>CAVWTC010000001.1:0-335527 GCA_963757645.1 uncultured Actinomycetota bacterium
AGCTGCTGCACACCAACGACCACGACCTCGACGCCGTGCTGCTGATCGACGCGCCCGACGATGTGCTGCTGGAGCGGATGCTGGCCCGCGGGCGCGCCGACGACACCGCCGAGGCGATCACCCGTCGGCTCGCGCTCTACCACACCGAGACCACCCCGCTGCTGGAGCATTACGCGGATCTGTTGGTCTCCGTCGACGGTGTCGGCGCGATCGAAGACGTGCAAGAGCGCGCCCTGACCGCTCTGCGGCAGCGGTGGGGATCGCACTGATCCATGAGTGATCGCGGAATCCAGCTCAAGACCAGGGGCGAGCTGCAGGCGATGCGTGCATCGGGGCTGGTACTCGCATCGGCCATCGCCGCCGGCCGGGCGGCAGTCGCGCCCGGCGTCACGACCCTGGACGTCAACGACGCGGTCGCCACCGTCATCGCCGAGGCCGGAGCGACCAGCAACTTCCTGCACTACGGCGCCCGGGGGTCCGACCCAGGGTTCCCGGCGACCATCTGCGCCTCCGTCAATGACGAGGTGGTGCACGGCATCCCGTCCGCCTCCCGAGTCCTGCGCGAGGGCGATCTGCTGTCCATCGACGCCGGGTGCATCCTGGACGGCTGGCACTCCGACTCGGCGATCTCGCTGCACGTCGGTTCGGCGCCGTCGATGGAGGAGGTCGACCTGATCGCCGCCTGCAACCTCGCGATGTGGGCCGGGATCGCAGCCGCCCGCGCGGGTGGCCGGCTCGGTGACGTCTCCGCCGCCATCGAGGAGTCGGTCGCCCTGTCGGCCCGCAACGACGGCAGGCGATACGGCTCTGTCGCCGGCTACGGCGGGCACGGCATCGGCACCGCGATGCACATGGCGCCGTTCGTCCCGAACCAGGGCAAACCCGGCAAGGGTCCACGACTGGCTGCCGGGACGGCGCTCGCGATCGAGCCGATGATCACCCTCGGCAAGCCCTCGACCCGGGAGCTCGCCGACGGCTGGACCGTCGTGACCAGGGACGGCGCCCGGGCGGCGCACACCGAGCATTCGATCGCGATCAGCCAGGACGGCGTCTCGGTGCTGACCGCGGTCGACGCCGGGGCGGCCGGTCTCGCGCCGTTCGCGGTCACCCCCGTCTCGCTGGACTGAGGTCTTTGCTCGCCAGGGCCCGACGGGCCGCCGACCGGCGGACGCCTGCCTTCGTGCTCGTCACCATGCTGCTGTGCGCGCTGACCCTCGGGCTGGGTTACGCCAACAAGGCCCGCTGCATCGGCCCGGAGTTCGACTCCCTCGGCCGGAGTACACCGGACCTCGGCGTCCGGGTGGCCCGCGACGTCTGCTACTCCGACATCCAGTATCTGTGGGTCGGCCGCGAAGTCGACAAGCACGTCTTCCCCTATGTCTCCGGCGGATACAACCCGACGTCGAAGACGCTGTTCGGCGGGTCGCTGGAATACCCGGTGTTGACCGGGCTGGCCATCTGGGTGGCCGCGGCACCGTCGTCGACCGACGGGGACTTCCTGCTGTACTCGGCCCTGCTGCTCGGCCTCGCCGGCCTGCTGACGGCGGCGCTGCTCGCCTGGCTGTCCGGCCTGCGGTCGTGGTGGTACGCGCTCGCCCCGCCGCTGGTGCTGTACGCGTTCCACAACTGGGATCTGTTCTCCGTGGCCGCGACTGTGGTGGCGTTCTGGCTGCTGCTCCGGGCGGCTCGTCCGAACACGGTGCCGCGGGATGACCCCGAGCACGATCCGGCGCGGTCATCGAGGCGGGTAGTTGGCAGGCACGCCATCGACCGGCCCGCACCGCTGGTGGCGGCTGCCATCGCGCTCGGCGTCGGCGCCGGATTCAAGCTGTACCCGCTGATGTTCGCGTTGCCGGTGGCCCTGTGGCTCGGTGCCGGCGGCTGGCGGCCCGCGGCCGGATCCGCCAGGCCGGTGCTGAACCGGTGGGTGGCCGGGGCCGGGTTCGCCGCCGGCGCCGCGGCGGTGTTCGCGGCGGTCAACCTGCCGTTCGCGCTGGCCGGGCCCGCGGGCTGGTGGGCGTCGTTCCAGTTCCAGTGGAGCAGGCCGATCGACGTCACCACCAACACCATCTGGTTCTGGGGTGCCCGGCCGTACAGCGACTCGGACAACGATGCCGTGCAGCACACCCTCGCGCTGATCGCGACCGGCACCACGCTGGCCGCGCTGCTGCTGGCGTGCACCTTCGGTTGGCTGCGGTACGACAGGCGGCGGGGCTACCCGTGGCTGCAGGTCTGCGCGGCGATGGTCTGTGGCTATCTGCTGTTCAACAAGGTGCACTCGCCGCAGTTCACCCTGTGGCTGCTGCCGTTCTTCGTGCTGCTGCGGATCCGTCCGGGCTGGATCCTGAGCTACTTCGCCGCGGATGCCGCGATCGGCATCGGGTTCTTCCGGTGGCAGTACCTCATCGGCAGCGGCGCACCGGACTCGGCGTACGACGCGTTGTCGCCGCAGCTGGTGCTGATCGGGGTGTGGGGACGGGCGGCGCTGCTGATCGCACTGTTCATCGTGTTCCTGCGGTCCGAGGTGGTTCCGCTGCCGCCGCGGCAACGGCGGCCCGCTGGTGCGGCGCGCGACCGTGCTGCTGCCGCGGCGGTGATGGGGCCGGAGGATGCCGGTGATCCTGCTGGTGTCGCAGGCGGGATCCACCCAGCGGGTCCCGACGACCCGACTGGTGTTGCGGGCGGAATGAGCCATCCCGACGGCCCTGCTGGTCCTGCTGGTGCTGCTGGTGCGACGAATTCGGGCGGTGACGATTCGGCTGCTCCGCCCGGCTTGATCAGCCACGCGGGCGACCGGGTCACCCGGCCGGCCACGGTGAGCGACTGAACCGCCGTCCGCATGCGGCAGGTCGGCGAGGAAGGTCAGCGACCAAAGGCCAGACCTGCAGCGATACCTGCGCTGCTCGCCGACGGCGGGAGCATCGCGATGCAGCGGCGGTACGGCTCGACCGGACGGCCGGAGCACCGGTTCAGCGCGCCGGGCTGAGCAGTCGGTGGCGTGTGGGACGCTCGCGACCGTGAACCCCGCGTCGACCACGTTGCTGGTCGGTGCAGCGGTGATCGCGATTGTCGCCGTCGCCGTCATCGGCGGCCGGTGGTTGCGCCGGCGGATGCTGGACCCGCCGGGCGTGCGGGCCGCCGCGCAGGCGCTGCGCACCGCCGGCCTGGCAGCGCCGCCGCTGCGGGAGGGGCTGACCGCGCGGTCGGCGGCACAGGCGTTGCCGTACCTGCTGGCCCTGTTGGAGACGCCGGGGGTGGCGCTCTGCGGTCCCGACGGCGCTGTTCTCGGGGCGCAGGGTCCGGGCGCCCACCACGCTGATCGGTCAGCCGACCGGTCCGCCGATCAGTTCACCGAACAGGTACGGACCGCGATCGGCAGCGGGCGGCGTCAGCTGGTCACCGTTCACCCGTGCGGTCGCCCCGGCTGTCAGGTGGCCCGGGCGATCATCGTTCCGCTGATTGCCGCCGGCCGGCCGGCCGGTGCGCTGGTCGTGCTGGCCGGTTCCGCCGTCGGACCCTTCCTGGTGCGCGCCGCCGACGAGACCGCCCGGTTCATCGCCACCCAACTCGAACTCGCCGAACTCGACGTGTCACGGGCGGACCTGGCCCGGGCGGAGGTGCGGGCACTGCGCGCGCAGATCTCACCGCACTTCATCTACAACGCGCTGACCACGATCGCCGCGTTCGTCCGCAGCGACCCGGACCGGGCCAGGGATCTGCTGCTCGAATTCGCGGACTTCACCCGGTACTCCTTCCGGCAGGCGGGGGAATTCACCACGCTGGCCGACGAGATGGCCAACATCGAGAAGTACCTGACCCTGGAGCGGGCGCGGTTCGGCGACCGGTTGCGCATCCGCTGGCGGGTCGCCCCCGAGGTGCTCGGGGTGGTGGTGCCGTTCCTGTCCATCCAGCCGCTGGTGGAGAACGCCGTGCGGCACGGTCTGGCCGGCCGCACCGGTGACGGAACCGTGGCCGTGACGGCGGAGGATGCCGGCCCGGACTGCCTGATCAGCGTGGAGGACGACGGCATCGGGATGGACCCGGAAACGGTCGGCCGCGAACGCGAGAACGAGCCGTCCGGCAGCCATGTCGGCCTGTCCAATGTCGACGACCGGTTGCGCGCGGCGTTCGGCGAGGACTACGGGCTGATCGTGGAGACCGCCCCCGACGCCGGCACCAAGGTGATCGTCCGGTTGCCGAAGTTCGCCCCGGGGGTGACCGCCCAGGGCTGAACACCTGGCGGGGAACGGTCGCTGGCGTCACCATCGTCGGATGGCTGTCACCCGGATCGTGCCCGACCTGGCCGTCGCGTCCACCCAGGCGTCCGCCGCCTTCTATGCCCGGTTGCTGGGCGTCCGGCCGGTGATGGACCTGGGCTGGATCGTCACCCTTGCCGACCCGGACCGTCCGGGTCTGCAGATCAGCGTGATGAGCGCCGAGGCGACCGCGCCGGTGCTGCCGGAGGTGTCGATCGAGGTGGATGACGTCGAGGCCGCCCACCGGGCCGCGGTGGAGTCCGGGGCGGAGATCGTGCATCCGCTGACCGACGAGCCGTGGGGGGTGCGGCGGTTCTTCGTCCGCGACCCGGACGGTCACGTCCTGAACGTGCTCTCCCACCGGGACGTCCCGAGCGGCGGTGCGCAGCCCGGCTGATTCTGGTCGCGACCGTGGCCGATCGACGATGGGCACCGGTCGTCGCTGAACGACCCTGATGGTCGATCCGGTCCACCGACCGAACCTGAACGACCCGGTCCGATCGACCCTGTCCGATCGGCCCCGATCCGACCCGGTCCTCCTGAACAGCCGAGATCAGCGGTGTCGGAGCGGCTGCGTGATCGATGCGACTTTGAATCGCCGGATCCGCCGGCACGGTTGCCGCGGTCGCGGAACGGGAACCTCGAGCTGCGTACCGCGCAACGGCGCCGCCGTCTTCCCGCGCGGTGGGCCGAGAAAGGATGCCGTGACAGCGTTGTCGACGAACCGGGAGCCGGATGGCTTCGGCACACCCGGCCTGGTGGTGCTGGCCGTCGACGACGAGGCGCCGGCGCTCGACGAGATCCGGTTCCTGCTGAGCGGCGACCCCAGGGTGGCAACGGTGCTGACCGCGGCCGACGCGGCGCAGGCCCTGCGGATGCTGCAGCCCGGTGCGTCGCCGGTCCCGGACGCGGTGCTGCTGGACATCGCGATGCCGGGCTGGGACGGCGTCGACCTCGCCCGGGTGGTCTCCGCGTTGCCGCAGCCGCCGGCGGTGGCGTTCCTGTCCGCACACGACGACCGGGCCGTCGATGCGTACGAGATCGGCGCCCTTGATTACCTTCTCAAGCCGGTGCGGGCGGCTCGGCTGGCCGAGGCGGTGACCCGGTTCTGCGCCGCCCGGGACGCCGCCGCCCGGGACGCCGCCGCCCGGGTCGACGCCGCCCTGGATTCCGCGGCCCTGGATTCCACAGCCCTGGATGTCACAGCCCGGGATTCCACGGCTGAGCGGGGCCTGCGGCACCAGCAGGTGCGGCTGTCCGACCCTGCAGCCGGGACGTCTTCGACGGCGGCCGACGGCGAGGCGCTGATCGCGGTGGACCTGGCCGGCCACACCCGGTTCGTCCCGCGGGCATCGGTGTGCTGGGCGGAGGCGCAGGGCGACTACGCCCGCTTGCATGTCGAAGGCGGGGAGAGCCACCTGATCCGCACCCCGCTGGCGGTGCTGCAGGAGGAGTGGGCCGCCGCCGGATTCATCCGGGTGCACCGCGGCTATCTGGTGGCTTTGCACCGGATCGTCGAGCTCAGGGCGGTGGACGGCGGGTACCGGATCGGCGTCACCTGCCGGCCGCCCGGTGGACAGCAGGAGATTGCCGACATCCCGGTGAGCCGACGACATCTGCGGATGCTCAAGCAGCGACTGCTGGCCGGCCGGCGGCCCGGTCGATGAGCCAGCAGGCCGGTTCCAGAGGTCCGGCGAGCCCGCGCCGGGTCAGGGTTGTCCTGGCCGACCGCAGGCCGGCGTCCGCGCCGGTGCATCGGGGGGCGGAGGTCGCCGAGCAGACCGAACTCGGCCGCGAGCTGGTTCGCGGGTTGATGCGGGCGCAACTCGCCGCGTCGCTGCGCATCGCCGGACTTGCGCTGGCGTTGTTCGCCCCGCTGCCGGCGCTGTTCGCACTCGTCCCGGCCGTCGCTGACGTCAGGGTGCTGGGGGTGCCGCTGGTGTGGTGGGCGCTGGGGGTGGCCGCCTACCCGGCGCTGTACCTGCTGGCCCGGCTGCACCGGCGGCAGGCCGAACGAATCGAACGCGACTTCACCGACCTGCTCGGGCGGGGGTGAGCGGCGTGGCCGGCTCGACCCTGTCGCTGATCGCGATCGCGCTGGTGGTGGCGGCCACCGGCGTCATCGGCGCGAACGGCGTCCGGCTCGCGCGTACCACCAGCGACTTCCTGGTCGCCTCGCGCTCCGTCCGGCCGGCCTGGAACGCCGCCGCCATCTCCGGCGAGTACCTCTCGGCTGCATCGTTTCTCGGTGTCGCCGGGCTGATCGCGGTGTACGGCCCGGATGCCCTGTGGTACCCGGTGGGCTTCACCGCGGGCTACCTGGCGCTGCAGTTGTTCGTCGCCGCACCGCTGCGCCGGTCCGGTGCCTACACGGTTCCCGATTTCGCCCAGATCCGCTGGGGCTCCGGACGTTTGCGTGCGGTGTCGACGGCCCTGGTGCTGGCCATCGCCTGGCTCTACCTGGTTCCGCAACTGCACGGTGCCGGGCTGGTGCTGCGCGAGGTGACCGGGTTGCCCAGCTGGGTGGGCGTCGCGGTGGTCGCCGTCGTCGTGACGATCAACGTGGTGGCCGGCGGAATGCGGTCCATCACCCTGGTGCAGGCCGTGCAGTACTGGTTCAAGCTCGTCGCGATCGCCGTCCCGGTGCTGGTGGTGCTGGCCGTCAACCGGCCGGGAGCGGGGGACATCTTCGACGGCGGCTGGGCGGACGCCGGCGGTGGGCTGGGCGGCTCACATCCGGTGGCCGGGATCTACTCGCTGATGCTCGCGACGTTCCTGGGCACGATGGGACTGCCGCACGTGCTGGTCCGCTTCTACACCAACGTCGACGGGGGGTCGGCGCGGGCGACCACAGTCCGGGTGATCGCCCTGCTCGGGGTGTTCTACCTGTTCCCGGCGTTGGCCGGCGTGCTCATCCATGAGCTGATGCCCGCCCCGCTGCCCGGTCAGGCGGACTCGCTGCTGCTCGGGTTGCCGGCCACCGCGGTTGGTGGCGCGGTCGGCAACGCGTTGGCGGCGCTGGTCGCCGCGGGGGCGATCGCGGCGTTCCTGGCGACGTCATCGGGTCTGGTGGTGGCGGCGGCCGGTGTGCTGTCCACCGACGTGCTCCGTGGGCGGGTCCGCGACTTCCGGGTCGCCGCGGTGGTGGCCGGTGTGGTGCCGCTGCTGCTGGCGCTGCCGACCACCGACCTGGACATCTCCCGGGTGGTGGGGATGGCGTTCGCGGTGGCGGCCTCCACGTTCTGCCCGTTGCTGGTGCTGGGCATCTGGTGGCGCGGGCTGACCACGACGGGGGCGATCGCCGGGCTCGTGGTCGGCGGAGGGCTCAGCCTCAGCGCGCTGACGCTGTCCGTTGCCGTCCCCGGCCTGCTGCCGGACCCGTTCGACTCGTTGCTGGGCCAGCCCGCCGTCGGCTCCGTGCCGGCGGCGTTCGCGACGATGATCGCGGTGTCCCTGCTGACCCGGTCCCAGGTGGGTGCGAGCGCCGACGCCGTGCTGGCGCGACTGCACCTGCCGGTGGTCGCCCGGCGGGACCGCCCGCGGATCGGTGACGATCGCGTCGGTCGAAGCGTCCGGGATGGAGCCGTCCGGAGGGGCGACGGGTCTCCCGACTGACCTGCCCGCGGGGACATTGCGCGAGAAATCCTGCCGTCCTGGCGCTCGAAGGCCCGGGATGTCGCGGACGGCGGCCTCTGTCCTGATCGCCCGAATGAACCGCTCATCGGCACAGCCGACCGTTCGGCGCAGCGACCCCGACGCTCCGCGAACGGCCGCCCGCGTTCCGCCGACCTGTGCCTAGCGTCCTCGCAGACAGCGCCCGCGAACCGGTGCGCGCCCTGGACAAGGAGGTCCCATGGTAGATCCGCCCACCGCGCCGTCCGGGTCGAGGTCGACCACATCAGACTCGACCACATCGGGCTCGAGTCCGGTCGTCACCACCGCCGACGAGTGGGAGACGCTGCAGGACTCCCCGGAGTTCGGCAGGCTCCGGCATGCGCTGCGCTCCTTCGTCTTCCCGACCACTATCGCGTTCCTGGTCTGGTACTTCGCCTACGTGATGTGCGCGGCCTTCGCCCGCGACTTCATGAACATCCAGGTCTTCGGGAACGTCACCGTGGGTCTGCTGTTCGGCGTCCTGCAGTTCGTCTCGACCTTCCTCATCGCGCTGTTCTACGCGCGACACGCGGACAGCAAGATCGACCCGCTCGCCGACCGGCTGCGCGGCGAGATCGAGGACGGCCGGCCGGCCGGCGCCTCGACCCGAAGCAACCAATACGCGGGCGACCGCCGGCGCGACGACACCGACGGAGGCGTTCGATGACCAGCCTGACCCTTGCCTCCGCGGAGGTGGCCGAGGCGGCCGCCGAGGACGGCTCCTCGCACCAGACGCTGACCATCTCGCTCTTCGCGCTGTTCGTCGCGCTCACCCTCGGGATCACCATCTGGGCCAGCCGACAGAACCGGACGGCGGCCGACTTCTACGCCGGCGGACGGTCTTTCACCGGCATGCAGAACGGCTTCGCGATCGGCGGGGACTACATGTCGGCCGCGTCGTTCCTGGGCATCGCCGGGCTGATCGCGCTGTACGGGTACGACGGCTTCCTGTACTCCATCGGTTTCCTGGTGGCCTGGCTGGTGGCGCTGCTGCTCGTCGCGGAGCTGATGCGGAACACCGGCAAGTTCACCATGGCCGACGTGCTGAGCTTCCGGATGCGGCAGCGTCCGGTCCGGACCGCCGCCTCGATCTCCACCGTCATCGTGTCGATCTTCTACCTGCTGGCCCAGATGGTCGGCGCCGGTGAGCTTGTCGCGTTGCTGCTCGGGATCAGTTCGCAGGCAGCGAAGAACCTGGTGATCGCCGGGGTGGGCCTGCTGATGATCGTGTACGTCGTCTTCGGCGGCATGAAGGGCACCACCTGGGTGCAGATCGTCAAGGCCGTCATGCTGATGACCGGCGCCGCGGTGATGACGATCTGGGTGTTGGCCAAGTTCGGCTTCAACCCGTCCGCGCTGCTCGGTGCGGCCGCCGACGCCTCCGGCAAGGGAGATGCGTTCCTGCAGCCGGGACTTCGGTACGGGGTGGAGAACGCGGACGCGACGAAGACCCTGCTGTCCAAGCTGGACTTCATCTCCCTCGCCCTGGCGCTGGTGCTGGGCACCGCGGGCCTGCCGCACATCCTGATCCGGTTCTACACCGTCCCGGATTCCAAGGCGGCCCGGAAGTCGGTGCTGTGGGCCATCGGGCTGATCGGCATCTTCTACCTGATGACCCTGGCGCTGGGCTTCGGAGCCGCCGCACTCGTCGGCTCCAAGGCGATCTCGCAGCAGAGTCCCGGCGGCAACACAGCCGCGCCGCAGCTGGCGGAGGCGTTGGGCGGGGTCGGCACCGGGCTCGGGGCGGTGATGCTGGCGGTGATCGCGGCCGTCGCGTTCGCCACGATCCTCGCGGTGGTCGCCGGCCTGACGCTGGCCTCGTCGTCGTCGCTGGCGCACGACCTGTACTCCAACGTCATCAAGAAGGGCAAGGTCACCGACCAGCAGGAGGTGCGGGTCGGCCGGATCGCGGCGGTCTGCATCGGCGCGGTGTCGATCGCGCTGGCCATTCCGGCGCAGTCGCTGAATGTCGCGTTCCTGGTGGCCATCGCCTTCGCCATCGCGGCGTCGGCGAACCTGCCGGTGATCCTGTTCTCGCTGTTCTGGAAGCGGTTCAACACCCGCGGCGCGACCTGGGGCATCTACGGCGGGCTGATCTCCGCCCTGGTGCTGCTGGTCTTCTCGCCCAACGTGTCCGGCGGCGCCGTCAACGCCACCACCGGCAGGGCGGCCAGCCTGATCAGCGACCCGGCGATCAACTTCGCCTGGTTCCCGCTGAGCAATCCGGGCCTGGTGTCGATCCCGCTGGGGTTCCTGTTCGCCTTCGTCGGGACGATCACCAGCCGCGAGTACAACAAGGCGAAGTGGGCGGAGATGGAGGTGCGGTCGCTGACCGGTGCGCACGCCGAGAAGGCGACCTCGCACTGATCCTCGCCGGGCCGAACCGAACATCGCCGGCCCGGGACGGGCGTCGTCCCGATCAGCCGGCGATGTTCCGGATCCGCTCGCCCCACTCCCGCATCGCCTGCAGCGCCGCGTCCCGGTCGACGTCGTCGAACTCCGCCAGCACGGCGTACCCGACGGCACGCAGCGGCCCGCGGACCAGGCCGACGTCCGCCCGCACGCCGGTGTCGGTGCCGGTCTTGTGCGCCACCCACCAATCGCGGTCGGCGGCGGCGTGGGCGAGCGGGTCCAGCCCGAAAACGCCCGCCACCATGGACATGTCGGTGTCCAGGTTCAGCCAGCCGAGCACCATCGCGCTGACGGTGGGGTCGATCACCTCGCCGCGATGCAACCGGGCGAACAGGTCGGCCAGTTCGGCCGCCGATCCGGTGGACAGGGTCGGCGGGTCCTCCGGCGCGCGGACGTCCCGCACCCGGTCGTGCAGCGCCGTCACCGCCAGCCCCAGCAGCTCGGTCAGCCCGCCGACCGCCGCCGAGCCGATCTCCCGCAGCAGCACGTTGGCGGCGAGGTTGTCGCTGACCGCGCCGACCAGCACCGCGAGGTCGGCCACGGCCATCGATCGGGAGTGCAGATGCTGCCACAACCCGGAGTCCGCTACGGCGTCCTCGGAGGTCCGGGTGAACAGCGTCGCCGGGTCAAGCTCGTGGTGGACCAACCTGCGGGCGACCTCGATCAGCAGCAGGACCTTCCCGACGGAGGCCGCGGGTCGGACGGCGTTCTCGCCCTCGGTCATCAGCTTCTCGCCGGTCTGCGCATCGAGCAGACACGCCGACACCGACGGCCCGGATGTCCCCGGCGGGAACGCCGCCGCCGGGATCGCCGCGGTGGCCGGGTGAGCGTCATTCCTGGGCACCGTCATTCCGGCATGCTCGCACCCGGACGCCCCGCCGGACGGTGCGCGCGCCGAGCCGCAGCAGACATTCGGCAAGGGTGTTGCCGACCGCCAACATCATCCTCCGCGGGTGACGCGGTTGCCGAGCAACCCGAGCAGCATCTGTGACGCGCGGGCCATCCCGGCAGGCGCCGCCTGGAGGTCGCCATGTCAACCGAGAACAAGGCGCCGGCCGGCCAACCGGCGCGGCAACGCGCGGACCGGGATGCGTCGACGCCCACAGACAGTCGCATCGGCCCTGCCGGGTTGCAGGCGGAGTTCGTCGCCATGGTCGAGAACTTCGACGACGGCAGGCAGGAATGGCGGCGGCTGTTCTCGGAGTTCGTCGGAACGTTCTTCCTGGTGCTGGTGGCGGCGGGCGGCGGGATGATGAGCCAGGCCTTCCCGGACACCATCAGCCGGACGGCGGCGGTGGTCGCACCCGGCCTGATGGTGATGGCGATCATCCTGTTCATGGGCAAGGTGTCCGGTGCCCATCTGAATCCGGCCGTCAGCATCGCGTTCGCGCTGCGCGGCGACTTCCCGTGGCTGCGCGTTCCCGGGTACATCGTCGTGCAGCTCGCCGGCGCGGTGCTCGCCTCGTGGTTCGCCCAGTCGGTGATCAACGAGTCGGCGAGCTACGGCTCCAACTATCCGGCCACGGGCTACTCGAACACGGCGGCGTTCCTGATGGAGACCGTGCTGACCTTCGGGCTGGTCAGCGTCATCCTCGGCACCGCGTCCGGCGCGCAGAACGTCGGCATCATCGGCGCGATCGGGGTCGGCGCCTACATTGCGTTGGCCGGCCTGTGGGGCAGCCCCATCTCGGGGACCTCGATGAACCCGGCGCGCACGTTCGGTCCAGACATGGTCAGTCTCGATTTCGGCGCGTACTGGGTGTACGTCGCCGGGCCCCTCGCCGGCGCGGTGATCGCCGTCGGAGTCGCGTTCGTCCTGCGCGGTCAGGGCGGCGGGCGTTCGGGTTCGGCGGCCGCCCAGGGCGCCCTGTTCACCGAAGTCGCCCGCCCCGGAGACTGAAATTCCAGCGGGTGCCTCCTACTTGGCCCCGCCTTGTACCCTCTGCCAGAAGGGGAGCCGCGACGGTGCGGCCCCGCGTCTGTGACCAACGTGTCTGTCAGATGAACGCAGTGGTGGCGGGAGGTCAGGCCCGTGCAACCAGGTTCCAGCTGGTCGCTCGCCCGCCGCATCCTGGCCCTGCAGGCCGTCGTCCTGATCATCGTGCTCGGTGCAGCGCTCGCCGCGCTGCTGGTGGACACCGACGCGGAGACCGAGCGGAACACGGGCGAACGGGTCGTCGCGGTCGCCTCCACCGTCGCGGCCACACCGGACGTCCGAGCCGCGGTGACGGCGAGCTACCCGGCGGGGCAGGAGATCACCGGACCGGCGGCCGCGCTGCGGGACTACGCCGAAGCGGTTCGGGCCAGCACCGGCGCGGACTTCGTGGTGGTGATGACGCCCGCCGGCATCCGCTACACCCACCCGGACCCGGCGCAGATCGGCCAGGAGTACCGCGGCAGCAGGGACGCGGCGCTGGCCGGGAGCACCGCCGTCGAGACCTACACCGGGACGCTCGGTCCGTCGGTCCGGGCGATCGCGCCGGTGATCGACAACGGCCGGGTGGTCGCGCTGGTCTCCGTCGGCGTGCTCGTCGATCACGTCGACGAGGCCACCAACCGACGGCTGCTGGTTCTCGGCCTGATCGCCGCCGGCGCGCTCGCGATCGGCGTGCTGGGGTCGTTGCTCATCGCCCGTTGGGTGCGCCGGCAGACCCTCGGCAAGGGCCCCCGCGAACTCGCCCGGCTGTTCACCTATTACGACGCGGTACTCGCCTCCGTGCACGAAGGCATGGTGTTGCTGGACGGCAGTGGCCGGATCGTCAGCGTCAACACCGCCGGCCGGCGGTTGCTCGGACTCACCCATGACGCCGTCGGCCGCACCGCGGCGCAGGCCGGTCTGCCGCCGCAGCTCGCCGAACTGATCGACGATCTGGGCAACCTCACCGACGAACTCGTGCTGGCCCGGGACACCGTGCTGGTGATCAGCCGGCGACCCGTGCAGGTGAAGGGGGAGACGGTCGGGGCGGTCGTGACGCTGCGGGACCACACCGAGCTGGAATCGCTGACCGGAGAACTGGACCGGGTCGAGGGCTTCTCGGAGGCGCTGCGCGCGCAGGCCCACGAGTCGGCGAACCGGCTGCACACCGTCATCTCACTGATCGAACTGGGTGAGACGGAGCACGCCCTGACCTTCGCGGTCGCCGAACTGGAGACGGCGCAGAGCCTGGCCGACCGGGTGCTGGCCGGGGTGGACAACCCCGCGGTCGCCGCGCTGCTGCTCGCCAAGTCGGCGCAGGGCGCGGAGCGCGGCATCGAGCTGACGGTCCGCCCCGGATCCTTCCTGCCGCCCGGCGTCGCGCCAGACGCCGAACTGGTCACCATCGTCGGCAACCTCGTCGACAATGCGTTCGACGTGCTGTCCGGTCAGCACGCCGCGGATGGACCGCGCCGGGTCGAGGTGTCCGCCGAGCAGGCCGCCGGCGGGGTGGAGATCACCGTGACCGACAACGGGCCGGGGCTGACGCCGGAGCAGGCGGCCTCGGTGTTCGCCCGGGGCTGGTCGACGAAGTCGGCACGCGGCCCGGCGGGCGATCGCGGTTTGGGTCTCGCCCTGGTGGCGCAGGCGGTGCGGCGCTGCCGGGGGACAGTCGAGGTGCAGCCCGGGCCGGGCGCCCGCTTCCGGGTGTGGCTGCCGGTCCCAGGTGCCGGGGAGCGCCCAGCGGGACCCGACGCGGATCGGTCCGTGGCACGAAAGGGGTTTGGTGCTGATCCGGTCCCGGGTTCGCCGACCGGCCTGCAGCAGGACCGCGACGCCGCCGACGGAGACGTCCGGGCGAGCCGGGGTGCGCGTTGATCAAGGTGCTCGTCGTCGAGGACGAACCCATCGCCGCCCGCGCCCACAAGGCCTACGTGGAAAGGGTTTCCGGGTTCAGCGTGGCCGCGGTCGCGCACTCCCGGATCGAGGCCGAACGGGCACTGGGCCGGGGCGGCGTCGACCTGGTGCTGCTCGACCTGCACCTGCCGGACGGCAGTGGGCTGGACCTGTTCCGGCGAATCCGGGCGGCCGGCTCGACCGTCGACGTGATGGTCGTTTCCTCCGCGCGGGACGCCGACGTGGTGCGGTCCGCCGTCGCGCAGGGGGCCGTCCAGTACGTCATCAAGCCATTCGCGTTCGGCACCCTGCGGGACCGGTTGCTCGCCTACCAGGAGTTCCGCAACCAGGTGGGCGAGAACGCCGACGTGGACCAGGCAGCGGTCGACCGGGCGCTGGGGATGCTGCACTCACCGGCCGGTGGGGCGCTGCCGAAGGGGATGACGAAGGAGACGCTGGCCGTCGTGGTCGGCGCGCTGCGCGAGTTCGGCGAGGCGTCATCGACCCAGATCGCCGACTTCCTCGGCGTCTCCAGGATCACCGCGCGCAGGTACCTGGAGCACCTGGCGGACACCAACGTCGCCGAACGGAGCCTGCGGTACGGGCAGGTCGGCCGGCCCGAGACCCGCTACGGACTGCGTAAGCCGGGCTGACGGCTCCGCACTGTTCGGGTGGCCGCCAGGCCTGCCGACCGCACTTCGTCAGCCGCGTGGCAGCGCGTTGCAGATCAGCGGTTGCCAGGTCTGTGGTCCAACGATGCCGTCGACCGTCAGGTCCCGGTAGTCGGCCACCCTGTTCTGGTAGTAGTACACGGCAGCTTCGGTCCGCGGACCAAGGATCCCGTCGACCGCCAGGTATGCCTTCCCGCCCGCGGCGATGCTGCGCGCATTCATCTGGTCCTGGACAGCCTTGACGGCCGGTCCCACGCTGCCGCGCCGAACGGTGACGAGCAGAGCCGACCAGGTGCGGGGCCCGACGATCCCGTCGACGACCAGTCCGTGCCGCGACTGGAAGGTGCGAACCGCTGCGTTGGTCCTCGGGCCGAAGATCCCGTCCACGGCCAGACCGGCACCGTGCGCATCGAGCAGGTACTGCAGCGATCGGACCGTGACCGCCGCGTTCGACGAGCCCTGGCGCAGCACCGGCCAGGTTCCGATGCCCGGTGACGTTGGGGCCATCAGCGCGCCCGCGCCGGTCGCGGCGCCTGACGCGACAACAGGCGACGAGGCTGCTGCGACCGATCCGGCAAACAACAGGGACAGACCGACGGCGAGGAGAACGATCGATCTGCGGAGGATGGCCTTCATCAGGACCTCCCGGAGAAGGGGCGTCGGTTCAACCACCGGGATGGAAGCCGCCCGGCGCTCGTCAACATCCCCATGGTTCTCGCAGAAGGACGTCCCCGGCCAGAGTCGAAGGTCATACGTCACGCGAAAGGTCGCATTCCTTCAGGCCTCCGCCGGCCGAGCGGCCGCCTACGACCGGTCGCGGTACTGCCCGGGCGGCACCCCGACCAGCGCGGTGAACTCCCGGGTGAAGTGCGCCTGGTCGTACCACCCGTAGCGGTGCGCGAGGTCGGTCAGCGTCCCGTCATACCCGTCGTCGAACTCGCTGACCACGTCGTGCATCCGGTACCGGGCCAGCACCCACTTCGGCCCGACCCCGACGTACTGGGTGAACAGCCGCTGCAGCGTGCGGACCGTGACGCCGTGCCGGCGGGCGACCTCCGCGACGGCGACCAGTGAGCGATCGGCCAGCATGTCGGCGATGACCGCGAGGACGTCGTCATAGCGGGGGTCCGCGTCGTTGCCGCCGGCGACTGCGACCAGTCCGGACTGAGCGACGGATGCCCACTCGTCCGGGCATCCGGCGAGATCCGGGTCGGACAAGGTGTGGCACAGCGCGGCGGGCAGCAGGTCGCGGGCAGGCAGCACCCGGTCGGTCCAGCCGGAGGCCGAACGGCCGGTCAGCGCGGTCGGCCCGCCCGGACGGAAGCGCAGACCCACGACGCGTCCCCACCCCCGGGCCTGCACCTCGAAGCGCCGGGTCGCCACCCCGGTGACGACCACCGTCTCGCCCGGAGGCATCCGGGGGCGGGGATGGCTGCCGAGTTCGACGGTCAACGAGCAGGTCGGGTGGGCCAGGACGTGGCTGTCGTACACCCGGCCGTCCGGCAGGTCCCAGGACAGCGACCATTGGTTCTCCACCCACCGGGTCGCCTCCGGTGCGGCGGGGCCGCGGCGCAACCGGACGTGCCGGGCAAGCTCGTCGGGACGCAGCACGCCCGCCGTGGACGCGGTCACCGGACCGTCCGCTGTCGCCTTTGTGCTAGCCGTCACCGGACCAGGGTAGGCAAGCTGTGGACTTTGACGATCACCGACCGGAAGGCACCACCATGGCCGTCGCAACCCTGAAGATGTTCACCCTCGACAGCTCCGACGCGAAGCGTGACGCGCAGTTCTGGTCGTCGGTTCTCGGCTGGGAGGTCGCGCACGTCCAGGACGAGTACGCAATGCTGTCCGGTCCCGGCGGCATCGCCCTCGGCCTGGGCACGCTGGACGATCACCGGCCCCCGGGCTGGCCGAACGAGCACGGAAGCAAGCAGTTCCACTTCGACCTCGCGGTCGACGATCTGGACGCCGGGGTGCAGCAGTGCGTCGAGCTCGGCGCCACCTTCCCGGACGAGCAGCCCGGCGAGACCTGGCGGGTGCTGCTCGATCCCAGCGGGCATCCGTTCTGCCTGACGCAGGCCGCCAACTGGGGCTGAGCTGCACCGGACCGCGGACGCCCGACACACGCGGGACGCGCCGGGGGCCGGCCCGCGGGACGTCACGGACCGCCGGTCGGCTCCGCTCCGGGCTCCGCGCCGAGCAGCACCTGCGGCCGGCCTCTGGTCTGCCGCCACACCTGCCGCACGGTCAGGCACAGCATCAGCCAGGCCAGCCCGGTCACCCAGCCACCGAGCACGTCGGTCGCCCAGTGCACCCCGAGGTACAGCCGGGACAACCCGATGGCCACCACGAACAGCAGGGCCGCGGCGATCACCCCGGCCCGCACCCAGTGCCGGCCGATCGACGGCACGAACACCACCAGCAGCACCCCGATGATCGCCGCCGAGGCCAGTGCGTGACCCGACGGGAACGACTCGTTGCTCTCCACGACGAGCCGGAGGTTCTCCGGCGGCCGGTCGCGGCCGACGGTCGCCTTACCGAATCGGACCAGGGCGCCGGCGCCGGCCGCGACCACCGCCACCAACCCCGCGTCGGAACGCCGACCGCGCCAGAACAGGTAGCCGACGGCGGTGACCGCGATGATCGACATCGACACGGTGCTGCCGACGTTGGTGACGACGATCGCTGCCGTCGTCAGCGCCGGGGTGCGGTGATCGACCATCCACTGCCAGATCGGCGGGTCGATGGACGCGAGCCCGTTGCCCTCGGTCGCACCATCGGCCAGGCCCAGGACGATGGCCGCCAACACGGCGAGCAACGCACCGCTGGTGAACAGCAGCTCCGCGGTCCGGGGCGCCCCTCTCCGCCAGCGGATCGCCGCGACGGCCCCGAGGCCGAGCAGCAGTACGGCCGCGATGGCGTAGGGCAGCCAGACGTAGCCGTACTCGAACAGCACATCGTTGTCGGCCAGCAGCCTCGGGCCATCGCCCGCCGGCTGAGCAACACCCGCTCCGGCGGCCGCGCTCCCCGCCAGGACCCCCAGATCCCGAGCCGGCGCAGGCGGGCCGGTGACAGCAGAGGTGTCGACGAGCGCGGAGAACACGCGCAGCTCCCTGGGCCGGTGGACCTGCCCGTGCAGTGCCCGATCAGTTCCCCACCGTAGACAACGAGGTCACGACTGGGCGACACACTCAGTCGAAGAAGCTCTCCAGGAACGTCTTCTTCCGCTTCTTCACCTTGCGGGCCTTGCGGTCCTCCGCGTACAGCCGCTCGGCCCGCTTGCGGGTGTCCTCGTCGCTGGGCCGGCGCGGCGCGTCATAGTCCTTGATCGGCGGCGGCGCGGGGGCGCCGGCGGGCTCGAGGCCGAGGAAACGGGCCTCCGCCGCCTGCAGATGCTCGAGCTCGCCGACGTCGAGGAACACCCCGCGGCACTGCTTGCACTGGTCGACGGTCACGCCGCTGCGCTCGTAGCTGCGCATCTTGCCTTGGCACTTCGGACAGGTCAGGCTCATGGTGGGCACAACGGTAGCGCGTCGAACATCCGATGATGTTTCGCCGTGGTTTCGCGCGAGTTGGAGCATGCGCCGGACGGGCGTAGAGTGGAACGTCGGCGCGCGAGTCGTGCCGGCTTGGTGCTGCACGCGTCCAGCCGGCATCGGATGAATGGCATCTGAGCGCGTCGGCCTCCCGCAGAAAATGGATACCGAAGAGCTGATACGGCCTTGCGCCGGAGCAGCGGGTCCGTGCGGGTGGTGCGCTCGACTCAAGCCCGGTCGCCTCGCAACCGGACGTCGCCGTCGTTTCGACACTGCCGTTTTCGACTCTGTCGTCCTCGACACCGATGCCCGATCGCCCGGCGGCCAGAGCACGGCCAACGGATCGGATAGCGGAGGACATGGGCAAGAAGGACGGGGCCATCGAGGTCGAGGGTCGCGTGGTCGAGCCGTTGCCCAACGCGATGTTTCGCGTGGAGCTGGAAAACGGGCACCGCGTGCTCGCGCACATCAGCGGCAAGATGCGGCAGCACTACATCCGCATCCTGCCCGAGGACAGGGTCGTCGTGGAGCTCTCGCCCTACGACCTGACCCGCGGCCGGATCGTCTACCGGTACAAGTAGACCGTCCGGCCCATGCAGGGAAATCCACCCCCTTCTCGGGGGTGGGCCCGGGTACCGACCCGGGACGACCGGCCTGAGTAGCTCGGGACCGGTAGGGAGCGCATCGACCAGGTGCGCGTGGTCCGCCCTGAACGTCAGGGCGGTACTAGAGAAAGCAGGACGGCAATGAAGGTTCAACCCAGCGTCAAGAAGATCTGTGACAACTGCAAGGTGATCCGTCGCCACGGCCGCGTCATGGTGATCTGCAACAGCAACGCACGGCACAAGCAGCGCCAGGGCTGATCGCCCGGGCACTCAGCCCGCACGGCAGTAGAGCAATACGGCAGTTACAGCAATCGCGCCGCCACCCGCCTCGCGGAGCCCTCGGGCCGGACGAGGCGGTACACCCCCGGACCACGGGCCGGGGCCCCGACACAGATCGGGGACGGGGCGCGACCGACACCTGTGGGAACGGCAAAGGAGTACCACGCCACATGGCGAGACTCGTCGGCGTCGACCTCCCCCGCGACAAGCGGATGGAGATCGCGCTCACCTACGTGTACGGGATCGGTCGCACCCGATCCCTCGAACTGCTGAAGGCCACCGGCATCAGCCCCGATCTGCGCTCCAAGGACCTGACCGACGAGGACGTGCTCGCCCTGCGCGACGCGATCGACTCGGCAGACCTGAAGGTGGAAGGTGACCTGCGCCGCGAGGTGCAGGCCGACATCCGCCGGAAGATGGAGATCGGTTCCTACCAGGGACTGCGGCACCGCCGCCACCTCCCGGTCCGCGGCCAGCGCACGAAGACCAACGCGCGCACCCGCAAGGGACCGAAGAAGACGATCGCCGGCAAGAAGAAGGCCAGGTAAACGATGCCCCCCAAGGCCCGCACGGGTTCAGCAGCCGTCAAGAAGGTGCGCCGCAAGGAGAAGAAGAACGTCTCCCACGGCCACGCTCACATCAAGAGCACCTTCAACAACACCATCGTCTCGATCACCGACCCCACCGGTGCGGTGATCTCCTGGGCGTCCGCCGGCCATGTCGGCTTCAAGGGCTCCCGCAAGTCCACCCCCTTCGCCGCCCAGATGGCCGCCGAGAACGCCGCCCGCCAGGCCATCGAGCACGGCATGCGCAAGGTCGACGTGTTCGTCAAGGGACCGGGTTCGGGTCGGGAAACCGCGATCCGTTCACTGCAGGCAGCCGGCCTCGAGGTCGGCGCAATCTCCGATGTCACCCCGCAGGCCCACAACGGAACCCGGCCGCCCAAGCGGCGCCGGGTCTGAGCGGGGAGGAAGCTAACAAATGGCTCGCTACACCGGTCCCATGACCAAGAAGTCCCGTCGCCTCAAGACCGACCTCGTCGGCGGCGACCAGGCCTTCGAGCGCCGTCCCTTCCCGCCCGGCCAGCACGGCCGCGCGCGGACGAAGGAGAAGGAATACCTGACCCAGCTGCAGGAGAAGCAGAAGGCCCGCTTCACCTACGGCGTGATGGAGAAGCAGTTCCGTCGTTACTACGCCGAGGCCGCGTCCCGTCCCGGCAAGACCGGCGAGACGCTGCTGCAGATCCTGGAGTCCAGGCTCGACAACGTCGTCTACCGCGCGGGCCTGGCCCGTACCCGGCGGGCCGCCCGTCAGCTGGTGACCCACGGACATTTCCTGGTCAACGGCACGCGGGTGGACGTCCCGTCCTACCGCGTCGAGCAGTACGACATCGTCACCGTCCGCAAGCAGTCCGCGGAGTCGTTCCCGTTCGAGCTCGCGCGGGCGACCTTCGGTGATCGTCCGATCCCGGCCTGGATGAAGGTCGTGCCGGAATCCCTGACGATCCTGATCCACTCCCTGCCGGTGCGTGCGCAGATCGATTCGCAGGTCACCGAGCAGCTGATCGTGGAGTTCTACTCCAAGTAGTAACGGGCCCGGTCAGGCGGTGTTCGCGCCGCCTGATCGGGCTTCGCACTGCCGGTGACGCGGCCTGGACGCTGCCATCGGGTTCGACCCGGTGGGCGTTCTGCCGTCGAGCACCAAGGACGGCCGGCCTTCCGTGCCGTCCACCCGGCCGTTGGACCGGCCGGCGAGGTACCCCCAGTGACGTCATATAGCGGACGTCACCTGCGAAAGGAAACACCACAGTGCTGATTTCCCAGCGCCCCGCATTGACCGAAGAGGTCGTCTCCGAGAACCGCTCGCGGTTCGTCATCGAGCCCCTCGAGCCCGGATTCGGCTACACCCTCGGGAATTCCCTGCGCCGCACCCTGCTGTCGTCGATCCCCGGCGCCAGCGTCACCAGCATCCGCGTCGACGGCGTGCTGCACGAGTTCACCACCGTCCCCGGCGTCAAGGAGGACATCACCGAGCTCATCCTGAACCTCAAGGAGCTCGTGGTGTCGTCCGAGGACGACGAGCCGGTCACCATGTACCTGCGCAAGCAAGGCCCCGGTGATGTCACCGCCGCCGACATCGCGCCGCCGGCCGGCGTCACCGTGCACAACTCGGATCTGAAGCTGGCCACCCTGACCAAGAAGGGCAAGCTCGAGATCGAGCTCGTCGTCGAGCGTGGCCGCGGCTACGTCCCGGCCTCGCCCAACAAGGTCGTCGGCGCCGAGATCGGCCGCATCCCGGTCGACTCGATCTACTCGCCTGTCCTCAAGGTCACCTACCGCGTCGAGGCCACCCGCGTCGAGCAGCGCACCGACTTCGACCGGCTGGTGCTGGACGTGGAGACCAAGCCGTCGATCACCCCGCGGGACGCGCTGGCCTCGGCCGGCACCACCCTGGTGGAGCTGTTCGGGCTGGCCCGGGAGCTCAACGTCGACGCCGAGGGCATCGAGATCGGGCCGTCGCCCGCCGAGGCCGATCACATCGCCGCGTTCGGCCTGCCGATCGAGGAGATGGACCTCACCGTCCGCTCCTACAACTGCCTCAAGCGCGAGGGCATCCACACGGTCGGCGAGCTGGTCTCCCGCACCGAGGCGGACCTGCTCGACATCCGCAACTTCGGGCAGAAGTCGATCGACGAGGTCAAGATCAAGCTCGCCGGCATGGGCCTGTCGCTGAAGGACTCGCCGGCCGGATTCGATCCCGCAGCCGCTGCGCTGGCCTACAGCGACAACGACTGGAACGACGACACCGACGACGCCGGCTACGGGATCTCCCGGCGCCGCCGCCCCGGTCGAGGCCGTCGTCGACGACACCGACTACGCGGAGACCGAGCAGATCTGAACTCTGGCTCCGCCAGCAGGGTAGGGACCGGACTTCGCCGGGCTCGAAAACTGAATAACTGCGAGTTGCTCCGCTTCGCTCCGCCCGACCGACTTCGTCCGTCGGACTGGCTATCGCCAGTAGGAGTTGCGGCGAAGCACAGGTCCACCCGGACTTCGGGTGGGCGGCACATGCTGATGCGCAGGTCTTTGGATCCCGTAGGGATTGGCCCTGCGCAGCAGTGTTGCTGAACACGGATAGGAAACCGTCGGCGCCCGGGAGTTCGCTCCCGGGCCGCCGCCTCACCCGCTGCGGGTCCACCGCCGCGGACAACGATCGAAGGAACATCTGATGCCCACGCCATCCAAGGGTCCCCGTCTCGGCGGCGGACCGGCCCACGAGCGGCTGATCCTCGCCAACCTCGCCCAGTCGCTGTTCGAGCACGGCAGGATCACCACCACCGAGACCAAGGCCAAGCGGTTGCGCCCGTACGCGGAGAAGCTGATCACCACCGCCAAGCGGGGCACCCTGCACGCCCGTCGCGAGGTGCTCAAGGTCATCCGCGACAAGGACGTGGTGCACAAGCTGTTCGCCGAGATCGGGCCGTCGTTCGCGACTCGCGACGGTGGCTACACCCGGATCACCAAGACCTCACCGCGTAAGGGCGACAACGCCCCGATGGCGATCATCGAGCTGATCGACGAGGAGACCGTGTCCTCGTCCGCAGCCCGGGTCGCCCGCCGCGCGGCGTCCACCCGCAGCGGTGACCGCAGCGCCCGCGTTGCCGCGTCCTCCGGTGCAGCCGCTGCCGGCTCGACCCCGGCCAGCGCCGTCGGCACCGACGACAGCGCTACCGGCGCCGAGGACAGCGCGGATCGCGAAAGCGGTTCCGCGCAGGCCGTCGAGGCCGCCACCGAGGCCCCCGCGGAGGGCGCGGACACCACCGTCGTCGACGGGACGGTCGACAGTGACGTGACCGCGGCGGAGACCAGCTCGGACACCGAGAGCGGCTCGGATCAGGCCGTCGAGGCCGCCACCGAGGACCCGGCCGAAGGCGCCGACGAGGCGAAGTAATCCGCACTCGGCGAAAGCTCTGCAGCGGGGGTGGAACGACGTACGCGTCGGTCCGCCCCCGCTGTGCTGTCCGCGGTGCCGTCGCCGACCGATCGAGCCGCAGCTTTCCTGCCCTTCCTGAGCCGGGAAGGGCCCGCGACCGGCGACTCGATGACGTGCGGGACGAGTGCCCGACATGATCAGGCTCCGGCTGGACCTGTCCTATGACGGCACAGACTTCTCCGGCTGGGCCGTGCAGCCCGGACGGCGGACAGTGGCAGGGGAGCTGCTGACTGCGCTGACTGTGCTGCTGCGGGACGCACCGCCGCTGGTGGTCGCAGGACGGACCGACGCAGGCGTGCATGCAGCCGGTCAGGTCGCGCACATCGACGTGCCCGGGCCCGTGCTGGCCGGGCTCGCGCCGCGGCACCTCGGTCGCCCGCCGCCGTCCGCCGAGGCCGCTGCCGCGAAGCAGAAGTCCGCAGCCGTGAGCGCCGGCGGGTCCGCCGCATCGATCGCGGTCGGGACTGCACCGATCGCGGGCAGCACGCACGCATCGATTGCGGACGGGGTGGCCACCCCGATCGCGGAGGGGAATGCCCCCTGGTCCTTGCACACAACGGCGCCCGAACGGGCCGACGAGACCGCGCCCGGTCGGCTCGGATTGCTGCGGCGGCTCGCCGGGCTGCTGCCGCTGGACGTCCGGGTGCGCGCCGTTGCGATTGCGCCGCAAGGTTTCGATGCCCGCTTCGCGGCGCTGCGCCGTCATTACCGCTATCGGATCGGCACCGCCGACTGGGGCGTCGAACCCGCCGACCGCCGGTTCGTCCTCGCCCGCCGCCACCCGCTGGACGTCGAGGCGATGATGCTCGCCGCCCAGGGCTTGACCGGGCTGCGGGACTTCGCCGCCTTCTGCCGCCCCCGCGTGGGCGCGCACCACGATCCGGGAACTCCAGTCGCTGACCGTCGACCGCGCCGGCGACGAAGTCCGGGTCGACGTCGTCGCCGACGCCTTCTGCCACTCCATGGTGCGTGCCCTGGTCGGCTCGCTGATCTCCGTCGGGGAGATGCGGATGCCGGCCGAGCGGCCGGCGGAGCTGCTCGAGGCAGGTACCCGGACCGCCGACATTCACGTCGCTCCGGCGCACGGGCTGACGCTGATGGCCGTCGACTACCCGCCGGACGACGAGTTGGCCCTGCGGGCCGACGCCACCCGGGCGCGCCGGGACGGGCCGTAGCGGCCGCATCCGGGAACGGCCGCGTGGCTCCGGCGGCGTGGCCGGAAGGCCCGATCCTGCGGGCGGCCCGGTCGTGCGGGATGCCAGACGCCCGGGCCGTTTCGACCACCTCGCACAGTCAGGGTCATGCGCGGGCAATTTTGTCCGTTTAGGGTTGACCGCCGGGGCCAGTGCGGCAGAGAGAGGCAGCATGAGCGGAAGCAACGGTGTCGTGCCGCCGGCCGACGACGGGCCACCGCTCGCGGAGGTCACCGACCCCGAGCTGCCGCGCTCGATACCGCCGAAGCCGAAACCCGCTGCGTCCGCCGCACCCTCAGGATCCGGCGCAACCACGCCCGCGAGCGGTCACCCGACCGGGCACGGTGGCCACGAGGCGTCGCGGCCCGGTCGACTTGGATTCGCCGCCGAATGGATCAAAGGCGTCAGGCCACGACGCAAGGACCTCAAGGCCGACGTGCTGGCGGGGCTGCCCGGTGCGATCAGTTCCGTCCCGGACGGCATGGCCACCGCGTTGCTCGTCGGCGTCAACCCCGCCTACGGCCTCTACGCGTCGTTCTCCGGGAAGATCGGCGGCGGGCTGACCACCAGCACCAAGCTGATGGTCGTCACCACGACGACGGCTGCGTCATTGGCCGCGGGATCAGCATTGGCGGATATCGCGCCGGAGGGTCGCGACCGGGCGCTGATCACCCTCACGGTGCTGACCGGCGCCATCATGATCGCCGCCGGCCTGCTGCATCTCGGCCGCTACATCCGGTTCGTCTCGCGGTCGGTGATGCTCGGGTTCCTCACCGGTGTCGCAGTCAACATCGTGCTCGGCCAGCTCGCCGGACTGGTCGGATCACCGACCGAGGGCGGGGTCGCGGCGCAGAAGGCCGCCTACGTCATCGCCCATCCGTCCGGCATCGTCACCGCCTCCGCAGTGGTCGGGGCCGTCGCGCTGGCGGTGATGTTCCTGCTCAGCCGCACCCGGCTCAGGTTGTTCGCGTCACTGATCGCCGTCGTGGTGCCGACCGCCGTCGTTGCCGTGCTGAACCTGGACCACGTGCAGACCGTTGCCGACGTCGGCGTCATCCCGAGCGGTTTCCCACCGCTGGTGCTGCCGCATCCCGCGGACCTGACCTGGGGGGTCATCGCGGGCGCATTCGCGATCGCCGCGATCGCCCTCGTCCAGGGGGCCGGGGTCGCGGAGGCCGCGCCCAATCCCGGTGGTGTCCCGTCCAGCATGAATCAGGACTTCATCGGTCAGGGTGTCGCCAACCTGGCGGCCGGCCTGTTCCACGGAACGCCGGTGGGCGGTTCGGTGAGCACCACGGCGCTGAACCTTGCCGCCGGTGCGCGGAGTCGCTGGGGAGCGGTCTTCGGCGGCCTGTGGATGCTGGTCATCCTGGTGGCGTTCTCCGGGTTGGTCGGGCTGGTGCCGATGCCGACGCTGGCCGCGGTGCTGATCTTCGCCGGGGTGATGTCGGTCCGGCCGCAGGAGATCGCGGTGGTGTGGCGGACCAGCCACACCGGGCAGATCGCGCTCGTCGTGACGTTCGTCTCGACCCTCGCGCTGCCCGTCGCGGCGGCGGTCGGAGTAGGGGTCGTGGTGTCCCTGCTACTGCAGCTCAACAAGGAGCAGAAGGATCTCCGGATCGTCCAACTGGCCCGCCGAGCGGATGGGCAGTATGTCGAACTGGCGATGCCCGCGGTGCTGCCGGACGCCGAACCCGTCGTGCTGGACGTCTACGGCAGCCTGCTGTACGCCGGCGCCCGGACCCTGGGAGCGCGGCTTCCCGACCCGCGGGGCACGCGGCGACCGGTGGTGATTCTCCGGCTGCGCGGGCGGATGTCGCTGGGCTCCACATTCTTCGGGGTCGTCGCGCATTACGCCGACCAGCTCGAGACCGCGGGCGGCCGGCTGTACCTGTCCGGAGTGCAGACGGACATGGCGCACCGCTTCAAACACAGTCAGGTGGACGACGTCAGGGGCAGGGTGACGATCTTCCGGGCCACCGAGGTGCTCGGCGCGTCCACCCTCGCGGCGTATCGGGACGCGCAGGCCTGGCTCGCTCACGCCGACGATGCCATCGACGACGATCACACCGGGGCCGCCGAAGTCCCGGCGGCGCTGAGCATCGAGGTCTCGGAGAGCGTCACCACGGTCGGACCGACCGACGAAACGCTCACCCATGACGACGACCCCGGGCGCTGACGTGACGGGCGTCGCCCATGACGGTCACCGGCAGTGACTGCGGCCGGGTTCGCGCACGTCGTCACTTTGACCTTGCCGTCGGCCGCGCGGTACTCTGGCTAGTCGGTGTGCCGCGCAGCTGCGTGCGGCGGTCCTGGCGCGTGTGCGTCGGCCGCATTGTGCAGTTGGGTTCCAGGTCTGGGTGAATCGTCTTCACGCAGTTCGGACCATGTGGTGCCGCGCACCACCTGGAGCGCACCCGCTCCCGGCATGACCACCCTTGGACGAGAACGAAGAGGCATATCCGTGCGCACGTACAGCCCCAAGCCCGGCGATGTGACCCACGCCTGGCACGTGATCGACGCGACCGACGTCGTGCTCGGCCGGCTCGCCAGCCAGGCCGCGCAGCTGCTGCGTGGCAAGCACAAGGCGATCTACGCCCCACATGTCGACACCGGTGACTTCGTCGTCATCGTCAACGCCGGCAAGGTCGCCGTGACCGGCAACAAGCGGGACGGCAAGTTCCTCTACAGCCACTCCGGCTACCCGGGTGGCCTGCGCAAGCAGACCGTCGGCGACCTGTTGGACACCCGGCCCGAGCGGCTGGTCGAGAAGGCCGTCATCGGCATGTTGCCGCACAACTCGCTCGGCCGGTCGATGGCCCGCAAGCTGAAGGTCTACGCCGGCCCGGAGCACCCGCACCTGGCGCAGCAGCCGCAGCCGTTCGAGATCACCCAGGTCGCCCAGTAAGGGTCGACCGGTGACGGTGGCCACCGGCCACGTCCGCACCTCCGCCGCTGCTGACGTTGCAGCTGCCACTACCCCTGCCGCCCGGCACACCGCCGCACACAGAACAGCGAGATGAGTCAGTCCGTGAGCCAGAACCCCGAAGTTGCCGTCGAGGAAGTCGACGTCCCGTCCGAGAACGAGGCGGCCGTGGCCGAGCTCGTCGCCGATGACCTCCTCACCGACGAGGTGCCCGAGGTCGTCCCGGCCGTCGTGCTGCCCGTCGCCGTCGACCGCCCGGTGCAGACCGTCGGCCGCCGCAAGGAAGCCGTCGTCCGCATCCGCCTGATGCCCGGCAACGGCACCTTCACCCTGAACGGGCGCAGCCTGGACAGCTACTTCCCCAACAAGGTCCACCAGCAGCTGATCAAGGAGCCGCTGGTGATCCTGGAGAAGGGCGAGATCTACGACGTCATCGCCCGGCTGCACGGCGGCGGCGTCACCGGCCAGGCCGGTGCACTGCGGCTGGCCATCGCGCGTGCGTTGATCGAGCTCGACGAGACCGATCGCCCGCCGCTCAAGAAGGCCGGCTTCCTCACCCGGGACGCCCGCGCCACCGAGCGCAAGAAGTACGGCCTGAAGAAGGCCCGCAAGGCGCCCCAGTACTCGAAGCGCTGATCGCCGTGGGGGGTCGGCTGTTCGGCACGGACGGTGTACGGGGGCTCGCGAACGCGGACCTCACCCCGGCGCTTGCCCTGCGGCTGGCCACTGCGGCCGCCCAGGTGCTCGGCGACGCGCCGGGTTCCGCCTCCCGTCGTGCGGCCGTTCGGCGCGCACGGCGAGGCAGTTGTTCCGCAGAGCCCGACGCGGGCGCTGGCGGTCGTCGGTCGCGATCCTCGGGCCAGCGGAGAGATGCTGGAGGCCGCGGTTGCGGCCGGCCTCGCGTCCGCCGGAGTCGACGTCGTCCTGCTCGGCGTGCTGCCGACGCCCGCCGTCGCGTACCTGACGGCGGACATGAACGCCGACCTGGGCATCGTCATCTCCGCGTCGCACAACGCGATGCCCGACAACGGCATCAAGATCTTCGCGCACGGCGGTCACAAGCTCGAGGACTCCCTCGAGGACGAGATCGAACGCCGGATGGACGACCCCGCCCCGCTACCCACCGGCGAGGGCGTCGGCCGCATCCGCCGTGCCGTCGACGCGGACCGCCGGTACCTCGACCACCTGCTCGTCGCCACCCCGAACCCGCTGAACGGGCTTCGGGTCGTCGTCGACTGCGCGCACGGTGCGGCCTCGTCCCTGGCACCCGAGGTGTACCGGCGTGCCGGTGCCGAGGTCATCGTCATCGGCGGCAGCCCGGACGGCCTGAACATCAACGCCGGGGTCGGTTCCACCTACCTGACGGGCCTGCGTGAGGCCGTCGTCTCCGAGGGCGCGGATCTCGGGATCGCCCACGACGGTGACGCGGATCGTTGCCTCGCCGTGGCTGCGGACGGGTCCGATGTCGACGGGGACGTGATTCTCGCGCTGCTGGCAATCTCCCTGAAGGAGCGCGGCCGGCTGGCGCAGGACACCGTGGTCGCCACCGTGATGGCCAACATCGGGTTCCACCAGGCGATGGCGAAGGCCGACATCAAGGTGCGGACCACCGCCGTCGGCGACCGGTATGTCCTCGAGGACATGCGGGCCGGCGGGTACTCGCTCGGCGGTGAGCAGTCCGGGCACCTGATCCTCGCCGACCACGCCACGACCGGCGATGGACTGCTGTCGGCGCTGCACCTGATGGCCGCTGTGGCCGAGACCGGTCGCCCGCTGGCGGAGCTGGCGAAGGTGCTGACCCGGTTCCCGCAGGTGCTGATCAACGTCCGGGTCGACGACAAGGCCGCGGTTGCCGCGTCCCCCGAGGTGCTGGCTGCGGTCGATCGTGCGGAGGCCGAACTGGGCGGTTCCGGCCGCGTCCTGCTCCGCCCCTCCGGCACCGAATCCCTGGTCCGGGTGATGGTGGAGGCCGGGACGCCGGAGGTCGCGCAGGCCATCGCCGAACGGGTCGCGAAGGTTGTGGCAAGCGTCTGACGTCGCCCCGGCCCGGGCGCGTGACCCGGTCACGGCCTCGTCGCGGTCGAACCTGCTTCAGTTTGCGCCCCAGGGCAAGTTGCGTTGACTTCAGGTGCGAATTTGGCGCTCGGGACGTACCGAAATCGACGGAACTTTCTTCCCAGCCGTCCGGGCCCAGCGTGGGCGCTGGATTCAGCGGCGGTGAGGCCCACCTGCCCGGGTTGTCGCACCGCCGCCGCAAGTTGTGTGGACTTCGGGTGCCTATTTGGCCCGCAGGAGGTACCGAAGTCGACGGAACTTGGGCGATCCGGCGGCGCAAGCCTCAGGTACGACATTCCGCGCGGTGGGCGTCCAAGTCGTCGATTCTTCAACCGGGGATTGCGCCTGTCCTGCGCAACTCGCCGGTGATCTGCGCCAACAGTCTCGGGCGGCCCGACGCCAACATGGGCGCGGTGACGGCAAGGATGGTCCACCCTTGCGCCGTCAACGCGTTGAGCCGGGCCCGATCCCGGGTCAGGGCAGCACCGGTGTGGAACTCCACGCCGTCGTACTCCAGGGCGAGCCTGCTCAGCGGCCAGGCCAGGTCCAGCCGGTAACGTGCGCCGTCGGCGCACCGCACCCAGAACTGGGGCTCCGGGACGGGTAGACCCGCGTCATGGCACATCCACCGCAACCATGACTCCGGCGGCGACTCGGCCCGGGGGTCGGCGAGCGGCACAAGCCTTCGAACGGTGCGGATGCCGTCGATGTGCAGTTTCGCGGCCATCTCGGCCAGCGCTGCCTGGCTGACGAAAGCGGAGTGCAGTGCCGCGTCGAGCATCGCCAGAGTGCGCGGCGGGTCGGCGGCGCTTGCCGCCAGCCGCACAGCCGTCTCCGCCGGGTGCACGACGCGAAACCGACCAGTGCGTTGCAGCGGAGCGGTGGTCGGCGTTCGGTGCACTTTGAGTGACGTCAGCCGGCTGGGATTGAACCCGATGACGTGCGTGACGTGGTCCCGCTCGGTGCCGAAGCCGTAGAGCTCGGCCGCGGTGGAAAGGCACGCGACGATCGTTCCACCCAGCGTCAACTCCGCTGCCGCCAGCCTGGTCAGTACCGGCGCACCCGGTACCGGCGCACCCTCGCCCGATCCGGCATGCGGAGGCGTGGAGATCGGTCCCGCGGCGGCGCCGCCGGCGCGAACCGATCCGACCAGCCACTCGGGCACTGCGTACGCACCGCGCCAGAGCCGGATGAGGGCGCCCTCCCGAATCGCACGCCGGACGCCGTGCCGCTCGAGGTGGGTCGCTGCCTGGGCTCCGGTGACGGCCAGATGCTGCGTCCGGGCGAGAGCGAGCAACTGCGGCGGCAGGACAGCGGCCGATCGGCGCAATCGTCCGACGGTGTCGGGTTCGACAATCGACATGACGATCAGCGTGCCTTCGGCCGCGTCCCGGCGGTTCGTGGTCGAGAAGGTTGTGGACCGTTCGCGACATGTGGACAGCCAGGGATCCATCCCGCCGGCAAGTTCCGTGGGGGAATGGCCATTCGGCAGGCTGTCGGCGCGCCCGAGGTTGCCGCAACTCTCAACGAATCCGGCCGGTGTGCCGCAAGCCCGCCCTTGCTGGAAGGCGCACCGGCCTACGCGGGACGTATACCAAGTCCCTCGGAGCAGCCGGTATGGGCGGGTCGGTGGCCGCGTCCTGGGGGCCGCCGACTCGAGTTGGGTGTAGGTAGGGCGTGTGCTCGGCCCGAATCTTGACCTGACGTCCACGCAACTTCGCCCTGACCCGACCGGCGCCGGATCGCCGAACTTCAGAGCCCAGACCTCAGGCCCCAACCTCAGAGCATGACGATCGTGGCAAGGTCTCCTGCGCTCACCGAGGAGTGCAGGTCCGGATCCTCCAGGCTTTCGATGGTGGTGCCCTTGACCTTGGCGTCCATCTCGTCCGCGAGTTGGTCTGCGTCGGTGAGGTGGCGGATGAAGAACGCGGACGCCAGCATCCGGGTTACCTGCTGGACCCGCTTGTCCGAGTCGGCGCCGATGATTCCGTTGACGAACGACTTGCCCTCCGCCAGCCCAAGATGACCGGAGCCCTTCACCATCCGCAGCTGCGCCGGCCCGGTGCACGACCTGGCGATCCGCGCGCCGTCGGATTCGGCCATGTCGTCCTTGGAGCCGATCAGGTGCAGGCTGGGCACCTCGACCCGGCCGGCGGCCTCGACCGCGGACGGCTTGGTCTCGGCGGCGGTGACCGTCACGACCGCACGGATCTGATCGTCCTTGGCTGCGGCCAGCATCGCCGCTCCGCCACCGGTGGAGTGACCGATCACGCCCATCCTGCGCAGGTCGCCGCGCACCCGGCCCTCACCGAGTTCGCCGTACGCGACCAGCCGCAGCGCCCGGGACAGGTCCAGCGCCAGCCCCTGCTGAGAGGAGAACGGGCTGCGGTGGGTGTTCGGCGCGACGACGATGATGCCCCAGGACGCCAGGTAGCGCATGGTGTCGGCGTACCGCTCCGCGGACTGCAACCAGCCGTGCCCGAAGGCGACGATCGGCAGCCGGCGACCGGACGTCGGGGTGAAGACCAGCCCGGGCATGCCCGCGGCCGCGAGATCACCGGTGGCGACGCGATGCGGTCCCTTGTAGGCGAAGTACTCCAGGGTGGGCCGTTTGACGCTGGGGATCAGCTTCTTGGCCATCAGGTCCTCCAGGTCGAAATGTGCTCTCGTACAGTAGCCGGTGGCTCCGGGACGGTCGTCCGGCGTCCGGCCGCCGGCCCGAGACCCGAGCACGGTGGCCACTGCAAAGGAGCACGGACGTGGCAGACGACTTCGCGACGAACCTTCGACGGTTGATCCGTGCCCGCTTCCCGTTGCTGTCGATCCAGACCGCGGAGGAGTCACGGGCGCTCGCCGAAATCGCCGCCGTCGTCGGCAACCGGACCCAGGTGTCGCCCGCGCGCCAGGTCTACACCTGGTCCACCGCCAACGGTTTCGCCGCCCTCGGCCAGCCCGGCAGCCCGGACACCCGGACCCCGCACGCGGCTTTGACCGCGGCCGCCGCGCTGACCATGCCCAGCGTCGTCGTGCTGCTGGACCTGCACCCGTGGATGGGTTCGGACGCCACCCCGGCGGACACCCAACTGGTCCGGGCGCTGAAGGACACCGTGCGGTTCTACAAGGACGGGCGGGTACCCCGCACGCTGATCCTCATCTCGCCGACCCCGCGGATCCCGCCGGACCTCGAGTCGCTGGTCACCCTGGTCGATTTCCCGCTCCCGACGGAACCGCAGATCCGGGCCACCCTGGACGGGATGATCGCCCGGAATGCAGCCGCGGGGGCGCTCAAGGTCGAGCTGGGACCCACCGGCGCGGAGCGGCTGGCCAAGGCGGCGCTCGGGCTGACCGCCTTCGAGGCGGAGAACGCGTTCGCCCGATCGATGGTCGACGACGGCCGGCTCACCGATGACGACATCGCGCTGGTGCAGGAGGAGAAGCGGCAGATCGTCCAGAAGTCCGGAGTGCTCGAGGTCGTCCGCTCGACCGTCAGCCTCGACGACATCGGCGGGCTGGAGAACCTGAAGACCTGGCTGCGGAAACGGGACGGCTCCTGGCTGGAGGAGGCGGCGGCCTACGGGCTGCCGGCGCCGAAGGGGGTGCTGGTGACCGGCGTCCCGGGCTGCGGCAAGTCGATGACGGCCAAGGCGATGGCCTCCGCCTGGTCGTTGCCCCTGGTGCGGCTGGACATCGGCCGGGTCTTCGGCGGTCTGGTCGGCGCCAGTGAGCAGAACATGAGGACGGCGCTGCGCACCGCGGAAGCCATTGCGCCGTGCGTCATGTGGATCGACGAGATCGAGAAGGGTTTCGCGTCCGGCGCTTCGGGCGGCGGGGACAGCGGGACCTCCGCGCGCGTGTTCGGCACGTTCCTGAGCTGGATGCAGGAGAAGACGTCACCGGTGTTCGTGATGGCCACGGCGAACACCATCTCCCTGCTGCCGCCGGAAATGATGCGCAAGGGCCGGTTCGACGAGATCTTCTTCATCGACCTGCCCACCGACACCGAGCGACGGGTGATCTTCCGTTTGCATCTCACAGCGCGGCTCAAGGCCGGCCCGGCACTGGGCAATCTGCCGTTGACCGACGAGCTGCTGGACACCATGGTCGGCGCCACGGAGGGATTCTCCGGCGCGGAGATCGAGCAGGTCGTGATCGCCGCCTGCTTCAACGCCTTCAACGAGCGGCGCGAACTGCAGGCGATCGACCTGGAGCACGAGATCGAGAACACCGTCCCGTTGTCGGTGACGCAGGCCGAGCAGATAGCCCAACTCCGGGCGTGGGCCGACATCAGGGCGGTCGCGGCCTCCGCGCCCGAGGACCGGACGCGTTACGCCACACCGGAACCCACACCACCGGCCGGTGTGGTGCCACCGGAGGCCGCGATGTCCCGCGGTGGGCGGCCGGTCGAGGCCTGATCGGCGCGCTGCCCGACGGTCCGGTCGATCGCCTCGCGAAGGGCGGTGTAGGAGGCGACCAGCAGCCGGCGTCCTCGACCAACCGCGGGTCGGCGAGGTCGCGACCGGCTGCGACCCAGGCATCGGAGATGTCCATCGCCTGGGTACGGAGTTCGGCGGCCGGCGCGACGGCCGCGGCCGGGATGTCGTAGACGAACGACTACAGAGCCGACAGCGCGTTCACCAGATCCCGCTCCGAGACTGCGCCGGCCCGCTGGTGCAGCCGGTGCACCCGCCACCACTCCACCTCCAATTCGGCGGATCGAACCGGATCCAGCGACGGATGTCCGCTGGCTGCCACCAGCGCGTAGAACCGCCGCATGTGCTTGCGTACCGCGTCCGGATCGTTGCCCGGGTACGGCGCCCACACCTGGTTGGCCCGCAATACGTGCCAGGCTGTGTCCGGCAATTGTCCGGCAATTGTCCGGCAATTGTCCGGCGCCGTCCCATGCCGAACCCGGCGTCGACCATCCGGATCGCCGCGACCAGGAAGCGCCGCCAGTTCCGCCGGTAGTACGCGACCCAGGCGTCGCATTCGAGCCCGCCGATGACGACCGGGTCGAAGGTCAGTTGGCCGGTGCCCGTGACCGATCCATACATCGCTGAAACCTTCTGTACCTGCCGAACCGCTCACCCGCGGCACAACTGAATTGTCCGCTGGGTACGGGCTCGCAGACCATCCCTCGACCGGCACGGCGCCGCTGCTCTGAGCGCGGTCGCTGCGGGCGCGATGAAAGGTTTCGCCGACCCCGGCTGGTCGACGGCTCGTGCTCCCCGACAATCGCCGTCACAGCCCGACCACCACGGACTGTCAGCGGGGATCCGGGGCTATCACCGATCATTCGGGTGACACTGCGTGACCGATCCAGGCCGCCGGACACGCTGCGACAGCAGCGGAACGTGACAATGGACACCGGTGGGACGCCGACCCGGCACGTTTTCCCGAGGATGCCGGCCGGTGGCACCGCAGCCGTTAGCCTTGCTGGTATGTGTGGCATCGTCGGGTACACCGGCCCTCGTCAAGCGCTTCCGCTCGTCCTGGAGGGACTGCGCCGGCTGGAGTACCGCGGCTACGACTCCGCCGGCGTCGCCATCCTCGACGGTGAAGGAGGGCTGCACACCGCCAAGAAGGCGGGCGTGCTGGCCAACCTCGAGCACTACATCGATGAGGGTGAGGTGCCGCTGAACGGCGTCACCGGGATGGGTCATACCCGCTGGGCCACCCACGGCGCACCCACCGACCGCAATGCGCACCCGCACACCGACGTGCACGGCAAGGTGGCCGTCATCCACAACGGAATCATCGAGAACTTCGTGCCGCTGCGCCGCGAACTCGAGGACCGCGGCATCGAGATGCGCAGCGACACCGATACCGAGGTCGTCGCGCACCTGCTCGGGGCGGCATTTGCGGACGGCCCGACCGCAGGGGATCTGCCCGCGAGCATGGCCGCCGTCTGCCGGCGACTGGATGGTGCGTTCACCCTGGTGGCCGTGCACGCCGACGCACCCGACGTGCTGGTGGCCGCCCGGCGCAATTCTCCGCTGGTGATCGGCATCGGGGACGGCGAGATGTTCGTCGCCAGCGATGTCGCCGCGTTCATCGCGCACACCCGAAAGGCCGTCGAGCTCGGCCAGGACCAGTTGGTCGTCATCACCCCGGACAGCTACGAGGTGACGTCCTTCTCCACCGACCCGTTCGCGGAGGCGGACTTCCGGATCTTCCACGTGGACTGGGACCTCGCGTCCGCCGAGAAGGGCGGCTACGCGACGTTCATGGACAAGGAGATCGCAGAGCAGCCGCAGGCATTGGCGGACACCCTGCTCGGGCACTTCGACGGTTCCGGCATCGTGCTCGACGAGTTGCGGCTGTCCGGTGACGATCTGCGCACCATCGACAAGGTCTTCGTGGTGGCCTGCGGCACCGCCTTCCATTCCGGGCTGGTCGCCAAGTACGCGATCGAACACTGGACCCGGTTGCCGGTCGAGGTGGAGGTGGCCAGCGAGTTCCGCTACCGGGACCCGGTGCTGAACCGGGAGACCCTGGTCGTGGCGGTCACCCAGTCCGGCGAGACCGCGGACACCCTGGAGGCCGTCCGGCACGCGCGCCGGCAGAAGGCCAGGGTGCTCGCCGTCTGCAACACCAACGGCTCGCAGATCCCCCGGGAATCCGATGCGGTGCTGTACACCCATGCCGGCCCCGAGGTGGGGGTGGCGGCCACCAAGACCTTCCTCGCGCAGGTGACGGCCAACTACCTGGTCGGCCTGGCCCTGGCGCAGGCCCGCGGCACGAAGTACCGGGACGAGGTCGCCCGCGATTTCGAGCTGCTGTCGGAGATGCCCGCCGCGGTCGCCGAGACGCTGACCCTGATGGACCCGGTGCGCAAACTCGCCCAGGACATCGCTCGGTCCAAGGCCGTGCTGTTCCTCGGCCGGCACGTGGGGTACCCGGTGGCTCTGGAGGGCGCGCTCAAGCTCAAGGAACTGGCGTACATGCACGCCGAGGGATTCGCCGCCGGCGAGCTCAAGCACGGCCCGATCGCGCTGATCGAGGAGGGCCTGCCGGTGGTGGTCCTGACCCCGTCACCGATCTCCGACCCGTTGCTGCACAGCAAGTTGCTCTCCAACATTCGGGAGATCCAGGCCCGCGGGGCGCGCACCATCGTCATCGCCGAGGAGGGCGACGACACCGTTGCGCCCTTCGCCGACTTCCTGGTGGAGCTGCCACGGGTGCCCAAGCTGTTCCAGCCGTTGGTCAGCACCGTGCCGCTGCAGATCCTGGCGGCGGAGATCGCCCGCTCCCGCGGTTACGACATCGACAAGCCCCGCAACCTGGCCAAGTCCGTCACCGTCGAGTAGTCGCCGGTGACACCGACCGATCCCTGTCGTTCACCCCGGTGATGCCGCCGGACGTCCCTGCCGGCGCACGGGTGATCGCCGTCGGCATCGACGTGGTGGCGGTGGACCGGTTCGCGGCCGCGCTGCAGAGAACGCCCTCGCTGGCCGCTCGACTGTTCGCACCGGACGAGATGATCACCGTCACCGGGCATCCCCGCGGTCCCGCGTCGCTCGCCGCACGGTTCGCGGTGAAGGAAGCGGTCGCCAAGGCCCTCGGGGTGCCCACCGGCATGGACTGGCATCACTGCCGGGTGCTGTCCGAGTCGTCCGGCCGACCGGTGCTGCTGGTGCTCGACACCGTGGCCGCGGCAGCCGCCGATGTCGGGGTGACGGACTGGCGGCTCTCGGTGTCCCATGACGCCGGCATCGCCGCAGCTGTCGTGCTCGCCCTGGGATGACCGTCGACCGATTGTCTGCTCGGGCTGGATCGTCACTGCCCCCAGACCCCGAGCTCGGTGTCGTTCGGGTCGGTGAAATGGAAGCGCCGGCCGCCGGGGAACGCGTACGGGCCGTCGACGACCGTCCCACCGGCGGCCAGGACGGCCCGCAAGGACCCGTCGAGATCGTCGGAGTAGAGCAGCACCAGCGGGGTACGTCGTTTCTGCCCGGCGGTGCCGTCGAGCCCGCCGACCTCACCCTCGCCGGACGGTGATCGGATACCGGCGTACTCCGGGCCGTACTCGTTGAACTGCCAGCCGAAGGCCTTCTCGTAGAAGGCCCGGGTTGCCTCCAGGTTCGGGGCAGGCAGCTCGACGTAGTCGATCGCGTGATGGAGGTTCGTCATGGCCAGCACCATAGGCACCGGCACCGACAATGAGCCCACGTCGGCCGAAGACGCGATGCCGCCCGACTGGCCGGCGGAGCTGCCGCGATCGGTCGGGTCGGAGCTGCTCAAGGGCGGGCTGATCTGCACGACCACCCGGGAACGGCTGGCGGATGGCCGCGACGTCGTGGTCAAGCGCTGCCCCTACCCGGCAGAGGTCGAGGCGGAGGGCCTGCGCGCATTGGCCGAGGCGGGTGCCCCCACGCCGGCCGTGCTCGGCTCAGCGGGCAAGGTGCTGGTGCTGGAGTACGTCAGCGGGCCGCCCGCCTGGGCGGCGCTGGGGAGTGCCATGGCCGGAGCGCACCGGACCACGGCTGACCGGTTCGGCTGGCACCGGGACAATCCCGCCGGGCTGTTCGACCAGCAGAACGCCTGGTCCGACGACTGGCCGACGTTCTTCATCGAACGACGCATCCTCGCCCACCTTGACGATCCCCAGGTCCCGCCCGGGCTGGCCGACCGGCTGCGCACCGCCTGCGCCGGCCCGCTGCGCGACCTGCTGCCGACGGACTCCGTGCCATCCCTGACGCACGGCGACCTGTGGTTCGGCAACGTCGTCGACGGGCATTGGGCAGTCGATCCGGCGGTGTGCTTCGCCGACCGCGAGCTGGACCTCGCCTTCATGGAGTCCGGCGGGCTGCCGGACGAGTTCTTCGACGCCTACCAGCGCGAGTGGCCGTTGGAACCCGGGTACCCCGAGCGGCGGGTCGCCCTGCAAATGCACAAGATCCTGGTCGGTCTGCGGCACTTCGGTGCCGTGCGGGTGCCGCGGCTCGCGGCCGCCCTGGACCATTACGGATGGTGAATGTTCCAGGCCGGCGCGGTGCGGCCGGTGGGTCGTCCCACGACCGGCTCCCGACGCGGCCGGGAAGTCGGTGGCACCGGGCGGGAACCTGGAGCGCACGCCCGGAAGCCCGCGTCTGCGATCTGACCGCGAGAACGGGAGAACGCGAGGCAGGCAGACCGCGAGACGGGAGACCGGTATACCGCGAGACGGGGAGACCCGGAGCCGCGAGACCGCCAGACCCCGAGCCCCCGCCGCCCGCCTGCCCCGACCCGGATCGGGCAGGCGAGGATGACGGCATGATCCTGGCCTACTCCGTGCAGCAGATCCGCGAGGTCGAGGCCGTCGCGCTGGCCAGAGAGGGCGACGGCACGCTGATGCGCCGCGCCTCGCACGCCATCGCGCAGGTGGTCGCCGAGCGAGTGCCGTCCCCGCATCCGGGCCGCAGCGTCGTCCTGCTCGTCGGGTCCGGCAACAACGGTGGCGACGCGCTCTACGCGGGCGCCTTCCTGCGGCGAAGGGGACTACGGATCACCGCGGTCCTGGTGGAGCCGGCCAAGGCCCATGCCGCCGCCCTCCGCGCCCTGCGACGGGCCGGTGGCCGGGTGCTGAGCGCTGACGACCACGGGGCTCGCCCGGCGCTGGCGACCGCCGACGTGGTCATTGACGGCATCGTCGGGCTCGCGGCCAAGCCGCCGCTACGCGAGAAGGCGGCCCAACTCATCGGTCTGGCCAACGCCACCGACGCGCTCCGGGTGGCGGTGGACATCCCGAGCGGGATCGAACCGGACACCGGCCGGGTCCGCGGGGTGGCTTTCCTCGCCGACGTCACCGTCACCTTCGGCGGGCTCAAGCCGGGCCTGCTGATCGCCGACGCGCAGGCCGGGACGGTCGTCAGCGTGCCGATCGGGATGGAGATGACCGGGCAGCCCGCCGATCTCGTCGCGATGACGGACGGCAGCCTGGGGCAGCTGCTCCCGGGGCCCGGCCCGGGGGCGGACAAGTTCACCGGCGGCCTGGTCGGCATCGCGGCCGGCTCGCCGGGCTACCCGGGCGCGCCGGTGCTGTGCGTCGGAGGGGCGGTGCGGACCCGACCGGGAATGGTCCGCTACGCCGGCGCGCAGGCCACCGCGGTGCTCTCCCAGTGGCCCGAGGTGGTCGCCGCGGCCACCCCGGCGGAGGCCGGCCAGGTGCAGGCCTGGGTGGTCGGTCCCGGCATGGGCACCGAGGGCACGTCGATCGCCACGCTGCGCTGGGTGCTGTCCCGGGACGTGCCCGTCCTGGTGGACGCCGACGGGCTGACCGTGCTGGCCGCGCTGCCGTCGCTGTTGGCGTCCCGGCGCCGGTCCGGGCACGTCACGGTGCTGACCCCGCACGACCGCGAGTTCGGGCGGGTGTTCCCCGGCATCCCGCTCGACGACCGGCTCGGTGCGGTGCGCCGGGCCGCCCGGGAGAGCGGGGCCACGATCCTGCTCAAGGGACACCGCACGCTGATCGCCGAGCCCGGGGGGCAAGCGGCGGTCAACCTCTCGGGGTCGTCCTGGCTGGCCACGGCGGGCTCCGGTGACGTGCTGTCGGGCGTCATCGGCTCGCTGCTGGCCAGCGGTCTGCCGGCCCTGCAGGCCGCCGCGGCCGGTGCCTTCCTGCACGGCAGGGCCGGTGAGCGGGCGGAGCGGACCGGCCTGTTCGGGGCGCAGGTGCTGTGGGACCACCTGGGCCTCGCCGGTCGGTGACGTCGGTGGCGGCGCGCCGAGTTGGGTGGACGGCGTGCGCCGCTTCCGGCCCGCAGGCCCCCCCGAACTGCACCCAACTCCGTCACGGGCAGGTCACCGCGTCCTCAGCGCTCCGGCGTGTGCCCGACCGCCAGGTATCCCGCGCCGCCGGCCAACTCGGTCACCCGCAGGTCCGGAACGAACTCGGCCAGCAACCGCCAGGGCCGGTCGAACCCGGCGAAGCTGGCGATGAAGGGCGCGTGCAGGTCGGTCACCCACATCCGCAGCGGGATCATCCAGGGTGCCGGCCATTTTCCGCCGATCGCGCCGACCGCCGCCCCGGGCCGGAGGTGCGCGAAGACGGTCTCGAGCGCCTCCCGGGACTGCATCAGGTCGTGCACGGCGCAGAACATCGCGGCGTCGGCGACGGCGTCGATCCGGGCCTGCGCGATGGGTGCGGCGATCAGCCTGACGTTGCTCCACCCCCACTCGGCGACCCGTTGCATCGCCAGCGTCAGCATCTGCACGGAGGCGTCGATGCCGACGATGGATCCGGTCGGCCCCACCTTCTCCCGCACCAGTGGGATGCAGAGTCCGGTGCCGCACCCGACGTCCAGGACGGTGTCGCCCGGCCGGGCCGGCAACTCCTCGACCAGTTTTTCGCGCCAGTGCTGGAACGCCCTGGTACGGGAGTCGTAACGGTCGGCGTGATCGCGGTACGCCGGGGTGAGATCTGCCGAGCCCTGACCGTTGTACTCGTCGGCGAAGGGGCGAAACGGTTCCATGGTCACCATGAGGTTCTCCCGAAGACTGTGGATCCGAACGTGCCGTGTCGCGGAGAATCCGACCACGGCCATTTGACAGCCCGATGAACCGCGGGTCAACGGTGGAAGGCGCTCCAACCGGATTTTTCACCGGGCTGCCACATTCGGGTGATGACGGTGGCCGAGTGGCCGGGGCTGCACCGCAACTCGGGAAGTTCTCGGACGGCGATCACCCGATGAGCTACGCACAACCGGAGATGACGCCACAGCGCATCGGAACGTGATTCCATCGTCTGGTGAGCACACACTCGGTCACCGCACCCGGTGCGGCCGAGGCCCGGGACGGCGGCCGATCGGGTGCCGGTTCACGCCCACAGCCCATCGCGGACTGGATCCGCGCCGAAGCGGTGGTCGATACCGGCGCGGTGGCGGCGAACACCGCCATGCTCCTGCGGAGGGTGCGTCGGGACCGTCCGAAGGCGCAACTGATGGCGGTCGTCAAGGCCGACGGGTACGGGCACGGCGCGATCCCGGCCGCTCGGGCGGCGCTGGCCGGCGGGGCGTCGCAGCTGGGCGTGGCGACGCCGACGGAGGCGCTGGAGCTGCGGGCGGCCGGCGTCACGGCGCCGGTGCTGGCCTGGTTGTGGCCGACGGGTGAGGACGTCCGCGCCGCCGTGCACGCCGGGGTGCAGCTGGGCGTTTCCAGCCTGCAGCACCTCGACGCCGTGCTCGCCGTAGGTGCCGACGCCCCGGCGATTCACCTCAAGATCGACACCGGCCTGGGCCGGAACGGGGTGGGCATCTACGACATCGGCACCGTCCTGGACGCCGTTGCCGCCGCCCACCGGGCCGGTCGGGTCCGGGTCACCGGTCTGATGAGTCATCTGGCGTGTGCCGATGTGCCCGGCGATGCGTCGGTGGCCGAGCAGACCGCCGCCTTTCGTGCGGCGGTCGACATCGCGGAGGAAAACGGGATCACCGGAGCGGTCCGGCATCTCGCGAACACCCCCGCAACCCTGGACCATCCGGAGACCTATTTCGACATGGTGCGCTGCGGCATCGGCATCTACGGGGTGAACCCGCTGGAGATGGGCGGCGCCGGCGACGACCTTCGCCCGGCGATGACGCTCCGCGGCACGGTCGCCCTGACCAAGCGGGTGCCGGCGGGGCACGGGGTCTCCTACGGTCTGACCTACCGCACGCGGTCCGAGACCACCCTCGCGCTGATCCCGCTGGGTTACGCCGACGGCATCCCGCGGGCGGCCAGTTCGGTGGCCGAGGTCCAGCTCCGCGGCCGGCGCCGGCGGATCGCCGGGCGGGTAGCGATGGATCAGTTCGTGGTCGATTGCGGCGATGACGAGGTCGCGGCCGGGGACGAGGTGCTGCTGTTCGGCCCGGGCGACGCCGGCGAGCCGACGGCCGACGAATGGGCGGCGGCCTGCGGCACCATTGGGTACGAGATCGTCACCCGCATCGGGGCCAGGGTGCCGCGCCGGTACATCGGCCCCAGCGCAGGAGAAGCGTCATGAGCACCGTCAGCAGGATCCTGGGGGCCGCCGGCATTGCCACCGGGGTGATCGGCGCCGCCGCGCTCGGCGGCGTCACGGCCCAGCGGATGGTCGTTCGCCGGTATCAGGCGGCGCAGGCCGCCCTGCTCGCCGATCCGCAGGAGGAGCAGGGGTACGGATCGCTGCAGGCCGACCGCACGTACTCGGTCGACGCCGAGGACGGCGTCGCCCTGCATGTCGAGGAAGTCGGGCCGGTGACCGCGCCGCTGACGGTGATCTTCTCGCACGGCTGGACGCTGCGGTCCGGCGCCTGGCACTACCAACGGCTGGGGCTGGCCGGGCCTGGATTCGGCGAGCGCGCCACCCCCGACGCGGAGGCCACGTCGGTCGAGAAGGCCGAGGCGGCGGGCGTTGTCGAGCAGGCCAGGCTGGTCTTCTACGACCAGCGCTCGCACGGAGCATCCACCCGGGCGCCCGAGGGCCACTCGACGATGGAGTATCTCGCCTCGGACCTGAACGCGATGATCGCCACCGCAGCGCCTGTCGGTCCGGTGGTGCTGGTCGGCCACTCGATGGGCGGGATGGCCATGCTGACGCTGGCCGCGCGGCATCCGGAGCTGTTCGCCGAACGGGTGGCGGGGCTCGGGTTGATCTGCACCGGGGCCACGTCGATGCGGCCGTCGGAGCTGACCAGGTTGCTGATGACAGGCGGGAACCCGCTCGTCCGGGCTGTCACCACCCTGGCCGCGCGCTACCCGGCGATGTTCGAGCGCGGCCGGGAGAGCAGCCGGGACGCGGTGTGGCTGCTGACCAGGAGCCTGGGTTTCGCCCGCGCCGACATCCCCGGCGCGATGGTGGATTACCTCGACGAGATGATTTCGAGCACGCCGGTCGAGGTGATCGCCGAGTTCACCCCGGCCCTGCTCAGCCACGACCAGTCGGCGGCGCTGCCCGCGCTGGCCGGGATCCCCACGGTCATCGTGGCGGGGGACAAGGACCGGTTGACGCCGCTGGAGCGGTCGCAGGCGATCGCGGATGCGTTGCCGGACGCGGACTTCGTCGTCGCTCGGGGGTCGGGGCACATGGCGATGATGGAAGACCTCACCGTGACCAACGATGCGCTGCGGGCCATGCTGCACAGGGCGGTCCGGCACGCCGCCACCCTTCCCGCGATGGCCCACCCGAAGCCCCGGCGGCAGTTGGTCGACGGCAGGGCAGGATCGAAGCCGGTCAACGGCGCGAAGGCCGGCCGATGACGATCAGCCTGGACAGCGTCGAGGCCACCCAGGCGCTCGGTCAGGAGATCGGAAGACGTTTGGTCGCCGGTGATCTCGTTCTGCTCAGCGGATCGCTGGGCGCCGGGAAGACCACCCTGACCAAGGGGATCGCCACCGGAATGGGCGTTCCCGGGCTGGTGACGTCGCCGACGTTCGTCATCGCCCGGGTGCACCGCCCTTCCGGAACCGGGACCGGGACGATCCCGCTGGTGCATGTCGATGCCTACCGGCTCTCCGGCGCGGTCGAACTGGACGACCTCGATCTGGACACCGACCTGGCGGCGGCCGCCGTCGTCATCGAATGGGGCGAGGGAGTCGCCGAGCAGCTGACCGACGATCGGCTCGTGGTGCAGTTGACCCGGCTTCCCGACGACGGCCGGACGGCCGAATTGATCCCGGTTGGCGCGTCCTGGGAGCAGCGGGTGCCGGCGATCCTCGGCGCCCCGGCCGCCCGCCCGGCCGCCGAGACGAGTTCTTACGGTTCGCGGTGAAGAATGCGCACCGGGTGGTGCGTGCCCAATCCGCGCCCTACCGTCGAAGCGGGGGCGCCGTGCTGATCGCGGGCAATGCCCGACGGGGTGGGGCACGCTCACCCCGGTGCTGCCACCAGGCCGCGGTCGGGGCGGCGGTGTTCGAGACGGCGGTGGTTCGGGACGGCGGTGTTCGGGACGGCGGTGTTCGGGACGGCGGGGTTCGGGACGGCGGTGTTCGGGACGGCGGTGTTCGAGACGGCGGTGTTCGAGACGGCAGCAGTGGAAAAGGCGGCGAGATGACCGCGCGGGCCCGGGTGCTCGTCGTCGACGACGACGAGACGGTGCGCGAAGTGCTGCGCCGCTACCTCACCCGTGACGGGCACCAGGTGCTCGAGGCCGGCGACGGCGTGACCGGGTTGAACCTCGCCCGGATGGACAAACCCGACCTGGTGGTCCTGGACCTGATGCTGCCGGGTATGGACGGACTCGACGTTTGCCGGGAGCTGCGCCGCACGTCGACCGTGCCGGTGATCATGCTGACCGCCCTCGGAGAGGAATCCGACCGGGTCGTCGGGCTGGAGTACGGCGCCGACGACTACGTCGTCAAGCCGTTCAGCCCTCGGGAGCTGGCGTTGCGGGTCGGCCGGGTGCTGGACCGCAGCCGTGGGCCGGGGCAGGGCGTCGTCGAGCCGCCGGCAACCGTTGCCGCCAGCGCCGACGGTGAGCTGTCGGCCGACCCGATCTCCCGGACCGCACGGTTCCGCGGCGCCGAACTGGCTTTGACCGGCCGGGAGTTCGACCTGTTGTACTTCCTGCTGGGCCATCCCGGTCAGGTGTTCGGCCGAGCCGAGTTGATGGAGCGGGTGTGGGGCTGGTCGTTCGGCGACCAGTCGACCGTCACCGTCCACGTCCGCAGGCTGCGGGAGAAGATCGAACCGGACCCGGCACGGCCGACCCGGATCGTCACCGTGTGGGGGGTCGGCTATCGGCTCGATCCGGGAGCGCCGTTGGCCCCCGCAGTGACCGGTGACCAGGGATCAGCGCCGTGACGGACGTGCTGCACATCCTGCCGTGGGCATTGCTGGCGGCGGGGCTGACCGGCGCGGTCGAGGTCGGCCTGTTGTACCTGCTGCGTCACCGGTCCGCCGCAGCGAACATCGCGGCGCTGGTGATCGTCCCGATCCTCGCGGTGCTGATCTTCGTGGTGGCGATCAGCGGGCTGATGTACACGTCCGCGCTGGCGCTGACCGCGACGGCGTGCGTACTGATCGCGCTGGTCGTCATCCCGGTGGCGGTGTATCTCGGCCGGCGGATCGCGCTGGGTGCGCTGGCCGCGGAAAAGGAACGCGCCGCCGAGCGGGCGGCCGAGGCGTCCCGCCGGCAGCTGGTCGCCTGGGTGAGTCACGACCTGCGGACACCGCTCGCCGGGATCAGGGCGATGAGCGAGGCACTGGAGGACGCCGTCGTCGTCGAACCGACCGAGATCGCCGACTACGCACGGCGGATCAGCTCGGAGACCACCCGACTCTCCACCATGGTCGACGACCTGTTCGAGCTGTCCCGGATCAACGCCGGGGCGCTGTCGCTCACCCTCGGACCGGTCAACACCGAGGAACTGGTCGCGCAGGCGATGGAGGCGGCGGCGCCGGCGGCACGTCGACGGGGGATCCAGCTGACCGCCTCGGCGGACCCGCGCTGGCCGACGGTGCAGGGGTCGGACCACGAACTGATCCGGGTACTGCGAAACCTGCTGGTGAACGCCATCCGGCACACGCCGTCGGACGCGACGATCGAGCTGGTGGCCGGGCAGACCGCCGACTACGCGTGGCTCGCCGTGCAGGACTCCTGCGGCGGCATCGATCCCGACGACCTGCCGCGGGTCTTCGACGTGGCATTCCGCGGCGCCGCCGCCCGGTCCCCGCGCACCGGAATGGCGACCGACGAGACGGGCGCCGGGTTGGGGCTCGCGATTGCCCGCGGCTTGGTGCAGGCGCACGGTGGCGAGATCAGCGTCAGCAATGAGGGGGAGGGCTGCCGGTTCGAGGTGCGGCTGCCGGTGGCGGCCTGAGTCCGGCCGGCCAACCGGCATCCTGTCGGCGGCCGGCCGCGGCACACGCTGACCCCTGGGCCAATTCCGTCATCGCGAACCATCCTGCCGTCCACAGCGGCAGGATCATTCACGACGGCGGCCTGTCGGACCCGAACCGCCCGGCATGCTGTGGCGACCTGTCGCAGTTCAGGGCCAGCGGACCACCGCCGGCGGAACCGGGTGCCGTCCCAGCAGGGTGTCCCGCAGCGTTCGCTCGTTCGGCGGATCGATGACGGCGCCGACGCTGCGGAAGATCCATCGGGTGGCCGACTCGTACTCACTGATCGCGCCTTCGAAGGTGTGCCGTCGCCGGCCGGCCGCGATGCGGTGGAACTCGTCCGGCTCGGGCAATTGCAGCCACAGCTCGCGGCCGGACTCGCCCGTCGCGATCAGCCGGCAGCCGTCATGGCCGGATCTCTCGGACCTGAGCCGGTCGTCGAAAAGGGCCAGCGCGGTCGGCGAACCCAACCAGCCGTGCGCCTGGGTGGCCATCGCCCACAGCTCACGCAGATCGGTGGGGCCGACACCGCCCTTGTCGAACTCCATCCGGTTGATGATGCGGCCGTTCCGCACGAAGGTGCGGCCCGGCGGGCTGGACGGCGTGTGCTCACCGACGAGTCGATGCCCGACCACGCGCCCGTCCACCAGGTGGAGCTCGTCGAACTGCGACAGCAGGCCTTCGGATGACGGGGACTCGCCAATCTTCGTGATCCCGAGTGCGGCGAGGATCGCACCGGCCGCTCCAGGGTGGGATCCGCACGAGGCGCCGCTGAACCACAGCTGATCCCCGTGCTCGTCGATCAGCACCATCGACGGACCCCGCCCGTTCGGGACGCCGAAGCGCCCGTTCAGGCTCCGCGGGTAGTAGAAGCCGCGGAGCAGCGGCCCGGTGTGCCGATGAAAGAGCCACACCTCGCGGACCGGGCGGGTGACGGCGGTGAACACCTCGAAGACCTCGAGGGTGCCGCCCGCATCACCGAACGCGGCGCCGTGTTCGACGTCGATCCAGATCCGTGGTGCCCGTCCGCTGCCGGCCATCGGGGAAGTCTTCAACAGTCGGGCCCGTCGCGCGCATCGGCCGACGGAGGTGAGCGCCGGCGTCATGGGTGCACCCACCTGCTCAGCACGAGGTCACTCGGCGGCGCGGAGTGCGTCCCGCAGCGCGGCGACGGGATCGCCGTCGTGGTAGGGCCGCTCGTCCGGCTCGATGTGATCCAAGAAGTGCTGGTAGACGACGGCGGCGTTGAGCGCGGCAACCGGAACGAGCAACGCCGCCGCGCGGCTGGCGTCGCTGCCGGGCACGACGCGTTGCCATTCCGCCGCCCACACCTGCTGCGCAGCGGTCCGGTCCGCCGCCGAGAGCCGCCGGCAGAACGCCAGTTGGTCGATCATCGGGTGGCCGACACCGCTGTCGCCCCAGTCCAGGATGACGAATTCCTCGGACGTCCCTCGAATGTTGCCCGGATGGAAATCGCCGTGCACCAGCGTGTCCGGCAGACCGCACGACTCGATCTCGGCGAACCGACGCGGCAGGCCGTCCAGCAGCGCGTCCGTTGCCCGCCCTTCTCCGTCGGTCAGTTCCGGCCGAAGGCGCTCCGCCACCGACGCGATCCGCGGCAGCAGCCCTGCCGGCCGGAGGTCCGGGACCCCCAGTGCGACGAGTTCCTCGGTGCGGCCGATCCAGTCGGCCTGCACGCGCACCAGGAGGCGGACCTTGTCGAGCAACATCTCGCCTGTCGCCTCGTACTGGTCGACGCCGGGAACGTCGCCGAGCAGTACCCGGCCTGGCTCCGCGCCCAGCACGGGCGGCACCGCCCGCGGGTCCAGCAGCGGCAGCAACGTGCCCTCGTGCGCGAAGAACGGCGGCACCACCTTCAGCCAGGTGTTCCCCCGATCGGTCGGCAGGCGCCAGATGCTGGACAGGTTCCACGTCCTGATCTGTTGCGGCGCAGCAGTTGTGGTGATCCGTTGACCGGCCAGGACGCCGCGCGCCCAGCGCAGGTCCGCAGCGTGACCGCCGGGTTCGGCGTACCGCATCCGCAACGGCTCGGGCGCCAGCGGGTCGTTGCCCGCCCACGGGATCAGATCGTGATCGGGCGGCCGGCCGGTTTCCGCGAGATAGCTCACCGGTCCGCCGCCGGGGAATGGCGGTCCGGTGCTGCTCAGCAGTCGCAGCACCCGCACGTCGATCCCGTGCAGAACCAGCGTCACGGCGACGACGTCGTCGACCTGACGCCAGTCCGGCGAGGCCACGTCAAACGGCGGCAGCGCGCCCAGCAGGACGCCGCGGGGTGAGCACAACACGAGGGTGACGCGGCGGCCGGGCACATCGCGAGGCTAGGACGTCGTGGAGCGGGCGTCACCGGAGTTTGCGCAGCGGCCAATGCCGTCGCGGGCGGCCCCCCAGGGAGATCTCTCGCGCCGCGCGGGTTTCGGCGTCACCGCAACGGGTTCCGTGCAAGGGTGTCCACCTCGGCTGCACGGCCGAGTTGAACACCCAACGTGCCGATCGTCTGCCTGACGGTCGAGGTGATCAGCATGGTGATCTTCGTCTTCGCCCCCAACGATCGGCTGAGTGATCGCCGCCCGCACCTTCCAGGGTGTCGCCACCGGCGCGGCCACAAGTGCCATCACGGCGGCCCTCATCGAGCTGGCCACCCCCGCGTATCGCAAATTGGGCTCCATTATCGGAAGTGCCGCCCCAGCAGGCGGTTTGGCGGTGGGTGCGTTGTTGACCGGACTCGCCGTCTCCTTCACGTCGGAGCCCAGTCGTCTGGTGTTCACCATCCTGGCGGTGATCATGGTCGTCGCGGCGTTGGCAACCGTCTTCTCTGTCGAAACGGTTCCTCGTCGCCCCTGTGCGGCGCGTTCCCTGATACCAAGGGTGAGTGTGCCGCCGGCGGCCCGTCGCTGCCGTGCCGGTCCTGTTGGCACCGTGGATGCTGGCCGGGCTGTTCCTCGGGTTGGTACCGACCATCCTGCGGGACCTGATTCACCTCGACAGCGGCCCGCTGAACGGTGTCACCGTGTTTCTCGAGCCCGCCACCGCCGCGGTGACCGGGATCGTGCTCGGCGGCCTTGCTGCCCGCCGCACCGTGATGCTGGCGCGGTGACCGTCCTTCGCTGCACCTTCCTGGATCGGTGCGGGGCGAGCGGACAGCAGCGGAATCGAGCTCGGTTGCTGCTCTCACCCGACCTGCGATGGATCCTCCTTCATCGCCCTGCCAGGGTCATCCAGGTTGAAGCCGCGGCGGATCGCCCGCACCAGCCCACGGACCGCGGGCCGTTCGGCGTCGTTCCACACCACCGCCAGTAGCGCCGGCGTGTGCGTATCCGCGATCCCCACGCTGGAAAGCCGATCCCGGTAATGAGTCGCCATCGACGCGCTCAGGATCGCCACGCCGAACCCGCGCACCGCAAGATCGGCGATGGCGTCCGCCGCGCTCGCCTCCAGCGCGATGAAGGGCCGGACGTGCGCCGCGGCGCAGTCGATGTCGAAGACGGTCCGGATGCCGGTGCCGGGCGGCATGCACACCACCGGGTGGTCGGCGATGTCGGCGAGCCGCACGGTCCGCCGCGTCGTCAACGGATGTCCGCTCGGCACGAGTGCGACCACCGGCTCGCTGATGATGGTGAGCGCCGTGAGCCCGGCCGGTACCGGCGCCGCGGATCCGATCAGGGCGAGATCGACGGCGCCACTGCGGACGTCGTCGACCAGGAGGTCGGAACTGGCTTCCAGCAGTGCGATCTCGATCCCCGGATGACGCCCATGGAAGTCGGCGAGCGCGTCGAACAGCGGTTGCACAGTGCAGCCCACGACCATCCCGACGACCACCCGGCCGCGGATCAAGCCCGTCACCTCGCCGACCGCCTGGGCAACAGCGGCGGTGGCCGCCAAGGCTGCCCTGGCATGCACCAGTGCCGCCTCCCCGGCCGCCGTCAGTGTCGCGGACCGTCCGGACCGGTCTATCAGCGTCGCGCCGAGCTCCCGTTCCAGCTGCTTGATCTGTGCGCTCACCCCGGACTGGCTGATCCGCACCCGCTCCGCGGCGCGGGTGAAGTTCGCCTCCTCGGCGACCGCGACGAAGTATTCCAGCTGTCGAAGTTCCATAACTGGTGATTCTAGTTCTTACAAGAACAAGCTGTTGGACTTCTGCTCGAGTCATGGACAGACTGGTGTGGAAGCAGAACACAGCGTGTGACGGAAGGAAAACCACATGCAGCAGCAGACTTCTCAGCACAACGATCCTCGGGACGAACAGCAGCCGCAGGCACCGGAGGAGAAGGCGGTGACGCCGGAAGACATCACCCGGTTGTTCGTCGAGCGATCCAACGCCGGCGACGCGGCGGGGGTCGCGGCGCTGTACGAGCAGGACGCCGTGATGGCGTTCCCGCCGGGCGGCCGGACCGTCGGCCGGGCAGCAATCCGCGCTCTCTGGGAACAGGTCCTCCAGTCCCGCCCGCACTTCGAGCCCGAGGAGCCGCTACCGACGCTGATCAGCGGTGATCTCGCGCTGACATCGACGCCACCCAAGGACGGCTCCGGCGCCCGGGCCCAAGTGGTCCGCCGGCAGCCCGACGGCAGCTGGCTACGGGTGCTGGACCAGCCGGAGTTCGTCAGCCCAGCGCCCTGAGTGACGCATGCGCGGTGCGCACCGGTCAGACTGGAAACAACCACCGCATGGCTCTGACGCTGTTCGCGACGTATTCGGATCGGTTCCGCCCGAGACCGAAGAGCAGGTCCTCGAGGGCCCGGCAGCGGGCGTAGAAGACGGCGCGGACGTGCAATGCCTGTCTGTCCGCCACGGTGATGTGGGACTGGGCGGCGGCGTATCCGGTCGGACCGAGATCGCGGAGTATGAGACCGAGGTCGATGGCCGGGTCGGCGAAACCGGCGTCCGACCAATCGATCACACCGGTGACAATCCCGTGGTCGGGATCGATCAGCACGTGTTCCGCGCCGAGATCGTTGTGACCGAAGACGGATTCGATGGGTCCCGGCGGGACCGGCGACCGCAGGAACTGTTCGACCGAGGCGCGATGGTGATCCGGAATCCTGTTCCGTGCGATGGCGAAGCATTCCTGCGCTCCGGCCAGCCAGTCCTCGAGCGGCTCTTCGTCGACGGTGACGCCGAGCGGCAGTTCGGCGAACGGTATGGCGTGCAGCTCGGCCAGCAGGCGCCCTAGCGCGTCCCCGATGTCGTGGGTGCTGGGTGCTGGCGACAGGCTGATCAGTGGCGTGCCCGGCAGCATCCGGTACACCAGCACGCCGTCGGCGACGACCAGTGGCTCAGGCACGGCCGGGGAAACATGGCGCGCGACCACGGCGAGCACGGCCGCCTCGACCGCCACCTGAAATTCCGGGTCTGCGTCACCCGATACGGTGTCGTCGGCCGAACGCACCCTGACCACCAGCTCGTCACAGATCAGGTAGCTGGCGTTGTCCAGACCTGTTCCGAGCCTGGTGATTTCGGTGTCCCGGTAGGCCGGTAGATGCTCGGCGAGCAGATCGCGCACTCGTTCTCGGTCTTCGGCCATCCGGCCAAGGGTAGGGAACGCCACCGGAGCGAGAACCGACGGCTACGACCTGAACGACTTGCCGACCCCGGACCGCACGTCGTCGATGCGAGCGAACGTCGTCGATCTCGCCTGCCGATACCAGGGTCGGCCGCTGCCGATTCCATCAGAAATACCCGAATTGCTGATGCAATGCGGTGTCACCGCGTGGCATGGTCACGCGGGGGAGCGTGTCAAAGTCTGCGGTGACACCGGGGGTGTGTGATGGCGCGCGTGCGCGAACTGGCCAGGGGGCAGAGCGTCGCTCTGGATCCGGAGATCAAGAGTCTGCGGATGAGCGTGCGGTGGAACGCCGCTCGTTGGCAACGGCTCACGGAATGGCCGCTCACGGGGGCCGCGGTCATCTTCCTCGTCATCTACGCCTGGTCCGTCCTGGGCGACCTCCAAGGTCCGCTCGACGAAATCGCCCAAGCTGTCATCACGATCACGTGGGCGATGTTCGTGGTCGATTACGTCGCCCGGCTGGTCCTGGCCGAGAGAAGATGGCGGTGGTTCGGTCGGCACCTGCTGGACTTGGTGATCGTCGCCCTTCCCATCCTGCGGCCGCTGCGCCTGATTCGCCTGGTCACTCTGTTTGCCATTTTTCAACGGGTCGCCGGTAGAACTCTGCGCGGCCGCGTTGTCCTTTACACGGCCGTCTCGACCGCATTGCTGGTCTTCGTGGGTGCGCTGGCGATGCTCGATGCCGAGCGGAATTATCCGGACTCCTCCATCACCACGTTCGGTGGCGCCCTCTGGTGGGCCAGAACAACGATGACGACGGTCGGCTACGGCGACCTTTACCCGGTGTCCGTCACTGGGCGATGCGTGGCCGTGGCCGTGATGCTGGGTGGAATAGCACTCCTCGGAACAATCACCGCAACAATTGCGTCGTGGCTGGTCGAAAGGGTCGCGGAACAACAGGAGGAGAGCCAGGCCGCCACCCGCCACCAGGTCAATGAGCTCAGCCGAAAAGTCGAGATGCTTCACGATCTGCTGCTCCGCACGACCTTCAAGGATCACGACCACACCCATCGTTCAAGGGCGCATCGCTTGGTCACAGCATCGAACCCGACGGAGCCACCAGGAGGGATGTGTTCACATCGGCAGGTACATCTGCTGATCAGTCGGAAAGTCGGTCCGACGCAGGGGGAGACCCGAGACCGGGCTCACGGGAACGCTCCCCGGCCCAGCGGAATCAGGCGTCCCCTGCGGTGCTGCGTGATGCGGGCTATAGCTGACCGTCCGGCCAACGACGAAAGGATCTCTGTGAACAGGTATCTGTCGCTAAAGGCTGTAGGAGCCGCGTCTGTAGTTGTTGCGGCGTTGCTGACCGGCTGCACTGGTAGAACCGACGGTCCGCTGGGTGGTGGACAACCAACAGTGACGTCCCCGGTGACTTCGCAATTCCCGGACCCGGCGGCCGTGTCTTCTTCTGTCGCAGCCGCCTCCAATGCGCAATTGGCATCGTCTGCCGCCGGCGCAGAAGCGGTGAAATCCAAAGCACAGCAGTCCTCACTGAAAGCTGCCGCCGCATCGGCATCACAACGGTCCGTTGCTGAGCAGGCAGCGAAGGCCGCTGCTGAGCAATCGGCTGCAGAAGCCGCCGCCGCCGCCAAGAGCGCCGCGTCCGAAAGCGCGAAGGCGCAGGCGGCAGCCGAACAGTCAGCTGCAGAACAGTCCGCAGCCGAGCGATCGGCCGCAGCCGAATCGTCGGCACAGCAGGCCGCCTCCGAGCAGTCCGAAGCCGAGCAGTCCGAGGTCGAGCGAGCCGACCCCGAACAGGCCGCAGACGATGCGGTTGTTGCGGGGGCTCTGGCAGAGGGGTGGTATACCCCGAACGGCAACTACGTCTCCCCGGAGACCGCGGCTCGCGCCATGGCGGCCGGAATTTCACCCGGCGAGACAGTCCCGAACTATCTGCGCTGCGGCACCATTTGCGGTGAAGGACCAACGTCGGGTGAAGTGCAGCAGGCGCAATTGTGCCTGCAGGGAACTGTTGCCGCCGACGAATGCGTGGGTATCGATGCCCAAGCCATCATTGACGCCGCGTCGTCCTACGGCGGCTGACAGTTGGGCCCCGGTGATCGGAACACGCGGCCCTCGCCCGCAGCTTCCGCGGGTGGTGTCCGGCCGTGCTGAAGGTGGTTGATCGGGCGAATCGCAAGGCCGGGCTGGACGTCACGCGTGTGTCGTCGCCGCTTGCTGGTGTACTGATCTGCGGACCACCGCCGAGATGCAGGAGAGCCCCGGGATGAATGCAGCAGCGCCGAACAGCACCGTCGAGCAGGTGTCGAACAACGTCGCAGCCCTGATGCCCGGGCCTCGTCGACGAGCTGAAGGACGCTCGTCGCCATCCCATCGGTGGCCTTCCCGGGATTTCCCAGCGAACCCGTGCACCGGATGGGCGAGGCCGTGGTCGAGCTGTTTCGGCGCAGCGGAGCCGAGGCGCGGCTGCTGGAGATCCCGGGGGGCTACCCCGCGGTGTGGGCGGAGATCCCGGCTCCGGACGGCGCGCCGACGGTCCTGCTGTACGCGCATTACGACGTGCAACCGGCGCCGCCGGAGCAGGGTTGGGACACCGATCCCTGGGTCGCCACCACCGGCGCGGACGGCCGGATCTACGGCCGCGGCGCCGCCGACGACAAGTCGGGCATCGTCATCCACGCGGGCACGCTGCAGGCCTTGGGGCCGGACCTTCCGGTCGGGGTGAAGATCCTCATCGAGGGCGAGGAGGAAACCATCAGCCACCTCGAGGATTTCGTCGACGCGAACCCCGCCATGTTCGACTGCGATGCTTTCGTCATCGCCGACATGGGCAACCAGTCCGTCGGCCGTCCGGCGCTGACCACCGCCCTGCGCGGCGATGTTGCGTGCACGGTCACGGTTCGGACGTTGGCGTTCCCGGTGCACTCCGGGGTGTTCGGCGGGGCGGCCCCGGACGCGCTGGTCGCCTTGATCAAGATGCTCGCGACGCTGCACGACGACGCCGGCGACACCGTCGTTCCGGGCGTTGCCACGGGCACCTGGCCGGGTGCCGACGTCGACGCCGACGTCTACCAGGAGAGTTCCGGGATCCTGCCCGGAGTCGACCTGGTGGGCACCGGGTCGCTGTCCTCCCGGCTGTGGGCCAAGCCGTCCGCCACCGTCATCGGCATCGACGCGCCGAGCGTGGCCGAGGCGGCGAACATCCTCATTCCGGAGGCCACCGCTCGGATCTCGATGCGGATCGTGCCCGGCGCGGATGCCGATCACGAACTCGACTGCCTCGTCGAACATCTGCGTTCGGTCGCCCCGTGGAACGTCAAGGTGGACATCACCCCGTTGAAGGCGGGTTGGCCGTTCGCGGCCGACATGCAGGGCGCCGCGGTGCAGGCGGCCGAGGACGGCCTGCAGCAGGCGTTCGGCGCCCCGGTGGAGGCGCTCGGATCGGGCGGTTCCATTCCGCTGATCAACTCGCTGAAGAACGCCTGCCCGCGGGCCGGCGTCATCCTCTGGGGCGCCGAGGACACCAGGCTGTCCCGGATCCATGCGTCCAACGAGAGCGTCGATCCGACCGAGATCCAGAAGATGGTGGTGGCGCAGGTCTTGGCGCTGCGCACGCTCGCGGCGGGCTGACGTCCTCCGACGACGGCAAAGGCATTGTCGGAGACGGCGGCAGCGAGCCGATGGCCGCCAACCCTTGCTGATCACTCGGTCGGCGTGTTGCGATGCTCTGGCATGTTGCGACGCGAAGGACGCGTGCCGAGCGAGGTGAAGGAGAGCCGATGCAACGGTCCCGGGTTGTCGTCGTGGGTGCGGGGTTTGCCGGCTATTGGGCCGCCCGCGGCCTCAGCAAAGAGCCCGACATCGAGGTCGTGCTGATCAACCCCACTGACTACTTCCTCTACCTTCCGTTGCTGCCGGAGGTCGCCGCCGGGGTGATCGAACCGCGCCGGGTCTGCGTGTCGTTGCCCCGGCAGCTACCCGGTGTGCGGTTGGTTCTGGGGACGGTGGATCGAATTGATCTGCAGGGCCACGAGGTCGGATGGGTGGATCCGGAGAACAACCGGGGCGCCATCACCTACGACCGGCTGATCCTCGCGGTGGGCAGCGTCAACCGTCTGCTGCCGATTCCGGGCGTCTCGGAGCGGGCACACGGCTTCCGCAGCATCGCCGAAGCCCTGTATCTGCGCGACCACGTCACCCGTCAGTTGGAACTCGCGGCCGCGTCCACCGATCCCGCCGAACGCGACGCCCGCTGCACGTTCGTCGTCGTCGGGGCCGGTTACACCGGTACCGAGGTGGCCGCGCAGGGTCAGTTGATGACCGACCAGGTCGCCAGGAAGCTGCCCGGCCTGCGGAACCAGCGCATGCGCTGGCTGCTGATGGACACCGCGGGTCGAGTGCTGCCCGAACTGGACGCCAAACTCTCCTCGACCGCGCATCGGGTGCTCACCGGTCGTGGCGTCGAGGTCCGGACCGGGCAGAGCGTCAGCCGCGCCGACGCCACCGGTGTCCTGCTCACCACCGGCGAATATGTGCAGACGCATTCGCTGGTCTGGTGCGTGGGAGTGCGGCCGGATCCGCTCGTCGAGGATCTGGGCCTGCCCACCGAGCGGGGAAGGTTGACCGTCGGTGCCGACCTGCAGGTGCCCGGCCACCCGGATGTGTTCGCGGCCGGTGATTGCGCGGCCGTTCCCGACCTGACCATGCCGGGAAAGCTGACCGGCATGACGGCGCAACACGCGCAACGGCACGGGAAACGCGTTGCGGCGAACGTCATCGCATCGCTCCGCGGCCGGTCCGGTAAGCCCTACAAACACCACGATCTCGGCTTCATCGTCGACCTGGGTGGAGCAGATGCCGCGGCCGACCCGATCGGCCTGGCCCTCAGTGGTGTGCCGGCGAAGACGGTGACCCGGGTCTACCACCTGTATTCCATGCCCGGCAACAGGATTCGAACCCTCACCGATTGGGCGCTCAACGCAGTGCTGAAGCCGCCGCCGCCGGCGGAACTGGGTCTGGTCAGGTCCGGCGACGTTCCGCTGTTCGAAGCGGAGCGACACCCGGTGGACAGCCGGCAGGGCTGAGGGGCACCAACGATTCGAGACCGGCACCAACGATTCGAGACCGGCACCAACGATTCGAGACCGCCCCAGGAGCCGCGGACGTGAGGTCGGCTCACTCGCCCGTCACCGAAAACGCGCTGCTGCAATCGCTTCGATCGAGGAGTTCTTGTGGGTGCGCTCGTCATGGCCGATCTGCCGCAGCAGATCCGCGACCGACGCGAAGGTGCCGTATTCGCGGGAGAAGTCGGCGTCGTACGGGGTTGTTTCCCACTCCGGGTGCTCGGCCACCAGCGTCATGTACTCGTGCTCGGCGTGGTCCTCGAAGTCGGCGTTGAGCCGGTACGACCAGGCCGGCCGGATGACGAAGAGCAACCAGGAGATCTGGTAGTAGACCAGGGCGATGAACTGCGGGATCCAGAAGTAATAGACCCTGCTCTCCCGTTTCCCGGACTTCGCGATGAGGTCCTCGAGGATCAGCAGGTGCCACTGCTCGTTGTCCTGTTGCTCGCGCGACTCCTTGACCCGCTCATGAATGCGGCGGGCCAGTCCGGTGCGGCTGTAGACGTGGGTGATCGCGATGTACGCGACCTGCTCCCAGGACTGGTACGGGACCCTGGCCACGAGCTCGAGGACCTTGAACTTGGACAGGGTTCGCTTCTTGCCGTAGAGCAGGTCGAGAGTCGTGAAGAGGATTCTGGCCAGGGCGCCATACGGTCGGCGCGGTGCGGCAAGGGTGTCCTGCTGGGCCCGCAGGAGCTCGTCGTGCTCCAGATGCGGTGGGCGACCCGGAACGATCTCGAAAAGGTCCGCCACGTCGCTCCTACCGTTCGTCGTTTCACTGACCGTTCGGGATCATGGATACCCCAGAACAGCCGCGCCCACAATGCATCGCCCGGCACGTCCGCTCACCGAAAATACGGAGCTCGATCCGGAACGCCCGCCCGGTGCCGAGCATCCCGGACACTCCGACCCCGGCGGTGACCAACCAGAAACGTCCCGGTCCGCAGCGACTCTCGCAGAGTCCATTCCGCCGGCGACACGACGACGTTCTCCCGATCGCGAACGGACCCGGCCCGCGGGCGTGAGAAAGTGGGGTGTGGCGCAGAACCAGATGCAGATCGGTGAGGTCGCCGAACGCACCCGGCTGTCGCTGAACACGTTGCGGCACTACGACCAGGCTGGCTTGGTGGTGCCGTCAGCGCGTAGCCAGGGCGGTTTCCGGTTGTACACCGAGCCGGACGTGAACCGGCTGATGGCAATCCGCCGGATGAAACCCCTGGGTTTCACGCTCGAGGAGATGCGGGAGTTGCTGTCGATCACCGACCGGCTCGCCGACCGCAACGAGCTGTCCGCCGCCGAGGTGGCCGATCTGCACGCCCGGGTCCGCGTCTTCAGGGACACCGCCGAGCAGCGCCGGGACAAGCTGGCCGAACAACTCGCTGCCGCGCAGGAGTTCATCGGCACCCTGCAGCGGCTGGACGACACTGCGGGCGGACCCGCGGTCCGGTAGACGGCTCGGCGCGGCCCGGGTCAGTGACCTGCCCCGAGTTCGCCGGACAGATTGGTGTGCCGGGCGGCGCTGTCGGTGTTCAGCCCGACGATCGCGACGTGCTTGCCGTGTCGCTGGAACTTGGTCTCGATGGCATCGAGGGCCGCGATGGTGGAGGCGTCCCACAGGTGCGCTGCGGACAGGTCGATGACGATCAGTTCGGCCGGGTCGTTGTAGTCGAACTGGAAGTACAGGTCGTTGGACGAGGCGAAGAACAGTTCGCCGGTGACGGTGTACCTGCTGATCGTGCCGTCGGGTGAGGGCTGTTTGGTGACGTCCACCAGGTGCGCGACCCGCTTGGCGAACAGGATGAATGCGACCATCACTCCGGTCAGCACCCCGTAGGCCAGGTTGTGGGTGGCCACGGTGACGATCATGGTGGCCGCCATCACCAGCAGTTCGCCGGTCGGCATCCGCTTCAGCGTTGCCGGCGCGAACGAGTGCCAGTCGAACGTGGCGATCGCTACCATGATCATCACTGCGGCCAGGGCAGCCATCGGGATCTCGGCCACGATGTCGCCGAGGCCCACCACCAGGATCAGCAGGAACACCCCGGCCAGGAATGTCGAGAGCCGGGTGCGGGCGCCTGATTTCACGTTGATCATCGTCTGGCCGATCATCGCGCAACCGCCCATGCCGCCGAAGAATCCGGTGATGATGTTCGACGCGCCCTGACCCCACGACTCGCGGGTCTTGTTCGAATGGGTGTCGGTCAGGTCGTCGACCAGCTTCGCGGTCATCAGCGACTCCAGCAGCCCGACCAGGGCCATCGCGAAAGCGAACGGTCCGATGATGGTCAGCGTCTCGAGGGTGAACGGCACATTCGGCAGGAACCACGTCGGCAGGGTGTCCGGCAATGAGCCCTGATCGCCGACCGTGGGCACGACGATCTGCGCGGCGACCGTGACGATCGTCAGGACGACGATCGCGACGAGCGGAGACGGGATCACCTTCGTGATCCGGGGCAGCAGATAGATGATCGCCAGACCGGCGGCGACCAGCGGGTACACCAGCCATGGGACGTCCACGAGCTGCGGCAGTTGGGCGAGCGCGATGAGGATCGCCAACGCGTTCACGAAGCCGACCATCACCATTCGCGGCACGAACCGCATCAGACGGGCGGCGCCGACCAGACCGAGAACCACCTGGATGATCCCGGCCAGGATGACCGTGGCAATCAGATAGTCCAGCCCGTATTGCGCCATCACCGGTGCGATCACCAACGCCGTCGCCGCGGTGGCGGCGGAGATCATCGCCGGTCGGCCACCCAACACCGAGATCGATACCGCCATGGTGAACGAGGCGAACAACCCCACACGGGGATCCACCCCGGCGATGATCGAGAACGAGATCGCCTCGGGAATCAACGCCAACGCCACCACCAGGCCGGCCAGCACCTCGGTCCGCAGTACCGCCATGGACATCCGGGGAATGTGGGGGTGCTTCAGCGACTCCAACAGGGGTTTCTTCCGGTGCGCCGGCTGTGAGGTCAAGGTTGCTCCGCTCAAGGGACGGGCGCGCGCGCCCGCGTCGATCACAAGGGTTTGGTCAGTGACGAGTGCGTCAGTGCACTCAGAGACGTCAGTCATCGCGGCGGGGAGACATCAACCGGCCTCGGCGATTCCTGAATCGATCCTGATTCTACCCTCACGCGAGGGTAGAGAGAACCCGTCTCCGACGCGGCGTCGGTCACAGTCGCCGACACCGCAACCGGCAAGCGCGCCAAGGCCCCTGGACCGGGCCGTCAAGCGGCCCCGAGGTGGCTTGTCCTCGGTCGATGAGTGGAGCAGTGCGGCGGCGGCACTGTTGGCCGGCGGCAGCCCGCGGACCGGCGGGTGTGGCTGGTTCGCTCGCTCGCGGTACCGGGCGTGCCGGCCGGGCTCGCGATCACCCTGATCGGCGGCACCCCGGGCAACGCCGGTGGGTGGGGAAGCTGCAGATGATGATGCCCGGGATGGTCGTCGCGGCCGGGTCCGTCGTCGCGTTCATCGAAACCACCCCGATGGCGAGGAGCCGGCGCCGACCCTCGCGGTGAGGCCCGGAGGCGATAGCCATGGCGATCTCGATCAGCACGGCGGGCGCGGCTCCGACTTACACGTCGATCGGTGCCGATCCAAAGGCGACATTGAACCGGTCGCACCAGATCACCACGGAGGTCAGCCCGTCGAGATCGGCGTCGGCCGGCACCTGGTAGTTCTGGTTGCCGTCCGTGCCCTTCAGGGTGCCGAGTTCGACGTAGCGGCCGTCGTCGTACTTGCCCCAGTCGTCGCCGCCGGCCTGCTGATCGGTCACCCACACCTGGACGTCGGGGCCATCACTGGTCGAGAAGCCCTCCAGCCGAACGTACCTGGAGCCGTCCGGCAATTGCAGGACGCTGGCCGTGCCGGTGGTCGAGTGCTCGCCGTCGACGAAGGTGCCTTTGGCGAGCACGGCCGGCTCGGTGGCGGCGGGTGTGTCCTGGGGCTCCGGCGCGGAAGCCGACGGGGCGGCGCCGGCCGCGCCCGGTGCGGGGGAGTCCGCCGCGGCGGTCGTCGCCCGCGCCGACGACGACGGCCCGGTGACCGACGGCTTGCCGGCTGGCGACCCCGCCGGCGGGGCTGCAACGGATGAGCGGGCGACCGACGATGTGGCCGGTGACGTGGCCGACCCGGCGGGTGCGGTCGCGGCGGCGACCGCGACCGGCGCCGCCTCGTCGACCGTGCTGCGGGTGAAGATCTTCCACGGCTGGAACAGCGCCAGGCCGATGACGAGTCCCACCACCAGCACCGCCGCGACGGTGATCCAGATGGCCCTGCGCCTCGAGCGCGGCCGGCTCGCGGGACGGTCGTCGCGCTCGGTCATCATCTCTCCTGCGGGTGATCTGTCCGGCTTCGTCAGCCCTGTCGCGTTCAGCTCACCGCACGACGGGCAAAACGAGCAAGGACACAGCGCTTACGGATCTGTGAACGCCGCCCGCCCGACGGGGTGATTCGGGGGTCTCCGACGGGTCAACCCGGGGACGGCACGCCCCGCGCCGGGGTGCTGTCCCGCACCACCACCTCGCCGAGCACCGTCACGACGGCCGGCACCTCCACACCCTCGGCGCCTGACAGCGGCCGGTCCAGCGCGAGATGCAGGGCTCGCCTGCCGATTTCGACGAACGGCAGGCGGACCGTTGTCAGTGCCGGGAGCACGTCCCGCAGGGTCGGGATGTCGTCGAAGCCGGCGATGGCCATGTCCCGCGGCACCCGGTAGCCCTGATCTCGAAGGGCGGCGGTGGCCCCCACCGCCATCATGTCGTTGACCGCGAACACCACCTCCACGTCGATCTCCCGGTCCAGCAGCTCCGTCATGGCGACGTATCCGCCGTCACGGGTGAACTGGGCACCGAGGACGTTCTCCTCCGGCAGTTCGACAGCGGCGTCCTCGAGCCCCTGGCGGAACCCCGCCAGCCGGTCCTCCGAGGTCACCAGCGCCTCGGGCCCGGCCAGCACCGCGCACCGGCGGTACCCCAGGGACACCAGTGCGCGGGCCAACCGCGCCGCCCCGCCGGCATTGTCGATGACGATGGTGTTCAGCGGCAGGCTGTGCTGGCCGATCACCGCGACGTGGCCGCCGCCCACCGAGAAGCCGAGCAGTTCCTCGGCCAGGCGGTCGGCGGATTCGGGATCGTTGAATCGTGAACCGGCCAGGATCACCGCGCTGGCCCGTTGCCGGCGCAGCGCCTCGACGTGCCGGATCTCCACGAACGGATCCGACAGCGTGGACGCGATCGTCACGATCAGGTCCTGCTCGGCAGCCGCGGCCATCACCCCGGACGCCAGGGCGGCGGCCGACGGGTCGGCGATGTCGTGCACGATCAGCCCCACCGTGGTGGTGGTTCCCCGGACGATGGCCCGCGCATTGGCGTTGGGGGAGTAGTTCAGCTCGGCCGCCGCGGCTTTCACCCTGGCCCGCATCTCAGGCCCGACGGTCCGGCCCGCCCCGCCGTGCAACGCCCGGGACGCGGTGGCCAGTGAGACACCGGCCCACCTGGCGACGTCGGCGAGCGTGACCTGACCGGCCACTTCCCACCTCCTTCGTCCGCACCCTGACCCGGGGACCGCGGCCCGGCTCGGCAGAACCAGCGAGGCTGCCGAGTAGGGAAGCGTATCGGGCCCGATCACCGGGGGACCGGGGTTCGCAAGGCGACGACCGCCGTCCTCGCGGACCGGCACCGGCTCGACGATTCGAGGACGCGGCATCGCCGACCGTAGGATGGCTTCCCGTGCTCGTGCTCGCGCTGGATACCTCGACGCCGTCGGTGACCGCCGGTGTCGTCCGGCTGCGCGAACCGCACGAGATCATCGCCGCGCCGAAGGTCGGCGCATCGGTGGGGCAGACGGCGGCACGACCGGGCACGCTGCTGGCCGAGTGTGCCGTCACCGATGCCTTCGCCCATGCCGAGCGCCTGATGCCGCTCGCCCGGGCGGCGCTGGCCGACGCCGACATCGCATTGCGGGACCTGAACGCGGTTGTCGTCGGGCTGGGTCCGGGCCCGTTCACCGGCCTGCGGGTGGGCGTGGCCACCGCAGCGGCCCTGGCGGACGGCCTGGACATCCCGGCGCACGGTGTCCCCAGCCATGACGGGACCGCACGGTCGATGGCTCCGTGGCGGGGCGATCTGCTCGTCGTCACCGATGCCCGCCGTCGTGAGGTGTACCTGTCGGCCTATCGTCAGGACGGCAGCAGGGCGCTGGGTCCGCTGGTGATCGCCCCTGCCGCGGTTCCGGAATTACTCGCGGCGCACGGCATCACGCCGAACCTGATCGCCGGCGCCGGTGCCGGGCTGCTTGCCGCACAGGAGATCTCGGACTCCGGACGCGATCGTCCGGAACCCGGACCCGGAGGGTCCCTGGCGCTGGGGTTGGTGGAGCGCGCCGCCGTCGCCTTGCTCACCGGCACCGTGCCCGGTCCGCTGACGCCGCTGTACCTGCGCCGGCCCGACGCCACGGAACCCGGTGCCCGCAAGTCGGTGCTGGGCCGGTGATCCCGGTGACGAGCAAGGAGCCCGCCTTGCTGCCCCCCGGCCTGGAACGCCTGCAGCGCACCGACATTCCGGCCCTGGTGGAACTGGAGCGGATTCTGTTTCCCGACGACGCGCCGTGGACCGATGAGATGTTCCAATCCGAGCTGGACGCCGGCAACTACTACCTCGTGCACCGGGACGACGACGGCGCCATCGACGGGTACGCCGGGCTTGCCCTGCTGGGCAGCGAGGCGGAGGTGCACAACATCGCCGTCCGCCCGCAGTCGCAGGGCGGCGGTATCGGACGACAACTGCTGCGGCAGCTGCTGTCCGTCGCTGGCAACCGGCGGGTGCTGCTCGAGGTGCGCACCGACAACGTCCCCGCCATCGCGCTCTACGAGTCCGAGGGTTTCAGCGTCGTCGGGATCCGCCGCCGGTATTACCGGCCGAGCGGCGCCGACGCCTACACGATGGCCCGGCCCCGATGAGCGGCCCGCGGTCCGCGGCACCCGTCCGACCGGTGGGCACGATCGTCCTGGGCATCGAGAGCTCCTGCGACGAGACCGGTGTCGGGCTGGTCAGGATCACCGACGGCGCGCCCGAACTGCTCGGGTCGGCGCTGGCCTCCAGTCAGGACGAACACGCCCGGTTCGGTGGGGTGGTGCCGGAGATCGCCTCGCGGGCGCACCTGGAGGCCATGACGGCCACGGTGCACGCGGCGTTCGCCGATGCGGGCGTCCGGCCGGCGGATGTCGGCGCGGTCGCGGTGACCTGCGGGCCAGGCCTCGCCGGCGCGTTGCTGGTGGGAGTTGCCGCCGCGAAGGCGTATGCCGCCGCATGGGACGTGCCGCTGTACGGGGTCAACCATCTTGCCGGTCATGTCGCCGCGGACACCTTGGAGCACGGCGTACTGCCGTCGCCCGCGCTGGCCTTGCTGGTCTCCGGCGGGCACACCCAGCTGCTGCGGGTCGACGACCTTGCGGGCGAGATCACCGAGGTGGGAACGACCGTCGACGACGCGGCGGGTGAGGCCTACGACAAGGTGGCCCGACTGCTCGGTCTGGGATATCCGGGGGGACCGGTCATCGACCGGCTCGCCGGACAGGGGAATCCGGCCGCCGTCCGGTTCCCGCGCGGGCTGACCGGGCTGCGGGATGCTCCGTACGACTTCTCGTTCTCCGGCCTGAAGACGGCGGTCGCCCGACACGTCGAGGCCGCTCAACGGGACGGCCGGGAGGTGAACGTGCCGGACATCTGCGCGTCCTTCCAGGAGTCGGTCGTCGATGTGCTCACGGCCAAGACCGTCCGGGCCGCAACCGAACTTGGCATCGACACCGTCGTCATCGCAGGCGGTGTCGCAGCCAACCGGCGGCTCCGCTCGCTGGCCGAGGAACGCTGCGCGGCTGCGGGACTGACTCTCCGAATACCCAGACCCGGGCTGTGCACGGACAACGGCGCGATGATCGCCGCGGTGGGGGCGCACGTGGTGGCCGCCGGTGGTTCACCGTCCGATGCGCTGCTCACCGGCGATCCGGGACTGCCGGTGTCGGTGGTCCACGTCGGCTGACCGCAGCACTGCCGCGGCGGCGGCGCGCGTCGCCCGGGTGCTCGTCGGCTGGACCGGCGAAGCGCCGGCCGGACGGTCGCAGCCCCCGGTCGGTGGCGACCGGGGGCCGGAACCGGCGGGCTCAGCCGACCGAAACGGTGTCCCGGTGCCGGGCTGGCAGGAACACCAGCACCGCGACCGCGGCGATCGCGGTGGCGGCGGCGGCGACCAGCGACCCGGCCGCCATTCCGTCGAGGAACGACTGCCCCACTCCGCCGACGACGGTTGCCGCCTCGGTGGGCGGGACCAGCGCCGCGGCCTGGAAGCCCGCGGTCACCGAGCGGCCCGCCTCCGAGATCGCCTCCGGGGACAGCGAGGTACCCGCCAGTGCATCGACGAGCCGGGCACCGTAGATGGAGTTCATCACTGACCCGACGATGGCGACGCCGAGCGTGCCGCCGATCTCCCGGGTGGTGTCGTTGATCGCCGAGCCGGCGCCGGTGCGGCCGGCGGGTAGCGCGCCCATGATGGCCTCGGTCGCCGGGCCGGAGGTCAGCGCGAGACCACCGGCCATCAGGGTCATCGAGATGACGATCCGGCCCCAGTACGCGGAGTCGATCCCCGACCCGGCCGCAACCAGGAAGCCCGCGGACATCAGGGTCAGACCGGCAGCGACCACCGCCGTCGTGCCGAACCGCTTCATCAGCACGATCGCGACCGGCGACAGCCCGCCGATCACCACGGCGAACGGCAATGTCGCCAGACCCGCCTCGAGAACTCCGTAGCCACGGACGATCTGGAAGTACTGGGTGATCAGGAAGATGAATCCGAACAGTCCGAAGAACGCCGCCGCGATGGCCCCGCTGGCGGCCGAGAACCGCGCGTTGGCAAAGAGCGTCACGTCGAACAGCGGATCCGTCCGCCGGCTCTCCCACCAGACGAACAGGGCCAGCGCGGCCGCCGCCCCGGTCAGCCCGACGATGGTGACGGCCGATGTCCAGCCGTTGACCGGCGCCTCGATGATGCACCAGACCAGCAGCCCCACACCGACCATCGAGCCGAATGCGCCGACCGGGTCGAACCGGCCGGGCCGAGGGTCCCTGGACTCCTTGACGAGCACGGCGATCGCCGCGAAGGCCAGCACGACCAACGGCACGTTGATCAGGAAGACGGCGGACCAGGCGAAGTGCTCGAGCAGGAACCCGCCGCTGACCGGGCCGAGGGCGACCGACAGGCCGGTGATGCCCGACCAGATCCCGATCGCCGCCGCCCGCTCCTTGCGATCCGGGAACAGCGAGACCAGCAGGGCCAGGGTCGCCGGGAAGATCAGCGCCGCCGCGGCGCCCATCGCGGCCCGGCCGGCGATCAGCTGACCGACCGTACCGGCCATCGAGGCGGCGATGGACGTCAGGCCGAACAGCACCAGCCCGTTGAGCAGCATCCGTCGGCGACCGAACCGGTCGCCGAGGTGACCGGCCAGCAGCAGCAGGGTGGCGAACACCAGCGTGTAGCCGTCGACGATCCACTGCAGCTGGCTGGTGGAGGCGTCCAGTTCCCGGCCGATGGTGGGCAGCGCGACGTTGACGATGGTGTTGTCGATGCCGACCAGCAGCACGCTCAGGCCGATCGCACCGAGCGCCCACCAGCGGCGGTTGCGCGGGTCGGGCGGCGGCTCGGGGTGCGGCGCGGTGTCGGTCATCGGTGCTGCCGAGTGCCGCCCGCGACCGGCAGCGGGCGCTGCGGAGTGCCGTCCCCCGTCGTCGGCCGTCGCGGCAGAATGTCGCCCCCGGGTGGGATCCGGCGCCTGCGCCAGCTCTGCGATGTCGGTGGGAAGTGCCATGCTGATCTCCTGTAGGACGACGTACTATTGATGTAGAACACCGTTCTATCATTGATGCAGCCGCCTGCAAAGAGCCGCGTTCGACCGGACGGACTTCGGCCCGGTTTTCCGGAACCGGGCAGCCGCGGCGAGCGGAGGGAAGGACAATGACCGGCATGCCATCGCCCCGATCGACATCCGTCCGATCGGCGGACCGCAGCCCCGCCAGGACGCCGAGCAGGGATGTGGAGCAGGCGCTGGTCGACGCTGCCGAACGGGTCCTGGTACGCGACGGGCCAGATGCGGTCACGGTCCGGGCGGTCGCGCAGGAGGCCGGCGTCGCGCCGATGGGGGTCTACAACCGCTTCGGCGGAAAGGACGGGCTGGTCGATGCGCTGCTGATCCGCGGCTTCGACGCCCTCCGGGATGCCATCGCCCCGCACGGCGAGTCCGACCCCGCCGACAGATTGATCAACTCGGGCCTGCGGTATCGGCAGTTCGCGCTCGGCAACTCCGCCCACTACCTGGCGATGTTCGATGACGCGATCCATCAGGAGAATCAATCCCCGGACGTGATACCGCACGCCATGGCGACCTTCGAGGAGCTCGTCGGACACGTCCGGTACGGCATGGTCGGGGGCGTGCTGATGCAGGGTGATCCGCACGAGATCGCGCAGCAGATCTGGAGCACGGTGCACGGAGCCGTTCAGCTGGAGATCAAGGGCATGCTGAAGGTTCCGGACGCCGATCGCACCTATCGGAATCTGCTCGGCACGCTGTTCAGGGGGCTGCAGAGCGGACACGTCGTCACCGGTCGATGATCCTTTTTCGCGCCCGAATTGCCGGAATGGCTCTACCCTGTCGATGTTCTACGGGATCGACAGTCCGCCGGTCCCTCGTTCTGATGCCCGCGGACCAGAGGAGTTCAATGATGAGCGCCCCGACTGCCCACAATGAGAACGATTTCCTTCGTACAGACGCCGCAGCAACGCTGCTGACGGAACTGCGCAAGGCCACCGACGGCCGGATCGGAGATCGGCTGTCCGCGGCGATCCGTGCCGTCACCCGGTCGAGCTCGCAGCTGCCGCCGCAGGAGGTCGACAGCGCGATCGCGGCGATCGCCCTGCTGCTGGCCTCGAACGACCCGGCGATCCTCGACGGCGCCGCGGACGAAGATTCGCTGCGGGGGTGGCTGCACCATGTCGACACCGAGCTGACACCGGGTCGCCGGCTGAAGGCGGAGGCGGCCCTGGACCGGATGGAGCTCGGGGACAACAACGAGTGGTACGCCGCCCACGAGAGTGCCGGCACCCTTCCGGCCGCGCTGAAGGTGATCCATCGGCTCCGGGACGGCCTGCACGACGCCTCGGGGGGATGACGGGCACGGGCGCCCACGCACGACGATGAGTTCCGGCGTACCTGCCGGTCTGTGGATTCATCCACAGTCGCGCGCGTTGTCCGGAGGCACCATGAAGCTCTTGCTGACGTCAGGCGGTGTCACGAACCCCAGCATCCGATCGGAACTCGTGCAGCTGCTGGGCAAGCCCATCTCCCGGTGCAACGCCCTCTGCGTCCCGACAGCACAGTGGGGTCACCCGGCGTGTGGTCCGGCTTCCGTGCGCGACTTCATCGCTGCCGAGCCGACGTTCCGGCACCTGTCCGGCCTCGGCTGGGCGTCCCTCGGTGTCCTCGAGTTGACCGCGCTGCCGACGATCGGCGCGGACCGGTGGGTGCCCTGGGTCCGGGCGGCCGACGTGCTCCTGGTCGACGGCGGCGACGCGACGTATCTGTGCCATTGGATGCGGGAGTCCGGGGTGGCCGATCTCCTGCCTTCGCTGCCCGAAACGGTCTGGGTGGGAGTGAGCGCCGGAAGCATGGTGATGACGCCGCGGATCGGCAGGTATTTCGTCGAATGGCCGTCCGCGCCCGACGACCGCACCCTGGGCGTCGTCGACTTCTCGATCTTTCCGCACCTGGACGCCTTCCAGACGAACACCACGGCCGCCGCGGAACGCTGGGCGGCGGGGATCGGGGTTCCGGCCTACGCGATCGACGAGCAGACCGCCATCAAGGTCGTCGACGGCCTCGTCGAGGTGATCTCCGAAGGGCGATGGACGAAGTTCGGGTGAACCCGCACGGCGGGTGCTGACATCCCGCGGCACACCGCATGAGAACAGCGAGGGTTGCGGTGATCGGTCTCGGGTGGTGCACCGACAGACGGCAGGTCGGGACCTTTGGCCGTGGCGCGTACGGTGGCAGTCGATACCCTCAGGGGTATGGGTTTCGGCGAATCGACCTCGCCGATCGCTGCCCGGCGCTCCTGGAGGAGATTCCGCATGTCCGAGGTGTTGCACGTCCGCCATCTGAACGACGACCGCTTTGCGATCGACATCCGTAGCCATACCCTGCTGGTGGATCAGCCCTTCGGCGCCGGCGGCACGGACCTTGCTCCCACGCCGACCGAACTGTTCGTGGCGGGGCTGGCCAGCTGCGTGGCGTTCTATGCCCGCCGCTATCTCGCTCGGCACCGGCTCGACAGCGCCGGATTGGTGGTCTCTGCGTCCTACTCGATCGGCGGCCGGCCGACCCGGGTGCAGGACGTGAAGATCCTGATCACGCCGCCGGCGGATCTGCCGGCGGAACGCCGGGACGCCTTCCTGGCGGTCGCCTCCCATTGCACCGTGCACAACACGCTGACCACTCCGGCCGACGTCGACGTGGCGCTGAAGGCGCCGGTCGACTCCGGCGTCTGAGACGTCGTCGGACCGCATGCTGCGGTTCACCGCGGCGGCGGCCGTCCACTGAGGAGAACTTCTCACGAGAAGGCTTCTGGTGCTCGGCGGGGGTACCGCCGAAACGATGATCGTGAACAAGCTGCGGCGAAGGCTCGACGCCGCGCAGTAGGCAATCACCATCGTCGATCAGGACGACCCACACCATTACCAACCGGGATACCTGTTTCTGCCCTTCGGAACCTACGATCAGGTCACCCGGTCACGGCATGCATTCCTGCCCGACGGCGTCGACTTCGTCATCGGTGAGGTGGATCTCATCGACGAATGAATCATTTGACGAAGGACGACCTGTACGACGAGGTGGAGGACATCATCAGCGCATCGGACTTCATAGAGAAGACCGAGGGCGCGCAGTTGCTGTATCTGACCCGGTGTTGTGGTGTGGTCAGCGCCCGGCGGGGTCGGTCCAGGAACGACTTCGGGGGTTGGCGATTCGCCCGAACAACGTTGGGGCGGCGGCACTGTGGCCACACCTGGTCGACATACTGTCCGCATCCGCGCCAGGTCGTAGTGCCGTGTTGGGAACACAGCGGTCCGTCGCCTCAGGCGAGCGAGAGGAAGAGCTTCTCCATCACCTTGGTGTCCAGGGTTTCCTCACCACCGGACTCCAGCAGGCATTGCTTCAACCCGGCCGCGATGATGGCAAATCCGGCCCGGTCCAACGCGCGGCTCACCGCCGCCAGTTGGGTCACGACGTCCTGGCAGTCCCGGCCGTCCTCGATCATCTTGAGGACGCCGCCGATCTGACCCTGGGCCCGGCGCAACCGGTTCACGACGGTGCCCATTGTCTCGGGTGCGAGTTCGACCATGAAGTTCCTCCTGCTGGTGGCCTGTGGGGATGAACCGAACCGTCCGTCCGCCGCGGTGATCGAGCGATTTCGTTGTCCGAGGTTGGGACGGCCTATACCGGCCAGGGTATCAACGGCCGGCGGCGGGACAGGAACTTTTGGCACGCGCCGCCGGGCCGAACCCGCGCTACCAAGAGGGATGTGCGGATTCCGCGAACGAAGGCGGTAGCCGACGTCCGTTGCGCATCGACGGATGTCAGCCCAGGACGAAGTACCGCAACCAGAGGTACGGCCAGGAGATGAGCACGGTGACCGCCGTGACGACGAGCCCGTACCGGGTGAAGGTGGCGAAGGAAATCGGATGTCCCGCCCTTTTGGCGATGCCGGTCACCACGACGTTCGCGCTGGCGCCGATCGCGGTCGCGTTCCCGCCGAGTCCGGCGCCCAGCGCCAGGGCCCACCACAGCGACTCCGCCTCCGGGCCGCTGCCGCTGGCCACCAGCGTCGCGACCAGCGGCGTCATGGTGGCGACGTACGGAATGTTGTCGATGACGCCCGACACCACCGCTGACCCGAACAGCAACACGGTCGCGGCGAGCAGGAACTGGCCACCGACGGCCTCGACGGCCCGTTCCGCCAGATAATCGACGACGCCGATGTTCACCAGGGCGCCGACCATCACGAACAACCCGATGAAGAAGACCAGCGTTTCCCATTCGACGTCCTCGAGAAACTCCTCGCGCGAGGTGCGGCTGACCACGATCATCGCCCCGGCGCCCAACAGCGCCACCACCGACGGCTCCAGTGGCAGGATGCTGTGCAGGGTGAAGGCCGCGAGGATCACCGCGAGAACGGCCAGCACCCGGCGGAGCAGCGCCGGGTCGGTCACCGCCTGCCGCTCGTCCAGGGCCATCACGTCCTGGGCGGCATCGGCGTCGACCGTGAAAGCCGACCGGAACAACCACCGGGCCAGGAGCAGGAACACCGCCACCAGCAGCACCGCGAGCGGCGCGAGATTGATCAGGAAGTCGTTGAAGCTCAATCCTGCGCGGCTGCCGATGATGATGTTCGGCGGGTCGCCGATGAGCGTGCCCACGCCGCCGATGTTGCTGACCACCGCCTCGGCGACCAGAAACAGCTCCGGTCGCACGCCCATCCGCGCGCACACCAGCAGCGTGACGGGGGCGACGAGCAGCACGGTGGTGACGTTGTCCAGCAGGGCCGAGGATGCCGCGGTCAGCACACAGAGCAGCACCAGCAGCCGGTACGGCCGACCCTTCGCCCGTTTGGCGGCCCAGATGGCCAGGAATTCGAAAAGGCCGGTCTGCTTGACGACGCTGATCACGACCATCATCCCGAACAGCAGCAGGATGACGTTCCAGTCCACGCCCGTCTCGGCACTGAAGAAGGCGGCGTCCGCGGTGCTGGCCCCGATCAGCAACATGAGTGCGGCACCACCCAGTGCGGCCCGCACCCGGTGCACCCATTCGGTGGCGATCAGCACATAGGCACCGACGAAGATTGCGATCGACGCCACGACCACCCAGCCGCTAGCCCCGGTCACCGGCCGGGTAGCAACGCGCCGAGCAACTGGTGAACGGTGATCACTCCCAGCACCTCGCCCTTCTCGATCACCGCGACGATCGGCGACTTCTGCCGGCTCATCACCGACGCGATCTGCATGGCCGTTGCGTTCGGCTTGACGATGGGGCGGTCGGCGTCCCGGTGGGGGAGGTAGGCCTTGTCGGGCATCAGCTCTGCGACGGTGTGCCCCGCCAACGCATGGCACAGCCGGTCGGCCTCGATCTCGGGGATGACGCCGGCCAGCATCGGGTCCTCCTCGATGTAGTCGGGCAGCGCGAAGCGCAGTACCTGCGAAGCGGGCAGGACCACCAGCGGCAGACCGGTCGCATCCAGCACCACCAAACCGGGCAGCCCGCGTTCGACCAGTAGTCGGGTTGCCGTCAAGGCGTCGGTGTCCGTGGTCACCACCGGGAAGTCCTGCATGAGGTCGCGCGCGCGCACGGTCGGAACCCTACCGGCGGCCATCGGCAGCGAAGGGAACCGGCCGAATGCCGTGGTGTCGGCCGGGAAGATTCGCTGGGCGCGACGGGCAGGGCGGACCGCCTACTGCCAGCGCCCCTCGTGTTGCCAACACAGGTATCCGGTCGATTGGCAGGACGCGCAGCTGACCGATTCGCCAGCGTCGACCAGCGCGCGCTGCTCCAGGCAGGAAGGGCAGTCCGCAAGCGGCTGAAAGCATCTCGTGCAGACCATCGACTCTCCCATTCCGCGTTCGGGGTCACCGTGACGGTGCCGCCGGCATCTGAAACTCTTCCCGCGACCGTGCCCCTGTGCGCCGGAAATGCGCCGAAGAATCGAGCACGGCGGTACCGAATTGTCGTCTGGGCCTACCGCGTCCATGCGCAGAAAGAGTCAAGCACGCGGTCGGCGGCACCGGGACAACCCGCCCCGAACACCGCCCGTTCGTGAATCCGGACGGACGAGGCGAATTCGGCTCCCTGCGGCCGTCATCCGATGGAGCCGCCGCGCCGGCCGGCGTCGGCGAGCCGGTCGTGCAAGGATCGCGAACCGAGCCCGTCCGTGGGACGAATCCGGCGTGGTAGTTGAGACCTGGCACTCACGTGGCTAGAGTGCTAGTCGAACGGCACAGTGACGGTCCGGCACCCGCGACGACGGTCCCGATCCTCGCCGCTCAAGAAGACAACCAGCCGGCAGCGGCCGCAGGGTCGCTGCTACTTCAGTCGAACCCCAGAAGGGGGAGGTCACACCGTGGCGAGCGTGAACATCAAGCCGCTCGAGGACAAGATCCTCGTTGAGGCCAACGAGGCCGAGACGACGACAGCGTCCGGCATCGTCATTCCTGACACCGCCAAGGAGAAGCCCCAAGAGGGCACCGTCCTTGCAGTAGGCCCGGGTCGTTACGACGACAACGGCAAGCGCATCCCGATCGACGTTGTCGAGGGCGATGTGGTCATCTACTCCAAGTACGGCGGCACCGAGGTCAAGTACAGCGGCAAGGAGTACCTGCTGCTGTCCGCACGCGACGTGCTGGCCAAGGTCGCCAAGTGACACCGGCCGGTTGCCGGTAGCCCTGCTGGATCTCACGGCAGGCGTCGGCACCGGTCAGAGCTGACGTTCGACCCGCGCCCCGGCGGCCCGCACCCGCGGGCGGTCGGGGCGCGGTCGTACGCAGCCTCAGATCATCAACAGTTTGATCATCCGAGATTCTCGAGGACTGGACACAAACATGGCGAAGCAGATCAGCTTCGATACCCAAGCCCGCGCCGCCATGCAGCGCGGCGTTGACAAATTGGCCGACGCGGTCAAGGTCACGCTCGGCCCGCGCGGCCGATATGTGGTGCTGGACAAGAAGTTCGGTGGCCCGACGATCACCAACGACGGCGTGACCATCGCCCGGGACATCGATCTGGACGACGCGCAGGAGAACCTGGGCGCGCAGCTGGCCAAGACCGCGGCCACCAAGACCAACGACGTCGCCGGTGACGGCACCACCACCGCGACCATCCTCACCCAGGCGATCATCGCCGAGGGCCTGCGGAACCTGGCCGCCGGGGCGAACCCGCTGGCGTTGCGGTCCGGCATCATGCAGGCCGCGGACCGGGTCAACGAGCTGCTGACGGAGTGGGCGACCCCGGTGGCCGGCGACCGTGCCGCCATCGCGCAGGTCGGCACCATCGCCTCGCGGGACAGCGTCATCGGCGACCTGCTCGGCGACGCGCTGGAGAAGGTCGGGGCCGACGGCGTCGTCAGCGTCGAGGAGCACTCCGGGCTCGGCACCGAGCTGGAGTACACCGACGGCGTGCAGTTCGACAAGGGTTACATCTCCCCGTACTTCGCCACCGACCCGGAGGCCGGCGAGGCGGTGCTGGAGAACACCCTGGTGCTCCTGGTGCGGGAGAAGATCTCCGCGCTGGCGGACCTGCTCCCACTGCTGGAGAAGGTGCTGGCCGAAAGCAAGCCGCTGCTGATCATCGCCGAGGACGTCGAGGGCGAGGCACTGTCCACCCTGGTGGTCAACGCCATCCGCAAGACGTTCAAGGTCGTGGCCGTCAAGTCGCCGTTCTTCGGTGACCGCCGCAAGGCGTTCATCCAGGACCTGGCGATCGTCACCGGGGCCGAGGTCGTCTCCTCCGAGGTCGGCCTGAAGCTGTCCGACGTCGGCCTGGAGGTGCTGGGCTCCGCACGGCGAGTCACCGTCACCAAGGACGACACGACCATCGTCGACGGCGGCGGGTCGGCCGAGGCGGTCGCCGAGCGGGCCGCGCAGCTGCGAAAGGACATCGACGCCACCGATTCGGACTGGGACCGGGAGAAGCTGCAGGAGCGGCTGGCCAAGCTGGCCGGCGGCGTGGCCGTGATCAAGGTCGGCGCGGCCACCGAGATCGAGGCCAAGGAACGCAAGCACCGCATCGAGGACGCCGTGCACGCCACCAAGGCGGCGGTCGCGGAGGGCATCATCGCCGGCGGCGGCTCCGCCCTGGTGCACGCCGCGACGAAGCTGGCCGAGCTGGAAGCCCAGCTGACCGGTGACGAGTCGACGGGGGTGGGGATCGTCCGGCGCGCGCTGTCGGCACCGTCCTTCTGGATCGCTGCGAACGGTGGCGAGCAGGGTGCGGTCGTCGTCTCCAAGATCGCAGTCCTGCCGGTCGGGCAGGGCTACGACGCCAACACCGGCGAGTACGTCGACATGGTGAAGGCCGGCATCATCGACCCGGTCAAGGTCACCAAGTCGGCGGTGTCGAACGCCGCATCCATCGCCGGCATGGTGCTCACCACGGAGACCACCGTGGTGGACATCAAGGAGGAAGAGCTGGAGGTCAACGGCGGCGGCGGCCATCACGGCCACAGCCACTGACGGCAGTTCCCGGGTGACCGGTTGACCGATCTCAGGCCGGGCGGGCTCCCATGGGGCCCGCCCGTCCGGGTAGCCGGAGACGTGTTCACCGGGCGAACGGATGACGCGGTCACTGTGCGACACAGGTTGCCTTCATCCATTGGTGCGCGAAAGACCGTAAGGAGCACTACCATCGTGTGATGGCAGGCCGCCGGATGGTCCTTTCGTGGAGTCCGGGCCGGAGCATGCCGCCGTCCGGACGATCGCGCGGGTCACTGACGAGTGGTGCTCTGGACCATACGTGGGAGTCGATCGCACCGCCGGACGAGCGACGCCGGACCCCGGGTGGTGGGCGCCGGGCGTCAGTGGGCGACGGAAAGCGCGAGCATCTGAGCCCGCTCACCCTCGGACAATCCACCCCAGATGCCGTACGGCTCGTGCACCTGCAGGGCGTGGGCGCGACAGGCGGCAATCGCCGGGCATTCGAAACACACCGCCTTCGCCTGCGCCTCCCGGCGGGCGCGCGCGGGTCCGCGTTCCCCCTCGGGATGGAAGAAGAAAGAGCTGGCCATCCCGCGGCACGCGGCGTGCAGCTGCCAGTCCCACAGATCCGCGTTCGGGCCGGGCAGGCGCCGGGTATCAGCCACGTCGATCCCCTCCATAGACGTCACGGCTGCCGCGGTGACTGGTCCGGGGTGCTGTCCCGGTGCACCACGAGCGACCACCATCAGAGCCGTACACAACAGTGCTGCCGGAACCGGGCCGTGACCGACCGCGCTCCCGCTGATCCGACCACGCCGGGGATCGGGGCGCGGTCGGTCCTGCGGGTCGTCCTCGGCCACCCGGCCAGCGATCCGCAGAACGCTGGCGAGGCCTCGAATTTCCCGCGCTGGAGCCGGATCCGCGCTGATCCCGGCGTTGTTGATCTCCAGACAGTAGAGCGCCCGCGGGCCCTCGACAAGACCTTGATCATGGATTTTGTCGATCTTGATCGCGGCGTTATCGGTTCCCGGGGGGCGGCTTGCCCGCCGGCCTGCGCACTCGGTCCCGTCGCGGGACTGCATCGGGCGACGCGCAGTCGGTCGGCACCCCGATCGCGTCGATTTGTAAAGAGACCACTACTCTCCGCAGTGACCTGGTCGTTCCGGGTCGGCTTTTCTGAATTTCCCCCTTTCGGGGGACCGTATCGTCGCCTCGCCGGAGCTCAGGGGTTCAGCACGCCGGTCGGCGCCGCAGTGCAGTTACCGTCCACACAGTCCGCAGGGGGAATTCCGTGACAAGCGTGTTGATTTGCGACGAGCGCCGCAGCGCTCGTGATGGGTTGACCAGGGTGATGGGAGCGGTGCCGTCGGTCGAGGGGATCGACTGCGTCGCAAGCGGCGACGAACTCCTGTCCCGGTACGGCCGGCAGGCGGCCGATGTCGTGCTGATCGGCACCCAGCGTGCCCTGACCAGCGGCATCGAAGCGACCAGACGGTTGCTGGCCATCCATCCGGCCGCGGTGGTGATCGTTTTCGGATCGCCGGACGACACCGCCTCCATCGCCGCCGCGATCGCCTGCGGGGCAAGAGGTTTCCTGCGTTGGGACGCCACCCAGCCGGAGATCGTCGCCGCCCTGGCCGACACGCTGACCACCCCGCGGCTCCCCGCGCTGCGTGACTCGATGGACGGCGAGGCGCCGCTGACCGAACGCGAGATGCAGGTACTGCGGGGGATGAGCCAGGGCCAGTCCAATGGCGAGATCGGCCGTGAACTGTTCCTGTCCGAGGACACCGTCAAAACTCACGCGCGCAGGCTCTTTCGCAAGCTCGGTGCGCGGGACAGGGCGCAAGCGGTGGCCCTGGGTTTCCGCCGCGGGTTCGTCGCCTGACCGGTGCGTCCGCCCGGGCGATTTCGCCCGGGCCTCGATATCCAGGCATCCTGCGCCCAGCAATCGGCAGCCGTGCCGCGACCCGATGCTGCCCCGACACGCACGGTTTGCCCGGATCCCCGGTGTTGTCACTTTCACCCGGTCGTGCGTCGCGGACGAACGCCGCTCACCCGACTTGTCGCTTCGACACCTTTCCGTTGGGCGCTCTGAGACGCCAGGGGAAGTTCTTCCGTGGCTGGCTACGATGGTTGGGCGGTCGCGGCCGTGACGGCCAGTCGTGCGATTGCGCCGTGGCCATCACCAGGCGCCGCGACGGACACGACCGTGTCCGACCTGCCACGGCATGTAACGGGGGAGCCGCCGAGCGCGATGAAACAACTACGGGATGCCATCGACTCGAGCGACCTGGACAACCTGGTCGACCGAGCCGTTCGTGGTGATGCCGCCGCGTTGGACAACGTGCTCGGTCTCATCCATCCCGTGGTCGTTCGCTACTGCCGCTCGCGAATGTCCGCAGGCCACCGCTCACTGTCGTCCGCAGATGACGTCGCCCAGGAGGTGTGCATGGCCGTCTTCACGGCGTTGCCCGCCTTCCGTCGGGAAGGAAAGCCGTTCCTCGCTTTCGTCTACGGGATCTGCGCTCACAAGGTGGCCGATGCGCATCGGGTCGCGTCCCGGTCGCGGTCGATGCCGATGGCGGAAGTGCCCGATTCCGCCTCCACCGAGCGGGGACCGGAGCAGAACGCCGTGGCGTTGTCCACCGCGGGTGTGGTCGATGACCTGCTGGCCGTCCTTCCGGAATCACAGCAGGAGATCCTCCGGCTTCGCATCGTTGTCGGCCTCAGCGCCGAGGACACCGCCGAGGCGCTGGGCATGACGGCAGGCTCGGTGCGCGTCTCCCAGCACCGGGCGCTCGCAAAGCTCCGCCACCTGCTGGCAGCCGACGCGACGTTGACGCAGCAGCTGGTGTGATGGCGCCCCGATCCGGTTACCGCCGGGTCGACCACGGTTCGCCGTTGGTCGATCTGGACGTCGTGTTCGCCGACGACCTGTTGGTGGACGGCATCGCGGACTGCCGGCGGGCGCACACCGACAGGCCGGGGCCGGACCGATCGACGCAGGACCGATCGACGCAGGACCGATTGAAGCAGCGATCCGTCGGCCCGGCCGGCGATCCGGTGATGGACCTGTTCCGGAGCTGGCGGGACGAACTGACCTCTGTTCCGCTGCCACCACCACCCGACGTCCGGCACGCCCTGGCCGGCGTTCCCACCGAGGATGCTGCGGGCAGACGGTCGCTGCGGCCGGCGTTGGCCATCGCGGCCGCGATCGCGGCGCTGCTGGTGGGCACCGCGACCGTGGGATCCCGCCATGCCGCCCCGGACAGTGCGCTGTGGGCGGTCACCCAGGTGATCTGGCCGGACCGGGCCGAGTCGGTGGCGTCCCGGCAACACGTGGAGGACGCGCTGCACGAGGCGGAGGCCGCGCTCGCCAACGGCCAGACCCAGCAGGCCCAGCTCGCGCTGCTCCGGGCGGCGATGGAGCTGGGCAAGGTGGATGACGTCGACGGCCGCGGCGACATGCAGGTGCAGGTCGATCAACTGTGGCGGGCCGCCGCGCCGCAGGAGCTGTCCAGCGGCTCGCCGTTGCCGTACCTGCTGGCCGACGGACCGGAAACCGCTGCGGCCAGCCCGATGTCGTCGTCCTCGGCGGTGGGCCAGGCGCGTGGCGGGAGGCCGGGTTCGTCGCCGACGGGACTGGCGGCGACCGCAGCACCGACCAACGCGGCCCAGACCAACGCGGCAGCGATCAACACTGCGTCGACCAACGCAGCACCGACCACCACTGCGCCGATCAACGCTGCGCCGATCAACGCAGCACCGATCGACGCAGCGCCGATCAACGCAGCACCGATCGACGCAGCACCGATCGACGCAGCACCGACCAACGATGTGGCGCCGGCCCAGCCCGGGCCCGCTCGATCGTCGACAGCGCCCTCCGGTCCGCTCACGCCTGCCGGGTCGGACCCGGCCGATCCGGCCCCGCGTTCGCCCGACCCCGTCCCGGCGACCGCCGGGAACGAGGTTGCGCCGCCGCCGGCCGCGCCCGTCGTTTCCGGGGGCCCGGTCACTGCCCCACCGGTGGTGGCCGCCCCGCCGGTGCAGACCCCGCCGGTGCAACCGTCCTCGCCGGCCGAGCAGCCGCCGCTGGTGACCGCCCCCACGTCTGCACCGGTGGCCGCACCCCCGCCCACCGCCGACCCGGGCACTGTCCCGGCAACCGCGCCTGTGCCGTCAACCGCACCCGCGCTGACGCCGCCACCACCGAACGCGGCCGTACCGACGGTGTCCCCGCCGCCCGAGCCGGTCGTCTCGGCAGCGCCGCCGGCGCCCGCCCCGGCGCCCGTGCCGACCGGCACCGAACCGGGGGTGGACCACACCGATGCGGGGACGAGCGGGAACGGCTCCGCGGACGCCAACTCCTCCGCGCAGCAGGCCTTCGTCGACGGCGCGACCCCAGCCGACCGGGACGCCGACACACCCGGGGGGTCTACCGGCTGAGCCACCGGCAGCACGTCGACCCCGTGCGGGCACGCCGGCGTCCGGTGCCGTGACACCGTCAGCACACGGGCAGGTGCCGCTGGATGCCTCGCCTACGATGGGAGCACGCGCAATCGCCGGTGCATCGCCCGGTCCACCCCGGTCGGGGGCGTCAGCGGAAGGTCGGTCATGTCGGTCACACAGTCAGAATTGTCTGCCACCGCCCCCTTGGCGGTCGTAGGGGGTGGCGCGGTATCGGCACCCGCGGAGGTCGGCCGGACGGTCATCCGTGACGACAAGTTCGCCACCGTCGGCCTCACCTACGACGACGTCCTGCTGCTGCCGGACGCCTCGGACCTGGTGCCCAGCGAAGCCGACACCAGCACTTGGCTGTCCCGCAACATCCGGATCCGGGTGCCGCTGTTGTCCAGCGCGATGGACACCGTCACCGAATCACGGATGGCCATCTCGATGGCCCGCGAGGGCGGGCTCGGCGTCCTGCACCGCAACCTGTCGATCGACGACCAGGCGGCCCAGGTCGAGATCGTCAAGCGCTCCGAGGCCGGGATGGTCACCGATCCGGTCACCTGCCGACCGGATGCGACCCTGCGCGAGGCCGACGACCTGTGTGCGAAGTTCCGGATCTCCGGGGTGCCGGTCACCGACGCCGACGGCCGGCTGGTCGGCATCATCACCAACCGGGACATGCGTTTCGAGGTCGACCTGAGCCGTCCGGTCCGCGAGGTGATGACGGCGATGCCGCTGGTCACCGCCCCGGTCGGGGTCAGCGCGGAAGCCGCGCTCGGGCTGCTGCGCAAGCACAAGATCGAGAAGCTGCCGCTGGTGGACGGTGATGGCAAGCTCCGCGGGCTGATCACCGTCAAGGACTTCGTCAAGACCGAGCAGTACCCCTACGCCACCAAGGACGCCGACGGGCGGCTGCTCTGCGGCGCGGCTGTCGGCGTCGGGGAGGAGTCCTACAAGCGGGCGATGGCGCTGGTGGACGCGGGCATCGACGTGATCATGGTGGACACCGCGCACGGGCACTCCATGCGGGTGGTGGAGATGGTCGCCCGGTTGCGGGCCGACGTCGGGTCCCGGGTGGACATCGTCGGCGGCAACGTGGCAACGCGGGCCGGCGCGCAGGCCCTGGTCGACGCGGGCGCGGACGCGGTCAAGGTCGGGGTCGGTCCCGGATCGATCTGCACCACCAGGGTCGTCACCGGCATCGGCGTCCCGCAGGTCACCGCGATCTACGAGGCGTCGAAGGCCTGCCGGCCGGCCGGCGTCCCGGTGATCGGCGACGGCGGTCTGCAGTACTCCGGTGACATCGCCAAGGCGATCGCGGTCGGCGCCGACACAGTCATGCTCGGCTCGTTGCTCGCCGGTGTCGCCGAATCGCCCGGTGAGCTGATCTACGTCGCCGGCAAGCAGTACAAGACGTATCGGGGAATGGGCTCGCTCGGCGCCATGCAGTCCCGCGGCGAGGCCCGCTCGTACTCCAAGGACCGGTACTCGCAGGACGACGTGCTCTCCGACGACAAGCTCGTCCCCGAGGGCATCGAGGGTCGGGTGCCGTTCCGCGGCCGGCTCTCCGACGTCGCGCACCAGCTGGTCGGCGGCCTGCGCGCGGCGATGGGGTACACCGGTTCGGCGACGATCGAGCAGCTCAAGGACGCCAAGCTGATCCGGATCACCTCCGCCGGCCTGCGCGAGTCGCACCCGCACGACATCTCGATCACCTCCGAGGCGCCGAACTACATCGATCGCTGAGCGGCCGCGTCACTGCGGTGGGTACCGGGGCCGCCTGGCAACTCGAACTGCGCCCTGGGCCGCCCGGCGGCGGTAGGTGACTGCGGATCCGGTCGCCTACCCTTCAACGCGACACCCGGCCGCGGCGGCTTCGCCCGGCCGGACGCGCGACGGCGAGGAGCATCGGTGCCTGAGGTCGAGATCGGCATGGGGCGCACGGCCCGTTCGGCGTACGACCTGGACGACGTGACGATCGTGCCCTCGCGGCGGACCAGATCGTCGTCGGACATCTCCACCGCCTGGCAGATCGATGCCTACCGCTTCGAGATCCCGCTGATCACCCAGCCGTCCGATGCGGTGGTCTCACCAGCGGTGGCCTCGGCGGTGTCCGCGATCGGCGGGCTCGGGGTGCTGGACGGCGAGGGCCTGTGGGCCCGGTACGGCGACCCGCAACGGGAGATCGACGCCCTGATCGAGCAGGGCTCCCGCGCAGACGATCCCGACGAGCTGATCGCGGCGCTGCAGCGGGTCTATCACGCGCCGGTGTCGGTCGACCTGCTGTCGGAGGCCATCCGCACGCTGCGGGACGGCGGGGGAACGGCCGCGGTGCGGCTCTCCCCGCAGAACGCCTCCGCGCTGGCCGGGCCGGCGATCGCCGCCGGCGTCGAGATGCTGATCATCCAGGGCACCATCGTGTCGGCGGAGCACGTCCAGGCCGACGGGGCGGCGCTGAACCTGAAGTCGTTCATCGCCGACCTGGATGTGCCGGTGATCGTCGGCGGCTGCTCGAACTACCAGACCGCGACGCACCTGATGCGGACCGGTGCGGCCGGCGTTCTCGTGGGCACCGGGCACGGATCGACGACCACCACCGACGACGTGCTGGGCATCGCGGTCCCGATGGCCACCGCCATCGCCGACGCCGCGGCGGCGCGCCGGGCCTACCTCGACGAGACCGGCGGCCGCTATGTGCACGTCGTCGCCGCCGGCGGCCTCGACTCCAGCGCCGACATCGCCAAGGCCATCGCCTGCGGGGCGGACGCCGTCATGCTGGGCGAGCCGTTGACCTGGGCCACCGAGGCCCCGGCGGCCGGCTGGTACTGGCCGTCCACCGCCGCACATCCGGTGCTGCCCAGGGGTTTTGCTGCGCCATGCGGTCCGGCGGACGTCCCACTGCGGCAGCTGCTGATGGGTCCGGCGCTGGGCGCCGACGGGCGCACCAACCTGTTCGGTGCGCTGCGCCGGGCGATGGCCAAGTCCGGCTACTCCGACCTCAAGGAGTTCCAGAAGGTCGGGCTCAGCGTCCACGCCTGAGCCCGCCGGTGCCGGTCAGAGCCAGTCGCTCCGCCTGAACAGCACGTACAGCGTGATCACCGCGGACACCATGACGACCAGGCCGACCGCGAACCCCTCACCACGTCCGAAACCGGGGTAGGGCACGTTCATCCCGAAGAACCCGGTGATCAGCGTCGGCACCGCGATGATCGCCGCCCAGGCGGACAGCTTCTTCATGATCATGTTCAGGTGCACGTCGGACAGTGCGAGGTTCGTCTCGAAGGCGGACGTGAGCAGGTCCCGGAGGCCGCCGGTGCCCTCGGCGGCATGCCGGGCGTGATCGGCGACATCGGCGAAGCGCCGACGGGTGGTCGTGGACAGCAGGGCCGCGACCGCGTCGTCGTCCTGCTCGCTCTTCGGTCGGGCGGCGGCGCTGGCCAGGGTCGCGGTGACCTCCGTCATGGGCGTGACCAGCTTGCGAAGCCGGCCGATCGCCTGCCGCATCCGGAACGCCTGCAGTTGTTCCGCGCGGCCCATCGGCTTGTCGTCGAACAGCTGGGAGGTGAGCGCGTCGGTCGCCTCCTCCATGTCCTCCACCGCCGCGGAGTAGGTCTGCACCAGGGCCTCCAGCACGATGTGCACCCCGGCACCGATGCCCTCGGATCGCATCCTCCCCGCGCAGTCCGCGAGCGGGCCGGCCAGCCTGCTGCATTCGCCGTCATCGGCGAGAACGACGAGAACCCGGTCTGTCGCCAGGATGGACACCCGGTCGATGGTCAGCTCCGCGGTCGACGGGTCGAAGGCGATGGCGCCGCTGACGATGATCACCGTGTTGCCGACGGTATCCACCTTCGGTGCCTCCCGCGGGCCGAGGACGTCATCGACGGCGAGCGGGTCGAGTCCCAGCAGGTCCACGGTCCCGGCGATCGCCGCCGCATCCCTTGGCAGGCACCACCAGGCCCTGACCTGCGGGTCGTCGGCCAGAGCGGTCGCGATGCGGTCGGCGGGCAGGTCGGTGCCGACGGTTTCCGCTCCCCGCCACAGCACCGAGCGCAGCGGTCGGGCCGTGTCGTTGCGCTGGGTGGGGGCGATCGTCACGTGCCCATGATGGACCTACCGGCCCGGTGGGTGGTTCACCTGCGGTCGCGTTTGGGTCGGCGTAGGCCGGCGGCGCCCAGCCGGCGGATGAGCTCGCGCGAATCGACCGGCAGCGCGCCGGCGGCGATGAGCTGCTGGTAACGCTCGCCGGGCACGTCGTAGTGATCGTGGTCGAATCCTCGTCGCGGGATGCCGTTCGCTGCCGCGAAGGCGTGCAATTCCGCATGGGACGAGTCGCTCACCAGGTGCGACCAGACCCGGTCGTGTGCCGGCCAGCGCGGCGGGTCGATCAACACGGTCACCGGGCCGAGAGTAGGGGACGGCGGCTGACGTGCCGCCCCGTCCCGGTGCCGGAGTCACGCCCACGATGTCAGGGGCGCCGGTCGACGAGCGCAGGTCACGGGCGCAGCAGAACCTTGGTCGCGCGGCGCTCGTCCATCGCGCGATAGGCCTCCGGGGCCTGCTCGAGCGGCAGTTCGAGATCGAACACCTTGCCGGGGTCGATCGTCCGGTTCCAGATCCGGTCGATCAGGTCGGGCAGGAACTGGCGAACCGGGGCCGGTCCGCCGTGCAGGTGCACCCCGGACCGGAACAGCACCTGGCCGGAGAGATTGACGCCGTGGCTGACGCCGACATAGCCGACGTGACCCCCGGCGCGGGTGGACCGGATGGCCTGCAGCATGGACTCCTGGGTGCCCACCGCCTCGATGACGGAGTGCGCACCCAACCCGCCGGTGAGTTCCTTGATCCGGGCCACCCCTTGGTCGCCGCGCTCGGTGACGATGTCGGTGGCGCCGAAGTCCTTGGCCAGTGCTTGTCTTGTCTCGTGCCGGCTCATCGCGATGATCCGTTCGGCGCCCAGCTGCTGTGCCGCCAAGATGCCGAGCAGGCCGACGGCCCCGTCTCCGACCACGGCGACGGTCTTGCCGGGGCCGGCCGCTGCCGCGACGGCGGCGAACCAGCCGGTGCCCAGGACGTCGGAGGCGGCCAGCAGGCTGGGCACCAGATCCTCGCCCGGTACGTCCGGCGTCGCGACGAGTGTGCCGTCGGCCAGCGGGATGCGCGCGTACTGCGCCTGCGCGCCAGTCGGGGTGGCCGGCTCGCTGTGCACGCAGAAGCTCTGATAGCCCGAGCGGCAGATATCGCACGTGTTGTCGGAGGCGATGAACGACCCGACGACGAACTGGCCCGGCTTGACGTTCTTGACGTCACTGCCGACCTCCTCGACGATGCCGACGTACTCGTGGCCCATCGGCCGCGGCTCGGTGACGTCCTGGATGCCGCGGTACGGCCACAGGTCCGAGCCGCACACGCACGCGGCGGACACCCTGATGACGGCGTCGGTCGGCTTCTCGATCGTGGGGTCCGGGCGGTCCTCGACGCGGACGTCGCGGGGGGCGTACAGGACTGTTCCTCGCATGGAATCTCTGCTCCTTGTTCTTGGTTCCGGAGATCTTTGCTCGTTCCGATTCTGGCGCGCTGTGGACTTGCCGCCGCGACGCCCGCCGCGTCGGGTCGTGCGTGGCCTCCCGGACGTTGTACCCCGACCGGGGCTGCGTCAGCGGTGTCGTCGAACGAGCGGGGTCGGCCGTCCGAGCACGCGCGGACGCGCTCTTCCGGCGCAGGCCGAGCAGCTGTCGGTGAGGGATTGAAGGAGGAGGATGCGCTGCACGCTCGCGCCGCCGCCGACTGCCACTCCTGCAGGCAAACTCGCGATGAAGTGGCGCAACCACCCTGCACCGACGTCGCTCGCCGGTCGACACCGCGGCGACCGGCGCCCGCAGCTCGTGCGTCCGTGATGGGCGGGCGTTTCGAACCGCCCGGATAGACTCCGCGGTGCTTGTCGACCGGTGTTCGGGAGTTCCGGATCCGTTCGTTGGACCGCCGGCAGCGCGACCGATAGCGCCGGCCCACAGATGAAAGGCGGCCACCGTGCGGAGCGACGCTGTCCCTGGCCCCGCCGATGCCGTCCCCCCTGACTCGGGCTCACCGGCCGCTGCGGTCGATGATCACCGATCCGGAACATCTGCTGTCGCTGGACCCCCTCAGATGTACAGAAGCGTTGATCACCCAGCGGATTCGGACGCCGCCGGTGCAGTCGGCGAGCAGCGGGAGGCGCCGAACGCTGAACCCGCGCAGGACGCTCAGGCCCACCCGGTGCTCGTCGTCGACTTCGGCGCCCAGTACGCCCAGCTGATCGCCCGCCGGGTGCGCGAGGCGAGCGTGTACTCCGAGATCGTCCCGTCGAGCATCACCACCGCGGAGATCACCGCGCGGGAGCCGGCGGCCGTCATCCTGTCCGGCGGCCCGTCCAGCGTGTACGCGGAGGGTGCGCCGCGGATCGATCCGGCACTGTTCGAGTCGGACATCCCGGTGTTCGGCATCTGCTACGGCTTCCAGGCGATGGCCCAGGCGCTCGGCGGCGACGTCGACCGCACCGGTCGCCGGGAGTACGGCGCCACCGAGCTGACCGTCGCCGACGCCGGCGGCGCGCTGCTGCGCGACATGCCCGAGCGGCTCGGCGTCTGGATGAGCCACGGCGACGCGGTGTCCCGGGCACCGGACGGGTTCGCCGTCACCGCCACCACCGCGGACACCCCGATCGCCGCGTTCGAGAACCTGGACCGCCGGCTCGCCGGCGTGCAGTACCACCCCGAGGTGGTGCACTCGCAGTTCGGTCAGGAGGTGCTCCGCCGGTTCCTGCATGACGTCGCCGGCATCAAGCCGGACTGGACGCCGGCGGAGATCCTGCAGGAGCAGGTTGAGGCGATCCGGACGGTCGTAGGCACCGAGAAGGTGATCTGCGGGCTGTCCGGCGGCGTCGACTCCGCCGTCGCGGCCGCACTGGTGCACCGCGCCGTCGGTGACCAGCTGACCTGCGTCTTCGTCGACCACGGGCTGCTCCGCGCCGGCGAGCGGGAGCAGGTGGAACGCGACTACGTGGCCGCCACCGGAATCAACCTGGTCACCGTCGACGCGTCCGAGCGGTTTTTGACGGCGCTGGCCGGAGTCAGCGACCCGGAGAGCAAACGCAAGATCATCGGCCGCGAGTTCATCCGGGTCTTCGAGCAGGCGGCGGCCGACATCAGCGCCGAGGAGGGCGGCGTCCGGTTCCTCGTGCAGGGCACGCTCTACCCGGACGTCGTCGAGTCCGGCGGTGGCACCGGGGCGGCCACGATCAAGTCACACCACAACGTCGGCGGGCTCCCCGAGGACCTCAAGTTCGAACTGGTCGAGCCGTTGCGGACGCTGTTCAAGGACGAGGTGCGGCTGCTCGGCGCCGAACTCGGGCTGCCCGAGGCGATCGTCCAGCGTCACCCGTTCCCCGGGCCCGGTCTGGGGATCCGGATCATCGGCGAGGTGACCGCGGAGCGGCTGGACGTGTTGCGGGCGGCGGACGCGATCGTGCGCAAGGAGATGACCGCGGCCGGCGTCGACGCGGAGATCTGGCAGTGCCCGGTGGTGCTGCTGGCCGACGTCAGATCCGTCGGGGTCCAAGGTGATGGCCGCACCTACGGTCACCCGATCGTGCTGCGCCCGGTGTCCAGCGAGGACGCGATGACGGCGGACTGGTCGCGGCTGCCGAACGAGCTGCTGGCCAGGATCTCCAACCGGATCACCGGCGAGGTACCGGAGGTGAACCGGGTGGTGCTGGACATCACCAGCAAGCCGCCGGGCACCATCGAATGGGAGTGACGGGGCCGCGCTCCGAGCCGTCCGCCGATCCGAAAACCGCTCGGGTCAATCCAGTGCCGGACACGGCTGCGTCGTATCCCGATTCGCCGGACGGGGCCGTGCCGGAAGCGGCTGCGCCCTTCCGCGATCCGCCGGAAGGTGAGGTGCCCGAAGCGGCTGCGAAACGAGCTGTTGCCGCCGAACCCGCAGCGCCGCGCGGTATCTGGCTGATTCTTACCCTCGGCGCACTGTCCGGGTTCGGCCCGCTGTGCCTGGACATGTACCTACCCGCGCTGCCGGAGCTGCCGGCGGATCTGTCCTCCACCGCCGCCGCCGCGCAGCTCACGCTGTCCGCGTGCATCGTCGGGCTGGCCGTCGGCCAGCTCGTCACCGGCCCGCTGTCCGACCGTTTCGGCCGCCGGGTTCCGTTGCTGATCGGAGTGGCGATCTTCGTGCTCGCCTCGGTGATCTGCGCCGTCAGCACGTCGATGACGGTCCTCATCGCCGTTCGGCTGGTGCAGGGTGCCGCGGGCGCGGCCGGCATCGTCGTGGGCCGCGCAATGGTGGCCGACATGTTCGCCGGAAAGGTTGCGGCGGCGTACTTCTCGGCGATCGCGACGATCAACGGGCTGGCTCCGATCCTGGCCCCGGTGATCGGCGGCCAGGTGCTGCGGATCGGCACCTGGCGGACCGTGTTCTGGGTGCTCGCCGGCGTCGGCGCGGTGCTGCTGGTGCTCGCGGCGGTGGTGCTCCGGGAGAGCCTGCCGCCGGAGCGGCGCACGTCCGGCGGCTTTGGTGGCACGCTCCGGGCGTTCGGCGCGTTGCTGCGGGACCGCGGGTACGTCGGCTGCGTACTCGCCGGGTGCCTGGTCACCGCAGCGATGTTCGGCTATATCTCGGCGTCCCCGTTCCTGCTGCAGAACGGCTTCGGCGTCTCGGCGCAGTGGTTCAGCGCGTGCTTCGCACTCAATGCCCTCGGCATCGTGCTCGCGACCGTGATCGGCCGGATGGTGCTGCGCTGGAAGACGTCCTGGTTCGTGCTCTGCTGGGGGGTGTTCCAGGCCCTCGCCGGCGCGGCCGTGCTGACGGCCACGGTGCTGGCCGGCTGGGGCTTGGTGATGGTGCTGGTGTCGCTGTTCGTGCTGGTGTCCGCCGTCGGGTTCGCGCTGCCGCACGCGTCGGCGATCGCGATGGACCGGCACCGCCGGATCGCCGGATCAGCATCCGCCCTGCTCGGTTTGACGCAGTTCGCGCTGGGCGCGGTGACTGCCGTGACGGCCGGCTGGGGCGACGCGACGGCAGGAACGGCGCTGGGCGTGACGGCGATCGTGGCGACGGTGCTCGCGGCGGCCGCCCTGCTGCTCGCGCGGCCGGCGATTCGCCGGACGGACTTCGCGGGACCGACAACGCTGGCCGCGCACGGCTGAACCGCGGACGACTGCCTGCCTCAGATCGCTGCCCGCACCGCTCGCTCGAAACCCAGAACATGCTCGCGAGCCAGCTCTTCGGCGCGATCCACCTCACCGTCGGCGATGGTCCGCAGCAGTTCGGCATGTTCGCCCACGTGCTGGTCGACGTCGGGCAGGCGGTCGAGGAACAGACAGAAGATCCGGGTGGCCAGATCGTCGTAGCGGACCAGCACGTCCTCCAGGTGCGCGTTGTTCGCTGCCCGATAGATCGCCCGGTGCACGGTCTGGTCCCAGCGCATCAGTTCGGTTCGATCGAGGGTGCCGACATCCAGCGACGCGGTCGCCGACGCGAGATCGGTCAGTTCGGCTCGGGTGCTGCGGGAGGCGCGTTCGGCGGCGCGCCGGGCGGCCAACGGTTCCAGCTGGGCGCGGATCTCGGAGATCCCCGCGAGGTCTGCGATGTCGACGCCGGTGGCAAAGGTTCCGCGACGCGGATACGCGACCACCAGCCGGTCGGTTTCCAACCTCTTGAGCGCCTCGCGCACCGGGGTCCGGCCGATACCCAGCTCCTGCGCCAGCGCCCCGTCGTCGATGGGGTCGTTCGGCCGGATGTCCAGCATGATCAGCCGGTCCTTGATCACGGTGTAGGCCCGATCCGCCATCGACAGACCCGGGGTCGGTTCCTGGGCCAGCAGCTCAGCGGTCACGGCCCGATCGTACGGCCTGATAGCCACAAAGGCTTGCCTTGCGATACTCAACGCCATAGCATCATCGTACAGTTAACATATCAGTTGTGTACCTATGTTCAACGGTCACGATCAAAGGACACCATGACCATCAGCGTCTTCGATCTCTTCAAGGTCGGGATCGGGCCGTCCAGCTCGCACACCGTGGGCCCGATGCGGGCCGCCTACCTGTTCGTGCGCGGATTACGCGATGACGGAACCCTGCCGCGGGTGCACGGCATCCGGTGCGAACTGTTCGGCTCGCTCGGTGCCACCGGGCACGGACACGGCAGCGTCAAGGCAGTGGTGCTCGGGCTGGAGGGGGAGCAGCCGGATCGGGTCGATCCCGTCGGCGCGCAACCACGCGTGGACGCGGTGCGCACGCAGGGCCGGCTGCTGGTCGCTGGGGAGTATTCGATCGCCTTCGACATGGACTCCGACATCGTGCTGCATCGCCGCAAACGGCTGGAATTCCACACCAACGGAATGCTGTTCCGTGCCCTGAAAGCCGACGGCTCCGAATTGCGCCGGCGGGAGTACTACTCGATCGGCGGCGGATTCGTGCTGGACGAGGACGAAGCCGGCCGGCCCACCATTGTCGAGGACGCCACCAGCGTCAAATACCCGTTCCGCACCGGCGGCGAACTACTCGCCCGCACCCGCGAAACCGGTTTACGCATCAGCGATGTGATGCTGGCCAACGAATTGGCGTGGCGCACGGAGGAAGAGATCCGGCGGGGTTTGCTGGACATCTGGTCGGTCATGCAGGAATGCGTCGATCAGGGCATTGCCACCAGAGGCGTGCTGCCGGGAGGCCTGAAGGTGCGGCGCCGCGCGGCGGCGCTGCACGCCCAACTGGAAGCCGCGGCTGACGAGTCGGACCCGCTGCGCGCGTTGGAGTGGGTCACCCTGTACGCGCTCGCAGTGAACGAGCAGAACGCTGCCGGTGGACGGGTGGTCACCGCGCCCACCAACGGTGCCGCCGGCATCGTGCCCGCAGTGCTGCACTACTACCGGGACTTCATCGGCTCCTACTGCGCCGACGGCGTCGTTCGATTCCTGTTGGTGGCTGCTGCCATCGGCCTGCTGTTCAAGGAGAACGCCTCGATCTCCGGTGCGGAGGTGGGCTGCCAGGGTGAGGTCGGGTCGGCGTGTGCGATGGCGGCCGGCGGCCTGGCAGAACTGCTCGGCGGCTCTCCGGAACAGGTCGAAAATGCCGCAGAGATCGGCATCGAACACAACCTCGGGCTGACCTGCGATCCGGTCGGCGGGCTGGTCCAGATCCCGTGCATCGAACGCAACGCCGTGGGTTCGGTCAAGGCCATCACCGCGGCCAGGATGGCGGTCCGCGGTGACGGGCGGCATCACGTGACCCTCGACAAGGCGATCAAGACCATGCGCGAAACCGGCGCGGACATGAAGGACAAATACAAGGAAACGGCAAGGGGCGGGCTCGCTCTCAACGTCGTCGAGTGCTAGGAGGCACCCCATGTCACACCCCTTCATCCTGACCCTGAGTTGCGATGAGCGACCCGGGATCGTGCACGCGGTCACGTCGTTTCTGTTCGAGAACGACTGCGACATCGTCGAGCATCAGCAATTTGACGACGCCGCTCGTGGACACCTGTTCCTGCGCACCGCCTTTGTCAGCGCGACCGACACCGACGCAGAGAAGCTCACCGATGCCTTTCGCGCGGTCGCCGAGAAATTTTCCATGACCTACCGGATTGCCGGTCAGGAACCGGAGCGGGTACTGGTCATGGTGTCCAAGATGGGTCATTGTCTCAACGACCTGATCTTCCGGTGGCGGGGCGGCAATCTCGGCGGCGAGCTCGTCGCGGTGGTGTCGAACCACGAGGATCTGCGGCCGATGGCCGAGGCCGCCGGGCTTCCGTTCCGCCACGTGCCCGTCACCCCGAACACGAAGGCCGAGGCGGAGACGCGCCTGCTGGAATTGGTGCTGCAGTACCGCGCCGATCTGGTTGTTCTCGCCAGATACATGCAGGTGCTCTCGGACCAACTGTGCAACGCCCTGTACGGCCGGGCGATCAATATCCATCATTCGTTCCTGCCGGGATTCAAGGGCGCCAAGCCCTATCACCAGGCATTCGACCGGGGGGTCAAGCTCGTGGGGGCGACTGCCCACTACGTCACCGGCGACCTGGACGAGGGCCCGATCATCGAGCAGGAGGTCATCCGCATCGACCACAACTACGACGCCCGCGCGCTGTCCACCGTCGGGCAGGATGCGGAAGCCATCGCCCTGTCCAGGGCGGTCCGCTGGCACAGCGAGCAGCGGGTGCTCCTCAACGGGCACCGCACCGTCGTCTTCCGCTGACGGGGAATTCCGCCGGAGCCGGCGGGTATTGCAAACGCGGGCGCGGGCGGGCCGAACGGGCCCGGCCGGCTGCCGCTGCGTGGGCACGGTCGCGGTTGACCCTCCTCGCAGGCGAACCGTCGCCGTGGCTGATCCATATCGCCGGCGAATCGTTGCCGCGGTTGACCCATATCGCAGGCGAATCGTTGTGCAGCAGGCGAACTGTTTGACTTGACACCTGGCGAACTGGTTGGCGGCAAAGCAGTCTCGAGAGCGTCGGCCCAACGGCGGACTGCGATCGTTGCGCCGCTCGTTGCAGGCGGGGAGTGCTACCGGTCGGCGGAGGTGATGGTGTGCTGCAGCAGCAGCGCGGTGGTCACCGGGCCAACCCCACCGGGCACCGGACTGAGCGCGGCGACGTGGCTGGCGACCGACGCGTCGACATCGCCGACCAGCCCGCCGTCCGCGGTGGAGTTGGTGCCGACATCGATGACGATGGTCTGCGGATGCAGTGCCGGTGCGGTGATCAGTCCGGGCTGACCGGCGGCGACCACCAGCACGTCGGCCCGGCGGGTGTGTTCGGCCAGTTCCTTGGTGCGCCGGTGGCACACGGTCACCGTGACATCCCGGGAAACCAGCAGCAGCGCAACGGGTGTGCCGACAACGGTCGATCGACCGATGACGACTGCGTTGGCGCCGGACAGCGGGACGGCGAAATGGTCGAGCAGCACCAGAACGGCCTCGGCAGTCGCCGGGGCGAATGCCGGTAACCGAGCGGCGAGCAACCCCAGGCTCTGCGGATTGGCGCCGTCGACATCCTTGGCCGGATCGATGGCCGAAGCCAGCGCTTCGAAGTCAGCCGACGGTGGGAGCGGGGTCTGCAGGATGATCCCGTGCACTGTCGGGTCCGCGCTGAGCGCGTGCAGTTCGGCCTGGATTTCGGCCGTGGTTGCTTCGGGGCCGAGATCGACGACGCTGCACCGGACAGTGCAGCGTTCGGCGGCCCGGGCGATCGACCGGACGTACCAGGCGGTGGACTCGTCGGCAGTCGCCAGCACGACGGCCAGGTGCGGGACAGTGCCGGCCGCGGCGAGCCGGCCGGCGGCTTCGGTGACCTCCGCCCGGATCCGCTTCGCCGCCTCGGCACCGGCCAGGGTGATGGTCATCGGGTCAGCCGAGAACGGACGGCGGCAGTGACCTTGTCGGCGCGCAGTGCCACTCCGTCGACATCCGCGATTGCCGCGACCAGTTCTTCGATGCTGCCGTGATCGATGCTGCCGTGATCGGTGCTGCCGTGATCGGTGCCGTCCTGATCGGTGCTGTCCTGGTCGGTGATACCGCTGAGATTGATCTCCACATTCACCCGCGCGGTGCTGGCCGCGGCTCGGGCGGCATCCGCGGCCGCGGCAACGTCACTGATCACATTCGGATTGCCGATGGGTTCCAATTCCTCGGCGAGCGAGAGGATCTGGTCCGCAACCCCAATCACCTCCGCAGGCACCCGGCCCGCCCCAACGAGCGCCGCTGCGATGGCGGCGGCCCGGACGGCCGCCTGATCGCCAGGTTCCTTGGGGAGTTGGTAGGCAGTGCCGACGGCACCGAACGCGGCGATGTCGGCATCGGCCAGCCGCAGGGCGTCCTCCCGCAGCTGGTCCGCCGCTGCGACGATGTCGGTGATCCGGTCGGCGTGCGCGGCGTACCTGGCGGTGTTGCTGTAGCGGCCCACCATGGCGATCAGTGCGGCGGCCTGGGCGGCATGCATTGCGGCGGTGGCACCGCCGCCGGGAGTGGGAACCCGCGCGGCCAATTGCGTCAGGTAGCTGTCGACGGTCTGCGAACGGATGGTCGGATTCATCGCCGGTGGATCAGCCGCGTAGCCGGGTCATGTCGGGATCGACCAGCGGTTCGGCGGCGACGGCGGCGGCCACCCGATTCCCGAAGTACCCGATCTCGACGCCGTCGCCGACGGCCAGGCCGGCCGGTAGCCAGGCGTACGCGATCGGCGTGCCGACTGTGTGACCGAAGGCGGCGCTGGTGACGTACCCCGCCGCCTCGCCGTCGACGTAGACCGGCTCCCGGCCCAGCACGACGCTGCGGCCGTCATCGACGGTCAGGCAGGTCAGCCGGCGGGTCACGGTGTCGTCGCTCACCCCGGCCAGCGCATCCCGGCCGATGAACGACTCCTTGCGGGGGCTGACCGCGAAACCGAGCCCGGCTTCGTACGGGTTGTATTCGGTTGTCATGTCGGTACCCCAGGAGCGGTAACCCTTCTCCAGGCGCAGGCTGTTGAAAGCGGCCCGGCCTGCGGCGATGATCCCGTGCGATTGCCCGGCGGCCCACAGCACGTCCCACAACCGCTGCCCGGTGTCCGCGGAGGTGTACAGCTCCCAGCCGAGCTCGCCGACGTAGGACAGCCGCATCGCGGTCACCGATATCCCGCCGATGCGGACCGTCTTGGCCCGGAAGTACTTGAGGCCCTCGTTGGTGTAGTCGTCGGAGCTGACCGCGCCGATCACCTCCCGCGCCAGTGGCCCCCAGAGGCCGATACAGCAGGTGCCGCCGGTGATGTCGCGGATCTGGACCGACCCGTCAGCAGGTGCCTGCCGGCGCAGGTGATCGAAATCCAGTGCGCTGTTCGCGCCCACCTGGAACAGTTGCTCGCCGAGTCGAGCCACCGTGACGTCACTGCGGATGCCGCCGGCCTCGTCCAGGACCAGCGAATAAGTGACGGCGCCGACGGTTTTGGCCATCTGCGCGGAGGTCACCCGCTGCAGGAGCTCGAGTGCGCCGGGCCCGCCGACCTCCAGCCGCTTGAGTGGGGTCATGTCGTACATGGCCACCGCGGTCCGCGTCTTCCACGCCTCGACCGCTGCGATCGGGGAGTGGAACTGCGCGCTCCAGGCGTCCCGTGCCGGCGGGGTCCACTCCGCCGGCAGATCGTCGACCAGCGCGGCATTGGCCTCGTACCAGTGCGGCCGCTCCCAGCCGGCCGCCTCGAGGAACACCGCGCCCAGCTGCTGCTGCCGGGCATGGAACGGGCTGACCCGCAGGTTCCGCGGAGATTGCCTGGGCTGCAACGGGTGCAGCACGTCGTAGATCTCGACGAAGTTCTGCTGGGAGGTCTCGCTGACGTAACTCGGGGCCAACTGGACGTCCTCGAACCGGTGCACGTCGCAGCCGTGCAACTCCACCTCGGAGCGGCCGTCCACCAGCAGTTGCGCCACCGACCTGGCGACACCGGCCGAGTGGGTCACCCAGACCGCCTCGGCGATCCAGAAACCCCGGACATCAGCTGACTCTCCGATCAACGGGCCACCGTCGGGGGTGAAGGAGAAGATGCCGTTGAACCCGACATCGATCTTCGACTGTTGCAGCGCGGGCAGCAGCAGCTTGCTCTGCTCCCAGACCGGAGCGAAGTCCTCCTCGGTGAACGGCAGCATCGAGGGCATTGCGGAGTCGTCCACGTCCGGGGTGGGCAGCGTGCGCAGGTCCACCGGCATCGGCCGGTGCGCGTAGGAGCCGATGCCGAGGCAGTCGACTCGTTCCCGGTAGTAGAGGTCCTGGTCCTGGTGCCGGAGGATCGGCAGCCCGGCCTCCTGCAGTTCGGTGTTGCGACCCACGAGATCGGGCACCTGGCCGGTCCAGACGAACTGGTGCGCCAGCGGCAGCAGCGGCACGGGCATGCCCACCATCTCGCCGAGCTCGACTCCCCAGAAGCCGGCGCAGGAGACGACGATGTCAGCGGAGATGACGCCCTCGTCGGTGCGAACGCCGGTGACGCGGCCGCCGGTGTGCTCGATGCCGGTCACCCTGGTGTTGCCCTGAAACACCGCCCCGCGGGCCTGCGCGCGGTGGGTCAGCGCGACGACCGCGCGGGTCGCCTTGGCCAACCCATCGGTAGGAATGTGCAGGCCGCCCAGGATCTGCTCGCGGTCGACGAGCGGGTGCAGTCGGACGCACTCGTCGGCGTCGATCACCTGAGCCTCTACGCCCCACGACGTGGCCCAACCCTGCCTGCGGTGCAGGTCGGCCAGCCGCTCAGGGGTGGTGGCGATCTCCAACCCGCCAACCTGGTTGAAGCACCAAGCACCGTCGACATCGATGCTCTTGAGTTTGCCGACGGTGTAGGTGGCGAGCTCGGTCATCGTCTTCGACGCGTTGGTCTGGAAAACCAGCCCCGGTGCGTGCGACGTGGAACCGCCGGTCAGCGGCAGCGGGCCCTGGTCGACGACGGTGATCCGGTCCCAGCCGCGCTCGGTCAGCTCGTCGGCCAGATTGGCTCCGACGATGCCCGCTCCGATGATGACCACATGTGGGGTCGCAGACATGCGTTACTCCTGACTGCTGGTGGGATCGGCGGCGGTGTTGGTCGATACGGGACGACGGGATTCCCCGGCGATTTGCATGGTGCTGAGTTCCTCGGTGCTGAATTCCTGGGCGGCGTCCAACAGCCATTCGGCCAGGTAGAGGGCGAACGACGAGCGGACCAGCAGCAGGTAGTTCCCGTGCTCGGGATCAGCCGGGTCGGACAATCCCAGCAGGATCACGCCGGCCCGGCCGACGGTGGTCTGGGCGGCCCGGCCGCGACGGAACACCCTTGAGTGCAGGTCGATCGAGCAGCCCTTCGCCAGCACCTCCCTTGCCCGCGATCCCGTCAGGCGCAGGCCGATCCGCTGCGCCGACACGTCGACGACGGCGCCGCCGAGCGGCTGCACAGTTTCCCGCACCCGAGCCTCGAGCTCCTCCGGGGAGTGCGCCGCGCTGGTCAACAGCCATTCGTTCGGCCCGAGCCAGATGGCTCGGCCCGCGCTGGTGGCCACCCAGGTGTTGGGCGTAGTGGGCAGCCGGGCGCCGAGCAGTTCGGCGTCCACCGCAGCGGTGGGCAGCCGGACGTCGACCATCGCCACGAACGGCTCCGGGGTGATCGAAACCGCCGAGTTGCCGACAGCGGCCAGGTCGAGGCCGATCTGCTCGAGCGGGTGCAGGCGGGTCAGCTCAGCCATCGCGGCGGGCTCCTTCTGGATCGACCAGCACCGACCCGGTGACCTGCACCGGGATCAGCGTGCCGTTGACGGGGACATGCACGGTCTCGCCGACCCTGGACCGGCCGCCCGTCACCAGGGCCAGCGCGAACGGGCGGTCGAGTTCGGCGCTGCGGTAGCTGGACGTCACGTGGCCGAGCATCGGCACCGGCGGCGGTGGGAGCAGGCCGTCGGGGAAGAACTCCACGATCTGGGAGCCCTCCGGCAACACGGTCTGCCGGTCGACGGGCAGCAATCCGACGAGGTGCTTGCGCTGTGGGTCCTGATTGGCCGCCCGGGCGAAGGACCGCTTGCCGATGAAGTCGATCTTCTTCTTGGACACCGCCCAGGCAAGCCCGAGGTCGTGCGGGCTGACGGTGCCGTCGGTGTCCTGCCCGATGATCGGGTAGCCCTTCTCTGCGCGCAGGACGTGCATGGTTTCGGTGCCGTAAGGGGTGATGCCGTAGGGCTCGCCTGCCTGGAGCAGGCGCTGCCACACGGCGACCCCGTACCAGGGGTTGACGTACACCTCGAAGGCCAGTTCGCCGGAGAAGCTGATCCTGGCCAGCCGCACCGGTACGCCGTCCAGGGTGGTGTCCCGGATGGCCATGAACGGGAAAGCCTCGTTGGACACGTCGACGCCCGGGAAGACCGCACCGATGACGTCCCGGGAGCGAGGTCCGACAACGGGGAAGGTGACCCACTGCTCGGTGACCGAGGTGCAGAACACCTGCAGGTGCGGCCATTCCGTCTGCAGCCACTCCTCCATCCAGTCAAGGATCTTGGCCGCGCCGCCGGTGGTGGTCAGGACCAGGAAGCGTTCCTCACCCAGCCTGAGCACGGTGCCGTCGTCGATGACCATGCCGTCGACCCCGCACATCACGCCGTACCGGACGGCGCCGACCTTCAGGCTGCTCATCAGGTTCGTGTAGACCAGGTCCAGGAACGCGGCCGCATCCCGTCCCTGGACGTCGATCTTGCCCAGCGTGGAGCCGTCCAGGATGCCGACACCGGTGCGGGTGGCCGCGCACTCCCGCAAGACCGCGGTCTCCATGTCCTCACCGGGCTGGGGGTAGTAGCGGGGCCGTTTCCACTGGCCGACGTCCTCGAACACCGCGCCGGCCCGCACATGCCAGTCGTGCAGGGCGGTGACCCGCTCGGGGTCGAACATCCGGCCGCGGTCCCGGCCGGCCAGCGCGGCGAACGCAACCGGGGTGTACGGGGGGCGGAATGTGGTGGTGCCGGTGTCGGCCACCGGAACCCCGAGCAGGTCGGCGGTGATCCCGGTGGTGATGATCCCGGAGGTCTTGCCCTGGTCGTGCGCGGTGCCGATGGTGGTGTACCGCTTGATGTGCTCGATGGAGGTCAGGCCGGCACCGACGGCCCGGGCGATGTCGGCGACCGTGGCATCCCGTTGCAGGTCGACGAATTCGGTGCCGGCCACTGCGGCAGGGCCGCCCGGAATCCGCCACAGCACCAACGGTGCAGCCGCTTCGACCGAGGTCGTTGTGACCGGCAGGACGGTGGCCTCGGCCGGTGTGATCCCGGCGTACGCGAGCGCGTCGTGGGCCGCCCGCCGTCCATCGGTCAAACAACCGCCGAGGGTGAAGACACCGGCGGCGGAGCCGGCAACCGTCAGCCCGTCCAGCTGTTCGCCCGGCACGAACGCCCCCAGCTGCTCGTCGTAGCGGAGCCGCCCGCGGGACTGGCTGTACAGGTGCACGGCGGGGTTCCAGCCGCCGCTGACCAGCAGCAGATCGCAGGGCAGCGAGTCGTTGTCACCGCCCGGGTTGATGTCACCCACTGCGTTGTTGTCAGCAACCGCGCTGTCGCCGAGCCGGCCGACCAGGGCATGGCTGATCCGGTCGGTGCCGCCGGTTCCGGTGACCACAAATCCCGACCGCACGTGAATTCCCAGCCGTTCCAGCTCCGCCCGCCGGGGCGAGCCGCCGGGTCGGGCATCGAGGACGGCGCCGATTTGCACTCCAGCGCGATGCAGGTCGGCCGCGGCGTCGTAGGCGCTGTCGTTGGTGGTGAACACCACCGCGTTCCGGCCGGGCAGCACCCCGTAGCGGTTCAGGTAGGTACGCGCCGCGCCGGCCAGCATGATCCCGGGCCGGTCGTTGTCCGCGAACACCACGGGGCGCTCGTGTGCGCCGGTCGCGACGATGATCGCCGTGCTGCGCAGGCGCCACACCCGTTGCCGGGAGACACCTTTCGGCGCCTGCTCGCCGAGATGGTCGGTTCGCCGCTGCAGGGCCAGCACGAAACCGTCGTCATAGCTGCCGAACGCGGTGGTGCGTTGCAGGTGCAGCACGTCGGGGTGGCCGGCCAGTTCGGCGACGGCACCGCGAACCCACTCGTCGGCGGGAACGCCGTCGAGGGTTTCAGCGGTGGCCAGCAGCGACCCGCCGGCCTGGGACTGCTCGTCGACCAGCGCGACGCGGGCCCCGGCCCTGGCCGCGTCGAGTGCGGCGGTCAACCCGGCCGGGCCGGCACCGATGACCAGCACGTCGACGTGGTGGTGGACGGCGTCGTACCGGGCTGGATCGGGCTCCGGGCTGAGCCGGCCCTGACCGGGGATTCCGCGCGCGACCAGGCCGTCGTAGAGCTCGATGGTGCTGGCCAGCACCATGGGCTCGGGATACGGGTGCTCGATCTGCACCAGCCCGCAGGGGTCCTCCGCCCAGGCCGCGGCGATACCGCGAGGGCGGCCCAACTTGATGCTGGTGGTGATCTGGTGCCGCCCGGCGGCCAGCAGCGCCGACGCCAGGGTGTCGCCCGGGTGTCCGGTGAGGTCCTCGCCGTTGAAGGTAAACCGGATCGTCCGGGTCCGGTCGATCCGACCGCCGTCGGGGGTGCGGAAGGTTTCAGTACTGCTCACGCTGTCACCGGCCTGGGATCGTCCAGGCGATAGACGGCCTGGAATCGGTAGGTGGCGGTGTCGCGCAGGGCGTTGAACCAGCGCCGGCAGCCGTGGCTGTGGTTCCAGCGCTCCGCCCACACGCCCTTGGTGTTGTCGCGGAAGAAGATGTACTGCGCCCACTCCTGGTCCGACAGCGCGGCGGGTTCCGCCGGATAGGGGATGTGGGCCTGGCCGCCGTAGTGAAATTCGATTTCCTCGCGCGGCCCGCACCACGGGCATTCGATGAGTTGCATTGTGCTGGTCTCCTGGGTCTGCGGAGGTGACGTGCGGCTGGCGACTTCGTCGCGGGGAGAGGTCGCGGCCGAGAGTCAGTGCGCGACGCCGGCGGCGCCGTGCTCGTCGACGAGGGCTCCGCTGACGAAGCGGTCGAGACTGAACGGCTCCACGAACGGGTGCGGTTCCTCCTTGGCGAGGGTCTGCGCCAGGCACCAGCCGATCCCGGGAGTGGCCTTGAAACCTCCTGTGCCCCAACCACAGTTGAGGTACAGGTTCTGGTAGCCGACCCGGCCGACAATCGGCGAGGCGTCGGGCGTGACATCCACGATGCCGCCCCAGCTGCGGAGCAGATGGGCGCGGGCGAAGACCGGGAACAGTTCGACCGCGGCGGCCATCTGCCGCTCGATGATGTGGAATGCGCCGCGCTGGCCGTACCCGTTGTAGGAGTCGACGCCGGCGCCCATCACCAGCTCCCCCTTGTGCGCCTGCGACACGTACACATGGACCGCGTTCGACATCACCACGGTCGGATGGACCGGCTCGAGCAGTTCGGAGACCAACGCCTGCAGCGGGTGGCTCTGCAGCGGCAGTTTGATGCCGAGCATGTCGGCCAGCACAGATGTATGGCCGGCGGCGGCCAGCAGGACCTGGCCGGCGGCGATGTCACCCCGGGTGGTGCGCACCCCGGCGACCCGATCACCGTCCACGGTGAAGCCGGTCACCTCGCAATTCTGGATCAGGTCGATCCCGGCCTGGCTGGCGCGGCGGGCGAAGCCCCAGGCGACGTAGTCGTGCTTGGCGATGCCGCCGCGCGGCTGGTAGGTGCCGCCCAGCACCGGATACCGGATGTCGTCGGAGGTGTTCACGATCGGGCACAACCGCTTCACATCCTCGGGCCCGACCCATTCGGCGTCGATCCCGTTGAGCTTGTTGGCCTCCACCCGGCGGACGCTGTCCCGCACGTCCTGCAAGGTGTGCGCGAGATTGAGCACCCCCCGCTGGCTGAACAGGATCGGGTAGCCGAGGTCCTCCTCCAGGCCCTCCCACAGCTTGAGGGAGTGCTCGTAGATCGCCGCGCTCTCGTCCCACAGATAGTTCGAGCGGATCAGGGTGGTGTTCCGGGCCATGTTGCCGCCGGCCAGCCAACCCTTCTCCAGTACCGCGACATTCGTGATGCCGTGGTTCTTGGCCAGGTAGTGCGCGGTGGCCAGCCCATGACCGCCGCCGCCGACGATCACCACGTCGTACGAGGGCTGCGGCTCGGGATTGCGCCACAGGAAATCCGGGTGCTCAGGGAGTTCGTCGCCGGGTGTCGGTCCGGTCATCAGATGTCCTTCGACAGTTCGGGATACAGCGGGCGGCTCTGCGCAAGGAAGGCGACCCTGACGCGGAGTTCGTCGAGTTGTTCGTCGCTGAGCTCCGGGCGGAGCGCAGTGGCGATGATGTCGGCGACCTCGGCGAAATCGTCGAGATCGAAGCCACGGGCCGCCAGTGCCGGAGTGCCGATCCGGACGCCGGAGCTCACCATCGGTGGCCGGGGGTCGAACGGCACCGCGTTCCGGTTGACCGTGATGCCGATCGAGTGCAACCGGTCTTCGCCCTGCTTGCCGTCGAGCGGAGACTTCCGGAGGTCCACCAAAACCAGGTGAACGTCGGTACCGCCGCTGACCACATCCAGACCGGATGCGCGGGCGTCATCGGCCAGCAGACGGTCGGCCAGGAGCCGGGCGCCGGCCAGCGTGCGCTCCTGACGCTCCCGGAAGGCCGGCTCGGCCGCCAGCTTGAAAGCCACTGCCTTGGCGGCGATCACGTGCTCGAGCGGGCCGCCCTGCTGACCGGGGAACACCGATGAATTGAATTTCTTCGCCAGGTCGGCGGTGGACAGGATGAATCCGCCACGCGGCCCGCCCAGGGTCTTGTGGGTGGTCGAGGTGACCACGTGTGCGTGCGGCACGGGGGAGGGGTGCAGCCCGGCCGCGACCAGGCCGGCGAAGTGCGCCATGTCCACCATCAGGTACGCGCCGACCGTGTCGGCGATCCGCCGGAATGCGGCGAAGTCCAGCTGCCGGGGATAGGCCGACCAACCGGCCACGATCAGCTGGGGCCGGTGTTCGAGCGCCAGCCGTTCCACCTCCGCCATGTCCACCAGGTGGTCGTCGGCGCGCACGTGGTAGGCCACAGCGTTGTACAACTGGCCGGAGAAGTTCAGCCGCATGCCATGGGTGAGGTGTCCGCCGTGTGACAGGTCCAGGCCGAGGATCGTGTCGCCGGGCTTGAGGAGTGCTGCCATCGCCGCCGCGTTGGCCTGCGCGCCGGAATGTGGCTGCACGTTGGCATACTCGGCGCCGAACAGGTCTTTGATCCGTTCGATGGCGAGCCGCTCGATCGCGTCGACGTGTTCGCATCCGCCGTAATACCGGCGGCCGGGATATCCCTCCGCATATTTGTTGGTCAGCACCGAGCCCTGTGCCTGCATGACGGAGATCGGCGCGAAGTTCTCGCTGGCGATCATCTCCAGGGTGTCCTGTTGCCGAGCGAGCTCAGCGGCGATGGCCTCGAACACGGCGGGGTCGGTTTCCTGCAGCGATCGCGCCAGAACACGGTCGGTGGCCACTGGAGCCTCGTCAACCTGAACAACCATCAGCGGGACGCTCCTGTCATGATTGCTGTCAACGACTGATATATCAATCGACGGTCATCCTACGAGTAATCGTCCGCCAGGGTCAAGAGGCTCGGCTGCAGCCTTGGATTCCGCGCCAGTGGGGACGGACGTCCCACCGGCCAGCGGCCTGTTGATGCGACGAGCGTGGTTCGCCACCCGGTCTTAGCTTCTCCGGGGGGGTGCGTCGGGACACTTGGCCAGATTCAAGGTGTGCAGGTGTGATGTGTCGTTAACGGCTCGCATTCAGACGTTTACATACCGGCTCTTGACGCGTCGTGAACATTTGGTGCAATCTTGGCGCGTTGCGCAACAACCCGCACCATACGCAACAGGTCGAGCTACCTCGAGCAGCAGTGGCCTGCCGGAACCGACGCTCAATCGTTGTCAGCACCAGCGAACGACAGGTCCTACCGTCCGTCGCTCTACGCGCCTCCATTTCACGCCATCCGGGCGACACCCTTACGACGTCGTTGCCTCCGCCGGATGACAGCGTCCGATCGCCTTCCTCGCCACAGAATCTTCAGGATCGGCACGCCGAGTGGACAACCGTCAACCCGCCGGCGGTGCGGATCCGACGTCGCCGTCCGACCCAGCCGCGCACTGCGAAACCCCAGGGAGCCAGCGATGACCACGCAGGACCACGAGAAGCCCGACAAGCACCATCACCTTCCTCATTTCGAGGACCCGGGGCTCGCACCTCCCTTTGAGTCGCCGTCGATCGCGCACGACGCGGAAAAGCACTACTCCACCGACAAGATCGTGTTCGGTGTCGCCGCGGTCCTCGTCGTCGCCTTTCTCGCCTGGGGCCTGCTCGCCACCGACTCGCTGAGCTCGGTCGCGACCAGCGTGCTGACCGGCGTCATTCACAACGGCGGCTGGGGATTCGTGCTGGCCGCCAGCTTCTTCGTCGTGTTCGCGATCTGGCTCGCGATCAGCAAGTACGGGCGAATCCCACTCGGCAGGGACGACGAAGGTCCGGAGTTCAAGACCATTTCGTGGATCGCGATGATGTTCAGCGCCGGGATGGGCATCGGCCTGATGTTCTACGGTGTCGGCGAGCCGCTGTCACACTTCGCTTCGCCACCCCCCGGGACCGTCGAGGCCGGCACGCCGGCGGCGTTCGATACGGCAATGGCGACCACGTTGTTCCACTGGACTCTGCATCCGTGGGCGATCTACGCGGTTGTCGGTTTGGCCATCGCCTACAGCACCTTCCGCAAGGGTCGCCGTCAGTTGATCAGTTCGACGTTCGTCCCGCTGCTGGGCAGGCGCGGGCCAGAGGGTGGGTTCGGTCGCGCCATCGATATCCTGGCAATCTTCGCCACCCTGTTCGGGTCGGCCGCCTCGCTCGGCCTGGGCGCCCTGCAGATCGGTGGCGGGTTGGTCGCCGGCGGGTTCATCGACTCCTTTGGCACCAACCTACTGGTGATCATCATCGTGGTCCTGTCCATCTGTTTCATCCTGTCCGCGGTCTCGGGGGTATCCAAAGGCATTCAGTGGTTGTCGAACATCAACATGGTGCTGGCCGCAGTGTTGGCGGCGGTGGTGTTCATCGGTGGCCCCACCATCGTGATCCTCAATCTGATACCCACGATGATCGGCGACTACTTCGGCGATCTCGCCCAGATGGCGTCCCGCACCGCCGCCACCGGTGGAAGTGCCACCGAGACCTGGCTGTCCGGGTGGACGATCTTTTACTGGGCGTGGTGGATCTCTTGGACGCCCTTCGTCGGCATGTTCATCGCCCGGATCAGCCGCGGGCGCACGATCCGTGGCTTCATCGCGGGTGTCATCCTGATTCCGAGTGCGGTCAGCCTGGTGTGGTTCGGCATCTTCGGCGGCGCCGCGATCACCGCTGAGCAAAACGGTGCGAATCTGGCCGGGGCGCCGTTGGAGGGCCAGCTGTTCGGCCTGTTGGATACGCTGCCGCTGGGCAGCATCCTCGGTGTTCTCGCGATGGCGCTGGTCGCCATCTTCTTCGTTGCAGGAGCCGACGCGGCATCGATCGTCATGGGCACGTTGTCCCAGCGCGGCACGATCCACCCCGACCGCAAGGTGGTCATCTTCTGGGGCGCATTGATGGGCGGGGTCGCTGCCCTGATGCTGGTCGTCGGAGGGAGTGACGCGCTGTCCGGCATCCAGAACATCACCATCATCATGGCGGCCCCGTTCGTCATCGTCATGGTCGTGATGTGCGTTGCCCTGATGAAGGATCTACGGAACGACCCGCTGGTGCGGCGCGGCCAACGGGTCGTCGTGGCCATGGAGCAGGCGGTCGACTACGGAACCCAAAAGCATGGCGACGAATTCTTCCTCAATGTGAAACCAAAAGAAAGAGGGAGCGCATCGGCAGCCGATGAGAATGGTGCTGCGGCACCGAACACGCTGTCGGCCAACGGAACCGCCAACGGAGCCCATTCCGTCGAGGCCGTGGACATCGCCACTGGGTCGGCTGTGCCTGTACAGCCCACCAGGAACAACTCTGCGGTGAGCGCTGCCAATTCAGGGAATTCCGATTCGTCGGTTGGCGTGGAGAAAAGGTAGATCGTCTTTGCGAATCGGTTGCGCAATCGGCCACAGAAGGACCGGTCGATGGTCAGGCGCGTGGAGTGTCGCGCGCCTGACCGCGCTTTCCGCGGGAGCCAGTCGAATGGGTGCAGCGTCGGCGCCTACAGCCGCGCCGGTCCGGCGGCCGGCGGTGGAGCACCTCAGGCTGCGTTGCCCCAGTGACCGAGTCGCCGGCTGAGTTCGACGCCGGCAGCCACTACCTGGCCGAGAATCTCGGCAATACGTTCCGGAGTGAATCGGTACGCGGGTCCCGATGCGCTCAGCGCGGCCACCACGGTGCCGTCCTCACCACGGACCGGCACCGCGACCGCGTTCAGACCGACCTCGAGCTCGCCGTAGGTGGTCGCATGACCACGCTTCAGCACGAGAGCCAATTCGTTCTGCAGCGGGACCGGGTCGGTATGCGTGTTTGCGGTGAAACGCTCCAGGCCGTGCTCGATGAGCCGCTCCCGGCTGGCGGGATCCAAGTAAGCGAGCAACACCTTTCCGCTGGAGGTCGCATGCAGTGGGGTCAGCTGCCCGATCCAGTTGTGACTGGCGATCGAGGCCTGGCCCCTGGACTGCACGACGTTGACCACGAAGGTCTCCCGCAGCACGGCCACGTTGATCGACTCACCCACCTTGTGGGCCAACTCTTCGGTGACAGTGCGGGCCTGGTCTGTGATCTCCGGATGCACATTGACCTTTCGAGCGAGCCGAGCCAACCCGAACCCGAGCTGGTACTTGCCGCGCTCGCTGGTCTGCTCCACCAGATCCCGTGCTTCCAGGGCGCCCAGAAGCCGGAACGCCGTGGACTTGTGCACCCCGATCTCGGCGGCCAATTCGCTCACCCCGCCGGAACCCCAGGTCGCCAGGAGTTCGAGTACCTGCAGTGCCCGGTCGACCGATTGCAGACCCGCCGGACCGCCATTGGTGTCGACAACGCTCATCGTGACCCTCTCCGAGCAGTTGCGGATGGTGCTAGCAGATGCTCAAGACGCTCGAGCCTGCAGCGTACGACAACTGGGATGCGCCTCGCAGGTGCGAGCCAGGGAACTTCCCGCCCGTGCGACCCGCCGAAGTTCTGGTTTTCACCCCCTTGACGCGCGTCGATCCAACCGGCAGAGTTGCGCAGGACGCACTAAGTGCCGTAATGCGCAACAGCTGGACTTCGAGCGTTGGTCAGCAGCCAGAGGACGTCGGTCCTCGTTGCCGACCGGCCGCTCCACCATGTGCCTGACCCGCAGCCGATGACCGCGCGAAGGAGAACCCCACCCCATGTTCGCCGCTTGTTTGCGCTCGGCAATCGAGCCGGGTGAAGGGCTGCGCCTTGACGGGCCCGATACCCAGGGCGTACCGATCGCCGTCTTCCACACCGATGACGGAGAATTCTTCGCTGTCGACGACACCTGCACTCATCAGGACGCTTCGCTGGCGGAGGGTTGGCTCGAGGCCTGTGAGGTGGAGTGCCCGCTGCACGCCTCACGTTTCGATCTGCGCACCGGCTTGGTCGATGCTCCACCGGCGAAGCGACCGATCCGGACTCATCGGGTGACGGTCGACGGCGACACGGTGTTCATCACGCTGTCAACCGAAAGCCCCAACCTGCCACCCGGAGTCGTTCCTGAAAAGGTCAACGCTGAAGAAGTCGACCCTGGCAGAATCGGGGCTGCAAGGGTCGACGCTGAAAAAGTCGATGCCGAAGGAATGGCGTGACCGCCACCGCCCAGCGGGTGGCCATTGTCGGCGCTTCGTTGGCGGGGCTGTCCACCGCCAGAGCGCTGCGTTCCCAGGGCTACCCGGGCACGGTGATCGTGATCGGTGACGAGGTGCATCGGCCGTATGACCGCCCACCCCTGTCGAAAGAGTTCCTCGGCGGCAACCACGGGCAGGTCGAGTTGTCCCTGGAGGGGGACGCCGAAGATCTCGACATCACCTGGCATCTCGGAGTGCGTGCCACCGGCCTGCAGCCGAATCCGGTCGGCGGCGCGACGGTGCAGCTTTCCGACGGCGCGGCCGTCGATGCAGATGCGGTGGTCATCGCCACCGGCTCCGCGGCTCGCTGCAACATGCCGGGTGTCGGAATGGCTGGGGTGCACCTGCTGCGCACCGTCGATGATGCGGTGGCACTGCGCGCGGATCTGCACAGCGCCGTCCAGCGCGGCGGCAGTGTCGTCATCGTCGGCGGCGGGTTCATCGGATCCGAGGTGGCCGCGACGGCCCGCGAAATGGGCTGTCGGGTCACGGTTCTGGTGCCGGACGATGTGCCGCTCCGGGCGGCGCTCGGACCGTACGCAGATGCGGTCGCCGCGCTGCACGAGGCGCACGGCGTCACCGTTCGTCCGCATTCCCGGGTCACGGGCATCGCGCCATCCACGGATTCCCGGCTGGAGGTGATGCTCGAGGACGGCAGTGCGATTCCGGCAGCAACCGTTGTTCTCGGTATCGGGGCCAGCCCGGCCGTCGGCTGGCTCGGCGGTTCCGGGCTGGAACTCAATGGCGCGGAGGGCTCGACCAGTCAAACCGCGGCGGTGCGCTGCGATGAATCGGGCGCCACCAATCTCCCCGGGGTCTACGCGATTGGTGACTGCGCCGCGTGGTTTGACCCGCACCGCGGTGATCACTACCAGATCGAGCACTGGACGTCCGCCAAGGAACGCGGCGCGGTCGTGGCCGCCCGCTTGCTCGGTGCCGAGCGGCTGCCGACCTGCCGCCCCCCGTACGTCTGGTCCGACCTGTACGGCAAACGGCTGCAGGTGGCCGGCTATCGCGACCTGGCGGATCATCCGGACACGCTGGAGCACACCCTGGAGGTCGGCTCGCTCGCGGAGGGCAGCTTCGCTGCCGTCTACCGCCGCGGGGGAGAGCCCGTCGCCGTCCTTGCGTTGGACCAGTCACGCCATTTCAACCAGATCCGTCGCCGTCTCGTCATTCCACTGCCGGCAGTTGCCCGAGGAGAATTCACATGACCCTGACCGACGAATCCCCGATCCCCGATCCCACAATCGCCGATCACGCCGGCGACACCATCTCCGAGAGCCTGATCCGTACCCTGCCCGGCAGGGCGTACTCCTCGCCGGAGATCTTCCGCAGGGAGCAGGAGAAGATCTTCGAGCAGATGTGGTTCTGCGCCGTACGCGGCAGCGATGTGGCCAATCCCGGCGATTTCAAGACGGTGCAACTGGGCAGCGAAAACCTGATCGTCAGCCGCAACCGCAAGCGGGAACCGCGCGCGTTCTTCAACGTCTGCCGGCACCGCGGTGCGCGGCTGTGCAGCACCGAGGGCGGGAAGGGTCAGCGCTCGTTCCAGTGCCCGTATCACGCCTGGACCTATGACCTGAACGGCAAGTTGGTCGCCGCGCCGAACCTGACAAAGATGCCCGATGTCGGCCGGGAAGAGTATGGCCTGCGTACCGCGCATGTGCGGGAATGGCTCGGCTACATCTGGGTCTGCATCGCCGAGGAGCCCCCGTCGTTCGAGGACACCGTCATGGGCGCCGTGCGTTCCCGGCTGGGCGACATCGAGTCGATCGAGCACTACTCCATCGAGAATCTGGAAGTCGGTCGGCGCATCACCTACGACGTGAAGGCCAACTGGAAGCTGATCGTCGAAAACTTCATGGAGTGCTACCACTGCGCGACGATTCACCCGGAGCTCACCGAGGTGCTGCCGGAATTCGCGGACGGGTTCGCGGCCCAATACTTCGTGGGACATGGCGCGGTCTTCGGTGACGACGTGCAGGGTTTCACCGTCGACGGTTCGCTTGGTGTGGAAAAGCTTCCTGGAGTCACCGACGATCAGGACCGGCGCTATTACGCGGTGACGATCCGGCCGAATGTTTTCGTCAATCTGGTGCCCGACCACGTGATCTTCCACCGGATGTTTCCGCTGACACCGGACCGCACGATTGTCGAATGCGACTGGCTCTACCTGCCGGAGGTGATCGCCTCCGATGTGGACCTGTCGAAGTCGATCGAACTGTTCGACCGGGTCAACCGGCAGGACTTCGAGGCCTGCGAACTCTGCCAGGCCGCGACCGACTCCAAGGCCTACGCCAAGGGTGGCGTGCTGGTGCCCAGTGAGCACCACATTGCCGACTTCCAGAATTGGGCGTCCGACGCCATCGCGGACTGATCGCCGCCCACTCCCGCCGCCGAAAACACACCCGAAGGAAAGATTCGTGCCCCAGCAGGTCAAGGCTGTCATCTCGCGCACCAAGAACGCCCCGGTGGAACTGGTGTCGATCACCGTGCCGGACCCGGGACCGGGAGAGGCCGTCGTCGAAATCCAAGCGTGTGGGGTCTGCCATACCGATCTGCACTATGTGCAGGGCGGCATCGGCCAGGACTACCCCTACCTGCTCGGCCACGAGGCCGCCGGAATCGTCGAGTCCGTCGGCGAAGGTGTGCGGGGCATCGAGCCGGGTGACTATGTGATCCTCAACTGGCGCGCCGTCTGCGGAACCTGCCGGGCCTGCAAGCGCGGTCGGCCGTGGTACTGCTTCGCCACCTTCAACGCCACCCAGAAGATGACCCTCGATGACGGGACCGAGCTGTCACCCGCGTTGGGGATCGGCGCGTTCGCCGAGAAGACGGTGGTCGCTGCCGGCCAGTGCACCAAGGTCGACCCCGCCGCCGCACCCGAGGTCGCCGGCCTGCTGGGTTGCGGCGTGATGGCCGGGCTGGGCGCGGCCATCAACACCGGTGCGGTGACGCGGGGTGATTCCGTTGCCGTCATCGGCTGCGGCGGGGTCGGCGCGGCGGCGATCGCCGGAGCCCGGTTGGCCGGCGCGAACAAGATCATCGCGGTTGACCTCGATGATCGAAAGCTCTCCACCGCAACTGATCTCGGCGCGACGCACACCATCAACGGCACGACGACGGATGTCGTCGAAGCCATTCGGTCGCTGACCGACGGCAACGGGGCGGATGTCGTGATCGACGCAGTCGGCCGGCCCGAGACGTATCGACAGGCCTTCTACGCTCGCGACCTGGCCGGCACCGTGGTGCTGGTCGGGGTGCCCACCCCGCAGATGACGCTAGAATTGCCGCTGCTCGATGTGTTCGGCCGGGGTGGCGCGCTCAAGTCCTCCTGGTACGGCGATTGCCTACCCAGTCGGGACTTTCCGATGTTGATCGATCTGTACCTGCAGGGCCGGCTGCCGCTGGACGCGTTCGTCACCGAGACCATCGGCATCGACGGCATCGACGACGCCTTCGCGAAGATGCACCGCGGCGACGTGCTCCGGTCGGTGGTGAAGTTCTGACGGGCCAGGTGGCCGCCGAACTCAGCACAGCAACCGGGCACCGAGAATCTCCCCGATTCCGGCCTTGCTCAGAGACATCTCGAAGTCCGGGGCCTGCCGAACCTCACTCACCGCGCTCGGCCAACACTTCGACCTGCCGAAACAGCCCGGTGAGAACTGCGACCAGCGCTGAGGTGCTCGCCGCGTACGCACTGCACGGGCGTCGGGGCACAATTCCCCTGGATGAGGGGAGAGCTGATGACGGTCGTCGATGTGAACTGCGACGTCGGTGAATCCTTCGGGCGGTGGGTGCTCGGCGACGACGCGGCCGTGTTGCCGTTCGTCACCAGCGCCAACGTGGCCTGCGGGTTCCACGCCGGCGACCCGGCGACGCTGCGCCGGACCTGCGCACTTGCCGCCAAGGAGGGCGTCGTCGTCGGTGCGCAGGTCGGATACCGGGACCTCGCCGGGTTCGGCCGGCGGTTCATCGACGTCGCCGCCGATGAGCTGACCGCCGACATCATCTACCAGATCGGTGCGCTGCAGGCGATCGCCGCGGTCGCGGGAACCACTGTCAAGTACGTCAAGCCGCACGGTGCGCTGCACAACGCGACCGTCGAACACGAGGTTCAGGCGGCAGCGGTGGTAGAGGCCGTCCGCCTGGTCGATCCGAATCTGCCGATCCTCGGCTTGCCCGGATCGGCCTTGCTGGACATCGCGGCGTTCCGCGGGATGCGTTCGGTGCCGGAGGCGTTCGCCGACCGGGCGTACACCCCGGCGGGCACGCTGGCGCCGCGGTCGGGGAGCGGCGCCGTGCTGTCCGACCCGGTTGCGGTCGCGGCTCGCGCGGTGCAGATGATCGTGGACGGCACGGTGGTGGCGACCGACGGGTCCGTCGTGCCGGTTCGCGCCGAGAGCATCTGCGTCCACGGCGACAGTCCCGGAGCGGTGGAGATGGCCGCGGCGGTGACCCGCGCACTGGAGGACGCAGGCGTCGAGGTCCGGGCGTTCGTATGACGGTGTGGGGCGTGCTGGCGATGGCGTCCGGGCGTCGGCGCAGGGCGGCTGCGGGAATTGCTGCATGAGGGCGACGGCGTGAGGGTGACGGTGCTGCCCTGCGGCGACCGGGCGATCCTGCTGGAGGTCGACGACGTCGACCGGGTGCTGGCGTTGACGGCAGCGCTACATGCGGACGCGGAGTGTTCCGCGGTGATCGCCGAGTTGGTCCCCGCGGCACGGACCGTCCTGGTGGAGGCGCAGGACGGCGTGGATCTTCCGGCGTTGTCCGCCTCGGTCAGCCGGGTTGCTTCGGCGACCGACGGCACCGCGACCCCGGCGACGGACGGCGACGAGGTGGTCGTTCCGGTTCGCTACGACGGCCCCGATCTCGCCGACGTCGCCACCGTCACCGGGCTCTCGACGGCCGACGTCATCGCGCGACACACCGGACAGCCGTGGCGAGCGGCGTTCGGCGGCTTTGCCCCGGGGTTCGCGTACCTCGTCGGTGGGCCACCGGAGCTGGAGGTTCCGCGGCGCCCGGAATCGAGGACGGCGGTGCCGGCCGGGTCGGTCGCGCTGGCCGGTGGATACAGCGCCGTCTATCCGGCCGAGTCACCCGGCGGCTGGCAGCTGATCGGTACGACCGACGTCACGCTGTGGGACGTCGACCGCGACCCTCCCGCGCTGATCAGGCCGGGAACCTTGGTCCGGTTCGTCGACGTGACCGCCGGGAGCGGCTCGGCGAGCACCCGGTGAGCAGCTCCCTGGAGGTGCTGCGCACCGGGCCGCAGAGCCTGTTCCAGGACCTCGGACGGGTGGGACTCGCGGCCATGGGCGTCGGCAGGTCCGGTGCCGCGGACCGTTCCTCCTACCTGGCGGTGAACGCGGTGCTCGGCAACGAGGCCGGTGTCGCCGTCGTCGAGTCCGTCCTCGGCGGCCTGTCGGTGCGGGCGCACGGCCAGGTCGCCGTCGCGGTCGGCGGCGCGCCGGCGGCGGTGACGGTGGACGGCGAGGGGGTCGACGGAACGGTTCCGGTGGAGCTACGCGACGGGCAGGTGCTCAAGCTGGGTACGCCGAAACATGGCCTGCGGACCTATCTTTCGGTCCGCGGCGGGTTCGATGTGCCCCCGGTTCTCGGATCGTGCAGCACCGACACCCTGTCCGGCGTCGGCCCCGCACCGATTGCACGCGGGGACCGGATCGCGGTGCGCTCCGTGGGAGAACCCGGTTCCCGGGCGACACAGGCCGCAGATCCGACGGTCTGGGACAGGAACCCGGTGGAACCGTTGGTGCTGAACGTCATTCCCGGCCCGCGTGACGACTGGTTCATCTCGCCATCCGATCTCGCGGCGGGGGAGTGGGTGGTGTCCCCGCACAGCAACCGGGTCGGCGTCCGGTTGGATCGGCCGACCGAGGTCGGACCGGACGGTGCACCACCCCTGCGGCGCACGGATTCCCGCGAACTGCCCAGCGAGGGCGTCACTCTCGGCGCCATTCAGGTCCCACCCAGTGGTCACCCGGTCCTGTTCCTCGCCGATCACCCGGTGACGGGCGGCTACCCGGTGATCGGCGTCGTCCGCGCCGCGGATGTCGACCGCGCCGCTCAGGCCAGACCCGGTCAGCGGGTGCGGTTCGGGTGGCAGCCACGCTGACCAGTCGGGGATGCGAAACGGCCCGTCACCAGTGGCGGTGACGGGCCGTTCCTTGTCGGGCGGGGAGAGGACCCGCTCGAGTCGGTGTGAGCGCGCTCAGGGCTGATTCCTCTGACGACCCGGCAACGCGGTCACCAGCAGGCTCAGCCCGACCAGCGCCACGACACCCGCGATGACCCATTTGGTCGCCTCGTTCAGCAACCACCACGGGTCGCCGCTGAAACCGACCGACGCCACCGCGAAGAAGGCCAGCGAGAAGACCAGGCCGATGATGCTCACCCGGCGGCGCTGCGGCACCGGGGTGGACCCGGCCGACCTGGCGCCTGCCGTGCTGGACCCATTCGCAGTGGACTCAGCCATTGCGCACCTCCGCTTGTCCGGCGCCGACGTGCACCGTCAGATTGATGGTCCCCTCGTCGGAGGAGCCCTGCTGCGAACTGCTGACCTCCTGCTGCAGGCCGTCGGACTGCACACCGAGGCAGTCCACCTCACCGGCATTGGCGGTGCAGGTCACCTCGACGTTCGCATCGGCCGGCACGGTCACCGAGGCCTGCCCGGCTCGAACCTCGACGTCGACGTCCGCGGTCCGGCCGGCAGGCACGGTCAGCCGGGTCAGATCCAGCGTTCCCTGCCCGCCGTTGAGCTCGAACGGTGACGCGGTGGCAGCCGCGACGGTGGCCGGCGCCCACGTCTGCTGGCCGTAGCCGGTGGTGCCGTCGATCCCGGTGACGGTCAGCCCGAGGGTCAGCACCGACAGGAAGATGCCGGGGCCGATCAGCGACTGGCCCCGTCCGCGCAAGGACCCGATCAGCAGGCCGAGGGCCACCACGGCGAGCGCGGTCGCCGCCACCCCGGCCCAGCTCAGATGCCACCAGCCGGCGAAGATGCCTGCCGTCGCGAGACCGCCGACGAGCAGTACCACACCCATGGTCACCCGTCCGACGACACTGCCCTGACGTCCCGCCTGGGCGGGGGGAGCCAGTGGCGTCGGCTCCGGCAGATCCCAGGCGAACGGGGCAACACCCAGCGGGTCCCACGCCGGCGGCTGCGGCTCCTCGGGAGGGCCATCGGTCGGTGCCGCGGTGTCCGTCCCGGGGTTCTTCGTCATCGAGACGCCCCCCGTCCGACGGTTGTCGTCCCAGAAGGCCGGCTTCTCGAACGGTGACGGGGCGGTTGCCGACCCCGACGTCGCCGGACCGGTGCCCGACCAAGGCTGGCGGGCGACCCACTGCTCGGCCTGCTCGCCCCAGGACTGGCTCGTCGCCGTCATCCTGGCCGCCCACTCGTCCGCGTTCGGCTTGTTGTGGCCGGAAACGCGGTGGCCGGAGCAGCCCTGCCCGCGCTTGCGGGCCACCGAGATCACGATGATGGCGCCGATCACCAACGGCCAGAACGGCAGGCCCCAGGAGAACATCGAGGCGATCGAGAAGAGCGCGACGATGGCCAGTCCGACGGCGAGGGCCGGCGGCGTGGAGGACCGGCCGCGGCCGATCAACGACTCCGCGGCGGAGACCTCGTCGCCGTCGGCCGGCAGCAACAGCCAGCCCAGGACGTAGAGCAGCCCGCCGAAGCCGCCGAGGACGGTCAGCACGACGAAGCCCACCCGGATCAGCACCGGGTCGACGCCGAATGCGCGGCCCAGCCCACCGGCGACGCCGGCGACCTTCCGATCGTTCGCGGAACGGCGGGGGCGCCTGGTCCACCAGTCCGCGCCGGGGGCGCCCGGCCCGGCACGTCGATCTGACGGGGTGGGATCCTGCTGCGTGTTACTCATGGCGCTCAGCGTGCTCGCGGCGCTGTCGTTGCACCATCGGGGATCCCCCTGGTTCGGCCTTCCAGGGTGAACCCGGATACCGCTTCGGGTGCCCGCGTGTGACCCTGAACAGGTGAAGTCGACGTCCGATGCCCGCGGCACGCGCTCCCGCGCGCGTTTTCGGCCGACCCGGCGCGACCGGCGGGGTGGCGAGGCTTCGGCCGAAGTGCGGCCAGACACCGCGTCCGATGCGCCCGAGACCGATTCGGCAGTGTCCGAGCGGGCCACGCCAGTCATCGGCGGGCGCGGTGCGAGCGAGGAACACACTGCGGTACCGGCAGCCAATCGCGAGGGCGGCCACTTGGGACCCCGCTCAGCCGCCGATGCAGCCGCGTCGGACCGGTCGTTCACGCCCCTGACGCCGCCGGCTGCGCCGGCCGCCGCGTCACCCCCGGTTGCGGCCTCGCCACCGCCGCCGTCACCGCCCTCGGCCGCCGCACCGCCCCCGCCGCCGTCACCGCCCTTCACCCCGGACGGGCTGCCGAAGCTGACCCGCCGGCGGGAGGGTTCCATCGTCGGCGGCGTCGCCGGCGGGATCGCCGACCACCTCCGGGTCCCGGTCCTGTGGGTCCGGGTGACGTTCGTTCTGCTGGCGGTGATGGCCGGTGCCGGCGTGCTGGGCTATGCGCTGCTGTGGATCTTCGTGCCGCAGGGTGCCGCGTCGCCGAGCGAGCAACTCCGCCCGCCGAGCCCGATCGAGCGCCGGCAGGCGTACGGCGTGGCCGCGGTGGGCGTCGCCCTGCTGATCGTGGCCACCGCTCTCGGGTTCGGCGAGGTGCTCACCTGGGTCCTCGGGCCGCTGGGGCTGGCCGCGATCGGTGCCGCATTCATCTGGCGGGAGGCCGACGAGGGCCGTCGGGCACGCTGGCGGCGCACCGCTGCCGGGATCGTCGGCCCCACCACCGGTTCGTGGTGGCGGGTCATCGGGGGCTGCCTGCTGGTGGTTGGCGGGTTGTCCGTCTTCGCCATCGGCCAGCTCGACTTCACCGCGGTGCGGTCCGCGCTGATCGCGGTCCTGCTGACGCTGGTCGGCGTCGCGATCATCACCATCCCGTGGTGGCTGCGGCTGGTCCGCGACCTCGGTGACGAGCGGCGCGGCCGGATCCAGGAGCGCGAACGCGCCGAGATCGCCGCCCACCTGCACGATTCGGTGCTGCAGACCCTCGCCTTGATCCAACGGCAGGCCGGGAACAGCCGGGAGGTGCAGCGGCTGGCCAGAAGTCAGGAGCGGCAGCTGCGGACCTGGTTGTACGGCCCGGCGGGCTACGCGACAGCGGGACAGTCGTCCGCGCCGCCGTCGCAGTCGCTGGCCGCCTCGCTCGCCGAGGTGGCTGGTGAGATCGAGGACGCCTACGCCATCGCAGTCACCCCGGTGATCGTCGGCGACGCCCCGATGGATCAGCACCTCGCCGCGCTGGTCGCCGCGGCGCGGGAGGCGATCGTCAACGCCGCCAAGCACGCGCAGGTCGAGGAGATCAGCGTCTACGCCGAGGTCGAGGACGGCACGGCCAGCGTCTTCGTCCGCGACCGCGGAGTCGGGTTCGACCAGAAGGACGTCGGCACGGACCGTCGTGGCCTGGCGGAATCGATCCGTGGCCGGATGGAGCGGCACGGCGGCACCGCGACCGTCCGGTCCCGGCCCGGCGAAGGCACCGAGGTGGAACTCACGGTCACGGTGAGCACCGCAGGCGCCGACGACGTTGCCGATCCGTCGGCAGCCGCCACGCCCGACGGGCCCCGCGGCGCTGCCGTCGGTGAGCCCGAACCGCCCCGCGGCGACCGGGCGAGCGGGGACGAGCCCGGTACGGTCAGGGCTTCGGCCGATGCGAGGGAGTTCACGTGAGCGAGCCGGTCAAGATCTTCCTGGTGGACGACCACGCGCTGTTCCGTACCGGGGTCAAGGCGGAGCTGGCGGGCCTGGACGACCACCGGATCGAGGTCGTCGGCGAGGCGGGTTCCGTCGGCGAGGCGGTCGTCCGGATCACCTCGAACCCGCCGGACGTGGTCCTACTGGACGTGCACATGCCCGACGGCGGCGGTCGCGCGGTGCTCGAGCAGGTGCACACCGCGCTGCCCGACGTCGTGTTCCTGGCGTTGAGCGTGTCCGACGCTGCGGAGGACGTCATCGCGGTGATCAGGGCCGGTGCACGCGGCTACGTCACCAAGACGATCTCCGGACGCGAGCTCGCGGACGCCGTCGTCCGGGTCTCCGCCGGTGACGCCGTGTTCTCGCCGCGGCTGGCCGGCTTCGTGCTGGACGCCTTCTCCGACCGGAACGGGCCGGCGGTGGTCGCCGACCCGGAACTGGACATGCTGTCCCCGCGCGAGCGGGAGGTGCTCAAGTTGCTGGCCCGCGGGTACGCCTACAAGGAGATCGCGGCGCAACTGTTCATCTCCATCAAGACGGTGGAGACCCACGTGTCCAGCGTCCTGCGCAAGACACAGAAGTCGAATCGCTACGAGTTGTCCCGGTGGGCCTCGGATCGCCGGCTGGTCTGACCCGCGGTCTGACCGCTGGTTTGATTCCGCTGGTCTGACCTCAACCACCTGTTCGCCGGGAGTAGCTCACGGACCGCGGCTGACGTTCCGGTTGTCCCGTGCGGGCTGTCGGTGCTGCGGTCTACCGTCTGCCGAACACACAAGGCGCGCAGGGAGAGATGATGACGACTCTGGAGAACCGGCCCAACACTGCACTTCTCGTTGTCGATGTGCAGAACGACGTGGTGGGACCGGCGCTGCGCCGGGACGCCGTCGTCGCGAACATCGCGGCCCTCATCGACAAGGCGCGGCAGGAGCAGGTGCCGGTCGTGTGGGTGCAACACTCCGACGACAACATGCCCCGCGGCACCGAGGGGTGGCGGATCGTTTTCGAGCTGAAACCGGACGATTCCGAGCCGCTGATCGAGAAGCACTACGGCGACGCCTTCGAGGACACGATTCTCGAGACCGCGCTCGGCGAGCTCGGTGTCGGTCGCCTGCTCGTCGTCGGTGCCGAGACCGACCAGTGCGTCCGTTCCACCCTGCACGGCGCGCTGGTCCGGGGATACGACACGACCCTCGTCAAGGACGCCCACACCACCTGCGACATGACCGAATGGGGCGCACCGCCGCCGGAGCAGGTCATCGCGCACACGAACCTGTACTGGACCTACCAGGAGGCGCCGGGCCGCACCGCGGGAACGGTAGCGACCGCCGACGTCGACTTCGGCGCGGTCCTGAGTGCGGAAGTGCCGACGGGATGACGGCCGCCGCGGCGGTGTGAACGCCTCGGGAACCCGCCCGGTGATGCCCTCCGCAACCGGCTCGGTAATGCCCTCGGGGAACCGGCTCGGTGATGCTCTCCGGAACCGGTCCGCCATGTTCTGACGTCGCCCATGTTCTGACGTCGCCGGCGGCTACTTGCGGCCGAGCTTTCCGCGACCCATCGCCAGCAGCAGCATCCCGAGGTCGGTACCGGCCGGGCCGAGCGCGCGGAAGCGCTCCAGAATCGCCATCTCGCGGCTGTAGACGATCTTCGGTCCGCCCAGCGTCTTGCGTGCGGTACCGATCGCGTGCGAGATGGCCGTCCGGTGCAGGATCAGCCGGACCAGTTCCGCGTCGATGGCGTCGATTTCGGTGCGGAGCTCGTCGATGCCGGCCTGATCGACGGGGACAGGTACTTCCTCGGGTGCTGGCGTTGCGTCGATGACCGTCTCCGTGTTGGTACGGGTGCGTTGATGCACCGGGAGGGAGGATGCCGGCGCGGGTTGCGCTGCTGGCTGCGCGCCCAGTGGTGCGGGCCGCGCGGTGGGGGGAGCGCTCGTCATGGTGGACCTCATTCTGCCCCGCCCGCCGGGCCCGGATAGAGAAACGCCCCGGGTCTCTGCGGACCTCGGGGCGTCGTCGTGGCGGGTGGTTCAGCCGCGGACGGGCACCGGGATCCGGTACCCATAAAAAAACTCCGGCCGTGCGAGCGCACAGCCGAGGCTTCCGCGGGTGGTCATGTCCGGTAGTGAACCACATCAGTGCGTCTGGGCAAACCGCGTGTCGACGGACCCTCCGGGAACAACGGCGAGAATCCCCGCAGCTGAGCGGACCCACCGCCGCCGGTCACCGGCGTCACCGCGATCCAGGCACGATCAGCCCGCTCTCGTAGGCGGTGACGACCGCCTGCGTTCGATCGCGCAGATGCAGCTTCCCCAGCACCCTGCTGACGTGGGTCTTCACGGTCTCCTCGGTGACGGTCAGCCGGGCCGCGATCTCCGGATTCGACAGGCCTTCGCCGATGAGCAGGAGCACCTGCCTCTCCCGGGCGGTGAGGGAGCGGAGCCCCGCAGCGGTGGAATCGTCCGGTCTCGCCGCCGCCCCGGGCCCGACCCCCTCCGGCCGGCCGGCACGCTCGGCGAACTGCGCCATCAACCTGCGGGTGACGGCGGGCGCCAACAGGGCGTCCCCCTCGGCGACGATCCGCACCGCGTCGAACAGTCGCTCCGCGGTCACATCCTTCAGCAGGAAACCGCTGGCTCCGGCGCGGATGGCGTCGAAGACGTACTGGTCCAGGTCGAATGTGGTCAGGATCAGCACACGGACGTCGATCGCCTGACCGGCCGAGCCTGCGGGTCGCCTCGATGCCGTCGACCACCGGCATCCGGACGTCCATCAACGCCACGTCCGGTCGCTGCTCGACACAGATCCGAACCGCTTCCGCACCGTCCTCCGCCGTCCCGACGACCGTGAAGTCGCCCTGGGTGCTGAGCAACCCGGCGAATCCGGAGCGGATCACCTCATGGTCGTCGGCAATCACGATGCGGATCGGGCCGGCGGCGCTCGCCCGATCTCCGCTCACCCGACTTCCCGCTGTTCAACGGGCAGGGTCGCCTCGACGAGAAACCCGCCGGCGGTTCCCGAACCGGTCGTCACTCTCCCGCCCACGGCGAGCGCGCGCTCGCGCATGCCTGCGAGCCCGTGGCCGGGCCGGTCACCCGGCTCCGGAAACCCAGGTCCGTTGTCCCGCACCAGCAGCCGCAATCCGTTGACGCTGTACTGCAGCTCGACGTCGACCGCCGCGCCCGGTGCGTGACGACGTGAATTGGTCAACGCCTCCTGGACGATCCGGTAGGCCGCCAGTTCGACCCCGGGATCGAGTGGACCGGCCGTCCGGTGAGGATCAGTCGGGTGCCGGCCCCGGTGGCGTCGCGGGCCTCGTCGAGCAGATCGTTGAGCTGGCGCAGGCCGGGTTGCGGATGCCGGACCGCCGCATCGTCGTCGACGTCCGCACGGAGCACCCCCAGCAGCCGCCGCATCTCGGTCAGCGCCGTGCGCGCGGTGTCACCGATCGCGGACAGCTTCTTCGCACCGGCCACCGGCATGTCCGGAATCGTCAGCCGGGCGGTTTCAGCCTGCACGGCGATGATCGAGATGTGATGGGCGACAACGTCATGCAGTTCGCGGGCGATCCTTGCGCGTTCGCCGCGCGCGGCGTGCTCGAGCATGGTGCCGACGAAGGCGTCCTGGACGGTGCGGCTGTCGGCGGCATCCCGGCGAACCCGCGCCGCGATGCCGGCGCCGGCCGCGATGGGCACGAGTCCCGCGAGCAGTTGCGCGATGACGGGCGAATCCGGGCCGCCGGAGGGCGCAACGCCAGGTACGGAAGCCCCAGCGCGACCGCAACCGGTGACGCCCACTCGCGTCCGAGGCGGTGGGCAACGACCAGCTGGGCTGCGATGCCGAGCAGCGGTCAGCGCGTCGAACGCGACCAGCGATAGCACGCCGGCCGCGGTGACGAACGACGGCGCCGGCCAGCGGTGCTGGCAACGCCATCGGGAGGGTGCTGGCCAGACCGAGCAGGCACAGCAGCAGCACATACATCCCGCTGGGCGCGGTCGGGCTTTGCCGGGCGAGGATCTCCAGCACGGCGCAGAGCGCGAGCAGCCCGAGCACGATCAGGACCGACGGGTCCGCGGCGGCCGATCCGGCGCGAACTCTGGCGTCCCCGCCCGCCGCCGATGCTCACGACAGACATTCTCGCTGCCTGCGGCCCATTCTGGCGTCCCTATGCGGGAGCTGCAATCCCTCGCAGGAGCTACCGGCCGGCGAACACGCCGCTGGATTGCGGAAAAGATGGCTCCCGCGCGTGACGACGCAGCCGGCCCGGCTGCCTATTTGGTGCGATGGCCGCGACCATCGAGGTGATCCGGGCTGCACAAGCACTTCGGATCGACCACGGCGCTGGCCGGGATGACGTTCACGGTCCGGCCGGGGGTGGTCACCGGGTTCGTCGGCCCGAACGGCGCCGGCAAATCCACCACGATGCGGGTGATCCTCGGGTTGGACTCCGCCGACGACGGTGCTGCGCTGATCGGTGGCCGCCCGTACCGGCAACTCCGGCGGCCGCTGCGCCAGGTCGGTGCGTTGCTCGACGCCTCCGCGCTGCAACCGGCGCGAACGGGGCGGAACCACCTGCTGTGGTTGGCGCAGACCCAGGGCCTCGGCGGGAAACGGGTCGGACGCCGTCCTCGGGCTCTGCGGCCTTCAGCCGGCGGCCAGGCGCAAAGCCGGTGGCTATTCGCTGGGGATGCGGCAGCGGTTGGGTATTGCCGCCGCGCTGCTGGGAGATCCACCGGTGCTGATCCTGGACGAGCCGTTCAACGGCTTGGACCCGGAGGGAATCGCCTGGATACGGGGATTCCTGCGTGGATTGGCGGCCGAGGGACGGGCGGTGCTGGTGTCCAGCCATCTGATGAGCGAATTGCAGGACACCGCGGGCCACCTGGTCGTGGTCGGCCGCGGACGGGTGCTGGCCGACACGAGCGTGGCGGACCTGGTGGAAAGGGCATCCGGGGACCGGGTGAGCGTGCGGACCGAGTCGCGCACCGAGGCCATGGCGGCGCTGGCCGACGCCGGCGCCACGGTCGCCACAACCGATCGGGGCACGATCACCGTCAGCGGTCTGCCGGCCGACCGGGTCGCCGCGTTGCTCGGCGCGGCGCGGGTGCCGTTCTCGTCCGTGTCGGCACATCGAGCCAGCCTCGAAGAGGCCTACATGGAACTGACCCGGGAAGCGGTGGAGTACCGCGGTCGATCGAGCGGAGAGTCCGATGACAGCACGCGGTTCGAACGGCTCTCGACAAGCCGCAGGTCCCGCCGGCCGCGGGTCACCCTGGCTTCCGGCTTACTGTGCACGCCGAATGGACGAAGTTTCGCACCGTGCGCGGCTGGGTGGTCGGCATGCTGCTGGCCGCCTGATGGTCATCCTCCTCGGGGTGCTGACCGGCAGCGGCCAGCCGTAGCTCCTACGGCGCCGGTCCCGGGCGGCGAGGAGATCATCGGTCATCCGTCCGTTCCGATCGGTCCGGACGGCGAGGCGGTGACGGACAGCTTCCAGTTCGTCCATCAGCGGCTTGACGGAGACGGGAGCATCACTGCTCGGGTCGCCGATCGCTGACCGGCGGACCGCTGGCGTCCGGCGCCAACGGTCCCGCCGGCCCGCCGCCGGCCGACGAGCAACTACCGACCGGTGACGCCACGGCGTGGTCGAAGGCCGGATTGATGCTGAAGAGCGGACACCACGCCGGGCTCGGCGTACGTGGCGATCATGGTCACGGGCGCCCATGGCGTCCGGATGCAGGCCAACTTCACCAGCGATATCGCCGGCCGGGCCGAGGTGGTCGATCCGCAGTGGTTGCGGCTGAGCCGAACAGGCGACAACGTCACCGGATCGGTGTCGGATGACGGCAACGCAATGGACCACTGTCGGCGTTGTCGAGTCCGGGCTCGGATGGAACGTGCTCGGCGGCATGTTCGTGGCCGCCCCCGCCGACGAGACGGTCACCCAGCATTTCGGAGGCGGCGGCACCGTCACCGGGGGACCGACGATCGCCACCGCGACATGGATAATGTCCTGCTGCAAGGCAATTGGACGGGTCCGTGGAACGGTAGCACCATCGGCGAAGGCCTGGACTCGGACCGACTGGCCGGCATCGTCGGCTTCGATCAGGAGGGCGGGGCGTTCACCGTCATCGGCTCCGGCGACATCGCACCCGGCAACGGAGGTGCCGGCACGCCGATCGAGCGCGTCCTGATCGGCGCGTTCGCGGCGCTGACCATCGCTGCGGTGCTCGGGGTGCTGTTCATCACCACCGAGTACCGGCGGGGCATCGTGCGGCTCGACGTTCGCGGCGAGCCCGAGGCGCGGCAGGGTGTTGGCCGCGAAGGCGATCGTCATCGGCTGCGTCACCTTCGGGGTCGGCCTGATCGGGGCCGCGATCACCGTTCCGGTCGGCGAGCGGCTGCTGGTGGCCAACGGCAATTTCGTCTACCCGATCAACTTGGCCACCGAGGTGCGGTTGATCGTCGGGACGGCGCTGGTGATGGCGCTGTCCGCGGTTCTGGCGCTCGCGATCGGCACCATCGTGCGGCGCAGCGCGGCGGCCGTTGCCGTCGTCATCGTGCTGGTGGTACTGCCGTATGTGCTGGCGACGGCGGCGGTGCTGCCCGCGGGCCCATCGGACTGGCTGCTGCGGGTCACTCCGGCGGCCGCGTTTGCCGTTCAGCAGAGTCAGATCGCGTACCCCCAGGTCGATGGCGCGTACCTGCCGGCGTTCGGCTTCTACCCGCTCGCGACCGTGGGCCGGGGTTCTGGTGCTCTGTGCGTACGCCGCCGTTGCGCTGGGTCTGGCGTGGTGGCTGCTGCGCCGGCGGGACCTGTGACGGCGTGACCGGCGACGGGCGACCGGTGATGGTGCGACCTGGCACGCCCGCCCTGGCTGCGGTGCACGCCGAGTGGACCAAGCAGCGGACCGTCGCCGGCCCGGGCTGTTGCTGGTGGCGGCCGTTGTCGGCACGGTCGGCCTGAGCGCGGCGGCGAGCGCGGCCGTCAGCTGCCCGGGTGCCGGCTGTGCTGCGGACCCGGTGAAGACCAGCCTGACGGGAGTGCTGCTCGGCCAGGTGCTGATCGCCGTGGTGGCAGTGAAGACGGTGGGCTCGGAATACAGCACCGGGATGATGGCTGTCACGCTGACCGCTATTCCGCGCCGTGGGCTCGTCCTGCTTGCCAAGTCGATGGTGCTGCTCGGTCCGGTTCTGGTGGCGGGGCGCGGTGGCGGTGCTCGGCTCGTTGGCGGCGGGCTGGCTGCTGCAGCCCGATGCCGGCTGGTCGGCGCCGCCAGGTCGCGGCATCGCCGAGGTCGGTTACCCGGCATTGATACTGAGCGATGGTTCGACGGTCCGCGCGGCGGCGGGCTCGGTGGTGTATCTGGCGCTGATCGCGCTGTTCAGCCTTGCGTCGCACACGATTGTCCGGAGTTCTGCTGCGGCGATCGGGATTGTTCTCGGTCTGCTGTTCGTCTTTCCCATTCTCGCCGCGGCGGTCACCGATCCCGAATGGCAACGCCACCTGGAGCAGATCGCACCGAGCAGCGCAGGTCTGGCCATCCAGGCGACCACGGGCGTGGACGCCATCCCGATCAGCCCATGGGCCGGGCTCGGCGTGCTCTGCCTTTGGGTGGTAGGTGCACTGGTGGTGGCGGCCGTGCTGCTGGAGGTGCGGGACGCCTGACCAACGGTGCGAGTTCGGTCGCCCGGGGCTGTCCGTCTCGACCGCGGCCCGGCACCAATTCAACCCGGCACCAATGCCGGCCGGCACGATCGCGGCCTGGCACAAGGGCGGCCGGCACAAAGCCGGCCCGGCACGATCGGACTCAGACGAACAGCGGTCGGCCGCGCACCGAGGCCTGGACGCGCGCCGCGAACGTCGCGGGGGCTGTCGGCCTTTCCGGGTAGCGTTGTTGCCGACATGACAAGCCTTTTCGAGCTCCCTCCCGCCGGGTTGGCGACGGCCGCGGCGGTCGGTGTCCGCAACCTCGGTGCGGAGGCCGCAGCGGCGAACGCCGAGCGGGCGCGGGAGCGCGCCGAGCGAGCCAGGGCGCGGGCAGACGAGCTGCTCGAGGGGCTGAACCCGCCGCAGCGGGAGGCCGTCGAACACCGTGGTGCGCCGCTGCTGGTCGTCGCCGGCGCGGGCTCGGGCAAGACCAGGGTGCTGACCCGGCGGATCGCCTACCTGTTGGCCGTCGGCGGCGCCCAGCCGGGGGAGATCCTGGCGATCACCTTCACCAACAAGGCCGCCCGGGAGATGAAGGAGCGGGTCGCCGACCTGGTCGGAAATCGGGCCAGGGCGATGTGGGTCTCCACGTTCCACTCGATGTGCGTGCGGATCCTGCGGGCCGAGGCCGGCCAACTGGGGATGAAATCGACCTTCACCATCTACGACGCCGCCGATTCGCAGCGGCTCGCGCAGCTGGTCGCGAACGGGCTGAACATCGACACCAAGAAGCACCCCGCCCGGTCGTTGGCGGCGCAGATCTCCAATTTGAAGAACGAGCTGATCGACCCGCAGACCGCCCTCGACCGGGTGGACTCGGACCAGGCGAAGCTCGTGGCCCGGGTGTACGAGGGGTATCAGTCCCGCCTCCGGGCGGCGCAGGCGTTCGACTTCGACGACCTGATCATGCAGACCGTCGAGCTCCTGCAGGCTTACCCGAACGTCGCCGAGCACTACCGCCGGCGCTTCCGGCACGTGCTGGTCGACGAGTACCAGGACACCAACCACGCCCAGTACATGCTGGTCAAGCACCTCGTCGGTGGCACGAACGACGACCGCGAGGTGCGGACCGCCGACGGCGAGTTGGTCCGCCCGGCGGTGTCCGCCGTCCCGCCCGCCGAGTTGGTCGTCGTCGGCGACGCCGACCAGTCGATCTACGCGTTCCGCGGCGCCACCATCCGCAACATCGTCGAGTTCGAACGGGACTACCCCAACGCCCGGACGATCATGCTCGAGCAGAACTACCGCTCCACCCAGACGATCCTGTCCGCGGCCAACGCCGTCATCGCCCGGAACCCGCAGCGGCGAGCCAAGAACCTGTGGACATCGCAGGGCGGTGGCACGCAGATCGTCGGATACGTCGGTGACAACGAGCACGACGAGGCGCAATTCGTCGGCCGGGAGATCGACTCCCTGGTCGACGCCGGCGAGGCGGTGTTCGGCGACGTCGCGGTGTTCTATCGCACCAACTCGGCGTCCAGGGCGTTGGAGGACGTGTTCATCCGCACCGGCCTGCCATACCGGATCGTCGGCGGCGTCCGGTTCTACGAGCGCAAAGAGGTCAAGGACGCGTTGGCCTACCTCCGCGCGATCGCGAACCCCGATGACGAGATCAACCTGCGCCGCATCCTCAACACCCCTCGCCGCGGCATCGGCGACCGCGCAGAGGCGACCGTCGCGGTCTTCGCGGAGCGGGAACGCATCGGATTCGGCGAGGCACTCGGCCGGATCAGGGACGTCCCCGGGCTCGCCACCCGGTCGGCCAACTCGTTGACGTCCTTCGCCGAGCTGCTCGCCGGCCTGCGCGCCGAGGTGGGCTTCGGGATGGAGCCGGCCGACCTGCTGACCGCAGTGCTCGACCGCACCGGTTATCGCGCGGAGCTCGAGGCGTCCGACGACCCGCAGGACGGATCGCGGCTGGAAAACCTGGACCAGCTGGTCAGTGTGCTCCGGGAAACCACCGAGACACTGCTGACCACAACCGCTCTCGCGACTGCCTCGGTCGCCGGGGATGCGGAGGACGTCGACCAGCGCGGCACCGACGGGCCCGCTGTCGACCAGCCCGCCGATGACGGCGAAGCCGAATCGGCGGCGTCGGCCCAGGACGAGGACGTGCCTCCCGACGCCGGTGACCTGCTGATCGCGGTCATGGAGCAGTTGTCGCTGGTCGCCGACGCCGACGCCGTGCCGGATTCCGCCGACGGCGTCGTCACGCTGATGACGCTGCACACCGCCAAGGGCCTGGAGTTCCCGGTGGTGTTCCTGACCGGCTGGGAGGACGGCATCTTCCCGCACCAGCGGTCCCTCGGCGACGAGGTCGAGCTCGCGGAGGAACGTCGGCTCGCCTACGTCGGCATCACCAGGGCGAAGAAGCGGCTGTACGTGTCGCGGGCGATGATGCGGTCCGCGTGGGGGCAGCCCGGTGCGAACCCGGCGTCCCGGTTCCTCGATGACATCCCCAAGGACCTCGTCGACTGGCGGCGCACCGACGAGGACGCCAGGACAGGCGGCTTCATCGGGGACAGCGCCTTCGAGGGCAACATCAGCGGGCGGGTGTTCGGGGGCGGGCAGCGGTCCGGCGGGCGCAGCTTCGGCGGATCCGGCGGGGGTTGGGGTTCCCGCTCCGCGCCGATGACCGCGAGCCGATTCGGCGAGAAGCCGTCCAGATCGTCGAACCGCCGCCCGTTGGGCGCCGGACCGGTGCTGGAACTGGCCGTGGGAAACCGGGTCTCGCACGACAAGTACGGCCTCGGAACGGTTGTCGCCGTCGACGGCGTCGGACAGCGGGCGACCGCGACCATCGACTTCGGCGCCTCGGGCAAGGTGCGGTTGATGCTCATCGGCGGCGTCCCGATGACCAAGCTCTGAGCCGCCGGAAAAGTCGGACGGTGGCCGTCAGCGGAGCAGGTCGGCGGGCACAACGGTGACCGGGAACGGCTTCTCGAGCGCGACGGCCTCGTCACCGGTGCCCGATCCGATGGTGACGTAACTGCAGCCCACCAGCTCGAGGGCCAGGATCGACGGTTCTTCGGGGTCGACGATCCAGTAATTCTGGACACCGGCGTCCTCGTATTTGGATCTCTTGTAGATCGCGTCCTTGCGCCGCGTCGACGGCGAGAGCACCTCGACTGCAAGGATCATCGACTCGTTGACCGGAGCGGACAGGTCCCGGTTCTTCAGCACCAAGACGTCCGGTTGTAGTGAGGTCCGGATGTCCGGTCGCCAGTCGAGCGGCGCGCTGATTGTTTCCATCTCGGATGGGCACGCCGCTTGCAGCAATGAGCCGAGTCGGAAGACGGCGCGCTGGTGGCGACGGGTGGGAGCCGGGCTCACCAGCAAGATCCCGTCGAGGAGCTCATTCCGGAGCCCGTCATCGGGCAAGGCATCGAGGTCGTCCACGGTCCACTCCGCCACGCCGCCGGGCATCACCGTCATGGCCGTCATGATCCGCTCCTTCTCTCTGGTTGTCAGCGTCGAACACCGCCGGAGCGTTGCAGACGGGGCGAAGGCGGCGGCGGAGTTGTGCACATCCCGGGTACGCCAGCAGTCAGTCGGAGGCGACCTCGCCGGCCCGCGCGCTGCCCCTGGTCTGCCACAGCCACATCAGCCCGAGCACCGGCAGGATGATCGGCACGTAGCCGTATCCGGCGCCGAACCGGGACCAGACGGTGTCCTTGGGGAACGCCTCGGAGTCCACGATGGAGGCGATGCCGATGGTGACGACGCCGACCATCTCGGTGCCGACCGCGGCCCAGGCCAGCGGCCGGGACCAGCGCCGGTGGGTGACCAGGCCGGCCGTCGCCGCGATGTAGACCAGACCGGAGAACAGCGACAGCAGATAGGCGAGGGGAGCCTGGTCGAACTGGACCAGGATCTGCACCACCCCGCGCGCGGTGGCCGCCAGCGCGAACACCGCGTACAGGGCGATGAGTACCCGGCGGGGTCCCGTCGGGGGTGCGTCGTCCTCGTACTCTGGAGACGAGGACGAGTCGACGGCCGGCTGGTCAACCAACGGGGGCCTGCCACAGTTGCAGCAGTCGCAGGGTCATCACGGCAACCACCACTGCAGTGAAGCACAGCGACAGCGAGCCCCAGCGGGTCCGCTCGAGCCGGGCCAGCTGGAAGCCGAGCGGCAACGGCAGCAGGATGCCGACGGCGTAGGCGATGAACGTGACCGGCTCGACGAGATCATGTCCACCGGTCAGCTGCACGATGGCGATCACCGTCTGGGTCAGCAGCGCGACTTCGACGACGATGGCGGCGACCATCTGGGCCTCAGTGGTGGGCCGGCGGCGCCACGCCTGGAAACCGGTCCACGCGGCGAGCAGCAGGCCGGCGGACAGCACGCCGATCGCCAGGGCCTGGATCATCCCTCGATCATCGCTGATGGCCGGACCGGCCATGCTCGACGGTGCCGGCGGGTGGCTTCGATCAGCCGGAATTGTCGGCCCGGGTTGCTACCGTCGACGGCGTGCCTGCCGCCCCGAACACCGATGGATCTGCGACCAGCGGCCAGGCCGTCGACGGCTCAGCGGTGTGCGGATCCGATGCCGCTGCGGGCGCCGGCCGGACGGCGCGACGCCGGTGAGCACCGTCACCGCGCCGCCCGCCGGTGAGGCGCCGGGCACCGCCGAACGGCGGAGCTCGGTCGCCCTTGCCTCGTTGTTGCTGCTGGCCGGCGTGCTCGTCGCGATCAGTCCGATGCTGGGGGTCGTCCGTTCCGCCGACGGATCGGAGATCACGGCAACGGTCGCCGCCGGGTTCGTCGCGATGTTGCCGGGGCTGCTGGCGGTCCTGCTCGCGGTTCGCCGGCCCGTCCTCGGTCTCGCGGCCACCGCCGGTGCAGGCGTGATCGGACTGGTCCGACTGCTGACCGATCTGGCGGTGGTCACCGAAGCGGACCGCATCACCCGACCGGAACTGTTCACCGAAACCTCCGAACGGGCGCGTCCGTTCGGCACCGGAGCCGGGAGCTGGGTGCTGCTCGCGGCGGACCTGCTCTGGTTGGCCGTCGGTGTCATCGCCGCCGCCCGACTGGCACCGGCCGTAGCAGGCAGCCTGGCGCCGCCCACCGACGACATCTTCGGACCTCCAGCCGCCCTCCCCGCGCGGCCGGATGCCGGTCCGGCCGACCCGCCCGACGAGGGAACCGTTGTCGGGGTGGCGCTGAGCCGGTCCCCGCCGGGACGCCGGGCATTGAATCTGCCGATGATCGCCGTCGGCTTCCTCGGTGCGGTGCTGCTGATGATCGGCGCGCTCGGGATCCCCTATCAGGGCGGCTACCTCGCGCTGCGCGTATTGCCGTTCGGGTCCAGTCTGACCGGGCTCGTCGCCGCCGCCCTGCTGGGATTCCTGACCGCCGTCGTCGTGGTCGTCGCCGCTGCCGGGCCGCGTGCGATTGCCGGCGCGCTGCTCGCCGGGACGGCGGTCGCCGCCGCGGTGCCCAGCCTGACCGCCCTGGCGGCGGTCGTCGGCGGCGCCCCGACGGGCCTGTCGCCGGTGGTGTGGTGCGGTCTCGCGGGGGCCGCGATCCTGGCGTCCGCGGCGCTGCTGACCCGCCGAACCGGGCAACGGAGCGACACGGACAAGTCGGACGGGGCACCGCCGCCCCGGTGGATGACGCTCGGCACCGGCGCGCTGGCGTTGCTCAGCGCCGCGGCACTGCTGGTGGCCTGGCGGTCGCCGCTGCTGTACCTGGACGGCGCCGCCCCGGATGAGACCACCGGCGGGGCACTGCTTCCGGCGGCCCTGCCGCACCTGGTGGCCGCTGTTCCACTCGCTGTCGCCGGCGTGCTCGCGCTGCTGCCGCCGCGCGCACCGGCCGGCAGGGCGGCGCTGACGGTGCTGTGGGCGGGGTCTGTCTCTGCGTTCGGCCAGGCGCTGTGGGTCCGTTCGCTGGTGCTGTCCACCGCCGGCAACTCCGGGGCAGGGGACCCGGCGGGCATCGAACATTCCTGGACAACTGCGCCCGGACAATGGTTCTCGACCCTCGGCACGCTGCTGGCGATGGGGGCAGCCGGGTTGGCCGCGATGACGGATCTGCGGGCGACCCAGGCCTCGTTCGAGGTGGTCGACGACGACACGCTGACCGCCGCCCGGACGGCCCGGACCTGGCCCGCGGTCGGGCTGAGCGTGCTCGTCCTCGTCGCGCTGGCCGTCCCGGTGTACAGCGACCTGACCGGATCCGGCCCGGGCCTGCTGCACGGGTACGACCTGGACACCTGGGCGTACTGGGCCGTGGCGATCGGGGCGTTGATCGGGATCTGGGCGGCGACGTTGACCGCGCGTCGGCCGTCGGCCGTCGGGTGGCTGGTCGCCTCTGCGGTGGTTGTCGCCCAGCCGCTCGTCGTGCCCGAGGCGGTCCGCGCCGTGCCCGGCTTCGGCTATGGGGCAGGTCGGTGGCTGGTGCTCGTCGCGGTCGCCGCGCTGCTGGTCGGTGCATGGTGGTTCGGCGGCCAGGCCGGGCGGGTCCGGAGAACCGCGAGTCCGTCACTGGTCGAGGTTCGCGGCCCTGCTGCGTCAACGTCTGCGGCGGGGAAGGATGAGCGGCGGGGAGTGCGACCGTTGCCCGGCCGCAGCTCGCCGGACTCCCGCGGGGCGACCGGTCGGCGATCCGGCAACGCGCCGGGCTCCGGCGGGGTGCCCGGCACCGGCCCCGGGCGGCCCGCACAACCGAAAGGCAGATGATGTCCGTTCCCAGTTCACCGGCGGATGCCGAGCAGCAGCACGGGTCGGCACCACCCGAGTCCACCGGGGGCGCCAGGCCGATCAGGGTCGTGGTGGCCAAGCCCGGCCTCGATGGTCACGACCGGGGCGTCAAGGTGGTCGCCCGCGCATTGCGGGACGCCGGGATGGAAGTGATCTACACCGGTCTGCACCAGACACCCGAGCAGATCGTCGCGGCGGCGCTGGCCGAGGACGCCGACGCCGTCGGACTCTCCGTGCTATCGGGTGCACACATGACCCAGTTCCGCCGGGTCGTCGCCCTGCTCGCCGAGGCCGACGCCACGGACATCATCGTGTTCGGCGGCGGGATCATCCCGGCGCAGGACATCGAGGAACTGCGGCAGATCGGCGTCACCGGCATCTTCACCCCGGGCGCGCCGACCAGCACGATCGTCGACTGGCTACGGGAACAGGTCGCACCCAGGTTGACGGAGGGCTGACCCGGGCCGGCAATGATCGAGGCTCGGCAGGCCGGCCGATACCGAGCAGAACCGCCCACCGGCGAACCGCCCACCGCGGACGCCCACCGCGGACGCCCACCGCGGACCGCCCGCCGCGGCGGACCGGCATTCTCGGCGCATTCCGCCGAACGTGGGAGAGGTCTCAGGTCCCCGTCAAGTCACGCCGCTGCCATGTCGCTAGGGTGACTGCGACGGTCTTCGGCGCCCGGGCTTCTCACCGCGCCGGACTCGTTTTTCCGGCACCCGCAGTCCTGCGAGGGAGAAGACGTGGATCTGTACGAGTACCAGGCGAAGGAACTGTTCGCCGCCCATGGTGTCCCGACGCCCGTGGGTGTCGTTGTCACATCTGTGGACGACGCGGTGAAGGCCGCCACCGAACTGGGCACTCCGGTGATGGTGAAGTCGCAGGTGAAGATCGGCGGCCGCGGCAAGGCCGGCGGGGTGAAGTTTGCTGCCTCGCTCGACGATGTCCGCAAGCACGCCGGCAACATTCTCGGGCTGGACATCAAGGGCCACATCACCCGGCAGATCCTGATCAGCCCTGCGGCCGACATCGCCGCGGAGTACTACGTTTCCTTCCTGCTCGACCGGTCCAACCGGACGTTCCTGGCGATGGCCACCCATGAGGGCGGCATGGAGATCGAGCAGCTCGCCGAGGAGCGACCGGACGCGCTGGCGAAGATCCCGGTCGACGCGCTGATCGGCGTGGACGCCGAGAAGGCGGCCGAAATCGCCGACGCCGGCCGGTTTCCCGCCGAAGTGCGGGACCAGGTGATCGACATCCTGCAGCAGCTGTGGGAGACGTTCGTCGCCGAGGACGCCACGCTCGTCGAGGTGAACCCGCTGGTCAAGACGCCCGACGGCACGGTGCTCGCGTTGGACGGCAAGGTTTCTCTGGACGAGAACGCCGGCTTCCGCCATCCCGATCACGCCGCACTCGAGGACAACGCCGCAGAGAACCAGCTCGAGGTTCTCGCAAAGGAAAAGGGCCTGAACTACGTCAAGCTGGACGGTCAGGTCGGCGTCATCGGAAACGGTGCGGGACTGGTGATGTCGACGCTCGACGTGGTCGCCTACGCCGGTGAGGCGCATGGCGGCATGTCGCCGGCGAACTTCCTGGACATCGGCGGCGGCGCGAGCGCCGAGGTGATGGCGAACGGTCTGGACATCATCCTGTCCGACCCGGACGTCCGAGCCGTGTTCGTCAACGTGTTCGGCGGCATCACCTCCTGTGACGCGGTCGCCAACGGGATTGTCTCTGCGCTGAAGATTCTCGGTGACCACGCGACGAAGCCGCTGGTCGTCAGGCTCGACGGCAACAACGTCGAGGAGGGCCGGCGGATTCTCGACGAGGCGGCGCACCCACTGGTGACACAGGCGCAGACCATGGACGAGGGCGCCGACAAGGCCGCCCAACTGGCAAGCACGGGAGTCTGACGATGGCGATCTTCCTGAATGAGAACTCCCGCGTCATCGTGCAGGGGATGACCGGTTCCGAGGGGATGAAGCACACCCGCCGGATGCTGGCCTCCGGCACCACCATCGTCGGCGGCGTCAACGCCCGTAAAGCAGGCACCACCGTCGATGTCGACGGATCCGCGCAGCCGGTGTTCGGCACCGTCGAGGAGGCGATGAAGGAGACCGGCGCTGACGTCAGCGTGCTGTTCGTCCCGCCCGCCTTCACCAAGGACGCGATCATCGAGGCAATCGACGCCGGCATCGGGCTGGCCGTGGTGATCACCGAGGGCGTCCCGGTGCACGACACCGCCAAGGCCTGGGCGCACGCCGTCGCCACCGGCAACAAGACCCGGATCATCGGGCCCAATTGTCCCGGCATCATCTCCCCCGGAAAGTCGAACGCCGGCATCATCCCGGCCAACATCACCGGTCCGGGACGGGTCGGCCTGGTGTCAAAGTCCGGCACCTTGACCTACCAGATGATGTACGAGCTGCGGGATCTGGGGTTCTCCTCGGCGATCGGCATCGGCGGCGACCCGATCGTCGGCACCACCCACATCGACGCCCTGCAGGCCTTCGAGGCCGACGACGAGACCGACGCGATCGTGATGATCGGCGAGATCGGCGGCGACGCGGAAGAGCGTGCGGCGGCGTTCATCGCCGACAACGTCCGCAAGCCGGTGGTCGGGTACGTGGCCGGATTCACCGCTCCTGAGGGCAAGACGATGGGCCACGCCGGCGCGATCGTGTCCGGTTCGGCCGGCACCGCGCAGGCCAAGAAGGAGGCGCTCGAGGCCGTCGGCGTCAAGGTCGGAAAGACTCCCTCGGAAACGGCCCGCCTGTTGCGCGCCGCCATCGCCTGACCCGTCAGCTGGGCTCTCGGCGGTACGTTCGTCGCTGAGAAGATCGGAACGTGCCACCGGGCCTGGCCGCCGCGCGGACGGGTGACCGACCCTGACGCGTCCGGCGACCGCGGTCGCAGCGATCGCTCGGGCCGCCGGGCGCGTCGACAGCCGAGCCGGTGCGAGCGGCGCACGCCGAGCAAGGAGAAGCTGATGAGCAGCCCCATCGGACCGAATGTGCCCGCCGGGCCCGGTGGCTCCGCGCCCCCCGGCTACCCCTCCTACCAACAGCCGGCCGCGCCCTGGACGGTTGCCGACGCGGTCAACGACACCGGCCCGATCCCCCGTTGGGCCGGGGCAGCGGGTCCCGGCGCGACCGGGGCGCCCGGGCCGCGTCGGTCGGTCGACCTGGCACGGCTTCTCGTGCTGATCGTCGCAGGGCTGGGTGTGCTGAACTTCATCTGGGGCTTCCTGCCAGAACTGACCGCAACCCGATCGCAGGACAGCCTGTCCGTGTTCGCCGTCGGTCCTGCCTACGTCCCGGTGGTGCTGCTGATCGGTGGATTGCTGGCGCTGGCCGTGCTGCTGCCCGGCAGGGAGGTGTCCGCGCCCGCCGTGGCCGCGGTGTCGATCGGTGGGGCTGCCGGTGCGCTCGTCTCGCTCGGCACCGAGGGGCCGGTGCAGCTGGTCTCCAGCAGTCAGGTCAGCAAGGGATCGGGCGCGATCCTGTTGGTGATCTTCGGCATCATCCAGGCGGTGGTGGCCACCGGTGCCCATCTCATGGGGGCCGACGGGCAGCAGTGGATCCGGGCCCGCAGAGCCGCCGTCGGCCGTGCCGGCGCCGGGCCTGCCGGCGCGCCCGCCGTTCCGGGTGGCGCGGCCGCCGTGCCGGGCGGCGGCGGCCGGGCGGCGGCCGGTTATCCACCGAGCCCGGGCGCACCCGGTCCGACCGTCGTGCAACCCGGTTGGGTCAACCCTGCGCCTCGACCGCCCCATGACCCGCGCAACGCCCCCGCCGATGAGCGGCCGACCGGACCGCAGCAGGTGATCGTCGGAACTGAAACTCGTCAGGACCGGCCGGGATCGCCGCCTGCCCCGGGAACCGCCGGCCCGGGCCAGGTGCACCTCGACAAGGAGTCCGGTACCACGCCGGCCGCATCGCCCGCCGCACGCAGCGTGCCGCAGGGCGAGACCGGTCCCGAGTCGGGCACCTGAGACGTGCGCCGTGGTCGGGCGCCCGGCCAAGGTGCTCCGGCAGGACCGCGGCCGCGCCGAGGCGTGCCGCAGGTGCGCGGGTGTCGGGTCCGGCGGGTGTCGGATCGCGCGGGTGTCGGGTCCGGCGGGTGCCGGATCACGCGGGTGTCGGGTCCGGCGGGTGTCGGATCCGGCGGTTATCGGAATCCGGCGGGTTTCGGGTCGAGCACCGATCGGGACCGCCCGTGCTCGGCTGCGGCGGCAAGGACCACCAAGGGTGGTCGGCGGCCCTGCGGCCGGAGCCCGCGCTGTGCAAGGGTGCGCCGGTAGCCGCCGTGGATCTGAGCGTCGACGGCGTGCCGTGCCGGTCCGCCGGACCGGACATGTGACAGTGGCGGAGTGACGTCCCAGTTCGCTCCGCCGCGCCCTACGGACGACGACGCGACGCCGGCCGACACCGGTCCGCTGGGCGTGGTCGCAGCCGCGGCGGCCGTTCGCGGCGCGGCGGTCGCGCTGTCCGGAGCGCTGTTGGCGGCTGGGATATCGCTGGTGCTGTGGGCGCTGACGCCCGCGTCCGGGTCCGACGCCGGGCAGGCGATGAAGGCCGGGATCGCCGGGTTCGCCGCCGCCAACCTGATGCCGGTGAACATCAGCGGCGTCGTGCTGAGCGTGCCGCCACTGCTCTTCACAGTTCTGATCGTTGCGCTGATCGTCGCCACCGCCCGACGGGGGCGGTTCCTTCCGCAAGGCCGTGATCAGGAGACGGCCGCGGGCCTGGTCACCGCCGTCAGCTACGGCCTGACGGTCGCCGTGACCACCCGTGGATTCGCGCCCGAGGGCGTCGTACCCGCCGGCTGGGTTTGGACCGCAACGGCTCTCGCGCTGGTCGCGACGTCAGCGGCACTCTTTCTGGGTAGATCCGGGTGGCGCATGTGGTGGCGCAACTCGGTTGCCGGATGGATCCGGGTTGCAGCACGGGCAGCCGGCGTCGGACTGGGGATGATGATCGGCGGCGGCGGGCTCGCGCTCGCCCTCGCGATGGTCGCCCACTTCGGGTCCGTCGTGGCCGTCGGAGCGCTGGCCGCACCGTCCTGGACCGATGGGCTCGGACTGGCGCTGCTCGGCGCTGCCTACGTTCCGAACGCGATCGTCGCCGCCGTCGGCTACATCAGCGGCGTCGGGTTCGAGATCGGGCCCGGAACATACTCCCCGTTCGGGTCGACCACGGTCGACCTCCCGGCGCTGCCCTTGCTGGCGGCCGCACCGGACCAGTCGGGCCGCTCGGTGATCGGGATCGTGTTCCTGGCGGTACCCGTGGTGGCCGGATACCTGATGGCGCGACGAGCGGTGCCAGCACTGCCGTGCAGGTCCGAACGCGTGCTGGCATCCGCGTCGGCGGCTGCCTTGACTGGCGTGATCGTGGGCTGCCTGACCTGGTTGGCCCGAGGCGGGGTGGGGACGGGACTCTGGTCGGCGATGGGCGCTCCGCCGGCCTTGGTCGGCGCGGTGGTCGCCGTCGAATTGGCGGTCGCCGCGGTCGCCACCGCCGCCCTGTCCGGCGGGCGCACGGTGCCCTGGCGGCTGGGCGAGACTCCCGGGGTCCGCTCCGGCGCCGCCCAGGCCGGTGACGACGGGTCCGCCGTTGACGGCGATGAGGACACGCACGACCCGGCACTCGCCGACGCGGTCGACGGGCCGGCCGGCGCCGACGGCGGACCGGAGAGCGGGCACGACGACGCGGAAGACGCCATTGGCATCGCCACCGACCCGGACGCGGACGCTGGTGCTGACGAATCCGAGGAGGCAGACGGGGCTGATTCGGACCTGGCCGCGCCGGACGTGGAGCAGCGGGACGGCGCGGCATCGCCCGAGGATGTCGATGAAAATCCGGCAGCCGGGTCGGACGCCGGTGACAACGGACAGCAGGACGTCGAGGAGGCGCGTGTCGGGCTCCCCGAGCGAGATGGGAAGCGAGACGATCGAACGGCCGCCGACCGATCGCTCGACGCCCCCAACGCAGCGATCACCGACCACGACCACCCCTCCGCCGATCGCGCGCCGGACGCCTCGACCGACATGATCGATGCGTCGACCGGCACTTCGATCCAGGCGCCCGAGGATGGTGCGCTCGACGTCGTGGCCGGCGCTGGACTGCACGCGTCCACCGACGCACCGCGCGAACCAGCGTCCGATTCCCCGGACGGCCCGAGCGGTGCCGGCGGTACCCACGCCGTTGCTGCCGGTGCGGTCACCCTTCCGCATCAGCGCACCCGCACCGACGGCGCGGCCCACCCCGACGGCCCGGCCCACCCCGACGGCGCGGCCCACCCCGACGGCGCGGCCCACCCCGACCGCCCGGCCCACCCCGACCGCGCGCCTGGCAACGATGGCGGGGCCTCGACCGCCGCCGACGAGGCCGCCGACCGCACGACTGCCGACGGGTTCGGTGACGACGCGGGCGCTGCCTCGGCCCCGAACGCTCAGCAGCCCGGCCGGCAGAGCCGCTGACCCACCGCGTCCAGGAAGATCTCGCCGATCTGCTTCGGATCACGCGCTTCGTAGGCCGAGCCACCGGTCGCCCGGCTGATGGTGCTCAGCGCCTGCACGTCGCTGTCCGGCCCGAACGCTATGGAGATCACCGGCACCGGCCGGCCGGGATCCTGTTCCGCGGCGAGGATGCTGGTCAACTCCTCGAGGCTGATGCTGCCCTGATCGTCGTTCACCCCGTCGGACAGGATCAGCACGGCGTTCACCTTGGTCGGATCCCAGGCGGCACGCATCGTGCGGACCGCGTCGAGAACGGTGTCGTACAGGCCTGTCCCGCCCTCCGGGACCGCGCTGATCGACCCGACCGCGGCCGCGAGCCGCTGCGCCCCGGATCCGCCGTCGGCGTCCGCGCCCAAGGGACCGACCGGAATCAGCTCGCGGTGATCGCTGTCGCCCTCGAGCTTGCGGGAGAAGACCCACAATCCGATCTCGCTGTCCGCGGAGTACAGGCTCAAGCCGCGGGCGGCCGCTTCCTTGGCGAGATCCATCCGGCTGGCTCCGCCGGCGCCCGGCACCTGCGATTCCATCGACCCGGACACGTCCATCACGGCGAGCATCCGCGACGGCTCGTTGGTCAGTTGGGCGGTGCGAACCGCCTCGTTCACCGCGTCGAGACCGGGCAGCGGGGCGATTGTCGTCCCCGCAGGGTCGATGCCGGGGACGCCCTCGAGTGCCGGGCCGGGTCGGCCGTCGGTACCGCGGAAGCCGGCCTTCGCCAGCGCCTCGGCGCCCTGACCCTCGGTCAGCGCGGCGGCCAGCGCGGTCGCCGCCGCGGAGGCGTCGGAGCGCAACGCCACCAGTGGGTAGTCGAGGGTCACCCCGCCGGTGCGCTGGTAGACGGCCACCGCCGTGGCCTTCGGATGCGCCCGGTTGTACTGGACGACCTGCTGCTCGCCCACCGGCAGCGCAGTGCCCGGGTCACCGCCGAGCCGATCCAGCAGTTCGTCGCCATGGATGGGCAGCCGGGGCGGGCTCGAGCGGACCGCCCAGCTCAACGCCGCCCTGGCGTCCGGGGTGCCGGAGACGGCGGCCCGTGCGGACAGGATGGCGCCGATGGCCGGCGCGGATTTGTTCGGGTCCGGTAGGCCGACCCGGATCGGCGTTGCACTCGCGCGGCTGGCCAGGATCCCGCCGAGATCGACGTGGCCCGCCGCCTCGAGCTGCCCGGCGGCGGCCGCGGACACCGCGAGAACGACGGGGCTGGTGGCAATGCTGGTGGCCTTCCCCGGGGTCGCGGAACCGGCTGCCGCGGCCCGTTCCAGCCAGACCGACGAATCGGGGATCCAGACGTCCGCCCCGCCGCTGTCGGCGACCACCGCTGCCGGGTCGACGGCTCGCACGGTGACCCGGCAGCCGGCTGGTTGCAGGGTTTGTCCGAGGGCGGTCAGGGTGCCCGCGAGTTCTGGCGCGGCCGCGACGGACAACGCACCGTTCGGCAGGCCGCAGGTCCCGCCGCCCGGCGCTGCGGCGGTGGTGCTCTCGCTCACTTCGCCCGTTGCCGGCTGCCCCCCGGACGGTCCGGAATCGTTCGCCGAGGATTCTGTGGTCGCCGAGGATTCGGTGGGTGCTGGGGATTCGGTGGGTGCTGGGGATTCGGTGGGTGCCGGGGATTCGGTGGGCGGCGAGGAGGCGGCTGGGTCGGAGGACCCGGAAGAAGCGGCATCCGGGTCCGCCGACGAGCCGGCCGGGCCGCTCGCGGCGGTCTCCACGGGGTCGCCGTCCGCTCCGGACCTCGCCCACCAGGTGATCAGACCCGCCGCGATGACGGCCAACACCACTCCGACCGCGACGAGCGCGCGGTCGCGTCGCGCGCGATTGCGGTGTCTGCCGTGCCTCCGGGGGGTCGACGACGACTGTCCCTCGGTGCCCGGAAGCTCACTCACGCGGCCACTCCCTCCAACGGTGCGCATGCGGTGATGGGATGGTCTCCCCCGCACCCGACTGGTACCCCGTCCGGGGGCGAACGTCCCACTCGTGTGTCGCCGGGGGTGCAGCGGCCTGGGGCCGGGGTTCTCCTGGGCTGAGGTGGCGTGGTTGCCGTGGTCGGCCGGGCGGACGTGGGTTGGCTGCCGAGGTCTGCCGGGCGGACGTCGGCGTGGCTGCCGAGGTCTGCCGGGCGGACGTGGCGTGGCTGCCGGATTCCCCGGACGTCGTGCAGCGGTGCAACGTCCGCGCGGCGGTTGATCCGTGCCGATAGCGGGTGCAGCGAGCCGCGCAGCGTGTGCCGGCCGGTGCAGCGGCCAACCATCAGGATCCGCAGGGTGCTGGGCGGCGGCGCACGGCCGGCCAGCAGGGTCCGCGCAGGCAGCAGCGCCCGGGGAGCTCACCTCACTCTCGGAGCGGACGCGCCACTCTTGCTGCAGCACGAGCGACGCAACTGCTGCCAGAGCAACAGCCAGCTGCAACCCGCTCCGCGGGGGGTCGGCTCGTGCCGACAGGGGTCGTTCCGACGCTCCGGCACGGCCCATCGCTCGGCAGCAGTCCGCGACCGGCGGCCGCACCCCCCGCCCGGTACGCCGCTGGCCATCGGACCGCGGCCCACCGGGCGGCCGAACCCCCGCCAGTACGCCGCTGGCCATCGGACCGCGGCCCACCGGGCGGCCACCTCAGCGCCAGATGGTCAGCCCGATCGAGCGCATCTGCTCGCTGAACACGCCGTCCGCACCGGCACCGGTCAGCAGCTGCCGCAGGTCCCGGTCGAACTCCGCGAACCGGTTGTCGAACAGATGCGGCGCGGAGCTGGACAGCGAGTACACCGAGGCGGCGACCTCGTCGACGGTGCGCTGGACGACCCGGCCCGGAACCTCCACGCGCTGCGGTCCGACGAATTCGGCCGCCCGGAAGATGTCGTCCTCCCGTTGCTGGTTGTACGACGCCCCGGGTGGCGACGGCGTCCGGTTCCCACCGGATGCCTCGGACGCGAGCACGCCCCGCCCGGCGCGGCGGTGCGGGCCGAGATACCGCTGCACGAGCCGGGCGATGTCCCGCCTCGGCGGTCGCGGATGTGGCAGCTGCTGGTCGGGGTCGTCGATGCCCTCGTGGGTGGTCGCGCCGACGTGAACGACGGCCCCACCGGGCGTGAGCATGCCCCGCGCGATGGCCGCGACCCGTGGCCGGTCCATCCAATGAAAGGACTGCGCGAAGGTCACCAGCCGGGGCCGCGGCAGGCCGGCGGGCAGCTGCTCGGCGCGCAGTTGTCGCCAGCTGACCGTGCGAACGTGCTGCTCGGTAGCGAGCCGCGCCGCCTCGGCGAGCATGCCCGGATCGGGGTCGACGCCGATCGCCTCGGCGAACCACGGCGCCAGCAGCAGCGTCAGCGAACCCGGCCCGCAACCGACGTCCAGCAACGCCCCGGACCCGTCCAGGCCCAGCGCCCCGACCAGTGCCTCGGCAAGCTGCGGGGGATAGGCCACCCGGCCGCGCGCGTAGTAGTCGGCGCTGCCCGCGTAGAGGGACGGATCCCACGTCCACCCGTTCCCGTCCCCGGATCGGGGCTCCTCCGACCGCACGCCCACAGCATCTCAGCGGCTCCGCCGGACCACCCGACCCACCCGGAGGTGCCGACCGGGTCGGCAAACCGCGACCCACCACGCGGCCGGCGCTGGCGACCGGCCCAGGCGACCGGCTCACGCGACCGGCCCAGGCAGACGCCCGGACCGCCGGCCAGGCAGCGAGCCCGGCGACCGGCCCAGGGAGACGCCCGCCGACGGCCAGGCAGCAGGCCAGACCGCCCACGCTCGCCGACCCAGGCCGCCGGGGGTCGCCGACGCGGTGGCGACTACCCTTGGCGCGCGCCGGTTGTGTCCGAAGCGACCGGTCCGCGCCGCGAGTCCGCCGGCGCCATTCCCGACCGATCGCCGAGCAGAGACGGGTGACACGTGGACGAGCCGACCACGCCAACGCCCGGCACCAGGAACGTCGTCGTCCTCGCGTCCGGATCCGGGACCCTGCTGCAGGCGCTGCTGGACGACTCGTCGGTGGAGGAGGCCGACCCCAAGCCGTACCGGATCGCCGCGGTCGGCTCCGACCGCACGACCTGCCGCGCCCTCGATCGCGCGGGGGCCGCCGGTGTCCCGACGTTCGTCTGCCGGGTCTCCGATCACGTCGACCGGCAGGACTGGGACCGCGGCCTGTCGGTGCTGACCGCGTCCTTCAACACCGACCTGGTGGTTCTCGCGGGTTTCATGAAGCTCGTCGGTGGGGACTTCCTGGCGGCCTTCCCGAACCGGGTGATCAACGCGCATCCGTCGCTCCTGCCGGCATTCCCGGGGATGCACGCACCGGCCGACGCGCTCGCGCACGGCGTCAAACTGACCGGATGCACCGTCTTCCTCGTCGACGGCGGGATCGACGCCGGGCCGATCGTCGCCCAGCGGGCGGTGCCGGTGCGCGACGATGACGTTGTGGCGTCGCTCCACGAACGGATCAAGATCGCCGAACGCGAACTGCTGCCCCAGGTGGTCCGCAGCCTGACCGGCGGCACGTACAGCGTCAGCGGACGAAGGGTGAGCATTCGATGACCGCGGCAAGCACACCGACGTCGAACCCGGCGGCCGGGACGGACCCCGAAGGCCGCCGGCCGATCCGTCGCGCACTGCTGTCCGTGTCGGACAAGGCCGGCCTGATCGAGCTGGCCGGGACCCTGCACGCGGCCGGGGTGAGCCTGGTCTCCACCGGGGGCTCCGCCCGCGCCATCGCCGACGCCGGGATCCCGGTGACGCCGGTGGAGGACGTCACCGGATTTCCGGAGTGCCTGGACGGCAGGGTCAAGACCCTTCACCCGTCGATCCACGGCGGTCTGCTCGCCGACACCAGGCTGCCCGCGCACCTGGAACAGCTCGGCGAGCTCGGGATCGAGCGCTTCGAACTGGTCGTCGTGAACCTCTACCCCTTCCGGGAGACCGTTGCCTCCGGCGCGGGCCGGGACGAGAGCATCGAGCAGATCGACATCGGCGGGCCGGCGATGGTCCGGGCGGCCGCGAAGAACCATCCCTCGGTCGCCGTCGTCGTCGACCCGGCCCGCTACCCGGACATCGAGAAGGCGCTGCAGCTGGGCGGTTTCACCCTGCGGGAGCGGACAGCGCTGGCGGCGGCGGCGTTCTCACACACCGCGTCCTACGACGTCGCGGTGGCCTCCTATCTCAACCAGGGCGTCGGGTCCGACGACGGCTGGCCGGCGTGGACCGGCGCCACCTGGGAGAAGGTGTCCGCGCTGCGGTACGGCGAGAACCCGCACCAGCCGGCCGCGCTGTACCGGCACTGGCGACCGGGTCTCGCCTCGGCGGAACAGTTGCACGGCAAGGAGATGAGCTACAACAACTACGTCGACACCGACGCCGCCTGGCGCGCCGCGAACGATTTCGCCGACCCCACGGTGGCCATCATCAAGCACGCCAACCCGTGTGGCATCGCCACCGTTCCCGGCGGGGATGACAACGCCGTGGCCCTCGCGCACCGCAGGGCGCACGCGAGCGATCCGGTGTCCGCGTTCGGCGGGGTGATCGCCGTCAACCGCCCGGTGACGCTGGCAATGGCCGAGCAGGTCGCCGACATCTTCACCGAAGTGCTGGCAGCGCCAGCCTTCTCGCCGGATGCGCTCGCGGTGCTGACCAGGAAGAAGAACATCCGGCTGCTGCGGATGCCGGCGGACACCGCTCCCGACCCGGTGGAGTTCAGGGCGATCTCCGGCGGCGTGCTGGTGCAGTTCCGGGACCGGCTCAGCGCGCCGGGCGACGCCCCGGACGCCTGGCGGCTGGTCGCCGGACCAGCCGCCGATGACGCGACCCTCGCCGACCTCGACTTCGCCTGGCGGGCCTGCCGGGCGGTCAAGTCGAACGCCATCCTGCTCGCGGCCCAGGCGGCGAGCGTCGGCATCGGCATGGGGCAGGTGAACAGGGTTGACTCGGCGCGGCTCGCCGTCGAGCGGGCGGGCGAGCGGGCGGCCGGCTCCGTCGCGGCGTCCGACGCGTTCTTCCCGTTCGCCGACGGCCCGCGAATCCTCATCGACGCCGGCATCCGGGCGATCGTCCAACCGGGCGGCTCCGTGCGGGATGCCGAGGTGATCGCCGCCGCGCAGGACGCGGGCGTCACGATGTACTTCACCGGGACGCGACATTTCTTCCACTGACGCCCATCCCGCCGTCGCCGACCGGGCGGAGGACGCATGCCCCTTGCCCTGACCGAGACCGCCTACACCGACGAGGACTTCAGCGACGTCGACCTCATCGGGCAGGTCCTCGAGGACATCTCGTTCACCGATTGCGACTTCACCGAGGCCGCGCTCGCCGATACCCGTACCCGGCGGGTCAGCTTCGAACGATGCCGATTCATCGGCACCGAGCTGTACGGAAGTGCCCACCAGTCGAGCTCCTTCGTGTCCTGCACCTTCGAGCGCGCGGCCTGGCACGGTGCCACGCTGACCGGCTGCCGGCTCACCGGCTCGACGTTCACCGACTGCCGGTTGGTCCCGCTGACCATCAGTGAATGCGACCTGACGCTGGTGTCGCTGGCCGGTTGCAAGCTGGCCGGTACCGACCTCTCGGGCCTGCGGTTGCGGGAGGCGAACCTGACGGCGGCCGACCTGTCCGGTTGCACCCTGCGCGGCGCCGACCTGACCGGCGTCCGCGCCGAACGGCTCGACCTCACCGGTGCCGACCTGCGCGGTGCCCTGGTGGATCCGGCGCTGTGGGTCGGGGCGAGGCTGACCGGCACCGTGGTGGACGTGGATCAGGCGGTGCTGTTTGCCGCCGCGCACGGGCTGGTCCTGCAGGCCGAGGGCGAGCGGGATCACTGACCGGCGGCCGGTCAGTGGGCCGCGGCCTCCGCGTCGTCGAACCGTTGGCGTGCCTGCTGCACGTCCAGCCGGTGCGTCAGTGCCCACTGCGACACCGCGTCCAGCGGCGCGGCCAGGCCGTTTCCGAGGTCGGTCAGCGCGTATTCGACGGACGGCGGCTTCGTCGGATAGACGGTGCGGTGCACCAGCCCGTCGCGTTCCAGCAGGCGCAGCGTTCTGGTGAGCATCCGCCGGGAGATCCCGGTGGTGGACCGCAGCAGGGCGGAGAACCGGGACGGACCCTGCTGGAGTTGGACGACGATCATCACCGACCACTTGTCACCGATCCGGGCGATGACGTCCTGGATCGGGCAGCCGGCCTGCGCCTGGACCTGCAAGGTTCCTTCGGTGTGACCTTGTGCCACGAAACTGCCTCCTTGCGGACGCCAACCTGGGTACCGACGATGACCTGGTTACTGATCATAACCAGGGAGAGTTCATGCATCTGCACGGAAAGCACATCCTCACCTTCGGCACGACGGGCGCGCAGGGATCGGGCCTGGTGCCAGCTGTCACCGCGGCCGGCGCGACCCCGGTCCGGGCGACGAGCCGCCCGGAACAGGCGCGACAATGGCAATCCGGTGGCGACCCGGCGGCCGTGGCCGACCTGCTGCGACCGGACACCGTCCGGGCGGCGGTCGACGCGGTCGGCGACCTCGCGGCGGCCGCGCTGCACGTCCCGCTCGGGCTCGGCGGTCCGGCGACCGCCGACGCGGTGCTCGCCTCGATCGGCGTGCTGCGGAACGCGGGCCTGCCGGTGACGGTCAACCTGGGCTCACCGGTGCCGCCACCCGGTGTCCCCGACCCGGTCGGTACGCGGGCCATGGCGGCGGCGGTGCTGGCCACCGGCGCCGTGGCGCTCAGCCCGACGGCGTACCTGGAGAACCACGCGGCGCCGTGGGCGCTGCAGCCGATCGACCGGGGCGAACTGCCGTACCCGAGGCCTGCCGAGGACACCATCGCCTGGCTCGCGGCCGGTGATCTCGGCAGCGCTGCGGTGGCGGCGTTACGCGCGGACATCGCCGGCGAACTGCTCGTCCTGGCCGGCCCGCAGCGGCTGACGCTCGGGGACCTGGCGCGCGAATTGGGCGCCGGGATCGGGCGGGAGTTGGCGTTCCGCCGGGTTTCACCCGCGGAGTACGCCGCATTGCTGCGGCCCTTCATGGGCGGTGCGGCGGACGGCGTCGAGGCCGCCTACTCCGCGATGCCGGACGGGCCGAATCCGCTGATGACGCCGCACGCCGGCCCGACCTGGGACAGGCTCGGCGTCACGCCGACCACCGCACGGACCTGGGCGTCGACAGTGCTCGCGGCGGCCCTGCGTACCCGGGTCTGACGGCACACCCGGCCCGGTCAGATGAACGCGGACTTCCCGGTGATCGCCCGCCCGACGATCAGCGCATTGATCTGCGCGGTGCCCTCGTAGCTGTAGAGCGCCTCGGCGTCGGCAAAGAACCGCACGGCGTCCCGGTCGAGCAGGATGCCGTTGCCTCCCATGATCTCCCGGGCCCACGCGGCAGTTTCCCGCAGCCGGGTGGTGGAGTACCACTTGGCCAGCGCGGCCTGCTCGTCGCGGAAGATGCCGTCCTGCTGCAGTTGCGACACCCGAACCGCCATCCCCAGGGACGCCGTGATGTTGCCGAGCATCTTGGCGAGCATGTCCTGGACGAGCTGGAAGTGGCCGATCGGCTTGCCGAACTGCACCCGCTCCTTGGCGTATTCGACGGCGGCGTCATAGGCACCTATCTGGCACCCGACGGCCGACCAGGTGACCCCGCCGCGGGTGGTCCGCAGCACCCGCGCGGTGTCCTTGAACGAATTCGCGCCCTGCAGCCGGTTGGCCTCGGGCACCAGGCAGTCGGTCAGCACGATGTCGGCGTTCTGCACGGTGCGCAGCGAGGCCTTGTTCTCGATCTTGGTGGCGACGAAGCCGGGCGTGTCCTTCTCGATGACGAAGCCCTTGACGGCGTTGTCGTCGATGTCACGGGCCCAGATCACGGTCAGGTCGGCGAAGGTGGCGTTGCCGATCCAGCGCTTGGCGCCGTTCAGCAACCAGCCGTCGGCGGTCCGCCGCGCGGTGGTCCGCATACCGCCGGCGACGTCGGATCCGCCGTCGGGTTCGGTCAGCCCGAACGCGCCGATCAGCTCCATCCGCTGCATCGCGGGCAACCAGCGCTGCTGCTGCTCGGGCGACCCGCAGAGCACGATCGTGCCCATCGCCAGCCCGCTGTGCACGCCGATGAAGGTGGCGATCGACGGGTCCACCCGGGCGATCTCCAGGCCGACGAAGCCGGTCAGCAGCTGACTGTGCATCGGCGTGCCGTCCCAGCCGTAGGCCTGACCGATGATCCCGACTTGGGCGAGCGGCTCGATGATCTGGAACGGGAACTCCGCCCGCGCCCAGCAGTCCTGCGCAACTGGCGCCACGTGCTCGCGCAGGAAGTCCCTGGTCCGCTGCACGACCTGCCACTCCTCGGGGGTGAGCATCGCCTCGTACCCGAACAGGTCCGCGGACATCAGCTCGGGCGGCTCGTCCCGCAGCGCCTCGACCTCCGGGTGGGCCGACGGATCGGACGCGGCGTCGGCGAATTCGCTCTGGACCAGTTCGGTGGGGGCTGACATGGCAACCACGGTAGGCGCGCCACGGGAGACAGGGTCGGCGCTCGCGGCGTTCGTCGGATTTGCCCCGGTTCGCGGGGCGGCGTGAGTATCCGGGACGGGCCGGCGATCGGCGGTGGACCCCGTCGTCGGCGGGAACGGGCGTCCTGGCCAGGGATGGCATCATGACCTCTCGTGACCGCGACGATCCTGGACGGACGAGCCACCCTCGCGGTGATCAAGACCGAACTGCGGACCCGGGTCCGGGCGCTCGCCGGACGCGGCATCGTGCCAGGACTGGGCACCGTACTGGTCGGCGACGACCCCGCCAGCAGGTGGTACGTCGCGGCCAAGCACCGGGACTGCGCCGAACTGGGCATCGCCAGCATCGAGCGCGAGCTGCCGGCCGGCAGCGGCCTGGCGGACGTGCTGGCCGTGGTCGACGAGCTGAACGACGACCCGGCGTGCACGGCGTTCCTGGTCCAGCAGCCCACCGGGCTCGACGAGTACGCCATCCTCAGCCGGGTCGATCCCGCCAAGGACGTCGACGGCCTGCACCCGGTGAACCTCGGCGCGCTGGTGCTGGGCCGGGCAGCACCACTGCCGTGCACGCCGCTGGGCATCGTCGAGCTCCTCCGCCGCTACGACGTGCCGATCGCCGGGGCGCACGCCGTCGTCATCGGCCGCGGGCTGACCGTCGGCCGGCCGCTGGGGCTGCTGCTCACCCGGCGTACGGAGAACGCCACGGTGACGGCATGCCACACCGGAACCCGCAGCCTGCCGGAGCTGATCCGGCAGGGCGACATCGTCGTCGCAGCCGCGGGCGTTCCGGGTCTGGTCACCGCGGACATGGTGCGACCTGGAGCCGCGGTGCTGGACGTCGGCGTCAGCCGGGTGGACGGCAAGATCGTCGGTGACGTGGCGACGGACGTCCGGGAGGTGGCCGGGTTCGTCGCGCCGAATCCGGGGGGCGTCGGGCCGATGACCCGCGCCATGCTGCTGTCCAACGTTGTCGCCGCCGCGGAGGCCGGCGCCGTGCAATGACCGGGCGGACGGTCGAGATCGGCTCGCGTTCCGGGTACGAGGTCGCCGGGTGCCGGTGAATCCGAGGCTGCTGCGGGCGATTCCGATCACCCTGGTGCTCACCATCGTGACCGCCGCACTGGTGCTGATCGCCTTCGCCCACTGGCGGCGCGGGGCGTTCGCGCTCGGCGCCGCGATGCTGCTGGCGGGCGGGCTGCGGGCGGTGCTCAGCGATCGGACGATCGGCGTTCTCGCGGTGCGCGGTAGGGGATTCGACCTGCCGTTCTACTTCCTCACCGGCGCCTTCATGATCGCGCTGACGGTCGGGATCAGCTGACCCCGGCGAGACGTCATCCCTTACCGGCGCTCCGCCTGGCGCCGTTGCTGGACGCCGAAGCCTTCTTCGGCGCGGCTCGACGGCCCGGAGCGCGGACGGCGGTCTTCCCCTCGGCGCTGTCCCGCCGGGCCCCGTTGCCGGCCGCGCCATCGGCGGACGTCCCGACACCCGCACCGCGCGGCTGCCCGGCCAGCAGGCGAGCGAAAACCGTTGCCAGCGTGGCAGCCTCGTCGTCATCGATCCGGGAGGCGAAGGTCCGCTCGATGCCCGACAGGTGCACCTGCGCGGCACTGCGCAGTGCCGCCCGGCCGCTGCGGCTGATCTTCACCAGCACCCCGCGGCCGTCGGTGGGGTCGGGTTGCCGATCCAGCAGGCCGTCCTGCTCGAGTCTGGCGACCTTGCGGGAGAGCCCGGGCTGGGACAGCACGACGCGGTCCACCAGGTCACGCAGTCGTACCCGGCCCCCCGCCTCGGACACCTGCACCAGGATGTCGTAGGTGCTGAGCGGAATCTCGCCGGCCTCGTCCAGCTCCCGGGCCAGTTGCTGCGTGAGCGCTGCCTGGCAGTGCAGAAAGCCCTCCCAGGCGGCCTTCCGGTCACCGCTGAAGGTCCTGTCACGCGGCGTGCGGGATGGCGCCATGATGTCTCCCCCGGTCGTGGTCAGCGATCCCCAGTCGCGGACGGGCCCCGACCCGCCGCGTCCCACGTTTGACAACTGACGGTACGGTCTGCCAGGAGATCGCGCACTACCGGTAACCCGTGCGGCCCAGTGCCGCGGCTGCTGTGACGGTCCTGCGGCTGGTCAAGGGCAGCGGAAGCATTCGAGCACGGGAAGTAATCGAGGAGGAGACGGCAGCGCATGTCGAAGATCAAGGTGACCGGCACGGTCGTCGAACTGGACGGCGACGAGATGACGCGGATCATCTGGCAATTCATCAAGGACAAGCTGATCCTGCCGTACCTGGACGTCAACCTCGAGTATTACGACCTCGGCATCGAGAGCCGCGACGACAGCAACGACCAGATCACCATCGACGCCGCGCACGCCATCCAGAAGCACGGGGTCGGCGTGAAATGCGCCACGATCACGCCGGACGAGGCGAGGGTCGAGGAGTTCGGCCTGAAGAAGATGTGGCGCTCGCCGAACGGCACCATCCGCAACATCCTGGGCGGCGTCATCTTCCGGGAACCGATCATCATCTCGAACATCCCGCGGCTGGTACCGGGCTGGACGAAGCCGATCGTCGTCGGCCGGCACGCCTTCGGAGACCAGTACCGCGCCACCGACTTCCGCTTCCCCGGCAAGGGCAAGCTGATGATGACCTTCATCCCGGAGGACGGCTCCGAACCCATCGAGGCGCTGGTGTACGACGCGCCGGGCGACGGTGTTGCGCTCGCGATGTACAACCTCGACGACTCGATCCGGGACTTCGCCAAGGCCTCGCTGAATTACGGACTGGCCCGCAACTACCCGGTCTACCTGTCGACGAAGAACACCATCCTCAAGACCTACGACGGCCGGTTCAAGGACATCTTCCAGGAGGTATACGACACCGAGTTCGCCGACAAGTACTCCGCGGCCGGGCTCACCTACGAGCACCGGCTCATCGACGACATGGTCGCCTCCGCCCTCAAATGGGAGGGCGGTTACGTCTGGGCCTGCAAGAACTACGACGGCGACGTGCAATCCGACACCGTCGCACAGGGTTTCGGTTCCCTCGGGTTGATGACCTCGGTGCTGTCCACCCCGGACGGCAGCATCGTGGAGGCCGAGGCGGCGCACGGAACGGTGACCAGGCACTACCGCCAGCACCAGGCGGGCAAGCCGACGTCGACCAACCCCATCGCCTCCATCTATGCCTGGACGGGTGGGCTCAAGCACCGCGGCAAGCTCGACTCCACTCCCGAGGTGATCGGCTTCGCCGAGGCGCTCGAGGACGTCGTGATCAAGACGGTGGAGAGCGGGAAGATGACCAAGGACCTCGCCGTGCTCGTCGGGCCGGATCAGAGCTGGCTGACCACCCAGGATTTCCTGCGGGCGCTGGACGAGAACCTGCAGACCCGGCTCGGCTGACCGGCTTCGTCGCCGGCCCGAGGGGCCGGCCGGCACGTTCTTTGTGACGCGTTCCGGAACCGGGGCGCCGGTCGTTGACAGACCCGGGGGGCGATCCCCTAGATTGCAGACCTGCGGCCCGCCGAGCCCACCCCGCGGTGGCCGCCCGGCTGAACCACCGGCGCAGGCATGTCGACCTGCAGCGGGTGGCCAGCGCCCTGTGTTGCGGCTGACCCGCTGATCCAGCCCCGCGTATCGGCATTCCGTCGCTGGTATCGCAGGCACCGCACGTCCGCCAGATCCTGCACCCGCCGGACCGGCGGGTGCCGTCCGTGCCGGCTGCTGATCAGCGCCCGCCGTCAGCCAGCGCCCGCACTCATCCCGCCGAGCACCCGGCCGTGGTGGCCGGCGTCGCTCGCGGCGCGATGGGCCAGCCGATCGGACCCCGAGCACGAGGACGAGCGCCGGGACGACCCTCCATGACGCCGCCCCCGGCGATCGACGTTCACCAGCACCTGTGGCCATCGCAGCTCGTCGAGACCCTGCGGTTGCGGTCGCAACCGCCCAGGCTGACGGGTTGGACGCTGCTGCTGGACGGGGAACCCGCGTACGAGATCGACTCGGACCAGCACGTGCCGGTCTCTCGGCGGGCGCTCGACAACGGCCGGATCGTGCTCGGGCTCTCCAGTCCGCTGGGGATCGAGGACCTACCGCCCGACGCCGGCCGCCCGTTACTGGACGCCTGGCATGACGGCGCCGCCGCCCTGCGTCCGCAGTTCGACGCCTGGGCTGCGGTGAGCAGGCAGCTTGACCGAACTAGACGACCTGATCGGAATCACCGGACCCGGGGCAATCCCCTGCGGCGTCCCGTTGTCAAGCCAGCCCGCGACCATGGTGGCCGCGGACGGTGTCGCTGCCGGTGGAGTCGGTGAAAAGGCTGAGCACGGCCAGGTCGTCGACCGGGCTTGCCGGGAGCGAGCGGAGGGAGTGCGCTCAACGAGCGGCACCGCGAATCCGGGCCAGGACGAGGCGCTCGTAGGCCGGCCGTCGCTGACCCACCTGCCCGGTGGCGCGCGCGTGGGCACCCGCGCGCACCTGCCCGGTCGCGCGTGGGCACCCGCGCGGCCGCTGACGTTCCGGTCCTACCGGCGCCCCGCCGAGTAAAGGGCGGGACTTGAACGCCTTAGCATAGAAGAGTGTTGATGCGGCGCTGCTTGCCCTTACCGACGCCGAAAGGCGCGCTAAGCAGGACGCGGAATTGCACTGTCGAGGTCGTCACTCGACCTATAAGGGATCCCGGCGGCCGTGGACACAGGTCGGTCAATTCGCGACCGAACGGGTCCATGGGGCTAGTGAGGGGAAGGTGACCGGCATCTCACGTTCGCGGGGTCGATGGTGGCGGTGACGCGCCCTTGACTCTCGGCCCATCGGTCGTCGCAGGGGCGCTTGCCGGCGGCGCAGCGCACCGCCACATCAGGACGAACAGCAGGACGACCACGATGCCGACGGTATTCAGGATCGTGATCGACACCGTGACCAGTGGGTCAGCACCGAAAGGGAAGATCATCATCAGCAACATTGGGGCGATGTTGCGGACGGCCGTGGTGATCTCGGTTGCGTGCCTGGTTCCGACGTCTTTGACCCGGAGACCGGAAACTAGAAGGTAGGCACACCCGAGGCCGATGAACGGGCCGGCGATGGCTGCGATGTAGCTCGCGGTGCCCCATGTCTGCACGAATAGATCCCAATACGCAACCAGGGAGAAGTTGAGGTTGAACAGAAGGCACAAGATTGCGACCCGGACCACCCACCGTGCCAATGGCGCGGTCAGGTCAGGCCACCCAATCCTGAAGCAACACCCCAGAAGCAGCGGCAGGACTAGGAACAGAAGCAGCGGCCAGGCAACGTCCCAGAATGAGGTCTTCAGTTGCGCGTCAACCGCATCGACGGCCAGCGGCAATCCGATCGGTAGAGCGATAACAGTGGCCGCGGTCATGACCACCAACAGCGTGGTGGCAATGCTGACGTTGGCTTTGGCCAACTTGGCGAGGATCGGAGCGAAGGGCATGCCGGCGCACAGCGCAGCGACACAGAACCCGACCTTGATCTCGCCAGGGATCGACGAGGCAACCGTTAGCAGATAGCCGATGAACAGCACCGGGATGAGAACGAAATTGATGACCAACGCCCACACGGCGATCTTCCAGTGGGCTGCTGCCTCACCGAGTAATTTCCCGATCGGGAGCCGCAGGCCCAAACCAAAGGCGTTCAGAATGACGAAGAGCACCCCGAACCCGTTGATCAGGACGATCTCACCGGACTGACTCGGCATCAGTGCCCTCCGCAACGTCGTCGACGATCGAGTTTGGTGCGCCACACTGGTCGGCGCAGCCAGGGCAGGCCGCGGGATGCGATCATTAGAGTGTCCCGGTCTGCGGAAAGAGCCGAATCACCCGGGGCGGGTGGTTCGTCACGGCGGCGGAGCCTATCAGCCGGTCGGTGCGTGCCCGGGTCCGGTTACTTGACCCGCTCAGTGGGTGTGGTTGGGATGCCCAGCGCGGTAGGCCTCACCCGGTTGGCGTTCGCTCGGTCGAGTGCGGCAATCTTGGCTTCGGCCGCGGCGAGGCTAACTTCCAATCCGCGTGCTTCGCCAGCCCACCGGTGATGGTGCGCTTCTTGCATGCGTTGACGCAGGTTTGCCGTGATCTCGACCAGCCGGTCGCGCTGTTTCGGGTCGACGTGCAGAACTGCGCAGCGAATACACGCGTGTTCGTGTTGGCACGGTGTTGCGTAGGGCCTGGCGCAGGTGCCGAGCGCGACCTTGCGCAGTTCGAAGTGTTGCTGTGGACCACGGTACTGATCTTGGTTGATGTGCAGACGGTCGGCGATGTCTTCCATCTCGGCAAACTTGGAAGCGCCGCGGAACTTCACGATGAACGGGAACAGGTCTCCGACTGCGACGGCCGGGATGCAGGCGTAGCTGGGCAGCACGACCCGGCTTGCGATAAGCGCCTTTATCCCCGCTCGCACTTCTGTCCTGCGGGCCGTCATCCCGTCGACGGGCGCTGCGCTGCGGCACACCGTCTCCACCCAGCTGCGTGGGTCGTCGTCGGTCGCCGCACCCCAGCGGGCCTGCCAGCCAGCGGCTGGGAAACACTCCAGCCAACGCAGGATGGTGACCGCGCCGACTCGAGACTTCCTTTGCGCCTGGACCTGTGCAGGCCACGAGGGGTGCGAGCGGATGAGGTCCAAAACCGCGTCGAGTCCCAGCTCGTCGGCCGGTCCGACATGGACGAGGTTCGCGAGCTCCTCGTGGCGCCGCGTCTGCGGTCCCATAGCTGTCCGCCATCTGGTCACCGACTCGGTCACCATGACGATGCATCCCGTCCGAACAAGATGGATAGATCGGCGGGGTCATAACCGACGGCCGGTGCCTTCGGCGGATCTGGAGGACGGTTGACCCGTTCGGCGAGGTGTTGTGCGACAAGGTCGACGATGGCTGCGTTGTCCTCCACCAGGTACACCTGAACCGTCCTGGAACAATGTGCATGCCCAAGGATGACCTGAACGTCTCGCAGGCTGGGCCTCTCGTCGTGAGCCATTCGCAGCGCGCACGTGTGTCGCAGGTCGTGCATCGTCCAATTCGTGCCCAACGCGGCGTTGACCCGCCGCATCGCCGCCCGCAACGCGTCGTAGCTCAGCTCACGATCCTTGCCGAAGCCATGGTTGCCGCCGCGCAAGGTGGCCCAGATCGACTCGGACGCAGTTGTTTGGGCCACCCCGACCATGACCAACCTGAGCATGACCAACCTGAGCATGACCACCCTGAGCACACCCCCCGACCATGACCGCCCCGACCACGACGACCCTGACCGAACCGGCCCGGAACGACATCGATGTGATCGCCACCCATCTCACCGACCGGGTCCCCACGCTCACCGGCCGGATCCGCCCCGACCGCGATGCCGATACCGCCCGCACCGCCGCCGCGGAATCTGTTGCGTCCATCTCGGGAAGAGTGGCCGGAGAGACGATCCCGGCTCGCAACGCGGTCCGGATCGATGCCGTCGCCGGCACCTGGGCCGGCGCTGCTGGCCTGACGCTCGACACGCTGCCCGGCCGCGATCTGAGCCAGTCGGAGCTGCTGCAGCTGACCGCGTCCGTCGCCGCCGACGCCGCTCCGCTCGAGCAGCACATCGCGCTCAGCGACGACCGGCGGCACTACGTCAGCCTGCACCGGGACACCCACGTGGACGTCTGGCTGCTGTGCTGGACCCCGCAGAACGACACCGGGTGGCACGACCACGACATCTCCTCCGGTGCCGTCGCGGGCTCCGTGGCGCTCTGACCGAGCACAACCTGGCGATCGGGCGCCAAGCATCGAGACGGAGATCGACGCCGGGTCGGCGTACAGCTTCGATCCGGACCACATGCAGCGGCTCACCGGGCGCGATGTCGGCAGCGTGTCCGTGCACGCGTATTCGCCGCCGCTGTGGCGGATGGGCCAGTACACCCTCGGCGCCGGCGGCCGGCTCCGGCGGCGGTCGGTGTCCTACGCCGACGAGCTGCGGTAGTTGGACGACATGGCCTGAGCCGGGATCGCTGTCAAACCGACCTCTGCAGGGCTGCCCCGTCGCCGGCCGGCCGGCCGGCTCGCGCGTCGACGGTTTGCGCCGGTGCGGATCCGGCCGCACCTCGTCGCCACGGGGGAGGCGCGGCTACCGAGCGACGGTCGGCCGGAGGTCCGGCCGCCGGGTGGCAAGATCGCCGTCATGAATTCCCCTGCAGATCCCGCCCCGCCGACCCGTCCACGGGTGCTGTCCGGCATCCAGCCGACCGCCGACTCCTTCCACGTCGGCAACTATCTCGGGGCGCTGCGGCAATGGGTGGATCTGCAGGCCACGCACGAGACGTTCTACATGATCGTCGATCTGCACGCGATCACCGTCGACCAGGATCCCGTGGTGCTCCGCCGCCGCACCAGGGTCGCCGCTGCCCAGTTGCTGGCGCTGGGCATCGATCCCGAGCGCTCGAACCTGTTCGTGCAGTCACAGGTCCCTGCGCACACCCAGCTCTCCTGGGTGATGGAGTGCCTCACGGGTTTCGGCGAGGCCGGCCGGATGACGCAGTTCAAGGACAAGTCGCAGAAGGGTGGGGCGGACCGCTCCAGCGTCGGGCTGTTCACCTACCCGATCCTGCAGGCGGCCGACATCCTCGCCTACCGCGCCGACGCCGTGCCGGTGGGGGAGGACCAGCGCCAGCACCTCGAGCTGACCCGGAACCTCGCCCAGCGGTTCAACGCCCGGTACGGCCCGACGCTGACGGTGCCCGAGCCCTACATCCTCAAGCAGACCGCCAAGATCTACGACCTGACCGAGCCGCGGGCGAAGATGAGCAAGTCCTCGCCGGGTGGCTCGCTGGATCTGCTCGCTCCGGTCGCGGCGTCGGTGAAGAAGATCAAGTCCGCGGTGACCGACACCGACCGGGAGATCCGGTACGACGAGGACGCCAAACCGGGTGTCTCCAACCTGTTGTCGCTGCTGTCGGTGTTCACCGGCACCGACATCCCCACGTTGGAGAGGCAGTACGACGGGCACGGTTACGGCGACCTGAAGAAGGACCTCGCCGACGTGTTCTCCGGGTTCGTCGTGCCGCTGCAGCAGCAGGTGCAGGCCTATCTCGGCGACCCGGCCGAGCTGGACCGGATACTGACAGCCGGGGCGGTGCGCGCGCGTCAGGTGGCGGACGCGACTGTCGCTGCGGTGTACGACAGGGTCGGGTTGTTCTCCGGCTAAGAGCCGCGGCCGGTCCGCCGCCATCGATCCCGGCTCGGAAACCGGGTCGGTACCGGGACCAAGCAGTGCCTGGCTCGGCAACGAACCACCGGCGAATGCCCGTCGCAGCACAGACAGGAGGCCAGATGGCCACCACGAACGGTTCCGCGGGCGGGAAGCCGATTTTCGCTGGGCCGCTATCGGTACGGCAGCCGGAGCCCGAGCCGCCGGTGCCCCCGAATCCCGGCTTCGTCGGGCGATGGGTGCTGCGCGGGAAGCGGATCGCGTCGCAGAAAAGCATCAAGCACCTCATCCGGGCGATCGGCAGGTACGCCGAACGGCTGGGCAGCCAGTTCGCTGGCGCGATGACCTACTTCTCGTTCCTGTCCCTGGTGCCGATCCTGATGATCGGCTTCGCGGTCGGCGGCATCGTGCTGGGCAACAACCAAGAGCTGCTGACCCGACTCGAGGATCAGGTTGCGGAGGTGCTCCCGGCCGATCTGGCGGAGCCGATCACCGCGCTGATCGACAGTGTGGTGGCCAACCCGCTCGGCGTCGGCATCATCGGTCTGCTAATCGCGCTGTACTCCGGTGTCGGTTGGATGGGGAACCTGCGCAAGGCGACCAGGGCGATCTGGCGACCGGACTTCGATGAGCGGGAGAACACCGACAACATCGCTGTGGCGACGGCCAAGGACCTAGGGGCGTTGGCCGGGCTGGGCATTGCCGTCGTCGTCTCGCTGGGGCTCAGCACCTTCGCCTCGAAGTACGCCACGCAGTTCCTGCAGTGGCTCGGTCTCGGCGACCAGCCGTGGCTCGGACCCGTCGTCACCGTGATGACCCTGGTGATCGCGATGGCTGCCGATGTGCTGATCTTCCTGTGGATCTACACCGTGCTGCCGGGACGGGATCTGCGCTCACCGCGCAAGGCGCGGGTCCGCGGATCGATCGTGGCCGCCATCGGATTCGAAATCCTCAAGTACGCACTCGTGGTACTCGTACCGGGCATCGCCACGACGTCCCGGACGGCCGCGATCTTCGGGCCGGTGATCGCGCTGCTGTTCTTCTTCAACCTGGTTGCCCAGCTGGTGCTGTTCGTCGCCGCGTGGATCGCCACCGCCGACGGCGGGCCGGAAGTCGACCAGGAGCCACTGCCCGAGGTGCCGGAGGCAACCGTGATCGTCCGAAAGGACTCGTCGCCGACCAAGGCCGCGGCGTTGGTCGGCGTGGGCGCGGCGGTCGGCTGGGGAGCGGCGCGCCGCCGCCGCTGAGAGTCCAGCAGGAATGCCGACCGCGGCTGAGGGCCGGTCGGTGGTGGCGCCCACGGTGTCGGTGCTGGATCAGCAGGTCGCGGCGGAACATCCGGCTGCTGCGTGCGACCGGAGTCTCCGCGCTTCGGGTGGCTCGTCGGCGGCCCGGGCAGTCCGATGAGGACATCCGTCGCGCCGCCTAAGTCTTCGTGTCGGTGGGTGCGGTGTCGTTGGGTGCCTCGTCGGCCGTGGGCGGGGCGTCGGTGCGCGGTGCGGCGGACGGTGGCTGGACCATGGACGGCGGTTCGGCGGTCGGTGCCTCGGCGGCCGTGGGCGGGGCGTCGGTCTGCTGCTCGGCGGCGGTCGGTGGCTGGGCGGTCGGTGGCTGCGCGGTCGGTGGCTGGGCGTCCGTCGGCTGCTCGGTGCCCGGCTCCGAGCGGGGTGCGGAGTCGGCTTCCGCCGAGTCGGCGGGCGCCGTGCCGACGGGCGCACGGTCGGTCGGCGCCGCATCACCGGCCCCGGCGTCCGGCGCCGCATCACCCGCCGAGGCCGGCCGGCCGTAGGAGTGTCTGCGGCGCCACAGCAGGAAAACGCCTCCCAACACCACCAGGAGTCCCACGCCCGCCAGCACCAGGACCGTCGGCCCGGTGTCGGACGTCGCGGCAGCCGCAGACGTCTCGCCTGGTGGTGGCCGGGCCGGAGCTCTGGGCGGACGAGCCGGCGGTGCTGGCGCCCGCGGTCGACGACGGAGCGCCGGTGCTGGGCGTCGGCGCCGCAGGAGCGGCGGTGGCCTCGGCCAGCGACCCCACCAGCCGGCCAACCGGCGGCGTGCCCGCCGGAAGTGCGAATCCCCAGTCCAGCAGGGACGCGGCCTGCATCCACTGCCGGCGCGGCTGCTGGGTGCCGTTCAGCATCGTCACCACCAGTCGACGGCCGTCCCGTTCGGCCATCCCGACGTAGGTGTTCCCGGCGTCATCGGTGAACCCGGTCTTGCCACCCAGGGCCCCCTTGTACTGGTACAGCAGTTGGTTGTCGTTCGCGGCGATGTATCCATCGCCGCCGGCGGACGGCACCCTGACGTCGACGCTGGACACGATTTCGGGGAACGGTGGGGTGGCCATGTCGGCCTTCGCGAACAGGGCCAGGTCGTACGCCGAGGTCGACTGGCCGGGCCCGTCGAGCCCGGACACCGTGGCCGCCCGGGTGTCCAGCGCGCCGAGCGCCTTGGCGGTGGCGTTCATGTCGGCGATGGTCTTGTCGTACCCGCCGTTGGTCCGCGCGAGCGCGTTGGCCGCGTCGTTGCCGGAGATGATGATCAGGTACGTCAGCAGTTGGCGGACGGTGTACTTGCCGCCCGCCTCGATCCCGACCCTGGTGCCGTCCTGGTCGGAGTCCGTGCTGGTGCCCTCCACGACCTTTTTCAGGTCATCGAGGTTCTTCAGCATCACCTGGGCGGTGAGCAGTTTCAGCGTGCTCGCCGGCCGATAGCGGCCGTGCGGGTCCTTCGCCGCCAGCACCTCACCGGTGTCCAGGTCGGCGATCAGCCAGGCCCCGGCACTGATGTCCGAGGGGAGCGGTGGTGCTCCCTTGGGGACGATCAACCCGCACTCGCCGAGCCGGCCGCCACCGACCGGTTTGGCCGGTACCGGCAGCTCTGTGACGGCAGGTGCGCCCGGCGGGACGTCCTCCGACGTGTCGACCGCGGCAGGAGGCCTGCCGCGCTGCTCGCACTTGTCGGTGTTCGGCGGCGTCACCGTCTCGCTGGGCGGCACGTACGGGTCGGTGTTCGGTGTCAACGCCCTGAATGCCATTGGTGCCGCTGCCGTAGCGGGTGCGGCGGCGAGGACAGGCCCGGTCGGTCCCACGAGTGCGCACAGCATTCCGGCAATGAAGAACAGCACGGCCGATGCGCACCGCCTGTCGCACGTCGGTATCGGCCGCACTCGGACCGGCGGCCATGACGTGTGCCGGCCGCAGCGGGCGGAGGAAGTAGCGCGTGGGGCAACCATCGCGGCCCACGGTAGCGTCCCGACTTCGCACCGTGCACTCTCCTGCCCGGGCGGCAGGTCACACCACTGTCGAGTGAACCGATGCCGTTGGGTCAGGGCCAGTCCGGCGCCCCGATGCCAGGCTGTCGGTCACTGGAAACCGCTCACTGGAACCCGGATGGCGCCGAGGAACTCGCTCACCCCGACCCGCTGGCGGCAGAATCAGCCTGCGGTCGCCTGCGCGGCGGCCACCTGGGAGCGGACATCATCCATGTCCAGCTCCTTGACACCGGTGATGACCTGCTCGAGCGCGCTCGGCGGCAGGGCTCCGGGCTGGGAGAACACCAGAATGCCGTCCCGGAAGGCCATCAGCGTCGGGATGGAACGAATACCGGCGGCACCGGCGAGCTCCTGCTCGGCCTCGGTGTCGACCTTGCCGAACACCACGTCGGGATGCTGCTCGGACGCCTTCTCGAAGGTGGGCGCGAAACGCTGACACGGGCCACACCAGGCGGCCCAGAAATCGACCAGCACGATGCCGTCACCGGACACCGTCTGCTCGAACGTCGTCTTGGTCAAAGCCTGGGTGGTCATGCGGAAGCCTCTCGATCGGTTCAGGATTGTCACCTGTTCCAACCACCGGGACGCCCCGGCTCATTCCCGTGGCCGTGACGCGCCGCTCAGATGCGCCGGAACATCAACGCGCGCTTCACTTCCTGGATCGCCTTGGTGACCTGGATGCCGCGTGGGCAGACCTCGGTGCAGTTGAAGGTGGTGCGGCAGCGCCAGACGCCCTCGGCGTCGGAAAGGATCTCCAGCCGCTCCTGGCCGCCCTCGTCGCGGGAGTCGAAGATGAACCGGTGCGCGTTGACGATAGCCGCCGGCCCGACGTAGGCGTCGTCGGACCAGTAGACCGGGCAGGACGACGTGCACGCCGCGCACAGGATGCACTTGGTGGTGTCGTCGAAGCGCTGGCGATCCTTCTGGGACTGCACGTACTCGCGGGTCGGCTCCGGGCTGTGGGTGATCAGGAACGGCTTCACCGCGCGGTAGGCGTCGAAGAACGGCTCCATGTCGACGATCAGGTCCTTCAGCAACGGCAGGCCCTTGATCGGCTCGACCGTGACCTCGTTCTTCTTGTCGCCGATCAGATCCTTGACCAGCACCTTGCAGCACAACCGGTTCCGGCCGTTGATCCGCATCGCGTCGGAGCCGCAGACGCCGTGCGCACAGGACCGGCGGAAGGTGAGCGTGCCGTCGACATACCACTTGATGTAGTGCAGCACGTTCAGCAACCGGTCACCGGGCAGCGCCGGAACCCGGTAGGACTCGGTGTGCGGCAGCTCGTCGACCTCGGGGTTGTACCGCTGGATGTGCACGGTCAACATGACGGCGCCATCGGGCACCGGTGGCAGCCCGGCGGCGCCGCCCTGGCCGCCCTCGCGTTCGATGTCCGGCGCGATCGTCGTCATCAGTACTTGCGCTCCATCGGCTGGTAACGGGTCTGGACGACCGGCTTGTAGTCCAGACGGATATCGGAGGTGAGCTCGGCGCCCTGCTTGTACGCCATGGTGTGCCGCATCCAGTTGGTGTCGTCCCGGTTCGGGTAGTCCTCCCGGGCGTGGCCGCCACGGGATTCGGTCCGGACCAGCGCACCGACGACCAGCACCTCGGCCAACTCCAGCAGGAAACCGAGTTCGACCGCCTCGAGCAGGTCGGTGTTGTACCGAAGGCCCTTGTCCTGGATGGAGACCCGGGCGTACCGCTCCTTGAGCAGCCGCAGGTCGTTCAGCGCCTCCTTGAGGGTCGCCTCGGTGCGGTAGACGGCGGCGTTGAGGTCCATCGTCTCCTGCATCGCGGTGCGGATGTCGGCGACCCTTTCCGTCCCGGTGGACTCCCGCAGGTTCTTGACCATCTCGTCGACCATGGACTGCGGGCTCTCCGGCAGCGGCGCGAAGTCGCTGCCGTTGGCATGCTCGGCGGCGGCGATCCCGGCCCGCCGGCCGAAGACGTTGATGTCCAGCAACGAGTTGGTGCCCAGCCGGTTGGAGCCGTGCACGGAGACGCAGGCACATTCCCCGGCCGCATAGAGCCCGGGCACCACGTCGGTGTTGTTGGCCAGCACCTGACCTTGGATGTTGGTCGGGATACCGCCCATCACGTAGTGGCAGGTCGGGAAGACCGGGACCGGCTCCTCCAGCGGCTCCACACCGAGATAGGTGCGGGAGAACTCCGCGATGTCCGGCAGTTTGGTCTCCAGCACCTCCTTGCCGAGATGGGTGACGTCGAGCAGCACATAGTCCTTGTTCGGGCCGGCACCACGGCCGTCGCGGACCTCCTGCACCATCGATCGGGCCACGATGTCGCGCGGCGCGAGGTCCTTGATGGTCGGTGCGTAGCGCTCCATGAAGCGCTCGCCGTCCCCGTTGCGCAGGATGCCGCCCTCGCCGCGGACCGCCTCCGAGATCAGGATGCCAAGCCCGGCAAGGCCTGTCGGGTGGAACTGGAAGAACTCCATGTCCTCCAGCGGCAGGCCCTTGCGGAAGACGATGCCCAGGCCGTCGCCGGTCAGGGTGTGCGCGTTCGACGTGGTCTTGAAGATCTTGCCGGCGCCGCCGGTGGCCAGCACGACCGACTTCGCCTGGAAGACATGGATTTCGCCGGTGGCCAGCTCGTAGGCGACGGCTCCGGTGCAGGTCTCGCCCTCGTCGGTCTTGGTCAGCAACAGGTCGAGGACGTAGAACTCGTTGTAGAACTCGATGCCCAGCTTGACGCAGTTCTGGTACAGCGTCTGCAGGATCATGTGGCCGGTGCGGTCGGCTGCGTAACACGCGCGACGGACGGCCGCCTCGCCGTGGTTGCGGGTGTGCCCGCCGAACCGGCGCTGGTCGATCCGGCCCTCCGGGGTGCGGTTGAACGGCAGCCCCATCTTCTCCAGGTCCAGGACCGCGTCGATGGCCTCCTTGCACATCACCTCGGCGGCGTCCTGGTCGACGAGATAGTCACCGCCCTTGACGGTGTCGAAGGTGTGCCACTCCCAGTTGTCGTCCTCGACGTTGGCCAGCGCGGCGCACATCCCGCCCTGCGCCGCACCGGTGTGCGAGCGGGTCGGGTACAGCTTGGTGAGAACCGCTGTCCTCGCACGCTTGCCGGACTCGATGGCGGCGCGCATCCCGGCGCCGCCGGCACCGACGATCACCACGTCATAGCGGTGGAACTGCATATCAGTCCTTCCAAGGACAGGGGAGACCGGCGACGCCGGGCTGGCTTGTCATGTCTGTCGCGCTCCTGTCAGCCCATGTTCGGATCGAAGGTGAAGATCACCAGCGTGCCGACGCTCAGGATCAAGACCACGGACGCGGCGAGCATCAATTGCAGCCAGAACCGGGTGGAATCCTTACGGGCGTAGTCGTTGATGACGACCCGGAGCCCGTTGGCGCCGTGGATCTCGGCGAGCCACAGCATGACCAGGTCCCATATCTGCCAGAACGGGCTTGCCCAGCGGCCGGCGACGAAGCCCCAGTTGATCCGGTGCACACCGCCGTCCAGCACGTTCATGATCAGCAGGTGGCCGAGAACCAGGACCACCAGCACGATCCCGGACAGCCGCATGAACATCCACGCGTACATCTCGAAGTTGCTGCGCCGGCCGGTGACCCGGCGCCGTGGGGCGCGCGGGGCGACGATGCCGCGGGTTGCCGGCGGGTCGAAGGCGGCGGTCACGAGGAACCCCCGAACAGGTCGGTCACGGTGCGCTGCAACATGAAATAGACGCCGGGGATCATCAGCACGAACCAGATGCCGAGGATGATCCACAGCATCATCCGCTGGTACCGGGCGCCCTTGGCCCAGAAGTCGACCAGCATCACCCGGATGCCGTTGAGCGCGTGGTACAGCACTGCGCCGACCAGGCCGACCTCCATCAGGTTGACGATCGGGTTCTTGTACGTCTCGATGATGGTGTTGTAGGCCTCCGGCGACACCCGCACCAGGGCGGTGTCCAGCACGTGGGCGAACAGGAAGAAGAAGGTGAGCACACCGGTGACCCGGTGGGCGACCCAGGACCACATGCCGGCATCGCCGCGGTAGACCGACCCGCGACGGGGCAGGGGCGGCCGCTCTCCGGTCGCGTACGTGGTGGGGGTGGACATGATCGTGTTTCGACCTCCGGCATCGACGGCGGACGCGCCTGAATGGGACCTGGGATTGCTGTTCGTGCTTGCGGATTCGACGCGCGGACCGCCCGGCCACCACTGAAGCGATCTTGCAGCAAGGCTAACCCTCACTTCACATCGGCTGCGACCTCGAGGCCGTGTGACGTGTTCGACATCGGGGTGTGTTGGCGCACATGGCGGACCTGCGGAGATGGTCGAGCCGGCGGCCCGGCTCCGGAGGCCGCCGAGGCAAGGTTCTCGGCTCGGAAAGCAACCACGGCGAGCCACATGGCCGGGCCCCCCATGATGTGCTCCAAACGGGTGATAACTGCAGGCGGCCACCGTTCTGACTGCGGCCGAATGCACTTTCTGACCCAATTGACCGATTCTCGGAACAATTCGGTTACGGAGCGGGTTCGTGCCTCGTCGTCGACGACGACAACGGGTAGCGTCCGACGGTGCCATGCCGCCGGGACCCGGCGAGCAGGGACCCCTCGTGCCTCGACCGGGGCCGCGAGCAGTGACGAAGAGGAGATACACGTGCGTCGAGCTCGAACCTTGAAGCTCATCGCCGGGCTGGCGGCAGGCGCACTCGCGCTGACCGCCTGTTCATCCGGCAGCAGTTCGTCCAGCAGTTCCACATCGGCGGCCGCGTCCGCCGCCGTGTCCGAGTCGGCGGCCCTGCCCACCAGTGGCGAGGCACCGGGGTCGACGGACGCCGGATCCGCCTCGGCCGGTGCATCGGGCTCCGAGTCGGCGGGTGCGGGGGCGGCGGGGTCGTCCGCGGCGGTGTCCGGCCCGGCGTCGATGACGGGTGATCCGGCGTCGGTCAAGCTCGGACTCGCCTACGACGTCGGTGGGCGTGGTGACCAGTCGTTCAACGACCTGGCCGCTGCCAGCCTGGACAAGGCCAAGGAGGCCGGCGTCACCATCACCGGCGAGCTCACCGCCGCCCAGGGCGAGCCCGATTCGGCGAAGACCGACCGGCTCAACCAGCTGATCGATGACGGGGCGACCGACATCCTCGCCGTCGGCTTCGCGTACGCGAACGCCCTCAAGGAGGTCGCGGCGGCCAACCCGGACGTGCACTTCGCCATCGTCGATGACGCCTCGCTCAAGGACGTCGAGAACGTGGCCTCGCTGACCTTCGCCGAGGAGCAGGGCTCCTACCTCGTCGGCGTTGCCGCCGGCAAGAAGACCAAGACCAACAAGGTGGGCTTCATCGGCGGCGTCAACACCCCGCTGATCCAGAAGTTCCAGGCCGGTTTCGAGGCCGGGGTCAAGGCCGCGAACCCGAGCGCGACCGTCACGTCGAAGTACATCACCGAGCCGCCGGACTTCGCGGGCTTCAACTCCCCGCAGCAGGGCGAGACGATCGCCAATGGGATGTACAACGACGACATCGACATCATCTATGCAGCTGCCGGTGGTTCCGGTGCGGGTGTGTTCAAGGCTGCGAAAGCGACCGGCAACCTCGGCATCGGCGTCGACTCCGACCAGTACAAGCTGCCGGCGCTGGCCAATGTCAAGGACGTCATCATGACCTCGATGTTGAAGCAGGTCGACGTCGCAACGTACGACTTCATCACCAGCGCGGTGAACGGCGAACCGCTCAGCGGCGAGCACGTGTACAACCTGTCCAATGACGGCGTCGGCTACTCGACGTCCGGCGGGAAGATCGACGACATCGTCCCCGACCTGGAGAAGGCGAAGGCCGACATCATCTCCGGTGCGGTGACGGTGCCGACCACCCCCAGCAGCTGACCTGATCAGCTGAAACGATCGTCCTCGGCCCCGACGGGCATCCCGTCGGGGCCGCGGCGTATCTGCTAAGACTGCAGGATCGCAGGAGATCCGACGTGCCATGTGGGCCGGTCGGGCGTCCCCGGTGGTGCGGAGCAGGAACCGGCGAGTGGAAGCAGGACGATGACAGCTGACGCGAAGCTCCCCCCGGCGCGACCGGACGGCCCGTCGGCCGGGCAGGTCGCCGTGGCGCTGACCGGCATCACCAAGCGCTTTCCCGGCGTGGTGGCCAACTCGGACATCAACATCAGCGTCCGGGCCGGCACGGTGCACGCGCTCGTGGGCGAGAACGGTGCCGGCAAGTCCACCCTGATGAAGACCCTGTACGGCATGCACCAGCCCGACGAGGGCACCATCTCGATCAACGGCAGGCAGACCGTCTTCTCCTCGCCGGCCGACGCCATCAGGGTCGGCATCGGGATGGTCCACCAGCACTTCATGCTGGCCGACAACCTCACGGTCTGGGAGAACATCGTCCTGGGTTCCGAGCCGACGGCGTCCGGCCGCCTCGACGTCAAGGGTGCCCGCGCCAGGATCGACGATCTTGCCCGGCGGTACGGCCTGACGGTGGACTCCGGCGAGCTGGTCGAGACGCTCGGAGTCGGTGCCCGGCAGCGGGTGGAGATCCTCAAGGTGCTGTACCGGGGGGCGAAGATCCTGATCCTGGACGAGCCCACCGCGGTGCTCGTCCCGCAGGAGGTCGACGAGCTGTTCGGAAACCTGCGCGAGCTCAGGAGCGAGGGGCTGACCATTCTGTTCATCTCGCACAAGCTCGACGAGGTGCGGGCGATCGCCGACGACATCACTGTCATCCGGCGCGGTACGACCGTCGGTACCGCGGATCCGAAGACGGTGACCAACCGGCAGCTTGCGGAGATGATGGTGGGGTCCGCGTTGCCCGTCCCGGAACTGCGGGAGTCGACCGTCACCGACCGGGTCGTGTTGCGGTTGTCGGGGGTGAAGGTGCACTCCAGCTCCACCGGCCGGGACGTGCTCTCCGACATCGAGCTGACCATCCACGCCGGCGAGGTGCTGGGCATCGCGGGGGTGGAGGGGAACGGGCAGGCCGAGCTGGTCGACGCCATCATGGGAATCCGGCCGATCGCCGCCGGCACGATCCAGCTTGCCGACGCCGACATCTCCCGCCGGTCCACGGCGGCCCGGCGCGAGGCGGGCATCGGTTTCATCCCCGAGGACCGCCAGCGGCAGGGCCTGATCCTCGAGGGTTCGCTGTGGGAGAACCGCGTCCTCGGTCATCAGACCCGGGCGCCGTCGGCCCGCGGGTTCCTGCTGAACCGGGCGGCGGCGAAGGCGGACACCCAACGGATCGTCGACACCTTCGACGTTCGGACGCCCGGCATCGATGTCACCGCGGCGTCGCTGTCCGGGGGGAACCAGCAGAAGCTGATCGTCGGGCGGGAGATGAGCGAAGATCCGTCGTTGCTGATCGCGTCCCATCCGACCCGCGGCGTGGATGTCGGGGCGCAGGCGGCGATCTGGGAACAGCTGCGGAACGCCCGGACGGCAGGACTTGCGGTGCTGCTGATCTCCGCGGATCTGGAGGAGTTGATCGGCATGTCGGACCGGCTCACCGTCATCCTCCGCGGCCGGCTGACCGGTTCGTACGACCCGCGCACCGTGACTCCGGAGGAACTCGGCGCCGCGATGACCGGCGCGGACGGCGAAGACGTCGGCGAGGTGGCCTGATGGTGGGTTCGAGATCCAGGCGGATCCTGCTCGGCGCCGCGGCGCCGGTCGGCGCCCTGCTGGTCGCGATGCTGATCACCTCGGTGCTGCTGCTGCTGACCGGCAGCAACCCGTTCGACGCCTTCGGCGCCATGACGTCGGCGTTCGAACGCCCGCGGGTCATTCTCGGGACGATCAACCAGACGACGGTCTACTACCTCGCCGCGGTGGCGGTGGCGATCGGGTTCCAGATGAACCTGTTCAACATCGGGGTGGATGGGCAGTACCGGTTGGCCGCAATGTTGGCGGCTTCCGTTGCCGGGCAGCCGTTCATGAGTTCGCTGCCGGGTCCGCTGCGGATCGCGATCACCATCATCGTCGCGATGGCGGTCGGCGCCCTGTGGGCCGGGATCGCGGCCGTCCTCAAGGTCACCCGCGGGGTCAGCGAGGTGATCAGCACGATCATGCTGAACTCCATCGCGACCTTCCTGGTCGCCTACCTGCTCACCCCGGAGTTGTTGGCGGTGCTGGAGGGCAACAACATCAGCACACCCAAGATCACCGACGGTGGCCAGCTGCCGAATTTCGAGATCGGTGAAGTCCGGCCACCGCTGAACTCGTTGATCATTCTCGCCGTGGTCGTCGGGGTGATCTACGCGCTGGTGCTGTCCCGTACCGTCTTCGGGTTCTCGATCAAGGCCACCGGGATGTCCGAGACGGCTGCGGTCGCCAGCGGGATCTCGGTGAACCGGATGATCCTGTCGGCGATGTTGCTGTCCGGCGCCGTCGCCGGGCTGATCGGCATGCCGGAGCTGCTGAACGGCACCGCCGCCTCCTATTCGCTGAACTTCCCGACCGGCATCGGGTTCACCGGAATCGCCGTCGCGCTGCTCGGCCGGAACAATCCCGTGGGCATGGTGTTCTCCGCGCTGCTCTGGGCGGCGCTCGACTCGTCGGCCAATGCCCTGCAGGGCGTCGGTGTCGCCCGCGAACTGGTGACGATCATGCAGGGCGTGATCGTGCTGTCCGTTGTCGTCGCGTACGAGTTCGTCCGCCGCTACCGGCTGATCCTCGAGGCGCGGGATGTGTCCAGGGCGCTGGCGGCGCGGAGCGGTCAGGAGGTGGCGGTGTGATGCAGGAGACGAAAGCGAGCGAGCATCGCAGGCGCCCTGGCGCCGAGGAGCGGAACGAGCCGGGAGTCGACCAGTGAGCGCGGAGACGAAGGCGAGCGAGCATCGCAGGCGCCCTGGCGCCGAGGAGCGGAACGAGCCGGGAGTCGACCAGTGAGCGCGGAGACGAAGGCGAGCGAGCATCGCAGGCGCCCTGGCGCCGAGGAGCGGAACGAGCCGGGAGTCGACCAGTGAGCGCGGAGACGAAGGCGAGCGAGCATCGCAGGCGCCCTGGCGCCGAGGAGCGGAACGAGCCGGGAGTCGACCAGTGAGCATCGATTCGGACGTCGTCACCGCCGCACCGGTCTACCAGCCCCGGCGCAGGATGACCCCCGCTGTCTGGATGGGGCTGATCGCGGCCGGCATCGCGGTCATCTCCGCAGTGCGGATCTGGACCGGCGCGGAGAACCTGGATTCCTCCGGCGCCATCCAGGCCGCCATCACCGCCGCGGTCCCCATTGCGCTGGCCGGCCTGTCCGGCCTGTGGTCCGAACGTGCCGGCGTGGTGAACATCGGCATCGAGGGGATGATGGTGCTCGGCACCTTCGGGGCCGGGTACGCGGGCTACCAGTGGGGGCCGTGGGCAGGGGTGTTCTTCGGCGTCGTCTGCGGCTTCCTCGGCGGCCTGCTGCACGGGCTGGTCACCATCACCGTCGGCGTCGACCACATCATCTCCGGCGTCGCCATCAACATCCTCGCGCCCGGACTGACCCTGTACCTGTCCCGGCTGGTGTTCACCGACGCACCCGGCGGCGGCCAGCGGCAGTCCCCGCCGGTTCCCGACGTCGGCCGGATCACCCTGCCGCTACTGTCGGACTGGCTCGGCGAGATCGAGGACAAGGGCTGGTTCTTCGTCTCCGACGTCGCCAGCATCCTGCGCGGGCTGTGCACGAACCTGTCGCTGCTGTCCGTGCTCGCGGCGGTGCTGATCGCCGTCTCGGCGTGGGTGCTGTGGCGCACCAGGCTGGGTCTGCGATTGCGCTCGTGCGGCGAGGCTCCCTACGCCGCCGAATCTCTCGGCGTGAACGTGTACCTGTACAAGTACATCGCGGTGATGATCTCCGGGGCGCTCGCCGGGCTGGCCGGCGCCTTCCTGGTGGTGGGCCTGAAGTTCCAGGACGGGCAGACCGGCGGCCGGGGCTTCATCGGCCTCGCCGCGATGATCTTCGGCAACTGGCGTCCGGGTGGGATGGCGATGGGCGCCGGGCTGTTCGGCTACACCGACGGCGTCCAGCAGTACGACTCCACCGGCACCGCGATGCACGCGTTCCTGATCCTGGTCGCCGTCGCGCTGATCGCCGTCGCGATCCTGCAGTACCGCGCGGGCCATCCGGTCGTCGCGGCGGTGGCCGCCGTCATCGCCGCACTGTGCCTGTGGTGGTTCTCGGCGACCGACACGCTGCCGCAGCAACTGGTCAAGGCCGCCCCGTACGCCATCACCCTGCTGGTGATGGGCCTGGCGTCGCAGAACCTGCGGATGCCGAAGGCCGACGGGCTGATCTACCGGAAGGGTGGAAGTTGACCGCGCCGGACGGACGCCGCGACAGCGGCGAGCTGAAGCCACTGGACGACCGGCGCCTGCGCATCGACTGGGAGCAGCTTCGCGCGGCGGCAATCGAGGCCGCTGCAACCGCGTACTGCCCGTACTCGCACCTGCAGGTCGGAGCCGCCGCGCTGGTCGACGACGGCCGGGTGATCACCGGCTGCAACGTCGAGAACGCGTCGTACGGGCTCGGTCTGTGCGCGGAATGCACCCTGGTCGGCCAACTGCGGTTGACCGGCGGCGGCCGGCTGGTGGCGCTGGCCTGCCGCTCCGGTGCCGGCGAGCTGTTGATGCCGTGCGGCCGATGCCGTCAGGTGATCTACGAGTTCGGCGGGCCGGAGCTGCTCGTCGACACCCCGACCGGTCCGGAGGCGATGATGTGGGTGCTGCCCGCCGCCTTCGGCCCGGCGGACCTGCCCGGAGCGCCGGCATGAGCCCCACCGTCGGCGGTGTGACGGCGGTGGACGTGATCATTGCCAAGCGTGATCGGCGGGAATTGACCGGTGAGCAGATCGGCTGGGTGATCGACGCCTACACCCGCGGTGAGGTCGCCGAGGAACAGATGTCGGCCCTGCTGATGGCGATCCTGCTCAACGGCATGACGCCGGCGGAGATCTCCGGCTGGACCACGGCGATGCTGAACTCCGGGATCCGGCTGGACCTGTCCGGCGTCGGGCGACCGACCGTCGACAAGCACTCCACCGGCGGTGTCGGGGACAAGATCTCGCTGCCACTCGCGCCGTTGGTCGCCGCCTGCGGGGCCGCCGTGCCACAGCTGTCCGGCCGGGGACTGGGGCACACCGGCGGGACGCTGGACAAGATGGAGTCGATCCGCGGCTGGCGGGCGGCGCTGACCCCGCAGCAGATGATCGACCAGCTGTCCGCCGTCGGTGCCGTGATCTGTGCCGCCTCCGCCGATCTCGCGCCCGCCGACCGGAAGTTGTACGCGCTGCGCGACGTCACCGGCACCGTCGAATCCATCCCGATGATCGCCGCGTCCATCATGAGCAAGAAGATCGCCGAGGGCACCGCATCGCTGGTGCTGGACGTCAAGGTCGGCACCGGGGCGTTCATGAAGCGCGCCGACCACGCCGCCGAACTGGCCAGGACCATGGTGGAGCTCGGCACCCGGGCCGGCGTACGGACGTCCGCGCTGCTGACCGACATGTCCACTCCGCTCGGCGTCGCCGTCGGCAACGCCGTGGAGGTGGCCGAATCGGTCGAGGTGCTCGCCGGTGGCGGGCCCGCCGACGTGGTCGAGCTGACCATCGCCCTTGCCCGGGAGATGGTCTCGCTCGCCGGGTTGGACGTCGACCCGGCTCAGGTGCTCGCCTCCGGCAAGGCGATGGACAGCTGGCGGCAGCTCGTCGCGGCGCAGGGCGGCGACCCCGACGCCCCGCTGCCGACACCGTTGCACCGCGAGGTCGTGCTCGCCGAAACCGACGGGGTGGTGTCCGGGATGGACGCACTGGCCGTCGGGATGGCTGCCTGGCGGCTGGGCGCCGGCCGCGCGCGGCGCGAGCACGGCGTGCAGGAGGCTGCCGGCATCCTGTGCCTGGCCAAGCCCGGCGACGCGGTTCGCGGGGGTGATCCGCTGTTCGAGCTGCACACCGACACCCCCGAGCGCTTCGCCGACGCGAAGGCCGAACTCGCCGCCGGCGTGTCGATCTCGCCGGCCGGCACGCCGGTGAGCCGCGCGCCTCTGGTGCTGGACGTGATCCGGGCCGGCTGACTCCCGCCGGGCGGGCCGGAGCGGGCCCGGGACACCGCGCGGACCGGGTTCCCGGCGTTCCTGCCGGCCGGGTAACGTCCGCCGGATGCCCGTCCGATTGATGTCCACCCCGTTGACCGCCGACGCCATCGTCACCGCTCCCAAGGTGCTTCTGCACGACCATCTGGACGGCGGGCTGCGGCCGGCCACACTCGTCGACCTGGCGCAGCAGACCGGCTACGACGGCTTGCCGACGACGGTCGTCCCGGACCTCGCCAAGTGGTTCGCCGAGTCGGCGTTCTCCGGCTCGCTCGAGCGTTATCTGGAGACCTTCACCCACACCACGGCCGTCATGCAGACCCGGGAGGCGCTGATCCGGGTGGCCTCGGAGTGCGTTCAGGATCTGGCCGCCGACGGTGTCGTCTACGCCGAGGTGCGATTCGCCCCGGAACTGCACACGGAGCGGGACCTGTCCCTCGATGACGTCGTGCAGGCGGTCCTGGACGGCGTGCAGGTCGGCACCAAGGCGGCTGAGGTCGCGGGGCACCGGATCCGGGTGCGGCTGCTGCTCACCGCGATGCGGCACGCGGCCCGATCGCTGGAGATCGCCGAACTGTGCATCGAGTACCGCGACGAAGAGGTCGCGGGCTTCGACATCGCCGGTGCGGAAGCGGGTTTCCCGCCCACCAGGCACCTCGATGCGTTCGAATACATGAGGCGGGAGAACGCGCACTTCACCATCCATGCCGGGGAGGGCTTCGGGCTGCCGTCGATCTGGGAGGCACTGCAGTGGTGCGGCGCCGACAGACTCGGTCACGGTGTGCGCATCGTCGACGACATCAGCGTGGACCGGGACGGCAACGCCGAACTGGGCAGGCTGGCGGCCTACGTGCGGGACAAGCGGATCCCGCTGGAGATGGCGCCGACATCCAATGTGCAGACCGGTGCGGCCACCTCTATCGCCGACCATCCGATCGGCATGCTCGCGGCGCTGAAATTCCGGGTGACGATCAACACCGACAACCGGTTGATGTCCGGATGCTCGATGACGAGCGAGATGACCGCCCTGAGCGAGGCTTTCGGGTACGGGTGGGACGAGCTGCAGTGGTTCACCGTCAATGCCATGAAGTCTGCGTTCCTGCCGTTCGCGGAACGGCTCGAGCTGATCGACACGGTGATCAAGCCGGGGTACGACCGGCTTCGTGCCGCAGCACCTTCTGCAGAGCGTCCCTGACGGCGGTGAGCTCGGCCGGGCTGAGCGCTGCCGCGAACAGGTCCCTGATGCCGCGCAGATAGGTCGGCGCCGCCTCCGCGAACACGCTGCGGCCCTGCGGTGTCAGCGCCGCGAAGGCCGACCGGCGGTCGTCGGGATTCGCCTCCCGGCGCACCAGGTCGGCGGCCGCCAGTTCGTCCACCAGCCGACTGACGCGGGTGCGGCTCAGAGTCACCCGCTCACCGAGCTCGGTCATTCGCAGCCGGTTGTCCGGCGCGTAGCGCAGCTCCAGCAGGACGTCGTACCAGGCAAGGGGTAGCCGGTGTGCGCGCTGCAGCTCGTTGTCCAGCTGTGGCACCAGCGAGGCGTGCACCCGGAGCAGCGCACCCCAGGCGTCACCGGCAGTCCGGTCCCTGGTCCTCGTCTCGGCCATCCCGGCACTCTAGCCGGTTGCGTGCGTGTGCACGCAATGGTAGTGTGTGCACACGCACCTACTATTCAGGAGACGAATGATGAGCGCCTTGCTGCACCTGTCGGCGTCACCGCGTGGAGCGGCGTCCGAATCGCTCGCGATCGCCGAGACGTTCCTGTCCACCTACCGGGAGACGCATCCGGACGCCGACGTCCGGGAGTGGAACCTGTGGGACGGCACGCTGCCCGAGTTCGGGCCGGCCGCGGCCGCGGCCAAGATGGCCGTGTTCGCCGGCGCAGACCCGCAGGGGGACGAGGCGGCCGCGTGGCAGGCGGCCCGGAAGGCGTTCGAGCGCTTCGCGGACGCCGACGCCTATCTGTTCAGCGTGCCGATGTGGAACGCCGGGATCCCGTACATCCTCAAGCAGTTCATCGACGTGGTGAGCCAGCCCGGCATGGTGTTCGGCTTCGACCCGGAGCTCGGGTACAGCGGGTTGCTCACCGGACGGAAGGCCGCGGTGATCTACGCCAGCGCTGTCTACGGTCCCGGGCGGCCGCCGTCGTTCGGCTCTGATTTCCAGGCGCCGTACCTGCGGGACTGGTTGCGGTGGGCCGGCATCGACGACATCACCGAGGTGGCCTTCCGGCCCAACCTGGCCACCGCCGACGCCGCAACGGGTCGGCACGCGGCGCACTCCGCCGCCCGGGATGCCGCCAAGACCTTCTGAGGCCGGCCGCGGGTGGCCGGGTCCGCGACGCGCACGAGCCCCCGCGGATCGTGCCGCAGGCGACCGCGGTCAGCCGCGGTCGCCGTCCCAGTAAAGGGTTGCGGAGAACCGGTCCACCAGCACGGACCAGGCGGCGACCTCGTCGTCATACGGCGGTGCGGGTGCCTGCCGGTTGGGATCCGGGCGGACCGTCGCGCCGATCAGGTTGCCCAGCGGACTTGCGGTGCCGAGCGCATCGATGGTCTCCGAGTCACCCCGTTCCAACGCCGCGTCGGCCAGCAGTTCGACGGCGAGTTCCAGCTGCTTGGCGTCGACGGCGGCCGGGCCCTCGAGCAGGCTCTTGTCCAGACCGTCCAGCACGTAGGTGTTTTCCGGACCGGCGAGCACCGCTGCGTTTCCCTCGGTCACGGCCGTGCGGATCTCCGGCCAGACGGCGAGGGAGGCCAGTGCGTGCTTCGGGTCGGACTCCATCAGGTAGTTCTCCAGGTCCTCGGGTGAGGAGTAGATCTGGATGCGGCCCTGGTGCGACAGGAACACCGGGTCGTCACCGAGGTAGCACCGCAGCGTGTAACCGGTGCGCTCGTTGACGGTGATCTCCAGGCAGTCCACGCCGGTTTCGTCCCAGAACTCCAGGTCCTCGTCCCGGTCCTCGTCGAGCACCGGCTCCGGTTGCTCGCTCACCCCTGGGACGGGCTCGGGTTGCCTCTCGACCGCGCTGATCGCGGCCGCCTCGGCCTCCGCGACCGCCAGGGCGTCCGCGTCGATGTCCGGGGTGGTGACAATGCCGTCGAGCGCGTCCAGGACCTCGTCCCAGCGCCCGGCGACGACAGCCCCGATCTCGTTCCACAGCTTCTCGCCGTTGCGCCCGGTGAAGGCCTGCTGACCCATCGGCAGCAGCCCGAAACCGTCGGCGGAGTCGAGCACGGCGTCGATGGCGTCCAGCCCACACACCTCCGCCAGCGAGCGCAGGATCGCGACGGTGTCGGTCATCTCCGCCAGCGTCCAGATGTCCGCCGGTTCGGCGACCAGTTCCGGCACCCCGACGATGTCGAAGCGGTGATCGTCGTCGGGGGACAGCTCGTCCACCAGCAGTTGGGCGGCCGTCGGCCACTCCGGGTGATCGAGCAGGTCGTGTTCGGTGGAGGTGCGGATGAACGCGGCCAGCTGCGCCGCGGACGGGAAGATGTACAGGTCGTCGCCGTGTCCGAGGAAGGCCTCCCAGTCCTCGCCGTCCTCGCGCCAGCTGGGTGCCCACAGGGTGAGCCCGTTGCCAGCGGTCAATCCGAGCTCGATGGGAATGATGTCCGCTGCCACCGACATGGTCCTCTCAGGGTTGAGTCGTCCAGTTGGGCGCGGCGCCCGGGCGGTCGATCGCGCGGCGCAAGCCTAGTGGGTCCAGCTGGGTCGCCGGGCCGCTCCGCGGCTCCCCCCGGCGCGGCCGCGGGTGCATGGACCGCGGAACGCGGGCGCGGCCCGACGCCGCACCCACCCGGCAGCTGCCGACGGCGGAGAGGAGTGAATCATGTGGCTGCAGTAGTCGCGACGGGCGATGATGGTGCGCGTCCCTGGCGAGAATCGGGACCGCACGACCGAAAGCCGCAACCACCAGGAGGCCTCCCATGCCAGAGAACACCGCGCCGAAGCAAGCAGCGGAGCCGGCAGCTTCCGGCGACATCGCAGCGGACGCCAGGGCGGACGCGGACGAAGGGTCGGACGGTCCGGTGACGAGCTCCGCCAAGGAGGTTTTCGCGGCCGCGCTGGAGAAGAAGAAGGCTGCCGGACAGGCGCGCAGCGCTCACCTGGATGGCCACGGCGGTGTCGGTGGCGCAACAGCGAGCCACAAGGCGACAAGGACTTTTCGCCGCAAGTCCGGCTGACGGGCCGCACGCGTGGCAACGTGCCTCCATTGCGGAGCGACCGATCAACCGGCCAGATTCTGCGGAAACTGTGGTCGCCAGGTCCGCGGGGAACCGACAGAGCTGGTGACGCCGACCGGAACCACTGTCGAACGGTCGCCGACCTGGCCGGCTCCGCCGGGGGTCTCCCCGCGCGAATACGACCCGATCGCTGATGGCACCTCGGAAACACCGATGTATCGGCCGCCGACGCATTCGGGCCTGTTCCCTCCGGGCCAGACACCTGTCGGCCCGACGAAGTCGGGATCGATGGGCTCACCGCCGTTCCGCCCACCGCCACTGGGTCCACCACCCGGCCAACCACCGACGGGCCAATCACCGACGGGCCGACCAAGCGGCGGCGGCCGGTCGGCCGGGCGGGCATGGGCGATCGCCGGGGTGGCCGGTGTGCTGGTCGTGGCCGTCGCTGTCGCCGCCGTCGTGTTGGTCAGAAGAAGCTCACCGGATGAGGAGTCGGTGTCCATCGCGTCCGGCATCCAGGCGCTGCCGCCGTCAGCGCCGGGCTCGGCGGGTCCGGGACCGGGCTCTTCGGTGCCGGCGTCCAAGGCCCAGGGCCCGAGGACCGAGGACACCGTCGGCGCCGGTGAAGGTTCCCCGACCACCGTGGTCACCGTGACAACCACCGCTGCACCGGTTGTCGCTCCGGGACGGCAGGACATCAGCTGCGACGAGGGCTACATCGTGCAGGTGGCGTCGGAAATCGATCGTCCTGCCTTCGATCGACGGATTGCGGAACTGCGTGCGGCGAACCAGTTGCCCTCCGGCGTCAGATGGGCGGAAACCACGTCGTCGTGCAGCATCTTCACCGGGCAGGCCAACGCATTGGTGCTCTACGCCGGGCCGTTCGCGTCCCCGGTCGATGCCTGCCCGGCCAGGTTGGCGAGCCCGGCGGATGCCTTCGTCAGGAGCACGACACCTGGTGCTGAGCACCGGGACCTCGTGCCTGTGCCCGGCAGATCCCACTTCACTGCCGAAGATCACGACCGTCGGCCAGCAGGACGTCTGGGTGGGTGAGCTGCAGAGGGTCCTCGGCGGCACACTCGACTATGACGTCGGTCAGATCAACGCCGACCCGGCGGCCGGTGACAAGGGACGCTGGGGCATCTACACCGACGAGACCGCCGCCGCCGTCGGCCGTTTCCAGGCGGACAACGGCCTGCCGGACACCCGCCAGGTGGATGCTGCGACCTGGTCCGCGCTTCGGGGGCAGGGCTGCTGAACCACCTCGGCACGAGCGGCTACATCACCACAACGGACCGCAGCACCTCGCCGCGGTGCATCTTGGCGAACGCGGCTTCGATGTCGGTGATGCCGATCTCCTCGGAGACGAACCCGTCCAGCGGCAGCCTGCCCTGCAGGAAAAGCCTGCTCAGCACCGGGAAATCGCGCTCGGGGAGGCAGTCGCCGTACCAGGAGGACTTGAGAGAGCCGCCGCGGCCGAAGAAGTCGAGCAGCGGCATCTCCAGCGTCATCTCCGGTGTGGGAACACCCACCAGCACAACGGTTCCCGCGAGGTCACGTCCGTAGAAGGCCTGCTTCCAGGTCTCCGGCCGGCCGACGGCGTCGATGGCGACGTCGACCCCGAAGCCGTCGGTCAGACCCTGGATCTGCCCGACCACGTCACCGTCGGACACCAGGACCGTGTGGGTGGCGCCGAACTGCTTGGCCAGGTCCAGCTTTCGGGCGTCGGTGTCGACCGCGATGATCGTGTGGGCGCCGACCAGCCGGGAGCCGGCGATCGCCGCGTTGCCGACACCGCCGCAGCCGATCACCGCGACGGAATCGTTGCGGGACACCGCGCCGGTGTTGATCGCCGCGCCGATCCCGGCCATCACGCCGCAGCCGAGCAGCCCGGCGACGGCCGGCGGAACCGCTGGGTCGACCTTGGTGCACTGCCCGGCGGCGACCAGCGTCTTCTCCGCGAAGGCGCCGATGCCCAGCGCGGGGGAGAGCACGGTGCCGTCGGCCAGGGTCATTTTCTGGGTCGCGTTGTGGGTGGCGAAGCAGTACTGCGGGCGGCCCCGCTTGCAGGCGCGGCAGGACCCGCAGACGGCCCGCCAGTTCAGCACGACGTAGTCGCCGGGCGCGACATCGGTGACGTCGTTCCCCACCGCCTCCACGATCCCGGCGGCCTCGTGGCCGAGCAGGTAGGGGTAGTCGTCGCCGATGCCGCCCTGCTTGTAGTGCAGGTCGGTGTGGCAGACCCCGCAGGCCTGCACCCTCAGCAACGCCTCTCCGGGTCCCGGGTCGGGCACGAGGATCGTGGTCAGCTCGACCGGGGCGTCCTTGCTGCGGGAGATGACGCCCTGGACCTCGTGCACCATGCCTGCTCCTTCTTGCCGTGACCGTCGACGGGACGCGATGCGTCCCGTGACCGACTCCGGCCGGGACCGGGTCGGTCTCCTGGGAGGGTAACCGGCAGTGCCGACCTGCAGTGAGCGACCGGCAATGCCGACCCGCCGTTGGCGACCGGGCAATGCCGACCGGCAGTTGACGACCGGGCAATGCCGACCGGCAGTTGACGACCGGGCAATGCCGACCCGCCGGTTGCGACCGGCCGTGGCGAGCTGCAGGGCGACCGGCAGTGGCGACGGCGGAGGGTGGACGGCGTGGCCCGCTGTCCGAGCCGAGCGCTCAGGACCTGGCGGCGATCTCCGTCATCGCGTCGCGCGAGATGACCTTGATCCTGGCGCGGCCGTGCGGTTGGCCGGAGGTCAATTCGTGGGCGTCGAGCCGATCCCACCCCGTGAAGTCGGTGACCGGCAGGCCCTTCTGCGCGAGCAGGGCATCGACCGCCGCGATGGTGCGCTGCGGCGCCTGCGGCAGGGTCGGCGCGTCATCCAGCAGGTTCGTCACGGTCTCGGCCGCGTCGGACTTGGTGTGCCCGATGAGGCCCACCGGGCCGCGCTTGACCCACCCGGTTGCGTACAGACCGGTCAGCGGGGAACCGTCGAGGTCGAGCACCCGGCCGCCGTCGTTCGGCAGCACGAACCGCCGGGTGTCGAAGGGCAGGTCCTCGATGGCCTCGGACCGGTAACCGACGGCCCGGTAGACCGCCTGGACGTCCCACTCGGTGACCTCGCCGGTGCCGCGCACCGTGCCGTCACCGGTGAGTTCCTGACGCTCGGTGCGGAGCCCCACCACGGCTCCGTCGGCGCCGACGATCCCGACCGGGTTCTCCAGGAAGTGCAGATGAATGCGTCGGTGCGGTCCCGGCCGCGGGTCGCGCATCGCCCAGTCGCTGAGCACGTCGACGACCATCCGGAGCGACTTGCTCCTGGCCAGCGCGGCCTCGGACTCGTCGTCGAACTCCATGCCCTCGGCGGCGACCACCACCTGGACGTTGGGGGAGTGGTCGAGTTCGCGCAGCTCCACCGGGGTGAACTTGGCCTGGGCCGGCCCGCGGCGGGCAAACATGTGGATGTCGGTGATCGACGATTTCGACAGGGCGTCGTAGACATGCGGTGGGATATCGGTGGTCAGCAGTTCGTCGGCGCCGCGGCCGAGCATCCGGGCGACGTCCAGCCCGACATTGCCGACCCCGATGATGGCGACGGAACGCTGTTCCGACAGGTCCCAGACCTGCTCCCGGTCGGGATGCGAGTCGTAGAAGGCGACGAAGTCGGCGGCGCCGTAGGAACGGCGGAGGTCCTCACCGGGGATGCCCATCGAACGGTCCCGCTCGGCGCCGGTGGCGAAGATGACGGCGTCGTAGAACTGCCGCAGCTCGTCCAGCTTGAGGTCGACCCCGACGTGCACGTTGCCGACGAAGCGGATCCGCTCGTTCTCCATCACCCGGTGCAGCGCGACGATGATCGCCTTGATCCGGGGGTGGTCGGGTGCGACGCCGTAGCGGATGAGGCCGTACGGAGTGGGCAGCCGGTCGAAGATGTCGACGGTCGCAGCCGGATCCCTGGTGGTCAGGATGTCGGCAGCATAGATACCGGCCGGTCCGGCGCCGACGACGGCGACCCGCAGGGGCAGGGACATTGGATCTCCAAGAGTAGGCAGCCTTTCCAGGCTAGGCAGTGCCCGAGCCGCCGAACGCCAAGGTGATCAAGCTCGCAGGGGTGCCGCGCACACGCTGTGACGCCGATCACGCGGCAGCGGAAGACTTTTCGCCCGGCCGGGGCTCCCCGGTCCCGACCGGCTACCCAAGGTTGGGCGACCCCTGCCACCGGCCGCGAGGCGTCGGCAGCCGCCGATCCGACCGGCCGGCCCCGCCGGGTCGATCCGCTGGGCCGGTCCCGCCGAGTCTGTCCCCCGGCCGATCCCGCTGAGCCGGTCCCCGGCCGATCCCGCTGAGCCGGTCCCCCGGCCGATCCCGACCCGCGCCCGCTACCGGCTCGTTGCGGAACCGCTCAGTAGCCGCCGCCGCCGCCCAGCGAGAGCGCACCGGTCGGGTGCCACACCGACTTGATCTCCAGGAACGCCCGCATCCGCGCGGTCCCCGGTGCCGCCGTGAAGTCCTGCGAGGCGGGGACGTACACGCGCTTGAGCGTCCCCGCGGCCGCGCGCTCCAGATCGGTTCGCAGGGCGCCGTCGGTACCGGTGAGGTCCAGCGCGTTGACATCGGCGTGCGCCGCCAGGTGCGGGGCGATCTCGGCCGGGTCGCCGGTCAGGATGTTGACCACCCCGCCGGGCAGGTCGGAGGTGGCGAGCACCTCCGCCAGCGTCACCGCGGCCAGCGGCTGGTGCTGGGCGGCGACCACGACCGTGGTGTTGCCGGAGGTGATGATCGGTGCGAGCACGCTGACCAGCCCCAGCAGCGGATCCTGTTGCGGTGCGACCGCCGCAACCACGCCGGTCGGTTCCGGCGTCGAGAACGAGAAGAACGGCCCGGCAACGGGGTTCGCGCTGCCGAAGACGGAGGCGAGCTTGTCGGTCCAGCCGGCGTAGTGCACCAGCCGGTCGATGGCCGCGTCGACGGTTCCGCCGTCCTGCGGGCCGCCGCCGAGCAGCTCGACGAACTGGGCGCGGCGGCCCTCGAGCATCTCGGCGATCCGGTAGATCACCTGGCCGCGGTTGTAGGCGGTCGCCGCCGACCAGCCCTTGAGGGCCTTGCGGGCGGCGGTGACGGCGTCCCGCGCGTCCTTGCGGGAACCCTGTGCGACGTTGGCCAGTATCGATCCGTCCGGTCCGCCGGTCGCCTGGTAGGTGCGGCCCGACTCGGAGCGGGGAAAGGCGCCGCCGAGGTAGAGCTTGTAGGTCTTGCTCACCGCGATCCGCCCCGCGGTGGCCGTGCTGCGGTTCTCGGTTTCGTTCGGTGATGCAGTGTGTCCAGTGCCCTTGGGCGTTTCGCCGGCAGAGTGCGAAGCGGAATCGTCCGCTGACTGGGCAACCTGCGCGTTGGCGACCACCGCAGCCGCATCCGCGAGCGCCTCCGCTTCGGACAGTGCGTCCGCGCCGGCGGCGACGGCCGTCGATCCGTCGACCGAGGCCGGTTCAATGGGCAATCCGTCCGCCCCCGGTGGCGCCGCCGGCGGGCGATCGCGAAGGCCGGGATCGCCGCCGTCCGGCGCGTCGTCGGTGTTCAGGTAGGCGGACAGCCCGGACCGGCCGCCCTCCCTGCCGAAGCCGGATTCCTTGTAGCCGCCGAACGCCGCGGCCGGGTCGAACCGGTTGAAGGTGTTTGCCCAGACCACGCCGGCGCGCAGGGCCGAGGCCATCCCGAGGATGCGCGATCCCTTCTCCGTCCAGACCCCGGCCGAGAGCCCGTACGGGGTGTTGTTGGCCTTGGTCACCGCTTCGTCCGGGGTGCGGAAGGTCAAAACCGACAGCACCGGACCGAAGATCTCGTCCCGGGCGATCCGCATGGACTGCGACACCCCGGTGAACACGGTCGGCGGGAAGAAGAACCCGCGGTCGGGCACCGGGCAGGGGGATGTCCAGCGCTGGGCGCCCTCGGCCTCGCCGGTATCGGTCAGCGATCGGATGGTGGCCAGTTGGGTGGCCGAGTTGATCGCGCCGATGTCGGTGTTCTTGTCCATCGGGTCGCCCATCCGCAGGGTGCCGATCCGGGCGCGCAGCTTCTCGTTGACCTCGTCGGCAATCGACTCCTGCACCAGCAGGCGGGATCCGGCGCAGCAGACGTGTCCCTGGTTGAAGAAGATCCCGTTGACGATGCCCTCGACGGCCTGGTCCAGAGGGGCGTCGTCGAAGACGATGTTGGCGGCCTTGCCGCCGAGCTCAAGGGTGATCTTCCGTCCGGTGCCGGCGAGCGATGTCTGGATCTGCCGGCCGACGTCGGTGGACCCGGTGAAGGCGACCTTGTCGAGGCCCGGGTGGTTGACCAGTGCGGCGCCGATGTCGCCGGCGCCGGTGATGATGTTGACCACCCCCGGCGGCAGGTCGGCGTCGGCGATGATCTCGGCGAGAACCAGGATCGACAGTGGCGTCGTCTCGGCGGGTTTGATCACCACGGTGTTGCCGGCGGCCAGGGCCGGGGCGATCTTCCAGGCGGCCATCAGTAGCGGGAAGTTCCAGGGGATCACCTGCCCGGCGACGCCCAGCGGCGCCGGAGCGGCGCCGTAGCCCGCGTGCTGCAGTTTGTCCGCCCAGCCCGCGTGGTAGAAGAAATGCGCTGCGGCAGTGGGCACGTCGACATCCCGGGACTCGCGGATCGGCTTGCCGTTGTCCAGCGTCTCCACCACGGCGAGCTCGCGAGAGCGCTCGGCGATGCCGCGGGCGATGCGGTACAGGTACTTTCCGCGTTCGGCGGCCGAGATCCGTGACCAGACACCGTCATACGCGGCGCGCGCGGCGGCGACCGCGACGTCCACGTCCGCGGCCGCGGCGGTGCTCACCGTTGCCAGCATCTCCTCGTTGGCCGGGTTCACCGTCTTGACGTCGTCACCGCGGCCGTCGACGAATCGCCCGCCGACGTACATCTGGTACCGGTCGCGGAGTCGGCCGATCGCCGCGGATTCGGGGGCGGGCGCGTAGTCCCAGTCCAGGCCGGCGGGTGCGGTGCGTCGGGGGCTCGTCATCGAGATGTCCTCACTGGTGACCGGTCAGTCGACGGTCACGTAGTCGGGGCCGGAGTAGTGGCCCTGGAGCTGGGTGCGCCGCTGCATCAGCAGGTCGTTGAGCAGGCTGGACGCCCCGAAACGGAACAGGTACGGATCGAGCCACTGCGGCCCGGCGATCTCCCGCACCGCGACCAGGTGCCGGATGGCGTCCTTGGTGGTGCGGATGCCGCCGGCGGGTTTGACCGCGCGAAGTTCGCCGGTCTGGTCGTGCCAGTCCCGGACCGCCTGCAGCATCACGGCCGTCACCGGCAGGGTGGCGGCGGGCGAGATCTTTCCGGTGGAGGTCTTGATGAAGTCGCCGCCGGCGAGCAGTGCCAGCCAGGACGCCCGCCGGACGTTGTCGTAGGTGGCGAGCTCACCGGTTTCCAGGATGACCTTGAGCCGGGCGCCGGCGCAGGCCCGCTTGACGGCCACGATGTCGTCGTAGACCTTGCTGTACTGCCCGGCGAGGAAAGCCCCCCGGTCGATCACCATGTCGACCTCGGTGGCGCCGGCATCCACGGCCACCGCCGTATCCGCCAGCCGCACCTCCAGGCTCGTCCGCCCGGTCGGGAAAGCCGTTGCTACGGAGGCGATCCCGACATCGGAACCGGCGAGTGCCTGCACCGCCACCGGCACCAGGTCCGGGTAGATGCAGACCGCCGCGACGTGCGGGGTGTCCGGGCTGTCCGGGTCGGGCCGGCGCGCCTTCGCGGCGAGCGTGCGAACCTTGCCGGGGGTGTCCGAGCCCTCCAGCGTCGTCAGATCCACCATCGAGATCGCAAGGTCGATCGCCGCCAGCTTGCTCGCCTTCTTGATCGACCTGGTGGCCAGCGCGGCCGAGCGTTGCTCGACGCCCACCGGGTCCACCCCGGGCAGGCCGTGCAGGAAGCGCCGCAGCGAGGTCTCGTCCGCGGCGACATCCCGCAGGTGAGCGGGGAGCGCGGAGTCCGGCACCGGGACGGTTGGGCGGGACGGGGCTGTGCTCACGACGGTCATCCTATGGCCGGTCGGGAGGCCCGACGGCTCACGATCCGGCGCCCGGCCGGCGAGGGCGGGCGGCCTGACGGCTCACGATCCGGCGCCCGGCCGCCAGGGGCGGGCCACCAAGACGGTTCGCGATCGCGCGCCCGGCCGCCGGGGGCGGGCCACCAAGACGGTTCGCGATCGCGCGCCCGGCCGCCGGGCCCGACGAAGGTCGGGCGGCTACGGTGCGATCACCGCAGCGGCCCGCGGACGTGCGCCCGGCGGTGCGGATCAAGGCGCCAACGGACAGAAAGGCCCGGCATGACCTCGCAGCAACCGGTGCACCGCGGTATCCCCGAGAACCTCGACGTGACGGTCGTCGACCACCCGCTCGCGGCGTCCCGGCTGTCCACCATGCGGGACGCTCGCACCGACAACGCGACCTTCCGCGCCGCGTTGCGTGAACTGACCCTGATGCTGATCTACGAGGCGTCCAGAACCCTGTCCACGGTGCAGATCCCCATCCATACCCCGGTCGCGCGGACCACCGCGACCCGGCTCTCGAACCCGCCGCTGCTGGTTCCGGTGCTGCGGGCCGGGCTGGGCATGGCGGATCAGGCGCACGCACTCATCCCGGAGGCGCAGATGGGCTTCGTCGGGCTCGCCCGCGACGAGCAGACGTTGCTGCCGACGCCCTACATGGAGTCGTTGCCCGAATCGCTCGCCGGCCGCCCGGTCTACGTGCTGGACCCGATGCTGGCGACCGGCGGGTCGATGGTGCACACGATCGAGCTGCTCACCGGTCGGGGCGCCACCGATGTCACGGCAATCTGCGCGCTGGCCGCGCCGGAGGGGCTGGTGGCGCTCGCCGTGGCCGAGCTGCCCGTCAGGGTGATCACCGCCTCGGTCGACGAGCGGCTGAACGACTCGGGCTACATCGTGCCCGGGCTGGGCGACGCGGGCGATCGGCAGTTCGGCGCCGTCTGACCAGGTCGCACTGGAAGGGCAGCCGGGCGGACTCAAGTGCACTCCAGTGCCAGCGTGCCTCGGACTCTGCGCGGCGGGTTGGGTGGACTTCGGGCGCAAATCAACGCCCGCACCACGGATCAAACTCCAGGGAACTCGTGAGACCCGGCGGCAATCACCCTGTTCGGCAACCATCCGATCAGGGCGATCCGTCCTGCTTCAGACCGGTGCACCCTGTAACGACCAAGCATGTCGGCGGTCGTCGAGTTCCGGAACGGCGGCACCCGGCACCACGGCCCGGCACGACGACGCAGCACGCCCGCCCACCATGACGGCTCACCGCGACAAGGACGGAACGACGATGAGGATCACGATGCGCGGTGCGGCGCTGAAGTTCGCCGCGGTGACCGCAGTTGCCGCACTGGCGCTGGCCGGATGTGCCAGCCAGTCCAACACGTCGTCCGGGGCTTCGAGTGCGGGGAGTCAGGGTTCGGGTGCTCAGACGTCGGGTAGCGGCTCGGCCGCGGGGCGGTCCGCAGCCTCCGGATCCGCGCCGGGTGGCTCGTCGTCCGGTACCGGGTCGTCCGGAAGCGCATCGCCCGGCGGGGGCAGCCTGCCGCCGGAGGTCCTCGGCGCCACCTTCGTCGCCACCCAGGTGACCGGGACGTACGCCATCGTTCCCGGCTCCACGATCTCGCTGACCTTCGAGGACAAATCGGTCGCCGCCCGGGCCGGATGCAACAACATGTTCGGTCCGTATTTGGTCAACGGCAACGTGCTGACCGTGTCGCAGATGGGCTCGACGATGATGGCCTGCGACCCGTCGCTGATGACGCAGGACACCTGGCTCTCCGAATTCCTGGCGTCGGGCCCGACGTGGACATATGACGGCGGCACCCTGCAACTGACCAACGGCACCGACACGATGCAACTGACCGAAGCGCTCAGCGGTGCCGCCGCAGTGCCCGGGGTGGGTTGGAAACTGGTCGGCCTGATCTCCAAGTCGGGCAGCACCGTCAGCGCCGTCGATCCGAGCCTGAGTCCCTGGATCGAATTCGACGGCAGTTCCGTCACCGTCAACACCTCCTGCAACACCGGCAGCGGGAGTGCCGAGATCGCTGACACCACCATCACATTCGGGCCCATCGCGCTGACCCAGCGAGGGTGCCCGGCGCCGAGTTCGGACGTCGAGGACGCGATGACGTCTGTCCTGCAGGGGGTCACCGACTACACCGTCACGGACGATCCGTCCGGTGTGCTGCTGGTGATCATGTCCGAGGACGGTTCCCAGGGCCTGCAGTTCCAGGCGGATCCGTCGGTCGGAACTTCCGCCACCTCGGCGGCCGTGTCGTCCGGTGGTTGATCCGATGGCAACCGGACTCGGTCGGTCCGATCAGCCGGAAAGGCCGACCAGAGCTGCCATTTCGGTCCTCAGGGCGGCCAGGTCCGCTTCGGTGGCTGCCCGCAGTTCCCGCAGGTCGGCGCCCTCCGGCACCGGGCGGGAGAGTTGCAGGTAGCACTTCAGTTTCGGCTCGGTGCCGGACGGACGGACGACCACCCGGGAGTTCTCGGTACGCAGCCGGATGGCGTCGGTGCGGGGCAGCAGGTCCGTCACCTCCGTCACCGGCAGACCGAGAAGTGTTGCCGGAGGCGACGTTCGCAGTTTCGCCATCGCGACCCCGATCTCGTCGAGGCCCTGCACCCGCACGGACAGCTGGCCGGTCACGACCAGCCCGTGCCGGCGAGCCAACTCGTCGAGCCGGTCGAAGATGGTGCGGCCCTGCGCCTTGAGGGTGGCCGCCAGGTCGCAGGCCAGAACGGCCGCCGAGATGCCGTCCTTGTCCCGGACATGGTCCGGATCGACGCACAGACCGAGGGCCTCCTCGTAGCCGAAGACGAGTCCCGTACCGGCGCCGTCCCCTGCACGGACGATCCACTTGAACCCGGTCAGGGTTTCGTCGTACCGGGCGTCGTGCGCTTCGGCGATCGACCGCAGCAGTTCACCCGACACGATGGTGGTGGCCACCAACGGGTCCGGATGCGCCGTCCGGTCCAGGATGCGCAGCAGATGATCACCGAGCAGCGCGCCGGCCTCGTCGCCGGTGAGCATCCGCCAGCCGCCGTCTGGGGCCGGCGCACCGACTGAGCACCGGTCCGCGTCCGGATCCAGCGCAATCGCGATCGTCGCATCGACCCGCTGTGCCAGGGCCAGCAGCAGGTCCGTGGCACCGGGCTCCTCCGGATTGGGAAACGGCACGGTCGGGAAGTTGCCGTCCGGGGCCGCCTGCTCCGGCACCACATGCACATCGGTGAAGCCGGCCAGCCGCAGGGCCTGCACGGCGCTCTCCCCGCCGACGCCGTGCATCGGGGTGATCGCCACCCGCACCGCCGCGGCCGCCGGACCGGAATGAGCCAGGGACCCGACCCGGTCCAGATAGGACTGCACGATGTCGTCCGGCCACGGTCGCACCCGGCCGGCCGCGGCGGTCACGTCGATCGAGCGCGCCGGTCGGGTGGCGGCGATGGCGGCCTCGATCCGGGCGTCCTCGGGGCCGACCAACTGGGCCCCTTGCGCCAGGTAGACCTTGATCCCGTTGTCCTGCGGCGGGTTGTGGGACGCGGTGATCTGCAGGCCGGCGGCCGCGTGCAGGGACCGAGTGGCGAAGGCGAGGATCGGGGTCGGCAGCGGTTGCGGCGCCAGCAACACCGAAAAGCCTGCCGTCGCAAGCACTGCGGCGGCGTCGGCGGCGAACTCTGCAGAGCGGTGACGGCCGTCGAATCCGATGACGACGGTGGATCCACGGTCACTATTCGCCTCGAGATGCGCGGCGATCCCGGCGGCTGCCTTGCGGACGACAGCCAGGTTCATCCCGCCCGGCCCGGCGCGCAACGGGCCACGGAGCCCGGCGGTTCCGAACGCCAGCGGCGCCCCCATCCGGTCCTGCAGGTCGAGAACCGCCTCGGGCCGTGCGGCCATCGCCGCGGCGAGGACCTGCTGCAGTTCGGCCCGGTCGCCCGGTGATGGATCGTCGGCGATCCACCGGATCGTCGCGTCGCGCAGCGCGGGGGTCAGGCGGGGCAGGTGCTCCGGCGGCCCGTCGGCCTGCGTCCCGTCGTGCGGCGTCCCGTCGTGCGGCGTCCCGTCGTGCGGCGTCCCGTCGTGCGGCGTCCCGTCGTGCGGCGTCCCGTCATGGTGCCCGGCCGTCACGCCTTGGCCACCAGTTCCGCAAGCAGATCGCCCATGGCAACCGCCGCGTCCCGCCCGGTGGCCAGGACCTCCTCGTGATCCAGCGGTTCCCCCGTCATCCCGGCCGCGAGGTTGGTGACCAGCGACAGTCCGAACACCTCCGCGCCGGCCTCCCGCGCTGCGATGGCCTCGAGGACCGTGGACATCCCCACCAGGTCGGCGCCGAGCTTCCGCAGCATCCGGATCTCGGCTGGCGTCTCGTAGTGCGGGCCGGGGAGCTGCGCATAGACGCCCTCGGTGAGCCGCGGGTCGATCTCTCTGGCCAGCGCCCGGAGCCGAGGGGAGTAGAGGTCGGTCAGATCGACGAAGGTCGCTCCTTGGATGGGCGATGTGGCGGTCAGGTTCAGATGATCGGAGATGAGCACGGGATCGCCCGGCGCCATCCCGTCGCGCAGCCCGCCCGCGGCGTTCGTCAGGACGACCAGCCGCGCACCGGCGGCGACCGCCGTTCGCACTCCGTGGACGACCTGCGCGACGCCCCGGCCCTCGTACAGGTGCGTGCGGCCCAGCAGCACCAGAGCCCGCTTGTCGCCGATCGGTATGGACCGCAGCCGCCCGGCGTGCCCAGCCACGACCGGTGCCGCGAACCCCGGGAGGGTCGAGATGTCGATGTCCGCGGTCGCCGTGCCGAGCCGATCGGCGGCCGGCACCCACCCGGAGCCCATGATCAGCGCGACGTCGTGATGCAGGACGCCGGTCGCGCGTGCCAGAGCTGCGGCGGCATCTTGGGCGTGCGCGTGGGGATCGAGGGTCGGATCGACAGGCATGCGGGGAAGCGTAGTGGTGCCGAATCCTCCCGCCGGTGTGCCGAGGGATCCTCCCGCTGGCGTGCCGAGGGCCGCGTCACGCGTTGGCCGGTCAGCAGTTCGTCGCGGTCGGCGAGGTCGCCGGCACCGCGATTTGCTCACACGGACTGTTGTTGACCTGTCGGTTCGCCGGCGGTGACCGTCCCGTTCGACAGGGTGGCGCTCGATGGGATGACTCTGGACAGGGTGGTACTGGACAGGGTGGTGCTGGACAGGATGGCGCTCGAGCGGGTGCCGCTCGACGGGTTGGCGCTGCTCGACCAGGCGCCGGCCGCAGAGGCCGACTGGCTCGCCAGGTCGGCGATGATCCGCACGCCCAGGAACCCCAGGACAGCCGCAAGAATGGCCACCAACGCGGCGGCGATCAGCCGGACAAGGGTGGAATGGCCTGCGGCAGAGGGTTTCTCCTGCTGGTCGACAGCCGGATCCACGGGCAGCGGCGGCAAACCGGCCGCGTCCTCCGGTGCCCACGGGGGCGGCGGCAATGCGTGCTGCAACGCTGCGAGGGGTATCTGTCGGGAGTCCCGCGCCGCGCTGTCCGCTGACCCGCTCGGCGGCCGGAAAGGCGGCTGTGACGACTGCGACTGCGACCGCGACCTGGTGACCTGCTGGTCGGACTGAGACGCCGCAAACTGAGGACCTGCGGATGACGCCTGGGCCGGCTGGGAAGGGCCGGATTGCGACGGGGTGGACTGAGGCGGTGTGGACGGAGGCGGTGTGGACTGAGACGCGGCGGACTGCGTCGGGCTGGGCTGAGGCGGGGTGGACAACGCCTGGGCTGGTGAACTGGCGGCGGACGATGGCGAAGCCGAGCGTGTCGGAATCGCCTGCGATGCCGCCGACCATCCCTGTTCTGGATGCAACACACCTGGCGATGACGCCTGCGCGGCGGACGTTCGGTTCGGTCCGGAAACCCACGGCTGTGTACCGCGGCGACCCGAGCCGGCACCCGTCGCCTCGTCCTCGGGCCGCGACTGGGTGGCCGCAGCGTGCGGCGGTGTACCGGGGCCGGGCGGGGTCGACGAGCGGTCCGGCGGAAGCGACTGCTCGGCGATCGGGGCGGCCGATCCGGGCGGCAGCGACGGGTCCGAGCGGGGCGGCAGCGGTGGCCGGGCGGTGGCACGAAGCTGGGCCGATGTCGCACTGGGTCGTGAGTGGCTGGCGGTGCCGCCGGCTCGCGCCGATCCACTGCCGGTGGCGTCGATGATCGGCGGGATGCCGGGCGCGGTGTCTTCGACTCGGGGAATCCGGCTGACCGCGGCCAGATTCATGCCGGACGGGTCGTCGGCGACGTTGCGCATGATGACCAGGGCACGGTCCAGGCGCATCCGCAGCGCCGGCGTCTTCACCAGCAGGCCGGACACCACCGCTCCGAGCCGTCCGGAGTGCGGATGGGGCGGGACCGGGTCCTTGACCACGGACGTCAGGGTGGCGATGGCGGTGCCCTGGTCGAACGGCGGTCGACCCTCCACGGTGGCGAACAGCAACCCGCCCAGACTCCACGCATCGGAGACCGGGCCGACCGGGACACCGTTGGCCACCTCGGGGGCGATGTACGCCGGGGACCCCAGCAGCAGCCCTGTCGCCGTCATCGTCTGCTCCGCGGAGCTCCGGGCGATACCGAAGTCCGTCAGCTTGATCCGGCCGTCGTCACAGACCAGCACGTTTCCGGGTTTGACGTCGCGGTGGGTGATTCCGGCGGCGTGTGCGGCGATCAGCCCGGACGCCACCGCCACCCCGATCGTCGCGGCCTGCCCATCGGGGAGCCGGCCCACCTGGCGGAGGATCTCCGCGAGGGAGCGCGCCCGCAGCAGTTCCATCACGATGACCGGACCCTGCTCGAGGGTGAGGATGTCGAACAGCGTGATGACGTACGGATTGGACAGTGCTGCAATCGCCCGCGCTTCTCTGAGGGTCCGGGCTTCGAGCTGAGCCCGTTCGCCCGGTGGGGTGCCGGGGGGAAAGTCGATCTCCTTGATCGCCACCTGACGGTGCAAGATCTGGTCGGTCGCCGCCCATACCGTGCCCATCGAGCCCTTGCCGATGACCGAGTCCAGCCGGTACCTGCCGGCAAGCACGCGCGGCCGCCCGCGTGGCGTCGCACCGGACGCCGGCGCGGCACCGCGGGCCGGTGGGTCCGGCGGCGGTGGAACGGGCGACGACACCCCGTCATCCTGCCAAAGTGAGGGCGCACGAAGCGCGCAACCGCCGCCATGCGCGATGTGGTGACGGGCGCGATGTGGTGACGGGCGCGATGTGGTGACGGGCGCGATGTGGTGACGGGCGCGATGTGGTGACGGGCGCGATGTGGTGACGGGCGCGATGTGGTGACGGGCGCGATGTGGTGACAGGAGCCCTCCGGCATCCGCAACACCGGACACCGGGTCGACGCACGAACCGGATTGCGTCGGCAATGACCTTCCCGTCGTGCCGTCCGACGACAGTGTCACGGCGGCATCGTGCCCGGACGTCAGGTGAGAACGAGCCGAGCTGAACCCGGGTTTCTCATTCACCTGGTGATTGACGGCGGCAGTGGTCCCGCGACCAGCGGCGTTGGTGACGGGGTAGCGGGCGGCCGAGGCCCGGTTGGCGGACGCGGTCCCGCGTGCGTGCAGCTGATAGCTGCCGTTGGCGGGCAGGCTCGGGTGAAACATGACCGTGTCCGACGCGGTGGTGCCCACTTGGCAGAGGTGTCCGAGCCGTCAATGCCGCCGATCGAGGTGTCGGGTGTCCATCGCCGCGCAAGGTCACCTGACCGGTGTCATGCGCGTCCACGATGACTTCGATCGGTGAAGTCGTGGTGAGGGTGGCTGCCCACCGGGTGATTTCTCCGGTCAGCTTCGAAGTGGACAGCCCTGCACAGTGGTTACGTCGGCAATGGCAATCCTCGCCGCGACCCCCGGCGGTCCGCCCGGGCAGCAGGAACTGCGGTTCCCTCCGTCGAAGCGAACGCGACGTGGGATGCCGAAGTCGCGCCCGCGACTGGGAGGTTGGTGACGTCGCTTTCCTGCGGCAGCATCACCCGGTAGGGCACCTGGTAGCTCCCGGTGCTGCCGCTGACACTGCCGTCCTTGCGGACGTTGTCTTTGGCGTCGACAACCCCGCTGGTGATATGCGAGTCGATCCGGCAGGCGCCGATCCTGACGTTGCTCGGTTTCATGGTCATGGTCTGCACGTCGGCCTGCGTCATGAAAGAAGCCAAGCATTCTGCGCACCTCGCGCACGTTCAGCTGATTGGGGAAATTCTGATGGTCGGTGAATTCGTCGGCAGCCAGTCCGCACGTTGACGTCGGCTCGGCGGGCGGCGGGCACGGCAAAGTCGTTCCCACGAAATACACCAGTCCCTGTTCATTTGATCCGGTGTTCGCTGCCGGACGACCTCTCGGGCAGCGTGGCAGCCATCGACGTCACCGACATTGCCGCTGGTCTCATCGGTGGAGAACGGTCCGTCGGAATTGCCGGTTGGACTTTGAGTTCAGCACAGCAATTGCCCACTGATTGTCCACATACGCACTCTCGCAACGGGTGTCCTCACTGAGCGTTGCGGAGGAATACTTTCAGTAGCAAATTCCTAGGGGCGCTTCGGCTGCCCGGCAAAACCGCGGGGTCAGTGGCGGCCGGTTGTCCACATTGTTCGCCGAGAACGAGGACTGTCGGTGGTGCCTGTTACGGTTTTTGTATGTCAGAGCCCGATGTTTTCACCGCCGCGGTCGCGGTGGTGGACGCTGTTCGGGACGGGTTGATGAGTGTGCGGGACACCGAGTTCTGGAAGGTCCCGGACCTGGATTTGTTGGCGTTGGCGCGGGACCTGGAAATGGTGGCGCGGTTGGCGTTCACCGCGCAGGTGCATTTGGCGGGTGAGATCGACACCCGTGGGATCGCCGCCGCGCATGGTGCGTCGTCCACCGCCGCCCTGCTGCGCACCACCCTGGGGGTGTCCCCCGGTGATGCCAGGGCGTTGGTCGCGGCCGCGGCGGTGGTGCTGCCCAGGGATGTGCCCTCCGGTGGGGAACTGCCCCCGGTGCTGCCACTGCTCGCCGACGCCGTCGACGAGGGTGGCATCGGCATCGCCCAGACCCGCACGGTGGTCGGCACGATGAGCAAACTGCCCGCCGGGGTCGACGAGGCGACCCGGTTGGTGTGCGAGGAACACCTCGTCGGGCAGGGCCGGGTCAGTGAACCGGCCCCGTTCGCGAACTTCGCCCGGACCATCCTGCTGACCCTGGATCAGGACGGGCGGGACTTCGACGAGGACCCACCCGCCGATCACATGGAGTTCACCCTCGGCACCAGGAACCCGAACACCGGGCTGACCCGGTTCACCGGGCAACTGGACGATTTGAGCGTGGAGGTCATCAACCAGGTCATCGACGCCCTGTCCAAACCCGTCCCCGGCCACGACACCACCGGCAGCAACAACCCCAGCGGCGGTGGCGGCAACGGCGGTGGCGGCAACGGCGGTGGCGGCAACGGCGGTGGCGGCAACGGCGGTGGCGGCAACGGCGGTAGCGGTGGCGGTAACGGCGCTGGCGGTGGTCACGGTAACGGCGGTGGCGGTGGCGGGCGGGGTGGGAAGTGGGTCCTCGATCCGCGGCCGGCCCCGACCCGCCGCGCGCAGGCGCTGATCGAAGCTCTCCGCCGCTACCTCGACCTCGGCGACGCCCCCATCCAGGGTGGGGAACGCCCCCACGTCACCGTCACCATGACCCTGCAAGACCTCCTCGGCGGCGGCGTCAACGGGGCAAGCGTCGGCGGCGGGGTCAGCGGGATCTGCCCCTGCCCTCGGACCGGCGGGGAGGAGAGCAGCACCGGCGCCAGCGGGCCCGGCACCGGCACCGGCATCGGCATCGGCGGGAACCAGTCCGGCGCGGCCGGGACCGGCGGGCCCGGCCGGGCAGGGACCCGGTCGGCGGTGCTGGAATACGGCGGCCCGATCACCGCCGCCCAGGCCCGGATGCTGGCCTGCGACGCCCGGATCATCCCCGCCGTCCTCGGCACCGCCTCCCAGGTCCTGGACGTCGGCACCGCGAACCGCCTCTTCCCACCCGCGATCCGCCGGGCCATCGCCCTCCGCGACAAAGGCTGCACCTTCCCCGGCTGCGACCGACCCCCGGGCTGGACCGATGCGCACCACATAGGCTTCTGGGTCGACCACGGCAAAACCGCCTACGACAACGGAACTCTCCTGTGCCGCGCCCACCACACCGAAGTGCACCGAGGCCACTGGACCATCCACTTCGCCGCCGACGGCGTCCCCGAATACACCCCACCACCATGGGTGGACCCCAATGCCGATAAGTTAGAAAGGGGCCGACTCGAGAGCACACTGGGCCTTCTTTGTCGCGGAGTTATGGAAGGTGATGCTCTCGTTTGGTGACTGATGTTTCTGAGCCGAGAACCATTTGACGACCCGCGGGTAGGAGCGGTACCGGCGAACTTGGATTCAGCCTCTCATTGATGACGTCGATTGTCGCCCGGGTGGGGACCTTCAGTGTTTGAGGGGGAAAAACCCGCCTGGTCTGTAAACTGGCGGCGAATGACGTCGCAATGTTCGGATGAACGATAGTCGATCTGGGTCTTGATCTATGTCATCGGCGGCCTCTCGAATGAAGGCGCGGATGGCGTAATGGATGAGCAGGAATTCCCAGACTTCTTGTCGAAGAAGCTCCGGGGTCCTGGACACGAAGGAACCGAGGCCGCCCCATCTGATGGGTTTCGCTCGCATCAAGGCCGATCTCGAACTCCCAACGTCTCGCTGTATAGCGCCGTCAGTTCGATGGCCGGCGACTGGGTCCAATCCGTCAAGGTCGTGATAAGCATGATGACGGCTTGTGCGGCGGTCCCTGAAGGGATTACGGAATTGGGAACTCGAATGACGCGTACCGGAATTTCATGGCGAATCTAGGCGACGGAGCTTTCCACGCTTGATATCAGTGAGGCGCCGCTCAAGGAGTTGTTTCGGCGCGTAGCTGTCCCGCTCGCCCGCCCAGGAACGCAAGGTGCGTGGTTCCATGAGTTCCGGGTCATGAGTATTGACGGGGTCGTGTTCGATGTTCCAGACACGCCTGACAACGGTGGGGTACATAAAGGGACGAAATTACGGACGGTCCGGGAACGATCTCGCCAGGCCAGCTCTTCCCCAGTACTCGAGTGACCGCCGGGTTGGCAGAGAGACAGGTGGAAGAGATACACGACGACGATGGCGTGAGGCAAAGAGAGACGAGCGACGAGAGCGAAGGTGGAGCTGGTATACATAGACACGTGGGTGATGTAGGCGAGCCAGTCCGGGTCCTGCGCAGCACTCACGCGATGAGGACCTCGCTGGTGCGGCCATTGACCTGCACGAACAGTCGCCGTAGCGGGTAGCTGACGGACCGCTCTCGAACGTAGACATGCCTACTTCCGGTAGCCAGGTGCTCTCCTAGTGCGGATGACGCGGCGGTTCTATAGACGGCTACAACGGTTATGGAAGGCGGGCATCGTGTAGCACGCACGGCGTGCGCACGAACGGGTCGTGCGAGAATGCGCGGTCTATGCGGAACTCGGCGGCCACCGCGGACACCGGCCGGGTGTGCTCGCTGATCGCTTACGCTGCTCGGCGGCGGGCCCGGGTGGGATCAGGGACCGCGCGGGGATCTGCTAGGGCAGAGCACCGGAGAACACCTTCCGCTCACACCGAAGGCACTGGCAGCGCCATATCCGTTTGAGCCACAACAGGATCGACCGATCTACACCGATAACGCACGTCCAGCGGGCGGGACGATCACCCGAGCCTAGGTGGAGAGGACTGCTGCGCCGCAAGCTGGGCGCCAGCCCGCCAGATGTGGCTCGGTCGAGCAGTGCACGACCCGCAGGCCGGCCGCGTCGCGGACGACTAGGTCGACGACCAGAGCGTCGATGTCCAACAGCAGGGAACTGCTCTGATACATGCTCGTGGTCCTCGGCAGATTGATTAGAGAACAACCAGTTACCGAAGGTAGGCCCTGAGCCGACGGGGAGGGCTCATTGACTGGCAAATCAATCGGTCGGGACATTCTCCACACCAGGTATGCGCATCCGTTGCTACACACGCCTTGGATAAGTCGTAGCCATAGAAGCCGCGATCCGCAGGATGAGAATGCCTGGCTGGACGTCAGTCATTGGTTCGACGATTCCGAATCCCGCTCGTAGGGACCGTGGGCCCAATGAAGCAGTCATGCGTATCATCGACGTGAGTGCCGGACTCTGGACCAAGTCCCGGCAACTCGCAACTGGGGAAACGCGCTGGCAGCGAGATCGTTCCGGGACCGTCCGAGATCGTATGCGTTGTCAGGCGTGTCTGGAAGATCGAACACGACCCCGTCAATCCTCAGGACCCGGAACTCATGGAACCACGGAGCTTGAGTTCCTGGGCGGGCGAGCGGGGCAGCTACGCGCCGAAACAACTCCTTGAGCGGCGCCTCACGAAGGCGTGACCGTGCCTGAGATATCGCCGGAGTGGACGGTATGCGCCATTCGCGTTCCGAATTGCGTAAACCCTTCAGACCGCCGACGAGCCGGCGCATGAGTTCTTCGTAGGCGTCACCATAGAACAGAGCTAACGCAAGGACGTAGTAGACCACCACGCGAGCGGGCAGCAGGCGGGAGCGCGTTTCCTTCTTGCCGCAGGAATTGATGACTTCATCGACAAGATCACTGCGGAAGATGCTCGTCAGGACGCCTATACCTATGAAGTCAGTGAGTTTGCCGGCGGGCTCCAACAAATCCACACTCGGCGGGTCCGTCATACTGAGAAACTAGGTTCTTTGGTGTCCTAGCGCAAGCGTGTCAAAGCCTTCTGCGGCTCACAAATTTGCTTGCGGTCAAAATCACCGTCCGATTAACTCGCTAAAGAAGAGTATGTGCATCGCTGAGTCGGCGCTCCGTAACTTATCGGCATTGGGGTGGACCCTGGGTGGACCCGACTCGAACACCGCGACGCAACACGTTCCACCACATCCCCACCCTGCTGAATCAGTGAGAACGGTCGTCGATCGGCAGCAGTGAGGTAACGCGCGGCCCGCTGGTCCCCCTGAAATCGCCGTGCCCGCCCTCGCCGATGTTCCCGCCAGGGCTTGTCGTTGATTGGCAACGGCCCAGCCAGGGCGTTATCGCACTACCTGTTGCGTCGCACGGCACAGCGCCAATGCCATCTGCGACATGTTCGCTCTGCTTGGCCTCTCGCAGATCCATTTGTTCCGGCGCTGCTGGTCGTCTGATTGTCACTCCTCGTTTCGCCGTCACCAAACCCTGCGGCGTGGAAGTGCTGGCTAGAGATTCGGGCAGCCGTTGGACGCGGTGCTCCCTAGACATCTTCAGCGGTGCAACGTATCGCAACCGCCGAGTTCCTGGTGGACCTCGGTGCGGACCGCGCTTGATGGCTCATCCCAATTGACGGTGTAGCGAGGTCCTGAAGCCTCGGGCTTCCAGTAGTGATCTGGCGATGTAGTTGGTGAGGTTTCGGAACCCGCGGTCGGAGCCGCGCAGGTGTTCGAGCCGGCCGTTGATCGCTTCGGTGGGTCCATTGCTGGTGCCGGGGCGATCGAAATGGGCCAGCACGTCGGTGACCCGTCGAGCTGCTGATCCGGCAGGCCGGGAAGTGGTGACGAAGAAGCAGATGTCGACCGATGTGTAGCACTCGCGTACGAGTACGAAACCCCACTACCTGCGGCGTCGACGTGGCGCAGCTGCTGCGGAACTGAGCCCGATCCGGCCAACCCGCCGTACTTGATCACCGAACCCGGGGTGGGGTACCGGCTCCTGCCGTAGCTCGGGTCACCGAACACGGAGTGGGTACGGCTTCCCAGTCGGCGGGCCGGTCACCGAACCGGCCGGAGGAACTTGCAACCCTGTCCTGCACGCGCTCCGATCAGGCCCGCACTCGGATCACGCGCGCACTTTCGTCGCGGTCGCTCGGCTCATCGAGCCTGCACAGGCGAGCAGGGCCGGACACACAGCGCGGGGACAGCTTGGCCGACGACGGTGAGGGGAAGTCAAAACCCCAACCGTCGTGGGAGGTCGTCCCTCATGGGTACCAGCGCCGTCGAAACCGCAGCCTCTGCACCGGGTGCTCCGCCGCCGGATCTGACGCTTCGGCGCCGACGCTGGTCGCGCTCCACAGGTGTTGCGGCCGCTGTCGCACTACTGGTGGTCGGGCCGGTCCGTACGGCTGACGCATCGAACCCGTCGAAACCCTCCTCCGCTGAGGCGTCGCCTCAAGGTGCGTCAGCAGCGCCGAGCCGGTTCTCAACGCTGAGCAGCGGAACTTACACCTGGCACGTCGCGGAAACCTCGAACCGGCCGGGAGACGAATACGGCAGCGATCCCTCGAGGGGGCCTTTGCACGGCGAGTTCCCGGTCGTGGCCGCCGACGGCACGGTGGAGACCAGGCGGTGGCAATGGGGACGGGTCGTGACGGTTTCCGACGGTTGGTTCGCGGTGACCAGCGAGGACGGGTACCGCGACGAGTACGCGCTCGACACCGGAGTGGACGTCGGTGGGATTGCGGTCGGCCAACAGGTCACCGTGGTCGGCGTCGTTGATCCGACCGCCACCGGTAATCCTGCGGGGAGCCTGGATTCCTGACCAGGGCGGATTCCGAGGCGGACGTTGATCTCGTGACCGCCGCGAACTGGTCGGCGCGCAGTTCCTGACGAACCATTTGCTCGGTGACAGAGTCGGATTCGCTGACGAGGGTGGATTTCTCGGCGACGACAATTCGTCGTAGACAGGCGGGAGTTCCCTGGCCAAGGTGCCGTGAGCGGATCCCCCGGCGAAACAAGTCGTGGACAGACGGGAGTTCTCTGCCCAACGTGCCGTGAGCGGATTCGCCGGCGAAACAAGTCGTGGACAGACGGGAGTTCTCTGGCCAACGTGCCGTGAGCGGATTCCATAGGAGTACGGCTCCGCGGCGAGCGTGGATCTCCCAGCGAACGCCGAGTACGCATGCACCGATTCTGTGCCGAGCGCGGCGTCGACCGAGCAGCTCGAACCTGTCGTCAGTCCTCGTCGAACGCTCGCAAGATCGCATCCGCTGCGCTGGGGGCGGGAGTGGTGTCAGCCAGCACCTCGGCCCGGAGCCGACCGGCGGCAGCGACGACGGACGGGGCTCGACGCAGCCGTTGTTCGAGTTCGTCGCGGACCAGCGCCCAGGTGAGCTCCCAGCGCTGCTCGGCCCGCTTCGCCGACAGCCCATCCGCACCGAGGAAGTCACGGTGTTTCAGCAGCGCCTGCCATACGTCGCCGACGCCATCGCCGGTCAACCCCGAACAGGTCAGCACCTGCGGTCGCCAGGCCCCGCCACCGCCTCGGACCAGCCGCAGTGCCCCGGCCAGATCGCGGGCCGCGGCCTTCGCCTCGGTCACCCGGTCGCCATCGGCCTTGTTGATCGCGACCACGTCGGCGATCTCCAGCACGCCCTTCTTGATGCCTTGCAACTGATCGCCGGATCGGGCCAGGCCCAACAGCAGAAAACCGTCGACCATCCCCGCGACCGTGGTCTCGGACTGGCCCACCCCGACCGTCTCGACGAGCACCACGTCGTACCCGCCACCCTCCAGCACCGTGATCGTCTGTGCGGTGGCCCGCGCGACACCACCGAGCGTGCCGGCCGTCGGTGACGGCCGGATGTAGGCGTTGGGGTTGGCGGCGAGGGTCGGCATCCGGGTCTTGTCGCCGAGCACCGAGCCACCGGTACGCGTGCTCGACGGGTCGACCGCGAGCACGCCGACCCGGTGCCCGCGCGAGGTGAGCTCCGTGCCGAGGGCTTCGACAAAGGTGGACTTGCCGACCCCCGGCACACCCGAGATGCCCACCCGTGCCGCGATTGTCGAACCCTGCGCGATCGCGGTCAGCAGGACCCGGGCGGCCGCCCGGTGGTCGGCACGGGTCGATTCCACCAGCGTGATCGCCCGCGACAGCGCGGTGCGTGAACCGGACAGCACCTCTTCGGCGAGCCGGTGCGGGTCTGGTGCCGTTGTCCGAGCGGTCATCCGAGTCTCCGCCCCCGGTCCGGCGTGTGACGTGCCGCCCGCTCCGCGCTCGGTTCTCCGCTCGCTAGGCGGGTCGGTTCCCCGCTCGCCCGGCCGCTCGCCCGGCGGCTCGGTCCGCCGCTCGCCCGGCCGCTCGCCCAGCGGCTCGGTCCCCCGCTCGCCCGGCCGCTCGCCCGGCGGCTCGGTCCGCCGCTCGCCCGGCCGCTCGGTCCGTCACTCGCTCCGACATCACGTGCGGCGCTCAGTCCGGAACCTCCCAGGTGTGCACGGGCTCGTTCGCGTGCATGCCCTTCGAGTACAGCTTGAGCATTTCGGTCAGCGCCTCACTCCGGGACAGACCGCGGGCCTCGAACGCGGCCACGGTCTCCGACTGCCACCAGGACCCGTTGCGCCGGGTCTTGCAGCGGTCCCGGACGATGCCGAGGTACCTGTCGCGGGCTTCCTTCGTCACACCCCAGCGGGTCAGGCCCTCCTCCGCCTTCGGCAGCAGGTGCCGCAGCAGCAGTTCGTCCCAGGTGACCTCGCCGTAGCCGGGCCAGTAGAAAACCGCGTCCACCCCATACCGGGCGCCGGAGTCGAAATTCGCCTTCGCGGCGTCGAAGGACATCTTCGTCCACACCGGCCGGTCCTCGCTGGCGAGGACGGTGAGCGCGCCGTAATAGAACGCCGCGTTCGCCAGCACATCCACGACGGTGGGCCCGGCCGGCAGTACCCGGTTCTCCACCCGGAGATGCGGTGTGCCGTCGACGACGTCGTACACCGGGCGGTTCCAGCGGTAGACGGTGCCGTTGTGCAGCCGCAGTTCCTGCAAACGAGGCGCCCGGCCGGACGCCAGCACCGCCTCCGGATCCTCGTCGGTGGTCTCCGGCAGCAGCGCCGGGAAGTACCGGACGTTCTCCTCGAAGAGGTCGAAGATCGAGGTGATCCAGCGCTCGCCGAAGAACACCGGCGGACGGACGCCCTGGTTCTGCAGCTCGGGCGAACGGGTGTCGGTTGCCTGCAGGAACAGCTCCGTCCGCGTCTCGGCCCACAGCTTCTTGCCGAACAGGAACGGCGAGTTCGCCCCGAGCGCGAGCTGCGGCCCGGCCAAGGCCTGCGCGGCGTTCCAGCAGGCGGCGAAGTCCGCGGGCGAGACCTGCAAATGCAGCTGCACGGACGTACACGCCGATTCCGGGGCGATCGTGTCGGTGAACATCTGCAGGTGCTCGACGCCGGTGATGTCGAGCTCGAGATCCTCCCGGCGGGCGGCGAACACGGCCTCGTCCAGCGCCTGGTAGCGCGGGTTCGCGCTCATCCACTCGCCGTCGAGGTGTTCCCTCTGCAGGGTCGGCAGGATGCCGACCATGATGATTTCCGAGCCGATCTCGTTGGCCTTGGACTCCGCGTGATCGAGCGAGTTCCGCAGGGTCTCCTCGAGGTCCAGCATCAGCTCGCCGGACAGTGACCGCGGCTTGACGTTGAACTCGATGTTGTACCGGCCGAGCTCGGTCTGGAAGTCGGGATCGGCGATCACCTCGAGTACCTCGGCGTTCGCCATCGCCGGCTGCCAGTCCTTGTCGACCAGGTTGAGCTCGATCTCCAGGCCGGTCATCGGCTGGCCGAAGTCGAAGGAGTGCTCGACGAGCATGCGTTCGAAGACGTCCAGGCACCGCCTGACCTTCGCCCGGTAGGCCTGCCGCTGCTCGCGGGTATAGGTCGTTTCCGCGACGTCGTCGCCCATCGGGTACCTCCTGCGCAGGTGCTGCCCGGTCGCCGATGGGTGCAACGGTGATTGTCGCGCTCCGCACGCCGACCACTCACCGTCGCGCCCACACCCCGTCAGCTGACACCCAACCACACGGCCGCCGTCCGGTCTGCGGGCGGTCCGCGGCGTGGCGGCGGCGGACTACGATGCTTCCCATCCCCGCGGCGCTGTGGCGGGGCTTCGGCGTGCCGGGGCACGTCCCGGATCGGCGGCCCACGGGGCAGAAGGGGAGTGCGCGCGCATGGCCTACACCGCCCCGCAGAATGGCCCCGCCGCCGCCGCCGCAGGCCCGGACCCGATCCAGCCGGGTGCGATCGAGCCCCACCCGGGTGGGTCGAATGCGAACCTGCCCCACCCGGCCGGGCCGTCTCTGGGCGCGCCCGACCCGGAGCGGGTCGACGACCAGGCCGCGGGCTGCGGACCAGCCTGGCTCGACGACACGCTGGCCGCCGAACTGCCGGAGCTGGTCCGAATCCGCCGCCGGGTGCACGCCCATCCCGAACTCGGTCACCAGGAATCGGCGACCACGGCACTGATTTTGCGAGTTCTCGAATCGGATGGCATCAAGGCGCGCCTGATCCCGTCCGGGACCGGTGTGATCGCCGAGATCGGTTCGGGCGGCACGATTGTCGGCCTGCGCGCGGATATCGACGCGCTGCCCATCACGGAGAACAGTGGGCTCCCGTTCTCGTCCACGCTGCCCGATGTCTCCCATGCGTGCGGCCACGACGTGCACCTGACGATCCTGTTGGGCGTCGCCCGCGCACTGTGCCGGGCCGGGGACCTGGGTGGGCGCGTCCGGCTGATCTTCCAACCCGCCGAGGAGGTCTTTCCCGGCGGCTCGCACGACGTCATCGCCGCCGGCGGTCTCGACGGACTCAGCAGACTCTTTGCGCTGCACTGCGATCCGCGACTCGAAGCCGGTCTGGTCGGACTCAAGGCCGGTGCGATCACCTCGACCTCCGACGTGGTCGACCTGCGGGTGTTCGGGCCCGGCGGGCACACCTCGCGCCCGCACCTGACCGCGGACCTGGTTTACGCGCTCGGATCGGTGATCACCGGGCTGCCTGCGTTGCTCACCCGCCGGCTCGACCCCAGGGCCGCCGCCGTCATGGTCTGGGGCGTGGTTCGCTCGGGCGAGGCCGCGAACGCCATTCCGCAAACGGGCGAACTCCGCGGAACGTTGCGCATGATGGACCGGCAATCGTGGGACGCCGCCGAACCGCTCGTCCGGGAACTGGTCGCGGAGCTGTTGGCGCCCACCGAATGTGCGTTCGATCTCACCTATCACCGTGGCGTTCCGCCGGTGAACAACGAGTTGTTCTCCACCGAACTCATGACGGCCGCGGCGCAGAGCGCCCTGGGCGAGGACGCGATCAGGTTGGCCGAACAGTCCACCGGTGCCGAGGATTTCGCCGTATTTCTCGAGCAGGTGCCGGGATCCCTTGCCCGGTTGGGTGTCTGGGACGGCGTGAGCCCGAAGGTGGACCTGCACTCGTCGGCGTTCCGGGTGGACGAGCGGGCGATCGCCGCCGGCGTCCGGCTGCTTGCGCACACGGCAATCGCGGCCCTGCGGCACTGACCGTCCCGACCCGGCCGTTCACGACCCGGCGCGCACCACGTCGATGCCGGGAGAAATCTGCTGGAATTGCGCTGCCAGACCTCGTTGTCGTCCATGCTGGCTGCCTCTGCTCGTCCGCGGTCGGGCAGCGATTCAATGTCGCTGTCGCCCTTTCGCCCGTCGACGAGGGGCTGGGCAACGATGTGAGGGCCGAATCCGACTGAGCCAATTCTGTCCCTGCGATTCTGATCAGTGACCGCAAACTGCCGGCGCCGGATCCGGTAGCACCGGATCGGACGGCGTCGGCGATCAGCGCGGACCGTGCCGAAGGTTGCCGTCAGTTTCCCTGATGCGGCCGACTGCGGATGTCGTTGACGTACTCCGCCGGCGCGTCCGCGGCCTCCGCCGCGTCGGCGATGACCCCGAGGTAACGCGCCGACGGCAGGCCGCCCTCGAAGGCCTGCAGGGCGTACAGCCAGGCGAGCATGTCGCCGTCCAGCGTATGCACCCGCAGCCGGATCTTCGTGTAGAGGCCGAGATCGGCACCCTCCCAGGAGTCCAGCGTGCGCTCGTCGGAATCGGCCATGTCGTACAGCACCACGAAGACCGACGAATCGGGGTCCTCGACGACGGTTGCCAGCGCCCCGTTCCAGCTCAGGTCCTCACCGCCGAAGGTCAGACGCCAGCCGGGCAGCCAGCCGGTGCCGGCAACCGGCGAGGACGGGCAGCGCTGGAGCATGTGGGCAGGGTCCATGTTGGACCCGTAGGCCGCGTACAACGCCATGGCAGCAGAGCGTAGCGGGCAGCGGGTGCAGATCGGACACGAGCAGCGGGACGGCCGCATCCGCCGGACTACGGTTGCTGCGTGACCAGGATCGTGATCATGGGTGGCGGCCCCGGCGGGCTATGAGGCAGCGCTGGTCGCCGTCCAGTACGGCGCCGAGGTGACGCTGATCGAGCGGGACGGGATCGGCGGCGCCTGCGTGCTGTCCGACTGCGTTCCGTCCAAGACCTTCATCGCCTCCGCCGGCGGCCGCACCTCGGTCCGCGCGGCGGACAGCCTGGGCGTGATGGTGGACCCGGACAAGGTCGGCGTCGACGTGTCCGTCGTGCACGGGCCGGGTGGCCGGGCTCGCGCTGGCGCAGTCCGCCGACATCCGCAGCCACTCTGGGCGCCAACGGCGTCACGCTGGTCGACGGCATCGGCCGCGCTGTCCGATACGCAGCCGGGTCGGGCCTCACATCGGGTCGACGGCGACCGGCCCGGACGGCGCCGTCACCGAGCTACACAGCCGACGTCGTGCTGATCGCGACCGGCGCCACGCCGCGGATCCTGCCGGACGCCGATCCCGGACGGGGAGCGGATCCTCACCTGGCGGCAGGTGTACTCGCTGCCGGAACTTCCCGAGCACCTGATCGTCATCGGTTCCGGCGTCACCGGCGCGGAGTTCGCCTCCGCCTACACCGAGATGGGCGTGAAGGTGTCGCTGGTGTCCAGCCGGGACCGGGTGCTGCCCAGCGAGGATGCCGACGCCGCCGCCGTGATCGAGAAGGTCTTCTCCTCCAGGGGCAGCACGCTGGCCAGGCGGGCCAGGGCGAAGTCCGTGCGCCGGGAGGCGACGGCGTCGTCGTCACCCTGGAGGACGGCCGGGAGGTGCGCGGCTCGCATGCGCTGATGACGGTCGGCGCCGTACCCAACACCGGCGGCATGGGCTGGACAGAGTCGGGGTCACGGCTCAACAAGGGTGGCTTCATCGAGGTCGACCAGGTGTCGCGGACGGCGGTGCCCGGGATCTACGCCGCCGGCGACTGCACAGGTGTGCTGATGCTGGCCTCCGTGGCCGCCATGCAGGGCCGGATCGCGATGTGGCACGCGCTGGGCGAGGGCGTCGCTCCGCTCCGGCTGAAGACGGTGTGCTCCAACGTGTTCACCCATCCGGAGATCGCCACCGTCGGATACTCGCAGGTGGAGGCGGAAAGGAGCCAGGCGCCCTCGCGGGTGATGACGATCCCGCTGGCGACCAACGCCCGGGCCAAGATGCTGGGCCTGGAGGACGGCTTCATCAAGATCATCGCCCGACGGTTGACCGGGATCGTCATCGGAGGTGTCGTGGTCGCACCGGAGGCCTCCGAACTCATCCTGCCGATCGCCGTTGCCGTGCAGAATCGCTGACCGTCAAAGATCTCGCATACACCTTCAGGGTCTACCCGTCGCTGTCCGGTTCGATCACCGAACTCGGCCGGCGGATGATGCACACCGACGCCGAGAGCATCTAGGCCTGTCCGACGAATTCGGTCGGCATCAGGGCCATGCCGTAGGGATTACGCCCCGACGACGTCGCCGAGGGTCGTCCGACCGCAGCGGTTGCGCCGCGGAAATGCGCCGGTAACGTGAGTTCCGGCGCCCCGAAACGCCCTGATCGGACATCCCGAGAAATTGCGGTGCACCGCGACGGTCACGGCGGCCGTGACGGATGCCGCATCGGGCACGGCGGCAGGACCAGGGCCACCTGTCGGGACGCCACCGACTGGGAGGGACGTCACAGACATGACCCACGACAACGGCGGCACAACGGCCCGGCCGTCCAGTGCGACGCTCGGACCGGAGCAGCGGGCGGCGAGCTTCGAGCGACTGGGCAATGAGACCTTCGACGTGGTGGTGATCGGCGGCGGTGTGGTCGGCGCCGGCGCGGCCCTCGACGCGGTGACCCGTGGCCTTTCGGTCGCGCTGGTCGAGGCCAGGGACATCGCCTCCGGCACGTCCTCGCGCTCGTCGAAACTGTTCCACGGCGGCCTGCGATACCTGGAGATGTTCGAGTTCGGGCTGGTCCGGGAGGCGCTGCGGGAACGCGAGCTGATGCTCACCAAGATCTGCCCGCACCTGGCCAAGCCGGTCTCGTTCCTCTACCCGCTGTCCAAGAACGTGATCGAGCGGCCGTACGTCGGCGCCGGGCTGATCATGTACGACACGATGGGCGGGGCCCGATCGGTGCCCGGACACAAGCACCTCACCCGCGCCGGTGCCCTGCGGCTGGTCCCGGGCTTGCGCCGGGACGCGCTGGTCGGCGGGATCAAGTACTACGACGGTCAGGTGGACGACGCCCGGCACACCCTCGCGGTGGTCAGGACCGCAGCGTCCTACGGGGCGGTCGTCCGGTCCTCCACCCAGGTGATCGGCTTCCTCAAGGAGTCCGACCGGATCGCCGGCGTCCGGGTCCGCGACGTCGAGACCGGCGCGGAGACCGACGTCCGGGCCAGGGTGGTGATCAACTCGACCGGCGTGTGGACCGACGAGTTGCAGCGGCTCTCCGGTGGCCGTGGCCGGTTCAAGGTCCGCGCCTCCAAGGGCGTGCACCTGGTGGTGCCGCGGGACCGGATCACTTCCGAGAGCGGCATCATCCTCAAGACCGAGAAGTCGGTGCTGTTCGTCATTCCGTGGAAGGCGCACTGGATCATCGGGACCACCGACACCGACTGGAATCTCGACCTCGCGCATCCGGCGGCGACGAAGTCCGACATCGACTACATCCTCGACCATGTCAACAAGGTGCTCGCCGTGGAACTGACCCACGACGACATCGAGGGCGTCTACGCAGGTCTCCGTCCGCTGCTGGCCGGGGAGAGCGACCAGTCCTCGAAGCTGTCCCGGGAGCACGCGGTGGCCAGGGTGGCGCCGGGGCTGGTCGGCATCGCCGGCGGCAAATACACGACGTACCGGGTGATGGGCGCCGACGCGGTCGACGCCGCGGCGGAGGACCTGCCTGGCCGGATCAACCCGTCGTGCACGCAGGACGTGCCGTTGGTGGGTGCGCTGGGCTACCAGGCGCTGGTCAACCAGGCCGATCGGCTCGGCGAGCAGCACGGCGTGCACCCGTACCGGATCCGGCACCTACTGGACCGGTACGGTTCCGAGATCCACGAGCTGCTGGCCCCCGCCGCGCACGACCCTTCGCTGCTGGAGCCCATTCCCGGCGCACCGGACTACCTGCAGGCGGAGGCGTTGTTCGCCGTCACCCACGAGGGCGCGCTGCACCTGGAGGACGTGTTGGCCCGGCGGACCCGGATCTCGATCGAGTACGCGCATCGCGGAACAGAGTCGATGCGGCGGGTCGCCGAGATCATGTCATCGGTGCTCGGCTGGTCCGATGCGCAGGCCGCACACGAGGTGGAGATCTACCAGGCACGAGTGGATGCCGAACGCAGGTCGCAAACCGAACCGGACGACGCCTCGGCCGAGAAGGTCCGGCTGGAGGCGCCCGAGGTGCGGGATCTGATCACCTCACCGGTGGCCTGACGAGCCGTCGTCCCCGTGGTCCGGCCGACGCAGTCGCCGAAACGCTGCGCCTGCCGGGCGGGTCGACCGCACCGGCGCTGGGCGTGGTGGGGTGACCGGCTGGGTTGACCGGTCGAGCCGCCGGACTCCGTGTCCACCGGCCGTGCGTTCACCGCACGGAGGCGGCAGCGCGGGCGGCAGCAACGCAGGGTCCGGCGGGCCCTCGAAGCCCCGAACGGTACGCAGTCAGGTCCGGGCGGATCAGCTCGCGCGGTCGATGGTCGACATGTCCGGGTACCGCTCGCCGACCACGGCGTCGGCCGGGAACGCCGCCGCCAACTCCGCGAGGTCCTCGGCGGTGACCTGCACGGACGCCGCCGCGACGTTCTCCTCGAGGTAGCGCACCCGCTTGGTACCGGGGATCGGCACCACATCCTCGCCCTGGGCCAGCACCCAGGCCAGTGCGAGCTGACCGGCGGTGATGCCCTTGCGCTCGGCGATGGCCCGCACCCGGTCCACCAGCGACAGGTTGGCCTGCAACGCCTCGCCCGCGAACCGGGGGTTCAGCCGGCGGAAGTCGTCGGCCGCCAGCGATTCCGTCGAGGTGATGGTGCCGGTCAGGAACCCACGGCCGAGCGGTGAGTACGGGATCAGGCCGATGCCGAGTTCCCTGATGGTCGGTAGGATCTCGGCCTCGATGTGCCGCGTCCACAGCGAGTATTCGGTCTGCAGCGCGGTGATCGGGTGGACGGCCTGCGCCCGCCTGATGGTGGCCGCGGATGCCTCGGACAGCCCGAGTCGCCGCACCTTTCCTGACCGGACCAGCTCCGCCATGGCACCGACCGTGTCCTCGATCGGCACGGATTTGTCCACCCGGTGCTGGTAGTACAGGTCGATGTGGTCCACTCCGAGCCGCTGCAGACTCGCGTCGCAGGCTGAGCGGACGTACGCCGGGCTGCCGTCGACCCGGCGCACCCCCGGGTTCTCGGGGTCGCGGACGTTGCCGAACTTGGTTGCCAGCACAACGTTGTCGCGCCGCCCGGCGATGGCTCCGCCCACCAGCCGCTCGTTGGTGAACGGGCCGTACATGTCGGCGGTGTCCAGCAGGGTCACTCCGAGGTCGAGTGCGCGATGGATGGTGCGGACCGCCTCGCCTTCGTCGATCGTCCCGTAGAACTCCGACATGCCCATGCAGCCGAGACCCACCGTGGATACGGTCAGTTCACTGCCGTTGGACGTGGAGCCGAGGGTGCGGGCGCCGAGTTCGGTGCTCGTAGCGGTGTTCGTCGTTGTCATGTGACGAGCTTCGCCCTTCGAGCGCGCTCGAAGTCAAGGGCATCCGACGAGGCTGCCAGCCGGCGGCCCTCAGAGATTCTTGGTGTAGTTGTACAGCGCCAGCGCCTCGTTGCCGTAGTAGGGGCTGTACATCTGATTCGCATTCGCCGTCGCACCGCTGACGTAACGGTAGCTGTTGTGGCCGTTCACATTCCCCAGTCCGGTGGTCGCCGAGATGCCGACGATCCAGCCTCCGCCACTGGCTCCGCCGGTGAGATTGGACTGGATGCGCAGCGGCACCGGTCCGGCGAGCCCGCCGACCACTGAGTCGTCCCCGACCCGTCGGGAGACCGACACCCGCTGGTCCTGTCCGTTGAACGGTGCTGCCTGCGGATAACCGAAGGCGCTGAAGGACTGATTTCTGGAGGCGTTGAAGAGGCTGCCCTGCCCGCCCAGATAGGCGGCAATGTGACCCTTGGTCAGGGGTGCGACGACCCCGTAGCCGACGTCCTGCTTGAGGTTTCCGTAGTTGTGCCACTGGGCGGTCGTCGTCAGCACGCGCGCGGTCCAGGCGCCGTAGGGGAACCTGCCGGCATTTCCCCCCTTTGGTGCGGACGCATATCCCGGGACGAAAATCCAGTTGGTCGCGAAATGGCCGGCACCGTCACTGACGCAGTGCCCGGCGGTGTCGATCATGTCCTTGTTGTGGCTGTTCACGATCGTGCCCGAGCAGACGTAATCCACCCCAGCCATGGTGAAGAAGATCTTTCCGTTCAATCGGTCGGGCCGGTTGGTGTACGGCCGGGTCACCAGTGCGCGCAGGGGTTCCGGTTTTGCGGCCACCAACGTTCCGGCAGCAGCCGGGATCTTGGTGATCGGAGCGCCCTTCGACGAAGATGGTGCCGGAGTGGTCCGGCCGGCCGGACTGGTCGCGGTCGCCGCCGCAGTGGCGGTCGCAGTCGAGGCCGCCGCCGCAGTCGAGGTCGCCGCCGCAATTGCGACCGCGGTGCGTGGCGCCACGGCTCGGGTCATTCGCGCTGCCGTCCAATAGGTCTCGGCACTTGCCGCGGTGCCGGAGGAACGCATCGTCGCGGTGCCGGATCCGGTGCTCCCGGTCCGTGCTGCAGGGGCACTGACATTCCCCTCGGCGGGCGCGTCGGAATGAGCGGTCCGGCTGGCGACGGCCGCCACCACCACCGGCGCGGCCGCAGCGGCGTCGCCTGCGGACGCCGACGTGGCGGTCACCATCGACAACGACAGGAACGTGACCAAAGCCAACGCTGCCGTCTTGCTTTTCGAACCGATTCTCATGTCGGTGACCACAACTTTCCCTGAGTGGAGCGGTGAAACAACCGCCCGGGGAACCGGGCGACCGGTGGGTGCCGAATCGTTGAAACGTGGGGCGGCAACACGCAGGCAAGGGAGAAAGACAACGCCAGGACGTCGTGCACGCTGCGGACCACCGGATGACCGGCCCCCCGGCCGAGTGTGCGAATCGCCCCCCGCACCGTTGAAGTGTCACAGACAGTGCCGAAAAAAACATCACTCGGATGACTGACCACCTTCGAGACACCCGAAAGGGACGAAAAAATCACTCATTGTCAATTTCCGGTGCGGCCGTGTTCGCGGGACAACGTTGCCCGGGAGTCCGCCGGAATGTGTGGATGGCCCGCGGTGAGGGATCCGGAAATGGCCGCGCGCGGCACCGGTACGCACCGAGCGGGCGAACTTGTCGCCGGGGCGCGCCATCGGTGGAACAGGCAGCCGAACCTCTCGGGGGTTCGCGGCACACATCAGAACAGGCAGCCGAACCTCCCGGAGGTTCGCCGCACCCATCGGAGCAGGCGGTCGTCGTCTCAGTCCTGGTTGCGGTCAGCCGCGAGCGGGTGCCGGTGTGGTGTGGGCGCCCGTCGATGTTGTCGGGGTGGCATCAGTCGGGTGGCGACATCGGTCGGGTGGCTGGCATCAGTCGGGTGGCGGCACCAGGCGGGCGACATCAATCGGGTGGCGGCAACAGGCGGGCGACATCAATCGGGTGGCGGGACCAGGTGGGCGTCATCAATCGGGTGGGCGACATTACTCGGGTGGGCGACATCACTCGGGTGGCCACCGTTGGCCTTCGAGCGGGCTCGGGTCAGGAGTCGCGGTCAGGAGTCGCGGTCAGGAGTCGCGGTCAGCCGGTCGATCGGACTTGGCGGTCGAGCCGGTCCTGGTAGATGCCGATCTTGCCGTCGATGGCGCTCAGGTGCGCGGTGGTGGCCGCGAGTTCGGCGAGGACCCGGTCCCGGTGTGCGAGGAGCAACGTCAGGCGCTCGGTCTCGTTGCCGTCGCCGGCCCGACACAGGGCCGCGTAGGCGCGGATGTCCCGGATCGGCATGCCGGTCGCCCGGAGCCGGGTGATGAGCAGGATCCAGCTGAGATCTCTGTCGCTGTACCGCCGATGCCCGGTGGAGGCACGGCCGACGGCTTCCAGCAGCAGCCCGTCCCGTTCGTAGTACCGCAGGGTATGGGTCGTCAGACCGCATCGACGGGCTGCCTCGGCGATGGTCAGCCCGGTGCCGGGTCGGCTGTCCGGGCTGACGGCGCCCGGCCCCATGTCGGATCGTGTGCCGTCGGGTCGTGCTCCGACGCCGGAGCGGCTGGTACCGCCGGCTGCCGGTACGGTCGTCGTCATCGTCCTACCGGACACCTGAACGACGCTCGAAGTCAAGCCAGCAGAATGCCGGGGTCCCGGTGGCGCCGTCGCGGGCATTCCCCTGGCGCGGTGGGCACCGCCCCACGCGTGTTCACAGCAGCTGGGTGTAGATGTACAGCGCCTGGGCCTCGGTGCCGTAGTACGGGCTGTACATGCGGCGGGCATTGGTGTGCGAACCGCCGACGTACCGGTAGCTGTTGTGTCCCGCAACCTGTCCCAGCCCCGTGCTGGAGGAGATACCCACGACCCAACCGCCGCCGCTCGCGCCGCCGGTCAGGTCGGACGAGATCTGCATCGTCTCCGGCCCCGGGGTGTTGCCCAGGAGCGAATCGTTGCTGAGCCACCGTGACACTGCCACCCGCTGGTCGCGACCGTTGTACGGGTGCGCCTGCGGATAGCCGAAGGCGCTGTACACCTGATTTCTCGGGGAGTTGAACAGGACGCCCTGCCCGCCGAGGTAGTCGGCGATGTGCCGGTTGCCCAGGGGCGCCACGATCCCGTATCCGAGGTCCTGTTTGATGTTGGCGTAATAATGCCACTGGGTCGTGGTGGTCAATTCGCGGGCCGTCCAGATGCCGAACGGATACATTCCGAGGTTTCCCTTGTTGGGGTCGGAGGCGTAGCCGGGAACGAAGACCCAGTTGCTGACAAAACTGCCGGCGCCGTCGCTGACGCAGTGCCCGGCGGTGTCGATCATGTCCTTGTTGGTGCTGTTCACCACGGTGCCGGAGCACACGTAGTCCACCCCGCCCTCACTGAAGAACACCTTGCCGTTCAGCCGGTCCGGACGATTCGTGTACGGCCGGGTCACCTTCGCCTTGAGCCGTTCCGACTTGGTCGCCGGCAGGGTCCCGGGGGTCGCCGGGATCGTGGTGAGTTGGCCCACCACGACGGGTGGCTCCGGTGCGACGCTGCCGATCACCGGTGAGCGGCTGACAGTCGTGACGGGCGGCGCGATCGCGGTGGCCATTCTCTTTGCCGTCCAGTAACTCTCGGCCGCAGCGGAGGTCCGGAACGAGGGGCTTGTCGCGGCCGGCGAACTGACGTTCCCGATCGCCGGCGGAGCCGCCCGGTGGCTCGAGGCGGTCGCCGCGACCGCCGCCGACGGGGCCGCGGATGCGGCCTGACCGGCCGACACCGTCGTCACGATCAACGCGACGGTGAGAACCGCGGCCCGGGTGAGCGCGGCCGTGGTGCCTCTCAGGCTGATTTTCATGTCGGCGCCACACCATCTTCCGCAGAGAGGTCGTCACTCGACCGCCGTGGGTGATCCGGGCGGCAGGTGCCGTCCCGGACGTGGCGGGAGGTCGCGGGCACATGCGGACGGAAAGGAATGACAATGCGCGCAATGCTCCCCGTGCATCACGGCTGGCAGCCCCCCGGCCGAATGTGCGCGGCAATTCCCGGCACCGCTCAATTCTTCCAGGGCGGACCGGACAAAAGCATCACTCGAAGGACGGACCTCATCGGACGCCACCATCACGCTGGTGCCTTTGGGCCACCATCGGCACCGCCGCCGGCGGTTCTTGCGGGTGGTCGATCCCGAACGGGAAGGAGCGCAGTGACGGTGTCGGGGTGGGACGATCAGGCCGAGCAGCGCTCAGCGCCGCCGACCGTCCCCGCCCCAGGCCGCGCTGGTGAGCACGCCGATGACGGCCGGCAGCAGGAAGATGTACCAGGGCAGTCGGAGCGCGAAGAACAGCACGGCCGCGACGATCCCGGAGGCGGCGATCGCGAACGAGGCCATCCGCTGGGCCGGGGTCCGCTCGTCCACCCTGGCCGGTGCGTCCCCGGGTGGGGTCGCCCGGACGTCCGGACGCGCCGACACCGCGGGAACCGGGGCCGGGCCGGGGAGGTTCGGGTGCGGCGCCGGCAGATCCACGAACAGCGCCCGCAGATCGCCCACCGTGCGCGCCTGGCTGACCTGCGCAGAACGGGTGCCGAACTCGTCCAGGTCGATCCGGCCTGACGACAGATGCTCCCCGAGGGCGTCCATCGCCGAGTTGCGTTCTGCGTCGCCGACCCTGATCTTCATCGGGTCGGAACCGGAGGCTGGAGTACTCACCCCTCGACTGTAAGCCGCTTGGCAGCGCAAGCGCCCGCGCAGTCGCCGAAAGCTCTGTGCGGCTTCCTGTCCGGGCGGATCACTCGACGTCGATGACCGATTCCTCCTGGATTTCGTCGGTTTCGACCTCCGCGATCTCCGCGACGACCGCACCCGCGGTCACCTTCCCACCGACCTCCACCTTCACGGCGGTGATCTTGCCGTCGTGATGCGCGGTGATCGGGTTCTCCATCTTCATCGCCTCGATGACGGCGATGACGTCACCTGCCCGGACGGAGTCCCCGGCAGCGACGGCGACCTTGACCACGGTGCCCTGCATGGGGGCCACCACGGCGCCCTTCGTCGGCAGCGGCACGGCATGGGCGACCCTCGAACGCTTGCTGCGGCCGGCCGCCGACGGCCGCCCCGCACCCGCCGTCACCAATTCCGCGGGCAGGCCCACCCGGACCCGACGACCGTTGACCTCCGCGACGAACTCCCGCAGCGGACCGGCGGCAGCCGGCGCCTCCACGGCGATCGGCGTCGGGAACATCTCGATGGTGTTGACGAACTCCGTCTCGATCCACCGCGTGTGCACGTCGAACACGCCGTTCTCCGCGGTGAACGCCGGATCGTCCAGCACCACCCGATGGAACGGCAGCACCGTGGCCATTCCCTCGACCTGCATCTCGGCCAGTGCGCGGCGCGACCGTTCCAGCGCCTCCTGCCGGTCGGCACCGGTGACGATGATCTTCGCGAGCAGCGAGTCGAAGTCGCCGGAGATCACCGAGCCGGTTTCGACGCCGGCGTCGACCCGCACCCCCGGGCCCGACGGGGGCACGAACTTCGTCACGGTGCCGGGTGCCGGCAGGAAACCGCGGCCCGGGTCCTCGCCATTGATCCGGAATTCGATTGAATGTCCGCGCGGCCGGACATCGTGGGTCCAGCGGAGCTTCTCGCCGTCGGCGATCCGGAACTGCTCACGCACCAGGTCGATTCCCGAGGTCTCCTCCGAGATCGGGTGCTCCACCTGCAGTCTGGTGTTCACCTCGAGGAAGGAGACGGAGCCATCCTGGCCGACCAGGAACTCCACCGTGCCGGCGCCGTGGTATCCGGCCTCGACACAGATCGCCCGCGCCGCGGAGTGGATCCGGGTCCGCTGGTCGTCGCTGAGGAACGGCGCCGGCGCCTCCTCGACGAGCTTCTGGTAGCGGCGCTGCAGCGAGCAGTCGCGGGTGCCGACAACGATGACGGTGCCGTGCTGATCCGCGAGGACCTGCGCCTCCACGTGCCGCGGCCGGTCCAGGTAGCGCTCGACGAAACACTCCCCACGGCCGAACGCGGTGACGGCCTCGCGCACCGCAGACTCGTACAGGTGCGGGATCTCCTCGATCGTCCGGGCCACCTTGAGTCCGCGTCCACCGCCGCCGAACGCGGCCTTGATCGCCACCGGCAAGCCGTGCTGGCGTGCGAACGCGATCACCTCGGGGTAGCCGGACACCGGCTCCGACGTTCCCGGAACGAGCGGCGCGCCGACCCGCATCGCGATGTGCCGCGCGGTGACCTTGTCGCCGAGATCCCTGATCGCCTGCGGGCTCGGCCCGATCCAGGTCAGCCCCGCGTCGATGACCTTCTGGGCGAACTCGGCGTTCTCGGACAGGAAGCCGTAGCCCGGATGAACCGCGTCGGCGCCGGCCCTGGCTGCGACATCCAGCAGCTTGGCCACGTTGAGATAGGACTCTCCCGGTGTCGACCCGCCGAGGGCGTAGGCCTCGTCGGCGGTGCGGACATGCAGGGCGTCGCGGTCGGGGTCGGCGTACACCGCGACCGACGTCAGGCCCGCGTCACGGCAGGCACGGGCGACCCGGACGGCGATCTCGCCGCGGTTGGCGATCAGGACGGTGTGCACGGGCACCCCTTCAGGTAGAGCGGCGGCTAGGACTATCGAGATCTGATGGGCCGGAGGCTGTCGGCGCTTGCTGCCGGCCGGCTTCGACGGAGCCGGTGGCCGACTGTGCCGTGGCCGACTGTGCGGTGGTCGGCTGTGCGGTGGCTGGCTGTGCGGCGGCCGACTGTGTGGTGGTCGCCGGTGTGGCGGTCGGCTGTGTGGCGGCCGACTGTGTGGCGGTCGGCTGTGTGGCGGTCGGCTGTGTGGCGGTCGGCTGTGTGGTGGTCGGCTGTGTGGCGGTCGGCGGTGCGGGGACCCGCCACAGGTCGGTGACCTGGACGCCCACCCGCTGCAACAGCTCGCGGGTCAGCGGCAAGGACAGGCCGAGCACGTTCGACGGGTCGCCGTCCACCCCGTCCACGAACCAGCCGCCGAACCCGTCGATCGTCAGCGCCCCGGCCACCGCCATCGGCTCACCGGTGGAGATGTAGGCGTCCAGTTCGGCATCGGTCGGCCGCCCCATCCGGACCACCGTGGAACGGGTGTCCGAGGCCTCGGCCGCCACGCTGCCGTCCGACACCCGACGGACGGCGTGCCCGGTGATCAGCACGCCATCCCGGCCGGCCATCTGCCGCCACCGCGCCTTCGCCTGCTCGGGGCTGTCCGGCTTGCCCTGCAGCTCACCGTCGATCAGCAGCATCGAATCGCAACCGACCACGACGACGTCGTCAGCGGCGACCCCGGGTAACGCTCCGGTGGCGAGCCGGGCGGCGACCGCGTCGGCCTTGGCCTCGGCGAGCGCGCGGATCCGTTCCTCGGCGTCGGCGTCGGCGAGAGCGGCGAGCACGGCATCCTCGTCGACCCCGGAGACGGTGACCAGCGGTTCCAGACCCGCGGTCCGCAGCACCGCGAGTCGGGCCGGGGAGGCCGACGCGAGCAGCAACGCAGTCATCGCGGCATCGCCGATGCCCACCACGCCACCGGCGAGGGATGCACGGCGCCCAGCCGGAAGGACGGGTCGTTCCAGACGGACTGCACGGAATTCGATGGTGTCTCGCCGGCGCCGGGGTGGCCGGTCATCGCCAGCACGACGGCCAGCACGGTGGCCGCATCGTGGTCGTTGCGCTCGCGACTGGCGGTGGAGGGTGAAGGCTTGTTCGGCGCGGTCCCGCGCTGCTGTCCCCGGCCCGTACCTGCGAGTCCGGTTGCCGTCGCGACGCCCGGGCGGGCAGCGCCGGTCGATGCGGTAGCGCCGGCCCCGTCGACGAATCCGGCGCCGCCCCCGTGCGCGGTCTCGACAGGCCCGTCGGCGCCGCGGGACACCTGCGGATTGATGCCGCTTCGCCGGCTCACCGCGGGGGTGCTGTGCGCACTCACCGCGTCGATGCTGTTTCGCTCGCTCACCGCGTCGATGCTGTTTCGCTCGCTCACCGCGTCGATGCTGTTTCGCTCGCTCACAGTGGAATGTTCCCGTGCTTCTTCGGCGGCAGCGATTGCCGCTTATCGGCCAGAGCCTGCAATGCGTTGGTGATCATCATCCGGGTCGCCGACGGCTTGATCACCTGGTCGACGTAGCCGCGTTCGGCCGCCATGTACGGGTTCACCAGGGTGTCCTCGTACTCCTGCTCGAGCCGGGCCCGCAGCGCCGCGACCTCCGGGCTGAACTCGCCGGTGATCGCGGCCTGCGCCTGCAACTCCTTGCGGTACAACACGTTCACCGCACCTGCCGAGCCCATGACGGCGATCTGCGCCGTCGGCCAGGCCAGGTTGACGTCCGCGCCGAGGTGCTTGGAACCCATCACGTCGTACGCCCCGCCGTAGGCCTTGCGGACGATGATCGTCACCAGCGGAACGGTGGCCTCGGAATAGGCGTAGATCAGCTTCGCGCCGCGCCGGATGATGCCGTTCCACTCCTGGTCGGTGCCGGGCAGGAAACCCGGGACGTCGACGAAGGTCAGCACCGGGATGTTGAACGCGTCGCAGGTGCGGACGAAGCGGGCGGCCTTTTCCGCGGCGTCGATATCCAGCGTGCCGGCCAGGTGCATGGGCTGGTTGGCGACGACCCCGACGGATCGCCCGGAGACCCGGCCGAATCCGACGATGACGTTCTGCGCGAACAACTCGTGGACCTGAAGGAATTCACCGTCATCGAGCACCGCGTTGATGACGTCGGTCATGTCGTACGGCTGGTTCGGCGCGTCCGGAATCAGCGTGTCGAGTGCGAGATCGGTGTCCAGCACCTCGCTCTGCACCTCATCAGCGAACACCGGCGGCATCGTCAGGTTGTTCGAGGGCAGGAATCCGAGCAGGTCTTGCACGTAGGAAATGGCGTCAGCCTCGTCCCGGGCCAGGTAATGCGCGACGCCGGACCGGGTGTTGTGCGTTCTCGCCCCGCCCAGTTCCTCGAGAGTGACCTCCTCTCCGGTGACCGAGCGGACGACATCCGGCCCGGTGATGAACATCTGCGATTTCAGGTCGACCATCACCACGAAGTCGGTGAGTGCGGGGGAATAGACATGCCCGCCGGCGTTGGCGCCCATGATCAGCGAGATCTGCGGCACCACTCCGGACAGGTGCACATTGCGTTTGAAGATCTCGGCGTAGAGGCCCAGGGAGACAACGCCTTCCTGGATCCGGGCGCCGCCGCCCTCGTTGATCCCGACGACGGGACGACCGGTGCGCATGGCGAAATCGAGGATCTTGACGATCTTCTCGCCGTAGACCTCGCCGAGCGAACCACCGAACACGCCGACGTCCTGGGAGAAGACGCAGATGTTCCGGCCGCCGACGGTTCCGTACCCGGTGACCACACCGTCTCCGTAGGGCCGTTTGTCGGCGAGCCCGAAGTTCGTGGAGCGGTGCCGGGCGAAGGCGTCGAACTCGACGAACGAGCCCTCGTCCAACAGCAGGTCGATGCGCTCGCGGGCGGTGAGTCTGCCGCGCGCGTGTTGTCTCTCCACCGCGCTGGCCGAGGCGGCATGCACGTGCGCGTCCATCCGCCGTTCGAGATCGGCCAGTTTGGCGGCCGTGGTGTGCGGCGCATTCTTGCGCACGGGAGTACCCCCGTTCGGGGTCGATGCAGTGATGTGCTGGGCGCCCGCGGACCGACTCACGATGTGGAGGTTACTCAGGTGAAGGGTCCCGGGGCGCATTGTGAGACCCAGTTAACCAAATCCGGACGGAAAGGATTGTGAGGACAAAACGGCGGGTCGGCCGGGAGATGGCACGACTGTCTACGGTGGCCGGATGACCGCACCTGCCCCTGGTTCCGACGCCGAGGTCGTCGTCGCGTCGCGACGACCTATCGACCCGGAACGGGTCTCGGCCCTGCTGACGGCGCCGCTGCGATGGCGGGTCGAGCAGGTGGCGGTGACGGGCTCCACGAATGCCGATCTCGCCGCAGCGGCGGCGTCGACGGAGTCGGGACGAGTGCGAACGGCTGAGGAACAGCGGACCGGGCGGGGCCGATCCGGGCGGGAATGGTTCTGTCCGGCCGGCGCCGGCCTGATGTTCTCCACGCTCCTGCGTTTGCCTCGAGTGCCGCAGGAACGGCGCGGCTGGACCGGCGCCCTGCTGGGGGTGGCCGTCGCGGCGGCCCTCGAGCACGCTCTCGGCGATGCGGCACCGGCTCAGGTCCGGCTGAAATGGCCCAACGATGTGCTCGTGGACGGCAACAAGTGCGCCGGGATCCTGGGTGAGGTGGTCGACGATGCGATCGTGGTCGGCGCCGGGATCAACGTGTCGCTGAGCATGGACGAGCTGCCGCGGGCCGATGCGACGTCCCTGCTGCTCGCGGGTGCCCCACTCCTGCACCTCCGTGGAGTGAGCGCCGACTCCGCCGACCGGGCGATCTCGGGTGACCCCGGATCGGGCGACCCCGAGTCGGGCGACGCCGAATCGGGCGACCCCGAGTCGGGCGACGCCGAATCGGGCGACGCCGAATTGGGCGACGGCGACCGGGCCGATTCGGGCGGTCTGGCCGCGCCGGCACAGGGCGCCTTCCAACCTGCCGGTTCCGCCGAGCGGGCGATCACGCCGGCCGGCTCGATCGCCCCAGCGCTACCGGCGTGGCTGGATCGGCCGGTGCTGCTGGCGCGGACCCTGGAAACCTTCGGGGACCTGCTGGACCGGTGGGTCGCCGCCGACGGCGATGTCGACTCCAGTGGGCTCCGGGAGGAGTACCTGCGCCGGTGCTCGACCGTGGGAACGACGGTGCGGTTGAGTCTGCCGGGAGGAGCGCAGCTCACGGCACTGGCGGTGGACGTCGCACCGGACGGGGCGTTGGTGGTGCGGGACGACGCCGGCAGGCGCACCGCGTACAGCGCCGCGGACGTCGTCCACCTGCGACCCGCGGTGGCCGGCACCTGACGCACATCCCGTGACCCCGGCAGCTGGTCGCCGCACCTGACCCGTGACGGTCGTCGGGAGGACTCGGGTGCGGGTAGCGGCGACTCAGGCCGATGCCGTCCGGGGCGCTGGACGTCGGTCGCGGCGACCCACTCGAGGCCGCCGGGTTGCATGCGCCCACGGCTCTTCCGGGAGATGCGCGCCGGACGGAGAGCGGAGCTGTCGAAGCGCGCCGACGTCTGCTGAGATCGCACCTCGACCGTGCAGTCCGATGGCGGGTCGAGCCGGGCCGCCCAGGAAGAGACGTGAGCAGCTCGCCCGGCGCTGTGCCTGGACCTTTCCGGGCGTCAGCCCGGCACCGAGCGGCCCGAACTGCTGCCGGTGGCATCACTGGAGGTGCTCCGTCGGCGCCGAAGCGCGAAGTGGCGCATGCATCCCCCCGAGGTGCTGCCGCTGTCGATCGCCGAAATGGACTTCGATGCCGCGGATCCGATCACCCTGGCGCTCCACAGGGCCGTCGACCGCAGCGATTCCGGCTGTGCCGACCGGGTTTGCCGAGCTCGCCGACGCCTACGCCGACTTTGCCGCGGGTGAGTAGGCCCGGCGGCCGGACCCGTCCGGCATCGTGCCGGTGGCCGACGTCGGAGTCGGCGCGGTCGAGACTCTTTCGCACCCTCGGCGTGCACCGGGTCACCGTCAGCCCCCCGGTGTATCCGCCGTTCCAGGCGTGGATTCCGGGAGACCGGCGCCGAGTACGTCGATGTCCCGCTGCGCGACGGCCGGCTCGACCTCGGCCGCCTCGGCGATGCCTTCCGCGCAGGCCGCGCCCACCAAATCTGCAACCCGCAGAAACCCAGCGGCACGGTGCACACGCCCGCAGAACTTGCCGAACTCGTCGAGATCGCGGCCCGGCACGGCATCGTTGATCGTCTCTGATGACATCCACGCCCCACTCGTGCTGCCGGGCGCCGCGATGACGCCCATCCTGTCGGTCGCCGGAGCGGCCGATCACGCCATCGCGCCGGCCTCGGCCAGCAAGGCTGGAACCTCTCCGGCCTGACGTGCGGCCTGGTCATCGCCGACGGTCCGCGGATGCGCTCCGGTACCAGCCGGGCTCCCGCCGGACGCCCGTTGGCGAGTCGGCCACCTCGGGGTGATCGCCTCCACCGCGGCCTGGGCCGGGTCGCGGTCGAACCCGGCGAGAGGTTCGGCGCCGGCGGCGCGGAATCCCCGATCTGATCGTCCAGCACCACGCCTGCAGGGAATCCGGTGCCTTTGACGGCCGTTTTCCCTGCCGGTGTGGCACTGGGCGGGATCAGGCGGCAGGGGAGCGGCGGGCCGCCGGCTGGTTAGGGTCGGAGCATGACGGTGCCCGGTGGCGATCCGATGCTCGAGCGGCTGCACCGGGTCCGGTCGCAGATCGACGACGCCGCCGTCGCGGCCGGGCGCCGGCCGTCGGAGGTGCGCCTGCTGCTGGCGACCAAGACGCAGCCGGCGGATCGGATCAGCACCGCGCTGCGCGCAGGGTTCACCCTCATCGGGGAGAACCGGGTGCAGGAGGTCGTCGGCAAGGCAGCTGCTCTCGCGTCGATCCCGCACGAGACGCACTTCATCGGCCACCTGCAGGCCAACAAGATCAATCAGCTGCTCGATCACGTCGACTGTCTGGAAACGCTCGACTCCGCCGAACTCGCCCGCAAGCTCGACGCCCGGCTCGCCGCCCGGGATCGGAGCCTGGACGTGCTCGTTCAGGTCAACGTCTCGGGCGAGGCGTCGAAGAGCGGCGTGCATCCGGACAGGGTGAGCGAGCTGCTGGCGGCAGCCGCACAGTTCCCGCGGCTCGTCGTCCGCGGCTTCATGACCATCGGCCTGAATTCCGCAGATCGTTCGGCGGTCCGCGCCGGCTTCCGGCTGTTGAAGGAGCTGCAGCTCGGGGCGTTGCCGCACGCACCGGCCGCCACCGAGCTGTCGATGGGGATGAGCGGCGACTTCGCCGAGGCCATCGCGGAGGGCGCCACCATCGTCAGGCTGGGTTCTGCGGTGTTCGGGCCGCGGCCGCCGCTGGACCGAGCCGCCTCGACGGCGTCCGGCGCGGTGCGATGACAGGTCGGGCGCGCTCGACTTTGACCGTTTCGCGTTCATCCGTCCGATCGGCCGCCGCGACGGTAGCGTGATCGACAGTCCGGCGCAGCCACGCGCCAACCTGACCGGCGCGCCGGCGATGATCGATGGAGGGGACATCATGGCCTACCCCGACAACCTGTTGGTGACCGGCGAGCGGGTCATCGTGAACAAGCGGCCGCACTGGAAGGTGTTGATCCTTCCGACGATCCTGTTCATCCTGATCATCGGTGCCGGTGCCGCGCTCGCGGCCTGGGTCAACAGCCGGGACATGGCCAACGCCAGCTGGATCTATTGGGCAATCGTCATCGTGGGTGTGATCGCGCTGGTGATCCTGGTGGTGGTGCCCTTCGTCCGCTGGCGGACCGAACATTTCGTCATCACCAATCACCACGTCTTCTTCCGGACCGGCCTGCTCTCCCGGCGCGAGCACCAGATTCCGCTCGGCCAGATCGCGAACATGGAGACCGAGGTGACGTTCTGGGGCCGGCTGATGGGCTACGGATCGCTGATCGTGGAGTCATCGGCCGATCAGCCGCTGAAGTTCCGCAACGTCGCGTCGCTGTCCAAGGTGCAGGCCACGCTGAACCAGCTCATCCGGGACGAGCGTGAGCGCTCCCATCACGGCGGGTCGGGGTACGAGGGCGGACCGCCCGCGCAGGGTTATCCACAGGGTGACTACCAGGGGCCGCCCGCTCAGCAGTACCCCCAGCAAGGGTATTCACAGCAGGGATACCCGGGCCAGCAGTACCCGGCCCAGCAGCACCAAGCGCCGCAGAACCCCACCCAGCGCTACCAGGCCCCCCAGTACCCGACTCAGCAGCAACCCCCGCAGGCCCCGACCCGGCAGTTCCCGGACCGAACCAACCCCCAGCAGGCGTACCAACCACCGCAGGGCACAACCCAGGGCGAGGGCCGCCCGGCGCCGCAGTCTTGACCGGCCGGTCGGGGGTCGGGGAAGACGCGCTCGCGGACCGGATCCGCAGCGGCGGCGCTGAAAAGTACCACCGGGCGAATGCAGCCAAGGGCAAGCTGTTCGCTCGCGACCGCATCGACCTGCTGGTGGACGACGGCTCGTTCGTCGAGGACGGCCTGTACGCGAACGCGTTGGCCGACGGCCTGCCCGCGGACGGCGTGGTCACCGGCCTGGCCACGATCGACGGCCGACGGGTGTGCCTGATGGCGAACGACTCCACCGTGAAGGCCGGATCGTGGGGCGCCAGGACGGTGGAGAAGATCATCCGGATCATCGAGCGGGCCTATTCCACCGGCGTTCCGATGATCTATCTCGTCGATTCCGCCGGTGCCCGGATCACTGATCAGGTGGAGTTGTTCCCCGGCCGCCGCGGCGCGGGCAAGATCTTCCATACCCAGGTTCGGGCGTCCGGATCCATTCCGCAGGTCTGCGCGCTGTTCGGTCCTTCGGCGGCGGGCGGGGCCTACATTCCGGCGTTCTGCGACATCGTCGTGATGGTCGACGGCAACGCCTCCATGTACCTGGGCAGCGACCGGATGGTCGAGATGGTCACCGGCGAGAAGACCACCCTGGAGGAGATGGGCGGCGCCAAGATGCACACCACCGTCTCCGGTGTCGGACATCTGCTGGTGGACAGCGACGCCGCCGCCATCGGGGCCGTGCGCCGCTACCTGTCCTACCTCCCGGAGAACTGGACGCAGCCACCGCCGGAGGCCGCACCCGCTCCGCGCGGCACGGGCGACCTGCGAGCCCTGGTACCGGAATCGGAGCGACAGGCCTTCGACATGCGCCGGTACGCCAGGGCGCTGCTGGATGAGGGCTCCATCTTCGAGATCCACCCAGGCTGGGCCCGCGAACTGCTGGTCTGCTTCGGCCGCCTCGACGGGAAGGTCGTCGGCGTGGTCGGCAACAACTCGATGTTCCGCGGCGGCGTGCTGTTCGTCGACTCCGCCGACAAGGCAACGCATTTCGTCCAACTCTGCGACGCCTTCAACATCCCGCTGATCTTCCTGACCGATGTTCCGGGGTTCATGGTCGGAGCCGCGGTCGAGCGTCAGGGCATCATCCGGCACGGCGCCAAGATGATCACCGCGATCTCCGAGGCGACCGTCCCGAAGATCTGCGTGGTGGTCCGGAAGGCCTACGGCGCCGGCCTGTACGCGATGGCGGGGCCGGGCTTCGAACCGGACGCCACCCTCGCCCTGCCGACGGCCAAGATCGCCGTGATGGGCGCGGAGCCGGCGGTGAACGCGGTGTACGCCAACAAGATCGCCGCGATCGCGGACCCGGTCGAACAGGCGGAGTACGTCCGGGCCCGGCGGGAGGAATACGAGCGGGACATCGACCTGGTCCATCTCGCGGCGGAGCTCGTCGTCGACGCCATTGTCGAACCGGAACAGTTGCGGGCGGAATTGATTTCCCGCCTTTCGGCGGCGCGCGGAAAGGATCGCTCTTTTTCGCGCCGCCGGCACGGCGTAGCACCGGTCTGACGCAATGCCCTAAATCCACCCTCCACTTACCGAAAGTGCCCGGTCCGCAATGGCTCCAAGGGGGATGTGCGACCCCTGACCATAGGGTCGTGACGCTATCCACCGTGTCGGAATTCCGAGTATCGGACGACGGATACCTCGTCATCCATGGCGATCGAAATCATACGTTTCGGATGTGGCGCTCGCCGAAAGAAAGAGGACTATGAGAGGCAAGGGTGGTCCACCCCAAGAAGGATGGAAGTCATGAGTACCGATCAACGGACCGGCCGCGGTCAGTCCGCCGAAACACCTCCCAGCAAAGCGGACCGGAGTGCCGCGGTCGGCATGACGGCCGCCGCGGTGGCGTTGATCATGATCGGCTTGTTCCATGTCCTGCAGGGTGTGGCCGCCCTCTTCGACAGCGCGATGTTCGTCGTCGGGGACAGCTGGATGGTGCACCTCAACGTCGCAGCCTGGGGCTGGATCCATCTCGCCCTGGGCCTGCTCGTCGCCGCCGGCGGCTTGTTCCTGCTCACCGAGCGGACAGCGGCCCGGTTCGTGGCGGTGGCGCTGCTGGCGGTCAGTGCGCTGGCCAACCTGCTCTGGATGCCGTACTACCCGGTCCTCAGCGTTCTGGTCATCGTCATCGACGGGTATTTGATCTGGGCGTTGACGGTGCACCGCGAGGTCGTCCCGGTCGACGAGAACGAGGACTGGGACTGACCTGGTGACCGGTGGGTCGCCGTTCGGCGGCCCACAAAAATTGTCCGGCGGCCGTTCGGGCCCTCCAGGTGGCCGGTGGCCGTCCAGCGGCCGGCTGCCGCGTGTGTCCGCGCGTTCCGCAGGCGCGCAACGGTATCGCCGTATGGTGGTCCGCGTGACGACGGTGCTGCTGGTCGAGGACGATCCGGCGATCTCGCATCCCCTGGCCAGGGCCTTGCACCGCGAGGGCTACCGGGTGCAACCCGTGCAGACCGGTGCCGACGCCATCGCCGCCTTCGCCGGGTCGGGCGGCGACATCACGCTCGTCATACTGGATCTCGGCCTTCCGGACCTCGACGGGCTGGAGGTCTGCCGGCGGATCCGGCTCTCCGGCCGGGACGTTCCGGTGTTGATGCTCACCGCGCGCACCGACGAGGCCGACTTCGTGGTCGGGCTCGACGCCGGCGCGGACGACTACGTTGCGAAACCGTTCCGGATGGCCGAACTGCTCGCCCGGGTCCGGGCGCTGCAGCGTCGGCGCGTGCCGGCACTGATGGACATCGCCGGCGTGAAGGTCGAGACCGGATCGCGGCGGGTGGAGGTGGACGGGGTCGAGGTGACGCTGTCCAACAAGGAGTTCGAGCTGCTGCGGGTGATGATGAGCCGGGCCGGTCAGGTGGTCACCCGCGAGGAGATCCTCTCCGAGGTCTGGAACGACCCGTCGATGAAGACCTCGAAGACGCTCGACATGCACATGTCCTGGCTCCGCCGCAAACTCGCCGGACAGGAGCCGGGCGCCGGCGGTTCTGCTCATCTCGCCGAGCAACGCATCTCGACCGTCCGCGGGATCGGGTTCCGCTTCGAGACGGGTTGATCCGATGCGGCTGCCTGCGAGCGCGGTCCATCGGCCGGCATCCTGATGCGCAGACGCGTCCTCATCTCGATCCTGCTGGTGATCGCCGCGACGGTGCTCACCCTCGGCGTTCCGCTCTCGATCGTTTCCTGGCGGGTGGTGGACGACCTGTTGCACCGCGACCTGGCCAGCAGACTCGAGTCGATCTCGAGTTCGATCGCCAATCAATCCGGGTCGTCCGAGGTGGACCTGGGTCAGCTCGCGGCCGCGGTCCCGGCCGGCGGCCGGTTGGAGATCCGGATGGCCGGCCGCATCGACCAGTCCATCGGCTCGTTGCAGACCGATCATGTCTACGGCGAGCAACTTGCGATGGCCGGCGGTGGGTCGCTGCGGCTGTCGGTTCCCGAGTCCTACCTGCGCGGCGAGCAGTGGACGGCACTGGCGCTGGTCGGCCTGGCGGTGGCCCTGTCGATCGTCGTCGGAACGGGCGTCGCCCTGCTGACCGCGGGTCGGCTGGTCATCCCGCTCACCGACGTCGCACGGCGGGCCGCCCGGCTCGGCTCCGGCGACTTCCGAACCTTCCGCCGGCGGTACGGCATCGCCGAACTCGACCGGGTCGCGGAGGTGCTGGACTCCTCCGCGCAGGACATCGCCGCGCTGATCGCGAGGGAACGTGACCTCGCCGGGGACATCTCGCACCAACTCCGCACCCGGTTGACCGGCCTCCGATTGCGGCTCGAGGAGCTCGCCGACTATCCCGACCCGCTGGTCGTCGAAGAGGTGCAGGAGGCCCTCGAACAGACCGACCGGCTGGTCACCGTCGTCGACGACCTGTTGGCCAATGCCCGCTCGGAGCGCGCGTCCGGGGCCGGCGAGGTGGTGCTGTTCGACGAGCTCGCCGAGATCGAGGCGGAGTGGGCGCCGCGGCTGGCTGCCGCTGACCGTCCGCTGACCGTCCGCTGTCCGCGGGACGTCGTGGTGCACGCCACCGCGGGTCGGCTGCGGGAGGCGATCGGGGTACTCGTGGAGAACTCGCTGCTGCACGGCGCCGGTGCGGTGGGGATCATGGTGCGGTCCGCGGCCCGTGGCGGCGGCGCGATGGTCGTTGTCGAGGTGAGCGACGAGGGGCCCGGGATTCCGGACGGCCTGGTCGCGCACATCTTCGACCGCGGGGTGTCGACGGCGTCGTCCACCGGGATCGGGCTCGGCCTGGCCCGGGCGTTCATCGAGGCCGACGGCGGCCGGCTGGAGCTGCGCAGGGCCGGCCCGCCCATCTTCGCGATCTTCCTGGCGGTCGGGCAGGGCGCCCCACCGGAGCCGGCGGGTGCGGCCGAACAGCCGCCCGCGACACTCGGTTCAGGCGCTCCGGCGGTTCGCCGGTAGATCAACGGGCATTGATGGGTCGATGGTGCCGCGGTCCGTTGACCCGCCGGTACCGGTCCGTGGGCGATCTGCGTCGACGACCGGCGCTGACGATCCGTGGGCGCCGGCGGCGCTCGCGGCCTTGCGGCGCTCGTGTTCCTGCTCGGCGCGCTCCTGCATCTCGGCCAGGGCCAGCGCCTCGGCGAGAACCTCCGGATGCGGCGTGAGCTCCTCCGGGAACACCCACTTGCGGTAGGCCCAGAACCGGAACGCCATGCCGACGATGGTGCCGATGATGTTCGCGGAGACGAAGTTGGCCACCGAGACCGTCAGCGACGAGTAATTCGAGGTATTGAAGCCGAAGACGTACTGGGACAACGCCAACGGCACCAGGTTCAGGCCCAGCGCGATGCCGTTCACCACGAAGAACAGCATCGCTTCGTGATGCTTTTCCCGGCCCCCGCGGCGGCTGAACGACCATTCCCGGTTCAACACATAACTCAGGATGGTGGCGATCAGGACCGCGATCGCCTTGGCCGTGACGACCTTGTTGGCCAGCACGGAGTGCGACAGCAGGGTGAAGAGCCCGACGTCCACGACGTAGGTGGTGCCGCCGACCACCAGAAACTTGGCCAGCTCGCGGTACTTGACGGGCAGATACCGACGGACGGTGTCGATCAGACTCACCGTCCGAGTCTACGACCGGAGGACGGGACTCCCGGCAGACACGTTCCGTTCGGTGGGAAGAGTCTCGGCCGCGCAACCGCAGCGGATGTCGGACGTCGCTACGTTCCGCTGCGGCGGCGGCGGGCGTCGCTGGGGCGGCGCAGCCGGGGTGACCCGCGTCGCGGATCGACCAGAGCCGGGTCAGCCGGTGGCCGGCTGCACTCCGGCCGCACTCTGGATGTCGAGCCACCGGTACATCCACTGGCCGTCGGTGGAGACGGTGATGCTGCCCGGTTCCGCGGCCCGATCGACGGTGAGCTCCACCGTGACCGTCATTGACTGACCCAATTCCAGCGGGGGCACGCTCAGCCCATCGCCGGACACGCCGGACACCCCGACACCGGCCGGGAGGCCCAGGGACAGCACCGTCGCAGCCGACGTGCCGTCGCCGGAATTCGTCACCGTCACGACGACCTCGCCGTCGCCGCCCGCCACGGGTGGACGGGTGACCGTGAGGTCGGCGAGCGTCACCGGACCCGGTGCGGGCGCCGCTTCCGTGCTGCTGGGCTCGGCTGGGGTCGTTTGCTCCGCGGAGGCCGGGCTGGGGTCGCCCCAGGTGGTGTCCCGGGCCGGCACGGCGGTTTCGACGGCGGCCGGCGCGTCGACGTCCCGTGCCGCTGCGGTGTCAGTGGCCGGGGCCTCGTTGACCGTTTCCGTCGAACTGTCCGTCATGGCCGACGGGTCCTCAGCAGCGCTGGTCGGAGACGTTTCGGTGATGGCGGGATCGGCCCCTGCTGGTCCGTCCGCGGAGGACGTGCCGTCAGCCGGGGGTTGGGTGGAGTCCACGGTGCCCTCCGTCGCCGGCGAATCGGAGTCGGCATCGGTGGGCTGAGTCGGCGTGGCAGGGTACGTCGCCGGGTCATCGGTTTCGCCGGCTGCCGTTTCGCCGGCTGCCGTTTCGCCGGCTGCCGTTTCGCCGGCTGCCGTTTCGCCGGCTGCCGTTTCGCCGGCTGCCGGATCGGAGACGGTTGTCGGGCCGGGCGAGAACTCGTCGGTTGCGGCCGGCTCGTCGGGGATCGCCGTGGCGGTCGCTTCGGGCGGGGTCAATTTCGTCCCGTCCCCCGCGGCGGGCGACTGCACGTCCGGGTCCGACGTCGTCGGATCAGGGGTCGGACCGTCTGAGGTGGGCGCCGGCGTATCCAGCACCTCTGCCAATGGTGCAGCGGATTGCGGTGGTGTCGTTGGGTCGGCTGCCGTTGTGGACTGCTCGCTCGCGGCCTGCAATCCCGTGGGACCGAGGACGGCCCTTGCCAGGACGAGATCTGCGTCATTGCTCGAGGCGACCGTGACGGGCACGGTCCGGACGACGCCGTCGATGGTGACGGTGACCGCGCCGGTGGCGTCGACCCGCCCGCCCACATACACCTCGATCGTCCGGGACTCGCCCGAAGGGACGGGGTTCAACGGACAGGCATTGAACAACGCCCAGCAGGAATCCTGACCGCTCACGGTCAAGGCGAATACTTCCGCGCCGCCGTCGACCAGCGTCTGGATCACCGCGGCCGCCGACGCCTCGGGACGCGCGTTGGTCACCGTCATCGTCACGACCGTGAGGTGGGTGAACGAGGACTGGCTCACCGTCGGGTCGGAGATCACCCACCCGGCCGGCACCGGCACATCGGTGACCGGTGGCGCGGTGGTGGGCGGGACGACGGTGCTGGTGCTCACCGGCGGTGGGGCGCTGCTGGTGTCGACCGGCGGTGGGGCGGTGCTGGTGTCCACGGGCGGTGGGGCGGTGCTGGTGTCCACGGGCGGGACGACGGTGCTGGTTTCCACGGGCGGTGGGGCGGTGCTGGTGTCCACGGGCGGTGGGGCGGTGGTGGTTTCCACGGGCGGTGCGGCTGTGGTGGTTTCCACGGGCGGTGGGGCGGTGGTGGTTTCCACGGGCGGTGGGGCGGTGCTGGTTTCCACGGGCGGGACGACGGTGCTGGTTTCCACGGGCGGGACGACGGTGCTGGTTTCCACGGGCGGGACGACGGTGCTGGTGTCGACCGGCGGTGGGGCGGTGGTGGTTTCCACGGGCGGTGGGGCGGTGGTGGTTTCCACGGGCGGTGGGGCGGTGCTGGTTTCCACGGGCGGGACGACGGTGCTGGTTTCCACGGGCGGGACGACGGTGGTGGTGTCCACGGGCGGGACGACGGTGGTGGTGTCCACGGGCGGTACGACGGTGGTGGTGTCCACGGGCGGTGCGGCGGTGGTGGTGTCCACGGGCGGTGGGGCGGTGGTGGTGTCCACGGGCGGTGCGGCGGTGGTGGTGTCCACGGGCGGTGCGGCGGTGGTGGTTTCCACGGGCGGGACGACGGTGGAGGTGTCGATGGGCGGCGGAGCGACCGGCGGCGGCGCGGGCGGCGGATCGACCACCGGCGGCGGACCTGCGGGCGGGGGATCGACCGGGCCGATGTTCACCGGCGGCGGTGGGTCAGCGGCCGGCGGGTCGGCGGGCGGTAACTGGGCGGGGGCCGGGTCGGCAGGCGGCGGAGCTGCCTCGAGCATCGGCGCGGGAGGTGCTTCCGGAACAGCGATCTCGGCCGGCGTACTCGGAGCCGGGACGAGCACAAGTGGCGCGGGATCAATCACCGCCGGTGGCGTCGGCTCCGTCGTCACGGCCGCCAGCGGGACCAGCCCATCGACCACGGGCGACGGCTCGGTCGCCGGAGCAAGGAACGACGGCAGGGTCGGCATCGGAAGGGAGAGTCCGGTGGACGGATCGGCTGGAACCGCAGCCGCCGGCGCCTCCATCACGATGCTGCTGGACGCGTCTCCTGCGGCATCGGTGGTCGTCGGCACGGTGACCACCAACGCCACCGCCGTCACCGTGGCGACCACAACGGCGGCACCTGCCGTGACCAGCCCGCCAACTCCGACCCCGACCCCGGCGAGCGCGGCAGCCAGGCCGCCAACCGCGGCGCCGCCGCCCAGGGCGGCGACCCCCCCGCCCAATGCGGCCGCGCCGCCCACCGCCGCTGCGCCCACCACACCGGCGCTTCCGACGGCCGCGGCGCCGCCTGCAACACCGACTGCGGCTGCACCGCCCGCGACCCCGCCGACAGCGGCACCGCCGGCGGCCGCCGCACCGGCTCCCGCCGCTCCGGCTCCCGCCGCTCCGGCTCCCGCCGCTCCGGCTCCCGCCGCGCCGGCACCCGCAGCGGTTCCGACGCCGCCAACCGTTCCGCCGACCGCTGCCGTTCCGATCGCCGCGGTTCCTGTTCCTGCGGCCGCGCCGGTGCCGGCGACGCCGCCGGCTCCGGCCGCGGCCGTCCCGGCGCCTGCCCCGACGCCGCCTGCCGCGCCCCCGGTTCCGGACGCGTGTGCCGCACCCGCCAGGCCGACGCTGGTGACGCCGGCCGCCGCCGCGGCGGCCGTGGCAGCCGCGGCGGCCGTGGCAGCCACGGCGGTCGACGCAGCGCCGGATGCGGTCACGGCCGCAGCGCCACCGACCGCACCGGCACTCGCAGCCGCTCCGCCACCGGCCGCGCCGGCACCGACCGCGCCCGCAGATCCGACCCCGAACCCGACACTGCCTGCGCCGACACTGCCTGCGCCACACTGCCTGCGCCGACACTGCCCACACCAACGGTGCCGGCGCCGACCGTTCCGGCGCCGGCCCCAGCCCCGGCACCCACGCTGCCGGCTCCCGCCGCAGAACCTGCGCCAGCCGTACCGGCACCCGCTGCACCGCCGGCACCGCCGCCCGCGCCGCCCGCGGTACCGGCCAGTATTGCTCCGGGGGCGGCCAGCGGCACGATGGGCCCCAACGTCGCGAGGTAACCGGCGGCTGCCCCGCCGAGCACCAACGGCGCGAGCAGTCCGCGGAGCCCGTGATTGACCTCGTTCAGCTCTGCGGCCAATTCCCGGCAGCGGTCACATTCGGCGAGATGCGCGTCCACCTGCGTCGTCTCGCGCTTCGAGAGTCCGCCGCGGGTCCATGAGCCGAGCCGCTCCACCGTCGTGCGGCACCGATCGACCGCGGTCTCGGCCAGATGCGCCTGCAGGTAGGCCTCGCGCAGACCCTCCCGCGCCCGGAAGGCCAGGGAGGAGACGGCGCCCGGTGCCATTCCGAGCAGGGCGCCGACCCGCGCCGGCGATTCGCCCTCGACCTGGGTGTGCCAGAGCACGGCCTGCCAGCGTTCCGGCAGCTGGGAGAAGGCCCTGGCGACCAGACCGTTTTCCATCCGGGCCAGGACAGGGTCGGTACCCGGAACCGCGACGTCGTGAGCCGTCATGTCGTCGGTGAACTGCAGCCGTTTGTCCTTGCGGGACTTGTCGTAGGCGGTATTGCGGACGGTTGTGAACAGGTAGGCGCGGAAGGCGGTGTCGGGACCCTTGCCGGCGAGCAGGTTGTCCAGGACACGTGCGAAGGACTCGGAGACCAGGTCGTCCGACTCTGCGGGCGAGCGGGCGAACTGCCGGGCAAGGATGGTGGCGGCGCCGGCGTGCCGGCGGTACAACTCGCCGAACGCCTCGCGATCCCCGGTGCGCACTCGGGTGATCAGCTCGGGGTCGCTGACGATGTACTCGTCGGCGTCCTGGTCCGGCACTGTCCCTCCCTCGCAGCGCAGCAGCGCGCACCGGTCCTGCTGGGCGGACCGTGGCCATCGGCACAGCGGTTCCTGACAGCTGGTGAACCCGGCCGTACGAGACAGCCGAACGACACAGGGGTGCGGAGAACATTGTGGACCACGAATGGTCCCTCGTGCGCACACCTTGGCCACGGACGTAACCCAGATGGCTCATCAGGGGGCGCTGCCCTCCGATGAGTGCGGGTCTGTCACCGGACGTCGAAAAATTTCTGCCCGGATCGCGTGATGAACCCGTTAGAGCGACGTCTCCTCAGCAGACCAGCAGACGAAGGCGCGCGTTCGCGAACCGTGGTGGACCGGAATGCAGCGCCCTGAGCAGCCGAAGGAGGCCGCACCGCGATGAGCTTCAGGCGCAGTACGGCACCGTTGAGCAGCACCGAACTCCAGCGCCGATGGTGGGAGCAGTCGCGGGAGGCGGGCTGGATCTTCTCGTCGGACTGGTACGACCCCGCGGTCGACGCCCTGTGTGAGGCCTGCGCCAGCGGCGCGGATCTGTGGGCATCGGCGCAACGACTGGGGTCCGCGAGGGCCAGGGCTGGCGTGTCACTCGGCGAGACGCTCGCGGACGTCGATGAACTGACGGCCGTCGCCCCGGGGTTGGCCGCCGACGTGCTGCTCCGCGCCGTGTCCCTGGGCTGGGCCGAACGGACGGTGGCACCGGCCCCGGCCGTCTTCGATCCGCTCACCGGACTCGTGTCGATCGAATACCTCCGAATCCGTCTCGGCGAGGTCTATCGCGGTGCCGACGTCGCGGGCACCGACGTCTCGGACACCCATGCGCTCGTCGTCGTCGCGGTCGGGCTCACCGGCATGTCCGGGTGGGACCGGATCACCCCGCTGCTGCTGGCCGGTGATGCGATGCGGACCGTTTTCGACGGCGAGCACACCCTGGCCCGGCTCGCCGATCACATGGCGGTGGTGCTGACCCGGCGGGAGCAGATGCTGCCGCGGCGTTCGCAGTTGCTCGCCGGGATGCTCACCGACCGGTTGGCCGCGGGGGACCCCGCCCCCGCACCGGCGCCGCGGATCTGGATCGAGCGGCTCCCGGCCTCACTGTCTGCCGCCATCGGAATGATTCAGGAGCTGGGCCGATGACGGGATCCCGGCTCGATGCCGCACCGACCCCGAGCGACACCCCCAGCACGCCGCCGATCGCGGCGGGCCTGTGCCGGCTGTTCGGAACCGCCGGCCATCAGACGACCACGGCGATTCAGAGGGGACGCCGTGGGAGAACCCCGGGGAGGGTGATCGGGCGCTGGGGACGGGCGCTCGAAGCCACGCGGTGACCGTTCCGTACCCCGCCGGCCGATGGCCGGCGGCTGGAAACGGGACGGTCATCGCGGGCCAACAGCCGGTCATGGGTCGCTGACCGCCGGGCCGAGCGCGTGGCTCTCGACCGGTTTCGGCGCCCTGTCCACCTCGTCATCGCTGGGCAACCCGGCCTCAGCGCGCCGACCGGCTGGTCGAGCGCGTGGCCCAGGACCGTCCTCGGCGCGCAGTGCGCTCGGTCGCCGCCCGCCGCATCACCAACACCCGGGTCGACGCCGTGAGCCCGATGCGCCAACGGTCCGATTACCATTCGGCGTCGTGGACCCACGCACCGGAATGCCAATTGTGGGGATGGTGGGCGGCGGTCAACTCGCGCGCATGACGCACCAGGCTGCCATCCCGCTCGGTCAGTCACTGCGCGTCCTGTCGGTGTCACCGGACGACTGCGCAGCGCTCATCACCCCCGATGTGGTGATCGGCGACCACACCGACCTCGATGCGTTGCGTTCTTTCGCAGCTGGGTGTGACGTCCTGACCTTCGATCACGAACACGTCCCGGGCGAGCACATCCGACAGCTGGTGGCGGAGGGTCATGCGGTGTACCCGGGGGCCGACGCCCTGCGGTACGCCCAGGACAAGGCGCTGATGCGGGCCAGGCTTGCCGCAATGGGTGCGCCTGTTCCCGCCTTCGAGGTGATCGAGGCCGACGGGTCGGCGGACGGCGTCCAGGCCGCGGTGGCTGCCTTCGGTGCGGACCAGGGCTGGCCTGTGGTGGTGAAGACCGCCCGCGGAGGGTACGACGGCCGCGGGGTATGGGTGCTCGACGCCGCGGACAGCGTTGCGGCGCAGGGACTCCCGACCGTCGGGACGCTGCTGATCGAGGCCTTCGTCCCGCTGCAGCGGGAACTGGCCGCGGTGATCGCCCGCTCACCCTTCGGCCAGGCCGCCGCCTGGCCGGTCGTGGAGACGGTGCAACAGGACGGCATCTGCGTCGAGGTGATCGCCCCGGCCGCCGGTCTGGACGACGACACCGCTTCCGCTGCGAGCCGGCTCGCCCTGCGGATCGCTGCCGCCCTGGATGTCGTCGGCGTGCTGGCTGTCGAGCTGTTCCAGGTCGCGCCCTCTGCGCACGCGCCGGACGGGTTGATCGTGAACGAACTCGCGATGCGTCCGCACAACTCCGGCCACTGGACCATGGACGGGTCGGTGACCAGTCAGTTCGAGCAGCACCTCCGTGCGGTGCTCGACTACCCACTGGGGCGCACCGATCAGCTCGCGCCGTTCGTCGTGATGGGCAACGTGCTGGGCGGGGCCGAGGCGCCGAGGCCGGAAGCGGCCAGTTCTGACGCTGCTGGGTCGGACGCGGCCAGTTCTGACGCTGCTGGGTCGGACGCTGCTGCGCCTGACGCGCGGGGAGCCGGCGCAGCGGTGTCCGCAGGGGGGAGCCCGACCATGGGGATGGACGAGCGCGTGCATCATCTCGCCGCCCGCTTCCCGGAGGTCAAGGTCCATCTGTACGGCAAGGCCTTTCGTCCTGGCCGTAAATTGGGGCACGTCAACATCGTCGGGTCCGACCTCGGGGAGCTCCGCAGGCGGGCCCGGCTGGCCGCCCGCTGGCTGGGCGACGGCGTCTGGGCGGACGGGTACCGCGTGCACGGGGATCCGGCGCGGCCGCCGATCTCGGCCGCACCAGCCGAGGGCGGGTCCGACAACGGCGCGGCACCCCAGGGCGCGGTGCACGCGGCAGGCCCGGCGGACGCGGCAGGCGCGGCAGGCACCCCGGTCGCAGTTGGCGACCTCCGTTGATCCGGCAGGGATCGTCGGGCGCCGGCGGTGACGAAAATCGCGGCTGCCATGGCCGAGCCGGTTGTCGGATTGATCATGGGCTCGGACTCCGACTGGCCGGTGATGTCGGCGGCCGGCGAACTGCTCGACGAGTTCGACGTGCCGTACGAGGTCGGCGTCGTCTCCGCCCACCGCACCCCGCAACGAATGCTCGACTACGCGGCCGCCGCGGCCGGCCGTGGCCTGCGGGTGGTCATCGCGGGGGCCGGCGGGGCCGCGCACCTGCCGGGCATGGTGGCGTCGGCGACGGTGCTGCCGGTGATCGGGGTTCCGGTCCCACTCGCCACCCTCGACGGGATGGATTCGCTGCTGTCGATCGTGCAGATGCCCGCCGGGATCCCGGTCGCCACCGTTTCCATCGGCGGCGCCCGCAACGCCGGGCTGCTGGCGGTCCGCATCCTCGCCAGCGCACCGGACGACGGCGGGCGGGCGCTGGCGATCAGGCTCGCCGCCTTTGCCGACGACCTGCAGGAGGCCGTGCTCGTCAAACACGAGAACCTGCGGCATCGCACCCGGCGGTAATTCGCTGGAGGCACCCGGCGGTGACCCGCTCGAGCGGCGGGCCAACTGCCGTTTCGGGCGGACAGGGCTGATGCTCGGGGCGCACCGAAGGCATTCCGACGCCGACCGAAATGTCGCTGATGGACCGTCGGCTGCGTTTGCCACCGGCTACGATGAAGTTGTTACCCGCGGGTAACTCACCTCCTTGAGCGACCTCTGACGGTGCCAGGAAGGCAAGCGGCAGCGCGGGTCTCGACCACCCAGCGGCGCACCGCCGCCCGAGCGTCAGGAATGTCACGTGACCACCGACCTGTTCAAACTGACCGAGGACCACGACGCCGTGCGGGAGGCGATTCGCGAGATCGCCGAGGCCGAGATCGCGCCGCACGCGGCGGATGTCGACGACAACGAGCGGTTCCCGATCGAGGCCCGCAAGGCGTTGAACGCGTCCGGTTTTCAAGCCGTGCACATCGCCGAGGCTTATGACGGGGCCGGCGCCGACGCGGTGGCCACCGTCATCGTCATCGAGGAGGTGGCCCGGGTCTGCGCGTCATCGTCATTGATCCCGGCGGTGAACAAGCTCGGCTCGATGCCGATCATCCTGTCAGGATCGGACGAGTTGAAGCGGAAGGTGTTGCCCTCCATTGCTTCGGGTGAGGAGATGATCTCGTACGCGCTCTCCGAGCGGGAAGCCGGATCCGACGCCGCGGCCATGCGTACGAAGGCGGTTGCCGACGGCGACGACTGGGTGCTGAACGGCATCGAAGAGCTGGATCACCAACGCCGGGGTGTCCACCTGGTACACCGTGATGGCCGTCACCGATCCGGCGGCCCGACGTCCGGCGGACGGCATCTCCGCCTTCGTCGTGCATGCCGACGATCCCGGTTTCGTGCTCGGTAACAAGGAGCGCAAGCTGGGGATCAAGGGCTCACCGACCCGGGAGATCCACTTCGAGAACTGCCGGATCCCGGGTGATCGGATCATCGGTGCACCGGGGACGGGATTCAGCACCGCAATGGCGACGCTGGATCACACCCGCCCGACGATCGGCGCCCAGGCGGTGGGGATCGCGCAGGGGGCACTGGATGTCGCGGTCGGATACGTCAAGGAACGCAGGCAGTTCGGCAAGAAGCTCGCCGAGTTCCAGGGGCTGCAGTTCATGATCGCCGACATGGCGATGGCCATCGAGGGTGCGCGAACCCTGGTCTACCGGGCGGCCGCGGCGGCGGAGCAGGGCGATGCCAACAAGACGTTCCTGTCGGCAGCGGCCAAGTGCCATGCCTCGGACGTCGCGATGAAGGTGACGGTCGACGCGGTCCAGTTGCTCGGGGGTGCCGGGTACACCCGGGACTTCCCGGTCGAGCGGATGATGCGGGACGCGAAGATCACCCAGATCTACGAGGGCACCAATCAGGTTCAGCGGCTGGTGATGGCGCGTTCGTTGTTGCGGTAGGCCGCTGGGCGCGGGCGGCCGGGGGCGTGCTCGACAGAGCGCCGGGCGCGTTCGCCTCGGCAGCGCCAACTCGGCTACGGCGCCCAGTGCGGCGTGTGCAGGGGCAATCCCGCCGCTGCTGATCGAAATGCCCTGCACAGCAGGCACTCGACGGAATCTGCGCGAGCGGCGGCAATGGTCGGTACCTGCTCGCGTCCCGATGCGCCCGCCGCGCGGATCAGCGTCACCTTCGGAATCCGGCGGCCGAGAGAGCGGGGCTGGCCAATGTCGGCAATTTGGGGAACGACCCTCGCGTTCGTCATCGGCCCGGCGACCGGCCGCGGTCCGCAGGCAACCAACCGGCGAGTGCCGCGTCAGCAGGGAATTCGGGTCGCTGCAACCCGGCTTTCCCTGCACAGCCGACACTCGGGGAGAGAACCTGGGTGCGCCGCGCTGCCGTCACCCGCACTGCGACGGCGATCCCTACCGCGGACACTCGACGAGACACCCTCGCCGCAACCAGACCCTCAGGGTCGTCAGTCCATCCGGGGCAGCCCCGGGACATCCACCCCGAACGTCACGGTCGCGCCTTCGTCGTCGGCGATCCTGGCCAGCGCTGTGGTGTCCGCACCCGCTTCGTGCGTGACCTGGATCAGCGAGCCGTCCGCGACCAGACGTCCCGAGCACCGCTGTGCAGACCCGGTCCGGCAGGGTGAGATCCACCACGCTCAGCACCCGCCCGCCCGGCCCGATCGCCTGCGCGGCGGTGCCGGCGCGCTCCAGGAGGTCCGCGATGGCGAAGGTTCCCTCGTTCGTCACCGAAGCGGGGGAGTCGGCGCCGGGGCCGGGCCGGCGGGGGATGAATCGGTCCGCCTGCTGCAGGATCGCGTCGGCGACGTGCCGGTAGAAGTCCGGCAGCCCGCCGGTGCCGATCCCGAACGGGTGCGAGGAGGCGACGATCACCTCGTCGGCATCGGACTCCTCGTCCTCGTCGATGAACGCCGCGGCGGCGTCGGACTCGGCGGCGGCGTCGTACAAATCTGTGACGACCATGCCGGCCCACCAGGAGCCGAGCAGCAGCGGCACCCCCTGCCACGACCGACGCACCCGCCACACCACCGTGTCGCCCGGCTGGGCGGACAGCTCGTCGATCAGGAACCCCGCCGTCTTGGCCGACCAGTTCGCCAGCGACGCGGTGGACAATTCGGTGCGGCCGGCGCCGTGCCAGATGAGCCGCGGACGGTGCGGGTCCCCGGCGAGCAGCGGACCCAGGACGGATGCGGTGACACCGCCGGCGGGCAGTGGTGCGCTCATCCGCGCCGCCGGCGACCCGGGCGCCGCGGACAGTTCGCCCAGGGCCGACAGTTCGCCCGGAGCCGACAGGTCGCCCGCAGCCGACAGGTTGCCCGGAGCCGAGGGTCGGCCGGGGTCAGTTCACGCATGCCACTCCGTCCTGGGCGCCGAACAGGGCCGGAACAAGATTCTGCACCCCCTGCGCGGACCGGAGAGCGGCCGGGGCGGTCAGCGCCGCCCTCGCGCCGCGCAGGCCCGACGGCACGTCGAGGTCCTTGCCGACGACGACCAGCACATGCCCGCTCTCGATGGCGTCGTCGGTGACCAGTTCGCCGACTCCGAACGCCTTCGCGACCTGCCCTGCCGCGGCCCGGTCGTCGGCGGCGTAATGGATCTCGGTGGTCGGCTGCTCGCTGCCGGATGAGGTGCCCGGGACGACGTCGAGCGAGCCGAGGGTGAAGCCGGCCTCGGTGATGATGTCCGACGCCCGCGCGGTGACCCCGTCCGCGACGGTGCCGTCCTGCACGTCCACGGTGATCGACGAAGGAGCGACCGTGCTCGGGGCGGCTGACGCCCCCGCACCCGAACCGGCCCCGCCCGGATCCGCCGTGCCGCCGGAGATGCCGGCGAAGAAGGACTTCACCTGCGCCGGGTCGGTGGCCAGCGCATCGGTATCGGTGGAGGTTTCGGGCCCGGTGGTCGGGAGCGTCTCGAAGGTGATGTTGCCCGACGACAGGTTGGTCAGCTGCTCGGCGAAACTGAGCACCGAGAAGTCCTTGTCGAAGATCACCGAGCGGTCGACCGCGCCGACCAGGTCGTTCAGCTTCCCGGGGTTGGTCAGCGTTCCGACGGACAGGATCTTGTCCGCAGCGCCGGCCAGGAAGGCCTGCTGACGGCGTACCCGGTCGAGGTCGCCCTGCGGCAGCCCGTGCCGCTGCCGGACGAACGCCAGCGCAGCGGTGCCGGACACCTCCTGCTGACCGGCCTGGAAGTTCGCGCCGGACCACGGGTCGTTGACCGCGGCGTTGAGGCAGACCGGGACACCGCCGATGGCGTTGGACAGCAGGTAGAAGCCCAGCAGGTTCACCTCGGCGTAGTGGTCGATCTTCATCCCGGTGAAGGCCTGCACGACCCGGATCAACATCGTCCGGCCGGCTTCGTTCGATTCCCGCTCGATCTGTGCTTTATCGGTGACGCCCGCGTTCACGAGTCGCTCTTCGGTGTACGCCTTCGCGGTCGAGTAATACGAGTTGATCTTGTTGGCGTTGTACTCGCCCTCGCTGCCGTCGGCGTAGGGACCGACGACCTTGGCCATCACGCCGGGGCCGATCCAGGTGTCGCGCGGCAGTGACACGGCGGTCGCCTTGCCGCCGCCCTTGGGGATGTGCACCAGCATGATCGTGTCGGTGTTGATCCCGCCGCCGTCGTCCTCGGTGCCGACCTGACGCAGCTCGTCGGCGCTGAGCACATTGCCGTCCTGGTCGGTCCGGGCGTCGGAGCCCACGAGCAGGAACGTCATGCCCTCCGCGAAGGACACGCCGCCGTTGCCCGCATTGTCGGCGGCATTCGAGGTGCCGCTGTTCGATTGCAGCTTGTCGGTCAGTGCCCACGCCGACGCCCGAGCCGATCAGCACGACCGCCGCGACGGTCAGCGCGATGATCCGGGTCACCAGGACGGCGCCGGGGGTCCTGCGGCGCGGGGGTTCGCCCGGTCCACCCTGCCGGGGTCCGGCGGGCGGGCCGGGCGGGGGACCGGGCGGTGGCGGCGCGGTGCCGTACGCGGCGGGCACCTGGTTCTGCCACGCACCGTACGGCGGTGCGACCGGCCCCGGTTGGCTGCCCCGAGGCGGCCCGGGTGCGGGACGTTGTCCGGCCGGGCGTGCGCTGTCGGGACTGCTGGCAAAGACCGCGGTGGGGCGGTCGTCCGTTCTGCGCTGCTGCCTGGGCAGCCCCGGCGCCGGCTCGGCGCCGCGGGCCGGCTGTCCCGGAGCGCCGTCCCGGTACACCGCGGTGTCCCGGAACGCGGTGGCGCCCCGGTACTCGGTGGTGGAGTCGTCGTACCCAGGAACGGCCCGTCGCGGCGCGTCACCCGATCCGGCGGAACCGGCGCTCGGGCCGAAGCGGCGCGCTCCGCGCCGGGGGTTCGGAGTGTCCGAGTTCGTCATCGACTGCCTTCCGTCCGATCCGTCGTCCTGGCGCGTCGCGGCGATGGCGCCGCGCGGTGGCGCTCGCCGGGGACTCCCGGTTGTGCTGCCGGTCCGCCTGCCGGGTGACAGGTGCACTCTGCAGGAGCACGCGCCGGCGCCGTTCGGACGACACGCCTGTTGGGCCGCGCCGATCGGAGGATCCACACCGGCGCGGTGACCACCACCGCGAACCTGACACCCGCATTGACAACTGTGCCGCGAACCGTGCGGCGGTGCTGCCTGCACGATGAGGACGCGGCCGGCGCGCGGCCGGTTGCCTGCCGGTGCCAACCTCGTTGGGGCGCCGGAGTGCGCTCAGAGTAGCGGCGGACCTGGGTGATGTCGGTGACGGTGCACCGGCGTGTGGTCGTTCGAGTGGTCCGGCCGGTGGTCAATCGCCCGGCCGCGAAGGTGGCTGGTGGGGTGGTCCGGCCGATGCGTGGTCGGCGGTGCGACCGATGACCGGTCGGGGGTTCCCGGCGCGCCGATTACCGCGGGATGAACGCTGGCCGACCGCGGTCTGCGGGCGGTGTTCGCCCCGGAAAGGGTGGGCAACGTAAGGGGCCGCTCGCGTACTGCAGACCGTTCGGTGTACGGCACAATGGCGTCCCATGCGCATTCTGGTCACCGGCGGTGCCGGGTTCATCGGGTCGGCCTTCACCCGGCAGCTGCTCGCAGACCGCTTCGCCGGGCTGGAGGGCGCCGAGGTCACGGTGCTGGACAAGTTGACCTACGCCGGCAATCTGGCAAATCTGGCCGACGTCGACGACTCCGATCGGTACGAGTTCGTGCAGGGCGACATCTGCGACGGCGAGCTGGCCGCGAAGCTGGTGGGGCGGTCGGACGCGGTGGTCCATTTCGCGGCCGAGTCCCATGTCGACCGGTCCATTCTCGGTGGCGCGGACTTCGTCCTGACGAACGTGCTGGGGACCCAGACGCTGCTGCAGGCGGCGCTGGACACCAAGCTGACCAAGTTCGTGCACGTCTCGACCGACGAGGTGTACGGGTCCATCGAGTCCGGCTCCTGGGACGAGAACCGGCCCCTGGAGCCGAATTCGCCGTACTCGGCGTCCAAGGCCTCCTCCGACCTGATCGCCCGGGCGTACGCCAGGACACACGGGGTCCCGGTGGCGATCACCCGCTGCTCGAACAACTACGGCCCGTACCAGTTCCCGGAGAAGGTCATCCCGCTGTTCGTGACCAATCTGATCGACGGCGAGTCGGTGCCGCTGTACGGCGAGGGCGCGCAGGTGCGCGACTGGTTGCACGTGGACGACCACTGCCGGGCGATCGCGCTGGTGCTGGCGGGCGGCCGGACCGGCGAGATCTACAACATCGGCGGTGGCACGGAGCTGACCAACGCCGAGTTGACCGGGAAGCTGCTCGAGGCCACCGGCCGGGACGAGTCCTACATCGAGCGGATCATCGACCCGCGCGGCGGCGGACACGACCAGCGGTACTCGGTCGACCACAGCAAGATCAGCCGGGAACTCGGCTACCGGCCGCAGGTCCCGTTCGAGCAGGGACTGGCCGACACCGTGGCGTGGTACCGGGACAACCGGTCCTGGTGGGAGCCGCTCAAGGCCCGATCCGCGATCGACCGTTGAACGTTCTGCCGACGCCCGCCACGCCGGCGCGGATCAGCGAAGGAGCCCCGTGACCACGGTGCTGATCACCGGCGCCCGGGGCCAGCTGGGCTCCGAGCTGGTGCGCGCCGCGGCTGCCGCCGGCGTCCCGGCGCGGGCCTTCGACTCGGCCGGATTGGACGTCACGGATCCGCAGGCGGTGCGGACGGTGCTGACCGGGTTCGCCCGGTGGTCGCAGGAAGCCCGGACGCGTACCGATGACGTCGCCACCGACGCGCCATCGGTCAACCCGGGTTCTGTTGACCCTGCGTCTTCTGTTGACCCTGCGTCTTCTGTTGACCCTGCGTCGGTCATCCCTTCCTCGGCCCACGCCGTGGTGATCAATGCGGCCGCCTACACGGCCGTCGATCAGGCGGAGACCGATCTGGACGCCGCATACGCCATCAATGCCGCCGGTCCGACCTACCTGGCGCAGACGGCGGCGCAACTCGGCCTCGGCCTGATCCACGTCTCCACCGACTACGTCTTTCCCGGCGACGCGAACCGGCCGTACGAGGTCGACGACCCGACCGGGCCACGCAGTGTCTACGGTGCGTCGAAGCTGGAGGGCGAGCAGGCGGTGCTCGATGCGCTGCCCGCCGCGCACGTGGTCCGGACAGCCTGGGTCTGGGGCGCGACCGGATCGAACTTTGTCAAGACGATGCTGGGACTCGAGGCGACGCGGCCGGAGCTCAAGGTCGTCGACGATCAACGCGGAACCCCTACCTACGCGGCGGATCTGGCGGCCGGCCTGATCGAGCTGGCCGCGGTCAACCCGGACGGCGGGGTGCTGCACGCGACCAACGCCGGCGAGACGACCTGGTACGGCTTCGCCCGGGCCATCTTCGACGAGATCGGCGCGGACCCGGAGCGGGTGCGCCCGACGACCAGCGCGGAGTTCGCCCGGCCGGCGCCGCGGCCCGCGTACTCCGTGCTGTCCAACGCCGCCTGGGCGGCGGCCGGCCTCACCGCGCTGCGACCCTGGCGTGCGGCATTGACCGCCGCCCTGGCGGCCGACGCCGAACACTTCCGCCCGTGAACCGAGCGGTGACCACTTCTGCGACGAGAAGCCGGGCCGTGACGTACCGGGCCGTGACGTACCGGGCCGTGACGTACCGGGCCGTGACGTACCGGGCCGTGACGAAGCGTGCGGTTCCCAGCCTCGCGGTATCGGGTCGTGCGGTGACGAGCCCTCCGGTGATGAGCCCTGCTGTGACGAGCCTTCAGGGGACGAGTCTTGCTGTGACGAACCGTCCCGTGCCCATCGGTGCGGGGACGCGGTGACGGCGACCGAACCCGCGGTGTCCGTCGCCGTCGACGGCACCCCGTTGCTGGGACAGCGCACCGGCATCGGCCGCTACACCGAGCACCTGCTGGACGCCCTGGCGGACCGGTCCGACGTCACGCTCTCGGCGACCGCCTTCACCCTGCGCGGACGGGGTGGCCTGACCTCGGCTGTGCCCCGCGGAGTTCGGGTCAGGTCGCTGCCGGTTCCGGCCCGGCTGCTCCGGGCGGCATGGAGCCGCTGCGAGTTCCCGCCGGTCGGGTTGCTCAGCGGTGCGGCGGACGTCTTCCACGGCACGAACTTCGTGCTGCCGCCGACCGGTCGAGCGGGCGGCGTCGTGACCATCCACGACCTGGCCTACCTGACGATGCCGGACGTTCTCGACCGCACCAACCGGGCGCTGCGCGAACTGGTGCCGATCTCCATCCGCCGGGCGGCGGCGATCTGCACCCCGACCCGGGCCGTCGCGGCCCAGGTGGCGGACACCTACGGCCCGCGCCTGCCGGAACTGGTGGTGACCCCGCTCGGGGTGGATCCGGAGTGGCTGACGGTGCAGCCGCCGGACGCCGCGCAGCGTAGGCGGCTGCGGCTGCCGGACGACTACTTCCTGTTCGTGGGGACCAGGGAGCCGCGCAAGGACCTGCCGACACTGCTCGCCGCCTACGCCGCGTTGCGTGCCGACCGCGGACCGGCGGCTGAGCTGCCGACGTTGCTGCTGGTCGGGCCGGCCGGCTGGGGCGCCGATCAGCAGCCGTCGCCCGGGGTCGAAGTACGCGGCTACGCCGGTGCGGCGGACCTGCGGTTGATCGTGGCCGGCGCCCGGACGCTGGTGATGCCCTCCCGGGACGAAGGCTTCGGGCTGCCCGCGTTGGAGGGCCTGGCCGCCGGGTCGGACGTGATCGTTTCCGACGTTCCGGCGATGGTGGAGGTGACCGGGGGACTGGCGACGGTGTTCCCGATCGGGGACGCCCAGGCGCTCACCGCCGCGCTCGCCGACCGCGCCGACCCGCCGGATCCCGCCGCGGCCGCCGACCTGCGCCGGCGGCGCCGGGCCTATGCCGCCGACTGGACATGGCAGCGCTGCGCCGAGCGCTCGATGGGGGCCTACCGGATCGCCCGACGGTGAACCGGATTGGCCGCACGGTGGTCGCCCGCACCTTGATCGCCCGACGGTGCACCGGAGTGCCCGCGCGGTGGCCGGATCACCCGAGGCGGAGCCGTACCCGTCGCGTCGCCGCGCACCGGCTGTGATCTGCTGGCACCGTGCCCGAACTCGCCGTCCTCGTGGAGCAGTGCCTGGCTCCGGTGCCCGGCGGCGCCGGCCGCTACGCCCGGGAGATCACTGCGGCGCTCGCGGCACAGCCCCGACCGGGATGGACCGTCCGGACCGTGACGGCATGGCACCGGGACGTGGCTCCCGCCGTCATCGCCGGTGCGGACGGCCCGCACCGGTTGCCGGTCGGCCACCGCATGCTCAGCGAGCTGTGGCGTCGGGGCCTGCCACCCGCCGTGCGCTCGGACCGGGTGCACGCCACGACGCCGCTCGCCCCGCAATGGCCACCCGGACGCCGGCATGGGCTGGTCGCCACCGTGTTCGACGCCGTTCCGTGGACGCACCCCGAGACACTGACCCCCCGAGGGGTCGCCTGGCACCGGGAGATCATCACCAGATCGATGGCCGGTGCCGGGGCGATCGTGGTGCTCTCGACGGCCGTCGCCGACGACCTCGCGGGCCTGTTCCCGTCGGCGTCCGACCGCCTCGTCGTCATCCCGCCCGGCGTGACCCCGTTGGCTCCGCCGGCCGACGCGGCGCAGCGCCGCCGACGATGGGGAGTTCCGGACCGGTACGTGCTGAGCGTTGCGACCCTGGAACCCCGCAAGGGTCTCGACGTGCTGGTCCGGGCACTGGCGAAGCCTTCTGCCAACGAGGCGCACCTGGTGCTCGTCGGGTCGCCGGGGTGGGGCGGAGTTGACCTGCCCACGGTGGCGGCCCGGGCCGGGTTGCCGCCGGACCGGGTGCATGTCCTGGGCCGGGTCGATGATGCCGACCTCGCCGCGGCGATGGACGGGGCGGCGGTCCTCGCGGCACCCTCTCGCTCGGAGGGATTCGGGTTGCCGGTGCTCGAGGCGATGGCGGCCGGGCTTCCGGTGGTCTGCTCCGACGCACCGGCGTTGGCCGAGCTCGCCGGGGACAGTGCGGTGGTGGTGCCTCGCGAGGACGTCGGTGCGCTGGCGCGTGCCCTCGGCGATGTGCTCGCGGATGGCGCCCTGGCCGCCCGGCTGGCCGAGCGGGGCCGCGTCCGTGCGGCGCCGTACCGCTGGGCGGCGGCCGGCGAGGCGGTCTGGGACCTGCACGAGCGGCTGGCTGCCGGGGATCGTCTGATGGCCTGAGCGTCCCGCCTTCCGACGGCGGGTCAGCACGGCCCCCGGCCGGGCGGCCCGGCGAGGATTTACCCTGATGACGCCGGGCCCGGCGCCGGGCCCGGCCGAGCCGTGCCGGACCGATACCGACACCGCACCGGCGCCAGGATCTGACCGGCACCAGGAAGGGTGGCGATGCGGACCGAACCGCGGGTGCTGCTCGACGCCACCGCGATTCCCGCCGAGCGCGGCGGGGTGGGTCGGTACGTCGACAACCTGGTCGAAGCACTCGACGCCGCCGGTGCCGCTCTCTCGGTGGTGTGCCAGCACCACGACGCCGAGGTCTTCGCCAAGCTCGCCCCGCACAGCCGGATCGTTCCGGCGGCCGAGGAACTCGGCAGCCGTCCCGCCCGGCTGGCCTGGGAACAGACCACCCTGTCCCGGCTGGCCAAGAGGTTGCCGGTGGACGTTCTGCACTCGCCGCACTACACGATGCCGCTGACCGCGTCCGTTCCGACCGTGGTGACACTGCACGACGCGACCTTCTTCTCCGATCCGGGCCTGCATCTCGGGATCAAGGGCCGGTTCTTCCGGGCGTGGACCCGCACGTCACTGCGTCGGGCGGCGGTGTGTGTGGTTCCCAGCAAGGCGACCGCCGACGAGCTGTCCCGGCACGCCAGCCCTGACACGGACAAGATCGTGGTGGCCTATCACGGCGTCGACCACACGGTCTTCCACCGGCCGTCGCAGGCGGAGGTGGACGCGGCCAGGGCTCATCTCGGGCTTCCCGACGAGCAGTGGATCGCCTTCCTCGGCACCCTCGAGCCACGCAAGAACGTTCCCGCTCTGGTGCGTGGCTACATCCGGGCGATGGCCTCCGGTTCCATGCCGTTCGCCCTGGTCCTGGCGGGGGCGTCCGGCTGGGACACCGGCGTGGATCCGGCGATCAGGGCGGTGCCCGCGCATCTCCGGGTGCTGCGGCCGGGGCACCTGCCCCCCGAGTTGCTGCCCGGATTGCTCGGCGGTGCGACGGTGGTGGCCTACCCGAGCCTGGGTGAGGGATTCGGGCTCCCGGTTCTCGAGGCGATGGCCTGCGGTGCGGCAGTCCTCACCACGCGCAAGCTGGCGCTCCCCGAGGTGGGCGGGGCCGCCGTCGCCTACACCGGGACCGGCGCCGGCGACATCGCCGCGGCCCTGGCCGAGATGCTCGACGACCCCCTGCGCCGCAAGCAGCTCTCGATCGCCGCGGTGCAGCGGGCAGCGGGGTTCACCTGGGCAGCCAGCGCGGAGGCCCACCACGTCGCCTACGACAGAGCGGCCGCGATGGGCGCAGCATGACGACCGGTTCTCCCCTCGCCGCCGAGCCGGCCGGCCAAGGCGGAGCCGAGCCGCCGCTCGGTCGGGCGGCGGCCGGGCCGGTGCCGGTGGACGACATGCGGCCGGCCACGCTCGGCATCGTCGTCGTCACCTACTCGCCGGGCGATGCACTGCGGACCCTGCTGGATTCGATCCCCGGGGATATCCGGTCCGGTTCGCGTCGTGCTCGCCGACAACGGCTCGACCGACGGCAGCGTCGAGTCGGCTGCGGCGCGACCCGGCGTGACCCTGGTGCGCACCGGCGGCAACCTCGGGTACGGGTCCGCCGCGAATGCCGGAGCACGGGCGCTGGAGCAGCAGCTCGACTGGCTGGTGATCGCCAATCCCGATGTGGTCTTCGTGCCGGGGTCGCTGGACGCCTTGGTCGACGCCGCGCAGCGGCACCCGGAGGGCGGCGCGTTCGGGCCGCTGATCACCACCCCGGACGGCGTGGTCTATCCGTCCGCGCGTCACCTGCCCTCGATCGGGGCGGGCATCGGGCACGCGCTGCTCGGCTGGTGCTGGCCGACCAATCCGTGGACCCGGAGGTACCGGCAGGACGCCGACGCACCGACCGAACGGCCGGCCGGCTGGCTCTCCGGCTCGCTGCTCCTGTTGCGCCGCAGCGCCTTCGACGACGTGGGCGGATTCGACCCTGGCTACTTCATGTACTTCGAGGACGTCGATCTCGGCGACCGACTGGCCCGTGCGGGGTGGGTCAGCATCTACTGCCCCGGCGCCCGGGTCATCCACACCGGCGGACATGCCACCGAGCGGGCACCCGGCCCGATGGCCGCCGCGCACCACCGCAGCGCCTACCGGTACCTCGCCGGCCGTTACCCCGCGTTCTGGCAGGCGCCGCTGCGGTGGGCGCTGCGCGCGGGGCTGGCCGCGCGCAGCTTCGTCTCCCGGCGGTCCCGGAAGGTCGCCGCCGGGGCGAAGATCCCGCCGACTCGGCTGGTGGCGAGTTCGGAACCTGCGCCTTCCGGGCCGGCGCATTCCGAGCCGGCGTCTTCCGGGCCGGCGTCTGACGAGCCTGCAACGTCCGAGCGTCCGACGTCGCCGCCTACGACCCGGCTGCCGCGGGACGCCGGATCGGAGCGCCCGGCCGGCGGGCGAACCTGAAGGTGCGCCGCCGCTCCTCCGGTATGGTCGTCGGGCCCAGGTACACACGAATGGTCCGACCCGCATCGGCCGGCCGGACGGCAGGTGAAGGGACAGCGTGAAGGGCATCATCCTGGCCGGCGGAGCCGGCACCCGGCTGCACCCGATCACCCGCGCCGTTTCCAAGCAACTGCTCCCGGTTTTCGACAAACCGATGATCTACTATCCGCTGTCGGTTCTGATGTTGGCCGGAATCCGGGAGATTCTGGTCATCACCACGCCCGAGGACAACGCGGGTTTTCGTCGCCTCCTGGGTGACGGATCCGAGTGGGGCATTTCCATCGACTACGCCGAGCAGCCGTCGCCGGACGGGCTGGCGCAGGCGTTCGTCATCGGGGCGGACCACATCGGCGACCGATTCGGTGGCGCTCGTGCTCGGTGACAACATCTTCTACGGGCAGGGTTTCTCCCGGACCTTGCGCCGGGCCGTCCAGGAGCTCGACGGCTGCCTGCTTTTCGGCTATCCGGTCCGCGACCCGGAACGCTACGGCGTCGGTGAAACGGATGAGACCGGCCGGCTGATCTCGGTCGAGGAAAAGCCGGCGGTCCCGAAATCAAATCTGGCCATCACCGGGCTGTATTTCTACGACAACGATGTCGTCGGGCACGCGAAGAGCCTGCAGCCCAGTGCCCGCGGCGAGCTCGAGATCACCGACCTGAACAACATCTACGTTCGGGCGGGAAAAGCGCAATTGAGAAATCTCGGGCGCGGCTTCGCCTGGCTGGACACCGGGACGCACGATTCGCTGCTGGAAGCCGGCGAATTCGTCAAGGTGCTCGAGCATCGGCAGGGGGTTCGCATCTCCTGCCTCGAGGAAATCGCGCTGGTGAACGGCTTCATCACCGCCGAGCAGTGCCTGGCCCTCGGCACGGCGCAGCGGAAGTCTCCGTACGGGCAGTACGTGGTCGAGCTGGCCAGGGCCGCGGGCGCCGGCTGACCGGCCGACAGCGATGCAACAATCCCGCGTCCGGTTCGCCGTCGCGGGTACTTCGACGTTGACACCGGTCGATGAGGGAAACACACGGTCGACCGACTTCTGAAAGGCGGCATGGTGGCACAACGGACGGATGTCGATGCGGTGGTCCTGGTGGGCGGTCAGGGCACCCGGCTGCGACCGCTGACGCTGTCGGCTCCCAAGCCGATGTTGCCGACGGCGGGGGTTCCGTTCCTGGAGCATCTGCTGTCCCGGATCCGCGCGATCGGGGTGCGGCATGTCGTGCTGGGGACCTCGTACAAGGCGGAGACGTTCACCGAGTATTTCGGGGACGGCTCGGCGTTCGGGTTGGACATCGAGTACCTGGTGGAGTCCGAGCCGCTCGGAACCGGGGGGGCCATCCGCAACGTCGCCGAGTCCCTGCGCTCCGACACGGTTCTGGTGTTCAACGGCGACATCCTGGCCGGCGTCGACCTGGACGGCCTGTTGACCACCCACTTCGACAACGATGCCGACGTCACGCTGCACCTGGTGAAGGTGCCCGACCCCAGGGCGTTCGGGTCGGTACCCACCGGCCCGGACGGGCGGGTCGAGGCTTTCCTGGAGAAGACCGAGAATCCACCGACCGATCAGATCAACGCGGGCTGTTATGTCTTCAAGCGGACGGTCCTGGAGGAGATCCCGGCCGGCAAGGTGGTTTCGGTCGAGCGGGAGACCTTTCCCGGGCTGCTGGCGCGGGGCGCCAGAGTGTTCGGGCACGTGGACTCCTCGTACTGGCTCGACCTGGGCACCCCGGAGGCCTTCGTGCGCGGGTCTGCGGATTTGGTGACGGGCGTGGCCCCGACCGGGGCCCTGCCCGGTGCCGCCGGCGACTTTCTGGTGCTGGACGGCGCCACGGTCGCTGCCGACGCCGACCTGAAGGGCGGAACCACGGTCGGCCGGGATGCGTCGGTGGCCTCCGGAGCGGTGCTGGACGCGGCGGTCGTGTTCGACCGGGCGGTGATCGGCACCGGCGCCCGGGTGTCCCGGTCGGTGATCGGCGTCGGTGCCCGCATCGGGAATGGTGCGGTCGTCAGCGATGCCGTGGTGGGCGACGGCGCCGTCATCGGCGATCGATGCGAACTGCTCGCCGGAATCAGGATCTGGCCGGGTGTGCAACTCCCGCCGGCCGGCGTCCGGTTCTCAGCCGATACCTGAGCGGGGCGGCGGCTCTCCCCGGCTCGCGGGATCGGGCTGGTCCGGTTTCCGGCCCAGCCGCGCCTGCTGCAGACGGAACGACGCGATCATCCGCAGCATCGCCAGGGCGAGCCGGCCGGTCTTGACCGGATCGCCGGTCACCGAGGAGGTCCCGATCCGGGGGTAGTAGTTGACCGGCACCTGCACGACCCTCGACCGGCGGATGACGGCCACCAGCAGCATCTCCAGCCCGAAGGCGGAACCGGGCGTCTTGGCGAAGGTCAGGATGTCGGCGACCCGGGCCTTGGACACCACCCTGAAGGTGCAACCCACGTCGCTGAGATAGGCGGTGTTGAACAGCACCTCGATGAGCTTCGCGGCCGCCCAGTTGCCCCACCGCAGGACGGCGCCCATGTTGGCGCCGTCCCAGATGAAATTGGATACCGTCCGGGAACCGACGACGAAGTCGCACTCCTCGGTGAATGGCAGCAACTTGAGCAGGTCCCGTGGATTGAACGTGCCGTCCGGCTCGCAGACGCACACCAGGTCGGTCTCGACCTCCCGCAGCCCGCGTTGGATGGCCGCACCGTAGCCCTGGCGGCGCTCGACCACCTCGCGGGCGCCGGTGCCGGCGACCTCGTCCGACGTGCCGATCTCGGCATTGTTGTTGATGACCAGGATGTCGTCGACGATCCCGAGGTTCTCGAACCCACGGATCGTCTGCGCGATGCTGTCCTTCTCCCGGTAGGTCGGGAGGATCACCGACAGCGTCCTACCGTGCCACATCGCGCTCCTCGGTGGTGATGTCGTTCCCGACGGGCCGGAACGCGAACGGCCCCGGAGTCACAGCGCGGCGGCTCATCCCGAAGTGCTTGCCACGAGCAGCATCTGGCCGGCCAATGGCTTGATCGGGGAACGCAGGTAGGCCGGCACCAGAAACGTCAACCGGGACGCCTTGCTCTTCAGCGTCAACGGCAGGAAGCGGGGCATGACGACCTCGATGTGCCAACCGAGGGCCGTGAGGTGGTCTGCCAGCGAGCGGTCGGTGTACACGGCGATGTGGGTGTAGTCGTCGAAATACCGGCCCGGATCGAGCCGGAAGTTCGGCTGCATCAGCAGCAGCCGGCCGCCCGGGCGCAGCACGCGGGCAGCTCCCCGGAGAAGACGCTCTGTATCGGGACGCTCGAGGTGCTCGAGCAGGTTCGAGGCGAAAAGGACGTCGAATTCGCCGGTGCCGAACCTCGACAGGTCGGTGCAATCGCCGACGACGGATTCGACGTGCGGCGCCGCGGCGGCGGTGACGACGTCGTCCAGATCCATCGCAACGACCCTGGCCGCACGAATCTGGTTGGAGAAGTCGCACCAGCCGGCGCCCAGTTCCAGCACCGCGGCGCCCGCGGGCACGAACCGCTCGAGGTACCGACAGATGTGTTCCCACACCCGGCCGCGGCTCGGGTTCAGCGACATCCGGGTCCGGAAGTAGCCCGATCGTTCGCCGAGGTCGGAGGCGACGCCGGTTCGTGGATCGGACACGGGTGTGGTGGCCTCTCGGGACGTGGTTCTTCGGCTGCCTGCGCCGCTGGCTCGGCGACGGACCCTGTTCGGCTCCGACCGCATCGTACCCAGCCGTTCGGACCACCCGGTAACCGCGCGGCGCGCCGCAACCGCGTGACCGGCAGGCGCGGAGGGTGTCCGGCGGTGCGCCCGAACGGGTGCTTGGTCCGGCCGTCGGGACCCTGGATGCCAACGGACATTCGAACCGCAGCCCTTGTTTGTCGATGCAAAGTGATCTTCACTGAGCGTCATCAGTCACGGATGTTTATACTGTCCGTAAGAGATCGGCGACTCTCCGTGATCCTCGCAGTGATCCAGCCCGCGAGTCGCATCAATCGTGCTCATCGTGGAGGCTTCGTGGCGCAGCAACCGGTATTCAAGATCTCCCGTCGGGGCGTCATGCTCGGCACCCTGACCGCCGCCGCCGGCTTCCTCAGCGTCGGCGGTTTCGGCGGGATCGCAGCGGCCGCAATCGCGCCCGGCGACCAGGGCGCCGACGGTGCGCCCGCGGAAGATCTTCGATTCGACCGGAAATTCAGGGCCGCGCAGAAATCGATGACCTCGGCCGCCGGGACGTCCTACAACGACTGGCCGGTCGGATCACCCGCTTCTGCGATCGGGGTGGCCTGGTACAACGTTCCCGGAACAAGCCCCACCGTGTCGATGCAGGTCAAGGGCGGCGACGTGGCAACGGTGATGATGTACGTCGCCAGTCGGTTCGACAACGAGGTGGAGCACCTGGTCGACGACTATTGCGGTGGGTACTCCTATCGCAAGAACGTCAACAACCCCTCCGTCTGGTCGAATCACGCGTCCGGGACGGCCATGGACCTCAACTTCGACCAGCATCCCAATGGGGCATCCGTCAGCCAGACGTTCACCTCGGGCCAGGTTGCGGCGATCAGAGGCATCCTCAGCGACTGCGGCGGGGTCATCTACTGGGGCGGTGACTACCGCGGCACCGTCGACGCGATGCACTTCGAGATCAATGTGCCACCAGGGGATTCCAGGCTGACGTCGCTGGCCACCCGGATCCGCGGAACCGTCTCGAGCCCGCCCGCAGGCGCGTCCACCCTGCGCGCCCGGGCGAACAACCGGCTCGTCGCAGCCGACGCCGGGGGCTCCGACCCGCTGATCGCGAATCGAACGGTGGCCGGGCCGTGGGAGACCTATGACGTCATCCCCAGGGGTGGGAGCCTGATCGCTCTTCGTTCCCATGCCAACAACCGCTACGTGTGCGCGGACTCCGCAGGTGCGGCCCCGTTGATCGCGAACCGGACGGCCATCGGCAACTGGGAGACCTTCACCAAGATCCAGAACGGCGACGGCACGGTGAGCCTGCGCTCTTCGGCCAACGGACGGTACGTCTGTGCGGAGAATGCCGGGTCCCGGCCGTTGATCGCCAATCGCACCGTCATCGGCCAGTGGGAGAAGTTCGACCTCGTCGCGGTGTGACGCCCGCGGTCCGACGTCCGTGCCGGCGCTGAGCGGCGGAAGGTTCGGGGCACCGGGACATCACTGCAGTCAGCACGGCGCGCCGGATCAACGCCGCGGGAATTCCAGGATCTTGCACGTGCGCTGTGACAGCGGCAAACGCGGGGTGCGCGGTGGCACCGGGCAGTTTCCCGCCACCTCGCGCCAGCCGGGCCGCGTCCAGTAGTCGAGGAAGGTCAGGCAGGTGGAGACTGCCTGACCGACGCAGATGGCCCGCGGTGGGCTTTGCGGATCTGCCAGGGCGCGGTCCAATGCCGCCGGATAGGCAGCGGCGTCACCGTCGGTGCGGCTTCCAATTCCGTAGGCCGCTGTGCGACCGTCCTCGAGCGTCTGCAGCAGCACCGGCCACAGCGCCCAGTAGGACCCGGCGACGAAGGTGACGTTGTTGGCCCGCGCATAGTCGGCAGTCGGCTTCGTCGCCGAGATGACCTCGCTCTGCGAGGGTGCGGTGAGCGGACCGACAAAGGACGCGGCAACCGCCAGGCCGGCCGTGGTCAGAGCGAGCGCCTTGTTCGCCCCACGCGCGGACAGCGGCAACGGGACGGTGAGCAGCGCAGCTGCGATGGGCGCTGCGATGGCGACGGGCACCGCCAGGACCACCGGAAAGAAATAGCGGAAGTGGAAACCGTTGTCCGCCACCCACTGGTTGCCGGCGAACAGCGTCCAGTAGAGGGTGGCGAACAGCACCGTCAGGATCAGCCGCTGCAGCAGAGCCGCCCGGCGTGGCGCCGAGAGCAGCAGCGTTGCCACGCAGGCGATCACCACCAGGACCACCAGTCTGGTCGGCGCCAGAGCGGCATAGATGGTGCCGACCGACCTCACAGCCCCGGTTCCGAAGGTCTGCAGGCTGAAGCTCAGGTACTCATGGCTGTTTCCCGGCGTCGGTCCGGGGAGACCGGGAAATGCGGCGGACAATCTCAACCAGATGGCGAACCACACCAACCAGACAACGCCGAACGAGATCCACCTCGCCCACTGACGTCGCCTGACGAGCTGTATCAACGCCAGGAAGCCGGCGACGAGGATCACCGATGGGTTCAGCCCGACAGCAATTCCGACCAGTGTTGCAGCGACCGCGAATTGCCACCAGCGCTGCCGCTGCCAGAGCAGGAATGCGCCGAGGGCGAGTGCCCACGACATCGAGTAGGGCTGTGCGTCGAGCGCCATCGTGAACAAGGATCTGATGACCGTGTGCGCCGCGGCCGTCATCAACAGAAAAAGCACCAGCGTGCTCGACCATCTGCGATTGCCGGACACCACGAAGGTGCCCATGCGGGAGAGGATCAGCAGCAGCGTGTGGAAGGCCAGCGCATTGATGAACAGGCACGCGAACAGGTTCGTCATCGGATCGGCGATCGGACTGGCCAGGAACGGCACGACCGACGCCAGCCGATCCTGCCCCCAGTAGAACAGCGTCACGTCCTGCACCGACATGACGGACTGCAGGATGATGTCCGCCTGCAGCGACTGCGCCGCCAACCGCAGGACGGTCAGGACCGAAAATCCCACCACACCAACCGTGATGGCCGCCGCCGACGCCCATCCGGACCAGCCTGAGCGGCGGGATCCCGGCGCGCGGTCGACGGGAGCATCCGTCGTCGGGACCTTCGACCGTGCGGCATGCCGCGGCCCAGCGCTGGTCCGGGCCGGTTCCGTTGCCGTCATCGCCGTCCCTCGAAGGGGTGACCGGAATCCGCGAGGTCGTTGCGTCCGAGTTCCTCGAGTGCCGATCTGCTGTGTGCCAACTCCGTCAGTGCCCTCTGGCCGGAGCGCCAACCCCGTGCGGGGACTGTGCCGCAATGGACCGGCGGAAGTAGTCCACCGTCCGGGCCAGGCCGTCGTCCAACTGCACCTGCGGTGCCCAGCCCAGCTCGTCCCATGCCCTGCTGATCGTCGGCCGCCGCTGGGTCGGGTCGTCGGCGGGCAACGGCAGGTACTCGACGGCGGTGTCGCCACCGACCAGGGCGCTGACCTTGGTCGCGAGTTCCTTCATGCTGAACTCGTTCGGGTTTCCGAGGTTGATCGGCCCGGTCACCTCGTGGGACGTGTTCATCAGCCGGATCAGGCCGTCGACCAGGTCGTCCACATAACAGAACGACCGGGTCTGGGAGCCGTCCCCGTAGATGGTGAGCGCTTCGCCTTTCAAGGCGGAGACGATGAAGTTGGAGACCACCCGGCCGTCGTCGGGTCGCATGCCGGGCCCGTAGGTGTTGAAGATCCGGGCCACCTTGATCGGCATGTCGTGCTGCCGGCGGTAGTCGAAGAACAGCGTCTCGGCGCACCGTTTGCCCTCGTCGTAGCACGAGCGCAGACCGATCGGATTGACGTTCCCCCAGTAGCTCTCGTCCTGCGGGTGAACGACCGGATCGCCGTAGACCTCGGACGTCGAGGACAGCAGGATGCGGGACTTGGTCCGTTTGGCCAGCCCGAGCATGTTGATCGACCCCACCACCGAGGTCTTCGTCGTCTGCACGGGATCCCGCTGGTAGAACACCGGCGACGCCGGGCACGCCAGGTGGTAGATGTCGTCGACCTCGACGTACAGCGGGAAGGTGACGTCGTGCCGCATGATTTCCAGGTTGGGGTGCCCGAGGAGATGGGCCAGGTTGGCCCGGCTGCCTGAGTAGAAGTTGTCGACCACCAGAACCTGGTTGCCCTCGTTCACCAGTCTGGTGACCAGGTGGGACCCGATGAACCCGGACCCACCGGTGACCAAGATCCTTCGTTCGCTCATCTGGACCAGCTTCCTCATGGCTTCAACGCCGTCGTCGATATCCGCGCCGCGCCGCCCCGTCGCGGTCGCCCCCCCGGCCGGCGCCCCGCTGGCGGACCGGTACGCACGCTCCCGCGGGCGGCAACTTCAGCCGGAACGCTGCCGCGTCGGGTGTGCGGCGCCGAAGCCGGGAATGCCCTCGGAGAACAGAATCGCACTTCTCTCCGGTTCTACCGGCTCGGTCAGGAGGGGCCTGCGCGGACGCCATGATCTCATGCCGTTCCTGCCCGCGGGACGCCGTCACCCGCAGTGGTCGCGGGACGACGTGGCGGGGCGGCTCCGCCCCACTCCAGCGGTGGGTGGCCGAGGCCCGGGTGTAGCAGCGCGGCCGCTCGCGAACATCGGCGCGCCGGCAACTTCAGGACGGGCGGAACTCGAGAACCGTGCAGCTGTTGGTCGGCGGCGGCCTGGGGCGGCCGTCGGGCAGCGACGGCATCGGGCAGGTAGCCGCGACCTCCCGCCAGCCCGGCCGCGTCACGTACTCGAGATAGCTGCGGCACGCAGACACCTGGTCGCCCACGCAAATGGCGCGGGGCGGGCTCTGCGGGTCCGACAGCGCACGGTCCAGGGCAGCGCGATAGGCACCGAGATCGCCGTCGCTGCGATAGCCGGCCCCGTGGACGGCTGTCCGACCCTGGTCCAGGGTCTGGAACATCACCGGCCAGAGCAGCCAGTAATACCCGGCGACGAAGCTGACGTTGTTGGCCCTGACGTAGTCCGCGGTCGCGTTCGTCGCAAGGATGATCGGGGCGCGGGACAGGGGAGTGAGCGGGCCGACGATCGATGCCGCGGCGGCCAGGGTCGCCGCACCGATGGCGACGGCTGAACGGGACGCACCGCGCACAAGAGGCAGTGGAACCGTCAGCAGTGCTGCCCCGATGGGCGCGGCGATCGCAACGACGACGGCCAGCAGGACCGGGAAGAAATAGCGGACATGAAATCCGTTGAGCGCTACCCAGGGGTTGCCGGTGAACAGGGCCCAATAGAAGGCGGTGAACAGGGCGGTCACCAGTAGCCGCGGGAGCAGGGCGGCACGACGTTCGGAGCTCAGAACGACCGTGGCCAGACAGCCGATTGCGATCAGGACGACCAGCCGTGCCCGACCCAACCCGGACAATGTCGCCGTCACCGACTGCCCTGCCCCCTTGCGGAGGGTGGTGCCGCTGAAGCTGAAGTAGCTGCGTGCGGGGTCGGGCTTCGCGCCGGGGTCACCCGGGAAGGTATGGGACAGCTTGATCCACACGGCAAACCACACCACCCAGACGACGCCGAACACGATCCAGCGGACCCACTGGCGACGCCTGAACATCTCCAGGGACGACAGCAGCGCAGGCACGAGAATGACGGAGGGGTTCAGCCCGACGGCCACTGCCACCAGCACAATGGCCACCGCCCACGCCCACCGGTCGGCTCGTTTCCACAGCAGAAACGCCCCCAGCGCGAGCGCCCAGGACAGGGCGTAGGGCTGAGCGTCGAGGGCCGTGGTGTACACGGCTGTGACCACGGTGTGGTAGACGGCCGCCATGACCAGGAACAGCACGAGGGTGCTGCTCCATCGCCGGTTGCCCGACACAACGACCGTGCCCATCCGGGCCACCATCAGCAGCAAGACGTGGAATGCCAGCGCATTGATGAGCAGGCACAGGAAGAGATTGCTCATCGGGTCGGCCACCGGGCTGGCCAGCAAGGACACCACCGAGGCGAGCCGGTCCTGTCCCCAGTAGAACAACGTCACGTCCTGCACCGACATGACCGACTGCAGGATGGCGTCGGCCTGGAGGTTCGCAGCGGCGTGACGAAATACGGTGAGCGCGGAGAACGCCAGGACCGCAAGGACGATTGCCGAGAACACCGCCCGGCGTCGCCGGCGGGATTCCCCCGCCATGTCCCTGATCGATCCGCTCGTCCCGCCGGCGGCGGTGCGCGGTGTGCGGCGGGCGATGTCCGTGGGCAGGTCTTCGGTCGCCCCGGTTGGCTCTCTCGCGATCATTGTCGACCATTCCGTGGTACCGGGGATTCCCGTCGAGCGCCGGAGTGGCCGGCAATGCTCGGATCCGACCTCGTCACCGCGGTTCCCGCTCGGTGTCCCATCGAGAAAGGGCCACCGTCGCGGCAGGGCCGTCATCGAATTCGGTGTGCGGGCTCAATCTCGGCAGTTCCTTCGCTTTCATGATGGTCGGCCCCGAGCGCGTCGACAGCGCCTGCCCAGCGCAGGCTTCACATTGTCTCCCCGTACACCGACGGCCCCGGAGCGCGGCGTCCAACGGATGGCAACTGTAGCCCGCGGCGGTACCGGTCACGGTCTGCGACGCACCGGCCGGGCCCCGATGACCTGCAATCGGGGACGGGGTGTTCGATGGCCCGGGGCGATGATTCTGCTCGGGCCGACCGGATGACCGGCGTCGCCGATCGAGCCGACAGCGGGTGGCGCACAACACATTGACAAAAGCTGCCGGCCGCGGATCCGGAAAGTCAGGGTCGTCCGATTGCTACCATGCCCCGATGAAGCTTTCCATTCTCATGCCGGTATACAACGAACGAGCCACGCTGGAATCGGCCGTCAAGCGAGTTTTGAATGTTCACTATCCGGTCGAAATGGAATTGGTGATCGTCGATGACGGCAGCACCGACGGCACCAGGGACCTTTACCGTCAGTGGGTCGGCGAACCGCGGGTTCTCATCCACGAAAAGGCGACCAACGGTGGCAAGGGTTCTGCGATCCGCAAGGGCGCGGAGCTGGCAACCGGCGATTACGTGATCATGTGTGATGCGGACCTCGAGTACGCCCCGGAGGAGATCCCGGCGATGCTGACACCGGTGCTCCAGGGTGAGGCGGAGGTGGTGTACGGAACCCGCACGTTCGGCAGTCACAACGCCTACTCGTATGTGTACGTCCTCGGTAATCGCGCGGTGACCACCTTCGCCAACGTCCTGTTCAACTGCTACATCAGCGATCTGGAGACCTGCTTCAAGTTGATGCCGCTCGAGCTGTACCGCCGGCTGGACGTCCGGTCCGCAGGGTTCGGCATGGAGGCGGAAGTGACGGGGAAGATCCTGCGTACCGGCGTCCGCCCGTACGAAGTGCCGATCAGCTACAAGGCGCGCAGCCGTGAGGCCGGTAAGAAATTGACCTGGCGCGATGGTGTCGAGGCGCTCTGGATTCTGGCTCGGGAGCGTTTCCGGGCCCCTCTTGCGGCAGTGTGATCGCTCGCGGGTCGCGGGCGCAGGTGGCGGAGTGACCCCGCACGCAACGAAATGCTCAGGGCTCCCGGTAGGGCGCTGCGGCCCGAATGGCGCCGATTCACGAAGCGACCGCGACCGGAACGCCAGCGGCCGAGTTGTGCGTGAAGACAAAGCGCCGATAGGCCCAGAAGCGAAAGGCCGTCCCGACCGCGAGGCCCACGACATTGGCGGCGATATTGTCCGCAAGTGGCGAGGTCAGATCGAGAACGTAGTGCGATATGGCCAGGCACAGCAGTGCGAGACCCAGGCCGATGGTGCACATCAGGGTGAACAGCGCCAGCTCCCGCCACGGGTGCGGCCGGCGCGTGCGCCGAAAGGTCCAATACCGGTTACCCGCCCAGGACACCACGGTGGCGGCCGAGACGCTCGCGATTTTCGCTGTCAGCGGCTGACCTGCCAGCAGGGGCGAATCGCCGACGTACAGCAGCAGGTTGAACACCCCGACGTCCACGGTCAGCGCCACGATGCCCACCACGCCGAACTTGGCGAACTGGCGAGCGAGCGCCGGCCCGGCCCCGCGGAGCCAGGTCCGGAGCGCCGCGACTGGCGGCTCTGTGGTCGGCACGCGGCAGAGTCTATCGGCGCCGGTGGCGGGGCGGCGGCACGTCCGGCCCCCGGCCATGGACGTGCGGATCACCGGCACCTCACGGAGAACGGCGGAACACGATGACCGACGCACCGCATTCCATCCCTGACCGCGGTACCGCGCGCCCCGGTACCGCGCGCACCGATGCCGTGGACGCCACCGCCGCGTCCGCCGATGGTGGCGACGCGTTGGCCCGCCGGGTGGCGATGACGTTGTCCTGCCGGGATACCGATGTGCTGCCCAAGGTCCCGGACGCCGGTCGGACGCTGGCCGTTTCCGGCGGGTCGGTGCAGGTCATGCACAACGGACTTCTCATCGAGGAGGGCTGTTACTACGGGCCCTGGATGACGCAGATCATCCGCGGTCTGGCCGGTCACCACGAGCCGCAGGAGGAGCTCGCGTTCGACGCGATGATCCGACGGCTCGCGGATTCGGCCGTGGCGGCACCGCGGATGGTGGAGTTCGGCAGCTTCTGGGCGTACTACTCGCTGTGGTTCTGCCGGGCCCTGCGCCGCGGCCGCGCCGTGGCGCTGGAGCCCGACCCGATCTACCTACAGGTGGGAGTGCGCAATGCCGCGCTCAACGGGCTCACCGGGCGGGTCGAGTTCGTGCCCGGTGCGGTCGGGGCGAGACCAGGCGCGGCGATGGAGTTCCGGACGGAGAGCACGGGAGAGGTGGTCCGGGTCGTCCAGCACGATCTGGGCTCAGTGCTGCGGCTGGCGGGTTGGGATCGGGTGGAGCTCGCACTGCTGGACATCCAGGGCGCCGAGACCGTGCTGCTCGAGCGCGCCCGGGAGCTGCTCGCCGCCGGCCGGGTCCGGTTCCTGCTGGTGTCGACCCACCACCAGAGCATCTCCGGCGACGCGCTGACCCACCAGCGCGCCCTTGACCTGATCGTCGGCTGCGGCGGCCACATCATCGCCGAGCACACCGTTCGGGAGTCCTTCAGCGGAGACGGGCTGATCGCGGCGTCCTTCGACCCGGCTGACCGGGATCTCACCGTTCCGATCAGCCGGGCGCGGGCGAGGCAGTCCCTGTTCGGGGAGCCGGAGTACGAGATCGCGCGGCTGCTGGATCGGCAGCGGTAGTCACACCGGGCCGAGGTCGTTCCGGGGCGGCACCCGCGGCCGGACGACCCGTACGCCGTCACGGCCGGGCGGTCCGGTGGCTCATCCCTCCGCGACGAGTTCGGCGTCGACGTTGATGAATCCGACGCTGCGGCCCTTCGCGTGCACCGTCAGCGGCGCCGCGTTCGGGAGCCGGTTCAGTTCGACGCCGCCGTCCCGGGCGAGGGCGGCGTGGATCGTGTACTGCCCCTCGCCGAGCCAGACCTCCGGCAGCAGGAAGGTGTGCCGGGATCGTCCGGACAACGGGGCGCACGGTGACGTTCATCAGTTTGGTGTTCGTTCCGTAGACGACCTGGCCCAGCGGGCTGTCGATGCCCATCCCGATCACCGGGTCGTCCACCCTGCCGTCGACGGCGACGTCGACATTCACCAGCAGCCCGGTGCCAGGGGTGATGGTGTCGACGATCGACCCCGCCGTGTCGGTGACCGTGACCCCGGTCACCCGTGCCGCCGCGACGACCTCGGTGGACGCCTCGCGTTGCGCGGCGATGTCCTCCTGGCGCATGGTCTCGAAGTCCGCCCGCAGATGACGCAGCGCATCGACGGGTGCCCCGTCGATCTGGACGCGGCCGTTCTCCAGGACGACTGCGCGGTCGCAGATGTCGGCGACCTGATCCAGACCGTGGGTGACCAGGATGATGGTGCGCCCGTCGTGCTGGAACTGCCGGATCCGGTCCATGCACTTGCGCTGGAACGGCTCGTCGCCGACCGCCAACACCTCGTCCACCAGCAGCACATCGGGATCGACGTGCACCGAGACGGCGAATGCCAGCCGCACGTACATCCCGGACGAGTAGAACTTCACCTGGGTGTCGATGAAGGGTTCGATACCCGAGAACGCCACGATGGCGTCGAAGAATTGCGACGTCTGCTTGCGGGACAGGCCGAGGATGGACGCGTTGAGGAAGACGTTCTCGCGTCCCGTGAGGTCGGGGTGGAATCCGGCGCCCAGTTCCAGCAGCGCGGCCAGCCGGCCGCGATGCTCGACCGTCCCCGTCGTCGGCTGCAGGATCCCGCCGATCAGCTTCAACAGCGTCGACTTGCCCGATCCGTTGGGGCCGATCAGGCCGACGGTGGTCCCGCTGTGGATTTCCAGGTCGATGTCCCGCAGGGCCCAGAAGTCGTCCTTGTGCTGATTGGACCGGCCGAAATTGACCAGCCTTTCCTTCAGCGATTTCTCCTTGTGGATCACGAAGCGCTTGCTGGCTCCGGCGACCTTCACAACCGTGACGTCAGACATCGCTCACAGCTCCTGGGCGAAGTTGTTCTGCAGCCGGGCGAAGATGCGCTGACAGATCCACAGCACCGGCACCCCGATCGCCAGGACGATGAGCAGCCGGACGCCCAGGGCGGACGGTTGCGGAAGGCCCGATCCGGCCACCCACATTCCGCGCTGGAAGGCCAGGACGGCCAGCGTCACCGGGTTGGCCAGGTACAGCGCATTGATGAACTCGGATTGAATCGCGGAGGAGACGAAGCTCCACGCGTAGACGATCGGGGACAACCAGAAGCCCACCATGAGGACCACTTCGACGAGGTACTGGATGTCGCGCAGGTACACGTTGATGGCCGACAGCAGGAAGGCGGCCGCGGTGGCATAGACCAGCAGCACCACGGTTCCGAGCCCGACGTAGGCCAGCCCGATCAGCGTCGGCGGATAGCCGGCGAACAGCGTTGCGATGAACAGGATGGCGAACTGGATCACGAAGTTGAAACAGGCCGAACCGATCACCGAGAGCGGGAAGACCTCCCTGGGAAGGTAGATCTTCTTGACCAGACCACCGTTCGCCACGATGGAACCCGTGCCGGAGCTGACGATCTCGCTGAACAGGGCCCAGGCGGTCAGACCGGTGAAGATGTAGATGGCAAAATCCGGGATGGACCGCTCCGCGCCAAGGAATTTGCCGATGGCGATGTAATAGACGAGCAATTGGGTCAGTGGGCGGATCAACGACCAGACGAACCCGAGGGCGCTGTCCTTGTACCGGCTCTTGAGCTCCCGGCGAACCAGCAGGTCGAGCAGTTCGCGGTAGCGCCAGACACCGCGAATGGAATCCGCTGTGCCGCTGACGAATCCGCTCACCGGACCGGCGGGAACCAACGGTTCCTCGGCAAGTCGGATGTTCCTGGCGCGCTGTCGTTCGTTCACGACGACACAACTCCCTGCGTTCTTCGATGGGCCGCACACCGGGAATGACGGCCGGCGACGGGATCAGTTCCCATCATGAGGTCAGGATCTCCCACGCCTGCTCGGCGTAGGTGTCCCAGGTACGGACCGGGCGTGCGGCCGCGGCCGCCGACAAGCGCTGCAATTCAGCGTCGTCGGTCAGCAACTCGCGCATCACATCCGCCAGGTCGTGGTCGTCGCGGGGATCGACCAGCCGGGCGCCGCCGTCGGCCGCGATCTCCCGCATGGCGCCGAAGTTGGAGGTGATGGCCGGCGTGCCGCAGGTGATCGACTCGACGACGGGCAGGCCGAACCCCTCGTTGATGGATGGGAAGACCGTGAACCTCGCCAGCCGGTAGGCGCTCCACAGCAGGGCGTCGCTGGCCGCGGAGATCGTTTCGACCGGTCGCCCGCCGGACTGCAGCTTCGCGAGCGAGGCCATGAACTGATCGCCGCTCCAGGACCGCCCTCCGATGAACGACAGGCTGAATTTGTGTCCCTCCCGCCAGAGCAATTCGGCGGCGTGCAGGACGGTCAGGTGGTTCTTGCGCGGCTCATGGCTGCCCACCACCAGCACCATCGGCAGGGTGCCCACCAACAGTCGGTCGGCCGCGGCGGCCATCTCCTGCGGCGTGGCGGTGCCGACCTCGTTGGGCAGCAGGCACGGGACGACGGCGGGACCGGGCACGCCGACGGCGTGCACCATCCTGGCCCAACCGCGGTACTCGACGGCGGCCGATTCCGAGATGGTGGCGATGCTGCTCGCATGCCGCGCCGCGGCCAGGTTCCTTGCGAAGGCGGCCGGCATCGCCGGGTGGGTGGTCTCCGGAACGGTGATCGGCACCATGTCGTACCCGATCAGTGCCAACCGATTCGACGAGTACTGCGCGAGGCAGCGCAGGGCGTCCGTCCGTTCTGTCTCGGTGGCCAGTTCCGGCAACAGAAAGGTGCAGTTGAACGGAACGATGATCGGCCCCTGCTCGGGGTTGCTCACTTCGGGGCCGCCCCAGCACGCCCGGCGGATCTCGCGCGGGGTCAGCAACCGCAACGAATCCAGACTCCGGTGCCAGCCCAGCAGGGTCGGCTTGTGCACCTCCACCCAGCGGCGCACAGCCTCCCTGGTCACCCGCTGGATGCCGGTGGCGAACGACGCCTCCGCGGTGTGGTGGACGTCGACCAGCACGGCGTCCTTGACGACCCGGACCTCACGGAACGGACCGGCGTCCAGCAGCCGGGCGGCCGGGCCGCTCCAGATGGCGACGCGCAGCGCCGCCACCATCCCGTCGGTCTCGGCATACCGGACGGCGGTGCGGACCTGCTCGGTGGACGGCAGCCGACCGCTGAGCACTGCGACCATCAGCCAGGCCCGGGCGAAATCCAGCGGTGCGAGGGCGGAGCTGAGCGCGTCGATGGCCGGCCGCGTTCCCGGGTCCGTGGGCACCGGCGCGTCCAGGGCATGCAACAGGACCGTGCACCGGTCGACGATGGCGGCCCGACGCTCTCGACCGTGCGCGTCGATGTCGTGCACCAGCCGGTCGACGGTGCCGTCGCTGTCGTGTCGCGCTGCGTTCCGCCGGCGGAGCAGGCTAACGCCCATGGTGATCACTCGACCCGGCAAGGTCGGCGAGAGCCGGTTCCACAAGAGCGTTCCATAACTCGTCGGCATACTGCTGCCAGCTCCTTCCGGCTCGCGACCTGATCTGCGAGCGCAACGAAGCGAGTTCGGCGTCGTCGGTCAGCAGCCGCCGCATCGCGGCGGTCACATCGGCGTCGTCGCGTGGATCGACGGTGATCGCACCGCCGTCCGCGGCAATTTCCGCGGTCGACCCGTAGTTCGTCGTGATGACCGGCGTTCCGAGCGAGATGGATTCCGCAACCGGCAGTCCATAGCCCTCGTGGATCGACGGGAACATGGTGAAACGGGCCGACGCGACTGCCTGTTTCAGTTCCGCCTCCGGCACCGCCACCCGAATCCGCACCGGACGCCCGCGGTACTGCAACACCTCCACGCGATGGAAGAACTCGGCGTTCGAGCCGCCACTGCCGATGAACGTGACAGTGAACTCGAGTCCTTCCTGCCACAGGATTTCGGCCGCGTGCAGGATGGCCAGGTGGTTCTTGCGCGGGTCGTGGCTGCCGACCACGACGATGTCGGCGGACTTCGTCGTCGGCGGCTCCGGCACCACCGCTACGGCCGTGGTGTCACCGATCTCGGCGGGCAGCGGGACGCTCGTCACCTTCGGACCGGTCAGCCCCTGCGTGCTGAGCATGGAGGTGAAGCAGCGGAACTCTTCTGCGGCCGTGCCGCTGATGGCGCCGATCCGATCGGCGAACTTCATCGCCGCCAGGTACGGCATGAACTTGGTGGGCTCCTCGAGCGGCACGGTGTCCGCCGAGACGAGGGGGATGGTGTCGTAGCCGATCGCGACGACCTTGTTGTTGGAGTAGGCGCCAAGCGCCGCGATCCTGGTGGCCGCCTCGACCGGTGGCACCTCGGGCAGCACGATGACGCTGTTCCACGGGATGATCAGCCGCGGGTCCGCCGGGCGGACGAAGCCCGTCGATGACGGCTGGCTGCCGCGCGTGGAGCCGGTACTGCCGTTCGCCGCGGCGGAGGAGAACCAGTCGTAGACCCGGGTCGCCTCCGCCGGATCGAGCAACCGGAGGGTGCCCTGATTGCGGGTCCAGGCCGCGGTGGTGATCTGCCGGTCCGCGTTCCAGAACGGCAACGTCTGCCGAACCACCCGCTGGATACCGGTGTGCAGGTCGTGCCGCGCGGTGAAGTCGACGTCGACGATCACCCGACCGGCCAGGACCTCCACCGTTGCGGTCGGTTCGCCGCTCAGCCGAATGCGGTGCAGACCGGTCTCGAGCAGGTACTCGGCGACCTCCTCGGGCGCCGAGAGTTCGATGGTCCGCCGGGCCTCGTCGACCTCGTCCCGGGTCGGGTAGGCGGCCCCGACGCCCGACAGCAGGAGCCAGATCCGACTGTTGGTCGGTTCGGCCACCGCTGACTCGGCCAGCGCGAAGATCATCCGGGCGGCGTCGCCGGCGGGGTCGACGACCCTCTCCGGAACAGCGCGCAGGAGCATCGGTGCAATGGCGCGCAGCCGCATCGCCAGGGCCTGGGTGGCGAGGGCGCCGTCGGCGCTCACGTGCGTGGTCGCTTGGGTACCGCGCGCCGCACCTGGCGCAGCGGAGCGGTCACCCGCCACGACACGGTCTTGCGCATCGCGCCCAGCTCGGTGAACAGCGAGTGGGCGTGCTCACGCAGGAACAGCAGCTCGGACAGATCCGCCTGCGATGCGACGCTGGAGTTGGCCCAGGCCGCTACGGCCTTCTCCCGCCAGCGCAGCGCCGAGGCGACGGCCGCGTCCGCCCCGGCCTGGGCGTCCGCGGCCTGCCGCGCCAGCTCCGTCCGCTCGCCCGCGAACTCGGATTCCTGTTCGGCCTTTTCCGCGGTGATCCGGGCGACCTCGTCCGCTGCCCGGGTGACGTCGTCCGCCGCCCGGGTGAGCCCCTCGCGCAGCCCGTCGGCCGCGGAACGCTGCTCGTCGAGCTCCGTCTGTAGCTCGACCGTACGACGGGTCACGTAGTTGTCGTGGACGCAGGCGGGGTAGCTCAACGACTCGTGAAGTTCGTCGTACCGCTCGTCGGAGACATAGAACCTGGACAGGCCGTCGAACAGGCAGAAGCGATAGTCGGCATCGAGGACGATCGACTCCCACGCCTCGTGCGACGGGGTGTTCGACTGCGGCTCGGTCGCCTCGATGACCAGGACCCACGGTCGCCACCGGCGCAGATCGATGGTCTCCAAGACATTCTTCTCGGAGCCCTCGGCGTCGACCACCATGAAGTGGATGTCCCGATGCTGCCAGCCGGCATTCTCCAGGACGTCGTCGAGCCGGCGGGCCGGAACGGTCTCGTTGACGACCTCCCAGCCGCCCTCCCGGTGCATCTCGCCGATGTCGTCGATCAGCGTCGACAGGCCGGTGTCCGGGATCTGATGCAGCACCACGGAACCAGGGTCGGGACTGATCGCGGCTTCGACCACGATGTCCCGCGGGCGCTGCTGCCGGTGACGCTCGGCGTAGACGTGTACCGGTTCGACCGTGATGCCGCTCCAGCCGCGTTCGTAGAACGCGTGGGAGATGGAGTCGACGGTGGGATCGTTGGCCCCCACCTCTATATAGCTGCCCTCGCCCAGCTGACCGAGAGCACGGAACAGGACGACATCCTCGCCGTTCTGGCCGTACGACACGAAGGGCTCTGAGCTCACCCGGACACCGTACCGGCCACCCGGGGCGGGTTCGGCCAGCAGCGCGTGGGGTCCGCGCGTGGCCGTCCGGCACCCGGATGAGCGCGCGCTACCATCCTCGGACCCGACGACAGGAGATCGAAGCAATGCCCCGAGCGCTCATCACGGGTGTCACTGGCCAGGATGGCCTCTATCTCGCCGAACAGCTCCTCGCCAAGGGTTATGAGGTGTACGGCCTGATCCGGGGACAGAACAACCCCAAGCGGGAACTGGTCGAACGCGAGGTCCCCGGCGTCCACATCGTGACCGGTGACCTGACCGATCTGTCCAGCCTGATGCGCGCGCTGAACACCGCGCAACCCGACGAGGTCTACAACTTGGGCGCCATCTCGTTCGTCGCGTATTCCTGGGAGAACGCCCGGTTGACCAGCGAGGTCACCGGGCTCGGCGTGCTGAACATGCTGGAGGCGACCCGGATCTACTGCGGTGACGACATCACCAAGGTGCGGTTCTATCAGGCATCGTCATCGGAGATGTTCGGCAAGGTTCAGCAGGTGCCGCAGAGCGAAGCGACCCTGCTGTGGCCGCGTTCGCCGTACGGCGTCGCGAAGGTCTTCGGTCACTACATGACCATCAATTACCGCGAGTCCTACGGAATGCACGCCTCGTCAGGCATCCTGTTCAACCACGAATCGCCACGGCGCGGTCCCGAGTTCGTCACCCGCAAGATCAGTCGGGCTGTGGCGAGGATCTCGCTGGGACTGCAGGAGTCGATCTCGCTGGGGAACCTGGACGCGAAACGGGACTGGGGCTTCGCCGGCGACTACGTCGATGCGATGTGGCGCATGGTGCAGGCCGACGAGGGTGACGACTACGTTGTCGCGACCGGCGAGACGCACTCGATCCGCGAGTACCTGGACATCGCCTTTCATCATGTCGGCATCGAGGATTGGTCGGACCTGGTGGTGGTCGATCCGCGCTTCTTCCGGCCGGCCGAGGTCGACCTGCTGATCGGTGATCCGACAAAGGCGCGGACGAAGCTGGACTGGCAGCCCACGGTGTCCTTCCCGGAGCTGGTCACGATGATGGTCGAGTCCGACCTGGCCGAGCAGCGCGCGTTGTCGGGTCGGTAGCGATCCCCGCCGCGATGACACGATGACGCGATGACGCGGGCATTTCTCACCGGTATCTCCGGGCAGGACGGCGGATACCTCGCCGAACTGCTGCACGACCAGGGCGCGGACGTGCACGGCTTGGTCCGGAACGCGGTGGACGCCGAGCAGGTGCGCGATGCGATGCCCTGGGCCGGCCTCCACGTCGGAGACCTGAACGATGTCGACGCCATCGCCGGCCTCATCGCAGACCTGAGCCCGGATGAGATCTACAACCTGGCCGGCATCTCGTCGGTCGCCCAGTCCTGGCAGCAGCCGGTCGCCACCGGGCTGGTGTCGGGACTCGCGGCGGCCGGTCTGGTGCTTGCCGCCTGGCAGTTGCTGGAGTCGACCGGACGGGCCGTTCGGGTCGTCCAGGCCTCCAGTGCCGAGATCTTCGGCAACCCCGAGATCAGCCCGCAGGACGAGTCGACCCCGGTGGTCCCGATCACCCCGTACGGCGCCGCCAAGGCCTACGCCCATCACATGGTCGGGATCTATCGCAGCCGGGGGCTGCATGCGGTGTCGATGGTGCTGTACAACCACGAGTCACCGCGCAGACCCCCGACGTTCGTCACCCGCAAGATCACCCAGGGCGCCGCACGAATCGCCATGGGGTCGTCGGACCCGCTCTCGATGGGCAACCTGGACGCCCGCCGGGACTGGGGCTGGGCCCCGGACTATGTGGCGGCCATGGTGCTCGCGGCGAGGCACGAGAACCCGGCGGATTACGTGATCGCGACCGGCGAGTCGCACACGGTGCGGGAATTCGTCGAGGCGGCGTTCCGGCATGCCGGCGTGCCGGACTGGGAGCAATATGTGCGGGTCGATCCGGCTTTCGTCCGGCCGGTCGATGCCGTCGAATTGACCGGGAACGCCACGAGGGCGCGCCGCGAGCTCGGCTGGGCGCCCACAGTCGACTTCGGTGAGATCGTCGGCCGGATGGTCGATGCCGACCTGGCGTGATGTCCGCCACGATGAGGTCTGACCGCACCACGCCAGTCGCCGTCAGCGCCTCGCCCGCGCATCCCACCACTCTCATGGTCTAGCAGTAGGGTCCGGATCCATGCGCGAAACACAGGTTGACGCTGACCTGACGAGGGGTCTCGACGACCCGGGCCGGGCCGGTCAACCCGCCGCCACAGATGGCGGGGGGTCGACGGGTGCGGGTTCGCCGGTCGATACGGTCGGCGAGTCGGGGCCGACGTCGGGCATTGGCGAAGACAGCCGGCGGGCGCGGGAGATCGGACCGCACTGGTTCGACATGCTGACCCTGGGCTGCATCGTCGTCCTGGCCACGGTCGGTTCGTCAGGCCTGCTGCTCGCCATCATCGGCCGCTACACCACCGTTGCGGCGCTGGCGATCGGGCTGCCGCTCGCGGTGATCGGCGTTCTCATCCTGCACCGGGGCCTGCCGTCGGGGGCGACGTCCCGGGCCGCGCATGTCGGGGCGGGCATCGCGGTGGTGATCGCCGTGGGCTACGCCGTTTTCGCCGGCATCGCTCCGTCGCAGAACGTCGTGGTGTCCCGGGATCCCGGGTCGTACATGACCACCGCCGTGCAGTTGTCCCGGCAGGGCGCACTGGAGTTCGACGCCCGCGGCCAGGCCTTCGAGGGCGTCCGCGGCCTGAAGTTCTCCGGCGCCGCCGTCTACGACACCGGCGGCCCGTATCCGGCGCGGAACGTTCCCGGTGAGCCGGGAGAGGTCCGCGAGTCGGGGATCATCGAACCGCAGTTCAATCACCTGGCCTCCGTCGCCATGGCCGTCGGCCTCGACGTGGGCGGTGACCGGTTGATGTTCCGGTTGCCGGCGCTGATGGCGGCTCTCGGCCTGCTGGCGCTGTACTCGGTGACCGTCCGGGCGACGGGCCGACCACTGCTGTCCCTGTTCGCGCCCGCGCTGCTCGCCGCCAGCATGCCGCTGCTGTTCGTGGCCCGGAACACCTACTCCGAGTCCTTCACGCTGGCCCTGCTCTGGGGGGCGGTGGTGGTGTTGGTGGGTATCCACTCGAAACCGCGAGCACTCGTCGGAGCCGTCGGTGGGGTGTTGCTCGGTGCACTCGTGTGCACCCGGATCGACGCGTCGATGTACGTCTGCATGCTCTTCCCGTTGGCCGCGGTGTCCATCGCGGCGGCCGGATCGCGAGCCGTCCGCCTCGCACGCACCCGCGCGTGGCTGTCGGCGGTGGCGGCAACCGCCGTGGTCACATCGATCGGCTGGTGGGATCTCAACCAGCGCACCGGTCTGTACGCCGAGCATCTCTCGCCGCAATTGCGCCTCCTGGTGAAGGCGGTGATCGCCTCCGCCGTGCTCAGCGCAGTGGGTGCGGTGGTGTGGACCCTGGTCCCACGGGTCCGCACCCTTTCCGCCCGGGTGAGCCGCCCCGTTGCGGTGATCGGCGCGGTGGTGGTCGGTGCGTTGCTGCTGTTCGGTTGGTTCGTCCGGCCGCACATCCAGACCGCGACGATCACCCAGAAACTACCTGCGGTGCAGTCGATCCAGGAGGCGGACGGGCTGCCGATCGAACCGTTCCGCACCTACGCCGAGGACTCGCTGCAATGGATGGCCTGGTATCTCGGAGCGCCCGCGTTGCTGCTGGCCATCGGTGCTCTGGTCTGGGCCACCTGGAAGATCCTCCGGGGCAGGGGTCGAGCAACCCTCGTCACCCTGGCCGCGCTGTGCCTGGGCGGGGGGGCGTTGTACTGGTACGACCCGCAGATCACCCCAGACCAGGTCTGGGCATCCCGCAGGTTCGTGCCGGCGGTGCTGCCCGCCCTTGCCGTGTGGGCCACCATCGCCGTTGCGGTGGTGGCGTCGGTGCCCCGGGTGCGCCGGCTCGCACCGGCGCTGCGATACGCGGCCGTCGGGATCACGGCCATCGCGCTGATCATTCCGCCCGTCCTGGTGACGGCGCCGGTGATGTGGCAGCGGTCCGAGGCCGGCTACCTCAAGCCGATCCTGGAGACCTGCGACGCGGTCGGTCCGGACGCGGCCGTCATCGTCGTCGGCGGGTACGCGGGGGTGACGCTTCCCGGATCGCTGCGGAACTGGTGCGACATCCCGGTGGCCGCCGAGGGATCCGCCCTCGGTCCCGACAAGGTGGCGGCCGTTGCCGCGCAGGTGCGCGCCAACGGGTACCAGCTGTTCCTGGTCAGCGCGGACCCGGCCAGTCTCACGGGGTACGAGATCCCGGGCGGACCGGAGGTGCGCTCGACGGTCGGCGTCGACAACCCGTGGATGGCGGAAGCGACCCTGGATCGGCCACCGTCGAAATATGTGCCGCCCGATGACGTGCTGCCCGTGCCGACGCCCTTCACCCTGCACAGTCTGGAAGTGGCTGCGCCGTAGCCGTGGGCCTGGCGGGTACCCCGCACTCTTCGGATGGGCCGTGGGCGCGCCGATGGGCTGCCGGCGCGCACATCGCCGGCAGGGTCAGTCGGCCGTCAGCAGGGACGTCTGATCGGGGTACGGCAGGGTCGGCGTCAGACCGGGGAGCCGTCGTTCCCGCACTGGGCTGCTGCCGATCGCCCGCCGGTACCGACTCCGGTGGCTGTTGTCGAACACGATCACGCCGCCCGGCGCCAACCTGGCGGGTGCGACCGCCAGGCACGCCTCGCGGGCCCTACCGTCGATCACGATCAGATCGAACGTCCCGGGCTCCGCACCGATGGCAGCCACATAGTCGGCGAAATCCAGTCCCTGGTGACCGGGCTTGGCCGATCCGATCGACGGCGTCGAGGTTCGTCGGGGCTCGATGAGCCGGTAGGACACCTCCGTGCGCGCCGCGAGCGCGGGTTGCATCACGCCAGCGAATCCGGCGTGGTGTTCGATCGAGATCACCTCGTCGGCACGGTCGGCGAGCCACAGGGTTGATGCCCCCGAGCCGTACTCGAAAACCCTGACCGGTCCCGGTCGATTGACCAGCCAGGCATCGATCACGTCGATGGCCCGGTAGGTCCACCACGGAACGCCGAGCTCGGCGATGGCGAGCGAGTCGTGCACCCGGGTCAGGCTGGTCACCCAGTGCTTGAGGCGCCGGTCGCGATCGGGCGGCAGCTCCGGGAGCAGACCGACCTTGGTGAGCACCCGGCCCGTCCCCCGGGCGGACCGGGCGTAGGCCTTCTTCGCCGCCCACGCCAGTCGTCCCTGCAGGTCGGCGGCGCCGTCGGTGGCCTGCGCTCCGATTCGTCCGATCACGTGGGGGAAACGCTCCGATCCGCTGGTGCGGTTGTTCTGGTCGCCCGGAGGATCACCAGGCTGGTCACGCCCGCGATCGCGTCGATCAGGATGTAGATCAGTCTGGACACCGCCGCCACCGCCACGGCGGGTCCACCCGCAAGCCCGCTGACCAGCAGGAACATCAACTCACGGACACCGGCACCGGCCGGCACGGGCAGGATCAGAAAGCCGACGATCCACGCCGAGACCGCCGCGAACGCCACCCGGGCCGGTTGCTGCTCGAAGCCGAGACCGTGAGTGACCAGCGCTGCGGAAGCACCCACCAGCAGCCACGCCGGGGTGGCCACGGCGATCAGCCCCACCATCCGGCCCCAGGGCGGCGCATCGAGCGAGATCCGCCCCTTGGACAGCCTGTCCGCCAACCCCAGCAGCCGGCCGAACACGGCCGGATGGACCACGACGAGACCGGCGGGCAGCAGCAACAGGACCAACAGCTCCCACCGGGTCTGGGTGCCGTCGCCGATCATGAAGGGGACGAACAGCGTGCAGGCCATGGCGCCGCCGACGCACATCAACCCCAGCGACATGATCGTGGTCGAGTAGCCGACCGACCGGCTGACGCCGTCGCGGCGGGCGAACTCTCCCCGGCCGACGACCGGCCAGATGCCGCCCGGCAGGTACTTGCCCAACTCCCCGGCGAAGAACCAGCCGGTCGTCCTGTTCAACCGAACCTGTGCGCCGAAGACCTTGAGGCACCGGTACCACAGCAGTGTGAGGAACCACATCCCGGCCGCGGCGGCAACGACGCCCGCGCCGATCCAGCGCAGGTCCGCGGTGCGCAGCGCAGCGCTGACTTCCGACCACTGCGAGACCAGTGCTCGTACACAGAGAGTGACGGCTATCACCACGATGACGAGACCGAGAGCCCGAAGAAGCAGGGCCCGACGGCGGTTCCGGCGCGGTGCGTCGGGCTCGTCCGGGGTGTTCATCGGGTTGAAGGTTACAGGCCGGTCACCGCGGATTCTGCCGCGCGCCGACGGTGCGGTTGTTGGGTGGGGCCGGGAATGGTTGCTATTTTGGGAGCGTTGCCCACGGGAGACAGTCGTCAACCGACGCGCGCGTCAGGGTGGTTCGTGAATGCCTTTGCCCCCTGCGGCCGGCCGAATCCCGGCCCTGAATTCCTGAAATGAGCTGGAGAACCATGAAGCTGGTCGTGCAGGTGCCCTGTCTGAACGAGGAGCAGACCCTGCCGGCGGTGCTGGGCTCCATCCCCCGGCGCATCGAAGGAATCGACTCCATCGAGATCCTCGTCATCGATGACGGGTCAACCGACCGGACCGTCGAGATCGCCCACAGCTTCGGAGCGCACGTGATCCGGCATGCCAGGACGATGGGCCTCGCCCGCTCGTTCCGGGATGGCGTCGACTACGCGCTGTATCAGGGTGCGGACATCGTGGTGAACACCGACGGCGACAACCAGTACCCGCAGCAGTCGATCCCCGACCTCGTCCGGCCCATCCTGGAGGGCAGGGCCGACGTCGTCATCAGCGATCGGCAGACCGACAAGATCGAGCACTTCTCGCCGTTCAAGAAGCGCATGCAGCGGTTCGGCAGTGGCGTGGTGAACAAGGCCGCCGGAACCGAACTGCCGGATGCGGCGAGCGGATTCCGTGCGTACTCGAGGGCGTCGCTGTTCCGGCTGAATGTGGTGACGCAATTCAGCTACTGCATGGAGACCATCATCCAGGCGGGTAACCGCCGGCTGCGAATCGTCAGCGTCCCGATCGTGACGAACCCGAAGACTCGGGAATCGCGGCTGTTCAAGAACATCTGGCATCACATGTTCAAGTCCGGGGTTGCCATCACCCGGAGCTATCTGATGTTCCGGCCGTACATCCTGCTGGCCACCCTGGGCACCATCTTCGGCGTCCTCGGCCTCATTCCGTTCCTGCGATTCGGCCTGCTCTGGCTGTTCGACTCCGCCGGCGGCCACATCCAGTCATTGATCTTCGGTACCTCCATGTTCGTCGCGTCGCTGTTGTGCTTCGCGCTGTTGATCATTGCCGATCTGTTGCGGACGAACCGGATCATCCTCGAAGAGAACCTGGAGCGGCTCAAGCACCTGCAGTACGACGATCCCGATCGCTACCCACGGCTGGTGCTTCCGCCCGCGGTATCCGATCGGGGGACGTCAGGTCCACAGGTCATGCACGCTCAGCCGAACGTGCCCGGGGGACTCGGCCGCGCTGATTCCGCTGTCCCGACTGCGACCGGAGCGGCGCGTTCCTGACCGCGCGATGTGAGGTCGACGGGGCTTGTTCCCGCGTCGCGGCGTGCACCCGGCCGGGACGACGGTCGTGGACTATCGCGAGCGCGTTCGCGCCGGTGAGGCTGTCAGCGGCCCGTCGAGGAGCACCCGCTGCAACTCATCCAGGTACAGATCCCAGGCCGCGTCCGTTCGATCGTCCGTCGGGACGGCCGCGCTGAGTCTGGCGATGGTCCCCGGCTCCAGCAGGCGACGCAGGCCGGCCGCCAGTTGAGCAACGGTGGGTGCCGGAACCACGATGCCGTCGACCCCATCGGTGACGCCCCTGGCCAACTCGCCCACCTCGGTGACGATCACCGGTCGACCGTGCTGGAACGCGGTGTGAACCATCTGGCTGCCGGTGGCCGATCGGTAGGGCAGGACCAACGCACTCGTTGACGCGAACAGGTCGGGGATGTCAGCGGCCAGGACATATTTCGGGCGGAGCTCCACCCGGTCGGTCAAGTGGAGTTCCTCCAGCAGTGCGCGATAGACGGAGATGTCCTCCCAGAACTGCCCGGCAACGAGCAGGCGGGCGCCGGGAACCTCGGCCAGCGCCCGCAACAACAGATCCAGGCCCTTGTACGGACGGACGATCCCGAAGAACAACAGGCAGGGTTCGCCGGTCCGCGGAAGCGGCGTGGGTTTCGACTCCAACGCCAGCAACGGCTCCCGGCCGGGAGGAAAGGGCGGCAGCTGTGCGCAGAGCAGCTGCTGAGGGCTTGCGCCGACGGTCGCCGCCACCTGCCGTTGGGACGCCCCGTGGACCATCACCCGATCCACCGAGCGGATGAGGAACCTGCTCAGGGTGCGGTCCAGTGGCCCCGCCTCGTGCGGCAGCACGTTGTGCATCAGGGACAACCGCCGTGGGCGCCGGCCCACCGCCCACAACAGCGCCCGGTAGGGAACTGCGTGATACGGGGTCACGGTGACCAGGATCAGCAGATCCGCGTCACGAATCCGGCGACCTGCGGCCAGCCAGGTCCATGGCTTGTTCCAGGCCAACGGCCAGCTCGTCCCAGCGAAGAGCGGCACCTCCGGGGAGTCCTGCGCGACCTTCTCGGACTTGTACAGCGCGGCGGGATACTGGGCGGACCACGACACCAACGTCACCTGATGTCCGCGCGCACCGAGCCGGTGCGCCAGCCACGTCGTGTGATGCGATATGCCGCCGGGCCACGGGTGGGTTGGCCCGACGATCGCGATGTTCGCCACGTTCCGACCTATCCGTCTGCATTCGGATGCCCGGACGCGCCGGCCGGCTGCGTCGCTGCGGCCCTGTCGGCCGCGCGACGACCATGATCGGCTGCGGCGGGCACCGGGTGCCGCCTGGTCCGGATCTTCCCGGGTCGCTCGGCGACGACCGCCGTGGCCGGGGACCTGTCGCCGACCGTGCCGAGCCAGAGAAAGGTCGGCATGATCGGTGCCAGCGCCCGCCAGAGCACCGCAGGGGCGTTGGCCAGACGCGCTGGGACCATGTCCTGGGCGGCGAACCGCTCGGAGTTCCGGAGCACCGTGTAGGTGTAGTCCCACAGGGTCAACCCGTCGCACATCTGCAGCAGGCCGCGCCGGGTTCGGTACTGCTCGTAGTAGTCCGGCGCGCGTCCGGAGGCGGCCACGTACCGGTCGGCCAGCTTCCGGGGAACCCAGGACAGCAAGGGCAGCCGGTAGTGCGGCTCGAGAACCTGGAACTTGTTGCCCAGACCCAGATAGACGACGCCGTCCGGACTGAGCACTCTGATGATCTCCTTCATCACCGCGTCGGGATCGACGACGTGCTCGTAGATGTGGTTGAAGACAAGGATGTCGATCGAGCGGTCCGGGAAGGGCAGCCCCTCCCCATTCGCGCACAGGAAGTAGACGCGCGTTCCGAAGGTGGCCTTGGCATGGACGAGTCCCGGGACGTCGATGTCCACCCCGATCACCGTGGCGCCGGCGGTCTGTAACGCGTCGGTGGTGAACCCGGTCGAGCAGCCGATGTCGACCGCCCGCAATCCGGTCAGCGACTCGCGGCCGAGGAAGTCCTGCAGGACCCGGACGATCTTCTGCGCCTTGCGTGTGCGGCGCTTCTCGTCATGGGTCTTTTCCTGGATGAGCGAGTACGAAAGTTGCGCTGTCCGGTTGGCTTCAGAACCTCGACGTGCCATTCCGGCGTCACCTCGTTGTCGTTCGGTGTGCGGGTCCACTGCTCCGATGGTCTCGCGATCGCGGGCTCCGGCGGGTGCGGGTCGGCCGGGCGAGCACTGACGATACCGGCGGCGTGCGGCGGCGGGTTCCTGCACACGCGGCGTTGCGTCACCGGCCGGTGCCGCCTCGATCAGTCCCGATCGGACGCTCCGGACGTTCGTTCCTCGGTCGCATCCCGGTCGGGAGGGTCCGCCCGACCGCCGAGGTCCGCTTCCGCGACCGCTCGAAGCCGTCGGCGTTCGGTGAGAACCGCGACGCCGGGCCAGATCAGGTCGGCTGCGGTGATCACCAGCCGCGAGATCAGCGCTGCGACCAGGGCGACCGGTTCACCCACCGCCGGGCCGAGGAGGACGACCAGCGCGACCTCGCGTGGTCCGACGCCCGCCGGAGCAATCGCCAGCAGGAAGCCGATGGCCCAGGACCCGGCAAAGGCGCCGATCGACCTGATGACGAGATCGGGGCCGGTGCCGCCGAGGTCCAGCAGCAGGACCCACAGTGCGATCCCGTACAGCAGCCAGGTGCCGAGCGACCACACGGCCGACCGGATGATCCCTCGCGCCGTGAGCGGCTTGGGCATCGGTTCTCTCTTGAGCAGTCTCGTCGCCCAGCTCAACAGCTTGTTCAGCACAGCCGGCCAGAGCGCGGCCACTGCCACCGGAAGCACCAGCAGGGTCCACCAGTACTGCTTGAACGCGGAGTCGCCGAGGATCGGCAGCACGCAGGCCGTCACCAGCAGCGCGGTGCCCAGTCCCATCAGCATCGCGATCAGCACGGCCGCGGCCGATGATCGCCCGGGGACGTCGAAGGCTTTGCCCAGTCGCATCTGGGTCAGGACGGGCCAAACCTTGCCGGGTAGGTATTTTCCGAGCTGTCCGACGAAGAAGATGCGCATGGCACCCGAGACGGGGACCGGGTGGCTGAAGTCGGTCAGGATGGCGCGCCAGCTCATGAACGAACACCAGACGGCGGCGGTGGCGGCAAACAGAGACAGCACCAACGCCCGCACGGTGATGTTCCCGATGACGTCGCGGACCTCTGACCAACGACCGGCCATCGCCCGAGCAATGAAGAAGACGAACACACCCGCGATGAGAATCTGGGCGACCCGGCGCCAGAGCCGTTTGCTGCTTTTCGGCTCGGCCACCCTGCGACCATACCGGCGGCGGGCGCGCGGACCGGTCCATCGCGCGGAGGCGCTGGGGCCCGCTTTTGCGGTCAACCCCGCCGCAGCGCGGCGGCAACGGCGTTCGTCAGATCCCCGGTTTCCGGCGGCAGGGCGTCGACCGGCCAGAACCGCAGGTCGTCGGACTCCGACGAGATCGCCGGCACCGCACCGGCCGGCGCCACGATCCGGAACAGCACATCGAAGTGCCGGGTCGGTACGCCCAGCGAGCAGGTGACGGGGTGCACATCGAGGTGAATCGGATCGGGGTCGATCACCAGATGGTCGATCCCGGATTCCTCGGTGGCCTCGCGGAGTGCGGCGGCGGCGATGGTGGCGTCCTTCTTCTCGCAGTGCCCGCCGAGCTGCACCCAGCGTTTCACCCGCGGGTGCAGGGTCAGCAGCGTCTGCGAGAGGTCGGCCGACAGCACGACGGCGCTGGCGGTGACGTGCCCGGGCACACAGGAGCGTTTCGTCGCGTCCGGGCGGGCCGCCAGGAACCCGAGGAAGGCCTCGCGCAGTGCGCTCTGTCCCAGGTCGGGGGCGTTCCAGCCGCGGAGCATGGCGGTCGCGTCGTCATGGGTCCTCACCGCGCGACTATTGCCGGGGTCATCGCGCTGAACCGGGCCCGCGTGCTCACCGGAGCACCAGACCGCCCGGCGCAGGCGGCCGCGGCGCAAACGGCTCGAAGGGATGCCCGACGCCCACCGCGCCCAGCGGCTCCCAGTCGTCGGGCAGCTGCAGGACGGAGCGAACCACGGCGGGGCAGAAGATCGTGGACGAAATCCACGCCGAACCCAGCCCCTCCGCGGCCAGCGCGACCAGCAGGGCCTGCACGGCGGCGCCGCCGGCGACGGTGAACATCGTCCGTTCCGCCGCCCGCCGCCGCTCGTCGGGGTAGTCGTGCCGGCCCTCGCCGACCACGAAAGGCACCACGATCTCGGTCGCGTCGCGCAGCACCTGCCCGCGGGCGACGCGGCGGGCGATCCGCTCGGCAGACCACCCGTCGTCGGCGAGGTCCGCCTCCCAGGCAGCCTGCATCGCCTCCAGCAGGGTGGTCCGGTGCTCGTGGACCAGCACGAACCGCACCGGCCGGGTGTGGTGTGGAGCCGGGGCGGTCAAGGCGATGTCCACGCAACGCGCCAGCACCGTGGTGTCGACAGGTTCGCCGGTGAAGGTCCGCACGGTGCGGCGGAGCAGCACGGCCTCCCGCCGCCCCTGCTCGATCGCCAGGTCCGTGCCGAGCCGGAACAGGTCCTCGTCGCGGGGGCGGATGAGCGACGTGGCGCCCGGCTCGGCGGAGCCGTCGACCGGCGCGAGCACCCCCCGGGCGACCGCCACGGGGACGGCGGCGAGCTTGCCCTTGACGAGGTCTCCGGCGGCGGCCAGCTCGTCGCCGACGGCCACCTGGGTGACGACGAGTTCGTTGCCGTGCGCGTCGACGTCACCACGCAGGTCGGCCAGCACCTGCACCCCGGCGGCCCCGATCGCGACGTCGGTGACGCCGAGCCGCCAGGCCCGTCCCTGGGTGTCGGTGATCACCACGCCCACGTCGAGCCCGCGCCGGGCGAACTCGGCGCGCAGCCGGGCGGCGGAGGCGTCCGGATCCTCGGGCAGCAGCGCGATCTCGTCGGCGTGCACGTTGGAGGCATCGACGCCGGCGGCCGCCGCGACGATGCCGAGCCGGTTCTCCACGATCTTGGTCCGGGCCACCTGGGCGACCAGCCGCACCGATTCGTCGTCGATGATCCGGCGGCGCAGACGGTCCCGCTGCTCGGCGTCGGTCGGTGCCGGAACCAGCCGGCCCTCGACCTTCGAGATCACCTTCGAGGTGACGAGCAGCACATCGCCGCTGCGCAGCCACGGCGCCGCGCGGGCGATCGCGCCCGCCAGATCGTCACCGGGACGGAATTCCGGCAAGCCCGGCACGGGCAGGATCTGCAGGCCGGCGGGTGCCGGGGCGTCGGGCGCGGGGGCGTCGGGTGCCGGTGCCCCGGGTGCCGGTGCCCCGGGGGCGTCGGGCGCGGGGGGGTCGGGCACGGGGGGGTCGGGAGTGCCCTGAACAGCGCGCCGGGTGCGGTCAGCGGACACCGACCACCTCCACGCACGCCGCGACCATCACGGCGGTGGCCATCGGGTCGGACATCAGCAATGGTCGCTGCACGACCGTCACTCCCGGGATGTCGGCGGTGTCGTCGCCCGCGATGAGGAAGGCATCGAGGATTCCGCCCGCCGACCGCGCTCCGTAGTGCCGGCCGATGCCTTCGGCGCTGCACTCGACCCCGATCGCCGCCAGGCACTTGTCGGCGTGCCCACGAACCGGGTTGCTGCCGATGACCGGCGAGACCCCGACCACCGGCGCGGACGTTCTGCGCAGCGCCTCCCGGATCCCGGGCACCGCAAGGATCGTGCCCACCGAGACGACGGGATTCGACGGTGCGATCAGCACGACGTCGGCCGCGCCGATCGCCTCGAGAACGCCGGGACCGGGCAGGGCGTCCTCGGCCCCGATCGGCTTGATCGACAAGGCCGGCAATCCGGCCTGGTAACGGATCCACCATTCCTGGAAGTGCAGCGCGATCAGCGGCGGGGCTCCGGAGGCCCGGCCGGCCTCGACCGCTGCCGCCGACGGCTCGGGATCGGCGACCACGACATGGGTCTCGACCCGGCTGTCGGTCATCGGGAGCAGCGTGACGCCGGTCTGCCAGCGTTCGCACAGGGCGCGGGTGACGTCGGACAACGGGTAGCCGGCGTCCAGCATCCTGGTGCGGATCAGGTGGGTGGCGATGTCCTTGTCGCCGAGCGAGAACCACGGTGCCTCGGCGCCGTAGCCGGCCAGCTCGCCGGAGACGGTCCACGTTTCGTCCGCGCGTCCCCAACCGCGCTGCCGGTCCGAGACGCCGGCCAGGGTGTACATGCACGAGTCGAGGTCGGGGCAGATCTGCAGGTTGTGCAGCCGGATGTCATCGGCGGTGTTCACGATCGCGGAAACCGCGTGCTCCGTCGTGTGGCCGGGGTATTGCCACGGCAATCCCTCGGGCGGCGCGCCGAACGTCGCCGGCGCCGGCCCGTAGGCATCCCAGCCGAGGTACTGCTTCACCCCGAGCAGGAACTTGGCCCCGCCGATTCCTCCCACCAGGACAGCGATCTTCACGGCTGCCGATCCTTCCAGACCCGCCGCCCGGCTTCGCGCCACGAGCCGGCAGTCGGGCGTCAGGCCCAGAAACGGAACAGCGATCCGCCGATGGCCGCGAGCCGCTCACTGCCGCCGGCCAGGTCGAGCAGGCCGTAGCCGGCGTCGAACAGCCAACGGCCGGCCTGCGGCACCGAGATCAGAATGGCGAACACGGCCAACGGGAGCCACGGCCGCACCGGCCGGATCTTCGCCTTGACCGCGGGGGACAGGTAGGGCTCGAGGACGCCGAAGCCGTCGAACCCGGGGATCGGCAACAGGTTCAGCACGCCGGCCACGAACTGCAGCAGCGCCAGGTAGGACAGCGCCGCGCCCAGAGCACTGGTCATCCCGGTGGAGACCACGGCCAGCGCGATGCCGCAGATCAGGTTCGTCAGCGGCCCGGCCGCCGAGACCAGGCTGGCGTACCAGTAGCGGCGCAGCCGTCCCGGTTCGACGAGCACGGCGCCGCCGGGCAGTGGGATCCCGCCGACGGCCAGCACGATGAGCGGGATGACGACGCTGTAGCTGACGTCGGTGTACCTGGCCGGGTTCAGGGTCAGGTAGCCGCGGGCCCGCACGGAGGTGTCCCCGCCGGCCAGCGCGACCGCGGCATGCGCGAACTCGTGCAGACACAGCGTGATCACCCAGCCGCCGAGGACCACGGCGAAGACCCACACACCCACCGGCAGGCCCAGGGGCGGAGCGAGGTCCTGCAACGGGAAGCGGATCGTCGACGCCGCATACGCCGCGCCGCCCGTCACCACCACGAGCGCCGGGAAGATCCAGGAGCCGCGGGAAGGATTCGACATCCTCCCAGTGTGACTGGCCGATCTGTTGACGCTCTGTAACCAATCGCCCGGCCAACGGCCCGGCACCGTCTCGAAAGCGTCAATCTTGCTCGTCAAGGCCGTATAGCACCCTGCAGAGCTTGACGGGACCAGGGACACACGGGTGTAATCACATCGGTGTTATTCGCCGGCCGGGCTCCATGGCTTCCGCGGCAGAAGCGATGCCGCAGACCACGATTCGAGCCCGGCGCTGGGCCGCAGCCCCGGTGAACCGGTCGCCTGTCGCGATTGTCTCGCGCCTGGCACCACGAGAGGACATGGCACGTGACCCATCTGGGGGAGATCTCCATGCGGCAGGTTCCGTTGACGCTGGTCGAGAGCGCCGAACCGGAGTGGCACGAACGTGCGCTGTGCGCGCAGACCGATCCCGAGGCGTTCTTCCCCGAGAAGGGTGGCTCGACCCGGGAGGCGAAGAAGATCTGCACCGGCTGCGAGGTCCGGTCGGAGTGCCTGTCCTACGCCCTGGCGCACGACGAGCGCTTCGGCATCTGGGGCGGGCTCAGCGAGCGGGAGCGTCGGCGCCTCAAGCGCGCCGCGGGGTGAGCGTCGCGGCTGAGCGTCGCACCGGACAAATCACCCAGTGGTCGGGCTAGTCTGCAGGCCATGCGGGTTCTCCTGAATGTCATCTGGTTGGTGCTGTGCGGGTTCTGGATGGCGGTCGCCTACGTTCTCGCCGGGATCGTCGCCTGCATCCTGATCATCACCATCCCGTTCGGCATTGCCTCGTTCCGGATCGCCGGCTTCGCGTTGTGGCCGTTCGGGCGCACCGTGGTGAACAAGCCCAGCGCGGGGGCGCCGTCCTTTGTCGGCAACGTCATCTGGTTCCTGTTCGCCGGACTGTGGCTGGCCATCGCGCATCTGGTCACCGGCATCGCACTGATGATCACCATCATCGGAATCCCCTTGGCGCTGGCGGATTTCAAGCTCATCCCGATCTCGCTGGCGCCGCTGGGCAAGGACATCGTCTCGCTGCAGGACCGGTACCGGCTGCAGACCGTCGCCTGACCGCCGGCCCGACCGCCACGACCGGGGTCGGCTCCGCGCCGGCCGGACCCGCCGGCCCGACCCGCCGGCCCGACCCGTCGAAGGCTGAACGCTCAGTCGACCGCGCCCCCGTCGCCGGCTTCACCGAGCACCGCGCTCACCTGCTCGCCGAGGACCTCGGCGACCAGGTCGCCCAGATCACCGGCGTCGCTGGAGCGAACCTCGAGCGGCCGCCGATAGACCACGATGCGGGCCTTGGTGGGCCGGCCGCGCAGGTCGACACCGGCCGGCAGGAACCGGGTCAGCGGCACCCCGCCGTCCAGCACCACCTCGTCCGACGGGAGCTCCGGCCCGTCGCCGGGAACGGCGGGCACCTCGTCGACCGCGAACTCCAACGCGTCCAGCCGGCCCGGCCAGCGTTCCTCCAGGTCCGCGACGGCCTCCAGGACCGCCTGATCGAATCGCTCCGCCCGGGTGCGCGCGCCGGGCACATCGGCGGGCAGCAGCGGTGTGCGCAGACCACGGCCGCGGCGATCCCGACGGCCGCGCATCGGTTCGGTGGACGTCGGGGGGCGACGGGCAAGGAACGGACGGGGCGTGCGGGCGGCGCGGCTGGACGTGGACGCGCGGGCGCCACGGGACGGATCCGGTTCGGTGCCCACCATGACCCCATCAGTTTAGGGGCCGTCAGTTCAGGGCCAGTCCGGGTACGGCTCCCGGCGCGCCGCCGCACCCGGCCGCGATCGGGGGCGTTATCGTGCCGCAGTGGCCAGACTGCGACGATGTTCACGGAGCGGCTGCACCAACCCCGCCGTCGCCACCCTCACCTTCGCCTACGCCGATTCGACTGCCGTTGTCGGCCCGCTGGCCACCGCTGCGGAGCCGCACTCCTACGATCTGTGTTCGGTTCATGCCCAGGGTCTGACCGCACCCAAGGGGTGGGAAGTCGTCCGTCCGGACGAGGAACTCGCGGATGCGGCGGCCCGCAGCGACGACCTGGAAGCGTTGGCGAACGCCGTCCGCGAGGCGGGGCGAGCGGAGCGACCGGCCGAACCGGTTGCCACCGAAACGGGTCGGCGCGGCCATCTCAGGGTGCTGCGCACGCCGGAGGAATAGTCGTCCCGGCCCCCACCCGCGCGACCCCGAGCCCGGCCATCAGCCCGGTAGGGTCTCATCTCATCGGCCTCCGGCCCGTCCGGCAGGTGAGCTGAATCCGGCGACGCGCCTCGGCCGGGCAGGCAGCACACGTCGAACGACATCTGATGGGGAGTATTCGATGGGGAACCCGACTGCGGTGACCGCGACCTCGGCCGGCGCCGCGGATCGCGGCGCCGCGGATCCGACCAGGCTGACGAACTTCGTCAAGGCCTACGACGTGCGCGGCCTCGTCGGCAGCCAGCTCACCTCCGACGTCTGCCGGGCGTTGGGCTACTCGTTCGCCCGCTTCGTCGCCGACGGCGGCGCGCGTTCGGTCGTCGTCGCCCACGACATGCGGGAGTCCTCACCGGAACTCGCCGGCGCCTTCGCGGAGGGCGTGACCGGTGCCGGGGTCGATGTGGTGATGGCCGGGCTGGCCTCGACGGATCTGTTGTATTTCGCGTCCGGCACGCTCGAGATGCCCGGTGCGATGTTCACCGCTTCGCACAACCCGGCCACCTACAACGGGATCAAGATGTGCCTGGCGGGCGCGGTCCCGATCAGCCTGGACACCGGTCTCGCGCGGGTGCGCGACGATGCGCAGGCGCTGCTTGACGGCGGCACACCCCCGGTACCCGAGCGGCGTGGGACGGTCACCGAACGCAACCTGCTCGCCGACTACGCCGACTACCTGCGCTCGCTGGTGGACCTGAGTGGGATCCGCCCGCTGCACGTGGTGGTGGACGCGGGCAACGGCATGGCCGGCTACACCGTCCCCGCCGTCTTCGAGGGGCTTCCGCTGCGGGTGGAGCCGCTGTACTTCGAGCTCGACGGATCCTTCCCCAACCACGAGGCCAACCCGCTGGACCCGGCGAATCTGGTCGACCTGCAGCAGGAGGTCCGGCGGACCGGCGCCGACATCGGGCTGGCCTTCGACGGCGACGCCGACCGCTGCTTCGTCATCGACGAGCGGGGTGAGCCGGTGTCGCCCAGCGCGATCACCGCGCTGGTGGCGAGCCGCGAACTCACCCGGCATCCGGGCGCAACGATCCTGTACAACCTGATCTCCTCGCGCGCGGTGCCGGAAATCGTGTCGGAGGCCGGTGGGGTGCCCATCCGCACCAGGGTGGGGCACTCCTTCATCAAGGCCGAGATGGCCTCCACCGGCGCTGTTTTCGGTGGCGAGCATTCCGCGCACTACTACTTCGCGGATTTCTTCCGCGCCGATACCGGGATGCTGGCCGCGATGCATGTGCTGGCCGCGCTCGGCGGTCAGGCCGAGCCGCTGTCGGAGTTCGCCGCCGAGTACGAGCGGTACTCAGACTCCGGCGAGATCAATTCGACCGTCGCCGACGCACGGGCGAAGCTGGCGGAGATCAGGGCCTGGGCCGCCGCCAACGGGGCATCGGTGGACGAACTCGACGGGGTGACGGTGAGCCTGCCGGATGGACGGTGGTTCAACGTGCGGTCCAGCAACACCGAGCCGCTGCTGCGATTGAACGCGGAAGCGTCTGACGTTGCCGCGATGTCCGCCCTGCGGGACGAGATCCTGACGCTGATCCGTTCCTGAGCCATTCCCGATCACCACCGACGCAGACCACAGCTGATCAGAAAGTTGCCCACGATGACCGCTCCACAGGACAGCCCCGGCGGATGGGGCATCGACCCCGTGTTGCTGGAGGTCCTGGCCTGTCCGGCGGAGCACCACGCGCCGCTGCGGCTCGGAACCCCTGACGACCCGGCCGCGCCCGCGCTGACCTGCAGTGAATGCGGCCGGATGTTCCCGATCCGGGACGGGATACCGGTGCTGTTGCTGGACGAGGCCACCGGTGGGCCGGGGCTGGGCGCGGTGTCGTGACCGAATCCGGAACCGTCGACCTGCACGACGGGGCGAGCCTGGTTGCGGCGGACACCGCCGCGCTGTTGCCATCGGCCGCACTGGCCGGCGCGCAGGTCCGCTCCGCGGCCGAGCAGGTCGCCGCTCTGCCGCCGTTCGACCGCCCCCGGGCGCTGGTCGTGGTGGGGGCCACCGCCACGGTGGATGTGGCGTTGCTCACCGCGCTGGTCGGTCCCCGCGCGCAGGCGCCGGTGCTGGCAGCGACTGCGCTGCCTGGCTGGGTGGGTGCGCTGGACATCGTGGTGGTGCTGGCCGCGGCGGTCGACGACATGGCCGCCGCAGAGGCCGCCGCCGAGGCCGGACGGCGCGGAGCGCTGGTGGTGGTCCGCGGACCGTCGCAGGGGCCAGTCGCGGCCGCCGCCGGGCCGAACCTGCTGGAGCCGCAGATGTCCGTGCCGGAGGCTCTCGCCGGCGCGGCGCGGTTCACCGTGCTGGTGGCGGTCGCGGCCGCCGCCGGCCTGTGCCCGCGGCCCGACTTCACCGGCGCCGCAGAGCAACTCGATGCGATGGCCATGGCCGCTCACCCGTCTTCGGAGTTCTTCGTCAATCCCGCGCTGACCCTCGCCGAGCACCTGTCCCAGGGCACTCCGCTGTTCATCGGGACGGACCCGGTCGCCGACGCGCTGGCCGCGCACGCGTGCCGGTCGCTGGCCGGTTTGGCCGGGTACGCCGGCGGCTGGTTGGGATCGGGGCAGGCCGCCGGCTCCCCGCCGGTCCTGGCGCGAGCGTCCGGGCGCGGCGGATCCAGCGCCGCCGCCGACCTGTTCTACGACCCCTACACCGATGACGCGGACGGCGAGCGCGGACAGCAGATCAGCCCGGTGCTGGTCGTCGGACCGTCCGCGCACGGGTCGTCGGGGCCGCTGACCGGGTCCGGGCTCGCCGCCGGCGGCGGTCGGCCCCTCGACGCGGCGCCGTTCGGTGCCGGGCCGCCGCCGGCCCGCTCGCCGCTGGCCACCGCCCTGGAGACAGCGCTGCCGCGCGCGATGTGCATCGGGCCGGAAGAGCTGCCCGACTCCGCCGAGCGAAGCCCGCGAGAGGTTCCGCCGGGCGACGGGCTGCCGCAGCGGGACGCGTTCACCTGGACGGTGGCGATGCTGGCCCGGATCGATTTCGCCGCGGTCTACCTCGGGTTGCTGACCCGGGCGCGACCGCCGATGGACTCGCCGGACGGACTCGGCCGACACGGCCGGGCGGCAGATCATCGGCCCGCCGCGCCCGCTGCCGCGCCGTGGATGGACAGGGAGTCCGGTTCGTGGAGCTGATGCGGAACCGGATCCGGCCCTACGCCTGGGGGTCCAGGACGGCGATCCCGGAGTTGCTGGGCGAGCCGAGCCCGTCGCCGCATCCGCAGGCAGAACTGTGGGTGGGCGCCCACCCGGCCGACTCGTCGATGCTGCTGACCGGCGGCGGCGAGCAACCGCTGGTCGACGTCATCAGCTGCGACCCGCTGCGCGCGCTCGGTGCCCGGGCGCACGAGGCGTTCGACGCCCGGCTGCCGTTCCTGCTCAAGGTGCTGGCCGCCGCAGAGCCGCTGTCGTTGCAGGCGCACCCATCGGCGGAGCAGGCCGCGCGGGGCTTCGCGCTGGAGGAAGCCTCGCTGATCCCGATGGCATCGCCGCGCCGGAACTACCGGGACAGCTGGCCCAAGCCCGAACTGATCACCGCGCTGACCGAGTTCCACGCGCTGTGCGGGTTCCGGGACCCGTCGGCGACGGTGCACCTGCTCGCCGCCCTGCAGGTTCCGCAGCTCGACCACTACCTCGGGCTGCTGTCCGGCCAGCCGGACGTGCACGGCACCAGGGCGCTGTTCTCCTCCTTGATCACCATCCCGCCGGTCACCCTCGGCCCGCTGCTCGCCGACGTGCTCGAGGCGTGCGTGCACAAGGTGCGGCGCGGTGGGGAGTTCACCCTCGAGTACCGCACGGCCCTGGAGCTGGGGGAGCGCTACCCCGGTGATCCCGGGGTGCTGGCGTCGTTGCTGCTCAACCGGATCACCCTGCAACCGGGCCAGGCGCTGTACCTGCCGGGCGGAAACCTGCACGCCTACCTGTCCGGGGTGGGCGTGGAGATCATGGCGAACTCCGACAACGTGCTGCGGGGCGGCCTGACGCCCAAGCATGTCGACGTGCCCGAGCTGATGAAGGTGCTGGACTTCACCCCCGGGGACGTTGCTGTGCTGCACGGCGACCCGGCCGGACCCGGTCAGTGGGTGTACCCGACCCCGGCCGCGGAGTTCCGGCTGTGGCGGCTGCAACCGGGCGAGAACGGCATCGAACTGAACCACGACGGACCCCAGGTGCTGCTGACCGTCGACGGGAAGCTGGAGGTCACCGACGCCGCCGGCGAGCACCTCACCGTCGAGCGGGGACATTCGGTGTGGATCGCGGCCGACGAAGGTCCGGTGCGGCTCAGCGGTTCGGGTACCGCCTTCCGGGCGACGGACGGGCTGACGTCCCCGTAACGGCAATTCGGGTGGCGGCGAGTCCCCGTCGGAGTGGTCGAGCGCCGAGACAACGCCGAATTCCCGATTCGGGCGTGTCGTCACCCATGCCATGGGGTAAACGGTGCTCTAGCGTTCCTCCTGACGCCCCGTCGGCACGAAAGGCCAGGTCATGAACGGTTTATGGCGAACGAAATCGGTCGAACAGTCCATTCAGGACACAGACGAGCCGGGGCACAAACTCAAGCGGTCGCTGACCGCGTGGGATCTGACCGTCTTCGGCGTCGCGGTCGTCATCGGTGCCGGCATCTTCACCCTGACCGCGCGGGTGGCCGCGACGACCGCGGGACCTGCGGTCTCCATCTCGTTCATCATCGCCGCGATCGCCTGTGGGCTCGCCGCGATGTGCTACGCCGAGTTCGCCTCCACGGTGCCGGTCGCCGGATCGGCATACACCTTCTCCTACGCCACCCTCGGCGAGCTGGTGGCCTGGATCATCGGCTGGGACCTGGTTCTCGAGCTCGCGCTCGGTGCCTCGGTGGTCTCCAAGGGCTGGTCGCTGTACCTGGGCAACCTGTTCAGCCAGTTCGGCGGCTCGTTGGAGACCACCATCCAGGTCGGGCCCGTCGACTTCGACTGGGGCGCCGTGCTGATCGTCGCGGTGATCACCTGGATCCTCGTGCTCGGGACGAAGCTGTCCGCCCGGACCAACCTGGTGATCACCAGCATCAAGGTTGCCGTCGTGCTGCTGGTCATCATCGTCGGCTTCTTCTACTTCAACGCCTCCAACCTCTCGCCGTTCATCCCGCCGTCCGAGCCGGCGGCCAGTGGCAGCGGTGCGGGTGGGCTCGAACAGCCGCTGCTGCAGTTGTTCACCGGCGTCGCGCCATCCGCCTTCGGGGTCTACGGGGTGCTGGCCGCCGCCTCGCTCGTGTTCTTTGCGTTCATCGGCTTCGACGTCGTCGCCACCGCGGCGGAGGAGACCAAGAACCCCAAGCGGGACCTGCCCCGCGGCATCTTCGGCTCGCTGGCGATCGTCACCGTGCTGTACGTGCTGGTGACCATCGTGCTGACCGCGATGGTGCCCTACAACCAGCTCGGGCCGGTGCAGCCCGACGGCAGCTACGACAACGACGCCGCAACCCTGGCAACGGCTTTCACCGCGGTCGGGGTGGATTGGGCAGCCAACGTCATCGCGATCGGCGCGCTGGCCGGCCTGACCACCGTCGTCCTGGTGCTGATGCTCGGTCAGAGCCGGATCATCTTCGCGATGAGCCGCGACGGTCTGCTCCCGCGGGGACTCGCTGCGGTGAGCGAGAAGCGCGGCACCCCGGCGCGGATCACCATCGGCGTCGGCGTGGCCGTCGCGCTCATCGCCGGGTTCTCCGACATCAGCGTCCTGGAGGAGATGGTGAACGTCGGGACGCTGTTCGCCTTCGTCCTGGTCTCCATCGGCGTCGTCGTGCTGCGCCGCACCCGGCCCGACCTCGAGCGGTCCTACAAGGTGCCGCTGGTGCCGCTGGTGCCGATCCTGTCGGTGCTCGCCTGCCTCTGGCTGATGATCAACCTGACCGCCATCACCTGGGTGCGATTCATCGTCTGGATGGCGATCGGCATCGTCGTGTACTTCCTGTACGGCAAGCGGCACTCGCTCGTGCAGCGCCGGGCCGGTGACGGGCTCGCGCTGACCCAGGAGGAGATCAAGGCGACCTGGCAGGCGGAACGCGACACCGGCTGGGTCGGTGACGGACACGGCCGGCAGGACCGGCGGGGTCAGGGTTCGTCGGGACGGTCCGGTGCGGCCGGGGGCCCATCCGGCGCGGGTGAGGCCGGCACCACCGGGCGGGACCAGCCGACCCCCTGACCGGGGTCGGGTCTCCGGTCGACCGACACGCCTGCAGGGTGGCCGAGCCGCATTCGGGCCGATCTCCCTGCAGGTGTGGCGTTCGGCGTGCGAAAGGATCGCCGAACCCGTCCGACCTCGCCGTTCCGCGCAGCGATACGGTCGACCCCGGCCACCGCCACCCGCCACGCCCGAGAACGGAAGGACCCCTGCATGTTCGAATCCCTCCTGGTCGCCAACCGGGGAGAGATCGCCGCGCGGGTTCTGCGCACCGGTCGGCGGCTGGGGCTGCGGACGATCGCCGTCTACTCCGACGCCGATGCCGACCTGCCCTATCTCCGGCTCGCTGACGAGGCCATTCCGATCGGCCCGGCGCCGGCCGCGGAGTCGTACCGCAGCGGTTACGCAATTCTCAAGGCCGCGCGGCAGACCGGCGCCCAGGCCGTGCACCCCGGTTACGGGTTCCTGTCGGAGAACTCCGAGTTCGCCGAGGCGGTGACGGCGGCCGGCCTGGTGTGGGTGGGCCCGTCGCCCCAGGCGATCATCGCAATGGGCAACAAGGTGGCCGCCCGCAATCTCGTGGCACGCGCCGGGGTCCCGGTCGCACCCGGAACCGAACAACCGGTGACCACGGCGCAGGCCGCCGCGACGGCGGCCGACGGCATCGGCTACCCGGTGATGATCAAGGCCGCGGCCGGCGGCGGCGGGATGGGCATGGCGATCGTCGACCACCCCGACCGGCTCGAGGCCGAGTACGAGAAGGTCACCGGCCAGGCGGGGCGGCTGTTCGGCGACCCCGCCGTCTTCCTGGAGCGGTACTTCCCGCGCGTGCGGCACGTCGAGGTGCAGATCCTCGGCCTCGCCGACGGCACCGTCCTGGCGCTGGGCGAGCGGGAATGCTCGGTGCAGCGGCGGAACCAGAAGGTGGTCGAGGAGACCCCGTCGCCCGCGCTGGACGACGCCCTCCGCCGCCGGATGCTGGCCGCCGCCCGGCGCGCCGGCGAGGTCGTGCAGTACCGCGGCGCCGGCACGGTCGAGTTCCTGCTCAGTCCCGCCCAGCCGGCAGGCTCCGCGGCGGGGAACCACCGGGATGCCGCGGATCCCGGTGTGCCGCCGGGCGACGGGGACGCAGCGGACGGCGCCGACCCGGCACCGCCGGGAGCGATCCAGGTCGGCGAACCGGGCAGGCCCGCCGAATTCTTCTTCCTGGAGATGAACACCCGGCTGCAGGTGGAACACCCGATCACCGAGGCGGTGCTGGGGATCGACCTGGTGGAGGCGCAGCTGCGGGTGGCCGCCGGCGAGGATCCGGGATTCGACCCGGCATCGCTGGTGCCCAAGGGGCATGCGATCGAGCTGCGGGTCAACGCCGAGGATCCGAAACGGTTCCTGCCGTCGGCCGGCGCCATCACCGGTTGGACGGAGCCGTCCGGACCCGGCATCCGGGTCGACGCCGGCTACGGACCCGACACCACCGTCACGCCGCACTACGACTCGCTGATGGCCAAGGTCGTCGTGCACGGCACGGACCGGCAGGAGGCGATCCGGCTGGCCACGACCGCGGCCCAGGGGTTCCACATCACCGGCCCGAAAACGAACCTGCCCTTCCTGGCGGAGGTGCTCGCCTACCCGGAATTCGTTTCGGGGGACTACGACACGGGCATTGTGGGCAGGATGAGAGGCTGATGCAGCACCGACTCCCGATCCCGGTTCGGCCGCGCAGGGTGTTTGCCCCGGCGCCGGAACGCTCGGTAGGTTCGCAGGCGGACCGCTCACCACGAAACGAGCTATCGATCGAACGAGGGACAGGCCCACAGGTCGGCCCCCGTTCACATCCCGACGAAGTGAGGCCGACGTGGCTCTGCCCCAACTGACCGACGAGCAGCGCGCAGCCGCCCTGGAGAAGGCCGCGGCCGCTCGTCGTTCGCGCGCCGAGCTCAAGGAGCGACTCAAGCGCGGCGGAACGACCCTCAAGCAGGTGCTGGTCGATGCCGAGACCGACGAGGCGCTGGCCAAGCTGAAGGTCTCCGCGCTGCTCGAGTCACTGCCCGGTGTCGGAAAGGTTCGGGCGGCCGCGCTGATGGAGCAGTTCGAGATCGCGCCGAGCCGCCGGGTGCGCGGGCTGGGCGAGCGGCAGCGGCAGGCGCTGCTCAACGAATTCGGCTACTAACAGCCGGTGACCCACGGCCCGCACCCCGACCTGCCCGACGCCGGTCGTCCGCGCGGTCGGCTGTTCGTGCTCTCCGGGCCGTCGGGTGTGGGCAAGAGCACGGTGCTGACCCGGATCCGGGAGCTGGTGCCGGGCCTGTGGTATTCGGTGTCGGCGACCACCCGCCCCCGCCGTCCCGGGGAACGGGACGGCGTGAACTACCACTTCGTCACGCCTGAGCAGTTCGCCGAGCTGGTCGCCGAGAATCGGCTGCTGGAGCACGCGCATTTCGCCGGCAACCACTACGGCACGCCCCGGGACCCGGTGGAGCAACGTCTCGCCGCGGGCGACGACGTGCTGCTGGAGATCGAGGTGCAGGGCGCGCGACAGGTGCGGGCCGCCCCGGGCCTGGGTGACGAGGCAGTGTTGATCTTCCTGGCGCCGCCGTCGTTCGACGAGCTCGCCCGCCGGCTCACCGGCCGGGGGACCGAGGACCCGGCGACGCAGGAGGCACGGCTCGCCGCTGCCCGGGACGAGCTCGCCGCCGAACCGGAGTTCGACCACACCATCGTCAACACCGACGTCAGGTCGGCCGCTGCGGGCTTGGTACAGTTGATGGCTGAGTCGCGCCCGGGATCGCCCGTGCGCTGAGAAGGGTAGGCCGCCTCCGGGCGGTGACCCGCTCGTCACATCCGGGGCCGCGGTCAGTTCCCCGGGGTCTTTTTTGGGGCGGCAGCACCGGCCACCGCCGGTCGCCGCCGGAGCAAGTCTGATGAACCAGGAGCAACCATGAGCAGTGCAGAGACCGGCGCGCCCACCGCCGCGTCCATCGCAGCGGCCGGCATCACCTATCCGCCGATCGACGAGCTGTTGACCAGGACCAGCTCCAAGTACGGGCTGTCCATCTACGCCGCCAAGCGCGCGCGGCAGATCAACGACTACTACGCCCAGCTCGGCGAGGGTCTGCTCGAGTACGTCGGTCCGCTCGTGGAGCCGCTGCCCAAGGAGAAGCCGCTGTCGATCGCGTTGCGCGAGATCAACGCGGGACTGCTCACCCACACCGAAGGCGAGTGACCCGACCGGGTCCCGTTCCGGTGCAGATGGATCGCCCGGCCAGCACGGCCACCACTCCCGCTGCGCCGCGTCACGCGCCGCGGGTGGTGCTCGGCGTCTCCGGCGGCATCGCCGCGTACAAGTCCTGCGAGCTGGTTCGCAGGCTCCGGGCCGGCGGCGCGGACGTCACCGTGGTGCCCACACCGAGCGCGCTGCAGTTCGTCGGCGCCGCGACCTGGGAGGCGCTGTCCGGCCATCCGGTGGCGACCGATGTGTTCACCGACATCCCGACCGTCGCGCATGTCGCGACCGGGCAACGGGCCGACCTGGTCGTCATCGCCCCGGCCACCGCCGACCTGCTGGCCAGGGCCGCCACCGGCCGCTCCGACGACCTGTTGACGGCCACCCTGCTGGTCACCCGGGCGCCGGTGCTGATGGCCCCCGCGATGCACACCGAGATGTGGACCCATCCCGCAACGGTCGACAACGTGCGGACCCTGCGGTCCCGGGGCGTTGTCGTGATGGATCCGGCGGTCGGCCGGCTCACCGGAGCGGACAGCGGCGCCGGCCGGCTGCCCGATTCCGAGCACATCCAGGCGCTGGCCGAACTGCTGCTCCGCGACGGCGACGTGCTGCCCCGCGACCTCGTCGGGCGCCGAATCGTCGTCTCTGCCGGCGGAACCCGCGAACCGCTCGACCCGGTGCGGTACCTCGGGAACCGTTCGTCCGGCCGTCAGGGCTACGCCATCGCGCTGGTCGCGGCCGCCCGCGGGGCCGAGGTGACGCTGGTTTCGGCCAACGTCGCCCTCGCCGCCCCGCCCGGCGTCACGGTCGTTGCGGTGCAGGACGCCCGCGACCTGCAGGCCGCAATGGCGAAACTCACACCGGACGCCGACGCCGTCGTGATGGCCGCCGCGGTCGCCGATTTCCGGCCGGTGTCGACGGGCTCCGCCAAGATCAAGAAGCGCCCGGGGCTCGAGCCGGAGCCACTCACCTTGGTGCAGAACCCGGACATCCTCGCCGGGATCGCCGCTGCGGGATTGGACCGCCCGGCGGTGGTCGTCGGCTTCGCCGCCGAGACCGGTGACGAGCGCGGCTCGGCCCTGGACTACGCACGGAACAAGCTGGCCCGCAAAGGGTGTGACCTGCTCGTGCTGAACCGGGTTGACGGCGGCCGAGCGTTCGAGGTCGGCGACAACGCGGGCGTCCTGCTGGCCGCCGATGGTGCCGAGCCGGTACAGATCCCGCTCGGCCCGAAGACGGTGCTGGCCGGCGTGCTGTGCGACGCCATCGTCACCCGGCTCGATGCCGCCGGCCCGGCGCGGACCGTGGAGCGTCCGCAATGACCGGAAGGCGATGTTCGATCGCGTAAAGTCGGCACACTCCCACGCGCTCGCTGTTCACCCTTGAGAATCACCTGCTGCAGTTCAGCCTGACCGACATTGGAGACCCCAGCCGTGAGTTCCCGCCTCTTCACATCCGAGTCCGTGACCGAGGGACACCCGGACAAGATCTGTGACGCGATCAGCGACACCATCCTGGACGAGCTCCTCCGGCAGGACCCGTCGAGCCGGGTCGCCGTCGAGACGATGGTCACCACCGGCCAGGTGCACGTGGCGGGCGAGGTGACCACGTCTGCGTACGCCGACATCCCGGCGCTGGTCCGGGACACCGTGCTGGGCATCGGCTACGACTCGTCCGCGAAGGGCTTCGACGGCGCCTCCTGCGGGGTCAACGTGGCCATCGGCGCGCAGTCCCCGGACATCGCGCAGGGCGTCGACACCGCGTACGAGGCCCGGGTGCATTCCGAGGAGGAGATCGACGACGCGCTGGATCAGCAGGGCGCCGGTGACCAGGGCCTGATGTTCGGCTACGCCTGCACCGACACCCCCGAGCTGATGCCGCTGCCGATCGCGCTCGCGCACCGGCTGGCCCGCGGGCTGACCGGGGTCCGCAAGTCCGGCGCGGTGCCGTACCTGCGGCCGGACGGCAAGACCCAGGTGACGATCGAGTACGTCGGGGATCGTGCGATCCGGCTGGACACCGTGGTGGTGTCCAGCCAGCACGCGGAAAACATCGACCTGGACCAGTTGCTGGCGGTCGACGTTCGCGAGCAGGTCGTCGAGCCGGAGCTCGCGGCGCTGGACATCGACGTGTCCGACTACCGGTTGCTGGTCAACCCCACCGGCCGGTTCGTCATCGGCGGCCCGATGGGTGACGCGGGCCTGACCGGACGCAAGATCATCGTTGACACCTATGGCGGGATGGCCCGGCACGGCGGCGGCGCGTTCTCCGGGAAGGACCCGTCCAAGGTCGACCGGTCCGCGGCGTACGCGATGCGCTGGGTCGCCAAGAACGCGGTCGCCGCCGGGCTGGCCGACCGGATCGAGGTGCAGGTGGCCTACGCGATCGGGAAGGCCTCACCGGTCGGGCTGTTCGTGGAGACGTTCGGCACCGAGCAGGTCGACCCGGACAAGATCGCCGCCGCGATCCGTGAGGTGTTCGACCTCCGACCTGCCGCGATCATCCGCGATTTGGACCTCAAGCGGCCGATCTACGCCCAGACTGCCGCCTACGGGCACTTCGGCCGGACAGACGTCGACCTGCCGTGGGAGAACACCGACCGGGCCGCGGAGCTCAAGTCCGCCCTCGGCCTCTGACCCCTCCGGGTCCGCCGCCCGGTTCTCCGCCGGGTGCACAGCCCGGTTCGGTGGACGGCGGTCCGGGCGCGACTGGTCCGCAGGGGAGTGGTTCACCCGGGATCGGTTCACCCGGGGCTGGTCCGGTCGGCACCGGCTCGGTGGACAACCGCCCCGCACTGACGGTGGCCTCTGGTATTCATCAGGGCATGACGTCGGCCCCCGTACGCCATCGCCCGTCGGCGGGGGCCGGCGCTCGACCCGGCCGGAGGAGCCCGGTGGGTGCGAAGGTGGCGGCCGCCGAGTTGCCGGTCGCGCGGGTGTTGGTCGATGTGCCGCTCGCCCATCTGGACCGGCCCTACGACTACCTGGTCGCGGAGCCGGACGGTGCGTCGGCTGTCCCCGGGGCCCGGATCAGGGTGCGGTTCGCCGGCCGGCTGGTCGGCGGCTTCGTGCTCGAGCGGCTGGCGGAGTCCGACCACCCCGGCCGGCTCGGCTTCGTCGAAAGGGTCGTCTCCGCGGAGCCCGTGCTCACCGCCGAGGTCGCCGAGCTCGTCAGGGCGGTCGCGGACCGTTACGCCGGATCGGTCGCCGATGTGTTGCGGCTGGCGGTGCCGCCACGGCACGCCCGGGTGGAGGGCGAGCAGGTCCCCGCCCCGGAGGTGGCGGTTCCACCGGTCGCCGGCGTCGACGGGCCGGAGACGGGTAGGCAGCAGGCGGGTCGGCCGGAGACGGCCGAGCCGGGATGGACCCGATACACCGCCGGCGGCGCGTTCCTGTCGGCGATCCGGGACCGCCGCATCGCGCGCGCCGTCTGGCAGGCGGTGCCGGGCGAGGAGTGGCCGGCGCGCATCGCGGAGGCTGCAGCGGTGGCGGCCGGAGCCGGTCGCGGAGCGCTGCTGATCGTCCCGGATGCGCGGGACCTCGCCCGGTTGGACGCTGCCCTGGCCGCCGTGTCGCCGGCCGGTGGGCACGTCACACTGTCCGCCGACCTCGGGCCCGCGGAGCGTTATCGACGGTTCCTCGCCGTCAGCCGGGGGCGGGTGCGGGTCGTCGCAGGAACCCGGGCCGCGGTGTTCGCGCCGGTTCGCGACCTCGGGCTGGTGGCTGTCTTCGACGACGGCGACGACCTGCTGGCCGAACCCAGGGCGCCCTACCCGCACGCCCGTGAGGTGCTGATGCTGCGGTCGGCGGCCCTGCCGTGCGCCTTGCTGGTCGGCGGCTTCGCCCGGACCGCCGAGGCGCAACTGCTGGTGGAGAGCGGGTGGGCGCAGCAGATCGTCGCCGCACGCCCCGAGGTCCGCAGGTGCTCGCCGCGGATCGAGGCGGCGGGCGACGACCATGCCGTCGGCGCTGACTCCGCCGCCGCCAGGGCCAGGCTTTCGCCCGCGGCCTTCAGCGCCGCCCGGGAGGCGCTGAAGGCCGGCGCGCCCGTGCTGGTTCAGGTTCCGCGCCGCGGCTATCTCCCATCGCTGGCCTGCGCCCGCTGTGGTCACCCGGCGCAGTGTCGGCACTGCCGGGGACCGCTGGCTCAGTCCGGTCCCGGTGATGGCCTGCTGGCCTGCCGGTGGTGCGGCAAGCCCGAGGCCCACTTCGCCTGTCCCGCATGCGGTTTCGACCGGTTGCGGGCCACCGGCGTGGGGGCGGGCCGGACCGCCGAAGAGATCGGCCGGGCCTTCCCCGGCATCCAGGTGATCACGTCCTCGGCGCAGCAGGTCAGGACGACGGTGGGCGAAGAGCCGGCCCTGGTGGTCGCCACCCCAGGCGCCGAACCGTCCGCGGTCGCCGGCTACGGCGCGGCGCTGTTGCTGGACGGGGCGGCGATGCTCGGCCGTCCGGATCTGCGAGCAGCGGAGGAGACGCTGCGTCGCTGGATGGCTGCTGCCGCCTTGGTGAGGCCGGCGGCGGCCGGCGGCCGCGTGGTCGTCGGGGCCGATACGTCATTGCCGGCGGTCCAGGCGCTGATCAGGTGGGACCCCGTGGGTCATGCGGCTGTCGAACTGGCGGCCCGCCGGGAACTCGGCTTCCCGCCGGCCGTCGCGATGGCATCCATCGAGGGCACCGAACCAGCCGTGCTGGCCGCCCTGGAACGGTTGGACGTTCCGCCGCACGGTGAGGTGCTCGGCCCGGTCGCTCTCGACGACCTCGTTCCGGCCGGTCCGCCGACCGAGGGTACGGACGACGGGCCGACGCTGCGTGCCCTGGTCCGCACGAGTCACGCCGAGCGCAAGGCGCTGGCAGCGGCGCTGCACGCCCTGGCTGCCGGCCGGTCGGCCCGCAAGGAGGGCGGCGGGCTCCGGATCCGGGTCGATCCGCTGGACCTGTTCTGATTGATCAGGACCGCGGCCACCGCAGGCGTGCTGCCTGGGTGACGCGGTGCCACCCGCCTTGGCCGCACGAGCGGCGACCTTCCGGGCGCCGGTCGGATGGCTCGGCCACCGACGTCGTGGCTCGCCAGGTGGACTTACTAGTCTGCTTTGAATGTCTAACTCGGACTATTGTCGAGCTTGGTCCGAGTTGAGGGGTGATCCGCAACTTCTCGCCGCGTGGCGCTCTCTACGTCCCGCCGCCGCCGGCCGGCGTTCCCGAGTACATGGCCGACCTGCTGATCTTCGCCAATCGCAACGATCTGCCGGCGCTCGTGCAGGCTGCGATTGCCCATGCCCAATTCGAGTCGATCCACCCCTTCACCGATGGCAACGGCCGCATCGGCCGGACGCTGATCAACACCGTGTTGCGTCGGCGGGGGGCGACGACACGCGTGGTGGTCCCGTTGGCATCCGCTCTGGTCGCCCGCCGCGATCATTACTTCGATCTGCTGGACGCTTACCGAACCGGAGATCTCAGACCCCTCATCGCGGACTTCGCCGAATCTTCTCGTATCGCGGCGGCTGAATCCCGGGTCACCGCCGACCGACTTGTTGAGATTCCGCGAGAATGGCTCGACATGGTCAGGCCGCGCGCCGGCAGCGCGGCGGCTCAGTTGCTTGCCCAGCTGCCCGCCCGGCCGATCCTGTCCTCCGACGACGCATCCAGCATCGTCGACGCACCACGGAGCAGCGTTTTCGGCGCCATCAACCGGCTTGTCGAGGCCGGCGTTCTTCGTCCGCTGACCGGTCGAAAGCGTGACCAGATCTGGGGGGCGAGCCGGATCCTCGACGAACTCGACGATCTGAATCTCCGGATCGGGCGAGCAGTCGGGTGACGGACCGGCGGTGAGGCCGTAGCGAGTCCTAAAGAACGATTCGGGGCTTCAAGCACATCGAGCACGTCACGCGGTGGCCTCCTGTCCGTGCGTGCTCGGAGGTCTCGTTCCCGAGCCGAGCCGACAGGGGAGAGCTGGTACTACCGGAGATGACGCCCCGGCGCGCGTAGCCGGGCCTGCAGCCCGTCCCGGACGCCCGGCCACTCGTCCCTCAGGATCGAGTACACGACGGTGTCCCGAAAGGTGCCGTCGGCCCGGAGCTGGTGACGGCGCAGCACACCCTCACGAATGGCGCCGAGCCAGGCGATCGCCGACTGCGAACGGGTGTTGATCACGTCCGTCTGGATCTTGACCCGGCCGAAGCCGCAGTCGTCGAAGGCGTGACCCAGCAGCAGCAGCTTGCACTCAGGGTTGACCGCGGTACCCCACACCGCAGGCGAGTACGCGGTCCAACCGAGGTGAATCCGCTCGTCCGGCAACGACACGTCGCCCAGCGACGATGTCCCGACCACCGCCCCGGCAGGGCCGAGCGGTCCGTCCACCCGCAGCCGCACCACGTACACCGCCGCGCGCCGGGCATCGGCGACGGCGGTGTCGACCCAGCGCCAGAACCCGCCGACAGTGCCGGGCCGGCCGGCGGGGCCGCCGCCGAAACCCGCCGCGTAGACCCGTGCGTCATCCAAGGCGGCGAACAGCGCCGGCGCGTCCGCGGGGGTCAGCGGATCGAGTCGCATCACCGAGCCGACCAGGGGCCTGCGGTCCGGAGAGGTCGCCGTCATCGATGTGCCCCTTTCCTTCGTAGACTCCCAGTGGTGCCCGACCGCGGGAAACAGCAGGCCCGACCGGCGTGCCGACCGGATCGCGGCAGTGGCGTTGGCGGCAACTCGACGAGTCGATCACAGCACGTGGTCCCGAACGGAAGGCAGGACCCCCTGCGCATCGTTTTCGCCGGCACGCCGGCGCCGGCCGTTCCGTCACTCGCCGCGCTGCTGGAATCACCGCACGAAGTGGTCGCCGTCGTCACCCGTGCCCCCGCCCGCAGCGGCCGCGGTCGGGCGATCCGGCCGTCACCGATCGAGGTCCTGGCGACCGAGGCCGGCGTTCCGGTACTGACGCCGGCGTCGGCGAAGGCACCGGAGTTCCGCGACGAACTCGCCGCCCTGGCCCCGGATGTTGCCGCTGTCGTCGCCTACGGGGCACTGTTGCCGCCGCCGGTCCTCGCCGTGCCGAAACGTGGCTGGGTGAACCTGCACTTCTCCCTGCTGCCCGCCTGGCGCGGGGCGAGTCCGGTGCAGGCGGCCATCCGGGCCGGTGACGACGTCACCGGTGCGACCACCTTCCGGCTCGAGGAAGGCATGGACACCGGGCCGGTGTACGGGATCGTCACCGAGGCGATCCGGCCGCATGACACCGCCGGGGAGCTGCTCGAGCGGCTCGCCGCGTCCGGAGCCGGTCTACTGGTGGCCACCCTGGACGGCATCGCGGACGGCACGATCCAGGCCCGCCCGCAACCCGCGGACGGAGTGTCCTACGCCGGCAAGGTGACGCCGGCGGATGCAAGGGTGGCGTGGTCGCTGCCGGCGATCGGCATCGACCGGCTGATTCGCTCGGTCACCCCGGACCCCGGCGCGTGGACCGAGAGCCACTGGGGGAGAATCAGTCTCGGCCCGGTGCGGATCACCGACCGGACGGACCTGCAGGCCGGAGAGGTGTCGGCAGCCAAGAACGAGGTGCTGGTGGGCACCGCCACGACGGCCGTCCGGCTGGGCACGATGACGCCGCCCGGGCGCCGCCCGATGGCCGCCGCTGACTGGGCGCGAGGCGTCCGACCCGCGCCGGGGACGGTGCTCTCGTGACGTCCGGCCAGCCTCCTACGGGCCAGGGTCGACCGCGGCGGCGACCGACCGTCGGTCAATCCGGGCGCGGCGGACATCGGGGATCGAGCGGACCCCCACGGCGTCCGCAGACCCGCCGGCCGCCGGAACCGGACCTGGCCCGGCAGGCGGCCCTCGACCTGCTCGGCGCCGTGCGGTCCCGTGGTGCGTACGCGAACCTGACGCTGCCCGGCATCCTGTCCGACCGCCGGCTGTCCGGGCGGGATGCGGCGCTCGCGACCGAGCTGGCGTACGGCAGTTGCCGGGCGCTCGGCCAGCTGGACGCCGTCATCTCCGCCTGCGGTGACCGGCCGATCGACGAACTCGACGGCATCGTTCTGGACGCGCTGCGGCTCGGCGCCTACCAGATCCTGCGCACCAGGATCCCGCCGCACGCGGCCGTCTCCGCGACCGTCGACCTGGTCCGGGCGAGCGAGAGGCCCGGCGGTTCGGGGTATGTCAACGCGGTGCTCCGCCGGATCAGCGAGGCGGATCTGGACACCTGGATCGACCGGCTGGCACCCGGCGCCGGGACCGACCCGTTGGGTCACCTCGCGATGGCGGTGTCCCACCCCCGCTGGATCGTCAGCGCTCTGCAGGACTCGCTCGGCGGCTCGGCCGACGGGACGCCCCATCCGGAACTCGAGGCTGCGCTGCGCGCCGACGACGTCCCACCCGCCGTGCATCTGGTGGCCCGGCCCGGACGGATCAGCCGGGAGGAACTCGTCGACTCCTCGGCCGGCGTCCCGGCGCTGTACTCGCCGTACGGGGTGTACCTGGACGGTGGGGATCCGGGCGCGATCCGCGCGGTGGCGGACGGCCGCGCCGCCGTGCAGGACGAGGGATCGCAACTTGTCGCGGCCGCCCTGGCGATGGCGCCGCTGGACGGCCCCGACGAGCGGTGGCTCGACCTGGCGTCCGGCCCCGGCGGCAAGGCCGGGCTGCTCGGCGCCATCGCGGCCGGTCGCGGCGCCGTCCTGGACGCCGTCGAGATCGCACCGCACCGCGCGGATCTGGTCCGGCAGACGGTGCGCGGTCTGCCGGTCGTCGTGCACACCGCGGACGGCCGGGATCCTGGGCTGCTGGAGGCGTCCTACGACCGGGTGCTGCTGGACGCCCCGTGCACCGGCCTGGGCGCGCTGCGCCGGCGTCCAGAGGCGCGCTGGCGCCGCCAACCCTCCGATGTGCCCGATCTGGTGCGGCTGCAGACCGAGTTGCTCGCCTCGGCCGCCCGGATGGTGCGGCCGGGCGGCGTCATCGCCTACATCACCTGCTCCCCGCACCTGGCCGAAACGATCGGTGTCGTCGGCCGGCCGCCGGCGGGGCTGGATCTGGTGGACGCCCGGCCGCTGCTGCCCGGTGTGCCGTCCCTCGGGGACGGTCCGACGGTGCAGTTGTGGCCGCATCGGCACGGCACGGACGCGATGTTCCTGGCGCTGCTGCGCAAACAGGACTGATGCCGGCGAGGCTCGGCCCGGGCGTCGGAGTCGTTGCGCGGCAGCGGCTACCCCCGTGCCGGTGGTGGTGTCCGTCACCGCACCGGCCAGAGCCCCGCGGAGCAGTCCTCGCTAGGCTCGCAGGGTGAAGACGCTGATCGCGCCCAGTATCTTGTCCGCCGATTTCGCGCGCCTCGCCGACGAGGCGGAGGCCGTCAAGGGGGCGGACTGGCTGCACGTGGACGTGATGGACAACCACTTCGTCCCGAACCTGACGCTGGGGCTGCCGATCGTCAAGTCGCTGCTCAAGGCCACCGACATCCCGATCGACTGCCACCTGATGATCACCGATCCGGACCGCTGGGCGGTCGGATACGCGGAGGCCGGCGCCTACAACGTCACGGTGCACGCCGAGGCGGTCGCCGATCCGGTCGGGATGGCCGCGAACATCAGGGCGGCCGGGTCGAAGGCCGGGCTGTCGCTCAAACCCGGTACCCCGCTGCAGGACTGGGAAGAGGTGCTCCGGCACTACGACACGCTGCTGATCATGACAGTGGAACCGGGTTTCGGCGGTCAGGCGTTCATGCCGGAGATGATGTCGAAGGTCCGCCGGGCCAGGTCGCTGGTCGACACCGGGCACCTGACGGTCGTGCTGCAGGTCGACGGCGGGATCAACGCCGAGACCATCGAGCAGGCGGCCGAGGCCGGCGCCGACTGCTTCGTGGCCGGGTCGGCGGTGTACTCCGCGGACGATCCGGGTGCCGCCGTCGCGACGTTGCGGGCGTCGGCAGCGGCACACCAGCCCAGCGCCTGACGCGACGGACGGCGGGTTGTCACCGCACCCACCGAGATGGTTTCCGGTCCTGGCGGGGGTGCGCTGGGGGGCTGCCTGAGGCTCCGGTCCGTTGGTCGTCGCCGTAAGGAACAACGTGGTTCGGTCTCGGGCGGCGCGTGCCGTGTCGGCCCGTCCAGGCGTCTGTCGCGGCCGGCCGTCCAGCGCGCACGGTTGTGCAGCGCACTGGGGATCGAACCCGCCCGCCACCACGCTGTGCCCACTCTGGCCGGCCGCAGCGCTGCAGTGCCTCCGGTCGAGCGCAACCCCACCCCGGTGACGCCTCCGGAACCCGGGCGACCGGGCGATGGGGGAGGATGGAGGGCGCTGTTGCGCCACCGTCTGGGCTTGGAAGGGATCGTCATGTTCACCGGCATCGTCGAGGAACGCGGGAAGGTCGTTGACCTGCAGGTCAACGACGCCGACGGCGGGTCCGCGCGGCTCACCATCCGCGGTCCGCTGGTCACGACGGACGCCGGTCACGGCGATTCCATCGCCGTTTCTGGGGTCTGCCTCACCGTCGTGGACCGCTCCGCGGATGCGTTCACCGTGGATGTGATGGCCGAGACATTGCGCCGGTCGACGATCGGCGACCTCGCAGCGGGTGACGAGGTGAACCTCGAACGCTCGGTCACGCCGACCACCAGGCTGGGCGGGCACATCGTTCAGGGACATGTCGACGGCACCGGTGTGATCAGCGCCCGGACACCGCACCCGGCTTACGACGAGGTCCGGATCGCCGTCGGACCCGAGCTGGCGCGGTACCTGGCGCCGAAGGGCGCGGTCGCGGTCGACGGAATCTCGTTGACCGTCATCGACGTCGTGACATGCGGCTCGACGATCCCCGAGCGTCGGCGTCGACCCGGGCGGCGTCAAACCGGGCGGTAGGCGGCGTGGACTCCGGCGGCGCCAACCCTGACGGCGGCACTTCGGGGGGCGCGGAGTTCGGTGTCGGAGTCATCCCGGAGACCCGGTCGGCGACCACCCTGGGGGCGGCGCCGGTCGGTTCCCGGGTCAACCTGGAGGTCGATGTGGTCGCGAAGTACGTCGAACGTCTGCTGGCCTCGCAGGGCGGGGCCACCGGTTCCCCGGTGGCAACCGGGACAGCCGGTCGCCCGACCGCCGACGCCGAGACAGCGGTCCACGCTCCGGCACTCGGGACGTCGGCATGACCAGCACCGTCGAGGGCGACGCCGGACCCGGCTCTGAGCCCGCTGCACCGGCCGGCGCAGACGACAAGGATTACGGGCGCGCCGGGATCCCGTTCGACGCCGACGAGGACGCCCACCTTCGGTCGCCCTGGAATCGGTCCCGGGAGAAGACCGCCGGCGGTTTCGACACCATCGAATTCGCGATCAGCGAGATCGCGGCGGGTCGCGCCGTCGTCGTCGTCGACGACGAGGACCGGGAGAACGAGGGCGATCTCATCTTCGCCGCCCAGCTGGCGACGTCGGAACTGGTCGCCTTCACCGTGCGGTATTCCTCCGGGTGTGATCTGCGTCGCGCTGCCCGGCCGAGACGTGCGACCGCTTGGCGCTGCCGCCGATGTACCGGGTGAACGAGGACCGCAAGGGCACCGCGTTCACCGTCACGGTCGATGCCAAAATGGGTACCACCACGGGCATCTCGGCCGCCGAGCGGACCCGCACGATCACCGGTGCTGGCCGACCCGGCAGCGACGCCCGACGACCTGACCCGACCCGGGCACGTCTTCCCGCTGCGGTCCCGGGAGGGCGGCGTGCTGGTCCGCCCCGGGCACACCGAGGCTGCCGTCGATCTCACCACCCTCGCCGGCCTGGCACCGGCCGGTGCGCTGTGCGAGATCGTCAACGGCGACGGCAGCATGGCCAGGTTGCCGGAGCTGCGGGTGTTCGCCCGCCGGCACCGGTTGGCGCTCATCTCGATCGCCGACCTGATCGCCTACCGACGGCGCAGCGAGGTGCAGATCAAGAAGGTCGCGCAGGCCCGACTTCCGCTGCCGCAAGGGGTGTTCCAGGCGGTCGGCTACATCAGCGCGGTCACCAACCGGGAGCTGATCGCGCTGGTCCACGGCGACATCGGTGACGGCAACGACGTTCTCGTCCGCGTGCACTCGGAATGCCTGACCGGCGACGTGCTCGGCTCGTTGCGCTGTGACTGCGGGCCGCAGCTGCACGCCGCGCTGGACGCGGTTGTCGCCGAGGGACGGGGGGTGGTGCTGTACATCCGCGGCCATGAGGGCCGCGGCATCGGCCTGCTCGACAAGTTGCGGGCCTACGAGCTGCAGGACCAAGGCGCCGACACCGTTGACGCCAACCTCAATCTCGGGCTGCCCAACGACGCCCGCGAATACGGCACCGGCGCACAGGTTCTCGCCGATCTCGGCATCCGGTCGATGCGGTTGCTGACGAACAATCCGGCCAAGCGCGCCGGCCTGGAGGGCTACGGGTTGACCATCATCGGTCGGGTGGCGCTTCCGCTGTCTGTCAACCCGGAGAACATGCGGTACCTGACCACCAAGCGGGACCGGATGGGGCACGAGCTCGAGGGACTGGATGCGTTGTACGGCGAGGGGCAGCGATGATCTGCACGAAGCGGGACGACGGCGGGCAGAAGCGGGGAGCAGTCAGATGAGCGGCGACGGACGGCCGTCGATGACGATTCCGCCGGCGCAGGGTTTGCGGGTCGGGGTGGTGGCCACCTCCTGGCACGCCGACATCACCGACACCCTGCTCGAAAGGGCCGTCGCCTTCGCCACCCGGGCCGGTGCGTCGACACCGACGGTGGTGCGGGTTCCCGGCGCGATCGAACTGCCCATCGTGGCGCAGGCGCTGGCCACCTCGCACGACGCGGTGGTCGCGCTGGGCGTGGTGATCCGCGGCGGCACACCACATTTCGAGTACGTCTGCGATTCCGTCACCGCCGGCCTGACGAGGGTCGCGCTCGACTCCGGGGTGCCGGTCGGCAACGGTGTGCTGACCTGCGACACGCTCGAGCAGGCCCTCGCCCGCAGCGGCGGCCCGGGCGCGGGCGAGGACAAGGGCGGTGACGCCATGTCGGCGGCGCTGACCACGGCCCTGGTGCTGCGTGGTCTACGCGGACCGAGTGGCCGGATGGGATTCGGGCAGTGAGTGCACAGGAGCCGGACGAGGATAGATCGGGCGAGGTCGACCCGACGAGCCGGGCAGGTCAGCCTTCGTCGACGGCCGAGCGGGCTGACGCTGCGGCGCCCGGCTCTCGGGTCGGCGGTGCCTCCGCAGCCGACCGCGCTGGGGCAACGGCGTCCGGCGCTCGGGTCGACGGTGCCGGGGCGGGCGGTGACGCCGCCTCGGATTCTGATCGCGGGCAGGTGCTGTTCCAGGTGCGGCCACGCAGGATCACCATCCTGGCCGTGATCTCGGCGAGCATCGTCGTCCTGGCGATGATCGTCATCGGGCTGCTCCTGCTCGGCTCGGAGGAGGGCGTCAGCTTCCGGGTGTCCGACCAGATCGGCCTGATCGGCATCGGTCTGGTCCTGGCCGGGCTGATCCTGACCGCGGCGCGCCCCCGGCTTCGGGTGGATCGCACCGGCGTCCGGGTCCGCAACGTGCTGGGCGAACAGGTGGTTCCGTGGTCGTTGATCCTCCGCATCAGTTACCCGCAGGGCTCGCCGTGGGCTCAGCTGGTGATGCCCGATGACGAGGTGAAGCCGGTGATGGCCATCCAGGCGATCGACCGGGCGCGCGCCGTCCGTGCGCTCGAGAGGGTTCGCGCGCTGCAGGCTCAGTACGGGCCGCCGCCGCCACAGCCTGCAGCGTCGCAGCGCGCCCGGCCCGAGGACGACCTCGCCCGACCGCTGGGACGGCTGGAGATCATCGACCGGGAGAAGGCCGCCGCCCGTGACCGGGACGCAGCGGCCAAGAAGGCCCGTGCAGCGGTCAAGGGCGACGGTTCCCCCTGACGTCTGTCCGGATGCAGATGCTGGTGCGGCTGGCGTGCCGAGCGGGCGTTTCGTCGGGCCGCGGTCTCGACTGCCGCGAGAGCAGGGACCTTCGGCTGTCAGCGGGTCGGTGACCCTGCGGGAGCGTCGGTCGGCGAGCTGTGGTGTCTGGTTCCAGGTGGCGTGGTCTCGACCGCCGCTGGAGCAGGGACTGTGGGTTGACAGCGGGTCGGCGACCCTGCAGGAGCGTCGGCCGGCGAGCTGTGTGGTTGTACCCGGGTCTCCAATCCTGTAGGTGCCCTGCGGTTCAGGGCCATCACCTGGCACCCCCCGATCCGTGACCCGAGTGAACCCGTGCGGGCGGGCGGGCACGTGCGCACGCCGGTTTCCGGAAAGCGAACACCGGGTAACAGTCAGGCGTGATCACGTGTGACCATCCCGGAGCGCAGCCGGCGGCGCGACGCCAGAGACCAGCCTGATGGCCGTCCGCACCGCCACTGCTCCGGGACGAATTGAACCGACCAAAGCCGTGTCCCAGGTACTGACACTCTGGTTGCCGCTCGCCGGGATCCTGTTGGCCTACTGGTCAGCGCAGCTGATCAACAGCGGTCTCAGCAGCGACCCGCATGAGGGTGCCGCCAATGCACTGGGATTCGCCCTCCATGTCCGCGAGCCGGTGATCGTCGACGAACGGATCTTCGGCGCTCTTCCGACCAGTTGGCTGCAGGACCGCTGGTACACCACCAATCAGACGCACTGGTACGACGTGCCGGCGGCCGTCGTCTATGTCAGTCACTTCTTCGTGATCCCGGTGACGGCGGTCATCCTGTTCTTCCGCAACCGGACCAGATTCCGCGCGTGGATCGGATCGGTGCTGCTGCTGGCGATGATCGGGATCGTCGTCTATGTCGTGTATCCGATGGCTCCGCCGTGGTTGGCAAGCCAACTCGGGCTTGTCGACGAGGTGCACCGCATCTCCGGGATCGGTTGGGACTACCTGCATCTCTCGATCGTCGGCAACCTCTTGGGTGGCAGCCAGATGGCGTCCAACCCGGTGGCGGCAATGCCGTCGCTGCATGCAGCGAGCGCGGCGTTGTCTGCGATGTTCCTGTGGAGCGGCTCGCGGTGGTGGGTCCGCGCGCTGTTGTTGCTGTATCCCATGGCGATGGGCGTGACGCTGATCTACAGCGGTGAGCATTACGTGGTGGATGTGTTGGCCGGTTGGGTTGCGGCCGCCGCGGCGATCAGCGGGTGGCGACTCCAGGCACGGGTCCGGCGCGAACTGGCGCTGCCGCGAGCGGCCGAGGATCAGTTGCGCAAACCTGAGAGCACTCAGCCGCGCGGAGCCAGCAACACCTGAGTGACGCTCCTGCAGGGCGATCGGGCCGTTGACGGCCGCATGTCCCTGCCCCGGCGGCAGTCGATGCGCCGCTTGCGGGACAGCCCACCGCACTCTCCACGTGACGCTGCCGCGGGGCGATCGCGCCGTTGACGGCCGCAAGTCTCTGCCGCAGCGCCAGTCGAGGGAAACCGACCGCTGAGGCAAAGGCGAGTCGTCAGCCCCCGTCAGCCGCGACCGCCGCCCGAAAGTGGTCCACCTCTCCGGCGACCGATTCGGCGTCCTGGTCGGTGAGGCTGACCCACAAGGCGGCGAAGGTGGCCGCCGCGCGATCGCGTTGACCGAGCCGTGCCTGCAACTCCGCCCGGTACAGGATTGCCCGCACGCGCTCGAGCGGTACAGCGTCAGGATGGCGAGCCAGGCCGCGTTCAAGGATGTCCAGCGCCTGCGACTGGTCACCGCGAGCATCCCCTTGGCGGGCCGCACCCTCGATGACCCGGGTGAGGCCCTGAGCAGGGAGGGAGTGGTCGTTCTCGGTCCGACGGCCGGACAGATGCGTAGCCAGTTCCCGCCGGGGTCGACGACACGGAACCCGGTCGCAGTGCCTTGCTTGCGGCGGGACGCAGAAGCCGCGGGATGCCGACTGACGGCAGCCGCCCATACCGCCCGCGCAGCCCCTCCACCAAGGATTCGTACGGGCGTCCGGATCGGGCACCGCGATGATCGCACTGCCGACCGAGGTGGTCGGATCGAATCCGTCGATGCCGGCGAAGTGGGATCACGATGTCCTTCAGAGGCACCACTGCGTAGGGATTGGGCCGCAGCCGGCGGTATGTGCGGTGGAACCCATCGCCTGGTAGAAGCCGATCGCCTCGTCCAGATCGGGCACGGCTGACGGCGCAGGGGCGTTCACCTGTCGCCTGCGCACCGTGCCCGCGGCCGCCGTCAGACGTCCAGGGCCGTCGCGGTCGGATCGACTGACCCTGCAGTTTCGTGCACATGCTTCGATCACTCCACTTTTTGCCGTCATGCCACGTGCGTCGTCGCGCCGTTCGGTCGAATGCACGTCATGGACCCGGTGGCGTTCGCGCGGTTGCTCGGTGTTGACGCGATCGTGTCCGGCCAGCATGGGGTCATCCGCCGGGATCAGGCGCTGGCCGCAGGGCTGAGTCGGGCGCGTATCGACGATCTCGTCCGCCGGCGTGTGTGGCGACGCGTCCACCCCTGCGTCTTCCACGTGGGCACTGCGCCGATGACGACGTCGGCTCGCGTCCACGCCGCATGGTTGTGGGCAGGAGACACGGCCGCTGTCGCCGGTCGCGCCGCTGCGTGGTGGTGGGGCTTGGCGCCGCCCCCGGGCCCGATCACGGTGATCGTCCCGCCTCCTGCACGTCGTACCGCCAGGCCCGGAGTCACGGTCGTCCGCGGTCAGGTGCATCCGAAGGATCTCGACGTCCGGAACTGGGTCCGCGTCACCACCGTTGCCCGCACCTGCCTGGACCTTGCGCGGCTCGGCGAAACCGACCGTCTGGACAGCGCACTCCGGCTGCGCCGCACCGACACCGCCCGGCTGAAGGCATCGCTGGAGCGCAGCCGGGGACGCAGGGGACAGGTACTCGCGCGGCTGGCGCTGGATGACGTGGCCACCAATCCCTGGGGCTTCAGCGAGCGATTGCTGCACCGACAGCTACTGGACGCCGGCATCACGGGATGGACCGCGAATCCGCCCATCCGGCTCCGGCACGGCGTACGGCATCCGGACGTCGCATTCGAGGACATCCGGCTCGCGATCGAGATGGATGGTCGCCAGTTCCACGGCGATGCGCGTTCGTTCGAAGCGGATCGGGAGCGCAACAACGATTTCGTCGAGGCCGGATGGACCGTGCTGCATTTCACCTGGAAGCAGCTCACCGAAGACGGCGCGGTGGTGATCGCGACCATTCAACGCACGATCGCCCTCGCACGGCAGCGCCCCATCGTTCACTGTCGCCGGCGCAGGGTCCTGACGGGCTCCCGGCGGCCGATTGCCCTGCTGGCGTGGCAGTCGGGATGCGACCGGGGTGAGGAGTCGCGCGCGGATGTCCGCGCCCGCCACGATCGCCGGGCGGGCCGTACCCCGCGTAGCCCCGGCCGCTGAGCCACGCCCGCCAGTCACGATCGCCGGGCGGGCCGCGCCAGCGCAGCCGCGGCCGCTGAGCCACGCCCGCCCCCACGATCGCCGGGCGGGCCGTACCCCGCGTAGCCCCGGCCGCTGAGCCACGCCCGCCAGCCGCGTCCGCCCGCTGCCGTCCCTGCAGGTTCTGACGGGCGTCCGGCGGCGGATTGCCCTGGTGGCGTGGCAATCGGCGTCCCGCCGCCGAGCGACGCACCCGGCGGGCCTTTGCTGCTGGAGGACTACTCCCCGGGTCCCTTGCCTGGCTCATCGGGGTGAACGGAGTACTCACGGAACGCGCCCTGCAGGCCGGCCAGCCCGTCGCGGAAAGCGGCGGCGTGCGGTCCGAGGTCGGGCGCGGCGGCACGGACCAGCCCGGCGAGCGCCGTGATCAGCGTCCTGGCCTGGTCGAGGTCGCGATGGGCCGGCCGGTCCGGGTCGGGGGAGGCCAGACCGAGCTGCTCGGCGGCCGCACTCATCAGCAACAACGCGGCTCGGCTGATCACCTCGACCGCAGGGATGTCGACCAGGTCCCTGCCGTCCTCGTCAGCCGAGCCGTCCCCTTGACGCGAGCCGGTCTCGCCGTTCGAGCGGTCCCGGTCAGTCGAGCGAATGCTGTCAACGGAGCCGCCCTCGCCGGTCGAGCCGCACCCGACAGCTCCGACGTTCTCGTCAGCGGAGCTGTTCGCCGAGGTCAGGGATCCGGCGCTGGTCGGCGGTGGTTCGGGGGTACTCACACCGTGTACGCTGTCATGTGCGACCAGCTCCCGCGCAAGCGGGGGAACAAGTGGAGCCCGACTCCCACCCGAGCAGCCCAGCGGCGGCCGGGTCCCGGTCCATCGATGTGATGTCGGTGGCGCGCGCCCCTGTCCGGGGTGATGTGACGGATGACGAGGGCCCCGCGAGTTCACTCGCAGGGCCCTTTTTTCGTGCCATCACACGGAAACGGAACCCTCGGATGCCGGGAGCAGCACAGGTCACCAACCGTCTTCCAGGAGGACTCAATCAGCGTCGAACCACGCATTAACGACAGGATCCGCGTTCCGGAGGTTCGCCTCGTCGGAGCCGAGGGTGAGCAGATCGGCATCATCGCCATCGGCGAAGCCCTGCGCATGGCGCAGGAAGCCGATCTCGATCTGGTCGAGGTTGCGCCCGACGCCCGCCCGCCCGTCTGCAAGCTCATGGACTACGGAAAGTTCAAGTACGAGAGCGCGCAGAAGGCCCGGGAGGCCAGGCGCAACCAGGTCCTGACGGTCATCAAGGAAATGAAGCTCCGGCCGAAGATCGATGCGCACGACTACGAGACCAAGAAGGGTCACGTCGTTCGCTTCCTCAACGCCGGGGACAAGGTCAAGGTCACCATCATGTTTCGCGGTCGGGAGCAGTCCCGCCCGGAGTTGGGCTTCCGGCTGTTGCAGCGGTTGTCCGCCGATGTCGCCGAGTTGGGCTTCGTGGAGAGCGCACCCAAGCAGGACGGCCGGAACATGATCATGGTGCTCGCCCCGCACAAGAAGCCCAGCCAGCGGCACGCCCAGCCGGCAGCGGCTTCCTCCTGACCTCAGGCGCGCGGAGTGCCGGGCCGACAGGTCCGGCGACCTGAAGCACTGCCCGCGTTCCGCGCGGGGGAACCACCGGGCTCGACCACCGGGTCCGGGCGGTGCCCCATGGGCTGATGACGCCCGTGGTCATAACGGACCGCGACAGCAGCACGAACAGCAGCACCAGACAGCAGCGATCGAGCACCACAACAGCGAATGCGAGCGAACCATGCCGAAGAACAAGACGCACTCCGGAACGAAGAAGCGGGTCAAGGTGACCGGCTCCGGGAAGCTCATGCACGCCGGTTCGGGTAAGCGCCACAACCTGGAGGGCAAGCCGACCAGTCGCACCCGCCGGATCGACGGCGACAAGCCGATCGCCAAGGCCGACGTGCCGCGCATGCGCAAGCTCCTCGGCATCTAGTTCCCCACGGGTCCACCGACCCATTTCCGAAGTCAACAATCCGGCGCCACCACTGCCGGGTCGAAGTAGAAAGTCAGGTGTCCCGTGGCAAGAGTGAAAAGGGCAGTCAATGCCCAGAAGAAGCGCCGCGTCATCCTCGAGCGCGCCAGCGGCTACCGCGGTCAGCGCTCCCGGCTGTACCGCAAGGCCAAGGAACAGGGTCTGCACTCGCTGACCTATGCCTACAACGATCGCCGCAAGCGCAAGAACGACTTCCGCAAGCTGTGGATCACCCGGATCAATGCCGCCGCCCGCGCGCACGGCATGACCTACAACCGGTTCATGCAGGGCCTCAAGGTCGCCGGCGTCGACGTCGACCGCAAGGTGCTCGCCGAGCTGGCCGTCTCCGATGACGCCGCCTTCGCCGCGCTGGTCACCGTGGCCCGCGAGGCCGTGCCCGCCGTCGACGCCGCGGGCTCCGATTCGACGGGATCCGATACCGCCGAGGACGCGGCCTGAGCCCCCAGCAGGAACCTCGTCGACGCCCGGCCGACTCCTCGTCGGCCGGGCGTTTGGCTGCCGACCACCACCGCGGACACCCCGGACGGCGGGCACGACGAGGCGGTCCTGACCGAGCGGTCCCCGCGCATCGCCGCCGCTCACCGGCTGCTCCGCCGCTCCCGCCGCGCGGAGGTCGGTGAGTTCCTCGCCGAGGGTGCGCCCGCGGTGACCGAGGCCATCGAGTACGCCAGGGAGCATCCCGGCGAGGTCCTGGAGCTGTTTCTCACCGAAGCGGCCGCGGCGAAGCACCCGACCCTGGCCCGGGCCGCGTTCGGCGCCGGTATCGAGGTCACCCAGGTCACCGAACGGGCCGCCGCCGCCCTGTCGGACGCGGTGCACCCGCAGGGCATCGTCGTCCGCTGCGCGCACCCGCAGGTGACGGTCGCAGACGTCCTCGCCGGCGGGCCCCGGTTGATCGCCGTCCTGGTGGAAGCGGGGGATCCCGGCAACGCCGGGACCGTCATCCGGCTTGCGGACGCCGCCGGAGCTGACGGCGTCATCATTGCCGGCAACGCGGTCGACCCGTTCAATCCGAAGACGATCCGTGCCTCCGCGGGCAGCCTGTTCCATCTGCCGATCGCCCAGGCGCCCGACCCGGCCGCGCTGCTGGACGAGCTGTCGGCGGCCGGGCTGTCGGTCCTTGCCACCAGCGGAGCCGCCGAACTCGACCTCGATGCAGCCGCCGCCGACGGCATCCTCGACCTGCCGACCGCCTGGCTGTTCGGCTCCGAGGCGCACGGGCTGCCCGAGCGACCTGCTGGTGCTGGCCGACGAGGCGGTGCGGGTGCCGATCTACGGTCGCGCCGAGTCGCTCAACCTGGCCACCGCTGCCGCGATCTGCCTGTACGCCAGCGCGGGTGCGCAGCGCAGGGCGGCGGCCGCCTCGGCCACCGGCGCTGACCGGCCTCACCCGGTCTGACCGCGACGCCGGCTCCGTCAGCTCCAGCCGTACCGCTGCCGGAGTCGGCTCTCCACCGCGGCGAATGCGGTGGCCGGCAAGCCCGCTGTCTCCCGCCGCATCCCGGCGGGGTGCAGCCGGAACACCCGGTCGATGTTCACCCAGGACGGCCGACCGGCCGAGTCCCAGGCGCCGGATCCGATCGGCACGAACTCTGCGTTGCCCTGGTGCGGTTTGCTGGTGAGTTGCACGCCCAGGTAGGTGCCGCCTGGCTCGCCGGCGACCACCAGCACCGGGCGGTCCTTGCCCCGGCCGTCGCGCTCCTCGAACGGCACCCAGGTCCAGACGATCTCCCCGGGGTCCGGTGCGCCGTCCCGTTGCGGCGAGTACGTCATCCGGACCTGGCCGACCCGTGACGGGTCGATCTCGACCGTGGCCGACGGGCCCGTCTGCCCGGGAGACGTCTCGGCCGTACCCGTTGCCCGCCGACGATCGGGCCGGGGCCGACTCGGCGCGGTCGGTGAGCGGGACAACGCCGAACGCAGCGCTGCACCGAGCCGGGAGAAAAGAGACATGTCCGCAGACCCTACCCAGGCACTGCCCGAGGTCGGTCCAGCCGGGCGCCGGTCGAAGGATCGTCGAAGCAAACACAATTCTCGACGCGGCGACCCCGGTGGTCGACCGGGTCCGCCGTGCGTGACGATCTCCCGATGAACGATGCCGAACCTCACAGTCCGGCCGACTGCGTCTTCTGCGCCATCGTGGCCGGCCGCGGCGACGCGAGCCGGGTCTACGAGGACGAGACGTATCTGGCGTTTCTGGACATCAGGCCGGTGACCCCCGGGCACCTGCTGGTGATCCCGAAGCGGCTCTACACACACCTGCATGTCTTCCCGCGCTTTCGCAAAGACGGCTTCGCCTTGAGAGCCAACTGGAAAATGGTCGAGCGTGCTGAATTGGACAGCATTGCGACAAATGTGCGGGTCGCCCTGGAGGCAAATCGGTCCTGACCGGTTTCGTTATGTACTCATTGGTGACGTGGATCTCGACACACGAGACGCTTTCGGAGCGATCACAGCCGATCCCTCGAACACCAGGAGAGCCCATGCCCAGCATGTCGTCCACGCCACCGGATCTCGGAGCCGAACCGCAGAAGCGAAAGAAGGTCAGCACCCACTGGCTTTACATCGCCGTCATCGTCGCCGTCGTGGCCGGCACGGCCGTCGGGCTGATCTTCGGCAAGCAGGCCGCGGGGCTCGCCGTCATCGGAACCGCATTCGTCAACCTGATCAAGATGATGATCGGCCCGATCATCTTCTGCACCATCGTGCTGGGCATCGGTTCGGTTCGGAAGGCCTCCCAGGTGGGCAAGGTCGGCGGCATCGCACTGCTCTATTTCGTCGTGATGTCGACCTTCGCGCTGGCCCTCGGTTTACTGGTCGGGCAACCTCGTGCATCCCGGGGAGAGCCTGCAGGCCGCGGCGCAGGCCACTACCTACACGGTCCCTGAGGTCGAGTCATCGGGCAATTTCATCCTCGACATCATCCCGACCACGCTGTTTTCCGCGTTGACCATCGGGAGCGTGCTGCAGGCGTTGTTCGTGGCACTGCTCGTCGGCTTCGCCGTGCAGGCCCTGGGCAGCAAGGGTGAGCCGATCCTGAATGCGGTCACCATTCTTCAGCGCCTGGTTTTCAAGATCCTCGCCGGAATCATGTGGCTCGCGCCGATCGGCGCCTTCGGTGCCATTGCGGGCGTCGTCGGAAACGCCGGATGGTCCGCAATCGGCTCCCTGAGCCTGTTCGTCCTGGTTTTCTACGCCACCTGCGTCGCGTTCGTCGTCGTCATTCTCGGTGCGCTGCTCAAGCTGACCACCGGATTCTCGATCTTCAAGGTGCTGTACTACCTGCGTCAGGAGTACCTGCTGATCGTCGCGACCTCGTCGTCCGAGACGGCGCTGCCGAGGCTCATCGCCAAGATGGAGCACCTGGGTGTTTCCCGTCCCGTCGTCGGCATCGTGGTGCCGACCGGCTACTCGTTCAACCTGGACGGCACCGCGATGTACCTGACGATGGCGTCGCTGTTCATCGCCAACGCCATGGGCACCCCGCTGAGCTGGTCCGAGCAGCTGTCCCTGTTGGTGTTCATGATCGTCGCCTCGAAGGGCGCGGCCGGCGTCACCGGTGCGGGCCTTGCCACCCTGGGCGGCGGACTGCAGGCGCACGCACCGAACCTGGTCCCGGGTGTCGGCCTGATCGTCGCGGTCGACCGGTTCATGTCCGAAGCCCGCGCGCTGACCAACTTCTCGGGTAACGCCGTTGCCACCCTGGTGATCGGCAACTGGGTCAACGAGATCAACAAGGACCAGACCAACCGGGTGTTCTCCGGCGAGGACCCGTTCGACGACACCGACATGCTGGACGAGCACGACGCCGCCGAGCACAAGGCCGATGTCGAGTCCTACCGGCACAAGGTCGCAGTCCATTGAGCGCGCAGCCGGCTGATCGCAACGCCGTCGCCGCACCGTAGTTGAGAGCCCGGCGATCACCGCCGACGGCGTAGGTTCGGCGCCCGGGCGGGGTGGATTTCCCACCACGCCCGGGCGCTGTTCCATGCCCACGCCTCGGCCCGCAGCCACCTGCCCGCAGCCATCCCGCCGCACCGGCCTCAGCAGGCCCGCAAGCCGCACCCCGCCCAGCCCCACCACCACCCAGCCCCACCACCCAGCCCCACCACCCAGCCCCACCACCAGCCCGGAAGGCTTTGACATGACCGACGGAGCTTATGAGCTCGTGCCGACCTCGAACGGGGTCGTCGCCAAGATCAACGCCAGGGGCAGCGCCGTCCTGGCGACGCCGACCATCAACCGTGGCACCGCCTTCACCCACGAGGAGCGGGAAGCGTTGGGGCTCAAGGGCCTGCTGCCGACCGGTGTGTCGACCCTGGAGGGCCAGCTGCGCCGGGTCTACGCGCAATACCTGGAGCAGGCAAACGACCTCCGCAAGTGGGTGTACCTGGCGAACCTGCGGGATCGCAACGAGGTGTTGTTCTACCGGCTGCTGACCGAACACATCTCCGAGATGCTGCCCGTCGTCTACACCCCGACCGTGGGCCTGGCCATCGAGCGGTTCAGCCACGAGTTCCGCCGCACCCGCGGCGTCTATCTGTCCGTCGATCACCCCGAGGACGTCGAGACCGCCCTGCGGAACACCGGTCTCGGACCCGACGACGTCGACCTGCTGGTGGCCACGGATTCCGAGGGCATCCTCGGCATCGGCGACCAGGGCGTCGGCGGCATCGAGATCTCCATCGGGAAGTTGGCGGTGTACACCGCGGCCGCCGGCATCCACCCGCGCCGGGTGCTGCCCGTCGTGCTCGACATGGGCACGGACAACCTGCGGTTGCTCAACGACGACATGTACCTGGGGGAGCGGCATGCCAGGGTTCGTGACGCGCGGTACGACGAACTGATCGACGCCTACGTCCACGCCGTCGGCAAGCTCTTCCCGACCGCAATGCTGCACTGGGAGGACTTCGGCGCCACCAACGCCCGCCGCATCCTCAACAAGTACGCCGACCAGATCTGCACCTTCAACGACGACATGCAGGGCACCGCAGCGGTTGTCCTCGCTGCCGTGTTCTCCGCCGTCCGTGCCTCCGGCACCAGACTGCGCGACCAGCGGGTGGTGATCCACGGCGCCGGCACCGCCGGGCTCGGCATCGCCGACATGATGCGCGACGAGATGATCCGGCAGGGCCTCTCCCCGCGCGAGGCGACCGGCAGGTTCTACCCACTGGGCCGGAACGGGCTGCTGCTGGACGACGCCGGCGGTCTGCTCGACTTCCAGCAGGCCTACGCCCGGTCCCGCGACGAGGTCGGCGGCTGGTCGACCGCCGGTGACCAGATCAGCCTGGCCGACGTGGTGGCCAACGCTCACCCGACCATCCTGATCGGGACCTCCACCCAGGCCGGGGCCTTCACCGAGTCCGTCGTTCGGACGATGGCCGCCGAGGTGGCCAGGCCGATCATCCTGCCGCTGTCGAATCCCACCTCGAAGGCCGAGGCGCTGCCCGCCGACCTCATCGCCTGGACCGACGGCCGGGTGCTGACGGCCACCGGCAGCCCGTTCGCCCCGGTGCTGCACCGCGGGCGGTTCTACGACATCGCGCAGGCCAACAACGCGCTGGTGTTCCCCGGGCTGGGGCTGGGCGTCGCGGTGGTCAAGGCGACGAGGATCAGCGACCGGATGATCGCCGCCGCCGCGGATGCCGTGGCGAAGCTGTCGGACGCCGCGAGCCCCGGTGCGTCGCTGCTGCCGTCGATGACGGACCTGCGCACGGTATCGGCCGCGGTGGCCATCGCCGTCGCCACCGTCGCCGCGGAGGAGGGCCACGCCCGGGTGGAGCTGCACGATCCCATCCAGCAGGTCTACGAGGCGATGTGGCGCCCGGAGTACCCGAGGATCGCCATCGAGGACTGACGCCGGTCGGGCGGTGATGCGACCGCGGCGATCAATCGGAGCAGGCGTGGACGGCGCGGCCGGCGGCCGGGAATGCTGGTGCGAGTGCCGGCGCGGGAATGGAAGAATGACGCCATGCCTGCGACCGGCGGATCCGCCCTCCGTTACCGCCACTGCAGGCTCGGCGGTTGGAAACCCCTACTGCGGCCGATCGGCCGATTTCCCGGGCCCGTGCCCGGGTCCCGCTGACCACGCTGCCGCTGGTCACAGCAGGAGAACACCGGGCCGGGCGCGTCCACCGCCGACCGGGGAACCGGTCCGCGGACGCTTAGACTCACCGCTGGCCTCCGCACGCCCGCCAGATCCGTCACCACCGTGAACGCCAGTCGTTCACCCCGGACCGGTCGGGAGGGGCCGCACCGCCCACGCCCGGAAGGTTTTCATGTCCAGCCCAGCGTCCACCCCTGCCACCGCCGGCGAGCACCCGAACCCGACCGACGCCGCGGCCGTTGAAGCCGCGACAACGGCGGCACTGGCCGCGGTTGCGGCCGCGCCGGACCTCGACGCGCTCAAATCCGTACGCCTGCGCCATGCCGGCGACCGCAGCCCGCTGGCGCTGGCCAACCGGGCGATCGCGGATCTGCCCAGGGCCGACAAGGCGGCCGCCGGCCGCGGGATCGGTCAGGCCCGGGGGCGGGTGAACGCCGCGCTGGCCGCCCGGGAAACCGAGCTGAACGCCGAGCGCGACGCCCGGGTGCTGGCGGAGGAAACCGTCGACGTCACCCTGCCGTACGACCGCCGGCCGGTGGGCTCACCGCATCCGATCTCCACGATGATGTCCCGGATCGGCGACGTCTTCGTCGCGATGGGCTGGGAGATCGCGGAGGGCCCGGAGCTGGAGACGGAGTGGTTCAACTTCGACGCGCTGAACTTCCCGAAGGACCATCCCGCGCGGGCGATGCAGGATTCGTTCTACGTCGCCGGGCCGGTCGGCGCCGCGTCCGAGAACTCGAGGACCGTGGACAGCGGCCAGGACACCGGACTCGTGCTGCGCACCCACACCTCGCCGGTCCAGGTGCGGAGCATGCTGGGGCGGCAGCCGCCCATCTACGTGATCTGCCCGGGGCGGGTCTACCGGACCGACGAGCTGGACGCCACGCACACCCCCGTGTTCCATCAGGTGGAAGGACTGGCCATCGACCGGAACCTGTCGATGGCGCACCTCAAGGGCACCCTCGACCATTTCGCGCGGGCGATGTTCGGCGCCGAGTCCCGCACCCGACTGCGCCCCTCGTTCTTCCCGTTCACCGAGCCGAGCGCGGAGATGGACGTCTACTTCCCGGACAGGAAGGGCGGCGCCGGCTGGGTGGAATGGGGCGGCTGCGGGATGGTCGATCCCGACGTGCTGCGGGCCTGCGGCCTGGATCCCGCGGAATGGAGCGGCTTCGCGTTCGGGATGGGCATCGAACGCACCCTGCAATTCCGCAACCAGATCCCGGACATGCGTGACCTTGTCGAGGGTGACGTGCGATTCACCGCCGCTTTCGGATCGGAGGTCTGAGCCGTGCACCTGTCAACACAGTGGCTGGCCGACGCGGTCGCCCTCCCGCCCGGGACGGGCACCCGCGAACTGACCGATGCATTGCTGCGGGTCGGCTTCGAGGTGGAGGGTGTTCATGCCGTGCCCGCGACCGAGGGGCCACTGGTCGTGGGCACGGTGCTGACCGTCGAGGAACTGACGGGCCTGAAGAAGCCGATCCGGTTCTGCACCGTCGACGTCGGTCCCGGCAACGGCCCCGACGGCAGCGACGAGCCGCGCGGCATCATCTGCGGCGCAACCAATTTCGGTGTCGGCGACACCGTCGTGGTGGCGTTGCCCGGCGCCGTGCTGCCCGGCGGATTCGAGATCGCCTCCCGAAAGACGTACGGGCGGATCTCCGACGGCATGATCTGCTCGGTCCGCGAGCTCGGGATCGGGACCGAGCACGACGGCATCCTGGTGCTCGGGTCGATCGCGCCGCCGGGGACAGATGCCCGGCCGGTGATCGGTGCCGACGATGTCGTCATCGAGCTCGCGATCACCCCGGACCGCGGCTACGCGCTGTCGATCCGCGGGCTGGCCCGGGAGATGGCCGCCGCCTTCGATGTCCCGTTCAGCGATCCTGCAGACCGACCCCTGCCGGAGCGGACCGAACCCGGATGGCCGGTGACGATCGACGACCCCGACGGGTGCGCCCGTTTCGTGACCGTTCGGGTCGAGGGCATCGACCCGTCCGCACCGAGCCCGTTCTGGTTGCGGCGCAGGCTGTCCGCCGCCGGCATCCGTTCCATCTCGCTCGCGGTCGACGTGACGAACGACGTGATGGTCGACCTCGGCCAGCCGTTGCACGCGTTCGACGCCGGCAAGCTGACCGGGCCCATCACGGTCCGCCGGGCCGTCGACGGCGAATCCCTGGTGACGTTGGACGGGGTGAAGCGCAGCCTCGTCGCCGACGACATGGTGGTCAGCGACGAGTCCGGCCCCATCTCACTGGCCGGTGTGATGGGTGGTGAGTCCACCGAGATCAGCGTTGCGACAACAACTGTCGTCATCGAGGCCGCCTACTGGCAGCCGACGGCGATCGCGAAAACCGCGAAACGGCACCGGCTGCCGAGTGAGGCGTCCCGGCGTTTCGAGCGTGCCGTCGACCCGGCCATCGCCGCGACCGCCGCCGAGGCAGCGGCAGAACTACTCGTCCGGTACGGCGGCGGGAGCATCGTCGGTCGCTCTGATGTGCGAGGAAACCCGTTGACCCGCAACGACATCAACCTTCCGCTGGGTGAACCGGAGCGACTTGCCGGCCGGCCCTACGACCGGGACACCATCGTCCGGCGGCTGCAGCAGGTGGGTTGTTCGGTTCGACTCGGGGAGGACAGGGGCGGCGCGCAGGTCCTCACCGTCACCCCACCGAGCTGGCGACCGGACCTGACCCGGCCCGCGGACCTGGTCGAGGAGGTCGCCCGGCTGGAGGGCTACGACTCCATTCCGTCGGTGCTGCCGCTGGCCCCGGCCGGCCGCGGACTGACCGCGTCGCAGCGCCGGGATCGGCTGATCGCTGCGGACCTCGCCTCCGCCGGTATGACGGAGGTGCTGTCGTTCCCGTTCATCGGTGAGGCGGAGCTGGACGCCCTCGGCCTGCCCCCGGACGACGTGCGGCGGCGCGCCGTCGCGCTCCGCAACCCGCTGGATGCCGACCGGCGACTGATGCGGACGACGCTGCTGCCGGGTCTGCTGGACACCGTGCTGCGGAACATCTCTCGCGGCACCCGGGACCTATTGGTCTTCGAGATGGGCTCGGTGTTCCTGCCGCGGACCAACGCCCCCCGGCCACCGGACGCGCCGGTGGACCACCGGCCCGACGCGGCCACGCTGGCGACCCTGAACGCGGCTCTGCCCAACCAGCCGCTGCACCTCGCGGTCGTGCTCGCCGGTGCGGTGGAGCGGGCCGGTTGGTGGGGACCGGGCCGCAGCGGGGGTTGGGCGGACGCCATCGAACTGGTCCGCCGGGTCGGCGAGATGGCGGGCACGGAACTCAGGCTGGTCGCCGCCGACCAGGCGCCCTGGCACCCGGGTCGTTGCGCCGGCATCAGGGTGGGTGACTGGCCCATCGGGTACGCCGGCGAGCTCGCGCCCGCCGTCGTCGAGCGCCTCGGGCTGCCGCCACGGACGGCCGCGGTGGAGATCGACCTCGACGCGCTGCCCGACCGGCGGCCGCCGGTAGCGCCGGTGATCAGCCCGTACCCGCCGGTCCACCTCGACGTGGCCTTGGCGGTCGACGCCGCCGCGCGCGCGGCCGACGTGTTGCAGGCCCTGCGCGACGGCGGCGGCGAACTGCTCGAGTCGGTGCGGCTGTTCGACGTCTATTCCGGCGACCAGGTCGGCGCCGGCCGGAAGTCGTTGGCCTTCGCGTTGGTGGTCAGGGCGCCCGATCGGACGCTCACCGCTGCTGACGCCACCGCCGTGCGGGACGCCGCGGTGGCGGTGGCGGCTGAGAGGGTCGGCGCGGTGCTGCGCGGCTGAGCTGACCGGCGACAGGTGATCAACGTTCGGGTAGATCTGCGGTCGTCCTGCGACTCGAAATGTTCACGGACGTTGATCACCGGCCGGCGACCACTCGGGCAGCTCCGACCCGTCTGTCCCGATCAGCGTCATCGACGCCAGTTCCAGGTCAGCCGGGTGGACCAGCACCGCAAGGCGCGCGCCGAGGACGGCCGGGTCCCCGTGCAACCGCAGATCCTCCCGTGCGCCGGCGGAGAGCACCGCGACGACGGCGCGGACGTCGGCGGCCACCCGGATGATCAACAACCGGGCGCTGCGGCCGGATCGTCCGGCAAAGACCGCGACCCGGCGGCCGGGCGGAAGAGCCGGCGCGCTGGACCCCGCCACCCAACGGAACCCGCTGGGCTCCACCACCTCGACCATGGCGCGCAGCCGCCCGCCGGACGCGTGCACCGTCATCGTCCAGCGCTCGCCGGCGGAGCCGATACCCGCCACGGACAGGTCCGGCGGTGCAGTCGTCACGGGCACCATCATGGCGCCCGCACTCGGCGCGACGCACCGCGACCATCGGACGCCGCCAGCGGCGCGAACACGGACGCCGCCAGCAGCGCGAATTGCGTTTCGGTTCACCCGACCGGGAGGGTTCGGCGCGGGGCGCAGCATCCACAGCACCGCTCCGGTTCGTGGTCGGGCCCGCCGAGGTGCCACCATGTCCCCATGCCGTTGACCCAACCGACCGACCTCGTCCGGAAGATCGAGAAGGCGGGCTACTACCCCGCGCTGGTTGCCGATGTCCTGGACATCGCGGTCGCCGGGGAGGACATCCTCGCCCACCTGGTGCACGGTGAGACGACCTTCGACCTGGACACCATCCGCCGGCACCTGTCGGTCGTGGTGCTGACGGCCGGTCGGCTGATCTTCGTGCACGCCGACGATCACGGCGGCGACGAGGAGCACGGAGACGAGGCGCACGGCATCGCGACCAGCGAATCCGTGCCGCTGTCCGCGGTCCGGTCGGTGATGGTCGCGCACGTGGTTGCGAACCCGGAGAAGTACCGCCCCGGCGCGCTGGGTCGTGAGCTCACGTTGACCATCGGCTGGGGCGCGGTCTCCCGGATCGACCTGGAGCCGGCGACCTGCGGCGATCCGCAGTGCGAGGCCGACCACGGGATGACCGGAAGCATCACCGCGGACGATCTGTCCCTCCGGATCAGTGCCGACGCCGAGGGCGAGGGTGCGTTGAAGGACGCCGTTGCCTTTGCCAAATCGCTGTCCGCGATGACCGCGGCCGCCCATCGGCGGTGACGGCCGAGCAGGCCTCCGAGTCGGACGCCGGGCCGGTTGTTCCGGTCTATGACGACACGTCGCTGCAGGCGTTGCTGCCGGGTGTCGCGGCTGCGCTGGGGTTCGGCCTCGGCCGGCCGGCCGTCGCGCTGCCACCGGCCGCGCGGTGCTGTGTCGTGCTGATCGACGGTCTCGGCAGGCAGCTCCTCGAAGAGGCGTCGGCAACGGCGCCGTTCCTCGCGGGGTTGCTCACCACCGGCGGTTCACTCACCGCGGGATGCCCCAGCACGACCGCAACCTCGCTCGGCTCGTTCGGCACCGGATTGCCGCCGGGGCGGCACGGGTTGGTGGGGTATGAGGTGATGGACCCCGACCGCGGCGTGCTGCTGAACGAGCTGCGCTGGGATCCGGGGACGGACCCGTTGGCCTGGCAGCCGCATCAGACGGTCTTCCAGGAGCTGGCCGACCGTGGCGTGCGGGTCGCGCAGACCGGCAACCCCGAGTTCGACGGTTCCGGGCTCACCCGGGCCGCCCTGCGGGGCGGCGAGTTCATCGGGATCAAGCGGCTCCCGGCGAGGATCGACACCGCGCTACGCGTGCTCGGCGAGCCGGGTCCGACGGTGGTGTACGTCTACTGGGGTGAGGTCGATGCGGCCGGCCACCTGCACGGCCAGCGTTCCCCGCAATGGCGGGCGGCGCTGCGCAAGGTGGACCGGGAGCTGGCCCGGTTGGCCCGACGGCTCGCTCCCGACACGCTGCTGGTGATCACCGCGGACCACGGCATGGTCGACGTTCCGCACCCGCAACGACTCGACCTCGCCGACCGTCCCGACCTGTCCGACGGCATCGCGGTGGTCGGCGGGGAGGCACGGTTCGTGCAGCTGTACTGCGAGCCTGGCGCCACGCGGGAGGTGGCCGGCCGGATGGCCGCAGGACTGGGCGAGTCGGCGTGGGTCCGAACGCGGGCCGAGGCGATCGCCGAGGGCTGGTTCGGGACGGTGGACGATCGGGTGGTCCCGCGCATCGGTGACGTGATCGTCGCCGCCCGCGGATGCTTCGCGCTGGTGGACTCCCGAACCGCGACGCGACATGTCCTTGCGCTCATCGGCCAGCACGGTTCGCTCACGCCTCGGGAGCAGATCGTTCCGCTGCTCGTGCACCTGGCCTGATTGAGCGGTGCAGCCGACACGGTGGCCGCGGGCCGGCTGTGTCAGCAGTTCTTGTAGCCGCTGGCGGCCCTGCTGGTCCATCCGCAGGTCGAGATCGTTTGGCCGGTGTTGTTCTTCAACGTGGCGGTATCCCCGGTGTTGTTCCAGATGTAATTGCCGGAGTTGTAGTAGCGGTTCGCCGGATTGGCGTTGCCCTTACCGGTGTGCACGGTGACCGACTTCCCGGCCGCCAGGGTGAACGCAGGAAAGGTGAAGACGTGAGCCTGTGCGTCCCGGAGCGTCCATCTCGTCAGCGTCTGGGGTTTCGCCGACGAGTTGGTGATGACGACGTACTCGAGATTGAGGTGGGTGTTCGTCCTGGTGTCGGACCCCGGAGGGTCGTAGAAGACCTTGGTGATCCGAACCGGGGGGACCGCCGCAGCGGCCGGCGTGATCGGCGCCATCGCAACGAACAACGCCAACAGAAGACCGACGACGCGGGCTCGCTGCGTAATGTGCATCGACGGATCGTAGCTGACCATCAGCCATTTGGCCTAGTCGACGGCGGAGAAGCAGTGCAGGACAGCATGCCGATGTCGCGCAGTGACCGCGTGCTCAGGTACCGCAATGCCGCTCGGGTGTTGTCGGCGCAGAGCGATCGGCAGCTTGCAGCGGTCGTCGAGCGCGGCCGACCGCTCGGAGCCGGGATGGGCTGCAGCACGGTGCTGTGTGGGGTCGGCGGGGTGCCGGTGTTCGTGAAACGGGTGCCGCTCACCGACTTGGAGCGTCGAGCGACCGATGTCGGATCGACCGCGAACATGTTCTGTCTACCGCTGTTCTGCCAGTACGGGGTGGGATCCCCGGGTTTCGGTGCCTGGCGCGAGCTCACCGCCCATTTCATGACCACCGACTGGGTGCACGCGGCGCCAACTGCCGCCTTTCCGCTGCTGTATCACTGGCTCGTCACCAACGTCTGCGGGATCGCCGACGCGGCGCAGGGTGGCACGGTGCGCCGCAGAGACTACATCCGCGCCGGCCCGGCCGGCGCGGAACCCGACGGTCCTCGCGGAGATGATCCTCCGGTACGCCCCGGTGGCGACGGTGATGAACGACTTCTACCGGGACCTGTTCGGCGTCGACCGGGCGACGCCGTTTCCACGGGCCGCGGTCGAGGGAGCACCGGCCGGCGTTCGCAGCAGGTGAGCGCTCGCAGGGGCACAGTTCGTTTTTGGATAGTCATGCGGACCGTTGTATAGTTCGTGACTCGCAGGGTCGAGGAACGGAGTGCAACAGATGACGTACCGCGTCGCGGTGGCCGGTGCCAGCGGCTACGCCGGGGGCGAGCTGCTGCGCCTGCTGCTCGGTCATCCGGAGGTGGCCATCGGTGCCGTCACCGCCTTCAGCAGTGCCGGCGACCGGTTGGGTGATCATCAACCGCACCTGCTGCCGTTGGCGAACAGGATCCTCGAGCCCACCTCGGCAGACGTCCTGGCCGGGCACGACGCGGTCTTCCTCGCGCTGCCGCACGGCCGGTCCCACGAGCTCGCGGCGGAGCTCGGCGATGACGTTCTCGTCATCGACTGCGGAGCCGATCACCGGCTCACCGATCCCGTTGCCTGGCAACGGTTCTACGGCGGTGAGCATCCGGGTTCCTGGCCGTACGGGCTGCCCGAGCTACCGGACGGCCGACAAGCGCTGCGCGGCAGCAAGCGGGTCGCGGTCCCGGGCTGTTACCCGACGTCGGCGTCGCTCGCGCTCGCCCCCGCGCTGGCCGCGTCGCTGGTCGAACCCGACGTCGTGGTGGTGGCGGCGTCGGGCACCTCGGGAGCCGGGAAGGCCCCGAAGGTGAACCTGCTCGGGTCCGAGGTGATGGGCGCCGCTTCGGCGTACGGCGTCGGCGGGGTGCACCGGCACACCCCCGAGATGGTGCAGAACCTTTCCGCCGCAGCGGGTACGGCCGTCACCGTCTCGTTCACCCCGGTCCTGGTGCCGATGTCCCGCGGCATCCTGGCCACTGTGTCCGCACCGGTGAAGGCCGGCGTCACGGTCTCCGACGTTCGGGCGGTGTACGAGAAGGCCTATGACGACGAGCCTTTCGTCCATCTGCTGCCGGAGGCTCAGTGGCCGTCGACCGCGGCGACCCTCGGCGCGAACACCGCCCTGCTGCAAATCGCGGTCGATGACGCGGCGGGCCGGTTGGTCGTCGTGGTGGCCCTGGACAACCTGACCAAGGGCACCGCGGGTGCCGCCGTCCAGTGCCTGAACCTGGCGCTCGGATTGCCGGAGACCACCGGGCTGCCGATGGTCGGAGTGGCGCCGTGACCGAGCAGCAGGCAGGGGGCCCGGCGGGAGTGACCGCCGCACAGGGGTTCCGGGCGGCCGGTGTGGCTGCCGGGTTGAAGTCGTCGGGTGCACCGGACATCGCCCTGGTCGTCAACGACGGGCCGCGATACACGGCCGCCGGCGTCTTCACCGCCAACCGGGTGAAGGCCGCGCCGGTCCGCTGGTGTGAGCGCATCCTGGCCGGCCCGGGCGCGGAACTCGTTGCGGTGGTGCTGAACTCGGGCGGCGCGAACGCCTGCACGGGTACCGACGGCTATGCCGACACGGTTGCCACCGCAGAGCATCTCGGCGAGGCACTGGTCGCGCCCGCGCAACGGATCGCCGTCGCCTCCACCGGGCTGATCGGACTGCGGCTGCCGATGGACAGGCTGCTTCCCGGCATCGACACCGCGGTGCAGAGTCTGACCGCCGATGCGGGCCTGGCCGCGGCCACCGCGATCATGACCACCGATTCGGTACCCAAGACCGTCGAGATCACGGTCGGCGGGTTCACCGTCGGAGGGATGGCGAAGGGTGCCGGCATGCTGGCCCCGGGCCTGGCGACGATGCTGGTGGTGCTGACCACCGACGCCGTCGCCGATTCCGCCGCGCTGGACACCGCGTTGCGCGCCGCCACCAGGGTCACCTTCGACCGGCTCGACTCCGACGGCGCGATGTCCACGAACGACACCGTGCTGCTGCTCGCCTCCGGTGCCTCCGGAGTGGCACCTCCGCAGGAGCTGTTGCAGGCGGCGGTGACCCGGGCCTGCGCCGACCTGGCCGCGCAGCTGCTGGCCGACGCCGAGGGCGCGACCAAGGAGATCGCCATCGAGGTGGTGCACGCCGCGACCGAGGACGACGCCGTCACCGTCGGCCGGACCGTGGCCAGGAACAACCTGGTGAAGACCGCGTTCTTCGGTCAGGACGCCAACTGGGGGCGGATTCTCGCAGCGGTCGGCACCGTCGGTTCCGACGTCGAGTTCGATGCCGACGCCATCGATGTCGCGATCAACGGGGTGTGGATCTGTCGGGCCGGTGCCACCGGCGACGACCGGGACGGTGTCGACCTGACCGGCCGGTCCGTCAGCGTCGTCATCGACCTGCACGCCGGCACCGAATCGGCCACGGTCCTGACCAACGACCTGTCCCATGCCTACGTTCACGAGAACTCGGCGTACTCGACATGAGCGCCCCCATCGGCACCACACCGGCCGAGAAGATCGACGCGTCAGCTGATCTGGAGACCAGGCGGCTGTCGGATCTGGCCGGCGCGCGCGAGCGGGCCGAGGTGCTGGCCGGCGCCCTGCCCTGGCTCAGACGCTTCGCCGGAGCGCTCGTCGTGGTGAAGTACGGCGGGAACGCGATGACCGACGAGCGGCTCAAGGCCGCCTTCGCGGCCGACATGGTGTTCCTGCGCACGGTCGGCCTGCGGCCGGTGGTGGTGCACGGCGGCGGTCCGCAGATCAGCGCCATGCTCGACCGGCTGGGTCTGCAGGGCGAGTTCAAGGGCGGGTTCCGGGTCACCACCCCGGAGACGATGGACGTGGTCCGGATGGTGCTGGTCGGCCAGGTCGGCCGGGAACTGGTCGGGCTGATCAACTCGCACGGGCCGTTGGCCGTCGGGATGTCGGGCGAGGACGCGGGGTTGTTCACCGCCGCCCGCCGCACGGTGCTGGTCGACGGCGTCCAGACAGACATCGGGCTGGTCGGGGACGTGGTGGACGTCAACCCCGGTGCGGTGCTCGACCTGATCGACGCCGGGCGCATCCCGGTGGTGTCGACGGTGGCGCCGGACGTCGACGGTGTCGTCCACAACATCAATGCCGACACCGCGGCCGCGGCCCTGGCGATTGCCCTGGGCGCGGTGAAACTCGTTGTGCTGACCGATGTCGAGGGCGTCTACGCCGACTGGCCGGACCGGGATTCCCTGCTGTCGCGGGTTTCCGCCGACGCGCTCGAGGATCTGCTGCCGCGACTGGAGGCGGGAATGGTGCCGAAGATGGAGGGCTGCCTGCGTGCAGTCCGCGGCGGGGTGGCGGCCGCCCATGTGATCGACGGCCGGATCCCGCATTCCGTGCTGCTGGAGATCGTCACCACCGAAGGCGTTGGCACCATGATCGTTCCGACGATGGAGGCATCGTGAGCACCACCCAGATCCCGGACGAGACCCGAACCGAACGGTCCGGCAACGAGCGGGCCGCAGCACGCTGGTCGCAGGCCCTGATGAACAACTTCGGTGTCCCGCCGATCGAGTTGGTCGGCGGAACCGGCGCCGTGGTCACCGACGCCGACGGCAAGCAATACCTGGACCTGCTGGGCGGGATCGCGGTGAACGCGTTGGGGCACGCCCACCCGGCGATCGTCACCGCGGTGTCCGAGCAGATCGCCACCCTGGGCCACGTGTCGAACTTCTTCACCCACCCGACGGTGCTCACCCTGGCCGAGCGGCTGCTGGACATCAGCGGCGCCCGGGATGCCGCCGGCGTGGCCACCGGTCGGGTGATCTTCGCCAACTCCGGGGCGGAGGCCAACGAGGCGGCGTTCAAGATCGCCCGGCGTACCGGGCGGTCCCGGATCATCGCCGCGGACGGCGCCTTCCACGGCCGCACGATGGGCGCGCTCGCGCTGACCGGGCAACCGGCCAAACGGGCGCCCTTCGAGCCGATGCCGGCCGGCGTCGAGTTCGTGCCCTACGGGGACGTCGCCGCCCTCGAGGCCGCGGTCGACACCGACGTCGCGGCAGTGTTTCTCGAACCGATCCTGGGGGAGGCCGGCGTCATTCCGGCCCCTGACGGCTATCTCGCCGCCGCCCGCCGGATCACCGCCGAGCACGGCATCCTGCTGGTTCTCGACGAGGTGCAGACCGGCATCGGGCGGACCGGGCAGTGGTTCGGCCATTCCTCCGCCGGGATCGTTCCCGACGTCATCACCCTCGCCAAGGGCCTCGGCGGCGGTCTGCCCATCGGTGCGGCGATCGGTTTCGGGCCAGCGGCCGAGCTGTTGCAACCCGGTCAGCACGGATCCACGTTCGCGGGCAACCCGGTTTGCGCCGCGGCGGCGCTCGCGGTGCTGGACACCATCGTCACCGACGGGCTGCTCGATCACGTCGACGTCCTCGGCAAGCACATTCGGGCGAGCGTCGAGGATCTGGGGCACCCGCTGATCCACTCCGTCCGGGGAAGGGGTCTGCTGCTCGGCATCGTGCTGCGCGCGGGGATCGGCCCGGAGGCGGTTGTCGCCGCGCGGGAGGCGGGTTTCCTGATCAACGCGCCGGCTCCGGATGTTCTTCGGCTGGCTCCGCCGCTGATCCTGACCACCGAGCAGGCCGACAGCTTCACCGCCGCACTTCCCGACATCCTGCGGGCGGCCGAGAGCGAGGGAAAACAGTGACGACGGACAAAACCACCACAGGGTTGCGGCACTTCCTGCGGGACGACGATCTGACCCCGGACGAGCTGGTCGCCGTGCTGGACCGTGCGGACGAGTACAAGCGGAACCGCAACGGCTTTCGGCCGCTGGAGGGCCGCTCGGTGGCGGTGGTCTTCGAGAAGAACTCGACCCGAACCCGGTTGTCGTTCGAAGTCGGGATCTCCCAGCTCGGTGCCCAACCGGTGATCGTCGACGGACGGACGTCACAGCTCGGCCGCGAGGAGACCATCGAGGACACCTCGAAGGTGCTGTCCCGGTTCGTCGATGCGGTTGCCATCCGCACCTTCGCCCAGCGCCGGATCAACGCGCTGGCCCGGGTGTCGACGGTTCCGGTGATCAACGCGCTGACCGACGAGTTCCACCCCTGCCAGGTGCTCGCGGACCTGCAAACCGTCCGGGAACGCAAGGGCCGGCTCGCCGGCCTCACCCTGACCTACCTCGGCGACGGGTCGAACAACATGGCGCATTCGCTCATGGTCGGCGGCGCCAACGCCGGCATGGTGGTCAGGATTGCCTCCCCCCAAGGGTTCGACCCGCACGGCGACATCCTGCTGGACGCCAAGAAGCGCGCCGCCGAGACGGGCGGTGCGATCGAGCTTCTCGCTGATCCGCAGGCCGCCGTCGACGGCGCCGATGTCCTGGTCACCGACACCTGGACCTCGATGGGTCAGGAGAACGACGGGCTGGACCGGGTGGGACCGTTCCGGCCCTACCAGGTGAACACTGCGCTGCTGGACCGGGCCGCGGACGGCGCGCTGGTGCTGCACTGCCTGCCGGCGCACCGGGGCTGGGAGATCACCGACGAGGTGATCGACGGGCCGGCGTCCGCGGTGTGGGACGAGGCGGAGAACCGCTTGCACGCCCAGAAGGCTTTGCTGGCCTTCCTATTCGAGCAGTCCGGCATCGTGCCGGTGACAGCGAAACCTGAGGGAGGTCCGAGGTGACCGCTGGAACCGCGGTCGCGACGAAGGCAGCGAGGCATGGCCGGATCACTGAGTTGATCCGGGACCACCCCGTGCGCTCGCAGGGGGAGCTGCTCACATTGCTGTCCGACAGCGGCTTCTCGGTCACCCAGGCCACCCTGTCCCGTGACCTGGAAGAACTGGGCGCGGTCAAGCTGCGCGGCGTCGACGGCGGCGCCACCGTCTACCGGATCCCTGAGGACGGCGGGCCGCGGCCGATGGTCGGCGGCACCTCGAGGCTGGCCAGGCTGCTCGGTGACCTGCTGCTGAGTTATCAGGCCTCCGGCAACCTCGCGGTGCTCCGTACACCGCCCGGCGCGGCGCAGTTCCTCGCGTCGGCGATCGACCGGGCGAGCCTCGCGGACGTCATCGGCACCATCGCCGGCGACGACACCATCCTTGTGGTGGCACGGGACGGACTGACCGGGGCCGACGTCGGTGCGACCCTGGCCGGCTACGCCGCCGGGGATGTCTGATCGCCCGCAACGACCGGCTCCGCCCGCGTTTCCCTTGTCCCGCCGTTCGGATCGGCGGCCCGACCCGCACAGATAGGCTCCCACCTCGTGTCCAAAGTTCTTGAGTCGCTGCCCAAGGGGCAGAGAGTCGGCATCGCGTTCTCCGGCGGGCTGGACACTTCGGTGGCCGTTGCCTGGATGCGCGAGAACGGTGCCGTGCCGTGCGCCTACACCGCGGACCTGGGTCAGGCCGATGAAACGGACCTGTCCGGCGTCCCCGGTCGCGCGCAGGAGTACGGCGCGGAGATCGCGCGGATCGTCGACTGCCGGGCCGCGCTGGTCGAGGAGGGCTTCGTGGCATTGGCCTGCGGGGCGTTCCACATCCGGTCCGCCGGGCTGACGTACTTCAACACCACCCCGCTCGGCCGGGCCGTCACCGGCACCCTGCTGGTCCGGGCGATGGCCGACGACGAGGTCGACATCTGGGGTGACGGGTCGACCTACAAGGGCAACGACATCGAGCGGTTCTACCGTTACGGCCTGCTCGCCAACCCCCGTTTGCGCATCTACAAGCCGTGGCTCGACCGGCAGTTCGTGGCCGAGCTCGGCGGCCGGGCCGAGATGAGCGAATGGTTGCTGGCCCGCGGCCTGCCCTATCGGGCCTCGGCCGAGAAGGCGTACTCCACGGACGCCAACATCTGGGGCGCCACCCACGAGGCGAAGCGCCTCGAGCACCTGGACGCCTCCGTGGAGATCGTGCAGCCGATCATGGGCGTCTCCCACTGGGACCAATCAGTGGTGATCGACCCGGAGGACGTCACGCTGCAGTTCGAGTGCGGCCGGCCGGTGGCGATCAACGGGGTCCGGCTCGACCCGGTCGCCCTGGCGATGGAGGCAAACGCCATCGGCGGCCGGCACGGGCTGGGCATGAGCGACCAGATCGAGAACCGCATCATCGAGGCCAAGTCGCGGGGTATCTACGAGGCACCGGGTATGGCGCTGCTGTTCATCGCCTATGAGCGGCTGGTCAACGCCATCCACAACGAGGACACCGTTGCCGCCTACCACGACCAGGGGCGCAGGCTGGGTCGGCTGCTCTACGAGGGGCGGTGGTTGGACCCGCAGGGCCTGATGCTGCGTGAGTCGCTGCAGCGGTGGGTCGGGTCGGCGATCACCGGGTCGGTCACCCTGCGGCTGCGGCGCGGCAACGACTACACGATCGTCGACACCGCGGGCCCGGCGCTGTCCTACCACCCGGACAAGCTGTCGATGGAACGGGTGGCCGACGCCGCGTTCGGGCCCGGCGACCGGATCGGTCAACTCACCATGCGGAACCTGGACATCGCCGACAGCCGCTCCAAGCTGGAGCTGTACGCCGGATTGGGACAACTGGACACTCAGCACACCCTCGTCGGCACCCTGAGTCCCGGGCAGGCGGACGCGATCGCAAGCCTGCCGTCCGGCGAGCAATTGCTGGACCTGGGACAGGCCATCGAGCAGGCCAACGACAGCGCCGCCATGGACACCGGGACCGACTGACGCCCATGTCTGACAACACATCTGACACGACCCACTCGGATCCCCAGCCCGTTCCGGCGACCGCGGGAACTCCGCTCTGGGGCGGCCGGTTCGCGTCCGGCCCGTCTCCGGAGATGGAAGCACTCAGCGTCTCAACACATTTCGACTGGGTGCTGGCCCGCTACGACATCGCCGGCTCGAAGGCGCACGCCCGGGTGCTGCACGGCGCAGGTTTGCTGACCCACCTCGAGCTGTCGTCGATGCTCTCTGCCCTGGACGATCTCGCGCAGGACGTGCAGACCGGTCGTTTCGGGCCGGTACCGGCCGACGAGGACGTCCACTCGGCACTGGAGCGCGGGCTGCTCGATCGGGCGGGCAAGGATCTGGGCGGCAAGCTGCGGGCCGGCCGTTCCCGCAACGACCAGGTCGCGACGCTGTACCGGATGTTCCTCCGGGACCGGGCTCGGGCGGTCGCCGGGTTGGTGACGGACCTGCAAT
>CAVWTC010000002.1:0-319193 GCA_963757645.1 uncultured Actinomycetota bacterium
CACCATCGCGATCTTGATGCCGGCGGCGATGACCGCAGCGACGCAGGCGGCCGTTGCGATCCAGAGGACCCAGCCGAGGATCGTGGTCAGCTTGTCCGCGCCGGGCGGCTCAGTCGGGCTGACGTCCGGGACGGCCGCCAGCAGTGCGTTGACAGTGCTGCGAAACATGTTGCTCCTTCGGGGAAGTTATGAGTGCATGTCGAGAAGTGCTGGACATAGCGGCTTTTGGCAGCCACGGTGGACACATGGGTGAGATGCGTTGCGTTGAGACGCCTCCGGATCGGTGGCCGTCTCCGACAGATGGCGAGCATCACCGACAACGTCGAGCGAAAGGTCAGCCGCGAATGCGCAGCGCTTGGAAGCTCCGGCACGAGAGCTACTTCCGGGGCGCGTCGCTCGTCCCGCTGGCCGTGGTCGCTGACAGCCGCGACTGGCACCGGTAGTGACAGCCGACGTCGTGGTGCTGCGGCCGCCGGCCCCGCCGGACGAGTTGGTCTATCCGAATCACGTCGCCTTCTACGAGGCGTTCTTGGCGCTGATCTTTCCGCAGTTGGAAGACGCCGAGCCCGGATGGTGTCCACAGTGGCGGGATCACCCTGCGGCCGAGAATGCAGTGGCCGCTCTCTGGCGCGCGTGGGAGAACCTCCAGCAAGACCCAGGTCCTGGTCAGGCGTCATGGCTTGCGAACCTCGCCATCCCGATCATGCGGGAGCTCCGGGACGACGACGGTCCATTCCGAGGCTGCTCACCCGCCCGCCATACGCCCACGGCGATGTCGCTGCCGGTGACGCAATAGCTCGACCACCGCGGTGGGCCGAAACAGACTGTCGCAGTGTGGTTTCGATCGGCTGTCGGACGCCCTTTCGTCACCGGTGTCATGTCGCCTCCGTCCCCGCTGCCGCTGTGCTCGCGGCTTTGTTGGCCGGGTCCGGCGCCGACCGATTCCCATCATCCGTCTTGCCGTCCTCGTTCGTTGCGATCGGCTCAGCTCGGCGTGCGCGGCCGCGTGCGGCGAGCTCTCGTGCAATCCGCCGCGCCTCCTGCCGCATGCCGGAAGCTGCGCGGGCCGCTTCCATCGCGGCCGCGTGTTCTTTGCGGGCGGCTAGTTGGCGCTCGATAGCAGCTTGGCGGTCGGGGGATCCAATAGGCGGTGACCATACGCTCGCAAGATCACGCCCCACCGGACGACGGCCCCTGGCCCTGCGCCCGTCCACGATCGAGCTCGCGCCACGGAGGCCATCCGCTCGGGCGTCCAACCCAACGCGGTGAGAGCCAAGCATCGATCCCTCAGCACACTCGTCCTGATCTGCCGGGCAAGCTCGCCGGGGATCGAGGCTTTGACCGCCGCCGCCAGATCTGTGGCGGCCCGGTCGGACGGATTGCCCTCCTGGCCGCTCACCTGCAAAGCCGGATCGACACCCACCACCCCCAAGTCCGTAGTGACGGCGCCACGGCCCAGGGCCCTTGGTGGTGATGGGTTCTTGGTAGTAGTTATTTCTCTTTGCAGAGAAGATTCCTTCGCCGGGGGCCTGACGAAAACATTCTCTGGCCCCCCTGCAGATTCCTTCGCTGGGGTGACCCGTGCCACCGGCCCCGGAGCAGAATTCTGCACCGGGGTCTGACCTGCGGAGGATCGCGAGCCGGCGGCTGGGTCCGGTTGCGGCGTGGTGCCTCGTTGACCCGACCCGGTTGCGGTCGGCGGGATCCGTGCATCCCATTCGAGGATGTATCTGTTGTTTCCGCGCCCGCCGTCCGCACGTCGGGTCGCTTCAATCGTCAGCCAACCCGCTCGTTCAAGCTGGCGCAGATTGAGGTCCACGGCTCGGACGGAGCTGTAACCACAGTTCCTTGCCAGCGCGGCGCGGGAGGGGCGGGTGACCACATCGCTGCCGTATGCGTAGGTCGCCAAAACGGTCCACAACCTGACGGCCGCAGACCCAAGCTCAGGATTGCGCGCCAGCTCCGTTGGAATCATGGCGAACGGCTTGCGGCCACGGACGACGAGGTCGCCGGTGTCGTTGTCTTCAGCGGTCATCGGCGTGGCCATCATGAGAAACCTGCTTCAACCGCTGCGAGGTTGGTCTGGTTTGCAGGTGAGCCAGTTGTTGGCGGGCGTTGTCCAGGAACTGGCCGAGTTCATGTGCGGCGTGACGGCCAGCGGCCAGTTGGGCGACGGCCCGATCCACGACGAGGGCTTCGTCGAGGTGGTCGTCGGACCCGATTCGGCCGGCGTCGTGTTCGGCGTTGAGCCAGCTACTCAGTTGCCTGATCAGTTGCGGGAGCCCCTGCGCCATGGTGGCGAGCTCAGCGACGATTCGGTCGAGCTCGGCCGACTCGCTCAAGGCATGCCGGCCCAGGGTGTGGTGATTGAGTCCGCGGACGGCTTCGGCCGCGGTGACGGCGAGATCGACCGCGGGCTGGGCGCCGGAGTTGGTCATCGGCGTTCACCACGGGATAGTGCGGGGCCGGCAAAGGTCGGAATTGAGCCCTGAGAGCGCGGTGCAGGCGTCAGCCGGCCGCTCGCGCAGTGTTGCCAAAAGTGTTGCCTAGAGCCCGCACAACCGCGGTTCTGGACGAGCCTGGCTGGACTGTTTTCGCACGTCAGGGATGTAGACGCACTTCGCCGAACATGGTGGTCCGAATTTGCAAGGCGGGGGTTGAGAGTTCGATTCTCTTCGTCTCCACAGAGTCTGACCTGGATACGAACCGGTTCGAAGGCATTTGAACTAGGCCTTTCTTCCGAAAGAGATTCATAGGTCTATCCGGGCATGACTCCGGTGCATTGGTATGGGGGTTCTTCGGACTTGATGGGGCAGGTGGGTGGCCCGAGCGTGGCGGCGTGTCGGGTGAGTTGAGGGCTCGTGGCCTTCGAAACTGGTTGTTCTCTACGCAATCAGCCGAAGGACCACGAGCATGGATCAGAGTAGTTCTCTGTTGTTGGACATCGACGGTCTGGTCGTCGACAGGGTCGTCCGCGACGCGGCCGGCGGGCGGGTGGTGCACTGCTCGACCGACCCGGAGCTGGCGGGGTGGTGCCCGGATTGCGGGCAGCAGTCCACGGCGCCGAAGGCTTGGGTGATCACCCGCCCGCGGGACGTGGTGATCGGTGAGGACCGGCCGATCCTGTTGTGGCACAAGCGGAAATGGCGGTGCCAGGTCCGTGGGTGTGAGCGGAAGGTGTTCACCGAGTGCCTGCCCGATCAGATCCCGGCGCGGGCCCGGATCACCACCCGCGCCCGCCGCCGAGCAGCGGAAGCAATTGGTGAGCACACCCGGCCGGTGTCCGCGGTGGCGGCCGAGTACGGCATGGACTGGCGCATCGCGCACGACGCGTTCGTCGCGCACGCGGCGGCGGTGCTCCCCGAAGCGCCGCCGCTGGTGACCGTGCTGGGCGTGGATGAGACCCGCCGCGGGAAGGCGCACTACGAGACCGACCCGGCCACCGGGAAGAAGACATGGGTGGATCGGTTCGACACCGGCCTGGTCGACCTGACCGGCGACGGCGGACTGTTCGCACAGGTCAACGGCCGCACCAGCAAGGTCCTCATCGAGTGGCTGCAGGCGCAGGACCCGGACTGGTTGGCCGGCATCACCCACGTGTCGATGGACACCAGCGCCACCTACGCACGCGCGGCGCGGCTGGCGTTGCCGCACGCCACGGTCGTCGTGGACCGCTTCCACCTGGTCGCCCTGGCCAACCGGGCGGTCACCGAGTACCGGCGGGAGCTGGCCTGGGCGAGGCGCGGCCGGCGGGGCCGCAAGTGCGACCCGGAATGGACCCAACGCAACCGGCTGCTTCGCGCCGCGGAGACCCTCACCAGCGACGAACTCGCCAGGGTGCGCGAGGCGATGCGCCGGGGCGACCCGACCGGTGGGCTCGAGAAGTGTTGGCAGGGCAAGGAAATGCTCCGCGACCTGCTCAAGTTGGCCGGCACCACCCCGGACCGCGGACGCATCTGGAACGCCCTGACCGACTTCTACACCCACTGCGCGGACTCCGGGGTGGCCCAACTACGGCGCCTGGCGTGGACGGTCAACGCCTGGCAGGGCTCCATCATCGCCGGCCTGCTCACCGGGATCAGCAACGGCCGCACCGAGGGCTACAACAGGATCGTGAAACACGTCGGCCGGATCGCCTTCGGCTTCCGCAATCAAGACAACCAGAAACGGCGGATACGCTACGCCTGCACCCGGAGATCCCGGCGGGTGTCAACCAGCGGCCTCAAGCCCTGTTAATTCCGAAGAGCCGTTATTTGCGAACTGTTTCACGCAAGATGTGTTTCTGAGAACCTTCATCATTCGCAGCGTCGCACAACAGCCAGCTCGTCTCTCGCCCGCGTGCAGTTTTTGGTCAGCTCCGCCAGCCGTTGTAAGCGCAACCTCTTCTGCACCGGTGTTGGGCTGACTTTGAATCCGCCGGCGGCGTTCCGCGACCGGCTCGGCCAGGGCGCTGGGCGAGGACAGGAACGCTTTGGCAGCGTCCACCCGAACAGCGCACCACCGCCGGAGTACGGCGACCGTCCGCCCGGCGGGAACAGCCAGGTCTGCTCCAGTTCGTGGACGATCGCGTCCTCGGCGGCGGTGGGTGTGATGAGGATGTTGCGTGGTTCGAGTCGCTCCGCCCAGTCCGCCCCGACCACCGCTGCTACCTCGGGGCTGTGCCGGTGCCGGCGGATCACCAGCTGGCGGAACTCTGATTCGACCAGGGTGCCGTCCGGGCGGACCGCCGACGGGTCCAGCAGCCGGATCAGCTGCGCGAAGGAATCGGCGCGGCCGTTGTGCGGCGTCGCTGAAGCAAGAATTAGCGCCCCGGAGTTGGCCGCGAGCAGTCGGGCGAGCCGGTTGTTCTGGGTGGCGGAGTTCGAGAGGTTGTGCGATTCGTCGATGACCACCGCATCCCAGCGCTGTTTGCTCAGCGCCGCGACATACCGGTCGGACTTCAGGGTGTCGATCGAGATGATCACCAGGCGGTAGTAGGTGAACGGATTCCGGGTTGCGGGCAGTTTCTGCCGGACCCGCTGAATTCCGGCGGAATCCAACCGGACGAACGGCAACGCGAATCGTGTCCACATCTCGTGCTACATCTGCTCCAGGACGTGCCGCGGCGTGACGATCAGGATCCGGTCACCGCGACCGCGCCGCACCAGCTCGGCAAGGATCGTGCCGATCTCGAGCGTCTTCCCGAGGCCGACGGCGTCGGCCAGCAAGATGCGCGGGCGAGGGTTTGCCGGATCGACGGCCTGTTCGACTGCGGACTGCTGATACACCAGCGCATCGGCGAGGGCTCGGATAGACACCGTGAGTGAACGGTCGCCGATCGGCACGGCGGTCTTGCGGTAGGTCGATTCCAACCAGAGCCTGGAGCTGCGATAGCGGGGGCTGTCATCCGCCACGACGATGGCGGCCTCCGGGTCGAGCGGCTCGATGTCGTCCAGGGTGTCGTAGAAGCAGGCCGTGGTATCCCGGATCAGCTCCGACATACCTTGGCAATGGATAAGCAGTCCGCCGGATGTTTGCTCCGTAGCGGTGGCGAGCCATTCCTCATCGCGCACGACGACCACAGATCCGGGCGCAAAGCCTCGACCGATCGTGGACGTCGTCACTGACACGCTCCCTCCCCCTTGCACCGAGCGTGGCGTCATCGTAACGGTGCGGTGCAGCTCCGATAGGGCGCAGGTAGTTTGGTCGACTCTTCCGTCGCGGCTCTTGGGCCGCGCCGAGGCGCAACGTGCCTGCCCCGGGCGGCGGCGTGAGCCCGCGGCCACGCTTATGCTGCCCGGTGTAGTAGCCCGACGGGGAGGGGCCCACATGGTTGCGGCACAGGAAACGACGCTGCGCGAGCTGCTGGAGGGCACAAAGCAATATCAGGTGCCGCTGTATCAGCGCACTTACTCTTGGAAAACCGACCAACTTCAGCGCCTATGGGATGACATCACCAAGCTGGCCGAGGACCGGCTGTCGGCGCCGTCAGCCACCCACTTCATCGGCTCTTTGGTCCTTGCGCCCAGCCCGTCGATCGGGCCAACCGGAGTTCAGGAATTCCTTGTCATCGACGGTCAGCAGCGCCTGACCACGCTGACGGTTTTGCTGTGTGCCATCCGGGATTATCGAGCACAGCATGAGAACCAGGAACATCGTGACCGCATCAATGAGCTCTACTTACTGAACAAGTGGAAGAGTGACAGCCAGCGACTGAAGCTGCTTCCGACTCAGGCCGACCGCGCCGCCTACCGTGCATGTCTCGAGTCCACACCGCAAGCCGGTGGTAGTGACCGTATCGGCTCCGCCTATCGCTTCTTCCAGGCATGCCTGGCCGATGCGGACGATCCGGAAGACCTGCTGGACATCGAACGAATTGAAGACGCCGTCATCTCTGGCTTGGCACTGGTATGCGTCACTGCCCAGCACGGTGACAACCCGCACCGCATTTTCGAGTCGCTCAACAACACGGGCCTGCGCCTGACTCAGGGCGACCTGTTGCGAAACTACCTGTTCATGCGGATGCCGCATCGCGCCGAACGGGTCTACACGAGCCTATGGCTACCATTGCAGGAACTCTTGAGCACTGAACAACTCGAGCAGCTGTTCTGGATTGACTTGGTACTGGTTGACCCGAAAGCCAAACAGACCGATACCTACGCCGGTCAGCAGATCCGCTTGGATCGATTGCGCACCGAGGACGACATCGAGAATGAAGTCAGACGGTTCAGCCAATTGGCGGCGCTGTTCAAGGTCGTCCTCGACCCCACCCGGGAGCCTGATGAGGCCGTCCGGCTTCGCCTCCGGCGGCTGGTTTCTTGGGGGAGTACCACAGTCCAACCCCTGATCCTGCACCTGTTGTCGCGCCGCGCACAACGCACGGCGGAACCGCATCAGATAGCGGACGCGATGCTCTATATCGAGAGCTTCCTGGTCCGCCGTCTCCTCAGTGGTCGAGCGACTAACAACCTCAACCGAATACTGCTGTCGGCGGTTTCGGAGATACCGAAAAATCAAACGGTTGATGCCGCAGTCCGCACTTACCTGTCGACCGGCAGGAAATACTTCACCGGTGACGCTGCACTGAAAAACTACGTGCAGACGCTTCCCTTCTACCTCAACGGGCGGCCCGGGCAACGTGCTCTCGTCCTGAGGTGGTTGGAGGAATCCTATGGGAGCAAGGAGCCGGTGGCACTGGAAACACTGACCATTGAGCATGTCCTTCCGCAATCACTGACACCGGAGGGAAGGAAGGATCTCGCGGCCGATCTTGGTCCTGGCGAAGACGTCGATGAGGTGCATGAGGCCTTGGTGCACACTTTGGGCAACTTGACGTTGAGCGGGTACAACCAAAGCCTCAGCAACAGTCCATTTCCGACGAAGAAGCCGAAGCTTGCGGCCAGCGGCCTTGCGATGAATCAAGACATTGCTGGTCACATGCGATGGGGCCGGGCGGAAATCCTGTCCCGGAGCGGCGCGTTAGCGGACCGCATCGCGACGCTGTGGCCCGGGCCGCTCGATGTGGCTGATGACAGGTCCGGCGTCCGATGGGACCTGATGAACAGGGCGTTACTGGAGCTGCCGGCCGGCAGGTGGACGACATATGGCGATCTCGCTGCATTGATCGGTAGCCACCCAGTGCCGGTTGGTATGCGGCTGGCCACCAAGCCCGCACCGCATGAACACCGCGTGCTTCAAGCCGATGGCGCGGTCTCGGCCGGTTTCCGTTGGCTGGATCCGACTCGTTCCGACGATCCCAAGGACCTCCTGCGCGCAGAGGGCGTCGCCTTCGATGAGTACGGTCGCGCTGATCCAACTCAGCGCATTTCCCTGCGCGAGCTCGCCGACCTGTGTGGATTGACGGAAGTGGATGCACCGCCCGGGCCGGAGACCCCGGGAGCCGGGCAGGATCCTGCGCTTCGCGACCGATTCCTGGAGCAGCTTCGCACCTCGCAGACTCCGGACACCGTGCATGGGGTGCTGACCATCATCGAGGGCTGGGTTGGGATTGGCGGCCACCTCGAGTACGGCACCGCCGACGAGACTTCATGTTTCTTGTTCGTGCGACCAATTGACCAACCCAGGAATCTTTGGCCCATCGTTATCTACCCAGCCGGGCGTGTCGAGGTTGTCTTTCAGCATCTGCAAACTCGTCCACCGTTCGACGACGTCCAGCTTAGGGACGAGTTCCGACAGCGTCTGAACCATATTGGTGGCGTCGATATACCGGAATCCAAGCTGAACCTTCGTCCGGGTTTTGATCTGGCTTTGATTGCCAATGAGAGCCATAGGTCAATTTTAGCGGACACATTGAGCTGGTTCTATCTCGAGAGCCAGCCGTGGTACCAGGATGCTGTGCATGAGGAGGTTTCCGATTCTGCGTCGGTGTCAGTGGAATCGGCTGACGGTCCTGTGCTGCTACGGCTCACCGATCGAAGCGCTGTTCGCAGGGCTGCTTCTGAATGTGAGCGCACCGGGCGCGATACCTTTTTGGCGCAGTACGGTTTTCAGCGGTACAGGCGGTATGCATTGATACTGGATGGCGCGGAGTATGACTCGAAGGCGATTGCCGGCGTTGCATACGGATACCAACATCCCGACCAGGGTGTGCCCCATGACTTCAGCGGCGGTGTCACACGCGGAGCGGCCGCGCGTCGACTTGCGGACTTAGGATTCGACATCGTCGACAAGGAAACGGGCAAGCTGATCTGATCTGATCTGACCTGAGCCGACAGTCGAATTGCTCGTCAGTTAGAGAACGGAGACCACAACGGGTCGGCGAAAAGTCCCACCCTCTTGGAACCGAACCCACGAGCTCGGCCAGCAGCCGCATATGGGGCGGTACTTCAGGTCCGTTGACCTTCAGCACTCGACCGGTGACCGGGCCATTGTCAAGGGCGTCATGAACCGCTGGGCAAAGGAGCCGCGGAACCCAACCGACCGGGTCGGAGCCCGAACAGATATGTATTGCCAATGGGTGAACGGAGTTGTCCGGCTGCGGACGCAACTCGACCTCATCACCGTCGCGCAGTGCGTTCAGCGCGGAGTGAGACCGCGCATCCATTGGGGAATCAGCACTGCTCGTAGATCTCGCGGCGATGCCCTGCGCTCAGACAAGCACAATAAGGCGGTCGTCCTCGATGTCGTAGGCGGTGCGGTAGTCGCCGGTTCGAACCCTCCATGCACCTGCGCCGCCGACCAGCCGCGTTGCTGCCGGCGGTCGGGGTTCGGTGGCGAGCAGTTCGATGGCTGCCTGAACGCGCCGGCGGGGCCGCTGCCGGAGTCAGCGCAACCTCATGCGTCACACCAAGCCGAGATCCGCCTTGACCTCGTCCCATGCAGTCGGTGCCGCGCCCGTCGGCCGCATCTCAGCACGTGCTAGCTCGGCGTCCTGATTGTCGGCCATGTCCTCAGCCAGTTGCACGATGCGGTCGAGGTCATCCGCGTCGATGACGGCCGCTATCCGACGTCCACGGCGAGCTATGAAGACCGGTCGGTGTTCGGTGCGTGCGCGATCGATGATCGCTGCCAGCTGGGCGCGAGCATCGGTGATGCTGATAGCCCCGGTAGCGGACATGTACCAACTCTCGATCTCGCGATCGAGATAGATCCAAAGCCGCACCTGGAAGGGTCACCGGCTCACCGACCCGTACGACTTTGCAGTCGTTCAGTCGCCCTCGCTTTACCCAGCCGCGGCGCCGGTCAAGCCTCCGGAGTCGACAGGCAGTCCCAGCGGGGGATCGTTTGCCTCGTGAGTGCCTCGACCAGCGGCATGCTCCGGCCGCGGCGGCTGCGATCGTCAGCGGGTTGGACACACCGGATGATCACCGCCATCGGTTCCTGATCGGGCTAACCTTGCATCGTGATAGCGCCGGACGGGATTGTTGACGCGGAACGGCTGGCCGCGATTTGCTCCAGCTACGGCATTGCCCGGCTGATGATCTTCGGTTCAGTGGCTCGTGGAACCGCGGAACCATCCAGTGACATCGACATCCTGTATGAGCTTTTGCCGGGTCGGCGGCTCGGCTGGAAAATCGAGGATCTGACGGACGAGCTCTCCGAGTTGTTCGGGCGCAAGGTCGACCTCGTGTCGCGAATGGCACTCCACAAACGCCTGCGAGCGGCTGTCCTAGCGGAGGCGCGGCCACTGTATGCGGCGTGATGTCCTGCTCTTGGAGCAGATGATCGAGGCGGCCGACCGGGCTGTGGCATTGGTCAACGGCGTCACTCTCCAGGAATTGGCGTCCGATCCGATCCGCCGAGATGCACTGCTGTGGAACCTCACCGTGCTAGGTGAGGCTTCGACCCAGCTATCGCCTGCAATCAAGGAACAGTTCGCCGACGTCGCCTGGCGCCAACCGGGCCGGTTGCGCAACCGTATTGTTCACGGTTACTGGTCGATCGACCTGGAGATCGTCCATACAACCGCGCAGCAGCAATTACCTGGATTCGCCGGAGATCTCAAGCGCGTGCTCTCCGCTGTTGTCGAACCGGGCGACTGACCCGCTGTATCTGCGGTAGCTCACCGGACGGCAGAGGCGGTGTCGAGCCAGCTGGCGATTGCCGTCACGCCGTCGAGGGGTTCCAATACGGGGATCGTGAAGCGCACATGGTGGCCGACGAAGCGAAACCGGCGGGCAGGTCTTCGCCAGCGGGGGGTCATGGTCGGGACTTCGAGGGTGCTGTTCGCGGGTCGAGACCCGCGCGTAGCCGACCTGACAATGTGAAGGCATCGGAATCGGGGGAGTACATGACGTAGTTGTCTGCACGGGTTACGTTACTAGCCTGACCTGCGACGATGCGCCCTAGCCGAAGTGGTATCGCGAACGATCGTTCGCAGACCTTCCGGCGTGACCGACCGACCAACGGTCCGATGCCGATTCGCCCGCGGCCTCGACATCGAGGTGAAAGCAGCGGATCGCCCGGAGCTGACGATCGCGCCGAACTGGCTGCGCTGAGTTGGGAGGGCCCTTGGGAGGCCGACCCGACCGCGCCCGCTTCCCGCAGGCCGGCGCGATCGGGTCGTGCCGCGTCAGCTGAGGCGTTCGAAGATGATCGCCATACCCTGACCGCCGCCGACGCACATCGTCTCCAGGCCGAAGGTGGCATCGCGCTCGCGGAGCCCGTTGAGCAGGGTGTTGGTGATCCGGGCGCCGGTCATGCCGAACGGGTGACCGATTGCGATGCTGCCGCCGTGCACGTTGAGCTTGTCGATGTCGATCTTCAGTTCGCGGTAGCTGGGGATCGCCTGCGCGGCGAACGCCTCGTTGATCTCGAACAGGTCGATGTCGTTGATGCTCATCCCGGCATTCGCCAGTGCATTGCGGGTGGATTCAATCGGACCGAGCCCCATGATCTCCGGGGAGAGCCCGGAGACGCCGGTCGCGACGATTCTGGCGAGCGGAGTGATGCCCAGTTCGGCGGCCCGGGTGTCGCTCATGATGACCAGAGCGGCCGCACCATCGTTCAGCGGGCAGGCGTTTCCGGCGGTGACGCTGCCGTTGACCTGGAAGACCGGCTTGAGGCTGGAAAGGCCTTCCAGCGTGGTCGACGCACGGGGGCTCTCGTCCGCGTCCATCACGGTCCCGTCGGGGAAGGTGATAGGACTGATCTCCTTGGCCCAGAACCCGTTCGCTGCGGCCTTTGCCGCAAGGGTCTGCGACCGGAGGGCGAACTCGTCCTGATCGGCCCTGCTGACGTCGCAGTACCCGGCGACATTCTCGGCTGTCAAGCCCATCGCAATGTAGTAGTCGGGCAGTTCGCCGTCCGCCCGGGGGTCGTGCCAGACCTGGCCCCCGCCCTTGGCCCGCTCCACGCTTCGCTGGTGGGCGGTGTCGAACATGACGTCGAGGTAGGGGTTGGGGCCCAATGCCTTGGGGTCATCCGGCGTCACCGGCGGCGTGTCGCTGCCGCCGGCCTTGAACCGGCTGACGCATTCCACGCCTGCCGAGATGAAGGTGTGCCCCTCGCCGGCACGGATCGCGTGCATGGCCATCCGGGTTGTCTGCACGCTGGATGCGCAGTACCGGGTGATCGTCGCGCCGGGGACGGTGTCCAGGCCCAGCAGCACCGCCACCACCCTGGCCATGTTCCAGCCCTGCTCACCGCCGGGCATACCGCAGCCCAGCAGCAGGTCGTCGATGGTCTTCGGGTCCAGCTCGGGAATCTTGTCCAACGCCGCCTGCACCATCATGGCGCCCAGCTGATCCGGTCGGGTGTCCTTGAGCGCACCCTTCATCGCGCGGCCGATCGGCGAACGAACGGCGGAGACAATTACTGCTTCGGGCATGGTTCGGTGTCCTTTCGAAGTGGCTCACGACGTCGTCGTCGAGACCGGAAGAGGCAACACAGCTGGGTCGTCGGAAATGACCGCCTGTCGGCTCGGACGTCTTCTCGGCCGAGCCGACAGGTGGGTGGAACGAGCGCCGATCGGCTCGGTCAGATGTCCAGGCCGCCATTGACGTCGAGGATGTGACCGGTGATGTAATCGGCATCAGTGGAGCACAGGAATGCAATCGCGCCGGCGATGTCGGCGGGCTGGCCGGGGCGACGCATCGGAATGCCATTGGTCATTGTTTCGATTGCCTCCGGCGTCATCGCCGCGGTCATCTCGGTGGCGATGAATCCCGGGCGAATGCCGTTGACGGTGGTGCCGTACCGGGCCAGTTCCAGCGCGCCGGAACGAACCAGACCGACGATGCCGGCCTTGGAGGCGATGTAGTTCATCTGACCGAGGTTGCCGGACTTTGCCACCACCGAGGAGGTCAGTACCACGCGGCCCGGCCCTTCGGCTCGCAGGTACGGCGCGAAGGCGCGGAACCCGTTGAAGACCCCGGTGAGGTTGACCGCGATCACCTGGTCCCAGTCCTCGTCGGAGAGCTTGTGGAACATCCGGTCCCGGGTGATTCCGGCGTTGCCGATGTACGTGTCCAGGCCACCCAGTGCATCAGCGGCCTGGGTGAAGACCGTCTGCACGGAGTGCCGGTCGGTGACGTCGCAGCCGAAACCAACCACCTGGGCGCCGCTCGCCGCGGAGATCCGGTCGGCGGTCTCCTTCGCTCCGGTCTCGTTGACGTCGACCACGGCGACCGAAAAGCCCTCTGCGGCCAGTCGCTCGACGATCGAAGCGCCGATTCCTCTTGCGCCACCGGTCACCAGGGCCTTGGACACCTTGAAGCGGTCGGACATGTCATCTCTCCTTTGTTGGGTCGATCAGAACTTGTGGGTGTACCGCGCCGTCGGGTGCGCGCGATCGTTGGACGACACGCCGGGCGGGTGCGCGGCACTGATGTCGCCGGGTTGCCCGCGGGCATGGCCCCGCAAGCCGAATGGTCCTGCTCGGTCTGGCAATCATCCTGCCCCCGCCGATGCGAGCGGGTAAGGGCCGAAGGTCACCACCGCCGATCGGACACCCGGCGCGATCACCGGTGGCATCCGAACAGAAACCCCGCTCTCTCTGCACGCCGGTTCCATGTGGCTCAGCCCTCGCGGAATTGAATGCCGAAACCACCCCGCGGGTAGTGCCATTTCAGTGCGCCGGGTGCGGCTACGGCCAGACAGGTCCCGCATTCCAGGCAGGCCGCATACTCGACAGAAATGGTCCCATCCGGCTCCTCTGCGTAGACGTGCGCGGGGCAACATTGCACGATTGCCCGGCCGCACCCGGTCGACTTGATCAACTGTTGGTTGACCTCGATATGGCTCTCGTCCTCGTCCAGCTCGAAACGGTCCCGGGCCAGACGTTCTGGGATGGAGGGAATTTTCACAGTGCTCGTACCCCCGCATAGGCGTCGCGGATCAAATGGCGGATCTTCACCGGTGATTGCCGGAAGGCCCGCAGCGCGACTCCGGCCAGGTGTCGGCGCGGTTGGGTGTCCAGGTTGAAGGCACCGTAGAGAACATTGGCCAACAATTCGCCGTAGTCCTTGTAAAGACGTTCGACCTCGAGAAAGGCCGGTGCCTTGCCGTATGTCTTCATGTCCTGTCCGGCGAACGAGGCGAACAGAGCTTCGCGGTATCCGGCGAGCCCGATCTTGGAGGTGTCCTTCTCCCGCAGTGCGGCGTCGATGCCCGCGGCCGCCGCAACCCCGGAGGCGACGGCGAGATCCATGCCGCGAACCGTCAGTCCTGTGTTCAGGGTGAGTCCAGCCGCGTCGCCGACGACGACCATCCCGTCCATGGTGATCTCACCCACCATGTCCAAGCCGCCCTCGGCCACCAGATGGCAGCCGTACTCGGTGATCTCGCCGCCCTCGAGGTAGGGAGCGATGTACCGATGGGACAGGAAGTGGTCGAAGATGTCGGTCGCCGACTTCTTCTTCGCCACCAGGTCGTCGAGCCGCAACACGACACCGACGGAAATCGAAGTCTGGTTGGTGTAGAGGAAACCACCACCGCCGACGCCTTGCGTGCAATCTCCGACGATGCCGTACGCGGCGCCCTCGTCACCGGTCAGGTTGAATCTGGCCTCGATGGTTTCCCGCGGCAGGTTGACCACCGCCTTGACGCCCGTTGCGAGGTGATGCAGCGGCTGCTTCTGGCGGAGGCCGACCTCCTGAGCGAGGAAGGAGTTCACCCCGTCGGCGGCAACCACCACATGCGCGCGCAACTCGTCGTCGCCGGCCTTGACCCCGACGACCCGCTTCCCGAACGGGCCGTTCGTGGTGAGCACACGGTCCACCCGGACGCCGGGCATCACGAAAACGCCGGCCTCCTCGCACTTCTCGGAGAGCCACAAATCCAACTTGGCTCGCAGCACGGTGACCGCGTTCACCGGGTCCGCGAGCCTTGAGTCCTTGTAGTCGACACCCACCGAACTGTCGGCATTCAAGAAGTTGATGTAGTTCCGGGTGATCCGACGCTCGATGGGCGCTTCCGCAAGGAAGTCCGGGAACACCTCCTGCATCCCGCGGGAATACAGCACCCCGCCGGAGAGATTCTTCGAGCCGGCCGCCTCGCCCCTTTCGATGAGCACGACCGAATGTCCCTGCTGGGCAAGCTGATACGCCGCGATACAACCCGCGACGCCGGCGCCGACCACCACGACATCGAAGTCGGGCTCCGGCGCGATGTCCTCCACCGTGCCATCGGCCGTCACTGCAGCGCCTTGACCAACGCCGGGACGATCTCGTACATATCGCCGACCAGCCCGAAGTCCGCTTCGGCGAACACCGGGGCATTCGGGTCGGAATTGATGGCGACGATGGTCTCGGCCCCGCGTACCCCGACCATGTGCTGCAACTGGCCGGAGATTCCGATGGCGAAGTACACCTCCGGCGAGATGTTCCAGCCCGAGCAACCGATGTACCGATCCCGGTCGAGCCAGTCCAGCCCCTCGGCCACCGGCCGGGTGCACGCGATCTCGGCCTTGGCGGCGCCCGCCAGTTCCTCGATCATCGTGAGGTCTTCCTTGGCGGCAGGCCGCGACCGATTCCGACGACGCGGGTGGCGCCGCCGAGGTCGATGTGCGCCAGGTCCGACGGCCGGGTCTCGACCACGGTGATTCCCAGGGGGGTGCAGTCGACCTGTTGCACCGGTGCCGATCCCTCGGTCGCCGGCGCCTGACCACCGTCCAGCAACAGCACGAGCGGATCCGGCCACGGTGTTGGTCTCGTCGGCGATGCCGCCGAACACCGAGCGGCTGACGACCACGGTGTCGCCGTCGGCCGTTGCGGTGGTTCCGCCGGTGAGCACCGGTACCCCCAGCCGGGCCGCGACTGCACCCAGCAGCACCCGCGCGCTTGGCCCGGTCGCGACCGAGCACGATGCCCGGAGCTGCCGCCACCGCGTCGGCGACCGCAGTCGCGTAGGCCTCGACCGGGGTCTTCCCCGGCTCGCCGAACCAGACGACGTCGTCCACCCCGCCGCCGGCGATCGTGTCGGCGAGCGCGCGCGGTCCGACGACGGCCGCGGTGACCGTTCCACCGAAGCCGCGGGCGGTGGCGATCAGGGTGCCGACCGCCGCGTCGCCCGCGACGACGATCCAGGTATTGCCTACCATTTGACTGTCTTCCTTCGAGTCGGGAACGCTCAGAGCACGCCGGCGCCGCGCAGCGCGGCCACCAGCTCATCGGCTGCCGCCGCCGGGTCGTTGGTGTCGATCAACTGCCCCTTGCGGGCCTTGAGCGCAGGGCGTGCGGTGCCCTTCACGCTGACAGTGTCGGCCGTCGCGGGCACCTCCAGATCGGCAAGAGTGATGGTCTCGACGGGCTTCTTGGCGGCGGCCAGGATGTCCTTCATGCCCGGCAACCGCGGCACCGCGGCGTCGGTTGCCGCGGCGAGCACCGCGGGACCGGAGATGTCCAGCACTTCGATGCCCTCCGACGTGCTCCGCTCGACCCGGACGCCGGAGTCGGTGCCGGTGACCGCGCTGACCTCGGCGACGGCGGGCCAGCCCAGATGCCCGGCCAGAACGGTCGGCACCATTTTTCCGCCGACATCGATCGACGAGTCCCCGGTGATCACCAGGTCGACGTCGCCGATGTGCCGGACGGCGGCGGCCAGCACGGTGGCCAGTTCGGTCGATCCGGCGCCTTCGAGCGAGTCGTCGGCAACGATGACGGCGCGGTCGAAACGGCGCGACAACGCCGCCTTGCGGGCCATCGTCGCGTTGACTGCTGTGGTCCCCGCGCTGTAGCCCGATGACCTCGCCGCCGGTGGCGTCAGCCAATTCACGCGCCATTTCGACGGCCACCGGGTCGTACTCGCTGATACCGGGCTTGGCCCGGCTCCAGTCGATCGTTCCGCTGGCGCCGACGGTGGCGTTCTGCGGGTTCGACGCCCACTTGTAGGCCACAACAATCTTCATGCGCGTCTCCACTCAATTTCTTGAACCACCGAACACCGTCTGCTCGCCCCGGCCAGCCTGTCGTCACTGCGCCGGATGGACGCCGTGGCGTCAGCGACGGTGAGGCCCGACGAACGGAGCGATCGCACCTGCGATCAAAGCGCCCGTGGCGTCAGCTCAGTGCCTAAAGTCCCACCTTTTTCATGACGCATCCGCCGTCGACCACGACCTCACCGAGCTGATTGGTCACCGTGGTCTTCAGCTTGAGAATCCGCTTGTCGTCACGCTTCTCGGTCACCGTGACCTCAGCGGTCACCGTGTCGCCGATTTTCACCGGCTTCTTGAAGTCCAGTGTCTGGCCCAGATACAGGGTGTTCGGGCCAGGAAGTTTGTTCCCCAGCACCGCCGAGATGTAGCCGGCGGCCAGCATGCCGTGCGCGATCCGCTCCTTGAACAGCGATTCGACCGCGAACTCGGCATCGAGATGGATGGGATTGTAGTCGCCGCGTCACCTCCGCGAACTTCTTGATGTCGGCCGTCCGTCACAGTCGTCGATGATCGAGGCCGAGTCGCCGACCTTGATGTCGGCAAACGCGAGTTCTTTCAATGCCAGGTCTTTCATCTGATTCCATTCCCTTGCGGCACGAACGACTATCGCAGGAGACTTCCGGCGATGACCATGCGCTGAACTTCGGACGTGCCCTCGTAGAGTCTCGGTGACCTTCGCGTCGCGGTAGGCGCGCTCGACCGGGTAGCTCTCGGTGAATCCGTAGCCACCGTGGATCTGAATCGCCTTTCCGGCCACCCGGGTCGCGGTCTCCGACGCGAACAGCTTTGCCATCGCCGCCGCCTGTCCGTACGGCAAACCGTTGTCCTTCTTCCATGCCGCGCGGTAGACCAGCAGCCGGGCGGCTTCGATCTCAGTGGCCATGTCCGCGATCATCCACTGGATCGCCTGCAACGTGGCGATGGGCTTGCCGAACTGGACGCGCTCCTTGGCGTAGGAGATCGCCGCGTCCAGCGCGCCCTGGGCGATCCCGAGAGCCTGGGCAGGCGACCCCGATGCGTCCGCCGTCCAGCGTCGCCATGGCGATCTTGAAGCCCTTGCCCTGGGCGCCGAGTAGGGCGTCCTTGGGGATGCGGCAGTTCGAGAAGTACAGCGGCGTGGTGCTGGACGCCTTGATGCCCATCTTGTGTTCTTCATCCCCGACGGACAGGCCGGGCGCGTCCTTGCCGACGATGAAAGCGCTGATCCCCCGGGTGCCCGGCGGACGGGTCGGTCATCGCAGTGACGATGAAGACGTCCGCGTGAGCACCGTTGGTGATGAAGATCTTCGAACCGTTCAGCACCCATTCGTCGCCGTCCAGCACGGCCGGGGTCTTTCCGGCGGCTGCGTCGGTGCCGGCAGCCGGCTCGGTCAGCGCGAACGCGCCGAGCAGGTTGCCCGAGGCCAGGCCGCTCCCGTACTTCTCGATCTGCGCGGGGGTGCCGTACTCGAAGATCGGCCAGGTGGCCAGCGAGGTGTGACCCGGACACGATGATGGAAGTGCTGGCGCAGGCCCGGGCGAGTTCCTCCAGCACCAGCGTGTAACTGACATAGTCGGCCCCGGCGCCGCCGTACTCCTCGGCGAACGGAACGCCCATCAGGTTCAGCTTTGCCAGCATGGGCAGCAGCTCGGCCGGGAAACGATGATCACGGTCGATCTCGGCGGCGATCGGGTGCCACCTCGGTGGTCGCGAACTCCCGCACCATCTCCTGAATCAGGAGCTGTTCCTCGGTCAATTCGAAATCCATTGTGATGCCTTTCCAATTGGCGGGGCTGAAGGCTCGGGCCGAAAGTGTGCGGTCCTGATTGCGTGCGGTCTGCTCGTGTGCTGCCGCGGCGACTCCATGGCGGCTCTCGGTTGGTGACGACGCAACTCCATCGGGTGGCGCCGCTCGGAGGGGTTGGGGTTGGACCGTGCTGGCGCTCACCCGCCTGCGGATGTGCTGGGTACGACAGTGACTGCAGCGAATGAAGTTGTCCACCGGAAGCGGTCGGTGCGACCGGTCCCGCCGCTGACTGCGAGGATCGGGACGCCCGGCGCTCGGAGAACGTGTCGCTGATCCCTTCGACCTGGGCGGTCATTCCGGTCCTCACCCCGGTCGCTGCAGGGACAGTCGGTCGGGCATGCAAGCAATTGTTGCTCGGCAACGGCGTTCACCGCTGTGGAGTTAGGTCCTGTGCTCGACAGGACGTTGGTCCCTACTTCCGGTGACCAACGGAGATGGGCGCCCGGCGGACTTGTCCGATACTGTTTGTCGCGCAAGGTGATGAACAGAGCCCATGCATTCCGCTCTCGAAAAATCGACCTCTCGCGGTTCCTTGAGGTCGCAACCACTCCCGTGCCGTGTGACGGGACCTGCCCATCGGGGTGAATTGATTCAAATGACCACTACTCAGGAATCGCCAGTACCCGCCGCCAGCGTCGAGGCCATCGGAGGGGCCCAAGACGTCGGGTCGATCGATCGGTTCCAGCTGCTGGGCACCGCCGCGCGGATGGCCTCGCAGGTGCCCACCGTCGCCAAGGTCGGCGGCAAGCTGGCCGGGGAACTGGTCAAGGTAGCCGTCGGCCGGTCCGGAGTCGAAGCTGATCGCCGCGATTGGCGGTTCAAGGATCCGACCTGGGTCAACAACCCCGCCTACCACCGGCTGATGCAGGGCTACCTGGCGACCTGCGAAGCGCTCGGGGTCCTGGCCGAGGAAGCGGATCTGACCGATTGGCGCCAGCGAGAGCGGGCGCGGTTCCTGGTGACGATGCTGACCTCGACGCTCGCCCCGACGAACACCCTGCTGGGGAACCCGGCTGCGCTCAAGCAGACCTTCGAGACAGCCGGAAGCAATTTGGTGGCCGGAACCCGTAACTTCGTACGAGACCTTCGTCACAATGGCGGCCTGCCCTCCCAGGTCGACCGATCGGACTTCGTGCTTGGAAAGAATGTCGCGGTGACTCCGGGCGCGGTGGTGTTCCGCAACGAGGTGCTCGAGCTGCTGCAATACGGTCCCCAGACGCCGACGGTGCACCAAGTTCCCGTCGTTGTGGTGCCGCCGCAGATCAACAAGTACTACTTCATGGATCTCTCTCCAGGTCGATCGCTCACCGAATTTGCTCTGCAGAGGGGCTTGCAATTCTTTGCCATTTCCTGGCGCAATCCGAGTGCGGAGCAGCGGGACTGGGATCTCGACACCTACGGCCGGGCCATCATCGAGGCCCTCGATGCCGTCCAGGAGATCACCGGCTCGCGCCAGGTGCACCTGTTCGGCCTGTGCGCGGGGGGCATTACCGCATCCACCGTGCTGAATCACTTGACCGATATCGGAGACGACCGGGTCCGTAGCGTCAGCTTCGGTGTCACCCTGCTGGACTGGAACACGCGTATGCAGGCCGGGATGATGATGGCGCCGTCGCTGCTCCAGCTGGCGGCCTGGCGTTCCCGGTCCAGCGGCGTGATGGCCGGCGAGTCGATGGCCGCGGTGTTCACCTGGATGCGGCCCAACGACCTGGTGTGGAATTACTGGGTCAACAACTACCTGATGGGCAAGAAGCCGGCACCGTTCGACATCCTGGCCTGGAACTCGGACAAGACAAACCTGCCGGCGGCGCTGCACAATCAGTTCCTCAACATGTTCGCCACCAACGACTTGGCCCACCCGCGGGCGCTGACCGTCCTCGGATCGCCGGTTGACCTCAGCCAGGTCAAGGTCGATACCTACATCACCGGCGGCACCACCGACCACCTGACGCCGTGGCGTGGGTGCTACTCGTCCACTCAACTGCTCGGTGGCCACTGCACGTTCGTGCTGGCCAACACCGGTCACATCCAGACCTTGATCTGTCCGGAGGGCAATCCGAAGTCGAAGTATTGGGTGGGTGGCGAACCCGGCCCAGACCCAGATGCGTGGAAGGCGACAGCAGAGGAACACAGCGGCACCTGGTGGGGACACTGGGCCGACTGGGTCACCGAGCGCTCCGAGGGCGAGGTGCCGGCTCCGGCCGACCTCGGCAGCGCCCAGCATCCGGTGTTGGGCCCGGCGCCCGGTACCTACGTCTTCGATCAAATCTAGGACTCGTCGTCGGCGAAGAGCCGGCTCATCGGACAGCACGTCGATGTTCCAGTGCCGATGTGCCTGCGGGCAGCCAGGACTCCAGGTTCTGCGCCGCCCGCAGGACATCAGCGTGTGCAGGCACCACCGGCGCAAGCGCACTCCTGATTGCGCTCGTTGCAACAAGAATTGCGTTGCGGGTCCCTGAACCTTGCGGTCCCTGAACCTTGCGGTCCCTGAACACTGTCGACAGCGGAGGCTGCCATGACCATCACAACCGTCGGTGTCGTCCAAGAGGGCGCCGAGGGCGAGTACCGGGTCGCGCTGACGCCGGACGGTGTCAGCCGGTTGGGCGCTGCAGGGCTCGAGGTCCTGGTCCAACTCGGAGCGGGCCGCTCGGCCTGGTTCCTCGATGCCGCCTACGCCGATGCGGGCGCACGATTGGTCAGCAAACACGAGTTGTACGAAGGCGCCGATGCGGTGGTCTGCGTGCAACCGCCGCCGGCCGCTGATCGGTCGCTGCTTCGTCCCGGTCAGTTGCTGATCGGATTGCTGCAACCGCTGATCCACCCGGAGCTCGCCGACACCCTTGCGGCGGCCAAAGTGACCGCTGTCAGCCTCGACGGCCTTCCCCGAACCGTCAGCCGGGCGCAGTCGATGGATGCGCTGAGCTCGCAGGCGAACGTTGCCGGCTACAAGGCTGCGCTGCTGGCTGCGGACACCTACGCCGACTACCTGCCGATGTTCATGACCGCCGCCGGGACCACCCGTCCCGCGCTGGCGCTGGTGATCGGCGCCGGGGTGGCCGGTCTCCAAGCGATCGGCACCGCCCGTCGGCTCGGCGCTGTGGTGACCGGTTACGACGTCCGCGACGCCGCCCGCGCCGACGTGCTCTCCACCGGCGCCACATTCCTCGACCTGGGCATCGCGGTGTCCGCGACAGGCGAGGGCGGGTACGCGCGGGCGCTGACCGACCAGGAGCGGGACGCGCAGCAGTCGGCGCTGAACGCCGCCATCGGCAAGTTCGACATCGTGATCACCACAGCCCAGGTGCCCGGGCGGCGACCGCCGTTGCTGGTCTCCGCCAGTGCGCTCACAGCCATGAAGCCCGGGTCGGTGGTCGTCGATCTCGCTTCGAGCGTTTTGGGCGGCAACGTCGAGGGATCCATCCCAGACCGGACCGTGGTGACCGAGAACGCCGTGACCGTCATCGGTGCCGCCAACCTGCCGTCCGCCGTCCCCAGGGCTGCGTCAACGGCCTACTCGCGCAACATCTGCGCCTTGCTGGCCCACCTGATCACCGAAGGCGAGTTGACCGCCGACCCCGCGGACGAGATCACCGCCGGGGTGCTGATCACTCACCGCGGAGAGGTCGTGCACCCGGACGTCCGCGGGCTGCTGTCCAGCACTGCCAACAACTCCACCCTGACCGCACCCGCTCCGGGTGACCGGACCACCGAGGAAGGACACCGCGGATGACCCCCCTGCTGTTCGCCGACATCACCGTGTTCGTCTTGAGCCTGCTCGTAGGCTTCGAGGTGATCAGCAAGGTGCCGGCGACCCTGCACACACCGCTGATGTCCGGCGCCAACGCCATCCACGGCGTCGTGGTGGTCGGCGTGATGCTGCTCGCGGCGACTGCCAACGACCTGCTCGGCTACGCACTGGTGTTCGTCGCCGCTGTGTTCGCCGCCATCAACGTGGTCGGCGGCTACCTGGTCACCGACCGGATGCTCGAGATGTTCAAGCCACGCGCGGTGAAACAGGCTGCGGTCGCGAGCGTTTCGGCGTCGAACAATGGGGTGGCGTTGTGAGCGGACTGGACATCCTCACCCACACGCTCTACTTGGCCTCGGCCGTCGGCTTTGTCCTCGGATTGCACCTGATGTGCTCGCCGGCGAGCGCCCGGCGCGGTAACCAGTTATCCGCCGCCGGCATGACGGTCGCGGTGCTCACCACGGTCGTGGTGCTCGCCCAGCACGCGACGATCACCGGCATCGCGGTGGTCGTGCTCGCCATCGGTCTGCTGTGCGGGGCAGTGATCGGGGCGGTCACCGCCCGACGCGTCAAGATGACCGAGATGCCACAACTGGTCAGCCTTTTCAATGCGGTCGGCGGCGGGGCGGCCGCGCTCATCGCCATCTACACCGCGATCGAGATCAGCCGCGCGGCTACGGCCACGGACTCGGAACTGGTGACCGGGCTGAGCATCAGCCTGGATCTGCTGATCGGTGGCGTCACCTTCACCGGGTCCCTGGTCGCCGGCGGCAAACTCGCCGGGCAGATCCCCGGCCGCCCGTTGGTCGTGCCGGCGGGGCGGCTGATCAACTTGGTCCTCGCGCTCGTCGCCGTCGGCAGCGGCATCAGCTACATCGCCGGTTTCGGCGGCGTGCCGATTCTGATCCTGCTGTCGGTGGCGGCGCTCATCCTCGGCGTGCTGTCCACGCTGCCGATTGGCGGCGCGGACATGCCGGTCGTCATCTCGCTGCTGAACGCGTGCACCGGCACCGCGGTGGCGATGGCCGGCTTCGTCATCAACAGCACGCCGCTGATCATCGCGGGCGCCCTGGTCGGCGCTGCCGGTGGCATCCTGACCAAGCTGATGGCCGACGCCATGAACCGCTCGCTGGTCAGCATCATCGCCGGCGGCTTCGGAACCGGCGACAGCATCGCGGCGGGTCCATCGGACTCGGCGTCGGGACCGGTGCGGGAGATCACCGTGGACGACGCCGCACTTCAAATGGCATACGCCTCGAGGGTTGTCATCGTGCCCGGCTATGGCCTGGCCGCCGCCCAGGCCCAGCACGAGGCGGTCAAGTTGGGCCAGGCGCTGATCGCCCACGGCGTCGATGTCGAGTTCGGCATCCACCCCGTGGCCGGCCGGATGCCCGGTCACATGAACGTCCTGCTCGCGGAGGCGAACGCGCCGTACCAGCTGATGAAGGATATGGAAGAGATCAATCCTGAGTTCGGCCGGACGGACGTCGTGCTGGTGGTGGGAGCGAACGACGTCACGAACCCGGCGGCGCGCCGGCCCGGCAACTCGGTCTCCGGGATGCCCATTCTCAACGTCGACGAGGCCACCAGTGTCATCGTCATCAAGCGCTCGATGGGCCACGGGTATGCGGGGATCGACAACGAGCTCTACACCGATCCGAAGACGGCCATGCTTTTCGGCGACGCCAAGGCCGCGCTGGGTGCCTTGCTCGTCGGGTTGAATGCCTACGTTTAGCGGCGCTATCAGGGACCGCGGCGAGGGGGAACGCTGCGGGTCCGGGATGCCCGATCAGGTCGCGTGGCCAGCATGTCCGATCGGGAGTAGCTTGACCCGAAATCGGTGGCGGGTGCTCGGCCGTGGTTAGCCGCAGCGCCAGCGCTGCGTCGGGAAATGGTTTCGTCAGCAACGGTTGTCGTGTGGCCGACCACGCCGGCGTGACGGCGCCCGGCAAGGCCTTCGCAACAGGGTCGAAGGGACCTATCCGGGTCCGCGACGGATGTGCACAGTGAGAGAGCGACCCGAGCGCGGCCGGCCCTCCGGTCGCGAGTGGTGACCCAGGAGGGTTCATGGCTTCGAACGATGTGACCAATGGTGGCCGGCAGATTCCAGATCGCTCGAAGGACCTCACGTCCCTTCCCGACTTGATCCACGGCACGTCCCGTTCCGGCCCGGTTCGAGAACACCGACCGGTCTACGTTGACCTGCTGCCGCCGTGCAATGCGGGCTGCCCTGCCGGGGAGAACATCCAGGCCTGGCTCGGGCACACCACGGCCGGCCACCCGGAACAGGCATGGCGGGAGCTGACGGCGGACAATCCTTTCCCCGCGATTCACGGCCGGGTCTGCTATCACCCGTGCGAAAGCGTCTGCAACAGGGCCAATCTGGATAGCGCGGTGTCCATCCATTCGGTCGAGCGTTTCCTGGGCGACGCCGGGATCGAACGCGACTGGCAGTTCGATCTGCCATCAACCGCCACGGGCAAACGGGTGTTGATCGTGGGGTCCGGCCCGAGCGGCCTGTCGGCTGCCTACCACCTGCGCCGGCTCGGCCATGACGTGGAGATTCGCGATGCCGGCGCCGAGCCCGGCGGCATGATGCGCTATGGGATCCCCTCCTACCGGTTACCCAGGAACGTGCTGGACGCCGAGGTCGGCCGGATCGCCGCGATGGGGGTACGGATGGTCTGCGACCACCGGGTGGAGGACCTCGCCGAGGAGCGCGAGAGCGGCGGATTCGACGCGGTCTTCGTCGCGGTCGGCGCCCATCTCGCCAAGAAGGTCGACATCCCCGCCAGGGACGCGGGACCGATCGTCGACGCCGTGCAGTTCCTGCGCAGCGTCGCCTCCGGTGAGCGGCCGGTGATCGGGCGGAGGGTCGCCGTGTACGGCGGCGGCAACACCGCCTTCGATGCCGCCCGGGTGGCCCGCCGCCTTGGTGCGGAGGAAACGGTGATCGTCTACCGCCGGACGAGGGGCCAGATGCCGGCGCACGAGGAAGAGGCCCAGGACGCCGAGCGGGAGGGTGTGCGGGTCAACTGGCTGCGCACGATCAGCGCCTTCGAAGGCCCCGAGCTGCAGATCGAGGTGATGGAACTGGACGCGGACGGCAAGCCGCAGCCGACCGGACGGTTCGAGACGCTGGCGGCCGACTCCGTCATCATGGCCGTGGGTCAGGAGGCGGAAACCGGCTTCCTGCAGACGGTGCCCGGTGTGGAGTTCGAACGTGACGGCACGGTGAAGGTGTCGCCATCCCTGATGACCGGCTGCCCCGGGGTCTTCGCCGGCGGGGACATGGTGCCCAGCGAGCGCACGGTGACCGTCGGGGTCGGGCACGGCAAGAAGGCGGCCAAGCACATCGACGCCTGGCTGCGCGACGAGGCGCGGCCCAGCACGCCCAAGCACCCGACGGCGACGTTCGACAAGCTGCACCTGTGGTACTTCGGCGACGCGGCACGCCGTCAGCAACCGGCGCTGGCGCCAGAGGAGAGCATCACCGGATTCGCCGAGGTGGTCAGCGGCCTGAATGCCGAGGGCGCCCTGTACGAGGCGAAACGGTGTTTGTCCTGCGGCAATTGTTTCGAGTGTGACGGTTGTCTGGGGGCGTGCCCGGAGGACTCGGTGATCAAGCTCGGCCCCGGCAATCGCTACCGGTTCGACTACAACACCTGCACCGGTTGTGGCGCCTGCTACGAGCAATGCCCGGTGCACGCCATCGACATGGTTCAGGAGATGCACTGATGAGGCGTAGCACCATCGACGGCAACGAGGCGGCCGCCTCGCTGGCCTACCGGCTCAACGAAGTCTGCTGCATCTATCCGATCACGCCGGCCTCCCCGATGGCCGAACTGTGTGACGAGTGGTCCAGCAAGTCCAAGCCCAATGTGTGGGGCACGGTGCCCACCGTCGTCGAGATGCAGAGCGAGGCCGGCGCGGCGGGCGCGCTGCACGGCGCGCTGCAGAGTGGTTCGCTGGCAACGACCTTCACATCCTCGCAGGGCTTGCTGTTGATGATCCCCAACATGTACAAGATCGCCGGCGAGTTGACCTCGGCGGTCATCCATGTCGCCGCGCGATCGCTGGCTGCCCAGGGCTTGTCGATCTTCGGCGACCATCAGGACGTGATGGCGGTCCGGCAGACCGGTTGGGCGATGCTGTCCGCGGCATCGGTGCAGGAGTGCCATGACCTGGCCCTGATCGCGCAGGCGGCGACGCTGCGTACCCGGGTGCCGTTCCTGCACTTCTTCGACGGCTTCCGCACCTCCCACGAGCTCAACACGATCGAGATGATCGAGGACGACGACCTCAGGGCGATGGTTCCCGAGGAGCTCGTCCGTGCGCACCGAGACCGCGCTCTCTCGCCGGAGCGGCCGTTCATCCGTGGCACGGCGCAGAACCCGGACATCTACTTCCAGGCGCGGGAAACGGTGAATCCGTTCTACGACCGCACGCCTCAAGTGGTTCAGGACCTGATGGACGATCTGGCGCGCCGCACCGGACGGCCATTGGGGATCGTCGAGTACAGCGGTCATCCGGAGGCCGAACGGGTGATCGTCCTGATGGGGTCCGGCGTGCAGACGGCGCAGGACACAGTCGAGTACCTCAACGGCCAGGGCGAGCGCGTCGGGGTCATCCAGGTGAGGCTGTATCGCCCGTTCCCGACCCAGGCCCTGCTGGACGCGTTGCCGCCAACCGCGACCCGGGTCGCGGTGCTGGATCGGACGAAAGAGCCCGGTTCGATAGGCGAGCCGCTGTTCCTCGATGTCGTCGCGGCGCTGACCGACGCCTATGCCGGCGGTGAACTGGCCGTGATGCCGAAGGTGACGGGCGGCCGGTATGGGCTGTCCTCCAAGGAGTTCACCCCCGGAATGGTTGCCGGCGTTTTCGCCGAGATGTCCGCCGATCAGCCGCGCCGCCGGTTCACCGTCGGTATCAACGACGACGTGTCAGGCACCAGCATCAGCTACGACCCGGAGCTGGACATCGAGCCGTCGGACACCGTCCGCGCGGTGTTCTTCGGCCTCGGCTCCGACGGGACCGTGGGGGCGAACAAGAACACCATCAAGATTCTCGGAGCGGAAGAGGCAATATTCGGTCAGGGCTACTTCGTCTACGATTCGAAGAAGTCCGGCTCGCAGACCGTCTCGCATCTGCGCTTCGGGCCGAAGCCGATCCGTGCGTCCTACCTGGTCAGCAATGCAAGTTTCATCGGCTGCCACCAGTTCAACTTGTTGGAGCGGGTTGATGTGCTCGGGGTCGCCGCTCGCGGCGCGACCCTCTTGCTGAACAGCAGGCACTCGGCGGACAAGCTCTGGGATTGGCTGCCGCTGCCCGTTCAGGAACAGATTCTGGCCAAGGACATCCAGGTACACGTCGTCGACGCCGCCAAGATCGCTCGCGACGTCGGGATGGCCGGCCGGACCAACATCGTGCTGCAAACCTGCTTTTTCGCGATCTCCGGTGTGCTGCCGCAGGACGAGGCCATCGACAAGATCAAGCAGTCGATCACCAAGAGCTACGGCAAGCGGGGACCGGAGGTGGTGGCAAAGAACCACGCCGCCGTCGATCTCTCGGTGCAAGGCTTGCACCGGGTCAAGGTGCCCGAGATGGCCAGTGCCACCATCGGTCTGCCACTACCGGTGCCCATCGGTGCACCGGAATTCGTCCGCTCGGTCACCGGCGAGATGATCGCCGGCCGTGGCGATCTGCTGCCGGTGAGCGCACTCCCGGTGGACGGGACCTATCCGACGGGCACCGCCGCGTACGAGAAGCGGAACATCTCCGAGCTGGTCGCGGTGTGGGACGCCGATAGCTGCATCCAGTGCGGCAACTGCAGTTTCGTGTGCCCGCACAGCGTGATCCGATCGAAGCTGTTCGACGAGAAGAAGCTGGACGGCGCCCCCGACGGGTTCGCCTCGGCGCCGTTGAACGCCGTGGGCCTGCCCGACTCCCGCTACTCGCTGCAGGTCTACGTGGAGGACTGCACCGGGTGCGGGCTGTGCGTCGAGGCCTGCCCGGTGGTGGCGCTGGGTGATCCGGGCACAAAAGCGATCAATCTCGGCCAGCGGGAGCCGTTGGTTGCCGCCGAGCGGGACAACATCGCCTTCTTCGAGACCCTGCCGCAGAACGACCGCTCCCGGGTCGACTTCGGGACGGTCCGCGGAACGCAGTTCCTGGAGCCGTTGTTCGAGTTCTCCGGCGCCTGTGCGGGGTGCGGTGAGACGCCCTACATCAAGCTGCTCACGCAACTGTTCGGCGACCGGATGATGGTCGCCAACGCCACCGGCTGCTCGTCGATCTACGGCGGCAACCTGCCCACGACACCGTGGACGGCCAACTCTGCGGGCAATGGTCCGGCGTGGTCGAACTCGTTGTTCGAGGACAACGCGGAATTCGGGCTGGGCTTCCGGCTGACCGCCGACGGGCACACCGATCTTGCCCGCCGACGCTTGGCGGAACTGCGGGACGTGGTGGGCGGCGATCTGGCCGACGCCATCCTGAACGCACCTCAGGTGCAAGAATCGGAGCTACGCGCCCAACGCGATCGGGTGGAGGAACTGCGCAGGCGGCTCGGCGGCCTGGACGGGCCGATCGTGGCCGATCTGATGAGCGTGGTGGATCACCTGGTCAGGCGGAGCGTGTGGATCGTCGGCGGCGACGGCTGGGCGTACGACATCGGTTCCGGCGGCTTGGACCATGTGCTGTCCAGTGGGCGCAATGTCAACGTGCTGGTGCTCGACACCGAGGTGTACTCCAATACCGGCGGTCAGATGTCGAAGTCCACTCCGATCGGCGCGATCGCCAAGTTTGCCGCGTCCGGCAAACAGGTCAACAAGAAAGATCTTGCGCTGCAGGCGATGTCGTACGGCAACGTGTACGTCGCCCGGGTCGCCATGGGAGCCGACCCGCAGCAGACGTTGGAGGCGTTCCGGGAGGCCGAGGCCTACGACGGGACGTCGCTGATCATCGCCTACAGCCACTGCATCGCCCACGGCATCGAACTCGAAAACGGACTGGACCAGCAGCACCGGGCGGTCGCCAGTGGATACTGGCCGCTGGTGCGGTACGACCCGGAGGTGCAGGGGGCCGGGGGCAATCCGTTCCTGCTCGACTCACCGCGACCACGTATTCCGCTGACCGATTACATGTACAAGGAATTGCGCTACCGCTCGCTGACCAACACCAACCCGCCCGAGGCCGAGCGGTTGCTCGCGCTGGCCGAGGAATCGGTTGCGCAACGCTGGCAGACCTACGAAGAAATGGCCGTGCGAGGCGCTCACCGATTCCCCACCGACCCGCGCCCGGAGGCATGATGGACCTCGCGACCCGATATCTCGGTATGACGCTGCGCAATCCCTTGGTGGCCTCGCCGTCGCCGTTGTCGAACTCCGTGGACGGTGTTCGGCGGCTCGCTGACGGCGGTGTCGGTGCGGTGGTGCTCTATTCGCTGTTCGAGGAGCAGGTCATTCGCGCGGCGGAGCGCGACCTCCAGCTGGCCGGCGCCGGCGCCGAGGTGTTCGGTGAGGCCCAGTCGTACTTCCCGGCCGACGTGGTTCCCGAGGACGCCAGAATTACGAGCCCCGCCGCTATCTGAGCCTTCTTGAGCGCTCCGCTGCGGCCCTGGACGTGCCGGTGATCGGCAGCATCAACGGGGTCTCGGTGGGCAGTTGGTCCAGGTACGCCCGGTCGATGCAGGATGCCGGTGCCGCGGCGATCGAACTCAACATTTACTACTTGCCAGGTGATCCGCACATCACCGGACGTGAGGTGGAGCAGCGCCACCTGGATGTTCTGGGATCGGTGAAGGCTGCAGTCACCGTGCCGGTGGCCGTGAAGCTGAGCCCGTACTTCAGCGCGATGGGCGAGATGGCCGTGCGACTGGACGAGGCCGGTGCGGATGGGCTGGTGCTCTTCAATCGGTTCCTGCAACCCGACATCGACCCGGAGACGCTTGCCGTCGGGGCGAATGTGCGGTTGTCGACGCAGGCGGAGGGCAGGGTGCCTCGGACGTGGATAGCGTTGCTGGCCGGGCGGATCCGAGGGTCGCTGGCGGCGACCACCGGAGTAGAGGACGTGGCCGACGTGGTCGCCTATCTGCTCGCCGGAGCCGATGTGGTGATGACCACCTCGGCGTTACTCCGGCACGGCCCCGGGTACGCTGCGTCGCTGCTGGATGAACTGTCGAAGTGGCTGGCACGTAAGGAGTTTGGGAGTCTGGATGAGGTGCGCGGGATGCTTGCCGCGCCCACCGCCGGGGACCAGTCCGCGCGGGAGCGTGGCGACTACGTCAGTGCGATGAGGCAGGCCAACTCCGGGATCTACTCCTCGTGGTGATCGAGGACCCGCGGTCGCCAAGCAAGCGGATCCGGTCGTTCGTCGAATAAACTAACAGTGTGGTTGATTCAACAGCGCCGACGGCTGGTGACAGTGCCCGCCAAGTGACGATCGGTCGCCACTCGCTACGGGTCGCTGTCCGGGCCGGGAACCGCAGCCGGCCGCCACTTGTGATGTGCAATGGACTGGGCATCGGATTCGAGGCACTCCACCCGCTGGTCGACGCGCTCGACCCCGACCTGGAAGTGATCAGGTTCGACGTCCCCGGCGTCGGTGGCTCGCCGTCGCGTGTGCTGCCCTACGGGTTTCCGCAGCTGGCCCTGATGCTCCAACGCCTGCTGGTCAAATTGGGCTACCCCGGCGAGGTCGACGTCGTCGGTTTCTCTTGGGGTGGCGCCCTGGCGCAACAGTTCGCGGTGCAACACCGGCGCCGCTGCCGTCGCCTGGTGCTGGTGGGCACGAGTACCGGGGTGTGGTCGATCCCTGCCAAGGTCTCGACGGTCGCCAAGCTCGCCAGCCACCCCCAATTCGAGGACTACGTCGCGGCGATGACGGGTCCGCTGAACGGCCCCGCGTCCGGCCGGCGCAGTGCCGACACGAACCGCTTGCTGACCACGTCTCGAGTGGCCTTCTCGGGTCGTGGGTTTGCCTATCAGCTCGCTGCTGTGGCCTGCTGGACGAGCCTGCCGTTCCTCCCGTTGATCCGTCAGCCGGTCCTGGTGATGGCTGGCGACCGGGACGTCATCGTGCCCGTCGGGAACGCACGCATCCTGGCCGCCGGCATCCCGAACGCGACGCTGCAGATCTATCCGGGCGGTCACATGGAGCCGCTGATCCGGGCGCCGGAGTTCGGGCGGCGTATCAGCGGGTTCCTCGCCGGTTGATATGTCCCACGACCTGCGAGCGAGGAGCCGGTGCTGCGCGGCACCGAGTGTCGAACACACACTGGCCGGGCGCAGCTGACTACCTCGGTCCGTCGGTGGACCATCCTGCTGCCGCTGAAGTCGACGGCGAGCGGAAAGAGCAGGCTGGATGCAAGGCCGCCTGCGCTCGGCGCGAACTCGCACGGGCCTACGGTAAGGGACACGGTCGAGGCGGCCGCCGGCGTGAACACCGTTCTGGTCGTCGTAGATGATCGGTCCGATTCCCGGCTCTTCGACGGGATGAGTCGGTGCGATCCGAGGCGGCAGGCCTCTCTCACTCTCGAAACTGACGCCTCACTCCTGCCGCAGCACGAGCAACGCGCCGGTTCCGTGAGCATCGCCCCGGACCTCGGCCACCCCGAACCCGAAATCCGCCCCCAACCGGGAACGGCCCCCGCGCATCAAGGCGAACCCGGATCGCCAGAACCGCCGATCCCCCGCTACGACGCCGGCTCCTGCGGCCACATCGCCGCCAGCTCACCCCGCGATGCGATGCCCAGCTTCCGATACGCGCTGGACAGGTGCACCTCCACCGTTTTGGGCGTGACATACAGCTCCTGAGCGATCACCCGATTGCTGCGGCCAACGGCGGCGAGTTCCGCGACACGACGCTCGCTCGGCGTCAGCGCATCGATCCCTGACACCGCCCGCTGCCGGGCGCGACCACCGGCCACCCGGAGCTCGGCCGAAGCAGCCCCCGCCACACCCGTTGCCCCGCAGAGCATTGCCAGTTCACCGGCCCGCGCGAGACGAGGTCGAGCGGCAACGGCCTGACCACGCCGGCGCAGGGCCCCACCCAAACCCAACAACGCGCGGGCCAACTCCAGTTGCGCCGGTGACGCGTCGAGCAACCCGACGGCCTCCTCGAAAACCTCGACACAGCCGGCAGACCCGGCCGCGTCCAGCGCGGTGCCGAGCGCCCGCAACGCCGACCCGACGGTGCTGCCGGCGCCCCAGCGCCGCGCCGCCGCCACCCCGTCCCCGGCCGCCGAAGCAGCCTCGTCGAACCGCCCGAGCCCGACCAGAGCGCGGGCACGCAACGCCGACGACGGCACCCACCCCGGGTTCACCACCCGCCGCCGGGCGGCAGAAAGCCGATCAGCAGCCAGAAGGGCCCGCTCCCACCGCCCCTCGCCCAGCAGCACCTCCGTCTCGGCCCTGCGCAGCAACAGGTCACCGTCCGACCCCGGTGCCGCCCGTTCAGCCTGCCCGACAGCCGCCCTCGCCCCGGCCAGGTCACCGCGGTCGACCAGCAGCCGGGTGTTGAACGCGGCCCAGTACGCCATCCCGCTCTCGTGCTGTCCGCCCCGGCGGAGGGTGTCGGCCGCGTAGAGACCGAGGGCCTGGTCGGCGTCGTTCAGCGCGCCCCATTCCAAGAAGTTCCAGCCCTGCCACAGCCGCACCCCGCTGATCGTCAGCTGCGATCCGTTGCGGTGGCCGTCGGCGAGCATCTGCTTCCACACGTCCAGCGAACTGGGATCGTCGGCCAGCACCAGCACCCCGGCGGCGACGATCGACATGAACCACGGATCGGCGCGGATCAGCACCCCGTCGTCCAGTGCGGCCGCCGCGAGCGCGACGCATTCGGTGGCCGACCCGCCGGTCAGCGCCCGGTCCCAGGCCGCCGCCGCCGCAAGCATTCTCGCGCCGGCGCCGGCCCCGGGCGGGGTGGGCGGACCCCGGCCAGCCGGCGCCCGGCGTCACCGTCATCGGCCCCGAAGTTCACCGCGTACAGCTCGACCGCGGCCAGCGCGTCATCAAGGTCAGCGAGATCCCCAGGCAGGCTCTCCCGTACCTGGCGCAGCAGGGTGACGGCGTCATCGGGCGGGTTGGTGAAGATCAGCATCCGGGACAGCACGCCGACGATCTCGCCGCGTTCGGCCGGGTCCGGCGCCGACTCGTACGCCGCCCGCAGGTGTTCGACCGCCGGCACCGGCTCGTTGGCCAGCGACTCGGACATCCCCAGTTCCTGCAGCAGCCGCGGCCGCACGGTCCCGGCCGGCGGTTCGGCCACCGCCCGCCGCAGGTAGGCGAGCGCGTCGTCGGCGGCCCCGCGGCGCACCGCGATCAGCGCCGCCTCGCGCAGGCAATCCACCACCCAGTCCCGGCCGGCCGGGCGCAGAGCCAGCGCGTGCGCCGCGATCTGCTCGACCGGGCGGCCCATCCCGCGGAGCACGTCGGCCGCCCGCAGGTGCCGGCGTTCGGCCTCGACGGGCGTGAGCTCCCGGTAGACGACGTCCCGCACGAGCGGGTGGACGAAGCGCAGCGGCGACCCGGGCTGCAGGATCTCGGCCCGCAGCAGGGTTCGCGTCGCCGACTCGATCAGGTCGGCGCCCAGGCCGGTGACGGCCTCGACCAGCGCGACGGACTCCCAGTCCCCGATCACCGCGAGCGCCTGCGCGACGGCGATGGCCTCCGGTCCGGCATGCGCCAGTCGGGCCAGCACCGTGCGCGACACCGCCCGCGGACCGAGCGTCGCGAGAACCGCGACCGACGCCGTGTCTGGCCGGACCCCGTCGGCCTGCAGGGCGCGGGCCAGCTCGTCCAGCAGCAACGGATTCCCGCCGGTGACGCGGCGGCAGTCCGCGGCGAACTCGCCGGCCGGCGCTGCTCCCATCCGCCGGCGCAGCACCTCGGTCACCGCGTCGACCGTCAGTGGCTGTGGTTCGATCACCTCGGTCGCCGGGTCCTGCACGAGATCGGCCAGCGTGGCATCGCCCAGCGGCTGACCCGCGGTGCGCAGGCCCGCCAGCACCAGCACCGGCAGCCCGTCCAACCGACGGCTGAGGTAGGACAGAAAACGCAGTGACGAACGGTCGCACAGCTGCAGGTCGTCGACCGACAACAGCAGCGGCCCAGCGGCACTCGCGTTGACCACCAGCCAGTACAACCCGTGCAGCACCGACTGCGAGACGTCCTCGAAGATGCCGCCGGTGGCGGCCGGGACGTCGTCGAACACCGTCCGCGCCTGTTCGGCGGCCCCGGCCCACCACTCCGGCGTACCGGCCCGCTCGAACAACTGCCGCGCTACCCCGAAGGCGAACTCCCGCTCCAGGTCGCTCGCCCGCGCCGTCAGCACGGTGAACCCGGCCGCCCGGGCCGCCCGCTGACCCGCCGCGAGCAGGCTGGATTTGCCGATCCCGGCCCGGCCGGCCAGCACCACGACGCGCCCGTCCCCGGCCTGCGCAGCCCGAGCTGCCGCGGTGATCACGGACAGGTCGCCGGCACGCTCCAGGAGGTCGCCCGACCGCGCGTCACCTCCGGTCCGCGCAGCGTCACTCATCACGCCATGATCACCTACCAGGTCACCCGCAGGCACGGCATTCCGCCCGGAATGTTCGGGTTTTCCTGGGGGTAGCACCCCAATGCGTCTCCATCCGCCGTCATCCAGCATCAATGGATGAGTGTTGGGCGGATCCATGTCTGCGTCGACGTCCGCCGCGACGGCGACGTGATCACCGGCACCGTCACGGTCGGAAACGGCGTGCTCCGGTCCTTCTCCGGCCGCCTCGGCCTGTTCAGTGTGATCGACGACGCGATCGAGGGCATCGCTCCGCAGGGCGGGCCGAAGGAGACCGAAGATGTTGATGAGTAGAGCTTCTCGTTCACTGGCAGCGGCCGCGACGGTGCTGTGCCTGGCGGCCTGCACCGGGAACGCCGACCCCGGGAACTCCGGCTCTCAGACCACGGGCACCGTCACCTCGACGGCATCCCCGGCCGCGGCGGCATCGTCCGCCGATGCCGCACCATCGTCGGCGTCGGCTACTTCGGGTGCGCTGACCTCGGTGCCCGGCCTGGACCAGGCGGCACTCGATGTGATGAACCGGCCGCAGTACGCCCTCGGGCAATGGGCGATCGCGGTCCGCGACCTGGGCACCGGCGAGCAGATCGTCGCACTCAACGCGGACACCCTGTTCGAGCCGGCGTCGGTGACGAAGACCTACAGCACCGGTGCGGCCTGGTTGCAGTTCGGGCCCGAGTCGACGGTCACCACCCCGGTGAAGAGCACCGGAAAGGTCGCGAACGGCACCCTGACCGGGGATCTCGTTCTCGTCGGCCAGGGCGATATCACCATGGGCGGCCGGACCAAGGCCGACGGCACCGTCGACTTCACCAACCTCGATCACAACGACGCCAACGGCATTCCCGGCGCCACCCTGACCACCGAGGACCCGCTCACCGGGCTGAACGACCTGGCCGCACAGGTCAAGGCGTCCGGCATCACCTCGGTGTCCGGTGAACGTCATCGTCGACGACCGGTTGTGGCAGCCGCACGACCTGGTCGGCGGCGCGGTCTCGCCGATCCTGATCAACCAGAACGTCATCGACTTCACCACCACGCCCGCGGCTCCCGGCGAGCTGGCGACCGCCGTGATGAGTCCCGTGGTCGCACCGTGGCAAGTCGTCAGCAAGGTGAAGACCGTGGAGGCCGGCGGCAAGACCGCCATCAAGCCCACCTCCACGGACGAGAAGACGGTGGTGCTGACCGGCACGATCGCCGCGGACAGCGCGCCGGTGGTCAACGTCTGGGCGTTCAAGGATCCGGCGACGTACGCCCGGACGGCGTTCATCGAGGCGCTCGAACGCGTGGGGGTCAGCGTCAGCGCCGATCCGGTCGGCACCAACCCGGCCGCCGCCCTGCCGGCGAAGGACGAGGTCGAGGGGCTGCCCTCTGTGGCCGAACTGGTCTCACTCCCGCTGGCAGAGGAAGTCACGTATATCAACAAGATCAGTTTCAACGTGGGCGGCGAGACGATGTTCTGCCGGTTGGCGGTGGCCGCCGGCAGCGACGACTGCGCAGATGGACTGCGCAAGGGTCAGGAGATCTGGAAGGCAGCCGGGCTGGACACCAATGCTGTCGCTCTTGTCGACGGGTCCGGACTGACCGGCAACCTCGTCACCGCCGACAGCCAGGTTCAACTCCAGACGATCATGTCCGAGCGCCCGGACGCGCGGGCCTGGCGGGACACGCTGCCGGTGCTCGGGGTCGACGGCTCGCTCGCGCTGGTGCAGGCGGACGGACCGGCCAAGGGCAAGGTCTTCGGCAAGACCGGGACCCTGGTCGCGGGGGACGGCTTCAACGACCGGTACCGGCTGCCGGTGAAGGCGCTGGGCGGCTACATCGACACCAAGGGTGGGCGGCATTTCGCCTTCGCGGTGATCTCGACGAACAGCATCTACCCCGACATCAACGGGGTTTTCGAGGCCAATGACGACGTCGGCGAGATCGTCGCGTCCATCCAGCAGTCCTATTGATCCGAAACGAATCCACGACCCGGAGCCGAGAAATGAACGCAACAACGAAACGCCGAGGTCTGCTGGTAGGGGCTGTCGCGGCCGGGCTGGTGCTCGCGGGGTGCACCAGTTCCGCCGAGTCAGCCTCGACCGAGGCGTCGACAGTGGCACCGGTCGCAGCATCATCGGCCGCATCGTCGCCGTCGGGGGCCAGCGGTCCGGCGGAAACTCCAACGAGCGCAGCTGATCTGGACCGGGCCCTGAAGGAACTGGTCGCCATGCCCGGCGGTCCGCCCGGCGTCATTGCCGTCGTGCAGATCGGCGACAACCGGACCGTGCACACTGCCGGCGTCGCAGACCTGAAAACCGGTGCGGCACCGGCCATCGACGACCACATGCGGATCGCCTCGGCGGCCAAGGCGTTCAGCGGTGCGACCGCGCTGTCGCTGGTCGACAAGGGTGTGCTGTCGCTGGACGACACCATCGGCAAGTGGCTGCCCAATCAGCCGAAGGCGTGGGCAAAGGTGACGCTGCGGCAGCTCCTCAACCACACCAGCGGACTTCCGGATTTCACCAAGAGCCCGGCGTTCGGCACAGCGGTGGGCGCGTCGCTGACGGTTCCGGAGCCACCCGACCAGCTGCTGACCTACGTCGCCGATAAACCATTGGTGTTCCCGCCGGGCAGCCAATACGTCTACGACAACTCCGACAACATCGCCGTCGGCCTGATGATCCAGGCCGCGACCAAGAAAACCTACGCGGAGGCGCTCAAGGAGCAGGTCCTCGACCCGCTCGGCCTGGCCGAGACGTCGCTGCCGGTGGGCATCGAGATGCCCGAGCCGGTGCTGCGCGGCTACGACCTGGACCCCCCGAACCCGCCGGAGGACGTCACCGGCCTGGTGGCCGCGGGATGGTCGTGGGCATCAGGTGGGATCGTCTCCACGCCCGCGGACATGACGAACTTCATCCGTGGCTACGTCGGCGGCAAGCTGTTCGGGCCGGAAACCCAGGCTCAGCAAACCGATCTGTTCATCCCGGGCGGCGAATCCGGGCCGCCGGGACCGGGGATCAACTCGGCGAGCCTTGCGCTGTTCCGCTACGAAACCCCGTGCGGGGTGGTGTACGGGCACACCGGCAACACCCCCGGGTACACCCAGTTCGCGGTGGCCAGCCCGGACGGCACCCGGTCGGCGACGATGGCGATGACGCTGGCCCGCAACGCCGAAGGAAGTCCGGAAGAACTCCAGGTGCTGCACGGGCTGCAGCAGGCCGAAGCCGCTGCCGTCTGCTTGGCCTTGGGTGCTGCCTAGCGAGGACGTATGCGACAGGCGGGTCGGGAGGCCAGACTGGGGCTCATGCTGATCCGCCCCGTTGACCCCGATGACGTGGCCGCCCTGGTCCCGCTGTTCGCGGACTGGGGTCATCCATTGTCCGCAGCGGATGTTCTGGCCGTCATCGAGGAATGGGCGTCGACCGCCCGCAGTGAAGTGCTGGTCGCCGACATCGATGGCGAGATCGCCGGCATGGTCGCGGTGTCGGCAGGTCCACGTTTTGCCGGGCCCGGTCGCAACGCGCACCTCGCGGGGCTTGCCGTCGCTGCTACCCATCGCCGACGGGGCGTCGGTACGTCGCTGTTGAAGGCCGCCGAAGGCTACGGAAACGCCTGGGGCTGCGATCGACTCGAACTCACATCGTCCCGATCCCGCGAGGAGGCCCACGACTTCTACCCACGCCATGGCTATGAGGAGACCTCACACCATCACGCACGTTATGTGCGCCTGCTCGATCGACCGTCAGCGACAACCGGGTTCACCCCCTAGGTTGTCACCCCGCCCGCTCGGCGCGCGCTGACCGATCTCCTTCCCGAAGCGGTAGCGACCGCGGTGATCGACTTCCTGACCAGCACGCTGGTTGCACAACCTTGGCGTGTGGGAAAACCGTTGCGAGGAGACCTCGCCGGCATCTGGTCAGCGCGAAGAGGTACCTATCGAGTGCTGTACCGGATCCGCGACGAACCGCGAGAGGTGATCATCCTCCGGATCGATCACCGAAAGGATGCCTATCGTCGGCAATGACGCATCGCGACGAGTGTTGCCCCGACGCGCGCGTTGTGAAGCATCATTCCGGCGTCACCACCCGCCCTGTCGTTTCGCCCACACCAGCAGCAGCATCGAGATGACCGCCATCGCTGTCACCGCGACCGCCAGCTCGATCGGTTTGGGTGTCGTTGACGTTCAGATTTATCCCGAGAATCGATGGGACCGCCGTGACCGGAAGGGTGACGGCGGCGCGATCACGGCAAGTCGCTCGTCCGCGATGGTCACCTTCGTGTTCGTGCGCGCCTGATAGAACTCGATGGTTCCCTGCAAGTCCGGGAGGTAGGGCCCGTTGTCTACGCCCAGGCCCGGTCCTGGTCGAGCCTGTGTTCGGACAACCAGCGCGCGAAGGTCGCCGGCACCGCGGCGGAGGCGACGACCGGGCCCATCTGAGGTCCGCGCCCGACGACCTCCGTCCCGTCCACGGCCCCCCAGCATCCCTACTTCGTGGACGTCACGTCAGGCAGCAAGCGCCTTCGTCTTGATCTGATCGAATTCGGCTTGCGTGATCGTCCCGTTGTCGAGCAGCCCCTTGGCGGACGCGATCTGGTCCGTGGTGCTGGGGCCGGAGCTGCCGGCCACGGACTTGATGTACTCACTCTGGGCACGTTGAATCTCCTTGGCCTGCTCGAGTTGCCGTTCGTGCATGCCCTTACCGCGAGCAATCAGGTAGACCAGAATTCCGAGCCAGGGAATGAGGATCACGAACAGCGCCCAGAAGGTCTTGCCGCCGCCACCCAGGTCCTTGCTGCGGAAGATGTCACCGAAGATCCAGAACAGGCACATGAACCATGCGAAGAACAGGAAGATCTCGAACAGTGCAAGAAGGAACGATCCATTGTCGTCGAACATCAACGGCCCTTTCGGTGGTTCAGCCTGGTGTGGGGTCGGTCTCGGCAGCCATCTTGTGATCCACCCGGCGGGCGGTCCATGTTGCGCGCAGGGTCGCGGCGTCCGCGGGTTGATGACTGTATTCCTCCGTAACCGAAAGGATTTCGAATCCCGCATCCATCAGTGCGGTACGAACCTGCTGATCGGTGAAGAAATACTGGCGGTGGTGCTCGGTGAACTCGTCGGTGTCGGCGGTCCGGGTGACGTGGATCCGCGTGTCACAGGTGCGTCGGGCAACGTCGACCGCGCTGACGATGGAGAAGTCGTGACCATCCGAGCTGCCCTGGACGACGGGATTGGCGGCCGTGAAGTCCATCATCGCGTCGGTGTGCAGGTCGAAGACGAGCCAGCCGCCGACCCGCAGTCTCTGGGATACGGCGTCCAGCGTCGCGTGTAGCTCGGCCGGGGTGAGGTAGTTCAACCCGTCGAAGGTGGAGACGGCCGCATCGAAGGTGCCCTCGACCTCGAGATCGGGAAGTGTCTGCCTCAGCAGAACGGCGTCCGGCCCGAGCAGGCGCCGCGCCCGATCCAGCATCATCGCCGAGCCGTCCACCCCGACGACGCGATAGCCGCGGGCAACGAGCTGCTGGGCCATCAGCCCGGTGCCGCAACACACATCCAGAACCGCGGTGACGTTCCCCGCGCCCTCCACCTGCCAGAGCTCATGGAGGAAGGACGCCCAGCGGTCGTAACAAGGGTCCACGACGATTTCGTCGTAGACCCCTGCCAGCCGTGAATACGTGTCGACGTCAGTCACGCTGATGCCGGCGCGACCCGGTCAAATGCCGAGGATCTTCGCCTTGGCGGCGGTGAACTCAGCGTCCGAGATGACTCCCGCCGTGTGCAGCTTCGCCATTTCCTGGATTTGGGAGACGGTGTCGTCCTGCGGTGCCGCTTCCGGTTCCTGCTGCGGAGGGGGAGCCTGATACTGCTGTTCTTGAGGCTGCTCCTCCTGGGCAGGCTGGTCGTACTTGCGGGCCTGACGGCGCGCCACCCGTCCCGACACTGCGGTGGCGGTGCCGGCGACGACAGCGGTTCGGGCCGCCATGCGTAGAAGTCCCATGTGAATTCCTCTCCCGTGTTCGGTCGGTTGGATTTACTGCGCGTGAACCTACTGCTCGGTCAGGACAGCTTGCACGACATCGACCGGAATGCGGATCTGATCGATGACGACAGCGTCAGCCGCCTGGAGCGCGTCGACGATTTTTGCAGCCCAGAGGTTCTCGAAGGCGATCAGCAGTGTCGAACTGTTTGGCTCGAGGTCCTCGCTGACCTCGTCGGCGTCCTCCTCGCCGAGCGCGCCTGGTTGCGCCACCTCGATGCCGATGAACCCGGCACCTGCTTGAGCCTCCAGGTCCGCCGCCTCGATCGTCGTGACGACGCCTGCGTCATCCTTCATGACGAAGAGAAGGTCGATCACCCGAATGGTGCCGCCGTTGACCAGATCCATCAACGCCGGGGCTATCCGACCCGTGAACTTGTTGCCGGGGAATCCGATGATCATCACATCGACGGGACCTACTGACACTGGTTCCTCCTCATAGTGGGCGTGGGGTGTCGTTCCTTGGACCAACACACAATCGCCCGTCGACCTGGCGCCTTCATATCAGCCACGCGATGGTCGACCTCTCATGAGTGTCGGAACCCACGGAACGGCCAGTCCCGCGGGGCGTGCGACCTGCTCCACGACGGTAGAGCCGCCGATTACGTGACGGCGTCATCCGAGGAGGATGACAACGGCTGCGCCGCGACCCTCTGCGGGCGACGACCGATGCAGGGTTCGATGCGTGATCCTGCTGCAGATTCGGAAGCCGATCAAGGGCTGGGGACCGCCGGCTCGATCGGGGATCGGGACGTCGTCAGGCGACCGAGCGGGACGGTCGGTCGGCGTGCTCGGCGACGTAGTCCTGGTAGGTCCGCGGTGACCGCCCCAGCAGGGTTGTCGTCGCGGTGATCGCCTTCGGCAGGACGACGGCGCGCCGCGCCAGGAAACGTGAGGTGTTGATCAGGTCGAGCAGTTTCTGTTGGCCTGTGCCGCCCGAACGAAATTCGCGGCGAGGACCTCCTCTTCGGCGTCGTGCGGCGAGATGTACAGGGCCGCGCGAACGCCGTCCAGCGCCCTGGTGACGGCGCTTTCGTCGCGCAGGTCGGCCACCACCTGGGTGACCCCCGGTGCAAAGCTGCCGGCGGGCGGTTCCTTCCGGACCAGGACGCGCACGTCGCCGTGCCGGGTGACGAGCACATCCAGAACAAGGCCGCCCATCGTCCCGGTGGCTCCGACAATCGCGACGGTGCTGCGCGCATCGACGACCGCCGGGCCGGCCGGGCCGAAGGCGGCAGTGTCCAACCGGGCGTACGACCGCCTGCTGACCCGCCGCAGCACTCCCAGCACCGGACCTCCGGTCGACAACGCCTTGCGCTGCACGTCCGCAGACCCTGCATGCTCCAGGGGATGACGGTCAGCAGTTGCCGCGCGGAGTAGGCCGGCCGGAAGTGATCGCGTTCCACACCCAGCCAGTCCGACTGGTCGAGATGCCGCTGCACGAGGGTCATCGCGTCGCGCTCCTCGTGGCCGAGGTGCCCGTCCAGCAGGCCCCCATGCTTCGAGAAGGGAATCGCTCAACCGGCGGCGGATGTGCTCGTCCGCGTCGTTGGCCATCCTCGCGAAGCCGCTGGTGCAATCCTCGAGAAGTGGGTCGATGCGGGCATGTTCGGCCTGCTGTTCTCCGATTTTCCTGTTACGGATGTCCGCGCCGGTGGGCCGCGGAGTCGAATGGGTTCGGTAGGACGGGTGGTCGGGATTCGGCGGGGACCGCCGGCTTCCGCCGACGACAGATCCATCGCCACACCAGCAGGGAAAACTGCACTCGGTGGCAAGGATTTCCCTGCACGGGCGACCCTCGGCGGGGCGGACCTCGATGGGTCAGTCGGCGTAGAGGCGTATCTCTATGCCGTCGGGATCGTGCAGGCCGACGAGAACGCTGCCGCCGCGGTGGCCGGTGACGATGCCGCCGTGTCGCTGGTCGATGGCGGCGAAGTGCTCGGCCCAGGCGTGGACGCCCTCCCGGGTGGGGACGCCGATCGCGACCAGGTCGAAGCCGGACAGGGCCGCGGCGCGTTCGGCGTCCTGCCGGAGCGCGATCGAGGTGTTGCCGCCCGGGCTGTTGAGGGCCACCCCGCGGAGCTCACCGTCCTCGACGAATTCGATCGTCACCTCCAGTCCGAGCACCCGCTGGTACCACTCGGTGCTGACCCGGACATCGCTGACCGGGATCTTCACGTGGTGGATCGGTGCCAGATCGGGCATGACTGTCTCCCTATCAACGGAGCTGACTCCAGCAATTGACTACGGCTCTCTGATGATTTCGTGTTCCTGTCAAGGGGACCGGGTCGGGCCGGGTGGTCCGGTCGGACAACCCTTGGGCTCCGCGTGCGGAGGTGCCGTTGCTCGCCCGGTCACAGCAGCCCCTGACGTTGAGCCATCACGATCAGTTCGTCCCGCTGCGGCCGGCTCGCGGTGCCGATGAGCTTGGTGATGCTCGCTCGCCGGCGGCGGGCCCGGGCGCGGGCGCGGATCTCGGCGAACATGCTGATGCCCTTCTTGCATGATTTCGGTGGTGCCGTCGATTTTCGGTTGCTCACCCGGGTGTGTTCCGTTATCGGAATCCACCCGAGAGGGTGAGTACCGGTCGGGTGCCCGGACCCGGCTGCACGGGCGTCGCGCAGCCGAGCCGGTTCTCCGGTCGGCACAGCGGTTCTCAGGTCCTGACGGGGGCTGTCCGGATCAGGTCCGCCAGCTGAGCCGGGGCGGTGAGCGGCAGCAGATGGTTCGAGCCGGGGATGACGGTGCTGCGGGCGTCCGGCAACATGGCGGCGAGGTGGTCGATCACCCGGTGCGTGAAGACCGGGCTGTCGCCGCCGGCCACGAGGTGAACCGGTTGCTCGATCCGGCCGGCAAGCTCCTCGTCGAAAAGCCACCGGACGAGCGAGGGGACCTCGCCGGTGAAGCAGTATCCGCAGTCTCGTTCTGCGCGTTCCAAACCGGCCGTGCCGAGGGCAGTCTCGATCACTGCACGGAACTGCGGTCCGCACAGCGCGGCCAGGAAGGTGTCGAACGCGGTGGGCAGGTCGCCCCGGGCGGCGGCTCCCATTGCCGCGCCGATGGCCGGGCCGATCAGGGCAGCGACCGGCGCCCGGTCCTCGGCCGGCAGAAGCGGGTCGATCAGCGGCGGCTCGCTCAGGACGAGCTCGCCGACCAGCTCGGGGTGGTCGAGCGCGAGCTGCAGCGCGACCACGCACCCGGAGGAGTGCGCGAGCACCTGCGCCTTCCCGATGCCCAAGCGGCGCAACAGGCCCGCACTTTCGGCGGCATGGTCGGCCACCGACATCGGCTCGGCGGGTGCCGGGTCGGAGTACCCGGTGCGGGTGATGCGGATCAGCCTTCGGCCGGCGACGGCGGGCTCGCGTTCGAGCGGGACGAACCAGTCGGCGAATCCTGCTGCATGGATCAGGACGAGCGGCTCGCCGTAGCCACCGGAGTCGGTGTACTGCATGGTGTTTCTCCCCTTTGTTGGGTGGTCGGTGGTGGATCGGCCGGCGCCGAGACGGGTTTCGCTCCCGTGCGGGTCGTGCAGGCCGACGAGAACGCTGCCGCTGTGGACGGCTGCCATGCTCCCGGTCTTGACTAGAGCTGACTCTAGCGACTCACTAGAGTAGTGTCTAGCGAGTGGTCGATGCTGTCAAGAACAAAACGAGCCGGGCCGAGAAGACCAGGCTGACCAGGCGGCGGATCGTCGGCGCGGCGGCCGAGCTGTTCCTCGACCAGGGATACGGTGCAACCACTCTCGACCAGGTCGCGGCCCGCGCCGCCGTGGCCGTGCAGACCGTGTACTTCCACTACGGGAACAAGGCGACGCTGCTCAAGCAGGCGCTCGACATGGCCGCCGTCGGCGACGACGAGCCGGTCGCGCTGCTGGACCGGCCATGGCTGGAGACGTTGACCGCCGAGCAGGACCCGGTCCGGATCATCGAACTGTGGACGGCCGGCGGCCGGGAGATCCTGGAGCGGGTGGCGCCGCTGCTCGCCGTCGTTCGCGGCACCGCCGGCTCCGATCCCGACCTCGCCGCGCAATGGGATCTCAACGAGGGCCAGCGCAGGACGGCGTTCCGCGCCCTGGGCGAGCTGCTCGCCGACCGCGCGGCCCTCCGTCCGGGCCTCACTGCCGAGGACGCCGCGGATCTCGCGTTCCTGATCAGCAGCGTCGAGAATTACATCGTCGCCACGCGCACCCTCGGGTGGACGCCACAACGCTGGCAGAGCGCCACGACCGCAATGCTCGCCAGCAGCCTGCTGGGCAAAATCACCGAGCCTGGGAATCCCTGAGAGATCCCCCTGTGCGCGGACTCGGATCGACCCGTCACAGGAGTCCCGTCGCAAGGGGGCGATACGGGGGCATCTGTGACTGATGGAAGGCGACCACGCGGACGGCCCAGGCCAACCCGCTCGCGAAACGGACACGCGGCACGATACTGACAACCCCGGTCCTGCATCGGTGAGTACGGACGGAGACCGACATGAACGGAGTGATCGGCGAGATCCTGCCGTTGGCATTGGGGGTGGCGATTTCCCCGATCCCGATCATCGCCGCGATCCTGATGTTGTTCTCCGCCCGTGCCGCCGGCACCGGCAGCGGGTTCCTGGCCGGATGGATCGCCGGAATCATCGTGGCCACCGGTATTTTCACCGCCCTGGCCGGAACACTGAGCACCGGCGGTGAGCCGTCGACGTCGGCGTCCTGGATCAAGATCGTCCTGGGTGTGCTCCTGCTGCTCGTGGGAGTCCGGCAGTGGCGTGCCAGGGGCGGGGAGCACGCCACCCCGAAGTGGATGACCGCGATCGATTCTTTCTCCCCCGCAAAGGCTCTCGGCCTGGGCTTCCTGCTGTCTGCGGTCAACCCGAAGAATCTGCTGATGGCCGTTGCCGCCGGCGTCGCGATCGGATCCGCCGGACTGAGCGTCGGCGAGGAGGCCGCCGCGGTCGCGGTGTTCACAGTGATCGCCGCGTCCACCGTTGCGGTCCCGGTGATCGCCTACCTGGTGGCCCGCCAGCGGATGCGAGGACCGCTCGATGCAATGAAGGTGTGGCTGCAGGACAACAACACCACCGTCATGTCGGTGCTCATCCTGGTGATCGGCGTGGTCGTCATCGGCAAGGGAATCAGCGGGTTGTGACGCCTCGCGGGCGATCCGGGACCTATCCTGCTGATCCGGGTGTCTCTGCGGGTTCATCGTCCGCGACCGGGCCGCCAAGCTCACCCGTCCCGTAACGGTCGAGGACGGCGAGTACCCGCGCACCCCACTTCTCGTGCGCCGACTGCCGGGTCATGCCGGCCGCTCGGCCGATGATCGCCCAGGTCTCGCCCATCCGCCGCAACGCGAGCACCTCCTCCACGGGGTCCAGGCCGGCGGCCAGTTGGATCCGCAGGGTGAGCAGCTGCCACGCACGTTGTCGATCGTTGCCGGCGCCGGTGGCGCTCCCCCGTCCCCACTCGGCGGTTCCGGGCAGGGGGCCGTTGCCGATCAAGGTCCGGGCCTGCCTGCCGGATTCGGTGACGGCGGCATTGTGCGCGGCCACGGCCGCGTTCCCGATCGGGACGTTCAGCGCTTGCTCGATCAACCTCATGGATCCTCCTGTCAGGCAACGCCTGACACTCTAAGGAGTCGGCACCCGCGGGATCAATGTCTTTACGACCCGCCCCGACCGACCCCGGACAGGCGCCGGCGACGCGAGTAGGCGGCGAGATCGGGGCCCACGTTTGCCACAGTCAGCCGCTCATCCCCGCAACGCCTCAGTTGGAAGCGGTGACCGTCGTCAGTCCGAGCTCGGCGAAGGCGAGAACAAGCCCGTTCCGGTCCGGGCCCGGGACGACAAGGTCGGCGACCTCGAGGACCCGGGGATCGCTGCCCTCGATCGCGACCGCGGTGCCGGCGAACTCGAGCATCTCGACGTCGTTGAGCCCGTCACCGATCGCGATGACGTCCCGGGCGGCGACGCCGAGGTGGTCGAGGACGGTCTGGATGCCGACCGCCTTGTGGACCCAGGACAGGAAGATCTCCCCGGCCGAGTCGCCCATGTCCGGGATCGAGCTCGGCAGCGCACTGAGTTCGGGTCCGATTTGGGCGGCCAGGGAGGTGACCGGCTCGGGGGAGCCGAAGCAGATCACCTTGCCGAACGCCGTGCCGGTCAGATCGTCCGACATCCGCAGCGCCGCAAGGATGTCGCGCGGTCCTTCCCGCTCCGACCGACCGGTGAAGGCCAGATGCCGGGCGAGCAGATCCGTCAGGCGCCGGTCGACCTCCGGAGGCCCGTACAGCGCTTCGGGCGCCTCGAGCAGGTACGCGACCCGGTGCGTGTCGAGCAGCGACACCACCCGCGCCGCCAGGTCCGGCGGAAACCGGTGATCCAGCAACACGTGTCCATCGATCTCGACATAGCCGCCGGCCGCCGCCACGAAACCGTCGAGCTCGGCCAGCACCACGGACGGGATCATCGCCTTGGCCCGCCCGGTGCAGAGGAACACTCTGTGCCCGGCCGCCCGGGCCGCCCGGACAGCTACGACGTGGGCGTCCGGGACGACTCCGTGGTGGGCGTAGGTGCCGTCGAAGTCGAGGAACACCAGTCGCCGACGCACGCCTCCTGACACCAGCACGACCCTACCGGGAGGCTCTACGCCGCCGGATCAACCGCGTCGGCAACTGGTCCGGCGTGTGCGATCGGTCGGCGGCACGCATGTGTCCGCGTCTCGATGACCCGATCAACTGGCAGTTCCCGCACCTTCCGGCGCCGCAGCGGCACCAGCGGCCCGGCCTCGTAGATCCATCGCCACACCAGCAGGGAAATCGACCTCCCGGAGGCACGATTTCCCTGCGGCGCTGACACCGGGGCGTGGACGGACGTGGAGCCGCGGTTCGCGGCGCGATCACCAGCGCCGCAGTTGTGCCCTCCTGAACATCGAGTTCGAGGGTGCACGGACGGCCGCCGCCGCCTCGTCCGGTGGGTTGGCGGCGGTGCGACATCACCTACCCGGCGGCCGCCCCGCCACGTTGACCAGGACCTTGCCGGTCGCGGTACCGGATTCGACCGCGCGGCGCCCCTCGCCGACCGAGGTCAAGTCGTACTTCTGGTCGTGCAGCATCGGCACCAATTCCCGCCACCCGTTCCACAGTGCTGACCACACGGGCCTTCTCGCCGGCGTCCCTGCGGTGCGGCCGGGTTCCCGGTTCGAGCGGTTGCCGAAGCGACGGACTTCTCGGTCCAGCTCGCGCTCGTTGCCGCCGGCCTCGGCGTCGCGCTCATCCCACAATTGGCCAGCGGGCAGGTCCGGCCCGGCGTCACCCTCGGCCACCTGTCCACACCGGTCCACCGCTACGGCTTCCTGACCACCCGGCAATCCTCGCGGGCCGACAACGGGCTGGGCCGGATACAGGAGCTCCTGACCACCGCTGCCGAGGAGATCCTCCCGCGCGTCAACCACACGTTGCCCTGACAACTCCGCCCGGCGAGAACGGCCGGTCCGGCCGGCACTGCCACGGCCCTTCGCCCGGTCGTGAATCGCACCGTATCGGTGCCGGATCCACTTCTCTCCCGACGTGGGGAACCGGTGCAGCGCTGCATCTCTTGAAGGAACGGGCTTATCCCGCCCGGACCGGATCAGAGCGCTTTCGTTGCAGGGACTGTTCCGTCGCCGCCAGTCGCGGCGACACTGTCCGGCCCACCGGACCGGCGTGACAGATGTCAGCACCGGCGGCGAACTTGCCGCCTGCGGCCCCCGTCGCGGACGATGACCCGGTGATCGGCTCATGAGTTCCTCGAGCACCACCCCACCGCAGGACCTCAGCGCCCGGCTGGCCGGCACGAGGTCCGTGGTCGCCGTCGGCCTGATGTTCGCGGTGAACGGGCTGATCATCGGCGGCTACGGGGGAGTGCTGCCCTCGATCCGCGAGCGGCTCGACATCGATGCAACGCAGATCGCCATCCTGCTGTTCACCGGCGGGCTGGCCGGAATCGTCGCGATGCAGATCGGCGGCCGGCTGTCCGATTCGATCGGTGCAAGGCAGGTCGCGCTGACCGGCCTGCCGTTTCTGGTCGCCGCGGCGGTGACGTTCGCGTTCGCCGACACGTTCCCGGTCGCGGTCGCGGGGGCGGTGCTGCTGGGCCTCGGCAACGGGTCGATCGACGTCGCGATGAACGCGATCGGCGTGCAGGTCGAGGGCGCCCGCAAGCGCCCGATCATGAGCTCGTTCCACGCCCTCTGGTCGCTGGGCGGGTTTGTCGGCGCCGGGTGTGTGCTGCTGATGGCGACGGTGCTGGGCCTCACCGGTGCCGCCATCGTGCTGCCGCTGCTGCTGTTCGTGGCCGCCGTGGCCGCCGTCGCGTCCGTCGTGCTGCTGCGGATCACGCCGCCGACGGCCGTGATCCCGCACCGGGTGGACGGCGTCCGCACGAAGATCCCGCCGATCGCCTGGGTGCTGGGGGCAATGGCGGTGGCGTTCGGGCTGTCCGAGGGCACCGCCACCGACTGGGCCGCGCTGCACGTCACCGAGGTCGCCCAGGTCGACTCCACCACCGGTTCGCTGGGCCTGGTCGCGGTCAGTGCCTTCATGGTCGTCATCCGGCTGGTCGGCGATCGGCTGGTCGCCCGGTTCGGCCGCCGGGCGGTGGTCCGCTTCGGCGGCCTGTGCGCGGCGATCGGCTACGGCACGGTCACCCTGGTCAGCGGGCTTCCGCTGCTGTTGGTCGGCTGGGCGCTGGTCGGGTTGGGCGTCGGGATGATCGCGCCGCAGGTGTACGCGGTCGCCGGGCACGTCGGCGGGGGCCGGGTGCTCGCGGTGGTCGTCACCTTCGGGTACGCGGCGTTCCTGGCCGGGCCCGCGATCGTCGGGTTCCTGGTGAACCATCTGGGGCTGCACCACACGATGGCCGTGCCGGCGGTGCTCTGCCTCGGCATCGTCGCCCTGGCGACCATCATGCCGAAGCAGGACGCCGACCTGACAGCGACGAACTGACCGCCCCGCTGCACCACGTCGTGGCGCGTGCGGCGGCGGCGGCTACTCCTCGTCCGCGTCGATCGCGGTGTTCTGCTCGTCCAGGGCGCTGACCGGGATCCCGTAGGGCAGGAACCGCACCCTGCGGCTGCTGTCGGTGTTGTGCTTGTTCGCCCGCAGAGCCTCGAGTTCGGTGGCGTAGACCTGCTCCACCCGGGCACTGCCGTGGTCGTCCACGGTGTAGATCGCCCAGATGCCGTCGCCGGTCTGCCCGGTCGTGGTCGGCTGCACGGCGGCACCCTGCTGCCGGCCGAGCTCACCCAGCAGCCCCTGCAACCCGGGCCCGTTGCCGGAGGCGTCGAAGAACCGGCCGAACTGGCCGAGCGCTCCGCGCAGGAAACGGTCCAGATCCTGCGGGTCGAATCCGAAGGGTTCGTTGTCAGCCATGGTGTTTCCTCCAGCCGGGCATTTCTCCGCAGCACCTGCTGCCCCACCCAGTGTGCGCCTGACCCCGTGGGTTCCGACAGCCGATCGGCGGTTGCCCCACCCGTGAGCGACGTCGAGCATTGAACTCAGCTGGCGGCAGAGCTCTCGACGCGACCCACCACTGGAGGGTGTCCCGATGACCTACAACATCATCTTCGACGTGCCGGCTCCGATCGAGCTGTACGACGCGTCCCACGCTGCACTTCGGGAGGTCGTGGGGACGGATGACATCGGGCTCGTCGCGCACATCGGACGGGCCACCGATGCGGGGTTCGAAATCATCGAGATCTGGCGGTCCAAGGAGTTTTTCGATGTTTTCACACGCGAAATCTGGCCGAGGGTGGCGGCGAGGATTCCTGGAGCCGAAGAAATGGAAGCGCCGAGCGGCCGGGAATTCGAGATCCGTGGCCTGATCATCGCCGGTGACGACGACCTGTACGTGTGAGGCGCGGACCACCGCCGGCCGACGACGCAGGCGGATGCGGCGCCCCGTCACCAACGGACCGGTCACCGATGACGGTCAGTTCCGGCGGTTCGCCCGGACCACTACATCGCGGAGGTGCACCGCCGGACCCACCTCGTCACCGATGCCGCGCTCCGGCTCCCTTGCGGTGGCGATGTCCCACCGGGCACGGTCGAGCACCGCCGTGACCTCTGCCGCGGTGACCGTTGCCTCCACCGGACGGTGAGTGCCGCGGTCCTGGTGGCCGTGCCGGTGGCCATGGTCGTCTTCGGAGGCGTCGGCGGTGTGCAGGTGCCCGACGATCAGCAGCGTGCCGCCGGGCGCCACCCACTCCGAGATGCGCTGATAGAAGGCCAGTTGCGGCATGGCGGGGTGGGCATAGTGGGTGGTGACCAGGTCGAACCGGCCATCCGGCTGCCAGGAACCGAGGTCCGCTTCCACCCATCGCAGGCGATCGGCGAAGGCACCACCGCTGTCCGCCCGCTGCGCCGCGTGCGCCAGGGCCGCACCGGAGATGTCGACCGCGGTGACCTGCCAACCCGCCGCGGCGAGCCAGATGGCCTCCGCCCCTTCACCGCACCCGGCCTCGAGCGCGGTACCGGGCACCAGGCCGTCGAGCTCCGCCGGCAGATACGGATTCGGGGCGATCTGGGCGTCGGCCCGCGAGAGGACCGCCTCCCGCCAGTGGGTCTCCCAGTAGTCCTTGTCGAAACTGTGCGTCATACCGCCTCCGCTGCCTGTCCCGACTGACCTGTCGGTTGCCTGTCCGGATCGACCGTGCCGACTGCCCTGTCCGGGCCGGTCGGCAGCACCCCGCCGGATGCGCTCATTGTCGCGCCAGGACGGACGCTGCTGGACAGCGACGGCCGTTGTCGGTGCCTCGGTCAGGCGATGCGCTCCGGTCGCACCACCATCACCGGAACCCCGGAATGGGTGATCAGCCGCTGACTGGTGGAGCCGAGGAAGAGGCCAACGGCGCCGCCGCGTCCCCGACTGCCGACGACTATCAACCCGGGGTGCAGGGACGCGGGTTCGTGCCGTGCGTATCCGAGCAGGGTTTCGGCCGGCCGCCCGCGGGCGACGAATTGACGGACGGGGACGTCGGGATACCTGACCCGCCAACCGGCGAGTTCCTCGGCCAGCGCGGCCTTCTCCTCATCGTCGTCCAGTCTGCCGATCAGGTTGGCGCCCTTGGCGAATCCGCGATAGTCCAGGTCGTCGAAGACGATCACCGCGACCAGTTCGGTCTCGCGGACCGCTGCCTCGTCGAAGGCGAACTTGACGGCCGCGGCGCTGCCGATGGTCCCGTCGATGCCGACCAGGATGGGTCGGGCCGCTCCGGCGGCGCTGATCACGGAATCGATGGTCGCGGCGGTCGACGGCACCACGACGACCGCGGAATGTGCGTGCGAGGCCACAAACAGGCTCACCGACCCGAGCAGAACCTCCGCAAGCCGCCCGAGCCCGCGGGTACCGACCACCGTCATCAAGGCGCGCCTGGACGCGGCGACCAGTGCGGTCCGCGGGTCGGCGTGGTCGAGCACGGACTCGATCTGCAGCTGCGGGTGCTGTCGGCGGAGGGCGTCCACGGTGGCGTCGAGCCGCTCGCGACTGACGGCGCGGACCGCGTCGAGCACCGGAGGCGGGAAAAGGTAGTTGGAATGCCCCGGTACCGGCTCGTTCATCGCCAGAATGACCTGCAGTGGAAGCCTTCGCCGCTGCGCTTCGTCGGCTGCCCACTGCGCGGCAACGTGACCATCGTGGGATCCGTCCACGCCGACCACGATCGTCCGTTCGAGCCCGCTGCTCATGACGACTCCTTCCGGCGTCGGGACCGGTACCGACGACCGGTCTCAGGTCCGCGCATCGGACCTGACCACCACGACGGGACAGGTGCCGTGCACGATGAGCGACCAGCTCGGCACCCCGCACCGCGGCCGCCTGGAATGCGAACGCCACGGCAGCGTCGCTGGTCCGTGACCCGTCGACGCCGACGACCACCGGACCCCCGGTGCGCTGCGTCTGCCCGTGGTGGATGACCGCGACCGGCGCCGGATTGGTGGAGGCCACGGCGAGCGCGACCGAACCCAGCGGCTTCCACGGCCGCCCACCGGGCAGCGTCGTGCGCGGCTTCGGTCCCGTCCACGCCGGCCACGATGAGGTCGTTCGTGCCTGCCACGTCGGGCCCCTTCCCCTGTGCCTGTCGAGGACGGCCGGGCACTGGTTGATCGCATGCGGGCGTGCCGGGAGGGGTCGTCGGGACAGGCCTTGGGTGTGCACGAGCAGGTCCGTGCCCGGGAACCCCTGCCACTTCCGTCAGCCTCTACCCACCCGGGCCGGGCGCACAGGGGCGAAGGTCCCGATCGTGCCGGTCCGCGCAAACGTCATCGGCGGAGTCCCGGGTACCCGAACCCCGCGAGAACCGTTGCTGCGGTGCGCCAACCGATGCGGCTCAGGTGGGTGACGCCGCTTGCTAATCCACGAACTAATCCACGAACTCGGCCTGCAGGTTCAGCATCCGGACCCGGGCGGATTGCAGCCGATGGTTCATCACGGTGACGAACCGCTTCGTCAACTCGTACCCGACCGCCGGGTCGGCCTCGCACTTGGCCCGCAGGCAGACAGCATCGAAGGCGATCGCGCTGGTGTCCGTGACGGCGCGGGCGTCGAAGGTCCACAGGTACGGCGGCACCATCCACGACCAGCCGATGACGTCCTCGCCGTCGACCTCGTCGAGTTCCACCCCGCGGGCGGGGGTGCGCACCTCGATGGCCACCCGACCCCGCCGCAGCACATAGAAGTGGTCCGCCGACTCACCTTCGCGGAAGAGGAACTCGCCCGGCCGGGCATGCACGTTGATCGCGCAGCCGGACAGCAGCTCGGTGGTCGGCGCGTCCAGACCCCGGAAGAACGGGTGCTCCGGCAGGTACTGGTCGATGGTCTGCATGTGGTCCCTCAATCGTCGATCATGTCCGGATGCCGCGAAGCCCGACGGCGACGGTCGCCGTGTTCAGTGTTCGTCGGGAGTTCGCGTTCGGGAAGGGACCAAAGTCACGGATGGCTGTGGAGGCCGTGAACGGTCCGGGCGCCGGACGACCTTCGGCGAAAGCGGGTGTCGGGTCGGGGTCGCGATGGGGTGCCGGACTGTGGGGTCATGACGACGGTGGCCGCCAGTCGGCGGGTGGGTCTTCACCGACCCGGCCGTCGATGGTCTCCCGGATCAGGTCTGCGTGACCGGTGTGCCGGCCGTACTCCTCGAGCAGGTCGAACAGGATGCGGCGGAGGCTCAGATGGCCGAGATCACCCCAGGCGATGTGTACCGGCTGGTCGAGTCCGCCGTTGGCCAGCGCGCCGGCAAGTCGTTCGCGCGATCGTTGCACCGCCCCGTCGTACAACCCGTACAGCTCCGCCGGTGCGTCCTCCGCCGCTGAGCCGAAGACCCAGTCGTCGGTGTCGTCACCCTTCGGCGGCCCGCCGAGGCTCGCCCACGGCTCGCCGAGCGGTGCACCCGAGAGCCAGACCGTGAACTTCTCGTCCTCGACGACGGCCAGGTGCTTGAGCAGGCCGCCGATGGTGAGCCTGGAGGCGCCGATGGAGGTGTTCATCGCCGCGGTGTCCAGGCCGTCGGCCTTCCAGCGGAACGTGGCCCGCTGCCGGTCGAGCGCTCCGAGCAGGTGCTCGACCTCGGTCCCCGCCAGCGGCGGTTCCCACGGCGGCGGCACCCATCGGGCCTCCGGTGCGCCGCCGGCATCGCCGGTGGAGATGGCGTCGGTCGGGGCGAAATCCGCTGCCTCTGCGGTGTTCTCGGTCATGCCGGGAACGGTACGACGCGATCCGGACGGTTGGCTTCCGGTGATGTCACTGCGAGCGGCGATACTGGGCGGATGCCCACCGAATCGCGCATGGTGTTCCTTGGCTTCGGCAAGTACGCGCGGGCGGACAAGATCTTCGCCCTGGAACCGATCCGCGGGGAGGACCGCGGTGAGGGCCGTCGCACCCGGGTCTGGGTGGAGGGCATCGGCAATCCGGTCATCGCCTCCCGCACAGAGCGCACCATCCTCTCCGACATGGGTCAGGAAAGAGCGGCGCAGGCCTTTGTGATCGACGAGGCGCTCGAGTTGGCCGAGCGGCTCGCGGCGGCGGTCGATGCGGGACGGGTGGATCTGGGCGATCTCGGGCGCCGTGCGCGGCACCTGCTCGAGGCGGCGACAACCGCTGCGGCGGAGGCTGATCAAGGGTAGGTCCCGAAGGACGGCGGGGTCCCGATGCTCGTCGGGCGCCTCGATCCTGGCTTGCGTCGCAGTCGACGGCACGTCTTGCCGGTCGCCCGGACCTAGCGCGCGCCGGCTTCGACACCCGCCTCGGGATCGCTCGAATCACGCCGCAGTGCCAGTAGACCCCGCACCCCGAGCACGGCGACCACGGTTCCCACGGCCAGCGCGGAGCCGATCAGCGCCGCGTGCACCCACAGGAAGGACGTCGGCGTCGACGCGCCGATCTCCCCCTGCCACGCGCGTTGGTCCTGCCAGATGGCGACGGCAAATCGGGGCCACACCAGCCAGTTGAACAGCCCGGCCAGCACCAGGAACACCGACCACTTTCGCGTCAGGATCACCCCTCGAGTATGCCCAGCGGGCTCGATAGGGTCGGCCGGTGACCACGTTCGAGCCGTTCGCCGGATTCCCGCCGCCGGCGTGGCTGTTCTACGAACAGCTGACGGCGAACAACTCCCGCGAGTTCTTCGCTGACCACCGCGAGGTGTTCGAGACCTGCGTGCGCGACCCCATGCTGGCCCTGACCGCCGAACTGGCACCGGAATTCGGCGACTTCAAGGTCTTCCGCCCGCACCGTGACGTCCGGTTCAGCTCCGACAAGAGCCCGTACAAGACCCAGATGGGTGCGGTCACCGAAGGCGAGGGCGGCGAGTTCTACTACCTGCACCTGGACGCCGACGGGCTCTACGTGGCCTCCGGCTATTACCAGATGGCGACCGACCAGCTCGACCGCTACCGGCGCGCCGTCGACGACGAGCGGACCGGGCAGGATCTGGTGGACCGGGTGCGGCGCCTGGAAAGTCGGTACTCGATCGGAGGGCACGCGCTGTCCACCGCGCCCCGCGGCTATCTCCGGGACCATCCGCGGATCCGGTTCCTGCGGCACAAGGGGCTGACCGCGGGCAAGGCCTTCGGAACGCCGGACTGGCTGTCGACGAGCGGGGCGAAGCAGCACATTGCGAAGGCCTGGCACGGAGGGCGCCCGATCAACGAATGGCTCAACGAGAATGTCGGGCCGTCCCGGCTGCCACCCGAGCCGGCCCGCCGGTAACAAGGTGACGCTGGAATCGGCGCACCGGCGCCCTATTTCGACCACGACCGGGTGACACCCGTTCTCCGGCAGGCGGAACCCGCTGCGGTTCTCGGCGGCACGGTGAGGTCGGTGCCCCCGCTATTCCGGCGTCACCAACCGTACGACACCGCTTGCCCCGTCGACGGTGATGTGATCGCCGGTGCCGATCAGCTCGGTGGCACCCGCAACCCCGACCACGGCGGGAATGCCGTATTCGCGTGCTACCACGGCACCGTGGCTGTTCGCTCCGCCCATCTCCATCACCAGCCCGCCGGCGGTGAGGAACAACGGAGTCCAGCCCGGATCGGTGGACGGTGCGACGAGAATCTCCCCCGGCCGCAGGGTCGCTCCGGCCGGGTCGCGGATCACCCTGGCGGAGGCCGTCACCACGCCGGCGGACGCCGGGGTGCCGGTCAGCGTGCCCGGCTCCGGGGCGCCGCCCGGCACCGCGAGTGCCTCCGGTTCGGTGCCGTCGGACAGCAGGACCCGCGGCACGTGCCGGCGCTCCAGTTCCGTCCGGTACTCGCGACGTCGCTGGTCAATACGGTCTCGCACGGCGACTCCCGTTGCTGCCATGGCGATCTCGTCGAAGTCGAGGAAGAAGACGTCGTCCGATCGGTCCAGCGCACCGGCCGCGGTCAGGTCGGTGCCGATGTCCGTCAGGGTCGCCCGGGCTCGTCCGAACGCCGTGATCATCAGGAACTTCGGCATCTCCCGTAGCCCGACAAGCGCCCTTGTCCTGCGCAGGCACAGCCGCACGATCGCGCCGCGGAACCGGCCACGCTGTCGTGCCCGGGCGGTCAGGGTGTCCACCATCGCGGCCGCGTCCCGCTCGCCCCGTGCGAAGTGCAGGTCCGGAGCCGTGGTCGCGTCGGTCAACTGCAGATAGCCGCCGAGCACCCCGAACAGGTGTGACGGGTCATCGGACCACCGCGGCATCCCCAGGTCGATCTCCGCGACCGCCCGCTGTCCGTAACGGTCGAGGAAGTGCGCCATCGCACGCTGCAGGACCGCAGGTAGCGAACCGGCCCGGTAGCCCTGCGTCAGGTCCTCGGGCATCCGATCCCGGACGGCCGAGAGGGCCGCCGGATCAGCCCGGACCGCTACCGAGGTCTGCCACAGTTCCAGGTCCATCTGGGTGGTGACGTTGCCCGGAGCGCTGCGCAACACCACCTCGAATTCGGACCGGTCCGCAGACCCGCGCAGGAGTCGGGCCGCCACGCCGAGCGCGGCGAAGCCGGCCGCCGCGGCGGGAAGCACCCTGGGCGCCAGCGGAAGTGCGCTCGACAGGAGCCGCGTGACGGCGTCGACCCGCGACGGGATGTCGCCGTCCGACCGGTCGATCGGTGCCCGGCGAAGTCCGTCGAGCATGCGGTTCACCCGCCGCTGCGCGGCGGCCGGGCTCAGCAGCGCCTCCGCTGCGAGCAGCGGAATGCGGCACCGCATCACAACGCGCGCCAGCGGCAGCACGGCGCGGCGAGCGGAGCCAGGAAGTGGGGCGAATCGCGCGTCCTCGAACAGCCGGCGCATCACCACCGCGGACCGGGCCTCCATCACGTCGAGCCCTCGCGACATGATCGCCCGGCCGACCCGGGACCGCAGTGCGGGCGTGGCATCGACGAAGATCCGGCCGCCGGCGGTGGCGAATCCACCCGGACCGTCGGTGGGCCGGGCGGGCGGGTATCCGGCCAGACCGAGGAATGCCGAACCCAGTACCCGGAACGCCGCGATACCCATCGGGGTGATCGGCCGGTGCAGCCCCTGCGCCAGGCTCACGCAGAAGAAGGCCCGAACCTCCTTGTCCGACAGAGCCTTCCGGCGTGTCGGTACCGGGAACAGGGTGGTGATCGGACGGGATTGGACGAGCCAAAGGTGCCCGGTCGGGTCGAAGGCCCATTCGATGTCCTGCGGTCGCCCGAAGGACCGTTCGACCCGATCGCCCAGGGCGGCGAGTTCGCGCACCTGCCGATCGGTCAGGCAGAACTCCGCCGTGCCGCCGCGCCGCCGCTCCGTCACGGCGCCCGTCGCGGTGTCCACGACGAAATGATCCGGATCGACGGAGCCGGACACCACGGCGTCGCCCAGCCCCGGTGCCGCATCGATCACCGCTTGCCGACGCCGCCCGGTGACCGGATCCGCGGTGAACAGCACACCGGCGCTGCGGGCGTCGACCATCCGCTGCACCACCACCGCGAGTGCGATCCCGCTGCCCTGGATCCCCTGCGCGGCGCGGTACGCGACGGCACGGTCGGTCCAGAGCGACGCCCAGCACCGCTGCACGGCGTCCAGCACGTGGTCGACCCCGGTGACGTCCAGGTAGGTGTCCTGCTGCCCTGCGAAACTCGCGCCGGGGAGGTCTTCTGCGGTCGCGGAGGACCGCACGGCAACCGGTTCGGAGCCGGAACCCATGCGCCGATGGGCATCTCGGATGGCATCGCGAACGTCGGTGGGCATCGTCGCCGCGAGGATGGCCGCCCGGGCGGCGTCGGCGTCGGTGCCTGCTCCATCCTCGACGGCAGTGCCCCGGATTATCCGCCGGTAGGCGGCGGTCGTCACACAGAAGCCTTCGGGGACGTCGAACCCGCTGCGCATCAGTTCGCCGAGGTTGGCCGCCTTTCCCCCGACCTCGGGGAGCCGATCGGTCGACACCTCGGCGAGGTCCAGGACCAGTGCATGGTGCCGTGATTCGGGCGGGCGCTGCGGATCGAGCATCGATCGGACCATGTCGCCGTCCTCCGAAAGAATTCAACACTTGTGGAGTTTCTGGTCTCAGCTTGGCAGCGGAAGCCGCGCCGTGCAACGTGCAGCACTCCGGATCAGCCGATCGGACGAAACCCTGCTGACGTCGACCCGCTCAGAGTCGAATACCGCCCTCGGTGATCAACGTTCCTGAACTTCTGACGTTGCTGTACGACAGCTCATGTTCTGAAGCGGTGATCACCGGCTGGACCGGTCCATCGGCGCAGCAATGTCGCGACGGCTGACCGTGCCGACCGAATGCTCCGTCCGGCGGGTCAGTGGTCATCCGGCCGGTGACGGTTCCGGGCCGCGTTCGAGGCCCAGCGTGGCAAGCAGGTCCTCGTGCAGTTCAAACCACACCGTGTGACAGGAGTCGATCCTGGTTTCGTCGACCCACTTCCGCTCGCCGCGATCGACGCGGTCCAACGCGGCGGCGAATCGCTGCGGGTAGGAGGCGAACCGGGTCAGTGCCTGGGTCAGATCGTCACCGATCGGGCGTAGCCCGCGCACCAGGTACCGAAGGCTCCTGAGGACGTCCTCATCCCATTTCCAGTCGGTGTGGTCGTTGGCGGCCAGCGCATCCCACGGCTGCGGGCGGATCTGCCACTTGGTCATCAGCGAGAGCAGTCGGCCGTTGAGCAGGAGAAAGGAGCTGTAGGCGTGCTCGAAAATCGTGCGCGCGCCGGCGCTGCGCAGCTCCTCGGCGAGGAGTCGCTCGCCCTCCCTTCGACCGGCACCGGTGAGCGTCCATCCGGAAAGATCCGCGAACGCCACCCGTTGCACCCAGCCGCGGGCCTCGTCGTCCAGGAGCAGTTCCTCGACCAGATCGGCGGCCAAGCCGTATCGCCGGGCGACGCCGGCGGTGTTCGTCATGCCCTGGATGCGGACTGCGTGCAGGACGAGCAGTTCCGCCGGGGAATCGGGTGCCACAACGGCAACCTACCGCCCGCCCGGCCGCGAATCGGCAGCGTCAGCCCTGGCGGGAGTCAGTGCCTGCCGGGGTTCCTTGCCACCCCGATCAGGACCGGGTCGTGATCCGACGACCGGTAGGGATCGGGTTGGTAGAACCCGGGCGGATTGAACTCGGTGTTGTAGTCCTGGAACAGTGCCTCGTCGGCGTTGATGTGCCAGATGTCCACCCCGGTGATCCGTCGGGCCAGCTGCCGGGTGACCAGCGCCTGGTCCAGGTAGCCCGCCTGCCCATCGAAAACATAGGAGTAGCGGTCGCTCTCGGCCAGCCGGGTTTCGATCAGGTCGACGAAGCCGGCGGCTTTGAGCACGTCGATCGGGTCTTCGTCGCCGTAGGAGTTGAGGTCGCCGACCACCATCACATCCGGGCCGTCCAGCGACCTGGCGAACCGTGCCAGCGCCCTCGCCTGCGCGACCCGGTCGGCATTGAAGCAGCCCTGCCCGTCACCCTGGTCGGCGTTCGCGCCGGTCGGCGCCGGAGTTCCGCAGCCCTTGGACTTGAAGTGGTTGACCACCATCCAGAACGGCCGGCCGCCCTTGGCCGGCCGGAACCGCTGGGCAAGCGGGAACCGCGCGTTGGCGAAGGCCGGGTCGGTGGTGGTGACCGCCCGCCCCATCGGAACCACCCGGGACGGCTGGTAGATCATTGCCACCTTGATCGCGTCGGTCCCGAACAGGCCCTTGCCGGGTTCCTCGATGGTGGCATACCGACGCTTGCCGGCCGCGGCGTTCAGCGCGGCGACCAGATCCTCGACAGCCCGGTCGTCACTGTCGTTCTCGATCTCCATCAGCCCGACGACGTCGGCGTCCAGTGTCGTGATGGCGGCGACGATCTTGGCCCGCTGCCGCTGGAACTCCAGCGCGCTGTCCGCACCGCGCGGGTCGTCCCCGCTTTCGGTGACCGCACCCGGCAGGTCGATGGTGGTGAAGTAGTTCAGCACGTTGAAGCTGGCCACCCGGACGTTGCCGCCGACCGGGTCGGGCGCAGCGGGCCGCGGGTTGGTTCGGGTGACGACCGGGTCGGCCGTCGGCTGCAGCCGGTACACGCCGAAGTCGTAGGACAGCACCCCGACGACGCCGGTGAGCGTGTCGCCGAGCCTGATCACCTGTCCGTCGACGTCGGTGAACGGCACCGTCGCGGGGTTGGACACGGAGCGGCCGTCGTCGATCACCAGGCTGCGGGCATCGTTGGCGGCCTGTTCCGCCGCGTCGTCCGGGGTACCGCCGTTCGTCGGCTGGAACAGCCGGCCGCCCGCGGACACCACCAGTTCACCGAACCGTGCCAGGGTGAACGACTCGGTGGCCGTCACGGGCTGGTCCAGCGCGACCAGCATTCCTTCCAGTCGCTCGCGGGCATCCGGTCCGGCGGGCAGCCTGAGCACGGTGGCCGCCGGAACCGCGGCGTCGTCACAGTCCCCGATGGCCGACGACGCGATCTGGGTCAGGTCGAAATCCTCGCGGACGGTCCCGGAGACCCGCACCACGTCGCCCGTCGCCAGTGGCAGTGTCGCAGGAGTGGAGGCGAAGATGCCGTCCGAGGTGGCGGGGTCGCCGTCCGACGCCTGCAGGAACACACCGCCCAGTTGGCCGGCACCCTGGAAATCCCCGACCACCACACCCTCGACCGTCACCGTGTGCCCATTGAGCGGGCTCGCCGTCCCGGGACCCTGCACGTCGCCGATGCGGTGGGTGACCGGGATCGTGCACGGGTCGACGCCAGTTTCCGGATCGCCGAAGGTCTGTCCCGGGTTCACCGTGCCGAACGAGCTCGCTGTCGTTGCGGCCCAGCTGAACTCGGCGTACGTACGGCCGGTGCCGGTCAGCCCGAGCGACGCCCCGACCGGTGTCGACGACGACTCGGTCACCCCGATGTCGGTGCTGGTGAGCCCGTCGGCCGGACCACCCACCGCCGTGAACGGTGCATCTTCATAGGAGAGGAACTGCACGACGGTTGCGGACGCGTCGACAAGCGCGACACCGTCGGGTGCCCCATTCTGGATCCCGTTGGACGGGTAGCCGAAGCTGAGGACGCCGAAGCCGTTGCTCTGGTTGGGGATCACCCCGCCCAGGTCGGTGCTGCTGTACGGGGCGCCACCCGTGCCGTTGTAGAGCACCAACGACCAGCCGGTCAGGTCCGTGCCGGCCGGCCCGGCCAGCTCGATGGCTTCCCCGGTGTCGTCACCGACGTTGTCGTAGTGGATCTCGTTGACGAACACCGTCCCCTCGGCAGGCGCCACAGCCGCCGCCCCCGCGGCCGGGGGACCGCTGACCACCACGAAGCCGGCCACCAGGCCGGCCACCACCACGACAGCCAGCGGACTCCGTCGTCGCATCCGTTGCTCCCACCACGAGTTGTTCCGGCGAGATCCCGGCCGGGGGGCAGCATGTCACGTCATCGAGCACTGCGAAACAACTGACGGTGAACGAGCAGTGACAGTTGTACCGTTCGTGCCGGATGCGGCACTGCAGGCAATGATCGGCATCATCGCGGTGTGCCGAGCCGTGCGGTGACCCGTCCGACCTGACCCGGAACGCCCACCTGATCGCCGATCAGGACAGCGTGCTCTGCAGCCGCTTCGACAGCAGCGACACGAAAGCAGCCGGCTCGGCGAGCTCTCCGCCTTCGGCCAGCAACGCCATCCCGTACAGCAGCCGGGTGGTGTCGGCCAGCGCGGGGTCATCGGCTCGTGCCTCGTACGCGGCCTGCAGTCCGGTGATCAGCGGGTGCGTCGGGTTCAGCTCGAGGTTCCGCTTCACCTTCGGAAGTTCCTGACCCATCGCCCTGTACATCTTCTCGAGCGTGGGGGTCAGGTCGCCCGGATCGCCGACCAGCACCGCGGCGGAATCGACGAGCCGGTGCGACAGCCGGACCTCCTTGACGTCGTCGGACAGCGTCGACGCCATTGCGCCCAGCAACGGCTCGAAGCCCTTCCTGGTGTCCTCGTCGACATCGTCACCGCCGAGATCCACCTCGCCGCGGGCGATCGAGGTCAGTTGTTTCTCCTCGAAGGACGGCACCGCATCGACCCAGACCTCATCGACCGGGTCGGTCAACAGCAACACCTCGTAGCCCTTGGCGCGGAAGGCCTCCATGTGCGGAGAGTTCTCCAGCGCCGCCCGGGACTCACCGGTGACGTAGTAGATGGCGTCCTGGCCCTCCGGCATCCGCTCCACGTACTCGCGCAGCGTCGTGGGCTTGTCCCGGTCGAAAGTGGACGCGAAGGAGCAGATCTCCAGGATCGCCTGCTGGTTGTCGTGGTCGGAGAGCAGCCCTTCCTTGACGGCGCGGCCCATTTCCGTCCAGAACGTCGCATATTTCTCCGGTTCGCCCTCGATCATCGACTTCACCGTCGACAACACCTTCTTGACCAGGCGCTTACGGATCAGCTGGATCTGCCGGTCCTGCTGCAGGATCTCGCGGGAGATGTTGAGCGACAGGTCGTTCGCGTCGACGACGCCCTTGACGAACCGCAGGTACTCGGGAACCAGCGCCTCGCAGTCGTCCATGATGAAGACCCGTTTGACGTACAGCTGGACGCCGCGCTTGCCGTCCCGCATGAACAGGTCCATCGGCGCGTGGCTGGGCAGGAACAGCAGCGCCTGGTACTCGAATGTGCCCTCCGCCGAGAGCCGGATCGTCTCCAGCGGCGGCTGCCAGTCGTGGCTGACGTGATGGTAGAACTCGGTGTATTCCTCCTCGGACACCTCGCTTTGCGGCCGTGCCCACAACGCCTTCCGGGAGTTGATCACCTCCGGCTCGCCGTCGTCCTGTCCACCGTCCTCGTCACCGTCCGTGCCGGTCCCGACCGGTGCCATCCGGATCGGCCAGGTGATGAAGTCCGAGTACCGCTTGACGATGCCGCGAACGGTCGCCGGATCGGCGAAGTCGTGCATCGCGTCGTCGACGTCCTCAGGCTTGAGGTGCAGGGTGACGGACGTGCCCTGCGGCGCGTCTGCCAATTCGGACACCGTGTAGGTGCCCTCGCCGGTGGACTCCCAACGCACACCGGCGGACGTGCCCGCCTTCCGGGTGATCAGCACGACGCGGTCGGCGACCATGAAGCTGGAGTAGAAACCCACGCCGAACTGGCCGATCAGGTCGGCCGTCGCCTGCTCCGAACCACCGCCCGCCTCCCTGGCCTGCCGGAGCTTGCCGAGCAATTCGGCCGTCCCGGACTTCGCGATGGTGCCGATCAGGTCGACCACCTCGTCGCGGGTCATCCCGATGCCGTTGTCGCGGAGGGTGAGGGTCCGCTCGGCCTGGTCCGTGTCCAGTTCGATGTGCAGGTCGCTCGTGTCGACCTGCAATTCCTTGTCCTGGTAGGCGGCCATCCGCAGCTTGTCCAGGGCGTCCGAGGAGTTCGAGATCAGCTCGCGAAGGAAGACGTCCTTCGTCGAGTAGATGGAATGAATCATCAGCTGTAGCAGCTGACGGGCCTCCGCCTGGAATTCGATGGTCTCGGTCGACACGGCCTCGGTGCTCATTGCTGGTCTCGCCCCTTCATTCCCGCGCTGCATACCCGCTCTGATCGTGCACCGGACACCTTAGCCAAGTCCGGCGTGTGTGTGGTCGGTACGGACATCAAGGCTGGTCAGCGGATGTCCGAGAGTCAGTTCGGCCGCAGCCGCCTCTGCCATGACGGACTCGTTGCCGACCGCCCTGGGGTTCTCAACCGATCTACTCGTCCTCAGATCTGTCCGGCGGAGCGGCTGCGCCATTCTGTGGGGGTCATTCCGAAGTGTTTCCGGAATTCCCGGGTGAAGTGGGCGTGGTCCGCGAATCCCCAACGGTGGGCGACGGCGGCGATACCGAGCCGGTGACCACCCGGCCTGGCCAGTGCATCGGCGGCCGCCGCGAGACGTCGTTCCCGCAGCCACGGTCGGAGCGTGATTCCTGCTCGGGCAAGCACGGTGTACAGGTGGCGTTCGGAAATCCCGTGGACGGTGGCGAGCTTCTGGGCGGTGATTTCCCGGTCGGTGAAGTTCTGCCGGAGGTATTCGACCAGCCGCGCCTCCAGGCTGCTGCCCAGCGGGTCCCGGGCCGGGTCGTCACCAGCCGCCGAGGTCAGCAGGGCTCGGGCGAGACTGATTGCGGGTTCTTCGACGGCGTCCCGGGAGACGCCGGGTAGCCGAGGGGCCACCGAGGCCAGCTGCAGCAGATACGAGGACACCAGTCGGGTCAACGGATCTCCGGGACCGAAAGGTCGCGCCGCCAGGTGATTCACCAGGCGGGACCGCAGACCGAGGTCATCGAGCCGGATCATCAGCGAATGCCGCGTCGTGCCCTGCGGAAAGGTGATCCGGTAGGGCGCGGTCGACACGTAGACGACCAGATCGCCGGGCCGCAGGTGGGCGGTTCGCTCATGTTGGGTGACGACGCTGCTCCCACTGCCCAGCACCGACAGCACCAGCTGCGGTGTCGTGTCGTCGCGGGCAAGCGTGTCGCCGCGTACCACCGTTGCGCCGGAGCCGGTGGTGCTGAGCAGGCAGCTGCTACCGAGGTCGCTGCTCTGGGACTTCGCCGAGACGTCCAGGGGGCGGTGCGGGCGCAGATCCATCGGCAGGCGCCAGCCGAGCATGTAGGCCCGCATGGCTGCCAGCCTGTCTGCAGGGGACAGGGCGGTGACCTGCACGTCCATGCCCCGCGCATTCAGGCCGCCGACGTTCGTGCCCATGAGGCGACTGTCGCACAGCTGCCCTGTCCGGGGAAGCGCTCGTTTCCTGTCCGGCACAACCGGCAGCAGATTTGTTCAAGACCTGCGCGGACGATGCCCCTACTGTCTGCCGCAACAACGATCCGCCCATGCAACGGAGGCAGGCCATGTCGCTGACCGGTCACGAACGACACGACATCAACCGGGCCAACGAACTCGGCCGGCAGCCGGTCATCCTTGTGCATGGGCTCTGGTTGCTCTCCAGCAGCTGGGATCCGTGGCGGACCCTCATCGAAGAGAACGGGTTGGTCGCCGTAGCCCCCGGCTGGCCGGACGATCCCGAGACGGTCGCGGAGGGACGGGAGGATCCAGAGGTGTTCGCGCGCAAGATGATCGGCGCCGTCACCGATCATTACGCCGAGGCCATCTCGCTCCTCGAGCGCAAACCGGCCCTGATCGGCCACTCGTTCGGCGGGCTCATCGTGCAGAAGCTGGCCGGGACGGGGGTGGCCGCGGCAACCGTGGCCATCGACGCGGCCCCATTCCGGGGTGTGCTCAACGTCCCGCTCACCTCGATCCGAGCGGGTGCGCCGATCTTGCGCAACCCGGCCAACCGCGGGCGGGCGATCGCTCTGACCTTCGAAGAGTTCACCTACAGCTGGGCCAACAACCTCCCCGAGGCAGAGGCCCGAAACCTCTACGACACTTACCATGTCGCCGCGTCGGGCGTCCCACTGTTCCAGGACGTGCTGGCGAACCTGAATCCCTTCACAGAGGCCAAGGTCGACGTCGACAACCCCGAGCGGGGCCCGCTGCTGATCATCGCGGGTGAGAAGGACAACACCATCCCACCGTCCATCAGCACCGCGAGTTTCCGGCACCAGCAACACAACCCCGGCGTCACCGAATACCTGGAGATGGCCGGACGAGGACACTCCCTGACCATCGACTCAGGCTGGCCCGACGTCGCCCGAGCGGCCCTGGACTTCATCAAACGCAACGTCTGAGGGCGATCCGGCCCCACTGGCCACACCTCGGCGCCCAGGTGACGGTCATCGCGGGTGGGGTCGTCAGGGCCCGGTCAACCGGCCGAGGATGTCGGCCCATCGTCCGTACCACAGGAAGTGCGTCGCGCCCTCGACCACGATGAGCTCCGCACCGGGAATGGCGGCCGCCAGACGGCTGCCCCACCGCTCCGGAACCAGTGCGTCGGCGGTGCCCTGCCAGACATGCGTGGCGACGGTGATCGAAGAGGGGTCGAAGCCCCACGGCCGATCCAGGAGGCGGTATTCGTGCACCACGCCGGAGGTGTCGACCAGGCCCTGGGTGAGTGCAGCGCCGACCTGGGCCGCGACGTCGGCAGGAGCGCCGGAGCGCCTGGCGAAGGCCGCCGGCGACCGGTGGGCGTAGGCCCGCATCATCGCGAACACGCCCCGTTCGATCGGCGCGCCCGCGTGGGACAGCGCCATGAAGCTGCGATCCATCCGGTTGATCTCGCGCTTCATGCCCGGCCAATCCGGCGGCACCACGCTGGCGACCAGGCCCAGCCTGGTGACCCTCCCGGGGAGGGCTGCTGCGCAGGCCATCGCGTACGTGCCGCCCGCCGACCAGCCCAGCACGGCGAAACGTCCCACACCCAGGTGGTCGGCGAGTGCGGCGACGTCGGTGGGCCAGTCGAGGACGGTTCGGCCCGGCTGTGGGTCCGAGCCGCCGACCCCCGGCCGGTCAGCGGAGATGATCCGGACGCCGAGCTCGGTGGCGGTCTTCCCCGCCGGCGCGATGTCCAGCCGGGAACTCAGACCGCCGTGGCAGCTGAACACAGGCAAGCCGTCGCGGGCACCGGTGTCCACATACGCCAGCCGCCGGCCATCGGAGAGGGTGATGACGCCGTCCGGACCGCTCATGGCTGCGATCCTGGCAGCCCTTGCCCCCGGGCTCGCCGGGGCGCAGCGAGCCGGATGTCAGGTGGCGGCCGTCAGGAGGTCGCGGGAGGTCCGGCCAGCGCGAACCGTGCTCCGTCGGGATCGGTCAGGAAGGCCATCCGGCCGAATGGGCTGTCCATCGGGTCGGCGAGCAGTGCCCCGCCGCCGTTGGTCGCCACCGCGACCGCCGCGTCCGTGTCCGGGACGGAGAAATATGGCAGCCAGTGCGACGGCGTTCCGGCCGGGGCGCCCATCATGTCGCCGATGCCGCCCAGCGGATCAGCCCCGAGTGTGAAGAGGGTGTAGTCCCCGGGGGCGCCGGGCAGTGGCTGGTAGGTGTACCCGAAGACCGCGGTGTAGAACTGCCGCCCGGCCTCCACGTCGTTCAGCCGGGCGTCCTCCCAGGTCAGGCCGCCGGGCTCGTTGTAGATCTGCGATCCGATGGTGCCGCCCGCCTGCCATATCCCGAATGCGGCGCCCGCCGGGTCCATCGCCACCGCCATCCGGCCATTGCCGCCGACGTCGAACGGCTCTGCCAGCACGGTCCCGCCGCTCGCCGTGACCGAAGCCGCCGTGGCATCGACGTCGTCGCTGGCGAAGTACACGGTCCACACGGTCGGCTGGTTCGGATCCTGTTTCGGGCCGATCCCGGCCGCGTCGGATCCGTTCACCTGGCACATCGTGTAGTGCCCGTATTCCTCGCCGCTGTCGACGAAGGACCAGCCCAGGACGGCGCCGTAGAAGGCGGTGGAGGCCGCGACGTCAGGCGCACCGAGATCCACCCAGCACGGCGTGCCCTGCGGCCACGGTTCGGAACGGATGGGCATGCCGGCCTCCTTGCGGTGCATTTCTGACAGCGGTCAGCCTGGCACGCGGCGGCCGCCGTGGAAACCCCGGCCGCCGAGTTGCACCGGCTAACGCGACCAGACGCAGTCCGCGTTCAGGCACACCCAGCCGTCACGGGTGTCGGCCGGGCGGGTATGCGAGCCACACGTCGGGCACGCGGTGGGCGCGCCGATCCTGATCAAGGCGGTGGCGTGCGCGGAGTCGTCGGACGAGGGCTTCGGCCGCTTCACAGCGATCCTGCGGGAGGTCATGGAGTCCCTTCGGGTAGCGAATCGGATTTCCGATCCGTCGGAGGACGCGCTCGACCGGACCGGGTTGCCGACCGGTGAATCCGCACACATGGCGCCGATGATCAGGCGGGCTGCTCGAGGGCACCGTGGGACGTCGTGGCGTCGGGCGTGAGGTGATCAGGACCCGGGAGATCAGGTACCGAGTGCTCGGCCATCGCGGCCCGGGGCTCGGTGGTGTCCGTCGCAGCCCGCTTGGTCCGCTGGGCCTTGGCATCGGCGACGGCCTTGGCTTGCGTTGCCGCCGCGCGCCGGGCATCGGCGAGCCGTTGCTCCACCCGCTCCGCCGCCGCCAGCAGGTACGGGATCCGCTCGACCCTCGCAGGTGCATTCGGCGAGTCCGGCCCGTGCCGCGCGATGGCCTCCGCGATCCGGTAGGGCACCGTCATCCGGCGGCCGTGCGGACCGACGGTCTGGTCCGCCGCGGTCAGCGCGTCGGACACGGCGTCCTCGGTGAACGGGAACTCGGCCATCGTCGGCCCGAATCCGCGCTCGGCCGGCACGAACCGTGCCCCGGAGTGCTGACCGACCAGCGCGGTGACCCGCTCGTCCCAGCCCTCCGCCCGCAGGTACAGGGCGCCGTCCAGTGGGTGGAAACCGGTCTGCTGAATGGCTGGGGCATAACCGATGTCATGCAGCCACGCCGCCGCGATCAGCACCGCCCGATCCTGCTCGGGCACCGTCACGGCCAACTCGGCCGCCCGCCGGGCCACCCCCTGGGTGTGCTGCCAGCGCTCCGGGAGTTCCTTGCGCAGCAGCTTTCTGGCCAGTTTGAGAGCGGCTGCGATCAGACCCTTCTCGTCCGGTACCGGGGTCACCACTCCTCTGGCCACGGCGATCAGTCCTGGACCGATTCCCTGCTGCGGACCACGATCAGCGGGTCCGCGGGATAGACGACTGCCGTGTCCTTGTCCTCGTACTCGAACTGGTTGAGGAAGAACCGCATGGCGTTGATCCGGGCGCGCTTCTTGTCGTTGCTCTTGATGGACGTCCACGGGGCGTGGTCGGTGTCGGTGTTCAGCACCATCGCGTCCTTGGCGGCGCTGTACTTGTCCCACCGGTCGAGCGACTCGATGTCCATCGGGGACAGTTTCCACCGCCGCACCGGATCGATCTGCCTGATCGCGAAGCGGGTCCGCTGCTCGGACTGGGTGACGGAGAACCACAGCTTGGTCAGCGAGAACCCGCTCTCGATGAGCATCTCCTCGAACATCGGGGCCTGCCGCAGGAAGATCTCGTAGTCGCGGTCCGAGCAGAATCCCATGACCCGTTCGACACCGGCCCGGTTGTACCAGGACCGGTCGAACAGCACGATCTCGCCGGCGGTGGGCAGATGCTGGATGTAGCGGTGGAAGTACCACTGGCCGAGTTCGGTCTCGGTCGGCTTGTTCAGCGCGACGACCCGGGCGGCGCGCGGGTTCAGATGCTCCATGAACCGCTTGATGGTGCCGCCCTTGCCGGCTGCGTCACGACCCTCGAACAGGATGACGTGCTTGGTGCCGGTGTCCTGGGCCCAGTACTGGAACTTGAGCAGCTCGATCTGCAATGCGTACTTCTCGGTCTCGTAGATCTCCCGGTCGAGCCGGTCTGGATACGGGTAGCTCTCCCGCCAGGTCTCGATCGGATTGCCGCCGGGATCGATGAGGTCCGGGTCGGAGCCATGCTCGTCGTGCCGGACGGAGTAACCGTCGTGCAGCAGATGGTCGAGGTACTCGCGGAAATTCTCACGGATCAACACGTCAGACAGTATCGACCAAGTGGGCGACTTCCGGCTGATCCAAGGGTGAACGCCGGCTGCCGATACTGCGCCGCGACGACGGGCCGAGCCTGTGGCGACACCGGCCGGCGATGGTTGGTCACACCCACTGGTCGGGGTAGAGCTCCTTGATCACGGCGTAGGCGAAGGACGACGTCGGGGTGGTGGAGTTCGTCGACTCGTTGGCGACCGCGGCGATGGTGACGTCGGCCTGCGGTCGGCGCATCACGACGCTGCTGAACCCCAGGACGGCGCCGTTGTGCCCGATGAACTCGTTCAGCCGTTCGCAGCCGAGCCCGTAACCGATGCGGATCTTCTGCCCGGGGAACGGCCGGTAGTCGAGCCTGGCGGCCTGTGTCTTCGGCTCGAGCAACGAGCCCGACGCGAGTTCGGTGCCCCAGGCCCGCAGGTCATCCAGGTTCGAGATCATCGCCCCGGCGGTGGAGGGCACCGCCGGGTTGAGTTCGGTGACCACCTTCGGTGGCTGCGCGGCGTTGTCGAACGGAGCGTTGGGGTCGGTCACCGGCGGCACGTACCCGGTGGGATGGGGATCCGGCAGGGAGATCGTTGTCGGGTAGGAGGTTTGCGGCAGGGCCAGCTTGTCGAGAACCCCGGCGGTGATCACCTCTCCGGCCGCCCGGCCGGTGACCTTGTGCAGCACCATTCCCAGCAGCGCGTAGTTCGAGTCGCAATACGACACCTGGCTGCCGGGCGCGAACAGCGGGTCGTGCCGGGCGATGATCTCCAGTGTCTGTTCGTCGGACCAGGGCATCGTGGGGTCGGCGTCGAACGCGGCGAGGAACTTCTCGTCGGAGGTGAAGTCATAGATCCCCGAGGTCATCGCCAGCAGATCCTTGATGGTGATCTTCGTGCCGTTGGCCACCCCCGGCACGAAGGATTCGAGCGTGTCGGTCAGCGCGAGATCGCCCGCATCGACCTGCTGGAGCACGGCCGTGGCCGTGTACGACTTGGTGATGCTCGCGATGCGGACGTGGTCGGCGGCCCGGAAGGGCTCCTTGGTGGACAGGTCCGCGTACCCGGCCGTGCGTTGCCACGCATCGGGTCCGATCCATACCCCGGCGGCCAGGCCGGCCAGGCCGGTCGCTGCGAAGGTCTTGTCGAAGATCGCATCCAGGGTCTTGACGGTTGCCGCATCGAGCGCGACCGCTGTCCCGGGAGAAGCAGGAGAGGTGACCGTGGCCGACGCTGCGACCGGTGCACCGCTCGGCGCAGCGGTCGAACCCGTTGCGACCGTCGATCCGGACGTCGCGGTTCCGGAGCTCTGGCCGGTGGAGCAGGCGGCGGCGATGGATCCCAACCCGAGGACACCGCCGATCCGCAGTGCGTCCCGGCGGGTCAACCGCCGCCGGAGGAGCTGACCTCGTGCTGAGAGGTGATTGTCCTGCGCCATCCGTTCCGCCCCCTGGTGTGGATCCCTGCTCCCACCATGGATGAAACGGGAAACCAGGACAAGAAACAACACTCGGGCGGGCGTGGGTCTTGACAGCGGGCGGCCCAGGGGGTGAGCTACGCCAGATCCGGCCGCGGTAACAGAGTGGTGGCGGGCGGTGATTTCCCGCATGGCGTGTCCTTGCCTGCGTCGGTCACCACTCGCGGAAGGCCTTGCCATGCGCCGATTCTCCCGACTTGTCACGCTCGCCACGTCCACCGCACTGGTGGCCACCAGCCTGCTTGTCGTCCCTGCGGCGGAAGCCGGACCAGCGCCGGCGCCCGGTGGCCCCGGGGTGATGTCGCACTTCGGGCTGGCCCGGAAGGACTGCCTGGGAACCGCGCGGAACGGCACGTCGAAGGTGTGGTTCACCGTGGCGAACGGTGTGCTCTCCGACGTCTACTACCCGACCGTCGACAACACCAACAACGAAACGCTGCAGTTCATCGTCACCGACGGGAAGACCTTCACCGACCTGCAGTCGCGTGACATGACCTACCAGGTCAAGGCTTTGGACGCCTCCGGGATGGCCTGCCGGGTGACGTCGACCGACAAGGACCGGCGCTACACGCTGACCACCGATTACTTCACCGACCCGCAGCACAACAGCGTCGTGATGCGTACCCGCCTGAAGGCGGCCAAGGGCAACCCGCGCTACCAGCTCTACGCCCGCTTCGACGGAACCATCAACGGCAACGGCGGCGGTGGTGGCGCGGAGCAGAACGCGGGCGCCGATGACGCGATCATCGACACCAGCACCGGTTCACCCGTGCCGGTGTCGATCGACACCAAGACCGAGACCATCGCCGCGAACCGCGACTACGCGACCCCGGTGTACGCCGCGCTGCGGGCGGATCGCCCATTTCTCAAGGCGTCCAGCGGTTATGCCGGGACCGGCAGTGACGGCCTGGCGCAACTCGACGCCGCCCGGCGGCTGTCCACCAGCTACAGCACGGCCACCCAGGGCAACGTTGTCCAGACCGCTCAGCTGGACGTGAACGGCGGCCGGCCGGCCACCCTGGCGCTCGGGTTCGGGGCGAGCAAGGCCACCGCGATCGCCACCGCCGGACTGACCGCGCGGTCGGATGCCGGTCGGATGCTGAAGAGCTACCAGCAGGGCTGGCAACAGTACGACAGGAAGCTCAAGCCGCCGGCCAGTCCGTCCGGGACCTCCAAGGCGCAGCGCAACCAGCTCGCCGCGACGTACTACCTGTCGGCCAACGTGCTCAAGGCCAGCGAGGACAAGACCTACCCGGGTGCCATCGTGGCGTCCCTGGCCAGCCCCTGGGGCCAGGCTGTCCAGGCCGGTGACCCGGCGCTGACCTACTTCGGTTCCTATCGCGAGGTTTTCGCCCGCGACCTGTACGAAACCTTCACCGGACTGCTGGCCACCGGCGACGTCAGCACCGCCAAGGCGACGGTGCGGTTCCTGTTCGAACGGCAGCAGCTGCCGGACGGCTCGATGCCGCGGAACAGCCTGATCAACGGCAAGACGGCCCCCGATTCGTTCGGCACCCAGCTGGACGAGGTGGCGTACCCGATCCTGATGGCCCGGACCGTCGGGCTGACCGACAAGGCGTTCTATGAGGCGCACATCAAGCGCGCCGCCGACTTCGTCGTCTCCCGTGGTCCGTCGTTCGGCTCGGAACGTTGGGAGGAGCAGAGCGGGTACTCGCCGTCGACGATCGCCGCCGAGATCGCCGGCCTGACCGCTGCCGGTGCGATCGCCGAACTCAACGGTGACGCCGTCGGCGCCCGGGTCTACCGGGCCACGGCGGACCACTACCAGCGCAACGTCAAGAAGTGGACCGTGACGACCAACGGCCCGCTGAGCAAGGATCCGTACTTCATCCGGCTCTCGAAGTCCGGCGATCCCAACCTGGACACGGTCTACAACCTCGGCAACGGCGGCCCCGACGCGGATCAGCGTGCCGTCATCGATGCCGGTTTCCTGGAACTGCCGCGGCTGGGGGTCCTGCCGGCCGATGATCCCGATGTTGCTGCGACCCTGCCGTTGGTGGATCGGGTGATCGGGAAGAAGACGAGCAGCGGGAAGGGCTTCTACCGCTACGGCGTGGACACGCCGGGCACCGAGGACGGTTACGGGGACTGCCATGTCGGTGATCCGACGGAATGCACGATCGAAGGCAAGCCGTGGGCGGGCGTGTGCGACACCCAGCCGCAGAACAAGGGCTCCGGCCACGTGTGGCCGGTCCTGTCGGCGGAGCGCGGAGAGCACGAGATCGCGACCGACAATGCGGCGGCGGCGACGGGGCTGTGGCTGGGGATGGCCAGGACCGCGTCCGGTGTCGGGCTGATCCCGGAGCAGGCCTGGGAGAACGGCACCGTTCCGGCGTCGCCGTTCGGCACCGCTCCCGAATGCGCGTCCATCGGGTTCCAGAACGGCAAGGCGGCGGGCAGCGCGTCCCCGCTCACCTGGTCGGCCGCGTCGTTCGTCCGGCTCTCCACCAACATCCGGACGAACTCGGTCAGCGAGACGCCGCAGGACACCACGACGCGGTACATCGACCAGGCACCGCCCGCGGCAACCACGGTGACCATCGACAGCCCCGCGGACGGCGCGCTCATTCCCAATGCGCCGCTGACGGTCACCGGCACCGCCTCGCCCGGTGCGACGGTCGACGTCCTCGCGGTCAACACCGACAACGAGGGCGCCGTCGCCGCAGGAACCGCGACCGCGGACGGCACCGGGTCATATTCGGTGCAGTTGACCCCGCCGGCCGGGACGCTGGCGATCACCGCGGTGGCGACGACGCCCACCGGTGCAACCGGATTCGCGCAGCTGACCGTCGTCAACGACGTGGTACCGGGCACGCTGATCACCGAGGTGACGGACCCGGCCGGTGACGACAACGGGCCGGGCACCTACGTCTACCCGACGGCGGCCGATTTCCACCCGGGTGCCTACGATCTGCGCAACTTCCAGATCTACGACGCCGGCAGCAACATTGTCTTCCGGGTCCAGACGGCGAATCTGTCGCCGACCTTCGGCAGCCCGCTGGGCGCCCAACTGGTCGATCTCTACATCACCAACCCGGACGGCGGCCCGACGTCCACCGCCGCGTCCTTCCCCGGCCGGAACTACGCCCTGGAAACGGGCTGGAACAGGCTGATCGAGGCGCAGGGCTTCGGGCAACGGTTCATCAACGGCTCCGGCGCGACAGTGGGCACGGCCTCGATCAGGGGCGTTGAACCGACGCGGTACATCACGATCACGGTGCCCAAGGACGCACTCGGCGGAACACCGTCCAGTGGTTGGAGTATCGCGGTCGTGCTGACCGGGCAGGATGGCTTCGAGCCGGATCAGGCGCGTGGCTTCACGCCAACGGGCGAGGGCTACAAGTTCGGGGTCTGCGGGCCCGACGCCAGTGGTCCGATCTGTGCGGTCGATCCGGCGACGGTGCCCAAGGCGGTGGACATCCTGACGCCGACCGGGGTGTCGCAGGCCGAGGTCCTGGACCCGACGCTGCCGCCGGTCGTGATTCCGGCCATCGGGATTCCCTGAACGCTCCGCACCGGTCGTTCTGCGGCGCGGTCACCCGTCCTTCGGCGGGTGACCGCCCGCCGGCTCCGATCCGGCGGGCCGGAGCGTGGTTGAGCTCGCCGACATTGGCCTCGATCAGCGGTACATCGGCGCCGTAGTCCCGCACCACCGTCACCCCGTCCGCGAGCTTGTGGCCGAGCATCACCAGCGTGCTGTCCAGTCCCTTCGCCACCTGTGTCGGCTGCAGCGAGGCGCGATCAAGGTGTGCATACGACTTGACCGCACCGACCACGCGCCAGTTGCCCGAGCGAGGCGAGCAGGGTTGCGCAGCTCTCCTCCAGCGCGTCGACGGCGCGTGCCGCCGCGGACGCCGGGTTGTTGATCTCGTGCGCGATGCCGGCCGCGAGGGTGCCGAGAGCGACCAGCGCCTCCCGCTGCCTGGCCACCGACTCGATGTTGCGGACGGTGCCGACCAGGCCGGTGATGAAGTGGACGCCGAACGGGAACCACGCATCGGCCAACGCTCTGAGCTCGGCCGCGCCCACCGCCAACATCAGTCCGTCCGATGCCGCCCGGGCTGTTGCCAGGTAGACGCCGTGGCTGTCCCAGGCCCGGAATCCGCCCGCCCATTGGCCGGGCCTGCTCATCACCGAAAGAACTGTGTCCTCCTTGCCGACCCGCCGCAGCAGTTCGACCCTGCCCTCCAGCAACACCCACCAGGTGGTCGCGGGTTGCGCTTCGTGGAACAGCTCATCGCCGGTGCTGAACGGGATTTCGGTGCCGGCCTCGACGAGTTCGGTCAGCTGACGGTCGCTCAGGCCGTCGAAGAGGCCGACCGCACGGAGTTCCCCGGCGTTCATCGCGCCGCCGCCAACGGTGTTGTGGTGGTCGGCGTCATGGCACCCCGTTCGGTCCGCTTCCCTGCGAAATTCGTCCAGCGTAGGCCGCTGCAGGCAGACAGCAGGGCGTCAAGGCGACGTAACGCAGGGCTCCGCGCGGCGCCACCCCCCGGTCGGGTGCTGCCGGTCCGGCACCATGGCCGGGTGACGTCCGACCCGAGACAGCCGGTTCGAACGGAGCGGCAGCCGGATCGAGCCGAGCGGTTGACGGCGATCCTGCGCCGGGACGGCAACCGGTGTGTGTGGTGCGGTCGGTCCTTCGGCCGACTGGTGCCTCCGACCACCGATCATCTCGTTCCACGCGTGAAGGGCGGCCCGTCCTGGATCGAGAACGAGGTGGCAGCGTGCCGGCGCTGCAACGGGCAGCGCGGTCACCGCGCACCGGTCGACTGGCTGCAGGACTGCGAGCGGCACGGGTGGCGCCCCGACACGGCGGCGCTGGAGGCGGCGCTGGCTGCGCTGGTGGCGGCGATCGGGCAGCGCGGCGGTCAGCGTCGCGCTGCCCGGTACCTCGACGCACAGCGGCGGCGCTGGGCCAAGCACTGACCCCGATCCGACCGCGGCTCGTTCGTATTCAGCCGCGCGCGTCCGCTTCCTCCGCGCCTGTACGAATCGACATAGGATCACTCTCGCCGCGCAGAACACAGGGATCGATGCCACACCCGCCGGCCCGCAGCACGGGTCGCGGACCGGACCAGGGGAGCCACCGTGACCGAGGTCGACCACCAGCCGACACCCGCCGAGCCTCCCGTCTCGCGACCGACTCCCGTGAAGGGTTCCGCAACCGTCACAACCGTCACAACCGCCGCACCGCAGGCCGAAGCCAAGGACCTGCCGAAGATTCTCGAACTGGCCAGGCGGCTGCCGTTCACCACCTTGTACGTGACGATCACCCTGGTGCTGTCCGTCGTGACGGGCAGCTTGTGGTCGACCATCGAGGACAAGCCCCTGTACGCCGATGTGGCCTACGGTCTGCCGGCCTTCGAGGACGGCCGCTGGCTGACCCTCATCTGGGGCAACTTCTTCGCCCTGAACCCGGTGTTCTACATCTTCGTCGCCGGTGCCTTCGCCGTGCTGACGGGGTTTTCCGAATGGCAACTGGGGACCCGGCGGACCGCGATCATCGCCGTGACGTATCAGATCGTTGCCGTCCTCGTCACCGCCCTGGTGTTCCTGCTGTTCCGGAACTCCGGCTGGGAATGGGCGGCGCAGCGGGCCACCGAAACCGACGTCGGTTTCTCGGCGGGGATGTTCGCGGCGCTCAGCGTGGCCAGCGCAACGGTGAAGCCGCCGTGGCGATTGCGGCTGCGCCTGGCGATCTGGGCCTATGTGCTGTTCTCCATCGTCTTCATCGGTCAGATGGCCGACGCCGAACACTTCGTCGCGGTGGCCCTCAGCCTGCCGTTCTCGTCGCGACTGGCCGGTCCACGTGCCCTGCGTGCCCGGGCTCTGCCGACCCGGCATGAGTTGCGGCTGCTGGCCTTCGTCGGCGTGCTGCTGATCGCCGCCGTGCAGCTGGCAGCCAACTTCGTGCCCGGCCGGTTGACCCCGTTCGGGGTGCCCGATGACGCCCCAGAGGCGTGGTACGGCCTCATCCTCAACCTCGCGATCTCCCTGTTCATCGCCAACGGGCTGCGAAAGGGCTACCGCTGGGCCTGGTGGGTGGCGGTCGTCGTCGCCGCGATACCGGTTCTGGTCGTCGCGCTGGTCGCGGTGCTGCTGGTCATCCTGGCCTTCTCCCCGGACGCCGACATCACCATCGACGGGCTGCCGCAGATCATCGCCAGCGGCGCCCTGTATGTGTCCTTCCTGGTGGTGTTGATCCTCGGGCGTAGTGCGTTCCGCGTGCCACGACGGAGCAAAAGGCGGATGGCGTCCGGGTCCTCGCACGCCGACATTGCCAAGGACCTGCTCCGGCAGTGGGGCGGGAGCACCATTTCCTGGATGACGACGTGGCCGGAGAACAGGCACATGATCACCGAGGACGGACAGAGCTACATCGCCTTCCGCAAGCACGCCGGAGTGGCCGTCGCGCTGGGCGACCCCGTCGGCCCGCCGGGGACGGCGGAGGCCACCATCAGGAGCTTTGCGCAGCTCTGCGACGGTGCCGGACTGGTGCCCTACTTCTTCTCCTGCACCGCGGTGACCACCGCGGTGACGGACGCGCTGGGCTGGGACAGCGTCCAGGTGGCCGAGGACAACCTCATCGATCTTCCCCAGCTGGCCTTCAAGGGAAAGAAATGGCAGGACATCCGGACGGCGCTGAACAAGGCACCGAAGGAGGGCGTGACGTTCCGGATGGTCACTCTCGCCGACGAGTCGTGGGCGCTGGTCCGCCAGGTGGAGAACCTTTCGCAGCAGTGGTTGGGCGACAAGGAACTTCCCGAGATGGGGTTCACCCTGGGTGGGGTCACCGAGGCCCTCGATCCGGCGGTCAAGGTGGGCATCGCGGTCGGCGCCGACGGCACCCTGCACGGCGTCACCTCCTGGATGCCGGTCTACGGCGGCAACGGCGAGATCGCAGGGTGGACCCTGGATCTCATGCGGCGCGCGGACGGCGGGTTCCGCGCCACGATGGAGTTTCTCATCGCTTCGTCCTGCCTGTATTTCAAGGAGCAGGGCGCACAGTACGTCTCGCTCTCCGGTGCGCCGCTGGCGAAGTCCGACACCGACCCGGCCGGTGAGTCGGTGGTCGAGAAGTTCCTGGACACGCTCGGCGAGAGCCTCGAGCCCGTCTACGGTTTCCGCTCCCTGCACGCCTTCAAGAGCAAGTTTCAACCGCGGCTGTCACCGATGTACATGGCCTTCCGCGACGAGGCCGATCTGCCGCGGATCGGTATCGCCATCACCAGGGCGTACCTTCCGACCGCGAAGGTGCGGGACATGATTGCGGTGATGAAGCACTGACGCCGGCCGGCCCGTGTGGTCACAGATCCAGATCGACGTAGATGGCGGCGTGGTCCGACGCCGCCTGGCGCGATCCGGTGATGTCGGCGTAGATCTCCCAGTCCCGCGGCTTGTTCTTGTTCTTCGGATTGCCCCACAGGCCTTTCCGGAAGACGCTGCCGGCCGTCGCTCTCGCGGCGAGTTCCGGGGACAGCAAGATGTAGTCCAGTCGATTCGCCAGTGAGCAGGACTGGAATGACCCGGGCCGCGCCCCCACGTCGAAAACGGCCAGGTCGTAGGCATTGACCAGCGGGGTGCCGGGATCCAGCAGGGCCTCCAGGGTCGGATGGTGCGTGGGGTTCTTGGTGTCCGGTCCCTTGTTGAAGTCACCGAGCACCGCGACGTACTGCGCACCGTCCGCGCGCAGGGCGTCGTAGATCTCCCGTACCCGGGTGGACTGGCGGGTGCGCAGCGGGTCCGGGTTTCCGGAGGAGAAGGACTGCGACTTGAAGTGATTCAGCAGCAGGAACACCTCCGCGCCGCCCGCGGTCCGCAGCCGGTAAACCGGGCAGTCGCGGGAGAACAACGTCCGACCGGGCCGTGCGGGGTCCTGGTCGTCGACGTGGCTCTGCATCCAGACGATGTCGACGTCACCCCCTGCGTACAGACCGACGTTGATGCCGCGCGGGTCGTTGCCGTCGATCAGCATGCCGTGGGCGTAGCGACCGCCGAGCAGCTCGGTGTTGAACTGCACCAGCGCTGGACGGTCCTCGGCCTCGACCAGGCACAGCATGTCCGCGCCGACATCGGCGATCACCGCCGCGGTCATCCGGATTGCCACCTCGTCGACCGGTTCGGTGACCAGTTCCACCCAGCCCGACCAATCCGGTCGACCGGTTGCCACAATCCGCGGATCGGCATTCCCGGGCGCGACGAGGAAATCACCGCGGTTCTCCCGCAGCAGCGCCCAGGCGTCGAAGGGCTTCGGATTGACCCTGATTCCCGCCCGGGTCTGCACCAGCACCTGCAGGGTGAGCAGCGCTGCCAGCATGTCCGCCTTGTCCTGCTCGCTGTAGGCGACGTGCGCGGCGATGGTGTTGAACCGGGCGTAGGCGTCGAGCACCGGTCCGCCCTCGGCCCAGGTCGAGGTGTCGAGGGCCTTCGCCCGCGCGAAGAGGTTTTCCACATTGAATGACGCCAGCCTCATGGTGGGATCCCTTCGTGCTCCGCCTTCGGTGCTGTTCTGCTGAGGGTGCCGTCGGGTGAGGAAATACCTCGATCGGCATATCGACAGTGCGCGTCCGCCGCGCATCGACGCGGCGGTGTGCCGCAAACGGTGGCCACCCCTTGTGGGCGTCGGCGGACCGGACAAAGGTGATGAGCGGCGGGAACCCCCGGCCGTCGGTCAGCGTCCCGCCCGGCGGGGCAGCCCGGTCCCGCCGACCGCCCTGCTCCGAGGAGGTAGCGGACATGTTCATTCAGGTGATCCAGGGAAAGGTCGCCGACGCAGACGGACTTCGGATGGCCATCGACCGCTGGAAGAGTGACCTCCAGCCCGGGGCGGAAGGGTGGCTCGGCTCCACCGGCGGGATCACCGACGACGGCATGTTCGTCATGACGGTCCGGTTCGACTCCCAGGAGGCGGCGCAGCGGAACAGTGCCCGCCCAGAGCAGGGCATGTGGTGGGCAGAGACCGAGAAGTGTTTCGACGGCCCGGTCACCTTCTTCGACTGTCCGCAGGTCGACATCTGGATGCAGGGCGGCTCCGACGACGCCGGCTTCGTCCAGGTGATGGAGGGCCACACCTCGGACGCCGACCGGATGCGTTCGATGATGAACCGCCTCGCCGATGACATCAAGCGCATGCGACCCGAGATCATAGGCGCCACAGTGGCTCTGCACGGGGACGGTGCCTTCGTCGAAACCGTGTACTTCAGCTCCGAGGACGAGGCCCGGCAGCACGAGTCGATGGACCCGCCGCCGGAGATGATGGAGGCGATGCAGCAGGAGCAGAGCCTCATGGAGGACGTCATGTACCTGGATCTGCATCAGCCGTGGTTGGTCTCACCCGGCCGGTGAGCCGAAGCTGAATCACACCCCGCAGGCCCGTCGAGGAGCCGGCCCATCGATCGATGGGCCGGCACGAACCGCTGCAGCGGCGAGAAGGTCCCGGCACCCGTCAGCCGGAGATCGGGCTGGGTCAGGCGCGCGCCGCCGGGACCCTGCCGAACTCCGCCAGCAATGCTGACTGCGCATCGGCATCGGGGCCGACGTCGGTGCGCGGACCCACCGCGCCGAACTCCCGGTAGCCGGCCGCCCGGTCCGCGAACCACGTCGCGCACGCCGAGACGAGCCCGGGTTCCATCTGGTCGTCCTGGCCGGTGGCCCTGGCCAGGTCCCATCCGTGCACCAGCAGGTCGGCGAACAATTGCATCGCGTACTCGCTGCCCGGGAAGTCGCCGAACGACAGGTGCACGGTCCGGTCCATCGCGCCCTGCTCCTGGACGGCGGCGATCGATGCGGGTGCTGCCGCGTCCCAGGCGGCTGCCGGGTCGTCGCCGAGGAGATCGCCGTCGAATCGATTGCCGACTTCGGCAATCGTCCGACCGGCGAACAGCGGTACCGCCCATAGGATCTCGCCCAGAACGTGATTGACCAGGGCCCGCACGTCCCACTCGACACACGGCGTCGAGGCGCCCCATTGCTCGGCGGGGACCCCGTGGACGTACTCCCCGAACCTGTTCTGGGCGTCGGTGTACAGCTCCCGAACGTCGTTGTTCACGGCTGTTCCTCCCTGGTCTCGACGGGGTGGCTCATGCACGCCACTGTCCGTTGATCCTGGCCCTGTTCGAGGCGGACCACCAATGAGGATGGCGGCTGACGGACCGTGCAACGGCCCACCCGGATCCGGACAGCAGTGCGCTCGCCAAGCGCTGTCGGAGGTGCTCTTTACGCTGATGCGCACCTATCCGACCAGGAGATTGAAGTGCTGATAGCGGTGACCACACCCACCGGCCCCGTCGGCCGGCACGTGGTGTCCATGCTCCTGCGCGCGGGTCTGCGGCCGAGGTTGCTGGTGCGCGATCCGGCGCGGGCGGCCACTGACAACGCCATTCCGCAGACGGTGTTCCAGAGCAGCGTCGGAGCCGAGAAGCGACATGGCGCGGGAGAAATCGACGCCTGGCAGGTGACGGAGTTCCTCAGTGCGGGCAACGGGATGCACCGTGCGCGCCGACCAGGTGCCGGACGACCATATGCGCGAACTGCTGACGAACGCCGGGTTCCGGCGGGACGGCGACGGACGCATTGCTGGGTATGTCGACGGGCCTTCGCGACGGCTTCGTCGCGGAACGACACAGAACCGTTCGAACAACCACGCAGACCACACTGGGCGGCCGGGCGTTCAGCGAGTTGCGCCCCTTCTCATCGAACAATGAAACCTGCCGAAGCCGCATGGGTACGGCTGCAGCCTCTCGATCCCGGACACCCGTCAGCGCAACCGCGGCAAGACCTGGTCGGAATTCAGCACAGCACGGAACAGGTCGCCACGCTCCGCAATTCGGGGAATGATGCTGCGGATCGTGAAGCCGTCCGGCCGAAGATCCGGGTCGTCCAACTCGTCCCAGTCGATCGGAGCAGAGACCGGCGCTCCGGCAGCGGCTCTCGGGCTGTACGGCGCGACAAGGGTTTTGTTGATGGCGTTCTGGGTGTAGTCGAGCCGGGCCAGCCCGCGCCGCTCGTTGACCTGCCACTTCCAGCTGACCAACTCGGGCACCACCTGGCCGACCGTTCTGGACAGTTGCTCCACCCAGGCACGGGTCTGGTCGAAGTCGAGGGTCGGCGCGACCGGTATCCAGATCTGGATGCCGCGGCGGCCGGTGACCTTGGGTCTGGCAACCACGCCGAGGTGCTCGAAGGCGGTGCGGTGCAGGCGGGCGAGCACGAGAAGGTCCGCCCAGCTGGTGGTATCTCCCGGGTCGAGGTCTACCAGGGCATAGGTCGGCCGGTGCGGACTGTCCACTCCGGACGTCCAGGCATGCCATTCCAGGGCGCCGAAGTTGGCCGCCCAGACCAGCGTGGCCGGCTCGTCGACGACCAGATAGGTGCGGGTCTCCCCGGGGTCCGCCTCCGGGTTGTCCCATCGAGGGACCCAGTCCGGGGCGTGTGTCGGCAGTTCCTTGTGCCAGAACCCCTTTGCCTGAGCACCGTTGGGAAAACGGTGCATGTTCAATGCCCGCCGGGTCAGGTACGGCTGAGCGGCCGGCGCAATCTGCGCGGCGTAGCGGATGAGGTCCCGCTTCGTCACCGGGTCCTCGCCGTCCCTCGGCGGAAACAGCACCTTGTCGAGATTGGTCACCCGCAGTTCCCGGCCGAAAACCGACCAGGTCCCGGATGCCTTCATCCGGTCCAGTGCGCGGATCTCCGCTTCCGTTGCCGGGTCGGCGGCCGACGGCTTGAGCAGGATCGATGCCCTGGCCGCCGGAAGATCGGACCGCCACAGCCGGTCCGGATCGGCCTTCACCTCGTCATTGGTGCGGCCGCTGAGTACGGAGTAGGGGTGGTCTTCGGCGTCCCAGCCGTCGGCCGCGTACTCGTCGTGCTTGTGCAGCAGCAGCCATTGCTCCTTTCCTGGGTCATCGGTTCTGGTGCGCACCAGGACAAACCGGCCGCGGAGTTTCTCGCCGAACAGGTCGAGGTGAAGTTCTCCGTGCTCGACCGCGCGGCGGGGATCCGGCGCCTCGTGCGGCTCCCACCGGCCGGCGTCCCAGACGATGACGTCACCGCCGCCGTACTCGCCGGCGGGAATGATGCCCTCGAAGTCGAAGTATTCGATCGGGTGGTCCTCCACGTGGAAGGCGGACCGCCGCACCCCCGGGTCGAGGGTCGGACCCTTGGGAACGGCCCAGCTGACCAGGACGCCGTCGATCTCCAGCCGGAAGTCGTAGTGCAACCGGCGGGCGCGGTGCCGCTGAACGACGAAGCTCCGTCCTGCGCGCCCGGGCTCTGCGGAGATGGTGCCGGACGGTTCGGGAGTGCGAGCGAAGTCCCGCTTGCGCTGGTACGTCTCCAGCGGCGACGGCGAGGAGGTCGCGGCACCGCGGCGCTGCGCCATCGCGCCTCCTCGTCCCTGAAACGGCGGCGCCACGCGCCCCTTCGTGACAGGTACCCCGGCGTGGCCCGCCCAGCACACACCCGCCGACCATCCCGGGGCTGAAGAAGTTGGCCGGATGGCCCATCCCCGGCTCGGATGGCTCCGAACCGCACGGTGACCGGTTCTACCGACCGGTCTGACGTTGCGGCCGCCTTCGCGCAGCCGTCCATGCTGGGTGAAAGGAAATCGGTTGATGCGGAACGGTGTTCGGCGTGTGGTCGCTGTCTCGGCGTGTGCGCTCGGTGTCGCAGCGGCGGGACCGTCGCCGGCGGGTGCGGCAGACCTCCCCACCGGAGCGTCTACCGCCGCGCGTGCCACCGCGGCATCCGCCACCGACAGTTGGTCGTTCCAGGCGGCGCTCAGTCCCGTGGGCGCCACCTCGGCGGGGTCGAGCGGGGCGTCATGGATCACCGTGACCGGCTCTCGTGCGGAGTTCAAGATCCAGGTGGAGGGGCTGCTGGATGGCTCGCCGCACCCCCAGGTGCTGTTCATCGACGGAAGGGGCGGCTGTCCGGCAGCCCCTTCCGGTGCCGGGCCTGGTGGTGGCGGGGTTGCAGCCGTCGGTGGTCCCGACGGGCTGGGCACCATCGGGCTCGCCGTGACGACGGCAGGAACGACCACCCCGGGGTCGACGCCGGCGGAGCTGGCCTTTCCCACCGCCGGTTCTTACACCTACGCCCGCACCGTGGAGCTCGATCCCGCGGTGGCCGCCGGCATTGCCAACGGTTCGGCGGCGCTGGTCGTCTACGGCGTGGACACGAACAACAACGGCCGGTACGACGGCGCCGCCGGCCGGAGCGAGCTCGGCGCCGGGCTGGCGGCAGAGGCTGCCGCCCCGGCCCTGTGCGGCAGCTACACGCCGATGCAGATGGCCGGCGTGCCGGATGGTGCCGCGGAAACCGGCGGCGGGTCCACCGCGGCGACCGGCTACCCGGCGGGCACCGGAATCGGCTGGGGACAGATCCTGGCCGGCGCGCTGTCCGTGCTGGGTGTGGCGGTCTTCAGCCGGCGGCAACGGGTCGGCTTGCGGTAGCCGTCTGGACCGCCCACCAGCCGGCAAGGCAGGTCGGTGGGTGGTCGAGACGCATTCTGTGGAGCGGCTTTCGGCTGGTCACTGGCCGGCCGACGCCTGCGCCGAGCCGAAGGCCGTGGCGGGCCAGCCGAAGCCCGCATCGCCCTCGGACAGCGTTGACACGGTCGCCGGCGCGGGCTGCCCGACGATGTCGTCCGAACCGGGCAGTTCCGCGGGCGCGGACGGCAGTTGATTCGTCGACGTGGTCGCGGCTGTCCCGGCGCGCCCGACGACCGGTCCGAGGATCGCCGCTCCGCCCACCGAGCCGCCGAGATCGTTGCCACCGGTGGTCGGACCGGGCGCGGCAGTGGTCGTCGGTGCCTCGGACACCCCCGACGACGGCCGAGCGGTCACCGCCGGCTGGTCATCGGCTCCGGCCTGCTCGTCGGCTGCTGCCTGCTCGTCGGCCGCCGCCCGGTCCTTGGCTGCTGCCTGTTGGCTGGCAACCGCCTGTTGGTTGGCGACCGCTTGTTGGTCGGCGACCGCCCGCTCGTTGGCCGCGGACACCACCACGGATACGCCCGCGACCCCGAACAAGGCGACGGCGAGCAGTCCCGCGGCAAGGATCAGCGCTCGTCCGTGACCCCGTTGTGTCGGAGCGGGCCCCGGCAGGACCACTGCCGGGGACGGCAGCCGGACCCGCTCGGCGGGCGGCGTTTCCCGCGGCGGCGCAACCGGTTCCACGGTGGGCGACCATGACCTGGCCAGCGGATTGCCGGTCGAGGTGGGTCCGCCGTCGGCCACTCGAACACGCGCTGCGCCGGGCACGCGCGGTGCGCCGGGACCGGGGCGACGCAGCGAGACACCGTCGGGCCGCGGCGAGACGGCGCGCCGGGGTCGATCGGGTTTGCGGGCCGCTGTGCGGATGGTGGCCGGTCGGGCAGGCATGTGACCCCTCACGCCGCAGCGCGACAGGCATGTGGCTCATCCCTTGTCGATCGCGGTGCGGCTTCCGTGATTCGGAGCCACGGACGAAAGCCGTTGCCGCGCCGCGGGGATCTATCCCGAGTCCACCCGAATGGCCGCGGCCATCCCGGCGTCGGGCCTCGCAACGAGCGACGGTCCCGGATGGCACCACCGCCCCGAGCGATACTGCTCGGCGGCGCCGCCGGTCACGTCTTCCGTGCGCGCGCCGACTCCCGGTCGTTTGCCTTCTGCAGGGCGTGGACGAGTTCGTCCTTGCTCATGGTGGACCGTCCGGAGATGCCGAGCCGGGTGGCCAACTGGTACAGGTGCTTTTTCGAGGCGTTGGCATCGACTCCGCCGGCCGTCGGCCTGTCGGTGTCGCGGCCACCCTCGGCCCGGGCGTCCGACGGTCCGTACTCCTGCTTCGGTTCCCAGTGGTCGCCGACCTTCTCGTGGGTGTGTTTCAGCGAGGCGAAGGCCGTCTGGTGGGCCCGGCGCTCGTCGTCGTCGTATTGCTCGATGGCGGAGTCGTACGTCTTGGCGAACGTCTGCTTGGCCTTGGTGTCTGACCGCTGCAGGGTGCTCGGCAGTTCGTCTTCCTTCGCCTTGCCGTCCTTGGTGGTTTTCGGCATGGTGGCACCTCCCGTCCCGACAGATGTTCCCTGGGGCGGCCGTCACCAACCCGGCCGACGCGTCGACGGTGCAATCGGTTGAACCGCTCCCTCGCACCGGTCGCCATGACATCGACCTGCTGGCGGGAGCGGTTCAACCAATGGCCCTGAGCCGGGTTGGTGGACGACGGCTGTGCCTCACCGGGTGACGATCGTGAACCCGCCCGGCTGGATCGACACCCACGGCGTCGCGGTACCGGTGGTCGACCGGCCGACCAGCCGTCCGGACCGGTCGTAGGACGAAACGACCGCCGCACCCGACCCGCCCAGCGCAACTCTGCGTCGCTCCTGCGTCGACGACTTCGAGCTCAGCAGCGCGGTGGCATGTCCGGCACCGTCGGACAGCAGCGTGGCCACCTCCGGCATCACCAGCAGCGCGTCGAGAAGACCGGTACCGCCGGCAGTTCGGACCGACACGGTGGTGGCCCGGGTGCCGACGTAGCGACGCAGGTCGATCGGCAGCAGCTCGATCGGCGAGGGGGCGTTGCCCTGCGCGCCGACGGCGCCGTACCGGATGGAGCCCAGGCGGGTCGACCCGGCGAGCACCGTGCTCCTGGCGGTGGAGTTCTGCGTCAGGCCGACCACAGGCTGGACCAACCGCGGTTGCGGAGCCGCGGGCAGTGCCCAGCTGACCTTGCTTCCGGCCGGCGCCGAGACGTATGCGCCGCCGCTCCATTGCGACTCGCCGGTCCAGGCAGACTCCGGCTCTGTGACGACGGCCCCGTCGGTCAGCGTGGCCGTCTCCGCCTCCAGCACCTGCAGACCGTCCCGGAGCCGGATCGATGCCGACGCCCGCGCCAGGCCGGCGAGGTCGGGGCGGGCGTCGAGCACCTGCATGGTGAGCAGCCCGTGGATCGTTGACTCGGCGCCGGAATTGGGGTTGATCTTGCCGCTTGCTTCGACACCGTCATTGGTGACGCCGGTCGCCGGGTCGTACACCGGGACGCCGGCGGCGTTCTGCCCGAAGAACCAGCCCGCGGCGATCCCGGCGAGCGAGATGATGCCCGGCCGATTGCTCGCCAACCCGACCGCGGCCAGGGACTGCACCCTGGCGTCCGCACCGTACGCAATCTGCGTCGCGTCGCCCGGGGTGGGCAGCAGCCCGTTCACCGGGCCCGTCGACGTCAGCAGCTGCGGTGTGAAGCCGGCGGCATCACCGACAGCCGGTCGCAGCAGCTGCTTGTCGCCGAGCGCCCAGCTGGCCGCGGCGAGTGCGGCCGGCATGTTGGCGCCCCAGGCGTGCCAGTCCGAGCGGGACAGCGCCCACGGGAGGACCGCCTGGTACGGCCAGCTGGTCACCGAGCCGTCGGACATCTTCGCGATGCCGGACGCGAGTTGCGCCAAGGCGGTCCGGGCGGTCCGATTGCCGGTCGCGTGGACGTATGCCGAAAGCCCCAGGACGGCCTCGGAGCTCGCGTCGGCGCCGTCGACGATCAGCCAGGCAGGCACCTTCTCGCCGTGGATCACCTGGTACTGCCCGTAGCGCACCAGCACGTCACGGCGGAGGGCGGTGACGGCCAGGTCCATCCGGGCCTTCAGGAAACCGGCGAAGGCGCTGTCGACGTTTTTGAAGGCGGCGTAGCCCTCGCCCAGCGCCCAGATGGTGCGGGCGAGCCAGTACGACGCGTCCGAGTCCGACGGATCCGGCAGCTCGGCCGGGGTCGCGGAGGGATTGAGTCTGCCGTCTGGCTGCATCCACAGCACAACCTCCCCTGCCTTGTCGCCGGTGAGTGTCTGCATGTATGTCAGGCCGCGGAGCTGTTGATAGGCATGCTCTTTCGCGGTGGGATCTCCGGTCGCCCGCCACTGCCGCAGGTACACCACGGCTGCCCTTGCGATGTCGTCGGCGTCGTAGGCGCCCTGCCCGTAGGTGTTGTCGGCAGCGTTGTGGTCCCCGCCGCCGACCCGCTGGAACGTGCCGCCGTCGCGGGCGTCCGCGTAGACCCAGAGCACCCCGACCTTCGGCTCCGACTCCAGCCGATACGTGCTGTGCGACGCCGTGTTCTGCACGGCCACCCGGTCGGTGAGGAAGTTCAGGTGGTCGAGATTCGTCAGCTTCCCCGGCGCGACGCCGGCACCCTGACCGAGCGCCTGCCCGGTCGGCCCGACCAGGGACAGGGTCACCGCAACGGCGACGATCGCCGTGATCAACCGGCCGGTCAGCGTCTTGTTTCTTGTCACGGGTTCTCCTCGATGCGGTCGAGTTCCGCCACCCCGATGCGGGAGTCGGCCATGCCGTAGAACACGAACTGCCGACCGTCGATGCGCTCGATGGCGGTCGGGAACACCACATTGGGCACGATGCCGCTGCGTTCCTCGGTGAGTTCGGCGGTCAGCAGCGGCTCGCTCGTGCGGACCAGGACCACGCCGGGGTCGTCGGCGGACAGGATCATCGCCCCGACCCGGTAGTTGACCAGCGGCTGGTGATCGACTCCTGGCAGCAGCCGGCCGGTCACGCCGTGGTGCAACAGCAGCCAGCCCTCCGGGATGCGGAGCGGAGGGGGACCGGCGCCGATCTTGAGTTCCTCGAAGGGGAAGGCCGGACCGGCCACCGCCCGGTGCCGGTGAAGCCTTGCCAGGGCGGTGATGTCGGACAACACCTCGTCGACGGGGACGTAGGAGATCCAGATCCCCGGTCGGTCGTCGGACACCCCCGCGGGTAGGTAGGTGCCGAGGCCCGGTGCCACGATGTCGAGATCCCAGGTCGGGCGGTGCAGCGCGGCGAAGGACGGCTCACCGTCCGGTCCGGGGACCGGTTCGGGGAAGAAGACGACATCCTTGTTGGTGAAGTGGTTCAGGTCCGCGTCCAGGTCCGGCTGATAGCCGAAGTGCAGCGGCCCCAACCTCTCCCATTGCATCAGGTCTGCCGACACCGCCACCGCCGTCCGCGGACCGAGTGGGCCGTAGGCGACGTAGGTCATCACATGGGTTTCCAACGCCTGGATCCAAGTGACCCGAGGATCCTCCACACCGCCGTGCGCCTCGGCCCGCTCCCAGCCGGCGTCCGGTCGCAGGACAACGCCTTCCCGGCTCACGCCGACCGGGACGCCGTCCTCGAGGAGCACCCTGGCGAGCCCCACGCTCGATCTGTTGCCGGCCGCGACCAGTCGCGGCAACAGGTAGACGGCACCGTCAACACCACGGCCGCTGCCCGGGTTGAGCACGCCGTCGATCTCGTCGGGGTTGTCGGGATCGGGGGCCATCACCACGCCCAGCCGTCGCAGCGCATACGGGACTGTTGTCGGTAGTACGTGCACGGGCCTACCCCTTCACGCCCGACCCGAGATCGGTCGAGACGAACTGCCGTTGGAAGATCAGGAACAGGCCGACGGCCGGTATGGCCAGCACACAGGCGCCGGCCAGGATCGCCCCGTAGGGATTGGTCGTCAGGCTCACCTGAACGGTGGTGATGTAGTTCGCCAGCGAGACTGCGAGCGGTTGCTTGGACTGGTCCTTGGTGATCAGGAAGGGCCAGAGGAATTCGTTCCACGGGCCGATGAAGGTCAGCAGGACGGCGGTCAGCAGCGCCGGGCGGACCAGTGGAAGCGCGATCGACCACAGGGTGCGGAATTCCCCGGCCCCGTCGATGCGAGCGGACTGGAACAGTTCCGGAGGCAGCTGGAGGAAGTACTGCCGGAAGATGAACACCGCCGTGGAGTTGATCGCGAACGGCAGGATCATCCCGAGATAGCTGTCCCCGAGCCCGTAGTCCCGGGCGATCAGCACGTAGAGCGGGACCATCAAAAGCTGGAAGGGCACCACCAGCACGAGCAGCACGGTGAGGAAAACGGTGCCCCTGCCGCGGAACTGCAGCATGGCCAGGGCGTACCCGGCGAGCAGCCCGAAGACCACCGTGCAGAGCAGGACGCCGCCGGTGAAGATGCCGGAGTTCAGCAGCGACTGCCACAGGTCGAGGGCGTCATTGATCTGGCTGTAATTCTGCAGGGTGAGATTCGACAGTTGCGGGAACGCCCCGGACAGCGAGGTGTTCGGGGCCTCCTGCAGTGACCCGATCAGCATGTAATAGAACGGGAACAGGAAGATGAGCGCGCCGACGAACAGCACGATCATGACGACAACGGCGCGGCCCTTCGACAGTGCTCCCGGAGCCTCGGACACCACGGTGGGTGGTCCCTCGCTGGCGGATGCATCGACCGACGGCTGGGTGCCCGGTGGTTGGGTGCTGGGAGTCGTCATCGGCTCTGCCCCTCATTGATCCGCCGGGTGGCCAGCGCGATGATCAGCACCACGATCACCAGCACAACACCGAGGGCAGAGGCGATATCGGGCTTGCCCTGTTGGATCCCGAGCTGGTACATCAGCAGCACGGGCGTGGTGGACGCGCCGTCCGGACCGCCACCGCCGGTGAGCAGGTACGGCTCGGTGAACAGGTTGGCGCCGGTGATGATGGCCAGCAGCAGCACCAGTGCTGTGGCCGGGCGAACGCCCGGAATTGTCACCGAACGGAAACTGCGCCACGCGCCGGCGCCGTCGACCGAGGCGGACTCGTAGAGCTCCTTGGGCACATTCTGCAGCGCCGCCAGGTACAGCAGGATGAAGAAGCCCAACTGCTTCCAGGTGACGAACAAAGCGATCGTCGGCATCGCCCAGGTCGAGCTGACCAGCCAGGACGGATCCGGGGCCAACGGCCCCAGGATCTGGTTCACCAGTCCGTCCGCGCGGAACAGGTAGAGCCACACCGCGGCCACCGCAACGCTGGCGGTCACGTAGGGGACGTAGTAGGACGCACGGAAGAACGTCCGAAATCGAATGGCTCGGTTCAGCGCCACGGCCAGCACGAGGGACAACGCAACGGTCAGCGGAACATTGATGATCAGGAAGACCCCGACGTGCACGAACGAGGCCAGTACTGCCGGATCGGTCAGGATGGTCTTGTAGTTGTCGATGCCGACGAACGGGTGCGGCACGCTCACCCCGGGAGCGGTGAAGTAGTAGTCGTGCACCGACATCCACACCGCGAACCCGAGTGGGAAAGCGAAGACGACCGCAATGAAGACGACATACGGTGCGGTGAAGAGCATCCCGATGGGTTGGCGGCCCAGGATGCGGGTGCGCAGTGAGGTCCGATGTCCGGCGGCCCCCGACCCGGCCGCCGGAGCGGCCGGGTGCTCGGAGGGTCGGGTGGCCGCGGTGGTCACGACTGACCGGCCAATCCGTCCACCTTGGCGGCCGCATCGGTCAGTGCCTGCTGGACATCTGTCTTTCCGAAGATCACAGACGACGTCCAGGCGTCGCGGAACGTCTGCCAGATCTCCACCGAATTCGGGACGTTGGGCACGTCAACGGTCCGCGCGGCCTGATCGGCGAACAGCGTGTACTCCGGGTTCTTCTTGAAATAGTCCGGATAACTGGCCGGGACGTCGGTGCGCAGCGGCATCTGCCCGCTCAGGGTGAGCAACTGGCCGTCCTGCTCCTTCGAGGTACTGAACTTCAAGAAGTCCCACGCGGTTGCCTGCTTGGTGCAGGAGACGTACATGCCGACGTTCTTGGCGTCGGAGAAGGTATGGATCTGGTCGGCCGGGGTCCCCTTGGCGGTCGGGACCGGCACAACACCCCAGTCCACCTTGTCCTTGTAGGCCGCGATCGCCCAGGGACCGACGATGGCCATCGCAGCTTTGCCATCGGCGAAGGAGTCTCCGGTGTAGGTTTCGTTTCCCGCGAGCTTCTCGTCGTAGATCTGCTTCCAGAAGTTCGCCACCTCGAGCCCTTCCGGACCGGCGAACTGGCTCTTCCCGTCCTCGACAAGTTGTTTGCCGCCGGTTGCGGCGGCGAAGAGGGGATAGAAGTCGAACCAGGATTGGAAGAATTCGCTGCTCGGCGCGGGGTAGATGGCGTACTGCGCAGCCTTGGAGTCGACGATCTTCTTCGCCGTGGCGAGGAATTCGTCGTAGGTGGCCAAGGGCGGCTTCTCGGTGTCGATGCCGGCCTCTTTGAAGACCTTCTTGTTGTAGAAGATCATCACCGGGTTCGACTTCCAGGGCATCTGGTAGTAGGCCCCGTCAGGTGACTTGTACTGCTGAGCAGCCTCGCCGGTCCGTTCCTCGATATAGGAGGCGCCGTCGGCGAAGCTGCTGAGGTTGACCAGCCCGCCGGCCTTCTGGAAGCCGGGCACGGCGGCGGGTGCGGTGTTGTAGATCAGGCATGGCGTCGTTCCCGCTGTGATGGCCGCGCCGATGACCTCCTCGGACGATTTGCCTGCCGGGATCTGCTGGGCCGTGACCTTCTCATCGGGATGCTCCTTGTTCCAGGCCGCGACGACCTGCTCGCCCCAGGCGATTTCCTGGGCGTTGTTGGAGTACCAGATGGTGATCGGGCCTCGGGCGGCTGCGGCTTCACTCCCGCCGCCACCGCCGCTGTCCGACCCGCACGCGGTGAGCAACAGCGCACCCGCCAGCACACCGGCGGCGAGGCCGCGGATTCCTTTTCGGGACGACAGTTTCATGGGCGCTCCCTTTCTGATCGGCGCGGCGCCGTCCTGGTGGGATTGCGCCGCGATGGCTCGCCGGCGTTCCGGCGGGCATGGAAATGGTGGGTCTGCCGATGTCGGCCGGTGCGCGGCCCGGGCGTGCCGGGAGCCGGGCCGGCCGAGGCACGCACGATGAAACGTGCTGCCGGCAAGTGGATGTCGTCGAGCCGACGGCCGTCGACTTTGGCCAGCATGGCGGTGCCTGCTGCCTTTCCCCAGGAGTAGGCATCGGTCCGCACCGTCGTCAGTGGTGCGGTCAGATAGGCGGAGAGTTCGCTGTCGTCGAAGCCGACGACGGAGAGGTCGTCCGGTACCCGCACGCCACGCTGCCGTGCGGCAGAGATCCCGGCGACCGCCATCAGGTCGTTCCCGTAGAGGATCGCCGTCGGGGGTGTCGGCCGCTCGAACATCGCGCGGGTCGCTGCGGCCCCGCCGGCGGCGCTGAAATCACTCTGCAGGTAGGGGCCCTCGGGCAGCCCGAGCGCACGGAGCGACTGCGCCCACACCGTCCTGCGGTGCTCGGCGTGCAGATACCTGGTCGGCCCGCTGATGTGACCGATCGTCGTGTGCCCCATCTCGGCCAGATGCCGGACCGCCTCGCCGACCGCCGGTCCGTCATCGACACACACCGCCGTTGCGGTGGAGCGGCCGTTCGCCCGGTTGAGGGTGACCGCCGGCAGGCCGAGGCTGTCCAGCAGCTGCGGGCGCACGTCGTCGGTCCGCAGGTCCGTGACGAAGACGCCGTCGACCCGACCGGTTTCGGCGAGCTCGCGGTAGGCCTGCGTCTCTGCGGTCTCGTCGGGGACGAGTCGGACCAGCAGGAAATTGCCGGTGGAGGCGACGGCTGCTTCAACCCCGGCAATGAATGCGGGGAAAAATGGGTCGGCGCCAAGGGTCTCGTAGGAACGGGCCATCACCAGGCCGAGATTGCCGGACCGGCGGATGGACAGCGCACGCGCCGATGAGTTTGCGGTGAAGGCCATCTCGGCTGCGACGGCGAGAATTCGCTCACGCGTCTGCGGCGACACTCCCGGCCGATCGTTGAGGGCGAACGAGACGGCTGCCTTGGAGACACCGGCGCGCGCGGCGACGTCGGAGATCGTCGGCTTCGTCGCCATCGTCGGGAGTCCTGTCCGCTCTCACGCCGACAGATCCGTCGCGTGGCGGCTGTGGCGTTCGATAGAAATAAACCGGTTTAGGGATGCCCGTGTCAATGACTTGCCCGATTTAAGCTCTACTGTCGTATAGCGGTAGTTATCGAACTGAAAATACTCGGAAGCCGTTTCGGGACGGCCGATGGGATGCCGAGCGTGCCAGCCGGCGGGCACGCTCCGCCGGGGCAGTGCGCGGCCGGCCGCCGCGCCGGAGCTGTCCCGGACCGGCCGGCCACCCCGGCGACGATCTCCCCGGTTACCCGGACCGACCGGCCGGCGCAGGCAGCGGTGCCAGTGGGTGCGGACGATCGGGAGTCACCGCGGGGACGTGGCGCAGGACGTTGGTGATGCACCTACTGGCGTACCTGAGGAAGCCGTCATCGGCACCCGGCCACGACAGCACCGCCTGGGCCAGCCCGACCTCGGCGGCGTGTCGAGCGGTATCTGCCGGTACGGACCGCCGGACGGCTCCATCGCCCAGTGCGCGGGCAACAGGCAGATAGAAACGGAACAGCGCGTCCTCGGCGGCCGCCGTCGCGCCGTCAACGTTGCGGGTCCGTGCCTGGGTGAGCGCGGCCCACAACGCCTGCGCCTCCTCCCGGGCAGCAACGACTGCAGAGTCCGCTCCGGCCCCGCTCGCCGGGAATGCCGACCCCGGGCTCGCCGCCCCTGTCGTCAGCGGACTGGTCGTCATGGGAACTGCCTCCCTGAGCCGGATCGCCCTCGGCGATCACCTCTCGCGATACAGACCAATGGATCGGGAGATGAATCGTTGCCACGATTCCTCCCATTCGTCCCAGCCATAGGGTCGGTGGACCGACCCGGTGGCGGACGGGTGATCCGCGTCCACCGTCGACGGGATCACGCGGTAGTAGAAGACGACCCAGCCGTCGTAGCCCTGGTCGTACAGCGCGCCTTCCCGGTGGTAGCGGCTGTCCGCGGCCATTCCGATGCCCACGTACACCTTTCGGCCGACGGAGACCGGTTCGACCACCCAGCTGAGTTCGGCGGTGTCACCGGTGACCGAGGGCAACCGTGCGCCGCCTGACGGATGGACCCACCACCGGAGCTTTCGGCCGTACGGGTCACCGCCACGGCAACGGAAGGTCACCCGGTCCCCCGGGTGCAATGTCCGATCCGTGTCGACCACCGCACCCAACGTGCGATCCCGCGAAATGCGCGCGGTGCCCTTGCCACTGTCGTCGGTCACGGCCTCGATCCACGGATAGCGAAATCCGTCGGGGTCCTGCCCGGCCGTTCCGATGGTCCCCATGATTGACGGGTCCGGCATTGTCTCCACTTCCTCGCTCGGTGCGCCGATGGCCGGCAACCGGCGACGGCGACCCGCCAATCGAGCCGCGTTCCCGTCTGTTGTTCGGCCAGTGAAACCACCCGCATCGACAATGTGAAGCGGGCTTACCTCGCTGACAGAGAAATGAAGGGGCATGGACTGTGCTGATTTCGGGAAGTTGTCGCGGTGCAGAGCCGCGCATTCTTGATCCAGCCCCCGTGCCAACAACTTTCGCCGGCTGTCGCCGAAGTCCGGGGCGACCGGTATCTCCAGCGTAGACCCGCATCGGCCTTTGCGCATGACACGGAATCGGTGGCCCCCGAATCCGCCGCAGTGGGCGTGGCGCGCCTGCCGATCTCATTCCGGATCGCCCCCGACGTCACTGTGCGCGGCGTGCAGCACGCGCGCCGCTGCTTGTTCCACGGTGCCCGTGGTGGACACGATGAGCGCTCCGGGCCACGGCCGGCTGGAATGTTCCATCCGCTCGGCGATCACCGGATCGGCGTCGGACGGGCCGGGTGACCGGGAACGGAGCCGGTGAAGTCGGACGTCGTGCGGCGCCGAGCAGCAGACCACGACGAGCTCTGCCTGCGCGGTGACTGCGCGGCCTTCCGCCTCGGTGCGCAGGCCGGGGTCGTTGAAGGACGCGTCGATCACCACCGACTGGCCCTCGGCGGCCAGTGTCGCTGCGCGCCGGAAGATCTCGCCGTAGGTCCGGCTGGTGTGCTCGACGTCGTAGAGGCGCTGGCGATAGGCCTGCGCGGCCGGTCGCTGCGGTGGCAGTCCGCTCAATTCCTTGCGGATCCGATCGCTGCTGAGCAGGACGGCACCCATTCTGTCGGCCACGGCGCCGGCCACGGTCGACTTGCCAGCGCCGGGCAATCCGCCGATGAGGACCATCCGCACCGAGCCTGCTCGCAGGTGCCGCAGCGTCAGGCCGGCGAACTCGCGGGCGTCGTGGGCGGCGCCGGCGGCCCCTTGCGCAGACCTGAGGCAGTCGACCTTCACCCGGACAAAGGCGCGGTAGGCGATGTAATGGTGTCGAAGTGTCGCGGGAGCCGGATCGCCGGCGAAATCGGCGTACCGCCGGAGGAATTTCCTCGCCAACGCCGGAGCGCCGAGTCTTTCGATATCCATTGCCAGGAAGCACACATCGTCCAAGCCGTCCAGATGCCTCAGGTGATCGTCGAATTCCAGGCAGTCCAGCACACGGGGACCGTCGTCCAGGCAGAAGATGTCATCACAGATGAGATCACCATGACCGTCGACAATGCGTCCGTCCGCGATTCGGCGGTCGAACATGGCCGATCGACCGACCAGGAAGTCGTCCACCCGGGCACGGATCTCAGCGAATTCCGTCGGGTCGAGCACAGGTCCCGCGAATGCGGCCACCTGCTCGAAGCTGTCCGACCACCGCGCCGCAATGGCGTCCCTGGTGCCCTCCGCCGAGATGGCGTGCGAGCGCTCCGACGCCGCATGGAACGTCGCCATCAGCCGGGCGAGCCTGCTGACCTCGTCCCTCAGGTCTGTGCCGGCGGCGACCAGCGCGGACAGGCGGCGCTCGTCGGGCATCCGGAGCATCACCACGGCCGGTTCCGCTCGGCCGCCGTCGGGGGGCGACAACTGGCCGATGCCCAGGTACACATCGGGCGCCAGCCGACGGTTGAGCTCCAGCTCGCGCCGGCAACAGGCGGCCCGCCGGTCGGGGTCGCGGAAATCGAGGAAGCCGACGTCGACCGGTTTCTTGAACTTGTACGCCCGGTCGCCCATCAGCAGCACGACCCCGATGTGGGTCTCGCGCAGCAACGCGTACGGCACGCCTCTGTACCCGGGCATACCCAAGCCCTGCCCCTGCAGGAGAGGTGTTGCCACAGAACTCATCTGCCTTACGTCTGCACCGCGGCCCGGGGTTCGGGCAGGAGCCGCGGCGCCGCCGTCCCGGTGGATCCGGTCCGATGACCCGGTGGGTCACCGATCGTGCTGCCCTCCGATGGCGGACTGCACTAGGTCGATCCGCTCCGACTGCAGGCGCTGGCCTGCCCGCTGATCGTCGGCGGAGACGACCTGTGCATCCGACCCGGGAAAGACGATCGACTCCTTGTCCTCGTCGAGCCACCTGACCGTGTACGGGGGTTGTCCTGCGGCATGCGTACCGAGAATCTCGGCCTTGCGGACATGACCTGCCTCGTTGTGACTGTGGACGATCAACCAATCACCAGACTGTGCCTGCATGACAACACCTTTCCTCGTGGGGAGCCCGATTCCTGCTGCTGGTCCGGTCGCGGTGGTGTCCGCACGCGGTGATTGTCGCCGGCCGGCCCGATGCCGGACGCCGCTGCTGCGCTGACGTACCTCCGCATGACTCCTCCTGGGATTCCCAGCATGTCAATGTCAGCAGGCGCGGGAGCGGCGCGACAGTGTCGTAGGTCCCTTCTCGGCGATGATCCGGACCACACGGTGGGTCAGCCCGCTCGGCGGGTGGTGAGCGGGCGGCGTGATAGAAACGCGCGATGCCGGCCAGGATCACCCGGGAGGCGCTCGGGGCATGGTTGGTGCGCAGTAACCCGCGCAGCGCGGAGGATTTGTTCGCGGCGGTGCACCGGGGTGCTGCCCGGATCGATCGGTGGTGTGTGGCGCGGAACTACCGCACCGCGATGATGCGAGCCGCCGACGCCGGGTCCCCGGCACCGGTCAGCCGCGATCCACCGCCGGCGTCGGCGGCTGACGACGGTCCGGTCGCCAACGCGACCCGACCCCCGTGGCTGGTGCCGCGGGGGTCGGGATCTGCTCATGCGGTGACAGAGAAGCGAAATCAGGAAGCGAGCCGGTGAGGTGGACTCATCCGCCGGGCGGACAGAAGATCTCCAGGGCGAGGCCGTCGGGATCCTTGAAGGCCAGCCCGGACCCGTAGCCCGCGTCCATGATCTCGCCGTGCTCCACACCCAGGGCATCCAGGCGCTGTGCCCAGCCGGCCAGCTCGCCGCGGTCGGCGCATCCGAAGGCGAGGTGGTCCAGGCCCGGGCGACGTGGGTTGAAAGGTCGATCGTCGACCGGTCCCTCGGGGAAACCGTGCAGGCCGAGCAGGGTCGGGCCCATGGCGAAGACCACGTGCCGGAAGGGGCCGGTGTCCTCGTCGAGCACCGGATCGGCGCCGACGACGGCGCGGTACCACGGGACGCTGACGGACAGGTCCCGGACGGTGACGGCGACGTGCGTGATCGCACCGAGTTGGGTCGGCAGGGGCGTCGACGTGGGTGCGTCGATGGTGTTGGTCATCGTTCCTCCAGATGGGCGGTTCTGCCGCCGGCCAATTCCGGAGCGGCAGTGGTGGAGCCGTTGGTGAGCGGTGCGGCGGTGGACGCCGGGTGGTGTCCGGCCGCCGCGGCGACGACCGGGTCGCGCCAGACCACGGCGCTGCCGTGCAGGACCACCAGGTCGTCCTGATTGCGGATCGACAGCGCCAGCGTGGTGATCGGCTTGTCCGTGCGGACGCCGGTCACCCGGGCCTCTGCGGTCAGCAGGTCACCCGGCCGCACCGGCGCGCGAAAGTCCAGGTCGGTGTGCAGGAAGACGCTGCCCGGGCCCGGGAGGTCCTCGGCGACGAGGGCATTGAGCAGGCCGCTGGTGACCCCGCCCTGAACCACGATGCCACCGAAACGGCTCTGTGTCGCCAAGTTTTCGTCGAAGTGCAGCGGATTGCGGTCACCGGTCATCTCCGCGAAGAGCCCGATGTCCGCCCGGGTGATACGGCGGGTCCGCTGGGCGGCGTCACCGACATTCATCTCAGGCGACCTTCCGACGGGCCCGACTGCCGGCCGCGTCCGCGAAGAACTCGGTGGACCACCAGCGGCGGTAGGTCTCCGGACCCACCGCAGCAATCAGGTCGCCGGTCTGCGAGCGGTGGGCGGCCAGGGCGGCGAACTTGCGGTCCAGGATCTCGCCGTCGCAGGTGAGCGAGAACGCCAGCTCGTCGGCGGGATCCGACGGTGGCTCGGAACCGGTGAACCACAAACCCATCCGGGTGTTCAGTGCGCCCCACTCCCGATGAAACTCGGGGGTCAGGGTCGCGAACCACAACCGGCACGGCCGATCCAGCGCGTTCCAGGCACCCGTCACCCATCCGGACACCGTCCGGTGGTCATTGTGCCCGGTCATCCCGTCCGGCCCGAACGTCACGATGGTGTCCGGCCGGACCCGCTCGATGAGGGCTGACATCTCCTCGGCACCCTGACCCTGCGGCACCGAGTGCAGCGTGCCGTCCCGATGGCCCAGCCACTGGTGCTCGGTGACGCCGACCGCGGCCATGCTCGCCCGCGTCTCCACCTCACGCTCGGCCGCCAGCCGGTCAGGCGGCCAGCTCGCCGGATCGCTCGTCCCCGCTTCTCCCCTAGTTGCCGTGGCCACCACGACCCGGTTCCCGGCAGCTGTCGCCGTGGCCATCAGACCCGCCATCAGGTACGCCTCGTCATCCGGATGGGCCCAGATACCCAGGAGCGTGCCGACTCTGGCCATCCCGGTGAGCGGCACAGGTTCACGTTCGTTTCGCATGCCGACGACCGTAGGAATCGGACCTTCCCCGGACCTTCCCCCGGCGACCGCGCGCCTGGGGGCCAACCGATGTTCGGGGAAGGTCGCCGGAAGGTCGGCTGCCTAACGTCCGCAGTGTCGTCATGGCCACCAACCGAAGGAGAACCACCATGACCAGCACGCAGACCCGCCCCGCGATGAACGGCGTCGACGTCCCCACGCTGTTCGCCACCCTCGACGCCGTCAAGGGCCAACCGGAGATCGCCCAGTTCCAGTTCCGCGCCAGCAACGAATGGATCAGCGGAACCCACAACCGCTCCACCATCCAGGGTTTCTATGGAGCGGGCCAGGAGGATGCCAGCCGGACGGCGCCGTTCACCTATGACGCCGACCATCCCGCAGTCCTCGTCGGCAACAACAACGGACCCACCGCGGTGGAAATGCTGCTGCACGCGCTCGCCGCCTGCCTGACCGCCGGGATCGCCAACATCGCCGCGGTCCGCGGCATCCGGCTGGACCGGGTGCGCTCGACCGTGGAAGGCGACGTCGACCTGCTCGGCCTGCTCGGCCTGTCGGACTCGGTGCGCAACGGCTACCGGCAGATCCGGGTCAATTTCGTGATCGAGGGTGACGCGCCGGCGGATCAGCTCGCCGGGCTGGTCGAGCGGTCGCGGGCGAGGTCCGCGGTGTACGACGTGCTGGTCAACGGGACCGACGTCGTGATCGATGTGACGACCCCATCGGCGAGCTGACGGAGCTCAACGCGCCGGTTCCGACTGCGTAATTCCCGACTGTGCAATACCTGCTGCACAGATTCGTTGCAGCAATTCCGCGGCGCAGTTCCCGGCGCAATTGCCCCGCGCCATTTCCATCGGGTAATTGCCGCAGGCCGCTCGGCGCGGCCTATTCCGGCCGGACCGGCACAGCAAAGGAGACAGATCATGATGCTCACCGAGGTGATCGTCATCGGTGCCGGTCAGGCCGGGCTCGCGGTCAGCAACCGGCTCGCTGCGGCGGGTGTTGACCACGTGGTCCTGGAGCGCGGACGAACCGGCGAGCGGTGGATCTCGCAGCGTTGGGATTCGCTGCGGATGCTCAGCCCGAACTGGATGACCAGGCTGCCGGACTGGACCTACCGGGGCGACGAGCCCGACGGCTTCATGACCGCCCGGCAGGTCGCCGGCTACCTCCGGTCGTACGCGCAGTCGTTCGCCGCGCCGGTCATCACCGGCGCGGCGGTGCAGTCGGTCGACCTGCGGAACGGCCGGTACCGGGTGGACAGCGACGCCGGTACCTGGCTCGCGAACGCAGTTGTCCTCGCCACCGGCTTCTGCGATCGATCGGCCGTCCCCGCCGCGGCCGCCGGTCTCGATCCGGCCATTCGTTCGCTGACGCCCGAGGGGTACCGAAACCCGGCCGACGTTCCGGACGGCGGGGTGCTCGTCGTCGGCGCCTCCGCAACCGGTGCCCAGCTGGCCGACGAACTGGCCGCCGCCGGCCGGGATGTCGTGCTGGCCGTCGGCCGGCACACCCGGCTGCCGCGCCGGTATCGCGGGAGGGACATCTTCTGCTGGCTCGACGCGCTGGGCGTCCTGGACCGGCCGTCCGAGCCGAACCCGGACCGGCCGGCGACGCCCTCGCTGCAGATCGTCGGCAGCGACGACGGTCGCGAGATCGACCTGCCGTCCCTGGTCGACCGCGGAATCCGTCTCACCGGCAGGGTGCTCGGTGTCTCCGGCCGCACGGTCTCGGTCGCCGACGATCTGCCGGCGGTCACCGCCGCGGCCGACCTGCGGCTCGAGGCGCTGCTGAGCCGGATCGATCAGCACGCCGCCGGTATGCCCTCGAACCAACTGCCGGACGCCGCGGCCCGGCCGCGGCCCTCGACCGGCCTGCGGAGCGGGTTGCCGTCCGTCGTCGATCTCGGTGCCGCCGGTATCCGTTCGGTGATCTGGGCGACCGGCTACCGCCGCTCCTACCCGTGGCTCCGGGTGCCCGTGCTCGACGCCGCCGGGGAGATCGTGCAGACCGCCGGCCGAACTCCGGCACACGGGCTGATGGTCGTCGGGCAGTACTGCCAGACCCGCCGCAGCTCGTCCTCGCTCGACGGGGTCCGGCACGACGCCGAAGCGGTCGTCGATCACCTCGTGGGCTCGGTCCTGAGTCCAACCGCCACCGCCCGGAGGGCATCGTGACGAACTCCTTCGATGTGATCGTCGTCGGCGCCAGGGTCGCCGGCGCGGCGACGGCGATGCTGCTGGCCAGGGCTGGTGCCCGGGTGCTGTGCGTCGACCGCTCCCGCCGCGGCAGCGACACCCTGTCCACCCACGCGCTGATGCGCGGCGGGGTGGCCCAGCTCCAGCGGTGGGGCCTGCTCGCCGACCTGGAGGCGGCGGGCACCCCGCCTGTCCGGCGCACCGTCTTCCACTACGGAACAGAATCGGCCGCGGTGTCGATCAAACCGGCCGCCGGCGTCGACGCCCTCTACGCGCCGCGCAGGACGGTGCTCGACGCCCTGCTGGTCAACGCCGCGACATCGGCAGGCGTCACCTTCGAGTTCGGCGTCGCGGTGCGGGACCTGGTGCGCGGCAACGACGGGGAGGTGGTCGGGGTCGTGCTGTCCGATCACCGCACCGGCAGCCGCACGGAACACGCCGGGCTGGTGGTCGGGGCGGACGGCGCGCGGTCGACCATTGCCGAGCTGGTGCAGTCACCGGTGGAGGGCAGCGGTTCTCACGCCAGCGCGATCCTGTACGGGTACTGGTCGGATTTCCCGTCCGACGGCTACGAGTGGTTCTACCACCCGCAGTTGACCGCCGGAACGATTCCGACCAATGACGGACTCACCTGTGTCTTCGTCGGCGGGCCACCGGCGCGGGTCGCCTCGGTGATCCGATCCGGCACCCCCACCACCGCGTTCCACCGGCTCGCCGGCGCGGCCGGTCTGGGCGACCGGGTCGCTTCGGCATCCCGCGTCGGTGCCGTCCGCCACGTCCGCGGGCTCCGCCCGGGATTCCTGCGCACGGCGGCCGGGAACGGCTGGGCCCTCGTCGGCGACGCCGGCCACTGGCTCGACCCGATGAGCACCCACGGCATGACGGCGGCACTGCGGGATGCCGAACTGCTGGCCCGTGCGGTCCTGTGCTCGACCGGTTCGCGACCGGATCGAAGCCGTGCACTGGCCGGCTATCAGCTCCAGCGGGACCGGCTGTCCATGCCCATGATGGGAGTCACGGATGAGATCGCCGGCTACGGATGGGATCTCGGCACGATTCGGGGACTGCTCAGGCAACTGGCATCGGCGATGACGGTCGAGGTGGAGGCGCTGACCGAGCCGGAGCCGGTCGGGTGACCGGCGTGGCGACCTGCGGCCCCGGCTGCCCGGTCGAAAAGGCGCTGTGGGGGACAGCCCGGTAGCAATAGGATGAACGACCGGGAGGTCCGCTCCGCAATGAGGGTCAGCATCGCGCTTCTGGGTGGATTCGCCGTGACCGTCGGCGACACCCTGGTCGACCCGGCACTGTGGCGTCGTCGTCACGCGGCCTCCGTGGTCAAGGTGCTGGCCGTCGCGCCGGGTCGCCGCCTGCATCGTGAGCAACTGATGGAGCGGTTGTGGCCGGAGGTCAGCGTCGAGGACGCAGCGCCGCGCCTGCACAAGGCCGCGCACTACGCCCGGCGCGCACTGGGCGACCCGGGTTCGGTCGTACTGGCCGACGACACGGTCGCCCTGCTCCCGGGCACGGACGCGGACATCGACGTCGTCGAGTTCGAGGCGTTGGCGGGCAGGGCCCTGACCACGCGGGACGGGGAGCTGGCCGCCCGGGCCGCCGACCGCTATGCCGGAGAGTTCCTGCCGCAGGACCCATACGAGTCATGGACCCAGGGCATTCGCGACCGGCTTTCCATGGCGTACCTCGACGTGCTCCGGCTGGCGGGCCGTTGGCAGACCGTGGTCGCCGTCGACCCCGCCGACGAGGAAGCTCAGCTCCGGTTGATCACCGGGATGGCCCGCAACGGTGATCGCGGCGGCGCCCTTCGACAGTACGAACGATTCGAGCGCGCCCTCCGGCGCGAGCTGGGCGTCGGACCCAGCCGGACGGCGCAGGAGCTCCATGCGCGCCTGCAGGCCTCCCGGCCCGGAGTCGCGGGGGAGGTCCGACCGCAGCAGAGCCACCGTGGGAACACCGGTGCCGCACCGGGAGTCGATTCGACTCCCGCCGTGGGGGGTACGGCCGGTTCCACACTCGTCGGGCGGGATCGTGACCGGGACCGGATCACCGCCGTGCTCGACGGTGTCGCCGCCGGCAGCGGCCTGACCCTGTTCATCGGGGGTCAGGCGGGGGTGGGCAAGACGTCCCTGCTGGCCTGGCTGGAACGCACCGCAGCGGGCCGCGGCATGCGGGTTGGAACCGGAACGGCCGCGAAGGTCGAAGGAGCGTGGCCCTACGCGCCCGTGCTGGAGGCGCTCGCCGATCTCAGCCGTCATCACCCCACGCTGCTGGACGGACTGGACGACGCGCTCCGCGAGGAGATCGAGGCCGGCCTGGTGGGCCGGCCGGGGCGCCGGACGACCCGCGGCGGGCATCAGCGACTGTTCGTCGCCGCCGCTGAACTGCTCCGCCTGGCGGCTGCCGGTCCGGGTGCCGTGCTGGCCGTCGACGACGGCCACCTGGCCGACGAGGCGAGCCTGCGGCTGCTGCACTACCTGGCCCGCAGCACCGCGTCCGACAAGGTGCTGGTGGCGATCACGCATCGCCCGGGCGGCTCCCCGGTGCTGGCCGAGGTCCGCCAGACGTTGCTCGCCCGGTCCCGTGCGGTCGCCATCCGGCTCGAACCGTTGACCCGGACCGATGTCTCGAAACTGGTGCTCCAACTGGCACCGTCCGCCGACGAGCCGATGGTGCAGTCGGTGTGGGCGGCGTCGGGCGGCGTGCCGTTCTTCGTGGTGGAGATGGCCCGGTCCGGGTCCGACGGTGGCGCGCCGCCCGTCAGGCAGCTGCTGCTGTCCGCGCTCCCGGCGGACACCGTCGCCGCACTTGCCGCGGCTGCGGTGTTCGGGCACACCTTCGACACCGATGAGTTCGTCGCGGTGAGCGGACTGTCGGACAGCGCGTCCTACGCGGTCCTGGACGCGGCAGAGGCGCAGCGACTGCTCCGGCGGACGTCGACCGGCTACGAATTCCGGCATGCGCTGGTCCGGGATGCGGTGCTGGAGGGCCTGCTCGGGACCGATCTTCGCGCCTTGCACCGCCGAGCCGCCGAGGCGCTGATCGGACTGGACGCCTCACCCGCACGGATCGGACACCATCTCGTCGAGGCGGGGGACCGCGCCGCCGCTGTCCCGTGGATGGTGCGCACGGCGGAAACCTCGGCGTCCCTGGGTGCCTACCGGGAGGCACTGGAAACGCTGGCTGCCGTGGAGGTGCCGCCGGGTTCCGTCGATCGGCCCAGGGTGCTGGAGATGCGCGCGGATCTGCTGATGGCCTGCGCGGACGCGGGCGCAGCGGATGCCTACCGCGAGGCTCTGGCGGTGGCCGCCGACCGCGCGTCGAAGACCCGCCTGCGGACGCGACTCGCCAGGGCCGCCACCTACGCCGGTGACCTGGATACGGCGGTCGCCGCCCTGAACGGCCTCGAGCCCGACGGAACCGCCGACGACGTGGATCTCCTTCTCGCGAAGGGCAATGTGGCGATGTTCCTGGGCGATCTGGCCGGTGCCGAAGCGGCCGCCGTGCAAGCCCGTCAACGGATCGCCCTGGACGCGCCCGGCGACTGGGATCGATTCGACATCGTCGGCCTCGAAGGACTTCTCGCTCACACCAGGGGCGAGTGGTTCCAGCGGCTGCGCTCCGAGCTCCGCATCGGCGCCGGCCGCCCGGCATTGGCTACCCGCATCTTCGACTCCCATCTGTGTGTGGCTGAATACCTGCTCTACGGGCCGACGCCGTACGAGGAGGTGCTCACGCTGGCCGCGTCGTTGCGGGACACCGCGCAGCGATCCGGGGTGCTGCGCGCCGTCGCCTTCGCGACCGTCCTGCGCGGCGAATGCGCCCTGCTGATGGGTGATCTCGACCTCGCGGAAACCGAGTTGACAGAGGCGGTTGACCTGCACCGGGACATCGGGTCGACCACCGGCGAAGCACACAGCCTGCAGCGCCTCGCCGAGGTGAGGTTGGAGCGCGGCGACCGGGCGGAGGCGCAGCGCCTGCTCGCCAGGGCCCTGCCGCTGGCCAGATTCTCCAGTCTGGCAAAGCATGTCATCCAGCGGGTCTACGGCACGATGATCATCGCCGCCGCAGATCCCGCCTCGGCGCTGGCCGTGGTCGAGCGTGTCGAGGCCGCTCTCGGCGTGGACGACTACTGCTCCTTCTGTTCGATCATGCTGGAGGTGCCGGCCGCGATTGCTTGCGCCGATGCCGGCACCATCGAGGACGCGCGGCGCCACCTCCGTGCGGCGGAACGGTCCGCGGGGCTGTGGGCCGGCACGTCCTGGGAGGCCTCTCTGGTCGAGGTCCGGGCGCACCTGGCCTTCGCCGAAGGCGACACCGGTGCGGCCGAAACCCTGTGCCGTGCCGCCGCAGACCTGTTCGAGGCTTCGGGCCAACCACTGGACGCGCAGCGCTGTCGGCGCTGGCAGGTCACGGTGCCGGCCGGCGTCTGACCCCTTCTCGAGCAGCGATGTCCACCCTTTCCGGACGCTGCCCGGCGCCGGCGGGACCGGCACGGTCCCGCCGGGTTCCCCGGCCGGATTCCTCGACCGCATTCCCTCAACCGGAGGTGCGTCAGGGAGTGCTGCGCCGTCCCCGCGCGGTCTGGCGCCGGCGACACCGACCCGATGCACGGCACGGTAGGGACGGCGGCTTCCGCCGCCATTCCCTCCGATGCCTGCGCCGGGGGCCGACCTACCCTGCCGCGGAAGGTCCGGGGAAGGTGCGCCGGACATCATCGCTGGCATGACGGGGAGCGTGTGTGACGGCCGGCCAGCGGCCCGGGTGACTCGGTGCAGTGAAATGCTGCGCGGCGCAGGGGCCATGCTGCCGTTGACGTTGGGATACCTGCCCTTCGGCGTGCTGCTCGGCGCCGCGGTTTCCACCAGCGCGGATCCGGCGGCGGCGTGGGCGGGTTCGTTGCTGATCTACGGCGGAAGCGCCCATCTCACCCTGCTGGAGCTGCTGCGCAACGGATCGACCCTGTTCGCGGTCATCGGTGCCGCATTGCTGATCAACGTCCGGCTGCTCGTCTACAGCTCGGCGCTCGAGCCGCTCTGGCGGTCCTCCCGGCTCCTGGTCAAACTGCTGGCCGCGGCCACCGTCATCGATCCCACCTGGATGCTCGCCGAACGCCGGGCCGCCGAGCCGGGTGGCCTGCCCGAGCGGAGGGCCCATTACGCGCGGTGCCGCAGCGTGTCTCACGCTCGGATGGGTGCTGGCGGTCACCGCCGGTGCCGGGCTGGGGTCGGTCGCGACGTCCGCGGCCGCGCTGGGCATTGCCATACCGCTGTGCCTGACCGCGATCGTCGCCCCGCACCTGCGCGTTCCCGGCGGGGTCGCCGCGATCGCTGCGGGCTGCGTCTCGGCGGTCGCGACGTCCTCCTGGCCCGCCGGGTACGGAATTCCGGTGGCGATGGCCGCGGCCGCCGCCGCGGGTGGCCTCGCGCTGCGGAGATCCTGATGGTCACCTGGATCGCCGTACTGCTCGCCGGGTTCGGCAGCTACGCCCTGCGGCTGGCGCCGCTGGTCTGGGGCCAGCGACTGGCGATGAGCGAGCGGACGCAGCAGCTTCTCCGGCACGCAGGGATGGGCGGCATCGCCGCGTTGGTGGTCTTCAGCGTCACCGGCACCGCACGTGCCGGCGACCTGGCCGCCCTGCTGGTGACCGTCGCCGCCATCGCGGTGGCCGCGGTGCTCACCTTTCGGGGGCGATCGATGACGGTGGCGCTGATCGCCGGCGCTGCGCTGCAGCTGGCCGGAACGTTGATCATCGCGCTGTGAGTGTGCGGCAGCCCACGCGCCGCGCTGACGGCACGGCGTTGCGGCGCGCCGCTGCAGCCGTCAGGTCCCGATTTCCTCCATTCCCTCGTACCGGCCGGCGATGTCCCGGAAGACAGCGATGGCGTCGTCCACCATCTTCCGGCTGGCGGTCAGCGAGATCCGGAAGTACCCAGGAACCTCGCAAACGCTGCCGGGGAGCACCAGCACCTTGCTTTCCGCCAACAGGCGGCAGAACGCGATGTCGTCCGGGTCCGGCGACCTCACCCACAGGTAGAAGGTGCCCTCCGGGGTGCGAAAATCGTAGCCGGCGGCGCGGAGCGCGGCGCCACGGCTGGTCGCGCTTGCGTTCGATGTCGACCAGATCGATGGACAGCGCTTCGAGGTCGCCGATCGCGTACTGCAGCACGGCGTTCGGGAACAGCCAGCCGGCGGCGATTTGCGACACCTCGATGGCCTGCCGCAGAAGCTCTCGGTTCGGGATCGACGGGGAAAGGCCAGCCACCCGATCCGCTCGCCAGGGGTGAGCAGCACCTTGCCGTAGCTGTAGGAGATCAGGGTGTACGGGTAGAACTCGCTGGGGCTGTGGAACTCGGCGTCGCTGAACACCAATCGCGAATACGGCTCGTCGGAGATCAGCCAGATCGGCCGGCCGTACTCGCTCCGACGCATGCGGTGAGCAATTCGGCCAGCGCACGTGAGCGTGCCCGGCGGGTAGATCCGGCCGGTCGGGTTGTTCGGCGTGTTGACGATGACGGCGCGGGTCCGCGGCCCGATCGCCGGCGGCAATCGCGTCGAGATCGAGGTCGTTGTCGCGGACGGACCCGGACCTTGACCGGCACCGCATCCGCCGACAGCAGCATCGGCTCGTACAGGAACCACGGTGGCAGCGAGTAGACCACCTCGTCCCCGGGATCGAGCAGGGCGCGGAACGCGGTGGCGAGGGCTCCGAACGCGCCGGGGGTCAGCGCGATGTCCTCCGGCTCGAACGGCAGCCCGCGCCACTCCCGCAGGGCCTGGGCCACGGCACTGCCGTGGCCTCCGGCTCGGACAACTTGTAGGCGAACCAATCTTGTTCAGCGGCTCCGCATGGCGTCGGATCGCGCTGACGAAACCCGGCAGCGGCATGTCCTGCGGATTGCCCAGGACCATGTCGCTGACGCCGGGCTGTGCGCGCATTCCGGCACAGAACCCGAGGTGGTCCTGCAGGCCCTGCAATGCCGCCGCAATCGCTGTGGTCCGGTGCGCCGTCAGTCGCGCCGTGTCCGGGAGTGTGTGCGCCATGTCGGTTCCCGTCTGCAGGTGGAGCCCGTCCCGGGACGCGCTCGGGCGGCGCCAGCGTATGCCGAGCAGCGTCCTCGCGCGCCGGATGTGTACGGTCCGGCTTTACGCCGGGACGCGGTCGCGAAGCCATCCACCTCGGCATCGACCGGCTGCGGCAGCGGGGCAGCCGGCACGCGGACGGATCGCGTCCGGCCAGAACCTGTGGTCCAGTGGTGCCACCATTGCTTGCCGGAGGTCTCGTCATGGACGCTGCTGCCGACCCACGGATCGACGCCTACATCGCCACCCTGCCGGCCTGGCAGCAGGCGGTCTGCCAACAGGTGCGGGCGCTGGTCCACGCCGCAGACCCGGAGGTGCAGGAAACCATCAAGCGCACCGACCGGCCGTACTTCGTCCTGCAGGGCAACATCTGCGCCTTGCTGGGCACCAAGGATCACGTCAACGTGTTCCTCTACGACGGCGCCATCGTGCCGGATCCCGACGGCATCATCACCGGAGGCCACACGAACAGCACCGCTCGCACGGTCGCCGTCTACCAGGGCGGCTCGCTCAATGCGCCGGCGTTGCAGGCGATGTTCCGGCAGATCATCGCGAACAACCGGGCCGGCGGCTGGCGGAAGCTCAAGAGCTGACAGCGACCGCGTCCGGCCCGATCCGGTCGCGCGGAAGGCGACGCGGTGGATGTCCCACGCATTGCCTAACACTTCTTACTGTAAGTATAGTTAGACGATGAACCTCAGTGGGCGTCCGCTGCTGGACAACCCCGCGGATCAGGCACTGTTGGTCGGGCGGGACGGTGAGCTGCAGCGCATCGGGCGATCGCTGCGGTCCGGGCTGAACTGCCTGGTCGTCGGTGACCCCGGCAGCGGGAAGACGTCATTGTTGCGCGCACTGTTGTTCCGGTTTCGCGACGAGACCAGCGATCTGCGCCTGCTCTACGTCCGCGGCTCGGCGGCCTCGACCGCGGCGGAACTGCTGGCGGCCGTGTTGGCCGCGGTCCCGCGCGCCGGGGGCGAGCCGTTCGATCACCGTGGCGGCGCCGCTGCGCCGGCCGACCTCGTCGATGCGCTGACCTCCGCGATCGCCGAGGACAGCCGTCGGCCGACCGTCATCATGGTCGACGACGTCCGGGCCGACGTGGGCCTCGATCTGTTCGGGGCGTTGCGCGACGAACTGTGGCAGGTCGACGCGCGCTGGTTGGTGACGGCATCGACCGTGCAGGCGGCGACCCTGCTCCGGCCGCCCGCCGATGTCTTTTTCGAAACGCGGGTCCGGCTGGAGCCGCTGACCGCGCCGGAGGTCGTCGAGATGCTGCGGTGGCGGCTGGATCACCCGGACGGAGCCGACCGCGCGCTGCTCGCCGCGATGGAACAGGCGGGTCCGCTGACCCCCCGCCGGGCGCTGGAGGTGGCACGGGAACTGGCGACGGAGCCGACTGTCGGTGGCAGGGCGTTGACTACCGTGCAGGGACTGAGAGCACGGACCGCCGCACTGCAGGAGCTGAGCAGACCGGCCCGAATGCTCGCTCAGGAACTCGAGAGCCTGGGCTGGGCCAGCGCTTCGGACGAGCGATTGCTCGACCGGATGGGGTGGACCCGGCCCAGGGTCGTGCAGGTGATCGGCGAGTTGCAGGCAGGGGGGTTGGTTCAGATGCGCGAGGAGAACACCGGGCGGGGCCGACCCCGCAAGGTCTTCCGGTTGGTGCCGGCCGGCGAATTCACCGGGCCGGTGCGGTCATGAGCCGCGCGGACCTGGAACTGCTGCACGACGGTGGGGCGTTCAATCCGTCACCGCGGCATCAAGAGCTCTACGCCACCCATGTCCCGTTCGACACCATGACGCGGACCCACGGCTGCGAAGGGGCGCTGGCCGCGGCGCTCCGGCGCAACGAGCGGGTGACGCTGGTCGGGACCAGCGGCGCAGGCAAGTCCAGCGTGATCGCCTCGACGCTCAACCCGCTGGTCGAGGACCTGGTCCCGCTGCCCATCCCGGTGGCCGTCGAACGCCCCGCGGTCTCCGGTGACGCCGTCGCCTTCGTCCGGCATCTGGTCCAGGTGGTCAGCCGGCTGGTGCAGCTGATCCAGCCCGAGCGGGCCAGGCAGGCCCGCGCCATCGAGAGCGGGACCCGACCCAAACTGCTGCGCGGCAAGGGCTTCAGCGTCGCGCCCGGGATGGCGGGGGTCTCCGTTCGGCTCGCCTACGAGCTGGAGGCGGCTGTCCAGGAACCGAGCGTGACCAGCGATCAGATCATGGATCAGGGCCGGCAGATCCTCGACCTGTTCCGCTCGCGGGACCTGACGCCGGTACTCGTACTGGACGACACCGACCGCTGGCTCAACACGACCTGGCTGCCGGACAGCGGGCCCATCCGGTCCGCCTTCTTCGGGACCATCCCCCGACTGCTGTCCGAGGAACTCCAGGCCGCGGCGGTGATCGCCGTGCATCCGACCTACCTCGACGATCCCTCCTTCCGGGCGGCGCGCGGCTTCCTGTCCCGGTCGATCACGGTCCCGCCGGTCCCGTCCGCGGGCGCGATGTCCGCCATCCTCTACCGGCGGATCGCACTCGCCTTCGACGCCAGGGCACTGTCCGCGGTGGAGGTCGGTGAGGTGCTGGACAACGCCGCGCTGGTCACCGTCCACGACTACTACGCCGCCAGCCCGTCCGACGTGCGGCGGAACGTGCTGCTGCTCCTGCACGCGGCACTGACCTTGGCGATGGACGATCCCACCGCGCAGCGCATCGACCGCAGGCACGTGGAACTGGCCATTGCGGAGGCGGAGGGCTGACGCAGTCACGACGGTCCGGGAGAAAGAATCTTTCGGCGGCAGTGTCGATTCCTCGGATGTCCTTCGTCTCCCTGAGGCAACGAACCACGATGAAGGGAGACACCCATGCAGTACATGCTGCAGATCATTGGTTTCACTGACGCGGAGTTCGGCGACGGAGAGGGGCCGACGGCGGAGGAGTTCATCGGCTGGCGGCAGTCGCTGGCCGGCTCCGAGGCGCTGGTGAGCGCCGGGTTCCTCGACGACCACCAGCTGGCCACCAGCGTCCACGTCGATGGTGCAGGTGAACGCGTTGTCACCAACGGGCCCTTCCCGGAGACTCGTGAGTACCTGGGCGGATGGGCCATCATCGACGTCCCACACCTGGACGCCGCCCTGGACTGGGCGACACGGTGTCCGGGGGCAAAGTACGGGCGGGTCGAGGTCCGCCCGGTGATGGGCTGACGGTGTCGGAGGCTACGGCGGGCGGCCCGGTCGAGGCGGTGTACCGGGAGGACTGGAGCCGTCTGCTGGCCATCCTGGCGGGCCGGCTCGGAGACCTCGACCTGGCGGAGGACGTCGCCGCGGAGGCCCTCGAGATCGCGCTGCGGCGTTGGCCCGTCGAGGGTGTGCCGGATTCTCCGCTCGGCTGGCTCGTGGCAGTTGCCCGCCGCAGGGCGATCGATCGAATTCGCCGCGACCGGAGTTACGCGCTGCGGCTGGCCGAATCGCACCTCGAGCTCGAACGGCCGATCGCACCCGAGGTCGGCGGCCGCGATGAGCTGCCGGACGATCGCCTTCAGCTCTTCTTCACCTGCTGCCACCCGGCGCTACCGTTCGAGGCCAGGATCGCGCTGACGCTCCGGTTCCTGGCCGGCCTCTCGACACCCGAGGTTGCCGAGGCGTTTCTGGTGCCGCTACCGACCATGGCGCAGCGGATCGTTCGGGCCAAGCGAAAGATTCGCGACGCCCGAATCCCGTTCCGGGTGCCCGCTCTCGCAGAGCTGCCCGATCGACTTCCGGCGGTGCTTCGCGTCGTCTACCTGATTTTCAGCGAAGGTTATGCCGCGAGCTCGGGCGATGCGCTACTACGACCGCGGCTCAGCGAGGAGGGCATCCGGCTCGCCCGCATCCTGTTTGCCCTGCTGCCCGATCAGCTCGAGGTCAGGGGCCTGCTCGCACTGCTGCTGCTGACCGACGCCCGGCGACCGGCGCGGGTGGACGCCGACGGGGTGCCCGTCTCACTGGAGGACCAGGATCGAACTCTCTGGGACCGGGAGCTGATCGGTGAGGGCCGCCAACTGCTCGATCAGGCGCTCGATCAGTACGCCGGCTTCTACACGATCCAAGCGGCGATAGCGGCCCTTCACGACGAGGCGGCCGGCACCGACAGCACGGATTGGGCACAGATCGTCGCGCTCTACGACCTCCTGCTCGCGCGGGCCGGCTCACCCGTGGTGGCGCTGAACCGAGCGATCGCGATCGCCATGCGGGACGGGCCAGAGGTCGGGCTCCGGCTGCTCGAGGAACTCAGCGGGGCGGAGCAGTTGCGCAACTATCACCCATTGCTAGCGGCCCGCGCGGACCTGCTAAGCAGACTCCACCGTCACGACGATGCCGCCCTGGCCTACCGGGAAGCCCTCTCCGTCGCCGGCAACGGCGCGGAACGCGCCTACGTGACCCTTCGTCTGCGCGAGCTCGCCGAGATGCCAGGAACAGGCAGCAGCGACGGCGGGACCCCACCCCGTCGGTGACCGCCCCCGCCCGTTGCGGCCCCACCGACGGGCGTGAGCTGTCGGCCTCGAACCGGCACGCGACCGACTGTCGGAGGTTCCTGGTACGTATGTTCGAAAGATCGCCAGAAGGGGTCGATCGAGCTCGAGAGTTGGGGACAGTCCATGAAACTGCTGGTGGCAACGGCGCAGACGCAAGGTGAACGGAGCAACGACTTCAACTTCTGCGTGGAGGGGGAACTTGTGTGGATCGGTGAAGCATGCGCAACCGACCAACAAGATCCCGACGGCGGGTGCGGCTGCGGGCGCGCGTTCGCGGGGATGAATTCGCACCGGGCGACGACAACGGCGCGCGTCGCGGAGCTGGACATCGACTTTCCGCATTACGCGGAAGCGCTCCGCTCGAGTTTGAAGGCTCAGGGGTATCGCACCGGCGTGGCGATACCGCTGGCGGGCGAGCTGGCCGACATCGCTGCGGAGTTCCCGACGGGCGCGGTGCTGGAGCGGCGGTTGGACGAGCTTCGTTGGCGGACAGCCTCGCCCGCCATCGGAGGCTGAGGGCGCGGGCCGCGATCGGGAAGCGCAACCCGCCGGGTCGGCCGGTCGGGCAGTCGGGCGCAGGGACAGCGTCGGGCTGCTCGTCGGCGGGCCGTAGCGCGGGATCGGCGTCGGGGGGCGCCGTTACCCTGACCGGCATGACGATGCTCGGTGTACATGTCGGCGCCCGCGAGGACGACGCCGACCCCGTGGACGAGGCACGGCAGTCCGGCGCGGATGGTGTGCAGATCTTCCTCGCGGACCCGCAGGGCTGGAAGAGCCCCAAGCCGCACCCGCACGCCGATGCGCTTCGTTCGTCCGGGCTGACGGTCTTCGTCCACGCCCCGTACGTGCTCAACGTCGCGACGACGAACAACCGGATCCGGATCCCGAGTCGCAAGCTCCTCGGTGCGCACGCCACCGCGGCGGCGGCCCTGGGTGCGATGGGGTTGATCGTGCACGGCGGCCACGTCACCGCGGACGCCGACCCGGCGGTGGGTTTTGACAACTGGCGCAAGGTCTTCGCCCGGCAGGCGGAGGACGGCGGCTTTCCGTTGCCGATCCTGATCGAGAACACCGCCGGCGGCGACAAGGCGATGGCCAGGCACCTCGAGGCGATCGCGCGACTCTGGGACGCCGTCGGGGAATTCGGGCCGGGATTCGTTCTCGACACCTGTCACGCGCACGCATCGGGCATCGACCTGGCCACCGCCGTGCAGGACGTCACGGCGATCACCGGACGCATCGACCTTGTGCACTGCAACAATTCCCGCGACGAAGCGGGATCGGGCCGGGATCGCCATGCACCACTGACGGACGGCGAGATCGACCCGCAGGCCTTGGTCGAGATCGTGCCGGCAGGCCGGCGCGCCGGTGATCCTGGAAACCCCGGGCGGCCCCGACAGCAGGGCCGGGGAGATTGCCTTCCTGAGGGAAGGTCTCGGAGAGTAGCGTCCGTTCATCGATGGTCCTCGGCAGCGACAGCGTCCGGCAGGCGACCTCGCAGCACACTTCAATTCCCTGACGGTTTCGAGGAGAGACCACCGGTCCCGGCACCGCGGAGGGGACGGTGCCGGGACGGCGATCAGCGCGGCAACGCGCTGGCGGAGATGGTCAGTCTTCGATCTCGAAGGTTCGACGCACCAGGTGATTACCGACGATCAGCCCGTCGGGGTCGAACGGCAGACTTGATCGTCACGAGCCGACCCCACGCCACCGGGTCGTAGGCGGCGCTCGGGTCGATCGCGTGCTCCACGAAGTTCAGGTACTGGCGTCCGGAGCCGAACGGCGCGAGGGCGGCGACGAAGGCGTTGGCGTCGGACTGTCCGGCAGCGGCCATCTCCGGTGTCGCCGCGATCGCACCGGCGAACGCCATGAATGCGCCGTTCAGCATTGGCAAAGCGCCGGCGTCGGGGTGCGGGCGCCCCAGAGCGCCGCCCAACTGGCGGATTTCGCTCAGCAACAGGCTCGACCGCGAGTCTGGGCCCGACTGCGCGACGAACGCGTCGACGGCGGCGTCCGGCATTGCGTTCAGCAGGGCCGAATTGCTCACCGATGGCGTCGGTCCCTCAGGATCCATGTGCAGCCGCACCAGGGAGGACGCCGGCACTCTGGCGAAGGTGTCCACCTCCGGCCGCAGTTCCCTGAGCGCCGACAGGATGCCGGCGCTCCGCTCGTCGGAGGCCAGCACGGCACCATCGATGACGACCAGGTTCCGGCCGCGGAACGGTTCGGGGATGTCCGGCAACGGCGGAAGGTTGAGTACCCGGAACGACGTGGTGACCTCGTCCGGTGCATCCGCCGCCCAGTCAACCCAACGCCGCAGCACCCGCTCGGTCTCGGTCCGATCCCACACCAGCATCCCGCCGACGGCCGTGCTGAGCGGGAAGAGACGGAACTCGATGGCGGTGACGATGCCGAAACTGCCGCCTCCGCCGCGCAGCGCCCAGAACAGGTCGGTGTTTTCAGTGGCGTCGGCCCACCGGATCGAGCCATCAGCTGTGACCACCTCGAGTCCGGTGATGCTGTTGGCCTGCAGGCCCAGCTTCCTTGCGTACCAACCCATTCCACCGCCGAGCGAGTAGCCGGACACCCCGACGTCCGGCGACGAGCCGTGCAGGGTTGCCAGACCGTGGGCAGCCGCCGCCTCCACGACCGGCAACCACACGACGCCGCCGCCCACCCGGGCGGTCTGCCGCACCGGATCGATGCTCACCTGCGTCATCGCCGATGTCCGGACCACGACAACATCGTCCAGCCGGCCGAGCGGACCGGCGTTGTGGCCGGTGCTCTGCGGCGCGAGACGCAGACCCGCCGCGGCCGCTGCGCGGACCAACTCGGCGGTTTCCACCGCGTTCGCCGGATGCGCAACGGCCGCCGGGCGCTGGTCGACGGCGACGTTCCACGGCATGCGTGCCCCGTCGAAGCCCGGGTCACCGGGCAGCGAAACGGCGCCTCCGCAAAGCCCGCGCAGCGACTCTGCGCGGGTTGCGCGTTCGACGCCCGGGCGGGTGAGGTCCTGGATGGTCATGGGTGGTTCCTCCTGGTGGATGGCCTGGGGGGCCGGCTTCGATGAGCACCACCATGGAGTGCCGCGGTTGCGAACGACTGAAGGTCCACTGGAGCGTCGCTGTCCCGCCCTTGCATCCCGCTTCAAGCGGGCCTGTGCCGACCGGCGTCAGCCCCGTGGCCGGCACGGCGCACTCCTGCGGCACCACCCCGGGCGATGCAGCGCACAGAAACCCGCCGGTGCCGCCGGGTACAGCCGCGGTGCGCGGGCCTGTTCCGCCCGGGATCGCCGCGGAACGCGGGCCACAGCAGGTTCACCGTGCTGCTACCGCACGGGGATCACCGCGGAGCGCGCCACGTCCGCTCGAACGGCAGCCGCCACGCGTGCGGTGCGACCAACTGGTGAATCGCGTTCGGCCCCCACGACCCGGCCGCGTACGGCTTGACCGGGGGCGGGTCGTCGAGCAGCAGAATCGAGCGCTCCCACAGACTCTCGATGCCCTCCGCGGTGGTGAACAACGTGTGGTCCCCGCGCATCGCGTCCAGCAGCAGCCGCTCGTAGGCCTCCAGAACATCGTTGGAGCGGCCGGTGTCGTGCGCGGAGAACTGCATGGACAGCTTGTCCAGCCTCATGCCCGGACCGGGTCGCTTCCCGTAGAACGACAGCGACACCTTCGTCTCGTCGGCCAGATCGAACGTGAGGTGATCCGGGCCCTGGGTGCCGACGCCGGATCCGGGCGGAAACATCGACTTCGGCGCCTCCTTGAACGCGATGGAGATGATCCGCTGACCCTCCGCGAGCTTCTTCCCGGTGCGCAGGTAGAACGGAACGCCTGCCCAGCGCCAGTTGTCGACCCTGGCCTTCAGCGCAATGAAGGTCTCGGTGTCCGACTCCGGATTGACCCCGTCCTCGTCGCGATACCCGATGTACTGACCGCGGACAACCTGCAACGGGTCGATCGGCAGCAGCGATCGAAAGACCTTGTTCTTCTCCTCACTGATCGCCCGCGGTTCCAGGGCCGTCGGCGGCTCCATGGCGACGAACGCCATCACCTGGAACAGGTGCGTGACCACCATGTCCTTGTACGCGCCGGTCGCCTCGTAGAACCCGGCCCGACGGTCAAGGCCCAGCGTCTCCGGAATGTCGATCTGCACGTGGTCGATGAAGTTGCGATTCCAGATCGGTTCGAACAAACCATTCGCGAAACGAAACGCCAGGATGTTCTGCGCTGCCTCTTTCCCCAGGAAGTGGTCGATGCGGAAGACTTGACTTTCCCGGAAAACCCCGTGCACCTGATCGTTGAGCTGGATGGCACTTTCCAGGTCGGTGCCGAACGGCTTCTCCATCACCACCCGCGACCGTTCGACCAGGCCGGCGTCCTTCAGCATCGTCACCACGGCCAGTGCCGCCTTGGGTGGAACGCTGAGATAGTGCAGCCTCAGGACGTTCTCGCCCAGTTCGGCCTCGGCCTCCTGAACCGCAGCGGCGAGGGCGGCTGGGCCGGCGCTCTGCGGGACGTACCGCAGTTTGCTGGCGAACGTCGCCCACTGCCCCTCGTCCAGCGGCCTGGAGCTGAATTCCGTGACGGCCTGATGGGCGAAGTGCCGGAACTGCTCGTCGTCCATCTCCTCCAGGGAGGTGGCGACCACCTGCACATCAGGAGTCAGCGCCGACAGCGCCAGATGCGTCAGGCCCGGCAGGAGTTTCCGGCGGGAGAGATCGCCGCAGGCACCGAACAGCACGATGACATGCGGGTCAAGGTGTTCGGGCTCGCGGCGGGACGGCCGGGAGCCGGGTGCGGGGTAGGCGATGCTCTGCGCATGAGCGACGGTCATGACGAAGATGATCTCACCGCGAGCCCGCACTCTGCCGGGTGGTCGCTCTGCGCGACCGCCCGTGGGCCGTACTCGGCGACGCAACCGGTCGCTCCGAGGAAAGCGGCGAACGGCACGTCGAGCAGCAAGTTCGGTGCAGAAATGGCGGCACTCCCGGCCCTGGGAGCGCCCGAACCCCACCCAACTCGGGGCCGGTCCCCGGGACACGGCGAACGGGACCGCCGAGTCGACGGTCCCGTTCGCCGGGCCGGATCGGGAGTTCGATCCAGCCACAGATTCAGCACGGTGCAATCTCCCGTGCCGCAACGCTTTCAGTGCAGTTCGGTGATCAACGCAGCGGTCGTGCGCAACAGCCGGGTGCCGACCATGGCGTCCACCTCGTCCTCGGCCCGGCCCCACTGCTGGGCGGCCCGGGAGGTCGCGAAGTGCACGACCGAGGGATCGATGCCGGCTCCGCAGAATGCCGAGCCTGCGATTCGGCCGACATATCCGTCCAGCTCTTCCCTCTCGCCGGCCGACGCGAGCCGGCTCAGCTCCGGTGACTCGACGATGTCCCGGAAAGCCCGGTCGTAGAAGCCGCTCTCGTCAACGGCGGTGGCTACCGCTGTGACGTCAGGTGCGCAGTCGTGGACGGAGTTCTTCATGGGGTTGCCCTTTCCTACGGTGGTGGCGATGCCGGTCAGCTGACCAGTAGCGCGGTGATGCCGAGCAGTGCCGCGACGGCGAGCAGCGAGGCCACCGTGACGACCATGCCGGGTGCCGCGCGGTACATCTGTCGAATGTCGTTCATGGGTATCTCCTCAGATATCGGTTCGGGGATGAGCGAGGTACGCCCGGTGGCGCACCGCTTGTTCGTCGTAGGTGACCGTGATGTTCCGACCACCGGCCTGCCAGAGGCGGCGGAGGTGGTCGGTGGTCACCGCTGGATCGGTGTCGAACGTGGGATGTGCTGTCAGTCCGGCGTCGCTGTCGGCTGGCACCCCCTTGGCAGGGATGTCCATGTGCTGTCCTTGAACAGGGCCGAGGCGACGATGCGCTCGACGGATTCTTCGAAAAGGGCGTCCTCGCCCCGAGTGCCCGACGGTGTCGCGGGCTGTCTGGATCGATCCAGTACGACCAGTCTACAAACCCTCGCGCGCATTCGGGCGCCCGCCGCGACACGAGATCCGTGATGCTGATTACGGCTTTGCCCGTTTCAGCCGCGCAAGTGAACGGGACGTGCGCGTCTCGTCACGCATCGAGCGCAGTCCCCCGGGGGACGGCGCGCAGCAGGTCGGTGCCGGAAACCGGCGGGCCGGCAAACGGCGTGACGAACGGGACCACCGATCAGCCGGGAGCGATGTCACCGCTACCGGTCGACGACTTCTGCACCTGCGCGGGATTCCCGTTGTAGGTGATGTTGCCGCTGCCGGTCGCGGTCGCGGACAGGGTGCCCGAGACGGTGACCTGGACATTCCCGGATCCGCTGGCCCGCACCTCGGCGTCCGTGCTGACGAGCCCGGCACCTTGATAGTTGCCGGAGCCCGTGACGGTCACCCGCTGCGTCCCGGCCGTCCCGGCGAGTTGCACGTCCCCGGACCCGGTCAGGTCCACCACGACGGACGTCAGGCGCAGCCCGGTCAGCACCGCCGCTCCCGACCCGGTGACGACCACCTGCGCGTCACCGGTCAGCACGCCGACGCCCTCGGCCCCGCCCGAGCCGCTCAGCTCGACCGACCCCAACGGGGGAACGGTCAGCGCGTACCGGATCTGGCCGTCGGGGAAGTCGTTGCTCTTCTTGTCCAGGATCAGCGTGCCGTCGACCACTTGCGAGGTGAGGCTGACCAGCTGATCCCTACCGGCGGTGATGGACAGCGTCTGCGTCGCTCCGGCGGTGATCGTCAGGTCGCCGCTGGTGAGCACCCGGACCGCCGTGACGCCCGCGACCGAGCGCTGCTGGGTGGTCTGCGGGCCAGGGTCGGCGGCGCTGCGGAAGAAGCCGCAGGACGCCACGAGCAGCAGGAGTGCCACTGCGGATCCGGCCCACATCTGTCGCCTCACGGGAAGCCCTCCGTCTGCTCGGCGGTGCTCGGCCCACCCGGGCGGCGCCTGACCCGAGGCGCCGCCGGCACACCGGTGATCCCGCAACGCTAGGACCACCGGCTGCCGTTGTCCCCGATCGAGTCCGACCTGGGTGAGTCGCCCAGAGCGGTCAGCAACCTGTCCAGGAAGACGATCTGCCCCTTGACGACCTTCCGTCGCGCGACGGCGACGTCGAACCACTCCGCGCGGTCGACCTCCGGAAAGCTCTGCACTCGGCCCGACCGGGGCGGCCACTCGATCTCGAAGGTGTTGCTGACACACGTCGCGGGGTCGAAATCGGCCGCCCGGGCGAATACCGTGATCGACTTCCCGCTCGCGGTGGCGGCTCCCAGCGGTCTCTCGGGTCCTGCCGGCAGCGATGACCCCAGCTCCTCGGCGAACTCCCGTGCCGCCACCTCGCGCGGGTCCTCGGTGTCGGTGTGCTCCCCCTTGGGAATTGACCACGCATGCTCGTCCTTGCGCGCCCAGTAGGGTCCGCCCATGTGCACCAGCAGCACCTGTACCTTCGTGTCGACGAACCGGTACAGCAGCGTGCCGGCGCTGCGCTTCACGGCCGCGGGAGGGGTGTCGTCATGACCTCATCGTTCCCGTTTCCTCGCAAGACGCACCAGCCGAACGTCGCCCGCCGAGCCCCGGGCGGATGACGGTGGTGCCGAAGGATCCTGCCGACGAGCCGCCCCACGAAGCACCGCCCATCGTCACGCTGGGAGCAAGCGGAGCGGGCGCGCAGGACTCCGACTCGGAGAGCACCCTGACGGTGCTGATCGCCTTCGGGGCCAACTTGCTGGTCGCGGTCGCCAAGAGCTGGGCGGCGATGATCACCGGCTCGGCATCCCTGGTGGCCGAAGCCGCGCACTCCTGGGCCGACACCGGCAACGAGATCTTCCTGATCGTCGCCAACCGGCGGTCCAAGCGCCCGCCCGCGCCCGGTCACCCGCTGGGGTTCGGCCGGGAGGCCTACGTCTGGTCACTGTTCGCCGCCCTCGGCCTGTTCGTCGCCGGCGCAGTGGTGTCGATCATGCACGGCATCCAGGAGTTGCGGGACCCCGAGCCGGCCGGCGACTTCCTGATCGGCTACCTCGTTCTCGGTGTTTCGTTCGTGCTGGAGGGCATCTCCTTCGCGCAGTCCGCCCGGCAGGCGCGCGGTGAGGCTTCGACACTGCACCGGGACCTGATCGACCACGTGTTGCGAACGTCCGACCCGACGCTGCGCGCGGTCTTCGCCGAGGACGCTGCAGCGCTCACCGGGCTGCTGATCGCCTTCGGCGGGCTCGCCCTGCACCAGATCACCGGTTCCGCCACCCCGGACGCCATCGGCTCGATCCTGGTGGGCGTGCTGCTGGCGGTGGTGGCCGTGGTGCTGATCAACCGCAACCGGATGTTCCTGATCGGTCAGCAGGTCAGCCCGGAGGCGCGGATCGCCGCCCTGGAGGCGTTGCTGGCGCTGCCGGAGATCGATCACGTGACCGCGCTGCGGCTCGAATTCGTCGGGCCGCGGCAGGTGTACGTGGTGGCCGACGTCGACCTCATCGGCGATGACACCGAACGGCACCTGGCGCTGCGGCTGCGGGCTCTGGAGGCGGAGATCCGCCGGTCGCCGGCCGTCGTGGACTGCACGCTGAGCCTGTCGGCGCCGGACGAACCGGCCCTGACGGTCTAGCCTTCCCCCGCACTTCCGGCGGCAACCCCGGACCGAATCAGCCCCGCGAGACGGCCGGGGAGGAGCACCGGGCGCAGGTCCCGAACAGCTCCAGTTCGTGGTTGATGTCGGTGTAGCCGTACTCGGCCGCCACCGACCGTGCCCACTTCTCCACGCTCGGCGCCTCGACCTCCTGGGTCCGCCCGCACTGCCGGCAGACCAGGTGATGGTGGTGGGCAGGCTGCGCGCACTGCCGGTACAGCACCTCGCCGCTGGCCGTGCGGACCGTGTCCAGGTCGCCGCCGCCGGCCATGTCCTGCAGCGCGCGGTAGACCGTTGCCAGGCCGATCGTCGACCCGCCGGCACGCAGCGCGCCGTGCAGGTCCTGAGCGGACTGGAACTCGTCGGTCCCGGCCAGCACGTGCAGGATCGCCGCCCGCTGGGTGGTGTTCCGGCGTCGTGTGGCGACCATCGGGATGCTGCCTCCGTGCTGTCGGGTCTGCGGAGCTGGGTCCGCGGCCCCACCGAATTCGAGGTGCGCCGCAGCGGTTGCTCCGGGTCCCGAGGGTACTCGGCAGGACCTCGCCGAACCGTGTCGTCAGCGTCTCATCCCCCGGTGCAACTGCCCCGCCCGGTGCGTGGAACGGATGCGGCGACGGTGGTCGCGTTACCGTGGACCCGCGGCGACAACGCCGGGGGGAGTGTCATGGGGGACGGTTCGAGCCGCAGCGCCGGCAGCCGCGTTGCGCCGTGGATCGCCGGCGCGCTGCTGGTCATGGTGGGCGCGACCGCCTGCTCGGCATCGCCTCAGCCGGCGGCGACGGCCGGCCCTGATCACCAGCCGCCCGCGAGCACCCGAACCGTCACCGCCGGGACCATCACCGCCTCCGTGTCCACCACGGTCACCTCGACGTCGGCAGGCAGCACCAGCACCGCGGTGGCACCTGCCGCCACGCCCGAACCGCCGCCGGTCGACGGCACCTGCCCGTACCTGTCGGACGAGGCGGTCGCCGAGATCAACGGCCAGCGCACCGGCACCACGCAGGTCGTCGACGTGCAGCCGTACCCGGTGTGCGTCTTCTACCGCTCCGACGGCGGGCCGCTCGCCTCGATCAGGGTGATCAGGGCCGACACCCCGCAGGCGGCTGTGGCAGCGGTCGACCAGCACGTCCCGATCGAGTCGTCGAACCCGGCGAAACAGCCGGCCGGCTGGACGGGCGGGTCGATGGTCACCGACGCCGGATCGATCTATGCCGTGTCCAAGGGAAAGATCGCGATCGTCGCGGAATCGAATCAGCAGCAATCCGTCAAGGGCCGGCAGATGGTGGCCACCGCGGTGCAGAACCTGGGCCTGTGACGACCGCCCCCGAGCTCAGTTCCGGTGGTGGTTCCCGGCCCGCGGAGGCCGGATGGGGCGGTCCGGTCGGACCGCCGTGGCAGGATGGATCACCGTGAGCCTCTACGCAACCCTGCACACCAACCGCGGCGACATCCGGATCGAGCTGTTTCCGAACCAGGCGCCCAAGACGGTCAACAACTTCGTCGGCCTGGCCAAGGGCACCGCGAAGTACACGACGAAGAACGCGTCCGGCCAGACCAGCGGACCGTTCTACGACGGCGCCATCTTCCACCGGGTGATCTCGGGTTTCATGCTGCAGGGCGGCGATCCGACCGGCACCGGGCGCGGCGGCCCCGGGTACACCTTCGCCGACGAGTTCCATCCCGAGTTGTCGTTCAACCGCCCGTACCTGTTGGCGATGGCGAACGCCGGCCCCGGCACCAACGGCTCGCAGTTCTTCATCACCGTCGGACCCACGCCGCACCTGAACTTCAAGCACACCATCTTCGGCGAGGTGGCCGACCAGGCGTCCCGGGACGTCGTGGACAGCATCGAGAGCACCAAGACCGACCGGTTCGACCGCCCCGCCGATGACGTGGTGATCAACTCGATCAGCGTCGAGGACACCGAGACGGCCGCAGCGGAGCCCCCCGCCTCCGTCTGAAACGACCGGACGGAGCGGAACGTGGCGGTACGGAGGGGAATCAGGTGAGCACTCCGCCGCCGCCGTTCCCGGCCCAGGGGCCGGCCGGCTACCAGCCGCAACCGCTGGCCGCCTGCAGTTGGCATCCCGACCGCGGCACCGCCCTGACCTGCTCGCGGTGCGGGCGGCCGGCGTGCGCGGAATGCCTGACGCCGGCCAGTGTGGGGTTCCACTGCCGGGCCTGCGTCGCCGAGGGCCGCGCGGTGCAGCAGGCGCCCCGCACGGTGTCCGGTGCACGCATGGGCCAGAAGCCCGTCGTCTCGATCACGCTGATCGGGATCAACCTGGTCGTGTTCCTGCTGACCGCGGTGCAGGCACGGTCGGCCATGGACCTGTCCGGCTCCACCGTGTACCAGCACGGCAGTCTGCTGCCGATCGAGGTGGCGTCGGGCGAGTACTGGCGGCTGCTGACCGCAGGTTTCCTGCACGCAAACCTCATTCACATCGCCACCAACATGATCTCGCTGTACATCATCGGGATCCCGCTGGAACGGATCCTGGGCCGCGGACGGTTCCTGCTGATCTACCTGCTCAGCCTGCTCGGCGGGTCGATCAGCGTGATGCTGTTCAGCGGGCTGTTCACCCCGACCATCGGTGCGTCGGGCGCCATCTACGGTCTGATGGGCGCTCTGCTCGTGACGTTCAAGCGGCTCAACTACGAGTTGCGACCGTTGATCATCGTGCTGGCGCTCAACGTCTATGTGACCTTCCAGTTCCCCGGCATCTCGTGGCAGGGGCACCTCGGCGGGCTGCTGGTCGGCGCGATCGTCGGAGCCTCGATGGTGTTCCCCCCGCGGGAATCGCGGCGGAACTGGCAGTGGGGAACCGCCATCGGCGTCGTCGTGGTGTGCGCGGCGTTGCTGGTCTTCCGGAACGCGCAGATCGGGGAATGGTTCTGCGTGTACAGCGTCCGGGGGATTTCCTGCGTGCCGGCGCACTGACCCCGCGAGGACGGGAACGCCCGCCGGTCGGGTCGGCCGACGGCTCAGCCGCGCCACCACACGCTGACCACGGCGAGCACATCGGCCGGGTCGGTGCCCAGGTCGATCCGGCTGAACATCAGCAGGTCGTCGTCGACGGTGTCGATCTCGACGGTGCTGCTGGAGATGCCCAGATGGGCCGATCGGGCACTGCGGATGCTTCGGATCTGCGACCACGGCAGGATCCGGGCGCTGCTCAACCCGTGCACCAGCAGGCCGCGGGGTCCCGCCACCAGTCGGCGGCGGGCACCGACCACCGTGCCACCGGCAAAGACCACCACCACGAAGATGGCGACGAGCCGGTCCAGCGGCTCAGCGGTGGCGATTGCCCAGACAGCGGCGCCGACGGCCACCGCGACGCCGATCACCAGCAGCGCCGTCGCCGGCCGCCAGGTGTGCGCGCCGGGGCCGGGAAAGTCGGAGCCGCGGGTCGCGGGTTCGCTGTTGTGCACAGGGCTTGTCCACAATGGGGATGAATGACATCAGTGTTGTTTGCCTGGGTGGGCGCTCCGGATCGGACGATGGAGCGCGGGACGACCGATCCGGACGACCTGCGTCAGCGCCACCGCATGGTCATCAGCAAGCCGGCGATCATCAGCGTGAACCCGATGGCGAAGTTCCAGTTCCCGAGGTTGGCGACGAAGGGAATGCTGGAACCCCACAGGTAGTAGACGACCAGCCAGAGCAGTCCGAGGACCATCAGCCCCAGCATGATCCCCACGTAGACCGGGGAGGACGGGGCCGCGACATGCGCGCGGGTCGCGGCGGCCGCGGAGGCGTTGGCCTCGCTGCTCGTCCTGGCGGTCGTCGTCGCGACCTTCTTGCGGACCTTGGACTTCGGCACGACGTTCCTCCATGCTGACGACAGCGCTCATCGGGTGTTGCGAATCAGTGATCAATCGGTGCTGCGCGAGTCAGTGCTGCGAACAGGCTCGGCAGACGGCCCGGCCGCCGGCCGCGCCGTCTTCGCAGGCGGCCCGGGGGACCGATCCTGCGTGCATCGACGGCACGATCCCGCCATCACCGGAACCGTACATCTGCGCCACTAGCCTACGGTGTTGTCAGAGTGCTGCGCCCGTACCGCGTCGGCTCCCGGTGACCGCCGGGCACCGCCCAGGCGGGCGCGCTTTCTTCCCGGCCGGGCGGGCCGGCGGTTTCCGGGCGAGCTGCGCGGCGAATTCGGGCGCACTGGGATCGGCAGTGGGGGTGTGATGGAGGAACAAGCGGGACCGGCGCGCGCCCGGCGACGCTCCGCGGCACCCCGCTGGCAGGTCGGCGCGATCCTCGCGTTCCTGGTCGCCGGTCTGCTGCTGGGAACGGCGCGGAGCTACTCGCAGGGCGAGGACATCAGGCGCCGATCGGTCGATCTGTCCGCCCTGGTCCGGGACGCCGGCATGCGCGTGCAGGCCGCTGATGCGCGCGCGGTTGCGCTGCAGGACCAGATCGATACCGCAGCCAAGGGCGACGTCTCGCCGAAGGTGGAGGCGGCCCGTCAGCAGGTCTCCGGACTGGAGCCGCTGGCCGGGCTACAGGCGGTGAAGGGGCCGGGCCTGTCGGTGTCGATGTCGGACGCGCCCCGGGATGCGGACGGCAACTATCCCGAGGGGGTGGAACCCGACGACCTGGTCATTCATCAGCAGGATGTGCAGTCCGCCGTCAACGCGCTCTGGGCCGGCGGTGCGGAGGCGATGATGATCATGGACCAGCGGGTGCTGACGACCTCGGCCGTGAGGTGCATCGGCAACACCCTGCTGCTGCAGGGCCGGACCTATTCGCCGCCGTTCGTCGTGACCGCCATCGGTGACGCGGCCAGCATGTCCGCGGCGCTGGACGCCGAGCCCGGGATCCAGCTGCTGCTGCAGTACGTCAACAAGTACAACCTGGGGTACGAGGTGACAGCGCTCGACGAGGTCGAGCTGCCCGCTTATGACGGCCCGATCCGGTTGACCTCGGCTCGGGGGGGCGTGCGATGACGATCGACGAGAAGAGCGCGGATGCGGCCGCGCCGCGCGGGCGAACCGCCGGTGACGTCGTCCGCACCGTGCTCCGCGGTCTGGGCCAGACGCTGATCACGGTGGGCGTCATCGTGCTGCTGTTCGTGGTGTATGAGCTCTACGTCACCGACCTGTTCGGACATCAGAAGCAGGCAGCGGCGACCACGGCGGTGGACGAGGTGTGGGCGAAGGCGGAGGTCAATTCCACCAGCACGGTGGTCGTCGACAACCCGGACCAGCTGGTCACCGACCCCCGGCAGCGCAAGCCCACGTACGCGACTCCGGTCGGCGAGGGTTTCGCCAAGCTGTATGTCCCCACGTTCGGCGCCGACTACGTCTTCACCGTGGTCGAGGGAACCGATCCGGACGACCTCTACATCGGGCCCGGGCACTACGCCGGAACCCAGCTCCCGGGTCAGCCGGGCAACTTCGCTGTCGCGGGCCACCGGGTGTCCAAAGGGTCCCCGTTCAACGACCTCGGGTTGCTGAACTCCTGCGACGCGGTCGTCGTCGAGACCCGGGACGACTGGTTCGTCTACCGCGTCCTGCCGATGGCCGACGAAGTGGCCTCCTGGGGCAGCTCGCCGCGCCCGCAGTGCAAGGGTGTCGAGCCGGGTACCGGCGCCTACACGGGCGTGTTCGGCCGAGAGATCACCACACCGACCGACTTCGCCCAGGTGCTCCCGGTGCCGCACGTCGACTCCACCGCGGTGCCGCCGAACTCGCGGCGGTTGATCACCCTGACCACCTGCCACCCGCAGTTCTCCGACGCGGAACGGATGATCATCCACGGCGCGCTGGTACGCAGCTACGGCAAGTCCCCCGGGTTCCTGCCACCCGAACTCGCGGAGGGCTGAGCGGTGTATGTCTGGATCTGGCGGCACCTGCCCGGGCCGACCGCCGTCCGTGCGCTGCAGGCCGTGCTGTTGTTCCTGGCGGTGATGGCGCTGCTGTTCTTCGTCGTCTTCCCGTGGTTGGAGCCGTACCTACCGTTCGACCGGGTCACCCAGGGCGCACCGGCGGCCACCGCGGAGGGCAACGGCCAGTGCCTCGGCTGGCCCGTGTGCGACCCTTGATCGCGTGACGACCATCCTCGTCGTGGACAACTACGACTCCTTCGTCTTCAACCTGGTGCAGTACCTCGAGCAGCTGGGGGCGGACTGCATCGTCCGGCGCAACGACGCCGTCACCACCGACGAGGTGCCCGAACTACGGGTCGACGGTGTGTTGCTGTCGCCCGGTCCCGGCACCCCGGCCGATGCCGGTGTGACGGAGGAAATGGTGCGCTGGGCGGCCGGCCGGCTGCCGGTGTTCGGGGTGTGCCTCGGTCACCAGGCCATCGCCGAGGTCTACGGAGCCGTCGTCGACCGCGCCGAGGAACTGCTGCACGGCCGGACGTCGCTGGTCGAGCACACCGACGTCGGCGTGCTGGCCGGGCTGCCGGACCCGTTCACCGCGACCAGGTACCACTCGCTGGCGGTCGTCGACGGCACCGTTCCGGCCGAGTTGGAGGTGACGGCCCGGACCACCGGCGGCGTCATCATGGGGTTGCGGCACCGGGAGTTCGCCATCGAGGGCGTCCAGTTCCATCCCGAATCGGTGCTCACCCAGGGCGGCCACCGGATGCTGGCGAATTGGCTGGGCAGCTGCGGTGACGCGACGGCGGCCGACCTGGTGGCCCCGCTCGAGGCGGACGTGGAACGGCTTCGGCTCAGCGCCGTCTGACGCCGGTCCGGCCTCCGCGTTCCGGCCCGGTGAGGTGTGCGCGCGGATCGCGCGAGTGGGGTGGACGTCGGGCGCGTTCTCGACAGGTGGATCCCGCCGCAACCCCACCCAACTTCGGCCGCGCCGGGGCACCCGCCGGCCCGGACCCGCAAACGACAGAGCCTGCGACCGGGCGTCCGGTCGCAGGCTCTGTCGTACCCCTCAGCTGTGTCGTCAACTGAGCTGCTCTCGCACCGGGCAGACCTCACTCGGTGCTGCCCCGCGGATCAGCAGCAGCCTCGATCCGGTGCCTCGAGCCGGTGCGGGATCAGTTCGCGGTGGCGGACCCCAGGGTCACGTCGACCGACTGGCTCTGGCCGCCGCGAACGAACGTCACCGAGACGGTGCCGTTCGGCGTCGATGACCGGACGGCGGCGATCAGCGCGTCGGCGCTTTCCACGCTCTGGTTGCCGATCTTGGTGATGACGTCGCCGGCCTGCAGGCCCGCGGCCTCGGCGCCGCTGCCCCCGGTGACGTTGGCGATCTTGGCGCCGGTCGGGATCTGGCTGTCCTGGCCGGCGGCATCGGAGACCGACGCGCCGAGGACGGCATGGGTGGCCTTGCCGGACTCGATGATCTCCTGAGCGATCCGCTTGGCCTGGTCGACCGGGATGGCGAAGCCGACACCGATGGAGCCGGCCTGCCCGCCTTCCGAAGCGGACAGCGACGCGATCGCCGAGTTGATGCCGATGACGGCGCCGTTCATGTCCACCAATGCGCCACCGGAGTTGCCGGGGTTGATGGCCGCGTCCGTCTGGACCGCGTTGATCACCGTGTCCTGCGACTGCCCCGACTCCGATCCCGTGCGCACCGGGCGGTTCAGCGCGGAGACGATCCCGGAGGTGACGGTGGCTGACAGGCCGAGCGGCGAACCGATCGCGACGACCGGCTGACCCACCTCCAGGTTCGCGGAGCTGCCCAGGGTGGCGGGGGTCAGCCCGGAGACACCATCGGCCTTGATCACGGCGAGGTCGTCGGTGGCGGTGGTGCCGACCACCGTCGCGGCGGCCGTGGTGCCGTCGTTGAACCGGACCTCGATGGCGGTGGCGCCGGCGACGACGTGGTTGTTCGTCAGGATCAGGCCGTCCGCCGTGAGGATGACCCCGGAACCTTCCCCGGCGCTGGCGGTGGAGCTGGCCAGCACCGACACCGTCGACGGCAGGACCTTGGACGCGACGGCCTGGATGGAGCCGGCCGGCGCCGGTGAGCGGTTGTCGGACACCGGTGCGCTGGTGTTCAGCTGGGTGAGGGAGCTGTCGGCCGAGGTGGCGGAATTGGAACTCAACTCACTGCCGAGATATCCACCACCCACTCCGGCGATCAACGCCAGTGCGGTGGTCGCGGCGACGAGGGTGGAGGTCCTGCGGCCCTTGGCCGGCCGGTCGGCGGGGACAGGCGGCAATGTTGCGGTACCGCCGGCGCCGGGGTAACCCGCATTCGGTTGTCCGGCGGGGCCGTATTGCCCGGGCTGGCCGGGGAAGCGACCGTCGGCCGGGCCGGGCCGGCTACCGGTCGCCCACGCGGGCGAGGACCAGGCCCCGCTGGGCCGCGGTTCCCACCAGGCCTGCTCGCCGCGGGACTGGTCGTGCCGGGGCTGGTCCGGGCGTCCCGAGCCGACGCGCACCGGGCCGGTGTCACTGGTCATGTCCTGGCTCCAGGCCTGCGCGCCCGGAGGCACCGGACCCGGCGCCCGTCCCGACGGGTGACCGGCGGGAGTGGGCGGCGTCGCGGTGGGGCGGTCGGCCGGTGACGGTGCCGAGTACGGGGCTGCGTGCGGCGGGGAGTACGGGGTTGGTGCGGCGGTGTCGGCCGGGCGCTCGGAAGCGCCGGCGGGAACGTCGCCGGAGTGGGGGGTGCTGTCCTGGCTCATGGTTCTCACCCTCTCTCAGCTGCGTGTGGATGTGTTGAGCGCCGTTTGCGTCCGGTCGGTGAATGGCTGGGGGTGTCCTGTGAACGCGGCCCGGATCGGTTGAGAGGCGTCGGCCCACCCGACGAGGCGACCCGGAGAGGGCGAGCAGCGATCTCGACCAGCCCGCCCCGACCAGTCGACCGGCGGGGACGACCCCACCACATGCGACCTGCGCGGACCCCGATGCCGGCGGGTCAGCCGCCCGGCTGCCCACTGCCTGGCGCCCCGTTGCCCGGATTACCGCCGGCGGCCGGGGGGCCGGCCGCCGGGGCAGTGGTCTTCGGGGTGGTCTTCGGGGTGGTCTTGGGCGGCGTGGTCTTCGGAGTCGTGGGTGGCGTCGTCGCAGGTGTGGTGGGAGGTGTGGTCGACGGCGTTGTCGCGGTGGTGGGCGTCGTCGGCGTGGTCGGCGGCGGCTCCGGGCCGTACACGCTGACCGTCACCGGCGTGCCGACGTCGACCGAGCCGGACACGCTCTGGCCCTGGACCCGGCCGGCCTGGCCGGGCGGTGTCCCGCCGACGGTCACGAAGGAGACATTGGGAATGCCGTCCATGGCGGCCCGTGCGTCGGCCTCGGTCCTGCCCACGACGTCCGGAATGGTGATCTTCGCGGGGATGCCGACCTGGATCGAGACGGGGGTGCCGACCTTGGGGACCACCGAGCCCGAGGCCGGGTCCTGACCGACGACGGCGCCGACCAGGCCGGGATTGGTGACCTCCACCTCGGACACGCCGATGGTCTGCTCGTTGCCCTCCCAGCCCTGCTCGTTCAGGATGCCGACCGCGTCACCCGGGGTGTTGTTCTGCAGGTTGGGCATCACCATCAGCGCGAAGTTGGACACGGTGAGGGTGATCGGGGTGCCCTCCTGGACGCGGGCCCCGGGCGCCGGGTCGGCAGCCTTGACCTGGTTCAGTGGCTCGACGCCGTCCTCCTGCCGCGCCACCGCCTTCAACTTCGCTCCGCCCAGGATCTTCGTCGCCTCGTCGAGGCTGCGGCCCACCAGTCCCTCGGGCACCTGCACGGTTTCCAGCCCGGTCCCGACGGTCACCTTGACAACGGTGCCCGGTTTGACCTGTGCCTGCGGTGCCGGGTCCTGCGCGAGGGCCTTGCCCTTGTCGGCGTCCGAGGAGGACTTCGGTACTTCCTGAAATTGCAGATTCGCCTCGTTCAGCGCCTTCTTCGCCTCGTCAGGGGTGTAACTGACCACGTTCGGCACGCTGATCAGGCTGATCCCCTTGCCGATCTCGAGGTTGACGGCCGAGTCCTGCGCGACCTGGGTGCGGCTGGACGGCCGCTGGTTGACCACCTTCTCCTTGTCCGCGTCGGAGGACTCGGTGGGCGTGACGGTGCCCAGCGTCAGCCGGCTGTCGCGCAGCTTGGCGGTGGCCTCCTCCAACGACATCCCGGACAGGTCGGGGACTGCGACCAGGGCGGCCGGGGGCGGTGCACTGATCACCCGCAGGGTCAGCCAGATCGCACCGGCGAGCAGCGCCACGCACAGCACACCGATGCCGACGAAACCCCAGACCCGCTTGGACCGATCGCCTTCGTCGGGTTCCCAGTCCTCGTCCTGCACGCCGCGGGTGGGTGGTGCGAGCAGCGGCGGGGAGGCGCCCCCGACACGGGTCGGGCCGACCCGCATCAGCTCGGTGCGCTCGTCGTCACTCATCAGCGGCGTCGCCTGGACGGCCTGGCCGGACAACGCCCGGACCAGGTCCGAGCGCATCTCGGCGGCCGTCTGGTACCGATTGAGCGGATTCTTGTTCAGCGCCTTGAGGACGATGGCGTCCAGTTCCTTGGGCAGGTCGGGCTTGATCTCGCTGGGCGGCCGCGGCGCCTCCCGCACGTGCTGGTAGGCGATGGCCACCGGTGAGTCGCCGGTGAACGGCGGCACGCCGCAGAGCAGTTCGTACAGCACGCAGCCGGTGGCGTAGACGTCGGAACGGGCGTCCACCGCCTCGCCGCGGGCCTGCTCGGGGGACAGGTACTGCGCGGTGCCGATGACGGCGGCGGTGGCCGTCATCGTCGCCTGGCCGTCGGCCACGGCCCGGGCGATGCCGAAGTCCATCACCTTCACCGCGCCGGCCTTGTTCAGCATCACGTTGGCGGGTTTGATGTCCCGGTGCACGATGCCGTGCCGGTGCGAGAAGTCCAGCGCGGCGCAGATGTCGGCGACGATCTCCATCGCCCGGCGCGGCGGCAGCGGCCCCTCCTTCTTCAACACGTCGCGCAGCGTGTCGCCGTCCACGTACTCCATGACGATGTACGGGATGGTGCCGCCCTCGCCGACGGTTTCGCCGGTGTCGTAGACCGCCACGATGGCCGGGTGGTTGAGTGACGCCGCGTTCTGTGCTTCGCGCCGGAACCGGGCCTGGAACGACGGGTCACGAGCCAGGTCCGCGCGCAGCACCTTGATGGCGACGTCGCGGCCGAGGCGGAGGTCGCGGCCGCGGTGCACCTCGGACATGCCGCCGAAGCCGAGGGTGTCCCCGACCTGGTAGCGCTCGCCGAAAAGGATTCCCGTCATTGCCGTCCCTTGTTGCCTGTCGATGCTGCCGTCTGTCCCGCTGCCCGGCTGCAGGGCCGCCACCGGTCGTGGTGGTGCTGCGCCGAACCTTTCGCCCTGCGCAGGATGCACCGGGCTGCCTTCCGGTTGCTCGGGCTGTTCCAGCTGCCCGGCCGGCCGACAGCTGGCGTCGCCGAGTGTGCCATTTGTCCCAGTTGATTCGTCGCACCGTGCCGACGTGGCGCGGGTGCCTTCGTCGTCGGCGGGGTCCTGTTCGGCGTCATGCGGGGCCGACCGCCAGCACGGCGCGCAGATCGGCCGGAAGAGCGATGATCGCCGCGCCGCCGGGCAGGCCGCCGAAGACCCGGTGCAGGACGAGCAACAGCACGCCCGCGAGCGAGCAGCACCAGCAGGGCGATCAGGATCGACAGACCGGTGCGCCGACCGGGCGCGACAACCCCCCGCTGTGCGATGGGGGGCTGCGGGACGAAACCCTGCTGAACGGGTCGGGGCGGTGTGGCCGTCGCCACCGCGCGTCTGTCCTGCGCCGCGGGGGCGGGTCGCGGTCCCGACTGCACCGGCTGCACTCGGGTGGCGGTGGGCGGCCGCCGTGACCCGGTCACCGACCGTGGTCCGGACAGTGCTGCCGACGGGGCTCGGGAGGCCGGCGGACGTCCGGCCGGGACCACTCGCGGCGGTGCGCTCGACCGGTCGTTCACGGACCGGCCGGCAGCTGGTGCGCGCAGCCGCGCCACCTCGCGGGAAAGGGACCCGCCGTCGGGGAACCGGGCCGCCGGGTCCTTGGCGAGCATCCGCATCACCAGGGCCGCGACCACCGGTGGGACGTCGGCGGGCAACGGGCGGGGCGCCTCCCGAACGTGCGCCAGCGCCATCGCCACCGCGTTCTCGTTCGGGAACGGCAGCGTTCCGGCCAGGCACTCGTAGGCCACCACCCCCAGCGAATACACGTCCGAGGCGGGCACGGCCTCCCGTCCGGAGGCTTGTTCCGGGGAGATGTACTGGGCGGTGCCCATCACCATCCCGGTGCGCGTGACGGGAACCTGATGCGCGACCTTGGCGATGCCGAAGTCGGTCACCTTGAGCTGACCGACCGGGGTGATCAACAGGTTGCCGGGCTTGATGTCCCGGTGCACCAGCGCCCGGGAATGTGCGGCCTGCAGGGCGCGTCCGGTCTGGTCCAGCACGTCCAGCGTGCGGCCCGGGGAGAGCCGGCCCGCCCGCGCGAGCACCGCGGACAGCGATTCGCCGGCGATCAGTTCCATCACGAGGTACGCGGTGCCGCCCAGATACGGGCCGACCAGCTGATCCCGGCCGCCGGTGATCTCGCCGTAGTCGTAGACCGCGGCGATGCCGGGATGGTTGAGGGACGCGGTGATCCGGGCCTCGGTGCGGAACCTGTCGACGAACTCGGGGTCACCGGTCAGCTCGGGGCGAAGGATCTTCAGCGCCACCAGCCGGGCCAGCCGGACGTCGTCGGCGGACCACACCTCGCCCATCCCGCCGACCGCGATCCGGGACCGCAGCCGGTACCGCTGGGACAACACCAGTCCGGGCGCGGACATCAGGCACCGGCCAGCGCGGCGGCGATGATGGCCCGCCCGATCGGCGCCGCCACCTTGCCACCGGTGGCCTCCAGGCCGGCGTTGCCGCCGTTCTCCACCATCACCGCGACCGCGACCTTGGGGTTGTCGGCCGGCGCGAACGCCACGTACCAGGCGTGCGGCGGGGTGTTCTTCGGATCGGTGCCGTGCTCCGCCGTGCCCGTCTTCGAGGCGATGACGAGGTCGGCGATGGCTCCGGAACCGATGGTCTCCTGCTCGGACCGGATCATCATGTCCCGGACCTGATCGGCGACCGAGATGGGAATGGCCTGACCCAGCGACTCGGGGGCCGGTTCGGAGATGACGGTCAGGTCCGGTTTGGTGGTCTTGGCGATCAGGTGCGGCGCCATCCTGTCGCCGCGGTTGGCGATCGTCGCGGTGATCCAGGCCATCTGGAACGGCGTCACCGCCACATCGCGCTGGCCGATGCCGGTCTGGGCCAGGGCCGCGGTGTCGGGGACGTCTCCGAGGCGGGATCCGACGACATCGATGCCGATGTCCTGCTCCTCGTCGTCGACGCCGAGGGCCTCCGCCTGCTTCGCGATCGGCGCCCGGCCGAGGCTCATCGCCACCTCGGCGAAGGCGGTGTTGCAGGAGAACGCGAGCGCCTCGACCATCGGCACGTCGTCGCCGCCGCCGTCGCCGCAGGTCTCGCCGCCGAAATTCGACAGGGTCGCCCCGCCGGTGCCGGGCAGGGTGATCTTCGCTTGGCCGGTGACCAGGGTGTCCGGGGTGTAGCCCTGCTGCAGCGCGGCGGAGGCGATGACGAGCTTGAACGTCGACCCCGGGGGATAGACCGCCGCCGTCGCCCGGTTCAGCAGCGGGCTCGGGTCGGCGCTGACCAGGTCGTTGTAGGCCTTGCGCTGCACCGCGTCGGAGTGGCTGGCCAGCGGGTTGGGGTCGAACGACGGGGTCGAGACGAGCGCCAGCACCTTGCCGGTCGACGGCTCGATCGCCACCGCGGCACCGACGAAACCGGGATCCTTCAGGCCCGAGTACGCCGCCTGCTGTACCGCGGGGACGACGTTCAGCTGGACGTTGCCGCCGCGCGGATCGCGGCCGGTGATCAGGTCCGACAGCTGCCCCGCGATGAGGTCGGGCGCCTCCCCGGAGAGGATGTCGTTCTGGGTGCGTTCCAGCCCGGTCGGGCCGTAGCGCATCGAGTAGTACCCGGTGAGATCGGCGTACAGCGGGCCGTTGGGGTAGACCCGCTGGAAGGCGTACGGGTCGTCGACCGGGTCGGACCTGGCCAGCACCACCCCGCCGGCGGCGGTGATCTGGCCCCGCTGCCGGCTGTACTCGGCGACCAGGGTCCGCTTGTTGTTGGGGTCGGCGCGGTAGTCGTCGGCCTTGATGACCTGGGTGTAGGCGATGTTGGCCAGCAACAGGCCGATCATCACGATGACGGCGGTGCCGAGCCGGCGCAGCGGCCGCTTCACGACGAAGCCCCCGGGGACTCGGCGCGGCTGAGCAGCGGCACCATCTGGGTGCTGGCCTCGTCCAGCGGCACCTGCTGGGCCGGCCGCTCCGGCTTCGGCGGCGGAGGTCGGCGGGACGAGTCGGAGATCCGCACCAGCAGCGCCAGGATCGCGTAGTTCGCCAGCAGCGATGATCCGCCGTAGGACAGGAACGGCGTGGTCAGGCCGGTCAGCGGGATCAGCCTGGTCACTCCGCCGACGACGATGAACGTCTGCAGCGCCAGCGCGAACGACAGGCCGGCCGCCAGCAGGGTGCCGAACCCGTCCTTGGCCGCGAGCCCGGTACGGATGCCGCGCGCGGTGAGCAGCAGGTAGCACAGCAGGATGGCGGTGACGCCGACCAGGCCCAGCTCCTCGCCGAGCGCGGCCATGATGAAGTCGGTGGACGCGAACGGCACGATGTCCGGTCGACCGGCACCGAGTCCGGTGCCGAAGATGCCGCCGGTGCCGAGCCCGAACAACGACTGGACGAGCTGGTAGCCGGACCCGAGCGGGTCACCGAACGGGTCGAGCCAGATGTCGACCCGGACCCGGACGTGGCTGAACAGCTTGTAGGCGATGTAGGCGCCGCCGGCGAAGCCGAGCACGCCGATGATCAACCAGGACACCCGGTTCGTCGCGACGTAGATCATCGCCAGCAGTGTGCCGAACAGCAGCAGCGCGGTGCCCAGGTCCTTGCCGCGGACCAGCACGGCCAGTGCGAGCAACAACGCCACCAGCAGCGGCCCGAGGTCGCGGGCGCGGGGGAGGACCAGGCCGAAGATCTTCTTCCCGGCGGTGGACAGCACCGTGCGCTTGGAGACCAGGAACGCCGCGGCGAAGATGATCAACGCGATCTTGGCGAATTCGGCGGGCTGGATGGAGAACAGCCCCGGCACCTTGATCCAGATCTGCGCCCCGTTCACCTCCGACAGGCTGGCCGGCAGCACGGACGGCACCGCCAGGAACAGCACCCCGACCAGGGCGAGCGTGTACGCGTAGGACTGCAGCACCGTGTGGTCTCGCACCACCAGCAGCACGACCAGGAAGAACACCAGCGCGACGCCGGTCCACACCAGCTGCAGCGATGCCTGCGGGGTCGGCACCTCCTCACCGCGGTTGACCGCCGCGATCTCCCGCGCGAGGTCCAGCCGGTAGATCATCACCAACCCGATCCCGTTGAGCAGGGCGACGATGGGCAGCAACAGCGGGTCGGCGTACGGCGCGTACCGCCGGACCAACAGGTGCGCGACCGCCAGGGCCGCCAGGTACCCGGCGCCGTAGTACGCCAGTGTCCAGCTCAGCGTTCGGCTCTGGTTGAGCTCCACGATCACCAGCGCGGACGTCACCACGATGGCGGCAAAGATCAGCAGCATCAGTTCGGCGGCGCGGCCGGTGGGCCGCCTCCGGCCCGGACCGGATGTGCTGACCTGGGGCTCGTGGCTCATCTGACCACCCTGCAGGTCACCCCGGGTTCCGGCGCCCGGGTCGACAGCGGCGTGGCGGAGGAGCTGGTGGTCGGTGTGGACGCAGTGGTCTGCCCCGATCCGGTCTGCCCGGATGCGGTCTGCCCGGATGCGGTCTGCCCGGATGCGGTCTGGCCGGATGCGGTCGGCGGTGCTGATCGAGGGGCGGATCCGGCGACGGTCGGGCCGGTTGTTCCGGCCGCGGCGGCGCCCGGCGATGCCGACGGGGCCGGCGCCGCGGAGACCGAACCGGCGGGCCCGCTCGCCGATCCGCTCGCCGACCCGAATCCGGGGATGAGGCCGGACCCGATACCGCCCGGCGCCGGGACGCCGGCGGTGGTCGTGGTCGGCCCGGAGGGCGCCCCGGCCAAGGCACCGGAAGTCGGCACCGACCCGGATGGCGACACCGATCCGGATGGCGACACCGATCCGGACGGGGCCCCGCTCGCGGCGGTCGAAGGGACGCCGGTGCCGGGCTGCACCGGCGGGGTGCTGTGCGGCTCTGGGCACGGCGGCAGCAGCTGACCGGCAAGCCGGACGACCACGCCCCGGGCGTCGTCGAGCGTGCCGGCCTGGATGCCCGTCACCACCTGGGCACGCGCCGCAGGAACGAGATCGTCGACCTTCAACGGCAGGCAGCCGTTGAGCCCCGGCTCGCAGGAGCCCTCCTGCACCGACGACAACCGCAGGCCGAGCACGGAGCCGTCGACGCCGCGGAACACGACGACCTCCCCGTTGCTGGCACCGACGTAGTACTGGCTGCGCACCCAGGCGAAGGATCCGGCGATCGCCACCGACGCGAGCACCACCAGGCTCACGACGCCGATGATGGCGCCGCGACGGCGTCGGGAGCGGCGTCCGCCCGGTGGCCCGGACAGCACCGGCCCGCCGTCCGACGGCCCGACGAACGGCTGCCCGGCCGCGTCCGGATCCTCCTCGTCGGCGGGCAGGTACTCGGGTTTGGCCGGGACGTCCTCGGGGATGGCGGGCAACGGCACCCGGGGCATCTCGGCCGTCATCCGGACCGATTGGTAGGACCCGATGGGTCCGGTGGCATCCGGGTCCGCCGGTGCGGTGGCCTGGGTAGGGCCGGTACCGACGCCGGTGTCCATCACATCGGCGACGATCACCGTGATGTTGTCCGGGCCGCCGCCGACCAGGGCCAGCTGGATCAACGCGTCCGCCGTGGCGCCCGGTTCCTGCCCGCCGCCGAGGGTTTCGGCGATCACCTCGGCGGAGACCACGCCGGGAAGCCCATCGGAGCAGATGAGGTACCGGTCGCCCGCGGTGACCTCGCGGATGGTCAGCGACGGGTCGACCTCGGTGCCGTTGAGCGCGCGGAGCAGCAGCGACCGCTGCGGGTGGTGGGTCGCCTCCTCCTGGGTGATCCGGCCGTCGTCGATCAGCGACTGGACGAACGTGTCGTCGTGGGTCAGCTGGTGCAGCACGCCGTCGCGGTACAGGTAGGCCCGCGAATCACCGACGTGGGCCATCCCCACCCGACCGCCGTCGAACAGCAGGGCGGTGACGGTGGTGCCCATGCCGTCCAGTTCCGGGCTGCGGTGCACGACCTCGGCGATCGCGGTGTTTCCCTCCCGGGTGGCCTTCGCCAGTGCGCGCAACAGGTCGCCGCCGGAGTTGCGGGAGTCGAGCGGCTCGAACGCCCCGACCACCAGCCGGGAGGCCATGTCACCGGCGGCGTGACCACCCATCCCGTCCGCCACCACGAGCAGGCTGTCGCCGGCGTACACCGAGTCCTGGTTGTTGGAGCGGATCAGCCCCTTGTCGCTGCGCGCGGCGTAGACGATCTGATGCGTCATGGCCGCAACTCGAGGACGGTGCGGCCGATCCGGATGGGCACCCCGATCGGCACCGGGGTCGGCGTGGTGATCCGGGCCCGGTCCAGGTAGGTGCCGTTGGTGGAGCCCAGGTCCTCCAGGAAGTATTCGGCGCCCTGCTGGGTGATCCGGGCGTGCCGGGTCGAGGCGTAGTCGTCATCGAGCACCAGCGTGGAGTCCTCGGCCCGGCCGATCAGGATGGGCCCGGGGCCGAGCCGGAGCCTGGTGCCGGCCAGCGTCCCGGCCGTCACCACCAGAGTCGTCGGGTGCAGCCGGCCCGACGGGCCCTGCCGCTGTTCCGCGGCGCGACCCCGGGATCGGGTACCTCCGCCGTCGCCGCGGGGGTCGGCGGCGTACCGCAGGTCGGACCGGACGACGCGCATGGCGGCCAGCACGAACAGGCAGAGCAGGATCAGAAACCCGATCCTGGTCAGCTGAAGAATGAGTGCCGGCACTGTTGTCCTGTCCTTGGGGTGGTCAGTAGCGGCCGGAGAAGACGACCGTGGAATGCCCGATGTGGATGACGTCGCCGTCGGCGAGCTGCCAGGTCTGCACCGATGATCCGTTCACCGTGGTGCCGTTGGTGGATCCAAGATCGTGCAGCACCGCGCTGTGGCCGTCGAAGTAGACGTCGACATGGCGGCGGGAGACCGACGTGTCGGCCAATCGGAACGCGGCGTCCTGACCCCGCCCGATGACGTTGGATCCGCGCTGCAATTGATAGGTGCGGCCGGACCCGTCATCGATCGACAGGGTCGCCGTCATCTCCTGCTGCGGAGTCGGCGGCAGTCCGTAGTTCTGGCCGTAGTTCTGCGGGTACTGCTGGCCGCCGGCGTACGGGGTCGGCTGGTACCCCTGCTGATAACCCTGCTGCGACGGGTCCCGCTGTTGTTGATCCCACTGTTGTTGATCCCATTGCGGCGGCTGCTGCTGGTACGGCTGCTGCGGGTAGCCCTGCGGGTATCCGGCTGGTGGGTGGCCCTGGCCCGGCTGCTGCTGACCGGGTTGTTGCTGGCCGTACGGGGCCTGGCCGTACTGCTGGTCCCAGGGCTGCCCCTGCTGCCAGCCCTGCGGACCGTAGCCGGGGACTTCGCCGGGCGGCGGGTAACCCGCGCCCTGTGGCCCCGGGTACTGCTGATACCCCGGTGGCGGGTCGGCCTGACGCTGACCCTGGTCGGGAGGCCCGTACTCGCCGGGGTAACCCTGCTGGCCGGGGTACTGCTGCTGGTCACCGGCCTGCGACTGCCCCGGCGGCGGCTGCCGGGGATTGCGGTCGGCCTCGCCTGGCTGTTGGGTCATCCGTCCCACTCCTGACCTTGCCTGCGGTGAACGCCGGCCCACGTCGGGGTCGACGATCGAACTGATGCGGAACTGTCCGGTGTGCAGGGAATCGGATTGCTCCAGGGTGACTGCGACGTTCCCGAAGGTCTGCCATCCCTGCTCGTCCAGATACTCCCGGATCATGTCCGACAACGCAGAGGCGACACTCGCTTCGTCGGCGCCGAGGCCCTGCCGGTCCGTCGGGCCCAGCCGAACCCGGAACGAGTTGGGCGCGATAGCCGTGTCACCCTGGTGCTGAACGTGGTCGGCGGCCTCCCGCTGCAGGGCGTCGGCGACCTCCGCCGGTTGCACCGACCCGCCGAACAGGCGGGCGAAGGTGTTGCCGACGGCGCCCTGCAGGCGGCGTTCGAAACTCTGGATGACGCCCATCGTCACCTCCCCGTCCGGTGGTCTGGCTTGCGGCCCCGTTGTGGGCTCTGTCGGTTGTGGTCTGCGGTTCGCGGAACTGCCGGTGTGTGCCGGCTGGTCGTTCGCCGGCAACCCAGGTGCGGCGCCCGCCGCGTCCGGGCACGTGGCACCCACCGTGGTGTCAACCGTTGATCGTAGTAGTGACGCCCGGGCGCGATGACGGTTGCGCACGGGCGGCCATCGCTGCTCAGTCCGGGACGTCGATCAGCTCCTCGTCGCCGGCGACGGCAGTCGCGCGCCCGCTGCTCCGGTCCGCCAGCCAGCTCAGGAAGGCCGCGACACCCGGCGCCGGCAGCAGCACGACGAACTGCACCTCTCCGGCGTACCGCACGCCGTCGAGTCGGTGTCCCGCCGCGCGTAGGTCGTTGTCCAGCCTGCCCGCATCGGCGTGGCCGGCGGTCACCACGACCCTGATGTGCCGGACCCGTCGCACGGTCCCGACCGCGTCGAGCGCCTCGGCGACCGACCTGCCGTAGGCCCTGATCAAACCGCCGGCGCCGAGCTTGACGCCGCCGTAATAGCGGGTCACCACGGCAACCGTGTCCGTCACCGCCCGCCGGGTGAGCACCTCGAGCATCGGCACTCCCGCGGTCCCGGCGGGCTCCCCGTCGTCGCTGGATCGCTGCTCCTGTCCGTTGGTCCCGATCCGGAACGCGGTGCAGTGGTGGGTGGCGTTCCAGCTGGTCCGGCGCACCTCCGAGATGGCGGCCGCTGCCTCGTCCGCGGTCCGCACCCGGGCCAGGTTGCAGACGAATCGGGATCGCTGGATCTCGATCTCGTGGGAGCCGTTCCGGGCGATGGACCGCACCGGCTCACGGTAGCCAGGACGGGACTCTGCGGCGCGGTCCGCGGGTTCGGAGGCCTCCGATCTGCGTGTTAACCTGTTCGGCGTCACTCGGGCAAGTGGCGAAATGGCAGACGCGCACGGTTCAGGTCCGTGTGTCCGAAAGGACGTGGGGGTTCAACTCCCCCCTTGCCCACTCTGGTTGAGACAGACGCCCAAGGCCCCGCCGGCATCCACAGCCGCGGGGCCTTGGGCGTTCCGGGGGAGGATGCTGACCTCGCCCCCTACCCGGGTGGGCCGGTGGGAGGTCGGCGGACGTGACGCGGAACAACTCTGCCCCGGCACTGGATCGGCCCTGGCGCCGACCGGGCGCCGTGCGCTACGGCGTGCATCGGCTCGGCACCGTACTGCGCCCTCCGATCACGATCTACTCCCCGGGGGCCGGGACGGTGGTGGTGCGGCGCGACCTGCCGGTCGTCACCCGGGACGGCACCGTGCTGAGGGTGAACCTGCACCTGCCACCGGGGAACGGGCCGTTTCCCGTGCTGCTCTCGGCGCACCCGTACCGTAAGGACAACGTTCCACGGAAACGGCTGCGGGGCAGGGGTCATCGCATCCCGCTGCAGTTCCGGATGCTGCGGCAGACCGGTCCGATCAGCATCTCCGAACTCACCGGCTGGGAGGCACCCGACCCGGCATGGTGGACCGCCCGGGGCTACGCCGTGCTGAACGCCGACCTCCGCGGCGCCGGAACGTCCGGCGGGGTCGGATCGCTGCTGTCCGACCAGGAGGGACAGGACGTCGCCGATCTCGTCGAATGGGCCGGCGCGGCGCCGTGGAGCACCGGTGCGGTGGGCCTGATAGGTGTCTCGTACCTGGCCCTGTCGCAATGGAAGGCCGCCGCGCAACATCCGCCGTCGCTGCGGGCGATCGTTGCCTGGGAGGGATTCACCGACGCCTACCGCGACCTGGTCCGGCCCGGTGGAATCGAGGAGGCCGGGTTCGTCGCCCTCTGGAGCTGGGGTCTGCGTCATGCGAGACTGGCCTACTCGATCGGCGCGGAAAGTCGCCGGCGGCCGCTGCGGGACGAGTGGTGGCAGGCGCTGGTGCCCGCGCTGAGCCGGATCACCGTGCCGGCGTTGATCTGCGGCAGCTTCTCGGACAACAACCTGCACGGCCGGGGATCGTTCCGCGGGTACGAACAGATCTCCGCGACGGACAAGCACCTGTACACCCACCGCGGCGGCAAGTGGGCGACCTTCTACTCGGACGAGGCACGCGCCGTCCAGCTGGCATTCCTCGACCGTCATCTCCGCGCGGGCCCCTCGGCGAACGCTCCGCCGGCGGCAGACACCGGTTCTCCGGCCGGCGTCCTGCCGTCCGTGCGGCTGGAGGTGCGGGAGAGCGGGACCGTGGTCGCCGGCGTCCGGGCGGAGTCGCGGTGGCCGTTGGAACCCACGCCGGACTGGACGGCGCTGTACCTGACGGGCACGGCCTGTCCCGGAGCCGCCGCCGCAACCGGGTCGATCCCTTCGACACCCGCGCGGCGGGGCGTCCGCTTCGGCTGGACCGTGCCCACCGACACCGAGCTGACCGGCCCGATGGCGTTGAGGCTGTTCGTCTCGGTCAGCGGTGCAATGACCTCGATCTGTTCGTCGGCGTCGAGAAATGGCGATGGCAAGCGCTATGTGCCGTTCGAGGGGTCCTACGGCTTCGGCCGGGACCGGGTCACCACGGGATGGTTGAAGAGCGTCGCTGCGCCGGCTCGACAGGAGCAGTTCCCGGCCCTTCGACCCGGTGCCGACCTGGACCGGCCGCGAGCCGCTGGCTCCGGACAGGTGGTGCAGGCGGACATCGCCGCTCGGGCCGTCGTCGACGCTGTTCCGTGCCGGGACCGGCTTCGGCTGGTGGTCGCCGGGCGGTGGTTGTGGCGGCGTAACCCGTTGACCGGCCAGCTCCCCGCCGCGTACCGCAGGGCACCGAGGGCGATCTGCATGCTGCATTGGGGACCCGACCGGCCTGCTCGGTTGCTGGTGCCGGTGATCGGAACCTCGGCGCCGTAGCCGGCGGCCGCCGTTCGAACATCATCGCGCGCCCGAAAACATCGCCGGCACGGACGGGAGATGCTGCCCGTCCGTGCCGGCGTCCCACTTCCCGTGCGCCCGCGGGAGGTGGGATCTCCCGGTTGGCTCTGGTCGATCGGCGCCGGACCGGGGGGCGGGCTACGGGGTCGGCGAGCCGCCCGTCACCGAGAGCGTCGAGCCGGTGGTGTAGCTGGACTCGCCGCTGGCCAGATACACGTAGGCGCCGGCGAGCTCCGCCGGCTGACCGGCGCGGCCCAGTTCGGACTGCGCGCCGAAGTCCGGCAGCTTGTCGGCCGGCTGCCCGCCACTGACCTGCAGCGGCGTCCAGAACGGGCCCGGCGCAACGACGTTCACCCGGATGCCCTGCTGGCGACCTGCTGGGCGAGCGCCTTGGAGTAGTTGTTGATCGCGGCCTTCGTCGCGGCGTAATCCAGCAGCCCGGGCGACGGCGTGTAGGCCTGCACCGATGACGTGGTGATGATGCTGCCGCCCGCCGGCATGTGGGGCAGTGCCGCCTTGGTCAGCCAGAACAGCCCGTAGACGTTCGTCTTGAACGTCTCGTCGAACTGCTCGGTGGTCAGGTCGCTGATGCTCTCGACGTAGACCTGCTTGCCGGCCACCGACACCAGGACGTCGATGTGGCCGAATTCGTCGACCGCCTTCTGCACCAGGTCGATGTTGCCCTGTTCGGTGGACAGATCCCCGGGCGCGGCCAACGATCTTCCGCCCGGTCTCCTCGAGCAGCTCGATCACCTCGTCGGCGTCGGGCTCCTCGTTCGGCAGGTAGGACGAGCACGACGTCGGCGCCTTCCCGGGCGAAGGCGATGGCCACCGCCCGGCCGATGCCGGAGTCGGCGCCGGTGATGACGGCCTTGCGGCCGGTCAGCCGGCCGGAGCCGACGTAGGACTCCTCGCCGTGGTCGGGCTTCGGGTCCATCGCGCCGGCCAGGCCGGGCGCCGGCTGCTGCTGCTCCGGCTGCGGGGGGCTCGGGTACTTGGTGGTCGGATCGACCTGGTCGTATTGGGTCTGCTGCTCTTTCTGAGATGTGCTCATTCCCTCACTGGTACCCCGTAGGACGGGTATGTCGAACGTACGTCACGGCGAACGATCTCAGCGGGCCGCGTCCGCGTACCGCCGGCTCAACCGCCCTGCTGCCTCCTTCAGTTCGGTCGGCCCGACGATCTCCAGGTCGACGTCGAACATCCCCACCCAGGCGGCCAGCCGGTCCCACGACCACGAGCCGGCCAGCACCCGGCACCGGTCCGGGCGCGAGTTCCTCGACGACGGCCTGCCGGCGCACCCAGGACGCGATCTCGGCCGCCGGTGCATGCAACACGAACTCCCCGCGGCAGGGCCACTCGGCGCCCCGGAAGGACGGCGTCGATGTACGCCGCGACGTCGCCGCCGGGCAGTTCGCGGGGCGAGAAGCGGGGTCCGGTCGGCGTTCTCGGCGTCATCCGGTCGACCCGGAAGGTGCGCCAGTCGGCGCGCTCGAGATCCCAGGCGATCAGGTACCAGCGTCCGCCCCAGGTGACGAGGTGGTGCGGCTCGGTGCGCCGCGGCGGCTGCCACGGCCCGTTCCTCGCCGGTCCAGTTGGGCGTCTCGTAGTCGAATCGGAGCACCTCGTGGGCCCGTACCGCACTGCCGACGGCGATCAGATGCTCGGTGTCCACGGTCGGCCGGTCGGGGCCGCCGCGCGGGACGGCCGTCACCCGCAGGGCGTCTACCCGCTGGCGCAGCCGGGCCGGCATCACCTGCCGCACGGTGGCCAGCGCCCGCAGCGCGCCCTCCTCGATCCCGGTCACGCTGGACGTCGCGGTCTGCAGGGCGACGGCCACGGCGACCGCCTGCTCGTCGTCGAACAGCAGCGGGGGCAGATCGGTTCCGGCGTCGAGCCGGTAGCCGCCGTCCGGACCCTTGGTGGCCCGGACCGGATAACCCAGATCGCGGAGCCGGTCGACGTCACGGCGCACCGTTCGCGGGCTGACCTCCAGCCGCTCCGCCAGCGCGCCGCCCGGCCAGTCGCGCCGCACCTGCAGCAGCGAGAGCAGCCGCAGCAGCCGGGCCGAGGTTCCTGATGTTCCGACGCCTCGGTCATGCCTTCAGAATGCCTGAGGTAGCGGTCAGAACCTGACCGCTTCTGACGACAGCGATCTGTCTATCACGCAGCACACCCAGGCAGAAGGAGAGCCATGATCCGCACCCGATCGCTGACCAAGGATTTCGTGGTCGGCAGGACCAGCACCGTGCACGCCGTCCGTGGCATCACCCTGGACATCGAACCGGGCGAGCTCGTCGCGGTGCTCGGCCCGAACGGCGCCGGCAAGACGACGACGATGCGGATGCTCACCACGCTGATCCCGCCGACCGGCGGGACGGCGACCGTCGCCGGGCACGACGTGGTGCAGGAGGCCGGCGCCGGTCCGCCGGCTGATCGGCTACGTCGGGCAGGGCAACGCCGCCGGGCACAACCAGCGGGCCGGTGACGAGCTGCGCAGCCAGGGCCTGATCTACGGGCTGGACCGGCGGTCGGCCCGCCGCCGGGCCGACGAACTGTTGGAGGCGCTCGATCTGACGGCGCTCGGCGGACCGGAAGGTGTCCAGCCTGTCCGGCGGTCAGCGCCGCCGGCTGGACGTCGCGATGGGTCTGGTGCACTCGCCGTCGCTGCTGTTCCTGGACGAGCCGTCGACCGGCCTGGATCCGCAGAACCGGGCGAACCTGTGGCAGCACATCCTGCAGATGCGGGACCGCGCAGCGACTCCGATGACGATCGTGCTGACCACCCACTACCTCGACGAGGCGGACTCGATGGCCGGCCGGGTGGTGGTCGTCGACCACGGCGAAGTGATCGCCGACGACACCGCCGAGGCGCTCAAGGCCGACCTCGCCGGCGACCGGATCGACGTGTCGCTGGAGGTCGCGACCTCCCGTGCGGCGGACCTCGCGAGGCTGGTCGGCGGCTCCGGGCCGCCAGGGACATCACGGTGGACGCCGGCGGTGACCGCGCGGATCGCGGACGGCCCGCGGGCTTTGCCGGCGCTGCTGCGAGCGGCGGACGCGCGGCGTCTGCGGGTGGCGACCGCGCAGCTGCACCGGCCGACGCTGGACGACGTCTTCCTGACGCTGACCGGGCGGAGCCTGCGGGAGGCGGGGTCGGCTCGTCCAGGCGGTTCGGCCGGGTCGGGCCGCCCCGGCGAGGCCCCTGACGGTCCTCCGCAGCGGCCCCGATGGGGGCGGCGGCATGAGCACCGTGACCTCCCCGACTTCAGTGACCGCCGGCCGGACCTCCGACGGGGCCGGGGGGTGCTGGCCGACAGCCGGCTGGTGATGGTCCGCGAGCTGCGCCCGGTGCTCCGCGATCCGTTCTCCCTGGTGTTCGGCATGATCCAGCCGCTGGTCTTCCTCGCGCTGTTCGGGCCGCTGCTGGTCGGCTCACTGGGCGGCCAGGCGGACGCCGCACTCGGCGGCAGCGTGTGGCAGTGGTTCGTGCCGTCGATCCTGGTGATGACGGCGCTGTTCGGCACCTCGACCGTCGGCGCCAACCTGATCGGCGAATTCCAGTCCGGAGCGCACGAACGGATGCTGGTCACGCCGTTGTCCCGGCCGTCCCTGCTGATCGGCCGGGCCCTGAAGGAGATGCTGCCGGTGGCCGCGCAGGCGGTGCTCATCGTGGCGGTGATGATCCCGTTCGGCTTCACCCTGCACCCGGTCGGCGCGCTGGTCGGGCTGCTGCTGCTCGGGGTGTTCGGCATCGGCCTGGGATCGCTCAGCTATGCATTGGCGATCGCGGTGCGCCGCTCGGAATGGATGTTCTGGGCGGTCCAGCAGACGCTGATCTTCCCGCTGATGATCCTGTCCGGTCTGTTGCTGCCGCTGCAGTCCGGGCCGGCCTGGATGCAGGTGGCATCGAAGTTCAACCCGCTGACCTACCTGGTCGACGCCGAGCGGGCGCTGTTCGCCGGGGACGTCGGCAGCGCCGCTGGCCGCCGCGGGGTGGGTGGCCGCCCTGGTTGTCGTCGCGGCCGGGCTGCTGGTCGGGATCCGGGCGATGCGGGGCAGCGCCGGCTGATCGGGTCGCGAGTGCCTCGTCAGCAGGGACTTTCTGCGGGAAAGTCCCTGCTGACGTGACGCTGGACGGGTTCTGTCGGACTTCGCTGGCAAGCTGAGCGCAGCGAAGACGAGCTTGGGAGCACCACGGTGAGCGATAAGGACCTGACCAGGATTGCGGCGCTGCTGCGCAAGGCGGAGGGAACCGACAACGAGCACGAGGCCGACGCCTACCTGCAGGCCGCGCAGCGGCTGGCCACCTTGGCGTCGGTCGATCTGGCGGTGGCCAGGGCGCACACGGAGCGGCGGGAACGGCGGGCCGTCCCGACCCAGCGCTCGATCGTCATCGGCGAGTCCGGGAAGCGGGGGCTGCGCACCTATGTGCAACTGTTCCTGGCGATCGGCCGGGCGAACAACCTGACCTGCGACATCGCTCGCGATTCGTCCCGGGTCTACGCCTACGGCTTCGATACCGACATCGACATGGTCGAGACGCTGTATGCCTCGCTGGTGGTGCAGATGGTGCGGGCGTCGGACGGCTACATCAAGTCCGGCGACTATGCCCGCGAGTTGGTCACCAGGCAGGTCAAGGTGACCCGGCCCGGCAAGTTCGGCCGATGGATCGAGGCGTACGAGTACCAGGACCGTCCGGTGCACGCCACCACCGCCCGGATCAACTTCCAGGAGGCCTTCGCGGCACGCATCGGGGAGCGGCTCGTGCACGCACGTCAGCAGGCCGAGGAACAGGTGGTCGCAGAGCTACCGGAGTCCGAACGTTCGGGCGTCGCCCTGGTCCTGAGGGACAAAGAGATCGAGTTGCGTGACCACTATCGGGCACATTCCAAGGCCCGCGGATCCTGGGCGGGTAATCGTGCCACAGGTGGGTACTCAGAGCGGAGCCGACGCGCCGGTGACGCCGCCGGACGCGTCGCCAGGCTGGGTGCCGAGCAATCGATCGGTGGCCACCGGGCGGGAATCGGCAGCGGGTGACGGCTGGCAGGATGTCGGCTGGCATCGGCGGGCAGCGGACGGCGCAATGAAGGGCGGCTCAGGTGGCGGCGCGGAGGACAGCGGCACGGGTGGCGGGCGCTACCACCAACACCTCCGATGCGAGTGCGGCTTCCGCCCCGACGTCCGACGCGGACCGTAGTACCGGGCCTCGGCCCGGTATCCCCGACCAGACGGCCAGGAGCGCCGACACCAGCGGCGCAGCCCTGCCGGCCCGCGCCGGTCTCGACCAGACGCGGGCCGAGCAGGCCCGGTCCGATCAGGTTCGGGCGGATCAGATCAGGTCGGGTCGAACCAGGGCCGCGCGGACCAGAGCGGCGGGACGAATGACGGCCAGGCAGTCGACACAGGTACTCCGGGACTTCCAGCGCTCGAAGGTGTACGAAGCGGAGCACCTGGTGCAGCGTATCTTCGACCGGGCCGCCGATTACCCGGTGGTCGAGGTCGCCGGATCACATCTCGCGCTGCCGGTCGAGCGCAGGTTCGGCTCCATCGACGGTGTCCAGCGGTATGTCGACCAGGTGTTGGCAGTGCGGTGGGTGAAGAACACCTGGCGTCGGGCCACCACTCCGGTCACGGTCCGCGAGCGGGCCGGCGGCGCGCAGGCGCACTACCTGCGGCCCGGCGCGATCATGGCCGTGCCGGCACTGCGGGCGAACTCCACCTGGGCGCTGCGCGAGTTGGTGATCCTGCACGAGATCTCCCATCACCTCGCCGACACCATCGAGATCGCCCACGGCGCGGCCTTTGTCGATCGTCTGCTGACGCTGGTGGACGGCGTCATCGGGCCCGAGGCGGCGTTGCTGCTGCGGGTGACCATGGTCGACGTCGGCGTCCGGGTCGGCTGACCGCGACACCACCTGTCCCCGGCCGCCGCCCCGACTACCCTCGGCGCAGTGACGAACGTCGATGTCGAACCGGATGAGGTGATCTGCCGAAGCCGGGCGATCGCGGACCAACCCGTCCCGTCATCGGACAGGCCACGAGCGAACGGGCCGGAGATCCTGACCGCCCGGGACGTCCCGCTCGGCGGTCTGCGTGCGATGACCGTGCGCCGCACGCTGCCGCAGAAGTCCAGATCGTTGATCGGGGCCTGGTGCTTCGCCGACCACTACGGCCCACAGTTGGTGGCAGAGACCGGCGGCATGACGGTCGCTCCGCACCCGCACACCGGCCTGCAGACCGTCAGCTGGCTGTTCGAGGGCGAGATCGAGCACCGCGACAGCGTCGGGTCGCACGCCGTGGTCCGACCGGGTGAGCTCAATCTGATGACCGCCGGTCGGGGCATCTCCCACTCCGAGGTGTCGACACCGGGCACGGCGGTGGTGCACGGTGTTCAGCTCTGGGTGGCGCTGCCCGAGTCCCACCGCGAAATCCCGCCGGCGTTCGAGCACGTGCTGCCCGCCGAAACCACCGGCTCCAGCTACCGGTGCAAGGTCTTCCTCGGGTCGTGGCTCGGAGTGAGCACCGCCGCCACCACCCACTCTCCGTTGTTGGGCGCCGAACTCGTGCTCGAACCGCATGCCACGGTCGAGCTCCCGTTGGCGGCCGGCTACGAGCACGGTTTCCTGGTGGACAGCGGGGACGTCGCCGTGGCCGGTGACCCGGTCGACCCGACCATGCTCGCCTACCTGCCGCCGGGAACCGAATCGGTGTCGCTCAGCAGCCGGGGCGGGGCGAGGCTGGTGGTCCTCGGCGGGGCCCCGCTCGACGACGAAATCGTCATGTGGTGGAACTTCATCGGCCGCTCGCACGACGAGGTGGTCCGGTTCCGCGAGCAATGGCAGGCCGAGATCGCGGACTTCGCCGCCGGTGCTGCCCCGTCCACGGCGTTCGGCCGGGTCGAGAACTATCCCGGCAACCCACTGCCGGCGCCAGAGATGCCGGGTGTGCGGCTCAAGCCCCGGCCGCGCCCGGTGTAATCGGACCCGCAACAGCAGCCGTACTCGGTCCCCGCGACCGGTGATCATCGTTTCTGAACATCTGACGTCGCCGGGCGACGTCAGATGTTCAGCGGATGTGATCATGCCCGTTGCCGGACGCCGTCACAGGCCGAAGGACCGGATCCAATCGGGATGGATCTTGATCACCGCGCGCGAGAAGCCGCGGGCCGGTGGCTCGACATCCGACAGCGCCTCGGCGGTGCCGCGGATCTCCAGGTACCGCGGTTCCCAGCCCGGACCGGGTGCCAGGTCATCCACGACGAAGGCGACCCTCGATCCGGCGGCGACGTTGCGGAACTTCTTCGTCTCGGCCATCCGTTGCCCACCGATGTCGATGGTGTCGTCGCTGCGGACGAAGAACGTCACCGGGGCATTGCCCACCACCCCGGTCGGCGACACGGTGGCCAGCCGACCGAGCCGCTGCCCGGCCAGGTAGGCGCGCTCCGCACTGCTGAACCCGGTGAAGACCATGACGTCACTCCTTCGTGTTCGTCCCCACCGACAACAACATCAGCGGACGGCAGTCAATGCCCGCCCGAAGCAACGAATCGGGTGCCGAGGGCAGTGCCGAACGGCCGCTGCGGGACGGTGCCGATGGCCGCCACGCGGCTGCACCTATGGGCCGCTACGCGGCTGCACCTATGGGCCGCTACGCGGCTGCACCTATGGGCCGCTACGCGGCTGCACCTATGGGCCGCTACGCGGCTGCACCTATGGGCCGCTACGCGGCGGTGTCCTGCAGCCGCCGCAACACCACCGGCAACTCACCGCTGTGCACCACCGTCAGCCGCTGGGTGCTGCGGGTCAGGGCCACGTACAGGTCCGACAGCCCCCGCTCCGACTCGTTGATGATGCCGCCCGGATCGGCGACCACCACGCTGTCGAACTCCAGGCCCTTCGCCTCCGGCACGGTCAACACCACCACGTGCCGACGCAGATCCGTCGCCTCGGAATCCAGCTCGAACAGACCGGGCGGTTCGGCCGCCGCGAATCCGTTCGTCGTAGCGGGACTCTGCGACGACAGCACGGCCTCCTCGACGGAGGTCCGCCGACCGCGGGACACGATGACCGCCAGCGTCCCGCCGCTGTCCACCCGCTCGTCATCGAGGACGGCCCGGGCAACCGCCGCGGGCAGGCCGGCCGGATCGGTACGCCGGTGCACCGGAGGGACGCCGGAGTCCCGGACGGAACTCGGCGCGGACAGCGCGGGGTCGATCGCGGCGAGCACCGGCTCGGCGACGGTCATGATCTCCGCCGGGGTCCGGTAGTTGACCGTCAGCTCCTCCACCCGGAAACCCTGGCGGGCGTACGGCCGCAGCACCCGGGTCCACGACGACGCACCCGCCGGATCGGAGGTTTGCGCGAGGTCGCCGACCAGCGTCATCGACCGCACCGGGCAGCGCCGCATCACCATTCGCCACGCCATGGCGGAAAGCTCCTGCGCCTCATCGACGATGACGTGTCCGTAGGTCCATTCCCGGTCCGCCGCAGCCCTTTCCGCAGTCGAGGTCCAGTCGACGGCCTCGGCGTGCAACTCGGCCAGATTCGCCGCGCTGACCATGCTGACCAGTCCGACCTCGTCGGGATCGGAGTCGTCGGCGAACTCTCCGCCGCCCATCATGTCGACCACTTCGGTGGCGTACTCGAGGTTGGCAGCGGACCGATCGCGGCGGGCGATGTCGATCGGGCCGAGGATCTCGGCCGCCTCGTCCAGCAGCGGCACGTCCGCGGGTGTCCAGTCGCGCGGCCGGTCGCGCCTGACCAGCATTGCGCGGTCCGCGGCGCTCAGACTTTCCGCGGCAAAGGCCAACCGGTCGGGTGAGGCATACAGGTCGCCCAGCAGTCGTTGCGCCGTCAGCTGCGGCCAGACGTTGCGCAGCGCATCCCGCAACCCCTCGTGTTCGAGCAGGTCTTCCCGGATCGACTCGAGATCGTCACGGGTGGCGAGGCTCTCACCGTCCGGACCCCTGCCCAGGCGCTGAGCGACCTGGGTGACCAGGCCGTCGATGACCCGCTTGACGAATACCGGACGGGCCTTGTTGTGCGGGCGCCGGGAACCCCAGGCCCGGTCACGGGCGGCGCCGAGCAGGGCCCGGTCCAGCCGCAGCGCGCCGTCCGGCGCGCCGTCGAACCGAACCCGGACGGTCTGCGACGGCAGCGCCTGGCGGTGCAGCACGGCGTTGGCGATCACCGTCGTCATCGCCGTCCGGCCCTTGATCCTGGCCACCCGCGGCTCGTCACTGCCGCGGGCCTGGACGCCGGGGAACAGGTCGGCGATCGTCGAGAGCACGACGGCGTTCTCGCCCAGCGAGGGCAGCACCTGGCTGATGTAGCCCAGGAACGTCGGGTTGGGCCCGATGATCAGCACGCCGCGCTGCTCGAGTTGCGCGCGGTGGTTGTAGAGCAGGTAGGCCGCTCGGTGCAGGGCAACCGCGGTCTTGCCCGTGCCCGGGCCGCCCTGCACCACCATGATCCCGGCCTGGTCGGCCCGGATGATGCGGTCCTGCTCGGCCTGGATCGTGGCAACGATGTCCGCCATCCGCCCGGTGCGGGGCGCCTGGACTGCCGCGAGCAGCGCTGCCTCGCCGGCCGGCCCCACCGGCGCCGTCGCGGCCGCCGCCGCCATCTCCGGATCGCTCAGGTCCAAAAACTCGTCGTTGACGCCCTCGACCACTCGGCGGCGGGTGCGGATGTACCGGCGGCGGCGCAGCCCGAGCGGGTTGGCGGCGGTCGCGACGTAGAACGGCCGGGACGACGGGGCGCGCCAGTCCATCAGCAGCTGCCGGTGCTCGCCGGAGTTCTCGAAGATGCCCATTCGGCCGATGTGCATGGATTCGCCGTCCGAGGTGTCCAACCGGCCGAAGCACAGCCTGTCCTCGGCGGCGTTCAGCGCCTGGACGGCGGCGGCGTGACTGGCGAAGGCCACGTCGCGTTCCACCCGGCCGCCCGGGGTGTTGTCGCTGTGTCGGATGTACCGGTCGCGCAACGCGATGCGTTCCGCCCGCAACTCGTCCAGCCTCCGGTACAGCAGCGAGATGTGTTGCTGTTCCTCGGCGATGGCGGAAGCGGTGCTCGCGGCGCCGTTCGCGGCGGGCGCGACGGGAGGAGCCTTCCGGTCGGTCTCTGACACGCCTGACACGCCTGCCCTTCCGTTCGCAGTTCACCACGGCCCGGTTCCCCCAGACCGGCCGGCGCACGGTAGGACGCGCACAAGGCCGACAGAACAGGCTACTCCGTTGAGGATGGCGAACGGCCGACCCGATCACGCCGGGAACATCCCGAACCCCGACATGGTTGTCGGCAGGCATGAAAACTCTTGGCTTGATCGGAAGTGGCAACATCGGTGGCGCCGTGGCGGGACTGGCCGTCGCGGCCGGAAACGACGTGGTGCTGAGCAACTCCCGGGGTCCCGAAACCTTGGCCGGGCTGGTCTCGGACCTGGGGGAGCGGGCAGCCGCCGGCACGTCGGAGGACGCTGCGGCCCGCGGCGACGTCGTGGTGGTCACGATCCCGCTCAAGGCTTACCGCTCGGTGCCGGTCGAACCCCTCGCGGGCAAGGTCGTCATCGACACCAACAACTACTACTGGCAGCGGGACGGGCACATCGCCGAGCTCGACGACGAGAGCACCACCAGCGCGGAACTCCTGCAGGCCCACCTGCCGCAGTCACGGGTGGTCAAGGCGTTCAACCACATCACGTCCGCGGACCTGGCCTCGCAGGGTCAGCCGGCCGGCACCGAGGGCCGGCGCGCGCTGGCCATCGCCGGCGACGACGCCGAGGCGAAGGCCGTCGTCAGCGCGCTGCTGGACAGCTTCGGCTATGACGTCGTCGATGCCGGCCCACTCGCCGAGGGCTGGCGCTTCCAGCCGGACACCCCCGCCTACGGTCCGCGGCTGACCCGGGATGAGCTGACCGCCGCGCTGGCACAGGCGCAGCGCCGCAACGGGTGATCGATTCCGCCGGCGCCGGCCGGGCCGGCCGGGCCGCAGACGTGCCCGCCGGACCGGTCAGCCCGCGCCGGTGACCTGTGCGTACTCGTCGCTGGTCGGCCCGTTCCAATCGACCAGCTGCACGATGACGCCGTTCGGATCACGGACCTGGAAGGCGCGCTCCCCCCACTCCTCGACGGTCAGCGGCATGGTGATCCGGACGCCTGCGCCTTCGAGCCGGGCGAGTTCGCCCTCCAGGTCGTCCACCACGAACGCGACGATCTGACCCTGCGCGTGCACGTCGCGCTGGTCGGCGGGCAGGGTCGGCATGCCGACGACGAGGTACGCCAGGTTCATCCCGGCGTCCTCGCGGGTCAACGAGGCGAAGCCGTCGGCGGCCATCGTCTGGTGAAAGCCGAAATGATCGACCATGAACTGGGCGGATGCCGCCGGGTCGGCGACGTTCAGGCTCAGCGCGGTTGCGGTGATGTGCACGGGTCCTCCGAGGTGTGGGAAAGCTACTTCGTACACCGTACTCCGTACGCCGTACGAGAAAATGGATCGGCGGTGCAGAATGTCAGCCATGACCCCCGCCCAGGCCGGCGCCGGCGACCCCGAGCGCACGCTGGCACTGCTGTGGCGTCATGCGCTGCCCGGCCGCGGGTCCGGACACGGACCACAGAAGGGCCTGACCGTCGACGCCGTCGTGGCCGCGGCCGTCTCGCTCGCGGACTCCGACGGTATGGACGCGGTCAGCATGCGGCGGGTCGCGACCGCACTCGGTTCGGCGCCGATGACGCTGTACACCTACGTCCCGGGTCGCGAGGAATTGGTCGAACTGATGCTGGATGCGGCGTACCGGGAGATGCCCGACGCCGACCTCGCCCGGTCGGGGGCGTCGTGGCGGGATCGGGTGCGGGCTCTCGTCGAGGCGAACCGGGCGCTGTACCAACGGCACCCGTGGCTCGCGACGGTGGACACCACGAGGCCGGCGCTCGGTCCGGGGGGCATCGGCAAGTACGACCGTGAACTGGCGGCTTTCGACGGGCACGGCCTGGACGACGTCACCATGGACGCGGCGCTGGCCTGGACGCTCGCTTTCGTCCGCGACTGGGCCCGCGCGGCGTTGGCCGCCGGCCGGGTGCAGCAGGCGACCGCGCTCACCGAGCAGCAGTGGTGGGACCGCGCCGGTCCCCTGCTCGGGCAGGTGCTCGATCCGGCGGAGTACCCGTTGGCGGTGCGGGTGGGCGGCGCGGCGGGTCAGGCGCAGGGTGCGGCCTGGGATGCGACGCGGGCCTTCGACTTCGGGGTCCGGCGGGTGCTCGACGGGCTGGCGCCGTTGCTCGATCCCTGACCCTGGGCGTCGGAGTGCCACGGCACCGCACGGGCGGCAGTGGGCGCAGCGCGGATGACCCGCCCACCGCCTACGGACGGACCAGTCGTGCGCGCCGCACACCTCGGCCGAACGCGGCCGCGAGGGCCGCGATGCCGGCGACCGCCAAGGCGAATCCGAGGCCGAGGCCGACTGGCGAGCCCCAGCCATACCACGACTGCTGCATCGTGGCGATCCGGGAGTCCAGGTCCTCGGTGGTGATCTGCTGACCTGTCATGGCTGCTGTCCTTTCGGTTCAAGGTGCACAGGGGCGCGATCGGCGATGGTCGGCGCAGGGGGTCTGCCGACGATCGCGAGGGCGCGCGGGAGACGGAGGCTTGTCGCCGCGGCGAGCACCGCGAGAGCGACCGCGGTCCAGCCCGCGAGCGCGAACCCGCTGCTCGTCGGACCACCGGATCCGCCCTCGACAGCGGCGAAGAACACGGTGCCGACGATCGCAACGCCGACCGACGCGCCGACCTGTTGGAAGGTCGACAGCGTTCCGGACGCCGACCCGGCGTCGTCCACCGGGACGGCCGCGAGGACGACATCGGTCAGCGGCACCACGACCAGTCCCAATCCCGCGCCGGCGACCGCCGTCGGCGCGATCAGCGCGACCACCGTCGGGGAGCCGGTCCCGCTGACGACGGCGATCGACCAGGCGACGCCGGCCGCCACCAGCAGGGCGCCGATACCGACCAGGATGCTGCCGAGCCGCGCGACCAGCACCGCCGCGGCCCCGCTGGCGATCGCGGCGGCCACGCTGAACGGCACGATGACCAGACCCGCTTCCCACGCCGAGAACCCGAAGCCGGACTGGACCGTGATGGTGAGGGCGAAGAGGAAGCCGATCACTCCAGCCTGGAACGACAGCTGAACGATCAAACCTGCGCTGAACCCTCGATCGGAGAAGAGACGAAGGGGCAGCAGCGGCGCACGACCGGTGCGGGTCCGGCGGCGTTCCTGGAGGACGAATGCCACCAACAGGACGGGAGCCAGTGCGAACAACGCAAACGTCCACCCCGGCCAGCCGGCCTGACGACCTTCGACGAGCGGGTACACCAGCGCGACCAGACCGCCGACGGAGAGCGCCACCCCGAGCACATCGAGGCCGAGCGGAGCATCCGACCTCGTCTGCGGAACCACGACCAGTGCACCGAGAACCACGACAACGCCGACCGGAACGTTGACCAGGAAGATCGCCCGCCAGCCGAGGTCGAACACATCGGCGGATATCAGTGCCCCACCCACCAACGGGCCCGCGACGGCCGCGAGGCCGGTGATCGCGCCCGCGAGTCCATAGACGGCCGCACGCTCCTTCGGTGGGTAGAGCGCCTGCACGGTGCCGAGGACCTGCGGAACCATCAGCCCCGCAAAACCTCCCTGCACGAGCCGGAGCACGACCAGCTCGGAGGCGGACCAGGCGAGACCAGCACACAGCGAGGCCGCCGTGAAACCCATTGCGCCGATGATGAACACCGTTCGCCGCCCCAACGCGTCGCCCAGCCGGCCGCCTGCGATCAGCATCGCGGCGAAGGTCAGCACGTATCCCGAGACGACCCATTGCAGCTGCGCCGGCTGCGCGTCGAGCGAAGCCTCGAGGGCAGGGAGTGCGACGTTCACGATCGTGCCGTCCATCAGGTCCATGTACGAGGCCAGCAGCAGGATGCACACCGCTGCCGTCCGAGCGTTTCTGCTGCCATCCATCGCATGCCTCCGAGCTACGATCGATCTGTCCCGCTGTGGGTCAGTTGCGTGATGGGACTATCCCACGATGGGACGGTACAGGAGGGGGATCGAGGTGTCGAGCCCGAATGACGCGCGTATCCAGCGCGCATTTCAAGCGGCCCTGGTCAACGCGGTCCTGGGAAACGACCGAATAGCCCGCGATTTCGGGTTGATGGTGACCGACACCCAGGCGCTCCATCTGCTGGTGCTGCGCAAGGACATTCGCAACGCCAAGCAACTCAGTGACGCGACAGGGATATCCACCAGCACCGTCAGTCGAGTGCTCGACCGCCTCGAACAGGCCGGGTACCTCCGCCGGGTGCCGGACCCGGGAGACCGCCGACGTGCACAGCTTGAACTCGACATGGTTCGGGTGCAGCCACTGATGGACCGATACGCCGAGTACGTCAGCCACTTGGAGAAGGTCAATGCCGGTTTCACCGAGGACCAGCTGAGCCTGATTGCGGACTACCTCGAACAGACGAACGGGCTTTTCTGACTACTTTGACGAGCTGAGATGCTGCTGATGGCCGCGGCCGGGCCGGTCGTTGATGCGCTCGGGGCGCGGGGCGAGGCGAAACCGGGTCGGCGGTCGCCTACCCTGCTGCGATGACCGACTTCGCACCGAACCGGCTGTCGCGGGTGCACCGCGCGTGACCCGGCCCGCCGCCTGGCTGTCCTGGAGCAGCGGAAAGGACAGCGCCTTCAGCCTCGCGATGCTGCGTGAGCGGGCCGAGGTGGAGGTCGTCGGGCTGGTGACCACGATCAACGCCACCTCCGATCGGGTGGCCATGCACGCGGTCCGGCGGGAACTGCTCGAGCAGCAGGCTGAGTCGGTGGGGCTGCCACTGCACACCGTCGATCTGCCCTGGCCCTGCCCGAATGATCGGTACGAGGCAATCATGTCGAGGCTCGTGACATCCGCTGTCTCACAGGGTGTGTCGGTGATGGCATTCGGCGATCTCTTCCTCGCCGACATCAGGGCCTATCGGGAGCAGCAGCTGCTGGGCAGCGGGTTGCGTCCGGTTTTCCCGCTCTGGGGTCGGGATACCGCGACCCTGGCGCAGGACATGATCCACAGTGGGCTGCGGGCGAGGATCAGCTGCGTCGACAGTGCACAGCTCGACCCGCGATTCGCCGGCCGGGAATTCGACGCCGAGCTGCTCAGGGAGCTACCGGAGACCGCCGACCACTGCGGCGAGAACGGAGAATTTCACACCTTCGCCTGGGACGGACCGGGGTTTCGCCGGCCGATCGGGATCCGCACCGGCGACACCACCGAGCACGACGGCTTTGTCGTCACCGATCTCCTCCCGGTGGTGGGGAAACCGGCCGAAAGTGGTTGACGAGCCTGCACTCTTGCGGTCGCGGTCGTGCCTCGGGGCCGCGACGAGAGTCCGTGAATGGCCGCTAATGCGAGACGCGGTACCGCAGATAAACGACTTTCGACGGGAAGGTTCGGGTCTCGAGCAGGTCGAGATCGACCCGGCGCTCCTGCTGGGGAAAGAACGGAATGCCGCCGCCGACCAGCACCGGGTAGACCTTCGGCCGGTACTCGTCGATCACACCGAGTCCGGCCGCGGCGGCAGCGAGAGTGGCGCCACCGATGGCGATGTCACCTTCCTCCGGCTCGCTCCGCAACCGCTCGATCTCCTCCGCCAAGCCGCCGGACAGCAGGCGGGCATTGCCCTGCACCGTGGACAGCGTGGTCGAGAACACCACCTTGGGAAGCGGCTTCCAGAGCGCCGTCCACTCGAGCATCGCGTGGTCGAGCGATGGATCCTGGTCGGCGGTCTCCCAGTACAGCATCGACTCGTACAGCCGCCGCCCCATCAGGTGGACGCCGACCCCGCGTATCTGCTCCATGGCAAAGCGGAAGACGTCCTCGTCGGGTGGCGTCCAGTCGAAACCGCCGTCCGGCCCGACGATGTAACCGTCGAGTGAGACGCCCATCGAATACGTCACGCTTCGCATCACAAGCCTCCTCGGCATCACGGTGCACCGTAAGACGGCACACCGGCCCAGGAATCATCGCTGACCGCCTGATCCGGTCACGACCGGCCGCCGGCGCCGGCTCATTCGGTCGGGCTTCAGGCTACTAGTCGGCCGCGACGGAGTCGTCGGCCGCCATTCAGCACAGCAGGAGAGCCCTGATGCAACCTGGCGACGTAGGAGCCTGGTTATTCAGTGCACTCCTAGAGCCAGCGGGGCGGCGCAATGCTGCCACCGGAGTCGCTGGTGACCCGAAGTCCGCCGCGGCCGGTGGCCCACCGGGCCAGCCGAGCGGCGGTAGCGGAGATCACCGTCGCAGCTTGCCCGGAATTGCATTGTCCCGCGGAGAACGAGCCCGCGGAGGGCGACCCCGCGGACAGCGACACGGCGCGATCAGTGGGCCGCAGCACGAGTTCCTCGCCCACCCCGCGCCGTAGCCAGTTCCCGACGACATCGGCGAGCAGCCGGTCGACGAGCTCCGGCGGAAAGTCCGCAAAGGTGCCCCCGTTGCCGAGATCGACCGCGTGCAACCACACCTCGCGCGTCCGCATCCACACCGTCTCGGCGACCGGCACCTCCCGACCCTGGATGGTCCGCACCCGGTTCGCCCAGGCGCCCGCCGGCAGATCCCGCCATTCGACGTTCAGCGCGACGGCGGCGTGGTGGTGCAGGTTCCGCAGCGCCACCGGGTTCAGCGTTGCGCCGTAGGCGATTTCGTCGTCCCGGTGCGCCACCGACCCGTACATCGGGTTCTCGACGCCGGTCCTGGCCCATTCCACCAGCCGGGCGAGAGCGCGGGCGTTGTAGCCGACGTGGGCGATGACGAACCGCCGCGACCAGCCGGGCAGCAGCGATGGCGCGTCGTACTCGTCATCGGTGAGCTCGTTGAGCTTGCGGGAGAAGTAGGCCGTTCCCCGGCGGGCCAGCAGCAGGCCGTCGGCGATGCGCTGGTCGGGCACCGAGTCAAGACGCTGCGACACGGCGACCTCCGGCGTCGACCGCGACCGCGGTGTTGGTCAGGGTGCCGATGCCCTCGATGCTGGTCTCCACGACGGAACCGGGCGACAGGTACCTCGCCGGCTTGCGGGCATGACCGACGCCACCCGGGGTGCCGGTGGCGATCAGGTCACCCGGCTGCAGGGTGATGATCTGCGAGATGTAGGACACCAGGTGTGCGGGGCTGAAGACGAGGTCGCCGGTGGAGATCTTCTGCATCACCTCGCCATCGACGACGGTTTGCAGGGTGGGGCCGGGCCGCCACTCGTCGGTGGTGACGAGCACCGGGCCGACCGGTGTCGTGTTCTCGAACGTTTTGCCCTGCAGCCACTCCCGGGTGCGGAACTGGTAGTCGCGCATGGTGACGTCGTTCATGATCGTGTAGCCGGCGATCGCCTGTGCGGCCGCCGCCACGTCGACGCCGCGGACGGCGGTGCCGACGACGACCACGAGTTCACCCTCCCAGTCGACCTGGTCGCGGCCGGTCGGGATCTCGATGTCGTCGGCGGCGCCGATCAATGCCTCCGGGAATTTGGCGAACAGCGTCGGGTACTGCGGCAGGTCCCGGCCCATCTCCAGGATGTGGCTGCGGTAGTTCAACCCGACGCAGACCACCTTCGCCGGGCGGGGGGCCAGGGTGGCGTACTCCGCGGTGGTCAGGTCGTGCAGTACCGCCGTGGTGGCGTCGACCGCCGCGGCGACCGTGTGCCAATCCGGTCTGGCGAGCAACGCGCCGACGTCGACAACGCCGGGGATCTCGATTCCGGTGGGTCCTTCGACGCGGACGGTGACGGTGGTGCCGGCGGTGCGCAGGGTTGCGAGCTTCATCGGGTTTCTCCGGTCAGGTAGGTGCGGTTCAGGTGCAGGCGTTCGATGATCGGGGCGTCGGAGAACCTGAACAGGTCGAAGCCGGTCTCGGCCTGCAACGACCACGGCACCCAGGACGGCACCACGAACAGATCGCCCTTGTTCAGTTCGTGGGTCCGGTCGCCGAGGACGATGGAGCCGCGGCCCTCGAAGACCTGCCAGACGGAGGATCCGACGTCCTGCCTGACGGGTGTGGCGACACCGGCGCGGAGTCGGTGGAACTCGGCCCGCAGCGTCGGCATCACGTCGCCACCTGTGGTTGGGTTGGAGTAGCGGATCGCCGCGTGCCCCTGACCGACGGTGGCCGGGTAGCCCTCGTCCTCCAGGGCGAGCTGCTCGGTGAGTGCCCGGTCGGTGTACTCCCACCGGTAGGCGGCGATGGGTGAGCTGGTCAGGTCCTGCATCCCGGACAGCGGGCGCAGTCCCGGGTGGGCCCAGAGCCGTTCGGCGCGGGAGATGTGCGGGGTGGCCTCGTCGGTGACCCGCTCGGTGCCGAATTCGAAGAAGCCGGTGTCGATGCCGTGCGCGAACGGGATGTCGAGTCCGTCGATCCACGCCATCGGGCTGTCGGTGTCGTTGTGGTGGCCGTGGAAGTTCCAGCCCGGGGTGAGCAGGAAGTCGCCGCGTCGCATGGCGACCGGGTCGCCGTTGACGACGGTCCAGACGCCTTCACCCTCGACGACGAACCGGAACGCGTTCTGGCTGTGCCGGTGCTCAGGCGCGGTCTCCCGCGGCCCGAGGTACTGGATGGCGGCCCACAGGGTGGGGGTGGCATACGCGGTGCCGGGCAGGCCGGGATTGGCCAGCGCGATCGCCCGGCGCTCTCCGCCCCGGCCGACGGGGACCAGGTCACCCGCCCGCTGCGCCAACGGGTACAGCGTGTCCCAGCGCCAAACGTGCGGCACGGCCGCCGATCTCGGGCTGGTCGGCATCAGGTCGTCGAGCTGCGTCCAGAGCGGGGTGAGGTTTTCACTGGCGAAGTCCGCGTACAACCGGGCGAGCTCGGGGTCGCCGGCGTGTGCGTTCATCGGATCGGAGGTGCCGGATTTCGTGCCTTCATGGCTCTCGGTGCTGACTGTCTTGGTGCTGATGGTCTGCGTTGCGGTCATCGTGCGGCCTCCGCTGTTGAGGAATTGCCAGGTCAGGACTGGTGACGGTAGGGACGGGCGCTGATCTGTCCCTGATCGGTTCGTTGTCCCGACGGTAGGGCGGGGTCGGCGGGACTCCGTTGTAGTTTCTGTAGAGCAGAACTATTCGACGGCGCTCAGGTCGATGTTCATCTCTGCCAGATCGTGTTCGATCGCGGCCACCGCAGTCCGGATGCGGCCGAGGATGGGTTCGAGCCGCTCCGGGTGGTAGCGGTTGACCGGCAGGCTGACCGTCACCGCCCCGATCGCCGCCTTCGACCGATCCCGCACACAGACGGCGCAGGCAACCACCGCGTCCTCGGTCTCCTGATTGTTCATCGCATATCCCCTGCGGCGAACCAGTTTCAGCTCGCGGATCAGCCGGTCGAATTCCTGTTCCGTCATGGCTTCGTCGGATTCAGCCAGGGCGCCCGAGCCGTAGAGGCGGTGCAGTTTGGCCACGTCCAGCTCGGCGAGCAGCGCCTTGCCGCCGGATGCCCGCCGAGCAGGCAGGACGGTGCCGGTGCGATCGCCCACGCGCAGCACGTTGGTGGATTCGATCGTGGCCAAAAAGCGCACCTGGGTGCCGATCCGGATCACCAGATTCACCGTCTCGCCGGTCTGCGCGGCGAGCGTCTCCAGGTGCGGGCGCGCCACCTCGCGGAACGTCCTGGTCCATTCCCGACGGGCCGGGCCGGCGCCCATCGACGGACCGGGGTGGTACACCCGGGAATCGTCCTGCAGGGCAAAGCCCCGGTACACCAGCATCGACATCAGCCGGTGGGCCGTCGAGGGCGCGACATCCAGCTCGGCGGCCGCCTGCTTCAGCCGCAGCTTGCCCTGGTCCCGGAGCATCTGGATCAGCCGCAGGGCGTTGTCCACCGATTCGATCGCGTAGACCGGCTTGTTCTTCACAGCAGAATTCTAGCGACCTCCCGGGACTTTCGCCGCGACAGTTCGTCCATGACTTCTTCCCCCGCGGCGACGACGCCGACAGTGATGAATCGGACGGCTGTCTTCACCGTCCTGGTGTGCTGGCTCCTGGTGGTCTTCGACGGCTACGACCTCATCGTCTACGGAACAGTGCAGACGACCCTGATCAACGACACCGGTTGGGGCCTGACCAAGGCCACCGCCGGCACCGTCGGCAGCGTTGCCTTCGCCGGGATGCTGGTCGGCGCAATTCTTGCCGGCCGCATCTCCGACGGGATCGGCCGCAAGAAGGCGGTGCTCGGTTGCGCGGTGGTGTTCTCCGTCTTCACCATCCTGTGCGCGGTGGCGCCGAATGCAACGGTGTTCGCGGCGTTCCGCTTCCTGGCCGGGATCGGCCTCGGCGGCCTCGTCCCGTCGGCGAACGCGCTGGTGGCCGGCGTGGTGCCGCCGCGACTGCGGGCCATGATCGCGACCCTGATGATGTCCGGCGTGCCGATCGGCGGCAGCGTCGCCGCGCTCACCGGCATCTGGATCATCCCGCAGTTCGGTTGGCAGGGAATGTTTCTCATCGCCGTGATCCCGCTGGTCGTGCTGATTCCGGTGGGCGTCCGCTACCTGCCGAATTCTGCGCCGCAGAGCAAGATTGTCGGCGAGAAGGCCGGTTTCGGTGCCATCCTGCGGGCGCCGTTCGGGGCCATCAGCATCGTCTTCGCACTGGCCACCATGGCGACCCTGTTCGCCTGGTACGGCCTGGGCACCTGGCTCCCCGGACTGATGCAGCAGGCCGGTTACAACCTGGGCTCCGCGCTGACCTTTGCGCTGACGCTGAACCTCGGTGCCGTTCTGGGTTCGGTCATCACCGCCTGGGCCGGCGACCGCTTCGGCTCGTTGCCCACCGGAGTGATCGCCGCGTCCGTCGCCGGCGGCGCGCTGCTGGTGATCGTCAGCGCCCCGCCCGTCGAGGTGGTGTACCTGATGCTGGTGCTGGCCGGAGTCGGCACCCACGGAACCCAGTGCCTGATCATCGCCGCCATCGCCGGGCACTACCCGGACCGGGTGCGCGGAACCGCCCTCGGCTGGGCGCTGGGCATCGGCCGGATCGGTGCGGTCGCCGCACCGCAGGTCGGCGGGTGGCTGCTGGCCGCCGGGCTGGGCGTCAACTCGAACTTCATCGCCTTCGCCGCAGCCGCTCTGCTGGCAGCCTTCTTCATCGGCTTCGCCTGGCGGCTGCTCGCCCAGCGGCAGGTCGCCGCTGCCGACACCAAGATCGACCTGCTCGTGCACTGAACCTCTCCCCGCCCTTCAACACGCCCGACCACGGTTGCCATCTCACCATCGCCTGTCACCCAAGGAGCCCACCCATGACCAGCCAACTGACCACTTCCACTACCGGAAGCACTGCGCCGCAGATCATCTCATCATCCGTCGTCATCGTCGGCGGCGGCATCGGTGGCCTCGCCGCCGCCTTCGCGCTGCGGTCCAAGGGCTGTGACGTCACAGTGCTCGAGCGCGCAGCGGCCTTCGGCGAGGTGGGCGCGGGTCTGCAGATCGGCCCGAACGCCGCCCGCATCCTGCAGCGCTGGGGGCTGCTCGACGAACTGCTCGCGCACGGCGTCACCCCGGACAACCTGGTACTCAAGGACGCGGTGTCCGGCGCGGAACTGACCCGCCAGGACCTCGGCGTGGAATTCCGCAACCGTTACGGCGCGCCGTATCTCGTCGTGCACCGCAGCGACCTGCACCGCATCCTGCTGCAGGCCTGCGAGCGGGTCGGCGTCGTGCTGCACACCAACCACCTGGTCGACGACGTGGTCTGCAGCGCCGACGCAGCAACCATCGGCTGCACCAACGGTGCGACGTTCCACAGCGACATCGTCATCGCCGCGGACGGGCTGAACTCCCGGCTCCGGCAACGCATCGTCGGGGACGCCACGGTCCCGTCCGGCTATGTCGCCTACCGCGGCACGTTCCCGATCTCCGAGGTCCCCGACGCGAGCGAGCTGAACGACGTCATCGCCTGGCTAGGCCCGCAATGCCATTTCGTGCAGTACCCGCTCCGGCAGGGCGAGATGCTCAACCAGGTAGCGGTTTTCCGCAGTCCGTCGTTCGACGCCGGCAACCCGGAATGGGGTGGGCCGGAGGAGCTCGACGAGGCCTTCGCCGGCTGCAGCGACGCCGTTCAGCGGGTGCTTCCCTACCTGTGGCGCGACCGGCACTGGCAGATGGCCGACCGCAACCCCACCGAGAAGTGGATCGACGGTCGCATCGTTCTGCTTGGTGACGCCGCCCACCCACCCCTGCAGTACCTCGCGCAGGGCGCCTGCATGGCGATCGAGGACGCCGACTGCCTGAGCACCGAGGCGCTGGACTTCGTCCCGACCCTCGGGCCGGGAAAGGGCTGGGACCAGGCGCTGGAGAGCTACCGCAGCGTCCGGGCGCCGCGCACGGCCCGGATCCAGACCACCGCCCGGACCTGGGGCCAGGTCTGGCACGTCGAGGGTGTCGCGCGGACCCTGCGGAACGAGCTGATGACCCAGCGGGACACCGGCAGCTACGGCTACACCGACTGGCTGTACGGCGAGCGAGACTGAGTCTGCGGCGTCCGGCCAGCTACCGTGATCGCATGTCTCAACCTGACCGGAACAGCGCGGAACGCGACAGTTACGACGTCATCGTGATCGGCGGCGGGCCGCCCGGGGAGAACGTCGCGTCGTACGCGATCCAGGGCAGCGACCGGACGGCCGCGATCGTGGAACACGAACTGGTCGGCGGGGAGTGCTCGTACTGGGCCTGCATGCCGAGCAAGGCCCTACTCCGGCCGGTCGAGGTGCTGGAGTCGGCCCGCCGGATGCCCGGCGTGGCCAGCATTGTCGGCGATGCCGGGCTCGACGTTGCCGCCGTGCTGCAACGCCGTGACGAGTTCACCAGTCACCATGACGACTCCGGCCAGGTGCAGTGGGCGAACGGTGCCGGCATCGACGTCGTGCGCGGCCACGGGCGGCTGGCCGGCGAGAAGTCGGTGCAGGTGGAAGCGGCCGACGGGTCGACCCGGGTGCTCACCGCGCGGCGCGCCGTGGTGCTGGCCACCGGAACCACCGCGGCCGTGCCCGACATCCCGGGACTTCGCGACGCCCTGCCGTGGACATCCCGGGACGTCACCAATCTGCACGAGGTCCCGCGCCGGGTCGCGGTCATCGGCGGCGGCGTCGTCGCCTGCGAATCGGCAGGGTGGCTCCGCGGTCTGGGCGTCGAGGAGCTGACGATCATCGGCGCGGCGCCGACGCTGCTGGCCCGCAACGAGCCGTTTGCCGGTGAGCTGGTCCGGCAGGCGTTCGACGGGCACGGCATCACCGTCCTCCTCGGTGCGAGCGTGGACGCGGTGAGCCGGGTCGATCCGGCGGCTACCGGCGAGGGGCACGTGCACGGCGGCGAGGTGACGGTCCGATTCGGCGACCGCAGCATCATCGTCGACGAGATCGTGGTGGCCACCGGGCGCACCCCGACCAGTAAGGACATCGGCCTGGACAGCGTCGGCCTGGACGTCAGCGGGTCGCGCGGCTTCGTGACGACCGACGACCAGCTTGCCGTGCAGGGGGTCGCCGGCGACTGGTTGTACGCGGTCGGGGACATCACCGGGCGGGCCCTGCTCACCCACATGGGGAAGTACCAGGCCCGGATCTGCGGCGCGGTGATCGGTGCCCGGGCCGAGGGCCGGCTCGCCGAGGGCCCGCAGTTCACCGACCTGGCCGACGCCGCCACGGTGCCGCAGGTGACGTTCACCGACCCGCAGGTCGCCTCGGTCGGGGTGACCGAGCAGCAGGCCAGGGACAACGGGGCCCATGTGGAGACGGTCGAGTACGACATGGCCAGTGTCGCCGGGGTCTCGCTGCTCCGCGACGGCTACGTCGGGCGGGCGAAGCTGGTGATCGACGCGCCGTCCCACACGCTGCTGGGGGCAACCTTCGTCGGCGCCGACGTCGCCGAGATCGTGCACGCCGCCACCGTCGCGGTGATCGGCAGGGTGACGGTGGAGCAGCTGTGGCACGCCGTGCCCTCGTACCCGACGATGAGCGAGATCTGGCTCCGGCTGCTGGAGACGCACGCCGGCCAGCACGCGGCCGGTCGGCCCTGACCGGAAGCCAGACCCGCCCGGTCAGAGGTCGTTGCCGGCGTAGGACAGGTTGAAACTCTTGTTGGCCAAAGGGAAGTCGGGGACGATGGTGTCCGCCATCGCCACCGGCAGGGCCGGCCAGTTGAAGAACGACGGGTCGACGATCTTTGTCCGGGTCAGCACGCCGGCGGCGTTCAGTTCCACCCGGTGCACGATGGTGCCGCGCCAACCCTCGGCGATGCCGACCCCGGACCTGCGACCGTGGCCCGCGACGGTTCCGAACGGACGTGCACTGTTCGCTACCCCGCCGTCGTGAAGTGTGCCGAGTTGCTCGACGAACGCGGTGATGGCGGCGACGGAGTGCGCGAATTCCGCGGCCCGGATGGTGAAGCGGGCCAGCACATCTCCGTCCGCGGTGATGGTCGGCGGCGGTGGGTACCGAACCGCCGGCACCGGATGGTCGTACCGCGCGTCGACAGGGACGCCGCTGGCCCGCGCCACATAGCCCAGCGTGCCGAGATCAACGGCCTGGCGGCGGCTCAGGACGGCGGTGCCCGCGAGCCGGTCCAGGATCACGCTGTGTCCGACGGCCAGCGCGGCGATCTCGGCGACGTCGTCGGCGATGGCGTGCAGGACCGCCGGATCGGGCAGCGATCGGACGGCGGCGCCTCCGACGAAGACCGCGCCGCGTAACAACCTGCTGCCGGTCACGGCGTCGTTGATCCGCAGCAGTTGCTCGCGAACCCGCGAGGCATGGCTGTTCAGCACGGAATGGCCCGCGTCGTTGCACAGCGCGCCGAGATCGCCGATGTGGTTGTAGAGCCGCTCCAGTTCCAGCAGCACCGCCCGGATCAGCTGCGCCGCGGCCGGAACGGGAATCCCGGCGGCGTCTTCGACCGCTCGGCAGAAGGCAACGGCATGCCCGACGGAGGTGTCGCCGCTGACCCGCTCCGCCAACGCGACTGCCCTGCTCGGGAGGCGTTCCCTCGAAGAGCTTCTCGATGCCCCGGTGCACGAACCACAGGCGGGCCTTGAGATTCAGCACGGTCTCTCCGACGACGGAGAACCGGAAATGACCGGGGCCGATCATGCCGGCATGCACCGGGCCGACGGGAATCTCGTAGACGCCGGCGCCTTCGACGGTGCGGAAGGAGAACGGCCCATCGACATCACCGAACGGCGGTGGCTCGCCGGCGGACCGCCGCATCGGGTACCACCCGCGCGGCCAGTGGAAGTGCCGGACCATCCGGCTGGGCAACACATGTGCCAGCGGGACGATGCCCAGCAGATCACGCATCTCCCGCTCGAACCGGCCGGCGGTGAACGAGATCGTCGACAGGCTCGGCACCTGCGGGTGGGCGGGATCCACGGTGAGCTCCAACTCGACCCGTCGATCGGTGCCCGGATGCAGGAAGAGGTAGACCACCCGCAGTGCGTCGCCGTCGTCGTGCCCGGCCATCAACGCGATCCGGAAGTCCTGCGCCAGCAGGTCCTTCGTCCTCGTCGGCAGGTCGCCTGCGGTGACCTCCTCTTGGACGGCGTTGCCGACCCCGGGGTGCGCTGCGGTGCTCACGGAGTCGCCCCGGTGACGATGCCGGCCGCCTGTTGCAGCAGGGTGCCCAGCGGTCCGGTCCAGATGCCCAGGACCGCACATGCTGTCAGCGCGCCGATCATCGCCCAGACGTCCGCGCCCGGCCGGCGTGGCACCGTCGCGGCGGCGACCGAGGTGGCTGCAACCGGCGCTGCGACGACCGGTGCGGGCAGGACGGCGACCGCGGTGCCCGTCATCGCCGAGCTGTCCGGCGTTGTCGCGGGCGTCGCCGGTTCCGGCCACGCGGCAACGGGTGGGGTGCCTGGCGCGGTAGCCGTTGCCTTACCGGAACCCAGCAGCATCCGGCTGGTGTGCACCATCAGGGCGGCCGCCGTCACCAGGGTCAGCAGCAACGCCGCGGTGGTGACCACTCCCATGCCCGCGGCGAAACCGGCCGTGGCGATGGCCAGTTCGCTGGCGAACAGGCCGAACGGCGGGAACCCGATGATGGCGAGGACGCCGATCCCGAACGCTCCGGCCAGGGCGGGGGTGCGCCCGAGAAGCCCGTGCACGGCGTCGATCCTGGTGCTCCCGGTGAGCTGCAGCACCCGCCCGGCGCCGACGAACAGCGCCCCCTTCACCAGCCCGTGCGCCAGGACCTGCAGCAGCACCGCCGCGATGGCCAGCGGGCTCCCGATGGCGGCGCCCAACGCGAGCAGTCCGATGTTCTCGATGCTCGAGTACGCGAGCATCCGGGTGTAGTCCCGCTGTCCCAGCATCAGGGTGGCGGCCAGCGCCAGCGATGCGATGGCCATCACCAGCAACAGGTTTCGGGTGAAGTCGACACCGAGCGCCGCGTCGGCGATCACCTTGACCCGCAGCACCGCGTAGAGCCCCACCGACGCCAGTACCCCGGACATCAACGCCGCGACCGGGGCCGGCGCCTGGCTGTAGGCGTCGGGCAGCCAGCCGTGCAGCGGCGCCAGGCCGGCCTTGGTGCCGAAGCCCAGGAGGAGTAGCAGCACGGCGATGCGCGTCACTCCGGGGTCCAGTTGCGGCGCGCTCGCGACCAGCGCCGCCCAATCCAGCCCCGCGGCGGCCCCCGTGTGCAGCGAGGCGAAATTCAGCAGGAAGGTGCCGAGCAGCGCCAGCGCGATCCCGGTCGAGCTGATCACCACGTATTTCCAGGCCGCCTCGACGGCCTTCTTGCTTCGCCGCTGCCCGACCAGGAACGCGGTGACCACGGTGGTGGCTTCGATGGCCACCCAGAGCACGCCGATGTTGGCGGCGAGCACGGCCAGCGCCATCAGCGCGAGGAACAGCTGCACCAGCACGGCGTACTGCCGGTCGGTCACCGGGTCGAGATGGCCGAGGCTGCCCTCCCCGCGGAGGTACCCGGCGGTAGCGACGGCCGGACACCAGCGACACTGCACCGATGACGATCAGCAGGAACGCGCTCAGTGCGTCCACCCGCAGCAGCCCCGCGCCGGTCAGCGGGCCGTCGGTGCTCACCGCGGCGGCGATCACGATCGCCGCCGCGAGAACTCCCGCCGCGGTGCATGCCGGCAGGACGGACCGGACGGCGCCACCTCGGGACAGCCGTTGGACGGCCGCCGCGATCAGCGGCAGCAGGATCGGCAGCATCAGCAGGATCGTCATCAGTCGTGCAACTCCCGCAGTTCGTCCAGGTCGGTGGCGCCGAACGCCTCCCGGATCCGGGTCTTGAGGACCTGCAGCACCAGCACCACCAGCAGCACATCCAGGGTCACGCCCAGCTCGACGATGACGCTCACACCAGCCGTACTGAGAAACCCGACGGCGGTGATGCCGTTGTCCAGCAACAGGAATCCGACCAGTTGGGACAGCGCCAGCCGCCGGGTGACCAGAACGAAGAAGCCGATCAGCACCACCGCCATGCCGACCGGGATGGCGTGTGCGGCGGTCGACGGGGCGAGCGCCACCAGCGGCTGGGACACCGCGTACGCGAGCAGGGTCAGCGCCGCCGCCGCCAACAGCGACGTCACGACGTTCACCAGGGGCCGGGTCTCCCGGCGGGTCGCCCCGGCATGCGACAGCGCACGCCGCAGCAGCCACGGCAGCACCCCGGACCGGATGACGAGCACGGCGATGGCCACCACGAACAGCTCGACCGATCCCTCGTCGACGGCAATCACCGCGACGATCAGGGCCAGCGCGACCCCCTGCAGGGCGAAGATGTCGATGATGGAAGCCAATTCCCGCCGCCACAGGATCAGCACCGCGGTGAACAGGAAGGCGCCGGCGGCGATGTCGAGCAGCTGGCCGAGCGGGCCGGTAGTCATCACAGGACGAAGCTGGCGGCGACGGCCAGCAACCCGAGGACGAAGGAACCGGCGAGCAATTCCGGCACCCGGAACAGCCGCAGCTTGGCCAGGAACACCTCGCCCGCGGCGAGGACGACCCCGAGCAGTGTCACCTTGGCGACGAACACCCCACAGCCCACCAGCAGTGCGGCCGGTGAACCGACGGTGGCGATGCCCCACGGCGCGAACAGGTTGGCCAGCAGCCCGAGGAACACCACCAACCGCATCGACGACGCCAACTCGATCACCGCCAGGTCCGGCCCGGCGTACTCGAGCACCATCGCCTCGTGCACCATCGTCAGCTCCAGGTGCGTCGACGGGTTGTCCACCGGCAGCCGGCCGGTTTCCGCGACGATCACCACCAGCAGCGCGACGGCGGCCAGCAAACTGACCGGGGAGAACACCGCGGCCGGGTCGTCCAACCCGGCGGCGACGATCGCACCCAGATTCGTCGAGCCCACCGGGACGGACAGCGCGAAGATCGCCACCAGCAGGGTGGGCTCGACCAGCGCGACGATGGTCGTCTCCCGGCTCGCGCCCATGCCGCCGAACGCGGTCCCGGTATCGATGCCGGCGAGCGCGATCGCCACGGTGCCCAGGGTGAGCACCGCGACGACCGCGAACAGGTCGGCGATCGGGTTGAGCGCCGACGCGGTACTGACGAACGGGGCCGCCGCCGCCACCACCAGGCACGTCGCGACCAGCACCAGCGGGGCGACCCGGAACACCTCGGTGGTGCCGCGCGGCCGGATCGACTCCTTGCGCAGCAGCTTGCGCAGGTCCCGCCAGGGCTGGCCGATGCCGGGGCCGGCACGGCCCTCCATCCGGGCCCGGACCTGCCGCATCACCCCGGTCAGCACCGGTGCCAGGCCCACCACGAGAGCGAGCTGCAGCACGATGGTGACCACCCCGAACACCGTCATCGGATCACCACCAGGACGATCAACGACGCGCACAGGGCGCCGAACCCGTAGCCCAGGTAGCGGTGCACGCTGCCGTTCGCGAGCCACCGTCCCTTTCTGGCCCACATCGCCAGGAAGGCGAGAACGGGTGCATAAAAGCGGGTCTCGATGGGATCCGGGGTTCGCCTGCGATATTCGATGGTCTGCACCAGGTAGTGGGACTCCTGATAGTGCGTGACGTCGACGTCCTGCTCGGCGTTGAGCACGTCGTCGAACACCCGTTGCAGCGGTTCGGCGAAAGAGGTTGCGGTGTATTCCATCCGCTCCGACATCGGGCCGGCTCCGCAGTCCCACAGCCGCGCCTGGCGGGCCACCCGCCGACCCGCAAGGGTGCGGAGCGCGGCCAGGGCGGCGACGACGGCGACCGTCAGCGCGACCGCGAGCAGCAGCGGTGACAGCGACCCGGCGACGCCGTTCAGTTCGATCGTCAGATCGCTGATCGCCACCGGGTCCCCGCCGTCGACGATGCCGGCCGCCAGCCCGCCGATGGCGGGCAGCACCGCGGTGGGGAACAGCGACAGGCCGATGCAGCCTGCCCCGGCGATCGCCATCCCAACCAGCATGCTTCCCGGGCTCTCCGTCGCCGCAGCAGCTTCGGCGCTGCGCGGTCGGGCCAGAAACCCCACCCCGAAGGCCTTCACGAACGTCACCACCGCGAGCCCGGCCGTCAGCGCCACCGCCGCCACCGCCAGCGGAAGGACGATCGCCGCCGACATCCCCGACGCCGGCAAACCGTGGATCAACGCCTGCAGCAGCAACCACTCGCTGACGAAGGCCGCGCCGGGCGGAAGCGCCGAGGCCGCGAGCGCACCGAGTCCGAAAGCCGCTGTGGTACGTGGCATCCCGGCGCGTAGCCCGCCGAGTTGGTCCAGATCCCGTTGCCCGGTGGCGGCGACGACTGAGCCGGCGGACTGGAACAGCAGGGTCTTGAACGCCGCGTGGTTGATCACATGCAGCAACGCGGCCGTCATCGCCAGCCCGGCGAGCAGAGTTTCGCCGGCATCGAGGAACATCCCCGCGGCACCGATCCCGACCAGCGCCAGCCCCATGTTCTCCGTGGTGGAGTAGCCGAGGAGCCGCTTGAGATCGGTACCGATGGCGGCCTGCAGGATTCCGTAGATCGCCGACACCGCGCCCAGGAGGAGGACCAGCAGCCACCACCAGCCGGCCCCGCCGCCGAGCAGGTCGAAGCCGACCCGGACGATGCCGTAGACGCCGAGGTTCACCATGGCCGCCGACATCAGCGCCGAGACATTGCTCGGCGCCTCCGGATGCGCCCGCGGCAGCCAGGCGTGCAGCGGCAGGATCCCGGCCTTGGAACCGAAACCGATGCCGGTGGCCAGGAACACCAGCGCCGCGACGAGCGGCGACAGGGCCGGCCCGGCGGCGCGTAGGGCGGCGAACGAGGCATCGGCGGCATGCGCGGCGAAACTGACCAGGCCGATCAGGATGGCGACGAAGCCCAGCTGCGTCATCACCGCGTACCAACGCCCGGCCGACGCGACGGCGGGCCGGCGGCGGTGTTCGGCCAGCACAAGGATCAGCGACGTCAAGGCCATCAGTTCCCAGCACAGCAACAGGGTTCCGACGCCGGCCGCGGTGGGCACCAGCACCATCGACAGGACGAACAACGGCAGCACGGCCTGAAACGCCCGGCCGTCGAGACCATGGCGGGCGTAACCGATTCCGTACACGCCGACGGCGAGGGCCACCCCGCCGGTCACCGCGACGAACACCCCGCCGAGCGGGTCGACGTGGAAGATCAGGCCCGACAGCGGCAATGCCGACGGGAGGGTCAGCGTCATGGTCTGTCCGGCGATCGCGGCGAGACCGGCGATCAGGGCAGCGATCCCGAGCGCGGAAAGCCCCACGCCGACGACACGCGATCTGATCTCCCGCGGCGCGAGAAGGCCGGCGGCCGCGCTGCCGGCACCGGCGAGCACGGCCACCAACAGGCCGACGGAGGCGGTGTTCATCGGCCGGTGATCGTGCGCAGGGCCGCCACGATGGCTTCCGGTCGCGGTGGGCAACCGGCGATCTCGAGGTCGACAGGAAGATGTGCGCCGACCGGCCCGGCCACCCCGTAGGCCCCGGCGAAGACGCCGCAGTTGCGGGCGCAATCGCCGACCGCCACCACGAGCTTCGGTCCGGGCACCGCGTCGTAGGTGCGACGCAGCGGCTCGGCCATGTTGCGGGTGACCGGTCCGGTCACCAGCAGGGCGTCGGCATGCCTGGGCGAGGCGACCAGTCGTGCGCCGTAACGCTCCACGTCGTACACCGGGCCGAAGGCCGCGCCGATCTCGATCTCGCACCCGTTGCAGGACCCGGTGTCGACGTGCCGCAGCTGCACGGAACCGTCGAGGGTGGCGCGGGTGTCGGCCGCGTCGGGGGACAGCCGATCTACCGGCGAGGCGGGGGGCGGTTCGGCCATCCGCCCGGTCGAGCGGATCTTGCGCAACAGACCGCGCATGTGCCACCTCCCCGAGTCGGGATGTCGTGCCTCCGCCTGACGGCGGTGGGTGTCGATCAGATCCTGGGACGGCACCGGATCCGTTGTGCGCAAGGCACTGTCTCATCCATGACGGCTCTATTCCGGTGCGGCCCTGTTCCGGCGCGCTTCGTCCCTGCGGGTCTCGTCCGGCGGCGTGTCGTCACGGTGCAACCGCGTCGCGCCGGGTGCCACGGAGGTCTTCGAGCAGTTCGACCTGTCCGGCCAGCACCTCGGTGAGGATGACCCGCGCCACCCGCAGGAGTTCGGCGATCTCGGGGTTGGACAGCGAGTAGTACACCGCCGAGCCCTCTTTCCGGGTCTCGACCAGTCCCGCACGGCGCAGCACCGCCAACTGTTGCGACAGGTTCGACGGTTCCACCGCGATCTCCGGCAGCAATTCCGATACGGCGTGCTCGCGCTGGCCCAGCAGTTCCAGCACCCTGATCCGAGCCGGATGCCCGAGGGTCTTGAAGAACTCCGACTTCAGTTGGTACAGCGGCGTCGTCATCGGCTCTGCGGTCTGCACACCTGCGCCACCACCTCGTGTTCTGGGCCCATTCGCGGCGATGCGCGGATCGGCTTCTGCAATTGCAATGTTCTGCAACCGTAGGGCAAATCAGACAAAAGGGCTCAGCGGTGTGGGCGGCGTCACGCGGGTGTCGATCGGCCGACAGCTGCCGCGCGCGCTCCTTGGGCTGCTGCCTCGCGCGCAGATGGTTTCCGTGCCCGGGTGATCAACGTCCGGGAACATTTGGTGTCACTGCACGACAGTTGAGGTCCGAAACGGTGATCACCCGTTTGCTCGGGGCCGGCCCGGCCGGCTACAGCACACCCCCCGGCAACCGGCACGATCAGCGCTGATGGTCCCGCTTCTTCTCCATCAGCCGCAGGATCAGCGGCGTGAAGATCAACTGCATGGAGAGCTCCATTTTCCCGCCGGGCACCACGATGATGTTCGGCCGGGACATGAACGAGTCGTGCAGCATCGTCAGCAGGTAAGAGAAGTCGATGCCGCGGGGATTGGCGAACCTGATCACCAGGAAGCTCTCGTCGGCGCTCGGGATGTACCGGGCGGTGAACGGATCGGAGGTGTCCACCGTCGGAACCCGCTGGAAGTTGATGTCGGTGCGGGCGAATTGCGGGCAGATGTAATTCACGTAATCCGGCATCCGGCGCAGGATGGTGTCAGTCACCGCTTCGCTGGAATAGCCGCGGGCGGTCTGGTCGCGCAGGAGTTTCTGGATCCATTCGAGGTTGATGATCGGCACGACCCCGACCAGCAGATCGGCGTGCTGGACGGTGTTGACGGTTTCGGTGACGACCGCCCCGTGCAGGCCCTCGTAGAACAGCAGGTCGCTGCCCGCCGGGAGCTCCTCCCACGGCGTGAACGTCCCCGCGGGCTGCCCGTAGGGCGCCGCTTCCTCGTCGTCGTGCAGGTATTTGCGCGCCCGGCCGCCGCCGGTGTCGCCGTACTCCTTGAACAGCGACTCCAGATCAACGAGCAGGTTGGCTTCCGGTCCGAAATGCGAGAAATGATTGTTCTTGTCCGCCTCCGCCTCCGCCATCGCGACGCGCATTTCCTTCCGGTCGTACCGGTGGAAGGAGTCGCCCTCGATCACCGCCGGAATGATGCCTTCCCGGCGGAAGATGTGCTGAAAGGTCTTGGTGACCGAGGTCGTTCCGGCCCCGGACGAACCAGTGACGGCGACGACGGGGTGCTTGATCGACATGTCTCTCCTGCAATAGGCAAGATGCCGGCCGGCTGTGCTGTGGACGGCGAAAGGGGATTGGGAGGTTGGGCGCGGTCACACCGTGCGGAACAGGGACCGCGCCGTGAACAGGGACGCGTCGAACGATCCGACCATCCCGTCGAGATACTCCTGGTGGTAACGCTCGATCCGTTCGACCTCCTTGCGCGAACCGAAGATCAACGGCACCCGCTGGTGCAGGCTCGCGGGCTCGACGTCCAGCAGGGACTCGTTGCCGGCGCTGGCGGCGCCGCCGGCCTGCTGGATGAGCAAGGCGATCGGGTTGGCCTCGTACAGCAGGTGGCGCCGTCCCGACCGTCCGCCTTCCTTCGTCGCCCGCGGGTCGAGGTAGACGCCGCCGACGGTGAGGATCCGAAACGTTTCCGCCACCAACGATTCCACCCAGCGCATCGTGAAATCGCGACCGCGCCGGCCCGAGGCACCGTCCAGGCATTCCTTGACGTACCGCTTGACCGGCTGATCCCAATAACGCTCGTTGCAGGCATTGATCGCGAACTCGTCGTTGTGCTCGGGAATCCGCATCTGCGGGTGGGTCAGGACGAATGCGCCGATCTCCCGGTCGAGGGTGAAGCCGTCGACCCCGTCACCGGTGGTGAGGACCATCATGGTGGCCGGCCCGTAGAGCGCAATTCCGGCGCAGATCTGCTGGGTTCCCGGTTGCAGGAAATCCTCTGCCCTCGGCTCGCCGTCGGTGTCGGGGCAGCGCAGGATGGAGAAGATGCTGCCGACCGTCATGTTCAGGTCGAGGTCACCCGCGCCGTTCAGCGGGTCGAACGCCAGCAAGTACTTCCCCCGGCGGTAGCGCTCCGGTACCGGGTACAGCTCGTCCATCTCGCCGGAGACCATGGCGGCAAGGTGGCCGGCCCATTGCGTCTCCCGGATGATCACGGAATTGCTGAGCACGCTGAGGTTCTTTTCCACCTCGCCGCGAAGGCTGCCGCTCACCCGCTGGGAAGCGACCAGCGCACCTCGGTTGACGTTGTTCGCGACGATTTTGATGGCCGTCGAGAGCACGTTGAGCAGGCCGGAGAAGTCGCCGGTGGAACCGGGATGACGGTGCTCCTCCTCGATGGTGTATCGAGTGAGCGTCTTGAGTCCTTCTGGCATGGCGTCGGTCTCCTGTCGGTGGAACGAGCCCCGCTGCCTGGCTGGTGATGCTGGCGCTATCACTGATTGCATTGGGCTGGAAAGCGTCTGGGTCAGCGGTTCGAACGGGGAGGGGCAGCGCCTACGACCTCGCCATCGAGAGCCGCTGTTGCCGCCGACGTCTGGCCGAACAGGCTGCTGCCGTACACGTCCTGCGCGGTGATCGTGACCAGGTCGTCGCGGGTCAGCGGCCGGTGCAGGTCGACCAGCCGCCGGGCCTGCCGCAACCGGCATCGCTCGATCCCGTTCCGGACGCTGCGCGCGTTGGAGAACCGGGGCCGGCCCATGCGCACCTCCAGATAGCGGGAGAAGGCCTGCCGCCCCTCGTCGTCGAAGCGGAAGTTCTCCCCGACCACCATGAGGTCGGCGATCTCGACGAGCTGCTGATGGCTGTAGTCGTCGAAGGCGATGTGGTGCGGGACCCTGGAGGACAGCCCCGGATTCGCCGAGAAGAAGGTGTCCATCCGGTCGGGGTAACCGGCGAAGATCACCACCAGGCTGGCCCGTTCGTTTTCCATCTCCTGCAGCAGGATCTCGATGACCTCCTGCCCGTAGTCACGTTCGTTCTCCGGGCGGAACAGGTAGTACGCCTCGTCGATGAACAGCACCCCACCGGCGGCCTTGGCGATGACGGCCTTGGTCTTGGGCGCGGTGTGCCCGATGAACTGCCCGACGAGGTCGTCCCGGGTGACGCTGAGCACCTTGGGCTGCCTGATGTACCCCATGGCGTGCAACATCTCTGCCATCCGCAGCGCCACCGTGGTCTTCCCCGTACCGGGCCCGCCGGTGAAGCTCATGTGCAGTGTCGGCCGCGAGGAACTGAGGCCGAATTGCGACCGCGCCCGATCCACCAGCAGCAACGCGGCGATCTCCCGCACCCGGCGCTTCACGTTCGCCAGCCCGACCAGTTCGAGATCGAGCCGGTGCAGGGTCTCGTCCACGTCCCGGCGCGCGGAGTCCGCGGAAAGGTCCAGGACGGCGTCATCGGCGAGATGTTCCGGCGCGGCGGGCACGGAGTCGGGTGCCGAACCGGCCGCGCCACCGGACTCCGCGTTCCGTCCAGGTGCAGAGACGTGCGCGCCCTGCGGCGCGCACGCCCCCGCCGAACCGACCCGGGCGGGCGCCACCGCTGCGGGCCGGTAGTACCCGAAGCCGGTCGAGCCCTGCCGCGGCGGATCAGCGGCCACGGTGCCCACCGCCGGAGGGAGGAACGATCATGGCCGGACCATCAGGACCGCGCACCGTTGCGGTGCGGGGCGGTCTCGGTGCTGTACGAATGCACCCCGTAGCTCTGCCGGCGGTCCTGACCTTCCGTGCGGGTCAACAGGAATCCCGGCTCCCGGGCGGGCCGCTGCACCAGGAACGACAGTGCCGTGGTCTGCCGACCGAGCGACGCGTCGTAGGCGAGCACCCGGATGTAGTGGTCCGGGAATGTGGCCCGGCAGGCCTTGATCTCGGCGAGGGCGCCGTCCGGCTCGTCCAGGTCGAACAGCGGCAGCCCCCACATCTCCCAGTAGATGTTCCGCGGATGCGGGTCGTCGGTGTACTCGATCGAGATCGGCCACCCGTTGAGCAGCGCGTACCGCAGCTGGGCGGAGATCTCCTCGTCGGTCAGCTCGGGAAGGTAGGAGAAAGCTCCATGACGCAGATGCATGACGACTCCTAGATGCTCACGGTGGGCACTGCATCGGGCGCGTCGGTGGACGTGTAGTCGAAGGTGATGTCGCCCCAGGTCGCGAGCGCCACCTCCAACGGATGGCAGCTCTCGGCGGCCCGCCGCAGCACGCCCGGTCCCTCCTTGAGCAGGTCGCGACCCTCGTTACGGGCCTTGACGACCGCCTCGAGCGCCACCCGGTTCGACTCCGCACCGGCGGCGATGCCCAACGGGTGGCCGATGGTCCCGCCGCCGAACTGCAGCACCACGTCGTCGCCGAACAGGTCCAGCAACTGGTGCATCTGGCCGGCGTGGATCCCGCCGGACGCCACCGGCATCACGCCGGGCATGCTGGCCCAGTCCTGGTCGAAGAAGATCCCGTTCCCCGGCGAGGTGGGGATGTGATCGTCGCGCAGGGTGTCGTAGTAGCCCTTCGTCGTCGCCGGATCGCCCTCCAGCTTGCCGACGACGGTGCCGGCGTGCAGATGGTCGACGCCGATCAGCCGGCACCACTTCGACAGCACCCGGAAGCTCACACCGTGGGTCTTCTGCCGGGTGTAGGTGGAGTGACCGGCGCGATGCAAGTGCAGCAGGACGCCGTTCTTCCGCGCCCAGTGCGACATGGACTGCATGGCGGTGAAGCCGATCGTCAGGTCGATCATCACCACGACGCTGCCGAGCTCCTTGGCGAATTCGGCGCGCTCGTACATCTCCTCGAGCGTGGCCGCCGTCACATTGAAGTAGTGGCCCTTGATCTCGCCGGTGTCGGCCATCGCCTTGTTGACACCCTCCATGCCGAACAGGAATCGATCCCGCCAGCGCATGAATGGTTGCGAGTTGATGTTCTCGTCGTCCTTGGTGAAGTCGAGGCCGCCGCGGCAGGCCTCGTAGATCACCCGGCCATAATTGCGCGCGGACAGACCGAGTTTCGGTTTGACGGTGGCGCCGAGCAGTGGCCGGCCGAATTTGTTCAGATACTCGCGTTCCATGACGATGCCGTGCGGCGGGCCCTGGAAGGTCTTGACGTAGGCGACCGGAATACGCATGTCCTCGAGCCGCAACGCCGAAAGCGGTTTGAAACCGAAAACATTGCCGATGATCGACGACGTCAGGTTGGCGATCGAGCCTTCCTCGAAGAGGTCGATGTCGTAGGCGACGTAGGCGAAGTACTCACCGGGGCGCCCTGGAACGTCCTCCACCCGGTAACACTTGGCCTGGTAGTGCGAGTGCGCGGTGAGCCGGTCGGTCCACACGACAGTCCATGTGGCAGTTGACGATTCGCCGGCCACAGCGGCCGCGGCCTCGATCGGGTCGACACCCTGTTGTGGCGTCACCCGGAAGACCGCCAGGATGTCGGTGTCCTTGGGTTGGTAGTCCGGCGCGTAGTAGCCCATCGACGCGTACGTCTGGACCCCGGGATCCCAGCGGTCCTTTGCGGCCTGCTCTACCATTGTTCCTCCTGCGCTCGAAATGCGTGGCGGCAACGTGTCAATACCACAAAATAACTATTGTGAGTGTCGTGGGTCACAAAAGTCGCTGAAACCGCATGCGGTGTGCCGCCGACAGCCAGCAACGGGAGCTTCCGGCGGACGACTTTATTGCCGCCTTTCCCGGCGGTTGCGGGAAGTCGGTTTCTGGATAGTAGCGACCCCACAGGCACTGTCAACCGGAGGCAAAACCCGCACCGCGCGTGCTCGGCGACACCGGCCGAACGGGCGGTGATGAACTGTTCGAGAAAGTTGGAGGGTGGCGTTTTCCGTCAGCTTCAGTCGGCCGGCCGAGCGTCCCTCACGCGGCGAGCGGCGCTCCGGGGTCGCGAGGTGAACGTCAGATGAACTCATGGTGAACCGGTCCGCGGGAACTGCGGCTGGTTGAGCGGCCCGCCGGACGAGCCGTGTCGCCCGGTCGTTCCATCCCGCGGTCAGATCGGATGGCGACCGGGACGGCGCACGCTGCTCGGCATGGTTGACGAGCAACGTCGCGGGGCGTCGCGCTGACCTGGGTCAGCGACGCTCCGCCGACCGCCCCGCGGCTCAGGACTCGATGCGCACGCCCCGCCAGAAGGCGACGTGCTCGGTGATCTCCTTGGCGGCAGGCTTCGGGTCGAGGTAGGTCCAGGCGACGTCCTCGCCGACCTTGCCACCGACCTTGGCGGAGTAGTAGCTGGCCTGACCCTTCCACGGGCAGCGGGTCGAGGTATCGGTCGACTCCAGCAGATCCCACTTCACCGAGTCCGGCGGGAAATAATGGTTGCCCTCGACGACGACCGTCTTGTCGCTTTCGGCGAGGACCGTGTCATTCCATACTGCGCGCATCGGGAGAGCCCTTTCTTCGCATCGCGGGCACCGTCCGCCCGACATTCTTTCTGAGCAACAGCCTCCGCTGACCGTCAATTCCCGGCCCTTCCCGCCCGCGTCCGCCGCCCCGCCCGCGGTCCCCGGCCAAGCGGCCCGTCCGTCGGGACGGGTCAGTTCAACGGAGCCGATCCGCCCGTCCGAGCAGGTAGCGCTGCTGCTGCAGGCTGGCGGTGCGGCCGGCCGCGGTGCGGTAGGCGTTCGCCGCGGCCGGGCCGTCGCCGGCCAGCTCCAGCAGGTGGGCCCGGACGGCCGGCAACCGGTGATCGGAATCGACGAGCGCGCCCAGCACGCCGGTGCGCTCCAGCTGCTCCAGCCTGTCCAGACCGGCCTGCGGCCCGTGCACCATCGCCAGGGCGACGGCGTGATTCAGGGCGACGACCGGGTTGCTCCCCATGCCCAGCAGCACCTCGTACAGCGCCCGGATCTGCGGCCAGTCGGTGTCCGCGGCCGTCACCGCCTCGTCATGCACCGCGGCGATCGCCGCCTGCAGCTGATAGGGGCCGGTCCGGCCGCGCGGCAACACCTCGGTGAGCAGCGCAATCCCTTCGGCGATCTGCTCGGCGTTCCACCGCGACCGGTCCTGATCTGCCATCGCGATGAGGGCGCCGTCGGTGCCGGTCCGTGCTGGGCGTCGGGCATCGGTCAGCAGCATCAGGGCCAGCAGCCCGGCAACCTCCTCGTCGCCCGGAAGCATGTGGTGCACCAGCCGGACCAGCCGGATCGCCTCCGCGACGAGATCCGCCCGGTACAGGGTGCGGCCCGCCGTGCTGACGTACCCCTCGTTGAAGATCAGGTACAGCACGTGCAGCACCGCGGCGAGGCGTTGCGTGCGTTCGTCGGCCGGCGGCATCCGGAACGGCAGCCCGCTGTCCCTGATCCGCTGCTTCGCCCGGCCGATCCGCCGCGCCATGGTGGCCTCGGGCACCAGGAACGCCCTGGCGATCTCGGTCGTCGTCAGGCCACCGACGGCCCTCAGGGTGAGGGCGATCTGCGCGGTGGCCGGCAGGCTGGGGTGGCAGCACATCAGCAGCAGTGCAAGGGAATCGTCGCTGCCGTCGGCGATCCCCGCCTGCGGTGCGGGCTCGGCACCCGGGCGGTGCTCGGCGACAGTCCACCGGGAAACGGTGTCCTCCCGTCGCCGGCGGGCCTGCTCGGCGCGCAGCAGGTCGGTGAGCCGGCGGGAGGCGACGGTGATCAACCAAGCGCGCGGGTTGTCCGGGACGCCGTCCCGTCCCCACTGGTCGGCCCCGGCGATCAGCGCCTCCTGAGTCGCGTCCTCGGCGATGTCGAAGTTGCCGTACCGGCGGACGAGCGCGCCGAGGACCTGCGGAGCCTCCCGGCGCAGCAGGTCCTCGACGGTGGTGCCGCTCACCGGGGTGGTCAGGCCCCCGGGACCGGGTCGTCGCCGGAGAAGCCCTCGTCGATCGGTCGGACGTCGGCGTACTGACCGTCACCACCACCCGGCCCGGGCGGGCACTTCGCCAACCGGGCAGCGATCTCGGTTGCCCGGTCGAAGCTCTCGCAGTCCACGATGGTGTACCCGGCGAGCACCTCCTGGGTCTCGGCGTACGGCCCGTCGGTCACCGCGGCGACGCCGTTGCTGAGCTGGACCCGTCGGGTGTGCACCGGCGCGGCCAGGCCCTTCGCGTCGACGAACTCGCCGGACGCGACCAGCTCCTCGTTCCAGTTCTGCATGAACTGACCCATCGCGGCCAGGTCCTCGCCCGACCAGGCGGGCTTGACGGTGGACTGGCCGGTCATCGCGTCGTAGTCCTGCTGCGAGCCGTAGAGCAAGATCATGTACTTCATGGCGGTCCTCTCTGTCCGGCACCCGGGTGGTGCCTCTCACCCGGAACGTCGATGCCGACTCCCCATCCCGGACATCCTGATCGGTCGGCTGCTCCACCGCAGCGTCGACGCGGCATTGCACCTTGTGCCGATCGCCTGGCACCGCCGGATCGAGCTGAGGGGACGCGGACGGCCGCGGCCAGCGGGGTAGCGTTTTCGGCAGCAACCAGGTCGGTCGACGCAGTCCGTCGCCGGGCCTGGGCAGCCGCTGCCGATGACCCCGTTCGGACATCCGCGAGGTGTCAGCGCGTCCCCCATGGACGGCCTGGAGAAGGAGACCCATTCATGACCGCAGTTTCAGAGACCACGAGCGCCGGCGACGCAGCTCCCGCCGTGCGCGCGCAGGACGACCTGTTCCGGTACGTCAACGGGGAATGGCTGAGCACTGCCGTCATCCCCGAGGACAGGTCCGTGGACGGCGCGTTCTACCGCGTCCGCGATGGGGCCGAGGCGGACTGCCGGGCCATCGTGGAGGAGGTCGCCGCAACAGCGGACAGCGCCCGGCCGGGGTCCCCGGAGCAGCTGATCGGCGACCTCTACAGCAGCTTCATGGACACCGAGACGGTCCGGCGGCGCGGCTTCGAACCCGTTCGCGAGCTGCTCACGGCGCTGGACGAGGTGACCGACGTCCGGTCCCTGATGCTTGCGCTCGGCAAGCTGCGACGCGACGGGGTCAGCGGCCCGTTCGTGCTGGATATCGACAGCGACCCGGCGGAACCGGACAGGTACGTGCTCAACCTGTATCAGGGCGGGCTGGGGCTGCCCGACGAGGCGTACTACTCGGACGAGCAGCACGCGGAGATCCGAGCCGCCTACCTTGCGTTCCTGCCCGAGATCCTGGATCTCGCGAGGGTCGATGCGTCGACGGAGACAGCCCGGTCCACGTTCGCGCTGGAGAACGACCTGGCGGCCGCGCACTGGGATCGGGTCCGCTCGCGGGACAGTACCCAGACCTACAACCCCAGGACCCGAGCGGAGCTCGACGAGCTGCTGCCCGCGGAACTATGGGATGCGTGGCTGACCGGACTGGGAGCGGACCGTGCACTGCTGGAGCGGGTGGTCGTCCGCCAGCCCGACTTCATCGCCGCGCTGGGCGAACTGCTGACGCCGGAGCGGCTGCCGGACTGGAAGGCCTGGCTCAGCTGGCAGGTCGTCCGGTCCGCCGCACCGTTCGGCCCGGACGAGTTGGTGGAGAAGAACTTCGACTTCTACGGCCGGACACTGTCCGGCGTGCCGCAGCTGCGCGAACGGTGGAAGCGCGGTGTCGCGTTCGTCGAGGGCGCGGCGGGGGAGGCACTGGGCCGGCTGTATGTGGAGCGGCATTTCCCGCCCGCCGCCAAGCAACGGATGGACGAGTTGGTCGCCAACCTGCTGGAGGCGTACCGGCGGGAGATCAGCGACCTGCCGTGGATGAGCCCGGACACCAAGGCCAGGGCCCTGGACAAGCTGGCCACGTTCAACCCCAAGATCGGCTACCCGGACCGCTGGCGCGACTACAGCACACTCTCGGTACGCCCGGACGACCTGGCCGGCAACGCCCAGCGGGCGGCCGCGTTCGAGCTGGACCGGCAACTGGCCAAGATCGGCTCGCCCGTCGACCGGCTCGAGTGGTTCATGTCGCCGCAGACCGTCAACGCCTACTACAACCCGGGCATGAACGAGATTGTCTTCCCCGCCGCCATTCTGCAGCCGCCGTTCTTCGATCCGGACGCCGATGACGCGGTCAACTACGGCGCCATCGGAGCCGTCATCGGGCACGAGATCGGCCACGGCTTCGACGACCAGGGCTCGAAGTACGACGGCCTCGGTGCCCTGCACGACTGGTGGACCGCCGACGACCGGGAGGCCTTCGACGGGCTGACCCGCCGGCTGATCGACCAGTACTCGGTGCTGGAGCCGGCACAGACGCCCGGTCACCGGGTCAACGGCGCACTGACCGTCGGGGAGAACATCGGCGACCTCGGGGGCCTGGGCATCGCGTACCAGGCGTGGCGGATCTCCCTCGGCGGCCGGCAGCCCGAGGTGATCGACGGGCTGACCGGTGAGCAGCGCTTCTTCCTGTCATGGGCGGCGGTGTGGCAGAGCAAGATCCGCGATCAGGAGCTGCTGCGCCGGATGTCCATCGACCCGCACTCCCCGGAGGAGTTCCGGTGCAATCAGGTGGTGCGGAATCTGACCGAATTCCACGAGGCGTTCGGCGTGCAGCAGGGCGACGCGCTGTGGCTGGATCCCGCCGAGCGGGTGCGGATCTGGTAGCCCGTGCGGTGAGCTCGGCCGTCAGCGAGTGGACGGGGCGGCGATCCGGACGTCCACGGTGTTCGGGCACCCGCCGCACGGGACCTTGTGGTGTTCCGTGCCCGAACGCGCGGCGGGAAGGTGGGCGCCGAGGTGCGCCGACGCGAAAGTCGGTGCCCGCGAGGAGGCTTCATGAAGCTCGACGAGGTGCTGAGCTCTGAGAGCGACACCCTCACGACCAAGAGGGTGTACGGCGAACCCTATGAGAAGAGCGGTGTCACCGTCATTCCCGCTGCCACCTTCAGGGCGGCGCCGGCGGCGGGGACGGCCACGACGAGGAGGGTCAGGGGGGCGAGGGCGGCGGTCTGGGCATGACGGGTCACCCGGCCGGGGCCCATGTCGTCAAGGACGGCAACGTCAAGTGGCTACCCGCTGTCGACCCCAACCGGATCTTCCTGGCGGTCGGAGCGGCGGTCATCGGCTACCTGCCGATGCGGCCGCGGATGGCCGGGGCCCGAGCCCTCGCAGGTCCGTCCGCCCGTTCGGACTGACCGCGCCCTGCCGGCACGGCCCGCCCCGAGTTGGGTTGAGTTGGTGCGTCGGGAGGTGCCGCGGACGCGCCGTAGGTGCACGCAACTTTCGCTGGCGAGCCGGCCCGGGGCTCGCACACCCGGCAACCTCAGCCCAAAAACCGCCACCAGGCGTCGATGTCGGCGTCATCGGCGACGACGGCGTCCAGGTCCCCGACCCGCTGGCCGGGCCGGGGGAGGGCCAGTCGGACGCCACGGCCCGCGGTGACCAGGCGCTCGACGGGCTCGCTCCAGGAGTGCAGGGCCAGGTCGAACGTCGCCCAGTGGATCGGCACGAAGACCCGCCCGCCGAGGTCCCGGTGTGCGCGGACGGCCTCCTCCGGGTTGAGGTGGATGTCCGGCCACTGGTCCCCGTAGGCACCGATCGGCAGCACGGCGATGTCGAACGGCCCGTGCCGTTCGCCGATCCCGGTGAAAGCGGCGGTGTACCCGGTGTCCCCGCCGAAGTAGACGCGGTGCATCGGGCCGGCGATGACCCAGGAGCACCACAGCGTGGTGTTCCGGCGCAGCCCGCGGCCGGAGAAGTGCCGGGACTCGGTGCAGGTCAACGTCAACTCGCCGACAGTGGCCTGCTGCTCCCAATCGAGCTCGACGATCCGGGCCTCCGGGACGCCCCAGCCGCGCAGGTGCGCGCCGATGCCCAGCGGCACCAGGAACGGTGCCTGCTGGGTGGCGACCAGTTCCCGGACGGTGGGCAGGTCGAGGTGGTCGTAGTGGTCGTGCGAGATGACGATGGCGTCCAGCACCGGCAGGTCGGCGATGTCGATCGGCACCGGGTGCAGCCGGGCGGGCCCGACCGACGGTGACGGCGACACCCGCTGACCCCAGACCGGGTCGGCCAGCACGAAATGCCCGTCGATCTCCAGCAGCGCCGTCGCGTGCCCGAGCCAGCTGATCGCCAATGCCGCCGCCTGCCGCGGCGGCGTCGTCGTCACCAGGGGCACCGGGCCGGGCGGTTTGCCCTCGCCGCGGTGCCGGATCAGCGCCGGGATCATCGAGGCGAACTCGCCGGGCGCCACCACATGGGACGGCTCGGTGTTGTGGAAGGCACCGTCCGCGAAGTGCGGTGACCCCGCGACGGTGGGGTGGATCTGCGCCTGGCTCGCGCCCATCGAGGTGGGCAGTCCACGGGTCGCGCGGCCGATCCCGGTCAGGGTGGCCAGCGCGGCGGCACCGGCGGCCGCGGTCAGGGCGATCGCCGCGGTGGCGGGGCGCTTCGGCGGGGAAACAGTCACCATGTCAGTGTCACCCTCCCGACGGTCGTTCCTGAGGCCGTTTCGCTGTCGGCTTTGCACGAATCGAGAACTCAACCGGTGCGAGCCGTTAGGCCGGCCGGGTCGGGACGCCGAAGTCGGACGGCGTCAGGGTGTGTCTGCTGGATACGGTGGCGCGGTAGATGGGAGGACACCGATGTCCGTTCTCGTTCCTGCAGAACCGATCCGAGCAGACCCGCGGTCTCCGCGGATGCACTCGCTCGTCGACCGGCTGCGCCGCAGGCTCTCCCCGGACCGGGTGATCACCGACCCGACCCGGCTGCGCACCTACGAGTGCGACGGCATCACCGGTCACCGGGTGGTGCCCGCGGTCGTGGTGTTACCGGAAACAACCGAAGAGGTCGCGTTCGTCGTCGCCGGGTGCGCCGAGGCAGGGATGCCATTCGTGGCGCGGGGGGCCGGGACGGGCCTGTCCGGCGGCGCGCTGCCGGTCGCCGACGGGGCGGTGATCAGCCTGGCCCGGATGCGCGCCGTGCTGGACATCGACATCGCCAACCAGCGGATGACGGTGCAGCCGGGCGTCACCAACGCCGACATCAGCCGGGCCGTCGCCGCACACAACCTGTACTTCGCACCCGACCCGTCCAGCCAGACGGTGTGCACCATCGGCGGGAACATCGCCGAGAACTCCGGCGGTGCGCACTGTCTCAAGTACGGCTTCACCACCAACCACGTCTACGCCATGACACTGGTGCTGCCGGATGCCTCGGTGATCACGGTCGGCGGGGACCACGAGGAGGGCGTCGGGCCCGACCTGCGGGGGGCGGTGATCGGGTCGGAGGGCACCCTGGCGATCGCGACGTCGATCACCGTTCGGCTGCTGCGCATCCCCGAGGCGACCCGAACGCTGGTCGCCGATTTCCCCAGCGCCGAGGCCGCCGGTGACGCGGTCAGCGCGATCATCGCGGCCGGCGTCATCCCGGCTGCGGTGGAGATGATGGACGCCCTGGCGATCGAGGCGTCCGAGGCGGCGGTGCACGCCGGCTATTCGCCGGACACCGCGGCCGCCCTGGTGGTGGAGGTCGACGGCCCGGAGGCGGGCTGCGAGCGGGATTTCGACCTGGTGCGGCAGATCTGCCGGACGGCGGGCACCACGAAGATCCGGATCGCGACCACGCCCGCCGAGCGCACGCTGATCTGGAAGGGGCGCAAGGCGGCGTTCGCCGCGATGGGCCGGATCAGCCGGGACTACTACGTGCAGGACGGGGTGATCCCGCGGACCCGGCTCGGCGAGGCGCTCGGCCGGATGCAGGAGATGGCGGACGCCGCGGGCCTGCGGGTCGCGAACGTCTTCCACGCCGGTGACGGCAACCTGCACCCGTTGGTCCTCTACAACGGCAGTGTCCCCGGTGAGTCCGAACGCGGCGAGGACCTCTCGACGGCCATCGCCGAGCTGTGCGTCGAGATGGGCGGCTCCATCACCGGTGAGCACGGCGTCGGCTCCGACAAGGCCTGCTCGATGCCGAAGATGTTCTCCGAGGACGACCTGGCGGTGATGAAGCTGCTCCGCAGCGCCTTCGACCCGGCCGGGATCTGCAACCCCGGCAAGATCTTTCCCACGCCGCGGCTGTGCGGTGAGCGGCCAGGGCCGTACCGGCAGCACCCGCTGGAGGCGGCCGGCGTGATCGAGCGGCTGTGATGACGCGTCCGGTCGATCGGGCGACCACCGACCCGGACGCCACCTCCGCGCGGGGGACGACGCAGCGGGTGGAGCGCCCGACGACGACGGCCCGGGTGGCCGAGATCCTGCGTGGATCGTCGGGGTCGGTGCTGGTCCGCGGCGGCGGCACGCACCGGGACTGGGCGGGTCGGGTGCGCGATCCCGACCTGCTGCTGGACAGCACCGGGCTGCGCGGCGTCCTGACCTACAACCCGGCCGACATGACGGCGTCCGTCAGGGCCGGCACCACGCTGCGGCAGCTGCAGGACCACCTGGCCACGAACAACCAGTGGCTGGCCCTCGACCCGCCCGCGGCCACCGCCGGCGCCACCATCGGCGGGTTGCTGGCGGCGGGGGACTCGGGTCCGTCCCGGCTGCGGTACGGCGGCATCCGCGACCTCGTCATCGGCGTCACCCTCGTGCTCGCGGACGGCACGATGGCCCGGGCCGGCGGCCACGTCATCAAGAACGTCGCCGGGTACGACCTGGCCAAGCTGGTGCACGGTTCCCTCGGTTCGCTGGCGGTGATCACCGAGGTCGTCGTCCGGCTGCACCCGCGACCGGAGCGTTCGATCACCGTCGCCGGCGCCGCCGACGCCGCGCAGGCCACCGCAGCGAGCCTGGCGATTGCCGCGAGTCCGCTGGAACCCGCTGCGGTGGAGTGGCTGTCGGAGGACGGCGGGACGCTGCTGGTCCGCACGGACGGCACCGCGGTGCACGTCGACGCGTCCAGCCGGCGGCTGGCCGACCTGCTCGCCGGCCTCGGCGTTGCCGGCGTCGCGCTCTCGCCCGAGGACGCCGCAACGGTCTGGGCGGCGCACACTGCGGCCGTGCTCGGCGGTGACTGCGACGGCGATCTCGACGGCGAAGGCGAGACCGTGACCCGGGTCGCCGGCCGGCCGAGCGATGTCGCCGGGATCGTCGACAGCGCAACGCGAGCGGCCCGGCGGGCCGGTGTCGGGGTCGGTGTGGTGTCGGGCACCGCCGCCGGGATGCACACGGTCCGGTTCTCCGGCGGCACGCCGGAAGGACAGGCCGCAGCCTTCGGCGAGCTCCGCGAGCGGGCCCTGGCCCTCGGTGCCAGCGTGCTGCTGCGGCAGCGCCCGGCGGAGGTCGACGCGCTGGTGGATCCGCTGGGTCCCCCGCCGCCGACCGCGCCGCTGCTGAAGGCCATCAAGGCCCGGTTCGATCCGGGCGGACGGCTGGCGCCCGGCCGCTTCCACCCGTGGTACTGACTGCGCGATGCTGACTCACCCCCGCCATTTCGGCGATCCTCAGCCACCCCCATCGAGCACCAGGAGCGCAGAAAATGATCGAGAAGGCTGACGGGGGTGTCGACTCGCAGGCCGGCGGTTCGGGCGTCGGCGGTTCGGGCGTCGGCGGTTCGGGCGTCGGCGGTTCGGGCGTCGGCGGTTCGGGCGTCGGCGGTTCGGGCGTCGTTGTCGCCGATACTGCCCTGTCGGGGCTGGACGGCCCGGACGTCCTCGGCATGCTGGCGGGAACACCGGCCGGTCCCGCGGGCATCCGCCCGGCGTTCGACGACCACCGGCCACCCAGCCCGGAGCTGATCGACGACTGCGTGCACTGCGGCTTCTGCCTGCCGACCTGCCCCACCTACCTGCTGGAGGGCAACGAGACGAACTCGCCGCGCGGCCGGATCTACCTGATGAAGATGGGCACCGCCGGTGAGGTCCCGATGGACCGGGAATTCGTCGGGAACTTCGACGCCTGCCTGGGCTGCATGGCGTGCGTCACCGCCTGCCCGTCGGGCGTGAAGTACGACGAGCTGCTCTCGGCGGTGCGGCCGCAGATCGAACGCAACTGGGCGCGGACCCGCGCCGACCGGCTCTTCCGCGCGACGATCTTCGCGTTGTTCCCCTACCCCGCCCGGCTCCGCGTCGCGGCGGTGTTCGGCACGCTCTACCAGCGGCTCGGGTTGCGCCGCCTGCTCACCGCCTCCGGCCTCCGCAGCCGGCTGCCCGGCCGGCTGCGGGCGATGGAAGCCCTGCTGCCGAAGCTGTCGATGCGCGCCGTCATCGGCCGCCAACCGGCGTCCACCCCGGCCGTCGGTCCGCGACGCGCCCGGGTGGGATTGCTGTCCGGATGCGTGCAGCGGGTCTTCTTCGGCGACGTCAACGCCGCCGCCACCAGGGTGCTGGCCGCGGACGGCTGCGACGTCGTCGCACCCCGAAGCCAGCGGTGTTGCGGCGCGCTGTCCGGCCACGCGGGCCGGGAACGGGAGGCGGTCGCCAGGGCGCGCGCACTGATCGATGCGTTCGAGGGCAGCAACGTGGACAGCATCGCCGTCACCGTCGCCGGCTGCGGGTCGGCGATGAAGGAGTACCCGGTCCTGCTGGGCGACGACCCCGACTACGCCGAGCGCGCGGTGGCGTTCGCGGCCAAGGTCCGGGACATTTCCGAGGTGCTCGACGAGATCGGGCCCGTCGCGGTCCGCCACCCGCTGACCGCCCGGGTGGCCTATCACGACGCCTGCCACCTGCGGCATGCCCAGGGCGTCACCGTGCCACCCCGGGCGGTGCTCGGCGCGATCCCGGGCCTCGAGGTGATGGACATCCCCGAGGCCGACATCTGTTGCGGCTCTGCCGGTATCTACAACCTCGTCCAACCCGACGCCGCCGAGGAGCTGGGCAAGCGGAAGGTCGCCCATATCGCGACCACCCGGCCGGACGCGGTGGTCACCTCGAACGCCGGCTGCCTGTTGCAGATCCGCCGGTACCTCGATGGCGGCGTGCCGCTGTTCCACCCGATTCAGTTGGTCGACGCCGCCATCCGCGGCGTCGACCCGATCGCTTCGACCGCGGCGGCCACTGCCACGAAAGGGTTTGCGGCGCAGGCAGGGTCGCCGCGGTGAGCGGGCCGAGCGGGATCTGACCGCATCGGACACCGTTTGCGGTCCCGGGAAGGTCGAGTGGCACGGGAGCAGGGTCAAGGGGTCCGCACGACACCCATTTCCCTGCTGCCGCGACACTGGACCGGCCGAGGCGGTCAGCCCGATCCCCCGGCGGGATCAGTCCCGGCTCTGCCCGGCACCCGCAACGTTTCGCCGGGCCGACGGTCCATCGCCCGGTGCCTGGTGGGTGCGGTTCAGAGTGACCGGACATGCTGTGGCGGCGGCAATCCGTCAACCCACATGTCGTGTCGGGCGTGTCAGCCCAGTACTTTGCGCACGGGCTGTGCGTCCTGCCGTGCGGCCCACACCGCGATCTCGGTCCGTGAGGCGAAGCCCAACTTGGTCAGGATGTTCCGGACGTGGCTCTCCACGGTGCGTTCGGAGACGAACAACCGCTCGGCGATCGCCCGGTTGGACAACGACTGCGCCACCAGGGCTGCGATCTCCGTTTCCCGGGCCGAGAGTGCCGGGCCGGTCGGCGCGGCACATTCCGTCTGCAGTGCTCGCGCCCGGGACAGTGGCCCCGGCATGTCCAGGCGCCCGAACTCCGCCGCCGCATCGGCCAGCAGTGTGCGCGCCGATACGACATCGCCGCCCCCATCGTCATTCTGGCGGTAAGGCCTTGCTCCTTTGGGCCGCGCCTGGTCGTGCGGTCGCGCTCCGCCAGTCGTCGGTCGCTGCCGCGCCAGCAATGCCTGGGCGAGGGCCAGTCGGGCGAGGGCGGTGGCGGGCCGCGCACCGATCCGGGCGTTCATCGCGACGGCGTCGCGCAGGAGAGGCACCGCTTCGTCGACGCGACCGGCGGTCATCGCGAGCGTGCCGATCAACCCGGCGTTGGCGCCGTGACTGAACAGTGCCCCGGAGCCGTCACCCGAGTAGTACAGGGCGGTCGGCGCCAACGCCGTATACACCGCCTCGGCAACCTCGGTGTCGTCGAGAAGAACTGCGGCCAAACCGATCTGGGCGATAGTGGCGGCCCACTTGGTGCCGTAGGGGAAGGTTCGCGGCAGCTCCCGGAACGACGCGAAAGAGGCCCGCGCCGCGGACAGGTCGCCCTCCAGCGCTGACGCGATGGTGCCGGAGATGAGGACCAGCGGCATCGGCGGGGTGCGGGCCAGGATCTCCCGGAATCCGGACGGCAGTTCGGAGCTGTCGCCGCGAACGAACGCCAGTTGCGAGCTGAAGGCGTGCGACATGCCGGCAAGTGAGAGGTCGCCCATTCGCGCCGCGAGCGCCCCCGCCGCCCGGTTGTGCTCCCGGGCGGTCGGGAAGTCGCCCAGCAGTGCGGCCCTGGCAGCCAGCAGCCGGTACCAGTGCCAGCGGGCCAGCGGCGAGCGCCGACCGGTTGCGATCCGGTCGATTTCGGCGACCTCCCGGTCGACCTCGGGAATGTTGCCCAACTGGAACGCGGCATCGACCCGCCACAGGTGGCCCCACAGCGCGGCCATCGGTCGCTGACTGGTGCTGCCCAGCTCGACCGCCCTGCGCCCCAGTTCGAGGCGCTGCGCCACCATGTCGGGGACCGAGATCGCCAGGTGCCGTGCGGCAATGGCCTCGAGAACAGCGGTCGGATCGGCCGTCTGCTCGGCGACGGCCAACGCCCGCGCCGAGAGCTGCTCGGCGAGCGGACCGCCCTCGTCCTCGGCGGTGGCTGCCGCGATCTGTGCCAGCAGCCGCGCCCGGGCGACGGAGGGCTGGTTGCCGACCGCGCTCAGCGCACGCCGGCACAACCGCCGGACGCTCCGGTTGACCTCAGGGGTTCCGATGCCCTGGACGACCAACCCGGCGGCCACCATCAGATCGGAACACCTTGCGGCAAAAGCGATGTCACTGGCGGTCGCGCATGCACTCAGACTGGCCTCGATGCTCCCGGCGGCGAACAGCAGCTCCGCCAGCCGGAGGGTCAACCGTGCTACCTCGTCGTCGGGGATCGGCAGTTCGGTGGCGCAGCGCACCGCCAGCTCCTGGAACCGGCAGGCGTCCGGGTAGGCGTAGGCCGTCTCCGCCTCGTCGGCGGCGGCCCGCGCAGCCGCCATGCAGTGCGCCGTCGCATCGGCGCCACCGGCGCGGTGCCAATGACCGGCGACGATACCGGCCGGGGCGGGAACGTCCGCGTTCTGCAGCGCGGTGGCGCACCGTCGATGCCACGCGGCGCGTTCGGCGGGGCGCAGTTCCGCGTACACCGCGTCCCGGACCAGTGCGTGGGTGAACTCGAGTTCCGGCTCGCCGGACGCCTCGCGAAGGATGCCCGCGTCGACCGCTTCGGCCACCGCGGCGGCCGTGCTGTGCCCGGGGGCATCCATCACATCGGTGAGCGTTGCCAGCGCACAGCGTTCACCGAGAACGCTGGCCGCGTCGAGGATCTGCCGGGCCGGCCGGCTCAACGCGGCGGTCCTCGAGGCGATCAGCCGCCGGACGTCGGGCCGATCGATGAGCAACCGGTCGAGCGGTTCGCCGGCGGCACCGGGCGGTGCGGCCTGCAACGCCTGGGTGACAAGCCGCACCAGCAAGGGGTTGCCGCCGGTGCGCTCGTGCAGGTCTCCGGCCAGTGAGCCCGCCGGCGTGTCGGGAAGCTGTCGCAGCCAGCCGTCGATGTCCGTGGGGGTCAGACCGGCCAGCGACAGGTGCGTCACCCCGGGACCGCGGATCACCCGGCTCAGTGTCGCGTCGAGCGCATCCCGGTCGCGCGGTCGGTAGGTGCCCACGAGCAGCAGCCTGGACCGCGGGATTTCATTGGCGACCTGCTCGAGCAGCGCGAGTGATTCCCCGTCCGCCCAGTGCAGGTCCTCCAGGACGACCACGAACCCGTGCGCTGCGGCATGGCGGATCAGCCGATCGCAGATGTCGGTGAAGAGCTGGAACCGGGCTGACGGATCGCCGGCGGGTGCGGCGGATCGATCGATGTCGAGCAGGCCGTCGATCTCGGTGATATCCCGCAGACCGCGTCGCCACGGCCACAGCGGCGGTGCGCCCTTGTCATCGACCGCGAATCCCCACGCCTGGGGTACCGCCCGGGCCGCGGCACGGTCGGCGATGGCCTGTGCCAGCCGCGTCTTGCCGATGCCCGCCGGCCCGCTGACCAGCACCAGCCCACCGGAACCGGACAGTGCGCGGTCCAGCGCGGCGTCCGCGGCGACCAGCGATGCGTCCCGTCCGACCATCAGGTCCACCGGGGAAGTATGTCCGCTGCGTGCCCGAACCAGTACCGCTTTCCGTACTGGCACTGATGGCACGCGGCGGCTCCCGCAGCACGCTGGGTGAACCAATCACCGAGCAGGGGAGGACCCCATGTACGCACAAGTCATCCATTTCGAGGGCCCGCGGACCAGCGAGCTGATCGCGGCCGCAGAGCGCGCCACCCGGGAGCGGGTGGAACCGGCGCTGAAGAGCAGGCCGGAGCTGTGGGACGACCTGGTCGCGCTGTACGAGCTGCGCCAACCGGACGGCGCGGAGGTTTCCATCGTGATCGTCAAGAGCGAGGGCACCTTGCAGGCCGCGCAGGACGTCATCATGAGCACCACCCTGCTGCCCGGGGAGGACCCCGCGCTGCTGCCCGGTCCGGACCGGGTCGAGCGGTACGAGGTCGTGCGCACCATGAATTCCGCCACCACTTCCGTTGCGGCGCAGTAGGGCTCGGCCATGACGACGTCATCGTTAACGAGCGGCTGCATCGACGGCGACATCTTCGCGCGCCGTTCCAACCCGCTGCCGAACGCCGGCTGGGCCATCGTCCCGCGCAACAGCACGGCCGCCTTCTCCGTCCGGAACTTCGGCGTGCGCGCAGTGCACGGCGTGGTGCCGGTGACCGATGCCACCGTGGTGCTCAGCGGTCACGTCACCCTTCCACCGGCCACCGCGACCGCCGTCCAGTCGGCGGACCTGGGGGTCTCCGCTGTGCGGATGACGCTGGACCTGGCCGGCATCGACACCGCGAACACGCGTCGGGACAAGGATCTCCGCAGCCGTCACCTGCTGGACACCGAGCACCACCCGCAGCTGATCTTCGACTGCGCCGATGTTCGCGCGGTGCCGGGCGGTTGGCGGCTGGACGGCACGCTCACCGCGCACGGACGCACGATTCCCGTGACGGTGGACGCCGTCCTGGTCAGCGGCCCGGTGCGAGAGCACATCACCGTCCTCGCCACCACGGCGTTCGATCGCCGGCAGCTCGGAATCAGGGTTCCACGGCTGATGATCGGACGCGACGTCGCGGTGCAGGTGTCCGCCCAGTTCCGCCGGATCCCGCCCGGACCTGACGGTTCTCCGGGTACCTGAGGGCGGTCCTGCTATCCCAGGGTCGCGCCGAAGAGCAGACCCAGACCGTAGGTGATGGCCGCGGCGCCCAGCCCGATCGCCAACTGGCGCAGGGCGCGGCGCAGCGGCGGCCCGCCGGACAGCACCCCGACGATGGCCCCGGTCAGCATCAGCGCGAGCCCGACCAACACGACGGCAGTGATCAGCGCGGCGGTCTCGGTCAGCCCGAACAGGAACGGCAACACCGGGATCGCCGCGCCGGTGGCGAAGAAACAGAAACTGGACAGCGCCGCCCCGATGCCGGTGCCGACCACGTCGTGGCCCTCGCCCACCGGCTCGCCGGGGTGCTCCAGCCGCCCCGGGTAGTTCTGCAGCAGCTCTGCGGCCAGCTCATGCGCCTCGTCCTGCGGCATTCCACGCGCCCGGTACACCAGCGCCAGTTCGTTGGCGTTCACGTCCAACTGCGGCACCGCGGTGTGGGCCGACGGTCCGGGTGTCGACGCGGCGAGCAGCTCCCGCTGCGAGCGCACCGACACGTACTCACCGGCGCCCATCGACAACGCACCGGCGAGCAGACCGGCCAGCCCGGTGAGCAGGATCGTCTGGTTGGAGACGCCGCCGCCGCTCACTCCGAGAACCAGCGCGAGGTTGCTGACCAGGCCGTCGTTGGCGCCGAAGACCGCGGCCCGGAAGGTGCCGGACACCCGGGCGCGGCCACGGGCTGCCAGGCCGCGGACGACCTCCTCGTGCACCCGCTCGTCGGCGGCCATCGCCGGGGTGGCGTCCTTGTCGTGCTCGTACGGCGAGCGGGTCTCCGCCCGCTGGGCGAGCGCGAGGACGAACACCGAGCCGAAGTGCCGGGCGAGCCACGCCAGGCCGCGCATGCGGAGGTCGCCGCGCTTGGCCGGCCCGACATCCTCACCCAGCAGCTTCTCCCAGTGCGCGGCGTGCCGCTCTTCCGCGTCGGCGAGCTCGAGCAGGATCTCCCGCTCTTCGCCCGTCCGGCGACTGGCGAGGCTGCGGTAGACCTTGGATTCCTCGCGTTCGTCGGCCAACCTGCCGCGCCATTTGCGCAACGCGGCCGGCGAGGCGGCGGTGGGCGGCGAGGGGTCGCCCGCGGTCGTCGACATGCCCACCAGTTTCCCAGATTTCGGGTCGCCCTCCGACCGTCGCCGGAGCGTTCGGCGGATGACCAACTCCGAGCACCCCGGCGGTCGACCAGCGGTGCGGCGCGATCGCGCCGGGTGACGGCTACGCCACGGCGGCCTTCTCCGCCTCGTCCAGGGCGCGGTCGGACAACAACGGGAGCAGCGCCAGCAGGGTCAGGGTGAGCAGTCCCATCACGGCGAACAGCGCGCGCAGTCCGAACAGGTTCGCCAGCACGCCGCCGAGGACGGCACCCAGTGGCATCGTTCCCCAGGCGACCAGCCGGTAGGCGCTGTTGACCCGGCCGAGCAGCCGAGCGGGTGCGATTCGCTGCCGCAGCGACACGACGATCACGTTCCAGAGAACGATGCTCAGCCCGCCGACGAAGAAGGCCGCACCGATGGCCCAGGGGTTCGCGGTCAGGGCCGGGAGGCCGACCATGACGGCACTTCCGACGACGGTCGTCACCAGGGACCGTCGTCGGCCGATCCGGCGTTCGACCCGATCGGCAACGACTGATCCGAGCAACCCGCCGACCGCGGTCGCCGTCATCAGCAACCCGTACTGCGGGTCGGTGAGCCCCGCCGCGGATTCCGGACCCACCAGATACAGCACCAGGACGGCGCCGGCCGCATTCATCGCCAGGTTCGACACCCCGGTCATCGCGGCCAGGGTCCGCAGCACGGTGTGGCGCCGGAGGAAGCGCACGCCCTCGACGATGTCCGCGCGCAACGTGGTCCGGTTCGCCCGCTCGACCCGGAACGACCCACGCACCAGCAGCAGCGCCCCGATCGCCAGGATCCACAGCGCGACCGGAGTCAGGAAGGCGGCGGCGGCCCCGACGACCACCAGCACTCCGCCGATCGGTGGGCCGGTGAACTGGTTGGCGGTCAGTTCGACCGCATACAGCCGGCCGTTCGCCCGGGACAGCTGATCACGGTCGACGACAGCGGGCAGGAAGGATTGCGCGCAGGTGTCGTACAGCGTCTCGGCGACCCCGACGCAGAACGCGATGACGAACAGCGCCCAGATCGAGCCCAGGTCGGCGACCAGCACGATGCCGAGCGCGGCGAGCAGCGCCGCCCGGGCACCGTTAGCGCCGAGCATGGCCTTTCGGCGGTCCCAGCGATCGGCGAAGGCGCCGGCGGGCAACGCGAACAGCAGCCACGGCAGGGTCAGCGCGAACGCCAGCCCCGCGATCAGGGTGGGCGACTGGGTGTATCGGACGGCGATCAGTGGCATCGCCACCTTCACGATCCCGTCGGCGAGGTTCGACAACCCCGACGACGTCCAGAGCCACCAGTAGCGCCTTCCCAGCCCTGTCCGCTGCGCCGACCCGCGGGCTGCTACGGAGGCCTCGCCCTGGGGAGTGTCGCTCATCCGGGCAGCGTGGCACCGTGATTGACTTTTTTCAAGGTGGTGGGGTTTTGTCATCGGCGGTTACAGTGCCGAGCATGGTCATCGGCTCCGGAGACGCCGCGGGGCAGGCGTCGCTCCCGCAGCGGCCGCTGGCGACCGTGCAGGAGGCCAAGGCGGTGGCTCATCCGCTGCGGCTACGGATCATCCGGCTGTGCGGAGCGGCGGATCTGACGAACAAACAGCTGGCCGACCGATTGGGCCGCGACCCGGGAACGGTGCTGTACCACGTGCGGCAGTTGCTCGCCGCCGGCTTCCTCGAAGCGGCGCCGGTCCGCGCCGGGGCCAGCGGCGCCCTGGAGAAGCCGTATCGCTCCACCGGCCGGTCGTGGTGGATCGACTCCACTCCGGCCGGCGACCTACCCGGCGGCGCGATGGCTCCGCTCGAGGCATTTCGTGAGGAGCTGGCGGAAACCGGTCCAGCCTCGATCTCGACGATGTCCCGGTTCGTCCTGCGGCTCTCGGCCGACGACCTGGAAGCGATGACCGGCCGGATCCAGGCGGTGCTGGACGAGTACATCGACACCGACGCCGCCCGGTCCGGGGAAGCCGCGCACGGTGGGATCTTCGTGATGCACCGCCTGTCCCAGTGACGTCCACCGGCAGCACCGTGCCGCCCCGGGATCCCGGTACTGCCGGGGCCGGTGTCAGCGAGCGTCAAGCATCCGTTCAGCCGGTACCGGGACAGTGGTGTTCCCCGGGCCGTCCGGCTCGATGTGATGTGGAGGAACCCATGCGTTTCGGTATTGCGCTGCCCGGGTCCGGCCCGCTGGCCGGCGACTCGGCGGTGGCCGCGACGGCGCGAGCGGCGGAGCAGCTGGACTATGCGTCCGTGTGGTCCTCGTCGTTGCGGCAGTTGCTGGTCGTCGCAGCGCACGCCGAGCGGCTGCCCGTCGGACTGCTGATCCCGGCTGCCGGGGTTTCCGGCGCCGGCGAAGAAGATCCGCCCGCGCTCGCCAGACGCCTCGGCTCCAGGCTGCGATACGTGGGTGCCCGGCCGCCCGAGCACGCCGCCATCCGACGCCAGCTGCCGGGCGCGGTGCTGCTCGACACGTCGGACCTGCCATCCGCGTTCGCCGCCGCGACGGTCGATGTCGACGGCTGGAGCCCGTCAGCTGCTGCCGCCGGCGATCTCGTCCCGCAGTGGCGACCGGCCGGCTCGTCGCTGCTGCTGATCGTGCGGCTGGAGGGCGAGACCACCGGGCGGGTCGATCCGGCGTACCTGCGGGACGCCGTCGAGGCTCGCGCCGACGAGGTGGTGGTCACCTTGGCCGGCGCGCGGAGCCTCGACGAGCAGCTGGCCGGGTTCGCCGATGTGGCCGAACAGGTGGCGGCCCTGCCTCAGCCCGCGGGGTAGCGCAGCGGGCGGCCCGCAGCGGACGGGTGCGTACCGGACGGCTCAGACGGCAGCCTGCTGTGGGTCCAGCAGCGCCCGGTCCTGTTCGATCCTCGCGACGACGCCGGAACTGCCGTGTTGCTCCGCGATCTCATGGGCACGGTCCAGCAGCTCGCGAACCCTCTCCGGATCGCCCTCCGCGGCGGCGAGATGCGCCTCGGCGAGCACCACGAAGGGCTGGTATGCGACCTCCCACGTCTCCTGCAGCTCGGACCGTGCGTCATCGATCAGTCGCCGGGCGTCGTCCAGCGCGCCTGCGGCGCTCAACGCCTGCGCGGCGGCCGCGTAGATCCCGGCCAGCATGGTCCTGCCGCCGCCTTCCTGCATGTGCCGCTGACCGCGAGCGAGAATGTCCAGACCCTCGGCCAACTCACCGCGCTGCAGCATGCTCACGGCGGTGTACAGCTCCGCCGACGCGGACCAGAAGGAGAGCAGCATTTCCGGATCGGCGGCCGTCATCCGTTCGGCGAAGAGCCGCAGGCCGGCCTGGTCGCCGACGGCCAGGGTCGCCGCCGCGCCGAACAGGCTGATCACGATCCGGCCGAACGGCAGGTCCTGGGATCGGTACTCGTGTTCGAGCTCCGCCCGATCCAGGCCCCTGGTCAGCGCCATCGACCAGAACCGGTAGCCGCGGCTGGTCAGATAGCCGTTGAGATAGAAACCGGCCTCCTGTGCCTCGCCGGCCTCGGCGAACTTCTCGATGGCTCGCTCGACCTGCTCGTACGACTGCTGCATCCGGCCGAAATGGCGTTCGCTGAAGGCCCGCATCGAGGCGACCCCGGCCTGCAGCAGAGCATCCTCCATGCCGGCGACCAGCGCCTCCGCCTCCACCACCAGCCGTTCCGCCCGGTCGGGCTGACCACCGGTGTCGCAGCCGGCCCAGTCCGCCCAGATGACGTCCAGCAGGATGTCCGGCCGGTCGGTGGCGCGGGCGAGTTCTCTCGCCCGGCGCACCAGCGACGAGTCCGCGTTCACCGCATACCCGTGCAGGGCCGCGTTGACGAAGCCCAGTTGCCGCAGCACCCGCAGTTCCGCGAGCGCGCCGGCTTCGCCGGCCCCGCGGTACAGAGAGGCGGCCCGCTCGAGCAGGGATTCCGCGCTGACCAGGGCCTGACGTTTCAGCGCCACCTGCGCCGCACGCTCCAGCGCCTCCGCCGCTCTGCCGCTCGCGCCGACCGCCGCCGCGTGCCACAGGTGATCGGCGACGATCTCTGCGGTGTCGTCGTTCTCGCCCATCGTGGCGAGGATGCCGTCGGCCGCGCGCAGGTGCAGCCGCGCCCGGCGGAGCGACGACATCCCTTCGGAGAGCGCCTCCCGGACCAGCGCGTGGGTGAAACGAACGGCGCCGGGCGCCTCGGCCGGAACCTCCAGCAGCCGGTGCAGCAGGGCGGGTTCGACCTCGTCGAGGCAGTCGTCCAGTGATCGGTCGGCGACGGTCGCCAGCAACTCCAGGTCGGTCTGCCGGCCCAGGACGGCGGCCACCTCGAGCAGCTTGGCCGTTCCGGGCGGCAGCCTGCTCACCCTGCGGCGCAACACGTCCCGTACCCCGTTGGGCACCGCGGTCGCGCGGACCGCGGCCGCGCCGGACTGTCCCTGCTCGCCGAGCATCCGGGCGAGCTCGGTGGTGAAGAACGGGTTGCCCTCGGACCGGGCGTGCACGGCGGTGACCACGTCGGTGGGCAGCACCGCACCGGTGGTTCTGCTCAGCAGCTCCCGGGACTCGGCGAGGGTCAGACCGCGCAGATGGATGCGGCGGGTGCCCGGCTGCCTGGTGATCAGCGCGAGGGTGTCGACGACGGCGTCGTCCCGGCCCACCTCGAGGTCGCGCACCGTGGTCACGAAGACGACCGGCGCGAGCCCGACCCGCGGTCCGAGTCCGCTGAGCAGGTCGAGTGAAGCGGGGTCCGCCCACTGCAGGTCCTCCAGCAGCAGGACGAGCCCACGATCGCCCGCCAGCGAGACGATCGTCTCGGCCACGCTGTCGGCCAGGGCGCCCGCGACGACGGACGGCGACGTGCCCACCAGCACCTGGGCGGAGCCGTCGAGCCAGCGCCGCCCGGCCTCCAGCAGGTTGGCGGGTCGCTGGTCGGTCACCCTGAACAGTTGCAGCCACGGACCGTAGGCCGGGGCGGCGCCGCTCTCCAGGGTGGCCGCGGTGAGCCCGATCGCCCCGGCTGCCTCGGCCAGCCGGACGGCCTCCTGGGCGAGGCTGGTCTTGCCGATTCCCGGCTCGCCCTCGATCACCACGTACCGCGGACCCTCGCCGCCGAATGCTTCGGCCACGGCCGCGGCCAGATCCTGGCGTTCGCCGGTCCGGCCGATCAGCTGGGGCAAGTCCGGAAGCGGGCGGGGAATGCCCGTGGATCCGTCGTCGGGCGGTTCGACCGGGGGAGCGTCCACCGCATCCACGCCGCCGCGGGTCACCGTCCGTGCGTTGTCGCCGCCGCCCTTGTCGCCGCCGCCTTTGTCGCCGCCGGTGGGCTCGCCGTCCAGCTGGGGGTCCTGCTCCAGGATGCGCGATTGCAGGTCGCGCAGTTCGCGGCTGGGTTCCAGACCCAGTTCGTCGCGCAGGATCCGGCGTCCCTGGTCGAGCACCGCCAGCGCGTCGGCCTGCCGGCCGGACCGGTAGAGCGCGAGCGCCAGCAACCCACGCAGCCGCTCCCGCAGCGGCGAAGCGGTCACCGCGTCATACAGATCCGCGATGACCGCCGCCGCCCGGCCGCTGCGCAGCTCGGCGTCGTACAGGTCTTCCGCGGCGGTGAGCCGTCGTTCGTCGAGTCGGGCCGCCGCCGCCCGGACGAAGTCGGCATCGGCGTCACCGAGCAGCTGACCCCGCCACATGCCCAGCGCCGCACGCAGCACCCGCACGGCCTCGGGGTGATCGCCGGTGCGCAGCAATCGGGCGCCCTGATCCGCCAGATCCTCGAAAGTGCGGGCGTCGACCTGGGCGGCCGGGACGTCCAGCCGGTACCCGGAAGCCTCGTACCGCAGCGCCTTCGAGTTCTCCGGGCCGAGCGCGCGACGCAACCTGGAGATGTACGTCTGCAGCGTGGCGCTCGCCCGCTCGGGCGGTTCGGGTCCCCACAGCGTCTCCAGCAGGGCATCGGCGGGGACGATCCGCCCGTCCGCCAGGATCAACCGGCCCAGGACGAGCCGCGGCATCGGACCGCCGAGATCGACAACGGCACCGTCAGGTCGCCGCACCTCGAGCGGTCCGAGGACACTGAATGACAGTGCGTCCGGCACGTCGGGACATTAACACCCAACTGGCTCATTCGGGCAGGTCTCAGCCGGGGCATGCGGTGCCCCGAGGTCGCGGTGGTTGCGCCGGGTGAGTGAGCGGACACGCGGGTAGCACAGCCGAGGTCGAAGCGCCGCTGGGGAGACGTCCCGCATTGTCGCTGCCCGCAGCCACGATCGCCCTGTGCGGCTGAGGGTGAACCGTACCGATGTGCCGTCGCCGGTTGGCGTCGTCCGTTTGCTCCGGCGGTCGCCGAGCGGCTCAGGGATGGGGCGGGTCCTTGCGGAAGATCACCTGCAGCACAACGTCAACGCCGCGGCGGTTGGACAGCGCCCGCAGCCGCAGGCCGGTGAGGTAGAGGATGTCGCCGGGCCCGAAACTGCGCCGGGCGCCGCCGACCGTCTCCAGTTCGAGCTCGCCCGATTGCACGATGACCAGCGCCCCGACCCACCCGCGCTCTTCGTAGTCCAGCGATGAGCACCCGGGCACCACGACCGTCCGAGCTGCGATGTTCGGCCACGCTCGTCCGGCCAGGTCCAGCGGATCACCCCCACCCGCAGTCATGGCGGGGCGATCGCGGTCGTCCGGGGCACGCGGGGTAGACGGTCCCCGTGCGGTGAAGTCATCGAGCCGGTCGGGCTGCGGACAGGCGTCGCCGGGCAGCCGACTTCTCGAGGGTGGCGGCACAACCGGTGCCGGAGGATCTGCCCGGCGGGCCCGAGGCACGCTGGGCATACTGCTCGACATGAGATTCCGGGGCACGTTGAAACTGGCCGGCAAGACCGCCACCGGCTTCGAGGTCCCGGCCGACGTGGTGGCCGGCCTGGGCTCGAGCAGGAAACCGGCGGTCACGGTGACCCTGAACGGTGGGCACTCCTACCGATCCAGTGTCGCGTCGATGGGCGGCACGTTCATGCTGCCGGTCAGTGCCGAGCACCGGAGCGCGGCCGGTGTTGCCGCCGGCGATGAGGTCGACGTCGACCTGGAGCTGGACACCGCCCCACGTGAAGTGACGGTGCCCGACGACCTTTCGTCCGCCCTGGACGCCAACCCGGCCGCCCGCACCTTCTTCGACGGGCTCTCGTACAGCAACAAGCTGCGGCATGTGCTGGCCATCGACGGGGCCAAGACCGCGGAGACCAGGCAGCGGCGGATCGCGAAGTCGGTGGAACTCTTCGCCCAGGGCCGGAGCTGACCCGCCGGCGTGTCCGCCAGGTGGTCGCCGGCTGCGCGTGAGTGGTCGAACCTTTTTCAGTGGTCGAACCGGTCGCGAGTGGTTGAAGGGCTGGGTGACCTGGCCGGGTGACCCAGCCCTGCGTGACCTAGGAGCGTCGCCCGGACACGTCCTGCACGGCCCATTTGTTGCCGTCGGGATCGCTGAAGAAGACGAAGGCCCCCCACGGAAAGCGTTGCACCTCACTCACCTCGACTCCGCGGGCCACGAGATCAGCCCTGGCCTCGTCGATGTCGGTGACGACGACCTGCAGACCCTCCACCGACCCGGGTGCCGCGGTGGTCACGCCTTCACCGATCGCGATCGAACACGCCGAACCGGGCGGGGTGAGCTGCACGAACCGGAGCTCGTCCGACACCCGTTGATCGTGGTCTGGATTGAACCCTGCTCGCACGTAGAACTCCTTGGCCCGATCCACGTCTGACACCGGAACGGCAATCAGCTCCAGTCGCATCTCGACCATTGGTCTGCCTCCTCACGTTGGGGTGACGGCACCATATCGACCAGCACCGACAGTGGTCGGCCGACCGGATGCTCGATGACGATCAGGTCATCGGCGGCGCGAGCTCCGCCGCGTGCGCGCGGGTCCAGTCCTCCGCGAGCCGGATTCCGTCGCTGATCCCGTCCCGCATCAACCGGGCCATGGGCGGAAAACCCTGCCCGGCGCCGGCTTCGATCCCTCGCCAGCACCTGTCCTGCCACCACACGATCGTCGGCAGCAACTGGTCGCGGCTCGCGAGCCCGTAGGCGTCACAGATCAGCGTCAGCTTTCGGCGGGCCTCGGTGATGTCGGTCACCCCCGGGCCGAGATCCAGCCACTGCCAGCAGACGTGCGCGACGTCCTCGATGCGGCGGCCCGGGCCGGCGATGTCCCAGTCGATGAACGCCACCGGGAGCAACTCGCCGCTGGTGCCGCGGTAGACGGTGTTGGACGGCGAGAGGTCGTGGTGGCACACCACTTCGCCGTCGCCGGCCAGCGGCGTGCCGGCGGTGAGGTCGTGCACGTCGCGGACCAACGCGGCGAGCGCCAGCAGGGCGTCATCGGTGATCGCCCACGACGGAATCGGTTGCTGCCAGGGCACCTCGCCGTCCATGAAGGACAGGATCTCGTCGTCGCCGTCGACGCCGAGAACCCGCGGCGCACCGTCCCAGCCCTGTGCGGCGAAGTGGCCCAGCAGACGATGAACGAACGCGCTCCTCGCCGGGGCGGATCGGACGACGGCGTTGCCGGCGCGCCGGACAGTCTGGACCCGCCCACCCCAGAGATTCTCGACCACGCCGCCATCGTGCCCCGTCCGGTGCATGGCCGCGGGGGCGCGCCCGAACCAGTGCGCTACGCGCCGACTCTCGTGTCGCCGGCGGTGTCGCGTTCGTCGTCCCGCGGTGTGCCGGACCCGGAAGCGGCGGGCAGGTGCACCGTGACGCCTAGTCCCCCGGCGGGGAGCGCGGTGAGAGTCAGGGTTCCGTCGTGCTCCTCGGTGATGCGCTGGACAATGGCAAGCCCGAGGCCGACGCCCGCCTGTGGTCCGTGCGTCCGTCCGGCGCCGCGCCGAAACGGCTCGGCGAGGGTGGACACCAGCTCCGGGCTGAGCGTCTCGCCGGTGTTCTCCACGGTGAGCACCGCGGCGGCCTGATGAACGCCTGTACTGACCCGGAGCGTGCCGTCCTGCTCCAGGTTGTGGACGATCGCGTTGTGCACGAGATTCGTCGTCAACTGCAACAGCAGCGCGGCTGAGCCACAGGTGCGGGCCGGCCGGGTTGAGGTCTCGATGGTGACGCGATACTTGCCCGCCAGCGGCAGCAGGGTCTCGCTGGCCTCTTCTGCCAGCAGGGACAGGTCGACCGGCTCGGGGGCGAAGGACCTCCGGTCGGCGCGGCTGAGCAGCAGCAGCGCTTCGGTCAGGGCGATCGCGCGGCTGTTGACGACCTGAAGGCGGGCGACGAGTTCACCGGTGTCCGAGTTCGGGTCCTTGCTCGCCACGTCGAGCAGCGTCTGCGTGATCGCCAGCGGCGTGCGGAGCTCGTGCGAGGCGTTGGCCGCGAACCGCTGCTGCTCGGTGACGTGCGCCTCGAGCCGATCGAGCATGCCGTCGAAAGCGTCGGCGAGCTCGCGGAACTCATCTCGTCGGCCCGGCAGCGCAATGCGGTGGGAGAGCGACCGGCTGCCGGCGGCGCGGGTCGCATCGGCGATGCGCTGCAGGGGCGCGAGCATCCTGCCGGCCAGAATCCACCCGCCCAGCAGTCCGAGTGCCAGCAGGAACACCAGCACGATGGCCGCCTTGGGAGCGAAAGCGCGCCAGAGGTCGCCCTGGCCGGGAATGAACAGGCCCGGAGCGGACCCGGTGGCAGCGTCTTGAACGTCTGTCCGGGCCAGGGTGATCGCCCGACCTGGGACGTAGCGCAGCAGGAACACCCACACGACCGCGATGAGCAGGCATCCCGCGAGCATCAGGAACCCGGCGTAGCTGAGGGTGAGCTTGAGCCGGACGCTCAGCCCGGGTGCCCTATCCACGGACTCCCGCCCTCTGGTGTGCGGCCGGTGCCACGTCGATGCGGTAGCCGACGCCCGGCACGGTAGCGATCAGCCAGGGTTCGCCGAGTCGCTTGCGCAGGGCGGAGACGGTGATGCGCACGGCGTTGGTGAAGGGATCGGCGTTCTCGTCCCACGCCTGCTCCAACAGCGCCTCGGCGCTGATCACGCCGCCTTCGGCCGCGACCAGGACCTCCAGCACGGCGAACTGCTTGCGGGTGAGCGCCACGTACCGGCCGTCGCGGTAGACCTCGCGGCGGAACGGATCCATCCGCAGACCGGCGATCTCGCGCACCGGCGGCCGGTTGTGGGCGCGCCTGCGGTCCAGTGCCCGCAGGCGCAACACCAGCTCCTGCAGCGCGAACGGCTTGGTGAGGTAATCATCGGCGCCGAGGCCGAAACCCGAAGCCTTGTCGTCCAGACGGTCGGCGGCGGTGAGCATCAGGATCGGCATGCCCGATCCCCCGCCGACGATGCGCCTGGCGATGTCGTCCCCGGAGGGGCCCGGGATGTCGCGGTCGAGGACGGCGATGTCGTAGGTGTTGACGCTCAGCAGCTCCAAGGCGGTCGACCCGTTCCCGGCGATGTCGGCCGCAATGGCCTCCAGCCGAAGGCCGTCACGAATGCCCTCCGCCAGAAAGGGCTCGTCCTCGACGACCAGCACACGCATGATCCAAGGCTAGAGAGCGCGGCCTATTGCCGGCGTATCGAAATTCGGATAGGTGCTCGCACCATCGCGTCGGCTTGACTCGCCGGCATGTCATCTCGCAAATCCGCTCGCCAACCGCGCCGGAGCACCCGATCGGCCGGTGTTGCCGTCGTCGTCGTGGGCGTCGTCATCGCGATCATGGGCGTCTGCTCGCTGTCGGGTTGCTCCGCGGCCGCAGCGCCCAGCACGGCAGCCGGAGCATCTGTCGTTGAGGAATCTCCCGCGATGCCCTCGCGCGGGCTGACGCGCACCGGCGCCCCGGGCGGACTACCCGACCTCACCGAAGGCGCCGGCCACGGCGCGCTCGGTGTCGCCGACGGCGAGGTGCCGAACGGCGTGACGGTCTTCCGCGGCGACTATCCGGCGGTGGCAAACCTCGACTCCGGTCTGCTCGGTGCGCTCCGCCGGGCCGCGAGGACCGCGAAGGGCGATGGAGTCGAGATCTTCGTCAACAGCGGCTGGCGGTCCCCCGCATACCAGGAGCGGCTCCTGCAGGAGGCGGTCGCCCGGTACGGCTCGAGAAAGGAAGCGGCCCGGTGGGTCGCCACCCCCCGAACGTCCGCCCACGTGTCGGGAGACGCGGTCGACGTCGGGGGCGACGCGGCGATGGCCTGGCTGTCCGTGCACGGCCCCGGGTATGGGCTGTGCCAGATCTACCGGAACGAACCCTGGCACTACGAGCTCCGCACCGAAGCAGTCGATCACGGCTGTCCTGCTCTGTACGCCGACCCCACTCAGGATCCCAGGATGCAGCGATGAGCGCGCTGCTCCCGCACGCCGTGGCCCGCGACCCAGGTCCCCCGGCGGGTCATCCCATCCTCGATGGGGGGCACAGCTGGTTCGGCACCGTCACCGGCATCGCGGCGATGACGGTGCTCGGGTTGCCGATCGCCGCGTTGGTGGTCTGGGCCCTGGCACGCCGGCGCCGCCTCGCCGGCACTCCGCCGGCGTCGGCCTGGCGGATGTCGGTGGCCGAGGTCGGCATCATTTGCGGGACGGTGCCGCTGGTGGCGATGACGATGGTGCCCGGCAACCAGGCAGGCGTCGTCCCCAGCCGGCTGAGCCTGATCCCGCTGCAGGACCTGCAGACGATGCCTGCGTTCCAGATCGTCGGCAATCTGCTGATCTTCGCTGCGGCAGGATTTGCTGCGCCCCTTCGGTTCTCGTCGCTCGCCTCGCTTCGCCGGATCGTGGCACTGGCGGCGGCCGGGTCGGTTTTCATCGAGACCGCCCAGTACGTCCTGCCACTGGACCGGGTGTCGTCCGTCGACGACGTCCTGCTCAACACCGCCGGCGCCGGGCTCGCGGCACTCGCGTCGCGGCGGTGGTGGCGGGACCGCCCGTCACCGTCAGAACCGGACCCCCACGAGGACCCGGTCAGCGCGCGAGTTGCCCCACCGCCGCGTCGAACACCCACGGCAGCCGCTCCGCCGCCGGCACCAGGGCGCGGCGCAGGGCCGGCCGACCACTGACCCACAGCAGTGACGACGTCAGAGCGCGGTAGCGGCGGGACTGCCGCAGCCAGGCGGCCTCGTAGTCGCCGGGCCGGCCGGCTCCGAGGCAGTCGACCAGTGACCGCGCGCAGGCCAGGGAGACCGCGATGCCCTCGCCGGTGAGGGCGTCGACGTAGCCGGCTGCGTCACCGACGAGCAGCACCCGGCCGGCGACCCGGGTGCTGGTACGGCGTCGCAGCGGGCCCGCGCCGCGGACGGCGCCGCCCTGCGCGCCCCCGACCTGCGCTGCCAGCGTCGGGAAGTGGGCAAGCTGCTCGTCGAAGGTCATCCGTTCGCTGCTCAGGACGGCCACTCCGACCAGCTCCGGACCGACCGGCGTCACGTACGCCTCGGAGCTGTCCGACCAGTGCACCTCGACCAGATCGGTCCACGGCGCCACCCGGAAATGACGGCGCAGCCCCCACCGCGACCGTTTGACCGGAACGGGGACGTCCAACCCCAGCGAGCGGCTGATCGGCGAGTGCAGGCCGTCCGCCGCCACCAAGAACCTGGCCGTGACGCCTGCTGCCGTCACGGAGGTCTCGTCCTGGACCACCGCCGTCACCCGGCGCCGGAGCACCGGGACGCCCGCAGCGAGAACCGCGGACAGCAACGCCGACTGCAGGTCGGTGCGACGCGACCCGATCCCGGTTCCGCCGCGGAACAGCGACTCCGCGCGATGTCCCGGGCTGAAATAGCCGATGCCGCGGAACGGAACCCCCGGCGGGTCGACGCCGAGTGCGCGCAACGCCGTCACCGCCCCCGGCATCAGACCCTCACCGCAAGCCTTGTCAATGGGCGTCAGCGTCGCCGCCGCCGGGGTGTCGACGGGCGTCAGCGTGGCCGCTGCCGGGTAGCCCTCCGACCGCGCGGGTCCGAGCCCGTGTTCGTCGGCCGTAGCGGCGAACCCGTCCGGCGCCGCCGTTCCCGTCCTGGGGTCGACCACCACGACCTCGAGCCCCGCCCGAACGGCGTGCAGCGCGGTGGCGAGTCCGGCGGGTCCGGCCCCGGCGACCAGGACGTCGATCATCCCGGGTGCGAGCCGGCGTCGGAGGTCTGCGGCGGTGCCGAGACGGCGAGGGCCAGGGCGCGTTCCTCCGCGCGGATCCGGACCGTCAGCAACGCCGCGTTCAGCACGGTGAACGTCAGCGCGGTGATCCAGGCCGTGTGCACCAGTGGCAACGCGATGCCCTCGACCACCACGGCGACGTAATTGGGATGTCGCAGCCACCGGTACGGCCCGCGATTCACCAACGGCAGCCCGGGGACCACGACGATCAGTGTGTTCCAGCGTTTGCCCAGGGTGGCGATGCACCACCAGCGGAGGCCCTGCGCGGCGAACACGACGACGACCATCGTCCAGCCCAGCACCGGCAGGAACGGCCGGTCCAGCAACCACACCTCGGCGATGCAGCCCACCAGCAAGGAGAAGTGCAGCGCGACCATCGCCGGGTAGTGCCCGCGGCCGTACTCCCGGCCGCCGTGCCGGAACGCCCAGGCGAGGTTCCGCTTGGACACCACCAGTTCGACGATGCGTTCGACGCCGACTGCCAGCACGAACAGCGTGTAGACGATCAAGCCGCATCCCTCCGCATCGACTCAGGGCCCGGTCGAGACGTTCCGCCGGGCAACCCAGACCAGCGGGACCGTCCCATGGTCCAGCACATCACCGGCTACCAGCGCAGCAGCACCAATTCCGACGCGAAGCCCGGCCCCATCGCCATCAGCACGCCGGGGCTGCCCGCCGGGGGCGGCCGGTCCCGCAGGGTGTCCCGCAGGACATGCAGCACCGACGCCGACGACAGGTTGCCGATTTCCGCCAGTGATCGCCAGGTCATCTCGAGGGCTTCCGGTCCGACCCCGAGTTCCTCCTCGATCGCCTCGATGATCTTGGGGCCGCCGGGGTGCGACACCCAGGCGCCGATGTCCCCCACCGTCAGGTCGTGCGCGGCGAGCATGTCGCGAATGTCGGTGCCCAGGTACTGGTGCACCAGGTCGGGCACCTCGGCGGTCAGCACGATCCCGAACCCGTTGGACCCGATGTCCCAGCCCATCACGCCCTCGGTGTCCGGGTACAGGTGGCTGCGGCTGGCCAGCACCCTGGGTCCGCTGGTGCCGAGCCGGTCGGCGCGGTCCGATCCGACCGCGACGACGGCGGCCGCGCCGTCACCGAACAGCCCGGAGGCCACCAGGTTCGCCATCGAGGTGTCGCCGCGCTGCACCGTCAGCGAGCACAGTTCGACGGACAGCAGGATGCCGACGTGCTCGGGCCAGCCGCGGAGGTAGTCGTGCAGTCGCCCGATGCCGGCGGCTCCGGCGACGCAGCCCAGCCCGAACAGCGGAACGCGCTTGATGTCTGTACGGAAGCCGACCCGGGCCGCGATCCGCGCCTCCAGCGAGGGCACAGCGAGCCCGGTCACCGTGGTGGAGAAGATGACGTCGACCTCGTCCGCCCTGATCCCGGCGTCGCGCAGCGCGCCGGTCACCGCCTGCACTGCGAGGTCGACGGCTACCTCGAGGAACGCGTCGTTGGCCTCGGTGAAGCTGCCGAGCTGCGCATACTGCTCCAGCGGCAGTGCGAGATAGCGGCTACCGACCCGGGTGTTGGTGTGGATCCGGCGGACCACCTCGTGGTTGGTGCCCTCCGACAGGACCTGTTCGGCGACCGCCTCGGTGATCTTGTCCTGCGGGTAACGGTGGGGCGGAAGTACCGCGTGTACGGCCGCAAGGCAGGTCATGCAGGCCACAGTACGGTGACGCTGACGCCGCTCCGCGCGGTGCGGACCCGGCCGACGGTGATCGGCCGCGAACCGCTACCGAGTGCCGTCACCTGCGGCATTGGGTCGTCACCGGTGTCCGGACTGCCTGAGCACCGTGCACGAGGAGGTGTCGTCATCGCCGAACACCCGCCGGCCGCACCGTCGGTCACGGGGGCCGTCCGGGCCCTGGCGCTGTCCTGTCACCCGATTCCGACGATCGCCGTCACCGCGATCAGCGCCGGGCTCGCCGCGCTGGCCGGCCTGTCGCTCGGCCGGGCCGCCCTGATGGTCGCGGCCGTCTTCGCCGGCCAGCTGTCGATCGGTTGGTCCAATGACGCGATCGACGCCGCCCGCGACAGGGCCACCGCCCGCGCGGACAAACCGGTCGCGCGTGGCGCCGTCTCGCCGCGAACAGTCGCCGCGGCCGCGGCGGTGGCCCTGCTGGCCGCGGTGCTGCTGTCGCTGGCGCTGGGCTGGTTACCCGGTCTGGCCGCGTTGACCGTCGTCGCCTGCGGGTGGGCCTACAACCTCGGGCTCAAGGCGACGGCCGCGTCCTTCGTGCCCTACGCCATCGCCTTCGGGATCCTGCCCGCGGTGGCCACGCTGTCAGCGCCGGATCCGGCCTGGCCGGCGCCGTGGGCGGTGATCATGGGCGCGCTGTTCGGGGTGTCCGCGCACCTGGCGAACGTGCTGCCTGACCTCGACGACGACCTGGAGACCGGCGTTCGCGGGCTGCCGCACCGGATCGGCGCCCGCGCGACCGCGGTGACCTGCCCGATCCTGTTGGCGGCGGCCTGCCTGGTCGTCCTGTTCGGAACCGCAGATGGTGACGGGATTGCGCCGTGGCGATGGCTGGCCGCCGGGGCACTGGTCCTGTTGGCGGGCGCCGGGGTCGTGGTGGCGCTGCAGCGGCCGGCGAGTCGGGCGCTGTTCGGGATCGTCATCGCCACCGCCCTGATCGCGGTGGTCCTGTTCGCCGTGTCCGGTCAGGCGCTCACCTGAGGACACCGACCTCACCCGCATGTGCCCGGACGGCTGGTGGCAACCGGATGTGCGGCGGTCGACAAACCCACCCCTCGAGTGGACCAATGCATCGTCACCGGATGTGATCGGCGTGGGGGCACATTGGGGCCTTCCATACCGCCTGTCTGAATTGTCCGCCACCGGAAGAAGACGCTGTTCAGGCCGGTGTTTCCGCTCTGTTTCCGGCCTTGCCCGGGCGGTCGGTAGGGAGCATTGTGACCAGCCAGGCGGGCAATCTCGCCTACTGGGCGTCACAACTGGAAGGGGTCGGACGTGGCAGCACCGGCAGAACTGCACAAGGGCCTGAATCAACGGCACCTGACGATGATCGCGATCGGTGGGGTGATCGGTGCGGGCCTGTTCGTCGGGTCCGGGCTGGTCATCCTGGACACCGGCCCGGCAGCCTGGCTGACCTACGCGATCACCGGCGTGCTGATCATCATGGTGATGCGGATGCTCGGCGAGATGGCCGTCGCCAGCCCGTCGACAGGCTCGTTCGCCGACTACGCCAGGCGCGCCCTGGGCGGTTGGGCAGGGTTCTCGGTCGGGTGGCTGTACTGGTACTTCTGGGTCATCGTCGTCGGCTTCGAGGCCGTGGCCGGGGCAAAGATCCTCACCTACTGGATCGACGCGCCGTTGTGGCTGCTGTCCCTGGGCCTGATGGTGCTGATGACGGCGACCAACCTGTTCTCGGTGCGGTCGTACGGCGAGTTCGAATTCTGGTTCGCCGGGATCAAGGTGTTCGCGATCGTCGCGTTCATGGTGCTCGGCACGCTGTACGTGTTCGGCATCTGGCCGGACAAGGAGATCGACTTCTCGAACCTGACCTCGCACGGCGGACTGTTCCCGCTCGGCGTGGGTGCCGTCTTCTCCAGCATCGTGGTGGTGATCTTCTCGATGGTGGGCGCGGAGATCGCCACCGTCGCGGCGGCGGAATCCAAGGATCCGGCCCGGTCGATCGCCAAGGCGACCAACTCGGTGATCACCCGCATCGCCATCTTCTTCGTCGGGTCGATCTTCCTGCTGTGCGTCATCCTCCCGTGGAATTCCAACGAGGAGGGCGCCTCGCCCTACGTCAGCGCCCTCACCGCGATGGGCATTCCGTACGCCGATCACGTGATGAACGCCGTCGTGCTGACCGCGGTGCTGTCCTGCCTGAACTCCGGGCTCTACACCGCGTCCCGGATGCTGTTCGTGCTCGCCGCGCGCCGGGAGGCACCGGTCTCGTTCATCACGGTGAACAGCCGCGGCGTCCCGATGGTCGCGATCCTGGTCTCCACCATCGTCGGCTTCCTGTGCGTGATCGCCGCCGCGGTTTCCCCGGACACCGTCTTCGCGTTCCTGCTGAACTCCTCCGGCGCGATCATCCTCTTCGTCTACCTGCTGATCGCGATCTCCCAGCTGGTGCTGCGCCGGCGGACGAAGCCGGAGGACCTCAAGGTCAAGATGTGGCTCTACCCGTTCCTGACGATCGCCACCATCGTCGCGATGCTCGCCGTGCTGGTGCTGATGTACACCGACGCGTCCGTTCGCCCGCAGTTGCTGCTCAGCCTGCTGGCCTTCGCCGTCGTGCTCGGGCTGTACGCGCTGACCAAGTGGCGTGGTGGTTCGGTCGGCCAGGACTTCGATGACGCGCCGCAGGCCGGTGGAACCAAGGTGTTGGTGCTGGCCAACCAGACGGTCGGGGCCACCGAATTGATCGACACCCTGCGGGCGATCGACGCCGAAGGCAAGGCGGAGTACTTCGTCAGCGTTCCGGCGAACCCCGTCGACACCGGCCAAGCGGAACACTCCGGTGCCGTATGGGTCTGGGAGGAGACCACCAGGGCGGCCCAGGAGCGCCTGGACTCGACGCTGGAGATCCTCCGCGGAGAGGGCCTGCACGCGAGCGGTGAGCTGGGCGATCACCGGCCGATGCACGCGCTGGAGACCGCGGTCGAGGAGTTCTCGCCGGACCGGATCGTCATCTCCACGCACGCCCACGGGCACTCGGGCTGGTTGCGTCAGGACGTGGTGGAGCAGGCCCGCAAGCAGTTCGGCGTTCCGGTGCGGCACGTGGTGGTCGCGACCGACCAGGTGAACGCCCCGAACTGAGCGGGGTTCGTCGCCGTCCCGGCGGGCCACCTCGGGGGGCCTGCCGGGACGGCGCTGCGACACCTCTGGGGACGGTGCCACGTCCGCGGCGGTTGGCTGGTGGCCACCGACGTTGTTCGGACGCGTCCCGACGGCCCCAGGGCGTGGCGTCGCTCGCGCAGCTGCGCGTTGCCCGGCTGCCGTGCGCGTTGCTCCTGCTGCTCCATGAGCAAGGCGTCGGCACGCTGAGTCAGGCCGAACGTCGGGCGTGACGAAGGGCCGCGTGTGCTGGTCGTCGCCCGGGCGGCAGGCACTCGCCTACGGTGAGCTGATGCTCAAGTTCGACGGCGCCATCGCCGGCATGGGGACCACGTCCGGCACCCGGATCGTCGTGGGGATGTGGCCGCTGTCGCCGTACGGGTCCGTCACCGACGTGATGATCGAACGCGGCGACGGCCACCGGATCCTGCTCGCGCCGACGCGGGAGCTCGCCGACTTCGTCGCCGGTACCTACCAGTTCGACGAGGTGCGGGTCACCCCGGTGCTGCGGGTGCGGGACGGCAAGAAGTGGATGGTCAGCAGCGACGAGTTGGCGCTGACGTTCGACGTCGACGGCCGCCCGCCGCTGGGGTATCTGCTGCTCGCGGTGCCGCGCCGGCTGGCCCGGGCTCGCTGGTGGGTGACGCTGCAAAACCCCATCGCCAGGCTCCTGATGGATGGTGTCCGGACCCGCGGCACCGCCGGTGACGGCCGGCGGGAGTGGTACGCGGCCTTGGACCTGCACCGGATCCGTTCGGTCAGCGCCCGGCTGGACGGAATCGACCTCGGCGAGTTGCAGCCGGTCAGTCCGCCGGTCCGGTTCGGCTTCGGGTCGACCCCTGAGCAGCCCTCGCTGGTCCGGGTGCTCACCCAGATCGCCGACGCGGATCAGGCGGTGCCCGCAGGCGGATCCGAACCGGCGAACCGGCCGATGATGCCGCCCAGCTGATCCCGGCGGACCACCGAGCGCCCGGCTGACCGGACGGTCCCCGCCGCGGAGTTTCCCCGCCCGACACATTGCGGTCACACCGCCGCTGGACGCTTGACCGATGGTGCGGCTCGAGGATCTCCAGGTCATGCAGCTGGGGCAGTGCCGGCACGACTCCGCGCTGGCCAAGTACGTCGCGGGACGGACGACCAACGACCACTACGTGGCCGAGGACGACCGGGTGCTGTTCGACGACACCGTGTCGCTGCTGCGGTCGCACGGGCCGCTCGATCAGGTCCCGACGCTGGAGCCCGGCGGCCCGCGCCGACGGCTGTTCCACCCGCCGGGTGCCACCCGGGCGGCGGTCGTCACCTGCGGCGGGCTGTGCCCCGGGCTGAACGACGTCATCCGCGGTCTGGTGATGGAGCTGCACACCCATTACGGGGTCAGCGATGTCGTCGGCTTCCGCAACGGATTCGCCGGTCTGGTGCCGGATCTCGGATACGAGCCCGTGCCGCTGACGCTGGACCGGGTGCGCACCATCAACCGCCACGGCGGGACGATACTCGGCACCTCCCGCGGCGCGCAGGATTCCGCGGTCATGGTCGACCGGCTGGTCGACCTGGGCATCGACATCCTCTTCGTCATCGGTGGCGACGGCTCGATGCGCGGGGCCGGCCGGATCGCCGCGGAGTGCCGTCGCCGGGATCTGCCCATCGGCATCATCGGCATCCCGAAGACCATCGACAACGACATCCCTTTCATCGGGCAGAGTTTCGGCTTCCAGACCGCGTTCACGGTGGCGGCCGAGTCGATCGCCGCCGCCCAGGTGGAGGCGCAGTCGGCGATCAACGGCGTGGGTCTGGTGACGGTGATGGGCCGTCATGCGGGGTTCATCGCCTGCTATGCGGCGCTGGCCAATCACCACGCCGACTTCGTGCTCATCCCCGAGGTGGATTTCGCGCTGACCGGGGAATCCGGCTTCCTTGCCGCACTGGAGCGGCGGGTAGCGGACCGCGGCAGCGCCGTCGTGGTGGTGGCCGAGGGCGCCGGTCAGTACCTGCTGCCCACCCCGACCTCGGGCACCGATGCCTCCGGCAACCGGTCGCTGGGCAGCATCGGGCGCTTCCTGGAGGCGGCGATCACCGAGCACTTCGCCTCGGTGGGCACCGATCTGACCCTGAAGTACGTCGAACCCGGCTATGCCATCCGCTCGGTGCCCGCCAAGGCGCACGACGCGGTGTACTGCGTCCGGCTTGCCCAGGCGGCCGCGCACGCCGGGATGGCCGGCCGGACCGACATGGTCGTCGGGCGTCGGCACAACCGGTTCGTGCACGTCCCGATCGACATCGTCGTCTCGGTGCGGAACCAGGTCGCACCGGACGGCGATCTGTGGCTCAGCGTGCTCGAGTCGACGGCTCAGCCGCTGGAGATGCGTTGACGGCCAACAGATTCCGGGGTCCATGACCAGGATGCGGTGAGCATCTCGTCCACCGGCGGGCTCGGCGGTGGGGTGCCGTCGCCGAACGGCCGTCCGCCCAGTTCCGCCCGGTCGTGCGGCTCGAACCAGCCCGACAGGTCCGGGCCCTTCGGCACGATCAGCGTCGGATTGATGTTTGTGTGCACCTTGTAGTAGTGCTGCTTGATCTGCACGAAGTCGGTGGTGTCGCCGAATCCCGGCGTCTGGAACAGATCTCGGGCGTAGGCCCACAGCACCGGCAGCTCGGTGAGCTTGTTGCGGTTGCATTTGAAGTGCCCGTGATACACCGCGTCGAACCTGGCCAGCGTGGTGAACAGCCGAACATCCGCCTCGGTGATGGTGTCGCCCACCAGGTATCGCTGGTTGGTGAGCCTGTCGGACAGCCAATCAAGCCGGCTGAACAGCCTGTCGTAGGCGCGGTCGTAGCTCTCCTGGCTGCCCGCGAAACCGCACCGGTACACCCCGTTGTTGACGTCGGAGAACACCACCTCGTTGACGGCGTCGATCTCCGCCCGCAGCGCCTCCGGGTACAGCTCCGGGGCACCCTCCCGGTGGAACTCCCGCCACTGGGTGGACAGGTCGAGGGTGATCTGCGGGTAGTCGTTGGTCACCACCTGACCCGTCGAGACCTCGACCATCGCCGGCACCGTGAAGCCCCGCGCGTACTCCGGGTCCCTGGCCAGGAACGCCTGCTGCAGGCGCTCGATGCCCAGAACCGGGTCCACGCCGCCGGGGTCGAGGTCGAAGGTCCAGCTCCGCTCGTCGTGGGTCGGGCCGCAGACGCCCAGCGAGATGACGCCTTCCAGGCCCAGCAGTCGGCGGACGATCGTCGAGCGGGTCGCCCACGGGCAGGCCCGGGCCACCACCAGTCGGTACCGGCCCGGCTCCACCGGGTAGCCGTCCCGGGCGTCGGTGGTGATCCGGGTGCTGATGTAACGCGAGTCCCTGACGAACTCGCCGCCGTTGTCCTTGCCGAGCTCATTCGCCGGTGCCATTGACTGCCTGTCTGTTGTCGGGTGTCGTCGGTGCCGGGTCACTGCGTCCGCCGGGCGGACAGTGGGCGAGGGTGCGTGCAGGAGAGAAGGACGGGCAATCGGGTCGTCGACGACGCTCACGTCAGCGCCGCCGTTCGATCATGGTAGCTGGGCCCCAACGGGTCCCGTCCCGCCGCTCGGCGGAGTGAGCACAGGAGTGATCTCGTCCAGGAACGCCAGGTCAGCGCGCCCGCGGCGCACACCTAAAAGCGAAGTGAGCAGCCTCGGGTCGTCCGGAACACGAATGCCCCCGGAGTCCGGATCGATCCCCATCACCCGGAGAATGGCCCGGCAGTGCTCGACGCTCCAGACCTCAAGGCCCGCCCGCACCGCCGGAATGCTGTCTGCCACCCGCCAGACGGTGACGAATCGGTAGTCACTTCCCATATCGCAATCGTGCCCGTCTGCTGCGTCCCTGCCCATCGCTGCGACCGCCGATCCGCGGGCCCCTGCGAACGATGCGCGAAACATTTGGCGGGCACACTATGCCGGTGACCAAGCGGACCGTGGGTGTCGAAGAGGAATTGATGCTCGTCGACCCGGTCGACGGCCGGCCCGCATCCGCGGGCGCGAGCGTGCTGGAGGCCGCGCAGGAATGGCTCGGCGCCGACAGCCGCGTCGAGCAGGAATTCAAGATGGAACAGGCCGAGATCGGTTCCTCGCCGACGGTCGACATCAAGGCCCTGCAGGACGAGCTGCTGGAGTTGCGCCGATCGCTGGCGACCGCGGCGGGGAGCACCGGAGTGCACGTGGTGGCCGTCGCCACCAGTCCGTTCAAGGTCCGGCCGACCGCGACTCCGAACGACCGGTACGACCGGATGGTCGACATGTTCGGGATCATCGCGCGGGAGCAGCTCACCTGCGGTCAGCACATCCACGTCTCGGTCTCGTCCGCCGACGAGGGGGTCGCCGCGCTGGACCGGATCCGCGGCTGGTTGCCCGTGCTCACCGCGCTGTCGGCGAACTCGCCGTTCTGGCAGGGCAAGGACACCGGCTACGCCAGCTACCGGTCCATCGTGTGGGGGCACTGGCCGAGCGCCGGACCGACCGATCCCTTCATCGACGTCGGCGGGTACCAACGCGCGATCGCCGGCCTGCTTGCCACCGGCGCTGCGCTGGACGACGGGATGATCTACTTCGACGCCCGGTTGTCCGCCCGTTACCCGACGCTGGAGATCCGGGTCCCCGATGTCTGTACGGACGTCCGGGACGCCGCGCTCATCGCCGCCTTGGCGCGTGGTCTGGTTGACACCGCCGTCGCCGAATGGCAGCACGGCAAGCCGGTGCCCGCGATCCGGGTCGACGTGCTGCGCGGCGCCAACTGGCGGGCCGCCCGCTTCGGGCTGGCCGGCTCACTGTTCGACTACCGCACCCACGACCTGACCCCGGGGTGGGCGATGGTCGATGGGTTGGTCGAACACGTGCTGGCCGCGCTGCGGGCCAACGACGACCTGGAATTCGTGCTGGAACAACTCGGCCGGCTCCGCCGCACCGGCACCGGCGCGGATCTGCAACGCGGGGAGTTCGCCCGCCGCGGCCGGCTGACCGACGTGGTGCAGCACGCCGCGCAGCGAACACTGGAGTAGGCGCGTTTGCCATGACGTGGATGTGGCGCCGATCCGGGCAGGCGGCTCATTGCTCGGACGGCTCAGCCGGCGGCCTTCGTTCGCGGCTTGCGGGTCGTCGTCTTGCCGGCCTTCGAAGCGGTTTCCTTGGCGCCGTCGGACTTCTCGCCGTCGCTGTCGGCCTTCGCCCGCGAGCGGCTGGTGCGGCCGGAGCCCGATGACGACTTGGCGGCCGAGCTCCGCCCGCGCCCTGAACTCTCGCCGTCGCCCTTGGTGTCGGCCTTGTGCCGCTCCACGCTGCGCTGCAGCGCGGCCAGCAGGTCGACCACCTCGGCGTCCTCGCCCTCCTCTTCCTTCTCCGGCGTCGGGAATGCCTCTCCGCCTTCGAGTTTCGCCTCGATCAGTTGCTGCAGCTCGACCCGGTATTCGTCGGTGTAGTCCTCGGGACGGAAATCGTCGGCGAAACTGTCGACCAGCATGGAGGCCATCTTCAGTTCCGCCGGCTTGATCGTCACCGACTCGTCGAGCGACGGGAATTCCGCGGCCCGCACCTCGTCCGGCCAGAGCAGCGTCTGGATCACCAGCACATCGTCGCGCACCCGCATCGCCGCCAGCCTGGTCTTCTGCCGCAGCGCGAAATTGACGATCGCGATCCGGTCCGTCTGCTCCAAGGTGCGCAGCAGCAATTTGTAGGCCTTGGTCGACGACGACGCCGGCTCCAGGTAGTAGCTCTTGTCGAAGTACAACGGGTCGATCTGGTCGGCCGGCACGAAGCTCGACACCTCGATCTCCCGGCTGGCATTGACCGGCAACTGCGCGAAATCGTCGTCCGTCAGGATGATGGTCTGGCCGTCGTCACTCTCGTAGGCCTTTGCGATGTCGGCGTATTCGACCACTTCGCCGTCGATGTCGCAGACCCTTTTGTACCGAATTCGCCCGCCGTCCTGGGCATGGACCTGGTGGAACCGGACATCCTTCTCTTCGGTGGCGGCGTACACCTTGACCGGGACGTTGACCAGTCCGAACGCCACGGAACCTTTCCAGATCGATCGCATGTGCCCATGATGGACCTTCTGCATTGACCGATCCAGACCGATACCCGCTTGTCGACGGTGAGCGAGCAAAGATCAACAGGAGGTGTGCGGCGTGCCGGGCGATTCCGCCACCATCGAACTTGCCGGGCACCGGCTCGCCCTCACCCGGCTGCGGAAAGTGTTCTATCCGGCGACCGGAACCACGAAATCGGACGTCATAGCGTATTTCGCCGAAGTCGCGCATGCGATGATCCCGCATCTCGCCGGGCGCCCCGTCACCCGCAAGCGGTGGCCCGACGGCGTCAACACCACCCCGTTCTTCCACAAGGACATCGGCAAGGGCGTGCCGTCGTGGGTGACCCGCCGGGTCATCCAGCACTCCGACGGGCCGAAGTCCTATCCCGTCGTCGACTCGCCCGCGACGCTGGCCTGGTGCGGCCAGGTCGCCGCCCTCGAACTGCATGTCCCGCAGTGGCGGTTCCCCGATCTCGACCCGGTGGTGGGCGCCGACGCGGCGTCCCGGAATGTGGACGAACGCGGGTTCGACGACGTCCGGCCCGACCGGGTGGTGTTCGACCTCGATCCCGGGCCCGGCGTCGGGCTGGCCGACTGCGCCGTGGTCGCCCGTGCCGTGCGCGCCAGGATCGACGGTCCGCTCGTCCCGGTGACCAGTGGCTCCAAGGGCATTCATCTGTACGGCCGGCTCGACGGTTCGATGACGTCCAACGAGGCCTCGGACTTCGCCCGGGAGATCGCCGAGGCCATCGAGGCGGAGATGCCGGGCAGGGTCGTGTCGAAGATGGCGAAGGCGCTCCGGCCGGGGAAGGTCTTCATCGACTGGTCGCAGAACAACGGCTCGAAGACGACGATCGCGCCGTATTCGCTCCGCGGGCGCGACCGGCCCATGGTCGCCGCGCCGCGCACCTGGGAGGAGTTGGCGGATCCGGAGCTCCGGCAGCTGGACTACCGCGAGGTGCTGGACCTGCTGGCGGCGGCGCCCGACCCGATGCAGGGCCTGGAGAGCGGCGACAACGACGGCGCCGAGAGCCGAGCGCCGGGCCGGTCTGCGCGGACCGGCTCGCGCCGGGCTGCCGCGTCGCCGAAGAGCGCGTCGACCGGGACCGAGTCGAAAGGGAGCGCGTCGACCAAGAGCGCGTCGACCAAGAGCGCGTCGACCAAGAGCGCGTCGACCGGGCGCGCTCCTGCCGAAACCGCTTCGACCGGCAGCGAACAGACCGGGAGCGCTCCGGGCAACGGCGCTGTTCCCGATCACAAGTTGGACCGGTACCGCTCCATGCGGTCGGCCGCGAAGACGCCGGAACCGGTGCCGGAGCCCGGGTTCCTGCCGCACGGCAACGACAACACGTTCGTCATCCAGGAGCACCACGCGCGGCGGCTGCACTACGACTTCCGGTTGGAGCGCGGCGGTGTGCTGGTGTCCTGGGCGGTGCCGAAGAACATCCCACCGGAGACCGGGCAGGGCCGGCTCGCCGTGCAGACCGAGGACCATCCCCTTGACTACGCCGATTTCGCGGGCATCATCCCGCGCGGCGAGTACGGCGGCGGCACGGTCAGCATCTGGGACGCCGGCACGTATTCCACCGAGAAGTGGCGCGACAACGAAATCATGATCGTCCTGCACGGGCAGCGGGCACACGGCCGGTACGTGCTCATCCGCACTCGGGACAATTCCTGGCTGATGAACCGGATGAAGGACCAGAGCGCCGACGGGCCGGCCTATCTGCGGGACGGCAACGACAGCACCGACCGGGCGCACGGTGCCTCCTCCGACGACACGTCTCGGAAGCCTCAGTTATCCGCCAGCGGCGACTCCGGCGCTACGGACCGGACGGCCGGCAACCACCGGCGATCACGGCCGCCCGATCCGCCCGCAGACCTCAGCCCGATGCTTGCCACCGCGGCCACCGCAGATCAGATCGGCGGTGACGATGCCTGGCGGTTCGAGGGCAAGTGGGACGGCATCCGGGCGCTGGCAACGTTCGGCAGTCGCGGCCTGCAGCTGCACAGCCGGGCCGGGAACGACTTCACCCACGCCTATCCCGAGCTGCAGGTGCTGACCGAGCTGTTGGCCGGGCACACCGGCGTCCTCGATGGCGAGATCGTTGCGCTGAAGGACGGGCGCACCAGCTTCCACCAGCTACAGCAGCGGATGAACCTGGCGGCTGCCCGCGACGTCGCCCGGGTGCGGCAGAGCGTTCCGGTGCAGTTCTGGCTGTTCGACGTCCTGCACCTGGACGGAGTCTCGTTGCTGAACAAGCGGTATGACGATCGCCGCCGGATCCTCGAGGTGCTGCCGGTGTCCGGCGAGGTCTGCCTCGTCCCCCCGCAACTACCGGGTCCGGTCGCAGAGGCGTTGCAGCACAGCGTCGATCTCAAGTGGGAGGGAATCGTCGCGAAGAGGGCCGACTCGCTGTACCTGCCCGGCAAGCGCTCCCGGAGCTGGCTGAAGATCAAGAACTTCGATGACGTCGAGGTGGCGATCGTCGGCTGGCGACCCGGTGCCGGCCGCCGGGCCGGCTCGCTGGGCGCCCTGCTGGTGGCGGTTCCGGACTCCGACGGCCGGCTACGGTACGCCGGCAAGGTCGGCACCGGCTTCACCGATGCGGTGCTCGACCAGCTGATGACCACACTGCAACCGTTGCACCGCAGCACCTCGCCGGTGGCGGACACGGTGCCCCGGGTGGACGCCAGGGATGCGCACTGGGTGGAGCCAACGCTGGTAGGCGAGGTCACCTACACCGAATGGACGCCGGACGGCCGGCTGCGTGCCCCGAGCTGGCGCGGTCTGCGGCCGGACAAGGAGGTGGCCGATCTGACGCCGGTGCTCCGACCCTGACCGCTTGACGTCCGCCATCGCCGTGAGGAATTCGTGTTGTCGATCGCTCGGCACCTGATAGCGCTGGCTGACCAGCACCGGATCGACATCGCTGCCGTCGAGGAGGGTGACCTCCGGCAGCGGCCAGACCGCCCTCGTGTCCCTGGAGCCGATGTCCCGATCGAGCAATGGCCGGCGGCGGACGGTCGCTCGGTGTCGCCGGCGGAGCTGACATTTCTCGTTCTCGCCTTCCACCCGCTGGGCCCGCCCGTCAGGTCAGGTCAGCCTGCTGACGGAGCCTGCCGAAAGCCGATCAGGTTGCCGAACGGATCGAGCAGCTGGGACAGCCGCTCACCACTGAAGATGGTTTTCGGCCCGCGGTGCGCGGTCCCGCCCCGCTGCACGCAGCCCGCGACGACGGCATCCACGTCGTCGACGTCCCAGTAGGCGACGGACCCGGTGGTGCCGCCGCCGGTGTTGAACTCGTCCGCCACATGCACGGTGAGCCGCGCCCCGCCGACATCGAACATGGCCAGCTGGGACCGGTTCTCCACCGGCTCCGTACCGAGAAGCTGCCGGTACCAGTCGATCCCCGCCGGCAGATCGTCGACGAAGTAGAAGACGTTGACCACCGGGCGCAGAACCTGCATGGTTGTTCCCCGTTCCGCACCGGTCCGTGCGCTCGTGGTGGACGGCGCTGGGCAAGATCGTAAACGTCGGTCGCGGTCAGCTCCGGCGACCCCGCAGCCGGCGGGCAGTGAGCAAGGTCAGCCAGCCGAAGGTGATGCCGACGAAGAGCCGCTGGAACAGCCCGGCCCGGTCCACCAGTCGCGGCTGCTGACCGAATCCCGCCGAGGCCAGCGCAACGGCGACGAGCGCGGCCGCGCCCGATTTCGCCGAGTACAGCGCCCACCAGCGCCGCCCCTGCCGCCAGGACCGCCGGGCGTCGAGAAAGGCGGCGGCCGGCAGGCACACGAACGTCGGAACCGACGCCAGATCGTGCAGGAGCCCGGTCCTCGTTCGATCGGTGAGCTGGTCCGGCGTGCCGGGCGGGTAACCACTGACCGGGTCGGCGGTGAAGACGCCGGCCCCGATCAGGCCCAGCGCGCCCGCGCCGACCAGGATGGGCACGGCGATTCCACCTTCCGTTCGGCCGGAACGGGCCAGACCGATTGCTGCTCCGCCGTACAGGGTGCCGGCCACCACGAAGTTCGCGGTCTGCACGCGTCCCCGCGGGCCGAGGGCCAGTGAGCTCACGGGATGACGCAGCGGGCGATACCCGGGGCGACAGGCCCCCTCCACCAGCGCGGTGGTGAGGAACAGCGGTCCGGCCAGCACGCCGCCGGCCAGCAGGGTCTTCGCAAGCGGGTCGCGGGTCATGCTCCGGCCTGGTTCCGCCAGCTGTGCTGCGGCTCGAAACCCAGGACGCGGCGGGCCTTGTCGATGCTCAACATGGTTTCCGTCCCGGCGAGTTCCTTGCGCAGCGGTACGTCGGGGAACATCTCGGCGGCGAGCTCGGCACTGCTGCGGCTCATCACCGTGTCGGCGTTCGCGACGATGAAGACGTCCTTGCCCGGCCGCGACGCGCGCAACGCCAGCCGGACCGCCTGAGCGCCGTCCCGGGCGTCGATGTAGCCCCAGAGGTTCCACACCCTGGCGGCCGGATCTGCGTCATAGCCGGGGAAGTCTGCGTAGTCGGCGGGCTCCATCACGTTGGAGAACCGCAGCCCGGTCATGGACAGCTCCGGATCCCACCGGCAGAACTGCAGCGCCATCTCCTCCTCGAGGGTCTTCGCCAGCGAGTACGCCGAATGCGGCCGGGGGTGGTACTCCTCGTCGACCGGGATGTACGGCGGCGGTGATGACGGCCCGAACGGCAGGCCGAGCACCGTCTCGCTGGACGCCCAGGCGATCGTCTTGATGCCCGCCGCCCGGGCGGCCTCGAACACGTGATAGGTGCCGGTGATGTTGTTCTCGAACGTCGCGGAGTTGGTGGTCAGCCCGGGCGCGGGAATCGCAGCCAGGTGAACGACGGCGTCGATCCGGTCGTACCGGTCGTCGACGCCCTGCAGTGCGGCGACCGTCTGCCCGTAGTCGGTGAGGTCCACCCGAACGAACAGCGCGCCCGAGTCGGGCGCCGCCGCCCGGTCGAGATTGACAACCGTGTAGCCGTTCGCGAGAAGATCTTTGACGACGGCTCGGCCCAGCTTCCCGCTGCCGCCCGTCACCGCCACCACTGCGTTGGATTCCATGACGCCCAGTCGAGCACTGCGGGGATCGCGGTGGCAAGCCGGACGAAACGCGCGGCCCTCACTCGGGCTTCGTGCGCCTTGCTCTCGGTGGAACAAGAGCAGCGCGTACGGCAGCCGAGTAACGCTGCGTGCCGGCGGCTCAGGACTCGCTCGCCCGGGCGAGGTGACCCGGCGCGCCACCTGCGCGCTACCACCCCGGCCCCAGCTCAGGCGCGCCGCATGCCGCTCAGCTCCCCGCGCCGGTGACCATCCACCGGTCGCCGCGGTACCGCAGGCCCAGCGTCACGGCCCTGGCTCCCATGAAGGCCACGGTGAAGGCGACCCACAACCACACCAGGCCCGCCGCACCGCCGGGCGCGAACACCGCGACGGCCGCCGCGGCAGGCAGGTACACGACCAGCGTCACGACCCCCGCACCGGCCAGGTAGACGCCGTCACCGGCGCCGATCAGCACCCCGTCCAGCACGAACACCCACCCGGACAGCGGCTGCGAGACCGCGACCACGATCAGTCCGGCGGCGACGGCCGCGCGGACAGCGGGATCCGGTGAGAAGGCGGCGCCGGCCACGGCGTGCACCAGCAGAACGGCCGCCCCGATCACCACTCCCGCCCACACCCCCCACCGCAGCATCGCCCGGGTCAACGCCCGCGCCGCCGGTCGATCGCCCTCGCCGAGCGCCTTGCCGGTGAGCGCCTGCGCGGCGATCGCCAGCGCGTCCAGCCCCAGCGCCAGCCAGTTCCAGATCGCCAGCACCACCTGCTGGGCGGCGAGCGCGACGACCCCCTGCCGGGTGGCCACCACGGTCGTCACGATGATCGCCAAGCGCAGGGTCAACGTTCGGACGAACAGCGGCACCCCGGCGCGCCCGGCGCCCCGGATCAGGCCGGCATGCGGGGTCAGCGGCGCGCCGGCGCGGCGGGCCTCCCGGACGACGACCGCGACCAGCGCCACGGCCATCAGCGTCTGGGTGATGACGGTGCCGATCGCGGAGCCGGCCACTCCGAGCTGCAGGCCGATCACCAGCCACAGGTTCAGCCCGACATTCAGCCCTGCGCCCGCGACCGCGACCACGAGCGGGGTCCTGGTGTCCTGCAGCCCGCGCAGCACACCGGTCGTGGCCAGGACCGTCAGCATCGCCGGCAGCCCGATCAACGACAGTCGCAGGAACGTCACGGCGTAGTCGGAGATGGCCGGGTCCGCGCCGAACCAGTCGATGACACCGGGCGAGAGCGGCCAGCCGACCAGCAGCACCAGGCAGCCGATGAGCACGGCGAGATACAGCCCGGCGATGCCGAAACGCAGCGCACGGTCGGCCAGCCCGGCACCGAGCGAGCGGGCGACCTGCGCCGTCGTGCCGTAGGCGAGGAACACCGACAGGCCGACCAGCGTGCCCAGAACGACGGACGCGATCCCGACGCCGGCCAGCTGCTCCGTGCCGAGGTGCCCGACGATCGCGGCGTCCACCAGCAGGAACGTCGGTTCCGCGAGAAGTGCGCCGAGCGCGGGGACGGCAAGCCGCAGGATCTGCCGGTTCAGGCTCGGTCCGGGGGCGGCCGGGGGTGGGGCGGGCACGGGTGATCACTGTGCCAGCCGGTCCCGCGCCGTCCGACTCCGGTGATCACCGTTTCTGTACCGATGAGGGTCCTGGACAGCAGCGGATGTACAGAAGCGGTGATCACCCGCGACGCCGCGCCACCCGGGCTGGGTTTGGGCCAGCGTCCTGCCAGCGGTGGCAGGGTTGTCGGCAAGGGCCCGCGAGCGGGTGCCCACAACATGCACCGAAGGGTCGACATGGTCACCAGGGAAAGTGCCTCGATGACGGGCAAAACCGTCGTGGTCACCGGGGCCACCGGCGGCATCGGCAAGGCGACCGCCACCGGCCTTGCCCGGATGGGTTCCACGGTCGCCATCACCGGCCGGGACGCCGCTCGTGCGGAGGCGGCGGCTGTTCAGATCGGCGACAGGGGCGCGGCCGTCGACGCCTTCGTCGCGGATATGTCGTCGCTGCAGGAGGTGCGCCGGTTGGCGGCCGAACTGTCGGAGCGGTATCCCCGGATCGACGTCCTGGTCAACAACGTCGGCGGGTACTGGAACAGTCGGCACGTCACGGCGGACGGCTTGGAGCGGACGTTCGCGCTCAATCACCTGGCGCCGTTCCTGCTCACCAACCTGCTGCTGGAACAACTGATCGCCGGCGCGCCGGCCCGCGTCGTGACGGTGTCCTCCGATGCACACCGGATGGGCCGCATCGACTTCGACGACCTGCAGGGGGCGCGCAGCTACTCCGGCGCCCGCGCGTACAACCAGTCGAAGCTGGCGAACGTGCTGTTCAGCGACGAACTCGCCCGCCGGCTCGCCGATCGCGGTGTCACGGCGAACGCCCTGCATCCCGGGGTCGTCCGCACCGGCTTCGGGTCCGAGGATCCGGGGCGGCTGCAGAAACTGGTTCTGCCGCTGGGGAAGTGGCTGCTGAAGAGCCCGGAGCAGGGTGCGGAGACGTCGATCTACCTGGCGTCATCCCCGGACGTGGCGACGGTGACGGGGCGGTATTTCGCGAACAGCAAGCCGAAGAAGCCGGCGCCCGCGGCGAGGGACGAGGCGGCCGCGCGGCGGTTGTGGGACATCAGCGTCGACCTGGTCGGCGGCGTCTGAGACGGTCTGCTCACCGACCAGGGTGCGAGAGCGTAGTCCGGGCGACGCGTCGGTTCCGGCTCCTGACGGAATGTACGACGCGAGGTCGCGCAAACGCCCGGCTGCTCGATCGAGGCGTTCCTGCGTCAACAGGAGGCCGATCAGCGCGAGGGACGGACTGCAGCGGTCGGGGCCGGCCGGAACAGGGTGCCGCGGGTGCCGATCACCATCGAGGCGGCGGCGATGGTGCTGACGCCGGCCGCGATCCAGATCATGGTGTGGTCGGCACCGACCACCCCGGTGAGGGAGTACGCGGCGTCGACCGTGGCATGGAACAGCGCGGCCAGCAGGACGCTGCCACCGGCGATGGTGGTGACCCCGGTGATCAGCACACTGGTCGCGGTGATCAGCAGCAGGAAGGCGGGGAGCGGGAGGCCGTTGTCGGGTGCGCCGGGCACCGACAACAGCGGCAGGTGCCACACCCCCCACACGGCACCCAGCAGCAGGCTGGCCAGAAGGGGCGACCACCGGTACTGCATCCTGGGCAGCAACAGGCCGCGCCACCCGGCTTCCTCTGTGAGCAGGAACAACCCGGTGCCGTAGACCAGGTACACCAGCGCGGCCGGCAGGGTCATCGTCGTTCCGAGCTGCAAGTCAAGGCCGGCGGCCGCGGCAACGATCACCACAGCCGCCGCGATGCCCGCGGGGATGGCAACGGCCAGCACGTAGGCCCGCATCGGCACCCGCCACCGAACGAGACGGCGGCCGAGGTCGAGCAGGGCGTCCCGACCACCGACGAGGGCGGTGACGGTGAGGATCGAAGGGGTGAGGACCCAGAGCGCCAGGCCCTGCGGTATCCGCCATTCGATCAGGCCGTCGGCCTGGGCGATAGCGGAGCCCCAGACCACCCAGGGAAGCAGGAACATCGCACCGCAGATCAGGATGAGGTCGACCGGCCGTGACGTGCGGGCGACGACCGGGGTGTTCGCGGTCTGCACCATCCGGTCTGCCGCGGTGGCCTGCTGAGTTGGGCGAAAAGCGTTCATGGTCAACACCTCTGAGCGGAGTAGGAGGAGTCGGGGACGCGTCCAGTGTTTCCGGGACGGCGCGCCGGGACATCGCCGGACGGGTTGATTGGCTGCTCGGGCGAGCTCAACCCACGGGTGGAGACCGGGTGCCGGATCGGGACGACCAGGGGCACATTCGGTGGCCGCCCGCTGGTTCAGCGGGCGTCCACCCGTCCGGTGCGGTAGGCGTACGCGACGAGCGCGGCGCGGTCCCGGCAGCCGGTCTTGGCCAGCAGGTGGTTGATGTGCGTCTTCACGGTGGCCTCGGAGACGAACCACGAGAGGGCGATCTCCCGGTTGGTCAGGCCCTTGGCGACCTCGGTCAGGACTTGTTCCTCCCGGGCGGTGAGCCCGTCATCGGGAGGTGTCGGCTGTGCGGTGGCGGAGGTGCCGACGTGCGCTCCCGAGGCGAGGGCGTCCAGGAGCCGGCGTTGGACGGACGGATCGAGCTGGGCCTGCCCGGCCGCGACGGTGAGCACGGCGTGCCGGATCTCCTCGGCACCTGCGTCCTTGGTGAGGAACCCGCGCGCTCCCGCTTGCAGGGCACGGAACACCCAGTCGTCGTCGGCGTAGGTGGTGAGCACGACAACCCGGGTCCTGCTGCCTGTTTCGGTGAGCCGGCGGGTGGCCTCGACACCGTCCAGGGTCGGCATGTTCAGGTCCATCAGCACGATGTCGGGGTTCGCAGCGGCGACCTGCCGCAGCGCATCGGCACCGTCGACGGCCGTTCCGGTGACCTCGATGCCGTCCAGCAGGCCGAGCATCAAAGCCAGCCCCTCGCGCACCGCCTTCTGGTCGTCGGCCACCAGGACCCGTATCGGCCGGTCGGGACCGGGCCGGTCAGGGGTGGTCGAGGTGGTCATCCGTGGTCCTCCGGTGCTGGTGCTGGTGCTGTCGCTGGGCTACCGGCGACGGGCTGCTGCCGGCGGGCCGCGGTGATGGGCATGGTCAGGCGCACCCGCCAACCGTTCTCGGTCGGCCCGGCCTCCAGGCGCCCGCCTGCCAGCGCGGCTCGTTCGGCCAAGCCACCCAGCCCGAACCCACCCGACGGCAACCCGGCGGACGTGCCGTCCCCGCCGGAGTCGACGACTTCGGCGATGACGTGCCGGGGCTCCCAGAGCACCGTCACCGCGGCGCTGGCGCCGCGACCGGCGTACTTGACGGTGTTGGTCAGCGCCTCCTGCACCGCCCGGTAGATGGCCAGACCGATCTCCGGCGGCAGCGGCTGCGGGTCGCCGGTGTGGGTGAACGTCACCGGTAGGCCCGCGGATCGGCGGGTGTGGTCGACCAGGTCCGGGAGTTGTTCCGGCCCGGGCAGGCTTTCCCCTCGGAGAGTGGCGACCGCCCGTCGGGCGTTGGCCATACCGTCCCGGGCGAGCCGTTGTGCGGTGCTGACCTGGTGCGTCAGCCGTGGGTCGGCGCCGGTGTGCTGGGCCAGTAGGCGCGCACCCTCCAGTTGGACGGCCAGGCCGGACAGGGTGTGGGCGAGCACGTCGTGCAGCTCCCGGGCCAGCCGGGATCGTTCGGCGAGCACCGCCGTCTCCTCCCGGGCGGCCCGGGTGGCGGCCTCCTGGGCCAGCAGGTCCTCGGCCTGAGTGTGCGCGTCCCGGTTGACCGCCGCGAAGGTCGATGCCAAGAACACGAACCCGGCGCCGATCGCGAAGTTCAGCGCCGAGCTCAACGGGTTCTCCGAGGTGTACGCCTCCGCGGCACCGGCTGTCAGCACCACGACGCCGCCGGCGATCAGACCCGCCCGCGGCGGCAGCCGCAGACCCATCCCGGCCACCGCCATGAACGCCAGGATGTAACCGGGGCCCGACGGGCGCAGTACGTCCAGGACCGCTCCGGCCACCCCGGTACCGACCAAACAGCCGGTGAGCAACCGGGTGTCGGTGACGTCAGGGGCCAGCGACACGAGCCACATGACGAGCGCGATCACGGTCAGAGTCACCGTGGCGGTCGCCGCCGCAGTGCCGTCGGGCAGCCCGTTGGTCACGGTGCTGACCACGATCACCGCCGCCGCCACCCAACCCGCTCCGACCAGCAACCGGCGCAGGTCGCTCACCCGCGGCGCCGCGGTACGTGCGGCCGGCGGACCCAGCATCATCGCCTCCCTCAGGACACGCCGGTCATCGAAAACGATCGGCACTGCTGAGACGGTAGGACGTGTCCGGCCGCCGAGTCATCACCGCGACGGTGGACGTCACGCCGGTCGTCTCCACCCACGGGTGGAGCGGCGCCACCGGCGGAATCAATCCGCGCGGCGATGGCCGATCGGGCCGCTGCGGGCACGGTGAACCCACCAACTCACCACCCCTGCGGAGGCCTCAGTGTCCACCAGTCAGTACCTGCTCAACCTGGCCTTGATCGGCTACATCCTGTACAGCAACCTCGGCACGAAAACGTTGACCCGGCAACGCATCCTGCTGCCGGTCCTGATCGTCGCCGCCGTGGGGTGCTGGTTCCTGCAGGACCTCCCGACGGCGGAGAACGATGCGGCACTGGAACTGGTCGGCGCCGCCGTCGGTGTCGCGCTCGGCCTGGCCGCAGCATTCCTGGTTCGGGTCGAGCAGACCTCCGACGGCCGAGTAGTCGCGACCGCCGGCATCGCCTATGCGGCCCTGTGGATCGCCGTGATCGGCGGCCGGATGCTGTTCGCCTACGGCGCCGACCACTGGTATCCGGAGGCGATCGCGCGGTTCTCCATCACCCACCAGTTCACCGGAGCGGACGCCTGGACCGCTGCCTTCGTCCTGATGGCGTTGACCATGGTGCTCACCAGGGTGGCGGCCACCGCGCTGATCGCCGCCCGCGTGCGAACGACGCCGCGCACCGCCACCCCGTCCGCGATCAACCACTGACCGCGGTCTCCTTGGCTCGGCACGGAGTCGGCAACCGCCTGCGACCGGGCGGCCCGCGCCGACCTGGCTGCCTGGTCGGACCCCACCGGCGGCATCGACCCCTACCGCCGGCCCGGCATGTTCGGCCCCGCCATCGATGCCCCCGACGACGCCGCCCCGCACGTCCGGCTGATGGGATATCTGGGACGCGGGTTTCTCCCGCAGGCGGACAGCGCGCGACCCTGCGGTGACGCCTGCCGCGATCCAGATCATCGTCTGGTCGGCACGAACCAACCCGGGTGCTGAGTACGCGGCACCGAGCGCGGCATGGGGCAGCGCGGCCCGTATCAGCATGAAGTGACCACGTCAGTCCTGGCTGTCGGTGGCCGGAGGTCGTTGCGATTGACCGCGATGTCATCCAGCAAGAGGCCTGGATATTGCCGAAGGAATGGAGCGGTTCCAGCCGCACGGCGAGTACGTTCCTCCACCGCCGCGTTCGATGGCAGCACCCCGACCGTGATCCTGCCGGCGCAAAACTGACCACTGGTTCGTGCGCTTCGCTGGTCGTCGCGTTTGGCGGTGCTGGCAGATCGCGCCGGATCGTCAGGCGCCCGATCTGACCTGCTTCATCCTGCTGCGGTGACCTCCCCGGCGACCCGCAGGATCGCCGCCACCGACCGGTCCACGTCGGCCTCGGTGGTCGACCAGTTGGACACCGAGATTCGCATCAGCCGGCGGCCGCGCCAGGTGGTGCCGCCGAGCCAGCAGGTTCCGTCCCGCTGCACACCCTCGACGGTCGCGTCGGTGTTCGCGTCGGAGCCGAAGCCGACCAGCACCTGGTTCAGGACGACGTCGTTGACCACCTCGGCGCCGCCGATGGTCAGGCCTTCGGCGAATCGCCGGGCCAACCTGCAGCACCGATCCACCAGCTCCGCGACACCGTCCCGGCCCAGCTCCCGCAGGGCCGCCCAGACGGCGAAACCCCTTGCTCGGCGGGATGATTCGAGGACGTAATCGGCCGGCGAATGCACCGCGCCGGAGCCGACGAGGTAGGAGGCGGTGTACGAGGCGGCCGCCGCGTGCGCCGCCGGATGGGCGGAGAAGACGAAGCCGGAGTCGTACGGGACATTGAGCCACTTGTGCCCGTCACAGGCCCACGAATCGGCGAGCTCGATGCCGTCGACCAGTCCCGCGGTACCCGGGCTGGCCGCGGCCCAGAGCCCGAAGGCACCGTCAACGTGCACCCAGCCGCCGTGCGCCCTGACCAGTTCACAGCCGGCGCGCAGGTCGTCACAAGCACCGGTGTTGACGTTGCCCGCCTGCAGACAGACCACCGTCGGGCCGGCCGGCTGGGAGGTGAGAACCCTTTCCAGATCGGCGATGTCGATGGCACCGTTGGTGTCGGCGAGCACCGGCTCGACGCTGTTGTTGCCCAGGCCGAGCAGCCGCAACGAGCGGTCGATGGTGGCGTGCCGCTCGATGCTGGCCAGCACCCGCAACCGCGGCGCTCCGGCCAGGCCGTCCTGCTCGACGTCCCATCCCGCCTGTTCGAGCGCCGCGTGGCGCCCGGTCGCCAGGCCGACCGTGTTCGCGGCCTGCGCACCGGTCACGAACCCGAACGATGCACCGGGCGGGATGCCGAGCAGCTCCTTGAGCCAGCCGCCGGCGACCTCCTCCGCGACGCTGGCCGCTGGCGAGGACACCGCGTTGAACGCCATCTGATCCCAGCCGACCGCGAGCAGATCCGCGGCCGTCGCGGACGGCAGCGACCCGCCGACGACGAAGCCGAAGAACCGCGGCCCGGCGGTGCCAACCAGCCCGGGCTCGGCAGCCCGGACCAGCTCCTCCAGCACCCGACTCGGCGACGTGGGCGCGTCGGGGAGGGGACCGCCGAAGGCGGCGCGCAACTCGGCCGCACCGGTCGCCGGTGCGACAGGCCGCTCGGCCAGCGAGGCGCGGTACTCGGCGGCAGCGTCGGCGGCGCGGGACAGCAGGGCTGGTAGGGCATCGGGATCGTTCGGCACGGACACGGACGCTACTCGCGACGGCATTCTTCGGCGTGACCCCGCATCGGATTCGACGGCGTGTGACAGGGCGTCACAGTTTCGGGTGACTCACCACGACCTCGACGATGTTGCGCGTACCGACCTGCGCGTCGTTCCACTGGAATCGGCTGTCGCTCGCCACGATGACGTTGTCGATCTGAGCTCTGATCGCCTCCTGAACCCGGAACTGCCACCTCGCCGTCGTCATCGCGGCGTCCTTCACCGAGGACACGCGCAGGATGACGGAGGCGGTCGGATCCTTGGTCAGCAGATCGGCGATCTGCCTGATGATGGGTTTCGCCGCGCGCGTCCTGGATCTGGTCGAGGATCTTGTTCTCGCTCTTGACTGCGGGCCGGTGTGACGCTTCGAACGCGTCGTTGAACGACTCGTCACGGTGCGATTGCATCTCGTAATTTTCGATGATCTCGTGCATGAGGGTCGAAACACCGGATCCCGGTGCGCCTTTCTCCAGCGAGAGGATCTGGTCGATGCGGAGTTCCTGTACCGGATTGGTCGTGAAGTCGGTGGGGAATGCGCCGATGTGGATGCCTTCCCGTGTCCGGCCCAGGTGGATCTCGGCGTCCCTGGCGGTGTCCGCGATGATCTGCTGCAACCGATCCGCGACTTCCTGGGACAGCGCCTTCTTGCCGTTCGGCCCTTTCGCCGAGATGGTTTTCCTCTTGGCGTCCCACACCAGGATCAGGCCGCTGGCCGCCCCGAGCATCGCGGCCATCGCCGCGACGTCCTGCCGATCGCCGTCGACCTTGAGTTGCCGCTGCAGCGCGGGCAGACCAGGATTGCGCTCGGCCGGATTTTCGCTCGTCCGGCCGCGGCCGGACGCACCCAGCACCGACCCGACGGCGGCATTGCCGACAAGACGTTGAAGCGCGAGCAGGGCGTGCTCGCCGGCCGCGCGTTCGGCGGCCGGGGTGCGGCGGACGGCAGCAGGGTGTTGCCCGATGTCCGCCCGCCGTTGGCCGGTCATTGGACAGTCCTTCCGCCGCGAGAAGCCGACCTCAACGATCGTCCTCCTCCATCCGGCCGCCGCCATCGGCCCTTCCGGGACCGGCACCGCTCAGCGTTGGTGTCCGAGCCGAACGCGTCCGGTTCCGAGCGCGTCGGGTGTGCGGCGTCGGAATCTGGGGCGTCGGGGTTGGGGGGACGGTCCGTCACCGGCTGAGCACCTCCGCGACGATCCGGCCGAGTCGGCGAACCAGCGCGGCGGTGGATTCGTCGGCTCCTGCGGCGTCGCCGGCGCCACCCGCGGTTCGCAGCCCCAGGTCGACCGCCGCGACGAGCTCGGCCGACATCGGTACCGCCAGACGCTGCATCAATTGTCGGGCGCCGGCAAGGAGCGGGGCGGCCGCCGGATCGCCCTGGGCGGCCAGGACGCAGCCGAGACCGAGGAGTAGCTCGGCACTCTCACGGTCCGGATTGACCGGCCCGCCCCGGCGCAGGCTGTGCACGAAACTCTCCCACGCCCGGGCCGGGTCGCCCGCGCCGAGCGCCGCCCACCCGAGGTTGATCGAGAACCGCAGGGGTGCGGGCGCCTGGCGTCCGCTGATCCGGGGGAGGTCGGATGACGCAGCCTCCAGAATGGCGACCGCGTCGTGAAACCGGCCCAGGTTGACCAGCGCGAGCGACAGGTCCAACGCCGCGGTCAGCCGCCGGGACGCCCACGGCAGGTCGGTCAGCAGGTCGGTCGCGCGCCGGGCCGCCGCCAGTGCGGTTGCCCGGTCGCCGGTCACGGCGTGCAACAGGGCCTGCGTGCTCAACGCCTGGGCGAGCCACCGCGGGTCGCATTCGGCGGCGATCCGCACGCCGCGATCGGCATCTGCGACTGCGGCGCCGAGGGATCCACCGATCCACTGCTCCAGCGCCCGCACCGCGTGCGCCGTCACGACCGTCTCGGTGTCCTGCGCCGGATCGAGAACCTCGAGCGCTGCTGCGGTGTCGGCCAGCACCTGGGCGGCGTCGTGGTTCTGCAGCAGGATGGCGCGCCGCACCCGCAACCGGGCCCGTCCGCGGGGCGACAGGGCACGGCTGGCCAGCGCGGAGCCGAGCCATTTCGTCCCGACCAGCCGTGCTCCGGACAGCTGCCAGTACTCGGCAAGGGTCAGGGTGAGCTCGGTGATCGCGTCGCCATCGGCGTCCGCCAACGCCGTCGTGAGCGCCTCCAGAAAGTCCTCCTGGTGGTCGCGAACGTCATCGAACAGCTCGTCGCGGCCCTGTTCCCGCCGCCAGCGGCCGGCGAACCAGTGCCGGTGCCGGACGCGGAGTTCGTGGAGTTCCGCCGCCGGGACGGCTTCGAGGGCGAGGCCGCGCACGACGGTGAGCAGCCGGAAATCCAGCCGCCCCGGATCTCGCCGATCGACCTGGATCAGCGCGTCGCGGGCGAGCGCCGGAAGCACCGCGTCGACGGCCGCGCCATCCTCGCCGTGCAGGGTCAACACGGCCCGCGCGGTCGCCCGGTCGAAGCTGCCGGCGAACACCCCGAGCCGTCGGAAGACGGTGCGCTGCAGCGGGTCGAGCCCCTCCAGGCTGGTGGCGAAGGTTCGACGCAGCGACCGCTGACGGGCCCGGCGGGAGTGTCCGGCGGGGATGTCCAGCGGTGCCCGGACCATCTCCACCAACTCACCCAGGCTGCGCCCGGACGCCTGGCCGGCGACCAGTTCGACGGCCAGCGGCAGCCCGTCCACCCGGCCGGCCACCTCGATGAGCATCGACGTGGTCTCGGCGCCGTCGTCGACCGAAACGGCGCGGTCGGCCAGTCGCTGCACGAGCAGTCGCACCGCGGGGGCATCCCGCGGATCCGCGCCGCCGGGAGGGGCGACGTCGAGCGGTTCGACCGGGCACACCAGCTCCCCCGGAACGTCCAGCGGCCGCCGGGACGACACCACGATCTGTGCCTGCGGGTTGCCCTCCAGGACGTGCATGGCCAACGGCCCCAGGGCATCTGCCACCACCTCCGCCTCGTCGACCAGCATCAGCCAGGCGTCGTCGGCGAGCGCCGCGACCAACGACCGGACCGCCCCGCGCCGCGACACCTCGAGCCCGAGCGACACCGACACCGTCTCCGCCAGCTCAGCGGTGTCGGCGGCGGTGACGGCGCCCAGTTCGCCGTACTCGATGGGCCGCCGGTCGCGGTAGTGCGCGCCGAGTTCGAGGAGCAACCGGGTCTTTCCGACGCCGCCCGGGCCGACCAGGGTGATCAGCCTGCGGCCCCCGTCGATCGCGTTGACCAACCCGGCCAACGCGGTCTCCCGGCCGACGAGCGTGCTGAGCGGTATCGGCGGCCGGCGCGGGCCCCTGGTCCGGGCGGGGGTGACCTTGGTGGTCGGCGGAGCCGGTGACGGGAGTGCGCGGGGTGCGGTTCCGGGCGCCAGCGACGGGTCCTGACGCAGGACCAGCGTGTGCAGCCGGCTGATCGACGGCCCGGGTTCGACGCCCAGCTCCTCGCGCAGCGTGCGGCGCAGATCGCGGTAGATCGCGAGGGCCGCGGCCCGGTTGCCGCCGCGGTAGGTGGCGAGCATGGCGAGTTCGTGACCACGCTCGCGGAGTGGTTCGTTCCGCATCACCGCCGCCGCCAGCGCGCCCGCCTCGTCGGGATCACCGGCCTCGGGATGGTCGAGCAGGAGCTCGGCCAGCTCCTGTTGGGCTGCCACCCGAAGGTCGAGCAGACGGGTCCGGTCGGTATCCACCAGGTGACCGGTGACGCCGGCGAACGGCTCCGGGCCGCGCCAGTCGGCGAGCGCCCGGCGGTATCCCACACACGCCGTGCTGACGTCATCACGTCGCCCGGCCCGCCGGGCGGACTGCAGGTTGTCGGTGAACGCATCGGCATCGGTGACGGTGCTCCGGGCGACCAGATAACCCTCCTCGCGACGCTCGATCGCCGCCGCCCCACACAGCCTGCGCAGGCGCGCCACCGCGGTGTGCACGACCGCCACCGTTCTGCCGTTCTCGTTGTGCCACACCAGGTCAAGCAGTGCCTCCGGTGACACGGGCGTCCCGCGACGCAGCACCAAAGCGGCGAGCAGGTCGCGCTGACGCCGGCCCGGAACGCTGACGGGATCGCCCTCGACCCGCACCAGCAGCGGGCCCAGAACTCCCACTCGCATCCGGTTATCGAATCACAAATCGGGTGATCCACCGGGGCGGGCGCGGCTACGCCGAACGCCGATGTGCAACCTCACCGGATCCCTGGAAAGAAACCGTGACCCGATGGACGGCCCCGTTCAGGTGGCGAGGCGCATGAGGCGATCGGGGCCGGGCCACGGAGGTGCGGCCGGGCGGGAGGAAGCGACCATCGCCAGGGCGACGAACATTGCCGGGCCGATCACCCGCCGAGTGGAAACGAGCGAATGAGCTGCGTACCGGTGAAGTCCGCGTTCACCGATAGCAGCTCGATTTCCGTGACGCGAATACGGCACTCCAGGCTCGCCTGATCAGCCTGACTCAGAAACCGCTGATGTCTCGCGTGGTCGAGGTCAGAGGATTCCGGCGCGGCAAAAGCGGGCCCGCCGTTACGCGAGCCGAAGTATCCGAGCGAGACGTGAGGAACGAAGGGTAAATCCACCCGGTGGAACGGCTGCAACAGTCCGTCGTAAAGGTGATCATGAAGCCTGACCAGCGCCCCGCCGCCACGGTCCGGCGTCAGGAACACCCACTGATCCCAAGACATCTCCAGACGCGAGAAGTGGGCCTCGAAGGGCGCGGAAGTCTGCGCGACGCGGGCAACATGTTCGAAGAGATCGGGCTCCGCGACCGTGTCGGCGCCGAACGGAAATACCAGCGTGACATGCGGGGCAATCACACGTGCCGTCGGATCGTACTGATCCCTCAGGCGCTGCAGATTGCCGGTGTCGATGTTCAGCAGGTGCACAACGACGTAGCTGGCTCCAGGCGGATGACCGCTCCTCGCCAAGACGCACCTCGCTGCGATCGGATCCGGTCGGTCGCCGGCGACGGTGCCCGGCGCCCGGCACATGACGCGAACTGTCGTGGAGACCCGTGCACCATACCGGCACGGATCCTCGGGAGCCGAGGACGCCGGAGCGGAGCGGCCGGACGTCACCAGCGCGTCCGGCTCTCACCTCGGGCCACCGTTCCCGAGCAGCAACTTGGGACGCAACCGGAAATGGTCCGCGTCGTCCGCGGCCTGTTCAGCGCCGAGCGACAACAGCCGGTGGCGGAGCCCGCCGTGCGTGACGTCGACCCAGCAGGTGAGGCAGTCGATCCCGGCGTCCAACGCCGATCGGGCCGCTGCCGCCGTCAGCCTGCGGCCGATTCCTCGGCCCTGCATCGCGTCGATCACCTCGACGGCGATCTCGGCGTGCGGTGCGCCGGCGGTCGGACCACCGGCGGAATCGGCACCTGTGACATCGGAGCCCCGGAGGTTGGTCGAGTGCCGGATCCAGCGCGCCAGGCCCACCGGCCGCCCGTCGATCTCGGCAGCCAGCGCGACATGGATGCCGGGCCGGAGGTCGACCAGTGCCCGCACCATCGACGCGGACGGCACGGGCGCCGCCCGCTGGTAGCGCAGGAACCTCGACCGCGGGGAGAGCCCGGCGAACACCCGGCGGAGCGGGGCGTCCTCGCCGGGTTCCAGCGGGCGGATCCGGAGTTGACCGAGCGTGGTTCGGCAGTCCTGGCCGGGGTTCTCGGGTTCGCGAACGTCCGATGCGAGGATTGCGGGTGTACTGCAGGCGGGCATGACAACCTTCCGGTGATCGTGTCGGGTCCGCATCACCATGACCGCCGGGCCTGTCCTCGATCTGTCGCCGACCTGCCGGGACCGTGCCCCTCGCGGCTGCCGTCCGGGGACGGTCGGACCATCGAAGTGCAGCGCCTACCCTGATCCGAACAGCCACGGCGCCGTGGTCGACGTTCGAGAACGGCCGTGCACGACCCTGCGCCCCGGCCGCCGCGACAAGGAGATCCATGCCTGACGAGCCGGTCGATCGCCACAGTCCGTCGACGCCCAGCACGACGACACCCAGCCCGTTGGCGCACAGTCCGTCGACGCCCGCGCGGTCGACGCCCGCGCGGTCGACGCCCCTGCCGTCGACGCCCACTCCGTCGGCGATGCGCCGCGCGCTGCGCAGGGCTCGCGACGGTGCGGCGCTGGACGTCACCGAGGCCGCCGTGCTGCTGCACGCGCGCCGGCGACGAACTCGCCGACCTGTGCGCCAGCGCCGCCAGGGTGCGGGACGCCGGGCTGGCGAACGCCGGCCGTGCCGGGCGTCATCACCTACTCGCGCAAGGTGTTCATCCCGCTGACCCGGCTGTGCCGGGACCGCTGCCACTACTGCACGTTCGTCACCGTGCCCGGCCGGTTGCCCGCCGCCTACCTCTCACCGGACGAGATCCTGGACATCGCCCGGCAGGGCGCGGCGCTCGGCTGCAAGGAGGCGCTGTTCACCCTCGGCGACCGGCCCGAGGACCGCTGGCCGCAGGCCCGGGAATGGCTGGACAGCCACGGCTACGACAGCACCCTGGCCTACCTGCGGGCGATGGCGATCCGGGTGCTGGAGGAGACCGGGCTGCTGCCGCACCTGAACCCCGGGGTGATGAGCTGGCAGGAGATGCAGCGGCTCAAGCCCGTCGCGCCGTCGATGGGGATGATGCTGGAGACCACCTCGACGGAGATCTTCACCAACCCGTCCGGCGCGCATTTCGGCTCCCCGGACAAGGACCCGGCGGTCCGGCTGCGGGTGCTCGAGGACGCCGGGCGCAGCACGATCCCGTTCACCACCGGCATTCTCGTCGGCATCGGGGAGACCATGGCCGATCGCGCGGAGTCGCTGTTCGCGATCCGGCGGGTGGCCCGGCAGTACGGCGCGATCCAGGAAGTGATCGTGCAGAACTTCCTCGCCAAGCCGGACACCGCAATGCGCTCCGCGCCGGACGCGGGACGCGAGGAGTACCTGGCCACCGTCGCGGTCGCGAGAATGGTGCTGGGGCCATCGATCTGCATCCAGGCGCCGCCCAACCTGTCCGCGCCGGAAGAGCTGGCCGGCCTGCTCGCCGCCGGGATCGACGACTGGGGCGGGGTCTCGCCGCTGACACCCGACCACGTGAACCCGGAACGGCCCTGGCCGCAGCTGGACACGCTGGCCGAACTCACCGCCGCGGCCGGGGTTCACTCTGCGGGAGCGGCTCACCGCGCACCCCTCCTACGTGCTGACCGGTGAGCCGTGGCTCGACCCCGGGTGCTGCCGCACGTCACGCGCGCTCGCCGACCCGGCGACCGGGCTGGCGGTGGAAGGCGGCCTCCCGCAGGGCATGCCGTGGCAGGAGCCGGACCCGGACTGGGGCTCCGCCGGCCGGGTGGACCTGCACACCGCGATCGACACCGAGGGTCGGCTGCACCGAGACCCGCAGCGACTTCGACGCCGCCTACGGCGACTGGGACGTGCTCCGCGAGCAGGTGCGCGGCGCGGCCGTCACGGACTCCGGTTCCCGTGCTGGATGCCGACGTGCGGTCGGCGCTGCGGGCGGCCGAGCGGGATCCGGCGGGCTCTGACCGACCGGCAGGCGCTGGACCTGATGCAGGCCGACGGGCGCGGAGCTGGACGCGCTGTGCGCGGCTGGCCGACGACATCCGGCGGGACGTCGTCGGTGACGACGTCACCTACGTGGTGAACCGGAACATCAACTTCACCAACGTCTGCTACACCGGTTGCCGGTTCTGCGCCTTCGCCCAGCGCCGCACCGACGCCGACGCCTTCACCCTGTCGCTGGACGAGGTCGGCAAGCGCGCCGACGAGGCCTGGGAGGTCGGCGCCACCGAGGTGTGCCTGCAGGGCGGCATCCACCCCGACCTGCCGGGCACCGCCTACTTCGACATCGCCGCCGAGATCCGCCGCCGGCAGCCGGATCTGCACATCCACGCGTTCTCCCCGATGGAGATCGTCAACGGCGCCTCCCGAACGGGCCTGTCCATCCGGGACTGGCTGGTCAAGGCCCGGGAGTCCGGGCTGAACTCCATTCCCGGGCACCGCCGCCGAGATCCTGGACGACGACGTGCGCTGGATCCTGACCAAGGGCAAGCTGCCCACCGCGACCTGGATCGAGGTGGTCAGCACCGCCCACGAGGTCGGCCTGCGGTCCAGTTCGACGATGATGTACGGGCACGTCGACACCCCGGCGCACTGGGTCGCCCACCTCCGGCTGCTGGCCCGGATCCAGGACGAGCACAGGCGGTTTCACCGAGTTCGTGGCGCTGCCGTTCGTGCACCAGAACTCGCCGATCTACCTCGCCGGGGTGGCCGCCGCCGGGCCGAGCCTGCGGGACAACCGCGCGGTGCACGCGATGGCCCGGCTGCTGCTGCACGGCCGGATCGACAACATCCAGACGTCCTGGGTGAAGCTCGGCGTCGATGGCTGCCGGGCCGTGCTGCAGGGCGGCGTCAACGACCTCGGCGGCACCCTGATGGAGGAGACGATCTCGAGAATGGCCGGCTCGCAACACGGTTCGGCCAAGACCGTGGCCGATCTGGAGGCCATCGCGGCGTCCGCCGGCCGGCCCGCCCGTCAGCGCACCACGCTGTACGGCGAGGTGTCGCAGGAGACGGGTGGCGGCCGGCCGGCGGGGCGGCCGGCTGCGGCTGCCGATCAGCGCCGGCTGCAGCGTCGCCCGGGCAGCCCGCCGGCGGGTCGACGCGGATACTGGAGTCACCGAGCGCTCCTGCCGCTTCTGCTCGACAACCTGCCGCTCATCACGGGTCTCGATCCTGACCCGGCGCGGCTTGGCCTTGTCGGCGACCGGGATGGTGACGGTCAGCACGCCGTTCTCGTAGCTGGCGCTGATGTGGTCGGTGTCGACGCCCTCGCCCAGGGACAGCTGACGCAGGTAGGTGCCGGAGAACCGTTCGCTGGCGATCCACTGCACGTCGTCCGCGGACCGGGCGGTGCGCTCGGCCTTGATCGTCAGGGTGTTGTTGTCGACGCCGATGTCGACCGAGCCCGGGATCGACGCCCGGCAGGTCGGCGTGCAGAACGTAGTGATCGCCGGCGCGGTACAGGTCCATCGGCATGAACTGCGGTGTACGCGCCGAGGAGCCGGGGAAGGCCGCGAGCCGGGAAGCGAGCCGGTCGATGTCACGGAAGGGATCGAATCCAAGCACAGCAACCACCTCCTGGATATCCCGAGGCGCCCGCCACCCTGGCGGGGCGCCGTCTGAGCTGTGCAGCACCGATGTTAGCACTCTCGCACCGGCGAGTGCCAAGCGCCCCGGAGGACGATTTGACGTGAGACACACTGGGCGCCAGCACTAGTCGGCGATCTCCGCCAGGGAGCAGGGCCGAGCAACCGTGGGTCGGCCTCAGGGTCCCAGCCAGGCGCTGGGGTCGTCGATGACGTCCGCGAGCACGGCCGACGACGCTCCGATGAGGGCCGCATCGTCACGGATGGTCGCCGGGTGCACCTGCAGCCCCGACCACGGCGCGGAGAGCACCCGGGACCGCATGACCTCGTTGATCCCGGGGATGAGGAACGGTGCCAGCGGTGCGTAGATCCCGCCGAGCACGACATCCTCGACGTCGATCAGGTTGACCGCATTGGCCAGGGCGGTGCCGAGCGCCCGGGCGCCCGCCGGCCAGCGCGGCCAGGGCGCGGACGTCACCGGCCTCCGCGGCCAGTTGCAGATCACCGATCGGCAGGTCGAGATCCATGCGACGCCGACCGCATCAGGGCGTCCTTGCCGGCGTACTGCTCGAGGCAGCCGATTGAGCCGCACCGGCAGGCCCGGCCGGCGGGCTCGACGACGGAGTGACCGATCTCCCCGCTCCAGCCGTGCAGGCCGCCGAACACCGCGCCGTCCATCACCAGGGCGCCGCCGATGCCGACCTCGCCGGACAGGTACAGGAAGGACAGTCGGCCCGCCGGCCGCAGGACGTCGGCCTCCGCCCGCGCCGCGAGCGTCGCCTCGTTGTCCAGCCTGATCTGCACGTCGGTCGTGCCGGGGTGGGCGCGGAACAGTCCGACGACGTCGACGTTCCGCCAGCCCAGGTTCGGGGCCATCCGGACCGGTCCCGCCGGCCGGTCGACCAACCCCGGGATCGCCAGGCAACTGCCGGCCATCCGGACGTCGTCGGGCAGCGGGCCGAGAACGTCGCAGTACATCTGCGGCGAGCCGATCGATGCACGATTCCGGGGTCGCTGCCCCGGAAGTCGGCGGCCTCCACCCGCTGCCCGAGGACCGCGCCCGACAGGTCCACCACCCGGACGCCGAGATAGTCGACGTTGACCTCCATGCCGACGGCGGCCAGAGTTCCCTGTGCAGGGACCAGCGGGACGGCCGGCCGCCCGGCGCGCTGGGACATCACCGGCGGAAGTTCGGCGACGAGGTCGGCGGCGATGAGCCGATCGGCGAGCGAGGAGACGGTGGCCCTGGTCAGACCGGTGGCGTGGGAGATGTCGGCGCGCGAGATGGGCACCCGGGCGTCGATGATCAGACGCAGCACCAAACCCAGGTTGTGCTCGCGCAGATTCGCCTGACGGATGGCGGAGGCACCGAGTGGAGTCGATCGGCGCGACGGCATGCATTGACCTTACTGGTCATGTGGTATAAGTTCAACGAACCAACAAATCCGACATTGACGAAGGAGTCCTGTCATGGTGCCGCAGCCCACCCCCGAGGATCGTTTCTCGTTCGGTCTGTGGACCGTCTCCTGGCAGGGTCGCGATCCGTTCGGTGACGCCACCCGACCGGCCCTGGATCCGGTCGAGGCGGTCGAGAAACTGGCCGAGGCAGGCGCCTGGGGCGTGACGTTCCACGACGAGGACGTCGATTCCGTTCGGCTCCGACGCCGCGACCCGGGACCGGCTGATCGACCGCCTTCCGCGACGCCTGCACCGCGAACAACATCACCATCGAGATGGTGACCACCAACCTGTTCACCCACCCGGTGTTCAAGGACGGCGGCCTGACCTCCAACGACCGCTCCGTGCGCCGCTTCGCGCTGCGCAAGGTGCTGCGCAACGTCGACCTGACCGCCGACATCGGCGCCAAGACCTTCGTCATGTGGGGTGGCCGGGAGGGCAGCGAGTACGACGGGTCCAAGGACCTGCACGCCGCGTTCGACCGGTACCGCGAGGGCGTGGACACCGTCGCCGGGTACATCAAGGACAAGGGCTACGACATCAAGATCGCCCTCGAGCCCAAGCCGAACGAGCCCCGCGGTGACATCTTCCTGCCGACCGTGGGCCATGCGCTCGGGCTTCATCGCGCAGCTCGAGCACGGCGACATCGTCGGGCTCAACCCGGAGACCGGGCACGAGCAGATGGCCGGGCTGAACTACACCCACGGCATCGCCCAGGCGCTGTGGTCCGGACAAGCTCTTCCACATCGACCTGAACGGTCAGCGGTCCATCAAGTACGACCAGGATCTGGTGTTCGGGCACGGCGATCTGCTGTCCGCGTTCTTCACCGTCGACCTGCTGGAGAACGGGTTCCCGAACGGTGGCCCGAAGTACACCGGACCCCGGCACTTCGACTACAAGCCCTCCCGCACCGAGGGTTTCGACGGCGTGTGGGCCTCGGTGCGGGCCAACATGGCGACCTATCTGCTGCTCAAGGAGCGGGCGCTGGCCTTCCGCGCCGATCCCGAGGTGCAGCAGGCGATGGTCGCGTCGGGCATCGCGGAACTGGCCGTGCCGACGCTGTCCGCGGGGGAGTCGGTCGCCGACCTGCTGGCCGACGATGCTGCGTTCGAGCACCTTCGACGCGGAGAAGGCGGCCGAGCACTCCTACGCCTTCGTGCACCTGAACCAGCTGGCGGTGGAGCACGCCCTCGGCGGCCGCTGAGTCGTTGTCGGCGGGCGCCCGGGCCTTCATCAGGTTGTGATGAATGTTTCGGCTCCGAGAACGCTCAGCAGGGCGAGGGCGTCGGCGCCGCTGGATCCCGGCGGGGCGGTGTAGAGCACCAGGTGCTGGTCGCTGTCGGACAGCACGAGAGAGTCGCAGTCGACGGTGATCTCGCCGACGACTGGATGACGGAATGTCTTGGTCAGCATCGGCGCAGCCTGCACGTCGTGCCGCTCCCACAGCAGAGCGAACTCTGGGCTGCCGCTGCGGAGTTCATCGACCAGGGCAGTGATCGAGGGGTCCGACGGGTACCGGGCGACGGTCGATCGAAGCTCCATGACGACGTGGTGGCGGAACTCCGCCGCATCGGAGACCCCGTACAGCCGTCCGTCCGGTCCCGTCGGGCCGAGGAAGGCCCGGCGGGCGAGATTGCGATCGGCGACGGGGATCTCGGCGAAGTCCTCCATCAGCGCGGCCGTCAGACTGTTCCACGCCAGGACCTCGAAGGCGGCGGAGGTCACGAACGCAGCCGTCTGCGGGAGCCGTTCGAGCAGCCGCACAATGCTGGGGCGGACCTCGCGGCAGTGCCGTCCGGTTCGGCTGGGCGCCGTACCGGCCAGCAGGTGGAGGTGATCGGACTCCGCATCAGTCAGCCGTAGTGCGCCGGTGATGCCGGCGAGCACCTCAGCGGACGGTCGCGGGGCACGGCCCTGCTCGAGCCGGACGTAGTACTCGGTGGAGATGTGCGCGAGCACGGCGACCTCCTCACGACGTAGACCCGGCGTCCGTCGGCGCGAGCCGGCCGGCAGGCCGACGTCCTGCGGTCGGAGCCTCTCCCGCCGGGTACGGAGAAACGTCCCGACTTCCTGCTTGTCCATCCCTGGAGTGTGCTCGCCGGCCGTGGCCGATGCGTAGTACAACCTGTGCCTGGTTGCGATCGTGGCGCACCCCGACGCTGGCGGTCATGAGCAAACAGAACAGTCACCTCCCGATCGGCCTGCTCGCCGGCAAGGTCGTTTTCATCACCGGCGCGAGCCGCGGCATCGGCGAGGCCGCAGCGCACCTCTTCGCGGCCGAGGGGGCGGCCGTCGTGCTCTCCGCCCGGGGCAGCGACGCTCTTGACCGCATCGTCACCGAGATCCGCGCAGCCGGAGGCGTCGCCGATGCCGTCACGCTGGACCTCGCCGACTCCGACAGCATCCGGGCAGCTGTCGACCGGGTCGAGGATCTGCACGGGCGGCTGGACGGGGCGTTCAACAACGCCGCGGCCATCCAGCAGCCGGGCCCCCTCGACAGCACCAGCGAGGACGACATCCAGCAGCAGTTCGTCGTGAGCTTTCGCGCGCACTGGACCGCGATGAACGCCGAAGCCACCTTGATGCGCCGCAACGGAGGTGGGGCGATCGTGAACACCTCCAGCATCGGCAGCCGGCGGGCGAACCCGCGACTGCCGGCCTACGGCGCGATGAAGCGCGCGCTCAACAGCATCACCGAGACCGCGGCCGTCACCTGGGCATCACAGGGCATCCGGGTCAACGGCATCACCCCCGGCGGCACTGCAACCGAGATGATCCAGGACTGGGAAGCGGCGAGCCCGGGCATCGTCGAGCACATCAACGCCTCGATCCCACTCGGCCGGATGGCCGAGCCCACCGAGGTGGCGGAGGTGGCGGCCTGGCTGCTCAGCGACCGCGCCTCGATGGTGACCGGCGCCATCGTGCCGGTGGACGGAGGCGCCGGCGCCTGAACGCCCGGCCTAACGTGCGGTCGGTGCCGGGCGCTACCTGTGAGTGCGCGGCTGACCTGCTCCCGTCGCGCCGGCGAGGAGATCTGCCAGGGTGCGGAACATCGGGAGTCCGGTCTTGATCTCCAGGTAGGCGAATTGCCCTTGGGGGGGTTGACCTCGAGGAAGTAATACTCGCCGTTCAGCCCGACACGCATGTCGATGACGCCGAAAATCAGCCCGAGCTCGGCCATCAGCGTCGAGAGGGTCGCACTCACCGATCCCGGCAACTGGTGAGGCGCGAAATCAACCGTGGTGTCCAGCCGGGAGTCCACCCTGCCCAGGCCCGCGGGCGAATCGATTTTGACAGTCAATTCCGTACCCGCGATCCAGACGATCCGCGCGTCGGCCCGCGGTTCGATGTAATCCTGGAACGTCGTCGGTGAGGACCTGATCGAGGCCAGCCGTTGCAGATCCCGGTCGGTGACGACGCGCGTTTCGCTGAATTCGCCGCGCTGGGTGCCGGTACGTTTGTAGATCACGGCGCCGGGGCGGGACGCGATGAAATCCCTCGCCTGATCCGGATCGTTGGTCACCAGGGTTTCCGGAACCGCAAGGCCCGCCCGCACGGCCATCTCCAATTGGACGAGTTTGCGGGTGGCGCGTCGCTCCGCGCCGGAGCGCAGCATTCTCGCCCACAAACGCCGTCGTCAAGGTGCACCGGGCGATCGAACGGGGGAACGAAGCGGAATCATCTGTGGTCGTATTCACTTTCTGTGCACGGCCGCTCCTTCCGTCGGTTCGAAGAAAGTGAGAACCGTTCCGGCGGGGGCCGCGTACTCCCTCATGAGCCGGCCAGCGCGGCGCCACCGGGCGTCGCACGGCTCACCCACAGGGGGGATCAGTCATGGCAGCTGTCAGCAACCTCAACCTCACAGTCGTCCGGGACGTCGCGAACGCGGAGATCACCGTCGAGTACGACATCGTCTGGAGCAACTTCGACCAGCTCACGAACCTGCCGTACGTCGACAGCTTCCGGCTGATCGAGGACGACACCAATCAGGACGGTGACGACCTCCCCGCCGGCGACGATCCGATTTCGCTGACCGGGCCGATCTTCGTCGTGCCGATCAGCTCGAACGGTCATGCGGTCACCCACCGCACGAAGACCGCCACACTGCCGTTCGCGAACCTGAACAAGGACGACAACGGGGGCAATGTCGACGACGAGATCCGCGCCATCGTCACGCTCACTCCGCGGCTGCCCATCCCGGTGAGCCGGGAGAGCAATCTCGTCACCGTCACCGCCTGAGTCGTCCCGCGGCTCGACCGCTCGACTGCTTCACCGTTCGGCCGCATCCGGGCCGGTCTGCCTACGGCGGCCCGGCCCGGATCGTCGTTCGGCGGTGGTTGTGAAGTGGCGAGATACCGGTCCGGTCAGCCGGCGACCGCGACCGGCTCCTGGAGTTCGGTCACCCACGACGAGCGGTCCTCGCCGATCTCGATGTACAGCTCCCGGTTGTAGCCGGTGGACCGATAGCCGTTCGCGTCGATCCACCTGGCCAGTGTCTGCACGGTGCCCATCACGTCATCCATCGAGCCGCGGTGGACGATCGTTGCGGCCGTGGCGATCTCGGGAAGATTGGTGAGGACGAAGTCGCCCGCCGCGGTCGCTTCGCGAACCGGCAGGGTGGCATGCACGATGACGTCACCGTCCGCCCCATCCTCGTAATACGCGATCGCCGGTCCGACCGGGGTGACGCCGGCCTTCGTCAGCCGCCCGATGAGGTCGTCGTAGAGCGGCACGATGACCGGGCTGATGAATTCCGGGGCGAAGCCGGCCGCGGTGGCGGTCAATTCCGCGACCCTGACTGCCGGGATCGTCTTGATCTGGATGTCCTCGGTTGGCATGGTGCCCTCCTGTTCGATGATCTGGAGCCGTGCTTCCACCTGCGCCAATCTGGCTGCGTCGTGGGCGATCTGGGATTGCAGCTGCGCTTTGCGCAACCGCAGCATCCCGTGCAGTTCCTCCGCACTGACCGTGTCGTCGAGGATGGACTGCACCTGGAGCAGGGTGAATCCGAGCTCCTTGAGCGCGACAATGCGGTTCAGCCTGGACAGTTGGGCGGCGTCGTAGGACCGGTACGCCGTCGCCGCGTCCACGTACGCCGGCCGCAGCAACCCGACGGCGTCGTAGTGCCGCAGCATGCGCACCGACACCCGGCCGTGCCTGGCGAAGTCGCCGATGCTGAACATGGCCTCAGGTATACGGGCTGACACTGTGTGAGGGTCAAACGCAATCCTCATCCGCCGCCCAACCTTCGGCCCTGCAGCGCCCGGGGGAGTCAGCTTCCCTGCAGAGGGTGGCGTCGCCACCCAGGTATCGGCCGCGGTGTTCCAGTCGCGGTAGAAGCGGGGACTGGTCAGTCGCCGCGGTGGCGAGCCGGTCGAGAACCGTCCGGGCGACTTGGTGTACATCGAGCCGGGCGAAGAGCATTGGCACGGAGCAACTCCGGAACGCTTCATGGCCCGATCTGGCGATGCAGGAAGCCGACGATCACGGCCAGGTGGTGACGTGGCTCGACCACGTGTCCGACGAGGACCATCGCCCAGCGCGGTAGCTCCGGGACGTCGCGCCGTCGGTCGCGCACGTCGCTTGCGGTGCCGGCGTCCCGCCGGTGAGCCACCCAGGCGGGTCGCCGGATTGCCGCACAGGCGACCAGTCATCCGCGCGCTGTGCCGCCGATCCGCCGATCAGCACCTATCATCAAACGTATGTTCGATTCCGGTTGGGACGCGGGTCTGGATGACGCGCAGCTGGCGGCCGCCACGCACGGCGAGACGCCGCTGGTCATCCTGGCGGGCGCCGGCACCGGCAAGACGAGAACGTTGACCGCCAGAGTCGCGAGTCTGGTGGACCGCGGTGTCCCGCCGGAACGCATCCTGCTGATCACCTTCACCCGCCGGGCGGCGGACGACATGATGGCCAGAGCCGCCGCCGTGTGCACCCGTCCCGAGGCCGCACGTCGCCTGCAGGGCGGCACGTTCCACGCCGTGGCGCATCAAATGGTCTCCACCCACACCGACGCCCTGGGACTGCCTGAGGCCATGTCCGTCCTCGACCGCGCCGACTCGGTCGATGCGATGGATCTGCTCAGGCACGATCACGGCCTCGCCGAGGGGAGCGCCCGGATGCCGACCCCCTCGGCGCTCGTCGACCTGTACTCGCGAGCAGTGAGCACCGGCATACCGGCGCGGACGGTGCTGACCCGCGACTTCCCCTGGCTCGAACCGCATGTCGACGCCATCGTCGACCTGTTCCGCGGCTACGTGACACGCAAGCGCAGCCGGGGACTGCTCGATTTCGACGACCTGCTCCTTGCGTGGCGATCGTTGCTGGCAGATGCGGAGGTGGGTGCCGGTATCGCCGCGAGATGGGACCACGTCCTGGTCGACGAGTACCAGGACGTCAACCAGACCCAGGTCGACATCGTGCGCATGCTGAGACCGACCGGGGAAGGCCTGACGGTGGTGGGCGACGACGCCCAGGCCATCTACGGCTTCCGCGGTTCGGACAGCGCTCACCTGCGTCGCGTCACCGAAGCCTTCGACGACGTGACGGTGGTACGGCTGGAGCGGAACTTCCGGTCGCGGCAGCCTCTGCTGGAGCTGGCCAACGCCGTGCGGCCGAAAGGCTCCGCCGATCGTGGGTTGCGGCTGCACTCGGCGCGGACCGGCGGCCCGCGGCCGACGCTGATCCGCTGCCATGATGCACCGGCCGAGGCTCGGGCGGTGGCCGATGCCGTTCTGGATCATGCCGCGAACGGCCGGTTGCTCCGCGACCAGGCCGTGCTGATGCGGACCGGGCACCACAGCGACCTGCTGGAGGTCGAACTGACCGCGCGTCGAATCCCGTTCGTCAAGTTCGGTGGCCTGAAATTCTTGGAAGCCGCGCACGTCAAGGATCTGGTGGCGGCGCTGCGGGTGACCATCAACCGGGTGGACGAGGTGGCGTGGTACCGGCTGCTGCGCCTGCACGACGGGATCGGTCCGGCCCGTGCCCGAGCGTTGCTCGAGCTCGTCGCGGCGCCCGACCTCGAGCGGTGACTGGGTCGGCGAGTCCGTCGCCGCCGCACCCGCGATGAGCCGGTCGGCGTTGGCCGTCACCCTCGGCGGGGTGGTGGCGGCCCGGGCCGCCGCCACGGTGGCGGAGCGGGCCGCCCGGTGCGTGAACCTGTTGCGGCCCTTGCTCACCGCTCGCCATCGCGACGCGGTCGCTCGTCTGGCGGATCTGGACCGACTGATCGGTGCCGCGGCGGCGGCGCCTGACCTCGCCGCGTTCGTCGCCGAACTCACCCTCGACCCGCCGGCGTCCACGTCGGATCTGGCCGGCCCACCGCATCTGGACGAGGACTACCTGGTGCTGTCCACGGTCCACTCGGCGAAGGGGTTGGAGTGGCCCATCGTGCACGTCCTGCACCTGGCCGACGGAGCCTTCCCCTCGGACATGTCCCTCGGCTCACCGGAGGGGCTCGAGGAGGAGCAACGGCTGTTCTACGTCGCAGTGACCCGTGCGGCCGACGAGTTGTCGCTGTACGCCCCGCTGCGAATGCCCCACCACAGGTTCGGCGGCAACGACAAGCACAGCTACGCGCAGCTGACCCGCTTCCTGGACGAGGCCGCTCAGGAAACCCTCTCGGTCAAGGACGTGACACCTGAGCGGGCGGCGGCGGCGGCGGTGCCGGGCCGGGCCGGCCACACCCGCGTCGAACTGCCCGCGCTGGATGAGCTCTGGGCCTGACTGCGCCCGTCAGCCCCACCGGTGGATGCACTCGGCGCCGAGTCGATCAGTCTGCTGGTCGATTGCGGTCGGTGCTGCACGCTCTGCGAGAGTGACGCCATGGCCAACGGCATCCTCGTGATCGACATCCAGCAGGACTACTTCCCCGGCGGCGCTCACCCGCTCGTCGAACCGGAGGCGGCCGCGGCGGTCGCCCGGTCCGTCGTCGACGAAGCCCGGGCTCGAGGTGGCCGGGTCCTGCACATGCAGCACCAGGCGACCGAACCGGATGCGACGTTCTTCGTCCCCGGGACGCCCGGCATCGAGATCCATCCACTGCTGGCTCCGGCGGACGGCGAACAGGTGATCGTCAAGCACGCACCGAACAGCTTTGTCGGCACCGGTCTGGAGGCCACCCTGGCCCAGCAGGGCATCGACGAGCTGACCATCGTCGGGATGATGAGCAGCATGTGCGTGGACGCGACCACCCGCGCCGCTCTGGATCTGGGCTTGTCCGTCACGGTCGTCGAAAACGGCTGTGCCGCCCCCGATCTGGTGTTCCGGGAGACGACCGTGCCGGGCGAAACGGTGCACGCGGCATTCATGGCCGCGCTCGGCGGAGCGGGTGCGACCGTCGTCTCACGCTGACCCGGCTCCAGCGAGTCGTCCGCCGGCACCGACCGGGTTCGCCGGCAACTGCGCGGCTCCGTCCCTGCGGCACCCTCACCAGCACAGAACCACCCAAGGAGGGGCTCTGACATGAAGTTCAGCGACGGGTACTGGCACGTCCGGGAGGGTTTCGACGTCCAGCATCCCGCCCAGGTACGGGACGTCGGCAGCGACGAGCGGTCGGTCACCGTGCTCGCGTCCACCAGGATGATCGCCGGCCGCGGCGACACGCTGAACCGGCCGACGGCCACCATCACCCTGTCGTCGCCGATGACGGACGTCGTCCGGGTCCGGATCGAGCACCACTCGGGGCACCGCGAGCGAGGGCCCGATTTCACCCTCCCGGGCGCCGACGACCCGGCGGTGAGCATCGCCGTCGATCAGGACGCCGTCGCACTGACCTCCGGATCGCTGACCGCCAGGATCGGACGCGGCAGTTGGCTGCTCGAGTTCGTCTCCGACGGAAAGACACTGACCGCCGCGGGTCCGAAGACGATCGGCCTGGCCACCGGGCCCGATGACGACACCTACGTCTTCCAGCAGCTCCAGCTGGACGTCGGCGAGAAGGTCTACGGACTCGGCGAGCGGTTCGGGCCGCTGACGAAGAACGGCCAGCAGGTGGACAGCTGGAACGCCGACGGCGGCACCAGCAGCGAGCAGGCCTACAAGAATGTCCCGTTCTTCTGGACCACCCGCGGTTACGGCATCTTCGTCAACCATCCCGACCTGGTGTCGTTCGAGATCGGTTCGGAAGCCGTGTCCAGGAGCCAGTTCTCGGTTCGGGGGGAGTTTCTCGAATACTTCGTGATCAACGGTCCGACGCCGAAACAGATCCTGGCCAACTACACGGCGCTGACCGGACGGCCGCCGCGGGTGCCGGAATGGTCGTTCGGATTGTGGCTGTCGACGTCATTCACCACCGACTACGACGAGCAAACCGTCAGCAGCTTCATCGACGGCATGGCCGAGCGCGGCATCCCGCTCAGCGTCTTTCATTTCGACTGCTTCTGGATGCGCGAATTCCGCTGGTGCGACTTCCAGTGGGATCCGGCCACCTTTCCCGAGCCCGAGGCGATGCTCGGCCGGTTGAAGGCCAGGGGACTGCGGATCTGCGTGTGGATCAACCCGTACATCGCCCAGCACTCCGGACTGTTCGACGAGGGCAGGGCCAAGGGCTACCTGGTCACCCGGGCGGACGGCAGCATCTGGCAGTGGGACAGGTGGCAGGCCGGGATGGCGCTGGTGGACTTCACCAATCCCGCTGCGGCGCAGTGGTACTCGGGCCATCTCGAGAGGCTGCTCGACCAGGGGGTCGACGCGTTCAAGACCGACTTCGGCGAGCGGATCCCGACCGACGTCGCCTGGCACGACGGCTCGGACCCGCAGCGGATGCACAACTACTACACCCAGCTGTACAACCGCACCGTCTTCGGCCTTCTCGAGCGGCGGCGCGGGGCGGGTGAAGCGGTGTTGTTCGCCCGTTCGGCGACGGCCGGTGGTCAGCAGTACCCGGTGCACTGGGGCGGCGACTGCGAGTCGAGCTACGCGTCGATGGCGGAGACTTTGCGCGGCGGACTGTCGCTGGCGGCCAGCGGTTTCGGTTATTGGTCGCACGACATCGGCGGGTTCGAGGGCACGCCGGACCCCGGCGTGTTCAAGCGCTGGCTGGCGTTCGGGCTGCTGTCCAGTCACAGCCGGCTGCACGGCTCGGCGTCCTACCGGGTGCCGTGGGCGTTCGACGACGAGGCGGTGGACGTGGCCCGCCGGTTCACCAGGCTGAAGATGAGCCTGATGCCGTACCTGGCTGCCTCCGCCGCGCAGGTGCAGCGCAGCGGCACCCCGCTGCTCCGGCCGATGATCCTGGAGTTCCCCGGCGACCCGGCCACCGAACACCTGGAGACCCAGTACATGCTGGGCGACAAGCTCCTGGTGGCACCGGTTTTCACCGCGGATGGCACCGTCCGCTATTACCTGCCGGACGGCACCTGGACCCACCTGCTGGACGGGCACACCGTCACCGGACCGCGCTGGGTGACCGAGCGGTACGGGTTCGATTCCCTGCCGGTGTTCGTCCGGCCGGGCGCGGTGCTGCCGATGGGCGCCCGGGAGGACCGGCCGGACTACGACTACCCCGACGGCGTCACCCTGGTCCTGTTCGGGCTCGACGGGCTCTCCGCCACCTCGGTTGACGTCCCTGGACCTGCCGGCGCCCCTGGTTCGCGTTTCGAGATCACCAGGAACGAAGCGAGGATCACCGTCACCCGGGTCGCCGGATCCGCGCCGTGGTCGGTCACCCTGCCGGCCGGGCGGGTCCTGACGTCCGTGGACGGCGGTCAGCCCGGAAGCGCTTCCACGCTGCGGGCCACGTCGGATACGGTCGCCATCACAGTGGCGCCCGCAACGGCGACGGCGCCGGCACTCGAGGAGGAGTCCACCCGATGACGGCACCGTCCGGCGGCCCGCAACGCACCTTTCCGAAGGATTTCCTCTGGGGGTCGGCCACCGCGTCGTACCAGATCGAGGGTGCCTTCGACGAGGACGGGCGGACCTTCTCCATCTGGGACACCTTCTGCCGCACACCGGGAATGGTGCTGAACGGGGACACCGGTGACGTCGCCGACGACCACTACCACCGGTGGGAACAGGACGTCTCGCTGATCAAGGCACTCGGGCTGCAGGCCTACCGGTTCTCCGTCGCCTGGCCGCGGATCCAGCCGGGCGGTATCGGACCGGTCAACCCGAAGGGTGTCGCGTTCTACTCGCGGCTGGTCGACGCCCTGCTCGAGGCCGGCGTGCAGCCCGTCGCCACGCTGTACCACTGGGACCTCCCGCAGGAATTGGAGGACGCCGGCGGGTGGCCGAACCGGGACACCGCGTTGCGGTTCGCCGACTACGCCGAACACCTCGCTCGCCAACTGGGTGATCGGATCTCGCTGTGGACGACGCTGAACGAGCCGTGGTGCTCGGCGTTCCTGGGGTACGGCGCGGGCGTGCACGCCCCGGGCCGGAAGGAGCCGCTCGCCGCGCTGCAGGCGGCGCATCACCTGAACCTCGCGCACGGACTCGCCGGCCGGGCCATCCGCTCCGTTCTCGGCGAGAGCACCCCGCTGTCGGTCACCCTCAACGTGCACGTCACCCGGCCGGACAACCCCGATTCCGAACCGGACCTGGACGCCGTCCGGCAGATCGACGCGGTCGGCAACCGGGTGTTCAGCGGGCCGATGCTCGACGGGGCGTATCCCGAGGACCTGATCGCGGACACCGCCGCGATCACCGACTGGTCGTTCGTGCAGGACGGTGACGAGCAGACCGCCGCGGTGCCGCTGACCGTCCTCGGCATCAACTACTACTCGACCTCCCGAGCCCGCAAGTACACCGGCGACGGCCCGAAGTCGCAGGCCGACGGGCACGGCGACTCCGACGCCAGCCCCTGGGTGGGCGCCGACGACGTCGAGTTCCTGCCCCAGCCCGGACCGCACACCGCGATGGGTTGGAACATCGACCCGAGCGGGATGACGGAGCTGCTGACCGATCTCGGCACCCGCTACCCCGACCTGCCGCTGATGATCACCGAGAACGGGGCGGCGTTCTACGACGACGTGTCGCCCGACGGCCGGGTGCACGACGCCGACCGGATCTCCTACCTGCACGGGCACATCGACGCAGTGGGGCAGGCGATGGACGCCGGGATCGACGTACGCGGCTACTTCCTGTGGTCGCTGCTGGACAACTTCGAATGGGCCTGGGGTTACGACCGCCGGTTCGGCATCATCCGGGTCGATTACGACACCCAGCAGCGCACCGTCAAGGACTCCGCGTACTGGTACGCGAAGCTGATCCGCACCGGGCAGCTGCCCCCGGTCGAGGACGTGGAGCCGTTCGGCGTCTGACGTTCGGCAGGGTCTCGCACCCAGCTTTCGGCCTCTGGGACCCTGCTGCGGAGCGGCACGGTGGCGGGCGGCCGTTGATCAACGTTTGTGTACCTGAGCTGTCGTGCAGCAGCGCGAGAAGTTCGCGGACGTTGATCATCGGGCGGCCGCGACCCGGGTGGCCAGGGTGCTGCCGGCCCGCACGTACCGATCAGGGCAGGTCGGTACCCAACGCCGGCCGGGTCAGCACCGATGACTTTCCCGGCTGGCGGGTGTCAGATCTCGGTGGCACGGTGATGCCCGGATCAACTGTGCGCTCAGCGAGGAGGTCGACGGCGATGGCCGACGTGGTGGTGCTGATCGGAACCCGCAAGGGGCTGTGGATCGCGCGCTCGTCCAAGGACCGGACCGAGTGGGAACTCGACCCGCCGCAACTGAAGATGGAAGAGGTCGCGGCGGTGGGCGTCGATCCACGGACCGCCACCGCCGGCGCCCCGCCGCGACTGTTCGCCGGCAGCACCAGCTACCCCTTCGGGACCAGGCTGTTGCATTCCGACGACGGCGGTCGTACCTGGGTCGGGCACCCGGCCGACGCCGTGAAGTTCCCGGAGCGCACGGGCACCGCGCTGGAACGCATCTGGCAGATCGCCCCCGGTTACCAAGAGGGGGAAATGTGGGCCGGCACCGAGCCGTCAGCGCTGTTCCATTCGGTCGACGGCGGCGAGACGTTCACCATGAACGACGGGCTCTGGGACCACCCGCACCGGGAGAGCTGGGCGCCCGGCGGCGGTGGGCAGGCCATCCACACCGTGCTGCCGCATCCTGACGACCCGGCCGAGCTGATGGTGGCCATGTCCACCGGCGGGGTCTACCGCAGCGGTGACGGTGGCGCCAGCTGGGAGCCGCGGAGCAAGGGCATCCGGGCGGACTTCTTCCCCGACCCGGAGCCCGATCACGGCCAGTGCGTGCACAAGGTCGCCCGCAATCCCGCGAATCCCGACCAGCTGTTCGCGCAGAACCACGGCGGGGTGTTCCGCACCGACGACGCCGGCCTGCGCTGGACCGAGATCAGCGACGGGCTGCCGGCGTCGTTCGGCTTCCCGGTGCTGGCGAACCCGCGCCGGCCAGGCACCGTCTACGTCATTCCGCTGGTCGCCGACATCGAGCGGTTCCCGCCGGGTGGCGCGCTGGCGATCTGGCGGTCCACCGACGCGGGGGAGACCTGGGAGCCGCTGACCGACGGGCTGCCGCAGTCGGGGGTGTACACGGCAGTGATGCGGGACGCCGCCTGCGTCGATGACCTCGAGAGCACCGGGTTGTACTTCGGCACCCGGTCCGGATCGGTCTACGCGGGCATCGACGACGGGGACACCGCCGGCTTCACCCGGATTGCGGACAACCTGCCGGATGTGCTGTCGGTGCGGGCCGCGACCGTCGGCTGAGCGCGGGATCCGGTCGGCGTGGCCGGTACCCCGTCCGGCGGCGGAGTGGCACAAGACAACGGCCTCAGGCGGCGGCGACCCCCGGGAACGACGAAGCCGCGGCACCCAGGATCGCGGTCCACGACCCCAGGATCGCCGAGCTCCCCGGTGCGGTGTGCACTCTCCAGCCGGGGAATCCCTGGGCGAAGTTCTGCACCGCTTCCAGCGTGGTGCCGGTCTCGTGCTTGGCGTGCCACAGGTGCACCGGAACCCGCACGGCACCCGGATCCGCCACCCACTGCGGCGGACCGGCCGGCCGGGACGGGGCCGTCCAGGCCGGGTTGATCTGCGCGGCGTCGGCGGCGACAGCGTCTCGGAAGTCCGACTCCTTCCACCGATCGCCGAGCACCTGTGCGGCCACCGGGTCGAGCCGATCCAGCATCCGCGACCAGGTCAGCTGCTCGGTCAGGTCGGCGCCCTTGCCGGCGCTGCTCACCCACGCGGACAGCGGACCCGCCCAGGTGCGGCCGTGCCGACGGGTGAACCGGGACCGAGCACGGCGTTCGGAGCCCCCGCGAGGCAGCCGGACCGACACCGCCGACACCGAGGTGACCAGCGCCGGGTAGCGGGCGGCGAACGCGAAGGCGTCATCTGCTCCCTGCCCGATGCCGATGATCGCGACCCGCCCGACGGCCAGCGTCTCCACCATGCGGCGCAGGTCCTCCCCGGGCTGTTCCACGCCGCCGAATCCGATCGGATCGGACACCCCGATTCCCGGACGGTCGATCGCCAGCATCCGGATCGCGGCGGGCAGAGCGCTGTCGTGCAGCAGCCAACCGGGGGCCAGCCGGGACGACGCGGTGTCCGGGATCAGCAAACACGGCAGACCTCTGGTGCTGCCGTATTCGGCCCAGGCCATGGCCCGGCCGTCCGGCAACCGCAACGCGCCGTGCGGTGACCGTTCCGCCAGTGGCAACAAGATGTCGTCGTCGTCGAACAGGTCCGGCTGGATCCGCTGACCCCCGACACGAACGTCCTGCACTGCCGTCATGAACTTTCCTCGCCCGCTGAATGCCGGCCGACCGTGCCGTCGCACGGCGAACCGAGTGCCCTGTCTGATCGTCATTGCGCAAATCCCCCCAGGGAGCGCGGCGCGTGGGCGCCGCGGCTTCCGCAGCAGTTATATGCCTGTAGGAGGGCCGTCGTAGCGGTTTTGATACCAATCTGTGATGTGACGATTCGGTGACGGTCGTTCAGCGCACAGTGATGGAAACAACAGGCGCCGGGCAGGTGGCCGGTCGACCTCCAGCAGCCGAAGGGTGGGAGAAATCAGCCCCGGTCGGCGTTGCGCGCGTCCCGCCACTTGATCCACGCCGGCACGTCGGACAGGTCATAGTCCGGTCCTGACGCCCCGATGGTCAACAGCGTGAACCCCGCGTCGACCAGGCCATCCGCCGCGTCGGTGCCGGCGCCGGGTGCGGAGGTCGAGCGCTCGATCTCGCCCGGGTCGCGCCCGACCGTTTCGCAGTGCCCGGCCAGCACCGACGACTTGTGCTGCAAGGTCTCGGCGCTGCCGAAGGCGTGCCAGATGGTGGCGTACTCGGCGACGAAGCGCAGCGTCTTGCGCTCCCCGGCGCCGCCGATCAGCACCGGGATCTGCCGGGTCGGCGCCGGGTTGAGCTGCTCCAACCGGGAGGCGATGCGGGGCAGGTAGGTGCCGAGCAGGTTCAGCCTGCTGCCGGGGGTACCGAACTCGTAGCCGTACTGGTCGTAGTCCTTCTCGAACCAGCCGCTGCCGATCCCCAGGATGAGGCGGCCCCCGGAGATGTGGTCGACGGTCCGGGCCATGTCGGCGAGCAGGTCGGGATTGCGGTAGCCGCCGCCGGTGACGAGCGCGCCTATCTCCACCCGTTCGGTCTGCTCGGCCCAGGCGCCGAGCATCGTCCAGCACTCGAAGTGCTTGCCGTCGGGGTCGCCGTTCAGCGGGTAAAAGTGGTCCCAGTTGAAGACGATGTCGACGCCGAGATCCTCGGCGCGCACGACGGCGTCCCGGATCTGGCGGTAGTCGGCGTGCTGCGGCTGGAGCTGGATGCCGATGCGGATCGGCCGGGTAGGCAAGGTCATCCCGCCATGGTGCCCCGACCGGCCGGCGCCAAACGGCGCGGGGTTCAGGACCGGGACCGGGCGCGCGACGGCCGATCCGCTGCCGCGGTCACTTCCGCCGTCGGCGGAACCGTTCCCGGCCGTTCGGCGCGGATTCCTGATTACCGTGACCAGGGTGAGCGACAGCACGAGGACGGCGCCGGATCGCCACCATCGGTCGACCGAGGCGGCGGCGGCCGCACCCGTTCCCCGGGCGCCGGACGCCGAGCCGAGCACCGCCGGGCAACCTTCCGGTTCCGATGTCGGATCCACCGCCCAGTCCCCCGGGACGTCGACGGAAGAGGCCGCGAAGCCGCGGATCCCGCTGCGCAGCCTGTGGCCCTACCTGATGCCGCACCGGGCGGTGCTGCTCGTCGTCACGGCGATCTCCGTCGTCGGCGCCGGACTGTCCGTCGCGCAGCCGGCGATGGTGGCGGTGGTGATCAGTTCGGTGCAGGATTCCCGCCCGCTCGGCGGGGTCGTCGCCCTGCTGATCGTCCTGGTGCTGGCGACCGCCGTGATCAGCGGCATCCAGCAGTACCTGCTGCAGCGCACCGCCGAGGGTGTGGTGCTGAACACCCGGCAGTTGTTGGTGCACCGGTTGCTGAGGCTGCCGATCACCGATTACGACACCCGCCGCACCGGCGACCTGGTCTCCAGGGTCGGATCGGATACCACCCTGCTGCGCTCGGTCGTCACCTCCGGGCTCGTCGATGCCGTTTCCGGGGCGTTGGTGTTCGTCGGATCGGTGGTCGCGATGGCGTTGATCAGCCTCCCGCTGCTGGCATTGACGCTGGTGGTGGTGACGATCGCGGTCGGCGTCGTCATCGGCCTGGGCGGTCGGATCCAGAAGCTCACCCTGACGGCGCAAACTCAGGTCGGCGCGCTCGCCTCCGGTGTCGCCAGGGCGATTCCCGGCGTCAGGACGATCCGCGCGGCCGGCGCCACCGAGCGTGAGACCGCGGTGCTGGACGGGCTCACCACAGACGCCTACCGGACCGGGGTGCGGCTTGCGAAGGTGATGGCGCTGATCGCCCCGATCATCGGTGTCGCCATGCAGGGCGCCTTCATCGCGGTCCTGGCGGTGGGCGGGTACCTGGTGGCCGACGGCACGATGGCGGTCGCCGAGCTGGTCGCGTTCATCCTTTATCTGTTCATGATGATCATGCCGCTGGGCCGGGTGTTCAACGCCTACACCGCGACCCAGAACGCGCTCGGTGCCGTGGTCCGGATCCAGGAGATCACCTCGCTGCCTGAGGAAGGCGCCGGCAGTGAGCCGCGCGCCGGCGGTGAGGCGGCGGCCGGACCCGAAGCAGGCGGCCGCGCCGCCGGTGCGGGTGGCCGCGCTGTGGGTGCAGGCGGCCCGCAAACCCAGCGCGCGGCGGTCGCGCCGGCCGGTGCAGCCGACCGACCCGGGCTGATCCCCGGCGCGCCGGCGGTCAGCTTCCGCGGGGTGAGCTTCGGCTACCGCAATCAGCAGGGCGATCAGCATGTGCTGCGTGACCTCAGCTTCACCGTTCGCACCGGCACCAAGACCGCGGTCGTCGGGCCGTCGGGCGCGGGCAAGTCGACGATCCTCGCGCTGATCGAACGCTTCTACGAACCCGACGCAGGTGTCATCGAGCTGGGCGGCGTCGATGTCAGCCAGATGAGCCGGGCGCAGACCCGTTCCGCGCTGGGCTACGTCGAGCAGGACTCGCCCGTGCTGGCCGGCACCATCCGGGAGAATTTGCTGCTGGGCGCGCCGAACGCGTCCGACCGGGACTGTGAGGACGTGCTCGCCGCGGTGAATCTGAGCGGGGTGCTGCGCCGGGACCCCGCCGGGCTGGACGCGCAGGTCGGTGAGGACGGCATCCTGCTCTCCGGCGGTGAGCGGCAGCGGCTGGCCATCGCCCGGGCGCTGCTCGCGTCACCGGAGGTGCTGCTGCTTGACGAGCCGACCGCCAGCCTGGACGGCCGTAACGAGCAGGCGCTGCGCGACGCCATCGATGCCATCTCCCGCGACCGGACGCTGATCCTGGTGGCGCACCGGCTGGCCACCGTCGTCGATGCCGATCAGATCCTGGTGCTGGAGAACGGCCGGTTGCAGGCCGTCGGCACCCACCACGAGCTGCTCGGCAGCAGTCCGCTGTACCTGGAACTGGCCGAGCACCAGTTGCTGGCCTGACATCGCGGTCGGCCGGACCCGCGGGAACCAACGTCCCCGCCACCGGCTGACTTCCGGCGCCTTCTCCGACCGCGATGCCGCGGGCGCGGATACCCGGAGCTAGTCGTCCATCGCCTCGATACCGAGCTCTGCGAGTTCAGCCATGCTGTCGCGGATGTGCCGGATCATTTCCGGCGGCGCCGGCTCCCAGCCCATGACTTCCTCGACGACCCGCAGCGGCTCGGTCGTCCGGTAGGAGCGGGTCGGGTTGCCGGGGAAGCGCTTGTCGGTGACGTTCGGGTCGTCCTCGATCGAGCCGATCGGCTCGACCCGGTAGACCCGCGGGCGCCCGTCGCCGCGGGCGAGCTCGGCGGCCAGCGGCGCGGCCTCGCGGCCGGCCGTGATGTAGATGTGCTTGGACTGACGGCCCGAGCCGTAGTTGGAGCGCCACCCGGGCATGAGCAGGTCGCCGACCGCGACGTCGGCGCGTGTGCCGTGGAAGAAGGGTCCCTGGTCGTCGACGACGCGCGGCGGGGGCGGCGGGTCCCGGAGCAGGCTGTCGAGCCGCGTCATGAGCGCCGCGACCCGGGTGCGTCCGTGCGGCACCCGCGGGTAGCGGTTGAGCACATCCAGGACGACGGGCGTGGCCCGTTTCGCGGCGGCTGTGATGACGTACTCCGCGACGACCCTGTCGTCGCCGCGGGCCAGTTCGGCTGCGCGGGCGGCGTGGGCCGCCGAGCCGAGGATGTGCCGGACCTGCGTCGCCTTGGCCAGTGGGTGCAGGTATGCCGCGGCGGCCGCATCACCGGCGGCGGTCGCCGCGTGCCGGGCGGGCTCGGTCGACGCCTCCTTGGCGGCGCGGTGGGCGTCGGTGGCGGCGGTCCGCTGCAGGCGGGAGCGGGGCGCGCCCTCGGCGAAGGCGCGAGCGGCATCCAGTGCCGCGGCGGGGCGTGGGTCGTCGGGCTGAGCCCTGGTGAAGAGGATGAGGGCAGGTTCGGCGCACGAGACGGCATACCCGACGACGCCGCGCAGCTCGTCGGTCGTCAGCTCGAAGTCGCCGGTGAGCGTCGGCACCCCCAGAGGATATGGCTCAGGGAATGTGGCTCACAGGAGATGAGTCACGGAAGATGGCTCACGGAATCCGACTCAGGCGTGCCCGCTCAGCTGGCCCAACCGGTCGGCGAGGGCGTCGACCATGGCGCCGGCGCGCTTGCCGGCGATCGTCGCCTTCTTGTCGGCGACCTGGCTCGAGACCGGAAGGACGTCGATCGACAGCTTGGCGCCGCCGGCCAGGGCCCGCAACGCGTCGACCTTGTCGCCGAACGGCGAGCCGCTGCCCGGCGAGTAGTACCGCACGACCTCTTCGAGGTCGTCCGGGTACAGGTCGGCCTTGGTGACGGCGATGATCAGCCAGATCGGCTTGTGCCGGCGCACGGCCATCGACGCGATGCGGTGCGAGGTGATGGCCCAGTCCTCGAGCTCGAGGGCGAGCTGCTCCTGGCGGCTCGCCGAGGCAGCACCGGAGGTGCCGGCGGCCCGACGCGGGGTGGCGTAGCCGTTGGCGACGACGTGGATGACGCCGTCGACGGGCTCATCATGGAAGACCTCGTCGAGGGCTCCGAGCCGGGTGGCGGCGTTGTCGCCGGGGACGACGAGGAACCGGAAGCCGTGCAGCTTGGCCCCGCGGCGGGTGCGCCGCTCCATGACGGCCGATCCGACCTCGGACACGGCGTCGGCGGCCGAGCGGTGCGTCAGCCGGTCGACGAGCTGACTCTTGCCGATGCCGGTCATTCCCGTCACCGCGACCATGGGGTACCGGTCACGCAGCAGCCGGCTCAGGCGTTCGGGCATCGCGGCCAGCGCGGTCAACAGGCCGGTGGCTGCACTTGCGCCGATGACGGTGCGACTCGACGTCGGCAGGATCGTCCTGATGCGGGAGAAGGGCTGGGACACGGGTGGCTCCTCGGCATGCTGGTCAGGTGCCAGGTGACCCCCCTGGGGCCTTCCTGGCACTTCGGCGTCAGCCGTTGTCGTCGTGTGTGCCGGTGGATGGTCGAGCGCGTCGAGGTTGCACCTGCCCAGCATAATTCCGCGCCCGGACTCGGCCGATCCGTGATCAGAGGGCAGCAGCCGCCGCCCGTCCGGCGATCCGGCCGGAGAACATGCAGCCGCCCAGGAACGTGCCCTCCAGGCTGCGGTACCCGTGCATCCCACCGCCACCGAACCCGGCCGCCTCGCCGGCCGCGTAGAGCCCGCCGATCGGCGAACCCGATGCCGCCAGCACCCGGCCGGAGAGGTCGGTCTCCAGGCCGCCGAGGGTCTTGCGGGTGATCACGTGCAGCCGGACCGCGATCAACGGACCGGCCGCCGGGTCCAGCATCTCGTGCGGTTCGGCGGTCCGCATCCGCCTGTCCCCGAAGTACTCCCGGGCGGCTTTGACGGCGGTGATCTGCGGGTCCTTGCCCAACCCGGCATGCACCTGCCCATCGCGCAGCACGACGGTCGCCGCGACCTCGTCGGCGTCGATCAACGGCTCCCCGACCAACGCGTTCATCTTCTGTACCAGCTCGCCGACGGTGTCGGCGGTGAGGAAGTCCACCCCCTTGTCGAGGAACGCCTGGACCGGTGGGGTGATCTTGCCGCCGGCCCGGGTGGTGAGCAGCAGCTTGATCGACTTCTGCGCGAAGTCGGGGTTCTGCTCGGAGCCCGACAGGCCGAACTCCGGTCCGATCGTCCGCTGGTCGAGCAGGAACCAGGAGTGCGAGCGACCGGTGCCCAGGATGTGCCGAAGCGCCCCGAGCGCATCGAACCCGGGGAACAGCGGCGTCGGCAGCCGGTGCCCGAAGGCGTCGAGCCACAGCGGGCTGGGCCCGGACAGGATGCGGATCCCGTGTGCAGTCCAGACCGGCGCATGGTTGATCACCCCCTCCGGGTAGTGCCACATCCGGTCGGGGTTGATCACCCGGCCACCGGCCCGTTCGGTCACCCCCAACATCAGCCCGTCCACCGAGTCGGGGACGCCGGAGAGCATCTCCGCCGGCGCCAGATCCGGTCCACCCGGCCAGTTCCGGCGCACCAGGTCGTGATTGCCGCCGATGCCGCCGGAGGTGACGAGAACGGCGCCCGCCGTCAGCGCGAAATCGCCGGTGGCGACCCGGGACGTCGGCTCGCCCCGGGCCGCCGATGTCGGTTCCAGGATCTGGCCGGCGACGCCGGTGACGTCCTCTCCGCTGCGCAGCAGCTCGGTGACGCGGTGCCGGAACCGTAGCTCCACCCGACCTGCCCGGACGTGTTCGGTGACCCGCCGGACGAACGGGGTCAGCACCCCCGGGCCCGACCCCCAGGTGACGTGGAAACGTGGCACCGAACTGCCGTGGCCGCCCACCTGGTAGCCGCCCCGCTCCGCCCACTGCACGATCGGGAACAGCGACAGGCCCTGTTTCCGGAGCCATTCCCGCTTCTCACCGGCGGCGAACTCCACGTAGGCGCGCGCCCATTGCTGCGGCCAGTGATCCTCTGGGCGGTCGAAGCCCGCGGACCCGAACCAGTCGGCCAGCGCCAGGTCCGCAGAGTCCTTGATCCCCAGCCGCCGCTGCTCCGGGGTGTTCACCAGGAACAGCCCACCCAGTGACCACCACGCCTGGCCGCCCAGGCTGGCCGCACCCTCCTGATCGAGTACCAGCACCGACCGGCCCGCGTCGGCGGCCTCCGCGGCCGCCACCAGCCCGGCCAGCCCCGCACCGACAACGATGATGTCCGCATCCGTCATGGGGCGACCCTGCCACAGCCCCCCGACAGCGGGCGACAGATCGGTGCCGTCCTGCGGGACCCGGCGCGAGGACAGCCAGGGCTACGGCCAAACCTCACCTTCTGGAACAAATGGATGACATTCCGTGATACCGCACGGAAGGAAGCTCTCGACTGAGTAGCTTGTGACGTGCGACGATGTCACCCAGTGATCGGGCGGTGACGATATTCACTCGTTCGAGAAGATCTGACGTCCGACATCGGCCGTACGCTTCCCTACGGATCCTTGGGGGAGGGTGAGGCTCGATGCAACATCCGTCGACGGTCTCGACCAGCCCGTTCCGCAGCACCCCGTGGCGTTTCCGGCTGCTGCTGGTCCTCGGCGTGGCGCTGGTCGTGGTCGGCTACGGCCCGGTCCTCGAATCGTCGGTCGGATATCCGTTGTCGACCGATCTGAGCCACCACGGCTTCCTGCTGTTGACCGCGTTGCTGGTGCTCGCCGACCTCTACCCGTTGTTGCCGTGGATGCGTGACGTCCGGGGCAAGGTCACCTTCGCCTGGTCGGCCTCCGTCTCGCTGGCCGCGGTTCTTGCCTACGGCGCGCCCGCCGCCGTGCTGTTCTTGTTGACCGGGTTCACCACCGCGCTGGCCCGGTGGAACGGCAGGTGGTGGCCGGTGGTGTGCAACACCACGATCTTCGGCCTGATCGGGTTGGTGGTGGCTGCCGGGTACGTTCTCGGCGAGAACGTGCAGCTGATGTCTGCCGGCGGATGGCGGATGGCAGGACGCGGCCTGGTCTTCGCCCTCGTCATCGTTTTCCTGTGTGCCGCGCTGAGCGGTCTGGCGGTCACCCTGCAACGCGTGTCGACCTGGTCCGAGCAGCGCGCCCGGCTACCCAAAACGGTCCGGATCTGGGGGAGCAGCCTGGTGGCTGCGCCGCTGCTGGCGGTGATCGCCATCGAGGGCCCGTGGGCGCTGCTGCCGATGGCGGTGGTGATCGTCGCCCTCAACCACGCCAATCGCACCATGTTCCTGAGCACGGCAGCTGCGGAGACCGACGGCCTGACCGGGCTGGCGAACCGGCTCGCCCTGACGCGTGCGCTGTCCTCGCGGATCGGGCGGCTGGAGCCCGGGCACACCGTCACCCTGCTGCTGATCGACCTGAACCGGTTCAAGGACGTCAACGACACCTATGGCCATCTGGTCGGCGACGACGTGCTGGTGGCGGTGGGACGGCGGCTCACCTCGGTCTGCAGACCCACCGACCTGGTGGCCCGGTACGGCGGCGACGAGTTCGCGATCGTGCTCGGCGGCAACGTCGCGGCCGTGGAGGCCGAGACCGCCGCCGGCCGCATCAGAGATGCGCTCGCCGAGCCGCTCATCGTCGGTGAGGTACGCGTCGTCGTGGGCGGCGCGGTGGGCATCGCGCAGGCCACCGAGACCGGCGCGGATGTGCTGGCGCTGGTCGAGGAGGCCGACCGCGACATGTACCGGGTGAAGCGGCTCAGCGGTGACGCCGTCGACCGCCGCGCGCAGCCAGGCCGCCGAGCGGGCCCCGTCCGTCCGGGTGCGCCATGTCCCGCAATGGTCCGTCGCGCTGCAAGGGCGGCGCCACCACGCCCGCCGCGGGTTTGCCCGGTGTGCAGTGGTCGGCGTCCTCCTCCTGGCCGGAGAAACCCGCGGGCGCGGTGACGCCGGCGTCGGCGCCGCTGGAAGGCGACCGGCTGTGATCGACGGCGGGCGGATGGCCGTCCCGCTGGGCCGCACGCCGGCCGCCTTCCGGTGGTGGTGGGCGGTGGTTGTGCCCGCCGCGGCGGTCAGCCAGCTGGCCATCGCCCGTTGGGCGCCGGGTTCCGACCTCCGGGACCTGGTGCGGGAGCCGGGCGCGCTGGTCCTGCTGGTCCTGGTGCTGGTCGCCGAGCTGTATCCGGCGCTGCCCTCGATCCGCAGGACCAATCCGTTCGAGGACTTCGTCCTGTCCACCCCGTTGATCGTTGCCGCCGTCGTGGCCTTCGGCCCACACGCCGCCGTGGTACTTCGTCATCGCCGGCTTCGTGATGGCCGTGCCGTACGGCCAGGTGTGGTGGCGCGTGGTGTTGAACATGGGACTGTGGGGACTGCAGGGGCCGCGGCCGCCGGGGTGCTCTGGTTGCTGATCGACGCGGTCGACGTTCCGCAGCCGATGTCCTCCGGCGCGTGATCGTGCTGATCGCCTGCCTGCTCGCGGTGGTCGTCGAGGCGCTCAACGTGGTGCTGGTGATGACCTCGCAGGTGGCTCGCCGGGGCGACCACGGTGCGCGAATACTTCGCCGACTGGCGCCAGCAGGCCGCGATCGCGCAGCCTCGCCCTGACTGCGCCGATTCCTGCCGTGCTGGCGATCAACCAGCCGGCGTTGCTGCCACTGCTCGCGCTGGCGATGGTCGCAGCGCAGTCCGGCATGAGCGCGGTGTCCTCGCGGACCGCGCTGGCCGGCACCGATGCGCTCACCTCGATGGTCAACCGGGACCGGCTGCTGGCCCAGCTTGCTCAGCGGCTGAGCAGGTTGCGGCGAACCGGACGAGACCGTCACCCTTCTGCTGGCCGACCTGGACCGCTTCAAGCAGGTCAACGACGATCAGGCCACCTGGCCGGCGACCGGGTGCTGGTGGAGGTGGCCTGCCGACTGCAGGACGCCACCCGGACGGACGACCTCGTGGCCCGGTACGGCGGTGACGAGTTCGTCCTGTTGCTGGCCGGGACGGTGCCGCAGGCCACCCTGGTCGACGTCGATCGAGCGGATCAGGCGCGCAGTCGCGCGGCCGCTGCCGCTGGCCGGGGAACCGGTGACGGTGAATGTGTCGATCGGCGCGGCGGTCGTCGACCGGCGCGGCGTCGATCCGATGCAGCTGATCGAGATGGCGGACGCGGCGCTCTACCCGCGAAACAGGCCCGGACGGTGGCGGTGGGCTCGGGCGCCGCTGGCCCAGCTGCCACGGGGGCCGCGCGGTCGGCTTCGCCCGCTGCCGGCGAGATCGCGGTCGACCACCCGCCGCAGTTCGCCGAGCCGGTTTGCACGGCATCGTCCTGGACGCCGGCGTGGAGCGTCACGCATCCCGTTCGAGCCACCCCGTCGGCCGACCGGATTCCGGACGGCCCGCCGGCTGAGGAGCGTTGACGGGCCCGGCTGTCGGAGCTGTGCCGCAGAATGGTGGTGCCCGGCCCATCCCGCACCGGGTCGCCCGGCCCGCCGAAGCCACGGTCAGCTGGGATGTGCCACGATTCCACCGGCCGTGATCCCGGTCCCGTGGTTCACCTTCCTCCGCCGACATCCCTCCATTCGCAGAAGGGATCGGGAATGTCCGATCAGAGCACGCCAGACCGGCACCTCGGATCTCTCGTCCTGGAGCAGCTGGGTGCCGGGCCGACGCGCACCAACGCATCGAACACCTGTCGGAGCACGGCCGGTTCCGGCTGCTGATCGACGGCCGTGAGGTGGCCGTCCTGGACTACCGCCGGCTGCCGGGCACCTGGAACATCGTGCACACCTACACCGACCCGGCCTCCCGCGGTTACGGCGTGGCGTCGGATCTGGTCCGGGCGGTGCTGGACGCCGCCCGCGCGGAGGGCGTAGAAGATCATCCCCACCTGCCCGTACGTGTCCTGGTGGATCGATCGAGCACGCACGGCTACGAAGACCTCGTCGCGGCCGCATGACCGATCCGGCCCGGGAGGCTCCCGGCGGCGCCGCCGACGCGCCACGCCGGCCGACGACCGGACCGGTTCCGCCGGATCAAGCTGCCGCCGCGGCCGCGTCCCCGCTCGATCCGGCCGTGCTGGCCGCCGCCGGAGCCGCGACGGCGTCCGCTCCGGTCGCGACCAACGGCATACCGCTCGCCGGAGCTGCGCTCGATCCTCGGCCGGCGGACGGTCGGGCGCCGCTCCGCCAGACCCGGCCGACGCAGCGGCGCAGAACGGCGGCGCTACCGCCCACGGCGGCGCTACTGCCGACGGCGCTACTGCCGACGGCGTCACTACTGCGGACGGCGCGCCGCGGATCGGCGACGGACGATGAGGAGCAGCGCCGCAGCCGGGCCCGGCTGCGCGGCGCGCTGGGCACGCTGACCAGCCGGATGATGTCCGAGCGGGCGGTGCGGGCGAGCGAGGCGGCGGCCGCCGCCGCGACCGCCAGCGCGCGAGGCCGCGCAGCCGGTGGCCGCCGGTCAGACCGAGATGAAGGAGCGCGGCCAGGCGCTCGGCGTTCCACTGGGGATTCTTCGGCGGGATCGGCGTGCTGATCGCCTACGTCAGCTACCTGGTGCTGGACACCATCCGGGACACCCTGGTGCTGATCGCGATCGCCACCCTGCTGGCGATCGGGCTGGATCCGCTGGTCAACTTGATCACCCGCCGGGGCGTGCGCCGCGGGGCCGGGGTCGCGATCGTCTTCCTCGGGCTGCTGGCGGTGATCGCGGCCGCGATCTACGCGATCATCCCGCCCATCGTCAACGAGGTCGGCTCCTTCGTCTCCACCGTGCCGCGAACTGATCACCGAACCTGCAGAACGAACCCCAACATCCAGAACCTGGACCAGAAGTTCGGGGTGCTCGAGGCGCTGCGCAACTCCAACATCGTGCAGAACCTGGGCAGCGGCGCGGCCGGCGGGTTGCTGACCGCCAGCTTCACGGTGGCCGCGGTGCTTCGTCGACCTGCTGATCATCCTGGTGCTGACGCTGTACTTGCTGGCCGGGCTTCCCGAAGATCAAGGCGGCCGCCTACCGGCTGGTGCCGGCCTCCCGCCGGGCCAGGGTCACCGACCTGGGCGACCGGATCCTCAAGCAGATGGGCGGCTACCTGTCGGGCGCGACGATCATCGCCATCCAGGCCGGGCTGGTCGCCGGCATCTTCGCGTCCATCGTCGGGCCTGCCCTACCCGTGGGCGATCGGGCTGGCGGCGGCGGTGCTGGACTTCATCCCGGTGGTCGGCCCGATCACCGTCGGGGGTCGGGATGACGTTGCTCGGGTTCACCCAGGGCGTGGCGATCGGCGATCATCGCGGGCGTCTTCTACCTGGCCCAGCACCTGTTCGAGGCGTACTGGCTCTACCCGAGGGTGATGCGGCGCACCGTCGACATCTCCACCGGTGCGGTCGTCGTGGCGATCCTGATCGGTGCGGCGCTGCTGGGCGTCACCGGCGCGATCCTGGCGGTCCCGGTGGCGGCCGCGATCATGCTGATCGTCCGCGAAGTGATCATGCCGATGCAGGAGCGATCGTGAACCGCTGGCACAGCCTCGGCGTCGCCGATCAGCTCGGCCGCCGGGCGGTGGTCACCGGCGCCAACTCCGGGCTGGGGTACCAGACCGCGCTGGCGCTGGCCGGCGCCGGCGCCGAGGTGGTGATGGCCGTCCGCGACCTGGACCGCGGGCAGGCCGCCGCGCAGGCATCCGCGAGCGGGTCGACGGAGCCAAGGTCCGGGTCATCCAGCTGGACCTGGGCAGACCTCCGGTCCGTGCGGGACTTCGCCGCCGCGCAGGTGGCGGCCGGGCCGCTGGACCTGCTGGTCAACAACGCCGGTCTGATGCTGGTGCCGCGCCGTGAACTCACCGTCGACGGCTTCGAGAGCCAGATGGGCGTCAACCATCTCGGCCATTTCGCGCTGACCGCGCGGTCTGTTGCCGGCGTTGCGCGCGGCGCCGGCCGGCCGGGTGGTGTCGGTGACGTCGCTGATGCTGCGCGACCGCTCGGCCGCTGGATCACGGCCTGGGTCTGGACGGGCCGTACAGCCCGATCGGCGCCTACGGCCAGTCCAAACTCGCCGTCGCGCTGTTCGCCACCGAACTCGAACGCCGGTTGCGGGCCGCCGACTCGTCGGTGTCGTCCGTGCTGGCACACCCCGGGTGGTCCGCCAGCGGGGGACGCCGACCCGCGCGTCCTGTTCGTCCGGTGCGTCGACCGGTCTCGGTCCGGCTGGCCAGCCGGGCGACGGCGCTGTTCGGCACGTCCGCGCGGGCCGGCGCGCGGCCGCAGGTGTACGCCGCCACCGCCGGCGACCTCAGCGGCGGCGAACTGATCGGCCCGCGGTTCCGGGTGCACGGTGGCCCGCGGCCGGTGCGGCTGCCCTCGGCGATCAACGACCCGGCGGAGGCGGAGTGGCTGTGGAATGAGTCGGTCCGGCTGACGGGGGTCGAGCCGCAGCCCTGACCTGCCTCTCGCCAGTCGTCGCCCGCGCCTACCATGTCGCGATGACCGAGCCCCGTCGCCGCGCCCGACACCGCTACGTTGCCACTGCGGTCCAAGACCGTCAGCTGGCAGGATCCGCGGGCCCTCGCCGCCGCCGGCCGGACCCTGAGCGGCCTGGAGTTCCTGCGGCAGATGGCGGCGGGGACGCTGCCCGGTCCGCCGATCGCAGAGCTGTTCGGGATGACGATCGCGTCCGTCGAGCCCGGTGACGTGGTGTTCGGCTGCGAGCCCGACGAGTCGACCTACAACCCGCTCGGTGTCGTACACGGCGGGCTGGCCTGCGTGCTGCTGGACACCGTCGCCGGCTGCGCGGTGCACACCACGCTGCCCGCCGGTGTCGGGTACACCTCCCTGGAGATCAAGGTCAACTACCTGCGGCCGATCCGCGCCGGGACCGCCCTCACCGTGCACGGCTGGGTCACCAAGCCCAGCAAGCGGGCAGCCTTCGCCGAGGGTGACCTGCGGGACGGGCAGGGTGTGGTGCTGGCGACGGCGTCATCCACGTGCCTGGTCTTCGGTCCGGGCTGACCGGTCGGGGTACGGGCGGGTCGGGAGAGTGCTGGCGGTGCGTGCCACCGCCGGGGGCAGTGGTCGGTCGCGGCGCTGCCCGGTGAGGGATGGGGTCGGCGCGCTGTGCGGGTCGGACCGGTGGGCGTGGCGGCCGTGATGCAGCGCTGCCGGCCGCTTCCGGACCAACGTCCCGTCGTTAGCCCGGCCCGGCTGCCGACTTCTTTCCTGACGGGCGCGACTGATCTCGGCAGATGGCCGTCTCCGCCAACCGGACGATCAGCTCGACCGCCTCATCGGTGGATCGCCCGCGGTCCCCGCACAGCGCGTCCAGGGTCTCGAAACTGCCGATCGTCCAGAGCATGTCGGTGGCCTGTTCGACGGTGAGATCCGGCCGGAGGGCGCCGTCTTCGCCGAGCCTGCGTACGACGTGCGCCATCCCGCCGGCTCGTTCGGTCTTCATCTTCTCCACCGCTCCGCCGACCGAATCCGGGTCCAGGCGGCCCATCGAGAACAGCACCCGGTAGATCTCCCGGTCGGCGGCGTACATCCGGGTCGCGGCCGCCATGCCGCCGCGCAGGTGCGCGCGAGCGTCGGGGTGGGCGACCGCGTCGGTCAGTGCGCTCATGCCGGTACGGGCCCACAGGTCGTCGGCGAACGCGTCGAACAGCCCGGCCCGCGTGCCGAAGACCAGATAGATCGTCGACCGCGCGACCCCGGCCGCCGTGGCGACCTTGTCCAGGCTGACCGGTTCGGTCGGCGCCCGCCGGAGGCGCTCGGCGACCGCGTCGAGGATGCGGCGACGGGTCTGCTCGGTGCTCTCGGCGCGCAGTTGCTGCTGGTACTTACGGGTCACCGGCTGAGCATCGCATATTTCGATTGACAGACCGTCGTGCGAAAGCCACCCTTGCGTTCAATGGACAACATGTCCGACGAATGAAGGGAAGTGTGTGATGCCGGATCAAGGTGCCGTTGACCCCGGCCGTGCCGTGGGTGCCAGGGGTGCCGCCGGTCCCAACGGTGCCGGGATGAGGGCCGCGAGGTGGCCGGTGGTCATCGTCGGTGCCGGACCGGCCGGACTGGTCGCCGGCATCACCCTGGCCCGGGCCGGGATTCGCTGCCTGGTGCTGAACAAGCGCGACCGGGTCGGAGGTCACCCGCGGGCGACCGTGCTGAGCGTGCGAACCATGGAGCTTGTTCGGTCGTGGGGGCTGGGGACGCAGGTGCTGTCCGGTGGGAACGAGGTCGAGTGGCGGATGCGGTCCAGCACCACCCTGGCCACCGTGGCGGACGGGTATTCCATCGACGTCGGATACCCGACGGTTGCGCAGAGCGCCGCGATCAGCCCCATCCGACCGGGCTGCGTGCCGCAGGACCACCTCGAGAGGGTTCTTCTCGAACATCTGACGAGTCTTCCGGCGGCGACCGTCGAGCTGGGCAGAACGGTGGATGACGTGACACCGATGGGCGGCGGCCATCGAGTCCGGTTCCACGACCTCGGCCGTGATGACACCCCGGACGGTGCGGGGCGAGACGTGCAGGCCGACTACCTGATCGGCGCGGACGGCGCCCACGGCATCGTCAGGCAGGCACTCGACATCGGCGTCACGGCGAGGGAGGACCTGATGCACTCGCTGACCGTCGTGCTGCACGCGCCGCTGTGGGATGTCGTCGGTGAGCACCGCTACGGCATCTACGTCACCGACGAGCCGACCCCGGCGATGTTCCTTCCGGCCGGTCGGGACGGCCGTTGGATCTTCGGGTCGAGCTCGGATCCGGGGCTGGACCGCAGGTGGGAGCCGACGAACGACGAGCTGCTGGCGCAGGTTCGGGCGAGTGCCGGGGTGCCGGACCTTCCGGTGCGATGGGGCACCCGCAGCCGGTTCTCGTTCTCGGCCGCGCTCGCGGACCGCTTCCGGTCCGGCCGGGCCTTCCTGATCGGCGACGCCGCACACCGGGTCACCCCGCGGGGCGGAACCGGGATGAACACCGCCATCGCCGACGGCCACGACCTGGGCTGGAAGCTGTCCTGGGTGATGCACGGCTGGGCGCCGGAGGCGCTGCTCGACACCTACGAGTCCGAGCGACGGCCGATCGCCGAGCACACCGTGCAGCGGTCCATCGACCCGCGGGGCAGCCGGCGGGACACCGCCACCGAGCTTCCCGTCGACCTCGGCGGCCGGCTGCCGCACATGTGGGTCGACACGCCCGCCGGTCCGGTTTCGACCGTCGACATGCTGGGTCCGGGACTGACCGTCTTCACCGCCGACGGCCGAGTCGAGCCGGCGCGGGCGTCCGGCCCTCCGCTGCGCGTCCGCCGGGTCGATCGCCGAACCGCCGTCGCACTGGCCGCCGACCGGCCGGGTGGGCTGCTGGTGCGACCCGACGGCGTGCCGGTCGAGGCGGGGTCGGCGTTCGCCGGACGCGAGGCCGCCTAGCAGCGCGGCCCTTTCGGTGGAAGTTACGTGGAGTTCGGGCGCGGTTTCAGCCCCCGAATCTGCATTACCTCGTGTCAACTCCCTGCCGCGGGCAACGGCTACGCGGCCTACCGCGTCCGCTCGGACCGGGGACGCCGGACGATCACCACGATCGCCGCCGCAACCAGAATCGCCGCCAAGGCGATCGCTGCCCAAACCCATCCGGACAGCCCCGAAGAGGACGCCGCCGGTGCCACCGCCGCGGCGGTGGTCGGCGCCGGCGGAGTCGATGAGGCCGATTGCGACCCACCGGACCCGGCCGCACCGGAGGCGGCCGCACCGGACCCGGCGGCACCCGATGATGCCGCTGCACCGGACCCTGGCCCGGCAGCGGAGGACGCCACCTCCTCCAGCCGGAACCGGATCTCACCCTGCACCGGATGACCGTCCGCGGACACCACCCGATAGGCGATGACGTAGTCACCGGTCCCTGGCAGAGCGCCGACCTCCGCGCTGACCTCGGTGCTGTCCACCTGCGGCGCTCCGGACTCGTACCGCTGCCCGTCGGGCCCGAGCACCGTGACCACCGGCTCGAAGTTCTGCACCGGTTGGTCGAACGTCAGCTGCACCGTGCTCGGCGCCGCCTGCAGCACCGCGCCGTCGGCCGGGTTACTGGACAGCAACACGTTGTGCGCGGACGCCGGCGCGACGAACCCGACGGCGAGCAGTCCGCTGAGCACAGCGACGATCGTCAGCCGGGCCAGCGCCCGCGCCGACCTGCCACCGGCCGCGGGGGCAACCGTCATCGGGTACCGCCGGTCGGCCGGCGCCGCAGTGCCAGTGCCGCCACCACCAGCGACGCCGCGGCCACGACCAGGCTGATCGCCGCCAGGACGGTGGCGGAATTGTTCCCGTCGGACGGGGCGGCGGCCGCGGTGGCCGACTCGGCGGCGGGGCTCACCGACGCGTCGGAAACGGTGGCCGCGGTCGCCGACGCCTCGTCGCTGTGACTGTGCTCGGAACCCTCGCCACCCTCGGCGGGGGTCACGGTCAGCGTCGGCACGGGATGCTCCGGCTCTTCACCCGACGCGGGGGTGGCCTCGTTCCACTCCACGACCTCCCCGTCGCTGTACGTCTGAGTGGTGGGGAAGGTCAGCGCGTCCACGGCCGGCACCGGACCGACGGACAGCTCGAATTCGGCGAACTCGCCCGGCGCGATGGAGACGCCCGGGTCGGCGGTCCAGGTCACGGTCGTCACCGCCTCCTTGATGGTGGTGTCGCCCTCCGTCACCGGCGCGGGCAGCGTCGTCTTGCTCGGCTTGACCTTCCACCCCGGAACGGCCTTCACCGCGACGGAGGCGAAGGGGTGGTCGGTCGGCAGGGCGACGGTGAGGCCGACGGTGCCGGCCGTCGCCGACTCGTTCGGCACCCGGAAGGTGAGAGTGGTGTAGCCGCCGGCAGCGGCGTCGGACGGGGTGACGCTGACGTGCGCCGATGCCACGCCGGCGCCCGCGACGAGTGCCACACAGGTCAGAAACAGCACGGAGAATGCGCGGCGCCAGCGGCGCGCGCGGGGAGAAGTCGTCATCGAACAATCCTTCGGGCAGAACGAAAGGGTCGGGGAATCCGCACGGCAGGCGTCAGCGCGCAGCTGCAGTTCGGTTTTGGAGCGAGGATCGAGGCCCGCGCGACGACGGTGCCGGGTCACAGCACCCGCAAGGACGGCGGCTCGGACCAGCAGCAGGCCTCAACTCCGCGGTGGACCCCGGCGGGAGGCGGCGGACAACCCGCCGGTGGACACTCGGACGCCGACGGTGCCGGCCGGAAGCAGTGCGGTCCAGCCCGGCGACAGGAGGATCGGCGGCGCCACCGGCAAGACGACGAGCGCTCGGTGCAGCGCGGCGAAGAGCCTGAAGAGCATGCTCTCGCCGCCGGTCATCACCCACGCCGCCACGACGGCGGCGACCGCATGGAAGGCCACCATCCAGCCCGCCCCGCCGCCGGTGCCCGTCGTGGGGTTCACCGTCATCGGGTGTGCGGTCAGTGAGAGCGCGAAGTGAAAGGCCAGCTGACTGGCCAGCAGCGCCCCGAGGATCTGCGGACCGGAGCGCCGGCGACCGGCGAGGCCGGACAGCGATCCGCCGAGGAAGACGGTGAGAGTGAGCAGCACCACCGGGTCCGGGAGTGCCCCGCCGGCCATCAGGTGGCCGAGCGCGGCGAGCTGTGTGGCGACGACGGCGAACACCCCGGCGCGCAGCAGGCGCCAGCCGGGGCTCGTCGGGGTCTGCACGGTCCCGACGCTACCGATACGCCGGCGCGGCTGCGATCCCCAACCTGCGGGAGGTCCTACCCCCCCGAACGGGGGTACCGGGTCCAGCGCGATCTGGGTCAGGGCGTGAGTTCCCGGCGCCCGGCCCCGCCGGGTCCGATGGTCGGCGGCCCGACCAGGAAGGTCATCAGCTCGGCGTCCAGCTGGTCGAGATCGGCGGAGATCGCCCGCAACGCCGAGCGCTGCGTCCCGGACGGCATCGAGTTCGTGGCCACAACGGCGGCCGCCAACTCCCGCAGCCGGTTGCCGGTGGTGCCGGCGAACCGGCTGACCGCCTGGTCTCCGCCGCGACGGTCGCCGAGCTCGTTCACGGCCCTGGTCAGGCCGGTGATCCGGGCCTGCACCTGGCCGGTCGGTCCCTTGTACGCGGCCACCTCGTCGACCGGTACCCCGAGTTGGCGGGCCCGTCGCTCGTCCAACGCACCGCGGACGGTGGTCGACGTCTTCATCGCGCCGGCGGCCACCGCGGGCCCGACGACCTTCGCGGCCAGCAGTAGCCTGCGGAGCGTCTTCGGGTCGCTCAGCTGCGCGACAATTCCCGCGGACCGGGTCGACGCCGCGGCGGCATCCGACGCGGACTTCGGCGACTTGGCTGACGTCGACTTGCTCGACGACGACTTCGACGACGGCGATGCGGATGACGCAGTGGGCGACGATGCGGACTTCGTGCGTGCCTTACGACGCAGTGCCACGCTGCTCCTCCCTCGGGCCGGCGGCTACCGGACTCGGCGCAAGCCTAAATCGGCAGAGTACGGCGTCGCACTCGGGAGGGCGGTAGCCCGGGCCGGACGGCGAACCCGGCTCGTGCCGGCGAGCGAGCCGGGCGGCGGGCCTGACGGCGGCCTACCCTCTTCGGTCATGACGCCCCCGACCGGCACCGATGCCATCGGCGGGGACGCCGGGGTGCGGCTCGGGCCGTCGGCCGCCGGACGGTGCCGGCGGCGGATCCATCTCGACGCGGCCTATCCGGAGCAGCGGGCGTCGATCCCGGCCGCGGCGCAACGCGCGTTGGACGAGCTCGCCGAGCACCGGCGCGCCGTGCTGTCCGCGGTCGGGTTGCCGCCGAACCCGCCCACCGCCGCGCGGGAACCGCCGGACGGGGCGCTGTGGCGCACGACGCCGCAATCCGTGGTGCCGCAGCCCCGGACCGAGACGGCGAGCCGGTCGGGTTCGCCGGACCTGCTGATCTGGCGCGATGACGGCTACCTGCCGGTGATCATCAGGGCGCACCGCACCAGGGATGCCGGCGCCGGGGCGTTGACCTCAGCGGTGGCGAGTCCGTCGACGGTCGGCGTCGATCCGGGGCACCGCACCCGACGCAACCGCGGCGACCGGTTGGCGCTGGCCCATCACTACCGCCAGCTGGCCGAGCTGGGATGCGCGTCCAGCACCGCGCGCGGTGGCGTCATCGGCGTCGGAAGTCCCACCGACGGGGCCGGTCGGCGCGGCAGCGTCGGCGGCGAGGACGACAGCGCCGTGATCGTCTGGCACCGGCTCGACAGCCCGGAATCGTCCGTGCTGGCCGAATACGACCGGCGGTTCACCGACCGGATCGCCGTCGCGACGGCGGCGGTCGCAGGGGGTCGACCGCTTGCTGCGCCGTCCAGGATCGCCGAGTGTCGGCGATGTCCGTGGTGGCCGCGGTGTCGTGGCGAACTCACCGCTTCCCGGGACATCTCACTGCTGCTGACCGGCGATGACGTCGACACCGCCCGCGCAGCCGGCGTGCTGACCATCGACGACCTTGCCGCGCTGACACCCGAACCCCTGGCCGCTCTGCGGCTGACCGTCGCCAACGCCGGTCTGGCCCGGGTGCGGGCGCGGGCCTCGCTGAGCGGGGTGCCGCTGGTTCGGGTCGGGCCGAGAAGCGCGGTCCGCCGAGCGGACGTCGAGGTCGACGTCGATGCGGAGTCCTACGGCGAGGACGGCGCCTACCTGTGGGGCGCGACGCTGTCCGGCGCGGAGATCGGCCTGCCACGGGGCTACCGCTCGTTCGTCACCTGGGAGCCGATGCCGTCACCCCGGCAGGGCGCGGTGTTCGGCGAGTTCTTCGGTTACCTGCTGCAGGTCCGCGCCGCCGCCGCCGAACGCGGGCTCAGCTTTGCGGCTTTCTGCTACGCGAGGCAGGCCGAGGAACGCTGGATGCTCGGCCTCGCCCGCCGGTACGCCCGGCTGCCGGGCGTTCCCGACCCGGCGGAGGTCAGCGCCTTCTGCGCCTCTGACCAGTGGGTCGACCTGTTGCTGGAGATCAGGCGGCAGTTCGTCGTCCCCGGGTCGTTGCGGCTCAAGGAGCTGGCCGGCGCGATGGGGTTCCGCTGGCGCGACCCGGAGCCGGGCGGGGAGAACTCGATGGCCTGGTACCGGGCGGCCGTCGCCGCGGACTCTTCGATGAACGACGCGGGACAAATGGCCGCCCGGTTGCTGCGATACAACGAAGACGACGTGCTGGCCACGCTGGCCGTCCGGGACTGGATCACCCGGCACCGGGATGACCTGCCGACGGTCGCCGAGCTGGAAGCGGACCCGCCGACGGTCGGCTGAGCTGGAGCCCAGGCCAACCTGAGGCGGCCTCAGCGCGGCGGCATCCGCAGCGCCCCGTCCAATCGGATCACCTCGCCGTTGAGGTAGTCCTGCGCCACCATCGACAACACCAGCCCCGCGTACTCCTCCGGCCTGCCGAAGCGCTTCGGGAACGGCACGTTCGCGGCCAGGCCGACCCTGAACTCCTCGGTGATACCCGCCATCATCGGGGTGTCCAGGATGCCGGGGGCGATGGTCAGCACCCGGATCCCGTACTGCGCGAGGTCGCGCGCCGCGGGCAACGTCATCCCGGCAACGCCGCCCTTGGACGCCGAGTACGCGATCTGGCCGATCTGCCCGTCGAAGGCCGCGACGGAGGCGGTGTTCACGATCAGCCCGCGTTGGCCCTCGTCGTCGACCGGTTCGGTCGCCGCCATCGCCTCCGCGGCGAGCCGCAGCACGTTGAACGTGCCGAGCAGGTTGACGGCGACGATGCTGCCGAACAGGTCCAGGTCGTGCACGCCCTTGCGGGACAGGATCCGACCGGCGGTGGCCACCCCCGCGCAACTGACGGCCACCCGCAGGGGACCCTGCTCGCCGGCCGCCGCCACCGCGGCGGCCACATCGGATCCGCTGGTGACGTCGCCCGCGAGCGCGGTGTACTCCCGATCCAGCCCACCGGTGCGTTCCCAGCCAGCAGCCAGATCGATGCCGACGACGCGCGCGCCGGCGGCGGTCAGTGCGGTGGCGGTGGCCGCGCCCAGCCCCGACGCGGCTCCGCTGACGATCGCGGATGCTCCTTGGATCTGCATGTCTGCTCCTCCTCGACGGGTGCGCGGACGCACTGGCTGGGCCGTTGCGCACGGGCTCGACGGGTGCCCGGACGCATGGGCTGGACGTCCGCGGACGCACACTTGCGCCTCGAGCGGGCGCACGGCGGCGCCGCTCGAGGACGTGCGGGAAGACTGGCACGGCGCCCGGGTGCGCCTCCACCCGGCCCGACCGGGGGTGTCGGACCGGTCCTACCCTCGTCCGATGTCCCGGCAACCCCGCGTGACCCGGCAACCCGGTGTTCGGTGAGCGCAACGATCCGGCCGTCGAGTGGCTCACCGTGTCGGACACGGTGTTCCGCCGACTCGCGGAGGACCCGAGGACCGGGGTCAGCGTCCGCACCGGGCGGTCTGGCGCGGGATCGGTCGGTCGTGCACAACTAAGGGCGCGGCGGCAACGGCGTCATGCTGTCCTGGGGCTGCGCCGCGGCCGCCGCCGATCTGGCGCTCCAGCCGCCGTTGTGACGCATCAGGCAGATGCATTGTGGTGGGACGAAACCGACGAACACACCACCCGCCACCAGATCGGCCGGGCGGCACAGCGACCCGGTTGACGGCGCAGCCGCAGGTGGGAAAGGCTTCGCTCCGTCGGTGCGACAGCGCCGGCGACCGGAAAATCCGTGCAGATGCTGCCCCTGAGGTGACCGTGTTCCTGTTGCGCAAACCCATCCTTGCCTTGTCGGGCAGCACCACGGTGCGAGACACCGTGTCGAAGGCGCCGCTGACCAAGTCGGTGGTGGACCGGTTCATTCCCGGCGAGACCACCGCGGACGCGGTCGCGGCAGTGACCGCCCTGCGGTCGAAGGGCCTGCAGGTCACCCTCGACCACCTCGGCGAGGACACCACGGACAGGGCCGCCGCCGACGCCACCGTCGCGGCCTACCTGGACGTGATCGGGGCGCTGGCCGAGGCCGACCAGGTCGCCGGCGCGGAGGTGTCGGTCAAGCTGTCCGCGGTGGGTCAGGCACTGATCGCCTCCCCGGAGTTGCCGGACGGCGGCAACGCCTACGCCCTCGCCGGGGCCAGGAAGATCGCCGACGCCGCCTACTCCGCCGGTGCCCGGATGACGCTGGACATCGAGGATCACACGACCATCGACCAGACCCTCGAGGTGCTGTTCGAGCTGCGGCGGACCCATCCGGACCTCGGTGTCGCGATCCAGGCGATGCTGCTGCGCACCCCGAAGGACCTCCAGACGCTGACCGGTCCCGGCTCCCGCGTCCGGCTGGTCAAGGGGGCCTACCACGAGCCGGAGACGGTCGCGCACACCGATCCGAAGGACATCGACCTGGCCTACGTGCGGGCGATGAAGACCCTGATGTTCGGCAAGGGCCACCCGATGATCGGATCGCACGATCCGCGGATGGTCGAGATCGCCGGTCGGCTGGCCAAGGACGCCGGCCGCACCCCCGATCAGTGGGAGCACCAGATGCTGTTCGGGATCCGGCCCGAAGAGCAGGAGCGACTGGTCCGAGCCGGTCGGAACGTCCGGGTCTACGTGCCGTACGGGCACGACTGGTACGGCTACTTCACCCGCCGCCTTGCCGAGCGCCCGGCGAACCTGCTGTTCTTCCTGCGGTCCGTCGCCACCCGCAGCTGACGCCCCACCGAACAGTCCGGATCCGCCGAAAGACCGCCCCGGTACCGTCGCCGCACCGATGACGCCCACCACCGCACGACAGCACCACCGCACCGAGCACCCAGCGCCCGAGCACATCGCAGCCATCGTCACCCGCCAGGAAGGGCACACCACCATGGACGCCGTCACCCACCCGCCGGCCCCGGTCAACGAGCCGGTGCTGGACTACGCCCCGGGATCGGCCGAGCGCGCCGCACTGGTGCAGGCGCTCGGCGAGGTGAGCGGGTCGGTCGAGTTGGGTGCGGTGATCGGCGGGGCCGTCCGGCGGCCGTCCGGCGAGCAGTTCGAGGTGGTGGCGCCGTTCGATCATCACCGGGTGCTGGCCACCTCGGCCCACTCCACCCAGCAGGACGCGGCCGAGGCCGTCACCGCGGCCCTGGAGGCGGCCCCGATCTGGCGGGCGACGGATTTCGACGACCGGGCGGCGATCCTGCTCCGGGCAGCCGACCTGCTCGCCGGGCCTTGGCGGGCGCGGATCAACGCCGCGACGATGCTCGGCCAGGCAAAGACCGCGTATCAGGCGGAGATCGACTCGGCGTGCGAGCTCGCCGACTTCTGGCGGTTCAACGTGCACTTCGCCCGGCAGATCCTGGCCGACCAGCCGATCGCCAACGCCAGAGGCATCTGGAACCGCACCGACCACCGCCCGTTGGAGGGGTTCGTCTACGCAGTCACGCCGTTCAACTTCACCGCGATCGCCGGCAACCTGCCGACCGCGCCGGCCCTGATGGGCAACGTGGTGGTGTGGAAGCCGTCGATGACGCAGCAGTTGGCCGCGTCGCTGGTGATGGACCTGCTCATGGAGGCGGGGCTGCCGCCCGGGGTGATCAACATGCTGCCCGGACTCGGGCCGGAGGTCTCGGAGGTGGTGCTCGCGCATCGGGATCTCGCCGGCATCCACTTCACCGGCTCGACCAGGGTTTTCCAGCAGCTCTGGTCCGGGGTGGGGGCGAACATCGCCGGGTACCGGTCCTACCCGCGGCTGGTCGGCGAGACCGGCGGCAAGGACTTCATCGTCGCGCACGGCTCGGCCGACGTCGACGTGCTGCGGACCGCGATGGTGCGCGGTGCGTTCGAGTACTCCGGGCAGAAATGTTCAGCCGCGGCCCGCGCCTACGTCCCGCAGTCGCTGTGGCCCGCGCTGAAGGACAGGTTGATCGCTGAAACCGAGGAACTGACCATCGGCTCCGTCGAGGATTTCGGCAACTTCACCAGCGCCGTCATCGACGACCGCTCCTTCGGTCGGCTCAAGCAGGTCTTGGATCGTGCCAAGGCAACCGATTCCATCGAGGTGCTGGCCGGCGGCACGTACGACGATTCCGTCGGCTATTTCATCCGGCCGACCTTGTTGCAGGGCACCGACCCACGGGACGAGATCTTCTGCAACGAGTTCTTCGGCCCGATCCTGTCTGTGCACGTGTATGAAGATTCGAACTTCGATGCGGTGCTCCGCGAGGTCGACACCGCCACCCCGTACGGGCTCACCGGGTCGATCATCGCCCGCGACCGGCTCGTGGTGGCGAAGGCCAGCGAGGCGCTGCGGTTCACCGCCGGGAATTTCTACATCAACGACAAGCCGACCGGTGCGGTCGTCGGCCAGCAACCGTTCGGCGGTGCCCGGTCCTCCGGGACCAACGACAAGGCCGGTTCGGCGGCGAATCTCGCCCGCTGGACGTCACCGCGCTCGATCAAGGAAACGTTCGTCGCGCCGACCTCCATCCGTTATCCGCACCAGTTCCAGGACTGAGCTTCCGGGACCGGGGCTTCCGGGACCGGGGCTTCCTTCTGGAATGAGCCTCCGGGGCTGGGACTTTCCGGACTGGGCCAACCGCGGCGCGGGCGGCGTGGCAATCGGGTGACAGTGTGAGCTGGGTGGACTTCCATCGGCGAGCCGCCCACCGCCGTTTCGGGACGAAACCCGGTGGGGGAGTTGTGCCGACCCGACAGCGTGGCGCCGGCGGGATGTGACGCCGCCGTAACGCCTTTCTCCTCGGGTCACCCAGGACCCAGGTAATCCTGTAATGTCTCCGTTGCTGAAAGTGACAGCCCAGTGGCAGGCTTTGTTGCCGCTCGAATCGAGTCGTGACACTGCAGCGGCCCACGAAATGTACGGGGTAGATGAGTAGCCGGAATCGCCGACGTGTCGCTCCGGAAAATTCCACGGTCCCAATTCTGTTGCAGCCGAAACCATCTCGCCGGAGTCCGTCGCGATGTTCGGCCACCGGCGACGGAAAACCAATCCAGCGCGAGCGCCGCAAACGGCGTTCACGGTGCCACGTCGATGTGCGGGGGTAAGAACCACCGATGGTGACGATGATGGAGCGCGCTGCGCCGACCACCCCACCGACCAGACTTCCGGAACAACGGCAGTCGCAGCTGCCGGCGGACCAGCCTCAACTGCCGGTCGCGCTCCTGGTTGATCTGGATGACACAACCGAGCCCACGCTGCGCACCCCGCTCGCCGGCCACCGGATGATCAGCGCCCGTTCGGTCGCCGACGTCGAGGACGTGATCTCCCGGGTCCAGCCGGGACCGTTGGCCATGGTGACCGTGCGGGGCAATGCATCCGCAGCACAGGTGATCGGCACGCTGCGAAAGGCGGGTTGGCAGCGAATTCTGGCGCTGACGGATGAGGGGACGGAAATCCCCCAGGTGCTGGCGGCCTTTCAGGCCGGCGCCGGTGGGCTCGTCCGGCTGGCCGACCACGGTCTTCGGGCAGCGCATCCGCTGGATGCCGGCTGTCGGTTGTCCCGTCGCGAGCTCGAGGTCGTTCGGCTGGTCGCGCGGGGATTGTCGAATAAAGCGATTGGTGAACAATTGTCGTTGTCGGCTCTCACGGTGAAGAACCATCTGGCCCGGGTGGGTCGCAAGCTCGGCACCGGGGACAGGGCGCACATCGTGGCGATCGCCTGCCGCAGCGGCATGATCGGCACCGATCTCTGAGATCGGCGAACCCCCCGCCCGGACAACACGGGCCGGCCGTACGGTGAGGCGATGGCTGACTATTCGCTTCGACGGAACAAGGTCGCGATCGTTGGAGCGGGGTCGGTCGGCGCCACTCTGGCCTACGCCTGCCTGATCCGCGGGCTCGCCCACGACGTGGTGCTGTTCGACATGAACGCCGAAAAGGTGGAAGCGGAGGTGCTGGACCTGCGGCACGGGCTGCTGTTCTGCCCACCGGCCGAGGTGCACGGCTCCGACAACGTCGCGGTGTGTGAGGGCGCCGACGTCATCGCGATCACCGCCGGTGCCAAGCAGAAACCCGGCCAGACCAGGCTCGAGCTCGCCGGCACCAACGTGGAGATCTGCCGGGCCCTCATCCCACGCCTGCTCGACGTGGCGCCCAACGCGGTGATCCTGATGGTCACCAATCCCGTCGACGTGCTCACCCTGGCCGCGTTGAAGTTCTCGCACCTGCCGCCGCAACGCGTCCTCGGCAGCGGGACGGTGTTGGATTCGGCCCGGCTGCGGCACCTGATCGCGCGCCATCTCGGGGTTGCGCCGCAGAGCGTGCACGCCTGGATCGCCGGCGAGCACGGTGATTCGGAGTTCCCGCTGTGGAGCAGCGCGACCGTGGGGTCGGTGCCGGTGCAGAAGTTCTCGATGCCCGCGGGCAGCAAGCTGGACCTGGCAGCCCAGGAGCGGATCGCCACCGATGTGGTCACCGCCGCCGAGCGGATCATCCGCGGCAAGGGAGCAACGAATTATGCGGTCGGGCTGGCCGGCGCGCGGGTGATCGAGGCGATCCTGCGGGACGAAAGTGCCGTGCTGGCCGTCAGTTCGCTGTTCGACGGTCAGTACGGGCTGCACGACGTGTGCCTGTCGCTGCCATCGGTGGTGAACCGCACCGGAGTCGCGACGATGCTGGACGCGCCCATGTCCGAGCAGGAACTCCACTTGCTCAACGCCTCCGCCGCGCAGGTGCGCGAGGTCGCGACATCGCTCGGATTGTGAACGCCACGGTGGACGACCACCTTCTGGGCAAGCAGCGTGCCGTGGCTGCCCAACCGGTCGGTGGGATCGGCAAACGAGATCAGCGGCATGCCGCCGGGAATCGGCCCTGCACCCGCGGTCGCGACGCCGGTCGCTCAGCCGTGCAGGGCGCTCAGCGCCCGTTCGACCGCGCCGGCCACCTCGGGATCCGGGTGACCGGCCACGGCGCGCAACGCCGCGATGGCAATGGGATCGCGAAGTGTGCTCAGCCGCAACAGCTCTCGGGCGCGGTCGGTGGTGTAGCCGGGCGCCGCATTGATCGATGCGGCGATCTGCCGCAGCCGGGCCGCGAGCGCGGCGTCGTCCCGGCGCAGTCGCAGCGTGAATCCGCGGCGGGCGGTGCCGTCCCCGGCTTCGGTTGTGACCCGGCGCTCTCCGACGACGTGCACGTCGACACTGGAGTCAGGGTCGATGGCCGGTCGCAACCGTTCGATGTCGAGGAATTGATTGAGCAGAATGGTGTCCCGCAACGGCGCCTGCGCTGTCAGCACATCGCTGGTCTGCACGCCGCCCATTTCCACGGCGTCCCGGTACGGATCGGACAAGGCGCGGCCATCGGGAATATCCGCGGTGAACCGGTGGTCGCGGCTGCGGCCGGTGGACCGTTCGACGCTGGTCGTCACGGTCACCGGATCACCGCCACTGAGCCGCAGCACCGTGTCGAGTTCGATCGGCCCGCCGGCGAGCAGGTCCGTGCCGACCGGCCGGAATTCGACGGAGATTTCGCCGCCGTCGACCGGGACCGTCCGATCAGCCGTTTCGTTCACGCTGTCACCACCCGGGTACGCGGCCGCGTCATGCGAAACGCACCCGCGCGCTGGCCCGCTTGGCGGGCAGGACGCTGTCCGCGGCGGTCACCGTCACCGTGCCGGTGAAGCCGGCGGGCCGGGTCAGCACGGCGGTGGTGGCCACGGCGGGCGCCGCGGCGACGCCCACGACGGTCACCCCGGCCGCAGCGGCGGCGGCGTCCACCGTCCACGTCACGGTCCGGCCGCCGGGTGCCGCGTTGACCGTCAGGTTCGCCGTGTTCGTTCCGGCCGGGACCGTCGCCGGGGTGGCCACCAGCCCGGTGAAGGCCACCGGGACGATGCGCAGGTTGCCCAGTCCTTCCCGGTTGGGGAACGCCTGGTCGACCACCTTGACCCGGAAGTTGCCGGGAACCAGGCCGGCCTGGGTGACCGCCGGCGTCGCGACCGGCGTCGGTGTCGCGGGGATGGCGATCGGTCCGGACACCACGCTCCAGATGACCGTCCGTCCGGCGACGCTGGACACCGCGGTGGCGTTGCCGGTGGCGACGCCGTCCGCGGCGACCCCGCCCACGGCGGCGGGGGCGTTCGCCGCCAGCGCGATGTTGGTGAAGGTGATCAGCGGATTCACCGCGGCGTACGGCTGCAACGGGGCGACCACGCCGCCTCCCGGGAACCTGTGCTCGGTCCTGAAGAACAGGCTGTTCCCCTGCCGGATGAGCGAGCGGATGTGGAACCCGTTGTCGAACTCCACGGGCGCGCGGACGCCGTTCCAGCCGAACGCATGGAAGCCCTGCCGCAGTTGCCATACCGCGGGCAGCTGACCGCCCGGCGGGTTCTTACCGGTGAAGCGGTTCGCGTCGACGCCGGCCTGTCCGGTGAACAGCTGGTCCGACCAGGCGTTGGCCGGCGCGGACAGCGGCGGCCGCGGCGCCGGGTTCGGTCCGCCGGTGCCGGCGTTGACGGTCGGCGTCAGCGCGAACGCGTCCGACCCGCCGGCCGTGATGGTCTCGCCGATCACCCGGTTCGACGGCGCCGCGTTGTCGGTCTGCCCGAACCGGATCGGGTTGATCGACCCGTACACACCGGCGGGCGGCGCGCCCGCCGGGCCGATGCGGGTGACCTTGGTCGGCATGGCGTCGATCCGCATCGGGAGCTCGTTGAAGGTGCCGGTCGCGGTGTCCTGCGCGCGGACCTTGATCGGGCCGGTGGTGGCGCCCGGGGTGATGGTGGTCCCGGCGGCGGTGGCGCCGGCGGCGACCGGCAGGGTGACGGTGAGGGGACGGGCGGCCGGCAGCGTCACGGCGGTCACGACTCCGGTGTTGCCGGTCAGGCCGTCCCGGTTCGGGTCGAGGACGTTCGGCGGTGCGGCGGTGGTTCCGCCGGCGCGCGGAACGGCGATCATCGCCGGGTTCGGCGCGACGGTGACCGCGTTGACGCCGACGAACAGCACGTTGGCGGAGGTCGCGGAGTCGGCCGGCGTCGCGCTGAGGGCGGCCTTCACCTGGAAGTTCGAGCCGGCACCGGGTACCGGCGAACCCAGGGGTGATGCGGTCGACCTGACCGTGGCACCGCGGCGTCCGCGCGGCACGACGGTCACCCCGGCTGGTGCGCCGACCACGCTCCAGGTGAGGGCACCGGCACCGGCCGCGACGGCCGTGACGTTCACGTTCTTGCCCGATCCCAGTTCCGCGGGTGTGTTGACCGCGGTGACCGTCGGTGCGGGCTGGGCGACCGCGGGCGCCGCGGAGAGGCTGCCGACGGGTGCTCCGGAGGACCGGCGGCCGCCAGACTGCTGGACGACGTGCGCGAGCTCGTGGTGCAAAAGGTGGCGGTTGCCGGCGGATTCGATGTCACCGACGTGCGGTGAGACGTCGATCTGCTGCCCCGAGGTGAGCGCCTTGGCGCCGGCGCCGGCGAGAAGAGTTCCCACCGAGTCGTTCTGCCGGACCCGCACCCGGCCGAAGTCGTGGCCGAAATTGTGCTCGGCGTCCCGCCGGGTCTGGGCGCCGAGAGGCCTGCCGGGCAGGGAATCGTCGGGCGGCGCGGGCGTCACGGACGCCGGTGGTGACGCGTTCGGGTGTGTTGCCGAGTCGGCGGCGCGGTCCGCCTCAGATTCGAGGGTGCTGTCGGCGACCGGCGCGGTGGTGTCCGCGAGCCCGGCCGTCGGCGAGGTGGCGGTCGGCGGGGTGGCGGTCGGCGAGGTGGCAGTCGGCGAGGTGGCGGTCGGCGAGGTGGCGGTCGGCAAGGTGGCGGTCGGCAAGGTGGTGCGGGGTGCGCCACCCAGCATCGACGTCATGGCCGCGTTGCCGGCGAGCCGCTGCAGCGCCATCACCCGGCCGACCATCCCCGGCCCGGACGGCACCCGCACCGGTCGCCCGGCGGGTGGAACCCGCTGGGGGAGCCTGGGTGCCGGACGAGTGGCGGGGCGACCTGGGGCCGGGGCGTGCGCAGCGTCGACGTCCGGAGTGGCGTACGACGTCATCACGCTCCTTCCCTCCGCCCGACCTTGTCAGGCATCGGCACCCGGTTCAGCATCGTTGCCGGCACGGGACTGGGCAATGGCGTCCGAGCGCGCTTTCACGCAGACTCCGCTGCCCTTTCGGGCAGCGGCCGCCGGAGCCGTGAATTGTCGGGAACGGCCGCGAAGGTCAGTGCGCCGAGACGCCCAACCCGCCGCCGCCGATGGAACAGGTGATGCCGGTGCCGTGCATGGTGCAGTACCCACCGGGATTCTTGTCGAGGTACTGCTGGTGGTCGTCCTCGGCGTAGTAGAACACGTTCAGGGGGGTGATCTCGGTGGTGATGTCGCCGTATCCGGCGGCCGTCAGCGAGGCGGCGTAGGCGTTCCTGGTTGCCCTGGCCTGCTGCAGTTGTTCGTCATCGGTGGCATAGATCGCCGACCGGTACTGGCTGCCGACATCGTTGTGCTGTCGCATGCCCTGCGTCGGATCGTGGTTCTCCCAGAAGGTCTGCAGCAATTGCGGGTAGCTGATCTTCGACGGGTCGTACACCACCAGCACCGCTTCGGTGTGTCCGGTGCGGCCGCTGCACACCTGTTCGTAGCTGGGGTTGGCGGTGAATCCGCCGGCATATCCGACGGCGGTGGCGGTCACGCCGGGTAGGCGCCAGTAGAGCCGTTCGACGCCCCAGAAGCACCCCATGCCGAAGACTGCGGTCGCCGAACCTGCCGGCCAGGGCGGCAGCATGCTGGTACCCAGAACGGTGTGGGTACCGTCGATGCTGACCGGATCGGCACCGCCGCGGAGGGCGGTCTCGGCGGTCGGCATGGTGGTCTTGCGGCGGGCGAACAGACTCATACCCCGAGGGTACGAGCGCGCGACGGCCGGGCCGCCGATGGTTTGTCGGAAGTTGACCGGTTCAACAGATGGGCGTCCGCAACCGTCCCAACGGGAGGTTCGCGGAACGACAACCGACCGGATCGGGGAGGACCGGCGGCGTGCCGCACGGCATCACCCGCTCGGGGCACGGTGACCGGAGGTAACCGCACATACCACCTTGTTACCCATTCTCACCCGTCGGGGACGGCGAGTTGTCGGCGGGAAAATGACACAGTTGATGGTGGCCATCCGAGGGGTCGGCTGGTCCCATTTGATGTGGCCCGAGGGGGCAGCTGATGCGTGTTCTGCTCGTGGAGGACGATCTGGACCTGGCGGAATACGCCAGTCTTGTTCTGGGGCGTCACGAGGGCGTCACCGTCCAGGTCGCCTATGACGGCGAAAGCGCAATGGATTTGTTCACGTCGATGGGCGCCGACATCCTGATATCCGATATCGAGTTGCCGGGCATGACGGGGCTCGACCTTTCCGCGCAGATTCGCGAGATCGACCCGACGATGCCCGTCGCGATGATGACAGCGCACGCGTCCGTTGACTACGCGGTCAGTGCGCTGCGTCACCAGATCGACGAATTCCTGGTGAAGCCGGTTCCTGCCAAGCAGTTTCGGTCCCTGTTGACCTCACTGATCGCGCTGCGGCTCGAGCGTAGCCCCTCGCCGATTCGTCCGGTCGTGCTCGCGGTCGGCGCCCATCCGGACGATGTCGAGATCGGCATCGGCGGACTGCTCGCCGCGCATCGGGCGGCGGGTGACTCCGTGGTCATCCTGACGTTGTCCCGCGGCGATCGCGGCGGCAGCGCCGAGGACCGTCAGCACGAATCGCTGGCGGCCGCCGAGCTGATCGGCGCCAGGCTGTTCCTGGAGGACCTGGACGACACCAAGATCAGTGGCGCCGACCCGACCGTGACGATCATCGAGCGGATCGTCGCCGAGGTGACGCCCACCGTGGTGTACACCCATTCCCAACACGACTGGCACCAGGACCACCGCGCGGTCCATCAGGCGGCGTCCGTTGCGACCCGCCGGGTTCCGACCTTCGCCTGCTTCCAAAGTCCCTCTGCCACGGTCGATTTCCACCCGAACCGGTTCGTGCCCATCGATCGGTTCACCGACACCAAGTTGGCGCTGCTCGCCTGCTTCGCCACCCAGTCCCGCATTCGCAACTATCTCGAGCCCAACTTCGTTCTGGCCACCGCACGGTACTGGTCCCGGTTCGGCGGAGGTGAGAGTTGCGAGCCGTTGGAAGTCATCCGTGATACCCGCGACCTGATCGGACACGGTACGATCCCTTCCGCGAGTCGCCCCGAGGCGCAGAGCGAGCTGCTGAAAACAACAGCGAACAGGTCGATCTCGTGACGACGACGGTCCTGGTGACCGGGGTCGGCGGACCCGCGGGGATCTCGGTCGTCCGGTCGCTGCTCGCCCGTGACGACACCCGGGTGATCGCCTGCGACATGGACCGTTTCGCCAGTGGCCTGTACCTGGTCCCGGCCGACCGGCGCGTACTGGTGCCTGCCGGGCTTGCGCCGGAATTTCCCGCGGCGGTGATGGAGTGGTGTCGTGCGCTCGGGGTGGACGTGCTGTTTCCGACGGTGGACGTCGAGCTGCCGGTCCTGGCCGCCCGCAGGGATCAGTTCGCCGCCATCGGTGTGCTGATCGCATCGCCGAGTCTGTCCACCCTGGAGATGTGCCTGGACAAGTTTGCCCTGGCCGATCGCTGTCGTGGTGTGCTGCCGGTCCCGCGAACAGACCTGCTCGGCCCGGCTGGCGCGGAGGGTCGGCAGTACCCGGTGGTGGTCAAACCCCGGTGGGGTGCGGGTTCCAGAGGTGTCAGTTTCGTCGAGTCGGAGGCCGAGCTGCTGTCCCTCGGCAGTGACAGCACTCGTCTGGTTCAGGACATGCTGCCCGGTGCCGAGTACTCGGTGGACGTGTTCGCCGATCTGTACGGCAACATCGTGGCCGCGGTCCCGCGGTCCCGGCTGCGCGTCGACTCCGGCGTCTCGGTGGTCGGAGCGACCTTCCACGACCGTGAACTGGAGCAGGCGGCCCGACGGGTCGCGGCGGCGGTACAGCTGACCACCGTTGCCAACGTGCAACTGCGGCGCGATCGGGACGGGCGCGCCGCTCTGCTGGAGGTGAACCCGCGCTTTCCGGGCGCGATGCCGCTGACGGTCGCCGCCGGGGTGGACATGCCCTCGCTGACCCTGGACGCCGTGCTGGGTCGCCCATTGCCGGTTGCCCTCGATTTCGCCGACCTGGCCGTCGTCCGGTATCTGGAGGACGTCTTCCTGCCCATCTCCGACATCGACAACGTGCCGAGCCCGGAAAGGGGGGTGGCGACGGCGGCGGGCCCCGGATGGTGATGGCTCGCGAATGGCCGGGCCTGCGCGGTGATCATCACGTGCACTCCGACTTCTCCGACGATGCCCACAGCACGATGGAGCAGAACATCGCGGCGGCGCGGGCGAGAGGTCTGACGCAACTCCGACTCGTCGATCATGTTCGGCGATCATCGACCTGGGTCCCGGAATTCTGTGCGCGGACGGCCTCCCTCGCCGCGAACACCGGGGCGGAGCTGACCATCCTCACCGGGCTCGAAGCGAAGATTCTCGACGCCGGCGGCCGACTCGACGTGCCGCCGGGGTTGCGGACCGGAGCCGGCACCGGGAACCGGGTCGACCGGGTGCTGATCGCGGACCACCGGTATCCCGGTCGCGACGGGCCGTGGACGCCGTCGCGCGTCCTGGCCGAGCGGGCCGCCGGGCTGACTGCCGCCGTCATCGTCGACACCCTCGTCGGCGCGACCATCGCAGCGATCGGAACGGTCGAGAACGCCCAGCTGGCCCACCTTTTCTCGCTGTTGCCCAAGGTGGGTCTGAGCGAGGCGGACGTGCTCGACGAGCACCTGTCCGCTCTCGCGAAGGCTGCCGCGGAATCCGGAACCTGGGTCGAGATCAACGAGAAATGGGGTTGCCCGGGGCCGCGGGCCGTTCGGGCCTTCGCCGCGGCCTCGGTCACGCTGGTGGCGTCGACCGACAGTCATCACCACAGCGACGTCGGGCGGTACCAGCGGGTGGTCGAACTGGCCTCCACCCTCCGGGCCGACACCGTCGGCACCGCAACAGCTCTCGCAGGCCGGCCAGGATGAGCGTGCTGACCCAGATCCTCACCTGGCTCTGTGTGGCCTTCGTGATCATCGGTGCAATTCCGGTCGCAGCGGGTCTGTACCAGTACCTGTTGATCCCGGTGCATGCGATGAAAAACCACTATCCCGAGGCCGCGCCCTATCTGCCCCGGGTGGCGGTGGTGGTGCCCGCCTGGAACGAGGGTGCCGTCGTGGGTGCCTCGATCGACCGACTGCTCCGACTCGAGTATCCGGTGGACCGGTTGCGGATCTATGTCGTCGACGATGCCAGCACCGACGACACGCCCGACGTGGTTCTGGAACGGGCCGCCCGCCACCCGGGCCGGGTTTTCCATCTGCGCAGAGAGAACGGCGGACAGGGCAAGGCGCACACCCTCAACCACGGACTGGCGGTGTTGCTGGCGGCGGACTGGACCGAGGCGGTGTTGATCATGGACGCGGACGTGATCTACCGACCCGATTCGCTGCGGAAGATGACCCGCCATCTGGCGGATCCGAATGTCGGCGCGGTGACGGCGTTCATCTGCGAGGGAGGGATGAACCCGAAGTACATGACCCGGTTCATCGGGTACGAGTACATCGCGGCCCAGGCGGCGGCCCGACGCGCGCAGAACGTGCTGGGCGTCCTCGCCTGCCTTGCCGGCGGTGCCCAGCTGCATTCCCGGGCGAACATGGAGGCCATCGGTGGCCGGATCGACACCGAAACGCTTGCCGAGGACACCGTCTCGACGATCCTGACCCAGCTGAACGGCAAGCGCGTCGTCTTCGAGCCGTACGCCGTGGTGCTCGCCGAGGAACCCGAAGGCATCGGGACACTGTGGAAGCAACGACTGCGTTGGGGCCGGGGCAACGTTCAGGTGACCAGGCGGTTCGCCGGCGTGTGGTTCCGTCCCTGGAAACACCGCGGGCTCGGTGGGTTCTCGTTCGGGATCATCTGGTTCTCGGTGCTGTTGCTGCCCATCGCCATGCTGCTGTCGTCCATCGGCCTGATCGGATTGTTCTTTCTCGGCAGCGATCTGGCGGCGACCGTTTTTCGTGAGGTCTGGTTCCTGGCGCTGTGCACCTACTTGTTCATCACCATCACCACGGTTCAGCTGGAACCGAAGACCGGTCGCCGAAACTGGCGGGAAGCCGTTGCCTTTCCGGGGCTGATCTCGCTGCTGGTGATGTTCACCGCCGTCGTGCCGGGCGTTATGACGGAGAAGCTTCCGGAATTGTTCGGTCTGGAATTGACCCCGGTCGGCCTGGATGCCATCACCCTGGCCCTGTACGCCTGGCTCACGCTGTGCATGCCCGCGGCCTGGCTGGCCAGGCAGGTGGAAGCCACCGCGGTGGGCAAACTGCTCGCGCCGGCGTTGATCTATCTGGTGGGGTACGGCCCTCTGCTGTGCGCCATCACCTTCGACTCCTACATCAAGGAGTTGCGGGGGGCCGCGCAGGTCTGGGACAAGACGGAGAAGGTCGGAACGGTCGGAAGGGTGCTGCCATGAGAGAACCGGTTGGAACAACGGGGCACGTGCCCATCGGGGATGGCGGCGGAGTCCCCGGGGCCCCCGCAGTTCCGGATGAGGCCGCGATGGCGGCCGAGATCCTTGACGACCGCAGGCGTGAGCGGTTTCTGCTCCGGGTGGCCCTGGTCGCGCTCCTGGCAATGGCAATCGTGATTTCGGTGCGGATATGGGGGTGAGGATTCCCGAGGAGACGCGCATCGTCGCCCGGTGCCCCACCGTGCTGGTGGTCGACGACGAGCCCGACCAGTTGGGCCTGATCACCGAGTTCCTCAATCGCGAGGGATGCACGGTGATCGCCGCCGCCACTGCCGAGCATGCCCTGGCACTTCCCGCCGGGCTCACCGTGGATCTGATGATCCTGGATCTGTTGCTGCCCGGCGTCGATGGCTGGCAGCTGGCGATCGAGCTCCGAACGCGCTTCCCGGGTTGCCCGGTGGCGATCTCCTCGGTGCTCGATGCCGAGGACTATCCGATCGCGGACGAATCGCTGCCCAAGCCGGTGACCCGTGCGCAGATCGCCGCGATCCTTTCGCGCCAGGTGGTGGACTGGGCGCCCCGATGAACCCGATCCAGGCGGCCCCGACGGTGGTCATCGCAGACGACGACGACGACATCCGCGCGCTGATCAAGGTTTCGGTGGCCAGGGCCGGTGCGGTCGTCACCGCGGACGTGGACGCCGGAGGTGCCGCGCTGAGGGCGATCAGGCGGAGCAGACCGGACCTGGCAATTCTCGACATCTCGATGCCGGAGTTGACCGGGCTGCAGGTGTGCCGGGCGCTGCGCGCGGACCCGTTGACCAGAGGTGTTCGGGTGATGCTGCTGTCCGCTGCGGTTCATCCGGCCGCGATCGCCGAGGGCGGCGAAGCGGGAGCCGATGCCTACGAGCCGAAACCGTTCAGCCCGCGTCAGTTGTCCGTGCGGATACGCGAGGTGCTGCAGTCCCCGGCACCGCACAGCGCATCCGGCACGTCGTCCGATCGCGCGTCGATCGAACCCCAGTCCCTGGAGGAACCCGATGGGCGCACTGGCTGAACGACCAGCGCGAGCGCTCGGGGTCTCGGGCTGGTTGGACCATTTCGCCGCGGACCCGAATTCCGTGCTCGGGCGACAACTCTGCATCCTCGTGGTGTATGCGTTGTCCCAGCTGCTGTTCCTGGCGCCCGGCGTTTCGGTCATCCAGCCGTGGGCGGTAGCGCTGGCAGCGGCGTTGATGGTGGGCGCGACGGCTGCGGCGTCCGTTCTCGCGCGTCCGCAGATCGCGCTCCGCGCGGCAATGCTGATTCCATTGACCGACATCGTCGCGGTGGGTCTGCTGCAGGCAGGTACCGGTGGCGCAGGCTCCGTCTTCGGCGTGCTGTTGATCCTGCCGGTGTTGTCGCTGGGAGTGGAGCCGGGTCGGTTGCCACTCGTCATCGGCGCTCCGGTGATCGTTCTCGTCGTTGTCCTTCCGCAGATTCTCAATCCCGGCAGCCTCGCCGACGGTCAATGGATCAGAGTGGATTTCACTCCGATCATTCTCATCCTGACCGCGATCGCCATCAATGAGCTGACCCGCCGATTGCGATCACGGGTTGACGCCGGCGAAGCCCTGCGCGAAAAACAGCAGGCGATCTTGACCGACGCCCGGGACGACGCGACGGCCAACGCGGCCGCGTCGAACCTGCTGCGGGAGTCGGCGCACCAGATGGCCGGGGTGCTCGATGCCGTCACCGAGCAGTCGATCATCGGAACCGATCGTTCGGGCCGGATCGACGTCTTCAACACCGGAGCGCAGCGGATGCTCGGCGTGGCCGCGCAGGACGTCATCGGTCGCTGCCGGATGTCTGACTTCCATCTGCAGGACGAACTCGACCAACTGCAGGATGATCGGGCCGGCGGGGATTTCAGCACGCTGATGGACAAGGTCAGCGACGGCGACGCGAGTGTCAGGGACTGGACCTACCGCCGCGCCGACGGCTCCACCCTGCAGGTCCAGGTGGCGATCACCGCCCGACACGACGCCGCCGGTGACGTCGAGGGCTACCTGTTCGTCGCCACCGACGTCACCCAGGAGCGCACCCAGGAACAACTGAAAGACGAGTTCGCGAACCTGATCTCGCACGAGCTGCGCACTCCGCTCAGTTCGATCCTGGGCTATGTCGAACTGATCAGTGACGACGAGGAGCATCCGCTGTCGGCAGAGCAGACCAAGTACGTTGCGACCGTCGAACGGAATGCACAGCGCCTGCTGCGCCTGGTGTCGGATCTGTTGTTCACCGCACAACTCGAATCCGGGCGGTTCGCGCTGCAGGAGAGGGACGTCGATCTGTGCGTCGTGGTCGACACCTCCGTGCAATCCGCCGGGCCGGTTGCCGAGGGCAAGAACATCCGGCTTGCGCTCTCCCGGCCGTCCACGCCGCTCCGCGTGTGGGGTGACCCGACCCGGCTGGGTCAGGCCGTCGACAATCTGGTGTCCAATGCCATCAAGTTCACCCCGACCGGTGGACGGGTGGCGATCACCCTCGGCCGCACCGAAGGGGTTGGGGGCGAGCCGGATCGCGCCTTGGTCTCGGTCTGTGACACCGGCATCGGCATCCCGGCGGACGAAATCGACAGGCTGTTCTCGAAGTTCTTTCGTGCCTCGACGGCCACCCAGTTGGCGATACCCGGTGTCGGGTTGGGCCTGACCATCACCCAGGCCATTGCCGCGTCGCATCACGGGCATGTAGGAGTGGCGAGCACCGTGGGTGACGGCACCACGTTCAGCCTGGAACTTCCGCTGTTGCCGGCGGAACCCGCTGCGGATCAGGCAGGTTCGGCCCGTACCGGGTCGAACCTGCAGGGTCGCCTCGTGCCCTGAGGTGGTTCCGGACCGGCGAGTAGCGGCTATCCGGCGCCGGCTGCTGACCACAGGGAAGAGGGGTGGTTGGGTCTGCTGGCCAGGATGAACCACGTCGTCGGGGCGATTGCCGAGTCCGTGGTGAACCCGCGAGCGCTGTCCGCGGAGGTCGCCACGGGCAACGAGCCGTCCGGACGCTGCACGGCTCGCACACCTGCCAACGTGCTCAGGTAGGCCTGCTCATCGCCGTGTCGGGCCAGCGCGAGGGCGACACCCAAGGTGCCCTCCACCCACACCGACCGGACCGGATCGGGAATCGCCGGCTGTGGTCGGTAGGCCAGATACCCGGGGATCTGCAGGTCCGATACCCGGAACGGCACGATGGTCTGGAGAGTAGCCGTGGCCAGGTCCGACCGACCGATCGCATTCAGGAAGATCGAGCCCCAGGAGTGGACGTCCAACGGATCGACGGTGTCCCGACCGTTCGGGCGCATTCCCTGTGTGAAGCCGGCGCCGGTGGCATCCCACAGCACCGCCACGATCGCCTGCCGCAGCGACGCGGCGGCCGCAGCGCAGCGGTCGCAGGCCAACACCCGGCCGGCCAATGACAATGCCTGCCAGGCATCGACGTTGTGTTCGGTGGACGCGTAGGGCAGCCGCCCGGACGGATCCGCGTCCGACGATCCGGGCTGTTTCCATCCACCGGTCAGCAGGTGCGCCATCGGGCCGGCGTCGAGCTGCTGACGCAGGAGCCACTCGACGGCCGACTCGGCGGCGCGCTGCACATCCGACCGTTCCGGGCCGGTGCCCGCCGGGCTACGCAGATAACTGAGCAACGCATACAGCGCCACCGCGGTGTTGCCGGTGAAGTACACCGGATCGCCGCCCGCCGGATTGGACTGCGGCGCCGACGTGATGAAACCCCCTGCCTGCGGCCCGGAACGGGTCTGCAGCGCGATCAACCCACGGACGAGCGATGTCGCGACCGGTGAATCCATCACCAGGGCGGCCTGCACGGCAAGGGCCTGGTCATACGAATAACTGCGGGCAGCATGGTCGTCGGCCGCGCCCGGCGCAGAGGATGTGGCGAAAGAGCGGACCAAGCCGGTGGGCGGCGCATGTTCTGCGAGAACCTTGTCACCGGAGGGGTCGCCGGTCGGATCCACCGCGACCAGTTGGAAAGTTTTCGTCCCGGGTGCCGTGCTGTCGAAACTGAACGATCCATCGGCGGGCGCCGGTTCCGTCCCGATCAGATAACGGCGATCCGTGGTGGCGAAACTTCTGATCTCCCAACCACTGTAGGTGCCCATCGACGGCCACGGCTCGCCGACGGGTGCGTAACCGGATCCGGCGTCGAGGACCCCGAATTGCCAGTTGCCCGGTCCCGGTTCTGCGGCTGTGACGTCGATGTCGAACGTGCCGTCGGTGCGGACCAGGCTTTGCACGGGGACCTGGGAGCGGTGTCCGTTCAGCTCCCGGTAGGCCTGGACAATCCACCGGTTCTGCTGGGCGGGAAGGGTGATGCGACCGGTGAGGACGCCCCGGTAGCTCGAAACACGTGCCTTCGACTCGGATTCCGCATCCAGTGTCACCGCCGCAGGGACGATCGGCGGCGGCGCGACCCCGCTCACCGCGAAGGTGCCGCTGACCTGTCCGGTCCAGTCGACGGGATACTCCTGTTCCGCATTCAGCGTTGTCGTCGACTCGACCCGGGTGGGTGTCCGGAGCATCGACTGCACCCACGACCATGCGTGTTGGAGCTCGGGGTCCTGGTCGGCGATCCCTGCCTCCTCCGCCGATGCCGGAGCCGACCAGAATTGGCCGGCGGCGACAACCGAACACATCGCCAACGCGATGGCGGTGCAGCGCTCGGAGAATCGTGATGTGCGGCTTGGATTCATCGCCCCCCCTGGCGTGAAACAAGGACCCATCAGGTGGTGGTTTTGACGCTGATATTCTGCCTGAACGGCACGGGAAGGTCAAAAGCAGGCGAGCCGCCCTCGCCGGCGGTGGTGACATTAGGTCACCGAGAATTGACTCTTTTATCACTCGCTGTCACCCATCAGGGACGGCGTTTTGTCGGCATCGAGGTGCGAGAGTTGACGTTGGCCATCCGAGTGTTCGGCCGGTCTCACCTGATGTGCCTTACGGGGGCAGCGGATGCGCGTATTACTCGTCGAGGACGATCCGGCGCTGGCGGAATACGCCGGCGCGGTTTTGCGGCGTCATGAGGGTATTACGGTCGACATCGTTTCCGACGGACCGACTGCCCTGGACAGCTTCCGATCGGTCGGCGCCGACATCGTCATCACCGACGGAAAACTCTCCGGCATGACCGGGTCGGAACTGGCGGCACAGATCCGCTACTTCGATCCCGCCATGCCGCTGGCGATGATGACTGCGCATGCGTCGGTGGATGCCGAGATCACCGCGGCCCGGCGGCACGTTGACGAGTTCCTGGTCAAACCGATCACCGAATGCCAACTGAGGTCCACGTTGGGCGCGCTGATCGGACTCCGGCGCGAACGCGACGCCGCAGCGGTCCATCCCGTCGTGCTGGCGATCGGTGCACACCCGGAGGACGTCGAGATCGGTGTGGGCGGCCTGCTGGCGGCACATCGCGCGGCAGGTGATCCGGTCGTCATCCTGACCCTGTCCCGCGGCGGTCACGGACCGGACGCCGAACGCCGCCGGGACGCGTCGCGAACGGCTGCCGAACTGATCGGCGCGAGGTTGTTCCTGGCGGATCTGGAAGACACCAAGATCAGTACCAACGGTCCGACGGTCGCGACGATCGAGAGGGTCGTCGCCGAGGTTTCACCGACAATCGTGTACACCCATTCCCGGCATGACCTCCAACAGGATCATCGTGCTGTGCATCAGGCGGTGTATGTCGCTACCCGCCGGGTTCCGACCACTGCCTGCTACCAGAGCCCCTCGGCCACGCTGGATTTCCACCCGGACCGGTTCGTGCCCATTGATGGATTCACCGACACCAAATTGGCGCTGCTGGGCTGTTTCGCCGGCGATCCGGGCGCCCGCGACGGTATCGATCCGGGCTTCGTCCTGGCGACGGCACGGTACTGGTCAAGGTTCGGCCAGGGTGAGAGCTGCGAACCCCTGGAAGTCATCCGTGATGCCCGCGACCTGATCGGACAACTCGCCACTGTCCGCGAGACACGGTTCGACGCGGAGCCGCGGTGCTCGGAGCTGTTGCGGCAGATGCTGTCTCCCACCCTCCCCGACTACGCTCTCGGGCGCCTGCAGGCGAACGTCGGTTCTCCGGTCGCTGCCGCCCCCTGGTAACGGCCCTTGCCGCTCGAGAGCGACTGACTGGCCCGGTCGACCACCCGCGCTACGCCCGTGCGGCGGATCAGCGCGGACGTTGCACCGCAGTGGGAACTCTGCCTCCGGTCACGGTGCACCGCCCGTCGTCGTGCACCGCCCGTCACCGTGCACCGCCGTCGCCGTGCGCCCGCCGTCATCGTGCACCGCCGTTCATCGTGCACCGGTTGTCGTCGGGCACCGGTTGTCGTCGGGCACCGGTTGTCATCGTGCACCGCCGTCATCGTGCACCGCCGTCATCGTGCGCCGCCGTCATCGGTCCATGGGCCGATTTTTGTGGTGCCGACGACGGCGCGGTGATGACGCGGGCTACTTCGGCGCCTGCAGGAGTTGCCATGGGGAGTCGTCGGTGGGCGATTGCGGAATGGCCCCGGGCTGGTCGCCCTGCGTCCAGTACTTCGCCTGCCAGCCGATGCCGTCGCGCAGTACCCTGTTGCCCTGGATGTACACCTTCTTCGGGTCCCACTCCGGGTACGTGTCGGCCGGCAAAGTGGGTGTCGGAGCGGGGGTGTCACCGGGCAGGACGGGCCCGATCAGCGTCCACGGAGTGGCATCCGCCGTGGACACCGGCGTGTCGGGCTGATCGCCCCTGGTGTAGTACTTCGCCTGGTACACGTTGCGGCGCCAGACCACCTTGGTGTCCTTGGTGTAGGGCTGGTTCGGGTTCCAGATCTGATACGGCGACCTCGCGGGGTCATCGACGATCTCGGTGGCCGCGGTGCTGGTTGACCGCGCCGAGGTCGATGCGGCCGTCGAGTCGGTCGTTGCTGCCGTCGTCGTGGCAGTGCCGGGTGCGGCGTCCGAGCCGAAGGTCCGCAGGATGTCGGTGAACTGTCCGACGGTCTGGTTGATGCCGCTGCAGGCATCGGAGACCACCTTGACGTCCGGGTAATTCGGCCCGCACGACTGGTCCCGGTTGGCCGACCACATGGACAGCCTTGCCAGTTGTACCTGCTGGGCGAATTGCGTCAGTTGCTGTGCATCGTCGAGAGTGAAGACCTCGTCGGGAATGTCGTTCTGCCCGATCATCGGGGTTGCGCCGACCAGCTGCCAGCTCTGCGCGTCGGTGAGCGCGGTGCCCGCTGCCCCGTAGGCGGTCTTGATCTGCTGCTGCAGGGCGGTCAGCGCCAGTTCGCCCTGATCGGCCATGCTGCGGCCGGCCGGGAGTGGCTCGCCGTAGTCCATCGTCATCCCGTTGACGCCGGCGAGCGGTACCTTCGCGGTGATCATCGCATTCAGCACATCGAGACCCTCTGCGGTGAGACCGTTCTGACCGACGGGGAGGGTGAGCCACACGTTGAGCGGGGTGCCCGCCGCTGCGGCCTTTGCAGTGAGGGTGGCCATCGCCTGTGCGCGCCGCTTGTTCACCTCCGGCGCCGAGGCGGCCGAGCCTTCGACGTCGAGATCGATCTCCGTCGCCTCGTACCGGTCGATCACGGACTGGTAGGCGGTGGCCAGCGCCGCGGGATCCGTGCAGCCGATGGCGAGTTCGGAATTGGCTGCGCCGCCGAAGGACACGGTCACCTGACCGCCGAGCTGTCGCACCCGAGCGACCCTTCGATCCAGATCCAGGTTCTCGCCGGCGGCCGCCATCGTGTAGGCGCCGCCCCAACTCGGTTCGCAGGCCTTGTCCCTGGCGCTGACGATGAATGCCAGGACCACCGAGGTGGGATCGGCACCGACTGGGTTCTCGAACGGGTAGGTGGGGGTGGACGTGACGTCGACGTACGGCGCGAACGCCGCCTTCGGAACCGGTGCGTTGGCCACGGCTTCCCTCTGCTGGACGAAGTACCACCCGCCGACGATCAGTGCCGCGACGACAGCGAACACCAGGAACACCCTCAACCAGGACAGGTGACGCCCGTCGCCGACCGGCCCGGCGACGGGACCGCCGTTGCCGGGGCCACCCGGATCGCCGTCGCCGGGACCGTCTTCGTCGACCGGGCCGTCGTCGGCCCCGTGGTCCTCGGTCGGCGGTGGAATCTCGTCGACGGCGTCCCCGTCGATGGTGTCGTTCTCGTTCATCGGGATTCCCGTCCACTGTCGGCGGCCACGGCAACCTGGTCGGCGGGTTCCTCCGTGCTGCGCGTTCGGTTGCCGGTCGTTTCCGGGGCGCGGTGGCCGCCCCCGTTCGTGTTCGCCCGGTCGGTGGCGCGGCTGCCCTTGGCGCGGTCACCGGCTCGCGGCTCGCGGTCGTCACGCTCCCGGCCGGAGTTGGCGTGGTCGGCGCCCGCTGGGATCTCGGCGCGGGGCGCTCGATCGGCGGCGGTTCCTGCCCGGTGGGCCGCCGTTCCCGCACGGTCGGCTGCGGTTCCCGGGCGATCGGTGGCCCGCCGGTTGAACTGCGCAGGCCCGCCTCCCGGCTGAGTTCGGTCGGTGGCCCGTCGGTTGTGCTTGACGACCGGCTCGGGGACCTCGGCGAGAATGCGGAACATGCCGGTGCCGTCAGAGATGTGTTCTCCGGTCGCGGTTGCCGGTGCGCCCCGGTACAGCACGTCCTCCCAGGTGGGCTTCTGCGGTGTGATGCGTTGCTTTCGGGCGCGCCGCACGACGACGGCGGGACGGCTGGCCTTGTCGGTGACGTAGAGCCGCTCGACGAATCCGAGCCAGATGTCGACCAGCGCGTGACGCGCTCCCATCAGTGCGAACAGGGCGTAGCTCGCGGTGAGCGCGTTGAAGGCGGCAAACGTCGCGTTGCCCCAGTACTGATTGTTGAAGTCCCGCCAGAACGTCAGCACGGAGAAGCCGATGATCAGGAAGGGTGACAGCGCGAACAGCAGGGGAGTGGCGGTGCGGTTCGCGACCTTGGGGGTGCGGGCAAAGGGGATTCGTTTGCCGGTGACGGCCTGTTGGATCGACTTGGCCACACCGGCCAGGTTCACCGGCAGCAGGATGAGGTTGAACCCGTACACCCGGAAGATGTCCATCCGCTTGTAGCCGCAGCGTTTGAGGTCCGACGACATCGCCATGAAGTAGGGCGCGGCCGCCATCAGCACCAGCGGGCTGAGCAGTTGGCTGTTGAACGGGTAGGCCAGCAGCAGCACCAGCGCGATGCTGCTCCAGCAGGTCGACGCGAGATAGTTGACCCGCAGCAGGGTTTGGGTGGTGCTGCCGTTCTCGGCGCGCTTCTGCCGTGCCTTCCGCAGGATCCGGAGCTTCGGCATGATGATGAGGCCGCCGTTGGCCCACCGGCGGCGCTGGATGCACAGCGAGCCGAAATCCGGTGGGGTGGCGGAATAGCTGAGCCGCTCGGGGTAATTCAGCAGCTTCCAGCCGTGGATGGCGAGGTCGATGCTGGACTCGGTGTCCTCGATCACGGTGCGATCCATGACGTAGCGGCGGATCTCGAACCCGCCCTGGTGTTCGACCTCGACGATGTCGTCCAGCGCGCGCTTCCGGATGACGGCATTGGCGCCGACCCAGAAAGTCGCGCCGTGGTAACTCATTCCCTGGTGCACGATGTGCTGCAGGTCGGTGGTCGCGCCGGAGAGCCGCTCCATCCGGCTCCCGGCGCCGGGGAACGCCGAGTACGGCGTCTGGATGACGGCGAGGCGGCTGTTCTCCGGCTGGTTCATCACGTACGCCAGTCGCAGGCAGTACTCCGGCAGGATGATGCTGTCGGCGTCCAGGGTCAGCACGTACTGGGCGTCGGGGATCGTCAATGCGCCGTCGGATCCGTCGGCCGGCGCGAGCACCTGGCCCTCCGGGGTGCTGCGGACGTGAAAGCTGTGCCCCATGAGGCCGAGGTAGCTGTTGAGGTTCATCGCCTTGTTCGCCTCTTGGGACAACGATGAATACAGCTTTCGTTCGAACGAGCCGATCTCCGCGCGGAAGGTCCAGGCCAGTCGCCGGTGCAGCTGCAGCATCCGTTCTCGCGAAATCGCCGCTTCCTCCGACGCCGCCGTCATCAACGCCTGGCTGACATCGGCGAAGTCGGTGGCGAGCACGCCGAGAACCTCCTCGGCGAAGAACCTGTCGACGTGGTCGGTGATGCGCTCCTCGGCTTCTCGCACCCGCAGCCAATCGGCCGCCCAGCGGTACTGACGGGCCAGTTCGAGGACCTGGTCGACGGTGGTTTCCGCCTGCTGGTCATCGGTTTTCGGGGCCCGGGAGGCGCCGCCGCGGGAACCGTCGTCGGAGTCGTTCTCGCTGAACCGGTGATCGCTGCCTTCCGCCAGGTCATCCTGGGCGCGGCACCAGTCCTCGAATTTCTTCAGACTGGTCTCGAAACGTTGGCGCGGAGCCTGGAGCCAGTCCATCAGCTCCTCCGGAAGCCGCCGGGCGCCCAGCAGTGAGGCCTTGTGGGACGGGGCCGTCGGGTTGGGCGGGTCGTCCAGCAGCAGCACCACCCGCAACTGCGGGTACTCCTGCAGTGCCGCGGACAGCAGCGTCATCCGGACAACGGCGATTTCTTCCCGGTACGACGGCACCAGGACCGTCATCGGCCCCTGGTGGGTGCCGAACGACTCATCGATGACGGCCCGCGGAACCCGGCGATGCGCCCGCGTTCGATAGAGCGCGCCCTGCCTCGCGACCAGGTACAGCAGCGCGGACAGCGCCAGGACCGAGGTGATGGCGACGTAGGTGATCGTCTCCCACAGGAAGCGCGGATTGCCCTGATAGGAGTTGTTGATGATTCCGGTGAAGAAGTAGGAAAAGACGTAGGCGAGCCAGGCCAGGATCGTGAACACGATGGCCAGGCGTCCCATCGCCATCCTGCCGTCGCTGGCCTGCGGAGCGACCGGCGGCAGAGGTTGCGTGCGCTTGTCGGCACCCCACTGTCGGTGCGGCGGTGCGGCCTGTTCGACCGTGTGACGGGCGGGTAGAACGACGCTCATCAGCTCTCCAACTCAATGCCGCCGGGTGCGGACGAAACGGGGGCATCCGGCGAAGGTCATCGACTGCACCGGACGGGTCGCATACGTCCGTTCAGCGTATCCGACGGGCCGGAGTGTCGACGTAGCGAGGAACCAACTGAGGAGGGCCGCGAACTCCGTTGTGCCGACGGTCGGCGCCGGGCGGGCGGTCGTTGTCCGATCGGCAATCCGGTGTGTTTCACGGCGACTGTGCAAGCCGCTCGACAGCGCTGGGAGGCCCCGGTAGGAGACCTCGCCGGCCGAGCACTCGACCGGGCATCGATGAGATCCGCTGTGCGAAAACCAGTGTCAACCCCCGCGGACGGCTGCTTGCGCGGGCTCAGACCGATCGCACCGCAATTGCCGGTGCGAGAATCCCGCTGCGACGGTGATGACGGGCGACCGACCCGAGCGCCGCCCCGATGGCCGGGAGCGTTCCTGGCGGTCTGCTCGAGCCGGGTTGTGGCGGCAACTACCAGCCGCCGACGAGGGCGGCAACCCGGAACTGCCGTACACCCAGCAGGGTGATGACGGTCCGCGTTCGATCAACGGCCAGCGGGCGTCCATTCGGCGAATTCGAGGACGTCAGCGGTCACCCAGTGCAGCATCTCGCCGCTGGTAATCAAGCGTTCCGGCGGAAAGCCACTCTTCGGTGTCGAATGCGCATCGCGGAAGTTCCGGCTCACGTCGCGGCCGCCAGCGGCCGTCGATCACCTCAGCGAGCCTGCCGGCGGCAGCCCCGGGCGGCCGCGAACATGGACGAGTGTCGTTGATCAGCCGGCCGTACCTCGGCACCGCCAACATGCCGTTCGACAACCCGGACTTCACACGGTTCGCCGCGGACCTGCGGGCCACCACCGCCGACGTTCTCGGAATGCCTTCACCGAAGTGACGATCCCGCCGGCCGGTCCCGCCGGCGCCGGGGGCGTGACCGCAGAACGTTGCACCTGAGCCGAGTCGACCTCGCGGTGTAGTCGCGGTCGAGTGCCGGGCACCCCGTGGTTCCACCGCGGCGCGATTGGTGATTTCAGAGCGGATGTTCTGAGCGAGCGGTCTGATAACCTCCACTACGTTCTGTAGTTTAAGCACCACCGTGTGTGCTGGGGGCGCGGGTTCGCGCAGCGCGGTGGCCGGCGGTCAGGGGTAGCCGTAGATGAACACGCCCGGTGAACCTGGGGTTGCTGTTCTCGATGTGGACGACGCCCACTGCACGGTTGCCCGGCTACGGATCTTCTCCGGCTTGACCTTTTCCATCAGGCGGGGAGAACGGGTTCATCTGAGTGGTTCCAACGGATCTGGAAAGACGACGGTGCTGCGGTGCATCGGCGGAACCATGTCGTTGGATCGCGGGCGAATCTCGGTCGGCGGGTCTGCGGCGGGCAGCAGACGAGCCAGAATGCTGACCGGTCTGTGCGTCAATCCCGAACAGGGTCTGCATCTGCACATGTCCGGACACCACAATCTGCTGTTCGCCGCTCGCCTTCGCATGCCGGCGGACCAGGTCGATGATGCGGTGCGGCAGGTCGAAACGGAACTCGCAATCTCGCCGTTCGCAGCAAAATCGGCACACAACTACTCGGCGGGCATGCGGGCCAGGGTCACCGTCGCCCGGGCATTGCTGGGCCGGCCGGCCCTGCTGCTGATGGATGAACCCACCAGGAGCCTGGATGACGAGGGCCGAGAGCTCTTCTGGGCAGCGCTGAGTCGCCGCCCCGAGGCGGCCTGCCTGATCGCCACGCATCTGCCCGACGACCGGCTCAGGTGCGACCGGGTCATTGCCCTGACCGGGCCGGCGGAATGACCAGCACCGATCGGGTGGGGGAACCCAGCGTTTGGACGGCGGTTCGGGAGCAGGCAACTCGAGCCGGCGCATGTCCGCGGATCATCCTGGTCTTCCTGCGGCGGGATCTGGCCGATGGCAGCCTGTTCCGTGCGTCCCTGCTACTGGATCTCGGGTATGGCCTGCTGAATCTGCTCTGCTTTCTGTTCATCTCGCGCGTGCTGCACCATCCCGGTACCGCGCTGGGTGGCGCGGTCACGTATTTCGACTTCGTCGCCGTGGGGCTGGCCTATCTGCTGGTGGTCCAGTCGACCTGTACCCAGTTGTTGACCCGGGTTCAGGAGCAGCAGCGCTCCGGCACGCTGGAGGCGCTCGTCGCCTCGCCCGCACCGCGGACCTTTCTGGTCCTGGGAATGGGCACCTATCCAACCCTGCTCGGGTTGCTGCGTTCCGGAACCTACCTGGCGTTCGCCGGCGCCCTGCTCGGATTGAATCTGGGCAATGCCGACTGGATCGGCGCAGTGCTGATGCTGGCCCTCGGAGCGGCCGCAGCACTGATGCTGGGCGCGTTTCTCGCCGCCTTCGCGGTTGCGTATCGGTACGGCTCCGCGGTGGGCAGGACGGCGATCGTCGCCCTCGGCTTCCTCTCCGGCGTCTACTTTCCGATCGCCGCGCTACCCGCGCCGCTGCAAGCTGTCAGCGCGGTGCTGCCGACCAGGATGGCCGTCGATGGATTGCGGGCCGCGCTCGCCGGCGGCCCGTGGCTCCCGAACGGTCTGCTACTGCTGGTCGCCACGGCGGTCGGCCTTCCGCTGTCCGCCTGGGCTTTCGCCCGGGCCCTTGACCATGCACGGCGTACCGGCGCGCTGGTGCGCGCATGAGAAACCAACGGCGATAAGGGGCAATCATGACTTCAGAGCAGCCAGGCCCGGACCGATCCGTCACCTACCGGGTGGACCCGCAACGGACCGCGTGGCGGGAGATGGACGGCGAAGGGGTCGTCCTCGACCTGGAGACATCGGTCTACTTCGGGCTCAACCGCACCGCCGGTGCCCTCTGGCCGCGGCTCATCGAGGGTGCCACCCATGGCGAATTGACCGAGGTTCTGCTCAGCACAGCACCGGTGCCCCCGACGAGAGCACAGGCGGAAAGGGAAATCTCGCAATTCCTCGATGCGTTGGACTCCCAGAAATTGCTCTCCTCACCATGAACGCTGCGGCGCCCGGATCGCCGGGTCGATTCGTCTACGGTCTCCGCGTCACCGGTCTGGATGACGTGGCCGAGCTGCGCGACCCGATCGATCAGCCGGCCGGCGGCATCCCCGTGCACGTCAGCCAGTCGACGCGCCGGCCGCCTCCGCTGGTGGAGCTCGACGATCACCGCAATGTTCGGGAATTGCTCACCGGCCGGGTACTCGACCTCGATCGGGACAGCCACCGGGCGACCTTCTTCGGCGAACCCCTGTCGCGGGACCAACTGGCGCACCCCTACCTCGGGCCCGTGGCCGTCATCTTCAACCGCTGGGCAGGAAGGGAGGTTTTCCATGCCGGCGCGTTCGTGGCCGACGGCCGGGCGTGGATCGTGTTGGGCCCCCGAACGGCCGGCAAGAGCACGCTGACTGCGGCGCTGGCCGCGAGCGGCGTCGAGGTTCTGGCCGACGACATCGTCGTGACGGACGGAACAACTGTCTTTGCCGGCCCGCGCTGCGTCGATCTGCGGGAGCCCATACCCGGGCATGCGTTGCCCGGACCCGCGCTGGCGTCCGGTCCGGCGCGGCTCGGGACGCGCACCCGCATTGCGCTGCCGCCGATCAACTCCAGGTGGCCTCTCGGCGGGTGGTTCTTCCTCGGCTGGGGTGACGAGCTGTCCGTCGAGCCGATCGCGATTCCAGCGCTGCTGCGCCGCCTATCGGTCATTCGCTGCGCCCCGGAACTGGCATCGGATCCCGGTCAGTTGCTCACCCTTGCTGGTTTTCCTGGCTGGGTGCTCCGCCGTCCGAAGGAGTGGACGGAGCTTGCCGGGGGCATTGAAGAACTCCTGGCAACTGCTGCCAGTGCGGCGAGGCGGCTCGCCATTGTCGGGGCGACGCCGTGAATCAGCCTGCCGTGAGCCCAGCTGCCGCCACCGGATTGGCGACAGCCGCGCGGTGCCTGGCGCTGGACGCCCTGGCCGCCCGGACTTCGGCGCTGTTCACTGCTGCGGAGATCCCGCATCTGCTGATCAAGGGACCGGCCACCTCGCGCTGGCTCTATCCGGCTCAGCCCAGCGTGCGGCCGTACTGCGACGTGGACATTCTGGTCCGGGTGGACCGATTCGATGAGGCGCAGGACGTTCTGCGGGATAACGGGCTTTCATTGTGGCCAGCGCGGGTTTCGGCCCGGCGAAGTCCTCTGGCACGAGATCACCTGGTACGCATCGCAGACCGATCGCCTGGCAGTGGACCTGCACCGGGGCGTGGCCGGTGTCGGACGTCCAGGAGGTACTTTTCGACCTCGCCTTCGCGGCGGGGGACAGGTTGAACGTCGTCGGCACCACCATCACCGTTCCCAGCCAGGTGACGACCGCAATGATTCTGGTATTGCATGCCGCGAACCCTGGACGATCGGGCAAACCGTTGCTCGACCTTCAGCCGGGCGCTGGATCAGTTCGATGGAACGGTGTGGCAAAAGGCCGCTGAGCTGGCGCAGAAGTGTGACGGTGCGGCCAGCTTCCGGGCCGGACTGTGCCTGTTGCCGGAGGGCGAGCGGCTGGCTGATGACCTGTTGGTTGGTGGCGCGGTACCCCTGAGTGAATGGCTTGCAGGCCGCCAGCGTTCTCAGACCAGCGTCAGTCTGGCCCTGATGCTCGCAAAGCCTGGCGTGATCGAGCAAATGCTGCATACCTTCCGCAGGCTGCTCCCGTCACCGGCGTTCATCCGCCTGTCCTACCCGTCCGCACGCCAGGGATTCCCCTGGCTGCTGGCCGCCTATGTCAACAGGCTTGCGACGGCGGCGACGTCGATGCCCCGGGCGCTCGGCGAGGTCAATGCTGCGCGACGGGCAGTTCGGGCCGGGAAACGCTTCGACGGGTGAGGAGAAGTCGAATTCCGAGCCGCACCGGGGTGCCAATCGATTGGGGCATGGTCCGTGCCGCCCTGTGGACCCTGCGAACGCGAAAAGCGGTCCGCAGGCGGCTGCGGCGCAGTGGCTTACACGAAATGCATGTGTCTGCCACCACCATCGCGGCGCCCGAATGACCGCCGCGTTGTGGTGTTCCTGCTGCGCGCCTGCGCGGCGTCATGCCTGGAGAGGTCGCTCGTTCTGCAAAGATTCGACGCGTCGACCGGCGTTTCGCGGGCGATCATCATCGGCGTCACCGCACCGAAGGCGGGCTTCCATGCCCATGCGTGGCTGGACGGCGAGGCGCACGACGACGCAGCCTTCATGGAGATCGTTCGGCACGAAACTCCGGTACGGTGGATTCCTTCCCAGAAGTCAGCTCCAGGCGGACCGGCCAGCCGACCGCCGCGGTGGGCAGACTAGGCTAGGGAGGAGTCCTGGCCAGCCCAGGCCGTCTTCGGGACCAGCGGCTGCCAAGGGTCAATTCCGCGAGTGTGCCCAGTCGGGTGACCAGCGGTGCCTCGTACGAGTCGTCCCCTCGAACCGCGAAGCCGGCATTGGATGTATCCATGAGCGGTGTCCCCTTCCGTGAAAGAGTCAGCGTTTCGTCTGTGCACGGAACGAAATTCGATGAAAAAGTACCACGGGTATTTTCGCGTCTTGTAGTAGTGTGCTACGGCCTGTAACCGATGTGCGCGGCGGAGCTGGAGGCTGAGACCGAACAGATGACTCCACCTTTTGATCGTCACTGCAGGTGGTTGCAACTGTCAGGTGCAGATCGCTCGTCGCGATGACGATACGCGATGACGCGTGTAATTCAAACGGAGGTCGACGACGAACAATGCTGTTTCGACACATTCACGATCCGAGGGTGACCGGGCCCACCTCCGCCCAAACCGTCGTTGGCACCGATGACGTCCACTCTGGGTCAATTCTGCGAGCGTGCCCAGTCGGGTGATGGTCGGTTGCTCGTGCGGGCCGACCTGATTGACGCAAGCCGGGATCTGGTGTGTCCATGAGCAGTGCTCCCATCAGGGAAGTCAGGACGTCGGGCAGATCGAACGGCTGACAGCCGTGACTGTGCTTCGGATCTACGGTCACGGAGGTCGTCATTCTCGACCAGCTGTGGTCGGTTGACCCTGCCTCGTCAGCTCGGTCTAGCAGCTTCCGAACATGTCGCGGATCTGACGGCAGCAGGATCAGCAAGAACACTGGTCACCGGCCATGCCGTCGCCGGGTCCACCACCGTCACCCAGGGTCAGGTCGGCCAGGGTGTGCCCAGTCTGATGATCGTCGGTGCTTCGTAGGCTGTGTTCGGTGCAAACTTGAGCCGCGGATCTCATTTCTTCCCATGGACTTCACCTTTCCTGAAGTGGATTTCATTGTCAGACATCCTTCGCGACGAAACTTCGGACGGTTGGCGGCGCGTCCGCCTGCTCCGCATCGCGGGGCCGATCCTCATTGGCAGAGCCTTTCCGAGAGTCATCGTTGACATGCGAGTCAGGTTGAGAATGGGACGGGACCTTCGGCGCCGAGAGGGTCTCCGAGGCCACTGACGCCGCCCATCGTCAACTCTGCCAGCGTGCCCAGCCTGGTGATGATCGGTGCCTCGTGTGGCGCTTCCTGGTCATTCGCAGCGCCCGAAATCGAGTAGTCCATGGTCTGGAGCCTTCCGGTCATGGCCTGGGAGCCGGCAGAGATCTCGTCAGGGCATCGGCCGCTTCGGCTCGCCGCACCGTCCGAGGCTGAATCCTGATCGGAAGAGCCGTACGCAGAAGTGGATCTTACGCTATTCGAGACTCGCCCAACCGGAAACGTTGGCCCACAGCGTCACCACGCGGACAGTGCGTGTCTTTCGACGGCGCTGAACCGCGAACGGGTCTGCGGTGGCTCAATCGAAGGAGCCTCCGAAGCCATCGGAAGTTCCAGCGATCTTGCCCAGGGTGAGCTCGCCAAGTGTGCCAAGCCGGGTGATTGTCGGTGCCTCGTACGCCGAGTTCGCGCGACCCGCAACCGGCGAATCCGTGTTCGTCATCGCGGTACTCCTTCTTGCTTCTGGGCGGCAAGCCAGCTGTTCACATTCACGGCCAGACGGGTCAGTCGAGATAGTAGCAGGGCGTAACCTAAAGTAGTGGCTCGCGCTACAGCCTGCTATAGACTCGCCCCATGAGGGAGTGTCTGACGCAATCGATGAAGATCGGAGCCCTATGCCCGGTCGACCGACCTACCCCACCACTCAGCGGAGATTCTCGAACCGTCGAAGCTGGAGATCGCGTCGGATGTTGTGCTCGGGGTCGTCGACTCTCTTGCTCCGTCCGCGGGCCAGAACAAGTACTGAGCCCGTTGCCTGCCCTCGAGGCGGCAATTTTGCCCGCGCTGACGAGACCGCCATGCCTGGTCAGCTTTTCTGGTGGGATGGATTCGTCCTTCGTGTTGTCGGTTGCGACCAGGCTGGCCCGGCAACAAGGCCTTCCCGATCCGGTGCCGGTGACTTGGAGGTTCATCGGCGCACCAAGGGCACTGGAGTCGGACTGGCAGGACACGGTCGTTGCCGATCTGAAGATCGACGATCGGCACATCCTCACCGCCGACGACGATCTCGACCTCATCGGTCCGGTCGCACGGCGAACACTCACCCGGTACGGAGTCCGCTATCCGGTGAATTCGCATCTGCACGTCCCGCTGGTGGAAATGGCGAGCGGCGGGTCGCTGCTGACCGGGTGGGGTGGTGACCAGGTGTTGACCGGGTGGCGCCCCGAGCCCCGGCCGAAGCTCAGCGGTGTTCTGCGGGCGAAGGTGCCGGACCGGTTGGTGGCGGTAGCACGTCAGCATCGCGACGATCCGTTTCCATGGCTGCATCGATCCGTCTCGAGGGAACTGATCCGCGACATTCGAGCGGAACGCAGACGCGAGCCCCTTTCGCTGGCTGAGCGACTTGATCGGGCAGGTCGTCCGCCGTGACGTGGTCCTCGCCAACACCGGATTGGCCGAGGTTGCCGCGGACCAGGACGTGCAGTTGATTCACCCGTTGCTCGATCGAGGCTTCGTCGCATCGTTGGCCTCGGAGTTCGCCGATCGGCCGACCTTGTCGCGTTCCGAAATCCTCACCGGCATCTCCGGTGGCGTTTTTCCGGATTCCGCCACCGCGGTGCGGCCCAAGGCGCATTTCCTGGAGGTGTTCCTCCGGGAGCCGACGCGCGAGTTCACCCGTACCTGGGACGGGCAGGGTGCAGATCCCGCGCTGGTGGATCGCGATGCCCTCAGAAGGCTGTGGGCGCAATGGCCGATACCTCCGGGTACCTACGGCTTGGTCCAGCAGCTGTGGCTCCGGTCGATCGACCGGGATGGCGCCTTCTAGTGGTGTGTCTCATGATTGATTGACTGTTGCCAGGGCGACTCGACCGCGGGCGACCTTGGCCAGGATCTGTTCGGCGGTGGCGGTCCAGACGAACGTCGTGCCTTTTGCGTTGTGCGCCTTGAGGTATTCCTCGATCTTGGCGATGAGGTCAGGGACGGAGTGGAACACACCGCGACGCAGGGCCTTGTCGGTGAGTTCCCGGAACCACCGCTCCACGAGATTGAGCCAGGATGATGAGGTCGGGGTGAAATGCAGGTGGAACCGGGGGTGAGCCTGGAGCCATTCCCGAACGTCGGCGTGTTTGTGGGTGGCGTAGTTGTCCAGGATCATATGCACGGCAAGCTTTTTCGGGACTTCCCGGTCGATGGTCTTGAGGAATTTGAGGAACTCCTCGTGCCGGTGCTGCGGCATGCAGGACCCGATGACGTTCCCGGTCAGCACGTCCAACGCGGCGAACAAGGTAGTGGTGCCGTGCCGCTTGTAGTCATGAGTCATGGTCTGCGCCCGGCCGGGCACCAGCGGCAGCGACGGCTGGGTGCGGTCCAAAGCCTGCACGGAGGATTTCTCGTCCATGCACAGCACGACGGCGTTGTCCGGCGGATCCAAATACAACCCGACCACATCGACGAGCTTCTCCTCGAACGACGGGTCGTTGGACAGCTTGAACGTGTCCACCAGGTGCGGTTTCAGTCCCCGGGCCGACCACACTCTCTGCACGGTGTCCTTGGACACCCCGACCCGTTCGGCCATCGTCCGGCACGACCAGTGCGTCTCCCCGTCAGGGGTGGAATTCTTTGTCAGCTCAACGATCTCATCGATCTTGGACTGCGGGATCGTCGGCTTCGGACCACGGCCCTTCCGTACCTGCCCGAACTTGACCAACCCCTCCACGGCGAACCTGTCCCGCCAGGCAACGACCGTCGCGGGACTGACCCCCACCTCCGCGGCGATCCGATAATTGGCCACCCCGTCCGCAGCCATCAACAACGCCCGAGCCCGCTGCACCTCCCGAAACGCCGCGGTCTGCGACCGCGACAACACGGTCAACATCTCCCGCTGACCATCGGCAATCTCCAGCGCTGGCGTAGGTCGTCGCATAACCCACCCTACCAAGCAATCACCGATCATTCGCGAGACACACCACTAGCTGGCGCACCCGGTCCCGCGAATATTGGTCCGGGTAAGCCCTCGCACGCCCGTGTAAGTCCGCGGCCGCGGTTTCGCAGCCGGGCACCGAGGATCCTGCCGAGTCCGGGCTGGCTTAGATGTCTGAACGTCGTGGTGCCGCCCAGGCCCGCGGACCTTACCAGCGAGTACGTCGACTTGCCGGGGACCTGCTCGGTGGCCACCGCTAGCAACGCAGATCCCGAGCGATGTACAGAGTAAAGATCGCCAGACCATGGTCATCCCGGCCGATCGCGACGCGTTGATTTAATCGTGACGGACGGCATTCGGGACCGAACACGAATCGCGTCGCTTATTTCAAGCTGAAAATGTGCCGGGTCCCTCAACGTCCACAGGGTCACCGAGGCGACTGACGCCGCCCAGCGTCAACTCTGCCAGCGTGTCCCAGCCTGTGATCAGCGGCGCCTCGTCTGGCGCTTCCTGATCATCTGCAGCGCTCGAAATCGGGTAGTCCATGGTCTGGAGACTTCC
>CAVWTC010000003.1:0-239902 GCA_963757645.1 uncultured Actinomycetota bacterium
GATCGCGCATGGAGCACATCCTTCCAGTACGACTCACGCTCCAGGACATGGTCGTCGTCCGTACGCATCGACCGTACTCGAGAAGAGCGAACCGCATGTTGGTCCGGTAGTACTCATCGCCTTTCTCCTCGAGGAGTGCCTTGAGCCCGACGTTGTCGCCATGCAGCGTTCCGCGTATGTCGTCCAGCGTTGCCAAATGCCGGTGTCGCCGTACGCGGATCCGACATAGCGCCGCCCGGTCTCCTTGTCGTGGATGACGTAGACGCCCTTCATGCTCTCCAACGCGATCCACCAGTCGGCCCGAGCGTGACTGACGACAGCCTGAAGATCGGCGAGGCTGTGGTTAATCCGATCGTGCCCCGGAAATGGGTCACCGGCGAACGGCTCCTCAAGGATGGACGAGACTGTCATCGCGGGCAGCACGGACTCCATCGTCCGGCGAATGTTCCGACCAGACCTCTGGTGGCGGATCCACAGGCGGCGGATAAACGGGCCCATAAGGTCATCACGTAGCATCACCGTGTAGGAATGCGCTTGCTGCGTGGGCATGCGCTCCAGGACCTCCCAGATCCCGCCGAAGAGCCAAAGCGTCGCGTCGTGCTTGTCCTGAGCGACCGAGAAGATGAAGTCGCGGTTGAAGTCGTCCTTCACACTTCGCCACGAGTTCCACCCTTGCCACTCCTCTTGGCTGCTCGCTAGAACGTCAATCGGATGCTCGGTCTGATTCCAAACGGCGAAGTGAACCTTGTACTGCTTCGGATCGAACCCCTCGGGGAGCAACGCGTTCAGCGGGATGGCCTCCATGCACGGACCTTAGCGGCCGTGCGAGTGAGGCACGGGCGGCTTAACGCTGACGCAGCCCGCGCAACGGGCCGGAGCTGGACAGGCATCCTCGTCTGCGTGCGCGTCACCGCCGTCCTGGCCGAGCAGCACCACAAATGGACTGCATCGCCGCTCCTCGTTCTGGCGCGGGTTCAGACGTTGCGTCCGCCCGGACAACGCAAGCAGCAACCGGCGGTGGGCGCGCTCGGGCGGGAGCGATCGACGTCGCTAGGGGCGGTGGCAAGGGTTGAGAAGATCGATGCGGATGAAAACCGCCGCCGCCGGCAACTGGCGGCGGTGAGCCCTGCCGCCGACGAGGGCGTGGGGATGCGGGGCGCCGGCTGGGTCTCTCATCCACTGACTGCAAATAAAACAACCTGAAGAAGACGGCGAAGCCGAGCGACCCGCGTCGTAGGCGGTGACCATCGTGAAGCGCAAGCTCCACATTTTCCGCGCAGACGCTGTAGGGAAACAATCCGACGCGCAGCGAGCGGAGGTGACATGCGAGAGTGAGGCGACGTCCGTGGAGATTCGCCGGCGCGGGTCGCCCTTCGGAGCACCTTGGCAACTTCCGCCGGCATCAGGTGCGGCGCAGCCAAGTGATCGCCCGTCAACAGTAACCGCCAGTGCCCTAGGGGACCTCGGTCGACCAGGGCAGCAACCACGAGCGACGAGTCGACGACGAGGGTCATGCCCGGTCGGCGTCGCGATGAGCCAGGATCTGATCCACGCTCAGCGCGCTGCCCGTGGTGTTCTTGCGGGCGCGAACCCGCGCCATCCACACTTCGGCGTCCGGCTCTTGCGCAAGCGCGACGAGGCGAGCCCGCAAAAACTCCTGCAACGATCGCCCGGTCAACGCCGCGCGGGCGGCCAGTTCTTCGCTGGTCTCGTCCGGGATGTCCCGAATCGTGATGGACTTCGGCATAGCAGCAGTCTGCTGCTTGTGCTGCCGAATTGCAAGCAGAGGAGTTGATCGGAGTGTGTGGTCGATGTCCACAGGCGCCGCGCCGCGACCCATGGACACATACGTCCAGAACTGCGTTCGATCCGTGGCAGTGGACTGCGCCCTGTGCACTCGGTCCTGGATGCGATCAGGCGCGTCATGACCGATGAGGACGTCGCGTCGCCGATCCAGGTGGGCGAGTGGCACGGATCCCTCCTCGTCAACTCTGCATCGACCACATCACCCAACGCGGCTGTTGAGCAAGGCAAGTCCCAACGCGGCCCAGAGGCCGGTGGCTCCGGAGGGCGCGTTTGAAGGGGTCGGAATCGAAGCTGCGGTGGGGCCTGCGATCCCCTCGGTGCGGTTGAGTTGTCGCCGTCCAGAAAGGCTCCAGCTCAGCGATCTTGATCCGGCCGGCGTTGATTGACCAACCGCCGGGTATGCCCGGTAGTAGGTAGACTAACCGGACTAAGTATGACGATGGGGGATCAGCAGGTGGTCCGAACCGTGAACATGCACGAGGCAAAGACACACCTGTCACGCCTCGTCGACGAGGAGTTCATCATCGCTCGGGATGGAAAGCCTGTGGCCCGAGTCGTGCCTATTCGAGACGAGGCACCAGCGCCGAGGATCGGTTTCCTGCCGGAGATCACCGTGCCGGACGACTTCGATGCCATGGGCGCAGATGCGATCGCGACAATGTTCGGGACCCGGTGACGGCCTACCTGCTCGACACTCACGTCTTGCTGTGGGCAGCGCAAGATTCGCCTTCGCTGAGTGCTGCGGCACACGAGATCCTGTCCAATCCCGCGAACGACATTCTGATCAGTGTTGCGAACATCTGGGAAGTGGTCATCAAGAGCGGTCTCGGTCGGAGTGATTTCCTGGTGAATCCCATTCGGCTTCGAGAACAAGCGCTGCGAGCGGGTTTTGGGGAGTTGCCCATCAGGGCGCCGCACGTCTTGGAGGTCAGCGCGCTGCCCCAGGGCCACGCCGATCCCTTCGACCTGATCTTGCTCGCCCAGGCACGAATTGAGCAGGTGACGCTGCTGACCAGCGATCAAAAAGTCCTTGACTACGCGGAGCCCGCGCAGGCAGTCTGACAGGCCTCTCGCACGACTCACCGTCCGAAGCCTCAGCATGGCTTCCATGTCTGACCACCTGGCGCGTAGCACCCCGGTCCGGTGTAACCCCGGGAGCCCCGCCTCTGCCATCACAGAAGAGGTTCGTCTCTTCAGTCGACGACGTCGACCACGTCGATCAGGCGCCGCACCGCCGCGACATGGTCGCGCAGGGCTGATCTGCCTGCGTTGGTCAGTCCGATCCACGTCGTCCGCCGCCCGCCGGCGGAGGTCTTGCGACTGCGTAGATAGCCGGCTTCGACCAACGCGGAGACGTGTTTGGACAGAACCGAGTCGCTGACCTCCAGCACCGTCCGTAACGTCGCGAACTCCGCCTCCGACACGGCCGACAACGTCGTGACCAGCTGCAGCCGCAGCGGGGCGTGGATCAGCGGATCCAGTCCGACCATCAGCTCAAGACCAGCAGCGTCGCAAACCCCACGCACGCGACCACGGCGAGTACAGCGAGCATCCTGGGCGAGGCGCCCCCCGCGTGCGCCGGAGGATCGTTGCGGTAGGCCCGCCACCACTGGCGGACGCCGAGTGCGCAGCCGATCCCCCCCGAAACAGCCGCGATCGCGACGAGCCACCACCGGGATTCGAAGGCGGCCCATACCGCGGCGGCGAACCCGCCGAGGTAGACCAGCGAGGCGCTGCCCCCGGCCGCGAGGACGATCTGGCTGACCAAACCGTCGACCCGAACCCCGTTGATCCGGCGGAACCGGTGCAGCATGAGCGCTGCCACGCCCAGAAGAACTGCCAGACCGGCCAGCACGACGGCGAGCCCGGCGACTGTCTGCGCCGCAATCCCGTAGGCGGCCGCACCGATCTGCACCGCAACCGCGGCGCCGAACACCTCGCAGAAGCCAGCGGGCAGCCGGAAGCCAGCGGTCAGTCGCCGCCGTGCCTCAACCGCCACGGCCAAGGCCGCCCGCGGATCGTCGGGATCGTGCTGCGCCGAGATACTTTCCATAGTGGAAAGTATCTACCGAGCTTTCCAATCCGGCAAGTGCCCAAGCGGTGGACGTCGTTGCCCCGCCGCGAAGTCATTGGCAGCGCGGCGGGTTCGCTCGGGTCGGCCAAGACGGCGTCGGGGCGTTCCCGAGTCACATGACACCTTCACGGTGGCAACAGCAGTCGCCACCTGGTGGCGCCTGTCTTATCTGGCAGGACCGCTTGAACCCCTGGCGCGCCAACGCTAGGTAGGCCTCGACGTATTGACATTAGTTTAACGGCTGTACATGCTTGCCGGGTGTGGAGACAACAGCGGCGCGCGCGAGCAAGGCAGCGGTCGCACCAAGGTGAAACACCATGCCTAGGGCGAGGTTCTCCCGACACCGCGTGGCGGAAGGAGCGGCGTCAGTAGGTCGTACGGGGCAGACGCGATCGGCGATGTCGCACACCTACCGGAACTGGGCGCTAGAGCATTCTGCCCGGTATGCAGCTTGCAACCTCATGCCCGCCCCGGGCGACATCGAAGACGAAGCCGTCTCCCTCTCCGCTATCCAGGTCATCGCCGACGTTCTCACCGCCTACCACCTCGAGGGTGACGACGCCGTCGATGCCATCCGCGCCTTCCGCTCGACACTGCACGGATTCGTCTCTTACGAAACCGCCGGTGCTTTCCGCTGGAGCGCAGATGTGGATCGGAGCTTCGAACGCCTCGTCCGCGGATTCATCGTCGCCCTGACCCATGCCCAACCAGCCTCCACCCAGCCCACCTCACCACCCGTCACCCGCTACCCCACACCACTGGAGAAATGACCATGAGCAGCGCAGACAACGCCACCACCGCCCTGGACCGAGACGCAGCCACCGCGCTCGTCGACTCCTGGCTGGGCCTGTGGAACGGCGACTACGACATCGCGGCAACGATCATCTCGGAGAACAACCGCGTGCACGCAGCGATGATGGACGGCGGGGACGGCAGCGCTGCCAACGGCGTCTCCGGAATGAGGGACTTCGTCGGACAGACGAGATCCATCGCATCCGACCTCGTGTTCTCCATCGACGTCGGCCCGCTCGTCGACGGCGACAAGGTTGTCGTCCGCTGGATCGCCACCGGACATTACGGCGGTGGCCTCCCCGGAGCCGGCGCGCCCGTGGGCAAAGAAGTCACCATCTCCGGCACTGACATCTTGCGGGTGTCCGGCAACCAGATCGTCGAATACTGGCTCAACGCCGACACTCTCTCCCTCATGAGCCAGCTCCAGGTCGGCGCCGGCTGACCGACGAGCGGGTGGCTTGATCGATCGCCGCGTCGGTCGAGCCACCTGACCTCGACCGACAGGTCAAGATCAACATGTCAAGATCAAACTGAGGATGGGAGTCGGTGAGCGAACCGATCATCGGCGGCGAATCGGCACAGAGCAGGGTCGAGCGGCATGCGAGTTGGGCCGAGCTATTCTTCGACCTGGTGGCGGTGGCCGGTGTCGCCGCGTTGTCTCATGTCCTCGTCTTCGAGCTGAACGTCGCGACGCTCGGGCTGTATGCCCTGCTGTTCCTGGCCTTCTGGCTGACGTGGACGACGTTCATGCTGTACGGCAACGTTGCGGCCGGGCAGACGCACATCATCCGCCTGCTGGTCGGGATGTTCGGGCTCGGGGTCATGGCAGCGGCGGTGCCGGGAGTGGCGGACAACGTGCTGGGCGAGGGCACCAGTGCTCTGCCGCTGAACGTCTTCGCCATCGCGTACATGGCCACCCGGATTTACGGGGCGCAGTCATGGCGTCGAGGGCAGGTCCTGCTGGACTTCCCGGTCGTTCAGTACTCGGGCGGATTGCTGCCGTGGTTGGTGTCAATCTGGGTCGACGAGCCGTGGAAGCTTGTGCTGTGGGCGGTGGGAGCCGGGCTGGACCTGCTGCTGATCGTGGTGCTGTCCGGCAATCGGATGGTGGCCCAATTCCAGGCCAGGCTCATCGGCACGGACCTCCGATCGGCGGCAGCGCCGGGCCTCCCGAGGCAAGGGCCGGGAGCAGGTGATCACCGGCGTCTCGGTTGATGCCGACCACCTCGCCGAGCGGCTCGGGCTGTTCGTCATCATCGTGCTCGGCGAGTCGGTCGTACAGGTCGTCGACGCGGCGGCCGAAACGGGGTACACCGTCGGCGTTCTGGCCAGCGGCCTGGCGTCGTTCGTCTTGCTGGCCGGCATGTTCGGCCTCTCCGTGGTTTTCGGGTACGCCGGCCTGCCACACCTTCGTCCCGGGCGCATCGCCGCGCGCGCCGCCCTCGGCCTGCACTGCCTCATCACCGGCGTGGTGGCTACCGTCGCGGTGTCGCTGGCATCCGTGGTCGAGCACGGCTCGGAACCGATGTCCGGACAGGGTCGCTGGCTGCTGTGCGGCGCGATCGCGGCCTACTTCGCCATCGGAGTCGCGACCGGCGTCGTCAGCCACAGCTCAGACCTGCAGAGGACGGTCTCACGCGTCATCACCGGAGTCGCCGTGCCGATCCTGCTCGGCCTGTTCGGCGCAGGCCTGAGCGGCCGCATCCTGGTGATCTGTCTGGCCGCGGTCGTCCTGTCGCACCTGTGGTTCGAACGGCGACTGGCGCCGGTGGAGAAGGGTTGATGACGCGCACCCAGCCCTTCGGAACTCGACTTCATCCCGAAGGTGAGGCGAGTCGTGGCCTCCCCAGCGTCGTCTCACTCAGGTTGACCGAACGATCCTCCGGGGGAGGTAGTCCGCTGTCACGCTGAGTTGCCTAGTTCATGCTCGTCGGCACGGCGGATCCATGAGGACATGGACCGTCATCGGCCTCGGCGCGCCGACGGATCTCGTCGAGCAGTTCTGGCGGGAAGCGGACAGGGACCATCGCAGACAACCGCGTCGGCCGGCGCCGTGGCGGTCCCTGCGGCTGTTGGTTGGCCGGCTGTGCGTAGAACTCGTATTCCTTGTCTGACGTCATCGGCGTCTCGGTGCTCATCGATCCCTCCGGTACTGAGTCGCAAGTCCCCGCGCGGCCTGGTAACAGCCGATGGGGCGGCAGCGGTGCGGATTGCCGCTGCGTGACGGTGCAAGCGGCACCACCAACACCCGGCCGGACACCTCAGCGCACTTCAACCAATGCGCCGGCGGCTTAGCCGGGTACGACAGCGGTGGCCCACACATCTGCGCAGCTGCATGGAGTCCTCGGTGCCGAGCAGCAGGAAGGCCCCTGCCCCGATCACAAGGGGTGATGGAGGCAGTCGCCCGACACTTTGTAGCATTACGTAGCATCTCGTAGCAGTCGAATGTATCCTGGCACCCATGACCCGCGAAATCAGTCAGCGCGAACTCCGCAACGACAGCGGCGCCATTCTGCGTGCGGTGGAGGCCGGTGAGGACTTTGTGGTGACCCGCAACGGAACCGCACTGGCCGAGCTGCGGCCGCTGCGGCGGCGGCGGCGTTTTGTCGCCAAGGCCGAACTCCTTGCGGCCGCTCGGCAGCTGGCACCGATGGATGCCGCCGCCTTTCGGTCCGACATCGACCAGATCCTGGACCAAGACCTGGAGCGCGACCGCTGATGCCGGAAGCAGGCATCCTGGACACCTCGGTGGTGATCGACCTACCGAGCATTGATGACGATTACTTGCCGGCACAGTCTGCGATCACTGTGGTCACGCTTGCTGAACTCGCTGCCGGACCGCATGCGGCCGCAGACGCGATTCAACGATCGATTCGGCAGGAACGACTTCAGTGGGCAGAAGCGACCTTCGACGCGCTCCCCTTCGACATCGCCGCCGCACGTAGCTACGGCCGTGTGTACGCCCTGGTCCGCGCCGCCCGACGGCATCCTCGCGGCCGTTTCGCCGACCTGATGATTGCCGCCATCGCCGCAGCGAACCAACTGCCGCTCTACACCCGTAATCCGACCGACTTCGCAGGGCTCGATTCACTGATCACGGTGGTCGCGGTCTGACTCGCACAACGTGCTGGGCGAGGGCACGAGTGCTCTGCCGCTAGATGTCTTCGCCATCGCGTACATGGCCACCGGTGTTTACGGGTGCAGTCATGCGTGGTGGCCACCATCGCGGTGTCGCTGGCAGCCGTGGTCGAGCACGGCTCGGAACCGATGTCCGGACAGGGTCGCTGGCTGCTGTGCGGCGCGATCGCGGCCTACTTCGCCGTCGGAGTCGCGACCGGCGTCGTCAGCCGCAGCTCAGACCTGCCGAGGACGGTCTCACGGGTCATCATCGGAGTTGCCGTGCCGATCCTGCTCGGCCTACTCGGCTCAGTCCTGAGCGGCGGCATCCTGGTGATCTGTCTGGCCGCGGTTGTCCTGTCGCACCTGTGGTTCGAACGGCAACTCACGCCCGTCGAGAAGGCTGATGACGCGCAACCGGTCCACGGCTCAGGCGAATCAGGCAGCGAGACTGTTGCCTGAGACACAAGACAGAAGTGCCGGCCACATGTCTTGCAGCGCAATGGTTTCCCGAAGTCGTTCAAATGCTGCGCCGATCCAGGCGTGGGCATCGCCTCTGGCCCGTCGATCTATGATCGGCCCTGTGCCTGATGATGCTCGTGTGCAGCCGCGGGCCGACTTGGTCGAGCAAGCGGCACCGTTCCTGCCGCAGGGCAGTCAGATCCGGCAGGCATTCATCTGCCAGACCGCGCCTCGTTTCGCCTACTTCCTGCTCCCGTACCTCACCGGGCTCACCGTGGCCGCGATCAAGTACCACTGCGTCGCAATCACGCGAGACACGATCTACGTGCTCGAGTCCAACAAGCGGTCGGGCGGTGCGAGGCCTGAGTCCCTCGCGGGAACGCTGCAGCGCAAGACCCGGATCGGCCCGGTGTCGGGTCGATGGGCTGAGATCCACCTGCTTGGTGAGCGTCGCTGGGTTCACCAACGGTTCCATCCTCAGATCGACGCCGCCGACGAAGAGGCCGGCTTCACGCGCTGAGGCCTCGGCGCGGCTTGTGCGCAACCGCCGTAACCGCCCGCGATGACCGCCTGTCGGTCCGGGCGACGACTATGCCCCTGAGCTCGACGAGGCTGTCGACCGGACGCAGCGAAACAGCTGTCTCGTGGTCACCTGCAATGATCTTCGGGGTTGGGGTCGACAACGGGGGACGGTGCATGGAGGAATTGAACGACGGCCTGTACGAAAGCGTGCTGACGCAGCGCCTGCAAGCCCGCCTCATTTCAGCAGCCGGTCGGGTTCCGGATTTGCGTGCGATCGATGCGGCGGAGCAGCCGGAAATCCTCGCGCGGCACCTGCGCGACGCCGCGTTGCGCTCGCTGTCCGCGCAGCGCGACCCCGCCAAACGAGTCGAGTTGGTCAACGCCTTGTTGGTCGTGTTGGAGCAGCAGGACGATGCCGCCGTGGACGACCCGCGGCAACTGATGTCCCTGATGCCGCCGGCTGGGCCCGGGGTCGCTCCGGTCGCCACGACGCGGCCGGCCACCCCACTGTCCGATGCGGCCCTGCTCACCAACGCCCGCGGTGAACCATCACTGGGCGCCGAGCTGCGCGCGGAACTCGTCACCGCCGACGAGGTGGATCTGCTGTGCGCCTTCGTCAAATGGCACGGCTTGCGGATCCTCGAAGCGGAATTCTCAGATCTCCGTCGACGGGGTGTGCCACTCCGGGTGGTGACCACGACGTACATGGGGGCGACCGAACGGGTCGCACTGGACCGGTTGGTCCGGGAGTTCGGCGCTGAGGTCAGGATTCAGTACGACTCCCTGCGGACGAGACTGCATGCCAAGGCGTGGCTTTTCCGTCGCAGAACTGAATTCGACACCGCCTACGTCGGCTCGTCCAACCTGTCCCGCGCGGCGCTGCTGGACGGTGTGGAATGGAATGTTCGGTTGTCCCGGGTCGCCACCCCGACGCTGATGGCGAAGTTCGGTGCAACTTTCGACACCTACTGGAATGACGGCAGCTTCGAGCGGTACGACCCGGAACGGGATCGTGATCGGCTTGATGACGCGCTCGCAGTGGCCAACGGTTCCCGCCGGGACTCCGCGGGGCAGATCGTGCTGTCCGGACTCGAGGTCCGCCCCTATCCCTATCAAACCGAGATGCTCGAGGCGCTGACCGCGGAGCGGGAACTCCATGACCGGCATCGCAATCTCATCGTGGCGGCCACCGGCACCGGCAAGACGGTGATCGCGGCTCTCGACTACCGCGGACTGTGCCGGGCCCATGACGCTGCCCGGCCGTCACTGCTCTTTGTGGCTCACCGGCGGGAAATCCTCGAGCAGTCGCTGCGGACGTATCGTGAGGTCCTGTCCGATCACTCCTTCGGTGAGCTCTACGTGGGTGGGAGCCGGCCCGAGCGGTGGCGGCACGTGTTCGCGTCGGTCCAGTCGCTGCATTCCTACGGCGTCACGAACATTCCCAGCGGCGCCTACGACATTGTCGTCATCGACGAGTTCCACCACGCGGAGGCGCCCACCTACCGCGCCATCCTGGAACACCTCCGGCCGACCGAGTTGCTCGGCCTGACAGCGACTCCCGAGCGCGCAGATGGAGTCGATGTGCGGTCGCTGTTCGACGGCCGAACGGCAGCAGAACTGCGACTCTGGGACGCGCTGAGCGCGGATCTGCTGATCCCCTTTCACTACTTCGGCATCGCCGACGGGACCGATCTCCGCCGCATCGAGTGGTCTCGTGGTCGATACGACCAGGACGCGCTTTCGAACGTCTATACCGGGAATGACGCGCGGGCCCGTCTTGTGCTCAAGAGTCTGCGCGACAAGGTCGGCGCCCCAGCGCGGATGCGGGCGTTGGGCTTCTGTGTCTCGGTGGCCCACGCCGAGTACATGACCAGAGTGTTCAACGAAGCCAAGGTCCCAGCTGCGCAGGTCACCGGGGAGACGCGGCGGGAGGACCGGGATCGTGCGCTGGCCGATTTACGCGATCGCAGGATCAACATCATCTTCACGGTCGATGTCTTCAACGAAGGCGTCGACTTGCCCGACGTCGACACCGTGCTGTTCCTGCGGCCCACGGAAAGCGCGACCGTCTTTCTGCAGCAACTGGGTCGCGGACTCCGGCGTGCACCGAACAAGGCCGTGCTGACCGCGCTGGATTTCGTCGGGCACCATCGTAAAGAATTTCGTTTCGACGTCCGGTACCGGGCGATGACCGGCGCCAACCGCCGCGAGTTGGAGCGGCAGATCGAACTCGGGTTTCCCTTCCTTCCGTCCGGCACGCAGATCGTTCTCGACCGGCAGTCGCAGGAACTGGTCCTGGAGAATGTCAGAAGCCAGATCAGCAACCGTTGGCGGGACATCGTCGCCGAGCTTCGCGCCATCGGGGACTCGACGCTGCCCGTGTTCCTGGACAGCTCCGGGGTCGAACTGTCCGATGTGGTGCGTGCCGATCGGACCTGGACTCGGCTACGTCGGGACGCCGACCTTCCGACGAGGCAGGGCGGCCCTGCCGAAGGCAAGCTGCTGCGCCGGATCCGCGCACTCGCCCACGTCGACGACCCGGGGCGACTGGCCGCCTACCTGCGACTCCTCGCCGATGACGCCGCGGAGTATTCCGAACTCGCCAAAATGGACCAGGGTTTCGCGCGGATGCTGCTGTTCTCGTTGTGGCCGGACGGCTCGTTCTCTTCGTTCGAGAACGGCTTGGCCACTCTGCGTCGGGAGCCGGCCGTCCGGGATGACCTCGCTTCCGTGATTCACCTCGCCTTCGACCAGACCCGGCACACGACCCACGCACCGGTCGGGCCGCTGGACGGCCTTGGTCTTCGCGTGCACGCCCGGTATCAGCGCGAAGAGATCCTCGCGGCTCTGGATTACGCCACGTTGGACCGGGCTCCGTCCTTCTTCCGAGAGGGTGTGCTGAGAGCGGAAAAGTGGGACGCCGACGCCTTCTTCATCACGTTGAAGAAGTCCGAGACCGACTATTCGCCGACGACGATGTACCAGGACTACGCGATCAGCCCTGACCTGTTCCACTGGGAATCGCAGTCGACCACGTCCGCGGATTCCAAGACCGGCCAGCGCTACATCCACCACGAGGAACTCGGCTCGTCCATCCTGCTGTTCACCCGCGACCGCAAGACCGACGCCATGGGAACGTCGCCGTACATGTTTCTCGGTCCCGCGACGTACGTCAGCCACACCGGTGACCGGCCAATGGCGATCACCTGGAGGCTCCAGTACCCGATGCCGATGGACATCTTCACGGCAGGATCGGTCGCGGCATCGTAGATGATCAGAACGGCACAGCCGCGGCGAGCGGTTCTCGACCCCATTTCCCGAGCAGGTGATGTCCTGATACTTCCGTCCTCGCCTCAGAGGCCTGAATACACCCGGTGGTAGAGCAGGTTGTCCGTGCCGACCGCGTAGACGTCTCGGAACTTGTCGCCGCCGATCACTGCGAGACCGCCGGGAATGATATCGAGTCCGCCGTGGAACACGAATCCGTCAGCTGGATTCCACGCAGTTCCGTCCCACCATTTCTGATAGAGCTGACCGTCGGTGCCAACAACGTAGATGTCGGTGGCGTCATCAGCACGTACCGCGGCGACCGCTTGGCAGGCGCCGCCGAGACCCATCCACCCTGTCCACTGGCCGTCGGCGTAATAGCGGTGGTACAGCTGATGATCGGTGCCCACAGCGTAGACGTCGCGGAACCCGGAGCTGCCGATCACCGACAGGCAGCCGGGTTTCATCGGCACATCGCCACCCAAGTAGGTCATGTTCTCGGTCGGATGCCACTGCTCCCCGTCCCAATACTTCTGGTAGAGATTGCCGTCCATTCCGAGTACATAGACATCGGTGACATTGTCGGCCCGGACCGTACTGACCGCGATGCACGCGCCGCCCAATCCGAACCACGGCGACCAGGCGCCGTCGGCGTAATAGCGGTGGTAGAGCTGATGGTCGGTCCCTACCGCGAACACGTCGCGGAAACGGTCATCCCCGACCGCGGAGATGCAGCCCGGCTTGATGTCCAGACCGCCGTGGTTGACGAATCCATCGTCGCTGGGGTTCCACCGCTGACCGTCCCACCACTTCTGATAGGACTGCCCGTCAGTGCCGATGACGTAGATGTCCGTGGTGCCGTCTGCGACGGTGACCGCGACGCCTTTGGACGACCCACCGAGTCCGTACCACGGACTCCAGTCCGTCGTGTGGCCCCATTGCCGCATCGCCTGCTCGATCACGACGGCCAACCGGGGTCCGCCGGCGAACACGTGTACCCCGTTGGTGTCCAGGCCGTCCGTGTCCCAACCGGACAGCACGCCGCCGACCCAATAGCTGCCGTCCTTCCAGCGGATCAGCGGACCACCCGACCACCCTTCCCAATCGACGCCCGGTCCGAAGATGGAGCCTCCCAGCAACGACTCCGTTTCCAGCTCCCGCGAGTTGTGGTCGTCCTTGTCGACACCGCTGATGCTGATGGGGCTCTCGAACGGGAATCGGCCACCGTTGAGCACCACCGGATATCCGACGGACAGCCAGGAATTGTCCTCATAGCCAGAAGATCCGTTGCTGTAGATGTATCCCAGGTACCCCCAGTGATCACCGAGCCGCCGATTGATCCGGAACACCGCAAAGTCAAAACCATTCACCCGCTCGAAGACGTTGTCCCCCCGGACGGATCCGGTGGAGTTGCCGTTGACCACCTCGCCGGTGAACAGGGCTGAGATGTTGCCCGTACCGTCCGGAGCGGTGGTGTGCTCGCCGTCGTGCGAGCCGGGGACGAACCTGAACCGCCATTCGGCCAGCGGGAGGTCGCGCAGCAAGTGCGTCGCCGTCAACACCATGTCAGGGCCGACGAGGACACCGGTGCAAACCCCCTGCCAGACACTGGATCCGTTGTTAGCGCCGATTTTCGCGTGGCGCGTCTGAACTGACTGCCGCGGCGTCTGCGTGTCAGATCGGTTATGTGACGGGGACTTTGGATCAACTCGCGCGGTGACTGCGGACGACTGATGGGGGTCAATCTCGCTGTCGGCGTGTGAGCACTACCGTGGTGAAGAACTCCACCGCTCGAGCGAGACGCGTTAAATCACAACGATGTAAGACACACCGGCCCGATGTAGTTGACCCACGGCCTGGCCGTCTGCTGGACTGCACCTGTGTCAGAGGCAGCGAAACCGACCCCCACCCGGAGGGCCGCTGCCGGGGGCGCCCGGACCGGTGGGGAGTTCTTCGGCCGGCCGACCGGGCCGAACCACCGCCGCTACGAAGCGCTCCGCGGCTACCTCTACGAAGGCCTGCCGATCGACACCGCCGCCGCCCGGTCCGGGTACTCGGCGGCGACGCTGCGGTCGTTGGTCCGGGACTTCCGGGCCGGGAAGACCGGGTTCTTCCTCAACCCCCGCCCCGGGCCGACCCGGGCGCCGGCGAAGAACGCCGCCCGGGAGAAGATCATCGAGCTGCGCCGGGCCGGGCAGTCGGCGACGCAGATCTCCGAAGCGCTGGCCGGCACCGCCACCCCGCTGAACCGGACCGGCGTCGCCCAGGTCATCAACGAGGCCGGCCTCGGGCGGCTCCCGATCCGCCCGACCCCGGGAAACGGCACACCGTTCCGGGACCACCCACCCCGCGCCGAGCTGCTCGACCCCACCGAACTACCCGCGCGGTCCACCACGAAGCTGGCCGGGTTGCTGCTCACCCTGCCCGACCTGGTCGCCCTCGACCTGCCCGGCATGGTCACCGCCGCCGGCTACCCCGGCACCAGCGTCATCCCGGCGCTGAACTACCTGCTGTCGCTGCTGGCGCTGAAACTCACCGGTGTCCGCCGGGTCTCCCACGTCGACGACCTGGCCGCCGACCCCGGCGCCGCCCTGTTCGCCGGGCTCACCGCGCTCCCGAAGACCACCGCGCTGACCAGCTACTCCTACCGGCTGGAGCACACCCGGCAAGCCGGGCTGCTCACCGCGCTGGGCAAGGCGATGATCGGCGCAGACCTGATCACCGACCGCGGCGGCGACCTGGACCTGGACTTCCACGCCATCATGCACTGGGGCGAGGACGTAGCCCTGGAGAAGCACTACGTCCCAACACGTTCCCAACGCACCAAATCGGTGCTGTCATTCTTCGCGCAAGACGGCGCCAGCCAAACCCTGATCTACGCCAACGCCGACCTCACCAAGGCCACCCAGGCGAACGAGGTCCTCGTCTTCGCCGACCACTGGAAAACCCTCACCGGGTCATGGCCGCAGCGCCTGGTCATGGACCAGAAAGTCACCAACCAGAACGTGCTCGCCGAACTCGACGACCGCGGCATCACCTGGCTCACCCTGCGGATGCGGTCACCCGCCCTCAACCAGCACATCACCGAAATCCCCGCCGCCGCGTTCACAACCGTGCGCCTGGACCGCGACGGCAAATACCAACGCCCCCGCGTGGTCGACGAAACCACCACGCTGTCGAACTACCCCGGCACCGTCCGGCAACTCGTCGTCACCGGCCTCGGCCGGGACGCCGCCACCGTCATCATCACCAACGACCGCGCCACCAGCGTCAAACAACTCATCGAGCGATACGCCCGACGGATGAACATCGAACAACGCCTCGCCGAATCCATCCGGTCCTTCCACACCGACGCCCTCGCCGGGTCCGTCCCCCTCAACGTCGACCTCGACGTCGCCCTCACCGTGCTCGCCGGCGCCGTCTGCGCAGCCCTACGCCGCCGCCTCACCGGCTACCACCACGCCACCCCCGACACCCTGCAACGCCGGTTCCTGTCCACCACCGGAACCATCACCAACACCGGCGACACCACCACAATCCACCTCGACCGCCGCACCTACTCACCAATCCTGCGGCAAGCAGCCATCCCCGACACCACCATCCCCTGGTGGGGCAACCGCACCCTGCACTTCGAATACCACTGACCAGCCAACCTCGGGCGCTGTCCAACTGAGGGTTCAAATCGCTGCGCGAAAATCCGCGTTAGCGGCCATGATCCGGCCGATGGTGGAGTACGGATAGTTGCGCATGGTCTCCCTGGTGAGCTGATGGTGCTGCAAGCGCGCCGGCGTAGCCGCTAATCGCACCCCCGCCGGACGGCTGCCAAGGACGTTATTGGTAGCGGCGACGCGCCGGTTCGGCGCACCCACGCGGGGCGGCGCAACCCGGGCCGGTTGCCTCTCGCCCGTGCTGGTGTCCAGCTTGCTGATCATCGTTGAGCCTCCGCACCAGGGTCCAGGCAGCTTTGCAAGAATCTTTGCTTCGGATTCGGTCTGCGGCCGGACTGCCGCAGTTTCGCGAGCCGGGGTCACAACAGGCCCTGGCGTTGGGCCATGACGATGAGTTCGTCCCGCTGCGGCCGACTTGTGGCGGTGATGATCCTGGTCATGTCCGCCCGATGGCGGCGTTTGCGGGAGCGCTTGCGTATTTCGGTGAACATACTGATGCCCTTTTTTGTTGGTTTTGGTGGTGTTCGGATGGTTCGATCACCGATCCGGCAGGTGCCGTGGTCGGTAGCGGCCTGCTGCCGCGGGAGTTCGCGTTGTGGATTTCAGTCGACAAGAAACCGGACGCGGGTTCAGCCTGTTTCCGTTGCATGCCGGCGGGCCTTGCGCAGCGCCAGCATCATCTTGATCACGTACAAGGGGGAAGGCGGGACCCACCCGAGTTGGGCGGCGGTGCCAAGGTCGTCACGGTTCGCCCAGTGCTCGAGCACCTTGCCGTCAGCGACGCGGAACCAGTGTGTCTGGGTGGTGGCGAATGTTCTGTTCTTCGCCGGGAAGGCCTGTGCCGGCTTGCCGTCGGGTCCGTACCCGACGAAGGTTCGGACCTGCCGGCCGGACATTGTTGCGTGTATGACGACGAGGTCGGCGTCGGCCACCATGTCGTGAATCTCCCAGTGCAGATCGGCGTAGGCGCTACGCAGCCACAATGCCGTGGCATAGAAAGCCGCAGGGCCGGTGCCCCGGCAGGCCGGCGGTTCCGCATCGGCCTCCCGGTTGCGGGCGCTGGGATGGACAACGGCCTCGAAGTCGCCGAGGTCGCCGTCCGCCATGATGTGGATGGATCGGGCACACAATGCCTTCATCTCATCGTGGCTGATGCGGGCGGTGGTGCTCGCTGGTGCTGGGGTCATCTCTGTCTCCGGGTTTGGTTGGGGTTCGTACGACTGGCTGTCACGTGGTTTCTGCGATACTCTGGAACCACATTCAATTAGTTTGAACTGCGTTCTATAGGATCGTCAAGGGGTTGATCCATGCCGCCCACCCGGCGCTACTCCACAGAGTTGCGAAGCGCGCAAACGGCGGTCGCGCGGCGGTCGATCCTGGCATCGGCGGGCCGGTTGTTCGTCGAGAACGGTTATCTGGGAACCACTCTGGCCAGTGTGGCCGCCCAGGCCGGAGTCAGCGTACAAACCGTGTACAACGTCGTCGGCGGCAAGTCGGCGGTACTCAAGGCCGTCTACGACGCCACGCTCGCTGGTGACGACGAACCAATAGCAATGGGCGACCGCCCGGCCCTTCGCGCCATGGCGCAGGCGTCCAGCGGCAGGGAACTGCTCGAACGTTACGCAGCGCTCGGTCGTCAGTTATCCGAGCGTGTGCTCCCGCTGATGAGCACTCTGTTGGCGCAGGCGGCGACCGGCGATCCCGACCTGCAGGCCTTCGCAGAGACCATCGAGACCGAACGAGCGGTCGGGACGGCAGCCGTGGCGCAGTCCGTTCAGGAGCGGTTCGGCCTGCGCGACGGGCTCGACACCCAGGACGCCGCCGACATTCTCTGGGTGCTGACCGCTCCGGACCTGACCGACCGCCTGGTGAACCGGCGGGGGTGGAGCTGGGACAAGACCCAGCAGTGGATCGGCAGCGTCATGGTCGACGCCCTGCTCGGTCCGGCTGCGGTCGGGACGTGACGGCCGGCGCCCGGAACTGCACCGATCGTTCGATCCGGCCCGCCGACCGCTGGTCGAAGTGCCACCCCGCGAGCGAGCGCACCTCGCCGTGGATCGGCACGAGCGGCTCGCCGGAGCCGCCAATCGTTGTCACGCACGATGAATCCCTTTGTTGGGTGGTGGATAGATGTTGTCGTAGTCGTCGTGGGTCAATCGGCGTACAGACGGATTTCGATGCCGTCGGGGTCGTGCAGGCCGACCAGGACGGTGCCGCCGTTGTGGCCGGTGACGATGCCGCCGTGCTGCTGGTCGATGGCCGCCAGGTGGTCGGCCCACGCGTGGACACCGTCCCGGGTCGGGACACCAAGCGCGACCAGGTCGAAGCCGGCGAGGGCGGCGGCCCGAACGGGGTCGTGTCGCAGCGCGATCGAAGTCGTGCCGTCAGGGGCCTTCAGCGCGACGCCTCGGACCTCGCCGTCCTCGGCGAACTCGATCGCCACGTCCAACCCGAGCACCCGCAGGTACCACTGGGTGCTGGCGCGGACGTCGCTGACCGGAATCTTCACATGGTGAATCGGTCCGAGGTTCGGCACAATCCCTCCTTGACTAGAGCTGACTCCAACGACTCATTGGAGTAGTCTCTAGCGGGTGCGCAATTCTGTCAAGAACAATTCCGTGCCCCCGATGAGTCGGGCCGAAAAGACCAGGCTGACCAGGCGCCGGATCATCACCGCGTCGGCAGAGCTGTTCCTGGACCAGGGTTACGGTGCAACGACTCTGGACCAGGTCGCGGCGCGCGCGGGCGTCGCTGTGCAAACCGTTTACTTCCATTTCGGGAACAAGGCGACGCTGCTCAAGGAAGCACTCGACGTGGCCGCCGTCGGCGACGACGATCAGGTCGCGCTCATGGACCGGTCGTGGATCGAGGAAATGACCGCCGAACCCGACCCGGTCCGGGTGATCGAGCTGTGGACAAACGGTGGCCGCGAAATCTTCGAGCGGGTAGCGCCTTTGCTCGCTGTCGTCCGCGGCACCATCGGCACCGATCCCGACCTCGCAGTCCGATGGGATCTCAACGAGGGCCAGCGCCGCAGTTCGTTCCGCGCTCTGCCGGGCCTGCTCGCGGAGCGTTGGGGCGCTCCGCCCGGGGCTCAGTGTCGAGGACGCCGCCGATCTCGCTTTTCTGATCCACAGCGCCGACAACTACCTGCTCGCCACCGGCATCCTCGGCTGGACGCCGGAACGCTGGCAGCGCACCACAACTGTGCTCCTCACCCGCAGCCTGCTCCGCGAGACGCCGGGTCAGTGCTGCAGGCGTAGTTCTTGATCATGGTGATTCGTCGCGTTGGGGGTAGCGGCAGGGGCGAGCTCGGCCCAGCCAGCCAGTCAGCCGATGGTGATCTCGCCCATTTCGTCCCACCCCGAGCCGTCCACCTTGCGGCTGACGATCTTCGGGGTGGCCACCAGCGCCTGCGGGAGGGTCTCCCGGGTGGCGGTGGCGAAGTGCTCGCTGTTGACGTGGGCTCCCGCTGCGTCGTCGTCGGCGAAGGCCTCGACCAGGACGAAGGTGTCCGGCTCGTCGATGCTGCGGGACCACTCGAACCACAGGTTCCCCGGCTCGGCGCGGGTGGCGGTGGTGAACGGAGTGGCGAGCTCGACGAACTTCTCCGTCCATTCGGGCTTGGTCTTGAATTTCACGACGATGAAGTACATCGGGTTCCTCCCGGGCCGGTGGTGTCGGGCAAGGCTAGCCACCGCAGCGAAGATCCGCGACCGGCCCACTCGCCGTCGGCGGAATCCACGGTTACCGTGTGCCCAGGCGAGCACACCGCGGTGCGGCCGGGCGAGGAGAAACCATGGGCGACAGCGGCGTTGACCAGGAAGAGCGGCAGGACCCGCAGGATCCGGTCGAACTGCAGCGAGACACCGCCGGGAGCGACAGCGCGGGCGCCGCGCTGAGCGCCGAGCAGGCGGCTACCCTGGTCCGTCTGCTGCGGGTCGCGTACCCGCACCCGAGCTTCCCGGACGGGCCGTACCAGCGGACCGCCAAGAAGGTGCAGGACGCCGACTCCGATCATCTGGTCGCGGCGGGATTGGCCGAGCTGGATGACATCGCGGGCGGCGATTTCGCAGCCCTGTCCGATGCCGAGGCGACCGCCGCCGTCGAGCGGATCGCGGACAGCGCCTTCTTCAAGCTCGTGCACTCGACGACGGTGGTCGCTCTCTACGACGACCGCGAGGTCTGGAGCATCCTCGGCTACGAAGGTCCCTCGTACGACAAGGGCGGCTACGTGAACCGCGGATTCGACGACCTGGACTGGCTGCCCGCGGCCAGAATCACCGAATACAGCGGTGAGCCGCGTCCCGAAATCATCGACCGAGCGGAGGCCTGAGGTATGGCGAGCATCGAGCACGACGACCCGGTCGTCGTCATCATCGGATCCGGCGCCGGGGGTGGCACCATCGCCCACGAGCTCACCACCAAGGGCGTCAAGTGCGTCCTGCTCGAGGCCGGCCCGCACCTGACCGGCGAGGACTACGTCAACGACGAATGGCCGGCGTTCAGCCAGATGGCCTGGACCGACATGCGGACCACCAGCGGTTCGTGGCGGGTGGCCCGCAACTTCCCGAACCTGCCCACCTGGATCGTCAAGGCCGTCGGCGGGACCACCACGCACTGGGCGGGGGCGACCCCGCGGTTCATGGACCACGAATTCCGGGTCCGCAGCGTGTACGGCGATCTCGACGGCGCCAACCTGCTCGACTGGCCGATCACCCTGGAGGAACTCGCGCCCTGGTATGACAAGGCCGAGATCGCGATGGGCAGCACGCACCGGCACGGCCGCAAACCGTTGCCCGCAAACAACAACTACACCGTGATGGCCAATGGCGCCGAGAAGGCCGGGTACCGCTACTACGCGACCGGCCCGTATGCCACCAACGCCGAGCCGTATGACGGACGCCCCGCGACCGTCCAGGACGGCTTCAACTTCCAGGGCGACAAGCACGGGTCGAAATGGTCGACCCTCGTGCGGGAGATCCCGCGGGCGCTGGCCACCGGCAACCTCGACCTGCGCCCGCTGAGCCAGGCCGTGAAGATCACCCACGACGACAGCGGCACCGTCAACGCCGTCGAATACCTCGACGCAGCCGGCGCTCTGCACCGACAGGCCGCGAAAGTGGTCTGTGTGGCTGGAAACTCGATCGAGTCTCCGCGACTGCTGCTGATGAGCGCGAGCTCGCTGCATCCGGACGGTCTGGCGAACTCGTCGGGGCAGGTCGGCCGGAACTACATGCGGCACATGACCGGCTCTGCCTACGGGCAGTTCGAGAAGCCGGTGCGGATGTACCGGGGCGAGACGATGGCCGGGATCGTCGCCGACGAGGCGAAACACGACACCTCCCGCGGGTTTGCCGGCGGCTACTACATGGAAACTCTCTCGCTCGGCCCGGCCTTCCTGGCGGCCTTCATCGAACCGGGGGAGTGGGGGCGCAGCTTCACCGAGAAGATGGACGCCTACGAGCGCACCGCCGGTATGTGGCTCGTCGGCGAGGACATCCCGCAGGAATCGAACCGGGTCACCCTCAACACCGACGTGAAGGACCAATGGGGCCTGCCGGTGCCGGACGTGCACTACGACGACCACCCGAACGACACCGCGATGCGGAACCACGCCTACGCCGCCGCGGACTCCATCTACGGTGCTGCCGGGGCGATCTCGGTGCACCACACCCCGCCGTACCCGTCCACGCACAACCTCGGCACCTGCCGGATGAGTGAGCGACCCGAGGACGGGGTGGTGGACCGCTGGGGCAAGGCGCACGACGTGCCGAACCTGTTCGTCAGCGACGGATCGGTGATGACCACTGGTGGCGCCGCCAATCCGACCCTGACCATCGTCGCGCTGGCCACCCGGCAGGCCGATCACATCGTCTCGGAGATGGCGGCCGGCCGGCTCTGACACCCTGGCGCCCCCGGGGGCCGCACCGGGGCGCCTGGAAGCCGTCCACCTGTTGGGACTCCATATTGAGGGCTCGCGGCCGCCTTCCCGAGTTGTCTTACAAAACGTGTTACATTGGTGCCATGGCCGAGACCATTACATTCCGACCGGACGACGACGCGATGCGCGCCTTGGCGGTGCTGACGAAGGACGGGACCACCGTCTCGAATGCTCTGCGATCCGCGCTCATCGATGCCGCTCGGCTTCGCGCACAGGACAAGCTCCGCGCCGAGTCGGCAGCGCTTGCGGCCAACGAGCAGGATCGCGCCGAGTCGGCGCAGGTCCTTCGTGACATGGAGACGTTGCGTGCGTGGTGAGGTCTTCGGGCTGCGCAATCCGCGCGGCAGTCGAGGGCACGAGCAGTCCGGTGCCCGCTTCGCGGTCGTCGTTCAATCCGACCTCTTGGCGTTGTCCACGTGGCTGGTGGCACCGACGTCGACGTCGGCGTGGGCGGCGAGTTTCCGGCCGGAGGTAGCGGTGCAGGGCCGTCAGACCCGGGTATTGGTCGAACAGACTGCGGCCGTGAATCCGCAGCGACTGGGAAAGGTTGTGGGCCGTCTCAGCAACGAGGAGATGCGGCAGGTAGATGCTGCATTGCGTCTGGTCTTGGGGCTGATGACGTAGCGGCTGGCCCTTGTTGAGCGAGCCGTCCGCATCAGCGGCTCGGCCATCATCGATTTGACGCATGAAGTGCGCCGTCATGACCCAATTACCCGGTGTATGCGGCCCGATGGCTCCCTGTTGGGAGATCCGCTGGATGAGCCGGGGTGGCATCGGAGCAGCCACATGCTGTCACTACACCAGCCGGGGAACTGGACCGCGCTCTGTCGGAGCTGCCACGGGATCCTGCACCGCCGGTTCGCGCACCCGAAAACCTGGCTCGACCTCATCGACAGAATGGGCACCGAGAAAAGCGGTCACGGCACACGAATGCTGAAGACGATCTTCTCGAACACTCCCGTGCCGTTCGACACTTACCATTCGTTGACGCCCACGGCCTCGGGTGGTGGCTGACGACATCGCGGGCGATCTTCGCCGTTCGGCCGGCGTGAAGGTCCGCCGGACTCGACGGCGAGCTCAGCCCGCGCCGGTGATCACCAGTTCGTTGCCTTCGGGGTCGGCAACCCGCCAGCGATCCCCCGATTCGTCAAGAAGCCGGCCACCGGCCGCGAGGGCGGTCGCCAGGCGGGACTGCGCGACGTCCGCCGGCACGGTCAGCTCGACGTGGATGCGGTTGCGCTGCCGGCGGCGCTCAGTATCCGAAGCGTCGAGCTCCTGGAACACGAAGACTGGGTTCAGCCGCCGCGGATCGTGGATGTCGCTGGCCCCGGCTCGCCGGTCGTGGGTGTAGCCGAGTGCGGCGACCCAGAACGCCCGGACCGCGGCGACGTCGGCCGCGTCAAGGAAGAGCTGAACAAAGCGCGGCAGCCCCGGATCTGCGATGGCTCCGAGTTCCCGGGCAGCGGTCTGTAGGTCAGCTGCGAGGTCGGTGAAATCGAGCGCGAGGCCGTGGGCGTCGTCCTCCCACTGGTCCTTGCCGCTATCGAAGATCACCAGCCCGGGGCGCAGGTCGACCAGCAGCGGGAAGCCGGCGTCGTCGGCCAGCGCCGCTGCTGCTGCGGCCAGCTCACGCTGCCGCGCCGGCGAGGTGATGCGGTAGCACGCCATCGCGCTGAAGACCGCCTGCCAGTCGGCTGTTGCGAGTCCCTCGCCGAGCGCCCCGCCCGGCACCAGGTCGACCTCGTTGCCGTCGGGGTCGGCGTGACAGACCCCGAACGGTCCCGATGCCTCACCAAGATTCGCCTGCTCGACCGCCGCGGCCGGCCGCACCACGTCCAGGTGAATGCGGTTGCGCAACGGCCGCGGCTCGGTCGCCTGCCGGATCCGTATCGCGGGGTCGCGCCGCAGCGGATCCGCCAGACCGCCATCCTCCCCGGGGGCATAGTCCAGCACGCGCTGCCAGAACCGCGTCACTGAAGGCGGATCCGCGGATTCGAACACGACGCTCTGCTGCTGCAGCGCGGCAGGGTTCGCGGCCAGCCCCAGATCGCGTGCGGCCGCCGACACCGCCTCGGCGTGCTCATCGGTGTCGAGGCGCACCCGCAGGCCCGTCGCGCGGACGTCGACCAGGGTCTCGGTCGAGAGCTCCACGATTCGCCCGGCCAGAGCAGCGCCCTCGATCAGCGATGGCGCGTCAAACCACGACGTCGCATCACCATTGACCAGCCGCCAATCCGTTCCGATCTGTGTCATACGTTTCCAGTGTCCCGTGAGTGAGCGCCCAATCAGCGGATGCGGAAACTGGTGCGTCTCCGCGGCACAACTGGATGACATCCATTCCTTCCATCTGACCTTGCAGGATCCGCGGAGTGCTGCAGCGAACTGTTCCGGCGGCGGCGGAGACGGAGGCCTTCCCATCCCGCGGTCCGCCCGTCGGCTCGGCTCAGCCGTCGGCGGGAGTGTTGCACTGAGTGCTTAGAAGGCTACGGTGGGTGATGCGCGGCGACTCGCTTCGGCACCTGGGGGACAGCATGACCAACCAACTCATCATCTCGGCATCGGCCGTGGTCACCATGGACCCGGGTAGACCGCGTGCCACCGCCGTCGCGATCGACACCGCAACGGGCACGATCGTTGCGGTGGGCAGCGCTCGACGAATGCCGGGCGGCCGCCCCGGGCGCGGACGAGAAGGACCTCGGCGACACGGTTTTGCTGCCCGGGTTCATCGAGGCGCACAGCCACCCCTTCCTCTCCGGGGTCGTCACCCAGTCCCCGACCTACTGGATCGCTCCGTACGTCGGCTACCCGACATGGGATGACGTCACAGCGCTGTTCGCCAAGGTCGACGTCGAGCGGCCACCCGGCGCGACCGTGTTGTTCAACGGATTGGACCGGCTGTTGCAGCAGGTCGCCGAGCCGGACAACACCCTGCTGGACCGCTATTTCCCCGACCGGCCGGCCGCCGTTTTCGACAACTCCGGCCATGAGGTCTACTTCAACAGCGCCGCCATTGCACTGCTCGGCTGGTCGGTGGCCCCGGCGGATCCGGTCGGCGCCCGGTTCGGCCGGAACCCGAACGGCACCTCCAACGGGCGGGCCTATGAGACGGCGGCAGTGATGGCCGTCGCGGGACCGCTGATGAAGTCGGCGATCACTCATCCGCTCTATTCCGCGGCGCAGTGGTACGCGCTGATGGCAAAGGCGGGTATCACCACCACCAGCGACATGACCTACAGCACGCCATATCTCATCGGATACGAGGCGTTGGCGGCCGTGCCGGACTGTCCGCTCCGCATCTCGCTCTACCACATGTCCACCGAGGACGACGCGGACAAGCCGCTGGAGTCGCGGGCACCGGAGGCCATGGTCCGCAAGCAGGGCATCAAGCTGTGGGCCGACGGATCGCCGTGGGTGGGGACGGCCGCGCTGTCGTATCCCTACCTGGATTCCCCTGCGGTACGCAACGCCGGCATCCCGATCGGCCCGGCGGGGGAGTCGGCGATGAATTACTCCCGCACTCAACTCGACGAGGCACTGGACCGTTTCACCCCGCAGGGCTGGCAGATGGCGTTCCACGTCAACGGTGACGTCGGTCTGGATGTGGTCCTGGACGCCTACGAGCGCGCGCTTTCCGTGCACGACCTCCTCGAAACCGACCATCGTTGGCGTGTCGAGCATCTCGGTGGTGCGCGCGGCGACCAGTTCCCGCGGGTGGCGTCACTGGGCGTGTACGCCTCCTTGGGCCCGTTCCAGTTGATCTACTGGGGCGACCTGCTCGACGGTGAATTGTTCCCCAGCGAGATCGGCTCGCAGTGGATGCGTTTCAAGGACGCCGTCGACGCCGGCCTGTGCGTGTCCTTCCACAACGACGGGTCGGTTTCACCGCCCCTGCCACTGCTCAACATCCAAGCCGCCGTCACCCGCAAGACCGACTCCGGTGCTGTACACGGCCCGAATCAGGCGATCAGCCTCGATGCGGCGGTGGCCGCGGAAACCATCGACGCCGCTCGGACACTGCACCGCGATCACGAAATCGGATCGATCGCACCGGGCAAGCTCGCGGACTTCGCAGAACTGTCCGCCGACCCGTGGGCAACCGATCCCGGAACTCTCGCCGAGACGGTGAAGGTGACGGCAACCTGGCGCGGGGGGCGGCGTATCGACCTCGACGCGTTCCTGGCCGAGGTGAAGTCGATCGATCCCGCCGAACACGCGCATCTGGCCCAGCACGGCCACCACTGTTGAGCGGCGACCATGACGACCAACTCACAGCAGGTACCGTCCCGCTGGGCGGTGCCGCTTCTCGGTGTGATGGCGGCGGTGCAGGCCGCCGACGCCAATGTCGCCAACACAGCCCTCGTCGGGGCCAGTCGCGGCCTGGAGATGAGTGGTGGGTTGCTGGCGCTGGCCGCGAGCATCTCCACCCTCGCAATGTCGGCCACCGTCATCTCGACCGGTCTGGTCGCCGACCGGTTGGGCCGGCGGAAGGTGCTGGTGGCGGCGCTGGCGCTGGCCGCCGCCGGTGACCTGATCGCGGCGCTGGCGCCTGTCCCGGCGGTGTTCCTGCTCGGTCGCGCCCTCGCCGGGGTGGGACTGGGAGCCGTGTTCGGCGCCTCCTTCGCCTATGTCAAGGAGGTCGCCGAGCCCGGACGGATCCCCGCCGCAATCGGTGTCTTCGGCGCGGTGGCCGGTGGCGGCACACTGCTGTTGACGTTCCTCGGCGGCGCGTTGTCATCGGTGAACTGGCGGATCGCGTTTGCCGTCATCCCGGTGATCGCCCTGCTGTGCGTCCTGGCTGTGCGGGCTGTGCTCCCTGCCGTGGCGCCCGCGGCCCGGGTGGCCGCAGACGTGCCCGGACAGTTGCTGCTGGCATTCGGCATCGTCGGCGTGCTGTACGGCTTCAGCCACAGTGCCCGCGGCCTCACCGACCTCCTCACCGTCGTGCCGTTCCTCGGCGGCGTACTGCTGGTGGCCCTGTTCTTCTGGCGGGAGAACCGCACCGTTGACAGGTTCTTCCCGGTCGAGTTGTTCCGGCAACCGATTTTTCTCGCGGCGGTGTGCGCCGGATTCGTCTACAACTTCGGCAACGCGGTCGGGTTCCTGCAGTTGACGAACCTGTGGCAGTTCATCAATGGGTTGACCACCCTGGAGGTGTCGTTGTGGCAGCTTCCGCTGCTCGGTGCCGGCATCGTTGCCGCTCTGGTGTTCGGCCGGTTGATGACCCGCGGGTTGTCCGCCGCCAACACCATCGGGATCGGATCGGTGTGCGCGGCTGCGGGCTTCGTTCTGCTGGCGTTGATGCACCGCTCCACGTCATTCGTCGGCTATCTGCCGGGGGCGGTGCTCGTCGGGGCGGGCGTGATCATCGCGTCGCTGCCGTTCGGGACGCTGATCATCGCCCAAGCGCCGCAACGCTATTACGGCCCGGTGACGTCATCCCGCACCACCATCGGGCAGTTCTTCTTCGCCGCCGGATTGGCGCTGTCCACGGTGCTGGTCAACCGCGTCACCGTCGGCGGTATCGGCCGGAAGCTGGATGCGGCCGGGGTCCCGCCCACCCAGACCGGTGAGGGTCTGGACGCCGTGACAGCGTTTGCATCGACGGGCACCCAGCCGAGCACCTCATTGGGGCAACAGGCGCTCGCGGACGGAACCAGTTCCTATGGAACGGCTTTCGCGGTGACGATGATCGTCACCGCCGTGCTGATGGTGGTCATCGGCGCGGTCGGTGTCCTGCTGCTGCGCCGCGCCGGCGAGGCCGCCGCCGTCGATGCGCCCGGCGGCGCTGGGCGGCCGTCCCCGGTGGGCGATCCGGCGACCTGACGTGTCACCCGCCGACCACGGCTGAGTTGGCGGGCCGGTACGGGGTGCGGAACACTGCTCCGATGGCGTACGACCACGAACTGGCGGACCGGATCAGGGAACACGTCGGCCGGGAGAAGAACCTGTCGGAGAAGGCGATGTTCGGTGGGCTCGCCTTCCTGATCAACGGTCACATGGCGGTCTGCGCCAGCAGTCAGGGCGGTGTGATGCTCCGCGTCGATCCGGCGCACACCGAAGCACTGGTCCAGCAACCGGTCGGCGCGGCGAATGGTGATGCGCGGCCGGGAGATGAACGGCTGGTTGCTGGTCGACGGGAACGTCTCCGATGACGAGCTGGCGGAGTGGATCGCCCGCGGGGTTGATTACGCGAAGTCCCTGCCACCCAAGTGAACCCGAGCGGTACGGCCGGTGCGAACGGAGCGCTGAGCCGCATCCAGCAAGGCGGGAGATCACCAGACCACGGCCGACATCAGCCGTCACCGGAGTACCCACGGCGGACGGCAGACGCGAACTCGGCGCGGAGCACCGGCCGGCACTCGTCGTGGTCCATCCCGACCGTGTCCCACGTCAGCGTCCCCGCCCGGCCCGCGACATCGATCCGGGTGACCGATGACGACCCTTCGACCTTGCCCGATAGCGCCAGCTGACTGATCGCTCCGGACTCGTGTTCACAAGTCAGCGTCAGGTAGGTCCGTCGGGATCGCCGGCTGCGCGGAAGGCGACGATCGGACCCAGCGCCGCGTCGGCCAGGTCGAGCAGGTGCGGCCCGAGATCTGCGAGCGCACCGTCGTCCAGCCGCCAGCCGTGCGCGAAGTCCCCGCCGAGCAGACCGCCGTGCAGGTAGCGGCCGTCGAGGCCCCACAGTGGCGCGCGCGGCGCGCAGGCTCTCGACGTCGGCGAGAAACGCGCGGGTTCGGGGGTGAAACCGTTTCGTCAGAACCACAATCGACGCGACACCCGTCGCATGGACGGCCTCCGCGAGCACCTGCGCGCTCAGGAGATCTCGGCCGATCGGCTTTTCCAGCATGACGGCCTTGCCGCGCGCAACAGCCAGCGGCGCCAGCTCCGCCTGCACATCGGGTGGGACTGCGAAGTCGACCGCCTCGCAGGAGTCCAGCAGTTCGTCGAACGATGCCACGGACACGACTCCCATGACAGCGGCGAGATCTGCCGCCGCGGGGAACGACGCGCCCACACGGCGCTCAGCTCGGTCTCCGGGTCCATGGGCGAGCATCGGCGCATGCATGCGCCGCGCCCAGGTCCCGGCCCCGACCAGCCCGACCCGCACCGGAGGGACATCCCACGGCAATGACTCACGCCTGCAATCGCCGGTTGATCGCCGCGGCGTTGAACACTGTGTCGACGAGCAGCCGGGTGAGCCCGGCGAAAGACGCGGCCTGGCCGTGCCGACCCAGTCGTACATCGAGGTTCCGAGTGGCCCGGGGGAGTGAACGCGGGTAGAGGGTCTCGCGGATGCCGGAAAGCAACGCGTTGCAGGCGAGGTCGCCGCTGATCACCAGGACCGCCGGATTCAGCACGCAGACCACCGCCGCGACGATGGCTCCGATCTCACGGCCGGCTTGCCGGGTGAACCTGACGGCGCTGGGTTCTCCTGCGCTGAGCAGGTCCCGGACATCACGTCCCGAGGTCGCAGGGACACCGGCCTCGGCGAGCTGGTGCGCGACGGCTCGCCCGCTCGCCACGGCCGCGAGGCAGCCGCGAGATCCGCACTGGCACAGCGCATCGTCATGGCCGACCGTGCGGACATGCCCGATGTCGCCTGCGCCACCGTCACTCCCGGGGTAGATGGCCCCACTGATCACGACGCCGGAACCGATGCCCGTCGAGACCTTCACCAGGCATAGCGAATTCGTGTCCGGATGCTCGAGAGTCTGCTCGCCCAGCGCCATCACGTTGGCGTCGTTCTCCACCACGATCGGCACCGCGAACGTGGCGGACATGTGCGCGGAGATGGGATAGGCGTCCCACCCCTGCATCATCGGCGGCTCGCTCGGCCGCCCGGTCTGCGGGTCGACCGGGGCGGGCACCGAGACCCCGATGCCCGCGACACGGTCGTCATCGAGTTGCCCGTCGGTCATCACCTTCCGCATGGTGGCCTCGATGGTGTTCAGGACGTTCTCCGGCCCCTCCAGGATGGAGATGCCGATCTCCGTTTCGGCCAGGACGGTGCCGAGCAGGTCGACGGCCGCGATGCGGGTGTGCATGGTGTCGATGATCGCGAGCAGCAGGATTGCGTGCTCGTGGTCGAAGCGCAGGGCGGTTGGCCTGCGACCGCCGGTGGAGCGGCCCACGCCCGCCTCCCGGATGAGCCCGGCCGCGAGCAGGGCGTCGACGCGTTGGGCGACCGTCACCCGCGACAAGCCGGTCATCTCCTGGATCTCCGCCCGGGTGACACTGCCACGGCGAACGAGGGCCAGGACGTCACCGGGACCCGCCGGGAGCGTCATGGATGTTCCTCCCCGCGGCAGCTCACCGGTCAGCCCTTTTCGGCGCCCGCGGTCGCACCCTCTGTCAGCGTGCGTTCGGCGATACCGTACAGCAGGATGATCGGCACGGTCAGGATCACCGATCCCGCCATCAGAATTGTCTTCGGCACCTCGATCCCGCTGGTCAGCTGCGACAAGCCCAGCGAGACAGTCCATTTGTCGCGGTCGCCGGTGAGGAACAGCAGCGCGAAGAGGAACTCGTTCCAGGCGATCATGAAGATGTACAGCGCCGTGGACATGATGGCCGGTATCGACAGCGGCAGCGTGACGTGCCGCAGCATCGACAACCGGCTGCAGCCGTCGATCACGGCGGCTTCCTCGACGCTCACCGGGATCGTCTCGAAGTGCCCGCGCAGCATGTGCACCGAGACCGGAACCGTCAGCGCGATATAGACGATCGTCACGCCCACCAGTGAGCTCGTCAGGCCCAGCCTGGCGAACGCGATGTACAGCGGGCCGGCGAGAATCACCGCCGGGAAGAGGTAGACGGACAGGAACATCGTGCCGATGTGCTGGCGGCCCCGGAACCGGAGCCGGGCAACGGCATAGGCGCCGAGCACCGAAACGGCGAGGGTCAACAGCACCGTAGCGATAGCGACCATCGCGGAGTTCAGCATGAACTGCAGGAAGCCCTGGCCGCCCTCGGAGACGGGGGTCAGCACCTCCCGGTAGGAATCGAGCGAGATCGCGCTCGGCGGAACCCAGAGCCGGCCGGGATCCTGCAGCAGCTGCGAGATGGGCACCAGGCTGAGCAGCACCATGTAGTAGAACGGGAAGATGGTGACGGCGGCGAAGACGACGATCGCCACCCACCGCAGGACTCCGAACGTGTTGCGCTGCACCGTGGCGTTGTCGATCACGATTCCTCCGCCGTGCGCTTGCTGACGAACTTGACGTAGACGAACAGGAAGCCGGCGAGAATGACGGCCAGCGCCAGTGCCTCGGCCGCGGCGCCGCCGATGTCGAACGAGGAGTTCAGCGTGTCGATGACGCGGACCGCCGCGACCTCGGTGCCCGCGGTCCCGCCGGTCAGCAGGTAGACGTCGTCGAACTTGTTGAACGTCATGATCATTCGCAGCACCGATAGCAGCGCGATGGTGGGCATCAGCTGCGGAAGGATGACGAATCGGAACTTCTGCCAGACGGTGGCCCCGTCGACAGTGGCGGCTTCCTCGATGTCGGCGGGGACGGCGAGCAGTCGGGCGGTGAGGAACAGGAACGCGAAGGGGAAGTACCGCCAGATCTCGAAGGCGATGACCGTCATCAGGGCGTACGGCTTGGTGCCCAGGAAGTTGATCGTGTTGTCCCACCCGAAGTACGTCGTCCCCCAGTAGTTGATGATGCCCGACTGCTCGTCCAGCATCACCTTCCAGACGAACGTCGCCGCGACGACGGGTGCGACATAGGGCAGCAACATGAATGCCCGCAGCACACCTCGGCCGGGGAACGGCCGGCGGAGCGACAGGGCGGCGATCAGACCGACCACGATCGATCCGATAGTCGACGCGATCGAGTAGACGATGGTGATCCAGATCGAGCCCAGAAGGACGGGTCGGTGAAGACCTGTTTGAAGTTGTCCAGGGTGAAGTTGCCGAACAGACCGCGTTTCCTGATGTTGAACAGCGACAGGTCCTGGAAGGCCAGCACGACATTCCACAGCACCGGCAGGACGACGACGACCACGACGATGATGACGGTCGGCGAGACCAGCAGCCATCCGTCGCGGTTCTCCCGGCGGCGGGCCAGGCTCTTGCGGTCGGGTTCTCCGGTGGGCGGATCCTGGGTCTGGGACGGGGCGATCGCGGTCATCGCTTCAGGTTGTCTTTCACCTCGGCGGCTTCTTCCTGCGCCGCCGCCTGCGCACCTGCGACATCGGTACCACCAGTGGACATTTCAGCGATCACCTTCGGGATGGTGAGTTCGGCGTTCATGGCGCCGAGGAGGTTCCCCTGGCCCTGCGGGATGGCCCACCGGTCGATGTGCTCGGCGATGGAGGTGATCTGCTCGAGGGTCTCGGGGCTGTAGACCTCGGACAGCGGTTTCTTGCTGTCGACACCGGCGGGCAGTTTCGCCCAGGCGTCGGTGTATTTCTGCGGGTCGGTGGCGTCGCCGGTGCGCACCGGGAATTTGCCCTCCGGGGCCATCCCGAACCATTTCGGGTAGCCGTCGGTCATCATGTACTCGATGAATTCTTGGCCGGCGTCGATTTTGCCGTCGGCCACGGTCACGTAGGACCCGATCTCGCCGAAGCTCCCGTTGCCTTCACCGTCCGGGCCCGGTCACGGCGCTCACCACGCCGCTGTTCTTCGACAGGAAGTCGGGTCAGCCTTGCATTCCGGGCATGTCGGCAACGCGTCGTCCCTCAATCCGGCAAGTTCGTCCAGCAGGAAGGTCGACCAGATCACCATCGCGGACTTCCCGGCGAAGTAGGACTGCGCGGGTGCTGTCGACCGATTGCCCGCCCTTCGGTGAGGCTGTCGTCGCCAGCGTGTTGTACAGCTCGAATGTCGTCGCGCATTGCGGGGAGTCGAGGGTGACGGTCCCCTCGGGGTTCACCAGCTGGCAGTTGTTGCCCAGCGCCAGCGATTCGAAGGTCTGCGCGGTGAAGACGTCGGAGGGGTCGGTCGCCAGCGTGATGCCGAACTGTCCGTCCTTGGTCAGCGCCTGGGCGGCCGCTTGCAGGGATTCGTAGGTCGTCGGGGGTTCCAGGCCGGCGGCTTCGAACAGGTCTGTCCGGTAGACGACGATCTGACTCCACGCATCCGACGGCACGACCAGCTGGCGGTCGCCGTCCTGCGTCAGCTTCAGTGCCGATGGCGCGAAGGTCTTCTCGCCGAGCGATTCGACGATCGCCCTCGCCGCGTCGCTGTCCAGCAGTTGCTGCGTGTCGAGTTGCCGGACCGCCGCCAGCGGAACCCCGGCGATCACGTCCGGCATCGTTCCGGCCTGCGCGCCCTGGGCGATCAGCTGCGGCAACTGGCTCTCGTCGACAGCCTGCAGATCGACCTCGATGCCGGTCTTCTCGGGTGAACTCCTTGACATTGGCCTGCGTCGCGGTGAACCGGTCGGTCTGGTTCTCCAGGCTCCAGACCTTGATCGCCTTCATGTTGCCGGCATCGGCGTCGCCCGGAGCCACAGCCGGCCATCGTCAATCCCAGAGCGATCACCGCGGCCGCGACAACCGCGGCTCTGCGGTTGTGAATTCGTCATCGTGGACGTGCTCCCTGACCCGGAGGGGACGTGCTCCTCTCGGATCCAAGCACTCGTTCTGCATAGTTACAAGGCGTAAGTTCTACTGTTATCAGCGAGTAAGGGCCGAGTGATCGGTAAACTCGGAGGACAAATGCCCCAGATCATGCGTTTCGCTGCGCCACGGGCCGTCGATGTCCTCACCGTCCAGTCCCCGGGCAATTGCGGCCGGGTGAGGTCCGTGTGCGCACGATCGCGTCCGGCGTCTCCGCGGGAACCGAATTGACGGCCTACCGCGGCACCAACCCGTATCTCACCTCGACCTGGGACCCGGATCTGCGGTTGTTCTCCGCTGCACATCCCGACACACCCTCCTATCCGCTGGACGGCTGGGGGTATTCCGAGGTCGGTGAGGTGATCGAGGTGCCCTCACTCGAGCGGCCCCCGTCGAGCGGTGGTCAGGCGACCCGTCGCGGCGGGCGACATCGTCTGGGGCATCTGGGGCCACCGGTCGGAGGGCGGTGGTGCCGGCCGCTGCCCTTGCCGGACATCAGCTACCCGGCGGATGTCGACCCGGTCGTCGGCTGTTTCGTCCGGGTCGGCGCGATCGCGCTGAACGCCGTGCTGGCCGCCGACGCCGGGATCGGCGACACGGTCATCATTTTCGGGCAGGGCGTGATCGGTCTGCTCGCCACCCACTATGCGGCCATGTCCGGCTGCACGGTGGTGGCCGTGGACGGTATCGCCGGTCGACGGGACGTCGCGCGAAGGATGGGCGCGCACCATGTGCTTGCTCCCGGCCCGGACACGGCCCCGACGATCCGTGAACTGACAGGCGGACGCGGCGCAGATGTCGCGATCGAGCTGTCGCGGTTCCTATCACGCTCTGCGCGAGGCAGTCCGCGCCGTCGGACCGGACTGCACGTGGTGGCAGCCGGCTTCTATCAGGGTGGGCAACCCCCCTGATGCTGGGAGAGGAGTTCCACCACAACAGGATTCAGCTCGTTGCCTCACAGATCGGTGCCCTCCCCGCACGGCTGCGCCCACGCTGGGACCGGGAGCGATTGCAGACCACGGTCGCTGACCTGCTCGCCCAGGGGCGTCCCGACGTGCTGAGCCTGGTCAGCCACCGTTATCCCCTCGCGGAGGCTGCCGCCGCCTACGAGCTTCTCGATCAGCATCCGGAGCAGGCGCTGCAGGTCATTCTGGACGTCGCGTGATGAGACTGCTGCCAGGAGCAGCACCTTCCCGGTGCCTCGCTGGAGGAGAAGTTCGCGGCCGCTCTCGACTACGGCTTCGATGGCATCGAATTGCGCGGCGCGGGGGACTTCGCATTCCCGGCCGGCTGCCGGAGTTGAAGCGGGCCAAAGCGCAACGGCGTGGTGATGCCCACCGTCTGCGTCGACATGCTCGCATTTCATCGGTGCCTTCGACGACGATCTGCGCGAGGATGCCATTGCGCAGATGACGTCTCAGCTCACCGTCATGGCGGAGATCGGCGGAACCGGTGCGATGACGCCCGCCTCCTACGGAATGTTCTCCCGGCGACTGCCCCCGTTCGAGCCGCCGCGCGGCGCCGCCGACGATCGGGCCATCCTGCTGGACGGGCTCGGCCGGCTCGGTGAGCAGCGCGGTCGGTCGGGGTGAAGGTCTTCCTCGAACCGCTGAACCGGTACGAGGACCACATGGTGAACCGGCTCGAGGAGCGGATCTCGCTGATCGAGGAGATCGGGCTCGCCTCGGTGCAGATTGGTGGCCGACACGTATCACCAGAACATCGAGGAGGCGGACCCGGCCGCTGCTCTGCGCGCGGCGGCGCCCTACCTCGGGCACGTCCAGGTCAGCGACTCCAACCGACTCGAACCGGGGGCCGGACACCTGGACTGGCCGTTGTTCGCCGCGACGTTGCGCGACGATCGGTTACACCGGTGACATCGCCCTCGAGAGCAGGCTTTCCGGCCCGGCCGACGAGGTCGTTGCCGCGGGTTCCCGGCTTCCTGCGCAGGTACCTGTGACCGGGCCGGCATGACCGCCGTCGCCGATCCGGTGCCGCGGACCATTTCCGACCGGTGCCGCCGCCGTGCTCGCCGAGAACTGGCACCGGCTGCACACCCTGCCGGCGACCGGGCTGTACCCGCACCAGTGGAGCTGGGATTCGGCGTTCATCGCCATCGGTACCCGGCACCTGTCCGCCCGACGCGCGCAACAGGAGCTGGAGAGTCTGTTCGGGGCGCAATGGGCCGACGGGCGGCTGCCGCAGATCGTTTTCGACCCTGCCCGCGACGACGACTATTCGCCGGGCGCGGCCTTCTGGCGGAGCGAGCAGCTCCCCGGGTCGCCCGCGGTGCCGACGCGCCGGCCTGATCCAGCCACCGAACCACGGCTGGGCGGCGTTGCTGGTGCATCGCGCGATCCGGCGGAGTCGCGAGTGCCGTGGCTTCCTCCGCCGGGCGTATCCACATCTGGTGGCCTGGCACGACTACCTCGCCGCCGTCGTGATCGCGGCGGCACCGGGTTGGCATCCGTCGTGCATCCGTGGGAGAGCGGCATGGACAACGCGCCCGCATGGGACGGGGTGCTGGCCGGCGTCACGGCCACCCGGCAGGCTGATGCTGACGCAGTGCCGGTCCGAGCACATCCCCCGGCCGGATCTGCTGCACGCCAACCCCGAAGAGCGACCGACTACCACTGATTATCGAGAACTACCTGTACCTGGCCGGCAGGTACCGCGACCACGGTTGCGACGACCGGGACTCCGGTTATCCCTTTGTCGTGGAGGATCCGGCCTTCAACGCGCTGTGGGCGATGTCGGAATGGGCGCTGGCCTGGATCGCCGAGTATCTCGGTGAACCTGCCGGACCGCATCGGGACCGGGCCCGGGCGCTGACGGCCGCCCTGCAACGAGCTGTTCGACGACGAACTCGGTGTCTACGTGCCGCATGACGTGCGCACCGGCGAGCTCCTGCGGTATGCCGGAATTTCCGGTGTCATCCCCCTGGTGCTGCCGGAAAACCCTTGCAGGCACCGCATTTTCCGGACGCTCCGGGGACCGCGCTTCGGGCTGGGCCGGGTGATCATGGTGCCGAGCTACGACCTCAGCGCGCCGGAGTACGACGGCGCCCGGTACTGGCGCGGACCGTCCTGGTTCAACACCGCCTGGCTGATCGTCCAGGGGCTCCGGCAGGCAGGTGCGCATCGAGGAGGCGGAGGTCCTGCGCCGCGCAGGCCGTTCGAGCAGCGCCGTCGCCGGCGAACTACCCGGAGTACGTCGACCCGCTGACTGGCGACGCGCACGGCACCCGGCTGTTCAGCTGGACGGCCGCGCTCGCCCTGGATCTCGCCGTCGCGCAGTCCGACCCGTTGTCGAGATTGCCGTGACCGTCTCCGATCACATGATCCTGGCCGACGGGACGCTGTTCGCGACGTCGGCCATCGGCAACGTCGATCTCGCGCGAAGACCCGGCCTACGGGCTCTATGTCGCCGACACCCGACTGCCTGTCGGAATGGACGCTGTCGGTCGGTGATCGACCGCTGGACGTCGGGCGCCGCGCAGATAGGCGTCAGTGTCGCGGCGTTGGGCGCTGCTGCCGGCGGGCGCTGCGGAACCAGCCCGACCCCTGTTCCTCGAGCGCCGAGCAGCGCGTCGACCGGTCCGGGCTCGTGGAGACGCTGACGATCCGGAACACCATGGGCTGCGGCGCTGTCCGCAACGGTCACCCTGCGGGTCGCCGCTGACTTCGCCGACCAGTTCACCGTCCGCACCGACGGACGCCGCTACGACCTGTCCGCGGCCGAGCGCTCGTCACGCTGTGCGAGCAGCGACGGCGCTGCGTTTCGGGTATCGACATCTGTTTGAAGCGGCAGGCGCATTCGAGGCAACCAGCGCCGTGTCCGCCGTCGCCACCCCCGGTCGTCACGACAACGGTAGGATGGGCACCACCTGCTCGGCTGGACGCTGCAGCTGCCTGCGCACGGCGAGCGCACGCATCACGATCACCGTCGGTCCGGAAGGGCGACCCCGGAGCCCGTTCTCGACCACCACGGCCGGGACAGCCGGGCGTGCAGGGCCACGCCGACCGGCGACGACATCTCGACGGCGCTGCACTGCGGCCTGTTGCGGACCCGGTCCCTCGAGGACCTCGACGCGCTGATGATCGATGCGCCGGGTCAGTCCAGGGCTGCGGGTGCCCGCGGCGGGTGCGCCGTGGTTTCTGCACCCTCTTCGGCCGCGATTCGCTGCATCACCTCGGTGCTCGCCGGTGGGGCGCGCCCGGAGTTCGCGCCGGCCGTCCTGCGTGCGCTCGCCGCCAGTCAGGGGACAAGGCACGGATCCACGGATAGCCTGGAGCAGCCCGGGCAGGATCATCCACGAAATCCGGAGTCGGCCAACTTGCAACCCTCGGTACCTGGTTCCCTACGGGCGGTACTTCGGCAGCGTCGATGCCACAGCGCTTTTTCCTTGCCGTGCTGGGTCGCACCGTGCTCGGCCGACCCGTACGGAGGGCCATCCCGCCAGTGATCGTCGTGCGCTGGCGAGGGAACTCCGTCCCGCCGCGCTGGCCGCTGTGCGGTGGCTCCGCGGACAGGCTGGCCGAGAACGGTTTCCTGACCTATCGTCCCGATCCCTCCGGCCTGATCAACCAGGGCTGGAAGGACTCCGCCGATTCGACGGTCTACGCGGACGGCCGGTTGGCGGAAGGACCGATCGCCCTGTGCGAGGTGCAGGGCTATGTCTTCGACGCGTTTGCGGCAGCACGGCGGCATCTCGCGAGATCGGTGTGGGACGACCCCGCACTCGCGACTGATCTCGACCACGAGGATGCCGTGCTTTGCGGGAGCGATTTCTCGAGCGATTCTGGTTGCCCGACAGGCAGTTCCCGGCGTTGGCCCTCGACGGCGCGGGGCAGCGGGTCGACTTGCTGTGCTCCAATGCCGGTCACCTGCTCTGGTCCGGGCTCCTGCCTGCCGCCGAAGCGAGATGTGTTGCCGATCGGCTGCGTCTCACCGGAGTTCCATACCGGGTGGGGTATCCGCACGCTCGCCGCCGGGCAGACGCCCGTACTCGCCGTTGTCGTACCACAACGGTTCTGTCTGGCCGCACGACTCGATGCTCATTGCAATCGGCATGGCGGCGGTGCAACGGACTTCCCGATCAGGCACTGCAGGTGGCCGGGACAGTGTTGCGGCGTGTGGCATCCACCTCGGAGGGCGGCTTCCCGGAGGTGATCGGGGGATTCTCCAGCGAGGAATTCCCAGAACCTGTCCGCTACCGGCTGGCCGGCGTTCCGCAGGCATGGTCGGCGGCCGCTGGCGTTGCGGCGGTTCGACTCATTCGGAACTTCGACCCGAAGGTGCTGACGGCGGATCTCAAGCGGCGCATGGAGTCCATCAATCCGAAAACGATGTCATCGGAGACGGGGAGTGTCCGATTGGGCCACGGTGTGTCCATCGACCCGAACAATCCGCGCCGTCCGGTCCGCCGGCAGCACTCGTAACCCGGCACCATCAGCGGTGATGTCCACCCTCGTACCCGCCCGGAGACCCAGACTGTCCCGCAGATGCTTGGGCACGAGAATCCGCCCCCGGGAATCGATGGCGTGATCTCCAATGAGACAACGATACGGCGCGTTTCCACCCACGGTCATTGATTCGCGGTGCGGTGACTGATCGAGCGACGACGCCCTACTCGGTGTTCGCGTGCGCCTTCGCGGCCAGGGCATTGTCGACCCCGCGGGCGCCGGCAATCGGTCAGGCAGACCACGTCCAGCGCGATGTGGGTGGCCTGGTCGAACAGGCTGGACAGCGGCTGGACGGTCGGCGCCTCGTCCGGCGCGGCGGTACTTCGTCGCCGCCGGGATGACGAGCAGCCCGGTGGCGGCCAGCGCCGAGCGGCGACGCGGGGTCGGTGGTGACGGCCCAGATCACGGCGCCCAGCGCGGTGGCCTGCTCCGCGACCCGGACCGTGCCGCCGTGGTCCCCGAGCCGGACACCGCGACCACGGTGTCAGTGCCGCGACGGCGGGGGTGGTGGTCTCACCGATGACGGACACCGGCAGGCCGAGGTGCATCAGCCGCATCGCGAATGCCTTGGCCATGAACCCGGACCGACCCTCCCCGGTGACGAAGATCCGGTCCGCCGCGATCAGCGCCTCGCCAGCTCGCCGAGCTGGTCCGGTCGATACCGGCTGCTACGCCGTGGATCTCCGCCATCACGGTGTCGAACTGGTCCTGGTCTGGTGGTCACGATTGCTCCTCGGGTGAGCGATCGATGGCGGCGCGCAGTTCGCGCGGCGGCGCGGCGGGGTCGGGGCCAGCGGTGACCGACGAGCCGACGATCAGCCGGACGTCACCCCAACTCGCCAGGGACGGAACATCGCCGACGCCCAGGCCACCGGCGAGGGCGAGCCGCCGTCCGGCCGCCCAGGAGCCGAGAAGGGCGGCCGCGTCGGTGTCGTCGGTCTGTGCGTCCTTGGGCACGTGTGCCGCCAGCACCGCGGTCGTCGGGCATGGCGGCGGCGACCCGTGCCCGTCCTTCTGCGTCGAGTGCCATCAGGTCGACCATCAGCTCGATGTCCAGGTCGCGCGGCGACCCGGGCGGCCAAGTCGAGGGTGGCCGGGTGTCGAGACAGCCCGAGCACCGTGACGGATCTCGCGCCGGCGTCGGCGGCCATCGTCAGCTCGGTCCGGGCGTCGTCGGCGGTCTTCAGGTCGGCCAGCACCGGCATGCCGCCCGGCCGCGGCGACGATCCGCTACGCCGGCCATCCCGTACCGCTTGACCAGCGAGGTGCCGACCTCGATCCAGTCGGCTGCCCCGCGGACCTCGGCGGTGATTTCCTCGGCCCGATCGAGCGGGATGCGGTCCAGCGCGATCTGCAGCGAGACGGACCTGCGGTCGAGCGGGATTTGCGGGGTAACGGTCATCGGGCCGCCCGCCAACGCGGACGGCGTGCGGCCTTGCCGCGCTTGAGAGTGGTCCTGCAGGAAAGTGGTGAGCTGCAGCCGGTTGGGCAGGCCGTCCCGGTCGCCGGGGCTGGTGGTGGCCATCGCGCCGACGGCGGCGGCCCGGCGAAGGCACTGCCGCGGGGTCAGCCCGTCGAGCGTGCCGCTGATGAATCCGGCGGCGAAACCGTCGCCGGCGCCGACGGTGTCGACGACGTTCACCGGAAAGACCCTGCGGTGCAGCATTTCGTCTTCGGTGAGCAGCGTCGCGCCGTAGCCGCCGTCCTTCACGATGACCGTGCCGGCACCCATCTCCAGGTAGGTCTGCGCGATTTCCAGCGGATCCTTGGTGCCGAGCAGGACCTGGCCTTCGCTGACGCCGGGCAGCACCAGGTCGGCGAGGCCGACCATCCGGTGGGTGACGTCGATCATCTCCTGGGTGGACGCCCACAGTACGGGCCGCAGGTTGGTGTCGAACGAGACCGTCACGCCGTGCGCCTTGGCGACCTGGACGGCGCGGAAGGCGAACTCGCGGGTGGTCGGCGACAGGGCCAACGGAATGCCCGTGACGTGCAGGTGCCGAGCGGCGCCGATGTAGCTTTCCAACGCCGGATCCCAGGAGAGCCTGGAACCGGCGGAGTTCTTCCGGAAGTACACGACCTCGGGGTCACCGCCGCCGGCGTGCGACTTGAGCTGGAAGCCGGTCGGGGCCTCCGGGTCGATGGTGACATGGCCGGTGTCGATGCCGGTGCCGGACAGCGCGGTGTGGATGAACCGGCCGAACGGGTCGTCCCCGACCCGGCCGATCCAGCCCGTGCTGTGGCCGAGCCGGGCGAGCCCGGTGGCGACGTTGGTCTCCGCGCCGGCGAGCGAGCGGGTGTAGTGCTCCACCTCGTCCAGCGATCCGGGGGTGTCGGCCACGAACATGGCCATGGCCTCGCCGAACGTGATGACCTCGGGTGCCGGACGCGCGCTGGTCACTGTTGGTCGACCTTTCCGGAGGAGGTGGCGCCGGCGAGTTCGGCTGCCGGCGCAGCGGTATCGGTGCGCCGCACCGGGTTGGCCAGTTCGCCGATGCCCGGGATGGTGACCTGACTGGTGCCACCGGGCCGAAGCCGCAGGCTCGGCCCCGGGGCCCCGACAAGGACGACGTCGCCGGGGTGGAGGGTCAGGATCGACGTCAGGTAGACGAGCACCTCCGTGACGTCGCGGGCCAGGTCCGTCATACCGCGCCGGCGCCCCGGGGTCCCGGTCATCGGAAAGCTGCACCGTCAGGTCCGTGGGATCGAGGTCGGTGCGGATCCACGGACCGAGCGGGGTGAAAGTGTCCCGGCTCTTGGCCTCCGTCCAGCGGTTGTCCGATGCCTGGGCGGCCCGGTCGGTGACGTCGTTGGCGCAGGTGTAGCCGTAGACGGCGGCGAGTGCGGTCTCCGGGGCGAGGTGCCGGGCCGGGTGCCGATCACCACCGCCAGCTCTGCCTCGCCGTCCACCTCGGTCTGTTCGGGTTCCAGCTCGATGTGCCGCCCGGGCCCGATCACCGAGTGCGGAGACTTGTGGAAGGCCTGCGGCGCAAGCAGTCGGTCGGCCGGGCCGGTGTTGTGCGCCATCCCCAGGACGACCCGCGGCTCGCACGGGGCGAGTAACTCGGCGTGCGCCGCCGGCACCGGCCCGGCCACCGGGACGGTGGCCGAGCCGGGCCGGAAGGGATCTGCGATCGGCAGGTAGCCGACGCTGCCGTCCTGGGCGCGGTCCACCCGGGCGTAGGCGGTGGCGCCCCGGTCGGGACCGTCGGTGAGCCGGACGCGTGCCAGCAGCATCAGCTGCTCGACCTGAGCGGGCGCGACGCGGGTCGCGGTTGATCCTGGCGACGAGCGGCATGAGCGCCGCGGCCAGCGCCAGGCAGGCGGCCATCAGCAGGAACGAGGCATCGGTGGATCCGGTGCTGCCGTTCAGCCAACCGATGAGGTAGGCACCGGCGAAGCCGCCGAGCGCGCCGAAGGAGTTGATCAGCGCGATGGACGCCGCCGCGGTCTGCCGGGGCAGGAACTCCGGGATGTAGGCGAAGTACGGGCCGTAAGGGGCGTACATGGCGGCGCCGGCAATGGCGAGCAGCAGGAACGACCACCAGAAGTTGTTCGGTCCGATCAGGTAGGACCCGTAGAAAGCGACGGCACCGAGCGCCAGCCACGGCCAGACGAAGTTGGCCCGGTTGCCGGAGCGATCGGAGGCCCGCGAGTTGACCAGCATCAGGATTGCGGCCAGGCCGTACGGGATCGCGGAGATCAGTCCGGTGAGGCCGATACCGGACTCGGAGCCGGCGGACACGATGGACGGCAGCCAGAACACGAACCCGTAGACGCCCAGGCTCCACAGGAAGTACTGCACGGACAGCAGGACGACATTGCGCGACGTCAGCGCCTTCAGGTATCCCTTCGAGGGCGCGATCTTCGCCTGCTCGGCCTCGAGTGCGGCCTCGACGGCGGCCGCCTCCTGGGCGTCCAACCACGCGGCATCCCTTGGCCTGTCCCGCACGATGTACCGGAAGACGAACGCCCAGATGATCGCCGGCAGGCCTTCGATGATGAACATCCCGCGCCAGCTGGTCAGTTCGACCAGGTAGCCGGAGGCGGCGGACAGCCACATCACGGTGATCGGGTTGCCCAGGATGAGGTAGGTGTTGGCGCGCCCGCGTTCCTTGGACGTGAACCAATTCGCGAGCAGGATGACCATGGCCGGCAGCACGGCGGCTTCGACCACCCCCACCCCGAACCGCACGATGATCAGCCACGTCGCGGAGTGCAGCAAGCCCTGCAGCGAGGCCAGTAGGCCCCACGCGATCAGTGACCAGAACACCAGGCGGACAGCGCTTTTCCGCTCCGCGTAGATCGCACCGGGGATCTGGAAGAAGAAGTACCCGAGGAAGAAGCTCGCACCGACCAGCGAGGAGAGCGCGGCGTCGAGCTGCAGGTCGGACTTCATCCCGCCGGCCACTGCGATCGAGAAGTTCGACCGGTCGAGGTAGGCAAGCGAATAGGTGACGAAGGCGATCGGGATCAGTTTGGTCCAGCGCTTGCTGGCCAGGAATCCCCGATCCAGGATCTCCGCCTGCGATGAGGCGAGGTTGCTGTTCGGTGATTGGTTCACCGGAGACGCTTCGTTGGGCATGTGCACGTCCTTGGGCTCTGCCGACTCGCATCGGCTCTGATGGAGGGTCCGGTTGCTCCCGTATGTCGGAAGTAGTATCTGCGATGTGGAATTAGTCTGGAACGCGCGGGAGGTGTGTGTCAAGAGTTTTCCGCGAAGTAGTGTTAGATTCCATATGACGGAAACATCGATAGTGGGAGGAAGCACGTGGCAGTCCCGATCACCGACGCCGGGCAGGACACGAAGGCCGCAGCGCCGTCGAATGACATGGTGGCCAAGGCACTGTCGTTGCTCGATCTGCTGGGCACGTATCCGCAAGGGGCGGCACTGTCCGATCTCGCGGCCCGGTCCGGCTTCCCGCTCAGCACGACGCACCGACTGTTGGCGAGCCTGATCCGCGGCGGCTTCGCGTCCCTGGACGGTAATCGGCGCTACCACGTCGGGCTGCGGGTTTTTGCCCTCGGGCAGCAGGTGGCCAGCGCCCGCGGCTTCGCCGGAACCGTTCTGCCGCAGATGGAATGGTTGTCGAATCAGACTCGAGAAGCGGTCTTGATGTCCGTGCTGGACGCGGATCGTCAGTTGTACGTGCACTACATGCCGGGCCCGCAGCAAGTCGGTGTCATCGGCGAACGGGGCCGGCACGGGCCTTTGCACTGCACCTCGATGGGCAAGGTGCTGGTCGCCTTCGCCCCGGCGGAACAGTCCGAGCGACTGGTGGAGACGATCAGCCTCGACCGGCTCGGACCGAACACCATCACCGACCGGGCGGCGTTCCGCGCCGAGATCGAGACGGTCCGCGCGCGTGGCTACGCCATCGCCGACGAGGAACACGAGACCGGAATCCGGGCCATCGGGATGCCCATCCTGGACAACTCCGGTCGGCTGCGCGCGGCGATTTCGGTTGCCGCACCTGCCTTTCGGTGCAGCACCGACGATCTCATCGGTTTCGTCCCGGTGATCCGGACGGCCGCCGAGACGATCACGACGTTGCTGCCCGGATGACGGCGGTCTGCGCCGTCGCCGCCGTCCGGACGGATCTCACGGACGCTCGCCGAGATCGCCGACCAGCACCGCCAGCAGCCGCTCCTCCATCACCGCCCGCCCACGCGCTGCCATCGCGGTCGCCAGGGCGGGCTCCCAGGGCGACGGCGCCGGCGGACCCTTCAGCGGTTCGGTCTCGGTGATGGAGTGCGCGTCACCGCGCAGGGCGCCCTCGTAGTCGGCCAACGACATCCGCCACGGGACGGCCGCGTACCGGGCGACCGCGGCGGCGGTGGTCCGCAGCCCCGTCCAGTCGAAGTCCCCCCGCCAGTGCACGGTGCCGGCGATCTGCGACAGCAATCTGCCGCAGGCCGCGGAGGGTTGACCCTCACTGCACACCAGCGGCCGGGACCGCGAACCCCAGCGGGTGGCCGCGGCCCGCAGCACCGCCGGGTTCTCGCAGACGAAGACCTCCGTCCCCGTTGCCGCAAGCGGGCTTTCGGTCAGTTGCTGGAGGGTGACGCGGAACGGCAGCCCGGCATCGGCCGCCTGCCGTAGCCAACTCGACAGCACGGTGTTCCCGCCCGGCCGGATCCCGAGGACCAGGACCTGGCTGGCCAGGTCGTCCACCACCACCCCGGCCGACTCCCACTGCGCCCGGCGCTGCGCCGCCGTGGCCGGCGCCGCCACCCCGTCCCGGAGCGCCAACGCCCGCAGCACCAGCGCGGCCAGCGGTGTCTGTGTCAGCGCCTTGGTGTTCCCGGTCGTCAGCTCCGCCAGCACGGGCAATGACATCTCCCGCGCGGGCAGCCGGGACAGCACCGCCGCCGCCTGCCCGAGCAGGCCGCCGTCGCCGCGGCGGACCAGCTTGGTGACGGTGCCGTCCGCCCTGAGCTCGTCGAGCCACCGGGCGAACCAGGGTTCCTCCGCATGGACGGAGCCGACGCCGCCGGCCGCTGCGAGCGCCGCATCACGGGCCGCGGCTTCGGCGATCCGTTCACCCGGCCGGTTCCGCACCGCACCGCCGATCGCGTCGAGAACCTCCATCAGGGATAGCGCGAACCGGTCGATCATCGCCTGGTCGAGGACCCGGAGGCCGACCGTCACCGCCGCGACACCCGGCGACCGGTGCGACCCGGTCAGCCCGATGACCAGCAGTCGCTCCGGGTCCGTCGGTTGCCGCAGCGTCACGTTGCCGTCCAGGGATCCGCCGGATCTCTCCAGGCTGCTGCGGGCCGCTCGCAGCAGCCTGGTCCACGGTTCTGCGCGGAGCACGGTGAGATCCCGTGTGCTGCTCGCGGTGTCCTGCGTCATTCGACGATCGGCAGGTCGTCGGCGGCGCCGCCGACCGCTTCCACCGGGCGGCGCCTGGTACCGGGCGAACCCAGAGCCAGGGCCAGATCGTTGTCGTTGGCGGCGATCTCGCTCTCGTCCAGCAGCTTCTTGCCGTCCCAGACCATCAGCATCGCGCTCACCGCGTGCTCGACCGCGGAATGCGCGAGGTCGTAATGCGCGCAGGCCGGAACGGTGGGGAAGGCCGCCCACAGGTCGTAGCCGGTCATGAACAGGTCGAGATCGAACTGCGCTGTCAGGCCCAGCAGTTCGTTGCGGCCGGGATCGTCGATACCGGCGAAGGCCTCGTCGAGGGCCAGCAGCCGGGGGCAGCTGGGCGCCGCCGAGGTCAGCAGCACGTGGGCCGCGGCGAACAGGGGCAGATGCAGGGAAACGGACTGCTCGCCGCCGGACAGCATGCTGTGCCGGGCCTGGGTGAGCCGGTCCTCCCGGCCGTCCGGCCCGACCAGGGTGAGGACGAACGCCCGCCACGCGCGATAGTCCAGCGCCTCCGCCAGCACCTCGACGTAGGGCCGTTCCGGGCGCGCCGCCCGCAGGTCCTTGATCTGCCGGGCGAAATGCTCCCGAAGCACCGCCAGATCTTCCGGCGTGAGCTGGGCGGCGTCCCGGTCGAGGAGATGACTCACCGACCGCTGTTGCGGATTCAGCCCGTCGGCCAACTCCCAACCGATCCCGACCGTGGCGCCCGACGACATCCGTCGTCGCCGCATCTCCCGATTCATCTCCGCGATGAGGTCTCGTGCCTCGGTCGTTCTCTCGTGGATCTGCTGAGCCAGCCGGCCGAGCAACGCGTCCTCGAAGACGCGCCGCTCGGCTTCAGTCAACAGCTGTTCCTGATCTCGGCGGGCGGCCGCCATGTGCTGCGCGAAGTCGTAGATGGAGGAGTAACCCTGCTCGTCCGCCACCCGGACCACGATCACCTCGCCCTCGCCGTCGAAGTGCGGGTGGTAGTCGTGACCGGCCGCGGCGAGCTGATCCTGCAACTCGGCCATCGATTGGTTGACCCGGGTCCGGCTCGCCCGCAGCGAACTCTCGGTGGGGCGCAGATCGGCGGTGACGGCCCGGATCGCGTCCAGCACCGACTCCGCCTCCGCCGGCAACGGCCGCACCACGGTGTTTGCGTCGCCGGACATTCGCTGCACCAGTGACGCGGTGAGGCCGGCCGGAGACTCCCACTGTTCCTCGGCGGGCCATCGCGGCGTGCCGGTGGGCAACCGCAGTGCGCCCCGCACCTCCGGACCGGCGTAGGGCGCGAGCCGACCGGCGTCCCGCTGGGCCTCCGTGATCGCGCCGTGCAGTGCCTGGGTCGTGCCCTGAATTCGCTGCTCGTCACGCCCGGCGGCGGCGGAGGCGTGCACCACGGCGTCCTGCGCGGTCCGTTCACGGGCAGCCGCCCGAACCAGAGCCGTTGTGCAGTCGGCGATGTCGCGGTCGAGCTGATCCACCGTCGTGCCGACGGCCGCCCGCAGGGTGTCCAGCTCCTCCTGCCGTGTCCGGTGCTCGGCAAGGGACAGCTCCGCCTGCTCGGCCGCCTCCCGCAGCTGCACCTCGGCGTCGTCCAGCTCGCCGGCGGCCGCGGCCCGTCGCTCTGCCGCCCCGGCCGCCCTGGTGCGGGCGTTGTCCAATCGGCTCGCGACCTCGGAGAACCGCAGCACCGCGGCGGCCACCCGGTCCACACCGGCCGGGTCGGCGGGCATCGAGCGCTGGGCCGCGGTGCTGCGCACCAGTCGTTCCGCGGCGCCGAGTGCCGCCAGCGCCTCGTCGACCGCGTGCCGGCGGTCGTCGAGTTCGGTGTTCAGCGCGCGCAATTCGCCCGCGGCAGCATCAACGGCGCGCAGCGCCCGGCGCAGCGGCACCACCGACGGCAGCTGCTGGCGGGCGGCGCCGGCGGCGGCGACCGCGGCCTCGAGCTCGGCGATGACCCGGTTGCTGCTTTCCAGGGCTTGCATCGCGGCGGCGATGCGTTCGTCCAGCGCGGCGAGTCGCGCCATCCGCCGCCGTGCCCGGGCCGTTGCGCCGATGAACTCGGCGTGCGGCTTTCGGTGCGATCCCCATTGGATGCCGGCCTGAAATGCGCCGGCGGTGGTGATCGCGGGCGCCACTCCGACGGACCCTTCGACGCCGCCGTGCAGCAGCCGCACCGAGGCGAGGATGGCGTCCACGGTCGAAGCCGGTACCGGACCGGCCGCCTCGGCGACCAGCACGTCCGAGAGGGTGGCACCGGTGGGACGATCGCCGACCGGCAGCGCCCGCAGCACCGCGTCGGACTCCACGGCTTCGACGGGGTCCGTCTCGACCCACGCATCGAGGAGGTTCGCCGCGTGCAGCGCTGCTTCCACGGCCGACGCGGTGTCGTCGTCGACGCCGGCGGCGAAGTCCACCGTCGCCCAGAGGGGTGCCCCGGGGCGTCCGTCCCGGTCGGCGGTCCGGGCCGCGAACGGCTGCGGGGCCTCGTCGCGTTCCGCCGCGATCGCTGCTCGCTCGGCACGCCACTCGTCGATCTCCGCCCGGGACCGGCGGACCTCCGCCCGGCCCGCCGCGATCGCGTCGCGGGCGGCCTGCAGCGCCGGTGCGGTGGCCGCGTCGAAAGACGCCGGCAGGTCAGCGGTGTCGAGTCCGTCCGGTGCCGAGATCGTCGCGATCAGCGCCGTGCCGAGTTCGTTCGCCGGCGGTACGGCGGTGTCGGGCAGGAGTGCGGCCAGCCGGTGCAGCGTGGGCGCGTGCCGCTGTGCCCAGTCCGTCAGCGAGGTGACCAGGTCTGCTCTGCTGCTGTCGGCAGCGTCCTCGGCCGCCGCGAGTGCCGCCTCGGCGGCGGCGTGCCGGTGCGCCACCCGCTCCAGCTCCTGCTCCGCCCGGTCCCGTAACCGACGGGCCTCGACCAGCGCGCCCAAGGTATGTCGGAGCGCGGCGACGTCGTCGTCCCTGGCCACCTTCCGGGCGATCGCCCGCTCCATCAGGTGGCCGTCGTCGGCGTTGTCGTCGGTGGTCCAGCCGATCCCTGCGTCCTCGGCGCCCTCCAGCAGTTCCCCGGTGACCCGGTTGACCTCCGCCTGGGTCAGGAGAACCGCCTGCTGCGCGTCCTCGAGGTGCTGCCGTCGACGGGAGAGCGATGCCTCGGCGGCCCCGGCCCGGTCCTGGTCGCGCCGGGCGGCCTCGCGCAGTTGTCCGGTGACGTCGGCCAGCCGGGTGAGCTGATCACGACTGCGGTAGGCCGGTGATTCCTTGAGCGAGCCCAGCCTGGCGGTCAGGCGCTGGTGTTCCTGTTGACAGGCCCGGTGCTCGTCCTGGGCCTGCTGCAGGGAGCGGGCGGATTGCCGCTCCGCTGCGATCGCCCCGGCGAGGGCCTCGCGGGAGCTGCCCACCACGGCAAGGCGTTCCGTGACGGCGTCGTGCGCCGCCCGGGCGTGCGTGCGGAGGTAGGTCGCGTAGCCCGCGAGGAACGCCGCGGCCGCCCCGTCGGCCCGCACGAGACCGTCCAGCACCCGCTGCAGGTTCTCGATGTCGCTGAACGACCGGGCCGCCTCCTCGATCAGCGAGGTGTCGACCGGGCGTAATCCGTCGGACAGGGTGCGGGACAGGCCCTTGGGATCCAGATGCTTGGCCAGCTGTGGCCGGCGCAGGGTGAGGACCAGGGTCAGCAGCTGGTCGAACCGTTCGGATCCGAGTTCGAAAAGCCGGGTGTCCACGGCCGCGCGGTGCTCGCTCGGCTTGTCGGTGATCTGGCCGGCGCCGATCTGCGCGGCGAGTTGGCTGCGGGTCAGCGGCCTGTCGTCGGCGGCCAGCAGGGAGAAGTCCCGACCCACCCGGCCCTCGGTCACGAAATACCACCTGGTGACCCGATCCGACTGCCGCTGCGCGCGCAGCCCCACGCCGACCGTCACGAAGTCCGGGTCGGCAGCAGCCTCCGGATCGTGGTCGAGGCGGAACTCCATCCAGACGTAGGCATAGCTCGACTCCTGGCCCCGGTACAGCAGATTCGATCGCATCGTGCGTTCCTCGCCGGCGAACGGGTTCAGCCGTCGGGGCTCGATGCGCCCGTCGAACAGAAACGGGAACAGCACCTCCAACGCCTTGGTCTTGCCCGAACCGTTGGGCCCGCGCAGGACCAGTCGCCCGTCGGCGAAGACGAACTCCTCGTCGCGGTAGTCCCACAGGTTGATCACCCCGCACCGGGACGGCCGGAACCGCGCGGCGCTGCCCGACCCGGGGGCATCGCGGCGCGGTGGTGTGACCATGGGCAAACGCTAGCGCGGGCGTCCGACAGCGCCGCGCAGGCAGCGGCGATCGTCACTCCGGCAGGTCGAACAGCCCGTGGTCACGTTCGCGGGTGCGGGTGTCGATGACGGCGTTGCGGTAGCGGGCCGCCAACGGCAACGCCAGCACACCGCCGTCCACGGCGACGACCATCTTCAGTTCGGTCAGCAGGACGACGATCTCCCGGAGCAGTCGCGGCGGGTCCAGGCGCAGGGCGCCGGCGAACGTCGGGCCGTATTGGCCGATGAGTTCGCCGAGGGTGGCGGTCAACCACCGGTCGTCCAGCAAGGGATAGGCGGCCGCCGCCGGCGACGACCCCTGCTCGACGTCCGGGGGCTCCGATCGACCCGCACCGTCCGATCCGTCGGTGACGTCGAACCCGGCCTCGGCCGTCGGCAGGCCCGCGTCGAGCGCCGAGACCAGCGCGGCGGACGGTGACGGCGGCGCCGGCAACCTGGGCAGCGGCGGCGCGTCCGGGTCGAGAATCCGGTCGGCCATCCGGTTGATCAACAGCAACGCGGCCTGCGAGACGGTGCCCGGGCCGGGGAACCGCCGATCGGAGAATCGACCCGAGACGTCCAGCAGCGCAAGCCCTTCCGCTCGCCGCTCGACCACCATGCCAGTCAGTTCGGCGACCTCGGCGGCGATCGACGGGGTACGCAGACTCCCAAGGTCGGCCGGGTCCAGTTCCGCGTCATACACCACGGTCCGTTCGACCAAGGCGCGCCGGATCCGCTGCGCCGCGGCGAGCCGTCGGGTGTCCCGGCTCTGCGCATCGGGGCGGTGCAGCAGGTCGGTCACGCTGCCGAGGTGCTGCAGGACCCGGGTCGGCCGGTACACCGCGCGCAGCACATCCAGATCGATGTCGTACAGGGCCTCCCCGGCGGTCGGGTCGTCGGCCCAGCGTCGCGCGTTCCCGTCCGCGAGCCGGACGGCGCCCCGGGTTTCCAGCCAGCCGACGGCGTCCACGAACGCGGCGCGATGGGTTCGGTTCTCGGCGACGAAATCCAGGTCGGCGATCCGGGCGGCCTCCCCGATGACCCGTTCGGACAGCTCGGAGAGTGACAGCTGGGGAGCCGACCGGCCGAGCACGGCGATCGCCAGGGCGAGGTAGGCGTACCGGCGGCGGTCGAAGGGCCGGTCCTGGTTGGCGCCGGCCATGGCGGGTCGGCTGGCGTCCAGTCCGTCGTACACCCGGAACAGACGGGCGGTGGTGGGGGTGATGTCCAGTCGGTAGTCGAACAATCGGGAAAGGTCCGAGCGCAGGGGCTCCGCCCATCGCCGGACGAGTGGCAGCGTCTGGCCGTCGGGATGGGTTTCGGTGATCAACGGGTGGGTGAGAACGGCCCTGGCGGCGCGCTGATACGTCGCCCGGTCGAACGCCGGTATCCGGTCGTCGCTCATCGGCCGGACCCGGGCGCGGACACCACCAGGCTCACCCGGTCCAGGTGCAGGGTTCCCCGCACCGTCGGCACGGAGGTCGACACCGTGGACGGTCTCAGGGTGAGCCGCACCCCGTGGCTCGATCCGGTCGTCGCCGTGCGTCCGGACACCGGAACCCTCGCCGACAGTGCGATGTCGAGCAGTGACAGCAGCAGTGCGGTTTCCTCCTCGCCGAGTACCCGGCCGTCGGCGAGTCCCGCGGCGGCCAGCCTCGCCGCCGCGGCTGTCCGTGCCTGCTGTGCCGCGGCCTGCGCCTCGTGCATCCGCCGCCGTGCCGCCTCGTTGCGGTCGAGCCGGGCCGGTGCCCCGGGTGCGGCGTTCTGGCCCTTCTCGACCAGGGTTCGGGAGACCTCGACAGGCGGCGCCTCCCACCAGCTGCGCCGAATCGGGATCAGCTCCGGATCCGCGTGCACCCCGCTGACGTGCCGGGGCTGGGCCATGTCGAAAACCACATCGAACAGGGCGTGCGCGGCGTCGAGATCCGGCGTGCGGGTGAACCACGCGGCGAGGTGACGGAGCTGGCTCTCCCTGCTGACCCCACCCCTGCGCGCCTCGGTCACCCTGCGCAGCAGGGCCAGAACCGCCGAGACGGCGCTGATCGTGCCGTCCTGCAGACGGTCCGCCTCACTTTTCCGCGGGCGGTGGGTGACGCTCACGCCGGCTTCGGCCGAGGCGCCGAGGCCCGTGGTGTCCGCCGTGAACCACTGCACCAGGCCCGTCCACCGTTGACGCCAGTCGGCCAACCGATCCGCCGGCGAGCGGAAGATGCGCTCGTCCTGCTCGGCCGCACGGTCGAGCAGTTGCTCGACACCGGTGGCCGCGACATCGGCCACCGCGGCCGCCAATCGGGGCGTATACCTCTCCAACTCGAACGCGAATTCGCGGAGATGGGCCAGCAGGGCGTCCTTGTGCGCGAGAAACACTTCGGCGCTGGATTCCGTGGAATGGCTGAGCTCGGACAACATCAGGTAGAACCGGGCGGCCCGCTGCGCCATATCGGCCAGCGCCCTGTCCAGGCGATCCAATTTGCGGTACACCATTTCCGCGTCCCCGGACCGGTTCGCGGCGGCGAGCTCGTGGAGGTCGGCGAGCAATTCCGGGAGTACCAACCGGGACAAGGCGACGTCGTCCATCCGCGCCCCGAGGACGTCCTCGACGGCGCGGTAGACACGGTAGCCGGTTTGGCTGAACTGGTAGACGTAGTGACGGTTGCGGTATTCGACGAGGCTTGCCGCCCGCGCACCGTCGTAGCTGCGCTCCAGCAGACCCCACAGGTACAGCTGATCCAGCAATGGTGTGAGTTCATCGGCACCGAGATCGGGTACGTCCGCTCGCCCGCCGTGTTCGGCGCGGAGTTGTTGCAGCGCGTTCACGACCTCGCCCGCGTGCAGGAGGACGACATAATTGGCGCGACTGTGCTCCATGGCGCGAAGCGCCCATAAGTAGTGCCGACTCTTCTCGGCGGTGGCGAAGGCGAACAGCCGTAGCCGGTCGTCCTGCTCGAAGGCCTCCGCCCCGAACTGGGCATGACGCTCGGGCAGTTGGTCCGCCTCGGTCAGCCCGGCGGCCGCTTGATCGGCGCTGTCGGGTTCAGGGCCGGAGGGCTCGGCGTGCGTTTGCGCGTCCGTCTGCTTGGTGTCGGGTGGCTCGGTGGCCATGCCGCTCAGGGTAGAGGGTGCCGGTCGGCCGAACTGCTTCCGACGGGCGCCGCGGTCTCGCGGCGAGCGCGGCACGAGGCGGGACTGCGCCGTGCCGTACCGCGCGCCGGGGTGGCCGGCAATCGCTTACCGTAGGAGCGTGGCCAAGTACCTCCTGAACACCCGCGCGGTCGCCCGGGCCGAGAAATTGATCGACGCCCGGCAGTACGTGCTCGACAGCGACTGGGGCGACGTCCAGCCCAACGCAGCAGCCGAGAACGAATATCTCAAGTCGCATTCGTGGGATGACTACGCCGCATGGCATCTCGGTCTCACGGACGGCGCGAACGATGAGACCAAGGCGCGGTACGCGTTCGTCTACGGCGACCTGCGTCGTGTCCATCGCACCGGGCTGATCGCCTGCGTCTACCGCGCCTCGGAATGGCGCCACAAGGACATCGAGCTGGCGGCCCACGAGCTCCTGCAGCGCCTGGACAAGCTCACCGGCTGACGCACGGCGCCGGTTCCGAGGCCGAATTTGTAGTCAACCGATGAGTTGACAACGCCGGCAGAGTCAACGGGTACAGCCGCATGCGATGCGGGCTGACAGTCCAACGGAAGGACAGCAATATGCAGATGAAACTCGAACTCGTGCCGGTACCCGTCACCGATATCGATCGGGCGAAGTCGTTCTACACCGAGAAGGTCGGGTTCGCTCTCGACGTGGATGTGCAGCCGGCTCCGGGGGTGCGAGTCGTGCAACTGACGCCGCCCGGTTCGGCCTGCTCGATCGTGATCGGCACCGGTCTGAACGACATCTCCGATATGACAGCGGGAACGCAGAAGGGACTGCACCTTGTCGTCGACAGTATTGAGCGCTCGCGCGAGGAACTGATCGGGCGGGGCGTCGACGTTGGTGACGTCGTGGACGTGGGAGGCGGCGTCCGGTACGCCTGGTTCCAGGATCCCGACGGGAACTCCATGGTGCTGCAGGAAATGGCGTGGCGGACCGGCGACAACTTCTGACCCTCCCGAAGGATGCGGCCCGGCGCCGGCGGCGCGCACCGACCTGGACGACCCGTGGTGGCCTTCCTGGCACCTCGCGCAATGTGCGAGAGGATCACGGCTTCGGCCACAGCTTGATGGCCGCGTATTCCGGTCTTAATGCAATCGGAGGTCCGACCATTTCTGACAGGTTGACGTATCACTGGTGCGCAGAAGAGGCGGTGGGAAGCTCCTGCCCGAAACCCCCTGCCAGACAGAAGCTTCCCACTACTACGAACCGCGGTGTCCGTCCAGGAGCCATACCCCGACTTGGCGCGTACCCCGCGCCACGCCACTATGGTTCGTCGACGTTCAATTGTTGCCCGCGTAACTAGTTGCCGTTGCTCATTATGCCCATGCGGCCCCTCGCTGACAAGTCGGTCCACTGCCAGGTCGAAAACCCGCGCGACCCATATCCGATAAATGCTGCGTACCGTTAACGGCGCAAAATCTAATGCACGTGTCCGAATTAGTCCTTGTCGTCGCCCGTCCTGGCGGGGCGGGCTCTGCGCTCGCTGTGCTCGCGGAGGCTCTGAGTCTCATCACGCCGGAACCGGATCGTCGAGGTCCGCGTACAGCCAGGTGATTTCGACCCAGGGTTCGGATCGTGCCCATGGTTCGGATGTGCCCAGGGTTCGGATCGTGGTGGTGGGGGTGGTTCGCTGCGGGCGGTGTGCCCGGTGGGTGTGGTGGTGGTGATGGTGGTGCCGTCGGGGTCGACGCGGCTGTGCCAGCCGGGTGATTGTTTGGTGTAGTTGCATCGTTCGCACAGGCCTTGGCCGTTGTCGATGATGGTGGGGCCGTGGTCGTGGTGCGCGGTGATGTGGTCGGCGTGCCGGATGGGTGCGTCGCACCAGGGGGTGCGGCAGGTGCGGTCTCTGGCGATGAGGTAGCGCCGCATGCTGGGGGTGAAGGTGCGGCGTTTGGTGTCGCCGGTGAGTAGTTGTCCGGTGTCGGGGTGGGTGTAGAGGCGGCGGATGAACGTTTTCACCTCGGGTGGGGCGGTGCGGATGAGCCGGCGGGCGATTTCTGCGGGGATGGGTCCGTATCCGGTGAGGATGGCGGGTTCGTCGTCCTTGCCGAGCAGGGTGTGGTCGGTCATCACGAGTTGGATGTCGATGTTCACCCCGGCCGGCACGGTGCCCGTCAGGTCGTCACCATCGTCACCATCGTCACCATCGTCGGTGTCGTCGTCCTGCTGCGATTCGTCGCCCGACCGGGGAACCGCACCGTTGTTGGGCTTGGTCGCCGCCGGGTCACCCTCGTTGGGGCAGGCATTCGCCGCGGTGCCGGCCGGTGCTGTTCCCGTGGAGCCCGGTGCCGGACTGGCCGGGGTGGTGATGCGGTGGACGAGTTCGTCGGCCATGAGTTGTCCGCGGCCGCGGGGGTCGCCGGTGGCGGCGCCGAGGTCGGCGTGCCGGGTCAGTGCGGCGTAGACGGCGACGCCCTGCCCGACGGGGAGCAGGGCGGTGAGGTAGGCCATGGTGTCGGGGGCGGGGCGGATGCTGACCCGCCGGTCGCTGGTGGCTTTGCGGTTGCGTTTCACGCAGCTGGCCGCGTCGAGCCGTTGCGCGATCAGCGCGGCGGCGTGCGCGGTGCGCCGGTCGCCCATGGACGCGAGCCGGGGGGCGAGTTCGGTGTCCACGATGCCGCGGTCGGCGGTGGTGAGGCACGCGGTTTCCCTTACCAGCAGGGTGGCCCGCCATTCGCTGATCGTCCCGGTCCGCAGCGCCCGGTAGGTGTGCGGCATTTCCCGGATCAGTGCCTTGGCCAGGCCGACGTGCCGGCCGCCGCGGAACGGTGAGTCCCGCCGGGCCAGCGCGACCTGCGCGCCGATGCTGCGGTGGGTGCCTTCTTCCTTGAGTTGGGTGGCGGTCAGCCCGGCGGTTCGGGAGGTCACGAACGCCAGGGTCAACGCTGCCTGCGCGGCGGCGCACGCCGACTTGATCCGTTCCAGTTGGGTGATCTGATCGATCAGCTCCGCGTCTCCCGCGGCGACGTTCACCGCGGCCAGCCGGTCCACGAACCGGGCCAGCTCCGCCGACGACATCGGGATGCCATCGGCGGATAGAGGCTGAGACTCGAACATGTGTTCGAGTATAACAACCCGCTCGGTCGAACGGAAGATGTCCACAGGCGGATCTGTCGCGGTGCGAGCATCCCTCGCAGATCGCTCCGGTCGGAGTATCCGCTCGTCGCTCGCCGAACTTGGCCCTCGCGTTCGTCGCGGCCGCAGCGGCCCTCCTCGTCCGCGCGACGCAGGGCAGTGGCGCCGACGCCGACGCGGACTTCGCCGACGCGGACGCGGACTTCGCCGACGCGGACGCGGACTTCGCCGACGCCGACGCGGACTTCGCCGACGCCGATCGGCAGACCGCCACGGTCCGGAGGCTCACCGGGAGCTCAGGACACCCGGATTCCTGGTGATTCAGGCGGTCGGCGTGCATGCTCACCCCATGCGGCCCGAAGATCAAACCGGGCAGCGACCCGCATCGCCACCTCACCGAGCCCCAAAAGCGGTGCCCGTGCAATGAATGCGGCGGAGATCCTCGCGGCGGCCCCTCCGATTCGACACGAACCGGGCCGCGCGGGAACGGATCCGGGCCGCCGACACCGCCGCCGGACGCCGCATCGCCGTCCTTGACGACGACCCGACGGGATCACAGACCGTCCATGACGTTTTGGTCGTCACCGTCTTCGAGGACGCCGAATACGCCGCTGCCTTGGCGGCGCCCGGTTCCACCTGCTTCATCCTCACCGGCACCCGCAGCCTCCCCGAGAAGGCGGCCGTCGAACTCACCCTCGGGGTTGCGACAGGTCTCTACGACATGGCACAGCGACTGGGTACACCGGTCGAGGTGGTCAGTCGCGGGGACTCCACCCTGCGCGGCCACATCCTTCCCGAGCTACGCGCGATCGACGCGGCCCGACGACGGGTCACCGGGCGGGCGTTCGACGGTGTGCTGCTCGTTCCGGCTTATTTCGAAGCGGGCAGGTTCACCGCCGGGAACATTCATTGGGCCATCGCGGGTGGCGAGGCAATCCCGGTGGGCGTCACCGAGTTCGCGCGGGACGCCACCTTCACTTGTTCGTCGTCCAACCTGCGGCACTTCCTCGCGGAGAGGAGCCACGGCACAATCATCGCCGATGAGGTGCACACCATCACCCTGACGGATATCCGCACCGGGGGAGTGGACCGGGTTGCGGGGATTCCCGGGGAGTCAACGGCGGCGCCTTCGTCGTCGTGAACGCCATCGACTACGCCGATCTCGAGATCGTCGTTCTCGAATTTTGGAAGCCCAGGGCCGCAGGCAAGTCCTTCGCCTACCGGGGCGGGCCGTCGTTCCCACGGGTGCTCGCCGGTGTGGAACCGCAGGGGGGTCGCTGACCTCGCAACAGATCTGGGCGAACGGGCATCCCGGTGGGCACGGCGTGGTGGTCGTCGGATCCCATGTCGGGCTGACCAGCAGGCAGGTCACGAGGGCCCGCGAACGGAGCGGTATGGCCGTGACGGAGCTGGGTGTCCCCGCCCTGATCGACCCTCGCACACCAGGAGCGGTTCCCGGCGGTGATCGGCCTCCCGGACGGCTTCCAACCCGAGGGCATCTCCACCGGCCGCGGAACCTCCTTCCAGGTCGGGTCATTGGTGGATGGGGCCACCAACCGTGGCGATCTCCGCACCGGGAACGGGGCGGTCCTCGTGCCGGGCAAGAGCGGACTGGTCGCCGCAGGCACGGAGGTCGACAACCGCAACTGGCTCTTCGTCTCCGGTGCGACCGACGGGTCGGCGGCATCTACGACGCAGCCTCCGGCAAACTCCTGCGGTCCTACCAGTTCGCCGCCGCGGGAACGGCCTTCATCAACAATGCGGTGGTCACCAGGGACGCCGCCTACTTTCACCGATTCGCTGAATCCCGTGCTGCACTGTGGTGCCGCTCGGTCCGGGCCGAAGGCTGCCGTCGGCGGACGACTTCCAGACGCTGTCGCTCAGCGGGGACGTCGGCTGCGGGGAGGGCTTCAACTTCAACGGCATCGAAGCGTCGCCGTAGGGCCGTACGCGGTGCAGAATCAGCTCAATCGCATCACCGTCATCGACTTGGCCCGCGAGTACCTGTCGGAGACGGTCACCAGATACATCACCAGCCCCGGCTTCATGGTCCCGACGACGGTGGCCGGCTTCGGTTCGTCGCTGTACGCGGTGAACGCCTGGTTCGGGACGCCGCCGACGCCGGAGACGGAGTACACCGGGTGCGGGTCTCGGCGCGCTGATCCTCACGATCGGTTGCCCGCCGTCCTGGCCGGCAACCGGTGCAGCAGCACATCGGTCAACCGGCCACTGACGATCGAGGCGGTGAAATAGGTGCAGGCCGGCTCCCGTCGCCGATCGGTGGGCGAACCCGGGTTCAACAGCCGCATCCCCGCCGGACTGAGTGTGTCCCACGGGATGTGGCTGTGCCCGAAGATCAGCAGGTCGGCGTCGGGGTGGTCGCGGTCGGCCCGGAGCTCGCGGCCCGACTTGCCGCCGGTCTCGTGGACGACGGCGAGACGGAGACCGTCGAGGGTCTCCCGGGCGACCTCGGGCAGGCGGCTGCGCAGCTCCGCGCCGTCGTTGTTGCCGTACACACCGATCAGCCGGGCTGCGCGTGCTTCCAGCTGGTCCAGCAGGCCCGGGCTCACCCAATCGCCGGCATGCACGACGATGTCGGCCGCTGCCACTTCGTCCCAGACCTGCAACGGGAGCTCCCTCGCCCGCGCCGGGATGTGGGTGTCGGCGATGATCAGCAGGCGCACGACGCCATTCTGGTCGTCGGCTCAGATCTCGACCACTGTGTCCCGGTCCTTGCCCGCCGCCTTCGACCGGTACATCGCCGCATCGGCCCGTCGCAGAACGGCTTTGGGCGCGGGTACCGGCCCGCCTGCCGGGATGTACACCGCCACCCCGGCGCTTGCGGTGAGCGAGAACTCCGCCGCCGCGCCGTCCAGCGGCCGCCGCACCTCGCTCCGGATCCGCCGGGCGACGACCGCCGCAGCGGCGGTGTCGGTGTCCTCGCACAACACCACGAACTCATCCCCGCCGAAGCGGGCCGCGGTGTCACCTGCTCGGACCGACGCGAGCAGACGTTCGGACACCTGTTCCAGCACAACGTCACCCACCAGGTGGCCCAGCTCGTCGTTGATCGACTTGAAGCCGTCGAGGTCGAGAAAGATGACGGCCAACGACCGGCGATGACGGGCCGCCCGGTTCAGCGCCTGGGTCAGCCGGTACTGCAGCAATTGCCGATTCGCCAACCCGGTCAGCTGATCGTGCAACGCCTGGAACTCCGTCTGCTCCTGCAGGCGGATCCGTTGCAGCGCCTGGGCGGCCAGCCGGGTCAACGCCGTCAGCAGGTCCAGCTCGTGCTCGTCCAGATCGCGCCGGCGGGCGAAGAAACAAGCCAGCGCACCGAACGGTTGGTGTTCGTCGAACAACGGAACAACCGATACGCCCTCGAGCCCGGCGGCGCGCAGGGCCGCGCCGATCTCAGGCGGAGCCTCCAGTGTCGTTGGGATGGTGATGACAGACCCGGTGCGCACCGCTGTCGCCTCTGGGCGATCCGAATCGATCGCCGCGGTCGAACCCAGCGGGTAGGTGGCGCCGACCGCCTGCAGCTCGCCGGTATACCGGTCCAGGATCATCATCGTCGCGACGGTGGCATCCAGTGCTCCGCGCACCGTCTCGGCCAACAGCGCGGACAACGCGTCGGTGCTGCGCGCCTCACCGAAGGTTACCGACGATTCCTGCAGCACAGCGAGTCTGGCGTCGGATTGCTCCGCCGAGCGACGTGCGGCGAGCAACTCGCGCTCGTGGTCCTGCCGCCCGGTGGCGTCGAAAACGGCGGTCCTGATGATCATCGGGTGATCCCCGGCCGCCGCCCGCAGAGCGGAATTCGCGAGTACCGGCAACGTTTCCCGTCCCGCGCAGTGCAGCACCAGGGCGATCTCGCGAACCTCTTTGCTGCGCCGCAGCGAAGGGACCAGCCGGCTCTCGTACAGCAGCCGGCTGCCGTCGGTCAGCAGCTCCTGGAAGGGCCGTCCGATGATCTCGTCCGGGGTGTAACCGGTCCAGTTCAGGAACGTGTCGTTCACCCGGAGCACGACGCCGTCCGGCGTGCTGGACAGCAGCCCGCAGGGGGCGGTGTGGTACTGGTCGATCAGCTCCGCGAGTTCGTCCCGGGTCAGCTCGACGGGGATCTTCACAGCGTCGTCGGCACCGGGACCGCCGCCGACCCCACCGACGGCTTGCCCGCCCATCACGAGTCACTGCCGATCTCCGCGCACGCCCGGGAGGCATCCATGGCGCTCCTTCGCTGGCCGCGGGTGTCGTTTGTCAGCGGCCCGTCCGAGGACGGGCCAGGTATTCGCCGATATGTAACAGAGGGTAATTGAGTATCTACTGAGTGTAGCAAATGGCGGAGCCCAGTGAACTCATCGGGAGGCAGCAAAATAGCCGGGGTCTCGCGCTTCGAAAATTTCTCCGGTCGGCGGGGACGTTCGGCTCTACCGGACCTCACCCGACCGGGCGACGCTCGAGGATGCGACGGCGGCCGTTTGTCGCGGGCAGTCGCGCTGCCGGGGAGATATTGCTGGGGAAGATATTGGGGTGAAGACATGACAAGGGTCGAACGGGCGACCGCCGGTGCAGTGCCGGGGTGGGCGCAGCCGCGCGACGGCAGCAGTCCGCCACTGATCCGCGATGCCGGTGTCGCGTGATCGCTGTCCGGCGTCCTGCCGCCGATCACGCGGATGGCAGCCGGGCTGACCCTCTGCGACGGATCGCTGACGAGCGCGGTAGCGATCAACGCACCCGCACGGGGCGCCGCACCTATGCTGCTGGTGCTCACGCTCCCGACCATGGCGATTGCGACGGCCCATGAGCGAAACACCGTGGCTGGCGGCGGCGGACCGGTTGCTGCCCGGGATCCTGCCGGCCGACGAGTACGTCACCAGGACGGCCGCGGCGGCCCGCGCCGCCGGCTTCCCCAGTGGCGACACCCTGCCCGTCATCGCCACCTGCCGGGACGAGCTCCTGGTCGGGTTCACCGAAATGGTCGACCGGGCCTGGGGGCCGCACTACGCCGTTGGCTCGCTCGGCGGAATGGTGCTGGCCGGCCGGAGCGGGCTGGCGGCCGCAGTGGGCCATGCCCCCGACCAGGCACGCCGTCGGTTCGTGCTGTTCGTGATGCCGCACCTCGGCATTGCCATCGACGGCACCGTCGGTGTCGTCCACCGGCCCGGGCAGACCGAGACCTCACCCGCCTGCGGGCCGCTGGTCGGCTTTCTCCAGGAGATCCGGTCCGGCGACCTGCGTCTGGAGTACGACCGGCTCGATCCCGAGATGAGTTTGCTGCGAACGCGTCTGGCTCCGACAATCCTGCGGGACGGCGTCCCCGACCTTGCCGGTCTGACCGCGTTGGCCCGGGACACCGCACTGGCGGACCTGATGGAGATCGGCGGCATGACGGGCAGCGGACGAGGGTCCGTCGCGGTGTTCAGCGGCATCGTCGTGCACGGCCCGTACGGGCAGGAGTTCATCGCTCCGCACCGTGCGGAGGTGCACGGTTCGATGCACCCCGGTCAGCTGCCCGTGCCGCTGACCTGGTGAGCGGAGCCGTCATCGGTGCGGCCTGCTGAGAACTTTCGCCCGTTTCGCAACGCGGTGAGCGGGGAACCGCAGCGGGCATGGTCGCCATCGGATTCCACGCCTCCCACGAACAGGTCCACCCCCGCCGATTGTTGCGGGACGCCGTCCGCGCGGAGCAGGCCGGGTTCGATGCCGTCATGTGCTCCGACCACCTGGCGCCGTGGACCAGCGCCCAGGGTCACTCGGGTTTCACCTGGACCTGGCTCGGCGCCGCTCTGCAGGCCACCGATCATGTCCCGATGGGCGCCTTCCATGCTCCCGGGCAGCGCTACCACCCGGTGATCTCCGCGCACGCGATGGCGACCACCGCAGCGATGTTTCCCGGACGGTTGCCCTGGGTGGCGCTCGGCAGCGGTGAGGCGCTGAACGAGCACGTCACCGGGGACCGGTGGCCGGTCAAGGCCGAGCGGATGGCCCGGCTGCGGGAATGCGTGGAGGTGATGCGGGCACTGTGGCGCGGCGAGGAGGTCAGCCACCGCGGGCACATCGTCGTCGACCGCGCCCGGCTGTGGTCACTGCCGGAACAACCGCCCGAACTCGTCGCCGGCGCGATGAGCCCGGAGACAGCGGCCTGGGCGGCCGGCTGGGCGGACGGGTTGATCACCGTCAATCAGCCACCGGACACCCTCCGGAGGGTGGTCGACGCCTACCGCGACGCCGGCGGGCGCGGACCGGTGCGGTTGCAGATCCACCTGTCCTACGCCGACACCGACGACGAGGCACTCGCCATCGCCGTCGAGCAGTGGCGCGGCAATTGCGTGCCCACCTCGCTGGCGTGGGAATTGGAGACCCCGGAGCAGTTCGAGGCCGCGACCCGGCACGTTCCGCCGTCGGAAGTGGCTCACAACGTGCGGATCTCGTCCGATCCGGGCCGCCACCTCCAGTGGCTGCTGGAGTACCTCGAGTTCGGTATCGACGAGTTGTTCCTGCACCATGTCGGCTCCGACAACGACACGTTCCTCGAGACCTTCGGCCACAAGGTGCTGCCGGAATTGCAGGTCGCGGCATGAGGGCATCCCGCACCGGTGACCTGTGGTGGAAGACGGCCGTCGTCTACTGCCTGGACGTCCAGACGTTTTACGACTCCAACGGCGACGGCATCGGCGACTTCGCCGGCCTGTCCGAGCGCCTGGACCACCTGGTCGAACTCGGCGTCACGGTGATCTGGCTGATGCCGTTCTACCCGACAGCCGACGTCGACGACGGCTACGACATCACCGACTTCTACAGCGTGGACCCGCGTTTCGGAACGCTGGGTGATTTCGTGGAGTTCATCCGGACGGCGCGGAGCAAGGGTCTGAAGGTGATCGCCGACCTGGTGGTCAACCACACGAGCGCGCAGCACCCGTGGTTCGTCTCGTCCCGGTCGTCGCTGGATTCGCCGTACCGGGACTGGTATGTGTGGCGTGACGAGCCGGGACCGGAGCAGCCGGGTGACGTCGTGTTCCCAGACCGGGAAACCAGCATCTGGCAGAAGGACCGCAAGACCGGGCAGTACTACCTGCACCGGTTCTACCGCAGCCAACCCGATCTGAACGTCGCGAACCCCGCCGTTCGGGACGAGATCACCCGCATCATCGGATTCTGGATGGAACTGGGGCTCTCCGGGTTCCGGGTGGACGCGGTGCCCTTCCTGCTGGAGACCAGCGGTATCGACGGTGGCGCTGAGGAATTGCCGCAGCCGCACGATTACCTGCGCGATCTGCGGTCATTCCTCAACCGCCGCAACGGTGAGGCGATCCTGCTCGGCGAGGTGAATCTCCCGCACACCGATGCGCTGGAATTCTTCGGCGACGAGAACGGCAACGAGCTCACCATGCTGTTCGATTTCCCGACGATGCAGGCGATGTACCTGAGCCTGGCCCGCGAGGAGGCCGGGCCGCTGCGGTCCGCGCTGATGGGCAGGCCGAAGAGCCCCAGCGATTCACAGTGGGCGGTGTTCGCCCGTAATCACGACGAGCTCACCCTCGACAAGCTCAGTGGCGCAGAGCGTCAGGAGGTGTTCGCCGCCTTCGGGCCCGACGAGGGCATGCAACTCTACGGGCGCGGGCTGCGCCGCCGGTTGCCCCCGATGCTCGACGGTGACGCCCGCAGGTTGCGCCTGGCCTACAGCCTGACGCTGTCCCTGCCCGGCACGCCGACCTTGTTCTACGGCGAGGAAATCGGGATGGGCGAGAACCTCGACCTTGACGGCAGAATGGCCGTCCGGACGCCGATGCAATGGCACTCCGGAGCGCTCGGCGGATTCAGCACCGCCAAGGATCCGGCGCTGATCTGCCGGCCGTTCCCAGCCGAACCCTACGGACCGGATCAGGTGAACGTCGTCGACCAGCGTCACGACCCGGATTCGCTGTTCTCCTTCCTGCGGAAAAGAATCCGCGCCTACCGTGAATCCCCGGAATTGGGCTGGGGTGCGGTGTCGATTCTCGAACACGCCGTGCCGTCGGTGTTGGCGCACCGCTGCGACTGGGCCGGCGGCAGCTTGCTGCTGTGCCACAACCTGGGCTCGTCGGCGGAGCAGGTCTCGCTGTCCCTGCCCGGGACCGAACCGGGTACCCGTTGTGTCGACCTGTTCGACCACAGCACCGAACTCACCGTCGCCGACGACGGAGGGCTGGAGATTCCGCTGGAACCCTATGGCGGCCGGTGGTTTCGGTTGCTGACCGGTACCAGCGCGGCGCTCGTCTGAGGTCGCCCGTCGGTTGACCGACGTCCGCTCCTCGGCCCGTCAGGCGGTGTCGCCCTGGCAGAGGTGAATCGCGATGCCCCAGGCCAGGAAAACGATCCAGATCCCGACATCGAAGAAGGTCCAAGGGCCGTCCACGGGTCCTCCTCTCGTCGGGTAGCAGCTGTCGCGAGGGAGATGCGTCCCCGGCGCCCACCTCATTGTCCAGGCTCCGGGGAGTTCTCTCTCTCCTGAGCATCGCCCGGTCGGGCCCAGTTGGGCCGCCCGATGCCCAGTGCCTCCGACGTTCCGATGCCCACCCGGAAACATGGCGGTACATCCAGGACGTGACCGCAGCGCAGGCACCAGTACGTGCGGTGCCCGGTGTGCCCGGCCGTGCAGCCGCACGGCTCCCAGCCGATGATCACCCACCCACCGGCGTAGGCGTGGCCACCTGGGCAGTCGTCGGGACGCCGCTCGGAGACGGCGTGTCCGGACATGTCTCGAACATACGTTCGAAGACGGCGGAGGGACAAGTGCCGGTGGCGAGCGGCACCGACCGCCCGGGCCGCTGTGGGACTACCGCGCCGCTACCGGCATCCTGACGGGATGACGGGTCAGCAGCCGGCGGCAGATCGGCCGATCGCGGCGGTCCGCCCGGCTTTCGTGTTGCACGATCACCGCCGGCCCCGGCCGCACTTCGACCTCCGCCTGGAGGAGGGAGGGGTTCTGCGGTCCTGGGCGGTCCCGAAGGGGCTGCCCACCGACCCCGCCGAGAACCGGCTGGCGGTCGAGGTTTCCGACCACGACCTCGACCACCTCGACTACACCGACGCCGACAAGTTCATCGCCGACACCGGTTGGTGGGAGGAACTCGACCGCACGGAACGACGCATCCTGTTCACCCTGCACGGGCAGCGGGATTCGATCCGGTACGCGCTGATCCGGACCCGGAAGGATTGGCTGCTGCACCGTGTGCGGGACCAGCACCCGGGGTGAGCCGGTGCTCGCGACCGCTGTCGATCGACCACCCGAGCGCGGGCTGCGTCGGCCCCGTCAGATCAGCAGTGATCTGAGAAAGCTGGTGAGGTCGGCGATTTCCGGCATCGAGACGCTGTGACCCATGCCGGGGTAGCTGTGTTCCTCGAGCTGGGTGTGCGTCCGCAAAAATGTCAGCGCCCAGCGGTTGGCGATCGCCGGGATCATCGGATCGGCCGGGTCGTACCCGACGAATGCCGGCACGCCGGTGCCGGTCGCCGCGGCCACCGCCAGCCGGGCATCGCCGGGATGGTCGTCGTCGAACATGAAACCGCTGAGCCCGACCAGGCCGGTGACCAGCTCGGGATGACGGCGGAGCACGGTGATGGCGGTGCACATCCCCTGGGAGAAGCCGAGAACCACGGCCCGGTCGGAGTGGTGCCGGATCACGTCGGCGACCCGGTCGGCGGTGTCGGCGATGGCGATGATGGGCGGCTGCGCCATGACGGACCCCGGGAACCAGGAGAACCCGCGTGATCGTCCCGGCGCCGGATGGGAAGCGCGCACGGCGATCACCCGGGCGTTGGTCCCCGGCAGGAACATCTGCATGGCGGGGACCAGCGAGATCAGGTCCTGCTCGTTGGACCCGTATCCGTGCAGCAGGACGAGGGTGGGCAGCGTCCGGTTGTCCGGCTGGGCTGTTCCGAGCCAGGCGATCTGGTGGTGGGCGAGGGCCGGGGCGCTGGTGTCGGCGGACATGGATTCCACGGTAGGCGTTGTCGTGATCGGCACCGTCGTGATCGGCACCGTCGTGATCGGCACCGTCGTGATCGGCACCGTCGTGATCGGCACCGTCGTGATCGGCACCGTCGTGATCGGTGGCCGGCCCGCGTCGTGCGCCGGGTGTGTGATGTGGGTAATCCTGCGAGCCTCTCGGTGCGCCGTCCCGGCGCGGGTCCGGGCATCCTCAATGCGGCGCCGGTTGCCGGCAGGACATGGCGTCCGCGCAGGACCGGTGACCTCCCGATCGGGTGGCCGGACGACAGGTCCGGACAAGGAGACAGATGGATCTCGACGAGGCACAGTCCGATCGCGCCGCCGGTGCCCTTGTCGGCACCGCGACGGGAGACGCGCTCGGCGCGGGCTACGAGTTCGGATACCCGGCAGCGGACACCGTCATCGACATGGTCGGCGGCGGCCCGTTCAACTTCGCCCCCGGCGAATGGACCGACGACACCGCGATGACGGTGGCCGTCGCGATGGTCACCGCGGCAGGCGTGGACCTCCGCACCGCGGAAGGCCTGGACGCTGTCGCCGCCGGCTTCCTGGCCTGGTTCAACGGGGGACCCAAGGACGTCGGAACCCAGACCCGCATGGTGCTGGCCGCACGGGATCGAACAGCCGCGGGCATGACGGCGACGGCCCGCGCCATCCCGGGCCGGACGGCCGGCAACGGATCCCTGATGCGCACCGCTGCCGTCGGGCTGGCATTCCTCGACGACGAGCAGGCGTGCCTGGACGCTGCCCGCCAGGTGAGCGAACTGACGCACGCCGACCGTCGCGCGGCGCAAGCCTGCCAGTTGTGGTCGTTCGCCATCCGGCACGCCGTCCTGCACGGCACCTTCGACGGTGTCCGTGGCTATCTCGACGTCGCACCGCCCGAACCGGCCGAGTTCTGGGGCGCCAGGCTCGACGAGGCGCAGGCCGACTCCGCCACCCCGGCGGAGTTCGGCAACAACGGGTGGGTGGTGCATGCGTTGCAAACGGCGTGGTGGGCGATCACCCACGCCGAGAACGGCGGCCCATCCCATGTCGAGCGGGCGCTGGACCTGGCGGTGCGTGCTGGCAACGACACCGACACGACAGCGGCCATCGCCGGGAGCCTGGTGGGCGCCCGCTGGGGCTGTTCGGCGATCCCCCGGCGATGGCAGTCGGTTCTGCACGGCTGGCCCGGGCTGGGCGCGACCGATCTGGTCACCCTGGCCGAGCGCACCGTGCAACGCGGGAACTGACCGCTGACCGTCGGTCCGGTCAGGCCTGCACCTTCCAGCCGGGGTAGGCGTGCCTGATCCGGCGCGCAAAGAACGCACCCAGACTGCTCGCCTCCATCAGCTCGCGGTAGATCCGGCGCGGTACCGCATACCGGTAGACGCCGCCGGCCCGGAACCGGATCTCCAGCTCGTTCGTCGCCGGGTCGAAACCGACCGATTCCAGGCTCGACGAATTGACCCGGTGCCTACGCATTCCCTCCTGATACCGCCCCGCGGCGGGGGGATCAACGATCCGGCGCGGCGTGTCGCGTCCCGCGTCGGTCCGTGCCGCCGTCATCGCGCCCCCTGCCGACCAAGATCCGCCCGTCCCGGATCGGCCCCGGCCAGCGCCGGTCCGCCGGTGACCGTATCGAGCAGCACCTGCGGCAGCACGGCGCCTCCGAAGGACGCCGCGCTGGGCCGGCGTGGGATGGCCGGCAGCAGGATGCGCTCGGTCCATGCCGTGATGCGCCCGTCCTCATAGGCCTCCGGCATCGACAGTTCGACGAAGAAGTTGTCCCGGTCCGAGGTGAACAGCAGCAGCCAGGTGCGCAGCGGGTTCAACCCCGCGACCTGGCCGGTGCGGGTGACCTGCAGCAGCGAGCCGAAATCGAACGACAGCTGGCTGTTCGCCGCCACCGCCTGCTCGGTGGCATAGCCGCGCGGATGCCGGGGCCCGGCTGTGGCGTCCGGCCTGCCGGTCTGGTCGTCGCCGGTGGCGATCACCACCGCGAACTCGCCCGAGGGATGGATCGTCCGCGCCAGGTTCCGCGGATTGTCGAACGACCAGCCGGTGGGTACCAGTTGTTCGCGCAGGTATCGGGTGGCGCGGGCCCACCGCAACAAACCCTGCAGGATCGGCGGATCGAGGTCGCTGCAGCCGTCGGCCGCACTGTCTGCGCGCCGCAGGGTGGCGGCGATGATCTCCACCGACAGGTCCAGTTCGGCGAGCCGTTGCAGGGCCGGCAATCCGGTCGTTTCCATGCGCTGTCTCCTTCTCCGACGGCCGGGATGACCCGACTCGTCACCGCGACCCTGCTGCCCGTGGCTGACGGGAACTCGGTACCGCGAATGATGCCAGCGGGGTACGACAGTCGGCTTCTGACGCCGTGATCGACAGCCTGATCCATCGGGATGATCACGAGTCGGTGTGTCCTCGGCCCCCGATGACGGACCTTCCGTCCTCCGACGGGGACAGCTGTGCGTCGCGACGTCCACAGCGGTCATTGCGACGCGTGACAATCGACCCGATCGTGGGGTCGTTGGACCCTCGCCCGTGCGCGAATCGCGAGTTATATTCCATTTGTTGGCAGGTTGTTCACCTCGGTGGGCCTGCCGACATCCTTTTTCGGCATTGTCGTCGAAAAAGCCGCAGAACTTCCTTGACGAGGACGAGGGTGGTTCAGATGGACACGGCAACGTCGCCACGGTCCAGAACGGTGCGGCACGACCATCGCATCGAACCCGCGTGGCCCTGGGACTGGGAGAATCGCCCGACCAAGGACGACTGCGACCATCATTGGGAAATCGTCATGATCGCACGGCTTTTCGACCCGCACGAGCGCGTCGCACGGTGTGCCAGCTGCCACACCCCGCGCTGCGGTTACGCCGAGGATCCGCGCCCGTGCCAGCGCCGGCGGCACCACGACGGCGATCACTACCAGTACCCCTGAACCGCCCCGCTACCCGGTGTCGCCCGCGGGTTGTTCCGGGGTGGTCTCGGCGGGTTTCTGCGGTACCGGCGGCGGCATCGCGGGCGATCCGTGTATCGCTTCGGCATATTTCGTGTAACCACTGCCCATCGTCACCGCCAATGCCCCCACGGTGAGCGCACCCACAACTGCCGATCCGGCGCCGCTGGAAAAGACATCGTTGTCGCCACGAAACCAGGCGAGCACCGAATAGGTTGCGAGGAACACCCATACGGCGCCGAGCGTGCGGCCGGCCTCACCGGCCTTCGCCCGCCCGATCGGATCCAGGTCGACGGCGTTGAACGACCACCTTCCGGCGACGCCGGTGCAGCAGGCATGGATGGCGAAGGCGAGCACCACCAGGGCCTGCAGGGACTCCGGATTGCCGATGCCCAGGAGCAGTGCCACATAGACGATCCAGACATCCACCGTCGCCAGCGTCGCCAGGACCACCCAGTTCGCCCGCAGGCTGTACGCCCACCCGCCACCGACGCCCAGTGCCCCGAGGATGGTGAGCACGATCGACACCACCGCTACGGTGCTCGCCGGCCGATCGCAGGGTTGCGGGTCGACCGCACCCAGGACGAATGCGGTCACGATGCCGGCAATCCCCAGCAGGGCCGCCGCAACACCCCAGCGGGACAGGACCAGGCCACGCGGCCGGCGACCGTCCCTGGCGAAGGCTGCGCTGGGGTGCCGCCGGGCCGAGCGCATGATGAGCGGAATCGACACCGCAGGGATCGCCACGGCGCCGAAGACGAGCGCGAGATCGGCGACGCCTCCGACGACGACCGTGACGCAGCCCGGAGCTGAAACGGCCATCACCAGCGGCATCGGGGGATTGTCGCAGTTCGCCGCCGCCGCAGGTGTCCGCCGCGACGGCAACGAGTCGCCGGATCACGCCGGCGAACGGGTTATCGGTTCAGCTGTGGCACCGAACGGCCCAGCGACGGGCCGATCGCGACCGTGATCGCGACGGAGATCACCACGACCCCGAACATCACCGACGCCATGGCGACCGGCGATCCCTCCGGGAACAGGCCGGTCAGCGGTGCGATGGCCGCGCCGACGCCGAATTGCAGCGCACCCAGCAGGGCGGCGGCGCTGCCCGCTCGGTGCGCGTTGGCCTCCAAGGCGATGACGGGCACCGCGGGCATCAACACACCGGTGACCAGCAGGGTCAGGATCAGCAGCGCGATCAACGGCCAGATGCCCAGCCCGAGTGCGGTGACGACCACCATCGACCCGGTCGTGGCCAGCGCCGCAAAGACGGCGGCCCGCAGGATCTGCGGCGCCGTCAGCAGGCCGAGAAGTGCCCCGTTGAGCTGGGTTCCGGCGGTGACCGCCAACGCTCCGGAGGCGAATATCACCGCGAACTGCTGCGCGGACAGGCCGAAGCCCTCCTGGAAAACGAAGGTCGCGGACGAGACGTAGGTGAACAGCGCCGCCATCGAGAAACCGCTCAGCATCGCCAGTCCCAGGAAGACCGGATCGCGCAGCAGCGACCAGTACGACCGGCCGGCGGCCTTGACCCCGCCGGAGCGGCGCAGCCCGGTCGCCAACGACTCGTCGAGCAGGAAGTAGGCCAGGGCGAGCAGGGCGACGCCGAAGACTGCCAACGCCACGAACATCAGCCGCCACGATCCCAGTCGGAGGAACTGCGCACCGATCAGCGGCGCGACGCAGGGTGCCACCCCGACCACCAGCATCAGCCTGGCCAGCGCCTTGCCGACAGCGATGCCCTCGAAGCGGTCCCGGACTATCGCCATCGACAGCACCATGCCGGCCGACGCCGCCAATCCCTGCACGAAGCGCAGGGCGGCCAGCGCCTCCACCGACGTCACGAACACGATCCCGACCGAGGCGGCGATGTAGAGCACCAGCCCGGCCAGCAGGGGGGTCCGCCGACCGATCGCATCGGAGACGGAGCCGAGCAACAACTGCCCGGCCGCCAGACCGGCCAACGTCGCGGTGATGGTCAGCTGGACCGCGGCCGGTTGGGTGCCGAGGTCCTGCGTGATCTGCGGGAACGCCGCGAGGTAGAGGTCGATCGTCAGCGGGCCGATGCCGGTCAGCGCGCCGAGCAGCAGGATGAGTCCGCCCGCGATCCGGGTCGCCTTCGCGGGCACGGCGACCGGACGTGTTGCCGCTCGGTCCTCAACCGCCGGTTCCGCGGCGCGGGACCGCACTGACACGTTCATGGATCAACCTCTCGTACGGACTTCGAAGACTGCCGCGGAACTGCCGGCGCCCCGTCTCGAGGTCGTCGGTGACAGATGTCGTCTGTGACAGATGTCGTCGGTCAGACGTCGTCGGTGTCAGATGTCTGGGTGGCAGCGCGACCGGGCGAGCACTTCTCCGCGGGCACTGTTGGGCGTAACAGCGCCCTGGCGCAGCGGCATTCCCGGATTGTCGAATCGATTTGATTTTCCTCCGACGCCGCGCGTCACGTCGGGTCTGATGGCTGATCGGACGGCCGCTCAGCCGAGCCGCGGACGCGGTGCAGGATCGCCTGGGCAACCTCTGCGGGATGGGTTTCGGGCAGCCAGTGACCGGCGTCCAGTTCGGAGAACACGTACTCGGCGCTGACATGGGCGCCCGTGGCCTCGGCGGCCCACCGGCCGAGAGCGAAATCCTTTCGTCCCCAGACGTAACTGGTGGGCACAGTGATGTCGCCGACGGTGAACAGCCGGTCCAATGGGATCGCCCGGTACCAGTTCAGGGCGGCGGTGAGTGCACCGGGCTCCGCCATCAGGGCGGCGTAGCGCTCGGCCGCTGCGTGGGGCAGTCCGCTGTCCCGCAACGTCTTCGACAGTCCCCGCGACATCGTCAGCTCCGGCACCACCGGCAGCTGGAAGAAGCCCATGTACCAGGACCGTAGGCCCTGGTTGCTGTGCCACAGCGCGCTCGTCATGGCGGCCGGATGCGGGGTGGACAGCACCGTCAGGGACCGGACCAGCTCGGGGTGGTGGGCGGCGACCGCCCAGGCCACCACGCCACCCCAGTCGTGACCGACCAGGTGCACCGGAGCTCCGACCTCCTGGTCGAGCGCCTGCACGTCCGCCACCAGTTCGCGCACCCGGTAGTCCCGTCGCCGGGTGGGTCTGGCCGCCGGCGGGTAGCCGCGTTGGGTCGGCACGAGGGTGCGCAGGCCGTACGCGGTGAGCAGCGGAACGACGGCGTCGTAGCTGCTGGCGTCCTGCGGGAAGCCGTGCAGCAGGACGATCGGGTCGCCGTCGGCCGGGCCGCTGTCGCTGACCGGGAAGCGGAGTCCGGCGCGGGAGAATTCGATCATTGCTGGAGCCTAGGGAGCTGCCGGTCGGGCGCCGTCCGCCGGGCGCGATCAGCCCGAGCACGGTCAACGCCGTCCGGATCGACGGCCGCCGATCTCGCCCGACGCTGTTTGCCGCCGGCACCTGTCGGGTAATCAGCGGTTCGACCGCTTTCCGCGCGGCCCTCGACTGATCTTCCGAGCAAGGGGGAATTGCCTCGATGAGCGCTTCGACGACAGCGGTCCTCGCCGTTCCGAGTCGCTCGAGCCGGGCGGATGGCCGGATGATCGAGATTGCGGTTCCACCGCACCGGGCTTCGCTCGATCCGGTGGCGGGGGCGTTGCGTTCCAGCACCGTGCTCGTGGTGGCTCCGGGACACGCGGCCTGGGCGCCACTCACCGCCGGGATGCTCGAGACGGGAATCGGCCGGGTGTTGCGCGCGGAGTCGCCGGCCGCGGTCGACGCCATCATCGCCCAGCAGGCGGCGGGTGATCTCGCGCTGGTCAGCACGGCATTGGGCCGGAAGTCCCGCAAGGTGATTCACCGGCTCCGGGCGGCCGGCTGGCGGCGCGTCCTCGCGCTGGCCACCGGTGCCGACCCCGCGCCGGTGATCGCGGCACTGCTCGCCGGTGCCGGCGGCGCGCTCGGCGCCCCGGCGGACCCGGACAGTTCACGGAAGGACTTTCACCTGACCCGGCGCCAGGTGACGGTCCTGCAGCACGTTGCGCACGGGATGCCGGTCAAGCGGATCGCGCACGAACTGGGCATCTCGCCGTCCGTGGTGAAACGTCACCTGCGGCAGATCGCCGCGGAACTGGGAACCGATGACCCGGCCGGAATGGTCGGTGCGGGTCTGCGGGCGGGCTTGATCTGCTGAGATCTCGACTGTCAGCGGGCCATCTTCAGCAACCGGGCCGAGCCGGCGGTAGTCCGGCCGGAAATCCGAGCCCCAGGAAACGACGCAATGCGGCTGGCGACGTCATCGGTGCAGCAGCCTTTCGCCGAATCGGTCAGGACGCCGACAGCTGGTCGACGGTTCGCTGGAGGTGGCGGTCCACCTGGCGCCGCGCCCGCACCGCCCGCGGGGCGTCCCGGAGCGCGGCAAGCAGCCCCCTGCGGGCTGCCGGCCCGGACGTGGCGGCGCCGCGGACCCGCCGCCACACCCTCGGCCACGACAGCCGCAGCACCGCGGTCAGGATCGCGGAGCGGGTGACGGCGGCGATCCGCCTGTCGGCCGAGTGCCGCCGCGGCGACGGGTGGTGATGGACCACCAGGTCCTCGGCGTACACCATCCGCCACCCGGCGGCGGCAAGGTCGAGGGCGACCCGCTCCTCCTCGCCGGGGAACAGCACGACGTCGTCGAATCCGCCGACCTGCAGAAATGCCGACCTGCGGACGACGGCGGCGCACGCCACGAAGCCCAGCAGAGACGGATGCGGAGAGCCGGCGGGCCGCGGCAGTGGGGAGTCCGCCATCACCGTGCAGACGCCGTCGAGCCGGTCCTCCGGGCCGACCAGGATCCGCGCGTTGACCACCGCGACGTCGGGCTCGCGGTCGAAGATCTCCACCGCCGCCGAGAGCGAACCCGCAGCCCACCACGAGTCGTCATCGGCGAAAGCAATGAACTCGGTGTCGGCGGCCCGGACGCCGAGGGTGCGGGCTTGGGCGCCCGCGTTCCGCTCCAGAGCGAGAACCTGTACCCAGGGATGACGCTCGCGGACGGCCCGGACGCTGCCGTCGGTGGAGGCGTTGTCGACCAGGATCACCTCGGCGCGATGCCGGCCGAGGCTGGTCAGCAGCTCGTCCCGCCGATCCCGGCTCATCACCACGACGCTGACCCGCGGGTTTTCGATCACCCGCTCCGGCGGTTCGACGACGCTGCCGTCCTCGACCCGACTGCTCACCCTGCTCCTGCTCACACTGCTCGTGCTCACACTGCTCCCGCTCCGGCCCCCGACGCGGGAGGCTGCGATCTTGTGCCGCCCAGCGGTGGTGGGCGGTCGCCGGAGTTGATTCCCCACCACCGCAGGGTCAACCATCACCGCGTGCCGGCTCACGAGCGCTGACGGCATAGCGTTGCCGGCGTGACCTACCCGGACGCGCGGTCGTGGCCGCGGTGAGCACCGGTCCCGCCGAGTTCCTGCGCGCGGCCGCCGTGGGGACCAGGGTGGTGGCGCGGTACCGCATCCCCGGCGGGTTCACCGATGCGCTCGGTTATCTCCGCTCCTGCGACGCGGTCGACTGCGTGATCCGGACGCGCCGCGGCGACATCCGGGTGCCGTTGTCCGGAGTGGTTGCGGCAAAGCAGGTTCCCGAGCCGACGCCGCGACGGGGCGGCGGCTGACCGGCGACCGGCTGCTCAGCCGGACTGTTCGGCGGCCCGGCTCAGCCCGACCACCAGGGGCGCAGCGGCACGTCCGCCGCGCCCTTGTCGCCGGGCTTCACGGCGAGCACCTGGTGCAGCTGGATGCCGTTGCGCTCGAAGCTCAGCCGGCACGCCGCCATGTACAGGCCCCACACCCGGGCGGTGCCCTGGCCGACCTCACGGACGCAGTCGTCCCAGTTCGCCTGCAGGTTCGCGCACCAGTCGCGAAGGGTGAGAGCGTAGTGCTCACGGAAATTCTCGGAGTGCCGCACGTCGAAGCCGACGTCCTGCATCGCGGTGATGATCCGTCCGGAACCGGTGAGCTCGCCGTCCGGGAACACGTACCGGTCGATGAACGCCTCGGGATGGGTGTTGCTGACGTTGTCCGGGCGGGTGATGCAGTGGTTCAGCAACCGGCCGCCCGGCCGCAGTTTGTCCTGCAGCGATCGGAAGTACGCCGGGTACTGCTTGACACCGATGTGCTCGGTCAGGCCGATCGAGGAGATCGCGTCGAAGCCGGTCTCCGGTACATCCCGGTAGTCGAGGTAGCGGATCTCGGCCAGGTGCTGCAGGCCCTCCTCGACGATCGCCTTCTGTCCCCACTCCGCCTGCTGCCGGGACAGCGTGACGCCCAGGGCCTGCACGCCTCGGCGGGCGGCATGGCGCACCATCGAGCCCCAGCCGCAACCGACGTCGAGCAGCCGCTGCCCCGGCCGCAGCCCGAGCTTGTCGAAGATCAGCGCGTGTTTGGCCTCCTGCGCCTGCTCCAGGGAGTCGCCCGGGGTGCCGAAAACGGCGCAGGTGTACGTCATGGACGGACCGAGCACATATTCGTAGAACGTGTTCGAGACGTCGTAGTGCTTGCTGATCGCCACCGAGTCGCGCTTCTTCGAGTGCCGAAGCCCGTTGACCGTCCGCAACCAGCGCGGCGTGGCCTCCTGCGGCGGCGGCGGTACCGGGACGAAGGTCTTCATCCCGAGACCCAGCACGATGTCCTTGATCTCCGACGGCGACGGGCGGCGCAGGTGCAGGCCGTCGTCCATGAGCTTCAGCAATTCGTACGGGTCGGCGGGATGCAGATCGACGAAGTCGATGTCGCCGCTGACGTAGGCCCGGACCAGCCCGAGATCCCCGGGCGCGGTGACCACGTAGGTCAGCGCCCGACGGTTGTTGATGTGCAATCCGGGACCCTCCGGCGGTCCGGCCTGGCTGCCGTCGAAGGCAGTCAATCGGAACGGGAGCGCTCCCTGTGTCACGGTGGCGGCGATGTCGCCGATCGTCGGGGCGATCGGGAAGGTCGGGGCGGTTGCCGCGCGGCGCTCGCCGGCAGTCACCGACGCCTTGAATGTTGTCATCTTCGACGCACCGCCTTGTCATAGAGGTTCAACAGCCGGGAATGTGGGTCGTAGGCAGCCTTGAGTTCGGCGTACGCGTCACCCCCGTAGAGCGCCGCGAACTCATCCTCGGGATAATACGAGTCCGAGTACAGGGACTTTTGGCCGCCGCACTCCAGGACCTTCCGCTCGATCAGCCGGTTCATCGCGCCCTCCGGCTCGCCGGGCCGCTGCGGCACGGTGGACCAGAAGCCGATGTTGACGTAGGTCTTCTCGGTCTTGATCGGATAGAGCGGCCAGGTGACGTCGCGGTCGCCGCGTGGATCCGGCGGCAACCGCAGCGGGCACAGCCAGATCGGTTCGATGGGCACGGTTTTCAGGAACCATCCGACGAACTCGGCGGTCCGCTCGATCGGGACCTCGATGTCCTGGACCACCCGTTCCAGTGGCGGTCGGCCGTGCAGTCGCTCCAGCCGGTCGGCAACCCCGAACCGCCGGTCGAGGGCGACGAGTTTCCAGTAGAAGGAACTGCGGCGCAGACGTTTCGGCCAGAGTCGGCGAACCAGCGGTTGCTGGGCGCCGAAGGCCCTCGAGCACCAGAACCAATCGGTATCCCAGCGCCACAGATAGTCGGCGATGGTCAGCCGGTCCGACCGGCGCTGCCGGATCGAGCGGTAATAGATCCGCTGGCCGGTGTAGTCGCTCGTCGGTCCCGGCTCGTCGGTGAGAGTCCCGACGGTCAGGTAACTCTCGCCGGCGCTGAAGACGACGCCGTCGAGGTAGTGCACCGGGATCCCGTCGTGTTCACCGGTGTCGGCGATGCGCGTCATGGCCGCCTGCAGTTCGTCGACGGTGGAAAACGGCAGATGACGGAGCGCCACGAACGGCTGCACCCGTTCCAGCCGGATCCGTAGCCGGGTCGCGTAGCCCAGGGTTCCGTAGGAGTTGGGAAACCCGTAATACAGGTCGGCGTTCCGGTCGGGCGACACGGTGAGGACTTCACCGGCGCCGGTCAGCACATCCATCTCGACGATGCCGTCGTGCGGCAGCCCGGCGCGGAAACTGCTCGACTCGATGCCCAGGCCGGTGGCGGCGCCGCCGACGGTGATCGTCTTGAGCTGCGGCACCACCAGGGGGGCCAGGCCGTACCGGAGGGTCTCCTGCACCACCTGTTCGTAGGTGCACATGCCGGCCACATCCGCGGTGAGCGCGGCGGGGTCCACGGCGAGGACGCCCTGCAGCCCGCTGACGTCGAGGCCGGGTGCGTTGCCGGCCTCCCGGCTTCGGAACAGGTTCGAGGTTCGCTTGGCCAGTCGCACGGTCGCGCCGGCCGGGATGGCCCGGTAGCTGGCCAGCAGGCGTTGTACGGCCGCTGTGTAGGAAGCGGGAAGATCGCCGGTGACGCCCCCACCGGGGGCGGGCGATCGTGCGGCCGTCGTGCTGGGACGGGTGGGAATGTCCACCATGCGCAACAAGGTAGACCTGTCCGCCGGGTACACGGCGCCGGGGTCAGGTGTGTCTCACATTGATCGAAATTGTTGGTTGTCCCGGGGGGTCGACGACGGTCACTCCTGTTTGGCCGGCGTCAGCCGGGTCAGCACGTGCTCGGGGGCCGGCGCGTGCCGCAGGTACTGCTTGCTGAAGGTGCCCGTCCCATGCGCGATGGACCGCAGGTCGACGGCGTACCGCAGGAACTCGACCTCGGGGACCTCGGCGAGCACGGACGTCCTTCCGGTGGCGGCGGGCTCGGTGCCCCGCACCCGGGCGCGGCGGGAGGCGAGATCGGCGAGCACCGCACCGACATACTCCTCGTCGACGGTGATCGTCACGGAGTCCATCGGTTCCAGGACCTGGACCCCGGCCGAGTGCGAGGCCTCCTTGAGCGCGAGCGAGCCGGCCAGCTGGAACGCCGCGTCGGAGGAGTCGACGCTGTGCGCCTTCCCGCCCACCAGCGTCACCTGCACGTCGACCATCGGGTGACCGTTGACGCCGCGCTCGAGCTGCGCACGGATACCCTTCTCCACGCTGGGAATGAACTGCCGGGGAACGGCGCCACCGACGACGCGGTCGACGAACTCGAAACCACCACCCTGCGGCAGCGGCGCGATCTCGATCTGCGCCACGGCGTACTGCCCATGGCCGCCGGACTGCTTGACGTGCCTGCCCAGGCCCGCGCCGGCCGCTTTCACCGTCTCCCGCACCGCAACCTTCACCGGCTCCACGACGACCTCGATGCCCGCCCGGGTCCGCAACCGGTCCAGCAGCACCTCCAGCTGCTGCTCGCCCATGGTCCACATCACCAGCTGTTCGGTGGCCGGGTTGACCTCCACCCGGACGGTCGGATCCTCGGCCTGCAGCCGGGCCAGCCCCTGGACCAGTTTGTCCTCCTCGCTGGATGACCGTGCCGAGATGGCAACGGGCAGCAGGGGTTCGGGCATCGTCCAGGGCGACAGCACGGCGGGATCCGCGGGGTCGGACAGGGTGTCGCCCGTCTCGGCATGAGAAAGCCTCGCCACCGCGACGATGTCGCCGGCCACCGCCTGCGGGATCTGGGTGAGCGTCGAGCCGACGGGCCGGGAGATCACGCCGGCGCGCTCGTCCAGATCGTGCTCGGCGTGCCAGGTCTCGTCCTCGGCGTGGCCGGAGAAACGGGCGAAGTGACCGCTCACGTGCACCGGCACGTCCGGCTGCAGGGTTCCGGAGAACACCCGCACGACGGACACCCGCCCGACATACGGGTCGGTGGTGGTCTTGACGACCTCGGCGACCAGCGGCCCATCCTTGCTGCCCGACAACGGCTCTCGTTGCTTTCCGGCCGGGGTGTAGACCGGTGGCAGCACGTGTTCGACCGGTGAGGGGAAGCCGCGGGCGATCACCTCCAGGAGTTCGGGTACACCGAGCCCGGTGGTCGGTACGCAGGGCAGCACCGGATGGAACGCGCCGCGGGCGACGGCCATCTCCAGGTCGTCGACGATGGTGTCGAAGCCGACCTGCTCGCCGCCGAGGTAACGGTCGAGCAGACCGTCGTCCTCGGACTCGGTGATGATCGCCTCGATCAGCGCGTCCCGGCGCCCGGCGGTGGCCCGCTGTTCGTCGTCCTCGGCCGCTCTTGTCGACCGTGAGCCGCTGCCGGTGTCGTAGACGGTTCGGGTCAGCAGCCCGATCAGCGCGGTCGTCGCGGTGGCGTCGCTGCCGCCGAGCGGCAGGAACAGCGGATGCACGCCCTCGCCGAACACCAGTTGGCAGTCCTCCAGGGCGGCGTCGAAATCGCCCCGCGGCTGATCCAGGTGGGTCACCACGACCGCGCGGGGCATACCGACGTCGGCACACTCCTGCCACAGGATCCTGGTGGCCCCGTCGATGACGCCGCCGCCGGAGGCCGCCTCGGCCGCGGAGAGAACGAACAGCGCGGCGTCGGCGGCGCGCAGGCCGGCGCGCAACTCGCCGACGAAATCGGCGTGGCCGGGGGTGTCCACCAGGTTGAGCCGGACGGTGTCCGGGGCCCTTGTCGGGAGCGGGATGTCACCGGTGGACCGCACCGTCGTGCTGGCGACGGCCAGTGACACGGATCGGCCGGTTCTGCGCTCCACGTCCTCGAAATCGCAGACGGTGGTGCCATTCTCGATCGTCCCGGCACGCTGGACGGCCCCGGTGGCGGCGAGGATGGCCTCCACCAGCATCGTCTTGCCGGCCCCGCCCGGCCCCACGAGGACCACGTTGCGGATCTGTTCCGGCTGACCGTTGTCCGTCAGCTGTCGGGCAGTCTCGTTCATTGCGGGAGGCCGTTCATGATGGCAGTCGCGGTTCCGTCCTGGTCACCCCTGGGCACCGCCTGACCATAGTGCGGACGCCGCCGGGTCGCCTCTGGGGGAGCCGGGCGGTCAGCTCGAGGAAGGGCTCTGCCGGAGCAGCGGAACGCTCTGCGGAAGCAGCACCGGCAGCACCTCGCCCGCCATCGCCTCGGGCAGATCGGGGACGGCATAGTGCTGCGCCCCGGCGGCCGTGGTGGCGGTCAGACTGACCAGCCCGTTGCGCCGCTGGAAGAACGACTGGCGCAGCGTCACCCCGATCACCCCGGGGACCGCGAGGACGTGCCGCCGGCGGACCAGGGATCCGGTGCGGACCACCAGGCTCACCCTCGGCTCGCCGCCGGGGGCTGCGGGTGTCCGGGCGATCGCGGAACCCAGGTTGCGGTACCGATCGTGGGCCAGGGCGGCGGCCCCCAGCAACACGAACGGCGCCGGCGCGGCGAGTTGCACCGGCCAGTGCGCCCATTCGATCAGCACGACCAGGGCGGTGAGGATCCCGACGGTGACGCCCAAAGCCCGGGTGTAACGGCGCCGCCGGGCGGCCGGTCCGTGCGGGACGAGGGCGATGGATCCGGGGCCATCCGGCCCGGCGGATTTCAGGATCTCCGCCTCCACCCGCAACACGGTGGCGATCGGGGCCGGCGGCACCAGCAGCGCACTGCCCCGGTCCGACCCGCGCTCACGCAGACCGGTGGCGATGGCGTTGAGCCTGGCGCCGCGGACGGCGCGCAACAGCAATGGTTCGGAACGCTCCACCCCGTACAACCGGCGTTCCTCGATGCTCGTCGCCCTGGTGGTGAGCAGGCCCCGGCTCACCTGCAGGGTGCCGCCGGCGTGCCGGAGCAGCCGATACCCCCAGAACGACACCACATATCCGCCGAGCGACAGGACGGTCACCACGAGGATCACCACCGCGGCGCCCTGCACGACATCGACCCACAGCGGGGTGCCCTGCAGGTGCCGAATTGCCTGCCGGACGATCGGGAACTGGGCCGGGTTGACGCTGGCCTCGTTGATCAGCCGCCAGCCGAGCCCGATCAGGAACGCCGCGCTGAGAACGCCGGACAGGGTGGCCGGGGCGAAGCGGATCCACCGTGGGTCCAGCCTGGCCAACTCGGTCTCGTCCGGATCGGTGCGCTGATCGGCGTCCGGCAACCGTTGTGCCGGCGTAGCGCCGCCGACGGGAAGCCGGTGCAGCAGTTCGGCGCGCAGCGGACCGGCCGCGGAGGCGGGCAGACCGTCCAGGGCAAGGCCCTCGGCGCCCTGGTGCGCGGTACCCGTACCGATCCGGATCTTCACCAGATGCAGTGCGCGCTGCAGGGGATGGGCGCTGACGTCGACGGTGCGGACCCGGTCCCGGGGGACGGTCAGGTGCTTGCGCTGGAAGACGCCGCGCCGGACCTCGACAACGGTCGGAGTGATCCGGTAGCGGGTGGTGACCCATCGACTGATCCCGAGGGCGATGACGGCGGCCGTTCCGATCAGCCCCCACGGCGGGCCGGAATCGCCGGCCCGCCCGGCGAACAGCAGGATCAGCAGCATCGGGATGAATCTGATGATCTCCCGAAGGGGCTCGACCAGCAGCATTCCCGGCGCGAGCCGGCGCCACGGCAGCTCGTTCGGGGCTCCGTCCGCGCTGGCATCGTCCGGGTTGGCATCATCTGGGTTGGCGCCGTCCGGGTTGGCATCGTCCGGGTTGTCGCCGTCCGGGTTGGCGCCGTCCGGGTTGGCGCCGTCGATGGGAATTGCCCCCGTCTGCTGCCGCAATGCCCTTGCACCGTCGGTCATGTCGCGTCATCTCCGGCGATCGGGGCGGCGGCGGTGACCTCGGCCGCGAACTGCATGGCGGCCTGATCGTCGAGCCCATCGATGACCAGCGGTCCGGCCGCCGACGCCGTGGTGACCGTCACCTTCGCCAGGCGGAAGAGCCGCCCGATCGGGCCGCGCTCGGTGTCGACGGTCTGGATCCGCGCCACCGGCGCGATCCGCCACTCCTGGGTGAACCAGCCGGAGCGGGTGTACACGGCGTCCGCGGTGAGTTCCCAACGGTGGACGCGAAACCGCCACCGCGGCATCACGGCGAGATGGGCGACCGCCGCGATCACGGTGAGGATCAGGACCTGCGGCTTCCACGGCGGGACCGGCCACTCGAAGATCCACGCCACGATCTGCACGACGATCAGCAGCAACCAGCCGATCAGCGCCCGGCTGAACCAGTACCAGACGGCGCGCGGTGACACCTGATGGGCGGGTGGACGAAGGATCGCGCGATCAGCGGAGCGGGGCACTGCCATCAGCCCATCGTGCTCCCCATCGTGCGACCCTTCGCGCCTTGCCCGGACCGCCGATCATGCCGACGTGCCGCGCCGCCGCCAGGAGAAAATGCCGAGCACGATCCCGGCCACCACCATGATCGGCCCGATCACCGCCCACGACCGGTTTCCGGTCATGCCGCTGCCGCCGACCAGTCCGATGCCCTGCAGGAAGAAGAGGGCGCCGAAAAAGATCAGCAAGGCCGCGATGATCAGCAGGACGGTTCTCAGCTGCCTCTCCTTTCCTTCGGTGGCGGCTCGCGTTCGGCGGGCGCTGCACCCCCGGAGTCGACCCCGCTTCCCGATAGTGCCGGATCCGCGGGGGAAGTGGGAACGGGCGAGCACCAGCTGGGCGGTGTTCCATCCCCGCGTCAACGGCCAAGAGTGGTCCCGACGGACCTGTTCGATCCGTGCATGCACTTCGGTGACGCAATCCGCAACAGATCGATCTGCCGTTCGCACTGTCGCGGTCAGCCGACGGCGATCGCCCGCCGCCCAGTTCCGCCACCGATTCCAGCGCATCGCAGGCCAGGCCCCGTCGGTCACTACGTGTTGTGCAAACCGCCCAACTCAGCCATGGCCACCTCCGAACCGCGGAGACGTGGAGGGGTCAGGCGGTGACTTCTGCCGTCGCCCCTCGACCCGGTCCAGTTGCCCGCACGACTTCACCCGTCGGCGTCGGCGGCTGCCAGGGCTGGACGAAATCGTTCCCCGGACGACCCTCGACCGCCATCAGCAACGACGCGGCGTCGGCGCCGTCGAGCTGCTCGCGGATGATGTCCGCGTGCCCGGCGTGCCGGGCGAACTCCTCGACGTGGTGCACGAGCGAGAACCGCTGCACCGAGTCCGTCGGCGCGTAAATGCCGTCCCACGGGGCGGGTGGGGCCGTCACACCCGCGCCGGGGTCGGTGGACCGCACATCAGCGATGTAGGACGCCCTGGCTTGGTCGAAATCGTCAAGCGCGCCGGCCAGCGTCTCGTCCGGCCCGAGCGCGAAACTGCCCATGAACAGCTCGAATCCCGACTCGTCCGGCATGGCTCCCGGGTTCGCCCGCTCCCGCTCGCGGCCCCCCATCACGTAGGTGGCGTGCTTGACCAGCCCTCCGATGGACAGCGCACTGCGGCAGGGCGTCTCGCGCGCCTGCTGCTGGGTCAGCCCGTACGCGGCGGCGCGGATCGACTCGAGCTGCTGGTCGATGAAACCGACGAGCACATCGCTCTCGCTGAGCGTGGCGGCGGGACGGAACATGGTGGCCTCCTGAAAGGACGGTGCTCGGGCTGCGCTGACTCTCGAGACAATGCCAGGGGTAGCGGCCAGTTCCTGTCCTCCACACCACGATCCACCAGCCCGCTACGGCGACGCGTCCGCCGCCTCCGCCCGGGCGAGGAACAGTGTCTTCTCCGCCTGATTCGTGGTCAGGGCAGCCGCCTCCCGGAAGCTCTGCCCGGCCTCCGCCGTCTTGCCTAGCCTGCTGAGCAGGTCGCCGCGCACCGCCGGCAGGTGCGGATAACCCGCCAATGACCCGCCGGCGGCGAGCGGGTCGACGATGCGTAACCCGGCGGCCGGGCCCTGTGACATCCCCACCGCCACTGCCCGGTTCAACTCGACGATCGGCGACGGCCACACCGTGCCGAGTGACTCGTACAACGTCGCGATCCTGGCCCAGTCGGTCTGCGCGACCGACGCGGCCCGCGCATGGCAGGCGGCGATCGCTGCTTGCAGCGTGTACGGGCCCAGCGGCGCGGGCAGCAATTCGGCCCGGGCCAGCGCGGCGAGGCCGCGACGGATCAGCAGCCTGTCCCACCGCCGCCGATCCTGGTCTTCCAGCAGGATCGGCCGTCCGTCCGTTGCGGTCCGGGCGGGCAGCCGGGAGGCCTGGATCTCCATCAGCGCGAGCAGGCCGTGCACCTCTGGCTCGTCTGGGACGAGGCGGCCGAGAATCCGGCCCAGCCGGAGCGCCTCCTCGACCAGGGCCGGCCGCGTCCAGTCCGCCCCCGCGGCGGCGGAGTAGCCCTCGTTGAAGATCAGGTAGACCACCTGCAGCACCGAGGCCAGCCGCTCGGCCATCTCCGCCGGATCCGGCAACTCGAAGGCAACGTGCTGCGCGGCCAGCGTCCGCTTCGCCCGGACGAGGCGCTGTGCCGCGGTCTTCTCGGAGATGAGGAACGCCCGCGCGATGTCCGGTGTCGACAGCCCGCCGAGGCAGCGCAGGGTCAGCGCCACCCGGGCTTCCACCGACAACGCGGGATGGGCCGCGGTGAAGATCAGCCGGAGCAGGTCGTCACCGATGTGGTCGTCGAGGCGGTCCTGCACCTGGGTGGCCATGACGTCCTCCGCGTCCGGGGTCTGCCGGCCGATGATCTCGAGCTTGCGCCGATGGTTGATCCGGCGGCGGTGCTGGTCGACGGCCCTGTTCCGCGCTGTGGTCATCAACCAGCCCGCGGGATTCGGTGGGATGCCCGATGCCGGCCACTGTTCGAGCGCGACGACCAGCGCGTCCTGGGCGAGGTCCTCGGCGGTGCCGATGTTCCCGGTGACCCGGGCGAGGCCGGCGATCAGCCGCGGGGCCTCCATCCGCCAGATCGTCTCCACCGACCGGCGCACGGATTCTGCTGGCGACGCCGCCGTCATCGACCTTGGAGTCCCTGCGGGGCAGCCGGCGTCGGCCGGGTGTCACGCGGGTGGCGCGAAGTCCTCCGGACCGAAGACCTTGAGCACCTCGGCCTCGCCGTCGTAGTCGGGAACGAAGTCGCGGTGCAGCCGCAGGAAGCGGGAGGCCCATTCGACGGCCTCCTCCTTCGAGCGGACCTGGTAGAGCGCATAACTGATGAACTCCTTGGTCTCGGTGAACGGGCCGTCCAGGACGCCGAGCTGTCCCGCCGCCAGCTGCACCCGGGCGGCCTTGTCGGTCGGTGCCAACCCGGCGGTGTCCAGCAGCGCACCGGCGGCCGTGGCCTCCGCGCCGAGTCCCATGATGGCCTCCATCAGGCCGGCCGGCGGATCGACGAGTCGGGTTCCCTTGAGCAGGACCAGATAACGCATGGTGTTCCCTTCCAGGGGTCAGCGGTGGGTACCGGCAGCAGAATGTCCCACCCGGCGGTAGCAGTCCACGGCGACCGAGGTCATCCAGGCCCAGCTGAGCACCACGGCGAGCGCGAACGCCGGAACCGTCGGTGATGCTCCTGCCGTCCCCGCCAGTGCGGCGAACGTGAGCAGGAACAGCGACGCGGTGACCCAGGAGAGCATCGCCCGCCGGCCGTGGCCGGCCGCGCGCTGCCGGCGGCCCAGAATGACCGCCGCGGCGGCGAAGCAACCGAAGCCGATCGCACCGGCGAGCAGATGGAGCGTTCCGTGCCATGACACCGGAGCGCCCGTTTCCGGCGCGCCGACCGGGAAGCCGGCCGCAGGATCGGCGCGGAAGATGCCGGCGGCGATCAGGCTCGCCCCGTAGACGCCGATCAGTGCCGGGACCGCGCCGGCCCCGATGCCCGAGGTGAGGGCGCGGCGGAGCCCGACCGCGAAGGCCGCCACCATCACCCCGGTCAGGATCAGATTTGCCGTTTGGATCCATCCCCAGGAGCCATTGGCCAGGACGCTCCAGGAATGACGCCCGAGGTCGAAACCCTCGCGGGTCAGCGCCTGGGCAAGCGAAACCGTCACATAGAACGGGCCGGCGACCGCGCCCCAGCCCAACAGGGACCTGGTGATGCGGTCGGCGGGGGAGACGCACGCCCGTCGAGCCGCGTCCGGCTGGTCGGTGAGGGAAGGAGTCATCGGAGCCACTGCCTTTCATCCGCCCCGGCGCTGTCTGCTCCGGAGTCATCCCTTCCACGAACGGCAAACCGTTCGATCGACAGCGGGTGTGAGAAAACTCTGCGTTGGTTCCGGCGGTCGCCGCGGACGGCCGACCGAGCAGCGGAAAGGCGCGGCACGCCGGTGTGCAGGTCCTGTTCTCGTCCGCTGGCCCATGGGCTGCTGTACTCGACCGAGGCACCGCGATGGTCGGGGGACGATCATCCATGGACCGGGTGCCGCAGCTGTTCGATCGACCCCTGAAGACCCCGCCGCGAAAGGGACCTGCCGTGCTGGAATTCGACGAGGTTCTCACCACCACCCGGGCCGTGCGCCGACGGCTCGACCTCGATCGGCCGGTGGAACCGGCGGTGATCACGGAGTGCCTGCGGTTGGCCGCCCAGGCGCCGACCGGCGGCAACGTCCAGAGCTGGCGCTTCGTCGTCGTCACCGACCCGGAACTGCGCTCCGGTGTCGCCGAGTATTACCGAAAGGGCGCCCAGGACTACCTCGCCGCCGGGGTCGCCAGGGCCAAGACCGATGCCCAGCGGCGGGTGGCGCAGTCGTCCGTGCATCTGATGGAGAACCTGCACCGGGTGCCGGTGCACGTCATTCCCTGCATGAAGGGCCGACCGCCGGAGGGCAATCAGGCGGGTTACTACGGGTCGATCCTGCCGGCGGTGTGGAGTTTCGCCCTCGCGCTGCGATCCCGCGGTCTCGGCTCCGTCTGGACGACACTGCACCTGGCACACGAGACGGAAGTGGCGGAGTTGCTGGGCATTCCGCACGATCGTCACCCAGGTCGCGTTGTTGCCGGTTGCCTACACCATCGGCACCGAGTTCCGGCCGGCGTCGCGGCTGCCGATCGAGCGCTTCACCTACTGGAACCGGTACGGGGCGACCGATGTGCCGGTGGCGGCCGCGGGCTCGGAGTCGTAACAGCACCGCCAACGACGGACCCGACGGTCGCGGCACCCAACGCTGTGTGATGTGTCCGTCGGCGGGATTTGGCTCTGCGGCGCCACCTCGCCTGCCGGCTGACGAAACAGCAACAAAACCCCGCGCCACACCGGCGCGCCTCCGAGGTCAGCAGGTATGCCCGACCTACTTTCAATCCCAGCGCTACCTGACATAACTATAACCGTCCGGTTGAGGTTGAGGGTTCGACACGCCGGGCGGTTGACCATCAGATCCGTGCGGCCGCGCACGGATCACGCAGGGAACGAGCAGAAAGGCTCAGGCGAATGACGCCACCGCACAACTACCTGGCCGTCATCAAGGTCGTCGGCATCGGCGGCGGTGGTGTGAACGCCATCAACCGGATGATCGAGGTCGGCCTGCGTGGGGTCGAGTTCATCGCGATCAACACCGATGCGCAGGCACTGCTGATGAGTGACGCCGACGTCAAGCTCGACGTCGGCCGGGAGATGACCCGCGGCCTCGGCGCCGGGGCCAACCCGGACGTCGGCCGCAAGGCCGCCGAGGATCACCGCGAGGAGATCGAGGAGGTGCTCAAGGGTGCCGACATGGTCTTCGTCACCGCCGGGGAAGGCGGTGGAACGGGAACCGGTGGTGCCCCGGTCGTCGCCTCCATCGCCCGCAAGCTGGGCGCGCTGACCATCGGCGTCGTCACCCGGCCGTTCGCCTTCGAGGGTCGCCGCCGCGGCGGCCAGGCCGAGAGCGGCATCAAGGAACTGCGCAACGAGTGCGACACCCTCATCGTCATCCCGAACGACCGGCTGCTGCAGCTGGGCGACAGCGGGGTCTCGCTGATGGACGCGTTCCGGTCCGCCGACGAGGTGCTGCTCAACGGTGTCCAGGGCATCACCGACCTGATCACCACCCCTGGCCTGATCAACGTCGACTTCGCGGACGTCAAGTCCGTGATGGCCGGCGCCGGCACCGCGTTGATGGGCATCGGTTCCGCCCGTGGCGAGGGGCGGGCGATCCAGGCCGCCCAGAAGGCGATCAACTCGCCGCTCCTCGAGGCCTCGATGGACGGGGCGCACGGCGTGCTGCTGTCCATCGCGGGCGGCTCGGACCTCGGACTGTTCGAGATCAACGAGGCGGCGTCGCTGGTGCAGGAGGCGGCGCACGAGGACGCGAACATCATCTTCGGCACCGTCATCGACGACTCGCTGGGCGACGAGGTGCGGGTGACCGTCATCGCCGCCGGATTCGACTCGACGCCGTCGGTGCTGCCGCCGAGCATCGATCAGCGGGCCCGTGCCGCCGCCGGAGCGCGGGACGAACGGCGCCACCAACGGGCTTCTCGCGCGCCTCCGGCGGCACGCCCGGCCCAGCCGCAGTACGCCGCCACCCCGCCGCCCGCGCCACGGCAGCCCGTCCCCGCGTACCAGCAGCAGGCGCCGGCCGGCCCGTACGGGTCGGCGCCCGCCTACCAGGCGGCCCCGGCGCGCAATCCGCGGCTGGCCGATCTGGACGACGATGACGTCGACGTGCCGTCATTCATGAAGCGCTGACCGCTGCACCGGGGTCGGATAGTTTGAACCGCATGACGCCCGGAACAGCCGCCACAGCGGGTGTTCCGGGCGTTCGGCGGGTGGATCACCACCCGGCGCGGCGGGGCCTCCGCAGCCGCCCTACGACAGCTTCAATCTCGGCGGCGGCGTCGGCGACGACCCCGCCGCAGTGACGGCCAATCGGTCAGCGGCTCGCGGCCGCCGCCGGGCTACGGACGGACCGGATCGTCTGGATGCGTCAGGTGCACGGATCGACGGTGACGGCGGTGATGCTGCAGGGCGGGCGTCTGCACCCCGACCCGCTGCCGGACACCGACGGGATCGTCACCGGCGGATCGCGGCGTTGGCCTGGCGGTGCTCGTCGCCGACTGCGTTCCGATGCTGGCCGCGGATCCGGTGGCCGGCGTCATCGCCGCCGTGCACGCCGGCCGGCGGGGCGCCGCCGATGGGATCGCGGTACGCATGCTCGAAGAGATGACGGCGCTCGGCGCGGCCGCCGGCCGCATCGACGTGCTGCTCGGGCCGGCCATCTGCGGCGCCTGCTACGAGGTGCCGTCCGACATGCGCGACGAGGTGGACGCGGCGCTGCCCGGCTCGGCATGCATCACCGATCGGGGCACGCCCGGGCTCGACCTGCGGGCCGGGCTGGCCGGTCAACTGCGCGACAACGGCGTCGGCGCCGTGGTTGTCGACCCTCGGTGCACCGCCACCGATCCGGACCTGTTCAGCCATCGGCGCGGCGCGCCCGACCGGGCGGCTCGCCGGGCTGATCTGGATGCCGGCAGAGCCGGTCAGCGCACCCGGTGTGTCGCAGCCGGACCGGCCCGACGGCGGGCGATAGCCTGAGCGTCAGGCCTGGAAACGGTTCGCACGGCGTGCATTTGCAGCTCACGCCCGCGCACGAGGTCGGCACAGCACAGCTTCTCGGTACGAATCGCACGACACGCAATGACGGCGGAAGGATCAGGACGACAATGGGATCATGGCGCAAGGTGGGGGCCTTTCTCGGACTCGTCCCTGACGAGGGCCAGCGGGACGAGTTCGGCGACGAGTACCACGACGGCGACGGCTACCGCGACGACTACGCCGCCCGCGACCACCGGTCCGCCGACTACCCGGATGACGACTACGCCGACGGACACGGCACGATGGATATGCCAGCAGGCCGCCGCCACGCCCCGGTGCCGGGTGGTTACCGCCGACGAGCAGCTGACCCACGGCGTCGCTCGCCGTGCAGCCGCGGCAGGACCTGCGGCGTGACGCCGAGTCCACCGGCGCGATCCGGCCGGTCACCGTCAAGCTGACCGGTTTCAGCGAGGCCCGGGTCATCGGCGAGAAGTTCCGAGAGGGCAAGCCCGTCATCCTGGACATGACCGAGATGGACGACGCCGGGGCGCGCCGGCTGGTCGACTTCGCGGCCGGGCTCGCCTTCGCGCTGCGCGGCTCGATCGACAAGGTCACCACCAAGGTGTTCATGCTGCTGCCGCCGGACACCGAGATGGCCGACATCCCCGCGTACGAGCCGGCGCACGCCGCCTTCACCGGTGGTTTCGGTGAGCCGTCCGGTCGGGAACGCCCGGCCTACGCGGGCGCCCGCGCCGGGCATTGAGACGTCGTCCGGTGCGCGCTGACCCGTCGCCGCCCGAGCGGTCGGACCCTCATGGTGGTTCCGGCGGGTCCGTCCTATCCGGTAAAAGTGGAGTGGTGAACATTCTCTGGCAGGTCGTCTACCTGCTGCTCTGGCTGTTCCGGCTGGCGCTTCTCGGCAGGATCGTCATCGAGTTCGTCCGTGTTTTCGCCCGCACCTGGCGGCCGGCCGGCTCGCCGGCCGTGGCCATGGAACTGCTGTACGCGAGCACCGATCCGCCGGTGAAGCTGTTCCGGAAGATCATCCCGACGGTCAAGTTGGGCGGCGTAGGGTTCGACCTCAGCATCGTGGTGCTGCTGATCCTCGTATACGTCCTGATGGAGGTCGTATCCCGGCTTGCCTTTGCGGCGCTCTAGGATTTCGACGGTCCGCAACCGATCCGGTTGCATGTGGGCAGCTGAGCGCCCCTGCAACGAACTGAGTGAAGATCCAATGAGGAGTTGTCGATGCCGCTCACCCCAGCCGACGTCCACAACGTCGCCTTCAAGAAGCCCTCGATCGGGAAGCGGGGATACGACGAGGACGAGGTCGACGCCTTCCTCGACGTGGTCGAGGCGGAGCTGAGCCGGCTCATCGAGGAGAACAACGACCCTGACCGCCCGGCTGGCCTCGGTCGACGGCGGTGGCAGCACCGCACCGTCATGGCAGAAGGCCGACTCCAGGTCCGCGGCCACCCGGCCCGCGGACACCCGGCCCGCGGACGCCTCGGCGCCGACCGGCGACCTTCCCGCCCAGGCCGCGCGGCTGCTTGCCCTGGCACAGGAGACCGCCGACCAGCTGACCGATGAGGCCAAGGCCGAGTCCGAGAAGGTGCTGGCGGACGCGAAGGAGCAGTCCGAGGCGCTGCTCAGCGACGCCACCACCAGGGCCGAGGCGGCCGAGCGGGAAAGCCGCACCAAGGCCGAGGCGCTGGACGCCGAGGCCAAGGCCCGTTACGACGAGGTGCTCGGCAAGCTCGCCGGCGAGCGGGTCGGCCTGGAGAAGAAGATCGCCGACCTGCGCAGCTACGAGCGGGAGTACCGCGGCCGGCTGAAGAGCTGGATCAGCGAGCAGCTCGCGCAGCTGGACGGCGAGAGCACCCGGGAACAGCAGGGATCACCGGTGCTGACCGGCCCCGGCGAGTAATCCGGGAGAGCGTGACCCGGGCTGTTCGCTGACGGCACCAGGCGCCCGGCGGGACTAATCGGTTCCGCCGGACGCTATCGCTTCTGCATCAGTACGCTCTGGCGACGACCCGGCCATCACCGGCGAGCCATTCGGAAGAACGGGTCCACCGCGCAGTCGTGGTCCTCACTAGAACCGAACGGGTCCGGCCCGTCACAGCCGGAACGATGAGCGGTCGGCGCGCCATGGCGGTCGCCGGCAAGCGGGGTGGTACCGCGGGATCTCGATCGACACCGATCGGGCTCTCGTCCCTGCAGTGAAGGTGACTGCACCGACGAGGAGTACCCGTGAGCGAGACCACCGACAACTATCCGACCGAGCAGGACCTTCCGGCGCCCGGCGCGGCAGCCGGCGGCTACCCCCGGGCCGGCAGCGACGCCGTCACCGGGCACCCGGATTTCCCCGCTCTCGAGCGCGGAGGTGCTGGCGTTCTGGGCCAGCGACCGGACCTTCAGCGCGTCGGTCGAGCAGCGCCCCGCCGGCGACAACGGGTCCAACGAGTACGTCTTCTACGACGGCCCGCCGTTCGCGAACGGCCTGCCGCACTACGGTCACCTGCTGACCGGCTACGTCAAGGACGTCGTGCCGCGGTACCAGACCATGCGCGGCCGCCGGGTCGAGCGCCGGTTCGGCTGGGACACCCACGGCCTGCCCGCCGAGGTCGAGGCCGAACGGCAGCTGGGCATCAAGCACAAGTCCGAGATCGTCGCGTTCGGCATCGAGGAGTTCAACGACGCCTGCCGCAACTCGGTGCTGCGGTACACCCACGAATGGCAGGAGTACGTCACCCGGCAGGCCCGCTGGGTCGACTTCGAGCACGACTACAAGACCCTGGATCTGGACTACATGGAGTCCGTGATGTGGGCCTTCAAGACGCTGTGGGACAAGGGCCTGATCTACGACGGCTACCGGGTGCTCTGGTACTGCACCCGCTGCGAGACTCCGCTTGTCGGCAACGGAAACCAAGATGGACGACACCTACCGGTCCCGGCAGGACCCGGCCGTCACGGTGTCGCTGCGGCTGCGGTCGGCTGATCCGCTGCTGGACGGGGTGAACGCGCTGGTCTGGACGACGACGCCGTGGACGCTGCCGTCGAACCTGGCCGCCGCGGTCAACCCCGACGTGCACTACGTCGTCGTCGAATCCTCCGGCCCGTTCGCCGGCCGGTACCTGCTGGCCGCCGCCCGGGTCGGCGCCTACGCCCGGGAGCTGGGGGAGGACCCGGAGGTCCTCGCCACCTTCCTGGCGCGCAGCTGGTCGGCACCCGGTACACCCCGCCGTTCGACTTCTTCGTCGGGAGGGAGGGGGCGCACCAGATCCTTCCCGCCGACTACGTCACCACCGAGGACGGCACCGGGGTCGTGCACATCGCCCCCGCGTTCGGTGAGGAGGACAAGGAGGTCACCGACGCCGCCGGGATCGAGGTGGTCAACCCGGTCGACGGGCAGGGCAAGTTCACCTCGCTGGTGCCGCCGTACGAGGGCGATGCACGTGTTCGACGCGAACGTGCCGATCATCGCCGACCTGCGGGAGGCCGGGCTGCTGCTGCGCCGGGACAGCTACGAGCATCCGTACCCGCACTGCTGGCGGTGCGGGACGCCGCTGATCCAGCGCGCGGTCTCGTCCTGGTTCGTGGCGGTGACCCAGTTCCGCGACCGGATGCTGGAGTTGAACCGGGACATCACCTGGGTGCCCGCGCACATCAAGGACGGGCAGTTCGGTAAGTGGCTGGAAGGCGCCCGGGACTGGTCGATCTCCCGGAACCGGTTCTGGGGCTCGCCGATCCCGGTGTGGACCTCGGACGATCCGGCGTACCCGCGGGTCGATGTCTACGGCTCGCTGGACGAGCTCGAGCGGGACTTCGGGGTCCGCCCGGACGACCTGCACCGGCCGTTCATCGACGAGCTGACTCGGCCCAACCCGGACGACCCGACCGGGCAGTCGCACATGCGCCGGGTGCCGGAGGTGCTGGACTGCTGGTTCGAGTCCGGCTCGATGCCGTACGCGCAGGTGCACTACCCGTTCGAGAACGCGCAGTGGTTCGAGGATCACTACCCGGGCGACTTCATCGTCGAGTACAACGGGCAGACCCGCGGCTGGTTCTACACGATGCACGTGCTGGCCACCGCGCTGTTCGACCGGCGGGCGTTCAACACCTGCATGGCGCACGGGATCGTGCTCGGCGACGACGGGCAGAAGATGTCCAAGTCGCGGCGCAACTACCCCGACGTCGGGCAGGTCTTCGAGCGGGACGGGTCCGACGCGATGCGCTGGTTCCTGATGTCCTCGCCGATCCTGCGGGGTGCGGATCTGGTCGTCACCGAGGCCGGCATCCGGGAAAGTGTCCGGCAGGCCGTCCTGCCGCTGTGGAACGCGTGGTACTTCCTCGCGCTCTATGCCGGCGCATCCGATCGGGTCGGGACCTGGCGGACCGACTCCACCGACGTGCTGGACCGGTACGTCCTGTCCAAGACCGCGGAACTCGCCTCGGACGTCACCGCGGCGCTCGACGTGTACGACCTGGCCGGCGCCTGCGCGTCGGTGCGGTTGTACCTGGAGGGCCTGACGAACTGGTACATCCGCCGCTCGCGGCAACGGTTCTGGGCCGGCGACGCGGACGCGATCGACACCCTGCACACCGTGCTGGAGGTGCTCTGCCGGGTGCTGGCTCCGCTTCTTCCGCTGACCACGGAGGTGATCTGGCGCGGGCTGACGGGTGACCGGTCGGTGCACCTGACCGACTGGCCCGCCGACGACACGCTGCCCGCCGACGCCGATCTGGTGGCCGCGATGGACGAGATCCGGGAGGTCGCCTCGGTGGCGCTGTCGGTCCGCAAGACCGCCGGGCTCCGTGTCCGCCAGCCGCTGGCGTCGCTGACCGTTGCCACCAGGGATGCGGAACGGTTGCGGCCCTTTGCGTCTCTGCTGTCCGACGAGGTCAACGTGCGCTCGGTGCAGCTCACCGAGCTCGCCGACCACGACGAACGGGTCACCCGCCGGCTGTCGGTGAACGCCCGCGCCGCCGGGCCCCGGCTCGGCAAGCAGGTGCAGCAGGTGATCAAGGCGTCCAAGTCGGGGGACTGGTCGGTCGCCGACGACGGCTCCGTGGTCTGCGGCGGGGTGCCGCTCGCGGACGGCGAGTACGAGCTGGAACTGGTCGCCGCCGGTTCACCCTCGGACGCCGTCGGGTTGCTGCGATCCGGCGGGTTCGTCGTGCTGGACACGGTTCTCGACGACGACCTGCTGGCCCAGGGTGCGGTGAACGACCTGCTCCGGCAGGTGCAGCAGGCTCGCAAGGACGCCGGGCTCGACGTCTCGGACCGGATGGACCTGACCCTCGCCGTGCCGGACGAACTCTGGGCGGCGGTGCAGCAACGGATCGACACCGTCAAGGCGGAGACGCTGGCGCTGTCGGTGACCCGGGTCCCGACCGCAGACGGCTCCGTCGGCGTGACGGTCGCCCGCGCCTGACGGCCATCAACTGGACCATGTCGTTGCGCTCCGGCTCGCCGTGCACCAGCACGTCCAGGCCCAGCGACTCCTGAATTCTGATCACGGACCTGATCTCCTCGCGCATCGCCGACCGGTACCCGTCCTGGTCGAGTCGACCGGCCCCCCAAGGCTGCCCTGGCCTGACGCAGCTGGCTGGTCTGCGGAAAGGGTCCGATCGTCGTGGTCGGCAGCTCGGGAAGCCTGAGTCGGCCGGCCTGGGCGAGATGCCTTGCTGAATAGGGGTTGTGCCGGATCAGGTCGGTGTCGGTGTCGGTGTCGGTGTCGGTGACCGCCGCGACGCGCGACCTGACCGATTCGTGACGGACGATCGCCGAGTGGGCGCGCGACTCCAGGTGGGCCCTGTTCACCTGCAGCTCACCCGCGATCGCGTCCCGGCCGTCGGCCAGCCCACCGGCCCGCACGCTGAGCTCCCCGCCAGCGGCTTGCCCGGATCGAGCACGAACTCGGTGTGCGGCCCGAGCTCGGGAACCAGGTCCGGCAGTTCATGCAGACCGCCGTCCCGCAGTTCGACCCGCCGCCGGCGGCGAAGATCCGCCGCAGCGCTGGGGTGGGTCCGCGCCGGCAGGGGTCGGCGCGGATCGGTCAGTGCGCGGCGCCGGCGGACGCCGGAACCCGCTCGTGCCCTGGTTCGGGCGCCGGCGGCTCGTGTCCGTCCACATCGAGCCGCGGCAGGATGCGGTCCAGCCACGACGGCAGCCACCAGTTGGCCCGGCCCAGCAACGTCATGGTGGCCGGCACCAGCACCATCCGGACGACGGTGGCATCGATCAGCACGGCCACCGCCATCCCGACGCCCATCATCTTCACCGTCGGATCGGCGTCCAGAGCGAAGCCGATGAACACCGCGACCATGATGGCGGCAGCGCTGGTGATGACCCGGCCGGTGGAGGCCAGCCCGCGCACGACGCTGCGTCGTGGATCCCCGGTGGCCAGGTAGTCCTCGCGGATCCTGGACAGCAGGAACACCTGGTAGTCCATGGACAGCCCGAACAGGATGGCGAACATCAGGATCGGCACCCAGCTCGAGACCGGTCCGGCATGCGGCAAGCCGAGAAGCTCGGCGCCCCAACCCCACTGGAAGACCACGACCATCACGCCGTAGGCCGCCGCGACCGACAGCAGGTTCAGCACAGCGGCTTTCAGCGGGACGACGACCGAGCGGAAAACCGCTGCCATCAGCAGCACGGACACGCCGACGACGAAGGCGATCACCACCCACAGTCGATCCGCCAGCCGCTCCGCGATGTCGGCCAACGCGGGAGTGAGCCCGGTGATCATCACGCCGTCCGGCAGCTCGCTCCGCAGCCGCTGCAGCAGAACGGTTGTCGCTTCGTCCTGCGGGCCGGTCGTGGGTTGCGCGACGAGAACGGCGCCGGTGCCCGCCTGATTGATCACCGGCGGCGTGACGCCGGCGACCCCCGCATCACCGCGGAGCTGGTCCACCAGTCCCGTCAGTTCGGCTTCCGGCACGCGATTGAGATCCACCGCCACGATGAACGGGCCGTTCGCGCCGGGCCCGAACTCCTGCGCCACGAGGTCGTACGCCACCCGGGTGGTGTTCGACTCGGGCCGGCTGCCGGCGTCCTGCGGCCAGGTGCGCAGACCGAGAACCGGCGCGGCGAGCAGGATCAGCAGGCTCAGCGCCGCCAGGGCCCATGGCCACGGACGCGCGCCGATGCGCCGCGCCCACCGCGCCGTCATGGTGGGGAGTGCCGGGTGCGATGCCTTCGCCGCGGCAACCCGCGACGCGGGGGAGGTCAACGCGCGCCGTTCCGAGCGCCGCAGGGCGCGCGTACCGACGAGCCCGCACAACGCCGGAACCAGCGTCACCGAGGTCGCCATCACGGCCACCACCACCAGTAGCGTCGCCACCCCCATCGACGTGTAGGACGGCAGGTCCGCCAACCGCAGACCGAGCAGCGACACCAGGACGGTGATCCCCGCGAAAAGCACCGAGACACCCGCGGTGGCATTGGCTCTCGCCGCCGCCTCGGTCACCGGCAGGCCGCGCCGCAAGCCCTCGACGTACCGGGTGACCAGCAGCAGGGCGTAGTCGATGCCGACCCCGATGCCCACCATCGTCGCGACGGTCGGCGCGGTGGTGCTGACCTCGGTGACGGCCGCCAGCAGCGCGATGAGCGATGTTCCGATCCCCAGCCCGACGAGGGCCACCGCGAGCGGCAGACCGGCGGCGATGACGGAACCGAAGGCGATCACCAGGATGATCAGCGCGATGACGATTCCGGCCAGTTCGGCGACACCGCCCGGGGGAGCGAAGTTCTCCGGTACCTGCCCGCCCAGCGCGACCTGCAACCCACTGTCCTGTAGCGGCTCGGCCGCGGTCCGCAGCGCGTCCACCGCCTCCGATCCCTTGAACGAGGTGACCGGGACGTCGTAGCGGACGCCGACCAGCGCGGTGTCCGCGTCGGCCGACAGCCGGGCGGGTTCCACCACGGTGACGTGGGGCAGCTTCGACAACCGATCGCTCAGCGCCTCGATGTCCGAGGTCCGCAGCGCGCCTGCATTGCTGTGCAGCACCACTCGGGCGTCGGCGCCGTAGGTGCCCTCGAAATTGGCGTCCAGGAAGTCGTTGCCGGCCTGCGCGGGTGACCCGGCGACCCGGTAGTCGTCGCGGGGCTGACCGCCCAGCGTCATCGACAGGGTGAGCGCGATGGCCAGGACGGCCAGCCAACCGCCGATGACTCTCCACGGGCGGGCGGCGGCCGCGCGCCCCAGCCGGTACAGCAAGCGACTCATGAGTCCTCCTCGATCTCCGCCGTCCGCCTCCGTCGGCGTCAGCATTCGCAAGGAGGGTCGCGCGGGGCGCTTGCCGCGCACTTGGTGTTCACCTGCAGCCGGGTGACATCGCCTCTCGCCGCAATGACCGGCCGGACATCATCAGCCCGACACAGCCGGCCGGACACGCGGGCCGGACGCCTCAGCCGGTGAGATCGGCCAGCCGCCCTTCGGCTCGCCGGATCCACACCCCGTTGCCGCATCTCCGCGCGACCTGAAGTGCGGCCGCGAGGTGCTCGCGCGCGTCGGCCCGCCGCCCGAGCAACTCGGCCAGGTCGCCCAATGCGGCGTCGACCGGCCCAGCGGCGAACGACCCGGTGGCGGCGCCGCCGATCTGTCCCCGGTACGGCAGCAGTTGCGGGTACACCTCCGCCGCCTCGACGGGATCGGCCAGCCGGACGACGATCATGCCGCGCAGGGTCAGGAACAGGCCATGGAAGAAGTCACGGCGCACCGGCCGAATGCCCTGGCGGACCTGCTTCGCCTCTGCCACTTGCCCTTCCGCGGTCAGCGGCAACGCCCGAAGGTCGGCGACGACGTCGGAGGCCGAGTCGACACCGCTCAAGACGCTGACCAACTCGGCTTCCCGCCCCTGGGTGATCCGCAGCGTCAAAAAGGCCAGCGCCATGATGCCGTCCACATCCAGGGCCCCGCTGGAACGCATCAGCTGATCCGCCCGGAGATACGCGGCTTCCGCGTCGTCGAGCCGACCGGTCATGTGCGCGAGAAGGGCCCGATGCATCTGCACCGTTCCCTCCGCCTGCCGCCAGCGGTACCGCCGGACCAGTTCGTCCAGGTGGTCGATTTCCCTTGCCATGCCGTTGATGTCGAGGGTGACGGCGAAGAACTGCAGGCAGATGTGATGCCCGATGAGGGCGTAGACCGCCAGACCCGGCCGGTCGCCGATCTCCAGCAGTTCAAGGCCGATCCGGTGCCGTGCATCCGGCCCGGCCTCGGCGAGAGTCACCGAGCTGCGGGCATGCAGCGCAAGGCCGATCAGTGCAGGTTCGCCGACCCGCCGGGCGATCTCCTCGGCATGCAGCGCGGCGCCGACCGCGGTGTCCTCCAATTCGCCACCGGTCTCGGCGACCAGCGCGCACAGCAGTTTGCACCGGGCGACATCGTCGATCAGCGCGGGGTCGGACCAGCCCAATGCGTGTTCGATCAGGGTGGTGATCTCGGTGTCCACCATGCCGTAGCGGCGGGTGAGCCACGGTGTCGGCAGGTCCCACGCGGTCAGCACCCGCACCAGCAGGTCCGGCCGTCCGTGCCGGTCCGCCAGCCGGGTGGCTTCCCGTCGGGTGGTCTGCGCGGCGGCCATCGCGCCGGCGGCGATCTGCGACAGGCCCAGCCGGGCAAGGATTTCCACTCGCTCCGCAACGTGTCCGCTGCTCCCGTCCGGTGCCGGCACCCGGTCCAGGTCGGTCAGCGCCTGCGCGTAGAGGGCGGCGGCGGTCTCGTGCGCGTAGCGGGACACCGCCTGATCGGCAGCCCGGACGGCCGCATCGACCGCCGGGCGTGCGGTGGCGGTGGTGCCGGCCTGGTGGAAGTGGTGGGCGAGCGCAGCGAATTCCTCCGGGTGCAGTTCGGTCAGGGCGGCCCCGACCCGCGCGTGCCAGCGCCCCCGGCGCAGTCGTGGTGCATCGTCGTAGAGCGTGTCCCGCACCAGGACATGGGCGAAGCGGACGGCACTGGGCGCCGGTTCGGTGAGCAATCCCGCCAGCACGCCGGATTCGAGCGCGTCGAGCACGGTTTCCTCGTCCACCTCCGCCGCGCGGACCAGCACGTCGATGTCGACGTCGCGGCCGACGACGGCGGCCAGCCGCAGCACCGAAACGGTGATCTCGGGAAGCCGGGCGAACCGGCGGCGCAGCACGTCGCGGACCCCTTCCGGAACCTTCGATCGGGCGACCAGATCCCCCTCGCTGCCGAGCAGGCGGGCGCTCTCGGTCAGGTAGAAGGGGTTGCCGCCGGTCCGGTCGATCAGGGCGGTCAGCGTCGCCGGGTCCGGTTGCACGCCGACCACCGCGCGGACCAACCGGGCGGCCTGCGCCGGGTCGAAACCGCCGAGTGTGATGCGGGTCGGCGCCAGCGTGGCGAGACCGGCGAGGGTCTCGCCGAGTCCCGCGGGCGCATCCGCCGGCCGATACCCGGCCACCAGCAGCAGCGGGCCGGACGCGCCGGAGGCGACGGCGTCCACCAGGGCCAGCGTTTCCGAGTCGGCGCGGTGCAGATCGTCGAGCAGGACCGCGAGGGGTTGCACCTGCGACGCCGCGGAGACGTAGCTGGTGACCGCCCGGCTGAGCAGGAACCGGCCGAAGGAGGCGTCCGCCTCCCGGGTCGCCGCGCTCTCGTCCAGCAGCGGCGCCAGGGCCGCCGTCAGGTCCCCGGGGTCGACACCGTCGGCCAACTGGCGGATGGCTTCCACCCACGGCCAGGCCGGCGGCGCACCGGCCGACTCCGGGCACCGGCCGACGATCACCCGCCAGCGGTCGGCGGCCAGTTCCCGGCCGAACCGGTCCGCCAGGCGTGACTTGCCGGCCCCGGGCTCGCCGGCCAGCAGCACCACCCGGCTCTCGGACTTCCCGATCGCCTCGGCGGCCAGCGAGTGCAGCGTGTTCAGTTCCGTCTCCCGGCCGACGAACTCGACCCGGTCACCGTCGTCGATCGACACCGGCCGCAGCGCGGGCGCCGCATCGGGATCGCCGCCGGACTCGGGAACGGCCGGCCGCCCGGCCGGCCGGCGCGTTCGGTGTGCTTCGGGAAGGACCAGCCGCTGGGCGAGAACGTCCGCTTCGACCTTGAGCAGCGCCGGGCCGGGGTCCACCCCCAGTTCGTCGGCGAGGACGTTCCGGGCCTGCCGGAGCGCCTGCAGGGCGTCCGCCTGCCGCCCGCCCGCGTACAGGCCCATGGCCAGCAGTCGCCAGCCTTCCTCGCGCAACGGGTGGGCCCTGGTCAATTCTTCGGCGGCCATCACGGCCTCGTGGGCGTTCCCGGAGCGCAGGACCGCCTCGGCCCAGCGTTCGGTGGCGACGATGCGCAGGCCGTCCAGCCGCGCCGCCTCCGGCTGCGCCCAGGGCTCGGCGGCGAACTCGCCGAGGGCCGCTCCACGCCAGAGGGACAGCGCCTCGTCCAGCAGTTCGCGTTCGCCGTTGCCGATCTGCTCCGCCGCCTGCCGGACCAGCGTCTCGAACCGCCAGGCGTCCACCGCGTCGGTCGGCACCCGGATCGCATATCCGGGAGGCTCGCTGACCAGCACCGTGGCCGGCGTGCGCGGGGCGCGGTTGGGCTCGAGGGATCGGCGCAGGTGCGAGACATACGCCTGCAGGGCGCCAATCGCCTGCGGCGGCGGCTCACCCCGCCACAGGTCCTCGACCAACCGGTCGACCGAGACCACCTGGCCGCGGGCGACCAGCAGCAGGGCGAGAACGCTGCGCTGACGAGGTCCCCCCAGGTCGGCGACGATCGGGTCGCCGGTGCCCCGGGTCAAGGTCGCTCCCAGCGCGCCCAGAACCGTCAACCGCAGCATGACGACAGAGCGTATCGCCCATACCGGGCGCTCGCCGCAAGCATTCTGCAAGTGACCCGCCAGCGGCAGCAGGGATGGTTGCCCGGTCGCCCCCAGCCCGCCGGCCGGTCCGCCGGCCGCTTCCCGAGGAGCTCCCATGACACTCGCGCCCACCACTGCCCGTCCGGACACCTGGGAAATGGTGTTCGCGCACAACAGCTTTCGTCGGCATTTGGGTGCGCTGCCCGGGTTGATCCGGGATGTGCCCGACGGGGACGCCGGGCGCGCGGCCACCGTTGTCGAATTCCTCGACGAGCTCACCAGGGCCCTGCACCATCACCACGAGGCCGAGGACGAGCTGATGTGGCCGCTGCTGCTGGAGCGGGCGCCGATGGACAGCGCGATGATCCTGCGGATGGAGGAGCAGCACGAGCGCATCGGTGAGCTGTACCAGCACGCCGAAGGGCTGGCTGCGACCTTCGCCGCGGCGGCCGACCCGGTCTCGCGCGAGGAACTTGCCGGCACCGTCACCGAACTGGTCGAGGTGCTCGGAGTGCACCTGCACGAAGAGGAGGCCGAGATCCTGCCGCTGGTCGAGCGGGTGCTCACGGTGCCCGAGTGGGAGGCCGTCGGCGAGCGTGCCCGCGGCGCGTTGCCCAAGGGCCGGCAGCTCGTCTTTCTCGGATTCCTGCTGGATGCCAACCCGCCCGAGATGCGTCGCACCTTCCTGGCCGACATTCCGGTGGCGGCACGGGTGGCCTGGAAACTGCTGGGCCGCCGGGCCTTCGCCAAGGAGTACCGGCGCATCTACCTGGCCGAACCCGCGCGCTACTAGGGCCGCCGCGCGTACGTCAGCGCGTCGGAAGCCGCACCGCGCTCAGGCCAGCAGCCCGGTCAGCGCCGACAGGGTCTCCGAGCAGCCGCCGTCCACCCGGAGCTGCGCCAGCGGGTCGCCGCGGGTGAGTCCGCGGTTGACGATGACGATCGGGATGCCGCGGCGTGCCGCGTGCCGGACGAACCGCAGGCCGGACATCACCGTCAGGGAGGAACCGGCGACGAGCATCGCCTCGGCCTCGTCGACCGCGCGGTACGCGGTCGCCACCCGCTCGGACGGGACGTTCTCGCCGAAGAACACCACGTGCGGTTTCAGCGGGCTGTCGCAGAACCTGCAGCCGGCAAGGACGAAACCGTCGGTGTCCTCGAATTCGACGTCACCGTCGGGAGCGGTGATCACGTCGACCCGGCGGCCGAAGTCCGGGTTCAGGTCGGTGAGCCGCTCGTGCAGTTCCACCCGCGGGGTGATGTCCCGGCAGCCCAGGCAGAGCACCTCGTCGATCCGCCCGTGCAGGTCGATCACCGGCCGGGCACCCGCCTCATCGTGCAGCCCGTCGACGTTCTGGGTGATCAACCCGCCCGCGGCGCCGGCTCGCTGCAGGGCGGCCGTCGCCGCGTGCCCGCGGTTCGGCCGGGCCAGGCCCATCCGCTGCCAACCCAGGTGGCTCCGAGCCCAATATCGTTGCTGCGCGCGGTGTCCGGAGACGAATTCCTGGTACGTCATCGGGGTGCGCGGCGGGCTGTCCGGTCCGCGATAGTCCGGAATGCCCGAGTCGGTGCTCAGCCCGGCGCCGGTCAGCACGACCATCCGAAGCCCGCGCAGCACCGCCGCCGCGTCGTCCGCAGTTCCCAGCGGTGCGCTGATGCAGCCGGTGCGTGGGGTGTCGGCGATGGCGGCGACCGTCCAGGTCTGCGACGGTGATCGGGTCACATCCCGAGGGTACGGACTGTTCGAACCCGGCCCGGATCATCCTTCGTCGATGATGGCCTCGTCCGCATCCGGTGGTTTGATTCCGCCGTCCGGAGCCTTGCGGTGCTGCCCGAGGCCGAGCAGGGGGAAGAGCAGCACGGACAGCATCCCCGCGCCGACCAGCGCCGCGGCGGTGCCGGAGGCGAGATCACCGGCCTGCACGCCGATGTCCGTCACGGCGACGATGATCGGCAGACCGGTGGCGCAGAACAGCACGAGCGCGCGCTTGTCGGCCGCTGCCGAGCCGCGGGGCGCCGTCAGCAGGCCGGGCACACCGCGGACCAGCAGCAACAGCAGCACGAACACCGGCAACAGCAGCAGCGCGCTGGTGCTGGAGAGCAGTGCGTCCAGGTCGAAGGTGATCCCGGTGTTGATGAAGAAGAACGGCACCAGGAAACCGAAGCCGACGGCTTCCAGCTTGGAGTCAACCGCCTCGGCGTCGGCCGGAGTCGCGCCGGACAGCAGCAGCTTGGTCACCACGCCGGCGGCGAAGGCGCCGAGCAGCATGTCCAGGTCCAAGGCGATGCTCAATGCCACCAGACTGAGCATGAGCAGGATGACCAGCCTGATGGCGAACTGCCCGCTGGTGCGCATGGTCGCGGTGATCAACGACTGCAGGTACGGGTAGGGGCCGCGACTGGCGATGAAGATGGCCAGCGCCGCGACGCCGACGAAGATCACCAGGACGACGGCCGAGAGGCCCGCCTGGCGTCCCGACAGGAACAGCGAGATGGCGATCAGCGGGCCGAACTCGCCGACGGCGCCGACGGCGATCACCGCGGCGCCGAACGGGGTGCGCAGCTCGCCGGCGTCCCGCAGGATGGGCATCAGCGTGCCGAGCGCCGTACTGGCCAGCGCCACCCCGATGAAGATTCCCGCCGCCGGCGACGGCGCCAGCAGCAGCCCGGCAGCGACACCGGCGGTCAGCGAGATCAACCAGCCGTAAATCGATCTGTTCAGCGGCCGCCCCTTGATCCGCTGGAAGTCGATCTCGTTGCCGGCCAGGAAGAACAACATCGCCAGGCCCAGCTGGCCGAGCCGGGTGGTGAACTCGGTCGGTTCGACCCAGCCGGTGACCTGCGGGCCGATGAGGATGCCGAGCAGGATCTCGAAGACGACGAGCGGAATGCGGACGAAGCGGCCGAGGAACGCGGAGAACAGCGGGGCCAGGACCGCGGCGGCGGGGATCGCGATGAGCGAGGAAGTGCTGACCGGGTCCACGCCCACCTCCGACTGTCGATGCGCGGGTCGCCACCCGCCTGTTCCGGCATGATCATCCCGCACATGTGCGTGCGTTGTCCGGTGAGACGCGATGCCGACGACAGCCCGGGCAGACCTGCCCAGGCCGGGTTGGCGTGTCGGCGTGGCGCGGGTTGGGTTCGGCGCCTTCTGCGGATGCTCGATCGTGAACGACCGCTGCCCGCGCGATACCGCCGCACCGGGCTGCCGGTCGGACCGGTCGAAGTGTCGCGCGGGTCGACCGTCCCACCGACGGAAGTCGTAGTTCGCGGCGCGAATATCGTGCCTTGACTTGAGCCCTGTTCGCGTCCACAATCTACGAAGATGCAGTTGTTAACGATCACAACGTCGGTCCGGTGAACGACGATCCTGGAAATGAAGAGGTCACCAATGGTGGTGAGTCCGCAGCGGTCGGTCGGCATCAAGAACACGACCCGCTCCCGGCAGGGCGGTCATCCGGGCAACGCCGACGGGAAACTCGATCGGCCGCAGATCGGATATCACTCCGGCGGAGGAAATCGGCTGTGCCGCCGTTCGGGGCCTCTCAGCCCGAGCATTCTGTGCTGCCGGTGCCGGTGCCGTTGGAGAAGGAGAACGTGATGCGGGATCCGGCGGACGCCTCGTACCATCCAGTCGGAGGGGGCCTGCCGACTTGACATGGCCCGGTGCAGACTTCGCTGCCAGCCCCGTCCCACCGGGGCCGGTGACGACGCACTCCGGTGTGATCGGACCGGCCGGCTCCCGATCGCCGAAAACCCCATTTTGCCCCGGAATTGACGCAAAGCCGGCGCGGCTCAGCGGAAGAATGACCTGCGCACCGCCGGCAGGCGTGGCCGGCTCGAATATTCTGAGATAACGGCATTTGGCACAACTGTGCCGCGGGTCGGGCGGGACCTTCGGACCCATTGTGATCACAGGACGGGTCGCGCGGGAAATCGGGCTTCCTCACCCTGCTGAGTGCCTTTCAGCGGCTCCGCGTCAGCGCAGCAGAATATGAAGTTCTCTGCCGGGCGACGATCATCCGGCCGTCGAATTCTCGGCACCAAAGATTGCCCGACCGCTTCGACCGCCTCCCTCGTCGTCGACCCACCGGTCATGACGCCCGACACCGTCACGGCAATGGCAACCGTGCCCCGGGTGGCCCGCGCCCCCAGGCGGGACCCCCGGTTCGGCTTCGCGGGTCGACCCCGCCGGAACCGAGCCGACGACCGGCTGGCTCAGGGCTTCTGAGCAGCCAGACACTCCACAGAAGGAGCTTGCATGTTCCACAAACGAGTGATCGCCGCAACCGTCGGCGCTGCTCTCGCCGTCACGCTTGCGGCATGCTCCGCCAGCCGAGGATCGGGCGAGGCCGCATCCACCACGGCTGCTGCGGCGGCGGCCGGCACATCGGCCGGCTCGGCACCCGCGGGCTCGGCAGCTGCGGGCTCGGCAGCTGTCGGCTCGGCACCCGCCGGCTCTGCATCGGCAGGCGCGCCGTCCTCGGCCGGCGGTTCCGGTTCGTCGGCAGCGGCGTCCGGAGCGGTTGCGCAGGGCAACGGCGAGCTGATCGGCGTGACCATGCCGACCAGTTCCTCGCAGCGGTGGATCCAGGACGGTGCCAACGTCAAGAAGCAGCTCGAGGCCGCCGGGTACAAGGTCGACCTGCAATACGCCGAGAACGACATTCCCACCCAGCTCAATCAGGTGGACAACCAGATCACCAACGGCGCGAAGGTGTTGATCATCGCGTCCATCGATGGCACCGCGCTGACCAGCCAGCTGCAGAATGCCGCCGACAACGGCATCAAGGTCATCTCCTACGACCGATTGATTCGCAACAGCCCGAACGTCGACTACTACGCCACCTTCGACAACGAGCAGGTCGGCGTCGACCAGGCGAACTCGCTGCTGGTCGGGCTCGGTCTGCTGAACGCCGACGGCTCACCCGGAAAGGCAACCGGCCCGTTCAACGTCGAGCTGTTCGCCGGTTCACCGGACGACAACAACGCCACCTTCTTCTTCAACGGCGCCATGAAGACGCTGCAGCCGTACATCGACAAGGGCACGCTGGTAGTGAAGAGCGGTCAGACCGACTTCAAGACGGTCGCCATCCTGCGGTGGGACCCCGCGACCGCACAGAACCGGATGGACAACCTGCTCACCAGCACCTACGCCGACGGGTCGAAGGTGGACGGCGTGCTCTCCCCGTATGACGGTCTTTCGATCGGCATCCTCAGCGCCCTGAAGAGCGCCGGCTACGGTACCTCCGGGCAGCCTTATCCCACCGTCACCGGTCAGGACGCCGAAGTCCCGTCGGTCAAGTCCATCATCGCCGGCGAGCAGTTCGCCACGATCTTCAAGGACACCCGCGACCTGGCCGCCACCGCGGTCACCATGGCCTCGGATGTGTTGCAGGGCACGACGCCTCCGGTCAACGACACCACAACCTACGACAACGGCGTCAAGGTCGTCCCGACGCAGCTGCTGGACCCTGTCGTCGTCTACAAGGACAACTACCAGAAGGTGCTGATCGACTCCGGTTACTACACCGAAGCCGACCTGAAGTAACGGTCACCCGGCGTGGAGTGCACGCATCAACCGGCGTGCACTCCGCCCGGTCCACCGGCTGCCACGACTCCCACACCCACCAAGGAAATTGTGCCCATGACGGCCGACGACGCCATCCTGCAGATGCGATCGATCACCAAGGAATTCCCCGGAGTGAAGGCGCTGCAGGATGTGAGCCTGACGGTGCGCCGACGCGAGATCCACGCGATCTGTGGAGAGAACGGCGCGGGTAAATCAACGCTGGTGAAGGTGCTGTCCGGGGTGTACCCGCACGGCTCCTACACCGGCGAGATCGAATTCGACGGGGAGCTGTGCACCTTCGCCGACATCCGGCAGAGCGAACAACGCGGCATCGTCATCATCCATCAGGAACTTGCGCTGAGCCCGTACCTGTCGATCGCCGAGAACATTTTCCTCGGCAACGAACGGTCCCGCCGCGGGGTCATCGACTGGAACGCCACCAACGCCGCGGCCGCGGCCCTGCTCGACCGGGTCGGTCTGCGGGAGAACCCGGTGACCAGGGTGATGGACATCGGCGTCGGCAAACAGCAATTGGTCGAGATCGCCAAGGCGTTGTCCAAGGACGTCAAGCTGCTCATCCTCGACGAACCGACCGCGGCCCTCAATGACGTCGACTCCGATCATCTGCTGGGCCTGCTGCGGGGGCTGAAGGAGGAGGGCATCACCTGCATCATCATTTCCCACAAGCTGAACGAGATCAAAGCGATCGCCGATTCCACGACGATCATCCGGGACGGCAGGTCGATCGAAACCCTCGACATGGCAACCGGCGTCAGCGAGGACCGGATCATCAAGGGCATGGTCGGGCGGGAACTGGACAACCGCTACCCGCAGCACACGCCGAAGATCGGCGAGGAATTGCTGCGCATCGAGAACTGGACGGTTCATCACCCCCAGCACAGGGAGCGGGTGATCGTCGACAACGCCAATCTGACCATCAGGCGCGGCGAGATCGTCGGCCTCGCCGGCTTGATGGGCGCAGGTCGGACCGAGCTGGCGATGAGCGTCTTCGGTCGTGCCTACGGCGCCAACATCACCGGGAGGCTGTACAAGTCCGGCTCACAGATTTCCGCCCGGTCCGTCCGGGAAGCCATCGAGCACGGGATCGCCTACGCCACCGAGGATCGCAAGGTCTACGGGCTCAACCTCATCGACGACATCAAGCGGAACATCTCCGGGGCCGCCCTGGGCAAACTCTCCTCCCGCGGGTGGGTCGACGACGGCAAAGAATTCGAGGTCGCCAATTCCTTCCGCACCAGCATGAACATCAAGGCACCCACCGTGCTGTCCATCACCGGCAAACTCAGCGGCGGGAACCAGCAGAAGGTCGTGCTGTCGAAATGGATGTTCTCCGACCCCGATGTGCTGATCCTGGACGAGCCGACCCGGGGAATCGACGTCGGCGCGAAGTACGAGATCTATCTGATCATCAACAAACTGGCCGACGAAGGGAAGGGTGTGCTGGTCATCTCCTCCGAACTGCCGGAGCTGCTGGGGATCTGCGACCGCATCTACACCCTGTCCGCCGGGCACATCACCGGGGAGGTGCCACGAGCCGATGCCACCCAGGAAGTTCTCATGCAGTACATGACCCGCGACCAACGGACGCTGACCGATCTGCCGGCCGAGGCAATCGAAGACCGCGAGCACTCCTTGCTGCTGCCGGCGCACCCGGCCGACGACACGAAGGGCTGATCCATGACCACCGACGTCTCCGTCAAACCCGCGACCCCGGCGCCGCCACCGTCGCCGTCCGGCAATTTCCTGTCGTCGGCGAAGAAGGGCCTCGGCCAGAGTGGCATCTTCATCGCCTTCCTGGCGATCCTGGGCCTGTTCGCAATCCTGACCAAGGGCACCATCCTCACCCCGCAGAACATCTCCAACCTGGTCGTCCAGAACAGCTACATCCTGATCCTGGCCATCGGCATGGTGATCGTCATCATCGCCGGGCACATCGACCTGTCCGTCGGTTCGGTGGTCGGGTTCACCGGTGCCCTGGCGGGGGTCTTCATCGTCCAGCAGGGCCTGCCCGTCTGGCTGGGAGTCCTGCTGGTCCTCGGGATCGGCGCGCTCGTCGGTGCCTGGCAGGGTTACTGGGTCGCCTACTTCGGGATCCCGGCGTTCATCGTCACCCTGGCCGGAATGCTGATCTTCCGTGGCGGCACCCTGCTCGTGCTGGGCAACAAGCAGATCTCCCCGTTCCCGGACAGCTTCCGGAACATCTCGGCGGGATTCGCGGACGGACTGGTCGGGTACATCGATGTTCCCGCCTTTCTCGGCGGCGGCGAGGCGGACCTGTTCACCCTGCTGCTGGGTGCAGCCTGTGTGGCCGTGCTGATCTGGACCCAGGTCCGGACCAGGGCCGCCAGGGTGAAGTATCACCAGACCGTCGGTTCCACCTCGGCCTTCGTCGGCCGGATGGTCGTCGCCGGCGCGGCGATCATGTACTTCGTCCTGCAGCTGTCGAAATTCAAGGGACTGCCCTACGTGCTGTTCGTGCTGGCCATCCTGGTGCTCGCCTATTCGGCGGTGATGAACAGGTCGGTGTTCGGGCGCCACGTGTATGCCATCGGTGGCAATGTGCACGCCGCGGAACTGTCCGGCATCAAGGTCAAGGCGGTCACGTTCTGGGTTTTCGTGAACATGGGCGTGCTCGCCGCACTGGCCGGCATCGTCTTTGCCGCCCGCCTCAACCTGGCGAACCCCACCAACGGGCTTTCCTTCGAGCTCGATGCGATCGCCGCGGCGTTCATCGGCGGCGCCGCCGTGACCGGAGGGGTCGGCCGGGTGATCGGCGCCATCGTCGGCGGCCTCACCGTCGGCGTGTTGAACAACGGCATGTCCATCCTGGGCGTGGACGTGGCCTATCAGCAGGTGATCAAGGGTTTGGTGCTGCTCGGTGCGGTGGCGTTCGACGTGTACAGCAAGCGCAGATCCGGTGGCAGATAGCCGGGACGGTGCGCTCGCGCACCGACCACCGCCCTGCCCGGCAGGATCGCCTTCCGCACACCCCCGCAGGAAGGTGGCATGGAACCGGACCCCAAGACCGGGCTGGAGCGTCGGCGACCGGGGATGCAGGCAGTAGCCCGCCGGGCGGGTGTGTCGCACCAGACCGTGTCCCGGGTGGTCAACTCCCACCCGAACGTCAGCCCGGCGACCAGGAAGCTCGTGCTGCAGGCGATTTCAGAGCTGGGCTACCGCCGGAACACGGCGGCCCGAGCCCTGGTCACCGCCAGATCCGGGACCATCGGGATCGCCATGCTGGGATCGAGCTACTTCGGCCCGGTCAGCACCCTGCTGTCGGTGCAGATCGCGGCTCGTCGAGCCGGTTATTTCGTGAGCATGGTGAGTCTCCGAGAAACCGACACCCCTGCCATCTCGGCGAGTTTCGAGCATTTTCTGGATCAGGCCGTCGAGGCCATCGTCGTCATCGCCCCGCAGGTGAACGTGCTGCACGCCGCGCAGGCGGTCGCGGTCGACGTCCCGGTGGTGGTCATCGCCTCCGACCTGCCCGAACCATCAGGGCTGCATCGACTCTCGGTCGATCAGTACGCGGGCGCGCGGCTGGCGGTCCGTCATCTGGCCGAACTCGGGCACCGCACCATCGCACATCTCGCGGGGCCGGGTGACTGGTTCGACGCCCGCGACCGCGTCCGCGGCTGGCGGGCCGAACTCGGACAGCAGCAGCTGCCCACCGCCGAGCTGCTCCACGGCGACTGGTCCGCTGAGAGCGGCTACCGGATCGGTCGCACTCTGCTCGATCGTCCGCTGCCCGACGCGGTCTTCGCGGCGAACGATCAGATGGCCCTCGGTCTCATCCGGGCCCTCACCGAAGCCGGTATCACCGTCCCGGGTGAGGTCTCGGTGGCGGGATTCGACGACGTCGACGGTGCCGCCTACTTCACCCCGCCGCTGACCACGATCAGGCAGGACTTCGCAGCACTGGGCGAACGGTGTCTGCAGGTGGTCACCCGCGTGCTGTCCGGGGGTGACGATGTCACGTTCGAGCCCATCACGCCGACCCTCATCGTCCGCGGCAGCACCGACGCGCGCACCCCGGCTCGCTGAGATCGGCAGCCGGGGAAACTGCTGGGACGGGCCGGACCGGGGCCGGTATCCGGGCCAGCCAGGTCGGCGGCGAACCAGCGTCTACAACCGTCGTCCGGCCGTCACCCGTTGGCGTGGACGTAGGCCGTGAGCTCGGTTCGGTGGCGCAGGCCGAGTTTGCGGTAGATCCGGGTCAGGTGCGCCTCGACCGTGGAGACGGTGACGAAGAGTTCGGTGGCGATTTCCCGATTGAGCCGTCCCGCCGCCACCAGGGACGCGACCTGGGTCTCCGTCCTGGTCAACGACGTGCCCGGGTTGCTGCATCCGGCGCGACCCAGCAGTTCTGCGGCGACAGCAGCCCAGGCCGGCGCGGCGGCGGCGCTGAACTGCGCGAGAGCGGCGGCCGCGGCGATCCGGGCCTGGGAACGCCGGCCGGCGCGAAGGCCGGCCCGCGCGAGGGCGAGACCGGCGCGCCCGGCGTCGAAGCGGTAGCCGAGTCGGGTGTAGGCGGTCACGGCACCGCCCAGCTGGGTGACTGCCCGGTCGGTGTCCCCCTCGAGCAGCGCGAGTTGGCCCACGGCGGCCAGACCGTGGGCGTCGGGAAGCGGTGCCCGGAGGGCGGCGGCCTGCCGCGCCAACCGTTCGGTCAGCCGGGCGCACGCCTCCCGGTCGCCGAGCATCGTCGCGGCCTCGACGGCCCGCGGCAGCCCGGGCTGCGCCCCGGGATGCGCACAGCCCATCTCGTCCAGTCGCTGCACCATCGAGGTGAAGTGCGCCAGCGCCTTTCGCCAGTCGCCGGCGGTGGCCGCCATCGAGCCGCGGATCTCCTCAGCCATCGCGAAGCGAGGCAATTCCTCGTTCGTCCGGCCCCAGCAATCCAACAGCTCGGCCGCGCAGTCGCCGCGGTCGCACCGGCCCTGCAGAGCCGCCGCGAGACCCAGTGGGTACATCAGCCAGGCAATGGCCTGCTCGTTGCCGGCGTCCCGGGCGGCGGCGATGCCGGCGTCGGCCCGTTCGATCGCGGAATCCAGATCTCCGGCCGCGACGTCGAGGATGGCGAGGTCGCACAGCCGGTACGGGCGTTGGAATTCCGACCCGAGGGCCACGGCGTCCTGCTGCGCGCGCAACAGCCCGCGCCGGGCGATGTCCAGCTCACCGGACCAGAGCATCGCCCGGGCCTGGAACACCTGTGGCCACCGGCCCAGCGCGAACGGTCGGCGCGATCCCGCCGAATCGACCGCCTCCGCGAACAGTTCCCGGCTCGGTCGCCCGCTCAACGCGAGCTGCGCGGCCAGGCTGGCCCTGATGGCGGATCCTGCCTCGACGTCATCGCGATCGAGGCACATCGCCAAGGCCCGGCGGCTCGTCGCGATGCCCTCGGCGAGCCGCCCGCGGTAGAGCCCGAGCTGCCATCCGAGGAGGTCGAGAATGCGAACCAGCAGAGCGGGATCGTTTTCCACTTCGTCCAGAGCCTGGCGCAGGAACCGTTCGCTGTCGCCGAAATCAAGGAACACCCGCAGGGTCAATGCCTCGGCACGGCGGGCGCCGGGGGGTAGCAGCTCCAGCAGTCGGTCGGCCAGTGACATCGCCCGGGCGTTCTCTCCGGCCGCGGCCCGATGGACGACTTCGAGCAGCGCCCGCCGACCCGCGGCGTCCTGGTTCCCGGCGGGGGTCAGCCGGACCGCGTGGGTGGTCAACTCTGCGGCAACGGCAGCGGAGCCTCGGCGGGCGCAGCGTTCGGCGACGTCGTCCAGGCGCGCGGCTACTGCCTCGTCCGGCAGCACGGTCGCCGCCGCCAGGTGGCGGGCGGCTGCCTCGGGTGACCGGGCGACGTCCGAGAGGCGCCGGTGGATCAGCTGGAAGTCGAGCGGAGAGATGGCCGCGCGCACCGCGTTGGCGTACATGGTGTGGGTGAAGCGCACCGTGAGGTCGTCCGAGACGTGGATGACGTCGGCGTCGACGGCCGGCCCCGCGGCGTGTTCGAAATCGACGTCGGCGGCCGCCGCGATCGTTCCGGCAGGCGCGGGCCCGGCCAGGGCCAGGGTGCGGACGACGGCGGCCGAGTCCGCGGGCAGGTCGAGGAGCTGCTCTCCCAGGGCACGCTCCTCGCTGAGTCGGGGGAGTCCGCGACGATCCCGCGACCAGCAGCGCAGCAATTGCAGCGCGGCCGTCGGATTGCCGCCGGACATGTCGTGGGCGCGGACCAGATCCGGCCGACTGACGACGGGAAATGACCGGGCCAGCACTCGGCGCAGGTCGCCCACCGGCAGCGGCCCCAGCTCGATCTGCTGGGCGCGGCGGGTGTCGGCGATCTCGTCCCGGGCGGTCACCGGCGCGGTCGCCATCAGTCCGACCCGCTCGTGCGTCAGCCGGTCGAGGGCGAACCGGATCGCGTTGGCACTCTCGTCGTCGAGCCAGTGCTGGTCGTCCACGCACAGCAGCACCGGGGCGTTCGCGCTCAGCCGGCGGAGAATCTCCAGGGTGCGGCGGCCGCGGTCGAACGACGGCAGCGAGGCTGTTCCCTGCGCCGGGTCACCGTCCATGTCGCAGCCCAGCAGGTCGGTCAGTGCGGCGGACGGTCGCGGCCGATCATCCGCTCGGGGGCGCACGGCACGAACCAGATAGCCGCGCCGGCCGGCGTAGTCCAGGCCGTACTCCCACAGGCTGGTGCGGCCGATACCGGGCTCGCCGCGGACGAGCAGAACAGCCGGCCCGAGCGGCATCGAGTCCACGAAATGCCGGAGACGACCACATTCCTCGGCGCGCCCGATCAGACGTCCGCACACGGCCGGATCGGCCTGCGCAACGGCTCTTTCGGCAACTGGATGCACCCGCGAACCTCCCGGCATCGGATAGTGCAATGCCGACAATGAGGGTATTCCGGGCGGCGTGATACCGAAAGGCGATAAGGCCGGTCACCGGCCCGCCGGCACCTCTGCACGCCGAGAATGTGGGGTTTTCCCTCGCGCGCCGACCGGATGCGGACCCCTAACTTTTCCTGAGGCCGGTCACCGTGGCGGGCCACTTTCATCAAGGAGATTCCCGTGAGCACCACGATGAGCAGGTCGGACCACCTCGCTGCCACGCCGGCCCCGAGGCTGACCGCACCGCCGAACAATTTCCTCGACAACCTGATCGAGGCCATCGAGACCTACCCGCAGACCTACCTCACCCTGGAGATCTACGACGTCGATCCCGCCGGGACCGGCACAGCGATCAACGAGGGTGAGGACGTCACCTTCAAGGTGCGGGTGCACAACACTGGACCGTTGCACGTCAATCAGCTGACCCTGCTGATCGAGGCACTGCCCGCGGTGGACGGGGTCAAGCTGCACGGCGCCACCTTCTTCGAGCCGTCCCTGATCAGCACACCGATCGAACAGGTGCCCGCCCATCAGAAGGACGCGGACTGGACCGACCCGCCGGACGGGCATTTCCATTTCAAGGCCGGGGCCGCAACCGGCGGTAAGACGGACCTGATCAGGGTGTCGATCAACACCTGGGACACCGACTTCAATCACCCGCTGATCGGACACAGCGATCCGGTTCCGTCGGACAACGTCGTGTTCAACGCCAACGTGCTACGCGCCTGACCGGCTCCGGTGAATCTGATGAACGGTGGAGCGCCAGTCGATCTGTCCAATGGCGAGACGGCGACCGAATATGTGCTCGAGCGCACCGCACGGGAGTACGAGCGGTTGCGCACGCAGGCACGCATCTGGCAGCGGAGCACCGCCGCGCTGCTCGACCTGATCGAGCTACGCGGTGGGTCGAGTTGCCTGGACGCCGGCTGCGGACCGGGTGAGGTGATGCGGCTGATCGCGGACCGGGTCGGTCCCGCGGGCACCGTGGTGGGAGTCGACGCCGACCCCGCGGTGCTGGCTGCCACCGAGGTGGCGTTGCGGGCCGAAGGACGCACGCAGTGCCGGCTGGTGTCGGCCGATCTGGGCACGTCCGTTCCGGGTGGTCCATACGACCTGGTGTTCGCACGCTTGCTGCTGTTCCACGTACCGGACCGGGCGGCGATGATCCGCCGGTTGTGGAGGGCCGTCGCGCCCGGTGGGTGCCTCGTGGTGCAGGACTACGACCTGGACGCGACCTGTTCGGAGCCGGCGCTGGACAGCATCGCGGAGGCCGGCGGGCTGCTGACGGACGCGTTCAAGGCACTCGGCTGCGACGTCAGGGTCGGCATCCGATTGCCGCAGCTGTTCGCCGAAGCCGGGATCGGCCCGCCGGACGGCACCGACGTGGCCGGGCGCATCGAGCCCCTCCGGACCGGATCAGCGCTGCTCGAGCAGACGCTGCGTAGCGTGCTGCCGGCGGCGATCGCGCACGGGGTGACCGATGCAGGCCGAGCCGACGCGGCCCTGGCCGCGCTCCGCGGCGACGCCGTCCGGTTCGGCGACCACACCATGATGTGGCCGCTGCTGATCGGCGCGTGGAAGCGCAAGGTGACGTCGGGATGACCGGCCCGCCTCCTCGGCACGGGGCCGGGGCGGCCACACGTCCCGCGGTCGCCCCCCTCGACTTGGCGGGAATTCGGGAGCATTTCGACTTCCCGGGGCTCGGCCGCATCGTGACGAACAACGCCGCCACCACGCAGCCGCCCCGGGAATTGGCCGAGCTGTACCGGACGCTGACGCCGTGGTACGAGAACGTGCATCGGGGGCAGTCGACGGCGTCCCGGCGGACGACCGCAATGTTCGAGGATTCCTTCGACACGATCGCGGCCTGGATCAATGCACCGAGCAAGGAATGCATCGTTCCGGTCCGCAACACGACCGAGGCCATCAACGCGGTGATGTATTCGCTGCAAACGGAGTTCCGCGACGGCGACAACGTGGTGACCACGGACCTCGAGCACAATTCGAATTTCGTACCGTGGTACGCGCTGAGCACCGAGATCCTGCCCCGGTTCGGCCGGCGAGTCCAGTGCCGGGTGGCTCGCTTCCAGCACGCCGACGGGTCCCTCGACGTCGACCACCTCGCCCATCTGGTGGACGAGCGCACCAAGCTGGTGTGCGTCACAGGCGCGTCGAACTTCCTCGGCACGAAGCCACCGCTGCCCGCGGTGCGCGCCGTTGCCGACGCCAGCGGCTACGTCCAGCCCTGGGGTCAAGTCGGTTCGTTGCTTCTGGTCGATGCCGCCCAACTGGCCCCGAGCAGCAGCACCGACGTCCGCGAACTCGATGTCGACTATCTGGCCTTCTCGTTCCACAAGATCCTCGCGCCGTTCGGCGTCGGGGTGCTCTACGCCAAGAGGCACCTGCTGGATCGGTCGCTGCCCTTTCTGTACGGCGGCGACATGGTCGCCGAGGGGCGGGTGGCGGCCGATCATGTCGACTACAACGACCTGCCATGGAAATATGTCGCCGGAACTCCGAACATCATCGGACTGATCGCCTCCGCGCAGGCGCTGCGGTTGATCGTGGATCTGGTTGCGGATCGATCGGTCGTCCGGTCCGGGTTCTTCGGTGCCGATGGCCCGATCCCGCGCGGTGCGGTGACGGCCGTGATGGATCGCGTCGCCGTGCACTGCCGAGCAATCACCGAACGGGCATTGACCGCGGCGCAGGCGATACCGGGGCTGACCGTGTACGGACCGCCGGCAGGCGTGGCCCGGTCGCCGCTGCTGTCGTTCAACCTCGCGGACACAGACCCCCGCCGGCTGGCCACCGAGCTGAACGACCTCGGCGTCGAGTCGAGAGCGGGTTGTCACTGCGCCACCCTGGCCCACCGGGCGTTGGGGCTGACCCCGCCGGCGAGTTGTCGACTCAGCTTCGCGCTTTACACCAGCGAGGGGGACGTCGATCGCGCGCTCGATGCGGTGCGGTCGGTGGCTCTGCGCCGCGCCCGGTCGTGGACCACGCCGCCGCTCCGGGCCCCCGCGCCGCCGCCTGGGGCGACCGCGCTGCGCGGCGCAGCCCCGGTCCGCGGCTGACGATTCCGATCCGCCGGGGTACCGGCGGGTGGCCGTGGGTCAGGCGGCGGGTCGGACGTGGATGCCGTGCGCGATGTCCCTGGACAGCTCGGTGCTGGTGGCGCCGTCCACGGCGAGCAGAGCGCCGCCGCTCACCGAGAACTCCAGGACTGCACCGGGAATGACGCCGCCGCGGTGCAGCCGGTCCATCACCGTCGGCTGGTTCTGCACGATCTCGATGATCCGCCGCACCTCGTACCGACCCCCCCTACCCGCCGCGACGTCGGCACCGATCAGATCCAGATGCGTCTCGGCCGGCGGGCCGACCGGGTCACCGAGGTGGTTCAGCCCGGGGATGGGGTTGCCGTAGGGCGAGGTCTGCGGGTGTCCGAGCAGCGCGATCAGCCGCTGCTCGACCTGCTCGCTCATCACGTGTTCCCACCGGCAGGCCTCGACGTGCACGTCCTGCCAGTCCAGCCCGATGACGTCCAGCAGCAGCCGCTCGGCGAGCCGGTGCTTGCGCATCACCGAGGTGGCCCGGTCCCGACCCAGGTTGGTCAGTTCGAGATGGCGGTCGTCGGACACCACGAGCAGCCCGTCACGCTGCATCCTGGCCACCGTCTGGCTCACGGTCGGGCCGCTCTGGTTCAGCCGCTCGGCGATCCGGGCGCGCAGTGGGACGATGCCTTCCTCTTCGAGTTCGAAGATCGTACGCAGGTACATCTCGGTCGTATCGATCAGGTCGTTCACGCTGGCAGTCCCCTTCTTGGCCTGACTGATCCTACCGGCCGACCGCCCGCCCCGGTGCGTCCGCGAGCCCGCCGGAGCGCGACCGGACCGGTGCATCACAATGGGCACGATGTCCGAGCCCAGCGTTCCCAGCCCGCTGATCGATGTCGCGGATCTCGCGGCCGAGACGGCTTCGGGGACGCCGCCCGTGCTCCTCGACGTGCGCTGGACGCTGACCGGAAGCGATCGCGGCGGCTACCTCGCCGGGCACCTCCCGGGCGCGGTGTTCGTCGACCTGGACCGCGACCTGGCGGCGACGCCCGGCCTCGGCGGCCGGCATCCGCTGCCGGAACCCCAAGTGCTCCAACAGGTCTGGCGGGCGGCGGGGATCGAGAACGAGTCCCACGTCGTGGTCTATGACGGCGGGAACGGGGTGGCGGCTCGCGCCTGGTGGCTGCTGCGCTGGTCCGGGCTGGCGACCGTCCATGTCCTGGACGGCGGTTTCCCGGCCTGGACGACCGTCCCGGACCGGCCGATCGAGCGCGGCGCGCCGCCGCCATCCGCGGCGGGGTCGATGACGGTCGTTCCCGGCGGGATGCCGGTGGTCGACGCCGACGAGGCCGCCGCAATGGCCGAGGCGCGCGAGTCCGTGCTGCTCGATGCCAGAGCCGGCGAGAGATTCCGCGGCGAGATCGAGCCGGTTGACCCGATCCCCGGCCACATCCCGGGATCGGTGAACCTGCCGGCGACCGGTCTGCTCGGCCGGGACGGCCGGTACCGGCCGGCGAGGGAGATCGCCGAGACCTTTGCGGCGCTGGGGATCGGTGGACCCGACGGCCCGACGGGCAGCGCGGCGCGACCGGCGCCGCGGGTCGCCGCATCGTGTGGATCCGGGGTGACCGCCTGCCAGTTGATCCTCGCCGGGCGGCTCGCCGGTGTGGAACTGGCGTTGTACCCGGGCTCGTACTCGCAGTGGTGCGCCCTGGGCCGTCCGGTCGCAGTGGGCTGAGACAGTGTGCTGAGACAGTGGGCTGAGAAGGAGATTCAGTGCGGGCGATCCAGATCCAGCAGTTCGGCGGCCCGGAGGTCCTGCAGGTGCGGGAGCTGCCGGACCCGGTTCCCGGCCCCGGCGACGTCCTGCTCGACGTGCGGGCGGCCGGGGTCAACCGGGCCGACATCCTGGTGCGAACCGGCCGGTACCACCGGGCCGGTCAGCCGCCGCTGATTCTCGGGGTGGAGGCCGCGGGCACCGTGCTCGCCGTCGGCCGTGACGTGGTCGACGTCGCGGTCGGGCAGCGCGTGGTCGCGCTGGGGGAGACCAACGCCCCCGGTTTCTACGCCGACCGCGCCGTCGTCACGGCCAGGAAGGTCGTCGCCGTTCCCGATGCCGTCGACCTGCGCTCGGCCGCCGCACTGCCGACGGCCTGGCTGTCGGCGTGGTACTGCCTGCATCGGTTGGCCGAGATCCGGCCCGGCGAGGTGGTCCTGATCCCGGCGGCCGCCAGCGGCGTGGGCAGCGCGGCCGTTCGAATCGCGCTGGACGCTCAGACGACGGTGATCGCGACCGCGGGATCGCCCGAGAAGGTCGCCTGGGTGTTGGGGCTGGGCGCCCAGAACGTCCTGGACAGCTCGACCGCCGATAGTGACGACATCGTCCGGCAGGTCGCCGAACTCACCGGCGGGAAAGGCGTCGACGCAGTCCTGGATCTGGTGGGCGGCAGCATGTTCGCCGCTGGACTGAAGGCGATCGGTTACGGCGGTCGGGTGGTGGCGATGGCCAACGTCGCGCTCGCCCCCAGCACGATCGACACCAGGGACTTCTATCCCAGGAACGGCCGGATCTTCGGCTTCCAGATCAACGCCCTGATCGAACACGGCTACGACCCACGCCCGGACCTGCGCGAGCTGATGGGAGCCGTCGCCGCCGGCCGGTTCACCGTCGACATCGATGCCACCTTCCCGTTGGACCGGGCAGCGGACGCGCACCGGCACCTGGAGCGGCGGGCCAACCGGGGCAAGGTCCTGCTCGCTGCGGATGACGTCTGACGGCCGCTCGCCCATCCGGAGATTCCTGGAGATCCTGGGTCGCCGGACATCGTGTGGAGCGTTCGGCGGGCTGGGCACTAGCCTGGGCCGATGACGGCGCCGTTGGTGGTCTGGGACCCGCGCATGCTGGGGTACGACCTGGGTGGTGACCATCCGCTGCACCCGTTGCGCTGGGAACTGACCTGGGCGCTCGCCGCAGAACTGGGCGTGCTGGACCACTACCAGGTGCTCAAGCCCGAGGTCGCCGACGACGAGACTCTCGGCGGCATCCACACTCCCGCCTACATCGCCGCCGTCCGGGACGCCTCGGAGCACGGTGCGCTCGGTGCGCTGCAGCACGGCCTGGGCACCGACGACAATCCGGTGTTCATCGGCATGCACGAGAACGCCGCCCTGATCGCCGGCGGCTCGATCGCCGCGGCCAGGGCCATCGCACACGGCGAGGTGCAGCGCGCGGTCAACTTCTGCGGTGGCCTGCACCACGCCATGCCGGACTACGCGTCGGGATTCTGCATCTACAACGACGCCGCGCTGGCGATCAAGGCACTGCTCGACTCGGGCGTCCGGCGGGTGGCCTACGTCGACGTCGACGCCCACCACGGCGACGGGGTGCAGGCCGCCTTCTACGACGACCCGCGGGTGCTGACGGTGTCGATCCACGAGACACCGCTGTCGCTGTTCCCCGGCACCGGGTTCGCCGGCGAGGTGGGGCGGGATGCCGCTCAGGGCACCGCGGTCAACATCGCCCTGCCCAGCGGCACGTCGGATGCACAGTGGTTGCGTGCGTTCCACGCCGTGGTGCCGGCGATGGTGAAGGCGTTCGGTCCGGAGGTGCTGGTCACCCAGCAGGGCACCGACACCCATCGGGAGGACCCGCTGGCGAACCTCAACCTGACCATCGACGGGCAGCGGACGTCGTACCTGGCGCTGCGGGACATCGCCGAATCGGTGACCGACGGCCGGTGGCTCGCGTTGGGCGGCGGCGGTTACTCACCGGTGCGGGTGGTGCCCCGGGCCTGGACGCACCTGCTGGGCATCGTGGCCGGCCACGACGTCGACCCGTCGACCCCGATGCCGCCGAAGTGGGTGGCCGAGGCCGGGCTGGCCCGTCCCGACATCGAACTGCCCACCGGGATGAACGACGGGACGACCGGGCTCGTCGCGTACGACAAATGGGACGGGGTGCACGGCGTCTCCGTCGACCGGGCCATCCAGGAGACCCGGCACCACCTGTATCCGTTGCACGGACTCGATCCGCAAGATCCGCGTGACTGATCCGCAGGCGCTGTCCTCGACCGCAGTGGCCACCGCCACCATGCAGCCGGGGGTCCCCGAGCAGCCCTACCCGCTGCACTGGGAAGCCGACGTCCTGCTCGCGGACGGCGGCGTGGTGCACCTCCGGCCCTCCGGCCCTTCCGATGCGGAGGAGATCCGCGCCATGCACGGCCGGATGAGCGCCAGGACCCTTTATCTGCGGTACTTCTCGGTGTTCTCGGAGGTGTCCGACGAGCAGGTGTCGTTGTTCACCAGCGTCGACTACTACGACTCCGCGGGCATCGTCGCGGTGCTCGGCGGGAACATCATCGCCGCCGGGACCTATCACCGGAACAAGGTCGGGGACACCGAGGCGGCCGAGGTCGCCTTCCTGGTGGAGGATGCCCAACAACGCAGGGGGCTCGGTTCCATCCTGCTCGAGCACCTGGCAGCCGCCGCGGAGGAGCGCGGCATCCGCCGGTTCACCGCCGAGGTGCTCGGCGAGAACACCTCGATGATGCGGGTGTTCCTGGACGCCGGCTACTCCGTGCGGCGCGAATACGACTCCGGTGTCGTCGACCTGGTTTTCGACATCCAACCAACCGAGCAGTCAAGGGCCGTCATCATCTCCCGGGAGCACCGGGCGGAGGCCAGGTCCATCGCCCGGTTGTTGTCCCCGCGGTCGATCGCCGTCATCGGCGCCTCCACCGAACGCTCGAAGCTCGGGCACGCCGTGCTGGTGAACCTGCTCAGCGGCGACTTCACCGGGCCGGTCTTCCCGGTGCACCCGGATGTGGCGTCGATCCGCGGTGTACGGGCCTACGGGTCGGTCACCGACATCCCCGACGACGTCGACCTCGCCATCGTGACGGTGCCGGCCGCGAAGGTGGCCGAGGTGGTGGAGTCGTGCCGGGTGAAGGGCGTCCACGGTCTGGTGGTGATGACCGCCGGTTTCGCCGATGAGGGACCGGAAGGCGCTGCCGAGCAACGCCATCTGGTGTCGGTGGCCCGGGGGGCCGGGATGCGGGTGCTCGGGCCGAACTGTCTCGGACTGGTCAACACCGACCCCGCGGTGCGGCTGAACGCCACCCTGGCGCCGGTGGTCCCGCCGCCCGGGCGGATCGGTTTCTTCTGCCAGTCGGGCGCCCTCGGCGTGGCCATCCTGGCCGACGCCGCCGCCCGTGGGCTGGGGCTGTCGACCTTCGTCTCCGCCGGCAACCGGGCGGACGTGTCCGGCAACGACCTGCTGCAGTTCTGGCAGGGCGACGACCGCACCGAGGTGGTGCTGCTGTACCTGGAGTCGTTCGGCAACCCGCGCAAGTTCGCCCGGCTCGCCAGGGTGCTGGCCAGGAAGAAGCCGGTCATCGCGGTGAAGTCCGGCCGGCACGCCTCGCTGAGCCCGGCGCTGGCGGCGAGCTCGCAGCAGGTGTCCGACGCCGCCGTCGGCACCCTGTTCGCGCAGTCCGGGGTGATCCGCACCGACACCCTGACGGCGGCCTTCGACGTCGCGCAACTGCTGTCCACCCAGCCGGTGCCCGGCGGCAACCGGATCGCGATCATCGGCAACTCCAGTGCGCTGGGCATGCTGGCCGTGGACGCCTGCATCGACGAGGGCCTGCACGTGGTCGACGGTGCGGCGCTGGACCTCGGTGCCGCCGTCAGCGCCGGCCGAACTGGCCGCGGCGGTCACCCGAGGCGGCCCAGCGGGCGGACGTCGACGCGCTGGTGGTGGTCTACGTGCCGTCGGTCTCCACCCAGGGCCTGCGGCACGCCGCGGCACTGCACGACGCGGTCGTCAAGGCGCCGATTCCCGTGGTCACCACGTTCCTGGCCGTCGACGGGCTGATGCAGCACCTGTCGGTGATCGGTCCGACGACGGCAGCGCGGCCCGCGGTTCGCTGCCGTCCTTCCGCACGCCGGAGCGGGCGGTGGCCGCGCTCGCCCATGCGGTCCGGTACGGGCAGCTGGTTGGCCCGCCCGCCCGGCACCGTCCCCGAGCTGACCGGCATCGACGCCGCCGCCGCGCGCGACGCGATCAGCAGGATGCGCTGCCACGGGGACGAGCGGGAGCGGGCAACGACCGACACCGAGGTCGTCGAGCTGCTGCGCTGCTACGGGATCGACCTCGCCGCCGTTCAGGGCCATCGGCTGCGTCGAGCGAGGCGCTGGCCGCGGCCGACGAGATCGGGTACCCGGTGGCGCTCAAGTCGTTCGACCAGTCACTGCGGCACCGGCTCGACCAGTCCGGCATCCGGCTGGGCGTCGAGTCTCCCGAACAGCTGCGGCCGCCTACGACAACCTGCTCTCCATCGCCGGTCCGTGGCTGTACGTGCAGAAACAGGTGCCGCGGGAGTGCGCCGAGGTGCCGACCGTCTTCCGGATCACCGCCGACCCGTCCTTCGGCGCGTTGGTCTCGTTCGGCATCGGCGGGGTGGCCACCGAACTGCTGGACGACCGGGCCTACCGCGCGGTGCCGCTGACCGACACCGACGCCGCCGACCTGATCGCCGCACCCCGCGCGTCGCCGCTGCTGAACGGCTACCGCGGCACCCGGGTCGTGCCCGGGAACCGCTGATCGACCTGGCGCTGCGGCTGTCGGCGATGGCCGACGATCTGCCCGAGGTCGTGCAGTTGCAGCTGCGGCCGGTGCTGGCCGGACCCGCCGGGGTGACGGTGACCGGTGCGACCGCGCGGATCGGGCCGCCGTCGGCGAAGCCGGACGTCCGGCGCCGGCTGACCTGACCGTGGGCGCAGCTGCCGCGTGGATCGCCCCCGCGCCTCAGTCCTGTGCGGTGACCGGCGGCGTCGGCTCCGGTTCCCGGGCCGGCGTGTTCGAACTCGCCTGGCCCGGCGGAACGGTCGGGATCCGGGCGGTCAGGAACAGCGCGCCGATCGCAACCAGGCCGACCAGCGCGAACGCGACCTGCAGCGCCTCGAGCCGGGCGTCGGCGTTGATCTCGGTGATCGCGTCGATCTCGGCCTGACTGACCCCGGCCTACTCCAGGCCCGCGGTCAGCTGCGCGTCGGAGACGAACGGCACGCCGCCGACGAGCTCGGTGGAGATCTGCGACTTGACCGCGTCGCTGACTCGGGGCTGTCCGCGACCCCGGCCAACGCGACGCTGCTCAGCGTGGCGATCAGCACCGAGCCGATCAGCGCGGTGCCCATCGACGCGCCGAGGTTGGTGGCGGTGTTCTGCAGCCCGCCGACCTCGGCGGTCTCCTTCTGCGACACCGCGGACACGGTGACGGCGCCCAGCTGCGAGGCCAGCGCGCCCAGACCGAGGCCCATCAGCACCATCGGGATGTTCAGCACCGCCGCGTCGGCGTCCGGGTCCATCCCGGCGACCAGGAAACCGATGCCGACGATCATCAGCAGCAGGCCGATCCGGACCACCCGCCGCGGGTTCGCCCTGGGCCACACCTTCGGGATGCCGATCGCGGTGATCAGCAGCGCGATGGACAGCGGCACCAGCCGCACGCCGGTCTGCAGCGCGTTGAGACCGAGCACCACCGACAGGAACAGCGGCACCGCGAAGAACGCGCCGGCCTGGATCATGAACTGGGCGAAGAACATGCTCAGCCCGCCGGTCAGCTGCTCGTTGCGCGAGCATGGTCGGGCCGCACCAGCGGTTGCAGGGCCGCGCGGATCCTCGGCGTTCAGCGCCTCCAGCCGGCTCTCCCAGCGGAGGAATCCGTAGACCACCAGCAGGCCGACGGCGATGCACCAGATGGTGAGCGAGACGTTCAGGAGGAGGGCGCGCCCGGCTTCGGGATCACCCAGCCCCACTCGCTGGACCGCAGCACGCCGAAGACGAACAGGCCGAGCCCGATGACGGACAGCAGCGAGCCGATCAGGTCGATTCGGCTCGGCTTCGGTGCGACGTCGCTGCACCTTGCGCAGCACGGCCAGGATGGCCAGCACCATGACGACCTCGCCGACGAAGACGTACCGCCATGACGCGTAGGTGGTCACCGCGCCGCCGATCAGCGGACCGGCGGCCACCGCCACCGCGCCCGCCGCGGCCACCATTCCGTAGGCGGCGGAACGCTTCTCGGGCGGGAAGTTGGACGCGACCAGGGCAACGATGGCCGGCATGATCAACGCCGCGCCGATGCCCTCCAGCAGCGACCAGCCGATCAGCAGGACGGCCAGATTCGGCGCGATCGCCGTGGTGAACGATCCGACGGCGTAGATGACCAGCCCGATCCCCATCGCCCGCGGCGTCCCATGATGCTGCCGAGCTTGCCGCCGGTGATCATCAGCGTCGCCATCACCAGCGTGTACAGGGTGATGGCGGTCTGGATGCCGGTGATGGTGGTGCCCAGGTCGGCGGCGACGGTCGCCATCGACACGTTCATCACCGAGCTGTCCAGCGTCATCAGGAACTGACTGCTGGCCAGGACGGCGAGCACCAGGCCCGCGCCCGATGTCTGTCGCCGTGGGTGATGCGGAGGTAGCCACCGAACGATCCTCGCAGAGCGGACAGGTCCCGGGAGTACTCGACTCGGATGGTTCTATCCCGGCGGTCAGCGGCGGTGCACGAGCCGAGGCGGTCTGCGGGTCCCGCGAAAGCCGAAGGACCGGGTCCGCCCGTGGGCAGACCCGGTCTCTCCGGGAACGACGACTCACGGGGCCGGAGCCCCGGGTTCGCCGTGACGATCGATCGCCGCTCTCACCGCACAGCGCGGCGGGGATGTGGGATCAGCTGGCGTAGGACCGAAGGACCTCCGACCGGTCGCCGACCCGCAACTTGGCCATCGAGTCGCGCTCGATCTGCCGGACCCGCTCGCGGGAGATGCCGAACACCCGCCCGATCTCGTCGAGCGTCCGCGGCCGGCCGTCGTCGAGCCCGTACCGCAGCCGGACCACGGTCTGCTCGCGCTCGTCGAGCGTGCGCAGCACCCGGTTGATGTCGTCGTGCATGAAGCCGGCGACGACCGCCGCCTCGGCGGAGGTCGACTCGCTGTCCTCGATGAAGTCGCCCAGCGGGGCTTCCTCGTCGGAGCCCACCGGCATGTCGAGGCTGACCGGATCGCGGGCATGGTCGAGCAGATCGGCGATCTTCTCCTCGGGAATGCCCGATTCGCTGGCCAGCTCGGCCATCGTCGCGTCCCGACCGAGCTGCTGGTGCAGTTCCCGCTTCAGCCGGGACAGCTTGTTGACCTGCTCGACCAGGTGCACGGGCAGCCGGATGGTGCGGCCCTGGTCGGCCATGCCCCGCGAGATGGCCTGCCGGATCCACCACGTTGCGTAGGTGGAGAACTTGAAACCCTTGGTGTAGTCGAACTTCTCGACCGCCCTGATCAGGCCGAGGTTGCCCTCCTGGATCAGGTCGAGCAGCGGCATGCCGCGACCGGTGTAGCGCTTCGCCAGCGAGACCACCAGGCGGAGGTTCGCCACCAGCAGGTGATTACGGGCGCGGGCACCGTCGCGGACGATCATCTTCAGGTCGATGCGGCGCTGCGGGGAGAGCCGCTTGCCGGATTCGAGCATGTGCGCGGCGAAGACACCGGCCTCGATGCGCTTGGCGAGGTCGACCTCCTGCTCCGCGGTCAGCAGCGCGGTCTTGCCGATGCCGTTGAGGTAGACCCGGACCAGGTCGGCGGAGGGACCCTGGGCGTCCAGGTCCTCCTCGCGGCTGATCGCCCGGAGCCTCGCGGTGTTCGCGGCGGCGGAGGTGGTGCCAGTGGAGGTCGTGGCGGTGGTATCGGTCGTCGCAAGGGAAGAGGCGGCCATGTCATGCTCCCTTCATCACGTTCAGCGGACCGATCACTGTCGACCCGGCAATTATTCGAACGCCTGTCAGCCCGTTTTTAGTTCCCCTACGGGCCGTTCTGGAACGGTGCGAGAAGCCGAGCCTCCCGACGGATGATGCTTGTCGATCAGGTAAACGTTCCAGGCTGTGATCCCGGATGTGCCACCGATGAGAACTGCATGTGAATGGGTTCACAAGGGGGATCCCCGTCCCGATCGAGCGGCCCCGGCCAACTGCGTGGCGTGACGATGCAGCACCGCCGGTGACACCGCTGATTCGGATGCAGAACTGGTCTGCGCGACTTGTCACATCCGGGTCAGTGCGGATGCGGCGCTCAGACCTCGACCAGCAGGGTGAACGGGCCGTCGTTCACGCTGGACACCGCCATCGTCGCGCCGAACACACCGGTCTGCACCGGTGCCCCGCGGCGGCGCAGTTCCTCCACGACCTCGGTGACCAACGGTTCCGCACGGTCGCCCGGCGCGGCCAGGCTCCAGGACGGCCGCCTGCCCTTGTCCGTCCGGGCGTACAGGGTGAACTGGCTGACCACCAGAAGCGGGGCGCCGGTCGTCGCGCACGACTCGTCGTCACGCAGGATCCGCAGCTCGTGCAGCTTCGCGGCCAGCCGGCGCGCGGTGTCGGCGGAGTCGGTGTGCGTCACGCCCACCAGGGCAAGCAGGCCCGGCTCGTCGATCCGGCCGACGACCTGCCCGTCGACCGTCACTGCGGCACTGCTGACCCTGCTCACGACGGCTCGCACGCCGATCATCGTTGCATCCGGCTCGTCGTTGCATTCAATGTGGGGGGACCGCATGCGGGGTGCGCCTCGCGCCCGTGCAGGGCACGATGTCCGGATGAAACACCAGACCCGCGGCGGCTCGGCCGGGTCCGGCCGGTCCGTCGGATCCGCCGGTTCCATCCTGTCCATCGGATCGGCGGGTTCAATCCTGTCGATCGGCTCGTCCGGCTCGATCCTGTCCATCGGGTCGGCGGGCTCGGTGCTGTCCATCGGATCGGCGGGCTCGGTGCTGTCGATCGCGTCGGTGATGTCGGCGGCGTCGGTCGCCTCGGCCCTGTCGGTGGGATCAGTGCTGTCGCTGCTGTCGGCGTTCAGCGCCGGCCGGGTGCTGACGGTGGGGACGCTGGCCGGCGTTCTCGCCGGCAAGCTGGCCGTGAAGAGCCGGGCCGGCCGATCCGGTCGGCGCCCGGCTGACCGGCAACCCCCCGGCATGCCAACTGTCATTTCCACTCTCATAGCCGCCGTCATTCCGCCGGCAGCAACAGCCCTCTGACCACGGCCACCCGGACGGCCGGCAGGATCGCGGCCGTCAGGGCGTCCTGCGACAGGCCGTGGGCCGCGGCGAGCAGTTCGATCAGCAGACCCAGTGTGGCCGCTCCGGTGCAGCCGGCGAGCAGTGCCTGCCCCCACTCGTCGACCTGCAACGTCGCGCCCGGCGCACCTACCCGGCGCAGCAACCGCAGCACGGCGAACCAACCCTCGTGTCCGGCCAGCGACCGTTGCTCCAGGATCGCCTGCGGGGACAGCGCGAGCCGGCTGGTCAGCAGCGCCCCGTCGGGAGTGCTCTCCACCCACGCCCGGCGGCGCAGGAAGCCGTCGACCTCGTCGCCGGTGAGTTCCTCGTCCGGGCCCGGTGATCTCGTCCATCGTCACGGACGGGTCGGCCGAACCGTTGTTCTGCAGGGTGATCAGGCCCATCCCGATGCCCTGCACCCGCTCGGCGGCGAAGTAGTCCAGCCAGGTCTCGGCGAGGGCGGTCGCCGCGGACCGGTCCGGTCCGGAGGTGCGGCCGTCCTCGCCGGCATCGCTGAGCCACAGCCCCACGTACTCGGCAGGGTCGGCGAGTTCGCGCTGCACCACCCAGGCGTCGCAGCCGCTCGCCGACACCCAGCCGCCGACCCGTTCGCGCCAGTCGGTGTCCTCGCGGACGATCCAGTTCGCGAGCAGCTGTGCGGTGCCGCCCGGCCGCAGGTGCCCGGACATTCCTTCGACCAGGGCGCGGCAGAGCCCGTCACCGGCGATCCCGGAATCGCGGTAGGTGAACCGGAGCTGCCCGTCCCCGACGACGAACGGCGGGTTGCAGACGACGAGGTCGAACTGCGGTCTCCGACGGGCTCGAACAAGCTGCCCTCCCGCAGGTCCCACCGTTGACCGTTGAGCCGCGCGGTCGCGGCGGCCAGCGCCAGGGCCCTGCGATTGGTGTCGGTGGCGACGACCGAATCGGCGTGCGTCGACAGGTGCAGGGCCTGGATGCCGCAGCCCGTGCCGAGGTCGAGCGCCCTGTTCACCGGGTGTCCGGATCACGGCTCTGGCCAGGCTGATGGAGGCGGCGCCGAGGCCCAGCACATGGTCCTTGCGGACGGGGCCGGGCCGGGTGTCCGAGTCCAGGTCGGACACCAACAGGTACTCCAGGGCGTCGGCACCGTAGGGCCGGACGTCCAGCGCCGCCCGAAGCTCGGACCCGTGCGTTGCGAGGATGCCCTGGGCAACTCCGTCGGCGATGCCGGTGCCGGGGAGCGCCGCGGCCACGGCGCGCTCGTCCTCCGCGGTGCCCAGCAGGAAGAGCCGGATCAGGGTGTGCAGCGGCGATGTGCCTCTCGTCGCGCGGAGCGCGGGTGCGATCTCGCCGCGGCCCAGCGCCCGGTGCGCGCTCGCCCCGAGCAGCTCGGGCACCGCCGCGGCGGTGAAGCCGGCGGACCGCAGATCGTCGCCGAGGCGGTCGACAACGTCGGGATCGGACAGGGGCTGCGACGGTGGCTGCGATGCGGTGCTGGTCACCGGCGGAAGGGTAGCCGCGGGCGCGCAGGCCGGTCAGCCCTGTTGTTCGGCGAGCACCGCGCGGACCCTGCGGTCGTCCTTCGCGCGGTAACGAACGGCGTAGTGCCGACCGACGGGGTGACGACTGTCGTCGGCGCGGACCATGTCGGCGCGCACCCCGCGTTCCCGGACCGCCTGCATCAGATCCAGCGCGGTGTCCGGTTCGTCGACGGTCACCGACACGGCGCCGCGGCGCCAGCGGATCTCGTCGATCGCCCTGGCGACCAGCACGGCGCAGATCGCGCCGAGCCCGGCACGCCGCAGCCAACCTGCGGGTCGACGGTCGCCGGGACATGGCGGCGACGGCCAGCAGTCCGCCCGCCAGCGCACCCGGCGCGAGCAGCGCGGCCCACCCGGTGAGATCGGGCTGTCCATGCCGGAAGGCCAGCGTGGACAGCGGGGCGGACGTACTCCGGTCGTGCCGAGGACAACCTGGAGGTCATGCCTCTCAGCGTAGGACGGTTCGCCGGATCCGGCGCCCGTGCGCCGCGCCGGTTCGTCGGCCCCGGGGCCGCGGGGGATGCGGCCGGCTGCGCGGCCGTGCCAGGCTGGTCGGATGGAGCTCTATCTCACCGGCAATGCCGAGCGCCGACGCGCTGCTGGCCGCCGACCCGAACGCGCTGCTGATCGGCATGGTGCTGGACCAGCAGGTGCCGATGGAGAAGGCGTTCTCCGGTCCGGCGGTCATCGCCGAGCGGATGGGCGGCCGGTTGGACGTGCGGGCGATTGCCGCATGCCGATCCGGACGCCTTCGCCGCGCTGTGCGCGCAGCGCCCGGCCGTGCACCGCTTCCCGGGTGCGATGGCCAAGCGGGTGCAGGCGGTCTGCCGGGTTCTCGCTCGAGCGGCTACGACGGCGACGCCGCCAATCTGTGGACCGGCGTGGCCGCCGGCGACGAACTGCGCGACCGGATCGCCGCGCTGCCGGGGTTCGGTGCGCAGAAGGCCGCGATCTTCATCGCGCTGCTCGGCAAGCAGTACGGCGTGCAACCGGAGGGCTGGCGGGAGGCGGCCGGCGTCTACGGCGAGCCGGGCAGCTACCGGTCGGTGGCGGACGTGGTCGACCCGGACTCCCTGCAGCAGGTGCGGGCCACCAAGAAGGCGGCCAAGGCCGCTGCGCGTCAGGCAGTGTCGCCGGCCGAGGCGGTGCCTGTGGACACGGCGTCGGCGTCCTGACCGGCGTCCGCAGCCGTGCGTCGTGGAGCCGCCGATATTCCCGGATCTGCCGGTCGATCGACCTCACACGGGAACCTCCCCACGGTGGTGTCCGTCGGCGTAGCGTGGCCTGTGGCGCGTAAGTCGGTGGCTGGCTTCGCACCGATCGGCACCGGCTTCCCGGTATCGATGGCCAGTAACTGACATGCAGTCGGTCTCGACCGCTGCCGACGCAGGGAATCGGGGATTGATCATGACGTCTTCTTCGGCGCAGACTCCGGTCAACGCCGGGTCCGCAGCCACCGGATCCGCTTCGGGCGCGGCGCGCCCAGGCGACGGTGATCACCCAGGCGGAGCCGTCCTACGACGAGCAGCTGCGGTCCCGGCGCAAGCGCTACATGATCATGATGAGCCTGCGGGTGCCGTTCCTGATCTTGGCCACTGTGCTGTACCAGACCCCGTGGCTGGCGATCCTGGTGATTGCCATCTCGATCCCGCTGCCCTGGGCTGCGGTGCTGATCGCCAACGACCGGCCGGCCCGCAAGGCCCGCACCGTCAGTCCCGGGAACCATCAACTACGAGCGCGCCCTGCCGCCGGGTGGGCGGGAGATCGTCGACAGCGTCGAGGACGAGGCGCCCGGAGCGCCGACGACGGGCCCCTACCGGGCGGGCTGAGCTGCCGTCGCCGCACCGCCGGTGGCGGGCCGGGCACCGATCCGAGCGGCGGCCGCGGTGCCGGCGACCACTCCGGCGCGCAACGCGGCCAACGGGTCCGAGCCTGCCAGCCAGGCCGCCAGCAGGCCGGCGTTGAACGCGTCGCCGGCGCCGGTCGAGTCCGTCTCGACCGACTCCGGCGCCGGCACGTTGATCCGATCGTCGGCCGAGTACCAGGACGCGCCGTGCCGACCGTGGGTGACGACCACCGTGCCGACCGCCTGCAGCGCGCGGTCCAGGCCGCCCACCGCGGCGAGCTCGGAATCGTTCGGGAGCAACAGGTCTGCACCCTGTACCCAGGACAGGAAGGTGTCCGCGCCGACCGTGACGACATGGGTGGAGGCCTGCGGGTCCACCGAGGTCGTCCAGCCGCGCTCGCGGGCCAGCCGCAGCGCGGCCAGCGCGGCCGGCCGTGACCCCTCGTCCAGCAGCACGTAACCGGACAGGTGCAGGTGCCCGCGACCGGCAACCGGCGGCAGGGTGACGTCGTCGACACAGAAGGCCGCGTTCGCGCCGCGATCGGCGAGCATCGTGCGATCGCCGTCGGAGGCCACCAGCACCACCACGCAGCACGTCCGGAGCACCGGGTCGACGGCGAACCGGCAGTCGATGCCGGCGGCGCTGAGTTCGGTCTGCGCGGTCCGCCCGGCCTCGTCGGAGCCGACCCTGGCGATCAGCGACACGTCGACGTCGTGCCGGGCCAGCCAGGCCGCGGTATTGCCGCCGGCGCCACCCGGGGCGACCGTCACCGCGGCCCTGGTGTCCTGGCCGAAGACCACGTCGCCGGCCAGCTTGGCGACGATGTCCAGACCGACATCGCCGACCACGGTGATGTGTGGGCGGGTGTTCGTTGGGCTGGTCATCGTGGGGCGGGTCATCGGTGGGCGCCGGTCATCGCCGGGGCCGCGGCCGCGACGGCCACCTGCGCCGCCAGCCGGGCGTTGGCCAGCACCAGCTCGATGTTCACCCGGAGGCTGGCGCCGGCGGTCGCGTCATGGAAGTGCTCCAGCAGCCTGGGGGTGACGTCCTTGCCGCTGACCCCCTGGGAGTCCAGCAGTGCCAGACCGGAGGCCAGCGTCCGGTCGTGCAGGACCGGGTCGAGCTGCCGGTCCGGCGGCAGTGGGTTGGCCAGCACCAGGCCGGCGCGGTCGGTGCCGAGCTCCCGCCGGGCCGAGAAGACGGCCGCGGCCTGTTCCGGGGTGTCCACCCGCCAGGTGACGGCCTGTCCGGAGTCGGAGAGGTAGAAGCCGGGAAAGGCGTCGGTCCGGTAGCCGAGCACCGGCACCGACAGTGTCTCCAGGTACTCCAGCGTCGCCGGTACGTCCAGGATCGACTTCACCCCGGCGCACACCACCAGCACCGGGGTCCGGGCGAGCACCCCGAGATCGGCGGACACGTCGAAGGTCTGGGCGGCGCCGCGGTGCACCCCGCCCAGACCGCCGGTCGCGAACACCCCGATGCCGGCGAGATCCGCCAGCGCGGACGTGGATGCGACGGTGGTCGCGCCGCTGATCCCCAGCGCGAGGGCCGGTGCGACGTCCCGGATGGACAGCTTCGCGATGTCGTCGGACGCGCACAGCCGATCCAGTTCCGCCGAGCCGACGCCGATCCGGACCGCGCCGTCGAGAACCGCGATCGTGGCCGGCACCGCGCCGGCCGAGCGGACCACCGCCTCGATCTCGTCCGCGATCCGCCGGTTGTCCCAGCGCGGCAGGCCGTGCGCCAGGATGGTCGACTCCAAGGCGACCACCGGACCGCCGGACGCAAGTGTGTCGGCGACCTCGGGGCTGATCACGACCAGCGGCGACACGGGCGACCTCCGGGGTGCTGGGCGGAAAGCAGTGCAGGGTGGCCGGGTTCCGGCCGTGTCCGAACGGCGCCGGCGGAACAATCACGTGCCGACGGCGGGCTCGTCCCTGGCATCATGATCGAAGGAACCCCGGCCCCACCAATCGCGACCCGTCGGCGCGGGCCGAGGACCGCCGGACGAGACCTGCGGCGAACGAACTCCCGCCGGGCACGACCGATTCACGACACGACCGACCCACGACACGACCGACCCACGACACGACAGACCCACGACACGACAGACCCACGACACGACAGACCCACGACCTGATGGAGCAACAATGACGACGTCGACGCAGACTCTGGACAAGCCGCTCGAGGACACCACGACCGGCGACGACACCCCGAAGATGTTCCACTACGTCCGGAAGTCGAAGATTGCCGAGTCGGCGGTCCTGGGCAATTTCGTGGTCGCACTGTGCGGGGAGACCTTTCCGGTGACGAAGTCGCCGAAGCCCGGTTCGCCGGTGTGCCCGGACTGCAAGAAGATCTACGAATCCATGAAGAAGTAACCAGCGGGGGCCGACCTGCAAGGACCGACCTGCAACAGACCGACCTGCAAGGACCGACCTGCAAGACCGACCTGCAAGGACCGACCTGCAACGACCACGGCCGGTTCGCCGGTGCACAAAAGAGTGCCGACTGCGGGCCCGAAGTCGACCGTGCCGCGGATCAGCCGTTGGCCGCCTGCTCCTGCTCCTCGCGGTAGGCCTGCCACTTGCGGCGCTCCCGCTTCGACAGCCGCGGCGGGTAGAACTCGAGCATCGCGTTGTTGAACTGGGCGCCGATGACGATGGCCATCGAGACGAAGTAGTAGAACAGCAGGAACGTGATCGGGGTGGCCAGCGCGCCGTAGGTCAGGCCGTGCGAGTACACATAGGACAGGTAGAGCCGCAGGCCGAAGCTGGCGACGATGAACACCGCCGCAGCGACCAGCGCCCCCGGAACGCCCCGGTACCAGGGATGTTTGTGCTTGGGCGCCACCTTGTACAGCACCGTCAGCATGAAGATCAGGCCGACCGCCAGCACCGGGTAGTACGCCAGGTTGACGATGTCGCCGACCTGTCCACGCCAGGACTCCGGGAACACCCTGGGCAGGTAGTCGGGCCCGATCGCGAGCAGCGGCAACAGCACGATTCCGGCGAGCAGGGCGACCAGGTACAGGCCCAATGCGAAGAAGCGCTCCGCGACGGGATTGCGCACCTCGTGCTGGTTGTAGGCGATGGTGATGGACTCCACGAAGGCGGACATCGCCGACGAGCCCGCCCACAGGCTGATCACCAGGCCGATGGACACCACGTCCGCCTGGCCGTTGCCCAGGATGGTCTGCACCGTGTCGCCGACCAGGTTGTCGGCGACCTCCTCGTTGAAGATCGTGTTGAGGAAGAGCAGGACCTGCTCGCGGACCTGGTCGATGGTGCCCGGCGGGAAGTAGGACGGGACGATGAAGCCGATCAGGCCCAGCAGTGCGAGCAGCAGCGGCGCCGTGGACAGCGCGCACCAGAACGCCGCCTGCGAGCTCATCCCGAACAGCGAGTCGGCCCAGGCCTTGCTGAGGGTCCGGCCCAGGATCTTCCGCCAGCGGTGCCGCACCCGCGGAACGTCGAGCGACATCGGCCCGGTCCCGACCCGGTGCCAGGGCACCGTCAGGGAGTCCGCGGGCGACGGGGCCGACCTGGCGAGCACCGTCGTCGTCTCGGCACTGCGGTCGTGATCGTGCACGTCGTGCCGGGACGCCGCCGGGACACCGGCCGCGTTCCCCGGCTCGGCGGTGCCATCAGAGGCCGGTACGTCGAACAGGGCCGAGCTGCCGAAGCCCTGCAGGCCGGTGGGTGAGGACACCGCGCCGTCGGCGGTCCCGTTGCGTCCGGACGCTGCGGGCGGTGAGCCGTTCGTACCGGTGGCGGCCGCGTTCGGGCCGAACGGCGATCCGCCCGCGGTGACGGCGGTGACGGCCCGGCTCCGCCCGGCGGCAGTTCCCCGCCGGTTCTGGTCGCCGGTCGGTGGCGGCGCACTGGTCACCTGACGAGCATGCCCGTTGTCGGCCGGTGAGCGGTACTGCGACACCAAGTCGAAACACTTCCGAGGCCGCGTTCCCCGGCTGCCCGCCGCTGTCGGCGGCCCCGCCACGCCCCGCCCATGGCGGCCCGGCCCCGGGCTGCGGAGGTAGGGTCGGTGCCGGCCCTCGAGCCGTCCGGATCCCCGGTCCCGCCCCGCGGAACCGCCCGGCGTCGAGGGTTTTTGCACGGAATTTTTTGCACTGAGCTAGGCGACATCACGGGGGAGTGTGCGAGTGCGACCGGTCGGTCCAGCGCAGGCACAGCTGCGGCCCTGGCAGCGGGCGGCACTCGATGCCTACGAGGCGGCAGAACAGGGCGGCCGGCGGCGCGACTTCCTGGTCACCGCGACGCCCGGCGCGGGCAAGACCACATTCGCGCTGGCGGTCGCGGGGCGGTTGTTGCAGCGCCGCGTCATCGACCGGGTGGTGGTGGTGTGCCCGACCGACCACCTGCGGACGCAGTGGGCGGACGCCGCGGGTGCGGTCGGCATCGTCCTGGACCCGACGCTGACCAATGCGCAGGGCCCGGTGCCGGCCGGCATGGACGGCTACGTCACCACCTACGCCCAGGTGGCCGGGCGGCCCGCGATCCACGCCGCCCGGTGCCGCCGGCAGCGCACCCTGGTGGTGCTCGACGAGATCCACCACGCCGGTGACGGCCTGTCCTGGGGTGAGGCGACCGCCGAGGCGTTCGCCGAGGTGCACCGCCGGCTCAGCCTGACCGGGACGCCGTTCCGCACCAAGCCGGGGGAGCGGATCCCGTTCGTCGAGTACGAGACCGATGGCGAACTGCTGCGTTCGGTGGCGGACCACACCTACGGCTACCGCAACGCGCTGGCCGACCGGGTGGTCCGGCCGGTGGTGTTCGCCGCCTACACCGGGGTGTCGCGGTGGCGGAACAGCGCCGGCGAGGTGATCGCGGCCTCGCTGACCGACTCCGGTACCAGGTCGGTGGAGGCGGCGGCGTGGAAGACGGCGCTGGACCCCGCGGGTGGGTGGGTGCCGCACGTCATCGCCGCGATGGACGAGCGGATCACCCACCTGAGGCAATCAGGGATGCCGGACGCCGCCGGCATCGTGCTCGCCAGCGACCAGGACGACGCCCGGGCGTATGCCGCGATCGTCCGGCAGATCACCGGCGTCACACCGGCTCTCATCCTCTCCGACGATCCGGCGGCGTCGAAGCGGATCGAACGCTTCCGCAGCTCCGACCAGCGAATCGCGGTCTGCGTGCGAATGATCTCCGAGGGCGTCGACATCCCGCGGGCGGCCTGCCTGGCCTGGATGACGTCGTACCGGACACCGCTGTTCTTCGCCCAGGCCGTCGGCCGCGTGGTGCGGGCCCGGGCGCCTCGCGAATCGGCCACCGTCTTCCTGCCCGCGGTCCGGCCGCTGCTCGCGCTGGCCGCGGATCTGGAGAACGACCGCAACTACGTCATCGCGCCGCCGGCCCCGGCGGAGGACGACCCGGACGCCCTGGACATGCCCCTGGAACCGGCCGAGCCGACCGAGTCCGGGACGATCGAGGTGCTGGATTCGCAGGCGGAGTTCGCCCACCTGCTGCATTCCGGCCGGGCGGTCACCGCTGCGGGCGCCCCCGACGAGGGCACTTCAACTGGGATCGTCGTGACCGAGGACGACCAGGACTTTCTCGGCCTGCCGGGGCTGCTGACGCCCGAGCAGACCGCCGCGCTGCTCGCCACCCGGGATTCCGACCTGCGGCGCCGCGTGCAGGCGGCCTCCGGAACGGTGCGCGAGGCCCACGTGCATGACGACTCCGAGGCATCGTCGTGGCGGGGCGCCGCGGCGCTGCGCCGGGAGGTCAACCAGTTGGTGGGTCGGGTCGCCGCCCGGACCGGCGCCGCGCACGCCAAGGTGCACTCGCAGCTGCGCCGTGAAGTTCCGGGACCCGCCTCCGCCGCCGCCGGAACGGACGTGCTGACCGCGCGCCGGGACCATCTGCTGGGAATGCTCTGACCGCTCGGCTGCCCTGCGGTCAGCCGGTGGCCAGCGCCTTCCAGGCCCCGAGCAACCCGACGAATCCCGCGGCCAGGAACAGGTACCAACCCAGGTGGGCCTGGGCGAAGAAGGTGAAGATCCCGACGTCGAAGATGGCGCGGGCCTGGATCAGCATCCAGCCGGCCCCGCCGGCGCACAGCGCCGAGATCAGCAGTGCCGCCACCCCCAGCGGCCGATGGTTGATCGCCGTCAGCATCGTCGCGCCGAGCACGATGAGTGCTCCGCCGCCCACCGCGGTGCCGAGGACGGAGTAGGTCGAGACCTGCAGGTCGCCGGACGGGTCCGGTACGGACCGGAGCAACCGGTAGACCTGCCAGCCGGTCACGGTGACGTCGGCGCCGGCGGGCGAGCCCGAACCGACGGCAACGGTGCGCCACGGCAGCAGCAGCTGCCAGATCCCGATCGCCCCGGCGACCAGCAGCAGCGCCGCCGCGGTGGGATCGGGTCGCGGAGCGCTGCGACCGGGGAGAGGGCCGCCGGCAACGCCGGGGCTCGCGAAACCCATGCCGCCCGCAGCACCCATGTCCCGACCTCCCTCGCCCGGGCATCATCGCGCATCGGGCAGAGGAATCAACTTCTTTGCCGTTCGCCGGCAAGCTGGGGCGCCGGTGAATCGTCCGGCCAGGGCGGGTGCGGCCGGAACAGTCCCGGAAAACGACGAAGGGCGGCCCGTCGGTGCGGACCGCCCTTGGTCGGAGGTGCTGGTGTGCCAGGCCGGCGCAGCCGCTCACGGAACAGCGCCGGGCGGGCCGGTCGCCGGTATGCGACGACGGGCCCGGATGTGTTGCTCAGCCCGCGTCGCGGGAATGGTGCAAAACGGCAGCAAGCTGCTCGAGGCGCGCGCTGTGCTCCTGCGCGTGATGGCCACAGAAGAGCAGCTCACCACCGGTCGGCAGGACGGCGCGGACCCTCGCCGCCGCGCCGCAACGGTCACAACGGTCGGTGGCGGTGAGTGCAGCTGGACTGGCCAGGATTCCGGTCATTGTCGTCCTCCCATCGTCGGCCACCGCGCAGCGGTGGCGGTACATCACGCACCGACCACGTTCCCGCGGGCGGTGTTGGTCAAACCGGTCCTCCCGGGTTCAAGTGGGACGAACGGCGCAATCGACGCCATCGCGCCGTCTTCTCGACGTGCGCGGTGCCGCTGAAAGGACGGTCGAACCACTCTCAACGAGGAAGAGCCATCCGCGAGGCATTCGATACCGGCCCGTCGCTGGATCGGTGGTCGGTGTCCCTCGGACTCCTTCATCGTGCCATCCCGGTTCTCGCGGACGCGGCTAGTTCGCCCCAGGCGTAGCGCGCGCGCCGCGGCAGTGACGTGACTGACAGCAACTAGGGACCTTGGTCCCTTGGTCCGGATGGCTGGACAAGCACACCCTGTTGGCGGGCCACCGGATGGTGGCGAGCTCGACCGCCGGAGAAGGAGTTGCAATGGACTCGCTGGGGATCGCCCGATGGCAGTTCGGGATCACCACCGTGTACCACTTCCTGTTCGTGCCGATCACCATCGGCATGGCGTTCTTTCTGGCATTGAGTGAGACCGCCTGGGTCCGTACCAAGAACCCGGCGTACCTGCGGATGGTGAAGTTCTGGGGCAAGATCTTCTTGATCAACTTCGCCCTCGGGGTCGTCACGGGCATCGTTCAGGAGTTCCAATTCGGGATGAATTGGTCGAGTTACTCACGATTCGTCGGGGACGTGTTCGGCGCGCCGCTGGCCATGGAAGCGCTGCTGGCGTTCTTCCTCGAGTCGACGTTCCTGGGGCTGTGGATCTTCGGCTGGGACAAGCTCTCGCCGAAGCTGCACCTGGCCTGCATGTGGCTGGTCTCCATCGGCACCGCACTTTCGGCGTACTTCATCATGGCCGCCAACTCGTTCATGCAGAACCCGGTCGGCATCACCGTCGACCTGGACCGCGGCCGCGCGCAGATGAACGACATCTGGGCGGTGCTGTCCCAGCCGCTGCAGGTGTGGGCCTACTCGCATGTGATCGCCGCCTCGCTGCTCAGCGGGGCCGTGATGTTCGCCGGCATCTCGTCCTGGTTCCTGATGAAGCAGCGCGACGTCGAGGTGTTCCGGCCCTCCGTGCGGCTGGGCCTGGTCGGCATGCTGATCGGCTCGCTCGCCGTGCTGGTCACCGGTGACCTGCTGGCGAAGGCGATGACCGAGGTGCAGCCCATGAAGATGGCCGCGGCGGAGGCGCTGTACGAGACCACCGATTCGGCGTCGTTCTCGCTGATCACCATCGGAACCCTGGACGGATCGCAGGAGGTCTGGTCGATCCGGGTGCCGAACGTGCTCTCGTTCATGGCGACCGGAACGCCGACCGGCACGGTCGAGGGCATCAACAACGTCCAGCAGCGGTTCGAGCAGCAGTACGGACCCGGCGACTACCGGCCGAACATCCCGGTGTCGTACTGGTCGTTCCGGATCATGATGGGCGCCGGCTTCATCCTGATCCTGGTCTCGATCGTCGGGCTCTGGCTGACCCGCCGGGGCCGGCTGCCGAAGAACAAGTGGGTGTGGCGGCTGGCGATGATCTCGATCGCCGGGCCGGTGATCGGCAACTCCTTCGGCTGGATCTTCACCGAGATGGGCCGCCAGCCGTGGACGGTGGTCGGGCTGTTCAAGACCGAGGAATCGGTGTCCCCGTCGGTCTCCGGGGCGTCGGTGCTGATCTCGCTGATCATCTTCACGCTGGTGTACGGGGCGCTGGCGATCATCGAGATCGGGTTGGTGATCAAGTACGTCCGGATCGGGCCGCCCAGCGAGCAGGAGGCCCTCGAGTCCGTGCGACGCCGGTCCCGTGGGGACTCCTCCGGCGACGAATCCGGTGGCGGCGACGGCCAGGACGACGACTCCAGCGACTCCGGCGACCGTCCCCTGGCCTTCGCGTACTGATCGCGACCAGCTACCCGCACGACACGACGGGAACTTCTCATGTGGCTCAACAACTTGTGGTTCGGGCTGATCGCCATCCTGTGGATCGGCTACTTCGTCCTGGAGGGCTTCGACTTCGGCGTCGGTGCGCTGCTGCGGATCGTCGGCAAGGACGAGAAGGGCCGCCGGGTGCTGATCAACACCATCGGTCCGGTTTGGGACGGCAACGAGGTGTGGCTGCTCACCGCGGGTGGTGCGACCTTCGCCGCGTTCCCCGAGTGGTACGCGTCGATGTTCTCCGGCTTCTACCTCGCGCTGGTCGTCGTGCTGGTCTGCCTGATCGTCCGCGGGGTGGCGTTCGAGTACCGCGGCAAGGGGCACAGCGACCTCTGGCGCGCCCGCTGGGACTGGGCGACCCTGATCACCTCGTGGCTGCTGGCCCTGCTCTGGGGCGTGGCGTTCGGCAACGTCGTGCGCGGAGTGCCGCTGGACGCGGCGCACGAGTACGTCGGCTCGTTCTTCGACCTGCTCAACCCGTTCGCGCTGGTGATGGGGCTGTGCACGCTGGCCCTGTTCATCACCCATGGCGCGGTGTACCTGACGCTGAAGACGACGGCGGAGGTGCGGGGCCGGGCCAGGGCCGTGGCGCTGCGCTGGGGGCCGGCGGCCATCGTGCTGATGGCCCTGGCGGTGGGTTGGCAGCAGGTCATCCGCGGCACCGTCCTGTCGGCGACCGTCGGCGTCCTGGCTGTGGCCGCGTTGGTGGTGGGCTACCTGCTGACCCGGGCGGACCGGGACGGCTGGGCGTTCCTGGCCACCGCCGTGTCCACCGCGTTGCTGGTGGTCGGCTGGTTCGCCTCGCTGTACCCCGACGTGCTGCCCTCGACGATCGACCCCGCGTTCTCGCTGACCGTGGAGAACGCCGCCTCGTCGCCGTACACGCTGACCGTGATGAGCTTGGGTGGCGCTGGCCTTCGTGCCGCTGATCCTGGCGTACCAGGCGTGGAGCTACTGGGTGTTCCGCAAGCGGATCTCGGTGCACCAGATCCCGGAGTCCCCGACCCGGGTGCCCGTGCCCTGAGCCGCGCCGCGTTGACACTCGAGGGCCGCTGACGCACACGGCAGTCACGTGCCGACCGGAAACGCACAGCGGGCCGGTTCCCGAAGGAACCGGCCCGCTGTGCTGTCGCCAGCTTCTGCATCCGAGCCGAACGAGCAGCTACCTGACGGTGAGAACTTCCGCCCGGCTGCCTGACTTGCCATGCAGGTGCAGGACCAGCGCCTTTGCCGGTGCCGTTGCGTTGAGCCGGTACGGGATCCCGACGCCGTTGGCGTCGTAGAACAACGGATCCGTCACCTGCACCTTCGGCTTCGCAGCGTCGAACGACACGGCCGGAGTCCGGTCGATGTCGCCGCCGAGTGCACCCGACCCGTAGAAGCTGTTGGTGCCCACCGTGTACGTGATCGGGAAGCTCTTCGCGCTGTCCGTCAGCCCGATCGCCGCCGGCCACACCGGGATCAGCAGGGTGTTGGTGTCGAAGACGTTGGTGTCGACATTGCCGTCCTGGAAGTTGACCGGCTCGATGTCCAGCAGATCGCCGGTCCTGTAGTCGACCAGGTAGGCGGTCAGCAGGTCCGTCGACGGCTCGTTCTGCACGAACACCTCGAACTCCGGCCCCGCGGCGCCGCCGGTGTCGATGTCGACATAGGGCAAGGTGGAATTGCCCACCGTCGCCCAGTTGCCGTACGTCGACAGCCCGAACCACAGCCAACCGTTCGCCTTGGACTCCGCTGCGATCAGTCGTCGCGTTCGCTCCCACGTAGTGCAGGTCGCCGGCCACGGTCGTGGCGTTGAACGTGCAGCCCGAGTCGGTGGTGCTGGGCGAGCAGGTGGGCAGCCGCCTGCTGGTGTAGCCCAGGTTCAGCACCGAGGCCTGGGAGGCGAACCTCTCCGACCCGTCGCCCTGATCGAACCCGTTGCCGCGCAACTGGATCGTCCTGGTGCCGGTCCGCGAGACGACGGCCTGGCTCTTGGTGGTGGACACCGGCTTGGCCGCACCGTAGACCGGAACACGCAGATCAGCCTTGCCGGCCTGGCTGATCAGGATCCGGCCGGAGGCGTCCGAGAGGAATTGCCGGGCCCGGTCGGCACCGATCAAGGCGTCGGTCTGCAGTGCGTCCATCGTCGGGTCGATCGTGTGCCGCAACTGGCTCGGCTGCACGGTCATCACGACCTTGACCTTCGCCGTTCCGTTCCTCTTCACGGTCACCGTCGACGGGGTGACCGCGTAACTGACCCCCGGTTGCTGGACCAGACCGTCGTAGGCCAGGGACAGGGTCACCGGCGTGCTGGCGGTGTTCTGGATCTTCACGGTGCGGGTCTTGGTCACGACGTTCCTGCCGATCGGAGCCTCCACGACACCGAACGACGCGCTGACGCCGCCCGCGACATCGGAGTTGTAGGCGATCACCGAGGTCTGCACTGCGCTCAGGGCATCAACGCGTCCCGCACCGGCGCGGGCCGGGCCGTAACGATCACCCTGCTGCCCGTTCTCGGTGTACAGGTCGTGACCGGCGGTGTTCATGATCGCGGCCTTCAACTGCTCGGTGCTCCAGGTGGGGTGCACCTTCTTCACCAGGGCCGCGATGCCGGCGGTCAGTGGCGTGGCCATCGACGTTCCGGACTCGACCACCACGCCGTTACCGGATCCGATCTTCGCCGACGCGACCGTGTCCCCGGGGGCGGTCACGTCCGGCTTGACCACGCCGATCGAGCCGTGGGTGCCACGTGAGGTGAAGGACGAGATCGTGTCGGCGATGGCCGGCGACCGGTCCTTGATGGTGGCGACCAGTGATCCGGAGAACGTCACGTTCAGGGTTCCCGCCTCGACAGCGGGCCGCAGCAGGTCGGTGCCCGTCTTCGGCAACTGGAACACGGGAATCAGGGCGCTGCCGGTGATACCGGCGCCGAACTTCTCGAGGCCGGAGGTGAAGATCGCGCCGATCGCGCCGGCCTTTTGGACGTTGCCTGACCGACCGGCCGAGCCGCACCGGCGGGTGGCGTCGTTGTCGTCCCACTCCAGCCAGGCGACCTTGCCGGCGACGGTGGCGGCGTCGGCCGGCGACAGCGGGTCGCAGCCGTCCGCGTTGGCGTCCGAGAGCGGGACCACGTCTCCGGTGACGTCCGGGGCGGTGTCCCACGGATAAGCGATCGACACCTGTCCGGCAACCACGTCCGTCAGGTCCGCGGGCGCGTTGATCTTCAGGCCGTCCCGCAGCTGGAACTCGTCGACCGAGCTCGCCACGGCGAGCGAGCGCACCGCGTTACCCGGGCTTCCGCCGGTGTCGGTCAGGTCCCCGTTGTTCCCCATCGCGATGACCGGCAGCACGCCGTTGGCCGCCACCTCGTCGATGACCTGGTTATCGGGGTCGTCGACGGTGCCGTAGTCCGAGCCCAGCGACAGGTTGACGATGTCCAGGTGGTCGGAGAAGTCACCGTCGCCGTTCGGGTCGAGGGCCCAGTCCAGGGCCGGGATGACGACGTTGGTGGAGCCCTCGCAGCCGAAGACCTTCAGGGCGTACAGGGACGCCTTCGGTGCCATGCCCGGCGCGACCTTCATCTTGTACAGGTCGTCGCCGTCCAGCGCGCTGTAGTCCCCGCGGAACGTCGTGCCGTCGGCACCGACGCCGTACCCGGCCGCGGTGCCGGACACATGGGTGCCGTGCCCCTCGCAGTCCAGCGGGTTGGGGTCCGGAACGGGTTCTGCCGTTGCGGCGACGTCGGGGTTGTACTCGTCACCGACGAAGTCGTAGCCGCCGACCACCTTGGCGGTCGGCGTGAACGGCCCGGCGGACGCGGCGTGCGCGGCCTCCCAGGCGTCCACCGTTCCAGGACCACCGAAATCGGCGTGGGTGTAGTCGATGCCGGTGTCGATGACGCCGACCTTGATGCCCTCCCCGGTGACACCCAGGTTCCGCCAGGTGTCCAGCACGCGGGTCAACTGGGCCGTACCGGCGTTGTTGATCTTCTTGGGCACGAGCGTGGAAATCTTCACCACATCGCCACGGGCGGCCAGCGCGTCGAGCGCCTTCTTGGTCGCCCGCAGACCGATGCCCGGCACCGCGTTCCCGACGGTGAACAGTTCGTCCGCCTTCGGGTCGACCGCCCGGGCCGCCGCGATGACCGAGTCGGCCGCCTTTTCGGTGGCCTTCGCCTGGGCCTTTGCGGACGCTTTGGCGTCCGCCTTGGGAGCCCCGGCATCGAGCTTCTGCGCGGCGGTCTGGGCGGCACCCCGGCCGGTGACCTGGACGAAGACGTTCTGCACGCCACTGGTGGTGTGCAGAAGGGCCCCGGTGAACTTCGAGCTGTCCGAATCCGGTGCCCGGTCGTGTGCCGCGTCGATCGGCACCGGCACGGCCGTGCCGGGCGGTGTCGATCCCGGCGCGGCGGCCGCGCTCTGCGCGCCGCCGACAGCGAACGTCAGCACCGCCAAGCTGGTGGCGAGGGTGCCAGCCAGCAGTTTCCTGCCGGCTCGATGTCGCATTGCCATGTATCGCCTTTGTCTCCGGGCACACCGGCACCGAGCCGGGGCCACTCTGATGGGATCCGCGGTCCGCCAGGTCGCCCGGGCCGCGTCGCAGCGAAGGTTAACTGCAGGTCACACCCACCGCTAGAGGTTGTTTGAAATGCGAATCACAGGTCGACACGAACAGGACATCTGCTGGGGAAAGGCGGCGGCTCCCGGCGGTCCCGAACGGGTTCGGGCACCCCCGCTGCTGATCGGTGATCCCGGTGGCGCAGGCGAATAGTGCTCGCTGACGGGTTCGTCCGGCCTAGAATCACCGGACATCGCGTCATGCCGGGGCGGCCTGTCTCGAGACCGGGTGTCACATCCCCTCGTCACGAACTCTCCGGCACACACCGCACCGAGGAGCTCCCGTGGGGTATGGGTTGGGCGTCGACCTCGGGACGACCTTCACCGCGGCCGCGACATTCGACGACGGCGCGGCGACCATGGTCGGTCTGGGGAACCGGGCGCTGCAGATTCCGTCGGTGTTGTACCTGCGCTCCGGCGAACCGCCCCTGGTCGGCGAGGCGGCGGAGCGGCGCGGGCTGCAGGATCCTGGTCCGCTGGTCCGGGAATTCAAACGGCGGTTCGGCGACCCGGTCCCCGTCATGGTCGACGGGACCCCGTACTCCGCACCGGCGCTGACCGCTCACCTGCTGCGCTGGGTGCTGCAGCAGACCACCGAACGGATGGGTGCACCGCCGTCGACCGTGGTCCTGACCCGGCCCGCCAATTGGGGCGAATTCAAGCTGGATCTGCTGCGGGATGTCGCCCGGCTGGCGGACGTGCAGAACGCGCTGACCTGCACCGAACCGGAAGCCGCGGCAATTGAATACGCCTCGCGCCATCGCATTTCACCGGGGGAAAAGCTCGCCATCTACGACCTGGGCGGTGGCACGTTCGACATTTGTTTCTTCGTCAGGACCGGGGACGGATTCCAGATGGTCGGTCGGCCCGATGGCATCGAACAACTCGGTGGCGTCGACTTCGACGAGGCCGTTTTCCAGTTCGTTCTGGGCAACGCCGGGCTCGACCTGGACCGGGTGGATCCGGCTGACCCGGAGGTGGTCTCCGCCTTCCGGCAGCTCCGTCGGGACTGCGTGGATGCCAAGGAAGCGCTGTCCCAGGACGTCGACACCGTCGTTCCGGTCACCATCGCCGACCTCCGCACATCGGTCCGGGTGACCCGGTCGGACTTCGAGGCATTGATCGGCCCGGCCCTGGACGACACCGTTCGTGCCACCCAGCGTGGGCTCCGGTCCAGCGGGCTCGCCGCCGAGGAAATCAGCGCCTTCGTACTCGTCGGTGGTTCGTCCCGCATTCCGCTGGTCAGCGAGAAGCTCGGCCGGGCCTTCCACTGCACGGTCGCCCGCGACACCCACCCCAAGCACGACATTGCCATGGGTGCGGCCCGGGTCGGGTCCATGCCCCCGATGGCCACCGAGCTGTTGCCGCGGGAGCCCGGTCGAGCCGCGCGACCGGCGGCAGCTCCACCGGCCGGGTCCTCACCGGCTGCGTCTTCACCGGCCGGGGTGGCGGCGGGCGGCCTTGCTCCCGGTGTGGACGGTGCCGATCAGCGGGTACCGCCGCCGCCGTACGTCCGGCAGGGAACCGAGGCGGCACCTCACGCAGCCTGGCCAGGTGCTGGGGGCGATCCCCGTCAGCGGCAGTTCGCGCCGTCGCCGGCAGGTCCAGCCAGCGGTCCTGGGTCGGCTCCCCGCGGGCCGGGCGGATCCGGGTCTCGGCGCCGGATGTGGCTGATCGTGGCGGCGGTCGTGGGCGTCGTCGCGGCGGGCTCGGTAGCCGCCCTGCTGGTCCTCACGAACAAGGGCGGCGCGAACGACGCGGCAGAGGCTCCGCTGAGCACCGGCGCGGCGTCGTCGCCGGCGGCCGGCAGCACTGCCGCAGGTGGGTCGGCGGGCACCGGCCAGGTGAGCCCGGCCGTTGGCACCGGATCCGCCGGGACCGCGCCGGTCGGTGACGGTGCAGGCGCCGGGTCATCGGCGGGCGTCACGTCGACAGGGTCTGCCGCGCCGGTGGCGCTGAGCATTCCGGCAACGGCAGTGTGGACGGGAACCGGTGTGCAGTGCGCGGTCGGATCGGTCGTCGACATCGGGGCGACAGGCTCGGTCCTGCTCAACGTTTCCAAGAACGAACCGGTGGGACCCGACGGCGCCGAGCGGCCCGACCTGCGCAAGTTCAACGTCAAGGGGCTGCCGGACGCGAATCATGGTGCGCTGATCGGAAGCATCGGCGGCACCCAGCCCTACTTCGTCGTGGGTTCGTCCCTTGCGTTGACCTGCCCGGCGGCGGGGGAGTTGTTCCTCGGTATCAACGATGCCGGCGTCGACAACAACGGCGGCGCCTTCGAGGCCAGCATCACCCGGCAGGCGGGGTGAGGGGCACCGCCCTCACGAGAGCAGCCCGGCCCGCATCGCGATGGCCACCATCTGGGCCCGATCCCCCGTGCCGAGTTTGCGGCTGATTCTGGCCAGGTGGCTCTTCACCGTGAGAGCGGACAGCTGAAGGTGCTCACCGATGCACTTGTTCGAGCGACCGTCCGCCACGTCGGCCAGGACCTCGATCTCGCGGTCGCTCAGCTCGTGCACCAACCGCGGCAGCTCGGTGACCGGCGTCTTCGGATGCCCGCGGAGCACACCGCTCGCGCCCGCCTGCAGGGCATCAAGGATCGGTTCGATGTCGGCGCTCGGCGCCAGTGCGATGACCCGCTGCCATGGTTCGGTGCGCAGCCGGCGGATGAGTCGCCCCGCAGCGTCGCCGAACCCGAGACTGACCAGGGCCAACTGGCCCACCGTGCCGTTCTCGATGATGTCGTCGACGGCAGCAACGGAGTCGGCGACGATGACCCGGCCGATTCCGCTTTCCAGCAGGCCGTCGGACAGCAACTCGCGCGTCTCCCTGGCCGGATCGGCCAACAACACAGTGGAGACCGACGGTCGCTCGCGGCGCTGCTGTGCAGGATGCAGAGCCCCGTGTTGTGCGGGCAGAACCGCAGGAATCCGCAGCGGGTCCCTCGTCGCCCTCCCGCTCATTCCTTGGACAGTGTGCACGAAACCCACCCCGACTTCGCTGATCTGTTATCCGCCACCGGATGTCACCGAGGCTGTACCCCAAGTGAACGATTCCTAAACCATTGCACGTCGGTCATCGAGCCCTGTGGCGGGTTTTCCGAAATGACCGACGACCATTGACGGTTTCCTCAGTCGGCGCGGTGATCGCCGGTCAGACCGTCGATCAACTCACGAAGAATGTCGGCGTGGCCGGCGTGCCGCGCGGTTTCCTGCACCATATGGATCAGCACCCAGCGCAGTGTCACTGTTTCGCCGTTCCATGAGGTGCCGGTGTCGAGCACGTCGGTCGCGGCGATCACCTCGTCGGCCGCGGTTCGCGCCCGCGCGGCGAAGGCCAGGACGTCCACGGTGCTCTCGTCCGGGCCGACCCGGAGGTCCGCCTCCTCATCGTCGGGGTCGAAGGGCAATGGTTCGGTGGGCCACCCGAACGTCTCGCAGAACCAGCCGTACTCGACCGCGCCCAGGTGTTTGACCAGCCCGAGCAGTGTGGTGCCCGAGGGAGTCATCGCCCGACGCAGGTCGGTGTCGGCCAACCCCTCGACCTTCCAGAGCACGGCATCGCGATGCCTGTCCAAAGCTGCCTTCAGACTGTCTTTTTCGTCACCGGTGAACGGCACCCGCCGCATCTGCTGCTCCTCTCGATGGGCCGGGATGCCCGTGCGGTCCGGGGCGGCTCCGACCTGGCGACGATGGTGTCACCGAGGGCCGACAGCGCGCGGCCGGGCGGCGCCGACGGCCGTGCCCGCGAGCGCTGAGCCCGCAGGCCGCTCCGTCGGTCCGTCGGTCCGTCGGTCGGTCGGCGGGAGGACCCCCGTCGGACCTGTCTGTGACACTGGTCCGATGCGCCCCCTGGACCCGCGGCTGATGCGATACGCCTCGGGTGTTCGTGCGCTGCTGACGGTCTCGGTGCTGTTGGGGATCGTGTCGTCGCTGGTGGTGATCGCACAGGCGGTGCTGCTGGCCGGGATCCTGGCCGATGTCATCATCGGCGGACAGGGTCTGCCGCAGGTGCAGTCCCGGTTGATCTGGCTCGCGGCGGTGATCGCGGTCAGGGCGGCCCTCGCCGGGACCTCCGAGGAGGTCGCCCGGCGCAGCGCTGTGTCGGTGACGGCAGGGCTCCGGCGGGATCTGCTGGTCCACACGGCCGCTCTCGGCCCGCGTTGGCGCTCCGGGGAGCACGGCGGTGAACTGTCGGTGCTGGCCACCACCGGCGTGGAATCGCTGCACGACTACGTGGCGCGCTACCTCCCGCAACTGGTGCTGTCCGTGGTGATCCCGTTGGTCATGCTGGTCTACCTGTTCAGCGCCGACCTGACCAGCGCGGTGATCGTCGCCGTGACGCTGCCGCTGATCCCGGTCTTCATGGCGCTGGTCGGCTGGTACACCGACCGGCAGACCAAACAGAAGTGGCAGAGCCTGTCCCGGCTGGCCGGGCATTTCACCGATGTCGTTGCGGGCCTGCCCACGCTCAAGGTCTTCGGCCGGGCGCGATCGCAGGCCGAGGCTGTCCGGCGGGTCACCGACGACCACCGGCGGGCGTCGATGGGGACCCTGCGGGTGGCCTTTCTGTCGTCGATGGTGCTCGAGCTGCTGGCGTCGTTGTCGGTCGCGCTGGTGGCGGTGGCCATCGGTTTGCGGCTGGTCTACGGCGATCTTCCGCTGCAGGTCGGGCTGGCGGTGCTGATCCTCGCACCCGAGGCGTACCTGCCGCTGCGCCAGCTGGGCACCCAGTTCCACGCCGCCGCAGACGGGGTCGCGGCGACGGCGAAGGTGCTGGCGATCCTGGACACCCCGGTCCCGCCAGCGGGCACCCGCACCGACGTGCCGGAGCGACCCGGGCTCCGGCTGGAAGCCGTCATGGTGGGGCGGGCAGGCGAGCGGGGGGCGGTCGGGCCGCTGTCGCTGACGATTCCGCCGGGTGAAGTCACCGTGGTCACCGGTGCCAGCGGAGCCGGGAAGACCACGCTGCTGCAACTGCTGGCCGGCGTTCAACGCGCCGAATCCGGTCGGATCACCGTCGGCGACGGAACCGGGCACGACCTCGACCTCGACGACGTCGCACCGGACAGCTGGCGGCACCGGGTCTCGTGGGCCGGCCAGGGTGCCGCGATGCAGGCCGGCACCATCCGGGACAACCTGGCGCTCGGCAACCCGAGCGTGGACGACGCGACGCTGCGACACGCCCTGGAACAGGTTGACGGCGCCGGCTTCGTCGACGAGCTGCCCGACGGCTGGCACACCCTGCTCGGTGAGGGCGGAGCGGGTTTGAGTCAGGGGCAGCGGCAGCGACTGGCGCTGGCCAGGGCGCTGGCCCGGCCGTCCGCATTGGTGCTGCTGGACGAGCCCACCGCCGCACTCGACCCCGACACCGAGCACCGGGTGCTGGACGGGATCCGAGACGCCTCGCGGGGTCGCACCGTCGTACTCGTCACCCATCGACCCGGACCCCTGGCGCTGGCCGACCGGGTGATCACGCTGCGGCCGGCCGGCGGGGCACAGGTGCCCCTTGACGACGAGGAACCGGTGCCGACCGACGGCGAGGCCGCGCTGGTGGTGGGTCCGTGGTGAGCACCCGGTCACAGGCACCGCCGGCGCCGGGCCCTCCGGCGGCGACCCTCCCGAACGCCCCGGCGGAATCGAGCGGTGCTGCGCCGCTGCGGCGCCTGTGGCGGCAGGCGAAGGGACTCCGGGGCAGGCTGATCGCAGCGGCGGCGATCGGCGGCCTCGCCTCCGGCTGTGCCGTCGCACTGATGGCCACCTCCGCCTGGTTGATCGCCCGCGCCGCCCAGCAACCACCGGTGCTCTACCTGATGGTGGCGGTCGTCGCCGTCCGGACGTTCGGGATCGGCCGCGGCGTCTTGCGGTATGTCGAGCGGCTGGTCTCCCATGACGCGGCCTTCCGGGTTCTCGGCCGGATCCGGCAACGCCTCGTCGGTCATCTCGCCGAATTGGCGCCGGCCGGGCTTCCCCTGTGGCGCAAGGGAGATCTGCTCGCCAGGACCGTCGACGACGTGGACGACGCGGGTGACGCCTTCCTGCGTGGACTGCTGCCGCTCGGCGCCGCCGTGCTCGTCGGTGGAGGCACGCTGGTCCTCGCGTTCCTGATCCTGCCGGCGGCCGGGATCGCGTTGGCCGTCGCGCTCCTGCTGGCCTGCGTCGCCGCCCCGCTGCTGACGGCACGTCGGAACCGGCGGATGGAGCGGGCCGTGGTCGATCTGCGGGCGCGCCGCACCCAACTCGTCACCGAGGTGCTGGACGAGCTGACCGAACTGACCGTGCTGGGTGCCATCCCGCACCGCCTCTCCGAGCTCGACGGCGTCGAGGCCGCCAGCCGGCGGGTGGCCGCCGGGACCGCCAGGGCCGCCGGGGTGGCGGCGGGACTCGCGGTCGCCGCCATGGGCGCGGCGGTGTGGCTCGCCGCCCGGCTCGGGGTTCCCGCCGTCGTCGACGGCGACCTCGCGCCGGTGCTGCTGGCCGTGGTGGTGCTGACCCCGTTGGCGCTGACCGACACCGTTCAGGCGGTCGGCACCGCCGCGTCGACCCTGCGCCGGTCCTCGGCGGCCGTCGCGCGGCTGTTCGGCGTGCTGGACACGGCGCCGGTCACGGCGGCGCCGCCGGCGCACCCGCTGCCATTGCCTATCGGGGGGCCGCAGACCACGGCGCCGCGGATCCGGTTGCGTGGCATCTGTGCGCGCTGGCCGGGGGCCGACCGCGACGCTCTCGTCGACGTGGATCTCGACATCGACCCTGGTCGGCGTGTCGTCATTCTCGGCGAATCAGGGTCCGGCAAGTCGACGTTGCTGGCGGTGTTGCTCGGCTTCCTGACCCCCACCGCGGGGTCGGTCGTCATCGACGGGGTATCACTGGCCGATCTCGACCCCGACGAGGCGCGGACCCTGTTCGGCTGGTGCGATCAGCACGCGCACCTGTTCGACTCCAGCCTGGCCGAGAACATCCGACTGGCCAGGCCCGACGCCGATGACGCGGCCGTGACGGCGGCCCTGCGCTCGGCCGGCGCCGGGGACTGGCTGGACACCCTGCCGGACGGGATCCGAACCCTGGTCGGTGAGCACGGCCAGGCGGTGTCGGGCGGGGAGCGGCAGCGGGTCGCCCTGGCCAGGGCGCTGCTCGCCGACCGACCCGTGTTGCTGGCGGACGAACCGGCCGCACATCTGGACCCGGACACCGCAGACGCCGTGACGGAGGTGGTGCTCCGAGCGGGGGCGGACCGGTCGGTGGTGCTGGTCAGCCACCGCCCGCAGGACGTCAGCTTCGCCGACCTCGTGGTGCGACTGGATCGTGGGCGGATTGTCGGCCTCACCCCCGACGGGGCTGCCCGATGAGGGCGGTGCAGCGACCGGCGGCCCCGCGGACCGCAGATGTCACGTCGACGGTGCCGACCCCGCCGGTGGGGCGGTGCCGGTGGTGCCACGCTCCGTCGGACCACCACAGCGTTCTACTGCGTGTAGAATCGTCCGGATTCAGTGGTTTCGGTGAGCATGGGAGGGTCGATGGCGGGACGCGGGGAGCTGGAACGCGCCGTCATCGAGGTCCTCTGGGACGCCGGGGAGCCGACGACGGCCCGTGCGGTGGTCGACCTGCTGCCCGGCCGCGAACTGGCCGTGACGACCGTGCTGACCGTCCTGTCCCGCCTCGAGGCGAAGGGTCTGGTGCGGCGTACCCGGGACGGGCGGGCACATTCCTACGAAGCCGTGGCGGATCGTGATGAGCACACAGCGGCGCTCATGCAGCAGGTGCTGGACACCGCCGCCGACCGGGACGCGACCTTGGCCCGGTTCGTCGGCGGGGTGTCGCCGGACGACGTCGAGGCGCTGCGACGGGCGTTGGACGGCCGGTAGCCCGTGATCTCCGACGAGATCCCGGTGTGGTTGTTCGCGGCGGTGCTGATCGTCGTCGGCCTGCTGTTGACCGCCCCGGTCAGCTACCGGCTTGCCGGGGCTCGCTGGCCCCGCCGCTCGCCCCGACCGGCGTTGGTGCTCTGGCAGGCAATGTGCCTCGCCGCCGGCTTCTCCGTCGTCGCCGGTCTGGTCGCGCTGGCCGTCGAACCGCTCGGGAACTGGTTGCTGGGCGGAGCGTGGAACTGGTTCGCCGCCGTGCTGACCGGCACCCTGCAGGTGCCGTGGTGGCGGTTGCTGTGCGGCATCCTCGCCCTGATCATTGCGGGAGTGCTGCTGACGGTGCTGCTGCACACGGCCCTGATGATCGGTCGGCGGCGCAGGGCGCATCGGCGGGTGCTGGACCTGCTGACCGGGTCGAGGTCCCCGCGCAGCGGGCGCCGGCTGATCCGGCCGGCGGAGGTCCGCATCCTGGATCACCGGACGGCCGTCGCCTACACCGTTCCCGGTTGGCACTCCAGGGTCGTGCTTTCCGCGGGGCTCGTCGACCTGTTGACCGACGACGAGCTGTCCGCGGTCATCGAGCACGAGCGCGCCCACCTGCGGGCGCGGCACGATCTGCTGGTCCTGCCGTTCCAGGCGTGGGCGGTCGCACTCGGTCGGGTGCCCGGGGTCCGGCCGGCGGGCGCGGCGGTGTCCGAGCTCACCGAGATGCTCGCCGACGACGCCGCGGCCGCGCGCACCTCGTGCGCCGCCCTGGCCTCCGCGTTGGCCAAGGTGGCACTCTCCGGGCCACCTCCTCCGGTGCCCGCCGGTCGGTTGGCGGACTCCCCGGCGATCGCCGGAACCGCCGTCGCCGACCGGGTCAAGCGGCTGCTCGATCCGCAGCCGCTGGCCCGCTGGCAGATCGGTCTGGTGTACGGCCTGTCCCTGCTGTTGCTGGCGATCCCGGCCAGCGTCCTGCTGTTGCACTGGAGCTAGCCGGCCGGCACCTGATCATCCGGCAGAGCACCGACCACCGACCACCGGCGGCCGAGCACCGACGGGTGCCGCCGGCGGCGGCCCGGACGCGCGGGACGGGATCGGTTTCTGGAGTAACCTTCCCGACGGCTGATGGTCCGCAGAAGCGGTTCCGGTTGGTCGCGGCGCAATCTTCGCGGCGAACGGAACGGCCGACGTGGGACAACAGGGAACCCGGTGGGAAACCGGGACTGCCCCGCAGCGGTGATCGGGAACGACCGCCATCACCCCATCTCGGTGGGGTACAGCACTGGACGCCCGCGTCCGGGAAGCGATGGCCAGTAGGAGATCCGGCACGGTCGTCAGCGACCTACGGAAGCGCCCGGGAGTCCGAAGACCTGCCATCGCTACGTGGGCCGCCGGTCCACGTCGTTCGGGACCGCGAGGGACGGTCGCGCGCGATCGGGACACACCGCGTCCCGTGCCGCTGGCTCCGAACCCGCCACCGCTCGGCCTGTCCAGGAGCCGTCAGTGCTGTCCATCCAGCTGCCATCCGCCCACCGTGTCCCGGGCCCGGTCCCGCACGCCCACCCGCTCATCGCCGCACCGGCGGGCGGCTGCCCGTCGCTGTGGGAGCTCTCGCCGCCGCCGCGCTGCTCGCCGGCTGCGGTTCCACCTCCTCGTTGTCCGGCACGTCATCTGACCCCGTCCAGAACTCCAGCGGTGCAACGGCTTCGGCGCCGGCCTCGGCAGGATCGGCCGCCGGATCCGCGTCATCGCCGGCCGCACCGGCCGGAGCGGCGTCTCCGGCCGGGCAGCTCGACGCAAAGGGCTGCATCACCGATTACACCGAGGGCGTCGACTACTACCCGGACAAGTCCGACATCGAATACGCCACCAACTTCACCATCGAGTACAAGGACTCCTACCAGGTCCTGACGGTGAAGCAGCCGACCCAAGGCGGTTCCCCCGAGTCCTACGTGCTCGTCCGGTGCGGCGCACCGAAGCCCGAGCTGACCGGCGCGCTGGCGGATGCGCCCGTCGTCACCACCCCGGTGACCTCGCTGTACTCCGGGTCGACCTCGCACCTGGGCAGCCTGGTGGCGCTCGACCAGCTGGACGCCCTGACCGGTGTCGGTTCCAAGGCATTGATCTCGGAGAAGCAGGTGCTGGACCGGATCGCCGAACCCGGCGTGGTGGAGTACGCCGCCGCCGGCACCGTCGACGCCGAAGCCGTCGTCAAGGGCAAGCCGCAGGTGGTGATCACCGCGGGCACCGACGACCCGGCCTACGCAGTGATCTCGGCGGCCGGAATCCCGGTCCTGGGCAACGCCGAATGGCTGGAGAACGACCCGCTCGGCCGCGCCGAGTGGGTCAAGTACTTCGCCGCACTGACCGGCACGGAGGCGGCCGCCAAGACCTTCTTCGATGGGGTCAGCGCTGATTACACGGCGCTCGCCGACAAGATGAAGGCGGCGCCCGAGGTCGACGTCGTTCCCGGTCAGCCCTACCAGGGCACCTGGTTCGTGCCCGGCGGGAAGTCCTTCAACGCCAGACTGATCGAGGACGCCGGCGGCAGCACGGCGTGGGCCGAGGACACCACCACCGGGTCGATCAGCACGGATGTGGAGACCGTTTTCGCCGAGGCCGGAAAGGCACCCGCCTGGCTGGCCAGCACCACCTGGACCACCAAGGCGGAGGCGCTCGCCGAGGAACCACGGTTCGCCCAGTTCGAGGCGTTCAAGGACGGCAACGTGTGGAACGCGGCGAAGGACGTCACCAAGCTCGGCGGCAACAACTACTACGAGCTCGGCGTCGTCCGCCCGGATCTGATCCTGGGTGACCTGGTGGCGATCCTGCACCCGGACCAGGAGCCCGGACACGAGTTCGCGTTCTACCTGAAGCTGAGCTGACGGTGCGGACCCGGCCGGCATTGGTGCTGGCAGCGCTCGCGCTGCTGACACTGGTGACGGCCGTGCTCGCCTTCGGGGTCGGGTCGGTGTCCATCCCGCCGTCGGCCACAATCCGGTACCTGTTCACCGGCGACGCCGGTGACCCGGTAGACACGGTGCTGCTCGCCGAGGTCCGGATGCCCAGGGTGATCACCGCGATCATCGCCGGGGCGGGGCTCGCGGTGGCCGGTCTGCTGATGCAGACGCTGTTCGCGAACCCGCTGGCCGACCCGTACATCCTCGGGGTGTCCTCCGGAGCCGGCCTGGGGGTGGCGCTGTCCGTCCTCGGGACCGGCACCGCCGCAGGCGCCTTCGTCACCACCATCGGGGTCAGCGGCCGGCTCCGCACGGTCGCGGCGGCCGCCGTCGGCGCGTTCGCGGTGCTGCTGCTGGTGCTGGCGCTGGGCCGCTGGGTCCGCTCGGTGGTGGCCCTGCTGATCATCGGGGTGATGATCGGAGCCGCGACCGGGGCGCTCGTCTCGCTGCTGCTGGCCTACTCCGACCCGGCCAGGATCCAGAAGTTCGTGCTCTGGGGACTGGGCTCGGTGAGCGGGACCACGCGATCGGACCTGTGGTTCCTCGGCATCCCGGTCGCGGTGGGAATCGTGCTGGCGGCGCTGCTCTCCGGGTCGCTGAACGCGTTGCTGCTGGGGGAGAGCTACGCGGCCTCGATGGGTGTCGCGGTGCGCCGGCTCCGCGCGCTGACCATCATCGCCACCGCGCTGATCGCCGGTGCGGTGACGGCGTTCTGCGGTCCCATCGCGTTCCTCGGCATCGCCATCCCGCACCTGGCCCGACTCGCGCTGGGTCGCGCCGACCACCGGCTGCTGCTGCCGGCCAGCATCCTGATGGGCGCCGTGGTGTGCCAGGTCTGCGCGGTGATCGCCGTACTGCCCGGATCGGAGGGGGTGCTGCCGCTCAACGTCGTGACGGCCGCGATCGGCGCCCCGATCGTGGTCGCCGCCCTGCTCCGCAGCCGGACCCTCGCGGCGGGTGCGGCATGAGCGGGCCGGTCGGGGACCTGGTGCTGACCGGCGTCACCGTCGGGTACCCCGGCGCGGGCTGGCGGCGGCCGCCGGTCTTCGTCCTCCGGGACGTGGATCTGCGCGCAGCGGCCGGCCGGGTGACCGTCCTGTTGGGGCCCAACGGTTCCGGCAAGTCGACCCTGCTCCGATCGGTCGCCGGGCTGCAGCGGCTGCTCGCCGGGCGAGTGCTGCTGGCCGGTGCGTCGATCACCGACCTGGACCCCCGGCAGCGGGCGGCGAGGGTGGCGGTCGTGCTGACCGAACGGTTCGACCCCGGCCTGCTGCGCGGCGGCGACGTCGTCAGGCTGGGCCGTTATCCGCACCGCTCCAGCGCGGGCAACCTGACCGCGACGGACCGTGCGGTGATCGCCGAAGCCCTCGCCGCAGTGCATGCCGACGGACTGGAAGACGTTGCCCTGGCACGGATGTCGGATGGCCAGCGGCAGCGGATCATGATCGCCAGGGCGCTGGCCCAGGAGCCGGCCCTGCTGCTGCTGGACGAGCCCAGCGCCTTCTTGGACGCGCCGGCCAGGATCGAACTGCTCGCGTTGCTGCGGCGGATCGCGGCGGAGCGCGGCATCGCCGTCGTCGCGTCCACCCACGACGTCGAGGCCGCGGTCCGGATGGGCCAGGACGGCTGGCTGATCGGTCCGGGGGCGGCCGTGACCAGCGCGCCCGTGGAGGAGCTCGCCACCGGAGGCGCGATCGGCGCGGCGTTCGACACCCCCGCGGTCACGTTCCAGCCGGCGAGCGGGATGTTCCGGCTACGCCCCGGATGACCCCACCCTGTAAACGTGGGACACCCGCTGCGCTCGGGTCCCCGACGGCGGCGGCTACTCCAGATAGTCGCGCAGCACCTGCGAGCGGGACGGGTGGCGCAGCTTGGACATCGTCTTCGACTCGATCTGCCGGATCCGCTCCCGGGTGACTCCGTAGACCTGGCCGATCTCGTCCAGGGTGCGGGGCTGTCCATCGGTGAGCCCGAACCGCAACCGCACCACGCCGGCCTCCCGCTCGGACAGCGTCTGCAGCACCGCTTGCAACTGATCCTGCAGCAGGGTGAACGACACTGCGTCGACCGCGACGACGGCCTCGCTGTCCTCGATGAAGTCGCCGAGCTGCGAGTCGCCCTCGTCACCGATGGTCTGGTCGAGCGAGATGGGCTCCCGGGCGTACTGCTGGATCTCCAGCACCTTGTCCGGGGTGATGTCCATTTCCTTGGCGAGTTCCTCGGGCGTGGGCTCACGGCCGAGGTCCTGCAGCAGCTCCCGCTGGATGCGGCCCAGCTTGTTGATCACCTCGACCATGTGCACCGGGATGCGGATGGTCCGGGCCTGGTCGGCCATCGCCCGGGTGATCGCCTGCCGGATCCACCAGGTCGCGTAGGTGGAGAACTTGTAGCCCTTGGTGTAGTCGAACTTCTCCACCGCGCGGATCAGCCCGAGGTTGCCCTCCTGGATCAGGTCGAGGAACGCCATGCCGCGGCCGGTGTACCGCTTGGCCAGCGACACCACGAGCCGCAGGTTGGCCTCCAGCAGGTGGTTCTTCGCGCGTTCGCCGTCCCGCTTGATCCACCGCAGGTCGCGGCGCATCTGGTTGGGCAGCTTCTCGCCGGCTTCCTCGGTCTGCCGCATCCGCTCCGAGGAGTACAGGCCGGCCTCGATCCGCTTGGCGAGGTCGACCTCCTCCTCGGCGTTGAGCAGGGCGACCTTGCCGATCTGCTTGAGGTAGGCGCGGACGGAGTCGGCCGATGCGGTGAGCTCGGCGTCCTTGCGGGCCTGCTTGAGCGCCTCGGACTCTTCCTCGTCATCCCAGGTGAAGTCCTCGGACTCCTTCTCCGGAGCCGCTTCCTTCACCGCGCCGGGGATGGTGGCGGTGACCGCGGTGTTCTCTTCGTCCTCCTCCTCGTCGTCCTCGACGGCGCCGGGCTCGATGGCGCCGACGACGATGACGTCGGCGACGGCGACCTCGGCGGTCCCGTCGGCGTCGGCGACGGCTTCGACGGTCTCCACGGCCAGCAGGTCGATGTCCTCGACCTGCTCTTCGGCCGGGATCACGAGTTCGTCGTCGGGAGCGACGACGTCGTCGGTGTCGGCACCGGGAGGGGGAGTGTTCGGACCGGTGCGGGGTGCTGCCGCGGGCTTCGCCCGTCGGGCACGCGTGGAACTGGGGGAGGTTGCTGCGCCTGCCACTGATGACCTTTCGCTTCAACGAGCCGCCTGGACTGGCAGTCCGTACCCGTTCACGCCAAAGGACAGTGTGGCTGTCCCACGTGATGGATCCGAACTCGAGAACCGTGGTCCTGCCGGAAAGCGACTCTCCCATTGTAACGGCGAGCTTCCCGCATCTCGACCGAACGAAGCGCACCGAACAGCGGTTCCGCCGCTCCAGCTGATTGCAGGGCGGTTTCCGAGCGGCGGTTCCGCCGGTGGTCAGTCCAGGATGAGCGCCTGTGTGGTCTCCGCCGGAGACTCCTCGGACGCTGCCTGGTTGCCCTCGGACGCCGCCAATGCGGCACCGACGATGCCGGCGTTGTTGATCAGTTGCGCGACCGCCAGCGGCGTCCGGTTCTTCAGCAGCGGAACCCATTTCTCCGGCTTCTTGGAGATGCCGCCGCCCAGGATGAACAGTTCCGGCCACAGCAGGTTCTCCAGCGCGCGCAGATACTTCGAGGCGCGCTTGGCCCATTGCTCCCAGCTGAGACCGTCCCGCTCCCGCGCCGATGCAGCGGCCTTGCTTTCCGCGTCGTGCCCGTCCAGCTCGATGTGCCCGAGTTCGGCGTTGGGAACCAGCTTGCCGTCGTTGATCAATGCGATGCCGATGCCGGTTCCGAAGGTCACCACGATGACCAGGCCACGCCGGCCGCGGCCGGCGCCGTAGCGGGCCTCCGCGAGCCCGGCGGCGTCGGCGTCGTTCAGCACCGTCACCGGACCCGGCAGCTCCGGCTCCATGGCGCCCTTGAGAGAGGTGTCCACCCAGCCCTTGTCGACATTCGCGGCGGTCTTGACCACGCCGCCCAGCACCACACCGGGAAACGCGACGCCGAACGGGCCCTGGTAGTCGAAGTTCGCGGCGACCTTGCCCGCCGTGCTCGCGACGGCCTGCGGAGTCGACGGTCGCGGCGTGTCGAGCCGGAAACGGCTGCCGATCAGCACGCCGCCGCGCAGGTCGACCACACCGCCTTTGATGCCGGTACCGCCGATGTCGATGCCGAAGGCGGTTTCCGCGGTGCTGATTCCTGCAGCATTGGTTCCGGCACTGTTGGTTCCGGCACTGTTGGTTCCGGCACTGTTGGTTGCCTGTTGGTTCGCAGGGTTGGTTCCGGTCACGTCGAACTCCTCACGTCTGTGCTTCCCGGCCCCGAGGATGAGGTGACGGCGGGGTTCGCGAATCGTACTGACCGCGACGGCGGTCGGCACGGTGGCTCCGCGCAAGTGCCCCGTTGGCCGAACGGCAGCCTTTTTTGCCGCGTGGTGCGCGGCGCAAGCGTCAGGTGGCGCAGGCCGCCTGCGGCAGCGGTGGGATCGGCGGCAGCGGCTTGGCGGCGGCGGTCTGACCCTCGATCACCGCGGGCGGGGTCGCGGCGTCCCGGATGGCCTTGAGCTCGTCCCGGACCTCCTGGGACACCGGGTCGTAGATGTACCGGCCACCGAGCGCGAGGTCGACCGTGTCGTCGACCCGCGAGTCGACGACCAGCTGCGCGCAGGGCGCGACGAGCAGCACGGTGCGGGCGGCGGCCACGCCGGCTTGGCCGAACCGGATCTGCGCCACGCAACGCAGGTCGGCGGCCGGGTACAGCGGGTCGTTCGAACTGTCGAGCATCGATTCGAAGCCGGCCGCGCGGAGTTCGTCGCTCACCGCCTTGGCCTGGCCGCGCACCGAGCTGGCGTTGTACACCTGGAGCAGCACCGTCGCGGGATTGGCCGGACGCACCTCGGCCAGCGTCTGGTGGTCGGTATAGGCGCCGAGTGAGGTCTTGACCTGTGCGGTTGTCGGCGCCGCCTTCTTGGACGACGAGGGCTTCGGTTTTCCCGATGCCGCCGACGGCTGGCTGCGGGTGGTCGGTGCGGTGGTGGCCGGCGCGGCACCCGGCGCATTGCAGGCGCTGCTGTTCTCCGGGTTGGGCCGCAGGCTGGGGAACCAGACGACCACCGCGCCGATCAACAACACGACGATCACCGAGATGGCAGGCCAGTACCGACGCCGTCGATAGCGATCCGGGGCGGAGTCGGGACTCACCGCTGGGGAACCTCCTGTGTGCAGAACCGGGGCGGCGGCGCGCGTCGGGCACGAGCCAGGACCTGCCGGTCGATGGGCAGCCGATGGTCGTCCGGGCAGCACGCACGGTCCGACCCCGCGGACATCATGGCCGCCGAGACATGCGACCAGAGTAAAGGCACGCCGAGCCCGTTCCCGCCGATACCGGCGCCGTCCCGCCGTCCGGCCTCCCCGGCAGCGGCCCGTTCGAGACTTGGTCGGGGTGGGATCGCCGACGCACCCGGTGGTGACACACACCCCGCTGACGATCACATTGCGACATCGGCTACTCTGCGCGCGCTGAACTCGGAACGGAACCGTTGCCGGTCCGGACGGGAAGCGGCGTGGCGGCCCCCCGGCAGCTCGTTGACCGGCCGTTTGGCGGCCCGGTGTGATGGGCGCCGCCACGGGCACAAAACAGGGGTGAACGGCGTTACCTCCGGAGCACCGTCCGGACCGGGGGCATCCCGGCGCCGGCCAGAGCGTGTTGCTGGTACCGCACCAGACGATGCAGACGAAGACGAGCGAGAGCTCGAAGTGAGGAAAACACATGGCTACCGATTACGACGCACCCCGCCGTAACGAGTCCGACGAGCCGTCGGAGGATTCGCTCGAGGAATTGAAGGCACGACGCAACGAGGCGCAATCCGCCGTCGTCGACATCGACGAGGGCGATACGGCGGAGAGTTTCGAGTTGCCCGGCGCAGACCTGTCCGGCGAGGAACTGACGGTCAAGGTCATCCCGAAGCAGGCCGACGAGTTCACCTGCTCGGTCTGTTTCCTGGTGCAGCACCGCAGCCGGTTGGCGTCCGACAACGGAGGCCGGCTGGTCTGTGTGGACTGTGCCTGAGTCGACCGTGCCTGACAGCGGGTCGACCGTGCCCGACCGCACGGTGCGGGACCCTGCCGGACCGCCGGCCGCCCCCGCTGCCAGCCGGGCGTTCCGGCAGGTCGGCGAATTTCACGCCGCGTACGACCTTCCGGTCCGCACCGCACCCGACGCCGCCGTCGGCGACGACCAGGTGGCGCTCCGGCTGGCGCTGATCCAGGAGGAGGTCGGCGAGCTCGCCGCGGCGGCCGTGGACGGCGACATCGTCGGCATCGCCGATGCGCTGGCCGACATCGTGTATGTGGCGTACGGCACGGCGCACGTCTACGGCATCGATCTGGACGCAGTGCTGGACGAGGTGCACGCGTCCAACATGACCAAGTTGGGGGCGGACGGCCGCCCGGTCCGGCGGGCCGACGGCAAGATCCTCAAGGGGCCGGGATACCGGCCGCCGGACATCGCGAGAGTGCTGCGGAGGCCTGCGGGGTTACCCTGACTTGACCATCTTCGTAATGCCGTAACCCGGGTCTTCCCGGCCCGGCGGCGGAAGCAGGAACGTGATGAGCAACAAGGTTGCGGGCTGGCTCAAGCGGCTGACCAAGGACGACGACGAGGTCGACGCCGACCGGTTGAGCGACGAGGTCGACGCGTCCGGCGCAGTACGGGCTCTGGTGTGCTGCCAGGGCGACAAGGTGACCCTCCAGGGCCGGCTGCGGTACGTGGACCTGCGCCCGACCGATTCGCTGGCCACGCTGGTCGCCGAGCTGTACGACGGCACCGAAGGGGTACAGCTGATCTGGCTGGGCCGCCGGTCGATCCCGGGCATCGAACCCGGCCGCACCGTCAAGGTGCGGGGAAGGGTCGCGGTGCGGGACGGCCAGAAGGTCATTTACAACCCCGATTACGACCTGCTCCCGGCGCACGCGTGACGGCGCGACGGTGACGGGGCAGCACCCGTTCCATCGCCCGCCCGAAGCCGCGGATCCCCAGCACTCGGCCGAAGCCACGCCGCCGGACCCTCCGCCCGCCGACGATCGCAGCGCCGGAGTGTCCCGGTTGTTGCCGGACGACCTCTCCGACCGCGCCGCGGCCGAGATCGAGCGCGACGGCACCGCCGACGCCGCACCCGCCGATCCGGCGGACTCCGCCGACAAGGCCGCGCCGACCGTCTGGGAACAGATGGGCGGTCCGATGGGAATGATCGACTCCGGGCTGCCGGTCGTCGTCTTCATCGTTGCCAACACCATCGGCGGCCTGGGCTGGGGGATCGGTGCGGCACTGGCGGCCGCGGTCGTCATCGCCGCCCTGCGGATCGCCCGCCGCCGGCCCGTCACCCAGGCTGTCGCGGGTGTCTTCGGCGTCGCCATCGCGGCGTACATCGCCTACCGCACCGACTCCGCCAAGGGCTACTTCCTGCTCGGCATCTGGAGCTACCTGATCTACGGCGGGGCGCTGCTGCTGTCGATCGTGGTGCGCTGGCCGCTGATCGGGCTGATCTGGGAGGGCATCAACGGCCGCGGCACGACCTGGCGCGCCGACCGCAGGCTGGTCCGCCGGTACGACCTGGCGACCCTGGTCTGGGTCGCGGTGTTCGCCGCCCGGTACCTGGTGCAGAACTACCTGTACGACACCGATCAGGTCGGCTGGCTGGCCGCCGTCCGGCTGCTGATGGGCTACCCGGTGTTCATCGTCGCCATCGTGGTCTCGGTGTGGATCATCGCCGGGACCAGGGCGATCCGGCTGCCGGAGGGCTTGACCCGCAAACGCTGACGCCGGCGGCTCGTCGAGCAGCGGTCCGTCCCGGCTACCGCAGGGCCTCCCGGACCTCGTCTTCCACCTCGGTGGAGGCGACGAACAGCAATTCGTCGCCCGGTTCCAGCGGCTCGTCCGGCTGCGGCACGATGACCCGGCCGCCGCGCAGGATGGTGACCAGCGCGGAGTCCCGCGGCAGCACCAGGTCGCGCACCGGCCGACCGGCGATGCTCGTCGTCGGCGGCAGCGTCACCTCCACGAGGTTGACCTGACCCTGGCGCAGGGTGAACAGCCGCACCAGGTCCCCGACAGTGACCGCCTCCTCCACCAGCGCGGCCAGGATGCGGGGCGTGGACACCGCGACGTCGACGCCCCAGGCGTCGGTGAAGAGCCACTCGTTGCGCGGGTCGTTGACCCTGCCGACGACCCGGCCGACGGCGAATTCGGTCTTGGCGAGCAGCGCCACCACCAGGTTCACCTTGTCGTCGCCGGTGCACGCGATGACGACGTCACAGGTCTGCAGGCCGGCGTCCTCGAGCGACGCCACCTCGCAGGCATCCGCCAGCACCCACTCCGCGGCCTCGATCCGGCCCGGCTTGATCGCCTCGGGATCCCGGTCGATCAACATCACCTGATGGCCGTTTTCGACGAGCTCACCGGCGATGGACCGACCCACCGACCCGGCCCCCGCGATCGCGATCCGCATCAGAGGCCGTCCACCGGTGAGATGGCGGCCTTGTCGGCCACATCATGGATGTCCTTGGACAGCACCGAGGCGTAGATCAGATCGCCTTCCTGGACGACGGTGTCGGCCGCCGGAAGCAACCCACGGCCGAATCTGACGACGAACGCGGTGTGGATCCCGACCCCGGATTCCAGCTCCGACAGCGGCCGGCCGATCCAATGCCGGTGATACGGCAGGTTCACGATCGTGACGGTGCCGGACGGGTCGCGCCACTCGCTGATCAGCCCCTCGGGGATGATCGCGCGCATCAGCCGGTCGGTCGTCCACGGCACCGTGGCGACCGTCGGGATGCCCAGGCGCTCGTAGACCTGCGCCCGTTTGGCGTCGTAGATCCGGGCAACCACGATCTCCACGTTGAACTGCTCACGGGCGACCCGGGCGGCGATGATGTTGGAGTTGTCGCCGGACGACACGGCCGCGAAGGCATGGGCCTCGGTGATCCTGGCGGCCAGCAGGACGTCCCGGTCGAAGCCCATCCCGGTGACCTGCTGGCCGTGGAACTCCGAGCCGAGCCTGCGGAACGCCGCCGGATCGCGGTCGATGACGGCGACGGAGTGGCCGGCACGACCGAGCTGGCGGGCGAGGGACGACCCGACCCGCCCGCAACCCATGACCACGATATGCACTGGGGAGAACCTTCCCTGGTGGGCCCGATGCCCCAATCGAACTGCTGCGCGTCGAGTCGGCGGGGACCCCCGCGACCCGTCGTCCTCCGGTGGGGTCCGACCAGAGGAAACCTACAACCAGTTTCCGGGGACCGGCTCGGTGGTGCGGGTAACCCCGCGCCCGAAGTCTCGTTGTGCCTGTTGTGATCTACGGACCGTAGGCTCCCGTCGTGTCCAAACTGACCACGGCGGCCAAGCGGGTTCTGGTCGGCCGCCCGTTCCGCAGCGACCGGCTGACCCACACGTTGCTGCCCAAACGGATCGCGCTGCCGGTGTTCGCCTCCGACGCGCTGTCCAGCGTCGCGTACGCACCGCAGGAAATCTTCGCCGTGCTGTCGGTGGCCGGGTTGGCCTCATACGCATATGCACCGTGGCTGGCCGTCCTGGTGTGCCTTGTGATGATCGTGGTCGTCGCCTCCTACCGGCAGAACGTGCACGCCTACCCGAGCGGCGGCGGCGACTACGAGGTCGTCACCAAGAATCTGGGACCGACCTTCGGCCTCCTGGTCGCCAGCGCCTTGCTCGTCGACTACATCCTCACGGTCGCGGTCTCCACGGCGGCCGGTGTGGCAAACATCGGCTCGGCCATCCAGGTCGTCGGTGATCACCCTGTGCTCTTCTCGGTGGGCATCATCGCGCTGGTCTGCGCTGCCAACCTTCGCGGTATCCGCGAATCGGGTGCGGCCTTCGCCATCCCGACCTACCTGTTCATCATCTCGGTGCTCGGGATGATCATCACTGGGCTCGTCGAGTACGTGATCGGTGCCGACATGCAGGCCGAGAGCGCCACGTACGACCTGCAGGCGGAGTCAACACTGACCGGATTCGCCCTGGTCTTCCTGTTGCTCCGCGGATTCTCCTCCGGATCGGCTGCGCTGACGGGTGTCGAGGCGATATCCAACGGTGTGCCGGCGTTCACCAAACCGAAGTCGAAGAACGCCGCGACGACGCTGGCCCTGATGGCCGGCTTGTCGGTCACGATGATGCTCGGATTGGTCACGCTCACCCTGATGACCGGTGTCCACTACGCCGATGATCCGGCCACCCAACTGGTGGGGGCACCGGAAGGCTACTTCCAGAAGACCTTGATCACCCAGATCGCCGAAACCGTGTTCTCCGGCTTCCCGATCGCTTTCTACGTCATCTCATTCGTGACCGGTCTCATTCTGGTGCTCGCGTGCAACACGGCGTTCAACGGCTTCCCGGTGCTGGGTTCGATCCTTGCTCAGGACAGGTTTCTGCCGCGTCAGCTGCATACCCGCGGCGATCGATTGGCCTTCTCCAACGGCATTGTGTTTCTCGCGGTGATCGCCATCGTGCTCGTGATCGCGTTTCAGGCGGACGTCACCGCACTCATCCAGCTCTACATCGTCGGGGTGTTCATCTCGTTCACCTGCTCGCAGCTCGGGATGATCAGACACTGGACGCGGCTGCTGCGCACCGAGCAGGAGCCCGGCCAACGACGACGGATGATGCGTAGCCGAGTGATCAACGCCGTCGGGTTCGGCTTCACAGCCGTCGTGCTGGTGATCGTGCTGGTCACCAAGTTCGCTGCCGGTGCGTGGATCACGCTGGTCGCGATCTCGATCATCTTCTTCACCATGAAGGCGATCAAGAAGCACTACGAGCGGGTTTCGATCGAGATCGCCGCCGACGAGGACGACATGGTGCTGCCCAGCCGGGTGCACTCCGTGGTGCTGGTGTCCAAGCTGCACCTGCCGACGATGCGTGCGCTGTCCTACGCCAGGGCGACCCGGCCGGACTACCTGGAGGCCGTCACGGTCAACGTGGATCCCGAGGACACCGCGGACCTGGCACGGGAATGGGAGGACCGGCAGATCCCGGTGCCGCTGAAGGTCATCGACTCGCCGTTCCGGGAGATCACCAAGCCGGTGCTCGACTACGTCCGGCGGGTGCGCAAGGACCAGCCCAGGGACATCGTCACCGTCTTCATCCCGGAGTACGTCGTCGGGCACTGGTGGGAACAGTTGCTGCACAACCAGTCCGCGCTGCGGCTCAAGGGCCGGCTGCTGTTCACCCCCGGGGTGATGGTGACATCGGTGCCGTGGCAGTTGTCGTCGTCGGAGGCGCTGGACGAGCGGATCCGGCAGCGGGCGAACCGGGGGGTGTCCGTGCGCGGCCCGATGCCCGGCGCAACGTTCGACGGTGACGCGACGCAGTACCCGGTCGGTGGGCTGGCCGGCAGCCGGGACGACGAATGACGGGCAGCGACGCGATGAGTTGCGGCGGAATAAACGACGGCGCAATCAACGGCAGCGACCCGATGACGGGCGGCGGCGCATGAACCGCGGGGACCGCGATGCGCAGGCGCCGACCGCCGACGATCTCGCCCCCGGCGTGGAGGTCGAGGTCGACATCGGCCCGGTGGCGCACGGCGGCCACTGCGTGGCGCGGTACGACGGCCGGGTGGTCTTCGTCCGCCTGGCGTTGCCGGGCGAACGGGCCAGGGTCCGGATCACCGAGGCGAAACGCGGTTCGTTCTGCCGTGGCGAGGCGATCGAGGTGCTGGAGCAGGATCCGCGCCGCGTGCAGCCGCCGTGCCCGCACTTCCACCCCGGCGGCTGCGGCGGGTGCGATTTCCAGCACGCCGACGGCTCGCTGCAACGGGAGCTGAAGGCGGCGGTGATCAGCGAGCAGCTGCGCCGGCTCGCCGGGATCGAGCGGACCGTGCAGGTGCAGGCGTTGCCCGGCAACGGGTTCGGTTGGCGCAGCCGGGTCCGCTGGGCGCTGGACCCGGAGGGCAGGATCGGACCCCGCGGCGTCCGGTCGCACCGGGTGGAGGCGGTCAATCCGGCCGCGCCGTGCCTGATCGCCGTCCCCGAGCTGACCCCGTTGGCCGCCGCGGTGGAGGTTCCGTCGGGCGTCCGGCCGCCGCGCCGCGGCCGGCAGACCCGGGGCGCGGACCACCGCCCGGCCGGTGGTCGGGGAGCCAACCGGGCGGCCGGTGCGCTGCCCGAGGTGGCACTGTGCCGCGACGCCGACGGGAACAGCACCGCCAGCTGGATCGGGCTGCCGGCGGCCCCGGTCCGGGAAAGTGCAGTACCCGAACGCGCGCTGGGCCGGGAGTTCTCGGTGGCCGCCGACGGGTTCTGGCAGGCCCACGTGGATGCCGCCGAGGTGTTGGCCGCGGCGGTGACCGAGGCGATCGCGGACCAGGACCTGGCGGGCCGGTCCGCCTGGGACCTGTACGGGGGAGTGGGCCTGTTCGCCGAGGTCCTGTGCCGGGCGGTCGGACCGGACGGCTCCGTGGTGAGCGTCGAATCCGACGAGCGCGCCGGAGAACTGGCCGCCGGCAACCTCGCCGAGCACCCGCAAGCCGCGGTCCGGGTGGGCAAGGTGGAACACGTCCTGGCCGACCTGGCGGACTCCGTCGACGCGGTGGTGCTCGACCCGCCGCGCAGCGGCGCCGGCCCGGCACTGTGCGCGGCCATCGCGGAGCGCGGGCCCGCGGTGATCGTCTACGTGGCGTGCGATCCGGCCGCACTGGCGCGGGACACCGCGGCGCTGGCTACAGCCGGTTACCGGCTCGATACGTTGCAGGCGTTCGACGCCTTTCCGCAGACCCACCACGTGGAGTGCGTTGCGCGTTTTCTGCCTTGACGGGCGCTTGGGCCTGGAGAAAACTTCCCTCACCGATGTATCGGCGGCCGGGGGTGCTGACTCTTCGGAGTCATCACAAGCCGTTGTTGCCTGCCCGGGGCGTTCGCGCCACCGGCAGCATTTCTCGCCTACCGGCGGAGGAGTCCCATGACGATGTCCGTTGCTTCCCAGCACACCGCAGCCGTGGCGGAGCCCGCCGATGTTGCACTGGCCGTCTCGCCGGCCGGCGAATCGCCCGTTCCGGGGCCGGCCGAGCCGTCGGTCGAGGTGGTCGACGTGCTCTTCCCGCTCGTCGACGACGAGGAGTGGCCGCCGTACCCCGCCGAGCAGATCGACGCGGTGCTGCTGTCCCACGACCTGGCAGAGATCCGCGGCGTGCCGTGGTTCGTCACCAACGTCAGCCGCGGCGACATCGTCAAGATCCGGCACGACGGCATCGGGTACGTCGGCGGCAGCGTGCTGAGTCGCGGCGGCCACTCGACGATCCACGTGATGGCCACCTCCGAGGCCGAACTCGCCCCGATCGTGCAACGACTGCGCGCCCTGGGCGCGGCCACCGCGAGCGGCCTCACGCCGCCGATGCTGACCGTCGACGTTCCCGAAACGTGTTCGCTGGAAGCCGTTCTCGACGTCCTGGCCGCCGCAGAGTCGATGACCTGCGCGCATAGCGTGGCCTGCCGGCAGCACCGCGCCCCGGCCGCCCGCTAGCTGCGCCGCGGCGCCCGCGCCGCTCGTTCCGCACCCTCCGGCCGGTGAGACCGGTCGTTGCGCTGCGCTCCCGGCGCCTGCCCCAGGTTCCGACACGCCTGCTCCTGCACCACCCATCCGCAGTACCCCCTGCCCGGTGACGCCCGGGTCAACCACCGAACCTCGAAAGGGAACTCGACCATGAATGCCCCCACCCTGACCAGCCCGACCGCAACCGACGGGGCGGCGCTGACCGGCCTCGCCGGCCGGGTGATCGCACCCGGTGACGCGGACTTCGACGCGGCCCGGCGGGCCTGGAACCTCGCCGTCGACCAGCGGCCGGCGCTGGTCGTGCAGGCCGCGACCGCCGACGACGTCAGCGCGACCGTGCGGTACGCGGCGTCGGCCGGCCTGCGGGTTGCTCCTCAGGGCACCGGCCACAACGCCGCGCCGCTCGGTGATCTGGCCGGCACGATCCTGCTGCGTACCGACCTGCTGCGCGAGGTCACCGTCGACCCCGCCGCGCTCGGGGTCCGGGTCGGTGCCGGCGTGTTGTGGGGAGAGGTCACCGCCGCACTCGCGCCGCACAAGCTCACCGCGCTGGCCGGGTCGTCGGCCGACGTCGGTGTCGTCGGCTACACGCTCGGCGGCGGTTACAGCTGGCTGAGCCGGCGGCACGGGCTGGCCGTCTCCAAGGTCACCGCCGTGGAACTCGTGACGGCCGACGGCAGCTTCCACCGGGTCGACGCCACCGCCGAGCCGGAGCTGTACTGGGCGGTCCGCGGCGGCGGGGCGAATATCGGCATCGTCACCGCCCTGGAATTCCGCGTCCTGCCGCTGGCCCAGGTCTATGCGGGCGCCCTGCTGTTCCCGCTCGAGCGCGCCCGCGAGGTGTTCACCGCGTACGCCCGGTGGAGCGCGACCGCGGACGAGGCGGCCACCACCTGCGTCCGGCTGCTTCGCCTGCCGCCGCTGCCCGACCTGCCGGAGATGTTGCGCGGCAAGGCGTTTGCGGCGATCGACGGCGCGATCGACGCGCCGGCCGGGCCGGCGAAGGCGCTGCTCGCCCCGCTGCGCGCGCTCGGCCCCGTGATGGACACCTTCGACGAGATGCCGACCGCGGCGCTGAGCATGATCCACATGGACCCGCCCACGCCGGTGCCCGGCATCGGTGACGGGATGATCCTGGACGAACTGACCGACGGCGCCATCGACGCGCTGCTGTCGATCGCCGGGCCGGACGTTGACACCGCACTGCTCGCCGTCGACGTGCGGGCGGTGGGCGGCGCCGCGGGCCGGCCCGATCCGAGCGGCGGAGCCGTCGATTCGTTGCCCGGCCGCTATCTGGCATTCGGCGTCGGCATCCCGATGAGCCCCGAGGTCGGCGTCCGGCTGCACGCTGAGCTGGCCTCGCTGCGTGCGGCGCTCTCCCCGTGGGCGAACGACCGCGGCTACCCGAACTTCCGGGAGCGGCCGACGGCGCCGGAGGGCTTCTTCGAGCCCGCCACCCTCGCCCGGTTGCGCGCCGTCGCGCAGCGCTGGGACCCGGCGCAGCTGTTGCAGGCCAACCACCCCGTGCGGTGACGGCCGCCTGAGGACGCGGGCCGCCCGCGGCTGATCCGACGGTCAGCCGCGGGCGGCCTGCTGCCGCAGCAGCCGCGCCGGCGTATTGGTGATGATGGCGTCCACCCCGGCCGCCGTGAGCCGCTCCCAGTCGGCTGGATCGTCGGCGGTCCACGCCGCCACCGCGATGCCGGCGGCCCGCAACGCAGGGACCATCTCGGGTCGCTCGAGCAGGGCCCGATACCGCGGGTTGTAGGCAATGGCGCCGAGCTCGCGGCACCGGCCGACCGGGTCGTCATCGAGGTCCTCGACCAGCAGGCCGAACGGGCGCCCGGGAGCTATGTCCGCGAGGCGGCGCAGCACCGGCACCTCGAAGGACTGCAGGAACACCCGTCGCCGCGGTCCGTGCACGCGGATCGTGTCGAGCACCGCCGCCAGCTGGGCGGTCGTGTGCTCGCCCTTGACTTCCAGCAGCAACGACCGGGGATCGGTCATCGCCGCCAGCAGAGCGCCGAGCTGCGGCACACCCTCGCCGGGGGCATCGCGGATCCGGACCGCCGCGACCTCTGCCGCCGACCGGTCCCGCACCGGCCCGGTGCCCGTCGTCGTCCGGTCCAGCGTCGCGTCGTGCAGGATCACCGGCACCCCGTCCGCGGTCGGTTGGGTGTCGGCCTCCACCCAGCGGGCGCCGGCCGCGTACGCAGCGACGAACGACGCGAGTGTGTTCTCCGGCACGTCAGCGGCGCTGCCCCGGTGCCCGATGACCAGCGGCAGCCGGCCGAGCCGCCGCGGTACCGACGCGCTGCCGGCCGCGGCGAAACCGGACGTTCGCCGCGACCCGGGCCGGTGGCCGCCGCCCGTGTCTGCCGACTCCATGCGGCGGGACGTTACCTGTCGGGGTGAACCCCGCCGGGTCGTTGCACGTCCTGCGGTCGCGCCGACGGCACGGGGCAGTGGCAGGGCGGTACCGTCGGCGGGTGGGATCCCGCCGTCCGGCGGTCCGGGGCTTGCCCTCGGGCGGCCCGGGATCACCCGCCGGCCGGCACAGCGGCACGGCACGGGAGAGCGGGAGGCGTCGGTGACAGAGCAGTATCCGTCGGCAGGGGACAACCGGTCGGTCGACCAGTGGGAACCGTCGCCCGGCGACCTGTCGAATCCGTCGTCCGTCGACCCGTCGTCTTTCTCTCCCGTCGACCTGTCGAACCTGTCGCCCGCCCGGCTGCGGGCGCTGTCGGCCGAGCAGCGAACCGCGCTGGCGGTCCGGATCCGCGAGTTCCTGGTGGAACAGACGTCCAAGCGGGGCGGCCACCTCGGCCCCAACCTCGGGGTCGTCGAGCTGACCATGGCACTGCACCTGGTGTTCGACTCGCCGTCCGACCCGATCCTGTTCGACACCGGGCATCAGGCGTACGTGCACAAGATCCTCACCGGCCGGGCCGACCGGTTCGACGCCCTGCGCACCCGGAACGGGCTGTCCGGATACCCCAACCGGGCAGAGTCCGAGCACGACTGGATCGAGAATTCGCACGCGTCCACATCGCTGTCCTACGCCGACGGGGTGGCCAAGGCACTGGCCCTGCGGCACGAGACTGACCGCACGGTGGTGGCCGTCATCGGTGACGGCGCACTGACCGGCGGGATGGCCTGGGAGGCGCTGAACAACATCGCAGGTGCGCCCGAGCGCCCGCTGGTGATCGTGCTGAACGACAACGGCCGCTCCTACGCACCGACCACCGGCGGCATGGCCCAGCGGCTGGCCGCGATGCGGCTGCGACCCGGCTACGAACGGATGCTCGGCCGGGTCAAGCACACCCTGCCCAGGGCGCCGGTCGTCGGGCGCCCGCTCTACTCGGCGCTGCACGCGGCGAAATCTGCCGTCAAGGACTGGCTGATCCCGCAGACGATGTTCGCCGACCTGGGCCTGAAGTACCTCGGACCGATCGACGGGCACGACGTCGAGGCCCTGCAGTTGGCGTTGCAGGCGGCCCGGGACTTCCGCGGCCCGGTGCTGGTGCACTGCGTGACCCGCAAGGGGCAGGGATATCGGCCGGCCGAGTCCGACGACGTCGAGATGATGCACTCGCCGCCCGCGTTCGACCCGTCGACCGGCAAGCCCATCGCCGCCAGCACCACGACCTGGACGCATGTGTTCGGCCGCGAGATGGTGGTCGCCGGGGCCGAACGGTCCGACGTCGTCGCCATCACCGCGGCGATGTGCGGACCGACCGGACTGACCCCGTTCGCCACCGCGTTCCCGGACCGGTTCTTCGACGTCGGCATCGCCGAACAGCACGCGATGACCTCCGCCGCCGGATTGGCGATGGGCGGCATGCATCCCGTGGTCGCCGTCTACGCGACGTTCCTCAACCGGGCCTTCGACCAGCTGCTGATGGACTGCGCGCTGCACCGGCTGGGCGTCACCGTGGTGCTCGATCGGGCCGGCATCACCGGGGAGGACGGGCCCAGCCACCACGGTATGTGGGACATGTCGCTGGCGGCGATGGTTCCCGGCCTGCGGATGGCGGCGCCGCGGGATGCCGCGACCCTCGCTGAGGAGCTGGCCGAGGCCCTCGACGTGTCCGACGGCCCGACCGTGCTGCGGTTCCCCAAGGGGGCCGTCGCGACGACGATTCCCGCGGTGCGACGTTTCCGGCTGCTGCCGCACTACCTGAGCGCCGCCGACGCGGACGCTGACGTGGTGCTCGCGAAGCGTGGTGTCGACATCCTCGCCGAGCCCGTCGACGGCGAGGACCGCGATGTGTTGCTCGTCGCCGTGGGCGCCTTCGGTGCGCTGGCGGTCGAGGCCGCCGAGCGGCTCGGGCAACAGGGCATCGGCGTCACCGTGGTCGATCCGCGCTGGGCGCTGCCGGTGCCCCCGGAGATCGGCGCGCTGGCCCGTCAGCACCGGCTCGTCGTCACCGTGGAGGACGGCGGCCGGTCCGGTGGCGTCGGCGCCGCGGTGACCGACCTGCTGTCCGGCTCGGGGGTGCCCGTCCAGGTGCTGGCCATCCCACAGCAGTTCCTGGAACCGGCACCTCGCGGGGAACTGCTCGGTGACCTCGGGTTGACGGCGCGAGCGGTCGCCAGGGGCATCACGGAGGAGATCGCGAGAAGCAACCACGAGCTGGCCGGGGAGGACGAGGCCGCGCAGCAGGAAGGTGCCAGGGACCAGCCAGCTCGGGACCGGGCAACCGGGGACCGGGCCGCCGGCGGTCGGGACCGGCGGACCGGCGACCGCGACACCGGCGCGGCGGGCTGAGCGGCTCCGCGATGCGGGTGCTGGTGGTGGAGGATGCCCGGCGGCTGGCGGACGCGATCGCGCGCGGCCTGCGCGCGGAAGGGATGGCCGTCGACGTCGCCTATGACGGGCGGGAGGGTCATCACAAGTCGACGTTCACCCGCTACGACGTCGTCGTGCTGGACCGGGACCTGCCGGAGATGCACGGCGACGACCTGCTGGCCGAGATCGTCGCCGCCGGGGACATCACCCGGGTGCTGATGCTCACCGCGTCCGCCGGGGTCGACGACCGGGTCGACGGGCTGTCCCTCGGCGCCGACGACTACCTGGCCAAGCCGTTCGCCTTTCCGGAACTGGTCGCGAGGGTCAGGGCGCTGGGCCGGCGGGCCACCCCGGCGGCCCCGCCGGTGCTCCGCGCCGGCGAACTGGAACTCGACCCCGCCCGGCACACCGTCACCCGCGCCGGACAGCCGATCGACCTGACCCGCAAGGAGTTCGGGGTGCTGGAGGTGCTGATGGCCGCCCGCGGCTCCGTGGTCTCCAGCGAGGAACTGCTGGAGCGGGTGTGGGACGAGAACGCCGACCCGTTCACCACGACCGTGCGGGTGACGATGATGACGCTGCGCCGCAAGCTCGGCGAGCCGCCGGTGATCGACACGGTGGTCGGCGCCGGCTATCGGGTCGCCACTGCATGAGCCTCCCGGGACGAGCTGTCGGTATCCGGCTGTCGGTGTCCCTGTGCCGGCGTCCGCGCCGAAGTCCGGGGTCGAGGGCGGCACCAACCGATGAGCACCGATGAGCACCGACCGATTGAGCACCGACCGATTGAGCACCGACCGATTGAGCACCGACCGATTGAGCGCCGACCGATTGAGCACCGGCCGATTGAGCACCGGCCGATTGAGCACCGGCCGATTGAGCACCGACCGATTGAGCACCGACCGATGAGCACCGTCGAGGTCGCCGCGTCCGGCGTCAGACCGCCGCTGCGGCACGGCCTTCGGCTCCGGCTGACCCTGCTGTCCACCGCGTTGCTGGCGCTGATCGGGGCGCTGCTGCTTGCCTTGTCCTACCTGGTCGTCGGCCGGGTGGTGGCCGCGCTGCCGCAGTTTCCGCCGGGGACCGTGGTGCAGATCGGCGACCAGGTGATGGACGCCTCGCAGGCGGCGGCCGAGATCGCGGCGCAGGGCCGGCGGACCGTGCTGATCGTCGGGCTGATCGCCTTCCCGCTCCAGGTGGCGGCCGGGGCGCTGCTGTCCTGGGTGCTGATCGGTCGCACCCTGCGGCCGCTGTTCACCCTGACCAGAACCGCCCGGGCGCTGTCGGAGTCCTCGCTGGATCAGCGCATCGCGCTGGACGGGCCGCGGGACGAGGTCGCCGATCTCGCCGACACCTTCGACGACATGCTCGGCCGGCTGCAGGCCGCCTTCGACGCAGAACGCCGGTTCGTGGCCAACGCCTCCCATGAGCTGCGGACCCCGCTCGCGGTGATCCGCACGGAGGTCGAGGTCACGATGGCGGAGCCGAACGCGAGCGCGGCGGACCTGCGGCAGATGGGCGAGGTGGTGCTGGAGGCCACCGACCGGGCCAACCGGCTGCTGACGTCATTGCTGGTGCTGGCCCGCACCCAAGCCCGGGGGGTCTCGGTGCAGCAACCGGTCGACCTCGCCGCGCTGGTCGCGCCGGCCCTGGACGCGGTCGCCACCGAACTGACCGACCGTCGGCTGACGGTGTCGGTGATCGGCGGCCCAACCCTGGTCCGCGGCGACCCCGCCCTGCTGGAGCGGCTGGTCGGCAATCTGGTGGAGAACGCGGTGCGGCACAACAGCGCCGCCGGATGGATCGAGATCCGCACCGAAACGGCGGGCGGCACCGGGGTTCTGGATGTCGCCTCGTCCGGGCCGGTGATCGACCCGGGTACGGTGACCGAACTGTTCGACCCCTTCCGGCAGGGCCGCCGGGCGCGCGTCGGACAGCGCGGGACGGGACTGGGTCTGTCGATCGTCCGTGCCGTGGTGGCTGCGCACGGCGGCACCGTCGATGCCGTTCCGGTCGACGGCGGCGGTCTGCGGGTGAGCGTCGCGCTGCCGATCTCGTCCGGCGGGCACGGCCGTTGAAGGGAGCCAGGAGATGCTGTTGACCCGCGGTGTGGCCGAGGGGATCAGGGACGGCACGGTGACGGCGGTGTTCCGCCGCTGGGATGCACCGCGGGTCCGTCCCGGCGGCACGCAACGAACTCAGGCCGGCGTGGTCCGGTTCGTCTCGGTGCGTCCGGTGGACCCGGCCGCGCTCACGGAGCAGGACGCGACGGGGGCGGGCATGGCGTCACTGGCGCAGCTGCACAAGGCCAATGCCCGTGGCCGGGGGGAGCAGCTCTACCGGATCGGCGTGACGTTCGACCGGCCCGACGAGCGGGTCGCGTTGCGCGACACCCCGCCCAACGAAGCCGATGTCGCATCCATCACCGCCATCCTGGACAGGATGGACCGTGGCCGGCGAACCGGGCCCTGGACCCGGCAGATGCTGGCCCTGATCGCGGCCCATCCGGCGGTCCGCGCGCCCGACCTGGCGGCGTCGCTGGGCCGGGAAACCCAGCCGTTCAAGATCGACGTGCGCAAGCTGAAGGAACTCGGCCTGACGCACAGCCTGGAGATCGGCTACGAACTGTCCGCGCGCGGCCGGGCCTACCTGGAGCTGTCCGGTGCGGGCGGTGTCGATTCGGGCGGTGTTGATTCGGGCGGTGTTGATCCGGGCGGTGTTGATTCGGGCGGTGTTGATCCGGGCGGTGTTGATCCGGGCGGTGTTGATCCGGGCGGTGCCGATCCCGGCGGTGCCGATCCCGCCGGGGCCGGCTGACGCGAGACCCGTTGCTGATCCGCTTCTCCGCGGCGTCGGCCACGATCACCGCGGAGATGGCCAGCGCGGCCGGCATCCAGCCGCCGCTGACGGGACGCTGCCGCCCAGCACGTCGGCGATCGGCGGCACCCCGAGCAAGCCCAGCATCAGCAGCAGTTCCACGCTCATCGCGATCGCAGCAGGTGTTCGGACGGCGAAGGGCGGCGCCGACCCAATGAGAGCCACTGCGGCGCGCGTAGGCGTTGGTGAGCTGACCCAGCACGACCGCCGCGGAGGCGCCGGAGGCGGTGGCCAGCAGGCCAGGCACCGGCACCTCACCCCACTGCCAGCCGCCGAGGACCAGCACGACGAGGAAGGAGCCCATCACGGTGACCGCCTCGGCCGGTCCCAGCACCGCGAACGCCCGGCGCCGGACCCGGCCGTCCAGCAGCCTGCCCTGTCGGGCGGCGCCCTGCATGGTGCGCCTGTGCGGAGGTTCCGCGCCGAGCGCCAGCGCCGGCAGCAGATCCGTGCCGATGTCCAGGGCGAGGATCTGCAGCACGCCGAGCGCCAGCGGCATGTGGCCGAGGGTCAGCACCCAGACGGCGAAAGGCGTGAGCTCGGCGACGTTGTCGGTCTGGTGATAGGTCAGGAACCGGCGAATGTTGCTGAACGTCGCGCGGCGCCAGTTTGATGGCCGTCACGATCGTTGCGAAGCTGTCGTCGAGCAGCAGGAGGTCGGCCGCCTCCCGGGCCACGTCGGTGCCGGTGGCGCCCATCGCGACCCCGATGTCGGCCCGCGTAATGCGGGTCCGTCGTTGACGCCGTCGCCCGTCATCGCCACCACGTGCCCGCGGCCGTGCACCGCCCGGGCGATCGCGAGCTTGTCCTCCGGGGTGACCCTGGCGACGACGACGCCGTCGTGGTCCAGCAGGGCGCCGAGTTGTTCGTCGTCGCGGGGGAGGTCGGCGCCCAACAACACCGGAGCGTCGGTGAGCAGCCCGACCTCGCGGGCCACCGCCGCAGCAGTTCCCGGGTGGTCGCCGGTCACGATGGCGATCCTGATGCCCGGCCGCCGGCCCGCCGCGATGGAGTCGGCGATCCCGGGTCGGGGCGGATCCTCCATCCCCACCAGGCCGATGAGGGTCATGCCCTGCTCGGCGGTGTCGGCGGTGCCGACGGACTGGTCGACTCCTGCCCGGCGGGCGACGGCGAGCACCCGCAGGCCGCGATCGCTCATCCGCTTGGCCGCCCGCGCAGCGCCGGCAAACGCGGCGCGGGCCACCACTGCAGCGCCGGCGGTGCGCACGCTCGAGCGGCTCAGCGTCGCTTCGAGATCCCCCTGATGTAGGCGGCCTGGCCGGCGTGCTGCAACCCGTCGGACACGACGCTGACCAACCGGACGCCCAGTGTCACCGGTGGATGCCAGGCGGTGTCCACCACCCGATCCAGCTCGGCGTCCGTGACCCCGGCCAGCTGGGCCGCCGACGCGTCGCGCACGGCATCGAGGTAGCCGAGCAGGAGCTCCGCCGACACCCGCACCTGTGCGACCTCATCTGCGCTCTGCCCGTATCCGGTGGCGTTCTCGGCGAAGGGCAGCCCGAACCGGTCCGCCCAGCCCTGCGCGGTCCAGACCTGCGCCGTACCGAAGGCGTCCGCCAGGTGGTCGTCCTGCACCCGGCACAGGTGCCAGACGAGCCATGCGATCGTGTTGGCGCCCGGGTCCACCCGCAGGGCCAGGGCTTCCTCGTCCAGCCCGTCCACGGCCCTGCGCGCGGTCTGGGTGACCCGGTCGAACGCGTCCAGCAGCAGGTCGGAAGTCTTCATGTGCACCCCTTCGGTGCTCGGCGGATCGGCGTGCAGGCAGCCGGGGTCGAGGCTAATCGCGGTCGAATTCTCACCTGCCCCGGGTGAGCCGGACCGGAGCGCCCACTGCCTACGGTGCGGGTCGTGCCTATTCATGCCGCTTTATCCGGTTGGTGTGCCGACGGGTTCCGGACCGGTGGACGATGAGCGGCCTGCTGACCCGGCTGACGCCGGACTCGTTGCGTGGGTATCAGCCGGCCTGGCTGCGGACCGACATCGTCGCCGGCGTCACGCTCGCCGCCGTCGCCATCCCGGAGACGATGGCTACACCAATCGCCCAGGTCCCGGTCGTCACCGGGCTGTACACGGTGATCTTCCCGGCGCTGCTGGGGTCGTCGCGGCTGCTGGTGGTCGGCGCCGACTCCGCGACGGCCGCCATCCTCGCGACCGGGCTGGCCGGTCTCGGCATCGCCGGGCTCACCCCCTACTCGCCGGAGTGGCTGGCCTTCACCTCGCCGACCGCGTTGGTCTGCGGGGGACTGCTGCTGGCGCTGCTGATGAGATTGGGCTTCATCGGGGATTTCCTGTCCTCGTCGGTGCTCATCGGGTTCCTCACCGGTGTCGGCATTCAGGTCTTCACCGGGCAGATCCCCGACATGCTCGGTATCCCGAAGGGCACCGGCACCTGGTTCCAGCAGCAGTGGTGGACGATCACCGACCTCGCTGACGCGAACCTGCCGACGGTGGCATTCGCGGTGGGCGCGCTCGTGATCATCCTCGGCTTCAAGAAGTTCCTGCCGAAGGTGCCCGGGGCGATCATGGGTGGCGCCGTCACCACCTGAGGTGCCGGGCGGGTGGATGCCCTCGGCGGTGACGCGTCGCTCTTCGCGGCGGGCCGATCCGGCCGGCGAACTACTGTGGCGCCGGGGTCGTGGCGGGCGACCCGGACTGGAGGCGGCTGGATGCACCCGAACGTGCTGGTGGTGGCGGAGGCGCTGGCAACGGCGGGCGCGCAGGGCACGGTCCGTCAGCTGGCTGACTCGGCGCGGACGGCTGCGGAGGCGGCAGCGGCACTGGGCTGCCCGGTCGGGGCGATCGCGAACAGCCTGATCTTCCTGGCCGACACGCAGCCGGTGCTGATCCTGACCAGCGGCGCGCACCGCGTCGACACCGCCCATGTGGCAACGCTGCTGGGTGTCGGCAAGGTGCGACGGGCCAGCCCGGAGCAGGTGCGTGCGGCGACCGGCCAGCCGATCGGCGGTGTGGCGCCGGTGGGCCACCCGCAACCGGTGCGGACGCTGGTCGACACCGCGCTCCAGGACTACGCCGTGGTGTGGGCCGCCGGCGGCACCCCGCACACGGTGTTCCCGACGACGTACGCCGAGTTGCTCCGGATCTGTTCGGCCGAGCCGGTCACGGTCGAACCTGCGGCACCCGCCGGCTAGCGGCCGCTCCAAACCGATACGGCACCGAAACCCGGTGCGCCGCCGGAGCATCGGCTCGGGCGGCGCGGTTCCCGCTCTGGGCGGGATGATGCAAGCGGCCCTGGCCTGCCCGACCCGGGCGCGAGAAGGCGCGCGTGTGGGTCAGGCGGGCAGGGTGGCCACCCCGGGCGCGGCGAACCTGCTGCCGGTGGTGCGCTCGGAGACGCCCGTCGCGGTCGAGGTAGGGGGTGATCCCGCCCAACCAGAACGGCCAACCGGCGCCGGTGATGACGCCGAGATCCAGGTCGGCCGCATCGGCGACGACGCCCTCGTCGAGCATCAACCGGGCCTCCTCGGCGAGCGCAACCAGCACCCGGTCCAGCACCTGCTCGGCCGTCGACGGGGTGTCGCCCTGCTCGAGCAGGGCCGCGATCTCCGGGTCCAGCATCTGCTTGCCGCGCTCGTCCCAGCTGAGCAGCGTCCGGTGCCCGCCGGCGACGATCCGCTGCAGGTTCGCCGAGACCGGGAAACGATCCCCGAACGCCGCGTTCAGCGTCTCCTGGACGTGCAGTGCCACCGCCGGCCCGGTGAGCTGAGTGAGCATCAGCGGGCTCATCGGCAGTCCCAGCGGTTCCAGCGCGCCGTCCGCGACCTCCGGCGGGGTGCCCTCGTCGATCGCCGCGAGCACCTCGCCCATGCTGCGCAACATCAACCGGTTGACGACGAACCCGGTGGCGTCCTTGACCAGGATCGGCCCCTTCTTCAGCGACTTCGCCAGGGCGAAAGCCGTTGCGAGCGTTGCGTCGTCGGTCCGCTCCCCGCGGATGATCTCCAGCAGTGGCATCACCGCGACCGGGTTGAAGAAGTGGAAGCCGACGACCCGCTCCGGGTGCTGCAGCTCCCCGGCCATCGCCGAGATGGACAGCGAGGACGTGTTCGACGCCAGGATCGTCTGCGGCCCGACGTGCTTCTCCAGTTCCGCGAACACCTGCTTCTTGACGCCGAGTTCCTCGAACACCGCCTCGACCACGAACTCCGCGTCGGCGAACGCCGAGTAGTCCAGCGATCCGGTGATCAACGCGCTGAGCCGATTGGCCTCGTCGTCGCTGATCCGCTTCTTGGCCTTGAGCGTGTCGATGTCCCGCCGGACCGCGCCGAGGCCCTTGTCCAGCCGGGCCTGGTCGACGTCCGTCATCACCACCGGGACATGCAGGTTCCGGGCGAACAGCAGGGCCAGCTGACCGGCCATCAGGCCGGCACCGATGACGCCGACCCTGGTCACTCGCCGCCCCAGCGAGGGGTCCGGGGCTCCGGCAGGCTTGCGCGCGCGCTTCTGCACCAGGTTGAACGAGTACACCCCGGCGCGGAACTCCTGACTCATGATCAGGTCGACCAGTGCCTCGCGTTCGGCGGCCAGCCCGGTCTCCAGGTCGGTGGTGCGGGCCAGCGCGATCATCTCCAGCGCCCGGTACGGGGAGAGCGCCGCCCCGTGCGTGCGCATGTCCGCGACGACCTTGCCGCGCTCCAGGGCTGCCGACCACTCCTCGTCAGTGGCGCCGCGGAACTCGCTGCGCGCCACCGTGATCGAGCCGTCCAGCACGCCGGCCAACCAGGCCAGGGACTGCTCCAGGTAGTCCGCGGCATCCAGCACGACATCCACCACGCCGAGGCGCAGCGCGTCCTTGGGCTTCATCATCCGGTTCTGGTTGAGCGCGTTCTCGACGATCACCGTGACGGCGTTGTCCGGCCCGGCGATCCGGGGGAGCAACTGGGTGCCGCCCCAGCCGGGGAGAATTCCGAGGAACACCTCGGGCAGCGCCATCATCGCGGCATTGGCCGCCAGCGTCCGGTAGTCGCAGTGCAGCGCCAACTCGACGCCGCCGCCCAGTGCGGCTCCGTTGACGAACGCGAACGTCGGGATCCCTGAGGTGCCGAGCCGGCGGAACACCCGGTGGCCCAGCGCGCCGATCTCGGCGGCGCTCGACCGGTCGGCCACCATGCCGGCCTGCGACAGGTCGGCGCCGACGGCGAAGATGAACGGCTTGCCGGTGACGGCGATGGCGTCCGGTGCGGCGTCGATCGCGGTGCTGATCGCCGCGTCGAGACTCTGCAGACCCAGCGGTCCCAGGGTGCTGGGTCGGGTGTGGTCCCGCCCGTTGTCCAGCGTGATCAGCGCGACCCGCCGGCTGCCGCCCGGTGCGCCGGTGGAGGGTACGTCGACGATCCTGGTGAACGCGTGCGTCACCACCTCCGCCGGGGCGTCGCCGCGACCCGAAGCGGCTGCGGTGCGGGGCTTCTCGATGGTGCTCACAGGGTGCTCCCGGCGGTGTCGGTGGTTGCCCGGGCCTCGGCGGTGTCGGCGGCGGTGTCGGTATCCGGGGTGTGGTGCGGGTTCTCCCAGATCACGGTGCCGCCCATGCCCAGGCCGACGCACAGCGTGGTCAGCCCGTATCGGACGTCCGGGCGTTCCTCGAACTGGCGGGCGAGTTGCGTCATCAATCGAACCCCGGACGAGGCCAATGGATGTCCCGTGGCGATCGCGCCGCCGTACTGATTGACCCGCTCGTCGTCGTCGGCGAGCCCGAAGTGATCGGTGAAGGCCAGCACCTGCACCGCGAAGGCCTCGTTGATCTCGATCAGCCCGATGTCGTCGATCGTCAGACCCGCTGTGCGCAGCGCCTTCTCGGTGGCCGGGATGGGACCGGTGCCCATCGTCTCCGGCTCCACGCCGGCGAAGGCGAAGGACACCATCCGCATCCGCACCGGCAGCCCCAGCTCGTCCGCGACGTCGGCCGCGACCAGCAGGCACCCGGTGGCGCCGTCGGTCAGCCCGGAGGCATTGCCGGCGGTGACCCGGCCGTGCGGCCGGAACGGCGTGCGCAGGGCGTCGAGCCCGTCGAGAGTCGTTCCGGGACGCGGCAACTCGTCCGCGCCGGCCAGTCCCCAGCCCTGCTCGGAGCGGGTGGCGATCGGCACCAGGTCCGGGGCGATCTTGCCGTTGGCCAGCGCCTTGGCGTACTTCTCCTGGCTGGCGACGGCGTACGCGTCGGCCCGCTGCTTGGTCAGCTGCGGGTAGCGGTCGTGCAGGTTCTCCGCCGTCGAGCCCATCATCAGCGCTGACGGGTCGACGAGCTTGTCGGCGACGAACCGCGGGTTGGGGTCGGCGCCCTCGGCCATCGGGTGGTGGCCCATGTGCTCGACACCGCCGGCGATGACGACGTCGTACGCGCCCACCGCGATGCCGGAGGCGACGGTGGTGACGGCCGTCATCGCGCCCGCGCACATCCGGTCGATCGCGAAGCCGGGGACCGTCTTGGGCAGCCCGGCGAGGATCGCGGCGGTCCGACCGATGGTCAGGCCCTGGTCACCGACCTGGGTGGCCGCGGCGATGGCGACCTCGTCGATCCGCTCCGGCGGCAACGACGGCTGGCGACGCAGCAGTTCGCGGATCACCTTGACCACCAGGTCGTCCGCGCGGGTCTGCCAGTACTGGCCCTTCTCGCCGGCCTTGCCGAACGGCGTGCGGACGCCCTCGACGAACACCACGTCCCGCAGCGTTCGCGGCCGGGTGGCCGGTGGGATGTTGGGTCGGCCGGTCGAGCTGGGGCTGGGGATGTCTGACGCTGGTGCCGCTGAGACCACGGACGTGCTCCCTCTCATCTGCCGGGCATGAAGAATTTGGCTGCTCGCACTCACCGCGGACGGGTTCCCGCCACCCCGAGCGCCAGTGGCGCTCGGCAGATGTCAACCCGCTCCCATCGGCCTACCGAGGGGCCATCGCGGCCATCGTACCCCGGATGTTACTGGCCGGTAACTTGGTCCATTCCGGCTGGGCTGCCCGCGTCGAGCGCCCGCGTCAGCAGCGGTGCGGTGAGCTCGATCTGCCACGGCCGGGCGCCCCGCTGCGCGAGGGCATCGCCGATGCCCGCGGCCTCCGGCGGAGTCCAGAGGATCCGCCGGACCGCGTCGGGGGAAACCAGGTTCTCCACCGGCACCGCGATGCGCTCGGACAGCTCGGCCAGCGCGGCCCGGGCGGCCTGCAGCCTGGCCGCGGCGGCCGGGTCGCGGGAGGCCCATTTCGCCGGCGCCGGCGGCCCGTCAGCGGGCGGACGGACGACCGGCAGTTCGTCGGCGGGCAGGCCGAGGGCCCGGCCGATCGCGGCGAGCCAGATCGCGGCGCTGCGCCGTTGCATGCGGCCGGAGAACACCGGCAGCGCCGTGAGGGCGGCGGTGGTCGCAGGCTTGGCCACGGCGGCCGCGATGATGGCCGAGTCGGGCAGGATGCGGTGCGGCGCGACGTCCCGGCGTCGGGCCAGCGCGTCCCTGGTGATCCACAGTTCGCGGATGACGGCCAGCGCCCGGCGGTCGTTGATCCGGTGCATGCCGGACGTTCGGCGCCACGGATCGACCCGGGGCGGCGCCGGCGGCGCGGCGATGATCGCGTCGAACTCCTGCCTGGCCCAGTCGAGTTTGCCCTGCCGGCGCAGCAGGTCCTCCATGGCGTCCCGCAGCTCGACCAGCACCTCGACATCGAGCGCCGCGTAGGTGAGCCAGTCCTGTGGCAGCGGGCGGGTCGACCAGTCGGCTGCGCCGTGACCCTTGCGCAGGTGCAGGCCGAGCATCTGCTCCACCAGCGGGCCGAGCCCCACCCGCGGCAGCCCGGCGAGCCGGCCGGCCAACTCGGTGTCGAAGAGCCGGCGCGGCCGGATGCCGATGTCGGCGAGGCACGGCAGGTCCTGACTGGCCGCGTGCAGCACCCATTCGGACACCGCGAGCGGCCCGTCGAGATCGGACAGGTCACCGAGCGGGATGGGGTCGATCAGCACGGTGCCGACGTCGGGCCGGCGCAGCTGCACAAGGTAGGCCCGGGAGCCGTACCGGAAACCGGAGGCCCGCTCGGCATCGATCGCCACCGGGCCGCCGGCAGCGGTGAACAGCTCCACCCAGTGGCGCAGTTCGGATCGGTCCGTGATCGGGCCGGCGACCGGCCCGGCCGGCTCGAGCAGCGGAATGACGTCGCCGGCGCGGTCCGCAGGATCGTCGACGGCGACCATGACGTCCGGGCCGGCCGCGTCGGCATCCACCTGCACGGCATCCACCCCATCGGGGGCGACTCCGACCGGGTGGACACTTACCGGGTCGACACTGACGGTGTCAACACGCAACGGGTCGACACTCACGGGGTCGACCTCACCACTGCCGGGCATCCGCGGAACCTATCGCGCCAGGTGGGCCGCTGTGGACATCGCCACCGGTGCGGCTCCGGACGTCGATCAGGAAATCACTCCGGCGCGCATCGCCAGGGCAACCATGTGCGCGCGGTCGCCGGTGCCGAGCTTGCGGCCGATGCGGGCGAGGTGGCTCTTGACCGTCAGCGCGGACAGCGACAACTGATCGCCGATCCACTTGTTCGACCGCCCGTCGGCCACCAGCTGGATGACCTCGATCTCCCTGCTGGACAGCTCGTGAATGCTGCTCGGGATGCTGGCGGCGGTCGGGTTCGCACGGCGCCCGATGAGCACGCCACTGACTCCCGCACCCACCGCGTCGATCACCGGGCCGATGTCGGCGGTCGGTGCCAACGCGATCACCCGCGGCCAACCGGACTCCCGCAGGGCATGCACCACGCGTCCGGCCTCGGCACCCAACTGCAGGCTCACCAGGGCGAGGTCGCCGCCGACCTGCCGCGCGACCAGATCCTCGACGGCCGCCACCGACGAGGCCTCCAGGATCCGGCCGAGCCCGATCTCGGTCAGGCTGTTCCGAAGTGGGTCGCGGGTCGCCCGATCGGGATCGACCACCAGCACCGTCGCCATCCGCAGCGGTATGACGGGGTTGTCGCGGAGCGGGGACCGTTGCGCTGGTAGGAACGCTCCCAAGATGCTGTCGTCCGGTCGCGCCCCGCTCGTATCGAGCGATCCGCTCAGACCAACCACCGAGTTGCTCACCGGACGTTCCTCCAACCAGCCGGGCGAATGCCAGGCGTCACCAATGTCCGGAACCCGTGGTCGCCCGTCGAGGTTAAGGCCTACCCGATGAACTAACACGAGTCGTTCCGTTGTCACAGCTAGTGTCTGCCCTACGGCCGTCCGTGGTCAAGCACCCGAAACGACTAGCCGGAATCGTCCGATCTGTTCTACCTGGCCGCCGAGGGGTCCGACCTTTGCAGCAACGTGACTCCTTCCGGCGGCAGGCCGGCGGCAACCGAGAGAAACTCGGCGAACGCCTGCAGGTGCAGGTCGGTCCGTTCGTCGGCCGTCCAGGATGCGCGAACTTCCAGGTCATCGGCTCGTTGCGGGCCGGCGATGTCGCCGAACCGGGTGGATGACGTCGCCGTGACGGTTCCGCCGAGAGCGCTGTAGCCGGCGCCGGAGCCGGTCAGCGATTCGGTCAGCCAACTCCAGGCAACCTCGGGCAGCAGCGGATCCTGGGCGATCTCGGTGTCCAGCTCGCAGGTGGCGAAAACGACAACCCGCAGCGAACCGCCCCAGGCATCGACGCCGTCCGGGTCGAACAGCAGGATCATCCTTCCGGACGCCGTCTCCTCGTCGCTGCCCGCGGGATAGAGGGTGGCGGACAGCGCGTGGCTCCACGGCGCCAGCCGGGCCGGCGCGGGCAGCGGGCCGAGCTCGACCTCCGCGCGGATCCGGGCGACGTCCAGCCTTGCGACGGCCCGCCGGAACTCGGCGGGACCGGCGACGGACGGCGACGCGGACATGCCCGGGACCCTACGACCGGGCACCGACAGTGGCCCCACACCACGCCGTCCGGGGCGGGTCGGGCCGGGTCGGTCGGGGTCGAGTCGGTCGGGGTCGAGTCGGTCGGGGTCGAGTAGGTCGGGGTCGAGTCGGTCGGGTCGGGAGACCTGAGGACGGGCCGCGCGGAGCCGGGCGGGGCAGCCGGCCGGGAGACGTGCGGCCGGCCGGTGCGGGACGGACCCCGGGCCGGTGGGTGCCGGGTCAGGGCGGGCACAGGGTTCCGACGGCCGGCAGCGTGCCGTCCAGCAGGTAGGCATCGACCGCCGTGGTGACGCAGGGGCTGGCCGGATAGCTGCCGTGCTGCCCGGACTGCCAGCTGATCAGCCGCGCCGATCCGAGCTGACCGGCGAGCGATCGGACCTGCTCATAGGGCGAGAGCGGATCGGCAACCGAACCGGTCACCAGGATGGGCGCCGCGCCGGACGCCTTGACGGCACCGAGGGCGGCCTCCGGTGCCGGCCACGACGCGCAGATGCCGACCAGCCCGACGGTGTACGGACCGAACAGCGGCGCCTGCTTCCTGACGTCCTGAACCGCGGTGGTCACCTGCTCGGCCGAGATCCGCAGCGCGTTGTCGTTGCAGCCGTAGATGATCGCCGCGTTCAGCCAACCGCCGCCGTCCTGCGCGCCGAGCGCGGTCTCCAGCAGCGTGGCGATCGGGGCGGGGTTTCCGGTGGCGGCCGCCGCGAGCGCGGTGGACAGCTCCGGCCAGCCGTCCGGGTCACCGAGCCGCAGCAGCAGCGTCATCAACACACTGCCGCCGTTGGTGCTGCCGGCGCCCGGTCCGGCGCCCGGCCGCGCGTCGAGGGTGCTGATCGCCTTCTGCACCGTCGCGCGCGGGTCGGCGCCGAGCGGGCAACCGCCGGAAAAGGACGGACATCGGGCGGCGAGCGCGTCCAGGGCCTGCTCGGCGGCGATCGCGACCGCCGTTGCGCGGGCGTCCAGGTCGACCAGCGGATCAGTCGGGCCGTCGAGTACCGCCTTCCCGACCCGTCCCGGGTAGCGGTCGGCGTACACCGCCCCCAGGGTGGCGCCGAAGCCCCGCCCGATCAGGGTCAGCGTCGGGCTGCCCAACGCGGAGCGAACCGAATCCAGGTCGTCTGCCGCGGCCGTGCTGTTGACCAGCGACAGTTCCGGGCCGGCCAGGTCGCCGCACTCGAAGGTGAGCGACCGGGACAGCTCGGCCAGCACCGCGCCGGCTGCCGGTTCCGTCGGGTCGACGCCCAGCGTGGTCAGCGCACCGGCATCGAACCCGGACATGCAGTCGATCGGTGACGACTGCCCGGTGCCGGCGAGGTCCACCGTCAGCACGGCGAACTTCTCGCGAACCTTCGGCGACAGGCCGGCCGCGACGGCTGCCACCCGACTGCGACCGTTCTCGCCGGGCTCGCCGATCACCGCGAGCAGGGCGGGGGCGTCGTTCGGCACACCCGGGGCGCGCGCCCGGGTGACCTGGATCGATTGATCCCCGAACGGGTTCAATCCCTTGCGGTCGACCAGCACCGCCGCGCAATCCACCTCGAACCGCAGACCGGTCGCCCGGTCGACCGGATCGACGTCGTCGCAGGGCTGCCACCGGATGGGATCGGCCTGCTGTCCCTGCCCGCCCGGACCGACCGGTACCGACGAGGGTGCGGTGGAGCCGCGGCTTGGCTGACCCGGATCGAACGTCGCCAGGGCCGGACGCTGCGACGGGCCGAGCGTGCACCCGGCCAGCAGCAGGACCGCCGGCAGCAGCCCGCCGACGGCCGTCGCCCGCCGTCGTACCCGGCCGGCACCGCTCTCGGCCGTGCCCATCAGGGGGCGGCCCTGCGGTACCGGGTGAACAGGTGATGTCCGTCCTGCCGGGCGGCGAGCAGGCGCCAGCGGGCCGGGTCGGCCAGCACGGCCGGCAACATCCGGGCCGCCCTCGACCCCAGCAGCATCGGGGCGAGGGTCAGGCAGCACTCGTCCAGCAGGTCGGCCTCGACCAACGAGGCCAGCAGAGCGGGGCCACCCTCGCTGTGGATCCGCCGCAATCCGCTGTCGGCGAGCGTCGCGACCGCGACGCCGAGATCGATCCGGTCGGTGCCGGCCACGACGACCCGCACGCCGGCCGGCACCGAAGACGCCCCCGACTCGGTGGTGACCACGATCGGCGGTGTGTCGGTGTCGGTGAACAGGGGCAGCGCTGGGTCCAGCCCGCCGCGGGTCACCACCGCGATCGGGGGGGCCGCCACCGGGAACCCCCAGCGCTGCCGGCGTCCCCGGCGCTGCGCGGACAGGAAGATGCCGCCGTACTGCTCGGCCCGGACGGTGCCCGCCCCGACCAGGATGACGTCCGCCAGGTCGCGCAGCAGCGCGAACAGCGCCTCGTCCGCGGGGTTGCCCAGCCCGGCAGATCGGCCATCGACCGTCGAGCCGCCGTCAAGGGAGGCGATCATGTTCGCCCGGACCACCCGGCCCTCCCGGTCCGGCCAGGCGTACAACGCGGCCAACGCGTCCTCGTCGTCGGGCAGCGGGACGATACCGGCCGGCGTCGGAGACGGCGCGTCGGTCGAGTCGGCCGGAATGTCGGTGGGCACCCACCATCCGTACCACCTCGAGTTGAGGGCGACCCCGACGGGCGGTGCGAGCACCCGTCCGCGCCGCTCTACCCTCAACCCTCGTGACCGTCCTCCGGCTCGTCGACCGCGATCCCGTCATCGGCCCCGGCGAGCTGATCACCGGCCTGGTGCCGCCACCACGGTTCAACGACGTGCGGTTCGAGACCTATCTACCGGCACCCGACGAGCCGAGCCAGAAAGCGGCGGTGGAGGCGCTCGCCGCGTTCGGCGACCGGATTGCGACGCCGCCCCGCAAGGGCCTGTTCCGCAAGGCCGCGCCGTCAGTGGGCGGCGGCTACTACCTGGACGGCGGGTTCGGGGTGGGCAAGACGCACCTGTTGGCCTCGCTGTGGCACGCGGTTCCCGGTCCGAAGGCGTACGGCACGTTCGTCGAGTACACCCACCTGGTCGGTGCGCTGGGTTTCAACGAGACGGTGAACCGGTTGCGCGGCCACCAGTTGCTGGCGGTCGACGAGTTCGAGCTTGACGATCCCGGCGACACGATGCTGATGACCCGGCTGCTGGGGGAGCTGTCCGAGTCCGGCGTCAACCTGGCGGCGACGTCCAACACGCTGCCCGGCAAGCTCGGCGAGGGGCGGTTCGCTGCGGAGGACTTCCGCCGCGAGATCCATGCCCTGTCGGCGCGTTTCGAGACCCTTCGGGTCGACGGCCCGGACTACCGGCACGCCGGTCTGGCGCAGGCACCACCGCCGCTGTCCGACCACGAACTGGTCGAGGCCGCCCGGCGCGCCGGGTCCGACGGTCCGCCGGCGAGCCTGGACTCCTTCGATGCCATCACCGCACGGCTGACGGACCTGCACCCGTCCCGGTACGGCCGGTTGGTCGACGGCGTGGGCACGGTGAACCTGCGGGCGGTGCGGCCCTTGGACAACCAGTCCGCGGCGCTGCGGTGGGTCGTGCTGATCGACCGCATCTACGACCGGTCCATCCCGGTGCGCGCCTCCGGTGCGCCGTTGGACCAGATCTTCACCCCGGAGATGCTGGCCGGTGGGTACCGCAAGAAGTACCTGCGGGCGACGTCACGGGTGCTGGCGCTGGCCCGCGAGGCGGCTTGAACCGGTCCGGCGTCGTGCGTCCGTCCGCGACGCTGGGGCGGTCGTCAAAGGTGGGCATCGGTCGGGCTGTTGCACGGTGTCGGGCGGGCCGCTGCTCACGCCGTCGCGTCTCGCTCGCCCCGGGTACGCCTTGCTCTTGATGCGGCGCGAGTGAGGCGACGGTGGCACGAGCAACGCACGGAACTCGAGCGGTCCCGCATCCTCTGCGACCCGCCGCAGCGGCCCAGCTCCCACCGGCCCATCAGCGACCGACCCCGACCAGCCAGTCAGGGACCTGCCGAACATCCGCTGACGCGCGGGAAATCAGCCAGGCGAGCCCACCCGCTCAGCGCTCGGCGAGCACCGCCCCGAGAGTGTCGACGGCGTGGTCGATCTCGTCCCGGGTGATGACGATCGGCGGCGCGAACCGCAGCGTGGTCTCGTGGGTCTCCTTGACCAGGATCCCGCGGCGCGCCAGTTCCTCGGAGATCGGCCGGCCGAGCCCGATCCGCGGAGCCAGCTCGGCGCCGGCCCACAGACCCCGGCCGCGGACCTCGGCGAGTCCGCCGTCGCCGACCAGCGCGCCGAGCCGCGTGTGCAGATGCGCGCCGAGTTCGGCGGACCGGGTTTGCATCTCGTTCGTCCGCAGCAACGCGACGACGGCGCGACCGATCGCGCAGGCGAGCGGGTTGCCGCCGAACGTCGACCCGTGCTGGCCAGGCTGCAACACGCCGAGGACGCTCCGCCGGCCGACCACGGCCGAAACCGGCATGATTCCGCCGCCCAGCGCCTTGCCCAGGGTGTAGAGGTCTGCGCGCACGCCTTCCTGGTCCAGTGCGAGGGTGGACCCCGTGCGACCGAGTCCGGACTGGATCTCGTCGGCGATGAACAGCACGTTGTGCTCGTCGCAGAGCCGGCGGACGCCGGCCAGGTAGCCCGCCGGCGGCACCAGCACGCCCGCCTCACCCTGGATCGGCTCCAGCAGGATCGCCGCGGTGTCCGGGGTGATCGCAGCCTCCAGAGCCTGCAGGTCGCCGTACTTCACCGTCAGGAAGCCGGGGGTGTAGGGGCCGTAGTCGTCGTGCGCCACGGAGTCGTCGGAGAACGAGACGATGGTCAGCGTCCGGCCGTGGAAGTTGCCGCCCGCGGTGATGACCTGCGCGCGGTTCTCCGGGACGCCCTTGACGGTGTACGCCCACTTGCGGGCCACCTTGATCGCCGACTCGACGGCCTCGGCGCCGGAGTTCATCGGCAAGACCATCTCGGTTCCGGTGAGCGAAGCGAGTTCCTCGCAGAACGGGCCCAGCTGATCGTGGTGGAAGGCCCGGGACGTCAGCGTCACCTTGCCCATCTGCTCGACCGCGGCCGCGATCAGCGCGGGGTGGCCGTGCCCGAAGTTCAGCGCCGAATAGCCGGCCAGCATGTCCAGGTACCGCTTGCCTGTCACGTCGGTGACCCAGGCCCCCTCGGCGGAGGAGATCACCACCGGCAGCGGGTGGTAGTTGTGCGCGCACCACTGCTCGTCCAGGTCGAGGAACGTCTGCGGGTCGCGCGCGATGTCGGTTGGCCCGGCGGCGGGCGAGGAGTGGCCGGCCAGCCGGTCGGACGTCGGGGTCGTGGTCACGTGAAGCCTTTCGCGGAGGTCCGGAGCGCCAGGTCGTGTCCGCCACCGGAAAGAGACAGCCTACGACGAACAGCATCACCAGCAGGAGAACCGGGCGTCGCCGGGCACATCGACCGAGGTTTCGCCGCACGCCGCACTGCGGGGCGTGCTTGGTGGGCCAATTCCAAGAAGAACTCAGCCGCTCATGAAGTTCTCGGTCCGCACATGGCGTTCGCCGCCCCGGCCGGCACCGTCGACATCAGCCAGATCCCCACCGGACTCGACGCCGATCGGACCGAAATCCAAGTCGGTCGCGTAGGACGGGCTGCTCGAGCTGGGCGATCGGCTCGCGGGCCTGCAGGAGCGGCTGTTCGCGCGGCGCACCGCGGGCGACCGGCGCAGCGTGCAGCTCCTGTTGGCAGGGCATGGACCGGCGGGCATGGACGACGGGGTGATCAAGCACGTCGTCGGTCTGGTCAACCCGGACGGCATCATGTTGGCCTCGGTCAAGAAACCCCCCGACGAGGCGATCAACCACTTCGAACGCAGGCTCGCGGACAATCAGGTGACGATCGTCGAGTGCTTCCTGCACGTGTCCCGCGCTGTGCAGGCCGAGCGGCTGCCGGCGCGGCTGGACGATCTCACGAAGTACTGGAAGTACAACCCGGGCGACGTCGACGTGCGCGGCTACCGGGAGGCCTACCGGGTGGCCCACTGGGAGGCGCCGACCCGCTGCAACACCGTCTCCGCGCCCTGGCACCTCATCCCGTCCGACCGCAAGTGGTACCGGAACTGGGCGGTCGCGGCCCTGCTCGCGGAGGCGCTGGAGAAGCTGGATCCGCAGTACCCGCGGCTCCGGCGAGGCCCGATGCCGACCAGGGCCGGGCAGCGGTGACAATGATCCGGTGCAGTTGATCACCACCCCCCGCCGCTGGACGGTTCTCGTCCCGCTGAAGTCGACGTCGCGCGGCAAGAGCCGGATCGACGTCGACCCGGTGCTGCGCCGGGCCCTTGCCAGGGCGATGGCGCTGGACACCGTCGAGGCGGCAGCCCGAGCCGCGGAGGTCGGCCGGGTACTGGTCGTCGCCGATGACGCCGATGACGCGCGCCTGCTCATCCGGATTTCTGGCGTGCGGACCCTGCTCACGGCCACCACCGGCCTGAACGCGGCGATCTCCGAGGGGCTGCGGTCACTTCCGGGCGACGCGCGGGCCGCGGTGCTGCCCGGAGATCTGCCCTCGCTGACCTCCGGGGAGATGGGAGATGCGCTTGCCGCCGCATCCCGCCACGAGCTCGCCGTCGTCGCCGACCGGCAGGGAACCGGGACGACACTGCTGACGGCGTCGTCGGCAGCGTGGTTGCATCCCCGGTACGGCGAGGGATCGTTCGGCCGGCACGTGGCAACCGGTGCTGTGCCATTGGAGGTGCCGGTCATCTCCGGGCTGCGCAGGGACGTCGACACGGCTGCCGACCTGGCTGACGTTCGCGGCCGCAGGACGCTGGCGGCGCTGGCCGACGCGGCGTGCTCGAGAGGGGCATGTGCGGTCCGGACCACGGGCTGACGCTCCACGGTATGGCGGGAGTGCCGGTCGGCACGAGGGCGCCGGCCGACGCTTGCTGCCCCACCGGGGCAGGTGCGGTCCGGGGCACGGGCTGTTGACGCTCAGGCTGCGGCCCGGCTGGGCCGTGACGGTCGGCACGGGCGGTGCTGGCCCCGCACGGTCGGCGGTACCGTTCTGATGTGGACCGACGCTTCCTGCAGCCCGGCTGGATCGCCGGGCACCTGCTGGTCTTCGCGGCGCTCCTGACCTGCTTGCGGCTCGGCTGGTGGCAGTGGGGCCGCACCCAGGAAACCACCGGCACGGCACAGAACTTCGGCTATGCGCTGCTCTGGCCCGCGTTCGGCGTGGCCTTCGTCTACATGTGGGTCCGGTTCCTGCATCTGGAGGTCCTCAAAGACGTCGAGGATGACGAGGACACCGAGCGCGGGCTCCGCGAGCTGCTCGACGAGGCGATTCGCCCTCACCGCCGGCCGGTCCGGCCGGCGGTGAGGGGCAGCCGGCTCCGACCGGCCGCGGGTCCGCGGCGGACACCCGGTCACCGGCCGACGGCGCCGAGGCCGCTCCGAATCCCGAAGCGGACCGGGCCGCCGAGGACCGAGCCGGCGACGAAACGCTGCCGCACCGCCGGCGGGACCGGCTCACCGAACACCTGCAGAAGCCCAGCCAGGGCGTGACGATCGCCGTCGCGACCGTGCGCCCTGATGACGACGATGACCCTGAACTGACCGCGTACAACCAGGCGCTCGCTGCCCTGGCCGAGGAGGACCGCCGACGTGCCCGTTGACCCGACCGGTGACGTGACCGACCCCGACGCCGCGGCGGCGCCCCGCCCGGCGCAGTCGCCGGTGGCCGCCGGCCGGAAGAATCCGCCCACGAGCTCCGGCCGGGTGCAGTCGGCCGCTACCGGCGGCCGGTCGCCGGCGGTCCCGCCGAAGATCATGGCCGCGTTCCGCCGCTACCGGGTCGCCGCCTTCGTCGTCGGTTGGGGTCTGCTGTTGCTCTGCGCCGCGATGGTGCTGAAGTACGCGTTCGACATGGGCGCCGCGGTGGCCATCTGGGACCGATCCACGGGGCGCTCTTCGTCATCTACGTGATCATCGCGTTCGACCTCGCGTACAAGGACCGCTGGTCGCCGCTGGGCACGGTGTGGGTGCTGATCGCCGGGACGATCCCCTTCGTGTCGTTCGTCGCCGAACGTCAGGTGCAGCGCAAGGTGCTGGCCCGCCAGAAGATGTAACGGGCACCCGGGTGTCGTTCGTCGCCGAGCGTCAGTGCAGCGCAAGGTGCTGGTCCGCCAGAAGATGTGACGGCCACCCGGGCGACCCATGGCGTGCCGCTTGCTGGCAGCTCGGAGGTGCGGTCGGGGCCAGCGACCGGGTGCGTTACTCGCGCAGCGTCCGCGTTGCTCGCGTTGCGCCAGGAGTGGGGCGGCGGTTTCCTGAGCATCGGCACGCTCGGGGCTCACGGATGCCTGCCCGGCAGGGGAGAGGTGGTCACCCAGAAATGTGGCACGCCCGCCGGGTTTCCCCGTCGGGCGTACAGAAGAGTCTGTCGGAGCCCACGTTTCGGCGATAGTCCACCGAAAGGGTGGTTCCGGGCCACCCTTTGGATTTCGCTGTCACCGTTGCCGGTTGGTGTCAGAGGTGGACCGCGCGCGGGAGCGTCGGTTCGGGTCGCGTCGAGCGGCCCGCGGTCGTACCGGCCGGCACGGGCCCAACGGCTCTTGGCGCACGTCCGGAAGATGCACTCTCGTCCCTATCACAGAGCGTGAGCGGAGAGCCGTGATCTGTGAGAGCAATGCGGCACACTGAGCCGTGATCACCCTTCGCTCGTCGACGGTCGGGTGGTGAACCGGTGTCTGGCGAGAAGGGGACAACGTGTCGGACAGCAGCGGGCCGGTTCAGACCGGCAACCGGGAGCCGGCACCGGGCCCGGCCGGTGCGCCCGCGCAACGGTCCTGGTGGGTGCTGGTCGTGCTCATCCTGGTGGCGACGGTGGCGAACCTGAATCTGGCCGTCGCCAACGTCGCGCTACCAGACATCGGGAAGGCGTTCGACGCCAGCCAGACGGAACTCAACCTGGTCGCCGTCGGCTTCTCCCTGGGGCTCGCCGCGTCGGTGCTGTACCTCGGGGCGGTGGGGGATCGGTACGGTCGCAAGCTGCTGCTGGTGCTGGGCATGATCGTCACCATCCCGGCCTGTCTGCTTGCCGGGTTCGCGCCGTCCATCGAGGTGCTCTTCGGCGCCCGGTTGCTCGGCGGGCTGGCCGCCGGGATGGCGTATCCGACGACGCTGGCGCTGATCACCGCACTGTGGTCCGGTCCGGCCAGAACAAAGGCCATCGCACTGTGGTCCGCAGTCGGCGGGGCGACCGCAGCGCTGGGTTCGGTGCTGTCCGGCTGGTTGATGGAGCACTTCAGCTGGCAGTCGGTTTTCCTCGTCACTCTGCCGCTGGCCGTGATCGCCCTGGTGTCGGCCCTGCTGTTGGTTCCGGCGCACATCAACGAAACCTCCGATCCGGTCGACAATCTCGGCGGGATCCTGTCGGTCGTTCTGGTCGCGGCGCTGGTGCTGTCCATCAACTTCGCGGCCGTTCCCGGGCAGAGTTCCGTCGCCCTCCTGCTCGGCGGGCTGGCGCTGCTGGCCGGGATCGGGTTCGTCCTGCGGCAGCAACGCGCACCTTCGCCGCTGTTCGACCTGCACATCGCCGCCCGGCGGATCTTCTGGGTCGCTGCGATCGCGGGGATCATCGTGTTCGGAACGCTGATGGCAGCCATGTTCGTCGGCCAGCAGTTCCTGCAGAACGTGCTCGGCTACACCACCCTCCAGGCGGGCTCGGCCATGTTGCCGGCGGCGGCCGCGATGGTGGTGGTGGCCCCGCTGTCCGCCCGGCTGATCGGTTCGCACGGCGCCCGCTTCACCCTCCTCGTCGGGTACGCGTTCTGTCTGTCGGGACTCGTTGCCGCGCTGCTGCTGTGGAAGCAGGGCATCCCGTTCTGGCCGGTGTGCCTGGCCTTCATGCTGGTCGGCATCGGGGTCGGCTTCGCCGGAACGCCGGCGTCCCATTCGCTGACCGGTTCGGTGCCGGTGTCCCGGGCCGGGATGGCGTCCGGAACCGCCGACCTGCAGAGGGATCTGGGCGGCGCGGTCATGCAGTCGCTGCTCGGGGCGATGCTGACGGCGGGGTACGCCGCCGCCTTCGGCAGAGCGATCGCCGCATCGTCGCAGGCGTCGGAGGTCAGCAGCACGGTGCAGACCGAACTGCAGAAGTCGTTCGCGAGCGCCGCGACGATGGCCGAGCGGTACCCGCAGTATCAGTCGGAGATCATTGCCGCGGCGAAACAGTCGTTCCTGGAGGGTGAATCACTCGCCTACGCGGCCGGGATCGCGATCGTGCTGCTCGGGGCGGCGCTGGTGTTCTTCTGTTTCCCCGGCAAGAAGCGTGAGCAAGAACTGCTGACCGAGTACGCCGCGGAGGATGCGGCGGTCGCCGTCGCTCGGTAGTCCGGCGGCCGCCGGGCGTGGCAGGCCGAGTGTTTCGGCGGGACAGACGTCGCGGCCCGGGCACCGGTAGTCGGCCGGTCAGGACTCGCAACCCACGCCGTCGCCATCCCGATCGAGGCGCTCCGAGTAGCCCGGCGCGCCCCGGTACACCGGCGCCGCACCCGCCGCTTTCGCCTCAGTGCAGTTGGCGAACCGACCCTGGGTGGCCGGCTGCTGCACCAGCCCCCGCGGGGCGCCGACTTCGGACTCCGGCGCCGGCGTCGCCGGCACGTCCGGTGCATCGGGGGCGTTCGGCGGGTCCGTCACGGTCTCCGTCATCGTGCTGGTGACGGTCACCGTGGTGGGTACCCGGATCGTCGTCGGCGCCACAAGGGTGCTGCTGACCGTCGTGGGCACGAAGACGCTGGTGGCGGCCGGCGTGGCCGTCGTGCTCACCGTCACGGTGGTCGCCGTCACCGCCTCGGCTTCAGCCGACGGCTCCGCGGAGCACGCCGTGGTCAGCACTCCGACGATCCCAGCGGCGACGCTCTGAGCAGCGAGCAGCGACCGGAATCGGTTCATCGCGTCCCCCCGGACCTCGAGATGATCTTGGCACCCCCCGGGTACCGCATCAGCATCTCGGTCACGAAGAACCTGCTCTGACCACCTCACCTGGTCGGCGCGGCCCTTCTCCTGTTCGTGGCGGTTGACCGGGCCAGAACGTTCGCACCGCGATCGCGACAGCTGGGCCGATCCGGTGGCAGGTCACCCGGAGGAGCCAGACGGCCTTGCACGGCCCGCGCTGTGCCCGCCGGCGGAGCACAGCCGACCGGGGGACGCGGCGAGGCGAGCGCACGCCTTGTTTGACTGTAGGGAGGCCGGGGAACCCGCACCTTGCAAGGCGAGGACCCGGTACGACCCCGGCAGTCGTCGAGCCCCTACACAGGAAAGCCCCGCCCTTGGAAGGAGGGCGGGGCTTTCCTCGTACGCTACTCGAAACAACGTGATTGTGCGGGCGCGCTGCCGCCGGCAGTACAGCGAAAGTGGTTGCGGCCGAGACTATGTCGTCAACGCCGCCGTATCGACGTCCTATTTGTGGGCGATACTGGGATTGAACCAGTGACCTCTTCCGTGTCAGGGAAGCGCTCTCCCGCTGAGCTAATCGCCCTTCACCATTCGAACAATGGCAATTCCATTGGCGAACGGCCGTGCTGCGAGGTGGGAACGGGATTCGAACCCGTGTACACGGCTTTGCAGGCCGTTGCCTCGCCTCTCGGCCATCCCACCGCGGAGGCAACCCAGGTGACGGCCTGGACCTCTTCGAGCGGACGACGGGATTCGAACCCGCGACCCTCACCTTGGCAAGGTGATGCGCTACCAACTGCGCTACGTCCGCACGCCCGCCTGCCCGTCAGGGCTGCGCGGCCCGGCAACTGTATCCGAACGTGGACGCGCTGACCAAACCGACGGGCCGTCAAGCGGTCTCACGTCCGGCCAGCTCACAGGGCCCTTACAGGCCACCCAACCCCTCGATGGGCCCGGCGAACCGATGCGGGAAGAGCGCAGGTCGGTCGTCGGCTGTGACAGGCGAAACACTGCCCGGTCCCACGCCCCACCCGGGCGCGGGCCAGTTGGCTCAGGCTTCGAACGGGTCGTGCACCGGCAGGGCGCGCAGGTCGTCGGCGAAGGCGCAGTGGTCCATCTCGGTGCCCAGCGGAACCAGCGCGGCACTGCGGGCGGTGAAGTCTTCGATGTCCGCGGCATGAGCGAGCAGCCGTGCTCCGACCCTCCCGGAGCGCAGTTCGATGATGAGCCCGTCGCTCGCCGGGTAGACCTGAACGTCGCCGATCCCCGCCGGCATCTTGGCCCCCGTGATCAGTAGCTCTCGACCGAAGACCCAGGTGATCGGCGGGCTCTGGTCGACGGACAGTCCGAGGTGGACGGCGAACGGGTCGTCGCAGTGGTAACGCAGCTCGGCGTGAACCGCCGGAAGAGCGGCGTCGGAGATCAGGAGCATCTCGGTCGCAGCCGTGGTGACCCGATGATCCGGGATGTGCTGTGGCATGTCGTTTCCGCCGTCCGGTGGCCTGCGCGCGGCGGGGCCGATATCCGCGCTCGTGGTTTCAGGCCGTTCCTCTCGACAGGAAGGACGGATGACCCTGCGCGTCGTCACGCGTGTCCGCGGAGATCACCCATTTGGACTAATCCGGCCGATCGGGAGGGGTGCGGTCGGGACCTTTCGGATCGGGTAAGGTGGCCTCTGCTCGTCCGGTGGTACCGGCTCCGGGCGATTAGCTCAGCGGGAGAGCGCTTCGTTCACACCGAAGAGGTCACTGGTTCGATCCCAGTATCGCCCACCATGTTTTCGCAGCTCAGCGGCCCTGTGCGGGATCCAGAGCCGTCGCCCACGCGCAATCGACATCCCGCGGCAGCGCGCATCCCGCCTGCTGACAGTTGCCTTCCTGGCGCTTCGGACGAGGCACGCTGATGCCTGCAGGCACCGGCCGCTCTCGATGTTCCCCCCCGCGACGACAAGCGTCGCGCCGACGCTGCGCCGCGGACCGCGAGGCAGCATGATTTTGGCTATCCCCGCATTCATCGCGCGTCACAAGCCGTGAAGGAGCCCGCTGTGTCCAGCCTCGTCGTCGGTGTCCCCAAGGAGATCAAGAACAACGAGAACCGGGTGTCCGTGCAGCCCGACGGTGTCGCCGAGCTGGTGCATTACGGCCATCAGGTGCTGGTGCAGTCCGGGGCGGGAGAGGGTTCCCGATTCACTGACGCCGAGTACTCCGCGGCCGGTGGCAAGGTCGTTGGTACCGCGGACGAGGTGTTCGCCGGGGCCGACCTGATCGTCAAGGTCAAGGAGCCGGTCCCGGAGGAGTACCACCGGTTCCGCGACGGCCAGCAGCTGTTCACCTACCTGCACCTGGCCGCCGACCGCGAACTCACCGAATTCCTGCTGGCCAAGAAGATCGATTCCATCGCCTACGAAACGGTGCAGACGCCGGACCGGAAACTGCCGCTGCTGACCCCGATGAGCGAGGTCGCCGGCCGGCTGGCCGTGCAGGCAGCGGCCCACGCCCTGGAGAGTCCCGCCGGCGGTGCCGGGATCCTGCTCGGGGGCGTCCCCGGGACCCCGGCCGCCAAGGTCACCATCATCGGCGGGGGAGTGGCCGGGACCGAGTCGGCCAAGATCGCGTTGGGCATGCGGGCCATCGTCCGGGTCTTCGACACGAACCCGGCCCGGCTGGCGTACCTGTCGGACATCTTCGGCGGCCGGCTGGACCTGGTCACCCCCAACCGGGCCAGGCTGGCCGCGTACATCGCCGATTCGGACGTCGTCATCGGCGCGGTGCTGGTGCCGGGCGCGAAGGCACCCAAGCTCGTCAGTCGCGCGATGATCGCCAGCATGCGGCCGGGCAGTGTCGCGGTGGACATCGCCATCGACCAGGGCGGTTGCTTCGAGACGAGCCGCGCGACCACGCACGCCGACCCGACCTACGTCGAGGAAGGGGTCGTGCACTACTGCGTCGCCAACATCCCGGGCGCGGTTGCCCGCACGTCCACGCTGGCGCTGACCTCGTCCACTCTGCCCTATCTGGTGAAGGTCGCCGGCAAGGGCATCGCCGGTGCCGCGACGGCCGACCCGGCGCTGGCGCTGGGACTGAGCACCCTGGGCGGGAACCTGGTCAACGAGCCGGTCGCCCAGGCGCATGGTCTTGCCTACCGCGACCCGGCCGAGCTGCTGCAGGCTGCCGGCTGACGAGATTTCGACGACGTCCGGCCCGGACGGCACCCAGCCGGGCCGGACGCAGCCGGTCAGGCGGGGTGCAGCGGCATCAGCCGGGATCGCAGGTCGATGAGATGCCGGGCGTGCGCCTCGAGTCTGCGGTCCTCGTCCAGCTCGGGGGCCCACCGGGCGACCGGGATTGCCCGCTGCTTGTCGTCGATGGGCACGAACACAGTCAAACAGTGGGTGGTCAAACGCATCTCGGGCGCCGTGGGATCGGCGGACCGGACGTGCACAGAGATGTGCATGCTGCTGTGCCCGGTGTGCAGCAGCCTTGCCTGCACCTCGACCAGGTGTCCGATGAGAATGGGCCGATAGAAACGGATCCCGCCGGAGTAGGCGGCGATAGCGGTGGATCGGCTCCACCCCGACGCGCAGGCGTAGGCGGCCTCGTCGATCCATCGCATCACGGTGCCGCCGTGGGTCTTGCCGCCCCAGTTCACATCGGTGGGCGCGGCCAGGAACCTCAGCGTCACCTGCGGCGCGGCGCTCGCCGCCGTGTAGGTCTGCTCGCTCATCGCGGCCTCGATGTCGGCCCGCAGGGCGATCTTGTCGATTGCCGACTCGTCGCGCGTCCGGTCGGCGGGAGTGACGGGCTGCCATTGCGGGACCGGAATCGGTCGGCCGTCATCGCCGACGGCGACGAAGATGACCGTGCACGACGTCGCCGGGCTGTAATCGACGTGGTGCGGGCGGGTGGAGAACACCCTCACCTCGATGTGCATGCTGGACCGGCCGGTGTGCACGACCTGCGCCCGGGCCTCCACCATGTCACCGGACCGGATGGGGCGGGTGAAGTTGACGTTGCCCACGTAGGCGGTGACGCAGTAGCCGCCGCTCCACCCCACGGCGCAGGCGTAAGCGGCCTTGTCGATCCATTCCAGGACCCGGCCGCCGGCGATCACATCGCTGTCGAGAAACGCCACATCGGTGGGTGCGGCAAGGAATCTCAGCGTGATGTCGCGCGATCGGTCGGCCATTGCTGTCCTCTCGGGATGGTCTGTCACTCGGTTCCGGGTGGTACCGCGTCCTGCCGGGCAGAACTCCTGACGTCGATGCGCCGGCGCCCGTTCCGGCTACCCAGCATGATCGGCGTTCGCAACCTCGAGCAAGGTCAGCGCCGCGGTGATCTGCACAACGGCCTCCGGCATGCTCAGGTCGAGGTCGGACAGTGTCTGGATCCGTTGCAGGCGTTGGGTCACGGTGTTGGGGTGTACGTGCAGGGCCCGCCCGGTGGCCGTCCTGTTCTGCCCGTTGTCCAGGTAGCACCGCAGTGTCTGCAGCAACCGGGTGCCGCGCCGCTCGTCATGTCCGCGGATGTGCCGCAGGGTCCGGTCGGCGAAGGCCGTCAACTGGTCGGCGTCATCGAGTTGCAGCAGCAGCCCGGCGATTCCCAGGTCCTCCAGCGTGAGGGTCTGGTTGGTGCGGCCGGATCGGGTGGCGATCAGCAGCGCGCCCCTGGCGATGCGGTAGCTCTGCGGGAGGTTCCGGTGGCCGGCACCGGAGACGGCGACGGTCGCGCCGGCAGCGCCGGGCACGCCGGCCATGGCCCGGCGGACTGTGTCGGCCGACAGTCGGGCCTGGTCGAGGGGTGGTCCGTCGCCCGCGAGCGGCCACAGCGCCACCAGTAAACCCCGGTACATCGCGACCAACGGGCGGGGCGCAATGCGGGCGGCACGCCCCGTGACCGCGGCCATCGAGCGTTGCTCGATCTGCGACACCCGTTTCGTGTCAATCGATGTCGCGCTGCCGACGATCGCAACATGAGGTCTCGACAGGTCGTGCCCGAGTCGCAGGGCACGCTCCTGGAGGGGCTGCGATTCGACCGGCGTGCCGGCCAGGATGTCGGCCATCAACTCGCCACTGAGCCGGTGCTCCACCTCCGCCGCCGTTCGCAGCCGAAGCATTTCCAGGGAGAGCACGATCGATGCGTGCTCGACCGCTCGGTTGTCGATCGCGGACAGTGCAGAGTCGTTGAGCGACAACCAGATCCGGGCGACCGGATCGTCCTCGAGCCGCACCGTCCAGACGAGGAACGACTGACCGCCGCCCTGCTCTACCGTGTGCGGGCGGTGGCTGTCCGGGTCGCCGGCCGTGGACGCGCGGAGCTCCGGGTCCGGCAGCCGGGCCGGCTCTCCCTGCTGCGCGAGCACGGCGGAACGGGCGTCCTCGAGAAGCACCGGCCGGGACAGCAGGGTCGCCAGTGCGGCGGCGATTCCCTGCACGCCCTCGCCGCTGAGCGCCACCTGCAGCAATTGCTGATGGATCTGTTCGGATTTCATCAGCAGTTCGGTCTGCCGGCGAAGTGACTCGTTGGCCGACTGCAATTGGTCGACCAGCCGGGCGGACGTCAAGGCAATGGCGGCGTGATTGGCGAGCAAGGTGAGCCGCTCGATCTGCTGGTCGCTGAAATGGTGAACGTCGGCGTGGTAGCCGTTCAACGTCCCCAGCACCTCGCCGCCCGCGACGAGCGGCACCGACACCATGGCGCGGTAGCCCTGCTCGCGGGCAACCCCTCCCCAGGGAGTGAACTCGGGTTCCACCGTGGTGTCCCGGATCGCGACCGCACGACCGGTCTTGAAGGCCTTGCTCGACGGGGCCTGGTCGGTGTCGTCCGTCGCGAGCCGCACCGGGCGGTCCGCGTTGATCCTCGCGACGTACTCCGCGGACAGACCGCTCCACCCGGTGATGACCAGGTTCTGCCGCCCCTGGTCCGGCAGCAGCACGCCGCAGAAATCGAACGACAGCAGCGACCGTGCGCTGCCCGCGACAAGATCGAGGACGTCGCGCAGAGAGCGCGAGGAGTTCACCGCCTCGGTCAGCGCATCGACCGCGGCCAACCAGTGCCGCAATTCGCCGAGCGTGTCCCGTTCGAGCTGCCGGCCGACCATCCCGCCATGATGGCACGCCGAACTATGTAGCAACCACCATATGCACAGCAACTCTATGGTTTTGCAGCCATGGTGCGGTGGACCCTGCGGCTGAATACTCGACGAATCCCGCAGCGCCGCGACATCACCTCGAGCATCACCCAACGGGGCCCGCGGGCGAACAGTCAGACTTCCTCCGGTCGAAGGGCGTTCCGATGACGGACACCAGCACGGCACCCACCGACACCGCCGGGCTCACCGGTGCGGTGCTCGACTCCGGCCTGCGGGCCATCATCAACCCGGCCACCGGCGAGGTGCTCGCGAAGGTCTCCGAACAGACCGCAGGCGACGTCGATCGAGCAGTCGAGCGGGCGCGCGCGGCCTTCCGGTCCGGACCCTGGCCGCTGTTGACGCGCAGCGAGCGGGCCCGGCTGCTGCTCCGGATGGCAGACGCCATCGAGGCGAACAGCGCGACGCTGTACGAACTGGAAACGGCCAACAACGGCCGGCCGATCACCGAAACCCGGGCGCAGCTGTCCCGGGTTCCGGAGTGGTTCCGGTACAACGCGGCGCTGCTGGCCACTCAGCGCGACGCCGTGCTACCCGGCGACGGCCCGTATCTGACCTACCAGCGGCGCACCCCGCTCGGCGTGTGCGGGATCATCACCCCGTTCAACCACCCGATGCTGATCCTCGCGCGGAGCCTGTCCGCCGCCCTGGCCACCGGCAACACCGTGGTGGTCAAACCCTCCGAACTCACCCCGCTCACCACTCTTGCCCTGGTCGACATCCTGCACGCCGCAGGACTTCCCGAGGGAGTGGTCACCGTGGTGACCGGCGGTCGGGAGGCGGGTGAACGCCTGACCCGCCATCCCGACGTCGCCAAGATCACCCTCACCGGGGGCACCGAGGCCGGCCGATCAGCCGCCGTAGCGACAGCCACTCGATTCGCCCGGGTCACCGCGGAGCTGGGTGGCAAGACCCCGATCATCGTCTTCGACGACATCGACCCGTGCGTCGCCGCCGAGGGTGCCGCGTTCGCTGCCTTCGTCGCGGCCGGCCAATCCTGCGTCGCCGGATCCCGATTCCTGGTGCAGCGCGGCAGGTATGACGCGTTCGTCGCGGCGCTCAGCGCACGGGCCACCGCGATCCGGATCGGCGATCCGTCCTCCCCGGTCACCCAGCTCGGTCCGGTGATCAGTGCCGTGCAGCGCGAGAAGATCCGTCGTTACATCGATATCGGTCTCGCCGAGGGAGTCCGGCTCACCGCCGGTGGCGGTGTTCCCGAACTGCCGGCGCCGCTGAGCAACGGGTTCTACTTGCAGCCCACCGTGCTGGCCGACGCCACGAACGACATGCGGGTGGCCCAGGAGGAGATCTTCGGTCCGGTCGCCGTCGTCGTACCGTTCGACACCGAGCAGGAAGCCGTCGCGATGGCCAACGACAACAAGTTCGGTCTGGGCGCGGGTGTCTGGACCCGGGACCTCGCTCGCGGCCATCGGGTCGCGGACGCGGTCACCGCCGGAATGGTGTGGGTCAACGACCACCACCGGCTCGAGCCATCCCTGCCGTGGGGTGGCGTGAAGGAATCCGGGACCGGGAAGGACGCCGGGGCAGAGTCTTTCGCCGACTTCACCTGGATCAAGACCGTCGTCGTGCGGACCGCCGACGACGACGTCGACTGGTACGGCGACGCGGATCCCGGCCGGCTCAACTGACCGACCGACGCGCCTGAAGTAAGGCCTGCCGCCTCGCGGCAAGAGCTGTTCGGTGGGCACTGCGCCCCCTGTTTCCCTCCCTGGTGTGTGGCTGAGCGGCTGCCCTGCGGCCGCGGAAAAGGAGTTCAAAATGGCAGTTGGCGTTTCGCGACAACCCGCCGTCGGTTGGCGCACCGAAATCACCCGGGTGCAATGGATGGTCCTGCTCGGCACCACCCTCGGCTGGGCGTTGGACGGCTTCGCCGGCAGCCTGTACGCCCTGGTGCTCGGCCCGGCGATGACTGACCTGCTGCCGAACAGCGGAATCGCGGTGGCACCGGCGAACATCGGCCTGTACGGCGGCATCACGGTCGCGCTGTTCCTGATGGGGTGGGCCACCGGCGGCATCCTTTTCGGCATCCTGGCCGATTACGTCGGCCGCACCAAGGTGCTGTCGGCCGGCATCCTGACCTACGCGGTGTTCACCGCCGCCGCGGCCTTCGCCGACACCTGGTGGCAGCTCGGCATTCTGCGCTTCATCGCCGGCCTCGGCTCCGGGGTGGAGGCGCCCGTCGGCGCCGCACTCGTCGCCGAGGTGTGGCGGAACCGCTACCGGGCCAAGGCGTGCGGGGTGATGATGTCCGGGTACGCGGCCGGGTTCTTCATCGCCGCACTGGCCTACGCACTGCTCGGCGCCCACGGCTGGCGGATCATGCTGACCCTGGCCGTCATCCCCGCGGTGCTGGTCTACTTCATCCGCCGGCACGTCCCGGAGCCCCCGGAGATCACCTCGCACATCTCGGCCCGGCGCTCGCGCAAGCAGTCCGGACATCGCGTCGAACAGGACCGCTTCGTCCTGCGCCGGCTGCTCACCCCACCGCTGCTCCGCAACACCTTGGTGTCCACCGCCCTGGCGACCGGCGCCCTCGTCGCATTCTGGAGCGTGACCACCTGGTACCCGCAGATCATCCGGGTCGCGGCGGCATCGGAATCGCTGTCGGTGGACGCCGGGAACAGCCGGGTGGCCATCGCCTCCATGCTGTTCAACGCGGGCGGCATCGTCGGCTACGCATCGTGGGGCTTCCTCGCGGATGCCATCGGCCGGCGGGCGTCGTTCCTGCTCAGCTTCGGAGTGTCGGCCGCCGCCGTCGTGGTGTTGTTCCCGTTCGAACACGGCTTCGGCACCTTCCTGGTGATGATGCCCGTCCTCGGGTTCGGCCTGTTCGGCGGCCTGTCCGGAATCATCGTCTACGGTCCCGAGCTCTTCCCACCCAGCGCCAGGGCCACCGGCATGGCCATCGCCAACGGCGTCGGCCGGTACATCACCGCGGCCGGACCGCTCGTCGCCGGCGTCATCGCCGTCAGCTGGTTCGGGGGCGACCTCGGGCTGGCCACCACCTTCGTCGCCGCCTTCGGCCTCATCGCACTCGTCGGCCTGGCGTTCGCCCCGGAGACCAAGGGCGCCGCCCTGCCCACTGACCCGGACGTCCCCCCGACCACCACACTCACCCCCGCCGCACCCACCCCCGCCGCACCCACCCCCGCCGCACCCACCCCCGCCGCACCCACCCCCGCCGCCCCGTTGGCGGCAGCAACCCGTCAGGAGAACCGGCCATGACCACCGATCACAGGAACTACCAGGGCGCCAGGGCCATCGTCATCGGCGGCTCCATCGGCGGTCTGACGACCGGGCTGCTGCTCCGGGACCTCGGCTTCGACGTGACGATCTTCGAGCGCACCCCCACCGTGCTCGACGGCCGCGGCAGCGGCATCGTGCTGCAGCCCGACACCCTGCGCTGGTTCACCGAGCGGAGCACCCAGAACCCGGCCCGGCTGTCCACCTCCACCCGCTGGGTGCAGTACCTGGACGGCGCCGACGAGATCGTGCACCGGGAGGAGCGGACCTGGAGCTACACCGCTTGGGGCACCTTCTACCGCGCGCTGCTGGACGACTTCGGTCTGCAGAACTACGTTCTCGGCGAGTTTGCTGCCGGCTTCGAGCAGCACGAGCGGTCCACGACGGTGCGGTTCGTCAGCGGCCGGGTCGAAACGGCAGACCTGGTGGTCTTCGCCGACGGCATCACCTCGATGGCCCGCAGCCGGATCGACCCCACCGCCACCATGACCTACTCCGGGTACGTCGGCTGGCGCGGCACGGTCCCCGAGCACACCCTGTCGGCGCACGCCAGGGACACGCTGGCGGACGCGATCAGCTACACGGTGGTCCCGAACTCGCACATCACCATGTACCCGATCCCGGGCGAGCACGGCGTCGGTCCGCAGGACCGGCTGATGAACTACGTCTGGTACCGCAACGTCGCCGCGGGGCCGGAACTGGCCGAGATGCTGGTGGACAAGCGCGGTTTCACCGGCCCGGTGTCCGTTCATCCGGGCCAGGTGCAGGACCGGTACGTGGCCGAGATGCGGGCGGCGGCCGCCGACCTGTTCGGCCCGGCGATCGCCGAGGTGGTCACCAGCACCGTCACCCCGTACGTGCAGGTGGTGCAGGACGTCCGGTCGTCGAAGATGGCCGACGGCCGGGTCGCGCTGATCGGCGACGCGGCCTGCGCCGCCCGGCCGCACGCCGCCGCCGGAACCGCCAAGGCCGCCGCCGACGGCTGGGCGCTGCACGACGCGCTGCAGCAGGCAGACGGCGACATCGCCGCGGCACTGCGCAAGTGGGAACCGGCGCAACTCGCGCTGTCCGCGGCGCTGCTGGACCGGGTGGTGGACATGGGCGAGCGCGCCCAGTTCCGCGGCACCTGGACACCGGGCGATCCCAGCCTCCGCTTCGGTCTCTACGCCCCCGGACGATGACCAGCACCTCGACGCACACAGGAGAAAACATGAGCACGTTCCTCGACGATCTGCCGCTCGCCGGCACCCTGGTCGGCACCGACTACGCCGGTTGGGGCCCCGAGCTCCGCGCGGAGTTCGAAACCCATTCGCACGACGGGCACGTCGGCTCCCGACTGCTCAGCGAGACACCGCGGGCCAGGGTGTGGGAGATCAGGCTCGCCCCCGGCGAGCGCTGGCACGCGCACCGGCACGTGCTCGACTATTTCTGGACGGCGATCAACGCCGGCACCAGCCGTCAGCACACCTTCGACGGCACCACCCGTGACGTCAGCTACGCCGCCGGTGAGACCAGGTACTTCCATTTCGGCGCGGGAGAATTCCTGCTGCACGACATCGAGAACATCGGCTCCGAGGAACTGGTCTTCACCACCGTGGAGCATCTGGACAGCGAGAACGCTGCGATCCCACTGGATCCGGCAGCGCAATGATCGACATCCCGTTGGCCGCCGGCGTCGTCGACGTGCACGCCCACTGGCTCCCCGAAGACCTGTTCGGGTTGCCGCCGGGTGCCCCGTACGGCCGGCTGCGGAACCGCGACGGCGAACTGTTCCTCGGCGAGGTCCCGCTGTCGATTCCCGCCCGGGCGATGAGCGATGTCGAGGCCATCCGGGCCGACATGCGCGAGGCCGGGGTCGGGGTCCGGGTGCTGTCCGCGCCGCCGTTCGCCTTTCCGGTCGGGGACGGTGATTCGACCGAGTACGTGCGGGCATTCAACGGCGCGCTGGCGACCGTGGTGGCAGAGTCCGCCGGGGGCCTCGTCGGGTTGGGCATCGTGTCGCTGACCGATGCGGAGTCTGCCCGCCGGCAGCTGACCGAACTGTCCGGCGCTCCGGGAATCGCGGGGGTCGCCATCCCGCCGATGGTCTCGGGTGCGTCACTGGACCAGGGCGTCCTGCGCGAGATCCTCCGGGCCGCCGCCGATCTGGACCTGTCCGTGCTGGTGCATCCGATGCAGCTGCCGCGTCCGGAGTGGTCGGCGCACTACCTGGCCAACCTGATCGGCAATCCCACCGAGACCGCCACCGCCGTCGCGGGTGTGCTGCTCGGCGGCGTGCTCGAGGAATTGCCGCTGCTGCGGATCTGTTTCGTCCACGGTGGAGGTAGCGCGCCGGGACTGCTGGGGCGCTGGGAACACGGCTGGAACTCCAGAGCCGACGTTCGCGCCCACGCGAAACGGTCGCCGCGGGAGGGATTCCGGGATCTGTTCTTCGACACCGTCACCCACGACCCCGATCAGCTGCGGCTGCTGGGGAGGCTCGCCGGTTCGCAACGGGTGGTCTGCGGCAGCGACCATCCCTTTGACATGGCTCAACAGCAACCGGTGCGGTTCGCGACCGACAACGACATCCGACACGACACACTGAGCACCAACGGCCGCGCGTTCCTGGGCCGCTGACCGCCACCGACAGCCGCGAAAGGCACCGATTCCCATGACGTCCCTGTTCGATCCGATCACGCTGCGCGGCTTGACCGCGCGCAACCGCATCTGGTTGTCCCCGATGTGCGAGTACAGCGTCGAGAAGCAGGACGGCGTGCCGACCGACTGGCATCTGGTGCACCTCGGGTCACGGGCGGTCGGCGGGTTCGGTCTGATCATCACCGAGTCCACTGCCGTCACCGCCGACGGCCGGATCAGCCCGCAGGACACCGGGCTGTGGAACGACGAGCAGGTCAATGCCTGGCGGCGGATCGTCGACTTCGTGCACCAGCAGGACGCTCGGATCGGCGTTCAACTCGGGCATGCCGGGCGCAAGTCCTCGACGTACGCGCCCTGGCGCGGTCGCGGTTCGGTGCCGGCCGACCGGGGCGGATGGCGGGCGCAGGCACCATCGGCCATCGCCTACGGCAACGACGCCGAACCAGCCGAGCTGACCGTCGACCAGATCGCCGACATCGTTGCTGCCTTTGGTGACGCCGCCCGCCGCGCCGACGACGCCGGCTTCGACCTGATCGAGATCCACGGCGCGCACGGCTATCTGGCGCACCAGTTCCTCTCGCCGCTGTCCAACACGCGCACCGACGGGTACGGCGGCAGCTTCGAGAACCGCAGTCGCTTCCTGCTCGAGGTGGTCGACACCGTGCGTGCGGCCTGGCCGCGGGACAAGCCGCTGGTCGTGCGGGTGTCCGCCACCGACTGGGTGGACGGCGGATGGACGGTCCAGGACACCACCGAACTCGGTTCCCTGCTGGCCGGCCGGGGTGTCGACCTGATCGACGTCTCCTCCGGAGGTCTTGACCCGCGTCAGCAGATCACCGTCGGCCCCGGGTACCAGGTGCCGTTTGCCCGCGACGTGCGCACGAAGGCGGGCGTCGCCACCGGGGCGGTCGGCCTGATCACCGAGCCCGCCCAGGCGCAGACCATCCTCGACGAGGGCTCGGCCGACGTCGTCCTGCTCGCCCGGGCCGGCCTGCGGGAACCGGCCTGGCCGTTGCGGGCGGCGCACGAGTTGGGCATCCCGGCAGCCCGGGCGCCGTACCCGGTGCAGTACACCCGCGGCGCCTGGCGCTGAGCGGCTCGGCCACACCGGGGGCGGTGGCATTTACCTGGTGACGGTGCAGGCGCGTCCCCGGCTAGCATCGGATGTTCGGTGTCGAACCCGTGCCTGCCGGCAAGGGTCAGACACCCGGCCGGCCGGCAGCTCGCCGGCGCCGCAGCGCCCGATCACCGAGGAGAAACCCGTGTCCAGCCCTCCCGCCGCCGCGCCCCTTCCCCGTGTGAAGGTGCCGGCGGGGACGACGGCCGGTGCCGCGGTGCGGGATGCCGAGCTGCCGTCCAGCGGGCCGCACGCCGTCGTGGTGGTCCGTGACGCCGACGGTCAGCTGCGGGATCTGGCCTGGTCGCCCGCCGGCGACGCCGAGGTCGAACCCGTTCCCGCCGACTCCGAGGACGGCCGGTCGGTGATCCGGCATTCCGCAGCGCACGTCCTCGCGCAGGCGGTGCAGCAGGCCTTCCCGGACGCAAAACTGGGCATCGGCCCGCCGATCAAGGACGGCTTCTACTACGACTTCGACGTCGAGAAGCCCTTCACCCCCGAAGATCTCGCCGATCTTGACAAGCGGATGCGCAAGATCATCAAGTCCGGGCAGCGGTTCTCCCGGCGGGTCGTCGACGCCGACACCGCTCGCGCCGAGTTGGCCGCCGAGCCGTACAAGCTCGAGCTGATCGACCTGAAGGGATCCGCGGCCGGCGATGCCAGCGCGGAGGAGAGCGTGGAGGTCGGCGCCGGCGAGCTGACCGTCTACGACAACTTGCACTCGCACACCGGTGGGCGGGTCTGGGGCGACCTGTGCCGTGGCCCGCACGTCCCCACCACCCGGTACATCCCGGCGCTGAAGCTGACCCGGTCCGCCGCCGCGTACTGGCGGGGCAGCGAGAAGAACCCGCAACTGCAGCGGATCTACGGCACGGCCTGGGAGTCGCAGGAGGCGCTGCAGGCGCACCTGGACTGGATCGCGGAGGCCGAGCGGCGGGACCACCGCCGGCTCGGCTCCGAGCTGGACCTGTTCTCCTTCCCCGACGAGATCGGTTCCGGGCTGGCCGTTTTCCATCCGCGCGGCGGGATCATCCGCAAGGAGATGGAGGACTACAGCCGGGCCAAGCACCTGGAGGCCGGTTACTCCTTCGTGAACACCCCGCACATCACCAAGGCGCACCTGTTCGAGGTCTCCGGGCACCTGGATTGGTACGCCGACGGGATGTTCCCGCCGATGCACCTGGACGCCGAACTCGGCCCCGACGGCGAGGTGCGCAAGCCCGGCCAGGACTACTACCTCAAGCCGATGAACTGCCCGATGCACGACCTGATCTTCCGGTCCCGCGGCCGCTCCTACCGTGAGCTGCCGCTGCGGATGTTCGAGTTCGGCACCGTCTACCGGTACGAGAAGTCCGGCGTCATCCATGGTCTCACCCGGGTCCGCGGCATGACCCAGGACGACGCGCACATCTTCTGCACCCGCGAGCAGATGGCCGACGAGCTGACCAGCCTGCTGCGCTTCGTCCTCGACCTGCTCGCCGACTACGGGTTGGACGACTTCTACCTGGAACTGTCGACCCGGAACGAGGACAAGTACGTCGGGTCGGACGAGAACTGGCGGGTGGCCACCGACACCCTCGCGGAGGTGGCCGCGGCCTCCCGACTGCAGCTGGTGGACGACCCCGGCGGGGCGGCGTTCTACGGCCCGAAGATCTCCGTGCAGGCCCGGGACGCCCTCGGGCGGACCTGGCAGATGTCCACCATCCAGCTGGACTTCAACCTGCCGGAGCGGTTCGAGCTGGAATACGCCGCGTCCGACGGCACCAAGCAGCGACCGGTGATGATCCACCGCGCGCTGTTCGGCTCCATCGAGCGGTTCTTCGGCGTGCTCACCGAGCACTACGCAGGCGCATTCCCGGCATGGCTGTCGCCGGTGCAGGTGGTCGGTATCCCGGTCGCGGACGCCTTCGGCGATCATCTCGAGTCCGTCATCGGTGAACTCCGGCGGCGCGGTGTCCGGGCGGAGGTGGACCACTCCGACGACCGGATGCAGAAGAAGATCCGCAACCACACCACGCAGAAGGTTCCCTTCATGCTGCTGGCGGGGGAGAAGGACGTCACCGCCGGGGCCGTGTCCTTCCGGTTCCGGGACGGCACCCAGGTGAACGGGGTGCCGATTCCGGCGGCCGTCGATGCCATCGACGCGTTCATCCGCTCGCGGTCCAACGTCAACCCGACGGCTGAGGGCTTCGCCGCACTGGTGCCGCCCGTCGCCGGGCTCGAGTCGACCGGTGGGTGACGGGCCGGAACTGGTCCGGCAGGACGGCATCGGGGTCCCCGACCAGCTGCAACGGCTCTGGACCCCGCACCGGATGGCCTACGTCACCGGTGGATCCGGTGCGGACCGCACGGCTGCGGAATCGACCGACGAGGCCGACGCGCAGTGCCCGTTCTGCCGGATCCCGACGCTGTCCGACGAGGACGGGCTGATCGTCGCCCGCGGGACGCGGGTGTACGCGGTGCTGAACCTGTTCCCGTACAACCCCGGGCACCTGATGGTGGTGCCGCTGCGGCATCTGCCGGATTACACCGACCTGGACGCCGACGAGCTGGCGGAATTCAGCGAGTTCACCCGGCGGGCGCTGCGGACGGTGCGGGCGGTCAGCGCGCCGCACGGGTTCAACATCGGGATCAACGCCGGCTCGGCGGCGGGCGCCGGGATCGCCGGGCACCTGCACCAGCACGTGGTCCCACGGTGGGGCGGCGACTCGAACTTCATGCCGGTGATCGGGCAGACCAAGGTGCTGCCGCAGCTGCTGGCCGACACCCGGCGATTGCTCGCGCGGGGCTGGTAGCGGCCTCGGCATCGCCGGGTCCGCGGCGCAGGCGACGCCCGACGCGGGTCGCACCTGGCCTTCGCCGGACGGCGGCGCCGCTATCGTGAACCACTACCCGAGTTCTACGGCGCGCCGCACCACCGCCCGCCCGGAACCGGCCAGCACCGAACACACCGACCGATCAGCACCCGACCGACGCGAGATCGCCGACCAGCGACTGTCTCGACCTGACCCGACCGGACGGACCGAAGATGCTCAACTCCCTGGCCCGGGCCTCGGTGTCCAAGGTGACGGACCCGATCGGCCGGGGATTGCTGCGCGCGGGGATGAGTCCGGATCTCGTCACGGTCCTCGGGACGATCGGTGTGGTGGCCGGCTCGATCGGCCTGCTGGCCCCCGGATACCTGTTCGCCGGGACGATGGTGGTCACGGTCTTCGTCCTCGCCGATCTGGTCGACGGTGCGATGGCCCGGGCCCGCGGCTACGGCACCGACTTCGGCGTCGTGCTCGACGCCTCCTGCGACAGGATCGCCGACGGGGCGCTGTTCGGGGCACTCGCCTTCTACGCCTTCTCCTCGGGGCAGCGGACCCTCGGCGGCGTCGCGCTGGTCTGCCTGGTCACCGGCCAGGTGATCTCCTACGTCAAGGCGCGGGCCGACTCAGTGGGGCTGATCATCGGCGGGGCACTGGCCGAACGCGCGGAACGCAACGTGCTTGGACTGGTCGGCGCGGGACTGACCGGGCTCGGGGTGCCGTACGCGCTGGACATCTGCCTCTGGTTGCTTGCTGCGGCGGGACTGGTCACCGTGGTCCAGCGGCTGGTCCAGGTTCGGCGTGCGGCGGTGAAGGCAGCCGCGGACACCGAATCCGATCGCGGCACCGGCCGCCCGGCGCTGTGATCGCAGCGGTGCACACCGGACGCGGTGGGCTGTGACGACCCCCGCCGGGTCGCTGCGCCGGCTCTTCGACGACCTCCCCGGCCGGTTGACCGACGCCGGGTTCGGCCTCGGGTGGTCGGCCGTGAAGTCCGTTCCCGAGCCGGTGGCCGACCGGTTGTTCCGGGCGGCCGCGGACCTCGCCTACCGGCGTCGCGGACCGAGTGTGGTGCAGCTGGCGAAGAACCTGAACCGGGTGCTCGGGGACGCCTCGACTCCCGAGTCGCTCGCGGCGGTGACCCGGGCCGGCATACGGTCGTATGCGCGTTACTGGAAGGAGGCCTTCCGGTTGCCGGCGATGGACCGCGACCAGCTCTTCGAACAGCTCGAGGCCTCCGCCATCGGCGCCGAGCACATCGACCGGGCCGCCGCCGAGGGCCGCGGGATCATGCTGCCCGTCACCCACTCCGGTAACTGGGACGCGGCCGGATTGTGGGTCGCCCGGCGGTGGGGATCGATGACGACGGTCGCGGAGCGGCTCAAACCCGAATCGCTGTACGAGAAGTTCGTCAGCTACCGGGAATCGCTGGGCATGGAGATCCTGCCGCTGACCGGCGGCGCGAATCCGTCCACCGTGCTCAAGCAGCGGCTGCGGGCGGGCGCCCGGACCCCGCTGGTCGGAGACCGGGACCTGTCCCGCAGCGGGGTGCCGGTGACCTTCTTCGGCGAGACCGCCACCATGCCGCCCGGCCCCGCGATGCTCGCCGCGCTCACCGACAGCTACCTGTGCCCGACGAACCTGGCCTTCACCGACACCGGCTGGTCGATCCACATCCACCCGCCCGTCGAGTTGCCCGGCACCCGGTTGTCCGAGCAGGTGCGCGGCGGAACCCAGGCGATCGCCGACATCTTCGAACAGGGCATCGCGGCCCACCCCGAGGACTGGCACATGCTGCAGCCGCTCTGGCGCGCCGATGTTGCGGCCGCGAAGGCGGCACCGACCCGCGAGCAGGCGACCCGCGAGCAGGCGTCCCGATGAAGGTTGGCCTGGTCTGTCCGTACTCCTTCGACATTCCCGGTGGGGTGCAGGCGCACGTCGCCGACCTCGCCCGCACGCTGATCGGCCTCGGCCATCACGTCTCGGTGCTGGCACCGGGCGATGACAGCGACGCAACAGTCGAGTTCCCGGAGTTCCTCGTTCCGTCCGGGCGCAGCCTGCCCATCCCGTACAACGGCTCGGTGGCGCGGCTGTCCTTCGGTCCGGTGTCGTACACCAAGGTCCGCAGGTGGATCCGGGCCGGGCACTTCGATGTGCTGCACGTGCACGAACCGGTCGCGCCCAGCCTGTCGATGATCGCGATGATGGTCGCCGACGGACCGATCGTCGCCACCTTCCACACCGCGAATCCCCGTTCCCGGATGCTGGCCGCCTTCCAGGGCGTGCTGCAACCGTTCCTGGAGAAGATCACCGGCCGGATCGCGGTCAGCGAGCTGGCCCGGCAGGTGCAGGTCGAGCACCTGGGCGGGGACGCCGTCATCATCCCGAACGGGGTGGACGTGCAGTTCTTCAGCAGCGCCGCGCCGCTGCCCGGTTATCCCCGGCTCGGCGGCACGATCGGCTTCGTGGGCCGGTTCGACGAATCCCGCAAGGGGATGGCGGTGCTGCTGGACGCGCTGCGGCTGCTGGTGCCGACCCGGCCGGACCTGCAGCTGCTCGTCGCCGGCAGCGGTGACGAGAAGGACCTCTGGGAGCTGGCCGGACCGGAACTGCAGCACACCCTGCGGTTCTTGGGCCGGGTCAGCGACGCAGACAAGGCGTCGATGCTGAAGTCGGTGGACATCTACTGCGCACCCAACACCGGCGGCGAGAGCTTCGGGATCATCCTGACCGAGGCGATGAGCGCCGGCACCCCCGTCGTCGCCAGCGACCTGGACGCGTTCCGCCGGGTGCTGGACGCCGGCATCGCGGGCGTGCTGACCCCGGTCGGGGACGCGCCGGCACTGGCCAGGGCGTTGGGGTCCGTGGTCGACGACCCTGGTCGCCGCGCCGTGCTGTCCGCCCAGGGCAGGCGGGTGGTCGCCGCGTACGACTGGCCGGTCGTCGCCGCGACCGTGGTCAAGGTCTACGAGACGGTGATTGCGGCGGACCCACGCGCCGTCGTCGAGGCCGAGTGACGCCCGGCCGACCGATGGTGCAGTTGCTCACTCTGTCGGGGGCAACCGGGCAATGGGTTTTCCAGCAACGGGCATCGTCGCCTACCGTGATGAATCGCCCGAGCAAACCCGGGAATTGCCCTGATGTCGGGGCGCTGCCGGCCTGTCATTCTGCTGTGCAGGCGACAGGCTCCACGGCGCCACCGGTTCAGCCCGCCTCCCCGACTGCACACACGAAAACCGAACGGAGGATGACGGGTGACCACTGCCGTCGTTCTGGTTCTGGTCGGTCTGCTGCTGTTCGCGGCGCTGCGGCTGTGGATCACCGCAAACCGGCTCGACCGGCTGCACGTGCGCACCGAGGCGGCGTGGTCGGCGCTGGAGGGAGCGCTGGCCCGGCGGATCGTCGCAACCCGGGCAGTGGCCGCGGCCGGCGGCCTGCAGCATCCACAGTCCGACGAGCTGCGGCGGTTGGCCGACGTCGCCGACCGCGCGGACCGGCGGCACCGCGCCGACGCCGAGAACGACCTCTCCCGCGGGCTGTCCACGATGCCCGCGGTCTCGGAACCGGACCTGGCCATCGAACTGGCCGACGCCGGTGAGCGGGTCCTGCTCGCCCGCAGGTTCTACAACGACGCCGTCCGGGACACCCGCGCACTGCGTGCCGTCTGGTTCACCCGGATCTTCGGGCTTGCCGGACGGGCCGCGCTGCCCGACTACTTCGAGATCGCCGAGTACTCGCACCACCCCGCAACGGTGCACCGCACCGCGGCACGCATCGTGCTGCTCGACGGCGCCGACCGCATTCTGCTGCTCTCCGGCACCGACCCCAAGGTGGCCTCGCACTGGTGGCACACGCCGGGCGGGGGAGTGGAGAACGGCGAGGACCTGCGCGCCACTGCCATTCGGGAACTGGCCGAGGAGACCGGGTTCCGGCTCTCCGATGCCGATCTGGCCGGGCCGATCTGGCGCCGGGTGGCCAGGTTCGTGTTTCTGGGCGTGGACTACGAGCAAACCGAGCTGTACTTCGTTGCCCGGTCGCCGCAACCGGCCGCCCGAGGGAACGCCGGATCCATCCGCGGCGCACCTGACGCCGATGGACCCGGCGCCGGGAACGGAGTCGGTGACCACCCGGCCGGTGACCACCCGGTCGGAGACCACACGGTCGGCCAGCACGCGGTCGGCCAGCACGCGGTCGGCGACCCGGGGGACCCGGCCGGCCGGACCGCCGGGCGGCTGCTGCTCGCGGCGCCGCCGGCCGAACCCATCCTGGACGCCTCCGGACGCACCGAGGTCGAGCGGATCACCCTGACCGGGCATCGCTGGTGGTCGGCCGACGCCCTCGCCCGGACCGACGAATCGGTCTACCCGCTGGAGCTGGCTCGCCGGCTGCCGGAGGCGGTCGCCGTGCTCAACGGTGCCCCGGTGCCGGACGCGGCCGTGCCGATCAACTGATCCGGTCGACCGGTCCGGGGGCCGCCGTCACCGCCGGGTCGGACCAATCACCGCGCGACCGGTGACGACTGTCCGCCACGGAAGTGGGACACGAAGCGTATTTCTCGGCGGGTCAGCGCTCAATCGGCCCAGCTCGGGCTAGGTTCCGAACTGCGTACCCCGCCCGCCCGGGCCGGCGCGCCTGGAGGAGCCGTGCAGCGCTGCGCCCGCCTACTGATGCTGCTGACCTGTGCCCTCGGCCTCGTGCTCAGCGCGTGCTCCGGCGGCGAGCCGGTGGCCGGGTCCAGCAGCGCTGCCCCGACCGTGCCGGTCGTCGACGTCCCGACCGCGCTGTCGACGGTGGACAGCGCGGCCGCGACCACGTCCGCACCGCCGCCGACCAACAATCCGCTGACCGGTGGCCCGCTGATCAGCACGCCGGTGATCGCGGTGAAGATCGACAACACCTCCGCCGGGCTGCCGCAGTACGGCCTGACGGACGCCGACGTCGTCTACGTCGAGCAGGTCGAAGGTGGCCTCACCCGGCTGATGGCCGTGTTCCACACGACGCTGCCGGGTGACGTCGGATCGGTGCGCAGCGTTCGCAGCACCGACGCGGAACTGCTGCCCGTGTTCGGCAAGCCGGCGCTGGTCTTCTCCGGCGGAGCCGGCGGCCCGCTCGCGGCCCTCGCCACAACTCCGACCGTCGCGGTGTCGGAAGACGCCGGCGGAGCGGGCTTCTCGCGCACCACCAGCAGCCCCGCGCCGTACAACCTGCACTCGAACGTCAAGGACGTCGCCGCCGCCCACCCGGAACTGACGCCGCCCCCGGCCATCGGCTTCTCGTTCGCCGCGACGGATCCCCGGGTTGCGGCCGGCCCGCCGGCGACGAACCTGAACGTGACCTGGCAGGCCGCCGACACCGGCTTCTCGTTCGCCGACGGCCACTACCGGCTCGAGCGGGACGGAGAACCGCAGTCGGACGCGTCCGGGGCGCCCATCGCGGCCGACAACGTGCTGTTCCAGAACGTGAAACTCGACCCCGACGGCACCGTCGATTCGGTCGGCTCACCGTCGTTCATCTCGCACACCGTCGGCACCGGCACGTTCACCCTCTTCCGCGACGGGCACGCCATCACCGGCACCTGGAACCGACCGGCAGCCAATCAACCCACCCAGTACCTGGACCAGTCGGGGCAGCCGGTGCCGTTCAGGCCAGGCAAGACCTGGGTGGCACTGATCCCACCGACGGCGACCGTGGCGGTGTCCTGACCGGCGCCGGGAGAGGTTCGGCGTGCTGATGCAGGGTCGCCCGACGCCGGTCGAGCACAGCATCGATCCATCGGTAGAGGTCGAGGTGACCGCCTCCTGCGCCCTCGCCGACGGCAGCCGCGGCAGTGCCCGACGTGCCGTGCCGTTCAGGCTTTCTCGACCGCTCCCGATCCGCGGGTTTCTGCCTGGGCGCCCCTGATCCGGCGGGCAGTCGGGGTCGCTCGCCCGAGTACGATCGCTCACGGGAACGGGCTCGGCAGCCCGGGACGACGCCAAGATCCCGCCCCGGTGTCGCGCCACTGCGATCCCATGTCACCAGACCGGAAGCGTCAGACCAGAGCCGCCAGTCCAGAGCAATGCCCGACCGCGGGCCACCGTCCGCGGCGCGATTCCGTCCGAGGAGCACCTTCGCCGTGTCCACCAGCAACCCTTCCGGCGCGCAGTCCACTGCCGCCTCCACCGATTCCGTTGCCCCCGCGTCGCTGACCACCACCGGCACCGCCCGGGTGAAGCGCGGAATGGCCGAGATGCTCAAGGGCGGCGTGATCATGGACGTCGTCACCGCGGAGCAGGCCAGGATTGCCGAGGACGCCGGAGCGGTGGCCGTCATGGCTTTGGAGCGGGTGCCCGCCGACATCCGCGCGCAGGGCGGCGTCTCCCGGATGAGCGACCCGGACATGATCGAGAGCATCATCGCCACGGTTTCCATCCCGGTGATGGCAAAGGCCCGCATCGGTCACTTCGTCGAGGCGCAGGTGCTGCAGTCGCTCGGTGTCGACTACATCGACGAGTCCGAGGTGCTCACCCCCGCCGATTACTCGCACCACATCGATAAGTGGGCCTTCACCGCGCCTTTCGTCTGCGGCGCGACGAACCTCGGGGAGTCGCTGCGGCGGATCACCGAAGGCGCGGCGATGATCCGGTCCAAGGGCGAAGCCGGCACCGGCGACGTGTCCAACGCCGTCACGCACATGCGGACGATCGGTGGCGAGATCCGCCGGTTGACCTCGCTGTCGCCCGACGAGATGTACGCCGCTGCGAAGGAGCTCCAGGCGCCGTACGACCTGGTCGCCGAGGTCGCTGCGCTCGGCAAGCTGCCTGTCGTGCTGTTCACCGCGGGCGGCATCGCCACCCCGGCCGACGCGGCGATGATGATGCAGCTCGGCGCCGAGGGTGTATTCGTGGGCTCCGGGATCTTCAAGTCCGGCGACCCCGCGGCCAGGGCCGAGGCGATCGTCAAGGCGACCACCTTCTACGACGACCCCGACGTCATTGCCAAGGTTTCCCGCGGACTGGGCGAGGCGATGGTCGGCATCAATGTCGACGACATCCCGGTCCCGCACCGGCTCGCCGAGCGGGGCTGGTAGGCCGCTCCGGTTCGCCGGTGACGTCCCTGCCCCCCGAGATCCTCGGCGCAGCGCACCCGGCATCCGTCGCCGATCGACTCGCCGACCGGTCCCCGGGACGGCATCGGCGGGGGAGTGGCGACACCGGACAGACGAATCCGGGCGTGACAGCATCGAATGGTGGTTCAGGTCCGGAACGCGACACCGGCCGATGCGCCGGCCATCGCGGTCGTTCAGGTGCGCTCCTGGCGGGTCGCTTACCGCCACCTGCTGCCCGCCCGCATTCTCTCCGCCCTGTCCACCTCTGACCGGGAACGCTTCTGGACCGATACGCTCCTCCGTCCGATGTCCAGGGCCGGCGTTCTCGTCGCCACCGATGACGCCCGGGTCGTGGGATTCGCCGCGGTCGGACCGTCGCAGGATTCCGCCACCGACCCCGAAACGACCTCCGGGGAGCTCTACGCCCTGTACCTGGACCCAGTGGTGTGGCGCCGGGGCATTGGCAGCCACCTTCACCAGGTCGCCCTCGACCGTCTGCGGTTCAATCGCTTCAATCGAGCGGGGTTGTGGGTTCTGGAGGGCAACGACCGTGCCCTTGCCCTGTACCTCCGCCACGGCTGGATCGAAACCGAGCGCCGTCGGGTTGAGGAGGGACCGGGCGGCGTTCGGCTCGACGAGCGCCGTCTGGATCGCCGGTTGGACGACCCGCTTCCGGCATGAGACGCGCAGCCGCGCCGCTGGTCCGTCGTCAGGTGCCCATCCGAAGACCACTCGGTTGGGTCGTGCCGCCTTTCGACCCCTTGGTATTGGGCTTGTACAGGCTGAATCCAGAGTCTAGATTCAGCACTGTGAATGATCCGATGACGAGCGTCCTCGAAGTGGTGGGTGAGCGCTGGGCACTGTTGATCGTCCGCGAGGTGTCCCTGGGCGTGCGGCGGTTCGACGAGATCCAGTCCGCCACCGGCGCTCCGCGCACCGTGCTGTCCGATCGCCTCCGCCGGCTCATCGCCGCCGGCATTCTGGGCACCCGCGACTACCGGTTGCCGGGCGCCCGTGCCCGGGTCGAATACACCCTGACCGACGCCGGGTTCGATCTGCTCCCGGTGCTGTCGGCCCTGTCCGACTGGGGCCAACGGCATCTGGCCGGCCAGCACCCGCGGGTCGTCTACCGGCACCGAGGGTGCGGTGGCCGCATCACCGCCCGCCTGCAATGCGAGTGCGGCGAGCAGACCGGTCCGCAGGAGCGGCTGATCGCCGAAGTGACCCGCTGACGCCGGAACCCGTCGGTGAGCAGAGATGTTCGTCGGCCGGCGTGCTCCTCAACCCTCGATGCCGAAACCCAGCAACCCGGGAAACAACCCAACAGTCAGGAGACCGTCATGACCCTGTCCACCACCACCGACGCAACCTTCTCTGATGACGTCCTGGGCGCGCGCGTGCCCGTCCTCGTCGACTTCACGGCCGCCTGGTGCCCGCCCTGCGTGATGATTGCGCCGGTGCTGGAGCGGATCGCGCAGGACGAGGCCGACCGGCTCCGGGTGGTCTCGCTGGACGTCGACAGCAACCCGGAAACCACGGTGAAGTACGAGGTGCTCGGGATGCCGACGCTGGCGCTGTTCGTCGACGGACAGATCGTCGCCAGGTTCATGGGGGCGAAGCCCCGGACCGCCATCATGCGTACGTTGGAGCCTCACCTGACGCCACGGCGGGTGACCGCGGGAGCCTGAGCAGCGCTGCGCGACCTCCAGCCCCGTCGGCAGAACCCGCACCCCGTTCCGATCGGGTTCGGTGAAATCATGGCGAACCGTTCGTTCGCATCGGCTGTAATACCTCGATGACCAGTCGGGCGGACGGCCGCCGGGGAATGGGCGGCTCGATCCTTGACGACACCGAAGTGATCGCGCCGCTCGCCCGTGGCCCGGTGCTGTCGGCGATGGCTGCGCTTGCGGTGGTGCTGAGCGTCGGCAGCAACGGCTACGGCTTCCATCGGGACGAGCTGTACTTCCGGATGCTCCAGCCGGCATGGGGGTATGTCGACCAACCGCCGCTCACCCCGTTGCTCGTCCGCACGATGACGTCGCTGGTCGATGAGCCGTGGATGCCACGGCTGATCGCCACCCTCGCCGCCGTGCTGGCGGTCCTGGTGCTGGCGCTGATCACCCGGGAAGTCGGCGGCGGTCGGTCCGCGCAGGCCTGGTGCGCCTGGTCGGCGACCACCGCGTCCGTTCCGTTGGCGTTCGGCCACACCCTGCTGACGACGTCGCTGGATCTGGTGATCTGGCCGGCCGTCTGCCTGTTCGCGATCCGAGCGCTGCTTCGCCCCGATCCCCGGTGGTGGCTGGGCTTCGGCGCGCTGATCGGAGTGTCCACGTACAACAAGCTGTTGATCGGTCTGCTGGTTGTCTCGCTGCTGGCGGGTCTGCTGATCACCGGTCCTCGGCGGGTGTTTCGCTCGCCGTACCTGTGGGCGGGCGGCGGGATCGCCGTGCTGCTGGCGCTGCCGACCCTGATCTATCAGGCGACGAATGACTGGCCTCAGCTGGCGATGGGACAGGCTCTGGCGCAGAACAACTCCGCCGAGGTGCGGGTGATCATGTGGCCGTTCCTGCTGCTGCTGGTGGGGCCGCCGCTGACGGTGGTCTGGGTCGCCGGCCTGGTCGCCCTGCTGCGGCGGCCGGCGTGGCGTCCGCTGCGCGGGCTGGCGGTTGCGGTGCCGATTCTGCTGCTGCTCACCTTCTTGTCGGGTGCGCAGTACTACTACCCGGTCGGCCTGATCGCCGCTGTGTTCGCCGTCGGGTGGGTGCCGGTCGCGGCGTGGATCGGCGGCATACGATGGCGCCGCACCCTGGCGATCGCCCTGATCGCCATGAACGCCGCGGTATCCGGGGTGATTGCCCTGCCGATCGTTCCGGTGAACCGCCTGGGCGACACGCCGATCCCGGGCATCAACCAGGCGGCCGCGGACTCCGTCGGCTGGTCGCGCTATGTCGAGCAGGTCGCAGCCGTGTACCGGAAGGCGCCCGGGTCGGTGGTGATCACCAGCAATTACGGGGAGGCCGGGGCGGTCGCTCGGTACGGTCCGCCGTTCGGCATCGATACCGTATTCAGCGGGCACAACGCGTTGTTCTGGCAGGCGGAGCCGCCCGCGACGGCGACGTCCGTGGTGTTCGTCGGTGGCCAGTACCCGGCCCTCGAACCGTTCTTCGACCGCTGTCAGGTGCTGGATCGACTGGACAACGGCGTCGGCGTCGACAACGAGGAACAGGGGCAGCCGGTCGCAGTGTGCAGCGGCCGCACGGCGGACTGGGCGCACGTGTGGCCGGTGTTGCAGCATTTCGACTGATCCGCAGCCATTGGTGTTCCCGTGGGTCGGAACGCGACCGACCCACAGCCACTGTTGTTCCCGCGGGCGGAGATGCGATTGACCCACAGCCACTGATCTTCCCGCCCGCGGGTAAGCCGAGGTCAGCCCGGCACCGCACCGGCGCGGGCATGGGCCACCGCGGCACGCTCCACCGTCAGCAGGCTCTCCGCGCTGTGTTCGGCGCGGTAGGCGGCGCCACCGCCGCGTACCCCGAACAACCGCTTCGACCAGATCAGCCACACCACGGCAGCGATGTTGATCAGCAGCAGCACCATTCGCAGCGCGGTCACCTTCTCACTGACCTCGTAGATCTCCCACGGCAGGAAGACGCTGGTCGCGGCCACGGAGAAGTACTCGCCCCAGCGCTGCACCGTCCACAGGCCGTAGGACTCGACGAACAGCAGGGCCGCATACGCGCACAGCCCTACCGCGATCCAGATCAGGGTCCCCGGGGTGAAGGCGAAGACCCGCGAGATCCCGTGCAGCACTTCGGAACGGTCGAGGTCCCAACCGAGCTGGTCGGCCAGCGGCCGGAGCAGGCCCAGCTCGTTGTCGAAGGCGCGTTCCAGCCGGGCGTGCGAGTCGCGGAAGTACACGACCAGACCGGCGACGAACAGCACCAACAACCCGCGGAGCACCCGTTCGGTGGCCAGCAGTCGCATGATCGTCCGGTCGCGCAGCAACCGGCCGCGGGGGACCTCCGGTGCGCTGTCGGCGGGTCCGGACGCCTTCGGCGGCCCGACCACGAAATCGCCGCATCGCAGGCAGCGCCAGCTCTGCCCGGCGGGTGTGTCGGCACGCAGCCGCGCCGCCAGGTCCGGCTCGTCCGGCGCGAACGTCTCGTGCCCGCGCCGGCCGCACACCCGCAGGCTCCAGTCCACCGGCGAAGGGTAACCGGGCAATGGCCTCGAGAAGGCCATCGAACGCTCAGGTCAGCCAGCCCGGCAACGTCGATTGGGCACCGGCGGCGGCGCGCGGTGCGACGGTCGCCAGGCGGGTGACGGCCGTGATCAGCCGGTCGGGCGACGACGTGAACGGCAGCCGGAGGTAGGAGGCCATGGTGCCGTCCGGGCCGAATCTGGGCCCGGGCGCGATCCGGACGCCGACCGAAGGCGCCATCAGCGCGAGTTCGGTCGCGAAGGGGCCAGGTAGCCGCACCCAGAGCGACGTACCGCCCTGCGGGACCGTCGGTTGCCATTCCGGAAGCGTGTTCGAGAGGGCGGACAGCAGCGCGGCCGCACCGGTCGCCAGCCGCGACCGTTGCACCGACAGGGCCGCCTCGGGGTTGGCCAGCAGCTCCGCCGCCACCAGCTGATCGATCACCGGGCCCGCCATGTCGCCCAGCGCGCGTGCGGCGGCCAGCCGCTGCACCAGCGACGGTGCGGCGCGGATCCAGCCGACCCGCAGGCCGCCCCAGATCGACTTCGAGACAGACCCCAGCGACAGCACCCTGGTGCCGCTACCGTCGTGCTCGAACGCGGCCAGCGACGGCGGCATCGGCGGCGTGTCGGGAAACGGCACATCGCGAAACGACTCGTCGGCCAGCAGCAGCGTCCGGGAACGACGCGCCGCCGCAACGATCGACTCCCTGGTCGGCTCGTCCATCAGGGCGCCCGTCGGGTTGTGGAAGTCGGGGATCAGATAGCCCAGCCGGGGTGCGATCTGCCGCATCGTCGCAGCGAAAAGCTCGGCGTCCCAAGCGCTTCCGGGGCTGCCGTCACCGGCGATCGTGGGGTCCGCCATCCCGACGGGGGCGGGTACCCGGCGCCCGGCCCGCACCGCGTCCAACGCGACCGGGTAGGTCGGGCACTCGATGAGCACCCGGTCACCCGGGGCCGACAATTCGCCGAGGATCAGCGTGAACGCGTGCTGCGCGCCCGACGTCACCAATATCTGTTCGGCGGTGGTGGGCAGACCCGCCGCCGAGTAGCGGGCCGCGATGACGTCCCGCAGGGCGTGCACCCCGAACGGTTGATAGCCGTCGCGGTGCAGGTAGTGCGGGAGGTGCTGCGCCGCCGCGGTGAGCGCGCCGGTGACCTCGTCCGCGGGCGCGGGCAAACACGCCGTCGTCAGGTCGATGACGGCGTCGGGCCCGGCCGCGTCATCGCTGCGCCATCCCGAGCCGGTTCGCCAACCGAAAATCCCGCCCGCATTGAATACTCCGGTCGGCTCGCCGCCCGTTCCGAAGCGGCCCGAACCGCCGTTGCCCGAACCGTTTCGGCCTGTACCGTCCCGGCCCGATTCGTCGCCCCGGGCGCCGTTACCCCTCGAACCGGCGCCCCCCGGACCATTGCCCGACGATCCGGTGCCCGCCAAGCCGGTACCCCACGACCCGTCGTGCGGGGATCCGTCCGGCAGTCGCAGCCGGCTGCCCGATCCGCGCCGGGAGTCGAGCCAGCCCTGGTCCCGCAGCAACCCGTACGCCGCACCGACCGTGGTCCGCGACAGCTTGAGCCCAGCGGCCAGTTCCCGTTCGCTGGGCAGGCCGGTGGAGACCGTCAGCCGGCCGTCGAGAACGGCGGCCCTGATCCGGTCCGCGAGCACCCGGTACGCCGGCAGCCCGCGATCCTGCGGCGGCGGTCCCAGTCGTCTGGCGAGAGTGCCGGCAGAGATGCGGGTGGATTCCATCACTGGTCCTCATCCATCAGGCCACTTTCTCGCAATTGGTCCTGGAAGTCCAGGCCAACCGGGACGACAGTGGCCTCATGCGCTTGCTGACCCCGTTACCCGCAGACCGTCGTCCCCGCCGCTTCGCCCAGCTCCTCGTCGGGCTCCTGCTGTACGGCATCACGATGGGGATGATGGTTCGGTCCGTGCTCGGGCTGGATCCGTGGGACGTCTTTCATCAGGGCCTGACCGCGCTGGTGAACCGCTGGGTGCCGCTGTCCTACGGCACGGTGATCACCATCGTCTCGGTCTTCGTGTTGCTGCTGTGGATTCCGCTGCGTCAGCGACCCGGGATCGGCACGGTGGCCAACGCCGCGATCATCGGCTTCACCACCGACGCGACGTTGTCGGTGCTACCGGAATTCCAGAACCTCACCGTGCGGATCGTCGTCCTGGTGCTGGCCATCACCGGCAACGCGCTGGCCGGTGCGCTGTACATCGGCGCCGGCCTCGGGCCCGGACCCAGGGACGGACTGATGACCGGCCTGGTGGCCCGCGGGGTCGGCTCGATCCGGCTCATCCGCACCACCATCGAGCTCAGCGTGCTCGGGATCGGTTGGTTGCTCGGCGGCGTCGTCGGAGTCGGCACGGTGCTCTACGCATTGTCCATCGGCCCCCTGCTACACCTGCTGCTTCCGCGCTTCCAATTGCCCGCCAACACCTCTCGGGAGCCCGCGCTGACTCCTTCGGGTGGGGACGCGCCGTTCTCCGAACCTGAGGGCCGGTAGTGCCTTCCCACCGGTCGCGCAGCACGCCGCCCGTTCGGCTGGCGCAGAGAACCGCCCCGTCCGCTGGATAGGGTCGGGCCATGGAAGAACTGCTGTCCGTGCTGCATGTCGTCGGAGCCGTGTTCATCGTCGGCCCGATGGCGATCCTGCCGATGACGGCGATGCGCTCCGTCCGCGCCGGCCAGGGGGCGCAGGTGGCCGTGCTGGCCAAGTCGACGTACATCTTCAGCCTGCTGTCCCTGGTCGTCGCGCTCCTCGGCTTCGGCATCCTCGGCGTGGCCGATCAGGCGGGTTCGGACCACCCGACCTCGGTGAGCACGCCCTGGGTGCTGATCTCGATCATCCTGTACGTGTTGGCCGTCGGGCTCACGCTGCTGGCTGTCGTCCCGGCCTTGCGCAGCGCGGCCGAGCACCTACAAAACCCGGCCAGTCAGGAGCTCACCAAGCCGGATTACCGCCGGATCGGCATCGGCTCGGGGGTGACGTCGCTGCTGCTGGTCGCGGTCGTCGTCCTGATGACCTGGAAGCCGGGCGGTTGAGGCACCCCGCGCGATCCGTCGTCGATCGGCCGCCGCGATGAGCCCGTCCGATCCGGTGATCGGTGTCCTCGCGCTGCAGGGCGACGTCCGCGAACACCTCCTCGTCCTGGGCGGGCTGGGCGTCACCGCCCGCCCGGTGCGCAGGCCCACCGAGCTCGCCGCCCTGGACGGCATCGTGCTGCCGGGCGGTGAATCGACGACGATCTGCCGGCTGCTGGACGTCTTCGAATTGCGCGAGCCGCTGCAGCAGCGCCTGGACGCCGGCCTCCCCGCGTTCGGTTCCTGCGCCGGAATGATCGTCCTGGCCGCGGAGATCCTGGACGGCCGGCCGGACCAGCGACCACTGGCCGCGCTGGACATCACCGTCCGGCGCAACGCCTTCGGACGGCAGGTGGACTCCTTCGAGACAGAACTCAGCGTCGAAGGTCTCGGCGAGCCGGTGCACGCGGTGTTCATCCGTGCCCCGTGGGTGGAGCGCACCGGTCCAGGGGTGGAGGTGTTGGCCGCGGTGGGGGAGCACCCCGTCGCGGTGCGGCAGGGGACCGTGCTGGCCACCTCGTTCCACCCGGAGGTCAGCGGTGACGACCGGCTGCACCGGCTGTTCCTGCGGATGGTCGGCGGCGGCTGACCGGACGGCCCGTCGGCGGAGCGCACGGCACACCCCGCACGCACCGTAGGATCGTCTGTCGGTCGGCGCCGCGGTGCGCGCCGACACACACCGCACGGCCGGGACGCCCGGACCAGGGCGGACGACAACAGGCGTGCGACATGCGCTCGACCACGGCGACACGAGGCAGAGGGGTTCTGCAGACGATGAGCGGCCACTCCAAATGGGCGACGACCAAGCACCAGAAGGCGGCCAAGGACGCCAAGCGGGGCAAGCTCTTCGCAAAGTTGATCAAGAACATCGAGGTGGCGGCCCGCACCGGGGGCGGTGACCCGGACGGTAACCCCACCCTGTTCGACGCGATCCAGAAGGCGAAGAAGTCGTCTGTCCCGAACGAGAACATCGACCGGGCCACCAAGCGTGGCTCCGGGGCCGAGGCCGGCGGCGTGGAGTACCAAGCCATCACTTACGAGGGGTACGGCCCCAACGGCGTCGCGATCATGATCGACTGCCTGACCGACAACCGGAACCGGGCCGCCTCCGACGTCCGGGTCGCCGTCACCCGCAACGGCGGCTCGATGGCCGATCCGGGCAGCGTCTCCTACCTGTTCAGCCGCAAGGGCGTCGTCATCGTCCCCAAGGAGAGCGGCGGCAACGAACTGTCCGAGGACGATCTGATGCTCGCCGTGCTGGACGCCGGCGCCGACGAGATCAACGACCTCGGCGACGTCTTCGAGGTGGTGTCGGAGGCCGGCGACCTGGTCAAGGTGCGGACTGCCGTGACCGACGCCGGCATGGAGTACGACTCCGCGGACCCGACGTTCATCGCCTCTGTCAACGTGCCGCTGGACGTCGACGGCGCCCGCAAGGTGGTCAAGCTGGTCGACGCGATCGAGGACCTCGACGACGTCCAGAACGGTCTACACCAACGCCGACATCCCCGATGACGTCGCCGAGCAGCTGGACAACGAGTAGGCGGGCGGCGCGTCGCGCCGCGACCGGCGCACGGGCCGGTAGCGTGACGCGAACGTACAGGTGTTCGGTGCCTTTCGGGCATCGGCGGGTCGGTGCGGGTCTCGCTCGAGCGGCCGAGTCCGTCGCCCCGCGCGATGCGGCTCGGTCGATGGGGAGGTGCGCGTGCGGGTGCTCGGCGTTGACCCCGGGCTGACCAGGTGCGGCATCGGCGTCATCGACGGCGGCCCAGGGCTGCCGCCGCGGATGGTCGAGGTGGTGGTCGTCCGCACCGCGCCCGGCAGCGAGCTTGCCGAGCGGCTGCTGGCGATCGCCGAAAAGGTGGAATCCATGATGGACCGGCTCCACCCGGACACGGTGGCCATCGAGCGAATGTTCAGCCAGCACAACGTGCGCACCGTGATGGGCACCGCGCAGGCCTCCGGTGTGGTGGCGCTCGCCGCCGCCCGCCGGTCGATCCCGGTGGCCTGGCACACCCCCAGCGAGGTCAAGGCCGCGGTCTCCGGCAACGGAAGCGCCGACAAGGCGCAGGTCACGGCGATGATCACCCGGCTGCTCCGGCTGCCGGAATCACCCAAGCCCGCCGACGCCGCCGATGCGCTGGCGCTGGCGCTGTGCCACCTGTGGCGTTCCCCGATGCAGAACCGGCTGTTGGCCGCCGCCGCGAAGGCGAGGCTGGCTCCGTGATCAGTTCCGTCCGGGGGCAGGTGCTCTCGGTGCATCTGGACCACGTCGTGATCGAGGTGGGCGGCGTCGGGCTCGCCGTCCGCACCACCCCGGCGACCCTGGCCGGGCTGCGCCGCGGCGAGCAGGCGCGACTGTCCACCACGCTGGTGGTGCGGGAGGACTCGCTGACGCTGTTCGGCTTCGGCTCCGACGAGGCCAAGGAGCTGTTCGAGCTGGTGCAATCCGTTTCCGGCGTCGGGCCCAAGATCGCGCTGGCGTTGCTCGCCGTGCTCGATCCCGAGCAGCTGCGCCGCGCTCTCGGCGCGGGCGACACCGCCATGCTCACCCGGGCGCCGGGCATCGGCAAGAAGGGCGCCGAACGCCTGGTGCTCGAGCTCAAGGACAAGGTCGGCGCCTCCGCCGGCCCGTCGACCGCGGCGATCGGCGCCGGGGCCGGAATCGGTCTTCCGTGGCGGGACAAGCTGGTGGACGCGCTGGTGGGTCTCGGCTTCACCGCCAAGCAGGCCGAGGACGCCACCGCCACCGTCGCCGAGGACGTCGAGGACCCGGCCGTCACCGACGGCGACGTCGGGGTGCTGCTGCGCCGGGCGCTGGCACTGCTGGGTCGCAGCAGGTGAGCGCGGCCGAGGCGGGGAGCCAGGGCGGTGAGACCGACACCGACCTGGTGTTCGAGGGCGTCGTCAGCCCCGCGGAGGCGGCGGGCGACTCCGACCTGGAGGCATCGCTGCGGCCGCGGTCGCTGGCCGAGTTCGTCGGGCAGGTCCGGGTCCGCGAACAGCTCGAACTGGTGCTGTCCGGTGCCAAGCTGCGCGGCACCCCGCCGGATCACGTGCTGCTGGCCGGACCGCCGGGGTTGGGCAAGACGTCGCTGTCGATGATCATCGCCGCGGAGCTGGGAGCGGCCCTGCGGCTGACCTCGGGTCCGGCGCTGGAACGGGCCGGTGACCTGGCCGCGATCCTGTCCAATCTGGTCGAGGGTGACGTGCTGTTCATCGACGAGATCCACCGCATCGCCCGTCCCGCGGAGGAGATGCTGTACCTGGCGATGGAGGACTTCCGGGTCGACGTGATGGTCGGCAAGGGGCCGGGGGCGACGTCGATCCCGCTGGAGATCGCACCTTTCACCCTGGTGGGCGCGACGACCCGATCGGGGCAGCTGACGAGCCCGCTGCGTGACCGGTTCGGCTTCACCGCGCACATGGAGTTCTACACAGCTGACGAGTTGACGACGGTGATCACCCGCAGCGCGGCCATCCTCGGCATCGACCTGCGCCCGGACGGGGCCGTGGAGATCGCCCGCCGGTCACGTGGGACGCCCCGGATCGCCAACCGGTTGCTGCGCCGGGTGCGCGACTACGCGCAGGTGCGGGCGGACGGCTCGATCACCAGGGAGATCGCCCGGGCCGCGCTGGCGGTGTACGACGTCGACGAACTCGGGCTGGACCGGCTCGATCGGTCGGTGCTGACGGCGCTGTGCCGCTCGTTCGGCGGCGGGCCGGTGGGGCTGACCACCCTCGCCGTCGCAGTCGGCGAGGAGTCGACGACGGTGGAAGAGGTGTGCGAGCCGTTCCTGGTCAGGGTCGGCATGCTGGCCCGCACCCGGCAGGGCCGGATCGCCACCCCCGCGGCCTGGGAACACCTCGGGTTGCAGCCGGCACGGGACGCGCCGCGGGCCGCGGTACCGGACGGGGGGGCCACCCTTTTCGACGGCCCGTGAGCTCGCCGCCCGTGCGTTCGGGGCCCGTGAGTGCGGCGCCCGGTGGGTTCGGGGCCGGTGAGTGCGGCGTTCCCGGGCCCGGCGGCACATGCGGTCGACGGGCCTGCAGGCCACGGGCGGGATCGGTTCCGCCGCGCGGAAGAACGATGATCATGGTCGATTCCGGTAACGTTGCCCTTGCTCACCGGACATGCCGCCGACGTCAGGCCGGTGCATGGAACCTCCGGCTGCGCATCGGAGTTGAAGGTTTGTTCTCGTTCCCGCGGACGAGACGGTGAACGCGCTGCAACGGCTTTGTGAGCGTGACAGCTCGGCCCACCGGGGAGTGCCCAATCCGACGACCCGCCCGATGACCGAACCGACGGACCGCACCGACCATCTTGTCGTCAGACACGAGACCGAGGAGAACCATGGAGCAGATGCTGTTGCCGATCCTGATGTTTGCGGGGCTCGGCGGGTTGATGTACTTCAGCATGAAGAAGCAGAAGCGGGTCGCGGCCGCCACCCGGCAGATGCACGATTCGCTCGTTCCGGGCGCGCGGGTGATGACCACCTCCGGCCTGCACGGCACCGTGACCGCCGTTGCCGACGACACCATCGAGCTGGAGATCGCACCCGGCCTGCGCACCACCTGGGTCCGCGCCGCGGTTCGCGAGATCGTCGTCCCGGGTCCGTCGGAGGACCGCGACCTGGCGATCGACGCGGAGGACTCCGCGACCGTCGACACCAATGACTCCAGCGTCATCGATGCCAGCACCTTCGACGCACCGGAGAAGCCGGTGACGGACCGTCCGTCCAAGAACCTCAACTAAGCTGCGTTGGATTGCCCCGGCCCGTCCAGGGTCGGGGCATCATCATGTGGGGGGCGTGACGATCGCCCCTGTTGCACTGCGGCCCGGGCCCGCGGCGAATCGGTCACGCTGATCGCCAAGGGCCCTGAGTCGTGTGCCGAGCAGAAGAGATGGGCGCGACGTGGCGACACCAGCTGGGCAGTTCAGGCCCTGGCGATTGATCTGGACGTTCATCGGCATCGTTGCCGTGCTGTACGGGCTGGTGTTCTTCACCCCCGGGTCCAATACGCCCAAGCTGGGCATCGATCTGCAGGGTGGCACCCGGATCACCCTGACGGCCCGGACCACCGACGGCTCCGATCCGACCCGGGCCCAGATGCAGCAGGCCCGCACCATCATGGAGAGCCGGGTCAACGGGTCCGGCGTCGCCGGTGCCGAGATCCAGATCGACGGTGCCCGGCAACTCGTCATCACAGTTCCCGGAAACCAGGACCTCAACTCGCTCACCCGCAGCGCCCAGATGAACATCCGGCCGGTGGTCAGCGACTCGAGCGGCAACCCGGTGATCAGCTACCCCGCGGGTTACGTCCCGCCAGCGGCCACCGAGACGGCGCCGTCGGCGAGCGCATCGCCCTCGGCCTCCGGATCCGCGGCCGAGTCGACCGTCCCTGCGATCGGTGACACCCCGGCCCCGACCTCGAGCGCCGTCCCCGGCGAGTCCGCGACCGTCGCGCCGGGCAGCGGCGCGCCGGCTTCCGCGGCGACCCCGGCCGTAGCCACCCCCAGTTCGCCCGCCCCCGGTCTGCGTGCACCCCAACAGGCGCTGGCCGCCCCGGGCGACACCACCAACCCGTCCGCGCCGGACTCGCCCGCAGACGCATCCGCAGCGGCCACCGGGGCCTCCGCATCCGCCGCGGCGACGGTTGCACCCGCGACCGGCGCCTCCGGAGCGGCGGCCTCAGGCACGGCGGCCGCCGCGCCGGCCTGGCCCGCCGGCAGCAACCCGGACATGCCGACCCAGCCGCTGGGCACCGACGAGGCCGCCACCAGCGCCTGGATCTCCGCGGCCACCACGGCGCTGCCCGGGATCAGCTGCGCCGACCTGGAGCCCTACCGCGGACTCGACGACCCCAACAAGCCGCTCATCGCCTGCAGTGACACCGGCGACGCGATCTACCTGCTGGACAAGACGTTGATCGCCGGTACGCAGATCGACACCGCCACCTCCGGGCAGAGCTCGCAGGGCGCCGGCTGGGTGGTCAACATGACCTTCAAGTCGCAGGGTTACTCGACCTGGTCGTCGTACACGGCCTCGAACGTGGGCAAGCTGACCGCGATGACGCTGGACGGCCAGGTGATCTCGGCGCCGCGGATCAACGGGCCGATCACCACCCCCGGCACCGAGATCTCCGGCTCCTTCAACCAGGAATCGGCCGCGGGACTGGCCAACTCGCTGAAGTTCGGTGCTCTCCCGCTGGCCTTCGACCGGGCGGAATCGGTGAACGTCAGTGCCCAGTTGGGCCTGGAGTACCTCAAGGCCGGTCTGATCGCCGGCGGCATCGGCCTGCTGCTGGTGGTCATCTACTGCCTGCTCTACTACCGGCTGCTCGGCGTGATCACGATCCTGTCGCTGGTGCTGTCCTTCGGGCTGGTCTACGCGATCCTGGTGCTGCTCGGCCGGTGGATCAACTACAGCCTGGACATGGCCGGCGTCGCCGGTCTGATCATCGCGATCGGCATCACCGCGGACTCGTTCGTCATCTACTTCGAACGCATCAAGGACGAGGTCCGGGAGGGCCGGACCTTCCGCTCCGCGGTGCCGCGCGGCTGGCAGCGGGCCAAACGCACCATCCTGTCTGCGGACGCGGTGTCGTTCCTGTCGGCGTTCATCCTGTACGTGCTGGCGGTCGGTGAGGTGAAGGGCTTCGCGTTCACCCTGGGCCTGTCGACGGTGCTCGACCTCGTGGTGGTCTTCCTGGTGACGCATCCGCTGGTGCACCTGGCGGCGGGCTCGCCGATCTTCTCCTCCACCCGGTGGTCCGGTCTGGGCAGTGTCGCCAAGGCCGGCGCCCAGCAACGCTCGGCCAACGCCAGACTCGGCTCCGCCAAGGTCGACCCCAGGGACAGCAAGGAGGTGTCGGTATGACGCAGGACCAGAGCGGGCGGGACACCACCCGGCGGACCACAACGGGCACCGTGACAGGGGCGCCCCTGGCGGGTTCCTCCCCGGCGGGCGAGGAGCCGGTCGCGGCGACGCCCCCCCAGACGGCCACCCTGGACAAGCAGTTCGGCCGGCGGGCCGGAGTGCTGACCAGGCTGTCCACCGGGACCGGCGCGTTCAACATCCTCGGACACCGCAAGATCTACTACGCCGTGTCGGGTGCCCTGGTCATCGCGTCGTTGCTGCTCATCCTCTTCCGCGGCTTCCAGTTCGGCATCGACTTCGCCGGGGGCACCACCCTGCAGTTCCAGCCGAACAGCGCGGAGATCTCCACCACCCAGGTCGCCCAGGTGGTGACCTCGGCGACGGGCGTCGAACCGGATTCCGTGCAGACCGTCGGCAACCAGATCCAGATCAGCTCCGCCACGCTGTCGCCGGACCAGGTCGTCGCGGCCAAGGCAGCCATCAACGCCGAGTACAACCCGGAGGGCGGAGTCTCCAACTCCGCGGTGTCGGAGACGTGGGGCTCGGAGATCTCCCAGCGGGCCCTGCTGGCGGTGTTGGTCTTCCTCGTCGCCGTCGCGGCATTCCTGTGGATCAGGTACGAGAAGAGAATGGCGGCGGGCGCCGTCGTGTCGGTGCTGCACGACGTCGTCATCACGGCCGGCATCTACTCGCTGGTCGGCTTCGAGGTCACCCCGGCAACCGTCATCGGTCTGTTGACGATCCTCGGTTTCTCTCTCTACGACACGGTTGTCGTGTACGACAAGGTGCAGGAGAACACCAAGGGTCTGACGTCGCTGAACCGGCGGACGTACCCGGAGGCGGCAAACCTTGCCGTCAACCAGACCCTGATGCGCTCGATCAACACGTCGTTGATCGCCTTGCTGCCGGTCGCCGGCCTGCTGGTGGCCGGGGTGGTCATTCTCGGGTCCGGCACCCTCAAGGACCTGTCGCTGGTGATGCTGATCGGCATGCTGGTCGGCGCGTACTCGTCGGTCTTCATCGCCGTGCCGATCGCGGTGGACCTCAAGCTGCGGGATCCCGCGATCAAGGCGCACACGGCGCGGGTCACCGCCAAGCGGAAGGCCGAGGGGCTCATCGTGGACGCCGATGGCGATCCGATCCGTCGGGTCGGCGGCACCGCCTCGGCGGGTGCCCGGCAGACGGCCCGGGTGCCGGTGGCCGCCGCCCCGGTGGCTCCGGGTCAACAGCTCAAGCCGGGAGCGGCGCCGAAACCGGGGGTCAAGCCGGTCCGTCCGGTCGCCCCGAAGCCAGCGGGATCCGGCGCCCGGCCCAGTGGCAAGGGCGCGCGTCCCTCCGGCAAACGCAGCCGGTGACCCGCGGGCCGGACGGGCCGGCGCTCGCCGGTCTGGCCGCTGCGGAGATCGACCGGTTGCTGCGGACGCAGCAGGACTTTCCGCAGCCCGGCGTGCTGCTTCCGGGATCTGACGCCGGTGCTCGCCGATGCCGGCGCGCTCGACCTGATGGCCCGGGCGCTGGCCGCCGCGGCACCCGGGGCCACCCTCATCGCCGGACTGGAGTCACGCGGCTTCCTGCTCGGCGCGGCCGCCGCGATGGTCGCCGGCACCGGCGTCCTCGCCGTGCGCAAGCCCGGGAAGCTGCCGGGCACCGTGCTGTCCGAGGAGTACCACCTCGAGTACGGCACGGCCCGGCTGGAGCTGCACCCGGACGACGTACCGACCGGCGCCCGGGTGCTGGTGATCGACGACGTGCTGGCCACCGGCGGCACCGCCGCCGCCGCGTGCCGGCTGCTCCGCCGGGCCGGTGCGGACATCGCCGGGGTCGCGGTGGCCATCGAGCTGACCGACCTCGGGGGGCGTGCCGCGCTGCCGGGACTCGCTGTCACCGCGTTGCGGCAGTGGTGAGCACTACCGGGCGGTCTGCTGCCCGGCAGGCACATTGGCGCCGATCCAGTCGAGCGTGACGGCGGCGACCTCGGTCCACCCGGCGTCGATCGTCAGGGAATGTCCACGGCCTTCGAAGGTGTGATAGTCGGTGGTGGAGGGATTGTCGGCGTACAGCTTGTGGACGGCGTCCGTCACCGACTGCGGCACCGTGTGATCCTCGGTGCCGGACATCAGCAGCAGTGGGCCGCGCGCGGCATGGTGGGAATCCACCGCGGCCGGCGAGTTCTTGACGAAGTTGGCCGTGGCGTCCTCGAACAGCGGACGACCAGGGCCCGGGATCGTCCACCGCTCGAACAGGGCGTCCGACTCATCTTCAGATAGGGCGTTGCCGAAGCTGTAGCGGAACTGCTTCGCCGTCAGCGCCACGGTTCTCTTCCTGTTCGCCGGGTTGCCGAGCACCGGCAAGCCGGACCTCAGCTGGGCGAACGGCAGCACCTTGACGCCCTTGATCGGCGCGGGATCGATCGCGACGGCAGCTGCGGCGTAGCCGTTTGCCAGCAATTCCTGGGCGATGAGGCCGCCGAACGAATGTCCCACCACGATGGGTTTGACGTCCATCGCGTCGATCAGCGCCGCATAGTGCTGGCAGATGGCCAGGATCCCGACGTCATCCATCGCGTCGGGATTCTCCCGGGTGGCCTGAACGGTCTCGGACTCGCCGGGCCAGCCGGGGGCTGATGTCGAATAGCCCTTGGACTCGAACAGTTCCTGCCACGGTCGCCATGCGCTGGCATGGATCCACAAACCGTGGATGAACGTCACCGGAGGCGTTGCGGCAGCACTGCTCTCGGACATTCTTCGGGCTCCTTCGGGGTGGGGGTTACAGCGTTTGGACGAGTCCGCCGTCGATCGAGAAATCGGCGCCGGTGACGTTTCCCGCCCGATCGCTGGCCAGCAAAAGGACGAGATCGGCAATTTCTTCCGGACGGGTGAAGCGGCCGGTGACGGCGCCAGCGGCCGCGCCGGCGGCAACGGTGGCCGGGTCGATACCGCTCGCGCGGGCCACCGTCTGCGCAACGCCGCCGTCGCCGAGCCACAGTGCGGTTTCCACCGGACCCGGACTGATCGTGTTCACCCGGATGCGCTGCGCAGCAACCTCTTTCGAGAGCGATTTGCAGAAGTTGGTCAGCGCCGCCTTCGCCGCGGAGTAGTCGATGACGAGCGGGTCGGGCAGGTAGGCGTTCACCGAGCTGATGGTCACGATGGTGCCGCCGCCGCGCCTGGCCATTTCGGGTAACGCAGCGCGGGTGGTCCGGACGGCTGCCATCAGGGTCAGGTTGATGGACCGTTCCCAGTCCGCGTCGGTGACACTGGAGAACCCGTCCGGCCGCGGGGTGACCGCGCCGGCGTTGTTGACCAGGACGTCGATCCCACCCATCGCGGCGGCCCGCTCGACCAGCGCGGGCGGTCCGGCGCTGGTGGCAAGGTCCACCGGGACGAACACCACGCCACCGGTTTCCTGCAGAGCGGGCAGATCGAGACCGGCCGATCGGGCGCCGGCCACCACGGTGACGCCTTCGTCGACGAGGGCGCGGGTGATGGCCAGGCCGATTCCCTTGCTGGCACCGGTGACCACGGCGATCTTGCCCGTCAGATGAAGGTCCATGGCGGACAGTGCCTTTCGATACCGAAGGGGTTATTCGGGGGCGCGAATACATCACTCGGCGACAGGTAGACAGATCGGTCTATCTCTAGACTGGAGTATCACGGACACAGCGGGCAATGGCAAGGGGGTGCCGGAACATGTCCAGCAGGCAGGCGGTGAGCGATCGCCGCTCGGAATCCCCGCCCCCCCCGAAACCATCCGCCGCCAGGGATCGCATCCTTGCCACGGCGAGCAGGTTGTTCTACAGCACCGGAATCCGGGCGGTCGGTGTCGACCGGGTCATCGCCGAGTCCACGGTGGCCCGGATGACCTTTTTCCGGCACTTCCCGACCAAGGACGACCTCGTCGTGGCCTTTCTGGAAGCCCGGGCGAAAGCCGGGCAGGACGAGTTGTGCCGCGTGCGTGCTGAGAGCCAGGACGGCCCCCGCGCCGTCCTGGCCGCCGTCGCCGCGGGCGCCGCCACGGTTCCGGCAACCGAGGGATTCCGGGGCTGTGAGTTCGTCAACACGGCCGCCGAGTTCTGCGACCCCGGGCACCCGGCCAGAGGGGTGGTCGACCGGCATCGGGCCTGGATTCGCGACTTACTGTCCGACGCACTGAGCGAACTGGGTCACCCCACGCCTCGCTCGACCGCCGAGCTGCTGCTGATGCTCCGCACCGGCGCGATTGTCGCCGCCTCGCTGGAGGGTTACTCGGACGACGACGGCGCGTTGGAGAAGGCCTGGTGGAACCTGGTCGATCGGACCTGAACGCCGGTCTGTTGAACTGTGTCGGAACGGCCGTCACGCGGTCCGCGGCTTTCATGTCCTTGGAAGGTGCCACATGACCGAGATCCTGAGCCGCACCGACCTGCCCCGAGCGAGAGCCACCGGGGCGCTGGTAGCGGGCATCCTGCAGGCGCTGAAGAGCCGTTGCACGGTCGGAACGAACCTGCTGGACGTCGACCGGTGGACCCAGGCGATGATCGCCGAGGCCGGCGCACTGTCCTGCTATGTCGACTACGCGCCGTCCTTCGGGCGGGGGCCGTTCGGCCACTACATCTGCACATCGGTCAATGACGCGGTGCTGCACGGCAGGCCCTACGACTACCGGCTCGAGGACGGTGATCTGCTGTCGCTCGACCTCGCCGTGTCCAAGGGCGGTGTGGTCGCGGACTCGGCCATCAGCTTTCTGGTGGGCGAATCGAGACCCGCACAGAGCGTCGCGCTGATCGACGCGACCGAGCGGGCGTTGCGTGCGGGGACCGCCATCGCAGGGCCCGGAGTCCGCATCGGGGACATCTCCCACGCCATCGGCACCGTCCTTGTGCAGGCCGGCTACCGGGTCAATACCGAGTTCGGCGGTCATGGCGTCGGGTCGACGATGCACCAGGACCCGCACGTGCCGAACAACGGGCGGCCCGGTCGCGGCTACAAGTTGCGCCCCGGCCTTCTGCTGGCGTTGGAGCCGTGGGTGATGGCGGACACCGCCACGCTCGTCACCGATCCCGACGGCTGGACCCTGCGCAGTGCGACGGGCTGCCGGACGGCGCACAGCGAGCACACCATCGCCATCACCGCCGACGGAGCCGAGGTGCTCACCGTGGCCCGCGATGCCGGGTGAGGTCTGCAGTGAGGGGCGCGCGCTGCCGGAACTCGTACCCTGACCTGGTGACTTCGCCCGAGACCGATGCCGTGCGCCGGCAGATCCGATGACGAACCGGCGGCAGGCCGACGC
>CAVWTC010000004.1:0-30683 GCA_963757645.1 uncultured Actinomycetota bacterium
GTCTGAGCTGTTGGTGTGACGGCGCGCTGCGGTCTGGCGTGCTGAGGTGGTGCCAAAAGGGCCGGTCCCCGTGGGGGGCCGGCCCTTTTGGCGTTGGTGGGGCCGCGTGGAGAGTGCCGGTGCGGTTGCTGAAGCGGGGCGGGCGCTGATTGCGGAGGTTGTGGTCGTCTGGCGCGGCCCGCCCCAAAAGTTCCGCAGCAGCATGGACCTTGCAGCGGGCCGGCTCCCGCTGGATGACGACGGGGCATGCCCATGTCGATCGCATGCGGCGGTTGCGCCCGCTCCTGGGACCTCACCGCGAACTCCGGCTCGGACCACAGCTACTCGACGTCGAACTCCGTGGCGATGATGCCGCTGAAGGACGGTGGAGTGCCGAGTGGGCTGGCGACCACATAATGCCCCGGAGTCAGCGTCATCGTCGTGGATGCGGGATCGGGTCCGGTTGGCTGGACGCCTGCTAGCACATCGGAGACAGTTGCCAGATCTGCTTTCCCGGACTGGATGTCAGCCAGCGGCACTGACTGACCGTCCTTGATCCGAGCCACCAGCAGAACGAAACTCGCCTTCGCCGGATCGGTGGAATTGGTGAACTCGACGGCCAGCGGCCCTGCCTCCAGGCTGGTGGGTACCCCGACCAGTTTGCCGCCGGAGTTCGTCACGTCCAGCGTCTGAAAGCCGCAGTGGTCGTGCACGGAGGCATTGATCGTTCCGAGAGCCTGGTTGAGGACTGGGTCCTCGGTATCGACCGGTGTGCCGTTCTTTGCTGCGTCGGCAGACTTCTGCAGGGTGGCAAAGCTGGCGGACAGCTCCGCCGGGGCGCCGGCGGCAGCGATGGTCAGCGCCGGTTGCACCTTGCCGGCCCATTCCGCCAACTCCTGCTTGGTCGGCTTCGGGCCGTCCGGGTCGGTGCCGGGCGGTTGGGTGGCATTCAGGGTCAGGACTGCGTCGCACGCAGCGGCCACGTCGGTGCCGGCGCCCATCGACGCCTCCGCCACCTTCGTTGGCGACGCGGCAGCCGGGCCGGACGCCCCAGGCGAGGCAGACGCCTCGGACGAGGCGGATGGGGCGGACGAGGTTGCAAGCGGAGGTGGGGAGGAGGTGGTGCCGGACGACGCGGCCGGTGTGGCGGACGAGCAGGCCACCGCCGAGACCGCGATCGCGAACAGCGCGGCTCCCTTCCACCAGGCTCCTCGAGGCGTTCTTGCCGTAGCGGTGTTCGACGGCGGGTTGAGCGGGATTGGGGTCATGACGCACTCCTCCGGGCATTGGCCAAGGTCGTTGCCGAGTAACGATCCAGCGGGTGCGGTCCCGAACGGCAGGGCGACAGGACCGGGAGCTCCGGGCAACTACCCGGTCGGATCGGGGCAATCGCCCGGGACAAATGCCTGCACCCGGTGCCACGATCGACGTCATGACGAGCGACGGGCACGGTCGCACCAGCCTGACCAGGGTGATCGCCGTCGGCCTGTTCGCGCTGACGGTGATCGAGGTGGTGGCAACGATCGTCGGCGGTGCGATCGTCGGCGTGACCTTCGAGGATGCGCTGGATTCCTACCTGGTCACCAACTGTGCGATCGGGCTCAGCTGCGCCGCCAGTGGCGTCCTGATCGCGTGGCACCGACCGCGAAACCCGGTGGGCTGGCTACTGTCCGCCGCCGGGGTTCTGCAGACGATGACCGCCGCCATCGCACCGGTGCTGCAGGCGTCGATCGACCGCGGGTGGCCACTCGAGGCGACCCGCGGCATCCTCACTGTCTACTTCTATGCCTGGCCCTGGTCGATCACCGTCTGCCTGCCGCTGGCCCTGCTGCTCTTCCCGGACGGGCGGATGCCGAGCCCGCGCTGGCGATGGCTCGTGTGGGTGGGGGCGATCGGCGGGGTGATCACCGCCATCGGCCTGGGGTCGAACCCGGACGGGGCCCCCATCACCACGTGGCTCAGCATCCCCAACCATCGGCAGCTCGAGCCGCTCTGGGAGGCCGCGAACTGGGTGGTCAGAGGCACCTACGGTGCAGCGCTGGTGGCGCTCGTCGTCCGTTACCGGCGCGGCGATGAACGGACCCGCCGCCAGTTGTTGTGGCTGGTGCTGACGCTGATCCTCGCCATCGTCACGCAGGCCGTGTGGGGGCCGCTCGTCGACGGCCTTGCCGTGCTGAATCTGCTGGTGATCGCGCTCGTCCCGATCTCGATGACCATCGCGGTGCTTCGCTATCAGCTACTGGACATTCGGCTGGTGCTGTCCCGGACGGTGCTGTACCTGTTGCTCTCCACCGGCGTGGTGCTGGTGTACCTGGCACTTGTCGGGATCACCGGGCTGGTGGTCACCGATCCGGCCGGCGGCACCACGGCGCTCATCGTGCTGATCATCGCCGTCGGATTCAACCCGGTCAGGGTGCGACTGCAGCGGATCGTCGACCGGGCGCTCTACGGCGACCGGTCCGACCCGGTCCGGGTGGTGTCGCGGATCGGTGAGCAGCTGGTCGGCGGCGACCAGCAGGACGTTCTGCGCGCGGTGGCGCAGACGTTGCGACTTCCCTCGGCCGCACTCGTCATCGGCGGCGCCGAGTGGGCGTCGTTCGGAGTCGAGCCTGAGAAGACGGAAACGATCACGTTGACCTATCAGGGCCAGACCGTGGGCGAGCTGGTCATCGGGATTCGGTCCGGTGACCGGACGCTGAGCCGGTCGGATCGTGCGGCACTGCACCTGCTGGCGGCGCCGCTGTCGGTGGCGGCCTACGCCACCCGGCTCAGCGAGGATCTACAGCGCTCCCGGGAGACGATCATCAGCTCGCGGGAGGAGGAGCGGCGCCGCCTTCGTCGCGATCTGCATGATGGGCTCGGCACCGCCCTGACCGGAATCGCGTTCCAGGCGGATGCCGCGCGGAATCTGGTCCGCACCGATCCAAACCGGGCCGAGGCGCTGCTGGCTGCTCTCCGTCACGAGGCCGCAGAGGCGATCGGGGACGTCCGCAGGCTGGTGTACGCGTTGCGTCCGCCCTCGCTGGACGAGCTCGGCCTGCTGGGTGCGCTTCGCCGGCAGGTCGAACACCTGGATTCGGGATCGATGTCGGTGACGATGGATGCACCCGCGGCGTTGCCGGAGCTGCCCGCGGCCGTTGACGTTGCCGCCTACCGCATCGCGTCGGAGGCGCTGACGAACGCGGTGCGGCATGCTCATGCCCGCACGATCGAGGTCACGGTGACGGTGGCCGATGCCCTGGAAATCGCCGTCACCGACGACGGCGAATCAACGGGGGCTTGGCAGCCCGGCGTCGGCATGGTGGCGATGCGGGAACGGACGGCGGAGCTCGGCGGCTGGCTGCGGGCCGGGCCCGGCTCCGCCGGCGGCGCTGTGACCGTCCGGTTGCCGATCGGCCAGCCCCAGCGGGAGTCGAACGACGCTCCGGCTGGTTCGGCGGAAGTTCCTGCAAGACAGCAGGAACGGGACTTGTCCGGTGCCGATCCCGCCGACCTGGAGATGGCACCCTTGGCATCCGTTCGGGTTTCGGCCGCGCGTTCGGAGACGGCACCGTGACCGGATCCGTCAGAGTCGTCGTGGCCGATGATCATCCGGTGGTGCGGGATGGATTGTCGGCTCTGCTGTCCTCGGTGGCCGGGGTCGAGGTCGTCGGGACGGCGGGGACCGGCCGGGAGGCGGTACGAGCGGCGGTCACCTTGAGTCCGGATGTTGTCGTCCTCGACGTACAAATGCCCGAACTCGACGGCGTCGGCGCGGCTCGCGAGATCGTCAGGGCCGCGCCGGGCGTCTCGATTCTCATGCTGACCATGTTCGATGACGACGACTCGGTGTTCGCCGCGATGCGGGCCGGAGCGGCCGGCTATGTACTCAAAGGCGCCACCCAGGACGAGATCGTCAGGGCGATCCGTGCCGTCGCGGCCGGCGAGGCGATCTTCGGTCCGGGGGTCGCCCACCGGGTTCTGCACCGGTTCGCGGCGACCGAACGGGCCGCCGACCCGTTCCCGCAGTTGACACCGCGTGAGCGCCAGGTGTTGGAGATGCTCTCCGACGGTTTGGCCATCGGCACGATCGGCGTCCGGCTGGGCCTTGCGTCGAAGACCGTGACCAATCACGCGTCGGCCATCTATGCAAAGTTGCACGTCATGGGCAGGGCCGAGGCCGTCGAGCGTGCGCGGCGGGCGGGCATCGGCTGAGCCTGGGCTGCGGCAGTGCGCTTGATCGGTGGTTCGGTTCGTGCGGCGCCGGCGCCTTGGGTCCCTTCGGCCGCCGGCAATCGACACCGTTGCCGGTCCCACGCCAATCGGTCGACTGGTTCGGGTTGGTGGCGCCTGTCGCGGTCGGTATCCAGGGAGAAAGCAGGTTGTCGGCCCGAGGGCATTCTTTGAGATTCGGTCAAAATGCGCAACTTTGGGTGTGCAATCGAGCGCCGGCCGCTCGATCGTGAGCGGACTACTCGGCGTGAGACGGCAACGGAACCCGTAGGGAAAGACTCGCACGCGGTCGTGGGGCCGACCGATTTCACGAAAGGGGAAGCCGGTGATCGACGGTCCTCCGCCGGCAGACGTACCGGCGATCGATGGGATGTGTGCGGATCTACCGCCTGCCGACGTGCTGTCCCTGATCTCCGTGGCCGGGAGCGCGATCGATCGCCGGGTGCTCGAAGACCTGCACGCGGTCGGCGTCGAGACCATCAGGGCCGCGCACGGCCAGATGCCGGCCGGGACATCAGAGCTGTGGCACGGTGATCACCATGGTGCCGATGCTTGCGGCGCTGACGACGACGATCGACACCGCAGTCGGGACCAACAACCGCGAGCGGGCACCGAAGAGGATGACGACGGTCAACAGGCCCATCTCCGTCGCGGTTCGAACGATCGAGGGGGCATTCGCCAGCGGGTTCTCGTTCAGCACCACGACAAAGGTCGCACTGCCCAGCCATGCCACCTTTTCGGCCAGCCGCGCCGTCGACGACCGCAGGGTGCAGGCGCCAACCACGGTCATCCACAACACGAAGATCAGCGAAGCCAGCCGCAGGGCGCTGCCGGCAGTCGCCGGCGGGAAGCTCTCGCCGATCGCGACAGCGAAACCATGCAGGGGCAATCCGGCATTGTTGCCGGCCGCGGCGGTGATCGGGAGCTTCCCGTACAGGTTTCGGGCAAAGAGCTGGGACGCCACGAAAACGGCCACGCCGAACAGGCCGGCAATCCACTCGCCGTTGCCGACTGGTGCCCGGCCCGCGGCATCGTTCGGAGCCCGGTTCGTGGGGTTGTTCGTGCCGTCGCCTTCATGGTTGGTTCGTCGACCCGGCCACCACCCGGACGCCTTCGCCCAGAGGCCGGCGATCAGCAAGCCGACGGCCGCCACCAGCGTCGTCTCCCTGGTGACGATCGCCAGGCTGATCCACAGCGCCGCCCACAGCCACATCCGTCCCCGGGCCGCCAACAGCCCCGCGCACATCAGCGTCGAGGCCAACAGCTCGGACGTGTCCAAGGTCAGTGTGTAGGCGAAGCCGGGCCACAGCGGGAGCAGGATTCCCCACCAGGAGGACAGACCTGACGTCTGCGCGAAGCGGGCGCCGAGGTAGGCAAGCGTGACCAGTGATCCGGCGTTGATCAACACCAGGGCCCACGGCGCCAGCGAGGGCTGACCGAGGCTGGCAGCCCAGCCGGCGACCCCGAGCCCCCACCGTTGTCCGCGCATTGCCGGTATGTCGAAGGTGACGCCGTCAACCGTCGTTGCGGAGGAGAACGGGGCAAGGGCCAATCGATAGAAGAACTGGCCATCGAATTCGTATTCGTGCGGCAGGACGGTGAGGGAGGGATCGGTGAGTGCGGGATCGGTCCACGGTGGTGCGGCCCTGACAAGGCGTGAGACGTCCCCATCGAGGCGGATCAGCAGGACGGTCAGGACCACGGACAGCAGCCCGGCCACGACGACGACCGGTGCCCATACCCGATCGGAGGTCCGATTCGGCGGCGCTGCGGGCAGTCCTGGCATCGCGACAACGTATCCACCTGGCCGAATGCGGTCGCCGGGACTCGCCGCCTCCGCGCGATCCGGGTGGATCGCTGCGCAAATGCTGTTGCCGGCTTGACCGGATCCTCCGCAATGGCCCGGGGCGACAGTGCCGGCCGGACCACCGTTCTCAGCGCATCGCCGATCCGTCCCGCGTCAGCGCGCCGACCATCCCGGGCGCGAGCGGCAGGCTGGGAATGACAGTCGCCTGCACCGCGTGGTACAGGTCCGGCTTGCCCTGCCACACAGTCGATGTCGGCCGGTTCTGCGGGTCCAGCTGGTGGCGCCAGGACCCGTGCTCGGTGTCCAGCAGGTATTCCCGCGCGTAGCTCCACCACTGCTCGTGCAGCCGGGCATAGGCGTGGTCGCCGGTCTCCCGGAACAGCACGGCCGCGGCCGCGACACCCTCGGCGAGCACCCAGTGCAGCCGGTCGCGGACGACGGGGCTGCCGTCCCAGTCGGTCGTGTAGACGAAACCGGGCTGCCCGTCGGGTGCCCAGCCGTCGGTGACCGCCCGCGCGAACAGCTCCGTCGACGCCTCGGCCAGCCAGTCCGGAGCGGACGGACCCAGTGACGCCTTCAGGTGCATCAGCAACCGGGACCATTCCAGGCCGTGGCCGACCGTCGCGCCGAACGGTTCGAAGCGGTCGTCGGGCCGGTCCCGGTTGTGCTCGAGCAGCGGTCGCCAGTTCTCGTCGAAGTGCTCCGGGATGCGCCAGGCGTTCCGCCGCGCGAAGTGGTTGATCAACCGGTCGGCGATCCGCAGCGCGCGACCCCGCCAGCGGGGGTCGCCGGTGGCGTCGGTGGCCGCCAGCATCGCCTCCACCCCGTGCATGTTGGCGTTCACACCGCGGTAGGGGGCGAGCACCGACCAGTCGTTGTTCCAGTGGTCGACGAACAACCCCTGCCGTTCGTCCCAGAACCGCTGGTCCAACGTTGCCAGTGCCTCGGCGAGGAGGTCCGGCGCGCCGGGACGTCCGGCGATCGTCGCCGACGACCCGGCGAGCACCACGAAAACATGGTCGTAGCAGCTCTTCCTGTCCGCCGTCGGTCGACCGTCCGCGACCTGGGTGAACCAGCCGCCGTTCTCGTCGTCGTGCAGCGGCCCGGTCAGCCCGGCCAGTGCGGCGTCGGCGATCACCGGCGCGCCGGGGAAACCGATCAGCTGACCGATCGCGTACACATGGACGGTCCGGGTGGTGATCCAGGTATGTGTTCCCTGCGTCGGGTCCGGCCGCCCGCGGTCGTCCAGCCAGCCGGCACCGCCGTCCGGCAACGGGAGTGTGCGTCCGAACTCCAGCAGGCGCCGGCATTCTCGGTCCAGCCACGCCGTGTCCGGATCGAGGTCTGCTGCCCAGGGCATGTACACGTCCTTTCCCGGCGGCGCCGGGGATCCAGCACCGCGCCAGCGAACAGTGTGACCGCGGTGCCCGGTCGACACGTCCCGGGGTGGCCCCCTGCTCGCACCCCGCGCCACCCGGGGTCAGGGCGGTGGCGGCGTGGGCGGTGGCGGCGGCGGGTAGCTGGATTGCCCGTAGCAGGTCGGGTCCGAGGTCGAGGGGTGTGCGATCTCGGTGTTTCCGACGACCTGCTTGTCGATGATCCACCCGGGGTGCTCGGCGAAACACGGTGCGCTTGAGCATGCCGCCGGCGACGGTGTCCTCGACCGTCCAGCGATAGGCGTCGGGGCGCCCGTCCGGAGCTGGTCGGACGTCATCGCCCGGCGCCGGACCCGGGGTATCGCTACCCTGAGCCGCCGGGCGGCTGCCTCGACGCTGCCACCGGTCGTCGGGCTGGCCAATCTGGCCGGGATCAGCTCGCCGACGGAGTTCGCCGCCGTGACGCCGGCCGAGTGGGACCGGGTGTTCGCGGTCAACATGCGCGGCACCTATCTCGTCACCCACGCCGTGCTGCTCGGCATGGTGGCGCGCGGGGTCGACCGGATCGGCACACCGGCGGAGGTGGCAGCGCTGATGGCGTTCCTGATGGGCCCGGACGCCGGGTACATCACCGCCGCCACCTACGACATCAACGGCGGGCTGCAGGTTTCCTGAGCCCCCGCCGACCTGTCCGGCGGGAGCGCAAAGCTGTCCGACCGGCGGGAGCCGGGTGGGCGACCGGGCGGGCACGCTTGACGGGTTCGCACAACGACCCCACCGAAACGGAGAACGCGATGCTCATCGCCGTGCTCGACCTGCGCACCACCGCCGCCGACCGGCCGGCCGCCCTCGCCCAACTGGACAGCGAGCGGGGTGAGATCCGCTCGATGCCAGGCAATCTGGATTTCCGGGTGTACGCCGATCGCGATGACCCGGAGGCCGTCGCCGTGCTGCATGAATGGGTCGACGAGCCGTCGTTCGCGGCGTATCTGGCGTCGGAGGCGTTCGCCCGGTCCGGGGCGGTCCTGCGGCCGATGGTGACCACCCCACCGGTCAGCCGCCGCTTCCGCGCCGCGCTGCTGGAGACGGTCTGACCCCGGCGCGATCTACCCTGAGCCGGTGCGAGGCGGTCGGTGAGTCGCGAGGCGTTCGCGTTCGCCCGGGAGTTCCCCGCTGCGCCGACCACGGAGCTCTGCGTCGACCGGCACTACCTGCTGTGCGCCGCGCAGGGGGCGCTGCGGCTGGAGGCCGAGGGCAGCTCCTGGGTGCTGCCACCGGCGCGGGCGGCGTTGATCGAGGCCGGCCGGCCCATCCAGGTGTCCATCCCGCGCCCGGTGACGACGTCATCGGTGCTGTTCGAGCCGGGTTTCGTGACCGACCCGCCCCGGCCGCTGACGGTCTTCGACCTCAGCCCGCTGGCTCGGGCGCTGGTGTCCGAGTGCGTCGGCTGGCCCGACGCGCCCGAGCCCCTGCCGCCGTACGCCCGCAGCGTGTTCGGGGCGTTGGCAGCCGTCGCCTGGCGACTGGCCGAGCACCCCAGCCCGGTGACGGTTCCGGGCGGCCGGTCGGCCGAGCTGCGCCGGGCACTTGCCCTGACCGGCGAGCGACTCGCGGATGACGTCCGATTCGAGGATCTTGCCCGGGAGGTCGGGCTGGTGCCGCGGTCGCTGGCCCGCCGATTCGAGGACGAGTGCGGGATGACCTGGCGTGCGGTGCTGCGCCGGATGCGCGTGCTGCGGGCGATCGAAGACCTGGCGGCGGGTGACGACTCCGTCACGACCATCGCGTACGCGGTCGGCTACACCTCGCTGTCCGCCTTCAACGCCGCCTTCCGGGACCTCACCGGGCGGACGCCGACGCAGTACCGCGCCAGCTTCCGTCCCTGACCCGTCGTCGGTGCCGAACCACACTCGCCGACGACCGGGGTTCCGCGGTGTGGCGTCAGCGCTGTGGGACGTTCCGCTCGATCTCCGCCAGCCACACCGCGGCGTTGCCGTCGGACGGCGCCCGCCAGTCGCCGCGCGGGCTGAGCGACCCACCCGCGGACACCTTGGGCCCGTTGGGCATCGCCGAACGCTTGAACTGGCTGAAGCCGAAGAACCGCTTGACGAACACGATGAGCCAGGACCTGATGGCCGGCAGGTCGTAGCCGCGCCGTCGTTCCTGCGGGAACCCGACCGGCCAGTCGCCGGCGTCCACGTCCCGCCACGCGTGCAGCGCGAGAAAGGCGATCTTCGACGGCCGGAAGCCGTACCGCAGCGTGTAGAACAGGGTGAAATCCTGCAGCTCGTAAGGGCCGATGGACTTCTCGGTGCTCTGCGGCACCTCGCCCTCCTTCACCGGGATCAGCTCGGGGGAGATCTCGGTGTTGAGGATCGACAGCAGGATCTCGTCGACCTCGTCGGAGAAGTCGTCCAGTCCGCTGACCCACCGGATCAGGTGCTGGATCAGGGTTTTCGGTACTCCGCCGTTGACGTTGTAATGCGACATCTGATCGCCCACGCCGTAGGTGCTCCAGCCGAGGGCGAGTTCGGACAGGTCGCCGGTGCCGAGGACGATGCCGCGGTGGTGGTTGGCCAGCCGGAACAGATAGTCCGTCCGCAGCCCGGCCTGGACGTTCTCGAAGGTGACGTCGTAGACGTCCTCGCCGCGGGCGAACGGGTGCTCGAGATCGGACAGCATCTGCCGGGCCGCGGGTCGGATGTCGAGTTCGGAGCCGGTCACCTCCAGCGCCTTCATCAACGCCCAGGCATTGGCCTTGGTGGAACTGCCGGTGGCGAACCCGGGCATGGTGAACGCGAGGATGTTGGAACGCGGCAGGCCCAGGACGTCCATCGCCCGCGCCGCGACGATCAGCGCATGAGTCGAGTCCAGGCCGCCGGAAACGCCGATCACCACCCGCTCGGTGTTGATCGCCCGGAGCCGCTGGACCAGGCCGTCGACCTGGATGTTGTAGGCCTCGAAGCAGTCCTGCGCCAGCCGGGTGGGGTCGGCCGGCACGAACGGGAAACGCTCGACGGTGCGCAGCAGGCCGAGATCGCCGTCCGGTGGGTCGAGGCGAAACTCGACCGTCCGGTACGCGGCCGGGGTGGTGGGCATCCCCGGGCCGCCCCCCGCGCCGCTCGTCCCGGCGAGCACCCGGCGGTTGTCCTCGAAGGTTCCCTGCCTGGCCCGCTCCTGGCGCAGCAGGTCGAGATCGACGTCGGCGAGGGTGATTTGCGGGTCCTCGGCGAACCGCGCGCCCTGCCCGAGCAGCCTGCCGTTCTCGAAGATCGTGGTCTGACCGTCCCAACTCAGGTCCGTCGTCGATTCCCCCTGTCCGGCGGCGGCGTACAGGTACGCGCTCAGGCAGCGCATCGACTGGGTGCGGCACAGCAGGCTGCGGGTGTCGGCCCGGCCGATCGTGATGGGGCTGCCTGAAAGGTTCAGCAGCACGGTCGCTCCGGCGAGCGCGAGGGTGCTGGAGGGGGGCACCGGGACGAACATGTCCTCGCAGATCTCGACGCCGACGGTCAGGCCGGGCACGTCGGCGGCGGTGAACAGCAGGTCACCGCCGAACGGTGCCGGGGTGCCGGCGACGTCGATCTGCAGGCCGGTGATCCCCTCGCCCGATGCGAACTGCCGGCGTTCGTAGAACTCCCGGTAGTTCGGCAGGTGGAGTTTCGGGACGACGCCCAGCACCCGTCCGCGGTGGACGACGACCGCAGTGTTGAACAGCCTGGCCTGGTGCCGCAGCGGTGCGCCGACCACGAGTACCGACAGCAGGTCCTTCGACGCCTCGACGACGGCGGCGAGTCCGCTGTGCACCGCGTCGAGCACCGCGTCCTGCCCCAGCAGGTCGTCGATCGCATATCCGGTCATCGCGAGCTCCGGGAACACCGCCACCGCCGCGCCCGCCTCGGAGCTCCGGGTGGCGACCTCGATGATGCTCTGCGCGTTGCGGTCCGGGTCGGCGATGAACACATCGGCGGTGCAGGCCGCGACGCGGGCGAAACCGTGCGCGTACAGGGACTCGAACGTCATGTCACCATCCTCGCCGACCGGCCGCCGTGCCGGTGACCCGGCGTCGCCGCGCGACACCGTCCGAACATGCCTCCCGAATCGCCAAGGGCGTCGCCGTCGAACCGTTCGCCGCCTGTCAGCGTGGTGTACGCAGAGCACGGACGCCGATCGCGCCGGTGTCATTTTGTTCCGGCACCGGTCGGGGGGTGGCGGGGCGGCACCCGCTGCGCCGGCGTTCGTGCTCCCCGGGGAGACGATGACCGTGCCCGGCGGCCGCCCGGCAGGGGAACGGAGGAGGTGCCCGTGACCAACGACCCATCCGCCGACCGGGCCACCGCCACCGGCCCCGAGCCGGAGCTCGCCGCTCCTCCCCGGCTGCCGGTGCAACCCGCCGCGGACAGCGGGTCGGACGCAGATTCCGACGACGAACTGCTCAGGGTGCTGCACGAGCAGCACGCCGGCGCCCTGTGGGGGTTCGTGCTGCACCTCACCAACGGCGACCGCAGCCGCGCCGAGGACGTGGTGCAGGAGACGCTGTTCCGGGCGTGGCGCAGGCCGGCTGTGCTTGCCCAGAAGGATGCCTCCGCCCGCGGTTGGCTGTTCACGGTGGCGCGCAACATCGTCGTGGACGACTGGCGCTCCGCGCAGCGCAGGCCGACGACGTCCGCGGAGCTGCTCCCGGAGCTGCTGGAACCCGACGGCACCGACACCGCTGTTCAGTCGATCATGGTCGCCGAGGCGCTGCGCCGGCTGACCCGCGACCACCGCGCGGTGCTGCTGGAGTGCTACTTCCGGGGCTGCACCGCGGCGCAGGCCGCCGCCAGGCTGGGCGTTCCGGTGGGCACGGTGAAGTCCCGGCTGCACTACGCGCTGCACGCGCTGCGCTTGATCTTCGAGGAAATGGGGGTGGTGACGTGAGCGAGCTGTGCCGCAGCGATGCCGCCTATGTGATGGGCGCGCTCTCGCCCGCCGACCGGCGCGCCTACGAGGAGCACCTGCGGGGTTGCAGCGACTGCCAGGCCGCGGTGCAGCGGATCGCGGGGCTGCCCGGCCTGCTCGCGCTGACCTCGGAGGAGGCGGTGCAGGAGCCGCTGCCCGCCGCGCCGGACACCCTGTTGCCCTCACTGGTCGCGCGCGTTCGCGGAGTCCGCCGCCGTCGCCGCTGGACCGTCGCCGGCCTGCTGGCTGCCGCCGTGGTTGCGGTGGTCGCGGTCAGCGCGGTCCTGATCGTCAACCGGAACGCATCGGAGGCCGACGAGTACGCCGGGGGTGCCGTCGGGGTCTCCGCCGTCCCGACCGCCGGTGCCACCCCCGCCGGCCCGCAGTCGTCGACAGCGGCCGTCCCCGACGAGGTCACCCCGATGACGCAGCTCGTCCCCGGGCCGATGACGGCGTCGCTGGAGCTGGTCGACAAGAGGTGGGGCACCGCCATCACGGTGGTCTGCTCCTACCGGGACGGCACCAACTCCTCGGTCTCCTACGACCTGGCGGTGCTGGACGTGGACGGTCACCTCGGCTCTGCCGGCACCTGGCGGGCGGTTCCGGGGGCCACTGCCCGGGTGCCGGCTGCGACCGCGGTGCCGCGGAACCGGATCGTGGCGCTGGAGGTCCGGCTGCCGGACGGAACGACGATCCTGCGGTCGACGCCGTGACCGCCGATGCCCTGACGGCGGCGCCGTGATCGGCGATGCTGCGGTGTACGCCGGTTGAGGCGTCATCGTGACAGGTCGTGTCGTTGACGGCAGCAGGATCCTTCGCGACCGCGAAACGTTCCCGCTAATTCTCCGGCGGCAACAGGATCCTGCGCGCCGACACGTGCCCGGGGGCGGCAGACGGCCTACCTGGGCAGGCCGTACTGCAGGCCGATGACCCTGTCGGACAACCGGTCCGGGAGCAGCGCCCGGGTGGCGACCATCGTCTTGGCGACGGCGTTGATCAGGTAGCGGGTGCGCGGCCGTTTGGCGGTGACGGCCGTGACGATCACCTTCGCGATGTCGTCGGCGGTCGATCCCAGCCGGCCGATCGGCCCGCTCTGGGCCGTGGCGAACGCATCGGCGACGGCCTTCTTGTAGGGACCGTACGGATCGACGGCACCCTCCCTTTGCTGGCCGGCGCGTGCCCCGTCGGCACCCGCGCGGCCCGAGCCCGGGCCGTCAGCACTCGCGCCGTCAGCACCAGCGCCGTCAGCACCTGCCCCAGCTGAACCCGCGCCGCCGGCGCCTGCCCCGCTCGAGTCGGCAAGGCTGCCGACCGCGATGTCGTTCCACGGTGTGCGGACCGGCCCCGGCTCGATCAGCACGACGTCGATCCCGAACTGCGCCAGTTCCATCCGCAGGGCGTCGCTGAGCCCTTCGACGGCGTACTTGCTGGCGTGGTAGAACGCCCCGCCGGGCAGCGTGACCCGGCCGCCCATCGACGACACGTTCAGGATCCGACCGCGTCCGGCCGTGCGCATGCCCGGCAGCACGAGCTGGGTGAGCCGGACGAGACCGAAGAAGTTGGTCTCGAACTGGCGCCGGACCTCGTCCATGGACACCTGCTCGACGGGTCCGTACAGGCCGTAGCCGGCGTTGTTGATCAGCACGCCGATCGGCCCGGCCCCGCTCTCGATGGTGCCGACGGCCGTCTGCATCGATGCCTCGTCGGTGACGTCGAGGGCAAGGGTGCGGATCCCCAGCTCCGCCAGGTCCGCGATCGAATCGGGTCTGCGGGCTGTGGCGTAAACGGTGCGCCCCGCGCGGTGTAACGCCATCGCCGCGCTGTGTCCGATGCCGGAGGAACACCCGGTGATCAGGATCGGGCCGGTGCTGGTGGCTGCTGCCATGTCGGTGCCTTTCAGGGTCTCTAACTGATTGGTTACCGAGCCTGGCACGACCGGTCCGGCACTGTCAATAACCAGTTAGTTACTGCTACCGTGACGACACCATGCCTCCCGACTCCACCGACACCAAGCGGCGCCTGCTCGAGGCCGCACTGCGCGAGTTCGCCCAGCACGGTCTGGCCGGCGCGCGGGTGGACCGGATCGCCGTGCTGGCGCGGGCGAACAAGCGGTTGATCTACGCCTACTACGGCAACAAGGAGCAGCTCTTCGACACCGTGATGGTGCACTCGCTGGGCGTGCTGGCCGACGCGGTGCCGTTTCACGCCGAGGAGCTCTCCGGCTACGCCGGAGCGCTGTTCGACCACATGCTGTCCCATCCGGACCTGGTGCGGCTCACGTTGTGGAAGATGCTGGAACGCCCGTCGGTGTCGGCGGCGGAGGGCGAGGTGTACCGGCCGAAGGTCGTCGCTCTCGCGGCGGCCCAGCGGTCCGGGGCGGTCCGGTCCGGGATCAACCCCGTCGACCTGCTGATGCTGGTGATCGGCGTGGTCGCGTCCTGGTTCACCGCGTCGCCCGCGCTGCACTCACTGGCGGCCGGGGACGACGATCGCGTCGCCGACCACCGGGCTGCGCTGGTCGCCACGGTGGAAAGACTCTGCAGGCCCTGATCGCCGGCGGGCGCACCAGCCCGCGCTGACGCTCCGTTGCGAAATCGTTGCCAATTGTGACGGTATGTGGCGAATCCAGGGTTAGTCGGGCGCAGACTGGGTACCAGCAGATGGGTGGTGGAAAGGCCACCTCACGTCCGGAGCTGCGGGCGGCCGCCGGTGCCGCTCTCCAGGTGCCGGGCCCGAAGAGGGGAGTGTGGCGTGGCCGGACATCAGTGGTGGATCCATTTCGAACCGACGGCCGCTGCCGCCAACCGGGAGTGGTTCGAGGCCGCCCAGTTCTTCGGGGCGCGCGGTTGGGAGGTCAGCCGGCTGCGGCTGCGAGCTGTCGGCCCGGCCGGTGAGTGGTTCGAAATCTGCTCGCCGGCGAAGGATCTCGTCGGAGCCCGGCCGAGCCGGATGACGGCGTCCGCGGAGTGGCTCCGCGGCGTCAGCGCCCGCGGTCACGGCGAGGCGCTCTGGCTGGCCGGTCGATGCGGCATCGAGCTGGACATCGTCGAAAGCCTGTCCAGCCTGCTGTGGACCGAGCACCGGATCGCGAGCTGACCGTGCGACCACCCGCCTTCGGCTCCACCGTGCGACCATTCGGCATCGGCTCCTGTGCACCGGCGTGCTGAGCACGACCGTCCCTGCGCTCCGCCAGGTCGTCCTGGACTGCGAGGACGCCAGGACGCTGGCGGAGTTCTACCGGCAATTGCTCGGGCTGCGCTACCGCCCCGGCGATGAGCCGCCCACTGCCGGGGAGCCCGATCCCAACGGCTCGGACTGGCTGGTGCTGCGGGGACCCGACGACCGTCCGCAGCTCGCGTTCCAGCAGGTGGCCCGGCTGCCCCGCCCGACCTGGCCGGCAGGTGACCACCCCCAGATGCTGCATCTCGATCTGACGGTCCCCAGCGGTGCCGAGCTGAGGATTCAGCACGACCGGGCCGTGCAGCTCGGTGCCTCGGTGTTGCGCGACCGCTTCGACGACCCGGAGGAACCGCTGTACGTCTTCGCCGATCCCGCCGGTCATCCGTTCTGCATTTTCGTCGCGCCTTCCTGACCGGTACAGTTCGGGCCGCCCGCATCTGGCCGCTCCCGTCGGACGGTTATTGTCCTGACCGCCGCGGTTTCAACCGCCATCCGGGGTTCCCATGCCGACCTGGGCACAGTGCCGACCGCTGCACTGCACTGCCTCGCCCCGCCTGCCCGCCGGCGGCTCCGCCCGCCGGTCCACTGATCGATGAATGCAACCAGCTCCTGAAGGAGGACTTCATGGTGTCGCTACCCGACCTGTCCGTGCAGCTGTACTCGGTGCGCCGGCAGCTGGCCGACGATCTGCCCGGCACGGTGGCCCGACTCGCCGACATCGGGCTCACCCGGGTCGAGCCGTTCGATCTGCTGACCGATCCCGACGGACTCCGCGCGGCCCTTGACGCACATCGGCTGACGGCGCCGAGCGCGCACGCGAAGCTGCTCGGGCCCGACGTCGATCTCGATGCGGTGTTCCGGGCAGCGGTCACCGTTGGCGTGGGCACCGTCATCGCCCCGAGCAGTGCTGCGGAGCGGTGGGCGTCGGTGGACGGCATCCGCGGTGTCGCGGAGGAACTCGGCCGGGCCGCGGCCGTCGCCTCCGATCACGGCCTCAGGGTCGGCTACCACAATCACGCCTTCGAACTGGAGAACTCCCCGGACGGGCGGCCCGGCCTGGAACTGTTCGCCGAGCTGCTCGATCCGGCCGTGGTGCTGGAGGTCGACACCTATTGGGCCGCCGTCGGCGGGCAGCAGGTCCCGGACCTGCTCGGCCGGCTCGGCGGCCGCGTGCGGCTGCTGCACCTCAAGGACGGACCGATCAGCAAGGACAACACCGAACAGCTCCCGCTCGGGGCCGGCGCCATGCCGGTCGCCGACATCATCGCCGCGGCAACAGCCGTCGAGATCCCGGTGCTGGAATTCGACGACTACGCCGGGGACCTGTTCCAGGGCATCGCCGAGAGCTACTCCTTCGCAACCGGGCTGCGGGCGAGCCGATGACGGCCGGGAACACCGGGCAGCGGGATCGGTCGGGGCCGGTCGGTGTCGCGATCGTCGGCGCCGGGAAGATCAGCGAGCAGTACCTGGCACATCTCGCCACCTACCCCGACGTGCAGGTGCGGTTCGTCGCCGACCTGTTCCCACAGTCCGCGAGCGCCAAGGCGGCGGAGTTCGGCATCAGCGCCTCGGGCACTGTGCAGCAGGCGCTGGCCGCGGACGACGTGGAGATCGTCGTCAACCTGACCGTGCCTGTCGCCCATGCCGAGGTCGCATCGGCCGCGATGGCGGCGGGCAAGCACGTCTGGAACGAGAAACCGCTTGCACTGGAACGGGAAGCCGGTGCGGCGCTGGTCGCGCAGGCGGCGGAGACAGGGCTCCTGCTGGGCTGCGCGCCGGACACCGTCCTCGGGCCCGGAATGCAGACTGCGTTGCGAATGGTCCGCGGCGGCGACATCGGCCGGCCGCTGACTGCGTCGATCGTCTTCCAGACCGGCGGGCCGCATCATTGGCACCCCAACCCGGACTTCCTGTACCAGGCCGGCGGCGGGCCGCTGCTGGACATGGGCCCGTACTACCTGACGGCCGTGACGCAGGCGTTCGGGCCGATCGCCGGGGTGGCGGCGCGCGCCTCGACGATGTCGCCCACCAGGACGATCGGAGCCGGCCCGCGCGCGGGTGAGGTCTTCGACGTCACCGTGCCGACCTTCGTCACCGCCATCTACGACTTCTCCGCCGGTGAGATCGCCGCGGCGACCTTCAGTTTCGACTCGCCGCTGTCCCGGGTCGGGGTGCTGGAGATCGCCGGCTCGGATGCCACCATCGCGTTCCCCGACCCGAACAGGTTCGGCGGGGACGTCCGTCTGTTCAGGGCCGGCGTCCACGATCCGGAGACGGTGTCGGTCGCCCACGCGGGGGCCGGTCGCGGCATCGGCGTCGTGGACATGGCGCGGGCACTGCGGACCGGCGGCAGGCACCGGGCGACGGGCGAGCAGGGCCTGCACGTGCTGGACGCGATGTTCGCCACGCTCGAGTCGGCCGAGACGTCGACCTTCGTGCCGGTGACATCGACGTTCGGCCAGGTGGAGCCGTTGCCGGCGGGCTGGGACCCGCTGACCCGGACCGTGTGAGAACGGCCCGGGCCAGGGGAGTACATCCGGTCGGACCCACGCTGACGGGCGACGCTGACGTCAGTCCCCGCTGAGCAGCTCCTGCAGGGTGGCCCGGGCGCCGCGCTCGTGCAACGCGGTCAGCGTCGCGAGATACGGCTCGGTGAACCGGGTGTCGTCGACCAGATCACCGAACAACTCGCGGTTGGCGATGAAGGCCAGCGGCTCGTCGCGCTGCCGCCGCGCCGCTTCGATCAGGGTGTCCTTGAGCCGGTCGACGACGTCGATCGGCTCGCCCTGTTCGTCGACCGCCTCGGCGTACCGGGCCCAGCTGGCCACGATCGCGGCGGACAGGGTGATCTTGCCGCCGGCGGCGAGGTTCTCCCGGATCACCGGGAGCAGCCACTTCGGGATCCGGTCGGAGCTCTCCGCGCAGAGCCGGGGGACGGTGTCGCGGACCCCGGCGTTGGAGAACCGTTCGATCAGCTGCCGCCGGTAGGCGTCCAGATCGATGCCGGGTACCGGGCGGAGCGTCGGGGTTGCTTCGTCCTCCATGTAGTCGAGCAGGAAACGGGCGAACAGCGGGTCCTGGGCGACGTCGTGCACCAGCCGGTAGCCGGCGAGGTAGCCGAAGTAGCACAGCCCCTGGTGGCTGGCGTTGAGCAACCGGAGCTTCATCAGCTCGTATGGTTCGACGTCGTCGACGAGCTGCACGCCGACGTCCTGCAGCGGGGGTCGCCCGTCGACGAAGTGGTCCTCCAGCACCCATTGGGTGAACGGCTCGCAGACCACCGGCCAGCCGTCGGCGATACCGAAGCGCTCGGCGATGTCGGCCCGGTCCTGGTCGGTGGTGGCCGGGGTGATCCGGTCCACCATCGAGTTGGGGAACGTCACGTTCTGCTCGACCCAGTCGCCGAGAGAATCGTCACCCCAGGCGGTTCCCGCGGAGCCGGGCGAAGGTGGTGAACACCTTGTGCGCGACATGGCCGTTGCCCTGGATGTTGTCGCAGGACATGATCGTGAACGGCGGCACTCCGCGGTCCCGGCGCCGCACCAGGGCCTCGGTGATCAGCCCGAAGGTGGTGGCCGGCACGGCGCCGGGGACCAGATCTGCTGCCACCGCGGGGTTTTCGGCGTCGAACTCGCCGGTGACGTGGTGGAAGTTGTAGCCGCCCTCGGTGACGGTGAGCGAGACGATCCTGGTGGCCGGGTCGGCCATCTTCTCGATGACGGCGTTCGGGTCGTCCGGGGCAAACAGGTACTCCACGATGGACCCGATGATCCTGGGTTCCCAGGTGCCGTCGGGGTCCTTGAGGACCAGGGTGTACAGGCAGTCCTGTTCCTCCATCACCCTCTTCATGGTGGCGTCGAACGGCATCACGCCGACGCCGCAGATGCCCCAGTCCAGCGCCTTGCCCTCGTTCATCAACCGGTCCAGGTACATCGCCTGGTGGGCGCGGTGGAAGCCGCCGACACCGAAGTGCACGATGCCGGTGGTGACCGCGGAGCGGTCGTAGGTCGGTCGTGGGATGTCCTCGCGGAGGTCGGCGAGGGACGCCGTGCGCAGCGCGGTCGGGGTGGAGGTGCGGGTGCTGCTCACTTGACGGCTCCCAGGGACAGGCCCTGGACGAGCTTGTCCTGGGCGGCGAATCCGGCGATGAGGACGGGCAGCGAGACCACCGTGGTGGCCGCGCAGAGCTGGGCCAGGAACAGGCCCTGCGAGGTGACGAACCCGGTCAGGTACACCGGGGCGGTCTGCGCGACGACACCGGTGAGCACCTTGGCGAACAGCAACTCGTTCCAGGCGAAGATGAAGCAGATCAGCGCGGTCGCGGCGATGCCGGGGGAGATGATCGGCACGATGATCCGGCGCAGGGTCTGCACCAGGTTTGCACCGTCGATGGAGGCCGCCTCGAACAGCGCCGGCGGGACGTCGGCGAGGAACGAGCGGAGCATCCAGATCGCGATGGGCAGGTTCATCGCGGTGTAGATGACCACCATGAGCCAGATGTTGTCCAGCAGCCCGATCGCCGAGGCGATCAGGTAGATCGGCATCAGCCCGGCCACTGCGGGCAGCATCTTGGTGGTGAGGAAGAAGAACATCACGTCGGTCCATTTGCGGACCGGTTTCACCGACAGCGCGTACGCGGCGGGGATGGCCAGCAGGATCACCAGGACGGTCGACCCGATCGACGCCCATGCGGAGTTGATCAGGGACGGCCACGGGCTGGCTCCGGACTCACCGCCGAAGAACGCCCGGTAGCCGTCCAGGGTGAGCGGGGCGAAGATGTCCGGCGGGTTGGAGGCGGCATCGATCTCGGAGTGGAAGCTGGTCAGCACCATCCAGGCCACGGGGGTGATGAACAGCAACCCGATCAGCCAGGTGACGGTGGTCAGGGCCGATTTGCCGAGCCGGTTCTTGCCCTGCGGCTTGTCCGGAGCCGGTCGGGTGGCGGGCTGTTCGGTCGTTGGCGCGGTGATGGTCATTTGTTGTCCTCCGACAGCAGGCTGGAGACGTTCTTCACCGCGAAGGTGGCGATGATGATGGATCCGATGACGACGATCACGCCCTGCGCGGAGGCCAGCCCGTAGTCCTGAGCGGTGAACAGGGTCTGGTAGATGGTGAACGGCAGGTTTGCGGTGCCCAGCGCACCGGAGGTGATGGTGTAGACGGCGTCGAAGGTCTGGATCACGTAGATCGAGCCGAGCAGGCCGGCAAGTTCCAGGTACTGCCGCATGTGCGGCAGCGTCATGTGGGTGAACATCTGCCAGTGGTTGGCGCCGTCCACCGATGCCGCTTCGAGGACTTCACCGGGCCGGGACTGCAGGCCGGCGAGCAGGATCAGGGTCATGAACGGGGTCCACTGCCAGATCAGGGTGACCTCGATCGAGGCCAGCGGGAACTGGGTGATCCAGTCCACCTGCGGTGCGTTGTCGCTTCCGAACAGGCCCCACACCCAGGTCATCACACCGTTGAGCAACCCGAAGATCGGGTTGTAGATGGCGTGCTTGAACACCAGCGCCGCCGCGACCGGCACGATCAGGAACGGGGTGATCATCATGGTCCGGACGATGCCGCGGCCGCGGAACACCCGGTTGAGCAGCAGCGCGATGCACAACCCGAGGACCAGGCTGACCAGGACCACCGTGACGGTCATCAGGATGGTCACCCACACCGACCGGAGCAGGTCGGCGTCGGTGAACACCTTGGCGTAGTTCGACAAGCCTGCGAAGCCTCGCTGGTCGGGGCGGTAGGCGTTCCAGTTCATGAACGAGATGACCAACGTCGCCACGAACGGCAGCTGGGTCAGGATGATCGTGAAGATCAGCGCCGGCAGCAGCGGGATCCGCCGGATCCAGGTCTGTTTCGGGGTGAGCTCCAGCTGGTTCGGGACATGCGTTGTGGGTGGTGCGATGGCGTCGGTGGTGGAACTCATGCCAAGACCTCCGAGTGAGAGCGGATCGAGGGGATGGGCAGCCGGCTGGGCGTGCGGATGGTCATTGCTGGTAGGTCACCCCAACGTCCGTGGCGAGTTCCTGGCCCCTGTTCAGGGCGTCGGTGACGCTGATCTGGCCGGCGATGGCACTGGAGATGTCCTGGGACACCTTTGTTCCCAGATTGGTGAACTCCGGGATGTCGACGAACTGGATGCCCACCGTCGGCCGTGGCTGCACCCCGGGGTTCGTCGGGTCGGCCTCGGTGATCGCCGTCCGGGTCGGTTCGGCGAACGCCTTGGCCGCCTCCACGTACTGCGGGATCTCGTAGGTGGAGGCGCGTTTGCCGGCCGGTACCCGTGGCCAGCCGATCTCGTTGCCGACCAGGTTCTCGTAGCCCTTGCCAGAGGCCCAGGAAATGAACTTCCAGGCATCATCGGATTTCTGGGTGCTCTTCTCGATGGCCCACGACCACGCATACAGCCAGCCGGCCGCCTTGGTCTTCTCCACCGGCGCCTGGGCGTAGGCGAGCTTCCCCTTGACCGGTGAATCGGCGGCCTCCAGGCTGCCGGCCGCGGATGTCGCGTCATACCACATGGCCACCTTCGACTGCGCCAGCGCGGTCAGGCATTCGGTGAAACCTGCCGAGGGCGCACCGAACTCACCGTGCTGCTGGACCAGATTCACATAGAAGTTGGTGGCATCGCTGAACCCCTGGCCATTCACCTGCGCATTCCAGTCCTTGTCGAACCAGGTGCCGCCGAAGGTGTTCACCACTGTGGTCAGCGGGGCGATCACCTGACCCCAACCCGGCTGGCCACGAAGGCAGATGCCGCGCATACCCGGCTGGGCGTTGTCCACCTTGGCCGCGATGTCCGCGACCTGCTGCCACGTCGGCCGATCGGGCATCTTGATGCCCTTTTCGTCCAAGACGTCCTTGCGGTACATCAGGAACGACGATTCGCCGTAGAACGGCTCGCCGTACAGCTTTCCGTCCGCGGACAGGGACTGCGTCATCGACGGGAAGATGTCCTTCTGATCGAATTCCGGGTCCTGGGCGACGAAGTCGTCCAGCGGGTACAGCCAGTCGTTGCCGGCGTAGATCGGGATCTCGAAATTCGACAGCGTCGCCACGTCGTACTGATTGGCCTGGCTGGTGAATTCCTGCGACACCTTGTCCCGCAGGTCGTTCTCCGGAAGCACCGTGTAATTCACCACGATCCCGGTCTCGGCGGTGAAGTTCTCCGCGGTCAACCGCTGCAGGTCCACCATCTGCGGGTTGTTGACCATCAGCACGTTGATCGACCGGCCGCTGTCGGACTTCCCGCCGGCGCCGGCGGTGCACGCGGTGGTGGCCAGCAGGAGTGCGGTGGCCACCGCAATTGCTCTGCCGCCCCGTCCTGGAAGCGCCCGTCGGCGAACCCCCCGGTCGGTGGCCGCGCGGGCGGTTGGCGCTGGGTCCCGGGGGGCTCTGCGGTAATGCAGTCGCATGAGTCGTCCTCTCCATTGATCGTGCGTGCGGGTGCGCTGAACCACCGGCCCGGGAACCCCGGTCGGGCGGTGCTGGCTGTGTCTGTATTCGTGGCTGTCGTTGGCGGTGGTGTCTTACACCCGGATCACGGTGGGTCCGAGTGCGCTGTAGCGGTGGGCGTCGTGCGAGGACATGCCGGTGTCGGTGACGAGGGTTTCGAAGTCCGCGACGTCGGCGAACTTGCAGAAGCTGTTGATGCCGAATTTCGTGTGCACGCCGACGAACAACCGGCGGCGGGAGACCTCGACGACCTTCCGCTTGACGGCCGACACCGCCGGCACGGGCGTGGTCAGGCCGCGATCCCGGGAGATGCCGTTCGTGCCGAGGACGGCGAGATCGATGACCAGGTCGGAGAGCATGCCGATCGCCCAGTGGTCGTTCGTCGCGAGCGTGTGGCCCCGGACCCGTCCGCCGAGCAGGATCACCGACATGTTCTCCGCCGGGGCGAGCAGTCCGGCCGCCGTCAGCGAAGAGGTCACCACGGTCAGCGGGCGGCGCAGCTGCAGGAGTTCCTCGGCGACCAGTTGCGGGGTGAAACCTTCGTCCAGGTACACGGTTTCGGCGTCACCGAGGTTGTCGGCGGCGGCGACCGCGATCCGCCGCTTCTCCGGTACCCGGTGGCCACTGCGGTGATCCATGTTGGACTCGAAGCCGGCCCCTTCCACCGGGTAGGCGCCGCCATGGATCCGGCGGACCAGCCCGTGCTCTTCGAGCACCTTGAGATCGCGCCGAACGGTCTCGGCGGCCACGTCGAGCCTGACGGCGACCTCGGAGACCTCGATATGGCCGGTGCCGCGGGCGTGGTCCAGGATCAACCGCCGCCGCTCCTCGCCCTGCTTGGTCTGCGTCGACCTCACCCGCTTTCCCGACTGAGAAGTGCCGATCCCGGTGCTGCGGCTCTCACAATGGTCCGTCGCCGATCACGCGTCGAGTGGTTGTCGTCACATCCGGTAGTCCGATTGTTGCCCGGATGCGGGCAGATCAAACCGCGCCCGGAGAGCCAGGACCCGTCAATTCGGGCAGCCCACCTGCCCGAAAGGCCTTGAAACGGCGACCGTTGTGTGTGGGAGTTCGGGCGACGGGCCGCCGGGCGTCGGACTTCCGGTCGTCATCGGGTGTCTGCTGTCCGTCTGCCGCCCGGCAGCACCACGACCTTCATCGCGGTCGGGTCGGCGTCCAGGGACAGCGCCCGCTCCGCCTCGTCGAGCCCGTACCGCGAGGTCACCATCCGGTCCAGCTCCACCCGGCCGGATGCCGCCAGCGCGATGGCCGTCGGGTAGGTGTTGGCGTACCGGAAGGTGCCGGTGACGGTGATCTCCCGGCCCTGGATCAGTCCCAGTGGCAGGGTGACCTCGTCGGCGCCCATCCCGACCAGCACCAAGCGGCCGGCCGGCCGGATCGCCCGGATGGCCTGGCTGATCGCCGGCGGCGCGCCGGAGCAGTCGATGGCCGCGTCGACGTCGAGCCCGTCGATCTCCGCCGCGTCGGTGCGGGCGTCCAGCGTCCTGGTCGCGCCGAAGCTGCCGGCGGCCTCGAGCCGGGCCGGCGCGACGTCGGACACCACGATCTCCGTGGCGCCGAGCGCGCGCGCCACCTGGACGGTCATGATCCCGATCGGGCCGGCCCCGCTGATCAGCACCCGACTGCCGGCGCCCAGCTGCGCCTTCTCGCAGGCCCACACCCCGACGGACAGCGGCTCGATCAGGGCCGCACCGTCGTCGGACAGGCTGTCCGGCACCGGATGGGCGAAATCCGCTGCCAGCGGGACGAACTCGGCGAACGTCCCGTCGATCGGCGGGGTGGCGAAGAATCGCACGTCGCGGCAGAGGTTGTAGCGGCCGGCCTTGCACTCCCGGCAGAGCCGGCACGGCACGCCGGGCTCCAGCGCGACCCGCTGGCCGATTCTGCCGGGGTCGACACCGGGCCCGACCGCCGCGATGCGGCCGCCCGCTTCGTGCCCGAGCACCAGCGGTTCCCGCACGACGTACTCCGCGATCCGGCCGTGCCGGTAGTAGTGCACGTCGGATCCGCAGATGCCGACCGAGCCGATCTGCACCAGCACCTCGCCCGGGCCGGGACGGGGTACCGGGCGTTCTTCCAGCACGACCTTGCCGGGTCCGTGCAGCACGCTGACCCGCATGGAACCGGGGAGTTCGCCCGGGGGATCGGCGGAGGACGCGGCGGCGACGGGCGGCGCCATCGTGGTGCTGGGGCCGCCGCCGTTGCTGGGTTGGGTCGAAACCATGGTGTTGACCTCCGGAGAGAGACTGGAACGTCGAAGCCCGACGGTCGCACCGGATCGGGCCACCGCGAAGTGTGTTCGCCGGGCTGGACGTGCCCGAACTCTGTGGTTGTCAGGGATGTGGTTCTCGGGTCGGTCTTCCCGGTGCGCGGTCCGCCCGCGGGTGGATCCCAGGCCGGGGTTCCGGGTCCTACCCTTCGACCATGCTGCGGAGTCTCAATCGCTGGTTGGAGGTCAACCGCTGGGTCGGCGACGCCATCATCGCGGGCCTGTTGCTCGTGCTGACCGTGCTCGGCTACGTCGCGTCCGGGCAGCGGGTCGAGATGCTGTTCAGCGTTGCGCTGGTCGTGCCGCTGTTCGCCAGGCGGTCGTTGCCGCGCACCGTGTCCGTCGTCGTCGCCCTGCTCTGCGTCTGGCAGCTGACGGTGGTGTTCGGGCCGGTCCTGGGGGACGTCGTGGTGGTCGTCGTCGTCCACGCCGCGGCGGCGCACGTCCGCACCCGCTGGTGGGGCATCGCGACGTGGGCGGCAGCGGTGTGCGGTGCCGGTGCCGCCGCGGTGCTGTGGTTCGGCGCTGACGTCCCGGGATTCGCGGCGATCGGCTTCGCCGCCGGATTCGGCGCAGTGTCTGCCGCCTACCTGCTGGGTGCCCGGCAGCGCGATCAGCGCGAGCACGTCGAAGAGCAGCTGGCGGCACTCGAGGAACGCAACAGGCTGCTGGCCGTGGAACGCGACCAGCGCGCGGAGATGGCCGCGGCCCGGGAGCGGACGATCATCGCCCGCGAGCTGCACGACATCGTGGCCCACTCGTTGACGGTGATCGTGGTGCAGGCGGACGGGGCGGCGGCCGCGGTCCGCGCGGCACCGGACAGGGCCGACATCGCGCCGGTGGTGCTGGACACGATCGCCGCCACCAGCAGGGAGGCGCTGGCCGAGATGCGCCGGCTGGTCGGCGTGCTGCGCTCCGGGGCGGCTCCGGCGGCGGCCGACCCGGGCGCCGCTGCTGCACGGTCCTCTGCCCCGGGCAACCCGCCGGAGGCCTACGCACCCTCACCCGGCATCCCGGAGCTGCCCGGGTTGATCGAGCAGGTGGCCGGCACCGGCGTGGATGTGACGCTCGCCGTGTCCGGGCACCAGCGTCCGCTGCCGCCCGCGCTGGGGCTGACGGTGTACCGGGTGACGCAGGAAGGCCTGACAAATGTGCTGCGGCACGGCGGGCCGGCCGCGTCGGCTCACGTCGAGGTGCGTTTTGCGCCAGCACATCTCGAGCTGGTGGTGACCGACGACGGCCGGGGTGCCGCGGCTGCGCCGGCGGTTGACGGTGGCGGCGGGCACGGGCTGGTCGGGATGCGGGAGCGGGTGAGGGTGCACGGCGGCACCCTGGTCGCCGGTCCACGGCAGGGCGGCGGCTTCCGGGTGGCAGCGACGCTGCCGCTGCCGCCCGACCGGTCCGACTCTCCGGCTGTCGACGCGCGCTCAGCTGCCGGCGCGCGTGGTGGCTCCGCTGCCGGTGCCGATGCTTCGGCCGGCTCGTCGGCCGACGGCCCTTCCTCGACCGTTGACCTTTCCGTCGGCGAGGGCGGGCACGGCGCCGCCGCCCGATCCGGGGTCACCGCCGCGACGGTCGACGGGACCCGATGACGATCCGGGTCTTTCTCGTCGATGACCAGGCCCTGGTCCGGGCCGGCTTCCGGATGCTCGTCGACGCCCAGCCGGACATGACCGTCGTCGGCGAGGCCGCCGACGGCGCCCAGGCGGTCGCGGCCGTCGGCACGTCTTCGATACCGACCTCTTCGACCGGCACCTCTTCGACCGGCACCTCTTCGACCGGCACCTCTTCGACCGGCACCTCTTCGACCGGCACCGCGTCGACCGGCACCGCGTCGACGGGCGCCGCGTCGACCGACGCGGCCGGCTCGGCCCGGTCGACGGCGGATGTCGTGCTGATGGACGTCCGGATGCCCGTGCTGGACGGCGTGCAGGCCACCGGCCGGATCACCGGAGGTCCCGGTGGCCCGGCGAACGCTCCGAAGGTGTTGGTGCTGACCACCTTCGACCTCGACGAGTACGTGTTCGCCGCGCTCCGGGCAGGGGCCAGCGGGTTCCTGCTGAAGGACGCGCGACCCGATGAACTGCTCGGCGCGATCCGCTCGGTCGCCGCCGGGGATGCCGTCGTCGCCCCCAGCGCGACCCGCCGGCTGCTGGAGCAGGTCACCCATGCGCTGCCCGGTGGACCGATCGAACCGGATCGGCACCGGGTGCTGCTGGGATCGCTGACGAACCGCGAACGGGAGGTGCTGGTGGAGGTCGCGGCCGGCGCCACGAACGCCGAGATCGCCACCCGGCTGTTCATGGCGGAGGCAACGGTCAAGACCCACATCGGCCGGCTGCTGGCCAAGTTGCACCGCCGGGACCGGGTCGGTCTGGTGGTGTTGGCCTTCGAGAGCGGACTGGTGCGGCGCGGCTGAGCCCGGCTGGCCACGAACCCCGCTGCGACCGCCGTCGCGTCGGCACCGCACCGGGTCCACCCACGGTCGTAGCCGGTATGCCGAAACGGGGCCCGCGCTCCGATGGCAGCCGCGGCCCGCGCCCCTAGCGTGCTGGGTGCCGTCATCTCCCCGCAGCAGTGGGGAAGCGGCCTCAGCTCAGGGAGTTTCGCGTCATGACGCCAGCAATACCGATTGGGGTGCCGATTGGGGTGCCGATTGGGGTGCCGACTGGGGTGCCAACCGGGGCAGCCACCCGAACGCGACCGGCCTCGGCCGCCACCGGGGTGGTGAAGATCTACGGTAGCGACAGCACCGCGGTGCGGGCGCTCGACGGGGTCAGCGTGGAGTTCGCCGCCGGCTCGTTCAGCGCCATCATGGGCCCGTCCGGCTCCGGGAAGTCGACGCTGATGCACTGTCTTGCCGGCCTGGACACGGTGACCGCCGGGTCGGTGTGGCTCGGTGAGCAGGAGCTCACCTCGCTGCCCGATCGCGCCCTGACGTTGGTCCGCCGCGAACGCGTCGGGTTCGTCTTCCAGTCGTTCAACCTGCTGCCGACGCTGACCGCGGAGCAGAACATCCTGCTGCCCTTGGAGATGTCGGGGAAACGCGTCGACCGCGCCCACTTCGACTCCCTGACAACGTCTCTGGGCATCACCGATCGGCTGCGCCACCGGCCCAGCCAGCTCTCCGGCGGGCAACAGCAACGGGTCGCCATCGCCAGGTCGTTGATCACGGGCCCGGACGTCGTGTTCGCCGACGAACCCACCGGCGCACTCGACCTGCGCACCGGGCAGATGCTGCTGAGCTACCTGCGGACCAGCAGCCGGGAGTCGGGACAGACCATCGTGCTGGTCACCCACGACCCGATCGCCGCGTCGTACGCCGACCGCGTCGTGCTGCTGGCGGACGGCCGGCTCGCCGGGGAGATCGCCGACCCCACGGCCGATGACGTGCTGGCCGCGATGCGCACATTGGGGGCCTGACGATGCGTACAGCATCGAAAGCAGCCCTCACTCCTGCCCTGTCCCAGATCCGTTCGTATCCCAGCCGTTTCGTCGCTGTGACGCTGGCGGTCGTGCTCGGCGTGGGCTTCGTTGCCGCCACCCTGGTGTTCAGCGCCACCTACCGCTCGGCCCTGGCCGACAGCGTCGCCGCGCCGTACCGGGGCGCCGACCTGATCGTCACGCCGAATGCCGACTCCACCGCCTCTGTAGACGACGTCCTGACCCGGGTGCGGGCCGTTCGGGGCGTGGCGCACGCCGAGAGCATGCCCACCGGATACGCCTCGTACACCGCTGCCGAGTCACACGGAACCATTGCGCTGCAGGTGGTTGCGGATGACGACCGGCTCCGCTGGTTCAGCCTGGAGAAAGGTCGGTGGCCCGCCGGCGCCGACGAGGTATTGGTCGACCGATCGACCGCAACGGCGGCGAATCTCGCTGTTGGGCAACAGCTCTCGGTGACGACCGGATCCGATGACCAACCGGCGCGCGACCTTACGGTTGTCGGCATCGCCGACACCTCGTCGTCGGTCTTCAGCGGCGCGCAACCGACCGCCTTCGTGTCCGCGAGCCTGATCGCTGATCTCGCCGCGGCCTGGGGTGGGGTCGCCGACGCGCCGATCGCCGTACTCGCCGGCAACGACGTATCGACAACCGATCTCCGCAGTGGTGTCGAGGCGGCGGTCGGCGCGACCGCGGTCGTGCAGAGCGCCGACGAGCGCGCAGACCAGGCGATCGCCAACCTCACCAGCGGCGTCGACATCCTGGCCATCGTGCTGCTGGGCTTCGCGGTGATCGCCGTCGTCGCGGCGGGGATCGTCATCGCGAACACCTTCACCATCCTGATCACCCAGCGCCGTCGGCAGATCGCCCTCTCCCGCTGCGTCGGTGCGACATCCGGTCAGGTCCGCCGGGATCTGCTCGTCGAAGCCGGCCTGATCGGCGTCGGTGGCTCGGTACTCGGGATCGGCGTCGGCAGCGGAGTCGGGTGGCTCGGTGCACGAGTGACCGGCCTCGCCGACGGTTGGCCCGTGTTGCCGACGGTCGGGTTGGCCGTCACCGCCGCCGGTGGGGTGCTGCTCACCGTGCTCGCCGCCGTGGCGCCGGCGTCCGCGGCAATGCGCGTCGCACCGCTGGTCGCGCTGCAATCCGTTCCGGAGGACGCGCCGCGCCGCCGGGCGGGGCGCCGCAGGGTTGTCGTTGCAGCGCTCTTGACGTCGGTCGGTCTGGCGCTGCTGGCGATGGCCGTGCTCGGCAACCAGGTGTTGCTCGCCCTCGGCGGCGGAGCTCTGTCCGCCGTCGGCATCCTGCTGCTCAGCCCGACCTTCGTGCCGCCGCTGCTTCGGCTGGTCGGGATGGCGGCCGGCCTGGCCGGGGTGCCCGGGCGACTCGCCGCGCTGAACGGCCGGCGCAATCCCGGACGGGCCGCGGCCACTGCCGCCGCCCTGATGCTCGGGGTCGGTCTGATCGTGACCATGCAGGTCGGCGCGGCGAGTGCTCAGGCCTCACTGGATCGGGCGCTGACGGGGCGGTATCCCGTCGACATCTCCATCAACGGCGCGGGGGATGCCATCGCCGGTGCCGTCATCGATGCCGTTGCCGCACAGCCCGGGCTGCGCGCGACCTCCGCGCTCCCCGGCGCAACGGCGGACATCGCCGGCCCCACAGGTGAGGACGTGGCCACGGGCGGCACCGTGCTCGGCCTGAGTGACGCCGCGCATGCCGTCCTTGCGCAGGTCCCGGCCGACCTGCGGGACGACTCTGTGCTGGTGCCCGGCTACCTGCTGTCCGGGGAGTTGTCGGTGGGGGACCGGGTGAGGATCACCGTCGGCGGACGGACCGGGACGTTCTCGGTGGCCGCGGGTGCGCTGACCGAGCAGGGCCTGGGCGGTGGCTCCTTCGTGCTCACCGGGGCATCGCTGGCGAAGCTGGCGCCGGCCGCCGCGCCACTGGTGATCTGGGCCGCGCTGGCCCCCGGAGCCGACGCCGAGCAGGTCACCTC
>CAVWTC010000005.1:0-577786 GCA_963757645.1 uncultured Actinomycetota bacterium
ATGACATTTGGCAACTTATTTCTCATCGCAATCTCGGCATTGGGTAGAGGGTTTACTGTCACATTGGCACAGGGGGGAGGCGGGATCGCGGGGTCCTGGGTGTTTCATACCCCGGGGAAATCGGAGATTTCCCTTTTTGTCCATTCAAAGCTTCACTTTCGCCGGGCCAATATCTCCGTGCGCCATAGCCGTCGGCAACGAGGACACCTCGCAAGAGTTCGAACGAGACAGCGCGCGTCAGCGCGGTCAAATTGGACAGCAACACGCCTATCAGGTCGGCGCAGGGGCCTTTCAGAATGACATAGGCCGCGGCCTCTCGGCTATGAACCCGCCGATCAGACCGAACGCGCCCGCTGGCGCGCAACCTTCTTGGTGAGCTGCGCGGCCCGGTCGTAGCGGCGCTTGGCCCGCGCGACGGCATCCACCAGTTCCTGCGGCGGCCCTACTCGATGATTCCCTTGCACCGCCGCCGTCCTGCGCGCGACCTCTTCGGTCAGTCTGACGTATTCTTCCCTCGCGCCGTTATATGCCTCCAGCAAGTCCTGCTGCTCCCGGTTGAGGGGGTGCCGTGTGATGATCAACTTGCCTGCTCCGTTACCCGTCATCCGATCGACGACCCGGGTATGGCGCAGGAGGGGCATACGGACCGCAAGCCAAAGCCGCGTAAGAACTATCGCCCCCGGCGCCGGCACCCGGACCTGCCGTTGCCCCGGTGTAGCCTCGGACAGCCATCTCTGCACGATCGGTCCGATGAACCACCTCTTTTCAATATGTTGTCAGGACAGATTACCCTATCTGTCACCGGGCTGTCGGTTCACGCCACCGCGCGGGGCATTATAGTGTGGCTATGCGACACGCGCTCCCGCGCATCTGCAGTTTATAACTCAAGAAAATCGGTGCATCAGCCAGCGAGTCGTCAACAGCTCACGCTTCTGCCGATCGCTGCGCGGAACGCTACAAATTCTTCCCAGCCCTGACCCATTCCCATCCCGCCATCAACAACCAGGTCATGTCCGTTGATGAAGCTCGACGCATCGCTGGCGAGGTAAAGGGCAGCGCTGGCAACGTCGTCCGGGAGGCCTGCGCGCGGGATCGGCTGGATCGTCGCAAAATACTCCCGAAGCCGTTCGAGGGCCTTGTCGGCCTGTTCGGGCGGTATTCCGCCGCCCTTGGCAAATATTCCTGTTACAATGCCGCCAGGACTGATGCTGTTCACACGGACGTTGTGCGGACCCAGCTCACTCGCGACCCAGCGTGTGGCGTGGATCAGGGCCGCTTTCGCTGCGGCATAGGGCAAAGGTGTAAAACCTGTTCGCAGGCCTCCAAGGCTCGCCGTGTTAATGATGCTACCAAAGCGCTGCGCCTGCATAACGCGCGCTGCGTATTTCATGCCCAGCATTGCGCTGCGCAGGTTGATGGCGATCTGCGCATCGAAGGCGCCCATGTTGAGATCGGCGATGCCGGCTGTGCGCGGCCCCCCGCCGCCGGCGTTGTTGAAAAGGCAGTCCAGACGGCCAAACTCACGCAGAGTTTGGTCGACCAATGCCTCGACCTGCGGTTCCTCAAGCATGTCCGTCTGGCAGAAGCTAACATTGGCGCCGAGTTGTGCCGCGATCTCCTCGCCCTCAACGTGGCGTCGCCCCGCCACCATGATCTTTGCGCCTTCTTGGGCAAACAGTTCGACTGAACGAGCGCCGATACCACTGGTGCCGCCGGTTATGATCGCAACCTTGCCGTCCAGGATGCCCATAACGTAGTACTCCCTTTGTTTATCAAGTCTGGAGTCCGGTCGATAGCGCCATTACAACGATCGTTATGTGAAAGCTAAGGCATGAACATAGAGTATTTTTTTGAATTCCAGCACGCGCTTTGCTTAGAATGCTTCGTCATGCCACACAATATGGGTAGGTGCCTCTCTCATTCCTACTGGGATATGCTCTAAGCGAGACAGCAGCAGAGGTTGATCCTGCTGCCGGTCTGGAACAAACCGTCGGCATGAAGACCATCGCATTTCTCTGGGTTGTGGCGAGCATCGTGATCGCGGTCTCATTCGGGCATCTGGCCGTCATCATCTGCATCGGTGTTTACGTTGGCTGGCAGGGATTGCATGCATTCTCGGTCGCCGGGGCCATCTAACACCACATGGCCAGACACTCGTCAAAAACCGTTATCTATGCCGCTTTAGGCGGCAATCTTCTCGTCGCCGCGACCAAGTTCGCCGCGGCTGCCTTTACCGGCAGTGCGGCCATGCTGAGCGAGGCGATCCATTCGACGGTCGATAGCGGCAATCAGCTGCTTCTCCTGCTCGGTATCAACCGCGCTGCACGCCCCGCCAATGCCCGGCATCCGTTCGGACATGGCTTACAGCTCTATTTCTGGACATTTGTCGTCGCGGTTCTGATCTTTGGTGTGGGTGCCGGTGTGTCTGTTGTGGAGGGCGTGGCCAAGATCCGCACGCCGCATCCGGTCGAAAATATATGGATCAATTATATCGTGCTCGGCCTGGCGCTTGTGTTTGAAGGTGCCGTCTGGGTCGTCGCGCTGCGTGCCTTCCGCCAGGTTAAGGGCAAGCTCAGCTGGCTTCGTGCTGTGCGACAGAGCAAAGACCCGACCGTGTTCACCGTGCTGTTCGAGGACACGGCCGCGATGCTCGGCCTTCTTGTGGCGCTGGGCGGCTTACTGCTAAGCCAGTATCTCGACATGCCAGTATTGGACGGCGCCGCCTCTCTTCTGATCGGCTTCATCCTCGCCGGCACGGCCGCATTTTTGGCCTTTGAATGCCAATCGCTGTTGACCGGTGAAGGGGCCTCGCCGGAGGTGCAGGCGAGCATTCGCGCGATTGTGGCGGCAGAATCCGCTGTCGCGCGTCCAAACGAAATCCTCACCATGCATTTCGGTCCCGAAGACGTGCTGGTGGCGCTCAGCCTGGATTTTCGGGACAGCGGCACGGCGGCTGAAGTCGAGCAGGCCGTGACCCGCATCGAGCGTCGTATCAAGGCTGCTCACCCCGAGGTAAGGCGGGTGTTTATCGAAGCGCAGGATCGCAATGCACATTTGCGCAGCCAGCCGCCGCTCGAAGGGGAATCTGCCGAGGAGGTTGCCGAGCGGAGCGGGTGATCAAGCCGGTTCTGTTGCAAAGTTTCCGCTCCCGCCTGGGTGGGATATGACGGATATGGCAGGCAGAGGGCGTTGGTGCACTTCCGGTTGAAGGGCGAGATTGCCCCAACCCCAAGCTGTTATGCGATGACCGACTGGCAACGGACAGGATCCGGGCGTCCAGCCGCCAACATCCGGTTCAGGACCGCCACACCAATGGCCCCCTCGGTCTGCTGGGCAGCGAAGCCGCGGGCTCGTAGTCGAGGCCCGATCAACGCTTTGTAACGGCCCATCGTTGTTTCGATCAGCGCGCGTTGGCCGTAGCCCGTGGCGGCCTGCCAAGCCAGTCGCCCCCGTTCCGTGATCATCACCAGATGACAATCAGGCTGTGTGGGTGAATTCACGTCGCTGTTTGGCACAGCGGTCGAGCGTGGTGGGATCACCACCTCGATGCCATCGCCGTGCGCCGCGATCGTCTGGTAAGTAGGGTGCCATCATACGAACCATCGGCCGTCACCTTGGAAATCTCGCCGTCAATCTGATCCAGCAGTGGCGCTACCTGGGACGGATCGGCGGTGTCCTGATCCGTCAGGGTCTGCGCCATGATCATGCCGCTTGCGGCATCGACCGCCAGATGCAGCTTGCGCCATTTCCGGTGCGCCTTCGCGTAATGTTTCGCTTCCAGCCATTGACCCGCCCCATAGACCTGCAGACCGGTACTGTCGATCAACACGTGCAACGGACCCGGCGGCACCTGTACTGGGTGGACCACCGGCAACGTCACCGCGCGACGGCTGACCGTGGTGTGGTCAGGCGCTCGAGATCGTCAGCTCCATCAACGTGAACACCGATGCCATCACCCTTCGGTCTGCCGCAGCGGCAGCTTGAACGCAGTGCGCAGCATCAGGCTGGTCTGGATGGCCACGTCCGTGTAGCTGGCCTGACCGCCTGGTCCACTGGTCTGCCAATGTTCCAGTGCGCCGTCCTCGATCCACAGGGTCAGGTTGCCACGCCGACGCAATCCTGCCTCATACGCCACCCAGTTCTGCACCTTGAACGCCATCTTCGGGATGTGGTGACGGCGATCGTGTTATGCTTGTGCGGTATCGGGAGGTCCGAGCGAGGAAAGAGACGGGCATCCAATCATGCCCCCGGACTTTGGAATGCACCAACGCCATTTTAATCCACATTTTCTGTGGATAAGTCTGAGGAGAAACCATCCCGCATCGCATTTTCACCCGCAGGAAACCTGCGCTTTGAAATGATTGCCTAAACTTCGGGCTGTCTGGGACATGGTTATCATTTCAGAATATATGAACGAAGCCTTACTGCATCATCGGGCGGCCTGATTTTTGTTGTTCGACCATTCCATGTGTGTGGACGGATTGTTCTGGCACCCCACGCGTATGGCCGTGTTGCCCGGGTGCTAACGCGGCCAGCAAACCCAACGTGCGGGCCTGATCGAGCAGAGCCTTGACCGACGAAGGCGCCCAGGCCTGCCCGCCCCTGGGCGGAACATGACGCAGGCCGATCAGTTCAGCCCCGAGTTCGGCCAGGGTGAGATCGGGGCGCCCCGCAGCCAAAGCGGCGGCCATTTCCACAGCGCGGCTGCGGGCATCCCTGCCCCGCTGAGAGACGCGCCGGAGTGAGGCTGTCAGCAGTTCTGGCTCTGCCAGCCCTGCGCATTCCGGTGATCGTGAACGGTTAATCCGTTCGATCATGAACACCGATTCCGGTGATCATGAATACTCGCTTGCCGCTGCCTGAGCAGGCGTAGGTAAGCCGGCGGTGGTCATGGTGATTGCTGCCACTGACGGTTGTCCCGTGTCACTTTTGCTTTGCGCTCGTCAAGCTTTCTTCCTCCCCCGGATCACTGACGGCGTGGCGTTTGCGCAGGCTGGGTCCCTTCAGCTCGATGCGGTGGGCGCGGTGAACGACGCGATCCAGGATGGCATCGCCGATCGTCGGGTCGCCGATGAGTTCATGCCAGCGGGCCACGGGAACCTGGCTGGTGACCAGCAGCGATCCCTTCTCGTAGCGGTCGTCGACGATCTCCAGCAGGTCGCGGCGCTGCTCGGCGGTCAGCGGTTCCGGCCCCCAGTCGTCGATGATCAGCAGCCGGGTGCGCTCCAGCGTCGCCAGCATGCGCGGCAGCCGTGCCCTCGCCACGGGCGGTGGCGAGTTCGGCGAACAGCCGCGGCGCGCGCCGATACAGCACCGAGAAGCCTTCCCGGCAGGCTTTGTGGCCCAGCGCGCAGGCCAGCCAGGACTTGCCGTCGCCGGTCGGACCGCCGATCACCAAGTGCTGGCTGTGACGGATCCAGTCACAGCCGGCGAGTTTGTGGAACAGGGCACGGTCCAGACCGCGCGGTGCGCGGAAGTCGGTGTCCTCGACCACCGCGTTCTGGCGCAACCGGGCCTGGCTCAGCCGTCGGCCAAGACGCTTGTTGTCGCGCGCGGTCACTTCGCGGTCGAGCAGCAGGCCGAGCCAGTCCTCGCGCGAGAGGTCGGCGGCGGCGGAATTGCTCTGCATCTCGAGGAACGCATCGGCCATGGCGGCCATGCCGAGGCCGCGCAGGCGCTCGGCCAGGGGGTGGATCAGCATCGTCTTTCCTTTCAATGGTAGTAGCCGGGGCCGCGAATGTTCTCGTGGAACAGGCTGGGGCTGGTCCGGTTCGCGCGCGCTTCCTTTCCTGAGCATTCTTCAGGATCGCGGCGACCGAGCTGTAGGAGCGGGTGCCCAGCGCCAGCGCCCGTGCGCAGGCGGCATCCAGCCGCTCGGCGTCGTAGCGCTTCGCCAGCCCGAGGATGCCGATGCAGGAGCGGAACCCCTGCTCGGGATGCGGGCGCGAGCGCAGGATGATCTCGACCAGCGCCGCGGTGTCGTCGCCGATCGCGGCGGCTTCGCGCAGGATCCGCTCATGCGTCCAGTCGCGGTAGCGCCGGTGCGAACTCGGCATGTGCTCGGCGACCGTGGTCGGCCGATACGGGCGCAGGCTGCGCAGATGCGTCGCGACCAGCTTGCCGCGGTGGAAGATCTCCACCGTCTTCGCCGTGATGCGCGCCTCCACCTCTTCGCGCAGCAGCCGGAACGGCACCGAATAGAAGTGCTTGTCGATCTCGACGTGGTAGTCGAGGTTCACCCGGCAGCGCTTCCAGTCGGCGTATTCATAGGGTGCCGGCGGCAGCGCCCGCAGCGCGGGCCGATCGAGCTGCTCGTAGAGCGCGCGTCGGGTGGTGCCCCAGCCGCGCATCGGCCGGTCGTTCAGTTGATCGACCAGTTCGCGGATCGCCTGGTTCAGTTCGGCCAGCGAGAAGAACCGCCGGTTGCGCAGCCGCGCCAGGATCCAGCGCTGCACCACCTGGACGCCGACCTCGACCTTGGCCTTGTCGCGCGGCTTGTACGGCCGCGCCGGGATCACCGCGGTGCCGTAGTGCGACGCCATGTCGGCGTAGGTGCGGTTGACCAGCGGCTCGTAGAAGCAGGCCCGGGTGATCCCGGCGTGCAGGTTGTCGCTGACGATCTGCCGCGGCACGCCGCCGATGAACGCCAGCATGTTGACGTGCGCGCGCAATCCAGTCCGGCAGCGACTGCGTCCAGGTCGCTTCGCGCAAAGGTGTAGCTCGAGGCGCCCAGCACGGCGACGAAGATCTCGGCGCGGCGGATCTCTCCGGTCGCCCCGTCGATCACCTCCATGGTGTGACCGGCGAAGTCGACGAACACCCGCTCGCCCGCCGTATGCACCTGGCGCAGCGTCGGCTTCAGCCGGCCGGCCCATTCGCGATAGAGATCGCAGAACCAGGAGTAGCCAAACCCGTCCTGGCCGCCTGGCCCGCCGCGGTATTCTTCCCAGAGCAGCGCCAGCGTCACGTTCGGCCGCCGCAGCTCGCGATGCACCACCGCCCAGTCCGGAACCGGCCGCTGCTCTGCCGCCACCGCCGGCGGCGGCGGATACAGCAGCGCCTCGAGCTGCGCTGTCATCCAGCGCATCCGGCAACGGCCAACTCAGCCCCGCCAGCCGGGCACGGCTCAGGTAGGCGTTCACCGCCCCTGTGCTCAGCCGCAGGCTGATCCCGATCGCCCGCTGGCTCAGTCCCTGCGCAAACCGCAGCCGCAGCACCTCGCGTATCTTCCGCATCGACAATCTCTCGCCCGGCATCCCGATCCTCCTGCTGCTCGGCAAAGGATCGGGACTACCCGTGGTTGAAGACTGTCAGCAGCAGCGACCCATCGTGACGCTCCGGACGGCGTTCATGATCACCGGAACCGGTGTTCACGATCCACCGGAATGGCGTTCACGATCAACTGGATTGGATGTTCACGATCAAACGGAATCAGTGTTCACGATCCACCGGAACGCGCAGCCAGCCCTTCGCCCGCCAGCAGCCGCACGGCGCTCGACCAGACGCTCCTCCGTAAAGCGTCGCGCGCCCATGGGCAGGGCCGCATTCACACTCATGAGCACCTCCGGCCAGGATCGTGCCGGGCACAGTTGGCGCACCAGGGGCAGCCACATGTCCAGATCCGGCAGCAGTTTGGCCAGGCGCGATGCGCGGCGGGAGGCGGCCAGCTTACGAGGTACCTCTCAGCCAGGTCTTGCCGGTGCCGGTCGGGCCGGTGACCAGCCGGTTCTCATGCCGCTCGATCCAGGCGCCGCCGGTCAGGGTCTGGAACAGCGCCCGGTCGAGGCCGCGGGCGGCGCGATAATCGACATCCTCAGGCGTCGCCTGCACGCGCAGGCCGGCGAAGCGCAGCCTGGTTTGCAAACGTTTGCTGTCGCGCTCGAGCTGTTCGCGCTCGACCATCAGCGCCAGCCGCGCCTCAAAGTCCAAAGCGCCCCTGTCCGGCTGTCGGCGCATCTCTTCCAGGGCGCGGGCCAAGGTGGTCCACGCAGTGGGCTGCGGATATGGCAGGCGATGCGCGTGCCGCGGTGGAACAGCTCCACCGTCTGCTCCGTAAGCCGGCCTCGATCGCCTCGCGCACCAGGCGGGAGGGCACCGAATACCAATGTCCATACAGCTCGACATGGTGGTCGATGCCGGCCCGGCAGGGGCGCCATTCGGCATAGACATAGGGCTCCGCAGGGAGTGGCAGCAGCGCGCCGCGTTCGGTGGCCTCGAACAGCGCCCGCCGGCTGGCGTTGAGGTGGCGCATCGTGCGGTTGTTGAGCGCTTCGATCAGCGCGCCGATCGCGGTGTTCAGCTCGGCCAGCGAGAAGAACCGCTGGTGGTGCAGCCGGGCCAGCACCCAACGCTACACAAGCTGCACGGCCACCTCGACCTTGGCCTTGTCGCGCGGCTTGCGCACCTGCTGCGTAAGCGGAGCGCCGTGGCCGTTGGCAAACTGTCTTGACGGTCAGGCGGGATTTGTCGCAGCCCAACACCAGGGCATGAGTTCGTCGATGCGCGCCTGCGGCCAATTGTTAACCAGACGGGTCAGCAGATCAGCGAGGTAGCGCTGCGGGTCGACGCCATTGAGTTTGCAGGTCTCGACAAGCGACGCGATTGCCGCCCAGTTTGCGCCCCCTTCGTCCGAACCGGGGCCATAATGCCGGGTTTCCGACCTTCGAGGTTGAGGTAGCCTATCCGTTTCATCCGATGGCTGGTCGGACTGTTGTGGTGACCGGCGAGTATGAGCACGGCGGCATTCGCTATCACATCATTCGCCAGCAATGCGCCGGCACAACACAAATTCCGGCCTGGATGCTCGATCCGGCGTCCAGCAGCATTGCTGTTACGGAGCAGCCCCGCCTGCCCATTCCGCCACTGATCCTGCTACGCGATCTCGTCGACGACCTCCTAGCGTGCCGTCCGGGCAAGCACGACCTTGGGGGAATCGACAATGGCAAAGCAGCTTTGGCCACAGACCGACCTGTTCGCCGCGTCCAAACCGGTCGCCGTGATAAGCGAGGCCGAGCGCCAGAGAGCCATCACGCTGCTTCGCACACTGTTGACGGAGGCATTGAAGCGACCGACCAGCAGCCAGGAGAGCGGCCATGAGTAAGGTCACTTCTGAGCATTTGGCTCGCGCTGCCTTCGTCTACGTTCGTCAATCCACGGCCTATCAGGTTCACAACAATCTGGAGAGTCAGCGGCGGCAATATGGTCTGGCGGAACGGGCGCGACAGCTTGGTTGGGACGATGTGCAGGTTGTTGACGACGACCTTGGCCGCTCAGGTGGAGGAACGGCGCGGCCCGGTTTCGAGAAGCTGCTGGCTGCGATTTGTGAGGGACGGGTTGGGGCGGTTGTGTCGCTGGAAGCCTCACGCCTGGCCCGCAATGGACGTGACTGGCATACACTGCTGGAGTTTTGCGGTCTGGTCGGCACGCTCATTGTCGATGAGGAAGCGATATACGATCCTCGTTCGCCAAACGACCGGCTGTTGCTCGGGATGAAGGGCACAATGAGCGAGATGGAGCTATCGCTATTTCGCCAAAGATCTGTTGAGGCAATGCGCCAAAAGGCTCGGCGCGGCGAACTGCTTCTGAGCGTGGCGGTCGGCTATGTGAAGACCGACGATGCGCGAATTGAGAAGGATCCGGACCGTCGCGTGCAGGACGGGATACAGCTCATTTTCCGCAAGTTCGCTGAGCTTCAATCGGTTCGTCAGGTATTGCTCTGGTTCGCCCAGGAGAACGTTCTCGTTCCGGCAGTCGCTCAGGGCCGCCGTGGCCATGCAATCGAGTGGAAGGTGCCCTCCTATCACACGTTGCACCATGTCCTGACGAACCCGGTCTATGCCGGTTCCTACGCATATGGCCGCAGAGGAACTCGTGTGAAGATCGAAGGCGGACGCAAGCGCGTCACGCGCGACGTGCTGCGGCGCAACTGGCGGGACTGGGAGGTTTTGATCCACGACCACCACGACGGCTACATTGCCTGGAGCGAATTCGAGAAGGAATCAGCATCTGATCGCGGATAACGCCAATGGCAAAAGCTACCTCGGTCGCGGTGCCATCAGGCGTGGCGAGGCCTTGCTGCCCGGGTTGTTTCGTTGCGCACGCTGCGGTCGGCGGTTGTTTGTCCAATATACCGGCAAGGGCGGCAACACGCAGCGCTATAGCTGCCGCGGTGCGTTCACCGCTAAGGCAGCGCCCAGTTGTATCGGCTTCGGCGGCATGCGGGTTGATCGCGCTGTTGGTCAGGAGGTGATTAACCGCTTACAGCCTCTTGGCATCGACGCCGCGTTGGCTGCGATGGAGGTTCAAAGCCAGCAGCATGGCGAGAAGCGCTTGCAGATCGAGAATGCGATTCAGCAAGCGCAGTTCGAGGCAGCCAGGGCGCGCAGGCAATACGATGCTGTTGATCCTGATAATCGGCTGGTGGCGGGCGAACTCGAGAGACGCTGGAATGAGCGGCTGGTTCATCTGCGCGACTTGCAGTCCCAGCTCGAAGTCCTCATTCAGCAACCTGACACGCCGGCACTTTCGGCCACGGATCGGGCACGGCTGCTGACGCTCGGCGCTGACCTGAGCAAGGCATGGAACAGTCAGGGCGCGTCGGTCGAAACCCGCAAGAAGATCATCCGGTTGCTGATCAAAGAGATCGTCGTCGATGTCGTTGGCGACGCATTGTCGCTCATTATCCACTGGCAAGGCAGTGACCACACCCAGCTCACCGTGAAGAAGAACCGGAATGGCCATACCCGCTGGACCGTGGCCGCCGATGTCGTTGATCTGGTCCGCGTTTTGGCAAGGCAGCTACCGGATCAAGCAATTGCCGCCATCCTCAATCGGTCGGGCAAGCTGACGGGACGTGGCGGCACCTGGACGCGTACTCATGTCTGCAGCTTCCGTAGTACGCACGGCATCGCCGTTTATCGCGAAGGCGAGCGGGCCGAGCGCGGTGAGGCGACGCTTGACGAGGCCGCCGACCTTTTGCGGGTCAGCCGCACGACAGCATATCGGATTGTCACCGCTGGGGTTCTTTCGGCCCGGCAGCTCTGCCCGGGCGCTCCGTGGATTATCCAACTTGCTGACTTGCAACAGCAAGCTGTCCGTCGCGAAGCAGATGCCAGGCGATCACGGCGCCCGATGTCTGACGACGCGCGCCAAAATACCCTTGTTTTATAACAACATCATCGGGTGAGCAGTATGACGCGCCTTCGTCCGATCCCGCAAACAAGGCGTTTTTCCGCGACAACGCGACCGGGCGCATGCTCCGCTCGACGGTGTTGGAGTTCGATCTCGATCCGCCCGTCATCGACGAAGCGTATCAGCCCATCCCAGTGGTTGAGCGCGTAACTGATCGCTGCGGCTGTCGGGCCGCGCGCTGGCAGCTTTGCGATCTGCGCCTCGAACCACGTGCGCAAGTCCGCCAGCAGCGGCTTGCTGCGCACCGCGCGCGCCGCCTGTCGTTCTGCGGCATTCCGCCCCCGTATGTCGGCCTCGATCCGATACAGTGCAGCGATGCGTTGCAGCGCCTCGGTGGCGATCGGCGCATTGCCGCTCTTGGCCAGATCGTAGAAGCCGCGTCGGACGTGGCTCCAGCAGAACGCGAGCGTACGGATCCCGATCCGGCGGCGGATGCGGCCAGCTTCTTGTAGGCGGCATAGCCGTCGCATTGCAGGATACCGCGGTAGGCGCCGAGCAGCGCACGGCCATGCGCGTGGCCGCGGCCCGGTGCGTAGCTGTAGACCACCGCCGGGGGATCCGTCCCACCCCATGGTCGGTCATCACGCGCCATCGCCCAGAAGTAGCCCTGCTTCGTCTTCCCCCGCCCGGGGTCCAACACCGGCACCACCGTCTCGTCGGCGAACACCTTCGCCGAAGCCAGCATGATCTCCTTCAGCCGCGCGACCACCGGCGCGATCTCCGCCGCCGCATAGCCAACCCAGAAAGCGAGTGTGGAACGATCGATCTCCACGCCTTGCCGCGCCATCATCTGCGCTTGGCGATACAGCGGCAGATGGTCGGCGTAGCGGGCGACCAGCACATGCGCCACCATCGCCTCAGTCGGCAGGCCGCCCTCGATCAGGCGCGCCGGCGCAGGCTGCTGCACCACCACACCGGTGCAGCAGCGACAGGCGAGCTTCGGCCGCCGCGTCACGACCACCCGGAACTGCGGCCGGGATCACGTCGAGCCGTTCGGATTTGTCTTCGCCGATCACCACCATTGCGGCCTGGCAGCAGGGGCAGCTGGTCTGCTCCGGCGCCAGCTCAACCTCGATGCGGGGCAGATGCGCAGGCAGCCGGCCGCGATTGGTCCGCCGCTCGGGTAGCCTGCTCCCGGCGCAGCGCCGGATCGCGCTGCTCGGCCTCGGCGTCGACCTTGGCAATCGCGCTTCGGTGTCCTCGAGGGCGAATTGCAGCTGATCCTCGGGCAGCCGTTCCGACTTCCGCCCGAATTGCATCCGCCGCAGCTGCACCAGCAGATGGCCAGCCGCTCGTTCTGCGCATCAAGGCGTCACGCTCGGTGGTCAGCGCATCGCGTTCGGCCATTGTCGCCAACAGCAGGGCCTGCAATGCCGCAACGTCGGTGGGCAGCTCTGGCAGTGTGGTCGGCTGGCGCTTGCATCGCCTGCCGATTCTACGCGGCTGCGGTGGGAATGGGAATCCGCTTTGTTGCCTGCACGCGCGACCAGTCGAGCCCGTCGAACAGCGCGGCGAATTCCACAGCTGACAGCGTCATCTTTCCATCCGCCACCGGCGGCCAGCGAAACACAGTTTGCTGCAGTTGCTTCCAGACCAGCACCAGACCACTGCCATCCCAGACAAGCAGCTTGATCCGGTCGGCGCGTTTGGCGCGGAACACGATGACCGTGCCGCAGAACGGGTCCTCGGCCAGCACCTCTGCCGCCAGAGCGGTGAGTGTCAAGCAAGTTGCTGCGTGGCATGCGTAATGAACTTTGTTCATGCGCCCCCTCTGTTTCGTGTGATTGATTGGCTCTGGACCAAGGCGGCCTGGACCACGGCATCCCGCTCTGGGTTGAGTGCCACGGCTGCGATCGGCGTCCAGTTCCGGGTCTGACCGCTCCAGCGTCGCGGATTGTGCTCGCGTGCCTGCTGATAGAGTGCATGGCGGTGATCGAGCAGTGCTCGATCCTGCCCGGCATGGCGCTCAGCCGGCGTGACGTAGCGGATGCCGCTGTGATGGTGCTCGTGGTTGTACCAGTGCACGAAGCTGGCGGCCCACTGCCGGGCGGCATCGAGATCGGCAAAGCCCTTGGGCGGGAACGCGGGTCGATACTTCGCGGTACGGAACAGGGCTTCGACAAAGGGATTGTCGTCGCTGACCCGCGGGCGGGAGTAGGAGGGCCGGATGCCGAGCCAGGCGAGCATGGCGAGCACGGTGGTGGCCTTGAGCGTGGCACCATTGTCGCCGTGCAGAACCGGCTTGGCCGGCGTGGCGTGCACGCCCTCGGCAAGGGCGGTGCGCCGGGCAAGGTGGGCGGCATGATCGGCGCTGTCGGTCTGGTGCACCTCGAAGCCGACGACCTTGCGGCTGAACAGGTCGAGAATGAGGTAGAGGTAGAACCATCGCCCCTGCACCTGGGCCGGCAGGAACGTCATGTCCCAGCACCAGACCTCACCTGGGCGGGTCGCGACATGGGTGCTCGGCGGGCGTGACGGCCGGGGTGGCTGGGCTCGACCACGGCGGTTCATCTGGCCCGCGGCGCGCAGCACGCGCTGGAAGCTGGATTCACTGGCGATGTAGGTGCCCTCGTCGGCCAGGGCGGGGACGATGCGCGCGGGCGGGGTCTCGGCGAAACGAGGTTCATTCGCAACCGCGATGATGCGGGCGCGCTCGGCTGCGGTGAGCGCGTGCGAGGGCGTGGGGTGATCGGCGTCAGGCCGGCGGTCACCGCGCGCGAGGCCGTCGCCTGTTTGCCAACGCTGCACCGTGCGTGGGTCGATGCCGGCCAAGGCGCAGGCAGGGGCGAGCCGGGCGCCGGCGGCGCGGGCCTCCTCGATGGCGTGCAGCAGGATCTGGCGATCTTCCAGGCGGGTCATGCGTCCTCGCCGTTGCGGAAGATCGCCGACAGGTTTTTTGAGAGGACCAGCAAGGCGGCCGTTTCGGCCAACGCCTTGTCCTTGCGGTGCAGGTCGCGTTCCAGTTCCTTGATCCGGCGCCGTTCCTGCCTGGCCTCCGGGGCTCCGTCATCGCGGGGTTCGCCCAGCCCGCCGAGCGCGTCCTGCTTCCAGCGGTCCAGATCGGCCGGGAAGAGGCCGTGCTCGCGACACCAGGCGCTGCGGGCGGCTTCGTCCATCGTGGCGGTGGCGATCACCGCCTCCAGCCGTGCCGCCGGGGTCCACGGCCGAGGGCTGCCATTGCCATCACTGCCGGCCAGGGCGGCGGCGCGCCAGCGCTCCAGGGTCGCGACGCTGATGCCGACCTTCTGTGAGACGGCTTCAAGCGACGCGCTCTCGGGTGGCAGCAAGCGGGCCACCACCGCGTCTTTGAACTTCTGTCCGTAGCGAGCCATGCGTGTCTTCCAGCGCCCCTGGGATAATGGATCCTATCCAGGCGGCAACTGCTCTGACACAGGGGGAGAGCCACCAGGCTGTGCGCACCCCGGCGGAAATCCACCGGCTGCATCGCCAGCAGCACACGCACACCCGGCGGGATCGTGATCATGATGCCGAGGCACGTACCGCGCGCAGCACTTCTGTCAGCACAGCGCTATCGGTCTGCGCGGCAACCCGCACCACGGCGCCCGCCAGACGGACCTCGATCGCCGGCACTGTCTTCGTCGTCCTGTGCGGTTTGCTGGGTGTGTCGTCCGCTGCTGCTGCCTCGGCCACGATCGGCACGAAGCGCAACGCTGGCGCCGAAGAAGCCGTCGCCGGCAACACCAGTTGGCCCGTTCGTGCCTCCCGCCGCCAACCCCAGACCTGCTGCGGGCAAACCTGCCAGCGCCGCGCAACCTCGGTCACTGACGTATCCGGCTGCAATGTCTCGGCGACAATGCGACCCTTCTCCGCCGCCGACCAACGACGCCGGCGACCGGGCCCTGTCAGAACCTCAACACGGAGAAAGCCACCCTTCGCGTCGTCGTTACAGTAATTACGTCCATAGCGATTGCTCGAAGCCCTCCACCCAGGGCTGTATAAGCAAATCCAAAACCTCAGTAGAAGAAGGGCCACGGCGCTCCGCTTACGGTAAACCGCCGACCACGGCGGCAGGTCGTTCGGCATGGCTCGCCTGGCGGGCCATGCCGAACCACATAGCGCAGGCCGTTGAACAGATCCCGCAGCGGATGGTCTCGCTGCGGCGCGTCCTCGGTCATCAGCGTCAGATACGGCGCAACCAACCACCATTCGTCGTCGGACACATCAGAGGGGTACGGCTAACGATCATGGGTCATCCGACCTCATTAGACCGCGTCTCAGAAAAAGTACATAACACCCTCTAGAGCGGGAGGCCGTGGTCCAGAGCCAATCAAACACACAGAACAGAACGGTCGCATAGACAAGGATCATTACGTATGCCATGCGGCAATTCGCTTGACATTCACCGATAGATCTTTCCAGGCGACAAATGCTGTGACACAAGGGGGGCTCGCTGGACCGTCGCAGGACAGGCCACGAGATCAAAGACCAAATTCTGTGAGTAAGGCACGTGTGCGGGTGCCTTTTGTGTTCCTTCCACCCATGAAGGCGCGCAGGTCTCTAGCCTGATCGATATCTAGCGCGAGACCTGGCACTCGCATAATTATGGGGTGGATCCCCAATTGCCTCGCACTTTGCATATGAGAAAAAAAACTGTCCTCCCCGAACCGGAGTGGTACGACTGGTGGCGGTGCGGAAACGATAGCATTCGTACCAAACTCGTCATGGGATGGAACAACAGTGAAGGACGGCGCGGGCAACGATGACGACAAGAGAACATTGACTTCAGCAACCGTTAGTGCGGGAACATCAGCCGGCAAAACCAGCATCGCTGACACGCCGCGATCTAATAAAACTCGGCCCATTGCTGCCACGGCATTTGAATGACCGCTCCGGCAATCCTCCGTAATAACCTTCGCCCCATATCGGCGCGCGATTTCCGCCGCTTGTACGTCTGCAGTATTAACCAGAATTCCTGAAAGGAGTGCCGATTTAGACAACGCGGCCAGTACGTCTTCGAGCATACTTGCTACTAGCCGCTGACGTTGACAGGATGTCAACGTGCGGGATAGCCGCTGCTTTGCGTGAGCAAGCTCCTTCACTGGTATCGCTGCCCAAACGCACTCCATTATGATTTTTCTCGTAGAAACTCAATGGTATCAAGAACAAGATGGGCCGCAGCGATTTTCTCGTCGAGAGTAGTTAAACTGATACCTCCAGACGTGACGTATACGTCGATGGAGGCAATTTCCGGCAAGTCCGCCGGGTCTACGATAAATCCATCGAGGACCGGTCGGTAATACCGGGCTATTGTACTCGCACTGGGATCGAGACCCAAATCCCTCATCATCTTCGTTGTTGGCCCCTTAAATGCTCGACCCGCAACAACGGGCGACACCGCAACGACCGGCGCAACGCATTTCAATAGCGAACTACGTACAGCTGCTATCGACAAAATAGGACCGATGCTGATAAGCGGATTTGACGGACAGATTACTACTCCCCGAAGGTCATCTTGGGAGAGTGCCTTGAGAAACTCAGGATGGGCAAATGCAATATCACTGCCATGAAATTCTAGGCCTCGCACCTTTGGACCGCACTGTCTACGGACAAAGTAGTCCTGAAATTCGAGCCGCCCTTCATCTGTCAGTATCTTGGTTCGAATGGGATTGTCGCTCATTGGGAGAATGCGATTGCGTAGCCCAAAGCGCTGTCCGAAATCACGTGTGATTTCGGACAGCAGATCACCGCTCCGCAAACGTCTAGTGCGTTCCGTGTGTACAGCAAGATCGCGGTCGCGAAGGCGGAACCAGGGATCACCGCCGAGTTTCTCCACTGTCTCCATAAAGGACCAAGTTTCGTCCTTGCGCCCCCACCCTGTCTCGGCATTTGCTAGGTCCGCTAGTGCGTAAATGATGGTATCGATGTCCGGCGATATGCTTAGACCCAAATATTCAAAATCGTCACCGGTATTAGCAATGACCAGCAGTTCCTCAGGAGGCAAAACATGTGACATTCCAACGACAAGCTTTGCTCCGCCGACACCGCCAGACAAGACTATAATCACCGAAAAAGGTCCTCTTCGCGCGGACGTACAACTGCCGACCCAGGTGTCATTGGATCCGTCCAGCGAAGCCCTCGCACGACGACTGCTGGCTGACCTTCGTTTGCTTGTCCCTGCAGTAAAGAGGCCGCGGTAGCGATCTCGTCGGCAAATCCAACCACACTAACTTCCAGACTTCGCCCAAATAAATCTGGGCGTCCCCGTAAATCCGTCAGTGACGGTAATCCTGCTGCACCGATAGCGACCCCCGTTGTGCCCCGTCGCCACGGGCGTCCAAAACTGTCACTTATTACGACACCAAGATGCACATCGTAAAATCTGGCGAGACGACTTCTAATCGCTTCCGCTGAGACATCTGGGTCAAGCGGCAACAACAATGCCTGCTTTTGCCCTCCGACGGGGCCGACATTCGATTGATCAACTCCTGCATTAGCCATTATATAACCAAGGCGGTGCTGCGTTATCAAAAGATTGTGTCTCATTCGCAGAAGGCGTTTTGTGTCTGACAAAATAATCTGAATGATGCGTGGATCTTTTCCTACCTGTGCAGCAATACGAGACGCTGTTCCTGACGGTGTAACCTCCTCTAGATTGATCGTGCGACCTTCTGATTTAGATACAATCTTTTGGGCTAGCACTAACACATCGAATTCGAGCAGAGGTTGGCCAAGATGTTCAAGGCCTGCGATCACAAGCGTGGCTAAGTCATCGCCTTTGCGAACCTTCGGCATTCCTGGGATCGCAAATAGTTCCAGACGGCTAGGCATATTATCCGAAGCGCTGGCGCAATCGAGGGAGAACTTGCTCTCCGTAAAGTCTAAGGAACCTCCCTTGATCCTCCCCGGGAGCATGAAACACAAGATGCCTGAAGCCTATATCGATATAAGATTTAATTTTATCGACGTGTTCGTCAGGATCAGTTGAAACGATCCATCGGCTAGACGCTCGCTCAATGGGGAGTGCGTTCGCAAGGCGCTCCATTTCAGCGGGGTCCTCGACCGACATTTTCTCCTCTGGGGTTAAGGCTAATGCGGCCCAATTGCGGGTATCCTCTAACGCACGGTCAAGCTGTGTGTCGAACGAGACTTTCATCTCAATTGTTTTCTCGAAGCCAAGCTTCGGACGGCCCGATGCCCGTAATCCGTCTTCAACGTTAGATAACAATACGTCAGTGTACAAATCGCGCTTTTTGCCGCTCGTGCATATAAATCCATCGCACATACGACCAGCATATTTAGCCACTTGAGGCCCCGCTCCAGCGAGGTAAATTGGTACTTGACGGGCGGGCCGATCATAAATTGTCGCATTGCTGGTGCGATAATATACTCCTTCGAATGTGACGCGCTCCTCCGTCCACAATCGGCGAATGAGGGCTAATGCCTCACGCAGCCGCGCGAAGCGCTCCTTCATCTCCGGCCACGGCGCGCCTGTCGAAGGCACCTCGTTCAGGCCTTCACCGGTACCCACTCCGAGTATCACTCGGTCCGGATACATCTGGCCCAAAGTCCCAAAAACCTGCGCTACAATCGCAGGGTGGTATCGAAAGGTCGGAGTTAATACACTCGTTCCAATGACAATTTTCGATGTGCTTGCTCCCAGCGCTCCAAGCCAGGGTAAAGCGGATGGAGCGTGCCCACCAGTGTGTTTCCACGGTTGGAAGTGGTCACTGATAAAGACCGAAATCGAACCCGCACCGCTCCGCAAGCACGCCGAAGTCTAGCAGTCTTCTCGGATCGAATTGTTCGGCTGATGCCTTATAGCCAAGCTTGAGCACAGTGTGAGCTCCCCAGTGGACGATACTACCGTAGCCTGGAAGCGACGCGACGGCAATCAGGCAACTTAACGGTGTAATATCAAAGAGCCCAACGTCAGCCTCATAGCGGGTTAGAGGGTGTTATGTACTTTTTCTGAGACGCGCTCTAATGGGGTCGGATGACCCATGATCGCAAGCCGTATCCCTCTGATGTCTCCGACGATGAATGGTCGTTGGTTGCACCATACCTGACGCTGATGACCGAGGATGCGCCGCAGCGAGACCATCCGCTGCGGGAGATCTTCAACGGCCTGCGCTATGTGGTTCGGTATGGGATCGCCTGGCGGGCCATGCCGAACGACTTGCCGCCGTGGTCGGCGGTTTACCAGCAAACCCAACGTTGGTTTGGGGCCGGTTGTTTCGAGACATTGGCCCAGGACCTGCGGGCTGTGCTGCGGATGGCGGATGGCCGCGGCGGAGACCCGACTGCCGCGATTATCGACAGCCGCACGCTGCAATCCACCCCGGAGAGCGGCGCCCGCGCCGGATATGACGGAGCCAAGCGACGCCGCGGTTCGAAAATACATGTGGCCGTTGATACGCTGGGACACCTGCTGGCCTTGCACGTCACGCCGGCGGATGTCGGCGACCGTGAGGAAGTCGGCCGGCTCGCCGAAGCCGTCCAGGACGTCACGGGCGAGAACGTGACCCTGGCCTATGTGGATCAAGGCTATACCGGGGAAAAGGCGGCCGAAGCTGCTCGCGCCCACGGCATCGAGTTGTACGTGGTGAAGCTGCCCGAGGCAAAGCGCGGCTTCGTGTTGTTGCCTCGCCGATGGGTTGTCGAGCGATCGTTCGGCTGGGCTGCAAGATTTCGCCGGCTCGCCAAGGACTATGAAGTCTACGCTTCAACTCTTGCCGGATTGCATGTCGTAGCCTTCGTGTGCCTCATGTTGGCTCGGGCTGCCGACTTCATGCAAAGTGCATAACACCCTCTAGAAATCGGTCTCCATCTGGTTCGCTGTCTCTGTTCAGCTTTCTATGGCAGGCGGACAGCGATGTGTGCGGCGCGCCATGCCGGGATGATCCATCAGATCCTGCGCGCCTGCGCGCACTTTTACAACAAGCATGGCGCGGACGGGCTCTGCTCGGTCCGGATCGGCTGCCGCCGTGCTCGCCTGATCAAGCTCAGATAGAGGCGTTGAAGGCTCTAAACTCGACTTTGGCCATTCATGCGGCATAGCAGGCCAGGTCAATGAGGCGGTTGAGTGTGTCCGGATGAATATCGGCAACGTCCTTTGCCTGCCTGGACGTTCGGAAATCTGGCCCGCGCCAGATCTCGGCTTGGACAGTGGCAAGAGCAGTATCCATTCGGTGAAGACCGCAGGCGTCTGAGCCCCGCCGTTTCCGCTCAGTGACCGGGATAGCGCTTCAGGATTGTCGGATCGGCTTTATGCATCTCGATGAGTTCTTTAAGATTTTCGATCCCGAAGCTGGTAAAGCCAGTTGTGCAGGGCTATCGCATTTGCGCAGTGGCCTGCTGAGCGAGCAATCGTGCCAGAAACGCATCGCTCCATCCGGCCTGCTTGAGCTTGCCCTTGATTGATCCCTTTGAGCCCCTCAAGCTTGCAGGCATTGATCGCCCAGCGGCGGAGCAGCGCCAGGTTCTGCGGTCCGTTGTCCTTGCGACTGCGGCTCTGGTCCTCGTTCATCGTCACATCCAGCACCCAGTGCAGGCTGTTCTCGATGCTCCAGTGCGTCCGCACCACCAGCCCGAAACACTCCGCCGACAGCGCCGCGCTCAGCAGATAATACGCCGTCTCGCGGCTGGTCCTGCCGTTGCTCTCGCGCGTGCGCACCACCTTGCCGATCGCCGCCAGCCCCGGCCAGGCGTGGCGTTCCCGCAGCCAGCCGAGGTCAGAGCAGACGAACGCCTCACGCGTCTCGATCCGGCCATGATCGCCATCCACGGTGCCGCAGCGCTGCAGCGTCGGCTCAACCGCCGGATCGTCGAGATACCGGCTGACATCCTCATGCAGCGTGCCCTGGTTCCCCTTCAGCGCCAGCACGTAGTCGCCGCCACGCTCCAGCACCTTGGCCGCGGTCGCCCGCTGGCAGTTCAGCGCATCGACGGTGACGATGCAGCCCTTCAGCGACAGCATCTCCAGCAGCACCGGCACGGCGGTGATCTCGTTCGACTTCTCCGCTGTCGCCACCTGGCCGAGCACCAGGCGCGCATCGGCCGCCCAGGCGCTGACGAGGTGCAAGGGCGAGGTCTTGCTGGCGCGGTCGTAGGAGCGGCGCAGCGTCTTGCCGTCAATCGCCACCACGCCCGAGGCGGCGGCGGCAAATTGCTGCATGAAGCGCAGGAAGCAGGCCTGGAACTGCGCCGGGTCAAGCAGGCGGAACAGGCGGCTGAAGGTGTCGTGGCTGGGGATGCCGTGCGGCAGGCGGAGGAACTGGCGCAGGAAGCTTTCCTTGGTCCGGCCGAACAGCGCCATGTCGGAGCAGTCTTCGGCGCCACAGAGCATGGCGCAGAAGGCGATGATCAGGATTTCGGTCAGTTCGTGGCGGGCGTTACTGTCGCGTGGATCTTCAAGCTCGGCAAAGCAGGCGGTGAACCGGTCCATGGGCAGCCTCCAGGGCGAAGCCCATGGTCAGAATCGATTCTCGACGGCGCCGCAAGGGCCAGTTGGGCAGGGGCGGCTCCAAATGCGATTCCCCTGGCCAGTTGTGCCCTCGTCGTTGACGCCATAGACGGCCATGCGCCATCTTCGGGGTCCATTTCGAGAGCGACATCCGACAACCAATCCTCATCCTCGCCGAGCATCGCTGCGACGCGGGCTATTCGTGAAGACAGTGCTCGGAGCGGCCATGATCAGGCCGCGTCAAGCTGCTCGCGCGCTTGCCAGGACCACGGCAGCAGCTCGTCAAGCTTTTGGGCCGGGTGATCGGCAATACGGGCCAGCACATCGGCCAGCCGGGCCTGCGGGTCGATATCGTTCATTTTTGCCGTCACGATAAGACTGTAAATTATCGCGGCGCGCTGTCCGCCGCGGTCCGATCTACATAATAACCAAGCTTTTCTGCCCAGAGTGATCCCTCTGAGCGCCCGTTCGGCGGCATTGTTGGTCAGGCAGATCCGTCCGTCGTGCAGGAACCGGGTGAACGCCTGCCAGCGATTGAGCATGTAATCCATGGCTTGTGCGACGTCATTGTGGCGCGAGAATTTGGCACGTTCCTGCCGCATCCAGCTCTCGAGTCCTCGACCAACGGCGTGCTAAGCCGCTGGCGCACGGCCAGACGATCGGCTGCCGGCTTGCCGTTGATGTCGCGCTCGATGTCGAACAGCGCATCGATGCGGCGAACGGCCGCCAATGCCGCGGGGGCGACAAAGGCCGGTGCCTTGCCCTGCGCCTTGCGCTTCGCATTCGCGGCGAGATCGGCGAGGACAAAGAATTTCCGACGGGCGTGACTCCAGCAGGCGGCCTGTGTGATCGGACCCGGTCGCCGGTTGACTTCGTACAACTTGCCATAGCCACCGTAGGCATCGGCCTGGAGGATGCCGGCATAGTCGGCCAGATGCGCCTGCGGGTGCGTCCCTTCGCGATCGCGCGAATAGTAAAACACCGCCGCCGGCGGTGCCGGCCCGCCAAATGGGCGGTCATCGCGCTCATAGACCCACGATCGAGCAATGTCGGTTTTGCCGCGGGCCAGCACCGGCACGGTGGTGTCATCGCCATGCAGCCGCGCAGCGGCGAACACGTGGGCCTCGATACGCTGGAAGATCGGCGCCAGCACCGCGCAGCAGGCGCCAACCTGGTCGGCCAGCGTCGACAGGCTGAGCGGCACGCCTTCCCGGGCGTAGCGTTCCGCCTGGCGGTTCAGCGGCTGATGCTGGCCGAACTTCTCGAACACCAGCATCTCCAGCAGGCTGGAACCGGCCCACCCGCGGGCGACGACATGGAACGGCGCGGGCACCTGGCTGATGCGCTCGCAATCGCGGCAGGCGAACTTCTCGCGGACGTGCTGGACACCTTCCACTGCCGCGGAATGACCTCCAGCGTCTCGGTAATATCCTCGCTCAGCTTGGACAACCGCGCCCCGCCGCAGCAGGCGCAGGCCGTCGGGCCGGCACCACCACGCGCTCGCGCGGCAGGTGTTCGGGGAACGGCTTGCGCGCGCCGCGCTTACGGCTGAACGCGGCGACATTGGTGGTGTTCGCCGCCGCCTTCTCGGCTGCAAGTTCATCCTCGGTGGCCGCCGCCTCGAGTTCTTCCAGTTGCGATTCCATCTGATCGAGCAGCCGCGCGCGACGCTCCGAGCGCTGGCCGTAGAGCGCGCGCCTGAGTTTCTCGATCTGCAGCTTCAGATGCACGATCAGGGCATGGGCGTCGGATTGTTCGGCGCGGGCAACGGCGGCTTCGGTTTGCGCCGCATCCGCCCGCGCGATGGCGGCCAGCAGCGCCGCTTTCAGCGCCTCGATGTCATCCGGCAGGGCGGCGGGATCAGCGTCCATGTCGTGGATCGAATCACAAACTCGGGCAATCTGGTACTTTTTTCTGCGTTCCGTTTGTGGATGTGACTGCCTATCCGGCAGCTTGCGGCCGCCAGGTTTGTTGCGGATGGCGCCAGTCAATCGCCTCGAGCAGATAACCCATCTGACCCGGTGTCAGTGATACCGCGCCATCGACGGTTTGTGGCCAGATGAAACGGCCACGATCCAGTCTCTTTGCGTACAGCGACAAGCCCAGGCCATCGTGCCACAGCGCCTTGATCAGAGAATCGCTGCGTCCGCGGAAGATATAAATATCGCCGACAAAAGGATCCCGCCCGAGACCTTCCTGAACCTGCAAGGCCAGACCCCGTATGCCACGGCGCATGTCGGTATGTCCCGATGCGATCCAGATCCGCACGCCAGTCGGAAGCGGGATCACCCGTGCAATGCCGCCAGCATGCGACGCAGAGCCGCCAGGCTGACGTCACTGCCCACCCGCACCTGCCGGCCATTGCCGAGTTCGATCTCGATCAAGCCCGAGGGCGGGCGTGCTGCCACCGGGCCTGTGCCTGCTTGGGGGGTCGTCGAGAGCTGCGGTGTCTCCAACATCTTGACCGGCACGAAAACCGGCATCTCGGGCGCGGCCAGAACACCCTCTCGGACCTGACGCCGCCACGCATAAATCAGGTTCTCACTCAGCCCGTGGCGCGCCGCAACAGCATTGATCCGAGCGCCAGCCTCGCGCGTCTCGGCAACAATGCGAAGCTTATCCTCAGGCCTCCAGCGCCGGCGGCGCTCCCGGCCAGGGATCACCTCTATCACGCCATCCATCGCAACACCTTAAAGACCAACTTAAGGAGCAACTTACCAAGCAGGCGGGCAATTACGTAGCATAAGACAGCCCGAAAAGCGTGCATTCCGCTGCGCCTTTGGGATCTCCACCGCGACGGATGATACCTGTTTGCCCGCCTCCTTAAGTAAGGTGGAAAGCGGCCTAACCCAGGCGGTCCTCGGCGAAGGTCGGTAGCTTCTTGAGATACGAACTTGCGGTTCGTGTCAGTAGCGGGCGCTCACGCTGGAGGTCGATGGCCCACAGCGTGACGAGGGAGAACAAGCGCCAGCAGCACGGGCGTGGTGCGTGCGATGGCGGGATCGGTCCATTGTCGTTGGGTCTCTACCCCCAGATGACGGCGAACCTCGGCAAAGGTGACTTCGATCGAGTAAACACACATGGCGGGTTGTTGTGACAGGCGCATATGGCAGGCATGAACGATATCGTGGAACTCACGCGCCAGTTGCGCGGCGAGGCCACTGTTCAGGTTCCCAAGAAGGCCGAAATCGGCCTGGTGACCGGCTATGGCGATATGGGTGATGGTTGCCGTTGGCCATCATGCGGAGAGCATGAGCAATGGATGGTTACGACAAACTCGTCCCCTCCCCCACCCCGGACACGCAACCCTACTGGGACGGGTTGAAGGAAGGCCGTCTGCGCCTGCAACGCTGCGCGGATTGCGGCCGCGTGCGGCATTACCCCCGGCCGGTCTGCAATTCCTGCTACTCGATGAACGTGGCTTGGATGGACGCAACGGGGCGCGGCATCGTGCATAGCTGGACCGTCACTCACTACGCGTTTCATCCGGGGTTCAAGGGGGATCTGCCGTATATGCTCCTGACGGTGGATTTGGACGAGGGGGTCCGCATGCAGGCTCAGGCCCGTGGGATCGATGCGTCGATGGTTCGGGTCGGACCTGCCGGTGAAGGTCGATTTTGAGCATGTCAAAGACAACCTGACAACTCTGCCGGTGTTCGTGCCCGCCTGATAGCAAAGTGCCGGCATATGCCCGGGACACAGTTTGCTATGCCGCGGTGTCGCTGATCTTCTCCCAATAGACATCGCGATGTTGCGTTATCCCGTGCACCAGCATGGGCGGAGGTGTCAGAACCATTTGGTTGCCTTCGAAACGAACCTTGCGCACCTGGTCGCTGCCAACCGCAATCCGCGCGACCGACGATGCATCAACCCGGGTAACCAGGGTCGTACCGTCGAACGTATAATTGCCGCAATAGGACACATAGGGACGCGCCTCACCGTCCGGCAATGTTGTGCGCCCGTCGCTCAGCACTGCCATCATGCGGCCCTGTGAATTCAGCGTCACCAATCCCATACCCTGTGGCCCGAAGGTCTGCGGCAACGCATTGCCGTCCGGGTCGCGGTTCATGGAGTCCACCAACCGCCATGTCCCGACAATTGTCATCACGACTGCCTCCCTGATCGGTTCCGGCTACATCGCCGGCGCAACGTCCAGCCGCACCGCAATGCCCTCAAGCTCGCCCGACACCGCCGGATAGCGCTGCATCACCAGCGGATCGTGGCCCGGAACGATCAGCTCCGGTGAGGCAGCGTGCGCGCGCAGCGTATCGAAGGCGTCGAGCATATCGCCGATATGGAAGGCCGTGGTAAACGGCCGGTAGGTCTCCATGTTCTCGTAGAAATGCGAGACGTCGGACGCCAGCACGACCACACCGCGCCGCGTGTTGACTTTCACGAACTGCAGCCCGGCCGAGTGGCCGCCGGTCGGCACGAGCTGATCCGGGCAGAATGTCGGCCGGGCCATTGTGTAGACGAACGCGGCCATCGAAGTTCAGCCGCACGATGCCGCAGACATCATCCGGCTCGAAGCTTTTCGCCAGTTGCTTGTGCCGCATGTACCGACCGATCGCGTAATGGATTTCCGGCTCCTGCAGGTGGAACCGCGCGTTCGGGAATTTGTGGAAATTGCCGACGTGGTCGTAGTGCATGTGGGTCAGGATCACGTCCTTGACCTTTGCCGGATCGACGCCGAGCAGCGCCAGGGAATCGATCGGGCATCGTTCCAACGTGCGGCCGCGCTTGCCGCCGCTTTCGGCGGTGAAGCCGATGTCGATCACGACCGCGCGGTCGGCATTGCTGGCGAGCCAGACGAAGTAGTCCATCGGCATCGGCCCGTCATGCGGGTCGCCGCCGATGAAGTGTTCATGGCGGCGCGCCTGCCGCGTGGCGTAGCGCAGGGCAAAGAGTTCGTATTCGTAACTACTCACCCCACCGCTGCGGCTGTGTCGGGGTATGATTTGTTTGCCAGGACGAAGCGGATGGTGTCGAAGACGGATGCGCGATTGGCCTTCGCGGTGCTGACGAGGGAACGGAACGCGGCGTAGGTTTCGGCGCCCCACTCGCAGCGGAACCCGTTGGTCACTTTGCGGAACACGACGCTGGGGCGGAGATGCCGTTCGGAGACATTGTTGGTGTACGGCACGTCGCGGTTGGTGATGAACACGAACAGATGTGCGCGGTTGGCGGCCATGCGCTTGCGCAGCTTGCGTCCTGGTTCGCCCAGTGGAACCGCCACCATGATCCGATCGAGCCGCCGGTCCAAGTCGGCAAGGTATTGCTTGAGGGTGGTGTCCTTCAGCGTGTCTCTCCGTCGCCCGATCGCAATCGCCCGCAGCAGCAGCCGCTTGAACGGCGCACTGAATGAGGTATCGCCGCACTCCACCGCGTAGCGGGCATCACGCACCAGGTGCGCCAGACACACCTGCCATTCCACCGCGTGGCCGCGCTGGCTGCCCAGCATATCGGATACCCAGACCGCCGGCCTGATCTCGCCGAACAGCGCCTGCACCACCGCCTTGCCGCGGCTCGGGCGGATCACATGCAGCACGGCCCGCGTGCCGACGAACACCCATTCCCACCAGTTCTTGCCGCTCACCCGTGCCGAAGTCTCGTCGGAGCAAACCACCAGACTGGCGAGTACCGTCTCGTGGATCGTTGCCGCCGCGGCCAGCAGCGGCTCACGCGCACGGGCCAGCATGTTGCTGATCGCACCTTCGCTGATCGACAGCGAGAAGATCTCGTCCATCAGCGTAGCCAGCCGTTCCATGCCGATGGCATGGGCGTAATGCAGGTAGACCACCAGGGCAGCGATCGACTGACCGAACGGCGAACCGGGTTCGAGCCCGGCCGGAGCCGCGGCGGCCACCCGCTCGCCGCAGCAGGCGCAGCGACCACCGAACAGGCGCACCTGCGTCACGTCCGGCTTGATCGGAGGCAGTTCGATGCGCTCGTAGACCTGCTGCGGGGTCTGTGCCGTCTCCGGGAACGCCGCCTGGCACTTCGGACAGGCCGCCAGTCTGGCATCGATCACTCGATCCGGGTTCGGATGCAGCGTCCGGCCCACACCGGGCCGGCTCTTGCGCGCCGGACGCGCGTCGGGTGCCGGCCGATCCTGCTTCTGGCCCTGCGAGGGTGGCTTGGACGAGTTGTCGGGGGTCTTCGGTGGGCGGGTCAGTTCGCCCAGCCGCGCCTCCAGGTCCACGATGCGCGCTGTCTGCGAGGCAATCAACTGCTGCGCCGCGTCGAGTTGCGCGCTCAGCGCCACTATCAGCGCGTCCTTCTCGGCGTGGCTCAGCTTGCTGAGATCGGGTGGTATGGACACCCCTCGCTGAGAGAATCAAAGTGCCCGTGATCGCGTCAAGCGATTTCTCAGCAGACGTCAGCACAGGCATACCCACACCGGTCCTCACCCCACGCGTGAGGCCAAGCTCCGAGGTGAGCAGTTACTCGATCGACCGGCGGCGGACAAACCAGCGTAGGATGTCGAGCGGGTCGGCATCGAGATCGGTGCACAAAAACGCCTGCGGCTTAAGTTCGTCGGCGGGGTCGCGCACCAGCACGTAGCGGATCGGCACGCGACGTCCGGGATGATGCCAGATCGCCTTGCCGGAGACGATCTCGACGGTTCGCGCGGTGCGGCCGTACCAGCCGCTCACCCGCATGCGGCGCCAGCGCGTGTTGCGGGGATGAGCGCGTTTGGCCAGCGTCGGTTGGCGTCGACCGATCGTTGGTGGCCGCCCGACCGCGTTGCGCCGACGCGGGGGCGGTGGATCGAACAGGCGGGCATCGAGCCGCAGCCGGGTAACCATGCAGATCCGGGGACGCATGGCGTTGAGCAAATCGATCGCCGCGAAGCTGCTATCGGCAACACCGACGATGCGACGGTCCGGCAGCCAGCGCGCAGTCTGCAACAGGACCTGTCGGCCCCAGTCGGTGAGCTTCTTGTGACGTCGGCCATGCTCGCGGGCGTGACGTTCCGATGGGGCCAGAGCAGTCAGGAACGGCAGGGCCCAGACGCGACCAGCCCAGCCGATCTCGGGCAGCAGCATAATGCAGAGCCAACGCAGCCCGCTCGCCTTGACGAAATGCCCGTGTGAGGAGCGAACAGGATCGCGGTAGATGCCACGTGCCCTGATCTTTACGCCCCAGCGGCGTTCGATTGTGTCATCCAGCCCAACGACTACCGGGCCGTCCGGCGCCAGGGCGGCGATTAGCAGTCGCAGCAGGCGGCGCGAGAGGCTGCGATTGCACCAGCGATCGCGGTTCAGCACACGATGATAGTTGCTGAAGTGCGGTGTCCCGGCCATTCCCAATACCCGCAGGGCGGATGCGACAGTGCGCCGACCGGGCACCAGCAGCGCGCCTGTCACCAGCACCAACACGTGCTGCCAGGTCGGTGCCGTGAACGACTGGCGGAACGGCTCCATCCATGCCACCGCTCTCTCTGATACTACGCCGCTTCTGCTCGACATCCGTCCTCCGGGGCCAATGCCCGGCCAGACTCACCGACGTCGCCTAACATGCCAATCCCACCGCTAATCACATCAGATTTAACGGCCGCCGCTACTCAAAATGGTTAAAGTCGAGCTTAGAAGCCTTTCGTGAATTTCGGGCGCGGGAGTGGTTGCATGATCAGGCGAATCCCTGGGTAAATCGTTCGCTGACCGAGATGGCGAACTGAGAACGCGCCGTACCGCTCACGTGCCGGCATGGTCCACACCTTGTCTGCCTGTGCAAGACCAGACACAGCAGCTTCAGGAAAGCGCCATCACTGGGGAAAGTAGCCCCTGGCGCGGACTGCCCGGTGCAGCTTCGCGTCCAGCGTCTCGATGGCATTTGGTGGTGTAGAGCAGCCGGCGCACCTCGGGTGGGAAGGCGTAGGTACTTTGCGTCGTTGACCGGCCCAGTGGCGTACGGTCCCGGGCTGAGCTGTAAAGCCGAGCGCGACGAGTTCGCGCCAAAGCTGCGTGGCATTAGGGCATCCTTCCTGCCAGCGGCGATCGAGATACCCGTAATACGGACCAAGTATTCCGATGCGTTGCGGTTGACGCCATGCGGGTGCCGCGCCGGCGCGAAGCCAGCGCCGGAGAGTCTTGCGTTCAGCACGGGCCTATCACGAATTTCGTATGTGAGGCCTGTTCACGGATCAAGCCGGGGCCTTGGCGAAGCGCTCGCCGAAGAGGATGGCGAACTGGGCTTTGGCCATGGTGCACTCACGCGGCGGCATGATCCATTGCTTCTCGGTCCGGTGCAACACCAGGAACAGCGGCTTGATGGCGACTCTGCTGGTCGAGAAGTGCCCGCGCGCTCGGACTGCCCGGCGTAGCTTGGCGTTCAACGCCTCGATGGAATTCGTGGTGTAGAGGATGCGCCGGACGTCGGCGGGGAAAGCGTAGAACGGGATGACCTCCGGCCAGGCTCGGCGCCAGCTCTGCACAATGGCGGGGTATTTCCTGCCCCAAAAACCGGCCTCGAACGCATCCAGCGCCGCCGCGGCGGCGAGATCGTCGGTGGCGCGATAGATGTGCTTCAGCGCGGTGGCAACGGCCCTGCGATCCTTGAAGGCCACGAAATCCATCGAGGTGCGCAACAGGTGGACACCATACAATTCGCGTATATGCCCCTGGATCTCGCGCACGCTCATGCCGCGCGCATACATGGAGACGATCTTGTCATCAAAGCCGGGAAAGCAGCGTTGATATTTGGCGATCAACTGCGGGTCGAACGTGCCCTGGCGATCACGCGGGATGTCCAGCGCCAACCGCCCGGTCCCGGTCAGAACGGTCTTCTGGCCGCAGCCATTGCAGGTGTTGACGCGGCCATCGGCCGCTTCATTGTCGAGATGCTGATCCATTTCCGCGTTCAGCATCCGCTCGGCCAGCGCCTTCTTCAGCGCATTGAGAATGCCATCCGGGTTGAAGGCAGTGCGGGGACCAGCCCCGTAGAACAGCTGGTCAAGAAGCGCATCCGGAATTGAGCGCGGTTTGCGACGTGCCATTGGTGGGAGCCTTTTCGTCCTATCCTGACCCCATACACGAAATTTCTGACAGGCCCTTCAGAGGGGGCGGGCCATACGTTTTGAATGTCTCCTGCGCCGCCTCATCGCGCTGCCGGTGATAGGGCCGCGGCTGCAGCCGGGTGAAGCCCAGTGTGCGCAACCACTTGCTCATGGTACGTTCGGCTACCGTGACGTCAAAGCGGCGCCGCACTTCCCCGCACAGATCAACGCAGCGCCAGCGGATCACCTTGTTGGTCCCGGGATCCGGCCCGTCGATCACCCACTGACACAGCGCGGCCCTTTGCTCCTGGGTCAGCTTGCCCACCGCACCCGGAGGCGTGCGCGAGACAAGACCCTCGACACCCTCCTGGTTGTAGCGGTGCACCCAGTCGCGCAACGTCTGACGATCCAGGCCGGCCTGCCGTGCTGCGTCCTCGCGGGAGGCGCCGTCCAAAACCATCGCGAGCGCCAATAGTCGTCTCGCCTGCGCCGCATCGTCCGACTTCGCCGCCAGGCTACGGAGCGACATGGCCGTGTGCTCCGTCCGCGTGACCGTCACCGCCCGGCCCATCTGCCCCTCCCTCATCGCGAATTGCTGTCGCCGATCAGCGAATCAGACGTTCAGCCAGAGGGGAATCTGGAGGCGTCTATGAGGTCGCGCGACCCGGACGGTTCCGAGCGCTGGGGTGCGACGTCATTGAAGCCGCATTGAACTGAACCGCGGGCCGCAGACGCTATGGGCGTTGTATGGTCTGCATTGTTGCACCCGGCGCGTACGATACGGTCCCGATGGGCCGCTGACCTCGTGGCAGATCGGCGGGTGTGCTGATGGACAGGGCCAATTGCCTGAGGATGCAGCGTGCGGCCTCGGACATCGGCACCACTATCGGCGTACGGTCAGACATCAGCCCGCGCCCCGCCTTGTCGATACGACCATCGAGTTTGGATTGGTTGGCTTTGGCGGGACGATGGCCGACGGTCACGAGGTGTCGCACCAGAACGGCCGGAGCGGCGGGGGCCGGAGTGGTAGTGGTCCGCGCTCCTGCATCGGGCCGCCGCAATCAGGGCAGACATCGAGAGCATGGCCGGTGAGCCGACGGACGCGCACGCGGTAATGTTCCGCCGTCGGCAGTTCTGGTGCCGGGGCAGCCAGCAAGGCTCGACAAAGCGCCAGCTTCCCGGTGCGGTGGCCGTTGGCGAGAAAGCCGATATGACGGATGCGGTGGAAGCCGTCCGGCACGGTGTGCAGCAGGAAGCGGCGGATGAATTCGTCGGCGCTGAAGCGTCATGACCTTGGTTTTCCCGCTGTCGCGATAGTCCTTCCAGGTGAAGTCGACAACACCGTCCTTGAGTTGGATCAGACGAGAGTTGGCGATAGCGACGCGATGGGTGTAGCGGCCCAGATAGGCAAGCACTGCCTCAGGGCCCGCGAAGGGCGGTTTGGCGTAAACAACCCAGTCAACGCCGGCGAGATCGGCAAGGCGTTGGGCAAAGACCGTGGGGTCACTGAGCGCGGCGAGCGCGCCGGAGAAGCGCAGGTCGCTGGCCACGAACGCCGCGCGCAACCGCGCCACGAAGATGTCACGGAAGCGCCGCGACAGAACGCGCACCGGCAGCAAGCATCCCGCACGGCACGCCACCCACCGAGCCTGGTCCGGCGACAGACCGCCGGCTGGGACGATGCAGTGTAGATGCGGATGGTAGGTCATCGTCTGACCCCAACTGTGCAGCACCGCCACCGCGCCGATCTCGGTCCCTAGATGGCGAGGCTCGGCGGCGACATCGCGCATCGCCTCGGCCGCAGCGCGGAACAGGATGGCATAGACCATGCGCTTGTTCTGGAAGGCGATCTCAGCCGCGGCCGCCGGCAGAGTGAAGACGACATGGAAATACGGCACCGGCAGCAACTCGGCCTGCCGCGCTTCGAGCCGGGCCGCCCGCGCCAGGCCCTGACACTTCGGACAGTGCCGGTTGCGGCAGGAGTTGTAGGTGCAGCGGACCAATCCGCAATCGTTACACTGTTCGACATGCCCGCCGAGCGCAGGCGTCCGGCAAGCCTCGATCGCTGCCATCACGCGCCGCTCGACCCGGCCGAGATGGGCATTGTGCTGATCAAGGAACGCCGCGCCGTGGCGGCGGAAGACATCCGCCACCTCCAGCGTCGGGCGCATCGTCGCCGCTCAGGAGGGCGGCGTCACCTCGAGGCACAGGTGATCGAGCGGGCTCGGTGTGCCACGGATGGTGCGCGTCGCAACCTGCGCATAGCGCGCCGTGGTGTTGACGTTGCGATGGCCGAGTAGCGCCTGGATGATGCGGATGTCGGTGCCGCTTTCCAGCAGATGAGTGGCGAAGCTGTGGCGCAGCGTGTGGACGGTGACGCGCTTGCCGAGTTCAGCCGCGGCACAGGCGGAACGACAGGCGGCGTTCAGCGTGGTGGGATGGATCGGATGCTCGCCATCCTGACGTGGGAACAACCAGTGCGCCGGCCGCGCCAGGCGCCAGTAGGCTCGCAGGATACCGAGTAGGTGCGATGACAGCATCACGTAACGATCGCGGCCGCCCTTGCCTTGCTCGATACGGATGACCATCCGGCTGCTGTCAATGTCAGCGACTTTGAGGCTGGCAACTTCGGACGCCCGCAGGCCTGCGGCATACGCAGTCGTCAGCGCCGCGCGGCACTTCAGGCTCGGCACGGCTTCGAGGAAGCGCACCACCTCCTCGGTGCTCAACACCACCGGCAGCTTCTGGGGTCCGCGGGCATAGACGATCCGCTCCGGCAGTTCCGCCTGTCGCAACGTCACCCCGTAGAGAAAACGCAGGGCACAGACAGTCTGGTTCAGCGCCGGCCAGGACGTGCCGCCCGCGACGAGGTGAACCTGGAAGGCGCGGACCTCCTCGAGGTCGAGCGTCTCAGGCGAACGGCCAAAGAAACCAGCGAACTTCGCAACCGCATGAACATACGAGCGCTGCGTCGCAGGCGACAGATTGCGCACCGTCATGTCCTCGATCATGCGACGCTGCAGGGGGCTTATCTCGGTCATCGGGGGTCTCCCGTCTCGGGGTTGGGGGGAAGCACCCCAACCCTGGCAGACCGAACACAACACTCACCCCGCTAGACCGCCGGGTACACACCGGAGCAGCGGTTTAGTTCAATCGGTGATGTGAGTCAGACTTAACCGCCGTTGGTATCAAAGCAGTCTTCCGCGCCACACAACACCGCGCAAAGCGCGATCAGCAGTATCTCGTGCAGGTCGTGCCTTGCATTGTCGTCACGCGGATCCTCGAGTTCGCTAAAACAAGCAATGACGCGTTCCATGGGCCTCCTGAGGCGAATCCCATGGTTCGAAATCGATCATCGGGGGAGGTCGCAAGTCCTGATTGTAGCCGCTAAGGAACCTCTGAACAGACCGAATTTCCTGCAGGGATCGGTTTGCTGCACGGGTCGCGTGCGGCCGCGGTCGTCAGGGGCGGTCCCGGCGTGGCAATCTGCTGCAATTCTCAGCTTTCCGCTGGCTTTCGGTGCTCTTTTCTCCTGCTGCGGACAGACACCTCCCCTGGCCCTCAACCGGCAGGGACAATCAGGTGCCGTGCCAGATACAGGTCCACCCGGACAAACTGGCTGAACAGGTGCGGCTCGCTTTTGAACAACCCGCGATACCATACCTTCGTATGACCGAACTGACGTTTGGGAACCCGGAACGGACGCTCCACCGCCAAGCGCAAGGCCGCCAGCAATCGGGTCAGGCGCTTCTCCTCCGGTGTCGTGTCATAGCCCTTCTTGCTCGACGTCATCTCCGGGTCCCGCTTGCGAGCCTCGTTCTTTGTCGATGGCGGGGCGGCGATCAGGGTGGCATCCACGATCGTGCCCTCGCGCAGGATCAGGCCGCGCTCGGCCAGCAACGAGACAACCTCCTGGAACAGGCTTTCGGCCAAGGGGTGCGCTTGCAGCAAATGACGGAAGTTCAGGATCGTGGTTTCGTCCGGCATCCGGCTGCTACCCGCGTCCTGCCCCGCGAAGCGTCGCAGCACCGGGAGGTCGTGCAGCGCTTCCTCCATCCTGGGGTCCGAGTAGCCATACCGGTGTTGGAGAAAGTGGACCCGCAACATTGTGCTCAACGAATAGGGCTTCCGTCCGTTCCCGCAGGGGGGCGTGCGGCGCGATGAGAGCTTGGCGCCCACGGCACCACGCGATCCATCTCTGCCAAGAACGCTTCCCGGCGCGTGACTTTCCGCTGCTTCCGGAAACCGTCATACTCGGCAAAACTACGCTGCTTCCGAAGGGGCCTCCGGGATCGACCAAATCATATTCAGGCCCGCCTCGCATAGACTCATTCAGAGGCTTCGTAAGCTCGACTTTAACCATTTTGAGTAGCGGCGGCCGTTAAATCTGATGTGATTAGCGGTGGGATTCGCATGTTATACCAACCCGCCTAGACGCTGACACACGCCCATTCCCGCGTAGCAATGGATCGGATGCGGTCCGGATCGTTAACCAGGAACTGCCATGCCTTTGCGCACGCCTGGACGATGGCGTCATAGTTCTCCCAAACAGTGTGGCTGAGTTGGTTGCCGCGCAAGTAGTCCCAGACGTTCTCCATCGGGTTGAGTTCGGGCGAGTAGGGCGGCAGGTGCAACAGGGTGATGTTGTCCGGCACGCGCAGGTGCTCGCCCAGCTGATGCCACCCGGCACCGTCACACACCAGAACGGCGTGCGCGCCGGGAGCGACCTGGCGGCTGATCTCGGCCAGATGCGCGGTCATGGCCTCGCTGTTGGCCGCCGGCATGATGATGGCGGCCCCGATGGCGCGGGCGGGACAGAGCGCGCCGAACAGATAGGCGGAGTCGTGGCGGTTGTCGCGCACCGCCCTCGGGCGCGAGCCGACGGGCGCCCAGATGTATTCCAGGCTACCCTTCTGGCCGACACGGGCTTCGTCCTGCCACCATATCTCCAGGGGCTTGCCGGCGGCTGTGGCGGGTAGCTCCTGGTTCACCCGAGCGCCGAAACTTTTTTAAAAGCCGCCTCGGCGTCAGCATCCTTCCGCGGATGATAGGGGCGAGGCTGCAGCCGGGTCAGGCGCATCTCGGCCAGCCACTTGCCAATGGTGCTCTCGTGCACACTGACCTCGAAGCGGCGCTTCACCTCCGCACGCAGATCGACGCAACGCCAGCGCATGACGCCGTGGACGGCGTGATCCGGCCCGGCGATCACCACGTCGCGCAACGCGTTCATCTGCTCGGGCGTCAGACGCGGGGCGGGACCGGGGGCAGTGTGGGAGAGCAGGCCCTCCACGCCAGCCTGGTTATAGCGGTGCACCCAGTCGCGCAGGGTCTGGCGGTCCATGCCGTTGCGTTCCGCTGCCTCGGTCCGGGTGTGTCCATCGAGCACCATCGCCAGTGCCAGCAGCCGCCGCACCTGCGCGCCATCGCTGGATGCCGCCGCGAGCCTGCGCAGACCCGCCGCATCGTGGTCTGTCCGGGTGATTGCCAACGGAGCGCCCATGTCATGCCTCGCTCTGCAATTCGCTGCTCGCAGGCAGGGAATCAGAACTGGCACAAAAAGGGAATCCCCGACGCACCGTGAGTCAGAAGCCACGCGGGTTGGTATTAGGCGACGTCGGTGAGTTTGGCCGGGCATTGGCCCCGGAGGACGGATGTCGAGCGGAAGCGGCGTAGTATCAGAGAGAGCGGTGGCATGGATGGAGCCGTTCCGCCAGTCGTTCACGGCACCGACCTGGCAGCACGTGTTGGTGCTGGTGACAGGCGCGCTGCTGGTGCCCGGTCGGCGCACTGTCGCATCAGCCCTGCGGGTATTGGGAATGGCCGGGACACCGCACTTCAGCAACTATCATCGTGTGCTGAACCGCGATCGCTGGTGCAATCGCAGCCTCTCGCGCCGCCTGCTGCGACTGCTAATCGCCGCCCTGGCGCCGGACGGCCCGGTAGTCGTTGGGCTGGATGACACAATCGAACGCCGCTGGGGCGTGAAGATCAGGGCACGTGGCATCTACCGCGATCCGGTTCGCTCCTCACACGGGCATTTCGTCAAGGCGAGCGGGCTGCGTTGGCTCTGCATTATGCTGCTGCCCGAGATCGGCTGGGCTGGTCGCGTCTGGGCCCTGCCGTTCCTGACTGCTCTGGCCCCATCGGAACGTCACGCCCGCGAGCATGGCCGACGTCACAAGAAGCTCACCGACTGGGGCCGACAGGTCCTGTTGCAGACTGCGCGCTGGCTGCCGGACCGTCGCATCGTCGGTGTTGCCGATAGCAGTTTCGCGGTGATCGATTTGCTCAACGCCATGCGTCCCCGGATCTGCATGGTCACCCGGCTGCGGCTCGATGCCCGCCTGTTCGATCCACCGCCCCCGCGTCGGCGCAACGCGGTCGGGCGGCCACCAACGATCGGTCGACGCCAACCGACGCTGGCCAAACGCGTTCATGCCCGCAACACGCGCTGGCGCCGCATGCGGGTGAGCGGCTGGGCACGGCCGCACCGCGTGAACCGTCGAGATCGTCTCCGGCAAGGCGATCTGGCATCATCCAGGACGGCGCGTGCCGATCCGCTACGTGCTGGTGCGCGACCCCGCCGACGAACTGAAGCCGCAGGCGTTTCTGTGCACCGATCTCGATGCCGATCCGCTCGACATCCTACGCTGGTTCGTCCGCCGCCGGTCGATCGAAGTCACCTTTGCCGAGGTTCGCCGTCATCTGGGGGTAGAGACCCAACGACAATGGACCGATCCCGCCATCGCACGCACCACGCCCGTGCTGCTGGCGCTTGTTCTCCCTCGTCACGCTGTGGGCCATCGACCTCCAGCGTGAGCGCCCGCTACTGGCACGAACCGCAAGTTCGTATCTCAAGAAGCTACCGACCTTCGCCGATGCTTTTGCCACTGTCCGAGCCGAGATCTGGCGCGGGCCAGATTTCCGAACGTCTAGGCAGGCAAAAAACGTTGCCGATATTCATCCGGACACACTCAACCGCCTCATTGACCTGGCCTGCTATGCCGCATGAATGGCCAAAGTCGAGATGAGGGCCAAATTAACCGGCTGAAGATGCTGAAACGAAGCATTATGGCCGTGCCGACTTCAAGCTTGCTCCGTGCTCGCGTTCTCCATGCCGCATAAAGCAGCCACAGCACACACAGTGCGGGAGTTCCCAGTTCTCAGTAGAATTCAACAGCCGTCATACTCGGCAAGGCTGCGGTGTGTCCCAAGGATCCTCCGGGACACACCGAACCATATTCGGCCCCGCCTCGCATAGGACTCGTCCAGAGTTTCCCTAAAAACTACAGTCAATCACTGGACTATTGAACGCCTCGCGTTGTAAATTTGTGCAAAGCTGTCTGTCTTTAGCTCCTACCAGAGATCAGCGATGTTTGGAGGCCAAGGGCGTCGGGTTGCCGGTCGTCTATCTCGGCGCCAAGACCGGCCGCGACGGCGTCGGCGGCGCCACCATGGCGTCTGCCGAATTCGACGACAGGATCGAGGAGAAGCGGCCGACCGTGCAGGTCGGCGATCCGTTCACCGAAAAATGCCTGCTCGAAGCCTGCCTCGAACTGATGGCGTCGGGCGCCGTCATCGCCATCCAGGACATGGGTGCGGCCGGCCTCACCTGTTCGGCGGTCGAGATGGGCGCCAAGGGCGACCTCGGCATCGAACTCGACCTCGACAAGGTGCCGGTCCGCGAGGAGCGCATGGCGGCCTACGAGATGATGCTGTCGGAAAGCCAGGAGCGCATGCTGATGGTGCTGCGTCCCGAAAAGGAAGCGGAGGCCGAGGCGATCTTCCCCAAATGGGGGCTCGACTTCGCCATTGTCGGCACGCACCACCGACGACCTGCGGTTCCGCGTGCTGCATCATGGCGACGAGGTCGCCAACCTGCCGATCAAGGATCTCGGCGACCAGGCGCCGGAATATGACCGGCCGTGGACGCAGCCCGTCGCGCCGGCAGCCGCTGGCCGGCGAACGATGCCGCCGGCCGATGTCGCCGATGCGCTGCTCAAGCTGCTCGGCGGCCCGGACCTGTGCAGCCCGCCGCTGGGTGTGGGAGCAGTACGACACGCTGATCCAGGGCAATTCGCTGCAGCTGCCCGGCGGCGACGCCGGCGTGGTGCGCGTCGAGGGCCATGCCGACCAAGGCGCTGGCCTTTTCCTCCGACGTAACGCCGCGCTACTGCGAGGCCGATCCGTTCGAGGGCGGCAAGCAGGCGGTCGCCGAATGCTGGCGCAATCTGACCGCGACCGGCGCGCTGCCGCTGGCGGCCACCGACAATCTCAATTTCGGCAATCCCGAACGACCGGAGATCATGGGCCAGCTGGTCGAGGCGATCAGCGGCATCGGCGACGCCTGCCGGGCGCTCGGAGTTCCCGATCGTGTCGGGCAACGTCTCGCTCTACAACGAGACCAATGGCGAGGGCATCCTGCCGACCCCGACCATCGGCGGCGTCGGGCTGATCGCCGACTGGGCCGAAAATGGCGCGGATCGGCTTCGCCGGCGAGGGCCAGATGATCCTGCTGGTCGGCGCGCCGCCTGCCTGGGGCACGCATCTCGGCCAGTCGATCTATCTGCGCGACATCCATGGCCGCACCGACGGCGCGCCGCCGCCGGTCGACCTCGGCGCACGAGAAGCGTGTCGGCGACCATGGTCCGCGCGCTGATCGCGTCGGGCATGGTCACCGCCGCCCACGATATTTCCGACGGCGGCCTCGCGGTGGCGCTGGCCGAGATGGCGATGGCGTCCGGCATCGGCGCGACTGCTGCGCGCGCCGGACGGCGCCGATCCGATCGCGGTCTGGTTCGGCGAGGACCAGGGCCGTTACCTGCTGACGCTGCCGCTCGACCGGCTGGCAGATGGGACGGCCGCGAGGCGGCGCGCAAGCTCGGCGTCTTCGCGCCGTGGATCGGCACGACGGGCGGCGGCGAATTGAAACTGGGTGAAGCAGCGGCGATACCGGATCAGCGAAATGACGGGCCGCCCATGAAGGCTGGTTCCCGCGCTTCATGGACGGCGTGATCTAGGACGGGAGCATAGCCGCGGATAGTGACCCGGTTTGCGGCAAAGCATGCACATGCAGGAGATGGTCTAGGAGGCGCGGCTCAGTCGCAGTGCGTCTTGCTGCGCCGTCGACTGTTCTTCTTCTGGTTCCTCGGGCCGTTCGCCTTCTCCGTGCTGCCGACGTCTTCGAGCGAGATCCTGTACCGCGCGTCTCGGAACGCCGCAGCCGCGCAGATTCCTCGGCGGCGGCCACACGACGATCACCGAGATCCACGCTGGCCCGTGCAAATGCGTGATCTACGCGGTTCCGGTCGTTTGCCTGGTGCTGTGGGGGCGCCTGTCGCCGGAACCGGCGCGGGCAAGGCAGCATCCCTCACCTGCGTCAAACTGTTCGTCATCGCCATCGTCACGGGAGCGCTGTGGGAATACGGTTCCTCGCTCGTCTGCGACGGCCAGGGCCAGCCCTTCTTCTCAGCCGCTCTGGCGCATGACCGGCTACCTGCCGGTCGATCAGCCTGGCGGTCAACATTCCGCTTTACGTGCTGACCGTTCAGTCTTGGCCGCGCCTTCTCGACGCGCGAGGATGATCCGGCGGATCGCAGGACCTCAGGCACGAGAATACCTCGTGAGCCCGCGACTTGGTGCGGGTGTGGCTTCAATCCGGGCCCAAAAGGCTTAAGGCTGCGCCGAGTGCTACATCGCACGGGCCGCGGTGCCGCCCTGCCCGGAACAGGAATTTGCCATGGCAATGGACGCCCACGACATCGAAAACCTGATCAAGGACGGCATTCCCGGTGCCAGGGTGACGATCCGCGACCTCGCCGGCGACGGCGACCACTACGCGGCTGAAGTCGTCGCCGAAGCTTTCCGCGGCAAGAGCCGTGTCCAGCAGCACCAGATGGTCTATGACGCGCTGAAGGGCAATATGGGTGGCGTGCTGCACGCGCTGGCGCTGCAGACCGGCGCTCCCGAATAGGCATGTCCGCGTGCCGCCGCCAATGCCGGGCCCAAGCACGGTTCATTTTTGCGCCATTTGCCCGCGATTGGCTAACATCCTATTTCGCGCAATGGTTATGGGTTTATCTTGATAGACAATGCTCGGGCCTGACACCCGCAGCGGAAAGGATCTCCCATGAGCGGTATCAACGAATTCATCGCCAACGAGGTGAAGAGCAACGACGTCGTGCTCTTCATGAAGGGCACGCCCGGTTCCCGCAATGCGGCTTCTCCGGCCAGGTCGTCCAGATCCTCGACTATCTCGGCGTCGACTACAAAGGCGTGAACGTCCTGGACGTCGGCCGACCTGCGCCAGGGCATCAAGGACTATTCCAACTGGCCGACGATCCCGCAGCTCTACGTCAAGGGCGAGTTCGTCGGCGGCTGCGACATCGTCCGCGAGATGTTCCAGGCCGGCGAACTGCAGACCTTCCTCGAGGAAAAGGGCGTGAGCGCCAAGGCGCCGCCTGATCGGCAGCCTCACGAGCCGAGCGCCTGCGCCCGATCTCGCAGTGTTCATGTCCTCACCGAGACGATGCGCCGGCCCGCCGGCGCATTTCGTTTTTGCATGAGCATCGGACTCGATCCATGGACCAGAAGACCGCAGCCGGCCGCATCGTAGCAGTTGCGGATCCCGCGCTGGGAATTCATCGCGCTCTGCTGCCGCGCTGATGGCGCTGAATCCTTGGCCATCGACATCATGCTGCCCGGCCTGCAGCAGATCGGCGCGAGCCTCGGCGTCGAGAACGAGAACCACCGGCAATATGTCATCACCGCCTATCTGGCGGCTTCGGCATCGCCCAGCTCTTCTTCGGGCCGATCTCGGATCGTTTCGGCGGCGCATGCCGCTGCTCGTCGGGCTTTCGTCTATGTCGGCGCCGCCTTCGCCGCCGCGCTTCGCTCCGAGCTTCGCATGCTGCTGGCCCTGCGGTTCATCCAGGGCCTCGGCGCGGCAGCCACGCGGGTGATCTCGGTCTCGATCGTCCGCGACGCTGTTCGGCGGCCGCGCACATGGCCGAGGTCATGTCGCTGATCATGATGGTGTTCATGGTGTCCCGGTGATCGCGCCGGGCATCGGCCAGCTGATCATGCTGTTCGGAACTGGCACATGATCTTCATCTTCATGGCCGGCTTCGCGCGCTCGATCTCGGCTCTGATGCTGCGCCTGCCGGAAACGCTGGCACCCGGAATACCGGCGTCCGTTCACCGTCGCGTCGATCTCGGCGGCTTCCCCATCGTGCTCACCAACCGCATCGCGCTCTGCTATACGCTGGCCAGCACCTTCATCTTCGGCGCGCTGTTCGGCTTCATCAATTCGGCCCAGCAGATCTATGTCGGCATCTACGGCCTCGGCGTCTGGTTTCCCGTCGCTCTTTGCCGGCGTCGCCGGCTTCATGGCGCTGTCGTCCTTCCTCAATTCGCGGCTTGTCGGCCGCTTCGGCATGCGCCGGCTGTCGCATGGCGCGCTGCTCGGCTATCTCGCCGCGAGCATCAGCCTGGTCGTGCTGGCGCTGCGAGGGCCCGATGCCGCTGCTGCTGTTTCTCGCTGTTCTTCGGCTGGCCATGTTGCAGTTCGGCTGGATCGGCGCGAACTTCAATGCGCTGGCCATGGAGCCGCTCGGCCATGTCGCCGGCACGGCCTCCTCGGTGCTGGGCTTCATGCAGACGGTCGGCGGCGCGATGATCGGCGCCGCGCATCGGCCAGGCCTTCAACGGCACGGTGCTGCCGCTGGCCGCCGGCTTCTTCCGTGGTCGGTCGCTGGCATCGCTGGCTTGGTCCTGATCGCCGAGCGCGGCAAGCTGTTCCAGGCCGCACAACCCGCCGGCACCAGCGAAGACCGCCTAGCCGGGCCGCAGGCCAGCGTATCCGCGAGCAGTTCGCGGCGCAGTTCGTCCAGCTGTCCCGGTCGGGCGCGACCAGCAGGCCGCCGTCGAGATGCTGCCGGCAGGTAGGGCCGCCGTCGAAGCGAGCGCGACATGGCCGCCCGCCTCCTGGTGGATCAGCGCGCCGGCCAGGTGGTCCCAGGGCATCAGCTTGTTGTACACGACGAAATGCGGCGTGACCGCTTGGCCAGCAGCCGGTATTCATGGGCAGCGCAGCGATAGTGAACTGCGACAGCGATCCGGCTGGTTGCGCGCCAGCCGCGACCGCGCACGGCTCGGGCAGTATTGCCACGGACGACCGAGCCGGTCATCTGCGCGATCGGCGCGGGCGCCGCGACGCCGCGCCTGCTGGCCGTTGCCCGCCAGCGCGTCCAGCAGATGGGCGCCGCCGCCCTTCGCGGCCATCAGCCAGTCGTCGCCCACCGGATCGTAGATGATGCCCGGCGACCGTCTCGCCCGTTGACGACCACCGCCAGCATCACCCCGAAGAGCGGCACGCCGGCGGCAAAATTGAAGGTGCCGTCGACCGGATCGACGACGAAGGCCAGATCGCGCGTCGTCGAGCCCGGCGAGCAGCGACGGATCGTCGCAACAGGCCTCCTCGCCGACGAACAGCGCGTCGGGATAGCGCTCCTGCAGCCGCGCCGTGATCATCCGCTCGGCGTCGACGTCGGCCTCCGTCACCAGATCGGCGGCCGAGCTCTTCTGGCGCACGTCGCCGGCGCCGAGGCTGGCGGAAGCGCGGCATGATCTCGGTCTCGGCGGCGTCGCGCCAGCAGACTCGGCCAGCCAGTCGATCGCGCTGTCGTCAGAGGTCATCGGCGTCTGCGTCCTGTCGGCGCTTCGCGCAGGGCGGCGAAATCGAACAGTCTGCGGTCGAGCAGATGGCTCGGCCGGACATTGGCGAGCGCGCGGATCATCGTGTCCTTGCGGCCGGGCATGCGCTTCTCGATATCGGCCAGCATCGCCTTCATGGCGTTGCGCTGCAGCCCGTCCTGGCTGCCGCAGAGGTCGCACGGGATGATCGGGAAACCGCATCGCCGCGGCGAATTTGCGCGAGATCGTCTTCGGCGCAATAGGCCAGCGGCCGCAGCACCATCACGTCGCCCTCGTCGTTGAGCAGTTTCGGCGGCATCGCGGCCAGCCGGCCGCCATGGAACAGGTTCATGAAGAAGGTCTCGAGGATGTCCTCGCGGTGATGGCCGAGCACCAGCGCCGCGCAGCCCTCCTCGCGCGCGATGCGGTAGAGATGGCCGCGCCGCAGCCGCGAGCACAGCGAGCAATAGGTGCGCCCTCGGGCAGCTTGTCGGTGACGACCGAATAGGTGTCGCGATATTCGATGCGGTGCGCGATGCCGTGCCGCGTCAGATAGTCCGGCAGGACGTGCTTTGGGAAAGTTCGGCTGGCCCTGGTCGAGATTGCAGGCGAGGAGCTCGACCGGCAGCAGGCCGCGCCATTTCAGGTCGAGCAGCAGCGCCAGCAGTCCGTAGGAATCCTTGCCGCCCGACAGCGCCACCAGCCAGCGCTCGCCGGGCCGTCGACCATGGCGAAATCGTCGATCGCCTGGCGCACATTGCGCAGCAGCCGCTTGCGCAGCTTGTTGAACTCGACCGAGGACGGCGCGTCGCGAAACAGCGGATGCGAGCCGCCGCCTCGGCGACTGGTTCAAGCGCTCGATGTCGGCCGACATGTTCATCGGCGCGTCGAACCCGATGCGTCACGGCCCGGATGAGCGCCCGGTCGACAACCGAAAGCAAACGACGTCCAAACAAAAAGCCGCGCTGCGGCGGGGCGTTTCGAAGGTACCGAGACGGAAAGCGGTCAGCGCGAATAGAATTCGACGACCAGGTTCGGTTCCATCTGCACGGCGATAGGGCACGTCGCGACAGGCCGGGCACGCGGGCGAAGGTCGCGACCATCTTGTTGTGGTCGGCTTCGATGTAGTCCGGCACGTCGCGCTCGGCGAGCTGACCGCTTCGAGCACGATGACCAGCTGCTTCGACTTCTCGCGCACCTCGATCACGTCGCCCGGCTTGCAGCGGATAGGACGGGATGTTGACGCGCTGGCCGTTGACGTTGACATGGCCGTGGTTGACGAACTGGCGGGCCGCGAAGACCGTCGGCACGAACTTGGCGCGGTAGACGATGGCGTCGAGGCGGCTCTCCAGCAGGCCGATCAGGTTCTCGGAGCGTGTCGCCCTTGCGGCGCGCGGCTTCCTCGTAGATCTTGCGGAACTGCTTTTCGGAGATGTTGCCGTAATAGCCCTTCAGCTTCTGCTTGGCGCGCAGCTGCACGCCGAAGTCGGACAGCTTGCCCTTGCGGCGCTGGCCGTGCTGGCCGGGGCCGTATTCGCGGTTGTTGACCGGGGACTTCGGGCGGCCCCAGATATTTTCGCCCAGACGGCGGTCGATCTTGTACTTGGACGGATTCGCGCTTGCTCATCGCATTTCCTTTCAAAGCGTTACACCCGGAGCGTCGATGCTCCGGGTGAAGGAAACGCGCCCTCCTCTGCCCTCCGTTTTCGCAGACTGACAGGACTTGTCCACGCACGCTTTGCGGACAGTCCACGGGACACGTCAAATAAAACCGGGCCGAAAGGGCCCGGCACTGCGTGGTCGATCCTGCGCATGGCAAATCAGCAAACACGCAAGGGCAATCCGCTCGCGGCGTTCGCCAGTGCTGGTAACCGGGTTAACCGACGTCACATCGCCGGAGCGCGCGGACGGCAAGCGTACACGCGTCCTCGCATGGCGAAGCCGAATCGGCGAGAGAGTGCGCCAACGGCACAGGAATCACCGCGAGCTAGAAGGACACACGATCATGAAGACGTTGTTCCTGACGCCTCGCTGGTCCGCAGTACGCGTCGACTCGACGCGCGGCTGACGCCTGGTCACCGGCCGATCAGCGCCGCCACTGCACGGACACAGACGACCTGCCGCATCGTCATGGCAAGCCAGTGGCTGCGTCGTCATGCATCGCCGGCTGGCTGGTTCACGTCTGCGCCGCTGCGCCGACCGGCTAGCGGACCGGGCGCATGCTGCGCCCATGCTGACCAGGCACCATCTCGTCCGCGATCTGGCGTCGCGGCTCGCATCGCAGCTGATATCGGACTTCTGCTCGGCCAGTCCCTGACATCTGGTCTCGGCGAGTTCGTCGGCTACTATCTCGCTCACGGATCTGTACAGTGCGCCTTGCAAGCGCCTTCTGAGTCCACGCGCCGCTGCGTCTCGCCCGCGCTGACCGACAGTGCTGCACCAGGCGCTTTCCCTGGCGCTCTCGAGCGTGAGCATTGCGCATGGAAGATTCTGCCCGCATTGCCGCGCGGCGAATACGTAAGCGCACTTTGCCATTGTTCGCTGAAATCAGCGCGCCGCGTCAGGCCGAAACCCTGCATCAGCCGAAGCCGTCCCGGCCGCGGCCGCCCGAGGTGAAGACTGACGATATCCGGCTCGCCGGCGGCCGGCACGATCCATCTGCGCCGGCCAGCGACATGGCCCGCCGCGCGATCGCCTCGGCCGGGTCGAGCCAGTCGACCGGCCAGGGCGCCAGTCTTGCGCATACGGTTGACCAGGAACGGATAGTGCGTGCAGGCGAGCACGACGATGTCGGTGCGCCGGCCGTCCTGCTCGATGAAGCAGGGCGCGATCTCGGCGCGCACCGCCTCCTCGTCGACGAAGCCGCTCGCGCATATAGGCTTCGGCCATGGCCGCGAGATTGTCGCTGCCGACCAGCCGGACATGGCATTTGCGCGCGCAATTGGCGGATCAGGTCGCGCGTATATTGCGCGCTTGACCGTGCCCGGCGTCGCCAGCACCGAGACGAGGCCGGAGCGGGTGCGCTCCGCCGCCGGCTTGATCGCCGGCACCGTGCCGACGAAGGGATGGCCGGGAAAGGCGTCGCGCAGCGCATCGATGCACCAGCGTCGAGGCGGTGTTGCAGGCGATGACCGCAGATCGCGGGTCGATAGCGGTCGAGCAGCTCGCCGAACAGCGCGAGCGATATGCGTCGCGCAGCGCCTGCTCCTCCCAGTGCGCCATAGGGAAAGCCGGCATCGTCGGCGACATAGACGAAGCGGCGGTCGGGCATCAGCACGCGCGCCTCGCGCAGCACCGTCAGCCCGCCGATGCCGGAATCGAAGATCAGAACCGGCCGTGTCAGCGCATCCGGCGGCGTCACGCCGTCGTCGCCGGCCTCGGCGCGCCGAGCGGGCCTTGCGTCCGGCTTCGCCGCGCGGTCGCGGCGCCGCCTGGATCGTCTCCGGAGAACCGTCGCCGCGCGGCATTGCGGCGAAAAGCGGTCGAGCGACGAGACGATGCCGCGCAGCACCTTCGAATTCCTGCTCGGTGAAGCCCGGCCGCGTCAGCACCGCGCGCAGATTGTCGACCATCTTCGGCTTCTTCGGCGGCCGGCCGGAAATAGCCGCGCGCGTCCAGCGCCTCTTCGAGCTGGTCGAACAGGCCGTACAGCTCCTCCTTGCGTCGCCGGCGCGCATCTCGGGCCCGGAGAAAGGGCGTCTCGGTCTCGTCGTCCAGCCCGGACTTCATCCATTCGTAGGACATCAGCAGCACGGCCTGGGCGATGTTGAGCGAGGCAAAGGCCGGGATTGACCGGAAAGGTGACGATCTCGTCGGCGAGCGCCGACCTCCTCGTTGTCGAGGCCGAAGCGCTCGCGCCCGAACAGGATGCCGGTCCGCTGCGCCGGCGCGCGATGCGGCCGCGCAGCCGCGCTGGCCGCCTCGACCGGGCCGCGCACCGGCTTGAAGCCGTCGCGCTGCGCGCGCCGTCGTGGCGAAGACGAAATTGAGATCGGCGACGGCCGCCGCGCAGCGTCGTCGAAGACCGCGCGCGCCTCGATGACATGGTCGGCGCGGCTGGCGGCGGCTCGCGCCTTCTCGTTCGGCCAGCCGTCGCGCGGCTTGACGAGGCGCAGTTCGGCGAGGCCGAAATTGGCCATGGCGCGCGCCACCATGCCGATATTCTCGCCGAGCTGCGGCTCGACCAGGATGATGGCGGGGCCGGCGGCCGCGATGCTATCGCGCTGATCTGTCGGTTCCGGCCATGATCGTCAGTGCAACTGCCGTTTGCGGCATTTCAGCGTCCCTGCACATATTCGGCCGCGAAAACGAAGCAATCGCGAACGATTGGCGCAACTGCCGGCATTCATGAACCGATCGACGTTTGCGCTGCCAAGAGCGCTTTGATATAGGGGCGGCATCCCCGGCCGCACGCCACGCTGGCACGGCCGTCCACTGCCCAGCAACGAGGCATTTTTCCATGGCGAAGATCAAGGTGGCAAACCCGGTCGTCGAACTCGACGGCGACGAGATGACCCGCATCATCTGGCAGTTCATCAAGGACAAGCTGATCCACCCCTATCTCGACATCGACCTCGAATATTACGACCTCGGCGATCGAGCACCGCGACGCCACCGACGACCAGGTCACCATCGACGCCGCCAACGCCATCAAGAAGCACGGCGTCGGCGTCAAATGCGCGACCATCACGCCGGACGAGGCCCGCGTCGAGGAATTCGAGCCTGAAGAAGATGTGGAAGTCGCCCAACGGCACCATCCGCAACATCCTCGGCGGCGTCATCTTCCGCGAGCCGATCATCTGCAAGAACGTGCCGCGCCTGGTGCCGGGCTGGACCAAGCCGATCATCGTCGGCCGCCACGCCTTCGGCGACCAGTACCGCGCCACCGATTTCCGCTTCCCCGGCAAGGGCAAGCTGACGATCAAGTTCGTCGGCGAGGACGGCCAGACGATCGAGCACGAAGTCTTCGACGCGCCCGGCGCCGGCGTCGCCATGGCGATGTACAACCTCGACGAGTTCGATCCGCGACTTCGCCCGCGCCTCGCTCAACTACGGCCTGCTGCGCAACGTACCCGGTCTATCTGTCGACCAAGAACACCATCCTCAAGGCCTATGACGGCCGCTTCAAGGACATCTTCCAGGAGGTCTTCGACGCCGAGTTCGAGGCCGAGTTCAAGGCAAGCCAAGATCAGCTACGAGCACCGCCTGATCGACGACATGGTCGCCTCCGCGCTGAAATGGTCGGGCGGCTATGTCTGGGCCTGCAAGAACTACGACGGCGACGTGCAGTCCGACACCGTCGCGCAGGGCTTCGGCTCGCTCGGCCTGATGACCTCGGTGCTGATGACGCCGGACGGCAAGACGGTCGAAGCCGAAGCCGCGCACGGCACCGTGACCCGCCACTACCGCCAGCACCAGAAGGGCGAGGAGACCTCGACCAACTCGATCGCCTCGATCTTCGCCTGGACGCGCGGCCTCGCCCACCGCGCCAAGCTCGACGACAATGCGCGAACTGGCGCGACTTCGCCGACACGCTGGAAAAGGTCTGCGTCGACACCGTCGAAGTCCGGCTTCATGACCAAGGACCTGGCGCTGCTGATCGGCCCCGACCAGCCGTGGCTGTCGACCACCGGCTTCCTCGACAAGATCGACGAGAACCTGCAGAAGGCGATGGCGTGACGCCGAATTTCCGCATGCCGAAGGCTCCGAAAGGAGCCTTCGTTTTGTCAATGAGTGCGAAATGAGGGCCGACAGCATGGCCAGGCCAACTCTACGGCGCCGACTACAGCGTCTATGTCCGCATCGCGCGGCATGGCGCTCGCCGAAAAGGGCGTCGACCACGAACTGCGTGCCGGTCGACATCTTCGCACCCGAGGCATCCCCGCCTGGTATCTCGAACATCCATCCGTTCGGCCGTATCCCGGCCTTCGAGCATGACGGGCTCCGCCTGTTCGAGACCAGCGCGATCGCGCGCTATGTCGACGAGGCGTTCGACGGCCCGGCGCTGCAGCCGGCAGATGCCGCGCGCCGCGCGGGGATGAACCAGATCATCGGCATGCTCGACGCCTATGCCTACCGCGCGCTGGTCTGGGACGTGGCCGTCGAGCGGCTGGAAAAGGAAGCGCCTGATGAAAAACTGATCGCTAATGGACTTGAGCAGGCACAGACCGTGCTGAAAATTCTCACCTCGCTGAAGGCAAATGGACCTTGGCTGCTCGGCAACCGTTTGACGCTGGCCGACCTGCACGCCGCACCGGTCATTGCCTATTTCATCAAGGTCGCCGAGGGGCAAAGCCTGATGGCGCGGTTTGCGGATATTGAGGATTGGTATGCGCGAGTGGCCGAACGCGTGAGCTTCGCCAAGACCGAAAAGGCAGATTGAGCAGCCCGCCAGACGGGCCCGGCTGAAAGCGATCGGCTAAAACCCTATTTCGGGCCGGGTGACCATCAGCCAGAGAATGGCAAGCACGGCGGTGAAAGCCGGGAAGCCGCACGCAAACCAGATGCGAAACAGGCGCTTTTCCTCAGGCGGCAAGGATCGATTCTCGATGGCCGCCTGCCGCGCAAGATTGCGAGATCCGGATCTGAATCCAGACCACCGGCAGCCAGAACAGACCGGTTATGACATAGAGCAGCAGGGACAGCACGATCCAGCCCTCGGAGAGCGGCCAGCCCACGGCCTGCGCCAGCAACGCGCCCGTGATCGGCTGTACGATGACGGCTGTTGCCGTAAAGATGATGTCGGCAATGACGACCGTGCCGGCAACATGGGCAACGATATCGGCGCGGCCGGTGCGTTGCGCCATCAGCATGAAGAAGCCGATACCGGCGCCGGTGCCGAAGAGAACCGTGGCGCCGATGACGTGCAGCCAGCGCAGAGCGTCGGCCCAAAGGTTCATCGTTCGTCCAAAAATTGCCAGAGCCACAAGGACAAGACAAAGCGCAGGAATGGCCTTGATCATGGGCCCGAGCGGATCGAGCCACAAATCGGAAGCAAACAGGGTTGCACCGCCAAGGTAGCCCAAGGTGATGGCGATCATCCCCTTCAGCGCAAGGCGCGCGAGCGACCGCACGAGGATTGCTGCTCCGACGGCAATGCCGGCGACACTTCCCGCAAGAACCATCGCGAGCGACAGCGCCGGCGAAAGGCCTTGCGAGACCAGAATGTCCGCAGCCGCATCCAGCCTGGCCAGGCCGACAATGCCGGAAACTAGCCAGAACCACGTCGATCGGTGTGGGCTCCGGTAGTGGTCGAGAATGATCTCCTGGTAGAGCTTTTCCATCTGCATCAGCTCACCCCGAAGAAACGTTGGGCGTCCCGGACCGCCGCGACCAGCGCGTCGACCTCGCCGGGGGTGTTGTAGAGAGCGAATGACGCCCGCACGGTGGCCGCGATGCCGAACCGCCGGTGCAGCGGCCAGGCGCAATGATGGCCCACCCGGACCTGCACACCGGCGTCGTCCAGGATCTGCCCCGCGTCGTGCGCGTGCACACCGTCCACCACGAACGACACCGCGCCGCCGCGATCGACGGAGGTCGTCGGGCCGATGATCCGGACCCCGGCAACAGCCGACAGTTGTTGCAGTGCATAGCCGGTCAAGTCGGCTTCGTGCGCGGCGACGGCGTCCATCCCGACAGTGCGGAGGTAGTCCACCGCTGCACCCAGACCGACAGCCTGGGACGTCATCGGCACGCCGGCCTCGAATCGTGCCGGCGGCGCCGCGTAGGTCGCATGATCCATGAAGACCTGCTCGATCATGGATCCGCCGGTCAGGAACGGCGGCATCGCGGCCAGCAGGTCGTAGCGGCCGTAGAGCACGCCTACCCCGCTGGGCCCGAGCATCTTGTGCCCGGAGAACGCGGCGAAATCGACACCCAACGCGGTCAGATCGACCGGCATGTGCGGTACCGACTGGCAGGCGTCCAGCACGGTCAACGCGCCGACCCGCTGCGCAGCGGCGACCAGGATCTCCACCGGGTTGATGGTGCCGAGCACATTCGACTGATGGGTGAAGGCAACAACTTTCGTCCGCGGATTGACCACATCATCGATATCGGAAAGGTCGAGACGGAAGCCCTCGGTGACCTTGAACCAGCGCAGCGTCGCCCCGGTGCGCCGGCAGAGTTCCTGCCACGGAATCAGATTCGCGTGGTGCTCCATCTCGGTGACGACGATTTCGTCACCGGGTCCGAGCTTGAATCGTTGCGCTTCGGGCTGATCGGACCACGTCGCGTTCCCCAACGAGTAGGCCACCAGGTTGATCGCCTCGGTAGCGTTTTTGGTGAAGACGATCTCGTCGCTGCGCTGGACGCCGATGAAGGCCGCAATCCGTTCGCGGGCCGACTCGTAGAAGTCGGTCGCCTCCTCGGCGAGCTGGTGCGCACCCCGGTGCACCGCCGCGTTGTGCCCGGTGACGTACTCCTGCTCGGCGTCGATGACCGGCACCGGCCGCTGCGAGGTGGCCCCGGAATCCAGGTACACCAACGGCTTGCTGTCTCGGACAGTCCTGGACAGGATCGGGAAATCGGCGCGGATGCGCTCGATGTCGGTCGTGCTGAGAGAGCCGTGCACGGGGTCGGCGACAGGCACGGCCTCGATGTCGAGCACCTCGGGCACGTCGCCGGCCTGCGGCCCGCTGGTGGCCGCATCCAGCTCCAACTGATCAGTCACCGGTCGCCTCCGACGAAGTCGAGAGGCGCCGATCGATACCCGAGAACGTCATGTCAGACCGCTGCGACGGGAGTCTCGGTGAACCTGATGTAGCCGTTGGTCTCCAGCTCGTCAGCGAGCTCGGGCCCGCCGGATTCGACGACGCGTCCGCCGGAGAACACGTGCACCTTGTCCGGGTGGATATACCGCAGGATCCGGGTGTAGTGGGTGATCAGCAGGATGCCGACGCCGTCACCGTTCGCGGCTTCCGCCTTGTAGCGGTTGACGCCCTCGGCGACGACCCGCAGCGCGTCAACGTCGAGCCCGGAGTCGGTCTCGTCCAGCACGGCGATCTTCGGCTTCAGCAGCGAGAGCTGCAGGATCTCGTGCCGCTTCTTCTCGCCACCGGAGAACCCCTCGTTCACCGAACGCTCGGCGAAGTCGGCGTCGATCTCCAGGGCACCCATCGCGGTCTTGACCTCCTTGACCCACTTGCGGATCGGCGGCGCTTCGCCGCGCACGGCGGTCGCGGCGGTCCGCAGGAAATTGGAGGTGGAGACACCAGGAACCTCGACCGGGTACTGCATCGCCAGGAACAGGCCCGCCCGGGCTCGGGCATCCACGGTCATCGCGAGCAGATCCTCGCCGTCCAGGGTGACCGATCCCTGCGTCACCTGGTACTTGGGATGACCCGCCAGCGAGTACGCCAGCGTCGACTTGCCGGACCCGTTGGGGCCCATGATCGCGTGCGTCTCGTTGGACGAGATCGTCAGGTCGACCCCACGCAGGATCTCGATCGGTCCCTCGTCGGTGTTGACCGAGACGTGCAGGTCGCGGATGTCCAAGGTTGGCATGTGGTGACTGGCTCCAATGTTGTGAGCTCTTGTTGTTGAGCTTGGGTCGTTGCTTTTGGGGGGACTCGGGGGCGGAGCCCCCCGAGCGTCTAGATGCCGGTGATCGACAACTCGCGTTCGATGATCTCGGCGGCGCGTTCCCGCACCGACGGGATCCCGATGTGCAGCAGCACCTCGCCGAAGAAGCCGCGCACCACCAGGCGCTTGGCGACCTCGGGCGGAATGCCGCGGGACAGCAGGTAGAACAACTGCTCGTCGTCGAAACGTCCCGTGGCGCTGGCATGGCCGGCGCCGACGATCTCGCCGGTCTCGATCTCCAGGTTCGGCACCGAGTCGGCCCGGGCGCCGGAGGTGAGGACCAGGTTGCGGTTCATCTCGTAGGTGTCGGTGCCTTCGGCGGCCTTGCGGATCAGCACGTCGCCGATCCACACGGTGTGCGCCTTCGCGCCCTGTAGCGCGCCCTTGTAGAGGACGCGTGATTTGCAGTGCGGCGCAGCGTGATCGACGAACAGCCGGTGCTCCAGGTGCTGGCCGGAGTCAGCGAAGTACAGCCCGTTGAGCTCCGCGTCGCCACCGGGGCCGTCGTAGGTGACGGTGCCGACGACGCGCACCAGATCACCGCCGAACGTCAGGGCGGTGTGCTTGACGGTGGCGTCCCGGCCGACCCGGATGTGGTGGTGGGACAGGTGGACGGAGTCGCCGGCCCACTCCTCGATCGACGCGAACTCGAGCCGGGCGCCGTCACCGACGACGATCTCGACGTTGTCCGCGAGCGTCGCGCTGCCCTCGTGGACCATCGCGACCTGCGCGCTGGCCTGCGGCACCGACCCGGACGACGACGTGACCGGCGGAGGCTTTGTCAGCGGAGGTGCCGATGAAGGTGACGACCACCGGTTCGCTGACCTCGACCGCCGGGGGCACGTCGATCAGCAGCACCGAGGTGCTCGCCTCCCAGGCCCGTGCCGAGGGTCGGTCCGTGGGGAGCCCGGCGAGCCCCTTCAGCGCGATTGCCTCATCGCCCGAGACCCGCCGCACGGTCACCGAGTCGGGTGCGTGCACCACGGTGTCGTTGTCGGTGCCGAAGACCCCCTGGAACGGAGCGTCCTCGGCGAGGCCGCGGGTCCGGCGCATCGGGGTGAACCGCCAGTTCTCCTCGCGGCCCGAGGGCGCCGGGTGGTCCCGCAGGTCGGCGGATCCCGCGCCGTGCAGGTGCGAGTCGAGTTGCGCTGGCAGGGTCCGGCCGCCGATGTGGCTGTGGCCGGTCGAGGCCGTGCTGGGCGCCGTTGTTGGCGAGCCGGTGTCAACTACTGCTGTCACGATCTTTTCAGTCCTCAGGTTCGCAGGTCAGGTGGGTGGTGGGGCCGGCCGGATCAGCCGACCGCGCCTTCCATCTGCAGCTCGATCAGCCGGTTCAGCTCGAGGGCGTACTCCATCGGCAGTTCGCGGGCGATCGGCTCGACGAAGCCGCGGACGATCATCGCCATCGCCTCGTCCTCGGTGAGCCCGCGGCTCATCAGGTAGAAGAGCTGCTCCTCGCTGACCCGGGACACCGTCGCCTCATGGCCCATCGACACGTCGTCCTCGCGGACGTCGACGTACGGGTAGGTGTCCGAACGGGAGATGGTGTCGACCAGCAGCGCGTCGCACTTCACCGTGGACTTGCTGTGGTGGTTACCCGGGTTGACCTGCACCAGCCCGCGGTAGGAGGTGCGACCGCCGCCGCGGGAGACCGACTTGGAGATGATCGTCGAGGACGTGTGCGGCGCCAGGTGCAGCATCTTCGCGCCGGTGTCCTGGTGCTGGCCCTCGCCGGCGAACGCGATCGAGAGCACCTCGCCCTTGGCGTGCTCCCCCATCAGCCACACCGACGGGTACTTCATCGTCACCTTGGAGCCGATGTTGCCGTCGACCCACTCCATGGTCGCGCCGGCCTCGGCCTTGGCCCGCTTGGTGACCAGGTTGTAGACGTTGTTCGACCAGTTCTGGATGGTCGTGTAGCGGCAACGGCCGCCCTTCTTCACGATGATCTCGACGACCGCGGAGTGCAGCGAGTCGGACTTGTAGATCGGCGCGGTGCAGCCCTCGACGTAGTGCACGTAGGCACCCTCGTCGACGATGATCAGCGTCCGCTCGAACTGGCCCATGTTCTCGGTGTTGATCCGGAAGTAGGCCTGCAGCGGGATGTCGACGTGCACACCCGGCGGGACGTAGACGAAGGATCCGCCCGACCAGACCGCGGCGTTCAGCGCGGAGAACTTGTTGTCGCCGGCCGGGATCACCGAGCCGAAGTACTTCTCGAAGATCTCCGGGTGCTCGCGCAGGCCGGAGTCGGTGTCCAGGAAGATGACGCCCTGCCGCTCCAGGTCCTCCTGGATCTGGTGGTAGACGACCTCGGACTCGTACTGCGCGGCGACGCCGCCGACCAGCCGCTGCTTCTCGGCCTCGGGGATGCCCAGCTTGTCGTAGGTGTTCTTGATGTCGTCGGGCAGGTCGTCCCAGGTCTGGGCCTGCTTCTCGGTCGACCGGACGAAGTACTTGATGGTGTCGAAGTGGATGCCCGACAGGTCGGCACCCCAGGTCGGCATCGGCTGCCGTTCGAACAGCTTGAGCGCCTTGAGCCGGCGCTCCAGCATCCACTGCGGCTCACTCTTCTTCTCCGAGATGTCCCGGACGACGTCCTCGTCAACACCGCGTCGCGCGGAGGCGCCCGGCGTTGTCGCTGTCCGACCAGCCGAACGCGTACCGGCCCAGCGTGTCGATGGTGGCGGCCTGGTCGATCAGGGACTGGCTGAGCTCGGCGGGCGCCGGCGGCGCCAGCACGGCATGCGGCGGCGGCGGCGAATGGATCGGTGCCGGTTGCCGGCGTGGTCCTGAGTGGTCGTCATGAACGAGGTCCTTCCAGTGGGTCACTGCAATGCGGACGGGTCGAGCTGGTCGGCGGTCGTGCCGTACGGCCGCAATGCGGCGGGCGCGGCGGAGGTGGAATGGTCACCGGGTGGACGGCTGGTCGGTGTCGGTCGCGTCGGCTGCCGGGTCTCGGCCGGCGGAATGGTGCTGATCGGGATGAAGGTGGTGCACACGGCGTCGCCGTTGGCGATGGTCGCCAGCCGCTGAGCGTAGGTGCCCAGTTCGCGGGTGAAGACTGCCATCTCCTCCTCGCACAGCTGCGGGTATTTGCTGCGCAACATGGCCGACCGGGCAGTGGTGCTGGCAGAACTGCTGCCCGACCCCCACCTGATGCAGGGAGGCGGAGAAGCCCGGCCGGTCAGCGCCTTGGCCAGCATGCCGCTCGGCCTGCGACGTCGGGTGCGGCGGCCAGTTCGGCGCGGTAGGGGTCGACGACGGCCTCGGCCCGGCGGCGGGCGAAATCCTCCACGGCGGCCGGGCCGACGGCCTCGGCGAGGTAGTCCAGCGCCTGCATGGCCAGTTGGTCGTAGCCGTGCGGCAACCGTGCCCGTCCGGTGTCGGTCAACAGGTAGGAGCGGGCCGGCCGGCCGCGGCCGCGTTGCCGCAGCGCCGGCGCCTCGCGGAAGCTGACGGCGCCCTCGTCGATCAGCTGGTCCAGGTGCCGGCGGACGGCCGCCGGCGAGATGCCGAGCTGGCGGCGAGGTCCGCCGTGGTCAGCGGGCCGTCGGCGAGCAGCAGGTCGACGACGGCCGCGCGGGTGCGTCCCTCGGTCGTCGGCTCGCCGCCGTCGACCGCCGCGCTCCGGCGGGCGGCCGGCGGCGGACCCCGGGCGCGCGGCGACGGCAGATGTTTTCACAACACCAGTGTGACCTATTTCCGGGCGAAGATCAAAGATCCCCTGCGGATAGGTCCTGTGGGCCCTCCACGCGGGGAGCGCCGGAGCCCTGTCACCCACCCCGGCCCGTCGGTGCGGATCCCTGACTGGCAGCGGTCACCCGAGCACATGTGAAACCGGTGGGGCTGACCCGTGATTCGAGCAATCGGTCGCTGAACCGCCCTGCGCAAGGCGTCACCGAAGCTGTCGGACCGTTACTGACCCACAGGTAGGAATAGTTGTCACGTGAACCGCCGTCCCGCGGGACACCCGACGCGCGGCACCAGGTTGCGGACGGTCCGGCTCGGCCCGTCACCCGCCGTCGTCCTCGTCCGGTCGGCAGCATCGCCGCTTCGTAGACTGACCCGGTGACGACCGGCGGCGCGGGTGACTAGGGACCATGTCGGCCCCGCCCGGCGCGGGACCACCCGAAGGGACTCGCCGACGCCCGTCACCGCCGAACCACTGAACGCCATCGAACGCAGCCAGCTGAGCCGGCTCCGGCGCTGGGGCACGGTCGGCGCCCTGCTGCTGATGCTGGGCACCGGCTCGTCCTACGGCGCAGCCACCCCGATCCCGAACCCGGTGGACGGACTGCGGGTGATCGGTCTGCTGTCCCGGATCGGTCCGGCCGCTCTGGCCTGCTCGCTACGCGGCATCGGGCTCATCGTGCTGAGCTGGGTGCTGATCGGCCGGCTGGCGGCCCCGGGCCGGGTGCGCCGGCTGTCCCGCAGCCAGCTCAGCCACACGCTGGCGATGTGGGCGGTCCCGCTTGCTGGTGACGCCGCCGCTGTTCTCCCGTGACGTGTACTCCTACCTGGCCATCGGCTCGATGATGGTGCACGGTTTCAACCCGTACGACGCCGGCCCGTACGACACCCTCGGCGACGCCGATCCGTACGCCCACCAGGTGGACGTCCGGTGGCAGCACACCGCAAGCCCGTACGGGCCGGTCTATCTGCTGATCGCCCAGGCGGTGGTCCGGTCGCCGGCGACAACATCGTCGCCGGCGTGCTGCTGCAGCGACTCGTCGAACTGGTCGGCGTCGCGCTGATCGTCTGGGCGCTGCCGCGACTGGCCCGGATCTGCGGGTTCGACCCGGTGGCCGCGCTGTGGCTGGGCGCGCTGAACCCCCTGGTGCTGTTCCACCTGATCGGCGGCGGGCACAACGAGGCGTTGATGCTCGGCGCCATGCTGGCCGGGATGGTGATCGCCTGGGAGCGGTCGCTGATCGGCGGCGTCGTCGTGATCACGCTCGGTGTCGGCATCAAGGCGACCGCCGCGATGGCGCTGGCGTTCCTGGTGATCATGCTGGCGCTGCGGGCCGGCGGGCGATGGCGGGACCTGCTGCGCTGCGGTGTGCAGGTCGGCGCCGTCGGCGCGTCACTTTCGCCGCGTACACCGTGGATCGCCGGGGTGGGCGTTGGTTGGCTGGCCGCGCTGGCGGCGCCCGGATCGGTGCGGTCGTTCCTGTCGGCCTCCACCACGCTCGGCGTCGGGGCCGGGCAGATCGGGCTGCTGCTGGGTCTGGGCGATCACACCCAGGCGGCGCTGGATGTCATGCAGCCGGTCGGCACGCTGCATCGGATCGGTGATCGCGGTGGTGATCATGTGGCAGTGCTGGCAGCGGCGGATCAACCCGGTGCTGGGGCTGGGCATGGCGATGGGCGCGTTCGTGTTGCTCTCGCCCGTCATCCAGCCCTGGTACCTGCTGTGGGCGGCGCTGCCGCTGGCCGCGCGCGACCGATGACCCGCGCTACCGCACGGTGACGATATGGCTGACGGTGCTGTTCTCGGTGACGATCATGCCGAACGGCGCGACCATCCCGGTCTACGTCATCGTGCAGGCGGTGGTCGTGGCCGCCGTCGTGGTGGGCGGCGTGCTGTCGCGCTGCGGCGATCCGGGCTGCCGAAGACTTCGCCCCCACAGGATCCGCCGACACCCGGCCGGCGCGACGACTCTCCAGAACTTCCCACCGCGGGCGACACGCTCGATGGCGGCGCCGCCGCCGGAACTCCGGGTGGCAGCGCCGATAGCAAGGACCCTGATAGCAAGGACCTGATAGCAAGGACACAGCCGGCGGCAGCGAGGGCGCCGCAGCTCCCGCATATCCTCGAGCGATTGTGAGCCGACCGTCAGATCCGCGCAGGGCCGACGCGTCGCCCCTGCCGGTCGACGGGCTTGCAGTCGGTCCAGCTGAGGGTGCCGGACGTCCGGGCACCGACGCTACGGCGACGGACGCGATCGCGGTGTCGGGACTGGTCCGTCGGTTCGGTGCGCTGCGTGCGGTCGACGGCCTGTCGTTCACGGTCCCCCGCGGCGGCCTGGTGGCGTTGCTCGGACCCAACGGCGCGGGCAAGACCAGCACCCTGGACGTCTGTACCGGCTTCGCCCGCGCCGACGAGGGCTCGGTTAGGGTGCTCGGCCTGGACCCGTGGCGGCACAGCGCCGCGCTGCGTCCGCGGATCGGGGTGATGTTGCAGGCCGGCGGCTCGCACGCGGCGGCCCGGGCCGGCGAGATGCTGGACGTGATCGCCGCGCTGCTCCGCGCGCCCGCTCGACACGGGTTGGCTGCTGGAGACTCTCGGTCTCAAGGACGCCGCCCGGACCCCGGTGCGGCGGTTGTCCGGCGGTCAGGTGCAGCGACTGAGCCTGGCGATGGCGCTGGTCGGGCGGCCCGAACTGCTGTTCCTGGACGAGCCCACAGCCGGGAATGGACCCGCAGGCGCGGCATCTGGTGTGGGACCTGTTGCGGGCGGCGCGGGCGGACGGCGTGTCGATCCTGCTGACCACCCACCTGCTGGACGAGGCGGAGTTGCTGGCCGATCGGGTGGTGATCATCGACCACGGCCGGGTGGTCGCCGACGGCGACGCCGGCCGAGTTGACCGGCGGCGCACACGGACAACTCCGGTTCGCCGCGACATCCGGGTCTGGACATCGATCTGCTCCGGCTGGCGCTGCCGGACGGGTACTGTCGAGGAGACGGTCACCGGGCCGGTATCTGGTCGAGGGTGACATCGTGCCGGCGACGGTGGCCACGGTCACGTCGTTCTGCGCGCGGATGGGTGTGATGCCCGGCGATCTGCAGGTCGGCCGGCGGCACTCTGGACGACGTGTACCTGGAACTGACCGGGAAGAGAATCCGCACATGACGTCCCCGCCGGCCGTACCCGTGGACCCGTCGCCGATCGGCCGCCGGCCCGTCGGCCCGGACGCTCCCCGGCCACGACCCGTGGACGTCCCCGATGGCGCACCGCCGGAGGCGTCCGGGTGGACCGAGCAGTTCCCGCGCGGCACCTTCGCCGCGGACCCGGCGTCCCGCGCCGGCGCGCCGCCGGATCCTGCGACCGCCGGCGCTGGAACTCCGGCTGACGGTCCGCAACGGCGAGCAGCTGTTGCTGGCGCTGGTGATCCCGTTGGCGGCGCTGATCGGCGGCACGCTGGTCACCGTCGTCACCCTTCCCGAGCCGCGGATCAACGCCGTCGTCCCCGGCGTCCTGGTGCTGGCGGTGCTCTCGTCGGCCTTCACCTCGCAGGCCATCACCACCGGGTTCGACCGGCGGTACGGGGTGCTCAAGCGGCTGGCCGCGGCGGGCGTCGGCCGGGCTCAGCTGATCGCCGGCAAGTGCGCGGCGACGCTGGCGGTGATCGCCGGGCCAGTGCATGGTTCTCTGCGGCACCGGCCTGCTGCTGGGGTGGCGACCGGCAGGCAATCCGCTGTGGGTGCTGGCCATCGTGCTGCTCGGCACAGCGGCATTCATCGGGTCTGGCGCTGCTGCTGGGCGGGACACTGCGTGCCGAGGCGGTGCTGGCCGTCGCGAACCTGCTCTGGCTGGTGTTCGTCGCGGTCGGCGGCATCATCGTGGCGCTCGACCAGTCCCCCGCTGGGCTACGGACCGTCGGCGAACTGACCCCGTCGGGCGCCATGTCACAGGCGTTGCGCGCGGTACTGCAGGACGGGTCCGGCGCCGCCGGTGCTGTCGATCGTGATCCTGTCGGCGTGGATCGCCGTGGGATGGGCCGCCACCGTACGGTGGTTCAGGTGGCAGTGATGCGACGTGCGACCGAGCGACCAAGGCGCTGAGCGGGCGCGACAGGTAGCAGGGTCACAGCGACCAGATTTCAGCGAAGCAGGTTCTCGAACAAACCAGGGGCACCGGGCGAACGATGGCACTGACAACCACACCGCGGAACCGGTCCCGACCGCGGCCTGCCCTGGTGGCGGCGCTCGCCGTCCCAGCGGCTGCAGCGGATCTTCGCCTGGGCCGCCGTGCTCGCCAACGGTGGGATCGCAGTGACCGGGGCGACCGTTCGGGTCACCGGTTCCGGTCTGGGCTGCCCGACCTGGCCGGAATGTCACCCCGGCTCGCTTGTTCCGGTCAGCCGGTCCGACCTCTCCGCGGTTCCACCAGGCCATCGAGTTCGGCAATCGAACGCTCACCGGCATCGTGTTGATCGCCTCGCTCGGCACGTTCCTGTTGATCTGGCGCGCTCGCCCGCGCCGCACCGGCCTGGTATGGCTGGCCGCGGTGCTGCCGTGGGCGTGTTGTTCCAGGCGGTGTGGGGCGGGATCACCGTGCTGACCGGGCTGGCGTGGTGGACCGTCGCGCCGCACATGCTGGTGTCGCTGGTGCTGCTGTTCGTCTCCATCGTGGTGCTGGTCCGGCTCGGCGAGACCGACGACCCGCCGGTCCCGGTTGTTCCCCGGCCGCTGCAGGTGCTGACCTGGGCGACGGTCGTCGTCCTCGGCGCTGCTGTGCGTGGCCGGCACCCTGGTGACGGCGGCCGGCCCGCACGGCGGCGACGACGCGACCCCCCGGCTGGACCTGCCGGTGCGTGCGCTGGCCCAGGTGCACGCGGACCTGATGTTCGGCTATCTGGGTCTGCTGGTGGCGATGGCGGTCGGCTACCTGGCGGTCCACGCTCCCCGGCGGCTGCTGATCCGGGTCTGGGTGCTGGTTGCCGTGACCGCCGGTCAGGGCCTGATCGGTCTGGTGCAGTACGCCACCGGGGTCCCCGAGGCGCTGGTGGTCGCGCACGTGCTCGGCGCGACGCTGCTGGTTGCGGCGGCGGCGAACGTGGCGATGGCGACCAGGACCCGCGGCACCGCAGTGGCCGATCCGCCGGGCACCGCGAAGCCGTCTGCCGTGTCGCCCAGTTCGTGACGGGGCGGGCGTCGAAGTTCGACACCTTGATCGTCACGTGCGTGACCGCCGAACCACGGGACGTACTCGGCACCGCAGGCGCCCGTGGGACCTCAATCGCGGCGCGGTGGAACGAGGTGATTCGCTTGCGCCGGATCCGCACCCAGCCGCCCTCCCCGTTCCAGCGCGGTGATGGAAGCGACGTCGTCCTCGCTGAGATGCAGCCGGTGGGCGGCAAAATTCTCGACGATGCGGTTGGGAGTAACTGATTTCGGAATGACGACGTTGCCCAGCGCCAGCTGCCAGGCGATGATGACCTGCGCGGCGGTCGCACCGTGCGCCGCTGCGATACCGGCAATCACCGGATCGGCCAGTTCATCGCCACCTTGACCGAGCGGTGACCAGGATTCCGTCCGGATGCCACGATCCGCATTGACGTCACGCAATTGTTGTTGGTTGAAATACGGGTGCAACTCGACCTGGTGCACCGCGGGGGTGACTCCGGTGACGGTGATGATCTCGTCGAGTGGGTCCACCGGGAAATTGCTGACCCCGATGGATCGCACCGTGCCACGTTCGCGGAGCTCGATGAATGCCCGCCAGGTGTCCAGGTACCGCCCGCGGGCGGGCATGGCCCAGTGGATGAGATAGAGGTCGATGACATCGACACCCAGCGCCCGGCGGGACGTCTCGGCAGCCGCGAGGGTCGACTCATACCCTGGTCGGCGTTCCACAACTTGGTCGCGACGACGGTTTCGTCGCGGAGCCGCCCGTCTCCGGCGGCAATTGCGGGCGAGGCGAGGGCCCGGCCGACGCCCCGTTCGTTGCCGTAGATGCTGGCGGTGTCGATGTGCCGGAACCCGGCCTGCAGGGCCAGGCCGACGACCGTCTCGGCGGTGGCGTCCGGAACCTGCCAGACCCCGTATCCCAGCTGGGGAATCACGGCGCCGTCGTTGAGGGTGACGGTCGGCTGGTGCGCATGGCCCGGGGACTGTTCACGCGGCGCGGCGTTATCCGCCTTCACTTCCGTCATTGCGATTCCTTGTCAGCGTTGTCGAGTGTTCGATGTCGTGGGCGGATTCGGTGCGAGCACCTTGATGACGGTGGAGTCGTCCCGAGCGGACAGTCCCTGGGCTTCCCCCAGCAGATAGAGCTGTTGAGCGGCAGCGGTGATCGGTGCCGCGACATGTGCATCACGGCAGGCCGTGGTGACGATCCCCATGTCCTTGACGAAGATGTCCAAGCGGCTGCGAACCTCGGCGTCCGTCTCGTCGTACGCCTGCAGCATCCGAGGACCCCGGTCGCTGAGCATGAAGGAAGCAGCGGCGCCCGCGCTGAGCACCTCCAGCGCTTCCGCGGGGTCCAGTCCGAGCGCGGCTGCCAGCGCGAGTGCCTCCGCCGCAGCGGCGATGTGCACGCCGCACAGCAACTGGTTGACCGTCTTCATCGCCTGCCCGTCGCCGGCTCCTGACCCGACCCGCCGCAGGGTGCCCGACATCGCTTCCAGCACCGGCAGGGCGGATTCGTAGGCGACGTCATCGGCGCCCACGGTCACCAGCAGCGTTCCGTCGCCGGCGCGTACCGGACCGCCGGAGACCGGAGCGTCGACAAGGTGCAGGCCCGGTTCGTCCAATCGCCGTGCGACATCGCGAACCGCGTCCACTCCGACGGTGGACGTGAGAACGATGGTGTCGCCCTTCTGCAGAACCGGCACGATGCCGTTGCCTCCCCACAGCAGGTCCTCGAGCTGCTCCTGGTTGCGGACGGCCACGAGAATCACACTGCAGCCGGATGCCGCGTCCGCCGCCGTTGCTTCGGTTCGGCAGAAACCCGCGGCAGCGGCGCACCGGTCGGAGTCGACGTCATACGCCTGAACGGAGAACCTCTTCGACAAGTGCTGGGCCATCGGCAGACCCATGGCGCCGAGTCCGAGTACCGCGAGGGTTGGCATCATCCGGGGCTCCTTCTGCACGGCGGGTGCAGGTGCATTGTCAAACGCTGGACCATTCGTGACTCTGGTCGGCAGCCGGGCATCACGGCGCCGGACTCGCACTGGACAGCTTGTCGACGACTGCGGCGAGAGATGAAGCGTCGCCGACGTTCCCCGCGAAAACGATGTACGGGATACCCCTGGCCGGTCCGTCGACCGGTTCCCACAGCGACACGATCCCGGGCAACATGGGTCCGCGCACGATGGCTCTCTCTATCCGGAGTCCGCGGGCCGCGACGTCGGAGGATGTGATGCCCCCCTTCGCGACGACGAAGCGTGGTGGGTATCCGTCCAGGATGCCCCGCACGACATCGACGACGGCGGTCGACACCTCGCGGGCCACCGCCAAAGACCGCTCGGCGTCGCTGCCGGTCACCAGGGTCCTACTGGTCCGGACGACGACGTTACCCCGCGGCAGTGCCTCGACGGCTTGGTCGATCACCTTCGTCAGATGTGCCGGCCCCTGGGGCCCGAGCACGGTCGGGACGTCGATATCGAGAACCGGTAAAGTTCCTGCCGCGGTCAGCATGTCGAGCTGGCGAGTGGTTTGCGCGACATGCGACCCGACGACGATCAGCCCGCCGACCGCATTCTCGGCAAGGCCACCGGACCGGATGGCCGCGATGTCGGCGGCGTCGAGCGGAGACCGGGCCTCCTGCCCGATGACCGCGCGAACAAACGGCGGACCGACTCGGTACAGCAGGCGCGATCCGGCGCGTTGCGCGTCGTGGATGGCGACGGCAAGCAGGCGCAGGTCGTTCTCCTCGACGATGTCGACGACGACCGGGCGCGCATCTTTCAGGCCACGGAGCACGTCAAGCGTGCGCGCCGGGTCGGATCGCAGGGTGGACAGGTCGATGCGAGGCACCTTGTCGGCGCGGGACTCGGCCTTCGGTCTTTTCCTGCACCCAGTCACGCAGGTCGGAGGACTGGTAGCCGAAGGTGGCGTCCCGGGCGAATTCGGTTTCGCCGACCGGGGTGTAGGCGCCGTCGGCTCCGGCGTAGTGCGTCGAGTCGACGGTGATCCGGCCTGCCTCGCCGAATGCGGGCACGATGACGACGCCGTCGACGCCGCGTCCCGTGTGGCGCAGGATCTCCTCGGCGAGGACGTCGGTCTCGAGTGGGAAGTGTCCCCGCAGTGTGGAATCGGAGCGGGAGACGAAATCGATCGACACACCGAGAACTTCGGAGGCCGCGAAGGCGTTGCGGGCGATCTCCCGGTTTCGCGCCTCGGCCTCGGGCGGCCCGAGGCTGCGGGAGTTGGTCATGACGTACACCGCGGGGCTGCCCTGGCCCAGCGCCCATTCCAACGACGCCGGCGACCAGTTCATCAGCACCGGCAGGTCTGCAACGGATTGCGTGCCGGTTGGGTCGTCGTCCAACACGATCAGAATCCGGCCGGCGGCCGTTGCCGCACGGGCCACCTCGACCGCCGTCACCGCCGGGCCGGTCGGGGTGTCGCCGAGCAGTTCGTCAAGGGAGACGCTCACGTCAACTCCATGCTCGTCGGGTCTGTCCAGGTGGATGGTGATCTCGCGCCCGTGGGCGGGGCTGGCCGCCCACGGGCGTGGATCACTAGCGCCGTCCGGCGCTGATGTCCACCTGATCGAGGTGTCCGGCCTCGATCTCGTTGGCCTTCTTGAAGAACGCGGTGCAGCCGAACAGGATCGCACCGATCAGCGCACCGACGGCCAGCGAGTACAGCCCCGCGTTCCCGCCGAGAGTTTCCTTGAAGTAGTCACGCATGTTCGGCGCGAGAAAGCCGCCGAGGTTGCCCAGCGAGTTGATCAGCCCTATTCCGGCGGCAGCCGCGAATCCGGTCATGTACTCGGTCGGCAGTGTCCAGAAGATCGGCTGCATACCGACGAAACCGATTGCTGCCAGCGACAATCCCGCGATGGCGATGACCGGGCTGTCGCTCATCGCCCCGGACAGCCAGATACCGATCGCCGTGGCCAGCAGCAGCCCGACACCGATCGGGCGGTGCTTGCGGGTCCGGTCGGCGAGGCCGGGGAAGAAGGCAACCGACGCCAGGCCGAACACCCACGGGATCGCGGTCACCACGGAGGCGCTGAAGCCGAGCGTCTGGCCGGTGATGGCGGTGACCTGCGTGGGAAGGAAAAACGTCATTCCGTAGACGGCGATCTGGATGCAGAAGTAGACGAGCGCGAAGTACCACACCCGCCAGTTGGCCAGCGCCCGCCAAACGGTGCCCGGGCCGTGTCCTTCGGCCTTGGCCGTGTCCTCGGCGGCGATGGTCGCGGCGAGAGCGTCGCGCTGGTCCGGGTCCATCCACGTGGCCTGCTCCGGGCCGGTCGGTCAGGAAGAAGTAGGCCCAGACACCCACGACGATGGCCACCAGACCCTCGACGAGGAACATCCACTGGGTGCCGCGAAGACCGAAGGCGCCGTCGAGCTCCAGCAGCGAGCCGGACAGCGGGTTACCGATGATGCCGGCCAGTGCGATGCCCATGTAGAAGTAGCCCCTGGCCCGGCTGAGGTGACGGGCGGGCACCCAATAGGTCAGGTACAGGATGACGCCGGGGAAGAATCCGGCCTCCGTGATGCCGAGCAGGATGCGCAATATGTAGAAGCTGACCTCGCCCTGGACGAACATGAAGGCGGTGGCGACGATGCCCCAGGTGACCATGATTCTGGCCATCCACCACCTGGCGCCGACCTTGTGCAGCAGGATGTTGCTCGGGATTTCGAACAGCGCGTAGCCGGCGAAGAACAGGCCCGCACCGAAGGCGTATGCGGCGGCGCTGATCCCGAAGTTGATTTCCCATTCTTCTTTGGCAAAGGCCACGTTGCTGCGGTCGAGGAACGCAATGACGTACATCAGCAGCAGGAACGGAACCAGCCGCCGGAAGACGTGCTTGGTGGCCAGTTCGGTCAGCTGGAACCGGCTGCCCGGTTCGGAATTCGCGGAAGGGGTGGACATCGTTGACCTCCTGGGGGGGTTGTGACGAACGACTGCGGGACTCGCGGTGGACCACGACGGTGGGTGCAGGGCTATGGCCGACGGGCGCGTCACGGTCCTGATTGCGCAGGCGCGGCGGACGCCGATCAGTGCATGTGCTTGCCGCCGTCCACCTGGATCGTCGAGCCGTTGAGGTAGCCCGCACCGTCGGACAGCAGAAAGGCCACGGTGGCGGCGATCTCGTCCGGCTGACCGACGCGGCCGAGCGGGATGCCGGCGGACATCGACGCCTTGCGCTCGTCGGTCAGCTTGCCGCCCATGATCTCGGTGTCGATCGGTCCGGGGGCGATGACGTTGACTGTGATGCCGTACGGGCCCAGTTCCCGTGCCCCACCGCGGCACATGCCGATGACGGCCGCCTTCGCCGTGGCGTACACGCCCTTGGAGAAGGTGCCGCCGCCGTCGAAGGCGGTGATGGACGAGGTGTTCACGATGCGTCCCGCCTGCTCCGGGATCATCCTGGCGGCGGCCGCCTTCAGCATGAGATACGAGCCGGTGACGTTGACCGCCATGACGCGGTTGAATTCCTCCAGGCTGCATTCGTGCAGCGGGACCGGACAGGCGATGCCCGCCAGGTTGACCAACCCGACGACCGGCGGAAGCTCCTCGTCAATACGGGTGAAGGCAGCGTCCACCGATTCCGGCGACGAGATGTCGGTCGGTACGGCCAGCACCTTCTTGTGTCCGGCATCCTGAAGCTCGGATTCGACTGCGCTCAGGCCCTCCTCGTTGATATCGATCAGGGCCAGACTCCAACCCTGCTCGGCGAGGGTGAGTGCGACGGATCGGCCGATGCCGGCAGGTCCGCCGGCGCCGGTCACCACGGCGGTTTTGTCAGCGGGCAGGGACGTGGTGCTCATGGGCGCTCCTTCGGTGTGGGTGCTGCGGTTGCGGGGGCCGGTGAGCGGCCCATGACTTCATCCAGAACCGTCGCCAGGGCGGTCGGGTCGTGCGCGAAACGCCCGAGGAACAAGCCGTCGGTGCCGCCGTCCAGGTCGGTCCAGGTGCCGGGACCGGCGCTGCCGCCGTAGATCACCCGGGTGCCGGGTACCCGGGTGCGCGCGGCTTCGCCCAGCGCCGCGCACACGGCCGCGATGTGCTCCGTTGGCGCAGGGTGGTCGGCTCCGATGGCCCAGACCGGCTCGTAGGCGATGACCAGTTCCTGGTCCTCGGCAACGTCGACGGCCGCGGTCAATGCGACGTCGACGTCTGCGACGCAGGCCCGGATCGACTCGTCGATCCCGCCTCGAGCCTGCTCCCCGGTGCAGTAGATCGGAACCATTCCGGCCTCGATGACGCGACGTGTCTTGTCGGCGAGGGTTTCCGGACCTTCGCCGAACATGCGTCGCCGCTCGGCATGACCGACTTCGACGTACCGGCAGCCCAATTCCGCCAACAGCTCGCCGGTGACCTCGCCGGTCTGGGCACCGGCCGCGGCGGCAGCGACGTCCTGTGCCCCCCAGCGGACAGGCGTGTCGGCGAGCGCGGCGGCGGTGGATTCCAGGAGCGGGAAGGACGGCAGGACGGCCACCTCCAACCAGTCCGGCAGCCGCCGGCGCTCGACGAGAACGGCCACCTCGCAAACCCAGTCGCGGGTTTGCTTCGCCGACAGGTAGGCCTTCAGGCTGACCGCGACGAGTGTGGAGGAAGGTGCCGACATGGCGTGCTCAGTCGATCAGGGTCGACAGGACGCCGCGGATGTAGTCCCGGTTCCGGGCGCACACGCCGAGGCTGTCGGTGCCGTAGTGCTCGACGGTGAACGGTCCGCTGAAACCGAGGTCGAGCGCCTGGGTGATGGCGGCCCGATAGTTGATCACGCCCAGCTCCAGCGGCAATGGGAACGTGGTGATCGACCCGGTGGCCGGGTCCTCGTCGCGCAGGTAATTCTTCGCGTGCCAGAAGTTGGCGTGCGGCAGCACCTTGTCGAGCATCGACTGGATGGGCTCGAGGGGGCGATGCAACCGGACCAGGTTGCCCAGATCCGGGTTGAGTCCGCACGCGTCATGGCCGACCTCTTCGAGGAACGTGACGGCACTGTCGCAGGTCCCCACGTAGGTGTCCTCGTACATTTCCAGGGAGATCTGCTGCCCGTTCTGCGCGGCATGCTCGGCGAGCTCCCGGATCAGTGACGCAGCTCTGGCGCGGGTGTCGGGGTCGTCGGAGTCCCTGTAGCCCTCGGCGTGCCAAAACCACAGGGCGCGCTGTTGTTCCGGGCGCAACGCCTGGAAGAAGCCGAAGCTGACCATCGGCACCTCGAGGTCGGCGGCGACGTCGAGCAGCCGGTGGCTGTACTCCAGGTACTCCTGGCCCCGCTCCGGGTCCATGACGCTGCGCCGGGAGGTGGAGATCGCCGGAATGCCCAGCCCGGAGTCGGCCAGCACCTCCTTGAATTCCTTGAGCCGTTCCGGTGTCAGATCAGCGACCCGGACCCAGGTGTCGGTCGGGTCGAGCTCGGTGAAGCCGAGACGGCGTACCAGCCGGAGCTGTGCTGCCCACTCGTCGGTACTGGCGTCCTGGATGGGGTTGCCGTGAGAGTCGTTGCTCCCGAACGGGAGCATCGCGCAGGCGATGGGCCACGTGTCGGCGGTGTATGTCATGGCTGGTCACTCCTTGGTGTGGTCGTGGGTGAGCTGACCGACTCTCGCGGCCGCGAGGCGCGGGGCAGCAAAGTCACAGCGGCGCCGGCCCGAGCTCGGCAAGAAGTTGCCCGAGCCGCGCATACGCGGTATTCCGGTAGGCGATCAATTCGCTCGGGTCCTTGGCATCGATGACGAACCCGCCGTCGCGTTTCACGCCGTAGTGACCCTGGTCAACCAGACTGGTGAGCATCTGCGGCGGGGCGAGCCGTTCCCCGTAGTGCTGTTCCAAGGTGGTGAAGCAGTCCCGGTACACGTCCAGCCCCGCCATGTCGGCGATTGCGAACGGCCCGAAGAACGGCAACCGGTATCCGAAGGTGGTCCGCACGACGACGTCGATGTCCTCGGCCGTCGCCACCCCCTCCTCGACCAGGTTGATGGCCTCCTTCAGCAGGACGTACTGGAGTCGGTTGAGCACGAAGCCCGCCTTGTCGTTGACCCGCGCGGTGAGCTTGCCGGTGCGGGCCACCAGCTCCTCCACCTGGCCGACACAGCTTTCGTCGGTCCCGCTGTGACTGATCAACTCGACACCCGGGATGAATGGTGCCGGGTTGGAGAAGTGGACGCCGAGGAAGCGCGAGGAATGGTTCAGATTCTTCGCGAGCTCGCCGATCGGCAGCGTCGAGGTGTTGCTGGCGATGATCGTCTCGGGGTCGCACGCGCCTTCGATCCGTTGCAGCACATCGGCTTTGGCCTGCGGAGTTTCCGGAACGGCCTCCTCCACGAGGCCGACCCCCTGGACGGCGCTCTCGACGTCGCCGGCCATGTGCAGGTGCTTGCCCAGCTTTTCGGCTGCCCCGGCCGGGAACAACCCGCGTTGCTCGAAGTCGCGGCCCTCATCGAGCAGACGTCGATGGGCCCGTTCCGTGCTCTGGGCGTTGGCATCGGCGATGGTGACGTCCACCCCCGCCATGGCCAGCACCTGGGCGATCCCGCCGCCCATGTACCCGGCCCCGACGACGGCCACTTTCTCGATCTTCCCGCTCGGCATGGTGGTCCTCCTGATCTGGGTCTGCGGTCAGTTTTCGTAACCGGTGATGGCGCCGACCTTCTCGGCCGAGGCCGACGAGGAATCGAACTCGTAGCCCAGCCACTCACCCGCCAGCCGACGCGCCAACTCGATGCCGACGACCCGCTGACCCATGCACAGCACCTGGGCGTTGTTGCTCAGGACCGCCCGTTCGACCGAGTAACTGTCGTGGGCCGTGACGGCACGCACGCCCTTGACCTTGTTGGCACTGATGGCCACACCCAAGCCGGTACCGCACACGAGCAGCGCCCGATCGGCCCGCCCGTCGGCGATCTGCCGGGCCGCCTCCACTGCGACGTGGGGGTAGGCGGTGTTCTCGTCGGGGCTGACTCCGACGTCGATGACCTCGCTGACCCGTGGATCTGCCTCCAGGTCCTTCTTGAGCTGCTCCTTGTAGGTCAACCCGGCGTCGTCGGAACCGACGACGACCCTCCATGTTCTGCTCATGACGTGTCCCTCTCTCCCCTGATCTGTTCCACGTGGGTGCTCAGCGTTGCGACGATCTGCACGAAGGAGACGGCTCCCGGATCCGGCGTGCCGATGCTCTTGTCCGCGTGCGTTTTGGCTCTTCCACGTTTGGCCGAGATCCGGCCGGTGGCCTGTGCTGCCTCGTCCGCCGCCTCGACCGCGAGTGCCCAGGCCTCCGGCATCGGCGGCGCCGAGAGGCCGGCCAGGGCGTCCCGGAACGGGACAGCCGCGTCGACCATGGTCTTGTCGCCGACCTCCGCCCCACCGAGGCTTATGATCGCGTCCACCGCATCCCGTACCGCGGTGATCACCGCGCCGGGATCCGGGACCTGCTCGTCGTCCAGCGAGCGAGCGATCGCGGCAATGGCCGCCCCCCACAGCGCACCCGAGGTGCCGCCGGATCGTTCGGCCCAGGCATCCCCGGCCCGCTGCACCAGTGTCCGGGCACCGGCCCCGGCTTCCACCGACTCGTCGGCCGACTCGTGCGCGGCGCGGGCACCCCGGACCATGCCGATACCGTGGTCGCCGTCGCCGGCGACGGCGTCGATCTTTCCCAGGTAGTCCTCATTCTCGACCAGCACCCGGTGCACATCGGCAAAGGCAGCCGCGATCCGCTCGGCGAGGGCCCGGGACTGCGGGGTGCTTTCCGGTATCGCGGCGAGGTCAACGTCGTTCTGCTCTTCCTCCGTGACCTGCTCGCGCTCGGCCATGACGCCCTTGCGGTATGCGGGGGTGTCACACGGGGCGGTCCAGAGCCGCTCCAGCTCGTCGTCCAGCCACATCACGGTCAGCGACAGCCCCGCCATGTCCAGGCTGGTGCACTGCTCGCCGACTTCGGGATCCACGACCGTGTACCCGCGGGCGTCGAGCATCTCTGACACCTTGCGGTATCCGACGAAAAGCTCTTCGTACTTCACGGTGCCCAGGCCGTTGAAAAGGACTGCGATGCGGCGACTGTCACCGGGGTCCTCGGCAAGCACCTTGTCAACCAACAGTTCCGCCACGTCGTCGGCAGTGCCCAGCGGAACGTCGGCGATGCCGGGCTCGCCGTGGATGCCCAGTCCCACGCTCATCTGTCCGTCCGGGACGGTGAACAGTGGATCGTCCGCGCCGGGCAACGTGCAGCCGCCGAAGGCGACCCCCATGGAACGGGTTCGTTCGTTGGCGCAGCGCGCCACCCGCTCCACCTCGTCGAGGCTCATTCCTTCTTCTGCGGCCGCGCCGGCCACCTTGAACACCGCCAGGTCGCCTGCGATGCCACGGCGGTCGGACGTGGCTTCCGGTGAGCCGGAGGCGATGTCGTCGGTGACGGTGAGGATGCGGACGTCGACGCCCTCGGCCCGGAGCCGGTCGGCGGCCTGACCGAAGTGCAGGACGTCACCGGCATAGTTCCCGAACGAGACGAAGACACCGGCCCCGCGGTCAACCGACCGCATCACCGAGTACACCTGTGATGCCGCCGGGGAGGCGAAAATGTTTCCGCAGGCCGCGCCGTGAGCCAGCCCGGGACCAACCCAGCCGGCAAATGCGGGGTAATGACCGCTTCCGCCGCCGATGACGACCGCGACCTGCCCCTGCTCGGTCCGGGTGGCACGAACGACACCCCCGTGGACCGAACGGATGTGCCGAGAGTTCGCGGCGACGAGCCCGGCGAGCGCCTCGTCGGCGAAGTCGGCGGGGTCGTTGACCAAGAGAGTCATGTTTACACCCATTTCCCCGCACCACGGCGGGCCCTGTTCAAGAAATCGTCGGTCTCCGTCTCACTACCGCCGGCTTGTCACCGTTCGGCTTCGTCGCCGTCGTGTCCGGGCGCGGCGAAAGGCCTGGCACCGTCGAGCACCACCCGGCAAGCGCCGAAACACCCTTTGCGTAGCAAATGTCCACTCGGAGGCGAATGAGCACATACCGGGAGCAACCCGCCAGCAAACTCAGTAGCGCGTGGCGCAAGATGCCCAGGGCCACCTTGAAGGCACAAAAGCGAAGTATGAACGCGAACTGCTGTGAATAGGGCATCCTCGCCCCGGGGCGGATCTGACTGATGATGGCGCGCGGATCCGCGACGGCATCGATAGGCGATACAGATGAGTCATGACCGCAGCCTCTCTGAGCGGGTACCACCCCTCAATACCCATGCCCGGCGCTGCTAATCGCACCATTTTCCGTGACCGGCGAACGAGCGTCGGTTCAATGCGCGGGCCGTCCTGCGGACCTTGGAATCAATCCGCCTGAGGCACTGGCACACCTCAGCGGAGCTGAAGCGTTTGAGCGGTGGTTGTTTGGGCTCGGCGGCGGGCTTGACATCCCGACCACACGCCCCTGCTTGCGACAACGCAACGGTTGTAGCACAGTGGGGCTTGGCGCGCCAGGGATCCGAATGTCGCGCAGGACGGCGACGACCGTACTTCAGGTTGGCTGACTGCCGCGGAAGCGGAAGGTCGACCGCGCTGTCGTTACACATCAGCCCTTCGGCGCAGACCAAGCTCAACGAAGCCGGCGACGGGTACTCGAATGGCATTCCCACCGAAGGCAGGGTGATTGCGTGCGTGCACTGGTGCTGAAAGAATTTGGCACGATCGCTATTGAGGAACGGGACACGCCCGTTCCCGGGCGGGGAGAAGTGCTCATCGCGGTCGCCGCCACCGGGATCTGCGGATCCGACGTGCACGGTTTCACCGGCGCAAACGGTCGTCGGGTCCCGGGCCAGATTATGGGCCACGAATCGGTCGGCCGGATCGCCGCATTCGGGCCCGAGACGAATGTCGGTGATCTCGGGAATGACGACGTGGTGACCTTCAACCCCGTCGTGGTGCCCGCCGAGGAAGGCGAGAACTATGCGGGTCGTGAGCAGCACAGCCCGAACAAGACGGTCATCGGGGTGGCACCCGACATCCCCGCCGCGTTCGCCGAATACGTGGTTGTGCCGGCCCGGAATGTGGTTCGACTGCCCGACACCATGCCGATCAGCCACGGTGCGCTGATCGAACCGCTCGCCGTCGCTGTACACGCCGTTCGGCGGGTGCACGCCCGGAGCGGTCATCGGGCAGTGGTGGTGGGGGGCGGCCCGATCGGCCAGTCCGTGGTACTCGCGCTGTCGATGGAAGGGGTGAAGAACATCCTGGTCAGCGAGATTGACGAGGGCCGGCGACGTCTGTGCGAGCGGCTCGGCGCCGCTGCGCTCGACCCGGCGCGAGGGCCGGTCGTCGAACAGGTCCGGGTGGCTTTCGGGGACTTGGCTGATATTGCCATCGACGCCGTCGGGATCACAGCTACCACCGCCGACGCGCTGAATTCCACCGTCTTCGGCGGTTCGGTGTGCCTGGTTGGAATGGGCTCCCCAGCGCTGACGCTCGACGCGTACCGGATCAGCACCGAAGAGCGTTGCTTGGTCGGCAGTTTCACCTACTCCGCGCAGGACTTCATCGACGCTGCAACCTGGGTCGCCACCGCGCCATCGGTAATCGGTGAGCTGATCAGCCGCGAGGTCGCTGTCGAGCAGGCCAACGACGCATTCACGGGGCTGGCGGCGGGCGACGGCACGGCCGGCAAGGTCCTTGTCCGGTTCGACCGCTAGAACGGAGGGCCACCATGGCCGGTCAGCCGACCATCAACCAGGTTCGGGCGTACACCGTGCGCGGCGGCGGAGCCGACTACCATGACCAGGCGGGCGGCCACTGGATCGACGATCACATAGCCACGCCGATGGCCGTCTACCCCGAGTACAGGCAGTCCCGGCAGAGCTTCGGCATCAACGTCCTGGGCACCCTGATCGTCGAGATCGAGTCGGATGACGGCACCGTCGGATTCTCGGTCACCACCGCCGGCGAGATCGGCGCATTCATCGTGGAGCGTCATCTCGCCAGGTTGCTAGAGGGTCAGCGGGTGATCGACACCGAGAAGATGTGGGACCAGATGTACAGATCCACCATCTTCTACGGTCGCCGCGGCGTGGTGCTCAATGCCATCAGCGGCGTCGACCTGGCCCTTTACGACCTGCTCGGCAAACTCCGGGATGAACCGGTGTACGCATTGCTCGGCGGAGCCGTCCGCGATGAGCTGACGATGTATGCCACCGGTGCCCGGCCTGATAAGGCGCGCGAACTCGGGTTCATCGGCGGGAAGATGCCGCTGCACCACGGACCCGCCGAAGGGGAAGAGGGACTCGGCCAGAACATCGCGATGATCGCGGATATGCGGGAAAAAGTCGGTGACGATTTCTGGCTCATGTTGGACTGCTGGATGTCCCTCGACGTGGAGTATGCAACCCGACTGGCGCACCGGGCGTCGGAGTTCGGCCTCAAATGGATCGAGGAGGCCCTGCTGCCCGATGACTACTGGGGTTACGCTCAGCTGAAACGGCAGGTCCCGCCGACCATGCTGGTCACCACGGGTGAGCACGAGGCCACCCGCTGGGGTTTCCGGCACCTGCTTGAGATGCAGGCGGCCGACATCATCCAGCCCGACGTCGGCTGGTGCGGCGGCATCACAGAATTGCTGAAGATTTCCGCGATGGCGGATGCACACGGCGTCATGGTGGTTCCGCACGGGTCGTCGGTGTACTCCTACCATTTCGTGGTGACCCGTACCAACAGCCCATTCGCGGAATTTTTGATGATGCATGAAACCGCGGAGGAGATCGTCCCGATGTTCGCCCCGCAACTGCTCGGCGAGCCGGTTCCGGTCAACGGACGACTTGTGGTCCCCGACACGCCCGGTTTTGGTGTCGAGTTGAACCCGGACATCCCGCGGGAACGCCCCTATCGGCACTGAGGTTTCGCAGTCGAGGACCACGCACAGAGGGGAAGGACGACCTGATGCGATTGATGCGGCTGGGCGAGCGCGGACGGGAGATACCAGCGGTGCGGGACGACGACGGCGTCGTCCACCGTCTTGACGGGATCACTCGGGACATCGATCCGGAATTCTTCGACAGCGATGGCGTCGCCCGGACTCGCGAGGCACTGGCCGCCGGGCTGCCGGTCCTGGAAGGCGCCGACACCCTGCGAGTCGGTGCGCCCGTCACCAAACCCGCTGCCGTGCTCTGCATCGGGCAGAACTACGCCGCTCACGCCGCGGAATCGGGAGACGCCCCACCGGACGTCCCGATCCTTTTCTTCAAACATCCGAACACCGTCGTCGGTGCTTACGACGACGTGCACCTGCCGCCCGGCGCCGAGAAAGTCGACTGGGAGGTGGAGTTGGCGGTGGTCATCGGGAAACGGGTCCGATACCTGCCCACCCCCGACGATGCGCTGAGTTACGTGGCCGGGTACGCGGTCACCAATGATGTCTCCGAACGGCATTATCAGATCACCCAGTCCGGCGGACAATGGTCCAAGGGAAAATGCTGTGAGACGTTCAACCCCCTCGGCCCATGGCTCGTTTCGGCCGATGAGGTCGGTGATCCCCAACGGTTGCGTCTGCATTCGGCCGTGAATGGCGAACCCCGGCAGGACTCCAACACGGCCGACATGATCTTCCCCGTCGCTACCTTGATCTGGCACCTGTCCCAGTTCCTGGTCTTGGAACCCGGCGATATCATCAACACCGGCACCCCAGAGGGAGTCGCCCTTTCAGGGCGATTTCCATACCTGGCTGAAGGCGATGTATTGGACATCGGCATCGAAAAGCTTGGTCTACAACGGCAACTCGTGGTGCCCGCGCCGGACCTTCCGCGGCGCCCCGCACGGCCGGCCGCCGGCGTCCTTGGGAGATGAACGTCAGCAGCATCATTCGTACAACGATGGCGTCACTGACCGATCTCCGGGCGCATCTCCGCAGAACACACCACGGCGGAGTCGATTGTCGGTGAGTTCCTTGAACCACCGTTCCACGAGATTGAGCCAGGAACTCGAGGTCGGGGTGAAATGCAGGTGCCAGCGGCGGCGGTCTCTGTGCGCCAACCATTTCCGCACCTCGGGCAACGGTGGTCGTGCTGTGCCTGTTGTGCGTGGCGGAACGCTCGTCACGGCGGCCGGCCCGCGCGCCGGTGACGCCGCCACGCCTCGCCTGGACCTGCCGGTTCGCGCGCTCGCTCAGCTGCACTCCGATCTGATGTGCGGCTACCTCGGCCTGCTGGTGGCGATGGCCGTCGGCTACCTGGCCGTCCGTGCGCCCCGCCGGCTGATGATCCGGGTGTGGGTGCTGGTCGCCGTCACCGCCGGTCAGCGCCTGATCGGTCTGGTGCCATGCGCCACCGGCGTCCCGGAGGCACTGGTCGTCACGCACGTGCTCGGCGCGACGCTGCTGGTGGCGGCGGCGGCGAACGTGGCAATGGCGACGCAAACCCGCGGGCCGGCCATCGCCACCCACCCCGGCCCGGTCCTCGCCGCCTGACGGCCGGTCAGTTCGTGACCGGCCGGGCCGACAGGTCCGACACCTTGATCGTCACCGGCGTGACGGTCGATCCGCTGGAGACATAGGCGATCAGCCCCACCGATCCGGGCTTCTGCAGGGCGGCGACCGAGTCGGTGGCGGTCAGCTGCCAGGCGGCCGGTTCAGTGGTGCCGACCGTCCATGCCTTGAGCCGCAGGGTCGTCGGCGCGGTGCCGGTCACCTGGAACCGCACGGTCACGGCCTTGCCGCCGGCGGCGGAAAGGCCGCTGGGAACGACCTCCGGTTTGATCGTGACGGCCGTGCTGGTGCCGGTGAGTGCGCTGAGCTGCAGGGCGACCGACCCGCTGGACAGGATGCGGGCTCGAGCCTCGTATTCGGTGTTGGTCGCCACCTTCCGGCCGACAAGGGTGAGGTAGGTGCCGTTGCCGGTGGCCAACACGTTGGTGCCCAGCGTCATCTTCAGATCGGTGTCGCTGGAGGACACCGCCGACAGCATCGCCGAGTCCTGCTCGCCGGCCTTGGCGATCATCGACCCGGTGCCGGCCGCCACCGAGTATTTCGAGGCAAGTCCGGACAGTGTCCAGGTGCCGCCCTTGTCCGCGGTGCCCCACCCCGATGCGATCGTCCGCGCGAAGGCGTCCGACGCGAACGGCCCGGTGCTGGGCGGCGCCGTCGCCGTCAGCTGGCGTTGGGCGGTGCCCTTCGCGCCCTGGTTGTCGGTGACGGTCAACGTCACCGTCCAGGTGCCGGCCGCCGAATAGACGTGGCCGGCGGTCTGTCCGGTCGTCGCGGCCGTTCCGTCGCCCCAGTTCCAGCTGTACCCGGTGATGGTGCCGTCCGGATCGGACGAGCCGGCCGCGCTCACCGAACAGCTCAGGGAGGTGCACGACCCGCCGGCGACCGCCGTCGGCGGCTGGTTCGGTGGTGCCGTCGGTGTTGCCGGGTGCGTGACAGTGCCGGTGGCGCCGTCGTTGTCGGTCACCGTCAGGATCACCGGATACGACCCGGCGGTCAGGTAGGGATGCGAGCTTGTCACCCCGGTGCCTTTCGCGCCGTCGCCCCAGTCCCAGGAGTACCCGGCGATGGTGCCGTCCGGATCCGACGAGGTGCTGCCGTCCGCGGTGCAGGCGAGCACCGTACAGGACACCGTGAACGCCGCGGTGGGTGGCGTCGTCGCCGGGGCGGTGATCGTCACGTCGCGGGTCGTGGAGCCGGTCGCCGCGTGGTCGTCGGTGACCGTCAGCGTCACCGTCTTGTCGCCGGCGGCGAGGTAATGGTGCGGTGTGTTCGCGCCGGTGGACGTGGCGCCGTCGCCCCAGTCCCACAGGTACCCGGCCACGGTGCCGTCCGGATCGGTGGATCCGGAGCTGTCGGTGGTGCAGTCGAAGGCGTCACAGGCAATCGTGAACGCCGCGGTCGGGGCCACGTTGGCGGGCGCGGTGGCCACCAGCACGTGCGAGACGGTGGTGGGCGTTCCGGCGTTGTCGGTCACCGTCAGCGTCACCGGGTACGACCCGGCACCCGCGTAGTCGTGGGTGCTCGTCGCTCCCGAGGTGACCCTGCCGTCCCCCCAGTTCCAGCTGTAGGAGGCGATGCTGCCGTCCGGATCGGTCGAGCCGGCCGCGTCGACGGAACAGCTGAGCACCGAGCAGCTTCCGGTGAACGCCGCCGCCGGTGGTTGGTTGGTCGGTCGCGCGGAGAAATTGGAGAACCGCAGCGTGATCGGGCTGACCGTCGAACCGCTGGACAGATAGGGGCTGACGCCCACCGAACCGGACGCCTGCAGCCCGGCGAAGGAATCCGTGGTCGTCAGCTGCCAGCCGGCCGGCTCCGCCGCCGTCGCCTGCCAGACCTTCGCCCGGATCGTCGTCGGGTTGATGCCGGTGACCTGCAGCCGGATCCTGGCTGCCGCGCCGTTCGTCATCGTCACGCCGGGCACGATGATCTGCGGCTTGAGGGTCGCCACCGTCGACGAACCGGCCTGCGAGGTGAGCAGCAGGCCGAGCTGGCCGTCGGCGCGGATCATCACCCGGGTGTGGTACTCGAGATTTGGCCCGGCGTGGCGGCCGATCACGTTGAGATAGACGCCATTCCCGGAGGGCAGCTTGTCCACAGCAACCGTGGTCTGCAGATCGGTGTCGCTGCTGCTGACGGTGGGCAGCATCGCGGAATTGGTTTGGCCGGTTGCCACGACGAGGTTGCCGACGCCGGGCGCGACCGAGGAGTTCGCCGACGTCCCGATGGACCAGGTGCCGCCGACGTCCGCCGCGCCCCAGCCGGTGAGCCGGGTCCGGGCGAACGTGTCCACCGCGAACGGCTGGCCGTTGCTGGGTCCGCTGGCGTTGACCACCCTGGTGGTGGTCGCCGTCGCGCCCAGGTTGTCGGTCACCAGCAGGGTGACGGTCTTCGCGCCCGGTGCCGGGTACGTGTGGCTGGCCGTGACGCCCGCCCCGCTCGTGCCGTCACCCCAGTCCCAGGCGTATGACGCCAGCGGACCCTCGGCATCCGTTGACGCGTTCGCGTCGACGCTGCACACCAGTTGCACGCACGAGCCGGTGAACGACGCGACCGGCGGCTGGTTGACCGGCGACGACGTCCAGATGTCCACGATCGGCCCCGCGGTGACGGTGTTCGCCAGCGGCGGCAGGCCGTACATGTCCTGCAGGGTGCGGAGCACGTTGTAGTGGGTGACGTGCTCCGGGTACTGACCCGCCCGGACGCCCGCGCCGGCGAAGATCGTGGGGATCCGGTTGGCGGCCTTGTAGTCGTCCTCGTCGAAAGTGACGACCAGCAGGCTGTTGTGCGTCTTGGCCCACTGCAGGTAGCCGTCGAACCGGTCGTGCAGCCAGCTGTCGGCCTGCCCGATGGTGCCGTCGTGCATGTCGTTCTGCAGGTTTGGAACGACGATCGAGACCGTCGGCAGGGCGGCCCAGTCGGTGGGCAGGGCGGTCAACGGCTGGTTGGACGCGGCTGGCACGGTGGGAAAGTCGACCCACGGGTTGTGCTTGCGGGCGTAGCCGCCAGCCGCGGTGCACCCGGTGTAGCCGGCGCTGGGCATCGATTCGGAGTACCCGACGAACGTCTGCCCGGCGCTGATCAGCTGCGCGCCGAGGTTGTCCGCGTTGATCGTGCCCAGGCACGAGTCGTCCACCACGCCCTGCGTCGACCCGGAGAACAGGGCGAGGTAATTGGGCTGGCTGGGGTGCGTCACCCCGAACGACTGGGTCATCGACGCCCCGGTGGTGGCCAGGGAGTTGATGTACGGAGCGGCGGCGTTGGGGATGATGGTGTCCGCCGAATGGTTCTCCATGATGACCATCAAGACGTGGTCGTAACGAGGGACGGCCGGAGCGGCCGCGGCCAGGGCCTGCTCCGCGGGATGCACGGCCGAGCGGGGTGTGCTCGCTCCGGCCGGGCCGGCCGGGGCAATGACGATGGTTGCCACTGCGACCGCGGCGGCGAGCAGCACCGTGGCGGTTCGAGACGACGACGGTTGCACGGTGTGCCCCCCGGCTCCGGTGGAACCGGCCGATCCGGACGATTCTCGCTGCAGAGCGTAATCCTGAACGGCATTCGAGGCCACAGGTGGATATAACGCCGCGTACAGGCCGCTGCTACGCCACCCTCAGTAACTGACCAGGATCACATCGAGCCCAGGCCGGGGGCGGGTGAATTGACCAGCACCTCTTCGTAGCGCGCCTGACGGATGTCATTGACCAACGAACGCGCCTCCTCGCGGTCGCGCACCACCTTGGAGATGACGACGGTGGCGAACATCGAGCACAGGATGCCCATGCCGATGGTGTACCGCTGCTGGACGGACACGTCGAGCAGCCAGATGTTGGCGAGATTCCAGACGCCGGTGACCACCAGGAAGGCGACCGCGGCGCCGAAGAAGGCGGAGGTGTGCTCGTTGACCAGCTTGGGACGCGACATGACGGTGCCTTTCGGGGTCGGCAAAGCAGGGTGAGGACAGCGGGGTCGGTGAGAACGTGATCGGTGGCGGATCGTTGCGCCGCAACGAGGTGGAATTGTTGGTGTCGCCGGTGACGCGCCCGCCCGGATCTGCTAGCTGTCGGCGCGCCGGCGGGCCTGCCGGACGGGCGCTGCTGCGCGCCGGTGTTTGCTGCTGACAACAACTTTCGAGAAGCTGTGCCGGCGGCCGTCCATCTGGTGGACGCGCAGGACCTGCTCCAGCTTGGTGTGCCGGATCCGGGAGGCCTGCTTGCTGATGCCCTGCGCGTCGCCGATCTCGCCGAAGCTGGGTTGCGGAAGCGTGCTGCGCAGGGTGTGCACCGATTGGGCCTCGATGATGTCGAGGACCACCCGGGCCTGGGAGATGAGCCGGATTTTCGTCAGCTCGAACTCGACCTCGTTGTCCGACGCGGGCGGCGCCGCAGCGGCGTCCGCCAGCAGGGTGGCGATGTAGTCGTACATCTCGGCGAGTTCCACATCACAGACCCTGCCCGAGACAACGCAGGTTGTCAATGACAATTTCAATTGTCACAGGCCATCGAGTTCCGTCGACTTCGGGCGCCTGGGCGAGGCTTTCGCTGACCCGAAGTCGACGCAACTTCGCCGTCCGAGCACACCGGGGAGCCAGCCCTGTTCGACCCGCCCGTTCGGCCGCCTGGACCCGGTGACTGTCGATGCGGTCGAGTCAACCGCCCGGGCGGCCGCTGCACGGGTGCACCAGCCCTGGGGGACGACGCTCACGCCGGTTCATCACCGCCGGATCTGATGGAGACGCTGGCCCGACGGTGTCGAGCGGGATGCGTTCTTCGTCAAGGACCTCGAGCCGGGGGGTGCACCACCGGCCGTCACCGCTGCAACAGTGAACCGGAGACTGGTTGCCGTGTCATTGTTTCACCTCATAACCCGGCCGCGACCGCTATCGGGAACAGCCGCTGTGCCGACGTCCGACCCCTGCGACTACAGCACCCGCTCCGCGGCCAGAACGGTCACCTCGTCGTAGTTCCGCGTCCGCGCCGCCCGCGCCGGCCGGTGTCACCGGCTTGGGGGCGTTCGAGAACCCTGCGAACGGTCTTGTCCGTCGTGCCGCTGATCACCGTCGCAGCTCGAGAGTTCACACCTGCCGGTAACTGGGCATACCACGAGGCAGGTGTCGACCGACGGCACACAGAAGATGCCGTTCCGCTGGGGTGCTGTCGCCGAGTGGAACCTGAAACAGCGCCGCATTCCCGACGGCTTGGCGTACGGGCTCGCCGCCTGGAGTGAGTTTGTCCGTCGGGCCGTGCGCGACGGCCTTGACCTCGGTGACCCCGCAGGCGCGCAGCCCCTCACCGACGTGGTCCACGAGCAAGGCGTGGACAACGTCGCGGGGATCGCCATCGCCCTTCTGGGATTGCCGGGAAGCGCCGGCACCGACCAGGATCTCGCTGCGGCTGTGGTCCGGCACGCCGCCGCGCTCGCGGCCGCCGGAAACAGCCTGGTCTGACCTGTCTCGGACCGTGGAAGCTGCCCGTACCACCCCAGACACTGACCCACCGCCACCGCGCGGCGGAACGATAGGAGACAACGGGTATGAAGGTGGCTTTTCGTTGGTATGGCCAGGGAAATGACACGATCACGCTCGACGAGATCAGGCAGATTCCCGGGGTTGAGACGATTGTGTGGAGCCTGCACCACAAACAGGCAGGGCAAGTGTGGGAAACCGCTGAGATCGATGCGGAGATCGCCATGATCACTGCGATCTCCCCGGATGCGGCAGCCCGCGGTGTGACCAAGATGCTCGATGCTGAAGTAGTCGAGTCGGTGAACGTGCACGAATCCATCAAATTGGGCAAATCCGTGCTTGGGCTCAGCCGCGATGAGGCGATTGAGAACTACATCACCACCATCCGGCGCTTGGGTCGGGCCGGCGTGAAAGTGATTTGCTACAACTTCATGCCCGTCTTCGACTGGCTGCGCACCGACCTGTGGCACCCGTTGCCTGACGGGTCGACAGCGCTGTTCTTCGAGAAGGCGGTCGTGGACCAGATGTCGCCGGAGAAACTGATCGCCGACATGCAAGCCAACTCGGGCGGATTGACCCTCCCAGGTTGGGAACCAGAGCGCCTCGCAGGTTTCAGCGAGCTCAACGCAGCCTATGAGGAAGTGACGCATGAGGACATGTATGCCCACTACAAGTACTTCCTCGATGCGATCATTCCGACATGCGATGAGTACGACGTCAAGATGGGAGTGCATCCCGACGACCCGCCGTTCGACCTGTTCGGTTGGCCGCGGGTGGTGTCCACGAAGCAGGACTTGGCCACGGTCCTGTCACTCAACGACAGCCCGAACCACGGTTTGACCCTCTGCCTGGGTTCGTTCTCAGCCAATCCCGGCCAGGACGCAGTGGACGCAGTCAAGACATTTATGGACCGCATCCATTTCTCGCACGTGCGCAACATCAAGCACTTCCCGAACGGCGACTTCACCGAGGTCGCACACCGCGCCGGGGACGGTGACGTGGACACAGTCGGCGTCATGAAGGCGTACGCGGAAGCCGGTTACACCGGCTACATCCGGCCCGACCACGGCAGACACCTGTGGGACGAGAACACAACCCGCAAGCCGCGTCCCGGGTACGGCCTGTACGACCGAGCGCTGGGCATTCAGTACCTGCTAGGTGTATGGGACACCGCCCAGTATCAGAGCTGAATCGCAACCGAAGGCTCCTGCCGGGTCCGTGCCGGCAGGATTCGATCTTGGGAAATTGCGAAGAGCACCCCCGTTCCCGCGGGGTTGGCGTGGACGACTCGGTCAGCAGCTCGGAGTAGTGACCGGCGGTGTGTCAGGCGTGGCGAAGGTGGATCAGCATCCGTGCTCCAGCCGGGGTCGAGGCTGACATTCAGGCGTCACCACCATCATGTCGGTGCTCATCCTGGTGATCGGCGTGGTCCTCATCGGCGTGGTCCTCATCGGCGTGGTCCTCATCGGCGTGGTCCGTCAGGTTCACGTGACACACCCCGAAGTCCAACTCGGGGTTGGTGACGGCGGTCCTGGGACGATCGCCCAGGCGGCTCCCCGGTCCGCCACACCCGCCGCCGTCAGGTGCTCCCCATCCGGTGCGACTGCTCGTCCTCAGCTCGGACGTGTCATGGCGTTCGCCGGGTCAGGACGAGCGGAAGGTGACCGCGGCGGCTGCCCGGCCGAGGAGCCGCTTGGTCGTCGGGGGGTTCGGCGCGGGTGGTGCCTCGTTTGTATCCGCTGCCCTGCTCAACACCGATCAGCGGCCGGTGCCGGCCATCCGTCGTCGGTCATCGGCGCTGGGCCGGATCGCCGCCGAGAGCTCCCGATCCCACTCGTCTGCGACGGGTATTCCGGCCTGACGGCATACTTCCGTTCCCGCGTCGACGCTGGAGACCACGGCATCACCGAAGGCGCCGTCTCCGGCGACAACGACGATCCGCGCACCGACCCGGCCGACGTAGCTGATCACCGCGGTCCCGCCGCCGCCGTGCCGCGCGACAAACGCGCGCAGCTCGCCAACCTTGGCCGTGTCGGCCGAGCTCAGCTCGCCGTCGCCGTTCCCGGCAGCCGACTCACCGTCAGACCGGAGCGTCACCAGGGCCAGCCCACGACGGGCAGCCCCACTACCGAATCGATCGCCCAGGCCACCGAGACGGCCGTCAGGTACAGGTTCGAGAAATGGAACAGCGTCATCGGCTTCGCGGAGGACCCGCGCAGCACCCGCTGGTGCAGCAGGTGCGCCGTCGCGAGGAACCACAGGCCGACCGGTGCGGCGACGGCGGCGTAGATCCACGATGACGCCGGGATCAGCAGCATCGAGCAGGCCACCATCGCCCAGGTGTAGAGAACGATCTGCCGGACCACCTCGCGTTCCGGTGCGACGACCGGGAGCATCGGCACCTTGGCCGCGGCGTAGTCCTCGCGGTAGCGCATGGCCAGCGCCCAGGTGTGCGGCGGTGTCCAGAAGAAGATCACCCCGAAGAAGACCCACGCCGGCCAGCCGATCGTGCCGGTGACGGCGGACCAGCCGATGATCACCGGCATGCAGCCGGCGAGGCCACCCCAGACGATGTTCTGCGAGGTCCTGCGTTTGAGCCAGAGGGAGTACACGAAGACGTAGAACAGGATGGCGACGACGGCCAGCACCGACGCCTGCCAGGTCGTGGTGAGCCACAACTCCACCGCCGCGAGCACACCGAGCACGACCCCGAAGACCAGGGCGCCCCTGGTGGACACGGCGTGCCGGGCCAGTGGGCGCGTCCTCGTCCGGCGCATCAGGGCGTCGATGTCGGCGTCCACCACACAGTTCAATGCGTTCGCACTGCCCGCGGCGAGCGAACCGCCGACCAGGGTCGCCAGCACCAGGGTCAGCGGCGGCACTCCCCGCTGCGCCGCGAACATCGCCGGGATGGTGGTGATCAGCAGCAGTTCGATGATCCGCGGCTTGGTGAGCGCGATGTACGCGCCGATCCGGGCACCAACTCCGACGGAATCGGCACCCGGGGTGCGGGTGTGCGACGTGGGATCGACCGAACCGGCAGGCCGGGACGAACCCTGCACGAAGCGATCCGCCGGGCCGGGGTCCGACCGCGAGACGACCTCCACAAGACTCCTTCTCGAACCGATGTCGCTGACGCTGTGCCCCGCCGCCGAGCCGGGTCGATCACATCCGGCGGACGTGTTCGGCACCTCGACGGTCGTGGGACCCGGGCAGCACCGGCGATTTCCACCGACTGCCCGGTGCCATCCTAGGTGGGCGGCGGGGCGGGCGGCGCGGCCGCCCCGCGGCGGGTATGCCCTTCCGCGTGACCCGGGCCTCCCAGCAGCGTCACCACCGGAACGCCTCGGTCGGCGGCGGTGCCTGGATTGTCACCGGTGGTTTGGTCCGGGATCGGACGGTAACCCTGTCCGTACTACTGTGGACGTGCTGCTGCTCCCCCTTCGAACAGCAGATCCGCACCATTCAGACACGTTTCGCGATCGTCCGCGTGTGCTGGGCGATCGCCCGCTCAGGAGGTCGCCCGCTCGTGACCATGTCAGCCGCTACAGCCGATATCGCCGCCCTCACCGCGCCGCACGTGCCGGACGACTGGTCGGACGTCGACGCGAGAGCGGTGGACACCGCCAGGGTGCTCGCCGCCGACGCCGTGCAGAAGGTCGGCAACGGACACCCCGGCACCGCGATGAGCCTCGCCCCGCTCGCCTACACCCTGTTCCAACGGGTGATGCGGCACGATCCGGCCGACCCGCACTGGGTGGGTCGGGACCGGTTCGTGCTGTCCTGCGGCCATTCCAGCCTGACCCTGTACATCCAGCTGTATCTGGCCGGCTTCGGGCTCGAGCTGGACGACCTCAAGGCGCTGCGGACCTGGGGCTCACTGACTCCCGGACATCCGGAGTACCACCACACCAAGGGCGTCGAGATCACCACCGGGCCGCTCGGTCAGGGTCTGTCCTCCGCGGTCGGCATGGCGATGGCGGCGCGCCGCGAGCGCGGCCTGTTCGATCCGGAGCCGGCGTGGGGCGAGTCGGTGTTCGACCACTACATCTACGTGATCTGCTCGGACGGTGACCTCGAGGAGGGCGTCACCTCGGAGGCGTCGTCGATCGCCGGTCGCCAGCAGCTGGGCAACCTGATCGTCTTCTACGACCACAACGAGATCTCCATCGAGGACGACACCAACATCGCCTTCTCCGAAGACGTCCCGGCCCGGTACGAGGCGTACGGCTGGCACGTGCAGACCGTCGAGGGCGGCGAGAACGTCGTCGGGCTCCTCGACGCGATCGAAAAGGCCAAGGCCGTCACCGACAAGCCGTCGTTCATCCAGGTCCGGACGATCATCGGGTACCCGGCTCCGAAGCTGATGAACACCGGCAAGGCGCACGGCGCGGCGTTGGGCGACGAGGAGGTCGCCGCGGTCAAGAAGGTGCTCGGCTTCGACCCGGACGCCACCTTCCAGGTCGACGACGTCGTGATCAAGCACACCCGGCAGGCCGTCGACCGGGGCGAGGCCGCCAAGGCCGCCTGGCAGCGGCAATTCGACGATTGGGCGAAGGCGAACCCGGACCGCAAGGCGCTGTTCGACCGGATCTCGGCCCGGCAGTTGCCCGACGGCTGGGCGGACGTGCTGCCGTCCTGGGACCCCGATCCCAAGGGGGTCGCGACGCGGGCGGCGTCCGGCAAGGTGCTCAACGCGTTGGCTCCGGTGCTGCCCGAACTGTGGGGCGGCTCGGCCGATCTCGCGGAATCCAACAACACCACGATGGCCGGGGAGCCGTCCTTCGGCCCGACCGAGGCCAAGACCGCGCACTGGGACGCCCAGCCGTACGGGCGGACCCTGCACTTCGGGATCCGCGAGCACGCCATGGGCTCGATCCTGACCGGGATCGTCATGCACGGACCGACCCGGCCCTACGGCGGCACCTTCCTGACGTTCTCCGACTACATGCGCGGTGCGGTGCGCCTCGCCGCGGTGATGGGCGCACCCGCCACCTATGTCTGGACGCACGACTCCATCGGTCTGGGCGAGGACGGTCCCACCCACCAACCGGTCGAGCATCTGGCGGCGCTGCGGGCGATCCCGGGGCTGTCCATCGTCCGGCCCGGCGATGCCAACGAGACCTCCTACGCCTGGCAGGCGATTCTCGAGCGGCAGCACGACTGGTTCTCCGGGCCGGTCGGCATCTGCCTGACCCGGCAGGCCGTTCCCGTGCTGGAGGGGACCAAGGCCGAGGGTGTGGCGAAGGGCGGCTACATCCTCGCCGACGCCGACGGTGACCTGCAGGTGATCCTGATCGCCACCGGTTCCGAGCTGCAGATCGCGGTCGAGGCCCGAAAGGTGCTGCAGGAACAGGGCATCGGCACCCGCGTGGTGTCGATGCCGTGCCTGGACTGGTTCCAGGCGCAGGACAGCAGCTACATCGAGTCGGTGCTGCCCGCGGCGGTCACTGCCCGGGTGTCCATCGAGGCCGGAATCGCCCAGCCGTGGTGGCGCTGGCTCGGTGCGCACGGCCGGCCCGTGTCGCTGGAGCATTACGGCGCCTCCGCCGATTTCAAGACGCTCTTCAAGGAATTCGGCATCACCACCGACGCCGCGGTCGCCAACGCCAAGGACGCCCTGGCTGCGGCCTCCGGCGGGGCCGGGCCGAGCTCGGAGTCCAGCCCCGACCAGCTGGCGCACGCCGGAACGGACTCGTCCGGGCCCGAGCGCACGGCACCCAACTGACGTCACCCGACCACCGAACCAGACACCGAAAAGGAATCGATCACGATGACCACTCCACAGAGCTCCAACAACCCGCTGGCCGAGCTTTCCGAGGCCGGTGTGTCGCTGTGGCTGGACGATCTGTCCCGCCAGCGCCTGCAGTCCGGCAATCTCAAGGCGCTGATCGCCGACAAGCACATCGTCGGGGTCACCACCAACCCGTCGATCTTCCAGGCGGCGCTGAAGGACGGCGCCTCTTACCAGAAGCAGCTCGACGAGCTGGCCGCCCGCGGGGCGGGTGTCGACGACACCGTCCGCGAGGTCACCACCGACGACGTCCGCGATGCCTGCGATCTGTTCACCGCCACGTTCGAGGCGTCCAGCCACGTCGATGGCCGGGTGTCGATCGAGGTGGACCCGCGGCTGGCCCAGGACACCGAGGGCACCATCGCCCAGGCGCAGGAGCTGGCCAAGATCGTCGACCGGCCCAACGTGCTGATCAAGATCCCGGCCACCCTGGCGGGTCTGCCAGCGATCACCGCGGTGACCGCCGAGGGCATCAGCGTGAACGTGACGCTGATCTTCTCCCTCGAGCGGTACGCCGCCGTGATGGACGCCTACCTGACGGGCCTGGAGCAGGCGAAGTCCAACGGCCATGACATCTCCCAGATCCATTCCGTGGCTTCGTTCTTCGTCTCCCGGGTGGACAGCGAGATCGACAAGCGGCTCAAGGCCATCGGCAGCCCCGAGGCCCAGTCGCTGCTCGGCGAGGCCGCGATCGCGAACGCCCGGCTGGCCTACCAGGCCTACGAGCAGACCTTCACCGGGCCGCGGTGGGAGGCTCTCGAGGCGGCCGGCGCCACCAAGCAGCGTCCGCTGTGGGCGTCCACGGGCGTCAAGGACCCCGCCTACGACGACACCCGATACGTCGTCGAGCTCGTCGCTGCCGGAACGGTCAACACCGCACCGGAGAAGACCATCGACGCGGTCGCCGATCACGGCGTCATCCGCGGCGACACGATCCACGGCACCTACGGCGCCGCCTCCGCGACGTTCAGCGCTCTGCAGGCCGTCGGGGTCGACCTGCCCGACGTCTTCGAGGTTCTCGAGACCGAGGGCGTAGAGAAGTTCGAGCAGGCCTGGGGAGAGCTGCTGGAATCGGTCAGCCAGGAACTGGCCAAGCACTCGAAGAGCTGACCTTCGCCGGAAGTCGGCCGGACAGCCACATCGAGGATCCCGCGGTGAGGCCTCCCCGGCGTTCTCCTGGCGGGGACCGGCCGCACGACGCGGTCGGTCCTCCGCACCATCTCGGAAAGGACATCGACGGCAGCCATGGCATCACTTGCGCTGAACCCGCTGCGGGACCCCAGGGACAAGCGGCTCCCTCGGATCGCCGGACCGTCCGGGATCGTCATCTTCGGCGTGACCGGCGATCTGTCCCGCAAGAAGCTGATGCCGGCGATCTACGACCTGGCCAACAGGGGTTTGCTGCCACCGGGGTTCGCCCTCGTCGGGTTCGCCCGGCGGGACTGGGAGAACGAGGACTTCCGCAAGGTCGTCCACGACGCCGTCCGGCAGTACGCCAGAACGCCGTTCTCCGAGGAGGTGTGGCGGCACCTGGCGGAGGGTTTCCGGTTCGTGCAGGGTGCGTTCGATGACGACGGCGCGTTCGACACGCTGGCGCAGACCCTCACCGATCTGGACCGCATCCGCGGCACCGGCGGCAACCACGCGTTCTACCTCTCCATTCCGCCCAGCGCCTTCCCGGTGGTGCTGCAGCAGCTCAAGCGGTCCGGGCTGTGCGAGCCCAAAGGCGAGGAGTGGCGCCGGGTCGTCATCGAAAAGCCGTTCGGGCATGACCTGAAATCCGCGGTGCGGCTCAACACTCTGGTCAACGACGTCTTCCCGTCCGACAGCGTGTTCCGCATCGATCACTACCTCGGCAAGGAGACGGTGCAGAACCTGTTGGCCCTGCGCTTCGCCAACCAGCTGTACGAACCGATCTGGAACAACAACTACGTCGACCACGTCCAGATCACCCAGGCCGAGGACATCGGCGTCGGTGGCCGCGCCGGGTACTACGACGGGATCGGCGCCGCCCGTGACGTCATCCAGAACCACCTGCTGCAGCTGATGGCGCTGACCGCCATGGAGGAGCCGGTCGCCTTCGACCCGAAGGATCTGCGCCGGGAGAAGGTCAAGGTGCTCTCCGCGGTGCAGTTGCCCAAGGATCTGAGCACCGGGACGGCTCGCGGCCAGTACTCCGGTGGCTGGCAGGGCGGCAGCAGGGTGCGCGGCTACCTCGAGGAGGAGGGGATCTCCCCCGATTCGACGACCGAGACCTACGCTGCGGTCAAGCTTCTGGTGGAGACCCGGCGCTGGGCCGGGGTTCCGTTCTACCTGCGGACCGGCAAGCGGATGGGCAAGCGGGTGTCCGAGATCGCGGTGGTGTTCAAGCGCGCACCACACCTGCCGTTCTCGCACAACGACACCGAGGAACTCGGCTCCAACATGCTGGTCATCCGGGTGCAGCCCGACGAGGGCGTGACCATCCGGTTCGGCTCCAAGGTGCCCGGACCGGCGATGGAGGTCCGCGATGTGTCGATGGACTTCTCCTACGGGCAGTCGTTCACCGAGGCATCCCCTGAGGCGTACGAGCGGCTGATCCTGGACGTGCTGCTGGGTGAGCCGTCACTGTTCCCGCAGGACGAAGAGGTCGAGCTGTCCTGGAAGATCCTCGACCCGATCGAGAAGCACTGGGCACGGAGCGCGGGCCAGCCGGAGCAGTACGAGTCCGGTTCCTGGGGCCCGGCCAGTGCGGACGCGATGATGGCCAGGGACGGCCGCGCCTGGCGGCGGCCGTGACCGTCCCCCGGGTCCGCCGCCCGGGCTGCGACGATGGGGACGCACGGGACCGCCCGGGCACGATCGCGGCACTTCAGGGGAGCATCCGGTGATTGTCGACCTACCCACGACGAACTCGTCGAAGATCAACAAAGCGCTCGTCGACATGCGGGAGAAGGGCGGCTCGGTCGCCCTCGGCCGGGTGCTGACGCTGGTGATCGTCACCGACGAGGCGTCCACCGAGGATCCGATCGCCGCGGCGAACGCCGCTTCTTTCGAGCATCCCTGCCGGGTGATCGTGCTGGCCAAGCGGTTCCCGGCGCGCGTCGCCGCGAATGGACGCGCAGATCCGGGTGGGCGGTGACGCCGGCGCCAGCGAGGTCGTGGTGCTGCGGCTGTACGGACCGCTGGTCGACCACGGCGCGTCGGTGGTGGTGCCGTTGCTGTTGGCCGACGCACCCGTGGTGGCCTGGTGGCCCGGTGACGCACCCGACGTGCCGGCCGAGGACCCGATCGGCCAGCTCGCGCAACGCCGCATCACCGACGCCTTGGCGGCCAAACGCCCGGTGGCCCAGCTCGCCAAAAGGCGCGACTCCTATCGGCCGGGCGACACCGACCTCGCCTGGACCCGGCTGACCCGCTGGCGCGGGCTGCTCGCGTCGACCCTGGACCAGCCGCCGCACGACAAGGTCACCGCGGCAACGGTCGCGGGTTCCGCGGACTCGCCGTCCGCCGACCTGCTGGCGGCGTGGCTCGCGCTCGCACTGAAGGTTCCGGTGAAGCGGATCAAGGCCCCGGTGAAGTCCGGGCCCGGGCTGCATTCCGTGGTGCTCAACCGGAAGGTGGGTGACATCAGCCTGGTCCGACCCCAATCCATCACAGCGGAACTCACGGTCGGTGGGCAGCCAGAGCGGCGGGTGGCGCTCCCCCGGCGCGGCCTGCGGGACTGCCTGTCCGAGGAGATGCGGCGCCTCGACGCCGACGAGGTCTACGCCGAGGTGCTGACCAAGGGCATGGCGCTGGTGGCGAAGTACGCAGACTCCAAGACGGCGGACCGGGCCGCCAGGAGCCGAACGGCCCGGCGGATCACCACCAAGACCGAACCGTCGGAGAAGGTGGCGGCCAAGGCCACGTCCAGCGAGAAGATGCCGCGCCGGCGGGCTGCCGTGGCACGCAGCGCGGCGGCCGCATCGGAAGCCACCGATGACGCGCCGGGCGGCACCGATGACGGCACCCTGTCCGGCCACAGCGACCCTGCCGCCGCCAACGGTGCTGGCGGACGGGGGGCGGCAGCGAGCGGCGCGGCGCCGCGAAAGCGTGCGGCGAAAAGCACCGCCGGCCGGGCCTCGGCCAATGGATCCGCCGCAACCCCCACATCGGACGGCACGGTAGACGGCCGGGCCACGGCGCGCCGGTCGCGTCGGAGCGACGCGTCGGCCGCGCCGTCCCGCCGGCGCAGCACGTCCACCAGGAAGGCGGGTTCGGCGTGACCCCGGAAGTGGTCATCCACGGCAACGCCGACCTGCTCGCCGCGACGACCGCGGCCAGGCTGGTCACCAGACTGGTCGACATCCAGTCCAGCGGCCGGATCCCGGCGATCGCGCTCACCGGCGGCGGTGTCGGCACCAGCGTGCTCGAGCACATCAATGCTTCACCGGCGAGGGACGCTATCGACTGGACGCGGGTCGAGATCTTCTGGGGGGACGAGCGTTTCGTGCCCGCAGCGGACCAGGCCCGCAACGAACTGCAGGCCAGGCAGGCGTTGCTGGACCACGTGCCGGTCGACCCGGATCGGGTGCACCCGATGGCGTCATCGGACGGCGAGTTCGGCGGCGACGTGGATGCAGCCGCCGCCGCTTACTCCGACATCATCGACGCCCGCGACGGTCTGGACGTGGTGATGCTGGGCATGGGAGACGAGGGCCACGTCGCGTCGATCTTCCCGGAGTCCCCTGCCGTCTACGACACCAGGCCGGTGGTCGCGGTCCGCAACTGCCCGAAACCACCGCCGACCCGGATCTCGCTGACCCTGCCGACCATCCGCCAGGCGACGGAGGTCTGGATCATCACCGCCGCGGCCAGCAAGGCCGGTGCGGTGGCGCTGGCGCTGGGCGGTGCCGGGGAAGTCGCCCTGCCCGCCGCCGGAGCCGTCGGCCGCGCCCGCACGCTGTGGCTGCTGGACCGCCAATCGGCGTCCCGGCTGCCCGCCGGCATCTCCCGATCGCCGGTGTCCTGACGCGCCGTGTCCTGACGCGTCGCTGCTGACGTGGCCCGGGCTGGGCCTCTGAGGCGGAACCGGCACTCCGGTGACCGCGCGGATCGTTCGGGCTTGAGACACTGACCACAACGGACGGACCCGTTCCGACGGGCGGAGCGGCCGGTCGATAGAGTCCGGCGGAGAACGTCGCCGCGGACCGACCCGCCGATCTGTCCCGCGGATCGCGCGCGGACTGCGGTTGAATCGGCAGTCGGGCGGCGCAGCAATCCATCTCAAGGAGGAGATCGCATGAGCAAGCAACCGGTCACTGTCACGGTCACGGGCGCTGCGGGTCAGATCGGATACGCACTGCTGTTCCGCATCGCATCCGGCGCGATGCTCGGCCCCGACACCCCGGTCACGCTGAATCTTCTGGAGATCGCCCCGGCACTGAAGTCCGCCGAGGGCACCGCGATGGAGCTCGACGACTGCGCCTTCCCGCTGCTGGCCGGCATCAACATCACCGACGACCCCCGCAAGGCGTTCGACGGCACCTCGATCGCGCTGCTGGTCGGAGCTCGGCCGCGCGGCCCCGGGATGGAGCGGGCGGACCTGTTGCAGGCCAACGGCGGCATCTTCAGGCCGCAGGGTGAGGCGATCAATGCCGTTGCGGCGCAGGACGTCCGAGTGCTGGTCGTCGGGAACCCGGCCAACACCAACGCGCTCATCGCGCAGACCCACGCCCCCGATGTCCCCGCCGAGCGGTTCACCGCGATGATGCGGCTGGACCACAACCGCGCATTGACCCAGGTGGCGAAGAAGCTGAACGTCACCGTGTCGGACGTGCGGCACATGACGATCTGGGGGAATCACTCCGCCAGCCAGTACCCCGACCTGTTCCACGCCGAGGTGAACGGCAAGCCGGTCGCCGACCAGGTCGAGCAGTCCTGGCTGCGCGACACCTTCATCCCGACCGTCGCCAAGCGCGGCGCGGCCATCATCGACGCCCGTGGCGCGTCGTCGGCCGCCTCCGCCGCGAACGCCGCGATCGACCACGTGCATTCCTGGGTGCTGGGCACCCCTGCGGACGACTGGGTCAGCGCCGGGACCGTCTCGGACGGTTCCTACGGCGTCCCGGCCGGTCTCATCGCCGGCTTCCCGGCCACCTCGGCAAACGGGTCGTGGGAGATCGTCCAGGGTCTGGACATCGACGACTACTCGCGCGGCAAGATCGACGCCTCCGTCGCCGAACTGGTCGAGGAGCGGGACGCCGTCAAGGGACTCGGCCTGATCTGATCCGCTGCCGGGTCGATCGGTCCGGCAGCGGCGGCCGGCCCACCGGCTGAGCCTGGCCCTAACGACCATCGCTGCACCGCAACAACGTCGGCAGTCACCGGACAACCTGCGCACAGAAGTCGTTCGGTGCACACGGACTTCGTCGCGTCGGTTGCGTCGACGCGGCCCGCTCCCGAGTGGGCCTTGCTCACCAAACCGACGCGTACCCCCAGGTGCAGCAAGAGCATCGCGCACGCAACCCGAGCAACAGAACATCCTCCGCAATCACCGGCCACCCGGCCCTCAGATTTCGTCAGGGACGGGAGCGCTAGCGCCGGTCAGCGTCATCAGCACCTCGTCGAGTTCGTCCGGCCGGATCAGCACCTCGCGGGCCTTGGAGCCCTCGGACGGCCCGACGATGCCGCGGGTCTCCATCAGGTCCATCAGCCGGCCGGCCTTGGCGAAACCGACCCGGAGCTTGCGTTGCAGCATCGACGTCGAGCCGAGCTGTGAGGTGACGACCAGGTTGATCGCCTCGATCAGCAGGTCCATGTCGTTGCCGATGTCGGGGTCGACATCCTTTGCAGCGTCGGCCTTCGCCGCCGTCACGCCCTCGTTGTAATCGGGCGCGGCCTGCGACTTGGCGTACTCGACTACGGCATGGATCTCGGCGTCGCTGACGTACGCGCCCTGAATCCGGATCGGCCGGGACTGACCCATCGGCAGGTACAGCCCGTCGCCCATGCCGATCAGCTTCTCCGCGCCGGGCTGGTCGAGGATGACCCGAGAGTCGGTGAGCGATGACGTCGCGAACGCCAGCCGGGACGGCACGTTGGTCTTGATCAACCCGGTGACGACGTCTACCGAAGGTCGCTGAGTGGCGAGCACCAGGTGGATCCCGGCGGCGCGCGCCTTCTGGGTGATCCGGACGATCGCGTCCTCGACGTCGCGCGGCGCGGTCATCATCAGGTCGGCCAGCTCGTCGATGATCCCGAGAATGTAGGGATAGGGCCGGTACACCCGCTCCGATCCGGGCGGAGTGACGATCTCCCCGCTCAGCACCTTCTTGTTGAAGTCGTCGACGTGCCGGACACCGTGCGCCAGCATGTCCTGGTAGCGCTGTTCCATCTCCTCGACCAGCCAGGCCAGCGCGGCCGCGGCCTTCTTCGGTGCGGTGATGATCGGCGTGATCAGGTGCGGAATGCCCTCGTAGGGCGTCAGTTCGACCATCTTCGGGTCGACCAGGATCATCCGGACCTCGGCCGGTGAGGCGCGCTGCAGCAGCGACACCAGCATCGAGTTGACGAAGCTGGACTTGCCCGACCCGGTCGCGCCTGCCACCAGCAGATGCGGGGTCTTGGCGAGGTTGGCGGTCACGAAGTTACCCTCGACGTCCTTGCCCAGCCCGACCACGAGCGGATGGTGATCGACCCGCGCTGCGGGCGCGGCCAGCACGTCGCCGAGGCGCACCATCTCGCGATCGGAATTCGGCACCTCGATGCCGACGGCGGACTTCCCCGGGATCGGGTGCCAGCAGCCGGACGTTGTCGGTCGCGACGGCGTAGGCGATGTTGCGGGTCAGGGCGGTGATCTTCTCGACTTTGACGCCGGGACCCAGTTCCACCTCGTACCGGGTGACCGTCGGGCCGCGGGTGAAGCCGGTGACGGCGGCGTCCACGTTGAACTGTTCGAGAACACCGGTGATCCGCTCGATCATGTCGTCGTTCGCGGCGGAGCGGACCTTGGGCGGCGCGCCGAGCTTCAGCAGTTCCGCCGGCGGCAGCTGGTACGCATCTCCCCGACCGTCTCGGCCCATCTGGTCCAGCCGCAGCTGGGTCGGCTCGGTGACCTGGCTGTCGGCGTCCGGGTCGGGAATCGCCGGACGCACCACCCGCGAACGACCGGCCCGCGCTGGGGCAGGCGTCGAGCCGGCGCGTGGACAGCGGGGCCGTCGGCGCACCCGGATCGACCGGTTCCGCCTCGTCCGCGCCGCCATTGGCGTTCGCACCCTGCCGGCGGCGCGCCGGGCGTCGCAGTCTGGTGGTGGCGAGGTCCGCGTTCGGGTCGAGGTCGACCTCGGCCCCGCTGCGATAATCGGCAGGATCCGGTTCCGCGGCGCCCGAACGGCTGTCCCGCAGCCGGTTCCAGGCATCGCGGATCCGGTTGGGCACCTCGACCAGCGGAACACCGGAGATCAGCAGCACCCCGAAGCCACCCAGCAGGACCAGCAGCAGGATCGCCGGAAAGGCGGTGACCCCGACGAACAGCGGCTGGCCCACCAGCCAGCCGAGCGTGCCGCCGGCGTCCATCCGCTGTCCGACGGAGTCCTCGGCATTCGGCGGGAGCCCGTTGACGTGCAGGACGTGCAGGATGCCCGCGACGGAGATGGTGACGGCGGCCGTGCCGACGATCCGCCGGCTCCGGTGCTCGGGATCGGGCTCGGTGCGCATCAGTACCACCGCGACGACGACCAGGGCGATGGGGAACAGCACGGCGAGCGCACCGATCCAGACCCGCACCGCGTCGTCCGCGAGCCCGCCGACCGGACCGGCGGCCTGCAACCAGGTGCCGATCGCGCAGACGATAGCCAGCGCGATCAGCCCGAAGGCGATGCCATCCCGGCGATGCACCGGGTCGATGTCCCTGGTGGCGGCCGCGCCGCGACCGATCGCCCGAACCAGGCCACCCAGCCACCGGGCGGCCATCAGCCAGAGCCGCTTCAGGCCCCGGCCGATGCCCTTGACCGCGGTGGTCAGCGGGGACGGTTCGTAGGGCACAGCCGCGGTTCTGGTCGACGGGCTCGATCCCTTGCGCGCGCTGCCGCCTCGGGCGCCTCCCCCCGTCGCCGCCCGTGGCTGTCCCCCTGCCTTGGCCGGGCCTCGGGCGGGTGGGCGCCCGGCGGTGCGGGTATCCGCGCGGCCTCCCGATCGGGAGTTGGCGCGCGGGGGTGGAGCGGACGTCTTTCCGGCCATGGCGAGCACGCTATCCGTTCCGTCCCAGGAACCCCACCCGCCACACCGGCCGCGGAGCTGCCGCCGGGTTTGGGCGTCACCGACCCCGGGCACTGTGCGAGCAACAGTCGATCGAGCGGCCGGGCGGTGGCCGGCGAAGGGCGGCGCGAATGTCGACCAGCGAGCCGGATGCGTTCTCCGAGCGTGGCGATCGCGCCGAGGTGGCGGCCTACCGCGGCGGGGGTGTGTACAGCGGCGGGAAGTTCGCCGGTGGTGACGTCGGGCGCCATGACCGGGAGCAACCCGACCCGGACGGCACCGAGCCGGGCGACACCGCGCCGGGCACCTCGCGGACGGCCGGACGCGGCGAGGTGGAGAGCGACCGATGGCCCTGCTGATCGAGGACTACGCACTCCTCGGGGACACCCAAACTGCCGCGCTGGTCGGACGGGACGGATCCATCGACTGGCTCTGCTTTCCGCGGTTCGACAGTGGCGCGGTCTTCGCGGCACTGCTCGGTACCGAGCAACACGGACGCTGGCTGATCGCCCCGGCCGGACCGGTGACCACGACCCGGCGGCGTTACCAGGGCGAGAATCTCATTCTGGAGACCGAATTCGACACGGCGGAGGGAACGGTCCGACTGATCGACTTCATGCCGCCCCGCGGGGAGGCACCGGACGTCGTCCGGATCGTGGAGGGGGTGACCGGTCGGGTGCGGATGCGGATGCACCTGCGCATACGTTTCGACTACGGCCAGGTGGTGCCCTGGGTACGTCGCGAGGGCGGCGCGCTCGCGGCGGTTGCCGGACCCGATTCCTGCTGGCTGAACACGCCGGTCGAGACCCACGGCGAGGATCTTGCAACCGTGGCCGAGTTCCTGGTGGAGCCCGGTGACCGGGTGCCGTTCGTGCTGACCTGGCGGGAGTCGCACGCCGAGCCGCCTCGACCCATCCATGCCGATCACGCGCTGCACGACACCCGCGAGTACTGGGCCGGATGGCTGTCGCACTGCACCTATGACGGCGGCTGGCGCGATGCAGTGATCAGGTCGCTGATCACGCTCAAGGCACTCACCTATGCGCCGAGCGGCGGAATTGTCGCGGCACCGACAACCTCACTGCCGGAGAAGCTGGGCGGCGTTCGCAACTGGGACTATCGCTTCTGCTGGCTGCGCGACGCGACGATCACCCTGCAGGCCTTGATGTACGCCGGCTTCGAGGACGAGGCGCTGGACTGGCGGCGATGGTTGCTGCGGGCGATCGCCGGCAACCCGGCCAAGGTGCAGATCATGTACGGGGTGGCCGGCGAGCGACGACTGCCGGAGTACATCGCGGACTGGCTGCCGGGCTACGACGGCAACCCGGTGCGGATCGGCAACGACGCGGTCGATCAGTTCCAGCTGGACGTGTACGGCGAGGTCATGGACGCGCTGTACCAGGCCAGGGTCACGGGCATCAGCGGCGGAGCCAGCACCTGGGCGCTGCAGAAGGCGTTGATGAAGATCGTGGCGCAACGGTGGCGCGAACCCGACGAGGGAATCTGGGAGGTCCGCGGCGGCTCGCAACACTTCACCCATTCGAAACTGATGGCCTGGGTTGCGGCAGACCGAGCCGTCCGCAGTGTCGAGAAGTTCGGTGTGGACGGGCCTTTGGCGCAGTGGCGCAGCCTGCGGGAGGAGATCGCCGCGGACATCCTCGAGCACGGGTACGACGAAGAACGGCGGACCTTCACCCAGTTCTACGGCTCCACCGAACTGGACGCCGCCCTGCTGATGATGCCGCTCGTCGGATTCCTGCCGATCGACGACGACCGGGTGATCGGCACCGTCGCGGCCATCGAGAAAGAGTTGCTGGTGGACGGTTTCGTCCAGCGCTACACCCAGGACCACCAGACGCGCACGGATGGCCTGCCTCCCGGCGAGGGCGCCTTTCTGGCCTGCACCTTCTGGCTCGCCGACAACTATTCGTTGATGGGTCGACACACGGACGCCGAGGAGATCTTCGAACGGCTGCTGTCGTTGCGCAACGACGTCGGATTGCTGGCCGAGGAGTACGACCCAACGGCGGGCCGACTCCTGGGGAACTTCCCGCAGGCCTTCAGCCACGTCCCCTTGATCAACACCGCACGCAACCTGTCAATGACCGGTGGCCCGTCCCATCAGCGGGAGAAGACGACCGAGGCAGGGCGCGAGTCCGCGGAAGGCGGTGAGGGCGTGTCCGGCAACTGCGGCCAGACTCGCCCTCAGTGGCAGATTGCGCCTGGCGCCTCCGTCGCAGGCGACTAACCGGCGGGGCAGCATCATGTGACTGCGGGACACTCTGCGCTCGCGCCTGCACAAGATCCGGCGGAGCCGGCGGCAAGACTTCTGGAAAATTGCCGACTTGGGCGGTCAACCCTGTCGAGAACCCGCGCACCGCTCCGCTCACCATCTGAAGGTCGCGAACGGCGCGGCCACGACGACAGGAGGTCAGCATGCCGAAGTACCTGCTGCTCAAGCACTACCGCGGCGGCCCGGAGAACTACCGTCAGGTGCCGCCGATGGACCAGTGGGCGCCGGAGGACATCGAGGCGCACATGGCCTTCCTCGGCCACGTCAGTGAGTTGCTCGAGAAGAACGGCGAGTTCGTCGACGCACAGGCCCTGACGCCGGCCCAGACCTGGGTGCGCTACGGCGGCCCCGACGCGGCGCCGGTGATCACCGACGGGCCGCACCCTGAGACCAGTGACCTGGTCGCCGGCTGGTACATGATCGACGTCGAATCCCATGAACGGGCGGTGGAACTCGCCGCCTACGTCTCCTCCGAGCCCGGTCCCGGCGGCACGCCGCTGTACGAGTGGATCGACATCCGGGAGGTCATGTCGGCTCCCGACGCCGGGGACTGACGTGCCCGGCCCCGGCTGCTCCGGCGTCTCGGGCGAGTCGGCAGAGCGGCAGGTCACCGCAGAGCCGGTGGATCGGGCGGATGGGGGCGCGATGCGCGCCCTCGTCCCCCGGGTGCTCGCCGCACTGGTCCGCCGGGGCGAGGACTTCGACGCCGCCGAGGACGCACTGCAGGAGGCGCTGCTCGAGGCCCTGCGCGTCTGGCCCGGCAACCCGCCACAGAACCCGCAGGCCTGGCTGTCCACCGTCGCGACGCGACGGTTGATCGACGCGCGCCGCAGTGACGCCGCCCGCCGCAGCCGGGAGGGCATCCCGCCCGGCCGGCCGGACTCGGTCGCCACCGAAAACGGGGACGACACGCTGTTCCTGCTGTTCTGCTGCTGCCATCCCGATCTGCCGCCGGCCTCCCAGGTGGCCCTCACCCTGCGCGCGGTCGGCGGCCTGACCACCCGGGAGATCGCCGACGCCTTCTACGTTCCGGAGGCGACCATGGCGCAGCGGATCAGCCGGGCCAAGCGGACCCTGCGCGGACGTCGCCTCGACGAGCCCGGTGATCTGGCCGTCGTGCTACGGGTGCTGTATCTGGTCTACACGACTGGGCACACCCGCCGGATCGACCTGACCGCCGAGGCAATCCGGCTCGCCCGCCAGCTGACCCTGGCCACCGGCGAACCGGAGGCCCGGGGACTGCTGGCGCTCATGTTGCTCAATCACGCCCGGCTGCCGGCGCGGCTGGACGAGCAGGGCAGGATCGTCCCACTCGACCGGCAGGACAGGGGCCGGTGGGACACCCGGGAGATCGCCGAAGGGGTCCGCGTTCTGCAGTCGGCGCTGGCGCTGCAGCGTCCCGGCCGCTACCAGATCGAGGCGGCCATCGCCGCCCTGCACGATGACGCAGCGAGCTCCGCGGACACCGACTGGCTGCAGATCCTCGCGTGGTACGACGATCTCGTTCTGCTCACCGACGACCCGGTGCACCAGGATCCGGCGGCCGTCCTGGGCCGCGCGGTCGCGGTCGGCCAGGTGCTCGGTGCCGCAGCCGGGTTACGCGAAACCGACCGACTACGCGAAGTGCTCGGCGACCGCCACCGTTGGCATGCCGTCCGCGGCCACCTGCACGAATTGGCAGGGGATCTCGCAGCCGCAGGGGCGGCGTATGCCGAGGCTGCCCGGCGGGCCACCACTGTGGCAGAGCGCGACCATCTGATCCGTCAGGCAGCCAGGGTGCGGGCTGCCGAGCTGTAAGACGCCGGCCCCCGGGATACGGTGACCGCATGGCCAGGAAGGCGAACTCGGCGCCGGACCCCGCTGGGCGGACGTTCGTCGTGCTGGTGCGGGGCATCAATGTCGGCGGCAGGAACAAGGTACCGATGGCCGGCCTGCGAAACTCCCTGGAGCAGCTGGGGTTCGCCGGCGTCAGGACCTATATCGCCAGCGGCAACGTCATTCTCCGTTCCCCGCTGGCGGCCTCCGAGGTGAAATCGGACGTCGAGCAGGCGCTGTCGTCCGGGTTCGCTCTCGATGACAGCAACATCCAGGTCGTGGTGCTCGATCGGGAACAATTCCGGTCCGTCATCGACGACAAACCCGACGGCTTCGGTGAGCAGCCGGACAAATACCACAGCGACGCCATTTTCCTGATGGGGATCGATCCCGACGACGCCATGGCGGTGTTCGACCCACGCGAGGGGGTGGACCGGGTGTGGCTGGGCAGCGGGGTCATCTACTCCGAACGGCTCAGCGCCGAGCGCACCAGGAGCCGGCTCAGCAAGATCATCGGAACGCCGGCGTACCGATCGATGACCATCAGGAGTTGGAGCACCACGACGACGCTCTGGAAGCTGGTCCAAGAGCTTGATCAGTCGTGATCGGAGTGGTCGCCGCCGCTGCCTCGCGAGCCGTTCGGCCGCGGCGGTGCACCATCACTCCGGGCGGTGTGGGATTCGCTCTCGGGCCCTGCGCAGATGCGTCTCGAGACGGAAATGCCGCCGTACCCACTCCTCTGCCGTGCATGCAACGATGTGGCCGGCCGATTCAGGGCTGTCGCTGGGCGCCCGGTGGCTGTTTGCCGGACCGCCGTTGTCGGCAGCACCCGGGCATGCCTCAGCGCACTCGCAGAGCAAGGAGCACGGCTTCCGTGACCGATGACGTCTTCTCCGGGTTCGCCGCCACCATCCGCGATCGACGGCCGGCCGTCGGGTACTGGGTGGCGCTGGACGCACCGGCGGCCACCGAGCGGATCGCCCGCCTCGGCTACGACTACGTGGTGCTGGACGGCCAGCACGGGCTGCTCGGGTACTCCGGGATCCTGACCGGGCTGATGGCCATCGATGCCGGCGGCACGTCGGTCGGGCTGGTCCGCGTCGAAGCCAACAACGCCACCCCGATCGGCCGAGCGCTGGACGCCGGCGCGGGCGGAGTGATCGTTCCGCTCGTCGATTCCGCGGCTGATGCCGAACGCGCCGTCAGCGCTGCCCGCTATCCACCCGCCGGACGCCGCTCCTACGGCCCGACCAGGGCATCGCTGCGGGTCGGCCCCACACCCGCCGACGCCGACGCCGCGGTCGTCGTGCTGGCGATGATCGAAACGGCGGCCGGACTGGCGAATGTCGTCGACATCTGCGCTGTTCCCGGGCTGGACGGCGTGTACATCGGCCCGTCCGATCTGCGGCTGGCGGTCGGTGGCAGGACACCCACCGACCCCGCGGTGGACGGCGACTTCGACGCGGCGCTGCGGCGGATCCGGGACGCGGCGGCGGACGCCGGGATCGCAGCCGGCATCCATACCTTCGACGGCGCGATGGCGAGGCGGCGCCTCGCCGAGGGGTTCACCTTCGTCTCGATCGCCGGCGACCTGGACCACCTCTGCGGCGTCGCGGCGGCGCATCTGGATGACGTCCGCGGCTGACCCCGCGATCGCGGGGAGAAAGAGTTCGCCGGCGCCACACCGTTCCGGGACGGTACGGGTGCGATCGCGTCGCACCATTTCGCGCGCGTCCGACGACAAGTTGACGTGGAGTCACGGTCACTGCGAGCGCGTTTCGGGAGCGGTAAGTCCACTGAACTCGACGCGACGGCAGCCGGAGCGGCACCGAGCGACACGAACCGGCCGGCAAGCCAATCTCCGATGGGGCGGATCGACCGCGCCGCCGGTGCGGTCAGGCCGGAACCTCGTCAGCGATGCTGTGCCGGGCCACGAAGCGAAACCGGTCACCACGGAACACCGAGCGTGTCCATTCGACCGGCCGCCCCTCGGCGTCCCGCCCGGTCCGGTGCACGAGCAGGATCGGTAGTCCGGTGTCGACGCCCAGCAGGTCGGCCTCGACCGGGTCGGCCAGCGCCGTCTCGACGACGTCCTCCACGGACGCCAGTCGGATGCCGAACGCCTCGTCGAGGGTGACGTAGAGCGAGCCGCGCAGCGCCAGCTCCTTCGCCAGATCCGGCAGCGGCCCCGGGATGTGCGCGATCTCGTGGGCGATGGTCTCGGACCCCGCCGTGCGGAGCCGCTCCACCCGTTGAACCGGTGTCCCGGGCGCGACCTCCAGGTGTGCGCTCAGCTCCGTGTCGGCGGACTCCTCACTGATCCGCAGGGTCACGCTGCCCGGACGCCGACCCTGCGCCTGCAGGTCCTTGGAGAACGAGGTCAGTTGCCGGACCTGCATGAGCTTGGGCTGCGCGACGAAGGTGCCCCGACCCTGCGTCCGTTCGAGCCGCCCCTCGATGACCAATTCGGCGATTGCCTGGCGAACCGTCGTGCGCGAGGTGGCGAATCGATCGGCCAGCTCGCGCTCCGTCGGCACGGCTGACCCGGGAACGAGACCTGCTGTGAGAGCGAGAATCTCGCGCTTGACCTGGTAATACTTCGGAACTCTCACCCGCTGCCCCTCTCAGCACCCGAAGCCGGCCGTCGACGTCGTACCGGGACTGTAGCAAAATTGGCATAGACCAATCAACCGGACGAGTCCGGCGCAGGCTGGACCGAGGTCTTACTGTGAGCCGGACCACATCGTTCAACGCCTTGACCGATGGATTGGTCTATGCCAATCTACTCGAGTTGGTCTATACCAATCCTCACGGAGCTCACATCCGCGCCGGCACGGCGGCGGAGCAGGAGCAGGTAACAGGTAACAGGTCAGCACACACTCGGACTCGTCGGGGTCATCATCAGCGGAGGTCGTGGAATGAGCAAAGCCACTGTGGTGGACAAGAAAAAGAAGTCGGGGTTACGGATCCCCGGATTCGCGCAGCTGCAGCGACTGGGCAAGAGTTTGATGCTGCCCATTGCGTTGCTGCCCGCCGCCGGCATCCTGCTGCGGCTGGGCCAGGAGGACCTGCTCGGGGGCATCGAAACGCCGGTGATCGGCCCGTTCTTCGATGCGATGAGTGCGGCCGGCGGAGCGATCTTCTCGCACCTGCCGCTGCTGTTCGCGATCGGTGTGGCCATCGGTTTCGCGAAGAAGGCCGACGGTTCCACCGCACTGGCCGCGGCCGCCGGGTACCTGGTGATCGAGGCGGTGTTCAAGAGCATGTCGCCGATCGTGCTCGAGGGTGTGCTGGATCCAAAGGGTGAGCAGGCGCAGATCAACTACAGCGTTTTCGCCGGCATCGCCGTCGGCCTGGTCACCGCATTGCTGTTCGACCGCTATCACACCATCAAGTTGCCGCCGTATCTCGGCTTCTTCGGCGGGCGCCGTTTCGTGCCGATTGCGGTGTCGGTCGCCTGCCTGCTCATGGGCTTCGCATTGAGCTACTTCTATCCCATCTTCGACGCCGGCCTCACGTCGGTGGGTCACTTCATCGGTGCCTCGGGCGCATTCGGTGCGTTCACCTACGGTTTCGCCAACCGGATGCTGATCCCGCTCGGCCTGCACCACATCCTGAACACCTACATCTGGTTCCTGTACGGCGATTACACGCCGCCCGGCGGCGCCCCGGTCACCGGCGAACTGACCCGGTTCGCGGCGGGCGACCCGAGCGCGGGACTGCTGACGTCAGGCTTCTACCCGATCCTGATGTTCGGGCTGCCGGCCGCCGCGCTGGCCATGATTTTGGCCGCCAAGCCCAGGCAGAAGAAGGTGGCCATCGGCATCCTGTCGGCCGCCGGACTGACCGCCTTCCTCACCGGGGTCACCGAGCCGCTGGAGTTCGCGTTCATGTTCGTGGCCTTCCCGCTGTACGTCGTGCACGCCCTGCTGACCGGGCTGTCCCTGGCGATCGCCTACCAGCTGGACATCCACCTCGGCTTCTCCTTCTCCGCCGGCCTGATCGACCTGCTGCTGTACGGCACAGCACCAGCCGCGAAGAACATCCCGCTGCTGCTCGTCATGGGAGTGGTCTTCTTCCTGGTGTACTTCTTCCTGTTCCGCTGGGTCATCCGGCGGTGGAACATGCGGACCCCGGGACGCGAGCCCGAGGACGAGTTCGAGGTGGATCAGGCCGCGAACCTCACCGATGCATCAGGTTCGGCCGGCGCGTCCGGTGGAGCGACGATGACGACGGGCGGGGGCACCGCACTGGCGACCAGGCCGCTCGCCGACACCAAGGCGGAGCAGCTGATCGCCGCGTTCGGCGGCCGGGACAACCTGGTGAACGTCGATGCCTGCATCACCCGCCTTCGGATGGAGGTCGCCGACAAGGCCCTCGTCGACCAGGCACGGTTGAAGGCACTGGGCGCGGCCGGCGTCATCGAGATCGGCAACAACGTCCAGGCCATCTTCGGTACCCAGGCCGAGGCTCTGAAGAGCGACATCAACGATGCCCTGCAGGGGCCGACACCAGTGCCGACCGAAGCCCCGGAGGCGGCTGCCTCCCCGTCGCCCGCTCCGGCGGAGGCGGTCCCGAGCGCACCGGCTCAGGGCGAGCGAAGCGGGGCCAGCACAACCGTTCTCGCCCCGGTCCGCGGTCGCGCCGTGCCCCTGGCACGGGTGCCGGACCAGACCTTCGCCCAGGGCATCGTCGGCTTCGGCGCGGCCATCGACCCGCCCCACGAGGTCGTCGACGCGGTCGCCCCGATCGCCGGCACCGTGCTGCAGATGCTGCCGCACGCCTACATCATCGTCAGTGCCGAGAACGTCGGCGTGCTCGTGCATCTCGGCCTGGACACCGTCGAGCTGAAGGGTGAGGGTTTCACCGCGCTGGTCGCGAAGGGCGACAAGGTCGAGGCCGGTCAGCCCGTCATCACCTACGACGTGCCGGCGGTCGTCGCGGCCGGCCGCAATCCCATTGTTCCCGTCGTCGTCATGGACAAGAAGGCCGACGACATCACCCTGGACGACGTGATCTCCTCCGGTGGTCAGCTGGCGGTCGAGCAGCAGCTGTTCACCGTCAACAACTGAGCGAGGTCGTTCGAGCGCCGCCGGAGAAGGGACATCCGGCGGCGCCAGGACACCTGCCCCCACCACCACGTTCGTCCTTGACCAAAGGAAAGACCAATGGAAATCGTCATTCTGCGCGACAGCGAGGCGATCGGCGGCCTCGCCGCGGATGCCATCGGAAACCTGCTGCAGCGCAGGCCGGACGCGGTGATCGGGCTGGCCACCGGCTCGTCACCACTGGCCATCTACGACCGGCTGGCCACCCGCTGTGCCGATGGCACAGTCTCTTTCGCGCGGGCGGCAGGTTTCACCCTCGATGAGTACGTCGGTCTGCCGATGGACCATCCGCAGTGCTACCGGAACGTGATCGACGCGGAGTTCGTCTCGAAGGTCGATTTCGCGCCCGGCGCCGTGCAGGGGCCGGACGGCTCAGCCGACGACATCCCGGCCGCCTGCGCGGCCTACGAGGCGGCGATCGCAGCCGCCGGTGGGGTCGACCTGCAGATTCTCGGGATCGGCACCGACGGGCACATCGGGTTCAACGAGCCCGGCTCGTCCTTGGCGTCGCGAACCCGGATCAAGACCTTGACCCAGCAGACCCGGATCGACAACGCCCGGTTCTTCGACGGCGACCTGGCGGCAGTGCCCACCCATTGCGTGACGCAGGGTCTGGCCACCATCATGGCCGCCCGGCACGTGGTGCTGGTGGCGACCGGCGCCGGCAAGGCCGAGGCGGTGCACCATCTGGTGGAGGGCGCGGTGAGCGCGCTGTGGCCGGCGACCATCCTGCAGCATCACCCGCACGTCACCGTGCTGCTGGACGGCGCGGCCGCCGGCCGGCTCCAGTTGGCCGACTACTACCGGGAGACCTACCGCGCCAAGCCTGCCTGGCAGGGCATCTGAGCCGAGCGGTTCCCGACCGGTTTCCGTCGCCCACGAGACTGCCGACACCAGAAGGACACCCGCATGCTGATCACCGCCGACACCGTCGCCACCGGCGCCGAGCTGCTGCGGCCGGGCTGGATCGACATCGACACCGACAACGGTGTGGTGCTCGGTATCGGTGCGGGCGACCCGCCCCGGCCCGCCGACCATGCTCTGGGGGCGATGACGGTGGTGCCCGGATTCGTCGACATCCACGTACACGGCGGCGGTGGCGGGATGTTCCCGAACACTGACGTCTCGCAGATCGAGGCCGCAACGGCGACCGCCCGCGACCTGCACCGCAGCCACGGGACCACGACGATGCTCGCGTCCCTGGTCACCGCGCATCCCGATGAGCTGCTGGCCCAGGTACGCGCGATGCGTGAGCAGGTGAGATCCGGCCTGGTGGCCGGCATCCATCTCGAGGGCCCGTGGCTGGCGGCGAAACGTTGCGGAGCACACGACCTGTCGGCCTTGCGGGACCCGGAGCCGGCCGAGCTCGACCGGGTATTGGCGGCGGCCGACGGCACCATCCGGATGGTGACGCTGGCCCCGGAACGGACCGGTGGTCCGGCGGCGATCCGGCGCATCGTCGATGCCGGTGCGGTGGCCGCAGTGGGCCACACCGACGCGACCTACGCACAGGCCCGGGCGGCGATCGATGCGGGCGCGACCGTCGCGACGCACCTGTTCAACGCGATGCGGCCCGTGCATCACCGTGAACCCGGTCCCGTGCTTGCGTTGATCGAGGACCCCCGGGTGACAGTGGAACTGATCACGGACGGTGTCCATCTGCACCCCGCGCTGTACCGCGACGTCAGCAGGAGCATCGGACCGGACCGGGTGGCACTGGTCACCGACGCGATGGCCGCGGCCGGGATGGCCGACGGCGCCTACGTTCTCGGGTCACTCGCGGTGACTGTCGTCGACAGGGTGGCCCGAGTGGCCGGAACCGACACCATTGCCGGTAGCACCGCGACGATGGACCACGTCTTCCGGTATGCGGTCGAGCACAGCGGGCTGCCCCGCGACGAGGCACTGCTCGTTGCGGTCCGGCAGTCGTCGGTGAACCCGGCTCGCGCACTGGGGCTGCCGGCAGCCGGTGTGGCCGTCGGTACGGCTGCCGATATCGTGGTGCTGGATGGCGACCTGGCCGTCGAACGGGTTCTGCACCAAGGCGCCTGGGTGGCCTGAACGGACGCTCGACGAAATCGCCGGGACCTGGACAGGCGAACACCAGCGTCACCGTCGTCTCGGTCGCCACTTCGTGCCGCAGCCGGAGCGCACGGTGGCGGCCACCGCCCATGGCAGCCCCGGCGCGTGCCCGACCACCGCGACCGCAACCGCCCTGACCACCTGCCACGTCGACGGGGCCCCGCGCGTGCAGAACCTGCGGTGTCCGGTCATCCGGCGTCCGGCGCACAGGTGATCCGATGAAGCGGTCGACAAATGGGTACACAGGGGTCAGTTCACTGGTTCACCAAAGAGAAAGGCACTGGCATGGTGCTTGCGATCGTGCTCATCGTCGTTGCGATTCTTCTGGGGCTCGGCGGCCTGATCTTCACCGCCCTGAAGTGGCTGTTCATCATCGCGGCGATATTCCTGGTGGCCGGCCTGGTGGTCGGTTTCATCGGCCGGGGCAAGAGTCGCAGCGGGCCCTGAGGTCGTCCACCGCCCGGACTCGAGCGGCCCGGGCGGCTCAGCTGTCGGGTCCGTCGGCGGTCAACTGCCGGCAGAGTTCGATGACCGCACCGACCACCTCTGTGTCGCCGGCCAGATCGGCGTCCAGGTATCCCAGGATCGCGGCGGCCGCTCCGTCCAGCGGACCGGACGCGAGCTCGACGACCTGCTCTGCCGCAGCATCTTTCACCGCAACCCCCGCCCCGCGAAGGTGATTGACCCACGCCGCGACAACCCGCAGCGCCGCGACGGCCGGCCGCCCGTCACTGCGCTCCCGCCGAACGATCGGCAGTATCCGGACGGGGATCTTCTGTGATCCGTCGGTCGCGATCTGCGCCAGCAGATGCTTGATCCGTGGGTTGGCGAAGCGTTCCAGCAGCGCGTCGCGATAGGCGGCGATCTCCTGCCCCGGCAGCGTGAGATGCGCCGACGCCTCCGCCCACCACTGCACGAGCCATTCTCGGCACATCGGATCGCTGACCGCCTCCTCGATCGTCTGATGACCCCTGGCGCCCCCCGCGTAGGCCAGCAGCGAATGGCCGCCGTTGAGCAGCCAGAGCTTTCGCTCCTCGAATGGCGTGATGTCGTCGACGAATCGGGCGCCGGAGTCCTGCCAGGCCGGGCGTCCACCCGGGAAGTCCCCGGACAGCACCCATTCGCTGTACGGCTCGGTGACCACCGGCGCGGCGTCGGCTCGTCCGGTCAGTTCCGCCGCAACCGCAGCGTCTTCGTCCGTCGTCGCCGGGGTGATCCGGTCGACCATCGTGGTGACAAACGCAACGTTCGCCTCGATCCAGGCCACCAGGTCGGGGTCGACGAGGGCGGCGAATCCGATGACGACCCGAGCCACCGCGGCGCCGTTCTCGGGCAGGTTGTCGCACGGGACGATGGCGATGGGGCCGGCTTCCGCCGCACGCCGCGCCGCGAGCCCGGCGACCAGTCGTGCCGGCGTGGTGCTCACCGGCGCGCGCAGACCACCGCGGAGTGCCTCGACGTCGCTGCCGACCTCCGTGCGCTCACGATCCAGTGCTCCGTCCGGTCCTCTGACGTAACCCGCCTCGGTGACGGTCAGGGTGACGATTCGGACCTGGGGGTCGGCGAGATAGCCGAGCCACGCCCGCATGTCGGCGCCCGGGTGGGCTCTGGACACGCTGGACAGCACCCGGCTGGAGTCGCCCTCGGCACTGCGGGTGATGAGTGTGTAGAGGCCGTCCTGGGATGCCAGTGCGTCGGCCAGATGGGTCGACCGCCCGGTGAACGCGGCGATCCCCCAGTCCCCCGCATCGGAGGCGGTATCGGTGTACCAGGCCTGGTGCGCGCGGAAGAAGTTGCCGAGCCCGAGGTGAACGATCCGCACGGGGGCGGCGGGCCCGGCGTCGCCGGCCGAGCGGGACAACGTTGCCGGAGAGTTCGTCAAGGCAAGTGCCTGGCCGGTCGAGATATTCACAGCCTGAACACCTTTCGGGGTTGATCGGTCACCAGATCGACGAGCGTCTCCAGCGCTGCATCCTCGTCCGGGCGATGCCCGACCACAGTTCCGCCAGGAAGCCGGGATGACCGGGGCGACACGATTGGCGGCCGTCCGTTCGTCCGCGGCAAGGCTTGGCGACGCACCGAGGATCGCGACCAGCCGTTCCGCCCAGTGCCTTCACGGCCAGCGCCGACAGCACCGACGACCACTCCGCCGGAGAACGCGACCCCCAGTCGCTGGACGCGGGCCAACTCCGCGGTGATCCGGTCAACCGCCTTGCGGACGACCTGTTCGTCGGCGTCGACCGCATAGTTCTCGATCTGCGAGCGGGGGTCGTCCTCGGCGCTGGTCGGGATCGTCACGCTGTCAGTTTCCTACCTTTGCCATCGCATCGGCATGTGGGCCGGCGCAGTACGCCGCCGGGCCGAGGCCCACCGCAAGGGGTTGCCAGACTTTCCCCGGCGCGGGCTCTGCCCACGTCGAGGGCATTGTGCTCGCCAGGAACGGCATGCCGGATTCCGCGATCAGGATGGCGGCCAAATCAGCGTCCGATGATGGTGCTGAACCGTGCGGTCGCGCAGCTACCCAGCAATGTCACCGACAACCCGCACGGCACGCGACTGGCCCGCAGCGAATTTCGCCGCACCCGGCCACCGCACCATCAGCTACGTCGCGGGTCCGGGCGGGTCCTGGGCGGACGGCACCCTCATCACCGCGAACCCAGGTGAACACTCACGCCCGCAACACATTCCGCACCGGCACGGACCGCGCAGCGCGGGTCACCCGGCGAGCCGCGCCGCACTCTCCCGGACGACCAGCACCGGTTCGAGCGGCGGGAACCGGCCCGCGGCACCGTTCAGTTCGGCGAGCAGCATCGCGATGCACTGTTGGCCGAGCCGGTCCAGGTCCTGCCGGACGGTGGTCAACCCGGGGATGAAATGCCCGGCGCCCGGCATGTCGTCGAATCCGACGATCGAGATGTCCTGCGGCACGCGTAGTCCGGCGTCGTGCACGGCCCGTAGCACGCCGACCGCCATCAGGTCGTTGGCGACGAACACGGCCGACGGCACCTTCTTGCGGCGCAGCAGCTGACGGGCCGCCCGGTGCCCACTGGCGGCTGTCCAGTCACCGGCCACCAGCGGACCCGGGGCGATGCCGTGATCGGCGAGTTCGCTGCGCCAGCCGCGGACGCGCTCGATCGCGTCGAACCATGCGCTCGGCCCGGCGATGTGCCCGATGGTGGTGTGGCCCAGCTCCAACAGGTGGCGGGTGGCCAGCCTGGCACCGAACTCCTGGTCGATGGAGGTGATCCGAACGCCCTCGGCGGGTTCGGCACCGGCCGCGATCATGACCACGGGCAGGTGGCTGACGAACCGTTGCGAGACGTGTTCGACTGCGGCCTCCGGTGCGATCACCACGATGCCCTCGACTCCCTGGTCGAAAAGGTCGCCGAGCACCTCCTTGATGCCGGCCGGCTCGATGCTGTGCAGGGCGGCGACGCTGAGGTAGAACTCGGCGTCGCGGGCAGCCCGCTCCACCCCGATCAGCGTGCTGCTCGGACCCCACAGCGGTGAGACGCTGGTGATCACCCCGATGGTGTTCGACCGCCTGGTGACCAGTGCGCGTGCCGCGACATTTCGGCGGTACCCGAGGGCGAGGATCGCGTCCTGCACCCGCTGCCGGGTCTCCTCGCGGACGTTGGGGTGCGAGTTGATCACCCGGCTCACGGTCTGATGGCTCACGCCGGCGAGCCGGGCGACGTCGTACATGCCGGGCGGTCGCTCCGGGAACTGGCTCACCATCTTCGTCCTTCTTCCGACGCCCTACCGTCTGCAGGGCCGCCGCCACCCGTCAGCACCGGCGCTCATCGTCGACGGCGCGTGATGAGTTGCTGCAGGACGACGAAGAACAACACCAGCACGCCGATCATCACCCGCGTCCAGCCGGTGTTCAGGTCGCCATCGAACTCCTTGTACGCGTAGATGGTAGCCAACACCAGCACGCCGAGCATGGACCCGAGCACATAGCCCGAGCCGCCGGAGAGCAGGGTGCCGCCGATGACGACCGCGGCGATGGCGTTCAGTTCATAGCCGATGCCGGCCACCGGGTCGCCGGACGCCGTGTAGAAGGCGAACAGCAGGCCGGCGATGCCCGAGCAGAATCCGCTGATCACATAGACGCTGACCTTGGTGCGGTCGACCCGCAGCCCCATCAGTCGCGAGGAGGGCTCGTTGCCGCCGACGGCGTAGACGGTCCGGCCGAACCGGCTGTAATGCAGGATGACGAAGGCCACCACCAGCACGGCCAGCGCGACCAGCACGGACGGGGTCGTGTACACGTCCGTCACCCGCACCCGTCCGCGCAGGTTGACCGTCTGCTGCTCCCACAGATCAATGTGCGTGAGGTTCATGCTCTGGAAGAACTCGTTGTCGATCGAGATCGAACGATCCGTGATCACCAGGCACAGCCCCCGGGCGAGGAACATCGCGGCGAGAGTGGCGATGAACGGCTGGATCTCGAATCGGCTGATCATGATCCCGACCACCAGCCCGAGGGTGGACGCGGCCAGCAGGACGATGGGAATGACCAGAACCGCGGACCAGCCGGCCTGCAAAAGGGTGGCCGCGATGACCGACCCCAGCGCCATCACCGCGCCCACCGACAGATCGATCCCGCCGCTGAGAATGACGAATGTCATTCCGATGGCGAGTGGAATGAGGAAGACGTTCTTGCCGATCAGGTCGAAAATGGCCTGGCCCGAGGTGAAATTCGGATACAGCAGGTTGCCGACCACCAGCATGATGATCAGCAGCACGACGGTGACGCCGATCTGCGTGTACTGCTCGTAGCGCTGGCCGAGCCGGGTCAGCAGCTTCGGTCGGGACACTTTCGGAGTCACGGTGATCGTCATGGCCTGGCTCCCGCGGACATCGAGGTGGCGGAACCCTCGGCAGTGTCGCGGGCGGCTCCCGATGGCTGGTCGGTTCCGGCGGTCGGCGGCGGCGGGGCACCGCGACCCCGACGACCCGGCGGGCGGCCCCAGCGCAACACGTTCAGCATCCAGGCCCGCACGCGCGAGGACTGCAACAGGCAGACCAGGATCACCACGCAGGCCTTGAAGACGTCGGTGCTCCGGGCGGAGATGGCGATGACCACGAAGGCGTCCATCGTTTCGATGATGAAGGCGCCGATCAGCGTTCCGGCGAGGGAGAACCGGCCACCGGCAAGCGACGTGCCGCCGATGACGACGGCGAGGATGGCGTCCAGCTCGATGAACAGGCCGATGGAGTTGGGGTCGGCGGAGGTCGAATTGGAGGTCAGCATCAGCCCGGCCAGGCCGGCACAGAAACCGCTGAAGACGTACGTCAGGAAGATGATCGGTCGGGCCCGCACGCCGGCCAACCGACTCGCCTCCGGATTGACCCCGACGGACTCGATCAGGGTGCCCAGGGCGGTCTTCCGGGTGAGGAACGCGGTGAGCGCGAAGATGCCGCCGGCGATGAGAATCGAGAACGGCACCGCCAGCAGATAACCGCCGCCGATCAACTTGTACGCGGGCGAGTTGTCCGGGTACAGGATCTTCTCACTGGTGATGATCTGCGCCAGGCCGCGGCCGGCCACCATCAGCACCAGCGTCGCGACGATCGGTTGAATGCCGAGAACCGCCACCAGGAAGCCGTTCCAGGCGCCGGCGATCAGCGCCATCACCAGCGCGACGCCGACCGCGGTCAGCACGACCGTCACCGAGGCCGCGTCGGCGGAGGAGATGATGTACATCGAGGCCCACGAGCCGGAAATGGCCGCAACCGCGCCAACGGAGAGATCGATCCCCCTGGTGGCGATCACCAGCGTCATGCCCAGGGCAACCAGAACGATCGGCGCGGCCCGCCGCAGGATGTCGATCGGCGCGCCGTAGAGGTTGCCGTCCCGGACCGTGATGGCGAAGAACGCGTGGTTCCAGAGCAGGTTCGCGATCAGCAGGGCGATGAGCACGAGCCCCGGCCAGAGCAGCCGGCTACCGGTGATCCGCTTCATGCCGGCTGCGCCTCCGCCGCGATGATGCCCATGATGTCGTCGACCGTGGTGCCTTCGGAGTTCACGATCTCGGCGACCTTGCGACGGTCCCGGAGTATCCCGATGCGATGCGACAAGCGAAGGACCTCTTCGAGTTCGGCGGAAATGAAGATGACGGCCATCCCCTTGTCGGAGAGTCCGGCGACGAGCTTCTGGATCTGCGCCTTGGCCCCGACGTCGATACCGCGGGTCGGCTCGTCCAAGATCAGCAGATTTGGCTCGGTGAGCAACCATCTGGCCAGTAACAGCTTCTGCTGGTTGCCGCCGGACAGGTTGCGGGCCAGCATTTCCGGGTCAGTGGGACGGATGTCCAGGGCCTGGATGTAGCGCCTGGCCATCTCGTCCTGCTGACGACGCGGGATCGCTCTGGTCCAGCCGCGCTCGGCCTGCATGGCCAAAACGATGTTCGCGCGAACGCTGAGATCACCGATGAGCCCCTCCGCCCTGCGATTCTCCGAGGCGAAGGCGATCTTCCGGTCCAGGGCCAACCGGGGGCTGCGCAGCCTGATGTCCGCGCCGGCCACGGTGGTGGTGCCGGCGTCACTGCGGTCGGCGCCGTACAGCAGCCGGACCAATTCGGTCCGTCCGGACCCGAGCAGGCCGGCCAGCCCGAGAACCTCGCCGGGATGTACCTCCAGGTCGAACGGTTCGATGTTGCCCTTGCGGGCCAGGCCCTTCGCCACCAGGTACGCACCGCCCTCCTTGCGCTCGCCCGCTTCCCGCTTGGTGCCCTCCTCCAGTGCCTCGAGGGCGGCGAGGTCCTTGCCGATCATCTTCGACACCAGTTGCAGGCGGGGCAGCTCGCGGGACGGGTACTCCCCCACGAGTTCGCCGTTGCGCAGCACCGTGATCCGGTCGGAGATCTGATAGACCTGGTCCAGGAAGTGCGAGACGAACAGGATCGCCACGCCCCGGTCGCGGACGCGCCGGATCACCTCCATCAGTTCGGCGACCTCCTTGACATCCAGCGACGAGGTGGGCTCGTCCAGCACCAGGACGTCGGCGTTCACGTCGATCGCCCGACCGATGGCCACCAATTGCTGGATGGCAATGGAATGCCCGCCGAGCAGCGAGCCCGGATCGATGTCCAGGTTGAGGTCGGCGAGCACCTTGGCGGTGTGCTTGCGCATCCGTCGCCAGTCGATCATGCCGAGTCTGCGCGGCTCCCGCCCGAGCATGATGTTCTCCGCGACGGTCAGGTTGGTGACCAGGTTGACTTCCTGGTAGACGGTGGCGACACCAGCGTTCTGCGCCTGGGCCGGACCGTCGAAGGACACCGCGGAGCCGTGCACCGTGATGGTTCCCGCACCGATGGCGTAGACCCCGGTGAGGGCCTTGATCAGCGTCGACTTGCCGGCGCCGTTCTCGCCCATCAGCGCGTGCACCTCGCCGGGGAACAGCCGCAGCGACACGTCGCTCAGCGCCTTGACGCCGGGGAACTCGATGGTGATCCCCGTCATCTCGACGACGGGCGGCCGATCGGCGCCCGTGCGGGGGTCGCTCGGCACCGCTGGTCCTGTCGCCTTCATCTGCGCTCCGATGACGTGGTGTGAAAGCCGGTGGGACGCTCGAATCCGTCAATCGCCGGAGTCGAGCGTCCCATTCCTGACAGTCCCTTTCCCGACGAGGTCAGTACAGCCGGCTGGGAAGCGCCTCTGTCGCCTGCTGCTGATCGAAGCTGCCCTCGATGGTGATGATCCGGGCGGGGATGTCGGTGCCCGAGAGCACCGCGCTGGAGGCCTGCATCAGCTGATCACCGAGCAACGGGGAGCACTCGACGATGAAGTTGATCTTTCCCGCAGCCAGCGCCTCCATGCCTGCCTTCACCGCGTCCACGGTGACGATCTTGATGTCCTTGCCGGGAACCTTGCCGGCGGCCTCGATCGCCTCGATCGCACCCAGACCCATGTCGTCGTTGTGGGCGTAGACCAGATCGATGTTCGGGTAGGTGGCCAGGAAGCCCTCCATGACCTTCTTGCCACCGTCGCGGGTGAAATCACCGGTCTGCGACGCGAGGGTGTTGAACTTCGGTTCGGAACCCAGGATGTTCTCCCAACCCGTGGCCCGGTCATTGGCAGGGGCGGATCCCGTCGTCCCCTCCAGAACCACCATGTTGACCTTGTCCGCGTCGGCGAACTCCTTCTTCGCCCAGGTCGCCGCCTTCTCGCCTTCCTTGATGAAGTCGGAGCCGATGAACGTCTTGTACAGGCTCGGGTCCGAGTCCACCGCGCGGTCGGTCAGCACGACCGGGATGTCGGCCGCCTGTGCTTCCTTCAGCACCGCGTCCCAGCCGGTTTCGACCACCGGGGAGAACGCGATCAGGTCCACACCCTGGGTGATGAAGGTCTTGATCGACGAGATCTGCTTTGCCTGATCACCTTCCGCCGAGGTGAACTGCAGGTCGACCTTGTTCTTCTCCGCTGCCGCCTTGATGGAGTCGGTATTGGCGCTGCGCCAGCCACTTTCCGAGCCGACCTGGGCGAACCCGATGACGGCGCCGTCCAGCACGGCAGGATCGACCGGCGGCAGTTCGCCGCCGGACGGAGCGGCGGCCGAACTCCCGGCCGAGGCGTCGGCCGCCGATGAGTCGGCTGATGAGCCTGCAACACTGCCGGTTTCGGAGGCCGCGGCGCTGGCCGCGGCGCTCGCGCTGCTGGTGCTCGATGACGCGGTGCTGGCGTTGCTGCCGCAGGCCGCCAGGGCCAGTGCGGCGACGGCAGCCGCGGCGAGCACAGTCAACTTCTTGGTGACCACGGACTTTCCTCCAACGTTGGATGACCCGGCCCGATGATTCGCCGATCGATCGACCGCGGCGCCGCGCTAGCTGCCGGCGCTGCCACGGACGGCCCTGCTCCGGCCTCGAGGTGGCCGCGCGGCAGGTGAACTGCCCCAGGGCGTCCGGGCCGTCATGGGCCGACCTTCCGATCTCGGTTCTTCAGGACAAGGGCGGGAGTGGGTCGCACCCGCGGCCATAGTGTTAACGCTCACACATGCGGGAGTCAAGGGTTCCCGGTCACAATTCCGCTACGGCGCGAACAAACCCCGGTCGACGCAGTCGCGGACGCGGGACGGAACCGCTTCGGTGCGGCCGGCGCCAGGCTGGACCGAATCGCTGAGTGGTCACGCCGCGGTCACTGCCCGAATACGAAGTTCAACCGAGCGTCAGTAGGTATTCCGGCCGCACTACCCCGAGCAGGAGCGTACAACTGCGGCAGAGGGTCTTTCATTTGCAAACTGTGAGCGCTAACATACGCTGGCGGTCGCAGACCGCGTGACGCGCGTTTCGCAGGGCCCGGCAAACGTCCAATGCGCTGAGCAGCGCCGCGGAACAGGTGACAACAGGCCCAGCGCAACAGGTCCGGAGCACAGAGAAGGGAAGCGGCGCCGCGGGCGTCAACCCACACATGACTGATTCCTTTCGCCCGCTCGATCCGGCCGACACCCTGACCGTCGGCGTCGACTACGGAACGCTGGCCGGCCGGGCCGTCGTGGTCCGCATCGAGGACGGCGCCGAGTTGGGGTCGGCCGTCTTCGACTACCCGAACGCCGTCGTCACCGACCACCTCCCCGGGGACACCGAACGGCTTCCGCCCGATTGGGCCCTGCAGGTACCGGCGGACTACATCGAGGTGCTGCGGCATGCGGTACCCGAGGCGCTCGCCGCCGCAGGTGCCCGGCCGGAGCAGGTCGTCGGGATCGGCACCGACTTCACCGCCTGCACGATGGTGCCGACCACCGCGGACGGGACGCCGCTGTCCGAACTGCCCGAGTACCGCCGCCGACCGCACGCCTACGTCAAACTCTGGCGCCATCACGCTGCGCAGCCGCAGGCCGACCGGATCAACGAGCTCGCCGCTCGGCGCGGCGAGACCTGGTTGCCCCGCTACGGGGGCCTCATCTCGTCGGAGTGGGAATTCGCCAAGGGACTCGAACTGCTCGAAGGTGACCCGGAAATCTACGACCGGACGGACCGTTGGGTCGAGGCCGCGGATTGGATCGTCTGGCAGTTGTGCGGCTGGTACGTCAGAAATGCCTGCAGCGCCGGCTACAAGGGAATCCTGCAGGACGGCCGGTATCCGGACCGGGACTTCCTGACCGAGCTGAACCCGCATTTCGGGGACTTCGTCGATACGAAACTGACCGCACCGATCGGTCAACTGGGAGCGATGGCCGGCCGGCTGACGGCGCAGGCGGCAACGTGGACCGGACTGCCCGAGGGCATCGCGGTGGCGGTGGGAAACGTCGACGCGCACGTGTGCGCACCGGCGGCCGGTGCCATCGCCCCCGGACAACTCGTCGCCGTCATGGGCACCTCCACCTGCCACGTGGTCAACGGCACCCAGCTGCGCGAGGTGCCTGGGATGTGCGGAGTGGTGAACGGCGGGATCACCGCCGGCTACTGGGGTTACGAGGCCGGCCAGAGCGGTGTCGGGGACATCTTCGCCTGGTTCGTCCGGGAACAGGTCCCGCCGAGGTATTTCCAGGCCGCCACGGAGGCCGGGGTGTCGATCCACGAGCACCTGTCCTCGCTCGCCGGACGGCAGCGCGTCGGTCAGCACGGACTGCTCGCCCTGGACTGGCTCAGCGGGAACCGGTCCGTGCTGGTGGATCACGAACTGTCCGGCCTGCTGCTCGGACAGACCCTGAGCACCACGCCAGAGGACATCTACCGCGCCCTGCTGGAGGCCACCGCCTTCGGTGCCCGGCTGATCGTGCAGAACTTCATCGACGCGGGCGTCGATGTCGGCGAGTTCGTCGTGGCGGGCGGCCTGGCGAAGAATCCGCTGCTGATGCAGATCTACGCCGACGTCACCGGACTACCGCTGTCCGTGGCCACCTCGGCGCAGGGGCCGGCCCTGGGCTCGGCGATCCACGCGGCCGTGGCCGCAGGCGCCTACCCCGACGTGCCGACCGCCGCCGCCGTGATGGGCCGGAGGATCAGCGGGGTGTACGAGCCGATCCCGGCCAATGTCGCCGTCTACGACGAGCTCTACGCCGAATACCGGCGACTGCACGACTATTTCGGCCGCGGCGAGAACACCGTCATGCACACCTTGAAGAACCTGCGGCGCAGTGCCTTCGGCCCGGCACCCGCGGAGCGGGACGTGCTGGTATGAGGCTGAGCCCGGAGACTCAACAGCACATCAAACGGCTTCGGATCGAGGTTTCCGACCTGCACACCGAGCTCATTCGCTGGGGACTGGTGGTCTGGACCGCCGGGAACGTGTCCGCCCGGGTACCCGGCGCGGACCTGCTGGTGGTCAAACCCTCCGGCGTGGACTACCAGCAACTCTCGCCGGACAACATGGTGGTGACCGACTTCGACGGCCACGTCGTCGAGGGAGACGCAGCGCCGTCGTCGGACAGCGCAGCGGCCGGCTACGTCTACGCCCACCTCGACCGGGTCGGGGGCGTGGTGCACACCCACTCGACGTACGCGACCGCCTTCGCCGCGCGCCGCGAGCCCATCCCCTGCGTGCTGACGATGATGGCCGACGAGTTCGGCGGACCCATCCCGGTCGGTCCGTTCGCCATGATCGGTGACGACTCGATCGGTCGCGGCATCGTCGAGACGTTGCGGCACAGCCGCTCCCCCGCGGTCCTGATGGCCAACCACGGCCCCTTCACCATCGGCCCGACTGCCCGCGCAGCCGTCAAGGCCGCGGCGATGTGCGAAGAGGTGGCGCGCGCGGTCACCGTCGCGCGGCAGCTGGGCGAGCCGACCCCGCTCGCCGAACAGGACATCGATTCGCTCTACCAGCGGTACCAGAATGCCTACGGGCAGAAGCTTCTCGACCAAGGATGGCCCGCATGAACCGGACAAGACCCGCCCCCGCCAGCGCCGGCCGGCAGGTCTGGTTCCTGACCGGTAGTCAGGGCCTGTACGGCCCCGAGGTCGTCGAACAGGTCACCGCGCACTCGCAGCAGATCGCCAACGCGCTCGATGCCAGCAAGGAAATAACCGCAGCGGTGGTCTGGAAGGCGGTGCTGACCTCGTCCGACGGGATACGCCGGATCATGCTCGATGCGAATGCCGATGACGCCTGCCTCGGCGTGATCTGCTGGATGCACACGTTCTCGCCGGCCAAGATGTGGATCGCCGGGCTCGAGGCGTTGCGAAAGCCGTTGCTGCATCTGCACACCCAGGCAAATGAGGCCCTCCCCTGGTCCGAGATCGACATGGACTTCATGAATCTCAACCAGGCGGCGCACGGCGATCGCGAGTTCGGTTACATCCAGACCCGTCTCGGTGTCAGCCGGAAGACCGTCGCCGGCCACGTGAATCACCATGCGACGCAGGCCGCCGTCGGCGCGTGGGCTCGCGCAGCCGAGGGCGCGGCCGCCCTCCGCTCGCTGCGGCTCGCCCGGTTCGGCGACAACATGCGGGACGTGGCCGTCACCGAGGGCGACAAGGTGGAGGCCCAGCGCCGGTTCGGGGTCTCGGTGAACACCTACGGGGTCAACGATCTCGTCGAGGTCGTCGACCAGGTGGGTACTGCCGATGTCGACACCCTCGTGAGCAGCTACGAGGACGAGTACACCATCGCGGCTCCGCTCCGCGACGGTGCGCCGCAGCGCGAATCGCTGCGCTACGCGGCGCGCATCGAACTCGGACTGCGGGCCTTCCTCGAGGAGGGCAATTTCGGCGCCTTCACCACCAATTTCGAGGACCTGGGTGGATTGCTACAACTGCCGGGCCTGGCGGTGCAGCGCCTCATGGCCGACGGCTACGGCTTCGGCGGCGAAGGCGATTGGAAGACGTCGCTGCTGCTGGCGACGATCAAGGCAATGGCATCCGGACGGCCAGGCGGAACCTCGTTCATGGAGGACTACACCTACCACCTGATTCCCGGCGAGGAGCGCATCCTCGGCGCGCACATGCTCGAAGTGTGCCCGACCATCGCCGCCGGCACGCCGAGCTGCGAGATCCACCCGCTCGGTATCGGCAACCGGGAGGACCCCGTCCGGCTTGTTTTCGACGCCGAGCCGGGTCCCGGCATCGTCGTCGGGATCAGCGACCTCGGCGACCGGTTCCGTCTGGTGCTCAATGAGATCGACGTCGTGTCACCGGACTTCGAGCTGCCGAAGCTCCCGGTTGCGCGCGCGGTCTGGACCCCACGACCCGACTTCCGGACGTCAACCCAGTCCTGGCTCACCGCCGGCGGACCGCACCACACCGTGCTGTCGACCGCGGTCGGCACCGAGGAGGTGCACGACCTGGCCACCATGGTCGGGGTGGAACTGCTGGTCATCGACGACGCCACCACCACCCGGTCGTTCGCCAACGAGATCCGCTGGAATCAGGCCTATTTCCGGCTGGCGCAGGGCTTCTGAGCACGGGCGCAGCACCGCAACGACCCGGCCCATCAGGTGCGGGTTCGCCGCGTCGGGCAAGCGCTCGGGCCCGCCGATCAGTGGTCGGCGCCGGCCATCGAAGCGAGTTGGGCCTCGATCTCCTCGACGGGAACGTCCCGGAGGGGTTGATCGAAGGCCCACCGATGGCCGGAGGGATCGAGCACCTCCCCGGTGCGCACCCCCCAGAACGCGTCGCGTACCGGGGCGGAGGCGGTCGCTCCGGCGTCGACAGCCCGCGACCAGGCGTCGTCCGCATCGCCCACGGTCAGCCGGTACGCAGCGGTTGACGTGGCGGTCGACGCCGGTGTGGCCAGGGTGGTGCCCGGTACCGGCGCGGCGACCGCGATCGGCACGCCCTGCAGGTCGAGGTCCGCGGTGACGATCGCGCCGGTCGGCAGCCGGAGCACGCGGACCAGCCGGGCACCGAAAGCGCATTGGTAGAAGTCGATCGAGGCAGGCACATCGTCCACGACGAGATGCAGCGCGAAACCGTTCATTCGGCAACTGTACGTCATGTCTAGACGCGCCGTCTAGACCTGCGGTCTAGCATAGTGCGGTGGACGGTGATCCGAAAAGGGGCGGGCGGCGGCGCGAGCGGCCCGGGGTGGATGGCACGCCGGGCGCCAGGGAACGGGTGATGCGGGCGACCCGCAGCCTCCTGGAAACCCGGCGGTATGCCGACATCAACGTTGCCGCCATACTTTCCGCATCGGGAACCGCCAAGGGCAGCTTCTACCTCTACTTCGCCCGCAAGGAGGACCTGCTGGCCGCTCTCGTCCGAGAAGCGATCGCCGACGGACTGGACGCCGCCGAGTCCTGGACCTCCTCCGCTGCGAACACCGACCCGGTCGGCGCGCTCCGTGAGGGTGTCGCCGCCGGAGCGCGCCTGTGGGAGCGGCAGGCTCCCGTGCTGCGGGCCATCGTCGAGGCCTCCGGCGGCGACGCCGAGTTGGATGGACTGTGGCGGCAGCAGATGGATCGCTTTACCCAGGCCGCGCTCGCCCGGCTCGATGGCGATCAGGAAGCCGCTGCCTGGCTGGCCGGCCGAGATCCGCTGCCGATCGTGACGGCCCTGACCTGGCTGGGTGAACGCGTGTATTACCTGGCGGCGACCGGGACGCCGCCATTCGATTCCGAACAGACGGTGATCGACACCCTCGCCGAGGCCTGGGCGCTGGCCCTGTACGGGCGTCGGCCCTGAAGCGTTCCGTTCAGGGCGTCTTTTGCGGCGTTCTTTGTGGGGCGGCGGGGCGGGCAGACCGACGCCGGCTGCCGTTCGGGCGACGTTGTCCGGTCCGGACGCGTGAACCGGTGCGATGGCGATCTGCGTCGCTGGTGGCCGCCGACCGCGACTGGGTCGGAGTCGGGCTGCGATCGTCCCCCGCGACCGCGCCCACCGGCCGCGGCAGAAACTCCCCGCGCGACCCATGCGCGTCGGTGCGGTAGAGGCAGTCGGCGACCCCGTGTCCACGGTGAAGCCCGGGGCCGCGTGCCACCAAGCGATGGACGGACCTGGGTCCTGCTCGTGCGCGGGCGAGACCGTGCCGTCCGATCACCACCGGCCCGTGATTCAGACCTCGGCGCGCCGAGGTTCTGTCCGAGAGCGCGCCTGCTCCAGAACATTCCCGACGGTGGTCACGATCATCGCGATCGACGTGGCGCCGGCGTCCGGGGTGCCGATGCTGCGTTCGGCAAGTGGGCGCGCGCGGCCGAGTTGTGGCGTGAGGGTGGCTGTTTCGCGGGCCCGGGTCGTGGCGGTTTCGGCGGCGGCGTGCCACGCCGGCACCAGCGTCATGCCCTGTCGGACGTTGTCGGCGAGCGCCTCGGCGAACGGTTCGAGTGCGTCGTACATCGTCTTGTCGCCGATCTGGCACTTGCCGAGGCGATGGAGCGCCTGGGCGCCGGCGGCGACCGCGTTGACGATGCCGTCCCGGGTGGGAGCTTCGGTGTTGCCGAGCTCGCGGCCGACGGCGCTGAGGATGGCACCCCAGAGCACGCCGCTGGTGCCCCCGGCCTTGTCCGCCCACGCCGCGCCGGCGGCGGTCAGGACGTCGCTGACACCGGCGGTCGGGCCGGCTGTGTCGGCTGCGGAGGCGGCGGCCCGGAGTCCGCGGACCATGCCGACGCCGTGGTCCCCGTCACCGGCGACGGCGTCGATCCGACCCAGTTCGTCCTCGGCGTCCTCGACGGTCCGCAGCATTGCGGCGATCGCGGCCCGGACGGTCACCGCGCCCTGTTGGGACTCCGCTGACCCAACGGCGACCTCCTCGGCGACCACGTTCGACGCAGCCCGATCCACGGCCGCGAACTGCGGCAAGTCGGCGACCGAGCCGCGACGGAACGCTGGGGTGTCGGCGGGTGCGACCCACAGCTCTTCGAGTTCGTCATCGAGCCAGGTCAGGGTCAGCGAACAGCCTGCCATGTCCAGGCTGGTGACGATTTCCCCCACCTCGGGGAGCACCGGCTCGATGCCGTGCCGTTCGAACAGCGGGCCGAGGGTCTGCCAGAGCACGAACAACTCCTCGTATTTGGTGGCACCGAGCCCGTTGAGGATCACCGCCGCCCTGGTCGGCCGTTCACCGTCCGACGGCCGCTCGGCCAGCAGTGGTTCGAGCAGCACCGCCGCCAGTTCGCGAGCCGGGATCCACTCCACCGTCCGGATTCCGGGTTCACCGTGGATCCCCAGACCGAGGTCCATGTGGCCCGGCTGCACCCGGAACAGCGGTTCGGTCTTGCCGGGAAACGTGCAGCCCTCGAAGGCGACGCCGAAGCTCACCGTCGCCGTATTCGCCCTGCGCGCCAGCGCTTCGACCCGGCCGATGTCGTCCCCGCGGTCGGCCGCGGCGCCGGCAATCTTGAACACCACGAAGTCGCCCACCACACCACGACGCTTGGCCCGCTGCTCTGCTGAGGCGGAGGCGACGTCATCGGTGACCAGCACGGTCCGGCAATCGATGCCCTCGGCGCGGAGCCGCTCCTGGGCGGCGCCGAAGTTCATCACGTCGCCGGCGTAATTGCCGAAGCTGAACAGCACCCCGGCGCCGCCGTCCAGCACTCTGCCGGCGCGGTAGGCCTGTTCGTTGGAGGGTGAGGTGAAGACGTCGCCGATCACGGCGCCGTCCGCCAGCCCGGCTCCGACGGTGCCGCAGAATGCCGGATAGTGACCACTACCCCCGCCGATGATGACACTCACCTTTCCCGCCCGAGGGCCGCCCCGGCGCATCACCGCGGACGCGTCGGGCACCTTCTCCACGTACCGGGAATAGGCCGTGACAAATCCGGCGACCATGTCGTCCTTGAAGTCGGCGGGGTTGTTGTAGACGTGGGCCACAGTGCTCACATTCCTCAGGTTGGTTGAGTGGGAACAGGTTTCAAGGCGCCGCCAGTTCGTGACCGGAGCCGGATCACAGGCTGACGACGTCCACTTCGGCGTCGATGTCAGATCGCGCCTCGTAATCTCCGATGAGCGCCACTTTCGCGGCGGAGGCGGATTGTTCGTCGAACCGATAGTCGAGCCATTCGCGCGCCAGGCGCCTGGCCAGTTCCAGCCCGATGACCCGCTGCCCGAAGCACAGCACCTGGGCGTCGTTGCTGAGCACCGACCGTTCGACGGAGAAGCTGTCGTGGGCGGTGACCGCCCTGATGCCGGGCACCTTGTTGGCGCTGATCGCCACGCCGAGGCCCGTCCCGCAGACCAACAGCGCCCGATCGGCGTGGCCGTCGGCAACCTGCTGCGCGGCCGCGACCGCGACGTGTGGGTACGGGGTGGCCTGCGCGGCGTTCACCCCGACGTCGATGACCTCGGCGACCCGCGGGTCCGCCTCCAGGTCGGCCTTCAGTGCGTTCTTGTAGGTCAGACCCGCGTCATCACTACCGATGACGACCCGCCACTGCTCAGTCATCCGTACTCCCTGTGATCTGCGTGCGATGAGTGTTGTGGTGCAACGGCTTTCCGGATCGCTCAGCCGAGCCAGCCGTGCACCGAGCGCACGATCGCGTCGGTGGAGAGCCCGTACTTCTCGTGCAGGGTCGGCAAAGCGCCGGTCCCCAGGAACTCGTCGGGCAGCCCGATCCGCCGAATGGTCGGGACCGTTCGGGTGCCCTCGCCGAACATCAGGCTCGAGGCGACCGCGTCGGCGAGACCGCCGACAATCGTGTGGTTCTCGAGCGTGACGACCAACCGACCACCGCCGGCGGCGCGGGCGATGGCCGCGTGATCGAGCGGCTTGATCGTCGGGACGTGGGTCACAGCGACATCGACCCCGTCGGCGTGGAGTTTCTCCGCCGCGGCCAGGGCGCGCATCGTCATCAGCCCGGTGGAGATGAAGCTGACATCCCGCCCGGTGCGCAGTTCCGCGGCCTTGCCCAGCTGGAAGGTGTAGTCGTACTCGTCCAGAACGGTGGGTACGTGTCCCCGCAGCAGGCGAAGATACGTGGGCCCGTCGGTGGCCGCGAGTTGCGGCACCGCCTGCTCGATGTCGACCGAATCGCAGGGGTCGACGATGGTCAGGTTCGGCATCGCGCGGAGCAGCGCCAGATCCTCCGCGGCCTGATGGCTGGGTCCGTACCCGGTGGTCAGGCCGGGCAGCGCCCCGACTACGTTCACGTTCAGATTGGGCTCGGCGATGTCCAGGCAGAGGAAGTCGTAGGCCCGGCGGGTGGCGAACACCGAGTAGGTCGAGGCGAACGGGATCAACCCGACCTCGGCCATACCGGCGGCCGCGCCGAGCATCAACGCCTCGGCCATCCCCATCTGGAAGAACCGCTCCGGATGACTCTGCGCGAAGATGTGCATGTCGGTGTACTTGGCGAGATCGGCGGACAACCCGACGATCAAGGGGTTCTCCTCGGCCAGCTGGGACAGCGCATGACCGAACGGGGCAGACGCGGTGCGCTGCCCGGCCTCGGCGATGCTGGCGATCATCGCGGAGGTCTTCGGCTTGGCCTTCACGGGCGTGGCGGTGCTGGTCATGTCAATTACCTTCCTTGGCGGTGGCTGCGTTGATCAGTGCGGCGTCCATCAGGGCGGCGTCGATCAGGGCGGTGCGGGCAACGGCCCACTCGTTCTCGTCGATACGCATGAAATGGGCCTTTTCCCGGGTCTCCAGGAACGGGACGCCGGATCCGATCCGGGTGTCGCAGATGACCACCGCGGGCCGGTCGTCGTTCGCGGGTACCGAATCGAAAGCCTCGACCAGGGCGGTGATGTCGTTGCCGTTCACCCGGGCGGTGCGCCAGCCGAAGGCCTCCCACTTGGCCTGCACGGGTTCGGTGCGCAGCACACCCTTGGTCGGACCGTCGGCCTGCAGGCCGTTCATGTCCACGACGCACAGCAGCTGGCCGAGGCCGTGATGCGAGCCGGCCATCGCCGCCTCCCAGGTGGAGCCTTCGTCCAGTTCGCCGTCGCTCATCAGGTTGATCACCCGGGAGCCCTTGCCCTGCAGGCGGAGCCCGATGGCCATCCCCACGGCCAGGCCCAGGCCGTGCCCGAGAGATCCGCCGGAGATCTCCATGCCGGGGGTGTAGGTGCTCATCCCGGACATCGGCAGCCGCGAATCGTCGGAGCCGTAGGACTCCAGCTCGGCGATGTCGAGAGTTCCGGCTTCGGCCAGGGCGGCGTAGAGGGCAATGGCGTAATGGCCCATGGACAGCAGGACCCGGTCGCGGTCCACCCATTCCGGGTCATGCGGCCGGTAGTTGGCGACATCCTTGTAGACGACGGCGAGGACGTCGGCGAAACCGAGGCCCTGCCCGACGTATCCCTGGCCCTGTACCTCCCCCATGTTGAGGATGTGGTGCCGGATCCGGTCGGCCGCCGCGGCCAGGGCGGTCACCCTGGCCGTGCGGTCCAGTGTTTGCGTCATTGCGATTCCTCTTCCTGCTGGCTGGTTGACGTTGCCGGTGCGCCGTTGAATTCGTGTCCCGGTCAGGCGATGTAGGAGCCGCCGTTGAGGTTCTGGGTGGTGGCGGTGATGTAGCCGGCCTCCTCGGAGGCAAGGAAGGCGAACAGGGCCGTGACGTCGTCGACCGACGCCTGCCGGCCGAGCGGAACACCTGCGACGATCGACGCCTCGAGCTCGGGAGTTGTTCCGTGGGAGCGGATGTCGGTGTCCACCGCGCCGGCGGCGATCGCGTTCACGGTGATCCCGGTGGGGCCGAGCTCACGCGCCAGGGATCGGGTGAAGCCCAGGACCGCGGCCTTCGCCGAGGAGTAAGGGGTCTTGCCGAACACCCCGCCGCCCTGCTGCGCGGAGACCGACGACATGTTCACGATCCGGCCGTAGCCGCCGTCGATCATGTCCGGCAGGAACGCCTTGGTCACCAGGTAGGTGCCGGTTGCGTTGACCGCGAAGATCTTGTTCCACAGCGCCAGGGTGGTTTCCAGGAAGGGCACCGGTGAGGTGATCCCGGCGATGTTCAGCACCGCGCCGACCGTCGGCAGATCGGCGGCGTGCAGCGCATTCCGGACCCCGAGCACGGAGTCCTCGTCCGCGACGTCGACCTGGGCGCCGAACGCGGGAACCCCGTAGCGCTCGGTCAACTCGACGGCGAGCTTCTCGGCGGCGGCTCCGTCCAGGTCCAGGCCGGCGACGGCCCAGCCATCCCTGGCGAAGCGGTGCGCGGTCGCGCGGCCGATCCCGCGCTCGGCGCCGACTCCGGTGATGACGACGGTGCGCTGCGTGCTGGTCATGTGGTGTCTCCTTGTCGTGGGCACGCCACAGACAGCGGCGTGGGACTGCAGGGGGAATCGGATCGGGTGGTTTTCGCCTGACGCAAAAGGTTCAGAGCAGGGAACTGATGTAGGCCGCGGCCTTGCCGGCGGCAGCCGGGCGTTCCTCGTGAGTGACGTCCCTGGTTTCCAGCTCCAGGGTGAAATGCCCGGTGTAGCCGGCGTTGTCGAGCGCGGACAGGCCGGCGGCGAAGTCGACGGAGCCATTGCCGATGCTGTGGTGAATGTTGCCGGGAGTGGCGTCGCGCAGGTGCACATGGCTGATCCGGTCGCCGAACAGGTCGACGAACTCGACCGGGTCGGCTCCGGAGGCGACGACGTGGCTGAAATCCATCACGACCCCGACCGGGGTGCCGGTCAGCTGGTCGGTGAGTCGCCGCGCCCGGTCCAGGGTGTGGCACAACCGCAGGATGTGCAGCGACTCCACCCACAGCTGCAGGCCCCTGCCCGCCGCGCGATCCGCTGCGGCCGCGAGTTCGCCGGCCACTCGGGCGATATCGGTGCTCTCGTCGACGACCGGATCATGGGACAGCGCACCGTTGGGGAGCACCAGGGCGAGCCCGTTCACCGCCGCGGTCAGATCGAGCAGTCGGTCCAGGTGCTCCGATCGCTCCGCCTGCGCCGCACCGTCTGCGATGACGTTGAGGTCACCGACGTCTCCGTTCACCGACCGGACGCTCAGTTCGGAGGCATTCACCGCACCGGCCACGTCGGTGACAGCGGCCGGGTCGAGCACGTAGGGCACGTGATCGCACACCCCCGGGAGTGCACCGAGATCGATCTCCCCGAAACCGAGTTCGGTGATGACGTCGAGGGCCTGCGCGAGCGGGAGGTGCCGGAAACTGATGGTGGAGCAACCGAGTCGGTCACTGATGCTCATGGCTGACGACCTTGTCTGCGAGATCTTCACCGCGATCACCCGGCGCAGGGGTGGTGCTCGGTGCTGTGATGACGATGATCCTGACACGTCGACTGTTGACAGTCAACAGTTACCTGTCAGCCGCTATGCTGGTCTGGACGAAAGGGGTTTGCGATGACGAATGCGGCAACCGGCTCAGGGGTGTCCCGACTGGGAGGCCTGGCGAAAACAAGCCTGCGGGAGCAGGCGTTGGATGTCCTGCGCAACGCGGTGACGTCCGGCGAGATCGCGCCGGGGACGCATCTGGTGGAGACCGAGTTGTCTGCGGCGTTGTCGATTTCCCGCGGGACGCTGCGGGAGGCCCTGCGCCAGTTGGAGCAGGAAGGTCTCGTCGAGCCCTCCGAGCGGGGCCGGTTGCGGGTGCGAACGCTCAGCGTGACCGAGATCCAGGACATGTTCCAGGTTCGCTCCGCGCTCGAGGGGCTTGCGGCAGCGACTCTGAGCCGGCTGAAGAATCGCAAGCCCGTCGTCCGGCGACTGCAGACCGCGCTCGATGCGCTCAGCGCTGCGAGCGGTTCGATCAGCGACATGGTGGAGATCGACCTGGACTTCCACCGAACCCTGTGCGCCCTCACCGGCAACGCGACGCTCACCCGCAGCTGGGAAGCACTCGCCGGTTCGATCCGGATGTCCATCATGTTCGCCGGTGCCGACCGCGCAATGTCCAACATGTCAGTGCCGAGGCACCAGGCGCTGGTCGATGCGGTCGCGGCGGGCGACCCCGAGAAGGCGCGCATCGCAGTCGAGGACCACATGCAAGGTGCCGCAACCAATTTGCTGGCTGACTTCGACTCGACGAGCCGGGACACCGCCTGACCTGGCGGGCTCGAAGACGCTCGGCCCGGCCGACCATGCACCGCCCTGGCTCTGCCGGTGACTTCTCCCCCGGCCCCGCTGGGCGCCGGGGGAGATTGTCGAATTGGGGCCGGTCGCCGCCCGGCCGAAACGCCCGCCACAGGACGCCTACCGCAGCCGCGCAGTCGGGGCCAGGGCGGGCCAAACGCCGGCCGCGGGCCCTGCCCCGCACAGTCGGAGTTCTCCCAGACGCCGGTCAAGAAGGCTGCGCTCCATACGCCCTCGAAAAATTTCGGTTGACTGTTGACAGTCAACCAAACTTCCTCCATTCTTCTTCCAGCGCTGTTGACTGTTAACAGTCACCCAGGAGGGGACTGCAGCCAGCGATGATGGATCCGCACAGACGCGGTCCAGATTGGAGTCTCAACGGTGAGCATCTCGCACTCGCATTCCCTGGAGGGGAAGGCCGAGGGAACGGGCCATTCCCTCCAGGTCGCCATCAGCTCGAGTATCGGGGCCACCATCGAGGCCTACGACTTCATCGGGTACGGCACCGCCGCGGCGTTGTACTTCGGGACCTATTTCTTCCCCGGCACCGAACCCCTGACCGCCACCCTGCTGTCCTTCGCCACCCTGGGTGTCGGCTTCCTGGTCCGCCCACTCGGTGGGGTCATCGGCGGGTATCTCGGCGACAAGCTCGGTCGCAAACCGGTTCTCGTCGCCAGCCTGATCGTGATGGGACTGGCAACGTTCCTGATCGGCTGCCTGCCCACCTACCAGTCGGTCGGGGTCTGGGCCGGGATCCTGCTGGTCGTGGTGAGGGTCGTGCAGGGCTTGGCCTATGGCGCGGAATGGGGCGGCGCCATCCTGATGACCTACGAACACGCACCGTGGAGGTCCAAGGGCAAATACACCGGGATCGTCCAGTCCGGATTCCCGGTTGGTTTGCTGCTGGCCAATCTCGTCTTCCTGGTCAGCGTCCACCTGCCCGGAACCTGGGCCTGGCGGGTGCCGTTCCTGCTGTCGATCCTGCTCGTCATCGTCGGCATCATCATCCGGTCCAAGGTCCCGGAGTCGCCGGTCTTCGAAGAGGTCAAGTCCCGCGGCGAGATCGTCAAGAATCCGATCACCAAGGTTCTCCGCGAGGATTGGCGGAACATCCTGCGGGGCATCGGACTTCGGATCGCGGAAACCGCCGGCTACGCCGTCTCGGTGACCTTCATGCTCTCCTACCTCAAGACCGAGAAGCTTGCCGACAACACCCTGACCCTCACCGCCCTGTGCATCGCCTCGGGAATCGGCATCTTCGCCACCTACAACTGGGGCAAGGCGACGGACCGCGTCGGCCGCCGTCGGATCTACCTGTTCGGCACCACGGTGATGGTGATCTTCGCCTTCCCGCTGTTCCTCCTGGTCAACACCGGCGTGGCGATCCTCATCGTGATCGCGGTGATCATCGCCTATGCCGTCATCCAGAACTCGCTTGCGGGGGCGCAAGGGGCTTGGTTCCCCGAGCTGTTCAACGCCAACACCCGCTCCTCCGGTGCCTCCATCGCCTACCAGTTCTCAGCCGTGGTCTCGGGTTTCACCCCGTTCGTGGTGACGCTGCTGTACGCGAGCTTCGGCTGGGTCGGCGCGGCCTGCCTCTTCGGCGCCTACGGCCTCATCGGCCTGATCGCCACGGTGGTCACCAGGGAGACCTACGGTCCGGTCGAACGAGCCGCGGCCGAGCAACTCGACGAGAGCCGGCGGGTCGCCGCTTGATCGGCACCATCTGAAGGCTCAGGAGGGGCGGCGGGTCACCCGCCGCCCCTCCCTTGAGTTCGTTCCTGGGCCGGTCAGTCGCGGCCCGGCGGTGCCAGGTGCTTTCCCCTGACGGGCGGTTCCGACTCGGTCCTACGCTGCGATCGCGGGCGATCGCCAGCCAGGAGCCACCGAGACACCATGGGACGGGACCAATGCCTGCACGACGCTGGGCCGGGTACAGCCGTGATCGGATCCACGTCGGCCTGATGCTGGCCCTGACGTTTTCCACCGGCGTGGTCGACGCGGTCGGATACCTGGGCCTGGACCGGGTGTTCACCGGCAACATGACCGGCAACGTGGTGATCCTGGGGATGGCGATCGCCGGTGCCGAGGGCCTCCCCATTGCAGGTCCGGCGGTGGCCCTGGTCAGCTTCCTGATCGGGGCTGCGGTCGGCGGCCGAGCGCTGAAGGGTGTCCGCGCCGGTTGGACCCCCCGGCTCACCGCGCTCTTCGCGACCGTCGGCGCCATGCTCAGCGGCATCGCCGTCACTCTGTTCGCGGTCGGCAACACCCCCGAGCGACCGGTGGAACTCGTGGTGACCGCCGTCCTGGCGATCGCGATGGGCGTCCAGGCCGCCACCGCCCGGCACCTGGCGGTGAAGGACCTGACGACCGTCGTGGTCACGTCGCTGATCACCGGCTTGGCCGCCGATTCCCCGCTCGGTGGTGCGCGGTCCCAACCATGGCTGCGGCGCAGTGCCGCGTTGGTGTTGATCAGCGCCGGGGCAATCGGCGGGGCACTGTGCCTGTCCCTGCATCTCGGCGCCGGAATTGCGCTGTCGGCGGTCATCGTCGTGGTCGTGGCAGTGCTCGGCCAGCTCTCCACACGGTCGCCCGAGTCTCTCACTACTGCAACGGGTGTCGACGACAGCCAGGTTTAGCCGGGCCACCTGACGGGAGTCAGGAAACGCCGGCGCAACCAGGCATCGTTGTTGCACGGGATGGGGATTGGCCCCCGCGGGGTAAGTTCTTCCGATGAGCTTCGACGTCGTCGGCGACGTCTACAACCGCTTCATGGGCAGGTTCTCCGAACCGCTGGCCGCCGAGTTCGCGGCGACCCTGGGCCTCCGCGACGGTGATCGCGTGCTCGACGTCGGCTGCGGGCCGGGCGCGCTGACCGAGCAGCTGGTTCAGCGACTGGGCGTGACCGCCGTTTCAGCAGTGGATCCGTCGTCGTCATTCGTCGCCGCCGTTCGGGCCAGGATTCCGTCGGTCGACGCCCGCCGCGCCGGGGCCGAGGAGTTGCCGTTCGCCGACGACGAGTTCGACTGCGCAGCGGCCGAGCTGGTGGTTCATTTCATGAGTGATCCGGTGGCGGGCCTGTCGGAGATGGCCAGGGTCACCCGCCCCGGCGGCCGGATCGCCGCGTGCGTCTGGGATTACGCCGACGGAACCGGTCCGCTCGCGGTGTTCTGGCGAGCGGTCGCGGTGCTCGACCCGGCAGCGGACAACGAGTCCGACCTGCCCGGCGCCCGCCCGGGACATCTGGCGGAGCTGTTCGAGGAGGCCGGACTGCGCGAGGTGACGTCATCGGTCCTCACCGTGCGCGTCGGGTTTCCCAGCTTCCAACAATGGTGGGAGCCGTTCACTCTCGGCGTCGGCCCGGCAGGGAAGTACGTGGCCCGGCTCGATGCCGACCGGCGGGCAGCGCTGGCGGCCGAGTGCGAGCGGCTGTTGCCGCCGGCGCCGTTTCACGTCACCGGGTCGGCCTGGTCGGCGCTCGGGTGGGTCTGATCCGGTCGGTGCGAGACCGGCTGGAGACGGATGCTGTCCTGCCGACGGCGATCGACCGGAAGGGCGGTCGCCAGCGCCGGGATCAGCGCGAGAGCGGCCACGACATGCATCACCAGCAGCCAGGTCGTGGTCGAGCCGTTGGCCGCAGCCTGCAGCGGCGGAACGGCGCTGAGCGCCAGGCCGGTCAGGGTGATCAGCAGGAACGTCCGTCGTGGCCGGGAAGTGCGGCGCACGAGCAGCGCGATGAGGTACGCCGCGACGCCGGCGATCGCGGTGGCGAACACGGCCGCGCCGAACGGCACCTCGGTCGGGGGCGTGCCGGCGAGCGCCACGGTCAATTCCGCGCCGGTGACGACGGCGACCAGGTAGCAGGACGCGACCGCGGCAACGGCGGCAGTCGTTCCGATCCCGACCCGCCGGCGAAGCAGCCGAGATCGGGAGGCGTCACTGAGTTCAGGGCTTAACATACGCCGATGTTAAGTGCTTATGATTGCTGGCGCAACCGGTCCAGCGTCTTCTCCGCCAAGTTCGCCATCGTCTCCACCTCGTCGTCGTCGAGCGCGCCGAAACGCTGCAGCAGAAACTCCCTCTGCTCCGGTTCCAACCGCTCGACCACGGCATCACCGGCTTCGGTCAGGCAGATCCGGAAAGCGGCGCCGTCGGCCTCCCGGCGCAGCAACCCGGCGGCCGTCAGCTTGGACACCAGCATCGAGACATTGCTGCCGGTGACGCCGAACTGATCGCCCAGCTCGCGTTGGGTGGCCCCGGGCCCCCTGCTGACCGCGAGCAGCAGCTGGAACTGGGCCGGGTTCAGCCCTTCCGCACGCAGGATCGCCGCGGCGTCCTGCGAGGTGCGATGCACGATCATCGCCAGGGCACCGAACAACCGTGCCGACCGCTCCGCTCGCCCTGGATCCACCGGTCCATCGTTCCCTATTGGCCCGCGTTCGGCGGTCGGCATGCTCCCCCGCGGCCGAAGCGGTCACCGTTTTCCGCACGACCCGCACTGCGACGAGCGGCCCGGCGGTCAGCTCACCGGGGCTCGGTCCCGGTTGCTCCGGCCACCGTCCTTACCGAGCCGGCGCCAGATCCAGCTCGACGCCACATGCCGTCCGTGCAGCACATACTCACTGGTCGAATCGTCGGACAGGGTGGTTTCCAGCAGCCGCCGCTCGGTCGACCGGCCGGCGAACAGAATCTCGTCGCCGGCCTCGAGTCGGAACTCCTTGTCCGGGGTGAGTTCGGTCCGATCGCCGCGTTGCAGCAGCAACGGCACGATGGCCAGCCGGACGTTCCGGTCGTCCGGACTGCGCAGCAGGTCCTCGAGCCGGGCGTCGGGCCCGTCGAGCCACTGCCGGACCGCCGGCGCCTCCGCGGTCTTCAGATGGACCTTCCACAACTCCTGCAAGTGCCGCCCGCAGTCCTGGGTGATGCGGTCCAACACCGTTCTCGCCCATTCGTCACCGCGGGACGGCATCTCCTGCAGGAAGCGCCAGAGCAGCGGAGTGCTGAGCTGCGCGTACATCTCGTGTGCAACGACCTCGGTCGGCACCAGCAGCGAGTCGACCTCCATCGCGGCGAACAGCGGGGCGGCGGCCTGCGAGTTCTGTCTCGCCGCCACGAACAGGTCCGGGTTGATCCGCCGGGCGGCGGCGATCAGCGACAGGTTCGTCGTGTCGTTGTCCGTGCCGGCGACGAAGCCGACCGCGCTGTGCAGCTCCGCCTTGGCCATCACGCCGGGTTCGGATCCGTCGCCGACCACCATCGACGGATCCGGATCGGCCACCGCGAGCGGTTCGATCACGGTGACCTCCAGCCCCTCCGCGCGCAGATCCGCGGTGAGTTCCCGACCGAACCGGCCGAACCCGCAGACCACCCACCGGCCCTGCGTCGGCGGACGACCGCGCCGCGGCCGCTCCGCCCCTGGACCGCTTTCCAGCCAGGTCAGCAGCTGGTACGACGCCGGAGCGTTGAGGGCCAGCCGCAGATGATCGCCGAAACGATCGAAAGGATTGACCACAGACGGCGTGCCGAACGCCCGCATGCGCGACTCGATGGCCGGCGAGACGGTCCGGGCGATCACCGGCAGCTCGGGACGCAGCAGCGCGGCGGCCATCGTCACCGCCAGATTGACCTCGTCATCACTGGTCAACGCCAGCACCCCGGAGCAGAACGGATGGTCCAGACCGGCGATCGCCAGATGGTGGGGGTTGCGGACATCACCGGTCAGGCCCGGGATGTCGGCCCGATAGGCCACCAAATCCAGCGAGTCGATCCGCTCGGGCGACTGGTCGATGACGACGAACTGCTGGCCCAGTGTGTCGAACGACCGGCCCAGCAGTTCGCCGGTCTGCCCGTAGCCGGCGAACAACAGGAACGGCTCGCGCAGCCGCCGCACCTTGCGCCGGAAGCGCTGCAGGGCAAGGGCGCTGCGGAAGGCGCGGTCCTGGATCAGGGTCAACAGCGTGCCGATCGCGTACGCCCACCCGATCACCGTCAGGTAGATCGAGATGGTGACCCACATGCGCTGGTTGTCGGTGAACGGATACGGCAGTTCACCGAAGCCGATCGTCGACGCCGTGTAGCTCATGAAATAGAAGGCGTCGAAGAAGCTCATGTGGAACGGCGCGCCGGATGGATCCTGGCCGGGGATCAGCACCAACCCGAGCACGGTGATCGCGAAGATCACGATCAACGTGATCAGCGGCGCACGCATTCGCCGGAGAATGACGAAGATCGTCTGTGACGCCTGGTCGCTGGACCCCAGGCGGGCGCGCCACGGGATCCGCGGGCGTTCATCGTCGTCGTCGCCGAAGAGCTGCTTCCAGAAAACGAGCAGGACGTTGCTCATCGCGCTACTCGCGCCTTCACCGGCTCGCCGGACAACTGGAGAAACCCGTCACCGGCGATGGAACGAGACGGTCTCGACGACCAGCAGGATCACCGACACCAGGTTGGCCAGCAGCGCACCGCCTGACAGCGACACCACGCTGGACATCGCATGGGCGTCCACCCCCGCCGCCGAGATGTTGGCGGCGTACCCCCAGGCCAGCGCCGCCGCGATGAGCTGGAGATCGGCGACCAGGCTGGTCGCCAGGTGAACGGCACCGATCTGTGTGCGGTCACCGAACTTCAACACGGTCGCGATCAGGCTGACCACCAGGGCCGCGTAGAGCTCGTATTCGTTGTGCAACTCAGGAATGGCGATGTCGCCGATGAAGAAGCCGAAGTTCAGGGTGGCGGCGAGGAGCACGAAGAAACCGAAGATGACCTTTTCGAGATTCATGACCCCCCTGACGCTGGTGAGTACACCCGAGGAAACGACACTCTGCGAAACGAGACCCGGGCGAGCCGACGCTGCCAAGCGCACCTTAAACGGCCGCCGACGGTGCGGCCCGCCGAATCGCTGACGTGCAAGGACCCGATCAGCGCAGGTCCCGGACGGTGATGGCGCCACCGGCTGCGGTTTCCATCGGCAGCACCATGCCGGTTTCCTCCTCCTCCAGCGGATCGGTGTCGGTCCGGGGCGCCCTGGTGCGGTTCAACCGGCGCTCCAGCACCCTGGCCAGATAGGACAATGCAAGGTTGATCACCACGTAGATCAGCGAGATCACGATGTAGACCTGGATCAGCGTGTGTGTCCGGGCGGTGAGCACGTTGGCGGTCCGCAGCAATTCCGGAAAGCTCGCCGCGTAGCCCAGCGTCGAGTCCTTGAGCAGCGATACCAGCTGGGTGACCAGCGACGGGATGATCAGCCTGATCGACTGCGGGAAGATCACCAGCCGCATCGCCTGCCAGTAGGTCAGGCCGACCGCCAGCGAGGCCTCGAGCTGGCCGCGGGGCAGTGCGTTCACCCCCGCCCGGAAGATCTCGGCGAGCACGGCGGCGTTGCACAGCACGATCGGCACGCAGATCTTCCAGAAGATCGGCAGGTTGATCCCCAGCGGCGGCAGCGCCAGCACGAACATCAGCACCAGCAGCAGCAGCGGTACCGACCGGAAGACCTCGACATAGGTGGTTCCGATCCAACGCACCGCCCTGTTGCGCGCGAGCCGTAGCAGCGCGAACAGCACGCCCAGCGGCAAGGCGATCAACCCGGAGACCACCGTCAGCTTCAGGGTGTTCAGCAGCCCGTCCCACAGGAACGCGCGGACGTACGGCAGCGTGAACACGTTCCACTTCGCCGCCGTCAGCTGCCCGGCGTCGGCGAACCGGGCGATCGCCGCGTACCCGATGCCGGCGATGACGACAAGCGTGACGACGGTGGCAATCCGGATCCGCATCCGGGCACGGGGGCCCGGCTCGTCGAACAGCACCCGGGTAACGCTCACCGCTGGACCGTGACCCGGCGCTCGATCCAGCCGCCGGCCGCGCCGGACAGCAGGGCGATGACGACGTACACCGCGGCGATCGAGGTGAACACCGCAAGCCCGCCCGCGTATCTGTTGTTCAGCCCCTGCCCGATGGCGGTGAGGTCCTGGATGCCGATGACCGCCGCCAGTGACGAGCCGATCAGCGTGCCGATCCAGACGTTGACCAGCGGTTGCACCATGGACCGCAGGGCCTGCGGCAGGATGACGTACCGCAGCGACTGGGTGAAGGTCAGTCCGACCGAGCGGGCCGCCTCCGCCTGGCCGACCTGGACGGTGTTGATGCCCGTCCGGATCGACTCGCAGACGAAGGCACCGGCGAACATCGCCATCGCGATCACCGCGCTGTTGTAGAGGCTGAACAGGATGCCGATGTCCGGCAGGCCGAACACCACCAGGAACAGCAGGCAGAGCAGCGGGATGTTGCGGAAGAATTCGACGTAAACCAAGCCGATCGCCCGCAGCGGGGCGATCGGGCTGATCCGCATCACGGCCACCACGGTGCCGATCAGCATCGCCCCGAGAAAGCTCAGCACGGCGATGGACAGGGTGATCCGCAACCCGTCCGCCAGCGGCGAAAGGTTCGACAGCACGATGTCCACGGCATCTCCGCTCTGCTGTGACCGCCCTGGCCTCAACCACCTGGCACGGTCGGCGGCGTGAATGGTGCGCGGCGCCAGAAGGGCTGCGGCACAGCCGATGTGACGACCGGGTCGTCAGGATCCGGGTACCGAACCGATCTCCGGCGGGGCCGGCGGGTCCCCCTCGACGACGGTGCCGATGGTCGCCTTCCACAACGCCGCCCACGACCCGTCGTCCTCGATCGTCTTGAGCCACGCGTCGACGAACTCCTTCGCGGACGGGTCGTCCTTGGTGACACCGATCCCGTACGGGTCGACCGTGAAGGGCTCGCCGACCACCTTCACGTCCGGATTGCTGATCGCGTCGCTGATCAGGATCGACTGGTCGATGACGTACGCATCCGCACGCCCCTGGGTCAGGGCCGCAACGCATTCCGCGTCGTTGGTGTAGGGCTGCAGCTTCGCGGTCGGCACCTTGTCCTGCAGGGCCGTCAGCGAGGTGGAGTTGGTCTGGGTGGTGACGTTCTTGCCGGCCAGATCCTCGACGGTGGTGATGTCGTTGTTGTCGGCCTTGACCATGATCGCTGCGCCGGAGATCAGGTACGGCCCGGCGAAGGCGATCTTCTCGGCGCGCGCCGGGGTGATCGAGTAGGTGGCGAAAACGCCGTCCACCGAACCGTTCTGGATCAGCGTCTCCCGCGTGTCCACCGTCGTGACGGTCAGTTCGGTCTTCGGCTCGCCGAGGATGTACTGGGCGAGCATCTGCGACAGCCCGGCGTCGAAGCCCACCACCTTGCCGGTCTCCAGGTCGAGGAGCGAGAACAGTGCGCCGGTTTCGGTGCCCCCTGTCCGCAGCACGCCGCGGTCCTTGATGGCCTTGGCCCACGCGTTGGCCTGGACCGTGGCGTCGTCGGCCTTGGGCGCGCCCGCGATGACGCCGTCGTAGGTGGTCCGATCGATCTCACCCGACCCGCTGCCGGTGATCTGGGCGACCGACGGTGCACCGCCGGCGGAGCCGCTCGCCGGAACCGACCCCGGAGCAGACGCCGACGCGGCGGCGGTGCCGGCCGAGGAGCCGGCTGACCCGGACCCGCTGCCGGAGGGGCCGGTCGATGCGGAGTCGCTCGCGCTCGGCAAACCGGACGTCGCCGCGGAGGATCCCGCCGTCCCGGTCGACGACGAGCAGGACACGACCAGGACGGCGGTCAGCGCTGCCATGACCGACGCTCGGATCCGACGAATACTCCAGGAGCGTGAACGCATGAATTCCTCCGACTTTCCAGGCAGCTGACGGGCACCGGACCGCCATCCAAGTTCCCGTAGTCAGCCGCTGCAAACAACACGATGGCCGCTGCGGGCCACGCCGCGCGCCTATCGTGAGACGGCGCGCAACGGTCGAGATCGCCTGCCGTACGGGAGGACTGTCGCCGGTGCCCGGCGACCAGTTACCCGACAAAACGATTCGAGAAAGGGAACATCGTGCGCACAGCGGCCATCGTGGTGGTGTTTGTCAGCCTCGGCGTGATCCTCGCCCTGATCGGTCTCATGCTCGTGCATTGGCGACGCTTCCGCGCCGAGACGGATCGGTACCGCGCGTGGCAATCGGTGTTCGGCCCGCGCGGGGCCAAAGTCGCGCTCGGGCTCGGCTTCGTCGCGCTCGCCGCACTGGTTGGCGCGCTGGCCGCGTTCGAGAACCAGCCTCCTCCGTGAGGGGTCGCCGTGCGCCGGGGTGTCACGCACACCCGGCGAGCGTCACGGTGATGGTGTCGCGCTCGGCCGCGGTGATCGCCAGGTCGTAGGCGGCTGCGATCGCTACGTACCGCCGAACAAAGGCGCAGGCGCCGGCCGTGTCCGGTGGCAGCCATTCCGCGGGCCCGGAATCACCCTTGGACTGGTTCACCGCTCCGTCCACCGCGAGCAGCTCCAGCGCGGTGTCGTTCGCAAATGCGGTGCGCTTGTCCTGGGTCCACCCGGCGGCGCCCATGTCGAAGGCCCTGGCGAGCGCGTACACGTGGTCGATCTGCACCGCCGACGCGTCGGCCTTGGTGAAGACCAGGGCGCGGCCGGTGTAGGGGTCCCGGAGCGTCCCGGCGACCACCACGCAGGTCGAACCGTCCTTGAACGCCACATGGGTCAGCTGCTCGGCCAGCACGTCGTTGCGGGTGCCGCAGCCGTTGTGCCCGTCCGGCGCGGTCGAGTCATCGGTCCACGCGGGCCCGAAGGAACACCCTTGCCCCGGCCCGCAGCCACGCTGGTAGCCGGGCACATCGGGCCGGTCCGCAAGGACGGTGAGCGTGCCGAGCGCTGCGAGAGTGGCCGCAGTGCCGCCGCTGGGCGACCGGGGTGGGGCGGGGACGGCCGGCGGGCGCGGACGTGCCGGCAGGCGCGGACGTGCCGGCAGGCGCGGACGTGCCGGCGGGCGCGGACGTGCCGGCGGGCGCCGACGTGCCGGCAGGCGCCGAGCCGGGATCCACGATGCCGGTTCCGCCGTCGACCGCCCACCCGACGATGAGCCCGGTCCCGACGATCACCGCGAGCGCAACCGTCAGGACTCGACGGCGTCCGAGCGTGCGTGTCAGCCGCCTCATCTGTTGATCCGTCCCCCAGCACCGCGGTGCACCGCTTCCCCCATCGCGGCGGCGCGGATGTGGACCGCGTCGTTCTGCAGACGGTACAGATGGACGGCGACATAGGGGGCCATTCCGCGAACCTGCGGCACCGATGGGCACGCTGTGCTGAACCCGAACCCGACTCGCCCGACCCGGACTCTGCCGACCTGATTCGCCTGCAGGTCACAATCCGGTCGAAGGCATGGATCGGGGCGCACGGGGAACCATCTGCAACGAGGAGACCACCCGGGCGCGCGGAACCAGTGTCCGGACCGTCCCGGTCGACGATGGTGCGGCCCGGCTCGACCGCAGCGGGAGGCAAGGCAACATGGCCACAGCGGTGAACAACACCTCCGACCCGGCCTCCGATGGCACCGAGCCCGAACGGACTGCCCCCGATGCCGAGGAGACGAGTGGCCAGCAAGCCCGGCAGCCGGACACGAAGGCGTCCCGGACCGGGTCGAGCCCCGCGATCATCGACACGGTGCCCTGGCACCTGATAGGCAACGGACCCGTCCCGACGGCGAACGGGCGGGTTCGGAAGCGCTGGCGGAAGGTGGCGCTGCGGACGCTGGGCAAGGCGTGGGGGGACTCGCTTTTCGGGATGAGCTCGCAGGCGGCGTTCTGGTGCGCACTGTCCACTGCGCCGCTGCTGCTGGCCCTGCTCGGTCTGGTCGGCTACGTGGCCGACTGGATCGGCCCCGGCACGATGACCGATGTCCGCGAGCAGATCACCGTCTTCCTGCACACCGTCTTCAACGAGGAGGTCGCCGACAACCTGGTCGGCAACACCGTTGACGTGATCCTGAACAACGGCCGGGCCGACGTCGTCTCGGTCGGGCTGCTGATCAGCCTGTGGGCGGGCTCGTCGGCGATGTCCGCCTTCGTGGAGTCGATCACGATCGCCTACTGCCAGCACGAGTACCGCCATCCCGTGCTGGAGAGGTTGTTCGCTCTCGGGCTGTACGTCGGCGCATTGACCGCCGGGATCCTGGTGGTGCCGTTGCTGGCGATCGGGCCCGAGTACCTGCCGGGCATGTTCCCGTCGGGTTTGCGCAACACGGTCAGCAGCCTCATCGGCCTTCTCTATTACCCGGGACTGGCGATCGGTTTGATCCTGCTGCTGACCACCCTGTACAAGGTGGCGCCCAAACGGCGGCATGCCTGGAGACGCGGGCTTCCCGGCGCCTTTCTGGCGGCGGCGTTGTTCCTGGTCGCCAGTAGCGGACTTCGCCTGTACCTGGGGTACGTGTACAGCCACGGTCTGACCTACGGCGCGCTGGCCACCCCGATCACTTTTCTGCTGTTCTACTACTTCGCCTCCATGGCCATCATCATCGGTGCGCAGTTCAACAATGCGCTGCTGGAGTACTACCCGCCGCGGCTGCCTCGCAGGTTGCGGCAGAAGTACCTTCGCCGGTATCCAGCGGACAGGGCTGTGCAGGAGACGGGGAAGACGGATGCGCCCGCCGGTGCCCGGCCCGCCCAGGCCTGACGGGCTGAGAACCTGACGGGGTAGGTGAGAACCTGACGGGTCAGAACCTCACGTCGGCCGGTCCGTCGGTCACCGGGAGGCCGGCTGCCAGCCAGGCCTCGACGCCACCGATCATGTCCGTCGACCGCCACAGGCCCAGCGACCGCAGCCCTGCGGCCGCCAGGCTCGAGCTGTAACCCTGCCGGCAGATGCCGCCGGCCGATGTCCCGATACCGTCTGCACCGCTCTGCATTTCGTCGTCCCTCCTGGCCGGGCCGCGCACGGCGCGATCAAGAACGGCCCTGCTCCTATGCTCGCACCGCCAGTACCTCCCGACGTCAACGGCCAAACCGGCGGCTGTCCGGCGACGTCGTCCCGGCGCCGATCGTCACAACAGCTGTTCGTCCGGAACAGCCTCATCGCAGTCGGGCCGGCAACCCGAACCGGACGAGGTCGGCGTCGAGAAAGGACGTCACTTCTGCAACCTGACCGCCATGAATCGTCAGGACGTCGAGCCCGCCGGGGAGATAAGCATCCGCAGCGGCATCCCACAGATAGGTACCGAAGGCCAGCTGCCCGTTGGCGGTGGCGGGCAGGAACCGCCAACGGGACTGCAACGGGCCGTCGCGGAGAAAATCCCGGATGGCGGCCCGTCCCTGATACCACCGCGCCAGCGGGGGCATCGAGTACCGGGCGTCGGCGGCGAGCAACGTGACGATGGCGTCCACGTCGCCGGCTTGCCAGGCCTCGGTCCACCGGCGGACGATTCCGTCGACGGCCTGGTCGCCGAGATCCCGCATGATGCTCTGCTGACTCGGGCGGTCCGAATCGATCGCCCGGCGGGCCCGCTGCAGCGCGCTGTTCACCGCCTGCGGAGATGTACCGAGCTGCTCGGCAACCTCCGCGGCAGAGAACTCGAGAACTTCCCGCAGGATCAGCACAGCCCGCTGCAGCGCCGAAAGATGTTGCAGCGCGGCGACGAAAGCGAGCTCGACGCCCTCGCGTTCCAGGTAGTCCATCTCCGGGGACGGGTCGGGATATGGCTCGAGCCAGGCGATCTCGGTGGTGGGCGCGCCAGGTGTCAGGTCCACCGGCAACTCGCGCCGGGTGCGCTGCCCGAGTGCGGTCAGGCAGCGGTTTGTCGCGATCCTGTACAACCACGCCCGAACGAGGCCGCGGTCATCGAGGCTGCCGATCGACCGCCACGCGCGGGTGAAGGTGTCCTGCACCGCATCCTCTGCATCGTGCAGGGAGCCGAGCATGCGGTAGCAGTGCGCCCGCAGTTCGCGGCGGTACGGCCCGACCACCTGCTCGAAGGCGGATGGATTCCCCGCGCGGGCCGCGTCGAGCAACGGGCCGGGTGCGCTCACCGCATCATCATCGCCCCGCGATGAATCTGGACGACCCGCAGGGTTGGACCGACAAGACCGTCACGAAAGGAACAGACCATGAGCGACCACGAACAGATTCGGAACCTGATCGAGCGCTGGGCGGCCGCCGTGCACGCCGGCGACCTGACGGGAGTACTCGCCGACCATGCGCCGGACATCGTGATGTTCGACGTCCCACCGCCGGAGCAGGGTGTCCGCGGCATCGGCAGCTACCGGGAAACCTGGCCGGACTTCTTCGACTGGCAGTCGTCCGGTGCGATCTTCGAGCTCGAATCGCTCGAGATCAGCGCCGGTTCGGACGTCGCGTTCGCCTTCGCCCTCCTGCGTTGCGGCACGCCGGCCGACTTCCGGTCGGCACCGGACCGCCGGCTACGGCTGACGCTGGGACTGCGCAAGAGCGACCACCGCTGGGCCGTGACCCACGAGCACCACTCGTTCACGGACCGCACGTCGTCGTCAGAGGCCGCCGCGGACGACATCCGGGCGATTCACCGGCAGTGGTCCGACGGCACCGCTGCACGCGACCTCGACAGCCTGATGGCCCACGTCGCGCCCGACATCGTCTCCTACGAACAAGCCGGTCCTCTCGAGTACGCGGGTATCGAGAATGTCCGGGAGGTCTGCCGCGCCGGCCTGGAGGCGGCACCAGGGCGGGTGGACTTCGACACCCCGGATCTCGCGGTCGTCGTCGATGGGGACTTGGCAGTTGCGTGGGGCATCGACCGCGTCAGGACGGCCGATACGCAGACCCGGTCCCGGGCCACTCGGGTCTTCCAGCGAGGTGAAGGTGGCTGGTTGATGACCCACCAGCACCTTTCGTTCCCCACCACTGCCCCTCGCCCATTTCCTCCCGGTCAGTGGCGACCGTCGTCCGGCTGGGCGCCCTCGGTGCTGTGCCGGCCGTTGGAACTGCCCGGGCCCACGTGCTCGTCCGTCAGCACGGCGGCCAGCCCATCGGCCTGGTCCGCGGCGTCCTGCAGCACCGCGGCGAGACTGTTGGCCTGAGCGGCGGCATCGGTCAGCAGGCCGGCGAGTCGGGCGGCGTCCTCGTCCGGCAGCATTGCGGCCGGGTCGGGATCGCCGGCCAGCAGTGTCGCCGGATCCGCGTCGTACACCAGCGGGCCGACGACCTCGGCGATCGAATCGGCGCGCGCCCGCAACTCGGGCGCGGCCTGCTCCAACTCCTCGGTCGCCGCGTACAGGGTGTCGGCGATGGCCGGCTCACCGTCGATGTCCGGCACCGCCCGCTCCCAGTCCCCCGGCGACGGTGCGGTCACCCGCTGCTGCGCGGTGCCGGTGTCGCCGGTCGCCGGGTCCCGGGTGTCCATGCCGGACATTGTCGCCCTCCGACCGGACCGACACCAGAGAGCCGAACAGACCGTCCCCGGACGTCGGTCGACGCCCGGGTCACCCGTCGGCTACGGCTTCAGCACCACTTTGATGCACCCGTCGGACTTCTCCTGGAACGCCTTGTAGGCCTGCGGGGCCTGGTCCAGCGGCACTGCATGCGTGGTCAGGTCCAGCACGCCGAGCGGGTCGGCCGGATCCTGCGACCAGCGGCAGGATGTCGTCCACCCACTTCTTGACGTTGCACTGACCCATCCGCAGCTGGATCTGCTTGTCGAACAGGTCCATCATCGGCATCGGGTCGGCGGTGCCGCCGTACACACCGCTGATCGACACGGTGCCGCCCCGGCGGACCACGTCGATCGCGTCGTGCAGCGCGGTCAGCCGATCGACACCCGCGGTCTCGATCAGCTTCTGCGCCATGGCGTCGGGCAGGACGCCGACCGCGGCCTGGGCCAGCTTGCCGGCCGTCGCGCCGCGCCGTGCCGTGGGCCTCCATGCCGACGGCGTCGATCACCGAGTCCGGTCCGCGGCCGTCGGTCAGGTCCTGCAGCGCAGCCGGAAGGTCGTCGATCTGCGATCGGGTCAAGCGTCTCGATGCCGTGCCGCTCGCGCCATCGCCCGGCGCTCGGGGATCGGCTCGATGCCGATCACCCGGCTGCCCAGCTGGCGGCCGATCCGGGCCGAGAACTGGCCCACCGGGCCCGAGTCCGAAGACCGCCAGCGTGCCGCCCTCCGGCACATCGGCGTAGGCAACGGCCTGCCACGCGGTCGGCAGGATGTCGGACAGGAACAGGTACCGCTCGTCGGGGCCGTCCGGGCTCACCTTGATCGGGCCGTAGTGCGCCTGCGGCACCCGCAGGTACTCGGCCTGGCCGCCGGGCACCGAGCCGTACAGCGACGTGTACCCGAAAAGCGAGGCGCCCTTGCCCTTCTCGCGGACCTGGGTGGTCTCGCACTGCGACTGCAGTCCCGTGGAACACATGAAGCACGTTCCGCAGGAGATGTTGAACGGGATCACCACCCGGTCACCGGGCGCGATGTGGGTGACGTCGGCGCCCGACCTCCTCGACGATGCCCATCGGCTCGTGGCCGAGGATGTCGCCCTCCGCCAGGTACGGGCCGAGCACCTCGTACAGGTGCAGGTCGGACCCGCAGATGGCGGTGGAGGTGATCCGGACGATCGCGTCCGTGGACTGCTGGCAGCACGGGTCCGGGACCTCGGTCACCTGGACGTCCCGCTTGCCCTGCCACGTCAATGCCTTCATATGTCGATCTCCTCGTCGTCGTCGCTGTCCGCTTCCGGCGGGACCGTGTTCCTCCCGTTGGACCGCGCGAGTCACCGCGCAGATCGGCGCCGGGTGCCACCCACCGGCGACCGGGGCAGCCTGGAGTACCCGCGCAGGGTGCCGGGAAACGTTTCGGTCGCAACCAGATCGGGCACTGCGCCCGGCATGGGGAGGTTCGGGCAGAAACCGGGCGGGGCGCATCCACGGCCCGGCTCGAGGCGGTAACCAGCGGACACCGCAATGCGCGCAGGTTGACCGGCAGGGCCGAGTCCGGCAGCACGGAAGGGGGCACCGTGGCCGACAGCAGAGGCGGGTCGCCGTGATCACCGGGGCGTCCAGTGGCATCGGACGGGCCACGGCCATCGAATTGGCAGCCGAGGGCTGGAGCCTGGTGCTGGTCGGCCGCGCGCGAGCAGAGCTTGCTCGGCGGTGGAGGCCGACTGCCACGACCGGGGCGTCGAAACCCTGGTGGCGACGGCCGATGTCGGCGAGCAGGCCGACGTGGACCGAGCGTTCGACGCCGCCGTCGACCGGTTCGGCCGGGTCGACGCCGTGGTCAATTCCGCCGCCGCTGTCGGTTACGGGCGCTTCGAGGACGTCCCCGCCGAGGTCTTCGACCGGGTGATCGTCACGAACCTGCTGGGCACCGCCAACGTCGCCCGGACCGCGCTGCGGCAGTTCCGCCGGCAGAGCGGCGGCCACCTGGTGCTGATGGGCTCGCTGCTGGGCAAGATCGCCGTTCCGTTCATGAGCCCGTACGTGACGAGCAAGTGGGGCGTGCACGGCCTGGCCCGGATCCTGCAGATCGAGGCGCGGCAGACACCGGGGATCGAGGTCAGCGTGGTGTCGCCCGGCAGCGTCAACACACCGGCCTACCTGCAGGCCGCCAACTACGCGGGGTGGGAGGGGCGCCCGCCGCCGCCGATCGACCCGCCGGAGAAGGTCGCGCGCGCGGTCGTCAGGTGCCTCGAACCGGCCCCGAAGGGACCGCGGGGTCGGCATCGCCAATCCGGTCGTTGTGCTCGGCTTCCGGCTGCTGCCAGGCGTTTTCGATGCGCTGGTCACACCGCTGATGCGGCTGGGCGGGCTGTCCAAGCGCCCGCTGACTCCGCACAGCGGCAGCGTCCTGGAGCCGCGGCCGGACGAGGACGGTCTGTACGGGCCGTGGGACCGGCTCGGCCGGCGCGCGGACGATCCGGCACCCGCGGTTCCGGACAGTGCCGAACGGGAAACGGTGTACACCGCCTGACCCGGTGCGCCATCCGTGCCGGGTGCGCCCCGGTTCAGGGTGTGGTTACTCGGGCGGGGTTCGCGTCCAGCGCCAACCGTTGTCGCCGCGGACCAGCGGCGTCACCGCCGTGACGGCGTCCGACCGGGATCGGCCCGTAGATGTGCGGGAAGAGTTCCTCCCCGCCGGTCAGGTTCTCCGCGACCACCGGCGCACGCGAGCTTGTCCGGGTCGATGGTCAGCAGGCAGAGCGGCTCGGTCAGGTCGGCGTAGAACCGTTGCAGCACACCGGGTACCTGCTCCGCGTAAGCTGGCGTGCACGAAACCCTCCTGCTCGCAGGGTGCGCCCTCGGGAGGAGATCGTGTACGACCCGGAGCGCTGCGCCGCCTCCCAGTCGCTGACCAGGCTGCAGTGGTAGATCGCCTGCCGGACCGGCTCCATCCCGGTCACACCGCCAGGACGGTGGGCACGATCATCGGCCGGCGGCGGTAGGTGTCGCCCACCCAGCGCCCGACCATCCGCGCGGACGGACTGCGCGACCCGGTGCGGGTCGGTGACCCCGTCCGCCTCCATCCGGGCCAGTTCGGCCTCGACCAGCGGCACGACCGCGTCCAGCGCCTTCGGGTCGGCGGAGAAGCCGCGGCCGGAGATCGTCGGGTGACGCCACCGCCCGGCCGGTGTGCGCGTCGATGGCGACGGTGATCGAGATGAAGCCGCCCTCGCCGAGGATCAGCCGGTCGGACAGGGTGTCCTCGCCGACGTCACCGACCGCGTTGCCGTCGACGTAGACCATGCCGACCTCGATGTGGCCGCTGACCCTCGCGCCTTGCCGTTGATCAGGTCGACCACGGTGCCGTTCGGCGCCTGCACGACCCGTGCTCGGCGGCACCCCGGTGGAGACGGCGATCCTGGCCTGCGCCCGCAGGTGCCGCCATTCGCCGTGCACCGGGATGACATTGCGCGGCCGGACCGCGTTGTAGAGGAACAGCAGTTCGCCGGCGGACGCATGTCCGGACACGTGCACCTTCGCCACCCCCTGGTGGACCACCGTGACGCCGACCCGGGCCAGCTCGTTGATGACGGTGAACACGCTGGTCTCGTTGCCGGGGATCATCGACGACGGCCAGGATGACGGTGTCGCCGGAGCGCAGGTTGACCTGCCGGTGCTCGCCGCGGGACATCCGGGACAGCGCGGACAGCGGCTCGCCCTGCGATCCGGTGGAGATCAGCAGCACCTGGTCGGGTGGCAGGTCCAGCACCTTGTCCAGCGATCGGACCAGCCCGTCGGGCACCGTCAGCAGGCCGAGATCCTGGGCGATCTGCATGTTCCGCACCATCGACCGGCCGACGAAGGCGATCTTGCGGTTGTTGCGGTACGCGGAGTCGATCATCTGCTGCACCCGGTGCACGTGCGAGGCGAACGACGCGACGATCACCCGCTGGGTGGCCTTGGAGATGTAGTTGTCCAGCACCGGGCCGATCTCCCGCTCCGGCGCGACGAAGCCCGGGCACCTCGGCGTTGGTGGAGTCGACCAGGAACAGGTCGACGCCCTCGTCGCCGAGCTTGGAGAATCCGGCCAGGTCGGTGAGCCGGCCGTCCAGCGGCAGCTGATCGAGCTTGATGTCGCCGGTGTGCAGCACGGTGCCGGCCGGTGTCCGGATGCCGACCGCCAGCGCGTCCGGGATGGAGTGGTTGACCGCGTAGAACTGCAGGTCGAACGGGCCGACGGTGCGGCGGTCGCCCTCGGCGACCACCTCGAGCTTGGGGGTGATCCGGTGTTCGCGGGACTTCGCGGCGATCAGCGCCAGCGAGAACCGTGCGCCGATCACCGGCAGGTCCTTGCGCAGCCGGAGCAGCCACGGCAGCGCGCCGATGTGGTCCTCGTGGCCGTGGGTGATGACGACGGCCTCGATGTCGTCGACCCGGTCCTCCACCAGCCGCAGGTCGGGCAGGATCAGGTCGACGCCGGGCTGGCCGTCCTCGGGGAACAGCACCCCGCAGTCGACGACCAGCAACCGGCCGTCGTACTCGTAGACGGTCATGTTGCGGCCGATCTCGCTGATGCCGCCGAGCGCGACCACCCGGAGCGCGCCCTGCGGCAGCCGCGGCGGCGGGCTGAGCTTCGGTGCGGGCGGTACATGCGGCGGCGGAGCTGCTCGGTGGCGTCATACGGCGGGGCCGATCTCTCGTGTGCAGGGGGCCGATCTCGTCCAGGTCCCGGGCGATCTGCTCGGTCTGGCGGTGGGTGGCGGGGATCTGCGGGAGCCGGGGGTCGCCGACGCCGAAGCCGCGCAGCCGCAGTGCTGCCTTGGCGAACACCAGGCCGGCGCCGCCGCCGCAGCGGCCCATCGCCCGGTGCGCGGGCAGCAGCTCCACGGTGCAGTCGGCGGGCGGTGGCGTAATCGTCGGCCTCCGCGGCGTCGACCATCGCCCGGACGTGCGGCCCGACGACGTGCGAGATGATGCTGACGATCCCGACGGCGCCGACGCTCATCCACGGCAGCGTCAGCGGGTCGTCACCGGAGTAGTAGGCCAGGTCGGATCCGGCCATCACCTGCGAGCCGGCGAGCAGGTCGCCCTTGGCGTCCTTGACGGCGGTGATCCGCGGGTGCTCGGCGAGCCGGAGCAGGGTGTCCGGGGCGATGGCGACCACCGACCGCGGCGGGATGTCGTAGAGCATCACCGGCAGGCCGGAGGCGTCCGCGATGGCCGCGAAATGCGCCAGCAGGCCCTCCTGCTGAGGCCGCGAGTAGTACGGCGTGACGACGAGAGCCGCCGTGCGCGCCGGCCTTCTCGGCCGCCTTGGCCAGCCGCACCGAATGCGCGGTGTCGTAGGTGCCGACGCCGCTGACCACCGTGGCCCGGTCGCCGACAGCGTCGACCACCGCCCGGATGATCTGTTCCTTCTCGGCGTCCGTGGTGGTCGGCGACTCGCCGGTGGTGCCGTTCACGACGAGGCCGTCGTTGCCCTCGGCGACGAGCCGCTCGGCCAGCAGCGCCGGCGGCCTGGACATCCAGCTCGCCGGTGGCGGTGAACGGCGTGACCATCGCCGTCAGAACGGTGCCGAACGGTCGACCTTGCCGACCCGCGGGGCCGGCGATGAGCGTCGTCATATCTGAGAAACCTACCGGCCCGTGGCACAGCCGTCCGGCCACGACCCGGTGCCGGCCGGCGAAAGCCGAGGATCGATCCGTCGGGAGTGGCCCTTGACCGGGGCGGTGACGGGCCCTTTTCGCCGGATGGATGCGCTGGAGGTCGGCGGCTCAGACGCCGCGCTCGACCGCGGTCAGCGCGTCCACGGCCGGGGCTCGCCCTTCAGCTCCACCCGGCAGGCGTCCCGGCCGGACAATCCACAGCAGTGATCTCGCCGGGCTCGCCGTTGATGGTGACGGCCGGCTCACCGGCCTTCAGTTCGACGGTGCGGCCGCCGGGGATCTCGGCGACGACGCCGACCGGCGACTTGCGGAGTGCGAGCTTGGAGATCCGGGAATCGACCATGTCGATCAGGGTCTGCGTCGTCTGCTCGTCGAACGAGCGCGGCGTCCAGCCGGGCTGACCGCGGCGCGCGTCCTCGTGATGGATGAACATCTCGCCGCCGTTGGCGAGCTCGTCCACCTTGTCCCAGCTCATCGGGTTCCACTTCTGCGGCCCCCCGCGGTACTCCTGGATCAGCTCCGCCCACGGCCGATCGGCGTACCCGGCGGCGACCTTCTTGGTCCAGCCCTCCAGCGGTTTCACCGCGGTGCCGATGGCCGCATCCGGACGGCGCTCGCGGATGATCAGGTGGGTCAGCAGGTCCCGGGTGTGCCACCCCTCGCACAGGGTCGGCTGGTCGGGACCCAACTGCGCGAAAAGGTCGGCAAGGGCTGCTCGTTCGGATTGCGCAAGGCTCATGGCATCCACCGTACGTGCCCGGTTCCGCCGCCCTGCCGGACGCCCGGGAGCCCGCCCGCTGCCAACGCCGCGGTTGGATTCTCGAGGTGACGGCACGATCGGGGATGTCATGCAACCCGCCAGGGCGCCGATGACGTCTACCGGCCGGACGGATGTCCGTCGACGACACGGTGGGAGCAACGGCGCCGGCGAGAACAGCAACCAGGATCGGGAGCAGACGATGACACCAGACCGGGCGATGCACGGGGAGCGGCATTCGCCGCGGCTGCGCTGGTGATCCTCGGGGTGACCGGCTGTGGTTCCCCATCGCCGGGAGCGCCGTCGCCTTCGTCCTCCGCCGGCACGTCGGGATCGAGCGCGACCCCGACAGGCTCGGTGTCCACGAGCCCGGGGTCCCCTGCAGCGACCGGGTCGTCGAGCGCGCCCGGCCCCAGCGCGTCGCCGTCAACGGCGATCAGCGCGCCGACCATCCCGCCGTCAACGGCGATCAGCGCGCCGACCATCGAGCCGGGCGAGCTGCCGCCGATCACCGGCGCTCCGGTCGCCCCCCGGCCCGGGGCGGTCGGTGCGAGCACCGAGCTCAGCGGGACGGTCGAGGCCGGGGTGGAGTCCGGCTGCGTCGTGCTGACCGACGCCCGCGGAGCGGTGCTGGCGAACCTGATCGGCCTGGACACGGCCGGCACACCGCTCGGTTCCGAGGTCGTCGTCACCGGCACGTTCCAGCAGGGCATGATGACGACCTGCCAGCAGGGCGCGCCGTTCCAGGTGACGTCGGTCAGGCAGCGCTGAGGTGCGCCCAGCCGGGCGACCGCGGTGACGCGTACCCGTTGCTCAACCAACCGACCCGATACTCGCGCCGCAACAGGAGCATCCGGTCGGTTCGGCGAGTAGCGGCCGGGGACACCTGTCGCATCCTGGGCCGTTCCAGCGTCCGCCGCCGTTCGAACTGCTGCCTCCGTCAGCCCTCGCCGACCAGCGGTGACGCCGCGACAGCGGTGCCGTCGGGCAGCGTGCTGACCCGGAAGTCGGCGAACACGTTGGGCGCCAACGCCTTCAGCTCGACCAGCAGCGCGATGGCCAGTGCCCTGATGTCGACGTCGGCGGCCTCGGTGGCCCGCATGCCGATGAAATGCCGCCAGGCCCGGTAGTTCCCGGTGACCACGATCGCGGTCGTCGTCGCGTTCGGCAGCACCGCGCGGGCCGCCTGCCGGGCCTGCTTGCGGGCCAGCGTGCCGTCCGGCGCACCGGCTGCCCGCTGCTCCAGCGCGGCCAGCAGTTCGTCGTAGGCCGCGCGCCGAGTGCGCGGCCGCCGCGGTGAAGATCTCGGTGCAGCTCCGGGTCGGCCGCGATCACGTCTGGTTCGGCCATTTCCGGGCCGCCCGGCGGCAGGAAGCGCTGCGAGAGCTGGGAGTAGGAGAAGTGCCGGTGCCGGATCAGCTCGTGGGTCACCGAGCGGGAGATGCCGGTGATGTAGAAGGTCGCCGTGCTGTGCTCGAGCACCGACAGGTGGCCGACCTGCAGGATGTGGTCGAGGTAGCCGGCGTTGGTCGCGGTTGCCGGGATGGGCTTGGACCAGGACTGGTAGCAGGCGCGGCCGGCGAACTCCGCCAGGGCCTGGCCGCCGTCGGCGTCGGTGTCCCAGGCGATGTCATCGGGCGGCAGGAACTCGGTCCGGCCGATCAACCGGACCGCGAACCGCCCGACGGAACTCAGAGCCCGCCTCCGGCGGCCGCTGGCGCACCGGAGTCGTGTCCGGAGTCCCCGACATCCTCGCGTGCCAGGTAGGTTTCGACGTCGAACCAGTCGTTCCCGGCGCGCTGCGCGACGTTCAGCAACGTGGTCATCGACGCGACCTCCTCGACCTGTTCCTTGAGGAACCAGAGCATGAACTGCTCGCCCAGGAAGTCGCTCTCCTCGCGGGCCGTCGCGAACAGCGTCTTGATCTGATCGGTGACGGTGCGCTCCTGGGCGAGGGCCAGCGCGATCGGCTCGACGATGGTCAGGAAGTCGCCCTTGACCTCGTCGATGCCGGGGATGGTGATGGCCAGTTCCCGGTCGAGCATCCACTGGACGATCATCATCGCGTGCTGCCGCTCTTCGGTCGCCTGCCGGTAGAAGTGCGCCTGCCAATTGCGGCAGGTCGTGCGCGTCGTACCAGACCGCGATGGCGATGTACTGCTGGCTGGCGTTGAACTCGTGCCTCACCTGCTCCCGCAACAGGCTGACGAAGCGGCTGGGGGTCTCGGTGGGCGGGGCTGTCATGACGGGAAGTTTAGGCATGACGTCAATTCCGCTTGAAGTGGCGTCATGGATGGTGTCATAGTGGTGTCATGGACCTCACCCCATACCTGCAGAACCTCCGCGACGACCTGCTGACCGCAGCGTCCGTCGGAGACGAGAACGCACGTCAGGCGGCCGCCATGCTGGCCGGCGCGCTCGAGCCGGCCGCTCGGCTCGCGATCATGAACGCACTGTCCGACCTGGCCGCCGAGGTGACCGGCGCGCTGGAGGACACCACGGTGGAACTACGGCTGGACGGCCGGGACGTCCGGGTCTCGGTCACCCGCCACCCGGAGGAAGCCGTGCCGTCCGCCGGCTCGGAGAACTCCTACTTCACCAAGCGGGTCGACGGCGGCCGCAACGGCGGCACCGACGACACCACGGAGGAGGGTGCCCCGTCCGCCGACGACCTTCGTCACGCGGTGCAGGACGCCGGCGGCGAGTTGTCCCGGACGACGGTTCGGCTGTTCAACGAGCTCAAGTCGCAGGCCGAGCGCGCCGCATCCGAGCAGGGCGTCTCACTGAACACCTACATCTCCCGGGCCGTGTCGGACTCGGTGCGCTCAGCGGTTCCCGGGAAGGGTGGCCCGAAGGCACCCGGCCCCGGTGGACACGGACGCCGCAACATGACCGGCTACATCCGCGGCTGACCCGCAGGCGACGGTTCCTCGCGTTCCCTCCCGTCGCTGCCTGTCAGCCGAACCCTTCCCCTCACACTTCCTTTCCCAGTGCCTGCGACACCGCGCCGCCGGCCGCACAGCAGAGGACCGAACTCATGCACACCTTCCTGACCCCGGAACCCATCACCGTCGAGATCCGCAACGCCTCGGGCGAGATCCGCGTCGACCTCGTGGATGTCGCCACAACGACGGTCGACGTCGTGGCAAGCACGTCCCACCCGCTCGGCTTCCTGGATGACCTGATCCGAACCGCCAAGTCGCAGTTCGTCGGCGACCGGAAGGCCTTCGCCGGCGGCCGCTCGCCTTTCGACCCCGGCGGCGACGCCGGCAGTGACTTCGTCGACGACCCGGTCGAGCGGGTCCGCGTCGATCTGCGCGAGCCGGTCGACGGGCAGGGCGCGGCCACCCTGATCGTGGACACCGATCCGGCCCGCAACGGGTGGAAGTCCTCGTTCGCCGTGCATGTCACCGCGCCGCGGAATTCCGGCATCCGGATCCAGAGCCAGTCCGCGGAGGTCACGGTGACCGGCCCGGCAGAGCGGCTCGAGGTCCGCACCGCGTCCGGCGAAGTCCGGGTCGACGATGTGTACGGCCCGTCCGTCATCCAGACGGCCAGCGGCGACATCGCCGTCCGATCCACCGCCACCTGCGATCTGCGCAGCGCCTCCGGCGAGATCGCGGTGCGGCACGTGTCCGGGAATGCCGTCGTGCACTCCACCTCCGGCGATATCCAGCTGGATGTTGCCGGTGGAGATGTGAACGCGCGCACCGTGTCCGGGGAAATCCGGGTGCTGGACGTGAGGTCCGGCCGGGTGGAACTGGTCGCGGTGTCCGGTGACGTCGAGATCGGCATCCATGCCGGCTCGCTCGCCGCGGTCGATTTCAGCACCGTCTCCGGTCGCACCGACACCGACCTGCCGGTCAGCGACTCGGCGCCCACCGAGGACGACGATCAGGACGCCCCGCTGCTCGAGCTCAGGGTGCGCACCACCTCCGGCAACATCAGGGTCCGCAGGGCGGTCACCGTCTGACCCGGCTGGCTGCCAGCACCAAACGGCGCCCCATCGACGCCCGTCGGTGGGGCGCCTGCACGCCTGAGGGGCCGAGGTGACCGGCCGGTCAGGGCACCAGCCGCAGCGCCAGCCCGCCGCGCCGCGGGTCCGCCGCCGGCCCGTCGGCGGCGACCACCGCGACGCCGCCGAAGTAGGGCCGTTGCTCGGGCCATTGCGACGACGTCCTCGCCGTCCTGCCTCCAGGGCCTCGATCACCTCGCGAGGGAAACCCGGCTCCAGGTGGACGGCCTGCGGGGTCACCGACATCCTGGGCGCCGCAACCGCTTCGGCGGCCGCGTGGCCGTCGACCACGATCTTGGTGAGGACCTGCAGCAGCGCCGAGCGGATCCGGCTGCCGCCCGCGGCACCGCCGGTGAACAGCAGGCCGCCGGCCGGATCGGTGACCACCATCGGCACCATCATCGACGGCATCCGCTCGCCCGGCCGCAGCTCGGCGCGGAGCAGCTCGCCCTCCCCCAGCATCGAGTTCCCGTGCACCCCGCCCGTCCAGATCCCCGACCCGAGGCCGAGGGAATGTGTTGCCGCGCAGGCGTTTCCGTGCTCGTCAACGGCCACCACGGTGGTCGTCTCGGAGCGCACGGCCGGGGCGCGCGGAGCGCCCGAACGAGGCTGCGGGCACGGTCGACGGCGCTGCTGTGATGCAGCGACCGTTCAACTGCGGCGGCCGTCGCACCGAAATGATCGAGATCGTCGGCCCGGACGTTGATCACCCCGGGGCCGAACGGCACGTGCAGCACGGGGAGTTCGCGCACGTGGTACTGCGAGACGTCCTCCTCGGACAGGGCGCCGCCGTCGGCGCGGACCGCCGCGACGAAATCCCGTCCCCGGCGGCCGGTGGTCAATGCCTCCGGGCCGAAATTCAGGTAATCGTCCAACGTGTCGGCCAGACCCTCGTGGTGCAGGGTCTCACCGCCGGCCAGGTGCCGGCGGCCGCCGCTGCCGTCCGGCTTGGAGTACACCGCGACGCCGTCACCCAGCACCATCGCGGCGGCGACGTCCGGCAGCAGCTGCGCATGGGCGAGTGGGAACGGCGTGCCGTGCGTGGCCAGACGTCTTGCGGGCCCGACGATCTCGCTCCACGGCAGTCGCCCGAACGCGTCGTGCAGGGCCGCCACCCCGCGCGGCGTGCCGGGCACCGCGACGCTCGGACCGCCGACCGCGTAGGGCACCTCCACGTCGCCGAAGGCGACCCGGATCGCCCGGGCCGGCTGCCGGCACGGTGCCGTCGAGGCCCGGGCACCGCGACGAAGAAATCCAGGCAGTGAACCTGGCGGGTGCGCGCGTCGTAGACCGTTGCGAATCCGCCCCCGCCGAGCCCGGTGAACAGGGTCTCGGCGACGCAGCCGGCGAGGATCATCGCCGCGACGGCGTCCGCGGCCGATCCACCGGCGGCGAGCACATCCCGGCCGACGGTCGCCGTGGACGGGTGGCCGGCCGCGACCGAAGCCGGCAGAGTTGTCACCCGCGAAGGTTACCGACGACCATGCCGGGTCGCGCCGCCAGCGTCGGCGACAGGTCGCCGCGCGGCATGACGACGATCTCCGACAAACCCAGCCAGCTCGCCATCCGGGCCAGCTCGACTGCCGCTGCGTCGGCGGTCGCGACCGGATCGGCGGCCGCCTCCACCCAGGAGGCCTGCACCAGCAGTCGAGCTGTCGCACGGTCGGCCTTCAGGTCGAACCGCCCGACCAACTGTTCCCCGATGAGCAGCGGAAAGACGTAGTAGCCGAACCGGCGCTGCCGCTCCGGCGTGTAGATCTCGATCCGGTAATGGAAGTCGAAGAGCCGCTCGGTCCTGGCCCGTTCCCAGACCAACGGATCGAACGGGCACAGCAGGGCCGTGCCGCTCACTTTTCGCGGCACCCGGGCGTCGCGGTGCAGGTACGCGGGCTCCTTCCAGCCGCGCACCCGCGCCGGCAGGACCTCGCCCGATTCGATCAGGTCGTGCAGTGCGGCGCGGGTGCTGGCGACGCTGAGCCGGTAGTAGTCGGCGATGTCGCCGACCGTGCCGATGCCGTGCGAGCGCACGGCAAGTGCGGTGAGCGCCCGTTTCGCGTCGTCGATCGGCGGGGTCGGCGTCGCGCTCACCGCCGCCGGAAGGACCTCGTCGATCAGGTCGTAGCACCGTTCGAAGCCCCGCCGGTAGGCGACGCCGATCGCGCCGATCATGAACAGATACTCGCAGGCGACCTTGGTGACCGACCATTCCCACCAGCCGGACGTGCCACGCCCGGGGGCTTCCAGGGCCTTCTCGATGTCCCCCGCCGAACTCGGTCCCCGTTCGTCGAGCACGGCCAACACCGCGTCGAGGAATCCGGGATGCTGGCCATGGATGGCGTCGATCCGGGGTGACGGGCGGGCGGCCCACTCCTCCTGACGCCACCGCAGCAGCGGCTGGATGTCCACCGGCACCAGGGACGCGACGTGCGCCCAGGCCTCGACCAGCAGCCGGTCCGTGCTGCGGCGCGGCCAGGCCGCTCCCTCGAACAGCGGGTACGGGTAGGGCCCGAGCCGGCTGAAGACCGGCAGCAGGTGCGCGCGAGCGAGCACGTTGACCGAATCGATCTGCAACAGCCCGATGGACTTCACCAGCCTGCCCAGGTGCCCCCGGTTGATCGGGCGCGCGGCGGAGTCCCCGGGCGGCGGGAGGGGGGTCGCCAATTGCTGGGCGGCGATTGCGATCCGCCGGGCTTGGGCGTCCGTCACGTCGACCGAGGCGACCGCCGGCCGGACCTTGGAGGCTGCGGGCGTGCTCATCCAGCCCTCGCCGGCCGAATCGGTGCGGACGACGGCGAGTCGTTGCCGCGGGGAGGCGTCCCGACTGTGTGGTCGCTATCGGAATGTCCTGCCGCGCAGCGTCTATGGATGGCGAGGTAAGTGGCTCCCAGGCTCCCCGCGCCCGCGCCGTCGTCGTCGCTCTCCCGCATGCCGAGCAGTGTGCCTGATGGATCACGATCGAGCGCCTCGGGTTCCGGCCCCTGCGTCAAGCTGACCAACACGGTCGTCGTCCGGTTGTCCTATCGGGGTGTGTCGGGAGCAGGGCGGTGAACGCCGAATTGTCGACGCCCAGCGGTTGGCATTCCGCCGTGCCGCTGGCGCCGCCGGTGAATTTCACCGAAGACCTTATCTGTCGACGGTCGGGTTGGATCTGAAGCGCTGGATGCACGCGCCACAGCCGCTGCCGACGTGACCGGGCTGCCTGCAGCACCACACGCCGCCGATGACGGAAGGCGACGCGATCCGGCGGCGTTACGGGCCTCTGCTTGCCCCGGTCGAGCCGATGACCACTCCGGCCGACGTCCCGGTGGTGGATGTCGCCGAATTCGGCACCCCGGCCGAGCTCTCCGAACGCTGCGGTCAGCTCGTGCTGCATTGGACCCGCAGCGACATCGAGACGTTCGTGGAGCTCGACGAGGGCACCACGTACCGGTACCGCACCGGATCCGCCGCGCCGACCGTCGACGCTGCGCCCATCGAGGCCGATGAAGCCGAGTTCATCGACGAAGACGAGTTCCCGCCCCTCAGCCGTTGACTGCGCGACCAGCAGGCCGGATCGAGCCGCCGGCAGCTGCCCGATCCACGGGCTCGGGCAGATCACCCACCCGGCGGATGGCATGCTGAGACGTCCACGAGTTCAGGGGGTGTGGTGGCGGAGAGCACCGTGCGTCGAGCGACCGCGGTCGATGCCGCGACCGTCGCCGGGCTGCAGATCCAGGTCTGGCAGCAGGCTTTCGCGGATCTGCTGCCGGCCGCGGTGGTGATGGCCGACCCGGCGGCCCATGCGGCGTCGTGGGACGCCCGACTCCGCCAGGGCGGCCCCGTTCTGCTCGCGTTCGAGGGCCCGGACCCGGTCGGCTTCGCGGCCGTGTCCGCCGATGTCGACGACAGCAATCTGCTCGCTCCGATCGGCGAGATCGAGGTGCTGTATGTCGTTCCGCGGTGGGGGCGACGCGGCCACGGCGGACGGCTGCTGGCGGCAGCGGCGGCGGAACTCCGCCGGCTGGGTGCGACCGCCGCGACGTGGTGGGTACCGCAGACGGACAAAGCCACCGCGGCTTTCTTGGCCTCGGCCGGTTGGTCGGCCGACGGGCTGCGCCGGGAACTGGACACCGGCGGGGAGCCGATCTTCGAGATCAGGTTCTCCGGCAGCGCGGATCTGGTGGCGGTCTGAAGATGCCGCGGTGCCGCGGGCTCGTCCCGTAGGCATCAGCCGTCCGGCAGCGCGATCAACCCTCCAGCAGGCTCAGCCCTCCGGCGCGGGCTCCGTCGAACCCCCGGCCAGCGCGATGGCATGGCGCATGGTGGCCCGGGCACGCTTGCGGTCCCCCGCGATGTCGTAGGCATGGGCGAGCCGGTACCAGCCCCGCCAGTCCCGCGGGGCCGCCTCCACCTCGTCCCTGATCGTCTCGAACCTGGCGTCGGCAGCGTCCCGATCCACCCGGCCGGACGGCCGCCGGGGAAGGTCCGAGTCGTCCGGCAACAGGTCGTCCGCGGCCAGTCGGCGGGCCAGCCGCTGCGTCTGCAGACCGAAGCGCAGTTCGTAGAAGACCAGCACCAGCCCGATGATCGGCAGCAGCAACACACCGATCCCCAGCGCGACGCCGGCCGCGGAACCGGAGGTGATCAGCGCGACGGCGCGCCCGGCGAGCAGCCAGAAGTAGACCAGCAGCACGGCGACCAGCACACCGACGACGATGCGGATGCGCACGCCCTTGTTCACTCGGGTGCGTCCCTCTCGCCGCTTGCTGGGCAGCGCCGTTGGTGGACCTGCGCGGCGTTGCTGAACTGCGGGGTGGATGGGAGAGGCACTGTCAGTCCAGGCCCAGGAGCTGCTCTAGTCCGACCGTCAGACCGGGCCGGCCGGACACGGCGCGGACCGCGGTCATCACACCGGGCATGAACGACGACCGGTGCAGCGAATCGTGTCTGATGGTCAACGTCTCACCGCCATTGCCCAGGATGACCTCTTGATGCGCGACCAGTCCGGGCAGCCGGACGGAATGCACGTGGATGCCGTCGATCCGGGCGCCGCGGGCTCCGTCGGTCTCCAGGGTGGTGGCATCGGGCACGTCACCCAACCCGGCGTTCTTGCGGACGGCCGCGATGGCCCTGGCGGTGGACACCGCGGTGCCCGACGGCGCGTCCACCTTGCCGGTGTGGTGCAGTTCGATGACCTCCGCCGATTCGAAGAACCGGGCGGCCTCGCGGGCGAACCGGGCGGTCGAGCACGGCGCCGATGGCGAAGTTGGGCACCACCATGATGCCGAGATCCGGCTTGGCCGCCAGCCAGTGACCGATGGTGTCCAGCCGCTCGTCGGTGAAGCCGGAGGTGCCGACCACGGCGTGGATGTTGTGGTCGATGCAGAACCGGATGTTGTCCATCACCCCGTCGGGATGGGTGAAGTCGACCACCACCTGGCTGTCGGCGTCGGCGACCGAGAACAGCCAGTCGCGGGCGTCGACGGCAGCGACCAGGTCCATGTCCTCGGCCTCGACCACCGCCTGGCACGTCGCCTGACCCATCCGACCACGGGCGCCGATCACGCCGACCCGCAGCAGTTCGTCAGTCACCGCTGCACCAGCTGCGTCTGCGTCATCGTGCCGCCTCGTCTCGATACGTCGTTGGCCCCGTGCCTACCGGTGCGACTGCTGGCCGATCCGGCTGCACTCCCGCCCGGCCCTGTCGGCCGCGGTCAGCCGACCAGCTCGGTCAGCTCCGCGGGAAGATCATCGCGTGAAGCGTACGGTCCGACCACCGCAGCGGACAGCGGACGGCTCAGCAACCGCGTGGCCAACGCTCCCACGTCCTGCGCGGTGACCGCTCGGATTGCCGCGATCTCGTCCTCGATGGACCGGAACTCCTTGCGTACCAGGACGGTCTTTCCGATCCTGCTCATCCGGGATTCGGTGTCCTCGAGGGAGAGGATCAGCGAGCCGGTCAGTTGGCCCTTGACCCGGGCGAGTTCCTCGCGGTGCAAGCCTGATTCGGCCACCAGCGCGAGTTCCTGGCCGATCAGTTTCGCGACCTCCCCGAGATGATCGGGTTGACATCCGGCATACACCGAGAACGACCCGGTGTCGGCGTAGGCCGACGCGGCCGAGTAGCAGGAGTAGGCCAGACCGCGTTCCTCGCGAATGCTCCGGAACAGCCTGGAGCTCATCCCCCCGCCCAGCGCGGCGGACAGCACCGACAGGGTCGTCCGCTCCGGATCGTTGCGGGAACCGGCGGGCACGCCGATGCACAGGTGCGCCTGTTCGGTGTCCCGCTCGACCACGACGGCGTGCCGGAGCGGCGCCACCCGGCCGGCGCTGCCGCTGCGGAACGCCGCCGGCGCCGACGCCGCACCGTCCCGGGTCAGCCGGTCGCGGAACGCGGCCTTCACCCACCGGACGACATCCGCGTGATCGACCCCGCCGGCGACGGCCACAACCATCTTGTCGGGGTTGTACCGGCGCCGGTAGTAGCCGGCCACCTGGCTGCGGCGCATCGCGGCGATGGTGTCCACGGACCCGATGACGGGTGCGGCCACCGGGTGCCCGGCGAACACGGCGGTGGCGAAGACATCGGCGAGGGTGTCCTCGGGGTCGTCGTCGCGCATGGCGATCTCCTCGAGGATCACCATCCGCTCCGTGTCGACGTCCGCTGCGGCGATGGTGGCGTCCAGCACGACCTCGCACACCAGGCCGACGGCGAGCCGGGCCTCCTCGGCGAGAATTCTTGCGTAGTAGCAGGTGTACTCGTGCGAGGTGAACGCGTTGAGCTCCCCGCCGACAGCGTCGACCGCGTCGGCGATGTCGTAACCGGAGCGGTACTTGGTGCCCTTGAACAGCAGGTGTTCCAGATAGTGCGAGGCGCCGGCCAGGCGTGGGGTCTCGTCGACGGACCCCACGCCCACCCAGACGCCGACCGAGGCGCTGCGCGCACCGGGGACGCTCTCGGTGACCACCCGCAGACCGCCGGGCAGCTCCGAGGACGTCACCGTCGAACCGTCGACCCCGCGTTCGAGGACCCGGGTCTTGGTGCGAGCAGCCACCGATCAGACCTGCGCGGCGACGGCGTCGGCCGAGCCGTTGGCGGAGCCGGCGGCCGTTTCGTCGGAGCCGGCCTGGACCGGAACCAGGCTGATCTTGCCGCGGGCGTCGATCTCGGCGATCTCGACCTGCAGCTTGTCGCCGACGTTGACCACGTCCTCGACCTTGGCGATCCGCTTGCCGCTGCCCAGCTTCGAGATGTGCACCAGGCCGTCACGGCCCGGCAGCAGCGAGACGAACGCGCCGAACGCGGTGGTCTTGACGACGGTCCCGAGGAACCGCTCGCCGACCTTGGGCAGCTGCGGGTTGGCGATCGAGTTGATGATGTCGATCGCGGCCTGCACGGCGATGCCGTCCGGCCCGGACACGAAGATCGTGCCGTCGTCCTCGATCGCGATGTCCGAGCCGGTCTGCTCGGTGATCGAGTTGATCATCTTGCCCTTCGGCCCGATGACCTCGCCGATCTTGTCGACCGGGACCTTGATGGTGGTGATCCGCGGCGCGAACTGGCTCATCGGATCCGGCTCGTCGATCGCCTCGTTCATCACCTCGAGGATGGTGAACCGGGCGTCCCGGGCCTGGACCAGCGCGCCGCGCAGCACCTCGGAGGGGATGCCGTCGAGCTTGGTGTCCAGCTGCAGCGCGGTGACGAAGGTCTTGGTGCCGGCGACCTTGAAGTCCATGTCACCGAAGGCGTCTTCGGCGCCGAGGATGTCGGTCAGCGCGACGTACTGCACGGACGACGTTCCGTCCTCGGCGGTGACGGTGTCCGAGACCAAACCCATCGCGATGCCGGCGACCGGCGCCTTCAGCGGCACACCGGCGTTGAGCAGGCTCAACGTGGAGGCGCAGACCGAGCCCATCGAGGTGGAACCGTTGGAGCCCAACGCCTCCGAGACCTGACGGATGGCGTACGGGAACTCCTCGCGGCTGGGCAGCACCGGCACCAGGGCGCGCTCGGCGAGCGCTCCGTGGCCGATCTCCCGGCGCTTGGGCGAACCAACCCGACCGGTCTCACCGGTGGAGTACGGCGGGAAGTTGTAGTTGTGCATGTAGCGCTTGCGGTTCTCCGGCGACAGCGTGTCCAGCTGCTGCTCCATCCGCAGCATGTTCAGCGTGGTGACGCCCAGGATCTGGGTCTCGCCGCGCTCGAACAGCGCGCTGCCGTGCACCCGCGGCAGGTAGCCGACCTCGGCACCCAGGGTGCGGATGTCGGTCAGCCCGCGGCCGTCGATGCGGACCTTGTCCGTGAGCACGCGCTGGCGGACCAGCTTCTTGGTCACCGAGCGGAAGGCGTTGCCGATCTCGGAGCTGCGGCCGGCGAACTGCTCGCCGAGCTGCTCGTAGACGGCGGCCTTGATCTCGTCGGTGCGGTCGTCCCGGTCGTGCTTGCCGGGGATGGTCAGCGCCTGCGCCAGACCCGCGGACTCGGCGGCGGCGGTGACCGCCTCCAGGACGTCGTCCTGGTAGGGCGGGAACACCGGGAAGTCGGCGACCGGTTTCGAGGCCAGCGCCGCCAATTCAGACTGAGCCTCGCACAAGACCTTCAGGAACGGCTTCGCGGCCTCGAGGCCCTCGGCGACGACCTCCTCGGTCGGCGCGGTGGCGCCGCCGGCGATCAATTCGATGGTGGCCGCTGTTGCTTCTGCCTCGACCATCATGATCGCGACGTCATCGCCGGCGATGCGGCCGGCGACGACCATGTCGAACACGGCCTTCTCCAGCTGGGTGTGGGTCGGGAACGCGACCCACTGGCTGGTGCCGGACTCGTCGGCGATCAGCGCCACCCGGACACCCGCGACCGGGCCGGAGAACGGCAGTCCGGAGATCTGGGTGGACGCGGACGCGGCGTTGATCGCGAGCACGTCATACAGCTCGTCGGGGTTGAGCGCCATCACGGTGATGACGACCTGGACCTCGTTGCGCAGGCCCGCCTTGAAGGTCGGGCGCAGCGGCCGGTCGATCAGCCGGCAGGTCAGGATGGCATCCTCGGACGGCCGGCCCTCGCGACGGAAGAACGAGCCCGGGATGCGGCCCGCGGCATACATCCGCTCCTCGACGTCGATCGTCAGCGGGAAGAAGTCGAACTGCTCCTTCGGGTGCTTGCCGGCCGTGGTGGCGCTCAGCAGCATGGTGTCCTCGTCGAGGAACGCCGCAACGGATCCGGCGGCCTGTTGGGCCAGCCGGCCGGTCTCGAAGCGGATGGTGCGGGTGCCGAACGCGCCGTTGTCGATGACGGCGGACGCGCTGTGGGCGGTGGGGTCTGACATGTGTCTCCTCTTGTCCCAGCCGATCCGGCTGGATGGAGCCACGTCGTGAAGTGCGCATCGGCGAGCGGCGCTGATCCTTGGCGTGCCGGCCTTCGATCGAAGCCGCCGGAACGCCGGGCGCGGGCGCGCGCCGCTCCGTTCCGGTGGCCACTACCGAGGACCGGCCGTGATGGTCGCCGCTGTCAGGACTGTCTCTGGCGATGCGGATGGCACGAGGTGGCACTGGTGGTTGTTCAGTTGTCGGCCGCCGCGGGCGCGGGGCCGTTCCTGTCGTCGATCGGCCGGCGCGACGTCAGGGGAGCAGTACGTCCACTCCCCTGACCCGCGAGGCGCTATCGGCGAAGGCCGAGCCGCTCGATCAGCGAGCGGTAGCGGTTGATGTCGACGGTCTGCAGGTACCGCAGCAGCCGACGACGCTTGCCGACGAGACCCAGCAGGCCGCGGCGGGTGTGGTGGTCGTGCTTGTGTTCCTTGAGGTGAGCGGTGAGATCGGAGATCCGCTTGCTCAGCATGGCGATCTGCGCCTCGGCCGAACCGGTGTCGGTCTCGTGCAGGCCGTACTCGCTCAGGATTTCTTTCTTCTGCTCAGTGGTCAACGCCACAGGTCGTGCTCCTCGGTGTGTCTGTCACGTGCACGTCCCGCTCCGAACGGAATCTGTCGGGGGGATGACGGTACCGGCCGCCACGGACTGCAGCCGGACCCAACGGACAAGTCTACCAGCGGTGATGCGCCCATCCGGTCACCCGGTCGCGGGCGCATCACCCACCGATGGCCTGGTCAGTGCGACTGCCGCGTTTGCAGCCCGTAGCCATAACGGTACAGCGGGTTGTAGCGCCGGTCCCCGACATTGATCGGTTCCTGGTCGGCGGTCCGCGGCCAACTCACCGAAAGCCTGCCGGTGAAGGGCCGCGTGCTCCGGGCCCGATCGACCCCCGCTGCCCGGAGCCGTTGCAGTCCGAAGGCGCCGGGCAAAGGTGTTCGTGTCGCCGATGCCGCCACCCGCCGCGACCCGTCGGCGCACGACTCGGCGTGCCGAGCGCGCCACCCGATCCTCATCTGCCACTCCACTGACTTGTTGGAGCCGCCGATGCGGTCGTAGAGTGCCGCTCATGCCGCAGTTCCGAATCCGTGAGGCAGCCGAGCTGCTCGCCGTGAGTGACGACACCGTCCGCCGGTGGGTCGAGGCCGGGTCGTTGCCCGCCGCAAAGGACGAGGTGGGCCGCAAGGTCATCGACGGGGTGTCGCTGGCGGCCTTCGCGCAGCACCACGCGGCGACCCCGCCACCGGACCCGTCCGGCATCGGTCGGTCGGCGCGGAACCGGTTCGTCGGCCTGGTGACCAAGGTGATCGCCGACGGCGTGATGGCGCAGGTGGAGTTGCAGTGCGGACCGCACACCGTGGTGTCCCTGATGAGCAGCGAAGCCGCCCGCGAGATGCAGCTCGAGCCGGGACGGTTGGCAGTGGCCGTGGTGAAGGCGACCACGGTGATCGTCGAGACCCCTGCAGGCGGCGCCTCATGATTCGGCCCCGCAGGAGAACCCGGGCCCGGGTCATTCTCGGGGCGGGGCTGGGTACGTTCTTCTTGCTGGTCGGCTGCAGCTCGAGCAGTGCCACCGCGCCGGCCACGACCACCGGAGCCGCCGGGTCGTCGGGTACCGGAGCATCGGTAACCGCCGAGGCGGGCACTCTGACGGTGTTCGCGGCAGCGTCACTGAAGTCCACCTTCATCGATATCGGGAAGCTGTTCCAGGCCCAGCATCCGGGGTCGACCGTGACGTTCAATTTCGCCGGCTCATCGGACCTCGTCGCCCAGCTCACCGCCGGTGCCCCAGCGGATGTGTTCGCGTCCGCGGATACCGAGAACATGGACAAGGTGTCCGCCGCGAACCTGGTGTCCGGTACCCCGGTGGACTTCGCCCGCAACACCCTGACGATCGTGACGCCACCCGGAAACCCCGCCGGTGTCAACGGCTTCGCCGACCTGGCGAAGCCCGGACTGGCCGTGGTGGTCTGCGCCCCGCAGGTGCCCTGCGGAGCTGCCGTGGCAGCGGTCGAGACCAACACCGGGGTGGCCCTGACCCCGGTGAGCGAGGAGAACTCGGTCACCGACGTCCTGGGCAAGGTCACCAGCGGGCAGGCCGACGCGGGCCTGGTGTACGTGACCGATGCCAAGATCGCCGGCGACAGGGTCACCGAAGTCGACTTCCCGCAAGCGGCCGCCGTCGTGAACGTCTATCCGATCGGCACGCTGTCTGCGGCTGCCCAACCGGAACTGGCGACGCAGTTCGTGGCCCTGGTCACCGGACCGGGCGGCCAGAAGGTGCTCGCAGACGCCGGATTCCAGCCCGCACCATGACCGCCGGCCCGGCGTGGTCCGGATCCACCTGAGATGGCAACGAGGACAACAGTTCCAGCCCGTCGCCGCCGGAGGCGGGCAGCCGCGTCCGGCTTGCCCCGCTGGGTGTTCGTGCCCGCCGTGGCCGGCGGGACCTTCGTCCTGCTCCCGTTGCTGGCCGTGCTGGCCCGCGTCCAGTGGTCCGCATTCGTCGAGCTGATCACGTCCGAGTCGTCGGTGGCCGCCCTGTGGCTGAGCCTGAAGACGTCGACCGCCAGCACGGTGCTTTGCGTCGTGCTGGGCACGCCGATGGCGCTGGTGCTGGCCAGGGCGTCGTTTCCCGGGCTGCGGCTGGCCCGGTCGTTGGTGCTGCTGCCCCTGGTGCTGCCGCCGGTGGTCGGCGGCATCGCGCTGATCTACACCTACGGCAGGCAGGGGTTGCTCGGCGGCAGCCTTCAGGTCCTCGGCCTGCAGATCGCGTTCTCCACCACCGCGGTGATCGTCGCCCAGACCTTCGTCGCGCTGCCGTTCTTGGTGCTGAGCCTCGAGGGCTCGCTGCGCACCGCGGGCCGACGGTACGAGGCCGTCGCCGCCACCCTCGGCGCGGGGCCCACGACGGTGCTGCGACGGGTCACCATCCCGCTCGTGCTGCCCGGACTGCTCTCGGGTGCCGTCCTGGCATTCGCGCGCGCGCTGGGGGAATTCGGAGCGACGCTGACCTTCGCGGGCAGTCTGCAAGGCACCACGCGCACCCTGCCGCTGGAGATCTATCTGCAGCGCGAAACCGATCCGGACGCCGCCGTGGCGCTTTCCCTGGTCCTGGTCATCGTGGCGGTGCTCATCGTGCTGGCCACCAGGAGCAGGGCGGGCCGGGGGGCGTGGTGACGATGCCGGTCACCGCACCGGTCCGGCCGGCCGGGGCATTGAGTGTGCAGGCGATCGCCGAAGAACGCGGCGTGGACGTGGAGCTGCACGTCCAACCCGGTGAGGTGGTCGCGGTGCTCGGGGCGAACGGGGCCGGCAAGTCCACCCTGCTGTCGCTCATTGCCGGCCTTCTGCGACCCGACGCCGGCCGCATCACCCTGGACGGGACCGTGCTGGTCGACGTGGACCGGCGGGTGTGGGTGCCCGCCCACCGGCGGGCAGTGGTGCTGCTGGCGCAGCAGGCCCTGCTGTTCCCGCATCTGACCGCGGCGGCGAACGTCGCCTTCGGCCCGCGCAGCAGGGGCGACAGCCGGACGGACGCGAAGGTCCTGGCGGCGCGCTGGCTCGCCGCGGTGGACGCCACCGAATTCGCCGGGCGTCGGCCAGCTCAGCTCTCCGGCGGCCAGGCCCAACGGATCGCGATCGCCCGGGCACTGGCCGCCGACCCCGCCCTGCTGCTGCTCGACGAACCGATGGCGGCGCTCGACGTCGCTGTCGCCCCGGCCATCCGGCAGCTGCTGCGGAAGGTGCTGCGGGACACCGGCCGCACAGCCCTGCTGGTCACCCACGACCTCGTGGACGCGCTGTCGCTGGCCGACCGGGTGGTCGTGCTGGACGGCGGCAGAATCGCCGAGGACGGACCTACCCGCACCGTGCTGGCCCACCCCCGGTCGGCCTTCGCCGCCCGCATCGCCGGGATCAACCTGCTCGTCGGAACCGCCGACGACCACGGCCTGCTCACCCCGGACGGAACGCGCGTGCACGGCATCCTCGACCCGGCGTGCCGGGTCGGACAGCGCGCCGTGGCGGTGTTCAGCCCCGCCGCCGTCGCGGTCCATCTCACCCCGCCCACCGGCAGTCCGCGCAACCACCTTGCGGTCACCGTCACCGAACTGGAGCCACGCGGCGAACTGCTCCGGATCCATGCCGCCGACACCACCGGTGGGACAGACGGTCTGCTCGCCGACATCACCGCCGGCGCCGCCGCCGACCTCGATCTCGTCCCCGGTAAGCCCGGTTATTTCGCGGTGAAGGCCACCGAGGTCAAAATCCATCCGAGCGGGCAGGTCTGAGCTCGAGCCAGCTGGATCCCGGCGGCACCCGATTGCACCTCGTCGCCGGGGTTCGGCTGGATCACAATGGCCCATGCCCGACGACGCGCTGCTGGATGCCCTGGACAGACTGCAGGGGTCAGGCCCGGAATTCAACGGATTCCTGGCCAACCACGGCCCGATGGCTGCGGAGGCGTTGACCAAGATCGGTGGCGCACCATCGATACCGGCCTGGGTGGACCGGTACCGCCGCCGACTCCGACCGGCGCCCGATGTGCTGCTCGGGCTCACCGCGGACAGCTGGCAGGAGCATCTCGGCGACGAGCGCCTGATCGGTGACTGGACCGAGCTGATCCGCCGGGACTCCCGTGAGATGGCCTGGCACGATCTGCTTCTCCGCTGGTGGCCACGGCTGTTGCCGGGCATGGCGGCCAGCGCGGCGCACGGCGTCATCCGCACCGCGCACGCCGTGCGGGCACTGCGGGAGGCAGTGCAACTCCAGGCATCGGGCCGCCCCGACCCGCTCCTGGTGGACGAGCTCGCCCAAGGTTTGGCGTACTGGGCGGCCCGCTATCAGACCCTCCCCGGCAACCCGAGACTGCAGGGCCCGCTGCGTGCCGTGGCAGCGGTCCGGAACCTGCCGCGCCTCGATCCGGCGGTGAGTTCCGACGGGCCGGGCATCATCGGCCGCCTCCACTCATTGACCGCCCTGCCGTCCCTGCCCACGGCCCTTGACCGCTGGGGAGCCGCAGTCGAACCCGATGGCGCGCTGGACGATCTGATCGCCGCCGCCGCTCGTGTTCTCGCCGCCCGCGACGACGCGCCGATCGCCTTCTGCCACACCGTGACGGCGCCGGCGGCGGTCAGGATGGTGCTACCCGCGTTGCCGGCACCGTGGCGGATGCCGAGTGTCGCGGCCGCCTGGCAGGTGGTCGGCGGGATCGTGGCGGCGTTCGCCGCGCCGGCGAGGCCGGCAGAGGCACGCTCCGTGGACCTCGACCCCGGACCGCTGCTGGAAACCCTGGCGCCGCGGGCGATCGAGCACGGTGACGAGCACGTCATCAAGCTCACCGAGGCCGCCCTCCGCGAACACGCCCGCAGCGGCGACAGCACCCTTCTGGTTGCCGCACAACGCTTCCGGGGCAGGATCCCGGTCGACGACGGCTGACCGCACCGAGGCTCATCGCCGGGGGAAACCGACCTTCGGAACTCCGAGCGGGCCGGCTCAGCTGACCAGCAGCGCCTCGGCCAGGTCATCGGACGCGGCCCCGCCGGCATCGACGTTGGCACCGAGCGCGTAGGTGAGATGACCGCCCAAGTACCCGCCGCCGCTGAGCAGCAGCGCCCCGACCAGCGCCAGCACCATTCCGCGGCGGTGCCGGCCACCGGCCCGCGCCCGCCAGGATGCCGTGTACAACACGAGCCCGAGCGAGTTGACGATCATGTGCACGAAGCCGACCCGGCGGGCCCGGCCGACGGTCCCGCGCCAGTCAGATGCCCCGGTGACGACGGCGCCGGTGGCGAAGACCAACCCCAGGCCGACCAGTTTTCGGGCCGCCACCTCATTGCCCTTGGTCAGATCCAATGCGCTCGCCGACACCCAGGCGCCGATCGGGGCGGTGACCAGGATCGGGTGGACCGGGTGTCCGAGCCAGGCTCCGCTGAGCACCCTGCGGAAACCAGGTGTGAGCACCGCGTCGAGCGCCGATGCCACCCGATCGGCCGGCGGGTCGAGCGCCTCGGCCTGCTCGATGGACCGGACGACGTTCTCGAAGATGGGCACGACTCCTCCACTGGCTCGCCTCTGACCGACGCCAGAGGTGTACCCAGCTCGGGCGGACGTCATAGCAGCCAAGACCAACAGGCTCGACGCTGCGCTGAATCGGGCCCCACCTGGCAGGATGGACCGATAAGTTACCGACGAGTAGGAGATGTTCGCCATGGCCAAGCTCGGCTGGCGGGTTCGGTCACTCGCCTGGATCCTGGCGCATGCGCCCGGCGGCTCCGTCGCCACGATGACCCCGGAGCAGATGGTCCGGGCGCAGGAGCTGCTGGCCGGCCACGGTCGGCTTGCGGTGGGCGTCACCGGCAAGGTTGCCAAGGGCGTCCGCACCCAGAACCGGGTCATCACCCAGGACGGCGAGACGGTTCCCGTCCGGATCTACCGCGCCGACGGCCAGCCGGCCGGCGGGCCGGTCATCGTGCACTTCCACGGCGGTGGTTGGACCCTCGGCGCGTTGGACCAGTCGGATTGGCTGTGCAGCGAGGTCTGCCTCGGGGTCGGCGCGGTGGTGGTGTCCGTCGATTACCGCCTCGCCCCCACCCATCGCTTCCCGACTGCGGTGCTGGACAGCGTCGCGGCGGTGAATTGGGTGGCCGCGCACGCCGGCGAGCTCGGTGTCGACGCGTCCCGGATCGGTGTGATGGGCGACAGCGCCGGCGGCAACCTCGCGGCGGTGGTCAGCCAGCTGCTGCGTGACGGCGGCGGGCCGAAGATCTCCCACCAGGCGCTGATGTACCCGGCCACCGATCTGCGCACCCCCGGCGATTTCGACCCGAGCAACCCGGCACGGGCCGACTGGCCGATCCTGTCGTCCGCCAGCATGGTGGGCTTCCGCGACCACTACCTCGGGCCGGACGGTGACGCCAACGATGCGATGGCCTCACCGATCCTGGCCGACGATCTGTCGGGCCTGCCCCCGGCGCTGGTCCAGGTAGCCGAGTACGACCCGCTGCGAGATGACGGGATCCGGTACGCCCGTGCGCTGCAGGCGGCGGGCACACCCGTCCGGCTCACCGAGTACGTCGGCATGCCGCACGGCTACTTCAGCTTTCCGAAGGTGATCAGGGGCAGCGTGATGCAGGCCCTTGCCGAGCTGTGCGCGGAGCAGCGGTACGCCCTGCACGGCGTGCCCACGCTGGATCGAACGGCGCCGCAGCTGCCGGCCCGACGCGGCCAGACCCCTGTCGCAGCCGATGCACCCGACCCCGTCGCGTCCCGGCCGATCGCCGACCGCGACATCGGTCGGCAGCCCGTGCCGCAACACAACGCCGAGGCGCGCGTCGACCAGCACGGCTGCTGAACAGCAGGCCGCCTCGCCTCCCCGGGCGGACTACTGCAGGTAATTCTCCACCTCGTCGACCGGCCTGGCGTGCGCGTCGTCGACGTTCTGACCGAATTCCCGCTTCGCCCGCCGCTGCCGCAGCAGGTCCCAGCACTGGTCCAGGGCACCCTCCAGCTGCGCGAGCTCGTCCTGCTCCTGCTGCGAGGACAGGTCACCCTCGCGCACCCGGGTCCGCAGCTGGTGCTCCTGATCCACCAGAGAACTGATCTGAGAGAGGATCTGGTGTTCGTTCACGGGTGTGCTCCTTCGGATTCCGGGTGCGCGCGTTGCTCGCCACCATCGGCGGAAGGCACGTTACGCCGTGGGCTACGACTGCAGGTGTTCGATGCCGGCCGGGGTGACCACGGTGGCGGTCGGTCCGCCAGATCGACACGAACACCGCAATGCCCGGGACCAGACCGATCAGAGCGAGCAGTATGCCGGACAAGGTCACCCACCTGCGCCCGTTGCTGATCGGCAGGAACGTCGACATGTCCCAGATGCCATGGAGCAGCCCGAACACGATCGCGGTCCACAGCGCGGCGACGGCCTCCGTCGGCCGTTGGTCCGCAACGACCGCAGGAAGATCCCGCGGAACAGCATCTCCTCGGCGAAGCCGACCAGGACACCCGATGCGATGACCGAGAACAGCACACCCTGGTCCACCGACCCCCATCGATGCCGACCAGCCGGATGACGATGCAGGCGACGAAGAAGCCCATCGCAACCTTCATCACCGTCGTGATCGGCAGCCGCTCCGGGTCACGCCAGATCATGTCCCAGCGTGTGATCGCCAGGAAGACGATCAGCAGCAACGCGCCACCGCCAGTGTGTTCACCGCACGCAGGCCGTTGCCCGCTGTGCTGGTCCACTCCGAGTACGGAATGCCCGTGCCCAGCTGCAGGTCGATCGCCTCCAGGATGTAGATGGTGCCGAGCTCCTTCAGCATGACCCGACCCCCGCGGTGGCCAGGCTGGTCGTCAGCAATGCGCCCATCCGGCCCAGGACGACGAGCAGGCGCTGCACCCCGATGATCTCGCTGTCGTCGACCACGGATGAACTGTGGGTGACGGTGCTGAGAGTGGACGTCGATCCGTGCAGGCGGTGCGGATGGTCGGCGGTTCACCCCAGGCCCAGCACCGACCTGGTCGTCGCCACGTCGTGATCGATCTGCGCGATCAGTGCCTCCACCGAGTCGTACTTCTCGGTGTCCCGGAGCCGGGCGATGAAATCCAGTGCGACCCGGCGGCCGTAGAAGTTGCCACCCTCGTCGATCACGAACGCCTCCACCGTGCGGACCCGGCCGGAGAAGGTGGGGTTGGTGCCGATGGAGATGGCCGCCGGCGATCGCCTGGTACCCAGGACGAACCAGCCGGCGTAGATGCCGTCCGCGGGGATGGCGGCATGCGTCACCGTGTCGAGATTGGCCGTGGGGTAACCGAGTTCGCTGCCGCCGCGGCCCTCGCCGTGCACGACGAACCCCTCGACCCGGTGCGGGCGACCGAGCGCCTCGGCCGCCGCGGCGACATCACCCGCGGCGACACAGGCCCGGACGTAGGTGGAGGTCACGGTGACCGCGTCCGGCTCCGTCACCAGCCCGATTCCCTTGACGGTGAAGCCGAAGCGCGGTCCGAGCTCCCGCAGCAACGCGACCGAGCCGGCGCCGCGGTGCCCGAAGCGGAAGTTCTCCCCCACCACCACGCTGGCAGCGTGCAACCTGTCGACGATCACGTCGTGCACGAACTCCTCGGCGCTGACCTGGGACAGCGCGACGGTGAACGGCAGCACCAGGAAGGCGTCCACCCCCAGCTCGGCGACGAGTTCCGCCCGCCGTCGCAGCGTGGACAGCAGCGCCGGATGACTCCCTGGCCGGACCACCTCCGCCGGGTGCGGATCGAACGTCACCAGCACGGTGGGCAGGCCCATCGCCGTGCCGGTGCCGACCGCCTCCCGGATCAGCGCCTGGTGCCCGCGGTGCACACCGTCGAAGACGCCGATGGTCAGCACGCAGCGGCCCCAGCTCGCCGGGATCTCGTCCACGCCGCGCCAGCGTTCCACGCCGCCGTCCTCCGTTCATCGGGTCCGCGGTGTCCGGCCCGGGTCGGCCGGACATCCCGACGGCCAGCCTGCCATGAGAACGACGCCCGCCCTCACGAGGTGCTGTGCTCCGCCAATTCCGCGAGCGCGGCCAGCAGTACCATCCGGCCCGCGGCCTCGAGTGGCTCGGTACTGCGCAGCGCCCTGGACAGCACAAAGGCACCCTCGAGGCTGTTGACGAAGCCGATGATCAACCGCCGCCTGACGTGCTCGGGAAGGGCCGGAGCGGGGATCCGGGCCGTTCCGGCCTCGATCCACTGGGTGAAGACGTCGGCCGTCGCGGTCCGGAGCGATTCGTCCGTGCTGGCGACCTCGAGCGCGACCGTGGCGATCGGGCACGCGTCCGCGTAGTCGGATCGGACGAGATACTCCGCGGCGCCGGCGAACGCTGCCTCGATGGCTGCCGGCAGGTCCGGACAGGCGTCGAAGATGGACATCACGTGCTCGCCGTACGCGAGCCCGGACGTCCGGATCACGGCGTCCGTCAGCTCCCTCTTGCCACCGGGAAAGAAGTGATAGATCGAGCCGAACGGAGCTCGCGCTGCTGCCGCGATTTCCTTCAATCCGGTTCCGGTCACGCCCTGCCGGCGGAACAGCTCGCCGGCGGCGTCGACGATCCGGGTGCGGGTGTCCGTCGTCACTCGTGTCTCCAGGGTTGTGATTCGGTCGCCCGGACCGGCTGCGGATTCCAGGGGTTGCCCGCCGGGTCGACCCAGCGTAACGTCCGCTCCAGTAGAACGATCTATCCAGAGGCAACCAAGGAGCGGAAGTGGCACGGACCCTCAAGTATCTCGCACTCCTGGTGGGCGTCTGCTGCGTCCTGATCGGCCTGTACCACATCGTGCTCGGCATCCGTTCCGTCCCCGGCGAGGAACTGACCAACGCAACAGTCGATTCGCGAGAGCGCTTCTACAACGCGATCTTCGTCGGGTACGGAGTGGCGTGGATCTGGGCGGCGCGGCAAACACCGATACCAGCCACGGCAATTCGGTTCCTCGCCGCGATCTTCCTGTTGGCCGCGGTGGGACGGCTCGTCTCGATCGCAGACGTCGGCTGGCCGCACTGGTTCCAGGCAGCACTGACGGCGGTGGAGATCGTCGTGCCGCTGGTGTTCTTCTGGCTCGCCGCCGCCGACGAGAAGGCGCATGCCTCAGCCAGGGTCGCTGCCTCAGCTGGTTGACGACTCCCCCGGGCAGGCGCAGCGGGGCGCTGGCGAGCCAGAGCTATCCGGCGGTCCGCCACCCCAGCACCGACCGCGCCACCCCGGCGTCCTCGGTGACCAGCGCGACCAGCGCGCCGGTGCCGTCGAACGCCCCGTAGGTGCCGCCGGTCAGCCCGACTCCGGGAATGGTGCGCCCGTGCTGCAGGTCGGCCGCCTCGGTGTCGTCGACGGTGCGCACGGGGAACGCCCGGCGGACCGCCTCAGCGGCCGGGACGATGCGCCCCGCGATCGCCGCGGCAAACTCCGGGGTGACCGGTGGCCGGGGCACGGATCGGCGCGCTCTCCCCTCCGGCCCGGCTGCCGCGGCGGCCGACTCCGGCGGCGGCGCTGCACCGAAGACGTCCACTGCGTCGCTGACGTCGAACGGCCCGACCCGGGTCCGGCGAAGCCGGGTCAGATGGCCGCCCACCCCGAGCCTGTCGCCGAGATCCCTTGCCAGGGAACGGACATAGGTGCCGGTGGTGCAGTCCACCCGGACGTCGACGTCGACCACTTCAGCGGACCGGCGGATCGGCCCGACGACCTCGAACCTGTCGATGGTCACCGGACGTGCCGCCAGCTCGACGGTCTCGCCCGCCCGGACCAGGTCGTACGCGCGACGGCCCTGCACCTTGATCGCCGAGACCGCGCTGGGCACCTGCATCTGCGGGCCGGTCAGCGCGGCGATGCCGGCGAAGATCTCCTCGTCGGACAGCTCGCCGGCCGGGACGGCCGCGACGAGGGTGCCGTCGGCGTCGTCGGTGTCGGTGCTCTCCCCCAGCCTGATGGTCGCCAGGTAGGTCTTGTCGGTGAGCGCCAGGTGCCCGAGCAGTTTGGTCGAGCGGTCGACGGCGAGTACCAGCAGACCGGTGGCCATCGGGTCCAGCGTGCCGGCGTGCCCGATCCTCCGGGTCCGCAGCACGTGCCGCAGCCGGCCGACGACGTCGTGCGAGGTGCACCCGGACGGCTTGTCGACCAGCAGCAGGCCACCTCCGGGGGGCAGGGTGGGAGCGGGCCGGGCGTCGGGTGGCCGCTCGTCGCGGGCGGGGGTCACCGCGTCATCCCGTCCGGCCCTGGCCCCGGCGCGGTTCCACCCGGAGCGGTTCCTGGCGCCATGTCGACCAGGTCCCAGCGATGCGCCACGAGAACGACTGGCACGTCCTCGCCGCGTGCTGCGGCCGCCAGTACGCCGGCCCTGGTGCGCAGCAGCCAGGTGATCATCCGGAAGATGCCGAGCGCGGTGACCGTGGCGATCGCGACGAACGCCAACCGGAACGCATCCACCGAGTGCACCGCGACTCCCGGCTCGACCCAGTCCAGGATCTGGCCGACCGCGAAGACCATCGCCACTGCGCCGAAGAAGCCGCCGATGTTGACCAGCCCGGTCGCCGTGGACACCCGATGCAAGGGGTTGTAGTCCCTGGCGAGCAGGAAGCCCACCGAACTGGCCGGTCCACCCACGGAGAAGGCACGCCACCACCACCAGCACCACCGCGAACGGCGGTGTGCCCCCGGGCCACAGGATCAGGGTCAGCCAGCCCGTCAGGCAGGACAGTGCGACTGCCACCGCGAGCGGCCCACGGATCGCCGGGCGCCGGCCCAGCAGCGGGCCGATCACCAGATTCGCCACCAGGCCGCCGACCACCAGGATCAGCAGCAGCGACGACGCCGTCGCGGGCCGGTAGCCGAGCGCCTGGGTCAGATACGGGAAGCCCCACAGCACCGCGAACGCGGTCGGCCCGGCCATCGTGGACAGGTGTACCCAGAAGGCCAGCCGGCCGGCCGGCAGCCGCCACGCCCCCGTCACGTCCCTCAGCACCCGCCGGCCGCCGGGCACTCCGTCGGTGCGGGCGGCCTGCCGGTACGGCGCAGCGATGCCGGGGCGCAGCAACAGCAGCGCGTAGGCCAGCGACAGCGACCCGGCGATTGCGAAGGTGGTGGTCCAGCCGAAACCGGCCAGCAAGAAGGTCAGCGGAACCGTGGCGATGACGTTGCCCGTCATCCCGGCCAGTCCGGTGAAGGTCACCATCAACGGGTAGCGGCGACCCGGGAACCAGCCGGCGACCAGCCGCAGCACGGACACGTAGGTCATCGCGTCGCCGCAACCGAGCAGACCGCGGGCGAGCAGCGCCAGCGGGTAGTTCTCCACCTGGGAGAACAGCAGCTGGGCCGAGCCCATGGTGACGGTGGCGGCCAGCAGCATCCGGCGTGGACCGAACCGGTCGACCAGGATGCCGGTGGGGACCTGCATCGCGGCGTAGACACCGAGTTGCAGCATGACGAACGAACTGAGCTGGGCGGCGGACAGATCCAGCCGCTGCACGGCCTGCGGGCCCGCGACGCCCAGGGTGCTGCGGTGGAAGACGGCGAGGAAGTAGACGCCGGCACCGACCGCCCACACCCACCAGGACGCGCCCCGGGCGCGATTCAGCAGCGCGGCGGCGGACGTCATGCGCTCACTCCGCGCAGCAGCCGATCGGCGTGCGCCAGGTGCTCGCTCGTCAACCGTCCGGACAACTCGAGGTCGGCGGCACCGATGGCGGCGGCGATCGCCTGGTGGTCGTCGATCGTCATCGCCATCCGCACCAGATCGGGCTGCCCGTCGGCGGCCAGCAGGTTGGCCGCGCCCATCCGCAGCTGCCGGTCCCGCAGACTGGCATACAGCTTGATCAGAATCGCATTGCCGTCGGCGGCGACGATGGTCGCGTGGAAGTTCCGGTCGGCCGCCGTGTACCGGCCGAGATCTCCAGCTGCCGCGGCGGCCCGCAACTCGGCGAGTGACCCGGCCAGCTCCCCGGCCAACGCCGGTCCCCGCCCGGAGACGATTGCCGCTGTGGTGCAATGCCTCTCGACCAGCAGCCGGGTGGCGAGCAGGTCACGCCATTCCTGCGCGGTGACCGGCAGCACCAGCGCACCGCGCTTGGGCAGCAGGCGGACCATGCCCTCGGATTCCAGGCGCAGCAGCGCCTCCCGGACGGGAGTGCGGGACACCCCCGTCTCCGCGGCGATATCACCCTCGGCGAGCAGGTCGTGGTCGGCGTAGCGGCGGGCGAGTATGCCGACCTTGACGTGGTCGTAGACCCGGTCCGCGGCGGACGGGTGACGGTGTGCATCCATGATGCATCTATGCTGGCGCAGCCACCGCCGAAACCCAAGCCGGATCGACCCGGAAGTGGTGTCATGGCTCACGATCGTGAGGAAGGGTGAACGAACTCGCACGTCCTGGATTGCCCGGATCTGCCGCGTCAGCGCTCGAGGGCGGCACGCAGCGCGTCGACCGCCACCGCTGGATCCCCGTGATGGGTGAAGCCTGCTGCCCGCACGTGCCCACCGCCGCCCAGGGCCTCGGCCACCGCGGCGACGTCGACGGGTCCCTGCGAGCGCAGGGACACCTGCCAGCTGTCCGCGTCGGTCTGCTTCAGCACGGCAGCGACACCCGCTTCCTGCGCGGTCCGCATGATGTCGATGACGGAGTCGAGCTCCTCCGAGCGCAGACCGGCCCGGGTGGCCAGGTCGATCACCGTGTAGACCAGCCCCTGACCGCAGGCCGCGCCCGGATCGAGCACGGCGGCGCCGAGCACGTCGGACAACATGTTCAGCCAGCCGAAGGGGTGGGAATCGGTGATCGCGTGCATCAATTCCGGCGGCCGGACGCCGGCGTCGATCAGCCTGGCGGCGAGCCGGTGCGCGTCGGCATCCGCGTGCCGGAAGTGGTGGGTGTCGGTGGCGAGACCGGCGTAGAGGTTCTCCGCGATCGGCTTGTCGATGACCACCTCGAGCCGGTCCAGCAGCCGGGCGACCAGGATGACGGTGGCCTGCGCGGCGGCATCCACCAGGTGGAACTGGCCGAACCGGGTGTTGGAGGCGTGGTGGTCGATGACCAGGCTCTGCCGGCAGCTGTCGAGCAGCCGTCGAAGTGAGCCCAGCCGCTCCGCCGAACCCACGTCCAGGCTCACCAGCAGGTCGGGGGTTTCCGGGAGCTCATCCGGCGGGACCACCAGATGCGCTCCGGGCAGTCCCTGCAGGGACTCCGGGATGCCGGCCGGCTCGGCGAACGACACGGCCACCGGGATTCCCCGCCTGGACAGCCCCATCGCCAGCGCCAGGGCGCTGCCGAGCGCGTCCGCGTCCGGCTGGATGTGCGCCAGCAGGACGACATCGCGAGCCCGCAGCAGCAACTCGACGGCGGTCTCCAGGTTGGTGTCGACCGCCGACCCTTCGGTGGCGGGCACCAGCACGTCGTGGATCGGGGCGGCGAGAACCGGCACCGGGCGTCGGGTGCGGGTGCCGCGGGGGGTGCGCGAACGGGTGGCACGGATATCCGTCACGTCACCTCCCGTGCGCGCTTCCCGGCGGGACCGGGCGGTGTTCTGGCGATGGTGTCACCTCATGGCAATCGCGTCCATGGTCGAGGACGTCGGTAACAAGCTGTCAACATCGCTTCCGATGACCGACAGGGTCGACCGCCGACGCCCGCTCACCGTACCCGCTGATCCGTGGGGACCACCGGGCCGACGAACGTTGCCGGCCGGTCCACCGGCTTCGGTTCCCTCCGGGCCGGCCGTCGCGGCACGGTCATCGGCCTCTGCGGCGCGGTCCTCCGGGTAGCGACCGTCGTCCTCTTCCTGCACGGAGAGCCCGTCGCCCTCGTCGCCGTCGTCGTCGGCAGATCGTGGCACCCGGTAGGGGTCCGCGTCACCCGCGTAGCTGGCGCCGGCCGCCCGTTCGGCAACCTCGGCGTCGGCGGACCGGGCCGCGGCGAGCAGTTCGTTGATGCGGTAGGCGTTTTCGGGCACCGTGTCGAGCTTGAACACCAGGGTCGGGGTGAACTTGACGCCGGTCTGCTGACCGACGGCTGAGCGCAGCACACCGGTGGCGCTGGCCAGCGCCATCGCCGTGGCCTGCACCTCGTCGTCGTCCCCGTACACCGTGTAGAAGACGGTTGCCTCGCGCAGGTCCGGGGTGACGGTGGCGGCGGTGATCGTCACCATCGCCAGTCGCGGATCCTTGACCTGGTGCTGCAACTCGGTGGCGACGATGGCCACGATGCGCTTGGCCAATCGGCGAGCTCTGGCGGTATCAGCCATGGCTGTTGTCGTGTCCTTCCGTGCTGGTGCGCCCACGCGGGCGTGGGTCACGTGCGCTGTCCGGGCGCCGGCCGGTCCGTTGGGACCGACGCGCGCCCCGCCGCGGCAACCATGCTGACGCATGGAGCCGCGACGTCATTCGTCGTGCGTGCCGAACACCCGCCGCCGGGTCGACAGCAGTTCGATCTCGACCTCGCCGGCCACCTGCCGCTCGCAGCTGTCCAGCACCCGGTGCACCTGGGCGACCTCGCCCGCGACCACCGCGACCGCGATCAGTGCGCGGCGGTGCCGGTCCGGGTCACCGGTCTCGGCCACCGCCACATCCAGTCGGCGCAGCCTGGCCAGCACCGGCCGGACGACCGCCCGCTTGTGCTTGAGCGAATCGACCGCGCCGAGCAGCACGTCGCACTCGAGGATTCCGACCCAGCTCTCCCCGACCTGGTTGTTGATCATGCGGCTCATCCCGCTGCTGTCGGCGTGTCGCCGGCGTTTCGCGTGCTGAGCCGCATGATCATCGTGGAGCCGGTGCTACGCGCGCGGCTTCTCCCGCGTCTCGTAGGTCTCGATGGTGTCCTCGATCTCGATGTTGTTCCAGGAGCCGAGCCCGATACCGCATTCGAAACCCTCGCGGACCTCGGTCGCATCGTCCTTGAACCGGCGCAGCGAATCGATCTGCAGGTTGTCATTGATGACCACCCCACCTCGCAGCAACCGGGCCTTGGCGTTGCCGGCGGATCTCTCCGGACCGCACGATGCAGCCTGCGATATTGCCGAACTTGGAGGACCGGAAGATCTCCCGCACCTCTGCGGTTCCGGTCTGCACCTCCTCGAACTCGGGCTTGAGCAGGCCCTTGAGCGCCGCTCTCGACCTCGTCGATGGCCTGGTAGATCACCGTGTAGTACCGGATGTCGACGCCCTCGCGGTCGGCGAGCTCCTGCACGCCGCGCACCGGCTTGACGTTGAAGCCGATGACGATCGCGTCGTGATCACCGCCAGGTTGATGTCGTCCTGGGTGATCCCACCGACGCCGCGGTGCACCACCCGCAGATCGACCTCGGCGCCCACGTCGAGCTTGAGCAGCGAGTCCTCCAGCGCCTCGACGGTGCCGGAGTTGTCGCCCTTGATGATCAGCGTGAGCTGCTCGATCTTGCGTCTCGGCCAGGGCTGCGCCCAGGTCCTCCAGCGAGATCCGCCGACGGTTGCCGATCTGTGCCTTGCGGGCACGGGCCTGCCGGCGCTCGGCGATCTGCCGGGCGACGCGGTCCTCCTCGACGACCATGAACGAGTCGCCGGCGCCGGGCACCGAGGTGAACCCGAGCACCTGCACCGGACGCGACGGGGTCGCCTCCGCGACGTTCTCGCCGCTGTCGCCCGAGCATGGCGCGGACCCGGCCGTAGGCGTTGCCCGCCACGATCGAGTCGCCGACGTGCAGCGTGCCGCGCTGGACCAGGACGGTCGCGACGGCGCCGCGGCCACGGTCCAGGTGTGCCTCGATGGCCACACCCTCGGCGTTCATGTCCGGGTTCGCCCGCAGGTCCAGCGCCGCGTCGGCGGTCAGCAGGATCGGCCTCGAGCAGCCCGTTGATGTTGAGCCTGGCCTTCGCCGAGATCTCCACGAACATGGTGTCGCCGCCGTACTCCTCGGCGACCAGCCCGTACTCGGTGAGCTGCTGGCGGATCTTGTCGGGGTTGGCCCCCTCCTTGTCGATCTTGTTGATCGCCACCACGATCGGCACGTCCGCGGCCTTGGCGTGGTTGATCGCCTCGACCGTCTGCGGCATCACGCCGTCGTCGGCCGCGACCACCAGCACCACGATGTCCGTGGACTGCGAACCGCGGGCCCGCATGGCGGTGAACGCCTCGTGACCCGGGGTGTCGATGAAGGTGATCAGCCGCTCCTGGTCGTTCAGGTGGGTGGCCACCTGGTACGCACCGATGTGCTGGGTGATCCCGCCGGCTTCCTTGTCCACCACGTGGGTGTTCCGGATGGCGTCGAGCAGCTTGGTCTTGCCGTGGTCGACGTGACCCATGACGGTGACCACCGGCGGCCGGATGACCAGATCGCTCTCGTCGCCCTCGTTCTCGCCGTAGGACAGGTCGAAGGAATCCAGCAGCTCGCGGTCCTCGTCGTCCGGGGAGACGATCTGCACCTCGTAGCCCATCTCCGAGCCGAGCAGCTCGAGGATGTCGTCGGACACCGACTGCGTCGCGGTGACCATCTCGCCGAGGTGGAACAGCGCCTGCACCATCGAGGCCGGGTTGGCATCGATCTTGTCGGCGAAGTCGGCCAGCGAGGAGCCCCTGGCCAGCCGGACCACGCTGCCGTTGCCGCGCGGCAGCGCTACGCCACCGATCGACGGCGCCTGCATGTTGTCGAATTCCTGACGGCGCTGCTTCTTGGACTTGCGGCCCTTGCGGGCCGGTCCGCCCTGACGCCCGAAGGCGCCGGCGGCTCCACCGCGACCGCGACCGCCGCCACCGGGACGGGCACCGCCGCCACCGGGACCGCCGGTCGAGCCACCGGGTCCGCCGCGGTAACCGCCGCCACCGGCGGGTGCGCCACCGGGACCGCCGGGACCGCGGTAGCCACCGCCGCCGCCGGGTGCGCCGCCGGGACGGGCACCGCCGGGTGCGGGACGTCCGCCGGGCGTGCCGGGACGCGGAGCGCCACCGGGAGCACCGGGACGGGCGCCGCCGGGACCGGGCCGGGTGCCGGGAGCGCCGGTGCCCGGAGCGCCGCCTGGGCGACCGGCCGGCGGACGCGGGGCGCCGGGAACGCCGCCGGGCCGCGGCGGTGCGTTGCGCGGCTGGTTGACGCCGAACGGGTTGTTGCCCATCCGCGGCGGCCGCGGTGCGCCGGGGACGCCGCCGGTCGGGCGCGCCGGACGCGGGGTGCCTGGCCGTCCGGCCGTCGGCCGCTGGGGCGACGCCGGAGCGCCGCGGCGGCGGGTGCCGTCGGCCGCGGGCGCGAGCGCGGTCGCTGCGGCGGGCGGAGCCGCAGCAGCCGCGGGCGCGGCGGGCTGCGCGACGGCCGGTGCCGGCAGCGGACGTCGGAGCCTGGAAGCCGGGTCCGGCCGAACCGGTGACCGGAGCGGCCGGGGCTGCCGGCGGCCGGGCCGCCGGTGCTGCGGGCACGCGGGCTCGGTGGCCGGCGCGGCGGTGCCGGACGCGTCGGGGCCGCTGCGGCCGGGCGCGCCGGTGCCGCGGCGGCCGCCGGCGCGGGCGGCGGCGGCCGGCTTGCCGGCGCGGACGCACCTGGACGCGCGGCACCGTTGCTCGGTGCCGGCGTGGTGCGTGGGGCGCGGTTCCGTTGGTGCGGGACATCCGTCTTCACCGCTGCCGGCGCTGCGGCCGGGAAGGCGTCCCGCAACTTGCGGACGACAGGGGCCTCGATTGTCGAGGACGGGGATTTGACGAACTCACCCATGTCGGTGAGCTTCGCCATGATCTCTTTGCTGGTCTTGCCGAGCTCTTTCGCAAGCTCGTGTACGCGGGCCTTGCCTGCCACTGCTCTCCTTAGGGATGAGGGTGGCGGCCGGTCGTAACTGCCCGCGCGCCCTCTAGATGTGCCGGTTGCTGCTCATTGCTGCTTCACGGCGTGCTCACGTTGGGTCGACCTGCTTTCTTGTTCTTCAGGCGGCTCGGCGACCGGTTGCCGCTGGGACTCCGGTCGTTCGGATCCGGGGGACCCCTGAACTTCCAGGAGCGTCCGAACCCCGTTGGTGTCGGGCAGCCCGGGGACCCGGAGGGCCCGACCGAACGCCCGACGGCGCTCTGCCGCGTCGAGGCATTCGGTGGACGAATGCAACCACGCTCCCCGGCCGGGGAGGCGGCGCCGAAGGTCCGGGACAATCACCCCGTCGACGGCCACAACTCGCAGTAATTCTGTCGACCGTTCTCGGGTCCGGCAACCGATGCAGGTCCGGACCGGGCCGGAAGGCCCTGCGGAGTCTGCTGCCGCAGCGCTGCCACCCGAGGGTGGACGGCCGCTGCGACCGGCTTTCGGGCTCGATGAACGGGCCGACATAGGAGTCTACCGCCTTCGTGTTCGAATGGCCGACGCCCAGCGGCCGGTGTTTCCAGGCGGATCCGCTGCGGCTGTGGTCGCTGGCGGCCGGTCAGCCGCCGGCGACCGGCGGCGCCACGTCCTCCGTCGCCGCGTCGCTGCGGATGTCGATGCGCCAACCGGTGAGCCGGGCCGCTAGCCGGGCGTTCTGCCCCTCCTTGCCGATGGCCAGCGACAACTGGAAGTCCGGTACGACCACCCGGGCCGCCCGGGCGGCGGCGTCGACGACCGTGACGGACAGCGCCCTGGCCGGGGAGAGCGCGTTGCCGACGAAGGTGGCCGGGTCGTCGTCGAAGTCGATGATGTCGATCTTCTCGCCGCCCAGTTCGCTCATCACGGCGCGCACCCGCGAGCCCATCGGGCCGATGCAGGCCCCCTTTGCGTTGACCCCCGGGATGGTCGGCCGGACCGCGATCTTGGACCGGTGTCCGGCCTCCCTGGCAACCGCGGTGATCTCCACCGATCCATCGGCGATCTCCGGCACCTCCAGCGCGAAGAGCTTGCGGACCAGGTTCGGATGCGTGCGGGACAGAGTGATCTGGGGTCCGCGCGGACCCCGGACACCGACACGACGTAGCAGCGCAACCGCTGTCCGTGCGTGTAGGTCTCGCCGGGCGACTGCTCGGCGGCCGGGATGATGCCCTCGACGTCGCCCAGGCTCACCACGACGACGCCGCGGGCGTTGACCTTGGCGTCGGCAGAGACGGTCCCGGTGATCAGGTCGTGCTCCCGGCCGGCGAAATCGCCGAAGGTGCGCTCGTTGTCGACGTCCCGCAGCCGCTGCAGGATCACCTGCCGCGCGGTGGTGGCCGCGATCCGGCCGAAGTCCTCCGGGGTGTCGTCCCACTCCCGGACCACCTCGTGGGCGGACTCGCTGGTCTCGGCCGTCTCCTGCGCCCACACGGTGATCGCCCCCGTCTTGCGGTCGATCTCCACCCGGGCGTGACCCGCGTGTCCCTCGGTGTGCCGGTAGGCGGTCAGCAGGGCGGACTCCAGGGTCTCGATCAGGGATCCGAGCTCGATGCCCTTCTCCTTCTCGACCGCGCGCAGCGCAGCAATGTCGACGTTCATCGTTTCGCTTTCTTCCTGCGGACGGGGGCGTCGCCGTTCGCGCGCTGCCCCTCTTCGGCGTCGTCCTCTGCGATGTGGGGGTCGCCGCCGTCCTCGTCCGGTGCCTCATCGTCCAGCACGTCGTCGTCCTGTACCTCGTCCGGCTCGACCGGCGGCCGGACGCCCAGCACCTCCAGCACGGCCGCCGAGGGCGGGCTGAACTCGACCTCCACCCTGGCCCGGGCGATGTCTGCCAGGGCGATCCGCTGCCGGCTGATCCCGCGCCGGCCGGACAGCACCAGGGTGACGGCCTGCTCGTCCGGGGCATCGTCCACGGCGAGCACGTGCCCGGTCAGCACCTTCCCGTCCTGGGTGGTCAGGGCGACCAGCCGGGTGCGGGCCCGGCGGAAGTGCCGGGGCAAGGTGAGCGGCCGTCCCACGCCGGGGCTGGTGACTTCGAGGGTGTAGGGCGCCGATCCGGTGGGGTCCGCCTCGCCGGCCTCGTCCAGCCGTGCCGAGATGGCCCTGCTGATGTCGGCGGCGGCGTCCAATGTCACACCGTCGTCCGCGTCGATCACCACCTTGACCACCCTGCGGCGTCCCGCGGCGCGCACCGCGACGTCCTCCAGGTCGTAGCCGGCCGCGGTCACCACCTCTGCCACCACCTCGCGAAGCCGACTTTCGTCGCCGGTTCCCATCGTTGCCTCCTCCTGTCCGCCATCGGCGACCGAGCGGCCCGCGGTGTCGAGTTGTAGATCTCCACGCCCCGCGATCGTCGCCGGGACCAGTGCGGAAGCCTATCGGGCTCGCCGACCGGCCACGCGTCGCGTTGCGGGTCCGGGCAACGCCGGCGCGGCTGTCATGATGTCGGGGTGGTTACAGGTTCCGGCACGCCGATCTCGCGGCGCACCCTCTTCGCCGGCGTCGGCGCCGTCGCCGCAACGGCCGCGTTGTCCGGGTGCAGCTATTTCTCCTCGGGCGATCCCGAACCCTCGACAGCCCAGCTGACCCCCGGCGCCCTCGACCCGATCAACGGGCTGATCGCGACCACCCGGTTGCACCTGCTCAGGCTGAATGCGGCCATCGCCGCCGACAAGGCCGACGCGGCCCGGCTGACGCCCCTTCGGGACGATCGGCAGGCTCAGCTGGCCGCCCTGGAGAAGGAGAATGCGCGGCTGAATCCCGCGGACCCGGCCGCCGGGTCGACGAGCAGCGGCGCGGCGCCGACGACCGGAGCCGTCGCCCTCCCCGAGAACCCGGAGGAGATCATCTCCGCTGTCCGCGGCGACGCCGCCACCGCACAGGTGCAGTTCACCGACGCGATCTCCGCCGCCTCCCGCTACCGCGCGGCGCTGTACGGATCGATCGCCGCCTCGTTGGCCAGTCATCGGGCGGTGTTGGCATGACGAGCCCGGCGCCCACACCGGCCCCCGGTCCGCCGGCCAGCGGCTCGGCCGACCCCTCGGGATCGGCCTCGGGATCGGCCTCGCAATCGGCCTCGGGATCGGCCGCCACCAGCGCGTCCGCCACACCCCTTCCCAGCGCAGCACCGCCCGGCCCGCTGACGCCGGACGCGGTGAAGGCACTGCAGTCCGCACTCGCCGCCGAGCAGGCGGCGGTCTGGGCGTACGGGCTGGTCGCCGCGTACGCCCGGGACCAGGCCGACATGATCACCGAGGCCCGCTCCGGGCACCTGCTGCGACGCGACTCCACCACCGCCCGGCTGATCCAGGGCGGTGCCACCCCGCCGGAACCCGCTGCGGCGTACCAGGTTTCGGTGGACGTCAAGGATCCGGCGTCGGCACTGAAGTTGGCAATGGACATCGAAACCGATGCCGCCGCGGGCTGGCGGATCGTCATCGGCTCCACCGACGACGCCGAACTGCGCGGGTTCGCGCTCACCGGCCTGTCGGATGCTGCGGTGCGGCTCGCGATGTGGAAGCAGGTCGCCGGCGTGAAGCCGACGACCGTCCCGTTCCCCGGCCAGGAGTGAACACCCCCGGCGGAACCGGCACAGTGCGGCGCCCCGAGGGGTGACCGCGGCCGCTCAGGCCTGCCGCTCCCGCAGATGGCCGGTTCGCACCACCGTGACGACCTCGCCCGCCACCTCGGCCAACGAGATGTCCCGCCGGTCGCCGGTGAACCGATCGCGGAACTCGACGACACCGGTCGCCACGCCGCGCCCGACAACCACGATCGTGGGCACCCCGAGCAGCTCGGCATCGGTCAGCTTCACCCCGACCGAGGCAGTGCGGTCGTCCAGCATCACCGAGATCCCGACGGCGTCGAGCGCCCGGGCCAGGTCCTCGCCGGCATCGATGATCTCCTGCGTCTTGCCGGCGATGACGATGTGCACATCGGCCGGCGACAACTCGCGCGGCCAGATCAGACCGCGTTCGTCATGGGAGTTCTCGGCCACCGCGGCAACGGCCCGCGACACCCCGACGCCGTACGAGCCCATCGTGACGGTGACCAGTTTGCCGTTCACGTCCAGCACTTTCAGATCCAGCGCCTCCGCGTACTTGCGGCCGAGCTGGAAGACGTGCCCCATCTCGATGCCACGCGCGCTGACCAGCGGGTGGCCGCAGACCGGACACGGGTCGCCGTCGCGGATCTCGGCCGCCTGGATGGTGCCGTCGGCGGTGAAGTCGCGACCGGCGACCAGCCCGAGAACGTGCCGTCCCGGTGCGTCCGCCCCAGTGACCCAGGCGGTGCCCGCCGCGACCTGCGGATCGAGCAGGTAACGAATTCCCGACGCACGCCCCGTGCCGAGCACATCGGGACCGATGTAGCCCTTCACCAGGCCCGGGTGGCGCGCGAAGTGTTCCTCGGTGAACGGTTCCAGCTCCGCAGGAGCGACCTGCGCCTCCAGCCGTTTCGGGTCGACCTCCCGGTCGCCGGGGAGGCCGATCGCCAGCGGCTCGGTGCCGCCGTCGGGGTGCCGCAGCAGCACGAGCACGTTCTTCAGGGTGTCGGCCGCCCCCCATGCCCGGTCGGCGCGGGGAAAGCGCTCGTTCAGCAGCGCGACCAGGGTGTCGATGGTCGGAGTGTCGGGGGTGTTCTCGACGTGCGCCGGACCAAGGCCGGAGGCGTCCACCGGCGGTGCGGCAGGGACCTGGACTGCCTCGACGTTGGCCGCGTAGTCGCAGTTGGTGCACCGGACGTAGGTGTCCTCACCGACCTCGGAGTCCGCGAGGAATTCCTCGGAGGCCGAGCCTCCCATCGCGCCGGAGAGCGCCGCGACGATCACGTATTTCAGGCCCAGCCGGTCGAAGATCCGGATGTAGGCGTCCCGGTGACGCTGGTAGGAGGCGGCCAGCCCGGCGTCGTCGATGTCGAAGGAGTACGAGTCCTTCATCACGAACTCGCGACCGCGCAGGATGCCCGCCCGCGGCCTGGCCTCGTCCCGGTACTTGGTCTGGATCTGGTACAGCGCGAGGGGAAGTCCCTTGTACGAGGAGTAGATGTCCTTCACCAGCAGGGTGAACATCTCCTCGTGGGTGGGCCCGAGCAGGTAATCCGCACCCTTGCGATCCTTGAGCCGGAAAATGTTCTCCCCGTACTCCGTCCACCTGCCGGTCGCCTCGTACGGCTCGCGCGGCAGCAGCGCGGGGAAATGCACCTCCTGGGCGCCGATCGCGTCCATCTCCTCGCGGACGATCCGCTCCACGTTGCGCAGCACCCGGTAGCCCAGCGGCAGCCAGCTGTAGATCCCGGGTGCCGCCCGGCGGATGTACCCCGCGCGGACCAGCAACCGATGGCTCGGTACCTCGGCGTCCGCCGGATCTTCCCGCAGCGTGCGAAGGAACAGCGTCGACAGGCGTGTGATCACCGCGGAACTCCCTGGAACTCGGACATCTGGATGCGCCCCGACGGCTCCGGGGTCGGAGCGCGAGGGGGTGGGTGGCCGCCGGCAGCAGCGCCGGTCAGCCTAACGGGCCGAGCCCGGCCGGTCCGACGCCAGAACCGCGTCGGCGGTGAACCGTCAGAACCGCTTGCCGACCAGGGTGCTCCGGTCGACGGTTTCGAAGCCGAGCCGCTGATAGAGCCGCCCGGCCCCGGTCGGGGACTCCGCATCCACGTCGAGCTCGGCGAAGCGGTAACCGTCGGCGGCCATCCCCTGCAGGGTCCTGCCGATCAGCGCCGCGGCGATGCCCCGGCCGCGAGCGCTGCGGACGGTGCCGATCCGGCCGAGGTATCCGGTGCGGTACCCCCGGGCCTCGGTATCACCGTCGTACTCCGAGCTCAGGACGAAACTGACGATTTCACCGTCCAGCAGTCCGACCCAGGAGTGGCCGGGACGCGCGGACGCCGACCCGGAGAACATCGCGCGCCAACGCTGGGGATCCATCGGGGTCGATCCCCAGTGATCGGCGAACGATTCATTCGACACGGCCAACAGCGGTCCGTCATCCGAATCCTCGTACCGCCGGATCTGCACGCCGGGCTGCACGTCCGGCACAGCCGCCGGCCCGGGCAGTTCCCGCCGCATCCTGAAGAAGTACCGCCACGGCGAGTATCCGGCGGCCGCCGCCAGGGCTGTCGTCCGGCGCCGCTTGTCGAGGACGAAGATCTTGAGCTCGCCGGCCCGGCCGGGGGCATCCCGGTCCCGATCGCGTAGCGCCATCGCCTCGACCCGGTCGAGCAGACGCCGGCCGATCCCCTGGCCGCTGTACTGCGGCAGAACTCCGCCGAGGATGACGGCTTTCCAGACCGACGACGGAGCACTCACCGCCGGCAGGCCGAACGCGATCAACTCCTGGCCGTCGAAAACCCCGATGCTGGACCGCGGCAGGTCCACCGCCGGCGACTCGAGCTCTTCGATCACGTCCGTTTCGGTGTACATCTCGTCGGCGGGCTCGGCCTTTTCCATGGCGCGGTACACCGCAGCGATGCCGGCCGCGTCCGCCACCGTCAACGGCCTTTCGGTGTAGCTGATCGCCATCCATCGCACGCTAATGCCGCGGTGCCGGTGTGGCGACGAAATAAAGCATGATGCTGACAAATTCGGTCAGGCAGGCTTCACCGTGTCGAATTGCGCCCGACGACTTCGTCGCGGTCGACTACCGCCCGAACCGTGATTCCCGGGCCGTTCGGCCCTGGTCAGGCCTGCTGCCCCGCCGCACAGTTGATCAGCGGGGAGGGTGGCGGTCACCCGCCGCCGTACCGACTGCGGCACTGCTGCCGGAAGGGAGAACGTGATGGCATCAACCCGGCATCTCGACCGGTCCGGGCTGGGCGTGCTCAGCGTCGAGGAATGCGTCGACCGGTTGCGCACGGCCAGGGTGGGCCGGCTTGCTTTCGTGGACGACGGCGAGCCGATGATCCTGCCGGTCAGCCACGGGATGGACGGCAGCGCAGTGGTTTTCCGGACCGCCACGGGTTCGAAGCTGATCATCGCGGAGCAGGAGAAGGCGGTCGCGTTCGAGGCGGACGGGATCGACGCGGACCGGCGAGCAGGCTGGAGCGTGGTGGTCCGCGGTATCGCCAGGACGGTCGAGGCGCGGGCCGAGATCGCCAGGCTGTCCCTGCTCGGGGTCTGGCCTTGGGCCGACATGGCCGAACGCAGTCACTGGGTGCGGATCACCCCGAAGAGCATCACCGGCCGGGTGGTCGTACATCCGGCCTGGTAGCGGCCGTGCGGTGGGTGGTGGGCACCCTGCGTGCTCGAATGCGAGCGGACTGTGACCGCCTCGACACCGGCCCCGAGCCCCGCGTTAGCGCAGTGTCAGCTAATGTTGCTAACGAGCGCCGGCCATCGGGCCGGGAGCCACCACGGCGCGTCGTCACGATCGGGAGCCATCGATGGCATCGACAGGACCTAGCCAGATACGTGCCCGGGACCTTCCGGCGGACGGCGGCGCCGGGAGTGCCGGACGCGGGGTATCCGCGGGCACCGCCATCGTCGCCGACGTCGACGCGGCGCTGCGGGCTCTACCCTCGCACGGCGCTGCACGGGGCTGGACCGGGCGGCGTGACCGGGCATTGCTGGTGCTGTCCCAGGTCGCCGGGCTGTCGTCGCAGAGCATCATCGACCTGACCGCCGGCGATATCACCGTGTCCGGCGGCGTCGCCACCATCAGAACTCCGGGCGGGTCCACCGTCCTGCGCCGCAACGACGACGTGGTGATCTGCTGCCCCTGCGCGCTGGCCAGGTGGCTGCATGCACTCGACCTCACCGTCGTGCACTCGGCAGCCAGCGCGGCCTCGGTGATCGCCCGCTGCGCGCCGCTGACGGCGCGGTCGCCGCACCTGTGCGAGGGCGATCTGCACCTGGCACCGGTGACCTGCGCAATGCCGGTCCTCCCGGTCACCGACTCGTGGGGGCCGCACCCTCGGCACCTCGCCGGCCCAGCACGTGGCCCCCGTCCGGAGCTCCGGCCGCACCCGCGTCGGGATCCTGAACGGCATCCGTGGGCGGGCGCGGAGAGCGCCGGGCCCGGCCGGGGGGTCGACCGCACCGGACCGGAGGGCGGCGGACACCGGCCAGGCGGCGCCTTTCCCGTACAGCGCGCCGGTGGCTCCAAGCCGACGACGCAGGGCCAGGCACTACGGCTGTCGCGCTATCCCGACCCCATGGAACCCACCGCGGCACGGCGTCTGCGGCAGGGACTGGAACGCACGGCGGGCGAGCTGACGGCGTGGGAGCGCAGCGGGCGCCGGCCGGGCACGTCGCCTTCGGTGACCACGGCGGGACGGTGAGCGGGATCAGGGCTGATCGGGAGCGACGCGGCGGGTGGGCCGGGAGCGTGCCGACCCGCCTGCGCGGCTCCATTGAGCAGATCGCCGTGCGGCGATATCCGCCTTTTTGTCTGGATCGAGCGTGTGATCACCGTCACCGCACTCCCCGGAGCCCGTTAGCTCTGTCACAGCTATCTTCTGGAGAAAGCGCCGCAGAGAGTGCCTTTCTGGCAACTGACCTGCGCTCGGGGGCCCTTCGCCCCTATCTCGCGGCCGCTGTTGGACAGCAGGCTGAATCGCGTCCATCCAACGGCCGCGGCCACCCATCGGCGCTACCCGAACTTAACTCCTCGGAGGACCAGCTATGACATCCACCGTCATTGTCGCCGGCGCACGGACCCCGATCGGCCGCTTCAACGGCGGTCTGTCCTCGATCAAGGCGACGGACCTCGGCGGTATCGCGATCAAGGGTGCGCTCGAGCGCGCCGGCGTGCCGGCCGAGGACGTCGAGTACGTCATCATGGGCGAGGTGCTGCAGGCGGCGGTGGGTCAGATGCCCGCGCGTCAGGCTGCGGTCGCCGGCGGCATTCCGATGTCGGTGCAGGCGGTCACCGTCAACAAGGTGTGCCTGTCCGGCATGAACGCGATCACCATGGCGGATCAAATGATCCGCGCCGGTGACGTCAAGATCGTCGTCGCCGGTGGGATGGAGTCGATGAGCCGGGCGCCGCACATGCTCACCGGTTCGCGCGCCGGCTACAAGTACGGCGACGTGACCATGCTCGACCACCTGGAGTACGACGCCCTGCATGACGTCTTCACCGACGCGCCGATGGGCATCTTCACCGAAGACGTCAACGACCGGGCTCCGGTCAGCCGCCTCGACCAGGACGCCTACTCCGAGCGCTCTCACCGGCTCGCGGCAGCGGCCACCGCGGGCGGCATCTTCAAGGAAGAGATCGAGCCGGTCACCATCAAGAACCGTCGCGGCGACGTGGTGATCGACACCGACGAGGGCATCCGGCCGGAGACCACGCTGGAGAGCCTGGCCAAGCTGCGCCCGGCATTCCGCAAGGACGGCACCATCACCGCCGGGAACGCCTCGCAGATCTCCGACGGCGCCGCCGCGGTGGTGCTGATGAACAAGGACGAGGCCGAGCGGCGCGGGCTGGACTGGATCGCCGAGATCACCACCCACGGCGCCATCGCCGGCCCGGATTCATCGCTGCAGGACAAGCCCGCGCGGGCCATCCAGGACGCCTGCGACAAGATCGGCATCTCGCCGCAGGACCTCGACCTGATCGAGATCAACGAGGCCTTCGCTGCAGTCGGCCTTGCGTCCGAGCGCCTGCTGGGCGTCGACCCGGAGAAGGTCAATGTCAACGGCGGTGCCATCTCGATGGGTCACCCGGTCGGCATGTCCGGTGCCCGGCTGACCCTGCACCTGGCGCTCGAACTGCAGCGCCGCGGTGGCGGTAAGGGCGCCGCCGCTCTGTGCGGCGGCAGTGGGCAGGGCGACGCCATCTTGATCACCGTGCCGAAGGCCAAGGCCTGAGCCACCTGTGAGGCGGCCGCGTTGACAACCACGCGGTAGACCGACCGACAGCGCCCGTGGGATGCCGCTCCCCGGGCGCTGTCGGCTGTCTGGGTTGGAAAATCAGTTGCCCACGGCGCGACCGAGCCGCAATGCTCATCGTGGAAAGGGTCATCGAGGCAGACGGGCCGAGATGCTTGTCCCGGAGATCGAAGAAAGGGGTGCGTCATGACGATTGTCGTTGCGCTGTGTGTCCACCAGCTGCATACCCCCCAGCACCCGCGGTCCGCCTGACAGTTCTTTTCGGCAAACCCGGGTGCGCGTCTGCTCAGGAGACCCCGAAGTGCCACGCATCAGATTGACCGAGATACGAACGACCGGAAAACCCTCTTCCCCCGACAAAGACACCGCCGAGGGTGCCCTCGATGACGGTGCCCTCGATGACGGGGCCCTCGATGACGGGGAGGACGCCTACGACGACGTGCACGAGCAATTCGACCGGACCGCCGACCGCAAGCGCCGCCGCCGGCCGAAGGAGGGCGGCCCGCGGGTCGTCAGCCAGGGCAGATCCGGCCGCACCCTCGTCGAGGTCGACATGCCGGACACCGATCCCGATGTCGTCCAGCCGCAGGACCCGACCACGGCGCCGCCCAGCACCGGCGGAAACTGGTCCAGCCGGGATGCGGTCTATTCGAGCTATGACGTCGCGACCCACGGGCCGGATCCGGTGCCGGAGTGGGTGGTGACGTCGCTGTCGGCGCAGGACACTTTCCTGGGCACCCTGAAGTCCGGAAAGGAAGCCGACGTCGGGCTGCTGGATCGATCGTTACCCGGCGGCGAGGGCTGCCTACTGGCCGTCAAGACTTTTCGCAGCGCCGACCACCGGATGTTCCACCGGGATTCCGGATACCTGGAAGGTCGGCGGGTTCGCAGGTCCCGGGAAACCCGCGCAATGGCGGCCCGAACGGGCTTCGGCCGGGAATTACTGGCCGGGCAATGGGCCTCGGCAGAATTCAGCGCGCTGGCTCGGATGTGGAAAGCGGGGGCACGCGTCCCGTATCCCGTTCAGCTCATCGGATCCGAGGTGATGATGGAATTCATCGGCGATCCGGACGGCACCGCCGCGCCGCGGCTGGCCGCTTTCAACGGCGACTCCACAGAATTCACCGACCTGTGGCACGACCTCGTCTCCACCCTCGAGGTGCTGGCCCAATCGGGACTGACCCACGGCGACCTGTCGCCGTACAACGTGCTGGTCGCCGAAACCGGATGTGTCCTGATCGACCTGCCCCAGGTGGTGGACCTGGTGGCGAACCCCAGAGGCGAGGACTTCCTGCGAAGGGACTGCCGCAACATCGCCGACTTCTTCGCCCGCCGTGGCGTGCTGGCTGCGGACGCCGAGACACTCGCACTGCACCTGGGCGGGCTCGCCATGCCCTGAGCCGGCCGCCCCGGAGGCGGCGGCCTGGGCACGCCCGGTAGCGTTCGGGCGTCTTGCCGCCGCCTGGAGGGATCACCGTGAGCCTGGATCGACCCGTCGCCCCCGACCCCTACACGCTGTTGCCGGCCGTCGACTCGTTCGAGGTCACCAGTCCAGATGTCAGCGACGGGCGGCAGATCGACCGCCGCTTCGTCTACGGTCCGGACGCTCCGGGGGGCGAGAACGTCTCCCCCGCGTTGTCCTGGTCCGGATTCCCCGACGGAACGAGGTCGTTCGTGGTCAGCTGTTTCGACCCCGACGCACCGACCCCGTCCGGTTTCTGGCACTGGACGCTCGTCGACATCCCCGCAGATGTCACCGAACTCCCCGCCGGCGCCGGCAACTCGGCCGACGCGCTTCCTGCCGGGGCCTTCCACGTCGCGGGCGACTTCGGCACCCTGGGCTACGACGGTCCGGCGCCGCCCGCCGGCGATCAGGTGCACAGGTACTACTTCGTGGTGCACGCGGTCGACGTGCCGACCCTCGGTGTCGATGAGACGGCGACCCCCACCGTCGTTGCGTTCAACCTGGCGTTCCACACCCTGGCGCGGGCGGTCATCGCGCCGGTTTTCTCGCACTGAGCACCGGCCCCGTTGCGCCCGCTCCGCCGATAGCGGCGGATCGAGGCGGTTAGCCTGGTCCAATGCTTTCTTTCGACCTGGTGATCGTCGGCGCCGGATCCGGCAACATGATCGTCGGCAAGGAGTACCAACACCTCTCGGTGGCCATCGTCGAGTCCGGGCCGTTCGGCGGGACCTGCCTGAACGTCGGCTGCATTCCCACGAAGATGTACGTCTATCCCGCCGACGTCGCGGAGGCAGCCCGCAGGGCCGGCCCGCTCGGGGTGGACGCCACCGTCAACACCGTCGACTGGCCGGCCATCCGCGATCGGATCTTCGGTCGCATCGACCAGCATTCCGCGGACGGCCGTGCCTTCCGTGAAGGCCCCAGGTGGCCGAACCTCACGGTGCTGTCGGGGCACGGCCGGTTCACCGGCCACAAGGCGATGACCGTCGACCTGCACGACGGCGGATCGGTGGAGCTGACGGCGGACCGTTTCGTGCTCGCGGCGGGCGGCCGGCCGGTCATCCCGGACATCCCCGGACTGGACGAGGACGCGATCGGCCGCGGGGTCGTGCACACGTCGGACACCATCATGCGGATCGGCGCCCTGCCCGAGCGGCTGGTGATCGTGGGCGGTGGGTACATCGCCGCGGAGTTCGCGCACATCTTCGCCTCGTTCGGCACCAAGGTCACCCAGCTCGTGCGCGGTTCCAGGTTGCTGCGGCACCACGACGGCGACATCGCGGAGACCTTCACCCGGTCCACCGAACGGCGTTTCGACCTGCGCCGGGACACCGACATCTGCGGGATCAAGCCGTCGACGGCCGGCGGTGACGGCGTCCGGGTGTTCCTGGAAGGCCCGTACGGTGAGGCCACCGTGGAGGCGGACGTCATGCTGGTGGCCACCGGCCGGCGGCCGAACAGCGATCTGCTGAACGTCGAGGCCACCGGGGTGACGGTGAACCCCCAGCATCTGGTCGTCGTCGACGAGTACCAGGAGACGGCGGTGCCCGGCATCTACGCGCTGGGCGACATCAGCTCGCCGTATGCGCTCAAGCATGTCGCGAACCACGAGGCGCGGGTGGTGCGGCACAACCTGATGCATCCGGAGCAGCGGGTGACCACCGACCACCGGTACGTGCCCGCTGCCGTGTTCACCGAACCGCAGATCGCCGCCGTGGGCCTCACCGAGGAGCAGGCGCAGCGACGTTCCATCCCGTACGTGGTCGGACGGCGCGACTACGGCGGTACGGCCGCCGGCTGGGCCCGGGAGGACACCATCGGGTTCGTGAAGGTACTCGCGGACCCCGCGACCGGGCTGTTGCTGGGCGCGCACATCATCGGTCCGGAGGCGGCGACCGTCATCCAACCGCTGATCCAGGCCATGTCGTTCGGGCAACGCGCCCACGACGTGGCGCGGGGGCAGTACTGGATTCACCCGGCCCTGCCCGAGGTGGTGGAGAACGCGCTGCTGGCGCTGCCCCGGCCGACGGGCTGACCGCACCACCGCGGAACGACATGGGTCCTGGGGTCCCCGCCGGTGTCCGGCGTCACGGACGACCGCGCCGGCATCGCTCCCGGCGGCAATCCCTGCGTGTTTCAATAGGCAAGCCTTACCTAGCTGCCGACGACCGGGCCGCAGTCGCTCCGCACCCCGCCCTGTCCCGATCCACCCAGGAGACCCCGTGACCCATCGCTCCCGCCCGCTCCGACTCGCGGCCTGCGCCGCAGCGGTGCTCGCCGTCCTGAGCGCCTGCAGCTCCGCAACGGGGTCCGGCTCCACCAGCGCTGCATCGGCGGCCGCCGAGAGCCCCGCCGCCTCCTCGGCCGCCGGGTCCGCGTCATCAGCGGCAGAACAAGAGGGCGACGAAGCGGTCGGCACGGGCAGCGGCGGGATCGTCGTCTACAACGCCCAGCACGAAAACCTGACTCAGGCCTGGGCCGAGGAATTCACCAAGGAAACCGGTATCGCCGTCGAGATGCGGAACGGCAGCGACAACGAGCTGGCGAATCAGCTGGTGGCCGAGGGCTCCGGGTCGCCGGCCGACGTGTTCCTGACGGAGAACTCGCCGGGCATGAACATCGTGGAAAAGGCCGGTCTGTTCGCTCCGGTGGACGCCGCCACCATCGCCCAGGTGCCCGCGCAGTTCAATCCCTCGACCGGCAACTGGGTGGGGATCGCGGCCCGTTCGACGGTCTTCGTCTACAACCCCGCCCTGTTGCCCGAGTCCGAGCTCCCCGCCTCGATCATGGATCTGCAGGACCCCGCGTGGTCCGGGCGTTGGGCCGCGTCGCCCGGCGGCGCCGATTTCCAGGCGATCGTCAGCGCGATCCTCCAGCTCAAGGGAGCGGACGCGACGTCGGCCTGGCTCGATGCGATGCAGAGCGGCGCAAAGGCCTACCGCGGCAACGGAACGGTGATGAAGGCGGTCAATGCGGGAGAGATCCCCGCCGGTGTCATTTATCACTATTACTGGTACGGCGATCAGGCCGGCACCGGCGAGAACAGCGACACGACCAAGCTGCTGTATTGGCAGGGCGGTGACCCCGGCGCCTTCGTCAGCGTCTCCGGCGGCGGAGTGCTGGCCTCCAGCACGAAGCAGGCACAGGCGCAGCAGTTCCTGACGTTCGTCACAGGCACGAAGGGTCAGCAGATCGTTGCCGATACGGTGTACGAGTACCCGATCGGCAGTGACGTCCCGGCGAATCCGGCCTTGAAGCCGCTCGGTGAGTTGCAGCCACCGACCGTCGACCCGGCCAGCCTGAACGGACCGGAGGTCACGGACCTGATGACGCAGGCGGGACTGATCTGAGCGAGATCGTGCGGGACGACCCGATCGCGGGCGGCGCGGAGCCGGCCGATCGGGTGGTCGTCGTACCCGGCGCGACCAGGACGGGCGGGCTGCTGCCCGCCGAGCCGGGAACCCCGGCTCCCGGACAACTGCGTCCGCGCTCCGGGCCGTTCCCACCACCCCTGCTGGTGGTGATCGCGGTCGCCGTCACCGCGCTGTGCCTGGTGCCGTTGGGCTTCATCGCCTTCTCCACGGCGACCGCAGGGTGGGACACCGTGCGCCGGCTGATCTTCCGGCCCCGGGTCGGGGACCTGCTGGTCAACACCGGCCTGCTGGTGGTGTTGTCCTGCACGGCAACCGCCGTGCTGGGCACCGCGGCCGCGTTCCTGGTGGAGCGGTTGCAGGTGAAGGGCTTCCGCTGGTGGGGTGCGCTGCTGGTGGCGCCGTTGGCGATTCCCGCGTTCGTCACCAGCTACGGCTGGGTGTCGGTGTTCCCCGGCATCGACGGTCTGTTCGGCGCCACCCTGATCATGACGTTGGCCTATTTCCCGTTCGTGTACCTGCCCGTCGCGGCGTCGCTGCGCGGGCTGGACCCGGCGTGGGAGGAGCAGGCCAGGACGCTCGGTCTGCGGCCGGCCGCCGTCTTCGTCCGGGTGGTGCTGCCGCAGCTGCGTCCGGCGATCTTCGGCGGTGCGCTGCTGGTCGGGCTGCACTGCCTGTCCGAGTTCGGCGCGTTCGGCATGCTCCGCTTCGCCACCTTCACCACGGCGATCTACGACCAGTACTCCTCCAGCTTCGCCAGCACGGCGGCCAACATGCTGGCGGTCGTGCTGGTCGCCTGCTGCCTGCTGCTGGTCACCGCGGAATGGGGACTCGCCGGCTCCGGCCGGCAGGCCAGGGTCGGCTCCGGGGTGGCCCGCGCCGCCGAACGGCCGCGGCTGGGTGCAAGCCAACTGCCGGCCCAGGCGTTCCTCGCGGTGCTGATCGGCGCGGCCCTGGGGGTACCGCTGTCGAGCGTCGCCTATTGGCTGGGTCGCGGCAGCGACTCCTGGGCGAACGCGCTGTCCACCTCGCTGACCACCATCGCCCTGGCCGGTGCGGGCGCGGTGGTCACCGTGGTTCTCGGCTTCCCGGTCGCCTATCTCGCGGTGCGGTACCGGGGGCGGGCCACGGTGCTGATGGAGCGACTGACCTACGTGTCCGGCGCCCTGCCGTCGATCGTCGTCGCGCTCGCGCTGATCACCGTCACCATCCGGTTCGCCAGGCCGATCTACCAGAGCGTGCTCACGCTGATCGCCGCCTACGTCCTGCTCTTCCTGCCGCGGGCGATGGTCACGCTGCGTGCGGCGTTGCTGCAGGCGCCGCCGGAGCTGGAGGATGCCGCCAGGGCGCTGGGTGTCGGCCCGCTGCAGACGCTGCGCCGGGTGGTGCTGCCGCTGGCCGCGCCCGGGATCTTCTCGGCGGCCGCGCTGGTCTTCATCGCCGGGGCCACCGAACTGACCGCAACCCTGCTGCTGTCCCCCATCGGAACGTCCACCCTGGCCACCCGGTTCTGGAGCCTGGCCAGCGGGATCGACTACGTCGACGCGGCGCCCTACGCGGCGATGATGATCCTCATCTCGGCACCGGTGACGTACCTGCTGCTGCTGCAGTCGCGCCGGGTGCGTGGCCGATGACCGGCCCCGGAACCGCGTCCGCGTTGAGCGTGACGGACGTGCACAAGTCGTTCGGCCCGGCGGCGGTGCTTCGCGGGGTCACGCTGCAGGTCCCGGACGGCGGGGTCACCGCCATCCTCGGGCCGTCCGGCTGCGGCAAGACGACGCTGCTCCGAATGGTGGCGGGTTTCCTGCGGCCGGACGCCGGTGCCATTTGGATCGGTGGCGAGCCGGTCAGCGGCCCGTCGGTTCATCTCCCGCCGGAGGAGCGCCGGTTGGGGTACCTGGCGCAGGAGGGTGCGCTGTTCCCGCACCTGTCCGTCGCGGACAACATCGCCTTCGGGCTGCCCCGCCGGCAGCGCAGGGACACCGGGCGGCTGCATCGGCTGCTCGACCTGGTGAGCCTGGAACCGGTGGTGGCGAAGCGCTTCCCGCACGAACTCTCCGGCGGCCAGCAGCAGCGGGTGGCGCTGGCCCGCACGCTGGCACCGGAGCCGCGGCTGGTGCTGCTGGACGAGCCGTTCTCGGCGTTGGACGCCTCGCTGCGGGCCGAGACCCGGTCGCTGGTCTCCGCCGCGCTGGCCGCCGCAGGCGTCACCACCCTGCTGGTCACCCACGACCAGGCCGAGGCACTGTCGTTCGCCGATCAGATTGCGGTGATGCGTTCGGGTGTGCTGGCTCAGGTGGGCGATCCACGGCAGGTCTATGACGACCCGGTCGACCTGCCGACGGCCGAGTTCATCGGCGACACCTGCACCGTGCCCGGCATCGTCGCCGGGTCGGCGGCCTCCGGTCCGCTCGGGCAACTCCCGGTGCGGTACCCCGCCGGCGCGCAGCGGTTCGACGGCCCCGCCCTGCTGATGCTCCGGCCGGAGCAGTTGCAGATCTCCACCGCGCCGGCCGCCGGCACCGGCGGTGTCCGCGCGGTCGTCTCCTCGGTGGAGTACTTCGGTCACGACTGCGTCGTCACCGCGGAACTGCCCGGCGACGGCGCCACTCCGGCGACCAGTGTGACCTGCCGGTTGCTGGGCGCCGAGCGGATGACAACGGGTTCCGCCGTGGCGATCTCGGTTCTCGGGGCCGCCCTGGCCTACCCGCTGCGGCCGCTTCCCGGCGCCGCCTGAGACGACACATCCCCGGTGGGCGCGGGGCCCACCGGGGACGGTGTGTCGGACTCAGCTGTCCAGCGTCAGGTCGTTGCCCATGTAGCAGTAGTCGGAGGTCTCGTAGTAGTCGACATCGAAGTACTGGTCGTAGGTGTCGATGTATTCGCCGGAGTAGTCGTAGTCGGCGCCGTTCCACTGCGCGTAGGCCACGTAGACCATGTAGTAGCCGGGCTCGAACGTCAGGTCGGCGACGTTGAAGGTGGCGTTGGCGTCGGCCTCCACCCAGGCGTCGTCGGTGACCCATTCCTCGGTCGCCGTGTCGTACACCCAGACCTGGGCGTAGCTGCCGTAGTCCTGGTCGGAGTTGACGGTGAAGAACAGCTCGTCACCGCCGCATTCCACGTCGGAGCTGAAACTCGCCGCGCCGGCGTAGGTGTCGGCGTGCGCCGGGCTGGCGGACCCGGCCACCGCGAACCCGATCAGCATCGCGGCGGTGGCGACGAGAATGCCGGCCAGCCGCTGCAGCAGGGTGGTCCGGCGGCGGGCCGCGGTCACCGAGGCGGAGTGGGTCACTTCGGCGCGGGCGGTGCTGGTCGGGGTGCTGGTCGGGGTGCTGGTCGGGGTGCTGGTCGGGGTGCTGGTCGGGGCGCTGGTCGGGGCGCTGGTCTTGGTGTTGATCTTGGTGTTGATCGGGCCTGTCATGGTGCTCCTCCTGGGGATCCTGGCCCGGTTCTCCGGGCTGCTGGGACAAAGGTGCGCCCGAGCCCTGAAAGGTCCCCAAAGAGCCGCTGAAAGCCGTTTCGGCGGCAGCGCCGACCGAATCCGGTCGGCCGGGATGCGTGCGAAGAGCGAGCATTTCGCGGGTTCAGCTCACCTGCTCACTCGCCCGGTCGTCCGCGACGAAGTCGTCGCGCGCAATCCAACACAGCAGTGCCTGGTTGACCGCATCTGTCAGACAGGCTCCACGCGGAACACCATCTCCAGGCCGCCGATGACGATCACGTCGCCGTCCCGCAGCACATGGCTGTCCAGCACCCGCTGCTCGCCGACGGTGATCCCGTTGGTGGAGCGCAGATCGTTGACGGCGAACCCGTTTCCCATCGGCGCCACGACGGCGTGGTAACGACTTACCTTGCCGTTCTCGATGACCAGGTCGTTGTCGTCCATCCGGCCGATCCGAAGGCCCCTGGACGGCACCGGGTAGGCCTCGCCGGTCGGCAGCACCAGCCGTCCGGAGCTCAGCACCACGGCGGTGTCGCTCACCGTACGCAGCATCGCCGGGGAGGCGGGTGCCGGCGCCGGGCCGACCTGCTCCTGCCGGAGGATCCTGCGCTCCAGTTCCTGCAGTGCAGGGCTCGGGTCGATGCCCAGCTCGTCGCTGAGCAGCTCGCGGATCCGGCGTGAGGCGTCCAGCGCCTCCGCCTGCCGGCCGAGCCGGTACAGGGCGGTGATCAACTGGATCCAGAACGGCTCCCGGAGCGGATACCGGCCGGTCAGCGCCGTCAACTCCCCCACCACGGCCGAATCCAGGCCGCGGGCCAGGTCGGCGTCGATCCGCGCCTGAAGTGCGGCGAGCCGTTCCTGGTCGACGGCGGCCGCGAAGTCCTCGGCGAACCTGAGGCCGCGCAGGTCGGCCAGCGCGTCGCCGGTCCATTCCGCGAGCGCGACACCGAGGGTGTGTGACGCCTGCGCGTAGCGGTGGGCGCGGAGCAGCTCGTTGCCGGCACTCAGCCCGCGGGAGAACCGGCCGTAATCCACGCACCGGTCGTCGATGAGCAGCCGGTACCCGGGCGCCTGGGTGGCTACGACGGCGCCGCTGTCGATCCCGGCCGCCCGCAGGGAACGCCGCAGCGTCGAGATGTAGACCTGCAGGATGGCCGGATAGGTGGGCGGCGGCTCCCCGTCCCAGATGGCGTCGGCGATCGCCGATGACGGCACGACGCGGTTGCGGTTGATCAGCAGAACCGCCAGCACCCCTTTGGGTTTGCCGCCCGGCATCTGCCGGACCTGCCCGTCCACCACGATTTCCAACGGGCCCAGGATGCGCAGGTCGATCGTCGAGCCGGTCTCCCCCGGCTCTGCCACCGGCAGTTCCGGCGGCAGCACGCCGCCCGCAGCCCCGCCTTCCTGCTGTCCGGATGACGACTGCACGGCCATCGGGACATCATCACATCACCGCGACCACATCACCGCGACCACATCACCCGGACCACCTCGCCTCGCCGCACCGCACGGCGACGCGGGTCAGCCGCTGACGGGCTGCGCGGGGTTCCCCGGATCGTCGTCCGCGCCGTCGGTGGGCGGGCCCTCGCAGATCGGGACGCTGTCCGGCCGGGCCACCGGCTTCTTGGCCAGCAGCCCGGCCAGCCGCTGGACCAGCGGGTTGGGCCGCTGCAGCCGCAACCCACCGCCGATGCCGGTCAGCATCGCGTGCAGTCCCGCCGGGTCCACGTAGCGCAGCGACGAGGTGTCCACATTCCGGTGGCCGGCAGCGGCCGCGTCCGCGACGACGGAAAGCGCGGCCGTGTGGTTGCTGCGCTCCCACCGGCCGGCCAACCGGACCCACCCCGGACGCGGTCGGGTGATCCGCAGCGTCCCGTCGTCGTACTCGGCGTCGTCGGCGACCTCTCCCATGTGCAATGCCCGCAGCGAGTCGACCTCGTCGAAGGTCAGTGCCGTCCGCTGGTAACCGCAGAGCACGTTCAACGGTGCGGATCGAACGAGCTCGTCCAGCACCGTCTCGTACGGTCCGACGCCCACGTCCGGATAGATGCCGCCGAGCCGGACGCCCTGGAGGCCGTCGGCAACGGCCTGCGCGACCTGATCGGTGACCGCCAAGGTGAGATCCTTCGGCGGCAGGCTCAAGAATTCGCGGGAAACCACTTCCGGCATCAGCACCACCCGGCCGTCCCCGAGCGGGGCCTGCATGTCGATGCCGTCCTCGGCCAGCCGGCGCAACAGATGGTCCTGCTGATCGACGCGAAGCCCCGCCACGACCACCCGTTCGCCACCCCGAAGGCCCTCCCCGAGGAAGGATGCCAGCGCCTCCCAGCCCTGTTCGGCGGATCCCAACACGGCGCAGCCATGCCATCTGGCAACGGCGGGTTCAGCCAGCATCCTCAACATCGACCTCTCGTCGGCCGTCTCGCGGGGCCCTGGGGCCGACTCGCCACGGTCTGCGTCGGACTCGCCGGGACCCATCGGAGAGGTGGTCCCCGCCGAATGCACCGCCCGCAACGAGCCCCCGGTAACAGCCTTTTCCCGCTCCTTCGTCCGGTCCGGTCGGAGATCTCGAAACCCACATCGCTTGCGCTCTCACGGAAGTGGCCTTCGGCGCATCGACTGCAAGGGCACGCTACTCGGCGGTGCCGACGGACGGAAGATTGCGACCTACGGGAAACGGGTGACCCGAACCGCCGCGACGGGATCGGCTGTCCGGCGTCACCCCGTCCGCTCACCCGATGCCCTGGGCCGGTAGCGGGGTCAGGGTGTACCCGGCGGCCCGGAGTTCGCCGATGATCACCGGCAGCGCTGCGATCGTCTGATCCCGGTCGGCACCGCCGGCGTCGTGCATCAGGATGATCGCACCCGGGCGAACCTCGGTCAGGACGTTGGCCACGATGGCCGCACGGCCGGGCTTGCGCCAGTCCTCGGAATCGACGGACCAACCCAGCGGCACCACGCCGTCGACCTGGCAGACCTGACGCAGGGTGGGAACCTCGCCGCCGAAGCTGCCGCCCGGGGCGCGGAAATAGTGCACCGCCACGCGCAGCGCGGTGAACGCCCGTTGAGTGCGGCCGACCTGGCTGTCGATCTCCCGCGCCGACGCGGCGCCGAGCCGATCCGGGTGCGACCAGCTGTGGTTGCACAGGGTGTGACCCTCGCGCAGGATGCGGCGCTCGGTGTCGGGGAAATCCTGCAGCTGCGAGCCGACCTGGCAGAAAGTCGCCCGGACACCGGCGCCGGCGAGGATGTCCAGGACGGCCCCGGTCTGCGGACCGGGGCCGTCATCGAAGGTCAGGTGCGCCACCTTCCCCGAGCCCTGGCGGACCAGCACCGTGTCGAACGGCGCCACCAGGGTCGGCAGTGCCGCGCCGGGCGCGGTAGGAACGTTGCCCGCAGCGCTCGGCCCAGCAGAACCCGGCGCCGGTTTCGGTGCCGTGGCCGATCGCGGACTCGTCACCGCAGCCGACGACACCGGCTCGGTGGCAGGTCTCGGCGTCGACCCGGGAGTGCCTGGCCGGGTGGGAGTGGCCGACGGGCTCGTCAGCACCGTTGCCGCGTTACCGCTGCCCGCCGCCGTCGCTGCCGGCAGCGGCGCGACAGTGACAACCACCGATCCGGGAACGACCGATATGGCGGGCGGCCGCGGCGTCACCGCCCGAGTGACCGCCGACGTCCCGGCCGACCCGATCGCCGGCGCCCGCGCCGCGGCACTGAGCACCCCCGCGCCGGCGATCAGCAGCACCGGCACCCCGGCCACCAGCAGCGCGCGCATCCTCTTCACTGCGATCCCCCGCCATCCCGCGCACTGCACGACCCCGCCTGCCGTCACAGCACCACAGGGACGAATCGTAGACGCGGGACATCTCGGCGGAACCTGAATGGATCCGGGCGAGTCGCGTCCGTCACCGGGCGCCGATCGCCTCCAGCCGGGCGCGCAGGTCCTCGTTCAACGAGAGTCCCGCCGCCGCAACATTTTCTTCGAGATGCGCCACGGTCGACGTCCCCGGGATGGCCAGGATGGCCGGGGACCGGGCCAGCAACCAGGCGAGCGCGAGCTGCATCGGCGTTCCCCCGGCGTCTCGTGCGGCGGCGTTCAGCGCCTCGTTCTGCAGCGGGCTGAAGCCGCCCATCGGGAAGAACGGCACGAAGGCGATGCCCTGGTCGGCACACCGATCGATCAGCGCGTCGTCTGCCCGGGCGGCGATGTTGTACATGTTCTGCACGCATGCGACCGGCGCGATCCGCTGGGCCTCGTCGAGCTGATCGGCTCCGACATTGCTGACCCCGAGGTGCTGGATCAGACCCTGCTCGCGCAGCCCGGCGAGCACCTCGAACTGCTCGGCGAGCGAACCCTCGACGAACGGGCCGCCGGTGCTGTCGGCCATCCTCAGGTTGACCGCACCGATCCGCTCGATCTCCAGCCGGCGCAGGTTGTCGTGCACGGCGGCTGTCAGCTCGTCCGCGGACAGCGCCGGTAGCCAGCTGCCGTCCCGCGTGCGGCGCGCGCCGACCTTCGTCACCAGCACCAGGTCCTCCGGATACGGGTGCAGCGCCTCGCGGATCACCTCGTTGACGGTGAAAGGCCCGTAGTAGTCGCTGGTGTCGATGTGGTTGACACCCAGCTCGACGGCCCGGCGCAGGACGGCGATGGCTTCCTCCCGGTCGCGTGGCGGACCCATGATGTCGGGTCCGGAGAGCCGCATCGCGCCGTAACCCATGCGGTTGACCGGGGTCTCACCGCCGAGCAGGAACCGGCCGGCCTCCGCGGCATCGGGAGTCTTCGGATTCGGGGAAGTCGTCGACATGTCAGCCAGTGTGCGCCGTTCCGTCGGTGCGTCCGACCGCTGGATCAGCGTGGTCGGCTGCCAGCTGGGTCGCCACCATCTCGACGAGAAGTTCGTTGGCGCGCTGCACCCCGGCCCGGTCCCCGGTGACCAGCAGGTCCAGCAAGAGCCCGCGTGCCGCGGCCAACCCCAGCCGGGCGTGGATCGGCGCCATCGCCGGGCTGATGCCCTGCCGCTCGTAGAGCTCCGTCAGCGGCGGCAGCCAGTCGTCGACCAGCCCGTCGAGCAGCCGGGTGGTGTGCGGGCGGCCCTGCAACGCCTGCCCGGTCAGCTCGAAGAACAACGGGCCGAAGGTGCCGGCGGCCTCGACCACGCGGTTCCAGAACCGGGTGGCCTGTTCCTGCGGGGGCAGGCCGTCGTCGGCCAGCAGGATCTCCAGAGCGGCCCTCTGCTGCGCCTCCACCACGTCGACGACGGCGGCGATCAGCCCGTCCTTGGAGCCGAAGTGGTAGATCAGCATGCGGTGACTGGTGCCCAGGTCCGCAGCCAGCCGGCGCAGGCTGAGGTGGCCGATGCCACCCCGGGACGCCAGTACGACGGCGGCGGCCAGCAGCTGGTCGCGTGCTGATCGGTCGCCGGTCAGCGCCCCGCGGGAGGCCTGCGGACCCGACGCCTTCGGCCCGTCCGGCGATGGCTCGGGCCGATCCGGCCGACCCTCCGTCATCTGGTGCAGAAGTGTTGAAGTCCAGCACCTTCCATCTGCAGGTAGCGCATCGTCAGGCCCTTGGTGAGGGTGCCGGCGAGCCAGCTGAGCGGGCCGGTGTGCTCGATCTGCAGGGTGACCTTCGTGCCGTCGCCGTCGGGCTCCACCAGGTGCCGGCCGGTGGTCAGCAGACCGGGCGATCGGGACACCCAGCTGAAGTTCCGCTCCCGCAGTTCGGTCACCTCCCACACGGCCGTGCGGAGCTTGGGTTGCCGGACCTCGGCGCGTGATCCGACGGCGAGTGGACCGGGCTCGAGCCGTTGGACGGAGATGACGCTCCGGGTCCAGTCCGGCCAGTGCTCCACGTCGACAAGCGCAGCGAAGACCTGTGCGGGCGGTGCGGCCACGGTGGACGTCGATGTCAGCAGCATGTACCAAACGGTACACAGGTTGCGGCGCGCGCCCCGACATGCCCCCGGGGCGCTGCGGTTCTACCGGGAGCTCGACCTGCAGGTCCGGATGGACGCACCGCTGGAGCAGCTCGGCTGGCGGTGGATCGAGATCGCCCCGGCCGACGCGGCACACCACCCTCGCGCTGGTGCCGGCCGCCCGGGAGAAGACCGGTGTCGACAGCGGTGTCCGGCTCAGCACGTCCGATGCGCCTGCGCTGCACCGGAACTGGACGCCCGAAACGTGCCGGTGGGCGAGTTGCCGTAGCGGCAGGGGTGCCACCGATGTTCGTGCTGCACGATCCGGACGGCAACACGCCGAGCATGGTCGAGGCCCGACCGCAGCGGCGACCGAACCCACCACCGGGCCAGAGTTCACCGCCCGCCCGTCACGGCAGCGTGAGCACCTCTGCCCCGGAGTCGGTCACCACCAGGGTGTGCTCGAACTGCGCCGTCCAGGACTTGTCCTTGGTCGTCACGGTCCAGCCGTCCTCCCACAGGTCCCAGGTGATCCCGCCGAGGGTGATCATCGGTTCGATGGTGAAGGTCATGCCCTTCTCCAGGACGGTGGTCACACTCGGGTCGTCGTAGTGCAGGATCACCAGGCCGGAATGGAAGGTCCGGCCGATGCCGTGTCCGGTGTAGTCCCGCACCACCCCGTATCCGAAGCGCTTGGCGTACGACTCGATGACCCTGCCGATCACGTTCAACCGGCGCCCCGGCGCGACCGCCTTGATCGCCCGCCGCAGGCATTCCTCCGTCCGCTCCACCAGCAGCCGGTTCTCCTCGGAAACACTGCCCGCCAGGTAGGTCGCGTTGGTGTCACCGTGCACACCGTCGATGTAGGCGGTGACATCGATGTTGACGATGTCGCCGTCCTCGATGACCGTCGAATCGGGGATCCCGTGGCAGATCACTTCGTTCAGCGAGGTGCAGCACGACTTCGGGAAGTGCTTGTAGCCCAGGGTCGACGGGTAGGCGCCGTGATCGCAGATGTACTCGTGGATCACCCGGTCGATCTCGTCCGTCGTCGCGCCCGGGGCGATCACGGCGGCGCCCTCCGCCATCGCGCGGGCAGCGATCCGGCTGGCGACCCGCATCCTCTCGATGGTCTCCGGGGTCTGCACCCACGGGTCGGTGCTGCGCGCGGGCCGGTCCCGCCCGACGTACTCGGGGCGGGCGATCGAAGCGGGGACCGACCGGATCGGGGTCTGCCGGCCGGGCATCAGGGCGGTGCGCAACATGACACCGAGCCTACGAGGTATCACCGCCTCCGGGCGCCGCTCCGATCTGTCACACGGCATCCCGTGATCGACGTTCGGACCCCGAGGACCCGCGATGACCACCCTGACCACCCCGGCGCTCACCACCCGCGCGCTGCCGATCGGGACTGCGCGCCTGCCGCGGCCGGCGCTGCGCCGTGCGGTGGCCGCCGCTGCGCTGTGCGGCGCGGTGCTGCTGGGTGGTTGGAACGTGACGACGCTCGCGGGAACGCTGCCCAACCTGTCCGCTGTGCGCCTGCAGGTGGCCGCTCCGGCGCTGACCAGGGCGGTCCAGGCCAACGCCGCGATCGATGACGCCAACGGCGCTCCGCTGACCGACCGGGTCACCTGCTGGCGGCAGGCTCACCGGCTGGGTCAGGATCCGGCGTCGTGCGCGTCCGCTCCGGTCCGGTAAGCGGTCCAGACCGGTTCAGGACGGCAGGGTGTCGAGAAACTGCGCGCACAGCTGGGTCGCCAGCACCGACGACTCGCCGCCGACGATCAACACCGCGAACGCCAGGTCGCCGCGGTACCCGATGATCCATGCATGAGCATGGATGCTGCCGTCCTCGGCGGTGAATTCCGCGGTGCCCGTCTTGGCGTGCACATCGCCGAAACGCTCCAGCACGTTCCCGGTGCCTCCCTGCACCACCGCCTTCAGGTAGGTCTGGATGCCCTGCTGAACGTCCGCCGGCCGGCGCGGGGGGTCCTGTCGACCGTGGTGGTGGTGCCGCGGATCAAGGTGGGCATCGGCATCGCGCCGTTCGCCGCGGTGGCCGCCATCAGGGCGGCCGAGAACGGCGTCATCAACACCTGGCCCTGCCCGAACCCGTTCTCGGCGCGCTGCACAGGTGACGGCGCGGGCGGCACCTTTCCGGTGAGGGTGGTCGCCCCGGGCATCACGAAGTCCAAACCGATCCCGTAGGAGGATGCCGCGACGGTCAGCGCATCGGCCGGAAGTTGCGTCGCCACCGACGCGAAGGTGGTGTTGCACGATTTGGCGAACGCTCTCGTGGAGTCGACGATCCCGAGGTCGAAGTCGTGGGAGTTGCGGATCTCCCGTCCGTCGACCGTGAAGACTCCGGGGCACGGCACCGTCCTACCCGGCTTGATCACCCCCGCGTCGAGGCCGGCCGTCGCGGTCACCACCTTGAACGTCGACCCGGGCGGGTACTGGCCCGTCAGCGCGATGCTGCCCTGCGCGTTGGCCGCGCTGTTCTGGGCGACGGCCAGGATCTCGCCCGTGGAGGGCTGCATGAGCACCATTGCCGCGGACTTGGCCAACGGCGCAAGAACCTTCTCGGCACTCTGCTGCATGGTGCCGTCGAGGGTGAGGACCACACGACTGCCCGGCACGGCTGGGTGGTCCACCAGGGTCTCCAGCGCCCCGCCGGTGGTGTCCACGATGATCACCTTCCAGCCTTCGGTGCCGGTGATCCTGGTGGCGGCCACCGCGGTCGCCTCCGGCAGGATGGCCTTGGCAAAGTCCTTCGTGGGTGGCAGGTCCCGGACCTCGGAGGGGAAGCTCAGGCCCTTGATCGCGTCCAGTTGTGGCTTGAGTTCCCGGTAGTCGCGCTCGCGCAGATTGATCACCGTGTACGTGACATCGGCGGGATCGACGGCCGGCGCCGACTGCTCGGGTCCCGTTCGGGTGGCGGATGCCGATCCCGACGGCGCCGCGGTGTCGGTCGCTGCGGACGGCGCCGTCGCCTGTGCGACAGCGTCTGCGGCTCCGCCGACGATGCTCTCCGCCGTGATCGTCTTGTCGACGGGAGCCAGCACCGGGGCCAGTGCCGCGGCCGTCGGGGCGACCGACGACCCGGCCGCCTTCATCACCACCGAGTACACCCTGATCGGCGCCGCCAGCTGCACGTTGTTGCGGTCCACCAGGACGCCGGGCTGCGCTTCGGTGCGCCGCACCGCCAGCGTCTGACGCTCACCCAGGTTCGGGTGCACCACGGTCGGTGCCCAGTCCAACACCCAAGACCCGCCCGGGTCGCGCTGCCACGACCAGGTCGCCGGGTACGACCAGGTCTCGTCGGTGTCACTGTCAGGGTCGGCGAACGTCCAGGTGTAGGTGACGGGCATGGTCGCAGCGTCCGCGGCCGTCCGGTCGGTCGACCCGGCGACGATCTTCACCGACTGCGGATCGAGGTTGGCCGCGACCTCGTCGAGGAACAGTGTTGCGGCAGCGGGATCCGACGTCAGGTCAGCGGACGCTGTGGCGTCCAGCTTCTGCCAGGCCGCGACGAACGCGGCCAGCTGGGCCTCTGGACCCGGGCCACCGTCCGGGATAGCACCGGTGCAGGCCGCCAGCCCCAGCAGCGGCACCAGAAGCACGGCGATCATCGCGGTCACCCGGTGGGCAGCGGTCCTCACGGCCACCCGATCTCGCCCGTCATGCCTGCCAGTATCCCCAGCGCGGCGGCGATTCCGGGACCGGACATACGGCGGCGGCGCACCTTTCCGGAGAACGTCGGCCGCCCCCGAGCCGGCCGGACGTGGCTGGACTGCGCCGACGTGGTTGACACGCCGGTTCGCCACCCGCTGTGATCATTCGTGTCGTCACGCCGTTGTGTGTGGTCCGTCCCGGCTGGTCGGTCCGCTTCGACGGCTCGGATCTCCGCGAGCAGCCTGGGGGCGCCATGACCGCCGATTCCGCCGGGGCAGGGGCGCCCGTCGCCGCCGGCCAGCACACCACCGCCCGGTCCAAGACCATGGCGCTGACGGCCATGCTGTTCGCGGTCGCGATGACGTTCATCGACCAGACCATCGTGGCGATCGCCAGCCCGAACATCGCCCAGGAACTGGATCTGAGCCGCGGCGGCGTGCAATGGGTGATCAACGGCTACATCCTGGCGCTGGCAGCGGGTTTCGCGCTCGGCGGCCGGCTCGCGGATGTGCTCGGCTCGAAAAGGGTGGTGTTGGCGGGCATCATCGGCTTCGCCGGCGCCTCGGCGCTCTGCGGGGCCACGCCGAAGGGCTCGTTCGCCGAGACCTGGATCGTCTTCTTCCGCATCGTCCAGGGACTGTCGGCCGCGGCGATGATCCCCGCCGCGCTGGCCGTGGTGGTGGCCGCCTTCCCGCTCGGTGAGCGCGGGAAGGCGCTTGCCATCTTCTTCGGCATCTCCGGCGGCCTGACGGCAATCGGACCGATCGCCGGCGGCTACCTCACGCAGTGGACATGGCGGGCGATCTTCTGGATCAACATCCCGGTGGCGATCCTGGCGGTGGTGTTCACCGTGCTGGCCGGCATCACGTCGCGGCCGCGTCGTGAGCGGATCGACTGGATCGGCGCCGTCCTGATCGCCGCCGGAATGGCCCTGAGCGTGCTGGGCTTCGAGCAGGCGGCCGGCTGGGGGTGGGCGAGCCCCGCGACCTGGCTGTGCATCGTCGGCGGCCTGGCCATCCTGGTGGTGTTCGTGCTCGTCGAACTGCGCACGCAGCAACCGCTGATCAAGGTGCGGATCTTCGGCGACCGCGCCTTCGTGGTCGACAACGCCGTGCTGTTCTTCTCGATGATCTCCTTCGTGCCGGTGTTCTTCTTCGCCAGCGTCTACTCCCAGGTCTCGCTCGGCTACGACGCGAACAACGCCGGGCTGTACCTGCTGGTGTTCTTCGCCGGCTTCGCGCCGGCGGCACAGATCGGCGGCCGGATCCTGGATCAGCGCGGCGCCAAACCGGCGATCGTCGCCGGCAGCGCGCTCGGTGCCGCCGGCTTCCTGTTGTGGGCCTGGAGGCTGACGGACCTGAGCCTGGGGGCGCAGTGGTGGTGCATCGTGATCGCCGGGGCGGGCATCGGCCTGCTCCTCGGGCCGGCGAGCACCGACGCGACCAACCGCTCGATCAACGCCTCGTACGGTGAGGTCACCGGCATCACCCAGACGGTCCGCAACTACGGTTCGGCGCTCGGGCTGGCCGTGCTGGGCACCGTGCTCGGCAACGTCTTCAGCAGCAGGTTGACCACGACGTTCGAGGGCTTCGGCGTACCCGCGGACCGGGCAGCAGGGCTGGCCGCAACAGCCGCGAGCAGCAACGGCGGCGCCGATTCCTCCGCGATGGCGGGTGTTCCGGCCGAGATGGCGCAGCAGATCGGCGCCGCCGTGGGTGCCGATTTCGCGGTCGCGACCCAGGCGGTGCTGGTCGGCATGGCGATCGCGCTCGGGTTGTCGCTGGTCGTCTCGCTGCTGCATCCGGGCGGCCGGGTGCTGGTGGAGCGCATCGAGGACGACCCCGCGCCCGCCCGCTAGAACAACACACTCGCGAAGGTGCCAACCTGCTCGAACCCGATGCGGCTGTACACCCGCCGGGCCGGGGTGTTGTAGGCGTTGACGTACAGGCTCGGGATACGCCCCAGGTCATGCTGGACCGACCGGACGACGGCGGCCATGGCCGGCGCCGCCAGCCCACGCCCGCGCAGGTGCGGGTGCACCCACACGCCCTGGATCAGCGCGACACTGTTCGACAGCGAGCCGATCTCTGCCTTGAACACCACCGTCTGCCCGTCGAAACGCGCGTAGGCCCGGCGGGATCCGATCAACTCGGCGATCCGGGCCCGGTAGGCGCGCCCCTCGTCGCCGGCCCGAGGATCGATGCCGACCTCCTCGGTGAACATCGCCACCGCGGACGGGAAGTAGGTCTCCAGCTCCTCCGGGCGGACCGTCCTGACCTGCGGGTCGACCGGCCCGAGCGGATCGGCGCTGCAGGCCAGCAACGGTTGATCCGCCCGCACGTCCCGGGCGGCACCCCAGCGGGGTTCGAGCCGCTCCCACAGCTGCAGGACGAGGTCAGCCTGTCCGAGGATCGTCGCGCACTTGCGCCCGCGGCGGGCGGCGATCTGAGCAAACGACCGCATTGCCGACGCATCACCGGCCAGTGGCACCATCGACGCGCCGGCGAACAGCAGGCCGTCACGCCCGCCGCCGACGCCCCAGAACTGGCCGCCCATGGCGGCCTCGCTCATGCCCACCTGCTCGTACCGCGCGGCCACCATGCAACTGGAGATCGGGTCGGACGCGAGCACCCGGGAGACCTGAGCGGCATGGGAGGGCCCCAGCACCCGGGCGAAACTAGCGGTCAGCACGGTCGGATCCCGGTGCGGGCGGCCGTCCGGGCAACGCCGGCGAACGGCCGGAGGGACCCGGGATGCAAGATCAACTGGTGCCTTCACAGGTCGGCGGGGCTCTGCCGAACACAATGCCAGATCGGTCGGAGCGTCAGGGCGAATACCGATTGACCGGGCAACGTTTTTCGCACGGGTGGAGCAGTGCCCACGCCGTCGATCGACCTCAGGTCAGGCTGACGGACGGCTCTCCGCTGACCACGCCGGCGTCCCGCATCACATCGGCCAGCCGCATGGCCTCCTCGATCAGCGTCTCCACGATCTGCGACTCCGGAACGGTCTTGATCACCTCGCCCTTGACGAAGATCTGCCCCTTGCCGTTGCCGGAGGCGACCCCGAGGTCGGCCTCCCGCGCCTCGCCCGGACCGTTGACGACGCAGCCCATGACGGCCACCCGCAGCGGGACGTCCAGGCCCTCCAGGCCGGCGGTGACCTGTTCGGCGAGGGTGTAGACGTCGACCTGGGCGCGGCCGCAGGACGGGCAGGAGACGATCTCCAGCCCCCGTTCCCGCAGGTTCAGCGACTCCAGGATCTGCAGGCCGACCTTGACCTCCTCGACCGGCGGCGCCGACAGCGACACCCGGATCGTGTCGCCGATGCCCTGGGACAGCAGCGCCCCGAACGCGACCGCGGACTTGATCGTGCCCTGGAACGCCGGCCCGGCCTCGGTGACCCCGAGGTGCAGCGGGTAGTCGCACTGCTCGGCGAGCAACTCGTAGGCCCGGACCATGATCACCGGGTCGTTGTGCTTCACCGAGATCTTGATGTCCCGGAAGTCGTGCTCCTCGAACAGCGAGCACTCCCACAGCGCGGACTCGACCAGCGCCTCCGGGGTTGCCCTGCCGTACTTGGCGAGCAGCCGCTTGTCCAGCGAGCCGGCGTTGACGCCGATCCGGATCGGGGTGCCGGCGTCCCTGGCGGCGCGGGCGATCTCCCCGACCTTGTCGTCGAACGCCTTGATGTTGCCCGGGTTCACCCGCACCGCGGCGCAGCCGGCGTCGATGGCGGCGAAGACGTACTTCGGCTGGAAGTGGATGTCCGCGATCACCGGCAGCTGCGACTTCCTGGCGATGACGGCGAGCGCCTCGGCGTCGTCGTTCGTCGGGACGGCGACCCGGACGATCTGGCAGCCGGACGCGGTGAGTTCGGCGATCTGCTGCAGCGTCGCATTGATGTCCGCGGTGACGGTCGTGGTCATCGACTGCACGGAGACCGGTGACTCGCTGCCGACTCCGACCCCGCCGACGTCCAACTGCCGGGTCCTGCGGCGCGGCGCCAGCACCGGCACCACCCGGTCGGCGGGCATGCTCGGCAGCCCCAAACCGATTGTCGTGGGGCCTGTTGTCGGGGCGCCGGTGGCGGTCGAGGTGGCTCCGGACGGACTGGTGACGGACATCAGGCGGCTTTCTCGGGAAGGTGTGGTGCGGTGAGGCTGTGGTGAGTTCGGGCGGCGGTGACGGTCAACCGAACAACTTGACCGGGTTGACCACGTCCGCGATCAGCGTGAGGGCGGTCAGCCCGATGAACAACAATGCCACCACATAGGCGATCGGCATCAGCTTCGCCACGTCGAACGGGCCGGGGTCGGCCTTGTGCCTGGCCTTCGCATACCCCCGTCGCACCCATTCGATCATCGCGCCGAGAATGTGCCCGCCGTCCAACGGCAGCAGCGGCAGCATGTTCAGCAGGAACAGGCTCATGTTGAAGCCGGCGACCAGATTGAGGAACAGCACCCATTTGTCCGTCGCCGTGGTGCTGTCCGATTCCAGGATCTCGCCGCCGATCCGCCCGGCGCCGACGATGCCGACCGGCGAATCCAGCGACCGCTCTTCGTTGCTGAAGATCGCGTTCCACAACGCGGGGATTCGCGCCGGGATGGCAACGACCGCCTTCGCCGCCGCCGCGATGAAATCCCCGGTGCGGGTGATCGCGGCGCCGACCGACTGCTGCACGTACGGCGCCGTCACGGAAATGCCGAGGAACCCGGCGGGAGCCACCCCGGTCTGTCGACCGGCGTCGTCGACCACCGGGCGCTGCGTCTGGACGATCGGCACCGCCACGGTGACCTGCTGCCCGTCCCGGATGTACTCCAGCTGCACCGTCTGCCCGGCGGCCGCCCGGATCAGATCGGTCAGCTGGTTCCAATCGGTGACCGCCGCTCCGTCGAACCCCACGACGACGTCGCCCGGACGCAGCCCGGCGATTGCCGCCGGGGTCTGCGGGTCGGCCGGGGTGCAGGCGCGTGGCGCGGTCGCCGTGGCGGTGGCCGGGATCACGCACTGGCTGACGGTGGACACCGTGGTGCTCTGCGTCGGCACGCCGATGCCGACCAGCAGGATGCCGAAGATGCCCACGGCCAGGATCAGGTTCATCAGCGGCCCGGCGGCCATCACCACGATCCGCTTGGCCGGGTGCAACTGGTAGAACTGCCGGCCGTCGTCGGCCTCCGTGACCTGCGAGCGATCGCCCGCCCGGGTGTCTTCCACGATGTTGCGGACCATGCCGGCCGCACCCATCGCCGTGGTGCTGATCTTCTGCCGGCCATCGGGCCCGGGCGGCACCATCCCGATCATCCGGATGTAGCCACCGAGCGGGACCGCCTTGACGCCGTACTCGGTCTCCCCCACCTGCTTGGACCACAGCGTCTTGCCGAACCCGATCATGTACTGGGTGGTGCGCACGTTGAACAACTTGGCGAAAGTCAGGTGGCCTAGCTCGTGCCAGGCGATGGAGAACAGCAGCGCCAGGACGAACAGAACGATCCCGATCACGGTCCACATCAGCGTGCCGCCCCCAACCTGCTGCTCGGGGCCGGATGCGCACCGTCTGCCCTGATGAACTCGCGGGCCCGCGCGCGGGCCCAGTCTTCCGTGGCCCAGACGTCCTGCACATCCCGCGGGTTGCTCCGAACGTGGTCGGCCGCGTCCAGGATGCGCCTCAGCACGTCCGAAATGCCTGTGAAACCGAGGTGGCCGCGGCGGAAGGCGTCGACCGCCTCCTCATTGGCGGCGTTGAACGCCGCCGGGACCGTGCCGCCCGCCTTCCCGGCGGCGATCGCCAAGTCCAGCGCGGGAAAGGCAGCGCGGTCGACGGGTTCGAAGGTCCACGAGGTCGCGGCGGCGAAATCACAGGCGGCGGCCACCCGGTCCAGGCGCCGCGGCCAGGCCAGGGCCAGCGCGATCGGCAGTTGCATGTCCGGCGGGCTGGCCTGGGCGATCGTCGACCCGTCGACGAACGTCACCATGGAGTGGATCACCGACTGCGGGTGAACGACCACCTCGATGCGCTCGTAGGGAATCCCGAAGAGCAGATGGGCCTCGATGACCTCGAGCCCCTTGTTGACCAGGGTCGCCGAGTTGATCGTCACGACCGGACCCATCGACCACGTCGGGTGGGCAAGTGCCTGCTCCGCCGTGACCGCCGCCATCTCCGCTGCGGTGCGGCCGCGGAACGGCCCGCCGGACGCCGTGACGACGAGTTTGGCCACCTCCGACGGGGCGCCGCTGCGCAGGCATTGGGCCAGTGCGCTGTGCTCCGAATCCACGGGCACGATCTGGCCGGTGGCGGCGGCATCGGTCACCAATGAACCACCTGCGACCAGCGATTCCTTGTTGGCCAGCGCCAGCAGCCGGCCCGCCCGCAGCGCGGCCAGCGTCGGCTCGAGTCCGATCGACCCGGTGATCCCGTTGAGCACGATGTCCGCGTCGATCGACTCGACCAGTTCGGTGGCGGCGCGAGGGCCGGTGAACTCGGGCCGCGGCCCACCGGCGGGCCAGTGCGCGACGGCGACGGCGGCGCCCGGATGCGCGACGGCCTGCTCGGCCAGCAACTCCGGATGTCCGCCGCCGGCAGCAAGGCCGACCACCTCGAACAACTCGGGATGGCGCGCCATCACCTGCAACGCCTGTGTTCCGATCGAACCCGTGCTGCCCAGCACGACGACCCGGCGACGCCCCGTGGGCACCGCCCAGGACGCAACGGCGCTGGCGGCGGGGCGGCGGGAACCTGACGTCACGCGGTCCATCTTCCTCCACGGGTACGACAACCCGGCGCCGCCCGGGCGTGTGGTGAGCAGAAACACCGCACCCGCTTCAGGCAGCGACATACTGGCCTGATGCCGCCCCGCAGGACCCTGAGCACCCGCTGGGTGGCGGCGATCATGGTGGCCGCGCTGGTGTGCTCGGTCGCCGTGGTCTGGAGCCTGATCCAGTTGACCGGTGGCACGTCGGCGTCGTCCACCCCCTCGGCACCGGCCTCCGACGGTTCCGCGGACGTGGCAACGGCCGGGACCACGCCCACGACCTCGGCCGCGGCGCCGTCGTCGGGTCCGGTCGCCTCGGCGCCGACTGTCGCGCCGCCCGGTTCGGCCGGATCAGTGGCGCCGCAACGCACTTCCGGTGTCACCGGCACGTCCACCGGCACCGTGCTCGCCGGATCCGGCCTGCCGCTGCCCGCCGCCTGGACGGGCACGGCGGGGTTGACGATCACCGTGCTCGGGCCCTGCGCGGAGGCCGGCGGGACGTCGTCGTACACCCGGGACGCAGAATTGGCACTGCAACCCCCCGCCGCCGGATCGGGCCCCATCGGGGATCCGAATCCGCTGTCGCTGACTCTGGGCATCACCCCGGCAAGCGTCCCGGGGCTGTCGCTGTACTCGGCCGCGACCGACAGCGATGGAACGGTTCGGCGCACCTGGTGGCTCGCCACCGGCACCTCGAAGGCTCCCGATGCGTCGGGCCGAACCGAGCTCGCCGGGGTGCTGATCGACGATCAACCGGTCGATGGCGTGCTGCCGCCGAACCTGTTGATCGACAACGAAACCGACCTGCAGCCGTGCGAGACCAGTGGCACGGTGAGGGTTCCGCGAATCCTGGCCGCGGGATCGACCCTCACCGGGTGGGTGAGCGCCACTCGGGGTCACCTGGATCTGACGGCCACCACGACCGACGGAGAGCGGGCGGTGCGCGCCGTGATCACGCTGTCCCGGCGGGCCGGAACCTGAACTCCCTGCCCCGGGTCCGCTCAGGGCCGGCGCGTTCTGTGCTGACGATCCGTTGCTGACGATCCGTTGAATCGAACGGGACGCCAGGTCAGGGACTAAGCTGACGGGGCTGAAAACACAGCCGGGGTGGGATCGATTTGTGCCGCCACCACCCGTCCGAGCCGAGTTCGCGAACACGCGGCACCCTGTAGAGATCGCCGGGGCCGCGGCAGAGGTCGTCATGCCCGCCGAGCACCACACTGATGGGTCGCGCGACGGCAAATTGTCGTTGGTGCTGAGTGAATTCGCCAGAACGATGGCCACCGATTTCCCCATCCAGGCGATCCTCGACCATCTCATCGAGCGCATCGTCGAGATGCTGCCGGTCACCGCGGCCGGGGTCACCCTGATCGCTCCGGGCACATCCCCTCACTACGTCGCCGCGTCGGATCCGAGCGCCCTGCTCTTCGAGAAGTTGCAGACCGAGCTCGGCGAAGGACCGTGCCTTCTCGCCTACACCACAGGAGAGCCGGTCGAGGTACCCGATCTCCGGAGGGAATCCCGCTTTCCGGCCTTCGCCCCGCGTGCGCTCGCCGAGGGGATGCGTGCGGTCTTCACGTTCCCGCTGCGCCACGACGACCGTCAGCTCGGCGCGCTCGACCTCTACCGGGACAGCCCGGGCGGACTGACCGAGCGAGAGCTGGCGACCAGCCAGACGCTGGCCGACGTCGCCGCTGCCTACCTCATCAACGCCGAAGCCCGCGACGAGTTGAAGGATTCCCTGGAACGCTCACGACAGATCTCGCTGCACGACGGGTTGACCGGCCTGGCGAACCGCACGTTGATGCTGGACCGGCTGCATCATGCGTTCCAGCGGGTCCGGCACTCCCGCAAGGTGTCCGCCGTGATCTTCCTCGACCTGGACGGTTTCAAGGAGATCAACGACAACCACGGTCACGCCGTCGGTGACCAGGTCCTGCTGGCAGTTGCCCGGCGACTCACCGAACTCACCCGCACCCCGGACACCGTCGGGCGCCTGCACGGCGACGAGTTCATCGTCCTCTGCGAAGAGCTGGACCGACCTGAGCAAGCAACGGCCATCATGACGCGACTCACCTCGGCACTGGCGAAGCCGTACATCCTTGCCGGGGTCACCATCGATGTCACGGCGAGCGCCGGCATTGCGTACGCGGACGAGAACGAGCACGACCCCGAACAGGTGCTGCGTGACGCCGATACCGCGATGTACCGGGCCAAACGGAAAGGTCTCGGCCGCCAGGCGATGTTCGATCCGCTGATCTCGATGTCGGAGAGTCGGCCCAGGTTGGAGAACGATCTGGCAGCGGCCCTCGGGGCCGGGCAACTGCACGCCGTCTACCAGCCCATCGTGGACGCAGCCGATGGAGCGGTCAACGGGTTCGAAGCCCTGGTGCGGTGGCAGCACCCGACCCGCGGGCCCATCGCACCCAGCACCTTCATGCCGCTCGCCGAACGGACCGGCCTGATCGACGACATCGGTCGCTGGGTGCTTCGGCAGGCCTGTACCGATCGACGCCGCTGGCAGCGGATCACCCCCGGGCTGGACCTCGGGGTCGCGGTCAACGTCTCGGCCCTACAGCTGATGACGGTCGGCTTCGTCACCGCCGTGCAGTCGGTGCTGCAGGCCGAGCGCACCGACCCGCGCCTGCTCACCCTGGAGGTGACGGAAGGCATCTTCATCCAGGACAGCCGGCGCGCCCTGATGGTGCTGAACGATCTGAAGAAGCTCGGAATCCGGATCGCCCTCGACGACTTCGGCAGCGGTTACTCCTCGCTGGGCCACCTCAACCAGTTCGGGGCCGACGTCATCAAGATCGATCGGACATTCACCGCCCGGATCGGCGCCGACCCGGTCAACGACATCATCGTGAGCGCGATCGTGAAGCTCGCACACGATCTGGGAATCACGGTGATCGCCGAAGACATCGAGACGATCGAGCAACACCGCCGGGCAACGGATCTCGGCTGCGACGCCGCGCAGGGTCCTCTCTTGTCCCCACCCATGACGACCGTCGAGATCGAAACGTTCCTCCGGGAGCGGCAGGGAGCGCCGCTTCGCCTGCCGCAGACGGCACCGCCGTCAGCCGACGTGACCTGAATCGGGGGCATCGGTCGCTCGCCGGGTCCGACCCGGACGCGCCGAGCGAGGTGTGCGGCTGGCACGGCCGCTGAAGTCTGCTCCAGCGGACCGGCGTCAAGATCGGGTCAAAGCTCGCCCTGCAGCCAGCACAGCGTGCCGCCCGACGGAGAACATCGCCCTTCGCGCCCTGCTGCGTATCCCCTGCACCCGGCGAGCGAGTCAGATCAGGTGGGGCAAAGCATCGAGCAGTACTGGGGAGCGCTGGTTTCAGGGCCATTCTCAGTCGTCCCCGACCGACCCTGCCCGCCGGGTGTTGGCCAGGGCGGCGCCCACCTGATCGGCGAGGGCGACTGCCACTCGTAGCTGCTCCCGGGACGGCCGGACCACCCGAGTCGAAGCGGTCAGCAGGAATTGCCCGTGGACGACGCCACCGCTGCGCACCATGAGCGCGATCTTGGAGTCGGTGGGCAGGCCATGGCGGGAGACGTCGATGATCCGGCCGTGACGGGTGACTGTGCCGGACGCATCGACAGTGGGTAATCCCGAGCGGGTTCCGGCGTCGAACCGGCAGCTGTCGATCCGCAGGATCTGGACGATCTGCCCGCACACCGCAGCGATGACATCTGCCGTCGACGACTGGCCCGCGGCGACGGCAGCGGCGGTTCCCGCCACACCGTCCAGGTATCCCTGCTCGAGGCTGGCCCTGCCCTGTTCCCGGCGACCCCACAACGCCAACTCGCTGACCGCGGCGCCGGTCACCAGCAGCAACACCGCCGTTTCGACGTCTGCACGATCGCTGATGCTGAGGGTGTTGTACGGCTCGGTGAGGAAGAAGTCGAAACCGGCTGCGCTGGACAGTGCCGCCACGATTCCTGCCGCTCGGATCCCGGTGGCCGCGGCAGCGACCACCAGCAGCACCAGTCCGAGTGCGGCATTGGTATTCGCGATGTCCTCTCGGAACACCGAAAGGATGCCGCACGCGACGAGCGGTGCCACCGCCGAAACCATCACCACCAACGGTCGGTGCGCCTGCAGGACGGGGTCGATTCTCATGGCCCCACCGAATCGGCCAGTGACGGGTCCGGGCGCGGGCGGCCGGCCGGCCGGCCGTGCGAGTTCGACGTCGCCACCGACGCCCGACGCCCGTCGGCGAGGGCCTGGTCCATCAACGGGTGTGCTCGGGGCGGTGTCCGCCGCGAAGGCCGACGGGAAGTCACCAGATTGCCGAACTGAGTCCACGACCCGCCGACCGGGCCACCGATCGCCCAGCCATTCCACTCTCCGTCCTTCGCCGGCCCCGGCGATTCCAGGGCTGGTTTGAACGATAAGAACCGGGCAGCGACTTCGACACGATCTTGACGAAAGGTTAGCGCTCGCAGCGGAAATCTTGACGGAAATTTGATGGCGCACCGTGCGTGCAACGGCAGCCTCCCGGCCGGCAGCGCGCCACGCGGACCGCGTCGTCGTTTCATGCCTGCGACCAACCCCCGGCACACGACCGCCGACATGCCGACCGCCACTGACGGAGTTCATGCCGAACTCTCCCTGTCGGTGTCTCGAAAACGTGAAATCCCGGGACCTGCGCGTTGAGTTTTCGTCAAAAAGCAAGGTGGGCGCGGAATCCGGGCTTTGTATGGATGCCGGCGGTCGAACATCCGGCCGCCGTGGTGAGGTCGTAGCGAAGGGTTTCTGGTGTCCGATCTTGTTTTCGTCGTGCTCACGGTGGCGTTGTTCGCCGTCGTCGGGCTGATCGTCCGGGGACTGGAGCGGTTGTGACCGCCCGATCCGTAGACCGGAGGCTCGGATGAGCTGGGTGAACCTGATCGGCGCCGTACTGGCCGTGGTGCTGGTGGGTTACCTGCTGGTGGCGCTGGTGTTCCCGGAGCGGTTCTGATGGGCACCACCACCGCAGGGGTGCTGTTCATCGTTTCGCTGGTGCTCGCGCTGGTGCTGGCGTACCGGCCGCTGGGCGACCACCTGGTGCGGGTGCTCACCCCGAGCCGGCACAGTCGGGTCGAGCGCGGCATCTATCGCGTCGTGGGCGTCGATCCCGACGGTGAACAGTCGTGGGGTGCCTACGCACGTAGCGTGCTGGCCTTCGCCGCCGTCTCCGTCCTGCTGCTCTACGGGCTGCAACGGCTGCAGGATCACTTGTGGTTGTCCCTCGGCCTGCCGGCGGTCACTCCCGATCAGGCGTGGAACACGGCGGTCAGCTTTGTCACCAACACCAATTGGCAGTCTTACTCAGGCGAGTCGACGATGGGCTACCTGGTGCAGGCGGCCGGGTTGGCCGTGCAGAACTTCGTCTCCGCCGCCGCCGGTATCGCGGTGGCCGCGGCCGTCGTCCGCGGGTTTGCCCGCCGGGGCACCGATCGGCTGGGCAATTTCTGGGTCGACCTGGTCCGGATCGTGCTGCGGCTGCTGCTGCCCCTGGCGGCGGTTGCCGCCGTCGTGCTGATCGCCGGCGGCGCAGTGCAGAACCTGACCAGCGGCATCGACGCCAGCACCCTGGCCGGCAGCACCCAGCAGCTGACCGGCGGCCCGGTGGCCAGCCAGGAAGCCATCAAGGAACTGGGCACGAACGGCGGCGGCTTCTACAACGCCAACAGCTCGCACCCGTTCGAGAACCCGACGTCGTGGACGAACTGGCTGGAGATCTTCCTGTTGCTGATGATCCCGTTTGCGCTGCCCCGGACGTTCGGTCGCATGGTGGGTGACAACCGCCAGGGCTACGCCATTGTCGCGGTGATGGTGACACTGGCGATGGTCAGTGTCGTGCTGGTGAACGTCTTTCAGATCGCGCACGGCGGCACCGTCCCGATGGCGGTCGGTGCGGCCAGGGAGGGCACCGAGACGCGTTTCGGCGTGCCGCAATCGGCGACGTTCGCGGCGGCGACCACCCTCACCTCGACCGGCGCGGTGGACTCGTTCCACGACTCGTACACCGCGCTCGGCGGCGGGATGCTGATGATCAACATGATGCTGGGCGAGGTGGCGCCGGGTGGGGTCGGGTCCGGCCTGTACGGGATGCTCGTGCTGGCCGTCGTCACGGTGTTCATCGCCGGCCTGATGGTCGGGCGCACCCCGGAGTACCTGGGCAAGAAGATCGGCTCGCGGGAGATCAAGTTCGCCTCGTTGTACTTCCTGATGACGCCACTGCTCGTGCTGCTCGGAACCGCCGCCGCGTTCGCCACCGGCAACAACGACACCGCGTTGAACACCGGGCCGCACGGGCTTTCCGAGGTGCTGTACGCCTTCACCTCCGCCAGCAACAACAACGGATCCGCGTTCGCCGGTATCGGCGTGAACACCCCGTGGTGGAACACCGCCCTGGGCACGGCCATGTTGCTCGGCCGGTTCGTGCCGATCGTGCTGGTACTCGCCCTGGCAGGCTCCCTGGCGGCGCAACAACCCACGCCGGCCTCGGTCGGCACCTTGAAGACCTATCAACCCCTGTTCGTGGGCATGCTCGTCGGCGTCACCGTGGTGCTCGTCTCGCTGACCTATCTGCCCGCGCTCGCCTTGGGCCCGTTGGCCGAAGGGCTCTAGGAGAACAGCATGACCATCCTCACGTCGGACGAGCCGTCCGCGACCGTGCCCGCCGGGCCTCCTCGACGGGCCCCGGCCGGCCTGCTCGACCCCGCGCAGATGGCCCGGTCGCTGCCGGACGCGCTGCGCAAGCTCAACCCGGCCACCCTGTGGCGCAACCCGGTGATGTTCCTGGTGGAGATCGGATCGGTGTTCACCACCATCCTGGCCATCGCGTCCCCGTCGGTCTTCGCCTGGTCGATCACCGCCTGGCTGTGGCTCACCGTGCTGTTCGCAAACCTGGCCGAGGCGGTGGCCGAGGGCCGGGGTAAGGCGCAGGCGGAATCGCTGCGGCGGGCGAAGCAGGACACCATCGCGCGGCGGCTCACCGAGTGGCGACCCGGGTCGACTTCGGTCACCGAAACCGCCGTGGCAGCAACAGAACTCACCGTGGACGACATCGTCCTGGTAGAGGCGGGTCAGGTCATCCCCGGCGACGGTGACGTCGTCGAGGGCATTGCCAGCGTCGACGAGTCGGCAATCACCGGCGAGTCGGCCCCGGTGATCCGGGAGTCCGGCGGTGACCGGTCGGCAGTCACCGGCGGCACCAGGGTGCTGTCCGACCGGATCGTCGTGCGCATCACCCAGCGACCCGGTGAGAGCTTCCTGGACCGGATGATCGGCCTGGTCGAGGGGGCGAACCGGCAGAAGACGCCGAACGAGATCGCCCTGAACATCCTGCTCGCGTCGTTGACGATCGTTTTCCTGCTCGCCGTCGCCACCCTGCAACCGATGGCCATCTACTCCACGGCGCAGAACCCGGCGGCCGCCGGCACGGCGGCGCTCGGTTCGTCCGGCCTGACCGGGATCGTGCTGGCCGCCCTGCTGGTGTGCCTGATCCCGACGACCATCGGCGCGCTGCTGTCGGCGATCGGCATCGCCGGCATGGACCGGCTGGTGCAGCGCAATGTGCTCGCCATGTCGGGCCGGGCCGTGGAGGCGGCAGGTGACGTCAACACCCTGCTGCTGGACAAGACCGGCACCATCACCCTCGGCAACCGGCAGGCCAGCGAATTCGTTCCGGTGCAGGGCGTTTTGATCGAAGAGCTGGCCGATGCCGCACAGCTGTCCAGCCTGGCCGACGAAACCCCGGAGGGCCGCTCCATTGTCGTGTACGCGAAAACCGAATACGGCCTGCGGGAACGGCATCCGGGTGAGCTGACGGGGGCGGTCTGGGTCAAATTCTCCGCGCAGACCCGGATGTCCGGGGTGGACCTGGAGGTCCCGGGCGGCGTACGGAGCATCCGCAAGGGCGCGGCGAGCGCGGTGATGTCGTGGGTGCGGGACAACGGCGGCCGGGTGGGGTCGACCGTCGGCCCGCTGGTGGACGGCATCAGTGCCAGCGGCGGGACGCCACTGGTGGTGGCCGAGATGGAATCCGGGCAGCCGGCCCGCGCGCTGGGCGTCGTGCACCTCAAGGACGTGGTCAAAACCGGGATGCGGGAGCGGTTCGACCAGATGCGCCGGATGGGCATCCGCACCGTGATGATCACCGGTGACAACGCCCTCACGGCAAGAAGTATCGCGCAGGAGGCGGGCGTCGACGACTTCCTGGCCGAGGCCACCCCGGAAGACAAGATGGCACTGATCCGCAAGGAACAGGCCGGCGGCCGGCTGGTCGCGATGACCGGGGACGGCACCAATGACGCTCCCGCCCTGGCGCAGGCCGATGTCGGGGTGGCGATGAACTCCGGGACCTCGGCGGCCAAGGAAGCCGGCAACATGGTCGACCTCGATTCCGACCCCACCAAGCTGATCGAGATCGTGGAGATCGGCAAGCAGTTGCTCATCACCAGGGGCGCGCTGACCACGTTCTCCATCGCGAACGACGTCGCCAAGTACTTCGCGATCATCCCGGCGATGTTCACCGCGGTGTACCCGAGCCTGGACGCGCTGAACATCATGCGGCTGTCCAGCCCGACGTCGGCAATCCTGTCCGCGGTGATCTTCAACGCGATCGTCATCGTGGCGCTGATACCGCTCGCCCTACGGGGAGTCCGGTACACACCGGGTGACGCCTCCGCCCTGTTGCGGCGCAATCTGCTGGTCTACGGGCTCGGCGGCATCATCACCCCGTTCATCGGCATCAAACTCATCGACCTCGTCGTCTCACTTGTTCCCGGGATCTCCTGATGCGCCTTCCTGCCTGGTTGTCCAACCACCTCGCCGCACTGCGTGCCCTACTGGTGCTGACGGTGCTTGTCGGGGTGCTGTACCCGCTCGCAGTTCTCGTCATCGGCCAGATCCCCGGCCTGAAGGCCAACGCGGACGGATCGCTGCTGCGGTCCGGTGCCACCGTGATCGGCAGCAGCCTGATCGGCCAGTCGTTCACCGACTCCGACGGCGCACCGCTCGTGCAGTACTTCCAGGGCCGGCCGTCCGCGGGCGGCTACGACCCGCTGTCCAGCGGTGCGTCCAACCTCGGTCCGGAAAGTGTCGTCGACACGCTGCCCGACCCGGCCGAGCAGATCACCGGCACCCCGAGCCTGCTCACCGACGTCTGCACCCGCAGCCAGGACGTCGGCCGGCTGGAGGGCGTCGACGGCAGCCGGCCCTACTGCACGAGCGACGGAGTGGGCGCGGTGTTGTCGGTCGTCCGCGCCGGCGGCCTCACCGGCCAGGTGGTCCGGGTGGTCAGCGTCAACCAGGCCTGCCCGGCCCGACCCTTCGTCGACCGGTACGAGGGTGTGCCCGTGGAATGCGCGACGCCGGGAGACATCCCCGCCGGGGTGATCACCCCGGTCCGCGGCGACGCGCCGGCCGGTCCGCCGGTCCCCGCCGACGCGGTCACCGCCAGCGGCAGCGGCCTGGACCCGCACATCAGTCCCGCGTACGCCGCGTTGCAGGCGCCTCGGGTAGCCCGGGAACGCGGCGTGGAACTGGCGAGCGTCACCGCGCTGATCGAAGCGCACACCTCCGGCCGGGCGCTCGGCTTCCTCGGCGAACCGACGGTGAACGTGCTCGAGGTGAACGCCGAACTCGATCAGCGGTACCCCTACCCGCCACGCGCCTAAGGTGACGGCGGGCAGCAAGCAGACCGATACGCGGCGAGCGCGGGACGGGAGGTGACGACGATGGCGACACGCGGCCGGTTGCGGGTGTACCTGGGTGCCGCGCCCGGGGTGGGCAAGACGTACAAGATGCTGGAGGAGGGCCACCGGCGCCTGGAGCGAGGCACCGATGTGGTCGTCGGCTTGGTCGAGAGCCACGGCCGTCCGCTGACCGAGGCGCTGCTGGACGGACTGGAGATCGTGCCGCGCCGCGTCGTCAAGTACCGGTACACCGGCTTCGCCGAGATGGACCTGGACGCGGTCCTCGCGCGCGGGCCGCAGGTGGCGCTGGTCGACGAGCTGGCGCACACCAACATTCCGGGGTCCGGGCACGACAAGCGCTGGCAGGACGTGGAGGAGTTGCTCGACGCCGGGATCACGGTGATCACCACGGTGAACATCCAGCACCTGGAGTCGCTCAACGATGTCGTCGCGGAGATCACCGGGGTACCGCAACGGGAGACGGTGCCCGATGAGGTGGTCCGCCGCGCCGACCAGATCGAACTGGTGGACATGACCCCCGAGGCGCTGCGCAGGCGGATGGCGCACGGCAACATCTATGCACCCGACAAGATGGACGCCGCGCTGAGCAACTACTTCCGGGTGGGGAACCTCACCGCGCTGCGCGAACTCGGCCTGCTCTGGCTGGCCGACAAGGTCGACGACCAACTCGACCGGTACCGGGCCGACCACCACATCACCGACACCTGGGAGGCCAGGGAACGCGTCGTCGTCGCGCTGTCCGGTGGACCCGAGGGTGACACCCTGATCCGGCGGGCGGCCCGCATCGCCGATCGCACCAAAGGCACTGACCTGGTCGCCGTGCACATCGCCCGCGCCGACGGGCTGACCGGTGCCGGCCCGGTGCACCTGGCCCGCCAGCGCACCCTGGTGGAAAGCCTGGGCGGCACCTATCACCAGGTGATCGGCAGGGACACCCCGTCCGCTCTGCTGGATTTCGCCCGCGGGGTGAACGCCACCCAACTGGTGCTCGGCGCGAGCCGGCGCGGTCGCTTCGCGCAACTGTTCTCCCCGGGCGTCGGCGTCACCACGACCGCCGGGTCGGGCGCGATCGACGTCCACCTGGTCACCCACGAGCAAGCCGACAAGATCGTCGGCGACGACCGCTTCGCCTGGGGCGGTGCGCTCACCCAGCGGCGCCGGCTCGCCGGCTTCGGCCTCGCCGTAGTGGGCATGCCGGTACTGACCTCTTTGCTGACGCTGCTCGGCGGCGACTTGAGCCTGCCCAGCGACATCCTCGCTCTGTTGCTCGGCGTCGTCGGGGTAGCGCTGGTCGGCGGGCTGCTGCCTGCGCTGGCGGCAGCCGTGGCCGGCTTCCTGCTGCTGAATTTCTTCTTCGTTCCACCGCTGCACCAGTTCACCATCGCGCAGGGTGAGAACGTGCTCGCGTTGTTGGCGTTCCTGCTGGTCGCCGTCGCGGTCAGCCTGGTGGTCGACCTGGCTGCCCGGCGCACCGGCCAGGCGGCCGGCGCGCAGGCGGAGGCGGCGACTCTTTCCGCATTGGCCGGCAGCGTGCTCCGCGGGGAGCGCCCGTTGCCGGCGTTGCTGGACCAGGTGCGGGAAACCTTCGGGCAGGACAGCGTCACCCTGCTGGAACGGGTGCCCGGCACCGGTGACGGGCCCGGTGTCCGCCAGCAACCGGCGGCGTGGCGGGTGGCGGCGTGCGTCGGCGGGACGCCCTGCCCGACCCCGAGTGACAGCTCGGTCGACGTGCCCATCGACCCCGACCTGACGCTCGCCCTGCGCGGGCCGATCCTGGCCGCGGGGGACCGCCGGGTCCTGGAGGCGTTCGCCGCCGAGGCCGCGGTCGCGCTGCGTCAGGAGCGGTTGACCGAGCAGGCCGCCGAGCTCCGTCAACTGGCGGAGGTGGACCGGCTGCGGTCAGCTCTGCTGACGGCGGTGAGCCACGATTTCCGCACTCCGCTGGCGGTGGCCAAGGCCGCGGTGACCAGCCTGCGCAGCGCGGACGTCACGTTCGACGCTGCCGACCAGGCGGAGTTGCTGGCGACCGCGGAGGTGTCACTGGACCGGCTCAGCCGGTTGGTGGAGAACCTGCTGGACATGAGCCGCCTGCAGGCCGGTGGCATGGCCATCCACCGGCAGCCGATCAGCGTCGTCGAACTGATCCCGCGCGCCATCGACGATCTCGGTGACCTCGGTCGCGGCGTCACCATCCGGGAGGCCGACGATGTGCCGGACGTCTCCGTCGACGCCGCCCTGCTGGAGCGGGTGCTGGCCAACTTGATCGCCAACGCCATCCGGTACAGCCCGCCGGACCGGCCGCCGGCCGTCACGGTCAGCCGGCACGAGGACCGGGTGGAGGTGCGGGTCGTCGACCACGGCCCCGGCATCCCCGTCGACGACTACGACCAGGTGTTCCTGCCGTTCCAACGGCTCGGTGACACGGACAACACCACCGGGCTGGGACTCGGACTGGCCCTGTCCCGCGGCCTGACAGAGGCCATGGGCGGCACGCTGTCCCCGGAAGCAACCCCCGGCGGCGGGCTCACCATGACAGTCGTCCTGCCGATCGACGACGCGAACCCTGTCCCCGGGCCCGAGGACGACCGGGCCGATCCTGTGCTGCTCGCCCGACTCGAGGGGCGGGCTCACCAGCATCAGGGCTCCGGCGCGTGAACAGCGGCGCATCGGGCGGCGTTCAGGGCGACGTGCCGCCGTCCGGGTCGCCACCGACTCCGGCCACGGCAACACCATCGCCCGCGTCGGCCCCCCCGAAGATCCGCATCCTGGTCGTTGACGACGAGCCGCACCTGCTGCGGGCACTGCGGATCAACCTGACCGCCCGCCGGTACGACGTCGACACCGCCGACGACGGAGAGGGCGCGTTGCGGGCCGCCGCCACCCGCCCGCCCGACCTGGTTGTTCTCGACCTGGGGTTGCCGGACCTGGACGGGGTGGACGTCATCGGTTCGCTGCGGAGCTGGACCGCGGTCCCGATCATCGTGCTGTCCGGCCGCGCCGGCAGCTCGGACAAGGTGCACGCCCTGGACGCGGGCGCAGACGACTACGTGACCAAGCCGTTCAGCCTGGAAGAGCTGCTGGCCCGGATCCGCGCCGTCACCCGACGCCGTGGACCGGCCGATGCCAGCACCGTCACCATCGGCGGGTACACGATCAACCTCACCGACCGCACCATCCGGTCGGCCGACGGGGAGCCTCCGCACCTCACCCGCACCGAGTGGCAACTGCTGGAGATCCTCGCGGCGAACCCCGGCAAGCTGATCACCCAGGCCAGCCTGCTGCAACAGGTGTGGGGACCGGGATACGAGACGCAAACCAATTACCTGCGCCAGTACATGGCCCACCTGCGCCGCAAGCTCGAGCCGAACCCCGCCCACCCCCGGCACCTGCTGACCGAACCCGGCATGGGCTACCGTTTCGCCGGCTGATCCGGCTCGATCCCGCTGTGCCGGGCCCAGGTCAGCGGCCCGCGGTGACAGCCGTGCGCCGAGCGGCCGGCACCGGGCCGGCGGCGGGTTCCACCGATATGTGGCGGAAACGACGCAGCCGCACAATGTTGAGTTCAGCGCCTGAACGTCACCCGAGCTGGCCCTCATGGTTTCTGCACCACCGGAGGATTCGGAGACCGCGGCAAACACCTGCCTTCATCGGGCGGACGAATGAAGCCGTACCGGCCTTTCCTGCCGATCCGGCGGTTGGCCGTCCGTTCGCATCGTGTCAGGGGTTTGGATGAATCGGTCGGCGTCGTGAACGGATCCGGCGACGACGATCTCGCCCCCGGATCGAGCATTTGGGACACCGGCAAACCTCCGAACGGGGTACCGACGGCATCGAACGCATGCGCCTCGTTCGCGACGACATCAACCGGAACGTCGACCAGCTCAGCAAACAGCTCGACAAGGGACAACCGGCTCCATGCGCACCGAGCCGCAACTCCGGCATGCGCTCACTGCGTCAAGGCGTGTCCAGCGGGCCACCCGGTGGTCGAAGGCCCAGGACGGCCCGTCATCCCGGCCGACCGCCGACCGGCCGCCCGGCTGCTGGGCGTCCCGTCGTGCAAAGATGCCATCAGGCAGTCGCAGCCCGGTTGCCCAGATCGACACCGCACAACCCTGATCCGGGAGGACCCGTGGCCGGCACGTCACTCGAGCACCGTTCCGCAGGGGGCGACGACGAGCAGCACGGCGCCGAGGTCGCCCGGGTGCAGTCGGGCGCCGTCGTGTCGTACAACCCGGACGCGCCCAGCGAGGAATGGGGCTGGCACGGCAGCTGGAGCCAGATGGCGCCCCGCGGTTCGCGGTTCCTGTTGTGGCTCGGCGTGGCCGGACTGTTCCTGATGATCTTCGGCAATCAGGAGTCCAACGTCGAGAACTGGTGGCTCGCAGTGCTCGGCTCGCTGATGGCGCTGTGGCTGATCTGGCGCGAGATCAATCTGCGCAGGGAACGCGCCCGCCGGCCCTGATCGGTCGTTGACGACGGCCCGGCACCGACGCCTATTGCTCCGCCGCCGCCAACTGGCCGCAGGCAGCGGCGATCTCCTGACCCCTGGTGTCCCGGACGGTGCAGGCCACTCCCTGCGCGCGCACCCGGCGGACGAATTCGTCCTGTACCGGCTTCGGCGAGGCGTCCCACATCGACCCGGGGGTGGGGTTCAGCGGGATCAGGTTGACGTGCACCAATTGTCCGAGGTGCTCGCGTAGCAGTTGCCCCAGCAGGTCGGCACGCCACGGCTGGTCGTTGATGTCGCGGATCAACGCGTACTCGATGGACACCCGGCGCCCGGTGGTGTCCGCGTAGGCGCGGGCCGCACGCAGCACCTCGCCCACCTTCCACCGGTCGTTCACCGGTACCAGGGTGTCCCGCAGTTCGTCATCGGGGGTGTGCAGCGACACCGCGAGGCGAACCTGCATGTTCTCCGCGGTCAGCTTCTCGATGGCGGGCACCAGTCCGACGGTGGACACCGTCACCGACCGCGCCGAGATGCCGAGGCCGTCCGGGGCCGGAGCGGTGATCATCTTGACGGCCGCCAGCACCCGCTTGTAGTTGGCCAGCGGTTCACCCATCCCCATGAACACGACGTTCGACAGCCGGCCCGGCTCGCCCAGGGCGCCATCCCGGGCCGCCCGCGCGGCAAGACGGACCTGCTCCACGATCTCTGCGGTCGAGAGGTTCCGCTGCAGGCCGCCCTGGCCGGTGGCGCAGAACGGGCAGGCCATCCCGCAGCCGGCCTGACTCGAAACGCACAGGGTGATCCGGCCGGGGTATCGCATCAGCACGGACTCGATCAACGTTCCGTCGTGGGCCCGCCACAGCGTCTTGCGGGTGTTCCCGTCATCGCAGGCCAGTGAGCGCACCTCGGTGAGCAGCTGCGGGAGCATCCGGTCGACCAACTCCGCCCTGCCATCGGCGGGCAGGTCGGTCATCTCGGCGGGATCGCGGGTCAGTCCGGTGAAGTAGTGCCGGGCCAACTGGGACGCGCGGAAGGCCGGCTGGCCCGCTTCCCGGACGGCGTCTCGGCGCGCCGCGTGATCGAGGTCGGCGAAGTGCACCGGCGGCATGCCGCGCCGGGGGGCGGTGAAAACGAGCGGAAGAGTGGTTGCCATGGCCGCTCCAGTGTCCCACGGTGGCCGAACCGCTCCGGCAATCCGCGAGCAGCCGGCACGCGGCTCCGTAGCTGGGTGCATCACCTGTTCGGGGCAAAGCAGACAAACAACCACGTTGGTTGTGCGGACGGGCCGCCGACCGGGGTGTTCCCGAGTCGGGTACCGACGTTCGACTTCATCTCAGCCGCATCACGATCGTGCGAACGATCCGGACGCCACAGACAAACCAACACGCAATCTGGCCCGATTGCTTCCGAATCTTTCCGACTCTGTTGACATCGAGCGCCGGGAGCCCTATAACTGTGTGCACGGCCACAAGTTCAAGTCGCAGGGCCGGGCAGTCAGGGCCACGATTCAAGGCGGCGCTACCCGCCGTCAGCGATCGGAACCCACAGGTAACCCAGTCAGCACCCAGTTCCCCGACGACCACCTTCTCGCCCGGATGCATGCGCCCGCATGCTCTGACCCCCGGTTCGCCCATCGAGCGCCAGACGAAGTCCGCATCACCGGTGACCACCCCAGACAACGGAGTCGACATGTACGCACCCGAACGGCAGCAGGCCATCCTCGGCCGCGCCCGTTCGCAGGGACGTGTCGACGTCAACGCGCTGGCCGACCTCTTCGAGGTGACCCCCGAGACCATTCGCCGGGACCTGACCGGCCTCGAGCGCCGCGGGGTGCTGCGCCGGGTGCACGGCGGCGCCATTCCGGTGGAACGACTCAGCATGGAACTGCCGGTGGAACAACGCTTCGGGATCAACGCGGCCCAGAAGGAACGGATCGCGAAGGCCGCGCTCGAGCAGCTGCCGGACGGCGGATCGATCATCGTGGACGCGGGCACCACCACCGTGCGATTCGCCGAAATGCTGCCCCCGGAGAAGCGTTTCATCGTCGTCACGCACGCGCTGCCGATCGCCGCCATGCTCGCCGAGCGGACCAACCTCACCCTGCACCTGGTGGGCGGTCAGGTGCGCCCCGGCACACTCGCCGCCGTCGGCAACTGGGCCGAGCGCGACCTGGCCGCCGTCTTCGCCGACGTGGCGTTCGTCGGCACCAACGGCGTCAGCCCGGCTCGCGGCCTGACCACTCCCGACCTGGCCGAGGCCGCCGTCAAGCGCGCCCTCATCCGTTCCGCCCGCCGCACCGTCGTGCTGGCGGACCACAGCAAGTTCGGCCGCGACGAGTTCGCTCAGGTGGCCGAGCTGACCGAGATCGACACGATCATCACCGACAGCGAGGTGGACGCCGACATGGCACGGGAAATCGAAGAGGCAGGGCCAGAGGTGATCCGGGCATGACGAGTGCTGTCCCATCCGGCGATGCGAGCTCGACAGGCGCGGCAACGGATGTCTCGCCCCGGCAGGCCGGGCCGGTCGTCACCGTCACCCCCAACCCGAGCCTGGATCACACCGTCGAGGTGGACGTCCTGGTCCGGGGCGAGGTGCAGCGCACCGGTCATGCACTGGTCGAGGCCGGCGGCAAGGGTGTCAACGTCGCCCGCGCGCTGGCCAAGCACGGGCACCGGACCACCGCGATCCTGCCGGCCGGTGACGACGCCCAACGGATGATCGGCCTGCTGACCCCGCAGCAGGTTTCCACCGTGGCGGTGCCGATCGCCGGGGCGATCCGGACGAACATCGCGGTTGTCGAGGCCGACGGCACGACCACCAAGCTGAATGAACCCGGGGCGACGCTCTCCGAGGACGAGGTGACCGCCCTGCTGGAGACGGTGGAGAAGGAGCTCGTCGCGCGGCCGAGTTGGTTGGTCGGGGCCGGCAGCCTGCCGGCCGGCGCTCCGGACGATTTCTACGCCCGGGTGACCAAATCTGCTGTGGCCCAGGGCATCCCGGTCGCCATCGACACGTCCGGCCCCGCTCTCGCCGCCGCCATCGACGCCGGCGCCACCGTCGTGAAGCCGAACCTGGAAGAACTCCAGGAGCTGATCGACACCCCGCTCGTCACGGTCGGCGACGTGGTCGACGCGGCCCGGCAACTCCGGGAGCGCGGCTGCAGGGACCTGCTCGTCAGTCTGGGCGGGCACGGTGCCCTGCTGATCACGGCCGAAGGGTCGTGGTGGGCGGGCGGTCCGCCGCTGGTACCCCGGAGCACCGTCGGCGCGGGCGACAGCACGCTGTCGGGGTACCTGCACACAGTGGGCAGCCCCGCCGAACGGCTCGCCGGGGCCGTGACGTGGGGAAGGGCAGCCTGCCTGCTGCCCGGCAGCACCGTTCCCGGCCCGCAAGAAACGCAAGCCTGCGCCGACGCCGTCCGCGTCGTCGCCGATCCCGATCCCCTCCAAGCAGTGAAGGACGTCGCATGACAGACCTCATCACCGAAGATCTGGTTGTTCTCGACCTGGTCGCCAAGGACAAGGCCGATGCCACCAGGCAACTCGCCCAGAAGCTGCAGGCAGCAGGCAGGGTGACCGATCTCGAGGGGTTCCTCGCGGACGTCGCCGCCCGTGAGGCCCAGATGGCCACCGGGATGCCGGGCGGCATCGGGCTCCCGCATGCCCGCTCCGAGCACGTCACCGTGCCGTCGCTCGGTCTCGCGCGGGTTCCGGCAGGTGTCGACTTCGGCGCCCCGGACGGCCCGGCCACCCTGGTGTTCCTGATCGCCGCCCCCGCCGGTGGCGGCAGTGAGCACCTGACCATCCTGGCGGCGCTGGCCCGCCGGCTGGTGCGCCCCGCGTTCCGCCAGACGATCATCGATGCCCCCGACGCTGCGTCGGTGGCTTCCTACGTGCAAGGAGAGGTGGGAGGTTCATGAAGTTCGTCGCCGTGACGTCATGCCCGACGGGCATCGCGCACACCTACATGGCGGCCGAGAACCTCGAGCAGGCGGGTAAAGCCGCCGGTCACGAGGTTCAGGTCGAGACCCAGGGCTCCGCGGGCACCGTCCCGCTGTCCGATGACGTCATCGCCGCCGCGGACGGGGTCATCTACGCCGCCGATCTCGAGGTGAAGGGCAAGGGCCGGTTCGCCGGCAAGCCGTTCATCGACGTCGGGGTCAAGAAGGCCGTTCACGACGGGCCCGGCGTGCTCGCCGCCGCGGTTGCGGCGGTGGAGAACGCCCCGAAGGCAGGTACTCCTGAGGCTGCGACGATGGCAGCGGCCACCCCCGCGCCGTCGTCGAGCGGCAGCGGGACCCGCAATGTCGGCGCAGGCACCCGCGTCCGCCAGTGGCTGATGACCGGCGTGTCGTACATGATTCCGTTCGTCGCCGCCGGCGGCATCCTGATCGCGCTGGGCTTCCTGTTCGGTGGCGAAGGCGTGGTCTACAAGCTGTACGGCTCCGCCAAGCTTCCCGGCAAAATGTGGGAAGGCGTCGTTTACCCCGATATCGCCGGCAATCTCCCCGTTGGCTTTCCAACCGGTGCAAGCTTCGACACGATTTTGAGTTCAGCCGGCTTTGCCGGGGTGCTCTTCGTTCTGGGCAAGATTGCATTCCTGATGCTGGTGCCCATCCTGTCCGGCTACATCGCCTTCGCCATCGCTGATCGCCCCGGACTGGTCCCCGGCATCGTCGGCGGCTTGCTCGCCGGCGTGCTCGGCGCAGGCTTCCTTGGCGGCCTTGTCTCCGGCTTTGCGGCCGGCGGTATCGCTTATTGGATGACGCGGCTCAAGGTGCCGAAGGGCGTGCGCGGCGTGATGCCGGTTGTCGTGATCCCACTTGTCTCCACCCTCGTGGTCGGCCTGTTCATGATTTACGTGGTGGGCAAGCCAATCGCCGCTGCGACCACCTGGCTCACCGAATGGTTGACCGGCCTGGGTGGTTCCACCGCGATCGTGCTCGGCATCGTCCTCGGCCTGATGATGGGATTCGACCTGGGTGGCCCGGTCAACAAGGTTGCATACACGTTCGCCGCGGCCGGCCTCACCACCGCGATCACCAGCGCCAGCGGTGGCACCGCCTTGGTCATCATGGCCGCCGTCATGGCGGCGGGAATGACTCCGCCGCTCGGCATGGCGCTGGCGACCGCCGTGCGCAAGAAGCTATGGACCGAGGCCGAGCGCGAGAACGGTTTGGCCTGCTGGCTTTTGGGTGCCTCGTTCATCACCGAAGGCGCCATCCCGTTCGCCGCCGCTCACCCGCTGCGGGTCATCCCGTCCACCATGGTCGGCTCGGCCGTCACCGGTGCCCTGGTGATGGGCTTCGGCAACGAACTGCGCGCCCCGCACGGCGGGATCTTCGTCCTGCCCCTGGTGAGCAGCCCGGTGCTGTACGTCATCGCCATCGCCATCGGCACCGTGGTGACAGCAGGCATCGTCATCGTCCTGATGAGCCTGGACAAGAAGAACACCGAGGAAATCGCCCACCAAGAAGACATCCGCGAAGGCGTCGCTGCCTGACGGGGGTGAGTCCGTGCACCGTGGCCGGGACTGCAACGATGTCTGACGCAGTTCCGGCCACGGCCGCCGGAGCTCTTCTCAGCACCGCCCGACTTTCCCCGTACGCCGCCCCACCCGTCAGCTTCAACACCCGGTCATGGCCGGGAGAACAAGGAGTTCTGATGCCCAGCCGTACCGTCACCGTTGCCTCCCGCGTCGGGTTACACGCCAGGCCCGCCTCGCTGTTCGTGCAGGCCGTCACCGCGACCGGACTTCCGGTCACCATCGCCAAGTCCGGTGGCGACCCGGTCGACGCCCGGAGCATCCTGATGGTGATGGGTCTGGGAGTCGGCAGCCAGGAGGAGGTCGTGTTGACCGCCGAGGGCGACGGCGCCGAAGACGCGTTGGACAAGCTCGTCGAACTCCTCGAGATCGACCACGACGCGGCGTAGCACAGATCCGATGCGAAGCCGTTGCGGTGCCGCGGTTTGCCCCGCACTCCGCGACGGCTTCGCACCCGGCTCTCCGCTCGCAGCAGCGGCCGGTCGCAGGAGTTCCTTCATCGGGACTCGAGCGTCTTTCGAGATCTCGTGTTCTCCGATCACCCCGTTTCACCGGCGCATCTCCCTTTCCTGAGGATCTCGCTTTCCTGAGATCTGCTGCCCGCCCGACCTTTCCGGCCCTGCCTCGACACAGGAGTTGACCGACAGATGACCAGCACCACAACCGCGAACTCGTCTCCCACGAGCACGATCGGATCCGCGACGCCGACCCTGACCGGCATCGGAGTGGGGCGTGGATCGGCCGTCGGCTCCGTCGTGAAACTCGCGCCGGCCGCCCGCCCCCCGTCGAACGAGCCCGCGCCGGCAGATCCGCTCAGCGCGGAGTCCCTGGTCAAGGCCTCATTCGACTATGTGGCCAACAGTCTCCGGGTGCGGGCCGCCGCGGCCCAGGCCGCGACGGCGGCCGTCCTCGAGGCCACCTCCCTGATGGCGCAGGACCCGGGCCTGTTCGCCGACGTCAAACGCCGGATCGAGGCCGGCACGGGACCCGCCACCGCCGTCGACCAGGCGGTCGAGGGGTTCTGCAAGATCCTCGAGGCCAGCGGGCCGTACCTCGCCGAGCGCGTGACCGATCTGCGCGACGTGCGGGACCGCATCGTGGCCAACGTGCTGGGTCTGCCGGAGCCCGGCCTGCCGCCACTGTCGAAGCCGACCGTCATCGTGGCCGCCGACCTCGCCCCGGCGGACACCGCGACGCTGGACCTCAACCACGTGGTCGGCATCGTCACCGAACTGGGCGGGCCGACCAGCCACACCGCGATCATCGCCGCGCAACTCGACCTGCCCTGTCTGGTTCGGGTTCCCGGGGCGCTGCAGCTCGAGCAGGACGCCACCATCGCGATCGATGCCGCAACCGGCGCCGTCGTCGTCGACCCCGACGACACTCTGCGCGAGGCGATCATCGCCCGGGCGAAGGCGCGTGCCGCGCTGAAGACCGCGACCGGTGGTGCGGGCCGGACCAAGGACGGCGTCGCGGTCCAGCTGCTGGCGAACATCGGCGCCGTCGAGGACGCCGAGCGCGCCGCCAAGGAGGACGTGGAGGGCGTCGGGCTGTTCCGAACCGAGGTGCTGTTCCTCGACTCCGCCACCGCACCGACGGTCGAGGACCAGCTCAAGGCCTACACCAAGGTGTTCACCGCGTTCGGCGACCGCAAGGTCGTCATCCGCACCCTCGACGCCGGCGCGGACAAGCCGCTGGCCTTCGCGCCCAGCGAGGAGGAGGAGAACCCCGCCCTCGGCGTCCGCGGGTACCGGATGGACCGCCGCTTCCCGCAGCTGCTGGACGATCAGTTGGAGGCGATCGCCCAGGCCGCCAAGGCCACCGGCGCGAAGGTATGGGTGATGGCGCCCATGGTGTCCACCGTGCACGAGGCCACCGCGTTCACCGACAAGGTCCGCAAGCACGGGCTGCCGGTCGCCGGGATGATGGTCGAGGTCCCCGCTGCCGCGCTGCGCGCCCGGCACATGATGAAGATCGTCGACTTCGCCAGCATCGGCACCAATGACCTGACGCAGTACGCGATGGCCACCGACCGGATGGCCGGCGAGCTCGCCGAGCTGCTGGATCCCTGGCAGCCGGCCGTGCTGGACCTCATCGCCGCGACCGGGGAGGCCGGCAAGGCGGCCAACAAGCCGGTCGGCGTGTGCGGCGAGGCGGCGCGTGATCCGCTGCTGGCCCTGGTGCTGGTCGGCCTCGGGATCAGCAGCCTGTCGATGGCGCCGGCAGGGGTACCCGCGGTGCGATTCGCTTTGTCCCGCACCGATCTTGCATCATGCGAGGCGATGGCCGCCGCCGCCCGGGATGCGGAGGACGCGGCGTCCGCACGGGCCGCGGTGGAGAATCTGGTCGACCCGGATGTGCTGCTGGCGCTCTGAGAGCTGGGGTTGATCCGGACGGATTGGGGGCTGTCGGTTCGTCGGGCCGTCGGATCCGTCTGAGATGTTTGCGAGAGGCGGGCGGCCGATGTGGCCGCCCGCCTTTCGGCGTGCCGCGTCGTCGAGGCTGGTCGCGTTGGAGCAGCGTCTCGTTGTAGCAAAGTCTCGCTGTAGCAAAGTCTCGCTGTAGCAAGGTCTCGTCGGCGCAGGGTCTCTGCCAGGCAGAGTCTCTGCAAGGCAGGGCCTGTCCGAGGCAGGGTCTGTTCGAGGCAGGTCTCGTCGCAGCAGGGTCTTTGCGAGACAGGGTCCCGTCAGGCGGCCAGCGCCTTGCCCGCCTCGCGAGCCGAGGCGAGAGCCCCCTGATGAAGCGACGCGGCCAGATCCGTGAAGTCGTCGAGCGATGGGTTGACTCCGACGAGCGTGAACTCCCGCTCCACCACGGTCAGGTCGGCGCCCCACACGTCAGCGATGATGCGCTGCAGGTAGCTAGTGGAGTGATCCCAGCCCTCGCGCGGAGTGCCCGCGCCGTAGGCACCACCGCGCACGACGCACAGCACGACTTTCTTGCCGACCAGCACACCCGGACCACCGGCGGCGGCCCGGGGATCGGTGATGACCAGGTCGATCCACGTCTTGAAGTGCTGCGAGACACCGAAGTTGTACAGCGGCACGGCCAGCAGGATGGCGTCCGCGGCGAGGATCTCGTCCACCAGGGATGCGGCCAGTGCGACGGCCGCCTTCTGCTCCGGCGTCCGATCGGCTTCCGCCACCCCCGCGGCGCTGACCGCCTGCGCCCAGGCGTCGGACGGCAGCACGTCCACACCGATGTGCCGGCTCTGCACCGTGTCCCCTGGGTGAACGGCAAGCCACTCGGCCTCGACGATGTCGGCGATCTCGCGGCTCGCCGAGCCCGCCACCCGGATGCTGGCATCCAAACGGAACAACGTCATGTCTTCTCCCTCGATCACGCCTAACCTGAACTTCAAGGATGAAGTCAGCCTGCTTTACTTCACGCTTGAAGTCAAATCGGCGATTTCGATAGGCTGTGCAAATGACCGAAGCGCTGCTGCCGGTGGACCGTGCCGTCGCCGATTCCGAGCCGGCGTGGTTGACCGAGCAGGAAACCGAGGCCTGGATGGGCGTCGCGACCATCGCGGTGCAGCTGACCGGGGTGCTGGGCGCCCAACTCCAACGCGATTCGGGCATCGGGTTCTACGAGTACTCGGTGCTCTCCTGGCTGTCGATGTCGCCGGAACGCACTTTGCGGATGAGCCAGCTGGCGGAGCTGACCAGCGGTTCGCTGTCCCGGCTGTCCAACGTGGTCAAACGGTTGGAACAACGCGAACTCGTCCGCCGCGCACCCGACCCTGCGAACGGCCGTTACACCAACGCCGTCCTCACCAACACCGGCTGGGAATGCGTGGTCCGGGCGGCGCCCGGGCACGTGAACGCTGTTCGGCAGTTTCTCTTCGACCCACTGTCCGCCGAACAGGTCGACGCCCTGCGGGTCATCAGCGGCCTCATCGCTGATCGCATCCGGTGTGGGGTCCCGTCGGTGACGGACCAGGCCGAACGCGCCGCGACCCAGAACGACGGCTGAGCGGCGGGCGGTGAAAGACATCGCCCGACGACGGCGTCACCCTCCGGCAGTCTGCGCGGTAGAAACATCGCCTGAGGACGGCGTCAAGCTCCCGCAGCCCGCGCGGTAGAGAACATCACCTGAGGACGGCGTCACCCCCACAGCCCGCGCAGTAGAAATATGGCCCGCGTCAAGCTCCCGCGCGGTACAGAACCTCGCTTGAGGACGGCGTCACCCCACCCGCAGCCAGCGCCATCCCCCGGTCCACGGCCCCGATCAACTACGGCGGTAGGCGCAAACTGCGCCGTGAGCGGCGGTGGGTCCGAAATGCGACCGCTCCGGGCGTGCATGCCTCTGCCCAGGGGGGCCGACCCCGGTGATGGCCGACCCCGGTGATGGCCGACCCGCTGTCACGGGCGCGGAGTTAGTGGAACGCGGCCTACTGTGCACGCGCGCACCTGAGGGAACCTCGGGTCCCCTTTGCCCGAAAGGATCCAGGGCTCCGGCAACCATCGGCCCGCCTTGCCGTCGACCGGATGTCCACAGGTCGCCTCGGCTGGCCGCCGCCTGTCATGTACCGACCGCTTGGACCAGCCCTCTCGCGCAGCTCGAACACCGGACCGTCCGGGCCACCGGCACGCATGGCCGGGCAATTCATCCCGCCTGCTTCACCGCGAAGGTGCACCTGCCAACTTGCGCGAAGGCCGTAAGCCATCCGATTCTCGACCCTCTCCGCTCCGCCGCGGCAGGTCCGCAGAACAGACGATCACAATCTGTCCACAACGCCGATTGGCACTGTTGTCGCGGCCGCTCCTTTGCTATCATTAGAACACACGTTCGAGTACGTCGAAAGGCCGGTGACGACGATGGTTCAGCACGCCGAGACCGAGCCGCCGGCCAGGCAACCTGGGGCCTCGCTGGTGGATTGGTCGTCGTTGTCGGCGGGCGCGGCGACGGTGGAGTCGGTGGCGGCGTTGCTCGGGGCGGACCCGGGTGCGCTGTCCGGGTCGGCGTTGGTGGATGCGGTGGTCGCGGCGGAGAAGGCGTTGTCGTTGCTGGCGGCGGTGCAGATGCGGTTGCAGGCGGCGTTGGCGGTGCCGTTCAACGCGGGCGACCCGATGCGGCTCGCCGCCCGGCTGGCCCGGAAGAACTGCGCGACCGGTGACCAGGACCCCGCCCAGGTGGTGTTGTTCGTCGAGGAGGCCGCCACGTCACTGGCCGCCGCGGAGATCGCCGCGGCGCTGCGGATCTCCCCGATCACCGCCGGGATCAGGGTCCGGGACTCGGCCACGATGACCACCGTGCTCGCCCCGACGCTGACCGCGCTGGAACCGGTGTGCTGGACCGCGGCAAGGCCAGGATCATCGCCGAACAGTGCGCACCGCTGACCCCGGAGGACAGCGCCGCGGTGCAGGACCTGGTGCTGCCCCCGCCGGGGAGCTGACCACCAGTGAACTGCGGGAGCGTCACCGGGCGGGCGGTGATCACCGTCGACCCGGACGGTGCCAGGGACCGGCACGAGCCGCCGCCGCCCGCCGGGCACTGGCGTTGACCGCGCTGCCGGATGCGATGGCCTCGTTTGCGGGCGACGCTGCCCGCCGATGGTGCGGTGAAGATCTTCCAGCTCAGCGACCTGCTGGCCACCGGCACCGCCGGCGTGTTCGGTGACACCCGGGGCATCGGCGCCCGCCGGGTCGACGCCCTGGGTCGACATCGCCGACCAACTCCTCACCCACGGCCACCTGGACCTCACCGACTACCTCGGCCGGCCACTCCCCGACCACGGCACACCCACCCGCCGCGGCAACCCCGGCCAGCGCCACACCGACCGCGAACCTGCCGACACCGCACCACCCGGACGGACGTGACCGACCGTTCGACACCAGCGGCAGAGTCGGCGCAGTGACCGCGGGATCGGGCGCGGACTCCACCGCACGGCCACCAAGGCGCCGCTACGACGCAGAGAGCAGCGGCGGAGACAGCGCCGGAGACAGTCGGCGAGACAGCGGTGGAGATGGCGACGGTGCAGATGGCGACCGCGACGGCACCGCCAGACGAGGGCCGCACCGGCGAACCCGGGAATCCGCGCCGACCTGTTCGAACCGGGTGACACCAGCTGGGCCGCCAGCGACGACACCCTCCCAAACGACGCCCTCCCAGACGACACCGACGATCAGCGCGGGGCCGAACCGCGACCTGCAGCGGAATGGTTGGCCCCTGCCGACCCGGGTGACCCACCCCAGGACCCGGTCCCGCCCGCCGCTGACACACCCGCACCACCCCGGACAGCCACCGCTGATCGGGCCGCCCGGGATCGCCGGTCAGTGTACCCGGCAGGGCCGCCGACCCCACCTGTCCGTCATCATCGACATCGACACCCTCGCCGGGCACGACGACCTGCCCGCGCACCTCACCGGGTACGGCGCCATCCCCGCCGGTATCGCCCGCAGCATCGCCGCGTCCGCCGCCACCATCACCGCACTCACCGTGAACCCCGACACCGGCACCACCACCAACGCCGGTGCCCTGACCTACCGGCCCCGCCAAGAACTCCGCGACCAGATCACCGCCCTGCTCGCCACCTGCCAATTCCCGTCCTGCCGGCAACCCTCCTGGCGCTGCGACATCGACCACCAACAACCCTTCGACCACCAACACCCCGACCAAGGCGGACCCACCACCACCGACAACACCGCACCCCTATGCCGCCGCCACCATTTGTTCAAGCACCACTCCGAATGGCAGGTGCACCTCAACCCCGCCGACTTCACCGTCACCTGGGACCAGCCCCACCGGGCACCGGTACACCGAACACCGGCAACAAATCAGCACCCCGAAGATCTGGGTCACCACCCCCGCCACCCGCACCGCCGAACGCCTCGACAACACCACGGCCACCGCCGCCCACAACGCACCCACCGGCAGCACCCACCCCCCACCCGGCGCGCTCGAAGCCGCCGTCGGCGACCTGCTCCTGCGCCACCAACTCAACCGACCAGCAATCGAATACCAACCCGACCCCGAGCAACCGAACACCACCACTGACAACGCCACCGCCCACGACGCCACCGACAACGCCGCTGACAGCCCCTCCCTGCATTACCAGGAACCCGGCGACACCACCGACCCGAACAACGACGACGAAGCGCCCCCGTTCTGAGACCGACAGGCGCGGCTCCCGGCACATCTCTGCCAACCCGGGATGCGCCAACGCCGATCATGCGGACGCCGCAGCATCTGGTCAGAACTCGCCCCGCAGTTCTCGACACGGCCGAACCCACAGCGGCCGAACGCACAGCGGCCGAACACACAGCGGCCGAACGCACAGCGGCCGAACGCACAGCGACTAAACGCACAGCCGCCGAACCCACAACGGCCGAACGCATTGCGACCGAACGCACACCCGCCAGACGCACAGCCGCCAGACGCCGTGCGACCGAACGCGTGCGACCGAACGCGGTGCGACCGAACGCGGTGCGACCGAACGCGGTGCGACCGAGCGCACCGCGGCCGGAGCCACAACTGTCAGAAACTCGAACCGAAGAAGGCGAGACCCCGTCAGGTCACGTCTGCTCGCGATCGGTGGTGGTGTCGTAGCTGGCGAACACGCGCCCCAGCCCAAGTCGGCCCGTTGGCGCGCACCCGCCAAAGCTCAACTCTCGATCGTCACCTTCCCGGCGGCCCGCTCCATGCCGCGCTCCACTGCCTTGATCAGGTACGGCCGCAGTTCCACGGCCGGGATGATCGTGTGCACGGACCCGACTTCCTTCGCGCGCTCGATGTTGTGGATCTGCTCGAACTCTGCCGCCACCTCACCCAGCTTCTCGGAGCGGACCTGTCCGCGGAGCTCCCCGAGCTCGACCCGCAGTTGACTGCGCTCCGCGTCGTCGGTGGCCTCGGCGATGCGCGCCTCGATCTCCTTGATCCGTTGATCGTTGGCCGTGCGGGCGTTGACATCCCGGGTGAAGACCACGGCCGCCGCGGGAGCACCGCCGATCACGGAAGCGAACGAGCCCTCGACGGCGATGACCTCCATGTTGTCGTTGAGCGCACCGGAGAACACGACGAACGCACCACCGTGATAACGCGAGACCACGCAGAAGACGATCGGGCCGTCGAAATTGACGATGGCCCTGCCGATCTCGGCGCCGTACTCGAGCTGCGTGTTGCGCAGCGACTCCGGTGACCCGTCGAAGCCGGACAGGTTGGCCAGCACCACCAACGGCCGATTGCCCGACGCGGCATTGATCGCCCTGGCGGTCTTCTTCGACGACTTCGGGAACAACGTCCCGGAGGTGAACTGGTCCGGCCCATCGGTCGGCAGGAATCCGCGCCGCGGGATATTTCGCGACTCGATCCCGACGATCACCACCGGGTGCCCACCCAGGTGGGCATCGACAACCACCGATGTGTCGGCGTCGGCCATCCCGGCCCAGCGCTCCAGCGTCGCGTGATCCTGGTCGGCGACCGCATTGATCACGGTCCGGATGTCGAACGGCTTCTTGCGGTCCCTGTTCGTCTCCGCCGAGAAGATGTCGCCGACCGTGGTGAACGGGCTGTCCGGATGCACGTGCGGGAATTCCCGCACGTCGCGATCCAGCGGATCCGAGGTCTCCGCCCGGCGCGGGAACCGCTCCCCCGGCGCCACGTACGCGTGGTCGTAATGAGCAAAGAGGATCTCGGTCGCGGCACTGAGATTCGGTGCCCAGTACTGGGCCTCACCGTTCGGGCCCATGACCCTGTCGTACCCGCCGAGGCCGAAGTTGTCCTCTGCGGAGACGCCGCCGGAATAGTCCAGTGACATCTTGCCGGTCAGCACCATCGCACTGTCCGGCGTCATCACCAGGATGCCCTTGTTGTGCATCAGCATCGTCGCCTCGGCGTTCCAGTACGGCTGCGCGCCGACGTTGATACCGGCGACGATGACGTTGACCTCCCCGCCGTTCTGGGTGAAGGTGATCAGCCGGCGCAGCGCCTTGGCGACACCGTCCATGTTCTCCGTGCCGCTGTCCATCGCGATCTTGGCGCCCGAGGACAGTGTGAACCATTCCACCGGAACACCCAGTTGCTCCGCGAGATCGACAGCAGCAACGATGATCTGGCATTCTCGCACCGCCACCGTGCCCAACCCCTTGGTCGGGTCACCGAACAGCGCGACGCGGGTGATGCCCTCCGGGTACCGAGGCGTCGGCGTCGTCACCACACCGGCCACCACACCGGCAGTGTTCTGTCCGGGTTCGCGATCGACGGGCGCAAACGAGCCGTCGGCGTTCAGGTCGTACTCGGTGAAGGTTCCGTTCGGGCCGGTCAGCATCGGCACGATCTCGTACGGGTATGCCGTCCCGCGGGCCGCCGCCCGCTGCACCTTCTGGGTGTACTCGTCCAGCGGCGCAAGTGGTTCGGTCGGCGGGTCGGTGACGGTCACCGTCACCCCGGCGCCGGCCTGGTACAGGAAGCGCAGCGCCACGTTGCGCAGTGAGTCGTCGTCCTCCCGGAGCCGGGCCAGCACGGTGATCTCGGAGAGCCCTGTGCCCAGCGTCAGGGGCGCGCTGAGCTGCGCGAAGCCCTTGAGGTCCGACAGCGGGATCTCGATCGTCGGCCAGACGTGCAGGAACACCCGGTTGTTGTCCAGCCGGTTGCGCCCGTTGCGCTGCGCCTGCACCCGCCGGATGCTCTCCAGGCAGGCGGCGAGCACCCGCTCCGCCGCGGGGAACGCGACGACCTTGCCGTCGGCGTCCCGCCGCGGGGTGACGTCGCGCAGTTCGGCGAGCGCGACAAGCCTTTCGTCGGCGGGGTTGTCGGGTGCGACCAGGTGGAACAGGTACGTCCCCTCCGCAGCGGCCATCCGGGTTCCGGTGAAGTTCTTCAGCCGCCACAGATCCAGCCGCTGACCGGTCAGCGGGTGCATGTCGCGGATGATCTTCTCCTCGGCCAGGCCGTCGCCGGAGGTCCGGAAGGTGAACTGCTGCACCGTGGGGTCGCTGGCGCGGCACACCGTCACGGTGACCCGCCGGCCGCCGGCCAGGGTGGGGTGGCGCTCGAGCAACTGGCGCAGGGTCACCGACACCTCGTCGGCGTCGGCCGGCGCGTCGACCCAGGAAAGATAGATGTCGGTGACGACATTCGTCCGGTCCGGTGCCGTCGCCGCCTTCGCATCGAGAGCCTGGAGCGCGGCGTCCACGTCGTCGTACCGGGCGACCGTCGAGATCAGGTAGAGGCGCTGCCCGCTCAGTTCGAAATCGCCGGTGACGTAGGACCTGCCGTCCTCGCTGAAGGACTTGACGTCCTGGAGCTGGCGGACCCGGTAGTACCGACGGGTCATCGCCTCGAGCATGGCCTGGGCACCCGGGCCGTCCGAGGTCAGTTCTTCGGCCAGCAATCGCACCAGCGGCTCGGGGCTGGACACCAGCGCATCGATCCGATTCGCGTATTCCTGCGGATCGGGATTTCCGCCCAGAACCGTCCGGTGCTCCCGGACATAGGCATACACCTGGGCGCGGGCGTCCTCGATCAGCGGGCGCTCGTAGGCCTCGTACCGGATGCTCCGGGCCAGGTCTCCGATGACCGGGTACCGCAGCCGGGTGGCCACGACAAGGCGTTCGACGACCTCACCGATCGCCTGCCGCGTCTGCTCGTTGAAGCCGGGGACGGTGTTGCGCCAGCGCTCCAACAGCATGGTGACGATCGGCAGCTGGTCCGCCGCCCGTTCCTGCGCCAGGAAGATCCGGAACACCGCCTCCTGCAACGCCGGTCCGGGCTCGAGATCGGTGATGCCGTAATGCCCGAGCACCGCGGACAGCCGACTGCGGAACGCCTCAGGCAGGCCCTCGCGCTCCACGTCCAGCGAGTGCAGGTACGCGTGGAAGTACTCGCGGGGGCTGTGCACCCGCTCGTCACCGACTTCCTCCTCACCGGCCGGCCGATTCCGGGACAGCTCACAGACGTCGGCGAAGGTTGCCAGCACGCCCAGTGACGCCTGTAGCAGTTCGGGATCCTCCAGCCGGGTCTGATTCCGGGCCTGCTCGTAGTCCACGATCAGCTTCCGGCCACGGGCGGCGGTGACGTCGTAGCCCATGATCAGCGCCCGCATCCCGGCCAGCGTCGCCAGGGATTCCTCGTCCGGCGTCGCGGCCGGCGCCTCGGACACGTCGGAGAACTGCACCGTCGGTGTGGTGCTGGCCGTGGCGTCGTCGTCGATCCGGTCGATGCGCAGCAGCGCACCGCCGCCGTCGACCTGGGAGTTGACCCCCACCAGGATTTCCCGGACCCGGCCGGCGTACGGGGCGCGGACCGCGGTCTCCATCTTCATGCTCTCGAGAATCATCACGGTGTCGCCGGCCTCGACGTCGGCGCCCGCCGCCGCCCGCACTGCGACGACGACCGCGGGCGCGGGCGAGCGCACGATGCCGCCCTCGTCCCGGCTCACCCGGTGGCTGACGCTGTCCACCTCGACCAGATGACCGGCCGGCGTGGTGGACGCGACGATGTGGTGGCGACGGTCGCCGATCGTCAACCGGCTCTCGTACTTGGACATCCGCTCGAGTTCGACCTCGACGACGTCCGTCCCGCCGATCTGGATCCGGTACCGGCGAGGACTGATGTGCGCCACGTTCAGGCTGTAGGTCTGGCCCTGGTAGCCCAGTTCCACCTCTCGCCCGACGACGTGGCTGGCCCGCGGACGCCCGCCTCGGGCGGAGCGATAGAAGTTCTCCCGCTCGAGCGCTTCCTCCTGCTCGTAGACGTCGATCCCGACGTAGAGCAGCGCGGCGTCGGCGTGGGCCGCCACCCGAGCCTGATCGGTGAGCCCGACCCGGTCCAACCAGCCGGTGTCGGCGGTGCCGTCGATGACCTCGGGACGGTCGAGCAGCTCGAGCAGGAATGCCTTGGTCGTCGTCCCACCCTGAACGACGACGGTGGTCTCCCGCAGCGCGACCCGCAGCCTGGCCATTGCCTCGGGGCGGTCCCGGCCCCAGGCGATGATCTTGGCGACCATCGAGTCGTAATCCGGCGAGATCGCATCACCGGTGGCGATCCCGGTGTCCACCCGGATCCCGGGCCCGGTCGGCAGGTTCAGCAGCTCGACCCTGCCCGGCGACGGGGCGAATCCGTTGTCGGCGTCCTCTGCGTTCAGCCGGGCCTCGATCGCGTACCCGTAGTTCGGTGGCGGGTCCCCTTCCAGCCGGTGCCCGTCGGCGCAGAGGATCTGCAGCTTCACGAGGTCCAGCCCGGTGGACTCCTCAGTGATCGGATGCTCCACCTGCAGCCGGGTGTTCACCTCCAGGAAGGCGAACATCTTCTCCTCGGGTTGGTAGAGGAACTCCACCGTGCCGGCGCCGCGGTACCCGGCCTCCTTCACCAACGCGACCGCACCTTTGCGCAACTCGGCGTCCTGCTCCGCCGTCAACACGGGCGAGCCGGACTCCTCGATGAGCTTCTGGTTACGGCGCTGAATGGAACAGTCGCGTATCCCCGGCGCCCAGGCATTGCCGTGGTTGTCCGCGATGACCTGCACCTCGATGTGCCGCCCACCCACGACCAGCTTCTCCATGAAGATCACCTGGTCGTTGAAGGCCTTCAGCGCCTCCGACTGGGTGCGCTCGATCGCCTCCTCGAGCTCGCTGGGGTCGAACACCATCCGGATACCGCGACCCCCGCCGCCGCTGCGCGCCTTGAGGATCATCGGGTAGCCGATCTGCTTCGCGTGTTCCAGCGCAGATGCCATGTCCTCCACCGGCCCGCCGCTCCACGGCGCGACCGGCACCCCCGTCGCCTCGGCCAGGTACTTGGCCTGCACCTTGTCGCCCAACTTCCGCATCGCGGCGGCGGGCGGGCCGATGAACGTCACGCCGATCCGGTCGCACAGCTCGACGAACCCGGCGTCCTCCGAGACGAACCCCCAGCCGGGCCAGCAGGCATCGACCTTGCCGGCGATCATCGCCCGCTCGAGCTCGGCGTGATCGAGGTAGGGGCTGCCCTGATCGCCCTTGTCCCGCAGCAGCACGCCTTCGTCGGCAAGCCGGACGAACAAAGCGTGGCGCTCCGCCTCGGTGTGCAGCGCAATGACCTTGATGCCGTAGCCGAACTCCGAGTTCAGCTCCCGGACCGCGCGGATCAGACGGACCGCAGGCTCACCCCTGTTGATCACAGCTATGCGCGAGAACATTCGGCTGGTTCCTCCATCTACGTCGATGAGCTGTTGCTGAGGTCGCCACGGGTATGCCGGGTGCACCTCTGTGCTGTTGTCGTCTCCGGTTGTCGGGCGAGCCAAACCCCGTCGAAAGTATTCACTCGTTCAGCGCGCCGGCAGCCAATGGACATCCTGGCCTGTCCGACCGGTGCCCGCAGAACCGCCCCCCGATGAGCTGCGGGCGCCGGCGAAACGGTGCAGATCAGGTGTGCTGCGGATCAGGCGTAGTGCGACACCAACTCCGCCGCGCGCCGCCCGTAGGAGGGTCCGTGCGACACCGCATGGACCAGAACGGGATGCAGCTGATGCAACCCGATCAGGTCCCGCCAGCCCGCCCGCAGGGCGGCGGCCTCGACGTAGGCCGACAGCACCCGGTCGAGGTGCTCTGTCCCGAACAAGGCGAGCATCGCCAGGTCGGTCAGCCCGTGGCCGCCGTGCGCGGCCGGATCGATGAGCACGGCGCCACCCGGCCCGTACAACACATTTCCGCCCCAGAGGTCGCCGTGGAGGCGGGCGGGCGGCCGGTCGTCGTCGAATTCGCCGTCGGCAAGCCTCACGGCGAGCCGTTGGACGGCCCGCAGCGTCGCGTCGCTGAGGTTGCCGACCCGGACGGCGGCCCTGGCGTACGGCAGCAGCCGCAGCTCGCCGTAGAACGCTCCCCACCGCGAGAAGGGTCGCAGCGCAAGCTGCTGGCGCCCGATGTAGCCGACCCCGGTCCAGCCGGGCGGCCCGGCGCCGAACGCCGCCGCCCCCGCCGCGTGAGTGTGGGCCAGTCCCCGGCCGAAGGCCTCCGCGGCCGGCCTGGTCGCCGGACGCTGCTCCACCCGATCCAGCACGATGCTGCGCGCGTCGACCTCCCGCACGCCGACGACGTCGACGCCGCCGGCGTCCGCGAGCCAGGTCAGCCCGGCTGCCTCCCAGTCGAAGAAGCCGTCGGGTGCGTCGGATCGGGTCTTGGTGAAGGTGTGGTCGGCAGGCTCGGTCACGGCAGCGGTCAGGCCAAGCCGAGCGACTTCATCCGCTCGGTGTGCCCCTGCTGGAGCCGGCGGAACAGCGCCGCGATCCCGGCCAGGTCCCCGGACCCGGTGACGATCAACTCGGCAAGGGTGTCGCGGTCGGCGACCACATACTGCGCCTGGGTGATCGCCTCACCGAGCAACCGTCGTCCCCAGAGCGCCAGCGGACCGGTGAGCCGGGGATCCGCCTGACAGGCCTTGCGGACCTCGCGGACCGCGAACGCCGAGTGCCCGGAGTCCCCCAGCACCTCGAAAACCAGGTCGCGGGTCACCGGGTCGAGCCACTCCGCGATCTCCCGGTAGAAGTCGGCCGCCAGCCCGTCCCCCACGTGCGCCTTGACCAGCGACTCGAGCCAGGAATGTGGCGCCGTCGAATCGTGGAAGGCGTCGAAGGGTGCGACGAACGGCTTCATCGCGTCCTCGACGGACACCGACTTGGATTCCAGATGCCGGGCCAGGGCGTTGAAGTGGCCCATCTCCGCGGTGGCCATCTTCGACAGCGCAACCCGGCCGGTCAGGGTCGGCGCCCACCGGGCGTCCGCGGACATCCGGTCGAACGCCGACAACTCGCCGTAGGCGAGCACTCCCAGCAGGTCGATGACGGCCTGCTCGGGTGGCAGCGGACGGCTGCGCGCGTCCTGCGGCATGCCGGTCGGCGAGCCGGACAGCGATGCCCGTTGCGCTTCGGTCATTCCGCACTCCGTCCTGAAACGCCGAGTCTGAAACACCGGGTCCTGACAACTCCGAGTCCTGACAACTCCGAGTCCTGACACCACCGAGCGGACCACGCCGGGATGACCGAATCCTGACCGACGGCGCCCTGCCACACGGCCATCGCGTCAACCGTGATCCGGCCACGCCGCGGTCGAGCCGACCGATACCGAAGGATGGATCCGTCGATGTCGAACCCGAGCCTAAAGCCCCGCGGCCTTGGCCGGCTCGCCCGCCTGCTCGCCCGCCTGCTCGCCCGCCTGCTCACCCCTGCCGGGACGCGGTCCGCGCTGCGTCGCCACGGCGGGCCGGAAGAGCAGCCGCGGCAGGTAGGATGAAACCCGATAGGCGGTGCGACGACTGCGCCGCCGCACTGTGCGCGCGTCGTCCCGCCGGTCGGCCCGAACTATCGACCGCCGAAGCGGGACCCCGTATGGCTAGGGTCTGACCACCTTCCCTTCGCCTGCTGCGTGAACGCGCGCGGACGCGAGGAAGGCTTCACGCATCATGACGTTCACTCCTGCCGCCGATCCCACGGGGATCGCCGACGACACACCCGCCGATCGGACAATTGCCGATCGCGCACCTGCTGATCAGCCAGTTCCCGATCCCGCCCCCGCCGGTCCGACACCCGCCAGTCCGACACCCGCCAGTCCGACACTGACCAGCGACGATCCGGACGGCGTCATCGCCGATGCCGCGATCGACCCAGAGGACGCCGCTCTGACCCGCCCGCTGGCCGCCGCCGCGCCGGTCGAGCCGGAGGCACCCACCTTCGGCGAGCTGGGCACCGATCCGCGGATCATCACGGCGCTGGCCGCCGTCGGCATCGAGCGGACCTTCGCCATCCAGGCCCTCACCCTGCCGATCGCGCTGGCCGGCCACGACCTGATCGGCCAGGCCCGCACCGGCATGGGCAAGACCCTCGGCTTCGGCGTCCCGCTGCTACAGCGGCTCGCCCTGGACGAGGCGATGGTCGCCGACGGAGGCGGTAAGCTGCCGGCCGGCCGGGCACCGCGGGCACTGGTGATGGTGCCCACCCGCGAGCTGTGCGTGCAGGTCACCCGCGACCTTCATCAGGTCGGCAAGTACCTGGGCCTGTCGGTGACGTCCGTGTACGGCGGCCGCGCCTACGAACCGCAGATCTCGGCCCTGCACTCCGGCGTCGACCTGGTGGTCGGCACTCCCGGGCGGCTGCTCGACCTGGCGAACGGCGGGCATCTGGTGCTCGGTGGCATCAAGGTGCTGGTGCTCGACGAGGCCGACGAGATGCTCGACCTGGGTTTCCTGCCCGACATGGAGCGGGTGCTGGCGATGGTCCCGGACGTCAAGCAGACGATGTTGTTCTCCGCGACGATGCCCGGCCCGATCCTGACCCTGGCCCGCACCTTCATGTCGCAGCCGACGCACATCCGCGCCGAACTCGCGGCCGAGGGCGCCACTCACACCCTGACCAAGCAATACGTCTACCGGGCGCACGCGCTGGACAAGGTCGAGATGCTCGCCCGGGTGCTGCAGGCCCGGGACCGCGGCCTGACCATGGTCTTCACCCGCACCAAGCGCACCGCGGCCAAGGTCGCCGACGAACTCACCGAGCGCGGTTTCGCCGCTGCCGCGGTGCACGGCGATCTGGGTCAGGGAGCCCGTGAGCAGGCGCTGCGCGCGTTCCGTTCCGGGAAGGTCGACGTGCTGGTCGCGACCGATGTCGCAGCTCGCGGCATTGATGTCGAGGACGTCACGCACGTCATCAATTACCAGTGCCCCGAAGAGGACAAGACCTACATCCACCGGATCGGCCGGACCGGCCGCGCCGGCAAGACGGGCATCGCCGTCTCCTTCATCGACTGGGACGACGTCCCACGCTGGAAGCTGATCAACGAGTCACTCGGCCTGGACTTCGCCGAGCCGGCGGAGACGTACTCCACGTCCAAGCACCTGTACGACGACCTGAACATTCCCGACGGTGTGACCGGCCGGCTGCCGTCGGCACAGCGGGTCCGCGCCGGGCTGGGCGCCGAGGCCGTCGAGGACGTGGGCGAGACGGGCGGCAAGCGCCGGCGTGCGGCGGCCCCGGCCGGCCGTGGCCGCGGTGCCGGTCACGGTGCCGGCGCCGGCGACAGTGGCGGGGGCCGTGGGCGCAGTCGTACCCGTGGCGGCCGTTCGGATGCGGCGGATTCCCCGACCGCGAAGGCCGTCGACGCCGTTGCCGGTGTCGAGGTGCAGACCAACCAGAACCTCGAGGGCGGCGCTGACGGTGCGCCGACCCGGCGGCGCAGGTCACGGCGGCGTACCCGCGGCGGCGCCTCTGGTGCGGCCGCCTCCGCGGCGCCATCGGTGACCGAAGCGTCGGCCACCGGCTGACCCGGGCGTGAGTGACCCGTCGCTGTCGGGTTGGTTGCGTAGGCTCGCGCGGTGACTCTCAGTGCCGCCCGTCGCAAGACGATCGACCGCATGGTTGCCGCGGCCATCGCCGTCGCGGTGATCGCGCTGGGCGTGGTGGTGTATCTGAACAGCGACGCGCGCGCCACCAGCTCGGTGACGGCGGCGCCTGCCGACGCGCCGGATTCGGCGGCCGAGGTGCCGTCCGCACTGCGGGAGTCCTGGTCTCTGCCGACCGACCCCGCGGTGGGCGCCGTGGCCTCGCCGTACGGAACGGTGGTCACCGCGGACACGACGACCGTGACCGGTCATGACGCCGTCACCGGCGCGGTGCGCTGGTTCTACGGCCGGGACGAGCCGTTGTGCGCCGTCGGATCCGGGGACACCGACGCCCCCGGCGTGGAAACCCGGGGCAAAGTGCGCGGGATCATGGTGGTGTCGCAGAAGAACGGCTACTGCTCGCAGCAGATGCTGCTCGACCCGGTCACCGGTGAGCGTCACTACTACCGCACCAGCCCGAACCAGCCGCAGGGTGCGCTGGCCTTCGGCGGCCCGTACGCGGGCTGGTTGGGTCCGACGCTGGTGGAGCTGTGGCGTGACGATCTGGTACGCACCATCCAGTACGGCGACCTGCCGTCCCCGCCCAAACCCAACGCAGCACACACCGGCTGTGTCTTCACCGACATCGCCCTGGCCGACGTGCAGTTCGCGACGGTCGAGCACTGTGATGCGCAGGGCGCGCATGCGCGCCTGGTGATCAACTGGTCGACGCCGGACTCGGCCCCGGACAAGCCGGACGACCAGGACGTCTTCAAGCACGACCCACGCGCCGACATCGACACCGGCGCGCCCGCGGCGCGCATCGTCGGCATCACCGCGGACCGGGTCGCGGTGCTGGTGTCCGCTCCGGAACCCGCGGTGGTCGTCTACGACGAGAAGGGCACCGAAACCTCGCGGACCCCGGTGGACATCCCTGCCGATGCCATCGTCAGCGCCGACGCGCTGACTCCGAACGGGCACACCGCGCCGACCCCGGCGGTGCGGGACGGCACGTCGCGCTACTCGCTGATCGGCAATCGGCTGCTCGGGATCACCAGCGACACCGTCGGGGTCGTCGTCACGCCAACCAGCACGGCGTCGTCGGTGACGGACGCGACGCCGCCGACCGTCGGGTTCCTCGCCGGCACCAGCGCGTCGTCGACCTCGTCCGCGCCGCCCACCACCGAGACGAAGCAGGTCAAGGACCTGGCCGTCGCGTGGACCAAGGACGGCGCCCTCGGCCTGCCGGCGGTGGTCACCGACCGGTTGCTGATGCCGGTCCGGGGTGGCCTGGACGTGTTCGTCGCGGAGAACGGGAATGCCGGCATCGTGCCCGGCACCATCCCCGTCGACCGGGCCGGTGACCCGGGGCGGGTGGACGCGGCCGCGGTCGGCTCGATGATCGTCGAGACCCGCGGCGACCGGGTCGTCGGGTTGGCCGCGGGATGAGCGAACTCGACCGCCGCGAGCAGTTGACCCCGACGTCTGCGGTGCGGACGACCGTGCCGAGCATCGCAGGCGCCCTGGCCGCGCTGGTCGCCGAGCCGGTTCCGGCCCGGGGCGCCGCCGGCCCGACCGGCACGGCGCTGCTGCTGCCCGGCTACACCGGCTCCAAGGAGGACTTCGCCCCGCTGCTGGACCCGTTGTCCCGCAACGGGTTCCGTGCCGTCGCCATCGATCTCCCGGGTCAGTTCGAGTCGGCCGGCCCGGCGACGGAGGACGACTACGGCCCGCTGGCGCTCGGCCACGTGTGCGCATCCGTTGTTCGCGATCTCGCGGCCACCTCGCCGGTGGTGCTGCTCGGGCACTCCTACGGCGGCCTCGTCGCGCGCGGCACGGTGCTGGCCGGCGCGCCGATCAGCGGCCTGGTGCTGCTCTGTTCCGGGCCGGCGGCGTTCCGCGCCGGCGACCGCTTGGCGACCCTGATCGCGGGCGAGCCGATTCTGCGCGAGCACGGTAAGGAGGTCGTCTACGACAGCACCGTTGCGGTCGGCAGGGCCGCCCGGAAGGTGGTGCCGCCGGACCTGGCCGCATTGCTGCGCCGCCGGTTCCTCGCGTCTGCGGAGGCGGGCCTGCTGGGGATGGGCGGCGCGCTGCGCACCGAGCCGGACCGGGTGCCCCAGCTGCACGCGGCGCTCACCGCCGCCGGGACGCCGGTGGCCGTTCTTGCCGGCCGGGATGACGACGCCTGGCCGCTGACCGACCAGCAGGACATGGCGGTGCGGCTCGGCACCGAGCTGGTGATCATCGAGAATGCCGCGCACTCCCCCGCGGTGGAGAATCCCGACGGGCTGCTGCAGGTGCTGCTACCGCTGTTGCACGAGTGGTTCCGGGCGCCCTGACCGTCGCAGTTCACCGGTCGCGTCGCGGCCTTGGGGTGCGGCGAGCCGGGCCTCACCCGATGGCGGCCGGGCCCACCGGCACCGTCACACCGTTGGTGCGGGCGACCAGGGCGGCCAGGGTGCCTGCCGCGGTTCTTTCCTCGCCGAGCCGCAACACCTTGTTGGTGCCGTGATAGTCGGATGATCCGGTGGTCAGCAGATCCAGGCTGCGGGCGATCGACCGCAGCTCGTCCCGCTCCGCGCCGGAGTGATCCGGGTGGTCGACCTCGAGCCCGCCCAGCCCTTGGGCAGCAAGCATTTCCAGGTACTCCGCGGTCAGCGCGCGGTACTCGCCGCGACCCCGCGGATGCGCGATCACCGACACCCCACCGGCCCCGGTGATCATCCGCACCGCGGTCGGCAGGTCGGTGTCGGCCTTTCGGACGTAGAACCGGCCGTTACCGGCCAGGTAGGTCGCGAACGCCTCGTTCACCGACGAGACGACGCCGGAGGCCACCAGTGCCTGCCCGATGTGCGGTCGGCCGATCGGTGCCCCGTCGGCGATCGCCAGCACCTGCTCGGCGGTGATCGGCAGCCCGGCGTCCACCATCTTCGCCACGATGGCCAGCCCGCGGTCGAGCCGCTCCTGACGCAGCCGCAGTTGCTCGATCACGACGGCCGGCGCCGCGGGATCGAACAGGTACCCGAGCACATGCACGCTCACCGGTCGGCCACCGACCTGCGCGACCGTGGAGAACTCGGCCCCCCGGATGACGGTCAGCGGGTCCGGCCGGGCGGCCAACGCGGGGGCCCAGCCGGCCGTCGTGTCGTGGTCGGTGATCGCCACCACGTCCAGGCCCGCTGCCACCGCCGAGCGCATCAGATCCGCTGGGCTGTCGGTGCCGTCGGACGCGGTGGAGTGCGCGTGCAGGTCGATGAGCATCGTTCCCATCCTGCCTGCGTCGGGGGTGAACGGACCGAACGGCTCGCCGCCCGCGGACCCGGGCGGCTGTGCCGAACGCGACAGGACCATCGTTCGGCACGCGGTCGTGCGCCCCGCCCGAGTACCGTGACCTGTGCAGATGCTTCGGTCGGGGGCTGGCGCCTGCCCTGATCCGAGGAACGGAGGTGCTGACCGTGCCCGTTTTGCCATCGCTACCCTCGCTGCCGTCTTTCACCCCGACCGCGCGCAAGAGCCGCATGACGATCGTCCGGCCACCCAAGGACGTGCCGGCGGCATCTGTGTCGCCGCACCCGGCGGCACAGCCGCTGCTGCACGCCGAATCCGTGGTGGACTGCGCCGCGTACTTCGACGGGAAACGCGCGCCGGGGTGCTCCGATCCCATCGAAGCCATCACCCGGGTCCGGACGCAGGGCCGCGGCTTCGTCTGGATCGGGCTCCATGAACCGGACACCGAGGACATGACGCTGGTCGCGGAAACCTTCGGACTGCACGAGCTGGCCGTCGAGGATGCCGTACAGGCCTATCAGCGACCCAAGATGGACCGGTACGAACACTCGCTGTTCCTGGTGCTCAAGACCGTCTGCTACGTCGAGCACACCGCCGGTCGGGCCGTCGAGATCGTGCAGAACGGCGAGATCATGGTCTTCCTCGGCGCGGATTTCATCATCACCGTTCGGCACGGCGCCCACTCTCAGTTGACCGGCGTCCGCTCCGGGCTGGAGGGGGACCCGGAACAGCTCGCCATCGGGCCAGCCGCCGTCATGCACGCCATCGCCGACCGCATCATCGACGAGTACGTCTCCGTGGTCGAGGACGTCGAGGATGACATCGACGAGATGGAGAACTCGATCTTCACCACCGAGAAGCCGGTGGACATCGAGCAGATCTACCTGCTGAAGCGGGAGATCCTGGGCCTTCGCCGGGCGGTCACCCCGCTGACGCCGGCCCTGCGGGCGCTGTCCGGGACGCCGCACCAGCTGGTCCCGGCAGAGATCCGGGAGTACTTCCGTGACGTCGAGGATCACCTGTCGGTCGTCACCGAGCGCGTCGGGAACTTCGACGAGATGCTCACCACCCTGGTCAGCGCCGCCCTTGCCGAGGTCACCACCCGGCAGAACGAGGACATGCGCAAGATCTCCGCATGGGCGGCGATCGCGTTGGTGCCCACCGCCATCGCCGGCATCTACGGGATGAACTTCGAGCACATGCCGGAGCTCAGCTGGACCTACGGCTATCCGATGGCGATCGGTCTCATCCTGGCCGTCTGCGTGCTGCTGTTCATGCTGCTCCGCCGGCGCGGCTGGCTGTAGTACGCCTCGCTACCTATCCGTTTCGGATGAGATTGGCGCCGATTCGGGGTGGTGCCCCCGTTCGTAACCGAAATGTGGCTCACGACGCGAACGATGTGTCCTGGAACGAACCGTCGTTGTGTCACCATCGTGGCGGATCGGGCACAAAGTCCGATTGGCAGCGCCGGGACACAGGCGCGATACGCACACTGCACCGGTCGACCGGTCGACCACGAGCTGGAGGAACAACCGATGGAAAACTTCTGGAGCGTCATCTGGGTGGTGATCTGGAGCTTCGTCTTCGTCGCCTACCTGTTCGTGCTGTTCTACATCCTGACCGACCTGTTCCGGGACCGGGAGCTCAGCGGCTGGTTCAAGGCGCTCTGGATCATCTTCCTGATCTTCGTGCCGTACCTGACGGCGCTGGTCTACATCATCGCCCGCGGTCGTGGAATGTCGGAGCGCCAGGTGGCCGCCGTGAAGGAAGCGCGCAGCGAGACCGACGCGTACATCAAGCACGTCGCTGCCAGCGGTGGCGGTGGCAAGTCGCCGGCGGAGCACATCTCCGACGCCAAGGCGCTGCTGGACAACGGCACGATCAACCAGGCGGAATTCGACAAGCTCAAGGCCAAGGCCCTGGCCTGAGCCGCCCGATTCGACCAGCCGAACGGCCCGCCCGGATTGCTCCGGGCGGGCCGTTTCGCTGTTTCTGCCTGCCGCTCCGGGGGGTCAGCCCCGACGGCCGAGCTCCATCCGGGACAGGATGTCCCTGGCCTGTTCGGCGGTCCTGGGCTGGCACAACACGTCGTAGCGCCGGGCGACGACCTGGGACGCCGAGGTGAAATCCCGCCGGCCCTTGGCGACCGAGTAACCCAAGTACCCCATCACGGCTCCGAAGACGGCGCCGATCGCGATCGAGGCCAGGATCAGCAGCAGGATGCCGCCCTGCACGGGCGAGAAGACGAACATCAACAGGCCGACGAACAGGCCGATCCAGGCTCCCGAGGCGGCACCGGCGGCGGCCAGCTTGCCGGCCGTCAGCCGACCGGTGACCCGCTCGACCAGTTGCAGGTCGGAGCCGACGATCGTGACGTCCTGGATGGAGAAGTTCTGCTTGATCAGGTGTTCGACCGCCGCCTGGGCGCTGGCGTAGGTCGGGTAGGCGGCCACCGCGAAACCGGTGGGCGGGGTGGGCAGATTCGGTACAGCCGTGGTTCCACGGAATCCGATGGGCGAGGTCACGACAGACCACCTCCTTAAGGCATTCATGCTGACACACGCTCGTGTGCAAGCCATGGGAGCACTCTGGTGCAGGCGAAGCCGGGTGGGCGCCGGGCGTCCGCTGCGACGTAGCCTGGTAGCCGCTGCACCACGACCCCGGGGCCTCCGGCGCCGGCCTCCGTCAGCTCCGCGACGGATCCGCTACCGGGCGACCGCAGAACCCGGCCCCCGCGCCGGCCCGAGAACCTCAGAAGGAACAATGGCTGTCACCGTCGATGACGTTCGTACCGCACTCGCCGCCGTCAAGGACCCGGAGATCCGTCGCCCGATCACCGAACTCGGCATGGTCGGTGACCTGGATGTGAGCCCCGACGGCGTCGTCCGGCTCACCGTGCTGCTCACCATCGCGGCCTGTCCGTTGCGGGAAACGCTGACAAAGGACGTCACCGCCGCGGTGCGCGCGGTGCCGGGGGTGACCGACCTGCAACTGCAGCTGGGCGTGATGACCGACGAGCAGCGCACGTCGCTGCGGGACAACCTGCGCGGCGGCGCCACCAGGGACATCCCGTTCGCGCGGGCGGAATCCCGCACCCGGGTGTACGCGATCGCCTCCGGCAAGGGCGGCGTCGGAAAGTCCACCGTGACGGTGAACCTGGCGGCGGCGTTGTCCGCCCGCGGTCTGGCGGTGGGCGTCCTGGACGCGGACGTCTACGGCTTCTCCATTCCCCGGATGCTGGGGGTCACGGCACGGCCGACCAGGGTCGGGGAGATGATCCTGCCGCCGATCGCGCACGGCATCAAGGTGATCAGCGTCGGGATGTTCGTCGACGGCAACGTGCCGGTGGTGTGGCGCGGACCGATGCTGCACCGCGCGCTGCAGCAGTTCCTGGCGGATGTCTTCTGGGGCGACCTGGACGTCCTGCTGCTGGACCTGCCGCCCGGCACCGGCGACATCGCGATCTCCACCGCGCAGCTGATCCCGACCGCCGAGATCCTCGTCGTCACCACCCCGCAGACCGCCGCATCGGAGGTGGCAGAGCGGGCCGGCGCCATCGTCACGCAGACCCGGCAGCGGATCGCCGGGGTGGTGGAGAACATGTCGGCGATGACGCTGCCCGACGGGTCGCTGCTGGAGCTGTTCGGATCCGGCGGTGGGCAGCAGGTCGCGGCGTCGCTGAGCCGGCTGACCGGCACCACGGTGCCGCTGCTCGGGCAGATCCCGCTGGAGGTGGAACTGCGCACCGCCGGTGACGCCGGGGTGCCGCTGGTGCTGGCGGCGGGCTCCAGCCCCGCCACCGAGGCGCTGAACGGGGTGGCCGCCGCGCTGGCCGCCCGGAACCGGCCGCTGGCCGGGGTGTCGTTGGGGATCGCACCCGCGCGACGCTGAGCCGGGTCAGGGCCGGAACCACCTGCATCCGGTGCCGTCGGGATCGAACGGCGGTCAGGCGCGGTCGGGATCGAAACTGCGGTCAGGTGCCGTCGGGATCGAACGGCGGCCAGGCGCCGGCCGGAAGGGCCTTGATCGGCACATGCGCGGTTGCACCACCGACCACCTTGGGAGCAGCCAGCGTCTTCGTCATCGACGGCGGCAGGTGCGGCAGCGTCTGGGTCGAGGGGGCGCCGTGCGACCCGTTCGCGGCCCCACCGTCCAGTCCCGCACCATTCGCCAGTCCCGCACCATTCGCCGGGGCGCCGTTGAGTGCCCCACCGTCCGGGCCCAAGTGCTGGTCGTCGGGATAACCGGCGTTGTCCGTCGAATCCGGGCCATTCCCGCTCAAGCCGAGAAATCCGGTGATACCGCCGGAGAACTCGTCACCGAGGATGTTCTTGCCGATCAACCGCTTGGGGTGCAACTCCCGCAGGTCACGCAGACCCTGCATCTCCTTGAGCGACTGCAGATCGGCCACCTGGCGGCGAAGCTCGTCCAGTTCCGGACCGATCTCGCGGCGCAGCTCGGCCTGGGCGCCGGCGGCCATCGTCCGGACCTTGCGCAGGGTCGTCATCACCCACGACACCGCTGTGGGGATCCGCTCGGGCCCGAGCACGAACACACCCACCAGCACGATGATGGCGATCTGACCCCAGGACAGGCCGAACATGTGCCGGCCTCCCTCCGTTGTCAACCGACGAACCTCAGACTAACCCCCCGCTCTGCCGGGCCCGGCGAAAGTGGCGGTCCCCGCAGTGGGACGGCGGCTACTCCGCGGCGAGCGTGACGTTCACCGTCACCTGCCGGCCGTCGCGCATGAAGGCGACCGGAACCGTTGCGCCCACCGCATTCTCCCGGACGGCCACCACCAACTCGTCGGCGTTGCCGACGGACCGGTCGCCCACTTTCGTGATCACGTCCCCCTCGGCAATACCGGCGGCCGAGGCCGGACCACCCTGCTGCACGTTCTGCACCTGCGCACCGTCGGTGACGCCGTCAGTCGCCGAACGGGCATTCACCCCGATCGTGGAGTGCTGCACGGTCCCGGATCGGATGATCTGTTCGGCAACCGACTTCGCCATCGTGATCGGGATCGCGAAACCGAGACCGATGGATCCGCTGGAGTCGCCGCCCAGGGTGCGGATTGCGGTGTTGATGCCGACCACCGCGCCGGCGGAGTCGACCAGCGGACCACCGGAGTTGCCGGGGTTGACCGCGGCGTCGGTCTGCACGGCGTCGATCACCGCGTCGGTGTCCGAGCCCCCGCCCTGCAACCGCACGGGCCTGTCCTTGGCCGACACGATGCCGGTGGTGACGGTGCCGGCCAGCCCCAGCGGCGAGCCGATGGCGATGACGGGATCGCCGACGGCCAGCGCCGCGGAATCGCCCAGCTGAGCGACGGTGGCGCCGGTGACATCGGCCTTCAGGACGGCGAGGTCGGTCAACGGGTCGCGCCCGACGATGATGCCGGGGACCCGGCTCTGCTTGCCGTCGTTGAAGATGATGGTCAGCTCCGCCGAAGGATCGGTGGCGGCCGTGGAGACGACGTGGTTGTTGGTCAGGATGTAGCCACTGCCGTCGATCACCACCCCGGAACCGGTTTCGCCGACGTCGCCGGTACGGATCTCCAGGGAGACCACCGACGGCAGCACCCTGGCCGCGATGTCGGCCACCGACCCGGGCTCCCTGGTGACCGACGGCGCCACGGTCGCCAGCTGGAACTGCGGGTCCGTCACGGCCGCCGGCAGCCGGTTGGCAGCGAACACCCCGACCGCAGCGCCGATCCCGCCGACCAGCAGGGCCGCCACCAGCAACCCGATGATGGCGGACGGCCTCAGTCGCCGGTCGAACAGGGCCTGGCGCAGCGAGAACCGCTCCGCCGGAACCGGCTCGGCGACCGGGTCCTTCTCGGCCTGCACGGCGGGCGGCCCGAGCCGTGCGCCGGACGTGGGATCCGACCACGGGTCGACGGCTGCGGTTGCGGCGGCATCGGTCTCCGGTACGGCGGCCGGCCGCGGAAGGCTGTTCGCCGCACCCGGTGGCCGGCCGAACGCGTCCTGCAGGTGCTCGGGAACTGGCGGGGCACCGACCGGAACGGGACCGGCGCCGCGCCGCGGGGCGAACGAGCCACCGACGCCGCCGGGACGACCGAACGCCCCGGCCTGCAGCGGGTCGACCGGCGGCTTCCACAGCGGCTTCGGGTCGAGCCGCGGACGGCCGTTCCGCGCCCCGGCCGGCGGAGCGGCGGCGGGCGATGCACCCGACGCTCCTGCACCGTTCGAGGCGGGCACGGCGCGACCCTGCGAAGGACCGGCGGCGACCGGGACGCGGTCGTCCGGCGGCCGGTCCGCCGACGGGTCGCCCTGGTGGGGGTTGTTCATCTCTGGCAGGTCACCTCTCGACGGGTGGACCGGCACCAGCGGCGCCGCAGCGGCCGGTGGACGCGGCATCGCCAGGCTACGGGAGCGCCCCGATGGCCGACCCTGCTCGACACCCGCGCCCGGCGGGCTCGGACCGCTACGGCCGGTTCAGTTCCACCGGCACGACGAACGGCGTCGAAACGCCGCTGACCAGCTGGTCCTTGACCGGACGCAGCTCGTTGCCCTGCTCGGTACCGGCGACCAGCGCGCCCATCGCCAGCCCTGCGACCAGGGCACCGGCGCCGAGGAACCGCAACCGGCGGATCCGCTGTGGTGGGGTGCGGGCATCGTCATCGGATCGGACAACCCGACCCGATCGCGGGTCGATGGTGACCCCGTCGACGGGGCGCGCGGCCGGCACTGCGACCGGGATCGACTTGAGGCTGTCCAGCAGACTCGGCGGCATGGAGGGCGTCCCGGCACCACGCAACCACGAGCGCGCGGCGATCTGCTGGTTGACCTCGCCGTCGCACTCGGCGCAGCGGGCCACGTGGGCAGCAGCACGCTGGTAGGCGACGAGCGTCATCTCGCCGTCGGCGAAGGCGACGATGGCGTCAAGGTTGAGGTGATCGGCGAAACCGGCTGTCATCGCACCGCCCCGGAATCGTTGAGGTCTGTTCGTTCGGCCCGGCGCCGCTCGAGCCCGGACCGCAGGGCCAACCGGCCCCGGTGGATGCGGGACCGCACCGTGCCGAGCTTGACGCCGAGAGTCGCCCCGATCTCTTCATAGGTGAGGCCCTCGACGTCACACAACACGACCGCCGCGCGGAACTCCGGGAGCAGGTCGTCGAGCGCCGCCTGCAGATCGGGGTCGAGGTTGGCGTCCGTGTAGGCCTGCTCCGGCGAAGGCTCTCGGCCGGCGATCCGGTCGGTCTCCTCCGGCAGCGCCTCCATCCGGATCCGCTGGCGGCGCCGCACCAGATCCAGGAACACGTTGGTGGTGATCCGGTGCAACCAGCCCTCGAACGAGCCCGGCCGGTAATTTGCCAACGAGCGGAACACCCGGATGAAGGTCTCCTGGGTGATGTCCTCGGCGTCGTGCGCGTTGCCGGACAGCCGGTAGGCCAGCCGGTACACGCGATCGCCGTGATCCCGGACGATGTCCTCCCAGGCCGGCGGCGTCCAACCGGACTGCTCCGCGTCGGACGCCGCGTCCTTCGCGGAGTCCGTGGACGCGTCGGGACCGGCCGACGAACGGCCGATCGGAACGGGCAGGCTGGACAGCGAAACCACCTCCGGGATCTGCACGGTCGAACGACCGCAGTTCGTCGATTGTTCCTGGGATCGGTGTGAGCCAGGTGTGAGCGGGCTGATGCGATCGTGTCGGGCGCCTCGCAACCAACACTCGTCACCCGGGGATTGCCGTTCGAGCGCCCCGGTGGGTGGTGATCCCGGTCGACCGGCGGTGCGCCTGACCGATCGCGCCGGGCCCGACCGGTAGGTTCTTGCCGGGGTGCGGGCGGGCCGGCGGTGCTCCGCGGGACGGCGGACGCCCGCTGCGATAACGTTCCCCGCCCGGTGCCGCGGTCAGGGTTGCCGTGCTCCGCCACCCACTGCCCGCAACCCACTGCCCGCCACCCACTGCCCGCCACCCACTACCCGCCCCCCACTGCCCGCCCCCCACTACCCGCCCCCCACTACCCCCACACCCAGGAGGCTTCCGGTGACCACCAGCCGGTCCTACGCCGAATTCTTCGTGCCGGAAAGCGATGTCGTGCTTGCCGCCCGGGCACGCGCTGCCGACCTCGGCTGCGTCCCGATCGGCTCCGGTGGTTCCGCGGCCCTGACCTTCCTGGCCGCGGCCGTGGGCGCCCGCTCGGTGGTGGAGATCGGCACCGGCGCCGGCGTCAGCGGCCTGAGCCTGGTGGCCGGCATGGCCCCCGACGGCATCCTCACCTCCATCGATGTCGAGGCCGAACACCACCGGGCCGCGAAGAAGGCCTTCGCCGAGGCCGGTATCGGGCCGACCCGTACCCGGCTGATCAACGGGCGCGCGCTCGACGTCCTTCCGCGGCTCACCGACGCCGCCTACGACCTGGTCTTCGTCGACGGTGCTCGAACCGAATATCCGCAGTACGTCGCCGAAGCCCTGCGGTTGCTGCGGTCCGGCGGAGTCCTGGTCGTCGACGGTGCACTGGCGGGTGACAAGGTCGCCGACCCGACGCAGCGCGACGACGAAACGGTGGCCGTTCGTGAGGCCGGCCGGATCGTCCGCGACGAGGAAGCACTTGCCGCTGTGATGATCCCGCTCGGCGACGGCCTGCTCGCCGCGGTCAAGCGGAGTTGATGTTGCAGCGCTCGCGGGCGCGCTCACCGCGAAGCCGGCTCGTCGGGCCGACCGTCGCGGTCTCCATCGCAGTCGCAGTGGTCCTCGCCGGCTGTGGCAGCTCGGACGCCGACCGGGCCGCGGAGTCAGCCGCCGCGGCGTCCTCCGCGGCGTCGGTGGCCGCTGCGCTGTCCTCGTCGGCGGCTTCGTCCGCGGCCGCCCAGGCCTCGTCCTCCGCCGCCTCGTCCTCCGCGGCGTCCTTCGCGGCGGCCGCCGCTTCGGCGGCGGAGGCATCCCGCTCCTCGGCTGCGCAGGCTGCGGCCGATGCGGCGGCGTCCGCCCGCGCCGCGGCGACCGGGGCAGCTGCCGCAGCGGCCGAATCCGCGGGGGTCGGCCCGCCGGCCGCAACGGCGGAGCCGGCCGGGAAGGCGCTGACTCCGGAAATCGCGGCCTCGGTCGCAGCGGTGGCGACGGCGGCCGGTTCGGCACCGGCGGACCCCGACCTGCCGGGGGACGAAGGCGGTCCGCGGTGCAAAGGCTCCGAGCAGTATGCCGACGAGCAACCGATCGGCATGCGGGCCGACGCGGCGGCCGCCTGGACGGCCGTCGACACCGTCGCCAAGGCAGCCGGGGTGAACCTGTGCCTGGCGGACGGCAAGCGCAGCCGCAAGCAGCAACAGCAGACCTACGACGACTACGTGGAGCAGTACGGGCCGGAAATGGCCGCCCAGTACGTGCTTCCGCCGGAGAAGTCTGCCCACGTCCTGGGACTGGCCGTCGACGTCCAGCCCTACGCCGCCTACACCTGGCTGGAGGGCACCCGCGGGGCGCTGGGCTGGTGCCGGATCTACGACAACGAGGCCTGGCACTTCGAGTACGACGCCGCCTACCCCGCCGGCGGGTGTCCGGCCCGGTTGCCGCATCCGACGCCCTGACGCGGTCGTGGGGTATCCGGGCACCGCACGTTGCCGAACTCCTGCCGACGTCTCCGATGACGCACAATGCCCGGCGTGCGGACGCACACCGGGCATTGTGGCGGAGATCGGCGTTCCGGCCGAGGGGTCAGATGCAGGTCAGGACATGCCCTTTCCGATCGTCACGCCCTTGCCGACCACGGTGATACCGCCGGGGCTGACGGAGTACAGGTCGCTGTCCAGCGCCGCGTCGATGCCCACGGTGGCGCCGTCGGGCACCACCACGTTCTTGTCCAGAATGCTGTTCCGGACGACCGCGTTCTTGCCGATCCGCACGCCGGCCATGATCACCGAGCCCTGGACGACGGCGCCGGTGCCTATCCGCACGTCGTCCCCGACGACCGACCCGGTCACCGTCGCACCCGAAATGATGGTCCCGGCACCGATCATCGAATCCCTGGCGGTGCCGTTCTCGACGAATTTCGCCGGCGGCAGGGTCGCCGGGAAACTGAGGATCGGCCACTCGCGGTTGTACAGATTGAAGATCGGCTCGAGGGACACCAGGTCCATGTGGGCGTCCATGTACGCGTCCAGCGTGCCCACGTCCCGCCAGTAGCCGCGGTCCCGATCGGTCGCGCCGGGAACGTCGTTGCGGGCAAAGTCGTACACGTGCGCCGTACCGCGGTTGACGAACATCGGAATGATATTGCCGCCCATGTCGTGAATGGACGATTCGTCCGCTGCGTCAATGCGCAGCGCCTCGATCAATGCCTCGGTGGTGAAGACGTAATTTCCCATGGAGGCATAGGCCACCTCCGGGTCGTCCGGCACCGACGGCGGATCCGCCGGCTTCTCCAGGAACTCGTCGATGCGGATGCCGTCGCTCGCGGTCTTGATGACGCCGAACGCCGTCGCCTCGTGCCTGGGCACCCGGATGCCGGCGACGGTGGCGTCCGCACCCGTCGCGATGTGGTCGGTGACCATCTGCGACGGGTCCATCCGGTACACGTGGTCGGCCCCGAAAACCACGAGATAGTCAGGACTTTCGTCATAGACCAGGTTCAGCGACTGCAGGATGGCGTCCGCGCTGCCGGTGTACCAGCGCGGGCCGAGCCGCTGCTGGGCAGGCACCGGCGTGATGTAGTTGCCGATCATCTGGCTCATCCGCCAGGTGGTGGTGATGTGCCGATCCAGCGAGTGCGACTTGTACTGGGTCAGCACACACACCTTGAGATAGCCCGCGTTGACCATATTGGACAACACGAAATCGATCAGTCTGAAATTGCCCCCGAAGGGAACCGCGGGTTTTGCCCGGTCGGCCGTCAAGGGCCACAACCGCTTTCCTTCGCCGCCTGCCAACACGATGCCGAGAACCTTGGGCTTGGCCATGGCGCTGACCCTACTTCCGCCCCAGAGCCCGCGCACCCGGGGGTCCGCCTTCGCGCAACCTCGGCGCGCCGTCCGATCCGACCTCCAGCCTGCGGGCCGATGGCGGGCTGGATAGATTGCCGACGTGCATACCGCCATCCTGACCCGTGAATTCCCGCCCGACGTCTACGGAGGGGCCGGTGTCCACGTCGAATACCTGGCCCGCGAACTTCGCAAACTGATCGATGTCGACGTCCACGCTTTCGGCGAGGACCGCCCGGGAGCGAAGGGGCACCGCCCCGCACCGGATCTCGCCGGCGCGAATCCGGCGCTGACCACCCTGTCGGTGGACCTGTCGATGGTCGCCGCGACCGGCAACGTCGAGCTGCTGCATTCGCACACCTGGTACGCGAACATGGCCGGGCACATCGGTTCCCTGCTGTACGGGGTTCCGCATGTGATCACCGCCCACTCGCTGGAACCGCACCGGCCCTGGAAGGCAGAGCAACTCGGTGGTGGGTACCGGCTGTCGTCCTGGGCGGAGAAGACGGCGTACGAAGGTGCAGCCGCCATCATCTCGGTGTCCTCCGGCATGAAGCAGGGGATTCTCGAGAGTTATCCCGCGCTGGACCCGGCGAAGGTGCATGTCATCCGCAACGGCATCGACACCGACATCTATCAGCGCACGGACGAGCGCTCGGTGCTGACCGACAAGGGTGTCGACCTGGACAAGCCCATCGCCTCGTTCGTCGGACGGATCACCCGGCAGAAGGGTGTCGGGCACCTGGTGGCGGCGACGCACCACTTCGATCAAGACGTCCAACTCGTGCTGTGCGCGGGGGCGCCGGACACCCCGGAGATCGCCGCCGAGACGGCCGCCGCCATCGCCGAACTGCAGGCCGCGCGGCCGGGTGTGTTCTGGTTCGACGGGATGCTGACCCTGCCCGAGGTGAAGCAGGTGCTGTCCGCCTCAACGGTTTTCGTCTGCCCGTCGGTGTACGAGCCGCTCGGCATCGTCAACCTGGAGGCGATGGCCTGCGGCGCGGCGGTGGTGGCCAGCGACGTCGGGGGCATCCCCGAGGTGGTGAACAACGGCGAGACCGGTCTGCTGGTGCACTACGACAGTTCGGACGGCGCCGCCTTCGAGCACGACCTCGCCACCGCGGTCAACGACCTGGTTCGCGATCGGCGCCGGGCCGAGCTGTACGGGGTGGCCGGACGGAATCGTGCGGTGGACGAATTCTCCTGGACCGCAATCGCGGAGCAGACGGTCGACCTGTACCGATCGGTGCTGGGCTGAGGATCGCGACTGGCGCGAACCCGGCCGGTTCGGCGCCGACCGCCCTGCCGCAGGACGGCCACGTCGGCGCGGTTGTCGGGGGTCCGGCCTCACTCGATGGCCGGAGCCGACACCGCTGTCGCGTACGCCGGGTCAGGCACGACAACGCCCGGGAGCCGATGCGCAAAGGCATCGGGCCCGGGCGATATCGCGTCATTCCGGGATCTGATCGCAGGTGTGCTGAGCGACTGCCGCCGGACTACTTGACGACAACTGCCTTCAGCGCGTCACCCAGCGCGGAAGCCTCGTCGGCGGAGATCTCGACGACCAGCCGCCCACCGCCCTCCAACGGAACACGCATGACGATCCCGCGGCCCTCCTTGGTCACTTCGAGAGGACCATCCCCGGTACGGGGCTTCATGGCCGCCATGTGCGACTCCCTCCAGAACTCACGTGTATCTGTCGGCCGGACGGCGGTTCCCGTCCGGCGTAGTCGCCGCGGCTCACCGCGGACGCTCTATTCTCCCTCATGACGGCGCTGACTTCGCACCAGGTGCAACGCGTGGCGGCGGCGCGGCGACGATCACCCGGTTCGGGGACACTGTCCGCGGAATCGTCGGTATTCGACACCGCAAGATCGGCAGCCGTGACGAAGTGTGCCCCCGCACCACCCTGGAAGGACGCCCATGACGACGCCGTCAGCCGACCGGACCGATGCCCCGCTGCTGGTGCGGGATGCGGCAGGGGTGCGGACGATCACCCTGAACCGGCCGAAGGCGTTCAACTCCTTCAACGCGGCGCTCAAGGAGGCGCTGCTGGCCGGACTCGAGGCCGCGGCATCGGATCCCGCCGTCCGGGCGGTCGTGCTCACCGGGGCGGGGCCCGCGTTCTGCGCGGGCCAGGACCTCAAGGAGCACCTGGCGCTGGTCTCGGCCTCCGATCCACGGGTCGGCACCACGGTCGCCGAGTTCTACAACCCGCTGGTGCGGGCGGTCACCGGGATGGCCAAGCCGGTGATCGCCGCCGTCAACGGTCCGGCGGCCGGCGCCGGGGCGGGGCTCGCGTTCGCCTGCGACCTGCGGGTGGCCGCCGGGTCGGCGTCCTTCTCGATGGCGTTCGCGGGAGTCGCACTGTCCGCCGACACCGGGGCGTCCTTTGTCCTCCCGCGGTTGATCGGCGCCGGGCGGGCCTCCCGGATGATGCTGCTCGGCGAGCGCGTCGACGCCGACGAGGCGCTGCGGATCGGGATGGTCGACGTGGTCACCACCGACGAGGAACTGGCGCCAACGGTGGAGGCCCTGGCGGCGCGGTTGGCCAGCGGTCCGACCACGGCGTTCGGCTGGATCAAAGCGTCGCTGTTGCACGGCGCGCAGTCGGATCTGGAATCGACCCTCGCCTTCGAGGACCGTGCCCAGCGCGAGTGTTTCGCGTCGCCGGACCATCGCGAGGCGATCGCGGCGTTCGTCGAGAAGCGGTCGCCGAGGTTCTCCGAGCGGTAGCGGCGAGCCGGGTCGTTCGCCGCTTCGGGGCGGAGGTCGACCGCGACGAACGAGCGACCGGGGGCACCCGGTGCCGTAGCCTGGCCGGGTGGGACCAATGGGTGAACTGGGCGCGCTCTTCAACCCCGGCATGCGCCACGAACTCGAGGAACGCCAGGCGAAAGCGGCGCGTCGCGAGGAGGAGGGCAACGCAAAGGACGGTGATCTGCGGATCGACCTGGAGTCCGGCGTCGCGGTGATCAACGCCCCGGGTCAGGGCGGTTCCGCCGGCCGGCCGGGTGCCGCGGGCCAGCAAGACTCCGCGGACGAGGCGAGCACCGCGGGCGACGCAGGCACGGCAGGCGACACAGGCACGCAGATTCCGGCCAGCAGCCCTGCGCGGAACGAGCCGGACACTGAGTTTCCGGCGGAGCAGACGCCCGGGAGCGAGCCGGCCACCGACAACGCTGCCGCAACCACCTCCGGCCCTTCGGCTGGCGCCAAGGGCCGACCGGCCGCCGCCAAGGGCGATCCCGCCGCCACCGTTCGGCCGCGCGGCAAGCGCGGGGTGTCCGCGGCCCGCTAGCGCTCGGCCCTGCCCTCCCCGACCGGTCTCGGGCCTGCCCCCGGCGCCGGCTGTGATGGCCGAGGGTCGGCGGCATCCCCGGCTGGTCACCTCTCAGAGACGTTGGCCGGGGTTCGTTCCACCTGCCCCGCCCGCCAACACCGCACGACGTGGTCGTCCACCATCCCGGTTGCCTGCATCAACGCGTACGCCGTCGTGGGACCGACGAACTTGAATCCGCGGCGTTTGAGGTCCTTGGCCATCGCAGTCGATTCGGGAGTGATCGCGCGGTAGTCCGCCATCACGACGGGGCGAGGCGGCGGCGTCTCGGGCGCGAACGACCACAACAGTTCGCCCAACCCCATCGGCAGGTCAGCGGCAACGCGGGCATTGTTCACCGCCGCCTCGATCTTCGCCCGGTTGCGAACGATCGATGCCTCCGCGAGCAGTCGGTCGACGTCCGCAGGGCCGAATCGGGCGACCGTGGCGACGGAGAAACCGTCGAACGCGGTCCGGAACGCTGATCGCTTGCGCAGGATGGTGAGCCAACTCAGCCCCGCCTGGAACGCCTCCAGGCACAGCCGCTCGAACAGCGCATCGTCGCCGCGTAGCGGGCGTCCCCACTCGAAGTCGTGGTATTCGACGTATTCGGGTGCGCTGGTCCCCCACCAGCACCGCACTCGCCCGTCGTCGCCCAGACGCGCAGAATCGGGCAGCGACCCGCCGGCAACCTCCGGCACGGCGTCGTCGACGCCCGTTCCGGGCGAGGTTCGAGGTTCCATGATCAGGCCGGCAGGATCCGGTCGGGACGCCCACCCGACGCGGGGTCCGGGGCGGGCGCCGCTGACAGCGGCAGCACTCCTTGATCCAGCAGGCGGCCCATCCGGCGCAGGGCCGCGGTCAGGGCGAGCCGAGCAAGCGGACGGGCCACGGGCCAACCAAGCCGGCCGACGATGCCGAACGGCAACTCGAGTTCGTTGGTCCAGGTCACCCGGCACCCGGCGGGCGTCGGGTCGACCTGCATGATGCCCACACCGTTCAGCAGTGCGCCGTCCTTGTCGGTGACCCAGCGACGCGGCGGGTCGTATTCGGTGACCGTCATGGTGTCCAGGAAACCGACACCGAAGAATCCGGTGAATGCGGCGAGCCGCGAACCGACCTGGGGCGGTGACGCGGAACTCTCCACGGCATACATCGTGGTGGCGAAGATCCATTTCTCCTGCGCCAGCGGGTCGGCCATCGCAGCAAACGCGTCCTCCGGCGCCGCGCGGATGTCCACGGACGCGGAGACCCGCGCCGTCATGTCCGCACCCCGGTGCCCAACCGCCCCGGGCCCAGTGCTGCAGACCGCAGCGCGGAGTCGCCTTCGACGACGTCCGCATCGTTCCCGCGAGCACTATGCCCGGTGCCCGGTTCGGTCCCAGTGCTCGGTTCGGTCCCGGGAGATGGTGCGGCGGAATCACCCGTCAACCGCGAGATGTCCGCTTGCAGCCGGTCGAGCTCGTCGGCCGCCCGCTCGAGGGCCCAATCCACATCGCTCATCCGGTAGCCGCGCAGCGCCATCGGAAAGCGGACCCGACGCAGATCCTCGGCCGTCATCGCGGTGTCCGGTAGCTCAGTCGGAGACGTCCGGGGCGACAGCGGTGCCAACTGCTCGCCGCGGCCGAACACGAACACGGCGATGCCGAACACCACCAGGCCGATGACCGCGGCGATCACCAGGTACTGCAGGACTGTGGTCACTGCTCGATCGTGCCATGGCCCACCGACAGAACCTGGTGCTCACGGACGATGTGCACAGGTTAGGTCCGTCGTGCAGGGTCGGCCGGTCAGACGAGGCCACGCCGCGCAGCGAGCGGAGCGCGGGTCCCGGCGATGGCCGCGGCCATCTCGACCACCCGACGGGTCGGCCGTACCTGGTGGGCACGGAAGACCGCCGCTCCCTGCCAGGCCGCGATGGCGGTCGCGGCGAGCGTGCCCTCGAGTCGCTGGCTCACCGGCAGATCGAGGGTCTCGCCGACGAAGTCCTTGTTGGACAACGCCATCAGCACCGGCCATCCGGTGGCGACGAGTTCGCGCGTCCGGTGCACCAGTTCGAGTCCGTGCCAGGTGTTCTTCCCGAAATCGTGGGTGGGGTCGATGAGGATGCCCTCCGGCGGTACTCCGGCCCGCACCATCCGGTCGGCGGCGGTCGTGGTCTCCGCGATCACCGCCGCGACGACGTCCGGGTAACTGACCCGGAACGGGTTGGTGCGGGGGGCCGCTCCTCCGGTGTGCGAGCAGACGATTCCGGCTCCGAACCGAGCGGCCACGCCGGCGAGAGCGGGGTCCGCGCCCGCCCAGGTGTCGTTGATCAGGTCCGCGCCGGCTCGGCAGGCCTCCGTGGCGACCGGGGCCCGCCAGGTGTCGACGCTGATGATGAGGTCAGGGAAGGCGGTCCTCACCTGCGCGATGAACGGAACCACCCGGTCGATCTCCTCCGCGATGTCCACGTCGCGGCCCACACCTGCCTTGACACCGCCGATGTCGACCAGGTCGGCACCCTCGTCGACGGCAGTGGTCACGGCCTGCAGAGCCGCTGAGTCGGTGAAGGTGGCGCCGGCATCGAAAAAGGAATCCGGTGTGCGGTTGATGATCGCCATCACCGCGGCCCGATCGGTCGGAAGGGCTCGCCCCCGGAGGACGACCCCGCGCCTGTGGTCGGTGCCGTCGGTCACCTCGTCACCCTACAAATGGCCGCTCACCCGGTGGCCAGGGCAGCGGGACCGGGTCCGGGCTCCGGTCGTGGCGTCGTCGTGGAAGCCTCCACCAGTTGCTCGATGCCGGCCTCGTCCAGCAGGTCCACGGGGGCAATGGTGGTTCCCGTCAGGACGTAATGAAATGCCGCGCGGACGGAAGTCAGGGGGATCTTGGTGAGTTGGGCGATGGCCAACCGGTAGCACGCCAGTTGGACGGCTGCCGCTGCGCGTTTGGCCGCCGGCGGCGGGCGACCGGTCTTCCAGTCGACGACCGTCAGTCCGCCATCCGGATCGGCGAAGACGGCATCGATACGACCGCGAATACCGATGCCCGCAATGCGGGTCGCGAACGGCACCTCGATCTCTTCCGGCACCTTGTTGGCCCACGGCGAGGCGAGGAACTGTCGACGCAGTTCGTCGAATTCCGCGTCCTCGCCGGCCCACCGGTCACCGGCGCCCGGAAGGTCACGGACGTCGAGCAACGCCTCGCCGCGAAAGAACCGTTCGAGCCACTGGTGGAAGGCCGTCCCGCGGCGCATCGCCGGGGCCGGCTCGACCGGCACCGGGCGGCGGAGCCGACGGGCCAGCGCCTGCGGATCGTCGGCGAGTTCCACCAGCGCCGAGACGGACAGCGTGCCGGGCAGCTCGACCTCCGGCGAGCCGCGATCGGTGGCGGCTCTCTCGGCCAGCAGCGTCGTGACGTCGGCCGCCCACCCGAACGGATCCGCCTCGTCGACCGCATCGCTGGCATCCTCGCCGTCGACCGCGTCGTTCAGATGGGGCGACTCGGACCCACCAGCCGCATCGCCTCGCACCGGCGCCTCCGGCTGCGCGGCAATCCTCGTCATCGCCGCCAGCACGCGGTCGGCACCCGCTCGGACGGCGGCACGGCGCGGGCCGAGAGGGTCGACCGGCCACTGGGCCGTGCGTGGCTGCGCCGTCAGCGGGTTCGCTGCGCCGGCCGCGGGGGACGCGGCCCACTCGTCCGGTTCCACCGAACCTTTCGACAGGGCGGCACATTCCAGCAGAAACCCGCTGGGGCCGGCCGGCTTGGTGGTCGTGGCGCCCCAGTGATGACCGGACAGCAGCAGCACCCGCTCCGCCCGGGTGAGCGCGACGTACAACAGCCGCCGCTCCTCCAGCAGTCGCAGCTCCGCGAAGTCCGCGGCGTGCGCCGCCAGCGCGTCCGCCAGCTCCTTCTGATTGCCGTCCGGGGGCAACGACAGCTCCGGAAGTTCGTCCCGGTCGCCGCGCAGTGCGGGCGGGAGCTGAGCGGCGTCACCCAGCCACATGCTGCCCCTGGTGATCGGGAAGACCCCGTCGGTGAGGTGCGGTATGGCGACGACCTCCCATTCCAGACCCTTCGCCGCATGCACGGTGAGGACCTGAACCCGCCCGGCGGAGGCGGCCACCTCGCCCGGCGTCAGCCCGTCCTCGCGTTCGGCTGCGGTGTCGAGGTAATCGAGCAATTCGGCCGGACCCGCACCGGTGGCCGCCACGTCGGCGACCACGTCGGCGAAGGCATCGAGATGGACGCGCCCCGCCTGGCTCAGCCGGGCCTCGACATCCAGGCCGGTCGCGCGCTCGAGATCGGCGATCAGGTCAGGCAGGGGCTGACCCATCCGCCGCCGGAGCCGGCGAAGGTGGGCGGCGAACCGCGTCAGGCGGTCGTAGCCCTCAGCGGAGTACTGCGCAGGTGACCCGAGATCTGCCACCGCGTCGATGAGGGTCCAGGCGTCGATGTCCTCACCCGTCAGCGCCTGTCCGACTGCCTCCTGAACGGCCTCGGACCCCGACCGCCGGCCGCCGATCGCAGGCGACTGCGCCGTCCGGACCAGCGCCCTGGCACGCTGCGCCAGCGCCTCCAGATCGGCGGCACCCAACCGCCAGCGGGCACCGGTCAACAGCCTGATCGCCGCCGGACCGGCCGTCGGATCGACCAGCACCCGCAATGTTGCGACCAGATCCACGATCTCCGGCTCGTCCAACAGGCCACCGAGACCGACCACCTCGACCGGCAGGCGGGCCGCCCGCAGAGCCTCTGCCGTCGCGGCCATGTCGCTACGCCTGCGGACCAGGACGGCTGTCGTCGGGGGCGCCGATGCAGGACCGTCCATCCAGCCGCTCCAGTGCGCAGCGATGGTCCGCGCCAGCCAGGCATCTTCGTCGGCGACGGTGCCGAACAAGCCGAACCGGACCTCGCCGGCTGTGGCGCCATCGGCGGCTCGGAGCTCACCCACCTCGATCCGCGCGTCGGACCCGCTCCTGATGGCGCCGGACACCTCGTTGGCCAATGCCAGCACGGCAGCCGGGTTCCGGAAACTGGTCAGCAACGAGCGGGTCGGCGCGGGCCGTCCGTTTGCCAGCGGGAAGTCCGTGACGAACCTGGGCAAGTTGGCTGCGGAGGCACCACGCCAGGAATAGATCGACTGCACCGGGTCGCCGACCGCCATGACCGGATGCCCCGGCTTCGTGTCCGGTGCACCGGCGCCGAACGCGGTGCGCAGGAGCATGCGTTGGGCGTGCCCGGTGTCCTGGTACTCGTCGAGCAGAACGACCCGGTAGCGCTCCCGCAGGGTCGCGCCGACCCGTGGATGCCGTTGCACCAGGTCCGCGGCGATCTGCATCTGATCGGAGAAGTCGACGACGCCGCGTTCCCGTTTGGCATCGGCGAAAGCCTGGGTCAGCGGAAGGATCCACTGCCGGTCCTGGAGCCGCTTGAGGTGATCGGCCAGGCCGCTGTGCACCGGACCGCGCTGCCGCGGTCCCGGCGGCGCCGATCTGAGTAGGAGCAGCAGCTCGTCGAGCGCGGAAGCCAGTGCCCGGGCGTCGGTCAGGTGGTCGGCCAGGGCGCCCGAGATCGCCAACAGTCGTTCCGTGACCTGGTCGGGGCCGAGATCGGTGCGCAGGTCGCCGTCCCATCGACTCACCACGCGTCGGGCGAGCTGCCAGGCACCGGTCGGGGTGAGGACGGTGACCCCCGGTTCGATGCCGGCGAGCGGACCGAAGTCACCGATCAGCCGACCACCGAAGGAGTGGTAGGTGGCGACCTCGGGATCCCCGGACAAACCCTCTGCCACGTCCGGCGTGCACACCCCGGACTGCGCAAGCACCCTGAGCCGCCGCCGGATGCGCTGCCCGAGTGCCGCGGCCGCCTTCCGGGTGAACGTCAGCCCGAGGATCTGTTCAGGACGGACCTGGCCGGTGGCGACCAGGTACACCACCCGCGACGCCATCGTCTCGGTCTTCCCGGAGCCGGCGCCGGCGACGACCAGGCCGGGGATCAACGGCGATTCGATGACGGCTGCCTGCTCCGCGGTCGGCGCTGGAAGCGCCAGCTGCTCGGCCAGATCCCGTGCGGTGATCATCGGGTGACCTGCCGCCCCTCGGGCTGCAGCGGGCAGCTCGATCGGACCGGGCACCGCTCGCAGTAACGATTCTCCTGCGCCACGCTGACGTTCAGGGCCAATCGCTCGGCGGAGGTCCGGACGACGTCCTGCCACTGCGCGGCAGCTTCCGGGGTGAGCGGGGGCTGGTGCCGAACCTGCGGCGAGCCGGACCTGAGGTAGACGAGCTCGGCTCCGCCCGGCCGACCTGCACGGGGCGGGTGCTCGCTTCCCGCCGATCGGGCAACGGCTGCGAGCATCTCCTCCTCGAAGGGATCCGGCGAGGGCTCGTCCGGGTCACCCCCGTTCTGCACCGGCGGATCCAACTCAGCGGCTGCACCGAGCTGCAGCGCCAACTGGTAGACGGCAAGTTGCGCGTTTTCGACGACGCTCGCCTTCGACGGCACCGTTGCGCCGGTCTTGAAATCGACCACGACCAGCGATCCATCCGCCGCCCGATCCAGCCGGTCGGCGCGGCCTTCGAGCCGCACTTCCCGCGGGCCTGCCGGATCCGACGCCGGCGCCGGGTCGGGCGGTGGCAGCGTCGCCGACAGCCGCAGCTCGGATGCCGCCAACGCGCGGTCACCGGGTCGTCGGGCGACCCACGCCTGGGCCGCGATGAGCATGGACTGCAGCGCCCTTCGGGTCCGGGCGACCAACCAGGGCGGCAGTTGCGTCTGCTGCTGCAGGAACCGCTCCATCTCCGCTTCCAGCTCGACCCGGGCAACGCCTTTGGCCAAACCGTCGACGAGGGCGTGCACCACGATGCCCTCGATCTGTTGTTGGCTGCTCGTTCCCCGGGCCCCACGGCGTTCCAGCACGCCGCGAAGCGCGCAGGTGGACAGGCTGTCCACGGCGGACGGTGAGACGGTGATCGGCGCCGAGGGCGGAATGGGTGGCGCGTCGCTGGACAGGTCGGCCAGTCCGTACCAGTCCTTCGGGTCCGCTGCCACCACCCCAGCGGCGGCCAACCGCGCCAGTTGGACCGCGGCGAGGTCGCTGGTGCGGTCGGGTACCGACGGATCGGTCACCACCGAACGCAGTTCGGCGACCAGGTCGGTCAGGTGCAGGCTCCGCCGGCCGGAACCGTCGGCTCCGATCGGCCACCCGTGCGGCAGGTCGGCGTCCGTGCCCGCAAGCTCGGCGAGAAAGCGCGAGGGAACGGTGTCCTGATCGGCAACCGAGGTGGCCAGAACCGTCCGGCGCGCCCGGGTGGCAGCCACGTAGAACAACCGCCGCTCCTCCTGGAGCAATGCCGACATCGACGGCACGGAGGGCGGGAGCCCCGCCGCAGCATCGAAGACCTCCGTCGCACCGAGCAGACTGACCCTCGGCCGCAGGACCGGCCACGCCCCCTCGGCGACACCGACCAGCGCGACCACCTCCCATTCCAGACCCTTGGCTGCGTGCGCCGACATCACCGCCACCGCGTCGACGGCGTACCTGGACCGCGCCGATGGATCACCCGGAATGCGCTGGCCGAGGACCATGTCCAGAAAGGCCTGCACGCCGGCCAGCGGGGTCCGATCGGCCAGCTCCGCCGCCATCCCGAACAGCGTCAGCACGCCGTCGAGGGTCTGGTCGGCACGCTGGCCGGAGCGTCCACCGCGCAGCGAGGCGGCCACCAGCTGATCCTCGAGTTCGGCGGCTCTCCACACCGCCCAGAGGCTCTGCTCCGCGGCGGTGTCACCGGCGCCGTTGCGGGCGGCGTCGAGCATTGCCCGCACCCTGTGGATCGGCCGCTGCAATTCGTCGGGCACCTCGGTCCGGCAGCGGGGCGCCACCGAGCGCGGCCGCCAGCAGATCGGGGGTGGGACCGGCATCCGGCAGCTCGGCCGCGAAGAAGTCGCCGTAGCCGGCGCACGGCCTGGCCGTCCATCCCGCCGACCGGGGAGGCCAACAGGTCCAGCGCCACCTGTCCGGTCAACAGCGCGGGCTGCAGTCCGCAGCGCAGCACCGTGAGCAAGGTGTCCACCACCGGATCCGCCGTCAGCTGTTCGTCCTGCCGGGAGGTCGCCATCGGAACGCCGGCCGCCGCGAAGGCACGCCGCAGAGCGGGCAGCGACGCGACCGGCGAGCGGACCAGGACAGCCATCTCGGACCAGCGGATCCCCGACTGCAGATGGGCGCGCCGGAGTTCGTCGGCAACGAAGGCCGCTTCGGTCGCGGCAGTGGGAAGCGTCCGGACCAGGACCTGCCCATGCAGTGGCGGCGCGGCGCGGTGGCGGTTCTCGGCCGGACAGGCGTCGTCCGCGCCGACGGTCAGGTGCCGGTGGGCGGCGGCCCCCGGCAGCCGCTCTGCGATCCGCCTGCTGGCGCCCAGCACCTCGCGCGGACATCCGCCGCGACCGGGTCGAGCATCACCGTCGCATCGACGTCGAGGTCCCGCAGGGCGGCCTGATCGGAGCCGCGGAACGCGTAGATGGACTGGTCGGGGTCCCCGAAAACCACCAACTCATCGGCCCCGGAGGCCAGCACCCCGACGAGGTCCGCCTGCGCGGGGTCGACGTCCTGGAACTCGTCGACGAAGATCCGCCGCACCCGCGCCTGTTCCGCGGCAAGCACGGCGTCCTCGGACAGCAGCCCCAGCGCGGCCCGGGTGAGTTCGGCCTGGTCCAGGGCTACTCCCAGCCCGCTGCTGCCCTGGCGGAGATCGGAGACGTCCTGGTACTCCCTGGCAAAGAGCGCAGCGGCCTGCCATTCCGGGCGGTGGCGGCGGCGGCCGAGTTCGGCGAGCCTGGTCGGGGCGTGATACCGCGCTCGGCAGTGCGGAGCATCAACTCTCGCAGTTCGGCGGCAAAGGCCGGTGAGGACAGTGCTGCGCTGACCGCTGGAGGCCAGTTGCCGCGACCGCTCTCCCGTTGTCCGGCCAGCAGTTCGCGGACCATCTGATCGGACTCCCCCGCCCGAGCAATCGCGGTCGGGCTCGACCCGAGCGCACGGCCTGCGCGCGGAGCAGCGAGTAGGCATAGCTGTGCAGGGTGCGGACGATCGGCTCCCGGGTGGTGATGCCGAGCCTGCGGGTGATCCTGGACGTGAGCTCCGCCGCTGCCCGGCGTGAAAACGTCAGCACCAAAACGGATTCCGGCGCGACACGGCGCGCGCAGGATCCTCTCGGCCACGGATTCCACCAGGGTCGCGGATTTACCGGTGCCCGGTCCGGCCAGCACCTTCAGGCGCCTGGCAGTGTTGTCGATGACGGCCAGCTGCTCGGCGGTTGGCTGAATCCCGCGCCCGCCGCCGGAGCGGTGGAGGCGGAACAGGCCCGCGCCGGCTGTCGCTTGCGTCATGCACAGATCCCATCACGCGGCACCGACAGCGCCTCCCCACGACACCGCCGTCTTGACGAGAGAGTCTTTCGAAGGTGTCTTTTCGGGAGGGACGCCGCCGCCCCGAGCCCGGCATGTTTACTTCCGCACATGGATATGGCGTTGGCACACCGCATGTTGGACGCGGTCGCGCGGATCCCACCCGGTCGGGTCGCGACCTACGGCGACATCGCGGCGGCCGCCGGATCGGCGTCGCCGCGACTCGCCGGCTTCGTCCTGTCGCAACTGGCGGATGAACAGACCCCCTGGCATCGGGTGCTGCGGGCCAACGGGACTCCGGCGCCGCACCTGGCCGGCGAACAACTCGCGCTGCTGCGCGCGGAGGGTGTGCCTGCCGTTGACGGACGAATCAACCTGCGGACGTTCCGGTGGCGGCCGTGAACGGCGCACCTGCAGGCACAGCCCCCCGACAGCCCTGATCAACGCCTTCACTCACCCTGCGGAATAGTTGCCATCCACCAGGGCATCCACAAATCGGCACCCGCGACGGCCGCTCCACCACCGCCTGCATGACGGTGTGCGCATGACAACCACCGATGACGTTCCCCCGATACGGATCAGCGGACCAGCCGGACTGCTGGCCGCCGTTCCGCCGATGTTGGGATTCCACCCCAGCAACAGCCTGGTTCTGATCTGCCTGTCCGGCGACCGCCGACGGCTCGGTCCGGTGGCCCGAGTCGATCTGCCGGACGGTCACGATCGACCCCTGGCCTGCACGTTGACCCTGCATGCCCTTCGGCATGCCGACGAGGTTGCCGTTGTCTGCTATCTGCGCGGCAAACGCCGGCCGCCGTTGCTCGATGACCTGCTCGGGGAGTTGGCGCGCGCCGGAGTTGACGTGATGGACGCGTTGATCGTCCGGAATGGACGGGTACGCCCGGCCCTGAACGCGGCGATGGAGCGCAACCACCCCGGCTACCCCGTGCCGGATGACGACGACCCGGTGGTCCGCGCCCTGCAGGCCGCGGGTGCACTGTCCGGTCGTTCTGTGCTGGCCGATCGGGACACCCTGCGGCGATCGATCGCGGGACCGACCGGGGCCAGGTTGCAGGCCGCCGAGGACGGCATCAGCGCGGCGGCGGCGGGTCGACTGCCCGAGACGGACCTGGTGATGGCCGGAGTCGTGCCGTTGCGAACAACCGCGCGAGCCCGGCGGCACCGCGTCCGGCAGCCGGTCTGGCGGGTGGTGGACGCCGCATGTGTGCAGGTGGCGGAGACCGGAACGGTGGACATGCCGTTCGCGACCGCGATTGCTGCGCTGCTCGCGGAGGAGGCGGTGCGGGACGCCGTGCTGGCCGAGGCCTTCGCCGATCTCGACGGCCCCTGGCTGCCGATGTTGATCGCCAGCGCCACCTGGACTCCCGATCCGATGGCACCGCCGCTGTGCTCGGTGCTCGCCTGGGTCGCCTACCGGCACGGTGACGGCGCCCTCGCCCAGGTGGCCGTCGACCGTTGCCTGACCGCTGAGCCGCTTCATCCGTTGGCAGCCATGCTGGTGGACATCATGGCGGCCGGCCTGCACCCGGAGGCGCTCGACGACATCGTCCCGACCTTGGACGCGCGCCGCAGGTGACGACCGAGGGCCCGCGCGTCCCGGCCACTCAGCGGCTGCGACGTCGGTGGGTGCACAACGATCTGCCGCCGGGCCGAAGGATCGGTCCGTGCCGACGCCTGCGGGGAGAAACGCTTTCAGTTCAGGAAGGGCTCGATGCGTTCGGCGGTGGACAACATCGTGACCAGGTCGCTCGGCGGCGTTCGGGGGTCCGCGAGGGCGACGGCCAATCGGAACAACAATGCCCGCCGCAGCAGTTCCCGCCAGTCGGGCCATCGGTCCCAGTCGCTGATCAACTCGACCGGCGCACCGCCCCAACCGATCGCATCGACCACCACCACGCCGGCCGCCCACCCGGCGGGTCGCCAGTACGGGGTCAGATCGATGACCGCGGGCGGCGCCGAACCGGCGAACAGCACGTTGTTGTACAGGTCGCCGTGCACCACCTGGCTCGGTGCCCGCACCGGTCGCCGCCCATGCGCGAGAGCGTCGAACAACCGGGATCCATGGCCCGAGCCGGTTCGTCCGTCACCCTCGACCTCACCCCACGCCAGCCGGTCCGCCCAGCTGTACAGGTCCGTCCGCTCCCGCAGGAATCTCGGCTCCGGCAGCCCGGCCAAGGCCTCGTGCAGGGTCGTGGACACCTGCAGGATCTCCTCGTGCCGCGGCGCCGGACTTCCAGAAACGAAGCGATGCGCCGTCCATCCGGACACCACCCACCGCCCGTCCGAAGAACGCACCGGCCGGGCCAACCGGAGGCCGCTGACCACTAGCTGCTCGACGACGTTGGCGAGCCACGAGGCCTCGGCCGGCTCGCCCACCGGCTTGAGCACGATGCTGCCGCTGCGCCAACTGCGACCCTGGCCGCCTTCGAGCAGTTCTGGCGGTTCGGCAGGTGCACCGAACGCCCGGAGCACGTGGTCCGGTGGCGGCGCCGCAATTCGGCGGTCGGCGTGCGGTGTCCCGACAGGCCCCGACTCCGCGCGCGCAGGCGCTCCAGGTGCGTCGGTCACCCTTGGACGCTACCGCGCGCACCGGGGCGATCCGCGCAGCCAGCAACGGTGTCGCCGCACGAGCGCCGTGCCCGGCGTTCGGCTCGCGACACACCGTTCGCGCCGCTCCGTCCTCAGTAGGACGGCAGGCTGGGGTCGACCTGCTTCACCCAGGCCAGCACGCCGCCGCCGACGTGCACCGCGTCGGAGAAGCCGGCCTTGTGCAGCACCGAGAGCGCCTCGGCCGACCGGGCGCCGGACTTGCAGTGCAGGACCAGTGGCTTGTCCATCGGCAGCGAGGACAGCGCCTCTCCGGAAAGGATGTCGCCCTTGGGTATCAGCACCGAGCCAGGGATCGACACGATCTCGTATTCGTTCTGTTCGCGGACGTCGACGAGCAGGAAATCGTCTCCGGCGTCCATCTTCGCCTTGAGGTCCCTGGCGGAGATCGTATGACCGCTGGCCGCGATCGCGGCGTCCTCGGAAATGCTGCCGCAGAAGGCGTCGTAGTCGATCAGGCCGGTGATCGGCTCACCGGCCGGATCGCGACGGATCTTGACCGTCCGGTACGTCATCTCCAGCGCGTCGTACACCATCAGCCGGCCCAACAACGTCTCGCCGATTCCGGTGATCAGCTTGATGGCCTCGGTGACCATGATCGATCCGATGGAGGCGCACAGCACGCCCAGCACGCCACCCTCCGCGCAGGACGGAACCATTCCGGGAGGCGGTGGCTCGGGGTAGAGATCGCGGTACTGCGGCCCGTACTCCGCCCAGAAGAGGCTGGCCTGGCCCTCGAAGCGGTAGATGGAACCCCAGACGTAGGGCTTGCCCAGCAGGACGCACGCGTCGTTGACCAGGTACCGGGTGGCGAAGTTGTCCGTCCCGTCCAGGATCAGGTCGTACGGCTCGAAGATCTCCAGGGCGTTGCCGGAGTCGAGTCGCTCGGTATGCAGGTTCACCGTGACGTACGGGTTGATCTCCGCGATCGATTCGGCCGCGGAGTTGGCCTTGGACTTCCCGATGTCGGACTGCCCGTGGATCACCTGCCGTTGCAGGTTCGATTCGTCGACGGTGTCGAAGTCGAGGATCCCCAGGGTGCCGACGCCGGCTGCCGCCAGGTACAGCAGCGCGGGAGAGCCCAAGCCGCCGGCGCCCACCACCAGCACCTTGGCGTTCTTGAGCCGCTTCTGTCCGGTCATCCCGACGTCGGGAATGATCAGGTGTCGCGAATAGCGCTCGACCTCGGCCTTGCTCAGTGATTCGGCCGGTTCGACCAGCGGCGGCAATGTCACGGAATTCTCCTTCGGCACGGGCACAGTCTGCCGCAACCGACAACGGTCGACGACGCCCCGTTCTTCCCGCGGCGATCGAGCCGATGTCGCACACCGGTCATTTGGGAAGCGTCGCACCGGCCCCGGCGGTGCCCGGGATCGAGCGCCCGCGCCGGTCAGCCGGCCGCGGCCGACGGATCGGTGGCAGTCCCTGGGGGCGCTGCGGCCGCCGGGAACGGGTACGGATTGGGCCTGCAGACCTTGCCGTCCTTCGGGATGGTCTGCGGGTCCAGCACGTTCAGGTCGTCGTTCGACACGCTCCAGGACTGCTGCATCATCACCGGGGCCGGCGCACCCGCCTTGGGGCACGGTTCGTGACGCATGCCCAGCGCGTGTCCGACCTCGTGGTTGACCGCATACGCCCGGTACGCGTCCAGGTCACCGTCGTAGGACAGGGCGCCCCGGGTCCACCTGGCGTCGTTGATGAACACCCGGCCCGCTGCGCCGTTGAAACACGAGGCCTCCAGCGGAATGTCGAAACCACAACCGGCCCGGACCGTCATTTGGCTGGTCAGCGAGACGCGGAAGTCCGGCTCGCCCTTGTCGACCCGCTGCAGGGAGAACTGCTTCCCGCCGATCCAGGATCGCGGATCGGCAAGCGTCGCATCGACTGCGGCGGCGAAGTCCTTGCCGGCATTGCCGTCCTGCAGGCCGTTCTCCACCTCGACGGTGTAGGTGAATCGTTGCGGGCCGCCGCCACGCCGCGGCGTCGTGCCGGGAACGACGTGCCACACCCCGGCGCCCCCCTTGACGAACTCCGCACCTGCCGGCAGGGCTCCTGCCGCGATGCCACCTGCCGGATGCCCCTTGGCGTCCTTGATGGTCAGGTCCGGCACCGCACCCGGCGTCGTTGGCTCGGCCGCGACGGGCGCCGCGGCCTCGGCCGGCGCTGCCGTTGTGACGGACGAAGCGGTGTCCGCCGACTCAGAAACGGCCGTGGTCAGCGCTCCTGCAGGCAGGGCCGGATCAGCTGGTGACGACGGCGCATTCGGATCGCCCGCTGGCGGGGAGGCCGCCGATTGCACCGTCGGGAGCTCGGTCGGGCCGGTCGCGGTCTCCTGCTGCGAAGGGCCGCCGATCGACTGGTAGATCACCACCAGGGTGAGCACCACGAGGATGGGGATCATCACGACCCGCCACCGCGGACCTCGCCGGGGCGGCGGGACCGCCCCTCGCCGCGACGTGCTCGCCGCGGACGGCCGCCGGCCGCGCGTCCCTCGCTCGGTGGACCGGCCGTCCGACCGAGGGCCGCCGCGACGCTCGGCCGGGTCGCGGTCACGTCGGGAGTACTGCTCGGCGGCCCCGCGGGGCGACCTTTCCGGCCGGTCGACCCCGCTCTCGGCGCGATGCGCGGCCGTCCGGGAGGGTGACGCCGAGCGATCCGACTGCCGGCGTCGGGCGTCGCTCCCGCCGGTGTCGGCACCGCCGCGGCGATCAGGGTCCTGCGGGGCCGCGTCCGATCGGGCCGGCCGGGGCGCTCCGCGGAGCCGATTCGGCGGGTCGCCGGCCTCCGCGGCGCGCGACCCGCGAACCGGTGGGCCGGGGTTCGCACGGCGCCGCCGAGACGCCTCGATCGACGCCGAGCCGGCGGCGTCCCACAGCGACGAGGTGTCCAATCCGGCCGGGGATCCCTGCGGAGCGAACCTGGCCCCCCGCCGACTCCCACGGTCGCTGTCCGCCTCGTTCCGCGGTCGATATCGCCGATGGTCCGGCGGGAACGAAGTCACCCTGGAAGGCTGCCATACGGAACGGGGGGTCCGGACACGGCGCGCTCGACAGCGTCGCGCCCGGATTCTCGCTCGGTGGCGGCGGCGGAGGCTCCCCCGCCGGCCGATTGCCAGTGCCCGCCGATGGCGCGCGCGGTCAGCAGCGGCTCCTCCATCTGCGGTACGTGTCCGATGCCGGCGAGGACCACCAGCTGAGAATGGCGAAAAGCGGCGGCCGTGCGCGGTGCGAGCCGGACGTCGACCAGGCGATCACGGGTTCCCCAGACCACCAGGACCGGCGCCACCACCCGGGCCGCGGCGGCCGCGAACGACGCCCGACCCGGGCGCAGGTAACTGTTCATCAGCCCGCGCAGCGACTCGACCGTCGAGACCTGCGACCACGGCAACGCAGTGCGCCAGAGATGTTCCTCGGCCAGCACCAGGTAGTCGTCCTCGGTGATGGCGCCCGGATCACCGAAGCAGATGTCGCCGAGCCCACGGGCTCGCTCCGGCGCGGGAATGGTTGCCAGCCGCTGCGCGGCGACGGCGGCCGCGCCGGGCAACAACAGCAACCCGAGCCTGGCGTCCGCGCCCCGGTCCCGGGTGAGCCGCAGGTCCGGAACCGCGGGCGAGATCAATGACAGGGTGCTGATCAGATCGGGCCGCTCGGCCGCCACGAGCGTGGCGACGACTCCGCCGTAGGAATTGCCCACCAGATGAATCGGCCCGCCGCCGACCTGATCGATCGCCGCAGCGACGACCGCGGCGTCCCGCCGCGGCGAGTAGCGGCCTCCGGGCGGCGGGTCGGATCGTCCGCTGCCCGGCAGATCCAGGCTGTACCCCGGCGCGAGCGTGGAAAGCGCCCCGCTGATCCTGGTCCAGTCCGTGGAAGCGCCGCCCAGGCCGTGGACGAACCACACCGGCGTGGCACCAGCCGGGCCCGGCTGGCGACGGAGGAAGACACTCCGGCCGTCGATCAGCTCGGTCCGGCCCGGCGGACCGGGAGCCGACAGCGCCGGTATCGGCGCCAGCGGATGCTCCGAGAGCGTCACCGTGGACAACGCCGCCAGGTGATCCCTCACGGCCGGACCCGGGGCGGACCACGGTCGGGTTGCGGTCATCGGTCCATGGTGCCCGCCACGCCGAACTGGAAGCGCCGAGTTGTCCCCATGTCCGGTTTTTGTCCCCACCGCGTGTCTGCCGACGGGGCACAACGCTCTGGGGCCCGACAGTGGACGCGGGACGAGGCACATGCCGCCTCGCCACTGGCGGAAGCGGGTCGCTGCAGGCCCCCTCACCGGGGGCGTACCGCGACGCCAGGGTCCCGCAGTCACCGCAGAAACAGATCAGCTCAAGGGGGCCGGGATGGCAAGCGAGCTGCAGGTGGACACCGAGCTGCTGCGCCGGGCGGCGGCGGTGCTGGACACCGCGTCCGACCGGTTCTCGCACGGCGCGGGCCGGCACGAGGGCTGCCCGTTGACCGATGACAGCCTGGGCCGTTCCGCTGTTGCTCGTGAGGTCGTCGGGTCCGCGGCTCGACGGGTACTGGAATCCATCGAGCTCAGTGGGCAGATGGCCGCCGCGTCCGCCCGGAGCGCCGAACGAATCCGCGCCGTCGCAACGGCTTTCGCGGCCGTGGAGTCGATCCTGGCGGCCCCGCGATGAGGAAACCGCTGGAGACAGCCGGCATCCCGACCGGACAGGCGTTCTCCGGTAGGACGGTCACCGGGAGCGCCGCGATTTCCGTCGCCGCCAATCAACTCGGCGTGCCCGACCCGGTTGCGCTGGAGGACGAACTGACGAGCGTCGCGGTCGACGCCCTGGTGCAGTGGTTCCACCTGGCGGACGCTGCAGCTCGTGCCCTGTCCGGGGGCGGCGATCAACTCGGCGACGTGCTGGGCTCACTCGCCGCCGGTTGGTCCAGCCCGGAGCCGCGCGCCCTGGTGCTGCGCCAATGGGAGGCCGCCAGAGCGGGCCGGCGGGTAATCTGCGATCAACTGAACGCCGTCGAGGTGGCCTGCGTGATCCTGCGGCAGACGCGACTGCTGGCCGGCGGGCGGGTGGCCCAGGCGGACAGCGCGTTGCGGCAGACCGGCTGGCCGACCGGCGCGGAGCTTCTCCCGTGGGCGGCGGCGAACGGCCAACTTCCGTCGGTGACGGCTGTCGTGACGGCGGCGTCAGAAGACCTCGCGACCCTGCGTCATCGCAATGAAGCCGCTCTGCACGAATTGGCGGCCGCACTGCGCCACGATCCACGTCAATCTGCGCAGGATCTGATGCCGATCGGCGCCGGTGGCGGCCCGCTCCCGCCGGCCGCCGGCCTGCCCCACCAACAGACGTCCCCGGCGTCGGGTTCACCGATCGGCGCCGGTTCGCGAGTGCCGCCGGTTTCACAGATGGCGGCCGTTGAGGACGCCAACAACCAGCGCCTCACCGCGGACCTGCACTCGAGCGACATCGCCACGTCGTTGATGGCGCTGGGCATCACCCACGCCCTTGCCCAGGCGCGGGAACACGGTTCGAACCCACACCTGCTCGTCTACGAGTCGGCCAACTCCGGAAGTCAGGGTCGGGCCGCGATCGGCGTCGGCGACCTGACGACCGCCGACAACGTGGCGGTCGTCGTGCCGGGCATCGCCAACGCACCCTTCGACATGGCCGCCGGCGTGTCGGATGCGGTCGCTCTGCGGACGGAATCGGAGCGCCAGGCGCCGGACGCCGCCACCGCGGTGATCGCCTGGTACGGCTACGACATACCGCTCAGCTCGATCGCCGGAGTCCCGGTCGCCCCGCTCGTGGCGATCGGCAATGCTGCCGCGGCCACCAACGACAGCAATGCGCGCTTCGGTGGCCTGACCCTCAACGCCGACATGGCCGCGCTGCGCCGACTCGCCCCGGCGAACGCGCGTTGGGTTCCGGTCGGGTTCTCGATGGGCTCGACGACGGTGTCCGCGGCCGCGGCGCAGGGCGGCGCCATGGACGACCTGGTGCTGCTCGGCTCGCCCGGCGCCGGCCAGGACGTCACGACGGCCGAGGACTATCGCGCCGTGACGCCGGAACACACGTTCGTCACGGCCTTCGATCAGGACCCGGTGACCCGCGGCGAGACCGACGTGCTGGCCGCGCTCGGCGGCACGGCGGTCCGCCTCTGGCCGCAACACGCGCCGTTCGGTCCGGATCCGGCGACGCGGTCCTTCGGCGCCCAGGTCGTCGACGTCGAGAGCAACGAACCCGATGTCGACGTCGACGTGAGCAGCGGATTCTTCGATCCCCTCGGCGCACTGCAGTCGGCCCTGGGAAACGAGGTCGTCGATCTCGCGGCTCATCATCAACAGGGCAATTATCTGGGCGGGCGGTCGCTGGAGGCGGTTGCCGCGGTGGTCATCGGGCACTACGGCGACGTTCCGATCAAGCCAGGCAGATGAGTCAGTTTCTGCGGGTCCGCCCACCGACCCACCCAACGGCTGACCGGCCGACGGCGAACCGACCCGCCCAGCGTTTGCCGGGCCGTCCTCCGCGGACGGTGGGCCTGCCCACGGGTTGGCCGGCGGTGGCAGCGTGGCAAACCGGAAGCCCGCGTTAGGGTTGGATCGCCCTGACCCGGATCACCCAGGTCCGGTCGGACCGGGCCGGGATCAGACTGGCCCGGATCGGGGCCGGATCGGACCCGGCGGGATCACGCTGAGCCGGCTCACGCCATGCTGCTGGAGAAAGGGGACGGGGATGACCGATGCCACGACTCGGGCGACCCCGCGGTTGTCCCGGTCGGCGCGGCGTGCGCAGCTGATGGCGGCCGCGAAGACGGTATTCGTCACGCAGGGTTATCACGCAGCGGCCATGGACGACATCGCGGTCACCGCGGGGGTCAGCAAACCAGTGCTCTATCAGCACTTCCCGTCGAAGCTCGAGCTGTATGTCGATCTTCTCGGCGAATCGGCCGACGAGATGGTCCGCCTGGTCCGGGCGGCGCTGACCGCCTCGACCGACAACCACGAGCGGGTCGACAATGCCGTCGCGGCCTACTTCACCTTCGTTGCCGACAACGACCAGGCCTACCGGCTGATCTTCGAATCGGACCTGCGGGGGCAGGCCGAGGTGGAGCGCATCGTCGAGCGGGCGACCGACGACTGCATTTCCGCCATCACCGACACCATCACCACTGATACCGGGGTGGACGTCGAGCGCGCCCGCCTGCTCGCATCGGGCATGGTCGGGCTGTCCCAGGTCAGCGCCCGCTATTGGCTCCAGCAGTCACCGCACGTTTCGCGGGCCGAGGCGATCGATCTGCTCTCGACCCTCATGTGGCGTGGCATCTCCCGCTTCCCGCGGCAGGAGCACTGACGCAGTACCCATTCGTGCGCGGCGGGCGGTCCGACGTCGGCGAACCCTCGGCTGCGCCGACCTACGCCCGGCCGTGCCGTTCCCGCCGTCAGGCGCTGAAGCCCACCCGACGGCCGTCGGCGGGCGCGATCTCGACGTATCCGATCCGCGACGACGGAACGATGACCCTGCGGCCCTTCTCGTCGACCAGCACCAGCGTTCCCAGCGGGTTCTTCAGCGATTCGGCGATTTGTGCCTCGATCTCGTCCGGGTTCGATGTCGAACTCAGCACCAGTTCGCGCCCGGTGTCCGTCACACCGATCTTGACGTCCACGCCAGACCTCCATTGATTTGTCGCTCGACTTGATCCGATACCCGTTGGCGCGGCACAGACCCGCTCCTTCGACCCAGGCTAGTGCAGGCCGGCGGACACCCTCGCCGCCCGGGGTGCGCCGTCGGTGAACACCGACTGCCGGGGGCACCGCCGGCGCGGACGCCGTCAGAACAGGGTGAACTCGTCGGAGACCCGGCCCTTGAGCTCGTCGTAGTCCAGCGTCACGCAGCGGATTCCGCGGTCACCGGCGAGCGTTCGCGCCTGCGGTCTGATCTGCTGGGCCGCGAACACCCCGGCAACCGGGGCCAGCATCGGATCCCGGTTGAGCAGTTCCAGGTACCGGGTGAGCTGCTCGACGCCGTCGATGTCGCCACGCCGTTTGATCTCCACCGCGACGCTGCGGCCGGTGGCGTCCCGACACATCAGGTCGACCGGGCCGATCGGGGTCGGGAACTCGCGGCGCACCAGCGACCACCCGTCGCCGAGCGTTGCCACGTGCTCGGCCAGCAGCATCTGCAGGTGTGCCTCGACGCCGTCCTTGACCAGTCCGGGGTCCACCCCCAGTTCGTGACTGGAGTCGTGCAGCACCTGCTCCACGGTGATCACCAGCTTTTCGCCGGCCTTGTTCTGCACGGTCCAGCGGGCCGGATCGGTGTCGGTGGCGGGCTCCTCGGTGGTCCAGCAGGGTGGCGACATCCAGTTCAACGGCTTGTACGACCCGCCGTCCGAGTGCACCAGGACCGAGTTGTCGGCCTTCATCATCAGCACCCTGGTGGCGGACGGCAGGTGGGCCGTCAGCCGACCGACGTAATCGACTGAGCACCGGGCCACCACGAGACGCACCCGGACACCCTAGACGGTGCGGGGCACCCGATCGGACCTCAACCGGCCGGCACCTCGGGCAGTCCACCGGTGCCCACCCCGACCCGCTCGATCTTGCCGCCCAACCGCTGCAGGTCCTCCACGAAATGCGGGTACCCACGGTCGATGTGCATCACCTCGTGCACGTCGGTGACCCCCTCGGCGGCCAGCCCGGCCAGCACCAGACCCGCGCCCGCCCTGATGTCGGTGGACCACACGGGCGCGCTGGAGAGCTGCTCGCGGCCGCGCAGCGATGCGTGATGGCCGTCGGTCCGGGCATCGGCGCCCATCCGGATCAGCTCGTCCACGAACCGGAACCGGGCCTCGAACACGTTCTCGGTGATCAGTGAATGGCCGTCCGCGACGGCCGCCAGCACCAGCGCCATGGGTTGCAGATCCGTCGGGAACCCGGGGTAGGGCATGGTGATGAAGTCGACGGCGCGCGGCCGCTCCGCCATGGTGACGGTCACCGCGTCCCTGTCGGTGGAGATGTCGGCGCCGGCCCTGGCCAGCCGCTCCAGCGGAGCGGTCAGGAAGGCGGGATTGACCCCCTCGATACGCACCGATCCACGGGTGATGACCGCGGCGTAGGCCCACGTCCCGGCAACCACCCGGTCGCCGACAGTGCGGTGGGTGGTGGGGTGCAGCCTCTCGACGCCCTCGATCGTGATGGTCGCCGTTCCCGCCCCGTCGATCTTCGCGCCCATCTGGCCCAGCAGCTCGGCGAGGTCGATGATCTCGGGCTCCCGTGCGGCGTTGTCGATCACCGTTGTCCCGTCGGCGAGAACCGCTGCCATCAGGATGTTCTCGGTGGCTCCGACGCTGGGGAAGTCCAGCCCGATGCTGGCACCGTGCAGCCGCTCGGCATAGCCGACAACGCTGCCGTGCTCGATGTTCATCGTGGCGCCCATAGCCCGCAGCCCGGACTGGTGCATGTCCAGCGGCCGGGAGCCGATCGCGTCCCCACCCGGCAGCGCCACCCTGGCCTGCCGGCACCTGCCCATCAATGGACCCAGGACGCACACCGACGCCCGCAGCCGGCCGACCGCGCCGAAGTCGGCGTGGAAGGACAATTCGGCGGGGGTGGCGATGGTGACGGTGTCGCCGTCCAGCTGCACCCGCGCGCCCAGGCCACGCAGCACGTCCGCCATCAGCGGCACGTCCAGGATCTCCGGGCAGTTCGAGATGACGGTGGTGCCCTCGGCCAGCAGCGCGGCTGCCATCAGCTTCAGCACGCTGTTCTTCGCCCCGGCCACTCGGACGCTGCCCGACAGCCGTGCGCCGCCGGTGACCAGGAACCGTTCCACGGTGGGAACTCTAACGGGCCAACGGAGCGCTCAACCCCGCGTCCCGTGCGGAACCGTGACGGCTCCGCCGTAGGCTGAGCGACATGGCCGTCCACCTGACCCGCATCTACACCCGGACCGGTGACGACGGCACCACCGGCCTCGCCGATTTCACCCGGGTGTCCAAGACGGACCCGCGACTGGTCGCCTACGCGGACTGTGACGAGACCAACGCGACGCTGGGGCTGGTCATGGCGCTGGGCGCGCCGGCGGCGGACGTCGGCGACGTCATCCGCCGGGTGCAGAACGAGTTGTTCGACCTGGGGGCCGATCTCGCGACCCCGGTCGTCGCCGACCCGCCCTACCCGCCGCTGCGGGTGACCCAGGACTACATCGACCGGCTGGAGACCGACTGCGACCGGTTCAACGCCGACCTCGCGGAACTGACCTCGTTCATCCTGCCCGGTGGCACGCCCGCGGCCGCCCTGCTGCATCAGGCGAGAACCGTGGCCCGGCGGGCGGAGCGCAGCGCCTGGGCGTTGCGCCAGGTCGATCCGGACCGGAGCAACCCGCTGGCGCCGACCTACCTCAACCGGCTCTCCGACCTGCTGTTCATCCTGGCGCGGGTGGCCAACCCCGACGGTGATGTGATGTGGATTCCGGGCGGCGACCGGAGCTGATCGCCGTCAGCGATGCGGCTGGGTGGCAAACACTGTCCGCACGCGGCAGTTAGTTCTTGCGCATGCCGCGGTGGAACAGCCTGACCGACCTGGTCGCCGGCGGTAGCGACTCCAGCCAGGACCGCAGACCGGTCAGCGACTCCTCGCTCAGTGCCAGCTCGATCTGCGCACCACCGTCGGTACATCGCACGATCACGGCATCGACGGGCAACAGATCCGGTTCGGTGCCGACGGGCGGCCGCCGGTCCCCCAGGGTCAGCGAGTCTCGGTGCAGCTTTCCGGCGACGCCCGGGAACGGTGAGAACGAGCGGTACAGCAGGAACTGATTGTCCCGGAAGCGGCCCTGTCCCAGCACCCAACCGCGCCCGTCCGGCGTCAGGTCGCGTCGCCAGCAGATGTCGATCGCGCCGGCCCTGGTCAACGCCGACCGGCGGACCGCGATGACGACGATGGCCAGCACGACGACGAGAACGACGGCCAGCCCCAGGAGTTCGCCGAGCGTCACGATGTCCATGGCGGCTCGACCGGGTTCCGCTGCGAACTCAGATGTCGTTGCCGGTGGCGAGCAGTTGCGCCCGGGCCCGCCGCAGCTCGTTCTCGGCCTCGGCCGAATCGCCACCCAGAGCCCTGGCCGCTTCGTAGGCGGCCCGCGCCTTGGTGACGTCGATCTCGTTGGAGAGCTCGGCGTCCTCGGCGAGAATCGAGACGCCGTCCTTGGTGACGGACAGGAATCCGCCGTGCACCGCGACTCCCAGTACATTGCCGTTGGGCTCGATGATCCGGGCAGCGAAGCCCTCGCGCAGCTGCGCGAGCAGCGGCGAATGCCCGGCCATCACGCCGATGTCGCCGTCCACCGTCCTGGCGACCACCATCTGCGCGTTACCGCTCCAGAGCTCTCGCTCCACGGCAACCAGATTCACCTGGATCTCGGCCACGACAACAGCTCCGCCCTCTGCTCGATCGAATTCACCCGCGATGTCCTCAGTGTGATCTGCGATCCCCTGCCGGCGGTACGGCAATCGGGATGATTCTAACCCTGCAGTCGCTGATCTCTTCCGGCGTGCCGAGGTGCCGCTGATCACGGCGGCCCCGCGGTGCTCCCGGTTCCCGGTCGGGCTCGTCGATGCGCCCGCCGCGGGCCGGCCCTGTTACAGGGTCTTTGCCTTCGCCAGCACGTCGTCGATGCCGCCGACATTGAGGAACGCCTGCTCGGGGATGTTGTCGTACTCACCCTTGGCGATGGCGTCGAAGGACTCGATGGTGTGGTCCATCTCGACGTAGCTGCCGTCCATGCCGGTGAACTGCTTCGCCACGAAGAAGTTCTGGCCGAGGTACCGCTCCATCCGGCGTGCCCGCCCGACCAGGAGCTTGTCCTCCTCGCCGAGCTCGTCCATGCCCAGGATGGCGATGATGTCCTGCAGTTCCTTGTACTTCTGCAGGATCCGGATCACTTCCTGCGCCACCCGGTAGTGCTCCTCACCGACGAACTGCGGATCCAGGATCCGGGACGTCGACGACAGCGGGTTCACCGCGGGGTAGATGCCCTTCTCGGTGATCCCCCGGTCGAGCTCGGTGGTGGCGTCCAGGTGCGCGAACGTCGTCGCCGGGGCGGGGTCGGTGTAGTCGTCCGCGGGCACGTAGATCGCCTGCAGCGACGTGATGGACCGGCCGCGGGTCGAGGTGATCCGCTCCTGCAGCTCGCCCATCTCGTCGGCAAGCGTCGGCTGGTACCCCACCGCGGACGGCATCCGGCCGAGCAGCGTGGACACCTCGGAGCCCGCCTGGGTGAACCGGAAGATGTTGTCGATGAACAGCAACACGTCCTGGTTCTGCACGTCGCGGAAGTACTCCGCCATCGTCAACGCGGACAGCGCGACCCGCATCCGGGTCCCTGGGGGCTCGTCCATCTGGCCGAACACCAGGGCGGTGTCGTTGATGACGCCGGACTCGGTCATCTCCGTGAACAGGTCGTTGCCCTCGCGGGTCCGCTCCCCCACACCGGCGAAGACCGACGTACCGCCGAAGTTCTTGGCGACCCGGGTGATCATCTCCTGGATGAGCACGGTCTTGCCGACGCCGGCGCCGCCGAACAGGCCGATCTTGCCGCCCTGCACGTAGGGGGTCAGCAGGTCGATGACCTTGATCCCGGTGACGAGCTGGGAGGTACGGCCCTCCAGCTGGTCGAATGCCGGCGGCTTGCGGTAGATCGGCCAGTGTTCTGCGTCCTCGCCGGTGCCGGGAGCGTCCAGGCAGCGGCCGAGCGCGTTGAACACGTGGCCCTTGACAGCGTCGCCGACCGGGACCGAGATCGGCGCGCCGGTGTCGGTCACCGGGGCGCCGCGGACCAGACCGTCGGTGGGCTGCATCGAGATGCTGCGGACGATGTCGTCACCGAGATGCAGTGCGACCTCGAGGGTGAGGGTGTGCGCCTCACCGGCGCCGGTCACCTCGACGTGCAGCGCGTTGAACAGCGGCGGCACGCCGCCGCGCGGGAACTCGATGTCCACGACCGGGCCGATGACGCGCACCACCCTGCCGGAGTTGGCCGTCGCGCTGCTCTGCGGTGCGTCCTGGGTGATCGTCATGGCTATCAGTCCTCTTCGTTGCCGGCGGCGGCGAGAGCATCGGCGCCGCCGACGATCTCGGTGAGTTCTTGGGTGATCTGCGCCTGCCGGGCCTGGTTGGCCTGGCGGGACAGGTTGCGGATGATGTCGTTGGCGTTGTCGGTCGCCGCCTTGCAGGCCGCGCGCCGGGCCGCGGACTCGCTGGCCGCAGCGTCAAGCAAGGCGGCATAGATCCGGGTCTTCAGGTACTTGGGCAGCATCTCGTCGAGCAACCGGTCCGACGACGGCTCGAACTCGTACGACGGCAACAGCGTGTCCGTCGAATCGCTTTCCACGTACTCGATCTCCATCGGCGCCATCCGCCTGGCCTGCGGCCGCTGGGTGATCATCGAGACGAAGTGCGTCGACACCAGATGGATCTCGTCGATCCCGGCTTCCCCGTCGGGAGTCGTCCCGGACGACCCCGCGATGAATGCGGGCAGCAGCGCCTCGGTCGCCCGTTCGGCGTCGGCATAGGTCGGCCGTTCGGAGAACCCGGTCCACGACTCGGCGATCGCACGCTGGCGGAAGGTGAAGTAGCCCAACCCTTTACGCCCGATCACGAAGTTGACCGGCTCCTTGCCCTGCGAGCGGAGCAGCGCTCCCAGCTCCTCGGCGGCCTTGATCACCGCTGAGTTGTAGGCGCCGCACAGCCCGCGGTCCGCCGTGATCAGCAGGATGCCGGCCCGCTTGGGTTCATCGCGCTCGTTGAGCAGCGGATGGTCCAGCGTCGACGCGGACGCCAGCGCGGTCAGCACGTCGGTGATCTGCGCCGAGTACGGGGCAGCTGCCGCGACCTTGGCCTGTGCCTTGGCGATGCGGGAGGTGGCGATCATCTCCTGCGCCTTGGTGATCTTCTGCGTCGAGCGCACGGACTTCACGCGCTGCCGCAGCACGCGGACCTGGGCGGCCATCATTCACCTCCGGCGGGGACGGTCCGGGCGAGGGGACGGGACATCGGGTCGGCTCCGGTCACTTCTTGGCCGGCGGGCGCCGGACCTGAACCTGGACCTTCTCCTGGCCGACCTCGGACTCGTCCATCGGACGGGCCTCCGGCTGCCGGCCGAGAATCTGGCCCTCGGACGTGGTGAAGGTGTCGGAGAACTCGGCCAGCGCCGCCAGCAGGGCGTTCTCGCTGTCCTCGGACAGGTCGCGCTCGTTCTTGATGGCCTCGAGCGGGCTGTTCGGAGCGTGCCGCAGGTACTGCAGGAACTCGCTCTCGAAGCGGCGGATGTCCTGCACCGGCACCCGGTCCATGTGCCCGCGGGTGCCCGCCCAGATGGCGACGACCTGCTCCTGCACGGGGTACGGGCTGAACTGCGGCTGCTTGAGCAACTCGACCAGCCGGGACCCACGGGCCAGCGCCCGCTTGGAGACGTCGTCCAGGTCGGAGCCGAAGGCGGCGAACGCCTCCAGCTCGCGGTACGCGGACAGGTCCAGCCGGAGCGTGCCGGAGACCTTGCGCATCGCCTTGACCTGTGCGGCGCCACCGACCCGGGACACCGAGATGCCGACGTTGACGGCCGGCCGGACGCCGGAGTTGAACAGGTCGCCCTCGAGGAAGCACTGCCCGTCGGTGATGGAGATGACGTTGGTCGGGATGTACGCCGAGACGTCACCGGCCTTGGTCTCGATCAGCGGCAGGCCGGTCATCGAGCCGCCGCCGAGCTCGTCGGACAGCTTCGCGCAGCGCTCCAGCAGGCGGGAGTGCAGGTAGAAGACGTCACCGGGGTATGCCTCGCGGCCCGGCGGGCGGCGCAGCAGCAGCGAGATCGCCCGGTAGGCCTCGGCCTGCTTGGACAGGTCGTCGAAGATGATCAGGACGTGCTTGCCCTGGTACATCCAGTGCTGGCCGATGGCGGAGCCGGTGTACGGCGCGAGCCACTTGAACCCGGCGGAATCGGAGGCGGGAGCGGCGACGATCGTGGTGTAGGCGAGCGCGCCGGCGTCCTCGAGGGACTGCCGGACACCGGCAATGGTGGTGCCCTTCTGGCCGATCGCGACGTAGATGCAGCGCACCTGCTGCTGCGGGTCGCCGGTCTCCCAGTTCTGCTTCTGGTTGATGATCGTGTCGACGCAGACAGCGGTCTTTCCGGTCTTGCGGTCGCCGATGATCAGCTGACGCTGACCGCGGCCGATCGGGGTCATCGAGTCGATGGCCTTGATGCCGGTCTGCAGCGGCTCCTTGACGCCCTGCCGCTCGACGACGGACGCCGCCTGCAGCTCCAGCGCCCGGGTCTCGTCCGACTCGATCTCGCCCAGCCCGTCGATCGGCTGCGCGAGCGGGTTCACCACCCGACCGAGAAATCCGTCACCGACGGGGACGGACAGCACCTCACCGGTCCGGGTGACCTGCTGGCCCTCCTCGATGGTGTTGGCATCACCGAGGATCACAGCGCCGATGGAGCGCACGTCGAGGTTGAGCGCCACCCCGAGGACGCCACCGGGGAACTGCAACAGCTCGTTGGCCATCGCCGACGGCAGCCCCTCGACGGTGGCGATGCCGTCACCGCACTCCGCGACGATGCCGACCTCCTCCCGGGTGACCTCGGGCGAGTACTCGGAGACGTAGCTTTCGATCGCGGAGCGGATCTCGTCGGAGGAGATCGTCAACTCGGTCATCGCGTTCCCGTTCTGTGTGTCATCGAGCTCTTATGATTCGCGCGTCCTGCTTGTCACGTTCTTCGGTGCGGAGGCTCTCCCCTACTTCGATGCCTGGCCTCAGCCGGACATCCGACGGCGCAGCGCCTCCAGTTGGGACTGGACGCTGCCGTCGATGACTTCGTCACCGACCTGCACCCGGATGCCGCCCATCAGCGACGGCTCGACCTCCAGGTGCATCGAGACCTCGCGGCCGTAGATCCGGTTCAGCGAGCGCCCGAGCCGTGACGACTGCTCCTGGCTCAACGGTACGGCCGCCTTCACGAAGGCCACCACCTTCTGCCGTCGCTGCGCTGCCTGATCGACCAGCTCGCGCACGCCGAAGGTGAACGACCGGCCGGCAGTGTCCCGGGCCAGCGCATCCACCAACTCGGTGACCAGCGGGTGTGACCGCCCGGCCAGCAGCCGATCGACCAGCCGGGACCGGGAATCCGGGTTCGCGGTGGGGTCGTCGAGGATGACGGACAGCTCAGGTGAGGCATCGATGATGCGGGAGAACCGGAACAATTGGTCCTCGACGTCGTCCAACTCGCCGGTGCGCTCCACCCGCAGGAACATCGCGGTCCGGCTCACCCGGCGCATCGCATCCTGCAGATCACGCGAGGACGACCAACCCTGCCGCACCGCAAACTCCACCACGGACATGGCGGCCGGGCCGATCTTCTCCGACAGCAACCGATGTGCGATGCCCGCCCTGGTGTCATCGTCGAGCGTGCCCTCGGAGAGCGTCCGGCGCAGCGGAACCTCGTTGAGCAGCAGATCGGCGACCTGATCGAGCTGCGTACCGAGTTCGTTGAGCGAGTCGGCGTCGAGCTGCGTGGCCACGGTCAGCAGGTGGCCGTTCGTCGCCGACAGCGACTCGCGACTGGCGATGTGCTGCATCAGCGTTCCAGGTCGGCCAGGAAACGCTCGACCGTCCGGGTCTGCCGGGCGTCGTCCTGCAGGGACTCACCGACGACCTTGCTGGCCAGCTCCACCGACACCCTGCCCAGATCGGACCGCAACTCGGCAACGATCTGCGCGCGCTGGGCCTCGAGCTGCGCGCGGCCGGCCGCGGCGATCCGCTCGGTCTCGGCGTGCGCCTGGGCGAGCATGTCGTCGCGAATCGACTGAGCCTGCGCGCGCGCGTCCTCGCGGATCTTGGCCGCCTCTTCACGGGCACCCGCCAACTGCTGGTTGTACCGGTCGAGCGCGGCCTTCGCCTCGTTCTGTGCCTCTTCGGCCTTGGCGATGCCACCCTCGATGGCCTTGGTCCGGGCGGCGTACGCGCGCTCGAACTGCGGCCAGACGAACTTGCCCAGCACGATCAACAAGAGGGCGAAGGCGATGGCCGCGATGACGACCTCGCCCCACGGCAGCCCGATCGGGTTGGTGGCCTCCTCGGCCGCGGAATACACGATCATTCGTTCCTCAACTCTGAGCTATTGGGACTCTGAGCTAGCGGATGCGCGGATCAGGTCAGGATGAACGGCACGACGAAGCCCAGCAGGGCCAGCGCCTCGGACACCGCGAACCCGAGGAACGCGTAGGTACGGGTCAGACCGGCCGACTCCGGCTGCCGCGCCGTCGAGGTGATGTAGGCGGCCCACACGATACCGACACCGATACCGGGCCCGATCGCGGAAAGGCCGTACCCGAGGGTGCCGACGTTGCCGGTGACTTCAGCGAGCTGGAGGACGTCAGACATGGGGTTGCTTCTCCCTTTCACGAGATCCGGTAGCGGATCTTGATGATCGATCGCCGGCCGCGCCGGTGCGGGCCGGATGGTGCGAGTTCGAGAGCATTGCTTCGGGTGAGATCTGCGATGCGGCTAGTGCGAGTCGGCCAATGAGGACTCCAGGTAGATGGCGGTCAACAGGACGAACACGTAGGCCTGCAGCGAGATGATCAGCAACTCGAAGAACACCAGCCCGAGACTGCCGATGAACGGCAGCGCGCCGAGCACGTAATTCAGGAAGCCGCCTTCGCCCCAGAGATAAACGGTGCCGAACGCCGCGATGGTGATCAGCATGTGGCCGGCGAACATGTTGGCGAACAACCGGATGGCCAGCGTGAACGGCCGCAGGATGATGTTGGACAGGAACTCGATCGGGATCAGCAGTATGTGCATGGCGATCGGGATGCCGGGGATGTAGCACATCAGCTTGAAGAACCCGAAAAAACCGTGCTTCTGAATGCCGACGATCATGTAGATGAACCAGACCATGACGGCCAGCAGAACCGGGATCGCGAAGTGCGAGGTCACCGGCAGCTGGGCGACAGGAATGATGCCCCAGAGGTTCTGGATCAGGATGAAGACGAAGAGGGTGGCCAGGAAACCGGCCCATTTGCGGCCGTTCTTCCCGCCGAGGATCTCGATCGCGACGCCATTTCGGACGAAGCCGTAGATGCCCTCGCCAGCGAATTGGAGCTTGCCGGGAAGCATGGCGGCCTTGCGCGACGCGGCCAGGAAGAACGCGATCAGGATGACGGTGCCGAGGACCAGCAGCACCATTGCCTTCACCGACGCGATGACCGACCCGTCGCCGATCTTGTCGAAGAAGAAGGAGTGCTCGACGGTCGGCGCGACGAACTCGCCGTCGCCCTCTGCCGCCAGCAGGCCCTGTGAGAGCAGGCTCAGGCTCACGGACACTCGGTCTCCCTTCCACTGCCGGCCGCACGCGGCTCGCCGGCGGGCGAAGCTGCGCTCGTCTGTGTTGCCACTGCTCGCGCTCTGCTGAACGCCTTCTGCCTGTTGGCGGCTTTCGCCGCACGCAATGCTGTTGCCATGTCGGCCTTCTCGGCCGCCGCTGCGGTGACGTCGACCGGTTCCGGCCGCCCGAACCGCATCACGACGGCGTAGATTCCCAGCGACATCCCGAGGACCAGGCCGGCCGGGGTCCAGAAGTGGGAATCCCACCACCGGTCCAGCAGCCAACCGATTCCGCCGAACACCACCATCCCGGAGATCATGGTGGACAGGACGGCCCAGCCTTGGTCGGCTCCCCGGGAGGGGGGCCGGGCTACGGCACGCATCTTCATGGCGTCCCGGACACTATCAGTTGCGCAGAGGCGCCGACGCACCCACCCAGGGTGATCCCGGACGCGTGTCCGTGGATCACGAAAAACGTACTGCTGCCGGGTTTTCGCAGGTGATCGACGTGCTGCGGGGCCACGTCCGGGGCCGGGCAGGATCATCCCGGATCGACGTAGTAGATCTTCAATGTCCAGACATACCGCATGTGCGCGCCGAGCCACAGGAACAATCCGAGACCGATCGCGCCGGCCATCCACCGGACGTTGACCACCCCGTCGATCGGCATCGTCATCAGCACGATCGCCAGCACCAGGATCTTGATCACGTAGGCGAACAGTGCCGCCACCATCACGGTTTTCGGGTTCGTCTTACCGACCCAGGCGATCACCACTGCGGAGAACGTGAAGAACGCGCCGACGATCACGGTGCCGAGTAGCACGCCGAGGACCGCCCCGAGCCCGTCGATCAGACCGCCGGCAACTGCCAGGCGCACCGGCTCCGATCAACAGCACGATCCAGCACAGCCGCAGGTGCCCCAGCGACCAGATGCCCTCCGATCGGCTTCGGTCCGCGATCTGCTGCGCCGCGCGCGCCTGCGCCGACAGGTCGACCGGAGCACGGCTGGGAACCGCCGGGCCGTCGGCGTTCGGTGGCGACCCCTCGGCCGGCGTCACGGTGCCGCCGCCGACGCGGCCTTGTCGCCGCGCACCCTGGCGACTCGACGGGCCCGCATCTTCGGCCACACCGCGAACGCCGTGCCGATGACGACGAGCACGACGACCGGCACGATGGCCGACCTGCCCAGCTGACGAACACCAGCGATACCGCGCCTCCGGCCAGCACGATCGCCCAGTAGTAGAAGATCAAAACGGCCTGCCGGTGGGTGTGGCCGATGGCGAGCATCCGATGGTGCAGGTGCTGTTTGTCGGCGCTGAACGGGTGCCGGCCCTCCTTCGTGCGGCGGATGACCGCCATCAGGAAGTCGAGCACCGGAATGAAGACGACAGCGAGCGCGACGATCACCGGCGCCAGCAGGGCGATGTTCGTGCGCGGCCCGAACGTCGAGTTGTCGATCTTTCCGCTGGCGCTGACCGTCGCGCCGGCCATCACCAGCCCGATGAACATGGCACCCGAGTCGCCCATGAAGATCCTGGCGGGTGAGAAGTTGTGCGGCAGGAAACCGATGCACGCACCGACCAGGCCGATCGCGATCAGCGGCGACTGGGACGCGGAGCCGACGTCGCCGGACAGCGCTAGCTGCCGGGCGGAGAAGATGAAGATGGCGAACGCGGAGATGGCCGCGACGCCGGCGAGCAGCCCGTCCAGGCCGTCGATGAAGTTCATCGCGTTCGTCAGCACGACGGTGAGCAGCACCGTCAGCACGATCCCCTGGGTCTGGTCGAGGAAGATGATGCTGCCGCCGGTGGGACCGTCGCTGGGCAGCCAGATCAGCTGCCACTGCAGGCCGAAGATCACCAGGACTCCCGCCGCCAAGATCTGCCCGGCCAGTTTGGCGATCGCGTCCAGATCGAAGCGGTCGTCCAGCACCCCCACCAGACAGATCAGCCCGCCGGCGACGAGAACGCCGAGAACCTCGGACGAGGAGAGAAAGGCGCCACCGAGAGCGGGCAGTTGCACCGCCATCAGGACCGCTGCGGCGAACCCGGCGTAGACCGCGACGCCGCCCAACCGCGGTATCGGCAGCGAGTGGACGTCGCGCTCCCGGATCGGAGTCACGGCTCCCAGCTTGACGGCCGCGAGCCGGACCAGGCCGGTCAGCAGGAAGGTGACGACGACCGCTGTCCCGAACACCAGCGCGTACTCGCGCCCCGGGATCACGTACTCCGTCACCCGGCCAGGGTAGTCGGGCGACCGCACTGCTGACTGCCTGCAACTCCCGCCGCCCGGTCGGCGGGAGGTGGAGGTCGATGTCGACCGGCCTGCGGCAAGCGGCCAGACAGGATCCGGCCCGGGACACGTCGGGGAATTGGCCGGAACCGCGCAACCGAGGGCCGGGTCGGCCGTCACTGTTAGGTAGCTCCGATTCGTCCCAGCGGCCGAACGGCCCGATGCCCGGGCCTACCCGGACCGCCGGGGGGTACGAATCAGAACTGAGCCCCATGCCGGGAGCTGCCCGAGGGCCCGATCACGACACGCCGTCGTCAGATCGGGCCTTCGGCTGTTCAGGACCCGGGTTCTCCTGCCGGTTCCGGGAGCTCCACCTCCCCGACGACCTCCCGGATCCGATCGATGCCGACCGCTCCGGTCCGCAGCACCCGCGGCGTGTCCGCGGTCAGATCGACCACGGTGGACGCCACCCCGATCGGCGATGGCCCGGCCTCCAGGTACACCGAGACGTCCTCTCCCAGTTGGCCTTCGGCGTCGGCGGCGGTGGTGGCCGGCGGCGAACCGCTGCGGTTGGCACTGGACACCGCCATCGGCCCGACGAGCCGCAGAAGGTCCAGGGCCACCGGGTGCAACGGCATCCGCAGCATCACGGTGCCCCGGGCGTCACCGAGGTCCCAGCTCAGGCTCGGCGCGTGCTGCACCACGAGCGAGAGGCCGCCGGGCCAGAACGCCTCGATCAGCGTTCTCGCCACCGGTGGCACCGCCATCACCAGGCCGTCGATCGTCGTCCAGGACCCGACGAGCACCGGTACCGGCATGTCGGGACCGCGGCCCTTCGCCGCCAGCAACGCGCGCACGGCCGCCGCGTTGAAGGCGTCCGCACCGATCCCGTACACGGTGTCGGTGGGAATCACGACCAGGTTCCCGGATCGGGCGGCGTGGGCGGCAGCCTCGAGGCCCGCCCGCCGGGCGACCGGGTCAGCACAATCGAACGTCGTCACGAACGCAGTGTTCCAGCCCGGAACGCCCGGCAAGGCCACCGACGCCCCGCTGGCAGTGCCGGTCCGGTGATATCCACCGCTGGTCAGTCGGGCCGGACCAGCCGCACCCTGGTGGCGGTGACGAACCGGGGCCGACCGGTCAGGTCGGCGTGGTCGACGATGTACGTCAGCACACGCCGCCGCCGGAGCAACTCCGGCACGGTCTCGCCCTGGCTGTCGTCGTGCTCGATCGCCAGCACGCCATCGACCTTCAACAGGCCGGCGGCAACCGAGATCAGCGGCTTGATCAGCGCGAGGCCGTCCGGTCCGCCGAACACCGCCTCCGCCGGGTCATGGTCGGCGACCTCCGGTTCGACGGGCGTGCCGTCCGGCACGTAGGGCGGGTTGGCCGTCACCAGGTCCGCGAGCCCGTCGAGGTCGGCCAGCAAACGCTGATCCAGGATGTCGCCGCCCCGCAGCTCGACCGGGGAGCCGCCCGCGTTGACGTGGGCGAGGACGTTGCGCCGAGCCCAGGACAACGCCGCGTCGGATCGCTCGACGGCGATCACCCGGGCATCGGGCCGGGCGGCGGAGATCGCCAGCGCGATCGCCCCGCTTCCGGTGCACAGGTCGACGACGACGGGCGAGGGGCGGTCGGCAATCGCCTGCAGCGCCCACTCGACGAGCGACTCGGTCTCCGGCCGCGGAACGAAAACTCCTGTCCCCACAGCGATCTGCGCCTGGCCGAACTGCACCGACCCGACCAGATGTTGCAGCGGAATGCGCTCGGCCCGCTGAGCAACCAGGCCCTGATAACTCTCCACCCATGACGACTCGACCAACGGAGTCAGCCCGAGCCTCGTTCTCGGGACGCCGAGCAGGTGGGCGGCCAGCTCCTCCGCGTCAACCGACGGGCTGGGTACTCCGGCTCGTTCGAGCGTCGCGGCGGCCGCGAGCACTGCCGACCGCAGGGACTGCCGGCTCATCCGTGTCCCGCGCTGCCGGCCGCCAGTCGTTCGGTGCGGTCGGCCTGGGCCAGCGCATCGAGCACCGCATCGAGGTCGCCGTCCAGCACCCCGTCCAGGTTGTACGCCTTGTAGCCCACCCGGTGATCTGCGATCCGGTTCTCCGGGAAGTTGTACGTGCGAACGCGTTCCGAGCGATCGACGGTGCGAACCTGCGAGCGGCGGGCGTCCGCGGCGGCGGCGTCGGCCGTCGCGCGGGCAGCGGCCAGCAACCGGGCACGCAGGATCCGCAGTGCCTGCTCCTTGTTCTGCAGCTGGGACTTCTCGTTCTGGCAGGACACCACGATGCCGGTCGGGAGGTGGGTGATCCGGACCGCGGAATCGGTGGTGTTCACCGACTGCCCGCCCGGCCCGGACGAGCGGAACACGTCGATCCGCAGATCGTTGGGGTCGACGGTGACGTCGACGTCCTCGGCCTCGGGGGCCACCAGCACGCCGGCGGCGGAGGTGTGGATCCGGCCCTGCGACTCGGTGACCGGCACCCGCTGCACCCGGTGCACGCCGCCCTCGAACTTCAGCCGCGCCCACACCCCGTCGGCGGAGGCGGCCGGCGCCTTGATCGCGACGGTGGCGTCCTTGTACCCACCGAGATCGGACTCGGTGGCCGACAGCACCTCGGTCTTCCAGCCGCGCCGCTCGGCGTACCGCAGGTACATCCGGAGCAGATCGCCGGCGAACAACGCCGATTCCTCGCCGCCTTCCCCGGCTTTGACCTCGATCAGCACGTCCTTGCTGTCGTCGGGGTCCCTGGGCGTCAGCAGCTCGCCGAGCCGGGTTTCCAGCTCGGCCACCCGCTGGGCCACCGCCTCCGCCTCGTCGGCGAAGCTGGGGTCCTCGGCGGTCAGCTCGCGTGCGGCCTGCAGGTCTCCCCGGGCCTCGTCGAGCGCCGCGGAGGTGGTCACGATCGGCGTCAGCTCGGCGTAGCGGCGACCGAGCCGGCGGGCGACGGCCTGGTCGGCGTGCACCCCCGGGTCGTTCAGCTGGGCCTGCAGCTGCTCGTACTCGGCCAGCAGTTGCTCGATGGACGCGCGCGGCACGTCGGCGGAAGCAGCGGACGTCATCGGCCTGCTCCCTCCTTCAGCTCGAATCCTTCCCGGAACAGCAAACGGCGCCCGCGGACCGTGTCGGTCCTGCGGGCGCCGTTGATGCGCTAGCGGCTGCGCTTGCCGTACCGCGCCTCGAAGCGCGCGACCCGGCCGCCGGTGTCCAGGATCTTCTGCTTGCCGGTGTAGAACGGGTGGCAGTTCGAGCAGACCTCGACGTGGATCTTGCCGCTGTCCTCGGTGCTGCGAGTGGTGAAGGTGTTCCCGCAGCCGCAGCTGACCTCGGTCGTGACGTACGCGGGATGGATGCCGGTCTTCATGCGATGTCCTCTTTCGGTAGAGCCTTGCGTGGGGCGCCGGGTCGTCCGCGACGGGTGTCAGGGACGTGAACCGGGGCCGGGCTCGACCGACCAGTGTGCCAGATGGGTCGGTCAAATGGCCAAACAGCGGGACGCCCACGGGTATTCCGCCGCCGGTCTGTCGCGGGTCTGTCGCGCGCGAGCCGGGTGAGCGGTCGGCTCAGCTCGGCAGGGTGATCGCGATCGCCGCTCCTTTGCGACCCAGGCGCCGGTCGCGCCAGGTGGCGAGTCGACCGAGCAGGCCGTACTTCTCGACCAACAGGGCAAGCACCCCGCCGATCTCGGACTCCGGCAACAACCGTGCCACCGCATCGATCGGCTCGCCCATCGGCGTGCCCCGGGTGGTGCACGGCGCCACCCGGACCGCGCCGCTGCGCCCGATCCGCTTGACCTTGCCGGCGTCCGCGGCGCTCCACACCCGCAGTTCGCCGCCGCGACGGGCCACCCACACCGGCGTCTCGACCGGCGTGCCGTCCTTGCGGAACGTCGTCAGCTGCATGTACTTCGCTGACCCGAGCACATCCAAAGGCGTCACGGGACCCACCGTACTGACCGGGCACGCCGGACCGCCCGGCCAGCGCGCCCGGCTGCGGTTCGAGCCATGCACCGGCCGAACGGCAGCCGCCCCGGCTGCGGTTCGGGCGACGTGCCCGCCCGGCTCAGTCGCTGCCGGGGGTGTTCTTGGCAACCTGCATCAGGAACTCGACGTTGCTGCGCGTCTTGCGAAGCCGATCCAGCACCAATTCGAGCGCCTGCTGGGTGTCCAGGGCGGCCAGCACCCGACGCAGTTTGACGACGATCGCCAACTCGTCGGGCGACAGCAGCAGGTCCTCCTTGCGGGTGGACGACTGGTCGACGTCGATAGCCGGGAAGATCCGCTTGTCGGCGAGCCGCCGGTCCAGCTTGAGCTCGGCGTTGCCGGTGCCCTTGAACTCCTCGAAGATCACGGTGTCCCCGGCCGACCCGGTCTCCACCAGGGCGGAGGCGAAAATGGTGAGCGAGCCGCCGTTCTCGATATTGCGCGCTGCGCCGAGGAACCGCTTCGGCGGGAACAACGCGGTGGAGTCGACACCGCCGGAGAGGATCCGGCCGGACGCCGGGGCCGCCAGGTTGTAGGCCCGACCCAGCCGGGTGATCGAGTCGAGCAGAACGACGACGTCACGGCCCATCTCCACCAGACGCTTCGCCCGCTCGATCGCGAGCTCGGCGACCAGGGTGTGGTCCGACGGCGGCCGGTCGAAGGTGGAGGCGATGACCTCACCCTTCACCGAGCGCTGCATGTCGGTGACCTCTTCCGGCCGCTCGTCCACCAGCACCACCATCAGGTGGCATTCGGGGTTGTTGGTGGTGATCGCGTTGGCGATCGCCTGCATCACCATCGTCTTGCCGGCCTTCGGGGGCGAGACGATCAGCGCGCGCTGACCCTTGCCGACCGGCATCACCAGGTCGATGACGCGGGTGGTCAGCAGGTGCGCCTCGGTCTCCAGGCGCAGCCGGTCGTTCGGGTAGAGCGGCGTCAGCTTGGTGAACTCGGGACGGTTCTTGGCCTGCTCGGGCTCCAGACCGTTGATGGTGTCCAGCCGGACCAGGGCGTTGAACTTCTGCCGCTGCGCCTCGCCCTCCCGCTGTGCCCGCACGGCACCGGTGACGGCGTCGCCGCGGCGCAATCCGTTCTTCCGGACCTGCGACAGAGAGACGTAGACGTCGTTCGGGCCGGTCAGGTACCCGGAGGTGCGGATGAATGCGTAGGAGTCGAGAACGTCGAGGATGCCCGCGACGGGAACGAGGACGTCGTCGTCACGCACTTCCGGCTCGGCGGGACCGTCGGGGGCGAAGCGATCGCGGGTGTTGCGACGGTTGCGGTCGCGGTACCGACGGCCGCGTCGGCCGCGGCCGTCACCCTCGTCATCGTCGTCACGCCGGTTGTCGGTGTTCTGCCGGCCCTGCCGGTTGTCCCGGTTCTGGTTGTCCCGGCCTTGGCCGTTGTCCCGGTTCTGGTTGTCCCGGCCTCTGCGTTGTCCCGGTTCTGGTTGTCCCGGCTCTGGTTGTTGTCCCGGTTCTGATCGCGACCCTGGTTGTCCCGGGCCTGCTCGCGGGACTGGCCGTTGCGCTGGTCGACCGCAGTTCCGCCGCTGCCGGCGACGTCGTTCTCGGAGTTGTCACGTCCGCTGCCGTCACGCGCGGCGCTGTCCCGGGGGGCGTTGTCACGGGAGGCGTTGTCGCGCCCGTTGTTGTCCCGGCCATCCCGCCGGTTGCGGCGGTTGCGGCGGTTGCCGCGCTGGCCGTCGTCCGGGTCACCCGATTCGTCGGCGCCGCGGTCCGCAGACGAACGCTCGCCGGATTGACGGTCGTCGGTCTGCTGGTTCCGATCCGCCGGGGCTCCATCGTCGCGCGTGTCGCCGCGACTGTCACCCCGGTCGTCCCTCCGCTGCTCACTGCGATCCCGGGGATCGCGGTTCTGCTCGCTGTTCTGCTGGTCGACGGTCTGGGCGTCGATGCGCTCCGGACGGCCGCCGTTGCCATCGTTGGTGTTCTGCCCAGCGCCGGACACGTCGCCCAGCGGCAAGGTCGGTTCACTGACCGCATGCCCGTTCGCGACCGGCGCGGCGGACCGCTGACGAGGCTCGGTGGTGCTGGGCGCTCCGGATCCGGCCGCACCCGAGGCTGCGCCGGCGCCGTTCTGGCGTGCGGCAATCGCCGCTACCAGATCGCCCTTGCGCATGCCGGAGGTGCCGCGGATACCGAGCTGGCCCGCCAGGGCCTTCAGATCCGTCAGCACCATGCCCGACAGCCCCTCGCCCTTGCGAGCCCGGCCCTTGGTGGCGGGCGGCGTGGCGGTGGAATTGTCGAGCGACTCCGTGGTTTCAGTCACGAAGATCCTTCCTGTCCAGCCGTATGTGCACGGCCGGAGATTGAGCTCACCGCAGGTGCGGCGGCTGCCGTTGCGCACCCAGGATGGGCGCGGCGGAGTCGGTGATCACCTTGTCTTCAATCGCTGGCGTGGCCTGGTCCCGTGACGCGGCTCGATAGCCGACCATGGGCAGTACCGGCGCCTCCGGGGTACGTTCCGGCGAGAGGAGTCCTTCAGAGTGGGAGCGGCAGGAGGCTTTTTCAGTCCCCCACCGTCGATTTCCGGCTCGCAGACCATACGTCGCAGCGGGCACAGCCGGTGATCGCCTTCAACAGTAACCGCATATCAGCGCGACCGGCAACTGTCAGCGAGCGTGTCGCCCGGTGGAGACCCGACTGGGCTGCGCCGGGCACAGAGCGTCAGCGGCTCGACCGGCTGAGCGACAACGGATCCGGCCGGCAGTACTTCCTGCCGCTGTCTCCCGATGTGCTCCGCGAACTCCGCCACCGCCGGGCGGAACCGCAGGATCCGGCCGCAGTCACTGCACCTCCACCGTCGCGCCGATGGTGCACACGTCGACCTGCGCGACATCGAATCCCGGCCGCCGCCAGCTCGCCAGGTCGAACGGGCGATCCGTCAGGACGATCACCGATGGGCCGGCTCCCGAGAGGACCGCTGCGATCCCGGCGGACCGCAGCTCGGCGACGAGCTGCGCAGATTCCGGCATCGCCGGCGCCCGGTACTCCTGGTGCAGCCGGTCACCGGTTGCGGGCAACAGGTACGTCGGGTCTGCCGTCATCGCATGCACCAGCAGGCCCGCCGCCGCGGCGTTCGCACTGGCGTCGGCGTGTGGAACGGTCGCCGGCAGCAACGTCCTGGCGTGATGCGTGCTGCTGGCGGCATGTGCGCTGAACACCACCACCGAGATGTCCGGGTGGATGGTGGGCCGCACCGCGACCGGCCGGCCGCGGCCGTCGGTGTACGCGAGAGTGAAACCCCCGAACAGCGCCGGCGCGACGTTGTCGGGGTGGCCTTCCATCTCGGTCGCGAGGGCGAAGACGTCGTCGTCGGTGAGCCGGGAGGAGGGGTCGCCCGCGGCGACCAGCTCCCGGCCCGCCAAGAGCCCGGCGACGATGGCCGCAGCCGAGGAGCCGAGTCCGCCGCCGTGCGGGATGCAGTTCACGCAGCGCAGCCGCAGCCCTGGCAGCGGGGTGCCGGTCGCCTCGAACACCCGCGCCACGGCCCGCACCACGAGATGGTCGTGCGTCAGCGGTACCTCACCCGCGCCGATGCCGACCACGTCGATCTGCAGGCCGGAGCTCCGGGCGGCGACCGTCACCTCGTCGTAGCGGGCAAGGGCCAACCCGAAGCTGTCGAAACCGGGCCCCAGGTTCGCCGACGTCGCCGGTACCCGGACGGTGACCACCGGATGTTCGGCTGCGTCGTCCTGCACGGCGTTCCCCCCTCTGACGGCCATCAGACCGCCCGGCGGACCGCCGTTCATCCAGCCAGTCCGAGCGCCTCGGTCACCGCTTCGGCGGCGACCGGCAGCACCACCGGCTCGGTCATGAACGTCATGGCGGTGTCCGGATCCTTGAGCCCGTTGCCGGTGACGGTGCAGACCACCAGTGCCCCGGCCGGCAGCCGGCCGTCGGCGGCGGTCGCGAGCAGACCCGCCACGGACGCCGCGGAGGCCGGTTCGACGAACACGCCCTCGGTGGACGCGAGCAGCCGGTACGCCTGCAGGATCTGTTCGTCGGTGACCGAGTCGATCAGGCCGTGCGAGGCGTCCCGGGCCTCGACGGCGCCGTTCCAGGAGGCCGGCGCACCGATCCGGATGGCGGTCGCGATGGTGTCGGGGTGCAGCACCGGATGCCCCAGCACCAACGGAGCGGCGCCGGCCGCCTGGAATCCGAACATCCGCGGCAGGGCCTCGATGACCCCGTCGGCGAAGTATTCGCGATAGCCCTTCCAGTACGCGGTGATGTTGCCGGCGTTGCCGACCGGCAGGTAGTGGATGTCGGGGGCCCGGCCGAGCGTGTCGCAGATCTCGAACGACGCGGTCTTCTGCCCCTCGATCCGCACCGGGTTCACCGAGTTGACCAGCGCGATCTCCTCGTGCGACGCAGCGGTCTTGCGGGCCAGCTCCAGGCAGTCGTCGAAATTGCCGTCGACCTGCAGGATCTTCGCGCCGTAGGCGACCGCCTGGGCGAGCTTGCCGGCGGCGATCTTGCCCTGCGGAACCAGCACGGCACAGGTCAGGCCCGCGCGCGCCGCGTAGGCCGCGGCGGAGGCCGAGGTGTTGCCGGTGGAGGCACAGATCACGGCCTTCGCGCCGAGCGAGAGCGCGTAGGTGACCGCCACCGTCATCCCGCGGTCCTTGAAGGAGCCGGTCGGGTTTGCACCCTCGACCTTGAGGTACACCTGCACGCCGAGCCGGTCGGACAGCGCCCGGGCGTGCAGCAGGGGCGTCCCGCCCTCGAGCAGGGTGACGACCTGCGCGCCGGGCGGCACGGCAACCCGGTCCGGGTAGGCGGCGATCAGCCCCGGCCAGCCCACCCGAGCGGCGGTGGCAGTCACGCTCACACCATCACCCTTCTCGCTGTCCACTGTCGTCCGGTCGGCACCGGGCCGGTCGGAGATGCGGGGACGCGGGGACGCGTCAGGCACTCCGGAGGAACAGCGCGATTCACCGCAAGTCTCCCATCACCCGCATCACCGAGGTGACCCTGCGGACTGAGTCGAGCTGGCCCAGCTTGTCGACGGTCCCGGCGAGGGCCGCATCCGGAGCGCTGTGCGTGACGACGACCAGCGTCGCGTCATCGCCCCTGCCCTCCTGCCGCACGGTCGAGATGGAGATCCCGGCGTCGGCGAAGGCCATCGCGACGGCCGCCAACACGCCGGCCTTGTCGTCGACGTCCAGACTGATGTGGTAGCGGCTGAGCACCTGGCCCATCGGCTGGATCGGCAGCGCCGCGTACGCGGACTCTCGCGGACCGCGACCGCCGGCGATCCTGTTGCGCGCCACCGCAACCAGGTCGCCGAGGACGGCCGACGCGGTCGGTGCGCCGCCGGCGCCGGGACCGTAGAACATCAGCCGACCGGCGGCCTCCGCCTCCACGTACACGGCGTTGAACGCGCCGTCCACCCCGGCCAGCGGGTGGCTGTGCGGCAGCATCACCGGGTGCACGCGGGCCGAGACACCCTCCCCGCCGGCCCGGCCGTCGACCCCAGGCGCGGTCGACCCGGCGACCGAGGCGACCCGCTCGCAGATAGCGAGAAGTTTGACGGTGCAACCGATCTGGTGGGCGGCCGCGATGTCCGTCGCGGACACCTCGGCGATCCCCTCGCGGTGCACGTCGGCGGCGCCGACCCTGGTGTGAAAGCCGATGGAGGCGAGGATGGCGGCCTTCGCGGCCGCATCGAACCCGTCGACGTCCGCGGTCGGGTCTGCCTCGGCGTACCCCAGCCTCGTGGCCTCCGCCAGCGCCTCGTGGTAACCCAGCCCGGTCTCCGTCATGGCCGACAGGATGTAGTTGGTGGTGCCGTTGACGATCCCCATGATGCGCGAGATGCGGTCTCCGGCAAGGGATTCGCGTAACGGCCGGATCAGCGGGATGGCGCCGGCGACGGCCGCCTCGAAGTACAGGTCGGCGCCGGCGGCGTCGGCTGCCCGGTACAGCTCGGGGCCGTGTTCGGCCAGCAGCGCCTTGTTGGCGGTGACCACTCCCGCGCCGCGCTGCAGCGCGGTGAGCAGCAGGTCCTTGGCGGGTTCGATGCCCCCCATCACCTCGACGACCACGTCGATGTCGTCACTGGCGACCAGCCCCGCCGCGTCGGTGGTCAGGATTGCGGCCGGCACCTCGGGATGGCGGGTCGGCCGCCGGACGGCGACGGCGACCAGTTCGATGGGCGCACCGACCCGCGCGGCGAGCTCGTCGGACTGCTCGGTGATCAGCCGGACGACCTGTGAACCGACCACCCCGGAGCCCAGGACGCCGACCCGCACCGCCCGATCGGCGCTCACCGGGAGCCGCCGGGGCGGGTGACGTCCCGGAACACCTTGAAGGCGTACAGCAGCAGGGCGATGACCACGACGATGGCCAACCCGGCGATGGTGACCGTGAGCCACTGCGGCAGATCGGGTTTGAGCAGGGTCACGACGATCAGCACGCCGGCCAGCACCAGCAGTACGACCCCCGGAACCAGGGATGGCTGCTTCGCCGGCGTCCCGGCTGGCGTCCCGTTGGGATCCGGCGAATCGGGGCCGCCCGGGTCGGGGCTGGCAGGTGTGGTCACCGGGTCTCCAGAAGCATCAGGTCGTCGTCGGTCTCGCGCCGCAGCAGCACGCGGGGCGCTGCATCGGTCACGGCGATCACCGCCGGGCGCGGTACCCGGTTGTAGTTGCTGGACATGGAATAGCAGTAGGCGCCGGTCGCGGCGACCGCAAGCAGGTCCCCGACCGCCAGATCCGCCGGCAGGTAGCAGTCGCGGACCACGATGTCGCCACTCTCACAGTGTTTGCCGACCACCCGGCACAGGACGGCGTGCGCTTGGGACGACCGGGACGCGAGCGTGACGGTGTAATCGGCGTCGTACAGCGCCGTTCGGATGTTGTCGCTCATCCCGCCGTCGACGGACACGTACCGGCGGATCAGGCCACCGTCCAGCCGGACGTCCTTGATGGTTCCGACCTCGTACACCGTCACCGTGCCCGGTCCGGCGATGGCCCGGCCGGGCTCCACGACCACCGCGGGGACCGTCAGGCCGGCGATCTGGCACTCCCGGGTGACGATCTCGGTGAGCGACTTGGCCATCAGGTCCGGGGCGGGCGGATCGTCGGCGGAGGTGTAGGCGATGCCCAGCCCGCCGCCGAGGTCGAGCGCGACGATGGTCTCGGCGAGCTGCGGGCGGTCCTCGATGATCTGGCGGAGCAGCGCGACCACGCGGTGCGCGGCGACCTCGAATCCGGAGGGGTCGAAGATCTGCGAGCCGATGTGCGAGTGCAGCCCGACCAGCCGCAATCCGTCGACGGCGACCACCCGGCGAACGGCCTCCGCGGCGTCACCACCGGCGAGGGAGAACCCGAACTTCTGGTCCTCGTGCGCGGTCGCGATGAACTCGTGGGTGTGCGCCTCGACGCCGACGGTGACCCGGATCATCACCGGGATCTGGCCGTCCCGGTGCTCCGCCAGCCCGGCCAGCCGGGCGATCTCGTCGAACGAATCGATGACGATGGCTCCGATTCCCTCCCGAACGGCGGTGGTCAGCTCGGCGAGGGACTTGTTCGAGCCGTGCAGCGCGATCCGCCGCGGCGGGAAACCCGCCCGCAGCGCCAGCCGCAGTTCACCGGACGTGCAGACGTCCAGCGCAAGTCCCTCGTCATCGAGCCAATGCACGATCTCGGTGCACAGGAACGCCTTTCCGGCGTAGTGCACGCTGTTCGCGGAGCCGAACGCGTGCGAGAAGTCCTGGCAGCGGCTGCGGAAATCGGCCTCGTCGATGACCATCAACGGCGTGCCGTACCGCTCGGCGAGCCCCCGGACGTCCGCCCCGGCCAGGCTCAGCGCGCCGTCGTCGGTGCGCTCGGCGCCGCGCGGCCAGACCGCCGGGTCGAGCTTGTTGAGGTCAGCGGGTGCCCCCTCGGCGGGCCGGTCGGTGTGCAGTTCTCCGGAGCGGGGGCCGGCGGGGTGCGCCCTCACATCCGCTCCGGGGCGGTGACGCCCAGCACGGCCAGCCCGTTGGCCAGCACCTGGCGGGTGGCGGCGCACAGCCAGAGCCGGGAAACCGTTGCACTGGTTGGTTTCTCATCGCCCATCGGAAGCACCCGGACCGAGTCGTAGAACTTGTGGTAGCCGGAGGCGAGGTCCTCGAGATAGCGGGCGACGCGGTGTGGCTCGCGCAGTTCCGCCGCCGTGGCGAGCACCCCGGGGTAGGCGGCCAGCAGCGCGATCAGCTCCGATTCCCGAGCTGTGTCGAGCAGCGCGGGATCGTAGGAGTCGCCGAGATCGATCCCGAGGTCGGCGGCGTTCCGGCCCAGCGAGGCGAGCCGGGCATGGGCGTACTGCACGTAGAACACCGGGTTGTCGCTGGTTTGCCGGGTCCACAGATCGAGATCGAGATCCAGTGTGGTGTCGACGGAGTAGCGGATCAGCGCGAACCGGGCGGCGTCGACGCCCAGGGCGTCGATCAGGTCGTCGAGGGTGATGACGGTGCCGGCCCGCTTGCTCATTCGCAGCGGCACACCGTCTCGCACCAGGTTCACCATCTGCCCGATCAGCACCTCGACGACGTCCGGGTCGTCACCGAGCGCGGCGGCGGCCGCCTTGAGCCGGGCGATGTAACCGTGATGGTCCGCACCGAGCATGTAGATACACAGGTCGAAACCACGCGAGCGCTTGTCCAGGAAATAGGCGAGATCGCCTGCGATATAGGCGGGTTGTCCGTCGGACTTGATCACCACCCGGTCCTTGTCGTCACCGTACGCGGTCGAGCCCAGCCACCAGGCGCCGTCGGCGAAGGTCAAATGCCCGGAGTTCTTCAGCCGGTCGACGACGGTGGAGACCGCGCCGCTCTGGTGCAGCGAGTCCTCGTGGAAGTAGACGTCGAAGTCGGTCCGGAACTCGTGCAGCGTCGCCTTGATCTCGTCGAACATCAACTCGACGCCCTCGCGCTGGTAGATCGCGATTGCCTGGTCGTCGGGCAGTCCGGGCGCGTCGGGGTTCGCTTTCGTGACCCGCTCGGCGACCTCGCCGATGTAGTCGCCGCCGTAGCCGTCCTCGGGTGCCGGCAGGCCGCGGGCAGCTGCGAGCAGCGACCGGGCGAACCGCTCGATCTGCGCGCCGGCGTCATTGAAGTAGTACTCCCGGACCACCGTCGCGCCCTGGGTGCTCAGGATCCGGCCGAGCGCGTCACCCACGGCTGCCCAGCGGGCGCCGCCGATGTGAATCGGGCCGGTCGGGTTGGCCGAGACGAATTCCAGGTTGACCTGCTTGCCGGCGAGCGTGGCTCCGCCACCGTAGCCGGCCCCGGCCGCGACGATGCCGCCCACCAGCGCACCGGCGGCGGCCGTCTCCAGGGTGATGTTGAGGAATCCGGGGCCGGCGATCTGCACGTCGGCAATTCCGGGCGTCCCGGACAGGTGATGGCGAATGACGTCGGCGATCTCCCGCGGCGGGCGGCCCGTCGCCTTGCCCAGTTTGAGTGCGACGGGGCTGGCGTAGTCGCCGTGGTCGCGGGAGCGGGGACGGTCCAGCGGCACCTCGTCCGGTACGTCGAGGGTCAGCTCGCCGGCTGCCACCGCCGCCGCCAGGGCGTTCCGGATCGCATCGGCCAATTGCGCGGGATTCACCCGGTCATTCTAGGAAGGCGGTCGCACCCTTTCTGACCATCTGCGCCGCGGACAGTTGCCGTTCACAGGGACGCCACGACCTCGGCCCGTAGACTCCGGCACGGTCCACAGGGACACGCACGGTTCGGGGGCCGCGCCACCAGTGGACATTCCGTAGACATTCCGCGATGCAAACGAGGTTGTTTCTTCATGATGGCCAGCGGCAGGAACGCCAAGAAGAGCCGGAAACCGGCTCCCGTCGTCAGCAAGGGCGGTGGTCCGCCGTGGTTGACGATCGGAGCCGTGGCGGTCGTGCTGGCCCTGGCCGTGGGCATCTTCGTCGTCGTGCTGAACCAGACGCGGGCCAACGACCAGGCACAGGACGCGCTCGCCCCGTGGACGCCGTCCGAGGAGAACCACGACCCGTCGACGGGCATCCAAGGGATCTACGTGGGGGCCAGCACCCCGGCGACGGCGGACAGCCCGGCGACGTACATCGATTACAAGGCCGCCGTGCACATCACCGCGGACCAGCGGGTCGCCTACAACCGCTTCCCACCGGTCGGCGGCCCGCACGACGGGACCTGGGCCAATTGCAACGGGATCGTCTACCCAACGGCAGTGCGCGACGAGAACATGGTGCACACCCTCGAGCACGGCGCGGTGTGGATCGCATACAACCCGGACACCATCTCGCCGGCCGACCTGACGACGCTGCAGGGGCTGGTGGAGAACCAGCCGTTCATGTCCCTGTCGCCGTACCCGGGCCTGGACAGCACGATCTCACTGCAGGCGTGGGCACACCAGCTGAAGCTCGATTCGGCGTCGGACCCGCGGGTTGAGCAGTTCATCACCGCGTTACGGCAGAACCGCTGGGTGTACCCGGAAACCGGCGCCACCTGCCAGCAGCCGAGCTTCGACGTCGCCAACCCCCCGGCCTTCGACCCGACGCCGCCCGGCGCCGACGCCATCCCGATGAGCGGGAAGGGTGGTACAGCGGCTTCGACCGAGATGTCGGTGGCCGCCAGCGACGAGTCCGTCGACGCCACCGCGACGGCTCCGGTCAGCAACGCCGAGGCACCCGCGGCGTCCTCCGCTGCAACGGCAGCACCGACGCCGTCCACCGCAGGGTCGTCGGGCTGATGTCGACCGGGGAGAACGATGATTCGCAGTTCGACCGTGGTTCGGTCGAATCCGCTGTCGGTGGCGGTGATCTGGGTGCCGGTGAAGCGACATCACCGCCGTCGCGCAGGTTCTCCCGGGGGACCCTGGTGGCGCTGATTGCCGCAGCGGCCGTCGTACTGCTCCTGGTGGGCGGCACGCTGGGGCTCGCACTCAGCGGCAAGCTGAGCAATGCGGCACCCGTCACGCCCGACACCTCCTCGGTGGACGCGGGTTTCGCGCGGGACATGATCGTGCACCACGACCAGGGCGTGCTGATGGCGCACTACGCCGAGCAGAACACCGACGATCAGGAGATCTCGGTGATGGCCTACGACATCGGCTACACCCAGACCGATCAGATCGGTCAGATGCAGGGCTGGCTGTCGCTGTGGGACCTGCCCGAATTCGGCGATGGCACGCGCATGGGCTGGATGGGTGGATCCGACTCCGGGCACGGCGCCATGGGTGCCGCAGCGATGAGTTCGGGGGGCGTCACGTCCGGTGCGGCTGGCTCGGGTGCGACGGGCTCGGGTGGCGCTGTCGGGTCTGGGGCGGCAGTGGGGTCTGGCGCTGCACTGGGGTCTGGCGTGCACTGGGGTCTGGCGCTGCACTGGGGTCTGGCGCTGCTCTGATGCCGGGGATGGCGACCACCGCGGAGATCCAGAAGCTGCAGGGGCTCAAGGGCACGGAGTCCGATACCTACTTCCTGCAGCTGATGATCCGTCACCACCAGGGCGGCGCACCGATGATGGCGTACGCAGCGGAGCACGCAACGAACCCGGTGGTGCGGAACTTCGCGGGAAAAATGGCGCAGTCGCAGGCGGCCGAGATCGTCGTGATGACGCAGATGCTCGCCGAGCGCGGCGCGCAGCCGCTGCCGCCACCCACCGGCTGAGGCCGGGTCGCTGCCACTACCGCCCTCGACCGGCTCAGCCCGCCGGCAGCTTCGGCTGGCACTCGACGGCCGCACTGCTGAACGCGCTCGGGCAGGCGCATCAGGTCGGTCCCGCTGCGGGCTCCTGCTCAGAGCGCGAGACCGATGTGCTCGAGGTACCGCCGCGCCGATCGGGCAACCGCGCCCTTGGCGTCCTCGGTCAGCACCTTCCCCCACCAGGCGCCATAGATGGTGTCGAACGGCAACGGGTCGACCAACTGCACCGCCCGCCGCACCGTGTCCGGGTGCTCGGGGATGTAGTTGGGGTAGCTGTACATGAAGCTGAGCCACCGGCGGTCGGCGACCACCTGGAAGATGTCGCCGGTACACAGGGCGCCGTTGCCGTTGGGTCCCTCCCGCCAGTGCAGGATCGTCCCGCCGGCGAAATGCACTCCGGCACGGAGCAAGGTCCGGCCCGGCAGCACCTCGATCGAGTTGCCCTCCCAGAACTCCACCGATCCGGTGCGTTGGACCCATTCCCGGTCGCGGGCGTGGATGTAGATCGGGGCGCCGTCGAAAGCCTCGCTCCACTGCACCATCGAGCTGTAGTAATGCGGGTGCGAGATGGCGATTGCACTGATGCCGCCGAGGTCCCGGACGGCCTGCACCGTTTCGTCGTCGAGATAGGTCACGCAGTCCCACAACAGGTTCCCGCCGACGCCCGGGATCAGGAGCGCACGCTGGCCGATGGCGAACGCCGGTTCCGTCCCGATGGCCGTGACGCCGCGGATCTCGGGCCTGATGACGGTGCGATGACCTGCTTCCTGGAGTTCGGCCTGGGACGTCCATTGCTGGCCGTTCGGCGGCACATACTGCCGGTCGTCCTCGCAGATCGGGCAGTGCTCGAGATGGTGGTCCTCCTCGTACTGCACACCGCACGCACGGCAGATGGGATGAGTTGAGTCCACGGGCACCTCGCGGTGTGTTGGTCCGTCTCGGGGCGATGGCCGCGACCACCTTAAATTCCCGCCGCCACCGTCGCCAGCGGGAGTCGCGGCGGGTCCGAACGACCCGGCCGGGTGAGGTAGAGTTTCGCTTCGCGCCCCCGTAGCTCAGGGGATAGAGCACCGCCCTCCGGAGGCGGGTGCGCAGGTTCGAATCCTGCCGGGGGCACGCGCGTTTCCGCAGGTCGAGGCCACTTTCCCATTGGGAGAGTGGCCTTCGTCTTGCCCGGTGGCGGCCGCTGGCCGGGGGTTCGCCGGACAATCTTCTCCCTGGGTCACCCGCAACGCTGATGTCATCCGCCTTGCGCTGTCACCCGCCCGCCGTGTGCTCGCCCGTGCGTTATCACTCGCCCGCAATGCCACCCGCCCGCAATGCCACCCGCCCGCAATGCCACCCGCCCGCGATGCCACCCGCCCGCGATGCCACCCGCCCGCGATGCCACCCGCCCGCCCGCCACGGTCAGCTGACGAGCCGTTCGACGCGCCAACGTCGCCCGGGAGCACGACTGGCCGGCATCTGGGCAGACGGAGCTTGTCCGACCCCTTGCGGCGGCCTGAGCGGTGCGGCGCGAGCGTCGGCTTCCTGGGCCGGGGCCCGTTGCGCGCGGCGGGTTGTGTGCGTTGCTGATGCCCCGACTCGGGCACGTTCCACAGGTCCGAGCCGTCATCGCAGGTTCGACCAACCCCTTGCGACACTTGCCGTTCCACAGTATGATTCGAACATGTGTACGAGCCTGACCGAGGGTCCGCCGCCACCAGCCGCAACGGCGCCACTCGCTTGGGACGCACTGATCGCCGCGTCACCGGACGCAACCGTGCTTGCGGCGATCGAAGCCGCTGAGCCGACCGGAATGTCAGGACCGCATCTGCTCGATGCCCTGCGGTGCTGTGAGCGGCTGCTGTCGCACCTGGCGGGCCTGCAGACGACCCTGCTCACGGCATTTGCGCGGCCCGGGAAGTCGGGAGACATCAGCGGCATGGTCCAGGCGACGGTCGAGACCGGCGGGCTCGCTCTTCGTTCCGACGGTGAGGTGGATACAGAGATCCTGGATGCCGTTGTCACGGAACATGCCCACGGAATGGCTGCGGCGGAACTGTCAGCCGCCCTCCATATCGCACCGATCACGGCACGGCGTCGGGTCGAGACAGCGGTCGATCTCCACGATGGCCTGCCCCGAACTCATCGAGCGCTGACCGAAGGTGCTGTCGACCGCGGGCGCGCAGCCCTGATCGCCGAGTGCACCAGCACCCTGGAGCCCGAACTCCGTCTCGAGGTGGAGAACACCATCGTGCCCTTGGTGGCCGGTCGCACAGCGGGGCGGCTCCGGCCGCTGATCGAACGGGCGGTGCTGATCGCCGACCCGGAAACGGCGAAGAAGCGCATCGAGAAAGCCAGGCGTGGGCGAGAGGTCACGCACCGGCCGATCAAAGACCAGCTCGGTTTGATCAAGGCAGTACTGCCCGCAGAGGGCGCCGTCTCGGTTTTCACGCTGATCGATCTGATGGCCGGTTCCACAAAGGCAGCGCGTGATGGGAGGTCCGTTGCCGAGCGGCGGGCCGACGCCCTGACCGACCTGGCGAACGAACTGCTCACCCACGGGCAACTCGACCTCCGCGGCCTGCTCGATCCAGACGACGCGATCACCGACGACGAGCTCACCGATCAGACCGCCGCCGACGATGGCGTCGGCGAGACCACGGCCAACAACTCGGACGGTGGCAACACCTGGTACGACGAGGACGGATTTTCGACAGACGAACAGCATCCGTTTTCCGCGACCGCGAAAGACCTCGCCGTGGACGGCATCGACATGATCCCCAGCGAGGAGCCTGCCGAAGGCTGGCCGGATGAGCAATGCGCGGCGCAGCCACTCTCGAGTCGGTCGATATCGGCCTCAGGGTCGGGCGCGAGAGAAAAGCGGCGGCGCCTTGACACCCTCACTCGACAGGGCCGCCGTCCGCACCTGACTGTGACGATGTCTCTGTCGACGTTGATGGCGCTCGATCAGCTTCCAGGCCACCTCGAGGGGTACGGAGCGATCACCGCGGAACTGGCGCAGGCCATTGCCGCTGCCGCCGGCAGCATCAGTGTTGCGGTGGTCAACGCCCAGACTGGAACCCCCGAGCACGCAAGCGCCAGGTTCGGCTACCGACCGAGCCAGAAACAGCGCGACATCGTCACCACCCTCGCGGCGACCTGCCGCTTTCCATCGTGTCGTCAGCCGGCCTGGCGGTGCGACCTCGACCATCGGGACGCCTACGACCACAACTCACCGGCAAACGGTGGGGCGACCTGCCCGTGCAACCTCGACCCACACTGCCGCCGCCACCATGTGATGAAGCACCGAACCGACTGGACGGCCCGACGCGAGCCGGACGGCAGTATGAATTGGACCAGTCCCACCGGGCACCGTTACACCGACGCGCCCACCGAGCTGACCCTGCCCGGCGAGTGGTTGACGCGCATCGACAGGTTTCGGACAACCACCAGTAGCACCGAAGACGAACACCGCGTCGGGTGCGCCGAGCCAATCGGTCGGGATGAGACAACATCGGTCGCACTCAGAGTGCGAGTGGCGCAGCGTCGCGCATTCCGTGCCCGAGTCTTGGAGCGGGTTCGGTCGGCGCAACAACGTGGACTTCTCGGCGGCACCCGCCAATCGCCGGTGACCGACCCCCTCGGCCAACCCAACGCGGAGTTGATCAAGGAGGCGGTCACCCGCGTTCTCGGGCCGGCAGCCGAAGACCTTGCGCCCATTCCCGGCGTCGGGGGACGGGCAATGGCAGGCAGGACAACGCCATCTCTGCCGGACGACGACAATCCGCCGTTCTGATCGCCGGGCAAGGCACCCGCCCGGCTGTCAGGCGCCGACTCCCCCGGCACCGGCGACGGCCCCACGACGCACGGCCCTTCTCGATCGGCGGCCAACAAACCGCCCCGGCGCCCACGGTGGTTCCGTTGACTACGCGGCACTGGCCTCGGTTCTGCGGGGACAGCTCCGCACCACCGCTCGCCGGCGGCCAGGCGCCTCTCAGCTCCGGACTAGTCTCCGTGCGTCCTTTGTTGCACCATCCGGCGGCCTTCGGCGCCGCAACACGCGCCGGGAGCATCGCCGCTGTACGGCGCACATGAAGGGTCGGGGCCATGTTTGACGACGAAGTCGAGATCACCGAGACGAAGCTGCCGGGGATCGGCATGCGATATGACTTCCTGACCGATGCGGGTAGACGAATCGGTGTGGTCAGTCACCGGGACGGCGACCGCGACCTGCTCGTCTTCAGCAAGGACGATCCCGACTCCTGCAGCTCCGTGCTTCAGATGAGTGCCGCGGAAGCCGATGCACTCGCCCAGGTGCTCGGGAGCGGGCGGATCACGCAGCGATTGGCTTCGTTGAGCGAGCAGATCAGCAGTCTTTCGACGGGCAAGATCCGCATCGCCCATGGCTCCCGATACGACAACCGCACGCTCGGCGCCACCAAGGCACGGACCAGAACGGGCACGTCGATCGTCGCCCTGATGCGCGAGAAGGAAATCATTCCGTCACCCGGTCCGGACACCGAGCTGTTCGGAGGTGACACCCTCGTGGTCGTTGGGACCGCAGAAGGGATCGAAGCGCTGAAACAGATCGTCAACGAATAGCCTCGGTCGAAGCAGCGTCGCCGGTCCTGCTGGTCAACACCCTTGGCGGCTTCATGGGGTCGTCGGACCGCTGCCGTCGTGCAGAACGGAGCGGGCAGTGGAAATGGGACCGTTGCTCATCGAGTTGGGCGCGGTCGTCCTCAGTCTCGGTGTTCTGGGAAGGCTGGCCGGGCGGATAGGAATGTCGCCCATTCCGCTGTACCTGCTCGCCGGCCTGGCCTTCGGCCAAGGCGGCCTGATCCCGCTGGATGCCAGCGACGACTTCATCGAGATCGGCGCGGAGATCGGCGTGATCCTTCTCCTGCTCCTCCTCGGGCTCGAATACTCGGCCAGTGAGCTGACGACGAACCTCCGGCAGCACGCACTCGGCGGGTTTGTCGACCTGATCGCGAATGCCTTGCCGGGCGCCGCTGTCGGACTGCTGCTCGGATGGCCCGCCCCGGGGGTCCTGGCGATGGCCGGGGTCACCTACATCACCAGTTCGGGGATCACCGCGAAGCTGCTTTCCGACCTCGGCCGGCTGGGAAATCGTGAGACACCCGTCGTGCTGTCCATTCTCGTGCTCGAAGACCTGTCCATGGCGCTGTACCTGCCCATCCTGACCGCGATGCTCGCCGGTGTCAGCTTGGCCGCCGGCGCCACCTCCGTCGCGATTGCACTCATCGCCATCAGCATTGCGTTCGTCGTCGCGCTGCGATTCGGCCGTGCACTGGGGCGATTCGTCTACTCGGACAACAAAGAGGTTCTGCTGCTGATCGCGTTCGGTCTCGCGCTGCTCGTCGCGGGATTCGCGCAGCAGCTGCAGGTTTCCGAGGCGGTCGGGGCCTTCCTGGTCGGCATCGCGTTGTCCGGACGGGTCGCGGAGGGCGCCCGCGAAGTCCTCACACCGCTGCGTGATCTGTTCGCCGCCGTCTTCTTCGTGTTCTTCGGGCTGGAAACCGACCCGTCCGAGATCCCGCAGGTGCTGCTCCCCGCGGTGCTGCTGGCCGCCGTGACGGCGCTGACGAAGGTGGGCACCGGCGTCTGGCTTGGGCGTCGGTCAGGTGTCGCCATCGCCGGCCAGCTCCGCGCGGGGACCGCCATCGTTTCCCGGGGAGAGTTCAACGTCGTCATCGCCGGGCTGGCCACTGCATCAGGCATCATCGCCCCGGGTTTCGGCGCTCTCGCGGCGGCGTACATCCTGATCATGGCGGTGACCGGGCCGCTCATCTTCCGCGCCGGCGAGCCGCTGGGCAGGGCCGCAGCCCGACGCGAGCAACGGCGACGACGGCTTGACGCTGCAGCCCGCCAGCCGAGGCGCGATGACGACGGTGCACTGAACGAAAAGGCTTAGCGAGGGATGGGCCGCCCCAGCGACAGGACCGAACCGCCGACAGGTACCGATAAGGGGTGGGCGCGGACGGTTTCGAACCGCCGACCGCCCGGGTGTAAACCGGGTGCTCTCCCGCTGAGCTACGCGCCCTGGTCGGACCCGCCGGCGAAGGATCTCCGGGCGTGGTCCTGACGCCCAAACGGACGCCACCGGCAGTATGTCATTCCGCCGGGGAGCCGCGGGCCGGAAAGCCGGGCGCGAGCCGTCAGGCGTGAGCAGCGGGAAGTTGCAGCACGAGTCGTACAGCCGGGCGACCCCCAGCGAAGAACGCGGGCAGCCCGGGCGCTGCAACAAGGGACACCCGGGCCCGCAGCCACCCGGACTCACCCGGGATGAGAAAACGCGGGACTGACCGGCTCGATCCGCGTCAGCTTGCGTGCGCAGGCAACGCGGCGACCGCGCGCTTCCACGCGATCTGATCCCGCGCCTCGCCGGGCCCGTTGGCCTCGGCGAACTGGATGACCCCGTCGACATCGATCAGGAATGTGCCCCGCAACGCCATACCGGCCTTGTCGAAGAACACGTCATAGGCCTTGGCAACCGCACCGTGCGGCCAGAAGTCGCTCAACAGCGGGAACTCGTAGCCCTGCTGCGTCGCCCAGGCCTTCAGCGACTGCGACGTGTCCGTCGAGATGGCCAGCACCTGGACGGTCTCGTTCTGGAAGGAGGAAAGGTCGTCGCGTAGTTCGCAGAGCTCCGCGGTGCAGGTCCCGGAGAAGGCGAACGGGTAGAACACCAGCAGCACGGCCTGTTTGCCGCGGAACGACGAGAGGGTCACCGGGGTCTTGTTGGCATCCGGCAACGTGAAATCCGGTGCTGTCGTTCCTACTGCAAGAGCCATCAGCGACGAACCTTTCCTGACTTGGGCCGGGCGAGCCGGGCAATCATCCATTCGGGCCCACCAGCGACGCTGGTGGTCTGGGCAAGGCCTGCGGTTCTGGTCGCCTCGGCGATCTCGCTGGGTTCGACGTATCCGTCACGACCGGTTTTCGGGGTCAGCAACCAGATGACGCCGTCATCGGCCAGCAGCGGAATCGCATCCACCAGCGCATCGGTCAGGTCACCGTCTCCGTCGCGCCACCAGAGCAGGACGGCATCGAGCACCTCGTCGGCGTCGTCGTCGAGCAGCTCGGACCCGATCAGGTCGGCAATGGCGTCACGCAGGTCGTGGTCGACATCGTCGTCGTACCCCGACTCCCCCACTGTGTTCCCGGCCCCGAGGCCGAGCCGGGACGCGATTGTCTCCGCGCGCCCTGCGACGTCACTCACCTGTATCGCTCCCCTTCGAGGTTGCTGAACCGATTTTCGCGGGCTGTCCTCTTGTCCCTGGCCGCATACCTTATTCGGGCCGTCACCATTCCTGTACAGCGGCACCGCCTCAGCGCCGGCCGCACGGGCAACCCCGGCGCCGCCCGAAGGCTCGCCCATCACCCAACGGGCACAGAACGCGACCTGGCCGGGCCGGGCCTGACCGCACCCCTCCCCGCCGGACGGGCATCCCCAGGGAAATTGCCGGCCAGCCGCGACCCCGTCACAGCCGCGGCATCTGACGCCGGCTCGCACGACAATCCGGCCGCCGGCGGCACGCTCCACAACCTCGGCCGGCGTCGTATCCGCGCCCGTAGGTCCACCGTGCGGCGGTCCGGGGAGATGGGGCAGGATGGCAGGGCTTGACCGGGCCGGCCATGGGTACGTAATTCCTCAGAGCCTGCAGGTCCGAATGGCGGACCATCCGCCCAACCTCGCGAGGGAGTTGCCTTGACAGCGTCAGTGAATGACCAGTCTGCACGTCGGATGAGCCTGATCAAGGACGGTTTCGCCGCTCAGCTCCACGACCTGGATCCGGAGGAAACCGACGAGTGGTTGGCGTCCTTCGATTCGATGCTGGAAGCCGGTGGACAGCAGCGAGCGCGCTACCTGATGCTGCGACTGCTGGCCAGGGCAAAGGAACAGCACATCGCCCTGCCGGCGCTGACCACGACCGACTACATCAACACCATCCCCACCGAGGCGGAACCGTTCTTCCCCGGTGACGAAGAGATCGAGCGCCGCTATCGCGGATGGATCCGCTGGAATGCCGCGATCATGGTGCATCGCGCCCAGCGCCCGAACATCGGCGTAGGCGGCCACATCTCGACGTACGCGTCGTCCGCCAGCCTGTACGAGGTCGGCTACAACCACTTCTGGCGCGGCAAGGACCATCCCGGTGGCGGCGACCAGGTGTTCTTCCAGGGGCATGCGTCACCAGGCATGTACGCCCGTGCCTTCCTGGAGGGCCGGCTGTCCGAGCACGACCTGGACGGCTTCCGGCAGGAGAAGTCCCATCCCGGCGGCGGTATCCCGTCCTACCCCCACCCCCGGCTGATGCCCGACTTCTGGGAATTCCCGACGGTGTCGATGGGCCTCGGCCCGATGAACGCCATCCAGCAGGCCCGGTTCAACCGCTACCTGCACCACCGCGGCATCAAGGACACCTCCGATCAGCACGTGTGGGCATTCCTCGGCGACGGCGAGTTGGACGAGGTCGAATCCCGCGGTCTGGTACATGTCGCCGCGATCGACGGCCTGGACAACCTGACCTTCGTCATCAACTGCAACCTGCAGCGACTCGACGGTCCGGTCCGCGGCAACGGAAAAATCATTCAGGAATTGGAATCGTTCTTCCGCGGGGCCGGATGGAATGTCATCAAGGCGATCTGGGGCCGCGAGTGGGACCCGCTGCTGCAGGCCGACCGCGAGGGCGCCCTGGTCAACCTGATGAACACCACCGCTGACGGTGACTATCAGACGTACCGGGCCAACAGCGCCGACTACATCCGTGACCACTTCTTCGGCCGCGATCCGCGGACAAAGGCGCTCGCCGCGAACATGACGGACGAGGAGATCTGGCGACTGCGCCGCGGCGGTCACGACTACCGCAAGGTGTACGCGGCATACAAGGCGGCGACCCAGCACAAGGGACAGCCGACCGTCGTGCTGGCAAAGACCATCAAGGGCTTCGGCCTGGGGCCGTCGTTCCAGGGCCGCAACGCAACTCACCAGATGAAGAAGATGACCATGCAGAACCTGAAGGAATTCAGGGACAGCCTGCGCATCCCGATCACCGACGAGCAGCTCGAGAAGGACCTGTACCAGCCGCCGTACTACAACCCGGGCCCGGACACCGAGGAGATCAAGTATCTCAAGGAACGGCGCGCGCGGCTGGGCGGTTTCGTCCCGCAGCGCCGGGTCGTCCCCAAGCCCCTGCCGGTACCCGACGAAAAGATCTTCGACGTCCTTCGTCGCGGCTCCGGCAAGCAGAACGTCGCCACCACAATGGCTTTCGTCCGCCTGGTGCGAGACCTGTTCAAGGATCCGGAGATCGGCCGGCGGGTGGTGCCGATCATTCCCGACGAGGCACGCACCTTCGGTATGGATTCGTTCTTCCCGACCCAGAAGATCTACAACCCCTCGGGACAGCTGTACACCGCCGTTGACGCCAATCTCATGCTGGCGTACAAGGAATCTGAGGAAGGCGTCATCCTGCACGAGGGGATCGACGAGGCCGGTTCCGTCGCGACCCTGACGGCCGTCGCAACGAGCTACGCCACCCACGGCGAGCCGATGATCCCGATGTACATCTTCTATTCGATGTTCGGGTTCCAGCGAACGGGCGACGGGCTGTGGGCTCTCGGCGATCAGATGGGCCGTGGCTTTGTTCTCGGGGCAACCGCGGGTCGCACCACGCTCACCGGTGAGGGTCTGCAGCACGCTGACGGTCACTCGCACCTGCTCGCGTCGACGATGCCGCACGTCGTCGCCTACGACCCCGCCTACGGCTACGAGATCGGGCACATCGTCAAGGACGGTCTGCGCCGGATGTACGCCGGGACGGAGGAGTTCCCGAACGGCGAGAACATCCTGTACTACATGACTCTGTACAACGAGCCGTACGTCCAGCCGGCCGAGCCGGAGGGCCTGGACGTCGAAGGGCTGCTGCGTGGGATCTACAGGCTGGCACCGGCGTCGGAGACCGAAGGCAAGGCGCGGGCGCAACTGCTGGCGTCCGGGGTCGGGGTGCGCTGGGCGCTGGAAGCGCAGCACCTGCTCGCCACCGACTGGAATGTCGCAGCCGACGTCTGGTCCGTCACCAGCTGGTCGGAATTGCGCCGGGACGCCGAAAGCATCGAGCGGGCCCGGGTGCTCGATCCGGGTGTCGACGCAGGCACGCCATACATCACCCAGGTGCTGAGCGGCGAACCGGGGCCTGTCGTGGCCAGCAGCGACTGGCAGCGCGCCGTCCAGAACATGATCGCCCCATGGGTTCCCGGCGATTACACGGCCCTCGGTGCCGATGGCTTCGGCTTCTCCGACACCAGAGCCGCGGCGAGGCGCTACTTCCTGATCGACGGCCCCTCGATGGTGGTGGCGACGTTGTCGGCGCTCGAGCGGCGCGGCGAGTACCGCAAGGGCGCAGCCGCCGAGGCTGCGGAAAAGTATCAATTGCATGACGTTCGGGCGGGTTCGTCGGGCAACGCCGGCGGCGAATCCTGACCAATCGCGACAAAAGGAGATGGCTAGATTAACGAGGTGAATTGCCGCCTTTCTTTGCCGCCGGGTCTGCTGGCGACAACAATGCCCAGGCGGTACTGTGCACTCGTTGTTGCTCTTCTCCTGATGTCCCCGAGGCATCGCACGGGGTAAAGCACTTCCCCCCGGTCAGAGAAGCGGCCGGGGTGTTCCACCCCGCGGATCTACGTCCGTGGACAACGCTCGAGGAGAGCAAGCATGGCGCAGGGAACTGTGAAGTGGTTCAACGCGGAGAAGGGCTACGGCTTCATCTCCCCGGACGACGGCTCGGGCGATGTCTTCGTCCATTACTCCGCGATCAGCGGGACCGGCTACAAGTCACTCGAGGAGGGCCAGCGGGTCAACTTCGATGTCGAGCAGTCCCCGAAGGGCCCGCAGGCCACCGGGGTCAGCGCAGCCTGATTTCGATCCTCAACAACTGACAGGGGCCGGCACCGCACCATGGTGCCGGCCCCTGTCGTTGCACCGGGCCCACCCGCGACGCACGGGCGGGGTGGAAGGCTGTGCCCATGGCAGCGAGGGACTCGGTCGGGACCGGTGCCGTACCGGCCACCGAGACCGGCGCCCTACCGGTGAACCCGGTGCCACCACATGACGCGGCCGACTCCTCCGCATCGGGCGGCGGGCTCGCCGGGTTGCCTCCGGATGCCCTGCCGGTGCGCGATCCCGCCCGCATCGCCGGACCGACACCGGCCTCGGTGCTGCGCGCGGCCACCTCGTCGCTGGCGGCGAACTCGTCATGGGCACCTGGAGTGAGCGCTGACACGTTGTCCCGGGTCGAACGGGCCGGCGGCAGCCTGGCGACCCGCTCGGTGGCGCTGATGGACGAGCGACTCCCCTGGTTCCGGTCGCTGCCCGCCGAACAGCGGTCCTGGGTGACGTTGGTGGCGCAGGCCGGCATCTCGGGCTACGTGGTCTGGGCACGCTCCCCCGGCACCGAGTACCGCATCACCGGCGAGGTCTTCGGCTCCGCCCCGCGGGACCTGGTGCGAGCCGTCTCGCTGCGCCGGACCGTCGAGCTGGTCCGGATCGCCATCATGGTCGCCGAGGAGGACCTGCCGTCCCTGGCGGCCGACCCGGCGGAAACCATCGCCCTGCGTGATTCGCTGCTGCGGTACAGCCGGGAGGTCGCCTTCGCCGCCGCATCGGTCTACGCGGCGGCGGCGGAGACCCGCGGGGCGTGGGACGCCCGGGTGGAGGCAGCCGTCGTCGACGGGGTGGTCCGCGGTGAGGACTTCGGCGCGCTGTCCTCGCGCGCGGCCGCACTGGATTGGGACACCACTGCCGACACGCTGGTGATCGCGGGCAATGCACCTCCCGGTGACCGGGCGGACGTCGTGGCCGCCGTGACGGAATGGGCGTCCAAGGTGGGCCGGGCGGCGATGTCCGGGGTGCACGGCGACCGGCTGGTGATGATCCTGGCCGGCAGTGACCCGCCCGGACCGGAAATCGAGGCGCTGTTCGGAGACGGTCCGGTCGTCCGGGGTCGGCAGGGGGCCGGCCTGCGGGACGCCGTGATGTCGGCCGCGGACGCGCTCGCCGGGCTGGATGTCGCCGCCGCATGGACCGGAGCGCCCAGGACGATCGACGCGGACGACCTGCTCGCCGAACGGGTGCTCGGCGGCGACCAGCGGGCGGCGGCGCGGCTCCGGGCGGCGGTCTACGCGCCGTTGGCCTCGGCGCCCGCGCCGCTGCTCACGACCATCGAGGCCTACCTCGGCACCGGCGGAGCATTGGAGCCGACCGCCCGAAACCTGTTCGTGCACCCCAACACCGTCCGCTACCGGCTGCACCGCATCGCGGATCTCACCGGCCGCGACCCCTGGGACCCGCGCGATCTGCTGGTGCTCCAGGTGGCCGTGATCCTGGGCCGGTTGGCACAGGCGCCCTGAGTCACCGCCAGGCTGCACCACTGGCGGCGGGCTCGACCGGGACGACGCAGACGACGGTCCCACGCAGCAAGTTCGGCCGAAAAAGCATCGGAACCCCAGTTCTTTTGGTCGGTTCAGCGCCCGCGACTAGAGCCTTCCCACAAAACATCGCCGACGACTTGGTGGCGTCCGGCACCACCGACCGGACCCCGACCGTGTTTGAGTAAAGAGGTGCTGGCCATCGTCGCTCCCGGACAGGGATCCCAGAAACCAGGCATGCTCAGCAGTTGGCTCGAACTGGACGGTGTTCCAGAGGCCGCCGCGGCCATGTCGGACCGCGCCAACCTCGACCTGGTCCGGCTGGGCACCACCGCCGGCCCGGACGAGATCAAGGACACCGCCGTCACCCAGCCGCTGGTGGTTGCCGCGGCGCTGCTCGCTGCAGGAGTCCTGCCCATCCCACCCGGCGCGGTGATCGCCGGACATTCGGTCGGTGAGCTCGCCGCTGCCGCTCTCGCCGGCGTCTTCTCACCGCTGGACGCCGTCGATGTCGCCGCCGTCCGCGGCGCGGCGATGGGTGCGGCCTGCGCCCTGACGCCGACCGGGATGTCGGCGGTGATGGGCGGCACCGTCGACGACGTTCTCGCCGCGCTGCAGGAACTGGACCTGGTGGGCGCCAACGTGAACGGCGGCGGCCAGATCGTGGCGGCCGGACCGCTTCCAGCGCTTGCCGAATTGGCGGCGAACCCGCCCAGCGGGGTCCGCGTCGTTCCGCTGCCGGTCGCCGGTGCCTTCCACACCTCGTTCATGGCCAGTGCCGAGTCCGCGCTGGCCGACCGGCTGGCCGTGCTGGCGCCGAACGACCCCGTGCATCCGCTGCTGACCAACTCCGACGGCTCTGTCATCGCTTCGGGCGCCGCCTACCTGACCCTCCTGGGTGCCCAGATCACCAAGCCGGTGCGGTGGGACGCCTGCATGCAGACCATGCGCGCCATGGGCGTCACCGGGGTGCTGGAGCTTCCGCCGGCCGGCGCGCTCGTCGGGCTGGTCAAGCGAGACCTGAAGGGCGTCGCCACCATGGCTGTGAAATCCCCCGCCGACCTGGACAACGCGGTCGCCTTCGTCGGCGAGCACGCCGGAGCGCGGCTGTGACGGCCGCGGGATCACCGGCGACCGGCACGTCCGGTCGGCCGCGGATCAATGTCCGCGCCGGAGCCCCGGGATCGACGATCACCGGTCTGGGTCACTTCCGGCCGGACAGGGTGGTCACCAACGCCGAACTGTCCGAGACCATGGACACCAATGACGAGTGGATCCGGTCGCGGGTCGGCATCGCCGAACGTCGATTCGCGGGTCCGGACGACTCGGTGATCTCGATGGGCGCCCGGGCCAGCGCGAAGGCGCTCGCCGAGGCGGGCCTGCAGCCCACCGACATCGACACCGTCATCGTGGCGACCTGCAGCCCGATCTCGCCGGTGCCGCACGCCGCGACGCAGATCGCCGGCGCTCTCGGCATTCATGCGCCCGGGAGCTTCGACATCAACGCCGCCTGTGCCGGGTTCTGCTACGGCATCGCGGCCGCCGACCAGGCGGTCCGGGTGGGCGCCTCCCGCAACGTGCTCGTCGTCGGATCCGAACGGCTCACCGACTGGACCGACCCGACCGACCGCGCTACGGCCATCATCTTTGCCGACGGCGCGGGTGCGGCCGTGGTCAGCGCCGCCGAGGAACCCGGCATCGGCCCCGTCGTCTGGGGCTGCGACGAGACGAACATCGACGCCATCCGGGTGGAGGGCCGCAACGGCCACTTCATCCAGGAGGGGCAGACGGTGTTCCGTTGGGCGACCACCGCCATTGCGCCGGTGGCGATCCGGGCCGCCGAGGCCGCGGGCGTTGCGTTGGCCGACATCGACGTCCTGGTCACCCATCAGGCCAATCTGCGCATCATCGACGCCGTCGCGAAGAAGATCGTCGCCGCCGGCGCCCGCCCCGACATTGCCGTCGGCCGGGACATCGTCACCACCGGGAACACCTCATCGGCATCCATCCCGATCGCGCTGGACCGGATGCGGGCGGCCGGCGAGGTGTCATCCGGGCAACTGGTGCTCTCGGTCGCCTTCGGCGCGGGCCTGACGTACGCGAGTCAGGTGTTCCGGTGTCCGTGACGAGAAGTCCTGGCGCATCGGCACATTCCGACCGGCGGTCGGCCCCCTCCGGAGGCGAACCCGGCAGCACCGGTGGGTGCCGCGCCTCCCCCTGACGAACCCTCCGCGCGCCGCCCCGACCCTGGCCCTGACGGCACAACCGATACGGCAGAATTCGCGCGGAACCCGAGCCGCCTCCGATTCCGGAGACCGGCCATTCACCATCGAAAGGAACCATCGTGAGCAACGAGGACATCCTCGCCGGCCTGGGCGAGATCGTCGAAGAGGTCGCCGGCGTCAGCGCGGCCGACGTCACCGCCGAGAAGTCGTTCACCGACGACCTGGACATCGACTCGCTCTCGATGGTCGAGATCGCCGTGCAGGCCGAGGACAAGTTCGGCGTGAAGATCCCGGACGACGAACTGGCAAACCTGAAGACCGTGGGAGACGCCGTCTCCTACATCGCGGCCAACAAGGCCTGACGCTTCCTGCAGGCCGCCCCGGCGAGCCTGGCGCGATGCGGGACAGGGCGAGTGCGACCCGCACGGACCCTCCCCGCGAACGCGGAGCGAGAAGAGATCGAGAAAGGTGAGCAACGACAGTGAGGCTCCCCAGATGAGTTCCGACCACGACGTGGTGGTCACCGGCATCGGCGCCACCACGCCGATCGGTGGTACCGCCCAGGAGACCTGGCAGGCGATGCTCGCCGGGACGATCGGCGTGAAGCCGCTCGTCGAGCCGTGGGCGGAGAAGTACGAACTGCCGGTCCGGATCTACGCGCCGCTCGCGGTGGACCCGCTGGAGGTCCTGCCGCGGGTAGAGGCCAGGCGGCTGGACCGGTGCCAGCAGGTGGCGCTGGTCGCGGCCCGCGAGGCATGGGCCGACGCCGGTACCCCGGAACTCGATCCCGAGCGGCTCGGTGTCGTCATCGGGACCGGGATCGGCGGCGCGCTCACCCTGCTCGGCCAGGACGACATCCTGGAGCAGACCGGCATCCGCAAGGTCGCGGTGCTCACCATCCCGATGCTGATGCCGAACGGCCCGGCCGCCGCCGTCGGCCTCTGGGCGAAGGCGCGTGGCGGGGTGCACGCGCCGGTGTCGGCATGCGCGTCCGGCGCGGAAGGCATCGCCTGGGCGTACCGGATGATCAAGTCGGGCGAGCTGGACGTGGCGATCGCGGGCGGCGCCGAGGCCTGCATCCACCCGCTGCCGCTCGCCGGCTTCGCGCAGATGCGCGCCATGAGCACCCGCAATCACGACCCGCTCGGGGCCTCCAGACCGTTCGACGTCGAACGGGACGGGTTCGTCCTCGGAGAGGGCGCCGGAATCATGGTGCTCGAGCGCGCCGACCACGCCAGGGCCCGCGGCGCGAAGATCTACGGCCGGCTCGCCGGTATCGGGATGTCGAACGACGCGTACCACATCACCGCTCCCGAGCCTGCGGGCGAGGGCTCCGCCCGGGCCATCGCCAAGGCCCTGCAGTCGGCGGACATGTCACCGGCCGACATCGGTCACGTCAACGCCCACGCGACGTCCACCCCGGTGGGCGACCTGGCGGAGTCGAACACCATCCTGCGGGCGATCGGCGACCACGCGATCGTCACCGCCACAAAATCGATGACCGGGCACATGCTCGGTGCCGCAGGTGCGGTGGAGGGCATCGCGACCGTCCTCGCCATCAGGGATGGTGTCATCCCCGGCACCCGCAACCTGAACAAGCTCGATCCCGAGATCAAGGTCGACGTCGCCGCCGACAACCGCGAGGTCACCTTGACCGCGGCATTGAACGACTCGTTCGGATTCGGCGGGCACAACGTGGCGCTGGTGTTCACCGGCGCCTGAGCAAGCCGATATGTCCGGTCCTCCGTACCTGTTCCCGGTCGCATCCGGAAAGCACCGGGCGCCCGCGGTGCAGTGCTGCCCCGCGGGTGAGTAGGTCCCCGACCTGAAGTGACGCCGGGGAAGCAGTGCCCGCACTGGATTGACGGCGTTCCCGTATCCGGGGGCGCACCCGTTGGAAGCGCCATGGTGCGCGTCAGGAGTGCCAACCGTGACTGCTGTTGTTGATCCGTCGAGTGTGAAGACCGGGCCGGCGAGTCCCGCCGCCGGAAAGGACCCGGCGAAACCCGCCAGGACCGGGCCTCGGGTGATCGACCCGAGAGAGCCGGAGGTCCGGCTCGCCGCCCTGCTCGACGAGGGCACGCTCAGCGAGCTGCACGCCACCGACACGTCCGGGGTGTGGGCGGTCCGGGGCCGCATCGACGGTTCCAAGGTGATCGCCTACTGCACGGACGCCACCCGGATGGGCGGGGCAATGGGGCACGACGGGTGCCGGCACATCGTCGATGCGATCGAGACAGCGGTCCGCGAGCGGACCCCGGTGATCGGGCTGTGGCATTCCGGCGGCGCCCGGCTGGCCGAGGGCGTGCTGGCGCTGGACGGGGTCGGCCAGGTCTTTGCGGCCATGGTGCGGGCGTCCGGGAAGGTTCCGCAGATCTCCGTGGTGCTCGGCCCGGCGGCCGGCGGAGCCGCCTACGGCCCGGCGCTCACCGACGTGGTCATCATGGCGCCGGACGGCCGGGTCTTCGTCACCGGCCCGGAGGTCGTCCGTTCGGTGACCGGCGAGAAAGTCGACATGGAGGCGTTGGGCGGCCCGTCAGCGCACGGACGCAAGTCCGGCGTGGTGCACATCGTCGCCAACTCCGAGCCCGACGCGTTCGTCCGTGCCCGCCGCGTCGCATCACTGTTCTCCCGGCCCGGCATCTCCGGCGTCGCCGGCATCCCGGACGACCCGAAACTCGGCGCGCTGCTGCCCGAGCACCGGGCCAGGGCGTACAACGTGAAGCCGGTGATCGACGCGATCCTGGACGAGCCGATGGAAGAGATGCAGGCCAAGTGGGCGCCGAACATCGTCATCGGGCTCGGCCGGCTCGGCGGCCGGTCGGTCGGCGTGGTGGCCAACAACCCGCTGCGCCTCGGCGGCTGCCTGGACTCGCACTCCGCGGAGAAGGCCTCCCGGTTCGTCCGGATGTGCGACGCGTTCGGTATCCCGCTGCTGGTGATCGTCGATGTCCCGGGCTACCTGCCGGGCGTCGGGCAGGAGTGGGACGGCGTCGTTCGCCGCGGTGCCAAGCTGCTGCACGCGTTCGCCGAGGCGGTGGTGCCGCGGGTGACGCTGGTGACCCGCAAGGCGTACGGCGGTGCCTATGTTGCGATGAACTCGAAGTCGCTCGGCGCCACCGCCGTGTTCGCCTGGCCCGATGCGGAGATCGCGGTGATGGGCGCCAAGGCGGCGGTCGGGATCCTGCACCGGCGCAAGCTGGCCGCGGCCCCGGATGACGAGCGGGAGGCCCTGCATGCGGCGCTCGCCGCGGAGCACGCGAAGGTCGCGGGCGGTGTCGCGCGGGCGATCGAGCTTGGTGTCGTCGACGAGGTGATCACGCCCGACGAGACCAGGCGGCGGGTCGCCGAGGCGTTGGCGTCCGCGCCGTCCGGGCGCGGTGCGCACGGCAACATCCCGCTGTGACCCGGGATCCCGGGCCCGGTGTGGGGCGCCGCGGCGAGGTGCCCGGCAGCAACGCGGCGCTGAGCACCGGCGCGGCGCCGGCCGTGTACGGGGCAAGCCGATGACCGCGATTCACCTGATCGGCGGCGGCTGGAATCCCGACGCCGCGACGACGGTGTACGGGCCGTTCCTTGCCGAGGCGGCCTCGGTTTCCACGGCCGCCGGTCGTGCGGAGCCGACGATTGCCTGCATCGTGATCGACGAGGGTGACGGTGCGGAACAGTTCGCCCGGTGGGAGGCCGCGCTGACCGGCGTCGCCCCGTGCCGGCCGCTGCCCGTGCTGGTCGAACTCGGCGGGCAATTCGGCATCGGGTCACTGCTGGGCGCGGACGGGTTGCTGGTCTGCGGGGGCCTCACCCCCGCCTACGCCGCGGCTCTGTCCCCCGCCGCCGGTGACATCGCCGACTGGCTGCGGGACGGTGACCGGCCCTACGCGGGATTCTCCGCCGGGTCGGCGATCGCCGCGGCATCCGCCATTGTTGGTGGGTGGCACGCCGACGGCGTCCCGATCTGTTCCGAAGACGCGTCCGAGGACCTCGCCGAGGTCACCGTGGTCGACGGGCTCGGCCTGGCACCGTTCACGGTGGATGCGCACTGCGCGCAGTGGGGAACGTTGCCGCGGTTGATCGAGGCCGTCCGCCGCAATCCCGGGCTGGTCGGCGCCGGCATCGACGAGGACACCGTGCTGCTGGTGGACAACGGGAGCGCCGCCGTGCGCGGGACGGGCAGTGTGTGGCGGGTCAGTGTCGGCACCGCTGCCGGTTCGGTCGTCGTGACGCCGTACCGCGCAGGGCAGACCGTGCCGGTGCAGGCGTCGTAGGGGTATGGCGCCCGGTCGACGGGCCGTAGCCGGCCGGCGTGAGGGTGCAGGTGGTTGCCGGTTCCGCAGCAGCCGGTTGTTGCCGGCAGGGAATCAGCCGTTGCGGGCGGCGGCAGCGACGGCCTCGTGGGCGTCGGAGCCGACGACATCGAGCGGCGGTGCCGACGAGCGGCCCAACGCCAGGCGCAGCGCGTACACCGCTGTGGCCGCGTCCTGCAGTCGCTCCTCGGGCAGTGACCCGTCGGCGAAGGCGCGGGCGATCCCGTCGACCGCGGCCTTCGGGTCGGTCGGCATCAGGATGAGGTCCTGACCGGCGGCGATACCGCGCCAGGCCGCCTCGCCGGGACCGAAGTTGTCGACGACCGGGGCCATCTCGAAGGAGTCCGACACCGTGACGCCCTTGAAGTTCGCGCCGGAACACCCGTTCACGCCGTCGCCCTTGAGCAGTTCGGTGACCACCGCGGAGCTGAGCGCGGACGACTCCCCGGACGCGCCGGCGGCGGGAAGCTCGATGTGCCCGGTCATCACCATCGCCACTCCGGCGTCGACGCCGGCTTGGAACGGCACGGCATCGACGGCGTTCCACTCGTCACATCCGGCGTCCAGCGACGGCAGGGCCTTGTGGGTGTCGGTCGCGACCCGGCCGATCCCCGGGAAGTGCTTGATGGTGGCGGCCAGCCCGGCGCTCTGATAGCCGCGGACCGCTGCCGCCACCAGCGATCCGGAGCGCTCCGGGTCGGAGCCGAAGGTCCGGTCGGCGACCCCGGACGCGCCGGATTCCGGGAGCACATCGGCGTCCGGAGCGAAGTTGACGTTGATGCCGACGGCGCGCAGTTCGTCACCGGCCGCTGCCGTCACCGCCTCCGTCGCCGTGGCGGCGGCCGAGGTGTCGGCGATCTCGGACAGCTCGGCGGCCCCGGGAAAGTCGGTGAACCCGTTGACCAGCCTGGTGACCAGGCCGTACTCCTGATCGGTCGCGATCAGCAGCGGCGCCCCGTCCTGGCTCGCCGGGACCTGCTTCTGCAGGGCCGACGTGACGGCCGCAACCTGGGCGGGTGTGCCGTTCGGCGTTCCGTCGACAGCGCCGTCCGAGCCCATCAGGATGACCCCGCCGAGGTGCAGCCGCGCCACGATATCGCTGTCCACGGCGTCCGCGGAGCTGACCATCACCACCGTGCCCGCCAGATCGGCCGCGCTCATCCGGGCGACGGCGGCACGCGCATGCTCGACGTCCGCGGCGGTCACCAGGCCGCCCGGCGGCACGTCGTCGGGTGGGGCGGCAGGTTTGGGCGGCGGCGAGGCAGCGGTCGGCGCCCGTGACGGCGATGCCGCGGCCGTAGGTGTGCTCGACCGCGAACCCGACGGTGGCGGGGGGACGGAACCGGACAGAGACGGCGCGGGCCCGGCCGACGAGGACGGCGCGCCGGACGGTGACGCCGAGGCGCTGGAGACAGCGGCGCTGGGAGCCGTGGCTCCCTGTGCCGGCGTCGACCCAACGGCGGCCGACGAAGTCGCACCGCCGGCGCTGCCCCCGTCCTGGCCGCAGCCGGCGAGCAGGGCGCCGATCAGCAGGACCGCCGGCAGCGTTCGGCGCAGACCCCGCCGCGGCAGCGTTCGGCGCGGCGGCGTCCGGTGGGGCGTCGTTCCGTGCGGAAGGGTGCGGCGCAGACCTCGCCCTGGCAGACCCGGGCGGAGACCATCTCGCGCCGTCATTGGCAGGCCGTCATCGACGGGTCGGACGGGTCGATTCCGGTGAGCACCAGCCGCCCGTCCTGGTCGCCCAGCAGATATGTCACGTCCCAATCGATGCACGGCTCCGGCAGCGAAGGCGGTGCCAGGTCCACGGCTTGCTCCGAGGTGAACATGGTGTGGGCCCGGAGCGGCCCGTCGGCCAGCGTCATCACCGCGATGTTGGAGTCGACGGTGGTCGCGTAATCGGACTGCCACCGGTCCTGGGTCTGCGGGGCGGATTGTTCGGCCGCCACCGCCCGCTTCCAGGACCCGTAGTCGTGATCATTGATCGCGTTGAAATAGAGCTGGAGCACCTGCTGCACCTCCGCGGCCCGCGGGTGCGCCGCAGCCTGCGACGACAGCCTGACATCCGAGGTTCCCGACGGACCCTGCTGGTAATCGACCATCGCGAGTGGTTCCCGTTCATGGGAACGTCCGAAGCTCCACGCTGCCGTCACGCCCGCCGCCAGGATGAGAACGAAAAGGGTCGCCAGGACCGCCGTCAGTCGTCGGCCGGTCAGCCGCATGCCAGGTACTTCCCATCACCACGTCGTGTCATTGGGTCCAGTAGTCGACGCATTGCGGGGAAAGCGGTTGCGCCGAGCACCGCAGGGGTGGCGTAGCGCACTCGCAGGGCACATTCTCACGTCATCGTCGGGCCGCCGCCCTACGACGACACGTTGGGGCGTGCACCACGAGGGTGCCGGGTCGTGCCGCGCGCAAGGAGTTCGGGAACGATCCGAGGGCGATGCTCAGCCGACCTGGTGCAGCCAGGTGACGGCGGTCCCTTCGCCGGCCCGGCGGAACGGCTCGAGCTCCGCATCGACATGGGCGCCGAGCAGGTCGCCCAGGCGATGGTGCACGGCCTCAAGATTGCTCGCCGACGCGAGCATCGCGCGCAACTGACCCTCACCGAGCACGACGTCGCCGTTCGCCGAGATCGCCGCCCGCCAGATCCCGCGGCCGGGCACGTGGCAGATGCGTTCGCCGTCGACGCCGGGACTGGCTTCCTCGGTGACCTCGAAACGGATCATCGGCCACGCCTTGAGCGCCTTGGCGAGCCGGCCGCCGGTGCCTGGCTTCCCCGACCAGCTGGCATCCGCACGCAGGCAGCCGGGAGCCGCAGGTTGCGCCGTCCAGGACAGCGACACGCGACCACCGGTGACCCCGGAAATCGCCCACTCGACGTGCGGGCAGATCGCCGCGGGCGCCGAGTGCACAAAGACCACACCTCGTGTCATGACCGTCCACCTCCGCTCGCACTCCAACGTTCTTCCCCAACGTGGGATGCGACAACAGCGGCAGCAGGAGACGCGCAGGCAGTACTCGACAGGCACTTGATCGTTACTGCTGGGGACATTGTGCACTGTGGGAACGCCCGCACGCCAGCATCGGGGACAAATACACAGGGCGGCCTGCGATGCGGTGTCGCCACGCCGACGGCGGTGCAACACTTTCGGCGCCGGACGTGAGCGGAAGCGCTGGTCGTCGAGCGGCACAAGGTCGACCATTCCCGGAGGCGACGTGAGTTCTCAGCCGGACGCCCAGGTCCTGATCGTGGGGGCGGGCCCGGCCGGCCTGGCGGTGGCGGCGTGCCTGCGACGCCGCGGCATCGAACCGCTCGTTGTCGACAGCGGGACGGCAGTCGGCGACTCCTGGAGAAACCGGTACGACCGGCTGCATCTGCATACCCCGAGAGTGCAGTCGGCGCTGCCGGGGATGCGCATCCCGCGCCGGTTCGGCCGATGGGTCGCCAAGGACGACATGGCGGAGTATCTGCGTCTGTACGCCGAACGCCTCGGAATCCGTCCACAATGGGGCACCGAGGTCACCCGGCTCGAGCGGGACGGAGACCTCTGGAAGGCCGATCCCGCGGCGCTGCCGGTCCGGGCGCCCGAGGTCGTGGTGGCCACCGGATACAACAGCGAGCCGGCGGTCCCGGACTGGCCCGGCCTGTCGTCGTTTCGTGGCGAGTTCCTGCATGCGAACGCCTATGACGGTGCGGAACGCTTTCGCGGCATGCAGGTGCTGGTGGTCGGCGCCGGCAACACCGGTGCCGAGATCGCCGCGGATCTCGCGGAGCACGGTGGACAGGTCCGGCTGGCCGTCCGCACCCCACCGAACGTCGTCCCGCGCAGCCTGGGTCCCGTTCCGCTGACCTTGCTGGGCATCGCACAGGACGGTGCGCCGGCCGGACTCGTGGATCCGCTCAACCGTCTCCTGCAACGCCTTTTCGTCGGCGACCTGACGGCCTACGGACTTCCGGCGCCCCGAGCCGGCCTCGTTGCCCAGGCCCGCGCCACTGGAACGATCCCGACCATCGACGTGGGACTGATCGCGCAATTGCGGTCCGGCCGGGTGACGCCGGTGGCCGCCGTGCAGGCGGTGGATGGCGAGCAGGTGATCCTCGCGGACGGGACCCGGGTGACGCCCGACGTTCTCATCGCCGCGACCGGGTACCGCACCGGCCTGCACTCGATCGTCGGCTCGCTGGGCGTCCTGGATCGGTGGGGCCACCCGCTGGTGCACGGCGGCAAGACCTCACCATCGGCGCCGGGTCTGCGTTTCGTCGGGCTCGCGAACGTCCTCAAGGGACTGCTGCTGCAGATCAACCTCGACGCCCGGGCCGCGGCGCGGGCGATCGACCGCGAGCTGACGGGTGCGGTGCGCGGGCGGTGATTGCGGACGGGGAGTTCAGTGTGCGCGACGTCCGGCGTCGGCCCACAGCGGGCGGTCCGGGTCACTGGCCATCCACCCTCCCGTCGAGCGGGTGTCGGTCCCGAACAGCGGACCGGCGACGGCGAGAGCCAGCAGGACGAGGAGAACGATGAAGAGGGTCATATCTGTAGCGTCCTGCGGAACGAACCTCGCGTCCATCTGTTCTTTTTTCCGTGAAAGTGTAAGGATTCCTGCATGATCGACGTTCGGAAACTCGAGATCCTGCGCGAGCTCGACCGCTGCGGCACCATCACCGCCACCGCGGCCGCGGTGCACCTGACGCCGTCGGCGGTGTCCCAACAACTGGCCGCGCTCTCCAAGGAGGCCGGCACGCCGATGCTCGAACCAGACGGCCGACGGGTCCGGCTCAGCGAGGCCGCCACCCTGCTGCTCAGCCATGCGCACCAGATCTTCACCCACCTCGAACACGCCGAGTCCGATCTGGCAGCGTTCCGCCGCGGCGATGCCGGCACGGTGCGGGTCGGCTCCTTCAGCTCGGCGGTCAAAGCTCTCGCGGTTCCGCTGATCTCCGAGATCGCCGCCCGAACCCGGCTACGGGTGGAAATCCGGGAAGTCGAGCCGGAAACGGCCATCGACGCGCTGCTCGCCCGGACGGTCGACGTCTCCATGACGCTGGCCACCACGGAACTGCTCCCCGGTGAGCACGACAAGCGCATCCGTTCCGAGCACCTGCTCGACGACGTGATGGACGTGGCGCTGCCGTTCGATCACCCGCTGGCCGACCGCGAGGAGATCGAACTGTCCGACCTGTCCGATGCCGACTGGATCCTCGCGCAACCCGGGGTGCCCTGCTGGCAGCTGACCAGGGACGCCTGCGAGCGCGCGGGCTTTGTCCCAAGAGCACGCCATTACGCCGACGAGTTCACCGGCGTCGTCGGGCTGATCGCCGCCGGGCACGGCGTCGGGCTGATCCCGCGGCTCGCACAGCCGGATTTCGTTCACGAGCCCATCGTGCTGCGACCGGTTGCCGGGGTCAGCCCGGTCCGCCGGATCGGTGCGCAGATCCGCTCCGGCACAGCTGAACAGCCGCACATCGCCCCGGTACTCGCTGCGCTCCGGAGGATCTCGGCGGAGGTCGCGATCGGCCCGCTGGAATGCCGGGTACGCCGCGAGTTGATCACGTCCCCGCCGGCCACCACCCCGGCAACGGCAATGGCCGCCGGATGACCACCCATATCGCGCTGATCCGCGGGATCAATGTCGGCACGGGCAACCGGGTTGCGATGGCGGACTTGCGAGAGGCGCTGTCCGGCATGGGTTATCAGCAGGTACGGACGTTGTTGAACAGCGGCAACGTGGTTCTCGAGTCGAACGAGAGCCCGCGGACCGTGGCGAAGGCGGTGTCCGACGTGTTGGCCGGACCGCTCGGGGTGAGCGCCGAGGTGATCGTCCGCAGCCCCGAGCAGGTCCTGGCCGCCATGGAGGCGGACCCGTTCGGCTCCGTCGCGACCGACGGGTCCAAGCACTTCCTCGGATTCCCGGCCGGCCGACCGACGGCGGGCAAGGTCGAAAAGATCACCGAACTGAACGACGATGCAGCGACGGCACCAGATCTCGCCCGGCTCGTCGACGATCATCTTTACCTGTGGTGCCCCAACGGCATCAGCAAGTCGACCTTCACCAAGCTGAACTGGGACAAGGCGCTGGGCACGCCGGTGACGGTCCGGAACTGGAACACGGTGACGAAGCTGGTCGCGCTCGCCGCCGGGTGAACTCGAGCGGCCGACGGGCGGCCGGTCGGGGTTCGGGGCCGAAGCGGGCGGGTTCGTCAGCGTTCCGGGTACAGCGCCTCGTCGAGCAACGGGGCCTGCAGTCGGGCCCAGGGGGACAACCCGCTGTCCGGGTCGGCGGCGGCCACCAGGAAGTCGTCCCAACTCCACCAGGCCGTGGTCTCGACCTCGTCCGGGTCCGGGGTCGGCTCGCCGTCGATCACGCAGACCAGCACCGGGCACAATTCGTTTTCCTCGACGCGACCGTCCGAGGCGCGATAGCTGAAGTCGGGCAGTACCATCCGCATCTGCCGGGCTGCCAGTCCCAGCTCGAATTGCAACCGGCGAGTGGCGGCCGCGGTCGGCGTCTCCCCCGGTGCCGGGTGCCCGCAACACGTGTTCGTCCAGACCAGTGGGAAGGTTCGCTTTCCGGCGCCGCGCTGCGTCACCAGCAGGCGGCCGGCGGCGTCGAAGCCATAGCAGGAGAAGGCCAGGTGCCGCGGCGTCGTCGGGCCGTGCACGGTGGCCTTGTCGGCGACCCCGATGGGCCCGCCCTGCTCGTCCACCAACACGACCTGCTCGACGTCGGACGGCGAAACCGAGTCCGCGGCCGCCAGGGCGGCGTTCAACGCTGGTCGCCTCCCGGGGTGGGTGGGATCGGCGAGTGGATGGCGGAAGGTCGGCACCGGACGAGCCTACCGATCGGATGGGCCCGGCCCCGGCACCTGCGTGACAGCCGGATCCGCGAACGCCGCCTTCCGGGTGCGGAAGGCGGCGTCCGATCGGACCTTCGGTGGGGGCGTTCGCCGGTCAGCCCTCGAGGACGACGTCCTCCTCGGTAACCGCCGGTGCCGGCTCGTTGCGGCGGTGGAAGGCGAAGCCCACCAGGACGACGCCGAGCATGGCGTAGCCGAGCGCGACCTCCGGTTGGGCGGCCCACGCCACCTCGCCGGCATGGATCAGCCCGATCCAGCTGAGCACCGCCCCCACGCCCGCCGCGATCGCGGCCGAATAGAACTTGTGCATCAGGATGAAGGCCACGATCGAGCCGAGCACCATGCCTGCCAGCACCGCGCCCTCGCCGAGGATCTTCAGCCCCGCGTAGACCAGGCCGGCGTCGGTCAGCGCGTCGTCGCCGACCTGCGCCGCCGTCGTCCCTGCGGCGGCGAGCGCGTTGTCGATCAGCCCCGTGCCCCAGGATGCGAGGTTGGGCAGGATGGCGGCCACCACCGCCGCGGCCTGGATCCGCGGCACCGACTGGAACGCCTGCGCGCCGATCAGCAATCCGATGTAGAGCAGGATCGGCACGATCGCCGGAATGGGCAGCACCGCGTTGAGCACGCCGAACAATCCGAGGAAACACAGCACCGCGATCAGCACGCCGCTGGCCATCGAGTAGCTGCCGCGGCCGCCCGCCGCCTTCCATCCCGGATGACCGATGTAGACGGCCGGCGGGAACGGCGACCCGAGAGCCGCGCCGATGATCGCGCCGCTGCCGTCGGCCAGCAGCACGCTGCGCAGGTTGTAGGAATCGCCTGCGGCGGCGGCGCTCTCGACGTTGCTCATCGCCTCCGCGAAGTTGTACACGCCGAGCGGGATGGCGGTGGCCAGCAGCGGAGCGAGGTTGCCGAGCCCGTTGAACAGCAGATCGAAGTGCAGGGTCGGGACGGCGATGGCGATGTCACTGACCGCGGCCTGCACGTCCGGCACGGACATGTAGCCGCCGATCCAGCCGATCGCGGTGCCGACCAGCAGTGCGGCCAGACCCACCGGGATACCGCCGGGGAGGCGGATGTTGGTGAAGAACCCGACGAGAATGATGCCCAGCACGGGCAAACCGATCCAGGCGGCATCCCAGATCTGCGCGGCCGGCCGCATCGAGATGAACGTCAGCGAGATACCGGCCAGCGTGCCGAGCATGGCGGCCCGTGGGGTGATCTTGCGGATGAACGGGCCGATGAAGGCGCCGATCAGCACGATCACGCCGATGACGAAGGCCCAAGCGAGGCCCGCCTCCCACGCGCGGACCGGATCACCGGTGGTCAGGAAGATCGGCAGCATGATGACGAACACCACGATGAACATGTGCGGAACGCTCGGCCCGTACGGCAGAGCGGTGACGTCCGTTCGGTTTTCGCGGCGGGCGAGCCTGCGGGCCAGGAACGTGTAGTACACGTTGCCGGCCAGCATCGCGATGCCCAGCGCCGGCAGCACTGTTCCGAGCACGTCGACCGCGGGCAGTTGCACGACGAAGATCAACAGCGAGGTGAGGGTCAGGACGTTGACCAGGATGTTGAAGCCCAACCCGAAGAACGCGTTGGTCTCCCCCTTCGTCCAGTAGGGGATCTTGAGGGTGCCGTCGGGCGAGGCCGAGGACTTGAAGCCGGTCAGGTTCATCTGGTGTGTGCTCCCTGTCGGAAGGGGTGGTTGACCGAAGTGGTGTCAGCCGGCCATCGCCGGCTGAGCGAGCGCGTCCAGCAGCGCGGCGGAATCGGCGACCCAGCCGAAGATCCCGCCCTGCGCGGACACCATGTCGAGCCCGACCCGCTGGAACTCGGGGAAGTACGACCCGACGCAGTCGGCCAGCACCAGGGCGTCGTACCCGCGGTCGTTGGCCTCCCGGACCGTGGTGTGCACGCACACCTCGGTGGTCACCCCGGTGACGAGCAGGTGGGTGATGCCGGCGGTCTGCAGCACCGTCTGGAGTTCGGTGGCGTAGAACGCGCCCTTGCCTGGTTTGTCGATGACGATCTCGCCGGCGATCGGCGCCAGTTCGTCGATGATGTCGTGACCATATTCGCCGCGCACGAGGATGCGGCCGTGCGGGCCCTCGTCACCGATCCGCTGAGACGGTTTGCCGCGTCGCAGCTTTGCCGGTGGGCAATCGGAGAGGTCGGGGAGGTGGCCCTCTCTGGTGTGCACCACGAGGATGCCGACGGCGCGCGCGGCGGCCAGCACCTCTGCCAGCGGCGGGACCACCTTCTGCAGCAGCGAGACGTCGTTGCCCAGCGTCTCGCCGAAGCCGCCGGGGAGCAGGAAGTCACGCTGCATGTCGATGATCAGCAGCGCCACCCGTCCCGGTGGCAGCGGGAACGGTGCGGGCGCCGCTTGCACGAAAGAGGCCGCGGCAGCTGTGCTGTCGGACGCCGTTGACGGGTCCGGCGAGCCGACGGGAACGGTGGAATCGACACCGGTGGCAGGTGGCATGAGCACTCCAGGCTGTGGGAGGAGAGGACGGCCGGTACTGCGGCGAGAGCGCGCCGTTGCGCTCGCGGGCTCAGCCCGCGGGTGACCCGGCGGCGAGATAGGCTCGCCAGCCGCCGAACTCGGTAATGTCGGTGATCTCGTCGGCGGCCATGGCGGCGGCATCGCCGACGAAGCCGATCTCGGTGCTGCCGTCGGCCAGGACCACCCGCCCGAGGCACACCGACTCCGACGATGCGGCGAGAATCGGAGCGCACGCCGCCGACGGGACGCTCCAGGTCTCCACCTCGATGGCGGCCCCGCCGTGCGGAACCGCCACCAGCGCCGGCACCGGCTGGTCCCGCCCGATTCTGATCAACCGATAGCGGGCGGCGGTGCGGGTGGCGGAGATCAGCACGCCGCCACGGTCGACGAGGTCCGCGTTGCGCGGTTCGCCGGTCAGGTGATGACCGACCACCACCAGCGTGCATCGCGCGCTCTGGTCGAGATCTGTGTTGAACCTGGCACTCTCGGCACGCCGGCGGTTGCCGGCCGGCACTGCCGGCGGAGGCGTTGGGGAGTCACTGTTTTCTCCGTTGAGCGCCGCGGCCATGGCCAGGACGCGGTCGTCGGCGAGCGCCGGGCCGAGCACCATCAGCGCGACCGGTCGGCCATCGGTGGTGGTTCCGGCCGGCACCACGGCGGCGCACAGGTCGAGCAGGTTGCCGAAATGCGTGTAGTGGCCCAACGCGGTGTTGGTGCGGATGGGATCGTTGAGCACCTGGTCGACCGTGAACGTCGTTCCCACCGCCGGCAGGACCAGCACGTCCATGTCGTTCCAGAGGCCGGCCACCTCGGCCTTCAGCTCGCCGAGGCGATGCTCTGCCGCGAACACGTCCACTGCCGAGTACCGGCTCCCCCCTTCCAGGATGGTCCGGATCACCGGAAGGACGGAATCGGGACGACGCTCCAGGAAGTCGCCGAACTCGGCGAGGCGTTCCGCCACCCAGGGCCCCTGGTAGAGCAGCTCACCGGCCGCCAGGAACGGCCCGAACGGTGCCGGGACAACCTTTCCGAACCGTGCCTGGATAAGGGATCTGGCAGCGAGATGGGCCACCCGCATTCCGTCGTCGCCGAAGAACTCGAGTTCTCCGGCATCGGGCAGCCCGACGCGCAGGTTCTCTACGCGCACCGGCTCCCGTCGGCGGGCCCGGCTGTACGGGTCGCGCTGGTCCACCCCGGCCAGCACGTCGAAAGCCGTCGCCAGGTCGTCAACGTCGTTCGCGATCAGGCTGATGCAATCGAGCGATCGGCAGGCCGGTACCAGGCCGACGGTGCTGATCAGCCCGCGGCTGGGCTTGAAGCCGGCGATGCCGTTCAGCGCGGGCGGAACACGCCCCGACCCCGCGGTGTCCGTCGCGACAGCGAACGGCACTGCTCCCCCGGCCACCGCCAGTGCCGATCCAGAACTCGACCCGCCGGCGATCAGGTCACCGCCGAACACGCTGCGCGGCATCGAGTACGGGGTGCGGGTGCCGTTCAGCCCGGTCGCGAACTGGTCGAGGTTGGTCTTGCCGATGAAGATCCCACCGGCCTCGATCAACCTGGACACCGACGGTGCGGTCGCCTCGGCGAGGTAGCCGTACTCCGGGCAGGCCAGCGTCGTCGGAACACCCCGGACGTCGATGCTGTCCTTGACGCCGAACGGGATCCCGTACAGCGGCAGCGATTCCGGGTCGGGATGCTCCTCGAGTTCCTTGGCACGGAGCATCAGTTCTGCCCGGTCGAGCACGGTGATCCAGGTGCCGTCATCGCCTCGCTCGTCGATACGGTCGAGCACCCGCTGCACCTCGACGGAAGGTGACGTTTCGTGCGCGCGGTAGACGCGGGTCAGGGCGGCGACGCTCGGGCCCAGGGCGGGACCCGCATCTCCTTGGTCGTGCATTCGTCGATTGTCGACAATCCGTGTATCGCCGGTGGAACTGGCGTGTTAACAGTGGACTACGGGGACGGATCGGACAGGCCGGCGCAGGGACCCCCTTCCTGCCCGGGGCGGGGGCGCCGGGCAGTCCCTCCCGGCAGTGCCGCGGGTGGCGCTGCCGCCCCGGCCGCGCCACTGCCTCACGCCCGGGCGGTGGCCGGGGCCGCCTCCCGGCGATACTGCAGATAACGCTGACCGCCGTGCTCGTACATGGCCCGCAGCACGACATCCGGATCGTTGGTCTCCAGCGCGGTCAGCAACGCCGCATGCCGACGCAGTCCCTCGCCCGGACCGACCAGCGAGGCCTCCAATCGCAGGTTGACGGCCATCGGCCGCTGCAACTTCACCAGGATCGGTTCCATCGCCAGGTCCAACTGCCGGTGCCCGGCGAGCGCCACGATCTCGGCATGAAAGGCCCGGTGGGCGTCGTCCCGGGCGAGTTCGTCCGCGGAGTCCTCGGCCAACCTCATCTGTTCCAGCCGTGCCCGCACTCGGGCCAGCGGATCCGGGTCGCCGGGTTCCCCCCGGAGCGGCAGTGCGGTCACGATGGCATGCCGCTCCAGCACGGCCCGGATCTCGAACAACTGACGAATGTCGTCGTCTGACCAGACGGTCACCCGAGCCCCACGCCGCGGCAGGTGCTCCACCAGGCCCTGCTGGACCAGCAGCCGCAACGACTCGCGCAACGGCGCCCTGCTGATCGAGAACCGTTGACAGATCTGTTCTTCGATCAACCGGGCACCCGGTTCCAGCGCGCCACTGAGTATCTCGTCCCGCAACCGCGCGGTGGTCGCCTCCACCAGGCTGGGCGCAAAGAGGTCACCCTGCGGACCGGGCTCGGCGGTCATCGGCGACGCACCACCTTCCTGCCCGGGATCGGCGGATCATCGCCCGCCACGCTCACCCTCAGTGTAGGGACAGCAACCTCCACGAAACCTCCCCTCCGGTGCCTCGTCCTCCCGGGCGCCGGACCTGTCGATTCGACACATTCGCACTCACTTCTGGGTTTGGGTTCACTGCATCGCCGATGCCCCTTTCGACCGTTCCCGTCGTAAAGTCCAGCCATGTCCCGCGAGACGGCAGAGGAACGCGCACTTCGCGCGCAACTGTCCGAGCTCGCCCTCGCCGAGGGCGAGCCGCTGATCGGCGGAATTCCGGAACGGTGGTTGCAGCGCCCGCGGTTCCGGTGTTCCAACTTCCACGTCGCCGACCGGTACGAAGTGGGCCGCCGGGGCCGGATGAAGTGCATTTTCTGCGAGCTGCCCGTCGTCCAGACCTTTCCGGAGGACCGCAGCGGACCGCTGGCCCGGGACACCTACCGCCTGCCGGTCCAGCGCACCGCCGCCCAGGCCGGTGACGCGGAACGGACCGTGGTTCGTCGCGGGTTGTAGGCCGGCCCAAGCATCCGGCGGCACTGCTGTCACGACGACGCGGGGTTGAGCTAGCAGGAGCGACCCAGCAGGAACGACATTGCAGGACTGACGAAGGCCGGCCCGCGGAGTGACTCTCCGCGGGCCGGTTTCCTTTCCAGTGCTTCTCGCCTTGATCAGGCTGCCTTCTTCACCAGCTTGCATTGGGCGTCGATGGCGAACCACTTTCCGCCGGAGCCCTGGCCGTTCGCGTCACCCGGAGCGGCGTCGCCCGCGTAGTAGTACAGCGCCCACTTGCCCATCACCAGCTGCTTGCTGCCGTCCGGCCGGTCGATGGTGGAGGCGCCGGAGGCCGTCAGCTCGTCGGAGATGGCGAAGTCGTCGGCCACCGTCAGCGGCGGCCAGGCCTGTGCGCAGGCATCGAAGCAGGTGGTCTCGCCGGCCGGGTCGTCGGTGAAGGCGTACAGGGTGCGCCCATTGGCACCGACCATGACCTCGCCCAGGTTGCCGACCTCGGCGAGGGTCACCACGTCAGCGGACGTCTCGGGGCCGGGCGCCGCAGAGGATTTCGGCGCGGCCGGTGCGGGGTTCGGGGGGGACGCAGCGGACGACGATGCAGCCGCGGCCGCCGGTGCGGGGGCGGAACCATCGCCCTTGACCAGCTTGCCGTCGGCTCCTTCGGCGAACCAGACGCCGCCGGAGCCCTGGCCGTTGATGTCGCCGGCGGCGCCGTCACCGGCAAAGAAGTACAGCGGCCACTTGCCGACCTTGAGTTGTCTGCTCCCGTCGGGCCGGTCGACCGTGCTGACCAGAGCCGGGTCGACGCCCTTCGGGACGTCGACGCCGTCCGGAACGATCACCGGCGGCCATGCCGTGGCGCAGGCCTCGAAGCAGGTGCTGACCCCGTCGACGTCCTTGGTGAAGGCGTACAGCGTGTTGCCGTTTGCGCCGACCAGCACAGCGCCGAGCTCCCCCGCCTCGGCGACGGCGAAGGCCTTCGTCGGGGCGGCCTTGACGACCGGGGCTGAGCGGGGCTCCGGCGACGACGACGCTGCTCCCTGTGCGGAGTCGGATGCGGCGGCTCCCGCGGGTGATATCTGGGCGGTGCCGGCGACCGAACCGCTCTGCCCGCAGGCGGAAAGAAACAGCCCGGCCGCGACCAGGATGATCGGGCCGGCGATGAGCGAACGCAGCTTCATGACGAGAACCTCTCAGAGAAGACGGTGTGGGGGACGTGGCCGCCGGAAAGCCCTCGAACGGCCGCTGACCTGCACTACGGTCCGGGCGCGGGAACGGTTCTCACGTTCCGCCGATGCCGTACCGCCGACCACCGATGCCGGCCGAGAAAATCCAGTTGACAAACCTGCACGAACCGTTCCGGAGGCGTCTGCGTACCCCTGTGTATGAAAAGCATTGATGCGCGTGACGCGAGGTCGGACAAAGCCGCAACCGGAATGTGCACGCTGAACTACCCTTACCGGCGTGCTCACCGAGGACGAGGTGCTGCGGTTCCGCGCCGGCGAGTCCGACGGTGTCCGGGCGGTGTACCGGGAGTACGGCAGGCTGGTGTATGCCGTCTGCCGCAACCAACTCAGCTCGCCGCAGCTGGCCGAAGAGGCCGCGCAGCAGACCTTCCTGAAGGCCTGGCGGTCGGCGGCCACCGTCGATCCGGGACGGGATCTCGCCCCGTGGCTCGCGACGATCGCCCGGCGCACGTCGATCGACGTCTACCGGCAGGAGTCGCGGGAGACCAGTTCGGCGCTGGACGACGTGCCCGTTGCGCACCCGGCGCTGGTGCAGCAGCCGGTCGGGATCGAGCGGACCTACGACGCGTGGCAGGTCCGTCAGGCACTGGACGAACTGCCCGAGGACGAGCGCGTCATCGTGCAACTGCAACACCTGGACGGGATGACGCAGACCGCCGTGGCCGCCCGGCTGAACATCGCGGTGGGCACGGTCAAGTCGCGTTCCTTCCGCGCGCACAAGAAGCTCGCCGCACGGTTGGGACACCTGCGGGAGGGTTTTGATTGACCCCGCTCCCACCCTCGCCGGGTGGGAGGAGCACCGGCAGACCAACCCAGGCCCGACCCGACATCGAACTAGCATGCGAACGGAGGTGACACGAATGGCTCCCGACATGGGGAAGCACCGCAGCGATGACGGCGCATCGGCCGACAGTGCCGCCGACCGTGCGCGCGTGCACTACCTGGCGGGCGACCTGGAGGAGCAGGACGCAGTTCCCGGCACCGATTCTGTCGGGGCCGACCGCTCGGAGTTGGACGATCTGCGCGCACTTCTCGCGGAGCCGTCCCTCTGGGCCGAGCCTCCGGCGTCGCTGGAGGATGCGGTGGTCGCCCTGATCGGCGCCGAGGCGGCGCAGCGTTCCCCGGAAGCGGGCGATGCCGCTGGCGTCGTGAACGCACCGGCCGCGTCAGCGTGGGGATCGCACGAAGCCGCACCTCGCCTGGCGGGCGACCCCGCGGCCGTCACAGGTGCACCGATCGACCCCCCGATCGATCTGGCCGCGGCGAGAACGTCGAGGGCCGCCGGCGCGAAGCACAAGGCGGCGTGGCGGCGACCCGCCTTTCTCGTCGCCGCTGCCGCGGCCGTCGTTGCGGTGGCGTTGTCGACGGTGCTCGTGCTGCGGAACAACACCTCTCAACCCAGATTCGACGTCGCCCTGGCGGCCACCGAGCTCGCGCCGGGGGCGACCGGAACGGCGGCGATGGTCCGCACCGACTCCGGCTGGGAGATCAAGCTGCACGCGACCGGCCTGCCCAGGCTGGACGGCGGCAATTTTTACCAGGCATGGCTCCGCAACGCCGACGGTGTGTTGGTGCCGATCGGCACCTTCAACGAGGGCACCGACGTGACACTGTGGGCCGGCGTATCGCCCAAGGACTTCGGGACCATGACGATCACCAAGGAATCCGCCGACGGCAACCAGGACTCGTCCGGCCAGCGGGTGCTGGTCGGCAAAGCGGAACCAGACTGAGCTCGGCTGATCCGCGCGCAGGTCGTCGGGGCCGTGACGATCCTTGTTGCGTGGTGGGGCGAGTGGGGCTCGAACAGATGACTTGACTGATTACGAGTCCGCTGCTCTGACCGGCTGAGCTACCGCTCCGCCGAAGACCTTACGGTTCGCAGGCCGGCTGGTCGCTGACGCGTGCTCGCGGCCGGGCGACGGTCCACTGCCAGGTCCCCGAGATCGGGTTATCCGATGCGTCGTGATTCGCGCTGTGATACCGCCGGTCCCGGCTGCAAGGTCGAAGTGTTCAGAGCTCGACACAGCCGATCGCAGTGGATTCCAGGCTGGCGAGCCACACCGTTCCGCTTTGTTCGCGAACCCCACTGACCATTCGAAAACTCGGATGTCTGGTCTGCAGGTCGTGGACGAGCCTGCCGGCCCGGTCGTAGGCCTGCACCCAGACCGTCGGCGTGTCTTTCGGGTGCAACCCTTCCGGTATCGCCCAGATCAACTTGCGGAGAAACGGCGGTCGCGGCAGCAGCAGGTCGAGAATCCGGCTGCGCGGGCTGGGTAGCGCGACCCAGATCAGACCGTCACTTCCGGTGCTGACGTTGTCCGGCAGACCTGGAAGGTTCTCTACGAAGATCTCCTGCTGCCCGGCCCGCGGCCCGGTGAGCCAGATCCGTTGCAGGCGATAACCGCCCGTCTCGGCGACGATGAGGAAGTCCTCGTCCGGCGACAGCGTCACACCGTTGGCGAAATCCAGTCCGCCGGCGACAATATTCACCGTGCCTGTCGGGTCACGGCGGAACAGACGGCCCGATCCCGTGTGGGAGAGCAGCTCCGCCACATAATGCGGCTGATCGAAATGCGTCGAACTGTCGGTGAAATAAATGGTGCCGTCCCGGCTGACGGTTGAATTGTTGCAGAACAACATGGGTACGCCGGCGATCTCGGCGACGAGAACGTCCACGACACCGGTTCGGGGATCGAGTCGCACGACGCCTCGACGGAAGTCACACACAACGACTTTGCCGTCCGGCGCGATCTCGATGCCCAACGGCCGCCCACCGGTGTTGCCGATCTCGGTGATGGAGCCGGTTCCATCGATCCGCAGGATCCGGCCGTCGGAGACGCCGACCACTCTCGAGCCGTCCGCATCAACGGCAACATCCTCCCCGGCGGCCGGCAGGTTGGTGAGCTCCAGGTCGAAGGTCTTGCTCGACACACCCTGCCGGGCGCGGGCGGTGGCCCGCGGTGGCTTCCAGACAACGGGGTGGATCGATGGCTTCAGCACGCGTCCTCGATCCGTCCGTCGCAAACCAGATGACAAGAATGGTCGCACTCGCGGCGTACGGGTCGGGTGCTGAGGCCATCCCGATGCGCCGATCGGTGCGGAGCGCCAGGCAAAATCGCCCCCATGGATGCCGCCTGAGGTGCGCCGGCCGGCCGCAGCAGAATCCCGAAGCTGCCGCCGCTGCCCTGTCGTGATCGTTCCAGAACCTCATGGCCCGACTGACGGAGAACCCTCGACCCTGCGACCACGAGACTTTCCCTGGCTAACGTTTATCCTGCCAGGCAAGGGCTTCGATGCCAGGGTGTCGAGATTGACGCGACCACGCCGCTCCACAAGCAGCAGCCAGCTACCTCATTGGCAGAAGCCGAGACAAGGGGAAAGGATTACAACCCATGCCCATCAAGTTCGAGAACGTCGGGATCGCCGTCCGCGACCTCGAGGAGACGATCTCCTTCTTCACCGATCTCGGGCTGACCGTTGTCGGCCGGGACACGGTGAGTGGACAGTGGGCCGACACCGCTGTCGGCCTGGACGGCAACCGCGCCAAGATCGCCATGCTGCAGACGCCGGACGGCAACTGTCGCCTCGAACTCTTCGAGTACATCCACCCCGACGCGATCGAGACGAACCCGACCCGGCCCAACGAGATCGGGATGCACCGCATCGCCTTCTCGGTGGACGACATCGACGAGGCTCTCGAGGTCGCGGCGAGGCACGGCTGCTACCCGTTGCGCGGCGTGGCGACGTACGAAGACGTCTACAAATTGACCTACTTGCGCGGTCCCAGCGGCATCATCGTGATGCTCGCCCAAGAGCTGAAGAGGAGTTGACCACGGGGTCGGACCCGTGCCCGTGGTCGGCGCTGTGGGCGGTGGTGCGCGGCCGACATCCGTGCCTGGTGTCGGCGACTGAATGGTTGAGCATGACGCCGCGCGGATCACCAATGGTTGTCATGAGCACATGGCCTAAACCTCCCTGGTGACAGTCTGCGAAGCGAGGAGGTCTCCCGGCCGTGCCGCGAACAGAATGTCTCTCTCGTCATTAGGCTTCGTATTTCGAATGGTATTCGTCTGGTTCGGAGATGACGCCGGCGGCAGCGAGGGATCGAAGGTAACCGTCGGGGTGTGCGTTGCGGAGCCAGATTTTGTTCATGGGTTTTGAACGTCGCAGTCGATGCCGGACATGGGTGGGAGCCGGTCGGTGTAGGGCCGCGACATGCCCTCGAGCAGGACGAAGAGGACGGGTGTGTCCCAGCGTTGGATGTCGGGCATTTTGTCGAGGTCGGCCAGCAGGATTGCTTCCTGTTCGGGAGTGACGGTGCCGCTGTTCTCGCTATCGACGAGGAGCCGCGCGACGAGCGCATCGCGGATTCGGACTGCGTGTTCGGCGCGAAGCAATGCCCTTCCCCCGGGGAGTACCGCCTCCGGCCGTTGTCATGTGCAGGTTCGCTTGATTGTGTCGGCTGGCGTGGTCGCAGCGAGGTCTTGAATCGAAGCGATCACCGATGCCGCGACAGGGTCCGAGGAGATGGTCGCGATGACCGGCTGGACCGAGCTTTTGAATGCGGCGCGTTCTGCGTCGCTCGCCTCGACCAACGGATAGCCGAAGTCGCACAGCTGTTTCACCGCCCGAGTCTCGGCTTCAAGCAGATTCGCGATCTTCGCCGGAACCGAGTCCAGGGCCGCCTGTCGCAACACCTGTTGCTGCTCTGCTGTGAGCGAGCCGTAAGCAGTCGAGTTCATGACCAGCGTCAGCAACCTGGGCCACAAATCCAGGTTGGTGGTGAGCGCGGTTGTGTTGATGTCGTAGAGCAGGTTTGCAGCACCTTCGAGATCCTCTTCACCCGCATCTAGTCCCGACGCCGGGAAGGTGGGGCGGATCCGCTTGGCAATCGCGCCCATCGCCGTCACCGCCTGTTCGCCGATTGGGGAGGAAAAGACACCGAAGGTCTTTCCGGCGATGTCCGTCAGGGTCAGAATCTTCTGGTGAACGCCGATCGGATGACGGATCACGCCGGGCACGAGTCCGATGCCGACCAGTTGAAGCGGCGCCAGGCTGTCGAGAGCGGGCTTGCCTAGTCCACTCTCGATGACTGATTCTTCAAGTCGGTAGCTGTCAATCAGGAACGGCGCGATGAACGGATCGAATTGGTTGTTGCCGAGGATGTGCCAGGCTCGTGCCGGCATCAAGATCATGTCGTAACGTCCGGCCTGAGCGTCGGCGATGTATTCCTCCTGGAAATTGATGTCACTGCCGTGTAGGTCGGGTTCCAAGGAGATGCGCAAGGATGAATGGGACAACTTGGACACGTTGTCGACGAATTCATCAATCTCGCCGGGTCCCATGTCGTGGCCGGCGACCTTCAGCACCCTTGGTTCATCCGCCCTCGTACTTGCTCCCGGAGTCCCCGAGACCGTTGCCGCCGTGACGGATTCGGACGATGACGTCGTTGGGGCACTGGCCGTGGCTGTGTCCGAGATTGAAGAGCCGCCGCCGCATCCCCCCAGAAGGGCGCTGCCCATCAACAACGCAATCGCACCCAGCACAGAATTCTTCGTCCTGCTCATTTTTCACCTTCTTGCTGTCGGGCGCTGCGCGCCCGATTGGGCCGGACCCAGCCCCCGTCCCAGGGCCTAGGGGACCGGTGACGCCTGCGGTTGACTGCGTGACCAGCAATCACCGATGGACCCCATCGACGGGACCGGGCCGGGTGCATTGGCGCGTTCGGTGAAGACCCACGACCATTGCCATTTGGCTTTGTCCAAAATGCATGGAACATCCGGTTAGGAGTGTCTCGCGCGTCGAGGGTCACCGCAAGTACGAGTTCAACTGCGGGTGGGGCTCCCACAGCATCGACGTGGAGCATGTACGTCTGGCGTTACGGGACCACATCATGCTTGAGGTTTGAGGTCGAGCATCTGAGGTGTCGGTATCCGCTGGCTACCGGCCGGTGATGACGAGCGCGCGGCTCAAAGATTTGCGGGGATACCCGTGCTCAACCGCAGTTGATAGCAAAATCGATGATGCCAGCGCGCGGCGAGGGATTTGGACGGAGGTGTCGGGGGGCGTGGCGGAGCCAGATGATGTTGCTGGGTCTCGGACGTCACCGTCGATGCCGGACAGGGGTGGTAGTCGGTCGGTGTAGGGCCGGTACATGCCTTCGAGCAGGACGAGCGGAACGGTCAGGTCCCAGCGTTCGATGTCGGGCAACTTGTCGAGTCGGTGACCAGAATTGCTTCCTGTTCGGGAGTGACGGTGCCGCTGTTCTCGCTGTCGACGAGGAGCTGCGCGACCAGCGCATCGCGGACCCGGACTGCGTGTCGGGCGCCGGTGCCCCACCGCGCGCGCGCCGCCGGCTCGACCCCCACCATGCAGCGGGCCGCACACGTCACATGTCGTGAACGACGTGGTGCTCGTCGACTTCCGGCTCCGCACGGTGTTCCGCCGCCGAGTGAACCCGAGCCGCGGCGACGCGGTCCTCGTCGAGGCGGTGCGCCCGGGCGGGGCTAGGCGGGTGGAGCTGGGCGCCGTGGTGACCGAGGTCGGCGGGATGGTGTGGGTGCCGAACCCGGATGCCGACCCGGATCTGTTCGACGCTTTCCGCGCTTGCCTGTCCGCCGCCGGTCGGACGCCGGTGTCGTGGGCGGTGCCGGTGCCGACGGTGGATGCCGTGGCGCGGCCACGGCTCGCGCCGTTCCGTCCTGATGTCGGGCAAGCCTGCCTCGTCCGGGTCTGCTGGTTAGCGAGAGACTCCGTGATGGGCACCCGAACATGAGTCTCGTGTCCCGACGAGACCGTGGCAGCGGCGGCGGCGTCAGCGAGTGTCACGCCGGTACCATTCCGTCGATGGTCAAGTGGGCAGAGTTCGCCGAGCAGGCACCGCGAATCGCCGCGATATTCGTCCGGCGGCACGCCGCCACTGATCGGCTCTGCATGCTCGCAACCATCCGGTCGGACGGGTATCCCCGGATCAGTCCGATGGAACCGTGGGTCTTCGAGGGCAGGCTCGTTCTGGTAGGCATGCCGGGCACCACCAAGTTCCGCGATCTGGAACGCGATCCCCGGTTCTGTCTGCACACGGCCACCATCGACACGAATGTCGGCGACGGTGACGTGAAGCTGTGGGGCGAAGCGGTGGATGTGCAGGATCCGGATCTGCAGCGGCGCTTCGCCGACACCTGCTACGCAGAAACCGGTCTGGACCTGCGAGGCCAGCAGTTCAGCCCGTTCTTCATCGGGAGCCTGACGGGCGCGTCGTCCATCGAGCATGAGGACGGCCGACTGACGATCGTCATCTGGAAACCCGGGCACGGCGAACGGGTCGTGGACAAGTCCTGACTCTGGCAGCGTCCGCAGCGCCGCGCGCCGGCACCCGGCTGATGGATCGCATCGCGGCGGGATCACCGTGGCCGCGCGGTGTTCCGGCTTGCTACGGCGGGCCCCGGGGCCGGAGGTGGCATGCCACAACCCGTTCACCGTTCAGGCAGCTGCAATTGCTTCGCTGTCATATCTCCGCCGCGGACGCCGTCTGTTGGTCCGGGAACCGCACCGCCATCGCCGCGCTGATCTCCAGGTGCCGCTGCAGGAACGCCCGCTCGTCGAGCCGCTTGCGGCGGAGCCACCCGGTGACCTCGTCATTGCACTTGCTGGCGTTGCACGGCCCGCACGCCGGCGCGATGTTGGCCAGCGTGTACCTCCCGCCGCGGGACAGCGGCTGGACACAGTCCCGCTGCAGCGCGGCCCCGGTGGCCCCGCAGTACGCGCAGCCGCCCCACAGCTGCTGCAGCGCCGCCCACTGCTCGGCGGTCAGGTCGTGCTCGACCAGACCCATCCGCCGTTTGCGCTTGCGGGCCGCCCCGGCGGCGCGGCTCCGGTTGACGGTCATCGCCCCACGGTAGGAACCAGGGCGCGCGCGGGCGGGGAGGCGCACCGCGCACCGCGGCGTCGGCGGGGCGGGGCGCGGCGCGGCGCGGCGCTGCGCTGCGCTGCGCGTTCCGGACCGGCGGCTGTCACGGCGCGGCGCCGTGTCTCGCGGCGGATCCGTGTCGGGGCCCCCGTACACGGACGGTGCGGGGATCCGGCCGGCGTCGGGGCGGCCGGATGCCCGCCGCTGCGCCCGCGCCTGGACCGCGGCGACGACGTGGTGTTCCGCCGCGAGGGTGGCATCCACCCCGCCGGTGTTCTCCTGCGGGACCGTGATTGCATGCAATGGTGCGATACTTCGTTCAACTAGCTGAGGAATTTCAACCATCAACGAAGAAACCCGTTGTCACAGTTGGCGTTTCTCGGTGTTCTCGCGCTAAGGCTGACACCGACGGCTGCGCATGTTCGGCGGCCGTGACGTTCACCCGGCCGGCCCGTTGCTGGCGGCTGGTGCGCATCGACCACCGGATGCCCCAACCGGGCAGCGTCCTCGCCCGGGCACAGGCCTTCGCCGCCTCCGCCCGTGACCTGCGGCCGCAGGTGCAGCTGACCGTCGGCGACTACGACGGTGTCACCGGGCACGTGCTGACCGCCGCCGACCCGCGCGCAGACAAGGCGATGCTGAACCTGGCGCAGGGCGTCGCGGCGAGAGCCGAACCGGCGTAGACCGTTCCGGACCTGGCCCGGACCCCGGGTCGTCGGGCTGCTTCGGGTGCAGCGGCGGGCCGCACCTGGCTGGGCCGCCCAGGCGGGCACCGACCCGGCGGAGACCGCGCGGCGGGTGGAGATGGCCCTGCGCACGTTCGGCGCCGGTCCCGGCGACCCGCTGAACTGGGTGGCAGCGGTGGTCCGCCGCGCGCGGGACGGCGAACGCCGCCGGGTGCTGGCCCGGTACAGCGCGCGGCCCGGCGCAGCAGCACCCTCGCCGGTAACAGCACCTGCGTTCGCCGGCACCCGCGGCACCGAACGCGCCGCGGCCGGAGCCGACCGGCCCCACGGACGACCCGACCCCTCGCCCACCCCTACGGTCCCAACCGCTCCCCGCAGTCGATCGCCGGGCACCGCAACCGACCGGAGCCAAGGACGTTCTCGACCGTCGCGTCGTCAAGCCCTACCGTCATCACCGGTGCACTCCTGTGCACCAGACGGCCCTGCCGTGTCCGCCAAGACATTGCGGGAGTGCCGTCGCTTTACCTCAGGACGTCCTGACCATGACGTCGCACACGACCGGCGGCAACCCCAGACCGACCGCGCCTCCCGAACCACCCGCGGCGTCATCCCACGATGGCGCGATCTTCCTCAGCCAGCTGGGCGGTCAACAACCCGCCGCCGCAACGCGCGGCTCACCGCGCTCGCCGCCGTCGGCATGTGGCGCACCGCCACCGCCGAGCAGCTCGCCGCCATCACCGGGTTGCGCACCGTCCTGGACGGCCGGGAGATGCGCCCCGCGTTCCAGGCCGAGCTCGTCGAGCGGGCACCCTGCACACCGCACTCGGCTGGCGCGGCCCGCCTCGGAAGGTGCAGCTGTACCGGCCGGTCGGCACCGGTTTCGACCCGATCACCGACGCCCTGTCCTACGCCGACTGGGTCGCCGTCACCGGCGGCTACCCGTGGACCCGCGGCCACCAGCAGGACCGGCACGACCTGCTCGCCACCGAACTAGGTCTGCGGATCGCCGAACACTGCGGCGTCGGGGCGGTCCTTGGCGAATCGCTGTTCCGGCACGACCTGCTCTCCCCCGGCTTCGCCCGTGACACCGGGAACCGGTGCGCCGACCTGACCGTGATCCGCCCGGCCGGGATGCGGATCGCGGTGGAGATCACCGGCAGCATCACCGGTGAGTTCGCCCGCAAGGCCGACCGGTGGGCGCAGCGGCTCGCCGGCACCGACCCGGACCGCACCGGGCTCGCGGTGGTGTTCGTCGACGCCGCGCCCCCGGACCGCGGCGAGCGGTCGCCGGCGACATGTGGCGCGGCATCCGCACCCAGGTCGCCCGCGAACACAAGGTCCCCGGCTCCGCGGATGCCCGGGTGCCGCAGCGGAGGGCCGCCGTGCGCTGGCGGTGGTGGTTCCCCGCCTCCCGCAACGGCTCTGCCGCGTTCGGCACCCTGCAGTGCGTCCGGCCCACCGGCGCCGGTCCCGCCGACCGGTGGCACCCGGTTCGCCTGCTCGAACCCGCAGACCTGCGGCCACCGGCCGACATCACCTGCGACGCCGCGGTCGCCAACTGCGCCGCCCTGCTCGGCGTCCCGCAATGGCTGCGCGACCGCCAGCCGGCCACCGACTTCGAGCAGGTCATGCTCCGCCGGGCTGGGATCACGACACCACCGAAACTCAAGTTCTTCGACCCCAGGACCATGCGCCGTACTCACGAGGTACCAGTCGGCAGCAGACCGCCCGGGCGGCCGAAGAAGCCAGGCTAGGAGCGGGTCTCGCAGGCTTAACCTCCTCGTGCCGCCGACATCCCGGAGCGCAAGCCAAGCGGCAGGGCGCGAGTTCCGATCATTTCGGTTGGGTTTGGCCGCGCCACCACGGCAATACCTTGCGAAACGCCCCCGGCATTTCGATTCTCTGGGTTTCCAGAGATCTGCCCCCGAGTCTGCCCTTTCGCGCCAACACCGGACGGGCTCAGCGACAGATACTGATGGGATGCACGAGGTGGCGGCCGATCCCGTCCACTCGCTCGAGGGCCGTCGAACGCCTCGCGGGTCCATCGGCCCGCCCGCAGCCACGGCTGCGGTGGTCGGTCAGAGTCACCGCCGGCTGATCGGCCTGCAGGGCACGGTCGGCAACCGGGCCATCGCGGCCCTCATCCAGCGGAGTACGCCCGTCGTGGCGAGAGTGCCCGGGGCGACCGCAATCGTGCACGAGCAACGCGGACTGACCGCGAGCCCCACCGAAACAACCGCACTCACGGAAAGGCTGATCGGCGAATGGGGGTGGCAAAAGACCAGCGCCTGGGCCTACCGGTTCGTCAACGCCGAACCGCTCACCGACATGAAATACGGCGCCGACCCTGCACTGGTCAAACAATGTCGCGACACGCTCCGCGCTGAGGTCATCAGTCGGCAACAACGGGTCCAATGGCTCACCGGTCACACCACCGGCGACCTCAACCTCGCGCCGGCCAAAGACGGAGCGTTCGACACCGAGGCCGACAAGGCCACCCTGGACGTGCTGGACCAAAGCGAATCCAAGCTCCGCGCCGAGGCAACGCGTTACGGCCTCAAGGTGGAAGGCTGGGTGTTCAAGGACTACTCCATGGCCGGCGGGCCGCTGCAGCAGGGCATCCGCGACAACGCGAAGGACCTCGCAGCGAAGCGCGACTTCGCCGACATCCAGGGCAAGGCGTTCACCGACGCGAAACGGCAATTCGACCAGTTCCCCCGGGACTCCCCTGAGCCACCCGAGACATCATGGGTTCTCGCCGCGGCGGAAGCCGCCCGGCGGCCCTGGATGGACGCCGAGAAGGCCTACCGAGAAGCCTGCAACAAAGCGCAGACCAGCTACCCCATTCTTGCCGCCTACACCTACGGCGACGATGCCGCCGAGAAACTCGGCTCGCTCGCGAAACAGGATCCCGCGGACATGGCCGAGTCCCTGTACAAGACGATCGACGAACGCCTGAAGAACATCAAGAAAGTGCGCGAGGAGATCCTCGAACCGGGTGGTCGTTACAACCCCTGGAAGCACCCCACGATCATCAGCCGCACCAAACCGCGACTTGCGCTGGAGCCATGGGAAAGCAAGGTCGTGGACGAACGGGCCATCGCTGCGGCCAAGGGCTCCGACGACGACGCCATGACCTGGGCAGTCATCGCCATCGGCCTGGGACTCCTCAGCGCCATCCCCACCGGCGGATCCGGACTGGTTGCCGGCGTCGCCGCCGGCGCGGCAGTGCTCGGCGCCGCCTACAGCCTGAACACCCTGTACGAGCACTACAAGGACTACAGCCTGGCCAGTGCGGAAAACCTGTCCACCCTCGACCAGGCCGAGGCCATCTCGCAGGACGAACCGAGCCTGATCTGGCTGGCCTGGGATCTGCTGGACCTCGGGCTGAACCTGGTCGGCGCGGCGTCCGCGTTCAAGGCGCTTCGCGGGGCAATGGCAGCGGCCGAGAAAGGAGGCCTGGCAGCCCTTCCCGAGCTGATCAAGGCAACCGACCAGGCCGGCCTGGGCATTACCGCCCGCAGCCGTGTCGTCGGCACCGTACTGGCCCACTCCGGCCGAAGCCTGGAAGACATGCTCAAGGCCATCCACGAAGGCCTCGCCGCCGCCAAGCCCGCCCCCGGGAAGGAAGCTCTTCTCGAAGCGATCAAGGGCGCCGCGGAGAAGCTCTCACAACGCCAGATCGCCCGCATCGGTGGCACCGCCATCCGCGGCCAGGTCAACGGCATCGTCAAAGCACTCAACGAGAGCGGCAAACCCGTCGCCGGCAACGTCCGAGACGTCGCACTGTCGTTGGTGAAAGAATTCAACGCCGGCGGCGGAACGACCTCGGGCCTTTATGTCCAGGCGTACGACCTCATCATCCTGCGCGAGGGCGAGAGCCTGATCAGCGCGCTCACGCACGAAATCGCACACCACGCGCAGAACATGGAAGGCCAACTCGCCACTCTCGGAACCCTGCGCAGCGAATTCCAGGCCTACCACATGGAGCGAGAGATCCTCCAAATGCTGCCGGAGACCACAGTGCTGAGTTTGGACCAGCAAGTTCTCCGGATGTCAAGCGACCAGGCAATTGTCAACCGCATCCTGGCCGACCCGCACTATGCCTCGCTCATCGCCGCGGAGGAAGCTGCAGCGGCACCCGGTACAAAGCTTCTCGACTCGACGAACGACGCCGCCATGATCGAAAACTGGTTCCTCAAGGGCTCCGCCGCCAAATAGCTTCTCCGATCCCTTTTCGCCAATGACTGGCTCGTATGGCTGGTGGCCGCTGGTTCTCAAGTCGTGTGCATTGAACGGTCGCTCACCGGGCCCGTACCGCAAACGGAGAGCCGGTCACTGAGCGCCCCGCGGCGCCCAACGGCCCGGCCACACGCCGCCGCACACGTACCCGGCATGCCGCCCGCGTCGCAGGACCGCGTCCCGCCCGGTTCCCGTCATGGAGGCCGGTCCGCGGCCGCCCCGCACAGCGAACCGGACGTCGAACTGCACCAGGGCGTTTCGGCCTCGGACGGCAGGGCGACCCGGTTTGCCGCCGCGGGGCCGACGCGGCGCACCGGCGAGCCGCCTTACCGGCACGACGAGCGCTACTTCGCCGAGCGCCGGGGCGCTGACGCACCTGCACACCTTCGCCGAGCACGACCTGGTGGTGGTGACCGACGACCGGAGCCGCCAGCATCCAGTGATCGTGCTGACACCGCACCGCTCCGACGGCGAGGACGGCTCACCGGAGTCCCACACGGTGCCGGTGTCTCTCGGGCTGGGGCGCTACACCTTCGACGTGACCGCGCACCGGCTCGCGGCCGGGGAGCTCGGCATCCGCCTCGCCGAACCGGCCGAGCAGGTCGCCATCCGCGCACAGCTCGAGCAGGCGCGACTGAATAACGCCGCGGCGCAACAGAAGCGGATCGAAGACGCGAACCGCCGGCTCGCCGCGATCGGCCTGCCGTCGGTCGGCTCCCGGTCACTGTGGATTGGGGCAACGGGCCCCGCCGCTGAGGTCGGCCTGCACGACCTCACAGAGGACGGGCGACAGGCGGCGGTCGTCTGGGACGACCAGCCCGGCACCTCCCTGGTGCCGGTGGGGTGTGTGAACGCCCGCCTGGGAAGCTACTCACGTCCTCACGGCATCAACAGCATCGCCAGCAAGCGCGAAACAAGCTCACGAACGGACCCGCTCGCTCGGCTGGCCGCTGCGACTCGGTGTTTGCAGCCGCCCCGCCGATGTCTCGCCCTCCGGCGTTTGAACGCGAGCCAGCACTGTTCACCGCTCCGAGTGGGTGGCCATCGCCGCCGCTGCGGTGAAGGTCAGGGCCTGACGCGCGGTTGCCTCCGATTGGTTGCTCAGCGCTGACAAGCGCAGGCCTTGTCCAGTAGCTTCGCGATGAGGGTGAGCCATTGGCTTCCCACGGCTTCCCATGACAGTGAACGGTCACCGGCGCGGCGCCGGCAGGCCAGGCCCACGCTGCGCATGATGTCGGGGTGCTCGATCAGGTTGAGCATGACCTCGGTGAGGGGGTCCACCTGGGGTTCGGCGCCGGCGAAGGTCATGTCCACCCGGGTCGGAGACCCTGGAGGGATCCAGGATGGGGCGTCCCCCCAGATCTCTGCGAGCCCAGCATGTTTGGGCAGGATTTGGGCTGCGGCGTGCAGTGCATGCTCGAAGCCGACCAGACCCCACGCCTCGGCCATGGTGCTGCTGACGCCGATCTCGCAGCTGGCGTACAGCAGGGCGAGCTGTTCCTCCGGCCATGACTGCTGACCCTCGTCCTGGCTGAAGATGACTCGCTGCTCGAGGCCGAGGCGCACCCTTTCGATTCGCAGGTCCATGTCCGGCCGGCTCGGGTGGCAGTGCATCACCAGCCGGGCGTCGGGGTGCCGCTTGGCGATCGGCGCGAAGGCCCGCATGGTGAGCTCTGGGCGTTTGCGCCAGTCGTTGCGGTTCGCGTTCAGGAACCAGGGCCCGGTGATGGACCCGGCGTCGGGTAGTAAGCCGACTCGGATCAGCTCCGCCCGCATCCGAAGCCTGGACCGCCCACCACAGGGGGCGGCGGAATCGACGGCGTGCGGGATGACCGCCAGGTCCGGCACCGGGCTGCTCCCGGCTGCCGCTGCCATTGCCTGCAACAGGGCTGCTCCGCCGATGCTGGTGTATGCGACCACAGCCGTGGCGTTGCGCAGCCCGAGGAGCGGGGCTGGGTCGAGTACCGGACCTTCGATGGGGACGTACGCGACGATGATCCCGGTGAACCCATCGCGACGCAGCCGGGTGGCAATCCAGCCGGTCAGCTGGCCTTCGCCGACCAGCACCGCCGCGGCGGGGAGCGTCGCGCGAACGACGCTTCCCGCAGCGGCAGTTCGGGTGGGGTCAAGGACGGGATCATGCTGGTAACCCGCCCACGGGTCACCGCAGGCGGCGTCGCCCAACCCGACCATGTGCACGTCGTGTTCGGTTGCGAGCGCCGTCCCGATTCCCGTTGCGACTCTTCCGAACCCGGTTCCCCGACCGGTGTGGGAGACGACCACGATGGCCGACAAGGTCAGCCGCCGGCCGACCCGCCCGCGTACAGCGGAGCCTGCGCGCTCACCCGATACTGGATCACAGAAGGGTCAATGCCCGGCGACCATGCCCCGACGATCGCCGGATAGGCGCTGGAATTGCTTTGTCCGACCGCAGTGAACAAGTGCGGGAAACCCGGGTATTCAGGCCATGTCCGCGGAATCGACACCCCCCAGGATTTGAACCATTGCAGTGCGACTGGGCTGAGCACCCCGACCGTCCCGTAGGACACGGCGACGGTCCAAAAGTTGCCCGCTCCGGCGGCTCTGGTCGCGTTCGCGATGATCTGGTCCAGGTCATCCGGGTCACCGGAAAGAACGTTTTCATTGAACACCACGGTGCCATCGTGGTCGGCCATCACGACCCAGTACATCGGTTGCACCGCAACCTCTTGCGGGTGCGGGGCTGGTACCGAGGTGACTCCCACGGCCATCGAGCACAGCGATGCGGTGACCGGCTTGCCGTACGGCATCGTCATCTCGACGGCAGCCTCTGCGCTTGCGTTCAAGTACATGGCCAGGGCTTGCTGGAGCACGTCCGTCTGGTCGCCCGCTGCAAGGTTGGAAACCGGCTGCAGGCGCGCGGCCACGATGCCCGGCCGTCCGGACACGGTCGTTGTCCATTTCTGGAACACGTCGTTGAAGTTGACCGGGGCGGCGAAATCACTGGGCGGGATGAAGCCCTCGAGAACATCCGGGTCACCACCGGTGACAACCAGGCTCGCTTTGCGGGAGGCGAGCCATGCCTGGCCCATACTCTTCCAATCCGCAGATGCCGATCCCGAGGCGTCCAGCAGCACGCTCTTGTACTCGAACGACGCACTTGCCGCCGCGGAATCCTTCGTGAGGTTCGCGCTCGTCTTGACCGTTACCGAGTAGTCCAGGCTCCCGCCGACTGTCGCCGAGGTGATGACGTGTGTACCCCACTTGGCGAAGAAGGTGAAGAACTCGTGCTGGTTCGCCGAGTTGAAGGAGTTGGGCAGATTGCCCAGGGCAGCCTGGAATGTGCGGTCCAACGACAGGTCGGACAGGTCCTTGATCGAGACGTTCCACATACTCGACTTGGTAGTCGACTGGCCGTAGAACGACGTCGACTGGCCCTCCGCGATCTTGGCGTAGCTGGCGTTGAACTCCCCGGCAAAGCCCCATGCGGAACCCTTGACCTGCGCGGCCGCCGACATGGCCGTGGCGTACTCCTCGCGAGAGGAAAACATCTCGTACGACGTGCCGATCTGCCAGATGTCCGCGACACTGACGTTGTTCGGGAGCAGGTACTCGGTTTGGTTCGGACCGTTCTGCGGCTCGAGAACGTTCGTGCCATGGGCGGTGTCCAATCCGACCAACAGCGAGGTTCGCTCCGTCCAGTCGACGGCGGCGGTCACGTCGATACCGAATCCGAGCGCGCCAGCGCCGGGAATCAGATTAGAAGCTGCAGTGATCGTCCGTGTGTCGACGACCGACTGTTCTGTGATGCTCAAGAGACGCTCTCTTCCCCCGCCGGGTCGGCAGGAATACTTGATGGGATTGTGCGCGACCGGGATGTGACGGGACGCACTTGGAGGAATCGCTTCGACGCAATCGGCGCCTTTTCGGGCCGGCCGGCATTCCAGCGGCCGACAATGAATGGTTGTCGAACCGCTGGTCGTTTCCGGCATGATTCCGCTGAGCGCGCCGCCCCTCTCAGCGCAGAAATGCTCGTGGTGCCAGTCGGGCCCCCGGCAGGCCGGCGTCCGAATGCACGCCACACCCCAATACCACGGCTCAAAACTTCTCTGACGCACAGTATGTCGTTGACACCGACGTCGCGATGGAAGCCCTCCCCCGCCGGCGTTCAAGCCGTACTTGCTGATTGCCTCCGCCCTAGGAGAATGTGTGGTTTCACCAAACAATCCTGTTAAGGATGCGCACCTCGTTTGCGAGCCTACTGTAAACGTGGCGAAAGCGGGATGGGTCCGTGCCGATGTACGCGAACGTGTCGTGAGCTGCGTCCGCTGTCACAATCCGTGGGTCAACTTCACCGAAAGGTGGGTTCCTGACACCGCCGGCGGCACGTTGACCCGCGGTCGCGGCCCTGCTGATCCGGTCGGCGATGTTCTGGACCATGGCGGCCAACGGATACCGCCAGCCGATGCTCGAGTCCCTGGAGCGGATCACCGGCACGGAACCGGATCCGGCCGATTCGCGCGATGCTGCAGCCGATTCCCGTCCGTTGGTCCCGGCCGGGTCGACAGGCGATCCGGACTACGGAAGCCGCTGTGAGAGCGACGTTGTCGGCGCCACCTACGACCGATGCTGGCGCAGAGCGCGGGAAGGATCTGCACTGGGTTCACGGCGATTCCGGGGGACAGACCTCGCGAGCCAAAGCAGCCTCGACTGAACAGGGTCCAGCCGATCCGAAGGCACTGGCCCCCGTCACGTGGAGGTCGACCTGGGCCGCCCCCGACGGCCCGAGCCTGGAGTCGATCCGGCCGCTGGCGGGCGACATCGGCCGGAACGCCGGCTGTGAGGTGCTGGTCGACCACCGGCAGGGACTGCTGTTCTTCGGAGCGCTGACCGGCCCGCCGGCGTGGACCGACCCCGAGACCGGGGACCTGCCGGAACGGCTCCGGGAGGAGGACCGGTGGACCAACGTCTGGGCGCGCACAGGTGCTCAAGCAGGGCGCGAACCCGCCCACCGTCCAGCACGCCACCCGTACGAGGGTTCAAGTGGGACACGAGTGTTCAGTTCATTTGGGGTTGAGCTTCTGGCTGGTTGATCCAGGCCTGGGTCGGCATGGCCGGCGGTCGGGGTCGACGACCGAACCTGGCGGGGTTGGCGTGGTAGGCCGCTGTCAGGGTCTGCTGCCGGGCCTCGTCGATCGCGTCGGAGGTTCCGAAATGCACCGAGGACGGCGTGTGCCATCCTATCCCGGAATGGCGGTGAATGTAATTGTACTGGTAGAAGAATTCGGTCAGGAATTGCTTCGCATGAGCCAATGAGTTAAAATGATCAGGGAAGTCGGGCAGATACTTCAAAGTGCGGTACTGTGATTCGGAATACGGATTGTCATTTGACACGTGAGGTCGGGAATGCGTTCTGGTGACACCAAGATCGGTCAGCAGCGCCGACACCGGTTTCGAGGTCATCGACGTGCCGCGGTCGGCGTGCACGGTGTGCGGCGCCGCCCCGTTGCGGGCGATCGCGTCGGCGAGGAAGTCGGCCGCCAGGTGCGATTCCTCGACGGTGGACACGATCCAGCCCGGGTTGAACCGGGAGTAGATGTCGATCAGCACATACAGGTGGTAGTACAGGCCCTGCGTCGGGCCGCGGAGTTTCGTGATATCCCAACTCCACACCTGGGACGGCCCGTCCGCGCACAGCTCGGGTTTCACCGTCGCCGGATGCGTCGCCTGCCGGCGCCGTTCACGGCTCTGACCAGCAGCTCTGGCGATCCGGTACATCGTGGACATCGAACACAGGTAACGGCCCTCGTCCAACTCCCGGGTCCAGACCTGCCCGATCGACAGATCCGCGTACTGCTCGGTGTTGATCAACGCGAGCACCGCGGCCTGTTCCGCCGGCGTCAACGCCTGACCGTTGTCAGGAACCAGTCGTCGCTGCTTCGGCCCGTGCATCGGCCCCAGCAGGTGCCGGTAATGGCTGGCCCTCGCCCGGCCGATCAACGCGCACGCCGCCTTCGTCGTCACCCCCGCCGAGCGGAGCTCGACGAACGCCGCACTCAATTCTTCGTCGGCGACGCCGGCGTATCCGTGCTCTCGGAGATCGCTTCCAAGAGCCCTTGAAGTTTTCCCATGATCTCCACCACCGCCTGCGATTTCGCCAATTCCCGGGTCAACCGCGCATTCTCTGCGCGTAACCGCTGCGCCTCCGAGGAACCGGTCGATTTCCCCGAACGATGATGAGAATTACGTTTCGGCGCCAAACCCCGAGCGACCGCATCCCGGGCATCGGTCCATTCCCGGATCTGCGACTGATACAGACCCTCCCGCCGCAACACCGCGGACTTCTCGCCGTGTGGTGCGGCCGCGTACTCCGCGACCACCCTGGCCCGATACTCCGCCGTGAACGACCGGCGCACCGGCTTCGCCGCCGGATCGACCGACCCCCGAACCCGGGTCAGCACCCCAGCCGGCTCCAAGGGCGAACTGCCCGGTTGGCGGCACGCTGCACCGGGTGGGGTTCGTGACCTGGATGGGTATCGACCCCGCTGACTACCGGGGCCTGGAACCGAAACTGGCCACAGCATTGGGTGCGGCGCCGTTCGTGTCGGTCACCGGGTGGCGAGCTCCGGGCGACGCGCCCGGGTCCCGGCACCCGCAGGCGTTCGCGGCGTGCTGGTCCACCGGCTCGATAGCCGCTGCGCCACAGAATCTCTCCCATGCCTCAGGCTCTGCGGAATGGGTACTCGCCGGCCGGTTGAACAGCGCGTTCGACGCCGCCCGGCTCGCCCGCCCCGAACTGGTGATCGCGGACTGCCTCACCGCACCGGGCAGCCCCGGGGGCATCTGGGAGATCACGCTGCGGTTGTACGGCGGGGTCACGCTGGCCGACGTCCGCGCGAAGGCCGGCCGGATCCGGCAGACGCTGGACACGCCGTGGCTGCGGGTCGCCCCCGCCGACGCCGGCTGCGTGCTGTTCGCCGGGGTCCGCCCGGAGGTCGCCCGGCTCGCCCACCCGGGCGCGGACCGGCTCCGGCTGGTCGCGCTGGACTGGGACCACGCGTGGTCCGATTCGGGGGTCACCGGCAAGGCCGGGCTGCTGCCGCACCTGCTGGTGCTGATTGACGAGTTCACGTCCCTCGTCGGCAGCGACCCGGTGCCGCCCCGCACCGACGACCCGGAGCTGGAGGCCGAACGCGACCTGATCGAGGCCGCGAACCACGCCCGCATCGAGATCGGGGTGTTCGCCGGCAAGATCGCCCGCGAGGCCGCTCCTCCGGCGTCACCCTCGCCCTCGGCACCCAGAAAACTCTCCGCGAAAATGCTCGACACCATTCCCGGCGCCGGCGACCTCAAGGTCAACCGTTCCCGGGTGCTGCCCGGCAAGACATCCTGGGGCGACCGGGTTTGTGGGCGCTGAGCACCATACCGATCATCATGTGGAATTCACGCAGTTCCGCAGCATGATCGGTTATTTGCGCGGGGCGACCATGTTGCTCCGGGTCACTCCTGCCGCCGTGACGGCTCCGGTGGCGATGCTGGGCACCAGAATGACCCTCCAGTTCACGTCCACCGCGGCAACCTATTCAAACGGCAACATCAGGACTGTCATTGATATCGCGTTCGGGTTTGCACGCCCAAATGTCCGGCATCATCGAGGTTCGACGTCTGCGACCCGCAGCCAGAAATACTCCACCGGTACCCCGACCGCGACCATCACATGAGTACCGCCGGCGTACCGGACGGACCGTCCCGGCACCCGGACTTCGGTGCCGTCGAGCCGCACCAATCGAACCGTCACCCGCGCGGGGTCTCTGCCCGGCCGCACCGGGATCACCGGCGGTCGCTCCACGTTCATGTACTCAGCCACGGCACCAAGTCTATCCGAACACATGTTCGACTGTCGCGCTCTACAGACAGGATCGCACTTTCCATGGCGGCCGCGCACCGCTGAACCGCGCCGTACCCTGCGGCAGGCGTAACGGCGTACCGCTGCCGGGGCTGACCCCAGAACAGCTGGTCTCGCAGCTGACGTACCGGGTGCTGGGGCCGTTGCGGGCGGACCGGGCGCGGTGGGTGCTGGATTGACACAGCCTCGCCGGGGCAACCGCCCCGGCCGACACGGCGCGGCGAAACGGGGTCACCGTTGGGATGGTCACGGTGCAGACGGCGAAGGTCCGTGCCGCGGGCGCGGCATTGCCGCTTCGGCCGTGCGTTGTCTCGGCCACGACGGCCTCAGTCGAAGACGCCGACCAGGATGTCACCATCGAAGCACGGTTTTTGGGGCGGCTTGCTCAGAATTCATTATGTCGTTGTGCCCGACGACGTCCGCACCCGGCGGCGGGTGGAACCGCGGGGGCCGGCGGCGCCGAAATCCTCGGGTGGCCTGGTGCAGAGTGCGCGTCCAGCTTCCGATCGACGTCAGCTGTACGTCGGTCAGCACCTCACGCTGCACGTCGACGACGCGGCTCGGCAGGTAGTCCAGCACCTCACGCTCCTGCTCGTCGACCCCGTGGAACCGGGGCACATCCCTCATCCCTTCCAGGTGCGCCAACAGGCGCTGCTGGGCTGGCGACCACTGGTCCCCCGCGGGTCGGCTGACGCAGTCAACGGGTCCGCCGTCGCTGGCGCTGGACGTCGTGTTGCGGCCGTTTCAGCGCGGAGGAGGGAGTGCCGGCCCGAGGAGTGCGTCGACGAGCGAGTCGCCGACGAATTCTCCGTACCGCTCGGACGTCCAGCCACGGGTGAGCACGAGCAGGCGATAGAGCTCGGGTGAACTGTAGGTCCACATGATGTCGGCGGTCTCCTGCACGGTTCGGCCGGATTTCAACTGCGCCCTGCCGGCCACGGTGCGAGCGACCTGCGCCATCCTGGCCAGCCGGGCGGCTTCGAGTTCGGCGTGCAATTGCGCAACTGTGGGGTCGGTGTCGGCGACGGTGGCCAACATCAGCAGCAGGGGTGCAATGCGTGGCGCCACCTCGCTGGTCAGCGTTCCCAGGCCACGCAGCAGGTCGGCGGGGTCGGACTCATTGGCCTGCAGTGCGTCCGAGCGTTGCTCCGCAGGAACGGGACCATCGCCCGACAACGCTTCCTCACATACGGCTGTGAACAGGCCGGCCTTGCCGCCGAAGGATTTGTAGATCGTGTCCGGTGATGCGTCGGCGTCCGAGGCGATGGAGGCGATGGTGGTGGCGGTGTAGCCGTGTTGAAGGAACCGGTCGCGTGCCGCGCCGATGATCGCTCGCCGGGTGCGGCCGGCCTGGGCCTGCCGCCGGGTCGAATCGTAGGGGCGCGGCTTGACAGTTCCCACGAGCGGCTCCATAGTCATGGAATCAATCCAGTCAACTGGAACAGAATACACCGACAGCTGGACGGCCACATCATCGGCCCGTCCTCGTCCGGATGCCGGGCCGCCGATCGGAGGCACATGCCTGATCCCCCGCGGTACCCGGACCCGATTGCGGTCATCGAACACCTGCGAGACGTGACCAATGCGCATGACCTCGAGGGAATCGTCGCCTGTTTCGCCCTCGATTACCGCAACGAGACACCTGCCCACCCGGCCCGCGGATTCGTGGGGAGTCACCAGGTTCGTCGGAACTGGACGCAAATTCTTTCTGCCATTCCGGATGTCATGACCGAGATTGTCGCGGCGGCTCCCGCCGGAGGCACGGTGTGGAGTGAGTGGGAACATCGCGGCACGCGGCCGGACGGCTCGCGGCACCTCATGCGGGGCGTCATCGTCTTCACGGTGCGGGAAGGGACGATCACCGCCGCGAGGTTCTTCCTCGAACCGGTCCAGGACAGCGATGAGACCGCCGACGCCGCTGTACGCCAACAAGTCCGAGGACGGCCGTGACGGGCCGGGTGCTGGTCGCCGGTGGCAGCGGTCGCCTCGGCACGCTGGTGGTCGCGGCGCTGGCGGACCGCAGCGTGCCGGTGCGGGTGTTGACTCGCGACCCACGCCGAACGGCTCATCTCGCGGGCCCGTACGTCGAGACGGTTGTCGGCGACATCCGCGATGCGGCCTGCCTTCTGCCAGCAGTGTCGGATGTCGATGTGGTGGTCTCCGCCGTACAGGGTTTCGCCGGTCCCCGCGGCGTCACCCCGGAGTCTGTGGACCGGGACGGCAATGTGAACCTCATCGACGCCGCGCGCCAGGTCGGCGCCGACATGGTGCTGATGTCCGTGGTCGGGGCTTCACCGGACAGCCCGATGGAACTGTTCCGGATGAAGCACGCGGCGGAGACTGCACTTCTGGCAAGCGCGGTGCCGGCAACGATCGTCCGCGCCACAGCGTTCCTCGAGCTGTGGATCGACCTGCTCCGTCGGATGGCCGGGCGCTCGGGTCGACCGCTGATCCCCGGACGAGGACAGAACCCCATCAATTTCGTCTCGGCTGGCGATGTCGCCACGCTGATGGTCAGCGTGATCACCGACCCGGCGGCGCGCGGGCGGACACTGGAGATCCGCGGCCGCGACAACTTCACCCTCGACCAGCTGGCCGCTCAGCTCTCTGAAGGCAGCGGCAACGCCCGGCCACCCCGGCACATACCGCGCACTGTGCTGCGCCTGGTGGCCGGCACGGTTGGACGCGTCCGCCCCGACATGCGTCGACAGGCCCTCGCCGCCATGATCATGGACCAGGACGACATGACATTTCCCGGCGAACCGATCACGGCGTTCTTGCATTCTTCCGAGAACGAGGAACGGATGGTGGACTGATTCCGCCGGGTCACGAAATCGACTACTCCGCTGGGAAGCCCATCGACCGCTGGAGGGCGCGGAATCTGGACAGCCAAGCACTCCCCGCGAAATGCGCCCACGGACCGGTGGATGCGGAGGTCCGTGAATTCTTGATGCAAAGCCCATCGCCTCGACCAGCGCCGACTTCACTTTCGCCAAAGGGGCGAACGAGCCGCATTGCCGTTATCCATGGCACCATCGGAGACGTATCGATCGTCTTCGTGTCGGATACGGAGCAGATATATGACGTCGCAGTTGTGGGCTGGCGGGCACCGGGGCGGTTCCTTGCGGCCATCATCGATGACGCAGGGGCCGCCCGATGCGGTGCAAGGCGCCGCCTGGCTTTCAAGCCATATCGACCGGATGCGTACCCCGCGAGCCACACCGCCGTGGACCAATCACCGCCGCAACCACTCTCGAACGGGTGACTATCAACCTCGGTCAGCCGGGTACAGGTCGACAACGGCGCTGACGGTCCGTGTACGGAAAAGAATTGCTGCCGAATCGGACCCGCGGGATCACCTGACTGCCCCTCGATACAGTGGCCCTGATCCGTCGATGCCGCCGTGCGAGTCGTTCCCGCGCGCAATTCACCCGGCCGGGTAATGGTCAGGACAGCGTCCAAACGGGAACAGTCTTGAATGCGCCCCGGTTTACCCTTCCGGTGCGTTTGCCTGGTGGGCGCCTCCCCCCTGTGCCCGCTAGGCGCCCACCTCACCTTGAGGTCTGGGCACGATACCGGGCCGGCCTGCTGCGATCGCAGTGAGCCCGCTTTGGCAGCATTGCCAGGGTTGCGACAGCACCCAGGACTGGTCCGGTCGGTGTCTGATGGCGCCCTCGCAGGCTCGAGGGTTGTGTTCGATGCCGCCCTCGCAAGCTGGTGCGACTCTCATGGCGCTTTCGGAACTCTCGCAGTCTGATTCTCCAATTGACTAAGCAGGTCCAGGAGCGGCTGCATCATGGCTTCGCCTTCGAGCACAGCGGGCGCCTGGTGGCCGTACCACAATTCGATCCGAGCGGCGATGGCCTCGTCGGTCGCGTTGGTCAGCCACCGCATCGACAGCGGCACCGCGTCGGCCCCGGCCGCGGCCTCCAATGAATGCAGGTACTGCTGCTGCATGCGGAAAGCCTGGAACTCCCCTTGGAAACTCGCCGAACTGGCGAAGACCGCGAGTTCCTGGAAATGATGGCTGGTTTCGTGGACCGCCCAGGAGCCGAAGGCCTCCGCGCTCATGCCTTCCTTGACGAACAGTCGCCTGGAAGTGGGGTCGTACCACGCCCTCAAGAACGGGTCATTGACCTGATGCACGAATTGTTCACCCATGTACTGCCGCACCGCCGATTCGTTCAGCGGATGCACCCGACCAGCGCTGGCCATTCGATCGAATGTTTTCGCGTACCCGACCTCGGCATGCTGGGTCAGTAATTTTGTGACTTGTTGGAGGTCGGAGTGATTGTAGGTGTTCTCGATGGCGAGCAGGGTGTTGAGCACGCCCTCGTCGTGGCCCACCATGCGACCGGCGGCGGCCGCCAAGCGATTGGCCTCTTCCAGCGGTAGCACCCTACGGGCGGCCGTGGCGAAAGGAACCAGATCCCCGCCTTCGGCCAGTAGTTTCGCCGGGGCGCGGAGGGCGGTGATCGCCCGCCGTAGATCGGCGGCCCCGGCGACCAGGCCGACGAGATTGAGCATGATGGGCATAATTTCCGGGTCGTTGATCGAAATGTCGGCCAGCTCCGGATCGAGGGCGACGTTGTTGGCGGCCGTCTCGACGCCGTACTCCTTCACGCTCTTCGCGACCTCGTAGCCGCTGATGCCCATCGAGACCGCGGCGGCGATCAGTGCGGTCCCTCCGGTGGCCAGCGTGGCGACAATTCCGGCGACGACCCCGAGGGCGACGAACGCCTTGTGCAACAACCCTTCGTCGCTGCCCGTGCCGGCGTGACGCTGCACCACCTGCATGAGTGGGGACTCGGGCGGGATGCCGAGATCTTGCAGGGTGAGATCGACGATGCCGCGCAGGTTCCACACCTTGAGCTCGTCGTTGGCGATCGCACGCCGGGTGTCGGTGATGTTGGTCAGCAGTGTGCCGATTTCCGATCCGGTCGCGCGGGCGACCTCGTCGTCGGAGGCGCGCCGTCAGAGCGCCCAGGTCCAGTCCCGGCCGGTACAAAATGGGAAACTGCAGCCGGATGGCGTCGCGCTCGGTGGTCAACTGTGCCAACTGCTCGTTGCTTGCGGAAAGGTCCGGCAATTCCGGCGCCGTGGTGGCGTACGAACCGGCACCGGCACCCGAGTTCTCGCCGCCTTCCACCGAGGTTGGCACCGTCGCGTCCCGGGCGGCCTGGTTGGCTGCTTGTTGCGCAGCCTGGATCTTTGCGATTTCCCGGTCGATCACCAGCACACGGTGTGCGCCCCGGCGCAACCCACCGATGTCCTGGGGTTTGGTGGCGAAGTCGGCCGGATTGGCATTGGCCCCGGCTCCCAACCCGGGAATTCCCAGGCCGTACCGGTTCGCTTCATTGGTGGCCACCTCGGCGTTTTGCGACAGCTGCTCAAAGGCGATCAACTTGGCCCGACGCACGAACAATTCCGGGAAGTCTTTGGTCAGGGTCGACACCAAACCGGCCTCATCCGGGGACCCGGCCCCGCGAACGATGGTGTCGATCAGTTCTTGGGTCTTGGTGATTTCGGCATCGTCGTATGAGATCTGCTGCTGGAACGGGGCGAGTTCTGCGTCCAGCGCGGCCATCTGGTCGTCCGGCAGCCGAGCGGCCGGCATTCGGCCCGACATTTGCGATTGCTGGTATGCGATGTCGTCCCGCAGCACCTCCCGGCGTTTGATGAGTTCCAGCACCGGCGCTCCCGGAGTGGTTCGCTTCAGGGTCTCGAGGTCGGAGCTGTCCATCTTGGGGATCCGGCTCAAGGTCGCGCGGGCCGCCAAAACCTTGGCTTGAGTCGCGGGTGGCATCACCGCCGCATTGGCCGGATTGACTGGCTTGACCGGGTCGAGCGTGACCTCGTCGGGTCGCTCGTTGACCGAAATCAGATCCTGGTTCGCGGTCTTCGCGATCGCCGCGCCGAGCGGGTCGTACATCGGCGGCGGCGCAACCTGACCGGAAAGAACGCCGGTCACACCCTTGTTTCCCACCTCCCGCTGCAGGCGGACGACGAGATCGTATGAGCTCGGCGGGGCCGGCGCGCCGTGGGCCTGCTCGGCCGAGCCCGCCTGGTCCAGGTGGCCGGAGCGGGATGGCCGGCGGTGAATCGGGGGCGACTTGCGCCCCGGAACGGTCACCGGTATCCGTCTCGCAAGCCGTGCAGACCGTTGGTCAACACCGTGGTCTGCACGACAATCGTTCGGTCCAGCCGGCGGGTCGCGGTCCAGCGGTCGACCGCCAACGTGACGTTGCCGTCCACGTCCTCGGTGTCGAGCCGGAAGCTGTCGAACCCGATCTGCTCTTGGCGATCGGGCAGGGTCGAGCGGACCGGTGGACGGCATCTTATCCGCGCGAGGTCGACCGGGTCGACGATGCCGCCGCCGGGTGACCGCTCGGTCACGAGAATGTCGAACGGGCCGCGCCGCATGTAGCGGGCGATGACTTCAGCCAACAACCCTGCGCTCTGCGGCCAGAGCACGGTCAGCAGCTGCTGGAAATCCAGTTGGTCACCGAGGTCGAGGACGAAATCTTCACGCCCGACGAGCACCGCGGCCCCGCGGAATCGATCCCGGCCGGGCCCAGATGGCCCCCACCGGACGTCGAACAGGCGAACCGAATCCGGCAGCGGCGCGGTTCTCGGGCTGAACGGAAGCAACACGACACCGGTCGGTAACATCAACCGCCCGGTCAAGAGTCGGGCGGCCTCGTCCGTGACCATCGGGCCTGCCCGACCGCGCATGCGTCCACGGTAGGAACCGGCGGACCTGCTGTCACGGGGCCTTCGGGCACCGTCGCTGACCCCTTCGGGCAGATCGGCGATGCTCTTTCCGATGGTGGCGTGAATGATCTCGGTGCCATGACTGGGCGGTCAATCGGTTGGCAGTAGGGCGGGCTGACCGAGAGGCTGGTTCGCCGTCGTACCGCTCGCCGGGGAGGGTGAACAGTCGGGCCCGGGTCGAGTACACGGCCGAGGGACTCGTCCGATTCACGATGACCGGTCCTCCGCGTGGGAGGCTCCGGCGCTATCAGCGTTGTCAGCCCAGCCGCAATCAGCGACGGAGTGCTTTGGTCGGCCCCGACACATGGTTGTCGGCTCATCTCAGGCGCGTCTCGAAACGTTCCCCAAGCCGACCGCACACGTCATCGTCGGGCCAGGGCAGCTTCTTGACTATTTGTCCGACTGGGTCGATCCGGCAGCGATTCGCGCCCTGGTCGACTCGGTCCGCAAGGCCTTCGCCGCGGCACCGGTGTTGGCGCGGATCGGGCTGCTGGGGATGGTCGCCTTTGCCGTCGTCACCGCAATCATGCGGGTCGCCGGCACTGTCGCCGGCCGACTGGTCCTCGTTGCTCACCGTCGTGGTTCACAAGGACTTGTCCAGCAGCATTTCGAAGACCGTATTGAACTGGAAATCTGCACATTCACCATTGGAACGAGAAGGTGACGAGTGCCAGAGCGTCCGCGTCGCCGTCGGTCATTCCCGCGGACGCCCAACGGACTCCTCGGCCGACGATTCGGACGCGGCTCCGGGCGGAGCGCCGTCTGCGGGTAGGAACCACCCGGAAAGCTGCGAGGTCAGCGTCGGGTTGCCGTAGGCGAGGACGGACCCGTCCCGGAGGGCGCCGTCCCAGCCGCGCCTTCCGGTGGCCAGGGCGAGCAGAACACTCGCCCCGGCGATGACGTAGACATAGCGCCCGTCATCGAGTCTGGGGTCCTCGAAACACCCATAAGGAGCGACGTTCTCTTCGAGGACGAGCCAGTACCGCACCTGGTCGCGTGGGCCGGTACTGATCTCGAGAACCACCCTGCGGTCAGGCAGCTGAGTGGCATCGGTCCGCTGCGCAAGCCAGCCGACGACGACAGCCGGGTCGCGCTCGACCATCTCCGGGTCGTCCGGCATCCAGGTCGCCGCCCAGCCGCGAAGCGACAGCAGGGTGGGCAAGAGCCCCTCCCCGGCGGTCGTGAGCCGATAGGGCACCTGCCGGGCGCTGCGATCGGCACGACCTACGAGTCCGAGTGTCTCCAGTCGGTGCAGGCGGTCACTCAACACGGACCTGGAAATGCGACCGGGCAACGCGCCGGCGAGTTCGTTGAATCCTTGGGACCCGCACATGCCCAGCTCACGCAGGATGAGCAGGCTCCAACTGTCCCCGAGGTGCTCGATGGCCTTGGTGAAGGAGCAATAGCCGGCGAAGTCGCTCGACCCCATGCGGCCCATGCTCCCACCGCCATCAGCTACGGGCGAGTTCGGAATCCGAACTATTCGAGGGCACCCGCAGGGGCCGACCATTTAAGGAGACGGCGGCACTCGGAGACAGGAGACCACCATGGAAACGAAGCACAACCTGGCGTCCGGACTTGGCGGTGCGGAGGCCCACACCTCCGCAGTCATGAAGGAAATATTCGACCGCGCCGTCGCCGCCGCGGGTGGGCGGAGCGGGCTCGTGACGCTTCGCTCGGGCGTGCGGGTGCACCTCATCGAGGCCGGGGACGGCACGCCGGTCGTTCACCTGCATGGCACGAGCACCAGTGGGCTGTCCCACCTTTCGCTGATCGAGCACATGCCGGACGTGCATTCGATCGCAGTGGATCGGCCGGGTGCGGGGCTCAGCGACCCGGTCATTCTGCCGGCGCGGCACTACCGCGAGGCGGTCGTAGAGGTCGTGGACGACCTGTTGGACACGCTGGGTCTGCGCAAGGCAATGCTTGTTGGCGCCTCTGGAGGCGGCGCCTGGGCACTCTGGTACGCGCTGGCGCGGCCCGGTCGCGTGCGCCGGTTGGCCCTGCTGGGGGCCACGCCGCTTCTCCCGGGCACCACGGCGCCGCCGCCCATGCGCGTAATGACGACCCCCGTGCTGGGTGACATTCTCTCCCGGCTCATCCCTTCGAGCCGAGCTGGCGTCGTCCGCTTCATGCGGATTGTCGGCGAGGGCGACACCATCGTCCGGCACCCGGACCTGCTCGACAGCCTGGTGGCTGCGCAAAGGGATCCTGCGCTCGCGAGGGCCACGCGGGCGGAGTTCCGGGTGTTCCTCACTCCGTTCGCCCGCGGCGGGATGAGACCCTCGATGCGGTTTCGTCCCGACGAGTTGCATCATCTCCGGGTGCCGACTCTGCTGGTCTGGGGCGCCCGCGACCCCTTGGGCGGCGAGACCGTTGCCCGATCAGTCGCAGCCATGATCCCCAACGCCCGGGTCGAGGTACTCGACACAGGCCACGTGCCCTGGCTCGGCCGAACTGCGGAAGTGTCGCGACTGTTGTCGGCCTTCGCCCACGAAGATGCGCCGTCCTCCGAGCTGCCGTCCTCGTAGCCCCACGATCCCATGCACATGCCATCCCATTCTGGGTTGCTCATCGCGCGGCCCGTCCTCCCAGCGGTCTGCCGCTCCGCGATTCCGCTCTTGCTGTGTCCGTTGACCGACCCGCCAACGAGGTGGGCGTCTTTGAGATCGCAAGTCGTAGTCGCCGACGGAGGCCGTGATCAGGTAGCTTGCCCGCGGATCCGGGCGTCCCAGAACCAGGTGGTTCAGCCGTTCGCGTTGACCGCGTCTCGCGACGCGAGCCCGTTCGCGACCGCGACTTTTGTGGCCGAGCCGTCGTGGGAAGCCCGCGTCGGCGAGGGCGAGGGCCATCCGCTGCGCGGCAGTACCTGGATGTCATCCGGGTACTGGCGAAGACGTGGCTCACGTCGTCGATGCTGCCGGAGGGCGACGGGTACGCGCCGTCGTCACGGCCAAGGACTTCGATAGCACCCGGCGGTGTCTATCCTCCGCCGTGGGATGCCAGGGAAACGGTTCCAGCGGTGAGGAACAGTGGCGCGACGACCAGCGGGGGCCGTCCGCGGGTGAGGCGGTGGACTTAACCGCCGGTTCCCGGACGTGTCGAGAGCTATGGCGCCCTGACGAGGAAGAGCCAAGTAAGCCCGCTCGAGTAACGCATTTCGAGCGACCGGTGACTGTCATGACGGTGATCATGACTGTTCCCCCGGCGTGGCCACGCTGCGGCGAGCGCTGTGCGTTTGAGTTATACGGGCCGATCGTTTCGCTTATGGATCTGCGCAAACCCGATGGTGAGGTCGAACGGGTCACAGAGCAAGGCAGTGCGCAATCTTCCGAGTGGGTGACCTGGAGCAGATCGGTCGGCCGGACCTCTGGACGGAGACCGGCGTGCGCGAGACAGTTGAGTGACCCTGGCCATCTGCGTGTGGCATCGTGGAATGGAATCGACCATGACCGCTGAACCTTTTGACATCGCCCTCCTCGACGATCCCGTCGCTCGGGAGTTGCTCCGCTCGACGCAGGTTGCCCGGCTCGCATACACCTGGACGGACGGCACGCCGCGAGTCGTCCCTATCTGGTTCCATTGCGCCGGCACGGTGATCATCATGGGTACACCTGTGCGGGCGCCGAAGCTCCTCGTGCTCGCCGACCGTCCGGACGTCGCCATCACCATCGACGACGAGCGTGCGTGGCCCTACAAGGCGCTGCTGATCCGCGGCCAGGCTCGGGTCGAGATGCTCGACGACCTCGCCCCGGAGTACGAGGCCGCGGCGCGGCGGTACATGGGAGACGAACTCGGGGAGGCCTGGGTCGCGCCGCTCCGCGGTTCGCCCATGGCACGGATCTCCGTCCGGCCGACCTGGGTGCATGTCCTCGACTTCGTGACCCGATTCCCGAGCGCGATCTCCACCTGATTCGTTCCGGCCGAATTGACGGTCCAAGATCCGCCGTCCACAACCAGCCATCCTCCCGCTTTGGTAACCGGCGCGCGCGGTGGCATCTGAAACCTGAATTGCATAAAGACAAAAGCCTTTGCGGGAGGCAGATCCTGGCTTGAACCCCACCGGCCGCCGTACACCCGCGGCGCGCTGCCGAGGAAGGGCTCGGTCGTGATCAGCACCGTGGTGTTCGCGGTGAGGGCGTCCAGGAGCATCGCGAACGAGCGCACCGCGCCTTTCTGTTCGGTCAAGGTCCCGGTGAGGTCGTCACCGGTCATGCTCAGCCCGGTGAAGTTGGCGTAGCCCAGGTCGGGGGTGTGGTCGTCGTCGGGCATCACCACGACCTTGCCCCGCTTGATCCGCGTGGGCATGGACAGCGCCCCTGCACCCCGGACCCGTCCCGCCGCTTCGGACGTCTCGGCTCTCGCGCCGCGGCGCACAGTGATCTCCACCATGGCTCGCATGGCCGCCGGGTTCAACGCCACCGCGACCGCACCGGGAGACGTGATGGCTTCCGCGATGCTCGCCGCGCTCGCCGGGACCTCCGGTTGAGAGCCTGACGTCTGCACCAACGTCCGCCGTTGCACCCGGAAGAACACCGCGGTGGAACCGTCCGGCGCCACCGAGTCGCGCCGCAGTGCGGTCGGGACCGCGCACCGCGGAACCGGGTGCCCGGCGATCCGGGCCGCATCGATGCGGGTGGCGTCGAAATGCGGCGACGGCCTGGCCGGCGGTGATTAGCGGTGTGGTCACGATGGGGATGTGTGCGGTTCAAGGCGCTTAGCATTCGTCGCGCAATGCCGGATGGGTCCTCTTGACAACGCCTACGGCGGACCTGACCAGCCAGCTCTTCATTAGTGGAACAAGTCCAGAGGTCCTGGCGCTGGTCAAGCGCGGCCGGAGGCCGTCGCACAGCGATGCGCAGCATCCTTGACGAGTGCCAGGACCTGTCGGAATGTCCAGAGAATCAAAGACAGTCTCAGTTCTAGACTCCCATCGTGATCAATTTGCGACGAGTAATGGACTGGACCTGGAGCCTGAATTTTCACCGGGGCTCGTTCGCGCTGGGCCTGGCTACCGGTGCGGTCGTGGGGGCCGCCGTGGTTGCCGGTGCGCGTGCCCGCCGCAAGCGGATGCGACGACGCGAAGTAGATGCTCGGGTAGCCGTCGGCTAAATCCGCTACTGTTTCTACCGGTCCAGCCGTTCTCAGTCGGGAAAGGCCGGCGCACGCCGGTTGACTGTCAATCCAGGTGCGCCCGGAGGGATTAAACCCCCAACCTTCTGACCCGAAGTCAACTGCCGCCATCACCCTGGTAGGCCCGTCACCGCCGCATACATCTCGGGCATGTTGGGACAGGCGGACCTTGACCCGGACCTGCTGACGCAGGCCGTCACGGAGCGCGCAGGCGGCGACCCGGAGTGGAGCCCGGAGGACGCGTTGCCGCGGATCGTCGTCGGGTCGGTGACGGCCCGCGCGCTGTACCGGGTGTGGTCCGGTCAGCCGGTGACGGTGGTGGACTCCCCTCCTGGAGCAGGGAAGTCGACGCTCATCCGCGATGTGGTGGCGCACCTGGTGACCCGCAGCGACATCACCGTGGCGGTCGCGACGTTCGCCCGCGAGCAGGCGAAGGACATCGCGGGCCGGATCGCGGCGGTGACTCCGCCGAACACGATGTGCCTGGCGATGCGCGGAGTGGAGCAGCACGACGTCCCGCCTGGCGTGGTGCTCCGCGCGATCCCGGCGCGCTCCCCCGGCGCGACCGTTCCTGCCAACCACGTGGTGGTCCGCACGGTCGCTGCCACCGCGGGCGCGTCGGCCGGCCGGGACGCCCCGCCCATCGGGCTGCTGGTGGTGGACGAGGCCTACCAGGTGACGTTCGCTGACGTGCTGTCCGCGTCGGCGAAGGCGGAGCAGATCCTGGCCAAGGTTGCCCGCGGACGGGTCGCTCTCGGAAAGATAAACCAATCATGAGACACAGCACTAGGTGCTGCCACCCGCCCGGTCATCTCCCCACGTCATGCTGTCTTTCCCTTGGCCACCACCCAGCTGTTGCTGATCACCCCGCCGGCCGGACATCATGGAACCGTTCACCAACCATCGGATCACCATTGCCGCAGCCGGTCCCATCGTCATGATCATCGCGATGAGCATCTGCCTCCTGCAGAGCACCCTCGCCGGCTGATGCCGCGCCGTCCCAGAACAGGTCCTGGGCCTGTCGTAGACACTGCTGGCGGCTCCGGCCTGAGCCGGCAGGAACTTGCAAATACGCGTCTCCCGGGGCGGGACCGTTGTACTGATGCCGTCGGCGTACCGGGGATCGGTAGGCCATCATTGACGGGGGAATTCGAACCATTCCACCCGGGAAACGTCGGGGCCGCCGGTCTGATGGGTTCGACGCTCGCCGCCCAAACGACGGCGACACGGTGTATCTCGGGGACGGATTGCGGGACGACGCTGACCTCGTCGTGCTTCCCGCGGCCGACCGCGGTCGGAGGGTGAGCCCGTATCAGGCTCTCCGTGCCGAAGCAATGCGGACCGCCGACCGCGGCAGGGCCGGCGGTGGTTACGGCTCGGGAAGCGGTCGCTGAATCATCGGATGGGCCGGCGGGACGTGGCGTGCGCCATGCCTTGATTCGCAGGTGCGTCGTCGGCGGTGATCCGGGCGGCGCCGCGGCGCAACGAGCCACCGGTGGCCAAGGAGCGAACCGTTCAGGTAGCCCAGGAGTAGGTCCTCGAAGCCGCCGAACTCATCTAGACCGAGCATGTTGTTGGCTACCGCCACCTTGATGCTGTCAACATCACCAATCACGGCAGCCCTGACTGCGAGCCCCTGATTCGGCCGGTCCCGAGCTGTCCATCCTCAGAGCATGCCCGCTGTCCGCATCAGATGGGCCAAGCATTTCCTGCGTGACGCCAGTCGGTCATGCGCGCCGCGTCCCCCAGGGAATGCGCGGTCATCGTTCCGTGACTACCCAGCGACTGGTCGGCACCGGCCGGGTGTACGGCCAGCGGCCGGATCGCCGACAGTGCCGGCACAGCGATCCCGGCACCCGGTCGACCATGCGACTACTCGGCGGAGATCGCTGGCGCACCGAAGGCCAACTCAGCCGTTTCACAGCCAACCGAGTCCAAGAGTCAGCGGCCCCATTCTGCGTTTTATGGCGAGTGCGCCCTAAACGAATCGGTGACCATGGAGCGGCAGACATTCTGTCGCTCAGAGGTTTTCGTGGGGCGAGTGGGGCTCGAACCCACGACCTGACGGATTATGAGTCCGCTGCTCTGACCGGCTGAGCTACCGCCCCGCCGCAAACCCTACCGTTCCGGCGCAGTCTGATCGGTCATGGCCGCTGAGGCTGCAGCGCGTTGCGTGCCCGGGCGAGGATCCGATCCTGCTCGGCAGACGACGCGAGGGCCGGACCGACCGACCCGACTCAACTTTGCCCGGATGACGGAGGTCTTTCGGCCCTGCGCTCAGCCGACCCCATCTCTCTACCGTTGAGTGTGCCCGTCGGGCATGCCGACGAAAGGGATAGCCGGCCCGGTCTCGAGCGGTCACCCAACCGTCGCCCGATCACCCGGGACGTGTACGAAGGAGTGATCCGCCATGGCGCTGACCAACGACGAGCAGCGCACTCTCGACGAGATCGAGCGCGCCCTCCGCGACGACGACCCGACATTCGTGAACGCCGTCAACCTCGACCACCTCCGGCATCACCGGAAGATTGTCAGCGCCCTCGCCTTCCTGGTCGGGTTGATTCTGTTGATGGCGGGCGAGATCGCGTCGCAGGCCCAATTGGCTGTGGGCATCGCCATTGGCGTTGCCGGATTCACGGTGATGTTCGCGGCGATCGCGTGGAAGGTTCGTGCGGGAAGCCGTCGCTGATCTGATCCGGCTAACGGGCGCGCTTGTTCGAAGCCGCAACGATGCTGTCGCCTCATGCGCGAATGACGGGGTGTCCCTCAGCGGAATCCTGCTGACGGACGTCTTGGGAACTCGCCGTTTCGTTACCTGACGCTGCACTGTCCCCCGGCGACGCGTCCCGAAGTCACGTCCGAAGCCGGGGTCGCGGTCCACGTCTTCCAACACCTTGACGTATACCGATATCGGCATATCATTCGTCCATGGCACGGGCAGCGACGACGTCGGACGTCTTCAATGCGATCGCCGAGCCGCAGCGCCGCGAGATCCTGGTGCTGCTGCGGGCGGGTGAGCGGCCGGTGACCGAGTTGGCCCGGCAGCTGGGGATGACGCAGCCGGGTGCCTCCAAGCACCTGCGGGTGCTCCGGGAGGTCGGGCTGGTGCGAGATCGCCAGGCAGGCAAGCAACGCCTCTACCGGCTTGACGTCCGCGGGCTGCGACCGGTCCACGAATGGACCGGCGGGTTCGAGCGGTTCTGGAACGAGAGCTTCGACCGGCTGGACGAGTACGTGCAGGACCTCAAGCAGACAAGGCAGGGGTAGCTGATGAGCGCGACGCAACGAGGAACGGCGCCGTCCGGGACGGCCGATCGCGAGATCGTGATCGGCCGGGTGATCGACGCTTCACCGGAGTTGGTGTTCGAGGCGTTCACCGAGGTGCGGCACCTGTCGCGGTGGTGGGGACCGGAGGGCGTCACCACCACCACGCGGGCATTCGAGTTCCACGTCGGCGGGGAATGGGATTTCGTGATGCACGGACCCGACGGGACCGACTACCCGGAATGGATCCGCTGGACCGAGATCGTGCCGCCGGAGCGGATCGCGTTGCTGCACGGTGAGTTCCGCGGCGACCCAAATGCGTTCGAGTCTGTCCTGACCCTCGCGCCGGACGGCGAGGCGACCCGGATCGAGATGCGCACGGTGTTCCCCACCAAGGAGCTACGCGACAAGGCGGTCGAGAAGTACCACGCGATCGAGGGCGGCCGGCAGACCCTGAGCCACCTGGCTGCCTACGTCACCGACACCGTCCGGAATTCACCGCTGAATTCAGGGCAGGACTGATGGCCGGGAAAGTGTTCTTCAGCGTGTCGATGTCGCTGGACGGTTTCATCGCGCCCCAGTCCAGCGAGGAGCTGATGGGGCAGCAATGGATGGAACTGCAGCGTTGGATCTTCCCGACGCGGTTCTTCCGGGAGAATCTGACCCTCGGGAAGGGCGGCGAGGAAGGCCGCGACAACGACATCGTGCGCGAGACCTTCGAACGCACCGGCGCGAGCGTGATGGGCAAGCGGATGTTCGACGCCGGCGAGCAAATGTGGCCGGAGAACGCCCCGTTCCACACACCGGTCTTCGTCGTGACGCACGAGAAGCGGAACTCCTGGGAGCGGCCGGGCGGCACCACCTTCCACTTCGTCAACTCCGGGCTCGAGGCCGCGCTGGACCGTGCCCGCGAGGCCGCCGGCGACCGGGACGTCCGCATCGCGGGCGGCGGCAGGACGATCCTTCAGTACCTGAACGCCGGCCTGATCGACGAATTCACGATCGCGCTCTCGCCCGTGCTGTTCGGCTCGGGAATCCGCCTGTTCGAAGGCATCGACGCGGCTCGCGTCGCGCTGAAGCAGGTTCGCGCGGAGCCGACCGAGCGGGTGACCCACCTGACCTACGTCGTCCGGGAGCGGTGACCGTCCCGCTCTCGGCGCTCCCCCGGCCGAGTACGTGACCGGACGACGCGAACCTCTCAAACGGCCCGGGGCCTCCAGGGCTCATGCGTGTGCGCGAGCCAGACCGCCTCTGGGTCGAGCGCACAGATCAGTAACTGGCCTTCGGTTTTCGGCTCGTCGAGTTCGCCGAACCACACAGCCGCGTCGCCGGCAACGACGACCGGATGCCCGCCGTTGTCGATCACGACCACCTGAGAGCCCGATGTGTGGCCGGGCGCCGGGACGAGCCGGACCCCGGCTAGCAGTTCGAGCTCGCCGTCGACCGGCACGTACCGCACGCCGGGGGCGTCGACCCACTCGCGGATGGTGTAGTCGTCCATGCTGCGCGCGGCGTCGAGTTCGCGACGCTGCACGTAGATCGGCTTGCCGGCGAACAGGTGGTTGCCACCGCAGTGGTCGAAGTGCAGGTGTGTGTTGACCACCATGTCGATGCCGGTGAGATCGAAGTCCTGCCCGTTCAGCGGTCGCAGGCGCGGATCCATGTCCGCGACCGCCGGGTGCAGTTCCGTCAGGCCGGTGTCGACCAGCACCCGCCCGTCGGGGTGGTCGATGACGTGCACGTAGACCGGCATCCGCTCATCCTCGGCGAGCAGGTCGGCGACGAAGACCGGCGTGACGGTGATGGCGGCGGGGGTGTTCATCTCGTGCCGACCACAGCGTCGAGGGTGGCCGGAAGGTCGAAGTGCTGGAACACCGTGCGGTCGAAGGTGACGACTTCGGTGACGAACCCGTCTCGCAGCCGCAGGACCTCGATGGCGAGCGGTTCGTAGGTGGCGTCGCCGGGCATGCGCACGTAGGCGGCGATCGCGGGCTGGCCGTTGGCGTGGGTGAGCACGCACCGCATACTGCCAAACGTTTCCGCCCCGAACCCGCCGTCCACCCAGCATTGGACGACCGCGGACTTGCCCGTCCAGGTGCCGGGTAGGGGGGGCATCGAGAAGCGGACGCCGGAATGCAGCAGCGCGGCCAGGCCCCCGACGTCGAGGCGTTCGCTGCAGTCGATGTAGCGGGCGAGCAGGTCTCGCTCGGCGGCGGTCGTCTCGGCGGAGTGTGGCCATGCGTCGCGGTCGGCGGGCAGGTGCTTCCGTAGCCCGGCCCGCGCGCGTTGCAGCGCCGAGTTGACCGACGCCTCTGTGGTTTCGAGCAGCCGTGCGGTTTCCCTGGCCGAGCAGCCGAGAACGTCGCGCAGCACGAGCACCGCGCGCGGCAGCGGGGCGAGGTGCTGAATCGCGGCGATGAACGCCAGCTCGACGGTCTCCTTCGCGAGCACCAGGTCCTCCGGACCCTCGCGCCGGTCGGGCAGCTGCTCGAGGAGCTCATCGGGATACGGCTGCAGCCAGGCGATCTCACCACTGGCGCTGGGCCGCCGCGGGCGCTTGTCCAGCGCGTCGAGGCAGGCGTTCGTCGCGATCCGGTACAGCCATGCGCGCACCGATGACCGACCCTGAAACGTCTCGCGCCGGCGCCACGCGCGCAGGAACGCCTCCTGAACGAGGTCCTCGGCCTCTTCGAACGACCCGAGCAGGCGATAGCAGTGGACGTGCAACTCCCGGCGGTGCGGCTCGACGCGGGCGGCAAAGGCCGGCTCGTCGAGTGGAAGAAGTTCGTCGGTGATGGAGGTCATGGTAGGTGTGACGGCGGGCGACCGAGAAAGTCATCACAGGGCCGCACAGCATCTTTGGGAGCGTTGCCGCAGGCGGCGGCGCCCCATTGCGCAGAGCTAGGCCCCGCGTTCGGTGATGTGGTCACCGAGGGCCCCGGCGTACAACTGCAACCGGATCTCCCGGGCCTGGGTCATGTGCTCGGTGGCGATCGCCGCCGCGTCATCGGCGCGGTGTTCGGTGATTGCCCCGAGTAGCTCGCCGTGCTCTTGAAGTATTTTCTCCCAGCGGCCGGGGAATTTGAGAGTGGTCTGCGGATGCAGGTGCGCGATGAGGCGATCGATGACGTCGACGAGGGTTCCGTTGTGACTGGCCGCCCACAGCGCCTCGTGGAAAAGCCGATTCAACCGGACCCGGTCCGCTTCCTGGTCTGGTCCGGCGGCAACCATCTGTTCATGGATCGCGCGTAACCGGTTGATGTCCAGGCTGGTCGCCCGCTCGGCCGCGGCGCGCGCCGCCTGACCTTCCAGCAGGATCCGCAGTTCGTAGATCTCCAGGATCTGCTCCGGGCTTCGTTCGACCACCCTCGTCCCCCGGCTGGTGCGTTCGACCAGACCGTCCTGCTCCAGGCGGCGCAACGCCTCCCGGATGGGAGTGCGACTGACCCCCAGCCGAGTGGCAAGGCTCGTTTCCACCAGCATTGTGTCCGGTCCGATGTCGTCATTGAGGATCAGCGCACGGAGTTGGTCGTACACCGGAACGCTCATCAGCAAATCCCTTCTCGTGGGCAGCGCGCGGGGCGCGAACGCACTCGCCGAACGCTGAGCGTCACCGTATCCGCGTGCTGGCATTTGCATGCGATTCCACACTCCGATGTTACTTGGCACACACCTGTTGACATGCGCATCCCATTGTATACAGTAGGATCCATGCATATACCGATGGATGTAGGAAGGGAACGATGACCGGCATCGAGGTTGGTTCGGCAGAACTGGCGGTGCCGGCGTCCTGGGTACGCGGAGGGACCAGCAAGTGCTGGATCTTTCAGGCGGCCGACGTCGACGCGCTGCCGGTGAGCAGGGACGAATTCCTGCTCCGCGCGTTCGGCAGCCCGGATCTGCGGCAGATCGACGGCATCGGTGGTGCGACGTCCACCACCAGCAAGGCCATCATCGTCGAGACCCGCGGTCCGAATCAGGCTCGCGATGTGGTCAGTTACTCGTTCGCCCAGGTCAGCGTGGATCACCCACGGGTGGAATGGCTGAGCAATTGCGGCAACTGCGCCACCGCGCTCGCGCTCTACGTCGTCCAGCACCGCTTGGTTGCGCTCGGCGATGACCTCACCGAGTTCTCCATGGTGAACACCACGACCGGTCTGGTCCTGCGGGCCGCGGTCCCCACCCCCTACGGGACCCCACCGTCACAGGGCGGTCAACTCGTCCGCGGAGTGCCCTTCCCCGGTGTACCGGTCGACCTGGGATTCACCGAGCAGACCTGGTCCACGCACGGAACCCTGTTGCCCACCGGTAATCCGGTCGACCAGCTGACCGTCGCCGGATCGGACTACGCGGTCACCTTGATCGACGCGGGTGCGCCGGTCGCGGTGATCCGCGCCGAGAGCATCGGGCTGACCGGCAACGATGACGCCGACACGGTGGCCGGCAAGATGCCGTTCTTCGCCGAACTCCGCCGCAGCGCCGCCCGCGCCATGGGCCTGCCCGACAACGACCAGTCGGTCCCCAAGGTCGGCGTTGTCGCCGGCGGCCGGGACAACGACGTCGAGCTGAACGCCCGGATGATCTCGATGAGCGCGCCGCACCCGGCGATCGGCCTGACCAGTGCGGTCGCGCTGGCCGCCGCCGCCACTGTCCCGGGCAGCCTGGTGCACGAGCTGGCCCCGGCTCGGCCCACCTACCGGATCGGCACGCTCAGCGGACCGATCACAGTTGCGATCACCGACGACACCACGGGCCGAACCGCGGCGTTTCGCCGCAACTCCCGCCGCATCGTCGATGCCCTCGTCTACGTGCCCGCGGCGACGCCGCTGAACGCCACCACCAGCGAAGCCCACACCCGCGCCCGGACCACTGTCGCCTGACCGCTCCGCCGCTGTACCGCTCTGCCCCTATCCCTCGCACCAGCCGAGCCTTCACGATGGAGACGTCGTGTCGGAGAGGAAGACCAATGAAGATCACCCTCGAGCATCTGAGCCTGCAGTACAGCGGCAACACGGTGGTGAAGGAGCTGGACCTGGAGATCGCCGACGGCGAATCACTGGTCCTGCTCGGCCAGTCCGGTTGCGGCAAGACCAGCACCATGCGCTGCATCGCCGGCCTGGAACAGCCCAGCGGCGGCCGGATCACCATCGGCGACACCGTCGTCCACGACTCCGAACGCCGGGTCAGCGTCGCCCCGTACAAGCGCAACGTCGGCATGGTCTTCCAGTCCTACGCCGTGTGGCCGCACCGCACGGTGTTCGAGAACGTGGCGTTCTCGCTGAAGATGAAAAAGGTCCCGAAGGAGGAGGCGGCCAAGAGGGTCCGCAAGGCCCTGGCCGTTGTCGGCCTGTCGGACTTCGAGAGCCGGGGTGCCAGCCAACTCTCGGGCGGCCAGATGCAACGCGTCGCGCTGGCCCGCAGCCTGGTCATGCAGCCCAGCGTGCTGCTGCTCGACGAGCCGCTGTCCAACCTGGACGCCCGGCTCCGCGAACGGCTGCGGATCGAACTGCGCGAAATCCAGCTCGACCTGAACCTCACCACGGTGTACGTCACCCACGACCAGATCGAGGCATTCGCCCTCGCCGACCGGATCGCGCTGATGCAGCACGGCCGGATCGTGCAGATCGGGACACCGCAGGAGATCTACGCGGCGCCCTCGACCAAGTCCATCGCCGATTTCCTCGGGGTGGGCAACATCTTCCCGTGCACCGTCACCAAGGACGGCAGCAGGCACATCGCCACTCTCACCGACCACCCGGTGTCCTTGCCGGTGAACGAGGTCCCCAACGGGACCGGCCCGACCAGTCTGTGCCTCCGGGCGGAAGACCTCCTCGTTTCGAAGGCTCGCCCCGGGGACATCTCCGGACCGGGCACCTGGCGGGGGCACATCGATGTGGCCAGCTTCCAGGGCGCAACGGTCCGCTACCGGATCAGCCTGGAGCAGGGCCCGGTCGTCGAGGCGATCGCCATGCCGCAGGCCGGTGACTGGCTGAGCACCGGGGACACCGCCACCGTGCGGGTCTCGCCCGATGCAGCGCAGGTCCTCAAGGACGACACCGCGTCCCCAGTTCTCGCAACCCCGGCGGCGGCGACGGCGGTGGCGGCATGACTGCGACCATGACCAGACCAACCGCCGCACCACCGGTCGAGCCCAAGGGCTCAGCGCCCGGCGTTCGGGCGATCAAGCGGATCCTGCCGTCCGGACTGCAACTGATCATCCTGGCAGTACTGGTGCTGTTTCCGGTTGGGTTCGTGCTGCTGGCCGCCTTCACCGACACCAGTCCGGGGCCGGGCTCACTGGGTGAGGCCGCCTTCACCATCAGCAACTTCAAGGTCCTGTTCACCTCCAGTGCGCTGTCGGCCATGCTCAACTCGGCCCTGGTCGGGCTGGGCGCCTCCATCGTGGCGCTCGTCATCGGCTCGGGGATGGCCTTCCTCGCCGCCCGCACCAACGTCCCGGGACGCAAGCTCATCTACTTCTTCGGGATCGCCCCACTGTTCCTGCCTGCCCTGGTGGGTGCCCTGGCCTGGGCCCAACTGGGCAGCCCGGCCTCCGGGTTCATCAACGTCGTCGCCCGCGCCGTCGGGGTACCCGACCTGATCAACATCTACAGCTTCGGCGGGCTCATCTTCGTCCTGGGTCTGTACTACGCGCCGTACACGTTCCTGATGGTCCACTCGGCGCTGTCGCTGATGAACCCCGATCTGGAGGACGCGGCCAGCCTGCACGGCGCCCCGCTGACGAAGATGTTGCGCACCATCACCTTTCCGCTGGTGATGCCGGCCATCGTCGGCTCCGGGATCCTGGTCTTCGCCCTCACCGTGGAGAACTTCCCCGTCGCCCAGGTGATCGGCGTCCCCGGCCAGATCGACACCCTGCCGACGCTCATCTACCGGCTGATGAACGCCTCACCCTCCCGGCAGAACGCGGCGGCCGCCATCGCGGTCGTGCTCACCGTGTTGCTGATGGTGGTCGTCTTCGTCCAGCAGCGCACCGTCGCGAAGAAGCAGTACACGACCGTCAGCGGAAAGGGCGTCCGGGCCCGCCGGGTTCCGTTGCGCAACTGGCGCTGGCCGGCGGCGATCGCCGCGTGGGCCTACTTCCTGCTCGCGGTGGTGCTGCCGATCGGCGCCCTGCTGATCACCGCCCTGCAGACCAGTCCGTACCTCGGCCGGCTCTCCCAGCTGCTCGAACCCGGAGCGCTGTCGTTCTATTCGATGGGTCAGACCCTGCAGGACTCCGAGTTCTGGCACGTTCTGCAGAACAGCGTCATCGTCGGCCTCGGGACCGCGTTCATCGGCACAGCGCTGTGCTTCGCCCTGTCCTACACCAGGTACCGCACCAACGCCTGGGGCCGGAAATGGCTGGAATACATCGCCATGCTCCCGCTGGCCATCCCCGCCATCGTGCTCGGCCTGGGTCTGCTCTGGACCTGGCTGACCCTGCCGATCCCGGTGTATGGCACGTTGATCGTGCTGGTGATCGCCTGTATCGCGGTCTTCATTCCGCAGGGCTACCGCGGGGTTTCCTCGTCCATCGTGCAATTGGACAAGGACCTCGAGGACAGCGCCATCATGCTCGGCGCCCGGCGGCCGAAGGCCATCTCGTTCGTCACCGTCCCGCTGCTACGGGTCGGGCTGTCCTCCACCTTCCTGCTGCTGCTGATGCTCGGCATGCGGGAACTGACCGCCGTGCTCTTCCTGTTCACCTCCGATACCCGCCTGCTGTCCATCGCGATCTTCGACGCCTACGACAACGGGTCCTTCCAGCAGGCCGCCGAACTGAGCCTGCTCTACATCGTGGTCATCGGAATCCTCGCAGTTCTCGCCCGCCGCCTCGGCGCGAAGGATGTGGCCTGACATGACCAGCTCCACCAGGACGTTCACCGGCACCATTCGGCGGACCGGCATTCTCGCGGTCGCCGCTGGAATCGTGGCTTTGGCCAGCACGGCGTGCGCACCGCCGCCGGCCCCCAAGGAGGTCGTCGAAAAGGCGAAGACCATCGACACCAGCAACGGTCTGGTCGTCAATGGCGAGCAGATCGCCGACAAAAAACTCTGGGACGCCGCCGCCGCCGAAGGCAGCATCAACCTGTACACCGGTTACACCGAGAACACCGAGGCGGCACTGCTCAAACAGTTCAAGGCCGACACCGGACTTCAGGTCAACGTTGTCCGGCTCACCCCCAACCGTTTGTACGAAAGAATTTCCGCTGAATACGGCGCCGGCAAGCTCAGGGCCGATGTGGTGCGAACGTCCGATTCCGGGTTCGCCAGCTCGCTGAGCGGAAAGGGTGTTTTCCAGCCGTACACCCCCGGCACCGCCCAGAACCTGCACGAGGACGTCGTTTTCGATGGCGGCAACTACTATCGCACCTTCGACCCGATCTACACCTTCGGGTATAACAACGCGATCGTCTCCGCGGAGGATGCACCAACCTCCTGGACGGTGATGACCGACCCGGCGATGAGGGGAAAGATCGGTATCGCCCAGGTCGGCGCCGGCGGTAGCGCCCTGGCGCTCACCCGGTTCCAACGATCGGTCCTCGGCGACGAGTTCCTCACCGCCTACGCCGCGAATCGGCCCCGGATCTTCGACTCGCTCGGCGCAGAACTGGACAGCCTGGCCCGGGGTGAGGTGCAGGTCGGCACGACCGTGGTCAGCGCCGTCAACCTGGCGCAGGCCCGCAACGCCCCCGTCCAGTTCGTCATCCCCCAGGAGGGCTTCGCGGTGTACGACTACTACACCGGTATCGCCTCCACCGCAACCCATCTCAATGCTGCCAAGGTCTTTCTGAACTGGAACCTCTCGCTGCGCGGGCAGAACGTGTTCCGGCAACTCGGCGAATACTCGGTGCGCACCGACGTCGACCCGCCGCTGATCCTGGGTGAGCAGTTCCCGGAATTCGAGTCCGACCAGGTGCACCGGGTCCTGCCGCCCGACGCCAAGGGCTACGCCAAGGAAGACCAGGCCATGTGGAACTCGCTGTTCGGCTACAACGAATAACCCCTCAGCGCCACCACGGCAGCCCACACCCAGCACACCCAGCACCGACCCCGGCGGCGGGGACCGGATCACCCGGCCCCGCCGCCGACTCTGACCGCGCGCCACAGCCGGCCCGGCTTCAACAGTCTGGTTCGACCAACTTCCCCGCCTGATTCGACCGTGCCCTATCTGAACCGTGCCCTACTCAACCGAGGAGAACGAGCCGAGCATGCCGACCACCTCCGTGACCACAGATACCGAATTGACCGGACAACCTCTGCCACCGAACGGACCACTGACCGGAATCCGCGTCCTGGACCTGGGAACCGTTTACGCGGCACCGATCACCGCGATGCTGCTCGGCGACTGGGGCGCCGACGTCATCAAGGTCGAGCATCCCCGCGGCGACCCCGCACGGGCCCACGGTCACACCAAGGACGGCCACGGGCTGTGGTGGAAGGTCATCGCCCGGAACAAGCGGACCATCACCCTGAACTTCGGCACAACCGAGGGCCAGGACATCCTGCGCCGACTGGTCGCCCAGGCCGACGTGGTGATCGAGAACTTCCGCCCCGGGGTGCTGGAGAAGTGGGGGCTTGGACCGGACGACCTGCTGAAGATGAACCCGGCCGTGGTCGTGCTCCGGGTCACCGGCTTCGGCCAGACCGGCCCGTACGCCACCCGCCGCGCCTTCGGCACCCTGGCCGAGGCGATGAGCGGCCTTGCCCACCAGACCGGAGAGGAAACCGGACCACCAACCCTGCCGCCGTTCGGGCTCGCCGACGGTGTCGCCGGCCTCACCGGCGCCTACGCCGTGATGCTCGCTCTGTACCACCGGGACGCCAACAACGGCAACGGGCAGATCATCGACCTGTCCCTGCTCGAACCCCTGGTCGGCATTCTCGGCCCCGGACCCAGCGTCTACGACCAACTCGGCATCATCTCCGGCCGGCACGGCAACAGATCCACCAACAACGCACCCCGCAACGCCTACCTCACCAAGGACGGCCGCTGGGTGGCCATCTCGGCCAGTGCCACCTCGATCGCCCAGCGGGTCATGCATCTCGTCGGACGCCCGGACATCGCCGAACAGCCCTGGTTCCCCAGGGCTGGCGAACGGGTCAAATACGCCGACATGATCGATGCCCCGGTCGCCGAATGGATCGGTGCCCGCAACTACGAAGAAGTCTCCGCCGCCTTCCAGGAGGCCGGCGCCGCACTCGCCCCGGTGTACGACATCGAACAGCTGATGAACGACCCACACGTACAGGAACGGGAAGTCATCACCACCATCGACGATGAGGACCTCGGGCCGCTGAAGATGCAGAACCTGATCTTCCGGATGGGCGGCACACCCGGCGCGATCCGGCACGGCGGCCGCCGGCTCGGCCAGGACACCGACGGCGTGCTGGACGACCTGCTGGGTATCTCCGGCGACAAACTGGACGAGCTGCGCAGCAACGGTGTCGTCTGATGGACCGCAGCTACCTGTTCGCCCCGGGACACAACGCAAAATTGCTGGCCAAGGTCTTCGACGCCGGCGCCGACGCGGTCATGCTCGACCTGGAGGACGCCGTCCCGCCCGACTCGAAGGCCACCGCCCGGGCCATGGTCGCCGAGGCGCTGACCGACCGCTCCGCATGGGTGCGGGTGAACGCCGCCCGAACCGGGTGGTGTGAAGACGATCTCGCAGTCGTCGCCGAACAGGCCCTCGGTATCCGAATTCCCAAGGTGGAATCCACCGCCGACGTGGAATGGGTCACCGTACGCGCCCCGGGCAAGCCCATCATCTGCGCGATCGAAAGCGCCCGCGGGGTCCTGGCCGCCCAGGAGATCGCTGCCGTTCCCGGTGTCCGCTACCTGGCGATGGGCGGCGTCGACCTGCAGCGAGACCTCAACACCACCGGCGGCAACCTGCAAACCCTCTACGTCCGCTCGCATCTCGTGCTGGCATCCCGGTCCGCCGGAATCGAATCACCCATCGATAGTGTGTATCCATATCTCGACGACCCGGACGGTCTTCGGGAACAGGCCGAATTTGCCCGCTCGCTCGGCTTCTTCGGAAAGTCCGCGATCCATCCCCGGCAGCTGGACATCCTGCACGAGGTCTTCACTCCGACCAGCGGCGAGATTGCCTGGGCTCAAGACGTTGTCGCGGCCTTCGACGCCACAAGCGGAGAGGCGTTGCAGCTGCCCGGCGGTGAATTCATCGACCTGCCCGTCGCCGACCGGGCCCGCCGGGTGTTGCAGCTGGCCGGGCCCGAACGGATACCCGCCACCGCCCGGTCCTGACGACGCCACCGCGCTTGCGGGTCCACCCCGCCGCCGCCAGCCGCCGTTCACCGATCAGCGCCGGCAGCGACGGCGTCGCAAGCTCTTCGACGATGCCAGGCCCCTGTGTCAGGAGGTTGGACCGCTCGCGGTCTCCGGCAATGCACGACGCTTTCTCGACTCGGGATCGAGTGCCCTGCCCGTTCACCGCGGTGAGTGTGTGCAGGACAATTCCGGCCTCGTGGCCGTGATGCGTTCGCTGGACACCCCAGTGCAGCAGCGGGTGGTGGCCCCGCATTCGAGAAGAAGGTGCCTCTATGCCAGCCCTCCAGCAACCTTCAGGCAGCAACTCTCGCGAAAGCCGGCGTCGCCCCGCCGGCCGACCGCGGCGGTGGCGGTTTCTGTGCACTCTGGTGATTGCCGTGACGGCGGCGTCGCTGTCGGGCGCGGGAATCGCGACGGCCCAGGCGATGCCCACGCCGGCGGGCAATTCGAACAGTTGGCACGGCGGTGGTCAGCCCGACTTCGGACCCAACGTGAAGATCTTCGATCCGAGCATGCCGACCAGCCAGATCCAGGCAACGGTCGACTCCGTCGCCGCCCAGCAGATCGGCAACCAATTCGGGTCCGAGCGGTACGCCCTGCTGTTCAAGCCCGGCAGCTATGGGACTGCCGAGGCACCGCTGAACTTCCAGGTCGGCTACTACACCGCGGTCGCGGGTCTCGGCCGGTCACCCGACGATGTCGTCATCAACGGCTCGGTCTACGCGCGCAACCAGTGCGAGAACGGCAGTTGCACGGCGCTGAACAACTTCTGGCGCTCCCTGTCCAACCTGAAGATCAACGTCGCCAACCCCGACTTCGGCTGCTACACCGGCGAGTTCTGGGCGGTGTCGCAGGCCGCGCCGATGCGCCGCGTGCACGTGAACGGGCAGACCACGCTGATGGACTACTGCACCAACCCCTCCTTTGGCAGCGGCGGCTTCATCGCGGACTCGCAGTTCGACGGAGCCGTGATCAACGGCTCGCAGCAGCAGTGGTTCGTCCGGAACAGCGGCTTGACCACGTGGAGCAACGGCGTCTGGAATCAGGTCTTCTCCGGCACTGTGGGTGCGCCGGCCGAATGCTTCCCGCTCACGCCCGACTGCGGCCCGTACACGACGGTCGCCGCCACCGCGGTGAGCCGGGAGGCGCCGGTGCTCACCGTCGACGCCAAGGGCCGCTACAGCGTCTTCGTTCCGGCGACACGCAACAATCCCATCGGTACCAGCTGGGGCGCTGGGCACGCCCCCGGCACGTCGATCCCGATCGACAAGTTCTTCGTCGCCAAGCCGCGCGACGACGTGCAGAAGATCAACAACGCGCTGTCCCGCGGGCAGAATCTCCTCTTCACCCTGGGCGTCTATAGCCTCGACAAGCCGATCAAGGTGAAACGGGCCAACACCGTCGTCCTCGGCCTGGGCTTCGCCACCCTCGTGCCGCAGCGCGGCAATGTCGCGATGACCGTCGCGGACGTTCCGGGCGTTGACATCTCGGGAATCATCTTCGACGCCGGGCCGACCAACTCCCGGCTGCTGTTGCAGGTCGGTACCAAGAACGCCCACCGGAGCGACCCTTGCAACCCGACAGCCCTGCAGGATGTGTTCTTCCGGATCGGCGGCGCCATTCCCGGCAAGGCGACGGTCAGCCTCGAGGTCAAAGCGACAACACGATCCTGGACAACACCTGGGCCTGGCGCGCCGATCACAGCGACGCCGACCACCCGAACACGTTGGGCTGGACGATCAACACCGCGGACACCGGCGTCATCGTCAACGGCGACAATGTGACCGCTTACGGACTGTTCGTCGAGCACTTCCAGAAGACCGAGGTGATCTGGAACGGCAACGGGGGGCGCGTCATCTTCTTCCAGAACGAGATGCCCTACGACCCGCCGAGCCAGGCGGCATGGCGGGAATCCCCCACGGTGAACGGGTATCCCGCCCTCAAGGTGAGCAGATCGGTCAAGAGCTTCAGCGGCCAGGGAATGGGCAGCTACAGCTTCTTCAATCAGGGCGTGGACATTTTCGCGGACAACGCCTTCGAGGTCCCCACCACGTTGCCGGCGGGAAGCCTGCACAACCTCTTGACAATCTTCCTCGACGCCTCCGTCGGTAAGGGTGGGATCTTGAACGTGGTCAACGGCGTCGGCGGTTCGTCGACCATCGCCAACCCCGACGTCCCCGTCACCGTGGTGACCTACCCGTAGGCCGCCGCGCCGGTGATGCAGCGACATCACGGTGCCGCACGGGTGTTTCCGGCCCGGAACGAGGCACCACTCCGGGCCGGAGGCCCCGACACCCGACCGGTGACCGTTCAAGGCTGCGGGCGGGCGGTCGGGCAACGCTCGGGTGTCTGCGTTCCGCCGCGGCGCAACGGCCGCGCCGCTGCGCGCAGGGAACCGGGCCAGTGCCCGCCGTGTCCCGCGGCACTCACAGGGCAGTCCTGGCGCGCAGGGAGCACCGGCTGGTCGGCGGTGTTGCCGGCCCACCAGGACGACTCGATCGCCGATCTAGCGCTGCCCGATACGAATGAAGAGGTGCGGAGTTCATCCTGTTCCGCACGCACCTGGGTTCTCTTGCGTGGAATGCTCCCCCGACTGGACTCGAACCAGTAACCGTCCGATTAACAGTCGGATGCTCTGCCAATTGAGCTACGGAGGACCGGCGGTGCCGGCGAGCGGCAGCGCTGGACCAGAATAGCCCACATCCCGCCGTGATCCGAACGCGCCGGCGGCAGCGGGCGCGGCCCTACGGCGAACCTGCCGGCGGACCGGACAACGGGCGACAGACCGCCGAACGCCCTCCTGCCCATAGCCCGCAGGGGTAGGGAAGACTGTGCCGACGTGTCCGAATGTCCGGCGCGATTAGGGCGTGCCTGGCAAATGCGGCCAGACTCGCCCTCTGTATCGAAATCGCGCCTGGCGATTCCGTCGCAGGCGACAAGGAAGGTTCCAACGATGATTCGTCTTGTGATCGGGATCGCCATCGGCTATGTCCTGGGCTCACGCGCCGGCCGGGAACGGTACGAACAGATCCAGCGCTGGAGCGCCAGCGTCGCGGACCACCCGGCGGTGCAGGGCGCGGCCGGTTTCGTTCAGGCCAAGGTCTCGCGAGTGTTCTCCAAGGAAGGCCGCTGAGTCGACCACCGGACTAGCCGTTACTCGATCTGACCGCGGCGCTTCTTGGGCCGGTGGACGTCGACGCCGCCCATCAGGGCGACCCCGTTGATCCGGACGATCGGTCCATCAGCAGGGCCGGTGACCCGCGCGCTGTCCTCGAACGCTCCCATGATGCCGGCCCCGTTCACGACGACCGTCAGACCCTCGGGCACCACGATGTCCACGCCACCCATGATGGCCACCACCGTGATGGTGACGTCCTTTTCGGCGAAGCGGGCCTGGGTCAGATCGATGTCGATGCCGCCCATGATCGCCAGCGCGGTGAACTGGGCGGGGACCACCCAGTTGCCGTTGCGGGCCGTGCCCGACATGATCCCGATCGCGACAGTCGACGTCGGCACCCCGCCGATCCGGTCCAGCATCGAGGACGACGACGGCGTGGACGGTGCTGGCGACGCGGACTTCGTCAGGTTGGGCCGCACCTGCGGGGCGGTCGGGGTGCGCAGCGCCAAGTCGGTATGGCCGGGCAGGTCCCAGGTCACCGGTTCCAGTTCGCTCAATGTCTTCGACGCGTAGACGGTGTCCAGTCGCTCCTGCAGCTCGGCGACGGTCAGCCGTCCCTCCGCCATGGCCGTCTGCAGTACCTTGGCCACGGCTTCCCGATCGGCGTCGGAGGCACGTAGCTTTCCGGGATCGAAGGGGGTATCGGCGTCCTGGCTCACGGGAAAAGAGTAGCCCGCACGGATTTCTCGTGGTCCGCGCGGTCGCCGGCAGGAAGAACCGGCGCGCGGCTCGGCTGGCGGCACCTGAAGTCTCAGGGTGAAGGGCCCTGAGGAGGACGACGGCGTCAGCACGACGGGCCTCGGACCAACCCGCTCAGCTCGTCTGGTGCCCTGACCCGAGATCGGCCGCGACCGCAGCGACGGCGTCGGCCAGACCGGGCGCCGCGGGATCGGCTCCCGGATTCAGCCGGAACTGGGTGACGACACCGTCCCGACCAGGGATGCGGCGCAGCACCACCCATCCGCCGCCGCCCGGATGGGGCAGATGGCGGCTGGCCGCCACCGACCGACGGACCCTGCTGTGCACGATGTCGGTCAGCGCACTGCGCGCCACCAGCACGTACTCATGGGCAACGTCGTCGGCCAACACCGTTGTGCCGTCGGGGTATTCGCCGACCACCCGGGTCGGGATGACCGCCAGCACCGACCCGGTGAGACGTGCCTTGGCGATGGCCTCCCAGCCCACCCTGGAGGCTTTCTCGCCGCTGAGGTGCCACAACCCGAACCGGCTGGCCGCCAACGAGGTGCCGTCCGTCAGGTCGGCGACGGCCTGGATGTGTTCGTCCTCGTCGAGCGCGGCAATCAGCGGTGGCGGCAGGGTCCGGCGTCGCCAGGGCAACCGCACCATCAGACCTCTCCCCGCGCCCGGTCCGACAGCGCGCGCCGATACTGCGCCACCGCGGCCAGATCCGCCTGCAGCGTGTGCGCACGGTCGCGGTCGCCGGCGGCCTCGGCGCGCTGCAGCGCCGAGCGCAGCTCGCGTTCGTCGGCCGCGGCGACCCGCAGCGCCATTCCGGCGACGATCGCGCCGGCGTAGCTCGCGTTGACCGACAACGGCGGCACCGGCGGTGGCTGCACGGCGAGTTCGGTGACCAGCGAGCGCAGCAGTCCGGCGGGTAGCCGCCCGGCGACCACGTCAACCCAGGCGGCGGTGGAGCCGTCGCCCGGCGGACCGCCGGCCGCGTCGACGGCCCGGTGCACGGCGGCGTAGGCAGGGTTGGTGAACGCCTCGACGCGCACCTGCGGGTACCCGTCGACGACCAGATCCGGCCGCTGCAGCGCGAGTTGCAAGGCCTGCCGCTCCACCATCAGCGAGCGGTCCGCCGGGTCCGGCCGGCGCAGGTCGGCGGGCGGCCCGGCAACCGGGTGAGCTGCGAGCTCTTCCGGCGGCTCATCGTCCGGATCTGGTGGCTCCACCAGGTCGACCCCGCCGGCGGCGCGGCCGGTGGCGGCTCGATCTGCGCCCGGCGTGCCGACTCCATCTCCGGGCCCGCGGGCATCCGGCTGCCGGACCTGGCTCGGCCGGGATCCGTCCGGTCTGCCGCCGGTGGATCCGGTCGGCTGCGGGATCTGCGCGCCGGATCGGCGATCCGGCCCCGCCGCCGACCGCCCAACCCCGTCACCGCCTCGCGGGTCGGTGCTCCCGTTCCCTCCGCCACCGGGGTATGACCCGTCCCCGGGACGTCGCTGATGGCGGTTTTCGGTGGGGTGCTCACGGCCGCCCGCGGGCCGCTGCCGGGCCGCCCGCGCCGCCGCCGCGTCGAACTCCTTGACCCGCTGCCGAATCGGTCCCAGCTCCGATCCGAGCAACCCGGCGAGCTGGCGGATGTATTCGTCCCGCAGCGTCGACTCCTTGATCCGCGCCACCAGCGGCACCGCGGCGCCGGTGGCCGCGACCCGGCCCTCCGCGGTGTCCAGGTTGTACTGCGCGAGTGTGCTCTGGATCGCGAAGTTGAACAGCGGCGTGCGGTTCTCCACCAGCGCGCGGACCGCCTCGTCACCCTTCGCCTGCCGCAGCTCGCACGGGTCCATCCCGGCCGGGGCCACGGCGATGAAGGTGTGAGCGGCGAACTTCTGATCGGAATCGAACGCCTTGAGCGCGGCCTTCTGGCCGGCCGCGTCCCCGTCGAAGGTGTAGACGACTTCGCCGCGGATGACGTCGGAGTCCAGCAGATACCGGCGCAGCACGCTGATGTGCTCGTCGCCGAACGCCGTGCCACACGACGCCACGGCGGTGGTCACCCCGGCCAGATGCATCGCCATGACGTCGGTGTAGCCCTCGACGACGACCACCCGGCGCTGCCGGGAGATGTCCCGCTTCGCCAGGTCCAGGCCGAACAGCACCTGAGACTTCTTGTAGAGCATGGTTTCCGCGGTGTTGATGTACTTGGCCTCGAGGCGGTCATCGTCGAACAACCGGCGCGCCCCGAAACCGACGACGTCGCCGGAATTGTCGTGGATGGCCCACAGCAACCGGCGGTGGAACTGGTCGATCGGTCCGCGTTGGCCCTGCCGCGCGAGCCCCGCCTTGTACAGCTCCTCGAGCGAGAAGCCCGCGGCGGTGAGCGTTTTCACCAGGGCGTCCCAGCCGTCCGGGGCGTAACCGCAGCCGAAGTGAGCGGCGGCTGCGAGGTCGAATCCGCGTTCGGCGAGAAAGGCCCGGGCGGTCTCCGCGGCGGGCGTGCCGAGTTGGGCGGCGTAGAACTCGGCGGCGGCCTTGTTCGCCGCCAGCAGCCGCGGCCGGGTACCCCGCTCGGCGCGGGTGGACGTGCCGCCCTCGGTCATGGTCAACGGGATGTTGAACCGCTCGGCGAGCCGCTGCACCGTCTCGACGAACGTCAGGTGCTCGATCTCCTGCAGGAAGGTGAAGACGTCACCGCCTTGCCCGCAGCCGAAGCAGTGGTAGTAGCCCCGGGCCGGACTGACCTGGAAGGAGGGGGTCTTCTCGTCATGGAACGGACAGAGCCCCTTCAGGTTCCCGCCACCGGCGTTCCGCAGGGCGACGTACTCCCCCACCACCTGCTCGATGCGACTGGCGTCACGGACCCGTTCCTTGTCCGCCTCCGAGATCCGCCCTGCCACGCCCGGAGTCTATGTCCGCGACCCGGTGCGGCCCGCCGTTGTCCACCTGCGGTGGTTTCAGGCCCCGGCCCACGGCGTGACCAGCCCGCACAGTCTGAGGCGCCGCTGCGGACCGGCTCATTCCGGTTCGGCGGCGCCCGCGTCCACCAGCGTCGGTGGAAGCGGCCTGCGGGGCTCGCGCACGCCGGCCAATCCCCCGCCGTCGTCGGGACCACGGCGCGGCCCGGCGGTTGCCTTCCGCCGCAGCGCCAGAAGGAGCAGTGAACCGACGGCCGCCAGCGCCGCCGCCGCACCCCGGAGCACACCCGAACGACGTGCCGTCTCAGTTCCCATGGGCTTCAGCGTGGACCCGAGCGACCCCGTTGACCATGGTTTTCACCGACAGGTGAAGACCTCCGGGGGACGCGCGGTGTCAGCGGGTACGACCGGTGGAACCGGTGCCCGCGGTCAGCCGGCCATGCCGGCCGATCGCCTGCGCATCGGTGAGCAGCGACACCTGGTCGAGGACGACGCGCAGTCGCTCCGCATCGCCGCCCGCCTCGTCGAAGGCGCCGGCGAACATCGGATCCAGCGCCGCGGAGCCCCGCTCCACAATGAGCTGCACGAGTTCGGTCAGCAGCTGCTGCTCCCGGTGCTGGATCGCCAGTCGCGTCGGGTCGGCCATCACGTACCGGCGGGCGATCGCCTTGAGCACCGCGACCTCGGCGCGCAGCACCGGGGGCACCTGCAGATCCGCGTCATACCGGTGCAGCGGACCGGGCCCGGACGCGGCCAGGGTGGCGGCGATCGCACCGGTGGCCAGCCGCCCGGTGAGCTCGCTGGTCATCCGCTTCACCGCCGCGTCCGCGACCGGGCCCGATGGGTGCCCGATCGCGGATCGCACCGCCCGCAGGGCGAGCAGGTCGCCGAGAACCGCGGCGAGATCGACGGTCGGGTCGTCGGAGAATTCCTGCGCGACAACCGAAATCAGCGCTCGCTCGCCTTCCTCGGCCAACCGCCCGAGGTCGATGCGTCCCGCGCTGACCCCGTCCTCCACGTCATGCACGGAGTACGCGACGTCGTCGGCCCAGTCCATCACCTGCGCCTCCAGGCAGCACCGGCGATCGTCCGGGCGGCCATCGCGGATCCAGCGCAGGACCGGTGCGTCGTCGGGGTAGACGCCGAACTTGCCGCCTGCCGCCGGGCGCGGCCAGGGGTACTTGATCACCGCGTCCAGCGACGCCCGGGTGAGATTCAGCCCGGCCGGGCGGCCGTCCGCGGTGATGATCTTGGGTTCCAGCCTGCTGAGCAGGCGCAGGTTCTGCGCGTTGGCCTCGAACCCCCCGGCGGTCGCGCCGACGGCGTTCAACGCGGCCTCGCCGTTGTGCCCGAACGGTGGATGCCCGATGTCATGGGCCAGACCCGCCAGGTCGACGAGGTCGGCGTCACACCCGAGTTGTTCACCGATCTCCCGGGCGATCTGCGCCACCTCGAGGGAATGCGTCAGCCTGGTGCGCGGCACAGCGTCGTCATCGGGCGCCACCACCTGCGTCTTGCCGGCCAGTCGGCGGAAGGAACCCGAGTGCAGGACCCGGGCCCGGTCGCGGGCGAATGGGCTGCGGCCGCCGGTACCGGCGGACTGCGGGAGCCCCGCCGTCTTGGCCGGCTCGTCGACGAGGCGTTCCAGATCCGCCGCGGCGTAGTGGGCGCTCACCGGAGCACAGACCACCGATGACCGGACAGTTTCCCGCCGAGCCGACTTCCGGGGGCTGCCTGTGCTCCGGTCCGCACCGCGTCCCCCACACCCTCGAGCCGTCGTGTCCATCTTGCGGCGCCACTGAAGCGCCACGGCGATCATGCCAGTCACGCTCGACCCCGACCGTCCGAGCCGCGCGCACACCCTGTTCTGACGGACCGGCCTTGTACGGTGCCGCTATGGGCAGAACCTCCCGCCTCCGGCTTGCGGCGCTCCTGCTGACCGTCGCGGTCACCGCCGCATGCTCCTCGACGCTGAGCGGGACCGCCGCGCCGGCACCCTCGGCGCTCGGGCAGACCATCGCCAGCTCTCCGCCCGCTGTGGAAACGTCGGCGACATCGAGTGCCCCGCCGACGTCGGCATCGCCCTCCGCCGCCGGCGGTTCGCCGTCCGGGCCTGCACGACCACCGAGCGCGAGCCCCTCGCCCAGCGCTGAGCCCGACGGGGCGGTCGGCACGATCGGGGACGTCGGGATCGGGGATCCGTACTACCCGACCAGCGGAAACGGCGGCTTTCAGATCGACTCCTACGACCTCGAGCTGAGCTACGACCCGCCGACGAACGCCTTGCAGTCCACGGCGACGCTCGCCGGCTCGGTGCTGTCCGACGACGGCCTGACGAGGTTCGACCTGGACCTGCAGCCCTTCCTGAAGGTGTCCGATGTGCGGGTGAACGACGCGGCGGCCACCTTCTCGCAGCAGGACGCGGAACTTGTCATCACTCCGGCCGAGTTGTTGCCCAGCGGGTCCGCGCTGTCCGTTGTTGTCACCTACGGCGGCGAGCCCGGGCTGGTGGCGGGCGGCACGGCAAACCTGGGCGATGGAGGCTGGTATCGAACAGCCTCCGGCGGAGCGTTGGCCGCGGGTGAGCCGACGGGGGCGTCGGCCTGGTACCCGGTCAACGAGCACCCCGCCGACACCGCGACGTTCTCGGTGACAGCCACCGTCCCGAACGGCTGGCAGGTGATGTCGAACGGTGTGCAGGAAACGAAGGGGCTTCCCGACGCGCCGGCGGGTGAATCGGTGTTCCGGTGGTCACTGGCCCAGCCGGTCGCCAGTTACCTGACGACGATCTATATCGACAGGTTCTCCGTCGAGAAGGGGAAATTGTCCGACGGCAAACCGGTCGTGTCGGCGATCTCACCGGATGCCGCGGGGGATGCGCGAGAACTCGCCCGCAGCACCGGGCCCATCATCGAAGAGCTGCAGAAATACTTCGGCCCTTATCCGTTCGACGCCGCCGGCGGGATCTTCACCGGCGAGCAGATCGGCTTCGCGCTGGAAACCGCTACCAGACCGGTGTACCCCGGCGGCACCGATTCCGGGACGGTCATCCACGAACTGGCCCACCAGTGGTACGGCGACGACGTCACGGTGCAGCGGTGGTCTGACATCTGCCTGAACGAATGTTTCGCGTCCTACGCCCCCTGGCTGTGGGGCGCGGACAAGGAGGGCGAGGACCTCGACGCGCTCTGGAAACAACAGATGAAGGACCTGGTGCAGGTGCCGGAGTTCTGGTCCTCCCCGCTGGTGGACATGGGACCGGGCAACGAGTTCACCCGGGTCTACGACCGCGGGCCGTTGGCGTTGCACGCATTGCGCAATGAGATCGGGGACGACGCGTTCCTCACCCTGCTGAGGGAATGGCCGCAGGAGTACGGCGGCAAGAATGCGACGTTCGAGGATCTCGAGAACAAGGTCAACGAACTTGCCGGACGGGACGTCCGGCCGTTCATGGACGCATGGTTCCGCGGAACCACCATCCCCGACGAGCAGTACCGGTATCCCGGCAAGCTGGCCGGCTGACTCATCCGGCAGGCCGGCCGACTTCGGGCGGCGCCGGAGCGGGCAGCACGGGCCGACGCCGGACGCCGGGCGGCGCGGGAGCGGGCAGCACCGGCCGCGAGCGGCGCGGGAGCGGGCAGCGCAAGCCGACCGGTCGGCCGGACTGCCCGGGTCGGCAGCCGACCGGGACAGCCCGGGTCAGCAGCCGACCAGCCGAGCCGCGAGGTAGGCCTGAACCTGATCCAGGGCAACCCTTTCCTGCGTCATCGAGTCGCGGTCCCTGATGGTGACGGACTGGTCGGTGGCCGTGTCGAAGTCGACCGTCAGGCAGAACGGCGTACCGATCTCGTCCTGCCGGCGGTAGCGGCGACCGATCTGCCCGGCGTCGTCGAAGTCGACGTTCCACGTCCTGCGGAGCCGGGCTGCGAGGTCCCTGGCGACCGGCGAGAGGTCCGCGTGCCGGGACAGCGGCAGCACCGCGGCCTTGACCGGCGCCAACCTGGCATCCAGCCGGAGCACGGTGCGCTTGTCCACGCCGCCCTTGGTGTTCGGCGCCTCGTCCTCGGCGTACGCCTCGAGCAGGAAGGCCATCATCGGTCGCCCGACGCCGGCCGCGGGCTCGACGACGTAGGGCGTCCAGCGCTCACCGGACTCCTGGTCGAAGTAGGACAGGTCGACACCGGAATGCTCCGAGTGCGTCTTGAGATCGAAGTCGGTGCGGTTCGCGATGCCTTCCAGCTCGCCCCATTCGCTGCCCTGGAATTTGAACCGGTACTCGATGTCGACGGTCCGCTTCGAGTAGTGCGACAGCTTTTCCTTGGGGTGCTCGAATTGGCGCAGATTGTCCCGGTCGATGCCGAGATCGACGTACCAGGCGGTCCGGGTGTCGATCCAATACTGGTGCCATTCCTCATCGGTACCGGGCTTGACGAAGAATTCCATCTCCATCTGCTCGAATTCCCGGGTGCGGAAGATGAAGTTGCCGGGGGTGATCTCGTTGCGGAATGACTTGCCGATCTGGCCGATTCCGAACGGTGGCTTCTTCCGCGACGAGGCCGCGACATTGTTGTAGTTGACGAAGATGCCCTGGGCCGTCTCCGGACGCAGGTAATGCAGGCCGGATTCGTCTTCGACCGGTCCGAGGAAGGTCTTCAACAGGCCGTTGAATTCCTTCGGTTCGGTCCACTGACCGCGGGTTCCGCAGTTCGGGCAGACGATGTCGGCCATGCCGTTCTCCGGCTGCCGGCCCTTCTTCTCCGCGAACTCCTCCTCGAGGTGGTCGGCGCGGAACCGGTGGTGGCACACCAGGCACTCGACCAGCGGGTCGACGAAGGCCGAGACATGACCGGAGGCCACCCAGACCTGCCGGGGCAGGATCACCGAGGAGTCCAGACCGACGATGTCGTCGCGGGACCGGATCATCGCGTTCCACCACTGCCGCTTGATGTTGTCCTTCAGCTCGACGCCGAGCGGGCCGTAATCCCACGCCGACCGGGTCCCGCCATAGATCTCGCCGCTGGGGAAGACGAATCCTCTTCGCTTGGCGAGCGAGACAACGGCATCGATGCGATCGGCCACGGAGCAACTCCTGTGCTGCGGCCCGGCGGCAGCGCGCCACCGGGCGATGTCCCCACCGGTGGATTCCGGGGGGTCGGTCAACGACCGTCGAGCCTAGTGACTGGTCGAGGCTGTGCTGACCAGTCTGCCGGGCGGCGGCACCGGTGCGGTTCTCCGCAGCTCAGCGGCCGGGATCGGGGACGGTGACGTCGGGCTCCCAGAACCGGTCGCCGTCGGCGGCGGCGAGCACCTCGAAGGCGCCGGAACTGCGCACCTGCGCTCCCGACAGCCATGGGATCAGCACCGAACGCACCGCCAACGGCGACTGGGCCCTGCGGTACGCGGCGGCGGTGTCGAACTCCGCGATCAGCACCAACCGGCCGGCGTCCTCGGTCGAGCGGCCCCACCTGAGCCACCTGGTGTCGGGCTGCTCGGCGAGCAACCGCACCGGCGCCGCTGCATCGGCGAGCGCCCGTTCGGCCTCCGCCCCCGGGTCGACATCGAAGTGTGCGATCAGCAGGAACACGGCGGGTCTCCGGGCAGGCAGGAGGCAGGGCGGCGGTCCGTCATCCCGTCATCCTGCCCGGTTCGGCGCCGGCACGTCGGTGGCTGCGTCGCCCCCTGCGCCGGGTCATCCGGTGGTCACCGCGAGCCGCGATCCCTGCGGCGTCCTGGTGACCTTCACCTGACTCGGGATGCGTTGCCGCAGCTCATCGACGTGCGACACCACACCGACCACCCGGCCGCCGGCGCGCAGCTCGTCGAGGGTGCCCATCACCAGGTCGAGGGTGTCGGGATCCAGGCTGCCGAAGCCCTCGTCGACGAACAGGGTGTCGAGCACCCGACCACCGGACTCGGCCGCGACGACGTCCGCGAGCCCGAGAGCGAGAGAGAGCGAGGCGAGGAACGACTCGCCACCCGAGAGGGTCTTCGCCGGCCGCACCAGCCCGGACCAGCCGTCGAGGATGTCCAGCCCCAGGCCGCCGGCCCTGCCCCTGGCCTCCCGCTCGGTGGAATGGACGAAGGTGTACCGCCCGGCGGACATCTTCTCCAGCCGTTGGCCGGCCGCAGCGGCGACCTGCCGGAGCCGTTCGGCCAGCACGTAGGTCCGCAACGACATGCCCAGCGCGTTTTGCCCCCGGCCGAGCATGACATCGGTCAGTGCCGAGATCTCGGTGTCGCGGTCGAGCACCGGCTGCCGAGTGGCGATCGCCTGGGTCAGCCGCCGAGCCGCGGCCGCCGCCTGATCCCGCCGGGTGAGCGCCGCATGCGCCGCAGCAACCGCCTGTTCCGCGAACTGCGCGGCGGCGGCAGCCTCCGCGACGGCACCATCGAGGTCGACGGGGGTATCAGCCGACACCGCCTCGATCACCGGATCCAACAGTTGATCCCTGATCGCGGCGCTCTCGTCGTCCGCCGCCCGTACCCGCCGCGTCAGCTCGTCGATGTCCAGCCGGGCCACCGTGACCGCTTCGTTGACGGACTCGAAGCCGGCCGCCCTCACCGCCTCGGCCAACGCCCGGCGGGCCGCCGTCGCGGCGATCGACGTGGCGGCCAACCTGCTCGTCGCGGCGACCACTGCGTCGCACGCCTCCGCTCGTCGGATCAGGAAGGCCCGTCGCGCAGGAACGGACTCGTGCCCCGCCCTGGCCTTGAGCAGGCGTGCCGCGCGCCGGTCGGTCCGTTGACGCAGATCCGTGATCTCCTTCGCGCCCGCGGCCAGCGCCGCCGACAGATCCTCTCGGCGCAGGCCCTGCTCGAACAGCGCCTTCCCGGCGGCATCCCGCAAACCGAGCAGAGCGTCGTGGTTCTGCGCGACCGCGGTGAGCCGGCGGCGCTCCTCAGCGCATGCCGCCAGGTGCGCCCGGGCCTGCTCGACGTCGGAGCCCGCGGCGCTGTGCACCGCGGCCGCCAGCGCCGCCTGCAGATTCCACCGCCGCCGAACCGCGATGTCCCGCGCGGCGCAGGCGTCGTTCTCGGCGCGGTGAACGGCGTCCAATTGCTCGGCTCCGACGACCGGCGGCCCCTGATGTGCCGGCGCCGGGTGCTTGCACGATCCGCACACCGGGCACGGCAGGCCGTCGGTCAACGCACCGGCGAGTTCGGTGGCGATGCCGGCGATCCGCTCCTGCACCAGAGCCTGCCGGCAGTCCACCGCGGCCTGGTGCAGGTCGGTCGCCGCGGTGGCCGCCGCCGTCGCCGCCGCCAGTTCCCGCTGCAGGCGGGCCGCCGACTCGGCCGCGGCCAGCACCTGCTCTGCGGCGTCGAACCGCTCGCCGGCGGAGGGCAACAGGTCGCGGGCGGACCGCGCGGTCGCCACCCTCTCGTCCAACTCGTTGATCTTGCCGGGCAGCCCGGCGAGGCGTTGCTCGACGTCGACGGCGGCCACCTCGTCGCGGTGATGCCGGGCGCGTGCCCGGGCCAGCGCCAGGAGTTCGCGGTCCTGCTCGGCGGCTTCGGCGATCATCCCGGTCAGCAACCCGGCCAGTTCGCGGTCGGCGGCCGCCGACGCGTGCACCGTGATCGGATCGTCCGCGAGCAGACCCAGCTCCCGGCTGTCGGCCGGCAAGGCGGTGCTGTTCACCCCGTCGAGGGCCCGGTCGGCCAGTTCCTTGGCCCTTGCCGCTGCTGCCAGCGCATCGTCGGCGGCCCGGGCGGCAGTCAGCGCGGACACCACCGGACCTGCACCGGCCGCCTTCGCAAGCAGCGCCCGGCTGCGTTCGATCGCCGGCGCGCCGCGCTCCAGCTCCAGTCGGCGGAGCTCCAGGCGCCGGCGGCGGGAGACGAGTTCGGCTGTGGCCCTGGCCGTCTCCAGGGCTCGTCCGGATCGACCGCGTTCGGCGCGACCCTGCGCCGCGGCCGCTTCCGCACAGTCGGCGGCGTCGGACAGCCGATCCCGGACGTCGGCGAGCCAGCTGAGGTGATCGTCGTCGGGTTCCCGGCCGGAGGATTCCGCGACCCTGGCCGCCCGGTGCCGGACCTCCTCGTCGCACTGACGCAGCTCGGCACCGGAATCCCGCCGCGCCGCGGCGAACCACTCCTCGATGCGGCCGAACCGTCCGGTGTCGAAGAGTCGTTCCAACAGGTTCGCCCGCTCCAGGGTGTCTGCCCGCAGGAAGCGGGCGAAGTCGCCCTGCGGCAGCAACACCACCTGGAAGAACTGGTCGGCCGACATCCCCAACAGGTCGATGATCGTGTCGCCGACCTCGTCCGCCCGGCTCAGGCCCTCCGCCGGGCGGTCGTTCGGGGCGGCTCCGATCCACCGCAGTGAGACCTTGCCGCGCTGCACCGTCATCCCGTCACCTCGGGACTTGGGCCGCTCGTACTCGGGCCGCCGGACGATCTCCAGTCGGAACCCGCCGATCGTGGCCTCCAGCCGGACCTGGGTCACCACGCCGCGCGGCGCCCGGTCGCAGCGCAGCCGTTTCGCCTCGTTGCGCGGTCCCGGTACCCGGCCGAACAATGCGAACGCCACCGCGTCGAGCAGCGTGGTCTTCCCGGCGCCGGTGTCACCCTGCACCAGGAACAGTCCGTCGGCGCCGAGGGCGTCGAAATCCACCACCTGGGTGTCTGCGAACGGACCGAAGCCGGTCACTTCGAGGTGGTGCAGCCTCATCGGACCCGCTCCACCAGTCGCTCGGCAACCAGCGATTGCGCCAGCAGGTCCCGCTCGCCGGGAGTCGGTTCGGTGCCGCGCGCGGCGGTGACGAAGTCGGTCAACAGGACACCGTCGGACCGGACACCGGGCGCGGGCCGGTTCGGCATTCCCAGCCCCTCGCCCCGGCCCGGCTCCCATTGCGCCACCAGCACGTGCGGAAAGCGTTCCCGCAGCCGGCGCATCGGCTCCAGCGGACGGACCGGATCGGTGAGCTCCACCGACAGGTAGGCATCCCGCAGATCGACGTGTCCGTCGAGGATGTCGTCGAGCTCGCCGCGGACGGTGGCGAGCCGGCGGACCACCGGCAGGTCGAGCCGCTCGATCTCCACTCCGCCGGTGGCGTCGAGATCGACCAGCCACACTCCTTTTCGCTGACCCGCCTCGGAGAATGCGTACGGCAGTGGCGATCCCGAGTACCGGACTCGGTCGCTGATGACTTGCGCGCGGTGCAGATGACCCAGCGCGACATAGTCGAAGCCGTCGAACACCTCGGCCGTCACCGATTCGACCCCGCCCACCGCGATCGAGCGCTCCGACCCCGCGGCTGCTCCACCGACGACGAAAGCGTGCGCCAGCAGCACACTTCGGGTTCCGGGCGGACGGACGGCGAGGTCCGCCCTGACCCGGGCAACAGCCGCCTGCAGAACCTGCTGATGCCCGGCCGGCGAGGGCAGCTCCCACATGCCGCGCGCCAGATCCGGCTCCAGATACGGCAGTGGGTACACCGCAACGGGTCCGGCCACCTCGGGCAGCAGCACCGGCTGCCCGGCCGAAGCCATCGCGGTGCGCAGATGCAGCCCACCGACGGCCAGGAAATCGGCGAACGCGCCGAGCCTGGGCGCAGAGTCGTGGTTCCCGGAGATGACGACGATCGCGGCCCCGGCCGCCCGAATCCGGTTCAGCACCCGGGTGGCGCATTGAACGGCCTCCGGCGAAGGCACCGCACGGTCGTAGAGATCCCCGGAGATCAGCACGACATCTGCACCGTGGTCGGCAACCAGGTCGGCCAGCGCACCCAACACCACTTCCTGGTCGGCCAGCAGCGACTGGCCGTGGAAGGTGCGACCGAGATGCCAGTCGGAGGTATGGATCAAGCGCATGGGGTCACGGTAGGAGTGAGGTCCGACAGTGCCCGGTATCAACGCGCGGTGCGGGCCCGGCAACTCACGGGCCGACCGGTCGTTTCTCCCGAGGCGGCCGTCACCCGCCCTCCACCGCACTGATCCGGAAACCCTCCGCTGTCGAGACGAGGGACAGGATGCGTTCCTCGTCCGGGCGGGCCGCCGTCGCGCCGACCTGACGGCCTTCGCCGTCCAGCACCGGATACGACGGCAGGCTCCCGCGGACCGCCACCCTGACCGCCGAGCCATCGGCCACGACTGTGACACCGCTGATGCGATGTGAACCGCCCGTCACCCGCCAGCCCCGCTCCGCCAGCGACCGGATCGTTGCGCTGTCTCCCGCCGCCGCGGCCGAGTCGGCGACATAGACCCGATCCAGCAGGGCGGGATCCGCTGCGGACAGCGCGTTACCGCGAGCGGCGTCCAGCGCCGTGACGATGCCCCACCAATCCTGGTCCGCCGACCCGGTCCCGGCGGCACTGCCTTCGGGGGCGGCACCGAGGCCGACCCGCTCCCCGTCGGAGTCGGCCGACCACACCCACACCTGCAGGGTCAGCACGGCGATCAGGACCAGGGACAGCACCGCGATGCCCGCCCGGGCGAGAGGAGTCGGTACCGGCCGATGCTGCAGGGTCGCGGCCGGCCGGTGCAGAGGGTGGGTCAGGATCCGGGTGGAGGCCCGCCGCCGCCCGGCCGTCGGAGGAGCGGGTGGTGTGTCGTTCTCCCGGTCGGCGCCCGTGGCGCTCGCCGTGGTGGTCTCGGCGGCGCGGCTTTTCGGCGACCCCAGCGGGGCGGGTGGCGTCCCACCGGGGTTGGCCCCGGGGTTTCCGGTCGGGCCGCGCCACCGCGTTCGCGACGGCACTGCCCCCGGAGAACCGGTTCCGAACGGCACCGGCGACGGCGACCCCACCGCCGCCAGCCGCACCACCAGGTCCGCGGCAGCCGGTCGCGGCACCGGGATCGGGCAGCAGCATCTGCCGGATGAGCTGCAACAGGGCCGGCGGCCCGCTGTCGTCGGGCGGGCTCGGCCAGACTCCGGCGGTGGACTGGATGAGCACGTCGGTCGGGTCGTCGGCGGGCCAGGCGGAGATCCCGGTCAGGCAGAACAGCGCGACGGACCCGAGCGAGAACACGTCCGCAGCGGCCGTGATCGGGCTCTTCTGCAGCCGCTCGCCGCGAACCACCTCTGGGGCGACATCCCAGCTGTCGGCGGGCATCCCGTCATTCCAGGCGCACACAACGGCGTTGCTGGCCAGCGCGCCCAGGTGCGGGCGCCCGCGCTCGTCGAAGAACACCGAGCCGGCGCCCACGCCGCCATGCCGGGCTCCCGCCTGATGAACCGCAGCGAGCGCGCTGGCCAGTGGGATCAGCACGGTCAGGGTCTCGGCCGCACCGAGCGCGCCCCGCCGCCGCACCAGGTCCACCAGCCGCCCACCGCGCGGCCACGGTGAGACCACCGCAACCCGATCCTCGTCGACGGCGACGTCGAGCACCGGGAGCAGGTGCGGATGGCTGACCGCGGCCGAGGCGGCCACCAGTTCGCGCACCGCACCGGCGTCGGAAGCGGGCAGCACCAGCAGGCACACCGGTTGCCCGTCGGCGTCCTCGCCGCGCCACCACGCCGACCCCGCAGCGCGATGGCCGGCGGACAACCGCTCCGACGCGGAGTACGAGCCGATGAGCAGCGTCATGGACGCGGACCCTAGGCCGTCCGAAAGCAGCCGGGCGGGGTTGTCCACAGGCGATCCGCCCGGGCGTACCGTCGTGCCATGCGCGAGGTGAACGTGCCGCTGCATTTCGAGCGTGCGGGGACTGGTCGACTATCTGACAGCCTGGGAACGGCAGCGTGAGCTGGCCACCGCGAGGGCCCAGGGCAGCGGACCGGACACCGTCCTGCTGCTCGAGCACCCGGCCGTCTACACCGCGGGGAAACGGACGCAACCGGAGGACCGCCCGACCGACGGCACACCCGTCGTCGAGGTGGACAGGGGCGGCCGGATCACCTGGCACGGGCCGGGCCAACTCGTCGGGTACCCGATCGTCAAACTGACCGAGCCGGTGGATGTCGTCGGTTACGTCCGGTTGCTCGAGCAGGTGCTGATCGCCGCGTGTGCCGACCTCGGGCTGCCGGCGGGCCGGGTCGCCGGCCGCAGCGGGGTGTGGCTCGCCGCCGGGAACGGCAAGCCAGAGCGCAAGGTCGCCGCGATCGGGGTGCGCATCGCGCGGGGCGTCACCATGCACGGCTTCGCGCTGAACTGCGACCCCGACCTGGCCGGCTTCGACCGGATCGTGCCGTGCGGGATCACCGACGCTGGGGTCACCAGCCTGACGCTGGAGTTGGGGAGGCGGGTCACGGTTGCCGACGCGCTGGACCCGGTGACGGAGCGACTACGTCAGGGACTTGCGGGCGAGCTGGCGGTGACCGGCGGATCGTCGCCGGTGTCCTCGCGACCGCAGTCCATCGCGCCGACGCCCGGCGTCGACTGGCACCTGCATCCGGCGCTGACCCCGACCGGTGAGCCCGCTCGGCTGGGTTGATCACCCTGTCGGACGAGAGCCCGCCGGGAAGGGTTGGCCGAGAACTGTCGGACGCCGGGTGTCGGACGAGGGTGCAAGAGTGTGCGGCGAGGGTGAAACAATGATCGTCCCGATGCGGGTGTTGCCACCGAGAAACCGGGGAACCGGCGTACCGGATGCGCGTGAAGCGATGGCGATGTCCTGCAATGCCAGGCGAATGACGAGGAGCTGTTGATGAGTACCACCGAGCATCGAACGACCGCACACGACCTGGCCGTCAAAGCGTCGGAGATCGCCGAGAAGGTGGTCGACCGGCTCAGCGACGCCACCAACGAGGCCGCCGTCAAGGCCGCGGCGCTCGCGGGCGAGGCGGCCACCGCCGCTCGACCGCATGTGGAAAAGGCCGGCGTGAAGGCCGCCGCACTGGCGGGCGAGGCGGCCCACGCCGCCCGGCCGCACGTGGAGAAGGCCGGCGAGACGCTGGAGGAGTCGGCCAAGGAACTTGGCCGCCGCGCCCGGAAGGCCGCGGAGCAGGCCTCCGTCAAGGCCGCCAAGAGCGCGAAGGTCAACCAGCAGAAGGCGAGCGTGGTGGCCGGTGCGCTGAGCGAGAAGGCTCAGGCCTCGCTCGCGCAGGGCGTCGCTGCGGTCACCGCACAGGCGGCCGAAGCCGCCCACAAGGCGACAGCCGCCGCCGACAAGGCGGCCAAGAACGCACAGAAGGACAGCGCGAAAGCCTCCAAGGCAGCCGGCGGAAAGAAGAGCCATCCTGTTCGACGGCTGCTGCTGATCATCATCGTGGCTGCGGGCGGCGCTTACGCCTACCGCAAGTTCCGCTCCGGTGGCACCCCGATCCCGGACAACCACCCGGCGCCGACCTATAGCCCGCCGTCCCGGCCCACCGGCAACGGCGCGGCAGACAAGGCCTCCGACGCCGCGGAGACCCTCAAGGACAAGGCCTCGGACGCTGCGGGCGTCGTCAAGGACAAGGCCTCCGACGCCGTCGACGCGGCGAAGGACGCTGCCGCCCAGGCGCAGGGCAAGGCGTCCGATGCCGTGGATGCAGCGAAGGATGCCGCCGGGCAGGCGAAGGACAAAGCGGCCGCCTCGGCGAAGGACGCCGCGGGAACCGCTTCCGACGGGGTCGGATCCGCGACCGTGATCGTCACGAGCGACGACGACACCGCGAAGGACGAGTTGGCTGCCGCCACCGGATCGCCCACCGAGAAGGCCGGTGGGGCCGACTACGCGTCGGATCTCGCCGACTCGGCGAAGGAGAACGCGGCGCTGGCAACCGACGACCTGGCCGCGGCCGCGCAGAAGGCCTCCGAGGCCGCCGCCAAGAAGGCAGGCGAGGCCTCGTGACCCTGGCCCCTGAGGGTCGAAAGCTCCTGCGGCTCGAGGTGCGCAACGCCGCAGTGCCGATCGAGAAGAAGCCGGACTGGATCAAGACCAAGCTCCGCACCGGACCGGAGTTCCAGAAACTGCAGTCCCTGGTGAAGACCGAGGGTCTGCACACGGTGTGCCAGGAGGCCGGCTGTCCCAACATCTACGAGTGCTGGGAGGACCGGGAGGCCACCTTCCTCATCGGCGGCGATCAGTGCACCCGGCGCTGCGACTTCTGCCTGATCGACACGGGCAAGCCCGGCGAACTGGACCGGGACGAGCCGCGCCGCGTGGCGGAGTCGATCCGGGCGATGGACCTGCGGTACGCGACCATCACCGGCGTCACCCGTGACGACCTACCCGACGAGGGCGCGTGGCTGTACGCGGAGACCATCCGGCAGGTGCATGCGGCCGCTCCGGACACCGGGGTCGAGATCCTGACGCCGGACTTCTCCGGAAAGCCGGACCTGCTCGGTCAGGTCTTCGACGCCGCTCCGGAGGTGTTCGCCCACAACCTCGAGACGGTGCCGCGGATCTTCCGGCGGATCCGGCCCGCATTCACCTACGAGAAGTCACTCGACGTGCTCTCCCAGGGCCGCGCCGCTGGGATGGTGACCAAGTCCAACCTGATCCTCGGAATGGGCGAGACCCGCACCGAGATCACCCGGGCGCTGGTGGACATGCACACGCGCCGGCTGCGACCTCGTCACCATCACCCAGTACCTGCGGCCGACGCCGCGACATCACCCGATCGAACGGTGGGTCAAGCCGCAGGAATTCGTCGAGCTTGCCGACGAGGCGCGCAGCATCGGATTCGCCGGCGTGATGTCCGGGCCGCTGGTCCGATCGTCCTACAAGGCCGGCACCCTGTACCGGCAGGGCGCCGAAGCGCGGGCGGCGCGGCAGGCGATGGCGAGCTGCGGCGTCCTGAGCTCGGCCGCGGTCGGAACGCATTCGAGATCGGGCACGTGCCCCGGTCGGCACGCCTCAGGCGGTGCCGCGTCGGGGCATTCTCGTCTCCGCGTACGGCGCAGACGTGCCAACTCGTCGGCGGTTCCGCCGTCGGCGGACGCTGTGCCGGGCCGTCCACCCCGAGCTGGTTCAGGGCACTATCCTCAAGGGCATGGCCAAGACAGCCGCCAACGCAGGCGCCTCCTCCAAGACCGCTGACCGGGAAGCGAAGAAGGCGGCCAAGGCGGCGAAGAAGGTCGCCGGCAAGGAACGCCGCAGCCAGATCTGGCAGGCGTTCCAGATGCAGCGCAAGCAGGACAAGCGACTGCTGCCCTACATGATCGGCGCACTGGTCGGCACGGCCGCCCTGCTCACCCTGGCGTTGATGTGGTTCCTGCCCTGGTGGATGGTGCTGCCGTTCGGTATCTTGCTCGGCGCGCTGGTGGCCATGATCATCTTCTCGCGCCGGGTGCAGAGCAGCGTCTACAAGCAGGCCGAGGGCACTCCCGGTGCCGCGGCGTGGTCGTTGCAGAACAACCTGCGCGGCAAGTGGCGGATCACCCCCGCGGTGGCGGGCACGTCACACATGGATGCCGTTCACCGGGTGGTCGGCCGGCCCGGCATCGTCCTGGTCGGTGAGGGCGCCCCGCACCGAGTGAAGCCGCTGCTGGCGCAGGAGAAGAAGAAGATCGCCCGAGTCGTCGGCGACACGCCGATCTACGACGTCATCGTCGGCAACGACGAGGGGCAGACGCCGCTCCGCAAGCTGAATCAGTACCTGATGAAGCTGCCGCGGAACATCTCTGCAGGCGCCGTCGTCGAACTGGACAACCGGTTGACCGCGCTGTCCGCACGCACCGCCCAGGCGGGCCTGCCCAAGGGCCCGATGCCCGCCGGGCGTGAAGCAGCGCAACGTGCAGCGCGCCATGCGGCGCCGCTGATACGCCGGTCACGAAGGGGCTATCACCCTCGCGGGCATCGGCGTCGCCACCACGAGTTGAGGCCGGTCAACCGGTATAGGCCCCCGTGGCAGCGACCAGCGTCCGGCGTCAACCGCGGCGGGTGCAGCGGATCAGCGCAGCCGCAGCACGATGGTCCGGCACAGCCTGTCGTGCAGGCCCCGACCGTTCTGATCCTGCAGCAGCGGCGGCACGATGAGGAACACCAGCGCCGTTCGCGGGATCGCCCACAGCCCGACGAACGACCCGCCGCTCATCGGCACCACCCGGATGCCGAGCGGCGGCCTGACCCGGGGTGATCCCGAACAGCCCGACCGTGACGACGGTCATCACCGCCCAGACGACCAGGCTGGTGTTCTGCGGCGGCTCCGGCGCGGTGATCGCCCAGGCCGCCAGCGCCGACAGCAGCGATGTCGATCACGAAGCCGGCGACCCGGCGGCCGACCGTGGCCACCGAGCCGACGCCGGTACTGGGCAGTCCGAGCGCCTGTCCCGGATAGACCTGCTCCGCAGGGCCCTCTGCCGTCACCATGGCTCCAGGGTAGAGACAGCCGACCGGGTGGACAGGTCGACCGACTCGTCCGCTTGAGTCGAGACGCCCGGCGGAGTGACGCGCGCCGCTGTTGCGCGGCTCAGCACCGCTCGGCCGGTCGCAGCCCGATTAACCCGCGCGAAACAACCCGAGATGGCGGGCAACACCGTCTGCCTAGCGTGGCCGAGGCGTGTCGGTGAGGCCTACCGGATCGAGAACCGGCAGTCACGTGCACCTGCACCCGAGCCGGTCCGCAACGGTCCAGCGCCATCCTGGGTCCGACCGTTCGGTCACCGCTGTCCGCCCTGCCACCACGGTTGTCCACCGACCACAAGGAGCGCGTGCGTGTTCTCCACTCCAGAAGAGCTTGTTGCCTACATCGGGGACAACGATGTCGAGGTCTTCGACATCCGGTTCTGCGACCTGCTCGGCATCATGAACCACCTCACCGTCCCGGCCTCGCTCGGTCTCGGTCGACTCGCTGGCCGGCGGGATGGCCTTCGACGGCTCGTCGATCAAGGGCTTCCAGTCGATCCACGAGTCGGACATGACCCTGCTGCCCGACGTGACCACCGCCCGGGTGGATCCGTTCCGCCAGCGCAAGACGCTGACCTGCAACTTCTTCGTCCACGACCCGCTGACCCTGCAGCCGTACTCGCGGGACCCGCGCAACGTCGCCCGCAAGGCCGAGGAGTACCTGGCCAGCACCGGCATCGCCGACACCTGTTTCTTCGGCGCCGAGGCCGAGTTCTACATCTTCGACAACGTGCAGTTCGAGACCGGGATGACGGGCTCGTTCTACAAGGTCGACTCCGAAGAGGGCTGGTGGAACACCGGCCGCGACGAGCAGCCGAACCTGGGCTACAAGGTCCGCACCAAGGGCGGCTACTTCCCGGTGCCGCCGTACGACCACCATGCCGACCTTCGCGAGGACATGACCGCGAACCTGATCAGCATGGGCTTCGACATCGAGCGCGGTCACCACGAGGTCGGCGGCGGCCAGGCCGAGATCAACTACAAGTTCAACACCCTGCTGGCCTCGGCCGACGAGGTGATGCTGTTCAAGTACATCATCAAGAACACCGCCTGGGCGCAGAACAAGACCGTCACCTTCATGCCGAAGCCGCTGTTCGGTGACAACGGTTCCGGCATGCACGCGCACCAGTCGCTGTGGTCCGAGCGGCAAGCCGCTGTTCTACGACGAGGCCGGTTACGGCGGGCTGTCCGACATGGCCCGGTACTACATCGGCGGGCTGCTGCACCACGCGCCGTCCCTGCTGGCCTTCACCAACCCGACGATCAACTCCTACCACCGGCTGGTCCCCGGCTACGAGGCGCCGGTCAACCTGGTCTACTCGGCCCGCAACCGCTCGGCGTGTATCCGGATCCCGCTGACCGGCACGAACGCCAAGGCCAAGCGCCTGGAGTTCCGCTGCCCCGACCCGTCGGCGAACCCCTACCTGGCGTTCGCCGCGATGATGATGGCCGGCCTGGACGGCATCAAGAACAAGATCGAGCCGCCGGCACCGGTCGACAAGGACCTGTACGAGCTGCCGCCGGACGAGGCCGCCAACATCCCGCAGGTGCCCGGTTCGCTGGCCGCCGTCATCGACCGGCTGGAGCAGGACCACGACTACCTGCTCGAGGGCGGCGTCTTCACCCCCGACCTGATCGACATGTGGATCAAGCTCAAGCGCGACGAGATCGACGCCATCCGGCTGCGCCCGCACCCGTACGAGTTCGATCTGTACTACGACATCTGATCCGCGACAGTTCCGACTGTCACTGAGTTGTCGCCGAGACGGCGGCTGACCGGGGCGACGTCACCAGACGTCGTCCGGCGTCAGCCGCCGTTTCGTTGTCCTCACCCGCCAGAAAGCGGGACACCGCCCGCGCCGGTGTGCGTTGCGTTCGGCCGGTTCACACCGTGCGCGGCGCGAGCAGGACAGGGAGCAACGCGTCGGCCACCTCGGCCGGGCGCTCCTCGTGGGAGAACAGCCCGGCCCCCTTCACCACCGCCAACCGGGCGTCCGGGAAGGTCGTCGACCATCTGCTCGGCCTTTGCGAGCGGGAAGAACGGGTCGCGGTCGCCCCAGACCAGCTGGACCGGAACGCCGATGCGGCTGTGCACCTCGGTCAGCTCCGTGACGTAACGGGTTTCGAAGCTCCGCAGCGATCTGGCTGCGGCGTCGCGACGTGCCGGGACGTGTGCAGCGGCTCGAGGAAGAATTCGGCGAACTCGCCGTCGAGCAGGGCCGGTCGGCGAACGCGACCCGAGCAGCAATCGGTTGCGGCGCAATCGTCGGTCGCCCGGCCACCCACCCGAGCCCCGCCGCCGCACCGGGCAGGTGACGCGCCGCGAGGAACAGCTTGAACCGCCAGCCAGACCTGCGGTTGCTCGGTGTTGATCAGCCCCATCGCCCGCAGCCGCGGGTCGCCGGCGACCGCATGCCGGGCGATCATGCCGCCGCTGTCGTGACCGACGACGGCGACGTCGTCGAAATCCAGCAGGTCGACGACGCGGCGAACGGTGCGATGTGCTGGCCGACGGTCACGGCGTGTCGGCGTCGAAGCGGCTGGAACCGGCGCCCGGAAGGTCGACGACGTGGCAGGTGACATGTTCGGCGAAGTGCGGCAGCAGCAGGCGGAAGGTCGCGCCGCTGACCGGCCACCCGTGCACGAAGAGCACGTCGGGACCGGTGCCGATTCGCCGGTAAGCGACCTCTCCGGCGCCGACGTCGAAGAATCGGTCGGGCTCGCGCCGGAACAGCATGCTGGCATCCGAACGGGACAGGGCGGTCGTCATGGGCACTCCTGGTGTATCGGCATGGGCTGTCACACCTCTCCGCTCGGATCCGACGAATCGCAGCGATGTGTAGTGGTCACTACAAACCGTAGTTGCAGTGATCACTACAATCAAGACCGATGGGGCACAAGCACACGAAGTCAGAACTGCTCGAGCACGCGCTGGAGGAGGTCTTCCAGCACGGCCTCAGCCGGCTCAGCTTCGGCCGGTTGGCCAAGCGGCTCGGCGTCAGCGACCGCATCGTCGTCTACTACTTCCCGACCAAGGACGTCCTGATCACCGAGGTGCTGCTGGCCGTGGGTGCGCGGCTGCAGCAGGTGCTCGGCGCAGCGTTCACGGACCCGGCCTCCGACCACCTCGGTCTGGCCAGAGCGGCGTGGCCGGTGCTCGGCCGCGAAGACGTCGACCCGCTCTTCGCCGTGTTCTTCGAGGCCACCGGCCTCGCCGCGGCCGGACGCAGCGCCGTACCGCGCCGTGCTGGCCGGATTGGTCGAGGCGTGGATCGCCTGGCTCTGCCCACTTTTCGGCGGCACTCCGGACCAGCAGCGCGCGGAGGCGGCGGCCACGGTCGCGCTGGTGGACGGCCTGTTGCTGATGCGTCAGCTGGCCGGTCCGGACGCCGCGGATGCGGCGGCGAAGACGCTCGGGGTCGCCTGATCCCGGCATTGCCTGGGAACGCCGGCGCGGACAGCGGACGACGGCGACCCGGCGCTGCTGATTGACCACCGGTGAGACAGATCAACGGCAGTGGCGTTCCGACTCCTCAGCGGCTTAATCCTCGAGTTGCTGCGCCAGCTCCGCCACCCGCTGGTTGATGTCGTCGCGGACCAGTCGCATCCGTTCGATGCCGTCGATGCCCCGGTCGGACGGTTCGTCGGTGTCCCAGTATTCGAACCGGTGTGCCGTCGACGGGCTCGACCCTGGCGTCTCGGCCGAGGACGATGACCGATCGGCCGCGGCGATCAGCTCGGCGGTGAGTTTCTTCGGGGCTTGGTCCGTGATGTCGACGCCGACCTCGAGGAGGGTGTCGGCGGACAGCCGATTGATCGCCGACGCCGGGTGCGGTGCCGGCCGAATCGATGCCGACGGTGTCGCCGGCTATGGCACGCAGTAGACCCGCGGCCATCTGCGACTTGCCGCCGTTCTTCACGCAGACGAAGAGCACGGACGCCGGGCAGGTTCGGTCGTCGGGGGCACGGTGGTCACGCCCGGCGGGGAGAAGTTCGCCGATGAGGGTTTGTACCCGTCCGCGGATGTCGTCACGGACCTGCGGACGGTCTCGATCCCCTGCCCCGCGGGGTCTTCGAGTTCCCAGTCCTCGTAACGCTTTCCCGGGGAAGATCGGGCAGGCGTCGCCGCAGCCCATGGTGATGACGACGTCGGAGGCCTGGACGGATTCGGTGGTCAGCACCTTCGGGGTCTGGGTGGAGATGTCGATGCCCTCTTCGGCCATGGCCTGGACCGCGACCGGGTTGACCTGATTCCCGGGCATGGACCCGGCGGATCGGACCTCGATCTTCCCGCCGGCAAGGGCGGTAAGGTAGCCGGCGGCCATCTGGGAACGGCCGGCGTTGTGGATGCAGACGAACAGCACGGCTGGCTTTTCGATCATCGGGTCTCCTGGATCGCTGGGATGGTGGACGGACCGGACACGGCCGCGGGTTCGACGGTCGGGTCCCTCGGGAAGATCGCGACAGCCAGGCCGAGACCGATTGCCGCACCGAGAATCTGGGCGCCGACATAGAGCGGGACGGATCCTGGAGCGATGCCGGCGAAGGTGTCGCTGAACATCCGGCCGATGGTCACGGCGGGGTTCGCGAACGACGTCGATGAGGTGAACCAGTAGGCCGCCCCGATGTAGGCACCGACCGCGGCCGCGGACAGCGCGTGCCGGCCGGTCCGGGCGAGCAGAAAGATCACCGCGATCAGTCCGGCTGTGGCGACGACCTCGCCGAGTGCATGTCCGGTGCCGGCCCGGTCGGTGCCGGAGATCTCCACGAGCGGGAGTTCGAACATGGCGTTGGCCAGCGCCGCGCCGACGATCGCGCCGACGGTCTGCGCCGCGATGTACGGAGCGATATGTGCACCGCGGATGCCGGTGCCGGTCCGGTGGCCGAACAGCCAGTCGGCGACGGTGACGACGGGGTTGAAATGCGCCCTGGAAACCGGGCCGAACATCAGGATCAGCACCGTCAGCCCGAACACCGTCGCGGTGCTGTTCTCCAAGAGTTGCAGTCCGGTATTGCCAGGGGAGAGATTCTGGGCGGCGATCCCTGAACCGACCACCACCGTGACAAGCGAACCGGTACCGACGGCCTCGGCGAGCAACCGCCCCGGCAGCGAAGGCGGTACAGCCTTGACCCGGGACATATTTCAACGATACTTGACTCAAGAGTTTCGGAGGTAATTTGACCGTCACCATCGAACGGCGGGCCGCCGTCCATGCGGCCATGGGTGAGCCGGTCCGGTTGGCGATCGTCGACCGGCTCGGCCCGGGTGACGCCTCACCCGGGGAACTCGCCGACGCGGTTGGCCTGGCCAGCAACCTGCTCGCGCATCACCTCAAGGTGCTGCAGGGGGCTGGCGTCATCCGCCGGGTGCGGTCCGAGGGTGACAAGCGGCGCAGCTATGTGCAGTTGTGCCTGGACGACCCGGTCGTCCGGGCGGCCGCGCAGGCGGGGCTCGCCAGCGGGTTGGCGGCGGTGCGCCGGTGCCGCGGGTGCTGTTCGTGTGCACCGCGAACTCGGCGCGCTCGCAATTGGCGGCCGCCAGGTGGAACGCGATCAGCCCCGTCCCCGCCGCGTCGGCCGGCACCCATCCGGCGCCTCGCACGCACCCGCGGGCAGTGGCGGCCGGTAGGCGGCACGGCCTACGGCTGGGTCGGACGAAACCCGTTGCGTTGGAACACATGCTGCGACCCGCAGATCTGGTCGTAGCGGTCTGCGACAACGTGCACGAAGAGCTCGACCCGAGCGGGGAACGGTTGCACTGGTCGATCCCCGATCCGGCCCGGGTCGACACGGACGAGGCCTTCGACGCCGCCTATGCCGATATCAGCCGCCGCGTCGACCGGCTCGCGGCCGCCGTCACCGCACCGGCGGCGGTCGAGAAGCCGGCCCGCACCCGGCGGGGTGAACTGACCTGGTAACCGACTCGTCCGAAGGGACAGCAACGCCGGATGCGGACCTGCTCAACCGAGGTCGAGCCCCCGGTTGGCCACTCAGCGGTACAACGCCACGCCGAGATACCGGGTGACCGCGCGGTCGCGTGCCGCACCCGCCCGGCACGACGTCTCGCACACACCCACCGACCCGCACGACTCGCACACCTCGATGCGGGGTCGATCGGCGAAGACCGCCGTGACCCTGCGAATGATCGCGGTGATCACGACGTCACCCCGGCAGCGACCCGGGTCGGCTTGACGGCGCGGACGATGGCCCCGTGCATCCCGGGGGCCGCCTCGTGGGTGAACACCACCTCGGGATCGGCGAACCCCGCCGCGGTCAGCCCGTCGAGATACTCGGACCGGGAGAGCGCGCCGGCGATGCACCCGACGTAGGAGCCGCGCTCGGCGCGATCCGCGGGCGACAGGTCGTCCTCGGCAACGACGTCGGAGATCCCCAGCCGCCCACCAGGTGTCAGCACCCGGAACATCTCCCTGATCACCGCGGGCTTGTCGGTGGACAGGTTGATCACACAATTCGAGATCACCACGTCGATCGAATTGTCGGCCAGCGGGATCTCCTCGATCTGGCCCTTGACGAATTCCACGTTGCCGACGCCGGCTCTGGTCGCATTGGCCCTGGCCAGGGTGAGCATCTCGTCGGTCATGTCCAGGCCGTAGGCGAAGCCGGTCGGGCCGACCCGACGGGCGGACAGCAGCACGTCGATCCCGCCACCGGAGCCCAGGTCGAGCACCCGTTCGCCCTCCCGGAGTTCGGCGACCGCCAGTGGGTTGCCGCACCCGAGGGAGGCCAGCACCGCCTCCTCGGGCAGTCCGTCGGTATCACCGGGGGTGTACAGGTCGGCGCCGAAGATGTCGGCCTGGTCGGTGTCGCTGATCGCACCGAGGGCATCCGACGGTCCGCAGCAACTGGTCTGCGGGCCGTCCGACGGTCCGCAGCAACTCGCCACCGACCCCGAAACCACCGACAGCGCGGCCGCCGCATACCGATCCCGCACATGGTTGCGGATCTGTTCCTCCGACTGTGTCATCGCCAGCCCCTTACATAGACAAACATCAATGTCTGGTCATCGTGCACCCAGATATCGACGTGTGTCAATACGAACGGCATACTGGCATGATGACCCGTTCCGCAAACCTGCCGCTCGTCGACATCGCCTGCTGCGGCCCGCTGGTGCGCGAGCCGCTGGGCGCCGCCGCCGCAACCGAGCTGGCCCGGACACTGAAGGCGATCGCGGACCCGGCGAGACTGCGGTTGCTGTCGATGATCGCGGCGCACGACGGCGGCGAGGCCTGCGTCTGCGACCTCATCGAACCGTTGGGCCTGGCACAACCGACGGTGTCCCATCACCTGAAGGTGCTCGTCGATGCCGGGCTGGTCACCCGCGACAAGCGCGGGGTCTGGGCCTACTTCACGCTGGTGCCCGGTGCGCTGGACTCCCTGGCCACGGTGCTCAGCACGCAGAGCGGCACACTGCGCTGAGCCCTGCCGCCCGACGGTCAGCCGACCCCGCACAGAAAGCCCGGTGCAGCCATGCCTTTCTTCGCCGTGCACTACACCTACGCCGATGATCCGGAGCGGGTGGCCGAGCACCGCCCCGCGCACCGTGCGTTCTTGCAGGGACTCCTCGACCAGGGCACCCTGCTCGCCGCCGGTGCCTACACCGACGGACCGGCAGCAGCCCTGCTGCTGTTCCGCGCCGACAGCACCGCAGCGGTGGAAGAGCTACTCAGTGGCGATCCGTTCCGGCACCGGGGGCTGGTGACGGAATCCCGCATCCGCCCGTGGAGTGCCGCGATCGGCCCCTGGGCCGACTGAGCGCGACCGGAGAGGCCCCGCCGCTCGGCCGTCGGTGTGCCACCTGCCCGATCCGGTCGCAGATGTATCACCGGGGTATTTGTCCGCTCTTCCGCTGTACCCTGGATTCGCCTCTGATGCGGGTGGCCCCTTTTGATCGGACCGGACATGGCCGTTTCGCGCGCTGACCGGCTGCAGCCAGCCGGCACTGGACGGTGCGCGCGATGACCGCACCGACGCCGCCGGCAGTCGCCACTGCGCCACCGAACGGCAACGGCGGCACGGGTTTCAACGGCGGCACGGGTTTCAACGGCGGCACGGGTTTCAACGGCGGCACAGGGATGAATGGCGGCACGCCCGCTGCCGGGGGAGCCGGAGGCAACGGCTACACCGGCATCGACCAGGGAGCACCGCTGACCGCCGCCGACACCGATGGCGACGGGCTCACCGACGACTTCGAAAAGCTCGCCGGCACCAACGCCGCGGCGGCGGATTCGGACGGCGACGGGCTGACCGACGGCTATGAGGCACTGCGGAGCCACACCGATCCACTGGCCGCGGACACCGACCACGACGGCGTGTCGGATGCGGCCGAGGTGGCCGCCGGAACCGATGCCGGCACCATCCCCGGGATCGGCGGGGTGTCGGGGCTCGGCGAGCATGCCGCGAACGTCCGCGCCGGGGTGCTGGACACCGACCTGGACGGGCTCACCGACCCGTACGAAATGCAGATCGGCAGTAATCCCGCCGTGGCGGACACCGATCTCGACGGCCTGGCCGACAACCTGGAGGTCACCCTCGGCACCTCCCCCACCCTGCTGGACTCGGACCACGACGGGTTGACCGACGGGATGGAGGTGCAGTTCGGCACCGACCCCACGCAGATGGACGCCGGCACCGGCCCACCGCCCGCACCGGTCGTCGCTGCGGCGCCGATCATCGCCGCACCCGTGATGCCCGCCCCGGCCGCACCACCGCAGGGGCAGGTCGGCGGGACCGGCAACGTCCAGCACATGCTCCAGGCGGCGCTGGCCCAGGTCGGCGACCAGTACGTGTTCGGTGCCGAGGTCGACGTCAACGACCCGGACCCGCAGACCTGGGACTGCGCGGAGCTGACCAAGTGGGCCGCGCACCAGGCGGGTGCCGACATCCCCGGCAGCTCCTTCGAGCAGTACCTCGACCTGAAGTCCAAGGGCCTGCTGATCCCGATCGAGCAGGCCGAGCACACCCCCGGTGCGCTGGTGTTCCACTTCTCCAGCGAACCGACCGAGGGCGGCGGGCGCCCGGACGAGGCGCACGTGGCGTTGAGCCTCGGCGACGGCCGCACGGTGGAGGCGCAGAGCGAGGAAGTCGGCGTCATCACCGACGACAACATCGGCGGCCGCTTCGAATACGCGGCGCTGCTCCCGGGGGTGGACTACGGCAACGCCACCACCCCGACGGCGATGGAGATCCCCTCGGCCGCAGCGGTTCCGGCGATGGGCGGAACTCCCGACGCAACCGGGCTCACCCAGGACATGGTCATCTACGGCATCAAGGTGCAGGAATCGCACGGCGACTACCACGCGGAGAACCCCACCAGCACCGCGTCCGGTGCCTACCAGTACATCGACGGGACCTGGGACAACTACGGCGGTTACGCCCACGCCAGCGACGCGCCGCCCGAGGTGCAGGACGCCAAGATGCGCGCCGACACGCAGGCCGCGTACAACCGGCTCGGCGACTGGGAACGCGTCATCGCATCGCACTTCGCCGGCGAGGACGGGCAGGAGGGACCGAAGAGCGACTGGAACAAGGTGCCCGGGTACGACTACAACCACAACCCGTCGATCCGCGAGTACGTCGACGGGGTGGAGGGCCACATCCGCGAGGCGGACCCGTCCCTGTTCTCCCAGCCGGCGCCCGCGCTGCCCGCGGCGGCGGCGGTGCCGGTGGCCACCGCCGCCGCCGATCCGAACGAGGCGGCGCAGCACTTCGTCCAGGCGGCGTTGTCCCAGCGCGGTGACCACTACCAGTTCGGCGCCGAGGCGGGCCTCGATGACCCGAACCCGACCAGCTTCGACCGGTCCGAGCTGACCCAGTGGGCGGCGCACCAGGCAGGCATCGAGATCCCGGACGGATCCGCCGCGCAGTACCTCGACCTCAAGACCAAGGGTCTGCTGATCCCCGTCGACCAGGCGACCCACACCCCGGGCGCGCTGCTGTTCAGCTTCTCCAGCGAACCCACCGCCGGCGGCGAACGGCCGGCGGTCGCGCACGTGGCGATCAGCCAGGGCAACGGGATGACGGTGGAGGCCGACGACGTCCAGGGCGTCACCGCGATGGATGTCGGAAACCGATTCCAGTACGCCGCCGTACTTCCGGGCATGCAGGTGACATCCCCGAGCGTGGCGACCGCGGGCATGCCCGGGGTCCCGGCGACGCCCGTCGCCGCGCCGCTCACCACGGACCCGTTCAGCACCGCGCCGTTCGTGCCGGCGCCGACGAATGCACCCGCCGCCGCGACGACCACGGACCCGGCCACCACAAACCCGGCCACCACAAACCCGCCACCACAAACCCGGCCACCACAAACCCAGCCACCACAAACCCGGCCACCACAGACCTTGGGACCCCGGCGCCGGGAAACACCGCGCCGGCACCTGCGGTCGGCACCGATCCCGCCGCCGTGCATCCGCCGGGGACCGGCGTCGGTGTCGACCCGGCGGCCTCCCCGTCGGCCGGTGCGCCCAACTTCCAGATCGATCCCGGAGTCGACATCTCCGACCCAGGGCTGGACGCCGACAACGACGGGCTGACCAATCACTTCGAGGCGATGATCGGCAGCAATCCGACCGTGGCGGACACTGACATGGATGGGCTGGCAGACGGTTTCGAGGCCGCCATCGGCAGTGATCCGCTCCGGATGGACACCGACCTCGACGGCTTCACCGACGGCATGGAAGTGCAGTACGGAACAAATCCGCTCGGCGAGTCGGCGGGCGCGGCCAACGGGCATCCGCTGGGTACGACCCCGCTGGGCACGACGCCGCTGGACGCGGATCCATCCGGCGGCGATCTCGACGCGGGCCATGAACTCGGTGCCGACGCCGGGCACGAGTTGCTGTAGCGATGACGGTGATCAGCACGCCGGTCGTCCTGACCGAGAAGTTGCGCCGACCGGAACCGGCGGGGTTGTCCCGCCGCCGGCTCGAGGACCGGCTGCTGAACGACACCCGCAGCCGGCTGCACCTTGTCGTCGCCCCACCGGGGTCCGGCAAGACGACCCTGCTCGCCGGGGTGGCGGCCGCCACCGGCGCCCCCGTCGCCTGGTACCGGGTGACCGCCGACGACGCCGCCGAATCCGCACTCGTCGCGCACCTCGGCCGCGCGCTCGGTGATGCGCTCGGCGTAGGGCACGCGGCAACCGCGATCGGCGACCTGCTGGAATCCCTCGAAGCCTGGCCCGGCCCCGCCGCTGTCGTCATCCTCGACGACCTGCACGAGATCGCCGGGTCGCCGGCCGAGCGCGCCCTGGAGCAGTTCATCGCGCTGCGGCCACACGGACTGCGGGTGCTCGTCGGGTCGCGGCGGCACCCCGAGATCAACATCCCGCGCCTGCGGGTGTCCGGCCTGCTGCATGAGATCTCCAGCGACGACCTCCGGTTCCGCTCGTGGGAGGTCGAGGAACTCTTCCAGGCGGTGTTCGGCGAACCGCTGTCCCCCGAAGCCGCTGCGGCCCTGACCAGGCGAACCGGTGGCTGGGCCGCGGGGCTGCAGTTGTTCCATCTGGCCACCGCCGGACGGAGCGCTGTCGACCGGCAGCGCGCGGTGGAGGATCTCGGCGGGCGATCGAAGCTCGTGCGGTCCTACTTGGCGCGCAACGTCCTCGCCGAGCTCCCCGAGGACCGCCGCCAATTCCTGCTCCGGACCTGCACATTGGGCTCGCTGACCGGCGAACTGTGCGACGCCCTGCTCGACACCACCGGCAGCAGAAAGATACTCGACGAGCTGGAGCAGCGGCAGCTGTTCACCTCCTCCGAGGACGACGGCGAGACGTTCCGGTACCACCAGGTGCTGCGCACCCATCTCGAGTGGGCCCTGGTGCAGGAGTACGGGCCGGCGGGGGCCCGCGAGTGGTACAGCCGCAGCGGCGCGCTTCTGGAGTCGATCGGAGATCACCGCGGAGCGGTGCAGGCCTACGCGCGGGCCGAGGACTGGGGGGCGGTCGCCCGGTTGCTGCAGGTCGGCGGCGCGGGGCAGGGCGATCCGGCGGCCGGCGCCGATCTGCTGCTGCCGGCGTCCGTGGTCGAGCACGACCCGTGGCTGTCGCTGGCGGAGGCCCGGCGCCGGGTGCGGGAGGGTTCACTGGCCGCCGCGGTCGAGGCGTTCCGGCGGGCCGAGAGCCTGCTCGACGAGCCCGATTTCCGCGACATCTGCCGGCGCGAACGAGCGGTCGCGCTGCTGTGGACCAAGGGCCGGGGCGTCGGACCTACCTGGACACTCGAGGCGGCGCACTGGTCGGTCCAGCTGCGCGTCGCAACGCAGCACGCGCAGCGGGCCGCTGCGGCGACGGCAGGAGTCCTGGATCCGGAACGTGGGCAGCCGGACCTCGGCGGAGCGGACCGCCTCGGGCGCGGGCTGGTTGCCCTGGTCAACGGCGAGTTCCTGGCGGCCGCCGGCCTTCTCGGAGGCGTGCAGGACGACCGAGAAGCGGACATCGCGCACCGCCTGGTCGCCGAGCTCGCAGGGACCGTCCTGAAGGTCATCACCACCGGCGGTGCTGACCTGTCCGGGCAGGTGGGGCGGATCGCGCTGGATGCCGAGCTTGCCGGGCTCCCATGGGTCGCCCGGCTGGCCCGCGGCCTCGAGGAGGCGGTCCTGGTGGCCGTGGGGTCGGCGGCCTGGCGGCTGCAATCGTGCCTCGACCTGCTGGCCGAATGTGACCGGGCCGGTGACCACTGGGGCGCGGCCCTGCTCCGACTGGCCACCGCGATCGCCGGCCAGATCGCGGATCCGCACGCGGACCCCGGCGAATTCGCCGATGCGGCGCGGCGGCTGGGTGACCTGGAGGCGCCGGTTCTCGCCTGCTGGGCGGAGGCGCTGGAAGCCCTGGCCCTGGCCCGATCGGGCTCGGCCCAGGCATCGCAGGTTGCCTCCGCGGTGACCCGGCGCGCCCGGGCCCTGCGCCTTCAAGGTCCGGCGGCTCTGGCGACGATCGCCATCGGGTCGGCGTCGCCCCGGCACAGCCCCGACGGGTCACCGCTCGGGGTGGTCGACACCGGCAGCGCCCGGTCCACCGCCGCGCTGCCCGTTGCCGGCACCGGGCCGGACTGGGCGACCCTGCGCCGCGTCGCCAAGGCATTGCTCGACGTCCCGGCCACCGACTCGACGAACCCCTCGACGATTTCCGGGACGATCTCCACGACGACCGGGGCAGCCGACGGGCCGGCGAACGGGGCGACCTCCGCAGACGCGGTTGATCCGGCCGCCGGACCCACCGCGGCCGGTCCACCGCCGTTGCCAGCGCAGAGCGCGGCATCGGCCGGCGGCGCAAACCGGCCCCCGGCATCGGCGGCGCCGGAACCGGTCGTCGCGGAGCACGCGCGACAGGCCGCGGCGCATGAGATGCAGATCCGCTGCCTGGGCGGCTTCGAGGTCGACGTCGACGGCAAGCCGATCGATCTTGCACCCCTGCGACCACGGGCGAGGGCACTCCTGCGGCTGCTGTGCCTCACCCCGCACCGGGACGTGCATCGGGAGTACCTGGTGGACGCGCTGTGGCCGGGGACCGACCTGACAGTCGGCACCCGCCGGTTGCAGGTGGCGTTGTCCAGCGTCCGCCAGGTGCTCGAGCAGGCCGGCCTGTGCGGGGTGGAGGTACTCGCCCGACAGGGGGACGCCTACCGGTTCGCACCGCCTCCCGGCAGCGTCATCGACGTCCAGGAATTCGAGAAGGCGCTGCTGACCGCGAACGCCAAGGCCGCCCGCGGCGACCATGGGGCTGCGATGACGGCCCGGAGCGAGGCGTTGGCGTTGTACCGGGGCGACGCCCTGCCCGAGGACGGGCCCGCCGAGTACGTGGTCGCCGAGCGGGAGCGCCTCCGGCTCGCCGCCGCCGCCGCCGCGGCCGCGCTTGCCCGGGACAGCCGCACCCTGGGTCACCCGCGGCAGGCCCTCGCCGCCGCCCGGCGGTCGGTGCAGCTGGACCGCTACCAGGACCGCGGTTGGCAGCTGCTGGCGCAATTGCACGAAGAGGCCGGCGACGACAGCGCGGCCACCCTGGCCCGCCGCGAGCACGCTCAGGCACGGGCCGAACTGGAGCTCGTCACCGGTTGAGTCGGTGTCGGGCCACGCCGGTCCCCGGTCGCCCGCTGTCCAGGTCGTGCGGTCGCGGTGAACCGGTAAGCGCCTCCGGTCACATCTGCCATCCGACGAGATTCGATTCCGGACAACGGGTAACTGTGCGTGGGGGTACGCCGCCGTTTCCCACCAGCGGATCGGCTGAACGACGCAAGACGTCGCGCGATCAAGCGGTTGAGCGGTGCCCGGGGGCTGCGCCGCATCGGCAGCAATCAGACCAAGGAGTTGCACATGAGCACGTCTTCGAACGGCCCCGCGCCCACAGGCGCCGAGGCGGCACCGCCGGACCGCGGGAACACCGCCGTTCAGCACGTTGTGCCCGGCGATCCCGCGATGCCCGATCGCGCGGGGCCCGAACGCGCGGGGCACCCTGATCTCGCAGGGCCTGATCTCGCGGGGCCCGACCGCGCCGGGCCCGATCTCGCGGCGTCGGCCGCTTCGCCCCACGATGACACCGTGACGCAGGGCATGCGGATCGCGGCGGCGTGGTCGTGGCGGTTCGTGGTGGTCCTCGCCGCGCTCGCCGCGCTCTACTACGGCCTGGGCTATCTGTCGGAGATCACCATCCCGGTCACGGTGGCGCTGCTGCTGTGCGCGCTGCTCAATCCGGCCAAGCGGTTCCTGACCGGTCGCGGCTGGAAACCCGGCCTGGCCTCGACCGTGGTCTTCGTCGGCGGTGTGCTGGTCGTTGCCGGCGTCATCACCCTGGTCGTCGAGCAATTCGCCGTCGGCGCACCGGATCTCGCAGATCGCGTCACCGGCGGCCTCGACACCGTGCAGAACTGGCTGGTCACCGGTCCCTTCAAGGTCTCGCAGGATCAGATCGACTCGGTCGTCAGCTCGATCAAGCAGGCCGTTCTGGACAACCGGGAGGCCGTCACCTCGGGTGCCGTCAGCACCGCGACGTCGGTCGGCCGGGTGGTGACCGGCCTGGTCCTGGTGCTGTTCATCCTGTTCTTCTTCCTGCGGGACGGAAGGAAGATCTGGGACTGGTTGGTGGGGCTGGCCCCCGGTCGGGCCCGGCCGCGGATCCACGGTGCCGCCGACCGGGCCTGGTCGACGCTGGGCGGATACGTCCGGGCGACCGTGCTGGTCGCCTTCGTCGACGCGATCGGCATCGGCCTCGGCCTGATCATCCTGGGCGTGCCGCTGGCCCTGCCGCTGACGGCGTTCGTCTTCCTGGCCTCGTTCATCCCCATCGTCGGCGCGTTCCTCAGCGGGGTGGTCGCGGTCCTCGTCGCGCTGGTCACCCTGGGCTGGGTCAAGGCGCTGATCGTCCTGATCATCGTCATCGCGGTCCAGCAACTGGAAGCGCACGTGCTGCAACCGGTGCTGATGGGGCGCGCCGTTCATGTGCACCCGTTGGCGGTGGCACTGTCGATCACCGCGGGGATCATCATCGCCGGGATCGCCGGTGCGCTGCTCGCGGTGCCGATCGCGGCCTGCGCGAACGCGGCGGTCAGGTACCTCAGCGGGAACGACGGGGCGGTGCAGGTGCCGGCCACCCCCGCGCACCAGCAGGTGACAGCCGAGAACTGACCGCAGGCAACGCGCCGGGCTGCCTCGGAGCCGGCCGCGACCCGGTTCCCAGCAGCCCGGTACCGACGAGAGGGCCGAGCATTAGCGCGGGGGCGCCGGCCGCCGGTCTGGACCCTTGGCGGACGAGCGGCGATGCGGCGCAACCGGTTCAGGGCCGGCGTGCGGTGCTCCGGGATGTACCGCCGGACGCCCGGGGGGCAACGCCGGACGCCCGCACCGCCCAGTCGATCTCCAGCACCCCGCTGTCGCTCACCGGGGCGCGTGCCTCGAGCGTCGCCAGGGCGGCCTGGCCACATACGAGGTCGACCGCGGTGTTCAGTGGCCAGCGGTTCGACAGGTCGTGACCCTTCACCTTGGTGAACGTCAGCGGCGCGGTCCGTGCGTCGATCAGCCGGTGCAACTCCCGGATGATCTCCAGGTTGGACACCGTCTTGCGCTGACTGTTGACGTAGTTGTTGCGCTGCCAGCCCTTTTTCCAGGTGGTGGCGCAGCCGATCGCGTAGGAGGAGTCACACTGGATCTCCACCGCGACATCGCGATGGTGGGTCAGCGCGAGCACCACCGCCTGCAGTTCGCCGATCTGGTTGGTCCCCGCGGGGCAGCCCGCGGAGGCCCAGACGCCGTCACTGCGGACGTACGCCCAGCCGGTCGCGCCACCGGGATTGCGCAGACATGATCCGTCGGTCGCCATCAGCAGCGGAGCGGCGGAGCCGGACCCGGGCGAGACCGTCAACGCTGCAACGGGTGCGGCGGGCGTGCTCGTCGTTGTCGGCGGATCCACGAAATCGAACAGTCCGGGGCCGTGTTGCGGGGCAGGTTCGCGCATCCGGTCAGCCTGCCTCATCTCGGACGGCCGTTGTGTCATGCAGCGCCGTCATGCGGCGCCGAAGACCTCCACCCGGTGCGGGATGTGCGCGGGTTTGATGATGGCAACCAGCGCCTCCAGCCGGCGCACGTCGAAGGTTTCCGGGTCGTCCACCCGTAGCCGCACCAGCAGGTCCGTCCGCTCGGACCCGGGCAGGGTCGAGCCGGCGTTCACCGACCACACCGATCCGCCCGATTCGACGATCTCGGGCGGGCTGTCGAACAGCGCCCGGACCGCGGACCGGACGCCGCGGGCGGTTCCCCGCCACTGCAGCAACTCGACCCCGACCTGGACGAGTTCGCGCTGGCGTTCCGCGCTCTGGTGGCCGTCCAGCACGATCCCCATCCAGCCGGCGAGCCAACCGAGCATGTCGTCCGGCGCCGTCGCCGGGTCCAGGTAGGCGGGCAGCGAGTCCAGCGTCGCGATGACGGGTGCCAGGACCTCGTCCAGGCCGGCACACAGCCGCTGCGCGAAGAGGTCCTCGCTGGTAGAGCGACGGCAGTGTCCCGCCCAGCGGGTGCGGGGTGGCCAGGCCGGGCACCAGGCCTCTCATCGGCTGCCCCGTTCGACCGCGAGCCGACCGGCCGGCACATTCATGGCCGGACCCTGACCTGGTGCTCGTAGGAGAACACCAGCGCCGTCGGCGCGAGCGGCAGCCGCTGCACCGCCGAACCCCGCCGGCCGGTCGCCGGGTCGGCCGGGAACAGCTGCACGCTGACCTCCTCGGCCATGTCGACGCCCGGGATCCGGGCCAGCGCGGCGTTCACCTCGTGTGCCTGCACGGAACGGCCGAGTGGCCAGCCGGTGCCCTCCGGGCCGCCGGTCAACGGGTCGAACAGCCGGTAGACCGCCGACAGCACCTCCTTGCGGACGTCCTCGGCCCGGTACCGCGGCCGGGCGCGGACGCTGATCACCGCGGTGATCCACTGGTATTCCGGCGGTTCGATCACCATCCGGGTTCCGACCAGCCGGCGCTCGTCGAGGTACCCGCTGATCCGGGTCAGCGATTCCGGCAGCGGCAGCAGGTCCTCCCGGCGGATCCTGCCGACCTCGTCGCCGGCGACGTACGGCACGACGAGCACCCGCACTCCCCCGCCGTCGACCCCGATGCAGTGCACCCGGGCGATCTCCGGCGCGACCTGCTTGGTCAGCTCGACGAAGTCCTCGGCCGTCACCGCCCGGCCGCGGGACCGCAACACCAGCGGTCCGCGCAGCTTCGCGTCCTCGATGTCCTCGGCGCGGGCACCGCCCACGGCCGGCGTGCGGTTCTCCACCCGCGCCACGTACGGCACGCTGGTCTTGAGCACCCTGACCTGACCGGTCGCGACGTTGCCGCGGACGCCGCCGCCGGTGCGGTAGACCGCGAGCCGCAGATGCGCGCCCTTGGGCGGCGCCGCCCCGTACTGCCGCAGCGTGCCGTCGCCCTGCCGGATCGCCGGGCCGAACTGCACCTCGCCGGCGAAGGCGTCGACGTGGAACACCGTGTCGTCCGGACCGGATTCGGCGAAGTGCTCCACCGGCATCCAGTCGGTGACGCCGGTCTCGTCGATCACCTGCAGCACGCCGGGCTCCTCCCACGGCACCACCGGCCTGCGCTGCAGCAGGAATCGCTGCGCCGGGGTGCCGTCGGACACGCCGATGTCCTCGTTGCGGATCACCTGGGCATGCACCATCCGCGCGGTGCCGCCGATGGTGAACGCGGCACAGCGACGGATCCGCGGTGATGCGGTGTAGGTCGGTTGGCCCTCCTCCGGGACCAGCAGCCGGCAGCGCAGCCAGCCCGCCCGGTTCCTGGCCAGGATGGAGGTCTCGTGGTTCTCCGGGACGTGCAGGATCACGTCACCGGCCTTGTTCATCCCGCCGGTGTCGTCGCGTTCTCCAGATCGCAGGCCGTCCAACCGGTCCCGGTCCAGGCCTCCCAGATCAGCGGCGGCCAGTCCGGCCGGACGCCGACACCCCGAACCCGGCAATCCATCCGGATCACCACGGCGCAGGACGGCACCGCGTTGGACAGGCCGATCAGCAGCGCGTCACCGGGCTGCGGTGAGCGCTGGAAGCATTCGAATTCGCCGCCGGCGCGCAGCGCGGTGCTGTGGTCGACGACCTCGCCGCCGGCGGCCATCGCGCCGGCCCTGGCGAACGAGCACGGCACGATGTCCAGGTCCTTGATGGTCGAGAAGACCACCGGATCGTCGACATCGGTTCGGGGCGTGGCGACCTCGGTCTCCGCCCGGACCACCACCGTCTGCGGCTGCGGCGCGGACAGCCAGAACGTCACCTTCCCGCGGGCCGCCGCCGGCGGCCGCAGTTCGACCCCGATCAGTTCCAGGAACTTGATGTAGTTGCGGTCCGGCACCCGGTTCAGCCGGTAGATCAGCTGATCGACCATCTGCGCGAACGCCTCGATCAGCGTGACCCCGGGGTCGGAGACGTTGTGGTCGGTCCACTCCGGGCAGCGTTGCTGGACAAGCCGTTTCGCGTCGTCGACCAGGTCCTGGAAATGCCGGTCGTCCAGGTTCGGGGCGGGCAGCACCATGATCAACCACTCCGATCGGCGAGGCGAGTTCCAGCGGCGGGACGCGCGGTGACGGCGGGCCGTCCGGCTCGGGTTCTTCCGGGATCACGTAGAACGGGAAGACCAGATTCCGCGGGTCGTTGACACCCCTGATGCGCGTAGTGGATGTCGATGTAGAGGGTGCCGGCGTCGGCCGCGATCGAAGCTGACCAGCACGTCCTGCACGTCGATCCGCGGTTCCCATTGCTCCAGGGCGTACCGCACGTCGTGCGCGATGGCGCCGGCGGTGGCCGCGTTGATCGGCGCGAAGACGTGATCGTGCACCCGGCAACCGAACTCGGGCCGCATCGGCCGCTCGCCCGGCGCGGTCGCCAGGATCAGCCTGATGGCCTCCTCGATCTCGCGTTCGCGGACGACCAGCGCCACCCCGCCGGTCGCGTCGGTGGCCAGCGGGAACGCCCAGCCGGCGCCGACGAAATCCACTCCGGCCATCGGTCATCCTCCGATCAGCACGGTCGGCGCGCCGACGACGATCGGCGCGCCGCACAGCGACAGGTCGCCCATCCGGGCGGCCGGCATCCCGCCGATCAGCACCGTGGGGCAGCCGGGCGGCGCGATCGCCGTCGGCGGGTGCACGGCCGGCGGCGGGAACGAGCAGATGTGCGGGGTGCCGACGGTGGCCGCGGGCATGCCGGCGATCAGCACGGTCGGCACCCCGGGCGGTCCGATCACCCCGGGGTGCCCGGTGGGATCGCCGACCCGTGCTGCTGGTGGCATCGGTTCACCTCCTTCCGTATGCATTTTCCGATAGCTCTGCGCTGCACGGTCGATCAGTTGATCTTGACCAGGCTGCCCTGCACGGTCAGCACGCCGCTGGCCTTGACCTCGGTGGTGGCGCTGCCCTCGAGCTTGGCGGTCGATCCCTTCAGCGACAGCGGCCCGCTGGTGCTGACGTCGACCGCGCCGCCGCCGCCGTCGATCTTGACCCCGCTGGTGGCTGGTGATCGAGACCTCGCCGCCCTTGAGCTCGAGCTTGGCGCTGGCCGAGTCGATGACGATCCCGCCCTTGCCCTCGATCAGCACCTTGCCGTCGCTGTGCACGGTGATCTTGGTGTCGACCGAGTCCATCTTCAGCTGCAGCTTGTCGCCGGTGGTGGACAGGGTGATGCCCTCGGTGCGGCCGTCCTCGTCGATCAGGTCGATGCGGTGGCCGCGGCGGGACACCATGGAGCGCCGGTTGACCGCGCCGGAGCTGCCGTCGATCAGGTCGGGCCCCGCCGGCGGGCGGGGTGTCGATCGCCGTTGTACAGGCCGCCCAGGACGTAGGGACGGCGGATGTCGCCCTGCTCGAAGAGCACCAGCACCTCGTCACCGACCTCGGGCAGCACCATGGCGCCGCGGTCCTTGCCGGCGCCCGGTTGCACGGTGCGGGCCCAGTCGCTGACGTAGCTGTCCGACAGCCAGGGAAACGTCAGCTTCACCCGTGCCTGCTGCGTGCGGGTCGTTGGCGTCGCTGACCTGCGCGACCACCGGGCCCTGACCGACCCGCGATGCCCCCGCCGCCCGAGGTCAGCCCGTACAGGCTGCGCTCCTGCCGCCCGGTGACCGAGAACGCCGTGGTGTAACCGGTGATCGGGTCGTACCGGTGGTGCGAGGTGGTGATGGTGTATTTGCCGTCGAACGGCGCGCCGACGTTGTCGATCGCGATCGCGGCGCCGGCGCGCAGTTTCGGGTTGCCGCGGGCCACCCCCTCGAATTCGGCGAAGGCGCCGGCGATCTGTTCGGCGATGGCCGCGGCGGCGCCGTCGACCTCGGCCTGGGTCCGGTAGGCGACGTCGGTGGCCACGTAGACCGGGTCGCCGAAGTCTTGGCGATGTCCGCCGGGGTGATGGTCGGGAGCACCGCGCTGGTGGTCGTTGGCGGGTGCGGTGGCGACGAACGCCTTCTTCTGCGCCAGGTCCCAGCCGCGCGCCTGCACCTCCTTGACCTGCTCGGCGGCGGTGATCAACGACCGGAAGCGCAGCAGGTCGGTGCCCAGCCGCAGCACCAGCGGGTTCTGTTCGGCTGCCTTGCCGCCCTCCGGTGCGGTGTCCGCCTTCTGCCGGCTTGCGGAAATCGAACTTGCCGTCCTTGACGGCGATCTCGTAGCCGATCTCGCCGGGCCAGCGAGTCGAGGAACTCCCAGTCGGTGACGCCGCCCTGCGACAGGTGATCGAACACCGTGCTGGTCGACTCGACCTTGCCGACGGTCAGGCCCGCGCGCTGCGCGACCTTGGTGGCGACGTCCGATGCGGTGCTCTGGGTGTAGGTCTCGGTGCGGCGGCCGCGGAACAGCCGGTGCGCCTGGTCGTAACCGCGGATCACCGTGTAGGTGCCGGTGCTGTCGAACTCCGCCTCCAGCGCCGTCACCTCGCCCTGGATCAGCGGTTCCGGGGCGGTGCTGCGCATCGGTGGCGACCGAGACCTTCACCTTGGAACCGATCTTCGCCCCGGACTTGGCGAATGACGATGCGCTCGGTGTCGCGGAACCGCAGCACGAAGGTGTCCGGCAGCCGCAGGCTGTCGTCGACGTGCGCGGACGATCAGCAGCGCCTTGGCGTCCGGCGGCAGCGGCGACCCGTCGATCTCGACGACGAACGCCGGAACTGGTCGGCGCCACGTCAGATCACCGGCCCGGTCAGTTCGGCGGCGCTGGGCAGCAGCAGCGCGCTGCCCAGCGGGATCCGCAGCGGATCGTCGATCCGGTTGAAGTCGGCCAACTGCCGCCACAGCGTCGGGTCGCCGTACTCGGCGTAGGCGACCGAGGCCAGCGTGTCGCCGACCACGATCCGGTGGATGCTGCGGGCGGCCAGCGCGCCGGACGTCGGGTTCTGCTTGCCCTTCTCCCCCGGCATTTCCTGCAACGCGACGGTGCACATGGCGCGGATCGGCACGCCGGCGGCGGAGAACAGCGTGTATTTCGCGCTGACCGAGGTGACGTAGGCCGGGAAAGCTGGTGATCGCGCCCCAGCGTGAAGACCACCAACGGCGGCATCGGCTTGTCGTTGGCGTGGGTCTTGTCGGTGGCGACGCAGCAGGAGAACAGCTTCTCCACCGCCTCCACCACGCTGCCGTCGTGTTTGGCGGTGGCGTCGAAGAACATCTCCAGGGTCAGCTTGCCGGGCTCCGGGCCCGTTGAATTGCGGCGGTCGCGGCCTTCTTCGCACCGGTGGACGGCTTGCTCTCCCATTTCGCGGTCTTCGCGATGGTGACTTCCTTGGGGTTGAACTGGAAGTCGATCGATGCCGATCTCGCCGTCGAGTTTCCGGCCCCCGGTCGTCGGCGACGAGTCGTACATCTTCAGCGATGCCCGTTCACCTGCTGACGGCCGGCGTCGCCGGCCGGCGATGGCGGCGTCAGCGTGCCCACCGCCGCCGCCCTGCATCGGGGACGGTCATGCGCCGCCACCGGGCGGCAAGATGCCGTGATGCGCGACCTCCAGCGTCTCGGTGGCGACCTTCGGGGTGTCGAAGTTCAGGCTCGGGCCCGGTCCAGCGCACCGGGATCACGCCGAAGAGCGACCATTCCGCGACGACCGGTCTCGTCGACGGTCATCGCCGAGATCACCATCGTGGTCGGTTTGACGCCGTTCATCATTCCGGCGAACCAGCTGGTCAACTTGGCGCTGTCCGCGCCGATCGGCCTGGTGAGCTTGACGTTCGTGTATTTCATCCGGGTGGGCAGCTGCCAGACCATCGCGTTGTTGCCGCCCTCTTCCCGCTGTTCGATGACGATCTCGAAGCCGAGCCCCTCGCAGCTGTTGAACACGCCCAGCGGGAACCTCGTCGATCTTCACCTTGAAACAGACGCTGACGGCGGGATCCTTGTCGTCCACCTGGATCTCCTGTTCCTGATGATGTCATCGGTTGAAACTGTCGCTGGCGTGTTCGTCGGTGGGTACGGCGGTCAGCGCCGCAGATCGGTGACCATGCCGGCCCGTTCCCGGTCGAGCCACAGCTCGGATTTCAGCCGGGCGCTCAACGGGTCGAACAGCCGCCGGGCGAGCTCGTCCAGATCCGTCGGCAGGGCACCCGCTGCCGTCCCGGCGGCACCGGCCACCGCCCCGGCCGCACCGCCGAGGCGCCGGCCGCTCCGGAGGCAACGTCGTGGGCCGCGCCGGTGGCGGTGCCGCCGGCGTCCTGCACCGCGTCGCCGGCCGCGCCGGTCACCCCGCGGGCGACCGAGGTGGCCTCGTCGACGGCTCCGCCGGCCGCCGAGCGGACGGTGTCCGCGGCGTCGGTGACGGCGTCCCGGGCGGACCCCAGCGAGTTCCCGGCGAGATTGCGCGCCGTCTCGGCATACCCGCCGGCCGTGTTCCGCGCCGAATCCAGATAGCCGCCGCCGGCCTGCTTGGCGGCGTCGACGTACCCCGCGCCGGTCTGGGCGTAGTTCGAGGCGGTGTTCCTGGCGGTGTCCGCGTACCCCCGGGCCTTGTCGGCATAGCCACCGGCGCTGCCGAGCAGCGAGGATGCGCTCGGCAGGCCGAACCGCTGCACGGCAGCCGGAGCACCGGCAAGCGAGGCGGATTCCACGTTCGGCGCCCGGAAGACCACGGACCCGTTGCCGTCGTCGTAGGCGGCACCGCTGGCCACCGCGGCCGCGCCCGGTGCGAACATCCGCTCCAGCGACATCTCCCGCGCGGTGAATCCGGTTCCGGTGGCCGGTGCTGCGCTGGGACCCGAGGCTCGCTGCACGGACGCGGGTGCCGATCCTGTTGTCGGTGCCGTTGCCGACTGTGAAGCGCTCCGTTGCACCGACCCGCCACCGAACCCGGACGCGCCACCGACCGTTGCGCGGGTCGAGGACGGTGCTTGAACGACGGTCGCCGAGGGGGCCGGTGACGGTTCGAGCAACAGGGTGGAATGCGGCGACCCCAACAACGGCGCCGTTGCCAGCGGTGCAATGTCATCCCGCGGAGGCTCGGCGCCATCCCGCGCAGGCTCGGCGCCCGTGCCAGTTTGCGCTGCGGCGAAGGCGAGGTGGCTCTCGTGTCCCGGTGCGTGGACGGCGGACCGGGACATCCCTCCGCCATCGTCGGCCGCGGTCCGTTGCACCGCGGCCGGCAGCGCGATCTCGCGTGACGGGGCGGCCGGGGTCGGGTCCGCCCGGTCCCCCTGTATCGACCCGTCAGAAGCCGAGGACGGGGCTCCGGCGGCGGGACCGGGCGCGGCTCGATCATCGACTGAGCGGCCGGCCAGCCCGAGCGTCGTTGCGATTCGGAAGAACCCGGGCTCGTGCTCGGGAGCCGCCCCCACCGGCGCGACCGGCGGTGTGTCCGCTGAGATCGGCGCGAAAGAACGAGACGCATTGTCGTGGGGCGGGTCCGGTTCTTCGGCGCCGTGCGACGTCCTCGCCGGAGCAGCGGAGGACACCACCGGCAGGACCGAACTGCGCTGCACGGCAGCGGGATCGACGGGCGAGTTGGCCTGCGATGCGGCGGGTGGGACGGACACGGCGCGCGTCGCGGACGGCCGCGCCGAAGCCAACGGCGCTCCGAGCCCCACCGCCCTGGGCGTCGACGGACCGATGCTTCCAGGCAATTCCTGCAACGGCGCCCGGACGGACCCGGCCTGAATCGGAGCTGCGTCCCGCATCACCGTCAACGGATCGGTGCCGGGCCGTGCCGCGGCGAGCCCCGATGACTCGGACGCCTCGACCGTCCGGGTGATCGTGTCCGGAGTCCGCTGCACCCCGACGACCGATGGCAGCCCCGGTCCCCCACCACCCGCTGCCGGGGTGACCGCGTCCGGAATCCGTTGCACACCGGTACCAGATGGCTGCCCCGGTCGGTCATCGCCAGCCGGTGCGGAACCGCCGGCCGGATTGCGCCCGATCAGCGGGCCCATCGCCAAGGGCGGGCCGAGACCCACGGGTCTGCTTGCCGGCAGTTCGGCGGCGGAACGCTGCAGAGCAGGCGCAGCCGAACTGCCGGGCAACGGCGCCGCCGACGATGACGGCAGCGCTGCCGAACCGACATCGCTGCCGACCTGGCCGGAGTCGGCTGAGCCCTCCGCCGGGTCGCCGGCGACCGACATCCCCACAAGCGGAGCATTCACCGCCGCCGAGTCCAGCGGGACGGCGCCTTCTTCGGTCGGGGACACCGCCGGATCCCGCGGCTGATCGCGTCCTTCGGGACCCGTCGATCTCGACACCGGCAGCGGGCTCGGGTCGGCGATCACCGCCGGACGGGGGGTCGCGATCTGCTGGTCGGGCGCGGTGATCAGCGAAAGAGGCCGCGGGACGGGTGATGTCGCCGGCAAGCGCTGCAGGGGCAGGTCGAGCGCGCCGGGCGCGTTCCTGGGCTCCGCGGGAATCGATGACGAACGCTGCACAGGTCCCGGCGGCTCCAGAACGGGTAGCGAAGAGTGCCCTTGGCCCGCCGCGTCCGCAGCGGAAACCGGTGCCACCCAGTGTGTCGCCGCAGCAGGTGTCGCCGCAGCAGGTGTCGCCGCCACAGGTGTCGCTGCAGCAGGTGTCGCCGCCGAGGTACCCGTCGCCGGTGCCGGTGGAGTGGTGATCTGCGCACCATTCGGCTCGCTCGGCCGGATCCACTGGGACAGCATCCGTTGCACCACACCGCCGGCCGACGCCGGGCGGCGGGCAACCACGGGCAGGTCCGGCCCGCGGGAGGTGACCTGCGGTGCGACCGGAGTGGCGAGTCCCTCGACGGATCCGCTCGGGCCCGTGGGGTCGACCACGTGCCCGAGCGGCCGCAGGAAGCTCGGATCCTGCGCGGTGGCCAGCGAGGAGGTGAACTGATCCAGCGGCGCAACGGGTTCCGTCGCGGTCACCGTCGGCGTCAGCGGTGCCAGGTCCCGCCAGGCGGCGCGCTGGACGACGGCGGCGCCCGGCGACGGTGAGCTCGAGGCGCCGGCTGGTTCGTGTCGTGGCGGAGCGGGATCCGAACCGCCCCGGCTCCACCACCGCGCCACCGGTCACCTCCCTCGTTCGATCCTCGTGTTGATGCGTCCGATCTCGTTCGCGAACCGCTGCCGCTCGTGGTGCTCGAGATCCAGCAGATCGTCCATCCCCCAATGGAAATGGAAGGCGATGTACGCGACCTCCTCGTAGATTCGGTCGGGCGCGTACGTCGCTATTCCCCCAGGCGCCCACCAGCGACGTCGACCGCGAACTCGTGCTCGCAGTTCGGGCAGGTGACCGCGGCCCTGGTGTGGCCCTCCTGATTGACCCTCCGGTACAGGTCCTGCAGGAACGCCAGGTCGGAGGCGAAAAGGTTCTCGATGATGCCGGCGTGTACGTCGTCGATGGTGCCGATGCGGGTCACCACCCGGCCGAGTAGCACCACTGTCAGGTAGGCCGGGTTTTCCCGGACCCGGTCGTCCCGCAGCGGAACGAGCTCATCCCGGGCGGTTGCCAGCCGCATCACGCCGTCGCGGTGCACGGTGCCGGCGCCGTCGACGTAGCCTCGCGGCAGCAGGAAGCTGAATTCCGTCCGCAGCCCCTGTTCCGGTGGGCGCGCCGGTTGCTGGTGGCCGCTGGAGCCCCCGTCCGCGGCCTGCACCGCCTCCAGCGCCGCGACCGCGGCCGAACTGCGGCGCATTACTCGACCTCGAGCCGCTCGTAGGTGATGACGAGCTTCTCGGTCAGCACGCTGGTGTCGCCGGCCTTCAGCGAACCGATCTCCAGGCTCTTCGGCCAGGCGGCGGTGAGCTTGTACCGCTTGACGGCGTTGCCCTCGTAGTCGTAGACGACCACCGCGCCGCCCTTGCGGACGTCGGTCATCTTGCCGAACTGCGAATCCTTGACCCACTTCTCGAAGCTCTGGTCCGCGGTCAGCGGGCGGGTCAGGGTGACCTCGCCCGCCTTCCAGCGGCCAGGCAGCTTCTTGATCATGTACTTGCCGTCGGGCCCGTTCTGCTTCAGCTCGATGACGTCCTGCTCCATCTTCAGGCCCGACACCTCCGTGATGGACTTGATGGTGATTCCGTCGACCTCGAGTCCGAAGGAATGGCCGACCGAGCTGTCGAGATCTGGCAGAGCCATCGTCGGGCTCCCTTTCTGTGGTGGTGGTGCGGTGGCTGGTTATGCGGGACCGCGGCGGCCCCGGAGCGTTTCGCCCCGGCGGGGTCACGGCGCGCGGTTCACTCGGTGCTGATTACTCGGCGACGAGGCTGGTCCCGCCGGAGAACTGGGACAGCTGGAAGATCACGAATTCGGCCGGCTTCACCGGGGCGACACCGATCTGGCAGAGCACCTGGCCGGCGTCGATGCCCTCGGCGGGATTCGTCTCCCGGTCGCACTTGACGTAGAACGCCTCGTCCGGGGTGAGGCCGAACAATGCGCCCTTGCGCCATTCGTTCACCAGGAAGGCACTGATGGTCCGGCGCACCTTGGCCCACAGCGCGTCGTCGTTCGGCTCGAACACCACCCAGTTGGTGCCGTTGAGAATCGACTCCTCCAGGTAGTTGAACAGCCGCCGGACGTTCAGGTACTTCCATGCCGGATCCGACGACAGGGTGCGCGCGCCCCACACCCGGATCCCCCGGCCCGGGAAGCTCCGGAGGCAGTTGATCCCCACCGGGTTGAGCAGGTCGTGCTCGTTCTTGGTGATCTGCACCTCGAGCGAGATGGCACCCCGGACAACCTCATTCGCGGGAGCCTTGTGCACGCCCCGGGTGTCGTCGTTCCGCCCCCAGATGCCGGCCACGAAACCGGACGGCGGCATGTGGATGTTCTTGCCGCTCGCCGGATCGGCCGCCTTCACCCACGGCCAGTACAGCGCAGCGTATTTGGAGTCGTAGCCTGCCTTGTCGACCCGCCATTCCTTGATCTGCTGGGCGTTCAGCCCCGGTGGGGGATCGAGGATGGCGATGCGGTCACCCATCAGTTCGCAGTGCGCGATCATCGCCAGCTGCACGGCCTTGACGGTTTCCTGATCGATGGCGCCCTGCTGGTAGGCGCTCATCAGGTCGGGGACGCAGACCATGGTGATCTCGTCGACGGCCTCCAGCCCGGAGAAGCCGGTGCGCTCGGCGACATCACCCACGTAGTCGTCGCCGGAGAGCCGCGGGGAGGGCACCGCGGCCGGCGGCGGCGGGGAGGTCAGGGCGATGTTCGCGCCGATGCTCGGCGCCTCCACCGAGGCGCCGCTGGCGGTCTCCTCGATCTTGATCAACTTCGACACCGCGTTGACGGCGGTGGCGACATTGGCCTTGCCACGCCCGGTGTTCAGCCGGTCGTACTCCTCCACGACCTCGCCCTGGCGGACCACGAGCTTGAAGGTGCCCTCCGGCGCCTCGCCCTCGACGCCGTAGATGTCCACGCTGATCGACCCGTCGGGGGTGCCCGAATCCAGCGCCACCACCCGGTAGCTGCCCAACATTCCCTGAGGTCCGGCGGTGATGGCCTGCCGGCCGCGACCGCCGCCGTTCCCGCCGCCGTCCTGGCCGATGCGCACGACGTAACAGTTACCGCCACCGTTCTGGAAGTAGGCGTAGACGGACTGGGCGAGATACGACCCCTCGACGAACCCGCCGAAGTTGCGGACGAACTCCGTCCAGTTCGGGACCAGTGTCGGGGCGTTGAACGGCCCGTCCTCGGCGAGCCCGACGAAGGCGGCCACGGCTGTCCCGACCCCTTCGATGGGACGTGATCCGGAATCGACCTCTTCGACGTAGACGCCCGGAGAGAGGTAGGTCGGCATGCTGCCTCCTTGGTTGACCACCTGAGATTGCAGTGATCGTGCGCTCTTCGGGAGGCGAGCGGGATGGTCGGACGGACGCTGCCGGGGGCAGGGTTTGCTGCCCGAACGGGCACCGGTGGTGGGCGGGCGGTGCGGGCGCCGGCATCGCACCGGAGGACGGGCGACCGCTCACTCACGGATCTGACGGGTTGCTCCAGCTGCAGCGAGAGGATCGCACCGGTTTCATGAGCATCGCCTTTGGATGAGCATCGCCTTTGGATGAGCATCGCCTTTGATGAGCGTCGCCCCCGGCCATCCGGTGGCTCAGCCACCAGCGCGGAATCGCCAAGCCGACTTCAGCCCTTGATCCGAACGCGCATCATCGCTCCCGCGGCACCGATGTTTCCGCGCTCATCGAGCGCCCCGCTCAGTCGTTCGTGGTCAGGTCGAGACCGTGTGCGGGCTGTGCTGGCGGCGATGCGGCATGCCCGACCCCTAGGGGTCGGCTCCGAGGGTCCAGGACCAGGTTGCGGGTTCCGGTCAATGTACTGGGCTTCGATCATTTCGTATGTTGTCTGCGCCAGGCGTGATCACGCCCGTGGAACAGCGGTCCGACGAAAGGCTGACGCCGATGACCTCGCCAACAGTGCACCGACCCGGACTCGTCACGCTGCTGGTGGTGCTGACGGTTGTCGGCGGGATCGTGTCGATCATCGCCGGCATCATCGCCATGATCGCCACGGGGTCGGTGGTCAGCGTAGGAGTCATGCTCGTCATTTTGGGCGTGATCTACCTTGCGGTGGCGAAGGGACTGGCCGACGGCAACGGCTGGGCCCGCGCCGTCGTGGCGGTGGTCTCGTTCCTGCAGGTGATCTTCGCCGTGTTCACCATCTTCCGCACGGAGGACAGCGGCACTCGTAACTCGTCCATCGGCACCGCGGTCTTCGGCGTGATCATCCTGACGATTCTCTACTCGCCCAAGGCGAACGACTTCTTCGGCTCCCGCGCTCACTGAGGCCGGTCACCCGCGATCAACCCGCGGCTTCCTCCTCCTCCTCGGGGACCTCCTCGCGCTGGACGAACGCGCCCTGCACAGACTCTTCCTCCTCCTCCGGCACCTCCTCGCGCTGCACGAACGACCCCTGCGCGGTGTCCTCGTCGGCCTCATCCCGTTGCACCGCAGCCGATGTCGGTGCCGCCGATGCAGAACCTGCGGCGACAGGGGCCGGTGCGGACATCACCCGCTCGGCGTTCGCGGCGGCCTCACGCTCGAACCGATCCCCCGGGTCGGACACCTTGATCCCGCCGCCGGCGGCGGTGCCGTCCACCGGACCGCTGCGCTGCTGCACGACATGGGTCAATTCGTGGGCCAGCATCGTCTTGCCCTCGGCCGAGCCGGGGTCGTACTTGTCCCGCTGGAAGACGACGTCGGAGCCGACCGTGTAGGCGTGCGCATTCACCGCCTGCGCGGACTCGTGCGCGCGAGAGTCGTTGTGCACCCGGACATCGCCGAAGTCGTGACCCAGCCTGCCCTGCATCTCCGCTCGGACGTCGGCGGGCAGCGGACTGCCGCCGCCGGAGTTGACGACGTCGTGGACGGGGGAACGCTCCTCCTCCAGCATGGCGCCCACGCCGCTGTTGCCGACGGCGCGCTGCAGGTCGAGAATTCCGGCACCGTCCAGCACGTCGCTGCGCCCCGCCGCGCCCGCCCGCAGCACATGGGACGGCGGCCGATGCTCGAGCCGGGCCGACTTCGGGCGCAGCGAGTCCTCTGAATCGTGATCATGGGTGTGCATGGCGCATTCCCTTCGTGCAGCTTGTCGCATGCGGGACCAGCCCAGCGTCCCACCATGCCGGCGCCGCCGACAGGGGGAACGGGCCTACCGCAGGGGAAACGACGATTGCCCGATCGGGCAGCGTCACTGGCGGCGGGGCTTGGCGAACACCCCGCCGGCGAAGGCGATCGCGCAGCCGGCGAAGACCAGAAATACCCCGGTCGACGGCCGTCCGGTGCCCGGTTGCAGGGCCACCGCGACCAGGAAGGCGGCCAGCCCCAGCGCCGCCACCAACGCGGCGAGGCGGGTCAACCGGCCCGAGGACCCGGTCAACCCGAGGACGGCCAGCGCGGCCAACCCGATGATCACCGCGCCGACCGAGACGATCGGGTCGAGCGTGTCGTTCAGATCGGGAAAGGACACGTCGGGAGCGACCGAGTCCGACGCCGCGTCCAACGCCGGCAGATCCCACTCGAGACCACTGATGTTCGCCGCGCCCCGAGCGCCGATCCCGTCCGAGATGCCCAGCGAGGCGCCGACATTCCACGCCAGGAAGCAGCCGATGATCATCATCGCCGCCCCGAGCAGGGTGAGCAGCACCCGCAGCGTCGGGCGCCAATCCGTGGACTCCTGCACCAGACTGCCGCCGGCCTCGATGTCCCGCCCGCCGTCGGAGGCAACCACGGTGAAGGGACGGGTGAGTTGCTCGCCACCCTCCGGCCGGGGTGCGGATACCTGGACGGTGACGCCCGTCGCCTGGCCGGGCGCCAGGTCGACCACCGGCGGCTGGAAGGAGAACCGCACCACCCGTTCCGGGTCGTACCCGGCGAACTGCACCCGCCGCGGTCTCGAGCCGCCGCGGTTGTCGGCGACGGCCGTCAGCGATCCGCCGCCACTGTTGCGGACCCGCACGACGCTCGGGTCGAGCCGCAGCGTGATCGGTGCGTCCGGCGGCGGCGGCGATGTCGTCTGGACGAAGGTCCCGTCGGCCTCGACCTCCTGGCTGTCGGACTGCGCGGCACCGTCCGAGACCGACACCGAGAACTGGCGGGTGACGTCCTGCCCCGGCTCCGGCGGGTACGCGTCGATCTGCGCCTGCGCCCTGGCGATCTGTCCCCTGTCGACGTCGACGACCGGGGGCCAGAATTGGAATCGGATGGCCCGCTCCGGGTCGGTTCCGCTGAGCGTGACGCGGCGCGGGCGGATGCCCCGGCGGTTGTCGATGACCACCTGGAAGGCGGCCGACGGGGTGTCCCGGACGCGGATCAGGCTCGGCTCGAGTTTCAGCGCGACGGGCGTCTCCACCGGTGCCGGTGAGGTGTACTGGACGAAGGTGCCGGAGGCCTCGGTTTCCTTCGAGCCGTCGGCGGCGATCACCGTCACCTGTCGGGTCGCCTCCTGACCGCGTTCGGGCAGTGGCGCCTCCATCCGGACCCGCGCGCGGCCGATGTCGCCGGGCAGCACGTCCAGCGACGGCGGGGAGAAGGTGAAGCGCACCAACCGTTCCGGGTCGCGACCGGACAGGAAGATCCGCCGTGCGCGGGAACCTCCGCGGTTGTCGAGAATCGCCTCGAGCTGGCCGACGGCGGTGTCCCGGACCCGCACCACGCTCGGATCCAGCCGGACCACCACCGGCACGTCGACCGGGGCGGCGGACGTCGATTGGACGAAGGTGGCGGTCGCCTCCAGGTCGGCGGCTCCGTCGGAACTGGCGATCAGCGTCAGTGGTCTGCTCGATTCCTGACCGGGTGCGGGCGGCGGGGCCTCCAGTCGCACCCTGGCCCTGCCGACCTCGCCGGGCAGCACGTCGATCGACGGCGGTGCGAACGAGAAGTGCACCGCCCGTTCGGGATCCCGTCCGCCGAGAAACACCCGCCGAACCCGGGTGCCGCCCCGGTTGTCGACTGTGAGATCCAGCTGGCCGGCGCTCGCGTCCCGCACCCGCAGCAGGCTCGGCTCGACCCGCAGCACCATCGGGACCGCGGCCGAGGCGGTGTGCAGCAGGGTCACCGCCGCCTCGACGTCGTCCTTGCCGTCCGATGCCGTCACCGTCAATTGCCGGGTGGCGGTGGTGCCCGCCTCGGGAACCGGCCCCTCGATCCGGACGGCAACCGCCGCGGTTCCGCCGGGCGGCACCGCCACGGTGCCCGGTGAGAAGAAGAACCGGACGACGCTCTCGGGGTCGCGACCGCCCAGGGTGACCGACCGCGGCTCGTTGCCGGCGGTGTTGTCGATGGAGAGCTGGAAACGGCCCGCGTCGGCATCCTTGATCCGCACCACGCTCGGCTCGACCCGCAGCACCAGTGGTGTCCGGATGCCGAGCACCGTCAGCTCGACCGCTCGGTCGACGACCACCTCGGGGTGCGCCACGGACCGCACCCGCACGACGATCGGCACGACTCCCGCCGGAACCAGGGTGCCGCCGGCGATCCGCAGGGTGAGCCGTGCGCCCTCTTCCCCGTTGGGCAGCAACCGCACCTCTGCCGATGACGCGGTCAGCCAGCCGGGACCGTCCGGCACGGAGATGGCGTAGGCGTCGACGATCTGCGACAGGTTGTACACCGTGACGTCGATGCCGGCGTCGTCGCCGCCTGGGGTCAGCTCGATCGCCGCCGGGTCGACGAGAACCCGGATCGGGTCGGTGATCTCGCGTTCCGGTACCGGCCGCGGAACGGGCCGGGTGGCGCTGGGAGCGGTGCCGCCGGACGCACTGTCACCGGAAGCGGGGCCGCCGGCATCGGCCGGATCCGGTGCCGACGCTGCCGGATCGGAGGCCGGGCCGGCGGGGACGGTCGCGGTCGGGGGCTGCCCAGCCTCCGGCGCCGCGGGTCCGGCACTTCCCGCGTCCGTCATGGTGCCCGCAATTCCGGCAGCACCGCCGGCTGCCAACGCCTGCAGGTTGGTCTCCTGGGTGTCATACCACGGCAGAAAGGCCTGACACTCGACACAGAACTGCGCGCCCGGCTCGTTACGGGTTCCGCACTGCTCACAGATGTTGTCGTCCATTTCGCCCCTCCCGGTGCTGCGCGGCGGATGTCCTTGCTACCGATCCACCGTTCGGGTCGGCGCCGTCGGGACATCCGCTGCAGGAATCATGACGCACGCCGGTCCGCTCGGGGCGATCATTTCGCCGCGATCCCAGCCGGCCCTTGCGCGCGCGCCACACCGGCCGACCGGCATGGTCGGCGGGTGCGGCATCATCGCCGCGGCCCGGCCATCGCGGGTTTGCTGAAATAGGGGCCGAATTCCCGCTCCACCACCAATCGGCCGAGCTTGCGGTATTCCTGCTGGACCGCGCTGATCAACTCGGGCATCCCGATGACGCCGTTCTGCCCGGCAGCCAGATATCCGGCGGTCGTCGACGCGGAACGGATGTTCCCGCCGGAAAGGGTGAATGCGCTCGCGCAGAACGTCAGGTCCAGGTCCGCCGCGCACGGCACCGGCGGCTTGAGGCACTGTTGCCAGATCGCCAGCCGGGACCTCTCGTCCGGTGGCGGGAAGTCGATGATCATGTCGAGTCTGCGGGTGAAGGCGTCGTCGATGTTCGACTTGAGGTTCGTCGCGAGAATCGCGAGTCCGTCGAAGGTCTCCATTCTCTGCAGCAGATAGGCGCTTTCGATGTTCGCGTACCGGTCGTGGGCGTCCCGGACCTCGCTGCGTTTGCCGAAGATGGCGTCGGCCTCGTCGAACAGCAGCACGGCGTTCACCCCGCCGGCCTCGGCGAAAATCCGCTCCAGGTTCTTCTCCGTCTCGCCCACGTATTTGTCGACCACGGTGGCGAGATTGACCGTATAAAGATCGAGCCCGAGTTCGCCGGCGATCACCTCGGCGGACATCGTCTTGCCGGTTCCGGAGTCGCCGGCGAACAGCGCGGTGACGCCCCGCCCACGCCCGCCGCCCTTGCGCATCTTCCACTCGATGAGCACCCGGTCGCGGTTCCGGGCCCGGTCCGCCAGGTCGTGCAACTGGCTGCGGGCGGTGTCCGGCAGCACGATGTCGTCCCAGCCGACCGCCGGTTCGATCCGCCTGGCCAGCCGTTCCAGACCGGCGGCGTTCTGCGCCCGGGCACCGCGCCGGAGGTCCTCCGCGCTCATCGGTCCGCTGCCCAGCAGCGCGGCAGCCGCGGCGGCCCGCACCGCCCTGGTGACCTGTCCGGGGCCGAGCACGAAATGCATCGGGATGACACCGGGGTCGATATCGGCCGGGTGCGTGTCGGCCGGGCGGATCTCGGCCGGGTGCGTGTCGGCCGGGCGGATCTCGGCCGGGTGCGTGTCGGCCGGGCGGATCTCGGCCGGGTGACTGTCGGCGGGGTGCGGGTCGGCGGGCGGCGGGTTGGCGGGCGGCGTTGGCCGCGCAGCGTCGTCGGCGACGCTGCCGAGCGCCGCACCGGGTGCCAGATCGGCTGCTTGACCGGCGCTGTCGCGCAGGGCGGTCGTCCAGAGGTCCACCCGCTGGGTGGGCGTCAGGGTCGGCGCATCCAGTACCAGCGGCACCCCGTCGGTCCAGTTCGGGTCCCAGGTCACGGTTCCGACGATCGTCACCGGGACCGGTAGGTCGGTGAGCATCCGGAGGGCGTCCGCACCGGTCCCGGACAGCGCCTCCACCGGCCCGGCCACCACCCCCGCCCCGCGCAGCAGGGCTTCCCGGCCCAGCACCGTCACCGCCTCGTCCGGGTTCCGGCGCGCCGCCATCCTGCCCAGGTCGACGCCGATCACCGGGCGGCCCAGCGACCGCAGCGCCGCCGCCGCCACGGACGGCCCGATGCCGACGCCGGCCTCCCGGACGTAGCTCAACCGCTGACCGGCGGAGAGCGCCCGGGCCAACCTGGTCGACTGCTCGCCGTCGAACGGGACCGGTTCGACCAGCAGCCCGACCAGTGCGGGGTCGGTGCCGTCGTCACCGAGCAGATGCGCGGCCACCCGGTCCGGCACCCGCAATGCGCGGGTCAGGAACGGCCGGTCCGCGTCCTCGACCTGCACCAGGGCCCGGTCGATCAACGGCGCCCCCGGCAGCAGCCTGGCCCGGGCCGCGGACGACGCGGGGGGTGCGTCGGCCAGCGTCAGGGCGAGTCCGATGGTGGCCCGGCGCCGGGTGACGTCGTCGTTGAGGTAGCCGTACAGCCGCTCGAATCGGCTGTCCAGATCCGGCACCAGCGAGATGACCAGGATCTCGACGTCGAGGTCGGTCAGGCCGGCGTCGGTCGCCAGCCGGCGGAGCCTGATCGTGCCGCCGTCCCGCTCGGCCGCGTCGGCGTCAGCCTCGACCCGTCGCCGAGCCAGCAGATCGGCGGGAGGTGCGGCGGCCGGCGGCGCGAGGAGTTGGTCGACCACCTCCTCGGTCAGGTACAGGCCGCGGAACGGGTCGTCGGGTGCGGGGTCGTCGGCTCGCCGGTGCAGCACGAGCGCGCGGATCCGGTCCTCGATCAGACCGACCCTGCCCAGCAGGTGGCGCAGGCCGGCCGCGCTCACCGCTGGCTGATCCCTGGCGGCCGCCGGCGACGCGCCGCCGGCTTCTTCGCCGGTCGCTCGGCGGGGGCGGTCTCATCGTCGCCCGCGGCCGACGTCGCTGCGGGCTCCGCCGCGGCGTCGCGGACGGCCGCGGCCGGACCTCCGCCGGCGAGTTCACGCCACGACATCCCGCGCACCATGCTCGCCCCACCGGCGGTGACCACGGCGGCGGCGCGCTGTTCGGCAGAGCGTTCGCCCGCTGTCCCGGAGGAGCCGGATCGCCGACTGGCCTGCCCGCGGGACTCGCGGCCGTCCACCGCGTCGCCCCCCCGGTTGGCACCGTCGCCATCGCGCCACGTTGCCGCTCGATCCCGGGCCCGCCGCGCCTCCCGCGGTGGCCATTGACCAAGGCCGCCCAGCGAGATCCGACCCGGCGAGGTGACCGGCGGTCCGGCGGCGTACTGCTGACCGGTGTCGGTGGGGGCGCTGACGACGACGTCCAACGACGGTTTGAGCTCCCCGCCGAGGGCGGACCACACATCGGCGAACGAACGGTCCTCGGGCGGTGGCAGCGCCACCGTCACCGGCACCGGCAGCCCGATCTCGGCGAGTGGACCGGTGATGAATTCCGGCGGGATCGCGTCGTGCCGCAGGAAGCACGACAGCAGCGCGGAGAGCAACCGGTGCTCGTCCTCGGGGCGCTGCGTCCAGGCCGTCACCAGATACGACAACTTGAAGTGCCGCGGCGGTAGGTGCCTGGTGGTGACCCGGTCGCCGCCGTCGTATTCGTTGATCAGGCCGCGTTCCCGGCGGCGCAGGTCTTCCCGGATGTCGTACAGGTAGACGTCGATGGTCGGCACGTTGCGCCGGCTCGCCCAGTCCTTGGTCGGCGCCTCGAACATCACCTCGACCTCCGTGCCGTCGGTCGCCTCGCGCTCGATGAGCGAGCGCAACGCAGTGTCGACCTCGGGGATCATCCTGAGAACTCTGCCGACCGGCCCGTCCGCGGCCAACCGGGTGCGGGTCAGACTGCCGGGCAGACGTTGCTGCCCGAAGGGGCAGCCGTGGCTCGCGGGGACCGGAAGAAGCTCGAAACGACCCGGCGGTGGAAGGGTGAATCGCGTAGTTTTCGCCCAGGCGGCAGCGCGGCGGCGGCGCGCGGTCATCCGGCCGTGCAGCCAGCCGGCGCTCGTCCCCACTCCACCCGGACCCGACTTGGGGAGCGTGCGATGACCGACCCGATCGTCAGCCTGGAGACTCCGCAGCTCACGGTGGAGCCGGGCGGGCAGGGCCGAACCCTGGTCACCGTGCGTAATCTCGGCACGATTGTCGAGGGATTCACCCTGCAGGTGCTCGGCGAGGGGGTCGCCGACTGGGCGGAGGTCACCCCGCCCGAGGTGCAGGTCTACCCGGAACAGGAAGCGACGGCGGTCGTCGTGTTCTCCCCGCCCGAGGGCAGCACCACCCGCAGCGGGAACTTCCCGTTCGCGGTGCGCGCCGAATCGGTGGTGAACCCGGAGACGTCCGCCGTCGCCGAGGGCGACCTGGAGATCGGCCGGGTGTTCGGCCTGCAGGCCAAGATCACCCCCGTCACCTCGTCCGGCCGGTGGCGTGGCAAACACTTCATCGAACTCACGAACTGGGGCAACGCGCCCGTCCGGCTCAAGCTGACCGCCTCGGACCCGGACCAGAAGGTGGCCTTCCTGATCGGGCCGGAGGTGCTGGACCTCCCGCTGGGAGTCACCGGGCATGCCCGGCTGAACGTGCGCACCCTGTCGCCGTTCCTGCGCGGCGCCCAGGTCCGGTTGCCTTTCCAGGTCGTCGCCGAGCCCGACCCGCCGGAGGTGCAGACCGGACCGCCGTCGATGATCCCGAACCCGCGGCGGGCCACCCTGGACGGCGCCTTCGTCCAGCGACCGATCCTGTCCAAGCTGACGGTGGCGGTCGCGGTCCTGGCGGTGGCCCTGATTGCCGGGCTGGTCGCCTTCGTGGTGACCCGCGGCACCGACGAGCAGGTCGCCGGATTGGAGACCGGGCCGCCGCGGACTCCGGAGATCACCGCACAGGCCGTGGATTCGGCGTCGATCCAGCTCAACTGGCAGGCGCAACCGAACATCCAGACGTACAAGGTGAATCAGCTGACCCCCGACGGCAGCACCACCAATGTCACCGCGGTGGACGGCCAGCTCGATGCCTTCGTGGTGGACAAGCTGCAACCGCAGACCGCGTATTGCTTCCAGCTGCAGGCCGTCCGCGGCGAGCAGGTCAGCGGACTTTCCCAGCAGCAGTGCGCGACCACCGCTGCCCCTGCGCCGGCCTCGGCGTCGCCCTCGCCCAGCCCCGTCGCCTCCTCGCCGGCCGTGGTCAGCCCGTCGCCCAGCGCGCCTGCATCGGTGGATTCCTCCGCGCCACCGAGTGTTCCGGTCCCCGGAACGGCGTCGGGTGGGGTTCCCGTTCCGGTTCCGATTCCGCCGGCGCCGGGAGGTGCGTCCGCCTCGGTACCGGGTGCACCGTCGGCACCGGGCGGCGGCGCCAGCAGTGCCGCGCCACCGACCGCACCTGGCGGTGGCGCGGCGTCCAGCCCGGCAGCGCCCACCGGAGGGAACGTGCCCATCTTCGCGCCGACGGACTTCATCGACGTCGTCTTCACCGTGCCGGCCGCCGACTCCGAGGCCGCCAACCGCGCCGAGGCGCGGCGGGCGCAGCTGGCCGCCGCAGGCGTTCCCGCCGCCGTGCTCCGGACCGCCGACTTCCCGCAGCTGCGGATCGCCGGCGCCACCCCGCTGGACTCCTACCTGGTCTACGTCGGGCCGTTCGGCACGGAGCAACAGGCCCGGGCGCGGTGCACCACGAGCCCCCCGGTCGGCAACTTCTGCCTGCCGATCCAACCGAGCCCGGGCGGCTGACCGGCCACCCGGTCGTCACGGTGCTGCGGACGTCGGGGACCGGCAGGTCGCGACCGCACGATGTCCCGGCAGCGAGGCGTCAGGGACGTTGGAACAACCTGATGTCGGTGATCGCCAGCTCGTCCGTCGGTTGGTCCGACAGCGGCGGATAGGCATCCACCACCGACAGCCTGATCTGCGCGCTGTCCACCGGCTCCACGGCGACCTGCTGCAATCCGTCGACATCGGTCAGCACGAATTGCTGGCAACGGCCGTCGGAATAGGCGAGCTGAATGGTTTTCGGCCGCCATTGCTGCGGCCGGCGAATGTCGTCCTTGCCGAGTCCGGCGGCGATCGACAGCTGCCGCACGGCAACCGGCTGCGGCGGAACGAGCACGACGGATCCGGGCGCACCGAGCCCGGTGATCGTTCCGGGCGGCACGCACTGGCCCTGCGCCGCGACCTGCCGCACCTCGGCGGACCACGGTGTGGTCCAGGCCGTGTCTGCCAGGTTGTCGAGCAGGTTCGGGGCCGCGCCCTGGGCGCCCGGACCGTCGGCGCCCGGGCCCGCGGCGGTCGACGGCACAGCGGCGCCGGACGGCACGACGGAGCCGGACGGTGTGGTGCCCACCGGAACGGGATCACCGGTCTGCCCCGCGGCGCCGGCGTCCGCCGTCGGACCGCCCGCCGGCGACGCCCCCGCGACGGGTTCGGCGTAGGCGGTGATGCCGGACACCTGGACCAGGTCGCCGCGAAGGTCCTCGATCCGGTCGGTCACCCAGCCCACCGGGTTGCGCCCGAGCACGGCCAGCAGACCGACGACGGCCGCCACCCCGGCCAGTGCCATCACCCAGCGCAGCACCCGGTACCGCACCGGAAGGCTGTGCCGGTAGGCGGCCCGGGCGGCGCGCCGGGTATTGCCGGTGCCCGATCCGAACCATCTGCGCCACCAGGGAACTCGCTCGGCGGTAGCCGGCGCTCGGGGGGCCGGCGCGTCGTGCAGGACCGGCCCCTGCAGCGCCAACCCGCACTTGCGGCAGAAGCGGAGCGCAGGATTGTTGGTCACCCCGCACCGCGGGCATGGCGCGTCCGGCGGTGGTGGCGGCGGCGGCGCTGCGGGCATCGTCGCCGGCGCAGGTCGGGCCGTCGGCGGGGCACCGAACGTGCCGCCGGTCATCGGTTGTTGTTGCGCCGGCGACGGTCTCGTGCCGGCCGCCGGCCCGGCCACGGGAGTCGCACCGGCGGGTGGATAACCGGACACGGTCTGCCGGGGCGGCGCCGACGACGCGGCGGGCGGGGCTGCGGACCCTGCCGCGGGCCGCGCGGTTGCGACGACCGGGCCGGTCGCGGGCGGCGGCACGTCGGCCGTCTCGGCCGGCCCGTCCCAGGCCAGGAACGCCCCACAGGCCGCACAGAATTCGACCCGACCGACGTTGCGTTCCCCGCAGTCGGGGCAGATCGTCTCGCTCACGGGTTCCTCCCCGACCGTCGCGGACGGGTCCGTCCGCCCGGGGAGTCGCCACCGGCAATGGTCATACTGAATCATGACGCACAGACCCGCTGTGCACACTCGTTAAACCAGGACGCGGACCGTGAAGGCTTGTTCCAGTTGCGGAGTGCGCAATGACGACGACGCCGCCTTCTGCGTGTCCTGCAATTTCTTTCTGGAATGGGCAGAGGAAAACCCGCGCACGATCGCGCCGGGTGAATCCGCAGTGCCCGCATCGGAGCGGCCTGCGCCTTCCGCAACGACGGCCCGGGCACCGAGCGATTCCTCCGCCGCTCCCACGGCGGGTGCGCCTACGGTCGGGACCACCCCTCGGGTCGCATCCGCCGGCGCGCCACCTGCCGTCTCGGCCTCAGTGACCCCTGCGCGCGCCCTTCCGGCGCGAGTTCCGGCAGCGCCACCCCCCGATCCGGCGCGAGTTCCTGCAGCGCCCACCCCCGATCCGGCGCAAGTTCCCGCTTCGCCCGCCGGTCCGGCGACCGGCACCCCGGCGCCCGCCGTCGACCCGCCCGGACCGGCGACCGCCGCCGCGGCTGCACAACAGCTTCAGCGAACCCGGACCGCGGCCCCCCGGGCGCCGCAGCCCGACCCCGACGAGTTCGTCCGCGAACGGCAGGCGGTCGACCGGGCGCTCGCCGGGCTGGATCACGGCCGCCGACTGGCGGTGCAGAAGGATCGGGAAGACCTCGCTCGCACGCTCGACGGCGCCAAGGCCACACTCGAGCAGCGTTCGATCAGCGTCGCCGTCGTCGGCGAGTTCAAACGCGGGAAGTCGACCTTGGTGAATGCGCTGCTGCAAACCGCGGTCTGCCCGGTCGACGCCGATGAGGTGACCGTCGTCCCGACGCTCGTCCGTTTCGGCGAGACGGCCGAGGCGACGGCCTATTTCGAGACCTCGGGCGAGGACGGCGAACCGGTCACCGAGCCACTGCCGCTGGAGTCGGTGGCGGAATGGGTGTCGGAGACCGGTAATCCCGGCAACCGTCGCGGACTGCGGTCGGTAGAGGTGCGCCTCCCACGGCGCATCCTGCGGGCAGGTCTGTGCCTGGTGGACACGCCGGGCGTCGGCGGGCTCGACTCCGCGCACGGCATCATCACTCTCGGCGCCCTCGACCTGGCCGACGGCATGCTGTTCATCACCGACGCCTCCCAGGAATTGACCGAACCAGAAATGGTTTTCCTTCGCCAGGCCCTGCAACGTTGCCCCCGCGCGGCGTGCGTGGTGACCAAGACCGACCTGTATCCGGAATGGCGACGGATCGTGGCGATCAACGAAACACATCTCGCTGCAGCTGGTTTCGACATTCCGGTGCTGCCGGTGTCATCATTTCTGCGGCTCGGTGCCCGTCGGGATCCCGCGCTGCTGGGAGAATCCGGATACGCCGAACTGGTCGATTTTCTCGGCCGTGGCGTCATCCGGGCGGCGAACGCTCAGGCAGCGGCGTCCGCGGCGCGGGACGTCGACTTCGTCGCCGGGCAGATCGGGCGGCAGATCGAGGCCGAGAAGTCCGTGCTCACCGAACCGGAAAAGGCGCATCAGGTGGTCGCCGAGTTGGCGTCCGCGCAGAACCGCACCGCCGGGCTGATCTCGCCGACGGCGACCTGGCAGCAGGTGCTCTCCGACGGCGTGCAGGACCTGGTGGCCGACGTCGAGCACGACCTGCAGGGCCGGCTGCGAACGGTGCTCCGGGACGTCGAGAGCATCATCGACGCCGGTGACCCGAAGAACGCCTGGGGCGACATCGAAGTCTGGCTGCGCCGGCACGTCGTGGCCGCCGCCGTGACCAACTACGACACCCTCGCCGAACGCACGACCGAACTGGCCAACGAGGTCAGTGAACGGTTCAACCTGGACGCCGGCGGCCCGGTCGTGCTCGACCCGCACACCCCACCCGCGGATGTGTCCGGGGTGAATCTCGCTGCGGTGGAAAGCCTTTCGGCGCCGGGTGGCCGGTTCGGCCCGATGATGCTGGCCACCAGGTCCGCGATGTTCGTGCCGATGGCGCTGTTCGGGGTGGCGGGCAGCCTGCTCGGCATCAGCGCCATCATCGCCGCGCCGCTGTCCGTGGTGCTCGCCGCCGGCATCGGCCAGAAGATCATCCGCGACGAGAAGAAGCGGCAGATCGCGCATCGCCGGCAGCAGGCGAAGATGGCCGCCCGACGGTACGTCGAGGAGGTCGGGTTCATCATGAACAAGGAGAGCCGGGACGCCCTGCGCCGCACCCAGCGACTGCTCCGGGACGACTTCCAACTGCGGGCGCTGTCCCTGCACCGGTCGTCGGTCAGCGCCCTGGGCGCCGCCCGGCAGGCGATGGCGCTGTCCGGTCCGGAGCGTGATGCGCGGGTATCGCAGCTCAGCTCCGAGGCCGCGCAACTGCGCCGGGTCGATGCCCAACTCGGCAGCATCGTCCCCGGTTCACCGGCGGCATCGGCGTCGGCGGTGCCCGGATCCACTGCACCGGTACCGCCAGGCGAACCGGCGGTGCGTCATGGATGACCCGCTGACCGCGTCCGTTGCCGAACTGCTCCGGGCGGCCGCCGCCCGGGCGACCGGTCCGCAGGCGCACGCCGATCTGCAGGACCTGTCGGCGCGGCTGACCGGCCCGCTGCGGATCGCCATCGCCGGAAAGATCAAGGCGGGGAAGTCCACCCTGCTCAATGCGCTCGTCGGTGAGGAGCTGGCGCCGACGGACGCCGGCGAGTGCACCAGGATCGTCACCTGGTACCGGCAGGGCGACCAGCCGACGGTGCTGCTGCACCCCAGATCCGGGGAGCCCGAGTACGCCTACTACACCAGGGAAACCGGCGCCCTGGACATCGATCTCGGTGGCCGCGACCACGAGGATGTGGACCACCTCGAGGTGTCCTGGCCCAGCAGCCGGCTGAGCCGGATGACCTTGATCGACACCCCGGGCATCGCCTCGATCTCCACCGACCTGTCGGCCAGGACGCTGCGGGTGCTCACTCCCGAGGACGACCGGCCGCCGGTGGTGGACGCGGTGCTGTATCTGTTGCGGCACACCCATCCCAGCGACGTCCGATTTCTCGAGGCCTTCCACGACGACGATCTCGCGCACGGCACCCCGATGAACGCCGTCGGCGTGCTGTCTCGTTCCGACGAGATCGGGTCCTGCCGGCTGGACGCGCTGGACGTCGCCGAGCGGGTCGGGCAGCGCTACCAGTCCGAGCCGCGACTGCGTGCGCTGTGCCCGGTCATCGTTCCGGTCGCCGGACTGTTGGGTCATGCCGCGGTGAGCCTGCGTGAACCGGAATACCGCGTTCTCGCCGCGCTGGCCACCGGTCAACGGAACGAAGTGGACCAACTGCTGCTGACGGCCGACCGTTTGGGCAACCGGCCGTCCGCGGCGGCGACCGAGTTGGAGCGACAGCACCTGCTGTCCAGGCTGGGCCTGTTCGGGGTGCGGTTGTCGGTGGAGCTGATCCGCAACGGCGAGGCCCGGACGGCCACCGACCTGTCCGCGGAGCTGGCGCGACGGTCCGGGCTCGAACGCCTGCGGACCGTTCTCACCCGCCAGTTCACCGAGCGCAGCCGCATCCTCAAGGCGCATTCGGCGCTCATCGCGCTGGAGGCGATCCTGCGCGCGGGTGGTTGCTCCGACCCCGACGGACTGCGTGCGGCGGCGGAACAGATCACCTCCAGCGCACACGCTTTCGAGGAGGTGCGGTTGCTCGACCGACTGCGGACCGGCGCGCTGCAGGTCCCGGAGAGACACGCCGACGAGCTGGATCGGCTGCTGGGTGGGTCGGGCCACGACCCGGCGAGCCGGCTGGCACTGGCGGAGAACCCGTCGGCGGACGACGTCACCGCCGCGGCCATGGACGCGCTGAACCGCTGGCAGCGGCTCGCCGAGCACCCGTTGTCCTCGCGCACTGTGCAGGTCGCCGCGCGCGGGGCGACCAGGACGTTGGAGGGCATCCTCGCCACGGCCGGTGGGTCGGTCACGGGCAGGTCCGCGGTGGGCGGCACCGGCTGAGGCCCGGAAGTCGGGAGCCCTGCCTGCGGGCAGAGCTGTGCCGTGCGCGCTCGGGCTGTCCCGGGTTCGGAGCGTTCGGCGCGCCCGGCGGTCGATGACCGTCAGGCGGTCAGATCAAGCCCTCGCGCACTGCGTATGCGACCGCATGCGAGCGGTTCTTCAGCTGCAGCCGGGTGGTGACGTCATGCAGGATGTTCTTCACCGTCCGCTGGCTGTAGGAAAGCCGCCCGGCGATCTCGGCGGTGTCGTGCCCGCTCGCCACCAGTTTGAGCACCTCGGCCTCGCGATCCGAAAGCCCCGAGAACGCAAGCCCTCTCGGCGACAGCACCTGCCGCTGCAGGCGGCCGACCTGGCCCAGCAGCCGGCCCAACAGGTCGGGCGGGACCTCACCCTCCCCCGCCGCGACCCGCAGCAGGGCGCGGGCCAGCGAGTCCGGGGTGGTGTCCCCCCGGCGCAGCAGGCCGCCGACACCGACCTCCGCCGCCGCCACCAGGGTGGAATCGTCGATGACCCGTGCGACCAGCACCGTGCGCGGAACCGACCCACGTTGCAGTGCCCGCAACACCCGCAACACCTCGTCGGTCAGAACGTCGGCGACGACGACCGCGACCACCGCCTCGCCGAGATGTTCGGCATCCACCACCCGGATCTCGGGGCGTTGCCGGAGCTGGGCGATCACCCCCGCCTGCGAAATCGGATCACTGGCATAGACGTACGTGGCCACGGGCGTGTGCATTCAAGCCTCCGTTGAAGTCCGGCAGTACCCCGCGGCGTCGGGTGCCGTCGGTCGTACCACCGGAGCGAGTCGTCCCCTGCTGCAATGAGTTGTCCCGGCCCTGATCCGATACATCCACCGCCCCGACGGCGGACCGCGGTCCTGACCGGACGTCGTCAGTGCCTCAAGGGGCATCATGAACGGGCACCCTCAACAGCGGCTCAACGGCCCTTCCGGGCAGCGGTCGGCCGGCTCAACACGTGGGTGGAGCCCGCTCAACAAACAGTCAACAAGAACCCATTCGGGGTTTCCCAGCCGCCCCCGAAAATGCGCCGCTCCCCGCGCCCGATCTTGCCGGGTGGTCGCGGGGCGGGGACGGTGATCGCCGGATGACCTGCCGGCGTTCAGCTCTCGACCAGATCGTGACACTCCGGCACCTGCGCCATCAGCGCCTGAAGCTCCTCGCCCCGGAAATCGGCAAGGCCGAGATCGCTCTCACCGAGACGCTCGGTGTCGAACTCGATGTGCTCGACGATGTCGGCAATCGCCTGCGCGTCGGCGGGTGCCTCGTCGATCGCGATGGACCCGCTGCCCGCGATGTCGGCGAGCTTGACCAGGTACTGCAGGTAGCCGTCGTGCAGGGCCTGGCCGTCCTGGATCTGCGGCGGGTCGAGCTGGGAGAGCCGACCGGTGATCTCCAGCAGCGTGTCGGCGAGCGAGGCGTAGTAGTCGCGGTAGGCGGTCCTGAACTCCTCGACCGGTGCCGTCTCGTCGACGGTCGGCACCGCGAACAGCGCCGCGTAGAGCGTCCCGATGTCGGTGCAGCTGGTCTGCAACCACAGCTCGGTGGTGGCGTCGAGTTCGACGGGTTCGGCGGTGCCGTGATCCGAGCTGGACGGGTCGTCCGCCGATGGTGAGCCGGCAGAAGATCCGGTGGACGGCTCCGCTGACGACGACGTCGTCGACGGCGTGGCGCTCGACGGCGACGACGCGATGGTCGACGACGCGATGGTCGACGACGCGATGGTCGACGACGCGGTGGTCGACCACGCGGGGGTGGACGGCGCGGCTGTCGAAGCCGGCGCGGTCGCGGCCGCCGTGCCAACGGATGCCGTGCCGGCGGTCGGGGTCGCACAGCCGGCGGTCATAACTGCGATGGACAGCAGAGCGGCGGCGACGACACCGTTGCGCAGGTTCACGGAAGACACCTCGGGTTCGGGCCCCGCGGGGCGGGACGGACTTGGCAGCGGGGTGACGGATCCGTCTGCACCGCGCTCATCCGGCGGGTGATCCGGACGGGCACCAAGAGCCGGCACGCTGCGACCACGGACCTCAACCGGAAGATTGTGACGCAGATCACGCCTCGCTCGTCTTCGCGCAACACGACTGCGCGGGTCTCAGCGGGTCCGTGGTCGGCCGTGGATTTGCACGGGATGAGGGTGGGGGTGGCCACGATGGTGCGGATTTCGCCGGGTTGTCGTGGGTTTCGTCGAGCAGCAGATCGATGGCGCCGCGGGCGATGTGGTTGCCCGGTGACGGTGCCTGGCAGCTGGCGCTGCAGCAGGCACCCGAAGGCGACCGGCCCCTGACCGCGACGGAACTCGATGAGCTGCTGGTCGCCCTCGGGGACTTCGTCGACCTCAAATCCGTGTTCCGGCAGGGTCATTCCAGTGCAGTCGCGACCCTCGCCGCCGACACCGCCCGCGCCATGGGGCTTCCCGAGGACGACATTCAGCGCCTGCGTCGAGCCGGCGCGATCCACGACCTCGGCAGGTTGGGTGTGTCGAACAAGATCTGGGACAAGGCGACGCCGCTGTCCTCCGCCGAACGGGAGCGTGTGCGGCTGTATCCCTACTTCACCCAGCGGATCATGGGTCGGGTGACCGGGCTCGGCCGGGTCGCCGCGCTGGCCGGGTCGCATCGCGAGCTCCTCGACGGAAGTGGATATCCCAAGGGCGTCGACGCCTCCTTCCTGCCCGTCGCCGCCCGCGTCCTCGCGGCGGTCGGTCGGTCCAGTCGGGACATCGCTGCGGAACTGGTGATCTCAGAGAAGACCGTGCGCAACCATCTCGAGCACATCCACGCCAAGGCCGGGGTCTCCAATCGGGCCAGCGCGAGTCTTTTCGCGGTGCAGCACGGGATCGTCAGCGCGGCGCGAGTCGGTCGATGACCGCAATGGTGACGCGGCTTCACCAGTGACAGGATGCCCCGCTGGCGTCTTTCGCGCTTCACCATCGGTCTGCACGCGGATGTGCTGCCCGACTTGGCTCTGCACATCACGCGCCCGGTGCGCCGATCAGGCGTCGGCCGAGACCGCTTGCCGCCGTGCGGTGGGCACATCCGGCCGCTCGCGGATGCGCTGACTGATCACCTGGGTGATCCCGTCGCCGCGCATCGACACGCCGTACAGGGCGTCGGCAGCTTCCATGGTGAATTTCTGGTGGGTGATGACGATCAGCTGGGAGGACTCGCGGAGCTCGGTCATCAACCCGACCAGCCTGGCCAGGTTCACCTCGTCGAGCGCTGCCTCGACCTCGTCCATGATGTAGAACGGGCTGGGCCGGGCGCGAAAGATGGCCACCAGCAGGGCGACCGCGGTCAGCGAGCGTTCCCCACCGGAGAGCAGCGACAGTCGCTTGACCTTCTTGCCGGGCGGCCGGGCGTTGACCTCGATGCCGGTGGTGAGCATGTCCGAGGGGTCGGTCAGCACCAGCTCACCGTCGCCGCCGGGGAAGAGGGTGGAGAAAACCGCGCCGAATTCGCGCGCGACGTCGTGGTAGGCGGAGGTGAACAATTCGAGGATCTTCTCGTCCACCTCCTTGATCACCGACAACAGGTCCTTGCGGGTGGCCCTGAGGTCCTCGAGCTGGGTGGCGAGGAACTTGTGCCGTTCCTCGAGCGCGGCGAACTCCTCCAGGGCCAGCGGGTTCACCTTGCCCAGGGCGTTCAGGTCCCGTTCCGCGCGCTTGCGCCGTCGTTCCTGGGACGGCCGGTCGTACGGCATCGCCGGCGGTGCGCTGACGTCGTCGCCCCTGTCCTTGGCCGTCTGGTACTCCGCCAGTTCTTCCGGCGTCGGCGGGACCGGGACGTGCGGCCCGTACGCGGCGATCAACTCGTCGGCGGGGACGGCGAATTCCTCCAACGACCGGTCGGCCAATTGCTGCAGCTGCTGGGTTTGCTGCGCGCGCAGCACCTCAGTGGAGTGCACCGCGTCGGTCAGCCGTTCCCACTGGGTCTGCAGTTCGCTCGCCCGGACCCGAACGGCGGCCAGCTCGGCCTCGGCGGTGGAGCGCGCGGTCATCGCGGCGTCCCGCGCGGCGGCGGCGTCGGCCAGCGAGGCCTCGAGCCGGGTGGCGACCCGCCGACCGAGTTCGACGACCCGGGTGGCGACGGCCGCTCCGGCAGCGCGGCGAGCCTCGGCCGCCGCCATCCGCTGACGGTGGTGCCGCTCCTGTCGGGCGGATCTGCGCAGCGCTTCGGCGGTGCCCGCGCCGGCCCGGGCTCGTTCTTCGGCGGTGCGCTGCACGAGCCGCGCCTCCACCTCGCGCTGGCGGGCGTGCGCTGTGCGGTCGGCCAGGGCGTCCCGGACGGCCGGGTCCACCTCCCGCGGGGCTTCCTCGGATTCCACGGCGAACAACCGGGTCTCCAGGTCCGAGAGGGCGGACCGGTGTTGCTCCAGCGCGGCCTCGGCGGCGGCGCGTTGCCCTTCGAGCCGCTCCGCTTCGGCGCCGGCCGAGCGCGCCGCGAGCCCGAATCGGGCCAATTCCTCGGCAACCGCCGACATCCGGGCATCGGAGTGGTGCAGCGCCGCCAGCGTTCTGGCCTGTTCCTGCTGACGCTGCTCCAGCTCGGCCCGGGCGCCGGCGAGCGACGCGGTGAACTCGGCGATCCTGGATCGCGTTGCGCAGAGCTCGTCGGCGGTCCGATCCCTGGTCGCGGTGATCTCGAGCAGCGATTGCCGATCGGTGCTGCCGCCGACCGCCCATTCCGGTCCGATCAGGTCACCGTCCGATGGTGACCGCCCGAACGTCCGGAATCTGCTCGACAAGCGTGACGGCAGAACCCATGTCGTCGACGATGGCGACCCGGTCCAGCCAGCGGGCCAGGGCCGGCGCCAGCGCCTCCGGCGCGGTCAGCAGGTCCGTCGCCCAGCGCGCACCGACCGGCAGGTCGGGCCATCCCCGTCGGTCCGGCCGGGTCCGCGGTCCTTGCACCAGCACCCCGGCCCGGCCGCCGTCGTGCTCGCGCAGGTACGACAGAGCCCGCACCGCGTCGGCAACGGTGCCCACCGCGACCGCGTCCGCCGCCGGCCCGAGGGCCGCCGCGATGGCGGTTTCGAACCCCGGGGTGATGTCCAGGGTGTCGGAGACGGCGCCGACCAGTCCGGGCAGCGCCGTCCCGGCCGCCATCAGCGCGGCCGTGCCGTCCCGCCGGTCGATGCCCATCGACAGTGCGTCGACCCGCGCCGCCAGCGTCGATGCCTCGGTCTCCGCCTCCCGGAGCGCCTGGGTCAACTCGGCCGCCCGGGCAGCGGCGAGATCGGCGGCCGCAACCGCCTGCTCATGCGCCTCGTCGAGGCCGACCTCGGAGGAGTCCAGGTCGCCGACCGCGTCCTGCGCCGTGTGGAAGGCCTGCTTCGCCGCGGCGGCCCGCTGGCGGGCCTCGGTGACCGCTGACGCGAGCCTGGTGACCTCGTCCTCGCCCGCGGTCAGCCGGGACCGCGCGGCGTGCACCTGGCCGGCCAATCGGGCCAGGCCCTCCCGCCGGTCGGCGATCAGCCGGTTCGCGGCCACCACCTCGCTGTCCGCTGCGCGCAGCGCCGCCTCGCACTCCGCCCGCTCTGCGCTGGCCCGTTCCAGCTCCTCGGCCGACACCTCCACGGTCTCCTGCAGTGCGGCCTGCTCCGCCTCGGCGCGGGCCGCTGCCGCCTCCAGTTCGTCCGGGTCCCGGCCGCCGCCGGCGTCGCGGGCGGGTGCTGACAGGTTGCGAGCCCGTTCAGCTGCCAGCGCGATGGTGCCGCGCAGGCGTTCGGCGAGCGCGGAGAGCGCGAACCAGGTGTCCTGCGCCTCCTGCAACGCCGGGCTCGCCGCCCGCATCGCCGCCTCGGCGGCATCCTGCTCCGCGGTCGCCTGCGCCAGCGCCCGGTGCAGCCGCGCTCGATGCTCGATCGCGGCCTGCTCGTCCACCGCCTCCTGCTCGATCTTGGCGGTGATCTGGGCGAGATCGTCGGCGAGCAGCCGCATCCTGGCGTCCCGCAGGTCGGCCTGCACACCGGCGGCCCGCCGGGCGATCGCCGCCTGCTTGCCGAGCGGCCCGAGCTGCCGGCGGATCTCGCCGGTCAGGTCCGTGAGCCGATTCAGGTTGGCCTGCATGGCATCGAGCTTGCGGACGGTCTTCTCCCGCCGCTTGCGGTGCTTGAGCACGCCGGCGGCCTCCTCGACGAAGGCCCGCCGGTCCTCGGGCCGCGCGGAGAGCACGGCGTCCAGCTGACCCTGGCCGACGATGACGTGCATCTCCCTGCCGATGCCGGAGTCGGACAGCAGTTCCTGGATGTCCAGCAGCCGGCACGAGGAGCCGTTGATCTCGTACTCGCCGACCCCGTCGCGGAACATCCGGCGGGTGATCGAGACCTCGGCGTAGTCGATCGGCAGCGCACCGTCGGAGTTGTCGATGGTGAGGGTGACCTCCGCGCGGCCCAACGGCGGCCGGTCGGCCGTGCCGGCGAAGATGACGTCCTCCATCTTCCCGCCGCGCAACGCCTTGGCGCCCTGCTCGCCGAGCACCCAGGCGATGGCGTCGACGACGTTGGACTTGCCGGAACCATTGGGGCCGACGACCGCCGTGATGCCGGGCTCGAAGCGCAACGTGGTGGCCGAGGCGAAGGATTTGAAGCCCTTCATGGTGAGGGACTTGAGGTGCACGGCGGCGGTGTCCCCCTGTCCTCGGCTGGCTGTCCTCCCGGCGCGCCGTCGTCGGGCGCACGGGTGATCGGCGGGCGGCTGATCGGCGTGTCGTCGCCGGCGACGGCACGGTGGCGCTGACACCCCGGCAGGCACCATCGCTGCGCCGGCCGAGCTGGAGCGTGGTCGAAACGCTACCTGGCGGGTCGGACGGACTCCGGTAACCGAGGCCCGCGGTGCTGAGCATGTCGCGACCGGGTTCCGGCGTCGGCGGGGTGCCGAGGTCTACTACGACCCCTGGGAGAGCCGCAGGCGCAGCCCGCTGGCCCGGGCCGCCGGCCGGGAGATCGCCGCCCGCAGCTCGGCCTCGCTGCCGACCAGCCGGACGTGCGTCTCGGCCCTGGTCAGCGCGGTGTACAGGAGTTCCCTGGTGGACAGCGGCGACTCCGATTCCGGCAGCACGAACGTCACCCGCCGGAACTGGCTCCCTTGGCTGCGGTGCACCGTCATCGCGTGGACGGTCTGCACGTCGCCGAGCCGGCGCGGGGTGAACCCGGCCGTCTCCCGCTCCCGGTCGAACAACACCCGTAGCGTTGCGTCCACGGCCCGGACCACGACTCCGGTGTCGCCGTTGAACAGGCCGAGCGCGTAGTCGTTCGCGGTCACCAGAACGGGTCGCCCCGGGTACCACTCCCCCTCGGTGACGTCGTCGTACCGATCGGCGAGCCAGTCCTCGATGCGTCGGGTCCAGTCCTGGACTCCGCGCGGCCCGGTGCGGTGCGCGCAGAGCAGCCGATGCTGATCCAGCCGGGACAGGGCCGTGACGGCGTCTCCGCGGAGCGCTGCCTCCCGCACCTCCGACGCGGCGGTGAGAACGTCCGCCCGGACGCCCGGGTCCTGCGGCGGAACCAGTTCGACGGACCGGTCGCCGGATCCCAGCACGGCCAGCGCCCGGTCCGGGTCGCCCTGTCGGACGGCGGCCGCGAGGTCCGCGATCGCCCCGCCGAAACGCCAGGTCTTGCGCAGCAGGACCACCGACTGGGGACCGGCGGTGCTCGGTGCTCGGTGCGGACGCGGCGGTGCTCGGTGCGGCGGTACTCGGTGCGGCGGTACTCGGTGCGGCGGTACTCGGTGCGGCGGTACTCGGTGCGGGGGGGCCGGACCGCTGCTTGGATGCGGTGCCGGAGACCGGATCGCGCCGCGCCGGGCCGGCCGCGTCGCGCGCCGTCAGGCCGGCCACCAGGTCCGCCAGGACTGCCCCGGCCTCGACCGACGCGAGCTGGTCCGGGTCGCCGACCAGCAGCAGTCTCGCGTCGGGACGGACCGCCTCCAGCAGCCGCGCCATCATCGTCAGCGACACCATCGAGGTCTCGTCGACGACGACCACGTCGAACGGCAACCGGTTGTCCTTGTCGTGCCGGAACCTGGTGCCGCCCCCGGAACCCAGCCGAGCAGCCGATGCAGGGTCGAGGCGGTCAGCGCCGTCAGGTGGTGGCGATCCGGAGGGTCGAACCGGCTCGCCTCGCCCTGCACCGCGGCCTGCAGGCGCGCGGCGGCCTTTCCGGTCGGCGCCGCCATGGCGATCCGCAGCGGGGGGCGTGGCTGGTCCAGCAGCAGGGCGAGCACCCGGGCGACGGTCGTCGTCTTCCCGGTGCCGGGCCCGCCGCCGAGCACCGTTGTCCATTGCGTCGCCGCCGATCGGGCCGCCGCGCGCTGCTGCTCCGCGTCACCACCCGGGAAGAGCCTTTCCAGCCCGGCGGCCAGCACGTCGGTGTCGACCGGTGGCGGCGGCTGCACTGAGCGCGCGAGCAGGTCCCGATGGACCTGCTCCTCCTGCCGGCGGTAGCGGTCCAGGTACAGCAGGCCGTACTCCAGTCGCAGCGGCCTGCCGACGCCGACGAGCGGCGAGGCCTCGATCGCTGCCAGCCACGACGCACCGGCGGGCCACCGCAGCGAGGAGTCCACCACCGCCCACTGTGCGCGCAGCTGCTCCAGATCCACGCACACCGAACCACTCCGGACGCCGCGCACGGCCAGTGCGACGGCCAACCGCACCGAGTCGTCCTGCTCGCCCGCGAGTTCGGCCAGCCGGGTGGCGACGTGCACGTCGGCGGCGCTGAGCACCCCGGCCACGTTGAACTCGCGCAACGATCCGGTCGCGCCCAGCGACAGCCGGACGTCGAACGGATCGTCCGGCTGCCCGGACAACGGATCGACCGTCCCTCCGGTGCTCCAGCCGGCATCCGGCAGAGCCGCGCTCACGGTGCGCCCCGGGCGCTGCGGATCTCTTCGGGCGGCTCGCCGTTCGCGTCGAACAGGTCGGACAAGGCCGTGATCAACACCGGCGGTGGCTGCCAGCCGAACACCCCGCACGGCACCCCGTCCACGACGGGCGTCGCCGCTCCCGCCATCCCCCGGACGAACAGGTACAGCACGCCGCCGATGTGCACGGCCGGGTCGTACCCCGGCTGGCGCCAGCGCAGGAACCGATGCAGCGCAACGCAATAGAGCATGGCCTGCAGCGGATAGTCCGAACCGGCCATCACCGCGTCGAGCGCCGAGGGCCGGTAGTGCCAGGTGGACAGCGCGGGCGGGCCTGTGACCGCACCGGCCGGACCCGCACCGGCCGGACCTGCCAGTACCGGCCCGGGGTCGGCGTCACCCAGCCAGTTGGTCTTGTAGTCGGCGACCAGGTAGCGCGGCCCCGGCAACCGGAACACCGCGTCCAGGCTGCCGGTCAGGTATCCCCGCAGTGGCAGGCCGGCGAAGGACGGCGAGGCCAGCCGGTCCGCGTACCCGAACAGCGGATCCGTCGCCGGCAGGTGGCGGCGGATCAGCGGGGCCAACGCGCCGAGGGTCAATTCCCCCGCGGACGGGGCACCGCCCACCGCCGCACCCGGCGGCGACGCGCCCTCCGCCCCCGCGGCCTGGGGCAGAGTTTTGCCGAACGCGGCGTCGCCGGCGGTGTTGCCGAACGCGGCGTCGCCGGCGGTGTTGCCGAACGCGGCGTCGCCGGCGGTGTTGCCGAACGCGGCGTCGCCGGCGGTGTTGCCGAACGCGGCGTCGCCGGCGACGGTGTCTCCGCCGGCGAGCGGGATCTCGAAGTCGAGTTCCGCCAGCCGATCACGCGGCGGCAGGTCGGTCAGCCGCAGCCCGCCGGCCAGCGGCCCGAGCGGTGTCTGCATCACGGGCAGCAGGGCACCGGCCAGTTGTTCCGCGGTGAACGGGGCGCCGCCGCGATCGATCTGCTCCGCGGCCCGGTCCCGCAGTTCGGCGAGCAGATCCTCGGCCTGCGGGTCGGTGGTCTCCAGGACGGCGTGCACCAGGGTGCCGAAGGTGGTGCCGGCGGGCAGGTCCGCCATCGGCGAGGGCACAGCCGGCAGCGCCGCCTCGACCGGCGCCGCTGTCCGCACCGGTGGGATCGCCTCGTCACGCCGCTCGGTGTACTCGGGTTCGCTGCCGACCCCCGGGTCGCCGCTGAGCGAACCCGTGCCCGCGGGCAGCGGGCCGTGGGCGCCGGAAGCGCCCGCGGCGGCCAACGACGAGTAGGACACCCGGCGCCACCCGGCGCCGAGATCGCGTTCCAGGACACCGACCTCGAATGCCGTGCCGGCGGCGACCGGTGCGGTCACCGGCCGCAGGGCCCCCACGGCGGCCTTCTCGACGACCGGTCCGCCGCGCTGCTGCCAGTCCCGAAGGTCGCGGGCGGCGATGTCGTCGGTGGGCAGCGGCACCTCGTCCGGCACACCGCCGGTCGCGTCCCTACTGCCGAACAACACCCGGTGCAGCCCCGAGCACGGCGTGTTGAAGGTCGGCGCCCACCAGGTGACGACCTGCGACTGCGCCCGGGTGAGTCCGACATACAGGTGTCGCAGCGCCTCGCCGGCGTCCTCGGCGAGCGCCTGCCGCTGCCGCTCGGCGCGGCCGGTGGTGCCCGGGCCACCGATGTCCAGCACCCGCCGGCCGTCCACGTGCAGCAGCAGGGTGTCCGGCGCCCGGACGTACCGGTCGAAGGCGAAGGGCAGGTAGACCACCGGGTACTGCAGCCCCTTGCTGGCATGGAGGGTGACGACCTGGGTGGCGGCGGCGTCGGTGTCCAGCCGTCGGATCCGGTCGGTCGGGACGTCCGCGGTGGTCTCCGACCGGCGCCGGCGCAGCCATTCGGTCAGTGCCGACAGCCCGAGTCCCTCCCGCAGGGCGGCGGCGTGCAGGGCCTGGCCGACGTGCCGCAGGTCGGTGAGCTGCCGCTCTCCGTCGGTGCGGGCCAGCATCCGCGCGGCGAGGGCCTTTTCGGTGGTCGCCACCTCCAGGAGCGCGGCCACGCCGCGGGCGGCGAAAACGGTGGCCCATTTGCTGAACAGTGCACTGAGCTCATCGGTCAATGGCTCGCCGCCCGCGGCGAGGTCCCCTGCGGTCCGGCCGACGAACGAGGTCAACGCGGCGGCCCGGACCCGACCGGTCCGGTGGGGCTGCTCCAGCGCCTCGAGCAGGAGTTGCCAGTCGTCGCCGGCCTGTGTCCGGAAGACGCTGAGGTTGCCCGACACGACGGCCGGGATCCCGGCGGCCGACAGGTTCTCACGGATCAGCGCGGCCTGCAGATGGGTGCCGACGATCACGGCGATGTGTTTGGGCGCCACCGGTTCTCCGTCGAACATCGCCCCAGAGGAGAGCAACTCGGCGACGTCGGCGGTGAGGTCGCGGGCGACGAATTTCCGGGCCCGGTCGACGGCGATCTTGGCGTTGCGACCCATTGCGAAATCGTCCCGACGCAACACCCGCAGTCGTAGCGGCGACGACGACGGCGCCCCCTCCAACCTGCTGCCGGTCGTCACCGCCGTCACCGGCCGGACCCGGATCTCCGGGCCACCCAGGGCGAGCCCACCCAGGGTCACCTGCAGGGCTTTGACCAGCGGCGCATCGGCGCGGTGGTTGATCGGCAGCGTCGCGTCGTGGTCGGCGGTGCGGGCGGCGGCCAGATAGGTCTCGATGTCACCGCCCCGGAAGGCGTAGATCGACTGCTTGGGGTCGCCGACCAGCACCACGGTGGCGTGTCCGGCAAAGGCGCGTTCCAGGATCTGCCACTGCACCGGGTCGGTGTCCTGGAATTCGTCGACCAGGACGGTGGACCAGCGCGACCGCATGCGCTCCCGGGCGGGCGCGTCGGGTTCCTGCAGCGCCGTCGCCAGCCGGCTGAGCAGGTCGTCGTAGCCGAGGATGCGGCGCTGCCGTTTGCGCCGGTCGACCTCCGCCCGCACCGCCAACCCGAAGGCGACCCGACGGGCCGCCGGGGTGCCGGGCTCCTCGCCGACAGGCTCGAGCCCGGCCTGCGGATCGTTGATGACGGTGCGGGCCAACAGCAGGGCAGTGCTCCGGTCGAAGATCGGTTCGCCGGCCGCACGCCCGGCAAAGGCCCTGATGTACAGGTCGTCGACGACCTCGGCGACCAGGTCGTCCATGCTCTCGACCAGCTCGACATTCGCATCTCCGTCCCCGGCGATGCCCAGGCCGGTCAGCACGTACTGGCAGAACTGGTGCGTGGTCACGATGGTGGCCGCGTCGAAACCGGCCAGCGCGGCCCGCAGCCGCTCCCGGCGAGCCGCCACCTCCGGCCGGACGCCGGTGGCGAGCAACGCATGCACCGGGTCATCGCCGGTGAGGGCCGCGGCGGGATCGGCCAGGGCGCGTTCGGCGCGCCGGAGCTGGCCGCGCACCCGTTCACGCAGCTCCTGACTCGCCGCCCGGCCGAACGTGACGACGAGCAGGTCGTCGAGGGATGCGATTCCCTCTGCCACATACCGGGTCACCAGCGCACCGATGGCATGGGTCTTCCCCGTGCCGGCACTGGCCTCCAGCACGGTCGTTCCGGTGGGCAGCGGCCCGCAGATGTCGAAACCGGTCACAGCGGACCCTGCTTCTCGTGCTGCAGCAAGGGGAACCACAGTCCCACCGCGAGAGCGCCGAACCGGTGGGGTTCGTCGGCGCCGACCGCGCGTCCCGGCCCGCCGGTGGCGCCGACCGCCGTCAGCGCCTCGAACGGCGCTTCGCGTCCCCAGACCTGTTGATGTGCGGGGTCGTCGGCCTCGCCGGAGTAGTTCCCGCCGGTCCACTGCATCGCTGCCCGCCGCTCGGCCTCGGCCACCTCGTCGCCCCGGAGCCTCACCCTGGCGTACTCGGCGGCCGTCTTCACCGGGAGCGGCAATGGCTCCCGCAGACCCTGGTCGTACAGCTCCACCAGGTTCCCCAACTCGACAGCGGCCTCGGCGGCGCCGAGCGGCTCCAAGGTCGCGCAGGCCGGCCCGCCGCCCTGCCCTCGTCCCACTGTTGCTGCGCCCCAGGCCGCATCAGGATCGCTGACGGTGAGGGCGAGCACCGTGACCCACGCCCGCAACCGGGCCGCCGCGGGCAGCTTGCTGAAGGAGACGGTGACCAGCACGGTGCCGTGGACGCCGCCGACGGTGCCGCGCAGCTGGCGCCCGCCGGGCAGGGCGGCCGTGACGTCCACCGTCCTGCGGGGCGGCGAGCGCAGCGGCTCGGTGTGGTCGACCAATGGCCGGACCTCGGCGAGCACGTTCTCCAACGCCTGAGCGCCGAGCGGACCGGGCGGGAGAACGCCGCGGCGCCACTCCGCCTGCCGACAGTCGTTCTCGGTGACACCCGCCAGCCGGTCCCGCAGGATGCGGTTCCCGACTCCCCAGCGCTCCAACGCGTTGAGCTCGACCGGCATCGCATCGGAGGGTTCGTCGTCCTCGAAGCGGACGCCGACGTCCAGCCGTTGCTTGAGGAACCCTTTCGCGGGGTGGGTCAGCAGAGCCAGGAGCTGGTACAGGTCGACGTCACCGGGCGGCAGTGCGGGCAACGGAGTCGACAGGAAGCCCGGGACCGGAGACCGATCGGCGGCCGCGGCAACGGCCCCGGCCAGCGCCGCCCGGTCGAAGGTGAACGGCCCCGCCCTGCCCAACGCTCCCGGGGTGACGCTCCGGGCATCGAAGGGCTGCAACGGATGTCGCACCACCAGCTGCTCCGACGCCGACAGGCCGACGGCCGTCGATGCGGTGTCGTCGAGAGTGTCGAGCAGCTCACCCACCGGAACGGCGGGCGGTTGCCGGGCGTTCGTGCGCTCGTCCGCCCCGGTGTAGGTGATCACCAGTTTGTCGGTGGCGGCGAGGATGGCATCGAGCATCAGCTGGCGGTCCTCGGACCGTGGATCGCGCTCCCCCACCGCCGGTGTGCGGGCGAGAACGTTGTCGCCGTCCTCCCGGGCGACGCGCGGGAACACCCCGTCGTCCAGTCCGAGCAGGCACACCACCCGGTGCGGAACCGATCGCATCGGCACCATGGTGCAGATCGTGAGGGTGCCGGTGCGGAAGTTGGCCCGGGTGGGGCGGCCCGCCAGCCGGCCGGCCAGCAGCGCCCGGATGTCGGACCGGCCGAGTGAAACATGTTGTGCCCCAGCGACAATCGCGTTCTCCTCGACGCCGGCCAGCTCGCGGCGCAGCTCGACCGACTGCCAGCCGGTGCCCGTCGTCACGCTGGTCAGGCTCTCCACCGCGTCGATCAGCGCGGCCACCCACCCACCGACCGGGTGATCCCCGGTGAGCGAGTCGAGCGCACCGGTCAGCCGGGCGAGCAGCTCGGCCAGTCGGCCGGCCAGGTCGACGTCGGAGCTGCCGACATCATCCAGCGGCAGCGCGGTGTCGAGCCGGCTGTTGTCCTCCTCGGCCATCGCGACGCCGAGCAGGACCCGGTCCAAACCCGCACGCCAGGTGTTCTGCGGGAACTCCTGCAGCCCGAAGGGCCGCCGGTGGGCGCTGTCCAATCCCCACCGGGCGCCGGACTCCACGGCCCAGGCGGACAGCCGCTCGAGTTCGTCGTCGTCGAAACGGAACCGCCGCCGGACCGGGGCCCATGCCGCCAGGTCCAGCACCTCCGACGCGGTCACCCGACCGTCGGCAAGGTCCAGCAGCCGCTCGACCGTGGACAGCAACGGGTTGGTCTGGCTCAGGGCGCGGTCGGCGAGCCGGACCCACAGTCCGTGCGCCGGGTGGCCACCCTCGACGACCTCGTCCAGCCCGAACGATCCCTGGACCAGCGGCGCGAATGCCTCGATGTCCGGACACATCACCAGGATGTCGCTGGGCCGCAGCGTGGCGTCGGCGGCGAGCAATCCGACGATGACGTCCCGCAGCACGTCGACCTGGCGGGACTGCCCGTGGCAGGCGTGCACCTGGATGCTGTCGTCATCGGGAGCAAGGACGTAAGGGTTCTCCCCCGGTCGGCGGTTGTCCCGCAGGTCCGCCTGCAGCCGGCCGAGCAGCGTCCCAGCGGGCCGGTCCGCGGGATGGTGGACGTCGGTATGCGGCGCGCCGGAAATGGTCCGCTGCATCTCCCTGGAGTCCCGGCCCAGCGAGGACAGCAACGGGTGACGGGCCGACGCCGCCGTCCGGTCCTTCTTGCGCGGCAACGCGCCACCCGGTACCACTTCAGCGAGGGCCGACCAGAGCGCCGGCGAAGGGTGCGGCAGCCACAGGTGCACGTCCCGATGCCGGGCCAGTGCCGTGAGCACCCGGAACTGCCGCTGCGGGAGCGCGGTCGGGCCGAACAACGAGACCCGTTGCGGGAGCTGGATTTCCGCCGGGTCGTCCAGCAAGGCGTCGACAACACCCGCCAGCGCGGCCACCGGATCGGGTGCGTCGATGCGGTCCCGCAAACGACGCCACAACTCCGGCTGCCACGCCATGTCGGCCGGCAGCGGATCTCCCCAGCCGTCCTCGTCGCGTCCGGCCGCCCACGCCGCCAGCAGGTGCGGGCGGTGCATCGCATACCCGTCGAACAGGCCCGCCACCCGGCGGGTGACCGCGTAGCGGCGACCCCGCCGGTGCACGGCGTCGGGAAGGTCACCGGCGTAGCCGAGATGGGTGGCCAGCGCGCTGCACCAGGGTTCCGCGGCGCATTCCGCCAGGACGTCGAGCAGCGGCCAGACCGCGGCGTCCGGGGACCACGGATCGGTGTCCCGGCCGCCCGCGATCTCGGCGAGCAGCGCACCCGGTGCCGGAAACCGAACGGCGGCGCAGATCCCGTCGGCGCGGCCGGCCCGCGACCCCAGGTGATGCGACAGACGTTGGGTGAGCCACCGTTCGACCCCTCGGGCCGGAACCGCGACCACCTCCTCGGCGAAGACATCGTCCGGCGGCTCCGCCAGCAAACCGGCCAGGGCAGCGGCCAGCGTGTCGGCCCGCTCGGCCCGGTGCACGACCAGCGTCACCGGACACCCCGGCCGGAGCCCTGCGCGCTGGGCGGGGAGGCGAACGACGCGCGTCTCGACCGACAACCGGAACCCGGCACCTCGTCACCCCACCCCCTGGACACCGACACAGTTCACCAGACGGCCCCGACAATCGACGCCGTTGGCGCGAGGTTGTGGACAGCCGAACCGGGATCAGCCGTCCGACGGCGGGCGCTCAGCGCTCTTGAAAGCCGCGCAGGTTTCCGCGGGCGGCGCCGAACTGGGCGACCACCTGGTCCACGTTGCCCGGTGTCCGGTTCCCACGGAGCCGTTCCAGCAGTCGCTCGCAGGCTGCCCTCGAACCCTCGGCAACGATCTCGACCCTGCCGTCGGAGAGGTTGGCCGCGGTGCCCACCAGCCCGAGTTCCAGCGCAGCGGACCGCGTCCACCACCGGAACCCCACGCCCTGCACCATTCCGTGCACCCATGCGGTCAGCCTGACCTGATCTGATTGCGGGTCTCCGGCCGTCGCCTCGGCCGCTCGTTGTTCGTCGTTCGCCCGCCCCGATGCTCCTGTCATGCCGGACATCGTGCCTGCCCTCATCCCGATCGGCGCACGCCGTGGGTCCACCGACCGTCCACCGGAGGCATCATCCCGTGCGGGCGATGGCCGGGCCGTCCAGCGCCGACGCGCGCGTTCGATCAGCTCGGCCGCAGTTCCGCGCGGGCGGTGGTGAAAGCTGTGCGACCGACGGACCGCGGGAGGCGGAGTGATGGCTGGTGACCCACCACGCGATGGCGCGCTCGCGAGGAGGCTTGCGGCGCGGCACAGCCTTCCGCCCGAGCCGGTGCGGGAGTTGCGTGGTGGAGGGTCCGTCAACCACGTCTTCATCCTCGGGGTGGGCGAGGATCGTTGTGTCGTCAGGTTTGCCGTCGATCCGCTGCGAACCGACGAGTTCGCCGCGGAGGCGTGGTGCCTGAAACTGGCCGCGGAAAGGGGCGCGTGACCCGACGACTGACGGGGTGCCGGGCTTCACCCCTTGGACGGTCTCTGGAACGGCGGTCGTTACCGGCGGTGGACCGCGGGGCGACATCCCGGCCGCGACCGTGGCCGAACCCCTGCCGGTGTGGTCAGCATCCATCCGGACCCGCCGTTACCCTCAGCTGACAACGCCGCGGCAAGCCGGTGGCGTTGCGGCCACCGGACGCACAACAGGATGCACACCCCCAAGGACGCGGCATGAATCGGTTGACCCTCGGCGTGATGGCGCGCTCATTGAAGGAGAACGAACGCCGCCATCCCCTTCACCCACATCACCTCGACCGCATTCCGGAGGAAATCCGCGACCGGATCCACCTCGAACACGGCTACGGGGACGACTTCGGATTGTCCGATGATCAGCTGAAGAACCGGGTCGGCGATTTCGGGACCCGGGAACAACTGATCGCCGATTGCGATGTGATCCTGCAACCGAAACCGATGCTCTCCGACATCGCCGAACTACGTGTCGGTCAGGCGTTCTGGGGGTGGCCACATTGTGTGCAGGACCCGGAGCTGACCCAGACCGCCATCGACCGGCGGCTCACCCTCATCGCCTTCGAGGCGATGAACCACTGGAACCGTGACGGCAGTTTCAATCTGCATGTCTTTCACAAGAACAACGAGCTCGCCGGGTACTGCTCGGTTTTGCAGGCAATGCAGATCGCCGGGATCACCGGCGCCTACGGTCCCCGATCGAACGCGGTCGTCATCGGTTTCGGAGCGACCGCGCGGGGGGCCGTGGCGGCGCTCAATGCCATGAACGTCTACGAGGTCGACGTTCTCACCCATCGCGCGGTGGCGGCCGTCGGTGCACCGATCCATTCGGCACAGATTGTTCATTTCGATGACGAGATAGCCGGGCATGTCAGCCGTGCGGTGACCGACAACGGCAGCGTGCCGCTGACCTCGTTCCTCACCGACCACGACATCATCGTCAATTGCGTGCTGCAGGATCCCAATTCCCCGCTGATGTTCCTGACCGACGACGACCTGCCGCAGATGAAGCCGGGCACCCTGGTGATCGACGTCTCGTGCGACGAGGGCATGGGCTTCAGCTGGGCTCGCCCGACCACATTCGCGGACCCCACCTTCGTCGTCGGCAACAATGTGCTGTATTACGCCGTCGACCACAGCCCGTCGTATCTGTGGAATTCTGCGACCTGGGAGATCAGTGAGGCGCTGATTCCTTTCCTCGGCCCGGTCCTGCAGGGCGGCGATGCCTGGGATGGCAATCCCACCATCCACCGGGCGATCGAGATCCGTGACGGCGTCATCGAAAATCCCGCAATTCTGGCCTTCCAGCACCGCTCAGCGGAATACCCGCACGCCATCCTCGACTGAGGGCCGGCGGCGGGCGGCAGGTCAGGACATCGCGCGGTACACCGTCAGCCGGCGGTCGGAAATGGTCAGTTCGATCTCCTCGCGGGGGTCGCTGATCTCACCGTCGTGCGCACTGGATTTCGGGCCGGACAGCGAGCGGATCCGGACGCTGTGATCCTCCATCGAGCCGTAGACATGGCTGCGTTGCACGATGCCGATCAATGAGTACAGCACCGCCCTGGTGCGCGAAAGACGCCGATCGGCGCGCAGGTACTGCACATCGAGCACTCCGCTGGCCAGGTGCTCCCGCCAGGACGCGGCGAGGCCACGCGGGATGTAGCGGCCATTCCCGATGAAGACGACCCACACCGGTAGGTGCCGGCCATTGATCACCAGGTCGATGGGCTTTTCATGGTTGAGCGTTCGGATCAGCGCGTATGCCGTCGCCGGCCATTTGCCCATGCGGTGCGAAAATTCGTCGCGCCGGCGCACCATTTCCGGGTATCCGCCGATGCTCGCGGTGTTCAGGAAGGAGACGCCGTCGATGAAGGCGAGGTCGACCATGCCGCCGACGCCGCCCTCCACGGCGGCCACGGTGTGCGCATCGGTGTCCAGGCCGACCGCCTTGGCGAAATGGTTCAATGTCCCGGCCGGGAACACCGCCAGCGGAAGCCGCCGCCGGTGAGCGATCTGGGCCACGCTCGCGACGGTCCCGTCGCCACCGGCGACCCCCAGCGCCTGCAGTTCTCCGGCACCCGACCGCGCGTCGATCAGCTCCGAAAGGTCGGTGTCCGGATCCCACTGCAGCACGGTGGCCCCCGGCAGCGCGTTCTCGATCGACTCCGCGGCACCGTCGCTGCTGCCCGACTTCTGGTTGACGATCACCGTCAGACCCCTGCCCTTCGGCAGGCTGGGCACCGTTCCGGCGGCCATCAGGGCCGGTCCCCACGGCTTGACCGGCCACCAGCGGCGTCCGACGACGGCGAGGGTGACGCCGATCGCCGCTCCGGCCCAGACGTCGGAGCGGAAGTGCACACCGACGTGCACCCGGGAATAGGCGACCGCGGCGGCCAGCGGGACCAGCGCGACGCCGGCCGCCGGCAGTTCCATCGTCGCGCCGGCCGCGAACGCAGCCGCCGAGGCCGCGTGGCCACTGGGGAAGGACGAGGTCCACGGCAGGTGACCGATCCGCCGGGCGATGGAGGTGCGTTCCCGGTCGGGGCGCCGACGGCCGATCAGCGGCTTGATCACCGAGTTCGACACGAAGCTGGCGGCGCCCAGGGTCGCCAGCCCGCGGATGGCGGCCCGGCGGGTGCGCTTGCCCGACACCGCGCCGACCGCTGCGATCGCCATCCAGAGCCGACCGTGATCGGCAGAGGTGGTGAGCAACCGCAATGCCCGGTCGACCGGGCGGGCGACCGGGATGACGGCGGGGATGCGGTCGACGGGCGGCGGTTCATCGGTAACGAGCACGGTGAGAGACAATACGGGCGGCGATCAGCGAGAGGTGGCTGCCCTGCGGGTCCGCGGGCGGGGCTGGCAGCGCGGGCAGAAGAAGGACGACCTGTTCATGAAGGCGTCACGGCGGATCGGGGTTCCGCACCTCGGGCAGGGCCGGTCCTGCTGACCGTAGGCGTTGAGCGACCGGTCGAAGTACCCGGATTCGCCGTTCACGTTGACGTACAACGCGTCGAACGACGTGCCGCCCGCGGCCAGCGCCTCCCGCATGACGTCGGCGGCGGAGGTCAGCACGGCAGTCGCCACCGCGCGGGTCATGGTCGCCGTCGGCCGCGCGTAGTGCACCCGGGCACGCCACAGCGCCTCGTCGGCATAGATGTTGCCGATCCCGGACACCACCGACTGATCCAGCAGCGCGCGCTTGATCTCCGTCCGTTTCCGGCGGATCGCCGCAACGGTGTCGGCCAGGGAGAACTGCGGATCCAGCGGATCGCGGGCGATGTGCGCGATCGCATCCGGCAGCTCCGCCCCGCCCGGCGCGAACGACATCCCGCCGAAGGTGCGCTGATCGAGGAAGTCGACGTCGGGACCGCCGTCGTCGAAGGAGAACCTGATCCGCAGGTGCGGATGGCGCAGCACATCGATGGCAGCCTCGGTGCCGCCCGCCGGGGCAGCGGCCGGTTCGGTCGACGGGTCAGCGGTGGCGCGCGTCGGGTCGGTGATCCGGAACTGGCCGCTCATCCCCAGGTGCGCAACGACCGCGTCACCGTCGTCCAACGCCCACCACAGGTACTTGCCGCGCCGGCGCACGTCGATCACCCGGTGGCCGGTGAGAACCGACTCGAAATCGGCTGCCCCACCGGTGTGCCGGCGGACCGCGCGGTCGTTGAACACCCGGACCCGCGCGATGCGTCGGCCGGACAGGTGGGACTCGAGACCGAGCCGGACGGACTCGACTTCCGGTAGCTCAGGCACCGGACCCGGGGGCCGGCGGTTCGTCCGCTGGGTTCCCGGCAGGGTCCGGCACGCCACCTGACGTCGACCCGGCATCGGGTCCCTCGGAGCCACCCGCGGCAGTGACGTCCGGATCCGCCGACGGGTCGACCAGGGCGACACCGGTGTCCATCGGCGCCCCGACCGGTGTCGGGATGCCGGCGGTTCCGGCGTTCGGTGCGGTCCCGGCCGCCGCGCCGTTGGCGGACGTGCTCTGCAGGCCGGTGTAGGTCGCGGCGGCGGCCGCCTGCTCGGCCTCCTTCTTCGTCCGACCGTTCCCGGAACCGTGCGGGGACCCGCTCAACACGACGGTGGCGGCAAAGACCTTGGCGTGATCGGGGCCCTCCTCGGTGACCCGGTACTCGGGTACGCCGAGACCGCGGCCGGCCGACAGCTCCTGCAGCGATGTCTTCCAGTCCAGGCCGGCGCCCAGTCGCGGCGCCGCGGTCAACAGGTCGCCGAACAGCCGGTGGATCACCCCGCGGGTGACGTCCAGGCCGTGCTGCAGATAGACCGCGCCGATCACCGCCTCGACCGCGTCCGCGACGATCGAGGTCTTGTCGCGGCCGCCGGTGAGTTCCTCGCCGCGCCCGAGCCGGAGCTGGTCGCCCAGCCCCATCGTCCGGCCCACCCCGGCGAGCGCGTGCATGTTGACGACGGACGCCCGGAGCTTCGCCAACCTGCCCTCGGGCAGGTCGGGATGGGTGCGATACAGCACATCGGTCACGACGACGCCGAGGACGGAGTCGCCGAGGAACTCCAGTCGCTCGTTGGTGGGCAGCCCACCGTTCTCGTACGCGAACGACCGGTGGGTCAGCGCGAGCACCACCAGGTCGTCCCGGAGCTCGACACCGAGGGCGGCACCGACGACGGCCGGGTCAGGCGTGTTGTTGCCGCCCGACGCCGTACCCGCCACGTGGGTCAGACCCCGACGACCTGGCGGCCGCGGTACTGGCCACACGTCGGGCAAGCCTGATGCGGAGGGGTCAGCGCGCCGCACGCCCGGTTCGGGCAGACCACCAGGGTCGGCACGCTGGCCTTCCACTGCGACCGGCGGGAGCGGGTGTTGCTCCGCGACATCTTCCTCTTCGGGACAGCCACGATCGATCTCCTTCTGTGTTATTTCGACCAGGTCATTCGGCAGAGCCGGCAGCGGGCCGGTCGGCGCTATCAGGCGACGGGGTGTCGACCTGCTCGGTGCTGATTTCTGCGGTGTTGATTTTTCCGGTGCTGTTTTCTTCGGTGCGGTTTTCTTCGGTGCGGTCTTCTTCTGTGCGGTTTTCTTCTGTGCGGTTTTCTTCTGTGGCGAATCTGCCCTGCAGGGCGGCCCAGCGAGGATCCAGTATCTCATGCGAATGACCGGGCTCGAGATCATCGAAACGCTCGCCACATTCCGCACACAATCCAGGACAATCCGGGCGGCACAGCGGTGCCATCGGCAGCGCCAGCACGACCTCGTCGTGCACGACGGGCTGCAGGTCGACCAGGTCGTCCACCAGCCTGGCGATCTCGTCGTCCTCGGTGGTCGCCGCAGTGGCCGAATCGGGGTAGGCGTACAGCTCCCGGATCCGGGCGATGACCGGCTCGGTCAGCTCGATCAGGCACCTGGCGCACTGACCTACGGCGGTGGCGGCCGCCGTGCCGGACACCAGCACGCCCTCGGCCACGGCCTCGAACCGCAGGTCCAGATCTACATCGGCGCCCGGCGGGACAGCGACCACGTCCAGGCCCATTGGTTCGTGCACCGGCGCGGCGATGCGCACGGAGCGCAGCGTGCCGGGTCGTCGCCCGAGCGCCCGGGTGTCGAAGACCCAGGGCGAGTTCGACTGCGGGTGGGAGCGGGCTGACATGAACACGGTTCTCTCAGGGTCGCGAGGCTCAGGACGGGGTTCGGACGGCGGTACTCCCGACGTCGGCACTGCCCGGCGCAGCCGCACGCAGCGGCCCCTGCCAGGGCAACCCTTCCATGGTAGTGGACGGCGCGGGGTGCTCCAATTCGCCGCCTGGAGTTCGCCTGGCTGGGCTTTCACCGAGCGGGAAGCGCCGTGCCGGAGTGCGCCGGGACGTACCCGGCGGGGAGCTCAGTCCCGGTAGTCGGCGACCCCACCCGTGCGGAGCGCCGTCCGGCCGCGGCCGATGGTCCGCAAGGTGGTGGTCAGCGTCTCCTCCAGCGATCCGAGGGTGCTGTCCACGTAGCTGTCGCACTCCGCGCGCATCCGGTCGGCGTCGGCGTGCGCGGCGTCCAGGATCCGGGCGGATTCGGCGTAGGCGGCCTGCACGACCTCGGTCTGGGTGACCAGCCGGGCCTGTTCGGCGCGGCCGTCGGCGACCGAGGCCTCGTAGCCGGCCCGGCCGGCGGCGATGGTCCGCTCCGCCTCGGCCCGGGCCCGGGCGATCAGCGAATCGTGCTGGTCCTGGGCCGCCTGGGCGAGCCGGGCGGCCTCGTCCCGGGCCCGGTTGACCAGTCCCTCGGCGTGCGCGGTGGCCTCCCCGACCAGCCGGTCCGCCTCCGCCCGGGCGCCGCCGACGGTCCCCTCGGCCTCGGCGTGCGCCGAGCTGACCAGCCGGTGCGCCTCGGCCTTCGCGTCGCCGACGGCCTTGGCCGCCGCCTCGCCGGCCTCGCCGATCATCTGATCCCGGTGGTCGAGCACGTCCTGGGCGTCGTCCACCTCTCCCGGCAGCGCGTCGCGGACGTCGTCGAGGAGTTCCAGCACGTCCCCTCGCGGGACCACGCAGGACGCCGTCATCGGGAGTCCCCGGGCTTCCTCGACGATGGTGACGAGCTCGTCGAGCGCCTCGAAAACCCGGTACATGGATGGAACCTCCTACGGTGAACGCCCGACCGGCCGTCCGCGCGGCACGGACGTTGCGGCTTGCGACCCAGTCTGACAAGGCGCCGACCGGCAGGGCGGACAACACGCCCGGCCGGACGCGTGCGCACGATCACCACCCCAACGGGCGCTGCCCGTCACCGGCGGGTGACCGGTACCGAGGTCTCAGTGACCGCCGATCCTGGACCGCAGGGCGGCCGAGACCACCTCGGGCAGCAGGTGATCGACGTTGCCGCCGTAGGCGGCAACCTGTTTGACCAGCGAGGACGACACGAACGAGTACGTCGGACTGGTCGGCAGGAACAGCGTGTCCACCCCGGTCAAGCCGTGGTTCATCTGCGCCATCTGCAGCTCGTAGTCGAAGTCGGAGACCGCCCGGATGCCCTTCACGATCGCCGAGATCTGGTGCGCCGCACAGTAGTCGACCAACAGACCCTCGAACGAGTCGACCGTCACCGATGGCCATTCACCGGTGGTGGCGCGCAGCAGGTCCAGTCGTTCCTCGATGCTGAACAGGCCCTTCTTGTCCGGGTTGACCAGCACGGCGACGGTCACCCGGTCGAACAGCCCCGCCGCCCGGCCGATGACGTCGAGGTGACCCAGGGTGGGCGGGTCGAAGGAGCCGGGGCAGACGGCTCGGATCATCGGGCGGGTCATGGGGCGCGACCGTAGCAGAGCAGCGTGTCGCCGTAGCGGCGAGAGCGGACCCCCTCCAGCGGCGCCGGCCAGCTCGGCTCCCCGGCTTTCCGGCCGCGCTCCACGATCAGGTCGGCGTGCGCGGCCAGCGCGCCGGCGGCCCGCAGCCCGGTGAACATTCTCATCAGGTCCTCGGAGCCGACGTCGTACGGCGGATCGGCCACGACGACGTCGAACGGGCCGAACGCAGTGCCACTGACCACAGCTCGGCCGACGACGCCCGCCACATCGCCGGGCAGCACGGTCAGTCCCGGCCCGCCGAGCAGGTCGACGTTCTGCCGGAGCGCAGCCAGCGCCGCCCGGTCCCGTTCCACGAAGACGGCCGATGACGCGCCCCGGGACACCAACTCGAGGCCCAGTGCACCGGATCCGGCGTACAGGTCGAGAACGCGGGCGCCGACCAGGCCGCCGGTGGCGAACAGCGAGCTGGCCAGCGCGGCTCGCACCTTCTCCGAGGTGGGTCGGGTGACCTCACCGTGCGGGGTGGCCAGCCTGCGCCCGCCCCACACACCGCCGACGATCCGGGTCACGCTCAGGCCTCGGCGGTCAGCACGAGCACCAGGTCGCCGCCCTCCACCTGCTGCACCGCGGTGATCGCGGTGCGCTGCACCCGGCCGGCCCGCGGCGCGGTGATGGAGGCCTCCATCTTCATCGCCTCGATGGTCGCCACCGTCGCGCCGGCGGCCACCTCGTCGCCCTCCGCGACGGCCAGCGTCACCACCCCCGCGAACGGCGAGGCGACGTGGAAGGGATTCGCCGGCTCGGCGCGCTCGGCGACCGGGACGTCGACGTTGACGCTGCGGTCCCGCACCTGGAGCGGCCGCAGCTGGCCGTTCAGGGTGGTGACGACCGTGCGCTGTCCGCGCTCGTCGGGTTCGCCGACGGCCTCCAGGCCCAGGTACAGCTGGACCCCCGATTTCAGCTCGATCATGTGCTCGGCCCCGGACTGCATGCCGTAGAGGTAGTCCGCGGTCGGCAGCAGGGACAGGTCGCCGTACTGCTGCCGCGACCGGCGGAACTCTCTGTCCGGCCCGGGGAACAGCAGCCGGTTCAGCGTCTCCCGGGGCGCCCGCGCCAGCTCCTTCGCCTCGTCGTCGCTGAGCTCGGCGGCCACCGGGGTGAAGGTGCGCCCGGCCAGCGCCTTGGTGCGGAACGGTTCCGGCCAGCCACCGGGCGGCTCGCCCAGCTCGCCGGACAGGAACCCGACGACGGAATCCGGAATGTCGAACCGCCCCGGGTCGGCCTCGAAGTCGTGGGGGTCCACCCGGGCACCGACCAGGTGCAGGGCCAGGTCGCCGACGACCTTGGACGACGGGGTCACCTTGACCAGGTGGCCGAGCATCGCATCGGCCGCCGCGTACATCGTCTCGACCTCCTCGAACCGGCCGCCGAGGCCGAGCGCGATGGCCTGCTGGCGAAGGTTCGACAGCTGCCCGCCCGGGATCTCGTGCCGGTACACCCGTCCCGTCGGCGATTTGAGCCCGGTCTCGAACGGCGCGTAGAGCGCGCGCACCGCCTCCCAATAGGGCTCGAGGTCCTCGACCGCCCGCAGCCGCAGACCCGTCGGCCGGTCGGTGAAGTCGGTCGCGGCGACCAGGGCCGAGAGCGGCGGTTGCGACGTCGTCCCGGCCATCGGTGCGCTCGCCGCGTCGACCGCGTCCACCCCGGCCGCCGAGGCCACCAGATAGGTCGCGAGCTGGCCCCCGGCGGTGTCATGGGTGTGCAGGTGCAACGGCAGGTCGAACCGCTCCCGCAGTGCGGTGACCAGGGTCCGGGCGGCCGGGGCGCGCAGCAGCCCGGCCATGTCCTTGATCGCCAGGATGTGCGCACCGGATTCGACGATCTGATCGGCGAGCCGGAGGTAGTAGTCCAGCGTGTACAGCTTCTCCGCCGGGTCGGACAGGTCACCGGTGTAGCAGAGCGCGACCTCGGCGACGGCCGTGCCGGTCTCCCGCACCGCGTCGATGGCCGGCCGCATCTGCTCGATGTCGTTGAGCGAGTCGAAGATGCGGAAGATGTCGATCCCGGTCCTGGTCGCCTCGTGAACGAAGGCCTCCGTGACGGCTTCGGGGTAGGGGGTGTACCCGACGGTGTTGCGGCCGCGCAGCAGCATCTGCAGCGCGACGGTGGGGATCGCCTCCCGCAGCGCGGCCAGCCGTTCCCAGGGATCCTCCGCCAGGAAGCGCAGCGCCACGTCGTAGGTGGCCCCGCCCCAGGCCTCGATGGACAGCAGCTCGGGGGTGAGCCTCGCGGTGGCCGGGCCGATCATCGCCAGGTCCCTGGTGCGGACGCGGGTGGCGAGCAGCGACTGGTGGGCGTCCCGGAAGGTGGTGTCGGTGACCTTGAGTTCCGGGGTCTCCCGCAGCCAGCGGGCGAAGCCGTCCGGGCCCAGCTCGGCGAGCAGCTGGCGCGACCCCTTCGGCGGCGGCTCGGGCGGGCCGACCGGCGGCAGTTTGGTCTGCGGGTCGATGATCCCGGCCGGCCGCGACCCGAACGGCCGGTTGACGCTCACCTCGGCGAGGTAGCTGAGCAACCGGGTGCCGCGGTCGGCCGAACTCCGCGCGGTCAGCAGGTGCGGGTGGGTTTCGATGAAGCTGGTGCTGACCCCGCCGGCGGCGAAGTCCGGGTCCTCGAGCACCGCCTGCAGGAACGGAATGTTGGTGGCCACGCCGCGGACCCGGAATTCCGCCAGCGCGCGCCGCGCCCTGGCCACCGCCTCCGTCCAGTTCCGTCCCCGGCAGGTCAGCTTCACCAGCAACGAGTCGAAGTGCGGACTGACCTCCGCCCCGGAGTGCACGGTGCCGCCGTCGACGCGCACACCGCCGCCGCCGGCCGACCGGTAGGTGATGATCTTCCCGGTGTCCGGTCGGAAGCCGTTCGCCGGATCCTCGGTGGTGATCCGGCATTGCAGTGCGGCGCCGCGGATCTCGATCGACTCCTGCCGCAGGCCGATGTCCTCCAGGGACTCGCCGGCGGCGATCCGGATCTGCGAGGCGACCAGGTCGACGTCGGTGATCTCCTCGGTGACGGTGTGCTCGACCTGGATCCGGGGGTTCATCTCGATGAACACGTACCGGCCCTGCTGATCCAGCAGAAACTCGACGGTGCCCGCGTTGACGTAGTTGATGTGCCGGGCGAAGGCCACCGCGTCGGCGCAGATGGCCTCCCGCAACGCCGGGTCCAGGCCGACCGCGGGCGCGACCTCGATGACCTTCTGGTGTCGCCGCTGCACGGAGCAGTCCCGCTCGAACAGATGAATGGTGCCGGCCGGCTCCCCCCCGGCAGCGCGGCCGTCGGCGAGGATCTGCACCTCGATGTGCCGTGGCTCGATCACCGCCCGTTCCAGGAACACGGTGGAATCCCCGAAGGCCGACTCCGCCTCGCGCATGGCGGTGGCCAGCGCCTCGGGCAACGACTGCGGATCGTCCACCCTGCGCATTCCCCGCCCGCCGCCGCCGGCGACGGCCTTGACGAAGATCGGGTAGCCGACGGTCTCGGCGGCCGCGATCAGCGTCGGCACATCCGCGGACGGTTCGGACGATTCCAGCACCGGGACGCCCGCTGCCCGGGCCGCGGCGATCGCGGTGGCCTTGTTCCCGGCCATCTCCAACACGGCCGCCGACGGGCCGATGAAGGTGATCCCGGCATCCACGCAGGCCTGCGCCAGCCGCGGGTTCTCCGACAGGAATCCGTACCCCGGGTAGACCGCATCGGCGCCGGAAGCAACTGCGGCCCGCACGATCTCGTCCGGGTCGAGGTAGGCCCGGACCGGATGCCCGCGTTCCCCGATCTGGTAGGCCTCGTCGGACTTCTGCCGGTGCAGCGAGTTCCGGTCCTCGTACGGGAAGACCGCGACGGTGGCGATGCCGAGTTCGTAGGCGGCACGGAAGGCGCGGATGGCGATCTCGCCGCGGTTGGCCACCAGGATCTTGGAGAACATCGCACCACTTTCGTCCCTGACGATGCCAGCCCCCGGGCGGCGGCCCGCTCCGGGGAACCTAGCGTGCCCGGATGACGGATCGGAAAACCGGGTTCCTCGGCGCCGGCTGCGCATCGCCTCGTGCCGAAGGTTGTGCGCGCCGCCGGCGTGCGCGGAAACTCGAGATCACACGTCACTGACGGACAGGACAAACGATGACCGCATTGCCACGCCGGGCCGATATTCGCGAGGTCGGGCTCCGCGACGGCCTGCAGATCGAGACCCCGATCAGCACCGACGGGAAGATCCGGCTGGTGCAGGCCCTGGTCGCCACCGGGGTGCGGCGGATCGAGGCGACCGCCTTCGTCTCGAAGCGGGCCGTACCGGCGATGGCCGACGCCGAGCAGGTCGCCGAGTACGTGCAGTCGATCCCAGGGGTCGAATGGTCCGGCCTGGTCGCCTCACCGAACGGGGCGCAGCGGGCCATCGGCACCGGGCTGCGGACGATCGAGTACGTCGTGTCCGCCGCCGACGGCCACAGCCAGGCGAACGCTCGCCGATCCACCCAGGAGGCGCTGGACGCGGTCGGCGACGTCGGGCGGATCGTGCATGACGCGGGCGGCCGGCTCGAGGTGATCATCGCGACCGCCTGGGATTGCCCGTTCGACGGATCCGACCGACCCGGAGCGGACCGCGTCGATCGCTGCCCGGGCTCTGGAGCTCGGCGCCGACCAGCTGTGTTTCGGCGACACCATCGGCACCACCACCCCGATACGGGTGTGGCGGCTGTTCGAGGCGGTCAGGGCGGCGGTAGGCGGCGCGCCGGGCGCCGACCTGGTGCCGTTGGGCGCGCATTTCCACAACAGCCGGGGCACCGGCATCGCCAGCGCGTTCGCCGCGGTACAGGTGGGGATCACCCAGCTGGACGCGTCGGTCGGCGGGCTCGGCGGCTGCCCCTTCGCCCCGGGCGCCAGCGGCAACATCGCCACCGAGGAGCTGGTGTACCTGCTCGACGACGCCGGGATCTCCACCGGAGTGGACCTGGACGCGGTGCTCCGAGCGGCCGCGGTGGCCACCGAACTCGTCGGACACCCTCTGGAGAGCAACCTGTTTCGCGCCGGGGGGCGGAACCGGCCGCGGGCCGCACAGACCACCGGATGACCGCGACGCGGTGAAAGGGGAATCCGGCAAGGGCCGCCGACCCGACCGGACGACGCCCGTTGGCCGGTGGCGGCCGTCTGTTGGGCGGCACCGCCGATCAGTCCTTCGGGTCCGCCAGCCGGAAACCGATCAGTCCTGCGGATCCTCCAGCCGGAAACCGACCTTGATGCCGACCTGGATGTGCCCGACGGCTCCGTCCGCGACGTGCCCGCGGATCTGGGTGACCTCGAACCAGTCGATCTGCCGGATCGTCCGGGCGGCGCGGGCGATTCCGTTGCTGAATCGCGTCGTCGACGGTGCTGGTGGAGGTGCCGACCAGCTCGGTGACCCGGTAGGTGTGGCTCATCAGGTGTTTCCTTCGGAGTGGGACTTCGAGACCACCGCGGCGCAGGATGGCTTTCAGCGGCCGAGGTGGTCCAGTGCGGCGTCGACGATGGACGTCGGATCCAGGCCGTGCAACGCGTAGGCGTCGGGCAGGTTGGTCGATTGGCCGAATTCGGTCACGCCCAGGCAACGGATCCGGTCGCCGCGGGCGGCGGCCAAGAACGACAGCGTGTGCGGGTGGCCGTCCAGCACGGTGACCAGCGGCGCCGGGGCGCCGGGTGGGAACAACAGGTCGAGGATGCCGCTGCCTCCCGCCTCGGCTACGCCGGCCGCGCTCCTGCAGCGATCGGAACACCAGGTCGGGACTGGTCAGGCAGACCACCCCGGTCCGGACGCCCAGCGCCTCGAGGTGCCCGGCGGCCAGCAGCACCTCGGGCATGATCGCGCCCACGCCGACCAGCGTCACCTGGTCCTCACCCGCGGGGCGGCTGCCCAGCCGGTAACCGCCCGCGATGGCATGCCGGCGGCGGCGCTCGGCCAGCACCGGATCCTCGGGCACCGCGGCCAGGGCCGGATCGATCGGCCGGGTGCTCAGCCGGAAGTACGCCGACGTTCCGCCGGGCCGGCCGATCTGCGACATGGCATGCAGGAAGCACCATTCCAGGTCGGGGCCGAACGCGGGTTCCCAGGCCGACACAGCCGGGCTGCTCCATGCCGATCGACGGGGTGATGATCGACTGGTGCGCGCCGCCCTCGGGGGCGAGGGTGACGCCCGACGGCGTGCCGACCAGGATGGATTGGCCGCCCGCATAGATGCCGTAGGACCACGGTTCCAGGGCGCGGGAGACGAACGGGTCGTAGATGGTGGCGATCGGGATCAGCGGTTCGCCCCACCGGCTCCAGGTCGCCCCGAGCTCGCCCGAGCAGGCACACCAGGTTGACCTCGGCGATGCCGAGTTCGATGTGTTGGCCGTTGCTCACCGTCGACCAGCGAAGGACCCGCTCGGTGTCGTCGGCGAACCAGTCCGGCCGGTCGTGCACTGACCAGACGCCGGTCTTGTTGATCCAACCGCCCAGATTCGTCGACGACGCTACGTCGGGGCTGCAGGTGACGACCCGCGCCGCGGTTTCCGGCGCGTCGCGCTTCAGGTCGGCCAGCAGCCGGCCCAGGGTGGCCTGGGTGGACATCGGCTTGCGGTGGGCGTGGGCGAGCGCGGTCGGGATCCTGATCGGCCGGGTCGGCGGCGTGGGCACCCGCCGGAGCTGCTCGCGCCGGTTCGCGCACAGCTCGTGTTCGGCGCTGCCGGGAGGGAATGGTTGCCACGGATCGGCGGGGTCGACGCCGGAGCGGACCGCCAGGTCCTGCATCTGGCACCTCGGTGAGCAGCGCGGAGTGATTGTTCGGGTGGCCCTCGGTCGGCAGCCCGTTGCCCTTGATGGTGTAGGCGAAAACGACTGTGGGACGGGCGGTGTCGGCGGCGCGGAAGGTGTCGATCAGCAGGCCGAGGTCGTGGCCGCCGAGATCACGGACGGCGGCGGCGAGGTCGTCGACCGGCAGGCCCTCCACCAGCTCCCGCAGCTGCCGATCGGCCGGTATCGCCGACCAGCCGCCGGGCCACGTCCGACGGGTCGGCCCGGAGCATGCGCTGATACTCCTCGTTGGGCATCTGCTCGAGCCGGCTGCGCAGCTCGCCGCCGCCGGGCGTCGGTGAACAGCTCGCTGATCCGCCGACCCCATTTGAGGGTGATCACCTCCCAGCCGGCCGAGCCGAACATGCCCTGCAGGCGTTGGATCTGGATGTCCGGCACCACCCGGTCCAGGGACTGCCGGTTCAGGTCGACCACCCACAGCAGCTCGCCGAGCTGGGCGACCGACGGGTCGGCGACGGCCTCCCAGATGGCGCCCTCGTCCAGCTCCGCGTCACCGAGCAGGCTGATGAACCGCCCGGCGGGCGGCGCGTCGACGAACTGCGAGCGGATGTAGCGGTGCGCAAACGCCGCCCACAGCGGCGCGGTGGCCCCGATCCCTACCGAGCCGGTGGAGAAGTCGACCGTGTCGGGGTCCTTGATCCGGCTCGGGTAGCTCTGCAGGCCGCCCTTCTCCCGCAGCGTCGTCAGGTACTTGCGGTCCAGGTCGCCCAGCAGGTAATTGATCGCGTGCAGGACCGGGGAGGCGTGCGGCTTGACCGCGACCCGGTCCAGGTTGGTCAGCTCGTGGAACCACAGCGCCACCATGATCTCGACCATCGAGGCCGACGACGCCTGATGTCCGCCGACCTTGATGCCGGTGCTGTTGGGGCGACCACGGTTGGCGGCATCGACGATCGCGGTGGAGATCCACCGCACCCGGCTGGCGATGGCCCGCAACGGGGCGGTCGCCGTATTGTCGTTGTCGTTGCCGTTGTCCTGGTTGTCGTTGTCGATGGTGTGCAGCAGCGTCATCAGTTCGTCCTCGTGGCCGGCCGGTCCGGTACAGAACGGCTCAGACCAGTCTGGTGAGCCGGCACAGCGCACTGCCGCCGCGGACCGCCGTGGCCAAGTTCCACCGGGGCCAGGCCGGGTCACTCCGTCAACGCCCGCGACTCGTCGCTGAGCACCTTATCGGGGGTGTACGAAGCGGGGGTGAGGCACAGGCCCGGCGAGCGGATCTGGACGGCCAAGGAGGCCAACGGTGCTCGCAACCGGTCGGCGGCAGAAGATCAACCCTTGTCGAGGTATTCCTGGTTCTCCGAGGCGATCACCAACGACACCATCTCGGCCAGCCCCGGCCACTGCTTCATCGCCGGGTCGTTGCCGACCAGTCCGACCGAGTCCTGCCGCGCCATCTCGATGACGGACCTGTCGCGTTGCAGCGAGAGCTGTTTCAGGGCCGTGGACTTCCCGGCCTGGGTGGTGCCGAGCACATTGCCCTCGCGACGCAGCTCCAGGTCGGCCTCGGCGAGTTCGAAGCCGTCGGTGGTGGCGGCGACCGCGTCCAGCCGGGCCCGCCCGACGGTGCCGGCCGGCGATTCGGTGATCAGCAGGCAGATGCCCGGGGCGCTGCCCCGCCCGACCCGGCCGCGCAGCTGGTGCAGCTGCGACATGCCGAACCGCTCGGCATCCATGACCACCATCATCGTGGCGTTCGGGACGTCCACGCCGACCTCGATGACCGTGGTCGCGACCAGCACGTCCAGCTGCCCGGCGGCGAACGTGGTCATCACGTCGTCCTTCTCCCCCGGTGGCAGCCGGCCGTGCAGGATCCCGATCCGCAGGCCGGTCAGCGGCCCGTCCTGCAGCATCGCCGCGACCTGGGTGACGGTCAGCGGCGGGCGGCGGGTGGTGCCGGATTCGTTCCCGTCACCCTCGTCGTCGGCGTCGAGGACGCTGCCGTCCTCGAACATCGCCGCCTGCTCGTCGTCGTCACCGATCTTCGGGCAGACCACGTATGCCTGGTGCCCCTTGCCGACCTCCTCGCGGATCCGCTGCCAGGCCCGCTCCACCCAGCCGGGCCGTTCGGCGGCCGGGACGACCGTCGTGCCGATCGGCGAGCGGCCGCGCGGCAACTCCGACAGCGTCGAGGTGTCCAGATCGCCGAACACCGTCATCGCGACCGTCCGGGGGATCGGCGTCGCGGTCATCACCAGGACGTGCGGCGGGTTGCCGTCCGGATGCTTGGTGCGCAGTGCATGCCGCTGCTCGACGCCGAACCGGTGCTGCTCGTCGACGACGACCAGCCCGAGGTTGGGGAACTGCACTCCCTCGGACAGCAGGGCGTGGGTGCCGACCACGATCCCGGCCTGACCGGACGCGATGGTCAGCAGCGCGTTCTTGCGCGCCTTGGCCGGCAGCGAGCCGGTCAGCAGGGTGATCGCGGTCGCCTCCGGGGGCGCGCCCAGCTCTCCACCCCGACCCAGCGGACCGAGGATGTCCCGCAACGACCGGACATGTTGGGAGGCAAGCACTTCGGTGGGCGCCAGCAGCACCGCCTGCCGGCCGGAATCGATCACCTGCAGCATCGCCCGCAGGGCGACCACCGTCTTGCCCGAACCGACCTCGCCCTGCAGCAGCCGATTCATCGGGTGGATGGTCGCGAGGTCGCGGGCGATGGTCTCCCCTACGGCGCGCTGTCCATCGGTGAGGGTGAACGGCAGATTGGCCTCGAACACGTCCAGCAGCCCGCCCGGCAGCCGAGGGCAGGGCTCGGCCGGGAAGTTCCGTGCGTCCGCCCGCCGCCGCGCCAGCACCAGCTGCACCGACAGGGCCTCGTCGTACCTCAACCGTTGCTTCGCCGCCTCCAACTGCTGTTCCCCCCGCGGCCGGTGGATGTCCCGCAGCGCCGTCCCCAGCTCGACCAGCCCGTGCTCGGCCAGCAGCACCTCCGGAACCGGGTCCTCGATCTCCGGCAGCAGGTCCAGCGCAGCCCGGACGCAGTGCTGCACCTGCGTCTGGGTGACCCCCTCGACCAGCGGATACACCGGGATCACCCCGCCGGCGAACGACTCGACAACGTCGATCGCGTTGTCCCGGCTGCCGGTGCCGTCGTCGATGATCGCGACCGACGGCGAGCTGAGCTGCAGCGTGCTGTTGAAGGTGCTGACCTTGCCGGAGAACATCGCGTCCGTCCCCGGCCGCAGCAGCTTCGACCAGTGGTACTGGTTGAAGAAGGTGCAGGTCAGCTGCCGCGCACTGTCCCCGATGACGACGTTGGTGATGTGCTTGACGCCGCGCCCCTTGCCCCGGTTACCGGCCCGGGCATGGCCCAGGTCGCGCTCGGTCACCTTGACCACCTTGGCCCAGACTGTCGCCCGTTCCCCGACGACGAGGGAGCCGAGGTCGGTGAGCTTTCCGCGCTGGTCGTACTTGCGCGGGTAGTACCGCAGCAGGTCGCCGACCGTCAGCAGGTTCAGCTTCTCCACCAGCCGGGTGGCCGACCGCGCCCCGAGCGCGGTCTTCAGCGGCGTGCTGAGGGTGATCTTCTCCACGGTGCCTCTCCGACTGCGGTCAGGTCTGTTCGCGTCCATCTTGACGGTCGGCACCGTCAGTGCCGGTGCCCGGCCCGCTGACCGCTGCGGCGACGTCGGTCCGTCGCTGCATCGGCACCACTGCGCACACCCGTCGAGCGGTCAGTCGCGTGAGGTCACCAGCAGGTCGAACGGGGTGCCGTAGGCGAAGACCTGGCTCAGCACGTCACCCGGCCGGTCGGTGTGCACGTGGAACTTCGGCCACTGCCCGCCCGGCCATACCGTGAGGCCTGCAGCCAAGCCTCGCAGATCTGCGGTCAGCAATGCGATCTCGGCCTCTGCGACGCCCATCGTGAAGGTGATCTCCGCGTCGAACGGGCGGCCCAGGTTCTCCCCGGGGCGGGCTCCGCACGGCGCCGGTTCGGCCGGCGGCTCCGGATCGCGGGTGACCACCTCGAGCGCCACCAACAGGCTTCCGACGAGCCCGCGGATCCGGTGCTCGGTCAACTCGGCGCCGTCCGCGGGCGTCCCGGACCGCCAGCCGTTGATCACGGCAGCGGCCGCAGCGGCGGCGATCTCGTGCAGACCCGCACCGTCCACGACCAGTTCGGCGGCGGCGAACCCGGCCAACCGGGCGGACTCGGCGGCCGTCGGTTCGCCCGATCGCCAGTGCTCCACCGGACGCTGGGCCGCCGTCGCGATCTCGCCGTGCAGCGCGGCGGCGCCGGCGTTGAGCCCGGCGGCGAGGGCGAGCGAACCGATGTCGGGCCGGTCGTCGGCGCCGTTCCGGTCGATGTCGTCATCGCCGCGGCCCACGCCGCCGTCAACCGGATCGTCGGCGAAGTCTGTGGAGGGATCGTCGGGGGCATCCCGATCGGCGCCGGTGCCGGCGAAGGCCAGTCGGGTGGAACCCACACCGGCGGCAAACGCGTCGAGATATCTGTGCACCATCAGGGCCGGGAGCTCGGTGAAGGTGGCGTCCGCCGCGCCGCCGTCGTCATCGAGCAGCGCGGCGTCGACCAGGACCGTCGACTGGGCGAGCGCCGCCTCCAGGCGCGCGCTACCTGCCTCCAGGGCAGCTGCCTCCTGCTGGGTCGGAACGACGGTCCAGTGCGGCAGGACGGGGTCGTCGGCGTCGCGCACCCGGCGAAGCCAGCGCCGCACGAGGTCGGCATCGAAGGACGGCATGGCCACCATGGTGCACCGGATGGCGCACAATTTGGTCCCGCGTCAGGCAGTCAGTACCCTGGGGTGGTTGCCCGGCACACGTCGGGCCTGTGACGACTGTTCTGACCGGCTCCGGCTGGTCGCAAAATCTTTGACAGGTGGTGTTCGGCGTGGCTGCCGTGTGTGACGTGTGTGGCAAGGGTCCCGGGTTCGGCATGAGTGTGTCGCACTCGCATCGTCGGACGCACCGCCGGTGGGATCCGAACATCCAGCCGGTCCGCGCCCAGGTCGCCCCGGGCACCGTGCGCAAGCTGAACGTGTGCACCTCCTGCCTCAAGGCGGGCAAGGTCGTCCGCGGCTGAGTAAGCCGTGACGGTCGCCGTCCGCGCGATGCCCGGGCGGGTCGACCCTCGGATCAGAACTGTGAGAAGGCGGGTCCCGACGGGACCCGCCTTCTCGCGTTCATGGGCTTCGGACGCACCGTGGGGTCAATTCAGCCGGGTCATCCAACCGTGGGTGTCGGTCTTGCGTCCGTACTGCAGGTCGGTGAGCTCCCCGCGCAACTGCATGCTCACCGGCCCCGGCTGGCCGCCGTTGATGTCGAATCCGCCGCCCGCGTGCAGCACGGACCCGACGGGTGTGATGACCGCGGCGGTGCCGCAGGCGAAGACCTCGGTCAGCTCGCCGGTGTCCGCTTTCTTCGCCCATTCGTCGGTCGAGATCCGGCGCTCGGTGGCGGTCAGGCCCATCTCCCGTGCCAGCGTCAGCAACGAGTCGCGGGTGACTCCGGGCAGCAGCGAGCCGGTCAGTTCCGGGGTGACGACCTCGGCGGAGGAACCGGAGCCGAGGACGAAGAACAGGTTCATCCCGCCCATCTCCTCGACCCACCGCCGCTCCACGGCGTCGAGCCAGACCACCTGGTCGCAGCCCTTCGCCGCCGCCTCCGCCTGCGCGGCCAGCGACGCGGCGTAGTTGCCACCGAACTTGGCGGCGCCGGTCCCGCCCGGCGCGGCGCGCACGTACTCGGTGGACCACCAGACGCTGACCGGCTTGACTCCGCCCGGGAAGTAGGCCCCGGCCGGCGAGGCGATGACGCAGAACGTGTAACTCGATGACGGCCGGACGCCCAGTCCCACCTCGGTCGCGATGATGAAAGGTCTGACATAGAGCGAGGTCTCTCCGCCGACCGGAACCCATGCACCGTCGACGGCCAGCAGCTCGCGGAGCGAGGCGAGGAAGAGGTCCTCGGGTAGCTGCGGGATGCCCAGTCGATCCGCCGAGCGGTTCAACCGGGCCGCGTTCTGCTCGGGACGGAACGACGCCAGCGAGCCGTCGGGCTGCGCGAACACCTTCAGTCCTTCGAAGATCTCCTGCGCGTAGTGCAGCACCATTGTCGCCGGGTCGAGGCTGAACGGCCCGTAGGGCACCACCCTCGGGTCGTGCCAGCCGACGCCGGCGTCGTAGTCGATGAGCACCATGTGGTCGGTGAAGTACCGCCCGAAGCCCGGTGCGGCGTGGATCTCGTCGCGGCGGCTGACCGGGATGGGCGCGGGATGCAGCTCGCGCCGGAACCCACCGGCGGGTGGGCTCGGCGGGGTGGACGCGGTGGTCATGGGGTCACACTATCGCGATTAGTAGGACGTCCGAGTATTGGATCGCAAGTTCAATCGGACGGCTCCCTGTGCACCAGGGACAGACGGCGGCGCTGATTGACAGGACGACCCGTTGCCATCCCGGCGCCATCGCAATGCGGTCGACCCGACGGGCGCGGTTTCGGGCACCGACACCGGAATCCCAGCCCCGCCGGCCCGCTGCGCGACAGGGAATGCCTCGTACGTCCACGAGGTGTCGCCGACGATGACCTCACCAAAGTATCCCGACGACTGCCACGACCGACTCCGTGGCCGCACTGCGACGCCGGCGGTACGGCCGACCGGCGGCATCGAGACCATGGAGACTGCCCGACAGTCGCCGGACAGTCTCAATGACACCGCCACGATCAGATTGACGGTCCCCCAAACCTCGCACGTCACTCTCAGCTGCAGTATTCGTACGGCGAGCTGTAGAAGTTTCCCATTTCTTCACTGCTTCTTCTCTGAGGTGAGGACGCGGCAATGAGCGGCAATGTACGTGCGACTTGACGATGTAACGTCTCCTAGGCGGTCGTACCCTGGAAGTCGACGAACCCTCTTGGCCGCGCCAGGCACCGCAGTGGGACACGATGAGGCAATTGCGCTTTGCGGTGGCCGAGTAGTGCGAGGAAACTCATACGGATCGACGGCTGCTGCAGCGGTCCTCGACGCCATTCCTCGTTGGCGTCTTCGACGACAGCGGAAATATCAATTGCGCTTCAAATCCGTGTACGCCCTCGTGGCCCAATTCCGTGTCGACCAACCCGGTCACACTCGATAGATGGCAGGAGCACCGATCTTGTGCAACATCTCACCTCAGACAAAATGTTGTAACGACTCGTCGAACCCGATGCAAACGGCCCGCATATGTCGCGACCAAAGAAATCTGTTGCTGCCAACGACCATGAAAAAGCCGAGAAGGGGCGGTTTCAGGGCGTTCGATCGAGCACAATTGCCCCGTTGGCTCGATTCGCCGATCGCACCTGAACCTCGAACGGATGACGACACCCCAGACATCACACCTGTGGAGAGTTCCACGTTCGTCGTTGTAGTCGGCGCCATGAGCCAATGTGCTGATGATCGCGGTCATGACCCGTTCGAAGTCGGATAAGTCACTGCCAGTGATCGAGCGCCACAGCAGCCATCAATCGGGCGGGTAAGGGAGGGCTACCTTAAGGGCACGGTTTTCAGACAAGATGAATCGGGGCCACCGACGGATGACAAGCGAGACGACTCTTGAGCCGAAACACCTCATCAGCGGACTGATCCTGGCAACATCGTGATCGAGAGGTCTGACGACGACTTGGAAGCCACCGCAACTGACCTGCGCGACGAGATCGCCAACGAGCGAGATACGGTGTCTGATCGTCGTGACGTGGTGGCCAGCCAGAATGATCTCGCCGACACCGACCGCGATGAAGAAGCCGCCCGCAGGGACGGCCAAAGCAACAGGCGTGACGACGACGCCGACGACAGCGATTACGCCAGCGTCAGACGCGATGAGGATGGCGACCGTCGTGACATCGACGCGAGCAAGCGCGATGATGCAGCGGCCCACCGTGACCGCGATGCAGATGACTGCGACGAATTTGCTGATCGCCGCGACAAACAGGCGTCATTCGATGACAACGACACCGTCGGTATCTGGAACCGATCGATTGCCTTGCAGGACGTCTGGAAGCTGAGGCTCGAACACGCGACCGCCGATCGGCGGCGGGCCTCTAATGACCGGGCGGCCGCTGCGGCGGGTAGGCGTGCTGCTGCCACGGATCGGGCGGAGGCCCTGGCGGATCGACTTGCCAGTGCGAACGCGCGCGCCTTGTCCAGGCAAGGAAGAGATTCCGGACTGGCCGATCGAGTCGCTGCAGAGACTGAGCGGGAGGCCGGAGCAAACAGGCGTGTCCTGTCGGGACTCGATCGAAACGCTTCCGCGAACGACCGGGCAGCTTCCGTGGTGGATCGGCAATTGCCTGCTCACGCCTGAGCCGGCTTGAACGGATGCCGCGCCGAGCGGGGATCTGGCTTGCTCGCCTGTCGTCGCTTGGTGCGCGTCGAGTTCGGTGACGTTCACGTCGGCGGGACTGAGGCTCCTTCAACACCGTCCACCTTGCCTTTTGTCAGGTCACGATGCCGTGGCGGAAGGCCTGGGCCACGGCTTGTGCTCTGTTACGGGCGCCGAGCTTGCCGAGCAAGCCACGACTCCGCAGCCTGACGGCGGGCTCAGGGAGGCAGAGTACAGAGCCGATTTCTCGATCAGACATCCCATCGCACATTCCGCGCAACACCCGTAGTTCAAGGTCGGTGATGTCTGCATTTGTTGCAGGCACCGTGCCTGCGGTATTGAATGCGGGTGGTCTACCAGGCCTCGGATGCGTGTTCCAGATGATCCACCCCTGCGCCCCGCAGTGCATTGCGTCTATCAGGAGCTGACTGTCCTGCAGCGAGCCGAACACGACGACGAACGCCGACGGGTGTTCCCGCACCAACAGGGTCAGCGCGGCCGCGCCGGATGCGCTACACCGGTGGATGCCGATCAACACCAGGTCAGCGGGGTGCGAAGCGAACGCGTCCACCGCCGCAGCACCGTCCGGCACCGAATGAACCGCCCGCGGATATGGCCCGCTGCCGGCAACCTGTGCGGCCAGCACTTGGCGGTTGACCGGCTGAAAATCACACACGAGCACCGAACCTCTCGGCTGCGGGGCCGGGGGGACAGACCGGAGCGGTGGGACAGGCTGGAGCGTCGACACATTCGTCATCGCGACCACACAATTCTTTGACACAAGACCCAGGTTGGCGCAGCGTAGAGACCCACCAACAGATAGGGGGCTTTGTCTACCCCTGAAACGTCGAAGCGTGCCATTGGCCATCATCACCGGACCGTCAACGCAAACCGCAGTCGCGCGCCGGCCCTGACCGGCGGCCGTAGCGAAGATCCGACCGACCGACGCAGGTCGGACCGAATAGCGATGGCCGCAGGGGCGACATACGCGGGTTGAGCTGATCTTCCCCCGAAGAGACAGCAGAGCGAAAGAGGCCGACATCAGCTCTCGGCGCCAGAGTGCATGCGATTTGTTGGTTGTTGGAGAAGGGTCCACCTCGACGGGTCACGCCGACGTGCCGGTCCCACAAACTGTGGCAGGAGCGGCTCTTCGGGTCGACCGCCAAATGGGGTGCAACTGCACCATGGTCGACAACGGCGCGATTCCGGCAAATGAAGCAGGAATGGGTATTTCCGCCGAGATGAGGCCGGTCGTGAGACGTCGGCCTCTCCCAGCCCGCAGGTGGCCAGTTGAGTTGTGCCGAGTGGTGCACGGCAGCACCCCGTTTGATCGCGGGCGTCGCACTCGTGGCTTCGACCAGCTTCGCCGCCGGACCAACTCGTCCCCCACCGGGACTCTCGCGGCCGCTGAAGGGCCAGGCAAGGCCGTAGCCGCCCAACTCGGCCCCGTGGGCTCACCGCCGTCTTCGGGCGCGCGCCAGGACCGTGAAATCCGGCCTGCAGAACGCTTTCGCGTTACGGGACTTGCCGGGCACCTCGAGTCGGAACAGATGCGGCGTCAGCCGGAAATCTGCTGGATGACAAGGTCATGAATCTCCGGATCGATCATCGAGCGACCGCTGTGCAGCAGCCACCGTTCCAGCTTTCGATCGTCGTCGCAGCGGTAGGTGACTCCCTCGCCGTCGGATATCTCGATGAGGCCGTTCTGCAACCGCACGGTTCCGATTCCCGGGGCCCTGATGATCAGGCCCCGATAGCCGAGATTGCTGTGCATGGTTTTCGGGGTGATCGTCCGCGCGGTATCGAGTCGTTCACGAAGTAGCCGACCGTCGACGCCCGACAGGCTCCATTCAGGATTGGGCCTGCCGGAGAAGATGTCGAGTTCGACGTCCGTGCTCGGGCCTGCGCCATCTTGCCGGGAAGAACCGTCGCTGCCGGGAGCAGCCGACCCTCGGGCGCACCCCACCAGAGCAATCGCGACGGCCGATGCAGAGCACATCGCGAAGGTGATTCCGCGCGTTGCCGGCCGGAATCTAGGCCACGTAGGCTGTGTTGTTGTCCTGATAGAAGTAGCCGCAGAAGTCGGTGTAGCCACCGCGGCAACAGTTGTTCGGTGCATATCCCTGACCGTTGTACTGGTAGATGCCATGTCCGCAATCGTCGGTGTACTTGGCCGGTGTACCACCCGGTTTGTGTCCCCACCACCAGTTTGGTCCTCCGGTGACGAGCCGGTAAAAATGGTAGTCGTTACCCGGCCAGATCACCATGACGATGGTCAGTCCGTTGGGCTGGCAGCCATCCCGCCAACCGTCGGCGTAGAGGCCGGCGGTCACCTCGGCGCAGGTCATCGACGTCGCCGGCCGTCCGCCCCGACGACCGGGCAGTGCATAGCGGACTCCGGCAAGGTGATTGCTCGCGAAGCAGTAGCAGTTGTTGCGCGTGACGTGTTGCGGATCGTTGAAGTAGCTCGCGTTGGCGGAGAAGTAGCTGGAGCCGCACGCCCACCACGTACTACCGCGACTTGCTCTGCCGGCGACGCCTTCTGCGGCGGAGCGATTTTCGTTCGGCACGTGGGCGCCCTCCCCGGTCAGGACCGGGAAGCGATCGATGTCGGGATCGCCGTCGTCAACGGCCCGGATGCCCGGAAGTCCGGCGAACCGATCGGGGTTGGCCGCGTCGGAGGTTCGTTCCACCCGCGCGACACCGCGAGCGGCGACCTCGCGCAGCTCGTCCGTCACCCGGCTGTTCTTGCGTGCGGCTCCCGAGGTCTGCAGCAGCCAATCCGCTACGGAGTCCGTGGCCGCGGACCTGCTGCCCACCCGGAACTCGTCCGGGAGAATGACGCCGCCCCTGGCGCGTGCCGCGGTGTCCCAAGGACCATCGTCGGGTTTCACCCGCCTGACCAGCAACCCGCGGTAGCCCAGACTGAATTGTTCGTCAGGCGAGTCGGCGCGCGAGACCTGGTCGGCCCCGGCGCTGACTCGTTCGACCAGTTCCTGCTCCTCGCCGGACGACAGCAGCCATTTCGGGTTCGGCATCCCGGAGAATACGTCCAGTTCGATTTCCAGCATCAGATCTCAGTCCTTTCGACTCGTCAGCTCGCTCGAGGCCGGTTTCCGGCCAATGCTTGTCGTCACCGTCCGCGTGCTGGCCCGCCATGACCGGCGGGCGTCATCGGGGTCAGCGGAGGTTTTCAGCACGTCGTCCACATGCACGCCAGTCCGGTGGGCGAGGTCGGATCACCGGACACCGAGCCGTGCCCCCACAGGTGGTCCGAGCGCGGGTCCACGCCTGGCTTCGTCACCCACATCGCGCCCACCCACACGTCTGGACCATCGGGAGCGACCGCACCGTTCGTGCTCGGCTGAATCTCGTGGGCGGTGCGGAACCAGGCGTCGATCAGCGGCGTGCCGCGTCTGGCGTACTTCACCACACGTCCGCCCTCTTCGGTGTTGTCGGACGTGATCGCGCCGTATCCCATCAGCGTGTGCAGGCCGTCGAACGCGCCGTCCCATCGGGCGAGCACGTTCCCGCCGCCGGCGGCCAGCAGATCGTCCTGCAGGGGGCCGCACGCCGCGATGATCGCCCATTCGAGATCCTGCCGACCCCAGAGATCCCCCGGCGCACCCGGCGAATTGCCGACCTCGTTGAAGGTGAGCGCTCCGTCGTCCGGAGCGGCCAGGACCCAACCGTCCTGATTGGCATGGCCGGTGTAGAAAACAAAGTCGACGGCATCCACCCAGGTGTCGTCATTCCGGCGCCAGTCGGACTCCCACGCGTTGGAGTCCCCCCAGTTGAAGTTGACGTTCCAGCCGTCGGCGGCCAAGCCGTCGACGAAACCTTTCGCGTTCGCCTGGCTACCGGGCAATCCGCCGGACAATCCGATCCAGGACGTGCCCGCCTCGGAGGGATTGGCGCGGGCAGTTGGTCGAGCCGCGATCCTCTTCGCTTCTCCGGATGGGGAGCGACCTGGCTCCGATTCGCGGATCGGCTGCGGTTCGGGCTTGGGGGGATGGGGTCCGAAATCCGTTGCGGGGATTGTCACGAGCCGCGCGGGGATGGTCCGCTTGCCCACGTTGATCCGAGAACTGAAGACCCACACCGGCGTCAGCCAACGCTGCTCGGAACCGAACGGGGCAGCGTGGTACGCCAGAAACGAAGTGACATCCACGATCTCGATGCCATCCATCAGCTTCAGGTACTGCTCGCGAGCCTGGCCGACGTCCAACGCGTCGACCACCTTTGCCTCGCGCACCGGTCGCCACAATCCGTGGTAGGCGATGGGTCGGCCGCCATCACCCAGCGTGAGACTGAACTTCCCGCCGCCACCGACGACCGGCAACACATCGGGCTCGCCGTCCACGCCCGGGTTGCGAACGGAGACACCATATCGAGCCTGAACGTCCAACTGGAGCTTGGACCGACCGCTCCCTGTGTCCAGTGCGACCATGGTCCGGCCCGGTCCGGTTCGGGTGACGACGAACGGATCCGCCGCGTCGAACCGGGGGAAAACCTCCCGCCCGGCAAGCAGTTCATCCGCGGTCTTGTAGGCATCGTCGGATGAGACCAGGGAGGGCTTTTCGGTGAGTTTCCACAATTGTTCGGTGTCGGCGGCGCGGATGCCACCGCTGGCAAGGTCGAGCTCGAATTCCAACGAGCCGGCCCGGGCTGTCACACGATCATCGAATCTTTCTGTCTCGACCCGTCCGGCACCGAAGACATCGGCCGCGATCCGTTGCAATACACCTTCATCCGCAGAAAACGTGGACATCTCGTAGATCGGGAGTTGGACAGACATGGCTTCCCTTCACAGTCGGTCTGATGCACGGACCCTTATCTGCATCCGCTGAAGGACAGAACGGATAACAGCGGGACAGATACATCCAGGGGTGGTCATGGCGTGAGTTTGATGCCGGGCCGCTCAGTGCGGACGCCGTCCTCGAGTAGCCGCAGAAGAGTTCGGGCGCAGGGTGAGCGCCGGTGGCCACGACAGGCTCGCCGGTGATTGGTGCAGCGCGACGCCCAGCATTCCGAGCGAGAAACTGCGTGTTCGGGCGTCCCGCAGGATTTACCGTGTGGCCTCGAGCACGCCGCGCAGTTCCGCGTCCGACAGCGTCACCGGGTTGCCCTTCATGCTGCTCGACGACTTCGCCGCCGCGACGATGTCCGCCGCACGGTCGAGGTCGATCCCCAACCCGGTGAGGCCGGGGATGGACAGCTCCCGGACCGTCTCCCGAATCCAGTCGACGCCGTCCCCCACCCAGGCGTCGGCCCGCCCGGTGAGGGCCACCGCCGCTTCGCGGTATTTCTCGAGCGCCTCCTGAGCGGCGTCGGTGTCCAAGCGCTGCAGGGCCGCGACGTTCGCCTCGATCACCGGCGCCAGCAGGGCGGCGCAGATCGCCCCGTGCGCAGCCGGGGTCATCCCGCCCAGCACACCGGCGAACCCGTGCACCGCACCGAGTTTGGCGTTGGCCAAAGCCATACCGCTGAGCAGGCTGCAGACGGCCATGTCGGCGCGGGCGGCGCGATCCTCGCCGTCGGCGTACGCACGGCGGAGCCCGGACGCGGCCCGGCGCAGTCCCTGCAACGCCAGCCCGTCGGTGAGCGGCGTCGCGAACGGCGACACGTACGGCTCGAGACACTGCGTGAGGGCGTCCAGCCCGCTGGCGGCGGTGACCGCGGGCGGACAGCCGACGGTGAGGTCCGCGTCGATCACGGCGATCTCGGGCAGCATGCTCGGGTGCCGCAGGCTCGCCTTGACGGAGTGTTGCGGGGACGCGAGCACGGCGTTCGCGGTCACCTCCGACCCGGTCCCCGATGTCGTCGGTACCGCGATCGTCGGCAGCGCGGGCTTCGTGAGCGGGCGCCCATCGCCGATCACCTCGAGGTAATCCAGCGGGTCGCCGCCGTTCGCAAGGAGTGCGGCCGTCGCCTTGCCGAGGTCGAGCACGCTGCCGCCGCCGATCGCGAGCACCACGTCCGCGGCGAAATCACGCGCGATCGCCACCGCGGACCGAGCGACGTCGACCGTCGGCTCTGAAGACACGGACACGACCGTGAACGGCAAGGAGAGCGCGTCGAGGAGTGTCTGGTGCCGCTCCGGTTTGCCGCCGGTGCAGACCAGGACGCGGGTCCCCAGGCCGGCCGTCATCGCCGGAACGTCCGCGGAGGTCCCCGGCCCGACGACGATGCGCGGGACGGTTGCGAACTCGAAGCTCGCCCGGCTCACCGCGGGGCACCCCACGCGGCGGCGCCGTCGGGGAACACGGTCTCGAACTTCGTCGACTCCCGCGGCACCGCCATCATGTCGGCCACCGCGTCCCGCCACGTGGCGTAGTGGGCGGTGTCCTTGTGCGCGGCCGCGGCGTCCGGGCCGGTGTACACCTCGTTCAGCAACACATGACCGGGGTCGGCCTGATCCTGCAGGACGTCGAACCGCAGCACGCCGCGCTCGGTCAGCGACGCCTCGGCATTGGCCAGGCTGGCCGCCAGGAAGTCGCCGACACGGTCGGGCCGAACGTGAACGTGCACGTGAACAGCGAGCATGCCGTCATTCTCGTGCACCCCGACCCACGGGCGACACCCTGGGTCGGCGCTCATGCTGCGGTGATCTGCCCCGGCGCCGGGTGATGCGGCGCCGCACCGGCATCGGGGTGTGCCGCCAGCGCGGGCTGGGGACCTCGCCTGCCGGCCACCGGGGTCCTGCGGGTGACTCCCTCGCCTGGGTGGTGGGCGGCGCGTTCAGGCGGTGTTCGAGTCGGGCGGCCGAGAAGTCACCATGCGGATGGCTCCGCTGCGATCCCGCTGGGCACGCTCAGTCCCGATGCTCTCCGGGTACCTCGACAGCCGGCGGAGACTCCGACATGGCTGGCAGGATCGGCCCATTGCTCCGCGCCGGGGAGACAAGCGCCAGCATGGTCGGCCGCATCAGCGGACGGAATCTGCGCCCGAGAACTGCCGCCCAGATTTTCGCCCCGGCCCCGAGGAATTGCACGCGGTGCTCCGCGTAGCCGCCGGCCAGTGTGCGGGTCAACGCCATCCGCGAGCGCAACGGGAGCGGCACCTCCCATCGCACCTCCCGCCCGGGCTCGACGGCGACGACGGCGAACGCCGAACGTCGCCCGTCCAGGCCGGTGATCACTCCGGTCGCCCCCGCGGTGAACGGCCCGTCGATCTCCGCGGACTGAAGGCCGGCGTCCCAGGACCCCCAGGTCGCCGGCGTGGTCCATCGGCGCCACACTTCGTCGCGGTCCGGTGCCTCGACGCGCCCAGAGAAATCACCGTTGGTTCCTTCGGTCGTCATCGTGTCGCTTCCCTTCAATAGGTGAACCGTGTTCATATTAGCCTTCATCAACACCGCCGGCAATGGAAAGGACCCAGGTGGGACGCCGCGCCGTCACGTCCGAAGAGGACCTCACCCGCAGTGCGCTGGCCGTCGTGCGCCGCAGCGGAGCCGCGGCGGTGAGCAGCCGGGCCATCGCCGCCGAAGCCGGTGTTGCGGTGGGAACGGTCTATCGACACGTCCCGGATCTGCAGTCCTTGCTCATCCGGGTTGCCGAAACGGTGCAGAACGATTTCGTGACCGATCTTCGGGCGGCTGCACCGAAGGGCGAACCGCTGATGCCGGCGATACCGGCCGTCGGTGCCGCACTGGTCGCGCGAGCCAGGACTGAGCCGCGACTGACGGAGTTGCTCGCGCTGCCCGCTCTCGTCGGCACTGCGACAGACGGTGCTGCCATTCGGATGTGGATCAGCGAGCGCATCGGTCACGCTGTCCGCGCCGGTGAGATCGTCGCGCCCGACCCGGCACTGGTCGCAGCAGCGTCCTTCGGCCTGGTCCGCGGGATCCTGAGCCACGTGCTGCAGGGGAAGTCGGACTGGCCCACCGCCGCAAGGGTGCTGACCGCCGGGCTCTCCGGTCTGCTGACCGCCAACCGGTAGCAGGCGTCGTGAGCCGGGATTGCGAGCACCGGATCGTGCGTCGGCATTCGATCAGCTCACAACGTCTTCGGGTGCACTCAGGGGATGGTCACGACCCTGACGGCGGTCCCCGATGGAGGTCATGGTCGAACCCGAACGGGTGGCTCGGAGCGAAAGGCATCGAGTCGGTATACGGCGGGTGGCAGTTTCACCATGATGACTTCGCGAACCCATGGTGCATTTATTCGGGTATGCGAAGATCATTCATGTGACTGTTTCGGCTGAAAGGTCCCGGATGAGCATTGCAGCCCGGTCGCGCACTCCCATGGCAGTCGCCCGTTGAGGGTCACTCGCCGCGCGGTGAGTGCATGCCGTCGGCCCGAACAGCGGGCCCGGCGACTGCGCATGGTGCCGAGCTACGCCGCGGCCCGCATGTGGCCCGTCAGATTCGTGGCTGTGTCGTGCTGATGCCCGGAGACCGCCGGTGAAGGGTGGCCCGAGGTCCGCAACGAGGTTGCCGCTGATGGGCGCAGCCTTCGACCTGTCTGCCGTGCCGATGGTGCTGGTCGACGATGCGTTGCTGATCGTCGAGGCGAATGCCGCGGCCGCCGTGATGCTGGGCGTCGACCCGCTGGTCGGGCGGCACGTCACCGACTTCCGCGCACCGGCGGACGTCGACCGGGCCGAACGCGAGACCAGGTTGTGGTTGCGGGGCGAACTCACCCACCTGGAATGCGAGACCGAGCTGATTTCCGGGTCCGGGGAGAGGCTGTGGGCGGACGTCTGTCTGGACGTCGTGACGGCATCGTCGGGCCGCCGGTTCTTCCTGGGGCAGTTACGGGACATCACCGTCGAGCGGCGACAAAACCGGGAACTGCTCGAGGGCGACATTCGTCATCGGCAGCTGATGGACAACCTGCCGGAATCCTCGGTGGTGATGGTCGACCGCGAGCTCCGGGTCACCCTTGCGGCCGGCGAGGCTCTGATCGCGGCCGGCTACGAACCGGCAGACCTGGTCGGGCGACAACTCGGGGACGTGTTGCCGCGACGGGCGTGGGAGCGACTCGAGCCGTTCTACACCCAGATGCTCGCCGGTCGATCGATCGACTTCGAGTACGACAGCCCCATCGACGGCCGGCAGTACCGGGTCAGGGTCCGCCCGGTCACCGAGGCGGACGCCAGGGTCATGGGTGGTCTTGTGGTCTCCGAGGACGTGTCCGCCGACCGGGCACGCCAGTCGCAGCTCAAGCAGGTGCAGGAACTGGCGGCCCTGGGCAGTTGCCTGTTCGACCGGGTATTGGGCTGGACCTTCGACGCGGAACTCGCCGAATTGTGGGGCATCACCGACGGCACCGACTTCGCCGGGATGCCGCTCACCCTGATCCCGCCGGGCGAGCGCTCCGCGATCTCCGCGCAGTGGTCGAAGATCCTGGAGGTTCCCGGGAGACACGCTCTGCGGTACCGCATCCGGCACGGAAGGACCGGTCGGACCGTGCACCTGCAGAGCACCCACGAGACGGTGACCGACCCGGACGGCCTGCTGACCCGGGTGGTCAGCTCGCATGTGGACGTGACCGAAGCGGTGCTGGCCGCCGAACGGGGGGAGCAGCACCGCGCCGAAGCGGCCGAGCAGCGACTGGTGCTGCTGCGCGGGGTCACCGATTCGATGGCCACCAGCAAGCTGGGGCCGGAGAAGATGATGGCCGGGATCGCTGAGTTGGCGGCCACGGCAGTCGGTGACGGAGCGGCGATCCGCATTCTCTGCCCGGACCTGATGACCATCGAGCGGGACATCGTCGCCCACCCGGATGAAGCCGCTCGGCGCAGATTCGCGGCCGCGTTGCGGAGATCCGCCGGCTGGCCCGTCCCCGACGATGGGATACCCGGTGAGGTCGTCGGGAAGGGCCGGCTGCTGTCCCGGCTCCGCCCGGACGGTTGGCGCCCGGGCTTCGCCGAGATGTTCACCCAGCGGATCTTCGCCGACGCGCAGGACTTCATGATCGCGCCCATCCGCCACAACGGGACCGTACTGGGGATGCTCGCGGTGGTGCGGACCGATCCGGACCGTCCCTACCGGCGCGGCGACGACGATGTGTTGCAGGTGTTGGCCGACGGCGCCGGTGCGGCGATCGCCGAAACCCGGCTGTCGCGGCAGCATCACGGCTTGCTGGAGGAACTCGCCGGCATGGAGACCCGCGAGCGGCTCCTGCTGGCCGAGGGCATCCACGACGAACCGATCCAACACCTCACCGCCGGCATCATGCGTCTGGATCACCTCAGCACCAGGGTGGACCCCGCGACCCGCGACGAACTGGACCGCGTCGCCGGGCAGTTGGAGATCACCGCCGACTGGCTGCGCAACCTCATCATGGTCGCGCTCAACCCGCCCGAACTCGCGGCCGGTCTGGGTCCCGCGCTGGCCAGCCTTGCCCACGGCATCTTCGCCGACACCCCCACGGTGCTCAGCACCGTCGGCCCCGATCACGTCCGGCTCACCGTGCCGGCCAAGGAAACCGCCTACCGCATCTTCCGGGAGGCGCTGCTCAACGTGCGAAGGCATGCAAAGGCAACCACCGTCACACTGCGGGTGGACGAACACCAGGACGTCGTCGTGTTGTCCTTGTCCGATAACGGGATCGGTTGCGCCGACCTGGATCGGGCACCGCACCTTGGAATCGACGCCATGCGGGCCAGAGCGCTCGCCGACGGCGGTGAGCTGAACATCGAAAGCATCCAGGGCCTCGGCACCACGGTGACCCTGACCCTGCCGACGAAGGTCACGCAACCTGCCGGCGACCTTCCGGTCGTCGACGCCGGGGCGCCGGCCGACAAGGCGGCCGAGCGGAAACACTCGATCGTCATCTGCGACGACCAGCAGGAGATCCGCTCGGCGGTCGCCCTGATGTTGACCGACGCCCCGAACATGCATGTGGTGGAGGATGCCGTCGACGGGGCAAGCTGCCTGAAACGCGTCCGCGAATTCCACCCGGACGTACTGATCATGGACTTCAGCATGCCCGGTGGCGGCCCACACCTGGTCAGGGCAGTGAAGAGAATACGGCCGGACATGCACGTCATCGTGTTTTCCGGACGACAGGACGCCCGTACCAGGGACGCCATGCTGGATGCCGGAGCCAACCAATTCGTCGTCAAGACCGGGCGGCTCAGACATCTGCGCGACGCCATCGATCGCGCCTGCGGCGCAACGTCGCACTCCCCCGGCCGCTGACGCTCCGGTTCGGGCACGGTCCCGCGACGCGCGAGCCCATCGACTCGATCGAAGTGAGCCAATCACCGCGCCCAAGGGGACATTCCTCGGCGTGGAACCCAAGCGGATCCATGGAGTCAACGTCATACAGATCGACGTCCGCGGGCTGCCGGCGTCCGATGATTCCCGCCGCGACGACAAGTCGACACTCGACGGCAAGAACCTGGCGTGAGACCACCAACCACGATGTTTCCGCCGGCCCGGTGAAGTGCAGAAGCGTACGACGGGAGAATTGATGTGATGCAAAGGACGTCCGCGCGCTGTGGCCATCTACCGATCAACGGCCTGGATCTGTTCTACGAATTGCACGGTGAAATCGGCTCGTCGCGGAGGACTCCGCTGCTGCTGATTCCAGGCGCGTTCATGGCCACTACCTCGATGACGCCGTGGGTGAACGCCTTCGGGCAGGCTCGCGCCGTCATCATGTTCGATCAGCAAGGGCACGGCCGCACCCCGGACACCACGCGCGAGATGTCCTACGAGCAGTTCGCCGACGATGCCGCAGCCCTGCTGCGCGCCCTGCACGTCGAGCGCGCGGCAGTGATGGGCTACTCGCAGGGCGGCGGGGTCGCCCTGCAGCTCGCAATCCGTCACCCAACGCTCGTGGACAAGCTGGTGTCCATGTCCGCCACCTTCCGCAAGGACGGCTGGTACTCGTCGGTGTTCGAGGCCATCGCGGGTCTGGGCGCCGACGCCTTTGCCGGCACGCCGGTCGAGCGGGCCTTCTACGAGCACACCCCCGACGCCGCTGCGTTCGACGCCTACCTCGAGAAGATGAAGGTGCTGAACATCAATGATCAGAACATCAGCGACGAGCAGATGCGTTCGATATCGGCGAGGACCATGGTCATCGCCGGAGACGCCGACGCGGTGCGACCCGAGCATGCGCTGGCAATGTTCGAGCTGCGTGGCGGCGGGGGCGAGGAAGCGGCGGCGTCGGGGGTTCTGGAGGTGGTGCCGCCGGCCCGACTGGTGATCCTCCCGGCGACGTCGCACGTTGGTATCTCCGGCGAGTCGGCCGTCCTGGTGCCATTGGTGGAAGCATTTCTCGACGACCTGCCACCGACGACGCCCGAACTCTTCTAGACCCGCAAACAGGGTGCTCACGTTGTCGGTTGCAGCTCACCGGCCTCCGGCGGCGGCCCTTGCAGTAGTCGGGTCAGCGGGTGGGGGTGATGGGGAGCAGGCGGCGGAGGGCGATGTTCTCCACCGGGTCGAGCACGCTGTGCTGGACGCAGGCCGGGACGGTGCGGCCCTGCTCGGGGTGCGCCATGGTGTACACGCACGCCTGCAGCCGCTCCTGTGTCGCGCGGATCCCGGGATCGTCGGCGACGACGCCCTGTTCCATCAGATCCCAGGCGGGCTGCACCTGCGCGGCGTCCATGAACGAGTGCATCACGAACGTCATCGGGCGTACGGTCCGCCGGTGCCGCAGCAAGGCTCCGAGGCCGCCGGACCGGCGAACGGCCCGGCGCGCCCACCCGACCGCGGTGGGCAGCGCGCCGAGGTTCGAGGCCGCCGCGCGGAGCAGGCGCGCAGTGAGCAGCGGCATCGCCGTCCCCGAGACCTGCAGGCCGCCGAGCCGGCTCAGGAACACGTCACGGGCAGCGATGTCGTGCGGGTCGTCCTCGTCCAACACGGGGACGAAGCGCCCGTCGACCAGCCAGCCCCAGGCGGTGCGGTTGCAGCGGGGGTCGCCCATCTGCAGGGTCCGCCAGGGCAGCTTGGCGCCCATGCCGCGTTCGATCTCGGCCCAGACGGCGTCCCCGGTGACCTCGCGGAAACCCTCCCGCCAGCGACGCCGGTCGCCGATGAAGGCGGCGGGCTGGAAGGAGAGCATGTCGTAGCCGAGCGGCACGGTGGTGCGAACCAGGTCAGCGATCTCCGCGAGGTTGCTCGGTGTGACGGTGACGTTGTGGGCCAGGTAGGACCGCACGCCGTACCGGCGGCGTAGTTCGCGGAACATCTCCACGATCCGGCGGCGGAACGGCTCGAGTTCGGCCTCGCTGCGGGGCCGCGGGGCGCCGCGGCGCCCGCGCATCAGAGAGTCGATGTGGACGGCGAAGGAGACGCGGCGCAGCCGGGTCCGGCCGTCGGGACCGAGGACGAGCCGGCGCAGGTAGTCGGCGTCGAAGTCGCCGTGGCTCATGCTCATCGGCTCCCGGCCGTGCCGCCGCATCGCGAGCAGTGCCCCGGCGTGCGCGTCGGGGTCGAGCAGGCTGACCTCGCCGCCGATCAGTTGGGCGTGCCCGTGCGGCCCGCGCACCTGCTCCAGGAACGTCATCTGGGCTTCGACCTCGGTGACCGTGTGGTTGCCGTCGACCCGGACCTTGTTGGCATCCGCGGAGTGGTAGCAGGGCTGGCAGGTGAGGTCGCATCTTGGGAAGACGCCGTGGGTGCCCTCACAACCGACTGCGTGCCGGCCGATCAGCTGGGCCGACGTGCGTGCCGACGCGGGCAGCTCGGCCCAGCGCCGGGCCAGCGCCGCAGCCTTGAGCTGCGGCACCGGTCGGGTGCGCTCCCACAGGTCCCGGACACGGTGCAGGGCATGGCTCATCGAAGCGACTCCTCGGGGCTGACGACCTCCGGAAGGCCGGTGGGGGACGGGACGGCCCAGCGTTGCTCGACCGGTAGTTCCAGCCCGACGGCGTCTCCGGCACGGGCAGGCGTGCCCGGGGCGACCTCGGCGAACAGCGGCCCAGCCGCAGTGGCGACCTCGACGAGGCGCCGCGCCCCGTGCAGCGTCACCCGGCGCACCGTCGCGGGCACGGCGCCGGCGGCCCCGGGGGGGACCAGGCGCACCGCCTCCTGCCGGACGACGAGCGTCGCGGGGCCCCCGACGTGCAACCCCGCCGGCACCGCAAGCCGCCCAAGGGCCGAAAGGTGCCCGGCCGAAAGGTGCGCTGTGCCGTCGACCGCACCGCCGACAACGCCGGGCACCTCGTTGAGTCCGCCGAGGAACCGGCTGACCTCCAGCGAGGCGGGCCGTGCGTGCAGCACATCAGCGCCGTCGTGCTGCGCGACCCGGCCGTCGAGCAGCACGGCCACGGTGTCGGCGACCAGGCTTGCCTCCAGCCGGTCGTGGGTGACGATCAGGACAGTCGGCTCCACGGCTGCTCGCATCTCGCCGAGCAGCTGCTGCATCTCGGCCCGGACGCCGGGGTCGAGGGCGCTGAACGGCTCGTCGAGGAGCAGGACGTCGGGCCGTACGGCCAGTGCCCGGGCAAGGGCGACGCGCTGCTCCTGACCCCCGCTCAACGAGGCGGGACGCCGGTCGGCCAATTCACCCGCGCCGACGAGGTCGAGGAACGACATTGCGGTCCGCCGCGCCCGACCGCGCGGTGTCCCGGTGACCTGGAGGCCGAAGGCGACGTTGTCCAGTACCCGCAGGTGCGGGAACAGCCGCGGACGCTGGAACACCAGCGCGGTGCTGCGACGCTCGGTCGGGACGCCGGCCATGTCGCGGCCGGCGACGAGCACCCGCCCCGCATCGGGCGTGTCCAGGCCGGCCGCAGTCCGTAGCACGGTGCTCTTACCGGCTCCCGAGGGACCGAGCAGTGCCACGCAGCCACCGGTCGGCACGTCGAGGTCCAGGCCGTCGAGCACCTGCGGGCCGCCGGGGAACGTGCGGCGCAGCCCGACCAGGGACAGCCCCGGCGCGGTCAACTGGGCCGCCCGCGGCGGGCGAGAAGTCCCGTGACGGCGAGCAGCAGCAACGGGGGTAGTACGGCCGCCAAGGAGGTGGCGGCGACGACGGGTTCGTTGCCGCTCGCAGAGGCCAGCGCGCCCATCAGCATCGGCAGCGTGATCAGCGCTCCGCCGCCCACCACCAGCGTGACGATGTAGTCGCTCCACCCGACGAGGAACGCCAGGAACGCCGCGGCCGCCAGGGCCGGCGCCACCAGCGGCAGGCGCACCCTGGTCAGCACGGCCCGGGGCCCGGCGCCCAGGCTGCGCGCCTCCTCCTCGAAACGGAGGTCGTACCCGGCGTACGCAGAGCGCATGACGAACGTCGTGTACGGCAGCGCGGCCACCACCAGCACCGCCACGAGCGCCGCGGGTGCGGGGATCCGCAGCCGCAGGGTGATGTCGGTGAGCCCGAGGACGACGGCGAACGGCGGGACGGCGACCGGCGCGAGCAGCACGACCTCCGCGGCGCGATGCCAGCGGGGCGGGTGCAGGGCCAGCGCCCGGCCGGCCATCGCCCCGGCCGGGGTGGCCAGCCCCGCGACGGCCAGCCCGACCAGCGCCGACCGGGCCGCGGCGGGCAGTACGCCCTGGTCGACGGCCTGGCGCCAGCCGCCGAGCCCCCAACCGCCGGGGAGTACGTCGGGGAACCGCCAGCTGTCGGCCACCGCCCACAGCACGAGCGGCAGCAGCGGCGCGAGTACCCAGACGGTTGCAACCAGCAGGCCCGCCCACCGGCCCGCGCGGCGGCGCGCCGGTTCGACCCGCACCGCCGCCGTGGCGAGCGAACTCACCTCGCCTCCGCTCGGTCGGCGCGCGGGCCTGCAGCGCCGGGGGTGCGGCCGAGCAGGGCCGCGGTCGCGGCGAGCCCGAGCAGGCACAGCGCCGAGGTGATCACCGCCGTGGCCATCGCCGCGTCGCGGGAGGCGAGGTCGACGTCGGTGAAGAGCCGATAGGCCAGCACCGGCAGCGGCTCGGGGTAGCTGAGTCCGAGGATCCACGCCACCTCGTAGGAGCCGAGCACGTAGGCGAAGCAGATGCCGCCGGCGGCGATGGCGGCGGGCGCGGCCAGCGGCAGGGCCACGCGGCGCAGCCGTTGCCACGGCCCGGCGCCGAGGACGGCGGCCGCCTCGTCGAGCTGCCGCTCGGACGCCGTCAGCGCGGCGAGCACAACGAGGGCGACGAACGCCGACTCCTTCCACGTGTACTCGAACACCACCGCCACCCACCACGGTCCCGCCACCAGGGGCGGGAACTGATCCGGCGGCACGTGCAGGACCCGGGCCAGCAGCCCGGAGTCGGCCAGCAGCAGGCCGGTGGCGGCCGCGCCGACGAGGTGCGGAACGGGGACCGTCACCGCGGCGAGCCCGCCGAGCAGCCGGCCGGGCCGCCCCGCGGTGCGGGCGAGCAGGGCGATCGACAGGCCGACGGCGACGGCGAGCAGCGCGCTGGCGGTGGCCACACCGAGGGAGACCAGCAGGCCGTCGCGGGCCTCGCGACCGGCGGCGAGCTCCCGGTAGGCGGCGAGGCTCGCGTGGGGTGGGCCGATGGCCGGCATCAGACCGAGGCTCTGCAGCACGGCGGCTCCCAGCCCGACCGCGAGGACTGCGACCGTGGGCAGCAGGGCCGGAACCAGCAGGGCCGCTGCGCGCCAGGAGGCCGCGGGCCCGGCGCGGCGTCCTCGGGCGACCGCGGGCTCAGCGGGCACCCTGCACCTCGGCGCGCCAGCCCTTGTCGATCTGCGGCACCCAGGCGGCAGCCAGCTCCGGCAGCGCCCCCTCGGCGAGCACCTCGAAGGGCGGCAGCACAGCAGAGCGCGGCAGGGCGGCGAAGCCGGCGCGCACGTCGGCCGGCAGGCGATCGACGTCCAGGACGGTGTACTGGCCCCAGACGTCGGGCTGTGCCTTGGCGAGCTGCTGATCGGGTGACAACGCGAGATTCGCCACCACCATCGCGGCGTCGAGGTGTGCGGCGTTCGACGGCACGGCGAGGAAGCTGGCGTTGCCCAGCGTGCCGCCGTCGAGGGTCAATACCCGGGTGGTGGCCGGGAAGGTGCCCTTGCGGACCAGCTCCGGCAGGGTCGCCGGGCCGTAGGTCATGGTGAAGTCCAACTGGCCGTCGGAGTACAGCTTCTCCAGCTGCGGCAGGTCACGGGGGTAGGTCGCACCCTGGCGCCACAGCGACGGCGCCACGCTGTTCAGCGACGCCCACAGACCGGGGGTGAGTGAGTCGTAAGCGTCCCTGTCGTAGCCGGCCGGCACCTGCGCGGGGCCGCCGGACAGGGCGTAGAGCGCCTGCCGCACGAACGCGGAGCCGGTGAAGTCGGGCGGCGCCGGGTAGGTGAACCGGCCGGGGTGCGCCTTCGCCCAGTCGAACAGCGCCTGCACGGTGGTGGGCGGGTCGGGCACCTTCGCAGCGTCGTAGGCGAGCACGAACTGGGCCTTGTGCCAGGGCGCCTCGCAGCCGTTCACCGGGGTTCCGAAGTCGTTGCCGAGCAACGGGTCCGCCGGGTCGACGTACCGCATGTTCGGCAGCATCTGTGTCCAGTTGCAGGCCCAGGCGTTCGCCTGCAGGCCGGTGCGGAAGTTCTCGCCGTTGACCCAGACCAGGTCGACGCTGCCGTCGGCGGTCCGGCCGGCGCGCTGCTCGGCCAGGACGCGGTTCACCGCGTCGCCCGTGTCGGCCACCGGGATGCGCTTGACCGTCACGCCCTCGGCCTGCGCGGCCGGCGCCAGCACCGTGTCGATGTAGGCGTTGCCCTGCGGGTCGCCGCCGTACATCCACAGGTTGACCTGCTGGCCGCGGGCCCCCGCCTGCACCGCCGCCCAGTCCGGCGGTGTTGCGGCGGAACCGGCGGCGGACCCGGACGGCACTGCCGGGCCGGAGGGGTCCGCGCCGGCGCACGCGGCGGTGAGCAGCGCGGCCATCGCGACGAGAGCGACACGGTGAAACCTCATCGGGCGGAACTCCCTGGGTCGACGGGGCCGCCGGGGGTTCGTTTCGGCGGGAGCCGCGGCTTGGTGGGTGGCGCAGACGGGGTGCGCAGGATCCGGTAGCCACCGACGAGCCGCTGGGTCGCGCTGATCAACACCACGCCGCCCCAGACCCACGCCACGGTGCCGGCGTAGGCCGGAAGCAAACACCACAGTGCGTGGACGGCGACGGTCTCGGTGCCCTCGGCCAGGCCGCCGAGGAACGAGAGCGAGCGGCCGTCGTCGATCCGGTGCCCGGTGCGTTCGGCGATCGAGGAGAACGCGAGGAACAGCGATCCGTTCAGGTAATAGGCGAGCAGCACCAAGAGGAACGGCAGCAGCGACCCGCCGTCCCTGGTGCTGCCGACGCCGACCCCGACGACGAACGTGCCGTAGCAGATGAAGTCGGCGCCGATGTCGAGAAAGCCGCCCGCGTCGGACATGGGCCGGCCGTGCCGGGCGCGGCGACGGGCGAGCGGCCCGTCGAGCCCGTCGGCGATCCGCGACCCCAGCCACAGTGCGAGTGCCGGTCCCCAGGCGGCCTGCCACGCGGCGACGGCGGCGCCAACGCCGAGCGTGAGGCCGGCCAGGGTCAGCCGGTCCGGGGAGCACCAGGAACGGTCCAGAGCCGCGGCCGTCCGGTCGAGCGGCCCGGCGAGCACCCGCCGGGCGGCGGCGTCGAGCACGTCACCGCCTCCGCAGCGCGACGACGAGGCGGGTGACGGCGCGCGCGACCGGGCCCGCAAGGCGGGCGCGGACGTCGTCGATCGCGGCGTTCCACGGCCCGTCGCCGTAGGTGGGGTAGGGGTGGATGGAGCCGGACAGGTCGCTGCTGCGAAGGCCCTCGCGCACTGCCAGGGTCAGCTCGGCCAGCGCCTCCCCGGCCCGCGGGCCGACGACTGTCGCTCCCACCACGCGCGAACCCCGTCCCAGCGCGAGCCGCGCGAACCCCTCGGTGCGGCCCTCGGTGACGGCGCGGTCGACGTCCCGGTGCTCCCGGGTGACCACCCGGTTGCGGGACGGCCCCCAGGTCGGCGCTCCGACCGCGGCCACCTCGGGATCGGTGAAGGTCACCCGGGGGACCGCGCGCAGGCTCACCGTGCGTTGCAGACCCAGCACGGCGTTCGTGGCGGCAAGGCTCCCGCACACCCCGGCGGTGTGCGTGAACGGCGGCAGCGGGGTGACGTCACCGGCAGCCCACACCCGCGGGTTCGTCGTGCGCAGTCGGCGGTCGACACGGACGCGTCCGATGCTGTCGAGCTCGATGCGGGCCTCCGCGAGCCCCAGGCCTCGCGTGCCGGGGCGGCGCCCGACGGCGACGAGCACCCCGTCGCACGTCACCTGCCGCTCGGCTGCGCCACCGCGGCGAACGACGACCACGCCGTCCCGCGCCCGCGTCACCGTCGTGCCGGCCAGGACCTGCACGCCGTCCGCCTCGAGGGCTGCATGCACCAGCGCGGCGGCGTCCGGGTCCTCCTTCACCAGGATCCGTGGCGCCGACTCGATCAACGTCACCTGGCTGCCCAGCCGGGCGAACGCCTGACTCAGCTCGCATCCGATCGCGCCACCGCCGAGCACCACCAGCTGCCCGGGCAACTGCCGCAGGTCCCACACCGAGTCGCTGGTCAGCACGCGCGCCTGGTGAAGGCCGGGGATCGGTGGCACGGTGGGCGCGGACCCGGTGGCCAGCAGCACCCGGCGCCACGGCACCTCGCGGCCGCCGACCAGCAGCCGGTCCGGTCCGGCGAAGGCGGCGTCCCCACGCAGCACCCGAACGCCGGCCTCCTGCAGGGACTCGGCGGAGTCCGTCGGCGCGATGGCCGCGATCGCGCCGCGGACGTGCGCCATCACCTCCGGGAAGTCCACCCGGACGCCGTCCACGTGGACGCCCAGTCGGCCGCCGGAGCGGACGGCGGCGGCGCGGTGAGCGGCCGCCAGTAGCGACTTGCTGGGCACGCAACCCACGTTCAGGCAGTCCCCACCCAGCCGGCCACGCTCCACCAGGGCGACGCGGGCCCCGAGCAACGCGGCGGTGCGGGCCCCGACCAGCCCGGCCGTGCCGCCGCCCACGACGAGCAGATCGAACGGCGGACCACTCATCCACGCCTCCATGCTGTTCTGCTCGGTGGTCCTCTCGAGGCCGGTCCGGTCCGGCCACCCTCCCACGGGCGGTGCGGCGAGCTGGTTCGACGCCCCGGGGACACCCCTGCCGCCCGAGGGACCGGACAACGCGGTCAACCGGTCTACCGCCGGGACAGGCAGAAGGGATGCGGACCGCGATCACCGCCTTGATCGCCTGACGGGTCTGCGCCGACGGCCCACATGCCCGCTGGCCCGCAGGTGCCGGGCGATGCCCGCGGCGAGGTCGGCCCCGGTTTCGCCGTCGCGGGAGCGCTGCACCAGGCGGCGCGTCTGCAGACAGCTGGTGACGTCGTCGGCGGCGGCGAGGCGTTGACGCATGCTGATCCGCGGTTTCACCGCACGGCTCTGTCCGCCACGCCACGCCACGTCGCGCCCGGAGTGATCTTCGCAGGACATGATGACGTCGACCAGGCACGCGAGTACGGGATCCACCTTCACCTTTCCGCTCGATCACCTCCTGTTCAGGACCGGCACGGCCGGCGGTCCCAGGGGTGCGCCGTCGAATCACCAAGGAGGTCGAGGTGCCGCAAGCCGAGCAGGTGAGCATCCGGTTGGACGACCTGGACCTCGTGAGCGCGACGGCCGGAACCATCCGAGTGGCGGGGCCCGGCGTCCAGCTCGTGGTGCTCATGCGCCACCGGCATTGACTGCCCTGCCAGCAGCACCTGGTCCAGGTGCAAGCCGAGCACGACCGGCGACCCGACGACGGGAAGGTCTCCCTGGTGCTCGTCGGATTCAGTCCCGTCGCCCGGTTGGCCGCGATTGCTCGCGGGATCGGGTGGCGGGGTGTGGTTCTCTCCGACCCGGAGCGCCGGCTCTACTCCCGCCTCGGCATCGGTCGGGCCCCGTTGTGGAGGGTGTACAACCCCGCCACGATCGCCGTGTACGCCCGCGCCGTTCTGAGCAGTGCCCGGCATCGACCGGTGGGACGTGCTCCTCGGCCGGCCGAGGAGGACACCCGGCAACTCGGTGCAGACGCCGTGCTGGTCGATGGGGTCGTTCGCGTCCTGTGGCGACCGCGCTCGCCGGACGACCGGCCACCCGCCGGGCAGGTCGTGGCCACGGCCGTGGCCCTGTCGGGCCGCTGACCCAGGTCCGCGACCCGGCCGGCCATCGGACTCATGTGCGACAGGGGCTCGCTGACGTCGAAGACGACTACGGACGGGTCACGGTTCATCGGCGTCCGCACGGCGGTGTGCAGCAGTACGGTGCGCGACGCACCGCTCTGCAGGGGTCATTCCCGCGGAGCGCGCACCGTGGCGGCCGCCGCCGAGCTGGGCACGGAAAGTCAGCACTGGTCCAGATGATTCGTCAGGCGCTCCAGGCTGTCCAGCAGCGGTGTCACGTCCTCGCCGAGCGCCCGCCGGGTCTGCGTGTCCAGTTCGCGCACGGTGACGGTGGCTTCAGCCAGGACGCGCCTGCCCCCCGCCGAGATCTCGGTCGGTGTCGGCACTCCCCTTCCGCGCCGCGGACGTTCGTGCACCAGTCCAGCCCGCTCCAATTGCTCAATGAGCGTGCCCATGCTCTGCGGCGTCATCAACACTGCCCGCGCGAGGTCCGCCGCCGTGACCCCGGGCCGCGCCTGCAGCACGGCCAGGACGCTGAACTGTCCCGGCGTCAGCCCGTGCGGACGCAAGGCATCACTGAACCGCCGCCGCAACCGGTCGGCGACACGGATCAGGCGGTACTCGACGAATGACTCCGGTTCAATTTCTCCGTCGTGCACGCTGACAACCGTATCAGTCACCTGATACAAAGAAGCAGTCAACTGTTTCTGCTCACCGGGAGTCGCTCATGAACCTCACCGCCGCCGCCACCCTCCTGCGCCGAACGCGCCGACTGACTGTCGTTGTCGTGGTGCTGTTGTCGATCCAACTGTTCGGCAACCTGTACGAGGAACTGGTCACCAACATTCACACCTACGCCGACCCACAACCCGGCAGCGTCGGTGCTCTGGAACCCGGCAGCCCGCTATTTTTCTACCTGCCGTGGGTGCCCATCGGCCTCGTCATGGCCGTGGTACTGGTCGTCCGCCTGCACCGGCATGCGCCCCGCTCGGCCGCTCTCCGCGGTCGCTGGGCCCTGGCCTGCCTTGTGGTGGCGTTCGCCGCGAAGCAGTACCTCATCAGCACAGTGAATCCGCAGTTCCGCAGCGCAACGATCAGCGCCGACGACATCCGGAGCCTGGCCGTGCACTGGGGCATCGTCAACGGCATCGCGGTCGTCGCCGTGGCGGTGGCGCTGGTGCTGCTGACCTCCTGGCGGGCAGGTCTTCTCGACGAGGCGGCGACTGCCCGGGCCGACGTCCGCACCGATGCGGGGAGCCCGCCCGCTCCGGCGCGCTCGTGAACGACCGAGGCGTCGATGTTCGGCCATCACCGTGACGGGTCAGGCTTGACGAGCCTGACCCGCACGCACGCTCCGCCTGGGTGAATCAGCCGCACAGTGGACAACCTGTCCAACCCTTTTGGCGGCTGCTGCACCCCGGTGGCACGGACGCGTGGCCCAACCCCGAACCACCACCCCACCGAAGCCGAGAGGACCACCGGCCTACAACAGCTGCGCGGCACCCACGGCCAGCTGTCGGGCGACCAGCGGTCCTACTGGGTGACGGCGTCGGACTCGGGCCGATAGGACGATGCCTGCGGTCCGGGCCACCTGAGACGTTGATACCGGAATTCCCCGACCCCACCGAGGCTCGATGCGGAAGGGTGGCTTGCGATCGCCATCTGGGTTCTGGGGTCCAGGCAGACGAACCGCACCCGGACTTCGTCGAGGCGGCGAAGACTGGTTACCGTGCCCCGGGCGGCGATCACTCGGCCTTGGAACTCTTGGATCTGCAGACGATCGGCGCCGCCCTGCCCGAATGAGGCGTCGAAGCCGCTGGGGTGTCGGACGGTGAAGACCGCCGGTTCGGGTCGCTCGAGCAGCGTCAACTGGTAGGACTGCCCACCCACCGAGTGGGTGACCGTGGTAGCCGCTCCGGCGGTGCCGAAGACCAGCAACGAAGTCGCCTCGGCCAGCGCGATACCGCCAGGCCGGTACTGAACCGCATCCGGATCCAGCCCGGCGAGCTGATAACCGGTCCCGCCGAAAGCCAGGTCCAGGTGGCCGTCGGCGTGCCACCGCGAGACCAGGAGTGCATCGTAGGCCGGCGACGGTCTACCGGAGGCTTCGTGTGGGTCGACCAGACCGCCGGAGGTCACGGCGGCGATCACGTACAGCAGCCCGCCCATCCAGGCCGCGCCGACCGGCATGCCCGAAGAGAAACCGCTGCGGGATGAACCGGTCCCCTGCACCAGGCTAATGATCGTTCCGGCCGGCGCGATCAGCTCGAGGACATCGGGCGGGGCGAGTCCGAACGCGCGGTCATACGCTCCGGCTGGGGTGATCCGGCGCAGTCCGATTTGCGGGGAGGGACTGGTCGTCGAGTAGGCACTGGATCCGATCGCACAGATTATCGAGCCGTCGTCCTGCAACAAGGGGACGCTGGACGATGGCGGGCCGACCGGATTGGTCGGGGAGGAGATGTGGCGAAATCCCGCAACCGCAAGGGATCCGCCTTCGGCGAATGACGGATCGGGGGTGCCGTCGGATTGCAGCCGGCTGATCCGATCTTCGACCATGATCGTGACGCGGCCGTCCGGGAGTACGCCGACGACGGTGACGCTGGCTGCGGTGGCAACCGGGCCGACGGTGACGACGCCACCCGTGCCGAACGTCGGATCGGGCGTGCCGTCGGATCGCAGCCGGGCGAGCCAACCCGGAACACCTGCCCCACCCACCACGAGGCCGTTCTCCGTCGCGCACAGATCGGCGATCTCCGCGCCCGAGACGCCGGGCGTCGCCAGGCTGATCCGGGTGACGAACCTGCCGCCGGCATCCGCGCGGCGCAGAACGATGGTGGACTCGATCCAGTCCCGGATTCGCTCGACGTGGAAGGTGGTGCCATCGGGTAGCACGGCGGCGAACCGGCCCACCGCGTCGTGCAGGGCGAAACCGGCTGCACCGAATTGTTGGTCCAGCGCGCCGGTGTTCGGGTCGATGACAGCCACGGCCGGCAGCCGATCGAAGTCGATCCCCCGGACCAGCCAGGTGAGGGCCAGCCGGATTCGTCCGCCCGCGATCTTCGCCTGCACCGGCAGCAGGGCGACGCCAACATCCTCCGGACGTGTGGTAGGACCGTCCGCGGGAACGGCAGCGATGCCGGCCACCCCGAATGACGTCGCGACCTGCCCGCCGCGATCGAACCTGCAACCCGCGATCCGCTCGTCCACGCGGGCGAAGAAATACGAGTAGTTGCCGTCGTCGACAGCGGCGGCCGACCGGATAGGCTTGGCGCCCAACGGGAATCGCAGAATTCCGCCCACGCCGAAGGTGTCGTCGAGGTCGGTTCCGCCCGGGCCGGGCGCGATCGCAATCAACTCCTGGTCGCGATCCTGGAAGCCCACGACGCAATGTGGAAAGCCCGCCACGCAGACGAAGTTCCGCAACTGCAGGCTGATCGGACCGACCCACAGGCCGTTGTCCCCGAACCCTGCGTCGCGGGCGCCGCCCGGCGTCACCCGCAAGATGGCGCCGACGGATGCGGCGCCGATGCCCGGGTGGTTCAGTTGGGCGGTCAATGCGATCGACAGCCAGGTGCCGTCGAAGCCGACCGACGCAACGCCGAGATCCACCAGCCCCGGCAGCGCCGATCCGGGGCCGCCGAGCGGCAGATCGTGCGCCGTCGTGGTGCCCGCCTGATCCACCTGCGCCACTCGCGCCGACCTGGTTCCGGCGGACACGACGACGAAACCGGCTGCGATCGAGATCATCTGGACCGGCGAGGGAGAGGGATCTGCTCCCGGGTCGACCAATCCGGACGCATGCACCGGGATCGTGGTCACCACCGACCATCCAACCTGCGCGGGCCGGACCTGTCGGATGTCGAACCGCACGGCACCTGGGCCTACCTGCCGTTCGCTCTGGTGCCGGAGCAATACCGCCCCGCCGCCCGGCGCGTCGCAGCACGCCAAGGGCGTCGCGGCCAGTCCCTGCTCGGAGATCCGAGTGATGATTGTGCCGGCCGCGGTGAATTCCGGAGCGGGGGCACCGTTCGCCGGGAATGCGGCGATGAACACTTCCGGATAGGCCGTGCCGCGCTCGGGTGACCGACCCCAGCAGACCACAGCCGGACCGCTCGGATCCGCCAGCACTCCCACTGCGGACCCGCCCAGGTAGCGCTGGTCCGGATCCCAGAACTGGGAATGCTGTGTCACATCCCGTGGATTCGCGGTCCAGATGAGACCCGCATCGCCAAAATTCCGGTTCACCGCCACGCTCGGCTGCTCCGTTCCAGCGGAGAGAAGGGTGTGTCAGCACCCAGATAGCAACGGCTCAGAATCCTCTCATCCGTGCCAAAACGGCACAATCCGCCGGATGGTGATTTCGACCCCTCAATGTTGCCCAAACGGATGGCTTTCATCCACGGAGGGGCTGAGAATCGAGATGGTGAGCCCGCCGCTCGGCGGCCAGCCATGGTCACAGCCGAACACGTCCCCGACTGCACCAACCAACAACGCGGCAATGATCAACAACCCCCGACAGGACCAGTCACGGTCTGACCCATGCACGATCGAGGTTGAGCGGCGTTCGGGCAGATCTTTCGGAGAATCGCCGAACCTGGGCATGGTCACTTACACCCGCCGTCAGCTGACCGCCGATAATTGAAAGTTATGCGAGTTGGGAAATTCGAAGCGCGTACCTCGCGTTGCACAGGATAAGAATCAACGTCATCCCAGAAAGCGCTGTTTGAGGGTTCCCTGAAACGAAACGAAGACTTCAGGTGTGGTCGAGTGTCACTTTCCTTCTGAACACGGCCGGGTCGGCCTGGGTCAGCGGACGTGCGCCGGCACGAAAGGCGGCTTGGTCACCCGCACCCGCAGCTTTCGCCCCCGGACGTCGACGGCGATCTCGTCACCGTCCTGCACCCCAGCAGCTGTGTCGATCAGCGCCAGCGCGATGCCCTTGCCCAGGGTCGGCGAGAAGGTGCCGGACGTGGTCTCGCCGATCCGCTCCCCCGCGCTGTCGAGCACGCCGAGGTGGCTGCGGAGCACCCCGCGGTCCAGCGCCAGCAGCCCCCAGGACTGTCGCCCGGGTCCCGCGGCCTTCTCGGCCACCAGCGCGTCGCGCCCGAAGAAGCGCGGCTTCTTCCAGCCCACCGCCCAACCGACCCGGGCCTGCACAGGGGTGATGTCGGCGCCCAGGTCCTGGCCGTGCAGCGCGTAGCCCATCTCGGTGCGCAACGTGTCCCGCGCGCCCAGCCCCGCGGGCCGGCCGCCCCGCACCCCTGCCTCGTGGGTCAGCGCCTCCCACACCGCGGGGGTGGTGTCCCAGGCCGGTACCAACTCGTAGCCGCGTTCGCCGGTGTACCCGGTCCGGCAGATCCGGACCTGCCCGCCGTCGAAGGTGCCGTCCACCCAGGACATGTAATCGAGCTCGAACGGGAGCCCGAGCGCCTGCATCACCTCCGCCGATGCGGGTCCTTGCACGGCGAGCACGCCGAAGTCCCGGTGCCGGTTCGTCACCGTCACCCCGGCCGGAGCTGCCGCGGCCAGGGCCGCCACCACCAGCCCGGTGTTCGCGGCGTTGGGGATCAGGAAGACCTCGTCGCCGGACACCAAGTAGGCGATCAGATCGTCGACGACCCCGCCACTGTTGTTGCAGCACATCGTGTATTGGGCCTGACCGGGCGAGAGCCGGCTCAGGTCGGCGGTCAGGCAGTCGTTGACGAACGCCGCGGCGCCGGGACCGGTGACCGAGGCCTTGCCCAGGTGGGAGACGTCGAAGATGCCGACCGCGGTGCGCACCGCGGTGTGCTCGGCGACGACCCCGGCGCCCGCGTAGGAGATCGGCATGTCCCAGCCACCGAAAGCCCCCATGGTGGCGCCGAGTGCGACATGCGCCTCGTGCAGCGGCGAGTGCAGCAGCGGCGTCCCGGTGATCGGATCGATGTCGCCGGACGTGCCGGCTGCCAGGTCGGACATGGGCCGACCGTAGCCTGCGGGGCCGCGGAACACCGCGCCGACTACGGTCGGTGCTGCTGTGCGCGCCACCACGTCCAGGCAGCGATCTGCCCGGGGCCGCCCGTCCGACACCGCCCATCCGAAGGAACGGAACGCACCGATGACCCGACTGTCACTGACCACCGCCGCACCCGCCACCGTCAAGGCCGAGGCCATCGTCGTGGCCGCCTATTCCGGCGACGACGGGCCGGTCGCCGCCGACCCCGCGTTCGCGGGCGCGATCCAGGCGGCCGGACTGGCCGGCGCCACCGGTAAGGCCGGGTCGGTCACCACCATTCCGGGCGAGGGCTTCGTCGCCGCGGACCGGATCGTCGTGGTCGGTCTCGGCGAGGCACCCGCACCGGAATCCGGGGACGACGGCGCGGCATCGGAAAGGCTGCGGCGCGCGGCGGGCGCCGCGTCCAGGGCGATGGCTGGCCGGACGAAGGCGGTCTCCACCCTCGGCGCGCTCGACCTGACCGCCGCGGCCGAGGGCCATCTCCTCGGCGCGTACGTCTTCGACCGGTACAAGAAGCCGGGATCGGCGCCGGTCGATTCCATCGTGCTCACCGTCGGTTCCGCCGCGAAGCCGGCCAAGGACGCGCTGAATCGGGCGGTGATCACCGCGGAAGCGGTCGCGTTCGCCCGGGACCTGGTGAACTCCGCGCCCAACGACCTGCCGCCCGCCGTGTTCGCGGATCGGGCCGCGACCGCCGGCAGTGCAGAGGGGCTGCGCGTCGAGGTACTGGACGAGAAGGCCCTGGCCAAGGCCGGGTACGGGGGCATCCTCGGCGTCGGATCCGGGTCGACCCGCCCGCCGCGGCTGGTCCGGCTGGCCTACACGCCCGCGAAGTCGCGGGCCACGATTGCGCTGGTCGGCAAGGGCATCACCTTCGACTCCGGCGGCATCTCGATCAAGCCGGCCGCCAAGATGGATCAGATGACCAGCGACATGTCCGGTGCCGCAGCCGTTGTCGCCACCGTCGTCGCCGCCTCCCGGCTCGCCCTGCCGGTCACGGTGATCGGCTACGCCGCGCTCGCGGAGAACCTGCCGTCGGGTTCGGCCTACCGACCCGGTGACGTGCTGCGGCACTACGGCGGCGTCGACAGCAAGGGCAAGACGACCGGCGCCGGCAAGACCGTGCACGTGCTGAACACCGACGCCGAGGGCCGACTGGTGCTGGCCGACGCCATCGTCCGGGCCTGCGAGGACAACCCGGACGTCCTGTTGGAGACCTCCACCCTGACCGGCGCGCAGATCGTCGCGCTCGGCAAACGGACCATGGGCGTGATGGGCACGCCGGCCTTGCGCGACCGGGTGGCAGAGATCGCCCGGCAGGTCGGCGAGGACGGCTGGGCGATGCCGCTGCCGCCGCATCTGCGAGAGGGGCTGGACTCCCCGCTGGCCGATCTGCAGAACATCGCCGGCGACCCGGGCGGCGGGATGCTGATCGCCGGGCACTACCTGTCCGAGTTCGTCGCCGACGGTGTGGACTGGGTGCATCTGGACGTCGCCGGACCCGCGTTCAACGACGGCAAGGCGCGGGACTACACCGGTCCCGGCGGCACCGGCGTGCCGGTCCGGACACTGCTGGCGACCCTCTCGGACATCGCGGTTCGCTGACGGCGGGCCGGGGCCGGCGCGGGCCGCTCCGACGCCGATCTCCGCGCGATGCGTGAAGGCGGCGACCAGCACCTGGCGCAGCAGGTCAGTCGTCGAGGAAGTCCTGCTCCATCCGCTGCAGCAGGATCGTCTGCTTGCGGGAGAAGTCGCGCATCCGCTGCGGGTATCCGACCACCGTGGCGTCATAGATGGGCAGCGCGTTGTCGTGGGCGAACTTCTGCGCCGCCTTTGGCGATGCGATGCGGCGGCGGGTGAACTCGCCGTCGTGCGCGACCAGCACCAGGCTGGTCTCGGTGACCGCGGTCCTGGGCTCGACGAACACCTCGACACCGCGCCGAGCGGCGGCCCATGCTCCGAGTTCGACCGCGACCGCCTTGCTGTCGGCGCGGCTCAGCTTGCCGCCGTCGCCGTCGGATCCTGCCGACGTCGAGCGCGGCGTCTTCGAGCGCTTGAGCCACGAGAACATGCCCATCGGTCAACTCCTGTCGTACCGCCGGAGGGCGGTGTCGTGCGGTATCGGTACTGCGCTGTCGTGCCGTCACCCGGGCCAAGCGACGATGAGTCGCCTCGCCGCCCGGATTGCACCGATGCGGCCTGATCTGTCCATTCTCCCTGATCGGCGCTTCGGCCCGGCGGTTTCGCGGCTCCGCGGGCGCAGCCGCACCCGCCCGGCGCCCCGCCAACCGGGATGCCAAGATGGACACCGCATCGCACCTGACGGTGCCGAACGACTGATGCGACTTGCTGTTCTGACCGACCGTTCTGACTGGCTGTTCTGACTGATCTAGAGGGAGCACTCGCCGATGACCGAGACCAACGTCGATCTGGTGGTTCTGGGCGGGGGTTCGGGTGGCTATGCCGCGGCCCTTCGCGCCGCCGAGTTGGGTTCGTCGGTGGTGTTGATCGAAAAGGAGAAGGTCGGCGGCACCTGTCTGCACTGGGGCTGCATCCCGGCCAAGACCCTGCTGCATGCCGCCGAGGTCGCCGACGAGGCGCGGGAGGGGCTGTCCATCGGCGTCAAGACCACTTTTGACGGTGTCGACGTCCCCGCACTGCTGAAGTACAAGGACGGCATCATCAACCGGCTCTACAAGGGACTGACCGGCCTGGTGAAGTCGCGCGGCATCACCACCGTCGACGGCACCGGCAAATTCGTCGGCCCGAACAAGGTGGTCGTCGGTGACGACACCTACATCGGCAAGAACGTCATCCTCGCGACCGGTTCCTACTCCCGCACGCTGCCCGGGTTGGAGATCGAGGGTCGGGTCATCACCTCGACGCAGGCGCTGAGCCTGGAGTGGATCCCGGAGAAGGCGATCGTCCTCGGCGGCGGCGTCATCGGTGTGGAGTTCGCCTCCACCTGGGCGTCCTTCGGCACCGACGTCACCATCGTCGAAGCGCTGCCCACCCTTGTCCCGCTCGAGGACCCGTGGGCGGCAAAGCATCTCGAGCGCGCCTTCCGTAAGCGCAAGATCGCCTTCAAGACCGGCGTACGGTTCCAGGGCGTCACCCAGGACGACTCCGGGGTCACCGTCACCCTCGAGGACGGCACCACGCTCACCGCCGATCTGTTACTGGTCGCGGTCGGCCGAGGCCCGTTCACCGCCGGCTGCGGCTACGAGGAAGCCGGCATCACGATGGACCGCGGCTTCGTCATCACCGACGAGCGACTGCACACCAACCTGCCGAACGTCTACGCCGTCGGCGACATCGTCCCCGGCCTGCAACTGGCGCACCGCGGCTTCCAGCAGGGCATCTTCGTCGCCGAGGAGATCGCCGGGCTCAACCCGGTCGTCATCCCCGACGAGAAGATCCCGAAGATCACCTACTGCGACCCCAACGTTGCCTCCGTCGGCCTCACCGAGGCCAAGGCCAAGGAAGTCCACGGCGAGATCGAGTCCTACATCTACGACCTCGGCGGCAACGGCAAGTCGCAGATCCTCAAGACCGCCGGCGGCATCAAGGTCATCCGGGCCAAGGACGGTCCCATCGTCGGCATCCACATGGTCGGCGCCCGCATCGGCGAGCTGATCGGCGAGGCCCAGCTGATCGTCGGCTGGGAGGCCTTCCCCGAGGATGTCGCACCGATGGTGCACGGTCACCCGTCGCAGTACGAGGCGATGGGCGAGGCGATGCTCGCCATGGCCGGAAAGCCGCTGCACGTCCACGACTGACAGCTCCACCGTTCCGCACCAACCGTCCAGGGACGTCCGCACGTCGGACCCGACCGGCCGGGAACAGATCACTCGCACACGACCAGCACGACCCGGTCAGAGGTAGGAGAGCAACGCATGTCCAACTCCGTCCAGATGCCGGCCCTCGGCGAGAGCGTCACCGAGGGCACCGTCACCCGTTGGCTCAAGAGTGAGGGTGAGCAGGTCGAGGTCGACGAGCCGTTGCTCGAGGTCTCGACGGACAAGGTCGACACCGAGATCCCGTCGCCCTACGGCGGAGTGCTGGAGAAGATTCTGATCGGCGAGGACGAGACCGCCGAGGTGGGCGCGGATCTCGCGATCATCGGTGACGGATCCGGTTCCTCGGGAGGCGACTCCGGTGGAGACTCCGGGGATGCCGGCCCCTCCGCCGACGGCGGCGCTGTGACCGGCGGAAGCGGCAACCTGCCGCCGGACGGCGAGGGTGCACCGGAGCCGACACCCGAGCCGGACGCCGCGCCCGCCGCGCAGAGCGAACAGCCCGCCGAGGCACCGTCGACCGACACCGATGCGCCCGCCGAGAAGCCCACCGCGGGAACCGGCGGTTCCAGCGGGTCCGGCACATCGGTGACGCTGCCCGAGATGGGTGAGTCGGTCACCGAGGGCACCGTCACCCGGTGGCTCAAGGCCGTCGGCGACGAGGTCGCACTGGACGAGCCGCTGCTCGAGGTTTCCACCGACAAGGTCGACACCGAGATCCCGTCACCGGTGGCCGGCACGCTGCTGGAGATCACCGTCGGCGAGGACGAGACCATCGAGGTCGGCGCCCAGCTGGGTGTCATCGGTGACGCGAGCGCTGCGCCCGCCGCCGAGCCGGAGCCGCAAGAGCCCAAGGCGGAGGAGCCAAAGGCCGAACCGAAGCCCCAGCCGAAAGCGGAAGCGCCCAAGCCCGAGGCTCCCAAGCCTGCCCCGAAGCCCGAGGCACCCAAGGCCGACGCGAAGCCGCCGGCGCAGGCGGTCCCGTCCGCGCCGGTCTCGGAGGGCACCTACGTCACCCCGGTGATCCGCAAGCTCGCGGCGGACGCGGGCGTGGACCTGACCTCGGTCAAGGGCACCGGGGTCGGTGGCCGGATCCGCCGGGAGGACGTCGTCGCTGCCGCCGATGCCGCGAAGGCCGCGGCAGCGAAGGCCGCCGCCCCGGCCGCGGCAGCGGAGAGCCCGGCCCCGGCCGCCGCCCCCGCGGCACCGTCCGCCGCCGCGCCGAAGGCGGACCCCGCCGTCGCGGCGCTGATCGGCACCACCCAGAAGGTGCCGCGCATCCGGCAGTCCATCGCCAAGAACATGAAGCTCGGCCTGGACACCGCCGCGCAGCTGACCACCGTCATCGAGGTCGACGTGACCCGGGTGGCGGCCGTCCGGGCGCGGGCGAAGAGCACCTTCGAGTCCCGCGAGGGCGTCAAGCTGTCGTTCCTGCCGTTCTTCGTCAAGGCGGCGCTGGAGGCCCTCAAGGCCCACCCGGTGATCAACTCGACGATCTCCGAGGACCTCAAGGAGCTGACCTACCACGGCAGCGTCAACCTCGGCATCGCCGTCGACACGCCGCGCGGGTTGATCGTCCCGGTCATCAAGTCCGCCGACGACCTGAACATCGCCGGCCTGGCCCGCAAGATCGCCGACCTGGCCAAGCGCACCAGGGACAACAAGATCGGCCCGGACGAACTGTTCGGTGGCACCTTCACCATCACGAACACCGGGTCGGTGGGCGCGCTGTTCGACACGCCGATCTTCGTTCCGCCGCAGTCCGCGATCCTCGGCACCGGCGCCATCGTCAAACGGCCGGCCGTCATCCAGGACGCCGACGGCAACGACGTCATCGCGATCCGTTCGATGATGTATCTGGCGATGTCCTACGACCACCGCAACATCGACGGTGCCGACGCCTCGCGGTTCCTCGGCACGGTCAAGCGGCGCATCGAGGGCGGTGAGTTCGAGGGCGATCTCGGACTCTGAGTAGGTACCGGCCGATCGAAAGCCCCTGCCCGGTGCGGACGAAATCCGCGCCGTTCAGGGACCTTCGCCGTCGCCAACTATGCTGGCGAGCCGACTGACTCGAGCCCCCGCGTACCCGCGGGCGGCACCGCACCGCACCGTGGGGAACACACATGCGCATCGTCGCCGCAGGGGTGAGCGGATTCCTCGGAACCCGGCTCACCACAACGCTTGCCGCCCGGGGCCACGAGGTCACCCAGCTGATCCGCTCCGGCCCCGTCGGGCCGGGGCAGAGCCTGTGGAACCCGGACAGCGGGGAGATCGACGGCTCGGTGCTGGACGGCGCGGACGCGGTGGTCAACCTCTGCGGCGTCGGCGTGGGTGACCACCGGTGGAACTCCGAGTACAAGCAGCTCATCCTGTCCTCCCGGGTCAATCCCACCCGGCTCCTGGCGTCCGAGGCCGCCCGGCGGGGCGTACCCGTGCTGATCAACGCCTCCGGCGTCGGCTACTACGGACCGCACGGGTCGGAGATCGTCACCGAGGACTTCCCTGCCGGCGACACCTTCCTGGGACAGGTGTGCGTGCAGTGGGAAGGCGCCACCGACGCCGCCCGGGACGGCGGCGTGCGGGTGGTCAGCCTGCGGACCGGGCTGGTGCTGGGCAAGGACGGTGGCCTGCTGCCCAAGCTGGCTCCGCTCACCACGTTCATGCTCGGCGGAAAGCTCGGGTCCGGCCAGCAGTACTTCCCGTGGATCTCCGTCACCGACGAGATCGCCGCGATGGTCCACCTGCTGACCGCACCGGTGCACGGCCCGGTGAACATGACCGGCCCCTACCCGGTGACCAACGCGGAATTCACCAAGGAACTCGGCCGGGCGCTGAACCGGCCGGCACCGTGGATAGTGCCGGGCTTCGCCCTCAAGATCGTGCTGGGCGAGTTCGCGGACGAGGTCCTGGCCGGCCAGCGGGCCGTGCCGACCAAGCTGCACGATTCGGGGTTCGAGTTCGCGCACCGCACGCTGCCCGAGGCGCTGGCCGCCGAACTGGCCTGACAACCCCGGGCGGAGCTGTACGGGCCCCTGCGGCGCTGTGCAGGAGTCCTCCAGCTGCGGCTGCGGACTCAGGTCCCGGCCGCACCACCTCTGCCGCAACCCACCGCGCCGGGCACGAGTTGGGTACACAAAGGTCGCGACAACCCGCGTCTGAGCGTCCCGACCTCCACGCAACTCTCGGTCCCACGTGACGCAGCCGCCGACCCCGCCATCCACAGACCGGGAATCTGATACCACTCTGGTATCACCGCGGTTATTCTGGGCACATGGCCATGACGCTTCGCCTCGACGACGATCTCGACCGAGAGATTGAGCGGCTCGCCACCGCCCAGGGTTTGAGCAAGCAGCAGCTCGTGGTTCGGGCGACCCGGGAGTACCTGGCCCGGGAGGCCAGGCTCGCGCGAACCCTGAGCAACGCGGAGCAGATTGTCCGGGATAACGCCGGGCTGCTCGACCGGCTCGGAGAATAGTCACAGGTGCGCGACGATGAACTCGACTACCTGACAGACGACGAGGCCTTGGCCGTTGTGTCGATGCTGGGCTTCCGCGTTCGCGACGCTGGGCTCCTCTCGTCCGCCCTGGCCCGTCCGCGGACGACTGTTTTCGGGGAAGACGCGTACCCGGATCTGCCGACCAAAACCGCAGCGCTCTTCGAGTCGCTGGTCCGCAATCACCCGCTGCTCGACGGCAACAAGCGGTTGGCCGTCGTGCTGACCTGGACCTTCTTGCTCAACAACGGCTACGCACTCGAGCACACCGAGGACGACGCCTACGACTTCACGATGGCCGCTGCGGCTGGGTCGCTCACCCTGGAGGACATCACGCAGTGGTTCGCGGGGCGGCTCAGGACGGCGTGACGAAGCGCGAGGCAACTCCGACGCCTTCGCGATGCCAGTCAGACGTCACGTTCCGGCTCAGTGCTCGTACGGATCATCCGGCTGCTGCACCGGCGTCATCGAGCTGACCGCGACGGTGGGGACGTATCCGTTGGCGAGCGTGGCGGTGTCCGCATCGACGGTGACGACGGCCTGCACCCAGGTGTTCGCCGGGTACGGCGCCTCGCCCGCGACGTGCAGCTGCATGGGGTTGGCGTCCGCGGCGCAGCAGCTGATCACCATCCGGGCAATCGTGTAACCGTCGGTGTAGCCCTCCCCCGCCGGCGCGATGAAACCGGTGACCGTGACCGGCACGTCGCGCACCGAGTAGTCGGCGTCGTACAGCGCTCGCAGAATGACGTCCTTCAAGCCCAGGGACGGATTCTGGCCTTCCAACGCCGGGAAATGCATCGTCCGCCGGGAGCCCGACGAGTCGGCGGCCGAGCCGCTGCCGTCGTTGAACTTGTAGCCCCCGCCGCCGGTCGCGTCCTTGCTCCCCGACGAGTCCGAGGCGACGACCGTCATCCCGGCGAGCGCCTGGGAGCTGGCGTTGCGGGCAACGGCGTCCGCGCCGAGCGCGGGCGGTGCGACGAGCAGCAGCACGAGGACCGGCACCAGGATCAGCCAGGGCGCCTTGGAGCTGTCGTGGTCGTGCCCGTGCGCGTCGGCGCTGTGCTCGTCGGCGCTGTGCTCGTCGGGGGGCGGTCGGTCGGCGAGACCGCCGTCGGCCGGGGAATCGGTTCCGGACGAGGCCGAACCCGGCGGCTCCTGCTCACCTGAAACCCGGTCGGTCGGATCGCCGCCGGCCGAAGCGTCGGGCCCGGAATGCGCCGAACCCGTCGGCTGCTCGCCGCGTGACGAGACGGGCGATGACGTGGTCGAACCCGCAGCGGCTTCCGTCGGGACGCCCCCCGCCGGGACCGCGGCGAGAGCCTGCTTCCGCGCGCGGTCGGCCTTGACGTCCGCGCGGATCGCCAGGATGAGCGACAGCACGCCGACCACGACCAGGATCCCGCCGCCGATCAGCAGCAGCGGTCCGAACCCGGGCCGTACGTAGGAGGTGAACCGGCCGGACAGGGTGATCGACACCAGCAGCCCGCCGAGCAGCGTGACGACGATGGATTGCGTTTCCCTGTTCATGCCACCGCCACCCGTGACGCCGCCACCCAGTAGACCGCCTGGCCGATCATTGCCAGCCCCAGAACGCGAGCCCCACCGAGGTTCCGACGACGACCGCGACCAGCAGGGTCAGCGGCGCGAACCGCACCGCGAACCGGCGACCGAAAACCCCGGCCTGCATCGCGAAAAGCTTCACGTCGACCGCCGGCCCGACGGTCAGAAACACCAGCTTGCCGACCACCGGAATGGTGGAGAACGCCGCCGCGACGAAGGCATCCGCCTCCGAGCAGAGCGCCAGGATGAACGCGAGCCCCGCCATCAGCAGGATCGACAGCAGCAGCGACGAGCCGATCGATTCCATGATGTGCGCAGGGACGATCGTCTTGAAGGTCGCCGCGGCGGCCGCGCCCAGCACCAGGAACCCGGCGGCCTGGGTGAAGTCGCCGAGGATGGTGGACAGGAAGACGCGCCAGCCGGCCTGCCCGCTGCCGACCGACGCCGGCACCCTGGGCCGCATCCATTCCGGCCGACCGATCCGCTCCCAGATCCAGCCGACGATCACCGCGGTGAGCAGTCCGGCGATCAGCCTGGCCCACACCATGTTCGGCTCGCTGGTGAAGGCGACGGCGGTGGCGATCAGCACGATCGGGTTCACCGCCGGAGCGGACAGCATGAAGGCCAACGAGGCCGACGGCGCCACCCCGCGCTGGATCAGCCGGTTCGAGATCGGCACCGAGCCGCATTCGCAGCCGGGCAGGGCCGCCCCGCACAAGGTCGCGACCGGGACGGCCAGCGCGGCATTGCCCGGCAGGATCCGGCTGAACACCGACGCCGGAACGAACGCCGCGATCGCGCCCGACACCACCACGCCGAGCACCAGGAAGGGCGTGGCCTGCACGCAGATCGCGACGAAGACCGTCGACCAGCTCTGCAGCACCGGATGCCCGAGCAGCGATTCCAGCGGTCCGCGGAAAACGATGGCCAGCAGCAGGATCGCGCCGAAGATCTCCAGCGAGCCCGGCCGGTACCTCTTGGTCGGCGGGGCCAGTGGTCCGAGGACCCCAGTGAGCGCCGAAACCAGTGATGCGGGCGCCGCTGATGCGCGGGCGCCGGGGATACCGGACGCCAGCGACCCAGACGCGGTGCCGACCGGCCGCATGCGTTCCGCGCCGGGCGAAGGCCCCGCGGCCACTGCCGGGGGCCCGGCCGTGCCGGAGCGCCGCCTGGCCTGTCCTCGGGGCGTCGGCGGCGGCCCCCCCGGATCGGGGCCGGTTCGGCCGTGATCGCCGGCGACCGTGATCCCCGCCCCCCGTGGTCGGCGCGGCAGGGCAGGCTGTCGATTCCAGGACGCCGCCGAACCGCCGCTGCCGGGAGGCGTACTCCTCGCACGCCCGCCACAGGTCCCGCCGGTCGAAGTCGGGAAACAGCGTGTCCTGGAAGACCATCTCGGCATACGCCGATTGCCAGATCAGGAAGTTGCTCGTCCGCTGCTCGCCCGAGGGCCGCAGGAACAGGTCGACATCGGGCATGTCGGGTTCGTCGAGATACCGGGCCAGCATCCGCTCGTCCACCTTCGCCGGGTTGATCCGGCCGGCCGCCGCCGCGGCGGCGATCGCCTTGGCGGCGTCGGCGATCTCCGCCCGCCCGCCGTAGTTCACACACATGGTCAAGGTCATGACGCGGTTGTTCCTGGTGAGTTGCTCGGCGTACTCCAACTCGTTGATCACACTCCGCCACAGCCGCGGCCGGCGCCCCGCCCAGCGCACCCGGACGCCCAGAGCGTGCATGTCGTCGCGGCGCCGCCGGATGACGTCACGATTGAAGCCCATCAGGAAGCGCACCTCGTCCGGTGAGCGTTTCCAGTTCTCGGTGGAGAAGGCGTACGCGCTCAGATGCGTGACGCCGATCTCGATACACCCCTCGACGACATCGAAAAGTGCCGCCTCGCCCCGCTTGTGGCCCTCGGTCCTGGGCAGCCCGCGCTGCTTGGCCCAGCGCCCGTTGCCGTCCATCACCAGTGCGACGTGGGCCGGCACCGCCGACGGCGGCAGGGCGGGCGGCCGGGCGCCGCTGGGATGCGGGACCGGGCGGCGGGGAGCCGTCACGGGTTCGCGACCCGTTCCGCCCCGACGGGCGGCGAGGGCAGGTATTCGATCGGGACATGCCGGGTGTCCTGGTACTCGACGGGCAGCGCGTCCGCGGTGGCCCCCCGGTCCACCATGCCCAGCGAGCGAAGCGCCCGTTCCAGGTGCCACTGCAGCAACGCCGCGACCAGACCGGAGGCCTCCCGGCGCGCCACCGGTCCCGCGGTCTCCGCCTCGGCCCAGTCCCCGCCGGCCAGCGCGGCCATCAGGCCGATCGTCGCCGGAGCGGGGCGCGCCGCACCCATCGCACCCGCGCCACGGCACTGCGGGCACAGCAGCCCGCCGGAGGCGACGTGGAAGGCGGTATGCGGCCCGGGACTGCCGCAACGGGCGCACTCCGTGAGCGCCGGTGCCCAGCCGGCCAGCGCCATCGCCCTGAGCAGGAAGGCATCGAGCACCAGGGACGGATCGCGCCCGGTCTCGGACAGCGCGCGCAGCGCGGAAACCACCAGGAGGTAGAGCCGCAGCGTCGGTTCCCGTTCCTCCGACGTCAACCGCTCGGCGGTCTCGACGATGGCCGTCGCGCAGGTGTAGCGGGAATAGTCCGCGGCCAGCACCGACCCGAACGGGTCGAGCGTGACGGCCTGCGTGACGATGTCCAGATTCCGTCCCGCGTACAGCTGCAGGTCGACGTGGCTGAACGGCTCGAGCCGGCCACCGAACTTGCTCTTCGTCCGCCGCACGCCCTTGGCGACCGCCCTGACCTTGCCTTCCCGGCGGGTCAGCAGCGTGACGATCCGGTCCGCCTCGCCGAGCTTGGTGACCCGCAGCACCACAGCGGAGTCGCGGTAGACGGGCACCAGATCATCGTGCCACCAGGGTCGGGCGTCCGGGCACAAACGCGCACGGCGTGGCCCGGCGCGGCGCGGAGCCCGCCACCACCCGCCCCCGTCGACGTGGCCGCCCGGTGAACGATGCGCAACCGACGGCGGAACGCCGGCAAGCTCTCACCGGTGCCGGAAATACGGCTGCGTGCGTGCACTAACCTGATCCCACACGAACCGGTCCTTCGAGATCGAGGCCAGGACCGGGCGCAATCGGGCCTCGCTGAACACTGTCGCCGAAAGGTGGTCGCATGAGCCCGAACCCCACCGTCCGCAGAGCGCTGCCCGAAGACGCCGAGGCGTTCGCGGCCTGTCATCTGGCCTGCTGGCGCGAGGCGTACGGGGAGCTCTGGGGCAGCGAGCGGTTCGACGGCATCGACGTGCACCGGATGGCGATCCGCCGCCGCAAGGAGATCGAGTCCGGCAACGCCGACCACTTCCTGGGTGAGATCGACGGCGAGGTGATCGGCATCGCCATTGCCGGGCCGACCCGGGACGAGGACGCACCGGTCGAGCAGGAGCTGTACGGGATCTACGTCCGGGAGGCCCACCAGGGTACCGGACTGGCCAACGACCTGTTGGCGGCGGCGCTCGGCGACGGACCCGCCCTGCTGTGGGTGTACCGGGACAATCCGCGGGCGAGCGCCTTCTACGTGCATCACGACTTCATTCCGGACGGCGAGGAACGGGCCGATTCGGTGGGGATCCTCGAGATCAGGATGGTCCGGCGGTGATCGCTGGCATGGTGGAGCGGTGAGCCGCATCACCGTCCGAACACCGGTCCGGCGCTACCGCGACGGCGCCTTCGTCTCCCTCCCCGACACCGTCGCCGGCGAGGAGCCACTGGAGATCAGGATCGGCGGCACGTCGATCTCGACGACGATGCGCACCCCGGGCGCCGACATCGAATTGGTGCACGGGCTGCTGCACGCCGAGGGCATCATCACCGGGCGGGACGACGTGCTGGCCGTCCGGTACTGCGCCGGGGTCGACGACACCGGCCAGAACACCTACAACGTGCTGGATGTCAGTCTTGCCGATGCAATGGCGGCCCTGCGGGCAACACAGCCGCGGGCGTTCGTCACCAGCTCGGCCTGCGGGGTTTGCGGAACCGCATCGATCGAGGCGCTGCAGAAGGCGAGCCGGTATCGGTCCCCCGTGGGACCCGTCTTCGAGCCCGCCGTCATCGCGGCTCTGCCCGACGAACTGCGCCGGCATCAACAGGCCTTCAAGACGACCGGCGGGGTGCACGCCGCCGCGCTGGCATCGCCCGACGGCACGCTCGGCACCGTGCGCGAGGACGTCGGCCGGCACAACGCGATGGACAAGGTGATCGGCGCGGCCCTGCTGGCCGGGGAGCTGCCGATCGCCGATCGCGCGGTGCTCACGTCGTCCCGGGCGTCGTTCGAGCTGGTACAGAAGGCGGTGCTCGCCGGGGTCGGCATGCTGATCGCGGTTTCCGCACCGTCCTCGCTCGCGGTGCACCTGGCCACCGAGACCGGGCTGACGCTGATCGGCTTCACCTCCGCCCGCGGCTTCAACCTCTACGCGGGAGCGCACCGGGTGGCCGGCTCCGCGCTCTGACCGCGTCAGTGCGGACCGGTCCGGGCCGGACCGGCCGACCCGGACGCTGCGCGGCGGCGGGCGGTCCGACCGCGATGGACGAACGGCTACGGATCACCCACATGGTCTACTGTCAGCCTCGGCAATTCGGACAGCAAGCCGTATCAGGACGCGCTTCGGCGGCCTCCTCCCGGCTGCCAACCCGGAGCCGCCACACGGTTCCCAGCCCGCGTCCGCAGGAGTGCACATGAGGTCACGTTCCAGCGTCATCGCCGCTCTTGCCCTGGCGGCGGCCACCGTCGTCGCGGTGGCCGCCTGCGGCTCGTCGGTCAGCGGGTCCGCGCAGGCCAATACGTCCGCGGCCGCCACCGTCACGTCGGAGATCAGCTCGGACACGACCGCGACCAGCGCGCCGTCGACCGACACCGAGACCACCGTCGCATTGACCGACGAAACCGAGCTCACCTCGCTGCTGAGCGACCTGCCGACGGAACTGAGCCTGCCCAGCGACCTGACAATTCCGACGGACTTCACCGTGCCGACCGACTTCAGCATGCCCAGCGATCTGAGCGACCTGACGAACCTGAGCAATCTGGACGTTCCCGGACTTGCGCCCGGGTGCCTCGAAGTGGCCAGCGCCTACGCCAGCATCACCATTGCGCTGCTGCCTGCCCTGCTCGGCGGATCGGGCGGTTTCAGCGCCGGTGACCTGCAGGGCTCGCTGGCCGAACTCAGCGCCAACGTCCCGGAGGAGCTCGCACCCGACATCAAGACGCTCGCCGATGCGGCCGCCTCGGTGAACGGCAAGAGCCTGAGCGAAGCCGCCGAGGTCTTCAACGGCGACGACTTCACCACGGCGCAGAACAACATCGACCAGTGGATCAACGCCAACTGCAACGGGTAGCGGCGAACGGCCGGTCACCGGGCACGACGAAAGCCGCACCAGCTGGGAGAGACGGTGCGGCTTTCTGAGTGCTTGCGCCGCTGCTGCGACGATGTGTGCGCGCGGTAGGTCAGGCCGACTTCTCCCGCGGCGTGCGCTTGGGGGCACGCGGGACGATCGTCGGGTACACGTTGGAGCGCACGGTTTCGGCGTTCACCACGACGCGTTCGACGTCATCCCGTCCGGGGACCTCATACATGGCGGGAAGCAGCACTTCCTCCATGATCGCGCGGAGCCCGCGCGCCCCTGTCCCTCGCAGGATTGCCTCGTCCGCGATGGCCTCGAGCGCGTCTGGCTCGAATTCCAGGCCGACGCCGTCCATGTCGAACAGCCGCTGGTACTGCTTGGACAGCGCGTCCCGCGGCTCGGTGAGAATCTTGATCAGGGATTCCTTGTCCAGGTTCGTCACCGACGCGACGACCGGCAGTCGGCCGATGAACTCGGGGATCAGCCCGAACTTGATCAGGTCCTCCGGCATCACGTCGGAGAACACGTCGGATCCGTCGATCTCGAACTTGCTGCGGACCTCGGCGCCGAAGCCCAGGCCGCGCCGGCCGACCCGCTCGCCGACGATCTTCTCCAGGCCGGCGAACGCACCGGCCACGATGAACAGCACGTTGGTGGTGTCGATCTGGATGAATTCCTGGTGCGGGTGCTTGCGGCCGCCCTGCGGCGGGACGGAGGCCTGGGTGCCCTCGAGGATCTTCAGCAGCGCCTGCTGGACGCCCTCGCCGGAGACGTCACGGGTGATCGAGGGGTTCTCCGACTTGCGGGCGATCTTGTCGACCTCGTCGATGTAGACGATGCCGGTCTCGGCGCGCTTGACGTCGTAATCGGCCGCCTGGATCAGCTTGAGCAGGATGTTCTCGACGTCCTCGCCGACGTACCCGGCCTCGGTCAGCGCGGTGGCGTCGGCGATCGCGAACGGCACGTTGAGCATCTTCGCCAGGGTCTGCGCGAGGTAGGTCTTGCCGCAGCCGGTCGGCCCCAGCATCAGGATGTTGGATTTGGCCAGCTCGACCGGTTCCGGGCCCCGGTCGGGGCCGGCCTGGATCCGCTTGTAGTGGTTGTAGACCGCGACCGACAGCGCCTTCTTGGCGACGTCCTGGCCGATGACGTACTGATCGAGGTACTCGCGGATGGCGGTCGGTTTCGGCAGCTCGTCGAGCTTGACCTCACTCGTCTCGGCGAGTTCCTCTTCGATGATCTCGTTGCACAGATCGATGCACTCGTCGCAGATGTAGACACCCGGCCCGGCGATGAGCTTGCGCACCTGCTTCTGACTCTTTCCGCAGAAAGAGCACTTCAGCAGATCCCCTCCATCACCAATGCGTGCCATGAGCCCTCTCGATCCCTTGCGCTGTGGACCCCACGGGACCCTGCTGTCGGAACAACTGCCAGAACCGCTGACGTTACCCGCTGCGCCGGGTGCAGTCCCGGTTTGGCGGGCGGGACACGGCAACGCGCACAGCCTGGTCTGCCGATCTCGCGGAAATCAGTTCTCCGCACGCCCGGTGGCACCCCGGTCGAGTTCGTCCGAGCGTTCCCAGCCTATCGGGCAATGATGGCCGGGCGACAGATATTCCACATTTCCACCCGTTGCGGCCGCTGTCCCGGGCGTGGCCGGGCGGAATATCGGACCGGGTGCATCCCGGTGACCAGCCCGGGACGGACGCCGGCGGCAACCGTGGACCGGCCGCCGGCCGGTGTCGGGCGGGCTGCTCCGCGGACGTTCCGTTCCCGCGTCAGGTCAGCTTGCGGTACTCCAGCACGTTGTCGATCAGCCCGTAGTCCTTGGCCTCCGACGCGGTCAGGATCTTGTCCCGGTCGATGTCCTTGCGGACCTCCTCCGGGGACTTGTTGGAGTGCCGGGAGAGGATCTCCTCGAGCGCGGAACGCATCCGACCGATTTCCTTCGCCTGGATCTCCAGGTCGGAGACCTGGCCGTAGACGCCTTCGGTGGCCGGCTGGTGGATCAGGATGCGGGAGTTCGGCAGCGCGAGCCGGCGGCCGGGTGAGCCTGCCGCCAGCAGCACAGCCGCAGCGGAAGCCGCCTGACCCAGGCAGACGGTCTGGATGTGCGGACGGACGAATTGCATCGTGTCGTAGATCGCCGTCATCGAGGTGAACGATCCGCCCGGCGAGTTGATGTACATGATGATCTCGCGGTCCGGGTCTGTGGACTCCAGCGTCAGCAGCTGCGCCATCACGTCGTTGGCGGAGGCGTCGTCGATCTGCACGCCGAGGAAGATGATGCGCTCCTCGAACAGCTTGTTGTACGGGTTGGACTCCTTCACACCGTAGCTCGTGCGCTCCACGAAACTCGGCAGGATGTAACGGCTCTGCGGCAGGTTCAGGGCGTTGCCATGGGCCAGCCCGCCCGGCATCTGATGGCCGGTGTTGGCGGTAGTCACGATGTTGTCTCCTTCGAGTCCTGCTTGAACAACCCGGTCACTTCTTCCCCGGTCATTTCTTCAGGGACGGACTGGGCGCCGTGGTGTCGGTCGACGGATCCGCGGCGCGCGCGACGACCTTGTCGATGAATCCGTACTCGAGCGCCTCCTGGGCGGTGAACCAACGGTCGCGGTCCTGGTCGATCTCGATCCGCTCGATCGGCTGCCCGGTGTGCAGGGCCTGCAGCTCGGTGAGTTCCCGCTTCGACTTCGTCAGCATGTCGGCCTGGATCGCGATGTCGGCGGCAGTACCACCGACGCCGGCGCTCGGCTGGTGCATCAGGATCCTGGTGTGCGGCAGCGCCGCCCGCTTGCCCTTCGCGCCCGCGGTCAGCAGGAACTGGCCCATCGACGCGGCGAGGCCCATGGCCGTGGTGGCGACGTCGGGCTCGATCCACATCATGGTGTCGTAGATCGCCATCCCGGCGGTGACGCTGCCGCCCGGTGAGTTGATGTAGAGGGTGATGTCCTTTTCCGGATCCTCCGCCGCCAGCAGCAGCAGCTGCGAGGTGATCTCGTTGGCGTTGGTGTCGCGGACCTCGGAGCCCAGCAGGATGATCCGCTCCCGGAGCAGTCGCTCGGACACCGAGTCCGACAACGACATGCCCGGTGTTCCGCGCAGCATGGGGGCGCTCAACCCCGGGGCGATCGCTTCCAGTCGCTGGACGGCCTCAAGGGCCCTCGAGCCGGCGAGCGGGTGACGGTGGCTCACGGACAACTCCTCTTCGATGACCGACGCCTGACTGCGACGCCAGTGGGTGTGAAGCACATTCGGCCGGCGGGAGCGAGGGCTCCCGGGGGCAATCTCATCCGACAGTAACCACTGGCCGGGGGCGGACGATGGCGTGACGCCGCCCTGTTCGCTGACGGCGTGACCAGCGCACAACTGACACCTGGACAACCTCTGCACGCGGGACGCCGTCCCGGCGCTGCTGCATCGTCCCGTGGCCGTGCGGCGGTCGCGACGATCAGCCGGCCGAGCCCCGGGTGGCGTCGTCCTCGATCACCGTGACGTCGACCTCGGCCTGGTCCGCGACGTCAAGGATCTCCGCCTCGACGATCTCCTCGGCAACCGCCTCGTCGTCGAGCTCGTCGAGCAGGGCCTCTTCGGCCACCTCCTCAGCGACCTCGTCCTCGATCTCGCCCTCGATCACCTCCCGCTCGGCTTCGGTCACGATCTCGTCCGCCAGCACCTCGACCTCGACCTGTTCGGCCTCGCTCAGGCCGCTGTCCTGCGCCGCCTCTGCCTCGGCCAGCGCCTCAGCGAGCTGCTCCTCGTCGGTCACGGTCTCGATCCCGAAAAGGGCGGCAACGTCCAGCACCTCACCGGAGGCGTTCGTCACGGTGGCCTGCTCGACGGCAGCGGCGAGCGCCTTCCCGCGGCGGACCTCGGCGAAGATCGAGCCCAATTGGTTGCCCTCCTGCAGCTTGGAGAAGTACTCCTCCGGCGCGATGCCCAGCCGCTGCGCGTTGTACAGCACGCGTTCGGTGAATTCCTCCTGGCTGACGCCGACCTGCTGGTCCTCGGCCAGCGCGTCCAGCAGCAACTGAACCTGCACAGCCTTGACGGCGCTCTCCCGGAGCTCGGCGTCGAATTCCTCCCGGGACTGGCCCTCCCGCTCGACGTGCGCGGTGAGGGCGTCCTCGTCGTGATCAAACGCGTGCACCGCATCGTGCGCACGGGAGGAGAACTCTGCCTCGACAATGCTGTCCGGAGTGGGGATCTCGGTCGCCTCGAGCAGCGCGTCGAGCACCTTGTCGCGGGCGTCCGCGGCCTGGGTACGGTTCTTCACCCGGCCGATCTTCTCGGCAAGGTCGGCCCGCAACTCCTCGACGGTGTCGAACTCGCTGGCCAGCTGGGCGAAGTCCTCGTCGACCTCCGGCAGGGCACGCTCGGAGACCGACTGCACCGTGACTGTCACCTCGGCATCCCGGCCCGCGTAGCCGCCGGCCACCAGCACCGTCGGGAACACCGCGCTCTCCCTCGCGGACAGGCCGGTCACTGCGTCGTCGATGCCGTCGATGAGGTCCCCGGCGCCGACGGTGTAGGTCAGCCCCTCGGTCGTCGCCTCGTCCAGCACCTCGCCGTCGACACTGGCGCTCAGGTCGATGCTGACGGAGTCACCCTCGGCCGCCGGCCGCTCCACCACGGTGGTGCTGGCGAACCGGTCGCGGAGCGCCTCGACCTGCTCGTCGATGTCGGCCTCGGTCACCTCCACGTCGTCGACCGTGACGGAGATGTCGTCCAGCGAGGGCAGCGTGAGCTCGGGCCGGACATCGACCTCGGCGGTGAACGCCAGCGCGTCACCGTCGTCGATGCGGGTGACCTCGATCTCCGGCTGGCCCAGGACGGTGAGGTTGGCCTCCGTCACCGCCTCGCCGTACTTGGCCGGCACCGCGTCGTTGACCACCTCCGACAGGATGGTGCCGCGACCGAGCCGGGCGTCCAGGATCCGCGCCGGCACCTTCCCCGGGCGGAACCCCGGGATCCGGACCTGGCCGGCCAGCGCACCGTAGGCCTTGTCGAAGTGTGGTTTGAGCTCGTCGAACGGAACCTCGACGGTGAGCTTCACCCTGGTCGGGTTCAGATGCTCGACGGTGCTCTTCACGTGCGGTACTCCTCGGGTGGGCATGATCCGGCGGCCTCGCCTGTGCTGCGACGCCCTGCCGGATCGGGATGGCTGGAGGTAAGGGGTCCTGCGGCCCACCCCAGCAGGCGACCACCATCGGGCGGCGGCGCCGCCGGGCAGAGCCTGGTCAATTCTAGGGCAGCGGGCCGGTCGTCGATGCCGCCGATGGACGAAGGGCTTGCGGCGGCCCGCCGGGCCGATGTCCGCGCCCACCGCACCCGGACCTTTCACTGGCCCACCGACACGGCGATCCGGACCGGACAACCGGTGAGAAATTCGGTGTGCGGACTCGGCGGGGGTGGTCGGGGTGACAGGATTTGAACCTGCGGCCTTCCGCTCCCAAAGCGGATGCGCTACCAAGCTGCGCTACACCCCGGCGCCGCGCTCGAGATCGCCGGGCGCGGCCCTGCGAGCCTAGCGGAGTGCGTTACCATCAACGACGCATCGGCCCTCGGCGGGTGCAAGGCGGGCGTAGCTTAGTGGTAAAGCCTCAGTCTTCCAAACTGATGATGCGAGTTCGATTCTCGTCGCCCGCTCCCTCTCACCCCGACGCGCCGACCGCCCTTGTTCGGCACCGAGCTGGCGGCGCCGTGCCGTGCGAACTCCGCGGTTCCCACACCCGCAGTGCGGCGGTCGGCCGAGGCTCCTGCACCCCGGCACCGACCGCCCGGGGGCGCGACTCATCCCATCCGGACGATGCACCGAGCGCGGGCGCTCGGTCAGCATGGCGTCGTGGCGCGATGAGCCTGACGTGGCGCCGCTGAGGGAAGCGTCGACGACGACGGAATCCCTGGACCTCATTTCCGGACTTCTGCCCGCAGCACCGCGGCGGCGATGACGATCTCGAAGGCGCCGACATGGACCAGTTGGACCTCGCCCGAATTCAGTTCGCATCAACCAGCATCTACCACTTCTTTTTCGTCCCGGTGACGATGGGACTCGCCATTCTCGTGGCGATCCTGCACACCAGGTGGTACCGCTCAGGCAGCACGGAGTTGCGCCGGCTGACCAGGTTCTTCGGCTCCCTGATGCTGATCAGCATCGCGGTGGGTGTCGTCACCGGGTTGGTCCAGGAATTCCAGTTCGGCATGGACTGGTCGGCATACTCGCGATTCGTCGGTGACGTTTTCGGGGCGCCCCTGGCCATGGAGGGATTGGCCGCGTTCTTCCTCGAGTCGACGTTCCTCGGGCTGTGGGTCTTCGGCTGGAAGGTCCTGCCCAGAGGCCTGCATCTGCTGAGCGCGTGGTTGGTCGCGGTCGGCGCCTGCCTGTCGGCGGCCTTCATCATCGCCGCGAATTCCTGGATGCAGAATCCGCGCGGGTACACCATCGACCCCGACACCGGCCGGGCGCAGTTGACGTCCGTTGCGGACGTCTTCACCAATCCTGTCTTTCTCTGGGGCTATCTGCACGTGCTGATGGTGGCGCTGATCTTCGGTGGCGCCGTGCTGCTCTCGGTGTCCGCGTGGCACCTTCGGCGCGGCCGGGACCCGAAGCTGTTCCGCGGCACCGCCGTTCTGGGGCTTTTCGTCTTCGCGGCCGCATCGGTGGTGCAATTCCCGGTCGGCGGCCGGCTGGGAATCAACGAAACCACCTACCAGCCGATGAAGATCGCCGCGGCCGAGGCGAACTGGCAGACCTGCCAGCCATGCTCGTTCTCGGTGATCCAGATCGGCGGGTACAACCAGGACGAGACCCCGACCAAGATCATCGAGATCCCGCACCTGCTGTCGCTGCTGGCGACCGGTACCTGGGACGGCGAGGTGCAGGGCCTCGGCGAGCTCAACACCCAGTACAACCAGCAGTACGGGCCTGGCTATTACGTGCCGAATGTGTTCATCCAGTACTGGTCCATGCGGGTCATGGCCTACCTCGCCGTGCTGGGATTCGTCATGGGGCTGTGGGGGGCTTTCCTGCTGTGGCGCAAGAAGTTCGACACCTCCCGGTTCTTCCTGTGGGTGTCCACCTGGGTGATCCTTGCGCCGTTCGCGATGGCCACCGCCGGGTGGCTGCTGACCGAGAGCGGCCGGCAACCGTGGATCGTGCAGGGTCTGATGCTCACCAAGGACGGGCTCTCCGGCTCGGGCAGCGCGACGCAGGTCGCCATCAGCCTGGGCATCGTGGTGATCCTGTACACCACCCTCGGCGTCATCGCGGCGGTGCTGATGGTCCGGCACGCCCGGCGCGGCCTGCCCCCGGAGGAGCCGGCGGAGCAATCAGACGACACCCTCCCCTCGGACCCCGGGTCGAGCAGCACTGCACCGGCGTTGACCTATTGAGGGCCGGCGGGATGACTGCCACCAGGCCGGATGACGGCGACGAAATGACGGCGACGAGATGACGGCGACGAGATGACGGCGACGAGATGACACTGAGCACGGTGTGGTTCGGAATCGTGGCCTTTTTCTGGACCGGCTTTTTCGTGCTGGAGGGTTTCGATTTCGGGGTCGGGGCCCTGCACAAGGTGGTCGGCCGGACGAACACCGAACGGCGGGTCGCGATCAACACCATCGGTCCGGTGTGGGACGGCAACGAGGTCTGGTTGGTCGTCGCCGGGGCGTCGATGTTCGCCGCCTTCCCGCCCTGGTACGCGAGCTGGTTCTCCGCCCTCTACCTCGCCTTGTGGCTGCTGCTCGCGGCGCTGATCGTCCGCGGTGTGTCGTTCGAGTTCCGCGGCAAGTCCGATCGCCCGGGCTGGCGAGCGACCTGGAGCTGGACGCTGACCATCGGATCTGTGCTCGCCCCGCTGCTGTTCGGCATCGGCCTCGGTGACCTGCTGGCCGGGCTGCCGATCGACGCCGACGGGAACTTCACCGGATCCTTCCTGGATCTGCTGACGCCGTACGGGCTCTTCTTCGGAATCACCCTGCTGGCGCTGTGCCTGTTGCACGGATCGACCTTCCTGTCGATCCGCAGCACGGGCGTCGTGCTGCAGCGGTCGCAACTGCTCGCCCGGCGGCTGTCGATGCCGGTCGCCGGGCTGGTCGCCGGGCTGGTGGTCTGGACGTATGCGCTCGCCCGCCCGGGCGCCTTGGGCATCGTCGCGCTGGCCGTGCCGTTCGTCGCGGCGGTGGCCGCGGTCGGCCTGGTGCTGGGCGGCAGGGCGGGCGGCCGGGCGTTCGCGGCGACCGCGGTCACCATCGGCGGCATCATCGCCGCGCTGTTCGCCAACCTCTATCCCAACCTGCTGGTCTCCAGCACGGCGGCCGCGAACACCCTGACGGTGTCGAACTCGACCGCCAGCACCTACTCGCTGCAGGTGATGACCGTGGTGGCCGCGGTCATGGTGCCGCTGGTGTTGCTCTACCAGGGCTGGACGTACTGGGTGTTCCGCAGCCGGGTCAGAACGCCACCCGAGACCGCCCAGCACGCACCGGCCATCAGCTGAATCCCCGGTTCTGCTCGTCGCACTCGACGAAGGAGAAGGCGCGCCATCCGCGACGGGCGAAGACCTCCACCCGCCGTGCCGGACACCTCCCCTTGCCGAGCAACAGTTCAGGACCTGCGCAGCACCACCACCGACCGCGGGTCGACCTGGAGCTTGCCATCGGTCACCAGCGAGCCGCGGCGCGCCGGCTCGTAACTGTCGGATTCCACTGTGAAGTGGGACGCCGGGCTCCAGTCGACGGCGAACATCAACGGTTCCCACCAGGCATTGATCAGCAGGGCCAGGTCGTCGTCCAACAGCGGCGCGCCGTCGTCGTCGAGATCCGGCTCGACCGACCCGGACAGCACCATGGCGACACTCTTCGCCCCGCCGTCGTTCCAATCGGCGGAGGTCATCGGCTGGCCGGATGGGGTGAACCAACGAATCGCCGCCGGGTCCTTCGGGTAGCCCCGGCGCCGCAGTACCGGGTGCCGGTGCCGAAGCGCGACGAGTGCCGCGGTGAAATCGCGCAGTTCGGTGTCCGCCGAAGTCCAGTCCCACCAGGCGATCCCGTTGTCCTGGCAGTAGGCGTTGTTGTTGCCCTGCTGGGTCCGACCCTGCTCGTCGCCGCCCAGCAGCAGCGGCACTCCCCTGGCCAGCAGCAGCGTGGAAAGCATCGCGCGGCGCTGCCTTGCCCGCAGCGCAATCACCGTGCGGTCGGTGGTCGGGCCTTCCACTCCGCAGTTCCAGGAACGGTTGTCGCTGGTTCCGTCGTTGTTGTGCTCGGTGTTGGCCTCGTTGTGCTTGTCGTCGTACGAGACCAGATCGGCGAGGGTGAAACCGTCGTGCACGGTGATCAGGTTGATCGACGCGTCGGGCCCCCGCCGGTGCGCGGTATACAGATCGGGCGACCCGGACAACCGGGTGGCGAGGTCGGGAAGCATCCCGCCGTGACTGCGCCAGAAATCCCGGACGGTGTCGCGGAACTTCCCGTTCCACTCGCTCCACCCCGGTGGGAAACGCCCGACGTCATAGCTGTCGCTCTGGCCGACGTCCCACGGCTCGGCGATCAGCTTCACCTGCGAGATCACCGGGTCCTGCCAGACGAGGTCGAAGAAGGCCGCAACGGTATCGAATCCGCCCTCCTGGCGGGCCAGCGTCGGGGCCAGGTCGAACCGGAATCCGTCAACGCCCATGTCCGTCACCCAGTAGCGCAGCGAATCCATGATCATCCGCAGACAGGCGGAATCGCCGACGTTCAGGGCATTACCGCAGCCGGAGGTGTCGACGTACAGCGAACGATCGCCAGGGTCCAGTCGGTAGTAGGCGGCATTGTCCAAGCCGCGCAACGACAGTGTGGGACCGTCCGGTCCCGCCTCCGGAGTGTGGTTGTAGACGACGTCGAGCACCACCTCGATATCGGCCGCGTGCAGCGCGCGCACCATGTCCTGGAATTCCGCGATCTGCGCACCCGGTCGGCCGGCCCGAACAGCGGCTGAGTACCCCGCATGAGGGGCGAAGAATCCGACCGTGTTGTACCCCCAGTAATTTGTCAGACCACGATCGACGAGAAATGCCTCCGGCACACTCTGTTGCACCGGCAGCAATTCCACCGCGGTCACTCCCAGCTGCTGCAGGTGGGCGATCGCCACCGGATGGGCCAACCCGGCATAGGTGCCGCGAATCGCCTCGGGAATGTCCGGGTGCAGCTGGGTGAAACCCTTGACGTGGACCTCGTAGAACACTGTGTCCATCAGCAGCCGGTTCGGCCGGACCACCCCGGCGGGTAGCTGCCCCTGCGAGTCCGGGCCGAGTGCCGGCAATGCCGCCGTCATCACTGCGCGCGGCACCGAGTCCGCCGAATCCAGCGTGCTCGGCCGCGACCGGTCGTCGACGTCGTACCCGTAGACCGCCGGCCCGAAGCTCACCGCACCGCTGATCGCCCGGGCGTACGGGTCGAGCAGCAGCTTCGCCGGGTTGCAACGTTGCCCGGCCGCCGGGTCGTAGGGCCCACGGACCCGGAACCCGTATTCCTGGCCGGGCAGCACACCCTCGACGAAACCGTGCCAGACGCCGGCGTCGAGCCCGGGCAGCGACAGCCGGGTCTCCGCGCCGGTCGCGTCGAACAGGCACAACAGCACTTCGTCGGCGACGGAGGAATAGACGGCCACGTTTGCGCCACCGTCGGAGAAGTGAACACCGAGGGGGAACGGACGACCCGGTCGAACGGTCAGCGACATGGCAAGAAATGTAGGGCATTGCCGGCGCGTAGGAGCCGGAAAGTCGACCGGCACATTCGCCGGAAGCGCGGCGGCAGCCGTATTCCACCGCGTCCGGCGCGGCTTCCCCCGTACCACACCGGCTGTTCACCGGGAGGACTCCTGCGGGAAAGACGCAGTTCGTTCGCGCTTCACCGGCGGAGCCCGGTCGATCACATCGCGCCCGGGATTCATTCGATCAGGACGATGGCCGATCCGGACCGGTGGGAGACAGTGAGATTCCGCAATGGAGGTCCGCGGCGTCGCGGTCGTCGGTGTCGAGGTACTCGGCGTGGACGTGGTCGGCGCCGAGCTACGCGGGTTCGGGGTACTGGGGGCGTTGCACGTGATGGAGGTGCTGTGACCAAGGTTGTCATCGTCGGCGGCGGTATGGCCGGAGTGGCATGCGCGGCCGAACTGGGCCACCGGGACGTCGAGGTGGTGCTGGTCGACCGCAACGAATATCTGCAGTTCCAACCACTGCTGTATCAGGTGGCCAGTTCGCAGCTGCCGGCCGAGGATGTCGCCAGGCCGCTGCGCGAGGTCTTCGAAGACCTCCCGACGGTGACCGTCGTCCGTTCCGACGTGACCGCCATCGACTTCGCCACCCGGGAGGTCACCACCACCGACGGCCCGGTCGGTCCGGCCGACTATCTGGTGCTGGCGGCCGGTGCGCAGCCGAACTTCTTCGGCGTCGCCGGGGCCGACGAGCATTCGTTCCCGCTCTACTCGGTGGTCGACGCCGAGCGCCTCCGGCTGCACCTGCGGGACGAATTGCGGCGGCACTGCGACCCCGATCCGGCACCGGGGCCACTGAACGTGCTGGTTGTCGGCGGCGGACCCACCGGGGTGGAAACCGCGGGCGCCATCGCCGAACTGCTGGCCGCGCTGCGCGAGGCCGGCCGACTGGGCGACAACGCTGCCGTACATCTGGTCGACCACGGAACGGCCCTGCTGGCGCCGTTCTCGGAGAAATCGCACAGCTATGCCCTGGAGAAGCTGTCCGATCATGGGGTCACGGTCACCTTCGGGGTCGCGGTCACCAAGGTCGGCCCGGACTCGGTCCAGCTGTCCGACGGCACCGAAGTGCCCACCCGGACGGTGATCTGGGGTGGCGGCGAATCGGCTTCGGCGGTGGCGTCGGCGGCCGGAGCCACCCCGGGCCGAGGAGGTCGGATCGACGTCGCCGCCGACCTGTCGGTGCCCGGATTCCCCGGCGTGTTCGCCGTGGGCGACGTCGCCAACGTACCGGCGGCCCACGGTGGCACGCTCCCGCAACTCGGGTCTGTCGCCCAGCAGTCCGGTAAGTGGGCCGGCCGCAACATCCTCGCCGACATGAACGGAAAACCGTTACAGCCGTTCCATTACCACGACAAGGGCATCATGGCGATGATCGGCCGCAATGCCGCGGTGGCGGAGGTCGGCGTCCACCGCCACCAGGTCGAGGGGCCGATCGCCTTCGCCGCCTGGCTGGGATTGCACGCCATCCTGCTCAGCGGCGTGCACAGCCGGGTCGATGCGTTCCTCAACTGGGCCGACGACTACTTCCATCACGAGCGGGCCCCCGACATCGAACTCGAGGGCACCCCCGGTCGGATCGCCTGGGCCGACGACGCCGCCGACCGCCCGACCATTTCCGTGCCCGCCGCCACCTGATCACGTCCCAGCCCGGAGGCCACCGTGAACGACCACTACGACGTTCTGATCATCGGATCGGGAGCCGGCGGCGGCACTCTCGCGCACCGTCTTGCACCGACCGGTAAACGGGTGCTGATCCTCGAGCGCGGTGACTGGCTACCGCGCGAGGTGCAGAACTGGGATTCCACCGCCGTTTTCGTGGAAAACCGGTACGTCTCCCCGGACACCTGGTACGACAAGGACGGCAACAGCTTTCAACCGCAGATCCACTACAACGTCGGCGGGGCCACCAAGCTCTACGGGGCCGCGCTGTACCGGCTGCGGGAGAGGGACTTCGGCGAACTGCGGCACTTCGAGGGCATCTCGCCTGCGTGGCCGGTCGGCTACGACCAGTTCGAGCCGTACTACACCCAGGCCGAGGAGTTGTACCAGGTGCACGGCAACCGCGGGGAGGATCCGACGGAGCCGCCCAGCAGCGCCGAGTACCCACACCCCGCGGTGTCCAACGAGCCGCGCATCCAGCAGCTGTTCGACGACCTGCAGCGCATCGGACTCCATCCCTTCCACGCGCCCTGCGGCATCCTGCTGAACGAGGCAGACCCGGCCTACAGCGCGTGCATCCGCTGCGCCACCTGCGACGGATTCCCGTGCCTGGTGCACGCCAAGGCCGACGCCGAAGTGATCGCGGTGCGGCCCGCCCTCGAACACCCGAATGTCACCCTGTTGCGCAACACCGAGGTGATCAGGCTGCACACCGACCCGACCGGCCGTGCGGTGACCGAGGTCGTCGCACAGGTGGGCGGCGAACAGCAACGGTTCAGCGCCGACATCGTGGTCGTCTCGGCCGGCGCCGCGAATTCCGCCAAGCTCCTGCTGAACAGCGCGAACCACCTGCACCCCAACGGCCTGGCGAACGGCTCGGATCAGGTCGGCCGCAACTATCTCTTCCACAACAGCCGGGCGTTTCTGGCAATCTCGAAGGAGAAGAACCCGACCAGGTTCCAGAAGACGTTGGGGGTCAACGACTTCTACTTCGGCGACGCCGATTTCCCCTACCCCATGGGAAACATCCAGATGGTCGGCAAGAGCTCGGCGCCGATGTACCGCGGCGAGAAGCCCCTGGAGACGGCGCTGGCACCGACCTTCGCGCTCGCCGACGTCGCCCTGCACGCGGTCGACTTCTGGTTGTCCACCGAGGATCTCCCGCACCCGGACAACCGGGTGACGCTCAACGCGGACGGCAACATCGTGCTCAGTTACACGCCGAACAACACCAAGCCGCTGGACGAGCTCTACCACCGGGTGAAAAACAAGCTCAACCATCTGGGGCTCAATCCGCACCACCTGATCCCCCGCACCGCGTACATGAAGAACGACATCCCGATCGCCGGCGTCGCCCACCAGGCCGGCACCGTCCGGTTCGGCGCCGATCCGGCGACCTCCGTGCTCGACACCACCTGCAAGGCACACGAACTGGACAACCTGTATGTGGTCGACACCAGCTTCTTCCCGTCGATCGGTGCGGTGAACCCGTCGCTGACCGCAGCCGCGAATGCGCTACGGGTGGCCGACCACCTGATCGAGCGCCTGGGGTGACCCGCGACCCGGGCCAGGGTCGGTGCCACCCGACGAGCGCTCCCGCCGCCCGGCCGGCCGCGACCTTCCTTGCCTGCGCAACAGACAACCAGCGAAAGAAGTGATGATGGCCGAGACCCCACCGACCGGCGTGTCCGGCGACGGCGGAATGCCGAACGATGCGGCCGCCGCGGACGCCCGCCGGCAGACCGCGGAGGGAGCCCGGCTCGCCGCCGCCGACGGCGGCGACGCCCCCTGGCGGGACTGGGGACCGTACCTGTCCGAACGTGCCTGGGGCACCGTGCGGGAGGACTACAGCGCCGACGGTGACGCGTGGTCGTTCTTCCCGCACGACCACGCCCGGTCCAGGGTCTACCGCTGGAACGAGGACGGGATGGCCGGGTTCTGTGACGAGACGCAGAACTGGTGTCTGGCACTGAGTCTGTGGAACGGGGTGGACCCGATCCTCAAGGAGCGGATGTTCGGCCTGACCGGCCCGCAGGGCAATCACGGCGAGGACGTCAAGGAGTACTGGTGGTTCCTGGACGGCACCCCGACGCACTCCTGGAACACCTGGCGGTACCACTACCCGCAGCGTGAGTTCCCCTACGACGACCTGCTCACCGAGAACGCCCGGCGGGGCAAGCTCGACCCCGAGTACGAACTGGTCGACACCGGCGCATTCGACGAGAACCGGTACTGGGTAGTCACTGTCGACTACGCCAAGGACGGTCCGCGGGATCTCGCGATGCGGATCACGGTGGAGAACGCCGGACCCGAGGAGGCAACGCTGCACGTGCTGCCCACCCTCTGGTTTCGCAACACCTGGTCCTGGGGATACGACGACCACCCCAAGCCCACCCTTCGGCTGGACGGGAACCGGATCGTCGGCTTCCACTCCCGGTCCGGGCCGCTGGTGCTGGCCGGCGAAGGCACACCGGAACCGCTGTTCTGCGAGAACGAAACCAACGACGCGCGTTTGTTCGGCGGCCGGAACAGCACGCCGTATCCCAAGGACGGGATCAACGACCACGTCGTGGCAGGGACGCAATCGGTCAACCCGGCGCACGAGGGCACCAAGGCCGCGCTGCACTACACCGTCACCGTCCCACCCGGTGGATCCACCGTGCTCAAGGCGCGACTGGTCGGCGTTCCGCACCCGGCGCTGGACGTCGATCCGGCCGGGCCCAGCGCTGCGCCGATCGACCTCGGCGCGGGGTTCGACGCCGTTGTCACGGCCCGGAAGGCCGAGGCCGACGCCTTCTATTCAGCGGTGATCCCCGAGCATGTCAGCCCTGAGGAGGCGTTGGTCGCCCGGCAGGCGCTGGCCGGGCTGCTCTGGGGCAAGCAGTTCTACCACTACGACGTGAAGCGCTGGCTCGCCGGTGATCCCGGCCAGCCCGCGCCGCCGCCCGGCCGGGGTCAGATCCGCAACGGCGACTGGCGGCACTTGAACAACCACGAGGTTCTCCTGATGCCCGACCCATGGGAGTACCCCTGGTTCGCGGCCTGGGACCTGGCCTTCCACTGCGTGACGCTCGCGCACATCGACCCGGGATTCGCGAAATACCAGCTCGTCCTGCTGTTGCGCGAGTGGTACATGCATCCGAACGGGCAGATGCCCGCCTATGAATGGAATTTCTCCGACGTCAATCCGCCGGTGCACGCCTGGGCCGCACTGCGGGTCTTCAATCTGGATGGCGGCACCGACTTCACCTTCCTGGCACGGATCTTCCACAAGCTGCTGATGAACTTCACCTGGTGGGTGGACAACAAGGACCACGGGGGCAACAACCTGTTCGAGGGCGGCTTCATGGGCCTGGACAACATCGCACCACTCGACCGATCGAGCCTGCCGCCGTCCGACGGCTACATCGAGCAGGCCGATTCCACTGCCTGGATGGGCATGTACGCCCTTGACCTGCTGGCGATGGCACTACGGCTCTCGACGGTGAACAGTGCGTACGAGGACGTGGCGACGAAATTCTTCGAGCATTTCCTCACCATCGCCGGCGCGGCCAATACCGCGGGCCTGTGGGACGAGCAGGACGCATACTTCTACGACGTTCTGCACCTCACCGACGGCACAGACATCCCGATCAAGGTCAAGTCCCTGGTCGGCCTGGTGCCGGTGCTGGCGGCGCTGTCCTACGACGGGGCCGGCGTGGAGATGATTCCCGACTTCCGCGCCAGGGCCGAGTGGTTCCTGACCAACAACCCCGAACTTCGCGCCTCATTCCACATCCGGGACATCGACGGTCGGCGGCACCGGCTGCTGGCCATGGTCCCGCCGGAAAAGGTCATCCGGGTGCTGGACAACGTGTTCGAGGAAAAGGGGCTGCTGTCGCAGTACGGGATCAGGGCCATCTCCGCCTGGCACCGGGAGAATCCGTTCAGCGTCCGGGTGGGCGGGGTGGTGGCGTCCGTCGACTACGAACCGGCGGAATCCACTTCGTACCTGTTCGGCGGGAACTCCAATTGGCGCGGGCCGATTTGGATGCCGCTCAACGCGCTGCTGGTGGAGGCAATGCGCGCCTACGAATCGTCGGACCCGGGCGAACTCACCGTCGAATACCCGAATGGCTCCGGGGAGCGACGCAGCCTGGGCGCCGCCGCCGACGACATCTCCCGCAGGCTGGTGTCGATCTTCCTGCCCGGCCCCGACGGGCGCCGTCCGGTGCACGGCTGGTACGACCTGCTCGCCACCGATCCGCGGTGGAAGGACAACATCCCATTCCACGAGTACTTCCACGGAGACACCGGGATGGGCCTGGGCGCCGAGCACCAGACGGGCTGGACGGCGCTGGTCGCGCATCTGATCCTGACCGCTCCGGCCCCGCAGAATTGATCGCCGAGAACTCACCTGCCGCAACGCACCTGCCGCAACGCACCAGCGGCAGCACCCGACGCCTCACCGAACGGCCACCCGGCAACCAGCCAAGACCACCAACCACACGCAGGAGAAACACCATGACCCTCAAGGACAAGGTCGTCATCGTCACCGGCGGCAACAGCGGCATCGGCAAGGCCGTGGTGCTGGAACTCGCGGCGCAGGGCGCGAGCATCGTCATCGACTACGTCTCCCACCCGGAGGCCACCGACGAGCTGGAGAAGCAGCTGGCCGCCATGGGTGACGACCGGGTGATCGGCGTCGACGCGGACGTCAGCAAGGTCGCCGACCTGCAGATGCTCGTCGACTCCGCGGTCAAGAGGTTCGGCCGGCTGGACGTCATGGTGAACAACGCGGGCGTCGAGACCAGGACCAACGTGCTGGACACCACCGAGAAGCAGTACGACTTCGTGCTGGACGTCAACCTCAAGAGCGCCTTCTTCGGCACCCAGATCGCCGCGAAGCAGATGATCGCCCAGGGCGGCGGCGGCTGCATCATCAACATGAGCTCGGTGCACGAGGACTGGCCGATGCCCGGCAACACCGCGTACTGCCTGTCCAAGGGCGGGGTGCGGATGCTCACCCGGACGGCCGGCCAGGAACTGGGTCCGCAGGGCATCCGGATCGTCAACGTCGCGCCTGGCGCGGTGGCGACCCCGATCAACACCTCCACGATGGCCGACCCGGCCAAGATGAAGACACTGGACGCCGCGATCCCGCTCGGCAGGATGGCGCAGCCCGAGGAAATCGCCAGTGTCGTCGCGTTCCTCGCCGGCGACGGCGGCTCCTACATCAACGGCACCACGGTGTTCGTCGACGGCGGTCTGATGCACTCCAGCCCCGGACTGTGAGCACGGGAAGAGCGTCCGGCAGCGTTGCGCCGCTACGCTGACCCCGCCGTCCGCCAGCCCGGCCGGCCCACCGCCGGACCGGACCGCTGCACACGCCGGCGCGTGGCCACCGCCCCCAGAAAGGCGCCACAACGATGCGCAAGGTAGCCCTGCTCACCGCGGGAGGTTTCGCCCCGTGCCTGTCCGCCGCCGTCGGAAACCTCATCGAGCGCTACACCGAACTCGCGCCCGAGGTGGAGATCATCGGCTACCGGCACGGCTATCAGGGCCTGCTCCGCGGGGACTGGCTCCCGGTCACCCCAGAGGTCCGGGCCGGAGCGGGACTGCTGAAGAACTTCGGAGGTTCGCCGTTGGGCAACTCCCGGGTGAAGCTCACCAACGTCAAGGATCTGGTCAAGCGCGGCCTGGTCACCGAGGGTGCAGACCCCCTGCAGGTGGCCGCCGAACGGCTTGCCGCCGACGGCATCGACGTGCTGCACACCATCGGCGGTGACGACACCAACACCACGGCCGCAGATCTCGCCGCGTACCTGCACGAACACGACTACGAGCTCACGGTTGTCGGCCTGCCGAAGACCATCGACAACGACATCATCCCGATCAAGCAGTCGCTGGGGGCCTGGACGGCCGCGGACGAGGGCGCCCGGTTCGCCCGGAACGTGGTGGCCGAGCACAATTCCAACTCCAGGATGCTCATCGTGCACGAGGTGATGGGCCGCAGCTGCGGGTGGCTGACCGCAGCGACCGCAGGTGTCTACGACCGTTGGCTCGACACCCAGGAGTGGCTGCCGGAGTTCGGCCTGTCGAGGCAGGCCTGGGCTGTGCACGGCGTGTACATCCCAGAGGCCGCCTTCGATCTGGAGGCCGAGTCCGACCGGCTCAGGGCCGTGATGGACACCGTGGGCAACGTGACGATCTTCCTGTCCGAGGGCGCCGGGCTGGAGAGCATCGTCGCCGAACTCGAGCAGTCCGGTGCCGATGTGCCGAGGGATCCGTTCGGGCACGTCAAGCTCGACCAGGTCAACCCCGGGCAGTGGTTCGCCAAGCAGTTCGCCGCCCGGCTGGGCGCCGAGAAGGTGCTGGTGCAGAAGTCGGGATACTTCTCCCGTTCCGCCCCGGCGGACGACAGGGACCTCGAGTTGATCAAGTCCATGACGGACCTGGCGGTCGATTCAGCCCTGGCCGGCGTCCCCGGGGTGATCGGTCACGACGAGGACAAGGGCGACGAGCTGCGGGCCGTAGAGTTCGCCCGCATCAAGGGCGGCAAGCGGTTCGACATCGCCGACCCGGACTACGTGTCCCTGCTCTCCCGGATCGGGCAACCGGAAACGGCCGGCACCGGGTCCTGACACCGCCGCCCCGGACAATCGGGGCACAAAATTGCGCGACGATCCCCCGGCCGGTACGGCAGGGTGGTCGGGTGACCGAATCATCGCCCACCACCCTGTCGACCACTCCTGCCCCCAGGAACGAGCTGCGGACGAACGGTGGCGCCGCCCCCGGCCCGGCGACCCCTGCGCTGCTTGTCCGCGCACTCGGCCCGGAGGACTTCCCGGACATCCTCGAGCTGGACGCGACTGCCTTCGGCCAGGACCTGCCCGAGGACTTCCTGCGGGACGTCATCGCACCCGAGCTGGAACTCGACCGGTTCGTCGGCGTTCGCGACCCCGCGGCCGACGATCGGCTGGTCGCGGTGGCCTGCATCCTGTCCAAGCCGCTCACCTTTCCCGGTGGGGCCGTTCACCCCACGGCCGGCGTTTCCTGGGTGGGCGTCCGTCCGGGATGGCGCCGCCGCGGCCTGCTCCGCGCCCTGATCGCCCGCCAGTTGCACCAGTTGCACGAGACGCGGGCCGAGGCGGTCGCGATCCTGACCGCCAGCGAGGCCGGCCTGTACGGCCGTTTCGGCTACGGGCGCGCCATCGACCGCTGCCGCTTCGAGGTCTCCCACGGGGCGGCGTTCCGGCCGGGGATCGGAGTGGACAACGTCGTCGACACGCCCGCGGAGCAGGCGCGGCCGCTGGTCCGCGCTCTGTACGAGCGGGTGGCACCGACCCGACCTGGGTTCCTCGGCCGCCATGACGGGATCTGGGGCATGCGGCTGTCCGATCACGAGGTCTTCCGGTCCGGGAGATCCCGGATCAGGTTCGGCCTGCACCCGGACGGCTACGTCACCTACCGGGTCAAGCAGGAGTGGAACGACCGCGGGCCCAACTTCGGGCTGACCGTGGAGGAGATCTGTGCGGCGACGCCGCGGGCCTTCGCGTCGCTGTGGCGCTTCGTGCTCGACCTGGACCTGGCCCGGGAGATCGTCTACAACCGCGGGTGGCTGGACGATCCCTTGCCCACACTGCTTCTCGACCCGCGCAGCGTGACAGTGTCCCAGCACGACCATGTCTGGCTGCGGATCGTCGATCTCGATCGGGCGATACCGCTGCGCTCGTACAGTGCGGCGGCGCGGGTGGTGGTGGAGCTGACCGACCCGATATGTCCCTGGAACGACGGAACCTGGCTGCTGGACCTCGATGTCGACGGTGCACGGGCGGCGCCGACCGATGCCGCAGCGCAGATCCGGATGGACGTGCGGGACCTGGCTGCCTGCCTGCTCGGCGGCACCCCGATGGGCAGGTTGGCCGCGGCCGGTCTGGTCACCGGCGACCCGGCGGCCCTGCTGGCCCTCGGCTCGGCCCTGTCGACGCCGGTGACGCCGTGGTGCCCGGAAGGCTTCTGAGCACCCTGCGTCCCGGAAGCGCGGGCAGCACGGGGCCGATGGGGCATGCTGAACCGGTGACCGAACCGCCGGAATCCCCGCCACGGAGGCGTCGCCGCGCCGCGCGCAGGGCGGCCGGTCCGCCGTCCGTCGACGCCGCCCGCCCGGTCGAGCCGGTCGGCCCGGTGACCGGCAGCGGACCGCAGCCGCCGGCGAACCCGTCGGCGTGGCAGGACGCGCCGCACGTCCCCGGCCCGGGCCATCGACCCGCGGGCCGGCAGCCGGCGTCCCCGAAACCGCCCGGCGACCCGGTGGAACCGCCGTCGGCGGGCCGGGGCGGTGCGCGCGACGGTGCAGCGTCGACAGTCGAGAAGGCCGCTCCGGCAACGGATCCGGCCCCCCGGGAGGCCCGCAGGTCAGGACGGTCGTCACGGGAGGAGGCGGCGGAGCGGTCCCTGCGGTCGCTGGTCACCACCCGGTCGAGCCAGGTGGCTCCGGTGGCGGCGATGCGGGCCCGCGAGGTCGCCATCCCCACCGCCGACGACCTGGCGGTCGCGGAAGCCGAGGTCACCCTCGTCCGCCGGCACTATGTCCCGCCGACCGCCCTCACGGCGGGGCGACGATCGGAGCGACCGCGGCGCCGGCAGCAGGACGGCTCCTGACGATCGGCGCGGTGGGGTCATTCGGTGACCGGTCGACGTCCCCGCTTGGTCTCCGATCGGCGCCGCTTCGCATCGAGCCGGCGTCGCCGCGATCCGGCCGTCGGGCGGGTCGGTCGCCGCACCGGCCCCGCCGGCGCCGTCGCAGCCCGCAGCAGGGCGGCCATCCGCGCCCGGGCAGCCTCCCGATTCCTGATCTGCTGCCGGTACTCCGACGCGGTGACGGTCAGCGAGCCGTCCTTCAGCCTGCCGGCCAGCCGATGCAGCGCGGTCGACAGCGCCTGATCGGGCCACCCGGTCAACGACGGGAGGTGAACGGAGAGTTCGGCCCGGGAATCGGCCGTGTTGACCCCCTGACCGCCCGGCCCCGATGAGCGGGAGAAGTTCCAGGCCATGGCGCTGACCGGCACGGTGAGGACGGGCGAGACCGCCAGGTCACCGAACGGATCATCGCGGCCACTCATCGCCGCAGCGCGCGCGACGGACCGCCCGGACGGCGGATCCGGCGACGCGGCGGTTCCGCACCCTTCGGGCGGGCACCCGGTCCGGGCGGCACGGTCACGGCTCAGCCCGGCAGATCCTGCGGGCCCGGGTCCGCCTCATAGGCGCTGATCAGATCGATCCGGCGCTGGTGGCGCGGGTCATGCGAGAAATCGGTGCCGACGAAGGCGTCGACAAAGCCGAGCGCTGTGGGAATGTCGTGCATCCGGGCACCCAGCGAGACGATGTTGGCGTTGTTGTGCTGGCGGGCGAGCTGGGCGGTCTCCAGGTTCCACGCCAGCGCGGCCCGAACCCCCGCCACCTTGTTCGCCGAGATCTGTTCGCCGTTGCCGGACCCACCGATCACCACGCCCAGCGAACCCGGGTCGGCCACCACCCGCCGACCCGTCTCGATGCAGTACGGCGGATAGTCGTCACCAGCGACGTACTGCGCGGGACCGACGTCGATGACGTCGTGCCCGGCCTCGGTGAGGTGGGTCAGGACGGCGGACTTGAGTTCATATCCGGCATGGTCGGATCCCAGGTAGACGCGCATGGCCGACAGTGTCCCGCACCGGTCGCCGACCGAGAAGATCAGGGCACGATCAGGACGGGGAACTTCTGCCGCGCGACGATGGCCCTGGACACCGACCCGGACGTCACCCGGTGCAGTAAATCGGCGAACCCGGTGTGCCGCTTGCCGACCACGACACAGGCCGCGTCCCGTTCCTCCGCGATCCGGACGAGTTCGGCGCCCGCGTCGCCGGTGGTGGAGACCAGCTCCCAGGTCACCTCGACGAGGTCACCGCTGGCTTTGAGCGAACGAACCAGTTCCGCCTCGACGGCATCCTCGGCCTCGTCGTTGGCGCCCATCTCCTCCGGCAGCGGGACGTAGCCCTCCACCATCGGCATCGCCCGCCGTCGCACATGCACCAGCAGCAGTGGCCGGCCGGTGGCCCGCGACAGGAAGACCGCCGCCCGCAGCGGACGGCCACAGGCGACGGCGTCGTCGACCCCGGCCACGATCGGGCCACCGCGGAGATCCGGCGGAAGGGGGACGCCCGTCGGGGACACGGCTGACGGCGGACCGACGTCCGGGGAGAGGTCAGGTGACGGATCGGGTCCGTTGGAACTCATCCTTGCCTCCGTGCTGGCAACCGGCTGCCGGTCCCGGCTGCACGAGTGGTCCGGTCGATCACGACGGGAATCCGCCGAACGCTACTCACCCTAACGGTGCGGACGACGCGGTTCGGGGCGCAGCCCGGTCGGTGCCGAGCGCGTCCGGGCGCCGCTTCCGGCCCGGTTCAGCGACACACCCGCCGGGACGATCGCAGCGGGTCAGTCGAACCGGGGGGCTTCGGTCCTGGTGCGCTTGATCTCGAAGAAGTACGGGAACGACGCGAGCTTGACGGCGGCATCCCACAGTTCGCCGGCCTCCTCGCCGCGTGGTATGCGGGTGATCACCGGGCCGAAGAACGCGGAGCCGTTGATGTGGATGGTCGGGGTGCCGACGTCGTCGCCGACGGCGTCCATCCCGGCGTGGTGGCTGGCTCGCAGCGCCTCGTCGTAGTCGGTGCTCGTCGCGGCGGCCGCGAGCTCGGCCGGCAGACCCAGCTCGGCCAGCGCCTGCTCGATGACGATCGAGCGGTCCTCGATCTTCTCGTTGTGGATCTTCGTGCCCATTGCGGTGTACAGCGGCGCGAGTACCTCGTCGCCGCGCTCCTGCGCGGCGGCAACGGCCACCCGAACCGGTCCCCACGCGGACTCCAGCCGGCGCTTGTAGTTCTCGCTGATCGCCCGGTTCTCGTTGAGCACCGCCAGGCTCATCACGTGGAAGCGCACCTCGATGTTGCGAACCTTCTCAGCTTCCAGCACCCATCGCGAGGTGACCCAGGCGAAAGGGCACGCCGGGTCGAACCAGAAGTCCACTCGGTCCCTTGCCGTCGGCGCCGCCTGGGTGCCGGCCGGAAAGCCGGACGAAGACGGCAGATCGCTGAACATGGTCGAACCTGTGCTGTGGGTCATCGGGCAAAACTCCTCATCGATACTGCGGGTGTACGGGTGCACGGAGGTGCAGATGTGCGGCGCCGCAGAATTCCGCGCGCGGGCCGGCCGCGGTGGCGCCCTCTACGGTGGCAACCGACGCACCGGAGATCTTGTTCCCGGCCGGCCAGCGGGCCCCGGACCGCCACACCTCTAGACTGCCTGTCCGGATTGATCTGCCGTGGATGGGCGTGCTCGCTACCCCAGGTCGATCCGCCAGGTTGATCTGCCAGGACCGGACAGCCGGCCCCGAACCGGAAGGACCAGCATGTCGCAGGCTCCGAACCTGACCCGTGCAGCGGCGGCGGAACGGTCGTCGATCGTCTCGACGTCGTCGTACGACATTGCGATCGACGTCACAGATGGCGCGGGCGGGCCGGGCGAGAAGACCTTCGCCAGCACGTCGACGGTCACCTTCACCGCCGAACCCGGGTCCAGCACGTTCATCGACTTCGTCGGCGACGGGATCGTCTCGGCGCGGTTGAACGACCGGCGCCTTGACGTCGGCGGGTGGACCACCGCCGGCGGGCTGGCGTTGGCCGATCTCGACGAGGAGAACGTCCTGACCGTCGAGGCCGTCGGGCTGTACACCAACACCGGTGAGGGTCTGCACCGGTTCGTCGACCCGGTGGACGGCGCGGTGTACCTCTACTCACAGTTCGAGACGGCGGATGCCAAGCGGCTCTACGCCTGCTTCGACCAACCCGACCTCAAGGCCCGGTTCACCGTCCGGGTCACCGCGCCGCCGGACTGGCAGGTGGTCTCGAACGGGGCCGCCACCGGCACCGAACCGGATCCGACCGGCGCCACCGTGCACAGCTTCGCCACCACCGAACCGATGAGCACCTACGTGACGGCGCTCGTCGCCGGGCCTTACCACGTCGTCCGCGACTCCCACGACGGGATCGACCTGGGCATCTTCTGCCGGGAAACGCTGGCCGATTACCTCGACGCCGACCGGCTTTTCGCCGAGACGAAACAGGGATTCGATTTCTTCCACCGGGCGTTCGACGTGCGGTACCCGTTCGGCAAGTACGACCAGCTGTTCGTCCCAGAATTCAATGCCGGCGCAATGGAGAATGCCGGCGCCGTGACCTTCCGCGAGGAGTACGTGTTCCGGTCCAGGGTGACCAGGTACCTGTACGAGCGGCGCTGCGAAACCATCCTGCACGAGATGGCGCACATGTGGTTCGGCGATCTGGTCACCATGCGCTGGTGGGACGACCTGTGGCTCAACGAGTCGTTCGCCACTTGGGCATCGGTGGTGGCACAGGTGTCGGCGACCGAATACACCTCGGCGTGGACGACGTTCGCCAACGTCGAGAAGTCCTGGGCCTATGTCCAGGACCAGCTCCCCTCGACACACCCGATCGCCGCCGACATGGTCGACCTCGCGGCCGTCGAGGTGAACTTCGACGGGATCACCTACGCCAAGGGCGCCAGCGTCCTCAAGCAGCTGGCGGCCTACGTCGGCTTCGAGGAGTTCCTCACCGGACTACGGGCGTACTTCGCCGCGCACGCCTTCGGCAACGCGACGCTGGAGGACCTGCTGGCCGCGCTGGAGCAGACGTCCGGACGCGACCTGCACGCCTGGGCGGCTTCCTGGCTGCAGACCACCGGACTGAACACCATCAGCGCCGACATCGACGTCGACTCCCGCGGCGTCATCACCGGCTTCGACGTCCTGCAATCCGGGGCCGAGCCGGGCGCGGGAGAACGCCGTCCGCACCGCCTGGCGATCGGCATCTACGACCACGAACCGGCCGGTGCCCTGGTCCGCGTGCAGCGGGTGGAGCTCGACGTGGTCGCCGACCGCACCCCGGTACCGGAGTTGGTGGGGGTGCCACGCGGAGCACTCGTACTGCTCAACGACGACGATCTGACCTATTGCAAGGCCCGGCTCGACCCGCTCTCCTTGCAGGCGGCGGTCGACGGGATCGCCGCTGTGACCGAGTCCCTGCCCAGGACCCTGCTGTGGTCCGCCGTGTGGGAGATGACCCGGGACGCCCTGATGCGGGCCAGGGACTTCGTCACCCTTGCGGTGCGGGGAATGGCCACCGAGAACCAGATCGGGGTTCTGCAAAGGGTTTTCGCGCAGCTACAGGTCGCGGTCGGCGCCTATGCGGAGCCGGCCTGGGCGGCGGCGGAGGGTTGGCCGGCCGTCGCCGACGCGTTGCACAGCGCAGCGGTTTCGGCGCCGGCAGGCAGCGACACCCAGCTGGCGGCGGTGCAGGCGCTGTCCGGCGTTCGGCTCGATCCCGCGACGTTGACGCAGATCGCCGGTTGGCGGGACGGTTCGGCTCCGCTCGAGGGCCTGACCGTCGATACCGACCTGGCGTGGACGCTGCTGGGCGCGCTGGTGGCGCACGGGGTCGCGGGACCGGCGGAGATCGACGCCGCCGCGGCTGCCGATCCGACCGCATCCGGCGAGCGAAGCGCCACCAGGTTGCGCGCCCTCATCCCGACCGCGGAGAACAAGGCGGCCGTGTGGGAACGGGTGGTCAGCGACGACGGGATGGCCAACGCCCTGCAGAGTGCCGCCGTCGCCGGGTTCAGCCACCCGGCACATGCAGAGCTGCTGCAGCCGTTCGTGGACCGGTACTTCGAGGTGATCGATGACGTCTGGTCGCGCCGCTCCATCGAGGTCGCGCAGAAGGTCGTGGTCGGGCTCTATCCGAGCTGGGCGGTCGACCAGCGCACCGTCGAAAAGACCGCGGACTGGGAAGCGGGCGACCATCCGGCCGCCCTGCGACGGCTGGTGTCCGAGGGTCGCGCGGGGGTGGAGCGCGCCCTCCGTGCGCGGGTGGCCGACGCAGCGGGCGACTGAGCCGCCCGTCCGCCCCGCCACCTCGGGCGGGGGCCGGGTGGCGCGGGTGCCGGCCGTCTACCAGGTCGATCGTTCCGGCAGCGTCCCCGCCTGATCGGCCAGGATCCGGATGCCGGTGATCAGGGCGCCGGGAATGTCGCCATCGGTGCAGGACGACACGACGGCGAGCACCGCGAGCCGGGCCGCGCGGTCGGTGATCCGCCGCGCTGCCTCACCTCCGGTGGCCACCTCGACGACCCGCTGTCCCGGGGAGATGGCCAGCAGCACGGCATCAGGCGCCTCCGTGCCGAGCCCGGACAGCAGACCCTGGGCGAAGGCCTCGGTGTTGCCGCCCAGGTCGCCGAGGTAGGCGGAGAAGCGCAGGCCGGTGAACCGCTCGGCCTCGCGAATGACATCGTCCAGGAGTTCCAGCTGGGCGGTGGTCAGGGGTTGTTCCGCACCCCCGGTCGGCCCGACCTGTGGATTCCAGTATTTGACCGCGACCGGACCCATCGCCTCGATGTCGGAGCTGGAGAAATCACCATGTGCCACGTGCGCCACCTCCCCTGCGCTGACCCGCATCGGCAGCACCCGCCGAGACCACAGCTTGGTCACCGGCCCACCACTGGGCCGGGTACTCCCACGGCGAGCCGGGCCGGTACTTGGCTGGTTTGCCCTTGGCCCTGCCCGGGATGAGGGTGAAGACGGCGATCAGCGCGTAGATCAGCACCGGGATCCCGACGAACACCGTCAGCGTTTGAAGGATCGTCACGGTGATCACGGTATCGGACCGGGTACTCCCCGGCCCGGCAACCCTGCGGCGCCCCGGTCAGTGTCGCCGGAGGCCCGCATCACGGCACACTGCGATCGATGCCCGCGTCGACGGGGACGGACGGTCGCTCGAGCCGA
>CAVWTC010000006.1:0-183255 GCA_963757645.1 uncultured Actinomycetota bacterium
GTGGGACTGTGATGATCATCGTCTGGCCGCCGCGCAGCCGCGACTTGCTGCGACCGACCAGGGCGGCCGCGATCAAGGTGCCGACCGAATAGGCCACCAGGAGCAGCGGGTAGGCCGCATCCGACATCGCCAGGGTCTGGGTCCCGTAGAGCACCAGGACCGCGTCGGTGGCGGCGTTCGCGATCGCCATCACCGACACGGTCAGCACGAGGACCCGCAGAATCGGATCGGAGGCGAGACGCCGCAGTCCCTGCTTGATCTGGAACAGCGCCCCGGGCTGCCCTCCTTCGGGGCCGTCGGCGGCCGGCCGGATGCCCCCGGATGTCCTGGCACCGGAGGTGTTCTCGGCGGAGGTGTCGTCGGCCGGGTCCGTCGGGCCCGGATCGATGACCGGCGCACCGGGGACAGCCGGATCGAAGGTCACCGGATCTGCCTGATGCGATGCCGCGTCACGGGTCTCGACCGGCACCCGGATGGTGGCCACCGTTGCCGCGGCAACCAGGAAGCACACCGCGGAGACTGCGAACGGCAGCCACGGAGCCAGCAGGAAGAGCACTCCGGCCGCCAACGGCCCGGCCATGTCCAGGGCCACCGTCTCGACCGTGACGAAGCGCGCGTTCGCCTTCTCCAGGTGTATCGAAGGAACCAGGCGCACCAGCAGCGACTGGGCCGACCCGTCGGCGAACGTCTCGGCCGACGTGATGACGAAGCCGAACACCGCCAGCAGGGCGATGGACACCCAGCCGGTGAGGACCATCACCGGCAGCCCCACCGTTGCAACCGCCCGCGCCAGATGTGCTGCCGCCATCACCTTTGCCGGATTGAGCCGGTCCACCAGCGCTCCCGCCGGAATGGCCACCAGCAACCACGGCAAGGTGGTCGCGACGGCCACCGTGGCAACGGCGCCCGCCGAGGGGTCAATGCTCGCCGCCAGCAACGGCAAGGCAATCACCCGAAGACCGTCGCCGGTCAGCGACCCGGCCCATGCCACCAGAAGCCGGCGGAACGACCCCGGAAGCGCCGCCGACGGCACCCTCGCCGGTCGAACCTGCACTCGACGCCTCCCCCGGCTCCGCTGTCGACCGTGCCTGAATCGCCCTGTGTTATCGCTCGCTAACAGCCTGCCACAGACGCAGCACCATGCGGGTACCTTGCGACACCCCGATCGTGTTCGATGCGGAGTGGATCGCTGCTGCCATCAGCGTCCCCGACGACCGAGAATCCGAGACGATCACTATGCAATCCTTGGTAGGAATCGGACAAAACCCCCATAAAGGTACAGATCGACCGATAACGACCACTAAATGCGACAGTTCCAGCAGCTGGAATGCGCTTTCGAGTGATCCCTCATTTCGACTGGGTTAGGCCAAATGGCTTGTATCACCCGTTTGCCAGAGACCGGCGCCCGGGTGCTCCAGGCGTCCCTCGCAACCGATCACCGTCGGTAAGAAGTCAGTTGGTCCATTCAGGTCGAGGCCCAACGCCGAACTCTATATTGATATTGCGGGTCACAGAGATCAGGAACTTTGAGAGCCATTGTGGCGCAAAGAGTTTCGATTCGCAAGGGCGAGTGTCGAGAGCATCCGACAGAGCTTCGCGCAAATGTGAAACGCACCACGACTGAACATTTCCACACCCCCAAATTCCCCCTCGCAGCAGGGGCCAGCTCAAAGGAGTCCCAATGAACAACACCCTCGGAACCGCCGCCCGTGGCACCCGCGTCGGCCGTGGCACCCGCGTCGGCCGTGGCACCCGCGTCGGCCGTGGCACCCGCGTCGGCCGTGGCACCCGCGTCGGCCGTGGCACCCGCGTCGGCTGATCGGACGGCGCGTGCTCCAACCGCGTCACCCGGATGAGTGACAGCTTCAACGGAGGGTGATCCCATCGGGCCCGATGGGAATTGACTCGCTCAGTACGATTCACCGAGTCTCAGGCGGCGGCAGGCAGCCAGGGTTCCCAACACGGATCGGCGTCCTCCGTCGACCAGAGCCTGCCGAATGCGCCTCGGCGCGGTGGCCCGGGAGTGACGGCCATCGACCAGCCCAGCTCGTCGAGCAGACGATCGGCCTTCTTGGCGTTGCACCGCACGCAGCAGGCAACGCAGTTCTCCCAGGAATGCGTGCCACCCCGGCTCTTGGGCACGACATGATCGATGGTGTCCCCCCGGCCGTGACAGTAGGCGCAACGACGGGCGTCCCGTCGCAGGACACCCGCCCGGGTGACCGCCGGTGGAGCCTGGTAGGGGACCCGGACATACCTCCGCAGCCGCACCACCGCCGGCACCGCGACCGCGACCGACGGGGACCTGAGCAGCGGGGCGCCCGATCTTTCCAGGACGCACTCGGCCTTCCCCGCCACCACCAGCACCAGGGCACGCCGACCGGTGACCACGGCGAGCGGTTCGTGACTGGCATTGAGCAACAGCACCCTGACCAAGGTGACCGACGGCCGCTGCTCGGTGGCGGGACGAGCGCCGGCCGGTCCGAACGGGCGCACGGGAGCGGGTCCTCGGCCCGCTCGACCGCTACCGTCCATCCGCACCTCCCCGCGAGCCGCCGCCCACGTCTGGGAAAGCATTCCGTCCTGCTGCCGCATGCCGTTGGTCGAACCCGACGCCTCCGCGGGACGTTCCCGATGCCGCAGGCGCCCCGGCCACCGCAGCCGGGGCACATGCTGTGAGAAGAATAACCACACAACAGCCACGGCTGCGTCATCCCCGCTGTCATCCCCACCGGTGCCCGTGGCGCACCCCGTCCGCGCACATCGTCCGGCCGGTACGCGCCCGGCAAACCGCTAGGTTGAGCGCGACCCGGCGGACATCGCGCCGGGCGTCGAGTCGAAGGAATCCGGGCAACCGTGCAGATTTCAGCGCCGGCCTGCGCGTCGGACGAGGGTTCGATGTGTCAGTGGATCTGGCAGGCCACCGGCATCGAGGCGCTCGCCGACAACAGCAACGCCGTGCTCTCCGCGGTGCTGCGCATCCTGCTCATCGTGCTGACCGCGGTGGTCGTCCGGTTCCTGGTGTACCGGGCGATCAACCGGCTGACCCGGATCACCCTCGACGGGTCGACGCCCACCGTGCTGCGGCCGCTGCGGGCCGGCGCGGCGCGGGCCTTCTCGACCGGCGTGTCGGCCGAGCGGCGCGCCCAACGCACCAGGGCCATCGCCTCCCTGCTGAAGTCGATCACCTCCTTCCTGATCCTGGCGATCGCGGCCGTGCTGATCCTCGCGGAACTGGGCATCGACATCGCTCCCCTGCTTGCGTCGGCCGGCATCGCGGGCGTTGCGCTGGCGTTCGGCGCGCAGAACCTGGTCAAGGACTTCCTGGCCGGCATCTTCATGACCCTGGAAGACCAGTACGGGGTCGGCGACACGGTGGATCTCGGGCCCGCTGCGGGCAGCGTGATCGCGGTCGGCCTGCGAACCACCACCGTTCGCGCCGGCGACGGCACCATCTGGCACGTCCGCAACGGCGAGGTGCTCCGGGTCGGCAATGCCAGCCAAGGCGAGGCGGTGGTGACGGTCCAGCTGCCGCTGCCCTACGACGCCGATACCGACCGGGCCGGCAGCATCGCGCTGGACACCGCACGCACCGTCGCCGGTTCCGCCGACTTCGCCGACGCGGTCGTCGAGCCGCCCGCCCTGCTCGGCATCGTGTCGATGGCCCCCGGGGTGGTGACGATCGGGTTGTCGGCGACCGTCCGCGCCGGCGACCAGGACCGGTTTCTGCGGGCGGTCCGCGGCGCCATCAAGGCCGCGTTCGACGCCGCGTCGGCGGAAGATCCCACCGCGGATTTCCGGCCGCCGGTGGTCCCGCCGCCCGCTGAGCCGGCATGACGGAGTGCGCCGGAGGACCGCGCGGGTGCGGGACAATGCACCGGTGACCGTTCCTGCAACCTTCTACGACGAGATCGGCGGGCATCCGGTGTTCGCCGGCATCGTCGAACGCTTCTATGCCACCGTCGCCGACGACCCCGTGCTGCGCCCGCTTTACCCGGAGCAGGAGCTGGCCGCCGCCGAGGTGAGGTTGCGGATGTTCCTCGAGCAGTACTGGGGCGGCCCGCGGACCTATTCGGAGTTGCGCGGGCACCCGCGGCTCCGGATGCGCCACGCGCCCTTCGTGATCGGCCTGCGCGAGCGGGACGCCTGGCTGTCGGCGATGCGCACCGCGGTCGACGGTGCCGGCCTGGGCGAGGCGCATCGGGAAAGGCTCTGGGCCTACCTGGAGATGGCCGCCGACAGCATGGTGAACTCGAACTCCCTGAGCTGAGCGCGCCGGCCCGACCCGGCGGGGGCCGGCGAGCTTCGGCGACCGCCCTGGCCGACGCGGTGTCTCAGACCAGCAACGGCAGCAGGGCATGCCGGCGGCGGACGACCGCGCCGTACCGGGCATCGATGCGTGCCCAGGCGTCGGTGGCGCTGATCCGAACGATCTCGTCGGGCACGCCGGGCGCGAAGCCCATGCCGGACAACGCGAACACCATCCGCAGGTTGACCACCACCCGCATGCCCGCGCCGGACACCGTCAGCACCTCGGTGTCCAGCAACGCGGTCGACGCCGCTCCCGCCGGACCCGGCCGATCCCGGGCGCCGGTGGCGCCTTCCTCCGCGAGCGCAGCGAGCACCGCCGCGGGCACCTCGTCGACGGGTATCCAGCCGTGCGCCGGTGGCAGTTGGGAGCGCCAGGCGGCGTCGACGGCCGGCCCGGGGTCGACCTCCGGCGCGGTCGCCACCGCCAGCCCGGCCAGCAGGTTCCCGGCGTACACCGTGACGTCCGCCGGCTCCAGGTCGCCGTGGACGGCCCGGGTCACCAGGGTGTCGAACGGCGTGGTCGCCCACATCCGGACCATGTCGCCGTCGGTGCGGAGCCGAACCGGACCCGCCGAGTCCCAGCGCGCGACCCGGCCGGTAAAGGCGGTGGCGTCGTCCCGATCCTCGCTGTCCGCGGGCGTGAACCGCGGGGCGGCCGGGCGGGAGCCGTTCGGCCCGTGCGACGTGGTCACCCGGTCACCGCTGCGTCCCGTTGGCCACCGCGACGGGCGTCTCCTGCAGGTATGGCAGCAGGTAGGCCCGTTCCCGGTCGTCGATGCGCCGCGGCCGGAAGGTCACCGGATCCACCGGGACCAGCACTGATGACGCCGTCGCCGCCGTCACGCCGGCCACGCTGAGCACGTAGTCCACCGTCATCGACGCCTGCCCGAGTTTGGTCAGTCCCATCGACACGGTGACCGGAACCTCCATCCCGATCGGCCGCTTGTAGTCGATCTCCAGCCGCGCCACGACGATCCCGTCGGTCAGCCGGTCGATGCCGTGCTTGGCAGCCTCGGAGAAGAGCCAGTCGACCCGCGCCTCCTCCAGCAACGTGACCGTCTTTGCATTGTTGACGTGCCGGAACGCGTCGAGATCGGACCACCGGACCCGCACCTGTGTCACATATCGTCGCGCCACGCCACACTCCAGATCCGCATCGAAAACAGATTCCGCCGGGCACCCGCGCCGACGAGCGCCGGCCCGCGAACCCCCGCAGCAGTCTGCCGCACGCCGGTTCGCGGGCCGACATCAGCGAATCATCGACCGGATCTCCCGCGCCGCCACCGACAGGGCCGCGAGATCACTGCCGGACACCAAGGCGATCTCGCCGAGCGTGCGCCGGGCCCGGGCGAGCCGGGAGGCGTTCTCCTGCTCCCACTGGGCGATCTTGCGCTGTGCGTCCTGGTCCGGTGACGTGGTGGACAGCACGTCCGCCGTCAGCAGCCGCTGCGATCGGTACAGGTCGTCACGCAACGCCTGCCGGGCCAGAGCATGCCAGCGATCCCCGCGGGCCAACTCGGTGACCGCGGACAGCAGCCGATCGAAATCGAGATGCGCCGAGAGCGCGTACAGCAGTTCGGCGCACTCCTGTAGGTCCCGGCCCGTGGTGGCGGCGACGTCGACCGCGTCGAGCAGGCTGAAGGTGTGCAGCGAGTAGGCGATGGTCAAGGCCAGCTCGGACGGGGTGCCCATGTCGGCCAGCTCCGCGGTCTCGGCCGCGACGCTCTCCCGGTCAGCGCCGCAGACCAGTTGCGGCAGCCGGGGTGTCAGCTCGGCCACCGGTCCGGCGTACCGCTCGATCTCGCCCAGCACGTCCAGCGGCTGCGGGCGGCGGGTCAGCAACCAGCGGGCCGCCCGATCCAGCAGCCGCCGGGTGCGCAGGATCAGCGTGTCCTGGGTCTTCGCCGGCACCTTGTTGTCCAGTGCGGCGACCGCGGCCCAGATCGACGGCAGGTCGAAGACGGCGCTGGCGATGGTGTACGCGCGGATCGCGTCCTGCTCCGTGGCGGCCATCTCCTCCTCGAGCCGGAAGGCATAAGAGATGCCGGCCCGGTTGACCATCTCGTTGACGGTCTCGGTGGTGACGATCTCCCGTGCCAGGGGGTGCGCGGTGATCGCCTCCTCCGCATCCGCGGAGCCGTCGCGCATGTCCCGCGGGAAGTACTCCGGAAGCCGGCGGGCGTACGCCGGGTCGTCCGGCAGCGAGCTGGCGAGCATCGCGGCCGACAGCCCGGACTTGACGTAAGCGAGCACGACCGACAATTCCGGGCTGGCCAGCCCCTCGCCCGCCGCCATCCGGGTGGCAATCTGGGTGTGACTTGGCAGGAACTCCAGCGCCCGATCCAGCCGGCCTGACTCCACCAGGGCGTCGATCAGCCGAGCGTGGACCGACAACATCATCGGCGCGTGCAACCGTGCCGCACCGAGAACCCTGTTCTGCCCGCGGTTGTCGGCCAGCACGAGGTCGGCAACCTCGTCCGTCATCGAGCTGAGCAGGCTCAGCCGGCCCGCTTCGTCCAGCTGCCCGCGCTGCATCCGGTACTGCAAGGCGATCTTGATGTTCACCTCGTGGTCGGAGGTGTCCACCCCGGCCGAGTTGTCGATGGCGTCGGTGTTGATCCGGCCGCCGGCCCGGGCGAACTCGATGCGCCCGAGTTGGGTGACGCCGAGATTGCCACCCTCGCCGACCACCTTGACCCGCAGCTGTCCCCCGTCGACCCGGACGGCGTCGTTGGCCTTGTCACCGACGTCGGCGTTGGTCTCGCTGGAGGCCTTGATGTACGTCCCGATGCCGCCGTTCCAGAGCAGGTCGGCAGGGGCCAGCAGGATCGCCCTGATCAGGTCGGTCGGCGCGAGCGCGGTGACCTCGGCGTCGATGCCCAGCGCCGCCCGCATCTGGTCGGTGATGGCGATGGACTTCGCGGTCCGCGGGAAGACCCCGCCGCCGGCGGAGATCAGCGAGGCGTCGTAGTCGGCCCACGACGATCGGGGCAGCTCGAACAACCGCAACCGCTCGACGAAGGATTCCGCGACGTCCGGGTCGGGGTCGATGAAGATGTGCCGGTGGTCGAAGGCGGCGAGCAGCCTGATGTGCTGGCTGAGCAGCATGCCGTTGCCGAACACGTCGCCGGACATGTCTCCGACCCCGACGCAGCTGAAGTCCTCGACCTGGGTGTTGGTCCCGAGTTCCCGGAAGTGGTGCTTGACCGACTCCCAGGCGCCCCGGGCGGTGATCCCCATGGCCTTGTGGTCGTACCCGACGCTGCCGCCGGACGCGAAGGCGTCATCCAGCCAGAAGCCGTAGTCGTGCGCGACTCCGTTGGCGATGTCGGAGAAGGTGGCGGTGCCCTTGTCCGCGGCGACCACCAAGTAGGAATCGTCGCCGTCGCGGCGCACCACGCTGTCCGGCGGAACGATCTCCTCGGCGCGCCGGTTGTCGGTCAGGTCGAGCAGACCGGCGATGAACATCTTGTAGCAGGCGATGCCCTCGGCGAGCTGCCCTGCCCGGTCGGCCTGCGGGTCGCCGGTGGCAGCCGGCGGCCGCTTCACCACGAACCCGCCCTTGGCGCCGACCGGCACGATGACGGCGTTCTTGACCTCCTGCGCCTTCACCAACCCGAGGATCTCGGTGCGGAAGTCCTCCGGCCGGTCGGACCAGCGCAGCCCACCCCTGGCCACGTCGCCGAACCGGAGGTGCACCCCTTCCAGCCGCGGCGAGTACACCCAGATCTCATGGGCTGGAACCGGTTTCGGGACTCCTGGCACCTGTTGCGGGTCGAGCTTCATCGACAGGAACGGACGCCGGTTGCCGTCGGTGTCCCGCCGGTACTCGTTCGTCCGGGAGGTCGCCCGGATGAGTCTGAGCAGGGTGCGCAGGATGCGATCCGCGTCCAGGCTCGTCACGGATTCAAGGGCAGTTGTGATGCCGTCGGCGATCCGGTCGGCTTCGGCGACCCGATCGTCGGGCGCCCCGATGAACAGATCCGGGTCGAACTGCGTGGCGAACAACCGGGCAAGATCGGTCGTCACCTGCGGGTGGGTGTCGAGCACCTGCTCGACATAGCGCTGGGTGTACGGGGTTCCGATCTGCCGCAGGTAGTGAGCGTAGGCCCGCAGCATGACAACCTCGCGCCAGTTCAGCCCGGCGGCCAGCACCAGCTGGTTGAAGCCGTCGACCTCGCTGTCGCCTCGCCAGGCCGCGATGAATGCCTCGGAGAGCCGGCTGCGGAGCTCAGGGTCGTCCGCGCCCTGGGCCACGTGGACCTGCGGGAAGGACAACCCGAAGTCGTAGATGCGGGCCCGGTTCCCGCCGGCCAACCGCACCTCGAAGGGCCGCTCGTCCAGGACGTCGGCACCCAGGGTCTGCAACACCGGCAGTGCCCGGGACAGGGTGACGGCGCCGCCGATGACGTACAGCTTCAGCCGCCAGTCGCCGACGACCCCGGGCGCGCTGCGCACCATGGTCAGCGCAAGATCGCCGGGACCGTCCAGTTGGTCGATCAACCGCAGGTCGGCGACCGCATCCTCGACCCTGTAGGTCTCCTTGTAGCCCTCGTCGAAGGCCTCGGCGTAGCGGGACAGCGCGCCGGCGGTGTCCAGATCCTCGTCACCGCCGCCGACAACGGCCGCCACCAACCGGTCGTCCCAGGTGCGGATGGTTCCCCGCAGCGCCTTGGTCAGCGCGCCGACGTCCGGCCGCACGGGATTCGCCGGATCGGTCCGGACGGTGAAATGCACTGCGGCGAGCAGGGAATCGCCAACCCGGGCGGTGTAGCGGATCCCGTTGCCGTTGAACGCGTCCATCAGGATCTGCTGCATCGCGAGCCGGCTGCCGGTGGTGTAGCGGTCACGCGGCAGGTACACCATCACCGAGACGAATCGGCCGAACGGGTCCGGCTGCAGGAACGCCCGCAACCGCCGCCGGCTGGCCAGCTGCAGCACGCTGCCGACCACCTCCACCACCAGATCGGTGTCCGCCCAGAACAGCTCGGCTCGCGGATAGGTCGCCAACAGGTCCATCGCCCGCTGGCCGGTGTAGGTGTCCGGCGCCGCTCCCAGCGTGGACAGCACCTGCTGCACGGTGAGCCTGAGCACCGGTGTCGTGGTGATCTCCGCGTTCAGTGCCCGGGGTGTCAGGATTCCCAGGAAGCGGTGTTCCCGGGTCACCGTGCCGTCTGGCCCGAGGATCCGGGCGCGTACCTCGAACGGCGGCACGTCCCTGGTCAGTGCCGACCCGGCGGAGGCCTGGGTGAGCAGCAGGTGGCCCGGCGCGCCGCCGGTCGCCGCGGCGGGCAGATCGTCGAACGGACCGGCCACCGCGTCGCGAAGGATGCCCAGGCCCGATCCGGCGACCTTGGTCGGCCCGCCTCGAGCAGAACCGCTGTCGGCGGAACCGGCCGGGTTCTCGTACCGGCAATAGCCAAGGAAGGTCATGTTCCCGGAGATCAGCCAGTACAGGAAGTCGGCGGCCTCCGACACCTCCTGGGCCGACCGCGCCGAGAACGTCCCGCGCAGCTCGGCGGCCGCGGTCGCCGCCGCACCGGTCAGCGCGCCGCCGTCGCCGACGATGGCACGGACATCAGCGAGCGCGAGCCGCAGGCAGTCCTCGATGGACTCGGCGCGTTCGGCGTCGGAGAGCCGGTCGATCAGCACGTGCATCCACGACTCGCGGTAGGTGGACGCCGATTCCGGTGCCCTGCCGGACTCGCCGGCCACATCCAACAGCGTGCCGTCGGTCGCCCGCTTGCTGATCAGGATGGGATGCAGCACCCGGTGCACGGTGACGTTCTGGATCGTCAGCGCACCGATGATCGAGTCCACGAGCGAGGGCATGTCGTCGGTGACGATGTTGATGACGGTCTTGGTGTCGGTCCACCCGGCGGCACCCTCGCCGCCGGACGTCGCCGGGTTGAACACCCGGATGCCTACCTCACCGGGATGCCGCTGCTGCCCCACCCGCCAGTGGCCGTCGACGATGCCCAGCACGTCCTGAGCGGACTTCGGCTGGTCCTCCGGCGGCACGTGCCGGAAGTACGCCTCGATCATCGACGCCCGGTCCGGCCGCTGCGCGATGGCGCGTCCGACGGCGGAATCCGGGTCGAACTCCGCCATCGCCGGAAGTCCCAGATCCGGCGCCAGGCCGGGAGTGTCCGTCTGGGTCATCGGTCGATCCGGATCTTCATTGGCCCTCCACGTCCGGGCGCGGGCGCGCCCCAAATCGAGCGCGACGCTGCGCCCGGTCCGGGAGCGAGCCTATGCCCTGCCGACAGCGCCCACCGGGGGATCCTGCGCGATGGGCGATTGATCCCACAGCGAGGCAACCCCGGCCGGGTGCCCGGGAGGGTGAACCCGGCGTGTCGCCCAGCGGCGCGCTGCGGGCATGCATCGGTCGCCGGCCGCGGCCACCGTTCGAGGAGATGCGGCCCTCAGGATTCGATACGCGGCAAATGTCCGGATCGGAGGCACCGCCCACCCTTTCGGTCACGATCGCGGCGGGTGCCGACGAAGCCCTCGAGGCGGCCGCCAGGCACGGGTGCCATCCACTGCGCGGCATTACGAGCTACGAAGGCGCTTACCAGCTCACCTACCTCCGCGGGCCCAGTCGCATCATCGTGATGCTCGCCCAGAAGTTGACCCCGAGGAGATGCTCCCGAGGCAGGATGACCCCGAGGAAATGACCCCGAGGAAATGACCCGAGCCGTAGTACGGGTGGCCGAGGCGAGCGACCCATTGGCGCAGCTGTCGCGGCGCGGCGCGTCCAGGCCGTCCTGGACCGCTTCGAGGTGCTGTCCTTCACCGTGATCACGATCGAGTACTTCGGGGCTCTGGCCGGTCTGGTGCGCCGGCACGGCCGCGACCCCCGGCCGCGCCATGTGCACCTGCAGGTCGCCGCGACCGCGTGCAACACGGCTTGATGCTGCTGACCCGGAACGGCAGCGATTTCACCGGCCTGCAGTCCGCGCTCGCCATCGTCGACCTGCCGGACCGGCCACCAGGGACGGTCCGGCACGAGAACCGAGTCTGACGTCGAAGGCCGATCGCCTGTTTGAACGAAACCGTCCGGCGGTCAGTCCCTGGTCAGCTTGCGATGCGTCACCCGGTGCGGCCGGGCGGCGTCGACGCCGAGCCGGGACACCTTGTTCTTCTCGTAATCGGAGAAGTTGCCCTCGAAGAAGTACCACTTCGACTCGTCTTCCTCGGTGCCCTCCCACGCCAGGATGTGCGTGCAGGTCCGGTCGAGGAACCAGCGATCGTGGGAGATCACCACGGCGCAGCCGGGGAACTGTTCGAGCGCACCTTCCAGCGAACCGAGCGTCTCCACGTCCAGGTCGTTGGTCGGCTCGTCGAGCAAGATCAGGTTGCCGCCCTCCTTGAGGGTGAGCGCCAGGTTCAGCCGGTTCCGCTCTCCGCCGGACAGCACCCCGGACGGCTTCTGCTGGTCCGGACCCTTGAAGCCGAACGCCGAAACGTAGGCCCGGGAGGGCATCTCTACGTGCCCGACCTTGATGTAGTCGAGCCCGTCGGAGACCACTTGCCAGACGTTCTTCGCCGGATCCAGACCGGAGCGGCTCTGGTCGACGTAGGACAGCTTGACCGTCTCGCCGATCTTGACGTGGCCGGCGTCGGGTTCCTCGAGGCCGACGATCGTCTTGAACAGCGTCGTCTTGCCGACGCCGTTCGGGCCGATCACGCCGACGATGCCGTTGCGCGGCAGGGTGAACGACAGGTCGTCGATCAGCACCCGGTCGTCGAAGCCCTTCTTCAGGTCGTGCACCTCGACGACGATCGAGCCGAGCCGCGGGCCGGGCGGGATCTGGATCTCCTCGAAGTCGAGCTTGCGGGTGCGATCGGCCTCCGCGGCCATCTCCTCGTACCGGGCGAGCCGGGATTTCGACTTCGCCTGCCGGGCCTTGGCACCGGACCGGACCCAGGCGAGTTCCTCCTTGAGTCGCTTGGCCAGCTTGGCGTCCTTGCGGCCCTCGATGGACATCCGCTCGGCCTTCTTCTCCAGGTAGGTGGAGTAGTTGCCCTCGTACGGAATGAGTCTGCCCCTGTCCACTTCCGCGATCCACTGCGCCACGTTGTCCAGGAAGTACCGATCGTGGGTGACGGCGAGCACGGCGCCCGGATAGGAGGCCAGGAACTGCTCCAGCCACTGCACCGACTCGGCGTCCAGGTGGTTGGTGGGCTCGTCGAGCAGCAGCAGGTCCGGCGCGGACAGCAGCAGCTGACACAGGGCGACCCGGCGGCGCTCACCGCCGGAGAGGATGTCGACCGGGGAATCGCCGGGCGGGCAGCGCAGCGCGTCCATGGCTTGGTCGATCTTGGCCTCCAGATCCCAGGCGCCGGCGTGATCCAGCTCCTCGGACAGGGTGCCCATCTCCTCCATGAGCTTTTCGTTCTCCCAGTCGGTCTCCATCTGGGTGACGACGTCGTTGTACCGGGCGAGCTTGGCGTTGATGTCGCCGAACGCCAGCTGGACGTTCTCCAGCACGGTCTTGGTCTCGTCCAGCTGCGGCTCCTGCATCAGGATGCCGACGGTGTAGCCGGGGGTCAGGAAGGCCTCGCCGTTGCTGGGCGTGTCCAGCCCGGCCATGATCTTCAGGATGGTCGACTTGCCGGCGCCGTTGGGTCCGACGACGCCGATCTTTGCGCCGGGATAGAACGACATCGTGACGTCATCGAGGATGACCTTGTCGCCAACGGCCTTGCGGGCCTTCTTCATGGTGTAGATGAACTCGGGCAACTTCGGGTCCTCTCGACAGCTGTGTGTGCGTCCGCGGCGTCGCGCCAGCGACCGATGTCGGCCGCGCATCGAGCCCGACCGGTACGCGCCCACCCGACGGCGGGACAGCCGGGCGGCGGCTCGACGCCGCTCTACAGTCTGCCGGACTCGAACGGGTGGTGGAGCCGCTCGGCCGGGCGGCCATCCGCCGCCGCGGTGGGCGGGGCCCGCTGCGCCAGGCAGACTGGAGCAAAGGTAAAGAGAGATTCAAGGAGTTCAGGTGTCGGTCGACGGACGGCGCACCGGGCCGTTCGAACCGATGCCCGCGGTCGCCGACGGGCAGTACGCCGGCGAAGAGGTGCGCCGGCGCCTGGCCAGGGAGCGCGCCGACCGTCGCGCTGCCTACCGCGGCCGGTGGTGGTTCCCGCTGGTGGTGCTACTCGCGGCGATGTCCGGCGTGTGGGGGCTGCTCAAGGCGGATCAACTGGTGGCCGACGCGCTCATCTGGCCGAGCCAGGGAGCGCAGTTCGTCGAGGTCGGACCGGTGCCGCGGGACCCCGACGTCACCGGCGGGCGAATCATGATCGTGGCCGGTGGGCTGAACCGCAAGAGCGGCACCGGGCCGGCTGCGGCACTGATGCCGTCGCTCACGGTCGGGCACACCCGGGTCTTCAGCCTCGTCTACGGCAGCGGGATCAACGACCGGGACCTGCTGGACAAGTTCGACGCGCTGATGAACCGGCTGCAGCCTCGTGAGGTCAGCTTCTTCGGCAGCAGTATGGGCGGCGATGTCGTGCTCAACCTCGCCGCACACGCGCAACAACTCCGCGACGGGTACCGCCGTGAGTTGCTGGCCGCGTCGGTCGCGGCGACCAGGGCCGCCGCGCCGGCCGCCGCAACGGCCGGGGAGCAGGTGACCGCCGGGGCCGCCGCCGCGCCGGCCGCCGGTCCCGAAGCCGCGGACCCCGGGAGCGGACCGCCCTCCGACCCTCCCCTGCTGCAGCGCAACGACCTCCCGGGCTCGCAGGCGGGCCGGATCACCGCCCTGCTGGTGATGACGGACACGCGGGCCTCGGAGGCAGCCGGGACCGGCACGGCCGGGTTGGTCCGGAGCGGCTCGGGCGCCGGATCACCGTCGTCGCCCGCGCCGACCCCGGACGAGAGCCGGGACGCCGCCGGCGGGTCCGCCGCGTCCGATCCGGCCGCGCCCTTGCCGGCGGCACCGGCCCGGTTGGGCGTCATCTACCTGGACTGTTCGCCGCTGGGCCCGGGTGATGTCCGTGACGAGAGCCGCACCCAGGCCGACGCGCTGACCGCACTGACCGAGGCGTTGCACACCGACGGCGGTGCGGGCGTGCGGATGACGGCCGAGGTCCTCGCGCAGCAACAGCAGTGGTCCTACGGCCGGATCCCGTTCGTCGACGTCCGCCGACCGGAACTGAACTTCAAGATCCGGCAGGTCTGGCGGGACAAGATCGGTAGCCCCGGAATCTCCACCCAGCTCGTCAAGGACCAGTACGGCGTGATCCGCCGGATGGACATCGACTCGGTTGCGGAGGCACTCGGCCCCGGCACCCGCATCGTGTACTTCCACCCGGTCGAACCTGATGACGATCACACCGTGCGGGTGGATCAGGTGCAATCGACCCTGACGGCTCTGGCCGAGGAACACGGGCTGAGCCTTCGCATCGTTCTCGTGCCCGGCGGCCACCACGCCAGCGCGGAGAGCGACGCCGATCCGTATCGGGCGGCGATCGCGGCGATCAACGGCGGCGGGATCTGAAGCAGCGCAGACTCCCCCGCATCCTGACGTCCACCTGCCCCGACGTCACTGCGCGGGCGCGAGAGCACCGTCCCGGTCGCCGGCGGGAGTCTCTTCCGTATCCCACGGGGTCGGCTCGTCCTCCGGGTCCTCCCGCCAGGCGTCGGCAGCCGTGGCCTGCTCGCCCTGCTCCCCTGCGGCCGGCTCCGGCACGTCCGCTTCGACCGCGGCGCTCTCCTGCGGCTGCGCCGCATCGGCGAGGTTACGGCTGAACCGGGAGCCGAGCCGGATCGTGTCAAGTCCGACGAGTTCGGCTTTGATGTCGGTGAAGTACTGGGTCACGCCGTTCTTCTCGAACCGCCGATGGTTGATCCGGCCGAGAACGACGACCGGGTCGCCCTTGCGGATCGTCGTCATCACCGCATTGGCCAAGCCTTGCCAACAGACCACTGTGAGCCAGCACTCTTCGCCGTCCACCCACCCGCCGGTCGCCTTGTCGAACCGCCGGTCGGTCGCCACCACCCGGAAACTGACCCGGTCACCGGTGGATCCCAGCGACACCTGCGGGTTGGTCCCTACCCGCCCGACGATGGTCACCGTTGTTGCGTCCCTGATCATCTGCTATCCCCTTTGCCTGGTCGAGCGACCGCACTCCGCGGCGCTGTCGACACGGTCGCAGGACGGCCCGATGCGGCGCGGCGATGCGGGTCGGGTGTGGATCGAAATCGGACAGGGGAACCAACCCGCGTGGTCAGTCGATACCCGGGCCGCCAACGGCTCCCTCAACGATGCCGCGGTCGGACCGAGCGCTGTGGCCCGGACCGCGGCGCGGTCGGCGATTCGATCCGGCCGGATCGTTACCCCGCGGTCGGCCTAGGCCCGGCGGAGCCTGCCACCGTCCACGGGGCTCCGGTCGGTCTGCGCGTCGCCGGGCGCCGGATCGGGCGATCCGCCGGGCTCTGCTGCCCGTTCCCGCGCCCCGCCGTCGCGGTCCGCCAGGTTCGCCAACATACGGTTGTAGGCGTCGAGTTCCTCATCGGCCTGCCGGTCCCCAGCACGGTCGGATCGGCGGCCCTCCCGCTCGTCGCTGCGCGCCCACTGCGACAGCAACGCGATCATCACGATGATCATCGGGATCTCGGTCGCGCCCCAGGCGATGGAGCCACCCAGGCGCTGATCCGCCGCCAGGTCACCCACCCACGGCAACCCGAGGCTCGAGAAGTAATCGGTGGCCATCGCCGTCCGCGAGTTCATCAGGGCGAGGCCGAAGAAGGCGTGGAACGGCAACGCGCCCAGCAGCAGCGCCAGCTTGACCATCGGCTGTACCTGGCGGGGCGACGGGTCGACCCCGATGATCACCCAGTAGTACAGGTATCCGACCAGCAGGAAGTGCAGGTTCATCGTCAGGTGTCCGAGATGGGACCCGATCATGATCTCGAACAGCGACGTGAAGTACAGGGCGTAGAAGGAGATGACGAACAGCGGGAAGACGAACAACGGGTGCGTGACGACCCGTGCGGGCCGGCTGTGCAGCGCGCTCACGATGCTTTCCCGCAGCCCGGGCACCTCACCACGACGCGCCGCGGGCAGCACCCGCAACGCCAGGGTCACCGGGCCGCCCAGCACCAGCAGGATCGGCGCGACCATCCCGAGCGTCATGTGCGCCATCATGTGGATCGAGAACTGGGCCTCGGCGTACCGGCCCAGACCCGACGAGGTCGCGAGCAGCACCATCACGCAGCCGGTGATCCAGGCGACCGTCCGCCCGGCCGGCCAGGCGATCCCGCGGCGCCGCAGCCGGAAGACGCCCACCAGATAGAGCGCGGCGGCGACCAGCACGGCGACTCCGAGCAACCAGTCGATGCGCCAGTCGGTCAGCAGCCTGAGGAATGTCGGGGGGCCGTCGAGGTCGTAGCCCAACACCAGTTCCACGTCGCTCGGCGCGGCGCCCGACGGTGGCGGGGTGGCGGTGCCGGACAACGCCGACGCAACACCGATGGTGGTCGCCATGATCGCCACCTCGACCACGGCGAGCCGGATCAGGGGGCGGCGATTGTTCGACTCGGCGATCGCCGGCAGCGTCCGCCGCCGGTGCAGGTACCCGACCACGCCCAGGGTGATCAGCAGCGCCGCCTTGAGCAGAACCAGCTGGCCGTACTCCGTGCGCCACAGGTCCGACACGTAGGTGATGCGGACCCAGGCGTTGCCGAAGCCGGACAGTGCGACCGCCACGAACGCCCAGAGCGCGAGAGTGGAATACCGGCTCGCGACGACGGAGAGGTGTGGCACGTTCTGCCGGGCCAATCCCACCAGGGCGACCAGTCCACCCACCCAGACGCTGATCCCGACCAGGTGGAAGACCATCGTGTCGACGGCGAGGTCGTGGTTCCCGGACTGCGCCGAGTGGCCGGTATTCGCCTGCGCGACAACGGCCACCAACGCCAGGGCCAGCAGCATGGCCGCCCACCCGGGATGCAGCACCACCCGCGCGATGACGGCGATGAGGGCGGCGGCGACGGCGGCGATCAACGCGGCCCGGACGCTGTCCAGCAACGAGATCCCGCTGATCACCCACTGCGCCGACAGCGACTCGTCGAGTGGCTTGCCCAGGGCGTTCGACAGGGTCAACGGAATCAGGGCCAGGCCGGACGCCGCCCAGACGGTCGCCGAGATGGACGCCGCACGGATCGCGCGATATCCGCCGACGTCCAGGAACCCGGAGCGCTGCGGCGGGACCAGCCAGGCGGCGGCCAGGAGCCAGCCGACGGTCAGCGCAGCCGACAGGTCGAAGACCGCCTTGACGGCGGGCAGTGCCACGTCGGTGATCACCCCGGCCGTCGGCAGACCCGGGATCTCGGTGCGGGACGGCACGATGGCGGCCAGCGCCGCCGCGACGCACCCGGTGATGACCACGGCCGCGATCACGAGCGCGGTGATCGTCCACGGATCACGCGCAGGGTCGGCACCGGCGGATTCCGCGCGTTGCCCGACGTTGTCGGGCTCGCCGCCCGGAAGATCCGGCGGTGCCCCGGAAGCGGCGGCGCCAAAGGCGTCGCCGGCGTCGGTCGACGTCACATCGGGCACGGATTCACGATACTGCCGCCGCGATCCGCCCGATCGGCCGCAAGGTCAGCTGGTGGGCTCCTTTGCGCGCCCCACTCCCGCTCATCTCCCGGGGGCAACCCGACCCGACGGCGCGTCCCCGTTGCCACCCGTTCGCTAGGCTCGACGACGCCATCGGCGCTCGTAGCTCAGCTGGATAGAGCAGGGGACTTCTAATCCTCAGGTCGCAGGTTCGAATCCTGCCGGGCGCGCCGCGGGAAGTGCACCCATCCGGGGCGACGCCAGGAGCTGCTGGTCCGAAGCGGTCTCATCTGGTGACGATGATCACCGTCACCACGATGTCCAATCAGCCGGGCCGGCGACCCCATGGCGTGCAGGAACGGGTCCGCGACACTCGCCAGCGTCGCGATGCTGATCCTCCAGAACCCGCCGACGTCACCGCCGCCGATCCTCTAGAACCCCCCGAAGTCCCCACCACCGAAGTCCCCACCACCGAAGTCCCCACCACCGAAGTCCCCACCACCGAAGTCCCCACCACCGAAGTCACCGCCTCCGCCGTAGTCGGCTCCGCCCCCCGAGTGGTCGCCGCCGGCGTCGCCGGAGTAGTCGCCACCGTCACCGCCGCCATCGCCACCGTCGGCCAGCCCGGCGTCGTAGCCGGCCTCGTACCCGCCGCCCCAGCCGATGCCCGCCATCCCGGAGAACAGCGTCGACGCCACCAGGTACGTCCCCACGCCCCAGGCCCCGGCGACCAGTGCCGGTCTCCACCACGGTTCGGAGTACCAGCCGCGGGGCACCGGCCGGCCCGCAACCATGCCGCCCGGGTAGTAGTGCGAGGTCCGGGCGCCGGGCTGGGGGGACGCTTCGTACTCGTGACCCTCGACCGTCACCGACCGGTCCTCCGAGACGGCACCCGCTTGCTGCTGCCCCGGGATGGCGGGCAGGTCCGGTCCGGGATCCAGCCCCAGCGAGGTCCTGGCGGCGCGCACGTAATACAGCCCCTCGTACGCCGTCTGCTGCGCGAGCCGGTACTGCTGTACGGATCTTGCCTGCTCTACCTGGGATCCGGCCGCGGTGAATCGCTCGGCCGCGTCCGACAGCGCCTGGCGTGCGGCCGGGTCGTCCCGAGGGTCCAGCGAATAGACCTGGCCGCCGAGCCGCTCCACCCAGCGTCGCGCCTCGGCCTGCGCGTCCTGCAACGACCGAGCTGCGTTGGCGCCCTTCTGGCGCTGATACCACAGGAAAGCGACCACCAGAGCGGCGATGATGACAACCCACAGGAGCGTGTCCACGGGCGTTCGTCCCTTCTGAGAATGATCTGCCGGCACACCCCGGCCCTGCGGACGGCGGCCCGGGTCCGCCCGCGCAGAGAACGGATCCGTCCAGGTCATCGTTCCAGGGCCACCGGTGCAGGAGGGGGTCAGGTCCTGGACGGATTCCGGCCGACGCCGTCGCGGGAGCGTTTCGGCGGCCGAGCCGCGCGCGGATCAGCGGCGACGCTTGCGGGTGCCGAACACCGAACGCCCCAGCGCACCGCCCAGCGAGGTGCCGAGCGACTTCATGAAGGACGTCACCACGGGGTTGCTCAGCATGTCGCCCAGGCCGGACGACGGGGCGACGCGGGGCTCGCCCCGACCGCCGCCGGAGCGGCCCGGGGCGTCGACGGGCGCTGCGGGGGGCGGCGCGTCATCGAGATAGGGGTTGTACGGCTCCGGGGTCAGCGACGGCCAGCCGTCGGCGCCGATCGTCGGCGACCCACCCGGTCCGGCCGGCACACCAGGTCCGGCCGGTGCAACAGGTCCGGCCGGCGCGCCAGATCCGGCCGGTGCGCCAGATCCGGCCGGTGCGTCGGGCGCGGCCCGGGGCGCCGGCACCTGCCCGGCCGGTCCGGCGGGGGCAGCGATCCGCGCGGTGAGCATCTCGTAGGCGGACTGCCGATCGAGGTCCTGCCCGTAGGTGGCCATCAGCGGTGAAGCGGCAACCGCGGCGCTGACCGCGTCCTCCGGTGACGGAGCCATCAGCGAGCGCGGCGCTCGCACCATCGTCCAGGCCACCGGCGTCGGCGACCCCTTCTCGGAAAGCACCGTGACGATCGCCTCGCCGGTCCCGAGGCTGGTCAACGCGGCGGAGAGGTCGTAGTCCGTCGTCACCGGGTAGGTCTTCACGGTCGCGGACAGCGCCTTCTGGTCGTCCGGGGTGAACGCGCGCAGGGCGTGCTGGATGCGGGCGCCGAGTTGCGACAGCACCGGGCCGGGCACGTCCGTCGGCAGCTGCGTGCAGAAGAAGACGCCCACACCCTTGGAGCGGATCAGCTTGACCGTCTGCTGCACGGCCTGCAGAAACGCCTTGGACGCGTCGGCGAACAGCAGGTGCGCCTCGTCGAACAGGAACACGAGTTTCGGCTTGTCCAGGTCACCGACCTCCGGGAGCTCCTCGAAAAGCTCTGCCAGCAGCCACATCAGGAAGGTGGAGAACAGCACCGGATTGGTCTGCAGCTCGGCGACCTCGAAGAGCGTGACGATGCCCCGGCCGTCCGCCGAGCAGCGCAGCAGGTCGGTCACCGCCAGTTCGGGCTCGCCGAAGAAGCGATCGCCGCCCTGCGCGAACACGTTCGTCACCGCCCGCAGGATCACTCCCGCGGTTGCCTTCGACACCCCGCCGAGTTCGCGGAGATCCTGCTTTCCCTCATCGCTGGTGAGGTGCATGATCACCGCGCGCAGATCCTTGAGATCCAGCAGCGGAAGGGCTCGCGCGTCGGCCCAGTGGAAGATCAAGCCGAGTGTCGACTCCTGGGTGGCGTTGAGCCCCAGAACTTTTGACAGCAGAATCGGTCCGAAGGAGTCGATGGCGGCGCGGATCGGCACCGCCGTTCCCTGGCCGGCCAGGGAGAGGAACTCGACCGGAAAGGCGCCGGCCGACCAGTCGTCACCGGTGTCGCGGGCTCGTTGGGTGATCCGGTCGCCGGGCTGGCCCGCCGAAAACAGGCCGGTGAGATCGCCCTTCACGTCCGGGATCAGCACGGGCACGCCGGCCGCTGACAGTTGCTCGGCGAGAAGCTGCAGAGTCTTGGTCTTACCGGTGCCGGTGGCGCCGGTGACGAGCCCGTGCCGGTTGAACGTCGAGAGTGGGATCTGCACCAGCGCCGCCGGATCGGGCTTGCCGTCGATGACGACGGAGCCCAGCACGACGCAGGCAGCCGACGTGCGGTAGCCGTCGGCGATGCGCTGTGCCGCGCCGCCGATGCCGTCCGGCGGCGGCGGCGGTGCCGACGACGGTGCCGATGTAGGTGCGGGTGTCGTGGCCGGCGGCGGTGTCGGTGTGGTCATCTGTCCCCCCGAATCGGGCATCGGGGCAGCGTATCCACCGGCGCTGCAGGCGGCGAGCGAGGCGCAGCCACGCCTCACCGTTTGTGCCATCGGTCGGTGACCGGCCGGGCACGTTCCGCACCGGGATGCGGCCCGACGACTATCGTCCGAAGGGTGAACGACCGACTGGTGTGGGTGGACTGCGAGATGACCGGCCTGAGTCTGCGGACGGACAAGCTGATCGAGATCGCGGCTCTGGTCACCGACAGCGACCTGACGATCCTCGGCGACGGCATCGACGTGGTGATCCACGCCACCGACGAGGAACTGGCGGCGATGCCCGAGGTGGTGGTGCAGATGCACGCCCGGTCCGGGCTGACCGAACGGGTACGGGAGTCGACCGTCACGCTGGAGCAGGCGGAGAAGATGGTCCTGGACTACATCCGCCAGCACGTTCCGGAACCGAAAACGGCGCCGCTGGCCGGGAACTCGATCGCCACCGACCGAGGCTTCATCAGCCGCGACATGCCGCTGCTGGACGAGCATCTGCACTACCGGATGATCGACGTCTCGAGCATCAAGGAACTGTGCCGGCGGTGGTACCCGCGGATCTACTTCGGCCAGCCGGCCAAGCAGATGACGCACCGGGCCCTGGCCGACATCACCGAATCGATCCGTGAACTGGCCTATTACCGGGGCACCGCGTTCGTTCCGGTTCCGGGCCCGAACACCGAACAGGTGCAGATCGTGGCCACCGCTGTGGCCACCCGGTACTGACCTGTCGTTCGCCTGCCTGACCGGGTGCCGGCTCGGCAGGGGTGGGGTCACTCGGCGCGGGACGGCTCAGGGTGGACATCGGTTAGACTTCCTCGGTCCGCGCGCCGCTCGGTCGATCGGCCGGCGTGCGCACGCGTGGTGGGCGTAGCTCAGCTGGTAGAGCTCCGGCTTGTGGTGCCGGTGGTCGCGGGTTCGAGCCCCGTCGCTCACCCCACCGCCATCAGGCCCTCGACCTCGGTCGGGGGCCTGATGTTTTCCCGCCTGCGGCCGTCCGGCGCAGGCCGAGTTCTCCGCACAGGCCAAGAAATGGAGCATGACGTCCGCTCGGGATACGAGCCGAGGCGTGTCGTATCGAAACCGTGCCACCGACGGATCGCCGATTTCTCGGGGTGGTCGGCCGCGGGACGAGGACGTCGAGCGGCGGATCCTCGTCGCGGTCGGGGCCGTGTTGGCCGAATCCGGCTACGACGGGGTGACGTTCGAAGAGGTTGCCCGCCGATCGGGCGCCGCCAAGGCCACCCTGTACCGGCGGTGGAAGTCCAAGCGGGACATGGTGATCGCCGCGTTGAAGGCGGGTCCTGGGCGTCGGCAGGAGCGGGACGAGATCGACACAGGCAGTCTTCGCGGCGACCTGCACGCCCTGTGTCGCCGACTGGATCAGACGATGCGGTCGACCGACGGACAGACCGCGATGCTCCTGCTGCAGGCAGGGCTGGACGATCCGGACCTGTGCGAGGCGATCGAGACCTCGATGGGTCCGACCGGGGCCCGATTGCCGCGAAGCGTGATCGACGCTGCCGTCGACCGGGGTGAGCTGACATCGCCAACCGACCCGTTCCCCTACGAAGAGGTTGTCGGCGCCGCCCTGCTCCTGCGGCGTCTCAACGGCCTGCTGGTCGACGACGGCTACCTCGCCGCGCTGATCGACACCATCCTGATCCCCGCGCTGCTGGCAACTCCACGCACCCCTGGTCCCCTGCCCGCCGGGATCTTCTCCGGACGACCCACCAGCCAACCCGACCCCACCCACCCGAAGGATGTTCCGTGACCGATCTCGTCATCGAAGGCTTCGAATACCGCATGCTGCCCGGCGCGGACGGCGTCGACATCAGCGTGGCCGTCGGGGGCGCGGGTCCCGCCGTCGTCCTGCTGCACGGCTTTCCGCAAACGCATTACATGTGGCGCCATGTCGCCCACCGACTGGCCGAGCAGTACACCGTGATCGTGCCCGACCTTCGTGGGTACGGCCGGAGTTCCAAGCCCGCCGCCACCGACCCTTCGCTGTACTCGAAGCGGGTCATGGCGCGCGACATCGTCGAGGTCGCGGCGTCCCTGGGAATCGACCGATTCGGACTCGTCGGACACGACCGGGGCGCACTGGTCGCTGTGCGTGCCGGCCTCGATCATCCTCGGGCGATCGAGTACCTCGGGATCCTCGATGTGCTCCCCACTCTGGACACCTGGGCGGTCCTCCAGGGCGTCGATGCCAAGGTGGCTTGGCATCTGTATTTGATGGCGCAGCCCGCCGGGTTGCCGGAGAAGATGATCTCGGCCGTCGCGCCGGAGTTCTTCGGCTCGTTCCTGGACGCCTGGGATACGGGCGGCTCGACGTTCACCCCCGAGGTCCGCCAGTACTACATCGACAGCTCGGTGCGGGCCGTCGATTCCATCGTCGCCGACTACCGGGCAACGGCCGGGATCGACCTGGCCATGGACGAGGCGGATCGCTCCGCCGGAGCACAACTGGTCATGCCGGTCGGCGTGATGTCGCAGGACTGGGGTTCCCAGCTCGGCTTCGACGCCGCGGCCCTCTGGCGTGCGTGGGCGCCCGACCTGTCCTTTCAGGTCACCGCGGCCGGCCACTTCATGGCCGAGGAAAAACCCGCGGACGTCACCGCCTTCATCACCGAACTGGCCGCGCGCAGCGGCCGCTGAGCCCGGCGGACGATCAACCCGCGCGGAAGGTCACAGTTCCGTCAGCGGCGACACGATCGCCGCGCCGTCGCCTACGCTCCGGGAATCTGACCGGGAGGTCCCGTGGCGACGCTGACCATAACGCGACGAAGAGCGCTGATTGTCGGCGCCGTCATTGCCGTCGTCGCCGGCGCGGTGATCGCCATCTCGCAGGCCTCTCGCTCCACCTTCCCCGGAACGGATGTCGAGTACTTCACCGCCATCTCCGAGAGCGACGCCGAGGACTGCGATCCGTATGTCGGTGACCTGCGATCCCTGGTGGAGCAGACGCAGCTCATCGTCGTTGCGACCGTCACCGCGGAGCGCCCGCTCTTCGAACCGGTTTACGGAACCGAACTTCCCCGGGCGGTCGACGGAGAATTGCCACCCCGTCGCGGGGACTACCTGACACGAGAACTCCAGCTCGACCTGACACGAGAGCTCCAGCTCGATGTCGAGCGAGTGTTGTCGGGAACGGTACCGGAAACGCTTGATGTCCGGGCCACGGGATGGGTCATCCGGTCCGACCGCGACACCTGGCACCGACACGTCATGTACGGCAGTCCATTTCTGGATGTGGGCGAGCGGGCGGTGGTGCCGGTGTACCCGGCGATCGATCAATCGAGCGGGCAGCCCGTGTCCGTCGTGTCCTGCACCGGAGCGTTCGTCCTGGAGGACGGTGTGGTCCAGCCATGGGACCACGGTCTGGAGTTCCAGTCGGACGGCGTCTACTCGATGACCGAACGAGAACTGGTGGCAGCGATTTCGCAGTTGGCGGGTTGAACGGGACCGGACACGGGCCGTGAGGTCCCGTCCTTCGCCGCGCCGCCGGATGCCGGAGCCCGCTCCCCGCGACACTTTTCGCGTCGCGAACGCCCCGGCTCACGGGCCGAGTACTAGTGCCATCGTCGCATTGTCGTTGCTACCGGGGGTCTTCCAGGCTGAGCAGGTCACGACATCCGGTCGTGCGGTCACCTCGGAGGACATGTCATGAAGCTGCCCACCGCTCCGGCGATCATCGGAGCAACCTTCGCCGCAACGCTTTTCGCCGGCGCGTTCGCCGGACCCGCACTGGCACAGGGAGGTGGCGGCGACGTCCGCGCCTCCGGCCACTGTTCCGCCGCCAGCACCTGGAAACTGAAGGCGAAGCCCGATGACGGACGCATCCAGATCGAGATGGAGGTCGACAGCAACCGGGTGGGCCAGAAGTGGGCGGTCAGCCTGACCGACAACACGGTCCGGGTGTTCTCCGGCAACCGGGTGACGGTCGCTCCCAGCGGGTCTTTCGAGGTCAGGGTGTTGGCGCCGAACCGGACCGGGACGGACACCATCACGGGTACCGCACGAAATCTGTCGACCGGTGAGCGCTGCACCGGGGTTGTGCGCCTCTGAACCGTTTCGCCGACAATGAACGCCGAAGGCTCCGGCCGGTCCTGGACCGGTCGGAGCCTTCGCCGGTGTGCCAGGTGGTAGGTGAACCCGACGGGTCGGTCCACTCCGGTTCCGCCCTGACCGGTCAGCGGTGATTCTCCGTCCTCGCCACCTGATCGGCGATATCCGCCGGAGCGAGATTCGCCGAACCGAAGGCGTCGTTGAGCGGCAGTGCGACGTGCAGATCGGTGCCGACGCAGACCTCGAGAGTGCCTGAGAGAAGGCGAAAGTCAAGGACATGGCCACCACGGGCCCGGTCGGCGTCCAGGAAGTGGACGTGCCCTCCGGGCACCCCGATTCCCTGCTCATACAGTGGGGTCCGGAATCCCGCCACGGTTCCGGTGAGGTCGTCGAATTGGATCACCGGCTCGTTCCTCGTCGCCGCCGTCAACGGCGGGTACGGCTTGTGTTGCCGGGCGGCGGTTCGGGTTCTCACCCACTCGAAGTCGCCGGTGACCCTGATCGCGTACAGGTAGTTCTCCGAGCCCACCAGTTGCCCGACGATGTCCGAGACCTCCGTGCGCGAACGGTCGACCGGGAGCGTCACGCTGTACGCGGCCTCGAAGGTGGTCACCACCGCAAACGGCGTGCGCTGATCGTCGGACGCCCGCGATGCTGCACCGCTGCCGCGGAGTTGGTAGCAGATGCCGTCGAGCACCACCATCTCGCCGTCCAGCGCGTTGAACGTGCCGAGTCCGAAGTTGCCGTGCCGCAGGAGTTCTCGGACCGTCATCTCGCCGTCGTACACCCCGTCCAGCAGGGCGCTCATCAAACTGGTCTGGTAGACCGTTCGACGTCGGCGGGTCGGTCTACCGGAACCCCTCAGTGAGTCTTCCATGGTGACACTCATTGTTACGTCTGATCACCGCCTGCAGTCGACGCCTCGCCGCTGCACATCTCGATTCGACGGCCGCCGCTGGGTGCCGGCGACGGCGTCAACGGGCAGTTCGGCCAACCCGCGGGTCGGTCGCCGGGCGGGTCAGCGGTCGACGGCGTCGCTCGGCAGGTTGTCCCGCGCCCACATCGCGGCGCTGGTGCGGTCGGCGACGCCGATGCGCCGGAACAGATGCCCGACATGAACTTTGACGGTCCGCTCACTGATGCCCAGCGATCTGCCGATGAGCTTGTTCGGCAGACCCTTCGCCACCAGCTCGAGCACCTGCCGCTCACGGACACTGAGATCGTCGCCCGGCGCCGCAGCGGCCGAGGGCAGCAGCGCCTTCGCCACCCGCGGATCGATCGGCGCATGCCCCAACGCCGCGGAACGGATGGCGGACAGCACGGCTCGCGGATCGGAATCCTTGAGCAGGTACCCGATGGCGCCGGCCGACAGCGCCTTGGCGACCTGAGCCTGGTCATGGAAGGAGGTCAGCACCACGACGAACGACTCGGGTCGCCGTTCCAGTAGCCGTCGCGTCGCTTCGATGCCGTTCATCCCGGGCATCGAGAGGTCCATCAGGATGACATCGGGCAGGAGTTCATCGGCCAGCGAGATCGCCTCCTCGCCGCCGGCGGCCTCGGCGACGACGGTCAGGTCGTCGGTCGACCCGATCAGCGCACTCAGTCCGGCCCGCACCAGCGGGTGGTCGTCGACCAGCATCACCGTCGTCATCAGATCTTCCCCTCGAGCGCCGCCCACTCTCGCCTTCGTCATTGCACCGGCACCGTCATCGCACCGGCACCGTGAGCTGCCAGTGGGTGCCCGCGCCGGGCGCGCTGGCCAATCTCAGCGTGCCGCCGGCCTCGGCGACAACGTCTCCCATGATGCGCACTCCGAAATGTCCTTCCTCAGGCTGGTTCAACACCCGCTCGGCGTCGAAACCGACACCGTCGTCCCGGATGTCGAGCGCGACACCCTCCTTCGTCCCGCGCAACCCGACCGACACCGTGGTCGCCCCGGAATGCCGTACCGCGTTGTGCAGGCACTCCTGCGTCACCCGGAAGATCAGGCGTTCACCGGCGGCGTCGAGTCCGGGTGTCGGGCCGATGTCGACGGACACCGACATTCCCCGAGCCCGTCCGCTCGCGGCGAGGTCCTCCAGCGCCGCCGGCAATCCCGCGGTCGCCAGGCTGGCGGGGTAGATGTCGACCAGCAGCGAACGGAGCCCGCCGATGCTGGTCCGCACGGTTGCGGCGGCGCCCCGGAGTTCGTCGGCCAGCGCCGGCTGGCCGAGCGCAGCGGCCCGTTCCGCCGAGCCCGCCACGGTGAAGGACGTCGCCGCGAGATCCTGGACGACACCGTCGTGCAGGGCGCCGGCGATCCGGCGCCGCTCCTGGGTGGATACGTCCAGCGCCTGCTGCAGCAACGCCTCCCGCTGCGCCTGTGACTGGTTGAGTTGATCCAGCAGGCGCCACATCACCGGCAACAGCAGCACGACGAGCAGCAGAATGCTGCTCAGGGTGATCCCGGCGAACCCCCGCCAGAGCTGCCCGCTGCGCTCGGTCACATCGTCGTAGCGGAAGTACGTCTCGAACAGCAGGGGTGTGCCGGACGGCGTCCACACCGGCCGGTAGGCCTCCAGGAGCTTGCCGTTGCCCTGCTCGTAGCGGTTCTCCGGAGCCTGCAGGTCGGAGATGTCCGCCCGGGTCGCCGGGGTGGTGAAGACCTCCCGCTCCTCCTCCCCGAGTGGGAACGTCTCCCCGATCAGCGCGGGTTCGTCCGAGTAGACGATACGGCCGCGGGCATCCCAGATCTTGACCCGGACGATGGAGCCACCCAGGACGTGCTGCCGGATGACGCTGTCCATCGTTGCGATCGCCGTGGGGTCGACCAGAGTCAGATCGTCGGTCAGCTCCGGCTGCACCACGGAGTCGGCCAGCAGGTCGGCGGTCTTCGCCGCGTCGTTGACCGCCTCGGCCTCGGCCAGTCGGCGGGCCGCCACCACCCCGACCAGCCCGACTGCGACGATCACGATCACCGCGCCGATGACGACCTGGATGATGACGCGCCGGCGGCGAACCGGGACGTCGGGGCGCGCGGATCCGCCCGCCGCGACAGTTGTCCACGGCGGGCGGATCCGGGATTCAGTCGTGCTCATGAATGACCGGCACCGTCATCCCCTCCGTGGCGGCCGCCGCCGTTATCGTCAGAACTGTCGTCAGAACTGTGATGGCTGCTGCTTGAGCCACCGTTGTCATTGCTCGCGTTGCCATTGCTCGCGTTGCCATTACTCGCGTTGTCATCACTGCCGCCGGAGCCGCCACTTCCGGAGTTCGAGGTTCCGCTGCCGCCGCCGTTGTCATCGCCCGGCTCGGCACCCTGGTTGGACGGTAGTCCGCCCTGATGGTCGTCGGATGCGTCGTCAGCCGGCTCCGCCTCGCCGCCGGACCGCAGGCCACCTTGGTCGTCACCCGGTTCCGCCTCCCGCGAGCGGTCCTCGGTCGAGGTCGAATCGTCATCGGTGCTGGCGGTGGAGCCGCTGCCGCCGTGCCGACCGCGCCTGTCGTCGCCGGGTTCGGCTTCGGTCGACGACGCCCCAGTGGACGGTGCCGTGCTGGAGTGCGCTGTGCTGGATGAGGCGGTGGTGCTGTCGTCCGGGGCGGGGATCCGCTCCGGTGTCCGCGCGATCGAACTTCCGTGGTCGTCGAGCAGCGTCGCCCTGGACGGGACTTGCACCGGGACGCTCTCCCCGAACGAGGCGTTCCCGATGAGCCCGAGGGCGGCGGGGACAGCAGCGACGATCGCGATGCCGGTGGTGAAAAGAAGGCGCTTCATGAAATTTCCTCTCGGTTTTCGGTGTGCCTCCTTTCTCCCTCGGCGCACGGGCCACCCGCCATCGGACCTTGGTACTAGTACCGCCCTCCCGCCACCGAATCCATCCGATCCTGGGGGTCGAGGCGCCGGGCAACGCCGAAATAGTCCATCGCCATCACGGAGCGGACCTCGTCCAGCGTCCGGGACGCCACCGCCGTTGCCCGGGCGACCCCGTCGAGCAGCACACCGTCCAGGTGCGCCGGGTCGGCGAGCAGTTCCAGCCGCCGGCGGCGGAGCCCGCGCAGCGACTCGTTCACCACCTCGACCACCCTCCCCTTGAGCACGGCGGCCCCTCCGTCGCCGATTTCCGCGGCGATCCGCTGCGGCGATGAACCGGACAGCGCCGCGATGATCGACAGCAGGTTCGCCACCTGCGGGCGGGTCTGCGGCTCGAAGGTGATCCGCCTGACGCTGTCGGTGCGGGCGGCCCGGATCGCGGCGGCGGTGGCATCCTCGGTATCCCCCAGCAGGACGGCGTTGCCGCGGGTCTTCGACATCTTCGCGCCGTCCATCCCGAGCACCGACGGGGTGTCGGACAGCAGCGCCTCCGGCTCGGCGAACACCGGGCCGTACCGGTCGTTGAACCGCCGGGCGATCACCCTCGCGAGTTCCAGGTGCGGCAGCTGGTCGCGGCCGACCGGAACCACCTCGCCGTGCAGGCCGAGAATGTCCGCGGCCTGGTGCACGGGGTACGTCAGCAGCAGGGCACTCAACGATCGACGCGACGCCAGCGATTCGGCCTTCACCGTCGGGTTGCGATGCAGCTCGGCGTCACTGACCAGGGACAGGAACGGCAGCATCAACTGGTTCAGGGCCGGGACGCAGGAGTGCGGGAAGATCACCGACCGCTCGGGGTCGATGCCGGCGGCGAGGTACTCGGCGACCAAGTTCCGCACCCGCTGCCGGAGTGGGCCGGGAGACTCCCGATCCGTGATCACCTGGAAGTCGGCGATGATCACGGTGACCTCGGCGCCCAGTTCCTGCAGCTGCACACGGTTGGCCAACGTCCCGAGGTAGTGCCCCAGGTGGAGTGGACCGGTGGGCCGGTCACCGGTGACGACGCGAGGGCCCGGCCGCAACTCGGGGCCGGTGTCGGCGGTCCCGGCGGCGAGCGCTGTGCCGGTCGGTGAGGAGGTTCCCGGTGAAGGAACCATCGGCGACGAAACCGTCGGAGAAGAAATCATTGGAGAAGAAATCATCGGGGAAGAAATCGTCGGTGGCAGATTGTTCATGTTCAGCTCCCTGGAAGTGGGGGCTGCCGAACGCGCGGCCGGCGGATCCGATGCCCAAATTGGCGGGACCCGGGCGCTGGTCGAAGGTCGACCCGGCCGCTCGTGCGGCGGCCGGAGGTCGGGGACATCGCGGAACGCCGTCAGGCGATCCGCCACCAATTCAGGTGCTGGGCGAGGACCCGAGATGTCATGGCAGCGAACGCTATCAGACCGCCTGCGGGTGATGCACCAGGATATTCCGGCGAAATCGGGCAGCAAACAATGCCAAATCGGGCAAGCAAATTCCGATGCTGGACCGCAGACCGTTATCCGCAGTAATCTCGCGCCTTCGCCCGGTGATCGCGGTCACTCGACCAGCGGCACCCGGCAGGTGGAGGTGACGGATGACCCGCCGTACGTTCCGGATGCTCCCCTTTCTGCTCGCGATGGTGACCGGACTGGCCGTCGCGCCCCTGGTGACCGGCACCGCGGCGGCGACCAGCGCTCCAAAGCCAACTGCCGGGCTCCGGATCGAGGCGGCCCGGCCACCTGGGAGCGCGCTGCCCAAGGTGCCGCTGATGACCGGCAGTGGCGGCGCGGTGACCAGTGTCGATGCGGACGCGAGCCGAATCGGCATCGAGGTTCTCGCTGCCGGTGGCAACGCGGCCGACGCGGCCATTGCGACGGCAGCGGCGCTCGGGGTCACCGAGCCGTACTCGGCCGGCATCGGCGGCGGCGGTTTCCTGTTGTACTACGACGCGAAACACCGCACGGTGCAGACGATCGACGGTCGGGAAACGGCTCCGGCCAGCTTCACCTCCCGCACGTTCACCGACGCCGCCGGCGCACCGCTCGTCTTCGCCGACGTCGTCAGCTCGGGCCTGTCCGTCGGCGTGCCCGGAACGCCCGCGCTGTGGCAGAAGGCCGCGCAGACGTTCGGCACTCGCTCGCTGCGCGATCTCCTTCGACCGGCGGAGCGGCTCGCCCAGCGGGGTTTCGTGGTTGATGAGACGTTCGCCCAGCAGACCCGGGACAACGAAATGCGCTTCCGGCGCTTCCCGGCGACCGCCCGGACATTTCTGCCCGGCGGTGTGGTGCCGGCCGTCGGCAGCACGTTCCGCAACCCCGACCTCGCCCGCGCGTACCGAACGCTGCGACTGGACGGCGTCGATGCGCTGTACGAGGGCCGCCTCGGGCGCGCGATCGTGGACGCCGCCCGCCGGCCACGCACCGCGGACGGCGTCAGCGTCTACCAGGGGCAGATCACCCGCGACGACCTTCGCCGGTACCGCGCGCCGCTGCGCGAACCCACCCGGAGCAGCTACCGCGGCCTGACCATCTACGGGATGCCGGTGCCCTCGTCCGGGGGCATCACCGTCGGTGAGTCGCTCAACCTGATCGAGGCGTACGACCGGCAGACCGGTCAGGACCTGGCCGATGTCGGTCAGGTGCAATACCTGCACCGGTTTGCCGAGGCGACTGCGACCGCGTTCGCCGACCGCAACCGGTGGATCGGCGACGTGCCCGGGGTGCCGACCCGCCAGCTGTTGTCCCGGGGCTTTGCCGACGAGCGGGCCTGCCAGCTCTTCGATCCGGAGCGGGCGTACCCCCGTCCGCTGCCGTTCGGTGATCCGGATGGGGATTACGCGAACTGCACCGCCGCGCCGGCGATGGCCCAGACCACGAACGTCGAACACGGCACCACCAACCTCACGGTCGCCGACCGCTGGGGCAATGTCGCCGAATACACCCTCACCATCGAATCGACGGGCGGGTCGGGCATCACAGTTCCCGGCTATGGGTTCCTGCTCAACAACGAGTTGACAGACTTCAATTTCGTTCCGGTCACCGCAGGGGTTCCCGACCCGAACCTCCCCGGACCCGGTAAGCGGCCGCGTTCGTCGATGAGCCCGACCATCGTGTTAGGCGGCCACCGGCCGGTGCTTGCCCTGGGATCGCCGGGCGGAGCGACCATCATCACCACGGTGACCCAGGTGCTGCTCGGGTACCTCGACCGCGACCTGCCGCTGGTCGATGCCATTGCCGCGCCCCGGCTGTCGTCGCGCAACGGTGCCAGCCAAGCCGAGCCGGCGATCTTCGGCGGTCCCGACGGCGACGGTCTCCGCGCATTGGGCGACACCCTGACGGCCACGCCCGAGATCGGCGCCGCCACGGCGATCCGACTGCTACCGGGCGGGCGCTTCGAGGCCGCCGCCGAGACCACCCGCCGGGGTGGCGGTTCGGCGATGGTCGTCCGACCGAACTGACCCCATGGACAGCTGTCCAACCGCCGATGCGGACCGCAACTGCGGTGCGATTCGGCAGCGGAGATGGATCGACCGCACCGCCACGGTGGACCACGGCGGTGCGGTCGGGCCTTGGCCGGCGGGGTGATCAGCCGCCGTGCGTCACCTCGGGGAGTTGCGCGGATTCCTCATCGGTGAACAACCGGGACCTGATCAGGAACCGTTGCCCGGTCGGCGATTCCACACTGAACCCGCCGCCGCGCCCGGGCACCACGTCCACCGTGAGGTGGGTGTGACTCCAGTAGGCGAACTGCGACTCCGACATCCAGAACGGGATCGGTTGCGGCAGGCCGGCATCCAGCTCACCCAGCAGCACATCCACTGCGCCCGTGCGGAACTCACCCTGCGGGTAGCACATCGGCGACGACCCGTCGCAGCAGCCGCCGGACTGGTGGAACATCAGCGGTCCGTGCAGCTCGGTGAGTTCGGCGAGCAGGGCAACCGCCTTCTCGGACAGCCCGACGCGAGCGATCCGGGACCCCGACGCGGCCTCCGATGGCATCAGAAGAAGCCCAGTGCGTTCTGTGAGTACGACACCAGCAGGTTCTTGGTCTGCTGGTAGTGGTCCAGCATCATCTTGTGGTTCTCCCGGCCGATGCCGGACTGCTTGTAGCCGCCGAACGCCGCGTGCGCCGGGTACGCGTGGTAGCAGTTCGTCCAGACCCGCCCGGCCTCGAGTCCCCGGCCCATCGTGTAGGCCGTGGCGTTGTCGCGGGACCACACACCGGCGCCGAGCCCGTACAACGTGTCGTTGGCGATCTTCAGGGCGTCGGCCTGATCGTCGAACGGCGTGACCGCCAGAACCGGCCCGAAGATCTCCTCCTGGAAGATGCGCATCGAGTTGTCGCCCTCGAAGATCGTCGGCGTCACGTAATAGCCGCCGGCGAGGTCGCCGGACATCTCGGCCCGGTGTCCGCCGGTGAGCACCTTCGCTCCCTCGGCCTTGCCGATGTCGATGTAGGACAGGATCTTCTCCAGCTGGTCGTTGGAGGCCTGGGCGCCGACCATGGTCGTGGTGTCCATCGGGTTGCCCTGGATCATCTTCTCGGTGCGGGCGACCGCATCATGCATGAACTCGGTGTACATCGATGACTGGACCAGCGCCCGGGATGGACAGGTACAGACCTCGCCCTGGTTGAAGGCGAACAGGTTGAAACCCTCGAGTGCCTTGTCGTAGAACGCATCCCGCTCGCGCATGACGTCGGAGAAGAAGACGTTGGCCGACTTGCCGCCCAATTCCAGGGTGACCGGGATGAGGTTCTCCGACGCGTACTGCATGATCAGTCGGCCGGTGGTGGTCTCGCCGGTGAAGGCGATCTTGCGGATGCGGTTGGACGAGGCCAGCGGCTTGCCGCACTCCACGCCGAAGCCGTTGACGATGTTCAGCACACCCGGCGGCAGCAGGTCGCCGATGATGTCCATCAGCAACATGATCGACGCCGGGGTCTGCTCGGCCGGCTTCAGGACGATCGCGTTGCCGGCGGCGAGCGCCGGAGCAAGCTTCCAGACGGCCATCAGGATCGGGAAGTTCCACGGGATGATCTGCCCGACCACACCCAGCGGCTCGTAGAAGTGGTAAGCGACGGTGTCCTCGTCGATCTGCGACAGCGAGCCCTCCTGGGCCCGGATGACACCGGCGAAGTAGCGGAAATGGTCAATGGCCAGCGGGATGTCGGCGCCGATGGTTTCGCGGACCGGCTTGCCGTTGTCCCAGCACTCGGCGACGGCGATCTTCTCCAGGTTCTGTTCGATCCGGTCGGCGATCTTGTTGAGGATGACGGCGCGCTCGGCGGGAGCGGTCTTGCCCCAGGCGGGAGCAGCCTGGTGCGCCGCGTCCAGTGCCAGCTCGACGTCCTCCTTGGTGGAGCGGGCGACCTCGCAGAACACCTGACCATTGACCGGGGACACGTTCTCGAAGTATTGGCCCTTGACGGGGGCGACCCGCTCGCCGCCGATCCAGTTGTCGTACCGGGATTCGTAGCTGACCACACTGCCGGGCTGCCCCGGGGGAACGTAAACGGTCAAGTCGACCTCCTTGTCGATGGTCGGCCCCGATCGAGCCGTCCTGTGCTCTGCACCATAGAAACCCGACAGTTGCGACAACGTTGCGACGCAGGTGTTTGGAGTTGGACCCGCGAGGCATCAGCCGAGCTCCGCAGCCCTCCGAACCACTGCACAGACACCATGGGGGAACCAGGACGGCACAGCGGTTGTCGGACCGATGAGCCACCGGGTCGGCCTGATCGTGCCCAGTTGCAACGTCACGATGGAGATCGAGGTCCCGGAGCTGCTCGGCCGTCGGCCCGAACGGTTCTCGTTCCACTGGCGGAACAGGGAACCGGGCTGCCCACCCTGTCGGCCGCGACCGCGACGTTGCGCGTGCTGCTGACTGCCCTGGATCTGGACCGTCCGTGCCCAGCTGCGGGGCAGTGCTCCGGCACAGCGTTCCCGTCTGCGCGTCATCGCCGACTCGCACGCGTGGTGGCTACGCGCCGAGCGAGAGATCCACCCGCCGGAGCTGCTCGGTGAGCAGGGGCCTTACGGCCGGGTCAGCCAGCTCGACGGCGTGCCGCCAGACCAGCACGTCGTCCCGGCCGCTCGAGCTCTCGGCGAACGCGAGCACTGCCGCCGCGTCGCCCGAACGCAGGACCCCCGAGCGCACCTCGCGGTGCAGCAGGTCCCGCTCGGACTGCACCTCGGGCGACTCCGACGACGGCAGGATCGGTCCGGTGTACTGCGCAACAGCTGTCGGAAGGTCGCCGGCCACCAACGCAGCACGGACGGCGCCCGCGTCGGTGAGCAGGCCCGCCGCGACGCGATAAGGCCGGCCGGCGAGCCCGATGCCCGGGAGCAGCGACCGGAGCCGGCTCAATTCGGCGCGGACGGTGACGGCCGGGACGTCCCGCTCGTGCAGGGCAACGGCCAACTGGTCGGCGGTGTAGCCCTCCGGGTGCCGGGCCAGCAGGAACAGCAATTCCGAGTGCCGGATGGACAGTTCCGTGGCACCTGCCGCATCGGTGCTGGTGCCGTTGTTCACCAGCAGAGCGCGATCCCTGCCCAGCACCCGCAGTGAGTAGGGTCCGGCCGCAACAACTCTCGTGACCATGCTCGATCGACGTGGGGCAGAGGAGCGCTCCTTGCTCGGCGAGAGCGCGCGAATCCGCAGCTCGGTCTCTGCGGCGGCCACCGCCGCGCGAACCAGGCCGAGCACGGCGGGCGCCGCGACGTCGTCCCGGCCGGTGATGTCGAGGGCCCCGAGGACCCGGCCGGTGGTCGGATCGTGAATGGGGGCGGCCGTGCACGACCACGCAGCGACATTGCTGGCGTAGTGCTCGCGGGCGAAGACCTGCAGGGCGTGATCCAGCCTCATCGCAGCGGCGGGAGCGTTGGTCCCCGTGGTCCTCTCGTCCCACCGGGAACCGGCGACCCAGTTCATCCGCTCCGCCTCACGCCGGAGTGCCGCGTCACCCTCCACCCAGAGCAGGCGGGCGTCGGCGTCAGCCACCACGACGATGGCGCCGGCGTCTTCGGCCTCATCGATCAACAGTCGGCGGATCAGCGGCATGACGGCGGCCAGTGGGTGCGCCGAGCGGTATCCCTCCAGCTCGCTGTCCAGCAGGTCGACCGACGGCAGCACCCCGTCCGGGCTGACGCCGCTGGCCCTGGACAACCGCCAGGAGTTGGCGACGACCGGACGAAGGCTTGCGACCGAACCGGTGGAGATGAAGGCGTCGTAAGCCCGTTCCAGCGCACCGCGGTGACGGCGGATGTTCGATCCGCTGGGCAGGGCGGAATACGGGCCTGCGGTGCCGGAACCGGTCAGCATCGTGGTGATCCGCGGCGGGCGGCCGATGGGAATGCCACGGCGACCACCACCTTCCTCAGCTCGGGCAGGCGACGGTGCGCTCCCCGGAGTGACCACGCTCACCCTACCGTCGGCCGCGTCACGACCGCTGGCCTGCGGATTTAGTCCGGCCGGGGTGACCCTGTACAGTCAATGCCGGTCCAACCGCGAGGTCGGGCCATGCGCCATTAGCTCAATTGGCAGAGCAGCTGACTCTTAATCAGCGGGTTCGGGGTTCGAGTCCCTGATGGCGCACAAAACCCGAGGTCAGCCGAAGTGCTGCCCCGCAGATGATCACCGGAGTCCCGCCTGACTCCCGGAAAATAGTTCAGAGATGGCCACGACGCCCTGGCAGCCTGACCTACCTTGGGCGGCGAACCGGTATCAGGGCAGGTCCAACCGACGCCTTGTCGGCGGCCCGTCGGACGTTCCGTGTTGGGTGTGGCTGACCCCCGGCGCGGCTGGCCCGGTGCCCGGTAGAACCGTTCGAACACGCGGTCGACGTCCTGCTCGGACAGGCCCACCCCGGTGTCGGTCACCGAGACCTCGCCGCCGCGGGCGGTGGAGCTGCGGTCACCGTGACGGTCCCACCGGCAGGTGTGGCGAGCAGCGCGTTGCCGAGCAGGTTGGTCAGCACCTGGGTGATCCGGTCGGGATCGACGCGCACCGGCACCAACGGTTCAGCGTTGACGACGAGGTTCACCGGTGCGTCCTGGAACTGCGGGGCCAGCCGGGACGCTGCCCCCCGGGCCAGCGGCCAGGTCGGCATCGACAGGGTGTAGATCAAGGCGCTGCTCCTGTGCCCGGGACAGACTCGACAGATCGTCGGCGAGCCGGTGCAGCCGGCGAAGTTCTTCGCTCAGGGAGCCGAAGATCTCGGAGGTCGGCGGGAACACGCCGTCGATCAAACCCTCGACGTACCCATCCAGGGATGTCAGCGGGGTCCGCATTTCGTGCGCGACGTCACCGAGCAGCCGGGTGCGCCGGGTTTCGGTGTCGGCCAGCGCGGCCGCGAGGGTGTTGACATCGGTCGCCAGCGCCGCCAACTCCGACTCCGACGGCACTGGAACACTGACCCCCTCACCGAACGCCATGCCCTCCATGTCGCCCATGCCATTCATGTCGCCCATGCCGATCCTGTGCCCGTTGGGCGGTTCGGCAGACGACCCGGTCGACGGTGCCCCCGTCGTGCCGGTTGTTGCCACCGCAACGCCCGCGCCGCCCACCAACACCGCCGCGATCGCGACTCCCGCGAGCACCCACGTCACGCGCTTCCGATTCGGCTTCATTTCCCTCAGCTTCCCTTCCCGGTCGGGCTCGCCATTTGTTCCTGTCTCCGAGCGTGCCGACCGGGCACGAAGCGATGACCTCTGCGTTTCTGAAGATCCGGTGAAAGGAGTTCAGCAATCGACAGTGCCGGGCGTGGGGCCGGCTCGACCGCAGTCGGGTCCAGGTGCAAACGACACCGACCGGCCGGTCGACCAACGCGATTCCGCAGATCCCGATGCGGCGCAGCAGATCCCGATCGAAAACCCCCAACGGCGATGAGGGAGCCGGTGTCGGAGCACTCATCGGTGGGCGATGTTCGGGTGTGCAGCTACTCCCGTTGGCCTGCGCCGACTGTCTGAGAATGGCAGCGGCACTTGATCATGTCAGCCTGCGACGAGTCGGACGCCGGCATACGCGACACCTGCAACCAGCACCCACGAGGTCAGGGCCAGCAGCAACGATCGGCCGCCGGTGCGCATCAGCTTGCCGATCTGGATGCCGGTGCCCAGCCCGAAGAGAGCTGCCGTCAGCAGGATGCCCTGAACGGTGGTGGCACCGTGGACAATCGGGGTGGGGAGCACACCGGTGCTGGTCAGGGCGATGGCGGCAAGGAAACCAGCGACGAACAGCGGCACGAGCGGGGGCCGCGGGCCGGCCGCGCCAGAGGCGGCCGGGGTGCCCCGCCGACGGGCGGCGACGGCGGCCCCGGCCACCAGCGGAGCAAGTAGCACGACGCGGGTCAGCTTCACCACGACGGCTTCGGTGAGCGAACCGGGAACCTGGTGGGCAGTGGCCACGGTCTGCCCGACGTCGTGCACGCTCGCTCCAACCCAGTTGCCGAACGCCGCCGGGTCGAGTGCGAGCGGTTCCCGCAGCACCGGCAGCAGGAATATCGCGATGCTGCCGCACAGGGTGACCAACGCGACGGCTACCGCGGTGTCCTCGTCGTCGCCTTCGGCGACCTCGCGCATGGCCGCGATGGCCGATGCGCCGCAGATGGAAAAGCCTGTCGCGATGAGCAGCGACCGGGCCCGCGAGAGACCCAGCGCCCGGCCCAGCAGGCGGGTACCGGCGAAGGTGATCGTCACCGTCGCGATCACGACGACCAGCCCGCCGTATCCGATGCCGAGCAGTTGCGGCAGCCCAAGTTGCAGGCCGAGCAGGACGACCGCAATTCGGAGCAAGCGGTGGGCGGCGTAGTGCGTGCCCGCGTGCAGCGCGGGACGATGCAGCCCGACGTTGACCAACAGCGCGCCCAGGACGACTGCGACGGTGGAAGCGTTCAGGGAAGGAATGAGTCTGGCCAGGCCGAAGGCCGCCGCCGTCGCCAGCGCGACGACCCCAAGTCCGGGCAGGGCGGCCCGGCCAGGGAACGGGTTGAGGGTGTGCCTCCACCGTCCCACGGCCCCGGTCCAGCGCGTGCCCGGGTCGGGCTCACAGTCTGGACGGCACGGGCTGGGGCGGGCGGGCCCGAGGTGACCCACCCGCACGCGCGCCTGCCGGATCAGGTGCCTCGTCATAGGGCCCGCCTCTCCGGTCCGGGTCGGCTCAGCGGGTTGCGGTCAGCCGGCCGGCCATCAGCGCCGGGTCGCCGGCATGCAGACCGTGGTGCGTTTCCCACCGGCCGCGCACACGAAACCCGGTGCACCGCGGACCAGGCAGCGGGCGATTCCGACCGGATGGGCGGCGCCGTGCTGCGCGCGGCGTCCGATCCAGGGACAGCGCGGCCTGCCGCCACCCACCGGTTGACCGAGCGGACGCGATCGACGTGCCGACCCTCCCCTGGGCGGTGTATTCGATGCCCACCGCGCCTTCAGGCCCTTTGTCGTTGCCACGGGCTACCCGCCGGAAATGGCCCAGCAGCGGCTGCCGCCGATCCCGAAGGGACCGTGAGCAACCTATACCCCGCCCGGTATAGGACTTCGGACTCTGTTGCGTGTCGTTCCGGCAAGGCAATGATGAGTGCGGGCGGTCTGCGGGAGGGGTGAGTGATGCAAGAGGATGTCGATCCCCTACCCGTGCCGATGCGGTTGCCGGTATGGAACACCGTGTTGGCGGTGGTGGCGCACCCCGATGACGAGTCCTTCGGTTTGGGCGCGATCCTGGACGCCTTTCACCGGGCAGGTACCTCGGTGTCCGTGTTGTGCCTGACTCGCGGCGAGGCATCTACGCTGCACGGGGCGGCCGGGGAGCTGGCCGCGGTGCGCGGCAGGGAGTTTGCTGCGGCGGCGCTGACGTTGGGCGTCACCGGCGCCGTCATACGGGACTTTCCCGACGGCGCCCTGAGCCAGGTGTGTCGCAGCGCGCTGGCTGGTGAAGTGATCGACGCAGCACGAGCGGTGAACGCCGAGGGCATGGTGGTGTTCGACCCGAGCGGGGTGACCGGTCACCCCGATCATGCCGCCGCGACCGCAGCGGCGCTGCTGGCCGGGGCCGGCCTGGGTTTACCGGTCCTGGGCTGGACTCTGCCGGCCGCCGTGGCAGACCGGCTGAACGATGAATGGGGCGCCGGATTCGTCGGCCATCAGGCCTCCGAGATCGATATCGAGTTGCCGGTGGACCGCGGGAGCCAAACTGCCGCGTGCGCCGCTCATATCAGTCAGGCCATGCCCACCAGTGTGCTGTGGCGGCGCCTGGAACTTCTCGGCGATACCGAGCACTTGCGGTGGTTGTCCGACGTTCCCGCCGCGCAGAGGCTTTCGAGGCAGGAAGAGGTGAACGATGACGTCGATGTCCGCCGCTGATCGGGATTCCCGTTACCGCGGAACGGATCTGGTGTGGAGCGCCACGCCCAACGTGTGGGTCGAGCAGGAGGTGGCCGGCCTCAGCCCGGGGAAGGCGCTGGACCTGGCCTGCGGTGAGGGGCGCAACAGCATCTGGCTGGCCGGGCTCGGCTGGCAGGTCACCGGCGTCGATTTCTCGGCGGCCGCGCTGGCCAAAGCTGAGACGCTTGCCCGCGGCCACCATCCGCCGGTGACCGTGGACTGGCGGTGCGAGGACGTCACCCGCTTCCGCCCGTCGGCACCCTTCGACCTGGCCCTGTTGGTGTACGCGCAACTGCCCCCGGCGGAGCGGATGAAGGCAATCATGTCGGCGTGGAACAGCCTGGCCCCCGACGGGATACTGCTGGTCGTCGCGCACCACAGCGACAACCTCGCCAATGGGGTCGGCGGCCCGCAGGACCCGGACGTCCTCTACACCGAGCGGGACGTCGCTGCCGACCTCGGCATGATCGATTGCTCGGCGACGCTGGAACGCAAGGAGCGCCTGGCCCGTCCGGTCACCGGTCACGGCCGTCCCGCACTGGACACGGTGGTCCGCGCCCGCAAACCCGGCCCCGACGCCTGACTCGGCCGGCGGTGCCGGGGCGGTGGAACCGGGTGTGCCTGCGTCACGGGTGAGCTGCTCAGGGTGGCATCGGTCGTTCAGCCGAACAGGGCGGGGATGCTGCGGGCGGCGGTGTACAGCCCGACTGCGATGATCAGCACAGCGAACGCGATCCGTAGCGTCTCGGGGCGTGCCCGGGTGGCGATCCTGACGCCGAGCAGGCTGCCGATCACCGCGGCCGCGGTGAACAGCCCTATGACGGTCCAGTTGATCTCGATACTGTTCCCCGCGCGGGCAATCAGCGAGGTCCCGCTGTTGATGGCGATCACCAGCAAGGACGTGCCCACCGCGATCGGCATCGGGAAGTCCAGCACCAGGACCAGTGCGGGCACCACGAGGAACCCGCCGCCGACGCCGAAGAACCCGGTCATCAACCCGACCGCCAGGGCGGCGATCAGCACCTTGGCGGCGCGGGGGCAGGCGCAGACGATTCGTGGGGTGAAAGTGATGATCGGCACGTCGAACGGAACGGACTCGGCAACCCCTGGGGCGCCCCCGGCAGGAACTCGGCTGCTGCTCCGGGTCAGCATCACCGCCGCGACCGCCAACATCAGCACGGAGAAGCCGACGAGCAGCACGTCAGGGGGCACTGACATCGACAGCCGTGTCCCCACAACGGCTCCCGCGGCGCCGAGGGCCCCGAACACCACGCCCTGAAGCACCCGGACATGACCGTCTCGCCGGTGGGCGAGCATCCCGAACACCGCGGTGACCCCGACGATGATCAACGAGCCGGTCGTCGCGGCACGGGGGTCCATTCCCAGCAGGTACACCAGCGCCGGGACGGTCAGGATGGACCCACCGCCGCCGAGCGCACCGAGGCTCAGCCCGATCAGCAAACCGACAGAAACCGCGACGATCAACACGGCTTCCGGCGCTTCCGCCCTGTGACGCAACGACTCTGACCCCGGCGGGGTTCTCCCGGGGCGCGGTCGTGCGCCGTCGCCGGGACCGCGGAGATGAGCGGGTTCATCAGGTGACGGACCCGGGCCGTCCGCCCTTGGCAACGACGGGGAGGCCGGCGGCGGACCACGCCCGCATCCCGCCGGACAGATTGGACACCGCGTGCCCGTCGGCGGCCAAGATCCCCGCGGCGCGGGCGGACCGATTTCCCGACCGGCACACGGTGATGATCTCGCGGCCGGCGGGGAGCTCCTTGCGGCGCCGGTCCAGTTCGCCCAACGGGATGTGCCGGGCCCTGGGCGCGTGCCCGGCGCGCCATTCCGAGGGTTCCCGCACGTCGAGCAGCACCGCACCACCCTCGACCCGGCCCTTGGCCTCGGCCGGGCCGACGGAGGCGTATTTGTGGCCGAACAGGCCGGACAGGAAGCTCATCGGTCGGTCCTTTCATGAACTGCGGATGTGATGGGCAGGCCGGCGGCGGCCGCGTTGGCGTCGTCGTCGTCGACGACGGCCGGCGGCGGCGGCACGACCCTGCAAGCAGGGTCGTGACCCCGGGCGGGCGGCCGGCCGCTGTGCCGGTCGGCAGGTCAGTCAAGTCAACTGTGGTGCTGGAGTCAGTAACGGACACGGTCACCGCCCACGACGGGGTGCCCGGTCTTGACCCAGCCGTTGGTGCCGCCGAGAACCGAATAGGCCGCATAACCGGCGTGCACCAGCATCCCGGTCGCGATCAGGCTGCGGTTGCCGGCGGCGCACACCACATAAACCGGCGCGTCCCGGTCGATCCGGCAGCGGGCGGTGGCCAGGTCCCGCGACAGCTCGCCCAACGGGAGGGACAACGCACCCGGAATGTGACCCCGGTTGTATTCCTCGACCTCGCCCACATCGATCACCGCGGCTTCCGCCGCGTGGGCCTTCGCGAACTGCGACATCGATACTTCCCGCATCGCTGAAGCACCGCCCTTCCTGGCTCATATACCCGGTGGGGTATCTGTTCAGCTCGACGGTACCCCTCCGGCGGTTTTCCCGCGTGCCCGCGATACCCACCGCGCACCGGTGGATCGGGGGGAATATTCGGGATAGCCTCGGCGTCAATACCCTAGGGGGTATCATCGAGTCGTTGAGAGGATGAACTGACAATGGCAACAACAGCACTGACCGAGGGCACGTTCGAGCAGACAGTGACGGGCGACGGGATCGTTCTGGTGGACTTCTGGGCGTCCTGGTGCGGGCCGTGCCGGATGTTCGCCCCGATCTTCGAGGCAGCCTCGACGGGGCACCCGGACATCGTGTTCGGCAAGGTCGACACCGAGGCGGAGCAGAACCTGGCCGGCGCGGCCGGTATCCGTTCCATTCCCACCCTGATGGCCTTCCGCGACGGCATCCTGGTCTTTTCGCAGCCCGGCGCATTGCCCGCGAAGGCACTGGAACAAGTCATCACCGCAGTGCGGGAACTGGACATGGACGAGGTCCGCGCAACGATCGCCGCCACAACAACGGCATCGGCATGACCGACGTCAGCGAGGTGACCGGCGCCACCTACGCCATCGGGGTCACCGTCGACCGACCATTCCCCGAAACACTGACCGCTACTCGAGAAGTGCTGGCAGCAGAGGGATTCGGTGTCCTCACCGAGATCGACATGCGGGCTTCGCTGAAGGTGAAGCTGGGCGTGGACATCGCACCGCAGGTGATCCTCGGGGCCTGCCGGCCGCCGCTGGCCCATGCCGCGTTGCAAGCAGAACCGTCGATCGGCCTCCTGCTGCCCTGCAACGTCGTGGTTCGCCAGGTGGACGACGACCGCACCCGGGTGGAAACCATCGATCCAGACATCATGGTCAGCATCAGCGGAAACGCCGGCCTGCAAGTGGTGGCCGCCGACGCCCGAACCCGGCTGACCGCCGCACTTCATGCGCTGCGATCGTCCCCACCGACATGCTGACCGACCCCTCCACCGCGCCACCGATACAAGGAGGAACCGCCATGGTCGAACTCGCGCCGGAGACGATGGGGGCCGTGCTCAACCGACTGCGCCGCGCGCAGGGGCAACTGGGTGGCGTGCTCCGGATGATCGAAGAAGGCCGGAACTGCGATGACATCGTGACCCAACTGGCCGCCGTCAGTCACGCCCTGCACCGCGCAGGGTTCGCCGTCATCGCCGCCGGCCTCAAACAATGCCTGATCGAATCCGACGGTCAGGACACGCTTGACACCAGAACCATGGAGAAGCTGTTCCTGACGTTGGCCTGACCGCCAACGGTCGAGTTGTTCCGGCTCTCAGCGCCACCGGACCGGCGAGTGACGAGAGTCGGGACCTTGGGCAGTGCGGGAAACAGCTTGCTCTCGAGAGCTTCGTAGCCGCGTTGCCTATCGGTCCAGTCGGTTTCTGGATCCTGGTGGCAGCCAACACTTTGCCCGGACTGCAGCGGCTGCAGGCCTTCTCAGAGTCGCAGGCTTCACGAGGTCTTCACGATCGCCGTCGTGGAGTCTTCATCCCCGGGTCGTTGACTGAGGTCATCCGCCGAAAGGGATGGACCACACAAAAGGCGGCGGCACGATGAGAACCATTCAGAAGGCGTTCCTGGCAGCGGGCATGGCCCTGCTCCTCGGTGCGGGCCTGGCCGGGACCGCCATTGCAGCAACACAATTCCCGTCGGTCGGTGCGATCACCGCAACGGAGAGTGCCAACGGCACCCGCACCGCGGATCTTGTCTTCAGCCGCGACGAGGAGCGGATGGCACGAGATCTGTGCACGCTATTCGCCCAGAACTATGACGCGGCGGTCTTCACCCGAATTGCGGCCAGCGAACAGCAGCACTTCGATGCCGTCGGCGGACTGCTCACCAGCTACGGCATCGCCGACCCGGCTCTCGGACAACCGACAGGGACCTACGCCAACGCCGACGTACAAAAGCTGTACGACCAGTGGAAGGCGCAGGGTCTGACCTCCGTCCAGGACGCCTACGCGGTCGGTGTCGCGCTGGAGCAGACCGCCATCGCCGACCTGCAAGGCATGCTCGCCAGGAACTCCGACGCCGACGTGCAACGGGTGCTCACCCACCTGCTCACCGGCTCCCAGCATCACCTCGACGCGTTCACCAACGCGGTGAACGGCGGCACCGACGCGGCGTTTTGCACCGGTACCGGCGCTCAGCTCGGTGCCCGCGGCAACGGCCGCGGCACGGGTATCGGTGATGGCACCGGTATGGGAACCGGGTACCGGATGGGCCACACCGACAGCTGACCCCCACGCCGACGAGAGGATCACTCTCAGCCATGCCCGGTTGGGGTGGTCCTCAGGTTCGCGCGGTGGTTAACTGGCCAGCGGGGTGCGAAGTTCGCGGAGCGTTCAAGGTTCTCGCAGTTTGGTGCAGCCCGACCTGATCACCAGGACGATCCTGACCAGAGTGCCGACAGTGTCAGGTTTCTCGTGTGTCAGGCGTCGATGAGGGTGAACAGGTAGCCGATGATCCCGATGGCGGCCGCGACCAGCAAACCGACCGGACTGCCGGGACCCGCCGAGGTGGTGATGAAGTGAGTGGGCGCCCAGCCGTGGATGACCGCGCCGAACGACTTCCTCCAGCCCATCGGCTGCCAGGACCCCGCCAGCGGACAAATTGTTCAGCCCAAACGCCTGCCGGATCGGGTCCCCCTCGACCGCCATCCGGCGCCCGTCGGAATGACACACCCTCGAGCCGCGGTCGATACCCCAGGGGGTATCTGGTAGAGTGGGTTTGTGACGCTCGGACATCCGCCGCGGTGCAGCCTTCACCGCCACGCGTGTGGTCCATCAGGCGTCGCACTGTGGACCATCAACTTCCCTCGAAAGGGCGGAAACCCATGTGCAGTCCCGCCACCTGCCGCACCTGCGGCAAGGCCAGCTACTCCGGATGCGGTCAACACGTCGATCAGATGCTGGCCGGCGTGCCGCAGAACAAACGCTGCGACTGCTCATCGAACGCGCGCTCCAGCGGTGACGCATCGGTGCTGTCGCGCCTGTTCGGTCGCTGACCACACGGCATACCCCACGGGGGTAATGGCGGCCCCTCGCCGGAGCCGCTGTCACCGCCTTCGAATCGCAGCCATCCCCCCATCTGGAGGTCCGGTGTATTTCGCTCAGCACTATCTCGACTGCCTCTCCCAGGCGTCATATCTGGTCGGTGACGAAAGCACCGGCCAGGCAGTCATCGTCGACCCGCGACGGGACATCGCCGAGTACCTGTCCGATGCGGCGGACCACGGACTGCGCATCGTCGGCGTCATCAACACCCACTTTCACGCCGACTTCCTCTCCGGTCACCTCGAAATGGCAAAGGCCACCGGGGCGTGGATCGGCTACGGGCCGGGCGCGCAGGCCGAATTCCCGATCCGGTCACTTGCCGACGGCGAACGCATCGCACTCGGTGAGGTCACGCTGGAGATCCTGCACACCCCCGGGCACACCCCCGAATCCATCAGCGTGCTGGTCTACGAACATCCCGACGACGAGATCGCCTACGGAGTCCTCACCGGCGACGCCCTGTTCATCGGGGACGTCGGACGACCTGACCTGCTCGCCTCTATCGGCGTCACCGCCGACGAACTGGCGCACCAGCTGTACGACTCCATCCAACACAAGCTGATGGGCCTGCAGGACCCAGTGCGGGTGTTCCCTGCTCACGGCGCCGGCTCGGCGTGCGGGAAGAACTTGTCCACCGAGAAGCAGTCCACCATCGGTGAACAACGCCGGTTCAACTACGCCTGCCAGCCGATGAGTGAGCCGGACTTCGTCGCCCTGGTGACCGCGGGGCAGCCGCCGGCTCCCGACTATTTCGTCTACGACGCTGTTCTCAACCGGAAAGATCGCGCGCTGTACGACGCCGACGAGCGGCTCACCGCCCTGGACACCGTCGCAATGCTCGCGGCCGTTGCCGACGGCGCCATCGCCGTCGACGCCCGGGAGGCTCCGGAATTCGCGGCCGGTCACCTCACCGGCGCGCTGAACGTACCGGCCGACGGCAGGTTCGCCGAAACCGCAGGCATGGTCCTGGAACCGGCCGACGGCGTGGTCGTGATGGCGCCGGACGGCCGCGCGCAGGAAGTCGCGATCCGCCTGGCCCGGATCGGCTTCGACCACGTGATCGGGTATCTGCCCGATGTCGAACCCTTCCTCATCGACCACCCGGAGCTGACCTCCCGAGGCAGCCGTCTCACGCCTCGCCAACTCGCCGGGGTCTCGACATCCCCCAACGCTCCGCTGGTTGTCGATGTTCGCAACGGCGCAGAGCGCGATGGCGGTTTCATCCCCGGATCCGTGCACATCCCGCTCGCGCAACTGCATCGGCGCATCGGCGAGATCCCTCTGGACCGGCCGGTAGTGACCTACTGCGCGGGCGGCTGGCGCTCCAGCGTGGCCGCCAGCATGCTGCGTCAGCAGGGCAACCCGGACGTCTCGGACCTCCTGGGAGGGTTCGCCGCCTGGAGCGCAACAACGCAACCCACGAACGTGTGACCCCACCCCAGATCCAAAGGGGTAGGACAGGTTGGTCACGTGCAGTACTGCGGTGCTGCCACTCATCTCGGCGATGGTGCGGACCCCTCACGCGACCTCGGCGGTGAAGTCCCGGGCACGGATGATCCTCGTGATTCGAGCTCCTGCGTTGGCGACGCCGCTGTTGCGTAAGGCCCTCGGGTCGGGTCGAACTCGACGACCCGGTAGGCGGCGGCACCACCGCGGACCAGTGGGTCCGTTGCGACGAGGTCGTCGACCTGTCGGCGCGATGCGGCCGTCGCGAGGACTATGCCGCCCACGCGGGGTACTTGCGGACCGGACGCGAGGAACGTCCCGTCGGCGAAGTACCGGTCCAGCCAAGTGCGATGCGCGTCGAGGAGTGCGTCGACACATGGCAGGGGTGCGGTGTAGGTCACACCCTCGCCGGGTCGGAGGGCCGAGGTGGAGGTGCCGCGGTCGGGGCCACGCTGGCTGGTGCCGGTCGGGGGTGCCAACCCGGTGGGCTCCGGAACCCACCGAGGGAGAGGCTCGTATGACTGCCACCGCCACCCGAGGATCCGGACATTCCGGTCCCTGACCGGACACGAGCCCGAGCATGCCCTGAAGGTGCTGCGTTCCCGGGCCCCGCAGATGTATCACTGGCTGATCGACGGTGCGTTCACGCTGCCATTGGCGAACCAGACGCCTGCGGTTCCCTGCTCTCAGACGTGCGTCGGCGACCGATACGTGTCGAGCTCAGCCAGGTGAGAGTCCGTGACGCGCTCGGCGAAGGAGCACCTGATGCAACCCGGTGGTGACGACCCACACCACGAGCAGCCACAGCAGTGCCTGGTTGCCGAGGTCGAAGCGCCAATCCACCAGGAGCACCGCACCAGTGAACAGTGCCGTGATGAGCAGGTAGGTGCCCACGGCCACGCGCTCCTTGCCCTCCATGACGATTGAGTTCTTGCGGAACTCCGCGCCGAGGTCCTCGGGAGCACCGAAGGCTCCCAGCGCCGAGGCGAAGGCGTCCTCGGCACCGGCGCCGGCGCCGATGCGGGCCTGGGCGCTGGTGCGCACGTGGTCCTCGAGCTCGTCGAGGTGGGGGATGAGGTGGGGGTGAGTGGCGCGCAGTTGCCCGGCCCACTGGCCGATGAGTGCGTCAAGCGATGGCATGGGTTCCTCCTCTGTACGGGCCGCGCAGGACGGCGAGGGTCGATGAGATCAGGTCGAAGTCACGCGTCTGGGCGTCGAGGTGGTCGCCTCCGGCTGGCAGGAGGCGGTAGTACTTCCTGACCCGGCCGGCGTCCGACGTTGCCTGGTAGTGCTCGATGTAGCGCCGGGATTCGAGGCGGTGCAGCAGCGGGTACAGCATCCCCTCGGTCCATTCGAGCTGTCCGCCCGACGCCGCCGTAATGTCCTGCAGGATGGCGTAGCCGTAGCTGTCGCCCCTGCGCAGTACGGCGAGCACGAGCGGCGTGGCGGACGCCGCAACGAGGTCCTTTGCGAGTTGCACCTTGTCTCACCTTGTCGATGTCGGATACCTAGAGCTGGCAGGTATCATACCTGACAGTGCGAGGTATGGCAAAAGCCGGCCTGGAAGTTGGTGTCGCCGCAGGCCGCAGTCAGGTCGTGGTGAGGAGCCCGGCACTTTCCGGACAGGGGATTTCGGTTTATTACGCGGCGCGGTGTTCCTCGAACCATTCCCACTCGACCTCGTTCGGGGTTTTGTATCCCAGGGCCGAATGGAGTCTTATCTGATTGTATCTTAGTTCAATGTACCTGGTGATGTCAATTCTTGCGTGTTCCCGTGTCGGGTACTGGGTTCGGTGGACGCGCTCATTCTTCAGGGTTCCGTTGAACGATTCCGCCCAGGCATTATCGTAACAGCAGCCGGTTCGCCCGACCGAGCGACGAACCCCTAAACACGCAGCGACAGCGGCGAATTCTGAGGATAAATACTGTGTGCCGCGGTCACTGTGAAAAATGGTCTCACCCGCGGTGAATGCGACATTGCCCGCCGCCATCTGCAGGGCCTCGGTGACCAGCGAGGTGCGCATGTGGTCGGCCATCGCGTAGCCGACGACCTTCTTGGAGAAGCAGTCCAGGACGGTCGCCAGGAACAGCCAGCCCTCCCAGGTCGGGATGTAGGTGATGTCCCCGACGAGCTTACCCAGGGGCGGTCGCAGTGAAGTCGCGGCGCACCAGGTCTGGCAGCTCCATCGCGTCTCCGGCGATGGTCGTGACCGGCCGGAACGGTCGCGGCTGGCACGCTACGAGGCCCAGTTCTCGCATCACGGATCGGATTGTCTCGTCATCGAAGTGGTGACCCCAGCGGGCCAGCTGGGCATGGATCCGCCGGTACCCGGAGGTGCCGTCGGAGTGCTCGAACGCGAACCTCACCAGCGCCGCGAGCTCGCCGCGGCGCACCGCGGTCGCCGATGGTGCACGGCCCCACCACTCGTAGAAACCGGAACGCGACACCTTCGCCCACCGGCACATCCGGTAAATCGGGTAATTGCCTTCTTCGCCAGCGATGAACGTGTACTTCACGCTCACCGGTGTTTCTTCGCGAAGAAGGCCACCGATTTTCCCAGGAACTCGTTCTCCATTTTCAGCTCGCGGTTCTCCCGCTCCAGCTCCCTGATCCGGGCCCTTTCCGGAACCGTCAGTTCTGGTTCCTCGCCGGCGTGGAGCTCGCGATACGCTTTCACCCAGTTTCCCAGGGTCTGCTCCACGACGCCCAGGCTTCGGGCTACGTCGGCGACGGTACGGGAATTGTCGATCACCTCCCGGACCGCGGCGTCCTTGAATTCCGGCGAGTATTTGCCACGCTGGCTGCCCACAATGCACTCCATTCAGTTGCCCCGATTCTACTTTGGGGGCCCTGTCCGGATTAAATGGGGCACCTCATGGATCGGGCGTCCGTTGCATCCGGGTGGGGAATGAGCCCGCGGGGGCTGGCTTGTTTCCTGCACTGGGGACGCGGTACATGCGCGGTCGGCCCCCCTTGCAACGCCCGACAAATACGTTGCAGTTGGGTTCAATTTCGTTACAGGGGTTGGTGATGGGTCGATCGGAGGACGCGAAGGTCTGGGCCAACGTGCTGACCGAGCTGGCCCATGTCGAGGTCACGGTCCAGTGGGAACGACCGGCGTGGCGGGTCCGGTGGCAGGACTGCCCCACCCGGCAGGTGCTGATGGACCGGGCCGCCGCGCTCAACAGGTACCGGGTGGCCGCGGTATTACCGGTCGAGCAGTTGCGGTTCGCCCGCCGTGATTCACCGGTCGCGATCGCGTTGGGCTGGCTGGCCCAGGGCAGCCCCGGGTCACCGGCCCGGGCCGGCGCGACGGTCCCCGAGGTCGAGGCGTACTGCGCCGACACCGGCAACCCGCGGACCCGGTTCGACGACCGCACCATCGCGTCCGCCGACCTGGTGAGCAGGCTGGACGGCGTCGACGGGGGAGCTGCTGAGCCGGGCCACCCCACCCCTGGCCACGCAGCCGCCGGCCACGGCGGGACCGGACCTGCCGGGCCGGGTGATCAGTTACCGCTGGCCCAGCGGCGGCCCACCCGCCGACCTCCTCGGCCCCACCGACAAACCGTTGCCCGACACCGCGAACGGACAGCTGGCGGCGGTGACGTGCCAGCGGTGCGGGCCGTCCGATCGACACCGGCGGTGGGGGGTCCCCGCCGCCACCGCCCGGCGAAGTACTGCAGCGGCGCGTGCCGGACCGCCGCGCACTGGGCGGTCGTGGCGGGAGCCGAAGCAGACACCGTCCAGGGGTGGGACGAGCTGGTAGAGCCAGCCGGTGATCGTTTGGGTGAGTGACCGCGGGGCGCGCATCTTCAGGGCGGCGGCGGCGAGGTCGGTGAGGCCCGAACTGGCGGCGGCCGGCCCGAACCGTTCGCGGAGCACCGCAACGGGTGACGGCGGTGCGCACGTCGGCGAACCGGCCGGTCATGATTGCCTGCCCGATTGTGCGTGGCGTCAGCCATCTGCCCGGGACGGTGTGGCGGTGCTGAGCACCGTATCCGCGGCCGTTTACCGCACCCACGTGCCCGCCAACGCACCCGCCGCGGCCAGGTCCTCCCTGGCCGGGCGCGCTGGCCACCGGCGACCCCGGCACGGCCGCGGCCGCCCGGGAGGCGTTCGACATGGCGATGGCCCGCGGCCTGCTCACCGGCGCGGTTGCCGCGCTGCTGGCCGCCGCCGTCGGCTGGCGGATGCTGCGGACCCCCGGCCGGTTCCCCGGTCGCCGGCCGGCTGCCGCTCGCGGACGTCCCGGCCCACCGACAACCACCCACCCCGCCCGAGCGGACCCTGCCCGATGTCCCGACCGGATGCGGCGGTCGTCCCGTCAACGGCTCCCGCTTCGGTCCCGGAAAAATGGCTGGGAGAAACCAGCACCAAAGAACACTGACTGCCCCGAACAGCCGCGACTTCGGCACGGTAGCGCAGGTCAATAGGCGCGTCATAGAACGACGAGCGACCGGCCAGTAGCAAGGGAGAATGCCCGCCTCGTGATCTCATCAGCGGGTTCGGGGTTCGAGTCCCCATGAGCGTCCGCCGCAGCAACGTTTGACTGTGCCGCGCCTTCTATGCAGAAGCGTGGCCGGCCCATCAGCTGATCAACGGGCAGCACAATGCCAAACCGGGCACCGCGGTCACTCAGCAACGCGGGCGGCCAGCACCAGATTCTGCCCGGTGTTCACCGCCACCCGGGCGTCGACGAATCCCGCTTTGGTGAGCAAGTCCAGTCGTCGGCTCGGCCCGCCGCCGGTGCCGAGCCCGTAGCCTCCGGGCTGGGCCAGTGATGTCGGCGTGCACAGCGACGTGGAGATCGCGTAGTTGAGCCTCGCAATCGGGTTGCCGACACCGTCATCGAGATGATCGGTCGACCACGGCTCGACGGCGACGACAATCCCGCCGGGGGCGAGCAGATCGTGTGCCCGGCGCAGCACGCCGACCGGGTCCCCGAGGTCGTGCAGGGAGTCGAAGAATGCGACGACGTCGTACGGGATCGGGGCCGAAACCCGTGGCGTCGGCGACCATGAAGCTGACAGTCGCGGCCGCACCAGCATCCGCGGCCCGGGAGCGGGCCACCGTGATCGCCCGCTCGTCCAGGTCGAATCCGGTGAACGTCGACCGAGGCCATGCCTGCGCCATCACCAACGTCGCGGCCCCGTGCCCGCATCCGATGTCGGCCACCCTGGCCCCGTCGGACAGCTTCCCGACCAGGCCATCGACGGCCGTGAAACCACTCCTCGACGAGGTGATGGACGTAAGCTTGTGCGGAAGAATCGTTCGATGCCGTGCGTCACGGCGTCCGGGAAGTGCGCATACTCCACCGCACCATCGGTCCGGAATGCCCGCTCCAAGTGCGTCGAGGGTGGCGAACTGCCCGGCCACCACTTCGGCCGCACCGATGACGTACGCCGGTGACGCGGCAACGGACAGCGCCATCGCGTGCTCGATCGGAAGTTCGAACCGGCCGGTGGCCGGATCGTGCCGCAGGTAGCCCGAAACCACCTGAGAGGCAAGCCATTCGGTCACCAATCGCGGGTGCAGCCCGGTCTGCCGGGAAAGGTCGGCGGCGCTGACCTGGCCGGACCCGGTCAACGCGTCGAACAGCCCCAGCCGGTCACCGATGACGGTCATCGCCGTGGTCGCGGCCCCGGCGAAATCGGTGACGACCTGGCCGGCAAATGCCTCGACCGCGGCGAAGTCGATGTTCGCGGCGGGGCTTTCCGTGGATTCATCAGCCGATTCGAGATCGGCCGATTCGTGGAGGGAGAGGGTGTTTGTCATGCCTGCCACAGTATTAATTGTGGCCCGGCGGGCCATCGGTCGGATGCTCCATTCCCACACATGGAGCGTCCGCTCCAGCTCAGCCTGCCAGTCCGGCCTCGATCGCGATGCGTGCCGCCGAGGTCCGGTTGCGTACGCCGAGCTTGGTGAAGATATTGCTCAGATGGCGGTTCGCGGTCCGCTCACTGATGAACAGCCGCTCCGCCAACTCCATGTTGCTCAGACCGTCGGCGAGCGCGGCCAACACCTCGCGTTCCCGGGCACTCAGCCGCGCGACGGGCGGGCGATCGGCGGGAGGCAGAAGCGTGGATCCGCCGCTCTGTGAGCGGACCGTGGAGGCCTCCCCCGACTCGACCAGCACATGCCTGGCCAACCAACCGTCGACGCTGCCCGGTCCGAAATCAAGGACGCACACGTGGAAAGTCGCTTCACCGATGCAGATCTCGGGCATGATGCGGCCGAATCCCATGATCCGCATCGCGGGACCCACGGCCTCCCACTGACCGACCACCGCATACACCCGGGCCAACTGCGGCCGCAGTTGCAGGTACAGGCGTTTCAGATCGACGACCATCGCGCCGAGCTCGGGGGACGGGTGTTCCCCGCGCCGTCGGCCCAGTGCCCTGCGGTGCAGGAGGGCCTCGGCCTTGGGCGGCAACGGGTGCTGTCGCAGATGGTGCAGGACGGCCGCGACCACCGGATCCGACTCGACCAGCTGTTCGTCGAGTTCGGACATCGGGACGACGACGCTGAAGGCAGTCACCTCACCGACCGACCCGCGGGCGACCACGAAGCCGTCCGAATGAACATTCCACCAGTGCCCGATGGCCACGGCGCCGAAAGGTCCGTCGAACCGCTCGGTGATGGTGAGGACGGCCTCGCGATCGTCCCTGACCGCGGGTTCGACGGGGTGCTGTTGGTCGCCCGGTGGCAGATAACTGTTCCGGATGACCGGGTTCTGTACCAGGTTGAGCAGGTCGGCGGTCGCATCCCAGCTCCTCCCGGTACCCGCGTCACGCAAGGCCGCCCGGGCGGCCCGGCGCCGGACATCGGCCACGTATCCGGATTCCCTGATCTCCAGTCCCCCGGCAATCACGTTGCGCGCCAGGGGATCCAGTTCGAGGCCGATCCGGGTCACCGAGGTGAACGGCAGTTCGCGGAGGGTTCGCCACGCGGCGTCGACGTCTTGGCCGTCCCGGTCCAGCACCGCGGTCAGCAACGGCCGCGTCACCCTGCGCAGGATCGATGCGGCCTCGACAGTGCGCCGTTCGGCGGGATCGAGGTCGTCGATCAGTACCTCGAACAACGCCTCGACCACCTCCCCGGGTGGACCGTCGGCCAGTTGCAGCCCGGTGTTCCGGGCCACCGCCTCGGCGGTCATCCCCAAGGCCAGCGGGTGGCCTCGACCGAAATGCCGGACACGCGCCGCGGCCTCGGCGGAAAGCTCGCGCTGGGCGACCAGCGCGTCCGCGTCGTCATCGGTCAACTCTCCGACCACCATCTCGGCCAGCAGCCGACGCCAGCCCGGCGCTGTCCGCCATGCCACATTCGTCGGCCGACGACCGACCAGCACCGTCGTCGTATCCGCCGGTGACGCGGGGAGAAGCTCGTTGCGCAGCCAGGCATCCAGCAGGTTGAGTCGCTCGTAACTGTCCACCACCAGCACCGCGATTCCACGGGCTTCCAGCTCAGCACCCGCGTGGGTAGGCGACGGTATCGGTGCGGACCCGAGGTTGTCTGCCAGGGCCGCCAGAAAACCGGCCGGCGTCGGTTCGATCATCCGACCTTCCAGGGTCACGCTCGGCCCATCCAAGTCGGTAACCGTCGCCGCGACCAACACGGTCTTGCCGATCCCGCCGGGGCCGGAGACGAAGACCACGGCCGGATCGGATCCCCGGTCGAGCAGTGGTGCCAAGCGGGCCAGCTCCCGGGCGCGGCCCACGAACTGAGTGGCCGCCGCCTCATGGATCCGACGCGCCATCGGCGCCATCGCCCGATCCGGCTGCATCCGACCACGGTAACGCGCACGACCATAACGAGCGGCGGTCGTCCCATGAACGGCTCTCATCTTGCGCTCGCAAAATGACGGGAAAACCGGCACCAACAAACACAGACGTGACCAACGTGATCAGGACTTCCGGCAGCAGGGGTGACCGCGCCGACGCCAGCTGCGGCCCTCGCGCCCGCTCAGGCCATAGGTTGCTGCCATGACCATGGGTCGCGCGGGGTTGGCGTGAAGGCGGTCGTGTACGACCGATACGGGACCTGCGATGTCCTGCGCGTCGCGGACGTTCCCATCCCCTCGCCCGCCGCGGGGCAGGTCCGGGTGGAGGTGGCCGCGACGTCGGTCAATCTCAGCGACTGGGAATCGCTGCGCGGGTCTCCGGCGTACGCCCGGATCGGCGGGCTGCGTCACCCGGCTCGTCGGATCCTCGGGTCGGACATCGCCGGTGTCGTGGACGACGTGGGGCCGGGGGTCACCCGGTTCCGTCGTGGGGATGAGGTGTACGGCGACAACCTCGCGCTCAAAGGAGGTTTCGCGGAGTATGCGATCGCGCCGGTATCGGTGCTCGCCACGAAGCCGGCCGGGCTCACGTTCGCCGAGGCATCGACCGTACCGCAGGCCGGCGCGATCGCCCGGCAAGGCGTCCGCACGGCCGTGGCCGGCAGTCGGGTGTTGATCAACGGAGCCGGCGGCGGGTCCGGAACCTTCGCGATCCAGCTTTGTGCCTACCTCGGCGCTCACGTCACCGGAGTCGACAACGCCGAGAAGCAGGAGTTCATGCGGTCGGTGGGCGCTGACGTCGTCATCGACTACCGCCGGCAGGACTTCACGCGCACCGGAGAGCAGTACGAACTGATCCTCGACATGGTCGCGAACCGGTCGGTGTTCGGCTACCGGCGGGCACTGGCACCGGGCGGGCGGTATCGGTGCGTGGGCGGGTCGGTGAGCACGTTGCTCCGGGTGCTCACCGGAGGTCCGGTGGTCGGACTACTCACTGGTCGTTCGATCGGGGTGCTCGCGGTGAAACAGGGCCCGGCCCACTTCGAGCCACTGGCCGAATTGTGCGTGGCCCGGAAGGTTCAGATCCACATCGACCGGGTCTTCCCGCTCGACGAGGTGCCCGCCGCCCTGGCCCGCGTGGGTGACGGGCGCGCACTCGGAAAGGTCGTCGTCGGCGTCGCTTGACGCGGCGCACATCGCGTTCCGGACCACGTCACGACCCATCTTCCGACGTCAGGCGACGCCGAGGAGTCGACTCACGGCGTTGGCGGTGCGGTGGCCGGATGCCATGGCGCCCTGGATCGACGGTGTGTCCTGGTGGTCGCCGCACAGGTAGATGCCGTCACCCAGGTCGACGTCACGGCGCACTTGAAGGGGTGCTCTGGTCACGGGCAGCGCATTCGGGATGTCATGTCTGACAACGACTTCCCACGCCGTCGTGGCGGTTCGCCAGAGGCGGCCGGCCTCGGACAGGGCTTGCCGATCCGTGACGCCGGTGGCGGTCAGCGCGGTGAGCTGGACCAGACCCCGGCCGGGCGGGGCATAGCTGGGGGCTGCCGCCGACACGACAGCGGTGTTGGCCACCGGGCCGCGGCGGCCGTCGACGCACAGCAACCGATCGTCAGTGCCCCCGGTGAGTGAGCTGTCGCCGGGGGTGGCGAACCACCAGGTGGTCAGGCCCCCGGAGATGCGTGCCGGGGCCAGGTTCATCGCGACGGCGGACGGCAGGTCGGTGGCGACGACGACCGCCCTGGCCCGCAGGGTGCCGTCAGCTGTGCGCACGACCGGACCCGGGCCGACCCCGAGGACCTCGGTTTCCGTCTCGACCGGCGTGCGCAGGCGGCCGGCGAGTTGTTCGGGCAGGGCTTGCATTCCGGCACGCGGCAGACCCGGCGTGCCGAGCAAAAAGGACCGGATGAGCAGGCGGACGAAGTTGGCCGAAGCCTGGCTCGGATCGTCGGCCAGGACGCCCGTGAGGAACGGTTCGAGGACCTCCCGCCGCAATCTGCCGGTGACGCCGACCGCATCCCAGGATGCCGACAATGTCCGGTCGGCCGCGCGGAGGCTCCGCTGCGGGGCGATCACCGAGCCGGTGGCCCACCGGATCAGCCCCACGATGTCCCGCAGGTCGATCAGTCCGCTGCGCAGCGTCGCCGGTAAAAGGCGTGGGGCTCGACGCGGGTCCGCCAACACCGCCCAGCGCTCACCCAGGTCGACGCGGACACCGGCCGCGAACTGTTGCAGTCCCAGAGCGGCAACGTCGACCATTCGCTTGACCTGGGGGTAAGCCGGATTGAGCAGCTGAAATCCGGCGTCGCAGCGGAACCCGTCGATGCAGTCGGTACGGATGCGGCCGCCGACGTGACCGGCTCGTTCAAGTACCCGTACCTCCAGTCCGCGGGCAGCCAACTCCGTCGCGCAGACCAATCCGGCCATCCCTGCGCCGACCACCAGCACGTCCGGCCCGCGTTCCATCAGTTCAGACTGCCATCGAGCTTTCGGGTGGCGACGACCGAGCCCATCGGCCGGCACGCGACCCAGACGATGCCGTCAACGATTCATGACCTGGCGGAGGAATTCGCGCGGCGAGATCTGCCCTGCGGTCCAGTCGTCGGCGTCGAGGCCGCGGAACCGCTCGAGGAACTGCGATTCTTCACGACGGGATCACCATCGCCTCGTGTGGGTGATCTGTCCGAACGTGGCCACATCGATCGCGGCACTCGTGCCCACCCGAAGTCCGGCGAGTCAACACCGACCGCCGGAACGATCAGCCGGTCAACGAGCGGCACACGTGACACACAGGGTGGCCGTCGGCCGGGCTTCGAGTCGGCCGGGCGGGATCGGACGACCGCACCTGAGGCACACCCCGTACCTGCCGGTTCGAGCGTTGGCCAGTGCCGCATCCACCTCGGAGATGCGTTGTTCGGTGGCCCGCCGGAGTCCGTCAAGACGAGACCACTCCCCCGACAACGGCAGGCCCTCCGGGTCGTGCTCGTCATCGTCGAACCGGTCCGCTCGTTGACGCCGCAGCTCGCCCAACGCCACCACAGTCGCTTCCAGTTCTGCTGCCAGGTCGCAGCGGAGAGCGCCGAGCACCTGCTCGGCAACCGCCTGGCCGGACGCTGCAGGCGATCTCGATGGGTCGGGCTCCACCGGCACAGTTCAGCACCATTCCCTGGCGCTTCGCCATTTCCGCAGGTCAAGTAGCCTACGGCGCATTCATCTCAGGGACCGGTCGTGTTCGGGGTCGCGGCCAGTGCCACGATGCCGTCGTTGTCGCTCCAGAGGTGAGCACCCGGAACGAATGTCGCGGAACCGAACGTGATATCGACGTCTCGTTCGCCCGCACCGGTCTTCGCGCTCTTGCGGGGAACAGATCCAAGTGCCTTCACGCCGATGTCCATTCCGTCGAGGGCGTCCGTGTCGCGCACCGCTCCGTTGAGGACCAGACCGAACCAGCCGTTGTCGACGCCCAGCTGGGCGATCACGTCGCCGCAGAGCGCGGTGTGCAGGGATCCGCCGCCGTCGACGACGAGCACACCGCCGTTGCCGGGGGTGGCCAGGATGGATTTGAGCAGGGCGTTGTCCTGATGGCAGCGGACGGTGGTGATCGGGCCGTCGAACTTCTTTCGCCCGCCGTATTGACGAAATGGCGTGGTGCAGATCTGCAGGTTCTCGCCGTATTCGTCGTACAGGTCGGCTGTCGAGAAGGTCATCGTGTTTCCTCTGCGGTGTCATCGAATCCGCTCGATGCGGTCTCGGGGCGGGAATCGTACCGGCGGTCGGCGGCAGGGGACTGAAATCCAGTCACATTGACGGCAACGGCTGCGCCACCGAGCGCGGGCCGTTGCCCCGAGGACACGCCCGGTTGGTGGCAGCACCGGAAGCTCCGGCGGCTTCACCGCCCCGCCGGTCGATCGCACTGTCGAGATCGGCTACGAATTGGCGCCGGAGTTCCGGGGTCAGCGGTTCGCCGTGACAGCTGCCCGGGCCCTGGTCGAGCATGCCGTCGCCAGTGGCGACGTCGATTTCGTCATCGCCCACACCCTGCCCGGCCCGAATCCGTCGACAGGAGTTCTGGTCTCGCTCGGCTTCGAGCACGTCGGCGATCAAGTGAACGCCGGCGTCTGCGCAGTGTGCGAGTGGACATGGAACCGGCTCTCGCAGGCGGAGGCCAGGACAGCCGAGCAGGAGCGGGATCGCTGCCCGGTCGCGGACTTCTTCGGCAGCACTCGTCCGCGATCAGACTGTGACGACGATCCGTTGTCCCGCCTCGGCTTTCGCCTGACCCCAGGCCTGCTCGACGCTCGACAGCGGCACCGCGACGTGCTCGACGGCCAGGGCGCCGCCGGCCGCATGAGACAGGATGGCGCTCAACGCACCCGCGCGCTGGCTCGGTGTCAGGGCGTTGTTGGTGTAGCCGAGGATTTCGATGCTCCTTCCCCGGAGCACAGCCGATGAGAACTCGGCCTTGTCCCCGGAGGCGCCACCGAGATTGACCAGCCGGCCGCCGGGTCCGAGAGTGCGCGATGCCGCGGTGGCCGCTCCGCCGAAGACCGGGTCGATGACGACGTCCACATCTCCCCCCGCGGACCGGGTGATGTCCTTGGCAAGGGCGTCCACATCGTCGCTCGATTCGACGACGTCGTCCGCGCCGGCCCGGCGGGCCCTGGCGACCGAGGGTCCGGGCCGGCAGACCGCCACGACTCGGGAAGCGCCGAGCACGCGCGCGGCGCCGACCGCAACCTGCCCGACGGCGCCACCGGCTCCCAGCACGACCACGCGTTCACCTCGACGGAACCGGGCGCGCCAGGTCAGGGACATCCAGGCAGCCACGGCAGAGAGCCCGAGGGCGCCGATCTGCACGTCCGTCAGGTCGGCGGTCACCGGCACGAGATCGTCGTCGGCAACCAGGCATCGCTCGGCCAGGCTGCCATCCCCGGGTGCCATGCCGGCCGACGTGGCGAACCAGACGCGGGTGCCGGCCTCGAGGGTCGGCGAGGCATCGATGACGCCCACGCCCTGGACACCGGGGACGTAGGGCACGGAGGGCCGCCCGAAGTAGGACGTGCCGGACGCGCACAGCAGATCGAGCGGAACGATCGGCGCCGCGGTCACCCGGACGATGGTGTGACCGTCGGCGGCGACGGGGTCCGGGTGATCGCCCAGGATCGGCGGCCGACCGAGGGTGTGCAGGACGGCAGCGCGCACGTTCACCTTCCACTTTCTGGCAGCTCGAGACTGAAATGCACCGGACCGACGCCGCGGTGGCCGCGCGACTTCCTAGGTGCTGATGTCGGGGTACGGCCGGGGGATGTGGGCCATGGCCCGGGCGTAGCCCCGCTGATACTCGAGCGGACCGTGGTCGCGTTCGAACATGGCGATGAACAGCGTCAGGGTCAGAAACGGATGCGCACCCATCTGGAAAAGGGTGACGTGGTCGTGCGCGGCCAGGGCCTGTCGCTCGGCGTCGGTGAAGGCCAGCCAGCTGGTCTTTTCTGCGTCCGTGCAATTGAGCAGCTTCCCGGCGATTTCCGTTTCCCACCAATCCACGGTGCCGGCCGGGTCGGAGCGGTAGCGCTCGACCAGTTCGGGATCCCGGTCGACGGTGTACAGGAATTTGTCCAGCAGGTATCTGCTCACTGCGTACCTCCGTTGGGGTACCAGGTGAAGTAGGCCTCCATCGTGTGGAACAGGTCGACGGTCTCGATGTAGTCGGCCTTCACACCGTCGCCCGCGACGCCCATCATCAGCATGAAATCCATGAACCCGTGGGTTGCGTTTCCGGGCTCGTGCAGGCTGTCCAGGGTGACCTCGGCCAGGCATCCTTCGATGTCCCCACTGCCGATCCATTCCACGGCCTTACGGTCGAAGTGCGGATCGGGGCCGTGCTCGCCGAACTGTCTGGGACCGCCCAGCTCCAGGGACAGGTGCCCGGTGCCGATGATCGCCACCCGCTGGTCGCTGTCCCACGACTCGACCAATTCGCGGATCGTCCTGCCCAGTTGGACGAACCGCCGCGGCCTCGGCAGCGGTGGCGCGAAGATGTTGGTGTAGATCGGCACGATGGGCAGGTCTGCCTCGGGGCGCAGCGCGATGATCGGGCAGGTGACGCTGTGGTCGATCCGGAGCTCGTTGCTGAAGGCCAGGTCGAAATCGGCATCCAGGCCCTTGCGGAGGATGTGCGCGGCCAGGTCTTCCTGCCCACGCAGTGTGAAACGGGGAAGGCCGAATTCGCGCTCCTCGTTGTACCAGTTGGCGTCGAAGAACGGCGCCTTGCCGACCAGGAACTGCGGCATGTTGTCCAACCACAGCTGATGGAAATGATCGCTGCCGACCATCACCAGAACATCGGGGTTCGCCCGGGTCAGCGTCTGTCGGAAAGCGGCCATCTTGGTGATCCACTCGTCCGCGAACGGGGGTCGCTCGTCGGGTGGCAGCCGGCTGGTCTTGTAGAAGAAGGGGTGGTGCGTGGCCGCGATGACGGCAGCGATCTCAGCCATGTCGACCTCCGCCGGTCTCGAGAGTCCGGTGCGCCCCGGTCATCGGGAATGCGTGGACTTGTCCGCGTAATCCGTGTAGGTGTAGGGATTGTCGAGCACCTTCGACTCGGGGATGTCCGGATTCATCCCGGCCAGCCATTCGGCGTCGCCGAGTTCGCCGCGCAGGTAGTCGACCGTCTCAGCGACCGCCGCCCTGGCCTTGTCCAAGGAAATCCCGACGAGCCGGCCGTCGTACTTCAGCACCCGGCCATTCACCAGCACGGTGTGGACGTCGCCGCGTTGTGCCTGAAAGACGACGTGCCCATGCGGGTTCAGAATCGGGAACATCGCCGGGGAGCGGTCATTCTTGATCAGCACCACGTCGGCGCGCTTGCCCGGCTCCAGGCTGCCGATGATCGAGTCGAGGCCGAGGGCCCGAGCGCCGCCGCGGGTGGCGTACTCGACGACGTCTGCGGCGCGCAGGCCGACGTGGGTGACGGTGTCACCGGTGCCGTGCGCCTCGTGGTGTTCCCGCGCCCGGTCGGCAGACAGCGTCGACCGCATCGCGGAGAATCCGTCGGCACTCCACCACACACTGGTGTCCACCGAGAGCGAGATACCGATGCCGTGCCGGCGGAGCGCCCACGTCGACGGGTACCCCTGGCCGCAGCTCGCCTCGGACTCCGCGGACACCGACGCCGCGCCGCCGGTCGCCGCGATCCGCTGGTAGGAGTCGTCGCTGAGCGTGGCGGCGTGCACATAAACGGTTCCGGGCGTCATGAAGCCGTGTTCGTGCATCAGCCGGATGCCGTTGTCGTCGGTCGCGCCCCACACTCCGGCGTGGGTGGTCACCGGCGCGCCGAGCTCACGGGCGACCTCGAAGGCGGCGCGCTCCTGGAACTGCGGGTCGCCGGTGACGTCGAAAGCCATCTGGAATCCGAGCATCTCCGAGCGCGGCATGCGCCGCTCCACGAAGGAGCGGAAGTCCGGGCGGGCGGACCACTCCCAGGGCGCGGCGTGGATGTTGCCGTACCCGAAGACGAATCGGCCCGGCACCTCCTCCAGGGCGTCGACGGCCGCCTCGGCGTGGTCGACGGTGGCGAGCCCGTGCGACCAGTCCACCGACGTGGTGACCCCGGCGTCCACCGCCTCGATGGCACTGAGCAGGTTCCCGGCGTAGTAGTCCTGGGGCCGGAACTTGCGGCCGTGTTCGAGGTAGTTCCACACGAAGTACTGGGTGAGCGTCCAGTCCGCGCCGTACCCGCGCATGGCGGTCTGCCACATGTGCCGGTGGGTGTCGACCATGCCAGGCATCAGGATGCCGCCCGCGGCATCGACCTCCACCGCGCCCTCGGGCACCTCCAGACCTGTTCCGACCGCTGCAATGTCGCTGCCGACCACCAGGACGTCGCCGCCCTCGATCACGGTGCGCCGATCGTCCATGGTCAACACCAGGCAGTTGCGGAAGACGACGCCGGGCGCTGCCGCGAGCTCGTCCGGCGTCGCCGCAGCGGGGTGGTCGACCGAAGCCATGAGTGTGTTCCTTTCCTCGCCTACCGACACGCCGCCGGGGGACGCGACGACGTGGCCGTCACCGGGCACCGCGACGATCATCGTCTGCTGCTGCCTCGATGATTTCGCTCGCGATCATCGAACAGAACGGTCGTCGGGGCCAGCCGAACCTGCGATCACCCGTCGACAGTGGACAGTCGGTATCGGTGCCTGCTGTGACGGGTCGCCGCTTCCGGCCTCCCACCGGCGCCTGAAGCAGCACCGAATGCTGGAGTAACGTCCACAGCCATCCAGGCCCGCGAAGGTCGTCACGGGGCTGAACCGAGGGTGCCGGACGGAGAGGATGAAAGATGGTGGGCGGACCGGAATCAACAACTCCGCCACAGCCGATCTGCCTGACCTTCGACAACGGTCCCGAACCGGACGTCACCCCCCTCGTGCTGGACATCCTGGCCCGGCGCGGCATTCTCACCACGTTCTTCACGATCGGCGAGAAGCTGCGGGATCCCGCGCGGCGCGAGCTCGCGGTTCGCGCCCGCGCCGAGGGCCATCAGGTCGGTAACCACACACTCACTCACGGCGTGCCACTGGGCCGCCGCGGCGGCGCGGAAGCGGTGCAGGAAATCGCCCAGTGCGACGCGCTGCTCGGGCCGCTGCGGGAGCCGGAGAAGTTGTTCCGGCCCAACGGTGGCGGCGGCCGCCTCGGCGCGCATCTGCTGAACGCCTCCGCCGCCCGGTATCTGCAGGACGGCGCACACACCGTCGTGCTGTGGAACGCCGTCCCCCGCGACTACGAGGACCCCGACGGCTGGCCGGCCCGGGCACTGGAGATGCACGCGACCGCGACGGCGCCGGTCACCATGGTGCTGCACGACCTGCCGAACGGTGCGATGCGCCACCTGGACCGGGTCCTGGGGATCTGGCAGGACCAGGACGTCACCTTCCTGCCGACGGCGCCCGACGCCTGCGTCCCGATGCGAGCCGGCCAACCGGCCTCCACGTTCGACGAATTCGTCTCACCCGACCCGGCACAGTAGGCGAGGCCCGTTGCGGCACATCACGACTCGGCCGGGCGGCGCTGCAGCCCGGATCAGCGAAGAACGGGACACCGGAGGACGGACATGAGGATCGTCGGTTACCGCACCGGGTCCGGGCCGGTGCAGGTCGGGTCGCTCTCGGTAGACGCGGACAGCGTCACCCCCCTGTGCGAGCTGCAAGAGTTCTGGACCGACCCGGGTGGATACCTGTCCCGACCGTCCGATGCCGACGCCATCAGCACGGCGTCGGTGCAGCTGGTGCCGCCGGTCCTGCCGCAGGCCCGGGTGATCTGCATCGGGTTGAACTACCTCGAGCACGTCGCCGAAGGCAGCTTCCGGAACGAGGAGATGCCGGAGTATCCGACCCTGTTCGCCCGCTGGACGCGGTCGTTGACCGTCGACGGCGCGCAGGTGCCGGTCCCGGCCGGGGAGGACGGTGTGGACTGGGAGGGCGAGGTCGTCGCCTGGGTCGGCACCAGGTTGATCGACGCCACCCCCGAGGATGCCCTGGCGGCGGTCGTCGGTTACTCCACCTTCAACGACCTGACCTCCCGACGCGCGCAGAAGCTCACGTCACAATGGATCCTCGGGAAGAACGGCGACAAGTCCGGACCGCTGGGCCCGATGGTGGCCGCCGCAGAGGTCGGCGACCTGCGCAATGGCCTGCGGGTGCGGACCCGGGTCAATGGCACGACGGTGCAGGAGGGCAGCACCGACCAGATGGTCTACACGGTCGGCGACACCCTCGCGCTCATCTCCCGCACGTTCACCGTCGAACCCGGTGACCTGCTGGCGACCGGCACCCCGTCCGGGGTCGGTTATGCCCGCACTCCGCCGTGGCTGCTCCAGCCGGGAGACGTCGTGGAGGTGGAAGTCGATCGGCTCGGCCTGCTGCGCAACACCATCGTCGGAAATCAGTACCGAAAAGCCAGGTCTGCCAACGCTTCCGAATAAGACTCTGTCCGCGATCGGGTTGTTCCGGCAACCGGCAACCGATGCCGCCTTGGGCCGTGAGCATTGCGCGCAGTTCGACATTCGTCCCGCCGACTTCGCCATGCTGAACCAGGCGTTCACCGGCGCGGCAAACGCCTTGGACATGACCGGGCGGCCGTTTCATACCGGTCTTCGCGAGCAAGCCGAACTTCCGGCCCGCTTCGGTCGATTCCTCGCCACGGCCCGTGCTCTGGCCCTTCCCGGCGACGCATTCGGCGCCGGTGAAGAGCTCGTTTACACTCCAGCCTCCAACTGTCGCCAGACCGGTGAAGGACGCGGGCCATGATCGATTACCAACTCGACGGCAGGGTTGCCGTCGTCACCGGCGCGGCCTCGGGAATCGGCAAGGCCTGTGCCCATGCGCTGGCGAGGTCGGGTGCCACCGTGGCCCTGTGGGACCTGGACCAGCAGAGCCTGCAGCAAGCCGAGGCCGACCTGCACGATCTCGGAGCCCAGACGTCAGTCGCGGTCGTCGATGTGACCGACCCGGATGCGGTCGACGCAGCCATGGCGGCGGCGGCCGAACGGGACGGGCGAATTGACATCGTCGTTGCCAACGCCGGCATCGGCGGAGAGCAGAAACCGTCCGGCGACTATCCCACCGACAGCTGGCGTCAGGTCCTGAACGTCAACCTCGACGGCGTCTTCTACACGCAGCGGGCGGCCATCACAGCGATGCGCGGGTCGGGCGGTGGCTCCGTCATCAACATGGCGTCGATTCTGGGACAGGTCGGCTTCCCGAACTCCAGCGCCTATGCCGCTGCCAAGCACGGCGTGGTGGGTCTGACCCAGACCGCCGCGTGGGAGTACGCGCGCGACAACATCCGGGTCAATGCGGTCGGCCCCGGATTCATCCTCACGCCGCTGGTGGAGCGCAGCCTCGACGCGGCCGCCCTGCAGTTCCTTTCCGCGCAGCATGCGCTGCAGCGCCTGGGACGCGCGGAGGAGGTCGCGGAACTGGTGGCCTGGTTGGCCAGCGACGCCGCTTCGTTCGTGACCGGCGCCTACTTCCCCGTCGACGGCGGATACCTCGCGCGGTGAGCCGTTCAGCGTCACCAACCCGTGAACGTGCATGCCCGCCGCATCCTGTGCCGCCACGGATGGAATGTCACTTCCCTTTTCCTGCACGCGCTGACGACGTGCAGCAGCTTGTACTCCCTGCATCGGCTGTGTCAAAACCGCGCGCCCGTCGACTATGACTACGCCACACTCGGGAGTTGGCAAGATTAGCAGGGCGAACTGCTAGCCTGCTGACGAGTTGTGGTCAGTGCCGACATCCGCCGGTGCCATCACCCGATTGCAGGCGAATCGACCGCTGTCTCGCCGACGGCGGTGAACCTGGCCGAGTTCGTCGAGCGGACCCTCGACTAACTCGGTATCGGCGGCTTTCACATCGCCGAGTACTCCCTCGGCGCCCGGGTCGCCATTCAACTGGGCGTCGCTGTTGGTCATGCCCACCCACCTGGACACGATCACCCAGCCGGCGTTGCTCCTGCAGGGCGCCGCGGACCCGTTGACGGCCCCGCAGATCTCCTGCTACGTCAGCCTGATCCCGGGTGCGGCATTGATCTACCTTCCCGGACTGAACCATGTACCGATGTCCGACGACCCGAAATCTGTTGCACACCAAATGCTCGAGTTCCTCGGCCGGGTCGAGGGCCGCAATCTCATGGCCGCCCGATGACTCCCGACTCCTTCCCAGGCACCGCAGCGACCACTGCGGCGGCGACCGTTCAACCGCAGCCCGGTGCCGTGCACGCCGGCGCGGTCATCGAACGCGGTGCCGCGCCGCGCGCCTACGGCGGACACGGGAGCCGGTACGGCCAACGCACCCGTACCTTTCAGCACTGGCAGGAACTGCTCATCGGCCAACTGGCGGTTACTGCTGGTGACACGGTGCTGGACATCGGCTGCGGTACCGGCCTGCGCATGCCGGGGCTGCAACACAAGATCGGCCCCACCGGTCGGATCATCGGCGTCGACGCATCGCCCGACATGCTGGCCCTCGCCGCCGACCGGGTCGCCGACAATGGTTGGCAAAACGTCGATCTCATCAGCGTCCCGGTCGACAAGGCGGACATCCACGGCACTGCGGACACGGCACCTTCTGCGCGGTGCACGACGTTCTGCGAACAGCGGCGGCAATCGCCAAACGTCATCGACCACTTGCGGCTCGGCGCGGCGGTCGCCGCCATCGGAGGGAAGTGGCCGGACCCCTGGCTGTTGCCTCTGCGGGCCTGGGTCGCCGACCTGCACCGGCCATTCATCACCGACTTCACGGGCTTCGACCAACCCTTGCGACTGCTCACCGACCACATCCCCGACCTCACGGTCCGGCAACTGGGAGCCGGCACCGGCTACCTCGCGCACGGTCAGATCGCGAGCCGCTGAAGCCGCTGCCCCCGGGCCGCCACATCACCAAACCTGTGAGTAGCGGCAGCCACGACCATGGGTCCCTCTCAAGATTTCTTCCCCGACGCAAGGCGAGATTCAGGGCAGCTCTGATCGTCCCTAAGGGGCAAACGACCATGGCCACGGTGTCGTCCAGCATGAATCGTCGAGTAACGCAACCCGCCCTTCGGCCTCACCCATACTGACGAAAATGCAGGCGATACACACACCACCACCCGTAGTGGGCTGATCGCCGAGCTGCGCCGAATTGCTGAAAACACTCCATTGCTTCACGCTGCGTCATGTCAACGATACGATTACCGGGTCCACTTCCCGCGGCGGCGAACGGTCCGGGACTCGGCGGGTGCTGAGATGGTGATGGTGGCGATGGGGCGAGAGAGATCGGATCGGAAGCCGACTCGGTGACCGACGTCGACGCAATTGTGGTGGGCTCCGGCTTCGGCGGATCGGTCGCCGCGTACCGGCTGGCAAAAGCCGGCCACATAGTGCTCGTGCTGGAACGCGGCCGACAGTATCCGCCTGGGTCCTTCCCGCGGAGTCCACAGGAAATGTCGACAAACCTGTGGGACCCCAGCGAAGGATTGTACGGGTTGTTTGACATCTGGTCGTTCAACGGCCTGGACGCGATCGTCGCCAGCGGGGTCGGCGGCGGCAGTCTGATCTATGCGAATGTGCTGCTGCGCAAGGACAAGGCCTGGTTCGTCCACGAAGATCCGGCGAAGCCCGAATTCGAGTCCTGGCCCATCGGCTACGACGATCTGCAGTCGCACTATGACTCGGTCCACGAGGTGCTGACCCCCGAGCCGTATCCCATCGACACAGCACCGTTCACGGACCTGCCCAAGGCACGAGCCATGGAACTGGCGGCGCGGCGACTCGGCCACAAGCCGTGGCGCCCCGACCTCGCCGTGACGTTCGGCACCGGCCCAGGGCAACCGATCGATCAGCCGAACATGTATGGCGCGCCGCGTGAGACCTGCCGGTTCGTCGGCGAGTGCGATATCGGCTGCAACTTCGGCAGCAAGAATTCCCTCGATCTCACTTACCTTTCGCGCGCCGTCCAACACGACAACAAAAGGAAGGCCAACGCCGAGATCCGGGACCTGTCCGAGGTCAAGTCGCTCAAGCAGATGGCGGACGGGACCTGGGAGGTTGGCTACGTCAAACGGTTTCCGGAGAGTGCCGGCACAGCCGGTTTCACGAGTCACCCCGAGCAGCATCAGGTCCGGTCCAAGATCGTCGTGCTCGCGGCGGGTTCGCTAGGCACAACTTTCCTGCTGCTCAACAACCGCGCCAACCTTCCGCAGATCAGCTCGCGGCTGGGCCGGCAATTCTCCACCAATGGTGACTACCTGGCCTTCATGAAGTCCGACACCAGCAATTTCCACCCCTCCCGTGGGCCGGTGATCACCACGGCCATGCGAATGCCGGATGCTGTCGACCATCCCGGGCCAACCAGCGGCAACGAGCGCGGCTTCTACGTCGAAGACGGCGGATACCCGGCGATCCTCGACTGGCTGCTGGAGTACGCGTTGCCGGCCGCGCCGCTCCATCGCGTCGGACGGGTGCTCGCGATCCGATGGTGGCAGCGGCTGCGAGGCCAGCCCGTGCCCAGTTCGGTGAGCAAGGAGGTATCGGCTCTGCTCGGGTCCGGGGCCCGTGCCGCGGGGATTCTTCCCATTCTGGCCATGGGCCGGGACGTTCCCGGCGGCCGTATGCAGCTCAGATCCGGGCTCCTCGACGTCGACTGGAACATCGGCCCATCCGAGGAGTACTACCGGCGTCTGCGGGACACGCTGCACGGGCTGGCGGGCGCCCTGGGAGTGACGTATCTGGACAGCCTCAGCCACCGGCTGAGCAGGGCCATCACGGTCCATCCGGTCGGCGGGTGTCCGATGGGCACGAACCCCGCGACGGGCGTGGTGAACGAATGGGGCCAGGTGTTCGGATACCCCACGCTCTTTGTCGCGGACGGCTCCGTCATGCCCGGACCGGTCGGCCCCAACCCGGCCTTCACCATCGCCGCCGTCGCCGATCGGTGTGCGGACCAAATGACGGAGGTGCTCACGGGATGACCGGCGACGACGGGCGGCCGCCTCGACGAGCGTTGATCCTCGCCGGCGGTGGCCTCAAGGTCGCGGCCCAGGCCGGCGCCCTGCAGGTGTGGCTCGACGAGGCCAAGCTGACCTTCGACCATGTCGACGGGGCCAGCGGCGGTGTGTTCAACCTCGCCATGATGTGCCAGGGCATGACCGGGCGGCAGATCGCGGACAACTGGCGCCGGTACCGGCCCCTGGTCGCCGCCAGTCCCAACATTCCCGGCGCGCTCCTCGGCCCCTTCGGAACGTCGTTGTTGACCGCCGATGGCCTGCGCAAGATTCTGCGGGAACGGTGGCGCCTGGACTGGCCGGCGATCCGGCAATATCCGGGCACGGCGACCTTCAATGTCTACGACTTCACCCACCAGCGGTTGGAGGTCGTCCCGGCAGCGGACATGACCGAGGACCTCCTGGTGGCCGCGGTCGCGCTGCCGATCTGGTTCTCCGCCGTCGGTGTCGGCGGCCGGCGATACATCGACGCGGTCTTTGCCACCGACGCCAACATCGAATACGCGCTGGATGAGGGCGCGGACGAGGCCTGGATCATCTGGACCGTCAGCCGCCGTGGGCGGTGGCGACGCGGCTGGGTAAACCAGTACTTCCAGATGGTGGAGGCGTGTGCCAACAGCCGCCTGCAGATCGCTCTCGACGCGATCACCGCCAATAACACTCAATTCGAGAAGGGGGAGCCCAGCCGGTGGGGACGGCAGATCGAGGTGAACCTCCTTGAGATCGAGGTTCCGCTGCATTACCTGATCAACTTCCGCAGCCGCAGGTTCGCCCGGGCCGTCGATCTCGGCGTGGAGCAGGCCAGGGCCTGGTGTTTCGAGAACGACAAGTGGCCCGGCGACACGGGTCCGGGATCTGCATCGGCCCCCGGCGTCCTGTTCTCGGAGGTGATGAAGGGGGATGTGCAATTCGGGGCATCGGATGCGGAACAGCCGCCCCGGTCGTCCGACTGGCACCCGCTGACCCTGAAGCTGAACGTGCATTTGCCCGACGTGCGACCCGAGGCGGATGGTGCCCGTGCCGGGGAATTGTCCGGAGTGGTCGAGTGCGAAGCGTTCGGCGGCCGCCGACCGATCACCGACGGACACCTGCGACTCATGGGGATCGGCGGCGCAGGTGTTCGCACGATGAAATACGAGCTGACCTTCCGTAGCGGATCGGGCCAGGCATTCCTACTGGTCGGCAGGAAGGACCTGCACGATGACAAGGGGTGCGACCTGTGGCCGGACACCACGACGCTGCACACCACCATCACGAGCCCGGCTGACGACGGAAACGCCGCGGACACAACAGTTGCGGCCGGGGCGGTGTACATCACGGCAAGCACCCTGGTCCGGATGCTCTTCACCTTCCGCACGCATTCTCTCGGTCCGATCGGGTCGATTCGCGCCCAAGCCAGATTTCTCAGATTCTTTCTCGGCGCGCTGAGATCGGTATATGCGTCGTGACGGCCATGGCACATTCGCAAGCGACGACGTTGATCGGCCGCGAACCCGAACTCGAGAGAATTCGCCGAATGATCGTTGCCGCCAGCAGTGGCGCGGTCGGTGCGCTCGTCGTCAGCGGCGAACCCGGGGTCGGCAAAACAGCGCTGCTCCGGGCGGCGTTGATCGACACCGGCGACGCCCTGGTGTTACGGGCCCAAGGGTCTGAATTGGAAGTCGACCTGCCTTACGCCGGACTGGAGAGCCTGTTCCGGCCGGTGGTCGGCTCTCTTGACGCTCTTCCACCTCGGCAGGCGGAGGCGCTGTCCGGTGCCCTGGCGCTCGGCCCGTCGGTGAGCGGCGACCGACTGGCGGTTTCCGCTGCGACCTTGCGACTGCTCACCACGCTGGCCGAGCGTCGGCCCGTCGTGGTCGTGATCGACGACGCGCAATGGATCGACCGGGCCTCATTGGAAGCGCTCGCTTTCACCGGACGACGATTGCAGGCGGAAGGAATAATCCTGATCTTTGCCATTCGTGAGCGCGAACTGGCCGCCTCACCCTTGCGCGGTTTCGATGTCCTTGTTCTGCGTGGCCTCGACGCGGCTGCGGCGCGAGCGCTGATCGCACAGCAGTTAGCACCCACCGAGCTGAACTCTTCGTTGATCAAACGGCTCATCGCAGAAACCGGGGGGAATCCGCTCGCGCTGGTGGAGCTGCCTGCATTGATCGGGTACACCTCGCAGTTCTCGGCAGCCGAGCCGCTGCCGGTGACGGATCTGATAGAAGCCGCGTTCCGGCAGATGTTCGATGATCTGCCGGAGCGCACCAAGGCTGCGCTGGTTCAGTTGTCGATTCTGGGGTCGCCACCCATGGGTCTGCTGGAATCGACCCTGAGACACTGCGGCGGCGAACTCGCCGACATCGAGCCGGCCGTGTCAGCGGGTCTGGTGCTCGACAACGACGGCCTGCTGTCCTTTAAACATCCCATCGTGCGAGCCGTTGTCTACCACAATGCTTCGGTCTCGCGGCGCAGATCCGCGCACGAGGCGGCCGCTGCGCTGGTCACGCCGAATTCGCCGGACTTCCTGAGCCGACGGGCCTGGCATCTGATCATGGCGGGCACCGTCACCGACGAGGAACTCGCCGCCGAACTGCAGGCGCACGCCGACCTGGAGATCGATCGGCGCCACTACGCAGCGGCGGCACACGCGTACGAACGGGCCGCCCAGCTCAGCTCCACCGCCGATGTGGCTGCTCTCCGACTACTCCGGGCCGCAGACGCGACGAGGCTCGTCGGGGCGCTGGACGAGGCGTCGGCACTGCTGTCCAAGACAGCGACAACCGCCACCGATCCCCGCGTACGAATGGAGGCCGAGTACCACCGGGCAAGACTGGAAATGTTCCGCGGCCATTCCCGTGCCGGGCGGGAGACGCTGGCGGCGCTGGCCGCGGAGGCCGAGCGCGCAGACACCGCTGTGGCTGCGGTGATGCTCAGCGACATTGCCGTCGTCAGCGTGGACTGGGGTGACTTCCGAACCGCCGAAGCAAGTTCGGGAAAAGCATACGACCTCGCAGGTTCAACGGTGTCGGCGGTCGGCTTCGCTGTTCGGGTGGTGCGAGCGTTCGTCCTGGCGCTCAGCGGGCGCAAGTCCGCCGGGCACGACATTCTGCACGCGGCCATGTCGATGGACATCGGCAGGGCGCCGGTCAGCCGTGACTGGTCGGCGAACGCCGCGATCCTGGTGGCCGGGTTGACGATGTTCGCGCTGGACCAACCACCCGGCAAGATCCTCGTCACCCGGGCCGTCGCAGATGCCCGGGAATCCGGGGCCTTCGGCGTGCTGCCCTACCGGGTCGCCCACCTCGCGTGGATCGAGTTCAACCACGGCAACATGAATCAGGCACTCGCTCTGGCTCACGAGACATTGCTCCTGGCGGCAGAGACCGGCTGGGACAACCTCACGCCCGTCGGGCTGTTGACGATGGCCCGGATCGAGGGTGCGCTCGGACGCGAGCAGGAATGCCGCCAGCACGCGGAAGCCGGCCGGCGGCTGGCCGAGATCTCAGGTAACCAGCCACACCTCGCGTACGCCGATTTTGCGCTGGCCACCCTGGCAATGGCGAATCGGGATTGGGCCGCCGCGCTGGACCGACTGGAACGGGTAGGACGAGTCTGTGCGGGGATCGGCCTGGGCGAGACACCTCTGCTGCCCTGGAGATCCGCTCTTGCCGAGGCCTACCTCAGACAGCGCCGGCAACGGGACTGCGAGCCGCTGTTGGATGCATTGGCCCGGGACCTGCGCGACTGGCCATCGCCGACACAGGCTGCCGTCCTGGCCCGCTGCCGGGCATTGACCGACCCGGCGCTCTTCGCCGAGCACATCGAGGACGCGATGAGTTGGCACGAGAAGTCCTCGAATCCCTTCGAGCGTGCCCGCACCCAGCTGTGCTTCGGCGAACATCTGCGCCGCCAGGGGAGGTCGTCGGAGGCTCGACCGTGGCTGCAGGAAGCGTCCGCGGGGTTCCAGCAGCTGGGTGCGATCGCGTGGCAGCACCAGTCGGCGTCAGAGCTCCGGGCGACCGGGCTTCGGGTCGAAAGAGATCCCACCCCCAGTGCCGCATCCCGGCTCACGGCGCAGGAGCTGCAGGTGGCTCTTGCGGTCGCGGACGGAAAGAGCAACCGCGAGGTCGCCGGTCAGCTCTACCTGAGCGTCAAGACCATCGAGTTCCATCTCGGCAACGCGTATCGCAAGTTGGGCGCCAGCCGCCGATCGCAGCTTGCGGGTCTGCTCGTTGGGGCGCGGTCCGGCGATACGCGATGAACCCAGACTCCACCTATCGGGACTGGGCGCAGAGATTCGACCCGGAACGCGCGGCCCTGTTCGTGCACAACCAGATCAAGATCGACGCGTCACCGGCAGTCGTGTGGAACCTGTTGCTCGAGGCGCCGCGATGGCCAGGGTGGTTCCGTAACGCGCAGTTCGTGCGCATCCGGCAACCAGTCAATGCCAGCCGCCTGGCACTGGGCACCGTGTTCAGCTGGGCGTCCTACCTGTTCCCGCTGAGATCGGTTGTGGTGCGGTGTGATCCGCCGCCGATCGACGGTGACCGCCCGGCCGTGCTGGGGTGGGATTTCAACGGTTGGAAGCTGGCCGGACATCACGTCTGGTTGATCACCACGGAGAAGCCGGGATGCCTGGTGGTCACTGAGGAGGTCGAGGTCGGCCTCCTGCCGCGGCTGATCGGGCCGGTGCTCCGCCGGATGATGTGGGCAAGTCACGAGCGATGGGTCATGGCGGTCAAGCGGGCGGCGGAGCGCCCGGACACCGGTGGCGTCCCCAATGTACCTAGCGCCACGAAGCAAGCCTGGGGATAACCCCAGGGATTGGACGGAAGAGACAAGAGGTACAGAAGCGGCATTCTTCGGGCATTGCACACGAGGGGCCGGCACCGATCCGGGTGACGGGTCACCCTCCCACCCCCGAGGAGGACCGCAGTGACCGCAGATCAGCAGGTCGATGCTTTGCCTGTCCTACCCACTTCGCCAACCATGCAAGGCCAGCAGCCGGAGCCGCAAGGCCAGCCGCCGCAGTCGCCGCCCACGCAGAACCAGGCGCCGGAGCAGCGAGCGCCGCAACCGCAGCTGACCCCCAAACAGGCCAGGCGCCGGGATCGCTTCGAACGAGCCGCATGGTCAGCCGGCCAGGCGCTTTTTGCGGTGCTGCTGGCCGACAGCGCGATCAACGATGTCCGGCAGTTGCCCTGGCTCCCAGCTCTGGGAACCGCGGTTTTCACCTTCGTGGTGTCCCTTGTCGGGCCGGTCTTCAGGAACTTCTCCAAGAAATCCTTCCGCAACGATCTCGTCGTCCGCCTTGCCCGTACGTTCATCGTGACGTTGCTGGGCGCGCTCGGCGTCTATTCCGTCGCCGACGCCCTCAATTGGGATTGGGCGACCGCCGGGGTGGCCATCTGGCCGGCCCTCAATGTGGCAACCCTGGCGTTGCTGGGGGCACTTGCCAAGGGCATGCTGGCGCGGCAGGAAACTCCTGGGGGCGAAAATCCGTCCACATTGCCTGCAGAGACCTACAGCCGGGCGCTGGCACCAAAGCAGCCGAAGTAGCCCCGCCCGCGGGCCGCGACGACGGCGATGGTCCTGTCCCCGGGGGGTCAGGGCCATCGCCGTATTCGTTCGATGAGGGCCGCCTCGGCGGACAGCCCACCAGCGCGTGACCCGACCGGACGTGGATACCGACCCACCGCCGACCTCGGGTTCACCCGACAGCGGCGGGCGGTTCGATCCGTCAGGCGGCGACGATCTGGTTCCGGCCGCTGTTCTTGGCCGCGTACAGCGCTGCATCTGCCCGACCGATACAGCTGGCGAGCTCTTCTCCGGGGATCCAGGTGCTGCTTCCCATCGAACAGGTGAACCCGGCCGGAGCCGCCGCCCGGATGCGCTTCAGAATGCGGTGCAGGATGCGCGCAGCCTGTTCGGGACTGCAACCCGGCAGCGCCACCACGAACTCCTCGCCGCCCCACCTGGCGAACACATCCTCTTTGCGCAGGCACGAGCGGGCAGCGACGGCGAATTCGGTGAGCCGCAGATCGCCGGCCATGTGCCCGTGCCGATCGTTGTAGGCCTTGAAGTGGTCGAGGTCGAGTATCGCGATCGCCAGTGGTTCACCCTTGATCTGTGCGAGTTCCATCAGCCGCTGGAGCGCACGGTCCCAGGCGCGCCGATTGAGCGATCCGGTGAGTGGATCGGTAGTGGCCATCCGTTCCATCTCGGAATGCAGCCGGGACGCCTGCAGCGAGGTGCCGGCCTCGTCGGCGATGACCTGCACGACCCGGATGGCCCGGTCACCCGGGTCCTCGATTCTGTGCTCCCATCCGACCCCGACCACGGCCTGCACCTGTCCCCTGACGACGACCGGCTGCCACAACGCGCTGGCAGCGGCGTTGGCCTTGAGCAGCGTGGGACTCACGGTGGAATTCTCGGCGACGTCGGCCACGAATACCCGCTGGCCGCTGCGCCACACCTGTGCGGTCATCGACACGTCATGCAGTGACATCTGCAGACCGACGATGTCCTTGCCCGCGCCGGCCGTCACGACCAGGGTGTCCTGGTCGAGCGCCTCGGTCAGCACGACACTGCTGGCGGCGGAGAGCTCCCGGATCGACTCGACCACCACGGGGCGCGGGTCCTTGCCCGATTGCACGCACTTTGCCACCGCCGCGACCGCAGCGAGATCCTGTTGCGATTCCCGCAACGCGATTTCGGCCAGTTTTCGGTCGGTCACGTCCTTCGAGATGCCCAGCCCCCACTTCTCGCCGCCCAGCCCGGGAACGGCGGTCAGGCTGACCCAGGCCCACCGCTGTTCGCCGTCGCGTCGGACGAACCGGATCTCCATGCCGGGCGGTGCGCCGTCGGTCGTGGGCTGGGCAGCCCGCGCAGCATCGATCAACGCTCGGTCGTCGGGGTGTGCGAAATCTCGGCCCGCGGCGCCCAGTAGCTCACCTGGCTCGGCACCGAGCATGCGGTCCAACGCTGCGTTGGTGTCGACCCAACGGCCGGTCTCGTTGGTGATTCCCATCGCAACGGGGCTGTTGTCGAACACCGCGCGAAAACGCCGTACCGACGCGACCAGTTTCTCTTCGGCGATGGCGGCCGCGGTCACGTCCCGGATCTCGACCTGCACGGCGGGCTCACCCCGGTCGACAATGCTCGCCGCGCTGAACTCCACCGTGATCTGGTCGCCATCGCCGGTGCGCAGCCTCGCACGCTGGGACCGGACCGGCGGCGCACCGTCGACGATCGCCGCCAGGGTCGGCGCAAAGGACGCCGCATCAGCACCGCGCGGCAGGAACTCACCGACGGTCCGACCGATCAGCGAATTCCGGCTCCAGGCACCCAACATGGCGGCGGCTTGTCGGTTGACGTACCGGAAGACTCCGCCCCGTCCCAACACCGCGACCCCGATCGAGGCCTGATCAACAAGGGTGTGCCAGCGCTGCTCGGCCTCCTGGTGCGCCTGACGAGCCGCCGCGAGCTCGCTGACATCAACGGACACTCCCGCCACCGCATAGATCTGGCCGGTCCGATCCCGCACCGGAAACTTCGTCGAACGGTAGGTGTGAACCGATCCGTCGGCGTGGGTCAGCACCTCCTCGAAAACGTGGGCCTCACCGCTCCGAATGATCCGCTGGTCGTTGTTGCGGAAGGAATCCGCCTGCTCCGCTGGAAACATCGCATGATCGGTGCGGCCCACCATGTCCGACGGGAAGGCGAAGGAGTCGGTCAGCGCACGGTTCACGAACAGGAACCGGCCCTGGATGTCCTTCGCGTAGATCAGCGCATCGGTGTGGACCATGATGCCGTCGAGCACACGCCGTCGCTCGAGGCCAGCGGCCTCGGCCGTTGGGTGAGACGGAACCTGCGTCCCCGAGCCGCTGGTCTCCCTGCGGAGTTGCACTTGACGGAGAACCGACCTAGCCACCCTGAGCACGGCATCGACCGGGATCGGGTCGGTCCGCTCCGTCGTGTCGAACACTCCGATGGCCCCGATGGGCTCCCCGAGCTCGTTGGACAGCGGCACGGTCACCAGGCTGCGGATGTGCGGGGCGCCCTTGACCGATGCGTGCCGGGCGAACATCGGGTCTGCCGGGGCGTCCGCCGACGTGGTGATGGCACCGGAGCCGAGCGCCTCCGGGATGCCGGGCCACTTGAGCGGGGCGGGAAGAAACTGGGCATCGGTACCCGCCGCGAAGCAGCCCGCAGGCTCATCGACGAGATGCAGGACCGCGAACGGAGTGGCGCAGGCCAGCGCAGCCAATGCGAGTAGGTCGTCGAACGCACCACCGCCGGACGCACCGCCCGAGGGGCTGTCCGGGATAGTCGGCGTGACCGACAGTCGAGGGAGCCACTGGGCAGCGCCGCGCGGCACCCGATGTTCCGTGCGCCGCATCATCGAGAACCTTTCACTAGACCAGACGAGTACAGTTGTGCAACGAATCGACAACTCTCGATGAGCTGTTGCGCATTCAGCGGGGGATTCCGCCTCAAACGGGTTAATCGTACAAGTCAGACACGCCACGCGTCGGCCATCGGAGCGTGGCTCATCTCACCAACGGATGAGTGGTCGCCTACCGCCCGCCACCGGACCCGCCACTCGATACATCGTGGTCGCCGGCCCGGGCGTCGCCGTGCTCGTGATTCGATCGCGGGACCGCATATCGCGAAGCCCCCGGCTACCCGAACGTGAACACGTACAGAGCAGCCCCCGGCGCATCGAACGTGATCTGCACCGTTCTCTCCCGCACCTCGCCGGGTTCGCGAAACAGGTGATACAGCCGGCCGTCGAGCAACACGCCGTTCCCGCTCTCGTCGACGTCCCCCCCGTGCGCCGGCCCCGGGGGCCGGTCGTCGACCAGCACCCGGAACGGGATCGGCTGACCGGTCCCGTTCAGAACCAGATGAACGTCGCGGGCATGGAATCGGTACGCGATCGTGCCGCCCGGCTCTGCGAGCACGACGCGATCCTGGTTGATGGTCCATTGGCCGTCGAGAGCCCATTCGTTGAGCTCCAATCGCTGCGGCGGCGCATACCTCGATCGTCGGTCGAGTTCGACACCGTCGGGTGCCGCGAGTCGTTCGCCGCGCAGGTAGCCCAGGTAGGTCTCCGGACTACGCAGATGGTCCCAGTCGGCCGCAGCCTCGACACCCATCCCGGTGACGGACACCTGGCTCCGCTCGACACCGAGAAGCCGCTGGAGCTGCCGCTCCGTCTGCTCGTACCGCCCCTCGCCGAACTGGTGATGCCGCACAACCCCATGAGCGTCGGCGACGTAGAGCGCCGGCCAGTAGTGGTTGTCGAACGCCCTCCAGATCGCGTAGTCGTTGTCGATCACGACCGGGTAGTCGATCTGCCTGACACGCAACGCTTCTCGCACGCGATCACCGTCGTGCTCGAACGAGAACTCGGGGGTGTGGACGCCGAGAACAACCAATCCGTCGTCGCGATAGGCCCGCGACCAGGCGCGGACGTACGGCTGCGTCCGAAGCCAATTGATGCAGGTCAGCGTCCAGAAATCGACCAGCACAACGGTGCCGAGCAGCTCACTCGCGGCCAGCGGCGCGGAATTCAACCACTCGGCGCCGCCGTCCAGCGAGGGCAGATGCATGCGTTCGAACCTATCGGGACTTCCTTTCGCGCGGCCGCCGGCTGCAGTCGTGTGGCCGGCTCACTGCGACTGAACCGATCGGGAAGCCAACGGGACTATCCACCCAATCGAGTCGTCGGTAATGTTTCCGCCCGATGGCAGCCAACCGGGCGCTGCGTTGTGTGGGTCGGGCCAGCGAGCGGGAAGCGTTGGACGGGCTGCTCTCCGCCGTGCACAGCGGCAACAGCGGTGTCCTGGTTCTGCGGGGTGAGGCCGGCATCGGCAAGACGACGCTGCTGCGGTACGCCGCCGAGCAGGCTGCCGGCTACCGGATCGCGCAGGTGGCCGGCATCGAGGCCGAGATGGAGTTGCCGTTCGCGGGCGTGCATCAGCTGTGTGCGCCGCTGATCGACCGGGTGGGGGTGCTTCCCGAGCCGCAACGGATCGCGTTGAGCGTCGCGCTCGGGCTGACCGCCGGCCAACCACCGGACCGGTTCCTCGTCGCGCTGGCGACGCTCAGCCTGCTGTCCGCCGTTGCCGAGAACCGACCACTGCTGTGCCTGGTCGACGACGCGCACTGGCTGGACGCCGCGTCGGCCCAGGTCCTCGGCTTCGTCGCGCGGCGGCTGATGGCCGAATCGGTCGCGATCGTCTTCGCGGTTCGCGAGCCCAGCGAACATCCGGAGCTGATCGGTCTTCCCGAGCTGCGGATCGGCGGCCTGGATGACGAGGACGCGCGCGCCTTGCTGGCCAGGGTCATCCCCGGTCGACTCGATGAACGGGTCCGGGAGCGCATCGTGGCCGAGACCGGTGGGAACCCGCTGGCCCTGTTGGAGCTTCCCCGCGGAATGACAGCGGCCGAATTGGCCGGCGGCTTCGCGCTTCCGGATGCGGCAGGTCTGCCGGGCCGGATCGAGAACCACTACCTGCGGCGGGTCGCTGCGTTGCCCGAGCCAACCCAGCGACTGCTCTTGCTGGCGGCGGCCGATCCGGTCGGGGACGCGACGATCCTCTGGCGGGCCGCTTCGATGCTCGACATCGACCGCGCGGCGGCAGACCTGGCCGTCCGCGAGCAACTGCTGGAGATCAAGGGCCGGGTGCGGTTCCGCCATCCACTGATCAGGTCGGCGGTGTACCGCGCGTCGCCGTCGGTCGATCGTCAGGTGGTTCACGGCGCCCTGGCGGCCGCCACGGACCCCGGGACCGATCCCGATCGGCGTGCGTGGCATCTGGCGCATTCGGTCACCGCGCCGGACGAGGCGGTCGCCGGTGAGCTGATCGAGTGCGCGGCGGGCGCGCAGCGGCGCGGTGGAATCGCCGCCGCCGCCGCTTTTCTCGAACGAGCGGTGCTCTTCACCTCGGATCCCGCGATACGGGCCTCGCGCGCTCTGGCCGCCGCAGAGGCGAAATTCGAGACCGGCGACTTCGAGGCGGCGGAGTCCCTGCTGGCGGGTGCGGACGCCGGACCGTTGGACGAGTTCGGGAGAGCCCAGGTCCAACGGATGCGGGCCCAGATCGCGTTCGACATGCGCAGGGGTCGGGACGCTCCGCGGTTGCTGTTGCGGGCCGCCCAGCGGCTCGAGCCGCTGGATGCCGAGGTGGCTCGTCAGACGTACCTCGACGCCCTGGTGGCGGTGCTCTACGCGAGCTGTTTCGCCGCGCGATCGGATGTGACGGACGTTGCCGTGGCGGCACAGTCGGCTGTCGGGGGCGCGGAGCCGTTGCCGCCCAGCCAGCTGCTGCTGCTGGGGCTGGCCACCCGGCTGACGGACGGTTCGGCAGCCGCGGCACCGACCCTGCGGGAGGCGGTGCGCGCCTACCGGGCCGAGGAACGCCGATTGGATCGACTGTGCCTGGCGTACAACATCGCCGCCGAGGAACTCTGGGATGACGAGTCCTGGCGGGAGTTGTCGTCCAATCAGGTCGAGCTGGCTCGCGCCACCGGAACGCTGCTGCTGCTGCCGTACGCGCTCGATTATCTGGCCGGTGTGCTGACCCAGGCGGGCGAGCTATCCTCGGCGGCCCTGCTGCTGACGGAGGCGGAGGGACTGGAAATGGGCGTCCGGGCGGAGTTCCCGCTGCGGATCGCCGCGTGGCGCGGTCAGGAGGGCGCCGCCCTGAACCTGGTGGAGAAGATGACCCACGGCGCCCACGCCCGCGGAGAGGGAGTCGCGATCGCCGGTGCGGCGTACGACCTCGCGGTGCTCTACAACGGCCTCGCCGACTACCCGCGGGCGTTCGCGCAGGCGCAACAGGCCTGTGCCGCCGACGACATCGTCGTCTCGTCGTGGGGCCTGTACGAGCTCGTCGAGGCAGCCACCCGCTGCGGCCGATCCGACGTCGCCCGGGACGCCGCGGATCGGCTGTCGGAGCGAACCGCCGCCAGTGGCACACCGTGGGCGCTGAGCTGCGGTGCCCGGTCCCGGGCGCTGGTCCAAGACGGCCCGGCAGCGGAAGCGGAGTACCAGCAGGCGATCCGGCTGCTCACGCCCACCGCGATGAGGTGGTACCTGGCCCGCGCACGGTTGAGCTACGGCGAGTGGCTGCGCCGCCAGGGACGCCGGATCGACGCCCGCGAAGAGCTCCGGGTGGCCCACCGGATGTTCACCGAAATGGGCGGTGCCGGATTCGCCGAGCGGGCCAGAACCGAACTGCTCGCCACCGGCGCAACGCTGCACAAGCGCAGCGTCGAGGCACGGGTGGAGCTGACGACCCAGGAAATGCACATCGCGCAGCTCGCCCGGGACGGCCTGTCCAATCCCGAGATCGGTTCGAGGTTGTTTCTCAGTCCCCGCACCGTCGAATGGCACCTGCGCAAGGTGTTCACCAAACTCGGGATCCGGTCCCGCCGCGAGCTCACCGCTGCGCTGCCGGCCCCCGCGGCCGAGATGGCGCCGGCCTGAAGAGCACCGGTCTGATCACCCATTCTGACGCCAATTGAGGTAACAGCTGTGAAATCGAGCGGCGACCTCACCAATCCGGGGCGAAATCGGCCACCCGGCGACCCAGCGACCGCTCGAGCTCGCTGTCCGCGTTGAGCCCGGCGGCCTCCAACCTGGCCCACAGCGCCTGCTGGGCCGGCCGGGAGAACAGCTCGCGCAAATCGGCCAGGGCGGGGAGCAGTTCGCCGGAGTCGGGCAGCGTCACCCGGTCGATGTGGGACTTGGTGCGCGCGATCGCTTCCGGGTCGAACCGTTCGAGCCGTCCGGCCATGGCACGGACCTCCGCATCGAGTCGATCGTCGGCGATCACCCGGTTCACGTAGCCGTACTGCTCGGCCCTGGGTCCATCGAGATCATCCGCCAGCAGCAGGATCTCCATTGCCCGGCCGCGGCCGACCAGTCGGGAGAGCCTGGCCATCGGGCCACCGCCCGGGACGACGCCGACGCCGACCTCGAACTGGCCGAGCAGGCTGTTCTCCCTCGAGGCGAACCGCAGGTCGCAGGCCAGCACGAACTCGCTGCCGGCACCGCGGGCGCGCCCGCGGATCGCGGCGATGCTGACCACCGGCGCCCGGGACAGCCGGACGAGCACGTCGATCCAGGCCGGGAGTCCGGTAGGGCCGGCCGCGAGTGCGGCGGTCCTACCCGGGTCGTGCTCGAGGTCGTACTGGGCACCGAAGTCGTCGTCGGCCCCGAAATCGTAATGGGCCAGGAAGAAGTCGGGATTGGCACTGTCGAAGACGACCACCTTCAGGTCCGGATCCTGCTCGATCAGGCCCATCAGCTCGGCCAATTCCGCGACGGTTTCTGCGGTGACGGTGTTGATCGGCGGATGGTCGAACGTCACCTGGCAGTAGGCGGAGCTGCGCCGGTCGATGGTCAGGTGTTTCCAGGCGCGGGACGCGGGGGCGCGACCATTCTTGGAATGACCGGTGCTGGAGTGCCCGGTGTCGGAAGGGCCGGAGATGCCGGTGCTCATGCGGGACTCCCATGGGGCGGTGGGGACGGACGGGACCGCCGGAGCCGGCGGTCCCGGTACCGGTACCGGTAGACCGTGCGTCAGCCGGCGGGCACGACGTGCTTGACCTCCGCCATGTACTTCCCGGCGACGGTCACCGCCTGCTCCTGCGTACTGCCGTGCTGCCGGGCGTGCAGGTACGCCGCGTACCAGTCCCACCAGTCGTGCGGTGGGGCCGCGGCCTCGAAAGCGCCGTGCCGCTCCGCCGTTTCGTGCAGCAGATCGGCGAGTGCGGCGACCTCCACCTCAGTCCTCCCACACTCGTCCGGGCAGCCGGCCGGTGATCTGCTGGAGCAGCCAGCCGTTGCCGTCCGGGTCGTCGAACGAGGCATAGGTGGAGTAGGACCCGCCGTTGGCAGTGTCGGGACCGGGCACCCGGGAGTCGAACTCGCCGCTGTGACCGGGACCCCGTTCGTAATGGAAGACCTCGCTGACATCCGCGCCGCGGCTCATCAGATCGGCTCGGGCGGCTTCGACGTCATCCACGGCGAGGTAGAGCCGGGCCACCGAACCGGGTTCAGCGGTGGTGAGTCCGACCCCGAAGTGGATCGAGGTCTGTGATTGCGGCGGGGTGAACTGCACCACCCGGAAGTCTTCGCCGGCCGAGATATCCGCGTCCAGACGCCATCCAAGCCGCTGGTAGAAGCCCTTCGCCCGGTCGACGTCGGCCACCGGCAACGTCACGACCTCGAGCCGCAATGGGACGGGTGCCGAGCCGGGCTCCCTCGTCGCCTGATCACTGTTCACTTGCGTCGTGCTCATTGCGAACCTCCAGAGAAGTAGTGGTGACACCACGGTGGTCCCACAGCGAGGCCCTCCGCGCCCGTGAGGTCCCTGGTGCACACCCGGGCCGATGCACCCCGGGACCCGACCCGGGTGTGCACCAGTGAGGTCACGGGCGCGACCGGGGGGTCGCCATTGGCACAGTTCGACAGGACTTTCTCGATCCCAGGACAGGAGCAGGCCATGCAGAACGACGTCCCCTCCGGGAACCGGTCCGCGGACTACGACGTCATCGTTCTCGGTGGCGGCGCGCCCGGCGAGCACTGCGCCGCCGCGCTCGCCGCCCGTGGGCTGCGGGTGGCCGTGGTGGAGCGTGAGCTGGTCGGCGGCGAGTGTTCCTACTGGGCCTGCATTCCCTCGAAGTCGCTGTTGCGCCCGGGCGAGGCGGTTCGGGGCGCGCGAGAGGCAGGCGCCACGGCGCAGGTCGATGTGGAAGAGGTCCTGAAGTGGCGGGATTTCATGGTGTCGAACTACTCGGACGCCGGTCAGCAGCGCTGGTTGGCCGACAACGGCATCGACCTGCTCCGCGGGAATGGCCGACTCGCCGGGACCGGCGTCGTCGAGGTCGACGGCGCGCGGCACACCGCGGCGCACGTGGTGGTGGCGACCGGCTCCGACCCGATCACCCCGGCGCTGTCGGGACTCGTCGGTCTGGAAGGAGTCTGGGGCACCCGTGAGGCGACCGGCATGAAGTCCGTGCCGCGCCGGCTGCTGGTGCTGGGCGCAGGGTCCGCCGGGGTGGAACTCGCGCAGATCGTCCGCCGGCTCGGCGGTGAGGTGGTGCTGATCGCCGGTGGCGACCGGGTGATCCCACGCGAACCGGCGCCGCTCGGCCATGCGCTGGGCGAGGCGCTGCGCGGCGACGGCATCGAACTCGTGCTGGGACTCCGCGCCAGCGGCGTCCGCCGGGACGGCGAGGACTACGTGCTGCTGTTCGACGACGGCACGGAGCGGCGCGGCGACCGGCTGCTGGTGTCCACCGGGCGGCGGCCCAGGGTCGAGGGAATCGGCTTGGAAACGGTCGGCGTCGAGGCTGATCCCCGGGGCATCCGGGTGGACGACCATCTGCGGGCGGGCGAGCGGCTGTGGGCGATCGGCGACGTCAACGGCATCTGGCCGCTGACCCACGTCGGTGAGTACGAGGGCGACGTGGTGGCGGCGAACATCGCCGGCGATCCGATTCCGGCCAACTACGACGCCGTTCCGCGGGTCACCTACACCGACCCGCAGGCCGCGGCGGTCGGCGCGGCCGAGGCGAGATACACCGTCACCACTCCCCTCTCCGGGGTGCCGAAGATGGCGACCTACACCCACGCCTACGCGGCGTCGAACGGGTTCCTGACGTTGCTCAGCGACGGTGAACGGCTGACCGGCGCCTACGCGCTCGGCCCGGAGGCGGGTGAATGGCTGCAGCAGGCGACGCTCGCCATCCGCGCGCGGGTCCCGCTCGCGGTGCTCAGGGACACCATTCAGCCGTTCCCCAGTTTTTCCGAGATTTACAGCGCGGCACTGAAGGAGCTGCTGATGGCGATCGCCGACATGCCCCGGCCGATACGGCCGATGGACGCCCAGATGGCGAGCCTGCCGGGATGAGCTGCGACGCAACGGCCAACGGCACCTGTCGAGACCCCCTGTCCACCACCACGTCAGCGGAGGCATCGTGACGACGGCGACAACTGCGCGCTCCCTGCAACGAGAACCGGAACTGCGCGGCCAGACGGTTGTCCTCATCGGCGGCAGCGCGGGCATCGGCCTGGCAACCGCCCGCCGAGCCCGGTCCGAGGGTGCCGAGGTTGTTCTCACCGGTCGCGATTCCAGGCGCCTGGAACGTGCCGCGCGCGACGTCGGCGCCCGGGACAGCGCCGCCTTCGACGCCACCGACTCGCCCGCACTGCAACGGTTCTTCGAGCAGATGGGCCCTATCGACCATGTCCTGGTGACGGCCGGCGGCCCGCATTACGGGCCGCTGCTCGCCATGGACGCCGATGAGGTGCGGGAGGCGCTCAGTGACCATGTGGTGCTGGCGCTGGAGGTCGCCCGGCACGCCATCGGCAGGATGCGACCCGGCGGCACCCTGCTGTTGATGGGTGGGACCGGCGGCCGCCGGATCAGCCGCGACCTCGGGATCGCCTCCGCAGCCACTGCCGCGCTACCGCCCTTCACCGCCGCCCTTGCGCTCGAGGTCGCGCCCGTGCGGGTGAATCTGATCGCCGCCGGCTTCGTCGACACTCCCCTGTCTGCAGAACTTCTCGGGGACGGATTGGACGACAGGCGCGCCGGTTTGCGGGAGAGCCTGCCGATCGGAAGGGTCGTCGAACCCGCGGACGTCGCTGCGCTCGCGGTGCACATCATGACCAATACGGCCCTGACCGGCGCCACCTTCGACATCGACGGCGGCCAGCAATTCGTGGCGGGATGACCGCGATCCGTGGTGCCGGCGATCATCGGCGCGCGCGCGATTCGCTCGAGGAGCGTTGAGATGCCGTGGTTCCCGGAGTTCTACAGCGCCGCCGAGCTGGCGCGGCGGGACATCCGCGCCGCCAGCCTCGCCGATCCCGTCGGCCAGTACCTGACAGCGCTGGCCAACGGCGACACCCACCTGCTGGACAAGGCATGGCCGGGCCACGTGATCGTGTTCGATCCGCGCGCCGGAGAAATCCGCGGTCACCGGGAGCTCCGGCGTTTCATCCGTCGGAACCAGCTGTGGCTGGCCGAGCGAGGCGCACGCCCCGAGACCATCGGCACGACCCGCGTTGCGGGGCGTGCGGTGGTGGAGCTGCTCGTGCAGCTGGACCGGGACGATGCCGACCGTGACCATGCCGACCGTGACCATGCCGAAGCCGACGGCGCGACCGGTGACGGTGCGATCGGTAACGGCGCGATCGGTAACGGTGCGATCGGTAACGGTGCGATCGGTAACGGTGCGATCGGTAACGGCGCGATCGGTAACGGTGCGATCGGTAACGGCGCGATCGGTAGCGTCGGGACCGGTGACGGCGCGACCGGTGACGGCGTCAAGACCGGTTGGCCGGTGGCAGTTGTCGCCGTGTCCGACGACACGAAGTCCGTCCAGTTCCGCACCTACTGCAGCCAATGGGCGGTCGACGGACGCCGTCACCTGAGGCCGCCCATCCTCACCTCGGGCGACGTCCAACTCGATGGCGTCGTCGGCCGACTGCACGACGCCTACACAGCCGGCGACGCCGACGCCGCAGTGCGCAGCTTTTCGCCGGACGGCTATCTGCGCGAGTCCACCGGCCCGGAGTCCCTCCATCGTGGGAGTGCGGAACTGCGTTCGTTCTTCACCCGGGCCTTCAGCGCCGGTGGTGGCATCGAGCTGCAGGATCGCGCCGTCACCGACGACGGCGTGCGCTGTGCCGTGGAATACAACTGCACCCGCTGGGGCAGCCACCCCCTGCCACCCCAGGCCGGCCTGATGATCCACGAGCGCGGCGCCGACGGGCTGCTGGCCGCCGTCCGCATGTATGACGACGTGGAACCGCCCATCGGCCTCCACTGAGGGTACGACCGTCCCACCCAGCGAAAGGCAGACTGATGCGTTCCGACATTACCCGCGGTGCAGTCTTTCCCGATTACGCGCTGCCCGACCACACCGGCGCGGTCCGCACCCTGAGCGAGCTGCAGGGCGGCGATCCGCTGATCCTGATGCTGTCCCGCGGGCACTACTGCCCGAAGGAGCACCAGCAGCATCTCGAACTGGCCGGCATGCAGGCCAAGGTCACGGTCGCCTACACGCAGATGGTGACGATCTCCACCGACGACCATCACACCCTGCAGGAATTCCGGGCATCCGTCGGAGCCCAGTGGACGTTCCTGTCCGACCCGGGGCGGACCATTCAACGGGATCTAGATATCGCCGAATACACCGACCCCGAACACAACCCGATGATTCCGCACACACTGGTCCTGCTCCCCGGGCTGATCGTGCACAGCGTCTACAACGGCTACTGGTTCTGGGGGCGGCCGTCGGCCGACGACCTGTGGCGTGATCTGCGGTCGGCGACGAAACACGTCCGCCCGGACTGGGACCTCGGTGCGCCCGGCCTGCGCGAAGCGTGGGACGCCGGCGACTTCCGCCGATTCCACGGCTGGGACCGGCGGTCGAACGGCGCAGAGGCGATGTCGTCATGAGTCCCGGTTGGCTGACCGGCCGACGGTCGGCCGGGCGTCCGCCCACCGAAGGCACCGAAGTTGCCGCTCAGCGCGAACTTTTCGACACGATCAAGGCGACCTATCCGGTTGCCCTCGAGCAGGAGCAGCACGCGATGATCCGGCAACTGCGCTCCCACCTGCCCACCGTGTCCGAAGCGATGCGGACGACGTTGATCGACGACATCGAGAGGTCCATCGGACAGGCTGTCGAGGAGGAAGCAGACCTCGGACAGTGACCTGGGGCGAGAGCTCGGCCGTGCACAGCCGCCTGATCCGTCTCCCCTGCAATGTTTTTCCTTGCGGCCGGTCTTCAGGCGGGCCGGCCGGACCTCCAGATGCCACGCACCGCAGCCGAATCCCTCAGCAGCTCGCGCAACGGCCCCGCGGCGGTGATGCGGCCACTGTCGAGCAACAGGATGGTGTCTGCCCGCGCCAGTGCCTCCCGCCGGTTGGACACCATGAGCACCGCCCGTCCGCGGGCAGCGGAATCCGCCAAGTGCTGCAGGATCACCGTTTCCGTCCGGTTGTCCAGGGCGCTCGACAGATCGTCGATGACCAGGAGGTCGCTGTCCCGGGCGAACATCCGGGCCGCCGCCAGCCGCTGCACCTGGCCACCGGAGAGCCGATAGCCCCGCGGCCCGACGACGGTCTCCAGCCCCTCGGGCATCTCGGCGAGGTCCTGATCGAACACGGCGGCCCGGACGGCCGCATCGATCTGGTCGTCAGTCAGCGCCTCGCCGAGACAGATGTTCGCCCTGATCGTCTCGCTGAACAGATGCGGCACCTGCGGCGTGTAGGCAGAACGCGGTGGGCCGAAGAACGTCGCCGGATCCTCGACGGAGGTCCGGTTCCAGCGGATCGTGCCCCGTGCCCGGGGAACCATCCCCAGCAAACATTGCAGCATTGTCGTCTTGCCCGACCCGACCCGCCCGGTGACCACGGTGACCGAGCCCCGGCGCAGGCTGAAGGAGATGTCGGTCAGCGCGGCGGACCCGTCGGCGTGGACGCTCGTCAGGCCGGCGACGGTCAGCCCGCCCAGCTCCTCCCCCGGCGAGCGCTCCCGGGCTCGCGCCGTTTCCGGTACCGCGACAGGCGGGACCGGTCGAATCGGCATGGACGCCATACCCCTGGTGAGAGCGGACATCGGCAGGCCCCGCTGCAACTGGTTGACCCGGTCCAGGTGCATCTGCGCCTGCTTCCAGGTGTTGAGGAAGGCGCCGGTCACCTTCACCCCGATGCCCACCTCCGTCAGCAGGTACATGAACAACGCCAGGTCGCCGACGCCGAAGGTGCCCTGCCGCATGGGTTCCACGGCCGTCAGCAGGATCAGCCCGGTGCCGATGGCGAGGACCGCGCCGCCCATCGACGCCAGCGCGACGGAGAAGGTCTCGTCCCGCACGGTCGCGATGCGGCGGCGTGCGTTGAGGGCGATCAGCCGTTGCTGCACATCCCGCCCCGCACCGGCCAACCGGATGGCCTGGACGGAGGACAGCGCCTCCGTCATCAGTCCGGCGACATCGCCGGCGGACGCCCGGGCCGTTGCCCGGTAGCGCCGGACCCGGTTGCCGGCCAGGTAGGACACGATCACCACCGCCAGGCTGGGCAGCAGCGACAGCAACGTGATCCGGACATCGATGGTTGCCATGACGATCAACCCGACGACGGTGAACGTCACCGACGAGGTCAGGCTGGGCAGGCCGCTGCGGTACTTCGTCAGCGCCCAGACCCCCTCGCGGACATCGGTGTTCAGTCGGTTGACCGCGTCACCCACGGACACCGCCAACGCCCGCGCGGCGGGCAGGCTGAGCATCCGTTCTACCACGTTGACCTGCAACAACCTGGTCATCGCGGTCCGCAGCGTTGCATCGCTGTACTGATAGGCGATGCCGATCCAGCCGTGGGCGAACTTGACCACCAGCAGAGCGACGACCAAGGCAGGACCGGTCCAGCCGGCGCCGAGGTCGGGCCAGTTGCTCAGCGAGTCGAAGAATGCCTTCGCGAGCAGTCCGGGAACCATGCCGACGAGGAAGAAGACCGCGCCGATCACCGAGTCCAGCAGGAACAGCGGCCAGCGGGTGCGCCACATCGACCGGAGCAGCCGGCCGGCCTCGCGTTGAGTCGCGGCCGGCAGGTCGGCCACCGCGTCGGTCACGGCGAGACTCCCTGGCCCGCGGCGACACCGTCGGACAGGTGCGACACCGCCTGGTCGACGTCGTCGGTGTACGCGGCAGCGGCCAGCAGCGCACTGAACCGTGATCCGGGTTCGGCTGCCAGTTCCTCGCGGCGACCGTGCTCGACGACCCGTCCGTGATCGAGCACCAGAATGTCGTCCACCGCATCCAATGTCGAGAGCCGGTGCGCGATCACCACACTGGTCCGGCCGGCCAGCAGTCGAGCGGCAGCCTCCTGCACGACGTGTTCGGTCAGCGGATCCAGTCGTGACGACGCCTCGTCCAGCACCACGACCTGTGGATCGCGCAGCAGCACCCGGGCGATGGACAGAAGTTGTTCCTCGCCCGTGGAAAGGGCATGACCGCCACCGCCGATCCGGGTGTCCAATCCGTTCGGCAGTCGGCCGAGCCAGTCCAGCAGTCCCACCGCGGTCAGTACCTCGGCGAGCTCACGGTCGTGGTGGGAGGTGCCGAAGATCGTCAGGTTGTCCCGGACGCTCGCCGCAAAGATCTGCACCTCCTGGGGGACGACACCCACACCGCGCCGGAGTTCGTCGTCGCCGACCAGGTTCACGGCGGTGCCGCCGATCAGCACCGTTCCCGCCGTCGGCTCGTAGAGCCGGGTGATCAGCCGCGCTATGGTGCTCTTCCCGCTGCCCGTTCGCCCGACGATGCCGAGCGAATGCCCGGCCGCCACCCGCAAATTCAGGCCGGTCACGACGAGTTGCCCTGCGTAGTAGGCGAAGTCGACGGACCGGAACTCCAGATCAACCGGACCGGGGGGCAGCGTTGCCAGATCGGCGGGCACCGGCCGGGACGGGATGGCCAACAGCTCCTGAACCCTGGACACTGCGACGGCGGCCGCCTGGTAATCCTGGTTCTGGAATGTCAGCAGGTCCAACGGCGTGATCATCTGCTGGGTGTAGGTGAAGACCAGGAACGCAGTGCCCACCGTGATGGCCCCGGCGGTGTAGAGCTCCCAGCTCCACCACAGGGCGGTGCCGGTAGCCAACCACGCCAGGAACGAGGTGACCGCCCAGAGCACGATGCTGCCCCGGATGTCCGCCCGCACATCGGCACCGGCCACCTCGTCGGCCTTCACCCGGGTGGTGGCGTTCACCAGCGGTGCCGCTCCGTTGCCGGCCAGGTCCGCCGCCGCGTCGAGCCGTTCTGTCAGGTAGCCGGTGAATGCTGCCCGGGCTTTGCTCAGCGCGAGCCAGGTTGCCCGGCCGGTGCGGGAAAACCGGCGGATCACCAGAAAGGCAATCACCGACACCGGCACCAGGGTGAGCCCGATCCGCCAGTCGACGATCGCCAGACCGGTCGCCAGCGCCACCAACAACAGTCCCTGACTCACCACGAAGATCAGGAACCGGGACATGAAGTTGGACAACTGGCCGATGTCACCGTCGATCCGCTCGACCAGTTCCCCGGGCAGATGCTCGGTGTGGAAGGCCATCTCCAGGTCCAGGACGTGCGCGGTCACGTCGACCCGGAGTTCGTTGGTGACCGTCCAGGCCAACCAGCCCGCGAGATAGCCCTCGACAACGCCGAGTGTCTGCACGGCCAGGCTGACCACCACGAACCAGCCCGCCGCGGCCACCGCCGAACCTGCGGCCGACCCGCCGCCCAGTCCCACACGATCCAGATACTCCCGCAGCAGCAGCGCGGGAACGAGCTGCAGGGCGGTGCCGCCGATCAGGACGAGCGCGAGCAGCACGGTGATCCACGGGTGACGCCGCAACCGTCCCAACCCGAACAGGATGGCCGACCGCCGGGTGGTCGAACCTCGCCCCGGCGGCTTGTGCGCCGCTTCCACCGAAACCATTGCCTCGTTCTATCAGGCGAAGTCGTTGTCCCGCAGACGCATTTCCCTTCTTCGAGCCGCAATTGACGGTGACTGCGACCTCCCTGCTGACCTGGTCCGAGAACGCCGCCGACATCAAGACGTTCACCGAGCACCCACTGATCGGTCAGATTCCCGCGCTGGCCAACGTCGGGCCCACGCCGAGGCGGACAAACGTGTGGTGACCACCCTGCGCCGCAGTCTCGTCAACGAACTGCGGATGGATCGGTCGCGCATCGCGTTCATGGGGTACTGGCGACGACGAGTCGCGATGCGGTCGTGAGAGCCGCTGCAGCAACGGGTGCCACGACGAGGGGTCGGTCCGGGTGCGGAGGCATCCCGCGCCGCCGCGGGAGAGCACCTTCATCGCCGGCTCCGTGCCGGCGCGACGAGCCTGGGCTGGCCGGGCAGAGTCCGAAATGGCCGTTGCCCGCCCTTGTCCCGGTTGCCGGACTTCGGCTCGGACGTACTTCTCCCGCTGGGATCCCGCCCGTCATCTCTGACGGCCTCGGAACGCACAGACCCTGACGGTCGACGAGCTGCTCGACCTCGGCGCCGACGACGACCGGCGCTTCCACGGCGGTCCCCCACCACATCCCCTCCGCCCGGCCTGCGCTCCGGGACATCAGCCACTGATCTGCACCGCATCCCCGTTGTAGGTCAGCGTCCAGTCGATGGTGTGGAACAGCGACGGATCGATCTTTTTATTGGCCGTCACCCAGTCGATGATGAGCTGACGGATCTCCAGCTGGGCGTTGTAGACGGCGGGGTTTCCGGCGGTGTGCTTAAAATTGCCGCCACCGGACGCCCGGTAGTTGTTGATCGCGATCACGAACGATGCCGCGGCATCTATCGGGATCCCGTCATAGGACAGCGTGACGATCCGCGACCCGACCGGCTTGGCCAGATCGATCTGATAGGTCAACCGCGCATCGAGGCCGCCCATGATGTCGTAGTTGTAGTCCGGAGTGCCGTTCGGCGCGGTCGTGGTCACCGCGTTCGTCACCGCATCGGCGGGAAATGGTCCGGTACCGGAGACGGGCTGGAAGTATTGGGCGGAGAACTCGAGATACTCCTTGACGTCCGCGCCGGTCATGATGATCGCTTGCAGGGTGTTGTCGAAGATGTACAGCCAGGCGACATCCCGGACGCTGACGTCGCCCCGCGGGATGCGGGCTTCCCGGTTGAACGGTGCGGCGATCGACAGCACCGGGAGCGCGGCGTACTGACCGCCGGCCAGGGCCGTGCGCACAGCTTCGGCCCGCACGTAGTTGATGAAGTCGATGGCCGCGGTGTCCTCGTATCGGGCCGTCGAGTCGAGCTGCAGCTGAAATGTCCGCAGCGGCGGGATGCCGTAGTTGAACTCGTGGTTCCCGAGCGCCGCGGCGTCGTAGTCCATCGCGTTCATCGCCGCCGCCAACGGGTGGACGACGGACCGGCTGATCGGCTGGACGCCAACCCGACATCGTTGTGCGTCGCGTCGTCGTACTCGGCGCCCTTGAAGTAGTCCCAGGTGAAGACGTTGCCGTGCAGGTCGGTCGTGCCCATCACCGTGAGCCGGAAGGTGCCCGAGCCGTGCCGGCCGGCGGTGCAGGCGGTGCGGGCGGACCTCTCGCGCATCGGATCGAACCTCGGCCTCGTGCCGACGAGCTGGGCGCGCTGGGCGCTCAGCCGAGAGGTCGACACCGCAAACGCAGGGCGCTCAGCGCCGCCCGAGGCCCGCGGCAACCGCTCGGCTGTCGACGTCCCCCTCTCCCTCTCCCCCTCCCCCGACGATCATGCCGAAGGCCCTGGCGAACACGGTCATCGGCAGCAGGAGCACCACGACCCGTGCGGGATCGGGACGGTCGGCGATCCCGGCTGGTCAGCGAGGAGCGGAGTGGCTCATGAGAGCCGGCGGTCCGCTCCCCTGACCCGTCCCGGCCACCCGACACGGGGTCACCCTGACAGCGGTGCGGACTTCTTCGGCGGCGTCGTCCGGGCGCCGTGTGCGCTGAGGAGGGCAGTGTGCCCTTACCATGCCCGTCAGGGAAGTTCGTCCGGATCACCGCGGTGGCAGCGCTGGCTCAGCGATCAGCCCGGTGGTTCGGTCATGGCACATTACGACGAGCGATGAGCGAGGTCCGGGAGCACCATGGATGACGCAGAGAGCCGCGTCGGCGTGTACAGCATCGGCGCTGTGGCGAAGATGGTCGACGTGCCGACGCAGACCTTGCGCGCCTGGGAAGAGCGGTATTCGCTGATCGTGCCGGTCCGCAGCGCAGGCGGTCAGCGCCTGTACAGCCGCGATCACGTCGAGGAACTGCGCTTCCTTCGTGAGCACATCGACTCCGGGCTGCAACCCGCCGACGCCCACCGACTGCTCGCCGAGCTGCGGCGGGGCCGACCCGGCGACCCCGACGATGCGTCGACGTCGACCGACGCCGACGAGCAGCCGGCGAGCAGGGGGCCGCTGATGATCCTGCTGGCCGAACGCGACCCGTACGCGGCGGAGTTCGCCGAGTATTTCCTGCGCACAGAGGGCTACTCCGCGCAGGTCGTCCTGGAGGCCGGTCAGGTCGCCGAACAGCTGCGGAAGCACTCGCCCGACCTGCTGGTGCTGGATCTGATGATCTCCGGCGGTGCCGGGCTGGAGCTCTGCCGGACCATTCGGCTCACCAATTCCCTTCCCATCGTCGCCGTGTCGGCCATCGCGTCCAGCGACGCGGCGCTGGAGGCCGGCGCGGACGCCTTCCTGCAGAAGCCGGTCCCCCCGTTGCGGTTCGTCTCCGCCGTCCGTGACCTGCTGGGCACCAGCGCCTACCTGCGCCGAACGGAGAAGACCCGATGAGCGACCGGCTGTCCAGTGGTTCGGACAAGCTCGATTCGGTGTTGGACGGCGGCCTGCCGCTGAACGGGATCACCATGCTCAGCGGACGGCCCGGCACCGGCAAGACGATCCTGGCCGAGCAGTACCTGTTCCACAACGCGACCGTGGAACAACCCGCGATCTATCTGTCCACCGTGTCCGAGCCACTGGAGAAACTGCTGCGCTACGGGCAGTCGCTGGAGTACTTCGACAACAGCGCGCTCGGTTCGAAGGTGATGTTCGAGGACCTGGGCCACATCCTCAACAACGACGGCCTGGGCGGGGTGATGGCCAGGATCACCGAGCTGGTACAGACCAAGCGGCCCGGCCTCATGGTCATCGACAGCTTCAAAGCTCTCCGGGCGTACGAGCAGGAGGAGGGCGCCTTCCGGCGTTTCCTGCATCACCTGGCCGGGATGCTGTCCGCGTTCCCGGTGACCTCGTTCTGGGTGGGCGAGTACGACGGCGCCGACGCCACTGAAGCGCCTGAGTTCGCCGTGGCAGACGCCATCATCGCCCTGGGCACCGACCGGACCGCGGAACGGGAAACCAGGGTCCTGCAGGTGCTCAAGCTGCGCGGCAGCGGCTACCTGGCCGGCAAGCACTCGTACCGGCTGTCCCAACGCGGTTTGGAGCTGTTCCCGCGACTGGCCGATCGGCTCAACATCAAGGATTACGGCGGCGCCCCGGAACGGATGTCCTCCGGCGTTCCGGCGTTGGACGGAATGTTGCTGGACGGCTATTGGCGGGGAAGCGCGACGGTCATCGCCGGCCCGTCCGGTATCGGGAAAACCCTGCTGGCGTTGCACTTCGTGTTCGCCGGCGCGCAACAGGGCGAGCGGGGCCTGATCGCCACGTTCCAGGAGAACCCCGTCCAACTGGAGCGGATCCTGAACGGCTTCGGCTGGTCGCAGCACGACCCCGACATCGCGCTGATGTACCGCACACCGGTCGACCTGTACCTCGACGAGTGGGTGCACGACTTCTTCGAAACCGTGGAGCGCACCGGCGCCCGACGGGTGGCGATCGACAGTCTCGGCGACCTGCGGGCGGCGTGCGGTGACGAGCTCCGCTTCCGGGAGTACATCTATTCACTGCTGCAGCGCTGCGCCAGGGCGAATGTGAGCGTCATGATGACCCAGGAGGTTCCGGAACTGTTCGGCATCACCCGGCTGTCGGAGTACGGGATCTCCCACCTGTCGGACAACGTCGTGCTGCTGCAGTTCCTGCGCGGTGATTCCGAGCTCAAACGTGCCATCACCGTCCTCAAGACCCGGGGCAGCGCCCACATCCAACAGCTCCGGCAATTCGACATCACGCCCGAAGGACTCGTCCTGGGAGAGCATTTCGATGCAAGGCCAGAGCCTGCTCTGAGCGGGACGCGCCGGCCGGGCACGGTGCCGCGGACAGGCGGTCCAGCCGCCGCGCAACGGTGCGGCCGGGTGGGCACGGTGTCCGGGCGACTACCGCCGTCGCGGTGGATCGACCGGCATCGGCGCCGCCATCGGGGCGGCGACCCCGGTCGGGTGGGCGTCGTCGGGGGCGAGGGTCGGCGTCGACGGATCCGGCAGCACGGACGCTTCGTCATCGGACAGCGCGGCACCGTCCCCGCGGCGGGCCGCCCGCCGGTCGTGCAGGCGGGTGATCTGCACGGCGAGTTCGTACAGCACGATCAGCGCCGCAGCAAGTGCTCCCATCGTGACCGGGTCGTTGCCGGGTACCACCAGACCCGCGAAGACCACCATCGCGAAAATCGAATAGCGGCGCATCGAGCGGAGTTTCGCGCTGGTGATGACGCCGACGAGATTCAGCATGACCAGCAGCAGCGGCAGTTCGAAGGAGACCCCGAAAATGATCAGCATGGCGATCAGGAACGAGAAGTAGCTGTCCGGTGAGAGGGCGGCGATGGTTGCGTCCCCGCCGAAACCCAGGAGCACGACCAGTCCCTCGCTGATCACCAGATAAGCCAACAGCGCGCCCACCGCGAACAGGAATCCGCCGCCCCCGACGAACGTGACGGCGTATCGCCGTTCCTTGGTGTACAGCGCCGGAGTGACGTACGCCCAGAGCTGGTAGAGCCACACCGGCGCGGAGAGCACGGATCCGGCGATCATCGCCGACTTGAGCTGCAGCTCGAGGGCCGAGAACGGCCCGGTGGCCAGTAATTTGCAATCACCCGCGTCGCCGAAGGTCAGTCGATCGGTGGCGGGCACGGCGCAGTACGGGCCGGTCAGGATGTCGGACAGCGCGGGGAGCCCGATCGCCGGTATGCCGTGACCGAACCACACGAAGCCCAGCACCGTGCCGGAGGCGATGCCGGCCACGGCGAAGAACATCCGGCGACGCAGTTCGACGAGGTGCTGCAGCAACGGCATGGTGCCGTCCGCCTCGGGGGCGGCCCGGGAGCGACGGAACGCCGGCAGGCGCAGCCACGGTGGACGCAGCGGCATGGCTGGCACTCCTGTCATCGACGAAGGCGTGGCACTCCGGGAGCGCCCTCAAAGGGTGGTGACTATCAGCCGAGGTGCGGTGTGGCGCCCGCCGCCTGGGACGCCGAGCCGGTCGTCGACGGCTGCAGAACCGGCTCGGACAGCGCCGTGGCAGGCTCCGGTGCTGCCAGGACCGCCGCGGGCGGCAACGGCTCCCCGTCCTCGCGTCGCACCTCGGCGCCGGTCTCGTCGGCATTCATCGCGCTGACCTCCGATTTGAGGATGCGCAACGACCGGCCGACCCCGCGCGCGGCGTCCGGCAATTTCTTGGCACCGAACAGCAACACGAAGGCCGCCAGCACGATCATCCAGTGCCACCACGAAAGTCCGCCCATGTCAACGCTTCTCCTTTATCGATGCTGTGCCGTCAATCGTCTGTACTGACGCTGGTCATTCGGCCGGTCGAGCGAGCCCGGGTCCGGTGATGATGATGCGACCGCGCCGCGGTGTGCGGGGAAACAGCACACTCCCCGCACACCGCCGGCGGTGAGCCCTACGAACCGGCGTGGTCCGCAGCGTCCCTGGTCGAGACCCGATGCCCGGCATAGGCTGCGGCCCCCAACAGAGCGGCCCCGCCGGCGACGAGCAGACCGGTGTTGTTCTCGCCCGCCGTGCTACCGCCACCGGTCTCCGGCGCGCCCGCCGGCATCCCGCCCGACATCTGCGACAGGAACGGAGCGACAGCGGCCAGCACGTCCGCCTTGGCGATCGGCGTTTCGAAAGCGCCATGGTAGACACCGCCCTCGGCGGGCAGGTTGAGCAGGTTCGCCACGACCGCGGCGTGCCTGGCCTCGACGCCGAAGATGCCCGCCGCGGCCTGCAGGATCGCCTTGTCCTTGATGTAACCGGCCGCACCGAGATAGGCTCCCACACCGACGTTTTCGAACGTGGCGCTGGTGGTCAGGTAGGTGGTGCGATCGGCGAAGGCGCCGCCGAAGTCGACACCGGGCGCGGCGACCGGGGTTCCACCCAGGTTGCTGATGGTGTCGGACAAGGCCTTCACGTGATACTCCTCGTCGGCCTGGATCGAGGCGAGGTAGTCTTTCTCGACACCGTCCAGCAGGCCGGCGGCGTTGCCCTGCTGATAGAACGCCGCCTCCAGGTATTCCAAGGTCAAGGCGTAGTTGAGCACGTCGACGTCGTTGGCGAAATCACCGGGTGCCGCAAGTGCCCACCGGTTGTTCAAGGCGCCCAACGCTTGCGGGGCGGTGACGAACGCCTGCTGGCCGCGGACGAATTCCTGTCGTGACATGAGTGTTCTCCCTTCTCTCTCAGCTGATGAGCGGCTTGACGGCCGCGAGGATGTCGGCCATCGAGGCGTTCTTCTCGATGGGATTGGGGAACGGGTTTCCGTTGATCAGGCTGGCGATGACGGCGGCGTGCCGCGATTCCACCCCGGCGATCGACGCGGCGGACGCGAGCACGTCCTTGTCCTTGATCAACGGGACCTGTCCGTGATAGGCGGTGACTCCGAGCTCCTCGAACATGGAGGCGTTCGACAGGAATTTCTCCCGGCTGTCGAAGGTGCCTGCCGGGTAGGTGATCTTCGGCTTCCCCACCGGGGTACCGCCGAAGGCCGTCACCGCCCCGGTCACCGCCGTCACGTGCTGCTTCTCGTGATCGCCGATGGGGGTGACCAGTTCCAGTTCGCGGTCCGACAACAGGCCGGCCTGCAGGCCCTTGGCGTAGAAGTCCGACTCGAGATATTCCAGGGTCAGGGCATAGTTGAGGATGTCGACGTCACTCATGTCGATCCGGGTCGTTGCCGCGCCGGCCAGGGGCGCGGTGAGCAGACCACCGCTGACCACCAGACCCGCCCCCACCCCAACCAGTCCCGCATACTTCAGGAAGCTTCTCCGTTGGATTCCGGTGCTGAACTCCAGCACCGGCTTCCCGTCGAATATCCGTCGATCAGCCATCCGCCGCTCTCCTCGCTCGGGTGTCGTAGACCTGTTGGCCCACAACAGCTATTCGAAGCCGGGTGTGCAGCGGATGGGCGTCGCCGGCGACTTTGATGCGGTTGTCAGAACGCGACGACAACGCTGGCGATCAGGACGGCATTGAGCGCGACAATGGCGCAGACAATCGCCCAGCCGATTGCTTTCACCGCGGGCCGGTTGGCGTCCACGCCCATGACGCCGGGGTCGGAGGTGAGCCGGAGCAGTGGCACCAGAACGAAGGGCAGGCCGAAGGAGAGCACGACCTGGGACAGCACCAGCACCGACGTGGGGTCGGCGCCGATCGCCAGCACCAGCAGGGCCGGAATCAGGGTGACCATCCGCCGGGCCAGCAGCGGGACCCGGCGGTCGAGCAGTCCTTCCATCACCACACTGCCGGCATAGCTGCCGACCGAGGTGGACGCCAGGCCGGACGCCAACAGTCCGACGGCGAACAGCGTTCCGACCACCGGCCCCAACGTGGACGTGATGGCGGCGTGGGCGCCTTCGATCGTGTCGACGCCGTCTCGGCCGCGCAGACCGGCCGCCGCCACCAGCAGCATCGCGATGTTCACGGTGCCGGCCAGCACCATGGCGAGGATGACGTCGGTTCTGGTCGCGGTCAGCAGCCGCCGGCGGACCGGACCCGGTTCCTGCCGGCCGAAGCGGTCGCGGGTGAGTGCGGAATGCAGGTAGACCGCGTGCGGCATGACCGTCGCGCCGAGCATCGCCGCGGCCAGCATCACCGAGTCCATCCCGGCGAATCGCGGGATCAGACCGGCAGCGGTCTCCCCGGCATCAGGGGGCGCCACGAACAGGCCGGCCAGGAACCCGACGGCGATGATCACCAGGAATCCGGTGATCACCCGCTCGAAGGATCGCTGGCCACGCCGATTCTGGACGGCGAGCACCACGAGCGAGACAACGCCCGCAATGACGCCGCCCAGCAGCAGCGGCAGATCGAACAGCAGATACAAGGCGATGGCGCCGCCGACCACTTCGGCCAGGTCGGTGGCCATCGCCACCGCCTCCGCCTGCAGCCAGTAGCCCAGCCGGGAGTTGCGGCCCAGCCGCCTGCCGACCAGTTGTGGCAGCGACATCCCGGTGGCCAGACCGAGTTTCGCGGACAGGAATTGCACGACGCCGGCGGCCGCGATGGCGACCAGCAGAACCCACACCAGCAGGTAGCCGTAGCGGGAACCGGCCTGCAGATTGGCCGCGACGTTACCGGGATCGACGTAGGCGATCGCAGCGACGAAGGCCGGACCGAGCAGCCCGAACCGGCTCAGCAGCCGCCTGGTCCGGCTCGGTGGCCCCGTCACCGACCCACGTCCGCCGGCCGGCGCCGGTACGGCGACGACGGCCGACCGGCTGTCGGTCTGCGGCGCCCCGGTGTGCGTCGCCCCAGCCTGCGGTGCAGCGCCGGGTCCAGCAAGGTCACGGATCACGGGGTCCCACCATCGGGTCGGGGAAAGCCGGAAACAGCCGGGCGGGCGATCGCGGACGGACGACGCCTCTGTCAGCCCATTCGCCACGACCGTGGGAACGGATGGGTCCAGGACGGCGGTCCACCCATCTGGGAGCGCTCACGCTCCGAACGACCACGGTGACCACGACGAAGCCGCAACTGCGCCCCGCCCGCTGGATCGCCGGGCGGCTCGCCGTATGCGGTGCGGTGCTGGCGCTCCTCGCCGGTTGCGCGGGGAGTCCGACCTCATCCGACGCGGGCACCGCGACCGGCGGCACCGCAGCGACGATCGCGGCGGATTCCGCTGCGGCCACCACCGCTGCGCCCTCGACGACCACTGCGGACCCGACGGTGCGGACCAGCGCGCCGGCGACCGACGTTCGGACAGCGCAGCCGAGCTCAGCGGCGCCGACGGCTCCCCCAGCCTCGACCACCCCGCGCAGGCCGACCAGCACGCGCGATGCGCCCACCAGCCCGCCGCCGTCGATCACCGACGCCATCAAGCCCGCACCGGGCGCGGTGCTCCTTCCGCCGGCTGAACCGGTGTCGCTCTCGGTGCCGGCCATCGGCGTCACCGCCTCGTTGATCGACCTCGGACGCAACCCCGATGGCACCATCGAGGTTCCGTCGCTGGACGACCCGAGTTCACCACCCGGCTGGTACAGGAATTCGCCGCCGCCGGGGACCCTCGGCCCGGCCATCATTCTCGGCCACATCGATTCACGGCAGTTCGGGCCCGGAGTCTTCTACTCGTTGAAAGACCTGCAGCAAGGCGACGCCGTCGACGTGACGCGCGACGACGGCTCCGTCGCGATGTTCACCGTCGATGCGGTGAAAACCGTTGCCAAGAAGGATTTTCCCACGCTCGAGGTGTACGGCAACATTGACCACGCGGGATTGCGACTGATCACCTGCGGTGGCGAGTTCGACCCGGATGCCCGCAGTTACGAATCGAACGTGATCGTGTTCGCCTCGCTGGTCGGGTCGCGTTCTGCCTGACCCGGCGCCCGGGTCAGCGCCACACCCCGAGCCGCCGCACCGGCGCGGTGACGGCGGCGGCAACACTCATGGTCACCCGGCGCTGGGCGTCGAGCAGACCCTGCACGAAGTCGAAGTACTGGCCCAATGCCCGCATCGGGTCGAGCCATTGGATCGCCGCCAATGGATCGGCGATCCGCCGATCACCGATGGCCGCGGCGGCGGCCTCGCCCCGCGGGCCGGCCGCCCGTGCGGGACCCGTTGCCGGTGCTGCCGGCGTCTGCGGCGCGCCGCCTGGACTGCGCTTCGCCGACCGTGCCGACTGGGCTCGATCGCCGGGCCGATCCCCGCCGACGCTGCGCGGGTCGAGGGCGTCGGCGATGCTGCTCGACCGGTCCGGCGGCGTGGTCCCGCTGAACAAGCCGCCGAGATTGGGCCTGCCGTTCGCCGTCACACCGCCACCTCGACCCGGGTCGGCCGGTCGTGATCGGCAATCGCGGCCATCATCTCCGTCGCCAGAGCGGCGTAGTCGGCGGCCAGTCCAGCGGCTGACGAGTCCCTGCTCAGCAGGCTGTCCGGCGTGTTGGTGGGATCACCCTTGCGCAGTTTCCTGATCCGCGCGGAGGTGTCCTCGCGGTGCACCTGCTCGAGTTCGTGCGGCAGCAGACCACGGCTGCGCATGTCGACGGCGGCGCTCTCCAGGTAGCGGATCGACGTACCGAACACCGGTGCCGCTCCGCCGAGGGTGTCCTCCAACGCGGACCGCACCCGCTTGATCAGCCGGGTGCTGCCCGCGCGCACACCGAACAGCACGACACCGAGCAGGGTGAGATCCGGATTGACCGCACGGGCGGCCGCGAACCGCTGGGCAACCACCACCAAACCGTCCAGGCTCGCCTCGTCGGACCGGGTCGGGATGATCAGGAAATCCGAGGCGGCGAACACCAATTCCTGCAGGATCGGTTCCCCCGGCGGGGTGTCGACCAGCACGAGGTCGTAATCACCGTCCGTGCCGTCCGGCCGCACCTTGTCGATCGCCGGACGCAGCCCCGGCAGCGCCGAGCCCCGTGCGCCTCGAGAGGTGAACGCCGGAGCCACATCCCACAGGGCCGGACCGCCGGACACCACATCGAGCCGGTCCCGCACCCCCCGGCTGACCTCCAACGGCAACCCGTGGGTGATGGCCAGGCCCAGGCTGTTGCCGTCCTGCGGACCGTAGCCGAGGTCGCGCCCCAGGTTGCCCTGCGGATCGGTATCGACCAACAGGACCCGGCGACCGGCCGCGGCGAGTTGGCCGGCGAGGCCCGAAGTGAGCGTGGTCTTGCCGACCCCACCCTTGCCGTTGGCGATCGCGACGACTCGTCGCATGCCGCACATCCCTTCGTCGGATCTCGTTGACCGATGGTCCCGCCGACGGTGCCGCTGTCGTGGAAAGCCACGCCGGGCTCCGATGAGGTATGCCGCACACCGGGCCGACCTTGCTGGGACGGCGAAGTGCACCGCAGTCGCACCATACCCGGCGACCGGCACCGGCCGTCCTATGCTGCGAACCGGCAGCGGCTCGACAGAGGAGAAATCGATGGCGAAACGGTCCTGGTCCGAACTCAGCCCACGAGGGCGGGCGGTCATCGTCGCCGTCGCGGCCATCGAGGCGGTGCTGACGACCACGGCGCTGCGTGATCTGCATTCGCGCGAAGGGTCCGAGCTGCGCGGGCCGAAGTGGGTGTGGCGGCTTGCCATGCTCATCCAGCCGGTCGGACCGATCGGCTATCTGATCCTCGGACGCAAGCGCCGCTCCTGATCCTCGCCGCGGTCAGTCCGGTCCCGACCCACCCCGCCGCGGCGGACGGTCCGGCGGCACCGTCACCGCGCGGTGGGCGGCGGTTCGTCGACGGCGGGCCGGTCGACCGGTGCTGCACCACCGGTTGGACCCGCCAATCGCAGGACCAGGAAGCCGACCAGGGCGGCGACGGCGGCGACGCCCAGCAACGCGGCCGGCACCACCAGCAGCACAAGGAACGCGGAAGCCGCAACCCGACGCAGCGTCGCGACGAGCACGCCCGCAGCGACCCCGGCCACCGACACCACCGGGTTCAGCGCCGGCATCAGCTGGGACAGCGACAGCGCAGCGGCAGTGGCGACGAACAGCATCGGATAGAAGTGCCCGCCCTTCCAGCCAGCACCGAGCAGCAACGCCACCAGCACCAGCTTGACGGCGGCCAGCACCGCCAGATCGGCCGCGCTCCGGGTACCCAGACCGCCCACCAGGTCATCGATGCCGTCCTCACCGGAGAACAGCAGCAACTGGTTCCAGGAGCCCAGTGCGCCGAGGACCAGCCCACCGACCGTGCCGAGCAGCAGCGGTTGGGCCACCCGCTCGGACAGCCGTCCGAGCCAGCCGTGCACCCGGTGGTACAGCAGTCCGATGGCCAGCCCGATCAGCCCCAGCGGCACCGCCCACAGCGCTTCGGTGCCGTCGCCGGCCGGTTCGTACGCCGGCCATGCGGCGGCGATCGCGAAGCCCGGCGTCGGCACCATCGCGAACGCCTTCAGCGCCGCCAATCCGCTGATCAGCGCCAACAGCACGCGCTGCGCGCGCGGAATGGCCGGCGAACCGGGCTTCTCGACGGCCGTCGCGGTGCCGCCGAGCGGCGAGGCGAACAGCGCGGTGAAGACCGCGGCGATCGCGATGTCCTGGGCGACGCCGGCTGCTTCCCGGTTCAGCAGCCTGGTGAGGGCGACGGCGATGCTGCCGCCGAGGAACACCAGGCCTAGCTCCGGGCCCAACGCCCCGCCGAACACCAGCGACACCGCCAACAGGTACAGCGCCTGGGGCAGCACCCGGATGTCGAAACCCCTGGTGCCCTCGTCGTGCGACAGCAGTTCGTCCAGCGGCGCCGGGTGGTCGCCGAGAAATCGCCGGCCCAGCCCGACCAGGATGCCCCCAGCGGTACAGACAACCACTGCGTACCAACGAGTATCGATGCCCAGAGCCGCCGGGAGGTCGTCCCACAGCAGGGAGATGAGTTCGTTGACGACCCAGAAGAAGCCCGCGGTGAGCCAGCCCAGCAGCAGACCGCCGACCGCGGCGCTCAGGGCCAGCAGGAGCAGCCTGCCGGGACGCCGTGACCCGCCGGCAGCGGCACCCGCACCGGCACCGGCGGAGCGGTTGGCGCCGGCGGGGTCCGGACGGCCCTGGGTCACGGCCGGATCGCCCGGTGAACGGTCATCACGGCTGCCTCACCTGCCTTGGTCGTCGTGCCGACCGTACGGCCCTCGCGGTCGGGCGGTGGGCGGCAACCCCTGGTCAACTCGACGAGTAGGTTACAGGCTGTACTCGACCGTCACGTATTGCCACGAGCCGGCCGGGCTGCCACGCTGAGGTGGGGTTCGCACAACGCGGGGACCGTCGGCCGTGACAGCGGTCGACCCGGGGGTGGAGATGCACGTTCTCGAGCGTCCCGGCGGCCGGCACGTCGCCTACGACGTCACCGGCGCACCGGACGGAGTTCCGGTCTTCTATCACCACGGGACCGGCGACTCCCGACTCTGCCGGCACCCGGACGACGCCGTCACCGCCGCCGCGGGCGTCCGGTTGATCACCGCGGACCGGCCGGGCGTCGGTGGCTCCTCACCGTTTCCCGGGCGCAGCATCCTCGATTGGGTTTCCGACGTGGTCGCGATCGTCGACTCCCTGGACATCGAGACCTTCACAGTCGCGGGACACTCCGGTGGCGCCCCGCACGCGCTGGCGGTGGCCGCGTCCATTCCGGATCGGGTCACGGCGGTGGGGCTCGCCGCACCGCTGGCGCCGTTCGACGAAGCCGGAACCAAGCAGTTGATCAAGGATTCCGATCTGAAGCTGATCTACCGGCTCAACCGCGCGCGATGGCTCGCCGGTGGGGTGGCGCGGATCGAATCCCGCTACTACCGCAAACACGTCGATGGCTTCGTGTCCCGGTGCGCGAAGAACTGGCCCGCCGATCGACCGATCTTCACCGACTCCGTCCTGCGGCCGATGTTCCGAGCCCAGTTCATCGAGGCCTTCGCCGGCGGCGGCATCGGGGCACTCGACGACATGTGGGCGTTCCTTTCCTGGGGATTCCGTCCGGAGGACGTCCCGCAGCGCGTCCGGATCTTCGTCGGCGACGCCGACGACATCCTCGATCCGGAGATGAGCCACCGGCTCGCCCGACGGCTGCCGGACGCCGCACTGCAGACCTGGTCCGGGGCCGGCCATTACGGCGTGTACGGCCGGTGGCGCGAATTCCTCGACGATCTGGTCGGCGCCGCTCGCGGTGCACGGCACTGACGGACGATGCCGCGGACGGTGCGCACCCCGCACCGTCCACCCCAGTGACGGTCACTGCTGGCAGGCTGGCGGACATGCCCGAGCCGGTTCCGCATCCCGGTCCACCGCGCCGGAATCGGGTCACCCCCATGGGCGACATCATCGCGACCGACCTGCGGGGTTCTTGGCTGGGCAACCGTGGGACCCTGCACCGCGGAACCGAGATCGTCAGCTTCCACCGCTCCGACCTGTGGATCAGCTGCGCACTGCAGTACAAGGACTGGCGGTTGCCGCAATGGCAACCCGGACACTTCACCGTGCTGTTCTTCCACGACGAGGCTGTCGCGCTGGCCGCCGGGCACCGGCCGTGCGCGCTGTGCCGACGGCCGGCGTACCGGAGTTTCGTCGATGCCGTCGCCGACCGGCTGCCCGCCGGCCCGACCGCGAAGAGTCTCGATCGGCTGCTGCATGCCGAACGGCTGCACCGTGGCACCCATCGCCGGCTGCTGCACCCGGTCGCCTGGCCGGACCTGCCCGACGGGGCGTTCGTGCTGCACCGCGGCACGCCGGCGCTGCTGCTGGACGGCGGGGTGATCGACTGGTCCCCGCAGGGCTACTCAGATGCCGCCGATCCGCGGCCCACCTCCGGCACGGCGACGGTGATCACCCCACCGACGAGTCTGGCTGCGCTGTGCGCCGGCTACCCGGTGCAGATCGACCCCGCGGCGCGGCGAGCCGCGCACCGGGTCAGCCCGGTGTGACGGCAAGCGCGTCGGGACCCACCTCGGCGACGCAGGAGTAGCCGCACAAGCCCAGTGTCAGGTCGAACTCGGCGAGCAGGTTCGCCAGCACCTCGCTGACGCCGGTCGCACCGGCGAGGCCGAGCGCGAGCGCGTACGGCCGGCCGAGGCACACCGCGGTGGCGCCGAGCGCGACCGCCTTGAGAACGTCTGCACCGCTGCGGATTCCTGAGTCCATCAGCACCGGCACCGCTCCCCCGACCGCGTCGACCACCTCGGGCAGGCTGTCCAGGGCGGCCCGGGCCCCGTCGACCTGACGCCCACCATGGGTGGACACGATGATCCCGTCGATGCCGGCATCGAGCGCACGGCGGGCGTCGGACGCTGTCTGCAGACCCTTGAGCAGGATCGGCAGCGAGGTCATTCGGCGCAGTGCCGGCAGATCGTCCCACGCCAACGACGGGCGGGAGTAGGTCTCCAGGAAGGTCTGCACGGCGACCCTGGCATCGGTGACCGAACGCATCCCGCGGCCCGGCGCGTTGCGGGACATCCGGATCAGAGAGGCTGCCAGGGCGGGAAGCTCGCGGATCCGCGGGCGGGCCACCGGCGACGGTGCGGTGCGCGCCGCGACCATCTCCGCGAACACCGGGTCGCTGGTGTACTGGGCGATCCCGTCGGCAACGGCGAACGGGAGGTAGCCCTGGTCCAGGTCCCGCGGGCGCCAGCCGAGCATCGTGGTGTCGACGGTGACGACGATGGCCTCACACCCGGTGGCCTCGGCGCGCGACAGCAGACTGGCGACCAGCTCGTCGGAGGTCGACCAGTAGAGCTGGAACCAGCGGGGGGCGTCGCCCATCACCGCCGCGCAGTCCTCCATGGACCGTGACGCTTGATTCGAGAAGATGTACGGCACACCGTGTTCGGCCGCCGCTCGGGCGACCGCGACGTCCGCCCCTGGATGCACGATGCCGAGCGCGCCGATCGGGGCGAGCAGCAGCGGCGCCGGCAACCGGCGACCGAACAACTCGACGCCGGTGTCCCGCGCCTGGACGCCGCGCAACATCCGGGGCACCAGCCGACGTCGTTCGAAGGCGGCGAGATCGGCGCGCATCGTCTGCTCGGCACCGGCCCCACCGGCGATGTAGCCGTATCCGCGACGGGAGAGCTTGCGGTGCGCCAGCCGGTCCAGGGCCGGCCAGCTCGTCGGGACGGCCGGCTTTGCGCCGAACACGCCCCGGGCATAGATGGCGGCCTGCCGGGCTCTCCCCGGCCCGACCACGGCCGTCGCCGTCGGGTCCGGCGGGACGGTCACCGGTGCGCCGCCGGTCGCTGCACCGTCGAGCAGCGTTGTCGGCCCTGGGTTGTCGTCCGTCACGGTGCGAGTATGCCCAGCATCGGTGCCCGGCGCAGCACGCCCTCACACCGGGGCGTCACCCTCGCGGCGCAGGATCTGAGCCACCACCCGCATCAGCATCACCGAGGAGATGACCAGCCCGATGTAGCCGACGGCGACCAGATCCCGCCGACCTCGTGTTCGGGCTGGGCCAGGGACGCCCGACCAACATGAAGGTGGACGCCAACAGGCCGACGCCGCCCACCGCGGTGAACATGACCTGGTCCATCCACCTGGTCAGATTGGCGCGGCCGGGACCGGAGAAGGCGTCGACCTGCAACCGTAGCCGACCCGAACGCAGCTTGCAGCGCAACATCTTCGGTCAGTCCGGGCAGCGCACGCAGGGACGGCAGGCTGCGCAGCAGTTCACGCTGGAGCCGCCTCCTGGGCGCTCGCCGGGGACATCTCGATCGACGCACCCAAGTGCGCCGCCGCGGCCGCGGCCAGGTCGACCCGCGGGTCCAGCACCCGCAGCGTTCCCTCCAGGGTGACCAGCGCACGGGCCAGCAGGGTGAAGGTGGGCGGCACCGGGATGGCGTGCCGGCCCATGATGTTGATCATCTCCTGCATGCTGCGCGGGTCGAACCCACCGGCATGCAACTGCTCGCTCAGCACCCGGCTCAGTTCGGCCTCCAGGGCCTGCGGTCTCGATGGCGTCCCCGCCTCGATCCGGAGATCGCGCAGCGCACCTGGCCAGCAGCGCCGGCTGGCCGGTCGCCAGGCCGGCCCCATCAGCTGCAGGGCCTCCATGGTGACCGGATCGACCAGCCCGACGGCACCGAAGTCGATCAGCCACAACGTGCCGCTGGCATCGATCAGGATGTTCCCGGGGTGCGGATCGGCGTGGAACACCCCGGCCGTCATCACCTGGGCCAGGAAGGCGGCGAGCAACCGGTCGGCCAGTTCGGCGCGCGGCACGCCGCAGGCATCGACCGCGGCGGCGTCGGCCACCGGACGGCCGTCGATCCGATCCAGCACCAGCACCGCCTCGGTGCTGAGCGCGCTGACCACCTCGGGCACCCGACGCCCGACGCCGGTGGACACGGCGCCGAGCGCCCTGGCGTTCGCCGCCTCGTTCACGTAGCTGAGTTCCTGCTCCACCGATCGCACCAGTTCGTCGGCCAACGCCACCAGACCCAGCGACCTGGCGGCCTCGGACCTGCGGACGGCCGCCCGGCTGGCCCAGCGGAGCACCGCGGAATCCCTGGCGACGCCGACCTCGACGTCGGGCCTGCGGACCTTGACCACCACCCGCCGGCCGCCGGCCAACTCCGCGGTGTGGGTCTGCCCGATCGACGCCGCCGCCAACGGTTCGTCGGAGAAGGTGGCGAACAGATCGCTGATCGGGCGCCGGAGTTCGTCCTCGATCCGGGCGCGGATCTGCGTCGACCGGAACCGGATTTGACGTTCGACTGCAGGTCGGCCAGCTCCGCGACCAGCGGCGCCGGCAGCAGGTCCGTTCGGGTGGAGGCGATCTGGCCGAACTTGATGAACATGCCGCCGCAGTCCTGCAGGAAGTTCCTGATCCGAAGGCCACCCTCTGGGCTGGACAGCGCGGCCTTGGACGCCAGCCGCGGGCCGGCCAGGCCGTTCCGCCTGGCGATCCGGGTCACCTCCAGCAGCCTGCCGCCGACGGTGAAGAAGGTGCGCAACCGGGTCCGCAGCGACGCGCCGCCGGCCCGTGCGCCGGGGGCGCAGCACGCGCCTCGAGGGAAACGCTGATCACCATGGTGGCGAGCAGGGCGAAGCCGAAGGCGATGGGGACCACATCGTCGTCGGTTGCCGTCCTGTCGTCCTGCAGCACGACCGCCGCCACGATGAGGCCGGTGAGGCTGCCGAGCGACACCGGCCGTGGCGCCGGACGAATCCCCGGCGGACGCCGAGGATCCGGCCGGAGACGAAGCCGACACCCAGCACGAAGATGATCGCGCCGACCACTCCCAGAAGGACAGATCGAATTCGAAGGACATCCGGCCAGCGTGATCATCGGATGGTTGATTTGTCCAGTCACCCGACTGATTTTCGCCGGTTGTCCGACCCGGTGATTCGGCCGAGCCACAACGGGGTACCGCAGCCGCAACGAACCGGTCGCACCGGCTCGGCTGGTTTCGGGTCTCGCTGGCAGCGGGCGCAGCCGGTCTCCGGTGCCGATCACACCTCGGGACAGCTCACCAACCGTCAGACACCGCAACTGGCTGCAGAGGGGAACAGACGTGGCCGACAAGGACGTCAGCAAGGGCGACCAGGTCTCCTGGAAGACCCACGGGACCACCACCGAGGGCAAGGTCGAGAAGGAGATCACCTCCGACACCGAGGCCGCGGGACGCACCGTCCGGGCCAGCAAGGAGGACCCGCAATACCTGGTGCGCAGCGACAAGAGCGGCCGGGAGGCAGTGCACAAACCCGATGCGCTGCAGAAGAACTCATGACGGCCGGCGGCGGATCGGCAGCCGGGAGGGCAGCGTCGCGGGCTGCCGATGCCGGTGAGCAGGTATCGGACTCGGCGGAGGACGCCGGCCAGCAGGCCATGGCCAGCAAGCCGTTCCGGATCCTGCTGACCGTTGGCCTGGTCGCCTACGGCGTGGTGCACATCCTGGTGGGCTGGATTGCGCTGCAGATCGCCCTGTCCGGATTGATCGGCGGCAGCAACCAGCAGGCGTCCCAGCAGGGCGCCCTCGCCAAGATCGCAAGCCAGCCGTTCGGTTCCGTCCTGCTGTTCGTGATCGCGATCGGGCTGTTCGCGCTGACCCTCTGGCAGGCGATCGAGGCGATCTGGGGCCATCGCGACCGACCCGAGGGCATCAAGCGGGTGCGGAAGCGGCTGGGGTCGGCGGGTCGGGCGATCACCTACGCGGTGATCGGCTCGGCGGCGGTCCGGATCGTGCTCGGCAGTTCCGACTCCGGCAACTCCGGCAACAAGGAGGAGGGCTGGACCGCGCGACTGCTCGCCGTGCCGTTCGGCCGGATTCTGGTCATCGTCGTCGGCATCACGATCGTCGTGCTGGGTGCGCGGTTGATCCGTCGTGGCGCCACGAAGAAGTTCACCGAGGACCTGGTCGGCGGGACCCGCCAGGGCGTGATCCGGCTGGGCCAGGCGGGTTACATCGTCAAGGGAATCGCCTACGCGATCGTCGGCGTCCTGTTCGGCTGGGCCGCGATCAGTTACGACGCCGACAAGGCGGGCGGACTGGACGATGCGCTGCGCACCGTCAAAGAGGCGCCGTTCGGATCGGTGCTGTTGACGCTGATGGCCCTCGGGCTGATCTGTTTTGGCATCTACTGCTTCTTCTGGGCGCGCTACCCGCGGGTCAGTACGAGTGGCGGAACTGCCGAAAGCCGGTGATGCCGGGGGCGGTGAGGCCGGCGACCGGGCGGGTGTCCTCTTTCCGCCCCTTTCGCTGCGTTGCGCTGAGCGGCGTGACAAGCTGACCCCGCGGTCAACCACCGGCCGTCCCAGCCGCTGCCACTCGACGGAGCAATCAATGTCAACCAAGTCCAAGGACGGCGGCGATTCGCCGATGAAGCCGCCGAAGATCAAGAAGAAGGCGTACGAGGCCGAGCTGCGCCGGCTGCAGACCGAGCTGGTCACCATGCAGCAATGGGTCAAGGCCTCCGGCACCCGGGTCGTCGCGATCTTCGAGGGCCGGGACGCGGCCGGCAAGGGCTCGGCGATCAAGCGGATCAACGAGTACCTCAATCCCCGCAACGCCCGGGTCGTCGCGTTGCCGGCACCCACCGAGCGGCAGCGCGGGCAGTGGTACTTCCAGCGGTACATCGAGCACCTGCCGGCCGCCGGTGAGATCGTCCTGATGGACCGCTCCTGGTACAACCGCGCCGGCGTCGAGCGGGTGATGGGGTTCTGCACCAGCGACGAGTACCGCCGCTTCCTGCACCAGGCACCGATCTTCGAGCGCCTGCTGGTCGAGGATGGCGTCCTGCTGCTGAAGTACTGGTTCTCGGTCTCCGACGTCGAGCAGGAGCGGCGCTTCAAGTCCCGGCTCACCGACCCGATGCGACGCTGGAAGCTCTCCCCGATGGACGTGCAGTCGATCACCCGGTGGGAGGACTACTCCCGCGCCAAGGACGAGATGTTCATCCACACCGACATCGCCGAGGCGCCCTGGTACACCGTGGAGAGCGAGGACAAGAAGCGGTCGCGGATCAACGTGATCTCGCACATCCTGTCCGAAGTGCCGTACCAGAACATCGCGCCGGAACCGGTGACGATTCCCGACCGCCCGAAGTCCATCAGCTACCAGCGCCCGCCGCGGGAGGAATTCCGCTACGTGCCCGACCATGCCGCGTCGCTGGTGGAACCCGCGCCCTGATCCCGATCCATCCAGCCCTGGTGCCGATCCACCCAGTCAGTCCCGCACGCCCAGCTCGGACCGGATCCGGCTGACCCGCTGCTGCGCGTCGGCCCGGATCGCGGGCTCGTCCAGTGTGGTCAGCCGGCGGTTGGAGAGCAGCCGACGGCCGGCGACGAACACGTCCGTGACATCCCCGCCGCGCGCCGCGTACCCCAGGTGCGACACCGGGTCGGGCATCGGGGTTGCGGCGCTCGACGCGACGTCGAGGACGAGAACATCGGCCGGCTCCCCGACAGCGAGAACCCCGGTGAGCCGGCCGCCGAGCGCGACCGCCCCACCGGTGGTCGCCATCGTGAAGGTGTCCACGCCGGCCAGCAGTGCGGGATCCCGGTGCGCTCCGCGCTGCACCAGGGCGCCGAACTTGATCTCCTCGAACAGGTCCGCGGTGTTGTTGGACGCCATCGAGTCGGTGCCCAACGCCAGGGTGACTCCCGCCCGCAGGTACGCCGCCGTCGGCGCGATCCCGGCCCCGAGCTTGAGGTTGGACACCGGGTTGTGCGACACCGTCACTCCCGGCCGGGCCAGCAGTGCCGCATCGCCCGCTTCCGGGTGGACGGCGTGCGCGACGTGGGCGCGACCGTGGAGGAGCCCGAGCCCGTCGGCCAGGGCGATCGGTGTGTGGCCGTGGGCCGAGATGCTGTCGCGGACCTCGTCGGCGGTCTCCGACAGATGGATGTGCACACCCAGACCGTCTGCGGCCATCCGCCTGGCGACGTCGGAAAGCAGCTCCGGCCCACAGGTGTAAGGCGCGTGCGGCCCGTACACCACGCTGATCAGGTTGTCCCCGGCGAACTCCGCCGCCAGCGCCGGTGTCCGGTCCAGCACCTGGGCGCCGATTTGCGGGTCGGCCGCCGGGTAGGCGACGGCGTCGTACCCGAACACCGCCGGCGCTGCCATCAACCGCATCCCCGCCGTGTGTACGTCGGCCAGCAGTCCGCTGTCCCACAGGTACATGTCGGCGAAGCCGACGGTGCCGGCGCGGATCATCTCGGCCATCGACAACAGCAGGCCGGCGCGGATGTCGGCCCGGGTCATCCGCAACTCGAAAGCCCGCACATGGGTGAGCCACTGCTGCAGCGGTTCGTCGTCGCGATGGCCCCGGAGCAGGCTCATCCCGGCGTGGGTGTGGGCGTTGATCAAACCCGGCGCGACCAGCCGGCCGGTTCCGTCGACGTCGTTCGGACCGGCCGGACCACGCACAGTTCCCAGATAGCTGATCAGGCCGCCGGCCGAGAAAGCGATCTCCGCACTGCGCAGCACCTGGGTCGCGCTTGCCACCACAGTCGCGCCGATGATGCGGATCTCGGTCGTCATCACACTTTCTCGTCGTCCGGCCGCCTGGATCGCCGGTGTCGCTGTTTCCTGCGCTTCGGTGTCAGTTTCCCGGTTGTCAGCCGATGCCGGGTCTGCGACGGTCTGCGCTCAGAGCGCCGACATCGTCTGCCACTCGTCGTAGGACATCGCCCAGATGAAGATCTCGCCGTCCTCCGGACCCAACTGCACCGACGTGCCACTCACCTCGACCGGATCACCCCAGATCGCCGATTTGTAGTACTCCTCCGCGTCCGCAAGGGAGAGATTGACGCAGCCGTGGGTGACGTTGCTGTTCCCTTGCGCGGTGGTGCTGGCGGGGTTGGCATGGATGAACTCGCCGTTGTTGCTGATCCGCACCGCCCACTTCTCCGGCTGGTTCGAGTAGCCGTACCGCGGGTTGTTCATCAGCTTCGTCTCGAAGAACTCGTTCACCACGTGGGTTCCGGACCGGGTGATCAGGTTCGGGTCCCCGGTGTCCTCCCCGCGGCCGTACGAGGCCGGGTAGCTGGCGACGGCTTTCCCGTCCTGCTTGACGACCAGGACGTGGGAGTTCACGTCCGCCACCACCACCTGGTTCCGGCCGATCGTGAAGTCGGTGGTGAGATCGGAGGCCGCGTAGGCCTTGTCGGCCAGCTTGAGGCCGTAGATCTTGGCCTCGACGTGCACCTTGGTGCCGGCCGGCCAGTACTCCTTCGTGCGGTAGTCCAGCGACCAGCGACCGTCGTCGTGTGGAACCCATCCCCACGAACCCTCGACCTCGGGCTCGGTGGTGATCGAGACAGCCTTCTGGATCAGCGCCTTGTCCTGCGGCTCGACACCGAAGGTCACGCTGATCGGCGCCGCGACCCCGACGGTCGCGTTGTCCGCGGGATTGATGGTGTTGCGGACCTGGGTGTCCTTACCGACGGTGCTGAACGTCCCCTTGACGGGCACCTTCCGGCCGTCCGTCCCGGTGGCGCTGCCCTCGAGGGTGTACGTCTTGCCGAAACCGAGAACCTCGCCGCTGGTCCAGGTCTTGTCGTCGGCGGAAAGCTTGCCGTCAACGATCTTGCCCTCGGGGTTGGTCAGCGTGACGTCGTCGAAGGTTCCCTGGTCCACGGTGACCGCGATCGGTGCGGCGGGTGAGAGCCCCTTGGAGTTCAGCGCCGGTTTCGCGCTGACCGTGGCGACCGGCGGCACGACCGTGGTGCTCGGCGCCGCGCTCGTCGTTCCGGCCGTTCCCGATGTCGGCCCGCCGGTGCCCTGGCCCGGTCCACCGCCGTCGGGAACGGCGATCGCCGTCGAGGTCACGGTCGCGTCGGCCAGCGTGTTACGCCCGCATCCGCTCAGCACCGCCATCAACGCGAGTAGTGCCAAAATGACTGTCAGCAGCGACGTTCGAGATGCTGTGCGCATGGTTGCTCACCGCCCATCACAGATTTTCCACGGGCGCGCGGGATTGGACTGCGCCTCGACAGCCGATCCGATCCGGCCTCCGCCCAGGGTAACGCGCGGCCCCGTCAGGCCTCGGTGAGATGGGCCCGCCGGGCCGGTGTTCGGCGGTCGGTCAGCGGAAAAGGCGGCGGATCACGACCAGGGCCAGCAACGCCCCCACGGCGATCAACGAATACTTCACCTTCGGGTCGGCGAGCGTCGCAGCCACGGTCTCCCGGCCCTGCTCCACCACCCGCTTGGGATTCGCGCGGGTGGTCAGTTCATCCACGGCACTGGCGAGCGAGTCACGCGCCCGATCGATCTCGGCCTGGATGGTTTCCGCGTCGCGCGTCACGGCGCCTCCCCGTGCTGTGGTGATTCCGTCGGTGACAAGGTCCACGGACGCCTGGATCGCGGCCCGCGGGTGTTTACCCTAGCCGCATGGACAACGCACCCCTTGACGTGGGCGACGTCGCACCGGGCTTCACGCTGCCGGACGCCGACGGCAATCCGGTCTCCCTGTCGGACTTTGCCGGCCACCCCGTCATCGTGTACTTCTACCCGGCCGCGATGACGCCCGGCTGCACGACCGAGGCGTGTGATTTCTCCAGCGCCAGGGACCGGACCGAGAGTGGCGGCTACGCGGTGCTCGGCATCTCCCCGGACAAGCCGGAGAAGCTGGCCACCTTCCGGGACAAGGAGAACCTCAGTGTCACCCTGCTGTCGGACGTCGACCGTTCGGTGCTGACCGCGTACGGGGCGTTCGGCGAGAAGAAGCAGTACGGCCGCACGGTCCGCGGGGTCATCCGCTCCACCTTCGTCATCGGACCGGACGGCCGGCTGCAGCAGGTGTGGCGCAACGTTCGGGCCACCGGGCACGTGAACCGGGTGCTGACCGAATTGGGTCTGGCAAGCTGAACCGCGCACCGCCGGCGGGTCGGCGGCCGCAGCGACGGGGGCCGTAGCCCAATTGGCAGAGGCACACGGTTTAGGTCCGTGCCAGTGTGGGTTCGAGTCCCACCGGCCCCACCGTCTGTGAGGTATCAGTCACACTCTGTGCGTAGACGAACGCCCGATCTCCGCAGGAGCGGGGTCGTCGGCGCTCCCCCGCGGCTGGCATTCTGAGAAGTTTCTGAATTGCCGATCCTAGACAGACCGCATGCACAACTACCCCTCACTCAGCCGATGACCGAGGTCAACGGCCTGCCGGCGCACATCCTGCTCGTCCACCTCATCGTCGTCCTGGTTCCGCTGACCGCGATCTGCCTGCTGCTGTGCGCCTTCTGGCCCGCCGCGCGGCGGCGCCTGGTCTGGCCGACGGTGATCCTTGCCCTCGCAGCGCTGGTGATGACGCCGGTCACCACCGAGGCCGGGGAATGGCTGGAACGACGCGTCCCGGAAACCGCGCTGGTGGCGGCGCACACGGAACTGGGCGACCACCTCCTGCCCTGGACGGTCGGGCTGTTCCTGGTCAGCGTGCTCGTTGCGGTGCTCCACGTCCGGGAGGTCCGCCGTAGCAACCAGAACGACGCAGGCAACCAGAACGACGCAGGCAACCGGATCGACGCGGCACACCGGGGCGGCGTCACCGACCCGCCGGAAGCCGCGCCGATCAGACTGCCGGGCGCCGATCAGCTGCTCACCGCGACGTCGCCCGTCGCGGTGGCACCCCGGACAGCGACCTTCGACCGGGTTCTTGCGATCGCGGTGCCTGTTCTCGCCGTCGTGCTGGCCGTCGGATCGTTGGTCCAGGTGTACAGAATCGGCGATTCCGGCGCACAGGCGGTCTGGCAGGGCGAGGTCAGCAGCACCCCCCTGCCGTCCACCGGAAGTGACAGCGACGGCGACGGCTGATCCAGCCACGTCGCGCCGGATGACCGCCGATCGGCAACACGCGGGCACTTGCTACCCGGATGTCGCGATCTCCCGACGCACGATAGGGGTGCCTTCACCATGCCGGGGAGGCAACCAGCCGCAGCCAAAGGGGCAAGATCATGACGGGACCGGACCGGGCGAAGCCGTCGGAGGACAGCAGCAGCGGCGTGGACTCCAGCGGCGGGGTCACCACCGTGACGCCGTCGACGCAGTTCCCGGCCGCGTCCTTCGCCGAGGACACCCCGCACAGCCCGTACGGATCGTCCGCCTACTCCTCCGCCGACCCCACCAGCGGTTTCAGGGCCCCGTCGGCGTGGACCGGGAGTCCGTACGAGCCGCTTCCGTCGGACTCCTCGCCCGGTTATCCGTTGTCGGCCGTGGACAGCTACGGATCGGCACCGGAGTACGCAGACTCCTCCCCCACCTACATCGCGCCGCCGCCGGAGCTCGGCCCGGTCGCGCCGCCGGTCAACGGCAGGCGGACCAAGTCCAGGTCGATCGCCGGTCTGGTCAGCGCGGCCATCGGGACGCTGCTCGTCGCCGGCGGCCTGTACCTGGTGGGCGAGTTCGGGTTCCGGATCTTCGACGTCATGCTCAACGTCGGCGGCCGGCCGGCGGCCTGGGACATCGTCTGGACCTCGGTCGGGGCGGTGCTGATCTTTGCCGCCGTGCTGTTGAACGGCTGGTCACCCTGGGCGACGCTGCCGGCCGGACTCGTTCTGAGCGCGGCCGGGATCTGGTCGATCGCCTGGTACGACGGTGCCGACCGGGTGGCCACCGCCATCGACCGGCTGTTCGCCCGCCCCGAGATGGTCGTGTGGGGCATCACCGGTTGGCTGCTGGTGCTCGGCCTGATGCTGACCGCCGCCAGCGGCGCCGCCGTGATTGCCCGGGCGGCCGGTCGTCGTCGAGGGCTGCCCTCGCGTCGATAGCGCCGCGACAGACCGGGTGTCGATACGCCCGGCGACGGACCCGGCCACGACGGCGCCCTGCAAATATTGACCGGCCATAGTCCGCGCCGGTCGGCTACTTCTCCGGCGCCGCTCGCCGCTCCAGCACCGCGGTCAACTCGGGAAGCATGGCCGCCAGCGCCCTTCCTCGGTGCGACAACGCGTCCTTCTCGACAGGTTCCAGCTCCGCCGACGTGCGGCCGTCGCCTGCTTCGTCGCTCTCGACCGGCACGAACACCGGGTCGTAGCCGAAGCCGTGGACGCCCGCCGGGGCACTGACGATCCGGCCGCGCCAGACACCGCGCACCACGCGAACTCCCTCCCCCGGCACGGCCAGGGCCAGGGCACAGATGAAGGCGGCGCCGCGGCGTTCGTCCGGGACGTCGCCCAACTGCCCGAGCAGCAGCGCGGTGTTCGCGTCGTCGTCGCCGTGCCGCCCGGACCAGCGCGCCGACAGCACGCCCGGCATGCCGTTGAGCGCGTCGACGGCGAGGCCCGAGTCGTCGGCGAGGCTCACCTCGCCGGTCTCCTTCGCGGCCTGCTCCGCCTTGGCGATCGCGTTCTCCTCGAAGGTGGCGCCGGTCTCCGGCTCCTCCGGGAAGGGGCGCACGTCACCGAGCCCGAGGACCTGCACGCTGCCGCCGAGGATCCGCTGCAGCTCGGCGAGTTTCTTGGCGTTCCGGCTCGCGAGCAGTACCCGGCTCACGGCGTCGAGGCGGGATGACGGATGGAGCTGTTCACCGTGCCGGGCGCCGCACCGCCCGCGTCGAGCGGCTCGGCGAGGACCTGCCGCTGCAGCGCCGTCAACTGTTCGATGCCGGCCAACGCGGAGTCGATCATCGCGTTGAGCGTGGACCGGGCGAACGTGGCGCCCTCCGCGGTGCCCTGCACCTCGACCAGGGTGCCGACCTCGGTGGCGACCACGTTCATGTCCACCTCGGCCCTGGCGTCCTCCTCGTACGGCAGGTCCAGGCGCACCCGGCCGCCGACCACGCCGACCGAGACCGCGGCGATCTGGCAGGACAGCGGCTGCGGGTCGTTGAGCTTGCCCTGCTTGCGCAGGTGGCTGACGGCGTCGGCGAGGGCCACGTAGGCGCCGGTGATCGCCGCCGTCCGGGTCCCGCCGTCGGCCTGTAGGACGTCGCAGTCCACGGCGATGGTGTTCTCGCCGAGCGCACGCAGGTCCACGCACGCCCGCAGCGACCGACCGATCAGCCGGGAGATCTCATGCGTCCGGCCGCCGACCCGGCCCTTCACCGACTCCCGGTCGTTGCGTTCGTGGGTGGCGGACGGCAGCATCGCGTACTCGGCGGTCAGCCAGCCGAGCCCGGAGCCCTTGCGCCAGCGCGGCACACCGTTGGTCACCGATGCGGCGCACAGCACCTTGGTCCCGCCGAATTCGACCAGCACCGATCCCGCCGGATGCTGCTGGAAGCCCCTGGTGAACCGCACCTGCCGGAGTTCGTCGTCGGCTCTGCCGTCAGCTCGCGTCATGCGTTGCAGGCTAATCCCCCGACATGGCCGGACCGGACGGGTTGGCCCACGCGGTGCGCGCCATGTCCCCGTGCCGGCTGATCAGGCGGGCACGCTCAGCCCGGCGACCGAACTGATCTCCGGGCCGAGGAACCGCTGGCCGAGCCGGGCGAAGGGTTCCGGATCGCCGGTGGCGAGGAACTCGTGCGGCCCGGCGGGAGTCGCGCCCGGGGACAGCAGATCCTGCTCGGTGAGCCGCCGGTACACGTCCTTGGCGGTCTCGTCGGCGCTGGACACCAGCGTCACCTGCTCGCCCATCACCAGTGACAGCGCCCCGGTGAGCAGCGGGTAGTGCGTGCAGCCGAGCACCAGGGTGTCCAGGCCGGTGCGCTGCAGCGGCGCCAGGTAGGCCTGGGCGAGGCCGATCACCTGCCGCCCGGAGGTGATGCCGCGCTCGACGAAGTCCACGAAGGACGGGCACGCCACCGCGTGCACCCGGACACCGGGCGCCGCGTCGAAGGCGTCCTGGTACGCCCCGGATTCGATGGTGGCCGACGTCCCGATGACCCCGACGTCGCCGGTCCTGGTGACCGCAACGGCCCGGCGGACGGCGGGCCGGATCACCTCGACGACCGGAACGTCGTACCGCTCGCGGGCGTCGGCCAGGCAGGCGGCGGAGGCGGTGTTGCAGGCGATCACCAGCATCTTCACGCCGCTGTCGACCAGTCGATCACCGATCGCGAGGGCGTGCCGGCGCACCTCGGCGATGCTCAGCGGGCCGTAGGGACCGTTGGCGGTGTCGCCGACATACCGAACGCGCTCCCCTGGCAACTGGTCGATGATCGCCCTGGCCACGGTGAGCCCACCGACCCCGGAGTCGAAGATCCCGATCGGCCGGTCGTTCGCCGATCCGTTGCTGCCGCTGCTCACCCGGACGACGCTACCGGCCGCACCGGCCCGCCTCTCGCAGGTCAGGAGATGGCGGCCCGCGCGGCGGCCCGGCGCGGGGCGTCCGCCTTGGCGACCAGGAACGCGGCGAGCACGCCGCCGAGCGCTCCGAACAGGTGCCCCTGCCAGGACACCGACACCACGCCGGTGATGTCGGCGGCGGCCACCTGCACGATGCCGGTCCAGAAGATGCCGCCGTACACCGCCAGCAGCACCAGGCCGAGCAGGATGTGCTGCCAGGAACGGGTCCAGACCCCGCGCGCGATCAGAAAGGCCAACCAGCCGAAGACGATGCCGGAGGCACCGACGGTGACGCTGCCGGCGGGCGCGACGAGCCACACCCCGATGCCGGACACCAGCCACACCAGCACGGTGACGGCGATGAACTGCCGGATGCTGCCGAGGCTGATCAGCACGCCCATGATGACCAGCGGGACGAGGTTCGACCACAGATGTGCCCAGGAGCCGTGCAGCAACGGTGCGGTCAGCACACCCCACAGACCGGACCAGTCGCGCGGCTCGATGCCATAGGTGGTCAGCCGGTAGCTCATCGCCCAGTTGACCACCTGCACGATGATCAACAGGGCGGCGAACGTGCCGACCGTGATCAGCGCCGGCTTGACCCGCTGCGGCACCAGCGCCGAGCCGCGCTTCTTGGCCGGCGGGGTGGAACCCGTTGGCGCGACGCCGAAACCCCCCGGCGGCACGTAGGCCGTCGGGGTGTAAGGGCGCGAGGGGTCGAACGGCTGCGATGACGACGGCGTGGTCATGGTTTTCAGGTTACCGACGGCATCGTTGCCCGGTATCGGGGTGAACCCCCATCCGGTGGGGGTCCAGCCCTCCTGTATCTGCCGAGCCATTGCAAGCTCCGCCAGTAGACCGAGGTTGTCCACCTACTTCCCGATGGGGTTCACGTGTCCGAGCCAACCGCAGTTCCACCGCCGGGCGCCGTCCGGCTGATCTTCGCCAACGACGGCGACGACATCACCCTGGTGAGTCAGCAACGGGTCGACATCGCCGTGACCGGATTCGACGCCGCCCCAGAGCTCAGGTCCGGCCATTTCGCCGAGGTTCGCGGGGCCGACGGCGAGGCCCTGACCCGGGTGCCGATTCACGCCGCGTTCCCGGACAGCGTCGAGGTGTTTCCGGAGACAGCAGGCGAACCCATCACCCGGGTGCCGAACCCGGATCCTTCCGGTGCCTTCACGGTCGTGGTGCCGGCTCGTCCGGACGCCAGGAGCGTGGCGGTCGTCCGAGTGGAGGGTGTGGTGCCCGCCGAGCACGCCGGCGCGGCGGGGTCCCGGGAACCGGCCCGCACCACCGAGCTCGCGACCTTCGCGCTGGAGGTGTGAGCCGTCATGACGACAGCTGACGGTGCCGTGATCGGCACCACGCAGATCTTCGGGACGGCTCCGCACAACCGCGCCTTCACTGTCGTGCTGTTGGCCGACGGATTCACCGCCGCTCAGCAAACCGACTTCAACAACGCGTGCGCGTCGTTCGTCACCGCGTTCCGGTCGACGGCGCCGTATGACGGTCTGCTGTCGGCGATCAATGTCTTCCGGGTCAACGTCCGCTCCACCGATTCCGGCGCCGACGATCCAGCGGCCGCGGGCGGTACAGGGGCCACGGCCAGGACGTATTTCGATTCCACCTTCGGCGGCAACAACATCCGCCGCCTGCTGATCTGCAACAACGCGACCGCGTTCGGCGTCGCCGCGGCACAGGTGCCGCAGTTCACCGTGGTGTTGGTGGTGGTGAACTCCACGGTCTACGGCGGGTCCGGCGGTTCGATCGGGACCTACTCCCTCGCCGGCGGAGCCACCGAGATCGCGATCCACGAAATGGGCCACACCGCCTTCGGGCTGGCCGACGAATATCCGTACTACGCCGGTGGCGCCGAGCCCGGCCACGACCACCACCCTGGCGGTGAGCCCGGCGAGCCGAATGTCACCACCAACACCAACCGCAGCACCCTCAAGTGGCGGTGGGCGGTCAACGCCGCGACGGCCATCCCGACCATGAGCAACCCGGCGTGCAACTCCGTCGACAACCGCCCCAGCCCGGTACCCGCCGGCACTGTCGGGCTGTTCGAGGGCGCCCACTACTACCACTGCGGGGGCTTCCGGCCCGAATACGACTGCAAGATGCGCGAACTCGGGGTGCCGTTCTGCCGGATCTGCCGCCAGGTCATCATCAACCGCATCGGTCCGCTGACCACGCCGCCGGCGCGGGCCCGGACGCCGATCAGCGTCGTCGCCCGCTACCCGAGTCACCTCGACGTCTTCGCGGTCGCCTCCGACGGGCGGACGATCTCCGACTGGTGGGACCAGTCCAGCGGCTGGGCCGGCTGGTTCCAGGTCTCCGGCGGTGTGGCGTCGCCCGGCGGTTCGGGCTCGCCGGTGACGGCCATTGCCCGCTACCCCGGCCACCTGGATCTGTTCGTGGTCGGGACCGACAACCGGGTGTACAGCTGCTGGTGGGACCAGTCCAGTGGCTGGGCCGGCTGGTTCCCACTGAGCGGGCTGACCGCGCGGCCCGGTTCGACGGTCAACGTCGTGGCGCGGGTACCGAACCACCTGGACCTGTTCACCACCGCCTCCGACGGGCGCATCATGTCCACGTGGTGGGACGCCAACGGCGGCTGGGCCGGCTGGTTCCACGTCTCCGGCGGTGTCGCCGCCAACGGGGCGACCGTCACGGCCATCGCCCGTCACCCCGGGCACCTGGATCTGTTCACCATCGGCACCGACAACGCGGTGTACAGCTGCTGGTGGGACCAGAACGGCGGTTGGCGCGGCTGGTTCCGGCTGTCCGGACTCGCCGCCCGCCCGGACTCGACCGTCACCGTGCTGGCCCGCAATCCCGATCACCTCGATCTGTTCACCACCGCCTCGGACGGGCGCATCATGTCGACCTGGTGGGACGTCAACGGCGGCTGGGCCGGTTGGTTCCAGGTCTCCGGTGGTGTGGCGTCCGCCGGTTCCCAGGTCACCGCGATCGCCAGGCATCCCACCCACCTCGACCTGTTCACCGTGGGCACCGACAACCGCATCTACAGCACCTGGTGGGACGCCAACGGCGGCTGGGCAGGGTGGTTCGTCGTCTCGGGCGGCGTCGCGGCACCCGGCAGCACGGTGACGGCCATCGCCAGGATGCCCGAGCACATCGACGTCTTCGCCGTCGGTTCGGATTCCAACTTCTACAGTGCCTGGTGGGACGGCTCCGGCGGCTGGTCGGGATGGTTCCGGTTGGGCGTCAGCTGAGGACGGGCCGCCTACGGATGGTGCGCACAGCCGGCGGGCCGGCTCGAAGCCGTCAGGCCCAGAGCTGGCCCTCCAGGCCGTGTGCGGCGTCGGCGTCGTCCCCGGTCTGGTAGACGCCGGTGGACAGGTACTTCCAGCCGCCGTCGCAGACGATGAACGCGATGTCGGCATCGGCGCCGTCCCGCACGGCGCGGGCGGCGATGCCGAGTGCGGCATGCAGGATCGCCCCGGTGGAGATGCCGGCGAAGATGCCCTCGACCTCGAGCAGCTCCCGGGTCCGGCGCACCGCGTCGTCGGGTCCGACGGAGAATCGGGACGTCAGCACCGACTCGTCGTACAACTCGGGGACGAAGCCCTCGTCGAGGTTGCGCAACCCGTAGACGAGTTCGCCGTACCGCGGTTCGGCGGCGACCACGACAACGTCGGGCACCTTCTCCCGGAGGTAGCGGCCGGCCCCCATCAGGGTTCCGGTCGTGCCGAGGCCGGCGACGAAATGGGTGATCGTCGGCAGGTCGGCCAGGATCTCCGGGCCCGTCGTCGCGTAGTGCGACGCCGCGTTCTCCGGGTTGCCGTACTGGTAGAGCATCACCCAGTCCGGGTGGTCGGCCGCCAGCTCCTTGGCCATGGCGACCGCGGCGTTCGACCCGCCGGCCGCCGGCGAGGGGATGATCTGCGCGCCGTACGCCCGCAGCAGTAGCCGCCGCTCTTCGGAGGTGTTCTCCGGCATGACGCAGATCAGCCGGTAGCCCTTGACCCGGCACACCATGGCCAGCGAGATCCCGGTGTTGCCGCTGGTCGGCTCGATGACGGTGCAGCCGGGGCGGAGCAGCCCATCGGCCTCCGCCTTGGCCACCATCGCCAGCGCCGGGCGGTCCTTGACCGAACCGGTGGGATTGCGGTCCTCGAGTTTGGCCCACAGCCGCACCGTCGGGGACGGCGACAGCCGCGGCAAACCCACCAGGGGCGTGCCGCCGACCGCGTCGATCAGGCTGCTGTACCGCGCCACGGAACCGTCAGCCGCCCGCGACGGCGGGCAGGATCGTCACGTTGTCGCCCTCGCCGACCGTCGTGTCCAGTCCGCCGGTGAACCGCACGTCCTCGTCGTTGACGTAGATGTTGACGAACCGGTGCAGCGAACCGTTCTTGATCAACCGGTCGCCCAGGCCGGTGTACCGGGTGTCCAGGTCGGTGATCACCTCGGCGAGCGTCGAACCCTCGGCGGAGACGGTCTTCTCCCCCTTCGTGACCGGTCGCAGAATGGTCGGCACGGACACCGAAACGCTCATCGAGTTCTCCTCAGTGCTGCTGCGCGCGCACCGCGGTGCGGTGCGCCTGCTTCGTGGAAATGGGCTACTGCACTCAACTGCCGACTGTCGTCAACTGCCGATGTCGTCAACTGTCACTGTCGTCAACCGCCATTGTCGCTGATCCGGGCCCGCCGATCGGACCCTGTCGACGGCTGCTCGCGGTTGAGGCAGTCACGACCACAGGTACAACGCCATCGCCGGACGGAACAATTTCCACCGTCTCCTCCGTCACAACGCCGTCGACGATCCGGTAGGAGCGGAACTCGTGGCGGTCCGGCTCCCGGGTCGAGACCAGGACGTAGTGGGCCTGCGGCTCCCCGGCATAGGAGATGTCCGTCCGGCTGGGATACGCCTCGGTGGCGGTGTGCGAGTGATAGACGACGATGACTTCCTCGTCGGCGGCGTCGAGCTCCCGGTACAGCCGGAGTTGCTCACCCGAGTCGAACCGGTAGAACGTCGGTGAGCGTTCGGCGTTCGTCATCGGGATGAGCCGGGTCGGGGTGTCCGAGCCCTCCGGCCCGGCGATGACGCCGCAGGCCTCGTCGGGGTGGTCGGCTCTGGCGTGCGCGACGATGGCGTCGACCATTTGGGCCGGGATGCGTAACACGCGGCGAGCCTATCCGGCGCCGACATCGTCGCCGGCGTCCCGATCGGCGCCCAGATCGGCGCCCGGATCGGCGCCCGGATCGACGCCCGGATCGACGCCCGGATCGACGCCCGGATCGACGCCCGGATCGACGCTGTCCGCGGCGTCGCCGGCGGCACCCTCGGCGGGTCGACCCGCCTGCTCGTCGGCGCGCGACAGGTGCGTCAGCTGACCCCAGATCGCGACCACGAACACCGCCGATCCGGCGAAGGCGAACCAGAACGGCGCCGTGATGCCGTAGTGCTGGGCCAGCACGCCGCCGATCGTCGAGCCCAACACCAGTCCTCCATAGGTGCCGACCATGTTGACGCTGCCGACCCGGCCCATCAGTGCGCCCGGAACGACCCGTTGCCGGATGGTCAGTGACGTCGTCCCCCACACGAAGGCGTGCACGCCGAACACGAAGAAGATCGGACCCGCCACCCAGGCACTGGTGGTCAGGGCCAACGCGAGGTGGGTGAGCGTCTCGACGATCAACCCGATCCGCATCAGGTCGCCCAGGCTGACCCGCCGGGTGATCCAGCCGTAGCAGGCGGTGCCGGCCAGGCCACCGGCGGCGCCGATGGTGGTGAGCAGTCCGAAGCCGATATCGCCCAGTCCCAGCCGCTGCGAGGCATACAGCACCAGCACGGACCAGGCCGCACCGAAGGTGATGTTGAAGATGAAGATCGTCAGGACCAGCGTCCGCACGGCCGGGTGGTGGACCGCCCACCGAAAACCCTCGACGATGTCGTGGCGCAGGTGGGTACTGCGCGGGTTTTCCCGGGGATGCGGGGGCAGCACGATCCTGGAGAGCAGGACGGCTCCGGCCGCGATCACGATGGCCTGGGCGGCGAACGGCCAGGCCGAACCGACGGCGAACAGGGCGGCGCCGAGCGGCGGCCCGGCCAGTTGATTGAGCGTGATCATCCCGGTCAGCACCCGGGAGTTGGCCAGCGCCAGGTCATCTCGGGCGACCAGCATGGGCGACAGCGTCTGCGTGCTGGTGTCGACGAACACCTCGGCGGTGGACAGCACGAACAGCACCGTCAGCACCAACCCGATGGATCCGCGGCCGGTCGCGATGGCCGTCACCAGCACGGCCAGCACCGCGACCCGTGCGACGTTGACCAGCACCACGATCCGGAGCCGGTCGTGCCGATCGGTGAGGCCGCCGGCGAGCGGCGCGAAGAGCAAGGGCGGAAGCCACTGGAAGGTGGCGGCGAGGGCGACCAGGAAGGCGTCACCGGTCAGCGACGCGACCAGCAGCGGCCCGGCCGCCAGTGCGAACCCGTCGCCGAGGTTGGTCGACCAGGACGAAGCAAGCAGCCAGCGGAAGCCCATTCCCAGCCGGGCGGGAACGAACGACTGCACCAGACGGCCCACAGTGCGGTGAGCGTAGGCCACCGCGGAGCCTCGGCACCGTTGAATTCTTTTCGGCGGGAGACGCGCCACCAAGGCGCACTGGCGGTTGTGCGGCGAGGATCAGCCGAGCATCGCTGTGACCAGCGAATCCTGCACCGCGGACAGCCAGCGATAGGTCTGGAACATCGCCGCCTCGGCGCTCTCCTGGTTGTCCACGCCGGGCGGCGGGGCGTCGTCCTCGGTGATCTCCAGCCGCACACCCAGGGCGAGGCGGACGTCGTTCAGCGCCGTGATCCAGCTCTCCGCGGCGTCATCGTCGAGCCGCACCTGGCCGCCGCCACGCGGCAGCGAGTCGAGCAGAGCAAGCGCTGCAGCATCTTTCGCGGCGATCAGCTCCGGCTCGTGCAGGACCCGCAGGCCGGCGGACAACTCGGCGTCCTCGGCGGAGAAGTCCGGCAGCAGCCGGGCAATCGCCGGGTCGACCGGGCGGGTGGTGGGCCCGACCGTCATCCCGGTGAGCTCGGCCAACGGGTCGGGCGGCGTCTCGGTCCGGCGGGCGGCGAGCAGCTGACGGACCTGATCGACGAGGTCGGCGATGAGCGCGGCCTCGGCGGGTTCCAGCCAGGCGTTGTACCGCCCGAACCTTCGGTGGAACGGGCGCACGTGTCAGCTGTCCCTGGCCATCGTCGCCCAGAGGCCGGCGCCCTGGAGCTTGGCGACGTCGGCTTCCATCTTCTCCCGGGGTCCCGCCGACACGGTGGCCCTGCCCTTGTGGTGGACGTCGAGCATGAGCGCCTCGGCCTTCGGGCGGGGATGTCCGAGCAGCTTCTGGAACATCAGGGTCACGTAGGACATCAGGTTGACCGGGTCGTTCCAGACGATCGTCACCCACGGCACGTCGGCCGCACTGACCGGTTCGACGACCTCCGTCTTCTCCGGCGCCGGTGCCGTCAGGACGGGTCCGGGCGCCCCAGACGCCGCCGGTGCGACAGCGCGACGAACCCCTGCGGAACCTCTGATGCCAACCACGGCATCATTTTCGCACCAACCCGGCGCGACCGGGAACCGCTCGATGGTCGACTCGCTGGTCGGCTCCTGCCGCAACGATTCCCGGCTGGACAATGAGCCGCATGGTCACAGTGCGTCGATTGTCCGGCGTCGTCCCGCAGACGCCGCGCCGGCGCTGGGTCATCGGCATGGTCATCTTCGCCGTGGCCTACGTCACGCTCCTGGTGGCGTACTTCTACGACGGGCAGGGGGGCGCCTTCGAGGGGCACACCGACGGTCAGCCGCCGGACGGTGGTGTGCTTGTCAGCGTCGAGTTCAACGGCATCGACCCGGCCGACCGAGTGATGCTGGCAACCGTCGGGGTGGAATTGGACGGCGCACTGCAGGATCTCGACGTCAACGGTGGCTTGCTGAGTGCACCGAAACAGGACCTGACCATCGACATGGGTCCGACCACGGACGGCGGGCCGCTGGTGTACCCGGCCGGGGAGGCAATAACCTTCAAGCAGGTGCGGATCCCGACCGAATCGGGGAGCGGTTACATCCGGGACTGGCCGTTCGACCGGTACCGCAACATCCTTCTGGTCACCGACGCGAGCGGGGCGGGGAACGAATCCCTGCCGGTGACTGTGTCTTTCGCCGGCGCCGCTCAAGGCTGGCACGTGTCGGCCGACCCGCTGGACCCCGACGCTCCCGCGGACAGCAAAGGGCTCGTTTACTCCATCGAATTCAGGAGATCGCTGGGGGTGGTCCTGTTCGGGATCGCCATTCTCCTGGTCCTGATCTCGCTGCCCTTCCTTGCGCTGTGGGTGGTGACCAACGTCTATCGCGGGAAGCGGCGTTTCGAACCCGCCTTCCTGTCGTGGATTGCTGCGCTGCTGTTCGCCGTCATCACAATTCGCAACTTCCTGCCCGGTGCCCCACCGGCGGGGTCGTGGGTGGATGTCGCAGTCGTCATCTGGGTCATGATCGCCCTCACCACCGCACTGTTCTTCGGCGTCGGTTCGTGGTGGCGCCATTCCCGTCCCGACCGGTGACCCGCTCGTCAGAACCGATGCGCGCCGTCTTTGTCCGCGCCCCAAGTGTTGACCGTCGCGGTGGTGCGCTCCAGGCTCGCCGCGTCCTCCTCGGGTGACGCGCAGGTGCTACCGGCGGTCAGTGCACACCATCGGTAGGGCGGGCCGATGTCCTGCCGTGACGGCACCCATGCGACATCGCTGGTCGACCACCGACCGTCGGCGTTGCGACTGAACTGCACCCGGACCAGCAGCCCGTCGCGCGTGCCGGTCACCTCGTCACCCTGAGCGGCAATGTTGTTGCCGACACCGTAGATCGCCCATTTGCCGTTGATCTTCTCCATCGTCTGCACGACGTGGGCATGGTGCCCGTACACCAAGTCGATGTTCGGGTCGGCGAGAAGTGCCTTGGCGGCGTTCTTCTGCTGCGCGTTCGGCATCGGCTGGTACTCCTCGCCGGCGTGCAGGGCCACCACCACCAGGTCGGCGCCCGCCGCCCTGGCCACCTTGGCCTTCGCGATGATGGCTGCCGGGTCGATGGGGTTCGCCTGCCACCGGTGCTCCGGGGTGGCGCCGTTCCAGTCGTAGGCCGCGGAGATCAGCGCAACCCGGCCGTTCGCGGTGTTCATCACCAGTGGGGTGTTCGCGTCCCGTTTGCTGCGGTAGGAGCCGTCGTGCAGGATCCCGGCGGCGTCCAGATCGTCCAGCGTCCGGTTCACGCCGGTGGTCCCCTGGTCGAAGGTGTGGTTGCTGGCGGTGCTGCACGCGTCATACCCGGTCCGCTTGATCGCGGCCAGGACCTGCGGCGGCACCGAGAACGACGGGTAGCCGTAGAACGGTCCCTCGGCCGGCGCGAGCGGGGTCTCCAGATGGCAGATGCCGACGTCGGCGCCCTCGATGTACGGCCGCTGAGCGGCAAGCATCGGGAAGAAGTCGAGCTGGCCGTTCCCGTCCTGCCGGGCCTGGTCCACCAACTCCGGATGCAGCAGCACGTCGCCGGTGACGGCGATGGTCAGGCATCGCTTGCCGGGGCAGGGCGGCCCGCCCGCCGTCGGACCGACCGGTGCGGGGACCCGTTGACCCGGGGCCGGCGTCGGGGTGGGTGGCGGCGCTGCGGGCGGCCGTGCCGCAGGTGCCGCCCGGGTGACCGGTCCGGTCGGGGTGGGACGCGCTTCGGTGGACGATGCGGCCGGCTGCCCGGTTCGGCGTTGCCGGATCTCTGTCGGCTCGGTGGCGGTCTGACCCGACGGTTCCGGTGACGGCACCGGTGCGAGCACCGACGACGCGCGCGCTCGCGGCGTGACCGTTGCGGTTGCCCGCGCCGTGCCCTGACGCAGTGCGGACCCGTCGTGCGGCGGCGCGACTGTCGCGGATCCCGCGGGTTGCTCTCCGCCGGGACCCGCCGACGAGATGCGGCCCGCGCTCAACGATCCCGCAGCGCATCCGCTGAGCAGCAGCGCAAACGCGGCCGACGCCACCAGGAACCGGGACCGCCGCGCCGAGAGGTGTGAGCTGCGCCGCCGTTCCACTGTTCCCCCCGGTGGTGGTCGCGTCCCGGCGGTCCTCCGGCCGTCGCGGCGTCCACCTTCGTCGATGCTAGGCGGCGGGGGGGACCGGTGCCGGACGTCGGTCCGGCGCGTCGGGGTGATGACGAAACTCCCCTCACCAGGCCGCGGTCCGCCCGCGGCGGCGACCACCCGGTTCCGCGCCCGGTACGCCCCGCCTACGCTCTCGCAGATGAGCGAAGCGTCGACCGCACTGTTCACCGACCACTACGAGCTGACGATGCTGCAGGCGGCCATCGCCAGCGGCACCGCGCATCGGCCGTGCGTGTTCGAGGTGTTCGCCCGTCGGCTGCCGGCGCGCCGCCGGTACGGGGTTGTCGCCGGGATCGGCCGGGTGGCAGAAGCGGTGGCGCGGTTCAGGTTCGGCGAGGAAGAGCTGGCAGCGGTGCGGCCGTTCCTGGACGAGCCGACGTTGCGCTACCTCGCCGACTACCGCTTCGACGGGGACATCGACGGATACCCCGAGGGTGAGCTGTACTTCCCGAACTCGCCGGTGCTGACGATCCGGGGCTCGTTCGGCACCGCGGTCATCCTGGAGACGCTTGTGTTGTCGATCCTCAACCACGACTGTGCGATCGCCTCCGCAGCGGCCCGCATGGCGTCGTCCGCCGGTGACCGGACGCTGATCGAGATGGGCACCCGGCGGACCCATGAGGAAGCAGCGTGCGCCGCGGCCCGCGCCGCCTACCTGGCCGGGTTCTCCACCACGTCGAACCTGGAAGCCGGCCGGCGGTTCGGCATTCCGACCGCCGGCACGGCGGCGCATGCCTTCACGCTGCTGCACGATTCGGAGGAAGCGGCGTTCGCCGCCCAGGTCGCCGCCCTGGGCGCCGGGACCACCCTGCTGGTCGACACCTACGACATCACCGCCGGCATCGAGACCGCGGTCAAGGTCGCGGGCCCGCAACTCGGCGCGATCCGGATCGACTCCGGCGACCTCGGGGTGCTGACCCGGCAGGCCCGCCGGCAGCTGGACTCCCTCGGCGCGGTGAACACCAGGATCGTGCTCTCCGGCGACCTCGACGAGTACTCCATCGCGGCGCTGCGCGCGGACCCGGTGGACGTCTACGGCGTCGGTACCTCCCTGGTCACCGGATCCGGTTCGCCGACCGCCGGGATGATCTACAAGCTGGTGGAGGTGCAGGGCCGGCCGGTGGAGAAGCGCAGCACCGACAAGACCTCCCGCGGCGGGCACAAGTCCGCCTTCCGCAGACACAAGTCCAGTGGGACCGCGACCGAGGAGGTCGTCTTCCTGCTCAGCGGTGGCGCCCCGGAACTGGGGCCGACGGATCGGCTGCTGCCGGTCCCGATCCTGCGCGGCGGCGAGCCGGTCGAGCTGCCGAGCCTGCAGGCGTCCCGCGACCATCTCCGCCGCTCGCTGGTCGGGCTGCCGTGGGAGGGGTTGACCCTGTCGGCCGGCGACCCGGCCATCCCGACCACGATCCTGGCATCCGCCGCGGCGCCCGGCGGAACCCGATGACCGGCGACTCGACCGCCTCCGGAACGCCTTCCACCGCCGCGACGGTGCAGACCGGTCCGGACCACGCGCTGCTGGTCGTCGACATGCAGCACGACTTCGGCCATCCGGACGGCTCGCTGTACGTGCGCGGGGCGGAGGACATCGTCGAGCCGATCGCGGCGGCCATCGACGCCACCAGGCGGGCCGGCGGACTGGTGGTCTACACCCAGGATTGGCACCCGGAACAGACCCCGCACTTCGCCGAGCACGGCGGGCTGTGGCCGGTGCACTGCGTGATCGAGTCACCCGGCGCCGGCCTGCTCGCCGGGGTTCCGGTGCACGGTCCGGTGGTGCGCAAGGGTTCCGGGCCCGAGGACGGCTACAGCGGGTTCTCCGTCCTGCACCTGCCGACCGGGGAGAACCGGGAGACCGAGCTGTCCTCGATCCTGGACGAGAACGGCGTCATGGCCATCACCGTGGTCGGCCTGGCGGGCGACTGGTGCGTGAAGTCCACCGCCATCGACGGGGTGCGACTGGGCTACCGGGTGACCGTGCCGCTGGCGCTCACCCGGTTCGTCGAACTCAGTCCGGGAGACACCGCCGCCGCGATCGACGAGATGAGGGAGGCCGGCGTCACGCTCGTCGATCCGGACTGAACGGGGCTAGGGCGGGATGCTGGCAAATGCGGCCAGACTCGCCCGCTGTGTCACATTGCGCCGGTCGACTCCGTCGCAAGGCGACTAGCTGAATGGGCCCGGGATCTCGCCGGACCCACGCGGCACCAGCCGGGCCGGCACCACGACGTCCCGGGTCGGAACGGCGCCGCCCAGCCAGCCGAAGACCTGCCCGGCGGCAATCCGGCCGATCGCCTCCGGGTCCTGGTCGATCACCGTCAGCGGCGGGTCGACGACCGCGGCGAGATCCAGGTCGTCGAACCCCACGACGGCGATCTTCTTCAGCAACCGCCGCCGTCGCAGCATCGTCAGCACCTCCACCGACAGCAGGTTGTTGCCGGCGAAGACCGCGGTCGGCGGATCGGCCGACGCCAGCATCGCCGACAACGCCGCCGCCGCGTCGTCGCTACCGGGGACCCCGCGCCATTGCAGGCCCGGATCCGGCGTCAACCCGGCGGCGTGCAGGGCGCGGTGGTGGCCGCGCTGCCGTTCGTCGGCGGTGTACAGGCCCGGCCGGTCACCCAGGAAGGCGATGCGGTGGTGACCGTGCGCGATCAGGTGCGCCGTGGCGTCGGCGGCGCCCCTGCTGTTCGCCACCCGGACAGTGGGGCACGCCAGGTGCCGGGGCGGCCGGTCGACGAACACGATGGGCATCCCCCGATCGACCTCCGGTTGCAGGTACGCGTGGTCCCGCCCGGAGGGCATGATCAGCAGCGCGTCGACCGCCCGGGCCAGCAGCCGGTTCACCAGGTGCTGCTCGCGTTCGGGATCGCCGTTCGTGCTGACGGCGAGCACCAGGCTGCCCTCGCTGCCGGCCACCCGTTCCACGGACCGGTTGAGCACCGCGGCGAACGGGTTGGAGATGTCTTCCAGCACCACCCCGATGGACGCGGAACGGCCGTCGGCCCTGCGCAACGCGTGCGCCGCGTCGTTGCGCCGGTAGCCCAACTCGGCGGCGGCGGCCAGCACCTTCCGCCGGGTCTGCGGTGACGCCCCGACCTCGTCGTTGACGACCCGTGACACCGACTTCAGGCTCACCCCGGCGACCCGCGCGACGTCGTTCATGGTGGGTCGGCGCAGTTTGTCCACCCGTGCGTTCCCCGTCATGGCGATCCTCCCCCTCGACCGGCCGAGCTTCCCACCATCTGTTCCCCGGCGCCGGTCTTCCGCCACACCACGCCGCGAACGGTCGAGCGCCGAGCACCCGACAGCGCGCACGGCCGGGTGTTCGACCGCCATGGGCTGAGGCAGAATCGGCGCCATGCAATCGGCCCCGGCGCACATCCACCACGAGGCCGAACACGTCCTGGCCGACCGACCCGAGCACCTGCGGGAGCTGTTCGCGGTCCGGCTCGACCGCTGGTGGAGCGACCTGCACGACGGGCTGTCGGCGGTGTACCCGCACGGCGAGATCGATCCGCTCGAGCGGAGGCTGGTCCGCACCGCGGCGTCGGCCTTCCGGGACAGGGATCCGGACCTGGCCCGCCTCGATCTCCAGCGGACACTGGATCCGGCGTGGTTCCAGGACGAGTCGATGCTCGGCTACGCGGCGTACGCCGACCGGTTCGCGGGCGGCCTGCGCGGCATCAGCGACAGGATCCACTACCTGGCCGAGCTGGGCGTGAGCTACCTGCACCTGATGCCGCTGCTGCTCCCCCGCGACGGCGACAACGACGGTGGCTACGCGGTCGCGGACTACCGCACGATCCGCCCGGATCTGGGCACCATGGACGACCTGCGCAGGCTCGCGGCGGACCTGCGCCGCAACGGGATCAGCCTGGTGCTGGACCTGGTGCTCAACCACGTCGCGGCCGAACACGCCTGGGCGCGGGCCGCCCGCGCCGGTGACGAGCACTACCGCGACTACTTCTACGTCTATCCCGACCGCACCGAGCCCGACCGTTACGAGCAGACCCTGCCCGAGGTCTTCCCTGACTTCGCGCCGGGCAGCTTCAGCTACTCGGAGGAACTGCGGGGCTGGGTGTGGACGACGTTCAACTCCTGGCAGTGGGACGTGAACTGGTCCAACCCGGACGTCTTCGCCGAGTACGCCGACATCGTGTTGTTCCTGGCCAACGCGGGCGTCGAGGTGCTGCGGCTGGACGCGATCGCCTTCGTCTGGAAGCGGGTCGGGACCAACAGCCAGAACCAGCCGGAGGTGCACGCGATCACCCAGGCGCTGCGCGCGGTGGCCCGGATCGCCTGCCCCGCCGTGCTGTTCAAGGCGGAGGCGATCGTCGCGCCGCAGGATCTGGTGCACTACCTGGGGCAGGGCTCGCATCACGGCAAGGTCAGCGACATCGCCTACCACAACAGCCTGATGGTGCAGATCTGGTCGATGCTGGCATCGCGGGACGCGAGCCTGGCGGCGCATGCGCTGCGGGCCATCCCGCCGGTCCCGTCGACCACCACCTGGGTGACGTACGTGCGCTGCCATGACGACATCGGCTGGGCCATCGACGCCGCCGACGCGGCGGCGGTCGGGTTGAACGGCTACTGGCACCAGTCCTTCCTGTCCGACTACTACTCCGGCGTCCATCCCGGGTCACCGGCCCGTGGACTGGTCTTCCAGGCCAACCCGGAGACCGGCGACCGGCGGATCAGCGGCTCCGCCGCGAGCCTCGCCGGGCTGGACGCGGTGTCCTGGCGCGACGGGCCGGGCAACACCGACGTGGACGCGGTGGTCGGCCGGCTGTTCCTCGCGCACGCGGTGATCATGGGCTGGGGCGGCATCCCGGTGATCTGGATGGGCGACGAGATCGCCATGGTGAACGATCCGCATTGGGCGGACGAGCCGGGCCACGAGGGCGACAACCGCTGGGCCCACCGGCCGCGGATGGACTGGCAGCGCGCCGAACGCCGGCACGAGCTGCACACCGTCGAGGGCCGGGTGTACCTCGGCATCAAGCACCTTGCACAGGTCCGCGCGTCGCTTCCGCACCTCGAGTCGTCGGTGTCGGCGGAGGTGCCGCTGCTGTCCGATCCGGGAATCCTGCCGGTGCTCCGCCGGCATCCGCTGGGGCCGCTGCTGGAGCTGTTCAACGTGACCGAGGACTGGCGGCCGTTCCCCGGTTGGCGGCTCGACGAGCTCGGGCTGCTGCCCGCGCGGGATGCGTTGAGCAACAACGTCATCGAGCCCGGCCCGGACGGGAACGTGTGGCTGCACCCGTACGCGGTGCTGTGGCTGGTGTCTGCCTGACCACGCGGTCCGCCGTGGCGCTGGTCAGACGCCGACGCGGCGGGCGGTCGACCGGTGCAGCAGGAATGCCACGACACCCAGCAGGATCAACAGTCCGGCCAGCCCCGCCAAGGCGATCTGCCACCACGGCAGTCCGGTGCTGCTGGCGACCGCCACCTGACCCGGTGGCGGGAACGTGACGGTTGCGCTCGCGGTGTTGGTGACCTTTCCGCTGACCAGCTCGACGTCCACGGTCCAGGGCCCGTCGGGCAGCTCGGTCGGGAAGCCGATGACCACCGTGCCGGCTTGTCCGGGCGCCAGGGTGACGGCATCTGTGACCGGGAACGGACCGGCGCCCAGCCCGGCGGGTCCGTCGCTCAACATGGCTGATCCGGTGAGGTCGACCGCCCTTTCCCCGGTATTCGTCACTGCTACTGCGATCGATGGCACACCCTCCGGACTGCGACTGGCGGTCAGGTCGCCGATGGTGAACGCGGTGATCGGAGCGCCACCCGGTCCGACGTCCAAATACATCCGGACGCCGACGCGATGGACCTGCTGCACATTGCCGCTTTTCGGGTCCGAGGAGTTGGACGCCCAGATCACTCCGTACCGCTCGCCTCTCGTGGCGTCCTTCGGCACCCGGATCGTGGTCATCACCTCCTGCTGACCACCCGCCGGCACCAGGACGGTGTTCTCTGCGAGGGAGGTCCACTCCGTGAGCTCGTTGCCTGTGCGGTCGGCCGCCACCTGGAATTGTTCTCCGTCGATGGTGGCTGCCGCCGGATAAACGTCGATCGACAGAGGTTTCGGCGATGTGTTGACCACCTTGACCCTGCGCTCGATGGTGGTTCCGGGCTTGACGTGGTCGACGATGTACCGCGACGCTCGGGGGTCATCCAGCCCGCTGACCGGGGCGTCCAGGAGTTGAATCCCGAAGCCGCCGGCGGCCGCCGCAGCTGCCCCGGTGGCTGCCGAGTTCACCGGCGAGCCGGATGCAGGTGGCTGGGGTTCCGGGGCGGCGGCCACCGCCGAAGGCGCCAGCATCAGGCAGGCGACGCCTGCGATGGCCGCGAAGCCGAGGCGGGTGCCGCCGTCAGGCCACCGAATGGGTCACCGTTCCCGAGTACGTGCCCGGCGGGCTGTCCACCGGCACGTTGATCACCAGGGTCGGGTTCCACGTTGCGTTGTTCGTTCCCTCACCCTGGTAGCTGAACGCGGTCGCCCCGGCGGTGGTCAGTTGCACCGCGTCATCGGCGCCTGCCTGGCCCGGGATGGGGGGTTCAACACCCTGACTGTCCACTGTCGCGCCCGACCAGTACGAGGCGGCGGTCACCATCATGAGATTCACAGGAGTGGTGTCGACCGACGCGAAGTCGGACGCGGTCACGGTCGCCACCCAGGGACCGTCGCCGGTCACGGTGACGTCCCCCAACTCGCCGCTGATTTCGGTTCCCGCGGCGCCACTGCCAAGCTGCACCGGGTCACCTGTCGGGGCGGTGATCTCCAGCGGTGCGGCCTCCACAACGAACTGAACGGGCGTGTCGACAGGTGCGGCCGCTGCTTTCGCCGGCCCCGCCGTCGAACCGGCGATCGCGATCGCGATCGCGGTGACGGCCGCGAGCGACACCCCTGGAGGTCTGCGCATCGATCACCCTTCTGAGCGCTTGTTCAGAGCCACGCCCCCACCGGGCGCCAGAAGGGTAGCGCAAAAGCACTAAACGTGATGACTCGAACACACTGGGTGGTGTGGACGGGGACCTCCTGGAGGACCCGACGCAGCTCGGCATGCCGGCATGCCCCCCCAGTGGCGTGCGTCATGGCGGCGCGAGATACAGGTCAGAACCCTGTCTGATCGACCAGCGGCGAGCGACGGCGTCGCCTCGGCCACACCCGGGGAAAAGGAGCTAATCGACCGAATTCGTCACGGTGCCGATGTAGATCCCAGCAATGGAGTCCAGCGGCGCGTTGACCTGCAGAGTCGGATTCCAGGCGGCGGTGTTGTTGCCGGTTCCACCGCCGTGGGTGAAAACCTCCAGCGCGTCCTGCGCGTCCATCGGTGCTCGGTCAGCTGTAGTCGCCTGACCGGGGGTGAACGTGCCGGTGCCGGTGGTAGAGGTAGCCGGTCCGGACCAGTAGTCGACTTCGGCGGGGAGCACCGTCTCCTGGGCAGTTCCGCCTCCGGTTTGGAATTCGGTCGATCTGACGACAGCGTCCCAGGTGGCGTCCGCAGACGCACGTCCGTCGGATACCGTCACCGTTCCCAGGGCGCCGCTGACGTCGCCCCCCGGTACAACATTCAGCAGGTCGGCGCTTTCAGGCACGGTGATGGACAACGGCCCGTCGAGGACCGTGAACGTTACGGTGGTGTCGCCCGAGTTGCTGGGATCGGGCGACGCCGACGCCGGTCCGGCCAGCGCGGCCGACGTCAGAACCGCAGCCGCGACGCCCACGACAAGCCTGTATGCGTTACGCATACCCCCGCCTTTCACCGTGGCCCGGAATCTCGTGACACCGGGAAAGGAATACGGACGTCAAATTAACCCATGCCACCGAAAAACCCGGCATATTGGTTCGTGCTTCCATCGGAAGGACCCGTCCATACCCCGTTCGGAGCGGTATACGTGGCCGGCCGATTACTCTGACAGATCCCCGCCACCTTGGTGAACGCGCCGCAGCCCACTGGGTGGCGCTCGACTGTTGTCGAGCGCGCCTCAGCGCTGCGGGTTCTCGTATTCCACTCGCGATGCCCGCAGCTGAGCGTCAAGCGGTCCTGTCCCGGACAATCGGCGAGAACGGTTACGAAACCGAATGTGTCACCGTTCCGGAGTAAATCCCGCCGATATTGTCCAACCCCGTATTGATCCGTAGCGAGGGGGTCCAGCCGGCGGTTTGTTGCCGGTTCCACCGGTATGGGCGAACGCGCCCAGCGAACCAAAATTCAACAGCGGCTGCCTGTCGGCGGCCGTCTCCTGACCAGTTATCAGCTCCCGGTGCCGGTACTGGCATCACGGGTCCGGACCAGTAGTCGACATGCGAGGCGCTGAGCGATCCCGGCGGAATTGCGTTCTCGCTGCCGTACCCCCTCCCGGAGACGGTGGGGTCGCAGGAAGCGTCCGCCGAGGCACGTTCGTCCGTCACCATCACGTTACCCAGTGCGCCGCTGACATTGCTCCCGGGCGCGACACCCCCAACTCGGCGTTTTCCGGGGTGGTGATGGACAGCGCACCTGCCCTGACCGTGAAGGTCACTGTTGTGTCGCGGGTCGGATCCGCCGATGCCGGTCCGGCCAGCGCAGCCGATGTCACAGCCGCAGCGGCGACGACCATGACAACTTTGTATGCGCTGCGCGTACCCCGCCCTCCTCCTCCATCAGCAAATTTTTCTGACACCGGAATAGGCACCGGCTACGACACCGAATGTGTCACTGTTCCGGTATGGATGCCGCCGATGCTGTCAGTGGCGCGTTCACCTGCACCGGCGGAACCCACTCGGTGACCGTGATGCCGCTGCTGCGGGTATGGGTGAACGCCGTCAGCGGTGGGTCTGACGTCAGCGGCTCCCGGTTGCCGACGAGTTCCTGAGCGGGCGTGAATACTCCGTTTCCGAGGGTGTAGATGGGCGTCCCGGACCAGTACTCGATGTCTGAGGGGACCAGCGTCCCGGCCTCACTCCCCTCCCCAGTGGTGAAGTCCGTCGCGGCGACATCGGCGACCCAGGACGCGTCCGCTGACGCACGAAATCGCTGACCGTCACCCAAGGTTGGTTGAGACCGACCACCAGATGGCCGCTCACTGATTGGCCGGGTCGCCCAGGGAAGCTTCATCCGGGGCGCTGATCAACAACGGACCGTCGATGACCGTAAAAAGTGACGGTCGTATCACCGGCCGGCCCCGGGTCCGAGGCGGCCGATGCAGGGCCGGCCAGCGCAGCCGACGTCACAATGGCGGCCGCCGCGCCCATCACAAATTTGTGCGTGGTCGCATACCCCCGCCTTCGGCCGTGTTCGGGGAAAGCTGCTGATTCGGGACAGCACGAGCGAAGGCCCAACGTAGACGATGGTCAGCAGGTAACCGGCCGAATGCAGCATCCCTCCGTAGATTTACCGGAAAGGGTCGGTGGGAACACTTTCAGACCCAGCCAGGTGCCTTGCCGATCACTGTGACGGTGCCGGTTCCACTTCGGTGAAGCCGGCATCCCGACCAGCACCGCACCTAGCTCACCGAATGCGTCACGGTCCCGGTGTAGGTCCCGGCCACGTTTTGCAGCGGCACGTTGATCGTCAGGGTCGGATTCCAGGTGGCGGTGTTGTTCCCGGTTCCACCGGCGTGGATGAACGGCGTCTGGGCTGCTACCAGAAACACGGAATCGGGAGCAGTTGCTTGACCTGGCATGAATGTGCCGTTGCCGGTCGAGGCGGTCGCCGGTCCTGACCAATAGGCCAGATCCGATGTGCCCACCCTCTCGGCATCGGTCTCGGCACCGGTGGTGAAGTCTGTAGAAGAGACACCCGCGGTCCAGGAGGCGTCGAGCGACGCACGGCTGTCGCTGACCGTCACGGATCCGAGTTGATCGCCGATTCCGAATTCCGGTGGACCTGAGCCCACATCAGCTGATACTGGCGCCGTGATGGACAACTCGCCCGCGGTGACGTCGAACGTCACCGGCGTGTCCCCCGGCGGGCTGGGGTCCGCCGATGCCGGCCCAGCAAGCGCGGCCGAAGCCAGCACAGCCGCCGTGGTACCCACGAAAACCCGATAGAGGTTGTGCATGACTCCACCTTCCACCGTCACCCAGAATCTCTTGGTGCAGGAGATGCGAGGGATGAAATTACTCTACGTCGAAGGAATTCCGGGCTCCCAGCAGCTCGCCCGCGTAAGTCAACCGGAACGTGTTCGGAGTCGGACCCGTTGAGGTCAAGACGACGCCACACGGTTACCGTCACGACGCCAACGAATATTCGATAAACCTCCCATCCCCCCGCTTTCCGTCGCCGCTCGGAATCTGTGACGCCGGGATAGCCATGACGAATGGCTGGAAGCAGTCGACGGCGGGACAACGTCGGGCCTCAGATCCGCCAACCTCCGGACATCCACCTGGACAGAGGCTGGGAACCCTCTCAGTCCGAGGAAGGCCCCCGGCCGATCACTGTGACGGTGCCGGGCGCCACTTCGGTGAAGCCGGCGTCCCGGACGGCGAGTATTCGCCGGGACCGCCAGGCCGTCGCCTCATCGGCCAGCGCCCCCGTCAGCGCCGACCATCGCGCGGCTCCCGCCCGGTGAGCATCGGCCTGGAAGCCTGCTTGCCGCCACTGTTGCAGGGCGAGTTGGTCATCCCCGGCGAGTAGCGCGGCCGCGATCATCCCGGCATGGCCGGCCTGGGCCATTGCCTTCCCGAGCGTCATCGGAGGGCTCGCTGACAACCACACCTCCAGGGACGGCGACGGTGCGCGATCAACGGTCGGCGGCTCGTCGACAGCGGCGTCGGTGCCGCCGACCTGCAGCCGGCTGATCCGCGGGTCGAGTTCGGTGACCAGACCCGGAACCAGCGCCCGGACCTGGGTGCCGTCGATGTCGATGGTGATTCCGGGCAGGTCCTGGGCGGCGACCCAATGAGCGCCGCGAGCCCGCCGGGTGACCTTTCGGATGTGGCCGAGGCAGTAGTCGCGGATGGCGTCGTGCCACTCGCCACCCGGTTCGCTGCGCTCGTCGAGACAGATTGCAGCGGCGGCTGTCGCGGCTCCGGCAATCGCCCGATGCCAAGACGGCGGGTCTGCGCGTTCCATCCGGAGCACGAGTTGCATGGCGCGGATGTCCTGGGCCGCTTCCTCGCGATCGGCGAGGACCTGCTCGGCGTCCAGTTGGAGCCAGTGCAGGTAGCGCGCGCGGAGCGGCGCGAGCGCGGATCCCAGTTCGGTGGCGGCCCCCGACTCGCTCCCGCCATCACCGAGCCCTTCATTGCCGGCACGCTCAGGAATCCCCGCGCCGCCCGCGGGCTCAGTCAAGGGGAACCCTGCGCAGCGTGCCGTCGGCGGCGTCGGCGGCCTCGATCTCCTCCCGGGTGATCCCCAGGATGAACAGCACCGGATCGAGAAATGGCTGGTTCAACGTGGTGTCGGCAAACCCGGCGACGAGTGGCTTGGCGTTGAACGCGATCCCGAGACCGGCGGCCGTGAGCATGTCGATGTCGTTGGCGCCGTCACCCACGGCCACGGTCTGGTTGAGCGCAACCCCGGACTCCCGGGCGAAACGCTCCAGAGCCCTGGCCTTCCCTGGTCGGTCGACGATGTCGCCGACCACCTTGCCGGTCAGCCGGCCGTCCACCACCTCAAGGGTGTTGGCGGCGGCGAAGTCGAGGTCGAGCTCGTCGACCAGGTGACGGGTGACCTGGGTGAAGCCGCCGGACACGATGCCGCAGCGGTATCCCAGCCGCTTCAGCGTCCGGACCGTCGTGCGGGCACCCGGCGTCAGGGTGAGCGACGCACCGACCTGGTCCAGCACGGCGGCGTCCAGCCCCTCGAGCATGGCGACCCGGGCGCGAAGCGATTCGGCGAAGTCGAGTTCGCCGCGCATCGCCGCGGCCGTGATGTGCTCGACCTGCGCCCGGGTGCCGGTGTGGTCGGCGAGCATCTCGATCACCTCGCCGGTGATCAGCGTGGAATCGACGTCGAAGACGATCAGCCGCTTGGCGCGCCGCGCGATGCCGATCCGCTCCACCGCGATGTCGACCCCGGCTGCGGCACCGATCTTTCCGACCGCCGCGCGTAGCGCCTCGTCATCGGGCGCGCGGACCGACAGTTCCAGTCCGGTGACCGGGTAATCGGCGATCCGTTTGATGGCCTCGATGTTGACACCGAGCCGCCCGAATCCGAGTGCCAGCCGGCCGATCGCCCTTGCCTGCAGCGGTCTGCCCAGCACCACGACGGCGTGCGTCGGGAATCGCCGCTGATCGCTGCCGGGCTGGTCGATGGCAACCCGGACGCCCATCCCCAACGCACCCATGGCCTGCTCGACGTCTTCCTGCAGGCCCTCCGGATCCTCCGCCGTCCCGACCAGAACGCCGAGCGTGAGCTGCCCGCGGATCACGGCCTGATCGATGTCCAGCACGTCGACCCGATGAGCCGCCAGTGCGGTGAACAGCACACCGGTCACACCGGGCCGATCGGGGCCGGTGACCGTGATCAAGACCGAGGACACGGGCGCCCCGAGGGAACCGCGCCGCTGGGGCGACCCGAGATCATTCCCCGTACGGCGCCGAGGACTTACCCGATCCGCCCGTTGGAATCTTCAGGTTCGGGCTCGCTTCGGCCTCGGCGAGTGGCGTCCAGTTCCGCGACGGGTGCGCCTCGGCCTTCATCCGCTCGACCATGTACGGGTGGTGAAGTTCGAACGCCGGACGCTCGGAGCGGATCCGCGGCAGCGAGGTGAAGTTGTGCCGGGGCGGCGGTGAACTGGTCGCCCATTCCAGCGAATTGCCGTAACCCCAGGGGTCGTCGGCGGTGGTGATCTCGCCGTACCGCCAGGACCGGATGACGTTCCAGAGGAACGGCAGCGTGGAAGCGCCCAGCACGAACGCACCGATCGTGGAGATCGTGTTGAACGTCGTGAACCCGTCGGTGGGCAGGTAATCGGGGTAGCGCCGCGGCATGCCGATGTTGCCCAGCCAGTGCTGGATCAAGAACGTCACGTGGAAGCCGATGAACGTCGCCCAGAAGTGCAGCCTGCCGAGCCGCTCGTCCAGGAACCGGCCGGTCATCTTCGGGAACCAGAAGTAGATCCCCGCGTAGGTCGCGAAGGCAATGGTGCCGAACAGAACGTAGTGGAAGTGCGCCACCACGAAGTAGGAGTCCGAGACATGGAAGTCCAGTGCCGGCGCGGCGAGGATGACGCCGGTCAGCCCGCCGAACAGGAAGGTGACCAGGAAGCCGGCGGCGAACAGCATCGGTGTCTCGAAGCTGACCTGCCCCTTCCACATCGTGCCGATCCAGTTGAAGAACTTCAGCCCGGTCGGTATCGCGATGAGGAACGTCATGAAGCTGAAGAAGGGCAGCAGGACCGCGCCGGTGGCGAACATGTGGTGCGCCCACACCCCGACGGACAGCGCCGCGATACCGATCAGCGCATAGACCATCCCTCGATAACCGAACAGGGGTTTTCGAGAGAAGACGGGTATGACCTCGGAAATGATCCCGAAGAAGGGCAAGGCGATGATGTACACCTCGGGATGCCCGAAGAACCAGAACAGATGCTGGTAGAGGATGGCTCCGCCGTTGGTCGGGTCGAAGACGTGCGATCCGAAGTGTCTGTCCGAGGCGAGACCGAACAGCGCGGCCGTGAGGATCGGGAACGCGATCAGGATCAGCACCGAGGTGACCAGAATCGCCCAGGTGAAGATCGGTAGCCGCCACATCGTCATGCCGGGGGCGCGCATGCAGATGATGGTGGTGATCATGTTGACGCCACCGAGGATGGTGCCGAGGCCGGAGACCGCCAGGCCCATGATCCACAGGTCGCCACCCACGCCCGGGGAGTTCTCCACACCGGACAGCGGCGGGTAGGCGGTCCAGCCGAAGGCGGCCGCGCCGTTCGGGGTGAAGAAGCCGGAGGTGGAGATGATCGCGCCGAAGAAGTACAGCCAGTACGACAACGCGTTCAGCCGCGGGAATGCCACGTCCGGCGCGCCGATCTGCAACGGCAGCACGAAGTTCGCGAAACCGAAGACCACGGCCGTGGCATAGAACAGCAGCATGATCGTGCCGTGCATGGTGAACAGCTGGTTGTACTGCTCGGGCGAGAGGAACTGCATGCCCGGACGGGCCAGTTCCGCGCGCATGAACAGCGCCATCAGGCCGCCGATCATGAACCACGCGAATGACGTCGCGATGTACATGACACCGAGGACCTTGGGATCCGTGGTGTGCAGGTATTGCAGGAATTTCGCCCCGCGCGGAGCGCGCTGCACCGGGTAAGGCCGGGTCACCACGGGGCGGGGAGCGACGGCGGTCAAGTTGGCCTCCAGCAGATCGGCACGCGCACATGCCCGGATCAGACCCGGACCCTTGGCAGCTTAGTCCGACGTTGCGTAGAACAAGCAGGCCGGGTCCGGAGTTTTTCCGCACCGTTACCGATGCGGTTCACAGTGTGGGCCGTCGTCACGGGGACCACAGATCGTGCTCGGACGCGGGCGTCCGGAGCGCCGGCAGGGCGAGCCCCGCCGCCAACGGTGTGACCTGCGGTGACCGAACGCGGAACCAGTGGCCGGGGCCCCGCGGCGACCGACTGGAGGGCCGCCTCGCCTGTCTGCAACGGCCGCCTGCACCGGAACCACCGCGCGCCGCCGACGGCTGCCCGGGTCCGCACATCCCGAGCGCCCCGACCAGTGGTGTCTGCCCAGGTCCGGCAGGTCCAACACCAAGCGGTGGCGAACACCTTGCGGGCCGATCGATCAGGGCGCCACGGCCGTCACCACCGAGCGGGCGCTCTGTCGGGGGGTGGTCGACGGCCACTCGGTAGCGGAGGTCCGGCGGAGACGGCGGTACGTCCCGTGCCTGCGAGAGGGGTTCAGCTGCGTGACCTCGAAAGCCTCGGACGCGGTCGCCGGCCGGGAGTGACATCGTTCGCCTGCCCCGCGATCAGGGCTCCCAAGCGGACGGGCCGGCAATAAAATCGGGCCTCCCGGAAAACCGGGAGGCCCGCTGCGGGTGGAGCTGAGGGGACTCGAACCCCTGACCCCCACACTGCCAGTGTGGTGCGCTACCAGCTGCGCCACAGCCCCAAGCTGCCGGGAAAGGTTACCAAGCGCCTGCGGCTGGTCCTAATCGCCGCGTTGACCGGTCGCGAGCTCCGGACGGGCCCGATGATGAAGGTGCGGGTGCGGCCGGGCCGCTACCCCACCTCGGAGTTGTGACGACCGGTGATCACCCGGGAGCTCAAGGCGGAACCTCGGCGCCGAGCCGGTGGCCGACCCGTTCGAGCTCGCGACGCCGCGCTCGTGACGTCAGGGCTGCGCCAGCAGCTTGTTCAGCCAGTCCACGGTCAGCTCCACCGGGGCGCCGTTGTGCACGACCGTCGGGGTCCGGACCTGGCCGCCGGTGGCTTTGCTCAGGGTGGCCCGCGAAGCGGTGTCGGCGGCCACCGCTGCGTCGATGTTCTGCCCGGACGTGATGCAGTCCGCTGCCGCCGGCGCGCCGGACTTGGTGGCGAGGTCGGCCAGCTGCTGATTCGTCAGGTCCGCCGAGCCGCCCTCCTGGGGCTGCGTGCCGGACGCGAACAGCGCGGAATGGAAGCCGAGATACACCCCGGGCGAACTGCCGCTCTGCTGGGCGACGCACAGCAGTGCCGCTGCCGCCCGCGTCGAATAATCCTTCGAGAACGACTGCGGATTGAGGAAGTTCAGCATGTGCACGTTGACGGCGAGCTTGCCCTCGTCCACCGCCTGATTGATCTGCTGACCGAACTGCCTCTCGAACTCCGCGCAGATCGGGCACAGCGCGTCCTCGTACAGGTCGATGGTGACGGCGGGTTTGCTATCCGGTTTGCTCACCGTGACGATCCCGTTGGTGGCGGTCGCGACGGACTGCGTCGAGGCTCCGTAACCCTCGCTCTGGACGGCGCTCTCCTTCTTGTTCAGCACCAGCCCGACGACGATGATCGCCACGATGACGGTGATCGCGATGCCGCCGATGATCAGCTGGGTGCGGTTCCGCCCTGCGGACGACTGTCGGGCGGCCGCGACGGACTGCCGGGAGCCGGCCGACCTCCCGGTTCGGGCCGGCCGCCGGGCGGTTCGCTCCGCCGGAGCTGCCCTGGTTGTTCCGCTTACCGCCCTGCGCCACGTGCCGCGTCCTCTCGTCCACCCGCATGTGCGTCTACAGCGGCACGCCACCGGGGCCACCGCAGGTCCACTATGCCGTTTGTCCCGATCTCAGCCGTGCCCAGCGATCGACCGACAGCGGTGTGTCGGGCCGGTAGATCAGGTAGCCCGCCAGTACCAGGATGCCCAGATCGCGCAGGATTTCCGCCGCGTACGCGGTCTGACCTGCCTCGACGGTGCCGCCGCCGCCGAAGCAGCCGCAGTCGATCGACAGTCCCCTGACTGCGGCCGAGATCACTCCGGCGATGAAGATCGCCAGCAGCACGGCGCCCAGCACGGCGGCCAACCGGGTGGCCAGCCCGACCAGCAGCAGCACCCCCACCGCGATCTCCAGATACGGCAGCATGGCCGCGACGAGGGAAACCAGGGACTCGGGCAGCAGGTCGTAGGCCCGGACCGCGACGACCGTCTCGCGCGGATCCGACGCCTTCAATGCACCGGAAACGAGGAAGATCGCCGCGAGCCCCAGCCGTGCCAGCAGGCCGAGACCGTCCAGGACCGCCCGGCCCCCGGACCTCCGCGGCGCCGGGCTCGCGTCGCTCACCCTCGTCAGTCCGCTCTGCTCAGCTGCTGGGCGCGGCGTTGGTGCCCGCCCCGCTCGTCGCGGCTGCGCTGGACGGGGCCTCGCTCGCCGGAGCCTCACTGACCTGAGCACCACTGCTCGGTGGTGCACTGCTCGGTGGTGCACTGCTCGGTGGTGCACTGCTCGGTGCGGCACTGCTCGGACCTGACGCCCCGGACGCCCCGGCCGGGTCGGGCGTCACTGTGGTCTGCAGCAGGACGTCGACCACTGCGGCGATGGCGGGCTGCGCCTGCCCGGACTGCGGATCTGTCTGCCCCGGCACCTGGACCAGCACCCGGCTGCCGATCGGCACGCCCACCAGTCCGGCGAACGGACCGCCGGTGGCCACCGGGAGCTCCTGCGGCCCCTCCCCGCTGTTCGCCGGATCGTCGCCGGGCCATGTCGTCCCCGCCGACTCCCCGGCCCAGGTCACCGCCGTGTACTGCACCAGGACCTGACCCAGTTGGATCGGTGCACCCGTGCCGGTCGCGATGACGGTGACGGTCGGCGCTGTCGGCTCCGGCGCACCTGACGGAATCTTCACGCTCGCCTTGGCACCCAACGCTCCGCTGACCTGCGGACCGGTCTTCGGCAGCGCGGGCGCCGGGGTGGCGTCCTTCTGACCGCCGGCGTTCGCGGCGATCGCATCCACGATGTCGATGACGAACACCAGGGTGTCGGTGCCCTTGATGCCGGCGCTCTCGTTGCCGGCCGCGCCGTAGCCGTCCGCGGGCGGCAGGCTCAGCAGCACCCGGCTACCCACCGGGACGCCGACCAGCGCGGTGTCCCACCCCGGGACGACCTTCTGCTTGCCGATCTGGAACACCGAGGTGGTGCCGCGGTCGTAGGAGTTGTCGAATACCTCGCCGCCCCACACCTGGCCGAGATAGTTCGTGACGAGCCAGTCACCGGCGACGGTCTTCGGGCCGGTGCCCTCCTTGAGGATGACCCGCTGCAGGCTCGGGACCGGGTTGCCCTGCGGGAACGTCAGTGTCGGCTTGTCGCCGAACGACCCGCTGGCGGTCGGCAGTTGGGCGGCCGGGACGGCCGCGGCCACCGCCGTCGCCGGTGGAACCGCAGGTCCGAGCGTCGGCGCAACCGACCCTGACGCGGTCGCATCGCCGGTCGGGGTGGCGTCCGTGCCGGACGAGCAGGCACCCAACACGACGAGCGGGACAGCAAGCAGCAAGGCGCGGATGCGCATGAAGAACCTCTGATCTCGACTTCGGGGCGCTCGAACAACCAGCCACCCTACGCAGTGCCGCTGTTCGGTTGCTGTGTGCGGCGCGTTCGAACCGCATGGGGGTCGTCTGCGTCCGCGGGGCCGCGCGGCGCCCTAACCTGATGCCGTGCCACCTAACACCAGGGTTTTCGTCGCGCAGCTGGCCGGGCTGCCGGTCTTCGGCCCCAGCGGCGAGTCGATCGGCAAGGTCAGGGACATCGTGGTGGCGTTGCGGCTGGACCGCAAACCCCCGCGGGTGCTCGGTCTCGTCGTCGACCTGCCGACCCGCCGGCCGATCTTCGTGCCGATGCTGCGGGTCAGCAGCGTGGAGGCGGCCGCGATCGCGCTGACCACCGGATCGGTGAGCCTGCGCCGCTTCGAGCAGCGCTCCCTCGAGTTGCGATTGATCGGTCAGCTGATCGGCGTGCACGTTCAGGTGGCCACCACGGCCAGTTCCGCGGTGATCGTCGACGTGGCGATGGAGAAGACCAGGAGTCGGGACTGGGTGGTGTCCCGGCTGGCGGTACGCGAGCGGACCCGCCGGATCGTCCGCCGTGCGCCGGTGCAGATCCTCGGCTGGAGCGACGTACGGGGCATGGACCCGGCGCAGCTGACCGGTCAATCAGTCCGGGGGGCACCACAGGTGCTGGCATCCTTCGAGGGGTTGCGGGCGGCCGACGCCGCCGGCATCCTGCGCGACCTCACCCCGGCGTTGCGCTACGAAGTCGCGGACGCGATGGACGACGACCGGCTGGCGGACGTCATCCAGGAACTGTCCGAGGACGACCAGCAGGAGCTGCTGGCACACCTCGACGAGGCCCGCGCCGCGGACATCCTCGAGGCGATGGATCCCGACGACGCCGCCGACCTGCTCGCCGAGCTGCCGCCGGGCATCCAGGAACGGCTCCTCGGCCTGATGGAGCCCGAGGAGTCCGCGCCCGTTCGCCGGCTGCTGCAGTACTCCTCCGAGTCGGCCGGCGGTCTGATGACGCCGGAGCCCGTCGTCCTCACCCCGGACGCCACCATCGCCGAGGCGCTGGCCCGGATCCGCTCCCCCGACCTGACCCCGGCGCTCGCGTCGATGGTGTTCGTCTGCCGTCCGCCGCAGGCGACCCCGACCGGGCGCTACCTGGGCTGCGTGCACACCCAGCGGCTGCTGCGCGAGCCGCCGTTCGAACTGGTTGCCGGCGCCCTGGACACCGAGATGGGCCGGCTGTCCCCCAGCGCCGCGCTGACCGAGGTCACTCGGTTCTTCGCGTCCTACAACCTGGTCTGCGCGCCCGTGGTCGATGACGAGGACCACCTGCTCGGCGCGGTGACCGTCGACGATGTGCTCGATCACCTGCTGCCCGACAACTGGCGCGACCAGGGGATGGACGACGGCCAGCTCGACGCCGAGACGGTGGCCCTGCCGCACGGCGCCGCGAGCCGGAGCGGTTCCCGTGGCTGAAACCAGGGCGCGGCGCAGGCTCGACCAACCCCGCAACACCCGTCGATTCGGCTTCGAGATCGATCCCGAATCGTTCGGCAGGTTTTCCGAGAGTCTTGCCCGCTTCATGGGCACCGGCACGTTCCTGTTCTGGCAGACCATGCTGGTGATCGGCTGGATCACGCTGAACCTGGTTGCCGTCAACTACCGCTGGGACCCCTACCCATTCATCCTGCTGAACCTGGCGTTTTCCACGCAGGCCGCTTACGCGGCCCCGCTGATCCTGCTCGCCCAGAACCGGCAGGACGACCGGGACCGGGTGACGCTGGAAGAGGACCGCAACCGCTCAGCGCAGACCAAGGCCGACACGGAGTTCCTGGCCCGCGAGCTGGCCGCGCTCCGCGTCGCCATCGGGGAGGTCGCCACCCGGGACTACCTGCGCGGCGAACTGGACCGGCTGCGGACGGACATCGAGGACATGGCGGACCCGGACTCGGCGGAGAAGCCGGCGAAACGTCCGGTGGACAAGCGGTCGAAGTCCCGATCGAAGGTCTTGCCGAAGTCCGAGCCGTCAACGGCCGGGCCGTCCAAGGCGGAGCCGTCCAAGGCGGAGCCGTCCAAGGCGAAGGGCGGCGCGCCTGCCAGGGACGGTACGTCCACGAAGGACGGTGCCTCGGCGAAGGTCGGGGCGTCCGCGAAGGACGCTGCCGCCGCCAAGGACCGTGCGCAAGCAGCTGGCGCCGGCCATGACGACGCAGAGGCGGCCGGGTTGGCCGCGGACGGGGACCAGCAGGCCTGACCCGTCGCCCATCGGTGGCCGGTCCGGACCGCGACGTCAGCGGAAAAGGCGCGAGCCGACTGCGCAGTGCTGGCCCCGCCCCAATGCAGAACGGCCCCGCCTCTCGGCGGGGCCGTTCTCTCATGCATCCACGAGCTCGTGGAGGTGGCGGGAATTGAACCCGCGTCCAACGTTGCTTCGTGAGGGCTTCTCCGGGCGCAGTCCGCTCTGTCCCTACTCGGCCCCACCAGTCATGCGAACGTGCTGGTGCGACAGGCCCAGTCGCTGTTTGGTGTCCCTCAAGATCCCGCGACCGGATCTTTCGGTAATTCTCCTAGCTGGCGCCAGGATCCGGGGCGGAGAAACCCCCGGTCTGACGGACTCCTTACTCGCTCAGGCGGCGAGGGCGAAGTCAGTGCGACTGTTGTCGGCACTTGATTTTTTGCAACGGATGGTTAACGAGATCATCGTTGCCTTCCTCGGCCCGCTTCACCTCACTCGACGAACGCTGTCGAGACCGATCACCCCCGTGGGGAAGAACAGCCTCACCATCATACGTGTTCCCCAGGTGGCGTGCGGCGGAGTTGTGGCGCGACGCAGCCGGAGCCGGCGCGGCGAGCTCGAGCCGGACCTCGATCGCCCGGCTACTCGAGGTGCGTCTGCGTTGCTCCCGGCGCAGCAGGAGCGAGGGGTACGGAGGCTGAGTGAGGCCGGCGCCCGGCTACTCGAGGTGCGTCTGCGTTGCTCCCGGCGCAGCAGGAGCGAGGGGTACTGAGGCTGAGTGGGGCCGGCGCCCGGCTTCATCGTTCGAGGAAGGACCAGCCGGAGGTGGCCGATGCTCTGGGTGCGGCGCACTGCTCCTGTCATGTACTGGTTACTCCTGCTGCAGCAAGAGTGAGGCAGCGGTTAGCTGAGCGAGGCCCAGGCCGGCGTCAGCTCAACCCAGCCGGCTCAGCCCAGTCGGAGCAGCCAGCTCAGCCCGAGCCGGCGCAGTCCAACCCAACCGGCGCGGCACAGTCGGCGCGGCACGGTCGGCTCAGCCCAGTCGGCTCAGCCCAGTCGGCTCAGCCCAGTCGGCTCAGCCCAGTCGGCTCAGCCCAGTCGGCTCAGCCCAGTCCAAGTCGGCTCAGCCGGCGCAGCCCCGCTGGCCGGGCACCAGCGGCCCGAATGCCAGCACCAGCGTCCGCTGGCCGTCGGTCCAGGGTTGGACAGCGGGGCCGGCGCCGATCGCGTCCAGCACGGCCGCGGCATCGGCCCCGCTGAGCACTCCGCACCGGTGATCGTCCCGGTCCAGGACCTTCGCCACGCCACCCGTCAGCGGCCAGGGGGCGGCGCCGGCGTCATCGGCCGGTTCGCCGTAGGTGGTGACCCGTAGCCGGTCGGGCGTCCAGTCGGCGGTGTCCGCCAGCGACCCGCGAAGGCCGTCGATCAGGGCGGTGAGTCGTTGTCGGGCGGCTTGCTGCGCCGCCGGCAGCCCGTCGTCGCCCACACCCAGCGCGTAGGCGTTCACCCGTACATCGCCCGCCGGCTGATGCAGGACGACGCTGGTGGTGCCCTGGTCGGTGACACCGGGCTCGCCGATGTCCGTCGCCGCCAGGGCGACGATCTCGGCGCTGGCATCCGCCAGTCGGCACGGGTCGATCCGGCCGATGGTCAGCGCGGCGATGGCGTCCGACGACAGGCCGGCGTCCTCGCTGCGGATCGCGGTCCCGTCGTCGTAGGCCGCCAGCGACAGCGGCTGGGTGCGGTTGTTGGCGATCCAGGCGTTCGTCCCCTGGGTGACGGTGATCAGCGGTTCGCCGGTCGGGGTCGTCACCGCCACGGGGCTCGGGTTGGCGGCGCACTCGAAGGTGCTGGAGTACGGCGGGTCGGTGTCAACCGGACCGGCGCCGTCAATGGGCGCGGCGGTGCCCGCGATCGTCGTCCCGGCGCATCCGGCGAGCAGGACGCCGAGGGCGACCACGCCGATCATCCGCCGCAAGGAGTTCATGCGGTGAGGACGGACGGAGGCGGCCACGGCGTTGCACCGAACCGGGTCGATCGAGACGGCGAAAACGCCAGATCGGAATTCGCCATCTCGGTCCCCCAATCGCGCGTTCAGTCCGACATGCCCTTGGACCGACGCCCGGCGTACCGCTCCAGCTCCCGGGCGGCGTCCCGCTTGGCCATCGTCTGCCGCTTGTCGTACTCCTTCTTTCCGCGGGCCAGGCCGAGTTCGACCTTGACCTTGCCGTCGATGAAGTACAGCGACAGCGGAACCAACGCGAGCCCGCCCTCCCGGAGCTTCGCGGCGATCCTGGTGATCTCCATCCGGTGCATCAGCAGCTTGCGCTGACGGCGCGGCGCGTGGTTGGTCCAGGTGCCCTCTGCGTACTCGGCGATGTGCACGTTGCGCAGCCACAGCTCGTCATCGGTGACGGTGACGAAGCCGTCCACCAACGACGCGCGACCCGCGCGCAGGGACTTGACCTCGGTGCCGGTCAACGCGATCCCGGCCTCGAAGGTGTCCATGATCGTGTAGTCGTGCCGCGCCTTGCGGTTGCTCGCAATGACCTGCCGCCCGGTCGGCCGGTTGCTGCTGCGGGCGGACCGGGTGGGACGGGTCGGTCGGGTCGGGGTGCTGTTCGTTGCCATGGCCCGTCCAGGGTAAGTGGTGCCGCCAGCGGGTTTGGCATTCCCGACCGGCCAGCACCTGGGCCGGCGCTACAGCCTGACGTACAACCGGAGCGTCACGTAGGCGGAGACGGCCGCCAGCCCGGCGCCGATGGCGAGCAGGATCGGCGACACCCAGACCAGCGTGGCCCCGTCGATCTCCGGCAGAATGCCGGATCTGATGACCGGACCGAGCGCCTGGTCGACGAACAGGAACTTCGCCGCGACCAGGCCGCCGATGGCCAGCGCGGCGCCGACCACGCCGGCGATCACCGCCTCCAGCATGAACGGCAGTTGGGTCCGCCAGCGGGAGGCGCCGACCAGCCGCATGATCGCCGTTTCGGTGCGTCTGGTGTACGCGGCGACCTGCACCATGTTGGAGATCAGCAGCAGCGCCGCCAGCGCCTGGATCAGGGCGACGATGATCGTTGCGTTCCGGACCCCGTTCAGCAGGCTGAAAAGCCTGTCCAGGAAAGCGCTCTGGTCGGCGACCGACTGCACGCCGGGTTTGCCGTTGAATTCCTCGGCGATCACCCGGTATCGCTGGGGGTCGTAGAGCTTGACGTGGAAGGACGCGGAGAGCGCCTCCGCGGTGCCGATTTCCAGCAGCTCCGGCTGGCCGGCGAACTGCTGCTTGTACCGCTCGAAGGCCGCCGCCTGGCTCTCGTAGTCAACGGTTTCCACGTCGCTGTTCGCCTGCAGCTGCTTGCTGATGTCAAGGCAGGGCGACTCTCGGCAATCCGGGTCCTGCGCCGACTGGTCGGGGGTGAGATAGACGGTGACCTCGACCTTGTCGCCGTAGATGTCGCGCATCTGGTCGGTCATCCGGGCGATGATCAACCCGCCGCCGAGCAGGCCGAGCGAGATGGCGGTGGTCAGCACCATGGCGATGGTCATGGTGATGTTGCGGCGAAATCCGTTCAGGACCTCGGTGACGACAAATCCGGCGCGCATGTGTTCCTCTCGTGGGCGGCCTGGCAGCTGGCTGGATCGGTGACGCTCTTACCGGCCCACCCCGTACACGCCCCGCGCCTCGTCACGCACGACCTTGCCGAGCTGCAATTCGATGACCCGCCGGCGCATCGAGTCGACGATGGTGTTGTCGTGCGTGGCCATCAAAACCGTCGTCCCGGTGCGGTTGATCCGTTCCAGCAGCAGCATGATGTCCGCGCTGGTGTCCGGGTCCAGGTTGCCGGTCGGCTCGTCGGCCAGCAGCAGGATCGGTCGATTGGCGAACGCCCGGGCGATCGCCACCCGTTGCTGCTCACCGCCGGACAGCTCGTGCGGCAGCCGATTGGCCTTTCCGTCGAGGCCGACCATTTCCAGGACCTCGGGAACGGTCTGCTTGATGGAGGCCCTGGATCGCCCGATGACCTCGAGGGCGAACCCGACGTTCTGCTCCACGGTCTTGTTGGTCAGCAGCCTGAAGTCCTGGAACACGCAGCCCAGCCGGCGGCGGTGCGCCGCGACCTTTGACCGGCGCAGGTGGACGAGGTCCGAACCGTCGACCTCGATGGTGCCCGTTGTCGGCACGTCCTCCCTGATCAGCAGGCGCAGGAACGTCGACTTGCCCGATCCGGACGGCCCGATGACGAAGGCGAATTCGCCCTTGTCGACGTCGATCGTGACGTCGTCGAGGGCGGGCCTGGTGGAGGCCTTGTACAACTTGGAGACGTGCGACAAATGAATCACAACGAGGCAGTCTAAAGGCTTCACCGTTATAGCTATGTGACATCGCCGCCGCACGGAGCCATTCTTTCGGCGCCGAGGACCTCGATGCGAACCCCGCGACCTGCGGTTTCTCCCACGGTGGAGTGCTGCGTCACCTGCCCAGCCGAGCGAGCACGGCCTCGTGCAGCAGGCCGTTGGTGGCCAGCGCGCTGCTGGCCGTGCCGCCGGATGGCTGACCGTCGATGGATGTCAGCCGGCCGCCCGCGGCGACCACGATCGGCACCAGTGCGGCGACGTCCCACAGGCTCAGTTCCGGCTCCGCCGCGATGTCGACGGCGCCCTCGGCGACCAGCATGTAGGAGTAGAAATCCCCGTACGCCCTGGTTCGCCAGCACTCGCTCAACACCGCCTGGAACCCCGCGCCGTGCCCGGAATGCCGCCACTCGGAGAGGTCCGAATACGACAGCGAAGCATCGGCGATGCGGCCGACGGCCGAGACCGAGCAGCGCCGCGGTGATCCACCGGCGAAGCGCGTCCACGCCGCGGATCCGCTCGCCGCCCACCACCGCCGGGCCAGCGCCGGCGCGGAGACGACCCCGACAACGATGTCGTCGTCGTCCAGCAGGGCGATCAGCGTCGCCCAGACGGGCACCCCGCGGACGAAGTTCTTTGTGCCGTCGATGGGATCGATCACCCACCGCCGGCCGGTGCCCGGTTGCCCCGCTCTCAGGGTTGCCTCGCCGAATTCCTCCCCCACGACGCCGTCGGCCGGCCGTTCGTCGGCGAGGATGCCGCGGATGGTCGTTTCCACCGCCAGGTCGGCGTCGGACACCGGGGTGAGGTCCGGCTTGGCGTCGACCCGCAGGTCCGCCGCCCCGAACCTGGACAGGCTGATGGCGTCCGCCGCGTCGGCCAGTCGCAGCGCGAGTTCGAGGTCCTCGGCGTAGGCGGACTCGCTCTGCGTGACGGTGTCCTCCGACGGTCCGCCGGTCCGATCCGCCGATGCTTCGGAGTCCGTCACCGGCGCACCTGTTCGCCCTTGGTGACGACCGCGGAGATCTCCTCGACGAAGGACGGCCACAGCGCGTCCGGAAGGTCGTGGCCCATACCGGGATAGGTGGTCAGCCGGGCACCGGGGATCGCGGCGGCCGTCGCGCGCCCGCCGGACACGGTGATCAGCGGATCGGCCTCGCCGTGCAGCACGACGGTCGGCACATCGAGCCGGCGCAGCGCGGGGGTCCGGTCGGGGGTGCCGAGGATGGCGGCGAACTGCCGGGATACCCCGGCCGGGTCGTAACACCGGTCGTACGCCTCCCCCGCCAGCCGTTCGGCGCGGTCCCGGTCGAACAGGAAGCCCGGTGACCCGATGCGCCGCCAGGTGTCGAGGCTCGCCGCGACGGCCTCCGCGCGGTTGGTGGCGGCGCGCCGGCGCAGCATCAGGGCCGCGATGTCCAGCCGCGGCCTGCCCACCCGGCGGGACGCCGTGCTGGACGAGATGGACGTCAGGCTGCGAACCAGGTCGGGACGCCTGATGGCAAGTGACTGGCTGATGCAGCCGCCCATCGAAACGCCGACGACGTGCACGCCGCCGGGTGCGAGCCGCTCGATGAGACCCGCTGCGTCGTCGGCCATGTCGGGAACGAGGTAGGCCGGCTTACGGCCGACGAAGGCGGCGATGGGTTTGCCCGGGCGCTCGTCGCGAAGATGCGCGGAGAGCCCGATGTCCCGGTTGTCGAAGCGGATGACGTAGTGGCCGCGGTCGGCGAGCAGCTCGCAGAACCCGTCGTGCCAGGCCAGCATCTGGGTGCCGAGGCCCATCACCAGCAGCACCGGCACGGCGTCGGGTTCACCAAAGGTTTCGTAGGCCAGCGTGATGCCGTTGGACGGCGTCGTCTGGATGGTCATGGGGAGAGTCTGACAACACTCGGGTTCGCGGATGGGCTGGGGTGCTTGGTGCCGGCGGGGCGGGTGCGGACATCACCCGGCGCGATGACGTTGCCGTTCATGGCCGGAAGACGCCGACCGTCTCCTTCTTGCTCGGCGCCGACCACGCGCCGGCCAGTGGGACGTCGGTGGGCCGGCCGAAGTTGAAGCTGTAGTCCGCGGCGCCGCCCGCGGGAACGTCTTTGAGCTTCCATGTGCTGGAGTTGACCTGCCCGATGCCGGTCCGGCCGTCGCCGTTCCAGTCACCGGTGATCGGACGTCCACCGGCCGCGCCCCACCCGAATGACGCCCGGTTGCTCGTGCCATTGAGCCGATCGGTCAGCGACCACGTGGTTCCGTTGACCACGCCGATGCCGTCCTTGCCGTCGGCGCTGCCGTCCCAGTTGCCCGCCAACGGCAAGCCGGTCGTGGGACCCCAGCGGAACGTGGCGTTGACCCCGCCGTGCGTTCCGTAGGACAGGTACCACTGGGAGCCACGTTTCACCCCAGGTGAGTCGGTTCCGTTGCCGTCCCAGTCTCCGCACACGGGACGGTCGCCGGCCAGGCCGAACTTGAAGGTCAGGTCCGGGGCTCCCGTGGTGAGCGAGAACCGAACGGTCCACACCCCGTTGACGAACACCACCGGGGTGTCCACCTTGCGGTTGTTCCAATCGCACATCAGCCGCGTCCCGGCCGAGCCGTTGAACAGGAACTGCGACACCGTGTGACTTGCCAGGCGGTCGGTCAGGAAATACCCGGAGCTCTGCGGGTGCAGCGCCCGCAGCCCGTTCCCATCGCCGCGCAGGTACGACGGCGCGAACGTCGACGGCCCGAGCTGCGGATACATCACCTGGTAGCGGCCCTCGTACTTGTCGCTGAAGTGGGCAAGGCCCACGGCGTGACCCAACTCGTGCGACACCAGGCTGACCATCCCGGCCGCGCCGAGTCCGTTCGAATTGATGTTGGCCCGGGCGTTCGGGTAGATCCACACTCGGCCGTGCTGGACCGTGTACACCGTGTCGCCGTACTGCCAGGAATAGGTATTGGTACCGCACCCGATGGGCCCGGAACCGCACGGGGAGCTGCCGTCGATCGCAACGTAGATCTCTCCGTTCGGCGGCTGGCGATCGGGCACGGCGTCCGCGATGGTCCCCGCGGCCACGGTGAGCTGGATTCCCCCGCCATAGGAGAGGTTCAGCGCGGCGGTCTGGACGGCGGAGCGCAGGGTCTCGACATCACCCTGGCCGGTGCGAACGAGCCGGATCACATACGACGCCCGGTCCCGAAGGTGACTGTCGGCGAGTTGGTACCCGGGTCCGGCACCCGGGACGGCCAACGTGCTGATTCGAGCAGGCGCGGACCCGATGGGAGTGGAGACCGAGTCGCCCTGGAGGTCGATCCTTCCCGGAACACCGGGAATGGCCGGGCCTGCGAGGACATTCGAATCCGCGCTTTCTTGAGCCGTTGCCCCGGCCACCAGTGCCATAGTGATGGACAGGGCAAGGCCGACGATGCACCCCATTCGGCCCATACGTCTGGCGCTACGTCGAGCTGCCATGCGTCGCTGCCACCCTTACGGCCTAATCTATGGTTGGATTTCTACCCCGAATGACCCAACGAGCAGTATGTGCTGGCTTGGTAGTTCCGGGCAACCTCTCGGCGCTGGTAGTTGTGCACAACCCTGCGGCAACGGTGCTCAACCGGGTTACAGTCGGCCGCGCCGCACGCAGGGTCGGCAGATCTCGATGGGAAATTCTTATGGCTGCCGGGACGGCGTCGGCTACCGACCACATCCACGACGAGGTGCGCGAGCTCATCCGGCGACGCGGCATCGACCCGGTCGTGGATCACCGCGGCACCCGCTCGCTGATCGACGAGGTCATCGCGCACTACGAGGAACGGGTGCCGATGTCGGCCCTGCCCCCGCTGCTCGATCGGCCCGGCGCGGTCCGGCACGTCTTCGACTCCCTCGCCGGCTTCGGCCCGCTGCAACGGTTCCTGGACGATCCCGCCGTCGAGGAGATCTGGATCAACCAGCCCGGCCGGGTGTTCGTCGCCCGCAACGGCCGCTCCGAACTGACCACCGTGGTGCTGTCCGCCGACGAGGTGCGCGACCTGGTCGAACGGATGCTGAAGCCGTCCGGCAGGCGGTTGGACCTGTCCTCGCCGTTTGTCGACGCATTGCTGCCCGATGGCAGCCGGCTGCACGCCGTCATCCCCGACATCACCCGCGACCACCTGAGCCTGAACATCCGCAAGTTCGTCGTCGCCGCCAACGGACTGGAGGACCTGGTCGCCTTGGGCTCCATCACCGCGCACGCCGCGCGGTTCCTCGAGGGTGCGGTGACGGCGGGGCTGAACATCATCGTCGCCGGCGGCACCCAGGCCGGTAAGACGACGCTCCTGAACACCCTGATCAACTCCATCCCGGCCAGGGAACGGGTGATCACCTGCGAAGAGGTCTTCGAGCTGCGACCGAACTTGCCGGACGTCGTCGCGATGCAGACCCGGCAGCCGAACCTCGAAGGCCACGGCGAGATCCGGTTGCGCCGGCTGGTCAAGGAGGCGCTGCGGATGCGACCCAGCCGGATGATCGTCGGTGAGGTCCGACAGGAGGAATCGCTGGACATGCTGATCGCGCTGAACTCAGGGTTGCCGGGGATGTGTTCAGTGCATGCCAACTCCGCGCGGGAGGCGGTGGTCAAGTTGTGCACGCTGCCGTTGCTCGCCGGCGAAAACGTCACCGATTCGTTCGTCGTGCCCACCGTCGCGTCGTGCATCGACCTGGTCGTGCAGATCGGCGTGCAACCTGACGGCTCCCGGCGGGTCCGGGAGATCGTCGCGCTGCCCGGACGGGTGGAGGGCGGGGTGGTCGAAACCGAGGACATCTTCACCTCGGTGGACGGGACACTGGTTCGCGCACAGGGCTTCCCGCCGCACGCCGACCGGTTCGCACAGCACGGCATCGATCTGGTGGAGTTGCTGGCCGCGCGGTCCGGCGGGTGACGGGCCGCCCCGCTCAGCGCCCGGCGCCGGACATTTCAGCAAGTTCGCCATCGGTCCACTGGTCCGCCGGGTCCTGGTCGTCGGGTCGGCGTCGCAGCCGGCGGACCGACCACCAACCGCCGGCGAGCAGCAGGGCGATGCCCGCCACGAAAGCGAGCGCAACGAGCAGATCCGCGATCGGCGCCGTCCACACGGTGGCCTCCGCGGCGCCGCCGCCGCCGACCTGCCACGGGTAGCTGGAGACGACGTCCGGGAGCCCGTCGCGTTGCACCCTGATCTCGATCCGGGCCTCCCCCGCCGCCCGGATGTCGGTGGGGGCCGACCACTGCCCGGCGTCCACCTTTTCCGCGTTGATCGGCGTTCCGGCCGGCGCGTTCGGATCGTCCACGGACACCAGCACCCGGCGGATCGGGCCCGGTGAGGGTCGGCGGGTGTCCGAGGCGGTGACCAGGACGACGTTGGGCCCGGGCGCGTTGGGTTGGACCGTCACGGTCTCTTGCAGGTCGCCGGCGGCGCCGTCCCGCAGCGCGACCTGCTCGGCCCCGGCGGTCCGGACGAAGTTCGGTTGCATCGCCGGTTGGCTGCTGGTCAGCACGGCGGCGAGAACCAGAACCGATGCCGCCAAGGCTGTCTCGGCGATGATGAGGCGCCGGCGAAGTCGGCCGGAGCCGTCCCGCAGCCGCCGGTGGTTGACCAGCCCGAGCACGGCGATCACCGCGACCAGCGAGAGCTTCAGCACCAGCGCCCGGCCGTAGAAGGTGCTGACCGCGGCGTCCACCGACACCACGGCGGAACTCGACAGGTACAGCCCGCTGACCAGCAGCACGCCGAAACACGCCGCCGCCGGCGGCCCGAAGGCCACCAGGGTGGCGTGCACCGCCGTCGTTCCCGTGCGCCGGGCCAGTGGGAGGGCGACCGCGACCGCCAGGAAGAGCACACCGGCCCAGGTGGCCGCCGACAGGAGGTGGGCGCCGTCCGCCAAGAGCCGCGTCACGGAAAGCCGGCCGGCCGCGCCGGGATGCCCCATCAGGGAACTGCCGACCGCGACGGCCACGGCGCCGATACCGACCGCCCACCGCGCGGTGATCGGAGTGCCCGACGAGCGGCCCAGCAACACCGCGGCAATGCCCAGCAACGCGAACCCTGCTGTGCGCAGCGCGAAATGGGCCGCAACCCCGCTGTTGATCACCGCAGTCGCGGGCAACCCGTCACCGACGATCTGCCAGCCGACCAGAAGAGTGACACTCACGATCCCGGCCGCGGCGCCGACCGCTGCCAGCCAGGCGAACCGGCGGGCGGCGAGCAGGACCACTCCCGCCGTGCTGGAGCGGCGGAGCAGGACGCAGGCCAGAAATCCGCCGAGGGCCAACGCCAGGCAGAGGAAGATGATGGCCCGAAGAATGACCTCCAGGGCACCCGGCAGCGGTTCCTGCCGCCCCGAACCGGTCACCGCCTGGCCGATACCGAACACCAGCACCCCGTTGGTCACGTGCAGATCGTCGGTGGACAGGGTTCGCCAGCTGAGCCGGTAGGCGTCCGGGGCAAGCCGCGGCAGAGCGGCCACCACCGCCACCGGCTCCTCGGGATCGGCATCCGCTGCGCCGGCGTCCTCGAGCCGGACGGGGCCGGTCGACAGGTGGTGGCCCGCGCCGTCGACGAGATCGAGCTGCATGGCGTCCAGCGCCACCGATTCACTGAACTGCAGACGGATCTCGGCGGGCGCGGCAGCGAGGGTTGCACCGTCGGCCGGGTTGCTCTCGACCAGGAAGGCATGCGCGGACGCCGACGGGGCGGACGCCATCAACAGCGCCACGGTGACCACCGAGACCATCGCCATCCAACGGTGCAACCGCCGGCGGTCCATTCGACGCCGCATCACAGCACCGGCACGTGGGCCAACTGCACGTCGCCCTCCACAATGGTGGCCAGTTCACCGGACCGCAGTGCGGCATGGGTGTTCTGGTACACGAAGTAGTAGCTCTGCCCTGTCAGCAGGGTGTGTCCCTGCTTCATCACCGAGACGCGGTGCGTGCTCTCGGGTCTGGCCTCGCTGACCAACTCCGGCGGGTGCGCCGTGTCCGACTGGAAGCGGCCCGCCTTCTCGCTGTCCAACACCACGTAGGTCAGCGTGATCAGCCCGCCGTCGCCGACCACTGCGACCCGACTGAACCGCACACCGTATTGGTCTTCGAGCGCGGGGTTCTGCGGGAAGGCCGTCGCGGCATCGTCCGCAGCGGCCTGCCCCGCGGCGCGGTACCCGAGGAAACCGAGTACCGCGGCCACGACGAGCACGACGGCAATCGCGATGAGCAGGACGGGCCGGCGGATGGTGCGCAAACTGCGCGCGGGCACCGGACTGGTAGACATCAACGTCTCCTACGGCATGGTGGTGCGGGTGGACAGGAAACTGTCGTAATACGCCGAGCCGGCGCTGGGGCCGCCCTTGTTGGTGCTGAACCCGGCGCTGACCCCGACGAGAGCGGTCTCCACCAACAGCGCGCTGGTGTTGCCCGTCACCGTGTTCGCGGTGGCTGCGTTGACCCTGAGCACCACCGATCCGAGATTGGCTCCGGTGGCCGGCCCGGCCCGCCAGTCGACCTGCACGGTGCTCGCCGCCCCGGCGGGGATGTTCACCCAGGCCCCGGTGGTCTGCCCACCGGCACGGCTGAGAACGGTGCGGAGCTGTGGCTGTGTGCCGTTGCGCTGGAACTGGACGGAGAACACCGAGGCGGTTGCACTGCGGGCGTCGAAGACGGTCAGCGTCCTGTTGGCGCCGGGCACCAACGTGTTGGGATTGAACGCAAACCTCGCGTGGTAGGTGGCTTCCGCGGTCGGCGTGCTATCCGTCAGATAGCTCGCCGCGTTGGGCCTACCCCCGGGCAGGGTCACCTGCAGTCCGGTGGTGCTGCTCGGTTCGAGAACCTTCATCGCGGCGGCCGGGGTCGTGGAGACGTTGCCGGTCTTTGCGCTCCAGGCCGGCTCGGTCGGCTCGAAGTTGCTGCCGAAGATGGTGTTCGGCTTGCTCACCGTCACCATGGTGCTGACTGCGGTGCTCCAGTTGCCCGCGGTGTCCTGCACCCGCAGGGTGAAGCGTTGCGCCCCACTCGGAATGCCGGCGAGCGGTACCGTCGCGGCGGCTTGGCCGTTGACGACGCCGACCGAGACCCTGGTGGCCTTGCCGACTCCGGGATCGGTGGTGCCCAGGTAGAACTCGGCCGCGCCCAGTCCGTTCGCCTCCGTCACCGGAGCGGTCAGGGTCAGGTCGGCAACGCCATTGGTCGGGTTCGGTGTGCCGACCAGCGGCGAACCGAGCACCGGTGCGGTCTTGTCCACCAGCAGCTTGACGCCGAACAGCGGTCCCCAGTTGCCGGCGGCGTCCTGGCCCCGGACGAAGACGTGTTGATCCCCCTCGCCCAGCGACTTGATCTGCGAGATCGGGATCAGGCCGTACACCGCCTCGCTCGGCGAGTCCAGCTTGCCGTCGACGGCCAGCAATTGCAGGCCGGTGCCGCCGGCCGGGTTGGACGACGCCGGGTTCAGGAAGGCCTCGGCGTCGGCCAGGTTGCTCTGCACAGCGCCGCCGGCGTCCTTGTCGCTGATCTGCGCCGAGACGACCAGGTAACCGGGGTTGCTGCGATCGGTGAGCACGCCATTCGTCGGGTTGGGTCCCACGCCGGCGGCGTCGACGGCGGGTCCGGTCAGGTCGACGGTGAACGGCAGGTCCAGCGGTGGTCCCCACAGCCCCAACGAGTCCTTGCTGTGCACGAGGACGTGGTGCTCACCCTCGCCGAGGGCCTTGACGGTCGCGGCGGGGACCGTTGCGTCCTCCGATACCACCGACGCGGACCGGTTGCGCGTCATCGTCTTTCCGGTGCCGTCGGCACCGACGGTGTCCAGGAAGTATTCGGCATCGACGATGGACCCACCGGCGGCCGTGTCGTCGCCGGTCGCCGAAACGGTGATGTCGTCGGCTCCGTTGGCCGGGCTGGTGACGGTTCCGTTCGTCGTTTGCGGGCCGGTTTTCGGCAGGTTGAGGATGACCGAGCCCACGACGCCCCAGTTGCCGGCCGCGTCCAGCGCCCGGACGAACACGGTGTGCTTGCCGGCGCTCAGGCAGTTCAGCCCCACCGGCTGCGGTCCCAGCGGCGGATCGCACGGCGCCGGGGCAACCGCTGGGATCCTCGCTGTCACCCCTGGTACCGAGACGGCGCCGTAGGCACCGGTCATCTTGATGCCGAAACCGACACCGGTGGTCACCGCGTCGTCCACGACGAACTCCGCCTTCTCGACCGCGGATCCGCCCGTGCTGGCGTCGCTGATGTCCGCCGTGACGGTGACGTCGGCCTTGCCGTCGGATGGGTTCGGTGCCACCGCGACGTGGGTGGACGTCGGGCCGACACCGTCGGTGCTCGGCGGCGGCGCGTTGGTGTCCAGGAAGGTCAGCATGCCGCCGAACGCGAATTGCAGTGGATCGGCGGTGTGCTGCCCGGAATTGTCCAGGTGCATCGCCGGTTCGTACACGGCCAGCTTGGATTCCGGTCCGGTCGGCATGGTGACCACCGTGTCCAGAGTTGCGCCGGGATTGACACTCTCGGCGGCGACCGTGCTGGTGTACTTCATCGGATGACCGTCCTGCGCCAGCTCGACCTGCTCACCGCCGAGCACCGTCATCGCATGGGTCTGGGATCCGACGTTGACGTAACGCATCAGCACCTTGTGGCCCTGATCGGTGCTGATCGGATCGGCGGCCGGGTAGGGCTTCCCGTTGAACAGCCGGTAGCGCGGTGCGAAGTTGCGCATGTCGAAGGCGTTCGGGTTGGCGTTGAACGCCGGATCGACCTCGGACATCACCAGCACCGCGTCGTCGTCATAGGCGGTGCCGTAGGCCGATCCGTCGGCCGGCAGCACGATCAGCGCACCGGCCAGGCCCATGGCGACCTGCCGCGCACCGTTCGGGGTATGTCCCGCCTCGTACAGGAATGTTCCCGGTCGGGAGGCGGTGAACGAGTAGGTCCGGGTCCCGCCGGTGGCGACCCCCGACGAGTCGTCACCGGCGGACCCGGGGTAGGTGACGGCGAGCTGTCCGGGCAGCGCGAGCGACACGCTTTGTCCCGGGACCTGGTTGTGCAGGGTGAGCGTGACCGCATCCCCGACGCGCACGACCAGCAGCGGTCCGGGCGCGGTGGCGGAGTTCGCCGCGCCGGTCGACGAGAATCCCCACACCGGAACGGAAGTCCCGAGGATCGACGTGTTCGTCGCCATCGCGTAGAGATCGCAGCTGGCGGTGCCGGCCGCGCCGGAACACCCCCGGGCCGTGAGTTTCCCGGCCGGTGCGGAGGCGAGCGCGGCAGCGGCGGCCCGAGGGGCGGGCGCCGCCGCTGCCGACGCCGCCTGCCCGGCGGTGTACGCGGCCGAGCGGGCAGGTTGGGTGGCTGCGGCGGCCGGCAGGGCGGCCAGCACGAGCGAGCCCACCGCGGCCGCGGCCAGCAGGCCGGTCCACCAGGTCCGGTGGCTCCGGCGCGCCGGTGCCGGGTCGTCCATTGTTCGCATCATCGCTGCGGCCTCACTGTGCTGGGCAACCGGCGGGGGGATCGATGCGGAAGATCGTCATCATCCCTCCGAAGGTTGCGCCGTAGTTGGTGGCTTGCTCCAGGGCATGGCTGTGCGCGATGTGGTAGTACTCGCCGCACTCGTTGTTGGAGGTGATCGTCGGCGGAAGCGGGTTCGACGAGCCGAGGTAGCCGCTTTCGGAGAACCAGGTGTCCGGGCCGACCAGCAGTTGGTCGTTGATCTGCGGTATCTGCGTCGGAATCGGGTTGGTGGTGGCATTCCACTGCTCGGCGTCCCGCCAATCCATCAGCGTGTCCAGTGTCTGGCCGGGCCCCACGTCGAGGTCGTACTTGTTGTACGACAGGTCCTGCCCGGTCGGGCCCTGCAGGGCATGGCCGTCCCGGTCGATCACCCGTTCGTCACTGCCGTGCGGGTGGAACGGGTAGTTCACCGTTCCCGCGTTCAGATAACGGATGGTGGCCGGCAGGGGATTGGTGACCGCGTCGTACGGCCTGATGTGCACGAATGCGGAATAGGGCTGGGCCGGCAACCAGGAGGCATTGTTCGGTGCGATGGTGTCCGGCATGCTCCGACCGTTGATCATGAAATAGCGTGCGGTGTAGGCATTCTGATCGGCCGGCTCGCCGCGCTCCACGGCCAGGTGGACGTCCGGGTCGACCTCGGAGAGCAGGAACACATAGTCCTGGCCCGGGGTGAAGGCCGAATCCACCCGATCGTTGACCTGGGTGGGATGGCCGGCCGGACGGACGATGAGCGCGCCGTACAGGCCCATCTGGACCTGCTTGTCGACATCGGTGCCGCTCTCGTACAGGTAGCTGCCGGGGCTGCCCGCGGTGAACGTGTAGGTGACCGATCCGCCGGACGCCGGCGCGGCCTGTACCAGCGAGGTCAGGGATCCGCCGGTGTCGAACTGGGGCTGCGCCGGGTTGCCGTTCGCCTTCACCCCCTTCTGGCCCGGGAACACGATGGAGGTCGGCTCGACCAGCTTGTTGTGCAGCACGACCGTGACCGGTTGGCCCGAGGTCACGCACAGGGTCGGGCCGGGCAGCTGGAATCCGCGCTTGCTGCTGGCGTAGCTCCACATGTAGATGGAGTTGCCGTCCGGGGTGGAGACGTAGCCGTCCCGCGCATCGAGCGAGAAGGTCTGCTGCGCATCGGTGTCGCACACCGCGCCGACCGGTTCGGCCGCGGCTGCCACCGACGGCACGGCGGTCAGTGAGGCGAGTACCAGGCAGCCGGTCAGCAGGGCCGCGCGCAGTCGTCGGTTGGCAGGTCGTCGTGATTTCATCGGGACTCCTCGGCGCCGGTCACTTGTTCGCAGCGGACTGGGCGGGATAGAAACCTTTTGCGGCGACCTTGATCTGGGTCATCATCCCGCCGTATCCCGTGCCGCCACCGTTCTCCAGGTACGAGTACTTGCGGTCGTAGAGCAGGTACGTGCCGGTCTGCGCCGGCGCGGTGAAGATGACGTCGCGGCTCTCCCCCGGACCGATGTCCACGGTGTTGGTGATGATGTAGTTCACGGTGCCGTCCCGGCCCTTGAGCAGGCTCGCGTCCTTGGCGATGATCTGCAGGTCGATCCCGTCCACCGACATCGAGTGATTCTGGTAGCCCAGGTTCGACAGCCGCAGCAGCACCTTGTCTCCCGCGTTGCAGGTGATCAGTGACGAGATCGGCTGGTACTGCAACCTTCCCGCGGCGGTCGAGTTCGGATCGCCGTTCGCAGCGATGGTGTCGGGATACGCGCGGCCGTTCAGCAGCCAGAAGCTGGGATCGAAATCGGTCCAGTCGTTGACCTGGATGTGCGCGTCCCGGTAGTGCGCGGCCGACCACAATTCGGTGACCATGAAGGCGAATTCCCGGTCGTACCGGGTCGAGCCGTCGCCGTCGTTGTACGCGTATTTCGTGCCAACCGGATTTCCCGCGATCGCGATCTTGTTCTGCTTGGGCCGGACGAACACCATGCCCGTCATGCCCATCTGAACGTGCTCGACGTCCTCGAAATGGCAGTGGTACATGTAGGTGCCGGGGTCGTGCGGCCGGAAGAAGTAGGTGAGGTCCCGGCCCACCGGAACGGCGAGCGACAATTCCGGGACGCCGTCGAACAGCGGGATCGCGTTGACGAAGCCGTGCCAGTGCAGGGTGTGCCCGTCGAACAGGTCCGGCCGCTGCAGCAGGCCGAGGTTCGTCAGCGTCAGGTAGATGTCGTCCTCCTCGTCGAACGACATCATCGGGGCGCTGATCTGCGCCTTACCGCGCTGCGCCGCGACCTGGGTGGCGGTCATGTTCGTGACGTCCCGGAACCCGAAGACGTAGGTGTTGAACGGGTTCGGTGCCAACGGGTCGGGGAAGAACGGCGGGTCCGCGGGAGCGTTCGACGGCATCCCGACCCAGCCGTCCGTGCCGACCAGGTGCACCGTCTTCTTGGGGTGGGCGACGGCTGCCGCCGCCGCCATTCGCGGGGCGGCCTGCCGCGCCACCGGCGGGGCCAGCAGCGCGGCGGGCTGCGCCGCGAACGCCCCACCGGTGAGCAGCTCCGAACCCACCACCGTGCCGGCCACGACCGCGGCGCCACCGAGGAAGAACGAACGCCTGGTCAGGCCGTGTCCACTGTTGTCGTTCACTGTGCACTCCGGATCGTCAACGGCGCGGGAAGGGAGATCAGACGGAACGGGGACCGTCGATACCTGCTGGTGTTCATGGGGTCTGGTCCGATCCGGCGTCGTAGCGGGCATTCTTTCCGGTACCGGTCGGGCGTGCTTGACCGTCGATGTCGGTTTTCGGCGCGGTGACCTGGTAGCTGAAGGGATTCGCCGGTGGCGCTGTCCCCCAGTTCACCGTCACCGAGGACGCGCCGGCCCCGCGGGCCGACGAGGAAGGACCCGCCAGGTGGTAGTCGCCCATCAGCGACGGCGGCAGCAACTGCGCGACGATGACCGACTGCCGGAAGGCCGGGTAGGTGCGGGACGCGAGGATGTTGACCGTGACGTCGTAGTTGGCCTTGAACAACGGATCCGCGATCTTGTTGGTCTGGCTGGACGCCACGTTCCGGCCGTCCTTCAGGACGGAGTTCGTCGGCGCGAGGGGTGAACCGGGTTGGTCCGCCACCCCCATGTCCCAGTAGTCGACGTCGGCGTTGGCGCTCCCGTCCGGTGCGCCGATACCGGTCACCAGGCCCCCGTTGAAGGTGCCGGCGCGGTTGTCCCAGAAGACGTCGTTGAACAGCGTGGGCTTGCTGAACGTCGTCGCCGCCAGCGTCGCCGACCGGGGGAACTGGGTGGTGTTGCCCAACCGGGCCTGCAGCGGGTCGCTGTTGGTGGCGGTGGACAACCCGGCAGGGGCCGGCTGGCCGTTGCTGGTCACCGCTGTCGCGGTTGTCAGGTTCTTGGTAACGGTGTTGTTGACGATGTTCACGAAGGCCGCGTCGTCCATCGCGATGCCGCCGCCCTCGTGCGCCGAGACGTTGTTGGCGACCGTGTTGTTGGTGATGTCGATCGTTCCCGGGTCGGTCTTCGAGATGTGCGACCCGCTGACCTGCAGCAACCGGATCCCGCCGCCGTCGTCATTGGCCAGGTTGGCCTGGATGACGTTGGCGTCGATGCTCACCGCACCGGAGCCTTCGGACAGCTTGGTCGGGTTGGCCGGCAACTCGCCGGCGATCATGACGCCGCCACCCTCGTCGTAGGAGGCGTTGAACCAGATCCGGTTCTTGGCGATGGTGCCGCCGTTGCTGCCACCGGGATTGGCGTTGTACCCGAACGCGGTGATCGCGCCGCCGTACTCGGCGGAGAAATTCCCGCAGATCGCGTTTCCGGTGACCTGGTACCCGTCACTGCCGGTGAACAGCCCGATACCGCCGGCCAGGTTGGTGCCGCCGTTGTCCCGGATCTGGTTGCGGGCCAACAAGAAATCGTAGTTGTGGTTGTCCCCGACGTACGGCGTGCCGAGACGCACCGCCCCACCGTAGGAGCCGCCGTTGCCCCGGATGATGTTGTCGGTGACCTGCATGCTCCGCACGTTGCTGTGCACGTACACGCCGCCGCCCTGGGTGACCAGCGCCCCGCTGGCGCCGTAGGGGGTCTTGATCCCGCCGGTGAGCTCGTTGATGTTGGCCGGGAAGTCGGACTGGGCGCCGCCGGTGATGGTGAAGCCGTCGAGGGTCACCGGGTAGCTGGCCGGAACCGATGTCCCTCTCGGGTCGTCGAGCACGGTGACCACCGCGGCGTCGGGCACGGCCGGATTCGCCGGAGTAGGTCAGGCTGCTGAGCAGGTTCACCCACGCCGTGCCGCTGCGGTTGTCGGGGTTGAAACCGGCGCCGTCGATGATCGAGCCGGGAACGAAAGTACCTGCCGGGGTGAAGCCGCCCGGGCCGACGCCCTGGATGCGGACCTGGTGGTGCACGATCAGGTTCTCGGTGTATTCACCCTGCGGGTCCGTCGCCGTGGGCGCCTTCGGCCAGACCACCACCAGCCAGTACCTCTTGCTCGTGGTGGGTTTGGCCGCCTCCAGCGCGCTCTGGATCGTCGCGTACGGCTTGCCCGGGCCGACCTCGGCGAGCGCCGGGTTGGCGGCGCTGTTGGCCGCCGAGGCCCGGTCCAGCACCTGGATCGTCAGGCTGTTGTAACTGGACAGGCCGGTGGGCTGGGCCGGCGTCGGTGCCCTGGTGATGCCGATCGCCGCCGGACCGAAGGCTGCGCTGGTGGGAACGGTCAGGGTGAACGACGGTGTCGGTCCAGTTGGCGGTCGGTACCGCGGCTCCTCCCAGCGTTACAGTGCCCGGGCTGGCACCGAACCCGAATCCGCTGACTGTCACCGTGCGCAGGGCGGCAGTGTCGGTCCGCCGTACGTAGGGTCTGTCGACCGCGAGCAAGCTGCGGGGCGTCCGGACCGAGATCGCAGACTGGTCGGGTTGGCGACCGTGGTGTCCGGGGCGAGCGCGGTGGCCGCGACCTGGGTCGGCGCCTCGTCGGTCACCGTGTAGAGGCCCGGCCAGCCCTGGAAGTTCGTGGCGATGGTCCGGAACCGCGGGTTGTAGTCCGGGTTCAGTGCGCCGGGTTGGCCGGGGTCGTTGCCGACGAAGCGGTACATGTTCGGGCACGGACCCGCCGGCACCGGGCAGTTGTACGTGTCCGTCGACGGCTCGAGCGCCTCGTACAGGCCGTTGAAGTCGGTGTGCGTGGTGTCGACCAGCCGGCCCGCACCAGTCGTACAGCCCGACCGGGACGAACGGCAGGCCCTGCGCCTCGCCGTAGTTGACGCTGCGCTTGTCGAGCGTCAGGCCCGAGGTCGTTGAGCGTCAGACCCCAGAAGTGCGTCGGCAGCGGCACGTCGGTGAACAGGTTGAAGTTCGGCGCGGTCGCCTGGCCGGAGCGGACCGTGACGAGCTTGTCCGCGCACGACGGCCGATCCAGTCCCTCGAACGGGCTGCCACCGCCGGCGAGGAATGCGGGGTCGGTGACGTCGACCGTGTGCAGCGCACCGACGCACGGCGAGATGATGCCGGCCTGCTGCGACGGCGGCTGCGACGGCGGAACCGGCGTCGCGTCGGGCGGCCCGGCAGGGTCGTTCGCGGCAGCCGGCGTCGTCGGCGGGAAGTTCTGCTGCGGCAGGTACGAGTCGCCGTCGAAGACGTTGACGTCCTCCTCGCTGGTGACCTTGTACATCGGCTTGCCGTCGACCGGGTCGTTCGGGATGTCGACCGAGACGATGTAGTCGTTGGCGGGCAGGTCCTGCTCCGGATAACCGTTGTCGGTCAGCGGCGCGTACAGCGGCAGCTGGTGGTCGGGAGCCGGGTTCTTCGCGTTGCCCGGCGGGTAGAGGTTGATCTTGGAGGTGGCGAAGCCGTAGTTGCCGTTGACGGTCTGCGAAGCCGTTGCCGGGGGTGCTGTCACTCGGGCCGACGGCGACGCCCATCATCGGCGCCTCGACGCAGAGCCGGTTCGCGGCCGTGCCGAACTCGGGCAGTGCCTGCTGGTCGGTCAGCGGGGCGCCGTTGTACTGGCGCGCGGTGCAGCCGCGCGGCGCCGCCCACTTCTCCGAGGTGTAGGTGTCCTGCACCTGCGGGCCCTTGACGAACGCGCCGCGGTCGGCCGCCGGGTTGTCGATCATCTTCGTCGAGTCGCGCCGGATCCGGAACCTGCAGCGGCACGATCTCGTAGCCCTGCCGGCACAGGTTCGGCTGGTCCGCCGGGGCGGCCGTGCACGGCACCGGCGCGTACAGGTTCACCGGCACGTCCGGGATGCCGGGCTGGTACGACTCGGTCGCGGCGTCGGCGGGGTCGAGCTCGTTGCGGGTGGTGTCGTAGGTGACCGTGCCGACGATGCCGCCGTTGGTGCCGGCGTCGTAGGGCTGCACGCCCCAGTCGATCTCGCCGCCCAGGCCGATGATCGGCAGGAAGTTGATGTCGACCAGGCTGCCGAGCTGGGTGGTCGCCTTCGTCTCGTTCTCGCCCTTGTAGGTGATGCCCGTGGTCTGGTAACGGGTGTTGAACGCCTCGAGGATCAGCCACTTGCCCAGCGGGTAGGTCTCGCGGATGTCGTAGCTGCCGTTGCTCTGGGTGGACGCCGTGTTCGTGGCCTGGTCCATCAGCGAGTTGTCGCGCTCGCGGACGGTCAGCGGGAACTGCGGAACGCCCTTCTCGCCCGGGTCCTGCTTGCCGTTGCCGTTCGAGTCGATGAAGACCTTGCCGTGCACGTGGGTGAACCAGCCGACGATCATCTTGTTGCCGACGTCGGTCAGCTGCCCGCCGGAGACGTCGACGTTGAAGCTCCACAGGATGTAGTCCTGGTCGTCGTCCCAGATCGAGAGCTGGTAGGTGCCGTCCGGAACGTTCTTGATGTCGAAGGTGCCGTCGACGTCCGCCGCGACCGACGTAGACCTGCGCGTCACCGGCGCCGAGGTCGGACAGGGCGATCCAGGGTTGCTTGATCGGACCGGCGGACTTCGCGCCGGCGAAGCCGGTTTCCGGGACGACCTGGCCGTTCTGGCCGCCGATGTACGGCAGGCCCGCGATCGCGACACCCTTGATCTCGCCGGTCGGCGGGTTCTTGGCCGGCACCTTGATCGCCTGCGTCCGGACGAAGCCGAACTGCACGGACGGCACCAGCTCGGCGCCCTTGGTCTGCTCGGTGTCGAAACCCGTTGCGCCCTCCTGGCTCCAGATGTCGTGGTCGTGGCCGCCCTCCAGCGTCGTGGTCTGCACCCACTGGTAGGTCTGCCCGGCAACCGGTGCCGGCGGGGTGACCGTGGCGGCGAACCGGTTGGGGCCCATGTTCGGGATCATGATCAGTCCGGTGCTGTCACTGACGCACCTGCCGGTCGACGCCGGATCGACGATCGGCTTGTTGGCGGTGTCGAAGGCGATCGGCAGGTTGGCTCGCTGGGCATCGGTGAACGTACGGGTCCCGTTGGTGTGCAGGTACTTCGTGCACAGCGCATTGCCGTAGTAGTCCGTGCTGACCGTGCCGAGGACATCGGTCAGGTGGGCCGTGAAGCCGGCCAGTCCCTGTTCGGCGTCGACCTCGTAGGTGGCGTCGACGGGGGCGTTGTCGTTGAACACCTCGATCCGCAGGGTGGTCAGCGGCAACGGGGTCGGGTTCATCTCGACGGTGACTTTCTGCGTGCCACCGCCGACGGTGAAGTGTTTGCCGTCGATCTTGAAGTTGTCGGCGGTCACCGAGATCAGGTATTTGCCGGCGGGCAGGTCGCCCAGCGCCGTGGCATCGCTGAGGTCGTTCTGATCGCCCTGGGCGATGATCGGCGCCGCACCGGAGGTGGTGCGCACCGACGGCCACGGGCAGCTGTCTGCGTAATCCGGATCAGCGTTGCCCCCTGGTGCCGTTGCGGGCAGGCACTTTCCGGTTCCCTGATCGGCGAGCGTCCCGGGGTCACCGGTGTCGTCGGCGTTGATCAGCCAGTGGTACTCGGTGATCGGGTCGCCCTTGTGGACGAACCCGGGCGCATCGTTCACCGTGCGGGCGCTCTGCACGTGCAGCGTGATGCTGCCGGGGCCGGCGGCGGGCCCGGCAACCGCCGTAGCCGCGGCGGGCGCCGCAACGATCGACGAGGTCGACACCGCCAATGCCACGACCATGGCACCGACAGCGACCGCCGCCAGCGAACGCTTCATGAAACCATTTGTGTGCACGCGATCTCCCCGCAACGGGCCGATGTCGTCCGCTCACATCGGCGGACCGTTTGAAGATTGCGGTATCCGGATGAACAAAGGACGGTTTATGAAGGGACTGTCATCTTCCGGTCGTGCGACAGGCCTCGAACCGTGCCGGCGTCGGGGCCTACCGAAGCTCCAGCAGGTGGCGCCGTGCGCACACCTGGAACGGCCGCCGCGTCAACAATTCTGAACGAATTGTCATGTACCGCGGAAGAGTGCCGGCGACGGTGACTCAACCGGCCGATCGCTGGCCAGGTTAACCCGAACGAGTGGCCTGCTGTCACGTTTGGCTCGCCTATGCTACCGACATACAGCACAGAAAGTGACGCCGATCACTCGGGGGATGTGGGGGGCAGAGATGAGTAACGACGTACTCGTCGTCGAGGACGAACCGACGCTGGCCCGGCTGGTCACCCGTGTCCTGACCGCCGGCGGTTTCTCGGTGCGAGGGGCGGCCACCGGAACAGCGGGCCTCCGCGCGGCGTACGACCGCGACCCGGACCTGATCGTGCTCGATCTGATCCTGCCGGACATGCGCGGCGAGTCGGTGCTGCGGGATCTCATGGCGACGAAACCGGACAGCCGGGTGCTCGTGCTGTCGTCCGTGACGCAGATCTCCACTCGGGTAGGCGTTCTCGACGGCGGTGCGGTTGATTTCCTGGCCAAACCGTTCGCCAACGCCGAGTTGCTGGCCCGGGTACGCGCCAGGATCCGACAGCAACCACGTCATTCCGCCGAGAGAGCCCGTCCGACAACACATCTGCGCAATGCCGGCCTGGAACTCGACCTCGAACGACGCGAACTGATCATCGGAAGCAAGCGCGTCGAGCTGACCCAGCGGGAGTTCGTCCTGCTGTCGTACCTGGTGCAACGCGCGCCTGCGGTGTGCTCGCGAGCGGAACTGATGAAGGAGGTGTGGGGAACTTCATTCGACGGCGGCACCAACGTGATAGATGTCTACGTCAAACGCCTGAGATGGAAGCTGACCCACGGGAAAATCGAGACCGTACGGAACGTGGGGTACCGCCTTGTCGCGCACTAGGGCGCTGGTCGCGGCCGCTTGGGTGGTCTTCGCGACCGTCAATTGCATTCTGGTTTACGTCCTGATCGGCGAGGAGACGATTCCCTACCACCTGATCTGGGCGAGTTTCGCGCTGCTGTACGGGCTCTGGGAATGGCCCAAGCGGCTGACCCGACCGGTCTTCGTGATCATCACCGTGGTCACCGGTGTCCCTTTGGTGATGCACGCCCAGTCGGGCGCCATCGGGTGGTCCGAATGCAGCGAGATCCTTTTGATGGGGGTGATCCTCGCCCTGCTGGTCTGGCATGTCGACCGGCATTGGGCCGCGCGGGATCGGTTGGTCCGGCTGCGCGCCGAGGAGCGACGGCAGGCCGAGCAGCGGGAGACCGCGTCCCGTTTCGGATCGCATGAGGTGCGGACCAGACTCACCATTGCCCGCGGGTTTGCGCAGTTGATCGCGGACACCACCATGGACCCCGACACCAAGGCCGACGCGGAGGTCGTGGTGGTCGAACTCGACAAGGCGTCGGTGTTGGCCACCAACCTGCTGACCCTGGTCCGCGTGGTGCAGCCGTCAGCCCAGTCGCTGGTCGACCTCGACGTGCTGATCTCGGCCATCGTCCGGCGGTGGTCGGTCACCGCGGGACGGAACTGGATCACCGACACCAACGTCGGTTTCGTCCCCGCAGACCCCGAGCGACTGGAGGCGCTGCTGGATTGCCTGCTGGAGAACGCCGTCAAGTTCACCTCGGCCGGCGACGACATCGCGGTAGAGGCGTCACTCGCCGGCAAGGCCTTGGTGTTGAAGGTCCGCGACAGCGGCGACGGGATTCCAGCCGCTGAACTCGACAGGGTCTTCGAGCCGTTCGAGACCAGCAGCACCGCCGGCCAGCGCGCCGGAAGCGGTTTGGGCCTGGCCATCGTCAAGGCCATCACCGAGGCGCGCGGCGGTTCGGTGACCGTCGACAGCACTGTCGGGGTCGGAACGTGCTTTACGTTGACCTTCCAGACGGCGGCGGGTCGTCGGCGGATCGATCAGGCGGTCACCGCGACGGTGTCCGCCTGATCGTTTGCGGTTACAGGCCCGCCGGCGAGGTGCCGGGCAGCGTCTGCTTGCGGACGTCGGCGGCGTACTCCTTCGCCTCGGCGGACGCGTCCTGGCTCGCCTGCAGGTCCCCTGTCGCCTTGCGCATCTCGTCGTTCTCCAGCGCCGGTCCGTCCAGTTCGACCCTGTCCGCGGCGGTGCGCTTCGCGTCGGGGTTGAGGTCGTCCTGGGCCTCGGCCGGGTTGAGTCCCTCGACGGCGCCCTCGGCGGTCGAGGTGTCCCCGGCGTGTGGCCCCTCGGCATCCGGGGCGGCCGGAGCAGCGGCGGCCGACGCGTCCGGCGCTCCGGAATCACCGGGGGCGTCGTCATCGGCCGCTTCAAGGTCCCGAGCGGGTTCCGCGGGCGACGACGCAGCCGCGCCGGACGGTGCCGGCTGCGCGGAAGCGGTCGACCCCGAACCGGCGGAGCCAGCCGCACCGTCCGCGGTGGTGTCCTGCGGATCGGTGGCGTCGGCATCGGAGGGCGCGTCTGCGGCCGCGGTGGTCGCGCCGGCCTCGTCCGGGGTGCCATCACCGTCGGGCACCGCGTCGGCGTCCGGGGCCGGCGCGGTGTCCGGGGCCACCGAGGTGTCCGGAGCTGCCGACACCTGGTCCTCCCCCGCCGCGGTTCGCGCGGTGTCCGGCTCGGTCCCGGTGCTGGGCAGCGCGTCCTCGTCGAGGGCGGAACTCGGGCCGGTGCCCGTCGATGTCCCGTCACCGGAGGGCAGGCTGGAGGTCATGATCTTCTTCCCTTCGTCGCGGACCGGCGGCGTCATCGGCCGGTTTCAACCGAATACCCGCCCGAGCGGGGTTTCACACCCCGCCCCGTCGGTGAAGGGCAACCCGTGCCCGGCTCAGTCGAGGGACCGCAGCCCACCGGGCCCGTTCGCGGTGCGGGCGTCCAACGCCCCGGCGACGACGGCCCGAAGGTCGCCGCCGACGTTGGCGGCGATCGCGGCGGACACCGCGCCGAGCACGAAGGGCGCATCGACGATGACGACCCGCTTTGCCTGCTCGGGCTCGAGGAATTCCACGGCCGTCTCCGCGGTCAGGAAGCCGCTGCCCAGGTCGTACAGCAGCACGGCGCCGTCACCGGAATCGGCCTTCTCGACGGCCGCGGTGATCAGCTCGAACGACGTGCCGATCGAGCCGTCCTCCTGACCGCCCGCGGGGGCGATCGTCACCGACGGCGCCATCTGACCGGCGACGTCGGCCAGGCCCTGGGCCAACTGCTTGCTGTGCGAGACCAGGACCAGGCCGACCGTCACGTGCGGTTCTCCGTTTCTCAGGTGATCGAATGCTGGCGGAACGCAGGTCAGCCGGACGCGGCCTCGGCAAGCGCCTGCAGCAGGTACCCGGTGCTGGTTGCACCCGGATCCTGATGACCGATGGAGCGTTCGCCCAGGTAGCTGGCGCGCCCCTTGCGGGCCTGCATCGGCACGGTGGCGGCGGCACCCGCCGTCGCCGCCTCGGCCGCCGCGGCGAGCACGTCGGCGACCGAAGCACCGCCCGCCGCAGCCTGCTTCGCGGCGGTGACGGCCGGGGTGAGCGCGTCGACCATGGTCTTGTCGCCGGACTCGGCCTTACCCCGGGCGACCACCCCGTCCCGGGCGGCGGTCAGTGCGGTCGCCACCGCCTCGCCGTCGATCTCCTCGGCGTCGCCGAGTGACGTCGCGGCCCTCAGGAACCCGGTGCCGAACAGCGGCCCGGCCGCCCCACCCACCGTCGAGATCAACGTGGTGGCAACGAGCTTCAGTACCGCGGCCGGGTTGGCCGGCTCCGCAGATTCCAGCTTCGTCAGCACCGCGGTGAACCCGCGGGAGAGGTTCTCCCCGTGGTCGCCGTCGCCGATGTCGCGGTCCAAGTGAGTCAGTTCCACTCGGTGCTCGGACACCGTGGCGGCGACCGCGCGGATCGCAGCCACCGTTCCGGCGGCATCACAACTCATCGATCACACGCCCCATCGCAGCGCGGCGGTGTGCACCGGCGCGTCCCAGAGTTCGGTCATTTCGTCGTCCAGCTTCAGCAAGGTGATCGACATGCCCTGCATCTCCAGCGAGGTGATGTAGTTGCCGACCAGTGACCTGGTCACCTCGATCCCCCGCTCGGCGAGGAACTTCCGCGCCGAATGGTAGGCGAGATACAGCTCGATCTGCGGGGTGCCCCCCATGCCGTTGACGAACAGCAGGGTCTTGGCGCCGGATTCGAACGGCAGGTCCTCGACGATGGCGGTCAGCATGATCGAGACGATCTCGTCGGCGGGCACGAGCTTGATCCGTTCGCGGCCCGGTTCGCCGTGAATGCCGACGCCCATCTCGATCTCGTCGTCGGCGAGGGTGAACGACGGCTCGCCCGAGTGCGGAACCGTGCAGGGGGTCAGCGCCATGCCCATCGACCGCACCTGCGAGCTGACCCGCTCGGCGATGGCGGTGACCGCGGCCAGGTCGTCGCCGCGGGCGGCCGCGGCGCCGGCGATCTTCTCGACCAGGACGGTGCCGCCGACACCGCGCCGGCCGGCGGTCCAGGTGGAGTCCTTGACCGCGACATCGTCGGCGATGACGACGGACTTGACCTCGATGTCCTCGGCCTCGGCGAGCTCGGCGGCGGTCTCGAAGTTCAGCACGTCGCCGGTGTAGTTCTTGACGATCAGCAGCACCCCGGCGCCGCCGCTGACGGCCTGGGTCGCGGCGATGACCTGGTCCGGGGTGGGCGAGGTGAAGACCGGGCCCGGTACCGCGGCGGCCAGCATGCCCTCGCCGACGAACCCGCCGTGCAGGGGTTCGTGACCGCTGCCGCCGCCGGACACGATCGCCACCTTGCCGGCGACCGGAGCGTCGGCCCGGGCGATGAACGCCGGGTCGAGCTGCACGGTGATGAGGTCGGCATGGGCTTCCGCCATGCCCTGTAGGGCCTCCGTCGTCACGGTGGTGGGATCGTTGATGATCTTCTTCACGACAGTCCTCTCGACGCTGATGGGAACCGGATCTCAGGGCAGATCAGCCGACTCCCGGGCGGGGTGGTCGAACTGCCCTGTCGATCTTGCACCCCGGTGTCCGACTCGGCCAGGCAGGTCGTTGATCCTGTCCGGGTGGTCTTCGGTGCGAGGATCGTCGGGCCGTGGCTCAGTGGAGTGCGGGCTCGTCGCGGAGCCGGACCGACAGGCAGGTGACGCAGCCCTCGAGCTTCTCGAACTCGGAGATGTCGACCTGGACAGGGGTGAAACCAAGGTCGGCGATCAGCTCGGCGGACCGCGGTGCGGAGGACGCCATCAGCATCCGGCCGTCGCCGAGATCGACGACGTGCGACCCGCCCTCCTCGGGCATCGGCCGGAAATGTGGGAAGAAGCCGGGGTCGTCGACCAACGGTGGGTAGCCGATGATGCTGCCGTCGGGCAGCGCGGTGACGGCGGACTTCAGGTGCAGCACCTTGCTGACCGGTACCGCGACCACCGTGTAGCCGAGCGGCGCACAGATCGCCCGCAGGCTGGCGATACCCGCGGCGCTGGTCCGCAGCGTGCGGCCCACATACACGGTGCGGCCGACCTTGAGCACATCGCCGCCGTCAAGAGTGCCGTGCCCGATCCGTTCGATGGGGTAGCCCAGGTCGGCGAGAGTGTGTCCGGCGCCGTCGACCTCGGCCCTGCGGCTGTCGGCGCCCGGGTGGGTCAACACCGCAACGTCGCCGATCATCACCACCGTGTCCTCGACGAACACCCCGTCCGGGCTCTCGTCGATCGGCGGCACCTGCACCGTCTGCCAGCCCGCATCGTCCAGCGCCTCGACGTAGTTCTGCCACTGCTCCTCGGCCAGCACCGGCTCGACCGCGACGCGTTCGAGGTGGGTGACCATGCCCTGCGCCAGGCGGGACGACGGTGAGCGCACGAGTGCGCGGGGCTGTGCTGACACGAGGCGGCTCCGGCGAGGTGGCTGGCTGGGACCGAGGCAAGGTACCCCGCCGCGAGGTGCCGAACCGGGCGCGTCCGTTGAGTCCGGGACGAGCCGGTCCTACGGTGAATCCATGGCCGCGCCCGTCTCCACCGAAGGGCTGATCCCGCTACCCCGGCCACCGATCGCGGCGCGGGCCGTCCCGACGATGATCGGCTACCGGATGCCGCCGATGCCCGGGGTGCACCGCGGACTGCCCAGCCCCTACCTGACCCTGGTGTTTCCGCTGTCCGGCCCGGTGCCCATCGAGATCCCCTGGCAGACAACGGGTGGCGCCGATTCCTTCGGCATCCCGGTGGGCGGCCTGCACACCTCGCCGGTGCTGCTCCCCCAGCACGGGGCGGACGGTGCCCTCGAAACGCAGCGCGGCATCCAGCTGTCGGTGCACCCGTTCGCGTCCCGGGCGCTGTTCGGCATGCCGGCCGCGGCGCTCAGTGGCGAGGTGCTGGAGCTTGCGGAGCTGATCGGCGTCGAGCGCGACCTCGCCGATCTGCTCGGCCATCCGTCCGGGACGGCTGCCGTCGCGCGGGTCAACGGCTGGCTGGGTCGGCGGCTGGCAGCCGTCCCGCGGGGGTTGATCGCTCCCGAACTGGATCACGCCTGGCGGTTGATCGTCGAGTCCGGTGGCACCATCCGGGCCTCGGCGGTGGCGCGCGAGGTGGGATGGTCCCGGCGACATCTGACCGCGATGATGCGCGCCGAGATCGGCGTCGGCGTCAAGGATTTGGCCCGGTTGATCCGGTTCACCCGGTCCAAGTCGCTGCTGGTCTCCAGCGGGCTTGCCCTGTCGGGCGTCGCGGCCTCGTGCGGGTACGTGGACCAGTCACACCTGACGGCGGAGTGGCGACAATTCGCCGGCTGCACGCCGGGCCAGTGGATCGCCGACGAACTACCCACGCTCACCGGTGGCGGGTCGCGCGGCTGAGTTCCGTTTTCTCCAAGACCAGCGCCGGACCGGTGGCCATGCTGGTCCCATGACGACATCCAGCTCAGTGAAGACATCGAATTCGGCGACGACCTCCAGCAGGACTCATCCCGGAGTCTGGCCGACGCTGCTGTACCGGGACGCCGAGGCCGCGCTCGGCTACCTGGTCGAGGTGATCGGGTTCACCGAGGTCCAGGTGTACCGCGGCGACGACCGGCCGATCACCCACGCCGAGTTGGCCTGGCCCGACGGCGGCGGCATCATGTTCGGCTCCGAGCCCGCGACCGACAGGTGGTCCGGCGAGGCCGGCGCTCCCGGCACCTCGTCGGCCTACCTGTCCACCGACGACGTCGAGGCCGTCGCCGCCCGGGTGACGGCGGCCGGCTGGGAAATGCTCCGGCCCCTCGCGGAGACCGACTACGGCAGCAAGGAGTGCGCGTTCCTGGACCCGGAGGGCAACGCCTGGAGCGTCGGATCGTACCGGGGCGGCCGCGGCTGACTTGTCTCGATCTCGGTGACGGTCGCGGCGGTGCTCGCATCTCAGGCCGTTTGATGCGAACATGTGTTCGTGAGCGCCGTCGTCGCGGGAACCGAGGCGACCATCCTGCACGCCGACCTCGACTCGTTCTTCGCCTCCGTCGAGCAGCGGGACAACCCCGCGCTGCTCGGGAAGCCGGTGATCGTCGGCGGCGGGGTGGTGCTCGCGGCCAGTTACGAGGCGAAGGACAGGGGCGTCAAGACCGCGATGGGCGGGCGTCGGGCGCGGGAACTCTGCCCGGACGCGGTCGTGGTCGAGCCGCGGATGTCCGCGTACTCCCGGGCCTCCAAGGACGTCTTCGAGGTGTTCCGCCGGACCACACCGCTGGTCGAGGGGCTGTCCATCGACGAGGCGTTCCTCGACGTCGGCGGGCTCGGCAGGGTGTCCGGGCAACCGGCGCAGATCGCTGCGCGGCTGCGTCAGGAGGTCAAGGACAGCGTCGGCCTGCCTATCACCGTCGGCGTCGCGCGGACGAAGTTCCTGGCCAAGGTGGCCAGCGCGGTCGCGAAGCCCGATGGCCTGCTGGTGGTTCCGCCGGCGGAGGAACTGGCGTTCCTGCACCCGCTGCCGGTGCAGCGGCTGTGGGGTGTCGGCCCGAAGAGCACCGCCAAGCTCAACGAAATAGGTATCTACACGGTCGGCCAGGTCGCCGGGCTCGGCCAGGCCGGGTTGGTGTCGATCCTCGGTCAGGCGTCCGGGCGGCACCTGCACGCGCTGGCGCACAACCGCGACCCGCGGCGGGTCCGGGTCGGCCACCGCCGCGGGTCCATCGGATCCCAGCACGCGATGGGGCGAGCGCGCCACCAGCCGGCAGACATCGACGCCGTGGTCGTGGGCCTGGTCGACCGGGTGACCCGGCGGATGCGCAAGGCCGACCGGGTCGGCCGGACGGTGGTGCTGCGGCTGCGGTTCGACGACTTCAGCCGGGTCACCCGGTCCCGCACCTTGGGCCGGGCGACTGCCGACACCGCGACGATCCTGGCCACCGTCCGCTCCCTGGTGCAGGTGGCGATGCCGATGATCCGGCAGCAGGGCCTGACGCTGGTCGGGATCGCGGTGGCGAACCTGGACAACGAGTCGCTGCAGCTGGAGCTGCCGTTCGAGGACGCCACCGGCGCGGCCCTGGACGCGGCGCTGGACGGGGTGCGGGAGAAGTTCGGGTCGTCGTCGGTGACCCGCGCCGTGTTGCTGCACCGGCGGAGTTCGATCGAGATGCCGGTGCTGCCTCCCTGAGCCGGACGGAACTCGGGTGCGGTCGGCCGCGGTCGGGTGCCACTGTCGGTGCCCGGTGGGACAGTGCTCGGATGACGCAACTTCGAGCTGGAATCGTCATCAGTGCGGCAACACCGAAGGAGTTCGTCGAGCTCGCGGTGGCGGCCGAGAACTCCGGCTGGGACGCCATCTTCACCTGGGAGGCGCTCTGGTCCACCGACCCTTGGATCCTCCTCACTGCCGCGGCGATGCGGACCGAGCGGATTCGGCTCGGCACCTTGCTCACCCCCCTCCCCCGGGTGAAGGCGTACGAACTGGCCGGACGGCTGGCGACCTTGGACGTTCTGTCCGGCGGCCGGGTTCAGTTGGCCGTCG
>CAVWTC010000007.1:0-59566 GCA_963757645.1 uncultured Actinomycetota bacterium
CCGTGCGGATCGAGAAGCGCGGGCCCGGGGGCTCCTGGGTCACGATCGCGCGAGCACGACCACGAACAAATGCCTACGGTGCGTTGTAGTCGCGAGCGCCGCGTGGACCCGCGGCGGCCTTGCGCGCGCCAACGCTCTGCAGGCGGTGTCGCTGCCCGTGAGCGTCGCGCTGGTCCCCGCGCTGAGCGTGACCGCCGACGCGGCGACCCTCGTCGGCCCGGGCCTTGTGACGTTGCGCGGCTCGATGCGCCCGTCCGGCACGCTGAAGGTCGTCGTGCAGCGGCGCTCCGCCGGCCGCTGGCGGCGCGTGGCGATCGTCAGCCGCAAGGGGCGCAAGGCGTTCGCGATCCGCGTGCGGCTCCCCCGTACCGGGAGCTACCGGCTCGTCGTGCAGCGCCCGCTCGAGCGGGCAGGTCGTCAAGGCGAAGTCGATCCCCGTGCGCGTCGGCCCCACGAGCGGCGGACTCGCCGCGGGCTGAGGCGGCGCCGGGCGGCCGCGGCCGCCTGTCGAGAACGATTCTCATTCTTGAAACGGTCCGCGCCGATGCTGGACCCGTTCTCCCTGCCGTTCTTCCAGCGTGGCATCGTCGAGGTGCTCCTGCTCGCGGTCGCCGCGGGCCTGCTCGGCACGTGGGTCGTCCTGCGCGGGATGGCGTTCTTCGCGCACGCCGTCGGGACGGCGACGTTCCCCGGCCTCGTGCTCGCGGACGGGCTCGGCTTCTCGGCGACGCTCGGCGCGCTCGGCGCCGCGCTCATCATGGCGCCTGTCGTCGGGCTGCTCACCCGCCGCCGCGGAACCGGCGCCGACAGCGTGACGGCGCTGGCGCTCGCGGTGACGCTGGCGCTCGGTGTGGTGCTCGCGAGTGACGTCTTCGGCTCGCAGGCTCGCGTGGACCGCCTCCTCTTCGGCAGCCTGCTGCTGATCGACGGGGCCGACCTGCGGCTCGCGGCGGCCGCGGCGGCCGCGGCCGCCATCGCGGCGCTGGTGATCGGTCCGCGCTGGCTCGCGACGGGCTTCGCCGGCGCGCAGCCCGGGGCGCGCCGGCAGGGCGCGACGGACATCGTTCTCGTGGTGCTGGTCGCGCTCGTGGCGGTGGCGGCGCTTGCGGCGGTCGGCGCGCTGCTCGCGACGGCGCTGCTCGTGGTTCCCGCCGCGACCACGCGGCTGGTCATGGATCGGATGCGCAGCTGGCAGCTTTCGACCGTCGTGCTCACGGGGCTCGAGGGGGTCGGAGGACTGTGGATCTCGTTCCAGCTCGACGTGCCCCCGGGGGCCGCGATCGCCGTGCTCGCGGGCACCGTCTTCGCGCCGGGCGCCTCGGGCGAGCGATCGCGCTCGCGCGCAGGCCCGCGCCCGTCCTCTCAGCGGTCGTCCCGGGCGCGGCATGACGACCACGCTGCTCACCGCCGACGACGTCGCGGCGACCTATCCCGGCTCGCTCGTCCCGGCGATAGCGAGCGTCACGTTCAGCGCCTGCGCCGGCGAGCGCATCGCGGTGCTCGGGCCCAACGGCGGCGGAAAGTCGACGCTGTTCCGCTGGCGGACGGGCGAGCTGCCGGTCGGGGGCGGGACGCTCGCCCTCGCGGCGCCGCGGGTCGCGCTCGTGCCGCAGACCGAGCGCTGGCGGCTCGACTACCCCGTCAGCGCGCTCGACGTGGCGCTGATGGGCGCCGTGTCTAAGGCTTCCCCGGTGGCTCAGGCTGGGCCGCGCCGACCGCGCGGCGTCCCGCGAGGCGCTGGCGCGCGTCGGCCTGAGCGAGCTCGCGCACACGACGTTCGGCGACCTCCCGGGCTCGGCCAGCGCCAGCGGGTCCTCGTCGCCCGCGCGCTGGTCCAGGATGCGCCGCTGCTGCTGCTCGACGAGCCGTTCGCGGGGCTCGACCTGCCGAGCGCAGAACAGCTCGAGACGGTGCTGCGCGATCTCGCGCGCGAAGGGCGCGGGGTGCTGATGGCGACGCATGACCTGGACCAGGCGCGCGCGGCCGACCGGGTGTTGTGCCTGAACCGGGTGCAGATCGCATTCGGCCCGCCCGGGCGTGCGCTGACGCCGGCCGTGATCGAGCGAACGTACGGCGGCGAGATCGTCGAGCTCGGCGACGGGCCGCCGGTGCTGTTGCCGGCCCACCACCACCACGGAGCCGCGCGATGATCGACTGGCTGCTCGAGCCCCTGCGGCAGGGCATCGTCGTCCGCGGCGTCGCCGAGCTCGTGCTGATCGGCGTCGTCAGCGGCGGCCGGGGCTGCTGGATCGTCTTCTCGGACCTGTCGTACAGCGCCGAGTCGCTCGCGCACGGGATGCTGCCGGGGCTCGTCGCGGCCGGGATCCTCGGCGTGCCGATCCTGCTCGGCGGCGCCGTCGGGCTGCTCGTCGCCGCGGTCGCGATCGCGCTCGTCGCGCGCGTGCCGCGGCTGGATCCCGGGTCCGCGACATCGGTGGTGGTGACGACGCTGCTGCTCGGGTTCGGGGTGCTGCTCGGGCTCTGGCGGTCTCGGCGCCCGCCGGGCTCGACGGGATCCTCTTCGGCGACGTCCTCGGCGTGAGCGATGCCGACATCCTCCTGACCGCGGCGCTCGCGGTCGCCGTGACGGGGCTGCTCGCGGTGCTGCACCTGAGCCTGCTGCTCGTCGGGTTCGACCGTGTCAACGCACGAGCGTTCGGCCGCTCGCCGCTGGCCTTCGACGTCGTCCTCGCGCTGCTGATCGCGCTCGCGACGCTTGTCGCCGTGCAGGCGCTCGGCAGCCTGCTGGTCGTCGCGATGCTCGTCGGCCCGGCGGCGTCGGCGCGCCTCGTCAGCAGCCGCATGGCGCCGATGATGATGGTGGCGACGCTCGTCGCCGCGCTCGCGTCGGTCGCCGGCCTTTGGCTCTCCTACCACGCCGACGTCGCGGCCGGAGCCAGCGTGACGCTGGCGCTCGGCACGGCCTTCGTGCTGCTGCTGACGGGTCGCTCGACGCTCGCACTCGCACGCCGGGGGAGTACGACATGAGCGCCCGGGGAACGGCGTGGGCCGAGCGTGCGCGGGGAGAGCTCGCCGCGCGCGGGCACCGCTCGGGGGGTGCGCGCAGCGCCGTCATCGACGCGCTCGCCGAGCACGACGGGCGCTGCACCGTCGCCGAGCTCTCGAGCCGGATGCTCGCCGCCGGTGACCGCGTCGGAACCGCGAGCGTCTACCGCGCGCTCGGCGCGCTGCAGGAGGCGCATCCTCGTCCGCGCGCTCGATCTCGGCGAGGGCGAGCGCCGCTACGAGCTCGTGCACGCCGACGGTGAGCACCACCACCACGTGGTCTGCGACGACTGCGGCGAGACGACCGCGTTCCACGACGACGCGCTCGAACGGTCGATCGCAGCGGTCGCCCGCCGGCTCTATGGCAGGTGGACGCACACGACGTGGTGCTGCACGGCCGCTGTCCGCGCTGCGCGGCGCGCGGCTGAGATCGCGCCCGCTCAGCCGTCGGCGAGGACGACCGTGCCGTGGTCGTCGCAGTGGCCGTCGTGCTGGTGGTGCAGATGCCCGTCGACGAGGTAGTCGACGTGGTCGCCGTGCGGGATCGCCTCGTGGCCGCAGTCCGGCCCGTGGACGTGGTCGGCGGCGTGGCCGGCGGACGGATGGCCCGCACCGCAGGCGTCAGGGTGGCGCTCGTCGACGCCGAGGACGTGATCGTCCACGTGGTCGCCGTGAGGATGGCGCAGGATCACTATCCGGCCACCCTGATCTGCACCGGCGACCACGACGACCGGGTGGTGCCGGCGCACTCACTGAAGTTCGGTGCCGAGCTGCAGCACTGCCAGGGCGGTCCGGCGCCGGTGCTGCTCCGGGTGGACACCCGCGCCGGCCACGGCATGGGCAAACCGGCGAGCGCCCTGGCCGCCGAGTACGCCGACCAGTTGGCTTTCGCCGCCGCACACACCGGACTGGAGGTCACGATCGGTTGACCGATGACGGGCGACCGACGGCCGACGCGGAATGAGCCGGCGCGGACGAAGGTTAGTCTGAATAACGGGTCGGGCGGAACGCCGGCGCGCCACGGGTGTCAGAAGGGAGCCGGCGGGTGACGGCAGAAGTCCAGCGGTCGACGGTCGGGTTCCGGTCCGAGCGCGGCCCCATCCTCATCTCGCTGATGCTCAGCACGTCCCTGGTCGCACTGGACTCGACTATCGTCGCCACCGCGGTTCCCTCGATCGTCAGCGACCTGGGGGGCTTCTCGCAGTTCCCGTGGCTGTTCTCGGTGTACCTGCTGGCGCAGGCGGTGTCGGTCCCTGTCTACGGCAAGCTTGCGGACACCTTCGGGCGAAAACCGCTGATGCTGTTCGGAATCGGCCTGTTCCTGCTCGGGTCCATTCTCTGTGGGGTGGCCTGGAGCATGCCGGCGCTGATCGCCTTCCGCGCCGTGCAGGGCCTCGGCGCCGGCGCTGTGCAGCCGATGAGCATCACCATTGCCGGCGACATCTACACGCTGGCGGAACGGGCGAAGGCGCAGGGTTACCTGGCGAGCGTCTGGGCGATGTCGGCGGTGGTGGGACCGGCGCTGGGCGGGGTGTTCTCGGAGTATCTGAGCTGGCGGTGGATCTTCCTGGTCAACATCCCGCTGTGCGGGCTGGCTGCGTGGATGCTGATCCGGCGCTTCCAGGAGTCCGTCACCAAGGTGCACCACAAGATCGACTACCTCGGCAGCGCCAGCCTGACGATCGGCTGCACTCTGGTGATCCTGGGTCTGCTCGAGGGCGGGCAGGCTTGGGCCTGGAACTCCGCGGTGGGCATCGGTGTGCTGGCGGCCGGATTGGCGTTGATCGCCCTGTTCGTGTTTGTCCAGCGGCGAGCCGAGGAGCCGGTGCTGCCGCTGTGGGTCTTCACCCGCCGCGTGTTGATCGCCAGCGCCACCATCGCGCTGCTGGTCGGTGCCGTGCTGTTCGGATTCACCACGTACATCCCGACCTTCGTGCAGACCGTGCTGGGCACCGGGCCGTTGGTGGCCGGTTTCGCGTTGGCCACCCTCACGATCGGCTGGCCGATCTCGGCCGCGCTGTCCGGCCGCTTCTACCTGCGGATCGGCTTTCGCCGGACGGCGCTGATCGGCACCGTGCTGGTGGTGATCGGCGGAGCGCTGACCACTCTGCTCGGCGCCGGTTCGACCGTCTGGGAGGTCGGGGCATGCTGTTTCGTCGTCGGCCTCGGCATGGGGCTGGTCGCGAGTCCGACGCTCATCGCCGCGCAGAGCAGCGTCGGTTGGTCCGAGAGAGGCGTCGTCACGGCGAACAACCTGTTCTTCCGGTCGATCGGTAGTGCTGTCGGGGTGGCGGTGTTCGGTGCCATTGCCAACGCGACCCTCGGCGGCTCGGCCTCGGCTGATTCGGATCCGGGCGCTCTTGCCGACGCCACCCACGACGTCTTCCTGGCGACCTTGGTGCTTGCGGTGGTGATGCTACTGGCGGCGTTCGTGCTTCCTGGTGGACGGCCGTCGGGGGAGGAGGCCTCGGCGAGGCCTGAAGCGGCCGTGCGACCGACCGCGTGAACCGTACGCCGACGGGTACAGCCGGATGAGCCCGTTTCCATGACGACCGGGCGCCCCCTATCGAGCCGATCCGGCAAAGCGCGGAGCACCCCGTATTTCCCAACCCTGGAGGCACAGTGACGGACGGCCCCACGGGCGGCCCCGGCGACCTGGTCGCGCCGCCCGGCGCCCGCGAGGAGCCCGAGCTCGAGGAGGCCTTCGAGCGCCTGGTGTCGGAGGGCGAGACCCGGCTCACCAGACCGCTGTTGCCGCTGCTGGCCACGGGCTTTCTGGGCGGCATCGACGTCGGCGTCGGCGTGCTGATGTACCTGGTGGTCAAGCACGAGACCGGCAATTCGCTGCTGGCGGCATTGGCGTTCACCGTCGGGTTCGTGGCACTGCTGCTCGCGCGCAGCGAGTTGTTCACCGAGAACTTCCTGGTACCGGTGACGGCCGTGGTTGCTCGGCACGGCACCGTCACGCAACTGCTGCGGCTCTGGCTGGTCAGCCTGGCCGCGAACCTGGTCGGCGGCTTTCTGATCGCCGGAATGATCATTGCGGCGCTGCCGCAACTCGGGTCGACCGCCGCCGAATCGGGCTCGCACTACGCCCATCTGGGCGTGTCCTGGCAATCCTTCTTCCTCGCCGTGCTGGCCGGCACCGTGATCACCCTGATGACCCGCATGCAGCAGGCCACCGAGAATCTCGGTGTGCAGCTGGTCCCCGCGATCCTGTTCTCGTTCGTCCTGGTCGGCGCGCAGCTGTTCCACTCGGTGCTGGACTCGATCCTGATGTTCGCGGGCCTGTGGTCGGGGCAGGCCGATTACACCTATCTCGACTGGCTCGGCGCGCTCGGTTGGTCGGCGCTGGGCAACCTGCTGGGCGGTCTGGTGCTGGTGACCGCCGTCCGGCTGCTGCGGGTGCCGCACCGGCTCAAGGAGGAGCGCACCGCGCGCTGACCCTTCCCGGGGTGAACGGCGGCCGGGCGGGTAGTGGACGGACGCCGCTCAGAGCACCAGGTCGGCCAGCCGCTCCACCTGGGACAGGTCGGCCACCGTCGGGTCCAGGATCAGCTCGTCCACCCCGGCGTCCTCGTACGCCGGCAGCGCCGCAGTGATGCCGTCCCCGCGCAGCGCACCACCGGCGATCATCTCGGCGTAGGAACCCAGGAAGCCGTAGTAGTGCTTCAGGTAGCCAACGGAGGCCGCTTCCACGTCGTCGCCGATCGAGAAGTACGCCAGGGCCAGGATCCTCGGGTGTCCGGGCTTGCCGGCCTGCTGCCAGGCCTCCCGCACCTGGGCGATGACCGGCGCCATCTGATCGGGCGATGCGCCGCCCGCCGTCCAACCCACGCCGTACTGCACGGTGCGTCGCACGCTCGCCGCGCCGCCGCCGCCGATCAGCAGCGGCACGGTGCCACCCGGCACGGTCGGCACCACGGGCTCGGGGCTGCCGGCCACCGGTTCTCCGCGCCAGGCGGCCTGCATGGTCTGCAGCATCTCGTCCGTTCGCTTGCCGCGGCCCGCGAAAGACGTTCCGGTGACCGTGAAGTCGTCCTCCCGGCCGCCGACCCCGACGCCGAGGGTGAGCCGCCCCTGGGAGATGGCCGCGACCGTGGCGGCCTCCTTCGCGATCAGCACGGGGTCACGGGTGGGCAGCACCAGGATGTTGGTCAGCAGTTCGATGCGCTGGGTGACGGCCGCCGCGGCGGCCAGCGCGATGAGTGAGTCATGGTTGCCGAAGGCCACCCGGTCGATGGTGGCGAGGGTGGGGAAGCCGCGCTGCTCGGCGGCGAGCGCCCACGCGGGCAACAGCGGTCCGGGACAGCCGGGGACGGGGTTGGGCATGCCGATGCCGATTTTCATGAACGGACGATAAACCCATGCGCGGCAGTCGTCACCCGACAGATGCGATGCCGCAGGCCTTCCTAGTCGGCGGTCGCCGCCCGCATGCCCGGCTCGGTCCGGTAGATGATCTCGATCGCCGCCGCACCGATCGCCCCGACCACCAACGACTGCCAGAGGATGGCCGGCGTCAGCGAGAAGTTGAAGAAGCTCTGGCCCATCGGGGTGAGAAAGGCCAGCGCCGCGATCCCCACCATGGCGGCCAGCAACAAGGTCTTCCAGGGACGGAACGGCCGGGACAACACAACCAGGATCCAGAACGCGGTGACCAGCAGCGCGATCGTGGCCGCCGAGGACGGCTGCCAGCAGATGACGTTGGCGACCGAACTGCTGCCCTCGGTCTTCACCAGACACTCCGACGCGGGCGGCGCACCGACGGTGTTCCGGGCCAGCACATACGACACCAGGACGACCAGACCCGCCACCACCCCGGACGGCACCGCGAACCGCAACACCCGGCGCAGGAAGCCGGGGATGTACCGGCGCTTGTTCGGGCCGAGGGCCAGGAAGAACGCCGGGATGCCGATCGTCACCGCTGACACCAACGTGAGATGGCGTGGCAGGAACGGGAACGGCAGCGTGAACAGCGCGGCGGAGATGATGGCGATCAGGCTCATCACGTTCTTGGCCACGAAAAGGTTCGCCACCCGCTCCACGTTGCCGATCACCCGCCGACCCTCGGCCAGCACCGACGGCAGGTGCGAGAAGCGGCCGTCCAGCAGCACAAGCTGGGCAACCGCCTTGGTGGCCTGCGCGCCGTTGCCCATCGCCACGCCGATGTCGGCGTCCTTGAGGGCGAGCGCGTCGTTTACCCCGTCGCCGGTCATCGCGACGACGTGCCCCTCTCGCTGCAGGGCCTGCACCAGCGCGCGCTTCTGCTCCGGGGACACCCGGCCGAAGACGGTGGTGGTGCGGACGATCTCGCGCAGCTCCTCGGGGTCCTCACCGATGGTCCGGGCATCGACGACGGCGTCCGGGCCGAGGTCCAGTCCGACCCGGCGGGCGATCGCGGCGACGGTCGTCGGGTTGTCGCCGGAAATGATCTTGATCTGGACGCCCTGTTCGCGGAAGTAGCCAAGCGTCTCCGCCGCGTCCGGCCGGACCTGCTCGGTCAGCGTGACCAGGGAGACCGAGCTGATGTCCGTCGGCAGCTCCTGCCCGTGCAGCGGCGACTGCGACCTGGCCAGCAGCAGCACCCGCCGTCCGGTCGCCGCCAGTTCGCCCACCCTGGCGCGCAGCGGGTCGTCGTCGGCGAGCAGCACGTCCGGTGCACCGAAGATCAGTGAGCCGCGGCCGGTGAACGAGGCGGCGCTCCACTTGCGGGCCGAGTTGAAGGCGATCGTCACCTCGCGCGCCCAGCCGGTGGGGGCGTCCAGCGCTGACGCCAACGCCTTGAGCGTTCCGTTCGCATTGGGGTCGTCGGCGAGCGCGCCGAGGGCTGCCCGGATCTCGTCGCCGGTCAGCTCCGCGCAGGGCTCGCAGTCCTCGAAGGCGATGTCCCCGACGGTCAGCGTCCCGGTCTTGTCCAGGCACACCACGTTGACCCGGGCGAGTCCCTCGACCGCCGGCAGCTCCTGCACCAGCACCTGCTGCCGGGTCAGCTGGACCGCGGCGAGCAGGAACGCAACGGAGGTCAGCAGCACCAGCCCCTCCGGCACCAATCCGACCAGCCCGCCGGTCGACCGGATGATCACCTGCTGCCAACCCTGGTCGCCGATCGCCCGGTACTGCGACCAGATCTGCAGCGGTAGCGCGATGATGATGACGACGGTGATGTACTTCAGCAGCTGGTTGACCGATTCCTGGATCTCCGACCGGGTCTTGGTGAACTTCTTCGCCTCGGCCGCGATTCTGTTGATGTACGAGTCGGGGCCGACGGCGGCGGCGCTGAACCGGCCCGTGCCGGCGACCACCGTCGTTCCCGACCGGACGTCGTCGCCGTCGTTCTTCGGTATCGCGTCGGCCTCGCCGGTCAGGTTCGATTCGTCGACCTCGAGCCCGGAGGTGGACAGCATGGTCCCGTCCGCAGGCACCTGATCGCCGGTGCGCAGTTCTATCAGGTCGTCGAGAACGACATCGGCGGTGGGGATCTCGATGAGCGTTCCGTCCCGCAGCACCCTGGTGGTGGGGGAGTTCAGCAGCGCCAGCCGGTCGAGCTTGCGCTTGGCGAGGTACTCCTGACCGATGCCGATCGCCGAGTTGACGACGAGTACGACTCCGAACAGGCCATCGGCAAGCGAGCCGGTGCTGAGGATCAGCACGAACAGTGCGCCGAGGATGGCGTTGAAGCGGGTGAAGACGTTGGTCTTGAAGATGATCCACAGCGACCGCGACGACGCCTGACTCGTCGCGTTCACCTGGCCGGCGGCGACCCGCTCCGCCACCTGCGCCGAGGTGAGGCCGCGGGCGAGGTCCACGGCCACGGTCCCGGGAGCGCCCGCCGACCCGATCGGCGCGACTGCGCCGGGTGCCGCGCCAGGACGGGATGTACCGACGCTGGTCGACTCGGGCGGCGTGCTCACCGGATCACTGTGACAGATTCCACCGACAGCCTGGGCGGACTTTCCCCCGCAACTCGGGCAACCACCCGATGGTGTGCCCGGCGAACCCTGGGTGACGCGACGGGCGGGCAGTCCTGTTGACTGATCGCCGATGACGCTCACCCTGCTGCGCAACGGCCGCATCCACACCTCCGCGGATCCGGACGCCACCGCGCTGGCCATCGCCGACGGCACGATCAGCTGGATCGGCGCCGAGCACGCCGTACCGGTGGCCGGTGAGCCGGATCGGGTGATCGATCTGCAGGGGGCACTCGTTGTCCCCGGATTCGTCGACGCCCATGTGCACAGCACCGAAGCCGGGCTCGCGCTGTCCGGGCTCGACCTCACGAACTGCGCGTCGCTGGCCGAATGCCTCTCCCGGGTGCGCGGCTTCGCGGCGGCGAACCCGTCGGGGGTGATCTGGGGACACGGCTGGGAGGACACCCGGTGGCCCGAACAGCGCCCGCCCAGCCGCCTGGAGATCGATGACGCGGTGGGACACCGACCGGCCTACCTCTCCCGCATCGACGTGCATTCGGCCCAGGTCAGCTCGGCGCTCGCCGCCGGGGTGCCCGAGGGCGCCGGCCTGACCGGCTGGTCCGACACCGGGCCGGTCACCCGGCAGGCCCACGCGGCGGTGAGAGCCGTTGCTCGTGACCACCTCTCCGTTTCCCAGCGGTCCACCGCCCAGCGCGCGTTCCTGACCGCGGCCGCCGCCCGCGGCATGGTCGAGGTGCACGAGTGCGCCGTCGACGACCGGACCGGCCGCGCCGACCTCGCGTCCCTGCTGGCTCTCGACGGGCCGATCGACGTCCGCGGTTACCTCGCGGCGGCCGTCACCGATCCCGAGCAGGCCCACGCGGTCCTGGCCGAGACGGGTGCCCACGCGCTGGGCGGCGACCTGGTGATCGACGGCGCAATCGGCTCCCGCACGGCGTCGCTGCGCCGGGACTACGACGACCAACCCGGCAACCGCGGGGCGCGCTACCTCACCGATCAGCAGATCGCCGACCACCTGGTGGCCTGCACGCTGGCCGGGGTGCAGGCGGGTTTCCATGCGATCGGTGACGATGCGGTACGAGCGGTGGCCCTGGCACTGCAGGAGGCGGCGCGCCGGCTGGGTGACAACGCGACGGTCCGGCTGGCCGGCTGCGCGCACCGAGTGGAGCACGCCGAGATGCCGGACGACGACGACATCGCCGCGTTCGCGGCCGCCGGTGTGATCGCCAGCGTGCAACCGTTGTTCGACGCCGCCTGGGGCGGGCCGGACGGTCTCTACGTCGCCAGGGTGGGTGCGGACCGGGCCGCAGCGATGAACCCGTTCGCGACGATGGCCGCCGCCGGTGTCGCGCTGGCCTTCGGGTCCGACGCCCCGGTGACCCCGGCCGACCCCTGGGCGGCGGTGCAGGCGGCGGCCCACCACCGGACGCCCGGCAGCAGCCTCTCCCCGCGGGCGGCGTTCACCGCGCACACCCGCGGCGGTCACCGGGCCGCCGGCCGGACCGATCGGGAGGTCGGCACCATCGCCATCGGGGCGCCCGCGCACCTGGCGATCCTGCGGGCGGGGGAGTTGGTGCGCCCGGCCGCCGACCCGTCGGTGGCCCGCTGGTCGACGGACCCGCGGTCGAGGGTTCCGCTGCTCCCGGACCTGAATCCGGGGGTGGAACTGCCGTCCGCCCTGGCCACCCTGGTCGGTGGTCGGCCGGTGTTCGACACCGGCCTGTTCGAGTGAGACCGTTTCGGTACAGCCGGTTTCGGTACAGCCGGTTTCGGTACAGGCCGCGCTCGGTGCGGCTGGATCCGATCAGCCGCTCTGTTGCGCGGCGAGGTCGTCGAACTGCCGGGCCAGGGCGTCCCGGGCCCCCTCGAGGTGCGCGCGCATCAGCGACTCCGCGAGCGGCCCGTCGCCGTCCTGCAGCGCCTGCAACACGGCGTCGTGCTCTTCGACGATCCGATCGCGGCCGAGCGCGTAACGCGACTGGACCATCGACAAGTGAATCTCGCCGCTGAGCGCGCTGTACATCCTGGTCAGCCGGGGGCTGTCCACCGCGAGCACCAGCACGAGGTGGAACCGCAGGTCCGCCTCGACGAACTTGCTGTGCCCGGCGGACGGCTCAACCGCTGCCAGATCCCGGACCGCCTGACCGGCGGCGGACGGGATCGGACGGCCGGCCATCCGATGCACCATTTCGAGCTCGAGCGGCGTCCGTACCAGGAACAGATCCTCGACGTCATCGCGGGAGAGCGTGGGCACCTGGGCGGAACGATGTGCCTCCCGGCGGAGCAGGCCCTCCTGCACGAGGTGGCTGATCGCGGCCTTGGCTGTCGGTCGGGACACCTCGTACTCGTTGGCCACATCGGTCTCGGTGAGGCCGACTCCGGGATCGATGTCACCGTCCAGGACCCGCGAACGCAAGGACGCGGTCAGGGCGTCGACGACCGAGACGGTCTTCAGTCCCTTCATGCGGTGCCTTTCTCACACTGTGCCGTGCCGCCCGAGTCCCCCGGCAGCGAGCCGAACGGGACCTAGTGCCCTAGCTGCCCGGGCGGTCGCCGCTCAGGCTACCGGTGTGGCCCGATTTGTCTCTCAATGAGTCACCCGAATTGACAGACGTGTGTACTTGTCTTACAACTTAGCGATCGCCGCGAGCGCATCGACGGCCGCGGCTCAACCGCCCTCGGGCCGACACAAGGGAGTGCCGATGTTCCAGCAAGTTGCCGATCCGGTAGGGGGGTCACTGGCCCTGTCCGCGCTGATCGCGGCGCTGCCGTTGGTGACATTGTTCGTGTTGCTGGGGGCCTTGAAATGGAAGGCGTGGCAAGCAGGAATCGCATCCCTTGTGGTCGCGCTCGGGGTGGCCATCTTCGCGTTCGGGATGCCGGCCGGCCAGGCACTGCTCGCCGCGACCGAGGGTGCTGCGTTCGGGCTTTTCCCGATCATCTGGATCGTGCTGACCGCGATCTGGATCTTCCGGCTGACCGAACTCACCGGCTACGACCTGGTGCTGCGGCAGGCTTTCGGCTCGCTGTCGCCGGATCAGCGGATCCAGGCCATCATCATCGCCTTCTGCTTCGGCGCACTGCTGGAGGCATTGGCCGGATTCGGCACGCCCGTCGCCGTGACCGCTGTGATGCTGATCGCCGTCGGGATGCGGCCGGTCAAGGCGGCCTCCGTGGCCCTTGTCGCCAACACCGCGCCGGTGGCATTCGGCGCGATCGCCGTACCGATCACCACTCTGGCCAAGATCACCGGGCTGGATCCGGATCAGTTGGGCGCCATGGTCGGCCGGCAGACGCCGATCCTGGCGGTCTTCGTGCCGCTGATCCTGGTGCTGATGGTCGACGGTCGGCGTGGCGTACGGCAGACCTGGCTGCCCGCCCTGGTCGGCGGCGGCGCGTTCGCCGTCGCGCAGTACCTCAGTTCCAACTTCTTCAGCTACCAGGTCGCCGACATCGTCGCCTCGCTGGCCGGCGCGCTCGCGCTGGTGCTGTTGCTGCGGGTGTGGCAGCCCGCCGAGGTCATGACCGCCGACAGTTCAACCGAATTGCAGCCGGTCGGCCCCACCGGCAGTGGCGGTTCCGGCAGTTCGGGCACCGGCAGTTCGGGCACCGGCAGTTCGGGCACCGGCAGTTCGGGCACCGGCAGTTCGGGCACCGGCAGTTCGGCGACCGGTGGCGGCGACGCAATGCCGACCGCCCCGCTGACCGCTGGCCGCGCGCTGATGGCATTCGCGCCCTACCTGATCGTCGTCGTCCTGTTCACGCTCGTCTCGTTCGGACCGCTGAAGACGTTCCTGGATGCCCATTCGGGTTGGAAATTCGCCTGGCCGGGCCTCGATGTGCTCAACAGTGAGGGACAGCCCCTCTCCGCGACCACCTTCAACTTCAACATCTTCAGCGCAGCGGGCACCGTGCTTCTGGTCGCTGGTGTGCTCACCGCCATCCTGTACCGGCTGTCAGTCTCCAAGTCCTTTGGCGCCTTGGTTGCGGTCGTCGTCCAACTCAGGTTCACCATCCTGACCGTCGTGGCCGTCCTGGCGCTGGCGTACGTGATGAACTTCTCCGGCCAGACCGTCACGCTCGGGCTCGCGCTGGCTGCGACCGGCGGGTTCTTCGCGTTCCTGTCGCCGGTCGTTGGCTGGATCGGCGTCGCCGTCACCGGTTCCGACACCTCGTCCAACTCGTTGTTCGGCCTGCTGCAGACCACCGCCGCGACCGAGACCGGGATCAGCCCCTACCTGCTGGCGGCGGCCAACACCTCCGGCGGCGTGCTCGGCAAGATGATCTCCCCGCAGAACCTGGCCATCGCCGCCGTGGTCGTCGGCATGGAAGGCAAGGAGAGCGTGCTGTTCCGCAAGGTCATCTGGTGGAGTCTCGGCCTGCTGCTGGGGATGTGCGTCCTGGTGTACCTGCAGTCCACCCCGGTCCTGGGCTGGATGGTTGTCAGCCCGTGACGACCACCCTCCCCAAGCGTTCCCACCACGCCGCTCCCACCACCCTGCCGGCCTCCCCGCCGGGGCTTCTGTCGGCCCTGCACACCGCGCTGACCGGCGACGGGCAGGTCCGCAACCGGGCGACGGACCGGTTGAAGATGGCGCACGATGCCTCGCATTTCGCGCTCGTCCCGAGCGTGGTGGTCACCCCGGGGAACGCCGCCGATGTCGGCCGGTTGTTCGCCGTCTCGGCCGCCCAGGGAGTGCCGCTGACCTTCCGGTCCGGCGGCACCAGCCTCAGCGGGCAGGCCGGGACCGACGGCATGCTGGTGGACACCCGCAGGCACTTCCGGGACATCGAGATCCTGGACGACGGGGCGCGGGTCCGCATCGGCCCGGGCGCCACCATCCGTCAGGTGAACGCCCGGCTGGCCCGGCTCGGTCGCAAGCTCGGACCCGACCCGGCGAGCGAGATCGCCTGCACGCTGGGCGGAGTGGTCGCCAACAATTCCAGCGGCATGGCCTGCGGCACCGTGGCGAACACGTACAACACCCTGGACTCGGTCGTGCTCGTACTGCCCAGCGGCACCGTTGTCGATACCGGCGCGCCGGACGCCGACGAGCGGCTCCGGCAACTCGAACCGGTGCTGTACCAGGGGCTTTCGGAGTTGCGGGACCGGGTCCGGGGGAATCCGGCGTCGACGGCCAAGATCGAGCAGCAGTTCTCGATGAAGAACACCATGGGCTACGGGCTCAACTCGCTGCTCGACTACACGTCGCCCGCGGACATCCTGGCCCACCTGGTGGTGGGCAGCGAGGGGACGCTGGCGTTCGTCTCCTCCGTCGTCATGCGCACGGTGCCGCTGCTGCGGCACGCCATGACCGGCCTGCTGGTCTTCGATTCGCTCAGCGGCGCAACGGGTTCACTGTCGACCATCCTGGAGACCGGGCCGGCGACCATCGAATTGCTGGACGCGTCGTCGCTGCGAGTCGGGCAGGCCGACCCGCGGGCCGACGAGACGCTGCGCCGGATCACCGTCGAGCGTCATGCCGCGTTGCTGGTCGAGTACCAGGCGGACTCGGCCGCGGCGGTTGCCGACGCCAGCGCCGCAGCGCTTCCGGTGCTCGGCCGACTTCCGGTGGCGAGCCCGGCGGAGCTGACCGGCGATCCCAAAGCGCGGGCCAGCTTGTGGCACACCCGAAAAGGCCTGTACGCCACGGTCTCCGAGGCGAGGCCGTCGGGAACGACCGCGCTGCTGGAGGATGTCGTCGTGCCGGTGCCCGCGCTGCTGGACACCTGCGAGCAGCTGACCGCACTGTTCGGCCGGCACGGCTACCAGGACAGCGTCATCTTCGGTCACGCCAAGGACGGCAACGTCCACTTCATGCTGACCGAGAAACTGGGCGGCGGCGGACCTCTGGATCGCTTCCTGGGTTTCACCGAGGACATGGTCGAGTTGGTGCTCGGACACGGCGGGTCGCTGAAGGCGGAGCACGGAACCGGCCGGATGATGGCCCCGTACGTGCGCCGGCAGTACGGCGACGAACTCTACGACGTCATGCGCCGGATCAAGATCCTCTGCGACCCCCGGAACCTGCTGAATCCGGGGGTGCTGATCAGCGAGGACTCTGACGCGCACATCACCCACCTCAAGGTGACCCCCACCGTCGAATCCGAGGTGGACCGTTGCGTGGAATGCGGCTACTGCGAACCGGTCTGCCCGAGCAAGGACCTCACCACCACCCCGCGGCAGCGAATCGTGCTGCGCCGCGAGATGCGGCGAGCGGCCACCAACGGCGACGACGCGCTGGTCGCCGAACTCGAGCAGGAGTACGAATACGACGCGGTGGACACCTGCGCGGTCGACGGCATGTGCCAGACCGCGTGTCCGGTGCTGATCAACACCGGCGACCTGGTGAAGCGGCTCCGGGCCGAGGGCGCGGGCAAGGTCGCCGCCAAGGGTTGGGAGACGGCGGCAAGGCACTGGGCCGGCACGACGCGTGCGGCGTCCGTCGCACTGACCGCGGTCGGCAAACTGCCATCGGCACTGGTGACCGGCCCGAACCGGCTGGCGCGCACGGTGATCGACCAGGACACGATGCCGCAGTGGTCACCCGAGCTGCCCGCCGGAGGGCCGCAGCGACCACGTCAGGGACCGCAACCGACCGCTGCGCAGGCCGTGTACTTCACCGCCTGCGTCGGGGCGATGTTCGGGCCCGGCGATGCCGGGCCGGGGGTCCGGGAATCGTTCCAGCGGATTTGTGAACGGGCCGGGATCGCGCTGAGCCATCCGGCCGATCTGCCCGACCTGTGCTGCGGGACTCCGTGGCGTTCCAAGGGCATGAAGGCCGGCTACGCCGCGATGGCGGAGCGGGTGCTGCCGGCGGTGTGGGAGGCGAGCCGGCACGGCGAGCTGCCGGTGGTCTGCGATGCGTCGTCGTGCACCGAGGGTCTGCGGCAGATGCTGGAGAGCGAGATCGCCTCTGCCGACGGCCGTTACGGCGCCTGGAGATCGTCGACAGCGTGACCTTCGTTGCCGAGCAGGTACTGCCGCGGCTCCAGTTGAGCAGAAAGGTGCCGGCTCTGGCCCTGCACCCGACCTGCTCCTCCACCCGGATGGGGATGAACGACACCCTGCGAGAGGTCGCGGGCGCGGTCGCCGACACCGTGACGGTCCCCGATTCGTGGGGGTGCTGTGGGTTCGCCGGCGACCGGGGCCTGCTGCACCCCGAACTGACCGCGTCGGCCACCGCTGCCCAGTCCGCCGAACTCGCAGCCGGGACATTCGGGGCTTTCGCCTCATGCAACCGCACCTGCGAGTTGGGTATGAACAGAGCAACAGGAAAGCAGTACCAGCATGTTGTCGAACTGGTCGATTGGGCCAGTTCGAGTTTGTGACCGAGATCCGGCCGGGTCCTCATCCGGCGGCGACGTCGTCAACGATGACGACCTGAGAGGTGTTGAGTGTGGCTGACATTGGGCGCATCCCCGGACCGAACGTCGAGAATTGGGAGTGGCAGCTGTTCGGAGCATGCCGAGGCATGGACACCGCGATGTTCTTTCACCCTGCCTCGGAGCGCGACCCCGCCAAGAGCAGGCGGATCAATCAGGCCAAGACGGTGTGCAACAGCTGTCCGGTGATCAGCGAGTGCCGGACGCACGCCCTGGAAGCCAGGGAGCCGTACGGGATCTGGGGTGGGATGTCGGAGGACGAGCGGGCCGCCGCGTTGGGCCTGCGGTCCATGCGATACCCCGCCGCGCGCGTCGTCGAGCCGGCCCGCTCGGAAGCCAGGGCGGATACCGGCTGACGGCCGCCGATGGGCATGGCCCGAGACAGCCTCGAAGGTAGAGGACTTTGGGCCCTGTCGGGCCGGCGCCGTCGTGAGGTTTGTTGTGATGATGTTCGTGCACGCCGTCCGGGTGGTCCCGGTTCCGATCGCGAGGGCCCAGCATCGGCTGCGCACGTACCTGAATCTCAGCGGGGACCTCGGCGGCGACGCCGTGGCGGCGTTCCAGGAGGGTCAGCGGGTGCTCGACGCGGGCCCGGCCTGGTTGCACACGCAGGTGCTCGTGCAGTCGCTGCGGCCGGTCGCCAAGGGCGACGCGACCGTGGTGCCGCTGCGCTGGGTCGCAACGGGCCAGTTGACGTCCCTGCTGCCGGTCTTCGATGCCGGCATCGAACTGAACGCGGCCGGCGACGACACCAGTCGGCTGGCGCTGCGGGGCAACTATCGCCCGCCCTTGGGCAAGGTCGGCGCGCTGATCGACACGGCCATCCTGCACACCGTCGCGCAGGCGACCGCAGATGCCTTCCTGACCAGGGTGGACGCCGCGTTACGCGACCCCGCAGCTGCTCCGGAGAAGGCCGCCGCCGGGGACGCCGCGACGGCGGTGCAGCGGTGGCTCCTCGATCCGGACGGCGGCGCCGCGACGACCTGACGGCAGCGGCGCCCGGCACGCGGCCGGACCCTGGCCGGCAGTGCCGCCGATAGGCTGGACCGGTGGCTTCACCGACGCTGGGCACCGAGTCCGCCCATCCCCCGGAGCTGCCTTCTTCGACCTTTCGCCGGCTGCGCCGGGACCGTCGGGCGGACCGGCCGGGCCGGCTGACCCGCTGGCGGCGCTCGCTGCTCGGCGGTGGCGGCATTCGGCTGCTGGCGGCCGCGGTCGGCGGCGTTGCGCTGTACGCGGCGTTCGCCCCGTCCACCCGGTGGTGGTTGGCGATCCTCGGTTTCGCCCTTCTCGGCCTCGCACTGGACCAGCGGAGCTGGCGGTCCGGACTCGGGCTCGCGTTCGTCTTCGGGCTGGCCTTCTACCTGCCGCTGCTGAGCTTCACCAACGTCTATGTCGGTGACCTGCCGTGGTACGCGCTATCGGTCGCGGAGGCCCTGCTGGTCGCCCCGTTCGGTGCGCTGGCCGCGGCGGCGTCCCGAAGACTTCCGCTCTGGCCGCTGTGGGCGGCCGGCGCCTGGATCACCGGCGAGGCCCTGCGGGCCAGGGTGCCGTTCGGCGGGTTCCCGTGGGGCGGCGTCGCCTTCTCGCAGGCCGACGGCCCGCTGCTGCCGGTGGCCGCCGTGCTCGGCGCTCCCGGACTGGCCTTCGTCACCGTTCTCGCCGGCTTCGGTATCGCGCTGCTGATCTCCCGCGTGGCCACGCGCCCGGGCAGCGGAGTGGTCGCCGTCGCGGTCGCCGGCGCGGTGGCTCTGCTGCCGTTCGCCGCCGGCCTCGCCAGCCGTCCGGCGGTCCAGGACGGTACCGGCTATCCGACGCAAACCATCGCCGTGATCCAGGGCAACGTCCCGCGGCCGGGCCTGGAGTTCAACGCCGAACGACGCGCGGTGCTGGATCTGCATGCCCGGCAGACCCGGGAGCTCGCCGCGGCCGTCAGAGCCGGGTCCGCACCGAAACCGGCCCTCGTCATCTGGCCGGAGAACTCGACCGACATCGACCCGTACCGCAACGCCGACGCCAACGCGGTCATCTCGGCGGCCGCGGCGGACATCGGGGTGCCGATCCTGGTCGGCGCCGTCGTGCAGACCGACACCCCGGGGGAGCTGTACAACCGCGGCAATCGTCTGGGATCCGGTCACCGGCCCGGGCGCCACCTACGACAAGCGGCACCCACTGCCGTTCGGCGAGTACATGCCGTACCGGTCCTTCTTCCGGTTGTTCTCGGACAAGGTCGACCTGCAACGCGGGACGTTCCTGCCCGGGGACGCACCGGGCAACCTTGACGTCGCCGGGGTCGCGGTCGGTGATGTCATCTGCTTCGAAGTCGTCTACGACGACCTCGTCCGGGACGTCGTCAACGGCGGCGCGCAGGTGCTGGTCGTGCAGACCAACAACGCCACCTTCGGCTACACCGACGAGACCTACCAGCAGCAGGCGATGAGCCGGGTCCGCGCCGTGGAACACGGCCGCGAGGTGCTCATCTCGTCGACCAGCGGAGTGTCCGCGGTGATCCGACCGGACGGATCCGTGGAATCGGGCATCCCGCTGTTCACCCCCGGCTACCTGACTCCGGCCGTCCCGCTGATCACCGGGACCACGCCCGGTACGGTTCTCGGTGGCCCGCTGGAGTGGCTGCTCGCCCTGGCGGCGCCGTTGGCGCTTGCGATCAGGGTGGCCAGGTCCAGAATCACCGGGCCGCACCCTGGCACCCAGCCCGAGCGAGCCATCAGCACTGCGCAGACGTCGACGGAGGACCCAACAGCGTGAGCCCCGAGAGTGCACCGCCACCCTCCCCACAGGTGACGGCGGACGAGCCGCACGGTGACCGGATCCTGGTGATCATCCCGACCTATGACGAACGGGAGAACCTCCCGCTCATCGTCCGGCGGCTCTTCGCCGCCGTCCCCACCGCGCACGTCCTGGTGGCCGACGACAGCAGCCCCGACGGCACCGGCCGGATCGCCGATGAGATGGCCGCCGACGACAGCCGGGTTCACGTCCTGCACCGGAGCACCAAGGAGGGGCTCGGCGCGGCCTACATCGCCGGTTTCGGCTGGGGGCTCGAGCGCGGTTACCAGGTGCTGATCGAGATGGACGCCGACGGCTCGCACGCGCCGGAGCAGTTGCCCCGACTGCTGGACGCGCTGAACCATGCCGATGTGGTGCTCGGCTCCCGGTACGTGGCCGGCGGCTCGGTGGTGAACTGGCCCAAGCGGCGGGAGATCCTGTCCCGGGGCGGCAATCTGTACTCCAGGCTGGCGTTGGGGGTGCGGATCTACGACATCACCGGCGGGTACCGCGCCTACCGGTCGGAGGTGCTGCGGTCACTTCCGCTCGATGGTGTCGCGTCGCACGGTTACTGCTTCCAGGTGGATCTGGCCTGGCGTGCGGTGCAGGCCGGCTTCCGGGTCACCGAGGTCCCCATCACCTTCACGGAACGGGAGATCGGCACCTCGAAGATGAGCGGCGGCATCGTCCGCGAGGCCCTCCTCAAGGTGACCTTGTGGGGGGCGGCGCACCGCTGGCACCAGCTGACGGGCTTCCTCGATCGGGGTGCCGGCCGGGGTTCCGGGCGTGGTGGCGGCCGGGTTCCGGCGGCTCCGGATACAGCAACGCCGCCCGCTTCATGAAGATGCGGACGGCGTGTGTGGATCAGGATGCCGGTCCCTCGCGGGACCGGCGCCCGGTCAGGATGCGGTGCGGCGGCTCTTCAATTCCGTCAACCGCTCATTGAGGATTTCCTCGAGCTCCTCGATGGAACGCCGCTCCAGCAGCATGTCCCAGTGCGTGCGCGGCGGCTTGACGGCCTTGCCCTCGGGGACGGACCCGTCGATCAGCGTGGAGGCCAGGCCGTGCATTCGGCAATCCCAGACCGCGGGAACCTCGGCGTCGTCCGCCATCGGTACAGTGAATTCGTGATCGCGGGGACAGCGGTAGGTCGCCGTGCGACGGGGCGCGAGATCGTGATTACGGTCTGCCTCGTAGCTTGTCGAACCGAGACGGCTGCCGCGCAGGACACGGTCGGCCATGATGTTCCTTTCCTGCTGCTTGTACGTGCTGCCGCGGATGAGACGCGCGGCGCTTGTCGGTGATGACGCCGACAACGAGCCTGGACGGGCTCCCTACCGGTGGGTAACGCTGAACAGCTGTAGTTCGTTCCCTAGACGTTGCCGGATGGTGTTATCTAGCTCTACTGCCGGAACGGCGCTGTCGGATGAGTGAACCTTCCCACCACGGCGTCCCATTCCCGGGCGTTGACGAGGGTGAGACGTGCGAATCACTCATCGGTGGCGCGAGCCGGTAGAAAAACTACGGACCGCTGTGCCCGAGGTCGTGTTCCCCGCTCGGTGGAGGTCCACTCAGGTGGTCGGGACCGGGGCCGCACTGCCGTCCACCGCGCCGTCGTCGGGTCCCAATGTGCCGGAGCGGTGGTGCCTGCGGCACAACACCTGATAGCGGACGCGGCGATCGGCTGCACCGCGCGGATCGGTGTCCCTGGTGGCGTCGGCGACAGCGTTGTCGGGGGCGGTGTCGGGGGCGGTGTCGGCGGCGGTGTCGGCGACCATCACCGTCGCCCCCTCGCGGACGATCCGGCCGTCCACCACCCGGGCGTTGAACCGGCCGATCCGGCCGCACCAGCACAACACCTCCACCTGCAGCGGCGACACGTCGTCGGCCAACTCGAACAACCGCGCCGATCCCGGAAACAGCCGGCCGCGGAAATCGGTCGCGATGCCGAAGGCGTACACGTCGATCTGGGCGTCGTCGGCCAGGACGGCGAGTTGGTCGATCTGGGCGGGGGTGAAGAATTGCGCCTCATCGACGATGAGGTAGTCGACCCGGTCGCCCTGCGCCCAGTGCGCCGTCACCAGGGAGCGGATGTCCTGGCCGTCGTCGATCTCGATGGCAGGGCTGCTGATCCCCATCCGGGAGCTGATCCGCGCGGGTCCGGACCGGTCCAGCCGGGTGAGCAGCAACCCGAAACGTCCCTGGCGCGAGTGGTTGTAGTGCAACTGCAGCGCGAGGGTGGATTTGCCGCAGTCCATCGGTCCGTGGAAGAACCTCACCGCTCCGCCGGCGAATCGCCCCCTGCCCGAGCCGGCCGCCGGCACGGCGGACAACGCGGACGACCGCTCGACGGGGCCAGCACCGGCACCAGCGTCGGAATTGCCGACCTGGCGCCGGTCGGCGGCCGGGACGGTGCTGGGGATGCCGCGGTCGTCGTGCATTCACCGCACCCTAGTTCCCGCCGGCGGTGGTCCGGGTGCGGCGGGAAACGGTGCCGCCGGAACCACGACGCCCGCGGACCTCAACACCGGCGGAAACTCGGTGCCGGCGAAGTCTGTGCCGGCGGAGTCTGTGCCGGCGGAGTCTGTGCCGGCGGAGTCTGTGCCGGTGACCCTCAGGGCCAACTCCCGCGTGCGACGAGCACCTCCCGCAGCAGGTCCGGGCGGTCCGTCATCACCCCGTCGACGCCGAGGTCGAGCAGCCGGCGCATCTCCGCCGGATCGTCGATGGTCCACACGTGCACCTCGAGACCCGCGCGGTGTGCGGTGTCCAGGAAGCGCGGCGTGACGATCTGCACCCGCCGGTAGAAGACCGGCACCTGCACGGCGACCGCGGAGGTGGAGAAATCGCGGCGGATGACACTGGTCCGGAACAACCTGAACGTCGATCCGGGTCCCAGTGCCCATGCGACCTCCGAACCCACCGCGGATCGCAGGGCGGCGAGCCTCCGATCGGAGAACGACACCACGCAGACCCGGTTGCCGGCGTTGCACCGCTTGATGGTGTCGGCGAGCAGGCCCACCGCGGCATCGGACTTGGCGTCGATGTTGAACCGGGCGTCCGGGAACTCCTCGAGCAGGTCGGTCAGCTGCGGCACTGGCTCCGTGCCGCCGACCCTGATCTCGCTGATCCGGCTCCACGCCAACTCGCCCACCGCGCCGCGGGCGTCGGTCACCCGGTCCAGTCGCGCGTCGTGGAATACCACGAGCCGGCCGTCCGCGGTGGCCCGCACATCGGTTTCCAGGTACCGATAGCCCTCCTGCACGGCCCGGCGGAACGCCGCCATGGTGTTCTCCAGGCCGTCGAGGCCGGCCGTGTGCCAGCCGCGGTGGGCGAACGCGCGTGGGGGGTTGCCGTCGAGATACCCGGTCACGGAGGCAGTCTGGCATGCGCATCCGGGCGATCCTGCGGAACTGCCCGCGGCGGCTGCGGTATGTCGTCACGGTGACGAACCCCCGCGGGCATACGGTCGGTCGATGTCCCTTCAGCTCGTCGACGACGCCGCCCTGCTCACCGGCGCCGGGCAGCTGCGGACGGTCGCCGGCAGCGGTCGGCCCGCCGGCCGGTCGGCGCGGTCCGGTCCGGTGCGATGCCAATGGTGCGGTCGCGAACTTCCCGCCCCGAGCGGGGTGGGTCGTCGCCGCCGGTACTGCGCGCAGGCGTGTCGGCAGCGCGCCTACGAGAACCGCAACGCCTTGGAGCGGGGTGCCATCCCGCCGGACGCGGTGGTGCTGAGCGTGCAGGAGCGTGACGACCTCGCCGACCGGCTGTATCAGGTGCGCTGTGCCGCAGAGGATGTGGCCACGGCGTTGGCGGAGTCGGCGCGGCCCACCGAACTGGCGCCCCTGGTCAGCGAGTTGTTGATCGCCGCCCGATCGGCCGAACGGATCAGGTGATCCCGACCTGGGTTTCGGTGCAGCGCCGGATGCGACTAGCGTTGACAACGGTGGCTGGGCGCCGTATCCCCGGGCCTCACAGATAGAACAGCCGTCGTGGACCACCGCGGTCTTCGGACCGGTCCGGAGCCACGTCGGACAGTCGCCCCGAGGCGACTCGGCGTCCAGTCATCCCTGTCCGCGTGCCCGACGGTTGGGGTCATCGGGATCAGCGCGGGCTGTCCTCCAGGTAGGCGAGCACGGCCAGCACCCGGCGGTTGTCGTCCTCGCTCTGTTCGAGGCCGAGCTTGGCGAAGATCGATGCGGTGTGTTTCCCCACCGCCTTCTCGGTGATGAACATCTTCCCCGCGATCGCGACGTTCGAGCGCCCCTCCGCCATGTGCGACAGCACCTCGCGTTCCCGCGGCGTCAGCTCCGAAACCGGTGAGCTCTCCCGGTGACGGGACAACAGCTGGCCGATCACCTCCGGATCCATCGCGGTGCCGCCCGCGGCCACCCGTTTGATTGCTTCCACGAACTGGGCCACATCCGAAATCCGGTCCTTGAGCAGGTAGCCCACCCCACCGGTGCCCTGCGACAGCAACTCGCGGGCGTACAGCTGCTCGACGTACTGGCTGACGACGAGCACCGGCAGGCCAGGGATCTCCTTGCGGGCGGCAAGCGCGGCTCGCAGGCCCTCGTCGGTGAAGGTCGGTGGCAGCCGAACGTCGACCACGGCGACGTCCGGCCGATGGGAGATCAGCGCGCGCAGCAGGGAGGGTCCGTTGTCGACCGCCTCGACCACCTCGAAGTCGTAGGCCGTCAGCAGCCGGATCATGCCGTCCCGCAGCAGCGCGAGGTCCTCGGCGAGTACGACGCGCACGATCAGTGCCCTTCCTGCCGGGTGGAGACGCCAGCACGGTAGCGCGGAGCCGCCGCCTGGGGGGACCTGCGGTCGAGATCCGCCGGTCCGACCCGCCCGCCGCGCCGCCGCCGTACAGGTGGCGGAACCGGTTCGGGACGGGATGCCCGGTGTGCGTCAGGCCGTCGCGGCGGCGTGCAAAACGCAGGGCACCTTCATCGTGACGATCGTCGGACCGCCGAACGGGCTGGCCATGGACAGCGTCCCGTCGAACGCCGCCAGCCGGCGCTCGATGCCGGCAAGTCCGCCGTCCAAAGTCAGCCTTGCGCCGCCGACTCCGTCGTCACCGACCATGGCCGTCAGCACCAGGCCGTCGTGCCTCATCCACACCCAGCAGTTCTGCGCCGCCGCGTGTTTCGCGGCGTTGGTCAGCGCCTCGGCCACGGCGAAGTACACGGCCGACTCGACCGGCGCCGGCGGCCGGCCGTCGAGGTCGATGTCCACCTCGACGGGTCGCGGATGAGCCAGCGCCAGCGCGGCGACGCCGCCGGCGAGGCCGCGGTCTGCCAGGACCGGCGGGTGGATGCCGCGGACCAGCGATCGCAGGTCCGACAGCGCAGTGGTCGACGATGCCCTGGCCTCCGCGATCAGTGCGGACGCGGCCGCCGGGTCCCGGTCGATCAGTTCCTGCGCCAGCCCGAGGTTCATCCCGAGGGCGACCAACTGCGCCTGCGCGCCGTCGTGCAGGTCCCGCTCGATCCGGCGCAGTTCGGCGGCCGAGTGGTCGACGGTGTGCGCCCTGGACGATTCCAGTTCGCCGATCCGCTGCTGCAGCCGCGCATCCTGCGGGCCGATCAGCAGCCGGGTGATCCCGGCGTCGGTCCGCAGCAGCCAGGGTGAGCCCCACCACCCGACCGGCAGGAAGGGGAACGCGATCAGCGCGGCGAGTTGGAGGGCGAACCCGATGGTCTGCACCTCCAGCAGCCAGGCCAGGTCGCGCCAGGTGCTGCGGTCCCCGAGCCGGAAGCGCAGTGCGTCGAACAGACCGCGGCCTGCTCGGGGCGCGTACGGCTCCGCGACGACGGTGCCCAGCACCCTGCCGGCCAGTTTCCGGTGCCAGCGGGCGAAGATCCGCAGCAGGCCGAGGCAGCCCAACAGCAGCGGCAGCCCGACCCAGACGATCAGCAGCGCGGTGGCGGCGATCAGCAACCCGACCAGCACGAAACCCGCGATCCGCAGACCGAACAGCGCAACCGCGATGCCGAACAACGCCCACCGGTCCGCCGGCCGGGGCGTGGTCGGGGTGTCGGTCTGCGTCATGGCTTCATTCTGATGGCGGCGGGGCGGCGGGGGAGTAGGGATAAACCCCGGGTCGCCGGGGCGCGCCACCCCTTCAAGGCCACCGCAGGTCGCCGAGAACGGTGCGGCGCCGAGAGCGGGTGCGGCGCGAGAACGGGGTGCGGCGGGTCACCGACCGCTCAATGGTCGCCCGGACGAGCGGACCGCAGTGTGAGCAGGCTGATCTCGCTCGGCGCGAAGACCCGGAACGGCGGGCCCCAGAAGCCGGCGCCCCGCGAGATGTACAGCTGTGTTCGGTCACCGTGCCGCGAGAGTCCCTGCAGCACGCCCTGTTCGACGCGGACGATCAGCTGGAACGGCCAGATCTGACCGCCGTGGGTATGGCCGGACAGTTGCAGGTCGACGCCGGCCTCGGCCGCCTGACGGACCTGCTTGGGCTGGTGGGCCACCAGGACCACCGGCACCTCGGCCGGGATCCCGTGCAGCGCGGCGGGAAGATCGGCCCGGTGCCCCGGCACCCCGGACCCGGCCGCGGTGAGGTCGTCGGTGCCGGCGATCGCCAGCCGGCTGCCGGCCCGCTCGACCAGGATGTGCTTGTTGTGCAGGACGGTCCAGCCCAGACCCGCCATGTGACCGACCCACTCGGCGGCCCCGGAGAAGTACTCGTGGTTGCCGGTGATGTACACCCTCGCCATTCCCGGATGGACATGCTCCAGGGGAGCCACCTGAGCGGCTCGCTGGGCGACCGAACCGTCCGCGAGATCACCAGCGTGCACGACGACGTCGGCCTCCAGCTCGTTGACCACGCCGACCAGCCGGGCCGACCAGGCCGCCCGGTTGATCGGCCCGAAGTGGGTGTCGGCGATGACCGCGACGGTCAGTCCGTCCAGTCCGGCTCCCAGCCGGTCGAGATCGACGGTGGTCCGGCGGACCCGGGGCACCTTCCGGGCCTGGTAGAGGCCCCAACCGCACAGCGCGGTCACGACCGCGACCACCGTCACGGCCACGACCCGCTGGCGGCCCGGGCTGGACAGGCCCGCAGCCAGCAGCACGAGGTCGAGAACCAGGCCGACGACGGTCCAGCTGAACAGCTGCCACACCACGCCCAGCCAGGTGTCGCCGGCGACCGCCGCTGCGTCGCGGTGCCGGCGGCCGTGGCCGGCCACCATGGCCAGCGGGAAGCCGACGAGCGCGACGACAGTTGCGGCGGTGCCGGCGATGGTGATCGCGGCCGGCCACTCCGGCGCGAGCACCAACCGCCACCAGGGCAGGCCGTGCAGCAGCAGAAGCACCAGCACAGCGACGAGGAGGAACGGGGTCGGCGGCCCCGGTCGGGCCGGCGCCGATGGGCCGGCCGCTCGTTCCGCGGGAGCAGTCACGCCACCATTGTCACGACGTGTGTCACGACGTGTGTCCTCACCGGGACGACTCGACCGACGTGCGTCCCAGGGCGTCCGCGTCCGTTTCCTGCCCGACCGGTCCGGTGGAGCGTGCCGCGTCGATCGCGGTGACGTCGTCCCGGACGCGGGTTTCCAGCCGGGTGACGTCGTCGACGTACAGCGACGCTGCCCACAGTGTCCGCGCGCGGGCCGCGACCGCCGGTTCGTCGAGCCGGGCGGCCTGGTCGTGCACGCCGGCCAGCAGACGCTGCTCGGCGACGGCGTCGCCGACCGGCGGAAGGTGCGAGGTGGTCCGGCTGAGCAGGTCGGCGAGGCTGCGGTACCAGTCGGCACAGTGCACCGCGCACTGCAGCACCCCGGCGGCGGCCGCAGTGAATGTCGCTGCCGGGGAACGATCGCCCTCGAGCGTCGTTCCGGTGGAACCGGTGGTGCTCGTGTCGAGCGGTGTGCCGTCGTCGTCGGCGTGCGTCGAGGTGCCGTCGGGGCCGACGGACGGCAGGAAGTAGGGCGTCGTGGCCAGCGGGCTCGTCGTCTCGGCGATGGCTTCGGCGGCCAGCCGCACTCTGATCGCCCCATTGGACAGGGTGGTCAACTCGGACACCGGGACTGTCTTGGTGCCGCGCTCGAACAGGTACTGGCGGAAGGCGTCGTCCAGCCGGAGACCGGCCGACCTCGCACCGGCGATGGCTCTGCTCAGCTCGTCATCGTCCACCTGGCTGGGGTCGGTGAGCCGTTGCACCGCCGTGTTCAGCGCATCGGCCGACCGACGGTAGTGATCGCACATCGCCGCGCGGATCTGGGCGGCCGCGCCGCGCGGCCACAGCAGAAGCCCGGAGACGACGCCTGCCAGACAGCCCAGGGCGACATCCTCGATGCGCACCAGTCCAACCGTCCACCCCACCGGCTCGATGATGTTGAACAGGATGACCACCAGCACCGTGAAGGCGGCCTGCCCGGCGGCGAACGAGACCGCCTCCGGTAGGTACCCCGCGACCAGCACCGAGAGCGGCAGCAGTACCCACAGGTGCCACGGCGTCGTGCCGACCCCCACCATGATCACCGCCCCGGCGACGAACCCCACCAGGGTGCCGCCCAGCGCACGGATGGCCGTCGATCCGGTGGTCAGTGCCGTCGTCCGCAGCACCGACATCGCGCCGAGTACCACCCAGAAGCCGTGCTGGATCTCGGTGATCTCGGCCAGGAGCACCGCGAACGCGAGCCCCACAGCGCCCCGCAAGCTGTTCTGGAACCACACAGACCGGCGGGTGATGTGGCCGGCCGCGATCCGGTGTGCAGCCGTCACCGGACCCTCGAGGGTTCCCGGTAGCCGCCGGCCGAGCAGCCGATCCCACAGTGGCCGGGCGTCGGCGGCGGCAGAGACCGCGACCGTCGATCCGGCCAGCAGCGAGGTGTACGCCAGTTCGTGGGCGATCGCCGCTCGAGGTGCCGGGTGATCCTTCGGAGCCAGCTCGGCACCGGAGGCTTCATCGGCCACCACCTCGAGGAAAATGCACACCCGGGCACGATGATGTTCCAGCTCGCGCAGTGCCTGCGACAGCGCCTGCCGGGACGCGTGCGTCGGTCGGGTCCCGGAGGACAACACGCCCGCCGCGGCGCGGAGCACATCGGCACAGGACGTCACCAGTTCCACGGTGTGCGCGGGCCAGCGCTCAGCGGCCGTCATCGGGATACGACGGGCCACCGAAGAGAGCCACTCCAACCGGTCGGTCAACTGCATCAGCAGCCGGCTGCCGGAGGTCAGCCCCACGGGGCGGAACGTGGTGCTGCGGAACTGCCTGCGCAGCGCGACGATCCCCTCGCGCGCTGCGTCGTCGGCCGCCGGAGTCCGGTCGATGTCGCGGTCGGCGCGAGCGGTCAGTTGCGCCGCCAAGGCGGCGCAGGCCTCCGCGCCGCGGCGCCGGAGTTTGTGGTGATCCGCCGGGGGCCAGACCACCACCGCCAACGGAATCGACAGCAGCGCCGCCACCGACCAGCCGACGAGCCGGAACACCATGTCCGTCGTCGTACCCGGGACGGTCACCGGAAGGATGAAACTGAGCAGTGCGGCCCGACTGGCGGCCGCGACCGCCGAACTGAGCAGGCCCGAGAAGAGTATGACGAACCCGAAGACGGCCATCCCGACGACGGCGAGCCACGGGATGTTCGAGGCCAATGTGCCCAGGCAGATCAGCAGCGCGCCGACCACGTACAGCCCGAGGTAGCCACCGAGGCGGGCGGAACGGTTGCCCGGGAAATCGGCGAACAGCAGGAACGCCACTCCGCCGAAACCGGCGAACAGGGTGATCTGGCCGTTCCCGGAGGCGGTCCCGACCGCCACCCCCACGGTGACCGCGATGGCGACCTTGACGGCCTTGTGCAGAGCGTCGAACTCGGGGTCGTGACGGCGGAGCCAGCCGACGAATGGACCTGCCATGGGTGTCCCATCGTTCCGTCCAGCACGGTCGTCCCGGCCCCGACCGGATTGAGCGGAATCTACCAGTCGGGCCCGACAGTCATGGGTTGCGCGGACCGACCGCAGACGTGGGGATCAGACCGGCGACCCGGCCGACCAATGGTGGCAGCCGCCTCGAGAAGCACTGCTCAGCGCAGGATCTCGACCAGCAACACCCAGGCGTTGGCCACCGAGACGACGAACACCAGCAGGATGCCCGCGGCGATCCAGTACAGGCCGCCGTCCTTGCCCACCAGGAGCAGCACGGCACCGACGCCGAACGGCAACGTCTGACCGATTGCGAGGACCGCCTTGAACCAGCCGACTCCGCGGTAGGGCGGCTCGGCGGCGCGGACCATTCGGACCGCGGCATCGACGGCCAGCGCCGCGGCACCGATCGTGAACAGCAGGACCTCACCGCCCAGGTACTGGATCTGCTGGCCGGGGATCAGGCCGGCCGCGGCGGCGACGACGATGAGGACCAGCGACGCGATCGTTGCGCCGGCTCGGGACGTCATCGACGGAATCGACAGGATGGTCTGGATGTTGACCGTCATCGCCACGATGATCAGGCCCGCGAGGGCGGCGGCGGCGCCCGCGGTGGCGACGAAGAAATCGGACCAACCCTCCGGCATGGTGGCGATCATGTCATCTCGCGGCGTCGTCGCGGGTCTGCGGGAGGTTACGCGGCCGAGCCGGCGGCGGCCTCGTGGTGCAGCTCACGCTCCGGTCGGGAAGTTCGGTCTGGGCGCCCCGGTTGCAACCTTCGACGGTCCCCGGTACATGCCCCGGGCTCCACCCCTTTTCGTCGCCGAGAGCGACCACGTGCCGAGAGGCGCACTGTCCGGGGATCGTCCGATCACGTCGCCCGATGCCTCCCGCGTCGGGCGGCTTTTTCGTCTCCGGGCCCGCTGCCCGCCGTCCTGCCCCGCTTTCCGTCGTCGCTCGGGTTCGCCGCCTTCCAGGTCCGCCGGCACGGGTCGCTGTGACGAGTGTCGGTGGGGGAGGCGACGATGGCCCCGATGACCATCTCCGCAGCGCAATCAGTCCATCTCCGCCGGCTCAGACTCGCCGCGCAGTGGATCGACGCCGACGGACCGACCACCCCGGCCGAGGTCGTCGGCCGGATGCTGGCACTGCAGGCTCAGGACCTGCCGGGCGCGAAGTGGTCGGTGGGTCTGCGGGCCGGTTGCACACTGGCCGAGGTCAACCGATCGCTGAACGACGCAGAGGTGGTCCGGTCCTGGCCGATGCGCGGCACCCTGCACCTCGTCCCTGCGCGCGACCTCGGCTGGATGCTCGGCGTGACCGCGCGCCGCACTCTCCGAGCGCTGACCACCCGTCATCGGCAACTGGATATCGACCACGCTGCCATCGGAAACGCCGCGGACGTGAGCGCGGCTCTGCTCGAGGAATGCCGGGCGGCGAGCCGGGCGGAGCTGTTCGCCGCCTTCGAAGCGGCCGGGATCTCCACCGCCGGGCAGCGCGGTGTGCACCTGCTCGGCAGCCTGTGCCAGGAGCGGCAGCTGTGCCAGGGGCCGGTCCGCGGTGAGGAGCAGCTGTTCGTGCTCCTTGACCAGTGGGTGCCGCACCCGCGTCGACTGGACGGCGACGAGGCGCTGGGCGAGTTCGTGCTGCGCTACTTCACCAGTCACGGCCCGGCGACCTTGGCCGACTTCTGCTGGTGGACCAAGCTGCCTCTAGCTGACGCCAAGGTCGGGCTGGCGATCGCCGCATCGCGTTTGGAGCAGGTCGCCGGCAATACCACGATGTGGATGCGGCCCGGGCTCGCCGAGCGGGCCGCGCGAACGGTGCACCTGCTGCCCGGCTTCGACGAGATGATCCTCGGGTACCGCGACCGCGCCGCGACACTCCCCGCCGCGTACGCCGCTGCCATCGTGCCGGGTAACAATGGCGTGTTCCAGCCGACCGTGGTGGTCGACGGCCGGGTCGTCGGCACCTGGCGGCGCAAACGGACGTCCACCGGAATCACCGTGACACCCGTTTTCTTCGAGCCCGTTTCGGCGCGACAGCGATCCGCGCTGGCAGCAGCGGCGCGCCGATATGCCTCATTCTTGAGCGTGCCGGTCGTGCTGAGCTGATCTTGCCGAGACGGCCGACCCGGCGGCTCCCGGTCAGCTGTACACGAGCGGGCGATCCGTCGGCGCGCCCGGGAAATGTGGGGCTGCGCCGCGCCCGCGGGCCGCCACGCCCACGACGATCAGCACCCCACCGATCAGAACGAGCAAGGTGCCGAATCACCATGCCGTTGTCCGAGCGCAGCGCGCCGGCTCCGATCAACAGAGCCCCGCCCGCCGGCCGCCGGCGCGAAGCCGAAGAGCACCAGCAGGGATCCGACGACGACGGCCGCGATCCGTCCGCCGGACCAACGCGGCGGGGGAGCACTCGGCGGCGCCGACCTCGGGAGTTCCGGTGTGTACGCCGGTGCAGCCGGCGGTTCCACCGGCTTCACGGTGACCGGCGGCTGAACAGGATCGCGAAGAAGGCGACGATCTCCACGACGACGACGGCGACCCAGAGCAGCGCCAGCACCACCAGCTGAGGGAAGATCAGGATCCATTTCACCAACCACAGCCCGCGGCGCAGCCCCGGTGGCGATCTCGGGCACGCCTTGCCGCGGCTGTTGGTGGTGGGGGTTGAGCTACCAGCCCCGAGCGGAACGATCCGGTACCTGTGGTGTCCGGGATGACGGTAGCCAACCGGTCAGGCGGATCGCGACGGCGACCAGTGCGACACCGGCCGCGATGTCCGCGACGTAATGGTGGCCGGTGGCGACAACGACGACCGCGGTGGCGGCCGGAAACATCCACGCGAGCCACGCCGCCGTGCGCCGCTGCTCACGAAGCACCGACCACACGGCGTAGGCGCACCAGGTCGTCCAGGCGACGTGCATGCTCGGCATCGCCGCCAAGAGGTTCAGCCCCGGACGCGGGTCGCGAGAGCCTGCACCGCCGAGGATGTCGTTCACCGCGATGTAATCGACGATGCCGCCCAACGCGAATCGTGGCGGCGACTCCGGAAACAGCCACACCAGGGGAATATCCAGCAGCGTCGTCACGACCAGAACAGTTCGCAAACGGCGGTACCGCGCGGGCCGGCGGGTGTACAGCCAGACCAGCACGGCGGGCACGGCGAGAAGGCAGAGTCGGTAGAAGTAGGCCGTGAGGTGGACGACGGCCGGCTGCTGGAGTGCGGCACTGTTGAGCGCATATTCGACGGCAAGGTGCAGGGCCTTCTCCAGGCTTTGAACCAGCAACGCATTGTTGGTTGCCGTGGGCTCGCCACGGTCCACGCCGGCACGCGCCAAGCCGAAGGCGACATACCCGCCGACCAGCAGCAGCACCTCGAGGTACCACCGCGGACGTTCCTGCCGGCCGCGGAGAACGTCCATGGGTCGGCAGGCTACGCCGGATTCTTCACCAATGGCGAAGGCGCCCGGGAAGGCACGGGGGCGAATCGCTGAACATCGACATCAACACCTGGCCGCCGAGTTTCCGCCGAAATCGACTCCCGCTGCGATGAATCCGTCAGATAGGTGGGCGGTCCCGCCATTTGAACGGAGCCGTTGTTGTCACATCCGACGGCGCAGCAATTTGGACAACCCGCGGCGAGCGGTCCACGGCAGGGAGGTGGACGGCAGTTCTGAATGAAATCCGAAACCACAGCGACCGTGGATGACAGGGTGGCGTTCGTGCGCCACACTGTTCCGCACGAAACCAGGTAGTTCGACGCATGTTTGACCCGAGTCGATTCAGGCATACCGGATCAGATTGGCGTGAAAGGGACAAGGTGCACCTCCATGACCAAGGCGCAGTCTGACGAACCGGCAGCCACGCAGGCGCCGGTCAGCATGCAACGAGCGATCCTGAACACGATCAAGGGTGCCGCCGGCAACCTGGTCGAGTGGTACGACGTGTACATCTACACCGTTTTCGCGGTCTACTTCGAGGCGGCCTTCTTCGATTCGACGGACAAGAACTCGACGATTTATGTGTACGGGATTTTTGCCGTCACATTCATCATGCGACCGATAGGGTCGTGGTACTTCGGCCGTTTCGCCGACCGCCGCGGGCGACGGGCGGCGCTCACGGTGAGCATCTCACTGATGTCCGCCTGCTCGTTGCTCGTCGCCTTCATGCCGACGCGGGATTCCATCGGCGCGTGGGCGGCCGTCATCTTGATCGCCGCGCGACTCGTCCAGGGCTTCGCCACCGGCGGTGAGTACGGCACGTCCGCCACCTACATGTCGGAGGCGGCCACCGCGAACCGACGTGGCTTCTTCTCGTCCTTCCAATACGTCACCCTGGTGGGCGGCCACGTGCTCGCCCAGTTCACCCTTCTCATCCTGATCAGCTTCATGCCGGTGGACGACATCAAGGACTGGGGCTGGCGGATCGGATTCTTCATCGGCGGTATCGCAGCGCTGGTCGTGCTGTGGATGCGTCGCACCATGGATGAGTCGCTGTCCGAGGATTACCTGGCCGCAGTGAAATCGGGTCAGGACAGGTCTTCCGGATCGATGAAGGAACTGCTGACCACCTACTGGCGTCCGCTGGTGTGGGTCTTCCTGGTCACCGCGGGCGGCACGATCGCGTTCTACACCTACAGCGTCAATGCGCCGGCCATCGTGAAGAAGGCCTTCGGCGAGGACGGTGCGACCGCGGCCACCTGGGTCAACCTGTTGAGCCTGATCCTGCTCATGGCGATCCAGCCGATCGGCGGGCTGATCAGCGACCGGGTGGGCCGCAAACCGTTGCTGGTCTTCTTCGGTGTGGGCGGCGTCCTGTACACCTGGGTACTGATCACCTTCCTGGCCCAGGCGACGTCACCGGTGACCGCGTTCCTGCTGACCGCCGTCGGTTACGTCATCCTGACCGGCTACACCTCGGTCAACGCCATCGTGAAGGCAGAGGTGTTTCCTGCGCACATCAGGGCGCTGGGTGTGGGCCTGGGCTACGCACTGGCCAATTCGATTTTCGGCGGAACCGCCCCGGTCATTTATCAGGCGTCCTCGGCCGGCGACAAGACCGATCTGTTCATCATCTATGTCACGGCGGTCATCGGGGTCAGCCTGGTGGTGTACGTGTTCTTCATGAAGAACCGCGCAGTGACTGCGCTGGACCGTGAACAGGGCACGGCGTGGGCCGGCGCGACCGTTGGCGCGATCCGGGGCTGACTGCCTGAAGGGTGCGTGCGGCAGAGCTTTTCACCTACCCGGACCGGAACTCCAGACACCCGACCACTTGACCACGGTTCCGTCATGTGACGTATCTCGGGGAGCCTGTCTTCCGGCGACGCGCGACCGCCGCAGGTCAGCGTCTGGTCTCGTAGTGGGAGAGGGTCACGCCGTCCGGAAATGTTCGCGTCTCCACCAGGCGCAGATTCACCCAGCTGTCCAGCGAGCTGAAGAATGGCGTGCCGCCGCCGACCAGCACGGGGTGCGTGATCACGCTGTACTCGTCGACCAGGCCGGCACGCATCGCAGCGCCCGCGAGGGTGGCGCCGCCTATTTCCATCGGGGCGCCGTCCTCGGCCTTCAGCCGGGCAATCTCGGCCACGGCGTCGCCCCGGAACAGGCGGGCGTTTCCGCTCACCTCGTCGAGGGTCGTGGAGAACACCACCTTCGGCGTCTTCTGCCAGACGTGAGCAAAGTCGACCTCCACGGGCGTCGCGTCGGGCTGCTGATCGGCGGTCGGCCAGTGCGCGCTCATCAGCTCCCACAGCCTGCGGCCGTACAGCGAGACACCGAATTGACGGGCTCGGTCGTTGAACCACTGGTGCAGCTCGGCGCTGGGCTCGCCCCAGCTGATGTCGTCGCCGCGTGCGGCGATGTAGCCGTCCAGGGTCACGTTCATTGAGTAGACCAGTTTCCCCACGTGTCAGCCTTCCATCAGGTATGTGGCTATCCCGTACACCGACCGCGCTGACGACGCAAACTCATCGGCCCTACATTGCATGGGATGTCGTTATCTCGGAAGTGGACAACGGAAGGGGAAAACCAGCAACGCGTTTGGCCGCCAAGCCCGATCCACTGCACCGCAACCACCAGCACGGCGGCACCGTGGCCAACGATTCATGGCCCGGCCTCAGTCGTGGAGCATCCCCACGAACGCGTCGAAGTCACCTGCCAGGTGTACCGTCCCGGTGTCCACGCTCCAATACGCGACGGACGGGTGGTCGGGAACCTTGCGGTAATTGAAGCAGAACAGGTCATCGCCGATGTCCTCGGCGAACGGGATGATCCCTTTGGCCAGGACGTCCATCACGGGGAAGCGGCGGTGCACGATGTTGCGGATTCCGGGCTCCTCCTCGAAGTGGAGCAGGTTCTTGACCGCCGTTACCGACCCGTCGGGCAGGGTGACGGCGTTCGGCGCCGGCCTGGAACCTTGACGCAAGCGCGCAATCGCGAGGAACTCGGCGGGGAGACGCACCCTCAGCGCACGCTCTGCTTCGCGCACAGCCGCATCAGATGCCTCAGGGGGATCGACGATCAGGCTGTCGTTCCAGACGACGGTCACGATGACTCCTTGTTGGTCGGGCGTACTTCGCGAACGCCATTGAGGGCACATGGCAACGCTGGCGACTACAGCAGCAGGAGTGGCACCCGACGGCCGAGATCGTCGGTGCGACCCGGTAGCCGGTGGCCTTACCGGAAACCGTCACAGTGACGGTTTCCGGGAAAAAGACTGCCACGCCGTCGATCTCCGAAACAGTAACGGAGGCCTCTACGCGAACTTCCAGGTCGGCACCCAATGACTCGCGTCTTCACTTGACCGGCAAAGGCACGTGTACAACTGCGACGAGCGGGCGTGATGACTGCAGTTGGCGGGGCGCATTCGGCTGGCCGCGATTCAGACGCTTTTAGCGTCCTTTCCTGTCGCGGTTTCGCTGGGAATGTCTTCGGCGCTCGGCCAAGGGGTCCCATCGGCATTCCCAGACTTCAATTGTAAAAGCCTATGGCGGAGAGTGGAGCTACACCACCACCCCATGAAGCCCGTCGACCACGGGTTGACCCTGTCGCGGATACTGCCAGTCTTTGACATGTTTCTCTCCCCAACCATTGCACAGAAAGGATGAGCCTTGTTTAAGGCTACTCTGCAGCCAAAGCATCGACCATCGGAAAGCTCCTTTGAGCAGAGCCGCAGGAACGGCATTGGACGCCGCGGATCGAGCCTTATGGCCGGCCTACCGCGCCGGAGGATCACTGGGACGAATTTTCCATCTGATACGACTCGTCTGGTCAGGTGCCGATAAGCAGCATTATGTCAGGTAAAAGGAGCATTATTGCATCGGATGCACGATCCGGTCTCTGCTGCGCTCGGGCCTGGGCCTGCGTCGGATCTGCGCGCTGACCTGCGGTAAAGGCGTCTGCGGGTTCGCACGAGCACTGGTCTGACGGACGAGACGCGCCTTGCGGGCGTCGTCACGGTCACCGCTGACGACACGCTGACCTGCGGACGTTGACATCATCGTGCATCTAATGCATGATTCGGTCATCTGGCGCTGAGCGTTTGGAGGCCGTCCGTGGCCATCGACGAGCTCGGACGGGTCTTCCGATGCACAAGGTGCGCTACCTGAACCCGGCGGATCAGGTGCTGGAGGAGATGTTCACGGGGTGGCGTCTGCAGCAGCTGTCGCGGAATCTCGGCGCTGCCGACGATCGATGGCCGGGAGCGGCTGGTCCGCGGTTCATGGAGCACAGCGGTGAGATGCCGTGGCGGTGGACGGTGCAGCATGTCGATGAGTTCTTCGGCGATCTGCGGGCTGAAACCACCTGCGGCAGTCCACCGTCCGGGCTTATCAGAACGCGGTTCGGGTGTTCTGCCGGTACCTGATCGACCCCGCGTACGGGTGGGATGCGTTATGCGAAGCGATGTTCGGTCGCATCCCACGCAGGTCTGCTTCGAGTGGAACACCGCCCGGCACACCCAGGACGAACGAAGGCGGCCCGGAGAAGACGGGCGTTCACCCGGAAGGAACTGCAGGACTTCTTCGACCGCGCCGACGACGAGGTCGCACGACCACGGCGCCTTGGCCGCAAGGGTCATCTCGCTGCATTGCGTGACGCGGTGCTGTTCAAGACCGCCTACGCGTGGGGGCTGCGACGGAACGAGGTCCGGCATCTGCAGACTGTGGATTTCGAGCGCAATCCACACGCCAGGGAGTTCGGCCGGTTCGGGGTCCTGCACGTGCGGTGGGGTAAGGCGCATTCCGGTTCGGCCCCGAAGCGGCGCAGCGTGTTGACCGTGTTCGACTGGTCCCCCGAGGTGATGGCGCAATGGATCAGCGACGGGCTGCCCCGGCTGGATCCCGCCGGCGGTCTGGACCTGTTCCCGTCCGAGCGCGGCACCCTGGTTTCCGAGCCTGCACTGAGCGCGCGGTTCCGCCGTTACCGCGACGACCTAGGGCTCGCTGCCGGGCCTGGACATGCATTCCCTGCGCCGTTCCTACGTCACGCATCTGCTCGAGGCCGGCATCGACGCAATGTTCGTCCAACATCAGGTCGGCCATGAACATGCCTCGACGACCGCGATCTACAGCTGCGTCTCGAGCGACTTTCGCACCCGAACCCTGCGGGCCGCCCTGGACTCGACGATCAAGCAGGCATTGGCGACGGGCGGGGACGACTGATGAAACGCGACGTCGACTACCAATGGCGATTGGCCGAGGTGATGGCCCGACACGGCATGCACAACAGCACCGCACTGGCTCCCCTGCTCCGGGAACGCGGCATCGAACTGTCCCCCTCGCAGGTCTACCGGCTGGTGACCCAACGGCCCGAACGGATCTCACTCAAACTTGTCGCCGCCGTCTGCGACATCTTCGACTGCGGACCCGAGGATCTTCTGACCGTCACCGCCGCCGACCAGAAACGTCCCCGCAAGGCCGCATCCGATACCAACGTCACAAAGATCACCGATGCCATCAAACCGGTCCGCGCCCGGCTGACCCATGGCGACTGACACCACCCGACCGCGGCCGCGGCCGGCCGCGCAGCACCGGGACGTGGTCTGCGGACCGATGCGGCCGGCAGGTCGCGAAGACACGGGTCACCTGGCCCGACGGCCGGATCTGCGGCATCTGCTTCACCCAGGCCACCAGAACCTACGGCGCCTGCGACGAATGCGGGCAACAGCGACTGCTGCCCGGCCGTGACGGTCAGCGCTGACTCTGCCGCGGCTGCGCCGGAATCACCACCGCGCTGGATTGCACCCGATGCGGCCAGGAAGGCGAACGTTACCGGGCCGGCATCTGCGCCCGCTGCGCACTGCGGGACGACCTCACGGATCTTGCTGACACCCAGTCGCTGGTCCCCCACTCCCCGTCGCCGACAAGCTGATCGAAGCGTTGTGTTCGGCCGGCCGACCGGAGAGCATCCACACCTGGAAACGCAACCCGATCGTTCGGCAAACGCTCGTCGACATCGGCAGCGGCGCCATCACTCTGGATCACGACAGCTTCGACGCGGCACAGCTGGGACGCGCCGGCGGGCACCTGCGGGAGCTGCTGATCCAGCACGGACTGCTGCCACCACGCGATCCCGACCTCGCCCTGTTCGAGGCATGGCTCGAGAAACGACTCGACCAGCATCGATGACCCGGCCGTGCGTCAACCCATCGAACGGTTCGCCACCTGGCACCACCTGGAACGGATCCGCCACAAGGTCAGGCGCGGTGAACACGTCACCGGCTCCACTGCACACCGCGAAACAGGAAATCACCGTTGTCGGCGGGTTTCTCACCTGGCTCCTGAAGGACAAACATCGCACCATCAGCGGCTGCACCCAGGCCGACGTCGATGAATGGCTCTCCACTGGACCGACCACGAGATCGGCGATTCGGACGTTCATCGTCTGGGCCGGCAGCAACAAGGTCGGCCCGAAACTGATGGTCGAACATCGTAACGGCCCGATCCGTCCGGCTCCTCACCAACGAAGAGCGGATCCGTTGGCTCAGAACATGTCTCGTCGAAGACCCGGACACACTCGCCTACCGGGTCGCCGCCGTCCTGCTGCTGCTCTACGCCCAGCCGCTCGTGCGCGATCGTCCGGCTGACCTGCCCGGATGTCATCGACTCCGGCGGCGAACTGCGCGTCCGCCTCGGCAAAGACCCGGCACCCGTCCCTGAACCCTTCGCTGCGTCTGCTCCGGTTGCACCTCGAAAAGCGGCCGAACCTGCAGACCGTGAACTCCAGCGGCAACCCGTGGCTGTTTCCCGGCGGTCGGGCCGGTCGAGCACTGTCCTCGAACGCGGTGACCATCCGGCTTCGCCGCCTCGGGATCGAGCCGCTGGCGCACGGAACAGCACAATCCGTGACCTCGTCCGCCAAGTCCCACCGCCGATCGTCGCCGCCCAACTCGGCTACAGCAACCAAGTCGCCTTCAAACACGCAGCTCTCGCCGCCGAACCACTCGGTCGATACGCGCAGACCGCGGTCGTCCACCTTCAACGGACCTAGCAACTCGCCCGAAGCACTCAGGACCTCAGCTTTCATCAGCTCAGCCGGCACGGCCGAAACTGGACCATTGCTGCCGCAGGGGTGAACCGGGCAAGCCCTCAGCATGAGACCCTTAGGCATGCAGCCGACGTCGTTAGCGAAGTGGCGACGCCGAGCGCTGGTCGGCTCGGCAGCCGCGGCCGCGGCCGTCTTGGGTGTCGGAGCCATCTGGCTCCGCAGTTCACCACCTCCGAGTGTCGCGCCCCAAACCCCCACCACGGCCGCGTCTCGCGTCACCACCAGCATGCACGTGTCTCAGACACCAACAGCGGCATTGACGACGGCACTCACCGCACAGTATCTGTGCGGTCATCGATGGGACCAGATTCCGTCGGCGGCCGACGAGGAAATCGTGATCACGATTGAAGGGGACCGCTTCTCCACCGTTAGGGTCAGAAACAGCTCTGCACGAACACTGACGATCTCCCAACCCACCAGCTACCTCCTGGTAGACGGGGTGGTCCGCTGGCCGACCCTATCACTCGACAGCGCGTCGGGTCCGGACGGGACCAGCGTTACTCTCGCTCCGGGGCAATCCCATCAATTCATAGTTGGGTTTGATGCTAGAAGCGCCTCCGGCATCACCGGTCTGGGCGAGTGTGCACAATCTGATCCTCCGGCCGGTGTCTACGACGCGGGTGTGGTACTCCCGGTCGTCGCAGGCGGCGGCGACACGCTCATGCGCTCGGCGCTGGTCAAGGTGACGTACCGGGACGGAGTTGGTCGTCAGACGCGCTAAACCTGCGGGGCCGCGGGATGATTTCACGGAATCAGGTGCACATTCAGACCACTCAGGGCGGTGTTCAAAATCTGGTAGTACGACCATCCACCGGCGTCCGCCGGACACGGAAGATTTCCCGGATATCTACCTGCGTGGAGGCCGAATCCGAATCCACGGACGAAGACCGGACCTCCGCTATCTCCACCCCGCGCGCAGTAGTCCACTCGCCTGAATTGAGAGTTCGTGTCAGCGCCGGAAAATTTGCCGCAGCTAGTGCCTATAGCCGTTCCGGTGTGACACAGGTAGTCGTTGGCCGGGAGGTCGCTCTGATTGCCGACGCGTGAAGCGTTGATGGGATAGGTCTCGTTCCGGTGCGCGTAATTGTCGACGAGTGATGAGTCGAGCACGAACACAATAGTGGTGGGATCCCCCCAGCCGGTCGGATTATCGATACGGACAATTGACGCGTCGCCACCGTTCGTGAGCTGGCTAAACTTCTTTCCAATAGGGTGATAGCCCTGAGGCGAGTAGAAATACGTACCAATTACCGGATTCGAGGAGTCGTTAGGGCAATGGCCTGGACACTGAATCCCGCAATGTCCCGCAGTCAAGACATACTGCTTCGCGTCATCGTTGCTCTGGACTCGAAATCCAGTACTGCATGTCGTTGTCATGTAAACGCCACCGCGCAAGGGAGCATTGCAAAATGTTGGGTCGTAGCCAGATGTACATCCCTGATCGAGTGTGACCGTTACCGGCGGGCCCGGCTCAAGGACGGCGCCTGGGTATTTGGACACAATTTCTGCAGCCGATGACGTCTGCGAAACAGCAAAAGAAGAATCCGTCTGCTTTTCAGACTTGCCGAAGCCGCCAAGGGAGACGCTAACTCGGTTGAACTCCGGCTGGACTTCCGCGAGTAACACTGGGATCCCAGCGCTCACAAGATCGCGGCGGATGCTGGCCGATTGAACGTTGAGCGTCGCGGTGGAACGCTCGACCTGAGCGGTCCGAGATATGGGTGATGAATCGGGATGAGATTCGTTCCACGCTTTTTCGGCATCTGCAGTGGTGAACAACAGCACCAGAGCGCCGTCGTGAGTTTGATCGATGTAGGCGCCGGCGCTTGCAGGTCCGGCCTGAACGGCTGCCTCCCGAGCTAATTCTTCGTACCTGCCGGAGAGGGCCATCCTGCGTCGGGCCTCTTGCAAGGTGACCGAAAAGTCCTTGGCCAAGGCTTCGGCCGATATTTCTAGGGTCGGTTCTGCGAGCGGTTCGTCGTTTACGATTCCGGCGGCGCCGTATGCGGTGGCCCCCGAGAAGCCCGCCGAGAACGCAGCCATTATGATGGCTAGCATTGCGGCGACTATTGCGGTGGATTGGCGAGGACGTGAACGTCGCACTCTGTCACCTCAGGATCGATGGGATGCAAATGAACGTCGACGCAGACGGTACGCCGTCACATCCATCGCAGCCATAGGTCGAGCACGTACGCGGCCACGTTCGAGTGGCCCAAAGGGTCGGGTCGCCGCGCCCGGCAACCACTGAGGCGCGGGACGCCAAGGTCGAGCTGGACGAGGTCTAAAAGCTGTTCACCCGACACGGACTGTGAAAGTCCATCAAGTACATTCCGCAGTGGCGCGTTACCATTTATACTCGTACGCCCCCCGGTGAGCTGCTCGCGCGGAGCGTGACCAGATGCGAGCCCCGCATCGCGCTGCCGCGCACGTCGGCCTGGCTGACCTCGCAGGTCCCCTCGGTGGCTGGTGTCCGCGGGGCACCTGGTCCTGGACGCTATACCCGCAGCTGTTGCGGTGCAGACCGGCACGAAGAACCGAATATCGACAGATCGAATATCCCTTATTACCGGTAAAACGTGTTGCGTCACCCGTGCACGCCATCTCGCATCTTCAACGCATCTCCTCCGAGCGCTCGACCGTACGGTGAGTGGGGTTGCTTTCAGCAGCACCGCGGCAGTTTCCGCAAGCGCAATCGCAGGCAGGTCATCTATCGGGGTGCGGAACGGACCGGACCTCGAGCCCCTCCATGCCCTGGAAGTCATCCGCATTGCAGGTGTAGATCGGCACGTTCTCGGCCAGAGCCGCAGCGGCGATCAAAGCGTCGTATGCGCGAGCGGCGGGCTTGCGACCACCCGCCCGAAGTGAAGCTGCCACACGGCCGAATGCACGGGCCGCCTCGGGTCCGAATGGGATCGCCTCGAAATCCGACTCGGCTTGCTGCAGGTGCGCCTGGCGTGCGACGCGCTCTTTTGCCGATCGTGCTACGTGCGGACCGACGGACAGCTCCGCGAGTGTGATGGCACTGATGATCGCGTCGTGGGGCAATGCCGACGGATCCGTGAGCCGACCGAGAAGGATCACCGTGGACGTGTCGAGCATTCCCCGGGTGGCGGGCTCGGTCACAACGTTGCGTCCAGGACTGCGTCGAGATCTTTACGGAGGCCGTCTGGGTCAACCTTCGGTAGATGACGGCGTCGAGCGATGAGGTCCGCCGCTGACGGGCTTCGACGCGTTCGTGGCCGCAGTTCTGCGACCTCGGCGCCGTCCCGCGTCACCACCAAGGCCTCGCCGCGAGCAACGCGGTCGAGAACCGCGCCCCCGTTGTTGCGCAACTCGCGAACGGTGATGGAGTCCATGCAGCAACCGTATCACCGGTGAGACACAGTCACCGGCAACGCCCGGGCCACTGGCAACCTATCCCCTACAGCGGATTCACTCGCAGGAGCAGCTTGCCGGTGTTCGCCCTCACGATCATTCCCTGGAACGCGTCGACGATGTTGTAGATCCCGTCGACAACCGGCTCGTCCTGGGCGATCTGGATCGGCAGGCTTCGACGCGGTTCCCAATTTGGGCGCATCGGCGGCCATCCAGTAGGCGCGAGACTTGATTCCTGCAACGTTGGCCGTGCCGCTACCCCGATCGCGAGACGCGCCTGCGGGCGGTCCCCAACCCGAGGACCAGGCCGGCGACCACTACTCCGATGCCGCACCACACCAACGGGTTCGGTGCTGGCGCCCCGAGGAGAACTCCGACGACGGCGGCCGCCATCGGCGCGACACCAGTGAGCAGCCCGGCCCGGTCGGCGCCCATTGTCCGAACACTGGAGTACCACAGCACGAAGGCAGCGGCCGTGACGGCGACGGCGAGGTAGCCGACGGCGAGCCAGTCGTCCCTGCTGAGCTGTTGCGCCGCCGTCGGTCCCTCGAGCACCAGTGCAATGACGCCGAAGGCCACGGCGGCCATCCAGGTTGCATGCACCGACACCCCCCACGCGCCCTGCCGGCCGAGAACCGGAACGGCGAACAGCGTGAAACCCACTTCGCACCCCAGCACGGTGGCCGCCCAGAGCAGCCCGACAGCGTCGCTGCGTCCGACCCCCTGGATGAGCGCCGCGCCGCCGGTGACAGTCAGCGCCGCGACGAGCAGGGTGAGCCGGGGGCGGCGTCCGTCGATCAGCGAACCGGCGATGCCGAGCACGAGTGGAACGCAGGCGACGGCAACCCCGAGCACCGCGGGCTCGACGTGGGCGGCGCCCCGCACCAGTGCGATGTTGAAGATCACCAGTCCCGAGGTCACCACCCCGAGCAGCCACCACCATTCCCGACCCCGAGGTCGCTGCACCTGCCGGTGATTTGCCGTGGCCAGCAACATCAACAGGAGGCTCGCCGCTGCGTACCGCACCGCCTGCGCGGTGAACATCGGTCCGTCCTGCAGCTCACCGGACACCGCGACACTTCCGCCGACGAAGACCATGGCCACAATGCCGGTGAGGACGGCGCGACCGCTGTGCGCCCGGGCCGACGGGGGTAGCGGAGGCGGTGCCGGCGTGTGCGGGGCGGCGTCGGCGGGGAGGGGTGGGGTCACCCCTGCCACACTGGGGGCGGATTGGTCTGAATGAAAGGACCACTTCCAGCTCATTGACATGGACCAATAAGGAGCTCAGGTGGCCTCCGACACCGGGACCGACTTCCTGCTGTTGCGCCGGCCGTCTGCCCCTGCGCGCGGCCTGACGGGTTGGCTCGTGGACGAGATGCGCGCCGCCATCGCCGACGGACGGTTACGCATCGGGACCGAACTTCCGCCGAGCCGAACCCTGTCCGCGGACCTGGGCGTGAGCCGCGGTGTCGTGGTGCAGGCGTATCAGCGATTGGTCGATGAGGGCTTGTTGATCACCCGGCAAGGGTCGGGCACGACGGTGGCGGCCCTCTCGGCTCCGCCTGCCCGGGCGCCGAGCGCACCCGTCACCGACGTTCCCGACGCTCGGTTCGACCTGTCCCCCGGCCTGCCGGACCTGGCGGCCTTTCCGCGGGCCGCCTGGTTGCGGGCGGAACGCGCTGTGCTGCAATCGGTGCGGTCGAAGGACCTGGGCTACGGGGATCCGCGCGGCGCGGCGCTACTCCGTGAGCAACTCGCCGGTTGGCTCGCCCGCACCAGGGGGTTGCGGGTCGGCGCGCAAGACATCATTGTGGTCGCGGGTGTGGCGCAGTCGCTCGCCCTGCTGGCACAGACGCTGCGCGCGCGAGGATGTCGGCGGATCGCCGTCGAAGACCCTGGATCCCGCGGCACCCGCGAGGAACTGGCTCATTGGGGCCTGGAACCCGTCGCGATCACGGTCGACGAACACGGCATGGACAGTGCCGCCCTGATCCGGTGCGATGCCCAGGCCGCCCTGCTGACCCCCGCCCACCAATTCCCCACCGGCGTCGTGCTCGCGCCGGAACGTCGGCGCGAGATCATCGACTGGGCAAGCCGAGTCGACGCGCTGATCATCGAGGACGATTACGACGCCGAGCACCGGTACGACCGCGCCCCAGTTCCGGCGCTGCAGGCGTCGGCGCCCGACCACGTCGCCCACACCGGTAGCACCTCGAAGACCCTGGCGCCCGGCCTGCGGTTGGGTTGGCTCGTTCCGCCTCCCCATCTGTACGACGAATTGGTGCACGCCCGGTACAACAGCGATCTCGGCAGCCCCGCGCTGGGTCAGTTGGTGCTGGCCGAATTGATCGCGACGGGTGCGCACGACCGGCACATTCGTGCCGTCCGCAGTCGCCAGCGCTCGCGCAGGGATGCCGTCGTCCGGGCCCTGCACCGGCATCTGCCGCAGGCCCGGATCGAGGGCGTTGCGGCCGGTCTGCACGTACTGGTCACCTTCCCCACCGCCACCGCAACACTCGATGATGTGCTTCTGGCCGAGAGACTGGACGCCGTCGGGGTTGTCGTTCAGCCGCTGTCCTGGCACCGCGTCCGTCCCGGGCCGCCCGGCATCGTGGTCGGATACGCGGCACAGACCCCGGACCGGCTACGGCAGGCCGTCGAGGTGATGGAGCGCCCGATCCGGGAGTTCCTCGCTGGTTGATCGGCGCATCGACGCCGCCGCATCCCCCCGCCGCGAGAACAGCCGGGGACGGCCCGACCGGCTCCCGAAAAATTCGCGAAATGCGCACCTGGACCATGTCGAGATCGCCCGCTCTGCTCCGACCAAGGGACATCGCGGCCACCGACCGACGGTGGCGGCATCCACTTTGGAGGAGCAGATGAGCAAGGTCATCGTCGGACTGTCGACCTCGGTCGACGGCATTGCAGGCGGCAGCACCGAGGACAACTTCATGACGGTCCACCAGGCCGTGCTCGGGTGGGTCTTCGGCCTGCGGAGCTGGCAGACGGCGCAGAACATGGACGGCGGTGAGGACACCGCAGAGTCGAGGCTGTGGGCGCAGGAATACGACCGAATCGGCGCGCAGGTGGTCGGTCGCCGCATGTTCGACTTCAGCGAGCCGTACTGGGGGGACAACCCCCCGTTCCACGCGCCGGTCTTCATCGTCACCCACCGTCCGGCCGCGCGCCTGGAGAAGCAGGGCGGGACGAGCTATACCTTCGTCACCGACGGGTTGGCGGCCGCAGTGGACCAGGCGCGGGCCGCCGCCGGCGGGAAGGACGTCCTCATCGCCGGCGGACTGAGCATTGCCCAGCAGGCCCTCGCCGCCGGGTTGGTCGACGAGTTGTCCCTGCACATCACGCCGGTGTTGGTCGGCTCCGGGGTGCGGCTGCTGGACAATCTCGGGACCGCTCCGGTGCGACTCACCGTGCTGCACACCCTGCAAGGGGAGGGCGCCACCCACGTCAGGTATCGCGTCGAGCGGGACTGACCGGCACCGAACGACGTTGACCGCCGTCCCGGGCTCAGGAAGCCTGACCTCGGGACCCGCCGCCGGCGTCGCAGCCTCACCGTCATGCCCACGCACCATCACGTCTTGGAGGACAGGGTGAAATACCTGCTGATGATCTATGCCAACCAACAGACCTGGGAGCAGTTCGGCGCGCAGGACTGGTCCCGCGCGATCGCCGAGCAGGACGAGTTCAACGCCACCTATACCGCCACCGGCGAACTGCTGGGGGCGTACGGACTGGCGGACGCGGAGTTGGCCAAGGTCGTTCGGGTCCGCGGCGGCGTGCCGGCCGTCACCGACGGGCCCTACCTGGAGTCGAAGGAGTTCCTGGCCAGTTCCTACCTTCTCGACGTCGAATCGGAGCAACGCGCACTGGAGATCGCCGCGGCCATGCCTTTCGCCTCGTTTCGCGCGGTCGAGGTGTGGCCCGTGCTGCACGAAGCGGTCACCGACCTGTGAGCAGTCCGCCGGACAACGCCTGCCTGGAAGCGTTGCTGCGACAGCTCGCACCCCGGGTGCTCGCCGACCTGACGCGTCGGAGCGGCCAGTTCGATCTCAGCGAAGACGCCGTACAGGAGGCTCTGGTCAACGCTGCCGCGCAGTGGCCGGCAACCGGCATTCCCGACAATCCGCAGGGCTGGCTGTTCACCGTCGCGCACCGACGGCTCACCGACCTGATCCGCGCGGTGTCCGCGCGCCGTCGCCGCGAGATCTCCGCCTTCGTAGCCGATCTCGCTCTGCAGGAGGGCGGAATCGAATCAACGGCCCATGACGACAGTCTCGAACTGCTGATCCTGTGCTGTCATCCCGCCCTGAGCCCACCGTCCCAGATCGCGCTGACCCTGCGCAGCGTCGCGGGCCTGACCACCGCGCAGATCGCGGCCGCCTTTCTCGTTCCGGAAGCCACCATGGCGCAGCGGATCAGCCGGTCGAAGAAGACCCTGGCTGACGCTGGCGCCCGCTTCCAAATGCCGACCGCCGACGAACTTCCCGACCGGCTCGGCGCGGTGCTGCATGTCCTGTACCTGATCTTCAACGAAGGGTATGCGACAACCGGCGGCCCCGATCTGCTGCGGGTGGACCTCAGCAGCGAGGCGCAGCGGCTCACTGCGGCACTGCACCGGGTCAGACCCGGCGACGGGGAGGTCACCGGCCTTCTCGCCCTCATGCTGCTGACCGACGCCCGCCGTCCTGCCCGCGTGGACGCGGACGGTGCACTCGTCCCCCTCGGCAATCAGAACCGCGCGCTGTGGAATCACTCCAGGATCGAGGAAGCCGCCGCGCTGCTGACCACCGCGCTGACCTCCGCCCCGCTGGGGCCCTACCAGGTGCAGGCGGCAATCGCCGCAGTGCACGCTGAGGCACAGGACGTCGCGACCACCGACTGGACCGAGATACTGGGCCTCTACGCCCTTCTGGAACAGATCGCGGCCAACCCCACGGTGTCGCTCAACCGGGCCGTGGCACTCGCGATGGTCTACGGGCCGCAGGCGGGGCTGCGGATGCTCGACACTCTCAGCGGCGACAAGCGGCTCACCGGCCAGCACCGCCTGCACGCCGTCCGTGCCCACCTCGCCGAGATGGCGGGCGACGTCGAAGTGGCTCGCACGGAGTACCTGACCGCGGCTCGCCGGACGACCAGCTTGCCCGAGAAGCGTTACCTCGAACGTCAAGCAGCCAACGTCACGAAGGCGCGGCCGGCTGCACCCGAATCGGGTGAATGACGGAACAGCGTGACGGCCACGGCGGTTCGACGACGCACACTGTGAGTGCCCGCCTGACCGTCGTACAGGGAGCCCCATGTCGCGTCCGCCGGATCCGATCGCATTGTCCGATGTTCCGCGCCTTGCAACGACTTCGACCACTCGGCCGTGCTCGGGTACCGAGTCGAGCGCAGCCTTCGTCGATACGGGTTCGGTGTCGGTGACTTCCGCCGTCTGCCCAACTGTCCACCGAGCCGGGTCACGTCCGGTGTGCGGCCCAGCGGATCTGTTCGAACTGTGCCTCGTCCGGCGAGGGTGTTTCGACTATCGGGACCGGCGTGGAGCGGCGCGCGTCGACGCCGGCTTCGCGATCTTGGGTGCGCCTGGTCAGCAGGGCGATGTGCAGCACCCCGTCGATGGCGGCGACACCACGACGATCCTGTTGCTGCGCCCCGACCTGATCGGCTCGATGGGCGCCGACGAAATGCTGCCACTGGGAACCTGGGTTCGTCCGGCGAACCATTTGCAGCATCGACAATTACTGACCGCTGCGCGGCGTGGTGACCGCTTCGCCACCGAGGAGTATGCGATCAACCTGTTCGCCTCGGTGGTCGATGGCGCTGTCGCGCCTCGTTGTCGGAGAAGCGCTGTCGACCGGCGCCGGCGGGCGGCGGTGGATCAGGCCCGCAGCATGTTGATCGCCGACCCCGCGATGGACAGCGTCGTGGCGCTCAGCCGGGAGGTCGGCCTTTCGCCGCATCACCTCAGTCGCATCTTCGCGCACGATACCGGCCGGTCCCTGAGCACCTTCCGCACCGAATTGAGAATCGTTGCTGCTCTTGATCTCCTGGCCGCAGGAGCGTACCGGGTCGGCGGCCTGGCGGACATTGCCGCCGAGTGCGGCTTCGCCGACCATGCACACATGACGCGAACCTTCCGTCGGCACCTGGCGGCGACCCCGTCGCAGGTCCGGGCGATGCTGGGCGGCTGAACTCCCCCGCCGGCCCGGAGCCTCGGAGCGCGCAGCGGCCGGCCCACCACCCGCTGCCCTGGCGCGTGCACGACCGCTGCACACGAATGTTCAAGCGTCACATCACCTCGCCGGGCATCGTGAGCGTCACGGCCGCGGCAGCGACCACCCTGCCCCGGATCACCGCCCGTCCACAACAGAGGGGAACGTCCGCACATGTCCATCAGAGCTACCAGCACACGGATCGCAACAGTCGCGGTCCTTGCCGCCGGCGGAATACTCGGCGGAACCGGCGTGGCCGCCGCGGCCACGGCGCCTTCCTGCATCCACACACGCGTGGATACCGGCACGATCACCAAAAGCATCTGGGCGCACAACACGTGTGCCGGAACTCAGCGGTTCCGCTTCATACTGGCCCGACACACCGACAGCGACTGCTACACCATCGCCCATGACGGTTGGCGCGGGATCCAGGTGGCCCGTTCTGCGGCTCTCACCCGCCTGGACAGCTGCTGACACGACCTCACCGCTCACCGGTCCGGTGAGCGGTGAGATGCACGCCGAGGTGACCACAGCATGGAAGTCGATGTCGCGCACCACCTGGCCACTGGTGGCGCGACTGTCGATGGCACGCGGATTGTCGAACGCCGATATCGCTGCTCAATTGATCATCGGTACCGAGACGGTCAAGTCCCATGTCAGCTCGGTGCTGGGTGAACTGGGTGCCCGGGACCGCACCCAAGCGGTGATCGCCGCCTACGAATCGGGCTTTGTCACACCGACTGACGGTTGAAGACCTGATCACGGTGACGTCATGTGGGTGGTCCGATCACCTCGACGGACCAGCGCATGTGTCCAGCGGTGGTGGAGGTGATTCGAGCTGGGGCCACGGAACTCGTGACCACCGTCTTGGGATCCCCTACAGTCGGCGTCACGTCGGCAGCGACGAGCCGATCCGCAGCAGATTGCCGCTGGGGTCCACGATCGCGAATTCCCGCATCCGGTAGTCGGTGTCGGACGGCGCAACCACTCGGCTGCCCGACGCCTCGTCGGGCGCGACGAGTCCGTTCCACTGCTCGTACAGCGCCTGCGCATCGTCGACGAAGGCATAACAACTGCCCGCTGTGGTCAGCGGGTCGACGTCGGGAGTGCCCACGAAATGCAGTTCCAAGGCGCCACGACCGATGATGAGGTAATTCCACTCCTCCGGGGGCGCGCCAAGGTTTTCGAATCCGAGCCTTTGGTAGAACGCGAGTGTTTCGTTCATATCCCGGCTGGGCAGGATCGGCACGATTCGCTCCGTCATCGGAACACCGTACCGGGTCGGAGCCACGAAGAGCCGGCCCACCGCCCGCCCAGGGGCCGCCGTGACTCATCCGGGAGGTCCGCGAGTACATGGACACACAGCTCGTCACCGAGACCTTCGAAGCCGGCGAGAGCGCGGTCACCTAGCCAACCGCGGAACGGATGTGCCGGTCACCGTCCACAGCACCCATCGCACGCAGACTGGTTTTGCCGCCAGCGGGTGTGGGGCGATAGATCGGTTGTCGGGGGTGCAGCCGGGTGCCGCATAATCAGCATGTGGAACTGCTCCGCACACCCGATGACCGCTTTGCGGGCTTACCCGGCTGGACGTACACGCCGTCCTACGTGACCGTCGACGGGGTCCGGATCGCGTACTACGACGTCGGGAATCCCCGGTCATCGCCCGTTCTGTTGCTGCACGGCGAGCCGACGTGGTCCTACCTGTACCGGACCGTCATGCCCCCACTGATCGACGCGGGGCATCGGGTGATCGCCGTCGATCTGGTCGGCTTCGGCCAGTCGGACAAGCCAGCGTCTCGCAGCGATCACACCTACGAACGGCACACCGAATGGTTGGAATCGGTCGTCGTCGATCATCTCGACCTCACCGACGTCAGCTTGTTCTGCCACGATTGGGGTGGCCTGCTCGGGTTGCGACTGGTCGCCGACCACAGCAATCGATTCTCCCGCGTCGTCGCGGCAAATACGTTTCTTCCGACCGGTGAACACCCACCAGGAGGGGACTTCATGAGCTGGCGGGCATTCAGCCAGAACACCCCGGACCTGCTGATCGGGAACATCGTGAACAGTGCGTCGTTGACGGACCTTTCGCCCGAGATCGTCGCTGCCTACGATGCACCGTTCCCTGACGAGGGGTTCAAGGCCGGTGCACGGCGGTTCCCCGTGCTCGTTCCGATCACCGCCGACGACCCGGCCAGCCGGACCAATGCCGAGGCCTGGAACCGACTCACCCGCTATGACAAGCCATTTCTCACCGTCTTCAGTGATTCGGACCCGGTCACCGCGGGCCAGGACGTGGTATTTCAGCAACTCATTCCGGGGGCAATCGGCCAACCCCACCGGACGGTTCGGGGCGGCCACTTCCTGCAGGAGGATGCTGGTTCCGAGATCGCATCGCTGCTGATCGACTTCATCCGTTCCGCCTGAGGGTATTCGCCGCAGCCCGGTGGACGCACGACCTGAGATCCGCGACGCTGGGGGAGGCGGCCCGGACTGTGGTGGTCATCGACGACCCTCGCTCTCGCCCGATGAATTGCGCCGCGTCGGCATCGTGGCAACCGCCACCACTCCCCCGGTTTGGCCGCACACCGGCACCGCTTGTGGACCTGGCCCGAGGTTGGACGCGACAGCTACGCATTGCCACGAACGAGGCGGGATGACCGCCGACCTCGGTGGGGTGGCCCGGTGGTACTCCGAACGATCAACTGCGGCGCAATGATCTGTTCCCGCCCCTTGACCGGGGTGCCGTCCAACCTGTCGATGGCCCTGGCGACGGCGAGGTCGGTGATCCGATCGACGTCCTGCCCGATCGTGGTCAGATCGAAGTGGGACAACCGGGCGAGCCTGCTGTTGTCGAAGCCCAGCACACTCAGCTCCCCGGGCACCGAGAGTCCGGCGCTGCGGGCAACGTCCAGCACGCCGGTGGCACTGCGGTCGTTGAAGACCGCGACGGCGGTCGGCCTCGGATTGTCAGCGAGAAGCAGTGCCGCCCCGGCCGCTCCGTCCTCCTCGGTGAGACCGCCCGGGATGATGCGGATCTCGCTACTCAACCCGTGTTGCCGCATCGCCTGCTGGTAGCCACGCCGCCGGTCGGCCGACCCGGGGGCTCGACCACCGTCGATGTGAGCGATGCGTCGATGGCCCAGAGCCACCAGGTGATCGACGGCCTGTCGCAGGCCATGGCTGTCCGCGGTACGCACCGAATCAATGCCGCGGACGGCCCGGGCGACGACCACCACCGGCAGCCGGTGGGTCAGCCCGGTCAGCTGACCGGCCGATTCCTGCGGTCCGAGCAGGATCAGCGCTTCGCAGCGATCCTGCAGCAGCCCCGCGATGGCCCGCCGTTCGTCCCTGTTCGGGGTCACCGCACTCAAGGCCAATTCGTAGCCGGCCTTTTCGCCGGCGGTGTACAGCCCGCCCAGCAGATCCCCGTGAAAGGCGTGCTGCACCTGGAAGCAGACCCCGATCAGGTGGCTGCGGTTGCTCCGCAGCAGTCTGGCCCGGGTGTCCGGCCGGTAGCCGATCTCCTCGGCGACCTGAAGGATCCGCTTCCTGGTGGCCGCACTCGCCCCGGGGACATCACGGATCACGATCGACACCAACGCGGTTGATACACCTGCCCTGGCGGCCACATCGGCGAGCGTGGGTCGCCGGTCCCGGCCCGGCTGATTGCTGGGGACCATCCACAAACCCTAACGGAATCGCCTACAACGTTCTAGGACGTCACTTGACTCAGCTTCCCAGTTGCTGCACGCTGCTCACTATAACGTTCTAGTTCGTGCGCACCACTCCAAGGAGCAGCAGGATGCCGCAGGCACATGGTCCGGTACGGGTCGCGTTGATCGGATCGGGACGGATGGGTTCATTCCACGGGGAAACGCTGGCCCGCCGGTTGCCCGGTGCTCATCTCGCCGCGGTGGCGGACCCGGCACCGGGTACCGCGGAGAAACTTGCCGCCTCGCTCGGGGCGTCCAAGTTCTCCACCGACGCTGCCGACGCGTTCGGTGATCCCGACATCGACGCCGTCGTGATCGCCGCGCCGGCCCGCTTCCACGCCGAGCTGGTGGTGGCCGCCGCCGCCGCCGGTAAGGCAGTGTTCTGCGAAAAGCCGATGGCCGTCAACCTTGCCGACGCCGACCGGGCCATTGATGCCGCCCGCGCCTCCGGCGTCGTCCTGCAGGTGGGCTTCAACCGCAGGTATGCGCCGGACTGGGCCGCCGCCAGGGCGCTGCTCGACGACGGCCGGCTCGGCACGCCGCGCCTGCTGCGTTCGGTGACCCGCGACCCCGGCGGCTTCGACCCGTCCCGGGTGGCCCCGAACACCATCTTCCTGGAGACCCTGATCCACGATTTCGACACCCTGCGATTCCTGAACCCCGGGGCCAGCGCAGTCGAAGTGTTCGCCAGCGCCGCTGCGCTGGTGGAACCGGACTGGAAGGACCGCGGGCTGCTCGACACCGCCGTGGTGGTGGTGCGTTTTGACAACGGTGCGGTCGGCACCGTCGAGGCCTGCTTCGAAGCGGCCTACGGATACGACGTCCGCGGCGAGGTCTTCGGATCCGGCGGCATGGCCACCATGGGCGATGGGCGCAAGACCGGAATGGAGTTCTCCGGAGCGGCCGGCCGACTGATCGAAACCGCGCGCGGCGACCAGGAACTGCTGACCAGTGCCTACGTTGACGAACTCGCCGAGTTCGTCGAGATCGTCCGCACCGGCGGGTCCGCCGCGGTCGACGGCGCGGACGCCAGGGCCGCACTCGAGATCGCCTTGGCGGCAGCGCAGTCCGTGGAAGCCGGCCGCCCGGTGCTGATCGCGGAACTGGCCACATGAGCTTCCGGCTCGCGGTGTCGGCCGAAATGGTCTTCACCGACCTGCCGTTCGTCGAGCGGGTACGCCGCATCGACGAGCTCGGGTTCCAGGTCGAGATCTGGGACTGGACGAACAAGGACGTCAATGCCCTGGTGCAGACGGGCGCGACCTTCTCGTCGATGACCGGGTACATCACCGGCACGCTGGCCGACGTCGAGGGTGCCGCCGAGATGCTGCGCACCGCCGAGCTGTCGCTCGAGGTGGCCGAGCAGCTGGATTGCCCGCGGCTCAACGTGCATGGCACCGGACTGGACGGCAGCGGCCTCCCGGTCATCCCGACCGACATTGTCACCCCGGCCATGTGGCTGACCGCGGCACGCACCCTGACCAGGCTCGCCGAGCTCGGGGAGCGTGCCGACCGGGTATTCACCCTGGAGAACCTGAACACCGCCGTCGACCACCCGCGGTCCCCGTTCGCAAAGGCCGCCGACACCCTCGCATTGGTCGAGGCAGTCGAGAACCCGCACCTGAGAATGAATCTCGACCTCTACCACGCCCAGATCGGCGAAGGAAATCTCGTCCAATTGGTCGAGCGAACCCTACCCGTCATCGGGGAAATCCAGGTTGCCGACGTCCCGGGCCGCTGCGAACCGGGCACCGGCGAGATTTGTTATCCGGCGGTGGCCGCCACCCTGCACCGGTTGGGCTACGCCGGCGTCGTCGGCCTCGAGGCCTTCGCCTCCGGCGATTCGCCGGCAGCGCTCGAGCGGTTTCGCGCCGCCTTCTCCATCGAGTAGCGGTGGCTCGCGACCTGACAAGGTCGATCGGTGCCCGGCGCCGCCTCGTGCCTCCGTATGTCGCCTCACAGCAGATCGGCTCCTCGCAGAGTGGGGTGTGGTTCGGACCCGAATGCGCCGGGGCGCCCCTCAGGGATCGAGGCCGGCTCGATGCTTGCGGCGGCGCGAGTGATGGGCCGTCGGCGATGATGTCGGCGTGGAGTATGTGTCCAGGGTGCCCGGTCCGCCGCTCGACGGGCTGATCGACGACCTCTACTACTTGGAGGGCGTCCCGCCGTACTCCCGGTTGCTGCTGCCGGCGGCGCCAGCGCCTTTGCTCATCGTCAACCTCGGGGCGCCGTTCCGCATCCGCGCCGGCACCGACATCGAGACGGCGGAATACGCCGACGGCTGCGCGGTCACCACCCCCACCCGGGCGTGGGAGTTCGGCTACCCAACCCCGACCCGGTCCGTTGGCGTCCACTTCAGGCCGTGGGGGCTGGCACCGTTCCTTCCGATGCCCGCGGCCGAGTTGTGCGACCGACCGGCGACGGTGGAACAGATCTGGGGCCAGCCCGCTATCGCCGAGTTGCGCCACCGACTGACCTTGGCGGACGCACCGCACGAAATGCTGATGGTGCTCGAGGAGGAACTGGCGCGACGGCTGCGCGCGATCAACGGCCTGGACATCGTCCGCCACATGAGCAGCGCCATCGCGGAGACCGGCGGAGCAACGCCGATCAGCGACCTCGGCCTGGCAGCCCGGGCCAGCAGCACGTACGTGGCCAACCGGTTCAAGGAGGTCATCGGCGTCACGCCGAAGCGGCTTGCGCGCAGCTACCGATTCACCGCCACCGTGATGGGGATCAATGTGGCCGCACCTATCGACTGGGGCGACGTTGCCGCTGGCGCAGGCTACTTCGACCAGGCCCACTTCATCCACGAGTTCCGGGAGTTCACCGGGCTCACCCCCACCCGGTATGTCGAAGTCCGGCAACGGTTCCTCCGCGAACATCCCGACCACGCGCTCGATGGCTGGCCGCTGCCAGTCGATTGATTTCTTACAAGAGCGATCGCTCACAACCCACCAGACTTGGGACTCCACACAGAGGAGGAACCCATGGGGAAAGTGGTCATGAATGCGTCGGTCTCGGTGGATGGCTTCATTGCTGCTGAGAACGACGATCCCGGTCAACTGTTCGAGTGGTTGGTCAGCGGTGACGTGCCGTTGGATGACAGCGGCGTACTGAACGTGTCGCAAGTGTCCTTCGACCACATCCGGCCGTACTGGGACGAGATCGGGGCGACAATCGCCGGCCGCCACGTCTTCGACATCACCGACGGCTGGGACGGGAAGCCGCCGAGCGGGATCGACCATGTCGTCGTCGTGACCCACCGGCCGGCGCCCGAGGGCTGGGACCCCAACGCGCCGTTCCACTTCGTCCATGGGATCGAGGCGGCCGTGACCAAGGCGAAGGAGCTCGCGGGTGACCGCATGGTCGAGGTCGCCGCCGGCGACGTCGGTGGCCAGGTGCTCGCCGCAGGTTTGGTCGACGAGGTACGCATGGACGTCGCACCCGTCGTGCTCGGGTCCGGTAAGCGCTACTTCGGCTCCGTCGACTCGCAGCACCTGCTGGAAGACCCAGACGTCGTTGCTCAGGGCAACCGGGTGCTTCACCTGCGCTATCGGGTGCGCAGTTGACCGATCTGAGCGGTTTTGCGAAGAAGTCCACCGCGACGGTGACACGACATGGGCGTCCGGCCGCGTTTGTGCATCGCTGTCCCGGGATGGAAGTCGAGGTCTTCGACGGTCATGGTGGCCGTGCGCCGCTACCGGTGTACCGGTTGCGGTCACGTGTGGCGCCAGGACGCGAGCGGCGCGGCTGAGCCGCGAGCGAGGCTGTCGCGTCGCGGGCTGCGGTGGGCACTCGAGGCGATCATGTGCCGGCACCTGACCGTGCCCGGATCGTCGAGGGACTCGGGGTCGCGTGGAACACCGCCGACGACGCGGACGCAACGACACCCTCGATCGTGAAGAGCGAGCTTTCTAAGCCCAGGGAATGGGGAGGGCGCCCAGCGCCACCAGACTGCCAGCGAGCCGTCGACCACCCACGGTGCTGATCCCGCACCCGAGCGTGGCTTCGACCTGTCCGTCGGCCGACGCGAACGAAGCGCCGGTGTTCTCGATACTCTGCACATTGACAGCCAGCGCACCTTCAGCCGTGACGTCGGGCAGGCCGGTCAGTCGTTGGGCGACCTGGACACAGGTCCGTTGGAGTTCGTCCCGGGGAACATCGTCCCCACCCACGACGCCCGACGCGAGGACCTGGAACTGATGCGGCAATGAACACACCGTCACGTAGCCTGTCGTCCAGTCGCGGCCATCACCACAGAATCCCAACACGTCTCTCTGATTCCCGGTGAAGAACGCATTGCGGAGCGAGCCGTCGTAATGGCGGACCTCGGGCTGACCGTCGGCTGGGATGAACATGGCGCAGGCGAGCCAATGCTGCCCCATTGCCTGTTGCAGCGGTGACGGAGCGATCGGCGCGGAGAACGCGAAGATTCTGGGGGACCAGTATTGAAACTGGGCGACGCCGCCGTCGAAACCGTCTCCTTTTTCGAGACAGGTTTCGGAATTGGGATCGCCCACCGGCCCACTGTGGCTGCTTCCGGTGGTCGCAGAAGCCTCGGTCGGATTGGCGAGGACGGCGACAACTTCGCCGAACCTCAATCCCTCGCAGGCCTCGAAATTCAGCTGAGGGTAGACAAACGGGTTGGTCGGCCATGTCGCCAGATTCACCGGGTCCGGGACGCAATCTCCCACGCTCGGCGGACCCGGCGCCGAGACGGCCCGCGGCGACCCGGCGACCCGACGTGGCTGGACGCCCACGGACACCAGGACGACCAGCACCGCAACAGCGAGGAGCACCACACCCAACCGTCGACGCTCCACCATCACACGGTAGTCCCACGGAACTCAATGAAAAAGGGTTTCGTAGAGCCGGGCCACCGGCCGAACCGATAAGAAAAGAACTGCCATCAGCAGGGCGCTGCCGTCACCGCAGAATGCGCTCAAATGACTCAATTGTTAGATGGCTGGTACGGCGGTGAACGTGACACCTTTGTCAGATGACCTGCGTACTGGATGGAGTCGGAAGGTTCGACCCGATAGTGCGGCCGAGCGGCCGGCACACAGCCGGCCGGCAGTATCCGACTCCTCGCAACCCATCTCTCCCCGTTGATCCTCCCCCACTTTCCGCGCGGCCGTTCAACGTTCACCGCTTCCCCGGCCGATGAAACCACTTGATCAACACGGCGGGGTCGATGAGAAGGCGCCGCCATCGACGGCCTTGACGGTCGGACCGGGACGAGTCGGCCGACTCCAAGCCGCGGGCGGTCTTCGGCCAGCCCACTTGCAGATCAGAAGGCCAGGTCGAGATGGAAATGCGTCACGATCGGTCCATGCCAATTGACGTTGCTGATCGCCCCGTCCTTACGCTCGGTGTTGGCAATTTCCACCATGCGCGAGGCACTGAGACGCTCGTTGACCGCGTACTGGATCACGGTGGGCGGCGACGACCCGCCGCCGGATCGTGCCGGCACGGCCGGCTGACACAACCGATCAAGCCCGACCCGGGCACCGCGCCGCGACGCCTGCCACTGCAATCGCCGGTCTCGGGAAGTGAACGCTGGCCAGGTCGACGGCGCGATCACGACTGGTCGCGTTCGCCATCGACCCCGATCCGCTGCGTTGGACGGCGCCCTGTTGCACCAGAAGGCTTCGAGCCGTCGATCCGGGCCTCGTCGGCGGTGGCCCGGGCGCTGTTGCCGCCGAGTCG
>CAVWTC010000008.1:0-1110799 GCA_963757645.1 uncultured Actinomycetota bacterium
GCACCGAGCCGGCGGTCGGTAGCTCAAGTCCCGCGATGACACGCAGCAGCGTGGACTTGCCGCCGCCGCTCGGGCCGAGCACACACAGCAACTGACCTGTCGGGCACCTCCAGGTCCAAGCCATGCAGGACTGGCGTCTCGCCGTAGGCGCTCAGCCGTAGGCCGCGCAATTCCAGGAAGCGTGCCATCAGAAGGCCTGCGGACCACTGCCGCGGAGACGCTCGATGAGCAGCACGCGCCGGCGGTGAGCAGCATCAGGATCGACTGCCAGGGCCATGGCCGTGGCGAAGTTGGCCGTGCCGGGCTGGCCGAGCAGGCGGAAGATGGCCACCGGGACGGTCGTGCGTATCCGGCCGCGCGATGAAGAGCGTGGCACCGAATTCACCCAGCGATACCGCGAAAGCGAAGCCGGCACCGACGAGAGCGCCGCGCGCGAGCATAGGTACGTCCACCTCGCGCCAGGTGCGCGACGGCGACGCGCCCAGGACTGCGGCGGCCTCGCGCAGCCGCTCATCGATCGAACGGACCACGGGCACGACCGCCCGCATCACGAACGGCAAGCGCGATGAGCGAATGGGCGATGGGGATGAGCAGGATCGAGGTGCGCAGGTCCAGCGGCGGCGTGTCGAGGGCCACGAGGAAACCAAAGCCCACGATGACCGCTGAGGTGCCCAGCGGCAGCATCATCAAGGCATCCAGCGAGCGCGGCAGCCAGCCGCGGCGATAGCCCACCACGACCGCGGCCGCCATCAGCCCGAGCGTGCCCGCGATGAACGTCGTGGCTAGCGCGAAGACGAGGGAATTGACGCAGTGCCTGCACGGGCGTCTCGTTAAGCCGCACGCGGGGCTCGTCGGAGAGCAGGCCCGTGTAGGCACCGAGGGAGTAGCCAGTCGGCGCCTGCCAGCGAACGCTCCACGAGCACCAGCAGCGGTGCCGCGAGGAAGACACCGTGGCGACAAGGATGGCGCCCACCACGAGGCGCTCCCGGCCGGGGCGCGGCCGGCGCACGGTGTCAGCGCCGACGCCGCAGCTGCTGCCGCACGGCCAGGCGTTCCTGTGCGCGCGCGCTGGCGAGCAGCAGCACGGACACGCCGACCATCTGGAGGAGCGTCAGCGCGGCCGCCGTGGGCAGGTCGAGCAGGATGGCGGTCTGGCGGTAGATCTCCACCTCGAGCGTGGTATCGCGCGGACCGCCCAGCAGCAGCACCACGCCGAACGAGGTGACCGTGAAGAGGAACACGATCGACGCGGCCGAGATGACCGCCGGACGCAGCAGCGGCCAGGTCACCTCGCGGAAGGCACCGAGGGCGGAGGCGCCGAGCAGCCGGGCAGCCTCTTCGGTCCGTGGGTCGAGATGCGCCCAGAGGCCGCCCACCATGCGGATGATGACCGCGATGTTGAAGAAGACGTGCGCCAGCAGGATGGCCGCCACCGAGCCATCGAGGCGCACGTGCACAGCGTCCGGGCCGAATACGGATTGCAGCAGCGCATTGACCGGGCTGCGCGGCCCGATCAGCGCCAGGAACGCCGCGCCGACCACGACCGTGGGCAGCACGAAGGGCACCACCGTGAGCGCGCGCGCGACCCGCTTGCCTGGGAAGTCGAAGCGCGCGAAGACCCACGCCGCGGGCATGCCCAGCAGCAGCGTCAGCACGGTCGAGAGGCAGGCCAGAGCCAGCGTGAAAGGACGATATCAAGCACGAACGGCTTCGAACCACGTGCGACCACGCGCCCAGCTCGAGCTGACCGTCGGGCGCCAGGCCGAGCGCCAGGATATTGGCGACCGGCCACAGGAAGAAGAGACCCGATGAAGACGAGCGGCGGTGCTGCCAGCAGCACGGCCGCGCGCCTGCTCAGCGCAGGACGATGTCGGTCCACTCGCGGATCCAATCCTCACGGCCGGCGTCGATCGCCTCGGGCGTCATGCTCAGCGCCGCCTCGGCACGAGCGCGAAGCGCTCGAAGACGGCCGGCAAGGCGATGCCGACTACGGGCTGGCTGCACGTACATCGACAAGCGGCAGTTCGGCCTGGGTCTGCGGCGCCAGCAGGAACTCGATGAGCGCGCCGGCCAACTCGGGCTGATCGGTGCCGCGCAGGATGCCGGCGAACTCGATCTGCTGGAAGCAGCCGGCATCGATCGCACGGGTGGGCGATTCTCTCGCCTCGGGATCGGCCCGAAGACCACTTCCACGGCCGGACTGGTCGCGTACGACACGACGATGGGCCGATCCCCTCGCCAGCCCCACCCGAGAAGCTCGTGTAGTAGGCCTCTTCCCAGCCTGCGGCGATGGCCACGTCATTGTCCCGCAGCGCCCGCCAGTAGGCCTGCCAGCCGGTCTCGGGGTCGTCACCGAAGTAGGCCACGGTGGCCAGCAGGAACGCGAGTCCCGGCGAGGACGTGGCCGGGTTCTCGACCACGAGCATGCCCGGTAGCGCGGGTCGATGAGGTCCTCGAGGCGCTGCGGGCGGCGGCACCTCGCCGAAGGCCGGCCTGATCGATGTTGAGGCACACGTCGGCTCGATCGACCGGCGTCACACGATCGCTCCGGGTCGAGCACGAGTTCCGCCGGGACCGCCTCGAGAGCCGCGGCGCTGGTACGGCTCGAAGATGTCGGCCGCGAGGGCGCGTGAAAGGAACGTGTTGTCGATGCCGTAGAGCACGTCGGCGAGCGGGCGGTCGCGCGGTCAGGATGGCCTGGTTGACCATCGAGCCGGCGTCGCCAGCACGCAGCACTTCGAGCGTCACGCCGTGCTGCCTCGAACCTTCGATGACGCCGCGGCAGGTAGCTCGAACGAATCGTGTGTCATCAACGTCAGCGTGCGTCTCGTGCGGCGGCAGTGCCGGCGACGCGGCGGCGACCAGGAGCCCCGCGAGCAGCAGCCAGCGAGGCGCATTGCAGCGCAGTCCGCTGCGCCGTGGGTGTGCGTCCGATCGGATGCATTTCATCTCCGTTCGGTTCGTTCAGGCGTTGGTGCTAGGCGTGCATGAGGGCGTCCGGGCGTGTGCACGACCAGCAGGCGGCCGCGTACGCGTGGTGACTCGGGCGCTGCGAGCCCAAGAGTTCGTTCGAAAGACCGCGCGCGGGCCCAGCGCAGGCGCTCGTCATCGAGCGGGAAGCGCAGGCCACTCGGTGCTGACGCCCTCGACGGCGGCGTCGAGCGGGAAGAGCGACACGTAGTCCGCCGGGCTGGCCCTCGAGGCCCAGATCGCCGGGTGAATCTCGCGTGCCGATGCGGGTCATGCGCGAGCCGCGGCCAGCGAGAGCCGACCGGCGTCGATCGAGCGCGGGTCGGCCAGCAGCAGCAGGTTGGCGATGGCGTGCTCGGGCGCGATCACCACCGAGTGCGCCGACGAGGGTGATCTCGTCGCGTGCCCGTAGCGAGCGCCTGAGCAGGCACAACTCGGTGTCGCTCTCGTCCTTGTCTGCGGCGCCGAAGCGCAGCTCGATGCCGGCGGCCTCGAGACGAGCGCGCTCAGCCTCGCGTAGCGAATCGCCATCGCCGAGACGAGGTCCGGCTGAGACGCCTGCGTCGAGTGCCTTGCCAGCGGCGCCGTCGGCCGCGATGACCAGCGGCGCGGTCCGCAGCGCAGCGGGCCCATCCACGAGTGCGGCCAACTGCGCAGCATCCACGTCACCGTCGGCAACGACGATGACCGGTCGAGTTGTGGCCACTGGGACATCGAGACCTCTGTCTGGACGGGACAGAGGCACTGCTGATGACTCCCTTCGCCGGTACGAACCGGATCAGGTTCCGAGGGTCTGCGGTCCGTGCCGCACTCTCAGCGCCCGATGGCGCTCCCCTGTCCCATTCTTTGATTGTGCCGTCAAATCGTACACCCAGAGCCAAGCTCGCCCGATGCTAGACTCCGCAAGCGTGCCCGACCTTGCCCATCCAGCACGACTGCGTGTCGATCGAAGCCGCCGCAAAGCGGGGCGTCACCATCGAGGTCGTAACCTTCGACGAGTCCACGCATACGGCCCAGGAAGCCGCCGATGCCATCGGCGTGCAACTCGGCCAGATCGTGAAGAGCCTCGTATTCGTGGCGCCCGTCGGACCCGGCCTCGAATGACGACGGGCCATGGAGGCGATCGTGGCGCTCGTACGCGGCACCGACCGGGTCGACATCGGCAAGCTCGCCTCGGTCACCGGACGCGCGCGCCTGCGCCGGGCCAGCGCCAAGGAGGCCACAGCCGCGACGGGCTACGTCCATCGGAGGCATCCCGCCGTTCGCGCACCGTGAACGACGTTGGTGGTCATGGACCCAGGACTGGATGGCTATCCCGAAGTCTGGGCTGCGGCCGGCACCCCGAACGACTGTCTTCGCCATCACCCCGGTCGCGCTCGCGATGATCTCCGATGCGCTCGTGGCGCCGTGCGCCGAGGACACGTGCCGCAGGCCGAGCTACTGAGCGTGAGCGAAGCACAGCGTTCGTCCGTCCAGTATCCCGGCGGCCTGGCAGCCCGCTATCGCTGGGCTGGTCAGCAACTCGCCGAGGAGGTCTTCGGGCTGAGCGAGAGTGGCGGCGCGTTGACCGACCACGGCTCGCTGCTGAGCCCGCAGCCCGATCGCCTGTGCCGCGCACAACTGCGCATCGAGGGCCCCTTGGGTGAATGGACGGCGCGCTTCGCTTCGCCATCTTCGACGAACCCAGCCGCATCTCTTTGGGATACCGAGGGCCTGCTGGTCGTGAAGTACGGCTTCGCGGCCTATGCGCTCGGAGCCGCAGCGGCGAATTGCGCTGGTGGCACCTGAGCGGCACGCCGCTCGTGGCGGTGCTCGGTTCGCCGCGCCTCGCGCACGTGATCGTCCAGAGCGAGGTCGAGACGATCGCGCTCGATCGCAGGAGCGGTGCGTATGGCGCGTGGCGCATAGCGATGTGATCTCAGCCGTCGAGCTCGTCGGAGGCACCCTCGCGCTGACCAGCTACGGCGGGGATGTGGCAGCCATCGACCCGAGGAGCGGGCAGACCCTGCCACGATGAACGCTGTCGGGCGGCTTGGTGCGCCATGGTGGAAAGATGGTGGATAGGGCGGTGCGCGCAGGCACCACGAACGCACCATTGCCGTTGACCGCGACCAGTCGGCAGGCCTACGGTCGTTGGCGACCCGGAGGTGCCTGGGAACCGACTAACGGCCAAGATCGCATCACAGCCCACGTCGTGTGGAAGGTTCCTCCGGGTCGTTGCATGCCCGGCGCCGGCATGATCGGACTACTGAGGGCTCGCTGTTGGCCGGCCTATCGCCGGGTGCCGCCGGTGGGATACCTCCTGCTACGCCGTAGTGGCGGCGGCTGGCGTATCGGCCGGCTGCTGGCGGCAGCACCCCAGGTGAGCCTCGAGCAGGCGGTCGCACGCGCCCGGCAGGACGATGCGGGGTATGTGCGAGTGCACGGCCGCATCGACAGCGACGAAGAATTCCCCGGCGACGATGACAAGCCCCTCGTCTTCCGGCGGCGACGGCTCCAGCAGCGCCGCGGACGTTCGGGCTGGAGACCTTCGATGACGAGCGGCTGGCCGTGCCTTTCGGGCTGACCGAGAAGGGCGTTCGCGTCGAGATCGACACCGACGCGCTCGGCGACGGCCTCGTGGTCGTCCCCGCTTGTCGGTAGGCGTCGCGAGCGACCTGACCGCCGAGGCCTCCACGCGCCACTGCCCGATCTGGCGCCCGGATACCCCGGTCCGCCTGCGCATCGATCAGGTCTCGGCCGTCGAGCATGCCACCGCCGCGGGCGTGCCCGATCTGGCCGGACGGCTCGGTGACCGCCGGCATGGGCCGACCATTGCTGCTCACGACGCTCGACCCCGATGAGGCCATGCGCGTGCTGGCCTCGGAGCGACGGCGCGCGCTGCTGCCGGCCACAGGCCTGTTGGTCGCGGCGCCCATCGTGCCTGGATAGGCGTCATCGCGACGCTGCTGGGTGCGTGAACCACCCCAGGTATCGGGCTCTCGGCGCGCTATGTCATCGTCGGCCTGTTCTCGGCCGTGGGTCTGCGCGACCGATCCGCCCTGCTGGCCGCCTCGGCCTCGCCCGGCGCCTTCTCCCGACTGGGGATCCCCGTTCCGATGGTGGTGGGCCTGGCATCGTGGGGTCGCCCTGCTGGCCATCGCGGCGTCGTCGCCCTCGGCGCTGGCACCGTCGTCGTCACCGTCGCCCTGGTGCGATTGACGCAGCGCCGCTAGAACGGCGCGGACTGACAGCGTGGTGCTCGCGGGCACGGGCCCTGCCCACCCGGTACGAACTCCCATATGAGGAGTTGTTAGGTTCGACCATAGGCTCAGGAGGACTGACCCACGGCCCCCACCAACGCCCCTGATGCCCCATGACTGACCCCAGGAAGCCACCTCACTGCCGATCACCAAGGCCGCACTGATGCTTGGCGTCCACCCCAATACGCTGCGTGCCTGGGCCGACCAGGGCCGCCTGCGATGTCTGCGTGTCAATGCCGCGGTGACCGGCGCTTCCTGGTCGAAGACATCCGCTCGTTCATGTCCGCCTCGGCCGCGATCGTGCCGTCACCGGAACGTCGCCCGCCACCGACGAGGCCCAGATCGAGTCGATCGCCAAGCTGGGCACTCGGCTCAATCGTCTCGGCACGGTGAGCGACATCGGCAACGCCATCTGCCACGAACTGCGTGAGCTGATCGACTATCACAACGTGCGCGTCTACGCGTCAGGGCGAGGACGTCGTGCCGGTAGCCTGGCATGGCGAGATCGGCAGCTACGCCCGAAGACAGTCACCAGCTGCATCTGCGCGTCGGTGAGGGCATCACCGGTTGGGTCGCCCAGCACGGGGTGGCCCAATACCTGCCCGACGCGGCCCGCGATCCGCGCGGCGCAGACGATGCCCGGCACCGAGGAGTGGCTGGACGAGTCGATGCTCGTGGCGCCGATGCTCAACGGCGATCGCACCACCGGTGTCATCGTGCTCTCGAAGCTTGGCCTGGACCGCTTCAGCAGGGCGAGCTGCGTTACCTTGGCATCTACGCCTCGATCGCCGCCCAGGCCATGGCCAATGCCGACATCGCGAGCGCCTGCGCGCATACGAACAAACGCTCGACCGGCAGCTGCAGAGCCAGGCCGAGCTCCTCCGGGTGACCGAGCGATCCTGACCAACCTTGACCCCGGTACCGTGGTCGATGAGATCGCCGATAGCCTGGTCGGGCTGATCCCGGTCGACACTCTGGGCATCTACCTGCACGAGCCGGCGCAGACAGGCTCAGGCCGTTGCTGGCGCGGGGCTCGGAGCAGAGGACTTCATGTCCGGCGCTTGCCCGAGGGCGCCGTGGTGGCCGAAGTACTAACCACCAGCGAAGCCCGAGCGTCTCGGGGGTCGGGCAGCCGCCATGACGTACCGCAGGCTGCCCTGATCGTAGCGCCGCTGCGTGGACGAGAACGCGTGCTGGGGGTCCTGCACCTCAAGCGGCTCGGCGAAGGCGCGCTTCGAGACGCGCGAATTGGGCCTCGTGCGCCTGTTCGCGGCACACGTCTCGATCGCACTTCAGAACGCGTTGGCCCACCGAGCGGTCACGATCCGGGCGCAGATGGATGCGATGACGGGCCTGAAGAACCACGGCACCTTCCGCGACGACCTCGTCGATCGCGGTCGCCGCTGGCAGCGAATTCGCCCTATTGATGCTCGACCTGGACGACTTCAAGGGCTTCAACGATCGATACGGCCACGAAGCCGGCAACGCCCTGACGTTCGACAGCGCCTCCTGGTCGTAGCGTCCCTCGACCAGCCCAACCGACTGAGATCGGTTCCGTCGGCAATGCCGAAGTAGTGAAACGGGATCAACAGGTCCGCGCTGAACGCGTCCCACAGCCGGAGTTCGGCGGCGGTGCGGCCGTCGAAGAGCGATCGGACGTCGACGCCGTCGGCGCGCTCCGGGGTGGCTGTTAGTCCGAGTAGTTCGGTCGGATGGAGGTGCTCGAGGATGGCTTTGTAGGTGGGTGCCTCAGCGTGATGAAACTCGTCGATGACCACGATGTCGTAGGCGTCGCCGGGGATGTTCGGTGACGCCGTAGGAATGCAGTGATTGCACACGAGGCGAACGCGTGCCGCCAGCGCCCCCGGTCTGCTGCCGCCGACGTAGAGCTCGCCGAAGGAATGATCGGCAAAGGACCTCGCGATACGTCCGCAGCGACTGTTCGAGAATTTCGCGTCGGTGGGCCACGAAGAGCAGCGACGGCCGTCGGCGTCGTCGGCCCCGCACAAGCCGCGGTAGTCGAGCGCTGCAATCACCGTCTTGCCGGTGCCGGTAGCCGCGACGATGAGATTCCGGTGTCGGTCATGAAGCTTCACGTTCGGCGGTGAGCGCCTCCAGCATTTCCTTCCTGGTACCGGTAGGGGCGCACCTCCAGCCCGGAGAGAATGATCTTGCCCGGCCGAGTCTCGGCGGGAACCGTTGGCCACTGCGAGCGCGTCATCAAGCCGATCACGATCCTCGTCGGGGTCGTACCGCTCGAAGCTGCCGTCGTTCCAATAGGTGTCGAAAGTTGCGCCGAACTTGGCCATCAGCGTCGGGGTTTCCCCCCGAGAGAGCCGAACATTCCACTCCACCCCCTCCAGCAGCGCTGCCCGAGAGAGGTTCGACGACCCGACGTAGGCGGTGTCGAACTCAGTGCTGCGACGGAAGGGCCGGCCTTTGCGTGCAGCCTTGTCCGCAGGGAGTCGTACTGGATTTTGACCTCGGCCCCGAAATCTCGCACCAGCCGGTCCAGCGCTGTCCTCTCGGTGGCGCCCATGTAGGTCGTGGTCACGACTCGCAGCGACACGCCGCGACGCTTGAGATCCTGGAATTCTGATTCCAAGATGCGCAGGCCGTGCCATTTCACGAAAGCGCACAGCAAGTCCACCTCGTCGGCAGTGACGAGTTCGGCGCGCAGCTCGGCGCCCAGCGATGGTTCGCCATGGGCGTTGGTGAGTAGGGCCGCGTCGGACAGCGGGGTGGCCGGCCGCATCGTGGAGACCGGGGCGACGCCGGGACCGGCCGGCGGCACCAACGACATGAGTTGACGCGGGTTACCTACCGCCGCGTCGTCAAGCTGTTCCAGCACGGCAGCAACTGGTTAACCAGCTCGACTCGTTTGCCGGGTCGCGCTGCGCGGACAGCGAGCGCAACGCGGCGTCGCGCAGGTGCCGGGCGAGGATCTCCGGTTGCTCCGCGGCATCGATGACGCGCAGGTCCGGTACCCGACTGTTGCCGTATCAAGGCGGGCCTGCAGGCGCTGAGTCGGCAGGCTCTCGTAGAGGCCGTCGTCAGTTCCTCCATGGACCATCCCCCGTCTTGGACCCGACGATCATGACAGGTGACCACGACAAACTGGCCTGCCGCGCATCATCGTCGACCGATCGAGGCAGCGCCGACCCGGCTGCCGTCGGCTTAGCTGCATGGCCTACTCCGGCGGGGTGACCAACACGCCGACCGCGGCGGCGGCGGAGCGGAGCCGATGGTCCCAGACGGCGAACAGCACGGTGGTCGCGCCGACGAACCAGCAGGCTCGCCAGGTGCACAGCATCCGCGCCGCGGAGCGCGTGCAGCCCGGCAAGCCGACCCGCCTCGGCGGCCACCGAGGCGGTCAGTTCGACCGCGCGAGTGGCTGACCAGTAGTCCTCCCATGCAGCTTCAGCGCGCCGGAGTTCCGCGGGCGCGAGGCGTCCAGCCCGGCCGGCCGCGGACAAGGCCGCGCGCACCTCGGGGTAGGCCAACCGGCTCGACACCGCCGCGTCGCAGCCGTCCCACAGCTCCGCAGCCAACTCACTGCCGGGTTCCTCGACGACCAGCTTGACGAAGGCGCTGCTGTCGAAATAGACGACGGTCATCGAGGTATCAGCGACGCTGCTCGCCGACAAGTTCGGATACGGAACCGGTCGATCGAGCCCTCCTAACGCCACCGGCCCTGGGCCGCGTGCTGCTGGGCTTGCTCAACAACCCGCGCTGGGTGAGTTGATCCAGCAGCGGCGCGGAGTCGACGGCCAGGATCCGAGCCACTGGGATACCCCGCTCGGTGATCACGACGTCCTCACCGGCCTTTGCACGCTCGATCCAGCTCGAGAGCTCTGCCCGCAGGGTGCTGACCGGAACATCCACCGGTCGAGCGTACATGTCGCTATACTGTTGATGTACACCTCTTTCCGAGGTGTACAAATCGACACGTCGTTAATCTGGCGGTTCTGCAGTCGGAAACGGGAGCGGGCACGCCGCATCAAGCATCTGGCGTGCAGCGGCAAGGGCAGCGTCAACTTCCGCCTTGTCGGGCACCTTTCCGGCGTGCGCGACGTCGTTTCGAAGCTTGGCAAGCCTGTTGGGGTAGTCCAAGCCCTTGGCTAGCTCGATCTGCGGGTAAAGCTCGCCATGCAACTTCACCAGGCCATAGAGTCCGCCAGCGTTGCGGACGATCCGCTCTTGCGCCTCAAGAGGGTGGCCATACAGCGACTCAGTTACTCTTCGACCCAAGGCTACCTCGACGGCTGTACACGCTTCAATCACGGCGAACCGCGGCTCCAGTCGAGCCAACTTCTGGGCGCCGTTGAACATTTGCCAAGTGACATCAAGGGTGTTGCCGGCTGACACCAGCCGCGCGGCCGATCGCCAGTCGAGCATCGACAACAGTCGCTGTTTTGGATCTACCCGCCTAGCTATCTGGCGCGCTGCGAACTCAGCTGCCTCTATCCGGTATCCCGTATCCGTTTCATGATCAAAAAGGTCGACCGAGGGTCCTATCGATCGGAAACCTTCGAACTGCTGAACAGTCTGACCGGCCCAAGCTCAAGTAACGTGGACACTCGGCTGATCCATTGGGCGAAGCCCGTGGCAAACATCTCTTTGGCCTCTGTCACGTCACTGCTAGTCACATCGGCTAATGCCGCGGTCTGGATCGATATTGCCATTCCCGTAATAACTGCAGCTGCGGCTTTAGTGTTCAGGATGCCCCAGAATCGCGGATTGTCATCTTCGTCATCGAGCCACTGTGGCTCATGGAAGGTGGGCGGAAGGAGAAAGTCTTTCCCATCGTCGCGTCGAGGAAACGTCAGAGTGAAGGCATCGGTCTCCGTGCTTCCTTCGATGGATTGCCCAAGGCAGTCGACCGACACGGCCAACGCAGTTGGCAACATAACAGAACCGCTGAACATTCGCGTCATACACCAGATCTAACACCACGGTCGTCGTTTTTGCTCCGCAAGCCTGCGCTTGGGCACACATTCTCGAGCAATACGGTTTGTCGACATCCAGCGCTTACCTAGCAGGCGTGAATTCCGGCCACGCCGTTTCCTGGAAAAAGGGCATCAACTCGAACAGCCCGTAAGGCTGGGATTCACGCTCAGGGAAATAGTCAATTTCGGCACGGCGGACATATGCTTCATCGGCATTTACCGCGACGGTTACATTTTCCTTGACCGGCGGGCACCGAGGTCGGCCGGCATCTTGACACCAATACCTTCGGCAGATGTTGCTGCGTTACTGCCCACTTGCGGGAGGGCGCTATCTGTTCAAGAATCAAAAGTATCTTTGAGTCCCAGAGTCACAGGGGCCTCGCCAAGGTTGACCCTTGCTACGCTCCATTGGTGAGTCGCCTGCCAGCCGCCGACCGTGCGCGCGGCCTCATCATCGGGCTGCTACTCGGCGACGCATTGGCCTACAAGAAATCGGAGCCAACGAGCTGACTGTTGGGATCAGCTGATAGTCAGCTCACCTGCTTCGCGCTCGAGGGGGTGATCCGCGTCCATGTGCGGTTTTCGCATCGTGGCGTCTCATCGCCAACCGGCACCGTCTGGCACGCCTACCAGCGATGGGCCTATATCCAAGAAATTGTGACTACGCCACGCATTAGTTTCAGCGCGCCGTGGCCGGACGGATGGCTACACCAGCAGGCCCCGCTCGCAAGGCGGCGCGGAGACGCGCCCGCCACCGTGCGTGCGCTGACCACTCAGCTCGGCGGATCCCCGGCGGCATCGGTCGGCCAGAGCGCCGGACATCACGCTCTCAGCAACGCCGCTCCGGTGGCTCTTTTCGGATCTGTGCTTGATGTGCGAGAACAGGCTCGAGAAGTCGCCGCACTGACGCACGGCGACGCCGACGGGCAACAAGCCGCAGCCGATGGTGCGACCCTGCTTGCGGCCGCATTGACTGCCGCCTCATGGCGCGACATCGATCTGACCCCAGGAATTCAACATAAAGGGGGCTCGCGGGACCGCGCAGGGAGCGCTTGGCATTGGCACTGCAGCTGCGCGCGACGCGCATGAACCGCGGCAGTTCCTCGACGCGATCGCAGCCACCGATCGAACCGGGGGCCGGGGAGCAGCGACCTACGCCGGAGCATTGCTGGGCGCTTTTCACGGTGTCGAACAGCTCCCGCAGGAGCACATCGGCAGGCTCGAGTTGGGGATCGCTGGCGACACGCTGGCGCGGGACGCCGTGACACAGCTGGCGGACGGGCCATCTGGCTCTGTATACGATCCGAATCCTGATCGTTGGTGGTGGCGCCGTTATCCGGGTTGGTAAGCGATCTGAGGTTTCAGCGAATGTGCGAATCGGTTGCGCGAAGGTCGGCAATCCGGCCGGAACCGCGGTGAAGCGCGTCTGCAGGCGCTCAGTGAGCACGCCGTAGTTCAGTGTCGCCGGTGAATCTCCCGGCGTCGGCATGACAATCGCAGTCGGTCATGCCGAGTCGCAGTGTCGCGCGATGTCCTTAATGAGGTCGAGGCAATACCGGACCTCGCCTGCCGTCGGCTGCAGCTCGTAGCCATGGTGATGGCAGGCCTGGCTGAGCCGATCCCAGGCTGTAAGCGCCTGCTTGCCGATCCCGCGGTCATCGAGTTCGGTCAGCAGGATCAGCTGTGACCGCATGGTGGGTCGCTGCAGTCCCGGGACAAGTCGATCGCAGCGGTTGGTCACAGATTGCTCGAGGCACTGCCGGGCGACGACTGCGGCGGCGCGCGGCGCGCGTCCCGCGGGGACCGGCACGGTCCCGTCGAGGATTCCTTCGGCGAGGGTGATCAGCCGCTCGACAGTCGGCTGATCGGTCGTCATGGTGCCGCTCGCAGATCTCGGAGCGTGGCGCGCACGTCGCGAACGTGGTCGACATGCTGGCCCTGCAGTCCGCTGTGCACCCCACGATTGCAGATGGTCAGTGCCAATGTCCGGTGCGACTGAGCCTGCAACCACGGCTTTATCGGGCGCTCACGGTCCAGATACAGGGCCAGCGCAACCTTCTGGGCCAACCCCCTTGCTGCCTCCCACTGCTCCTCCACCGTCGACCGGGACATCCCGGCTGCGTACGCGCGCGCCGTGAACACCTCGGACGCCGACGTTTCCATTCCCATGCGGCAAAACCCCGGAACAACCCGGTCTTTCGCATCGTCCGGTACTCCGTCGTCGGCTGCGAGGGCATACGCGTCGTCGAGGTACCGCATTGACGGCAGCGTGGCGTCCGACACTGTCACGACAGAACCGAGACTGCGGCTCATCTCCCTGATCTGCGCCTTCACCGCGGACCGGCGCACGGCCGCCGGTAGTCGATCGTCGTGCGACAGCACAATCACCTGGCGGTCCACCGCTAGCTCGGCCAGCACGGTGACGAATCCTTCGACCTTCGAGGGGTCCATGGCCTGGATGGGATCGTCGAGTACAACGAAGCGGAAAGGACTCTCAGGTGCCGTGGCTCTCGGCAGGAACAGCGCAAGCGCGAGGGCGTGCAGTTCGCCTTGGCTCATGACGCCGAATGCGCCGGCCTTCACGCCGTCGACTTCGGCGTCGAGCACAACCCGGCGGCGGGTCGCGTCGCCTTCCAGCGTGATGGCGTCCAGCAGGACGTTGCTCTCCTGCCGCAGGGTCGCCCAGATGCGCTTCGCGTGGTCGGCAAGGGGCGCCAGCCGTTGATTCCGCAGTTCGGCCGAGTTGGTCTTGAGCCAGTCCAAAGCCTGTTTGACCTGGCTGCAGTGCTCCGACTGATCCCGGGCCAGCTGGGCCTGGTCCACCCACTGGCCGAGCCGGATGGCCAGCGGCGCCCACTGATCTTCCCGTTCGACGAGGAGGTGCTCGGCCTCTGCCCGCAACGCCTGATAGGCGGTGACGACCGCCGTGGAAGCTGCTTCGACGTGCTCGGCCAGGGCCAGATCGTCGTCGGGCGCCGCCAACAGTGCATCCCGCGTGTCCCGTGCAAGGGTGAGGGCGGACAGGCCGGCGTCGACAACGTCCGGCAGCGCTTCGATATCGGCCATGATCTGCCCGACTTCACGGCGCGCCTGCGCCAGATCCTCTCGCGCAGACAGCACTTCACGGAGTTCCGCACGTTGCGAATCGAGCGCCGACCTGGCAGCGACGGCCCACGCGGCGGTCAGTTCGCCGGCTCCGCATACCGGACACGCACTGTCGCCGTGCTCCTCGTGCAGCAGCAACGCCTGCTCCAGCAGATCAGACCGACAGGCGGCGGCGTCGGCGGCTGAGTCGGTGTGCCGGGCCATCGCGGCGACCGCGTTCCGCAGGTTCCGTGCTGCCTGTTGCAGCAGATCCCGATCCGGTGGCTGCAGTCGGGACAGTCGACGCAGAGGCTCCAGCGAGGCCGATTCGGTTCCGGAACCGGTCGCGAGGGCGCGGATCAACGGGAGGTCCGGGCTGCGTTTCCGCAGTTGGATCAATGCCACCGCTGCTCGCGAATCCGGCGAATCGGCGAGGCTAGTCTGCAGCTCGCCGGACATCCGTTTCGCCTCGGTCGCAGGGGCCTGTAACTGCTTGAGCGCACCGGCAAGTCGGTGCCTGGCGTCGTTAATGCGCTCCAGGCCGAGCAGGTCGTGCAATTTGTCGAAGAGATCGCTCGGCCGGCCCTCCAGCACAGTGCCCAATTCCTCGTACGACAGCAGCGGCCGGTACCGTTCCAACGGACCCGCCCAGCCCAGGCTCGCCAACCCTGATTCGCGTTTGTGACCTGCCCGTTGGACCCAGGTGTTGCCGGCCTCGAGGGGCGCGTCCGCGGTCCAATCCTTACCGATCGTCGTCTGTCCCGAACCCTGCTCGGCGATCTCCACCCGGATGAACGACGGGCCAGGGACGTGCAGGTTCCGCCAATTGCTCGTCCACACCGCGGAACGGTGCTTCCACCGGTAGCTCTCGCCGGTCAGCGCCATTTCCAACGCCTCGGCGATGGTGGACTTGCCAGACCCGTTCCGGCCGGCGATGACCACCAGGCCTGGCCCCGGACGCAGGGGCACCCGCAGAGCTGGGCCGACCCCTCGGAAGCCGCCGACCTCGATCGCGCTCAGATACGCGCCCACTGGAGCAGTCTCGGGCTCGCCGACGGACTGCACATCGCGCTCAATCGGCGCGGCATCGCCGGCCAGGGCGTCGGCGAAGAGTTCATCACCCTCCAGGGCGGTGAGGATCAGGAGTTTGGCCTCCTCGGGCAGGCTCGGGTCGGCGTCGGCCAACTCGAGCACCGTCAACGTCAGATCGTCCCCGCTCATCCCGCCCCCGGTTTGTTGCTGAGGAATGCACGGTAACCCGGCAAGCCGGTCGTCCGCCGTCCGTCACGCCAGCAGCGACCGCCCCGGCCAACCGAACGCAGGCCTCCTGCCAAGGCCCAGCCGTTACCATCTGTGGCAAGTCGACTCCGGAGCCTGCCCCCGGGGCCGCACACCTGGGGGAACGTTGACCGAGATCACGAACGGTTCGAGGAGCGTGAAGCAAGTCGAGCCGGCGATGCCCGTCGGGCGGGTGCTCGGCACGGAGGACGCCACTCCGCTGACGTTCCACGTGGCCCTGAACGAGGATTCGTACCTGCAGCTGGATGACGTCGTGCTGACCACACGCACCGTGCCGGGGGTAGGCGAGGTGACGATCGCCGGAGTCGTCACCGAGGTCACCGCCCGGCACGAAGGCGCCAGTTTCGGGTCTGACGTCTTTCTGATCAGCGACGGCGTGCTTCCGGCCCGGGTTCAGGAGACCGCGGAGATCACCACGACCCGGGTCGAGCCGGAGTGCTACGTGCCGCCCCGCCCCGGGGAGCCGGTTCGCCGCGCCGCCGGCGAGGATCGTGAGCACGCGCTGTACTTCGACCAGATGGACCGCAAGCTGCCCATTGGTCTGGGCCGCGACGGCTCGCCGATCTACATCAACCTCGACTTCCTGGACGGCACCCGGGGCGCGCACGCCTCCATCAGCGGAATCTCCGGGGTGGCCACCAAGACCAGCTACGCGTTGTTCCTGCTGCACTCCATCTTTCGCTCCGGTGTGCTCGGGAAGCGCGCCGTCAACGCCAAGGCGTTGGTGTTTTCGGTGAAGGGCGAGGACCTGCTGTTTCTGGACTACGCGAACACCCGGCTGGGCGACGAGCTGCGCCACGAGTACGCGAGGGTCGGCCTGCCAGCCGAACCCTTTGCCTCCGTTGACTTTTACTCACCGCCCACCCCGGACGACCTGACCGGCCGACCGCACGTGACGGGCCGCACCAGCGGCGTCGAGGCGTTCTGGTGGACCCTCGCCGAGTTCTGCACCGGCGAACTACTGCCGTACGTGTTCACCGACGCCGAAGACGACCGCAACCAGTACACGATGGTCGTCAGCCAGGTCGCGGCCCGGCTGCGGATCGACGCGGCGCCCGCGGGCAAGGACGGCGCGGTCAGCATCGACGGGGATACCTGCCGCACCTACGACGAGTTGGTCGACGTGATCGTCGACCGGCTGACAGACGACAACACCCGCCCGCAGTGGGCCGGGCCGGTCACCGGGGTCGGCACGATCAACGCGTTCATCCGCCGGCTCCGGTCATCGCTTGCTCCCTTGCGCGCGCTCATCCGCGCGGACCTGCCCGACACCGGCACCCGGCAGATCTCCACTGGCAATCAGCAGGTCACGGTCGTCGACCTGCACAATCTGCGGGAACGGGCCCAGCGATTTGTCGTCGGTGTCGTACTCGCGGCCGAGACCACCCGGAAGGAGGCGTCCGGGCCCGGGAGCCTGCTGTTCACCATGATCGACGAGCTCAACAAGTACGCCCCACGGGAGGGCAACAGCCCGATCAAGGACGTGCTGCTGGACATCGCGGAACGCGGCCGCAGCCTCGGGATCATCCTGATCGGCGCCCAGCAGACGGCGAGCGAGGTGGAACGGCGCATCGTGTCGAATTCCAGCATCAAGGTCGTCGGGCGGCTGGACGCGGCCGAGGCGGGGCGGCCGGAGTACGGCTTCCTCCCGCCCAGCCAGCGGACCCGCGCCACCCTGGCCAAACCCGGCACCATGTTCGTCACCCAGCCGGAGATCCCGGTTCCGCTCTCGGTCGAGTTCCCGTTCCCGGCGTGGGCCACCCGGCAGGCCGAATGCGGCACCCCGCCGCCAGCGCCGGCGAACCGGCCGACGGGCTCCGCCTTCAGCCGGCTACCACAGCCGGCCGACGAAGCCCCACCGTTCTGAATCCTGCACCACATTTGATTTCGCGCCGCGAGCCGGAGGGAGGACCGAGACATGAAGCTGCTGCACACCTCCGACTGGCACATCGGCAAGACGCTGAAGGGGCGCAACCGGTCGGACGAGCAGCGGGCGGTCATCGGGCAGATCGTCACCGTCGCCCGCGACCACCAACCCGACGCGGTGCTCATCGCCGGTGACCTCTACGACCTGGCGGTACCGTCTGCCGAGGCCCAACAACTCGTGGTGCAGGCGCTGCTGGCCCTGCGCGACACCGGCGCAGAAGTGATCGCCATCGCCGGAAACCACGACAACGCAGGGACTTTCGACGCGTACCGGCCGTTGATGGGCGCCGCCGGGATCACCCTGGTGGGAGCCGTGCGGACCGCGGACCGGGGTGGCGTGATCAGCTTCGAGGCGCGGTCCACCGGCGAGCGTGTGAACGTCGCGGTGCTGCCGTTCCTGTCCCAGCGGTATGCGGTCAGGGCCGCTCAGCTGATCGCCTCGACTCCGTCGGAGATGTCCAGGGACTACAACGACATGGTCCGCGAGGTGCTCGCCAACCTGGCGGAATCGTTCACCCCGGACGCGGTCAACGTGGTGATGGCGCACCTGACCGTCACCGGTGGAGCATTCGGCGGCGGCGAGCGGGCGGCGCAGTCGATCTTCGAGTATCACGTGCCGGCCAGCGCCTTTCCCGCCGATGCCCATTACGTCGCGTTGGGTCACCTGCATCGACGGCAGACGCTGCCCGCACCCTGCCCCGTGGTCTACAGCGGGTCGCCGTTCGCGGTTGACTTCGGCGAGCAGGACAACACGCACGTCGTCTGCCTGGTGGAGGCCACGCCCACCACCCCGGCCCGGATCAAAGACGTCCCGGTGACAGCCGGCCGGCGGCTGCGGACGGTGCACGGAACGGTGGCGGAACTCGCTGCCCGCGTGGACGAGTTCGGTGACGACTTCCTCCGGGTGTATGTGCGGGAACCCAGCAGCGCGGGACTGCGGGAAACCATCACCGACGCGCTGCCGAACGCCCTGGAGGTGCGCATCGATCCGGAGTTCGCCGCAGCGATCAACCCGGCGCGCCCGACTGTCAACCACGCCGACCGCTCCCCCGGTGAGCTGTTCGCCGAATACTGCCGGTCGATCGGTGTTGCCGACGACCGCGTGCAGGCGTTGTTCGCGCAGTTGCATGACCGGATCACCTCGACCGGCTCCAGAGGCTGAGGACCATGCGACCGGTGCTGCTGGACATGGACGGCTTCGCGTCGTTCCGCGATCAGGCGACCGTCGATTTCGCCGACACCGATTACTTCGCGTTGGTCGGGCCGACCGGTTCGGGAAAGTCGACCGTCATCGACGCGATGACGTTCGCCCTCTACGGCACGGTTCCGCGCTGGCAGGACAAACGGATGGTGATGTACGCCTTGGCGCCGACCGCGGTGCGCGGCACCGTGCGGCTGGTCTTCGACGTCGATCGGCAGCGCTATGTCGTGGCCCGAGAATTGCGACGGGCCAAGAACGGCGGCGTGACCATCAAAAGCGCCCGCCTGGAAAGACTTCTCGACCCCACCGCCATCGGCACGATCAATGACCTGACGGACGTCATGGCCGCCGACGGCCTCGTCACCGCTGAGGTGGAGAAGCTGCTGGGCCTGTCGTTCGAGCACTTCTGCCAGTGTGTGGTGCTGCCGCAGGGAGAGTTCGCGGAATTCCTGCGGGCCAAGGGTTCCGATCGCAGGGAGATCCTGCTGAAACTGCTCGGCGCCGGGCTTTACAGGGAGATCGCCAGGGAAGCGAACAGCCGTGCGTCGTTCGCGGCGCAGCGAGCCGCCTTGCTCACGGACCAGTTGATCGAGCTCATCGATGCCACCGAGGAGGTGGAAGCTGTTGCCGCCCAGCGGGAAGCCGCGGTGCGGGAGCTCAGTGAACGGGTAGCCGAGACAGTCCCGCGACTCCGGGAAGCGACGGCAGCGGTTGGACAGGCGCAGAGCAGGTTCGAAGAATTCACAGCCGAGCATCGGGCGCTCAGCGCGGTCGCCATGCCCGACGGCGTCGAGGCTCTCGACACTGCGCTCAATGACGCGCAACTCGCCGTGCAGGCAGCCAAAAACGAGGAGCGATTGGCGCAAGCGGCTGATGCCGCCGCGCGACAGGCACGAGGCACAGCACCCGACCGGGGCCCGCTCGAGCAGGCTCGTCGGGATCATGCAGAACAGCGCCGAGTCCTCGCGGAAATCGCCGCAACCACCGCCGACCTGGAGGCGGCAGCGAGCAGACTCGAGCAGGCGAGCCGGCAGGTCGAAACCAGCGCTCGGAGCGTCGACACCGCCCGGGATGCTCGGGACGCCGCCGCCATCAACAACGCCGCCGCCATTGCCGAGGCTGACCGCCTCACTGCAGAAGTCGGCAGCCTGGCAGCGGTGGCGCTCCCACCCGGCGTGGTGGAACTCGACCAACGGACCCGCTCCGTCCACCGAGTCCTGCAGGACGCAATCGCTGCGCTCAACGCCGCCGAAAAGCGTGATACGGAAGCCAGGGCGGCACTACAACGGGCGCCACGCCGCGCTCCGTTGGAACATGCGCTGCACCAGATCGCAGAACTCGCCGAAGCAGCTCACGCCGTCGGTCTGCTGCACACCTCGCGGGACCAGGCTGCCAGAGAGCACGACCGCGCCCGGGTCGAGCTGGATGCCGCAATAGCCGCACTGGGTGACGCGCTGGCCGCGCGGGACGAGCTCGCCTTGACGAACAGTGCGGCGTGGCTCCGCCCGCATCTTGCCCTTGGTGACGCCTGCCCGGTGTGCGAACAAACCGTCGTCAAGGTGCCGAAGCCGCTGCGCGTCCCAAAACTTGCCGCCGCAGAGAAGGCCGCGACAGCAGCGGACGGCAAGGTCGAACTCGCGCGCACAGCGGAGTCGAGTGCTGGCGCCGCCCTGGCGGCTGCGGTCGCGCAACTCACCACCGCGACACAGCGGGTGAGCCGCCTGGAATCCGCGCTTGACGGACAACCGGCGGATGCTGGCGCCATGCGGGAATTGCTCGACGCACTGGAAATGCTGGAAGCCGAAGCCCAAGCCGCCGGCGACGCCGTTAAGGACGCACGCACACAAGTCGCTGCAGCCCAGGAGGACGCCAAGCTGGTCGACGCCGATGCGGCCGATCTACGCACCGCCCTGCACACCACTCGGGATCCCCTTGTCTCAGTGGGCGCTCCCGCCGTGGACGGCAGCCGGCTGCTCGACGCATGGACGACGCTGACCGATTGGGCCACCGAGCAGGCACAGTCGCGCCGCCGGGCCCGGACCGAGGCCGAAACGAAGACCGACGTCGCTGCGGCAGCGCTTCGGGTCTCCGAGAAGGCACTGGTCGATGCGAACACCCACGTCACCGCTTGCCGGCTGGCGGAAACCGGAGCGGCGGGCGCTCACGAAAGGGCGAAGACCACCCTCAGCGGCTTGACCAGCCGGCTCGGCGAGCTGACCGTGGCGCTCGTCGGTGCGCCCACCGATGCCGACGCGCAGACGCAATTGGCGATGATCGACCAGCTCTCGGCGGCGGTCGACGTCGCGGACGCCGAGCTGCAACGCGCGCGATCCGCGCGCGAGCGGGCTGAAGACGCCGCACAAGCGTTGAGCCAGGACGCACGAGCGGCCTGGCAGGTGCTCCGCAAGGCGCGGGACACCCTGATCCCACTGGGCGCACCCGAGTTACCCGACGGCTCGGTGCTTGTCGGTTGGCAGACATTGATCGGTTGGGCGACGGAACAGGCCGACGGGAGCGCGATCTCGCTGCTGGCCGCGGAGGAAGCGGTGGCGGTAGCGAGCCTATCGCGGGATTCGATCACCGGCGTGCTCACCGAAGCCTTTGCCGCGCTGGATGTCCCAATTCCGGCCGGGGAGTTGAGCAATACTGCCCCGGTGGCCGCGGCCACGGCACTGACCCAGGCAGTAGCCGATCGGGCGCGCGTCGTTGAGCGTCGGCAACGGGCAGCGAGCCTGTCCGCCGACCATGCCGAGGCCGAGACCGAACGGCAGGTCGCAAGGATGCTCGGCAACCTGCTGCGGAGCGATCAGTTTCCGGAGTGGCTGGAAGCGGCGGCGCTGGACACCCTGGTGGCGGACGCCTCCGTCCGGTTGGCCGAGCTGTCCAACGGCCAATTCGAACTCACCCATCGCAACGGGGAGTTCTTTGTCGTCGACCACGCCGATGCCGATAGCCAGCGCGGGGTACGGACCCTGTCCGGTGGTGAAACCTTCCAGGCGAGCCTGGCATTGGCGCTTTCCCTGAGTACGCAGCTGTCTTCGATGGCCGCCGCCGGCGCCGCCAGGCTCGACTCGATCTTTCTGGATGAAGGGTTCGGCACCCTAGACGAGTCGACCCTGGAGATCGTGGCCGCCACCCTGGAGAACCTGGCCCAGGGCGACCGCATGGTCGGCGTCGTGACTCACGTTGCCGCGCTTGCCGAGCGGGTTCCGGTGCGGTTCGTCGTGAACCGGGACAGCCGGACGTCGAGCATTTCTCGGAAATCGGAATGACTTCTGGTTCGTTGGCCGATGGCGTGTCTGCCGACCGTCGGCGGCCCCGGATGAGCTTCTCCGTGGACGGTTGGGACCCTACCTATGGCACCAGTCTTGAATTGGAGGAAGACCTGGGCGAATCCTCCGCGGAGGTCGACCTCGGCGTGGAGGTCCCGCCCGATCGTTGGCGGCCCATCCCGTTTGCTGGGGTGTGGGAGCCGCCGTGCCCGACGCTGTTCGTCGACGGGGTGCGGCGGATCGAGGCGCGGGTCTGGATCGACGACGTCAGCACCGGGACGCCCGCGACCGAAGCGTCAGCGGCGATCTGCGCCTCCTATGCTGCCGGCGTGGTCTGCTGCTGTGACGCCGGGGCGCACTTCCTGTCGGCCGAGACCCGCCGCGGCCTGTTCACCGTCGCACCGCACGCGGAAGACATCGTGACCTCCGCCGGGGCGTATGTAGCGGTTCACGCGTCGCCAAACCCCGCGATGCCGTTGTCCGTCACTCTGTCCAGCGCGTTGCAGGTTCGGCTCGCCGACATCGAGTTGGCGGTCGCACTCGGGGCTAGGGAGGAGGTGTCCGGACATTCGGCCGGTGACGACGATCTGCTGGTGGTCGACGGGCCGCTGCGCGGGCGGAATCACCTCCCGCGCGCTCTGGGGTACATCAAGAGCCACCGCGCCGCCTACCTGCCGCCGGAGCAGCACGCCATGATCGGCTCTTTGGCGCCGGGTCAGCGCACGCCGGTGTTCCGGATGGGCACGAGCTGGGACCGGTACTCCTGGTACCTGCGGCTGCCGTGCCTGCCGAGCGCGCCGTGGGCGGGCATCGTCCGGGTGGAATGCTCCCCCGACCTGCCGGTGCTTGACGTCGTGGCGCTGGCCGGCCAGAGCCAGGTGACGCTGGTCAAGTTTGCCTCCACCGAGTACAAGGACGCGCGGGCGCCGCAGAATCTCTATCCGATAGCAGGGTTGGAGCGGGAGCTCCGGGAGAAGGCTCGGGGATCCACGATTGCTATATCGGGCGTTACGGGTAACATCCAAAAATTGACGTCGCTCCGCTCAATTCAGGCTCGTTCCCCATGTGGCTGGTCCGATAATTGGCTGTACGCCAACTGGATTTGACTGTGCAAGCATTCGGCGGAAGGCGTCGCAATTCGATTGTTCGTTGGGATCGCCACGCCGCCTGATAGCGGCCGGTTTTCGGCTGAGCCGGTACAGCTCGGCCGGCCCGGTGAAGCCGAGGGGGTCTCCGGGTGCGGTGGTTCAGCTCACGCAGACCCTCGGCAGCCTGCTCGGCCCGCTCCAAGGCGTGCTCCTGTGCGTCCATCTCTTCCTCCTGTACGAGCCATGAGCCGAGCCACACGGGTGGGGAGATCAACGAGCCCATGACCCCGCAGAGCAGGTCTGGGGAGATTCAGTCGAGCGTCGTCAGCCGCGGGCAAGCCGGGACGCTACCGGCTGCCTCCGCCCTCAGCGCCCGCAATCAAGACAACTACCCGCTGTGCCCAGATCAGCGGCACGTGGATCCGGGCTCAATACTACAACAGCACATCGTGACAGATCTGACTGCCGGAGCCACGCTGCCGCAGCTGGTTCGGAGGCGACGACATTCTCGCACGTGGTCTGAAAGGTCGCGGATAGCGTGAAATCAATGGAAGCGACACGCTCGAATATCATCGAGCAATGACCTGTCACATTCGATAATTATGGAATGGATATCGACTTCTCCCACTGGGGTCCGGGGTTCGACGCTTACATGGGGGCATTTTCCAGTCGATTCCCCAGGGTCGAACCCAGGCGCCGCGCCGCCTCGTACGTCCGCGGACTTCTATCAGAGCTGGAGCGGAAGAATGGATGGACCATAGCCGAGGGAGCCGGTGACAAGACCCCGGACGGAATGCAGCGACTGCTCAACGCGAGCCAATGGGACGAAGATGGAGCGCGTGATGACCTGCGGACCGTGATCATCGATGCGATCGGCGACAAAGAGAACGCAATACTTGTCGTTGACGAAACTGGGTTCCTGAAGAAGGGCAAGAAATCAGCCGGCGTCGCCAGAATGTACACCGGGACAGCGGGCAAGACGGAGAACTGCCAGATCGGAGTATTCCTGGCCTACACCTCACCGGCCGGTCATGCACTCATCGACCGCGAACTGTACCTTCCCGCCGTCTGGACCAGCGAACCCGCTCGATGCGCCGCCGCAGGCATCCCGGAGCACCGCGAGTTCTTCACCAAATATCAACTGGCACAACGAATGATCGAACGTGCGAGGGCCGCCGACACGCCGTTCAGCTGGGTCACCGCCGAAGAAGTCTACGGCCAGGCGGAGCCGCTCCGCGCCTACCTCGAACGCGAGAAGATCAGCTACGTGATGGCGGTTCGTCGCACCGAAAAGGTCACCGTGCGCACCGGTGCCACTACCGCTGAGATGGTCATCGCCGGACTTGAGACGCAATGGCAAAGAATCAGCGCCGGTGACGGTACAAAAGGCCCCCGAGTCTCAGATTGGGCGGCAATCCAGCTGACCGACAACACAGATACCCAAGGCCACCGGTACATCCTCGCAAGAAGAGGTATCGACGACACCACCGACCTCGCGTACTACTTCTGCTGCCTCAAACAAGCCAACAACACTCGAAGAACTCGTCCACGTCGCCGCCAGTCGCTGGACCGTCGAAGAGTGCTTTCAGACCGCCAAGAACGAAGCCGGCCTCGATCACTATCAGGTCCGCGACTACACCGCCTGGTATAAACACATGACGCTCTCCATGATCGCCCTCGCGTTCCTCACGATCATCAAGACAGCCGAAGAAAAAAGGGGGTCCTCAATCAGAACGACACCCTCATCGCGCTCACCTGCAACGAAATCCGGCGACTACTCAATCGAATCCTTTGGCCTCTGATCAGAATCGCAAACCACGTCACACACTGGTCAACATGGCGACGAACGAGTCAGGCCCGAGCACGCTCCCACCAGCACAAACGCGCCGCCCACAACGAACTGCGGTTGTAGTGTTAACCGGCGGTCGTCTACCATCGCCGAGGTCGGTCTCGCGCGGCCACTGAAGTCAAGCTGTGTTGTCGCGGGCTCTGACTAAGGCGTTCAGCCGGTACGGAACCGGGGGGTTCCATGCGATGGAAGAGCAGTCTCCTTAATGGTTACCGTCTGTGCGCCACCGCACTGGTTGGTGTCGGAGCGCTGACAGTGTCAGCATGTACGTCGCCGACGCCCGCGCCCGCGCCATCGCCCATTCAGGGCACAGTTCAGCGCATCGTCGGAGACACGCTCTTCGTGGACATCAATGGCCGGTCGACCGAGGTGCAACTCGCGGGCGTCGAACTCCCAACAAGCGACGCTACCGCTGCACCGGCCTGTCTGCAGCAAGAAACGGTCCGGCTCGTTGATGAAGTGAGTCCGTCTGGTTCTATGGTGCGGTTGGAGGTCGACTCATCAGGACCCGGCAGTACCGATAGCATGTCCGCTGAAGTATTTGTGGGGGATAAATCGCTCAACGAAGTGGTTGTGGGCGCAGGACTCGGAGTGGTCAGCGACGCGGACGGATCCGCACCGGCCCCTGCGTCGATTGCTCAGGCACAGGAAAGTGCTCGAGTTAACCGGGTCGGATTGTTCTCCGCACAAGTCCCATGCACTGTGCCCGGCCAGGTGTTGGCAACGGTCGGCGTCGACTGCCTCAACATCGCGGCCAGCGCGGCTGCAGTGACGTCAGTAGCGCCCTCGCCAGCGACGGCCAACACGGCGTCTGCCACATCGACCTCGTCTGCCCCGACTGGTGTCGCGGACGGAAGCATCGAGTTTGACTCCAACTCTTCCTCGTCTGAGCTATCTGCCATCGCGGCATCTGCGGCGAGGACACTCGCCAGCGCGAAGGCTGGGCAGCAGGCACTGGGCAATCAAGGTCAGTTGATCTGGCGTGCACTCAGCGCTGCCCAGCGGGACGCGTGCTCGCGAACGATGGCCGACTTCGTCTCGACCAATGAACGGAGCCATACTGCAATTCTGGCGGCGTTGGCAACGGCAAAGAAGCGCGAGGCAGAGGCCGCTCGAGTAGCAAAAGAAAAACGAGTTGCGGCGGAGAAGGCGGCCGCTGCTCGCGCCGCCGAGGTCAAGCGTTTGGCAGCGGAGGCGGAAGCCGCCCGCGCGGCTGAAGCGGCGCGGGTAGCCGCAGAGGCTGAGGCCGCCAGAGTTGCCGAACAGGAACGGGAGGCTGCAGCTGAGCAGCAACGTCAAGCTGACGAGGCGGCGGCCGAGCAAGCGAGACAGGCCGAGGCATCGCGGGCGGCTGAGCAGCAGCAAGACGACATTGGCAATGACAGCGCGCCGTCGCCACCTGACTCAGCTGGGGGAGGCAGCGGTGGAGCCTACCCGGATTACACCGGACCGCGGTGCTACGCGCCCGGAGGTCAGACATGGAAGCCGTGCTGAAGTTCGACGATGAGTCTCATGCGGCCGACCGGTCGATCAGACCGTCCGCGCAGCGGTGGGCAAGTCACCACCCTCTGGCCAGGTCCTGCCAGGCCACCACAGCACGACGTCCACAGACAGGCAGACTCGCTCCCACAGAACGTCTATCGGTGGAGTGTCGGTCACCAGCCACGCCCGAACACTGTCGTACTCCAGCTGAGCCCGGTAGCGATACCTCAGGACTTGCCCAAGGCCGATGCGAAGCTGGCTGAGCTCGTTGTTCGCGGTCAGCCCCTTGACCTCGGCGACATTGAGGACGTCGTCGTCGTCGAGCCAAACAAGGTCCGGCTTCTCCGTGAATCCTGCGGACAATGCGGATGGAACAAAGTGCTGGTAACGGACCTGCGCTGCCAGGTCATTGATTGCGGCATTGTGCCTATTAAGGGCGTCTCCCCTAATATCTGCATCAAGAACCACCGGCTCCTCGGCCGTTGTGATCACGACGTCAGTGGGGAGGTCGACAAAACCGACGAGATTACTCGCTCGGTTCGCAGATCTGCCAATCAATGGCTCGCCATACTCGACAGCGGCGGCACCTGGCTCGAACCAGGAAAGCGCAATGGCGTCACCAGCCGCTTGCAGTTCGATTGGCATCCTATTGGCTGCCCCTCGGATCCCGAGATCACGCGCCATCTCGGTCCAACTCTGCTGCCTTGCTGACGGCAACTCCTTGATGACTTGAATTCCAAACCAGTGACTGTAGCGATGCGGACGACCAGTCTCTGGTCGGTAGCGGTCTGGCCATGGGAGCTCATCGTAATTTTCGGGTACCTCCGCGTCGGTCAAGGCTCGCCCATAGGCGACCAGACCCGACTGAGACAGCCAGAAGAACAGGTGGTCGTTTGCCCGAATGTTTCTGTACTGAGGTATGGCCCACTTCCCGGCGTCGCGGCCGATCCGCCAATTTTCGGCCTGCTCTCGCCGCACGCCCAGTATCCAACCTGCCATCGCAACTGCGCCCCTGTCGGGATCGCAGCGGGTGGAGGCATATCCGCATTGGAACGCCCGTCGGGCCGCAGCTCGTCAAGACCGCAACCGGATGGTTGCAGCCAGTTCATTTACGGGATCATGGTTCGCAAAAATTCCCTGGTCTCAATATCGGTGCTGTACAACAAAGTGCCAACCATTCCTCGAGTCAACAGAACCTTATAAACGTGGCGCACGAGCCGATCGAACTGATCGTCACTGACAGTCCCCGTCGATCGCAAGTCCGGATCCTTGTTGTAACCCCGTCGACTAATCCAGCGATCCGTTCGCCACACCAAATCTGGTCCGATAATGACGCCATTCCAGTCGAATTCGAAACCCTGCGCCGTGTAGACACAACCGACTTGGCCGAAGCCATCTGGCCGAGATGCCCAAAGTGACGACGGCGGGGCGCCGGGCAGACCGCGATCGCTCTTCAGGTTCCAAGGCCGAGACCATGGGCCGATCTGAACGTCCGACACCAGCGACCCATCTTTGCACGGATCACTCCAAGGCCAGCAGAATCCCGCCGTCATCCGCGCCCCGAATCCTTGATCGCGGTATGCGGACAGCCGCGCCTCCAATTCGATCGGCGTCTCGACGACGTCGAGTGCAAACCTCCCGTCTGCGTCCCAAAGGATCGGTCCGGTGCCACCGAGTCCGAGGAGCCTCTCGACCCAATCCACGTAGGTCTCGCTGCCGCCGCAACGGAACTGGCCCTCAAGACTGATTTCTTGCACGTCCATTCCGGCTAGTCGGGCAAAGCCGGCAATGTCCTCAACCGTTCCCAATTCTCCGGGTCGAACCACCTGGTGCTGGTCCAGCAGGAAAACTGGGACTCTCGCAGTTGCCAATAACTCGTCCACTTGCCGACGGCCAGTTCGCAGCGCCGCCCTGGTGTAGCGATTGACGGACGTCTCACGGATGCGGTGCGCCTCGTCAAGGATCAGCACGTCAAGTCCGTCTGGCTCTGCCTCTACAAACGAGTTGAAATACTTGAAAAGTGTTCCCGCGCGGGCTTTCCGAAAGCCGCTGAGGTCACGAAGCGTTTGTGTGAACGCCCTCGATCCAGTGGCGTGCACGACTGTCCGACCCTTGGCGGCCAACTCACCCATGAGTGACAGCGCGATGACGCTTTTACCACTGCCCGGGCCCCCACTGATGATGACCGCGGTCTTACGGTCACTGACCCGCGCCTCCTCCACCGCGTGCATCACCATGTCGAAGGCGACGACCTGTTCGTCAAGTAGAACGAAGCGCTCGCGGCCAGCGAGTTCGTCGGCGACAACGGTTAGAAGTTGACGTGACGGCGCCGAGGGCGACTGGAGCAATCGATGGGCGTAGGGCAAGCCTGGCACTGCCGGGTCCAGACGCGACTGCAAGAACTCTAAGAAATGGCTTCGACCCTGTCGGGTGAAGAGGCGGCCACGATTGGACTGTGGGTAACCACCGAGATCCAACCCCAGATCCGCGCTCGCATTGTGCAGATAGGCCACGCCGGCAACCGGGTCCGGTTCGTCATGCAGCGATGCGGTGAAGTCGACCAAATAATCGCAATAGCGCTGCACCTGAGCGACCGGATGCAAACGGGGACCGCCGGGAGCACCCGGCACGCAGACCAACTCCCCGGCCCGGTCGTACAGGGTCGCGTCACTCCACTGCTTCAGCTCGACAAGGACGTAGGATGGCGCCCCTGTCCTTGGATGGCGTCCAGCCAGAATCACGTCGACCCGCTTGCTGGTCAACGGCAGTTGATGTTCGACCAGAACCTCGACGTTCTCCAGGCCAGCATCCAGAATGTCCCGCGCAAGAATCGGCAAACTGGCGGACCACGATCGAGACTCCGCTGGCGACGGCCCGTGACCGGTCCGGTCGCGAAACGCCTCAGCCAGTCTCGCCTCCAACTTCAACGGTGTGAAAGCGATATCGGCGAACACGCTTGCGCGATCCCGCAACAACGTCACTAAGGCCCCCCGGGCAGCACGAAAGAAGCTTCGTGCGGGTGGGGGTCTGTACCCTCAGTCAGGGGATGCCCGTCGGGCCGCGCATCACAGCATAGGAAGTCCAAGCCGCGAACGGCGAACTGGCACCCACGACCCGGATCGTCACAGCTGGTACGAAGGCCATCGAACACGGCAACGTCCGATTGGGCAGCGGTATCTTGATCATTCATCCGAGGACTGCGCGACCGATGATCGGCTCCGTCGACCTGACCGCCGCCTGCCAAGACCGGGCCGTACGAGACCCCAACGCCCCGCTCGACACATGATGCGTTCACCTCGGGTGCCTGCTTGTGTGCATCGACAAGATCTACGGGCACGGCTCATTCTGCTTGCAAATCAGCAGCAACAGCAGCAGACTGCAGCTATGCCAAAGTCCATCACAATCCGCGACATCCCGGACGAGACCAGCGAAGAGCTGGCCGCCCGCGCGGCGTCGACCGGGCGATCGCTGCAGGAGTATCTGCGGGCTCGCCTCGTCGCGCTTGCGCAAGAGCCGGACGCCGAAGTGTGGATGGCGCGGGTTCGCGCTCGCAAGAACACCACCGGCAGCGCGATCAGCGCGGACCAGATCCTCGCTCATCGCGACGCCGATCGGGCATGACCCGCGTCGTTGACTCGTCGGTCGTGGTCGCTGCTCTGGTGGACCAAGGTCCCCTCGGGCACTGGGCCGAGTCCCTGTTGGCAGACGAACACTTGGCCGCGCCCCACCTGATGCCGGCGGAGGTTGCCAACGTGCTCCGAAGAGCGGCCCGAGCCGCCGAAATCTCCACGGACGTCGCCTCACTCGCGCATGACGACCTCCGCTCGCTGCGCGTCGAATTGTTTCCCTACAGCGTCTGCGCGGAAAGGGTGTGGGAGCTGCGCTCGACGGTCACCGCCTACGACGCGTGGTACGTCGCGCTCGCCGAAACCTTGGACGCCACACTGGCAACGCTGGACGAGAAACTGAGCCGTGCCCCAGGACCCCGATGCAAGTTCGTCGTGCCGGAGGGCTGATCCCCTCAGCCGCGGCGGGCGGCGCGGCCAGTTGAAAGATCAAGTCGCTCCCGTGCCAGTGCCTGAACCGACGGATCCCTGAATGCCCCCAAGCAGGAGCGGTCGCAGTGGCGGCTTGTCTGGCCGCTAGCGTTGTGCAGGCGGAAGCAACTTGCACGGGGCCGCCGGCGAACCCCAGACTGAGGGCTCGAAGCGGCAACCGCGACAACGCAGTTAACGTTTCCAGCTGGGCGGCGGTGCATCACAAAGTTGTGAATCCCATTGCCGATCGGCAACAGCTAAGGGCCGTTCCATCCAAGCCCAATCAGCAACAGCACCGGCACCCCGGCATGCTCGCGGTTGACGGCTCAGAGCTGCGCCATCACCCGGCGACCGCCGGCCACCCGACAGCAAGGACGTCAGCGGAAGTCGTCACCGCGTGCCGGCATCCTTGTGACCACGTCCGCGCCCATCTGATCGAAGTCGTCCGGCACGGTGATGTCGGGCAGGAAACCGATCCTAGGAGCCGGCGTCTCATCACGAATTGGCACTACTCGTGCGACAGGTCGCCCGTCGCGGACGATGATGAAGTCCTCTTCGACGAGACTCTCCAAGTGACGTTTTGCTTCGTCCAGGTTCACCAATCGCATCATCTGCTGCCTTCTGATCCGTAATCACGCCCCCTGGCAGGCATATCGTCTCATTGCGACAGCGCACATGAACGATGCCGCGAAGGAGCGGAGTGCTGATCGCGATCCGAGCCCGTCCAGCGAGCTTCACCCGCCCCTATCGGCGCCCCGAGGATCAGGCGCACGACGGGTACCGTGCACGCCATGCCCGCACCGGACGAGGTCGTGGTCGGTCTGCGGACCGTCGTCCTCGTCGAGGGCGTCAGCGACCAGCTCGCGGTCACAGCGCTCGCCGATCGCTCTGGTCGCGACCTGGCAGCCGAGGGCGTAGCCGTCCTGCCCATGCAGGGCGCGACCAACATCGGCCACTTCGTGGAGCGATACGGACCGCACGGCCTGGACGTCGGGCTTGCAGGCCTATGCGACGTTGCCGAGATGCGTTTCTTCCAGGCCGGACTCGAACGGGCGGGACTGGGGGCGGTCACGAACCGCCGCGAGCTCGAGCATCGCGGCTTCTTCGTCTGCGACGCGGATCTCGAGGACGAGCTGATCCGCGCGCTCAATGTCGACGCCGTGGAACGTATCCTGGACGAGCGAGGCGACCTTGCGTCGTTCCGGAAGTTCCAACAGCAGCCGGCACAGCAGGGACGGTCCGACCAGGCCCGGCTCAGGCGGTTCATGGGCACCCGCGGCGGCCGCAAGATCGAGTACGCGCCGGTCCTGGTCAACGCGCTCCCCCTCGCGGGCGTACCGGCGCCGCTGACGAATCTGATGGCCGCCATCTGACTGCAACCCGCTCACCCGAACCGTGCTCGCACCGCTCCTCAGCCCGAGGCGCCGGACCCACGCGGGACGCCTTTCAGTAGGTTCACACGCCGGGCAAGGGAGTGCACACATGACCAACCAGCTGTTCGTCAACGCCAAGGTCTTTACCGGACGCGGCGAGGACGACTTCGCCTCCGCGTTCCGCATCACCGACGGCATGTTCTCCTGGGTGGGCGACAAGACGGATGTCACCGGCCAAACCGCCATCGACATCCAGGGCCGCACCGTGGTCCCCGGCTTTCTCGACGTGCACACCCACGCGGCGTTTCTGTCGACCCTGGTGGACGCGGTGATGTGCATCCCACCCAGGATCAACTCGCTGGCCGAGCTGCTCGAGACTCTGCGCACCCACCCCAACGCCGGGCAGGGGCCCGACGCCTGGATCCAGGGCTTCGGCTACGACGAGTCGAAGTACCCGGAGGGCCGCGGGCCGACCGCCGACGACCTGGACCAGGTCAGCGCCACCCAGCCGGTCTTCGTCCAGCGCTGCGACGGCCACTCCTCCGCCTGCAACCACCGGGCTCTCGAGCTTGTCGGGATCACCGATGACACGCCCGACCCGCCCGGCGCGCGCTACGGGCGGGATACGAAGGGGAGGCTCAACGGCCAGCTCATCGAGACCAACGCCACCGACACCGTCGCGGCGGCGATCCCGATCCCCGACGACCAGCAGCAGGTCCGCAACCTGGTCCGGCTGAAGCACCATTTCCTCGAGCGCGGCATCGTCGGCGTCGGTGACCTGCTCGCCACGATGATCCCGGCACCGCTCCAGACCTTCCGCGCCGCGGAACAGCAGGGGCTGCAGGTGCAATGCGCCCTGTACTACGGCTGGCCCGCGATCGCCGAGAACGGAATCCACGACCTTACCGACGACGACCGCACCGGCCGGATCAAGATCGCCGGGCTGAAGCTGTTCATGGACGGCGCCTACTCCAATCGCACCGCGTGGACCGAGGACCCCTACCCCGACTCCCATGACCACGGAATGCACACCCTGACCGATGAGGATCTCCGCGCGGCGGTGAACTGGGCTCGCCGCAACCACATTCAGGTCGCCGTGCATGCCATGGGCGACCGGGCGCTGAACCACGTCATCGACATGTTCGGCGACGAGGAGCCCTGGATGGGCGACCTGCCGTCGATCCGGCTCGACCACGCCACTCTGTTCTCCCCCGCCATGATCGACCGACTGAACGCCGCGCGGATGTCGTTTGCCGTGGTCAGCCACTCAATCTTTTTCTTCGCCGAGTACGACAGCTACGAACGCAACCTGTCGAAGAGCCAGTTCGAGATCGCCTACCCCATAAGGTCCTTCTACGAGCGGGTGCCGTTCACCGCCCTGTCCTCCGACAACCCGGCCACGGCCTGGGCCGACGCGGACAACGTGTTCGTGTCCATCAAGGCCGCCGTCACCAGACGCGCCTACAACGGCGCCGACATCGGCCAGCCGGAGGCCGTCACCGTGCCGCAGGCACTGCTGCTCTACACCGGCCGGGCCCAACTGGTCGCCCCGCTCGACGGTCTGGGCGTCATCGACACGGGTTACGAGGGCAGCTTCGTCGTGCTCGACCGGGACATCTTCACCATCGACCCGGAGGAGATCGACCAGGTGCAGGTCGCCGAAACCTGGCTCCGCGGGGAGCGGGTGTACCAGCGCCCGGTCGACTGACCCAGCCCCTGCCCGCAGAGGTCAACAGCGACGAACTGGGCCAGGAACGCGGACGGCAAAATGCCGGCGACATGCATTTCTCGATGCGCGGCACTCTCGAGACCGAGCGGACAACCCGGTGCCGACGAGAGCAAGCCCGGGTCGCGCGTCTGCCCGATCGGGCAGCCCGCTCTGCGCGAAAGGCCTCACCACCGCTCGTTGCCCGGACATGGAGATGTTCGCCAGGCTCGACACGACCGAGCGGAGGCGGCATGCACGCAGGTGTGGCAGAACATCCGACCGCCCGTCTTCCAGAGCGTTGGTTGCGCGTCGGGCCGTCGGGTCGATGGGCCGGCTTCACCGTGTGCGGAGTCGTCGGCCTGGGCACGGCAATGGCGTGGACGCTGGCCCTGACAATCGTCACCGACCGCCCTGCGTGGCTTGTTCCACTCCTCGCGGGCGGCATGGTCACCGCCATGCTGACGGTGGGCGCGATCGACGGCGTGGTCGCCGGGCGCTCGCGATTGGTCTGCTTCCATGACGAATTCGCGGCACTCGCCGTTGCGATCGGGTTGGTGGCACTGACCGGCCAGCCGGTTCTGCCGACATTGGACGTCGCGGTCCCGGGTCTCGCGGTATTCCTGGTGTTCGGCCGACTCGGCTGCCTCATCGCGAGTTGCTGCCACGGTCGTCCAGCGGTTCGCGGTATCCGCTACGGATCGCGCCAGGTCGTCGAGGGTCTGGCGCCCGAATACGTTGGTGTGCCGCTGATTCCGGTGGCGGCCTTCGAGGCCGCCGCCCTCGCCGTTCTCGCGGTGGTCACCACCGGAATGAACCTTGCGGCCGCCACCGCGGGCGCGGCGTTCGCGACCTACCTGCTGGGTCACGTCGGTGTGCGCTTCTGGCTCGAGTTTCTCCGCGGCGACGAAGGTCGCCCGCACCGCGCCGGTTTCTCCGAAGCACAGTGGACGGCGATCGCGGTGACCGCTGGGTTGGTCGTCATCCATTTCGCCGGCTGGTCGGTGCTTCCCGATTGGCTGCCACTGGTTGCCGCGGCCGGCATGTTCACCGGCGTCGCCGTCGTCGTCACCCGCGCCGATCTGCTGCGACTGCAGGCTCCCGCTCATGTCAGGGAACTCGTCCGTGTCGTCCGGTGCGCCGCGGCCGCCCGGGGCGGGCTCATCACCATCACCACTGGCCTAGGGGTGCGGGTATCAGCCGCTCAGGACGGCGAAGAACCGGATGCGGTGCGGTGTCACTACGCGTTCTCCCGTGGTTCTCCGGTGCTGACGGATCGGGAAGCCATTGTCCTGAGCCGGATCGTCAGCACCATTGGGGCCGGCGGCACGGTCCCACACACGCTCTTCCACTCGGGAAACGGCGTTTGCCACCTGATGACGGGCCGCTCCGAGCACCGGGTCTGACGTGATGGCACACGAAGAACGGCAACACCTCGCCGACCACGGTGAACCGACGCTGCGCCGGACGCCGGGCACCGCACGTCTGCGCCCCCTGCCGCCCGACCTGCTGAACGGCCGGTTGTTCGGTCCCGGCAACGGGGGGACGCGCGCCCGGCTCCTGCGCCAGCTCCAGCGGTCGGCCGGCAACCGCGCCGTGCAGCGAGCTGTCGCCGCACAGGGCGTGGACACATCGGGACCCGTTGTCGAGGACGGCGCCGAACCGGCCCCCGGACAGATGCGGCGCTCGGCATTCCTGGCGGCACTCCGAACCGAAGTCCAGGGGGTGCTGGCCGCCACGGATCCGTTGGCTCAGGCGGACGCCCGCGCGCACGGCCCGGCTGCCTTCGCCGACCTGGAGAAACAGGATGCCGCAGCGCTGACCCGCTCACTGCAGGCGGAACTGCCGGGCGTCACAGGTTCGGACGCGGGGCAGTACATCGCCGCTGCGGGGGTCGCCACCCGGGCCCGCATCGGCGGCGACGTCGTCGCCGCACCGGCCGGCGTCCTGGGCCGGGTTCTGTCCGGTCTGGGCGGACTGGTCAGTGCCCTGTTCAAGGCCCGCGACGGCCGGGCCTCCCCCGCGGACGCCACGGTGGTGCGTGGCCGACTCGGCGCCGGCCGGCCGCTTGACGCAGAGGTCAGGACGCCGATGGAAACTGCTTACCGGCAGGACTTCTCGAGTGTGCGGGTGCACACCGATGCCACCGCGGGAGCGATGTCGAGCCACTTCGGTGCCCGGGCTTTCACGGTCGGCAGCGACATCGCCTTCTCACCCGGTCTTTACCAGCCGGGGACACCGGAGGGCCACGCCCTCATCGCCCACGAGCTGGCACACGTCGGCCAACAGACCGCCGAAGGGTCGGCATCGCCCGTCGCGTCGTTGGAGGAGGACGCCGACCGGGCGGCGGTCGGGGCGGTGGTGTCGCGGTGGGCGGGCACCAGCTCTGCGCAGATTGCCGGGTTCATGCCGCAACTGCGAGCCGGACTGCGCCTTCAACGCTGCGCGGGATCGGCCACCCAGGTGCGCCCAGCCGGGCCGGCAGCGACATCGTGCGCAGCGCTCACACCGGACCAGTGGCGAACGGCGGTCGAAGCCGCGCAGGCCTTGAGCGGGAACCAGCGCTCGACGGCCATGACCCAGCTCGCCCAGCAGGCCATGTGCGATCTGGGCATCTCGGTACAGGTAGCCGGAACATCCCACGCCAACGCCGTGCACCCCGACGATTACGCGCCCATCCCGGTCCTCAACTTCGACGCCGCCCTGAACGACAAATCCCGTTGGCGCACGTCGGGTCGGGACCCGGCACCGGTGGGACAGAACGCCGGATACAACTTCCGGGCCGGCGACCGGCGGTTCGCGATCATCGGGCCAAATGCACTGAACTCCAACACCTGGTTGACGACTCGGCAATTCGCGCAGCACGAGCTGTCGCTTGTTTCCGCGCCCCAACCGGCGGGGCGCACCTCCGACGACCTCGAGCTGCGAACCTGGACCGAGGATTTCCGCGGATACTTTCACCAATACCTGTCGCTGCCGATCCCCCAACGCCCGAACTGGCAACGATTGGTCGGGTATTACGAACGCGCGGCGCCCGACGTCCGCCAGCAATCACTGCGGCGCCTGGTCGATTACTTCAACAATCCGCCGGTCAGCGGGGACGAGGCCGACAAGGTGCGACGCCAAATCAGGTCCTGGCTGCGGCGGATGAGCGGCACCCTCATCACGGACTTGGCCGCCGCCCTACCGGCCGCACCGTAGTGGAGCGGCTCTTCGAGATCGGAAAGGTGTGCGCATGACAACCATGTCAGAACGCCTCCTTGAAGCGTGGAACACGCACGACGTCGACCGGCTGGTCGCGCTGTTCGCCGATGACTATGCCAGCGATCAACCCGCCCATCCGGGCCGTGCCTTCACCGGCAACGCCCAGGTTCTGGCGAACTGGACGGGCGTCTTCCAGGGAGTTCCGGACTTCACCGCCGAACTGCTCGCCCACTCGATCGAGCGGGACACCGAGTGGGCGGAGTGGCACTGGCACGGGCGGCACCGTGACAACTCCGCCTTTGCGATGCGGGGTGTGACGATCCTGGTCCTACGCGACGACCGGATCGCCCAGGGCCGGCTCTACATGGAGCCGGTCGAGGAGACGGCAGGCGACATCGACACCGCGGTTGAGGAGCTTTATCGTCCTGGCCGCTGACCGGCAGCCGTGCAGCCGCCGCTGATCTGCAGAGCCGAATCCGGAGCAACCGCCCATCGCACGTCCGGCGCTGCAGGCGGATCCGGCGACCGTTTGAGACGGGCCGACCGTATGCGTTGATCACCGAGAGCGTGCGACCCGTTCGACGTCGCGCCGCCTGGAAGTCAACGAACCACGCTCACCGGCAGCCGCGCATACCCGTGAATCGCCAGGCCCTCCCGAGGCACCGGCTCGCCGGCCAGCCGCACACGCGGGAACCGTTGCAGGAACCGCGGCAGCGCCACCTGCGCCTCCAACCGTGCCAACGGCGCGCCCAGGCAGTAGTGAACTCCACCGCCGAACGACAACGGCGGCTTCCCGTTGCGCCGCAGGTCCAGCCGGTCCGGCTCGGCGAAGGCCGCGGGGTCGCGGTTGGCTGCGCCGAGCAGGGTCAGCACTCTCGTTCCCGCCGGTACCGCCAGATCACCGACGGTCAGATCCTCCTGCGCCGTACGGCCCGTCAGGGTCTGTACCGGCGCGTCGTACCGCAGGAGCTCGTCCACCGCGCCGGGTATCAGCTCGGCCGGCCCGGACCGTAGCAACTCGGCCTCTGCGGGGTTGCGCAGCAAGGCCAACAGCCCGTTGGCGAGCAACCCGGTCGTGGTCTCGAACCCGGCCCCGAACAGCAGTGCCGTGGTGGCCAGCAGGTCGTCCTCCGGCAGCGGATCCGCCGCGGTGACCAAGGCGGAGATCACGTCGTCGGCCGGCCTGGATCGCCGGAGCGCCGCAAGATCGGCGAGGTAATCCCGGATCTGTGTGGCGGCGGCGTCGGCTCGATCCACCTCCACCGGGCCCATCATTTCCAGGACCGACGTCCAATCACGCACCAGATCCCGGAACATGAGCCGGTCCGCCGCGGGAATCCCGAGCAGTTCGCCGATCACCGTCACGGGGAGCGGGAATGCCACCCGCTCCACGAAGTCGAAAGAACCATCCAGGCCGTCAAACAGCTCGTCGGTGATCCGGGCGATCGCCGGGCGGAGGGACGCAGCGCGGCCGGGTGTGAAGGCGGCGGACACCAGCCGCCGGATCCGGGTGTGCTCGGGCGGGTTCAGCAGCAGCATGCTGCCGAACATCATTTTCAGGGCCGGATGATCCTGCCAGTCCGGATATCCCGCGGCGGCCAACATTCGAGCCGGGAACTTGCCGAGGCGATGATCCTTCAACAGTGCCGCGCAATGTGCGTAACTTGCGACGACCAACGGCCCGCGCGGTCCGACCGTCGCCGGCGGCACGGTCTGCAGCCGCGCGTAGAGCGGGTACGGATCGCGTTGCCCGGCAGGCGTCATGAGCTCCGCGAGTGTGCTGGCCACCACCTCGCCATCAGCGCCTCGATCGTCGACAGGAACGCCCCCGGGTGCCATGCGAACAATACTGGCGGGACGGGACGAATTTGTATACGCCATACCAAAAGCCGCATTCCGCCCGTTGGATCCCGCAGACCAAATTCCGACGCCGTCAACCTCCCGGTTCGCTCCATAGACAGCCCGCGAGGCCTGGCGAGCGAGCCGCCCGAACGAGCCGGCCGAAGAAACGCGCCACCCATCGTCGGGACCGCACCGGCCGTATGCGTTGATACCGAGGGGAATCGTCGACCAGCTCCTGCGGCAGCAGGATTCCCGGTCGAGATCACTGCATCTGACGGAGGATCACTGATGGATTGGCTGACCGCACCGGTCGGTTTCGTGTTGTCGATCGTCACCGCGCTGCTGTTCGGGTTCCTCGTGCAGCGCATGCTCGGGCTTCGGCTGGGGCCGGTCCGGCTGCTCGTGGGCGGCGTGTTCGCGCTGATCGTCTACCAACCGATCCTGGTCGCCATCGCCGATTCCGTCGCCGACGTCGACCCCACCGACGGTCGCGCTGGGCTGGTTCGTCCTGCTGGCGATGATGTGCACGATCCTGGCCGCGATGTTGTTCCTGGTAGTGGGCGAGGCGTTCCTGCCGTACGGATCGATCCCGCTCCCCGGGGTCTGGGGCCGTGGGTTGCGGGGGCGGCTCGCGCGTGCCCGCCGGATCGGGCAGATCGTGAGGGTCCTGTTCCGCAACGGCTTGTGGCCCTATGCGAGCGGCCGCCGGCGGCGGGCGTTGCGCACTCCCACTGGCCGCACCGAGCTGGGCCGCCGATTGACCGCGGCCCTCAACGAGGCCGGTGTCACGTTCGTCAAGATCGGTCAGATCCTGTCCACCCGTCGCGATCTGCTGCCCGGTGAGGTGGTCGACGAGCTGCAACGCCTGCAGGATGACGCCGACCCGGTCCCGTGGCCGGACGTGGAGGCGGTTCTGATCGCGGCGTTGGGCCGACCGGCCGGGGAGGTGTTCGAAGAGATCGACCACCAACCGCTGGCCGCGGCCTCCGTCGGGCAGGTCCATGCCGCCCGGTTGATCACCGGCGAGGCGGTCGTGGTGAAGGTCCGTCGTCCCGGGATCGCGCAGACCGTGGAGCGGGACCTGGACATCGCGCGCTGGCTCGCCGGCCGGCTGCAGGGCTGGACCCAGTGGGCCGGCTCGATCGGCGCCGGCGACATCGCCGAGGGACTGGCGTCCGCGCTCCGGGAGGAACTCGACTATCGGGTCGAGGCAGCCAACATCGACGCCGTGCTGAACTCGGCCGCCTTGCGGCGTGCCCGGCATGTCCGGGTGCCCCGGGTGCACCGGGCCTGGTCCGGGTCGACAGTGCTGGTGATGGAACGGCTCGTCGGAACCAAGCTCACCGACGCCGGGCCGCTCCTGGACGCTGCGCCCGGTGGTCGGGATGCGGTGGCCCGACGGGTGTTGGACTTCTTCGTCCACGAGGTGGTCGTGGACGGGCTGTTCCACGCCGACCCGCACCCGGGCAACATCATGCTGCTCACCGACGGCGACATCGGCCTGCTGGACTTCGGCTCGGTCGGCCGGCTCGACCAACTGCTCCGGGAGGCCATCCAGCGACTCCTGCAGGGCATCGATCAGGCCGACCCACTGGCGGTGTCCGACGCCCTGCTGGAGATCGTGCCGCGGCCAGAGGACGTCGACGACGCCCAACTGGAACGCGATCTCGGCCGGTTCCTGGCCCGTTTCGTCGTCGGCGGCACCGCCGGATCGGGCGGCAGCGCGCAGATGTTCGGGCAACTGTTCCGGATCATCACCGCGCACCGGCTGACCATCCCACCGGAGATCGCCGCGGTGTTCCGGATGCTGGCCACTATCGAGGGCACGCTCACCGAGCTCGCGCCCGACTTCGACCTGATCATCGAGAGCCGGGGCATCGCCGCCGACCTGTTCACCCAGCAGGTCACCCCGGCATTGCTGAAACAGACTGCGCTGGAGGAGCTCGCGGAGCTGACGCCCATCCTGCGCCGGCTGCCCCGCCGGCTGGAGCGGATCACCAACGCCGCCGAGCACGGCCGGTTCGCCGTCAACGTGCGGCTGCTCGCGGACGAACGCGGCAGGGCAACGCTCACCGGGCTGTTGCACCAGGCGCTGGTCGCCTTCCTGGCCGGCGTCACCGGGATCATGGCGGTGCTGCTGTTCGGCGCGGCGGGCGGACCGCAGGTCACCCCGACGATCGGGCTGTATCAGCTGATCGGCTATTTCCTGCTGGTGATCTCGTTCATTCTAGGGTTGCGGGTGCTGGCGCCGGTTTTTCGTCGCGGCGGAGGTTGAGCGGGCCTCGGACCGTGAAATCGATTCGGCGAAATCCGACGCTCAATCGCCACAGGAAGGACGTTTTTTACCCACTCGATTTGCCCGACCGGCCCGGTCCCGCGGCCAGAGCCCAGCGCCGGAGCGCCGTGCGAGACCGCCGGTACAGGCGTTGACCAGAATCAGCTCAGTCGGCCGGCGGCAGCGCCCTCAGGGGTTCGGCGATCCGGGTTCCGGACCCGCGCCACGCCATCCGTCTCAGCACCAGCGGCGCGACCACCAGACCGACGACCGCCCACACACCCAGGACGGTCGCTGTTTCCGCGAGCCGCCACGAGCCATCGATCTCGAGAAGGGCCGCGCTGTCCGGCAACACCGCCGAACGCATCCCCAGCCCCAGCCAGTAGAGCGGGAAGATCTGCGCGAGGGTCTGCACCCAGTCCGGGAGGGCGGTGATCGGGTAGAAGATGCCCGAGATGGCGGTGAGGCCGAGGACCAGCAGGGCAACGTAACCGGCGGCCCGGGCACTGGGCAGCACCGCCCCGAGTGCGGCGCCGAGCAGCTGGGTGGCGACCAGCCCGAGGACGAGAACCCAGACCAACCTCGCCCACGAGACGTCACCGAGGCGGCGACCGCCGACGAGGAACCATCCCGGTACGGCGACCACGACCAGGTAGACGAGCACGCTCGCAGTTGCCATCGCCAGCTTGCCGACGAGATAGCCGGTGACTCCGTGCGGTGTGGCCCTGGCCCGCAGTAGGGTGCCGTCCTCGCGGTCGGCGGGCAGGTACTGAACGGTCAGCATCAACCCGAAGGCGACGAACATGCCCAGCAGCCCGGGCAGGATCACCGGCCCCAACGCGAGGCCGCCTACCTGCCGGTTCCGGAGGAATACCAACGCGATGAGAGTGAGAACCGGCCAGAACAGCTGGCCGATGAGATCGGCGCCCGAGAAGCCTGTCGAAGCTCGACGCGGCCGCCGGCGAGGCCGCAGCGCAGGGCGTTGACGGTGGCGCTCATCGGGCCGCTCGCGGTCCGGCAGGCACGTCCGCAGGACCGCTGGTGACGGCGTCCTCGGCTTCCCGGACCAAGGCCAGGTAGGTGTCCTCCAGCGAGGCCCGCCGGACCTCGAGTTCTGCGATAGCGTCGCCGTAGTCGGCGAACAAACCACGGGCGAATCCGGTGGAGTCCGGGGTGAGCTCGGTGAAGCGCCGTCCCTCGTGGACCCAGCGCACCTCGTCGGGACCCACGATCTGCCGGGCGAGCTCGGCAGCGGTGCCGTCGGCCACGACCCGTCCGCCGGCGAGGACGACGATCCGGTCGGCGAGCTTGTCCGCCTCGTCGAGGTCGTGAGTGGTCAGCAGGACGGTCGTCACCAGCTCGCCGGCAATGCGCTCGACCAGCTCGTGGAATTGCCGTCGCGCCTGCGGGTCCAGACCGGCAGTGGGCTCGTCGAGGAACAGCAACTCCGGCCGGCCCACCAGACCGACGGCCAGGTCGAGGCGGCGCCGCTGCCCGCCGGAGAGCATCCGCAGCGGCGTGTCCGCCTGCTCGGCCAGCCCGACCGCTGCCAGGAGCTCGTCGGCGTCCCAGGGCCTGGGAGTCCGGGCGGTGGAGTACGGGCCGTAGTAGCGGGCCTGGTAGCCCAGGAACTCTCGTACCCGCCACTTCGCATGGTCGCGCCACGACTGCAGCACGATCCCCAGCCGGGCCTGCCAGCGCTCAGTTGCTGCATCAGGGTCCGTGCCCAACACCGCGACCCGCCCGGCTGAACGTCGACGGAAGCCCTCCAGGATCTCGACAGTGGTGGTCTTGCCGGCCCCGTTCGGGCCGAGCACGGCCAGCACCTCGCCGCCGGCGACCTGGAACGACACGTCCCGCAGCACATCCGTTGCGCCATAACGCATCCACAGACCCTCGACGGCAATGGCCAACCCGCCCGCGGGCGTCACCGGTGTTCGCCCCGCTGGGAGTTCTTCAGTTCGCCGAGCACATCGGTCAGGGTCACGGATTGGCGGGCCAGCGCGTCCGCAGCGAGTCCCGGCTGGGCGAGGAGGCCGAGCAGAAGGTGCTCCACGCCGAGCGCGCGATCTCTGCGGGCCACCGTCTGCCGATGGCCGGCGAGCAGCACCCGCTCACATTCGGCGGACACCGCCGGCCCCCGCCACGTGGAGCGGGACCGTGAAACGGCCGGGGCCAGCGCGCCCTCACCCAGGGCCGCCTCCACCCGACCCACGACGTCGTCGAGATCGATGCCCAACCCCGTCAACACCTCCACCTCGTCGGCAGTCAGACCGGCTCGGCGGCGCGCCCGCCCGACGTCGGTGAGGGCAGCGTCCGCGTCCAGCGCGGGATTCAGTCGGCGCAGAACGGCGTCGCCGGCCGGATCGGCCAGGACAGCCGCCAACACGTGCTCCTCGCGGACCTGACGCGACCCCTCGCGGTGTGCGCGGGTCACCGCATCGCTGATCACCGCGCGGGCAGCCGGTGTGAGCTTATGGACCATCGGTCAACCTCCGTGGTGCTTCTTGAAGGCGGCCTGCCGAGTGACGCCCAATTCCGACGCGACCTCGGCCCACGACAGCCCCTGCGAGCGAGCGGCCCGCACCTGGGCGCGCTCGAGCTGGTCAACGAGCTTCCGCAGGGCCGCCACCGCGCGTAGGCCGGTCCGGGGATCCTTGTCGCCTGCGGCGGCCGCCAGCGTCACCGCATCCGTCACCATGCCAACCTAGGTTGACACCCGACCACTGTCAACCCAGGTTGGCAGCAAAACAAGACCGGCGTCGGCACCACCAGCCCTCCTCGTAACATTCGACGGATGGCCGCCAGGGACCGTGTCGCCGAACACCGGCGGCGGATGAAGGAGCAAGGCTTCCGGCAGATCCAGGTGTGGGTACCGGACGTCCGGTCCGACTCGTTCGCCCGCGCAGCCCACGAACAATCGCTCCTTGCCGCCGCGGCGGACCGAGCCGACGACACTCAGGACTGGATCGACGACGTGTCGGCGGCGGACTGGGACCGGGAGTGAGCCGGGGGACATCTGGACGGCAACCGGCGGCGTTGACGCGTCGAAGCCCCGACCCGTGCTCATCGTCCAAGACGACCGGTTCCACGGAACCGAGTCGATCACAGTCGTCCCTCTGACGTCGGCTGATGGCGGTTCGATGCCGTTGCTCCGATTCCCCGTCGCGCCCGGACCGACAAACGGCCTGACAGCGGAGAGTTGGGTCATGGTCGACAAGATCACCACTGTCCGTCGCGCTCGGATGGACCGGTACGTCGGGCGGCTGTCGTCAACGGAAATGGTCGCGATCGAACGACTGGTGATCGTGTTCCTCGGCCTCGCTTCCTGAAATCGCACCCACCGACGACACGGCAGCCTCTCGCGCGGTGACCACCGCGCGGGGCCGAAGAGTCCTTACCGGCACGGTGTCATGTCCCTTCACGTTGACCGAGCGGTACGTCGACGTCGAGGGGTAGCAGCGGTCGAACTGAGGGGCTTGCCGCTCACCGCTCTGTGGCCCTGGACAGGCGTTCTCCGGCCCCGGCTGTTCATCTTGGTCGGAAACACTCAGCGAAAGATGAAGATGGCACAGTCCTCAGTGCCACGACCCGATCTCCCAGCCGCGAAGGAGATCTGCCGACATGCCCATTGACGTCAGCCAGCCAACTGAGCAGCCGACCGCGTCCGGGTCGGTGAGCCGTCGCACCCTGTCTGCAATTCCTCGGACTGGGCGCCGGCGTCGCGGCAGTGGCCGGTGCCACCGGGCTGACCTGGCGCGCCATCGACGGCGGGGTTTTCGCGTCCGGGACCGGGAATGCCTACGCCGCATGGGATCAAGCCACCGCAGTCGGGGCGGACCCGATGAATCTGGTCCGGGCCGCGGTCCTTGCCGCCAATGCCCACAACACCCAACCCTGGCTGTTCGCACGTCACCGGGGAAAAGATCGAGTTGTTCGCGGACATGACCCGCACCATCGGGGCGATGGACCCATTGCTGCGGGAGCTGCACATCTCCCTGGGGTGCGCCCTGGAGAACCTGGTGGTGGCCGGCCCGGCCAACGGCCTCGCGGCGAGCGTGGCACTGCTGCCGGATCCCGCCGACGACACCCACGTCGCGACGGTCACCCTCACCCCGACCGCCCCCTCGCGGTCCGCGCAGTTCGACGCCATCGCCTCCCGGCACACCAACCGCAGCGGGTACGACACCGGCCGGCCCGTCACCGCAGATCAACTCGCGGCGCTCGGCGCGCTGGCCGATCCGCAGGACGTCGGCGTGGTCTGGTTCACCACGGACGCGGAGAAGCTCGCGTTCGCGGAGTTGACCATCCGGGCGACCCAGGCCATCATCGCCGACCCCCAGCAGTCCGCCGACGACTACCGCTGGTACCGCACCAGCTGGTCCGACATCCAGCAGTACAAGGACGGCATCACCATCGACCCGTCCGGTCAATCGGAGTTCATCCGGGCGCTGGCGAAGGTGATACCGGTCTCCCCGGAGCAGAACAACAGCGGATGGCTCAGCGGCACCCGCGACACCCAACTCCCGACCGCCGCGGCGTTCGGCGCGCTCACCGTCGCCGACCCGCACGACCCGGTGCAACGCCTGCAGGCCGGCCGGACCTGGCAACGAATACATTTGGCGGCAACGGTTTCCGGCCTGGCCATGCAGCCGCTGTGCCAGATCCCCGAGCGCGTCGACCGGGAGGTCTCCGCCGCCCTGCCCACCGATTTCGGTGACGCCTTCGCCGCGATGCTCCCCGCGAAAACGCATGCGGTGATGACCTTCCGGATCGGGTACCCCACCGCGGCGGCACCACCGAGCCCGCGCCGTCCGGCCGCCGACGTCGTCATCACTGATGCAGGAGCCGCCGACATGAAGGAGACTGCCGCATGAACGAGACCCTGCGCCGGACCTGGCCCATCGTGCTGGTCGGTGTTCGTCGCGCTGCTCTACCTGTGGGTCGGGATCGCCGCGCACGGCTGGGACCGGGTGTGGGCCCTGGGCGGCGGGGTGATCATCCTGGCCGCGGTCGCGGTGGCCCGCCGATCCTTCATCGCGGCGCTCACGCTGCTGGTGATCGGCGCGCTGCCGCTGGCCCTCTCCACCTGGTGGAGCATCGCCACCCCGGTGCTGGCGATTCTCGCGGTGATCCTGGGCTGGTTCGCGATCCGCAACGTCACGCGCCAGTCATCGCCGCCCCGTGAGCATCGGTTCCCCGACATCCCGAGGCGGCCCGACTCGGTGAGCGGCGGGACATCGGAGCAGCCCCTCGAGCCGTGGCTGGTCTCGGAAACCGAGTACCCCCGGGCCGGCACCATCGGCGAGCAACTCCAGTTCCTGCTGCGGTACGCGATCCTGGCCCCGTCCGGTCACAACACCCAGCCCTGGCTGTTCCGGATCGTCGATGACACCGTTGAGTTGTACGCCGATCGGTCTCGGGCACTTCCGGTTGTGGACCCCGATGACCGGGAGTTGATCATCAGTTGCGGCGCGGCACTCGCGACCTTGGAGATCGCGATCCAGCACTTCGGCCATCCCGCCGTGCTGGACGTCGCACCCGATCCCGGCAATGCCGACCTGTTGGCCCGGATCACGGTGGCCGGCGTCGAACTGGCACCGAGGCGTCGCAGTCACGATCGACCTCACGAGGATGAGCTTTTCGCGGCCATCACGCAGCGGCACAGCAACCGCAGTGCATTCCGGGACCGGGATGTTCCGCCCTGGCTGGACCGACGAATGGTGACCGACGCCTCGTCACACGGTGTGTGGCTGTGCCTGGTGCGGGGCGAGAACCGGGCCGCGGTCGCCGACCTGATTGCTGAGGGCGACCGCATTCAGATGGCAGACAAGCGCTTTCGGCGGGAACTCGCGGCCTGGGTGCACCCGAACCGCAGCCGTACCCGCGATGGCATGCGCGGCTACGGGTTCGGCTCGGCAAACCTGATGTCGTACGCCGGTCCGCAGGTGATCCGATCATTCGATCTGGGCAAGGGCCAAGCCGCGAAGGACCACGAGCTTGCCCAGCACTCACCGCTGCTGGCTGTCGTCGGTACCCCGCGCGATGATCAAAACGCCTGGCTCAGCTGCGGTCGAGCCCTGCAACGCGCTCTGCTCCAGGCACGCGCTGCCGATGTGTGGTCGTCACACCTGAACCAACCCATCGAGGTCGAGGAACTTCGACCGAGGCTTGCGCAACTGGTCGGTCGGGCCGGCGAATACCCGCAATTGCTCCTCCGCTTCGGGTTCGGGTCCGCGGTCAAGGCCCAACCGCGCCGAACCGTCGAGGAGGTCACCGTCGAGACCCTCCCCGCGAGTGCGGACGGTGTCGGTCAGTGAATTGCCGGAGGGATTGCCGGGCAACAGTTGTCCCTCACAGCCAGTCCTTGCGGTGGAAAAGAAGATACAGCCCGCCGGCGATCACCGCGATCACCGCGGTGGAAAACAGGAAGCCCCACTGCGTGCCGTACCCCGGGTAGAGCACGTTCTGGCCGAAATACCCGGTGATCGCGGTGGGCACCGCGATGATGGCCGCCCAGGCCGTCAGTTTCTTCATCACCGTGTTCAGGCGCGCGTCCTGCAGCGACAGGTTGGTCTCGAAGATCGTGGTGATCATGTCCCGGAGCGATTCGGTCCATTCCGCCACCCGCAGGACGTGGTCGTACAGGTCGTCGTACGAACTGTTCAGGTCCATCGCACCGGTGTCAGGACCGACCTCCCGGCGGTGCCGGAGCACGGAATTGACCAGTTCCCGCATCGGCAGGGTCACCCGCCGCAGTTGCACCAGGTCCTTCCGGATCTGATAGGTGCGGCGCTGCACCGCAGCCGTGTGTGCCTGAGCGTCGAACAGCCCGTCTTCGAGTTCCTCCATGGCGTCGTCCAGCGCCTGAACGGCGTCGAAGTGCCCGTCGACGATGACGTCGAGCAGCCCGTGCACGAGGGCGCCGACCCCGTGCTGGAGCAAGTCGCCGTTGGCCTCCCACCGCTCGAGAACCGGCGCCATGTCAAAACCGGGGTGCAGGCGGATGGTGACGATCCCCCTGGGCAGGATGAACACCGAAATCCGATCCAACCGCAGCCTCGATCGCGGTGCCAGCGAACCTGGACGGCGCACCGACTCAGGGTCGTCGTCCGGAACAGGGTGCGGTGCCGCCTGATCCTCATCAAGCCGGGTGGCGTAGGCCGTCAACACGGTGTACTTCCCGTACCGGATCGCCTTCGTGCGCTCGAGATTGGCGACCGCGTCCTCGATCGCCAGCGCGTGCAGATTCAGCTCGCGGGCCAACGTGGACAGCTGGTCGTGGTCCGGGTCGCAGAGGTCGATCCACACCAGGCAGCCATCTTCGGCGAGGAAGTCAGGGATCAGCTCGGCCCCGCAGTTCTCGATCACCACAGTGCCGTTGCGCCAGACTCGGCTGGTGACAATGCCCGCCGCACCGCCGAGACCGGTCGCTGGGCGCACCAGCGGCTCGGTGCTGATCTGGCGGGCTCCAGCATCGATGCCGGGTTGCCCCGTCCCGAACCGCTCCGGAGCTCGGTCCACGGCATCCACGTCACCGGCCAGGATTGCCGGCTCGAAGTCGGAGCGCGTCACGATGCCTCGGCGCCCGGCGCGTCGCAGTCACAGTGCTGATCTGCCCACAATCGCGTCTCATCCATCCGAAACACGGTGTGCCGATTCATGAGATCGCCTCTGCGGGAGTGACATTCTGGGCAAGGAATGCAATGCGGTGCCGGAACGCGGCCGTGAAGAAGACGGATCAGCCGAAGCGTCCGGAGATGTAGTCCTCGGTGGCCTGCTGCCGAGGAGTGGAAAAGATCGTTGCCGTGTCGTCGTACTCGACCAGCCGGCCGGGTTGGCCGACGGCGGAGAGATTGAAAAAGGCTGTGCGGTCGGAGACTCTGGCGGCCTGTTGCATGTTGTGGGTGACGATCACGATGGTGTAGCTGGCCTTCAGCTCGCTGATCAGGTCTTCGATCGCCTGGGTGGAGATCGGGTCCAGCGCTGAGCACGGTTCGTCCATCAGCAGCACCGTCGGCTCGATCGCGATGGCCCGGGCGATACACAGCCGCTGCTGCTGCCCGCCGGAGAGCCCCGCACCGGGACCGTTCAGCCGCTGCTTGACCTCCTCCCACAGGTTGGCCCTCTTCAGGGCGTTCTCCACGATGCCGTCCAGGTCCTGCTTCGAGGTGCGGATCCCGGCAAGGTGGTAGCCGGCCGCCACGTTGTCGTACACGCTCATCGTCGGGAACGGGTTGGGTTGTTGGAACACCATGCCGACGGTGCGGCGGACGTTGACCGGGTCAACCCCCTGCCCGTAGAGGTCCCGCCCGTCCAATCGGACGCTGCCGGTCAGCCAGGCACCGCGAATCACCTCGTGCATCCGGTTCAGGGTCCGCAGCACAGTCGACTTCCCGCACCCGGACGGCCCGATGAACGCGGTCACCGTCAACGGGGCCATCGTGATCGCCGCCCCTTCGACCGCCAAGAAATCACCGTAGTACGCATTCAAATCTTCGACATCAATCCGCATCGTCATCGGAAAATCCTCTGTTTCAGCAGTAAGAACTCGCGGCATTCGGGCCCGGAAAGGAGAGAAACCTGAGATGGTGACGGACGGCTCTGGATCAACCGACAACGCTGTCATCGGACCGGCGTGGTCGGGCCGGCGGGCGATCCGCTCCGTGCCGACGCTACCGCTGCCAGATGAACGGAAAGTGGCCGGACCAAGGCATACCGGAACGCACCCGGCTGGAGGCCCTCCACGTCACCGAAGAGGCCGGCGATGTCGGGACGTTCGACCCTTCAGGCCGACGTGCCCGGAAATTATCATGATGGAAGGACGTAACTCGCCCGGGTTTTCAGTTCGTCCGCAAGATGTGAGTGGGTGCTCCTCGTGAGCAATGTCCCTGTGGTGTTGGCACCCGTCGCCGGCAGGTCCGGTCGACACGTGCCCTGGGTGAAGCCGGCGGCGCTGTCGCTGGCGGTGAGCCTGGCCGGCGTCGCTGCACTGCTCAGCGACAGATACCTGAGGTGGGGAGCCACCGACGAAGATCTCACTCGCGCACTGCCCGGCGATGAACTGCTGTCCGGCGCGCACCATTCGGCGACCCGCGCGATCACCATCGAGGCGGCCGCAGAACGGGTCTGGCCGTGGATCGCCCAGCTCGGCCAGGGGCGCGGCGGCTTCTACTCCTATGACTGGCTCGAGAACCTCGTCGCGCACATCGATATCCACAACGCCGATCACATCGTGCCGGAATGGCAGCATGTCGCCGTCGGGTCTCAGGTCCTCCTTGCTCCAGACGTGCCGCTGCGGGTGACTGCCGTCGACATCGGCCGGTCGCTCGTCCTGCGCGGAAGCGTTCCGATGGGACGGGCCGAGTCGCCCTACGACTTCACCTGGACGTTCGTCCTGTTACCCCAGAGCGATGGCACCACGAGGCTTGTCGTCCGTGAACGCTATGCGTACGCGCGCCCATGGGCTGGGTTCATCGTCCAACCCGCGCAACTGGTCAGCTGCTTCATGACTCCGGAGATGCTGCGCGGCATCAAGGCTCGCGCGGAACGCTGTGCGTCGGATGCCACTGACCGGGCACCGACACCGCCCGTGGTGGACCAGCGCCCGCGAACGGTCACGTCGACCTGACGCCGCCCGCCCGGGGTGCCGAGCTTCCCAGTGTTCTGTAGTGATCAGCGCCATTCGTTTGCGCCATTGTGTTGGAAGGAACCCACGATGAAACCATCTCGTATTGTTGCGCTGGTCATCGGATGTCTGCTGCTCCTACCGGGCCTCGGCCTGCTGTTCGGCGGCGGAATTCTCGGCCTCGCCTACGCCACCGGGCGCAACGACTCCGGCTACTTCCAATCGTCGGTGACCGCGTTGCGGACGCCCACCGAGGCAATCACCGCCCAAACACCCACTCTGACAACCGATCTGGCGACGTCGACCTGGTTGTACGACACATTGGACACCGATCTGCGCTTGCGCGTCACGCCCGCCGACAGTGACGCAGCAACCTTCATCGGGATCGGCCCGGTGGCCGATGTCGATGCCTACCTGCGCGGCGTCGCGCACGAGGACATCGTCGGGCTCACCAGGGGCACGCCGGTGTTCCGCACCAACGGCGGCGTCTCCGAAATCGGCCCACCGGCCGACCAGACCTTCTGGGCCACAGCAACCCAGGGCACCGGACCACAGGAACTCAGCTGGCACCCGACCGACGGGCCATGGGCCGTGGTCATCATGAACGCGGACGGGTCCCCGGGTATCGCGGTCGCCGCGACCGTGGAGATCAAAGCCGGATTCCTGCTGCCGTTGACCGTGACCATGCTGATCGTCGGCCTGCTGACCACCGGCGGAGCGCTGGCGCTGATCATCATCGGGGCCGCCGGGCGGCGCACCGACACGGGCACCGACAAGACCGATCAGATGTTCGCGCCGGCCGTCGGCGGCCAGATCGCCTCGAGCGGAAGCGGGGCGGCGACCCCCGACCACCCGGTCGTGCTGACCGCCCACCTCGATCCGGGCCTGTCCCGGTGGAAGTGGTTGGTGAAGTGGTTCCTGGCCATCCCGCATTACATCGTTCTTGCTTTCCTGTGGCCGGCCTTCGTGATGGTCACCGCCGTCGCCGGATTCTGCATCCTGTTCACCGGCCACTACCCGCGGCCGCTGTTCGACTTCACCAGCGGTGTCCTGCGGTGGAGTTGGCGGGTGTCGTATTACGCCTCCAGCGGCGGTCTCGGCACCGACGCGTACCCGCCGTTCACCCTCGGGCTCGTCCCGGACTACCCGGCCACCCTCGACATCGCCTATCCGGCAGAGCTTTCCCGCGGCCTGGTGCTGGTCAAGTGGTGGCTGCTGGCCATCCCGCACTACCTGATCATCGCCGCGCTGGTCACCAATTGGTGGGGATGGTCCTCCACAAGCGGACGGTTCGGCTTCGGACCGGTCGGCAGTGGCGGAATCTTCGGAATCCTGATCGTCATCACGGCCGTCATTCTGCTGATCACCGGGAAATACCCGCAGCAGTTGTTCGCCGTCATCGTCGGGTTCAACCGGTGGATCTACCGCGTCATCGCCTACGCCGCCCTGATGACCGACCAGTACCCGCCGTTCCGCCTGGACCAGGGCGGATCGGAACCCACTGTGCCGCCGGTCCTGCCGACCGCCGGACCGGCCGACCCACGGCTGCCCGAACCGGTCACCACCGGGACCTTGTGATCATCGAGCGACCCCTGCCTGAACGGCCGAGATTGGCGTGCCCGAGACGCCGCGACCACCGGCCGCAGTGCCGGCGGCGCGGCGATGGGATCGGGTCGCAGGCTTCGACCGGTCCTCCGGGACGGGTGAGATGCGGTGGCGTCTGTGGCGTGTCCGGCAAAGGCGACCGGACTCGCCCCCGTCTGTCGACTTGCGCCTGGCGACTCCGTCGCAGCCGACTGAGCCACGTCAGTTGGTCGGCGCCCCTGGGTCGAACCAACTCAGGCCCGGGAAACGCGCGAAGCCGCGGTCTCGGGTGGCGACCCGCGCCTTGTGGCTGATCGCGACCGCGGCAATGTAGGCATCCGGCACATGGTTGCCCTTGATCTGACGATCATCGGCAACCAGCCGATCGAAGGCGGACCACACCGATCCACGGTCCTCCACGACCCTGGCCCTGCGTCCGCGACGCAATGCCGATGTGAAGCCGAGCGCGGCAGCCATGGGCGCCGGGTCCTGATAGATCCGTGGACTGGTGACAATTCGGAGAAAGCCGAGGAGGACGCTATCGGGTAGCAGCAATTCCTCGCCGTCAGCGCGCGCAGTGTTGAGCCAGTTCGCGTAGACCTGATGATGCTCGGCGTGCTCGTAGAACGCGTATATCAAGACATTGACGTCGGGGAGGATCACCGCAGACGCTCGGCGTCCAGGGCAGCGTAGAGCTGGTCGCGATCGTCGATGTCGACCAATGGGCGGGTGCCTGACGACCCGTAGGTCGGCAATACCTCCTCGCTCTCGCTCCCCTCATCGCGAGCCAGCAGTTCTCGTAGCGCTTGTTCGACCAGGCTGGTGACAGTGCGGTGCGAGCTGTCCGCCCGCGCGCGGACCTGGCGCATCAACGAGTCCGGCAGATTCATGGACGTCCGCATACATACGAGCATACCTGTCGAGACGTATAGGCACATCACTCCTGGCTCCTGCCGCACCGTCAACGACTCATCGACCTAGGTCGACGTCGGCCGAAACGGCCATCGATTCCCCATTCAGGCCGAAACCGGGCAGCAACCCGCAGGTCAACAATCTGCGAACCTGCGATCCGAATCGATCCGTCACTGGTTGCCCTTTCAACGACGGCAGAAGGGCCGTTTGTGCCGGATCGATTGCTGAGCCTGCCACCCTGACCGGCCCACTCGTCCATCCGCTCAGAAGTCGAGCCGCATGACGACCCGACGCACGCTGGGTCGGCTGACGATGGACAACCCCGCGTCGGCGAACACACCGACCGTGCCGACCAGGAGCTCCTCGATGATCACGTTCGTGGTGGTGATCGGATAACCCTCGATTGCCCGTGCGCCACGGTCCCGAGCGAAGTCGACAGCGGCTCGGGCGAGCGCGTAGCTCACACCGGCCCTGCGATATCCCCTGCGGGTGAACAGACACGTGACCGCCCAGACGCTCCCGTCGGCCTTCGCCTCGTCCCTGCCCGCCCACGGGACACGGTTGTTGCGGACCAAACCCTCGTAGGAATTCCGCGGCTCGACAGCGCACCAGCCGACCGGCTCACCGCCCCGGTAGGCAACGAGGCCGCTGGTGGAATCGGAATCCGGATGGCCGACATCGGTCTGCTCGCGCAGCCGGGCCGCCCGCTCCTCGACGGGGAACCCGGCGAAGTACTCCTTCCGCCGCAGCTTGAATCGCTGGCATTGGCACCGGGCCGCGGGACCGGTCGCGCCAAAAATGGTTTGCAGGTCTTCCCAGGTGGCCTCGTTCGCCGGGACGACGGAGATGGCCAGTTGGGGTGCCGTCATGGTGGAGATTCTGCTGTTCCCGCGCGGTCACCGCAGGACGTGCCAGAGCGGGCACCGAATGTTTGCCGCGGCACCCGGCTGGTGGACGACGATAGGGGTATGGCACGGCGGCGCATCACCATCGAGATCGAGGACGACGACGTCCGGACGATCATGAATCGCTACGGACTCCGCACGACAGCTGAGGCTGTCGAGATCGCGCTGCGGCAGCTGGCCGGTCAGCCGATGGCCCGGGACGAAGCCATCCAGATGCGTGGGGCTCATGCCATCGACGGTGTGCCCGCTGATGTCCGTCCCGACTCGGTGTGAACTGTTGCCGACACCTCGGCGTGGGTTGGCTACAACCCGGCAGCGCGGGTTGAAGTCCCTCATCGAAGCCGCGGCCCACCGGCCGTGACGGAGCCCGTCAAGTTGGAGGTCCTCGCCGCCGCGCACTCTCCGCGCGCGTAGCCAGGGACCTACCGGTCCAACTGCAGCCGCCGCCACAGACCGACGGTCGCCACACCGAACAGGATCGGGACCGACGGCACCACCAGCAGGATCGCCGCGGAGGTCGCCGGCTGCAACGCCCAGAACGCCGGAGCGACGAACGGCACCCAGGACGCGAAGTCGGCGAGCACGGCCACCTGTGCCAGCACCAGAATGCCGACGGTGGCGGCGATCCCGGGCAGCAACCCGCGGCCCAGGGACGCCGCCCAGCCGGCCGGCACGGCGATTGCCGCAGTGAGCACACCGAGGGCGAACTGCCGCCCCAGACCGGCGACCGCGGCACCGTCCGGCACCCCGAGACCGAGAATGAGACCCGCGCCGAGCAGCACGACTGTCATCAGCGCGGAGACCACCAGCGACCACCCGGCGAACACGACGAGCTTCGCGCCGGCGAGCCTGCCGCGGGACACCGGCAGGCCGAACAGACCGGAGACCGTGCCGTCGGCGAACTCCCGTCCGTACAACCAGCTCGCACCGACCCCGAAGGCGAGAAGACCGCCGGCGGAGGTGATCTGGGCCGCGGACGACAGCAACGCGGGCCAGTCACCGGACCCCGCTTGAGGTCCCAGTTTGGCCAGCAACTGGGCGTTGCCGCTGCGTGCCGCGAGCAGAATGGTCGCCGTCAACCCGCACAGACCGAGCACGAGCAGCAAACCGGTGGACCACAGCACCCGGGAGGAACGGGCCTTGCGGGTCTCGACGGCCAGGCCGTCCAGGAAGGTGTTCATCAGATCCTCTCCATCGCGTCATGCACCAGCGCGAAGAACGCGCGCTCGATGTCCACTCCGTCGGGGTCGAGACTGCCGATCATCCGGCCCTCCGCGATCACCGAGATGCGGGTGGCGATCCGGGCCACCTCGTCGAGATGATGGCTGGAGACCAGGATCCCGGCACCGTCGGCGGCCCGCCGCAGCAAAGCCTCGCGCAATCGGATCACCGCGGACGGGTCGAGGGCGTTGGTCGGCTCGTCCAGGATGATCAGGTCCGGATGGTGCTGCAGCGTTCCGGCCAGCCCCAGCCGCTGCCGGTTCCCCTGCGACAGCCGCCGAGCCCGCACCGACGCGTACCGGCCGAGATCGAGTTCGGCCAGGATCGCCTCCACCATCGGGCCTCGTTGAGCGGCGGGCACGCCGCGCAGCCGGGCGGCGAGCTGCAGGTTCGTCCGCCCGTCCAGCTCGCCGTAGATCAGCGGGTGTTCCAGCAGCGCACCGACTTTTGACCAGGTGGCCGGGTCGGCGTCGGCGACGCTGCGGCCGAGCACCTCGATGCGACCGGACGTCGGCCGCAACATGCCGACCATCAGCTTCATCAGGGTGGACTTGCCGGCGCCGTTGAGCCCGACGAGGGCGTGGATCTCCCCCCGCCGGACGGTGAGGTCGATGCCGTGCACACCGGCGCCGCCACGGTAGGTGCGGGACACGTCGGCGAGCGACAGCGCGTGGTCGTTCATCATGACTCCAGGACGTCGAGGGAGCGTTCGATGGCTTGGGTGAGCGGGCCGTGGTCGCCGGCGGTGGACGCCCAGCGGAGCAGCCCGGTCATCAGGGCGGCCATCACGGCGGCTGCCGCGACTGCCGCGTCGGTGGCATCGGCCCCGTCGCGGGTCAATTGCTCGGCGATGGCGGTCTCGGTCGCCGCCGTCCCGGCACGGACGGCGGGCGTCAGGCTGGGGGTCGCCGCCACGATGGCCAGCCGCTCGCGGACCGGGTCGTCGTCGGTGATCGGCAGGTTCCGCCAGGCAGATCGGATCCCTCTTGCGGCGCGGTGCAGCGGGGGCAGCGACCGGGGTTGCTCGGCGATGGCGGCGACGATCAGCGGGTCGTAAGGGTCGTCCACCAGCAGCTGATCCTTCGAGCCGAAGTGCCGGTAAAAGGTCATCTCGGTGACGCCGGCGGCCGCTGCGATCTGCGCGACCGTGGTCTTCTCGTACCCGCTCCGGGTGAACAGATCGATTGCGGCGCCGAGGATTCGCGCTCGGGTGCGCTCCGCCTTCCCCGGCCGGGGCGGGGTTGGATCGATCGCTGGCGTCGTGCTCATGGGACGGAATGTTAGTCCCTAACATTTCGTGGTGCAATGCCCAATCGAAAGCGCGCCCGAGGGCGAAGGCAACGAATCCTCCAGCTCGAATCCTCCAGCTCGAGTCCTCAGCTCGGGTCCTCACGGTCCCAAGAGGGCTGCGGGAATGACAGCGATGCCGTCCGGTCGCCGGTAGGCGGTGGGACCGGTCGTGACGACGGCGGCGTCCAGCAACCGATCACCGAGCATGCGCTGCAACCACGTGAGGTGGAGCACATCGGCGCGCAACCGTTCGATGTCGGATTCGATGTCATTCCGGCGGCGCACCAGTTCCTCGATCCGGACGTCCGGATCGGTCTCCGCCCCGAAGGCCATCTGCCGTAGCAGCTCGAAGACGGTGTTGAGCCGCGATTCAGTGCCGACGAACGAAACGGTCCTGAAGGGACTCCAGCAAGCCGAGCGCCTTCTCCACCGCCGGTGTCGCGTCGAAGTGCGGCTCGTCGGATCCTCCCGGTGCTGCGTGCTCGGTTGTGGTGCCGATGCCAGAGCGACGGTCCGACAATGCCGTCGAGGCCTGCCAGCTGTTCCTCGGCCGTCAACACATGACAAACGGCGCTCCCTGAATCCAGGAAGCGCCGTTCTGTCGAGCTCGGTGCCAGCCTCAGCGCTGAACGCTGTCCTCGCGCTTCGGCAACTTCCAGCCCGGACGGACGAAGTGGCAGGTGTAGCCGTTCGGGTAGTTCAGCAGGTAGTCCTGGTGCTCGGGCTCGGCCTCCCAGAACGGGCCGGCCGCCGCCACCTCGGTGACAACCTTGCCCGGCCACAGACCGGAGGCGTTCACATCGGCGATGGTGTCCTCGGCGACCCTGCGCTGCTCGTCATCGGTGTAGAAGATCGCCGACCGGTAGCTGGCTCCGATGTCGTTGCCCTGCCGGTTCTTCGTCGTCGGATCGTGCACCTGGAAGAAGAACTCCAGCAGGTCCCGATAGGAGGTCTGCTGCCGGGTCGAAGATGATCTCGATCGCCTCGGCATGGGTTCCGTGGTTGCGGTAGGTCGCGTTCGGGTTCGTGCCGCCGGTGTACCCGACCCTGGTCGACACCACACCTGGGCGCCGGCGAATCAGGTCCTGCATGCCCCAGAAGCACCCTCCTGCGAGGATCGCCTTCTCGGTCGCTTGGGTCATCGTTGCTCCTTCGTTCTCCGCACAGGCGGTGCGCCACCCACTGTCGGGCGCTTCGGCGACCGCCGCTAGGTCGGGCCGCCAGCTTCCACCGCTCGTCGCCCTAGTGACAACACAGTCTGGTGCTCGGTCATTCCGGGACAATCCCCCCGGGGGCAGCGGGGAATCAGGCCGGGTCGGAGGGTGGTCGGGGCCGATCCACCGGCCCATTCCGGATGATTGGCGGGCGCTGAAGGGTCTGGGATCGGCGAATCGATCGGGCTCTGCCGCGCCGAGCGCGGCCGAACGATAGCGTGATGTCGCCCCACCACGACGGAACAGGAGTGCAGTGCCGACCAAACGGACGAGGAAGGGCCGCGCCGATCGCAGCGGCGGTTCGGAGACGGCCGAACACATGCTCGACCGAGTGTTGGGCGCGTTTGATCGCTGGGTGGCCCAGCGCGAGCCGGATCCCGACCAACGACACGAGGTCGCCGATGTCGTCCGGACCGCCTGCGAGCTGAAGGGATCGGTGCTCGGCGAGCCGAACCCGGCGGACTGGGACGCGCAGCTGGCCGCGGAAGTCGTCGGGCAGGTCGTTCCACGCAAGGTGCTCGGCGTGGACGAGCAGTACGTGGCGGCGTTGGTGCCGGGCATGCTGACATTCATCGAGTTCCTGGTCCAGACCGGCCGCTGGAAGCCGCACAACGACGCCGCCGCGACGCGACGGGCCTTGACGGCGCTCGAGCCGGAACTCGCCGGACGCTTCAACGACCCCGGCCGGTTGTCGATGGGCGGCCGGCTCATCCAGCTTGCCCTGCACGAGGGCGTCGACGTGACCGACCCGGAATCCCTCGCCGGGTTCACCCAACGCTTCAACGAAATGCCCGTCGAATGGCGCAAGCGATTGACCGATGAACCGGATGCGCCCGATGGTCCGTTCGGCGACGCAGACATCGATGCGCAGGGGCCGTGGGACGACGAGGACCACGAGGGCCCTTTCGACAGCCCGGAGGTTTGGGAGGATCTGCAGACAGCCATTTTCACCGGAGCCACCGCGATCGGCTTCACTGGTGAGCTGGTGCCGATCACCGTGCCCACTGCGGCAACCGAGTTGGCGGCCCTGCTGGACACTCCCCTGCTGACCCGGATATCCGTTCTCGTCGAATGGGCCGGTGCCGGACAGAAAGTCACCTCCACCGGCGCGATGCGCCGCGGTGATGCAGCGCACTGGGCGTCCAAATTCGGCGTTGTGATGCCACCGGGGTCCACCACCCCCAACTCGATGTGGGACCTGCCCGAACTGGCGACCCCATGGCGGATTGCTGCGGGGCTGCGCTTGATCGCGATCGCGACCACCAAGGTCTACGCCGGCATCGACGTCGACTCGTTCACCGACGGGGACACAGCGACCCGGGTCGGCTACGCCAGAGACGCCGTCAAGCTCCTGCTCGACGAGTTGATCGCCCCCGACGACGACGAGCTGTCCGACCTGGACGCGGCCGTCATCGGCCTTCTCCTGCCGGTCCTGGCTTCGCTGTGCCGACCCGGCGGGGTCGATCTGTCCCCGCTGGAGACGTTGGCCGATCCGGTGGTCGCGTCAACGCCGATGTCGCTTTCCGATGCGGTCAGCCGAATTCTGTACCGCATCGTGCTCAACATCGTCGACATGCTGCAGGCGTGGGGGCTGGTGTCGACTGCCGCAGGGAAAGCCGCGGTGCGCGCCGCACTGCGCCCAGCCGTGGCGCAGGCCATCGACACCCCCGGTGCGCCGTTCTCGTTCCGGCTGAAAACGGGCGCGGTGCCGGTGGACCCACGCGATGCGCCTTCCGGATAGCCGATCGCCATCGCGCCTGAACCTGCCTGCCCCGGACAACTTTCCGTCGAGCTTTTCGTACTGACCGACGAGCGTGCAGCGGCGATGGGCTCTCGCTCGACGTGCCGACGGCGGCCCGCACACATCCGGTGCGGTCACCCCGTTGAGCTGTGAACCTGCCCGGACGTCGTTGCAGGCTCCAGCGAACCGATCACCTCCGTCACGGTGTACAGCTCGATCAGGTCGGGGCCCGGCAACAGCGCGGCGTCCTCGCCCGGCAGCAGTTCCGAGGACATCACCAGATCCCGCACGACGTCGAACCCTTCCGGGCTGCGCATGACGAGGATCATCAGATCTGTGCCATCGGGCTGCCGGAGCCTCAGCAGTGCCACGAACTCTTCCCGAACCTTGGGATGCGCCATCATGACCGGGCCGAGCCGCTGCGAACTCGCTCGATCGGCGGCGGCCAGCAACTCCGCCGAACGCGGACCGTTGAAGCGCAGAACCTGAGCCCACATTGCTCGCTCCATTCGCCGAAGAGGGGATTCAACACAGCCTGGCGTTCCCAGCTACTCCGGTCCTGCGTGCTGCCACTGAGATCCGGCACTGAGGATTCGCCGGTGCGACACTTCCCGGGTGTCCGCATTCGTCGGCAGGGACCGAGAGATCGCCGCGATCGATGCGGCGCTGTCCGACGTCCGCGGCGGTTCCGGCCGGCTGATCATCCTGACCGGGGAGCCGGGAGTCGGGAAGAGCCGGCTTGCACAGGAAGCGATGACCAGGGCGGACGCGGCGGGCATGCCGATCGCCCGCGGCTACGCGTTGGACGATCCCGGCGCCCCGCCGCTCTGGCCATGGCGCCGGTTGGCCCGCGACATCGCCGGGCTGGCACCGGTTCTGGCCGCGCCGGAGGATGTCGGCTCCGACGGAGCGGCTCGATTCGGCCTTTTCGAGGCTGTCGCGGCTCAACTCGCGGCGACTGCGGCGGACCGCGGGCTTGCCGTCCTGCTGGAGGACATGCACTGGTCGGACGTGGCATCCCTCCGACTGGTCCGTCACGTGGCCGCCGACCTGCCGACCACCGCGATCCTGCTCGTGCTGACGGCACGGGACCGGCAAACCGGTGCTGCCTGGTCGGCGGCCCTCCCCGAACTGTTGCGTGCCTCATCCGCGAGGCCACTGGCGCTGAAGGGCCTTTCACCGCCCGGGGTCGCCCAGTGGCTGTGCTCGACGCCGGACCGGTCGGACTGGGCGCAGTACGCCGACGAGCTGTGCCGGCGCACGAATGGCAACCCGCTCTATCTCGGGATGCTGACGTCGGAGCCACCGGGCGCGGATGGAGGTAGAGAGCTCGATCAGGTGATCGCCAGACGGTCCGACCTGCGCGCAGTCGTCCTGGCGAGCATGGACGGGTTGTCCGGGCCGGCTCGCCGCGCCCTCGAGGCCGCGGCTTTGCTGGGCGAGCGTGTCTGGATCTCGACCCTGGCCGCGGTGATCGACTGCTCGGCAACCGAGACGGCGGCTCTGCTCGCAGAGGCGACCGCGGCCGGCGTGCTCCGGGACGGCGACAACGATCCGGAGTTCACCCATGCGCTGGTCCGTGATGCAGTCGTCACCGGTATTCCGCTCGACCGACGGGCCGGCCTGCATCGCGTCGTGGCCCTGGCCCTGGAGGACGACGGTGCCGACCACCACGCGGGTTCCATCGCTGAGCACTGGCGGCTGGCCGACGGAGCCGACGCGGCCGACCGGTGTGTTCTCTGGTCGCGACGGGCGGCTGAGTTCTCGGCACGAGGTTTCGATCACGACCGGGCGGTCGCGTTCCAGCAGCAGGCGTTGGTGCGGGCCTCCTCACTCGCCCTGCCCGAGGGGGAGCTCGCGGAAATCACCGCGGAACTCGCCGAACGGCAGATGGCGTGCAGCGACCTGCGGGCCGCGCTCGAATCCTGCCAGCGAGCGGCCGATCTGGCCGAACACGCCGGCCGGGCGGACCTGCTGGCGAGGGCGGCGCTGGCGATCAGCGGCGTCGGCGACATCGAGGCGCTCCGGCTGGTCAATCGTCTGAACGCGCGGGCGATGGCTGCGTTGCCGGCCACGGAAAGCGCGCTACGGGCACGACTGTTGGCCCAACAGGCAGTCGCGGCGGCTGAGTCGGGCGGCGGACGGCGGGCGGCCGAACTCGCCAGGCTGGCGCTCGAGGCCGCCCGGAACTCGGACGACAGAACGGCTGAATTAGAGGCGCTGGCGGCCAGGCATCTGTCGATCACCGTGCCGCAAACGCTGGGCGAGAGAGAGGAACTCGCTCGTCGAGCGATCGCATTGGGCCGTAGCGCAGCGGATCCGATGGCGTCACTGTGGGGACATCTGTGGATGACGGAAGTGCACTTCCAGCGCGGGGATCTCGATCGGATCGACGAGGAACTCAGCGAGATCGAAATGATCGCCAGGCGGCGAAGGTTTCCGCTCGCCCGCTGGCACGCGCTTCGCATCCGCGCCGCCAGGGCAGCGTTGCAGGGGGACTTCGCGATGGCTGATCGGCTCAACGACGAATCGCTGGAATTGGCGGTCCGGATGGATGACGTGTCGATGATCGGTGTGGCACATGCCTTCACCGCGACCTTTGCCGTCGTCCGTGGCGACAGGTCCCGAGTCGGTCCGGACGTGCTCGACATGTTCCTGCACGGGCCGCCGCTGCCGTTGCTGCGCGCACTCATCGCGGTGCTGCTCGCCCTGAAAGGTCACAAGGCCGATGCGGCAACCCTTCTGGCCGAGTTGACAGTCGGCATCGACGATCTGCCCGTTGGTCCGCGCTGGGCGGGGACGATGGTGCTCATCGGCCTGGCCGCCACCATGCTCGATGACAGGGACGCAGCCGAGCGGGTGTATCCCCACCTTCGACCCCTGGCAGGAATGTACGACGGCGACGGGTCCGGCACCATCGTCAGTGCGGGATCCAACGCTCGGGTGGTCGGTGAACTGGCGCTGCTGACCGGGAGAATCGACGCCGCCGCGGAATTCTTCGCGCACGCCGTCAGGGCCAACAGTCGCATCGGCGCACTGCCTTTCGTGGCGTTGAGCCGGCTGGGGTTGGCGCGCGCGCTGCGCGAGAGGGCCACGGACCCCGCTCACATCGCCAGCCGTACGGCCGACGATCTCGGGCAGGCCCTCGATCTCACTCGCCAAGCGGCCGCGGATTTCCGCCGGCTCCAGATGCCGGGCCCCCTGCGCACGGCGGATGAGCTGCTGGTTCGACTGTCCCGGGATGCCCGGCGTAACAATTCCCTGACCTCGCGAGAATCCGAGATCGCAGCCCTGATCGCCGAGGACCTGTCGAACAAGGAGATCGCGGGCCGTCTCGTCGTGTCAGAGCGGACCGTCGAGTCGCACGTGAGGAACATCCTGGCCAAGTTGGACCTGACCCGGAGGGTGCAGATAGCCCGGTGGGTGCGCCGGTAGCGCCTGGAACCGGCAACGCCCCCGACCAGTTACGTCGTGAGGTCGCGAGCGCCGTGATCCTTCACCCAGCCGCAGAGGGTCGTTCGGGCGGCCGATCGGGATATGCGCCGATCCAGGTCGACGGTCGGGCCTGGACGTATCCGGGAGAGGGCGCCACCCACAGCTGGCGGTCCACGACGCGGATGCCACCCCCCCCGCTGCCGGGTGGGCGTCGGTCCTGCACGGCGGGCACCTCCGGTGGCCCGGCGTGTCGAACAGCACCAGCCGTGCACCTTGCACCAACCGGTCACCGGCGACAAAGCTGGACGACCGTGGCACGCACCGGCCGTGCCCGATCATCCCGCCGCCCGGCACCGGAGGACCCATGGCAAAGATCTACGACGATGTGACGCAGTTGGTCGGCAACACCCCGCTCGTCCGGCTGAACAAGCTGACCGACGGCCTGCAGGCGACGATCGTGGCCAAGCTCGAGTTCTACAACCCGGCGAGCTCGGTCAAGGACCGCATCGGCGTTGCGATCGTAGATGCCGCGGAACGCTCCGGAGAGTTGCCGCCGGGCGGAACGATCGTGGAGGCAACGAGCGGTAACACCGGGATAGCGCTGGCCTTCGTCGGTGCCGCGCGCGGCTACAACGTCGTGTTGACCATGCCCGACACCATGTCCAGGGAACGTCGCGCCCTGCTCCGCGCTTACGGAGCCGAACTCATCCTGACCCCCGGCGCGCTGGGCATGAAGGGTGCTGTGCAGCAGGCGCAGGACATCGCCAAGGAGCGGCCCGGCTCGATCCTGGCCCGGCAGTTCGAGAATCTGGCCAACCCCGAGATCCACCGACGGACGACGGCGGTGGAGATCTGGGACGACACCGATGGCGCGGTCGACATCCTGGTGGCCGGCATCGGTACCGGCGGGACGATCACCGGTGTCGGGCAGCTGCTCAAGGAGCGCAAGCCCGACGTGCAGATCATCGGGGTCGAGCCCGCCGAATCACCGATCCTCAACGGCGGCCAGCCCGGCCCGCACAAGATCCAGGGCATCGGGGCGAACTTCGTGCCGGAGATCCTGGACCGGACCGTGTACGACGAGATCATCGACGTTGACGCCGAGACCTCCGTGGCCGTGGCCCGCGACGCGGCCCAACGCGAGGGCCTGCTGGTCGGCCTCTCCTCCGGCGCCGCGATCCACGCCGCCATCCAGGTCGGCAAACGCGCGGAGAACGCCGGGAAACTGATCGTCGTCATCATCCCGTCGTTCGGCGAGCGCTACCTGACCTCCGTGCTGTACTCGGACCTGATGGACTGATGATCCGCTTCCGGTCTGCGCTCGCGGTGCTCCGCGAGGACCTCGAGGCTGCCCGGAACCGGGATCCGTCAGCGAGATCACTGCTCGAGATCGCGCTCGGATATCCAGGTGTGCACGCGATCTGGTTCCACCGGATCGCGCACCGGATGTGGCGGGAGCCTGTGCTCCGGCTGCCGGCCCGCCTGCTCTCCCAAACGGTGCGGGCCATCACCGGAGTCGAGATCCATCCCGGCGCGCAGCTCGGCCGGCGGCTGTTCATCGACCATGGCATGGGTGTGGTGATCGGTGAGACCGCCATGGTCGGTGACGACGTCCTGCTGTTCCACGGCGTCACCCTCGGCGGGAAATCGATGCGCCACGGCAAGCGCCATCCCACTCTGGGCGACAACGTCACCGTCGGCGCCGGCGCCAAGATTCTCGGACCGGTGTCGGTCGGCTCCGGCGCACAGGTCGGGGCGAACGCCGTCGTGATCACCGACGTGCCGGCCGACCACATCGCTGTCGGCATCCCGGCGAGGATCCGGCCACGGGTGGGATCAGAGAGGGCCGACGACGTCGACGACCCGGCCATCTACATCTGAGCCCAAGGGGAAGTCCGCGACGACAGGGCCCGCTGCACACGGCGGATCAACTGCTGAATCGGCTGGCCGTCGGTGTCCGGCGCACCAATCCGTTGACCACCCGCGAATCGGAAACCGCCACCCTGGTCGCCGAGGAACTGTCGAACAAGCAGATCGCTGACGAGCTGATCGACGCGCGCCTGGTCGGGTCGGAACGGACCGTCGAGTCGAATGTGCGGAACATCCTGGCGAAGCTGAACCTCACCGGGCGAGTCGAGATTGCCCGGTGGGTCCGCCAGTAGGAGATCCGCCCCGGGTGGAGAGCTTGTCGTCGACCGCCGCCGGCGTCGCCGAACCGCTTTCAGGCCGCCACCGGGGTGGTGCAGATCGCCGACCAGATCAGCCGGGTGCCGCCGCCACTGGCCTCGGACACGGCGAAGGCACCGCCATGATCCTCGGCGCGGCGGCGCAAGTTGGTGAGTCCGCTCGAACGGGTCGTCGCGCCCATCCCGGCGCCGTTGTCCGTGATCTCCACCGTGAGCAGATCCCGCGCAACGCCGATGCAGACGGTCACCGCAGTGGCGTGGGCATGCCGCGCGCAGTTCGACAGAGCTTCGCGCGTCACGGCCAGGACGTCGGCGGCGAGAGAGTCGTCGACGACGTGGTCGAGTGGTCCGGTGAAGTGCAGTTGCGGTGGGTACCCCAGTTGCTCGGCGTGGGCGTCAGCGACGGCCAGGACTCGGGATTGCAGTCCGTCAGGGTCGTGGCGGCGTGGTTGAAGCCGGAACACCGCGGTTCGGATCGTGCTGATGACGTGATCGAGGCTGTCGACGTACCTCGTCATCCTGGTGGACTGGGCGCGGTCACGGGTGGCGGTCGCCAACCCCTGCAGCCCCATGCCGACGGCGAACAGTTCCCCGATGACGTGATCGTGCATGTCGAAGGCGATACGTTCGTGGTCGTCCAGTCGGGCATCGCTGATCTGGAGGTCCCGGGACTCGGCGAGCGCCAGCGCGACAGCGGCGTGGTTGCCGAACGACACGGCCATATCGAGGTCGGCATCGGTGAAGGGAGCCCCGCCGCACCGCCGGCCGATCGTAATCACCCCACGGCCGTATTGCCCCGCCGAGAGCGGGACGAGCATGGTCGGCCCCGTGGCGGTGTCGGCCGCGTCATCCAACACGGAGCGGGCGCGATGTTCGACCAACAGCACCGGTGTGCCGCCGGCGATGGCTTCCGCGGCAGACCGGCGCCCGAGGGCGGTTGCTCGGTCCATCGGTGCGGCATCACCGGTCGCCGCAACCACGCGCATGTCGTCGGTGCCGTTCGCAACAGAGATGGTCGCGAAATCAGCGTTGGCCGCTGCCATCGCCGCCTGGCCGACGCAGGTCAGCGGTTGGAGGGTGTCCGCGGCCAGCAGCTGGTTGGTGAGTTGGCCGGAAGCGGCCAGCCAACGTCGGCGCTGCTCGGATTCCTGCAGCAGCCGGGCGTGGGCGATCGCCACACTCGCGGTCGCGGCCAGGGCGGTGACGAGCTCCTCGTCCTCCACCGTGAAGATGGCCGTCGGCGTTGCGGTCAGGTACAGGTTGCCGAAGACTTCCCCACCGACCTGGATGGGGACGCCGAGGAAACCGCCCGGTCGTGTCCCGCCGTCCGGGTTGCCCGGTACAACGGGACTGACCGCAGTCGGCACGGCTGTGTCGGGGCAGGTGGTCAGCAGGTCGAGGACGGCCGGCCCGTCGCCGGCAGAGCTGATCCGCGCCACCGACTTCGGGTCGATGCCCGCGTGGACGAACTGCTGAAGTCGGGCGTCGGAATCCAGCACGACGAAAGCTGCGCACCGGGCGTGGAGGAAGTCACGTGCGGCGTCGACGAAGTGCCGGAGCACCGCCGGCACTGTCAGTTCCGCTGTCACTGCGGCATTTGCCCGCAGCAACCCACGCAACCGTCCCTGGGTGGCCAGGCCGTCATCAGCCGCCATCCTGAGCTGTGCCAAGAGCTGTTCCAGCTCCAGTAATTGCGGGTCGGGAAGGTCCAGCCCGACGACGACACTGTCCTCCCGATGCGGGTTGTTTGCTGCCCGGAAAACCTCTGCGGCCTTGACTGCCGTCACATTCCCGATATTTGTCACTGCAACCACCAATGATGAAGCATCAGTGCACGCAGCGATACGGTCCGCGACCGCACGCCGGATCTCGCGCGATGCCGATGTCTGCCCGGTCGACCGCTGGTGGCGACCTACCAGCACCTACGCTACTGCACGGGACTAGCATTCCGGTATTCGCCAATGAGAGTTCCGGTGACAACAGAAATCAACAAATATCCGGGTGTGATGTTTCTACTGCACATCAGTCGTCATTGGGAGCCGAGGCGTCATGCCGACTTGGATTCTGCGAAAATCACTGGGGCTGGGCACTCTTCGGGCCTGGCAATCGCTGGAAAACCCGGGAAATACCGCCCGCAACGGTTTCTTACCATCTCCCGACGGGTGCGTCGCGGCTCGCGTCGGACGGGAAACATCCTTGCCCGGACCGGTCGGCACTATGTCGCGGGTGCGGCCCGGGGGGCGGCACGCACATGGACGTGCTGACCCTGCCGGCCGAGCAGGCTGAGGACCTCGACGGGCTGGTCCCCCGCCGGGCCGAACCAGTGCGGTAGTCGCGTGTCGAACTCGGCAACTTCACCTGCACCCATGGTGATGTCGCGATCGGCCAGGATCAATCGCAGTCGCCCCGACAGGACATACAACCATTCGTAGCCCTCGTGGGTGCGGAGTTCCGGCTCGTTCTGCTCGGGCGGGATGACGACCTTCCATGCCTGGACACCGCCCGGCTGCCTGGTCAGCGGCACGACGATACGGCCGTTTCGTTTGCGCGGAGTGAAGCGGATGCGCGGGTCACCGACCTCTGGTGACCCGATCAGCTCGTCGAGCGGCACCTGGTGGGCCTGGGCAATCGGCAGCAGCAGCTCCAGGCTCGGCCGGCGTTCGCCCGATTCGAGTCGGGACAACGTGCTCTTCGAGATGCCCGTCACGGCAGCCAGTTCGGTCAATGTCAGGCCCCGCTGGGCCCGCGCGCGTCTCAGGCGGGGTCCGACGCCGGCGAGGGCGGTCGCGATCGCCGGTGAGTTCGCCATGCCGTCAGTGGACGCCACTTTCCCAGTTCTGGCAACAAACGTTGCCATGTCGCCCCGGGGCGGCGAAACCTTGCCGCAGGAGGTGATCGCCATGGAGGCGAACAACTACGACGTCGTGATCATCGGCGGCGGTGCTGCGGGTCTGAGCGCCGCGCTGGTCCTTGGACGGGCGCGCCGCCGGGTCGTGGTGGTCGATGCCGGCGCACCCCGCAACGCCCCGGCCGCACACATGCAGGGATTCCTGTCCCGAGACGGGATGCCGCCGGCCGACCTGCTGGCCGCGGGCCGCACGGAGGTGACCACGTACGGCGTTGAACTGGCCGACGACGCGGTCGCGGGGATCGACGCCGGAGCCAGCGGCGGCTTCGTGGTCCGGATGGCACGTGGCAGGGTGCTGGCCGCGCGGCGGATTCTGCTGGCGACCGGCTTGGTCGACCGTCTTCCGGACATTCCCGGGGTCCGGCAACGGTGGGGGCGGGACCTGTTGCACTGCCCCTACTGCCACGGATGGGAGGTTCGGGATCAGCCACTGGGGGTGCTCGGCATCCAACCCGACTCGGTTCATCAGGCGCTGCTTCTCCGGCAGTGGTCCGCAGATGTCACGTTCTTCGCGCACCTCCTCACCCTGAATGTCGTGGAACGCGAGCGGATGACGGCCCGGGGGGTGCGGATCGTCGACGGTGAGGTCGTCCGGCTGGTGGTCACCGACGATCGGCTGACCGGTGTGGAATTGGTTGATGGCCAGGTCATCGAGCGAACCGCTGTTTTCGTGCGGCCGATGATGGCGCCGCACGCAGATGGGCTGCTGACCGCCCTTGGCTGCGAGGTCGACGACGCGGGTTTCGTTCGCGTCGACGCGGGTGGCCGGACAACCGTTCAGGGTCTGTGGGCCGCGGGCAATGTCGCCGACCCGCGCGCCCAGGTCATCACCGCCGCGGGTGCCGGCTCCGCTGCCGCCATCGCGATGAACGCCGATCTTGCGGAGGAGGAGGTCACCCGGGCGGTCGCCGAGCAGCTGGTGAGCCGGCGCCGGCACGGCTTCTGACGTCCCGCTCGTCCTGCGGGGACACCCTCACCAGCATCAATCATCACGACAATCACCAGGTGTGGTGATGCCCGGTCATCACATCGCCTCCTAGCTTTCACCCAGCAAGCAAGGAACGTCCGCAGCAGCGCGGAGTCCACGACGCGGGGGAGGCGGAATGAGCAGCGAAGCGATCTCCGACGGGGCCGGGTACTACGAGATCCGCCTCAAGGGTCATCTCCACTCCCGCTGGACGAGCTGGTTCGACGGCCTCGACGTCGCCAATGACAGCGATGGAACTGCCGTCATCTCCGGATCCGTCGCCGACCAATCAGCCCTGCACGGCTTGCTGCAAAAAGTCCGCGACATCGGTCTTCCGCTGATCGCGGTCACCCGAGCAGACGCATCCATCGTCGACCACACCGCGTCGACACCTCAAAAACCCGAAGGGAACTGACATGGGCACCACAACAGCAGCAACGAGAACCGTCTCACCGAAACGAGTTCGGATGGACCCACTCCGGAGAACATCACTGGTCGCCGGGATCTTCTACGTGGTGACGTTCGTCTCGATCCCAACACTCTGGCTGTACGGGCCCGTGCGCGACGCGAACTACGTCACCGGCGCCGGATCCGACACCGGACTGCTGTTGGGTGCAGTCCTGGAGATCATCGTCGCGATTGCCGGCATCGGCACCGCGGTGACGTTGTTCCCCGTGGTGAAGCGGCAGAACGAGGCGACAGCGCTCGGTTTCGTCGCCACCAGAACCCTGGAAGCCGCGATGATCTTCGTCGGCGTCCTCAGCCTGCTGGCGATCGTCGCCCTGCGCAAGGACGCCGCCGGCGATCCTGCGGCACTGGCGGTCGCCGGGAAATCATTTCTCGGAATCTATGACGGGACCTTCCAGCTCGGCCAGACCCTGATGCCGACCCTGAACGCGGTGTTGTTGGGCTCGCTGATGTATCGATCCCGGCTGGTGCCCCGGTTGATTCCGCTGATGGGTCTCATCGGCGCGCCGCTGCTGCTCGCCTCGGTGGCCACCGTGCTGTTCGGAATCCTGCCGAAGGTGTCACCGCTCAGTGGCATCGCCACCCTGTTCATCGCCGGCTGGGAGCTCTCGCTGGGCGTTTACCTGATCGTCAAGGGCTTCCGGCCCTCCCCCATCACCGCCGAAATGACGGCCGAGAACGCTGCAGCAGCCGACCGCAGCGAAACCACCGTCACCGAAAGGCAGATCCCGTGATCCAGGTCGAGAACCTCAGCAAGCGTTACGGTGACAAGCTCGCCGTCGACGATCTCACCTTCACCGTCCAACCCGGGATCGTCACCGGTTTCCTCGGCCCGAACGGTTCCGGCAAGTCCACCACCATGCGGATGATCGCCGGACTGGACAGGCCCACCGCCGGTCGGGTGACCGTCAACGGCGCCGCCTACCGGACGGCTGCCGCCCCGATGGCCGAACTCGGTGTCCTGCTCGAGGCGAAGGCCGTGCACACCGGCCGGTCGGCGCGGAACCACCTGCTTGCCCTCGCCCAGACCAACGGGATCCCCACGCGCCGGGTCGACGCCGTCATCGACCTGGTGGGCCTGCACGAGGTCGCCGGCAAACGGGTCGGCGGCTTCTCGCTCGGGATGGGGCAACGGCTCGGCGTCGCCTCGGCACTGCTCGGCAACCCGCAGACAGTGGTGCTGGACGAGCCGGTCAACGGCCTGGATCCGGAGGGGGTCCGCTGGATGCGCACCATGCTCAAGGAGCTCGCCGGTGACGGGCACACGGTGTTCGTCTCGTCCCACCTGATGAGTGAGATGGCCCAGACCGCGACTCGTCTGGTCGTCATCGGACGCGGCCGGCTGATCGCCGACACCACCGTCGCGGAGTTCGTCGCGAGCGCGTCGCATCACTCCGTCACCGTCCGCACGCCGCAGGCCTCCCGACTGCGGGAGCTGCTCGCCGGCCCGGACATCACCGTCACCACCGAACAGCCCGACGTTCTCGGCGTGGACGGGCTCACCGCGGAACACATCGGCACCGTCGCCTGGCAGCACCAGGTGCCCATCTTCGAGCTCACCGTCCGGCAGGCCTCCCTGGAAGAAGCATTCATGACGCTCACCAACGACTCCGTCGAATACCGCTCCACCGACACCGCCGAGGCGACGTCATGACCGCGGCGCTGACCGCGACGGTTCCACCGGTCCGGCTGCGGGTCACCCCACCGCGGGTGGTGCTGTCGGAATGGACGAAGTTCCGGTCACTGCGATCGACCGTCTACACCCTGCTGACCGGGATCGTGCTGATGATCGGCATCGGCGCGCTGTTCACCGCCGTCACCATCAACCAGCCCGGCGGGATGGAGCCCGGTCAGACCGCGATCGGCACCTCGCTGACCGGGACGTTCTTCGCCCAGCTGGCCGTCGGCGTGCTGGGCGTGCTGTTGATCACGGGTGAATACAGCACCGGGATGATTCGCGCCTCGTTGACGGTGGTCCCGCAGCGGCTGCCCATGCTGTGGGCCAAGGTGACTGTGTTCGCCGTCGTGGCTTTCCTGACCATGCTGGTCGCCAGTTTCGTGGCCTTCTTCGTCGGTCAGGCGCTGTGGAGCGGGCAGGGCCGGGACGCCTCGCTGTCCGATCCGGAGGCGCTGCGGTCCGTCGTCGGTGCGGCGCTGTACGTCACCGTGGCCGGCATGACGGCCTTCGCGCTGGGTGCCCTGCTGCGGAACACCGCGGCGGCGATCACCACCTTCGTCGCGGTGTTCTTCGTGGTCCCGCCGCTGACGCTGCTGCTGCCTGCCTCGCTGACCGATCACTTCGTGCAGTACCTGCCGTCCAACGCCGGTTCGGTGCTGATCGGCGGCAGCGCACCGGTCGCCCACCCGCTGGCGCCGTGGACGGGCTTCGCCGTGATGTGCGGGTACGCCGTCGTCCTGCTCGGAGTTGCCGCCTGGCGGCTGCGCCGGGCCGATGCCTGAGCGAAAGACCCCTGCAGTCGACACTTTCGGGCCCTTCACCAGCATTGAAGGGAACGGCAGTGGCGACTCGATGCGCGGCACTATCCTGACTAATCACCCCGGAGGCAGCGATGAAGGCACTGGTGCAGGAGCGGTTCGGACCACCCGACACGCTCAGGCTGGTCGACACCGACAAGCCGGAGATCGGCCCGCAGGACGTCCTTGTCGAGGTATGTGCCGCGGCGGTCAACCCCTACGACTGGCACATGCTGCGCGGTGATCCGCGGATCGCGCGGCTGATGGGCGTCGGGTTGACCAAGCCGAAGGCCCGGATTGCCGGGGTCGACGTCGCCGGCCGGGTGGAAGCCATCGGCGCCGAGGTGAGCACCCTGAAACCGGGTGACGAGGTCTTCGGGCGGTGCCGGGGCGCGTTCGCCGACTACGCGGCCGCCACCGCGAACCTTCTGCTGCCCAAACCGGCGGCCCTGTCGTTCGAGGAGGCCGCGGCGCTACCGATGGCGGCCATCACCGCGCTGCACGCGATCCGGGACAGCGGCCGGGTCCAGACCGGGCAACGGGTGCTGGTCAACGGCGCCGGCGGCGGGGTGGGCTCCTTCGCCGTCCAGATCGGCGCCGCACTGGGCGCAGAGGTCACCGGGGTGTGCAGCGCCCGCAACGTCGAAATGGTCCGGTCGATCGGCGCAACGCAGGTCATCGACTACGCCAAGGACGACTTCGCCAGCGGCTCCGTCACGTACGACCTGATCCTGGACAACGTCGGCAACCGTTCGCTGTCCGATATGCGGCGCGCCGTCACACCGACCGGGATCGTGCTGCTCAACGGCGGCGGATCGCCCGGTCGGGTCATCGGCGCGGTGGGCAGCCTGCTGTCCGCCGCCGCGGTGAACCTGTTCGTGAAGCAGACGATCGCGTTCGTCCCGACCAAGGAATCCCGGCAGGACCTGCTCGATGTCGCGGGGATGGTGGAGGCCGGCTCGCTGCGGTCCGTCATCGACCGCAGCTACCCGCTGGCCGATGCCGCGGCCGCGGTGGCCTACGTGGAGGCGGGCCACACCAGCGGGAAGGTCGTCATCACGGTGGCCTGACTACTCTCCTCCCCGTGACCGTGCACCAGCTGTCCCGCCTCGACGCCCGCCGGATCGCCGTCCGCGCGCAGCTTCTCGACCGGTCGCGACCGTCCGGCCTGCTCGAGGTGGTGCGACGGCTGACCCTGCTGCAGCTGGACCCGACCGCCGCCATCGCACCAAACGCCCATCTGGTGGCGTGGAGCAGGCTCGGCTCTTCGTACTCCCCCGGCGACCTGGACGCGGCCCTGGCGTCCCGTTCGCTGGTCGAGTTGCAGGCGATGATCCGACCGGCCGAGGACATGGCGCTGTACCGGGCCGACATGGCCGCCCGCAAGTCGCTCCCCCGCAGTGAGCTGCCCGCCTGGCGGGCGTCGATCCGCGACTGGGTGGACGCGAACGACGCCTGCCGCCGCGACATCCTGCGTCGCCTGGAGCAGTCAGGGCCGCTGCCGTCCCGCGAACTGCCGGACACCTGCGTGCGGCCGTGGAAGTCCACGGGTTGGACGAACAACCGGAACGTGACGCAGATGCTGGAGATCCTGGCCGGGCGGGGCGAGGTGGCGATCGCCGGACGCGCCGGCAAGGAACGGCTCTGGGATCTGGCCGAGCGGGTGTACCCGGACGAGCCGATCGTGCCGAGCGAGGACGCGACGGGGATCCGCAACGAGCGCCGGCTGCGGGCCTTGGGTATCGCCCGGGCCCGGACCACCGCGCTGCCGGTGGAACCGGCGGACGTCGGGGACGCGGGCGAGGCCGCCGTCGTGGACGGGGTCAAGGGCCAGTGGCGGGTGGACCCGACGCAGCTGGCGCAGCCCTTCTCGGGCCGGGCGGCGCTGCTGTCGCCGTTCGACCGGCTGATCCACGACCGCAAACGGACAACGGAGATCTTCGAATTCGACTACCAATTGGAGATGTACAAACCCGCCGCCCAGCGACGCTGGGGCTACTTCGCGCTCCCGATCCTGTTCGGCGATCGGATGGTCGGAAAGCTCGACGCCACCGCCGACCGGAAGGCGAAGGTGTTGCGGGTCAACGCCATTCATCGGGATGCGCCGTTCGACTCCGCGACAACCGTTGCGGTGCAGGCAGAAATCACCGACCTTTCGGACTGGCTCGGCTTGCAACTGGTTCGCTGAAGCCGCCGCGGCTGTGCGGGCTCGCCGGCGGCCTCAGCGGTCGGTGACGTGCGGCCCGACCTGCCGTTCGGGGCGGGTGATGACCGAAGCAATCTGCGGCAGCACCGCGGGATCGAGCTGATGGCCACCGTGACGGGGCAACTCGACCACGTCGGCTCTCCGCTCGCGCAACTGGGTGGCGAGCTGCGCGGTCATGCCGGCCGGAATCGTCGGGTCACGGTCACCGTTGGAGATCACCACCACGGTCCCGGTGAGGTCGGCGGCCGGTGGATCGGCGAACGGCACCATCGCCGACAGCAGCACCGCCGCCCCGAGCAGTCCCGGGTGCTGCAGCAGCATCGCGGAGGCGATGTTCGCGCCGTTCGAGAAGCCGACGGCGACCAGCGAACCGTCGTCGATCCCGTACTCGGCGCTGGCCGTCCGGACGAACTCGGTCAGTTGGTCGGCCCGGCGGCGCAGGTCGTCCTCGTCGAAGACACCCTCCCGCAGCCGCCGGAAGAAGCGGGGCATCCCGTTCTCCAGCACGGATCCGCGCACGGACAGGACGGCCGCCCCCGGCGACAGGTGATCGCGCAGCGGGAGCAGGTCGTGTTCGTCGCCGCCGGTGCCGTGCAGCAGCAGCAGCGGAGAGCCGGCCGCCGATTCCGTGGCCGGCAGGAACACATGCGGCCGGTCCAGGCCGGTCCCGTCGCTCACGGGACGTCGACATCCAGCTGCAGCGGCGGCAGCGCGTTGGCGATCTGCTCGCGGTCCGGCTCCAGCCACGGCGGCAGTTTGAGCTGCCGACCCAGTTCCAGCAGCGGCTCGTCGACGGCGAAACCCGGTGCATCGGTGGCGATCTCGAACAGCACACCGCCGGGCTCGCGGAAGTAGATCGACTTGAAGTACTGCCGGTCCAGAATCTGGGTCACCGAGACCCCGCGTCCCATCAGCTCGTGCTGCCAGCTGGTCATCGTCTCCAGATCCGGTGCGCGGAAGGCGATGTGGTGCACCGTCCCGCCGGCCTGCAACCCGCGGTCACGGACCCCGGCGGACACGTCGACCAGAGCACCGGAGCTGCCCTCTGCCATCCCGAACCGGGTCCGGTCGCCGTCCTCACCGGTGAGGTTCATGCCGAGCAGGTCGGTGAGCATCTGCGCCGACGGGTCGAGTTGCTGCTCCGAGAGCGTCACCGCATGCAGCCCGCGCACGGCGTGTTCGGACGGGATGTCGGCGACCCCGTCCCAGCCCGACCGGTGGTCGCCGTCGGAGGCCACCAGGTCGATGATCATGCCGTCCGGGTCCCGGAACGTCAGCACCTCTTCGGTGTCCCGGGTGCGCGGGGTGTCGGCGTCGACCTGCAGTCCGGTGAGCCGTTCGTGCCACCAGCCCAGCGAGTTGCCGGGCACGCTGAACGCCGTCGCAGTGGTGAGGCCGGCGCCCTGCCGGCCCTTCGGCACTCCGGGCCACGGGAAGAAGGTGATCAGACTCGACGGGCTGCCCTGCTCGTCCCCGTAGTACAGGTGATAGCTGTCGGGCGCATCGAAGTTGACCGTCTGCTTGACCAGCCGAAGGCCGAGGGTGCGGGTGTAGAAGTCGACGTTGCGCTGCGGGCTGGTGGCGATCGCGGTCACGTGATGCAAACCGTGCGGGCTGACCTGCGTCATGCTGGTGCTCCTTGGTCACGAGCCGGCGCAGTCGCGACGGTGGCCGTCGACAGGTGGTTTCCGGCGGTACTGATGCGCTCGACGGTACCGCCTTGACGCGGCACACAGAAGGGCGCGGCGCACCGCCCCCGAGGCACCGGCTGCGCAACGGGGCGGCGTCCCGACGGCGACCCCGCGCCGGGTCGCAGGCGGTGATCGGGTCGCGGTCAGCCGGTCGTCGTCGGCGCAGTCGACGCGGCACCGGGTGCCGCGGCCGGGTCACCGCTCGGCACCGCGACGCCCGGATAGAAGATCGGCAGCAGGTTCTTGAGGATGACCAGCGCGGACCCTTCACCGGTGGGCACGGTGGCCAGATTGGTCAGGATGACAATGGTGAGACCCGTTTTCGGATCCTGGCCCATGAAGGTCATGTAGCCGGGAATCTGGCCGTCGTGTCCGACCAGCGGCCCGACCTGGGCGATGCCCAGGCCGTACAGGGCCGCGGCCGGGTTTCCCGGATCGGTCGACTGCAGGCTGTCCAGCCGGAGCTGCTGCGTTTTCGCGTCCAGCAGACCGCCGCCGACGAGTGCCTGGACGTAGGTCTTCACGTCGTCGACGGTCGAGATGGCGCCGCCGGCCGTCCAGGTCCAGGACGGGTTCGCGTCGGTCTCGTTGTTCGGAAGCAGCGTGCCCGCCAGGGCTTTCGGGATGTCCGCGGCCGGCAGCGCGTAGCTGTCGATCGTCGAGGTGTTCGTGCCGAAGGAGTAGCCCTGCGGATGCGGCTCGGGAATGGACGCGTCGTCGGCCGCCGGCAGAGAGGTGTTCTTCATCGCGAGCGGGGTGAAGATCCGTTCCTGGAATGCCTGGGAAGCAGTCATCCCGGTCAGCTTCTCGATCACCAGCCCCAACAGGACGATGTTGGTGTTGCTGTAGTCGTATTCGGCGCCGGGCGCGAAGTTCACCGGATGCGCGAAGGCGATATCCAGCAATTCCTGCGGTGTCCAGACCTTCTGCGGTTCCTCGTCCAGCGTCTGGTTGAACTTCGGGTCGAACGAGTAGCTGTACAGGCCGCTGCGCATTTCCGAGAGCTGCGCGATGGTGATCTCGTCACCGTTCGGCACGCCGTCGATGTACTTGCCGATCGGGTCGTCGAGGGCGAGTTTGCCCTCCTGGACGAGCTGCAGGATGACGGTGGAGGTCATCGTCTTGGTGTTGCTGCCGATCCGGAAATGGTCGTCAACGGTGATCGGGTCGTCCGCACCCAGCGTGCCGGTGCCGAATGTGCCGGTCCAATCGCCCTGCTCGGGGGAGGCAATCAGCACAACCGCACCGGGAATGACGTTGTCCTTCAACACCTTTTCCACCGCCGCGGCGACCGATGGCACGTAGGCCGGCTCGGCGCCCGCGCTGGTCGGGCTGCCCGACGCCGACATCGACGCAGCGGCCGACGGTGCCGACGACGATGCCGACGACGATGCCGACGACGATGCCGAGGCCGCCGACGGGGGTGACGACCCCGCTGCGGACTCCGTCGGTGACGCAGCCGTACTCGACGAGGTCGCGGTCGAGCCCGAGGACGAACAACCCGCCGCCAACAGCGCAATGACGGCCATCGTCGATACGGTGGTGGCCCGGCAACGCCTCACGTGCTCTCCCTCGTCGCGTCGGACGGTTGCGTCAAGGGTCGCCGCTGACAGCGCGGCGCCAGCCACGGACGCAACCTGCCTGATGGTGCATCAAAGGGATATTTGACCACGAATGTCAGCACGCTGCCGGGCGCACCTCGCGGTCGGTCGGGAGCCCTCAGGTCGGGTCGCCGGTCAATTCTGCGGTGCTGCGCGGCGCTCTGCCGCCGGCTTCGTCGTACTCGTACCAACCGCGACCCGTCTTGCGGCCCAGCTCGCCGCGTTCGAACAGGGCCGCAACCGTCACGCTCGGAGCATCGTCCGGGTTTCCGGATTCCGCCAACCGGTCCTTCTTGGTGAGGTAGCCGATGTCGATCCCGGTCAGGTCCATCAGCTCGAACGGACCCATCGGGTGGCCGAGCGCGGTCCGGCACGCGGTGTCGATGTCCCCGACGGAGGCGACGCCGTTCTCCAGCAGGAAGATCGCCTCGTCGCGGACGGCGTTGAGAATGCGGTTCGCGACAAACCCCGGAATCTCCCGATGCAGCACGACCGGCACCTTGCCGAGCGCCCTGGCGAGATCGATCGAGGTCTCGACGGTCTCCTCGGAGGTGGCGGGCCCACCGACCACCTCGACGCACGTCATCACCAGTGCCGGGTTGAAGAAGTGCAGGTTGCACACCCTGTCCGGTCTCCCGGTGGCATCGGCGATCCGGGACGACACGATGCTGGAGGAGTTCGTGGCCAGGATCGCGTGCGGCGAGGCCGCCCGGTCGAGTTCGGCGAAAAGCGCTCGTTTCACGTCCAGCTTCTCGACAGCCGCCTCGATGACGTAGTCGGCCCGCGCTGCGGCCGTGCCGAGCTCTGTGCTGAACGCCAGCCGCCCGAAGGCGGCCTCCACCGCCGCAGCCTCCCGGCGGCCCTTGTCGACGTCCCTGCTCATTCGCTGCCGCAGCTGCTCGCGCGCTCGGACCAGCGCCTCGGGCTGCACGTCCGTCACGGTCGAGTCGAAACCGGCCAGCGCGCAAAGCATCCCGATCTGTGATCCCATCGCGCCGGCGCCGACCACGAGGATCCGGCGAACCCCATCCGGGCGGCTGCCCTCATCGGTCGATTGCGTGGCGTGCATGCTGAGCGGCTCCTAGCGGAACGCGGGCAGCCCGGTGATGGCCTGCCCCATGATCAGGGTGTGCACCTCGTCGGTGCCCTCGTAGGTGCGCACGCTCTCCAGGTTGTTCGCGTGCCGCAGCGGCGAGTACTCCAGTGTCACCCCGTTGCCGCCCAGGATCGTCCTGGCCTCCCGGCAGATCTCGATCGCCTCCCGCACGTTGTTCAGCTTGCCGAACGAGATCTGCTGCGGCGACAGCGTTCCGGCGTCCTTCAGCCGTCCGGTGTGCAGCGCGACCAGCACACCCTTCTGGATCTCCAGGACCATGTCGACCAGCTTGCGTTGGGTCAGCTGATAGGCGGCCAGTGGTTGGTCGAACTGCAACCGCGAAAGGCTGTACCGCAGGGCCGCCTCGTAGGAGTCGCGGGCCGCTCCCATGGCTCCCCAGATGATCCCGTACCGCGCCTCGTTCAGGCAGGCGAACGGGCCCTTGAGCCCGACGACGTTCGGCAGGACCGCCTCTGCTGGCAACCGAACCTCGTCCAGGGTGATGTCGCATTGGATCGACGCCCGCATGGACAGTTTCGGCTCGATGTTCGTGGCAGTGAAACCCGGGGTGGCGGTGGGCACCACGAAACCCCTGATACCGCCGTCCGTCTGCGCCCAGATGACGGCGACGTCGGCAATGGACGCCAGCCCGATCCACCGCTTCGCGCCGCTGAGGACCCAGTCGGAACCGTCCCGGCGGGCGTAGGTCGACATGGCACCGGGGTCGCTGCCTGCGGTGGGTTCGGTGAGTCCGAAACAGCCGATCAGCCGGCCCGCGGCCATCCCGGACAGCCACCGCTGTTTCTGCTCCTCCGAACCGTGCTTGGAGATGGCGCTCATCGCCAGCGAGCCCTGCACGCTGACGAAGGTCCGCAGACCTGAGTCCCCCGCTTCCAGTTCCATCGCGGCGAGGCCGTATTCCACCGCACTGCGGCCCGCGCAGCCGTAACCCTTCAGGTGCATGCCGAGCAGCCCGAGATCACCCATCTCCGTGGTGATCTCCCGCGGGAACACCGCCTGCTCGTACCACTGGGCGATGTTCGGCTTGATCCGCCGGTCGACGAACTCCCGGACCTTGTCCCGCAACGCCACCTCGTCGGCGGTCAGGAGGGAATCGAGCGTCAGGTAATCGCGCGCCGACCCGGTGAGATCGGTTGTTGCCGTGCCGGCGGTCATCGTCATTGATGCAGTCTCCTCGGTTCCGGTCATGCTGCGGTCAGACGGATTCGAGCAGCACCGAGATGCCCTGCCCCACCCCGATGCACATGGTGGCCAGCGCGCGTCGGGCGCCGCGCTGCTGCAGCTCGAGGGCGGCGGTGAGGGCCAGCCTGGCGCCGCTCGCGCCGAGCGGGTGACCGAGGGCGATCGCGCCGCCGCTCGGATTGACGTGGTCGGCATCATCGGGCAGGCACAGCTCGCGCAGGACGGCCAGGGACTGCGCCGCGAAGGCCTCGTTGAGCTCGACGACGTCGACATCGCGCATCGTGAGATTGTTGCGCTGCAGCAGTTTTCGGGTCGAGAAGACCGGTCCGATGCCCATCACCCGGGGCGGGACACCGACCGCCGCGCCGGAGGTGAGCCGGGCGATAGGCGTCAACCCGTAGCGCTCGACGGCCCGTCCGGACGCGATGAGCAGCACCGCGGCGCCGTCGTTGATGCCCGAGGCGTTGCCGGCGGTGATCGTGCCGCCGGGGAAGAGCGGACGCAGCGCGGCCAGTGCCTCGAGGGTGGTTTCCCGCGGGTGCTCGTCCCGGTCGACCAGCACGGCGGGGCCGCGCCGCGCGGGCACCTCCAGCGCAGTGATCTCCTCCGCCAACCGCCCCGAAGCGATGGCCTTGGCCGTGCGCTCCTGGGACCGGAGCGCGAAGGCGTCCTGGTCCGCCCGCGCGACGCCGTACTCCGCGGCCACGTTCTCGGCGGTCTCGGGCATCGAGTCGGTGCCGAACATCTCCGCCATCACCGGGTTGACGAACCGCCAGCCGAGGGTGGTGTCGTGGATCTCCGCGGCCCTGGAATAGGCCGAAGTCGCCTTGGGCATGACGAACGGCGCCCGGCTCATGCTCTCCACTCCGCCGGCCAGGATCAGGTCGGCGTCGCCGCTGCGGATCGCTCGGGCGGCGATCGCCACCGCGTCCAGACTCGAGCCGCAGAGCCGGTTGATGGTGGCACCAGGAGCCGACACCGGCAGGCCGGCCAGCAGCGACGACATCCGCGCGACATTCCGGTTGTCCTCACCGGCCTGGTTCGCGCAGCCGAGCAGGACGTCGTCGAGCTGCTCCCAGTCGACGGACGGCAGACTCCCGGTCAGGCTGCGCAGCACGTGGGCGGCCAGGTCGTCGGGCCGGACCGCGGCCAGGGCACCGCCGTACCGGCCGAAGGGCGTCCGCGTGCCCGCCACCAGGAACGCCTGGTCGGCATGCGGAGTCGTCATGGTCCACCACCTGCGCCGTCCGAATCGGGGAATCTGGATACGGCCGCCGTCGAAACATGAGGAGGCCGCCGTACCGACCCATCCTGCCCTCCGATGGGGTGGCTCGCCCGCAGCGTCCGACGGTCCGGGGGCGGAGCGCCGGTCAGCCCGGTGCCGGGGGATGCCCCCGCCGGAATCAGCGCAGCGCGGAACATCCGGCCGCCAGTGGTGAGGAAAGTTCCGCAGTCTGCGGGATTCGGACCGCCCGCGGCCCTCACCAGACGGCCGTCCACGCTCCGATCATCACCAGGCAGCCGACTGCGCTCAGGTCATGGCCGGCCCGGTCAGCCGGCCAAGGACACCCGTCTGCGCCAGCAACGCGAACCGGTCCGGCACTCCCCAATGCTCGACGATGCGACCGTCGACGACCCGGGCGACGTCGAGCACGGTGATGTCCACCGGGCGGCCGCTGGGCGGGCCGAAGAACGGGCCGGTCGCGGTTCCCCGGGCACGGACCCGCACCCAGATGGTGTCACCGGACTCGACCGCATCCTCGATGCTGAACGACATGTCCGGCGCCATCCGGTGAACGTCGCGAATGGCGTTCTTGACGTGTTCGACCGCTTCCCGCCCGGTGCCCGCGAGCCCGAACTGGTGCTCGATCAGCTCGGGCGAGCAGATCTCGTCGACGATGTCCGTGCCGCCGGTGGCGAACCCCTCGGCGAAGATCCGGTGCATCACCTGCAGTGCGGACGACGGGGCCGGTGGTGCCGTGCCGGTCGGGGTCTGGTCGGTGCTGGTGCTCATCGGGTCCTCCTGGGATCCCTAGATGCAGTACCACTGCGTTCATTGCAGTCTTACTGCACTCGTCGCACTGATAGTGTGCCGAGCCATGGGGCAACCCGTCAAGGCCCGGTCGACCTACCGGCAGCGGCAGGCCGCCGCCACCCGCGATCGCATCGCGGACGCCGCCCGCCGGTTGTTCGCCACCGCCGGCTACGGGTCGACCTCCATGGAGGCCATCGCGGGCGAGGCGGAGGTCGCCGTGCGGACGGTGTACTCGGCGTTCGGCACCAAGCGGGAGATCCTGTCGCTGATCTGCGAGCGCTGGCTGGAGCAGGCCTCCGCCCGGGAGCGGGCGCAAGAGGTGTTCGCCGAGCCGGATCCGGTCCGTAGGCTGCGCGGCGCCGCGGGCTGGCTGCGGAATCTGTACGAGGCCGGTTTCGACGTGGTGCTGATCTTCGAGGCGGCCACCGACGAGAGCCCCGAAACCCGGGCGCTGTTGCGGTCCAAGCTCGCCGGCCGCAACGAGGTGATGGACGCGATGATCGCGTCCCTCAGGGGCCACCTCCGCGTCCCAGTACGCCAAGCGCAGGCCGTATACCGGGCCCTTGCCGCGGCCGGCGTCTATCGCGAACTGGTGGACGAATCGGACTGGACGCCGGCGGAGTTCGAGCAGTGGGTGGGCGACGCGCTGGAACGGCAGTTGCTGGACGGGGACCCGGCCGCGATCGACCGGTGACCACGGACAATCGAGCAGGTGCCCGAATGCGCGTCGGCGGGTCCGCGGCCTGCCGAGTGGGCGAACCCCGGTGATCAGATCGGATCGGATCAGCTCCCGCGCCGGGTCGTCGAACGCATCGACATCGCAGTTTCACGATAAAAGCGCATAGACTGCGATATCGGGAAAGGAGTCGCAGTGGTCAAAGCGCCTACGGTGTATGACGTCGCAGAACGCGCCGGCGTCTCCATCGCGACGGTTTCGTTCGCTTTCCGTCGCCCCGAAAAGGTCAGGGCGTCCACCCGGGAAACCGTCTTTGCGGCCGCCAGGGACCTCGGTTACGTTCCCAGCGCCAGCGCCCGTGGACTGGCCGACGGGCGGACCCGTGCGCTGGGCCTGTTCTCCTTCGATTACCTCCTCGATGCCCCCGACCACCATGCCGAACCTGGAGCTGCGCCACCCGCCGAGCTGGACGCGCGGGACGGCGATCTCAACGAGGACTTCCGGCTGTTCCCGCTCTACGTGGACGAGGTCCAGCGGGGCGTCGAACTGGAATGCTGGCGGCGTGGCTACGCCCTGATGGTCGGCGGCCGGGGGCACGCGAACACAGAGACAGTGGTGGCCGACATCGCAGGCCGGGTCGACGGTATTGCGGTCTTTCCACATACCGTGCCGCGAGAGGTGCTGCGTCACATCGCCCGTCGTATTCCCGTGGTGGAACTGTCCCAGCCGTCCACCAACGACGACCTGAACCACGTCACGGTCGACAACGTGGGCGGGATGCGCGCGCTGACCACGCACCTGCTGACCGACCACCGATTGGCCGACATCCGATTTCTGGGCGATACCACCGGTTTCGACCAGCAGCGACGTTTCCGGGGCTTTCGCGCGGCGCTGCGGGCAGCCAGCCTGCCAATTCCGCGAGCCTCGCTGTCACCGGCGGGCGCAACGGCGCAGGAAGCCGCCGAGGTGGTTCACCGAATGCTGCAGCAGACCGCACTGCCGCAGGCCCTGGTGTGCGTCACCGACCAGGACGCGCTGGCCGCGATGGACGCGCTGCACGCCGCCGGCGTCGTGGTGCCCCGGGACATCATCGTCACCGGGTTCGACGGCATCGCCGCGGGTCGCGTCGCCCGGCCGTCGCTGACCACCGTCCGGCAGCCGATGGAGGCGATGGGCCGGACTGTCGTCGACATCCTGCTGCGGCGGCTGGCCCGTCCGGAGGACCCGCCGATCAGCAGGCAACTCCCGGTCTCGGTGGTGCTGCGAGAGAGCTGTGGTTGCCCCGCCCACTGAGGTTTGCACCCCCTCTCTTCGGAGCCGTGGCGGCGTCCTTCAGGCAGCAAGAAACCCCGGACAGCAATTCGCGTCCGATCCGGCTTCGTTCTGATGTATTCCCCGCAGCGCCCTTGCCAACACACGGTCAATCCGCTTAACTGAGCCGATCTCCTAAGCGCATAGATTCGCCTGCCGGTTCACACGTCGAGCCGTGCTCCTGGCGTCGCTTCTGCATGGGCCCGGCGGCCGACCGCGGGCAGCAATCCGATCCGGAAAGGAACGCCGATGTTCCGCAAGAAAACCATGGTGACCGCCGGCCTGCTGGCCGCGCTGCTCACCGTCAGCGCCTGCGGGCGCAGCAGCGAGACAGCCTCCGATGCGCCGTCCGAGTCGGCTGCCGCGGTCGCCGATGGTCCGGCAACGGGCACCGTCACGGTCTGGGCGCAGGGCGCCGAGGGCGAGAAGTTGCCAGCTCTGGTCAAGGAGTTCGAGGCGGCCAACCCGGGCGTCAAGGTGGAGGTCACGCCCATCCCCTGGGAGGCCGCGCACAACAAGTACCAGACGGCCATCGCCGGCGGGCAGACCCCCGACGTCGCGCAGATGGGCACCACCTGGATGGGCGATTTCGCCGACGCCTTCGACCCGGTTCCCACCCAGATCGACACCGCGGGGTTCTTCCCCGGCTCGCTGAAATCCAGCCAGGTGAACGGCGCCACCCTCGGCGTCCCGTGGTACGTCGACACCCGCGTGGTCTTCTACCGCAAGGACCTGGCCGAGAAGGCCGGGTACAGCACCTTCCCGACCACGATGGACGACTTCAAGGCAATGGCAAAGGCCATGCAGGAGAAGGCCGGCGCCGAGTGGGGCATCCAGCTGCTGGCCGGCGGCGTCGACTCGTTCCAGAGCATGCTGCCCTTCGGCTGGTCGCGCGGCGGTGAACTGATGAATGCCGAGGGCACCGAATGGACCCTCGACAGCCAGGAATGGATCGACGCCCTGACCTACTACCAGAGTTTCTTCACCGATGGCATCGCCAACCCTGCGCCGAACATGGGCGCGGGCGCGGCGGAATCGGCCTTCGTCGACGGCTCCGCGCCGATGATGATCTCCGGCCCCTACAACATCGGCAACCTGGAAAAGGCCGGTGGCCCGGCCTTCGCCGAGAAGTACGCGGTCGCCACGATGCCGAAGGACAAGTCCGGAACCTCCTTCGTCGGCGGGTCGAACCTGGCCGTCTTCAAGGGAAGCAAGAACCGCGACGCCGCCTGGAAGCTGGTGCAGTGGCTGTCGGAACCGGAGACCCAGGTCAAGTGGAGCAAGGCCACCGGCGACCTGCCGGCCATCCAATCCGCCTGGGACGATCCCTCGCTGTCCGGTGACGACAAGCTGGCAACCTTCGGTGAGCAGCTGAAGGACACCAACTCGCCGCCGCCGGTCACCACCTGGACCCAGGTCAGTGCCGCCGCCGATACCCAGGTCGAGCAGGTCGTCAAGGCCGGCAAGTCCCCGGCAGAGGCCCTGCAGGAACTGCAGAACACCGCCAAGTCGCTCGGCACGGCGAGCTGACCGTGACATCGACTCCGGCCACGAGCACGCCTTCCGCCGGCGCCGTCGGGGGCGCCGGCGGGGGCACCGTCGGGGACGCCGGCGAGAAGCGGGTCGACCCCGGCATCTCCCGCCGCCGGCGGCAGACGCTGATCGCCTGGCTGTTCGCCCTACCCTTCGTCCTCGTCTTCGGCGTGTTCATGTTGTTGCCGCTGGTGTCGTCGTTTGCGATGTCGTTCACGGACTTCACCAGCCGGGACGTCACCACTCCGTTGGCCGTCGGCTTCGTCGGGATCGACCAGTACACCGGCCTGTTCGGCAATCCGCAGTTCATCAAGTCGCTGGTCAACACCGCATATTTCGTGATCGTCGGCATCCCGTTGACGATGATCGTCGCACTCGCGCTCGCGGTGGCGCTGAACAACGGCATCGAGAGATTCCGGACCGTCTTCCGGGTGGGCTTCTACACGCCCGTCGTCACGAGCATCGTTGCGGTGGCGGTCGTCTGGCGCTTCATCCTGCAGGACGACGGCTTGCTCAACACCATCCTGGGCTGGGTGGGCATCAACGGCCCGGACTGGCTCAACAGCACGACCTGGGCCATGCCGTCACTGATCCTGATGGCCGTCTGGCGCAACATGGGCACGCTGATGATCATCTTCCTGGCCGGTCTGCAGACCATTCCGGAGGACGTCAAGGAAGCCGCGTCGATCGACGGTGCCAACGGATGGAAACGGTTCACCCGCATCACCCTTCCGCTACTGCGGCCGACATTGCTGCTGGGAGCGGTGCTCTCGTCCGTCGGCTACCTGCAGTTCTTCGAGGAACCGTTCGTGATGACCAAGGGCGGCCCGCTGGATTCGACCCTGTCGATCAGCTACTTCACCTTCAACCAGTTCGGCTTCGGCAAGTACGGGTACGCCTCGGCGGCCAGCTACGTGCTGTTCGTGGCCATCGCCCTGCTGAGCCTGGTGCAGTTCCGGGCTCTGCGATCCAAGGACTGAGGCGCGCCATGACCATCTCCGAAGACACCCCCGTTGCCCTTGAACCGGGCGGGGCCGTCCCCACCGGCCGCGGTACATCCGACCGGCGATTCAACCGACGTCGATTACTGACCTACCTGGCCCTCGTCGTTGCCGTCGTCGCCACCCTGATGCCCTTCCTGTGGATGCTGTTGGGCTCCCTGAAGACCGACGGCGAGATCCTGCGCAATCCGTCCGGATTCCTGCCCGCGGACCCGACGCTGGACAACTACGCCACCTGGTTCAACGACCTGAACTTCGGCACGTTCTTCACCAACAGCCTGATCGTTGCGGTGGTGACCGTGCTCGGCAACCTGCTCTTCTGCTCGATGGTCGGGTACGCGCTCGCCAAGATGGATTTCGTCGGCAAACGGGTGCTGTTCCTGCTGGTGATGATCACCCTGATGGTTCCGGGCGTGGTGACCTTCGTGCCGTTGTTCGTGCTGGTCAGCAAGCTGGGACTGCTGAACACCTATCCCGCGCTGATCCTGCCGTTCCTGACGTCGCCGCTGGGCGTGTTCCTGATGCGGCAGTTCATGATGGGCATTCCCGACTCGCTGATCGAGGCCGCCCGCATCGACGGGGCCGGCGAACTGCGGATCTTCGCCAGGGTGGTACTGCCGCTCTGCGGTCCTCCGCTGGCAACGCTGGGCATCCTGACGTTCCTCGGTTCGTGGAACAACTTCCTCTGGCCGCTGGTGGCCGCGCAGAGCGAGGAGATGTACACCCTTCCCGTCGCGCTGTCGCTGTATTCCACCGGGCAGAACGCCACGAACTACGGCCTGCTGCTGGCGGGTTCGGTGCTCGTCATCGCACCGATCGTCCTGCTCTTCGTGCTGCTGCAGCGGTTCTTCATCCAGAGCGTCGCGACCGCCGGGGTCAAGTAGTTCCCGCCACCCGCGCCGACTCCCTGACCGGAATGCGAGATCCGATGATTACTCCTGCGCCGGAAAACCCTGCGCCGCTGCGCTTCCCGGACGGTTTCCGGTGGGGCGCCGCCACCGCCGCACACCAGATCGAGGGCAACAACATCAACAGCGACTGGTGGGTGCGGGAACACACCCCCGGCAGCGGCATCGCCGAACCCAGCGGTGACGCCTGTGACAGCTACCACCGGTACCGCGAGGACATGGCGCTGCTCGCCGACGCCGGCCTGGACACCTATCGGTTCAGCCTGGAATGGAGCCGCATCGAGCCCGAGCCGGGGTTCGTCTCGCTCGCCGAGATCGACCACTACCGGCGAATGGTGGCCGCCTGCCACGAGTTCGGGCTCACCCCGATGGTCACCCTGCTGCACTTCACCGTGCCGCGCTGGTTCGCTGATCGTGGCGGCTGGCGTTCTCCCGACGCGGTCGACGCCTTCGCCCGGTTCACCGAGATCACCCTGCCGATCGTCTCCGACGGCGTCGAGTTGGTCTGCACCATCAACGAGCCGAACATCATGTCGATGATCCACGGGCGGCGGGAAACCGATCTGGTCGCCTCCGGTCTGCCCGCACCGGACCCGGCGATCTCGGAGGTGTTGGCGCGGGCCCACATCCGCTCCCGCGAGGTGCTGGGCACGCTGCCCGGAATCAGGTCCGGCTGGTCGGTCGCCACCCAGGCCTTCATGCCCGAACCGGGCCTCGAGCAGGCCGCCCGCGACTACGGGTACCCACGCGAGCACTACTTCCTGGAGGCCGCCCGCGGCGACGACTGGGTCGGCGTGCAGGCCTACACCCGGACGATCATCGGACCGGACGGGCCGCGGCCGATCGCCGACGGCGTCGAGCGGACGCTCACCGGCTGGGAGTATTTCCCGCCCGCGCTCGGGATCGGCGTGCGCAACGCGTGGGAGCTGACCGGCGGCGCGCCCGTGTTCGTCACCGAGAACGGGATCGCGACCGCCGACGACACCCGGCGGATCGACTACACCCACGGCGCGCTGACCGGGCTGCACGCAGCGATGTCCGACGGCGTCGACGTGCTCGGCTACCTGCACTGGTCGGCGCTGGACAACTACGAGTGGGGTTCGTACAAGCCGACTTTCGGGCTGATCTCGTGGGACAAGCGGACCTTCGCCCGGACGCCGAAGCCGAGCCTGGGCTGGCTGGGCAGGGTGGCCCTGGCCCACGAACTACCGGCGCGCGCGCACGACCGCGTCACCGCCGACGCGAGCAGCCGCTGACACCGGGCCCGAATCTCCGATCCGCGCCGAACGCCCGACCTCGACCGACCGTCCGAGAAGACAATGGAGTCCTTCATGACCTCGATCTCCCGACGCAACCTGCTGCTCGGTGGGGCAGCCGCCACCGCGGCGGTCACCCTGGGTGGCACCGCCCTGGGCGGCACCGCCCTTGCCGGCACCGCACACGCGTCCCCCGCTGCGGCCGCCGGCCGGGGCGGCAAGCCGCTGCCACCCCCGTCACGGACCGAGATCCGGTGCTGGGCGCGGGACACCTGGGCGTCGCTGGTCGCGATGACCGACGTGAAGACCGGCCTGACGGCGGACAACATCGACGGGCCGCTGCGTGATCCGAACCGCAGCGGGTACACGTCGCCGACGAACATCGGCGGCTACCTGTGGAGTGCCATCGTCGCCCGGGACCTCGGGCTGATCTCGCGGGCGGAATGCAGCCGGCGGATCGAACGGACGCTGCGCACGCTGCTGACGATGGAGCACCATGAGCCCAGCGGGATGTTCTACAACTGGTACGACGAGTCCACCGCCGAGGTGCTGACGCGGTGGCCCAGCGACGGCAGCGTCGTGCTGCCGTTCCTGTCGAGCGTCGACAACGGTTGGCTTGCTGCGGCTCTCATCGTCGTACAGAACGCCGACCGGGCAACCGCCCGGCTGGCGAAGCGGGTGTTCGACCGGATGAACTTCGCCGCCTTCTACAACCCCACCCCGCGAGCGGACCTGTCGGTCGGGCTGATGCGCGGTGGGTTCTGGGACGGCGCCCACCAGGGCGACGCAGTCAAGGGCGACTACCTGGGCACCGGGACGAGCGTCTGGTACACCAACTTCCATTACGACACCACCGTGTCGGAAACCCGGATCGCGTCGTACATCGCCATCTCCCGCGGCCAGGTGCCCCCCGCCCACTATTTCGGAACCTGGCGCACCTTCCCGGATGTCGCCTGCGACTGGTCCTGGCAGGAGCAGCGGCCGGTCGGCCGCACCCGGAACTATCTCGGCGTCGACGTCTTCGAGGGCGCCTACACCTACCAGGGCATGCACATCGTCCCCGGTTGGGGCGGCTCGATGTTCGAGGCGCTGATGCCGGCGATGTTCGTCCCAGAGGAACGCTGGGCGCCGCGGTCGTGGGGCATCAATCACCCGCTGTACGTCCGCGCCCACCGGGAGCACGGCCTCGATGATGCGAAGTACGGGTTCTGGGGTTTCTCCCCCGCCAGCGAGCCGGGCGGCACCTACCGGGAGTACGGCGTCGACGCCATCGGGCTGAACCCCGACGGTTACTTCTCGGACGCGGAGCAGACGAACTACGACCCCGGATACGGGACCTGCCGGCCCGCAACAAATCCTCATCCCGATTACGGCGACGGCGTCGTCACCCCACACGCCCTGTTCCTGGCAATGCATTTCGAGCCGCGCGAGGCCTACGACAACCTGGTCAAGCTCGACCGGCAGCTCGGCGCGTACGGCGAGGGCGGTTTCTACGACGCCGTCGCGGTCGGGTCGGGCACGATCGCGAAACGGTACCTGTCGCTGGACCAGGCCATGGTGATGGGGTCGATCGGCAACGTGTTCGGTGCAGACGTGATCCGTCGCGCGTTCGCCACCGGTGACGTGCGCAAGCGGATCAAGCCGCTGATCGGCATGGAGCAGTTCGGCTCCGGACTGGTCCGATAGCCGTCACCGACGGGGCGCGGCGGGCATTGCAAGCGCCGCCGCGCCGGCGGCCCTCGGCGCCGGTGGTACCTGTCGGCGCCGTCGCCACCCCACCTTCACCGATTCCAGTCAGGTCCATTCCAGGGCTGCACATTCCGGTCCGGCCGGCCCAAGTGTTGCTGACTCCACTGCCGCCGGCGGTGGCCGGCGCTGAAGGCGAACGCCAGCCAGATCAACGGGAACAGGAACAGGCCATGGGTCAGCGCCCCGACGGTGAACAACAGGGCGATGAGGACGGCCACCCCCAGCCAGCGGGGCGGCCGCTGGAAGGGCGGACCCCAGGCCTCGGGCCGCCCACCCTGGTGAACCGGACCCCACCGACCGCCACCGGAAGCGGGCCGGTCGCTCGTCGCGGCGAGGTCGCGGCGAGCCTCCGGCAGGTCCGCCAGCAGCTCCGGTAGCTCATCGAGATAGGTTGCCGCGTAGGCCTTGCCGATTCGATCGTCGAATTCGGTGGTGTCCAGGCGGCCCTCGGCGAAGTGCCGGCTCAGCCGGTCGACGGCGTCCTGCCGATCGGTGGTCCCGGCACGCATCCGTGGAGTGGTCATGATCGCTTCTTTCCGGCGCTGTCTTTTGTGGTGCTGCCATCCGAATCCTGACCCAGGATCCGGTACAGGTCGGCCCGGGTCCGGGCCAGAACCCTCTTCGCCTCTGCCATCTGCTCGGGTGTTCCGGTGCGGGCGACCTGAACGAAGGCCGCGCCGACCTGGAAGACGAGATCGCCCAGCTGGGTCTCGTTCTCGTCGGGCGCGACGCCCTCCCACAACGAGGCGAATTCCTCGGCGCGGTCGGCCGCCACCCGACGGCCATCGTCGGTCAGGCCGTACACCCGCCGCCCGTCCTGTTCCTGGGCGCGGATCAGGCCCTCGTCCTCGAGTTGCTGCAGCGTCGGATACACCGACCCCGGGCTCGGCTTCCACGATCCGCCGCTGCGGCTGCTGATCTCCTGGATCATCTGATAGCCGTGCATCGGCTGCTCGGACAGCAGTGCCAGCAAGGCGGATCGGACGTCGCCCCGCCCGGCGCGGCTACCGCGCGGACCGCGCTGACCGGACCCCCAGGCGTCGCCGCCGGGCGGACCCCAACCCCAGCCGCGGCCGCCGGCCTGCCAGGCGCCTTTCGTGCTGCGCGGAGAACCGAACCCGCTCTCTGCAAACGTCTTTCGGAGCCAGCCGGGTAAGTCCCAGTCCGCGCCCCAGTTGGCACCGCCGCCACACGCATACGCCGTCATCGCATCCTCCAGGATCAGTCGCGATACATCGACGATATATCGCTTCCGCAGCCTGTCAAGGAAGCCCTCGACCACCCGGGCTGGTCCCGGTTCCCCCAGGAGCGGCGATAAAGCGCTGGCCCTTATCCCGACTCGAGGAGCATGATCCGCCCGGTCGGGCCGCGCCCGGCACGCAATGCCCGTCCGCCGGAAGGCAACCGTCATGCCCGTCGCCGCACCACCATCGTCGAGGTCCGCGCCGGGGCCGGTGGTCCGCACGGCCGCCGGAGTGCTGGGCGGCAGTCGGGAGGCGGGCCTGGCGGTCTTCCGCGGAATTCCCTATGCCGAGCCGCCGGTCGGTGCGCTCCGCTTCGCCGGGCCGCGGCCCGCGCGCGACTGGGACGGGGTGCGGCCGGCGGTCGCATACGGCCCGCCGCCTCCGCAGCCCGGCCTCGCCTCGCCGGACCGATCCGCCCAGCAGGATGAAAACGACTGGCTGACGGTCAACGTCTGGTCGCCCGATCCCGGCCAAGGCGGCGGCCTGCCGGTGATGGTGTGGATTCCCGGCGGCGCATACCTGATCGGCGCGTCCAGCCTGCCCGAATTCGACGGTGGCAGGTTGGCCGCCGGTGGCGTCGTCGTGGTGACGTTGAACTACCGGCTGGGCATCGAGGGTTTCGCGCAGATCGACGGCGCCCCCGCCAACCGCGGCCTGCTCGACCAGGTCGAGGCGCTGACGTGGGTGCACGACAACATCCGGGCCTTCGGCGGCGATCCGGACCGGGTGACGATCTTCGGCCAATCGGCGGGTGGCGGATCCGTCGCCGCACTGCTGGCGATGCCGCGGGCGGCCGGGCTCTTCCGCCGGGCCATCGCCCAGAGCGTGCCGGGGACGTTCTTCTCGCCCGAACTCGCCGCGGACATCGCCGCCGCCTGCTCCGCCGAACTGGGGCTACGGCCCACGGTCGCCGACCTGTCCGCCGTGAACCCCTCTCGCCTGCCGGCCGCCGGCGACGCCGTCTCGGCGAAGATCGGCCGGTGGCAGCACCGCTGGGGGCCGATCACCCACCGGCCCATCCCCTTCGCGCCCGTGGTCGACGGAGACGTCCTGCCGACCACCCCGTGGCAGGCACTGGCCGACGGCGCCGGCGAGGAGGTCGACCTGCTCGCCGGGCACACCCGTGACGAGCACCGGCTGCTGAGCCTGATCGACGGCGTGCTCGGGCAGGTCACCGAGGAACAGGCCGACACCGCCCTGAACGCCCTCGCGCCGGGTCCGGAAGGCGCCCGGCGCTACCGCGAGGCCTTCCCCGCCGCCGGCCCGGAAGAGCTGTACGAGCTGGTCAACGGCGACTGGCTGTTCCGGATGCCGACGCTCCATCTCGCGGAGGCACACGCTGCCGGGGGCAGGACCCACCTCTACGAGTTGACCTGGACCGCAACGGGTTTCGGCGGCGCGCTCGGCGCCTGCCACGGCCTCGACATCCCGCTGGTCTTCGGCAACCTGAGCAGCGGCGGGCCCGGCCTGCTGATCGGTGACCCGCCATCGGTGGAGGCGGAAGCCCTGTCCGGGTGGATCCGCGCGGCGTGGATCGCGTTCGCCGCCGACGGCAACCCCGGCTGGCCCGCCTACGACGCCGATCAGCGGCTCGTCCAGCTCCTCGACACCCGACCGGCCGTCGGCGGGTACCCGGAGGAGACGTCACGGTTGCTCTGGGAGCGGCACACGTTCGCGGCGCTCCCGCTGCTCGGCCGGTAGCGCCGGGACCGCGCATCGGGACCGCACGGGCATCATCACGGTCTGCGGCGCGGTCATCGGTTTCTGACTCGATGGTCGTCGTCCGGCCGCTGCCGGCACCTGTCTGACGGATGGGCCGGCGGCGATGTGACAGGGTTTCCTCCTCGGCGGCCATCTCGGAATGCCCGTCCACCAGACAGCACGAAGGGAGTCTTCGACAGTGAGCACGGATACCGTCGGCGAGTTGGGCAGCATCCTCGGTGTCTGGGCGCACCCCGACGACGAGGCGTACCTGTCGGCGGCGCTGATGGCCCGGGCAGTGGATCGCGGACGACGGGTGTTCTGCCTCACCGCCACCCGCGGCGAAGCCGGGTTCCCGGCGGGCGACCCGCGATCCATGGAGGAACGAAAGGCGCTGCGGGAGAAAGAGTTGAGCTCGTGCCTGGCGCTGCTCGGGGTGACCGAGCACCGCAACCTGGGGCTGCCCGACGGCGGCTGCGCCGATGTCCCGGACGACGAGCCGGTCGCGATCGTTGCCGCGCTGATCGAGGAGCTCCGGCCGGACACCGTGTTGACCTTCGGACCCGACGGCGGAACCGGTCACCCGGACCACATCTCGGCCTGCCGCTGGGCCACCCTCGCCTTCGACCGGATGGCGTTGCCGGGCACCCGACTGCTGTACGCCACCAAGACCAGGCCGTGGGCGGAGCGGTTCCTCGCCGGAGTGGATCAATCGCAGATCATGATGGTGGAGAACCTCGAGCCGGAGCGCGTCGAGCCGGACGAGCTCGCCGTCTGGCTGACGTGTGAGGACGCCATGCTGGACCGCAAGGTGGCGGCGTTGACGGCTCAGGCCAGTCAGGTCACGTCGATGATCGAGATGATCGGAATGGACGGATACCGCGAACTCGTCCGGGAGGAATTCTTCCGCGACCGTTGGTCGGGAGACCCGACGGTCTTACGCTGAGTCACTCATTCGTTGCGCTCTGTGAGAAGTTATGGCCACGGGTACGGCGTGGCGCGAGCACCCAAGGGGATCTGGAGATGACAATCAGCCGCAGGACAAGTCCACCTTCTCGAGAACCGTTTGTGCCATGTCGCCGTACCCCTTGATGAAGTTGCCTGCACCACCCGGAACAGCAGCCCGTAGTCGACGGTCGACGCCCGACCGCCGCGGCCGATGGTCCGATACCGTCCGCCACCACACGGCAGTCGACGCCCGACCGCCGGTGGCGGGACAAGCACCTCGCGGCGGCCCGAGGCCGGTCGAGGTCAGTACGAGCGAGATCGAGGTCAGTACGACGCGAGATCCGGTACCCGCAGATGCGGCATCACCAGATCGAACAGCTGAACGTCGATGACGTCGCTGCCCAGTTGGTGCTTGCCGTCCGCCCGCGCCAGGCGTCGCTCGGCGGCCTCCGGGCCCTCGTAGGCGACGGTGATGGCCGCGCGGCCCCACTCCGGATTCACCAGCAGGCTCGCGCTGCAGTACCCGCGGACCGCCCGGAGCGCAGGCAGGCTCACCGTCAGGAAGTCCTCGACGAAGGCATCGCCCTCGTCACGCGCCACCCGCAACCAGGTGACCCGCACGCAGCCCGCGGTCTTGGCGTCGTACCGACGATCCATGGCGGCCACCCGCCACTCCTCGATCTCGACCGAGCCCTCCAAGGTCTTGGCGATCTTGTTGCGGATCGGCCTGATCTTCACGACGCTGGAGTTCATCGCCTCCCGCGACTCCCACGCGGTGGTCACGATGCACAAACCGGTGGACCGCTGCGCGATGGCCGACATGCCGATGCACCGGGGCATCGCCAGGATCGCCGGCACCGCCTCGTTCCGCAGGAACGCGATGCCCCGGTCGACGGTGTCCGACCGGCCCTGGTACCTCACAGTGCGGGCATAAACCGTCACGGCACACCTCTCCAGTGATGAGCCGCTGCGCGGCGTCGCGTCCGGACCATTTTCCTCCCCGCCCCCGCAGTACACCAGACCGGCCCCCGCAGCGCGATCACACCCCGGCAGCGCAGCGGGGACCACCGGACACCGTGGGGGTGACGGCCTCTGGCCCTGCACCCGGAGCGTGGCCAACCCGGATTACGCATCACCCACCTGGCCGTTGACATCCCGAGCCGTGCCCGGCTTGGGTGATTGCTGGTCGGCTGACCGTCATCACCGAATCCGACGACGTGTGGGTGGTTTCCATGAAGCGTCTTGCCGCAATTTTGTCCGCCGCCGCTGTGGTCCTCGGACTTTCCGTGACCCCGGCAGCGGCGGCTCCCGACCCGGCAACTCCCACCCCACCACCCGTGGCCGACTCACCCGCGGGGCCCTCGGTCTTCGTCGGCGACCTCACGCCGGCTCAGCTCGATGCCGTGGTCGCCAGCGGTGTCGACCGCACCGAGGTGATCACCGATCCCGGCGCAGCGGGAAAGGTTCGGGTGCAGGTGATCCTCGGTTCCACGGCGGCGCGGAACCTGGTCGCCGCAGGTGTGCCGCTCGCGGTGAAGGAACCGACCGCCCAGCAACGGTCCACGCAGCGGTCGGCGGCCGGTTACGAGGTTTTCCGGTCGTACAGTGAGCCCGGCGGGATTCGCGACGAGTACATCGCGGCCGCCAAGGATCACCCGGACCTGGTGAAGCTCGTCGTCATCGGCAAGACGGTTCAAGGGCAGGACATCGTCTCCCTGAAGGTCACGAAGAACGCTCGGAAATCCCGTGACGGCAGCCGACCCGCGGTCCTGTACTCGTCGGCCCAACACGCCCGGGAGTGGATCACCCCGGAGATGAACCGCCGGTTGCTGCATTACTACCTCGATCACTACAAGAACGATAGGAGAATCCACAAGATCGTCGATACGACAGAGTTGTGGTTCGTCCCGGTGGCCAACCCGGACGGTTACGACTTCACGTTCACCGACGGGAACCGTCTGTGGCGCAAGAACCTTCGCGACAACAATGGGGACGGCGTCATCACCGACGGCGACGGTGTGGATGCGAACCGGAATTACCCGACGAAGTGGGGATATGACAACGAGGGATCGTCCCCGGAACCTGCCAGTGAGACCTACCGCGGCCCGTCGCCGGCGTCCGAGCCGGAAACGCAGGCGCTCGACGGGCTGATGAAACGCATCAAGTTCGAATTCCTGGTCAATTATCACTCGGCGGCCGAGCTGCTGCTCTACGGCGTCGGTTGGCAGGTCGCCACTCCGACTCCAGACGACCTGCTGTACGAGGCGATGGCCGGTGACGACCAGCATCCCGCCATCGCGGGTTACGACCCGGACATCTCCGCGGAGCTGTACACGACCAACGGTGAGACCACCGAGCACGCGCAGAACGCCTACGGCACATTGGGCTTCACCCCAGAGATGGCGACCTGTCAGACGGCGAGCGAGGCAGACCCGGACGACGCGTTCGAATCCGAAGATTGCGACAGCGTGTTCAATTTCCCCGACTCCGAGGAACTGGTGCAGGCGGAGTTCGAAAAGAACGTTCCGTTCGCGCTGGCGGTTGCCGAATCCGCGAAGGACCCGTCCAACCCAATCTCCGTGGTCGGTCGCACGGTGCCGGACTTCCAGGTGGACAGCTTCGACGTGTCCTACGGCGATCCGCAGACGGTCGCTGTCACCGCGCGCCGGGACATCAAGGGTCTGACGTTGCACTACCGGATCGGCGGTGGACGGGTGCAGACCGCGGTTGTCCGGGAATGGCGCGGCGGCGAACGGTACGGCGAGACCAACGACCGGTACTACGCCGAGTTCCGCGGCACCGTCCGCGGCGCCACACCCGGCCAGAGCGTCGAGGTCTGGTTCACCGGGAAGAAGAAGTTGAGGGCACCCTCGGTCGGCGCCGCTGCCGACCGCAACGGCGGCAAAAAGGTGGAGAGCAGTCACTTCACCTACCGACTGCAGCAGGATGGCGGGTCGGTGCTGGTCCTGGCCAACGAAGACTACGAGGGCTACAACCCCGGTGAACCCACCGGCGCCACCGCCCCGAAGTACGCCCAGCAATATGTCGACGCGCTGGCGGCGTCACGCGTCTCCAGCGCGGTGTGGGATGTCACGAAGCAAGGCGTTCCGCACGACCTCGGCGTGCTGAGTCACTTCCGCGCCGTGGTCTGGTACCTGGGCGACAACCGGCTCACCCAGGACGCGGAGGACGTCGAGACGGACACCTATCTGTTCGGTCCCCTGGAAGATCTGTCGGTCGCGGAACGGCAGCAGTACCTGACGATGTCGGTGCGGGACTATCTCAACGGCGGCGGCAAACTCGCGCTGACCGGCGAGACGACCGGCTACTACGGGCAACTGGGGTCATCGCTCGGCGGCATCTACTACGGGCTGAACGGCGCGCCGGACCAGGACTGTGTTGTCACCGGCGACTTCTTCAGCGACTGCCTCTTGCTGGCAGACGATTTCACCCAGTATTACCTGGGCGCCCATTCCCGGACCGAACGCAGCGGACCCACCACCGTATCCGGCACGGATCGCCCGTTCAACGGCCTGACGGCGACGCTGTCCGGCACGCCGACGAATCCGATCGATGAGGCCGGCAATTTCGTCGCGACCAGCGACGTCCTGCCGATCGACCAGTTCCCGCAATTCAGGAGCTGGCGGTCGAGCGACTTCTCCGGCGGCCCACCGCCGATCAACGAACCATTGGAGGGCCAGTGGTTCGTCCGCGGTGACCATGCCGACGATTCCTATATGAGGCTCGCCAGGACCATCGACCTCACCGCGACGACGGCCGGGCAGACACCGACGCTCAACGCTGCGCTCGGGTTCGATGTCGAGCAGGGCTACGACCATGTGATCGTGGAGGCGCACACTGTCGGGCAGGACGACTGGACAACGCTTCCGGACCTCGACGGCGGAACCTCCACCGCGGTGCCATCGGAATGCGAGGTCGGTTTCCTGCTGGAGGAGCACCCGTTCCTGCTGCATTACCTCACGCCGGGCGACCCCTGCACGGCCACCGGGACCAGCGGTGCATGGAACAGCTTCACCGGGTCGTCGGACGGATGGCAGCAGGTCGGATTCGACCTGTCGGCCTTCGCCGGTCGGCAGGTCGAGGTGTCCATCAGTTACGTCACCGACTCGGCATCCGGCGGAACAGGTGTGTTCGTCGACCAGGCCGGACTCACGATCGGTGGCAGTGCCTCGGAGCCGGAAGGGTTCGAGACGTCACTGGGTGATTGGGCAATCCCCGGCAGCCCGGAACCGGACAATCCCAATGACGTCGACTTCCGCCGCGGGCAGTCCGAATCGAACGCCTCCGCATCGATCACCACACCCGACTCGGTGATGCTCGGGTACGGGATCGAGCAGATCGGCACGGCGCAGGAACGGTCCGCCGTACTCCGATCGATCGTGCGCTATCTGGGGGTGCGCCGCTGACCGCCCCGCGGACCGGCCGCGTCGAACGTCACAGGCGGGATTCCCCCCGGCCCGCCGGGGAACCGGACTGGCATGGCTGCACTCACCCTCCCGTCCGACACCAGTGACTCACCCGTCGCCTGGCTCGCGTTCACCGTCGTCGTCGCCGCGCTCGCGGGGCTGATCGTCGCGGTGCTGATCGGGCTGGTGTTCCGCCGGCTCGGCCGGCGGTGGCCGGTGGCCGTCGAGGCCTCCCGCCGGGGTCGGCTGCCACTGCGCCTGCTGCTGGTGCTGATCGCCGTCCGGCAGGTGATCGCGACGACCACGGTGATCGGCGGCTGGCAGGACACCCTGGTGACGACGCTGGAACTGGCGATCCTCGCCGTGTGCGGCTGGCTGCTCGCGGTCCTGGCGTACGCGCTGCAGGACCTGACCCTGGCCCGGTTCCGGATGGACGTCGCCGACAACCTGCGCGCGCGGCGGGTCCGGACCCAGGTGATTCTGCTGCGCCGGCTGGCCGTGGCCGCCATCGTCGTCCTGGTCGTCGCGTCGATGCTGCTGACCCTGCCCGGTGCCCGGCAGGCCGGCGCCACCATCCTCGCCTCCGCCGGGGTCATCGGCATCGTTGCCGGCCTGGCCGCACAGTCCTCGCTGTCCAACCTGTTCGCCGGGCTGCAGATCGCGTTCACCGACGCGGTCCGGATGGACGACGTGGTGGTCGTGGAGGGCGAGTGGGGCCGGATCGAGGAGATCACGCTCACGTACGTGGTCGTGCACCTGTGGGACGACCGGCGGCTGATCATGCCGTCCACCTACTTCACCGGCACGCCGTTCCAGAACTGGACGCGGAAGGAATCGGCCGTGCTGGGCGCCGTGGAACTGGATCTGGACTGGCGGGTGCCGCTCGACGAGCTGCGGATCGAGCTGGACCGCGCGCTGCGCGCCTCCGCGCGGTGGGACGAGCGGACCGGCGTGCTGCAGGTGACCGATGCGGTGGGCGGGAATGTGCGGATCAGAGTGCTGGTCTCCGGCATCGACGGGCCAACCGTGTTCGACCTGCGGTGCGAGATCCGCGAGGCCCTGGTGACCTACCTGCAGAGCAAGCACCCGACGGCGCTGCCCAGGCTCCGGGTGGAGTCGCCGTCCGCCCCGGCCCCGGTCGGCCGGCGTGGGTCGGAGCAGCCTGTGGAGTTCGTGACGGTGGCCCCCGGCCGGTCCGAATCAGAGGCGACGCACTCCCAGGGCCTGTTCACCGGCAGTCTTGAGGCCGAACAGCGGGCACGCGGATTCCGCGGGTACGGCCCCGCCGACCCGGCGTGGGTCACCGACGACCCGCACCCGACCGGCCCTCGCGCGTCCGACCGGGCACACCCGACGGACGGCGGACACCCGACGGACGGGTCGGGCGGTCTCAGCGGGCGCCCCAACCCCCGTCCATCACCAGGTCCGACCCGGTGATCGAGTCGCTGCCCGGCGAGCACAGGTAGACCGCGGCCGTTGCGACCTCGTCGGGTGCGATCAACCGCTTGACCGGGGACGAGCCCAGGATCACCTTGGCCAGCACGTCCTGCTCCGACATCTGGTGCGCCGCCATCTGATCGGCGATCTGCTTCTCCACCAGCGGCGTCCGGACGTAGCCGGGATTGATGCAGTTGCTCGTCACACCGCGTTCCGCGGCCTCCAACGCGATCACCTTCGACAGCCCCTCGAGTCCGTGCTTCGCGGTGACGTAGGCCACCTTGAACGGGCTGGCGCGGCGGCCGTGCGCAGACGAGACGTGCACGATCCGCCCCCAGCCGCGGTCGTACATCCCCGGCAGCACCGCTCGGGACAGCACGAACGGGGCGGTCAGCATGATCCGCAGGATCGTCTCGAACGTCTCGATGGGGAATTGCTCGAGCCGCTCGACGTGCTGGATCCCGGCGTTGTTGACCAGGATGTCCACCTCTCCGGCCGCCCCGGCGATGGCGGCCGGCAGGTTGTCGATGTCGGACAGGTCGACAACCACTGGCGTGGCCGCGATTTCGGCGCACAGCGACTCCAGTGCCGCGGCGTCCCGGTCGGCCGCGATCACGGTGGCACCGTCGGCGACGAACCGGCGGGCGATGGCCCGGCCGATGCCGCTCGCCGCCCCGGTCACCAACGCCGTCCTTCCGGCGAGGGGGGAGGTCTGATCCGCTGACGGCTGAGGCGTTCCCGGGTGCGTCATACCGGGGAGGATAGGCCCCGCCGGACAGACCCTCTCGACGTCTGCCGGTGCATCGCCGGGAGCAACCGTGCCGATGACGAGCGGGCCCGGGTCGTGTCCTGCCATCACGACCGGATCGCTCTGGCCGATACTGATGGCGCCGTCGGCAGGCGACCGGGCAGCGCCCACTGCATTCGCCGTTCTCTGACGGCCGGAGTGCCGTTCGGGGTGAGGGCCGTGCCGTCCGCGACGCAAGTAGATGTCCGCGGTTCCGGCGAGCCTCATCGCCGTTCTGGTTCCAGAAAGCTGCCGAACCGTGCTGGTTCGCAAGGTCAATGTCGAGGATTATCGGGTCAATATTCGTAATGGGCGAGGCGGGTGCCGCCGCGGCGTTTGTTTCCGGTGCTGGCGCGCATCGCCGGGACCATTTCGCTGGTGATCAGGCCGCTGTGGTTGGTGAGCGGGTCGATGATGGCGAAGGATTCGGCGATCCGCTCCGGTGTGTCGATGACGATGGTGACGGTGGGGACGTGCCGGCCGAGTTGGAAGGTGCGGTCACCGTGTGGCGCGTGGTCGCCGTGGAAGCCCCACATGCCGCGCAGTGTGGTGGAACCAGCGGCACCGTTCCTGCGTAGTTCCCGGGTGATGTTGCGGTGCATGGGTTTGCCATGGAGCAGGGCGGCTTCGGAGTTGTAGATCATCAGTTTTTGCCACAGAGCCATGCCGTGCTCGTCGGTGCCGGGCAGGGCGTGCGGGGTGCCCAGCAGTTGCCCGTCGCGTTTGCACACACGCACCCGTTCCAGGGTGAGCAGTGGCCGCCGGAGCAGGGCGCCCAGTTCGGGCAGCACGCGGGCGATCTGCTGGCCGGACCCGACGGCGATGATCATCATCGGGATATCCGCGTTCCGGCCGAGGAATCGCGCGCGTTGCCGCTGGCCGTGGACCGTGCCGTCAACGCCGAGTAGTGCCGTGGCGCCGGCGATGCCGCGACGGTGCAGCAGGTCGCAGACCGCGACGAACGCGGGAACCCGGTAGATCCGCTCCTGACGCCCCACGTACACGGTCAACTTGGTCGCCTCGTCGAACTCCTCGGGCAGGGAGACGGGTTCGACGTCGCCGGTGTGCAAACGGGCTCGTTCCAGGGTGACCAGGCCGTGTTCGGTGAGCCCCTTTGCCTCCGGCAGCAGGGCTTCAATGCGACTGCGGGTATCGACGGCGACGGCGACCGCGGGCAGGTCCTCCGACAGTGTCAGTGAGCTGTCGGTCCGCAGGTGGTGCTTGAGACCGAAACCCTCGACGCCGCGGAGCAGGATGCTGGTGGCAATCTCATGCCGCCCGTACAGGTCCAGCAGGCCGTCGGCGACGAACCTGCGGCCCACCCGGGTGCGCTCACCGAAGTACACCGTCAGCTTCAGGCAGTCCTCGTTCACGCGCTGGTGCCGATCCACCGGCCCACCGCGGCGGCGCTGACCCCAGGATCAGGCTCAACGCGATGTTGAGCGCGGCGGAGCGGTGTTGGCGTTCCTCGGTCGAGCCGCTGGGTCTCGAACATCCACGTGGAGAACGTCGTGTAGGACCCGACCGCGGCGGTGCCGGCCAACAGTGCCCCGTCATCTCCCAACGCCAAACCGGTGAGCAATCCCAGGATCATCGCCCCGCTGACGTTGACCACGAGGGTGCCGAACGGGAATGCCCGGCCCAGCCGGGCGCCGACCACACCGTCGACGGCGAACCGCAGGACGGAACCACATCCACCGATCAGCACGACGCCCGCCCACACCAGGGCGTTCACCGCGGCACCAACACCCGACGGACAGCACTGGTGGCAAGGTGAATCGCGAGATACCCGGCGGCGACGCTGGCGGCCGCGTAGCTCAGCGCCAACCCGAAGGCTCCGGCGTCGATCATCTTCAGCAGTTCCACCTGCATGGTGGAAAACGTCGACAACCCGCCGCACAGCCCGGTTCCCAGCAAGGGTCGGCGGTAGCTGGACAGCGGCAGCCGTTCCTGTAGTCGGGTGACGAAGTAGCCGAGCAGGAAGGCCGCGACGACGTTGACCGCGAACGTGGGCCACGGCCAGCTCGTGGCCGGGTGCGGGAACGCCTCGGACAACCCCGCGCGGAGCAGGGTGCCCAGCGCGCCACCGGCGAAGATGGCGGCGACTTCCCGCCTGTCCCAGCGCGGCAGGAAACGGGCAGGCTGCCCCCGCTGCGCGGTGGGGGCGGGGTCGTGAGCAGCAGTCGGCAACCGCGTGCCCCTTTCCGCAATTCGGCAGGTGGTGGGGATGGTCAGTATCCCGCCCGGGTTCATCGCTGGCCCCCGCGGCCGGCCCGGGCCATTGTGAAGTGGCACACCACTACGGGCCCAACGTTCACCTGCCGCCGGCCGCTGGCGAAGCTGTGTCCGCCGGTGCCGATGGAGGGGAGGGATCGAATGCACAGCACGTTCGCTGCGCTGCGGATGACCATCCACCTGCACGGTTCCGAGCACTGGCAGCACCGACCGCTGACGGCGGAGATCGTGCACCGGGCGCATCGTTTCGGGTTGGCCGGTGCCAGCGTGTTCCACGGCTTCCAAGGATTCGGTGCCTCGTCGGTCGTGCACACCAGCGGTTTGATGAGCGTCGGCGACTTGGCACCGGTCGTGATCGTGATCGTCGACGTCCCGGAGAAGGTCACCGCGTTCCTGCCAGAGCTGGGTGGATTGATCGGCCACGGAATGATCACCCTCGACGATGTCACCGCCGTCCGGTACCACCCGGCTGTACAACCCCGGCGCTGAATCAGAGCCGACCATCCCTACCGGAACATCGCTGGGCAACGCGATCGGTGACCACTGCGTGGCGCCTCGAGTGGTGGCTACCGTGACCATGTTCTGCGGCGGAGGGGCAAGCCGTCATCAGAGATGATCGCCAACGGTCCCTACCTCTCACCGGAGGTGGGTGCTGTGCACGAGCCGAAGAATGCCCGACTGCTGCTGGTCCGGCACGGCAGGACGGCGTTGAACGCCGCAAAACCAGTTGCGGGGTCGGCCGGATCCGGACCTGGCGGACGTTGGCCGCGCCGAGGCTGGGGCGCTGGCCGCGGCGCTGGCGCCGTGGGAACCGGTCAGGGTGGTGTCCAGCCCACTGCGGCGTGCGGTGCAGACCGCGCAAGCGGCCGGTGTGCGGGTTGGTGGTGATCCCGACTGATCGACCGGGGCTACGGGAAGTGGGCCGGCCGCACCGTCGATAGATCGTTGCCCAGTGGGGAAGTGTCGACCGCGCCCCCGGGGTCGTCCTCGGCAGCCGACCGGTGATGCGGTGAGAAGCCCGCGAACGGGACACCGCTCACCCCGATGACCACACCGCAGAAGGGCCCCGGTGTGCCTGCAGGGCAAGGGTGGTGCCGGGCGTCGTGCTTAGGCGGCGCACCGCGGCCGTGTTCACCGTCGCTGCGGTGCCGTACGCCGCCGGTTACATGGTCTTCGCGGTTGGCTGGACGAGCCGGCCGGTGCTGCCGGGCGGGTTCCTGCTGAGCGGCATCGGGATCGGGTCGCCGAAACCGCCGAATCCACCGTCATCGCCAAGGCACTGCCGGACCGTCTGCGGCCCAACGGTTTCGGTGTCCTCGGCCTGACCCACGCATTCGGTGATCTGGGGCAACCCTGGTCACCGGGTTGCTCTGGTCGCCGCTGCCCCGGCAGTGGCGTTCGGCTACGCCAGGGCGTGGATGGTGGCGTCCGTGGCGGCGTCCGGGCTGCTCGGAAACAGCCCGGACGGCGCAACGGTGAGCTGACCCGGCTCGGGGTGCGCGGCCGATGGCGTGGGTCGACGGCGGATCCCGCCGCCGGCCGCTTGGGCCCGGCGCTTACTTTGCGCCGTAGGGGATGTCGGGGTTGGCGTCGGCGATCTCCAGCAGCCGGTTGTACTTCGCGACACGTTCCCCGCGGGCGGGCGCGCCGGTCTTGATCTGCCCGCAACCGGTCCCGACGGCGAGATCAGCGATAAAGGAGTCCTCGGTTTCCCCGGACCGGTGGGACACCATCGCGGTGTACCCGGCCTCCCGGCAGAGCCGCATGGCTTCCAGCGTTTCAGTGACGGTGCCGATCTGGTTGACCTTGATCAACGCGGAGTTCGCGATCTTCGCGCTGATCGCGTCGGCGATGATCGCCGGGTTGGTGCAAAAGTTGTCGTCACCGACCAGTTGAACCCGGTCGCCGAGTCGCTCTGTGATGGCGATCCAGCCGTCACGGTCACCCTCGGCCAAGCCGTCCTCGATGCTCCACACCGGGAAGTCGCTGATGATGGCCTCGTACCGCTCGATCATGTCGGCGCTGGACAGTGCTTCACCGGCGACCTGGTAGGCACCGCCTGAGTAGAACTCGCTGGACGCGGGATCCATCGCGATGGCGACACCATCCCTGCCGGGGGTGTACCCGGCGTCGGTGATGGCCTGGACCAGGGTGCGCAGCACGTCCTCGGGGGTGCTGATGTCCGGGGCGAATCCGCCTTCGTCACCGAGCCCGGTGGCGTATCCGGCGTCGTGCAGGAGGCCCTTGAGCTTGGCGTAAACCTGGGCACCGGCGCGGATGGCCTCTGCGATCGACGGCGCACCCAGCGGGGCGATCATGAATTCCTGGAAGTCCAGGCTGTTCGGGGCATGCGCGCCACCGTTGACCACGTTGAAATGGGGAACCGGTTGGCACGGCGTGACACCGGCAGGGATCAGTGACTTCCACAGCGGGACACCGGCGCTGGCGGCGGCGGCGCGGTACGTGGCGATCGAGATGCCGATAATGCCGTTCGCGCCGAGCCGGCCCTTGTTCGGGGTCCCGTCCAGGTCACGCATCGCCTGGTCGACCGCCGCCGGGTCGGGGAATGACTTACCCACCAGGGCATCAGCGAGCTCACCGTTGACATGCCCGACCGCGGTGAGCACACCCTTCCCGCCATACCGGGCCTTGTCGCCATCACGCAGCTCCACGGCCTCCCGGGACCCGGTGGAAGCCCCGGACGGCACCCCTGCCCGGGCGGTGGTCCCGTCAGCCAGGGTGACGGTGACGGCCAAGGTCGGGCCCCCCCGAGAATCCAAGATCTCCACCGCGTGTACGGCGGACAACTGCACAGACGAGCGTGTCATGTGATCTCCTCAATCGAACGGATACTGAATGGACCAGGCAACGGACGGCCCAGGATTCCGGGCACGGGCGACGATCTCTTCCCACGCTGTAATGACGATCTCCAGATCGACAGAGTCGGAGGTCCTGCGCGGCGATCCATCATGCGACCAACGCTCCAACGGCTGCACCGACAGTGCCAGCTCCGACTGCAATGGCGCCCAGGGCGACCGCGTGGCCCACCGCCACCCTGTCTCCCCGGCCACGGAAGGCGGTGATCGCGGCGGGAGTGACCAGGCAGTACGTCAGCAGTCCGCTCGCCAACCCAGCGCCCAGCGCCGACGGTCCCCCCGCCAGTCCCGGCGAAGACGTAGCCGAGACACACACCGATAAGTGCGCTGTGCCGGAACGTCAGGCTGTCATCGATCGCGTTGCGGAAACAGACGCCCATCAGCGCCCCCAAGAGCGACGCGACGCCGATCACGTCGCACCGCTCCGGTCGTGGAATGAGCCTGACGGGCGTTGCCAAGAGATGTGCATGCAGTCCTACCCGGGGTCGTTTGCACTCAACGGGCAGGGACTGTTGTCGGCCAAGGCCGAGGTTCGGGTCCGGCGAGCCCCACCGCCGGTCAACGCCCGCACCTTAACGCACCGTGGCGTCCGATTCAGTTCCGGGGGCCACGTCGGTCATCACCGCAGGCGCCGCAGTGCAGTTCAGCAACAACCTGCTGATCATCACCGGCGCGCTGGTCGGCTCGTCCGGCGCGATCCTGTCCTACATCGTGTGCATGGCGATGAACCGGCAGTTCCTCTCCGTCATCCTCGGTGGTTTTGGCACCGAAAGCGGTTCGGCGGCATCGGGTCCGCAGTAGATGGGCGAGTATCACGAGACGAGCTGCCGGACACGGACGTGGTTCTGGTGATCGGCGCCAACGACACGGTCAATCCGGCCGCGGAGGAGGACCCCGGATCACCGATCGCCGGCATGCCCTTGCTGCAGGTCTGGAAAGGCCAAGCATGTCGTGGTGTTCAAGCGGTCGATGGCCACCGGGTACGCGGGCGTGCAGAACCCGTTGTTCTTCCAAGGACAACGCCGCCATGCTGTTCGGCGACGCCAAGGAGCGGGTTGCGCACGCGGTCGGCGGGGCCCCGGAGCTGCTGGGCGCAGAGAGCTGACGGGGATCACCTGACCGTCTGAATCTGACTCACCAGGCGCCATCGATCTGACTTGCCGGCGGCCCGCGGTTTACCCGGCCGCACCCGCGGGGTACCCCACTGGCGATCAGTCGTCCGGATCTGCTGACCCGGCGGACCACTGCGAGCCGACTGGATGGGGACGCTCCGCCCGCCGGACACGGTTGACCGGCCTGCCCGCCGGTGGAACCGCTGCCGACCGAGAGCCGTCGTGCGGATCGGGCACGACGCCACACATTCGAGAACGAATGGAGTTGCCGATGCCGGGTCAACGAACGGGATCTTTGATTGCCGCCGTCTTCGGCTTGATGTATGTGCTCGTCAACACCGGGTCGCTCAGCACCCCCTGGATGGTGGCGTTGCGCATTCTGGCCGCGGCCGCCTTCCTTGCCGTGCTCGTCACGCTGCTGCGTTCGGGTCGTCCGGCGCCACGCTCCAGCACCCCCGACAGCAGGGTGTTCGGCCGCGGCTACTGGTTGGTGGTGGCGGTCGAGGTGGTCGCACTCTTCGTGGGGGTGCGGGTGATCTCCGGTCCGCTGGATCTGCCGCAGGCTGCCGTGGCCTGGGTGACGGTGGTCGTCGGTGTGCACTTCATCGCTCTCGGTTTCGTTTTCCGGCAGCGGTTCTTCCATCGGCTCGGCGCGGTTCTCACCACCCTCGGCCTGACCGGATTCGTGCTCGCTGCCACCGGCGCGGGAGCGGAACCGATTGCCGTGGTCAGTGGCGTGTTACCCGGCGCGGTGTTGCTGGGATTCGGCTGGTGGGGTGCACATCGCACCGAGCCGAGTCAAGAAGTCTCGCCCGGTTCCGGCAATCCCATCGACCGCAACGCATAGCTCCCGCGCGGCAGCACCGATGTCGATCGGCTCCACGGGCAGTGACCTTCGGAGACCCTGTTCACTGCGGTGGACGCAATGCTGCGTACGCCGCCCGCTGAATGTCGGTGTGCACCGGCGGAGGCTGCGGCGCATCGAACAGTCGCTGGGTCAGCACGATGACGATGAGGTCACGCAGCGGATCGACCAGGAATGACGTACCGAGGCCGCCGTCCCAGCCGAACGCACCAGCACATTCGCCGGTCACGACGACCGATTGGCACAGCCCCCACGAGCGCTCACCGAGGAAAGCCTCCTGCCCGTGGCGTTGACGTGGTGTCAGCTGGTCGCGGGTCATCTGCGCCACCGCATCGCGCGACAGCACCGGTTCGCCGCCGCGCAGGAACATCCGCGCGAAGGAGAGCAGGTCATCCGCGGTCGACACCAACCCGGCTGCCGCGTCCTCGAACGCCGGCCGTCGGGACCACCTGCCGTCCGGCGGATCCCACACGGTCAACCCGTCCGGCGTCGCCGCGTAGGCCGTGGCGAGCCGCGAGACCTCGGTGCCGAAGAACGCGGTCTGCGTCATGGCGAGCGGCTCGAAAAGGCGATCACGCAGCACCTCGATCAACGACGTTCCCGCCGCCCGTTGGCACAGCACGCCCAGAACCTGCGCACCGCTGTTGTACAGCCAGCGCTCCCCGGGTTGGGCCATCAGCGGCAACGACGCGAGCCGCCTGATCCAATCATCCGCCGCCGGCGGGACATCCGGATCGGGGGGACCGAGCGTCGTCAGTTGCGCATCCGTGGCGGCGGCGACGACCGGCCATGGTTCCTCGGCCGTGAACATCTCCATCCGCATCCCGAAGCCGTACGTGAAGGTCAGGAGATCCCGCACCGTGATACCGCGGACCGCGGCGACGGTGTCGTCAAGTGGTCCATGCATCTGCCGCAGCACCCGCGGAGAGGCAAGCTCCGGCAGCAGCCGCGCAACGGGTTCGTCGAGCCCGAGTAGCCCGTCGTCGATCAGCGCCATCGTCACCGCGCCGGTGATCGGCTTGGTCGTCGAAGCGATCCGGAACAGGGAGTTCCGCTGCACCGGCGGCCCGCCGACGGTGAGCGAGCCCAACACCTCCGCGTGCAAGTCTTCACCGGATGCGACAAGTGCAACGAGGCCGGGCACTCGGTCGGGCCCGACATGCGACCTTGCCACCCCGGCCAGCCGCTCCAGACCAGCCGCGGAGAATCCGCTCATGTTCCTCCTTGTCAGGTGTTCGGGCGTCGCGGATGGATGGCCACGGGCAGGAGGACCGACCCGCCCGGCGAGTCGGAAAGCCGTTGCGCCACGTCGTCCATCCCTGTCAGACATGAATTTCCCGCCCGAGTCATCGGTCGGCCGTCGGGCGCCGGCGGGCGGTTCATCGTTGCCCGGTCGTCTTCGGTGCGGTCGTCTTCGGTGCACTGCTCGGCGGTTCAGGGCGTCGTTGCACCTTCTGCCGGCACCGCACACCGTCTCCGGCGGTTGCTTCGTGACGAGTGGCGTTGTTCCGACGCTGCGAGCGGACGAGGGTCGCCGCCGCGACGATTCAGAAACGCTTGACGGTCACCGACACAGTGGTGGTGCTGACCCCGAACTGCTCGGCCTGCCGGTTGAACCGCTCGATGACGTCCGGGTTGTCACCGGAGAGTGCGGAGTCGATCATCTTCGCGCTCATCGTGTTCATGATGGCGGCGGGCGTGTCGAACAGGGCGGACGCCCCCGGAAGGCGATGCAGCGCCTGTGCGACCGGATACCAGCGCTGCCAGTGGCCGATGATCAGCTCCCGATCCCGGTTCTCCAGGGTCAGCCGCCGGTTCCGGTACGCCGCGCCGACGTCCCCCCAGTCGATCAGGCCGGTGATCTGGCCCGGCGGCAGGACCGGCAGGACGCCGCTCGGTGCCAACGTGGGCCGGTTGCGCAGGAACTCGCCGGTGTCGGCGAGGAACAGCGAACCCGGCAGCAGTCGCGGGGCGTTGGTCGGCGCTGCGGTCGGCGCCGGGGTCGGGGTGCTGTCGGTGTCGGTGTCGTCCCGTTGCACCCTGGGCTCGTTCCGGAGCGGGGCTGGTCCGGTCATCGCCCCGGCCACCGCGCGGTTACCGGCCGCTCGTTGCAGGGCAAGCACAGCCCGCGGGTCCGAGCGCTGCACGTCGGGCCGTGCGGTGCGGCCCACCGATCCGTGAAGCGGCTCCGTCGGCAACCGCTCGTCGGACGGCATGGGCCCGCGGTCGCGCGCCGCCCGCGGTTCACCGCGCACTCGAGCATGCATGATCGATCCTGGCGCCGACCGGTCGAGCGCGGCAATCGTCGGAGGGCGTCCGGACGGGCAACAGAGGTTGCCCGTTCGGGCAGCTGCCGCACGGGTCACCGCTTGCAGCGCCCGCTTCAGCGGTCCTTCAGCGAACCTTCACCGGTTCTTCAGCGGTCCTGGGTCTGATGAGCCGGTACTCGAAGAGAACCGACTGGAGACCCGATGAGCATCGCGAGCCCGATCAGCACCGCCGCCCTCGCCGAGACCCTGCGCGCGGGTATCGACGGCGACGTCGTCACCCCTGACGACCCGAGCTTCCCGGCCGCCGGCTTCGGTTTCTCCGACACCGCCCGCCGTCGGGCGGAGTTCATCGTCATCGCTGCGCGGGCCGCCGACGTCGCCGCCGCCGTCCGCATGGCGGCCCGGGCCGGCCGGCGGGCGGCAATCCAGCTCCCCGGCAGGGCCAGCGGGACCGGCGAGGTGCTGATCGTGACCCGGCTACTCGCCGACGTGTCGATCGATCCGGCGACCAGGACCGCGACGATCGGCGTCGCCGCCGGCTGGACGCAGGTGCTGGACGCCGCGGAGCCGTTCGGGCTCTTCGCCGTCGCCGCAGGCTCCCACCTCGATGATGTCGACCGCCGTGCCAGCCGCCTGCCCCGGGCGAGCAGACTGCCGCGGGTCGCGCCGGCTCACGTGCGGGCCCTGCAGGTCGCCACCGCGACCGGCGAGCTGGTCTGGGTGGACGCCGCCGACGATCCCGACCTGTTCGACAGGCTCCGGGTCGGCGGTGGGTCGCTGGGCTTCGTCACGGCGATGACCATCGATCTGTTGCCGTTGCCCTCGCTTCTCGCCGGTGAACTGTGGCTGCCCAACAACGCGGATGCCGTCCAGGCCTGGCGCGACTGGATGGCGACACTGCCGGCGAATGCCAGCGCTTCGGTGACCACCGGTACGAGGCTCGCTCCGCTGGATGCCCGGACCGGGCTTGTCGATGCCGCCGTGCTCGTCCGCTTCGCCTACGTCGGAGACAGGGCCGAGGGATCGCGTCCTGTCGGAACTGCGGGACCTGACCGACGTGCTGTTGGAGACCGTCGCCGACACCCCGTGGTCTATCGTAACGGACAGGGTCCGTTCGGTAGAGCAGCAAAGGACGCTCAACCGCTCATCCGCCACCGGGACAGTGACGAGCGCTGCCGAGAAGAGCCTCGTTGGCAGCTGATGACATTCGGGTGGACGACGAGATTCGCCTGGTCTCGCTCGCCGGGATCTCAGCGCCGACGGCTCACGCCTGTTCCTCTCCGAGATACCACCAGTGGAAGGCCGGGCCAGCAGTGGGCAGCGTGAGGTGCTCACCAACGGCGACGAGGTCGGGGGTGCCGGTGAGGCCGATGAGGCGATGACCGAAGTAGTGCGCAGGAAGTTGCAGCTGGATTACTCGGTCCGCGATTTGCATGGACCAGGACGGTCTCGTCGCCGGTTTCGCGGAGAAAGGTGAGGGTGTCGTCGGTGACGCTGACCCAGCGAAGGCCACCGGTACGTAGGGCGGGTACTTTGCCGCGTTCTCCGAGGGTTGATCGCGGATCCAGTCGAGGATGTCGCGATTCCAACCGATTTCGGTGATGCCAGGGGTAGGGTCGGCGTCCGTCTTCCCCGTTGTCGCCTTCCTGGCCGATCTCGTCGCCGGCGTACAGCATGGGGATGCCGGGCATCGCCGCCAGCACACCGAAGGCGACCTTGACCAGGTCCTCGTCGCCGAGTGTGGTGAGAATCCTTGCGGTGTCATGTGAGCCCACAAGATTCAAGGCGGCGGCGGTCGACCGCCACGGGCTGGCCGCGGCGAACTCACGCATGGTCGCCACGACATCGATGCCGGTCAACCGCGGGATGGCCGTGAACGGGCCGGGTTCGAACGTCATCGGGCCATCCGGCTTGAGCCACTGCAGGAGCGGGCGGGTGAAAGCGGCGTAGTTCATCACGCCGTGCCAGCCGTCACCCAGCAGGTCCGGCGGAGGCGTCGTGGCTGTGTTCGGCGATGAGCAGCGATGCCGGATGCACCTCGGCCATGGTGTGCCGGATACCTGTGGCCACCTCGTGATTGAGGTCGACGATGCCATGCCGACCGGTCATGTTGGCCACGTCGATCCGCCATCCGTCCAGGGCGGCGGGCGGTTTCAGCCAGCGCGCCACGGCCGAATCCGGTCCTTCGTAAAGTTCGCGGCGGAGTTCGGGGTTCTGGTGGTCGAACTTGGGCAGCGACGGGTAGTCAAACCACGACACGTATTCCGTTGGGTGTGGTTGCCGAAGAGGAAATAGCGGGCCTTCGGCGAGGAGGCATCGGCAATGGCCGCCTTGAACCATTCGTGAACATCACCGCAGTGGTTGGTGGTGAGGTCACCGATCACCCGCATACCCCTCGCGTGAGCGGCGGCTGTCAGTCGGGTCAGTGCTTCGTCACCGCCCAGGATTGGATCGACCTGCTGAAAACTGGACGCGTCGTAGCGGTGATTGGACTGCGCCGGAAAGAACGGGGTCAGATAGATCGTGTTGGCCCCGAGTGAAGCGATGTGATCCAGGTGCTCGATGATCCCGTCGAGATCACCCCCGTAGAGCTGATACGGCGTCTTCGGGACCACGTCCGATCACCGGGTCGTCCCACGATTGCGGGTATCGCCCACTGCGGGGTTTCCCGCGCATCCGCTGCGGTGGATCTGGGCGAATCGGTCGGGAAAGATTTGATAGAACACGGCATCGGCAGTCCAGGCCGGCGGACCAGGATGGGTAGTCAGCCGGAAATCGGCCGCATCGGTGACATCGTGCTGGTGAAGGCCGGTGCCGTTCAGCCACTGATACCGGGTTGCCTCGCCGCCAGCAGCCAGCGGTAGTTGACCACCGGATTCAGCATCGTCACCACACCTCGGTACCACCGGTCCCGGGTGTCTTCCCGGTCAAGCTGTGCCAGGTACCAGGGACTGCTCACCGTCGACGTAGGTACGCAGCAGAACGTTGGTGATGTCGGACGAGCGGGGAATCCGCAGATGAACCTGAACACGGTCACCAGAGGCTCGGGTACAGATCGGAAACGTAGATGGCTGAGCCGTCATGGTGCGGAGAACTGCCAGTCCTCGACCATCGCTATCACCTGCCCCCGGCGGTTAGATCTGCCGGCAACGGTCAGGGCACTGGCTTGTCGGCTGTACTCGGTTCGTGGACAATGCACCGTACGGCTGCACACGGCGAAGCACGGCGGCCGCATGCAGCCAACGGATCTGGCCCCGGGCGACAGCGGCGCCTATAGCCGTCGAGGAGACGTGTGGCGGTCGACGTCACCGGCCACGTAGAGCCGGTATTCCCAGGGGTCCAGCTGGAGCGTATGTCTCTCGTCGATGACTCGAGCGCTGCGCCTTGAGAAGAAGTCCACATAGGCACCGTGGCACAGACGATTCGTGGAACGTGACGTGCCGACCGGATGCCGAGAAGTTGAAAACCGCGAAGACCTTGTCTTGGTCGTTTCGCCGCACGAAGCTGAAGACTGCGGTGGTCGCGGTGGTCGGCACATCGATCATCCGCGCGCCCCAGTGAGCGTTCCACAGCGCGGTGTTCGGTCCGTTTCAACCCGAACAAGTCCCGGTAAAGCTCGCCGAGCGGATGTTCGTCGCCAGACGATCGGGTCCTGTTCGAAGAACTCCAGCCGCTTGTCGTTGCCGGCCTCCTGTCCGCTGTAGATCAGCGGCATGCCCTCGCCGACGACCGACAGCACGATCGCTGCCTCGAGCGCCTCACCGAACTGCTCGAACTCGGTGCCCTCCCAGGCGTTCTTGTCATGGTTGCTGACGAAGCACATCCGCATGATGTCCGCCGGATAGGCCTTCTCGTTCCACGCGTAGTACACCCGTAGTTGCTCGAGATCGGCCTTGCCCGATGGCGATCCGATGCAGGGTCTCGTTCCAGCTCCACGCATAGGTCATATCGAAGGCCTCGGCGTGCAGATCCCGTGATCTCCCACTCGGCAAGCATGAACACCGGCTTGATCGCATCGAATTCGGCGCCGAACGTTGCTCCCAGAAATCGGTCGGAACGAAGCCCGCGATATCACAACGGTAGCCGTCGACATCGGCTTCCGACACCCAGTAATTTCATCGCATTCGTCATGTACTCGCGCAATTCAGCGTTGTCGTAGTCCAGGTCGATGATGTCGACCCAGTCCCACCAGGGTGTGGGGTGGAAGTCCCCTTCCAATCCCGGGCGTACCACTCGGGATGCTCGGTGACCAGGTTGCTGTCCCAGGCCGTGTGGTTCGCGACCCAGTCCAGGATGACGTACATCCCTCAGGTCGTGGGCGGCGTGGACGAAATGCCGGAGATCGTCAATGGTGCCGAGCGAGGGCTCCACCGCGTAGTAGTCCTTGACGGCGTAGGGACTGCCGAGGGTGCCTTTCCGGTTCTTCTCGCCGATCACCTGCACCGGCATCAGCCAGAGGATCACCGCACCAAGGTCCTGCAACTGGGCAAGTGCGCTTCGGCGGCGATAAAGGTGCCCTCGTCGGTGAACTGACGGGTGTTGATCTGATAGATCGTCGCGTTCTTCGATCCACTCCGGATGAACGATCCGCACGTCCGGGAGCGGGCGGTAGCGGTCAGATTGAACCATTCGAACCTCTCTGTCGTCGCGTCCAGCGCACCGGAGCCCGGGACTGTGCGTCCTCTCGTCGCTCAGTCGCGGACGGCGATACCCGTATTCGGGGTCGAAGAAGTGCAGCCGTTCGGTGTCGACCGACAACCCGGATCTTCTCGTCGAACCGGACCTCGGGAGCGCGGGGTGAAGGAGGCGACGAACCGGGTGGCGTCGGTGTGACAGACCGGTGTCGTCTGCCCCCGAGTCGTGCTCCAGCAGCTTGGTGTCCTCCGTGACGACCTTCGGGTACGTCGAGATCGAAATGGACTACGATCTCCGACCCGAGTGCCTCGGTCAGGCCGACGGTGGCGTCGAGGGTGGAATCCTCCGGGGCGCCGCCGCTGGACCAGGTTGGCATCCTCCATGTCCTCGCTGCGGATGCCGACGGCGATGTGCCGGTCCACCCAGTTGGCCAATGCCGGATGATCCGCGACGACAGCCGGGATGCAGGGCGAGGGTCGCTCGCGCCGAACTGCAAACCGAGACCGTCGCCGCGCCGGATGACGGTGCCCATGCCGAGGTTCATCGGCGGGGAGCCGATGAAGCCGGCCACGAAGATGTTGGCGGGGTTGTCGTAGAGGAACTGCGGTGGACCGACCTGCTGCAGGATGCCACCCTTGATGACCGCGACCCGGTCGCCCATCGTCATGGCCTCGATCTGGTCGTGCGTGACGTACAGCGTCGTGACGTTCAGATCGTGCTGCACCTGGGAGATCTCGGCGCGCATCTGCACGCGGAGCTTGGCGTCCAGGTTGGACAGCGGCTCGTCCATCAGGAACACCTGCGGCTCACGGACAATGGCCCGGCCCATCGCCACCCGCTGCCGCTGACCACCCGAGAGCTGTTTGGGTTTGCGCTCCAGCATCGGGCCGAGCTCGAGCATGTCGGCGGCCTTCTTCACCCGACGCTGCGATCTCGGCCTTGTCCATCTTCCTGATCTTCAGGCCGTAGGCGATGTTGTCGCCGACCGTCATGTGCGGGTACAGCGCGTACGACTGGAAGACCATCGCGATGTCGCGTTCGCGCGGAGACAGCGTGTTCACCACGCGGTCGCCGATCTTCATCACGCCGGTCGAGACGTCCTCGAGCCCCGCCACCATCCGCAGCGCGGTGGATTTACCGCACCGGACGGTCCGACCAGGACCAGGAACTCGCCGTCGGCGATTTCCAGATCGAGATCACGGACCGCATGGAAACCGTTCTCGTACAATTTGTTGACCTTGTCCAGCGTTACCGAGGCCATGACTGACAACCCTTCTGATCGTGGAGTGAGGAATCAGCCCTTGACCGCGCCGGCGGTGATGCCGCCGACGATGTAGCGCTGGAGGAACTGGAACAGTGCGACCGTCGGGATCGCCACGATGAGCGCGCCGGCGGCGAAGATGCCGAAGTTGTTGTTGCGCTGCTGACCATCCGCGATCAGCCCGTACAGACCGACCGCCGCGGTCTTCGCGTCGTCCTGGGTGAGGAACACGCTCGAGATGATGAACTCGCTGATCGTCGCGATGAACGAGAGCAACCCGGTGATGGCCAGGATGGGGGTGACCAGCGGCAGGATGATGCCGAAGTAGATCTGCGCGTGGGTGGCACCGTCGACCTTGGCCGATTCGTCCAGATCCTTCGGGATGGTGTCGAAGAAGCCCTTCATCAACCAGGTGTTCACGCCCAAAGCACCACCGAGGAAGAGCAGGATCAGCGCGGCCGACGTGTTGAAACCGATCGCCGGGTACAGATCCGAGACCTCGACGAAGATCAGGTAGATCGCAACGATGGCGAGGGTCTGCGGGAACATCTGCACCAACAGAATGAACAGCATCCCGGAGCGCCGACCCTTGAATCGGTACCTGGAGAACGCGAACGCGGCACAGGCGGAGATGAACAAGGACAGCGCCGCCGACAGCAGCGAGATCACCATGGAGTTGTAGAACCAGGTCCAGAAACTGGTCGTCTCGAACAGCTTGGTGAAGTTGGCGAGGCTGAAGGTCTTGGGGATCAAGGACGATGAACTCAGCGTGCCGAGCGGATTGAACGCCGCAGACACCACGAACAGCACCGGGAAGAGCGCGAAGGCCAGCGCGATGATGCCGACCAGATGCCGCCAACCGGTCCGCCGGAACCAGTTGCCTCTCGCGCTGCCGAGCTTGACAACGTGCGGCGGACCATCGGAGCCGTGCGAGGTGTATTCCAGCTCGGTGGCGATGACGGATGCGTCGCTCATCAGTTGATCTCCTCCAGGACCTTTGTCCGCTTGAATCCGATGATCGAGATGACCGCCACGATCAGGAAGATCAGGATCGACACCGCGGCGGCGAAACCGTAGTTGGCGCCGGCGCCGCCGAAGGCGAGCCGATAGGTGTAGCTGATGAGCAGGTCGGTCGCTCCGGCCGACGGGTTGTCCACCGGGAACGGCCCGCCGCCACTGGTCAGGTAGATCGCGTTGAAGTTGTTGAAATTGAAGGCGAAGGTGGTGATCAACAGCGGCCCGGTGGCCACCAACAACAACGGGAAGGTGATCGTCCGGAAGGCCTTGCCCGGCTTGGCACCGTCCACACCGGCGGCTTCCACCAGGTCCGACGGGATGGACTGCAGGGCGCCCGTACAGACCAGGAACATATAGGGGAAGCCCATCCACAATTGGATGATCAGCACCGCCGCCCTGGCCGACCAGGGCTGGCCGAACCAGTCGACATTCAGAGCCGAGCGCGTTGTTGATCAGACCGAAGTCGCGGTTGAACATGTCCCGCCAGACCAGCAGCATGGCGAACGCCGGCATCGCGTACGGCAGGATCAACAGCGAGCGGTAGATGCGCTGTCCCTTGAGCGCGTCGCTGTTGAACACCAGCGCCAGCAGCAGGCCCATGGCGAACGTGATGACCGGCACCAACAACGCAAACGCGAAGTTCCAGACCAGGATCTTGAAGAACGATCCGGTGATGACGGGATTGGTGAAGATGTCGACGAAGTTCTTGAAGCCGACACCCACCTTCCAGCCCTGGGCCAGTCGGTTGCCGTTCGGGTCGACGAAGGCGCCGGTGTCGTTGTCCGCTGTATAGACCACCCCGGTGGCCGAGTCGGTCACACAGTCACAGGATTCCTCGTAGTTCTGACCGGCGATCCCCTCGAAGGCGGTGGACAGACCCTGGCTGCGGATGGCGCCATCGGGCGTCGGCACCGAAAAGGTGGTGATCTCCGCGCTCCGGGCGGATGCCTCACCGATGTTCAGCACCGTGTAGCCGTCGGCATTGGTGATCTTGCCGGTGGCCCCGGCAGTGAAAGTGCCAGGCTCGAGGGGGGTGAGCCCGTCCGGTGTTCCGACGAACGCCGCGCCGGTGGAGTCGGTGAGCAGGAAGACGAGGGCACCGCCCGAATCCGTGGCGATAGCGAGTTGGTAGACCTCGGAACCCGGCGCCTGGGTGACCGACGCCGATTCGATCGCGACGACGGCATCCTGCTTGGTCCCGCGATGCCCGTCACCAAAGTTGGTGAATGCGGTGCTCACCGTGTATAGCACCGGCGTCACCTGCAAGGCGAGCAGAAAAATGGTGCCGAAGAACAGGTACTTGGCCGGGATCACTTCGGGGTGAGGTAGATGTAGAGCATCGCGATGGTGGCCGCGATGAGAATCGCCAGGGCGATCCAGTTCTTGGCGTTGATCAGCGGAATGGCACCCCAGATCGCAATGGCAACCGCTAATCCCAGCATGATCAACTTGATGATCAGGCCCAGCGGTTGAACCACTTCGGGGGGCCAGCCTCATCATTCCGCCCGGCGATTCCGGTGGCGGTGAATCTTCCGTTTCACGAACGTTCTGGGCCTGTTGAGCCACGCTGGTCTCCTTGTCCACGGGTTGCCACGCACTGACTTCTATGACGATCGGGATGTGGCCCGCCCGCGGAGAGGCCCGAGGGACGCGCGCAAATCGGGCTCGGCACCCGGAGCGGCCGACCGCCGCTCCGGGTGCCCAACATCAGCTGTTGCCGAGGATTCCATTGATCGTGGTGGCCAGTTGCTGGGTGGTCGTCGTCGGGTCGGCTCCGCCGACGATGCTCACCAGAGCCTTGCCCCATGGGTCGAAAATGCGATGCCATTTGCGGGATCGACGGCAGCGGCTGTCCGTTGACACCCGCCTCGCCGAAGGCCTTGATATCCGGGGTGCTGGCGGCGACCTCGTTATAGACCGACTGCAGTGCCGGTGGGCGGGGCTGCACGTCGTACAGCGCCTTCGCCACCTCCGGCTGGATGAAGAAGTTGGTCGCGTACTCCTGCGCCAGCGCCTTGTTCTTGCCCTTGGCCGCGACGTACAGGTTCTGCGCACCAATGAACGGCTGCGCCTCCGTGCCGTCGGCGAACTTGGGCAGATCGGAGATCGCGTACTTCACCCCGGACTTCGTCACCGCCGGCAGGTTCCACGGGCCGGACACCATGAACGCTGCCTTCTGGTCGGTGAACAGCGTGGCCACGTTGTCCGCACCGATGGACGTCTTGAGCAGACCGGCGGCGCCCATCTGGCCGATCTTGGTCATCGCGTTGATGCTGCCCTGGCTGCCCATCTCCATTTGCTTGGTGTCGTAGCTGCCGTCCGGGTTCTGCACGAGGAAGACTCCGCCGCCCGAGGTGAAGATCGGCTGCACGTGGTACGGCGCGGGCCCGCCATCGGTGCCGATCGGCAACGCCAGCAGTTCACTGACCTTGCCTGCCTGTTGCAGCTGCGGTCGCGGTGGCCTGCAATTCCTCCCACGTTGCCGGCGCGGTCGGGGCCAGGTCGGTGTTGCGATACAGCGCGATGTTCTCCAGGGCGAACGGAACGCCGTAGATCTGGCTGTTGAAGGTCACCGCCTGAATGGCGGGCTTCTGGAAGAGATTCTTGGTGGCGTCCGTCATCGGAATGGGATCGATCGCGCCGTTCTGCACCAGGTTGCCGATCCAGTCGTGCGCCCCCATCACCAGATCAGGACCGGTTCCGGCCTGCGAGGCGGTGACAAACTGCGCCTGCAGATCCTTGGAGACGGTCTGGACGTCGACGGTGACGCCATTGTCGCGCGGCGAATGCGGCACTGGCCGTCTTGATCGCGGGCCCGTACAGATCGTCGGCCCAGATGGTCAACGTCCCGGCGGACCGCCAGCGGCGGCAGTACCAGCCGCGAGTGGCGGCCGACCGTCGCCGCCACGCTGCGTCCCACCGCTGGGGGACTGCGGCTGCCGCGCGCTGCGTGGAGCTGCTACTGGAACTCGATCCGCCGCCGCAGGCGGCGACCGCGATCGCGACGATGCCGGTCAATGCCGCCAGTCGCGCCTTTCGTAGGTGCATGGTGCTGACTCCTCAACGCTTTCAGTGGGATGGGCGTCTCTGGCCCTTACGGAGCAACGACGCGCACGTGGCCATCTAAGCGATGGACGCTGCGTCAGGCGTCTGCTGAATCGGGTTAGCCAGAGGATTCCTCGTTCGAGCGGCTGATGTCAAGCACGGGATAGTGTCGTGCGATCACAACTGCATCTACGGACCGTCGCGCAACTCGAAGATGCTGCGCACGGCGCACCTCTCCGACGACGGCTGTGAAGAACCGTCGATCCGGTGATGACGGCTGAATCCGGGCGGAGCGATTCGACGACGCCGTCAGCTAAATCGGGCATAGCTCGGGTCGACTCGGCATGCGGCCGCACGGCGGCCTTGACCATGTCATGACCTGTCACATCGGATGGGCCGACTGCGAGGCTTGGCGGTGTGATCTAACGATCGCGCTGGATCACATCGACGGACCGGAGGACGCGATGACGGGGCATCGCGGGTGACGACCCCCCGGGTGACCTTGATGGACGTCGCACAGCGTGCCGGCGTGTCCCGCACGACCGCATCATTCGTGATGACGGGGCGCCGGGACATGCGCATCTCCAGCGACGCCGAGCAACGGGTGCTGAGGGCCGCTCGCGAACTCAACTACCGGCCCAGCCTGCTGGCCCGCAGCCTGCGCACCAACCTTTCCCAGACGATCGGCCTGCTGTCCGACGTGATCGCTTCAGAGGTTTTCGCCGGCGAGGTCATTCGAGGCAGTCATGACCACAGCATTGCTGCACGAGCACCTGATGTTCATCGGGGAAACGGAGGGCGACCCAGAGGTCGAGAAGCGGTCTGATCGAGAGCATGCTCGACCGCGGAGTCGGTGGCTTCGTCTACGCGTCCATGTACACCCGGGATGTCGCATCGTCGAAGACATTGCGCGAGCATCCGCTGGTGCTGCTGAATTCCATGGCCAGGGGAAAGGCGTCTGCCGTCGGTCATTCCGGACGACCGCGAGGCCGGCAGGGCAGCAGTGCGGGAATTGCTGCGGCACGGTCACCGGGACGGGATCGTTGATCGTCGGAGAGAGGCTGCCAGAACGTGATTGTCGGCCGCGGAACGGCTGGCGGGCGTCGAGGAGTGTGCTGCGTGAGCAGGGCACCGAACTGATGGATCCATCGACGCGCTGTGGTGGCCCGAATACGCGCACACGGCGGTCAGTGGATATCCTGGCTGCCGGTCACAGGCCGAGCGCCTTCATCTGCCTCAACGACCGGGTCGCGATGGGCACCTATCAGGCCATTGCAGGAGCTTCGGCATGAATGTCCCGGATGATGTTTCGGTGATCTCCTTCGACGATTCCGACCTGGCCAGATGGTTGCGGCCACAGCTGACCAGGGTCGCCATACCGCATTTCGAGATGGGCCGCCGGGCCGTGGAGACTCTCCTCAATCCCGGATCGGGCACCGATCGTTCAGCGAGTCCCCATGCCACTGCGCGAGCGAGAATCCGTCGGACCACCGCGTGCCCGTCGGCGCCGCCGGGCACCCACAAAGCCCGGCTGACCTCCCGACTCCGAAGTGAACCGGTCGGTGCCCGGAATGCCGACGGCCCGGGCGCGGCGTTAGCGGCGCCGAGCCGGCGGGCTAGGGATTGCTCCGTGCGCAGGTGCTGGTCGAAGAAAGCGAGGATCCGCTGCTTGGCATCGGCGGCCGAGTCGTGGTCGTAACCGTCGCCGCCGACCCTCATCAGCACCGCGAGGGGTGACGCCACGGCCAGGCGATTGATGAAGCTGTGCCGCCCGTTCGGGTATTCCTTGACGTCGGCGGGCACGCCGGCCCTGGCCAGGCCCAACTCCACCCTGCGGGCGGCGCCCTTGAGGCTGAAATCCTTGGCGCCGTAGCTGGCGACCATCGGGCAGGACCCGGCGAGCACCTCGTCGAGGTTCTTGGGCAGCGGACCGTAGTTGACGCTTGCCGCCGCGTATCCCGGCCGCGCCGCCAGCAGCAGCGCGAACGCGCCGCCCATGCAGTAGCCGATCACCCCGACGGTGCCGGTGCACGACGGCAGTGCCGCGAGATGCGCTCGTGCCGCTTCGATCTGGGTGAACACCGGTCCCTGCTGCGCGATCAGCTGACCGAAGGTGCTGTTGATGCAGCGCACCATCGACCTGCCGTTGTACAGGTCGGGAACCAGCGCGACATGTCCCGCCGCGGCCAGCCAGTCCGCCTGCTCCTTGATGTCGTCGGTCATTCCGATGGCGTCATGGATAACCACCACGCCCGGCCACGGCCCGGGTCGGTCGATCACCGGGACCGGTTCGGCGAGATAGGCGGGGCGGAGCCCGTTGTCGTCGCCTGCTGCGGTGGCGGTGTCGTGAATGGTGATCATCGGCATGGCGCCAAGGTACGCGCGACTCCGCAACCGGGTTCGGTCGGAAATCGCGGATGGCGGCGGCGCGGATGCCCGATACTTCAGGCATGACGATCACCGCCGACGATGGTTGGCTTCGGCAGCTTGCCGTCAAGCTGACGGGGGTTGCCGGAGTGGTCGGAGTTGCGCTGGGTGGCAGCCGCGCGCGCGGCGACCACACCCGCGCCTCCGACGTCGATCTCGGGTTGTACTACCGGCCGCCGCTCGACGTCGCGGCTCTCACCGTGCTGGCGCGTCGGATTGCCGGTCCGTCGGCGGAACTGACCGAGCCCGGCGGGTGGGGACCGTGGGTGGACGGCGGCGGCTGGCTGACCGTGGACGGCGTGCCGGTGGACTGGATCTACCGTGGCGTCGACCGGGTACGGAACTGTTGGCAGAGAGCAGTTGTCGGCCAATTCACCTTTCACCAGCAGATCGGGCATCCGTTCGGGGTGCCCGACTTCTCCTATCCCGGCGAGCTCGCGCTGGGGGTTCTGTTGGCCGATCCCACCGGCGAACTGGCGGCTCTGCAACGCGCGGCCCGCTCCTACCCGGACGCGCTGCGCGTTGCGCTCGTCGAGCAATGTCTTTGGGAGGCAGCATTTCTCGTCGGCATTGCCGGTAAGGCGGTGACCAGGTCCGACGCCACCTACGTCGCGGGCTGCCTGTTCCGGATCGCGGTGCTGTGCGCGCACGCCCTGCACGGCCGGGACGGCCGGTGGCTGGTCAACGAAAAGGGTGCCGTCGCCGGGGCGGCCCGGTTGCCCTCCGCGCCGGTCGATTTCGCGAACAGGGCGCACGGCCTGTTCACCGGTCTCGACTCCACGCCGGCGGGGTTGGCCGCTACCGTGCGCGACGCCGAGTCCCTGGTGGTGACGGTGACCGACGCCTGCCGACGCTGATCGCCTGCCGGCGCTGACCGCGGGTCGGCGCTGCTGCCGCGTCGTCAGCGAGGATCGGTCGCCAGCACAGCCATGATCGCGGCGTCCACCCACTCGCCCTTCCACCGCAGGGCCTGCCGCAGCGTGCCCTCGTGGATGAATCCGGCCTTCTCGTACACGTGACGCGCCCGCGGGTTGAAGGCGTATACCTCCAGCTCGACCCGATGAACACCGAGGGAGAAGACGTGGTCGAGGATCAGCCTGGTGGCGTCCGTGCCGTACCCGCGTCCGGCGACGTCCGTCCGCAGCGCGATGCGGAAGCCGCAGGAACGGTTGTCCGGGTCCAGTCCGGTGATCGCCAGGTCGCCGAGGTAGTCCCCGTTGCCGCGGTCCAGCACCGCGAAATCGAGGCGGTCGTCCTTCTCCGCGCGGGTGGCGCAGTACTCCTCTATCTGCTCGCGGGTGAACTCGGCGTGGGTCCCGGTCAACCGGATCAGCTCGGCGTCGTTCAGTGCCGCCATCATCGCGTCGGCGTCCTGCGGACCGATCGGTCGCAGTACGACCCCGTTCCCGATCAGAGTCGGCTTGTCGGCGAAGGAGAGCGGCGCGAGGGGCAGGGGCGTCATGCGACCAGTATTGGTCTCGATCCGAGGGGTGAACGGGCGTACCCGCTCGGGTTGATCCTGTGCGAGGGTGAGATCTATTTCGCACTGTTACATCTGCCGGTCGGGTGACGAGCGCTCGAAATAGTGGTTCGGGACGGTTTCGTAACACCGCCGTGACGCGCGCGTCACCGCCCAAATGGCTTAGCACTCAGGGGGTCTTGTGTGCCAACACGCTTGTGATTCAGCATGACCCATCCCCCGCGATGGAGGTTGACCATGAGACAGTCCGACGACCATTCGGTCGAAGTGTCGCCCTTTCACGCCGAAGGACTGTTGAGCGGATTCCTCGTCTCCGGTCGGTGGCCGGCGAGCACCGTGGAATGGGCCCGCTTCCTGTTGCTCGCGGTGCGGGTGGCCAGCGTGCCCGGCATGCTGCCGACCAGCACGGTGTTCCGGGTCCGCGAAGAACTGCCCGACGACCCGGCGCCAGGCACCGTGGGCGTCGTCATGGCCGAGGGCACCATCGTGGGCGACAACGCGGTCCTGCCCGGACAGTTCGCCGCCCACCAGCCGCCCGGGCTGATCGTGCTGCATCCGCCGACGGAGATCCGGCCGACCCTCCCCGAGTATGACGAGGTCGCCTCCGGGTGTGTTCTGCTGCCGGGGTTGCCGCACCTCGGGCTCGATCACCGCGCCGCGTGGGTCGAGGCCGACCGCGACGGGAACATCACCAGCATGGTGAGCCGGGCCGGGATCAATCCGTCAGATGACGCCGACACCGCAGTGCTGGCACTGTTTCTCGCCGCCTGAGCTTCGGGTCGCGGCCGGCGGCGCCATCAGGAAAGCCCGGGGCCGCCCCTGGTGGACCGGCGGTGCCAGCAGGACCGGTGCCAATGCCGGCGGCTGTCCCCCGACGACTCCATCCACGACGGGTCCTCGGTCGGCCACACCACCACGTGCGACGTGCCCACCGGGATGAGCTGCTGGCAGCCGGGGCACCGGTACGGCTTGCGAGTGGCCGAGCCGGGCACCGTCCGGACCAAGAACTCACCGTCGCGGGTGTGTTGGGTCTCCCGGCCGCCGAGCGGCCGGGTCTCGTCATCGGCGGACGACCGGGTGCCGTATCTGGCCTGCAGATCCTCCGCTGCGATGGCGCGCAGGGACTTCGGCGGGCGGCGGGGCACGGTTCGACGGTATCCCGCGACCGGGCGGGCGATCCGCCGCCGGGCGCGGTTCCGCATCGCGCGCGTCACCCCGTCGGTGGTGCCGGTGATCGCGAGGGGGGTCAGCTCTGGATGACCGACAGGATGTTGCCCGCCGGGTCCTTGAACCAGGCGATCAGCGGGCCGCCCCGCCGGTTGATGCCCTTGTCGTCGACCCACTCGTACTTCTCGAACGTCACCCCCCGACCGGTCAGCTCGTCGACCGCGGCCTCGACGTCGCCGACCTGGAAATTGAGCACCGTGAAAGTGGCGGGCTGATGCTCCGCCTTGGGGTACAGCAGGGTGGTCCGGTCGCCGGGGGTGTGCAGGACGAGCATCCCGTTGTCCTCGGTCACCGCGACACCCAGGGTGTCGGCGTAGAACCGCTTCGCGGCCGGGATGTCGTCGACGGAAAAGCCGCTGAACGCAGGTGCGCTACCCAACATGATGGTTCCTCTCCTCGGAGCGCAGGTCGCTCCCGTGATGTGACCGCGCACGTGGTGCGTTTTCACCGGTGCGGAGCGGGGATATGGAGGCGCCTACCCGTCCAGTGTCGTTTCAGCAGGCAAATCCTGCCTCCTGGGCCTCGATCGCCCGCACCAGCGTCACTCGACCTGGGTGGGCGGCGGAACACCTTCGCGACGCACGACCGGCGGCACGGTTGGAGACTCGACCGCTGATCAGCGGACCGTGACCAGCGTGGGGTCGGTGATGTCGTACTCGGTGCCGTCCTGCGCCTTGAGCAGCGCAGGCAGTACCTGCATCTTCTGCGCGGACTCGGTCGCCTCGCCCCACAGTACTTTTCGGCCGTCCTTCAGCGTCAGCTCCACATCGAACGGCGTCCGCGCCGAGATGGCGGTGACGGTCGGGCGGAACTGCGGGGTCAGCGCGGACGCGACGGTCAGGGCGGCAATGGTGGACGGTTCACCTGCGCCCGGCGCGACCAGTTGCACCGTGATCAGTCCTGCGGGTGGGGTCGGCACCGACAGGTACGGATCGCCGGACGCGTCGAGCAACCAGAACTGGCCGTTGGCCAACGTCACCGCCACCGGCACGCGGGGGGTCACGGCGATCATCAGGGTGTGCGGCCAGTCCCGCGACACCACGACGTCGGAGACCTGCGGTATCGCCTCGACATCGTCCGCGACGGCGTCGAGATCGACGCGGGCCAACGGGGTTCCGTCGGCCGCCGGCGCCACCACCCGGATCCTGCCGGCGACATCCGCCGGGACACCGGTGATCGTAACGGTCTGCAGCCCGAGCAGGGCACTGAAGAACACCGCGTACACCGTGCCGCAGATCAGCACGCCGACCATTCCGAGCGCCACGAACCACGGCCAGCGGCGGGGAGTCGCCCGACGGCGGCGCCCCGTCGAGGCGGTCGAATCCGGTTCGGTGGCGGGACGTATTGCGGTGCTCATGCCGACTCCCCCGTCGCCACAGAAGTTCTGGACACTTCAGCCATCGCGCGCCTCCAACAGGGTCAGCAACTGCGGACCGATCGCGGTGACGTCGCCGGCTCCCATGGTGATCACCACGTCGCCGGACCGCAGCAGGCCGGCGACGAACTCCGCCGCCGTCGATCGGTCCGGGTGGTACCGCACGCCGGCCGCGCCGGCCGGGACCGCGGAGGCGATCAGCTCACCGCTTACCCCCGGCTGCGGATCCTCCCGCGCGCCGTACACATCGAGGACGACCACCAGGTCCGCGCCCGCCAGCGCACGGCCGAAGGCATCGAAGAAGGTGGCGGTCCGGGAGTACAGGTGCGGCTGGAACACCACCACGAGGCGACCGCCGGCCGCGGGTGTGCGCGGGACGACCGAACGGGCGGCGGTGATCTGGGCCGCCACCTCCGTCGGGTGGTGGGCGTAATCGTCGTACACGGTGATGCCGGCGGCGTCGCCCTTGCGCTCGAAGCGACGGCGCACCCCGGTATAGCCGGCCAGGCCGTCGGCCAGCGCCTGCGGCGGGATGCCCAGCTCGACGCCCGCGGCCAACGCGGCGACCGCGTTGAGCAGCATGTGGTCCCCGGGCACCGACGGCCGCAGCTCGATCTCCCTGCCGTCGGCCAATCTGACCGCCGCGGCACCCGACGGCGACACCTCGAGGAGCCGGACCGCGGCGGCGGAGTCGCGACCGTAGGGAACGAGCCGGCGGAGCCGGGAACGCTGCAGCAGCGCGGCGGTGCCGGGGTCGTCGGCGCAGGCGACGAGGAAACCGCCGGGCTCGATCCGGTCGACGAACTGGTCGAACACCGCGGTGTACGCCTCCGCCGTGCCGTGATGATCCAGGTGGTCGGGTTCCAGGTTGGTGATCACCGCGCCGTGCGGCGAAAAGGACAGGAACGAGCCGTCGGACTCGTCCGCCTCGGCGACGAAGATGTCGCCGCTGCCGTGATGCGCGCCCAGACCGGAACCGGTGAGCTCGCCGCCGATGGCGAACGACGGGTCCGCCCCGGCCAGCTGCAGGGCGACGGTCAGCATCGAGGTCGTCGAGGTCTTGCCGTGGGTGCCGGCGATGCACACGCCGCGGTACCCGGTCATCAGGGCGGCCAACGCATCGGCGCGGCGGACCACCGGGATGCCGGCGGCGCGGGCGGCGGCGACCTCGGGGTTGTCCGGCCGCACGGCCGTGGACACCACCACCGCGGTCGGGCCGCCGGGCAACAGTGCGAGGTTGGCCGCGTCGTGACCGACGGCGGTGAGCACGCCGCGCGCGGCGAGGCCGGCGAGCACCGGTGAGTCGCGGGCGTCCGATCCGGACACGGCGAACCCGCGGTCGGCGAGAATCCTTGCGATGCCGCTCATCCCGGCGCCGCCGACACCCACCAGGTGGGCCCGTTCGAGCGAGATGCCCTCTGCGGTCTGCGGAATTGGTGGAGCGGTCATGACCCTGCGTCGATCATCATCCGCGGCCCGAACCGCGGCCGGCACCGGCCACCGCGTCCAGCACCATCCGGGCCACCACCTCGTCGGCCCGCTCGCGGGCGGTGGCGGCCGCGGACGCCGTCATCCCGTCCCGCACGATGCCGTCGAGAACCAGCGGGATCACCTTGGTGGCAATGGCTTTCCGGTCCAGGTCGGCGTCGTCGATGATGATCGCCGCTCCGCTGGCCACCTGCGCGGAGGCGTTGAGTCGCTGCTCGCCGTTGCCGTGCGGCAGCGGCACGTACACCGCCGGTAGGCCGACCGCGGCGATCTCGGCCACCGTCATGGCGCCGGACCGGGCGAGCACCAGATCGGCCGCCGCGTAGGCGAGATCCATCCGGTCCAGGTACGGCACCGCCACGTAGGGCGGCGCTCCGGCCGGGAGTTCCGGAACCGTCGATGGTGTTCCGACTTCCGTAGGCGTGCAGCACCCCGATCCCGACCTGGGCGAGAGTCGGGCGCGGCCGCGGACACCGCGTCGTTGATCCGCTGCGCCCCCTGCGATCCGCCGAACACCAGCAGCGTCGGCGCCGCCGGATGCAGGCCGAAGAACTCCCGCGCCTGCGCCCGCAGCGCCGGTCGGTCCAGTTCGGACAGGCTGCGCCGCACCGGGTTCCCGACCACGTGTGCGTTCTTCAGGCCGGACCCGTCGACGGCGGCGGCGACCGAGACGGCGAACCGGGCGCCGATCTTGTTCGCCAGGCCGGCCCTGGCGTTCGCCTCGTGCACGACGATCGGCACCCGCCCGCGGGCGGCGAGGTAGGCGGGCAACGCGACGTAGCCGCCGAAACCGACCACGACGTCCACCTCCCGGTCGGTCATGATCGCCCGGGTCGCCTTGACCGCCGAGCGCATCCGGGTCGGCAGGGTGAGCAGGTCCATGGAAGGCTTGCGCGGCAGCGGAACCGCCGGGATCAGCTCGAGGTCGTAACCGCGGGCCGGGACCAGGGTGGTCTCCAGGCCGCGTTCGGTGCCCAGCGCGGTGATCCGGATGGACGGGTCGACGGCCAGCAGCGCGTCGGCGACCGCCAGTGCCGGTTCGATGTGCCCGGCGGTGCCGCCGCCGGCGAGCAGGACACTCGTCACGCGCCGTCCCACCGACTGTTGCGGCCGCCGGCGTCACCGCCACGCGGCCCGTTCGACCTCGGGGCGCGGGTGCGGCCTGCGCCGTCCCGCGGGGCGGGGGTTGCCCGGAGCGGCTGCGCGGGCCGTCGATCTTTCCGGGCTCCGGGATCGGCGTTGTGCCCGGCGGTGTTCCGGGCGCCGCGGGGATCGGGCGGGGCCGAGGAGCGCCGGTCGCGACCGGCCGGGTCGGCGGCCCGGCCCCGTTGCCGGTCGCCGGGGAGGCGGATCGGCTCCGCGGCGGCGCTGCCGACCGGTCGCCCGGTGCCGGCTTCCCGCGGCCGGTCGGCGGCGTAGCAGGCGCGGAAACGGATCTCGCGTCCTTCTTCGCCGACCGCGCGGAGGACGGCGACCACCGGGTCGATCCGGCGGTGGGTGTGGTCCACCGGGCCGTTCCGCTGGAGGGGCGGTGCCGCGTGGCGCGGGCGGTCGCGGTGGCCGCGCGCGCGGCGACGGGCGTCGAATCGGCCGGCCGGGTGGCGACCGGCTCTTCTCCTTCGGCCGGGAGGCGGTTCCGCGGCGGCGTCGGCGGACCGGGGCGCGCGCGGAGCCGTCGGCGTTCTGCAGGCCCAGGAACCGGGCCATCCGGCTGCCCCCCGCCGGCCTGCAGGGCGGCGGCGGCCTGCGGTTCCCGGCGGGCGAAGTTCGCCAGCAAGCCCGAACACCACCATGGTGATCAGCAGCGAGGTGCCGCCGGCGGAGATCATCGGCAGCGGGATACCCGTCACCGGCAGCAGTCCGACGACGTAGCCGATGTTGATCGCGGCCTGGCCGACCAGCCACACCGTGGCCGCCGACGCGACGATCTTGACGAACGGGTCGACGTTGCGGCGGGCGATCCGCAGCCCGGTGTAGGCCAGCAGGGCAAACAGCAACAGCAGGATGCCGGCGCCGATCAGCCCGAGTTCCTCACCGATGATGGCGAAGATGAAGTCGGAGTCGGCGTTCGGCAGGTAACTCCACTTGGCCCGGGACTGACCCGAGCCCGACGCCGAACCAGCCGCCGTTGCCCATCCCGTACAGGCTCTGCAGCAACTGGTACGAGACGTCCGGATGGGCCTCCGGGTTGATGAAGGACAGCAGCCGGGCCAGCCGGTAGTCGGCCGAGATGGCCAGGTAGAAGAAGCCCGGCCGTACCCGGCGACGGCGAGTCCGGCGAAGGTCCACCACGGGGCGCCGGCGAAGAACAGCACGGCCATGAACACGATGGTCAGCGCGACGGTGGTGCCGAGGTCCGGTTGCAGCATGATCAGCCCGGCCATCAGCACGAACACCGGCAGCACCGGGATCAGCAGCGCCTTGGGCGAGCCCAGGGTCGAGCGGCGGGCGGCCAGCACGTGCGCCATCCACAGCAGCAGCGCCAGTTTGGCGATCTCACTGGGCTGGAACTGGAAGCCGGCCAGCCGGATCCAGCTGCGGGCGCCGTTCACCTGCGCGCCGACCCCGGGGATCAGCAGGCACCAGCAGCCCCAGCGAGATGATCACCGCCGCGGTCGATAGTCGATCCGCATGAGCCGCACCGGGACGTACTGGGCGCCGCAGAAGGCAGATCAAGCCCGACGCCGGCGTAGGTGGCCTGGTTGGCGAACACCGAGAACGACGACCCGCCGCTGCGGAACGCAGCCACCGACGACGAGGACAGCACCATCAGCAGGCCGAAGCCGAGCATCAGCGCGAAGATCGCCAGCACCAGGTGCAGCGACGTCATCGGCCGGTCCAGCCAGTCGACGGTCAGCTTGCGCGCCGGCCTGCCAGAGCCGCGGCCCGACCCTCGCCGGTCCGGCCGCCGTCGGCCGTCGGCTCGGTGCGGCTGGCTTCGGTGCTGTGCCGGCCCGTGCGGGTGCGACCGGCGCGGCGCGGCGAGGAGTCCTGATCGGGCGGAGTCGGAACGGGCGGGCCGGGGACGTCCCGGCGCACGATCCGGGCTCACGCGGCTCGCAGCTCCGCGGCGGCGGCCGGGCGAAGGCTTCACCGCGGGCCGCGTAGGAGGAGTACATGTCCAGCGACGCGGCGGCCGGCGCCAGCAGGACGACGTCACCCGGGGCGGCCATCCGCGCGGCCGCACGGACCACTGTGCGCATCACGTCATCGTCCTTGCCGCGCACCAGCTGGAGCAGGGACATCCGGCGCGTGTCGGGAAAGTGCGGCGGCGATGATCGGGGCGTCCACGCCGAGCAGCACCACGCCGGCCAACCGGTCCGCGATCCGCCGGACCAGGTCGTCGACGGCGGCGCCCTTGAGCTGGCCGCCGGCGATCCACACCACCCGCGGATAGGCCTGCAGCGAGGCCAGCGCGGCATGCGGGTTGGTGGCCTTGGAGTCGTCGTAGTAGGCCACGCCGGCGTGCTCGGCGACCAGCACGTTGCGGTGCCCGCCGGGTTCGAAGGCCCGCAGCCCTTCGGCCACCGCGGCCGCCGCTGGCGCCCACCGCCAGTGCCAGCCCGGCCGCGGCCAGCGCGTTGGTGACGTTGTGCTCACCGGCGCGGTCGCACCTCGCCGCCGGCTAGCAGCACGTCCGCGCCGAACGCGTTGTCCACCAGCATCGACTGCCGCACCCCCAGTGAGCCGGGGAACGGGCGCCCGCCGATGACCGGCACCACCAGCTTCGCCGGCGATCGGCGGACAGCAGACCGGCCGCGCCGGGGTCGTCGATGACCGCGAGCGCAACCTTGCCGGTCAGCGCGCGCGCCTTCGCGGCGGCGTAGGCCGTCCATCGAGCCGTGCCAGTCCAGGTGGTCCTCCGCGAGGTTCAGCACCACCCCGCCGCGGGCCGGATGCTCGGCGCCCAGTGCAGCTGGAAGCTGGACAGTTCCACCGCGATCAGGTCCTGCCGGCGCTCGACCGGGAGCGGAGCCGGCGAGCACCGCCTCCAGCACCGGCCAGCCGATGTTGCCGCTGGCCGTGACCTGGAAACCGGCCGCTCGCAGCACCGATTCCAGCATTCCGGTGGTGGTGGTCTTGCCGTTCGTGCCGGTGACCACCAGCCAGTTCCGCGGGCGCACCTGCCGGCCAGGTCCAGCCGCCAGGCCAGTTCGACCTCGCCGATCACCTCGATCCCGGCGGCCGGCGCCGCAGCCAGCAGCGGGTTGGTCGGCGGGATGCCGGCGGAGGTGACCACCAGCGACGTGCCGGCCGGCGGTGCCTGCAGGTCCCCGGCGAAGGTGACGTCACCGGCGATGTCCGGCCAGTGCGGTCGGGAGCGGGCCGGTTCGAGGTGACGACGACTGATGCGCCGGTGCCGGCGAGGAAACGGATGACCGGCAGCCCGGTGACGCCGGTACCCGCCGCCACCACCAGATCACCGGGGCCGGGCAGGGCGCCGGCCCGCGCCGGGGACGGCCGCCGGTCAGCCACCGGTGAGGGACAGCCAATCGGCGTAGAACAGCCCGAGCCCGAGCGCCGCGGACATCGCCGCCAGCAGCCAGAACCGCACCATCACCGTGGTCTCGGCCCAGCCGGACAACTCGAAATGATGGTGGAACGGGGCCATCTTGAACACCCGGACATGCCGGGTCTTGAAGACCGCGATCTGGATGACGACGGACAGCATCTCGACGACGAACAGCCCGGCGATGACGACCAGCAGCAACTCGGTCCTGGTCAGGATGGACAAGCCCGGCGATCAGCCCGCCCAGCGCCAGCGACCCGGTGTCGCCCATCATGATCCGGGCCGGATGGGCGTTCCACCAGAGGAATCCGATGCAGCCGCCGAGCGCCGCGGCCGCGACGACCGCGAGGTCCAGCGGGTCGCGGACGTCGTAGCAGCCGGCCTGCGCGGCGTCGCTGAGCACCGTCCAGCAGGCGTTGCGGAACTGGAAGAAGCCGATCGTCGACGTACGTGCCGAGCACCATCACCGACGACCCGGCGGCCAGACCGTCCAGCCCGTCGGTGAAGTTGACGGCATTGGACCAGGCCGCCACCAGCAGCCAGGCCAGGATGACGAACCCGACGCGCCGAGGGACAGGAACGCCAGGTCCCGGGTGTAGGACAGCGATGTCGATGCCGGCGTCAGGCCCTCGGGATTGCGGAAGAACAACGCGCCGACGCCGAAGGTCAGCGCGACGAAGGTCTGGCCGAGAAACTTCATCCGCTTGTTCAGGCCGAGGTTGCGCTGCTTGCGGATCTTGATGAAGTCGTCGAGGAAGCCGACCAGGCCCATCCCGGTGGTCAGGTACAGCAGCAGCAGCGCCGACGCGGTCGGCCCACCGCCGCCGGTGACCCACTCGATGCCGATCGCCACCAGGTAGCCGACCCACATCGCGACGATGATCGCCGCGCCGCCCATGGTCGGGGTGCCGCGCTTCTTCTTGTGGTGCTGCGGTCCGTCCTCGCGGATCTCCTGGCCGAAGCCCTGCTTGGAGAAGATCCGGATCAGGTACGGGGTGAACAGGATGGATACCGCCAGCGCGACGAGCGCCGCGACCAGGATCGTCTTCACGGACCGTCCCCGCTGGTCGCCGCCGTACCGGCCGGGTCGGGGTCGGCCGATGCCGGGCGACCGGCCGGGTGCGGATCCGCCGGGTGCGTGTCGGCCGTTCCGCAGGTCGTCGATCAGCCGCAGCGCAACCCGTTCCAGTCCGGCCGACCGGGAGGCCTTGACCAGCACGACATCGCCTGGCGCCAGTTCCCGCTCGAGGATGGCGACGGCGTCGTCGACGATCGGGTACCAGCTCCGACTCCCCGCCCCACGACCCCTCCAGGTGCGCCCCGAGGTGCAGCGCACGGGCGCCGGTCCGGCCGCCGACGGCCTCGCCGGTGGCTCCCGCCGGGACCCTGGACGACGATCAGCCGCTCGATCCCGAGCCGCACCACCAGCCGGCCGATCTCGTCGTGCGCGGCGTTGGTGGTGTCGCCCAGTTCGGCCATCTCGCCGAGCACCGCCCAGGACCGCCGGCCCCGGCCGATCGTCGACAGCGAGTGCAGCGCGGCCTTCATCGAGTGCGGGTTGGCGTTGTAGGCGTCGTTGATCAGGGTGATCCCGCCGGGCAGCTCGGTGACCTCCATCCGCCACTTCGACGACGCGCCGGCGGCGCTGAGCGCGTCCGCGATCCTCTGCAACGGCATCCCGACGGCCCGGCCGACGGCCGCGGCGGTCAGCGCGTTGCCGACCTGGTGCGCGCCGACGACGGTCAGCCGGACCTCGGCGCTGCCCTCGGGGGTGACCAGGGTGAAGCTGCGAGTGGTCGGTGTCGTCCTGACGGAGGTTCTCGGCACGGACGACGGCATCGGCACTCTGCCCGACCAGCACCACCTCGCGGCGGTCACCGCGGCCATCGCGGCGACCCGGTGGTCGTCGGCGTTGAGGATCGCGACCCCGCCCTCGGCGGCGGGCGGAAGAGCCTGCGGCAGTTCGGATTTCGCGACGGCGATGGCGTCGACGGAGCCGAACTCGCCGAGGTGCGCCGATCCGACGTTCAGCACGGCGCCGATCCGCGGCGGCGCGATCCGGGCCAGCATCGCGACATGCCCGGGACCGCGCGCGGACAGCTCCAGGACCAGGAACCGGGTGTGCTCGTCGGCCCGCAGCACGGTGTAGGGGTGGCCGAGCTCGTTGTTGAAGGACTCCGGCGGGGCGACCACCTCTGCCGGGTCGTCGACGGCGGCGCGCAGCACCGCGGCGATCAGGTCCTTGGTGGAGGTCTTCCCGGACGACCCGGTCACCCCGATGACCTCGAGCCCGTGGTCGCGGACCAGCGCGGTGACCGAGGCATGGGCCAGCGCGGCCAACGCCTCCAGGACGTCCGCGTTCGGATCTCCGCGGTGCCAGGGACGTCGAATCGGGGGAGGGAGATCGGGGAGGTCCTGACGACCAGCATGGGCAGGTCGGCCTCGATCGGTGACGTTCCGAGCACGGCGACCGCCCCGGCCGCCGCCGCAGCAGCGGCGTAGTCGTGACCGTCGACGTTCTCGCCGTGCAGCGCGACGAACAGCGCGCCCGGGGTGATCCGGCGGGTGTCGAACTCCACCGACGTGACCGTCACCTGATCGGCACCAGCCGGCGCCGTGACGCCGATCGCCTGGGCGACCTGCGCCAACGTCATTGCGATCATCGGCGGGTCCGGGGCGCGTTGTTCGGGATCTGTCACGCGGCAGGTGCTGTCACGCCCAGCACGGTAGCTGGCCCGGCGCTGTCGCCAGCGTCACCTGCGGCGCGCGGCTGGGCGAGCGCGGCCGCCAGCTCGTTGCGGTCGGAGAACGGGTGCACGACGCCGCCGATGTCCTGGCCGAGCTCGTGTCCCTTGCCGGCGATGACCACCGCGTCACCGGTGTGCGCGGCCGCGACGGCCGCCCGGATCGCCGCCCGGCGGTCCCCGATCTCCTCGATCAGTGCGGTGGCTCCCGCAGCCGTGGGCACCGGCGAGCACCTGGGCCCTGATCGCGGCCGGGTCCTCCGAACGCGGGTTGTCGTCGGTGACGATCAGCAGGTCTGCCCTGGCCGCGGCCTCGGCGCCCATCACCGGCCGCTTGCCGGTGTCCCGGTCGCCCCCGGCGCCGAGCACCACGATCAGCCGGCCGGTGAGGTCCTCGCGGATCGCGTCCAGCACGGCCGCCAGTGCAGCGGGCTTGTGCGCGTAGTCCACTACGGCCAGGAAGTCCTGCCCGGCGTCGACCCGCTCCATCCGGCCGGGCACCACGACCCCGGCGATCGCGTCGGCGGCCCGCTGGACGTCCCGGCCCAGCGCGTCGACGCAGGCGATCGCCACGGCGACGTTGGCGACGTTGAAGGCGCCGGGGATTGCCAGATCGACCGTCACGCTGCGGTTGTCCGGGCCGGCCAGGGTGGTGTGCTGGATGCCGGTGGCGGAGACGTCGACGCCGCTCACCGTCCAGTCGGCGTCCTTGCCGGTGACGCTGACGGTCATCGCGTCGGGGTGCGCGGCGGCGAGCCGGGCGCCGTAGGAGGTGTCGATGTCGACGACGTGCCGCCGCGACCGGCCGTCGAAGAGCAGGCCCTTGGCCGCGAAGTAGTCCTCCATGTCGGAGTGGAAGTCGAGGTGGTCCTGGCTGAGGTTGGTGAAGGCGCCGACCGCGAACCGGGTGCCGCTCACCCGGCCGAGGGACAGCGCGTGCGAGGACACCTCCATCGCGACCACGCTGACCCCGCGCTCCAGCATCACCGCGAACAGCGCCTGCAGGTCCGGCGCCTCGGGGGTGGTGAGCGCGCTCGGTGCGACGTCGCCGTCGATCCGGGTCTGCACGGTGCCGATCAACCCGGTGCGGGAGCCGTCCGCTCCCAGGGCGGCCTCCAGCAGGTAACAGGTGGTGGTCTTCCCGGCGGTTCCGGTGATGCCGACGACCTGCAGCGTGTTGCTCGGGTCGCCGTAGACGAGGTTCGCGACGGCTCCCAGCAAACCGCGTGGGGACGGCGCGACCAGCGCGGGAACCGTGTCGGTGCCGTCCTGCCGCAGCGTCGCCAGGCCCTGCTCGTCGGTGAGCACGGCGACCGCTCCGGCGGCGATGGCCTCACCGGCGAAGCGCGAACCGTGCACCCTGCTGCCGGGCAGCGCGGCGAACAGGTCGCCGGGCCGGACATCCTGGGCGCGCAGGGTGAGGCCGCTGAGCCGCAGGTCGGGGGCGGCTGAGTCGCTGCCGTGCTTACCGGCGGTCGCCGGCCGGTGCACCACCGCGCCGGTCTGCCGGACGATCTCCGCCACGCTCGCGCCGACCGGTCGCGCCGGGCGGAGCGACTTCGGGGAGGGGGGCACGGGCGGCAAGGTTACCCGGTCAGCCGACGTACAGGTCGTACACCGGCGCCTCGGTGGCCGACGGGGGGACGTCCGCGGCCCGCATCGCGTAGGCGGCGATGTCATGGAACAGCGGGGCACAGCTGGTGGTGCCGGCCGGCGAATCGCCCTTCGGGTCGTCCAGCATGATCGCCACCACGTACTTCGGGTTGTCCGCCGGAACGACGCCGGCGAACGTCGAGGTGATCGCACTCTGTGAGTAGTCCTGCGTCTCTTCGTCCACCTTCTGAGCCGTCCCGGTCTTGCCGGCGACCTGGTATCCGGTGATCGCCGCCTTCGGCGCGGTGCCGCGGTGGTTCATGTCACCGTCCTGGATGGTGCCGCGCAGCATGTCCAACAGGGTGCGTGCGGTCTTGGCGCTCATCGCCTGGGTCTGCGCGCCGGGCGGGTTGGCCGTGCTCTGGCCGGCCGTCGTGGTGCTCTGCACGATGGTGGGCTGCACCCGGACGCCGTTGTTCGCGATCGCCTGGTACATCCCGGCCAGCTGCAGCAGCGAGATGGACACGCCCTGCCCGATCGGCAGGTTGCCGAACGTGCTGACCGACCAGCTGGAGGGTGCCGGGAACCTGCCCGACGTCTCGGACGGCAGCTGGATGCCGGTCTTGACGCCCTGCCCCATCTTCTTGGCCATGTCGACGAAGGAGTCCTGCCCGACCTTCTGGGCGATCATCAGGGTGCCGACGTTGGACGACTTCGCCAGGATGCCGGTGGCCGTCATCTTGGTCGGCCCGTGAGCCCAGGCGTCGTGCACCACGACGTCGCCGACCGGGATCTCGCCGTCGACGTTCAGCACGGTCGTCGGGGTGATCAATCCCTTCTCCAGGGCCGCGGCGAAGGTGACCACCTTGTTCACCGAACCCGGTTCGATCGAGTCCGTGACGGCCCGGTTGCCGGTCTGCTTGGGCGTCTTGCCCGGCTCGTAACAGGCCATCGCCGGAATCTGCGCGTCGGAGACCTGCATGACTATCACGCAACCGGACTTCGCCCACGAGTTGTCCACCGCCTTGGTGAGCATGGTGAGCGCGGTGTACTGCAGATCGGAATCGATCGTCAGCGAGAGGTCCATCCCGTCGGTGGCCGGCTGCTCGTCGCGCTGGCTGCCCGGGATGATCACGTGCCGGGCGTCGACGTCGACCACCCGCCGGCCGTCCTTGCCGGCGAGCCTGGTGTCGAACTTGGCCTCGACGCCGGACAGGCCGTTGCCGTCGTAGTCGGTGCCGCCGACCAGCGCCGCGGACGCCGAACCGTCGGGGTACTGCCGCAGATCCTGGCGTTCGGTGACGACGGCGTCCTGGTGGTCCTCGTCGAACAGCGCGCCGATCTTCTCCATCACCGCGTCCGCCTGCGCCGGCATCAGGTTGCGCGCGAGGTACACGTAGCTCTTCCTCGACGTCAACTTCTTCACGATGTCGTCGACGGTCACCCCGCCGACGTCGCTGACCAGGATCTGCGCCACCTGACGGCGCTGCTCGTCATTGCTGAACAACGCCGGTCGGGCGGCGACCGCGCGGCCCTCGACGGTGAAGGCCAAGGCCTTGCCGTTGCGGTCGGAGATTGAACCGCGCTGCGCGAGCAGGGTGATCTCCCGGGTCCGCTGCTTCTCGCTCTTCAACGCGTAGTCGGCCGAGTCGACGGCCTGGATGGCGACCAGCTTGCCGCCGGCGATGGCCAGCATGGTCAGCAGCACCGCCAGCGCCAGGCGACTCCGGCGGCGCGGATTCGCGACCGCGGTTCTGGCCCGCCCGACCCGGCGGCCCCGGACGGACCCCGCAGGGCGCGGGGCCTTCGGCGCGGGGCGGGACGGGCGTTGGGTGTCCGCGGGCGTCGCCGGGCGCGGTGCGCGGGGCGGCCGGGCGGTCTGCGGTGACGCCGGCCCGGGGGCGGACCGGGGGTGGGCTGCGCGGCCGCTCGTTGTACTGCGGCCCTGGGTGTTCCTGCCCGTCCTGCCGGTGGCGGTTCTGCCGGTCCCTGGCCGGGCCGTGCTCGATCCTGCGCGGCTCGATCCTGCGCGGCTCGATCCTGCGCTGCCGGATCCTGCGCTGCCGGATCCTGCGCGGCTCGATCCTGCGCTGCCCGTGGTGCGGGCGGCCGCGCCGCGCGGGGCGGCAGCGCGGGAGCCGGCACTCCGCGGCGCATCGCTCCGGGAGGCATCGCTCCGGGAGGCATCGCTACGGGGTGCCGCCGCGCCACGCGTGGTGTCGCGGGGATCGTTGCCCGAACCCGACCTCATCAGCGCTGCCCCCCCTGCGGTGCGCCGGCAGCCGGAGCGGCAGTGGACGGGGCCACCGCGGACGGTGTGGACGGGGCGGGCGGGGGCGGACCGACGACCACCGAAGGCTCACCGACCACCGACCCGGCGCCGGAACCGTTGATCATCAGCATCGCCGAATCGCCGGCCGGCACCATGCCGAGCTTGGCCGCCTCGTCGGCGATCCGCGGCGTCGCGTCGAGCAGCGCGACATCCCGCTGCAGGGCTTCGATCTGCAGCCGCAGATCGGTGGTCGCGCCCCGCGCGGTCGAGGTCCGCATGCCGGCCTCGTCCGTCACGGTGTTCAGGTACAGCACCCCGGCGATGCCGCCGGCGAGCAGGGCGATCAGCACCACGACGAACGGCGCTCGGTTCATTGCGGAGGTCACCGGCTTGCCCGCACCCACCAGGCGGGACGCGTCGATCTTCGAGGTCCTCCGCTGGCGGCGTTCGTACGCGCGCCGCGATGAGGCGGTGCTGGCGGCCGCCCGACCGGACGTCGCCGTCGGACCCTGGCTGGACGTCGCCGTACCGGTCCGGCCGGCCGCCGGCTGCTCGATGGTGGTCACGATGTTGCCTCCCTGATGCGCTGCGCCGCCCGGAGTCGCGCGGACGCGGCCCTGGGGTTTGCCTGGATCTCGTTCTCGGTGGGAATCTCGGCGCCGCCCCTGGTCAGCCAGGCGAACTCCGGGTCGTGGCCGGGCAGGTCGACCGGCAGGTCGAGCGGCGACGTGGACACCGTCAACGGCGCGATGGCGCGCTTGACGATCCGGTCCTCCAGCGACTGGTAGGACATCACCACGATCCGGCCGGCCACGGACAGGTGCTGCAGCGCAACGGGAATGGCCCGGCGCAGCGCCCCGAGCTCGTCGTTGACCTCGATCCGCAGCGCCTGGAACGTGCGCTTGGCGGGATTGCCGCCGGTCCGCCGGGTGGCCGCCGGGATCGACGCCCGCACCAGCTCGACGAGCCGGGCGCTGGTCGTGAACGGTTGCCGGGCGCGTTCGGCGACGAGCACCTTGGAGATGCGGCCGGCGAACCGTTCGTCGCCGTACTCCCGCAGGATCCGGGTGAGCTCGGCTCCGGGGTAGGTGTTCAGCACGTCCGCGGCGGTGATCCCGGTGGTCGGATCCATCCGCATGTCCAGCGGCGCGTCCTGGGCGTAGGCGAAGCCGCGATCGGACTCGTCCAGCTGCACCGAGGAGACGCCGAGGTCGAACAGGATCGCCTGCACCCGGCCGGCACCCACCCGCTCGGTGATCACCTTGCCGATCCGGTCGTAGACGGCGTGCACCAGCTCGACGCGGTCGGTGAGCCCGGCATCGGAGAGCCGGGTCCGGGCGATCCGCAGCGCCTGCGGGTCGCGGTCGATCCCGATCACCCGCAGGGCGGGATGCGCCGACAGCAGGGCGAGGGTGTGTCCGGCCATGCCCAGCGTGGCGTCCACCAGAACGACCTCGCTGGCGCCGGTGGCGGTCGCGGCCTCGATCGCGGGCGCGAGCAGTTCGTCCACCCGGCGCACCAGGACGGGGACATGGCCGTCCGGGGTCGCTGCGGGCGACGGTCCCCCCGCGTCCGCGTCCGACGAGCTGCCCCCCATCGGCGCCTTCCTTCCTGGCTGTGTGCCCCGGCGGGCCGGTGCGTTCGGTGGGCGGTCCGTGCGGGAAGTGCGGTCTGCGTGGTGCTGATTCGCGGTGCGCTGGCGGTGATCTCGGACTGCGGAGGGTCGGATTCTGCTGGCGGATCCTGATTCCTGGTCCCCACCCGCTTCCGGTCCTGGCACGGGGGAAGTCGTGTCAGGGCGGGGTGCGTTCCTGGCACGGGGGAAGTCGTGTCAGGCCCGATGCGGGTGTGGGCCGGGCGTCAGGAGCCGTTGTTGCGCAACGGTTCCGGCCGACGGGCGGTCAGTTCTGCAGCAGTCCCCTTTCCGGTGCGGCGTAGGCCGCCTCCTGCTGTGCCGTGTAGGTCTCCCATTCGGCGGCGTCCCAGATCTCCATCCGGTGACCGATGCCGGCGATGACGAGGTCCTTGGTGAGCCGCGCGTATTCGCGCATCCGCGGCGGGATCGACACCCGCCCCTGCGCATCGGGCCGCTGCTCGTCGGTGTTGGCGAGCAGGTAGCGCTGGTAGCCACGGGCCCGCTCGTCGGTGATCGGTGCATTGATGGCGTCGTCGGCGAACGTCTCGAAGCCCTCGTAGGTGAAGACGTACAGGCAGTGGTCCTGGCCCCGGGCCAACATGACCCCGTTGGCGAAGGTCTCGCGGTAGCGCGCCGGCAACGTGACTCTTCCCTTGTCATCCATCCGCAGGGTGTAGGTGCCGTAGAAGCCCTTGGGCATTCCCCGCACCTCCGTCCCGGTGACGCTGTGGTTACTTCGAGCCACCCGACTCCCCGGTGATCGCGAGACCGGGCATCCCGGTTCGACGTTCTCCAAGTCGCTCCACCTTAACCCACTTTCTGCCACTACAGGCCACCATGTCCCCCAACCGATGGTGGTGTCGCGGCGTTGTCCCACGTCAGGGTTGGTGCGCGGCGGGGCGGCGTCACGCCTGGTGCGTTGCGTACCTCCGCAACGGCACGACTGGGCCGCCCCCTGGTCGGTTCCGCGTCACTTCGGTCGGCCGCGGCGGTGCGTGTTTCCGCTGGTCAGCGGAGGTTGCCCGACAGCGCACCGGCCGCAGCCAGCCGGTGGTGGGGCGCGGTGGGGCGCGGCGCGGCCACCACCCGACCGGGCGGTCGGCCCACCCTTTCGACGCGTCCGTCACGGGCGGTCACGGCGCGCCGCAGGGGGACCGACTCTCGAGTCGGTCCGCGACCGGAGCACGGGTACCCGACCTGACGTAGGAACCCGGCGCACGATCGGGCGCAAGGTTCCGCTCCGCGGCCGGAGGGAAGGTTGCGACGCCCCGGCGGAGTGCTGCCTGCCCCCGAATGAGGATGTTCGGCCGGGACAATCTCCGCGGACGGTGGATAAGCCCCAACTTCTCCTCGTTGCACCGGCAAGCACTGGCAGACTGTCCTGAAGGCGCCTCCGCACGACGGCGACGCCGATTGTCGGTCGGGAGGAAGTAACGGTGACTCAGCGCGTGGACCTGGAACGCACCGACGGGCCAGGTGCGGGCGCACCGCCCGTCGTCGGCCTCGGGGCCGGAGCGGGTACCGGTTCACCCGGGGCCGGGGACCAACCAGCAGAGCTCGCCGAGGTGCAGCGCGTCGGTGCGCGGATCGCCGGCGCGATCGCGGAGGTCGTGCTGGGCAAGCCGGAGGTCATCCGGCTGGCGATCATCGCGGTGCTGGCCGAGGGTCACCTGCTGATCGAGGACGTGCCCGGCACCGGCAAGACGGTGCTGGCCAAGTCGCTGGCCCGCACCGTCGATTCGACGGTCAGCCGGGTGCAGTTCACCCCGGACCTGATGCCGAGCGACGTCACCGGCGTGAGCATCTACGACCGGCAGTCCTCCCAGTTCGAGTTCCGCCCCGGACCGATCTTCGCGAACATCGTGGTGGCCGACGAGATCAACCGGGCCTCGCCCAAGACGCAATCCGCCCTGCTGGAATGCATGGAGGAGCGGCAGGTCACGGTCGACGGCACCAGTTACCAGCTCGCCCGCCCCTTCCTCGTGCTCGCCACCCAGAATCCGGTCGAGATGGAGGGCACCTATCCGCTGCCCGAGGCGCAGCGCGACCGGTTCCTGGCCAGGCTGGCCATCGGGTACCCGGACCGCGCCGCCGAGGTCGGGATGCTCGCCGACCGGGATCGGGTCGACCCGCTGTCCGCCCTGCGGCCGGTCACCGATGCGGCGGCGGTCTCGGCGTTGATCGACGCGGTGGCGACCGTGCACCTGGCTCCCCCGCTGCGGCAGTACATCGTCGACATCGTCGGAGCCACCCGGGCACTGCCGGAGGTGCGACTCGGCGCGTCGCCACGCGCGGTCCTGCATCTGGCCCGCGCCGCCAAGGCCGCCGCCGCGCTCGATGGCCGGCCGTTCGTCGTCCCGGACGACATCCAGCGACTGGCCATTCCGGTGCTGGCCCACCGGCTGCTGCTGACCGTGGAGGCGCACGCTGCACACCGGTCCGCCGAAGAAGTGGTGAACGTGCTGCTCAGCCGGATCCGGGTGCCGCGCGGTGGCTGACCGTGGGCTCACCACGCGGGGCCGGTGCCTGCTGGCGGGTGGGGTCGCCGCCAGCGTCTGCGCCGTCGTGCTGGACGAGCGAGACCTGTTGCGGATCGGGCTGTTCGCCGTCGCCCTTCCGGTGCTGGCCATCATCGCCGGGTCGCTGCGCCGGGTCCGGCTCACTGCGGCACACCTGGTCCAACCCTCCCGGCTGGACCCCGGCACCTCCGGGCAGGTGGTGCTGTCGATCACCAACGCCGGCTCATCGCGGACGTCGACGATGGAGATCTCGGAGCCGGCGACCCCGGACCTGACCCGCGGGGTGCGATGCCTGGTTCCACCACTTCGCCCCACGCACGCGGCGCGTGCCGACTACCCGATCACCGCAGTGCGACGCGGTCGGTTCGTGCTCGGTCCGCCGTCCGTCCGGGTCGGCGACCCGTTCGGCCTCTGGGAGGACAACCGCACCCTGCCGGTGCGCACCGAGGTTCTCGTGGTGCCGACGGTGGTCGACCTCAGCGGCATGCCGACCAGTACCGGCAGCCGGTCCGCGGCCGCCGACCGGGCGACCGCGGGTGCCACCGGCGGCGATCCCGACGTCGGCATCCGGACCTACCGCAGCGGTGACGACATCCGCACCATCCATTGGCGGGCGTCGGCCAGGCACGACGAGCTGATGGTCAGGTTGGAGGAGCCGGTCTCGCACGGGGGGGCGGTGGTCATGCTCGATCACCGGCAGCAGGCGCACGCCGGCCGCGGTGCCCGGTCCAGCCTGGAGACGGCGGTGTCACTGGCCGCATCCATCAGCCTGCATCTGTTGGCCGCCGAGCACCAGATGCGCCTGACCACCCACACCGGGGCCGTCCTGGCCAACGGGCGGGACATCGAGGATGACGTCCTCGCCTCGCTGGCCGTGCTGGAGCCGGACCGGATGGGTTCGCTGTCACCGGTTTCGATCGCCGGTTCCGGGTTGATCGTCGCGGTCCTCGGCGCCCTGGATCTGCCCGCCGCACAGTTGTTGACCGCCGCCCGCCGGCGCGGGACCAACGGCATCGCCTTCGTGCTCAACGCCCGGGAGTGGGACCCGACCGGACCGGCCGGAAATCCGCAGGCCGTCGCCCTTCTCCGGGCGGCGGGCTGGCGCGTCGTGACCCTCGGCACCGGCGACGACCTGGCCGCCGCCTGGGCGCAGGCCTGCGCCGGCTCGCCGTCCACCATGCCATCCGTGCAGCGCCGGGTTGCCGCCATGCCCGCGCGGGCCTAGGGATCGAAATGACCGCGACCACCACGCCCCCCGCCCCGCCACCGGCCGCTCCGGCGGCACCACCGCCGCGCCGCGTTGCACCGCACCCGGTGCCCGCCCGGGCTGCCGCGCCGCCGCCGGTGGATCCGAACGCGCCGCCGACCTACCTGATCCCCACGCTCATCGGGGCGCTGTCGGTGCTCGCGGCCAGTTCGGCGATCCCGCCGATGATCAGCGGAGCCGATTGGCTGTGGCCCACCGTCGAGGTGGTGATGGTGATCTGGCTGGTCGGTGTCGGTGCCAGGCTGGCCCGCATCCCGACCGCCGTTGGCGTGCTCCTCCAGATGGCCGGGGCCGCGGTAGCGCTCACCGCGCTCTTCACGGTCGGCGGGATCGGCGGGGTGCTGCCCAACGGGGCGGTGCTCGCCGAGGCGGGCGACCTGCTGACCGGTGCCTGGGAGCAGATCCGGACAACCGTGTCTCCTGCCCCGGCGTCCACCGACCTGGAGTTCCTGATCACGCTGTCGGTCGGCGCGACGGCGCTGATCGTCGACATCCTGATCGCGGTGTGCCGAGCGCCCGCATTGGTCGCCCTGCCGCTGCTGTGCGTGTACTCCGTGCCTGCCTCGATCGACCTGGACCTGCTGCCCTGGCAGGCCTTCGCGGCGCCCGCTCTGCTGTACGCGCTGCTGCTCACCGCGTCCGGGCTCTCCGGACGCCGACTGGGCGCGGGGGCCGGCACCGCACAGGTGGTGTCCGGCGTCGCCCTGGGTTGCCTGGCCACCGTGATCGCACTGGTCGCCGCGAACGCCGTCACCGCCGTCGGCACTGCCGGCCGGCTGCCGCGCACCACGAGCGGCCCATCGAGCACCGTCGGGCTGTCGCCGTTCGCGACGCTGACCGGCAACCTGCAGCTCACCGACCCGGTGGACATGCTCCGGGTCACCGGCCTGGAGCAGCCGCAGTACCTGCGGACGGTCGGCCTGGAGAAGTGGACGGCCGGCACCGGTTGGTCGATCGACGAGCTGGCCGACGGCCGGTTGCCCACCGTCCCGCCGGCCGACGACGCCCCGCAGATCACCGTCACCTCGCTGAACTACCGGGACACCTTCCTGCCGATCTACGACGGAACGTCCTCGGTCAACGGCGCGGGACCCGGCTGGTCCTACGACACCAGGCTGGAATCAGTGCACCGGCAGGACCAGGTGATCCCCGACCCGTACCGGGTCGCAGTGGTCTTCCGCAAGCACACCGCCGAACAACTTCGCAAGGACACGGTGACGCCGGGCGGCGCACTGACCGACTCCGGCCGGCTGCCCGACGAGGTTGTCCAGATCGCCCGGGAGGTGACCGCGGACGCCGACACCGCCTTCGACAAGGCGGAGGCGCTGCGGCAGTACTTCACCGACCCGGCCAACGGCTTCAACTACTCGCTGAGCGTCCCGCCCGGCGACAGCGGCGACGCGCTGGTCGACTTCCTGCGCAACAAGCAGGGTTACTGCGAGCAGTACGCGTCGGCGATGGCGGTCATGCTCCGAGCGCTCGACATCCCGGCCCGGGTGGCGATCGGCTTCACCCAGGGGACCAGGGACTCCGACGGCAGCTACCTGATCCGCAGCAACGATGCGCATGCCTGGGTCGAGGTCGACTTCGACAACGCCGGCTGGGTGCGGTTCGATCCGACACCACTCGGCGGCGGGCAGGGTGGCCAGCAGGGATTCACCCAGCCCGAGCAGACCACGACCAGCACGTCCGCGGCGCCGACCGGCGGAGCATCCGCGACGTCGGTGCCCGACGAGGAGAGGCCCGGCGCCAACGCGGCCGGGCAGTTGCCCGACGAGAACCAGTCCGCCGCCGCGGCGGCCGCGCAGGACGAACCGACCATCCCGACGGGATTGTGGTTGCTGCTCGGCGCGCTGATCCTGATCGGCGCCGCCGCGACCGGACCGACCGTTGTCCGCAAGCGCCGGCGCCGCAGCCGGCTGGAGATCGCGGACGCTGGCGGACCCGGGGCCGCCACCGCTGCATGGCGGGAGATCGAGGACCTGGCCACTGACCACGGCATCGTGCTCAACCCCGCGGAATCGGCGCGGGCGGCGGCGAACCGGCTGGCCAAGGTCGTGCACCTGGGCGAGAAGGGCCGGGCGGAGCTGCGCGCGGTCGTCACGCGGGCCGAGCAGGGGTGGTACGGGTCGGGTCCCGCTGGTTCCGGGTCGAGCTCGGGTTCCGGATCGGGTCTCGCTGGTTCCGGATCGGGTCCCGCTGGTTCCGGGTCGGGCACAGGGTCGGGCTCGGGATCCGGCTCGGGTTCGGGAGGCGCGCCGACGAACGAGGCGTCGGGCGGCACCGCGACGCGCGAGCGTGAGGCTGCGGGTGCTCAGACGCTGGGCGCCGCACCCCGGACGATCGCCCGGGAGCTCGCGCACGTCGCCCCACTGTCCGTGCTGGACCGCATGGTGCCGCGCTCGGTGCGGCCGACCTGGTGGCGCGACTGACTCCGGAGCTGCCGTCGCACCCGGCTGGGCTCAATGCCGGCCCCCCACCGATGCCAGTCGGCGCTCGCCGCGCGGCAACCGCCCCCCAACATGCCGCCCACTGCCGCTGCTGCAGGGTCATTCGCTTGTTGGCGGCCCTGAATCCCTGCTCAGCGGTCACTCGACGCTCGGGCGCGGGGTCGGACCCCGAAGGCGCATCCCGACCGACCGACCGCCAGGAACACGAACAACCGCGGCGCCTGAAGCGCCGCGGTTGCGGTGGACGACCTGTGAGACCTACTGGTTGGGCTCGTCGAAACGCCGCCGGAAGCGCTCTTCCATCCGATTGCCCAACGACGGGTTCGCCTTGGACGCGTTCTTCTCGACGCCCTTGGCCGCGCGTGCGCTGGGTTGCCCGAAAACGAAAAGTCCGACAGCGGTCACCATGGTGAGGAAGCCGATCACGCTGACGATGACGCCTATCGCAAGGTAGCTCTGCGTCGCGATGACACCGACGACGAGCGCTACGAGACCGGCAACGAACAAGCACCCCGCGACGATGGGACGACGACGGCGAATGCGGCTGACGTTGACGCTGGTCGCAAACTTCGGGTCGTCCTCATAGAGCGCGCGCTCGATCTCGTCGAGCATCCGCTGTTCGTGCTCGGAGAGCGGCATGGGTCCCCTCCTCCGGCACCTGGCCACCTGGTGAGTGGTCACATCTGACGGTCGCCAGCCGGCGACCTAGGTCAAGGATACGAGCAGTCTGCGCGGACCACTAGCGCGAGCGGGAATCTCGCCGACTTTCGTTGTCGGGGCCACCCGGACGGGGCCGTTTCGGGTGGTCGAGCAGGGCTGCGGGCCGAATCGCGGCCGATCCGAACCGCGCCACGGCACGATCGACAGCGCCTTCCGCCTCACGCCAGCCGGGCCGCGGTTCGCCGTCGCCCAACTGAAGCTGCTCGACCGTCTCGCTGCCGGCGACCAAGTTCTCCAGGCGGACCCCCAACAACCTGATGCGCCGACCGCCGGAGGCTCCGGAGCGGACCTTGGCCAGCAGCTCGGTCGCCGTCGAATACACCGTCCTGGACAGGTCGGTGGGCGTGCTCAACGTCGCCGACCGGGTCAGCGTCGAGAAGTCCTCGAACCGCACCTTGATGCTCACCGTCCGCCCCCGGACACCGGCCGATCTCGCCCGGCGCGCGGTGCGTCCGGTCAGCGCGAGCAACTGTTTGGCAAGAAACTCGGAGTCGGCAGTATCTGCGGCGAACGTCGTCTCGGCGCCGACAGAGGCCTCCACCACCTCGGTGTCCACCGCGCGGGGATCGCGTCCCCAGGAGAGTTCGTGCAACTTGCCTCCGGCGGCGCTGCCGACCGCGCCGATCAGCGTCGCGAGGTCCAGCTCGGCAATCTGACCGACGGTGCGCAGACCCAGTCGTTCGAGCCGCTCGGCGGTGCGCGGGCCGACCCCCCACAATGCGCGGACCGGCAGCGGGTGCAGCAGCCCGATCACCTGCGACGGCGGAACGATCAGCAGGCCGTCCGGTTTGGCCAGGCCGGAAGCCAGCTTCGCGACGAACTTGGTGGACGCGGCGCCGACCGTCGCGACCAGATCAAGCTCGTCCCGGATTCGGGTTCGCAGCGCTGCCGCGATGACGCCGGGACGGCCGAGGGTGCGGCCGGCACCGGAGACGTCCAGGAACGCCTCGTCCACCGACAGTGGCTCGACCAGGGGCGTGACGTCGGCGAACATCGCCATCACGGCGCGGGAGGCGTCGCCGTAGGCCGCCATGTCCGGCGGCACCACCTCGATGCCGGGGCACAGCAGCAGTGCCCTTGATGTCGGCATCGCGGAGCGGATGCCGTGCTCGCGCGCCTCGTAGCTGGCGGACAGGACTACGCCGCGTCCACCGATTCCGGCAACCATCATCGGCCGACCGCGCAGCGCCGGGCGGCGACGCATCTCCACCATGGCGAAGAACGCGTCCATGTCGACGTGCAGGATGGTGCATTCGCTGTCGTCGACAGCGGCCGGATCGACGGTGACGGTGCGGCGGCTCTCAGCCCGGTGCGCCATCGGCCCCGTCGTCCCGACCCGCCCCGTCGTTCCGATCGCCCCCGTGGAGTCGATGGGCGCCATCGGCCCCGTCCGGTCGACGGGCCACGACGTGCAGGTCCGCCGCCAGCTCACGCAGCACCGGATGCCCGGATGCCGATGCCTCCAGCTCGGCCAACGAGCCGTCGCCTCCGGGCGCTGCCTGCCGGGCCGCACCTGACGCCAGACCAGCGAGCACGCCGACGCCGGTCAAGGACTGCACCTCCAGGCCGGCCGTGCTGAGCATCTGCGCAATCGCCGACGCGTCGTAGCGCCGGCGCAGCGGATCCGAGGCGCCAAACCTGCCGTCCGGGTTCTCCAGCAGCATTCTGGCTTCCACGAACCGACCGACCAGGGTCTGCCCGAGGACAGCGCCCAGCCGCCCGGCGGTCAGCACCGACACGTGACCCCCTGGCCGGACCGCCGCGGCGAGCTCGCCGATGACGGCCGCGGGCTCGTCCACCTCCTCGAGCAGGTGATGGCACAGCACGAGGTCGGCGGTGCCGGCCGGGACGACACCGGTCAACTGGTCCGCGTCGGCCTGTACCCCGCCGATCCGGTCCCCCACCCCGGCGTCCTGGGCGCGTCGGGACAGGATCGCCAGGGCGTCGACGGAGGTGTCCACCACGGTGACCCGGCAGCCGTACACGGCCAGCGGAACTGCCCTGGTCCCGCTGCCACCGCCGACGTCGACGACCCGGGGCGGTCCCGACGCGGAGGCCGACGTCGCCCGGACCAGCGCGACCAGCGCGTCGTTCACCGGGTCCGCGCCGACCGCCCGCCGCTGCTCGATCATCGATGTCCTCTCACGAACGCCGGGTACAAAAAGGGTCGGGCGAAACAGGCATTCCCGCTGGTGGTCACGCATGCGCTCGGCTGGGGAATGTCGGTCGCACGGCCATCATCACCCACGACCAGTCCGCGCATCCGGCTGGCGTCCCGGGCCATCACATCCGAGCGTCGCGGCCTGCCGGAAATGACCGCATCCGGCCTGTACGGTTGGCCGGTGCTCGTTGCCAGTGTGTTGAGTCTCAAGGGTGGGGTCGGAAAAACCACGGTGACTCTGGGTTTGGCGTCGGCGGCGGTGCATCGCGGCGTGCAGACCCTGCTGGTTGACCTGGACCCGCAGATGAACGCCACGGCGACCGTCGATCCCGACTCCGTGGCCCAACTCGGTACCGCCGGCTCGAACGGGCACGCCGATCGGCGGAGCTACTCGGTGGCCGAGGTACTCGACGACCCCTCCCGCAAGGTGATCGACCGGGCCATCCGCGTCTCCGCCTGGGGCGATTCGTTGCGGCTGCTGCCCGGCAGCGAGCGCACGGAGAACCACAACCACCCGGACCCGGGATCCAAGACCCTGTTCCGGCTCTCGGGCGCGCTGGCCAAGGTGGACCCCGCGCCGGAACTGGTGCTGATCGACTGTCCGCCGTCGCTCGGTCAGCTGACCCGCAGCGCGCTGACCGCTGCCGACCGCGCGGTGCTGGTGACCGAACCGTCGCTGTTCGCGGTGACCGGCGTGCAACGGGCCCTGGAGGCCGTGCAGACAGAACGCGTCGCGCACCGGCCGGCGCTGCAGCCGCTGGGGGTCGTCATCAACCGCTTCCGACCGCGGGTCACCGAGCACGAGTACCGCCTGGCCGAACTACGAGATCTGTTCGGTCCGCTGGTGCTGTCGCCGGTGCTGCCCGACCGTTCCGCCGTCCAGCAGGCGCAGGGCGCGGCGGTCCCCATCCACCAGTGGCCGACCGCCGGTGCCCGGGAGATCGCGCAGAGCTTCGACGCCCTGCTGGATCGGCTGCTCAGCTCGACCCGCACCCGCGCGCGGCGCTGAACCCGGCTCTCACCGGGCGGCCGATCGGCCATCGGCCGCGGGCGCAAGGGCCTGGTCCACCAGGTCGAGGAACGCCGAGACCTGCCGCAACATGTCGTCCGCCTCACGAGCCGTCACCAGGCGGGTGAGACCCGCTTCGGCGGCCTGCCGCTTGGCCGATCCCGCGGCGAAAAAGGCCGCCCACTCGGCGAACTCGGGTGCGACCTTCGTCATCAACTCCCACGCGCTGCCCCGCCGCCCGCGGACGGGTCGGGCCCTGGCCGCCAGCACGGCGGCCGCGCCGCGCAACGCGGCCAGGTGCGCCGCGGCGTAACGATCGGCGGCCGTGGTGGAACGGATCGCCCGGCCCAGCCCGCGGGAGGCATCGATCAGCAGATCCTTGGCGGCCTGCGGAACGGGCGGCGCGGCGGTCACCCGCGGGGTGGTCGGGCCAACTGGTCGTCGGGCCTTCGGCAGGTCCTGCCGCCGGGCCAGCGGTGCCCTCGGCACCGGCTGCGGCGTGGTCCCGCCGGACGGGGTGGCGTGGCGCTGCACCGCGTTGCCGGCCGCCGTGGCTCGGTGCGGCGCGGCGAACAAGCCGGGTGCGCCGTCCCGCCGGGTCGGTGCATCGTCGATCCGGGAACTGTGCACTGCGCTGATCACCGTCACGGCGCTCCTCCATCTGTTCGAACCTGTGTTCGATAGTACGCCTGTTCGAAGTGTTCGACCAGGGCGCGGACGAATTTCGAGTCCCACGAACGTGCGCGACGTCGGGAGCCCCGGACGCTCCCCCGCCATGATGTGATGTCGCCATGGCGCTCCTACCCGGCCGGAATGTCCGGGATTCCGTGGCTCTGCTGCATTTGGACCCGGAGGGGTTTCGGCGCCGCACCGCCGAGCTCATCGACATCTATCTGCTCGCCATGCAGTACCCGCCGGAGGTCGCGGGCGCCCGCTCGGTGCTGTGGGAGGACCACAGCCGGCGGGCCGGCTTCGACTGCGTCGTCGCAGCCGACCCGGATGACCGGATCCGTGGGCGTTGCCTACGGCTACCACGGAGCACCCGGACAGTGGTGGTACTCGGAGGTGCGGCGCGGGGTGCGAGCATCGGGACGCGACGAGCTCGGGGACTTCTTCGAGCTCACCGAACTGCACATGCACCCGGACTGGCAGGGCCATGGGCTCGGCGAGGCGCTGCTCCGATCGCTGGCCGACGGGCGGCCGGAGCGGTACATGTTGCTGTCCACGCCGGAGGGCGAGAACCGGGCGTGGCGCCTCTACCGCCGGCTGGGCTTCGCCGACGTGCTGCGCGACTTCCGGTTCACCGGTGATCCTCGTCCGTTCGGGGTCCTCGGCCGCGAGTTGCCGCTGGCGACGGGCGGTCAGCCGGGCGACGGCAACCGCTGACCTCCTCCCGGGCGGCTTCCGCCGCGAAGCTGGCCTACAGCGTCGCCAGCCGCCTGGCCAGCGGGTCCAGCCCCATCCCGCCCATGTTCAGCGCGGCGGTATGGAATGCCTTGAAGTCGAAGGAGTCGCCGTGCCGGCGGCGGGCTGCGTCCCGGCCGGCCAGCCAGACCCGTTCACCGATCTTGTACGACGGTGCCTGGCCGGGCCAGCCCAGGTAGCGGTCGATCTCGTCCCGGCAGTGCGCCGGGTCGGTGATCGTCCGGGTCAGCAGGAACTCCAGGCCGAGGGCGCCCGTCCACCGCTCGCCCTCGTGAAAGCCGGTGCCGGCCGGGATCTCCAGTTCCAGGTGCATGCCGATGTCGACGATCACCCGGGCGGCGCGGAACATCTGCGATTCCAGCAGCCCCATCAACTGGCCGTCGTTGGCCAGGTAGCCCAGTTCGCGCACCAGACGCTCGGCGTACAGCGCCCAGCCCTCGCCGTGCGCGGAGGTGCCGGCCAGCAGCCGTTGGTAGTCGTTGAGGGAGTCCCTGCGATAGACCGCGGTGGCGATCTGCAGGTGATGACCGGGAACGCCCTCGTGGTAGACGACGCTGGTCTCCCGCCAGGTGGAGAACACCTCCCGGCCGGGCTCGACCGCCCACCACATCCGGCCGGGGCGGCTGAAGTCGTCGCTCGGCCCGGTGTAGTAGGCACCGACGCCGCCGCCGGGCGGTGCGATCCGGCACTCCAGCGTCCTGATCTGTTCCGGGATCTCGAAGTGCGTGCACGGACAGGTCGGCGATCGCCCGATCGGAGAGCTCCTGCATCCAGGCCTGCAGCCCGTCGAGCCCCGTGACCTGGTACGCCGGGTCGGCGTCCAGCGCCGCCGCGGCACGCCTCCGGCCCGCTCGCCGGGAGCGATCCGCTCGGCCACCTCGTTCATCTCGGCCTCGATGCGCCAGGAACTCCTGCCAGCCCCAGGCGTAGGTCTCCTCCAGATCGATGATCGGCGCCGAGGAAGTTGCGCGAGCCAAGCGCGTACCGCTCGCGACCGACCGCGTCCTTCTCGGGTGCCAGCGGGCGCAGATCTGGTCCGCAGGAACTCGCCGAGCTCGGCGTAGGCCGCGTCGGCGGCCGCGGCGCCCGCGGTCAGATCGGCGGTCAACGCGTCGCCCCGCTGCCGTCGGGATTCGACCGGCATCGGCCAGCCCGGAGAAGAAGCCCGGCGCCGGACGTTCCCGGCGTAGGTGTCGCACTGCTCGGCGCACTTGTCGATCTGCCGGACGGCGGCGACCTTGCCCGCGTCCGGCCGCGTGCAGCAGGCTCTGCCGGTATCCGGCGAGCGCGGCCGGCACGGCCGCCATCCGGCCGGCCAGCACGGCGACGTCGTCGTCGGTGTCGGTCGGCATCAGGTCGAAGACCATCCGGACGTCTGCACCGGCGAGTCGATGACATTCAGCTTCGCGTGCGCCCAGCCCGGAGTCGTACCGGTCGCGCTCGCACCTCGAGCCGCTCGACCAGCACCTCGCGGGCAATGTCGTCGCCCGGCACCGGTGGACGGCGCGGCGCGAGCAGCGCCCGCAGGGTGTCCCGGTCGCCAGCTGGTCGCATCGCGGCGAGCCCCGCCGGCGACAGATCGTCCAGCCGCGTCCTCGGCACCGGGAATACCCAGGTAGGTGGCCATCATCGGGCTCAGCGCGGCGAACTCGGCGACGTAGGCGTTCGAGAGGTCGTTGATGTCGTGACATCCGGTGGAGGCTACCGGTCCGGGGCGACAGCGCACGGTTATTTGCGGTGCTGGTCCCTCCGGACGGGATTTTCCTCGGCGAGTGCCCGGGCCTTCGCTGCGGTGCGTCGTCCGCTGCGGATCCGGCGACCAGGCCGGCCGCTTGCTCGTCGTCGCGGTCGGCTGCACCCTGTGCGTTGCGGTACGCCACCCGCACGGTCAGATGCGCCGACACCGGCGCGGTGACGAACTGCAGGATCACGATCAGCACCAGCAGCCCGATCACCCCGGGCGACGCCAGCCGCAGACCCACCCCCAGCATCAGCAGCATGATCCCCAGCACCTGCGGCTTGGTGGCCGCGTGGATCCGGCTCATCGTGTCCGGGAACCGGAGCACCGCAATGCCGGCCAGCAGCGACATCAGCGCGCCGAGGATCAGCGCCACCGACGCGATGACGTCGACGGTGTTCACCGGTCGACTCCCGGCTCGTTCCGCTCCGCGGCGCCGGGGCGCCCGCGATCTCCGCTCGCCGTCGCCTCCGCGCTCATGCCCGATTCCCTCATATCCGGTCCCGGGGCAGCAGCTTGGCCAGTCCCGCCGAACCCAGGAAGCCCAGCAGCGACACCACCACCGCGATCACCAGGGTGATTCCGCTGCCGGTGACGGCCGCCAGCAACACGATGACGCCGACCACGATCGCCAGCAGCACGTCCAGCGCCACGGCGCGGTCGATCTGGGTCGGACCGCGGACGAGCCTGATCGCGGTGAACACCGCGCCGAGACCGAACAGGATCCCGCAGACCATCGCAGTGAGCATCATCGAGATCGCCTGCCCGTGCCCGGTGATCTGGAATGGGACCGCGGCGGCGGGACGAAGGTGTCGTCGCCGAGGGCCAGCCCGATCCGCCGTTCCTGGGCCAGTACCTGCCGCGCGAACGCGTCCATCGGTTTCCGGTCGGCGTCCAGCACGTGGACCGTCAGGGTGCGGTTGTCAGAGTCCGCGTCGACGATCAGGCTGCCGGGCACCAACGACACCGCGAGCCCCGTCAGCGCCTCCAGCAGGTCCGAGTCCGATGCCAGCTGCACCGTGGTCACCTCGCCGCGCGGCGCCCGCGGCCGGACCGCGAGCCAGCCGACCTGGACGCTCGCGACCACGACGTCCCACAGGAAGGTGACCAGCAGCACCGCCGTCCGGATCGGATGCAGTCCGAACCGGAAGTCCATGGTGGGCAGCGGGAACAGCAGCAGGATCAGCGCGCTGACGGCGATCCCGATGCCGATGACGACGATCGACACCGAACCCCACAGCGCGATCCAGATCAGCACCAGCGCAACCATCGTCAGCACCCAGGGACGCCAGCCGCCGCTGCCGGGGATCCGCGCGCCGCGGACCCGGACGGCGCGCTCCCGCAGCGCCCGCGCGCCCGTCACGGCCCGGCCCCGTTTCCGGCGTCCGGGGGCGTGCCCCGGGGGCGGCGGAACGCCGGCGCCCAGCACGGCATTCACATAGATGCTGCGGTCGACGATGTTGGCCGCGGCCCCGTCGGCCAACTCGTAGATCGGCCCTGCGGCGACGGTCAACAACAGGCTGATCGCGACGATGGCGGTGGTCGCACCGACCATGCCGATCGGCAGTCGCGCGGCCTTCTCCCCCGCCTCTCGCCGCTTCGCCTCGCGCAGGGCCTGCCGTTGGGCCCGCCGACGTGCCGACAGTGATCGGCCGGATTCGGTTTCCAGTGCGCCGGAATCACCGTCCAGGGCGACGACCTCGGGCACCGGTCGCCAGAACGCACGCCCCCAGACCCGGACCATCGCGTACAGGGTGAGCAGGCTGGTCAGGGTGCCGCCGGCGACCAGGATCAGCGCCAGCACCCGGCCGTCGGCGACGCCTGCCTCGAACAGGCCGACCTTGCCCAGGAAGCCGGACAGCGGCGGCACCCCGGCCAGGTTCATCGCCGGGATGAAGAACAGGATGGCCAGCACCGGTGCGGCTGCCGCGAGGCCGCCGAGCCGGGCGAGGATCGTCGTGCCGGCGACCCGTTCGATCAGCCCCACGCCCAGGAACAGCGCGGTCTGCACGAGGATGTGGTGCGCGACGTAGTAGATCGCCGCCGCCAGCCCCGCCTGCGAACCGAGCGCGACGCCGAACAGCATGTAGCCGATGTGCGAGACCAGGGTGAACGACAGCATCCGTTTGATGCCCGCGGACGCGACCGCGCCCAGGATGCCGACCAGCATCGTCAGCAGCGCCGCGATCATCAGCAGGGTGCCGAACGAACCCGGCGGGAACAGCAGGGTCTGCACCCGGATGATCGCGTAGATGCCGACCTTGGTCAGCAGACCGGCGAACACCGCGGTGACCGGGGCGGGGGCGCTGGGATACGAGTCGGGCAGCCAGGCCGACATGGGGAAGACCGCGGCCTTGACGCCGAAGGCGACCAGCAGCAGCGCCTGCAGCGCGGCGACGATCCCTACGGGCACGTCCGCCAGCTTCACCGACAGATCGGCCAGGTTGACCGTTCCGGTTGCGGCGTACAGCATCGCGATGGCCGACAGGAACACCAGCGAGCTGAGCAGGGACACCACGATGTACGGCGCGCCCGCCCGCAGCCGCTCCTTGGTTCCGCCGGTGGTCAGCAGCACATAGCTGGCGGTCAGCAGGATCTCGAAGCTGACGAACAGGTTGAACAGGTCCCCGGCGAGGAAGGCGTTGGAGACGCCGGTGACCAGGATCAGGTAGGTCGGGTGGAAGATCGACACCGGGGTCTCCGGGGTCTCCGAGGAGTCCGCCATGCCCTGCGAGATGGCGTAGACCAGCACCGCCAGCGAGACGATCGTGGAGACCACCAGCATGAAGGCCGCGAGTTGATCGGCCACCAGGGAGATCCCGAACGGGGCGGTCCAGCCGCCGATGTGCATCACCAGCGGACCGCTGCCCGAGACCGCCAGCAGCATCATCAGTTCCACGGCCAGCTGGATGGACAGGGTGACGACCGACAGCACCCGCTGGATCCGTGGGCGCCGGCTCGCGACGAGCGTCAGGCCGGCCCCGGTCAACGGGATGATGATCGTCAGCGGCAGCAGCCAGGTCATTCGTCACCACCGCTTCGACCATGTTCGGCCAGGCTGGAATCCTCGACGTCGTCGGTCATCTCGGGTTGCCGGGTCAGCTGAAAGTTCCGGTAGGCCATGGCGAGCAGAAAGGTGACCACCGCCAGGCTGATCACGATCGAGGTGAGGATCAGCGCCTGCGGAACGGGGTCGGCGACCGGTTCCCCGTTGGCCGGTTCCCCGACGATCGGTGCCACCCCGTCGACACTGGTCGACAGCAGCAGCAGGTTGATCCCGTTGCCGGCCAGCAGGAATCCGAGCAGCACCCGGATCAGATTCCTGGACAGCATGAGATAGACCCCGGCCGCGAACAGCCCGCCGATGGTCAGCGCGAGCACCAGGTCCGTCGTCATCGGACCCGCCCCGCGGCCCGTCGCGCCCGCCGCTGCCTGGCGACCTCTGCCGGGTCAGTGTCCCGCCGCTCGAGCATCACCTGCCGGTCCAGCTCGGCGCCCAGTGACCGCAGCACGTCCAGCACCAGCCCGATCACGATGAAGTACACCCCGATGTCGAAGATCGTGGAGGTGACGAACTTCAGGTCGCCCAGCACCGGCACGGTCGCCTTGAGAATCGTGGACTCGAGAGCGTCGCCGCCGGCGATCAACCCGTACGCCGCGGTGGCGGAGGCGATCAGCAGCCCGACGCCCATCAGCTTGCCTGCGTCGACGGGCGCGGCCTCGCCGAGTTCGAACGCGCCCCCGGCGATGTAGCGCAGCGCCAGGGCGAGCCCGGCGATCAGCCCGGCCGCGAAGCCGCCGCCGGGCGCGTCGTGCCCGACCAGCAGCACGTATACCGAGAACAGGACGATGACGTGGAAGATCATCCTGGTCACCACCTCGAGCAGCAGCGACCGGCGCGGCGTCCAGTTGGTGGCCAGCCACGGTGACGGCTGGCGCGGTTCCGCCGCCTCGGCCATCGCGCTGGGCCGGCGCGGCGCGCTGCCGCTCCGCCGGACCAGGAAGATCAGCGACGCAACCCCGGTAGCCGCCGCGATCAGCACGGTCAGCTCCCCGTAGGTGTCCCAGGCCCGGACGTCGACCAGGATGATGTTGACGATGTTGGTCCCGCCGCCGTATTCGACCGCCGGGCCGGCCAGGTCCTGCGAGACGGGCTGCGCGGTCCGGGTTCCCGGGATGATCAACGCGAACGCCGTCATCAGCGCGCCGGCCCCGAGGGCGATGATCAACCGGAACCCGTTACCCCTGTGCGAGGAGTACAGCGCCGTGTCGGGCAGCCGGGTGAGGACCAGCAGCGCGGCGATCAGGGTGACGCTTTCCACCAGGATCTGGGTCAACGCCAGGTCGGGGGCGCCGCGCAGCACGAACACCACCGCCATCGAATAACCGACGCCGCCGGCCAGCATGATGGCGGTGAGGCCGCGTTTGACCTGGGTGGTCGCCGCGGCGAGGGCGAGAATGACGAGGGACAGCACGAGTTCCGCCGGCTCGCCGAGCAGCTGCACGTCCGCCGGCCCGGTGCCCGCCCTGATCAGCATCGTGCCGGGGAAGGCGATGAGCACCAACAGAATCGCGCCCAGCGACACCGGCAGCGACCCGCGCTGGGTGGTCGCCGTGACGCCCACTGCGAGCGCATCGACGCCCTTGACGGTCGCCCGGTACCCGGCGCCGGCTTCTCCACCGGGCCGGGCGATCTCGGTCCGGCGTTCCCGGGCGCGCTGGGCGAGGAAGATCGCCGCGCCCGCTGCCCAGCCGGCAGCGGACAGCAGCAACGGCAGCTCCCAGCCGTGCCAGAGCGCCATCGCGCCCTCGTGGGTGGGGCCGGCGGTCTGCGCGTACGACTGCAGCAGCGGCTCCAGCAAACCCGGCACGATGCCGAGCACCAGGCCGAGGGCGACCAATATGGCCGTCGGCCCGGTCATCCATGGTGACGCCGGGGTGGGCTGCGCCGCGGGAACTCCGGCCTTGTCACCGAACGCGCCCCACAGGAACCTCGCGCTGTAGGCGACGGTGAGCGCCGAGCCGACCGCCATCACCGCCGTGCCGATCCCGCCCGCGGTGCCGCCGTCCAACAGCCCCGCGTAGCCGGCCTCCTTCGCAGCGAACCCCAGCATCGGCGGGATCCCGGCCATCGAGATCGCCGCAAGTGTTGCCATGGCGGCCAGCGCCGGCATGCTCCGACGCAGCCCGGACAGCTTCGTGAGATCCCTCGTGCCGGTGGAGGTGTCGATGACGCCGACGACGAAGAACAGCGGCGCCTTGAAGGTGGCGTGGGCGATCAGCATGGCCAGCCCGCCGAGCAGGGCGTCGGGGTTGCCGCACCCGATCAGCAGCGTCATCAGGCCGAGCTGGGAGACCGTCCCATAGGCGAGCAGGAGTTTGAGGTCCCGCTGGCGGAGCGCGATCGCCGCGCCGAACAGCATGGTGCCACCGCCGAGCGTCATCAGCAGCGGCTGCCACAGCGGCAGTACGGCGAAGGCCGGCGCCAACCGGGCGAACAGGTAGATCCCGGCCTTGACCATGGTCGCCGCGTGCAGGTACGCGCTCGCCGGGGTCGGCGCGGCCATCGCGCCGGGCAACCAGAACTGGAACGGGATGATCGCCGACTTGGTGATCCCGCCGACGATCAGCAGCACGATGGAGGTGGTGATCAGCGGGCCGGACGGCGGGTCGGCCAGGATCTCCGACAGCGTGAACGTGCCGGCCGTGACGCCGAGCATCACGACGCCGATCAGCATCACCAGCCCGCCGGCGGTGGTCACCATCAGCGCCTGGGACGCCGCGGCGCGGGAGGACCGTTTGCCCGTCCGGTGGGCGATCAGCAGGTAGGACAGGATCCCGGTGAGCTCCCAGAAGATCACCAGCAGGATGAGGTTGTCCGCCCAGACCAGTCCGAGCATTGCGCCGGCGAAGGCAACCAACGACCCGCTGTAGCGGCCGAGACCGTCGTCCCCGTCGGGGAAGTAGCGCGCCGAGTACAGCAGGACCAGCGTGCCGATGCCGGCGATGACGAGCGTCATCACCATGGACAGCGCATCCAGCCGCAGGTCGATCGACAGCGAGAGTGTCGGCACCCACTGCAGGCTGCTGCTGCGGTCACCGCCGTCGAGAACGTCCGGGATCTGGATGGCGGCCCAGCCGGTGGTGGCCGCGGGCAGCAACGCCAGCATCAGCAGCCCGGCCCGGCCCGCCCGCGCGCACAGGGCCGGTGACAGCAGAGCCATCAGCAGATAGGCCGCCAGGAAGACCGGAGCGGCCGCGAAGAGGTCGGCGTCGATCACGACGGCATCTGATGCCCACGAGCCGCCCGGTCGAGGTGACCGGGGCGTCCGGGCGGGACGGGCAGGCGCACGAGTCTCCCAGGGGCAGGGGGCCGGGTATTCACCCTACCGAGCGGGGCCGACAGTCCCGGCCCCTTCGTGCGGTGCGCCCCGTCTCAGAGCAGGGCGCGCGTCGAAGAAGCGTCAGCCTCCAGTTCGGCGAAGACGCTGCGGATGGCGTCCAGGGAATCGTTCACCCTGGCGGCCTCGCTCACGCCGTCGGTCGGCACGCCGACCAGGTCGGCCGTGGTGGACAGCTCCAGCAGCTTGGCGTACACCTCGCCGACCTCCTCGACGGCCTCGGAGAGCTTGCTGAGCAGCTCATTGCGCCGGCCCGTCATCCGCTGCACGGACGCCCGGACCTCGCCGGAACGGGGCAACTGCCGCGCGACACCCTCCGCCCGGCCGACAGCGTCGTCCACGGCGTCGACCGCGCGAGCCACCCGGTTCGCCACCGTCTCCGCCGATCGGGCGGCATCGACGGCCTCGGAAGCGGACACCGCGACGGCCGGCGCGAGCTGCTCGCGCTGCAGCTGTTCCAGGTCGACCCGGTAGCCGCGCAGGGCGCCGACCAGGCCGGCCTGCACCGTGCCGGTCCGGAGCGGCGGGGCGGGCGGTTCGGTTGGGTCGGCGGGTGAGTCGGAGCGGACGGCACCACCGACCACCGCCGCCACCCCGAGCATCCCGGCGCCCACCAGGCCGACCGCGCCGACCGGCAGGCCGATCGCCCACGCCGAGCCGGCGCCCACCCCGGCGACCACCAGGCTCCAGGGGTCCTTGAGCGCGCGGCCGGCGCGGGCGAGGAACGAGCCGGCCATGGACGGTTCCGATCGGTTCGGGACTGCCGCGGAGTGCCACGGCAGTGCGGTGGGTGACGGCCGGTGGGGAACGGCGTCTGGACAGTGTCTCAACCGCGGGGTTGTCCGCAGCCCGGCGGCCGCCGACTTCGGTGGAGCCGGTCAGAAGTTGGACAGCACGTCGGCGAAGACCTTGTCGATGGTGGCCGGGTTTCGGGCGTCGTACGCCGCGGCCCGGGACGCCTCCGAGACCTTCTTCAGGGTCTCCAGGTCCGCGTCCGGCCCGTAGGCGATGGTGAAGACCCGCACCCCGTTCTCCTGCGCGCTGCCCTGCAGCTGGCTGATCAGGCCGTCCAGATCGTTGTCGGTGTACTCGTTGCGGCCGTCGGTCAGCACCACAACGGCGTTGATGGACGCAGGGTCCTGACTGGCGTTCATGTCGTCGGTGGCGACCTTGGTCGCTGCGTACAGCGGGGTGCCGTTCAGTGGCGTCAACCCCGCGATCGCATCGGTGATCGGCTGCCTTGTCTTGCTCAGCGGGCCGACGTCGACCAGGTCGGCGGTGATGGTGTCCGGCGTGGGTAGGTCGGTGGTGAACACCCAGAATCCGACCTGGTCGGTGTCGACCAACTGACCCAATGCGGTGGTGGCCGCGGACTTCGCCAGATCGAGCTTGGATTTGCCGCCGGATCCGGAATCGGCGCTCATCGAGCCGGAGACGTCCATCAGGATCAGCACCCGCGCGCTCTTGCGGACGTCCGCCCAGAGGGCGCGCACGTCGCGCAGCACGTCCGGTCCGGGTGGGTTCAGCGCGATCGTGACGCCGTCCGCGATCAGGTAGGGACTGGAGGTGATCGGCTCCCCCGGTTTGCCGTCGGCGGTGCGGAAGAAGCTGTCGGTGAAGACCTTCTGCTGCTCGGGCAACAGCAGGTACTGCTGGAAATCGGCTGCCCCGGTCTTCTTCTCGGGCGTAGACCAGGGCGCGTCGAGGATGACGTAGGGACTGTCGCTGTAGAGGGTGCCCTCCTTCGGGTACACCGCGACCAGCGGCACCTTGGGCGGCGCGTGCTGCCCGAGCGTGGACGGGTCGCCGCTCGGATTGCCGGCGTTGTAGTCCAGGACGCTCTTCTCCTCCACCGCCGCGGCGGACAGGTAGCCGAGGGCGGATCCGGCGTCGTCGGCCCGCTGCAGGTTGGTCAGGTAGGTCAGCGTGGTGTCGCCGTAGTGCACGACCGAGCTCTCGACGTCCTTGAGGTACTTCTGCACCTCGGGCTTCTTCAGGGCCGCCTCGGTCAGATCCGAACTGGTCCCGGTCGCGGCGACCAAGGTGCCGATCGTCGCGGCCAGGCCGGACGTCGACACGGTGGGGTTGGTCTTTCCGAGGGTGAACTTGCCCCATTCCGGATGCCCCTTGGACGCCCACCCCTTCGGGTCGGTGGCCAGCGCAAGGACGTCCGACCAGCCGATCTGCGCCTTCGGCCAGCCCAGGGCCTTGGCCATCGGCTCCGGCATGGCCAGCACCAGCGGGGTCGAGGTGATGCTCTCCGACGTCGGCCGGGACGATGTTCGGCCGGTCCTTCGCGGTCAGGTCGCTCTGGAGCAGGCTGACCCAGGTCGAGGCGGCGGGCGTCCAGACGTCCGGTGCGGGTCCGTTGGCTGTCTCATCCCACCCGGCCGCCAGGTTGGCCTCGGCAGTGCCGGACGCGGCCGAGTTGACGGCGATGTCGAAGCACTTCCCGTCGACGGTGCGGCCGGAGTCGCGGTAGGAGTTCGCGATCTGCTCCAGCAGCGCGGCCTTTTCGCTGGACGCCGCAACGGTGACGGTGGTGCACCCTTCCCGGGGCGCCTGCTGGGTGGTGCCGGGGCTCCCCTCGCTGCTGCTGGCGTCCGGCGCGCTGTCCCTGGTCGTGAAGTACCGGATTCCCACGATGAGCAGCACACCGGCGATGACGGCGGCAATGATCGGCGCCTTGCTGCGTCTGCCGGAAGTTCCCGCGCCGGATGGTGACGTCACCGATGAGCCCCCTTGTCGGTCCCGGCTCGCGACGGGTGTGCGGCGAACCGGTGGCTGCCCATTGTGCCCGGTTCGGGGACGCAGGGGACTCCGGTGGCTACTTGCCCCGGCCCTCGTTCTTGTTGACCCGGCGCTGCGCGAGCGAGGAAACGATCTTGTCGATCCATCCCATGATGGTCTTCACGGCAGTTCCTGCTTTCTTCTCTGACCGGCGGAACCTGCCCACGTTGGCGGGCCGCGGTGTTCCCGTCAGCCTGCCACGCCCGATCGGGTGGGCAAGGGAGATGGCGCGCAGCAGTGGGTTTCGGTTGCTCGGCGTCCTTGATGGTTCAGGCCACACCGACCGGTCGGAACTGGATGCTGATTCTCGGGCCCACCGCCCTCGACGTCTTGGGGATGGCGTGCTCCCAGCTGCGCTGGCAGCTGCCGCCCATCACGATGAGGTCGCCGTGGCCGAGTGGGAACTTCAGGCCCCCGGTTCTGGCCGGGTCGGGCTTGGTCGAGACGGGTGTGCCGGACTCGGGGTGAGTCGGGTCGGTTTCGCTGGATGCGGGGTTGTTCGGGTCGGGTTTGGTGCTGGTGGTCGGCCTGGGGCGCAGCGTCAGGGCGCGGGCGGACCCCACCGACAGGATCGCGACCATGGTGTCGGAGTGCGAACCTCGGCCGATGGTATCGCCGTGCCAGGCGACGCTGTCGGCGCCGTCCCGGTACAGGCACAGGCCGGCCGTGACCAGCGGTTCTCCGAGCTCGGACTGGTAGTGGGAGTTCAGCGCGGTCCGGGCCTCAGTGAGGATCGGGTGCGGGAACGGCGTTTCGCCGCTGTACCAACACAGCAGTCGTGGCACGTCGACCTGCCGGTCGTACATCTGCCTGCGCTCGGCGCGCCACGGCACGTCCTGGAGCAGGCGTTCGAGCACCTCGTCCGAGCCGCGGAGCCAACCGGGCAGGTGATCGACCCACGCGCCGTGGGTGAGCTCGGTACGGCGGATGCGTCCGGTCAGCGGGGTCAGTTCGGGCTCGTCGGCGGTGTCGAACATGGATGGCTGGTGAAGGACGCTCACCGGACGAGTCTACTGCCGCCATCGAACGTTTGTCCGATGTTTTCGTCGGCCTAAGCTGCGCAACCATGACGGAAACCACGCGGCACACCACCTCCCACGAGGGGCTCGGGCAGCGGGCGGAAACCCTGGCGGTGACGGCGGGGCGGCCCCCCGCGGCGCCCGGCCGGCCGATGAACGAGCCAGTCGTGCTGGCGTCCAATTTCCGTGCCGGAACGGTCGAGGCGCCGGTCGTCGAGTACTCCCGGGATGGCGGCACCAACTCTTGGGCGGCGTTGGAGGTCGCGGTCGCCGCCCTCGAGGGTGTGCCGGCGGGCGGTGGCGCGGTGGCATTCGGTTCGGGGATGGCGGCAGCGTCGGCGATCCTGGAACTGGTTCCCACCGGGGCGCAGGTCGTCGTGCCGACCGACTCCTACGCCGGCGTGCGGTCGCTGCTGCGCGACGGTTCGGCCATCGGGCGTTGGAAGGTCACCACCGTCGACATCACCGATACCGCCGCGACCAAGGAAGCGGCCTGGGCGGCGGACGTGTTGTGGCTGGAGTCGCCGACCAATCCCATGATCGATGTCGCGGACCTGCCGGAGCTGTGCCGGTTCGGCGCCGGCACCGGAGCATTGGTGGTGGTGGACAACACCTTTGCCACCCCGCTCGGCCAGCGGCCGCTGTCGTTCGGGGCGGGCATCGTGCTGCACAGCGCCACGAAGTTCATCGGTGGGCATTCCGATCTGCTGCTCGGGCTTGCCGTCACCGGGGACGCCGCCCTGCTGCAGCGGCTCGTCCAGCGCCGCCGATTGTCCGGCGGGCTGCCAGGCGCGCTCGAGTCGTTCCTGGCCCTGCGCGGGTTGCGGACGCTGCCGGTGCGGCTGGCGCGTTCGCAGGAATCGGCGGGCGTGCTCGCCGAGCGCCTGCGCTCCCATCCCGCGGTGTCCCGGGTCCGGTACCCGGGGTTGACCGACGATCCCTGGCATCAGCGTGCCGCGGCCCAGATGGATGGGTTCGGCGCGATGCTCTCGTTCGAGGTCCGCGGCGGCGCGGAGGCGGCCGAGGCGGTGGCCAGGTCGGTGCGGATCATCACGCACGTCACCAGCCTGGGCGGGGTGGAGTCGACGATGGAGCGGCGCGCGAAGTACGCGGGCTCCGAGCACATCCCGGCCGGATTGCTCCGGCTCAGTGTCGGGGTGGAGCACGTCGAGGATCTGTGGGCGGATCTGGACGCGGCGCTGCGGTCGGCCCCGGGCTGAGTACTTCGGGCTCGAGTTGACGGGAGGTAGTGCTTCTCCCGTGGCGGTTTTGGCGCCCGAAGTCGACTCAACTCTCCGGTCGGCCATCAGCTCCGTCCGGTCAACCCGCGTGGTCGCCGATCACGCGCCCGGGTCAGTCACAGCGCTGCTCTCCCCTGGCGGCGGCAGGGCGGGCAGCCCGTCGATGCTGGCGGTGTTGTGAGTGCGCTGGTACTGCGCGAAGTAGGCCTCGTCACGGCGCGCCTGCGACTTGTCCAGCACATCGCGGTCGCCCCGGAAGTCCATCAACGGCACCGAGTAGCCGCAGCTGTCGGAGATCCGGTCGAGTTTCACGACCACAATGGATCGCTGCCCGAGGATGCGGTCCTTGCCGAATTCTGCCCGGTGCCGTTCGAAGTGCGGGTGATCCGGCAGCAGGATGTCCCCGCGCCCGTGCAACCGGACGATCTTGGGCGGCCCGTCGAACGCACAGAACATCACCACGATCCGCCCGTTGTCCCGCAGGTGCGCGATGGTCTCCGCTCCGGAGCCGGTGTAGTCGAGGTAACCGACCGTGCGCGGGCCGAGGATTGCAAACGTGCCCGCCATTCCCTTCGGTGAGACGTTGATGCTGCCGCCGGTGCCGGACGGAGCGGTGCCGACGAAGAACACATGCTGCCGGTTGATCCACCCGGCAAGCTTGTCGTCGATCTCACTGAACACTGTGGCCATCAGTCGATGGTGTCACCTCGGCGTTCAGACCGATTCGCACCGGTGGCAGTCGGGACGTTTCCGCGGAAATGTTGCTGTTGGTCTCGAGGCCAGCCGATGTGGACGGGCGCGCAGGTGGAGGACGTCTCCGCGGAAACGTTTCTGGCTGGCGCGGGTCATTGGCGGCACGGGCGGCGGCCAGGACGGCGCGACCTCCGGTCATGGCGGCGGCCGGTCGTCGCGGGAAGCCGGACATGGCGCCGGGCCCGGCCACGTCGCGGGAACATGGCCGGGCCCGGAGTTCGGGGTGGTGCGCTGGTCAGCGGTTGCTGATCAGCTGCAACCGGAGGTGGAGCCGCAGCCCTCGCAGACGTAGCAGGCTCCGGACGGGCGCATCTTGGTGCCGCAGGTGAAACACAGCGGTGCGTCGGCGGACTTGCCGATCACCATTTCCAGCAGCTCGGTGGACGATCCGGCCTTGCCCGCGTTGCGCTGACCCTCCTTGCCGGTTGCGCTGTCCGACGATTCGGCTGCACCCGCGGCGGCGCCGGACGATGCACCGCCGCCCTCGACCGCGGGCCGGACGATCGGCGTGACGTCGATCGTGGTGCGCAGGTCCTCGACCACATGCTCGTCGTCGGTGCTCGTCGCGGACCCGTAGCTGGACGACACCTGAGCCACCCGCTCCTCGGCGGAAAAGATGCCGAGCTCGGCACGGGCATCGACCGGCAGGTAGTCCAAAGCGATCCGGCGGAACAGGTAATCCATCACCGAGGTGGCGATGCGGACGTCGGGATCGTCGGTCATGCCCGCAGGCTCGAAGCGGAGGTTGGTGAACTTCGCGACGTAGGACTCCAGCGGGATGCCGTACTGCAGCCCGACGGACACCGCGATCGAGAAGGCGTCCATCACGCCGGCCAGGGTGGAGCCCTGCTTGCCCAGCTTGATGAAGACCTCGCCGAGACCGTCGTCCGGGTAGGACCCGGTGGTCAGGTAACCCTCGGCGCCCCCGACGGTGAACGAGACCGTCTGCGACGGGCGCTTTTTCGGCAACCTGCGACGGACCGGACCGGTCACCACCGGCGCAGCGGCGACCGCCGCCGGCGCAGCGGAGACATCCGCGGACTTCTCGCCGTGGTTCTTGTTCGACGCCGACAGCGGCTGGCCGACCTTGCAGTTGTCCCGGTAGATGGCCAGCGCCTTGAGACCCATCTTCCAGCCCTGCTGATAGATCTCGGCGACGTCATCGACGGTGGCGTTCTCCGGCATGTTGACCGTCTTGGAGATGGCACCGGAAATGAACGGCTGCACCGCTGCCATCATCCGGACGTGGCCCATCGGCGCGATGGACCGCTCGCCCATGGCGCAGTCGAACACGCTGTAGTGCTCCCGCTTGAGGCCGGGGGCATCGACGACATGTCCGTGCTCGGCGATGAACTCGACGATCGCCTCGATGGACTCCTCCTGGTAACCGAGCGAGCGCAGGGCCCGCGGCACCGTCTGATTGACGATCTGCATCGACCCGCCGCCGACCAGCTTCTTGAACTTCACCAGCGCCAGATCCGGCTCGATGCCGGTGGTGTCGCAGTCCATCATCAGCCCGATGGTGCCGGTCGGCGCCAGCACAGAGGCCTGGGCGTTGCGGTACCCGTTCTTCTCGCCGGTGGCGATCGTCTCCGCCCAGGCCGTCGTCGCGAGCTTCAGCGTCGCCGAGTCGTTCCCGCCGACCGCGCGGATGTAGTCGTTGGCGGCGGCGTGCTTGCGGATGACCCGCTTGTGCGCGTCGGCGTTCCGGGCGTAACCGTCGTACGGGCCGACGACACCGGCCAGCTCGGCGGAACGCTTGTAGGCCACCGCGTTCATCAGCGAGGTGATCGACGCGGCAAGAGCCCGCCCGCCCTCGGAGTCGTAGGCGTGACCGGTGGCCATCAGCAGTGCGCCGAGGTTGGCGTAACCGATGCCCAGCTGCCGGAAGGCCCTGGTCGTCTCGGCGATCGGCTGGGTCGGGAAGTCCGCGAAGCAGATCGAGATGTCCATCGCGGTGATGACGAACTCGACCGCCTTGGCGAAGGTCGCGCCGTCGAACACCCCGTCGTCGGACAGGAACTTCATCAGGTTCAGCGAGGCGAGGTTGCACGAGGAGTTGTCCAGGTGCATGTACTCGCTGCACGGGTTCGATGCGTTGATCCGGCCGGACTCCGGGCTGGTGTGCCAGTCGTTGATGGTGTCGTCGTACTGGATGCCGGGATCGGCGCACTCCCAGGCCGCCTGGGTGATCTTCCCGAAAAGCTCGCGGGCGTTGACGGTCTCGATGATCTCACCGGTCTGCCGGGCACGCAGGCCGAAGGAATCGCCGGCATCCACCGCGCGCATGAACTCGTCCGACACCCGCACCGAGTTGTTCGCGTTCTGGTACTGGACGGAAATGATGTCGTCGCCGCCGAGGTCCATGTCGAATCCGGCGTCACGCAGCACCCGGATCTTGTGCTCCTCCTTCGCCTTGGTCTCGACGAACTCGGCGATGTCCGGGTGGTCGACGTCGAGGACGACCATCTTCGCGGCCCGACGGGTGGCACCGCCGGACTTGATGGTGCCGGCCGACGCATCGGCGCCACGCATGAACGACACCGGGCCGGAGGCGGTGCCGCCGGAGGACAGCAGCTCCTTCGAGGAGCGGATGCGGGACAGGTTCAGACCCGCGCCGGAGCCACCCTTGAAGATGAGGCCCTCCTCGCGATACCAGTTCAGGATCGCGTCCATCGTGTCGTCGACGGACAGGATGAAGCACGCCGAGACCTGCTGCGGCGACTGGGTTCCGACGTTGAACCAGACCGGCGAGTTGAACGCGAACATCTGGTGCAGCAGCATCCAGGTCAGTTCGTGCGCGAAGACCTGCTCGTCCTCGTCGGTGGCGAAGTAGCCGTGCTCGACCCCGGCAGCGGTGTAGGTCCGGACGACCCGGTCGATGATCTGCCGCAGGCTGGACTCGCGGGCAGGGGTACCCACGGCGCCGCGGAAGTACTTGCTGGTCACGATGTTCGTCGCGTTGACCGACCAGAACTCGGGGAACTCCACGCCACGCTGCTCGAAGTTGACGGTGCCGTCGCGCCAGTTCGTCATGACGACATCGCGGCGCTGCCAGGTCACCTCGTCATAGGGATGAACCCCAGCGGTGGTGAAGACGCGCTCCAACCGCAGACCGCGCGCGCCGGTGCCCTGACCTGCTGACGCCGGGCGACGCCGCCCCTTGGGCGCCGACTGCCCTTCCGCCGAGGACGATCCGGGCGCGCCGATGGTCTCTGTCATGTGGGTCCTTCCCCTGGTGGTGCTCCCCCGGGCAACGGCGGGAGCGATGTCGATCTGCCGAAACGGGCCGGCCGAGCTGGACGTGAATGGCGTGCTGGCGAACGGGCGGGCGTCGGTGCCGCGCAGACGGATGGTTCGGGGCGGTCAGCCCACTCCCACCGGCGGTGGGAGGGGCGAAGGCAGCGGGAGGTCGTCCGCCGGGTTGTCGGTGCCGGTCGCCGAGGGGGCGGACCCGGACGTTGCTCTCATCTGGCGGATCTCCGCCGCGAAGTCTTCGGCCGAGCTGAAGGACCGGTAAACCGAGGCGAACCTCAGGTACGCGACCTCGTCGAGATCGCGCAGCGGGCCGAGGATGGCCAGCCCGACGTCCTGACTCTGCACCTCTGCCTGGCCGGAGCCCCGCACCGTCTCTTCGACGAGTTGGGCGAGTTGGGCCACCGCATCGGCATCGACGGGACGGCCTTGACAGGCCCGGGTGACACCGGCGATCACCTTGCTGCGGCTGAAGGGCTCGGTGACTCCACTCCGTTTCACCACGGACAGCAGCGACCCCTCGAGGGTGGTGAACCGTCGCGCGCACTCCGGGCACGAGCGCCGGCGACGGATTGCCTGACCGTCGTCGATTTCTCTGGAGTCGATGACCCGTGAATCCGGGTAGCGACAGAAGGGGCACCTCATGTCGCACCTCCTCGTTCTCGAGCCTTCGCCGCTCGGCTTGCGCACTACCTGTTGATGCCGTGTTGACAACTCTGTGCAGAACCGGAGCGACCGATCGGAACGCGTCCGAACCGCCGATCCGTGTGGATCGGAATGTGCATCACAGGTGGGTAACCGCTGCCCGCTGTGGACAACTACGAACCGATGGTGGCACAACCTGTTGATATCTTACATCCATGTAAGTACCAGATGTAGGGGTTGACGGTAGATTGCCGATCCGCCGAGCGCAAGCGCCCCGGGCCTCGTTTCGTCGTCACCAGTGTGTTCGCCGGTTGCCGACCACTGCTGCGATGTCGCGGTCGGTAGTCCTGCGCCGGCACCCGGAGCGAACTCCAGGCGCGGCTCGGGTGTCGGGTGTGATCGACCAACCGCCGGCGCTCGCGCGCCGTACCCGGCGACGCGCCCGGCATCACCCGACCGGGTTGGAACTCCACGGAAGAGTTGTCACGCCCCACACGCTCCCGCCGTCACTCCGATGACGTCGGGACCCGGAGCACCACACCCACCTGCAACAGGTCGCCGGGGACGTCGTTGAGCTGCTTGATCTCCTCGATCACCGCCCGCGGGTCCCGGTCGGGCGACGAGGTGGTGGCGATGGACCACAGCGTGTCGCCCGGTGTCACCATGACATCGGTCAGCCGGGTCGAGGGGGATCCCGCGGTCAGCGCGACGACCACCAGGACCGCGGTGGCCAGCACGGTCGCGGTGACGGCGAGCCGAGCCCAGCGACCCATCCGGTATCCCTCCTCGGCGATACCTGCCGGCTGGGCCGGGGACTCCACCGCGGGCGCCGCCGGCCGGGCCGGGTGCGGCCTCGTCAGCGGTCGGGCGGGTAGCGCCCGACCCCGAACGGACAACCGCCGACCGGACAACCGCCGCTCGGCCAGGCGCCTGCCCGCGCCCTCGGTTCGACGCATCCTGCGGTGACCGGCGCGCCTGCCGGCCGCTGTCCGGCGCGGTGTGTCAGTGTCGGCACCGGCGGCCGGCGCGGGCGCCAACCAACCGGCCGGATCCACCGGACCGGCAAGAGCCACTTCGTCCTGCAACCGGGACGTCAGTGTCTGAGTCCTCATCGCTCACCTCGACCTCACTGACCGGCGGAACCGGTCTCCTGTCGCTGTTCAGCGCCCGGCCCCGGAGGACCGTCGCACCGGCCTCAGGTCGAACGCACGTTCTATCGAACGCTTGAACGCTTTGTACACCGAGGCACCGACAGTGGGAAGATTCCTCGGCGTGTCCATCGAACGCATGTTTGAATTGTGATCTCGACGAACCTAGAGTTGCCGCAAGGCCGAAGTCGTCGGAGCCGACCGGCGGACGGAGGAAATCGGCCGTCGAGCACTTGGAGGACAACCGTGGCGATCGATCACCCGGACAGCGCGGACCACGGACATCAGCCCGCTCCCACCAAGAGGGCACGGGGGAGCGCCGCGGATCCGATCAGCGACAACATCCCCGCCGACGACGCAGCCGACGACATCGCGGCCGTCGGAGATCACAGCCGTGGAGATCGCGGCAGACGACATCGCGGCCGTGGACATCGCGGCTGTGGACATCGCGGGAGAGGTCGTCGACTTTCCCGATGCCGAGCCCGTGGCGGGACGGGTGCTGACCATGCGGCAGCACAAGATCCTGCAGGTCATCAGGGATTCGGTGGAACGACGGGGTTATCCGCCCAGCGTCCGGGAGATAGGACAGGCCGCGGGGCTGAAGTCTCCGTCGTCGGTCGCCCACCAGCTCAAGGTGCTGGAGAAACGAGGGTTGCTCCGGCGCGATCCGAATCGTCCCCGCGCGGTGGACATCCGCCCGATGGAAGACGTGATGGAGGAGTCGCCCCAGCAGCCGACCCCGACCTACGTTCCAGTTGTCGGCCGGATCGCCGCCGGCGGTCCCATCCTGGCGGAGCAGGCCATCGAGGACGTCTTCCCGCTGCCCAAGGACCTCGTCGGCGAAGGAACCCTGTTCCTGTTGCGGGTCGTCGGAGATTCGATGGTCGACGCCGCCATCACCGACGGGGACTGGGTTGTGGTGCGCCAGCAGCAGGTCGCCGAGAACGGCGACATCGTCGCCGCCATGATCGACGGCGAGGCAACCGTCAAGACGTTCCGGCGCAAGGACGGGCATGTGCTGCTGATGCCGCACAACGCGGCGTTCCAACCGATTCCGGGCGACGACGCGGTCATTCTCGGGCGGGTCGTCACCGTGCTTCGCAAGCTGTGACGGCTCAGCAAGCGAGGACGGCTCGTGACGCCGGCGGGGTCGGGTAGGCCGTCGCCACGTCAGCAGACGGAACAGCTCTCGTAGCCGGTTGGACTACGAGAGCTGGTGGGCCAGTGAACCGGTGCGTCAGGTGCGGTGCTCGTCCACGGGAGTGTTCACCGGGACACCGTTGACGACCGTGCCTGACGTCGCAGCCGGGTATTGCGGCGCCGGCGCGGGAGTACCCGTGATCTGAGCCTGCGGCGTCGCGACCGCCGCTGAGGCGTCGGTTTCCTCGGGCTGGACCTTCTTGGCCTTCTCGTCGTCCTCGTGCATCGCACTGACCTCGGACTTGAGGATCCGCAGGGAGCGTCCGACCCCACGGGCGGCATCGGGCAGTTTCTTGGCGCCGAACAACAGGATGAACACCGCCAGGATGATCAGCCAATGCCACCAGGACAACCCACCCATGCTGTGCCTCCTCGACCTGAAGACCAGGGCGACCCGACGACGCCCGATCATGTGTTGATGGTGAATCAGTGCTGCGACACGGTCCAGCACCCGATCATCGAGCACGCCGCGCGCCTTCAGGTTACCTGCGAGAGGCGTCCGGAACCCCCGTTTCGCGACAGCGAAGTCAGATGAGCGACCGCGGCCGGCCCAGTTCACCGGCGAAACGGACAGATCAGCCGACCGCCACGTACGGCGCCAACACTCCGGCAAGGTCGGGGTAGACCCGGGCGTGCAGACGGGTGCCGTGCGCCGTGTGCTCCTCGTCGAGCACGGTGCCCTCCGAGTGAACTCTGGACACCAGTGCGCCTTCGGTGAACGGCATGAGGACGTCGACCGCCACGGCGGGGTCGGGCAGCGCGGCGGCCAGCACCCGACGGAGTGCGTCGATCCCGGCACCCGTCCTGGCGGACACGAAGTGCGCGCCGGGCAGGGCGTGGCGGAGCCGGGTCAGCGTCATCTCGTCGGCGGTGTCGATCTTGTTCACCACGATGATCTCCGGCACCGACAGCGCGTCGATCTCACCGAGGACCTCCCGGACCGCTGCGACCTGCTCCTCGGGGTGCTCGTCCGAGCCGTCCACGACGTGCAGCAGCAGGTCCGAATCCGCGATCTCCTCCAGCGTCGACCGGAACGACTCGACCAGCTGGTGCGGGAGGTGCCGGACGAAGCCGACGGTGTCGGTCAGGGTGAAGATCCGGCCGTCCACGGTGCGGGACTTCCGGGTCGTCGGGTCCAGCGTTGCGAACAGAGCGTCCTCGACCAGCACCCCTGCGTCGGTCAGCCGATTGAGCAGCGAGGACTTACCGGCGTTGGTGTACCCGGCAATGGACACCGCCGGGACCGCGTTCGCGCGGCGCTGCGAGCGCTTCGTGTCCCGCACCCGGCGCATCCCCGACAGATCCGACTTCAGCTGGGAGATCCGCTTGTGGATCCGCCGGCGGTCGATCTCCAGCTTCGTCTCGCCGGGGCCGCGGGAGCCGATACCGGCACCGGCGGCAACCCGACCACCACGCTGCCGGCTCAGGGCGGCGCCCCAACCACGGAGCCGGGGAACCAGGTAGTTGAGCTGTGCAAGCTCGACCTGCGCCTTGCCCTCCCGGGAGCGGGCGTGCTGGGCGAAGATGTCCAGGATCAGCGCCGTCCGGTCGACGACCTTGACCTTGAGCCGCTCCTCCAGGTTGCGTAGCTGGCCGGGCGTCAGCTCGCCGTCACAGATGACGGTGTCCGCACCGGTCGCTCCGACGATCTCGATCAGCTCGGTGACCTTGCCGGATCCGATGTAGGTGGCGCTGTCGGGATGGCTGCGTCGTTGCACGAGCGCCTCGAGCACCACCGATCCGGCCGTCTCGGCGAGCCTGGCCAGTTCGGCCATCGAGGCTTCCGCTTCCGCGGCGGTTCCGCCGGCCCACACGCCGACCAGCACCACCCGTTCCAACTGCAACTTGCGGTATTCGACCTCGGTGACGTCCTCGAGCTGCGTGGACAGGCCGGCCACGCGGCGCAGGGCGGCACGATCGGCGAGATCCCGCTCCCCTTGGGTGCCGTAGCCGTCCAGGATCACCGCGTCCTCGTCGGCGCGGCCGGCGTACCGGGTCGCAGCAGCGTCATCGACGGTGTGATCGATCGTGTCGTCGATGGACTGCTCGTCGGTCCTGCCGAGGTGACTGGTGATGGTGCTGCCTCCGGAGAGTTGGATGTCGGAACTGGTGTCGGGATGGGTGCCGCCGCGCGTCGCGGCGGCACCGTCAGCGGAGTCGTCGGTCGCGTTCGGCCGGGCCGCTGCAGAATGCGACACAGAAGTGGTCTGAAATGACAACGGAATTCCTCGGTGAATTGCTGAAAGGTGCTGCGTCCCGGCGGCGGTGTCCGGCGCTTGCGCTCCGGCGGCGGAGGCCGGCCGGGTGGCGGGGGAAACAGACGGATCATTCATATGTCTCCAGGGTGCCACGGATGGCCAACGTTTTTCTGTCGGAACCCGCACCGGCCTTGATGAATACCCCGAGTCAGCTGTGGCGCTGCCAGAAGGCCCCGTCGATCGTGCCGGCAGCGAGCAGCACCGCCGGGCCGGCCAGGGTGGAATCGTCCGCCAGCACCGTCACGGTCACGGCGCCGCCCGGCACCGTCACCCGCACGGTGCCCGTCGAGCGCCCGGTCGAGGCCAGGTACGCCGCCGCGACGGCGACCGTGCCGGTTCCGCAGGACCGGGTCTCGCCGACGCCCCGTTCATGCACCCGCATGGCGACGCGATCACGGTCGACCGGCACCGCGAACTCGATGTTGACGCCCTCCGGGAAGGCCGCCGGATCGAAGCCGGGCTGCCGGCTCAGGTCGAGCGATTCCAGCGGCCCGGTGGTCAGGCAGACCAGGTGGGGATTGCCGACATCGGCCGCCACGCCGGGATAATCGATCCCACCAACCCGCGCCGAGCCCGGCGCGCCGAGCCGCACCGGGCCCATCCCGATGGTGACGTCACCGCTGGTCGGCACGTCCGCCACGCGCAGTCCGCCCCTGGTCTCGAAAACGATCCGTCCGGGGGGCGCCCAGCCGGCGTCGACGAGGTACCGGGCGAACACCCGTGCGCCGTTGCCGCACATCTGCGCCGGCGATCCGTCGGCGTTGCGGTAATCCATCACGAACGACGCCGCGCTGCCGGCGGGCGCCGGGGCGATCCGGAGAACGCCGTCTGCGCCCAGACCCGCATGCCGGTCGCACACGGCCCGGACCTGCGACGGGCTGACCGTCAGGGTGCCGTCCGGGTCGGGCAGCAGGACGAAGTCGTTCTCCGTGCCGTGCCCCTTGAGGAACGGGACGCCGGTCGTCGTGTCGATCGCCGGTGGATGGATCACCGCAGCCCCGATTGGCCCGGCGCCCACCCGGGCCGACGGTGCGCCCGTCGCCGCAGGGGCGGTTCGCAGATCGGGCGAGGTCACCGATTCAGCGTACGGGCAGCGGTCGGCGCCACCGCCGACATGGCCCGGTCGACCAGCTGCGGTTCGGTCGCGTCCAGGTCGATCATCCGGTGATCCCGACGGAACCAGGACCGCTGACGGCGGACGAAGCGTCGGGTCGCCGCCGCGGTCGCTACGATCGCCTGCTCGAGGTCGCTCTCGCCGTCCAGCACGGCCAGCAGTTGGGCGTAGCCCAGGGCGCGGGACGCGGTGACGCCGCGGCGCAGGCCGGCGGCGTCCAACGCCCGGACCTCGTCGAGGAAGCCGGCGGCCACCATGGCGCGGACCCGCTTCTCGAGGCGGTCGTCCAGGTCGGCGTTGGGCCGGTCCAACCGGATCAGGACGGCGTCGTACCGGGCGTCGCCCCACTGCGGCAGGGAGGCAGTGAACGGCCGCCCGGTGAGCTCGATGACCTCCAGCGCGCGGACGATCTTCCGGCCGTTCGCCGGCCCGATGGCCAGCGCGGCCGCCGGATCGAGCTGCTGGAGTCGATCGAACAGAACAGCAATTCCGCGCCGCTCGAGGTCGTCCTCGAGCCTGCCCCGAACGGCGGGATCGGTGGCCGGGAAATCGATGTCGTCGATGACGGACTGGATGTAGAGGCCGGAGCCGCCGGTCAGGATCGGAGTGCGGCCACGGCGGAGGATGTCCTCGACGACGGCCCGGGCATCGCGCTGGTAGGACGCGACCGTCGCGGTCTGCGAGACGTCCAGCACGTCCAACAGGTGGTGCGGGACGCCGCGCCGCCGGCCCGGCGGCAGCTTGGCGGTGCCGATGTCCATTCCCCGGTACAGCTGCATGGAGTCGGCGTTGACCACCTCGCCGTCCAACCGCTGCGCAAGGTCGAGCGCAAGGTCGGACTTGCCCGTACCGGTCGGCCCGGCGACCACGACCAGCCGACCGGCGGGCGGGCCGTCGGACCCAGACCCTGACCCGGTCACGACCACAGCCAGAGTCCGACCAGATAACCGACGCCGAACGGGGCGGCGGAGTACAGCAGCCGCGACCTGCTCGGCGGACGACCCGCGACCAACGCCGCCAGCGCGGCGAGCGGTTCGACGGTGGCCAGCAACTCGGTGGCCGATCGCTGATCCGAGCACGCCGAGCGCAGCGCCGCGGGGTCACCCGCCGCCAGGGCGTCCGCCACCGCCCGGTCGAACGGGTCCGCCGCATCGCTGCGTCGGCCGGGCGCGGCATCGCCGTGACAGGCGGCACCGTCGGCCATCACCAGCACACCGATCCGGTCGGGGCCGGCGGTCAGGGCCGTCAGGGCCGCGGCCCGGTCCGACCCGCGGCCGGCGATCTCCACCGCGGTCACCGGAACCGTCGCCGCCGCAGCGGCCAGCAGGGCGGCGCCGACGACCGTGCCGACGGCCCGATCCGGCGGCTGCGCGGGTGAGTCGTGGCCTGCGTTGCCAGCCGGCAAGCGGAAGGTCCGCTGCGGGGCGCAGTCGCTGCGAGCGAACCCGGCCGCACCCAGGACCGTTCCGGACGCCACTGTCCGGGACACGGCCGGCGAGCTGTGCGTCGCGGCCGAGTCGTTCGGGCGCCCGCGTGACCGCGTGCTCAGCAGCACGATGGCGTCCACATCCAGCAGCGCGCGGACAGCCGTCCCGCAGGCAGCGACGAGTTCGGGCACCCGGCCGGCCAGCGCATCGGCGGTCCCACCGACGAGAAACGGCGCTGCGGGGCACACCGCTGCTCCGACGATCACCGGTTCAGGCTAATCGGCGGCCATCGGGTGCCAGCTTCACCGGCGACAGCCGGCATCCCGAGCACAACCTGCGCCTTCGGGCCGCGCGCCCAACGAGAACGGGTGCGCCCGGGCAACCCGCACTCGCCGCGACCAGCACGGACGGGCACACTGGACGAGATGTCGGCCACGCCGGCCGGCAGTGCAGGGTGATGTTCTCTGGGGCACCGCAGGGTGCCGGGGACCCGGTGGGTTCCCACGAGCAGTAGGAAGGTCCGCCCATGTCCGACGACAGCTCCATCGGCCCGCACCTGGACACCGCCCCGCGCGGTGACGAGGCGACGATCCCGGACACTCCCCGTGGCCCGGACATCCCGTCACCGAACCCGGACGGTCCAGATCCCGCGCCCGAGGTGCCGGACCTGCCGCAGCTGCCCGACATCCCGGAAGCGCCGCCGCCCGGTCCGGGGCCGGATCCGGAGCCGGTTCTCAGCGCGGACACCGCCGGCACGGGGGACACCGCTTACACGACCGCCGGAACCGGGGACACCGCCGGGACACCGCCGGACCGGGACGCCGCCGGCAGCGACGTCCGGCCCGCGACCGCCGGGGCGGGCGAGGGCGACCCTGCCGGGGCCCCGCTGGACACCCCCGCACCCACCGGGATGCCGACCGTGCCCCCGAGCAGGCCCGTGACGCCGATGCCGACCGTCACCCCGAGGCCGCCGGATCCGGTTCCGATGCCGACGGTCACGCCGGCCGATGCCCCGGCGACCGGTGACGCACCGCCTCCGGACCAGCCGGCCAACGTCGAAACCGCGCCGGCTCCCGCGGTGGCCGAGGCTGCCACCGTGACCGCGGAACCGGCCGAGACAACGACGATTCCGGACCTCCCGGTCGACGCCGCCGGTGCTGTCGCTGACATCGCGCCGACCGAACCGGAGTCCGCTGCCGAGCCGGCCGGGCAAGCGCAGCCCGCGGACCAGGCGCAGACCCCCACCGATGACGCCAAACCGGCCGGGCAGACGCAGCCTGCCGAGCGGGCCCCGCACGGAACCGATTCCGCCGAGCCGGCCGGGCAGGCGCAGCCCGACGGGCCCACCGAGACCGAATCGGACTCCGGCGAACCTGCCGAGCAGGCGCGGACCGCAGCGCACACCCGGCCCGAAACCGGTTCCGTCGCCCCGCACCCGCAGGGCGCCCGGCCATCCGGGACGCAGAAGTCCCGCCCCGGTGGACCGCAGGGTGCCCGGCCGGCGGGGCGACCAAGGTCCGGCAGGCCAGGCGGTCCCGGCGGTCGGCCGAGTCCGGTGCCGTCGCCGCACGGGCCCCATGCCCCGCACGGCGCCGTCGTGGAACCGATTGTCGAGCCCATCGACCCGCACCTGTGGGGGCGGATCGACTCGACCGGCGTCGTCTACGTCACCACCGCCGCCGGCGAACGCGCCATCGGGAACTGGCAGGCCGGTGAGGTCGAGGCCGGCCTTGCCCACTTCGGCCGCAAGTTCGACGACTTCTCGACCGAGATCGCTCTGTTGGAGGCACGTCTCGCGTCCGGCACCGGTGATCCGAAGTCGACCAAGGCGCACGCCATCGCGCTGCGGGAGTCGGTCGACACGCTGCCGGCCATCGGCGATCTGGACGGTGCGGCGGCTCGACTGGAGATCGTCATCGGCGCCGCCGACGCCGCCATCGCAGGTGCCTCCCAGGCGAGGACGGCCGCCAGGGCAGCCGCGATCAAGGCGAAGGAAGCCCTCTGTGTGGAGGCCGAATCTCTCGCCGAATCCACCCAGTGGAAGGCCACCGGCGATCGGCTGAAGGCGATCGTCGAGGAATGGCGGACCATCCGCGGGATCGACCGGAAGACCGACGACGCGTTGTGGAAGCGGTTCGCCAAGGCCAGGGACACCTTCACCCGGCACCGTGGCTCGCACTTCGCCGAACTCGACAAGCAACGCAGCGCCGCCAAGGATGCCAAGGAGGCGTTGATCGCCCGCGCCGAGGCACTGTCCGATGCCACCGAGTGGGGCGAGACCGCAGCCGCCTATCGGGGCCTCATGGAGGAGTGGAAGGCGGCCGGCCGCGCGCCCCGGGACGTCGAGGACGCGCTGTGGGCTCGGTTTCGCGCGGCGCAGGAAAAATTCTTCTCCCGCCGGAACAAGACCTTCTCCGACCGGGACGCAGAGTTCGAGGCGAATGCCGCGGTCAAGGAGAAACTCCTCGCTGAGGCCGAGACCATCGATCCGGCAAAGGGTCTGGACGCAGCCAAGGCCAAGATGCGGTCCATCCAGGAGCGATGGGAGGCCGCCGGTAAGGTGCCGCGGGACCGGATCCGGGAGTTCGACACCCGGCTCCGGGCGATCGAGGACCGGGTGAAGTCCGCGGAGGACCGGCACTGGCGGCGGACCGATCCGGAAACGTCGGCCCGGGTCGAGCAGTTCCGGTCGCGCGTGGACACCTACCGGGCACAGGCCACGAAGGCCCGCGTTGCCGGGGACGAGCGGAAGGCGCGGGAGGCCGAAGCGCAGGCCCAGCAATGGGAGGAGTGGTTGCGGACGGCGGAGAGCGCCGTCGAGAAATAGGGCGGCGAGAAATAGGGCGGCGAGAAATAGGCCGGCGAGAAATAGGCCGGCGAGAACAGCGGCGGCGAAACCGGTGCCGCCGTGTCGAATTGGGCTCGACAGACCTCGGGTCCAGGAGCAGGAGTCGGGAAGCACGGGTTGAGTGAAAAGCAGATCGGCCATGGTCCCAGGACCACCGCCGTCGACGCAGAACCGAAGCCTGCCGCCGGCCCTCCGGTAGTTCCTGCGGATCCGGCGGCGCTGTCGATGCGGGTACGGGACCTGTTGGCCAGGTCGCGGCCTGATCGACGGGTGATCATCGGCATCGCCGGGGCTCCGGGCGCGGGCAAGTCCACCTTCGCCGCAGCCCTGATCGCGGCGTGCGGCCCGGACACGGCGCTGGTCGGCATGGACGGCTACCACCTGGCCCAGGCTGTGCTGGACGCCGCGGGGCTGGCCGCGGTCAAGGGCGCGCCCGAAACCTTCGACGCCGCGGGGTACGTCAGCCTGCTGGAACGACTCGCGACCGTCGACGAGGAAACCGTCTACGCCCCGCAGTTCCGCCGGGAGATCGAGGAGCCGATCGCCGGGGCGGTCCCGGTGCCACCCGCGACCCGCGTCGTCGTCACCGAGGGCAATTATCTGCTGCTGGACGAGCGGCCCTGGAATCGGGTGCGCGCGCTGGTGACCGAGGTGTGGTTTCTCGACGTGCCCGAACAGGCGCGGGTCGAGCGGCTCGTGCAGCGGCACGTCCGGTTCGGCCGCGCACCCGAAGCGGCTCTGGAGCGTGCGGTCACCGGGTCCGACGGGCAGAACGCATCGACGGTGCTCGCCCAGCGGCACCGGGCGGATCTGCTGCTGCGCTCCCCCGTCGCGGATCCCCAGACGGTCGAGGACCACCATGCAAGGGCCGAGCGAACCAGCGGGAATACGCCGTCAGCCGACTGAGCAGGCCGAGGCCGGCGCAGCGACCAACGGTCGGCCCACTCCGGGCATGCCGAGCCCCACACCGGGCGTCTTCAATGCCGCACCTGTCTCGAACCGGTCGCCGGCGCGGGTGCGCCGATGGGTCAGCACTTCGCCGTCCGCGACCAGATGATGCGGTGCGGCGTAGCTGACCAGGGTGGTGACGACGTCTCCGGGACGGATCGAGCGGTCCACCGCGCCGCGCGGGGCGAAATGCACGAGCCGGCCGTCCCGGGCGCGGCCGGACAGCCGTCCGTTGCCCTCGTCCTTGCGGCCTTCCCCGGATGCCACCAACACCTCCACCTCGGCGCCGACGAGCGCCCGGTTACCGGCCAGGGCGGATGCGTCGACAACGGCAATCAACCGCTGGAACCGCTCGGTCACCACCTCGCGCGGAACCTGGTCCGGCATGCTCGCCGCCGGCGTACCAGGCCGCGGTGAGTACTGAAAGGTGAAGGCTGCGGCGAACTTCGACGCCTCGACGACGTCCAGCGTCGCCTGGAAATCCGCCTCGGTCTCGCCGGGGAACCCCACAATGATGTCGGTGGTGATGGCCGCGTCCGGCATGGCCCCACGGACCTGGGAAAGGATCGACAGATAGCGCTCGCTGCGGTAGGAGCGGCGCATCGCCCGTAGCACCCGGTCCGAGCCCGACTGCAGCGGCATGTGCAGCTGATGGCAGACGTTCGCGGTCTGCGCCATCGCGTCGATCACGTCGGCAGTGAAGTCCTTGGGGTGCGGAGAGGTGAAACGCACCCGCTCCAGCCCGTCGATCGCGCCGCAGGCCCGCAGCAGCTTGGCGAACGCGGCCCGGTCGCCGAACTGCGCGCCGTAGGAGTTGACGTTCTGCCCGAGCAGCGTCACCTCCAGGACGCCGTCGGCGACGAGCATCTGCACCTCCGCGAGGATGTCGCCCGGTCGACGGTCCGCTTCCTTCCCGCGCAGCGACGGCACGATGCAGAACGTGCAGGTGTTGTTGCAACCGACGGAGATGGAGACCCACCCCGCGTACTGCGAGTCCCGCTTCGCGGGCAGCGACGACGGGAAGACCTCGAGTGACTCCAGGATCTCCAGCTGCGCCTCGTCGTTGTGCCTGGCGCGTTCCAGCAGGGTCGGCAGTGATCCGACGTTGTGCGTCCCGAAGACGACGTCGACCCAGGGCGCGCGCCGCAGTATCTCGCTGCGGTCCTTCTGCGCCAGGCAGCCGCCGACCGCGATCTGCATTCCGGGCCGTTTCGCCTTGACCGACGCCAGGTGACCGAGGTTGCCGTAGAGCTTGTTGTCGGCGTTCTCCCGGACGGCGCACGTGTTGAACACGACGACGTCGGCCTGCTCACCCGCCGGTGCGGACCGGTAACCCGCCTGCTCCAGCAGCCCGGACAGCCGCTCGGAGTCGTGCACATTCATCTGGCAGCCGTAGGTGCGGACCTGATAGGTACGGGTATCGGGGGTCGGGTGCTCGGTCACCCGGTCGAAGACGGCGGAACTCACGCCGATCAGCGTACGTGCCGCGCCGGATCCCGCGGACCCGTCGCCGAGCTGCAGAGAACCGTTCCGGCGTCCGCTGCGTACGCAGGGCATGACCGGCCTCCCGCCCGACACGCTCCGTGAGATCGGCCGGAACGAAGGGCGCGTCCGGCCCAGAGTTCCGCCCGATCGGCATCATTTCGGTGACGCAGAACCGGACAAACCAGTCACTCGGTGCGTGTGTTCTCACCGATTCAGTAAAGGTTTGATGACCGCGCTCCCGCAACGGTGCCCCTGCCGCGCTGGATATGACACTCTCGACCCACCCCGGGCAGGACCCGGCCGCACATCGATCCCTCGGGAGGGCTTGTGAGCTCAGAGGCCACCTTGACCGGCCACGGTCGTCCGATGATCAGCATGGGCGCGGTCGAGAAGCACTTCGGTCCGCTGCACGTGCTCAAGAACATCCAGCTGGAGGTCCCCAGCGGTCAGGTCGTCATCGTCATCGGCCCGTCCGGCTCCGGCAAGTCCACCCTCTGCCGAACCATCAACCGGCTGGAATCGATCGACTCCGGCAGCATCGCGATCGACGGCGTCCCACTGCCGGCGGAGGGTAAGGGCCTGGCCCAGCTGCGGGCCGATGTCGGGATGGTCTTCCAGTCGTTCAACCTCTTCGCGCACAAGACGATCCTGCAGAACGTCACGCTGGGGCCGACCAAGGTCCGCAAGATGAACAAGAAGGCCGCCGACGACCTTGCCGTCTCGCTGCTCGAGCGGGTGGGCATTGCCGAGCAGAAGGACAAACTCCCCGCGCAACTGTCGGGTGGGCAGCAGCAGCGGGTCGCGATCGCCCGGGCCCTGGCGATGAAGCCCAAGGTGATGTTGTTCGACGAGCCGACCAGCGCGCTGGACCCGGAGATGGTGAACGAGGTCCTCGACGTCATGGTCTCACTGGCCAAGGAGGGCATGACCATGGTGGTCGTCACCCACGAGATGGGCTTCGCCCGTAAGGCCGGTGACCGGGTGCTGTTCATGGCCGACGGCGAAATCGTCGAGGACGCGCCGCCAGAAAAGTTCTTCACCAACCCCACGAGCAACCGGGCGAAGGATTTTCTCAGCAAGATCCTGACTCACTGACCTGCGGCCGGGACCGACCCGCGCCGACGATCACCGGAAGGAACGACCGAATGAGACTCCGCAAGATCGCATCAGCCGTCGCGGGGGCGGCTGCCCTGGCGCTCGTCGTGACGGGGTGCGGCAGCAGTGCCGACAACGCCGCCTCGAGCGTGACCAGCGCCGCGGGCGCCGCGACGAGCGCCGCGGGAAGCGTTGCCTCGGACGCAACCTCCGCGGCCGGCAGCGCAATGACTGAGGCCACCAGCGCGGCCGGCTCCGCAGCCAGCGGTGCCAGCTCGGCGGGCGGCTCCGCCGCCGCGGGCGACTCCAAGGTCCTCACCGACGCCCAGAACGGGAAGCTCGTCGTCGGTATCAAGTTCGACCAGCCGGGTCTCGGCCTGAAGAACCCGGACGGCACATTTTCCGGGTTCGACGTCGAGGTCGCGAAGTACGTCGCCGACCAGCTCGGTGTACCGGCGGACAGCATCGAGTTCAAGGAGTCCAAGTCGGCCGAGCGGGAAGGTCTGATCGAGCGCGGTGAGGTGGATTACATCGTGGCCACCTACTCGATCACCGACACCCGCAAGGAGAAGGTCGACTTCGCCGGCCCGTACTTCGTCGCCGCCCAGGATCTCCTGGTGAAGAACGATTCCGACATCACCGGGCCGGAAGCGATGACCGGGAAGATCCTCTGCTCGGTCAGCGGATCCACCTCGGCGCAGAAGGTCAAGGACAACTACGCCGCCGATGTCGCGCTGCAGGAGTACGGCACCTACACCGAATGTGTCGAGGCACTCCGCTCCGGCGCCGTCGATGCCGTCACCACCGACAACGTGATCCTCGCCGGCTACGCCGCGCAGTACCCCGGCGAGCTCAAGGTGGTCGGCAAGGGTTTCTCGACCGAGAACTACGGCATCGGTCTGAAGAAGGGCGACACCGCAGGCACAGACTCGATCAACGCGGCCATCCAGTCGATGATCGACGACGGCAGCTGGCAGAAGGCCCTGGACAGCACGGTCGGCCCGTCCGGCTTCACGATTCCGGCTCCGCCGACCCCGGGCAGCCTGGCGTCGGCGTCGGCCGCTCCGTCGAGCTGACGCTGCGACCGAGCTGAAACTGCACTGTCTCATCGGTCCCCGGGTACGACTCGGGGGCCGATGAGTTCAGTCGGGCAGCCACCCGGGGCCAGGCCCGATCGCCCGCCATCGCGTACCGATGTGCTCGCTTCTCACCCCGCAACCGACCGACTCGTGTGACGCACGAGCCCAGAGAGCAGGTTGGCGTGAATTTCAGCTTCCTGTCCGACCCTCGGTACAACGTCCTCGGCGCGTTCTGGCTGACCGTGCAGCTGACGTTCTGGTCCGCGATCGGCTCGTTCATCCTCGGAGTGCTGCTGGCCGCGATGCGGGTCAGCCCGGTGCCGCTGATGCGCTCCTTCGGGGGCGGGTTCGTCAACGTCATCCGCAACATCCCGCTGACGCTGATCATCATCATGATGTCGCAGGTGATCGCGAATCAGCTGGGGGTCCGACTGGCGACCCGAGAGGCGGGGGTGAATCCGCAGGCGTTCCTGGACAACCAAAATTTCCGGCTCGCCGTCGTCGGATTCGTCATCTACACCTCGACCTTCGTCTGTGAGGCGATCCGCTCCGGGATCAACACGGTGCCGCCGGGGCAGGCCGAAGCTGCCCGGGCCATCGGGCTCACGTTCACCCAGGTGCTCGGCATCGTGGTGCTCCCCCAGGCCATCCGGGCAGTCATCGCGCCGCTCGGTTCGGTGCTGATCGCTCTCACCAAGAACACCACCGTGGCATCTGCCATCGGCGTCGCCGAGGCGGCGGCCTTGATGAGCACCCTGCTGGAGAACGAGGCAGACAAGTTCACCGCCGTGTTCATCGTCGTGGCGGCCGGATTCATCCTCCTGACGTTGCCGACCGGCCTGTTGTTCGGTGCGCTGGCCAAGCGAAACGCGGTGAAGCGATGAGCGAGCGCGCGACCGTCCTGTACGACATCCCCGGCCCGAAGGCCAAGCGTTTCAACGTCATTGCCAGCGTGCTCTTCGGCATCGTGCTGGCTGCGCTGGCCTGGTGGGTCATCTCCATCCTGGCGTCGAAGGACCAACTCGAGTCCGACAAGTGGTCGCCATTCCTGGAGGGCCAGAACTGGACGACCTACCTCCTGCCGGGTCTGTGGGCCACCCTGCAGGCCGCGTTCGTCAGCGTCATCATCGCGCTGCCGATCGGCGCGCTGCTGGGAATCGCCCGACTGTCGGACCACGCGTGGGTGCGCTGGCCGGCCGGCGTGGTGGTGGAATTCTTCCGGTCCATCCCGGTGCTGATCCTCATGCTGTTCGCCTTCCAACTGTGGTTTGCGGTCGTGGGTTCCTCCAGCCCGTTCGCCGCGGTGGTCATCGGCCTGGTGCTCTACAACGGGTCCGTGCTGGCCGAGGTGGTGCGGGCCGGGATCCTGGCGGTGCCCCGTGGGCAGACCGAGGCAGCATTGGCGATCGGCCTGAACAAGACCCAGTTGATGAGCATCGTGCTGTTGCCGCAGGCCGTCACCACCATGCTTCCCGCCGTGGTCAGCCAGCTGGTGGTCATCGTCAAGGACACCGCACTGGGCGGCATCCTGGTCGGCTATGTCGAGCTGCGCCGGGCGGCGAACACCTCGGCCAGCTTCTACGGCAACCTGTTGCCCACCTATGTGGTGGTCGCAGTCATCTACATCGTGATCAACATGTCGCTGAGCACCTTCTCGCACTTCCTCGAGCGGAAGTTGCGGACGCGTCGTGGTGGCGGGCCGATCGTCCAGATCGACGACGCCGACGAGAACGACCTCATGGCCTCCCGGCAGTCGGTGGGGGTGACCAACGCCCCGGGTGTGGACGAGAGTCGCTGATCCGATCGATCTCGCACCTCGCCGTGCCGGTCTGAGTCGATCAACTCCTGCGCCGGTCAAGGTTGCGCCGATCACTGCTGCCGATCACTGCTGAGCCAGTCAACTGCTGCCCCGAGTGAGTTTCGGTTTCGGGTCCTACCGGGCGATCTCGGTCGCCCTGGACTCCCGGACCACGGTGACCCTGACCTGGCCGGGGTAGGTCAGTTCCTCCTCGATCTGCTTGGCCACCTCCCGGGCGAGCACGTGCGCCTCGAGGTCGTCGATGACGTCCGGCTTCACCATCACCCGCAGCTCACGGCCGGCTTGCATGGCGAAGACCTTCTCGACGCCGCGCTTGGAGTTCGCGATCGCCTCGATCTTCTCCAGCCGCTGGACGTAGGACTCGAGCGACTCGCGGCGGGCGCCGGGGCGGCCGCCCGAGCAGGCGTCGGCGGCCTGGGTCAGCACCGCCTCCACCGTGGTCGGCGGGACCTCGTCGTGGTGCGCCTCGATGCAGTGCACGACGTCCTCGGACTCGCCGTACTTGCGGGCCAGTTCCGCACCCACGATGGCGTGCGAACCCTGCGCCTCGTGGGTCAGCGCCTTGCCGATGTCGTGCAGGAATGCGCCGCGGTTCACCACGGTGGGGTCGATGCCCAGTTCGGACGCCATCCCGCGGGCGATGTGCGCGGTCTCGATGAGGTGGCCGAGAACGTTCTGGCCATAGGAGGTGCGGTACTTCAACCGGCCGATCAGGCTCACCAGCTCCGGATGGACGTCGGTGATCCGGACCTCGAGCAGGGCATCCTCAGCGGCGCGCTGGCAGAGCACGTCCACCTCGTCGCGGGCGCGCTCGTATGCCTCCTCGATGCGGTGCGGGTGGATCCGACCGTCCTCGATGAGCATCTCGAGGGTGATCCGGCCGATCTCCCGGCGGACCGGGTCGAAGCAGGACAGCAGCACGGCTTCCGGTGTGTCGTCGATGATGACGTTGACCCCGGTGATGGTCTCGAAGGCCCGGATGTTGCGGCCCTCGCGACCGATGATGCGGCCCTTGACCTCGTCGGCTGGCAGGTGCACAACCGCGACGACGGTTTGCGCCGTCTGGTCGGAGGCGACCCGCTGGATCGCCTCGGCGACGATGGCCCTCGCCCGTTGCTTCGCCGTCTGCTGGGCCTCGGTCTCGATCCGCCTGATCATCATCGCGGCGTCCCGGCGGACCGACTCCTCCTGCCCCGCCAGCAGCTCGGCGCGCGCCGCCTCGGCGGTCAGCCCGGAGATCCGCACCAGCTCGGCCTGGTGCGCCGCGGCTGCGGTGGTCAGTTCCTGCTGCCGCTGGTCCAGCTCGCGGGCTCGGGCCGCCAGGCCGGCACTTTCCGCGGCGAGCGCGTCGGATCGGTCCTGCAGTGATTTCTTGGCGGCGGTCAGGTCGCCCTGTTCCGAGCCGATCCGGCGACGGTCGGCGATCAGGGCGTGCTGCTCTTCGGCGAGGGCGTCGGCCGCCTCGCGAAGGCGCTGTTCGGCATCCTGGAGTTCCCGGCGGTCCTCGGTGAGCGCCGCGGTCGCCTCGACCGTGATCCGATTCCGCTCGGACTCCAGTGACTGCCGCAGCTCCAACGCCTGCGCGCGCGCCGCGTCGAGGGTGCGTTCGGCCTCCGCCCGGGCGTCGGCCCGAAGCTGTTCGGCGTCCTGCCTGGACCGGGCGCGGAGTTCGTCGGCGGCCTCGGCGGCGGTCCGCCGCACGGCATCGGCCGCGTCGGCGGCTGCCGCTGCCTCGTGACTGAGCAACGCGAAGCGGCCCAGGTCGGGTTCGGGTTCGGCAGCGGTGTCGGCAGGCCCCGGTTCGGTTGCGGGGCGGCTGACAGCCTGCTCGACGAGTCGGCGCAGCGCGTCCTCGTCGAGCAGCGGCGCGGCGGGTGGCCGGCGACGGGACACCACCACGACGGCGATCAAGACCGCCACCAGCGCAGCGATCACCGCGATGACGAGAACGTCGGACATGTCGACCCTCCCTCATCTGTGCCGCGCGGGGACGGCAGCCCGGGAAGGGCGAGCCGTCCGTGTCTGATGGACGGCAGGAGGGTCGAGGACGCCGCCGGCCAGCGGTACGACCAACAACCACATCGACGACGGAATCGACGTCAACCAGAACAACTCTGGCGAGGCAGAGCGGGTGCGGCACGATCACCGCTATCGGTCGCGCAGCCAGGTGGTGCGCGCATTGTGACTCTCCTGTTACCACCGAGGTTAAGGAGCGACACCGCACGGGTCAAGCCGACCCGCTCTCCGGTGACCGATGGGGCAGGTCAGGGACGTATGTTGCGGAGATGAGTGATCAACCGCGGTCACCGAGCTGGAAACTCCGGCCGCCGAATGTAACGCTGCGTGATCAGATCCGGGTCGGCCACACTGCCGCACCTTCGACGATGCTGGGCAGCGTTGGCGGGCTCCGGCTCCGGCTCGGGCTCGGGCTCGGGCTCCGGCTACTCGGTCCAGCCGTCCTGCACGCCGCGCGCCACAAGCGCCTCGTCGACGACGGCGAAGGCGACCTCGGGCGGGTAACCGCGCCGGGCCAGCAGGCCGACCAGCCGACGCCGGGCAGCCGACTCCCCATGCGCCATCGCCGCATCCAGCCGCTTGGCGATCAGTGCACGCGCCCGTTCCCGTTCGGCGTCCTGATCGATGGTCCGGACGGCGTGCAGGACGGTGTCCTCGTCGACACCCTTGCGCCGAAGCTCCGTACGCAGGGCCGTCGCACCCAGCGCCCGTTCCCGGTGCTTCGCCGCCACGAACGCCTCGGCGTAGGCCTGGTCGTCGATCAGCCCGACCTCGGTGAACCGGTCGAGCACGCGGTCCGCGACGTCGTCGGGGATGCCACGCAACCGCAGAGCCGCGGCCAGGCCCGCCCGGGGCCGGGCGGCACCGGCGAGCAGTCGCAGGCAGATGGACCGTGCCACCGACTCGGGATCGCCCAGGTCATCCTCGGGATGACCGGCAGGTTCGCCACCTCGACGGCGATCAGGACGCGTCGGGCCGGCGGTTCCGCTGGCACCGATCGCCACCGGGCGGTCCCGTTCGCGCCGGCCGTTCCGGCGCGGCCGATCTGCGGGCGGCGCCGTCCCGGTGCTCCCGGTTCGTTCCCCGGAGCCGGCGTCGCGGCCCCCGGTTGCGGGCGTCGCTGCTTCGATGGCGGCCAGCCGGGTGGAGAGCTCGTCGATGAGCCGCCGCTTCGCCTCGTCGTCGAGCGGGCCGGTGAACGCCGTTTCGGAGGCCGACTCGGTGGAGGCCGGCACGGTGGACGCCGGCATCACTGACACCTCGAACGTCGGTCCCGTCGGGTGCACTGCTGCCGTATTCGTCGCGATCACGACAGATCAGAAGTCGACGGGTGCGGGCACCGGGACGTCGAGGTCGATCCGGGCGCCGATGCCGAGCTTCTCCTTGATCCGCTTCTCGATCTCGTTGGCGATGTCGGGGTTCTCCCGCAGGAACGTCCTGACGTTCTCCTTGCCCTGCCCCAGCTGCTCGCCGTCGTAGGTGTACCAGGCACCCGCCTTGCGAACCAGGCCTTGCTCGACTCCCACATCGATCAGTGATCCCTCACGGGAAATGCCGATCCCGTAGATGATGTCGAACTCCGCCTGCTTGAACGGCGGTGCCATCTTGTTCTTGACGACCTTGACTCGGGTCCGGTTGCCGACCACATCGGTGCCGTCCTTGAGCGCCTCGATGCGACGGATGTCCAGCCGCACGGACGCGTAGAACTTCAGCGCCTTGCCGCCTGTCGTGGTCTCCGGCGACCCGAACATCACGCCGATCTTCTCGCGCAGCTGGTTGATGAAGATCATGGTGGTGTTGGTGTTGCTCAGCGCGCCCGCGATCTTGCGTAGCGCCTGCGACATCAGCCGGGCCTGCAGACCGACATGGCTGTCGCCCATCTCGCCCTCGATCTCCGCTCGCGGGACCAGAGCGGCCACGGAGTCGACCACGACGAGGTCGATCGCACCGGAGCGGATCAGCATGTCCGCGATCTCCAGCGCCTGCTCGCCGGTGTCCGGCTGGGAGACCAGCAACGCATCGGTGTCGACGCCCAGAGCCTTGGCGTACTCGGGATCGAGCGCGTGTTCGGCGTCGATGAAGGCTGCGATCCCGCCGGCCGCCTGGACACTGGCGACGGCATGCAGCGTGACGGTCGTCTTGCCGGACGATTCCGGACCGTAGATCTCGATGACCCGGCCGCGCGGCAGGCCACCGATTCCCAGTGCCACGTCCAGCGCGATGGAACCGGTGGGAATCACCTCGACCGGCGCACGCCCGTCGTCGCCCAATCGCATGATCGAGCCCTTGCCGTACTGCTTCTCGATCTGCGCCAGCGCAATGCCGAGTGCCTTCTCACGATCCGGTGCCGACATGATCTACCCGTACCTTTCGTCCGATGTCCGGTGCGACCTCCGCCGTGCCCTCGCCGCTGGCGTGAGTGGGACGAATGCCTGTTGTTCTGCTTGTCGATGCCGACGCTAGAGCCGACCACCGACAGGACCCCGAACCGCTCCACGTTTGTGGATGGATCGACGCATGGGGACAACTTTAGACGTACAGGTGTTCGACGCACGAGGATTGTTCCGGGCGTGTCGGCGCGGAGCGCCAAGGCCGATGTCCGGGTCCTCGCGGCGCTGCGCGCTCGACTCAGTCCGGTAGCCCGAACCGCAGGGGCTGTGGAACGTCGAAGTCGTCGCAGACCGCGGACCACACCAGTTTGGGATCCTCGCCGGCGGCCAGTGCCTCGTCGACGGTGCGGCCGTCCAGCGCTGAGAAAACGTGATCGTGGGCAACGGAGGGCGCTCGCAGCGGCCCGAACTGAGCCTGCATCAAGGCTCGGAACTCGGTCAGACGCACGACGTCGACCCTACCGACCCGAATACCGCATCCCCGCCTGCCCGCCACCAGCACCGCCGAACCCGAACGCCGGAGGGGCGTCGGGCCGAAGTCCACGGCCCTGGCCTCCGGGCACGCAGCCCATCCACACCGGGCTCGACCGAGGACGCCGGGTGCTGCGCGACAGCGGGCAGACTGGCGGCATGGACCCCACCGGGATGTCGAGCCCGCTCGGGCAAGTGGTGATCGCCGCCGGCCTGCTCGCCACGATCGTCGTGCTGATCATCGCGCTGCGCCGCCGACGCTGACGGCACACGACTCCGGACATCTCCGCACGGGCACCGACGGGTGCCGTCGAAAATTCGAAACGACACCGTTGCGTATCGGAATAGGTCCGCGCACACTGCTGTTGTCGGGGTGAGACGTCATCATGTCGTCGGTGCCAGCCCGACAACCCGTCGACCGGCCCACCGAACCGCATCAGCCAAACCAGTGATGCGCCGCGCCAGAGGATCCGCCATGTCCCAATCACCCTCAGCACCATCGTCCGGCGCCGTGCCAGGCTCGGCCGGGCCGCCCCCGGTCACCGCTGGGATGTACCCGCAGCGCTGGAAGGCGCTCGGCGTTCTCGTCGTCGGCCTGCTGGTCGTCATCCTGGACAACACCATCCTGAACGTCGCGCTCAAGACGATCCAGCAGGACCTCGGCGCCACGCAGAACGAGCTCGTCTGGGCGATCAACGCCTACTCGCTCGCCTTTGCGGCGCTGCTGTTCACCTGGGGTGTGCTCGGTGACCGCTTCGGTCGCAAGCGCATCCTGCTGATCGGCCTGGTGCTGTTCGGTTTGGCCTCCGCGCTGTCGGCCTTCGCCAGCAGCCCGGGCCAGTTGATCGCTTTCCGCGCCCTGATGGGCATCGGGGGCGCTTCGGTGATGCCGATCTCGCTGTCGATCATCACCGTCATCTTCCCGCCGCAGGAGCGTGGTAAGGCAATCGGTGTCTGGGCGGCCGCGGTCGGCGGCGCCGTTGCGCTCGGTCCCGTCCTGGGCGGGCTGCTGCTGGAACACCCGAACTGGTTCAACTGGCTGACCGGGAACGATTGGGGCTCGGTCTTCTTCATCAACGTGCCCATCGTGATCGTCGGCATCGTCGGCATCGTCATGCTGGTCCCGGAGACGAAGAACCCGCGGCCGGGGAAGCTGGATCCGATCGGCCTCGTGCTGTCGGTGGTGGGCCTCTTCCTGGTGGTCTACGGCATCCAGAATGCGTCTTCGGTCGGCTGGGCCGCGCCGTCGACCTGGGGAATCGCCGCCGTAGGAGCGCTGATCCTGGTCGGCTTCATCTACTACGAAGCCAAGAGCACGCACCCCTCGATCGACCTGTCGCTGTTCCGGATCCGGTCTTTCTCCGTTCCGCTCACCGGCGTCTCGCTCGCCTTCGCCGCGATGCAGGGCACCCTGTTGTTCCTGACGTTCTACTACCAGATCGTGCGTGGCTGGTCGCCGCTGCAAGCCGGACTGCTTGTCCTGCCGTTCGCGGTCGGGCAGCTGCTCGGAGCGCCGCGGAGCGCGAAGATGGTGAACCGGTTCGGCGCCCGGGTTGTCATCACGGTGGGGCTGACGTTCGCCCTGGCCGGAATGCTCTGCTTCGCCTTCATCAGCCCGGACGCCCCGGTGTGGTTCCTGGTCGTCGTCGGCGTCGTCTTCGGATTCGGGCTGGGCAACACCATCGCCCCGTCGACCACCCGGATGACGCTGGCCACCCCGCCCGAGCGGTCCGGCTCCGGATCGGCAGTGCAGAACACGGTTCGGCAGATCGGCGCCGTGTTCGGCGTGGCCATCCTGTCGTCGGTGGTCGGCACCGTCTACAGCAACAACATCAGTCCGCTGCTGGCCAACCGGGGACTGCCCCCGGACGCACTGGCCGCCGCGACCGATTCGATCGGCGGAACGAACGAGGTCGCCGACCGACTGGCGGCCAGCGGCTCCGTTCCCAGCTCGGTCGTCGAGCAACTCAAGCAGGTTGCCAACGACTCCTTCATGCCGGCGCTGCACACCGCGGCGTTCGTCTCGGCGGGCCTGCTGGTGATCGCCATCGTGGTGATCCTGTCCAGGCTGCCGGCCAAGGCGGAGACCGTGGCGTGGGCGGGCTCCGGCCCGGGTTCCGGGCCAGTGGTCACCGCCGTTCCCGACTCCGAGGCGGACGAGGCAGCCCGATCGGCGGGGGCCCAGTCGCCTACGGAGGGCGCGCCGGACCCCGAGCCAGTTCAGGCGGGCTCCGTTGACGCGCAGGCGTTGTCGCAGCCGCCGGCCCAATCGAGGTCCGGTCGGGGGCGGCATGCGGCCCCGGACGACGACCCGATGACCGACGAGCAGCCTGCCCCGGCCGTTCCGGTTGGACGGCATGCGGCCGACCGCGAGGAACTGCTGGCCGCGGCACGGGAAGGTCATCCGGTCGCCGAGCGGAACGGCAGCGTTCAACGGGCCCCATCAGGTGAGGCTTTCACCGGTGCGGCGAATCGACATGGCAGCCCCAGCAACGGAAACGACACTTCCGGCAACGGCGGTTCCGGCAACGGCGGTTCCGGCAACGGCGGTGCCGGCAATCCGGCTGCGGCCAACGGGAGCGGGCGGCACGGGGAGAAACTGACGGTCAGCGCCGCCGATACGACCGGGCGGCCGTGAGCGGGCAACCGATCTGGACAGCGCGAAAGCCCGGCCGTCCGCGCGAGCAGCGGGTGGACCGGGCGATCGTCGAGGCCACCTTGAAACTGTTCGCCGACGAGGGTTACCACGCCTTGAGCGTCGAAGCGGTGGCCGTCGAGGCGGGCGTCAGCAAGGCGACGATCTACCGGCGGTGGCCGGGCAAGCGTGAGCTCGTCCTTGATGCCTTGGCCGCCCTCAACGACGATTTCCCGACACCGCCCGAGGTGGCCTGTAGTCGCTCCACCAAGGACCTGCTGATGATGGCCGTACGGCACATCGCCAGCCGGGACGCGGACTCGATGTCCGGGCGGATCATGCCGCGGATGATGACCTACCGGATCAGCCAACCGGATCTGTACGCGGAGTATTACGAGCGGGTGATCATGCCGCGCCGCCAATGGCTGTTCGGGGTCCTGCGCCGGGGGATCGAGCGTGGGGAACTCCGGCCCGATCTTGAGGTGGAGGTGGCGGCGGCGGCGCTGGTCGGCCCGGTCATGCTTCAACTGCACAACACCGGCCGGCTGGCCGACGACATGCCGGACCGCTTGATGGACATCCTGTGGCCCGGGCTCGCCGCCGCGGAACGGGACTCGTGACCCGCTGATCCGGTTACCGCCGGCGCCGATGTGGCTCGGGCAGCTCATCGCGGGTGGTCAGCCGTCGGTGAGCTCGCGCATTCCCGCTGCCAGCGCTCGCAACTGGTCGATCGGCTGCTCGAGCTCGGACGGCGGTGACGCACCCGTCAGAGCACGCTGCGGACCGCGCGCCGGCGGGCCGGCGATGCCCGGACGCGCCGTCCGATCGGCCAGTGAGCTTGACGCCTCGGCCGCCTCACTCGCCGCGGAGACGAGCTGACCGTAGGCGGCGACTCCCTCGCTGATCTGCCGCTGGAGCAGGTCGGCTGTGCCGTCCAGCTGAGCCGCCGTTTCCCGCGGCGCGTTCCTCCTGGCACGAAGCACGCCGGTGAGGTCCGCGGCCAGCCGTCGTAGCCGGGCCTCGCTGGTGTCGGCGGCCGCAAGGATCTCGTCCCGCAGCGACCTCACTCCGGTGTCGTCCTCGACGATGCCGATCATTCCGACCAGCCGACGAAGACCGTCGGAGTAGCCGTCCAGCCTGGCGATCTCCGGCCGGATCCGCCCGGCCACCGCGGGCCGCGGCGGGGACGGGGCAGGCAGTGCCGCCACAACCCGGTTCCGGGCGCGCAGATCCGCGACCGAGCGGACCGCACCCACGACGCTCCACACCAGCAGCGCCAGGAAGATCACCATGGCGGCGGCCAGGCCGGCCGACAGACCGCTGCTCGCGATGACGGCCACGCCGCCGGCGGTGGCGGCGCCGCTGACCACGGTGCTCGCGGTCCAGACGCGAACCCGCCGCTTCGCCGCCCGGCGCCGCCGGCGCGCGACGACGGCCGGATCACGACGGGTTCGGAGGGCTTCAGTGGCGGTGGCGCTGACCATCGTCGCCAGCTCGACTCCCTGCGCCAACGCGTCGCCCGAGGTCAGTGCCCGAACGGCCGCCTTGCGCATCACCGCACTGTCCTCAGGTCTGCTGGTTCGGCAATGCCGCAGGCTGGGCCGCCGGGGCCGTGGTGTTCCCGCTCACCGAGTCGATCGACCGCGGCTGCTGCGCGGCGAGCTCGGGGTGCAGCTGCGCGCGCAGCTGATCGAGCCGGGACGCACCCGCCATGTCCAGGGTCGACTTCTGTACCTCCAGCATCCGGCCCTCGACCGAATCGCTGTGCAGTTCGGCGGATCCGAGGGCGTTGGCGTAGCGACGCTCGATCTTGTCGCGGACCTCGTCCAGCGACGGCACGTTGCCCGGTGCCTGCAGCTGCGACATGGACTGCAGCGACGCCGACACCTGCTCCTGCATCTTGGCCTGCTCCAGCTGGGACAACAGCTTGGTCCGCTCGGCCAGCTTGGTCTGCAGCTGCATGGCGTTGTTCTCGACGGCCTTCTTCGCCTGCTGCGCGGCCTGCAGCGCCTGGTCGTGCATCGCCTTGAGGTCTTCCATCTGCTGTTCCGCGGCGACCAACTGGGTCGCGAACGCCTGAGCCGTCTGCTCGTACTTGTCGGCCTCAGCGGCATTTCCCTTGGCGCGCTGCTCATCCGCCAGCACCAGGGCCTGCCGGGCGGAGGAGGACAGTCGCTCCACATCCCCCATCTGCCGGGTCAGCTTCATCTCAAGCTGGCGCTGATTACCGATCACGGCGGCGGCCTGCTGGGACAGCGCTGCGTGCTGGCGCTGGGCATCCTCAATGGCCTGCTGGATCTGCACCTTCGGATCGGCGTACTCGTCGACCTTCGACGAGAACAGCGCCATCAGGTACTTCCAGGCCTTGCTGAACGGATTCGCCATGTGATGTCCTCTCGACTTCCTGCACGCTACGGCACCCCCGCACACGGTCGCGGTGAAACCATCGTTGCAGGTGATCCAACCAGCTTCCACCTTCACGCCGGTACTCCCGGGTGAAAATCCGGATGTCCCCGGACGTGTCCGAGCCGCGGTACGGGGCAACCCCGAGAGGGGCTCGGGCGCAGTGATCCGTCGGCGCGTCCTCGGTGGAACCCGGCTGTCGGTGATGTCTGGTTAGAGTTGCCCCACTCGGCGGTGACCAACCAACCGCGACCGCGCCATTCCCACGATCAGGAGGCTCGATGTCCTCGCGCCACGCCTCGGACGGCGCTCGCCGCGGCATCGCGCCTTGGATCATCGTCACGGTCGTGACGGTGCTGGTGGTCGCCGCGGTCGTCATCGGGTACGTCCTGATCACCCGGGACAGTGGGGAGGGGACCGCCGCGGGCTCGTGCACGTCGGAGGTGATCCTGCCGGTGGTCGCATCGCCGGGGTCGTCCGCAGCGATCGTTGCCGCCGCCGGCGCCTTCGATGCGACCAAGCCGGTGGCCAGGTCCGCCTGCGTGACGACGGCCGTCACCACCCTTCCCGGCCCGGACACCGAGCAGGCATTGGCGGGCGGCTGGACCGCCCAGGCGAGCCCGGCGCCCGCCGTCTGGGTGCCGGACAGCGAGGCCGACCTGGTCGCACTGGAGTCGACGAATTCGTCGCTGACCGCGGGACGGGATCCCGACCCGCTGGCGACCTCACCGGTGCTGCTGGCCGTCCGCTCCGACAATGCGGACGCCGCGACCGCAGCGGGCCTGAGCTGGAAATCTCTGCCCACCGCGACGGGACCCAAGGGCAGTCTGGTCCTGCCGTCCGGCGGTCACCTGGTTCTGGCCCTGCCCGGCCCGACGAACAACCGGGCCACCAGCTACGCACTGCAGTCGGTGGTGGCCGCGACCTCCGGAGCGCCGGTCACGGCCGCGAAGGTGACCGCGACCGCGCCGGAATTGACCGCGGTGGCGGCCGGGGGTCCGGCGCCGGAGCCCGCCCTGACCCAGGACGCGCTCACCGCGCTGGTCGCCGGCCAAGGCGGATTCACCGCAGTTCCGGTCGTGCAATCAGACCTGACGACATTCACCACGGCCACGCCCGGGCTGACCGGCGTCTCTCCGTCCGGCGACGCCGTCGGCGATGCGGTGTACGCAGTTCCGTTGACCGCGGCATGGGTGACCCCGACCCTGGACGACGCCGCCGCACTGTTCGTCGCCTATCTGCGCGGAGCGGGCGGCACTGCGGCGTTCACCGAGAACGGTCTGCAGCCCGCGACCGGGATACCGACCGGCGCCGCCAGCTCCGGATCGCAGGCATCGGCCGGCGCGGGGACCGGCAGTACAGCGCCATCGGATCCGGTGGCCGGTCCGTCCCTTGCCGACGCGGGTCCGGCGGTCGATGCCGCGTTGGCCGACGCGATCGGGGCAGGCTGAACCCCTCGAGACCGGCTGGGCGGCAGGTTGTCTGCACTGTGCCGTCCGGTCACCCGAACGGCAGGCGGCCGCTCCCGATGCCGATCAGATTCCCGGTGAGCCGGTACGTCCCGACAGCCGTGAGCCGACAGCTGATCGCCCCGTTCGCCGCGGTTCCGCCGTCGACCAATTCGGTGCGCAACCTGCCACCTCCGGTGAGGTCGGCCATTCCGGTCATTGCACCGATGAGTTCGCGGCAGCGCACGATGCCATTCCGCGTGACCGGTGGCGGTCCGGAGCTGACACCGAATTCCTGCCCGCGGTGCAGCCCGGCGCACGACGTCGGAGACTCCACCGGGTCGTCGGTGAAGCACCGGCCGAACGGTGCGGGTGCCGGACCGTAGGCCAGCGACCGCAGATACGACCCGCGGTAGGTTTCGCCGTCCGGCGGCAACACCAGGCACGCCGACCACCGCGGCTCGGCGGGATCGACGAACGGGGCGCTCAGCACGACGGCGAACCGTTGGCCGGTCGACGGACCCCACAGGCTGCCGGCGGCGTCACTCACCCGCCACTGAAGGTGGGCACGGTAGTCGGCGGCGACCGACCGACACCAGTCGATGTCACCCCGCCGATCGGCGTCTGAGGCCCACTGCTGCGACATCCTGCGGTAGGCGACGACCTCGCCGAGATGATCACCCGTGCATTCTGCGAACGTCACGCCGGTCTCGTCCACGATGCCCACGGCCGGCGGCGGAAGTTCGGTCGAGTCGTCGGAAGCCACTGCCGGGACCGGGGTTTCGAGCGCCGGAACGACTTGGCGCAGATTGGCGAAGGCGGCGACGCAGTCACCGACGTGCGGGGCCCTGAGCCCAGGGGGCGCGATTGCCGTGCCTGCGACCCTGGTGCCGTCGACCCGGGCCGCGACGACGACGGCCAGCAGCGCAATGACCAGCACAGCAACACCGAGCCCGCGACGCCTCACCTGGTCAAGGGTAAGTCGACGAGCCGAACCCGGAGTCCGGCCGCCGACCTGGTGACCCCGCGCCGAATCCCCCCGTGCCGAAAAAGAACGAGCGCGGTCGGGCGATGCCGTAGGGCGTGCAGACAGCCAGCGACGCCACCGGGCGCCCGGCTGAGCCCGGTCATCCGGCGATCGGCACCGGGCGGTCGCCGAGCCCGAGTACCGAACCGGACAGTTGCGCCGAGCCGCCGGCAGCGGCGAAGCAGCCGATCGTCAACGGGCCGTCGGACCGGTCTACCGACTGTGATGTCAGCCGATCACTGATGATCTCCAGGGTGTTTCCCCGGCTCGGATCGGCGGCGCCGATCAACCTGCCGGCGATGCCTCGACAGGCGTCCTCGACCTCGGCGAGCGACATCTGACTCCGGTCGCGGATCCAGCCGGTGGCAAGGAGTTCCGCCGCGTGCGGCTGATCACACAGCAGCAGCGTGGGCAGGAGGTCGAAGTCGGCGGAGTCGAAGCACAGCCCGTACTGGGCGGGCAGACCGTGCACGAAAGCATCTCGCAGGGTGCCGGAGTAGGCCACGCCGCCCATCGGAACCACCAGGCAGGCGACCCAGTGCCGGCCGGCGCGCTGCTCCAGCTCACCTGGCACGACCAGATAGGGATCGAAGGCGATGGTCGGCTTCCACCGCACCGAACCGACGGTCGGGGCGCCCGGCAGGTCGGTCGACCGGCCGGCGCTTTCCAGGCCGGCATACTCGGCCGCCTGCCGATAGCAGGGACCGCCGAACCTTGACGTGGGCGCCTGCCGCGCTGCCGATTCGGTCTCCCAGAACGCCACCACTTCCCCGCTGGCGGAGCCCCCGCACGGGCCGAGATCGGTCTGCGTGACGGCGATTTCGGCCGGCGTCCCGGGCCCGACAGCGGTCTGCGAAAACGGCGAACGCAGGCAGTCCCCGACCTGTGGTGGGTCGGGGAAGGAAATCGCGGCAGCCGACCCGGCGACGCGCCTGCCGTCCAGCGACGGCACCACGACGACCGCGGACAGGGCCAGCAGCAGCACGACGAGCCCGGCCAGCCGACGTTCCATCCAGCCACGGTAACCGCGGCGCGGATCGGCGGTCGCTGCGTCGTCAGCGGGGGGAAGCCGGCACCAGTGACAGCGCCGGCACCAGTGACATCAGCTAGCGGTACGCCTCGGTATTGATTTCTCGGCGCCACTGCTCCGTGCGGCCGCAGGCGGCCTTACTGCGCGTACGCCTCGGTATCGATTTCTCGGCGCCCCGCTCCACTCGTCCCTCGCTACGCGTACGCCTCGGTAACGATTTCTCGGCGCCACTGCTCCGCGCGGCCGCAGGCGGCCTTACTGCGCGTACGCCTCGGTATCGATTTCTCGGCGCCCCGCTCCACTCGTCCCTCGCTACGCGTACGCCTCGGTAACGATTTCTCGGCGCCACTGCTCCGTGCGGCCGCAGGCGGCCTTACTGCGCGTACGCCTCGGGCGACGGGCAGGAGCAGACCAGGTTCCGGTCGCCGTACGCCCCGTCGATCCGGCCGACCGGCGGGAAGTACTTGTGTGCCGCGGACACTCCTGGCGGGAACACCGCCTCCGCTCGGGAGTACGGGTGATCCCAGTCCTGCACCAGGGACGCCGCGGTGTGTGGAGCGTTCCGGAGCGGGTTGTCCGTCACCGGCCACTCCCCCGCGCCGACCCTGTCGATCTCGCCCTTGATCGCGATCATCGCCGCACAGAACCGATCGATCTCGCCGACGTCCTCGCTCTCGGTGGGCTCCACCATGAGCGTCCCGGCCACCGGGAAGGACATCGTCGGGGCGTGAAAACCGTAGTCGGCCAACCGCTTCGCGACGTCATCGACCGTGACGCCGGTGGCCGCGGTGATCGGCCGCAGATCCAGGATGCACTCGTGTGCGACGAAGCCGCGGCCGCCGGTGTACAGCACCGGGAAGTGCTCGTCGAGCCGTCGGGCGATGTAGTTCGCGGCCGCGATCGCGGTCAGCGTTGCGCGGCGCAGCCCCGGTGCGCCCATCATCCGGATGTACGCCCAGCTGATCGGCAGGATCGACGCGGACCCCCACGGCGCGGCGGCAAGCGCCCCGACGCCCGTCGCCGGCCCGGCGGTGGGCGCAAGCGGGTGGTTCGGCAGGAACGGCGCGAGATGCGCGGCGACCGCGACGGGCCCGACTCCGGGGCCGCCGCCGCCGTGCGGGATGCAGAACGTCTTGTGCAGGTTCAGGTGCGAGACGTCGCCACCGAAGGCACCGGGCCTGGCCACGCCGACCAGCGCGTTCAGGTTCGCGCCGTCGACGTACACCTGACCGCCGGCGGCGTGGATGACGTCGGCCAGCTCGGTGATGGTGTCCTCGAAGACGCCGTGCGTCGACGGGTAGGTGACCATGATCGCGGCCAGTTCGGCGGCGTGCTTGTCGACCTTGGCCCGCAGATCGGCCATGTCGATGTTGCCGCCGGTGTCGGTCCCCACGACGACCACCCGCATCCCCGCCATCACGGCGCTGGCGGCGTTGGTGCCGTGCGCGCTGGCCGGGATCAGGCAGATGGTGCGGCCGTCCTCGCCGCGGGAGCGGTGGTAGCCGCGGATCGCCAGCAGGCCGGCCAGCTCACCCTGCGAGCCGGCGTTCGGCTGCAGCGAGACGGCTGCGTAGCCGGTGATCTCGCACAACCAGCTGGAGAGCTGGTCGATCAGCTCGAGCATCCCGGCGGCGTCCTCGATGGGCGCGAACGGATGCAACCCGGCGAACTCCGGCCAGGTCACCGCCTCCATTTCGGTGGTGGCGTTCAGCTTCATCGTGCAGGAGCCGAGCGGGATCATCGTGCGGTCCAGCGCCAGGTCCATGTCGGAGAGCCGGCGCAGGTAGCGCAGCATCGCGGTCTCGCTGCGGTGCGCGGAAAAGACGGGATGCGTCAGGTAGTCCGACGTCCGGTGCAGCGCGGCCGGCCATCCGGCGGCGAGCGCGGTGTACGCCGCGCCGTGAACGCCGAAGGCCTGGACAACCAACCGCAGGTGCTCGTCAGTCGTCGTCTCGGCCACACTGATCTGCACCGCGTCGTCGCCGTCGGCCCACAGGTTGATACCCCGCTCCCGAGCGGCAGCGACGACGTCGCGGGCGCGCCCGGGAACCTGCACCCGCACGGTGTCGAAGAAGTGTTCGTGCTCGACCACGATCCCGGCGTTCTGCAACCGGCCGGCCAGCAGCAGTGCCTGCGACCGGACGCGCTCGGCGATCCGCTTCAGCCCGTCCGGACCGTGATACACCGCGTACATCGACGCCATCACGGCCAGCAGCACCTGCGCGGTGCAGATGTTCGACGTCGCCTTCTCCCGGCGGATGTGCTGCTCGCGGGTCTGCAGGGCGAGCCGGAACGCGGTGCTGCCGTGCGCGTCGTGCGACACCCCGACCAGCCGGCCGGGAAGCTGGCGCTGCACATCGGCGCGCACCGCGATGAACCCGGCGTGCGGGCCACCGAAGCCGAGCGGGACCCCGAACCGCTGGGACGACCCGACGGCCACGTCGGCGCCGATCTCGCCGGGCGGCCGGAGCAGCGTCAGTGCCAGCAGGTCGGTGGCGACGGCAACCTTCGCCTCGCGCTGATGGGCGGCGGCGATCAGGTCCTCGTGGTCGCGGACGGCGCCGGACGCGCCCGGGTAGCTGAGCAGCAGGCCGAAGAAATCGCCCACCGGCAGGGCCTCGACTCCTGCCGAGAGGTCCGCGACCACCACCTCGATGCCGATCGGCTCCGCACGGGTCCGCACGACGGCGATGGTCTGCGGCAAGGTGTCGGCGTCCACCACGAACCTGTTCGACTTGGACTTCGCGGTGCGCCGGATCAGCGTCATCGCCTCGGCGGCGGCGGTCGCCTCGTCCAACATCGAGGCGTTCGCGATGTCCAGTCCGGTCAGGTCGGACACGGCGGTCTGGAAGTTCAGCAGCGCCTCGAGGCGGCCCTGCGAGATCTCCGGCTGGTAGGGGGTGTAAGCCGTGTACCAGGCGGGGTTCTCCAACACGTTCCGCTTGATGACGCCCGGCGTGACGGTGTCGTGGTAGCCGAGGCCGATCATCTGCACCAGCGGCCGGTTCTTCGCGGCGAGACGGCGCAGTTCGGCGAGCGTCTCGGTCTCCGACGCCGGGTCCGGCAGGCCGAGGCCGGGCCCGCCGAGGATGCTCGCCGGAACGGCAGCCGTCTCCAGGGCATCGAGGTCCGGCTGGTCGAGCAGGTGCAGCATCGTCGCCATGCCCTCTGCGTCGGGCCCGATGTGCCGATCGGCGAAGACCGCCGAGGTTGATGTGATCGCTGCGGCTTCGACGGATTCGTCGACCGCGGAACGTGCGCTCATGGGTGTCCACCTCCGCCCGGCGAGCCGGGCCTGGATCGTCCGCGGGTCGCTCCGCGGGCTGATGACATGTGGCCGTACCGGGCGGACCCGGTCTCCCCCTCTGTCATCGGAGCGTGGGACGCACCGCGGGGTCGCGGTCCGCCCTTCGGCGAGGCATCCGGATCCCGAGTGCGGATCCGGCGCCCTGTTTCCAGAGGTGTCTGTCCCCGGCGGTTCGGTGGCCTGAGAGATTGTGGGGAGGACTTGCTCCTTCGGCGTTCCGCTGCCGAAATCAGGAACAGCGGAACTCTCCCACCAGGGGTCTTCGACGCCGCCGACGGTACCAGCGAAACCCCACCCGGCGCCGTCCCACGGTCGGCGTCACACCGCCGGGCCGGACCGCCGCCATCTCCACCGCCCGGGGCGCGAAACGCCCGAGCCGCCGGCGCAGCCGGCAGGGAACGGTGCCGATCTTCGAAGCCGATGAGCTCGGGCTGGTGATGTCGAAGCAACCGCCATGTGTTCGGGACAACGACCGCGGACGTGGCGCGTTAGCAGCCGCTGGGTGCAGCGACGTCCGACTATCGAGCGCGGGCGGCGGCTGCGCGAGCCGGACCGGCGATGAGCCGGGCGCCGTCAGCCGTGGTGCGCGGCGCTGCGGGCCAGTTCACGCCACTCCCCGCGGTGCAGGTTCAGGTGCACCGAGATCCCCGCCGACCGGGCGGCCAGCACCGCGGCGCCCACCGCCGCGAGCACACACACGGCGCCGGAGATGACCAGCGCCAGCGGCGCACCCCACTGCTCGGTGATCCAGCCGACCACCAGCGAGCCGAGCGGCGTGCCGCCCATGAAGACCAGCATGTACAGGCTCATCACCCGGCCGCGCAGCTCCGGCGAACTCGCCAACTGCACCGACGAGTTGCCCAGCGTGTTGAACGTGACGGAGATGAATCCGACGGCGACCAGCAGGGCGACGAACGGGATGAACCACGGCGTCAGGCCGAGCACGATCAGCCCCAGGCCGACGCCCGCAGCGGCGAGGAACAGCACCGACAGGGTCGCGCTGGTCCGCCGTGCGGCGACCAGGGCGCCGACCACCGAGCCGGCCGCCATCGCGGTGTTCAGCAGCCCGTACACGTCGGCGCCGGAGTCGAAGACGTCCTTGGTGTAGGCGGACAGGATGATCGCGAAGTTGTAGCCGAAGGTGCCGACGAAGAACACCAGCACGATCGGCCAGAGCAACGCCGGGGTCCGGCGGACGTACCGCAGTCCCTCCCGCAGCTGCCCCGGGCCGCGTCGGCGCAGCGGCATCCGCTGCAGCTCCCGCGGCCGCATCAACGCCAGCGCGACGAGAACGGCGAGGTAGCTCAGCGCGTTGAGCGCGAACGCCCAGCCGATCCCGACCGCGCTGATCAGCACGCCGGCGACCGCCGGACCGAGCATCCTGGCCAGCTGGAAGTTGCCGGAATTCAGGCCGACCGCGTTGCGGACGAGATCCTTGGGGACCATCTCGTTGACGAAGGTCTGCCGTGCCGGGTTGTCGACCACGGTCGCCAGGCCCAGCCCGAGGGCGATCAGGTACACCTGCCAGACCTGCACCGCTCCGGCCAGGGTCAACGCCGCCAGCATCACGGCGAGCCCGCCCATCGCCGTCTGGGTGATCAACAGCAGCCGGCGCTTGGGGTACCGGTCGGCGAGCAGGCCGCCCCACAGGCCGAACACCAGCATCGGCAGGAACTGCAATGCGGTGGTGATGCCGACGGCCAGCGGCGAGTCGGTGATCTGCAGGACCAGCCAGTCCTGCGCGATGCGCTGCATCCAGGTGCCGGTGTTGGACACCACCTGGCCGCCGAAGAACAGCCGGTAGTTCCGCACCCGCAGGGCGGCGAAGGTCGAGGTATGGCCGTGGTCGGCGGGGTGAGAGGCCGCAGGCTGATCGGCCCCATGGTGCTCTGGTCTGCGGCCACCGGTCTCGTGGTGATCCGGGCCGATGGAGGTGCGAGCGCTTGACGTGATGTTCTCCTGATGGGTCGATCCGTCCGGGATTGACGCCGATGTCCGGCGTTGCAGGGTCACCAGGCTCACGGCAGTTCCGCCAACCTGCCGAGGGCCGGGGCTGCCGCCGCGATGGCGTGCCGGTCGGCCGCCGAAAGCTCCGCCAGACGGTCGGCGAGCCAGGCCGTCCGCAGCTGACGCGACGCCTCGACGAAGGCCTCGGCGGCCTCGGTGCGCGACACCAGGTACTGCCGGCCGTCGGTGGGGTGCGGTGCGCGGCTGAGCATGCCGCGACTCTCCAGCCACTCGATGACCTTCGTCATCGACGGCGGATGGACGTGTTCCGCGCGGGCGAGCTGCCCGGGCGTCATCGGCCCGCATCGCCCGATCCGACCGAGGACGGCGAGTTCGGTGGCGGACAGGTCGTCGTTCCCGGCGACCTGGTACCGCAGGCGACGCGCGAGCACCAGCACTGCAGCGCGCAGGGCGGCTACCGCTCGACGTCGACAGACGCCGCATCAACCACTGCCGCGTCGACCGATGCCTCGCGGGCGTCGACCTCTTCGACGTGCGCTGCTCCGGTGGCGCTGGGTGACGTCCCGGGCGGTGTCGTCCCATCGTCAACCGACCCGACCTGTGCCATACCGTTAGTCTATCTCATTAGCTCCACTCACGGTAACGGCTCAGCGGTAGCGGTGCACCCGGGCGCGCCAGACGGTGGCGATACTCGGCGACTGTCCGCGTTGCTCTTGACGCAACACGAGCAACGCGTCTGATGGGCGAGCAACGTCCTCGCCGTCCGAGGTTGGCGGGACGCCCGATGACGGCGCAGCGTCAAGGGCGCTCACGCCGGCCGGACAGCCGGCCGTTCGTGCTGGGCTGACGATGAAACTGGCCGGAGAGAGCGCGCGATGGCGTGGCTGATCGCGCGTCGGCGATTTCGAGCCGGCTCAGCCGGCGGTGCGGGCCTGCCGGCGCTGGGCCAGTTCGTCGGCTCCACCGGGACCAGCCGGTCGCCCTCGACCCGCTCGGCGGGGAACTCGGCCAGCGAACCGGTGATCTCCCGCATGGTGCCGCCGACGGCGATGCCGAAGACACCCTGACCGCCCTGCAGCAGGTCGACGATCTCTTCGGGCGAGGTGCACTCGTACACGGTGGTGCCGTCGGAGAACAGCGTCACGCCCGGCCAGGTCGTCGACCCCGCGGGCCCGCAGATGATCGACGGCGACTCGGATGTTCTGCAGCGAGACGCCGGTGTCGAGCAGTCGCTTGACGACCCGCAGCACCAGGATGTCCTTGAACGAGTACAGCCGCTGGCTGCCGGAACCGCTTGGCGCCACGAACCGTCGGCACGACCAGGTCGGTGCGCGCCCAGTAGTCGAGCTGGCGGTAGGTGATGCCGGCTGCCTGGCAGGCGGTCGGTCCGCGGTAGCCGGCGTACTCGTCGGGCACCGAGGTGTTGGGGAACAGTGCAGCCTGCTCCTGCTCGGGCATCCCGCCACCTCTCTGACCACTGTCGCCGTCCCGGAGCCCCGGCCGACGTGTACTCGACGGCGAGGAGGGGTCCGGTTGACGGCGTACCGCAGGGCGAATCACATGCGCGTGACTCGCTTGACGGTAGGCCGGTGACTGCGGCGGTCAACGTTGCGGGCGGCGTGTCCTCAAGCTGAGCTTCAGGGTTACTCCGGCCCCACGCCGTCAGGGCTTCTGCCCGCCGCCGAAGTCCTCGGGCGAGACGGAGTCGAGGAACTCGCGGAAACGTTCGACCTCGTCCTCCGCGTCACCGGTGTCGTCCGCGTCGTCTACCGCGTCGTCGGCGTCCTCGTCCGGCACCACGATGCCGGCCTCGGCCAGCACCGCCTCCTCGACGAAGACCGGGATCTCGACCCGAACAGCCAGTGCGATCGCATCGGACGGACGGGCCGAGACGGTGGTGCCGTCGTCGAAGGCCAAGCTCGCCGAAAAAGGTGCCCTCGCGGAAGTCGACCACCCGACCTGGACGACGGAACGGCCGAGCGCGGTGATGACGTGGCCGAGCAGGTCGTGGGTGAGCGGGCGCGGCCGGCCGCACGCCCTGCTGATGCATGGCGATGGCGGTGGCCTCGGCGGAGCCGATGAGGATGGGCAGGCTGCGTGGGCCATCCACCTCGGTCAGCATCAGAATCGGCTGTTGGGTGGGCATTTCGACCCGGACGCCGACGATGCGCATCTCGATCATCTCGGTGTGCCTTTCTCCGTCACATCGAAACGCTACACGCCGCCAGACTCCGGAACGGGCCAGCCGTCCCGGCGCCGCAATGTCCGGAGACCTAACGACCGAGATCACGCCGTAATCCAGCCTTCACCAACTGGGCGTGCAGCCGCAGCACGGTGGTGGCCAGCTGAGCTGCCTCGGCCGCCGCCGCGCTCCCTGGCGTCCGGGTCCCGTTGGTGTGCCTGCGCCGACACCAGCTGGGTGATCAGGGTGGCCTCCCGATCCGCCGCGGTGCGGAACGAGCGCAGGTGACGCGGTTCCAGGCCGACCGCGAGCAGCTCCGCCGCGGTCCCCGCGACCAGCACGGTGTCGGCATCGAAGTAGCCGCCCGGCCCGGCGGCGACCAGCCCGAACTGTTCCAGCTCGGCCAGCGACGTGGCCGTCAGCCCGGACTGCGCGAGCAGCTCGGCCCGGGTCATCCGGATCTGCGTGGTGGCGGCGAAGTCGCGCGGCGACGGCCCGTCGGGGGCCACCACCGAGAGCGCGGCAGCCGAGCCTCCGGGCGTCCCCGGTTCCAGACCGCGGTCGATCGCGTCCAGCTGGTCCTTGATCACCTTCAGCGGCAGGTAGTGGTCGCGCTGGGCGGCGAGCACGTAGCGCAGCCGCTCCACGTCGGCGGCGCTGAACTGCCGGTAGCCCGACGGTGTCCGGTGCGGGGTCACCAGGCCCTCGGACTCCAGGAAACGGATCTTGGAGATGGCCAGGTCCGGGAACTCCGGCTTGAGCCGGGTCAGCACCGCGCCGATGCTCAGGGACGGGATTCGAGGACATGTCCGCCACAGACGAGGTCACGAGGAGGTCACCGCCGGGTCGCCGCAGCCGGCCGGCCCGGGTGGCCGACCCGCGGGTGCCGGACGGCTCCGGAATGTGGCGGTGCCGGAAGGGGGACGGTGCCGACGACGCTGTCGGTCCGCTGGGCAGACCGGCCGGCGTCATGACCCGGTGTCGCCCTCGGCCTGATCGCCGGACAGGAAGACCAGCCGGAACTTGCCGATCTGCACCTCGTCGCCGTTGGTCAGGGTGGAGATCTCGATCGGTTCCCGGTTGACGTAGGTGCCGTTCAGCGAGCCGATGTCGGCGACCTCGAAACCGTCGGCGGATGCGCCGGAACTCGGCGTGCCGACGGGAGACGGTGACGTCGTCGAGGAAGATGTCGCTCTCCGGATGGCGTCCGGCGGTGATCTTGTCCCGATCGAGCTGGAAACCTCGAGCCGGCGTTGGGTCCGCGCTTGACGACCAGCAGCGCGGTGCCGGACGACAGTCCGTCGACGCCGAGTACTTCTTCGCTGGTTTCCGGATCGGCAGCACCGAACAGCCCGCCGGCAAAGATCGAAGTCGAATCCGACGCCGCCGACCCGCGGTCATTCTCAGTCACCAGACACTCCTTCATATCACCGTGGCATAAGTCCGCTCCCCCGGTCCGGTTCGCGCCCGTTTCCGAGCGCGGGCAGAACAATTCTGGGGTCGACGCCCATTGCAGGACGACCCGCCTGGCGTGCAGTGCAGCACGACCGTACCGTGCCGCCCGGCGTCGCCGCACCGTGGATCGGTGCCTGTCGGCGCTTACCCCCGTCTGCCCGCCACGAGCCGGAACGTGCGCGCGCGAGGTAGCCGCCCCGGCAGCTCAACCTTCGCCGATGCTCTCGCGCGTAACCGGCGGCATCCAGCAGGTCGCCGACCTGAGCCGGGTCGGCAAGCTCGATCTCGATCATCCAGCCGTCTCCGTAGGGGTCGGTGTTGACCAGCTCAGGGGCGCCGTCCAGCGCGTCGTTGCGGGCGACGACGGTGCCGCTGACCGGCGCGAAGATGTCCGACACCGATTTCGTCGACTCCACCTCGCCGATCGAGTCGCCTGGCTCGATGGTGGTGCCCGGCTCGGGCATCTGGACGAAGACGATGTCGCCGAGCGAATTCTGCGCGTAGTCGGTGATGCCGATCCGGGCGACGGTGATGCCTCCGGTGTCCTCGGTGTCGGCGGCGCTGTCCAGCGTGCGGATCCACTCGTGGTCCGAGCTGTAGCGCAGATCCTCTGGAATCACGTTGCTGGTCCTTCCGGTGCTGACTTGGCGTCCGGGGTGACGGTGTGCGGTGGCGTCCGGGGCGGCGACGACCGGGTGCGCGGGTGGTCGTCGCGAGGCTGGCTCTGAGCGACGGCGGAATCAGTGGCCGGCCGCTCGCGCGATGATCGGTGTGCCGGGCGGTGGCGAGCGTATTGCCGGCTCGCGGGACGGTTGCCGCAGCGGCGCCGGCTCGGAGCCGGACGAGCGAACAGCGGTCTCCGCGGCTCGCAAGGCGTCGATGACGATCGCATCGGACTGCGAGACCTCCATCGTTCCGCCGGCTCGGCGGACGTGTCGAAGACCCCGCCGGGGATGGCCAGCGCGGCGGCCAGCGTCGGCGGATCGCCGATTGCGGTGATCGTGTACGGGGGCCGTCAGCGGCTCGCCGTCCAGGGTGATCGAGCCCCGGAGACCGGTGAACGCCGAGTCCACCCCGATCCGCACGTCGCCGACCTGGAAGGCCTCGGCGCCGGCGTTGCGCAACTCCTGCAGGGCATCGAGCAGCACCTCGGGCGGCACCCGCCGTCCGGGTCCGCGATCGTGATGGTGACCCCTGGCCCGGTGGCCGGCACGGTGCCGGTCAGCACGCCCAGCGCCTCGGCCTGCCGCTGCGCCTCGGCCAGCGCCTCCTCGACGAGGCGCCGCTGCGCTGCAGCCGGCCCAGCGTGCCTGCAGCTCGGCGATCTCGGCGTTCAGATCGTCCTCGCGGCGTTGCAGGCCATCCAGGATCTGCACCAGGTCATCCGGCCGGGCCGTGGCCAGGGCGTCCCCGGACGGCCGTGCGCTGCACCTGCAGCACGACGGCGAAGCCCAGCAACGCGCACAGCAGGCCGACCACCACGCGGTTGGCCAACGTCGTCCGGTCGTCGTCGGCCGGGAGGCCGTGGAGTCGGGACGGGCTGGCCGGGTGGGGTAGTCGGCACGGGGGTTCGGACCGGTTCATCGGCGACTTCGGCTCGGGCCGCTCCTCGGCGCCCGGGCGGGCCTGGATGCTCGGGCACTGCGTTCACCTCAAGCCTTGAAGATGTGCCGGCGGATGGCAGCGGCGTTACCGAAGATGCGGATGCCGAGCACCACGACGACGGCGGTGGACAGCTGCGCGCCGACCCCGAGCTGATCGCCCAGGAACACGATGAAGGCGGCCACCAGCACGTTGGCGATGAAGGAGATCGACGAAGACCTTGGCGTCGAAGATGTCGTCCAGTCGGGCGCGGAGACCGCCGAAGACCGCGTCGAGCGCCGCGACCACGGCGATCGGCAGGTACGGGCCGAGCCAGTCGGGGACCGTCGGATGCACGAGAAGGCCGATGACCACACCTGCGGCCAGCGCCAGCAGGGCATACACAGTTGTCTCCTCGTTCGGCTGCGGCGGGGACCCGGCAGATCAGTGCGGTCGGCGGCCGGGGCGGCTACGACCATGCCAGAGTCCGGCGGTGCCCGGGGCCAATCAGCCGGTCGGCGCACCGGGAACGCCCGGCGCGCTCGATCCGGATGCCGCCGACACTCGCCGGCCCCGCGGGTGTCGACGCCGCGGAAGTGGCTCCCGACCCGGCGGTCGGCGCCGGCGGGGTCGGTGACGACTGGCGGAAGCGGACGGCGCGAGCGGGTGCGGACAGCGGACGGTGCCGAAGCGGACGGGGCCTGCGCGTACAGCAGCGCGCCGCCGGACCCGCCCGGCAGGGCCAGGTCCTGCTGGGTGGATATGTCGAATTCGATGTCGTAGAGCTGGGCGAAGGAGGAGAACCGCCCGAAACCGGGCAGCCGACCGACTTGACCTGCAGGTCGGACGGGTCGCCGATGGCATCGATGGTGATCGGCCAGAACACCGGACGGTTGTCGACCAGGATCGACCCACCGGCCTGCCGGATGGCGCTGCGCGGCTGCAGCCGGACGCCGCCGATGGCAGATCGCCTCCGCGCCGGCCGCCCACAGATCGTTGACCAGCAGCTGCACGTCCCGGTCCAGGATGACGCCGCCGCCGCGGCGGCCGCTGCCGGCGGTGCCTCGTTGATGACGATCCGCAGACCGGGCCCGGTGACGGGGGTGATCTGACCCGGCGTTCTCCAGCGCGGCCACCGTCTCCAGCGGCCCACCCGCACCGAGTTGCGGCCTGCGTTGACCGCAGGTCGATCGGCCAGTCCCGCGGCCGAACTGGCGAGTTCGGACTGCTTCTCCTGGGCCCGGTCGATGTCCTCCAGCAGCGCGGTCCGGGCCTTTTCGGCCCGCGGCTCGTTGGTTTGCTTGTTGCCCGCAGAAATCCGAACAGCACCCGGCCACCAGGCAGGACCACGACGGCACAGCAGGCGGAGCTGCGTGTGCCGCCCGGGTCGGGGGCATCGCGCGCTGCGGCCGGCCGCGCGGTGGCGGGCCGCCTCGGCATAGCCCGGATCGAGATGGTCGCGGCCCATCGATTCCAGCAGCGACGGGCACCGGGATCCGGCTGCCGGAAACCCTTCGTCGGTGCTGCCGTGCGGTGCGCCGTGCGTCTGTCCGTCTGCCGGCGTCGGAGCCGGAGTCCGTGGACCCGTCAGCCACCGCTGCACCCCGCCCGGCGCGGCTTCCGGAAGCGGGGCGCGAGCGGGCAGTTCCGGGTGATCCAGATCAACCTGCTGGAGGTAGATCCCGGCTGCCCAGAGGTACATCACCATCCCCCAGGCGATGAAGGCGTAGCTGATGCGGCGGGCGATCTGCGCGACCACCGAGTCGCCCTGGGCCAGCAGCAGCAGCGGCAGCCCGTACAGCAGGCAGAAGGTCGCGGCCTTGCCCGAGGTAGTGCACCGGCAGCGCGGCATAGCCGTAGCGGCGGAGCACCGGCAGCGTCGCCGCCAGCAGCACGTCACGGCCGATGATCAGGCGGCGACCCACCACGGGATGAACCCACGGATGACGAACCCGACAGCGCGGCCAGGATGTACAGCCGGTCGGCGGCGGGGTCGAGCAGTTCGCCCCGAGCCGGCTGTACTGGTCGAGCAGCCGGGCGAGTTTGCCGTCGGCGTAGTCGGTGGCCGCGCTGGCGATCAGCACGACCAGCGCCCAGCCGTCGCTCTCCGGCCCGAGCAGCAGATAGAGGAACAGCGGCACCCCGAGCAGCCGGAGGAAGGACAGCACGTTCGGCACCGTCAGGATGCGATCGGAGCCAGGTGGCCGCTCGCGCGGTGCCGGCGGAGGCGTCGGGGCGGCGTCGCGGCGGCGTCGGGGGCGGCGTCGCGGCGGAGGCGGTTCTGTCGGTGGAGGTGGCGGCGGCGCAGCGTTCTGCGACACGGTGCCTCCCTCACGCCTCGCTGTGGCCGGGCCGGATGCCGCCGCGGGCTGACGGTGCAGCCGGTGATCGCCGGACCGGCACGGCCGTCTCACGCGCCAGATGACCGGCGCGATGGACAGGGCGAAGTCTAGGCGAGTCGACCCACCGGGCCCGCGGGTGCGTTCCACTCACCGAACCCGCGCAGCCGACGTCAGCGGTGGCCGGCCGTTGGCGCGGTGTCGAGCGCGCTGTGAGCATGCACAGTCGGCGCTGCTCAGCCGAACAGCCGCAGCATCGCGTAGGCGGTGATGGTGGGCGCATCCACGATCCGGCCGTCCGCGATCATGGCCGTGAACTCCGCCTCCGTGACGAGCGCGGCCACCATGTCCACCTCGGAGGCCTCGCGGTTGTGCTGGCCCTGGGTCAGGCCGGTGGCGTGGAAGACCGCGAACCCCTGCGAGCAGAAACCAGATGCCTCGTGCAGCCGTCCACCGAGCGGCCGCCAGTTCTCCGCCGTCACGCCGGTCTCCTCCAACAACTCCTGACGCGCCAGCTCCTCGGCGGTCCCGGACCGGCCGGTCGGCCAGGTACCCATCGGGAACTCCCACGCCCGCCGCCGCAGCGGGTAGCGGAACTGCTCCACCAGGTGGAACCGCCCATCCGGTTCCTCCGCGATGACGACGGAGAAGTCCGTCTTGTCGACGACGCCGTACCTCCCGACCGTGCCGTCTGCCTGGACGAACGTGTCCTCCCGCAGTCTCATCCACGGGTTCTGGTAGGCGATGGTGCTGCTGAGCAGGCGCGGCGTCAGCAGGCCGTCGGGGTGCTGGGTGGCGGTGTCGATGGGGTCGACCTGGCCCGGATCGGCGGGTTCAGCTGGCATCCGAGGAGTATCGGGCACCCGGGCGGAGGCTGGTGACGCGATGACTGCGGATGTTCGGGTCGCCTCACTCGACCGGACGTTCCGCTGTGGTGGTCGACCGGCGCCGCGATGATCGGACGGCGATGTCCCGGTCGCGTCCTACGCTGAGCCACCATGCCGACCGCACCGCGACCACCGTTCGCCTACCTCGGCGGGATGCTGGCGACGGAACTGGTCGACACGGTCGACCTCAGCCGGCGGCCGGAGGTCCTGGATGGCGCGGGCTGGTGGGCCGTGCTGGCCGGCTTCGAGGGCGGCCTGACCGGGTACCGCTTCGCCGACGTCCGCTCGGTGCCGATGCCATCGGCCGACACCCCCTGGCAGGGACCGGATGTGACGACCTGGCGGAGCTCGCTCGACCACCGCGGTTATGTCGACGGCGTGCGGCGGATCCGGCGTTTCATCGAGGCCGGTGACGTCTACCAGGTGAACCTCTGCCGGCTGCTCACCGCTCCACTGCCGGGCGATCCCGATCCGTTGGCCCTTGCCCGGCTGCTCGCGGCAGGCAACCCCGCCCCGTACCAGGGCCTGCTGCACCTGGGCGACCGCTGGGTCGTCACGGCCTCGCCGGAGCTCTTCCTGTCCAGGGCCGGCGAACGAATCATCTCTTCGCCGATCAAGGGCACCACGCTTCCAGGAGAGCCCTTCGCGGACAAGGACTTCCCGGAGAACATCATGATCACCGATCTGGTCCGCAACGATCTCGGCCGGATCGGTCGGGCGGGTTCGGTGCAGGTCACGGCGCTACTCGAGCGGCAGGAGCACCCCGGACTCGCCCATCTGGTATCGACAGTGACGACCCGGCTCGCCGCCGGCCACGGCTGGGGTGACGTCCTGACGGCCACCTTTCCCCCCGGCTCGGTCACCGGCGCGCCGAAGATCCGCGCCCTGCAGGTGATCTCGGAACTGGAACCGGTGCCGCGCGGCCCATACTGCGGTGCGATCGGATTCGTCGACGCCGATGCCGGGCGGGCGGCGCTGGCGGTTGGCATCCGCACCTTCTTCACCACGAACGCCCGCGGCCCCGCTGCGAATGCCGCGGCCGACGGCCGCAACGAGAGCGGTGGGCCGTCATCGCACCGGCTGCTGCACTTCGGCACCGGGGCCGGCATCACGTATTCCTCCGACCCCGATGCGGAGTGGGCCGAGACCGAACTCAAGGCGGCACGGTTGATCTCACTCGCCAGCGCCAGCGCCAGCGCCGACCCTCCCGCCGGCACCGGCCGGGAGGCATAGCCGCACACCTCGCCGGCGCTGACGGGGGCGGGTTCCGTCAGCCCTGACCGAGCCGGGCCCCGTCCGGGATCGTTCCCGGCGACCCATCGGCGGTCACCACCGCCGCGCCGAGCACGGTGACATCCCGCCCGAAGGTCCAGTCCCCCTGGACAGTGAGGCTGTCGGAGCGGGCCAACGACGGCGGGCCGAACGGAAAGCGGGCGTCGAAGTCGTGGACCAGCTTGTACGGCGCGTCGAGGTCGACCAGCGGCGCGTCGGTCCGGCCGGCGATCAACCGCACCTGGGCGCCGTCGGCGAGTTCGTACGCGTCCGATCGCAGCGCCAGCAGATCGCTGGTCGACTTGACCGGCAAGAACCGGGCCCGATCGACCTCGATGGCGCCGGCACCGTCGAACACGCCGATCGCCGCGCCCATCGCGGTCTCGATCTGGATCACCTCCGGGCTCGACGCGTCCGTCGGGTCGACGGTCTTGACGTTGCGGATGATCGGCAACCCCAGGACGCCGTCGTTCGCCTGCAGCGCCGCGTCGAGCGCCGCCAGGTCAAGCCAGAGGTTGTTGGTGTTGAAGAAACGGTGTCGCTTGACGTCGGCGAACGCCGCGGCGTCCTCCGGCCTGGTCTGCGCGGTTTCCCGCAACACCAGTTGGCCGTCGCTGATCCGCCGGGCGAGATGGCCACCCTTGCGGTCGGCGGCCGTGCGCCGGCAGTACTCGGCGGCGAACGGGCTCCCCGAGGCCGCGAACCAGGCCGCCACCCGGGGATCCGGCCGGGCGCCGAGATTGTCGGCGTTCGACGCGAACAGGTAGCGATACCCGTTGTCCAGCAACGCCCGCAGCACGCCCGAGGCGTCCAACGCGGTGTAGATGTCGCCATGCCCGGGCGGGCACCACTCCAGGCTGGGGTCGGCCGGCCAGCGCACCGGGGTCAGGTCGTCCGACCGCAGTTTCGGCTCACGATTCTGCAGGAAGTCCAGCGGCAGACCCTCGACCGCCAGCTCCGGGTGTGCCCGCAGGGCGTCCAGTGTGTCCTTCGAGGTGCGGAAGCTGTCCATGAAAACCACCGGAAGCGGCACGTCGTACTGCGTCCGCAGCGCGAGCACCTGCTCGGCGATGATGTCGAGGAAGCTGCGCCCGGACCGCACTTCGAGCAGCGACTTGGCCCGGTCCAGCCCCATCGACGTGCCCAGTCCGCCGTTCAGCTTGACCACCGCGGTGACGGCCAACGCGGCCTTCGCGGCGTCCGCGTCGTACTCCAGGTCATCGAGTTTGGGCAGCTCGGTGACCGGCTCGAGATCGGATTCGGCGAGCAGGCCCGTCTCACCGGATTCCAGCACCCGGTACGAATGGGCGAACACCGCAATCGCTTTCGGGTGCACGCCCGCCTCGGTCATCAGATCGACCGCCTGCTGGAGTCCGTTGCTCTTCATGGCCCAGGACTCTAGGCGACAGCGGGACGACACCGGCCGGGGCGCAGATGGCAGCACGAGATGCCAACGGAAAACCGAACTCCCCGGCCGGTTCAGCCGGCCAGGGAGCACGCCGGAGCGCGGTCAGGCGAGTGCGGCGTCCAGGGTGATCTCCACCCCGGTGAGGGCCTTGGACACCGGGCAGGTGGCCTTGGCGTTGTCGGCCGCAGAAAGGAAGCCGGCCTCGTCAAGCCCTTCCACCTCTCCCCTGACCTTCAGCAGGATGCCGGTGAGCCGGAAGCCACCGGCCGAGTCCGGTCCGAGGCTGACCTCGGCGTCCGCGGTGAGGCTCTTCGGCGTTCCGCCGGCCTCGGCGATGACGGCGGACAGCTGCATGCAGTAGCACGAGCTGTGCGCGGCGGCGATGAGTTCCTCCGGGCTGGTCACTCCCCCGGCATCGTCCGCGGTGCGCCTGGGGAACGACACGTCGAAGGTGCCCGCGCCGGAGCTGACGAGCTGAACCTTTCCGGAGCCGTCGTTCAGCCCGCCGTTCCACTGGGTCTGCGCAGTACGTGTCGGCATGCGACCTCCTCGGATTTGGTGTCGAAGGGCTGGACAACCAGTGCCTTGTCCCGCCCTCGATCACGGTGACCGATGCCCGATCGCGCGAGCATCTCGGGCCCAAGATAGCCGCCGTCCGCCGCCGCGGCCGCAGCCGCCGGGTAGCCGGAAGGCGTTACAGGACTGCCTGTCTCACTTGTCCGTTTCATCCCCGTCGGTTCAGGAGTCGTTCCGCCGATGTCGCCGACCGCCCCGGCGGTGTCTCCCGAACAGGCTGAATCGGAACAGGCTGCACCGGAACAGGCTGCACCGGAACAGGCTGCAGGGCCCGGCGCCGGGGGGGCGTCCCGGCGACGGGCCCTGCAGAGTTCCACGGACGGTCTCGCCCGCCCGTGGAGGTCTTCGATCGATTCCTGATTCCGGAAGGGCGGCCCGCCCCCGACGACGGGCCGCCCTTCCGGCTACCGCCTACCGGTCAGGCGCCGGTGCGGAAGGTCCAGATGGTTGTCGGGAGGGGGTTCCCGGCAGCGTCTCTGATTCCGGTCGCCAACCGAACGGTGTACTGCGTGTTCGCCGCCAGGGTGGCGTTCGGGTTGATCGTCAGCACCCGGGTGGTGGCGTTGTACGACACCACCGCGGCGATCGGAGTTCCCGTTGTCGCGGTCCCCAGCCGGAACGTGGCATTCGCACCGGTCATGGTGGCCGCCTGCATTGCCTCACTGAACGTCGAGGTGATGTTGGCGGTGCGGCTGACGCCGGTGGCATTGACCGCCGGGGTCCTGGCGGTGACGGCGGGAGCCGGCCCGGTCAGGAACGTCCAGCTGGTGCTTGCCAACGGGTTACCGGCCGCATCCCGAATCGCCGTCGCGCCGCCCGCCAACCGCACCGTGTAGCGGGTGTCGTTGGCCAGATTGGCGTTCGGGTTGATCGTCAGCACCCGCGTGGTGGCGTTGAAGGTCACCGCAGCGGGCACCAGGGTGCCGTTTGCCGCTGTGCCCACCCTGACGGTCGCCGTGGTGGTGTTGAACCCGGTGATCGCCTCGCTGAAGGTGGCGGTGATGTTGTTCGCCACCGCGACTCCCGTGGCATTCGCCGCAGGACTCTGTGCGGTGACCGTCGGGGCCGGTCCGGTGAGGAAGGTCCAGCTGGTCGAGACCAACGGAGCGCCCGCGAGGTCCCTGATGGCCGCCGCGCCACCGATCAGCCGGACCGTGTACCTGGTGTCCGGCAACAGGTTCGCCGTCGGATTGATGGTCAGCACCCGGGTGGCGGCGTTGAAGGTCACCGCTGCCGGCACCAGGGTGCCTGCTGCTGCCGTCCCGACCCTGATGGTGGCCGTGGCGGTGCTGAATCCGGTGATCGCCTCACTGAACGTGGCGGTCGGGCTGACCGTGACGGCCTGGCCGGTGGCGTTGTTCACCGGGGTCACCGCGGTCACCGTCGGCGCCGCGTTGACCACGGCGACTCCGGTGCCGGTCAACGGCACCGAACGCGGGCTGCCGGTGGCGTTGTCGGCCACGACGAACGTCGCAGACCGGGCACCCGCGGCAGTCGGCCGGAAGGAGATGCTGGTGGTGCAACTCGCGCCCGCGGCCAGGGTGGCGCCGCAGGTGGTGGCTCCGAGGACGAAGTCACCGGGGTTGGTGCCGGCGAGGGTGCGGCTGGAGATGGTCAGCGCACCCGTGCCCGAGTTGGTCAGCGTGATCAGCTGACCGGCCGTCGTGGCTCCGACATTCGTGGTGGCGAATGCCCGCCCGGTCGTTGGGGTCAGGGTAGCCGCCGGGGTCGGGGCAACCGGCGTCACGGTGTTCGACAGCGCCGAGAACGCACCGGTACCGAATGCGTTCGTGGCCGCCACCCGCAACCGGTAGGCGGTGCCGTTGGTCAGCCCGTTGACCGTGCCGCTGGTCGCCGTTCCATCGGTCACCAGGCTGGTGACCGTTGTACCGCCGGCCGTCGGAACCGCTTCGATGGTGAAGCCGGTCAGCGTGCCCGCCGGCGGCGTGAAGGTCACCGTCGCGGAACCATTCGTCGCTGTTGCCGTACCGATCACCGGTGCCGCCGGCGGAGCGACGGTCACAGTGCCGTCGGAGAAGGCCAGCCGCTCGATGTTCGACAGCGTGTCGACGCCGTCGCTGACCTTCTGGCCGACCACATTGGCGCCGGTCTGCGTGACGACGACCTTGCCGCCGGGCGCAGGGGCGATCGTGTAGTTCGCCTGCGGGCCGGCGAACACCGCCGTGTCGACGGCAGCACCGTTGGCCGGGGTGATGATCTCGCGCACGACGACCAGGTTGCCCGGGTCGACGAGCCCGGCGAACACTGCCTGCTGCAGGGTCATGTTGGTCGTTCCGGCGCCGAAGGTGCCGGTCTTGGCCTTGCCCTCCATCAGGTCGGTGCTGCCGATCTCGGCGCCGCCACTGTCGCGAACACTGATCCTCACCGAGAGCGCCCGGTCACCGTCGATGATGTCGTCCGCGCCACGACCGGTGATCGTGTCGCTGCCGGCACCGCCGAGCAGGATCTCTCCTTCACCCCAGACGGTTCCGGGGTCGGTGGCCGTCGCGCCGGCTCCGACCAGCGGGCAGTAGCCCGCTGCCGAGTTGGCGACGATCGGGGCGAGCGGCGACGGGAACGTCGTCACCAGGGCGCCCAGCCCACTGATCCGAGCCACACCGGCCGGATCGAGCGCGTTGCACCCGGTGAAGCCCGCTCCGCCGAGGGCTGCAGGGACATCATCGGTGCCGCGGATGACGTCGTTGAACGCCGAACCGGAGTCCGCTTCCGTCTCCTGCCACCGATCGCGGTTGACGACCACCTGGATCGGGACGCCGACCAGGTTGTTGTTGATCGCCATGTCGTCATCGGCTCCGACGGTGTCGTACTGGTGGAACGCCCAGTCAAATCCCCCTGCACCAGCGTTGCGGTCGACGGCGGCGTTCTGCGACATCAGGTCGTCGCCGCCCTCCGCGTCGTAGTCGTTCTCGCCGACCTGCCCGATGAAGACGTCGTTACCGGGCGCGGCCTGCGCAGGGTCGTCGAAGAACGGCGCGCCGTGGTCGCCGATCAGCAGGTCCTGACCGGAGCCACCCTGGATCCAGTCATCGCCGCCGTCGCCGAACACCGCGTCCGCGCCGGCACCGGCGATGACGAAGTCGTTGCCCGGACCGGCGAACGTCTCGTTGTCGTTCTGGCCGCCGTTGATGAAGTCCTGGCCGTCACCGCCCATGAAGATGTCGTCGCCGATACCTCCGTCAAGCGCGTCGTTACCCGGGCCGCCCTTCTGGACGTCCGCACCGGAGAGATCGGTGATGATGTCGTTACCGTCCCCGCCGAGTGCGACGTCGTCGCCGCCGTTGCCCTCGATGACGTCGTTACCCAGGCCGCCCCAGAAGGTGTCATTGTCGTTGCCACCCCACATCCGGTCCACCTTGTTGGTACCGGCATCACCCTGGTAGACCGACTGGCCATTGATCCCGACCGGATCGACGCTGTTCACCTGGCGGTACTGGATCGTGCCGTCGGGCTTGGCCAGCAGGAGCCGGTTCTCGTCGCAATCCGTGGTCGCCGGGTCATCGGCGATCGAACCGGTTCCGGTGATGAAGCTGCCGGCGGGTGCGGGCGTCACCTGGTTGCCGATGGTGAACTTGCAATCGGCGGTGGCGAACACGTCGGCCTTGAGGCCGGTGGTGCCATCGGTGTTCCGCTCGATCATCTCCGCGAAGGAATTGCCCTCGAGCTGGGTCCGCAGGTTCATCCCCGGGGTCCGGTTCAGGTAATAGAACCGGTCGCCGTCCTGCAGGTCCTCCATCTGGGTCTGGAAGACATAGTTGAAGGTGCTGCCCAGCAGGCCGCCGAACAGGTTGGTGATCTCGGCCAGTCCGCCGACCCACAGATCGACGTTGTCCAGACCGGTGGTGGTCACGCCGCCGGGACCATTGGCCCAGGCGCCCGTGCCGAACATGAACTCCGCCGCATCCGCCGGCGCGACGTCGGTGGGCAGCGGGTTGACGATCGCCCTCGCCGCATCCCGCTTCGCGGCTGCGGTGGTCGCGCCGGTGATGCTCGGGTGCAGTCCGTACGCCGCGACGAAGTTGATCAGCGACTCCGGGTGCTTGATGTTCTGGCCGAAGTCGGTCCAGCTGGTGTACGGCGCCAGCTGTCCGTCATTGGTCTGTGCGTGGATCTGGCGGCGCACCTCGTTCAACGGCGGGACGCCGGCGTCGCGGGCCCGGACCATGTTCAGGGTCGGCAGATCCAGCGGCAGCCCCAGCAGGTTGTTCCGCAGGGTTTCGGTGACGAACTCGTCGAGCTCATTGCCGACCTGGTCGACCGAACCCATGATCACCGAACCGGCCGCTTGCCGGGGGGTCAGCGTGCCGACCGTGCCGCCGTTGAAGTATTCCGGCGGATTGAGGAATGCGGTCAGCAACGGAACCGAGTTGTCGCTGCCGTTGGTGTTCGTCCGGGCGACGTCGTCGTCCAGCATGGAATGCCCGAAGCGGTACACGGCGTGCGCGAACTCCGCCTGGACGGCCGGGTTGATGTCCGGGCTGTAGACATGGAACGGCCGGATCGCCGGCTGCACCTTGCGGCCGAACTCCTCGAAAACCAGGTGCTGGTATTCCATCTCGGTCACGAAGCGAGCCGCCTGGAAGAGCCGCTCACCGTTCCAGCCCGCCGCGCCGGTGGCCGACTGCCACTCGGCGAGAACGGACGCCGGCTGCGCCGACAGGGTGCCCTTGATGTCGTCGACGAGGCGGTCGTGCTCGGAATGGAAGATCTGGTGCACCGCCGACAGCGCGATGTTCTCGTTGCAGCGACCGTCACCGCAGGAGAAGTGCGCATCCAGCATCTCGTTGTCGTAGGTGCCGGCCGGCTGACTCGCGAAGTCCGCGGACGGAGCGGTGTCCGCATCGGCCACCGGAGCGACCGGCGGCGTCGCCGGGTTGTTGTCGGTGTCCTGCGGCGAGGGGTCGGCGTTGTGCGCGATGTCGGTCAGGAACGGGGTGTCGAAATGGACCGCATTCGCCGGCACCGGCACCGGGTTGGCCAGGTTGCCCTCCAAGGTCGTTCCGTCGGTGCGCAGGTACTGCGGCAGACCGTTGGGGCCCGGGACGAACTTGCCGTACGGATCGGTGAGCAGTGCCGGGATGTTGGTGACGTCCCTGTCCTGCAACAGGAGTCCGAGCCTCGTCGCGGCCTGACGCTTGACCGCCGCCCACGTCCCGATGCCGTCGGTGCCGTCCGGCGAGCCGGGATAGGTCTGGCCGGCCGGGAGACCGCCGAGCAGCTTGCCGGTGGAGACCGGCCGGTTACCGGCGTTCATCGCGTACTCGCGCAGGAAGACCTGGTGCGAGGCATGCGAGCTGTAGGTCTGGCTCTGGTCGACCCACGGGGAGTCGGTGTTGTTGGCGTCCTGGATGTCGTCGGCCGTGCCGAGCACGCCGTCCGGACCGGGCTGGTTCTGCGCCCTGGTCAGCACCATGAACGCCTGGCCGGCCGGCACCTCGTCACCGTTGCCCGCGATGCCGTCCGGTCCGACGGTCCGCAGCGGGTCGTCGGCCTTCAGCGGGACGAAGACGGTGCCGCCGCCCTTGACCGTCTGGTCCACGCCGTGGTCGAAGAACTGGCCGAAGAAGGTGAACCACGAGTTGTACGGCGGGGAGAGGCCCACGTCGGTGGTCACATTGGGGATGAACAGTGTTTGATGCGATGGCACGCAGTCGTCCGGCGTCCCGTTGGGATCCGCCGGGGTGGGATCGACGGTGCACGCAGCGACCCCGGTGTTGCCCTGGGTGCGCACCGGGAACTGGGCTGCCGCGATTGCGGCGGGATTGGTGGAGGTCTGGTCGACGATCAGGTTGCTGATCACCCGGGGTTCGGAGTCGACGACCGAACCCTGCTTCTGTTTGTACGACGTCGGCCCGAGCGGACCGACGGGGAAGCCGGCGGTGACCGGCTCTGCGTCACGGAACACCGGATCGGTCAGCCGCGGGAACGGGACGTCGGCCGCCGCAAAATTTTCCCGCCCCTGGAACAGGTTGTTGCAGGATCCGTCGACTGTCCGCAGACCGTAGGACGTCAGCCGGTCGGGGATCTGATTGGCGTCCGGAATACCGTCACCCGGCGTCGCGACCAAGGTGCCGCAGGGATTGCTCGGGGTCAATGTCGCTGCATGGCTCTCAGAAATCTTGATCTGCTTCAAGATGTAGGCGAGATCGGAGGCCGTCACGGTGAATCCCGATCCGACCGGAGCCGCCGCGACGGGCGGCGCCACTATCGCGGCCGTGGGTATCGAGATCGCGAATGCGACCAGCGCGGCCATGAATTTCTTCGTCTTGAGCATTGCACCCTCCGTGAGATGGCGCCGGATACAACGCATCGCCCGGTGAAGGGCATGCGCAGCACACAGCGGGAGCTCGGCAGTCCCGGTTACGGGGAATGCCGGTGGTTGGATTGCCGAGGTCCCGATGCGCCGACAGGCATTCGTCGAAGCGAGGACGATCGCTGGCGCAAGTGCACCGCGAATTCTGCTCAGGCCCCACCCCCTCAATGAGGGGTACGAGGGCGCGCCGGCCCGTTTTACCGTCAGGGTGTTGGATGGGGAAAATAGTGTCCGAAAGGAATTTCCATCGTCTCCCCCGCTTTCCTGAGCAGCGTCTCCCTGACGGGCGGCGCACCCGCCGACCGATCCGCGGCAACGGACCGCCGGCTGCGATGCAGTCGGAGCCGACCGCGGCCGAGGGCAACTCAGGTCGAGGAACATGTTCGCGCCCTTGGTTTTTCCCTGCGACTTTCGCCAAGCAGGCAACCAACCCACGATCGGGGGGTGCTGTGGCCACCCTCCGATCGAGGAGCGACGCAGCGGCATCGCCGTCCGGTGCTGTCGGGCGCAACTACCCCGTTCGGGCGCTCCGGTTCATCCATATCGGCAGATTTCGACACGTGAGGTGGGCGAGACTGGACATCTGGTCGGCATCCGCGCAAACTTCAGTGGTCGGCGGGGGCGGCCAGTGACGGTGCGTAGTTTCTCTGCAACGGCATGAGGCCAATGGGGGCGGTCATGACACTGCAAATGACGATCGGCGTAGTACCGGGTATCGAATTCGCAGCTGAAGATGCCCGGCGCATTCTGGTTGTCGACGATCACCTTTCCTTTGCCGAGTTGCTGTCCGCGGCACTGGAATCCGTTCCCGGGATGACCTGTGTCGGGACCGCGTCGACCGCTGCGGAAGCGATCGTCCGCGCCGATGAACTGCGCCCCGACATCGTGATCATGGACATCCAAATGCCGCGTCAGGACGGGTTGCTGGCCACCCGCCGCATTCGCGAAGCGCTGCCGCACATCATCATCGTGGTCGTGACTGCCTACCGCGACCCCTCGTGGATCTCCCGGGCCGCCCAGGCCGGAGCCTCCGGGTTCATACCGAAGAATGGGTCGCTGACAGAGATGATCAGCGTCCTCCGCCGGGTACGAGCGGGCCAGATGCTGGTTGCCCCATCGGCTTTCAAATCCGGTCCGGCGCTCACGCCAGAGCCGGTGCAGGAAATCCGGCCGGTACTGACGGCGCGCGAACTCGAGGTGCTGACCTATCTCGGGCAGGGAATGGCGACCCAGGGGATTTCCCGGGTGATGGGCATCAGCCTGCACACCTGCCGCGGATACATTAAAGCGCTGCACTGCAAACTCGGGGTGAGCACCCAGATCGAAGCCGTGATCAAGGCCAAATCCCTTGGTCTCATCGACGCACCGGTATGACATCGGCGCCTGATCGTGCGACCGCTTCGCGGGCCGGCGTGGGGCGAGAGCTGCTGGTGTTCTGCGGCGCCGCTGCTTTGGCTCTGTTGATCGTCAGTTTCGGCGCGGTCGTGGCCAGTCGCTCGGTCGCGAGGTCGCAGGCGTTGACCGACGCCGAGCGGCAGACGTCCCGGATGGCGAACCTCGTTGTCGGACCCCTGCTGCACGACGCCTTGGACGGCGATGCCTCCGGGTTCCAGGAGCTGACGAAGGCCATCGACCTGCGCATGCGGGATGGCTACCTGCGGCAGGTCACGGTCTGGGACCACAATGGACGCGTCGTGTTCGCCAATGATCCGGCCGAGATCGGCCGGGTGGTTCCGACGCCGCCCGAGGTCGCCGAGGCGATCGATCACCGGGTGATCAGTGCGGACTTCGCCGACGCGCCCGAGACGACGACCCTGGCCGAACTGGAACTCGAGGACGGGTTCGTCGAGGTGTATGCGCCCTTCGATTCGCCGGCCGAGGCATCAATGGCATTTGAGGCGTACTACGACTACGCCCGCGTCGACGAGACGGCGAATTCGCTGATGTGGCAGCTCATCCCGTTGGTTCTCGTGCCGCTGGTGGCGTTGATGGCGATTCAGATACCGATCGCGACGTCGATGGCCAGACGGATCAGAAGGCACGACACGGAGCGGTCGGAACTCGCCGTCCGAGGCCTGGCTGCCTCGGAGCGCGAACGGGTACGTATCGCGGCCGACCTGCACGACGGTCCGATACAGGATCTGGCCGGAATGAGCTACGCCCTGGGCGCCGTCGCGCTCTCCGTACCGGAGCACAATCAGGCGCTGATGACCAGATTGCAGTTCACCGTCCAGCGCTCGATCGAGTCTCTTCGACAATTGATGGTCGACCTCTACCCGCCCGATTTGAGCGTCGCTCAACTCCCGCGGTCGCTGTCTGCGCTGGCCGATCCGTTGCGCAGCAGGAACATCTGCGTCGAGTTCGACATTGGGCCGCTACCCGCCATGAACGCCGACGTGGTGACCACGCTGTATCGGGTCGCGCACGAAGCGCTCGCAAACGTCGCGGAACATTCGGAGGCGTCCGCGGTGACTGTCACGCTGAACGCGGGGCCCGTGCTCGACGACCCGGAAGGGTCCGGCCTTGCGGTGGCGGGCGCAGTTTCCCGGGCCGCCTCTCACGTCGGACGCAATACCCGCGGCGGAGTCCGGCAAGATCTGCGGCACGCCAACGGCTCGTTGACCGTCCGTACGCCGACGGATGGCCGCATCGAGCTCGCCGGTCTCGCCGGGCGCACCTGCGTCCGGCTGCAGATCCGTGACAACGGGATCGGTTTCGAGCCGGAACGGATCGACCGCCGCGCCGAAGGTCACCTCGGCCTGCGGCTGCTCACCTCTCGCGTCGAACACATGGGTGGCACCCTCACCGTGGCCACCAGGCCAGGTGGCGGAACCTCCGTCGTGGCGGTTCTCCCGGCAGACGGCTTCGCCGCCGACTGAGGGCTGGGGCACGAACGACCCGGCGGTCGCCGATCACGACGTGGTCGAGAGCGCGACCGCCACACCGATCGTCGCTCCCATCAGCACGACCTCGACGCCGGCCAACCGCAGCAGGGGGCGGACGTCCCCCCGCCCGGCCGGCCGAACCGTGGTGCGCCGGTGCCAATAGCCGATCAGCACGAGCACGAGCAGCGCGACGGCCTTGGCTGCAATGAGGTGTCCCCGATTGCTGTCCAGAATCGCAGTCCAGCTCCCGAGCAGCACAACGCTGACGATCACCCCGGATACGGCAACGGCCGCGGCGCACACCAGAGCGGCGCGGCTGAACCGGGGCAACACCGCCGCCAGCCGGTCCGGTTGCGCCCGCAGGTACAGCACGATCGCGAGCAGCCCGCCGATCCACACCGCCGCCGCCAGAACATGCACGCCCAGCGCGGTGATCGTCAGTGCCGTCTCGTTGTGGTGGCCCACATGGCCGCTGAGCGCGCTGGGCAGCAGTGCCGAGGCGGCCAGGCATCCGGCTACCACGGACGCCGGGCGGCCGGACAGCCGACCGGCGTAGAGCGCTAGAGCGAACGCGACCCAGAGCGTTGCCACCTCGGCGAGAATGCGCTGGGTGCCGGCGACGACCACGAGGAGGTCGGTCGAGGCAGGCAGCGCGGCCACCGGGAGGCCGGTCATGTCGGACATCGTGCACAGGATCCAGGCGAGCGTGCTGCCCGCCCACAACCACGCCCAGCGGGCCACCGGGTTTCCGAGCCGGTGATCGTCCCCGCCGTGATCAGTGTTCGGCGACAGCGATCTCACCAGCAGCAGACCGACGACGAGGATCCCGGCGGCGTCACTGACGAAGTGCGAGACGGGCAGGGCGATGGCAGTCAGCTGCCCCGGATCGGGCAACCCGGCGGGTGCGGGAACATAATCGGTCCCGGTCCACCAGCGGGCGATCACGATGGCGGCAGCACCGGTCAGAAGAACCGCTGCCGCAATCCGTGCCACCGGTCCCCGGCGATCGAAGCCCTGCCGCCCGGTGGAGGCCGCAGCTCTGTTCTCCAATTGCACCATACTGTTTCGCTCCCCCTGTTGATTGTTTGCCGGACGGGCCGCTCTCAGCAGCCCGACAACAGCGTGGACAGCATCCGCCCGGTGACCGCGGATTCCGGAACCGGACCGAAACTTCGCGAGTCGACGGACGCCTCGCGGTGATCCCCCATCACGAACACCGATCCGGCCGGCACGGTGACGGTCTGGAAGAAGACACCGCTGACCTGGACCCGGTCGACATAGGGCTCCGCCATCGCCGCTCCGTCGACGATCACCTGCCCGTCGGCGATGAGCAGCTGCTGGCCGCCGACGGCGACCACCCGCTTGATCATCGAGGCGCCGTCCGCCGGGCTGACGAACGTGATGATGTCACCGCGCTCGATCGGGTCGCCGTCGTGAAACCTGGCGAGCAACAGGGTGTCCCCGTCGCAGACCGTCGGCGCCATGCTGTCCGAGGACACCCTCACCACGTCGAGCAACAGCGTGCGGGCGACCACTGCCAAGCCCAGGACAACGACCAGTGCCAGGGCGGTGAGGAGCCACCGCGCGCGGTCAGGCCGTCGGATCGGCGACGGCCGGCGCGGCATGGATCGGGTCGTTCAGGTCGACGGCACCGGGTTTGAGGCCGACGCTGAACTGGTTCATCATGTCGTGGTCCTCATGGACGAGGTTGTGGCAGTGCACCATGTATTTGCCCACCTGCTTGCTGAAGGGGCTCGCCGGATCGGTGGTGCCGAACTTCATGATCAGCCTGACTTTCTCGGCCGCGCCGACGTACACGACATCCTTCGGACCGAGCTCATAGGCGAAGGGCGGCTTGCCGTTCCGGTTCAGGATCTTGAAATCGATCAGATGGATGTGCAGCGGGTGGAACCAGGACCCGGACTTGTTCTCGATGTCCCAGATTTCGGTGTCACCGAGTGCGGGATTCGCCAGGACCGAGGTGTATCCGGAGGCGACGACGTCATCCCAGGTCTTGCCGTTCAATGTCCACAGATTGTTGACGTCGTTGTGCTCGACGGCGATGTTACGCACCTTCATCTTTGCCGTCGGCACCAGATTCATGCACTCGTTGCCGGGATTGAGAACCCCCGGAATCGTTCGTGCTGTCGGATCGTTGCGGTCGAACGCATCGTCGACGACATCAAAGGCCATGATCTTGTCGGTGTTGACGTAATCGCGATTGTTGGGATTGCTCAGATTCTTCAGTTCGACCCGTTGCCCTGCAGCGAATTTCGAGAAGTCGACGAGGATCTCGTAGCGTTCCGCCGTGCCGTGCCGCCAGGACGTCACCTGCTGGGTCTTGGGCATCAATCCACCGTCGGTGGCGACCATGTACACCGGCGCGGCCGGCGACAACGTCGGGCGGTACGAGCGCGAGGGCGACGCGTTGAGAATCCGGAACCGGTAGATCCGTCTTTTCACCTTCATCACCGGCCACACCTTGCCGTTGACCAGGATCACATCGCCCCACAGTCCGGACCGGCTCCGATCGTCATACAACTGGGCGGCGTTGGCCTGGAACATGATGTCGGAGATGGTCAGGCCGACGTCGAACTCGCCCTGCGGCAGCAGGGCCCGCTCCATCTCGTCATGCATGTGGTACTGGGACGCCAAGCCGGAATAGACGTTCTGCGCGGTGTAGTGCTGGCCGTGGTCGTGGTACCACAGGGTTCTCGCGGTCTGGATGTTCGGGAACTGGTAGGTCTTCACCTGGCCAGGCAGCGTGAGATCGCTTGCGTACCCGTCGTACTGCGGCAGCGACGCGGACCCGTGCAGATGCGTCGACAGATGCGTCGGGGTGCCGAAGGTCGGTTGGGTGGACGGCAACCTGTTGCGCACCCGCAGTTCGATCGGGTTGCCGACCTGCACGTCGATCCGGCGACCCGGTACCAGTCCCTCGTAGCCGACGACCGGCGTCATCGGGAACCCGGGAACCAGCGGTACGGCGCCCGGCTTGGCGGTGATGTCGTAGATCCACACCGTTCTGCCCTCTGCGTCGATCCGCGATCCGATCGCGGGCAGCACGCCCATCCTGGCCAGGGTCGTTCGGTACGGCAGCGGCATGTTCTTCTTCGGCAGCTGACTGGCGGACTGACCGCTGACCATCTTGCCGAGGGGGACGGCGAGACCGGCCGCACCGAGGGCGCCGAGACCGCCGAGTTTGAGCGCATCGCGCCGGGAGAAGGCCATGGCAGCAACTCATTTCATCGGGGCACGAGGCCGTGGGCGCGGTCCGGACGGGCACAGTGCCCGTCGCGGCCGGGATGGAGAACTGACGGGCCCGCCCGCCCCACCGGCGGTACGGGAACGCCGGTGGGGAGGACCGACCCGGGGGAAGGCCGACACAGCATCCCGCCGTCAACGGAACGGCCGGCACCCCGCAATGGGGGGTGGGGCGATGCCCAGATCGGGGGGTTGCGGGCGGTCGCTGCGGGTGTCCGACGGCAGCAGAGGGTCGACCGGGCGATGCTCCCGCCGGCGTCAGCGAGTGCGCAGCGTCAGCTGAGCTGACCCATCATCCGCACGGCCTGGCCGAAGGTCATCGTCGGCAGGTAGGCGTGCGAGATGCCGTACCCGATCCGTGGCAGCACCGCGGATTCGGGATAGCACAGGTACATCGGCCGGTACACCGGTTGGAACTTGGCCTTGAAGCGCAGCAACGACCGGAATCCGTACACCGGCTCCATCGTCCGGCCGATCACCTCGAGAAGCTTCTGCACCCCGCTGGGTTCGTCACCGGGTTCGGCATGCGCGAGCGGTGCTCCGGACAGGCTGAGGAATTCCGCGCCTTCCTTCTGCAGGTCCAGGGCCGCCGTGCCGATCAGGAACTCCATGACGCCCTTGAACCCCTCGCTGCGGCGCCGCATGAAGTCCAATGTCCAGCCCACCGGCCGACCGTCCCGGTGACACGGCATCCAGCTGGTGATGCCGTGCACGGTCCGGTCCCCGTCGATGGCGATCAAACAGCGCACCACCGGGTCGTCGAGCTCATCGAGACCGCCCAGTGTGAAGCCCATCTCGGGCAGTGCCCGGTCTGCCACCCATTCCTCGGAGATGGCCTGGATCTGGTCCCTGATCGCCAGCGGCGCGTCGGGGTAGCTCAGCCACTCGGCGGTGATGCCGTTCTTGCCGGCCCGGCTGATGGAAGTCCGGATGTCCTGGAATTTCTTGCCGGCGAAGACCAGTGCACCGAGCGGCAGCACCGTCTCCTCGGCCACCTGCAGGCTCGGCCAACCGATGCCGTCGGTGATCCGCTTGACCGCCTCGGTCGTGCTGTACAGGCACGGCGTCCAGTTCTCGGCGTTGCAGAACCCCACGAATTGCTCGATCGTCGAGGAGAGTTCGCCGGGCGGACCGACCGGATCGCCGGTGGTGATGGCGACACCACCCTCGACCCGGTAGGCGACGAACGACCGGCCGTCGGCGGAGAACCAGTAGCTGTTGCCCTCCCAGGTGGTGAGGTAGGACAGCGCGGTCGTTCCGTACTGGTGCAGGATCGTTCGCGCCAGGACCCGATCCTGTTGCCCGGAAAGCACTCTCGCCGACACGAAACTGCGCAGCAGGCCGAGCAGCAGGACGCCCCAGAACAGGACCGGCACCCAGTCGACCAGGAAGCGACCGAACCATCCGTTGGGTTGATAACCGGGTTCGATGATGTAGAGGTAGCCGTTGGGCAGCAGCCGGATCGGGAAGTCCGCCAGCAGATCGACGACGCCGGCCGGCGGGGTGAACTGCACCCCGGTCACCGAGCCGAGCACCGCGAAGACGGCCCAGAGCCCCAGAACCATCACCAGGACGGTGATCCCGAGCCGCCGGTAGACGCCGGCCGGCGCCCGAACCGTGAAGGACCGGCGGGTGGCGAGCAGCAGCACGATCACCAGGGCGGGCAGCAGAACCAACGGCACCAACCACGCCACCCAGCTGAAGCCCTCGTCCAGCAGATCGTTGTCGACCACCCAGCTGTAGTAGTCGATCGCGTAGAACGTGCCGAGGGCCAGGAACAACAGGTGGAAGATCAGCGTCGCCCACCACGCGAATCGCCGACCGCGGCGGAGCCCGGCCGCCAGGGCCAGCACCGCCAGGGCGGGGACGACGGACATCACGATGTCGGCCAGGTCCCGTTCGCCGCCGGTGCCGGCGTAGGCGTTCGGCCCGACGTACAGGTCGGCCAACGCCGACAGCGGGCCCTGCACCGCACCGGTGACGGCCACCAGGATCGGGCCCAGCGCGGTGGCCGCGACAACGACGGCGACGAGCACCCTGGTCTCGCGGCGGCTCACCGGGGCCGCCAGCTTCCGGTCCCCCGAGTGCAGGAACAACGCCCCGGCCAGCAACCCGACGAGCGCTGTGCTCATCCGCAGCGCATCCTGCAGCTGACCTCCGTACAGCAGGGCGACCAGGCACAGGGTGAGTACACCGATCCGGACCCGCCGTCGCCACAGCGTGGACAGCTGACCGCTCACCGCCATCAGAAGCCCGGCGATCAGCGTTGTGGCGCCGACGGCGATGCCCTCGGACAGGTACTCGGCCCAGAGCCAGCTCAGCGATGCGTTCGCCAGCGCGACGACGCCGATGCCGAGCGCGACGCCCACCCCTTGGACGAGCACCGTCATCCAGAGCATCCGCACGCCGCCCCAGCGGCGCTCGCACAGACCGCCGACCACCACCAGCAGCACCGTGACCAGCAAATAGGTCGCCAGGTCCCCGGCGAAGAATGCCGAGGTCAGGGGTGTCCACCAGTTGCCGTCCCGGAGCGAAGGAACCCCGGCGCCGACGACGGCCTGCAGTTCCGCCGATGGGCCGCCGCGCAGGCTGCCGGTGACCGCACCGGCAACCCAGAGGAGCACCACCAGTCCCACGGTGACGGGCGCCTTGGCGGCGGCCCGTGCCTGCTCGGCGAGGAACACACCGATGCCCGACCAGGTTCGACGGGCGGGCGACACCGGTGCCGGCGTCCGCACTGTCGTCGACGCGCTCATCTCGGGCCGGCCGTCTGCCGCGCCCGCAGGCCCACGGCGTCCCGGATGGGCGCGCGGCGCCAGTTGGGCAGATGCGGCCTGACGAAGCGACCGCCCCCACGATCAGTCACGGACCAATGGTGGCATACCGGACATCGCCACGAGCGCTCTCTGCGCACCGAACCCGCGGCACGAAAACGTCCGGCCCCGGAACCGCTGAGCGGTCCGGGGCCGGACGGAAGTTCGAGTGGCGCTGGTGGAAACCGTCAGATGACGGTGACCGCCGTCGCCTGCGGGCCCTTGTTGCCCTGGGTCACGGTGTAGCTGACCTTCTGGTTCTCCTCGAGCGAGCGGTAGCCGCCCGCCTGGATCTCCGAGTAGTGGACGAAGACGTCCGGACCGGAGCCCTCGGGGGTGATGAACCCGAAGCCCTTCTCAGCGTTGAACCACTTGACGGTGCCCTGTGCCATGGTGCTCTCCTTGCGGGGTGAAGCCGATACGAACCCGCGCACTGTGCGCCGATCCGGGTTAGTCGACGATTTCGACACCTTCGGATGAAAACACCCCTGGAGCCAAGCCCGTGGCGACATCTTGGCGTCGCGTGGAACGGACTCAAGAACGATAACCGAGGTACAGCCTCTCACGATTCGGTGCGAATGCAAACCTCACGGCGTCAGAGCGCGGCAATCCAGCCGCGCACGGTCTCGGCGATCGTCGGGTCGGCGCGCCGGGGGTCGTGGCCCCCGGGCAGCCAAACCTGCGTGACCTGCCCGCGGATGGCAGCGGTATGGGCGCCGAATTCTTCCGGCGACCCGAACGGGTCAGACCGGCCGGAGATCATCAACACCGGCACCGCGATGTCCGGGAAGTGCTGCACGCGCAGCGCGTCGGGTTTTCCTGGCGGGTGCAGCGGATAACTGAGCAGCACCAGCCCGGCGGCGGCCAGCCCCTCCGCCACCGCCATCGAACACATCCGGCCGCCGTAGGACCGGCCGCCGAGCACCAGCTGGTCGGCGTCGATGCCGGCGGCGGCGACCACGGCGGCGGCTTCGGCGCGCAGGTGCGCGACGGCCACCGGCGGCTTGTCCGGAACGCGACTGCCCCGTTGCCGGTACGGGAAATCGATCCGCGCACACGGCAGCGGCGCCACCGCCTGTTCCACGGCCACCAATGTGTGCTGGTCACGGTTCGCGCCGGCGCCGGGGGTGAGCAGCAACGCGCCAGCTGTGGACCGACCACTCCCGCTGCGCGGCATCGTCGAAACCTCCCGGCACCCTGCTGTTGGTCCGGCGACTCTAGCCCGCGCGCCGGCCCGTTCGGGCGCCGCCGAGGCCGGTCAGCAGCGCGGCGCTGGTGTCGTCGGCCGGGTAGGCGCAAATCCGGCGGGGTGCAGACAGATCCGGTAGACGTTGGGCGTAGTCCGGCCAGCTGGTCGGGCAGAGCGCCGATCAATGCGGCCGCCGCGGTATTGCCGGCCACTGTTCCAGCAACGGTCGACGGCAATGCCATGGCCACGATCTGCGCCGCGCGGACGCGGGCGGCGTCGGCCTCCAAGCCGTAGCCAGGGTCAGAGTGCGGTGCGTGCTTCGAGACCGGCAAGGATGAGGTCGAGGCCGAAGTCGAACTCGTTGCCGAAGTCGTAGCCCGGCTGGAGCACATGTTCTGTGGTCAGCTCCATCAGATGCGGGTAGTCACCAGCCGGCATCGCGCCGGCGATGGACTGGGCCAGGTCGGTCATGTCGTTTCCCGCCGTGGCCGGAAGGCTCGCTTCCTGCAGCGCGAATCCGTAGACGAACGCGTCGATCAGTGCGTACGCGTGTGCCGTCATCTCAATGGACAAGCCACCCGAGCGAAGACAGCCGATGACCGCGTCGTGGTGCAGCAGCGTCGCCGGACCGGGGGTGGTTCGCGACTCCATCAGCGGTGTCGCCCAGGGATGTTTGGCCAGTACTGATCGGGCGGACGCGGCCCGGTGACGTATCGCGGTCTTCCAGTCGGTGTCGGTAGGGGGAAGCGCGATTTCGGTGAAGACCTGGTCGACCATTCCGTCGATGATCGCCTCCTTGGTGGGGACGTGGTAGTAGATCGTCATCGGTTTCACGCCGAGTTCGGCCGCCAACTTGCGGATGGTCAAGGCGTCGGACCCGGCGGTGTCGGCGAGTGCGACGGCTGCCTGGATGACGCGTTCTCTGCTGAGCGCGGACCGGCTCGGCGTGGCTGCGTCCCTGGTCTTGTCGGTCTTGGCTGCGGGTGCCATTGCTGGTCCTTCCTGTCTCTTCGATTGGTGTTCGTACTTAGTACTGATACTGTACGCCGAACCATTGGTACTTAGTACGCCATTCCCCAGGAAGTTCCAAGACGACAGCGGAGCACACGCACACAAGGCCCGTCTGCCGGGCTTCCCGGGTCATCGCTGGATTCGCCCGACCGGCGAGAATCGGCAAACGGAAGGAATCTTCGCATGACAACGCCCCTGGCAGGTCCTGCTGCCCCAGGCCCCTGCACGGCCAGACCTCCCATCGGCGGCCAGGTCGGTCCGTCGCTGTCCGAGCTCCGGCCGGCGCACTGGCACCGCCCCCTCCTCGTCCTCGCCGCCGTGACGGGCGGTCTGGCAATCCTCAGCTTCGCGGGCGTTCTGCTCGACCCCCGGGAGGTCACCAACTCCGCGGTGTGGATCAAGCCGCTGAAGTTCGCCCTGTCCATCGGCATCTATTCGCTCACTTTGGCGTGGCTGATCGGACGACTCCCGCCCGGTTCGCGCCTTGCCCGCGTCGCCAGGGTCGCCGGCACGATCTCCGCGGCCGGGCTTGCGATCGAACTGATCATCATCGACGGGTTCGCCATGGTCGGGGACAGCAGTCACTTCAACGTGAGCACCCCGCTCCATGCGGCGATGTGGCATGTGATGGCCGGGTCCATCGCGGTGGTGTGGGTGATGACTTTCCTCGTGGCGACACTGCTCTTCTTCAACCCGCTCGGGGACGGTGCACGCAGTCTTGCCATCCGAGCCGGCGCACTGATCGCCATGGCAGGGATGGCACTGGGCTTCCTGATGACGGGTCCGAAAGCCGACCAACCCGGTGACCATCCGCGTGTCGTCGGAGCCCACACCGTCGGGCTCGCGGACGGCGGTCCAGGACTACCGCTGCTCGGCTGGAGCACGATCGGCGGAGACCTGCGCATCCCGCACTTCGTCGGCATGCACGCACTCCAGGCACTACCGCTGTTCGTGCTCATGCTCGAAGTGCTCTCCCGGAAGTTGCCGGCGTTGCGCAGCGCCCGCCGACGTCTGCGGCTGACACAACTCGCCGTCGCCACCGTCGCTGCGACCGTTGTGTTACTCACCGTCCAGGCTCTCGTCGGCCAGTCGATCGTTGCGCCGGCCGGAATGATCCTGATCGGAGAAATCACCCTGGCGGCCGCTGCCGTGATCGCGACCATCGCGATCATCAGCGCGCCGGACACGTCGCCGGACACGCTGCCGTAGCCGGCCGCGAGGGCGTTCTTCGACGGCAACTTCCGACGATCGCTTGACACCGTACTAAGTACGGGTAGTGTTCCCCGCAACACCATACAAAGTACGAAACCGTGTCGGAGAGGAACCACATGTCCACCAGCACCCACGACGCCCCCGGTGCCGAGGCAGCAGCACAGATCCCCGAAACCGGGCGGATGCGCGCCGTCGTCACCCCGCACTACGGCGGTCCCGACGTTGTCCGGCAGGCCCGCATCGATCAACCGACCATCGCCGATGACGAGGTCCTCGTCCAGGTGCACGCGGCCGGACTCGATCGCGGCACCTGGCATCTGATGACCGGCACGCCGTACCTCATCCGGGTGTTGGGGTTCGGCCTGACCCGGCCGAAGCAGCCTGTCCCCGGCCTCGACCTGGCCGGGGTCGTCGTTGCGGTCGGCAAGAACGTGCACCGATTCGAAGCAGGGGACGAGGTCTTCGGGATCGGGCGGGCCACTTTCGCGGAGTTCGCCGCAGCTCCGGAGCACAAGCTCAGCCGCAAGCCCGCCACCGTCGGCTTCGAGTCGGCTGCGGTCGCCGCCATCTCCGGGTGCACCGCACTGCAGGCACTCACCGACGTCGGCCGGGTCGAGGCAGGCCAGTCGGTCCTGGTGATCGGCGCGTCGGGCGGGGTGGGCAGCTACGCCGTGCAGATCGCGACTGCGCTCGGCGCTCACGTCACGGGCGTGTCCAGCGCGGCCAAGTCCGCGGCAGTGACAGGCCTCGGGGCTGAGCGGGTCATCGACTACGCCGCCAAGGACTATCTGGACGGCAGCGTTCGCTACGACCTCATCATCGACGCCGGCGGCCTCAACCCGCTGCGACGGCTCAAGCGCGCACTCACCGCGACCGGCACCCTGGTCATCGTCGGCGGCGAAGGCGGTGGCCGATGGACCGGCGGCATCGGCCGCAACCTCCGGGCGACGGTGCTGTCGGCCTTCTCCCGGCAACGTCTCACGGCCTTCATCAGCCGCGAGCATCACGACAACACCGATCGACTTGCCGAACTGCTGTCAACCGGTGCGGTGAAGCCCCTGGTCGGAGCCCGCTACCCGCTGGGTCGCGTCCGCGATGCCCTCGCCGACCTCGAATCCGGACGCGTCACCGGCAAGGCCGTCATCGCCATTGGCTCGAACAGCGTCCAGTCCGACCCGGCAACGGGCCACCGTACCGATTCGTCCGCCCAGGAGGATTCATGACCACGCAGACCGTTGAGGCCGCCCCGGCCACGCCGCCGACGGCACCTTTCACGACCGCAGACGGACGGTCCCGCCGCATCGCGCGAATCGCCGGTGCGTCCTACCTCCTGATGTTCGCCCTCGCGATCGTCGCCAACTTCTTGCTCCTCGACCGACTCGTCGTGAAAAATGACCCGGCCGCGACGACGGCGAACATCGCAGGCTCCCCCGAACTGCTGCGTGCGGGCATCCTGACGTTCCTTCTCATCGTGCTGCTCGACATCACGCTGGCCTGGGCTCTCCAGGTCGTGTTCCGTAGCGTCAACCCCGACATATCCATCGTCATGGCCTGGTTCCGACTCGGCTACAGCGTCATGCTCGGCGTCGCTCTGGTCTTCCTGGTCCAGGCGCTGACGGTGGCAACGACCGCGACGGCTCCCGCTGGCGCACAGGCAGCGCAGACCATGCAGGCCATCGACGCCTTCCAGACGACGTGGCAGCTGGGCCTGTGCCTGTTCGCTGTCCACCTGGTACTTCTCGGGGCACTCGTCGCCCGCTCGAACTTCGCGCCACGCGTACTGGGCTACGTTCTCGCGTTCGCCGGTCTTGCCTATGCCGCGGACACCGTCGCGCACCTGGTCCTTCCCGACTACTCGGCCGTGTCAGGATTGTTCCTCGTGCTGGTGGCTGTTCCCTCCATGATCGGAGAAGGCTGGCTCGGCATCTGGCTGTTGACGACCCGGCACCTCCCGGCGGGGTCGCCCGGCGCACGGTTCCGGAGAGCAGGACGGTCGGATAACCCGCCACTGCTCGCGCCCGAATCTCCAACCCGGCCGTCATGAAGGAGCGCGCGGCCGTGGGCACCTACCTGCCGGGAATCACATGAAGACCTACAAGGTAGTCACCGTGCGCGGTGGCTGGTTCAAAGAGACAGCTTCCGCGAACTTGGAAGCGACGCTGAACAAGCATGCGATGCAGGGATGGCGAGTCGTCAATTCCTTCTGGCTCACGGGCAGCAGCTCCATCACGACCGTCCTGGAACGTGACGCTGACCGAACCCGGCATCAGCCCGATGCCGTGAGTGCTCGGCATCGGGGCCGGGTTGGCGAGTGATTACGGTGCTCGATCGGACCGAGTGGGCGGAAAAAACAGTCCTCGTGCACGCAGACGACCTCAGGAAGGCTGAGACCGTGCGGCAACTTCTGGCAGTCCTTGCGTTCGGCCTCGTTTCCGTCGTGCCGGGAAGTGCACCCGACGGGGGGATCGAGGACTTCATCGATCGCGAGATGCCTGCTTCCGGGGTGCCCGGCCTGGCGTACGCCGTGGTGGCCGACGGCGAGATCACCTCGGCCGGCGAGCGCGGCGTGGTCAGGATCGGCGGCGACACCGCGGTCACGCCGGACACGCAATTCGTGATCGGCTCGATCTCCAAGAGCTTCACGGCGCTGGCAGTCATGCAGCTCGTCGAGGCCGGCGAGATCGACCTCGATTCCGAGATCTCGCAGTACCTCGACGGCTTCTCGGGCAGTCTCGCCGGCGCCGTCACGATCCGGCAGCTGCTCAGCCACACCAGCGGCTTCTCCACACTGCAAGGCAACACCAGTGCCGCTGCCTCCAGCGGGGCCGACACGAACGCGAAGGACGTGCTCGAGCGCTCGGTCGACGCAAGTGCCGAGGTGGCTCCTGCCTACGTACCTGGCGAGCGGTTTGAGTACTCGAACCTCAATTACCAGATTCTCGGCCGCCTGATCGAAGTCGTGAGCGGACAGGAGTTCCAGGCCTACGTGACGTCCAACATTCTCGAGCCGGTGAACATGGAGCACAGCTTCGTCGCCGACGGTGAAGTTCATGACTCGATGGCGACCGGGCACACCTCGTGGTTCACCACCAAACGAGCACTGGGCCAGACCCCGACCGACCGCGCAACAGCCCCCCAAGGCGGAATCATCTCCACCGCCGGCGACCTGGCGCGCTACCTGCAGATGATGATGAACGGCCAGGACGACGTGCTCAGCGCCGCAGGCAAGGCGCAGATGATGCGGCCGGCCAGTGCAGCATCGCCGGCCTACGGCTTCGGCTGGTACGTGGAACAGAGCAACGGGGGCGTGTGGCACACCGGGGCGAGCCCCGGTTTCGAATCATTGGCGTGGATGCTTCCCGCTCAGAAAAAGGGCGCGGTCGTGCTCGTCAACGGGGTAAGCGGAGTCGGCTTCGCCGAGACGACCGAGCTCCGCACCGGCATCGCCGCCACAGGGCTGGGTATCGACTACGCCGGCGAAGGCTCCCGCCTGGCCCAGAAGGCCCTGCTCATCGGCCTGATTCTGCTGCCGATCGTCTACCTGATGTCCATGATCTGGGCGTGGCGTCACCGCGCCGCGATACGCGCCAAGTCGGGCATCGCCGGCCGGTTCAGCCTGTGGTTCCCGCTGCTCACCACGCTGGTCGCCGGCTGGGTCATCCTTGACCTGGTGCCACGGCTGTTCGGCTCACCCCTGGCCAACCTCAACCAGTTCCAGCCCGACTTCGTCCTGGTCCTCGTCGCGACCGCAATAACCGGTGTGCTGTGGGCCGTGTTCAGGCTGGTGGTGGCCTATACCGGTCGATCCGGCACCTCTTGATCGCCGGCGAACGTACGCACTGCTGGAACGCGCTCATCGCCGCGAGCGCCGGCCGCTGCAGATCCGGGCGGGCCGGAAAAAGATCGAGGTCCGCAAGGCCGCGACGTCTTCCTTGTGCGAGAGTGCGACCCGCCACGCCGTTTGACCTGCCGTTTCATTTCTGCCGCTCAAGCCCCCGGGCACGATCCTTGACACATCGTCGAAGATCAGCTGCTGGCAGCCGCTGACCTGTGCGATCGAGCTCGCCGAACGAGGCCAACTGCCCGGCCGCGGTGGCCGGTGGCGGCGGGAACGCGCTGAGCTCCGGCGGTACATCGAGAAGCACTGTTGGATCGACATCCGGCAGCGCGGGCACGTCCGACACACCCGCGAGCGGACGAATCGCTCGTACTGACATCGGCTCCGGACAGCGTTAGGGTTCTGCCCAACGCTCGTGCAGAGCCCGCTGCCGAATTCGGCGGGGCCCCTGTTCGCCTTCGGGAGGTCTGATGACCGATTCCGCTCTCCTCGCTCTGCAACGCTCGATCGAGGAGCTGAAAACCGCTGTGTCCGTGCTGACGCACATCCACGGAAAGACGTCCGTGGTCGCCCGGCTGTGCAACGACCTGGAACGACTGCAGCTGGACGCGGCCGACGCCGAGGTGCTGCGCACGCCCGACCTGCCCGCCAGCATCAAGGGCCAGGGGCCGGACGTGTACCACGTCAGCGACGAGCCCTACGACCAGTCGATGTGGGCGGACTCCGATCAGGAGGGTGTTGGCGGTTACGGGAACAGCCGTTGAGCGGGGTCAACACCCCGGGCCGGGCTCGACTCGCGACCAAGAGCCTGCGGTCGGACAACTGGTGGCTTGCGCCCGGTGCCACCGCGGTCGCGCTCCTGCTGTTCACCGCGTACGCGACGCTGCGCGCATTCCAGAACGACTACTATTACGCGGCGCCGTACCTGACCCCCTTTTATTCGCCCTGCCTGACAACCGGATGCGTGCCGGAGGCCAGTGATTTCGGGCAGCCGATCTCCTGGTGGCCGCTGTCCCCGGCACTGGTCGTCCTGATCTTCCCGCTCGGCTTCCGGCTCACCTGCTACTACTACCGCAAGGCGTACTACCGGACATTCTGGTTCTCGCCGCCCGCCTGCGCGGTCGCCGAACCGCACCGGCGGTACACGGGCGAGACGCGCTTTCCGCTCGTCGCGCAGAATGCACACCGCTATTTCTGGTACTTCGCGATGCTGTTCGGGCTGATCCTGACCTTCGACGCGGTGCGGGCCTTCCGCGATGCGCAGGGCAACTGGGGTCACATGGGCCTGGGCACCCTCATCCTGCTGGTCAACGCCGCCCTCATCTGGCTGTACACCCTGTCCTGTCACTCGTGTCGGCACATCATGGGAGGCAAGCTCAAGCACTTCTCCCGCCATCCGATCCGGTACCGGGCGTGGCAGGAAATCTCCAAACTCAACGCCAGGCACATGCAGCTCGCCTGGGCCTCGCTGACGTCCCTGGTCGTCACCGACCTGTACATCTTCGCCCTGGCCACCGGCACCATCACCGATCCCCGCTTCTTCTGAACGCCCAGCCGCCCCTCGGTCCGCCCGATCACCCGCCCTCCGCCGCTTCCAGATCACCGTTTCCCGGACACCATTTTCAGGAGATCCCACCCGTGAATTGCCGGCAATGAGCGAGTACGAGGAACACCACTACGACGTGCTGATCGTCGGAGCCGGTGGCGCGGGCCTGCGCGCTGCCATCGCCGCACGCGAAGCCGGGATGCGGACCGCGATCATCTGCAAGTCGTTGTTCGGGAAGGCCCACACCGTGATGGCCGAGGGCGGCATCGCCGCTTCGATGGGCAACGTCAACTCCAAGGACAGCTGGCAGGTGCATTTCCGCGACACCATGCGGGGTGGCAAATTCCTCAACCATCCCCGAATGGCAGAATTGCACGCCATGGAGGCCCCGGAGCGGGTCTGGGAACTGGAAACCTACGGCGCACTGTTCGACCGCACACCCGACGGGCGGATCAGCCAGCGGAACTTCGGCGGCCACGAGTACCCACGCCTGGCCCATGTCGGTGACCGCACCGGGCTCGAACTGATCCGCACGCTGCAGCAGAAGATCGTCTCGCTGCGGCAGGACGAGGACACGGCGGCAGGCGGAGCGGTAGACGGGGTGGCCGGCGCCCGGGGACACGGCGTCGGGGACGCCGACGCCGGCCTGCGGGTGTTCGCCGAGGTGACCGTCACCGAATTGTTGGCGGACGAGAACGGTTCGATGGCTGGTGCTTTCGGGTATCGGCGGGAGACCGGCACGTTCATCGTGTTCCGTGCGCCGGCGGTGATCCTGGCGACCGGTGGCATCGGGAAGTCCTTCAAGGTCACCAGCAATTCGTGGGAGTACACCGGTGACGGTCACGCCCTGGCCCTGCGCGCCGGGTCGACGCTGGTGAACATGGAGTTCGTGCAGTTCCACCCGACGGGGATGATCTGGCCGCCGTCGGTCAAGGGCATTCTGGTCACCGAATCGGTCCGCGGCGACGGCGGCGTGCTGCGCAATTCGGAGAACAAGCGCTTCATGTTCGATTACGTCCCCGACATCTTCCGGTCGAAGTACGCCGAATCGGAGGAGGAGGGCGACCGCTGGTACGACGACCCGGAGAACAACCGGCGACCACCGGAGCTGCTGCCCCGTGACGAGGTCGCCCGGGCGATCAACTCGGAGGTCAAGGAGGGGCGCGGAACAGAACACGGCGGCGTGTTCCTGGACGTGTCCAGCAGGCTGCCGGCGGAGGTCATCATCGCCAAGCTCCCGTCGATGCACCACCAGTTCACCGAGCTCGCCGACGTGGACATCACCAAGCAACCGATGGAGGTCGGGCCGACCTGCCACTACGTCATGGGAGGCGTCGAGGTCGATCCCGACACCGCGGCAGCGGCGGGGGTTCCGGGATTGTTCGCTGCCGGTGAGGTGTCCGGCGGGATGCACGGCAGCAACCGGCTCGGCGGCAATTCGCTCTCCGACCTGCTGGTGTTCGGCCGCCGGGCCGGGCTGGGTGCGGCCGACTACGTCCGATCCCTGGGCGGCGCGCTGCCGCAGGCCCGGGAAGGTGCGGTGCAGCAGGCTGCGGCCCGGGCGCTGGAGCCGTTCTCACCGCCGCCGGACGGCGGGGTCGGCGAGAATCCGTACACCCTGCACCGGGAGCTCCAGCAGTTGATGAACGACCTGGTGGGCATCATCCGAAGGGAGGAGGAGGTGCAGCGGGCGCTGGACGAGATCGACGCCCTCAAGCCGCGGGTCGCGGCGGTCTCGGTGGAGGGACACCGGCAGTTCAACCCGGGCTGGCACCTCGCCCTGGACCTGGTGAACATGGTGATGGTCAGCGAATGCGTCGCCCGCTCGGCGCTGGCGCGGCAGGAAAGCCGGGGCGGCCATACCCGGGACGACCATCCGGAGATGAGCGCGCAGTGGCGGCGCAAGCTGCTGGTCTGCGCCGCCGAGGGCACAGGCATCGACGCAGGCATTTCCGTCACCGAGAAACCCATCGCACCCATTCGGCCCGATCTGCTCGCCCTTTTCGAGCGTTCGGAACTGGAGAAGTATCTGACGGTCGACGAGCTACCGGAGGAGCTACCGGACGAGCTACCGGCCACCGACGGTCCGCCGGGTACTTCCCCGGCACAGGGAGGCACCGGATGAGCCGTGACGCGAGGTTCCGGGTATGGCGCGGAGACGCCGATGGCGGTGCGCTGCAGGACTTCACGGTGGAGGTCAACGAAGGCGAGGTGGTGCTCGACATCATCCATCGTCTGCAGGCCACCCAGGCCGGCGACCTGGCGGTGCGCTGGAACTGCAAGGCGGGCAAATGCGGATCTTGCAGCGCGGAGATCAACGGTCGGCCGAGATTGCTGTGCATGACCCGGATGTCGACGTTCGACGAGGACGAGGTGATCACCGTGACGCCGATGCGGGCGTTCCCGGTGATCCGCGATCTGGTCACCGATGTCTCGTTCAATTACGAGAAGGCGCGCCAACTACCGTCCTTCGCGCCGCCGGAAGGGCTGGCGCCCGGCGAGTACCGGATGGCGCAGGTCGATGTGCAGCGGTCGCAGGAGTTCCGCAAGTGCATCGAATGCTTCCTGTGCCAGAACGTCTGCCATGTCGTCCGTGATCATGAGGAGAACAAGAAGGCGTTCTCCGGACCCCGGTTCTTCATCCGGGCGGCCGAACTCGACATGCACCCACTCGACGCCCGATCCGACCGGCGGGAGTTCGCCCAGGCGGACCAGGGCATCGGGATGTGCAACATCACCAAATGCTGCACCGAAGTGTGTCCCGAGCACATCAAGATCACCGACAACGCCATCATCCCGATGAAGGAGCGGGTCGTCGACCGCAGATACGACCCGCTGGTCTGGTTGGGCGACAAGCTGTTCCGGCGACGTCGCGATTGAGTCGACCGCTCGGCCCCTGCCTCAGCCCCCGGAGCCGGTCAGCCTCTTCCAGAGACCTTTCTTCGGCGAGCCACCGTCGGCGGCCCTGGCGCTGTCGGCACCGCGCTCCAGGTCGGCCTCCGTCGGCTCGGCCCGTTCCGGCGGGTCCTGGGCGATGACGCCGATCAGCCTGCCGTTGTCCTCGACCGGCGTGCCGGGCGCGGCGGTGGCGGCAGCACTCTTGGGAACCGGCGGAGCCGGTTGCCGCCGCGCCAGGTCGAGGACCTCGGTCAGCACGGTGGCAGACAGCGCACCGGCCAGCGCGGCCTGCAGGGTGGCGACGTCGTAGACGTGGTAGTCGCGGCCGTCGACGGATTCCGCGACCACGACCGCGGGCAATTTCGCGCTGCTCGCCGTCAGCAGGTGCAGCCGGGTGGGCCCGACGGAATCCTCGGCTTTGATCGCGATCACCGGTTCGATACGCACGAGAGGCAACCTACTATCGACGAATTCTTCCTGCCGCTCTACCGTCCGAACGGTCCCTTTCCGGACTCGGTGGGGAGGTGCATACTCCTGGCCGACGGCCCCGACGAAGGAGTGCGCATGTCTGTTCGCAAGCTGTGGGCACTGGTTTCCGTTCCGGCGCTGGCCGTTGGCCTGGCGTTCATTCCGGTGTCCCAGTCGGCCGCTGCGCCGGCCGCCCGGTCGACCGGCGCCGGACCGGTCACCCGGCACATCGAACAGAAGGGCACGGCCGCCTACACGCCGAGGGCAACCGGCAGCGCCGCCCCCGCCGGGTCGACGGAACTCCCAAAAACCTTTGGTCCCGAGGCGCAGGAGAACGCCCGCGGGGCCGCGCCGACGAATCTCGGCCCGAACCGGAGTTTCTCCCGCCGTGATTCCCACTCCTCCGCCGCCGCCCGTCCTCGGTCGGTACCGAACGGCGTGATCATCCGTAACGGCCCGAAGGTGCTGGCCGGCTTCGAAGGTTTGAACCACTTCGACCAGCGGACCGCCAACGATGGCAACCAGTTCAGCGTCGAACCGCCCGACCAGGCCCTGTGCGTCGGCGGCGGTCATGTCGTCGAGGCCGTCAACGACGTCTTCCAGGTGTTCAACGCCGACGGATCCGGCCAGACCGGCGTGGTGGACCTGAACACGTTCTTCAAGTATCCGGCGGCGATCGACCGGACGACCGGAGTCCAGGGGCCGCAGGTCACCGACCCGTCGTGCCTCTACGACCCCACGACGTCCTCGTTCTTCCTGACGGTGCTGACCCTGGATGTCGATGAGGCGGGCGACTACACGGGGCAGAACCATCTGGACATCGCCGTCACCAGGCACCCGACCGGAACATGGAACGATCTACAGCCTGGACGTGACCGACGACGGCAGCGCAGGCACGCCGGTCCACCCGAACTGCCCCTGCATCGGCGACTACCCGCACATCGGCGTCGACGGGCGCGGTTTCTACATCACCACCAACGAATACTCGTTCTTCGGGCCGGAATACAACAGCGCGCAGATCTACGCCTTCTCCAAGCGGGCGCTGGCCCGGTCCGACGCCGACGTGCTGGTCACCCAGTTCGACACCACCGGCGCCGACGCCGGCCGGAACGGGTTCACCATCTGGCCGGCGCAGTCACCCTCGACGAAGGACTATTCCAAGGCCGCGGGCGGAACCGAATTCTTCCTGTCCTCCAACGCCGCGGAGGAGGCGACCGGTACCGGCGACTACGTCTCGAACAGCATCGTCACCTGGAGCCTGGCCAATACGGCCAGCCTGGACAGCCGCACACCCAGGCTGCGGTTGAGCAACACCCGGGTGGCCGTCACTGCCTACTCGCTCCCGCCCGCCGCCAACCAGAAGCCCGGACCGGTCCCGTTGGCGGACTGCCTCAACAACGACCCCTGTGCCACCGAGGTGTCCGGCTCGCCAGACCCCTTCACGCCCGAGGTCGAATCCGACCTGGACAGCAACGACACCCGGATGCAGCAGGTGACGTACGTGAACGGCCGGTTGGCGGGCGCATTGGACACCGCGGTGACGGTGGCCGGGCGCGAACTCGCGGGTGTCGGCTGGTACATCGTGCGGCCGACCGTGAAGGGCACTTCGGTGCGGGCGACTCTGTTCCGTCAGGGACAACTCGGCCTGGCCGGCAACAACCTGATCTATCCGGCGATCGGCCTCAACGCTGCGGGTGCCGGCGTCATGGCCTTCACCCTGGTCGGCGACGGCTACTACCCGTCCGCTGCCTATGCCACGTTCGACAGCCGCCGGGGCGCGGGCACCATCTACCTGGCCAAGAACGGTGCGGGTCCGCAGGACGGCTTCTCCGGATACCGGGCCTTCGGCGATCCGCCCCGGCCACGCTGGGGTGACTACGGTGCAACGGCGGTGTCCGGCAACAACATCTGGGTGGCCAGCGAGTACATCGCACAAACCTGCACGCTGGAGCAGTACACGGCGGAACCGCTCGGGACCTGCGGTGGCACCCGGACAGCGTTCGCAAATTGGAGCACGCGGCTGACCCTGATCAAACCGTCCCGATGATGCGCGCTGCCACGGGTGCGCGCGGCCGGTGGACGGGGATGGCTCAGTTGCGCTCGACGGTCGACCCGTCCGGTCCGTCGGTATGCGAGAGCCGCTTGGCAAGGCAGTCGTCGGCCTGGAAGCCCTGCGCATCGCACCAGGCATTTGCCTCGGCCGATGTCCCGAACGGTATGGCGACCATGGTCACGTAGTAGCCGCCCCTGCGGAAGCTGGTGAAATCGTTGGACGACACCATGAAGACACCGCTGTAGTTCGCCGACAGCCCGTTGTATTTCGCCATGGCCGAATCACTGTCGGTATTGGAGGACAGCTGCGGAATCCACGAGCCGACCATCACCTCCGCCGTCAGCCAATCCGCGGCGACCTGATCGTCGGCCGCGGAACTGCCGCGCGGGACGTACACGGTCGACGGGTCCTCGGTGATCGTCACCCGCGGCGCGGGGACGACGACCACCGGCGGCGGTGTCTGGGTGATCGTCTGTGGTTCCGCGGGCACCGCGGTCACGGTCGTCGTCGACGGTGATGCTTTCGGCGGCGTCGCTTTCTCCCGCATCGTCGCGGAGGCGGTGACCGTCCGGGTGGCGTCCGTGGTCGCGGTCACCGTCGGTCGCGCGGTCGGGGCGAGCGTGCCCTCCGGACTCGCGGGCGCCTGGGCAGATCCCACATTCGACACCGAGGCCGAGGTCCCGGCAATCTGCTGCCCGCACGCGGCCAGCAGCACGACCGACAGCGGGATCAGCACCATTGCTGCACGAAAGCGCTTTCTCATCATTTCCCCCCACGCACACTTCGGAATTGCCTGGCACATCTCACCAGGGCGTCGACCGGAACGGGCAATAAAGCTCCGCAGCACAACCACTGGACCCCGTGACCGGCTACCCCAGACACCGACCGGGCAAATTGTAGGACGCTCGACGCCGTGGGCGCTTGCCGGGTGGCTGCCACCCCGGGCGCTCGCCGTCGTGGCGTGGTCGTGACCGCCGAAATCTTCCGCGTGAATCGATATCGGACACCAACGGCTCCTGTTCTACGCCGCGTAGTTCGAGTCAGCCCATCGACGGCGTCATCGGGTCCGGCAAGGAGCCGTGGATCCGGCGTCACTACGCTGAGCCATGCACATGGACAAGCGCTGAGCGAGCTGGCATTTCGCGCGAGGATGATCTTCAGCAGTGACGTCCGGATGGACCTCGCACTGTTTTCGTGAGGGTGGCACCTGCTCGGAACAGCGGCCCCGCCTCACCGACTGAAAATGCGGGGGTGGTTGCGGTGGTCGACGCCAAGCCGGTGACAGGAAGTGGCGATAAAACCGCCGAAAGTGGCGGGTACAGCCAAGAACTGAAAAGGACGCTCGGTTCCTTCCAGGTTTTTGCAATTTCCTTCGCCTTCATCTCGGTTGCCGTGGGCATCTTCGGCACCTATGACGACGTCCTGCGAGACAGCGGTCCGGTGGGCATCTGGTTGTGGGTGCTGGTCGCGATCGGACAGCTACTGGTCGCGTTGGTCATCGCCCAGTTCGCGGCCCGCATCTCGCTGAGCGGCTCGTCCTATCAATGGGCCTCGCGGCTCGCCAACCCGAAGATCGGCTGGGGATTCGGCTGGCTGACATTCTGCTACCTGTTCCTGGCCGTGGTGGCGGTCGACTTCGCGCTTGCCAGCCAGGCTCTCATGCCGCTGTTCAACATGGACGCCGACGAGGGAACCGCGCGGATGATCACCCTGGTGATCCTGCTCGTCCAGGCCATCCTTGCCATCGCCTCCACGCGCATCGTGAGTTTGATCAACACAGCTGCCGTCGGCGTCGAACTGACCCTCGTCGTGGTGGTATCGATCGCGCTGGTGGTCGCCGTGCTGGTCGCCGGGGACGGCTCGGTCGCCAACCTGACCTCGCAGGGTGTCGCGGAGAATGCGCCGAATTACTTCGGTGTGGGCGGCGGGTTGATGCTGGCGATGATCATGGGACTGGCCACCCTCGTCGGCTTCGATGCCGCAGCGAATCTGGCCGAGGAGGCCAAGGATCCCTTCCGCACCGTTCCCCGGGCGATCGTCGGGTCGGTGGCGGCGGCCGGCGCACTGGGTCTGGTTTTGCTGATCGCGCTCACCGTCGCGATCCGGGATCTCCCCGGGATCAGCGCCAGTGGTTCACCTGTCGCGGCGATCATGCGCGACCGACTGGGGCCGGTGATGGAGGAAACCCTCCTGGTGGTGGTCAGCTTCGCCTTTTTCGGGGCGGGAATGGTGGCGATCACCGCCTGCTCGCGGATCGTCTTCGCGATGTCGCGCGACTCGCGCTTCCCGGCCCACCGGATCATGTGTCGGGTCAACCGGCATACCCAGACACCGATCCCCGCGACGGTCCTGATCCTCGTGATGGGCGTCCTCCTGATGCTGGCGCTGCCGGGTGACGCCCTGTTGGAACTGATCACGGCGGGGACGATCATCCCGGCGATCACCTACGGGTCCACGATCATCCTCTATCTGGCCGTGCGCAAGCGATTGGCCCGGAAGAAGGGCGCGTTCGATCTCGGGCGGTTCGAATTGCCGGTGGCGATCGGGGCGCTGCTGTGGTCCGCGTTCGCGCTCTTCGTACTCGTGACGCCGGAGTCGGCCCTGGTTCCGGTCCTCATCGTCGGCGGTCTGCTTGTCGCAGGTGGGCTCTTCTTCCTGTGGCTGTTCATGTTCCGGCGTGAAGTGCTGGAAACCGAACCCGGTGAACTCGATGTCTTCAAGCACTGACACCCCAGAACCGACGCCTCCAGAACAGACGCTCCCAGAACAGAAAACGGGGTCACGTCGATGACGGCAACAGTGGCCGGGCTGACCGGTGAGGTGGTCCGGGCCGGTGACGCCGCCTACGAGGCCGCGCGCACCGGCTGGAACAAGCTCTATCCCCGATATCCCGAGGCCATCGTGTTCTGCGAGTGCGCGCAGGACGTGATCAACGCGGTGGCCTGGGCCCGCGAGAACGGCATGGCCTTCCGCGCCCGCAGCGGCCGGCACAACCTCGAGGGCTGGTCCAGCATCGACGGCGGCCTGGTGATCGACGTCAGCCGGATGAAGAGCGTGAGCATCAACGCGGCAATGCGGACGGCGACCGTCGGGACCGGGCTCACCCAGCTGGAGACGGTCACCGCACTCGGACACCACGGCTTTGCCGTGCCCACCGGCTCGGAGGGCGGCGTGGGGCTCGGCGGCGTCATCCTCGGCGGCGGCTTCGGGCTGCTCACCCGCAGCATGGGAATGGCGTGCGACAACCTCATCGCCGCAGACATTGTCGTCGCCGACGGGAGCGGCTCGGCAAGGCTGGTCCACGCCGATGCGTCCACCAAGCCAGACCTGCTGTGGGCGTGCCGCGGCGGCGGCGGCGGCAACTTCGGCATCGCCACCTCCTACACCTTTGCCCTGCACGAACTGTCCGATGTCACGTTCCTGATCGCCCGGTGGGCCGGTCACGACGATCTGGCGGACCTGCTGCGCAACTGGCAGCGGACCGCGCCCGTTGCGGACGAGAACCTCACCAGTGCACTGGAGATCGATGCCACTGCCGTCGAACTGTCGGCCCTGCTGCACGGCGGCACGCGTCAGCAACTCCTGGACGAGATTGCTCCGCTGCTGGCGATCGGCACCCCCGAGCTGACGTTTCTCGAGGGCGCCTGGCCGACTGTGTACCGCAGCGTCGACCGGGGGCCGACGGATGTCGGGCTGTGGAAGTTCTACTCCCAGTTCGTCAGCCAACCGTTCCCGGACGAAGCGATCGCGATGATCGTCCGGTCGATGGGCAACGCGCCGAGCCCGTGGAGCAACTTCTTCTGTACCAGCTTCGGCGGTTCGGTGCGGAACGCCCCGCCCGGTGGATCGGCCTTCCCACACCGCGACGCACTGTTCTACTGCGAGCCGGGCGCCGCCTGGAACGACCCCGCACTGAGCTCTGTTGCGCTGCGGTGGGCGGCCGATTTCTGGCTGGCGTTGCGGCCGTACGGAGACGGCGCCTACGTCAACGTGCCCAACGCCGCCGCGTCGGATTGGGAACGCGAGTATTACGGCGCCAACGCCGAGCGACTGCGAACGGTCAAGGCAACCTATGACCCGGGCAACGTCTTCACCTTCGAGCAGAGCGTGCCCGTCGGAAGTCTCTGAATTTCCCCGCGAGCGGGGCGCGTTCATCCGTTCCAGATGAGGTGCACCTCCGGCCGATCGCATTAGCCTCGTCCTCCGGCACGCCGGGATCCGACCCCACTCCGGGGATGGTTCCCCGGCGCGATCCTGCTGGAATGCCGGGCCATCACGGCCGGGGGTGAGGAGCACCGCGGTGGCGGTTCGAGATCTGACGACGCCTGCCGTTCCCGGTCTCGCCGTGCTGCGGTCGTACCGGATGCGGTGGCTGCGCAGGGACATCGTGGCCGGTCTGATCCTGACGGCACTGCTGGTGCCGCAGGGTATGGCGTATGCGGAGCTGGCGGGGTTGCCGCCGATCACCGGCCTGTACACCTCCGTGCTGTGCCTGATCGGCTACGCCGTCTTCGGGCCGTCGAAGGTGCTGGTGCTCGGGCCGGACTCCTCGCTCGGCCCGATGATCGCGGCGTGCGTGTTGCCGCTGGTCGCCGCGAACGGCGACCCGGACAAGGCGGTGGCCTACGCGTCGATCCTGGCGTTGATGGTCGGCGCGATCACGGTGATCGCCGGCGTCTTCCGGCTCGGCTTCGTCGCGGATCTGCTGTCCAAGCCGACCCAGATCGGTTACATGAACGGCCTCGCGCTGACCATCGTGATCGGGCAGTTGCCCAAGCTGTTCGGATTCTCGGTCGACGCAAACGGGCTGATCGAGGAGACCTCCGGGTTCGTCACCGGCATCCGCGATGGAAAGACGGTGCCCGCGGCACTGCTGATCGGTGTCGGCTGCCTCGTTCTCATCCTGCTGTTCCAGCGGCTCGTGCCGCGGATCCCCGGCGTGCTGGTCGCCGTCGTCCTGGCGATCCTGGCGGTCAACCTGTTCGAGCTGACGGACCGCGGAGTGAAGGTCGTCGGCACCCTGCCGGAGGGTTTCCCACCACTGACCATCCCGACGGTGCCGCTCGGCGACCTGGGTCTGTTGTTCGCCGGCGCCCTCGGGATCGCGTTGGTGTCGTTGACCGACACCATCTCTACGGCCTCGGCGTTCGCGTCCCGCAGCGGTGAGCAGGTGCACGGGAACAAGGAAATGATCGGCATCGGGGCGGCGAACATCGCGGCCGGGTTCTTCCAGGGATTCCCGGTGAGTACCAGCGGATCCCGCACCGCGGTCGCCGCGCAGAACGGTGCCAAGACGCAACTCACCGGCCTGGTGGGCGCGGCCGCGATCCTGCTGCTACTGGTGTTCGCACCGGGACTGCTGCGGAACCTGCCGCAACCCACGCTCGCCGCTGTGGTCATCGCCGCTTCCCTCTCGCTGGCCGACATCGCCGGGATGCGCCGGCTCTGGCGGCAGCGGAAATCCGACTTCGCCCTTGCCGCGGCAGCCTTCCTGGGCGTCGCACTGCTCGGCGTACTCCCGGGCATCGCACTCGCGGTCGGGTTGTCGATCCTGGACGTCTTCCGCCGGGCGTGGCGACCGTACCAGGCCGTGCTGGGCAGGGTGGACGGCATGGCGGGGTATCACGACAACCGGGTCAACCCCAGCGCAGAGCAGCTGCCCGGGCTGGTGATCTACCGGTTCGACGGCCCGCTGTTCTTCGCCAATGCCAACACCTTCCGCGACACGGTGCTGGCGTTGGCCGACGCCGAGCCGCGCCCGCGCTGGATCCTGATCGCCGCCGAACCGATCACCGACATCGACACCACCGCTGCCGACATGCTGGAGGAGCTGGACCGCACGCTCAACGCCGGCGGCACCAGCCTGGTGTTCGCCGAGCTGAAGACGCCGGTCCGCCGGAAGGTGGAACGCTACGAGCTGACCAACACCATCGACCCGGACCACTTCTACGACACCATCACCGAGGCCGTGCACGCCTACCGGGAACAGGCGGGTGGGGAATGGAGTGCCCCGCAGCAGCCGTCCTGACACCCGCGCCGAAATCTGACGGTGCTCCCGCAATCGCATTTGCGGCATCGAGCTCGACACCAGCGGCGCGGTGATGAACAAGGCACTGACCCTGCGGGGCGCCCAGCAACACGGGCACCGCTACATACCGGACATCCCGGACCTGATGAGCCGGGGCGAGGTGAAGACAGAACACCTCGCCACCCACGTGATGTCACTCGACGACGGGCCGAAGGACTACCGGATGTTCAAGGAAAAGGAGGACGGCTGCGTCCGGGAGGTGTTCCGTCCGGGCACGTAATCCGCGATCGCGCTGCTACTCCTCGCAGCAGGACCATCGAAAGGAGATAGACGATGGCGACAGCAGTAGGCATCGATCTCGGGACGACGAACTCAGTGATCGCCGCACGGCAGGGCGGGGAACCGGTGGTGATCCCAACGCCGAGGGCGCGCACCACGCCCTTGGTGCCGGGAGGCGCCGCACGTTCGACGTGCAGCATCTGCGGCCGGCGGGCTCGGGGTTGCGGTCATCGCGCGTGGGAGTCGAGAAAGGTGAAGATTGTGCCTACATCGATGGGTTTGGTGAAGTACTCGTCGGCGCCGGCGTCGAGTAGTCGGCTGACCTGGGCGCTGGTGGCGTCGGCGCTGATCAGGGCGACCGGGATGCTCGCGGTGTCGGGGTTTGCCTGCAGTGCCTTGATGACGTCGAGGCCGCTGATGTCGGGGAGGTGCAGGTCCAGCAGGATCACGGTGGGATCGGTGGTGCCGGCCAGTTCCAGGCCGAGCCCGCCGGTGCCGGCGTGGGTGAGGGCCCAGCCTGGGCGGCGGCGCAGGATGCCGGCCAGCAGGTCGACGTTGGAGGGGTTGTCCTCGATGTAGAGGACGGTCGACAAACGGGTGCTCGAGTGCGGCTGGCTAGTTGGGGTGTGGGTCGGGGGAACTGATGTGGGCGGTTCGATGCGTGGCATGGTCACCGTGAAGGTGCTGCCGTCCCCCGGACTGGACTCGGCGTAGAGGCGACCGCCCATCAGGGTGGTGAGCCGCTGGGACAGTGCAAGCCCGAGTCCGGTGCCTTCGATGTCGGTGGCCTGTTGCCCGAGCCGGTCGAAGGGGCTGAACAGTCTTGGCATGTCCTGGGGTTGGATGCCCATGCCGGTGTCGGTGACGGCAATGCTCAGGCGGGTGCCGCCGGTAGGCAGCACGCGGATGACGATCCGGCCGTCCCTGCGGTTGTACTTGATGGCGTTGGACAGCAGGTTCAGCAGTACCTGCTTGAGTCGGCGCAGGTCGGCGCGGACGAAGCAGTTGGCCGTCTGCGGACCCGATTCGATGTCGATCTCGATTCCGCGGATGGCCGCCAACGGGCGCATCAGGCCGATCGATTCGCTGATCAATTCCGGGATGTGCACGGCATCCGGGGAAAGTTCGAGTCGGTCGGATTCGATGCCGGCGATGTCCAGCACGTCGTTGATCATGGCCAGCAGGTGTTTGCCGCCACGCAGGATGTGCCCGACGGCTTCGTCCTGTGTTGGGGTGAGGCCGTCCAGTTCGAGGAGTTGCGCGAAGCCGAGCACCGCGTTGAGTGGCGTGCGCAGTTCGTGGCTCATCCGGGACAGGAATTCATCCTTCGCGGCGTTGGCCCGTTCCGCGTCGAGTTGTGCGCTGCGCGCGGTGGCTTCTGCGTTCTTGCGTTCGGTGATGTCGGTGATGGTGCCGGCCACCCGGATCGGGCCATCTTCGGTGGTGGTGACCGGATCATTTGTTTGTCGGATCCAACGGATCTCACCGTCCGGGCGGATGATCCGCAATTCAACTTGAGTGGAATTGTTCCGGTCGGCGCCAGCGGTCACCGATGCCGACAGTTCCCGGTCCAGCGGGTGAACCATAGACAGGATGTCGGGCATGGTCGGGTTGGGCATGTCAGAATCCAACGCCAGGATCCGGAACAGACCGGCGTTCATATAGAGCATCCTGGTTTGTTCCCGGACGAAGAACCCGACCTCGGTGCTGCGGGCGAGTTGTTCCAGGCGTTCCTCACTGCTGCGCAGGGCGGCGTCCGCGGTCTTCCGGTCGGTGATGTCGGTGAAGATGCCAGTGACACGCCGGATGACCCCGTCGTCGTCGGTGATCCCGCAGGCCCAGCCGGAAATCCAGCGCCGCACGCCGTCCCGACCGACGACCCGCCACTCCTGCTCGACCGGTTCCCCCTGGGCGGAACCGTCCAGGACGGTTGTCACCCGGGCGCGATCCTCCGGATGCACCAGTGCGATTGAATCGGCGGGTACAGGCATCGGCCCGCTTGGGTCGAGGCCGAAGATCTTGTAGTACGCCGGGTTCAGGTACAGGTACTCCGATGGTTCAATGAGCCGCAAGGTGAATCCGGCGTCGACGTTGTTCGCCAGTTCGTGGAACCGTTCCTCCAGTTGGCCGAACTGCCGGTCGGTCGCCGATGCAGCGCGGTCATCGGACGCCGTCCCGCGATCCTGCCCGGCGGAATGCCGCCCACTGGCTCCGGCCACCCGGTTGGCCAGCGCCCTGCCGCGGTCCAGCCTGGCCTGCCCGCGTTCGGCCGCTGCCTCGCCGCGGTCGCGCATGGCGCTGCGCCGGTCCGATGCCGCGTGTTCCCGGCGGAGGGAGGAAACCCGGCGAGCCTCGGCGCCGTTTGTGGTCGAATTCGTTGTCCCGGCCAGATTGCGCTGCTCGGTATCCCGTTCGCGCTGGTCTCGTCGGTCGGCGTCGACGTCCCGGCGCAGGCTCTGCAGGTCACGCTGGTCGGCGCTGAGGTCACGTTGCTCGCCATCGACGTCGCGTTGCTCGCCGTCGACGTCGCGCTGCTCGCCGTCGACGTCGCGCTCGTCGGCGTTTTCGTCGCGCCGCCTGGCGTACTGGTCACGTTGGTCGGCGTCCAGGTCGCGTAGTCCCATCGAATCGCCCTGGCCGGGCTCGCCGTCGCCTCGGGCGGTCGGTGGAGATTCCTGTTTCACGTTGACGCCTGTCTGCTTGCGTGCCGCCGAATGGCACTTGACCAGCACCACCATCCGGGACCGGAAGCGCCTTTCGCAGTGGACGGGTCATTCACCTGCTTGGTGTATTCACCGGGGCCGAGCGGCCCGGGCGACATACGCTTATCTCCGCTATTTGCGGGGCCACCGGAGTATCTGGCGATCGCAAGTTGGCCCTATTGTCCCATTGCGGTAGCGATTGTTCGATGGACAGACCTTTTCTTTTCCTCCAACAACTGGCATCAAGTGATACCCGCCTGCCCTGACGGCGGTCACGGCACTCGACCGTGCGGAGTTGATCGCGATTCTCCTTTTCGTGGTGACGGATTCATGCCCAATCGATCCCCATCGGGCACCGATGTCACCCCGCCGCCTGGGCGGATGAGGGAGCATCCGCCGAGGGCAGGAACACCCGGAACGCCGCCCCGCCGCCCCGCCGTTCTTCCGCCCATGCCCGGCCCTTGTGTAGCTGGGCGAACCGGGCGACGAGGGAGAGGCCAAGGCCGAGTCCGACTCCGGCCGCAGCGTGACCGCGCCGGAAGGGTTCGAAGATGCTCCCGGCGATGTCTGGCGGCACGCCGGGGCCGGCATCTTCCACGGAGAAGACCATGCCGCCCTGGCACCGGGCGACGGTGACCCAGATCGGCACCCCGGGCGGCACGTGTTGCCGGGCGTTGCCCAGTAGGTTCTCCACGATGCGTTCCAGGTGGGCCGGGTCGACGTCGGCCTGCGCGGGGGCGATGGTGACCTCCAACGGGTGGTCGCGGCCGAGATCGACCTCGGCGAGCACCCGGTTCACCACGTCACCGACCTCGCACGGATCCTGATCTCCGTTGACCGTCCGCATGGGATCCGAGTCCAGGATGTCCTCGAGCAACCGCTCCATCTGCCGGGCGCTGTGTTGGATCTTCGAGATGATGCGTGATCGGGTGTCCGCGGGCAGCGGCCGTGTTCCGTCCGCGTCGTCGGCGAGGACGTCGGTGAGCAGCAGCATGGACCAGATCGGATTGCGCAGGTCATGCGACACCGTCTGCAGCAAGGTGTCCTTGACACCGTCGAGGAACCGCAGCCGCTCCGCCGCTTGCTGCTCGGAATCGAGGGAAACGGTCAGCCACAGGGCGCGCAGGACCGCCTTCCGCCGGTGCGCGATCGCGCTTTGCAGGGCGGTGTAGACGAACCGGGCCCGCAGCAGATTCCGCACCCGGACGAGGACCTCTCCGGTGGAGAACGGCTTGATCACAAAATCTTGGGCGCCGGAACCGAGGGCACGCTCGCTCGCCACCGGGGTCGCGTCGGCGGTCAGGACAAGCACCGGAAGCGCCTCCGCGCGGGCGAATTCCCGGATCTGCGCCAGCACGGCGAACCCGTCGAGATCCGGCATGTGCAGGTCGAGAATGATCAGGTCCGGGTCGACGTCAGGGAGCATGGCCAGGACCTGGCGCGGGTCCATCTCACTGACCACGTTCCGATACCCCTCCCGGGCGAGAACGGCGACCAACAGCGCCACATTGGAAGGGTCGTCGTCGATGACGAGGAGCCTGGCCGCCGCGAATTGCTCATCCCGGGAATCGGGCGGTGCAGGATGCAACCGGCAATACGGGTGGACATCGCTCTCTGTCATCAGTCAGTAGCCCTTCGTAGTCATCAGTAGCTTGCACCCGCCCCCGGGCAACGGTCGCGCGGATTGACGGGTAGACGGGATAAATCACTCGTTCGAGAGTGGGACAGGCGGAATTCGCAAGGTGGCAACCCGCAACCCGGATGATCGCTGCGAAAGCTGAGGGACCCCTGCACGGCAGACAATGTGATTGCCTGGCTTCGGTGTTGCAAGAGGGTATGACGAGAGTGTTGTCAAGGGCCACTGAGATCTGCCCACCGGCGGCCAGCAGACCTGCCCACTGGTGGCCACGAGTTCTGCCCGCTGGTGGCCACGAAACTGCCCAGCATCGTCCCGGGTCTGGCGGTGGTTGATCATGTGAGTGGGGTGACGCCTTGACCGGCGATGGCTTGGGACAGGCGCACCGATTCGCCGGAGGTTTGGCAGACGTGGGCGTGGTGCAGTAGCCGGTCGACGGTCGCGGTGGCCAGGGTTTTGGGCATGAGCTCGTCGAACCCGGCGGGGTGCAGGTTCGAGGAGATCGCCACGGAGCGTTTCTCATACGCGGCGTCGACCAGCCGGTAGAGGCCCTCGGCGGCGTCGGCCGCCACCGGCAACAGGCCTATGTCATCGACCACGACCAGTTCGGCGCGCAGGATCTTGCTGATCGCTTTGCTGACGGTGTCGTCGGCGCGGTGCCGGCGGATCAGCCCGCCGAGGTCTTCCAGGGTGAACCAGGCGACGTGCAGTCCTTGTTCGACGGCGAGCTGCCCGAGCGCTTCGAGCAGGAACGTTTTCCCGGTCCCGGACGGCCCGCAGACGACGAGGTTCTCCTTGCGGTGCAACCATTCCAGGGTCCGCAGCGCCTGCTGCGTCGGCGCCGGGATGGAGGATGCTTCGGGTTTCCAGGCGTGGAACGTTTTCCCGGTCGGGAACGCCGCCCTGGCCCGGCGGGTCGCGAGGGAGGACCGGTCCCGGCCGGCGACCTCGGCGGTGAACAGGGCGCGGAGGACCTCGACGGGTTCCCAGCGTTGCGCGCGGGCGGTGGCCAGCACGTCGGGGGCGGCGGCCCGGGTGTGCGGCATCCGCAGCCGGCGGAGCAGGGCGTGCACGTCCTCCGGCAGCGGCGGCGCGGTCGGCACCCCGACCGGCGGCGGCCCGGTCCTCGTGCGCGGTGGTGGTGGTCATCGGTTGTCCTCCAGGTCGTGAGACGCTGCGTTCGGTGGCGTGTTCGTGAGAGTTGTTGCGGCTGGGGGTGTCTGCCGGTGGTGGTGCTGTTCGGCGGCGCCGAGGGCGGCCCACCCGGCGGTGCCCTGGGTGAGGGATTTGTCTTCCCCGGCCTGGCAGTGCGGCGGGCAGGGTGGGGTCGAGGTTCGCGGCCAGGATCGACGCGAGGTCGCCCTCACCGAAGCGTTGGTGGACGGCGGCGTGCCCGAGCGCCCAGTCGACCCGGGCCGGGTTGGTCAGTTTCGCGATCGACACTGCGTGCGCCATCTTCACCCGGATCCGTGAGGAGCCCTGCGCGGCGGCCTCTTTCAACCACAACGCGGCACCGTCGCCGAGCGTCAGGAACGCGGCCTCGGCGTCGTTGCCCGGCTTGGGTTCCCGGTTGATCGCCCCGGCCGGGGCGGGCGGGAAATGCGCGTCGTCGATCTGCGGGCTGCCCGGTTCGGCCCGGGCGTGCCGGGCGACCTCGATCGCGCCGCGGTCACCGACGTGCACGATCACCACCCGTTCGTCCCGGCCGGCGCCGTGCACCCGCACCCACACCGTCTCGCCGAGCAGGCGTGTGCGGCACCGAGTACGACCCGCCCTGGTAGGACACCATCGGGGTGTTCACCGCCACCGTCCGGGTTTCCCCGAACGTGATCGTGTGCGGCAGCGCCGGGACCGGGTGCAGCCGGGCCCGTTCCTGTTCCAACATGTCCGCCGGGACCCGTTTCGTGGTCCGGTGGACCCGCCCGTTCACCATCGTCATGAACGCGCGTGCACGCCGCCTCGAGGTCGGCGAACGACTCGTACTCCTCGGCGAGGTTGGTGTCGGTGGGCACGATGTCGGCCTTCGCCAATTTCACCGTGTTTTCGACGCCACCCTTGCTGGCCGGGTCCCGGACCTCGCAGGTGTGGACCGTGACGCCGTAGTACCGGGCGAACGCCACGACCTGCTGGTTCCGCACCGGGATCCGCGCGACATGCTCGACGGTCACGGACTTCTCGTTATCGGTCAGGACATACGTGGGGGCGCCGCCCAGCAGCCGGAACGCGGTGTCCAGCGCGGCGAACACCGTCGGGATGGTCCGGTCCCGCAACGCGATCACGATCCGGAACCGCGACCACGCCAACCAGGCGCAGAACAGCACCGTCTTGCGTCCGTCGATGACCGGTCCGTCGCCGAAGTCATACTGCAACCACAGGCCCGGTTCGGTGACCCAGGGCCGGTGGACCCGGGCGTTCCCGAGCCGGTACTGCCTCTTGATCTGCGGCGACCGCCCGCCGGGACGACCGCTCCGACCCGGTGAACCCCATCGCCACCAGTTTGTCGTGCGCGACGTCGGCGCGGATCTTGCCGTTGGACTGCTCGACCCATTCCTCGATCTTGGGCAGGAACTCATCGACCAACCGCGGCCGGCGCGACCCGCGGCCCGTCACCGCCGGCGTCCCGCTCGGCGACCAGCCGGGCGACCGTGTGATGCGAACACCCCGCCAGGTCCGCGGCGGCACGCAACGAACCGGTCAAATCGAACGCCTCCAAGAATTTGCATCGATTCCTCGGCAGACTTCAAGTGGTCCCTCCTGGGGGCTCGTCGGGCGCATCAGCACCGCCAAGCGGACTTCAGGAGGGACCCCAACCGCGGGACGCGGCCGGAGCGGACAAGGGCGTGTCGGGTCAACGACCCAAGATCAGGTGGGCAGTTTCGTGGCCACCAGTGGGCAGAAACCGTGGCCATCAGCGGGCAGTTTCGTGGCCGCCTATGGGCAGTTTTTCATGGCCGCGGACATACGCAGCGGGCCTGTTGAAGACATAGATCTCCGGCGCGGCGTCGTATTTGATGATCTTGTGGTGGGCGTGTTTGACGTTGGTGTTGCGGATGGTGATTCTGCGGACCACTCGAGGACAGGACCGGAAGCGGCGTTTCGGTAGCTTCTGTTCGTGGATATCGAGGATGGTTTGGCGGACCGCGGCGTTAAGTGATGAGGGGGAAATCGCCGCCTGGTTCAGGACCTGGCGGCGGATGATGTTGATCGTGCTCACGTAGGAGTATCTGTCGGGGTCGGCGCCGAGTTCGTCGGCCGCTTCAGTGATGAACACTTGGGTCGCGTAGTGGGTGATCAGCAATCCCCAGATCTCCTGTTTGACCAGGTCCGGGGTCCGGGACCGGAGGATCCGATGCTGGCTCATCTGGTGGGTTTTGATCTCGTCGAAGACCAACTCGTGTTCCCACCGCTGCTGGTACAGCGCCGCGAGGGTGTCCGCGGGTGCCCGTTGCGGTTCCAGGATGGTGGTGATCAGCCGGATTGGTTCGGTCTCGCCGCGGCCTTTCACGATGTACTCGATGACCCGTACCGGGATGCGGTAGTCATCGACATCGGCCGGTGTCCGCCCGGCTTTGATCGCTGCCTTCATCTTCGACGGCAGCAACTCCGACCGGACCGATCCATCGCGGTACTGCTCCAGGACCGGCAGGTCCACGGTCTTGGAGATCCGCCACAACAGTTGCGCACCGCCGTCCATCGCGGTTGTCCACAGCTGGTAGGAATACAACCCGCGGTCGGCCAGCACGATCATGTCGTCGGTGAACGCGGCGGCCATCCGCTCGGTCAGGACGCGTTCGGAGGTCTTCACCCCGGCGAATTCGGCCCACACGCTGGCGTGGGTGCCACATTCGACCAGGTTGACGATGCGGACCTGCGGGAACGCGCCCTGCTTCGCCGTTCCCTGGCTTGAGTAGCCGAACTCGGCGGCATTGACGTCGGTGTCCGGGACATCGATCACGGTGCCGTCGATCGCCATCACCCGCCACTGCTGGTAGTAGGCACCGACGGTGGCCCGCTTGGCGACCGGGACGCACACCCGTTTGAACAACTCGGCCATGACGCCGCTCCCGAGCCGCGTCCTGGCCTGTGAGATCGCCGATGGTGTAGGCACTTTCCAGTCGTCTTGCCAGATCCGCAGGCCACGCAGACCGTTCGTCAGCTTCCGGACGACCTCGTCGTAGCCATCCGCGGTGAACAGGCACAACGCCAACACCAGGTACACCACGACCCTGGCCGGCAGCAGCCGCACCCGGGTCTCCCGACGGTCCGCTTTGGCCAATACCTCGTCAACGGTGTCCCGGTCGATCAGCCGAGTGAGCACGCCCAGACCGACCACCTCGGTCAACCGTCCGGACGCCCCAGAGTCAATATCGAAGTCTGCCACAATAGCAATTGTGGCACACCTATCAACCATTTCCTAAAACAGTCTGTAATCGTCGCTACGCCGCGCTGAACACCATTTCATCAAATCATCAGGCCCGGAACTCCCAAACAACTCACGCATTCCTTAACTAAACGGCATTGGATTTAAATCCTGACGGTGGCCGCGATTCCCTCGTGCAGCGTGCTGGCGAGGTATTACATCGAGTAGTACGACTAGGAGACTCCTGAATAACTGTGTCGGTCCTGGTGCCGGTGTGTTGATCTTGGGATCATGGGTGGGTGCAGGGTCGGTCTGAGGATCAGCGGGATTTGTTGGATGTCGAGTCGGTCGCGGGGCATCTGCTGAAGCCGGGCAGTGTGTTCGCGTTCCTGGCCGTGCATCGCCGGGAGTTGTTCCCCGATGGGATGTTCGCGGACCTGTTCCCGTCCGGTCAGGGCCGGCCGTCGGTGCCGGCGGATGTGATGGCCACGGTGATCACGTTGCAGGCGCTGCATGGGTTGTCGGACACGCGAGACGGTGGACGCGGTGACCTTCGATCTGCGGTGGAAGGCGGCGTGCGGGTTGCCGGTCACCGCGGCGGCGTTTCACCCGACGACGTTGACGTATTGGCGGCGCCGGCTCGCCGCCTCGCGCGCGGCCGAACCGGATCTTCGACGCGGTGAAGGCGGTGGTCGCCGAGACCGGGGCGTTGAAGGGCAAGACCCGGCGGGCGTTGGACTCGACGATCCTGGATGACGCGGTCGCCACCCAGGACACGGTGACCCAGTTGATCGCGGCGATCCGCCGGGTCCGCCGCGAGGTGCCCGGCGCGGCCGAGGTGATCGCCGCGCACTGCACCGCGCATGACTACGACGACCCGGGCAAACCGGCGATCGCCTGGAACGACAAGGCCGCCCGCGAACAGCTGGTCGACGCCCTGGTCGGTGATGCGCACCGGCTGCTGGGGTATCTGCCGGAGCAGGAGATGGGCCCGAAAGCCGCCGAGGCGGTGGCGTTGTTGGCGTTGATCGCCGGTCAGGACGTCGAACCCGTCGACGGCTCCGACGGCACCGACGGGCGGTGGCGGATCGCGCAGCGGGTCGCGCCGGACCGGGTGATCTCGGTGACCGACCCGGACGCCCGGCACGCGCACAAGACGGTGCACCGCCGGCAGGACGGGTTCAAGGCGCACATCGCGATCGAACCGGACACCGGGATCGATCACCGACTGCGAGTTGACCAAGGCCAGCGGTGAGCACTCCGGGGACGCCGCAGGTCGGACCCGGCCTGCTGGCCGACGAACCCGAACCCGGCTGAGGTGCTGGCCGATTCCGCCTACGGCTCCGGCGAGGCCCGCGCCGAACTCGCCGACGCCGGGCACCAGGCGGTGATCAAACCGATCCCGCTGCGCACCGCGGTGCCCGGCGGGTTCACCCTGGACGACTTCACCATCGACCACGACGCCGGCACCGTGACCTGCCCGAACGGGCTGACCCGACCGATCACCGCCAGCCGGCAGCGTCACCTTCGGTGCCGGCCTGCCCCGGCTGCCCGCTGCGCGCCCGGTGCACCACCAGCAGCACCGGCCGCAGCCTCAGCGTCCACGAGCACGAAGCGCTGCTGCGGGCCGCCCGCCGGCAAGCCGAAACCCCGGAGTTCCAAGCGGTTTACCGCCAACACCGGCCCATGGTCGAACGCTCGATCGTATTGGAACTCGCGTCATCGCGATGGCCGCGGAAAAATCAGGAAGCTCGGCTTTGCTATCCCCAAGACAGCACTGGCGTCAGACATTCTCCTCCTGGACCAAAGGGTCGAGTAGGCAGAATAAGAGGGTATTCCTAGCGCATCGATTTGGCAGTGGTTCGGCTGGTGTGTCTGTTTGTTCATATAGCGACGTAGAACGTGAGCTCGAGAAGATCAATAAAGACCGTTCGCGACCGCGCTGGACGAGACATTACCGGCCGGACGGACTCGCCACATGCGATAATTTGTCCAAGAGGCGATAGAAGGGGTCGAGGTGGGCCTTGATGTCATAGAGCGATTTTCATCGCAAGTATGTTGGGCCGCTGGCTCGCCAGAAACTTTCCCATGCGGGGTGGTGAAACAGATCAGCCATTTCCATTGATCCAAGGCGCTTCGAAGGAATTGGCCGAAACTTTGAGTGCCTTCACCCGCCATTCAGGTATGGTAGACGTCACCCTCATTCTGGACGGGAATGACACTCCTGGGATCCTTGATATTAATCCGCGATTCCGGGGGAGGTGGGGCTATCCGTTTTCTCACGTTGCTGGTACAAATGTGCCTGCGTGCTATGTCGCTTGGATTGACGGGGGTTACTATACAGCGGGAGTGGATCCAACATCAGGTTGGCGTTGTATCCAGCAAGTATCAAGATGTTGCGCTAGTCAGATTGGAACCGAGTTTAGGCGATGCGTAAGCGCGATGCGTCAATACCGCTGTAGTGCGATGAAGAAGCTGTGGTTAGACAAATCGAAGCGACGAGAAGCACGGCGACCATGCCGAATAAGCTGCCAGCGATTGCCGAAAGTCGACCCTTTCGCGCGTAATTTCGCACTATCAGCAAATTGAAGAGCGACGTACTCGTCTTTAATATCGCGACCGGATGATGTGATCACCGGCGTTACCGAGCGGCGGTGGCGGTTCCACTTGAGAAAGCCGTGCGATGGCAAATAGCAGCAGCCTCGATTATTAAGCGGCTATGGGAGTGCATGCAGCATATCCGGGCGAACCAGGTGCTCCAGCGCCAGTTTGCTGAATGGCGCGGACGAGCCTGCCCGGTTGGCTGGTCGTCCACCACGGCGAACCCAAGCCCGACTTGACCTCAGCGTCAGGCTCGGTCGACCGACATGAGCGTTCTTGTCGACATGTTCCGGCAGGCACTACGCAAATTCTGAACCAAGGTGTCCCTGCCTACGCAGGCGTCGATGGCTCGAGCCGAACAGGCGTCGACTAATGGAATACTGACGTGCGAAACCAGCGGGTGGACCGGGCGGCGGTCCGGTTCACCGTCGCTGAAGAGCTCCTCGTGAAGCTTTTCGCCACGCCGCAGGCCTGTGTACTCCACATCGACGTCGTCGCCGGAAAGCTCGATGAGGTGCTTGGCGACCTCGTCGATGCTCACCGGTTTACCCATATCCAGTACCAGAGCCTCGCCCCGGCTTCCCATGGCTGCAGCCTGGATGACCAATTCGACCGCTTCATTGACTGTCATGAAATACCGTGTGACATCAGGGTGTGTGACCGTAACTGGGCCACCCGATGCAATCTGTGCGGCGAATGCTGTCAGGACTGAACCGCGGCTGCCCAGGACGTTGCCGAACCGGACGCTGAGAAATGTGCCGTCGGCGTCAGCAGCGACCGATGCCGTGAGCCCCTCGGCGATGCGCTTGGAATAGCCGAGCACGCTTGTGGGGTTGGCCGCCTTATCGGTGGATATGTTGACGAATCGTTCAACTCCAGCGTCTCGAGCCGCTTCGAGAACTGTCAACGTTCCCCAAATATTGGTCTTGACCGCTTCCGTCGGATATTGCTCGAGCATCGGTAGGTGTTTTAGAGCCGCAGCATGGAACACCACTTGTGGCCGTCGCTGGCTGCGAAAATGTCGCGGATTCTGTCTCCGTCGCGGATGTCGGCTAGTACCAGGTCTGGCGAGTCCAACAACGCGCGGTGACTGATACTGAGCTGTACACCGTGCAGTGCGGATTCGTCTCGATCGAGCATGATCAATTCTGCCGGGCTCCAGCGGCTGATTTGTCGGCACAGCTCCGATCCGATGGACCCGCCGGCCCCCGTCACGAGCACGCGCTGACCGGTGAGGTACCCGGCGATGGAAGCGATGTCGGTATCGATCTGGCGGCGTCCCAGCAGGTCGGGCAGGTTGATGTCGCGGACATCCTTGATGCCGACGCCACCGTGCATCAGTTCGTTGACTCCGGGCAGGACCTTGACGGCCACTCCCGCGTCGGTGGCAATAGCTGATACCTCGCGCAGGAACGCCGCGTCCGCGCTGGGAATTGCGACCACGACCGTTGATACGCCGTTCTTCTTCGCCATTTCGGCGAGGGTCGATGACGGCCCGAGCACCGGTACCCCGTCGATACGGAGATAACGGTTGTGTGGGTCGTCATCCAGGATCCCGACGGGGTACCACCGCGACGTCGGGTCACGGTGCATGGACTTGATCAGTTGGCGGCCGCCGTCACCGGCGCCGACCACAAGCACGGGTTGACCGTGCTGGCCACGGTCCGCCGGGGACGCATTCTCCCGGATGGCTCTGACCATGGCGCGGCCCCAGGCCATCACCAGAATCGCGCACAGCAGTGCCATCAGCGGGAACTGACCGCGGGAGATACTGGCCCGGACGGCCAAACGACGGACGCGAGGAGGTTGACGAAGTAGATCGTCACACCCGCGCCGATGGCTGCGGCACTGAGTTGAATCATCTCCTCGAGGCTGCCCATGCTGGCGCGGCCGTCATGCAGTCTCGCCGGCCATGCGACCAGAGTGAAGAGAGCCGCGGCGGCGATGGCCACCGTGAGGGTCACACCCCACTGCACGTTGCCCGGATCGAAGTCCAACCGGGCCAGCGCCGCGAACACGACCGCCGAGACCCACACGACTGCATCGAACGTCAGCAACCAGAAGTGGCGACGTCGGGATAACTGCTCGACCAGCGAGACCGCAGTGAAGTGCTGCACAGCACGCCCCCCTCGGGTAAAGCGAGCCAACATCCCCCAGATCCCACGCTGCGTGTTCGCTCGACTACGAAAACTACCACGCAGCGTGCTAGGGGACAGCGCTGTGTAGCGATCGCATTCGGCGCCTGGGCACGCGTCAGGCTGGCCCGGGTCTACAACCTCGGACAGGAAGCCTGTGCGGCGGCAGGTTCCATGAAGACGGCCGCAACTTGTCCATAGCTTCTGTTGACGTTTGTCCCGCTCTGTCCTACTGTGATGACGCGTAGTAACGAAGGTGTAACTGCGAGTTATAGTAGATGGTAGTACAGGCGGCGGCAATCCGAGGTCGGCACAGGCGTGGTTCGAGGGGAACACACCTGCTCGACCCGGCCCCATACCGTCTCCGGGTCTCAGTACGGCACCTACAGGTGTGGGGCACCTGGGTGGCGTCTCTCCTAGGGGGAAGCATGTTGGATACCGAACGCCTGGAAGCACGTCCAGAGTACCTAAGGCCATGGCAGCGCGAGGCTGCCTGCCTGTCCGAAGACGTCGCACTGTTTTTCCCGCCCGAGGCGGAGCGGAAGGGAGCGCGCCTGCGCCGCGAGGCGCGGGCCAAGGCGGTGTGCTCGCGCTGCCCGGTGCTCGCGCAATGCCGCTCACATGCCCTTCGGGTGGCTGAGCCCTCGGGCATCTGGGGGGCCCTCACCGAGGAGGAACGGCTGCACATGCTGGCTCCCGGCGGCGCTGTGCGCAGCAGTCAGCGGAACTGAAGGCTCGGGACCTCCGGTGAAGTCGACGACAGCTGTCCCGGTGACTGTTGCCGTGGTGGCCCTGGACGCAGGCGAAGCGCTGCCGGCCCTGCTGACCAGCTTGCAGGCGCAAACAGCGTGGCCGGCCGAAATAGTCGTGGTCGATCGGGGGTCCTCCGACGACACAGTTCTCCAGCTGTCGACCTGGGCGCCTCCCCCGTCGATGGTCTTCTCGGTCATCCAGGCCGTGGGGGCGTCGGTGTCGGAGTCGCGCAACGTCGCCATCGAGGCCGCCGCCTTCGACCGGGTGCTCCTCACGGACGCAACAGCGATCCCCGACCCGACCTGGGTCGAGAGTCTCTGGCGGGGCCTGGAGGCCGGCGCCGACGTGGTCGGTGGGCAGGTCCGCGTCGCCGGATCGACCGCACTGCAGACAGCCATCGCGACCGCCTCGATCCCGGCGCGGCAGGTTGACCCCGATGCCGTCTTCGTGCCCGCGGGCATCAACATCGCGTTCCGGGTACCGAGCTGGGATGCGGTCGGCGGATATCCGGAATGGCTGGCAGCGGGTCAGGACACCGTCTTTGCCGCCGCGCTGCGGGAAGCCGGCATGCGGATCGCCTACGTGCCGGGGGCCGTCACGAGTTGGCGGCCCAGTGGGGGCGTCTCGGAATTTCTGGGCGCAGTATTCCGGTCGGCGCGTGCCTGTGGACGAGCCGGCGTCACGGAACACCGCTCGGCGTCAGGCATCCGGACCCGTTCCGCCGGCCCGTTCGCGGCCAACAAGCTGAAGGCGGCACGGCTCGCCGTGCATGTTCTGGCTGCCGCGACCGCGGCCGCGGGGCAGCTGGCCGGCCGGGTGGCGGCGCGGCTGTTGCCCGATCCGGTACACGTGCGGATCACCGGACGGGAAACGGGATTCGAGCAGGGGGCGCGCAGGGTGCGGTGGTACCCGTTCGACGAGCAGCAGATCATGGCGCATGACGGTCCACAGGTCACCTCCGTCCGCGGCTGAGATTCCCGGCTCAACAACGTCATCCTGAGTGTCCGCACCATTACTCGAGTATTCGAAGGGCATTTCGTGCGACGGTGTCAGCGAGAGCACCTCGGGTGCCGGGATCTTCCCCGGCTGACCGCCATTCCACACCGGGAGCGGACGGCACGACAGGTGGTCCTGAAAAGACCCAAATGCCCGACGCACCGCAGGATGAACGGCAGACCCACTGCGGCGTAGGGCCTCCCGGGCACGGCGGCTAATCTTCCGGAACGACCCAGGCACGGACAACGGACGCCCAGAGCGCGTGACCGTGACCCGCGCTACCACCCGTCGCCGTGCACCTCATGACCGGGCGCCACGTTGATCAGCCCGCGGTACGCCTGCATCGGCGTCGATCCGTGGTTGACGACGGCGTCGACCTCCCTGGCGATGGGCATCTCGATGCCGTACTCGGCTGCCAGTTTCATCACCGTCGACGCCGACTTCACACCTTCGGCAACCTGTTTCATCTCCGCCAGGATCTCCTCGATGCTGCGCCCGCGGCCCAGCTGCTCGCCGACGTGCCGGTTGCGGCTGTGCGGGCTGGTGCAGGTGACGACGAGATCACCCAGCCCGGCCAGGCCGGAGAAGGTGTCCCGGTCGCCGCCCATCCGCTCGCCGAGGCGGGACATCTCACGCAATGATCGGGTGATCACCGCGGCCCGGGTGTTGTCGCCGCTGCCGACCCCGTCGCCCATTCCGACGGCGATGGCGAAGACGTTCTTCAGGGCGCCGGCGATCTCGACGCCGACCACGTCCGAGCTCGAGTAGATCCGGAACAGTTTGGTCCGGAAGAGCTCGCCTAGCTGGGCCGCCAGGTGCTGGTCGGGCATGGCGAGAACGGCAGCGGCGGCGTAGCCGGCGACGACCTCGCGGGCGATGTTCGGTCCGGCGAGCACACCGGCGGGGTGCCCGGGCAGCACCTCGTCCACGATCTCCGTCATCCGGTGGTGGGTCACCTGCTCCAGACCCTTGACCAGGCTGACCACCGGTGCCCACGGGCGCAGGTACGGCGCGAGATCGGTGAGTGCGCCGCGGAACCCGTGCGACGGCACCGCCATCACGATCACGTCACTGGGTTCGACGGCCTCCCGCAGATCCGACGTCGCGCGCAGTGTCTCCGGCAACGCGTACCCAGGCAGGTAGCGCTCGTTCTGCGAGGTCTCGTTGATCTGCCCGGTCACCTCCGGCGACCGCGCCCAGATCACCGTCGGCAGCTTCCGGGCGATGATCGCCGCGACCGCGGTGCCCCACGACCCCGCGCCGATGACGGCGACCTTTGGTTGCCGGCGCACCGGGCCCTCCGCGCTCGTCGTCATACCGACCCTGTCCCAACCCACTGCGAGACGTCCATGTGCTGAAGTTTGGGGCAGCGCCCGGCGATCCGCAGTGCAGGAGGCTGCACGCTGGGCACCCCGTCGCATCGCCGGTCAACCGGCCGGCACGGCGACCTGGAGGAGTCGGTGGCCCGACCGGGTCGCCCACTGCGCCCGGCCCGGCGGCAGCGGCATCGGGACCAGGCCGTGTCCGATCCTGCCTTCGGTCGGGGATCCCGACAGCAGAAGAAGCGGGGTGGCCAGGTCGTTGAGCGTCTGCAGGAGCGGTTCGAACTGCGCCCGGGCGATCCCGCCGGTCCGCCGGGCCACCAGCAGGTGGAAGCCGAGGTCCCGGCCCAGCGCCAGAAACGGCATGACGTAATGCAGCGGGTGCGCGGGCGGCGTGACGACGAGATCGAGATCATCGACAGCCAGATACACCTCCGGCCTGTCTCGCCGTTCCAGCTCACCGCGCGCCGACGGGCGGGCCGATTCCAGGCGGACCGCGAGCTCCCGGGAGAGCTCCGCGCACAGCTCCGCCGCGGCGTGCGGATCGGTGGCGACGCGCCCCGGCGGACCGGTGTCCGATCCGAGCACGTGTCGCCGGTAGTCGATCACCATCACCTCGGGCGTCGCCGCACTCGCCGCACCGGGAGCACTCGCCGAACCGGCCGCGCCGGCAACCTGCGACAGCACGGTGCGCAGAGCAGTTGTCTTCCCCGATCGCCCCTCTCCGTAGATCATCAGGTGCGGGTGCTCGCCGAGCAGGTCGTGTCGGACGGGCATCAGGTCGTCATCCGCCAGACCCAGCACGATCCCGGGCCCGGGCGAGTCGGGGTGCCCGTCCTGGATGTCGGCCAGGGTCACAGTGCGGGGCAGGGTGGCGATGCGGCGCACGCTCTGTCCCGGCCAGCGATCGCGGATGGACTCGACGGTGTCCGACGGGGTCGGTCCCGCCGACGGCTCACCGGCATCCGGGCCGAGCGTAGGGACGGCGATCTGCGCCAGGTGACGACCGTCGACGACGGCCCGGCCCGGCTGATCGGCGCGCAGCGTGCCGGCCAGTTTGCGGTCGTGCACGGAGTCGAAGGGATCGGCCAGTCGCAACTCGATCCGCGAGGAGAATCCGGCCAGCAGCCGGCCGCGCAGCTGCGTGGGTGAGACCGCCGTCAGGGCGACGTGCACACCGACCGCCGGGCCTCGGGTCAAGATCTTCTCCAGCTGATCGTCGGCGGCCGGGTCCGTGCCGTGCGCGCCCATCCAGCCGTCGAGAAGCAGCAGGACCCGGCCGGCGGCGGACAGCGGAATGGCATCTCCATTCCGGTATGCGGTCTGGGTCGCGGGTGCACCCGCAGGGGTGACCGGCGCGCGTTGGGCGATGCACGCCGACAGCTGGGCGAGCACCCGCCGCACCAGATCGGGGTCGGATCGGGATGCGACCGCAGCGGTGTGCGGGAGGTCCGCCACGAACCGCCCGTGGCCGGCGTCCAGATCGACGCCGAGCAGGCCGATCTCGGTGGGCGAGTGGCGAGCGGCAATCGACAGTGCCAACGCGGCAAGGGCCGTCGATTTCCCGGAGCGGCCGGCGCCGACGATCAGCACGTTGCCGTTGCCGTTGGTCCCATCCCAGCGCAGGACGTCCTGACGCTGACGCTCCGGGATGTCCACCAGCGCCAGCGGAGCGGACGTCGCACCATTCCTGGAGGTGTCCGAGTCGGATCGGAGCAGCGTCGAGAGCGCCAGGCGATCCGGAAGCGGCGGCAGCCAGATGGGCCGCACTGGGTGCCCGGTGGGAAGCTCGGCCGCGCCGGCGCGCAGCCGCTCGACGGCCACGGTGAGGACGGTTCGGCCCGGCGAGGCCTGGTATCTGCCGCCGAAAGGGTCGGCGTCCACCGTCACCGGACGGCGCGGGACCGGCCGGCCGAGGTCGCGGAAGCGCTCCGCGACGCCGTTGCAGGCGTCGAACGGGAGAGCCACCGGTGGCAGTGCGGACCGGTGGACGGCCGCCGACGGTCGGTAGGGACGGGACACCGTCGCGGCGCGGAACCGTCGCCGCTCGTCCCCGGCGGTGACGAGGTAGGCCCACCCCGGCTCGCGCGGCAGCCGGAACGCATCGGCGCTGCCGATGGCCTCCCGCGATTCCGCCTCGGAAAAGGTCCGCAGGCAGAGCCGGTACGACAGGTGGGACTCCAGTCCGCGAATGCGACCGGTGTCGAGCCGTTGGGTGGCCAGCAGCAGGTACATGCCGATGGACCGGCCGACCCGACCGATGCCGGCGAAGAGCTCGGCCAGATCCGGCCGGGAGCCGAGGAGTTCGGAGAACTCGTCGACGATGACGAGCAATCGTGGCAGCGCCCGCAGATCCGTTCGGTGCGTTCGGATCCCGGCGTAGGAGTCCAGCGACGTCACGCCGGCTGCCGCGAACAGCTCCTGCCGGCCCTGCACCTCGCCGGCCAGCGCATCGCGGAACCGGTCGATCCGCGCGGCGTCCGCGTCCAGGTTCGTCACCATGCCGGCGACGTGCGGAAGGGTCGCCAACGGCGCGAAGGTGGCGCCGCCCTTGAAGTCCGCCATCAAAAAGGCCAGGCGTTCCGGCGGGTGTCCGATGGCCAACCCGGTGATCAGGGTGCGGAGCAGCTCCGACTTGCCTGAACCGGTGGCACCGACGATCAGGCCGTGCGGGCCGACGCCGCCGTGCGCGGCCTCCTTGAGGTCGAGGGTGACGACCGATCCGTCGTCGGCCGTGCCCAGCGGCGCACACAGGTCCTCGCGCAGTGATCGCTGACGCCAGGCGACCGCGACGTCGAGGTCGGCGACGTCGACGTGCGCAGAACGGTCGCGCTCCGCCGTGCTGCCGACGCCGGCCGCGGCTGTGCGAGCTCCGTCGCCCGCGCCGGCACCGAGAAGGTCGCGGGATGCCCACCGACGAGCCAGCATGCGGGCCTCCACGATGCTGAGTTGATCGAGCAGGCAATGGATGTCGTCGGAAACAGCGGGGCCATCGCCGCCCCGAACGCTCACCGTCGCAGACGGCGCTCCGTCCACGGCGGCATCGGTCACGGCGATCCGTTGCTGCGCGGCCACACCGATGTCGGTGCCGTCGGTGAGGTGGATGACCGGTGCTCGCGCTGAGTGTGCGGCCGCCTCCACCGCCGCAGCGGGAAACCGGTTATCCCCCAGGTGATCGAGGAGCACGACGACGGATCGGCGGGGCGCCGTCGTGGTCACGGAGTTTCGCTCCGTTTCCCCGGCGAGCAGCCGGACCACCTCGTCGGGTTGGTCGACCAGCAGCCGGGCCGGCAGCGGACCGTCCCGCGCCACCCGGGACACGCAGTGCGGCAACCACTTCGCCCAGCTCCAGGCGGCATCATCCGCACTGCAGATCAGCACGGCGAGATCATCGGGGTGATGGGACGTCACCAGCTGCGCCAGCAGAGCCCGCGCCGCTGAGCGCACGCGCTCGGAAGGCCCGCGGATCACCACCGGCAGAGCGGCCGAAAGGTGCACCGTCACCGGCTGATTCGGCAGCGTCCTGTACTGCGCGAGCACATCGGCCGCTGCGGACACGCAGACACCGTCCCTGTCCCGCAATTTCTCCTGGCCGTCGCTGATCATCCGGACCGGCCGGTGCAGCGGGACGGTGCCGACGCCCACCCGCAGCGGACGGAATCCCGCCGGCACCATTCCGGGACTCGGGGTGCGGTGCGGTCTCGTCGCCCACCCCGCCGTCCGCGGGTCGGGGTGCGCCCGCGTCGCTCGAACATGTTGCTGCGCGGCGGCTTCCCGTGCCTGCCGGCGGACGACCTCGACGTGATCGAGGTAGCGCTCCCGCACCTGCCTCGTCCGCCGGCGCGCGCCGGACCGCGCTCCGATCACCATCACCAGGCCCACCGCGATCGACGCAACGAGCACCACCACTGCCAGCACCGCCATCAGCGGGCGGCCTCGCGATGACACCGCCAGGACGACGGCGCCCGCCCCCGACGCGGCCGGCATCATCATCATCCCCAACGAGCCGCCGACCGCCGCTGCCTCAGCCCGTTCCGGAGCAGGGGCCAGCTCGAAGGGTTCCGCGGTCGGGCGCTTGCCGAACGACGCGGGGGACCGGGCGGACAGTTCCACTGCACGTCACCTCCGATGAGTTCCGAGCAGCCGGGCCCGAGAACGATGTGGACAACGCCCTTGTCGCATCACCGCGAAGGTTACGATCTGCCCGCCCAACGCCGGTGACTTGTCCACAGTCACCGATCCACGACTGCGTTGCGGCGCACGCAAAGGGGGAGAGGTGACGGCCGTTGCCAGCGGATCCGCTGAAGCAGGTCATGCCTACTGCTGCGTGACGCTCGTCCGTGGCGCCCGGCACGTCGACCTCGCGCTGCCCTCGTCGGTCCCGCTGGCGGACCTGCTGCCGGGTATCGTCCGGTTGGTCCAACCGGAGAACTCGCGCCATGCCGACGAAGACGATGACGAAGACGATCAAGGACCCCGTTGGACCCTCGCGCCGCTCGGCCGGCAGCCCATCGGACTGACGGAAACCCTCTCCGGCGCTGGTGTTGTCGACGGTGATCTGCTGATGCTCGACGATGCCCGGGAGACCGTGCGGCCGCCCGGGGTGGCATCCGTGCGGGATGCCATCGAGAGCGGCGTCGAGCAACGGCGTTTCTGGGATGCCCGGGCGACGGCGGTCTGGCTGTCCTGGACGACGATCCTCGGCCTCGCGGCGCTGGGGCTGGCACTGGCTCTGCCGGTAGGAGGGTCGCCGGGGGCCGCCGCGGTGGCGCCTGCGTGGGCCGCGGTGGCGGCCGCCATCGTTGCCGTCCACGCGGGTCGGGCAAGCGACAACGGCTGTGCTGCAACGGCGTTGGTGCTGGCCTGCGTGTACGCGGGGTGGTGCGGCGTTGCGCTGGCCCAGCACTGGTCGTCGGGTGGCGCGGTCCAGTCGGGATGGCCGGCGCTGCCGGCACTGGGTGGGGCCACCGCGGTGGCCGCGACGGTGGCGGTGTGGTGGCGGCCCGCGACGGTGATGGTGATCGCGCTGGCGACGCTGCTGCTCGCGGTCACGGTGGTCGTGACGCTGGTGACCGCGGGGGGCGACGCGGTGGCTGTCGGACTCGTAACAGCCGTCGTCGCGGCCCTGATCCCGGGTGCGTTGCCCCGTCTCGTGCTGGCCGGCACGGCGATGTCGACCGCCGACCCCGCCGACCCACGATTTCCGCGCCGGTTGGAGTTCGCCCAGCGGCTGCTCACCGGATGCCTGCTGGGCGCGTCCGCCGCCGTGGTCGCAGGGGTGATCCCGGCTGTCTGTACCGACGACCGCGGCCTGCGCTGGCTGGTTCTCGGATTCGGGTGCCTGATGCTGCTCCGCGCGCGAGCGTTCGGTCAGGTCGGCCACACCATCGGACCGCGGGTTTGTGGACTCCTGGTGATCGGGGTGGTGTGGGCGGCCGGCTATTTGTCGGCGCCGTCGGCCCGGTCGGAACTCGTTGCCGCAGCGACGGTGTCGCTCGCGTCCCTCGCCGCGTTCGTTGCGTCCGGTCCGGTCCGGCCCTCCTCCGTGACGGCCGCCCGGGCGGGTCGGGTGCTGGACGGCCTGGAGGTCCTGCTGGTGGTGGCGCTCGTGGTCGGTACCGCCGGTGAGCTGGGGGTGACCAGCTGGGCCTTGTCGGTGCTGGGCTGACGGTGACGCCGCCCCGGACCCGTCAGGGCCGGAACGCGGCCACCACACTGATGGCAGCGACGGCCAGTCCGATCAGTACAAGGGCCAGCACCACGGCCGGCCAGATCCTGCGGTCGTCCCGCCAGTTGCGGCGGCCGCCGTGCACCAGCGCCGTCAGCAGCTGCCGCTGGCGAAGCGCATGCCAGGCCAGCAGGTCTCGGTCCGCCTGCGGCCCGCGGATCTCGGGTGTTGTCAACGCCGACGGCGACGGGTCGGCGCCGACCGGCTGGTGGCCAGTCCCGCTGTGCGGGCTGGCGGATGGCTCTCCGGTCACCGACCGGACCGTAGCGGCCGGCCGGAAGGCGCCGCGGGGTTGTCCACAGGCTGCGGGACGGCGCCCGCCGTGTGCACACTGTCGGAATGCCAGAACTGCCCGAGGTCACCGCACTGGCCGCGTTCCTCACCGAACACGCCACCGGTCAGCCGGTGGCGGCGGTGACGGTGGCGTCGCTGAACGTCCTGACCACCTACGACCCGCCGGCCTCCGCGTTGGTGGGGCGGGTGATCACCGGGGCCGGTCGGCACGGCAAGTTCCTGGACATCGTCACGGCCCCCGATCCGGACGGTGCCCCCTCGGCCATCCCCGAGGACCTGCACCTGATCATCCATCTGGCCCGCGCGGGTTGGCTCCGCTGGTCCGACGGGCTGGCCGCGACGCCACCGAAGATGGGCGGACCGATCGCACTGCGGCTCCGGCTGCGCAGCGGCGCCGGGTTCGACATCACCGAGGCCGGGACCAAGAAGTCGGTGGCCGCGGCGATCGTCCGTGATCCGATGTCCGTCCGGGGTGTTGCGCGCCTCGGGCCGGACGCGTTGACCCTCGACCCGCCGGCGCTGGCCAAGCTGCTGTCCCGCAGCACCGGCCGGTTGAAGAACGTCATCACCGACCAGACCGTGATGTCCGGGATCGGCAACGCCTATTCCGACGAGATCCTGCACACCGCGAAGCTCTCCCCGTTCGCCACCGCCGGGAAGCTCGGCCAGGACGAGATCGACCGCCTTGCTTCGGCGATGCACCAGGTGCTGACCTCGGCCGTGGAACGGTCGGTCGGCGGTGAGGCCGCACGACTCAAGGGCGAGAAACGCACCGGACTGCGCGTGCACGCACGCACCGGCCTGCCGTGCCCGGTGTGCGGTGACGTCATCGCCGAGGTGTCGTTCGCGGACCGATCATTCCAGTACTGCCCGACCTGCCAGACCGGCGGTCGGCTGCTGGCGGACCGGCGTCGATCCCGTTTGGTGAAGTGACCGTCGGTCAAGGAACATCCGGTCGACCGGCAGTCGGTTCCTGCACGGCCAGCCGCCCAACGGTAGGTCGGAAACGCCGGATCGACAGGCCTCCCGACGCCGGACGGGCAACGTACGCCGCGGCCTGACCAGCTCCGGGTTGCCCCGATCAGTCTCGGCTCGCCCGGTGCCGGCCCAGCCGGCGCGGACTCGCGGCGACCGGTCGTGCGGTGCGCGCGGCGCCGGCCGGTACCGGCGCTGCGGGCAGTTCGAGCTCCAGCGGCCGCAGCATCTCCCCGATCGCTGCCTGCACCTCGTCGGCGCAGATGCGGAAGTCGCCAAGGCTGCCACCCATCGGGTCGGCGAGATCGTCGAGTTCGACCGGCACCGGTTGCAACGACGACCGGGCCAGCTTGGCCTGGGTGATCAATTGTCGGCCGAGTTCGCCGGAATCCGTCGCCACGATCGGGGCCACCTGTGTGCAGAGTCGGGCGAACTGCAGCATGGTGAACGTCCGTCCGATGGCCGCCGGAACCATGCTCACCACGTTGCTGCGGTGATGGCGGGACGCGGTGAGGATCAGATCCGATCTGGTGATGGCGGCCGGCATCAGGTCCATGGAGTAATGCGCTGCCACATCGGGCAGCCGCTCGGCCAGCACGGTGTGTGCGTGATCGTGCAGTGGCCAGGGCGCGCGGACGTCGGTGCCGGCCGACTCCACCTGCCATGCACCGTCAGGACCGAACCGAACAGCGGCCTCGTGCGCCAGCAGTTGCTCGGCCATCGGGGACCTGCAGTGGTTGGCGGTGCAGACCATGAGAACGCGGAACGCCGACATGGCAACACCGCCCTTCCGGCTCGCCGCCGATTGATGAACGACAGATTGATCGACGGTCTGTTCCCCACCGTCGCCCGACCCCTGATCCGAGGGTACAAGTCGGGGGTCCGGATCGGCGCGGATTCGTGCACCTCGAGGCCAGATCCGGCTCGGTCTGCTGACCGAGCCGGATCCGGGGATTGGGGGTACCGGCGGGTGACTCCCAGCAACCCGCCGGTACCGGTCAAGGGGACGCTGCCGGGTCAGCGCTGAGTGCCACCGCGAAAGACCTGACGATGCCGACATCGTTGTCGGGGCGGACTGCTGACCGGGTGATCGGTCTGTTCGTCATCGGGAGTCCTCCGGTACGGAAGGTGGCGTGCTGCGCCGGGTGGGCACGGAGCGTGATGTTTGACGGTGCTGACCGTCGCCCGCCGCTCCAGTCGGATCCGTATCGGCGACTACGATCAGTCAACCTCAATCGAGCACGTTCCGACACTATTTCCGGGCGAAACCACCCGGAAGCAGGACGAGCCACCCGTTTGTGCCAGGGCGAAACGCAAGGCGCGCCCCAGGCGGTCACGCGTTCGATGTGGACCGGAACAGACAGTTACGTGAAGGTGTACGCACCGGACAAGCCCGCAGGCTGCCCGGCACGGACGCCGTCACTCCGCGGAGTTGGGCACCGGCCTGACGGGGGTCACCTCGCCGGTCCGCCTCGGCCGCCGGCCCGGGCCGCGGGCGCACCGATGGAAGGATGAAGGGGTGAACATGCCATCCGTTCCCGAGGTACCCGTGGCCGAGGTCCCGGACGACGCCGTACTGCTCGATGTGCGCGAGGACGACGAGTGGACGGCGGGGCGTGCGCCGGGAGCGGTGCACGTTCCGATGACGGAGCTGGCCGCCCGGCTCGACGAGATCCCCGACGGCGACCCCATCTACGTCATCTGCCGGTCCGGGGGCCGCTCGGCGCGGGTGACGGAGTACCTCAACGCGCAGGGCTGGGACTCGGTCAACGTCGCCGGCGGGATGGGCGGCTGGGTTGCCGCCGGCCGGCCGCTGATCGCCGACGGTGACGCGGTCCCGCAGGTTCTGTGAGATGGCACTCCGGGCAGCCGATGTCGGCCGGCCGGTGGCCGACGGGCACCGATGACGACGGACCACCCGGCCGTCGGTAACGGTTCCGCCGCCCGGCTGCAGTCGGCGCGGTATCTGCGCTGCGTCCGGTGCGGGGTGCCGCAGCCCCTGGTGTCCGCGGACCAGTACCGCTGTGTGTCCTGCGGTGCACCGCTGCAGCGCTGGATCGCGCACCCGCCGCCCGGCACCGACCCGGCGATCCTGAGCCGGGCCACCCGTGCCCGGTCTGCCGGTTCGCGCCCGGAGTCCCGCCTGCCCTACCTCGGGCCGCCGGCGTACCAGGGCGGCCACCCGCGGTGGTCCTTCCCGCCGGTGGTGTGGAAGGACGCGCCGGATCCGCCGGCTCCGCCGCGGCGCGATCCCGCCCCGGCGCTGCGCCGGGCCGGCTGGTCGGCGGCCGTCACCGCGGTCGTCGCCGGCTGCGCGGCCGGGGCCGAGATCTGGCGGTTCATCCTGCTGCTGCAGGGCCGCACCCTGGTGCTGTCCGGGGCCGCGGTCCGTGCCAGCGATGTGCTGGTCGCCGCGACGGGGCTCGCCGTCGTCGTTGCGGCGCTGACCACCGTCGTGTTCGCCGTCCCGGCCGTGGTCCGGGCGCACGAGGCCGCGGCGCGACGGATCGGCCGGGCGCCGTCGCGCCCCCCGGCGGCGGTGGCGGCGCGGTTGCTGGTGCCCCTCTGGAACGTCTACGGCGCCGGCCAGATCGCGATGGAGATCGACCGGATGCTGCAAGAGGGCGCCGACCAGGAGCGGAACCCGCAGTCGCGACCGCGGCACCGACAATCCCGGTTGACGACGGCCTGGTGGTGCGGCTGGATCGTCTCCGCCGTGCTGGTGCTCGTCACGCTGGCCAGGGGGCTGGGCGGAAGCCTGCAGGCGATCGCCGACACGGTGCAGCTGCACATCGCCGTCGACCTCGCCGCGGCGGTGGTCGCGGTGCTGACCGCTCTGCTGCTCCGGCGGTTCGCCGGGCTGTTCGACGGCCGCCGTGATCGGCTCGCCGGGTGGGTGGTGCAGCCTCCGCAGCCCACCAGACCGCTGCCCGAGCCGACCCCCGCCTCTGCGGGGCGGAGTTCGGCGGACCGGAGTTCGGCGGAACGGGCCACATCGGAACGGACCTCGTCGGGCCGTGCCTCGTCGGAACTGGCGGCGTCGGAACTGGCGGCGTCGGAACTGGCGGCATCGGGGCAGACGTCGTCGGAACAGACCTCGACGGACGCAGCCTCCGCGAACGGAGCCCCGGCGAAGCCGGCCGGGGGCTGACACCGCAACGGCGGGAGCGCGCGGCGCGGTCGGCTACCGTGGCCGGGTGTCCAAGAAGACCCAGCGTCGCTCCGCCGGCCCCACCACTGCCACCGGGGCCACCGCGACCGCCGACCGTCCCGTCGAGAACCCTCGCCGGCCCTGCCCCTGCGGTTCGGGCCGCCGGTACAAGGCCTGCCACGGATCGGCCGATGCCGCAGACATGATCGTGACCCGGCCGTTCGCCGGGTTGGCCGCGGAGACCGAGCTCATCGCGCTGCGCGAGTTCGTGCCGTCGGCGAGTGCGCCGCTGACCCTGATCGACCCGGCGGACGATGTCCCGTCGGTGACGCTGGCCAGCGTGCTGCCCGGCGCGGCCGCGGCGTTGACCCGCTCCGACGGCTCGATCCTGCTCGGCATGCAGGTGCAGACGCACAGCGGCGACCTGTCCCGTGACCTCGCCGCCTCGCTGGAGTGGGCGCTCGACGCGGAGCCGTCATCGGTGTTGCCGGTGGTCGGCCGGGCCAGCATCGGCGCGCGATACGCGGATCTGATCGTCGACGAGCCGATCGACGTCACGGTGCACGACGACTTCAGCTGGTGGCTCGAGGAGGAGCCGGAGGCGGGTGGCGAGGTGGCCCTGTCGCTCGAGCGGGCGAACGCCGCGATCATGCCGACGGCCAGGGTCGCCGGGCTGCGCGGCGCCTACTGGGTGGACGCCGGCGACCGCGCGCACCTGCGGTGGGTGCGGCCCGAGGACGAGCAGCCGTTGATGGCCGCGCTGGCCAGGCTCGCCGTTGCCGAGGAGCTCGGTCTGGGTGAGGGCTCCCGGTACGTCGGGTCGTTCCGGGCGCACGGCCGGCTCGTGCCGGTGTGGGACCTGGACCGGGACGCGCACCCCAGCGAGTGGGACGCCCCGGTGCTCGCCTTCGCCGACCGGTTGGCGGCCGCCCTGAGCGACGAGACGCCGCTGAACGACGCGGAAAGGCGCGCCCGGGACGGCATTCTCGGTCGGCAGTTCACCCTGCGCTGACCCGCCCGCCCGCAGCTTGACGCGGGCCGGGCTCGAATGCACCGCTGCCTGGCAAGAACGGCGTCGGTGGGTGCTCACTGCGAGGGGCGGTTCACTCGATGCCGCCCCCCGCGGGGTGCGGTTCTCCGCGACCGGCGCCGTGGCCCCGAAGCAGGACGAACCGGCTCAACCGATGCCCCGACGGCCCCAGGTCAGGGCAGCCAGCTGACCGTGCCCCGCAGCGCCGCGTACCCGACGAACACGGTGATGTCGAGCAGCGAATGCGCGATCACCAGTGGCCACAGCCGGCGGGTCCGGCGGAACCACCAGGCGAACACCACGCCCATCGCGGCGTTGCCGAGGAACCCGCCGAACCCCTGGTACAGGTGGTACGACCCGCGCAGCACCGCGCTGATCGCGATCGCGATCGGCGCGGGCACCCTGAGTTGCTCGAGCCTGGTCAGCAGGTAGCCGACGACCAGGACCTCCTCCAGGAAGCCGTTCTCGATGGCGGCCAGCACCAACACGGGCAGCCGCCACCAGACGTCGTTCAACGTGGTCGGCGCGACGGTCAGGTTGATCCCCAGCTGCACGGCCAGCAGGTAGAACAGCAGTCCCGGTATCCCGATGACGGCGGCCAGCGCGATCCCGACGCCCAGGTCGGCCCACGGTTTGCGCAGGTCGAGGCCGAGCCGGCGGCGCAGGCTGACCCCGCTGCGCCAGAGCAGGTAGAGCCCGAGCGCGCCCCAGGCGAAGCCGCGCAGGATCGTCAGCAGCTGTTTGACGAGGTCGAGCAGCGACGCCTGGGCCTGTGGAACGAGGATCGACACCGTCTGTGACGCCAGCGGCGCCGGTGCCAGCAGGGCGTCGATCAGGCTGGTGAGGGAGAACAGGCCGCTCATCCCGAGCGTGACGAGGAAGACGATGACGACCTCGACCTGCATCGACCGCGCGGTGTAGGTTCTCGCGGCCGGCGTCGGCAGGTCGGCGGGACCGCCCGTCTCGTCGGCCGGCGGCACGGGTGGGGGAGCGGCGCTGGTCACGGTTGGCGAGCTTAGGCGCGTGATGCCCGGTCCGAGCCGCGCCGACGTGCGAGCTTCCTGTGCCGGCGGTGGGGTTCTGCTGTGCCGTGCGGCACCCGGGACGGTCCGGGTGTGCTGTCGGCCACGAGCTCCCTCACGTCGAACGAACGTGCCGTCACGGACAGTACGCTGAGGGTCCTCGGCCGCCGCCGTACCCGGCGCGATGCTCGAGCGTTCCGATGGCCGGACGGACACGTCCCGGTCTGCCGCAGTGATGAAGCAATGGAGGATGTATGCGCGTGCGACGTGGCCGGATGGTCGCCGCTTGTCTGTCGGCTCTGGTGGTGCTGTCGGCCTGCGGGTCAGGTGGACAGGTCGCCGACGAGACGGTGACCAGCTTCGTGACCGCCGGACCGGCGTCCGTGGCCGGTTCCTCCGCAGCGTCGACCAGCACCGCGCCACCGGCGTCGTCCCAGGCATCGTCACCGGCGTCGGCTACCGCGTCGAGCGGCGCCGCGGGCAGCTCTGCCGCCGCCGGCAGCGCCGGGTCCAGCGCGGCGTCGGGCACCGCACAGCCGGGCGGTGCGCTGCCCGATGGGTTCGTGCCGACGAAGTTGAAGCCCGGCGAGAAGCCGCCGCAGTTCATCGTGGTCAGCTTCGACGGTGTCGGCTGGCACGAGAAGTGGCAGCACTGGTTCGACGTCGCCGAGCAGGTGCCGTTCCACTTCACCGGCTTCCTGTCCGGCACCTACATGCTGTCCGACGAGACGAAGAATGCCTACCAGGGACCGGGACACAGCCCGGGCAAGTCGTCGATCAACTGGAACACCGCAACCGACCTGCCGGTCGAGATCGCCGACCTCAACGAGGCGTACAAGTCCGGCAACGAGATCGGCTCGCATTTCAACGGGCATTTCTGCGAGGGCGCCGAGCCGAGCGGCAATCAGTGGACCACCGCGGACTGGAACAACGAACTCGACCAGTTCTTCGCACTCATCAAGAACGTCAAGACGAACAACCCCGGGGTGGACATGCCGGACCTGGTCTTCGACGGCTCGGAGGTCAAGGGTGAGCGGACTCCCTGCCTGGAAGGCCATGCGGAGGACCTCTTCCCGGCCCTGATCGAGCACAACATGACCTACGACACGTCGTTCACCCGCACCGGCCTCGACTGGCCGAAGAAGTCGCCGAAGTACGGGATCTGGGCGATGGGGATGGCCACGTTCCCGATTCACGGGACAGACCACCCGCAGATCACCATGGACTACAACTTCTACTACTCGCAGCGGAATGCCTCCAGTGAGGGCGTCACCCAGGCGCAGTCCGATGCCGATTCCGCCCAGGTGCAGGGGACCTACGACGACATGTACAACGCCGCCTACAACGGCAATCGCGCGCCGCTGATCCTGGGCAACCATTTCAACGCCTGGAACAACAATGCGTACGAAAAGGCGCTGACCGGTTTCGTGCTCGACAAGTGCGGCAAGCCGGACACCTACTGCGTGCCGTTCCGGGACGTCATCGCGTGGATGGAGATGCAGGATCCCGCGGTCCTGGCCGAACTGCAGGATCTGCCGCCGGAAATGGGTCCGCGCGCCTGACCCGGGAGCGGGGTGCGCTGACCCGGCCGGGTCCGCGCCGGCCCGGCGTCCGGCGGCCGGTGCACCTTGCCGGTGCAACTTACTGTGGCAGGGGTGAACATGACGGACCGACGCTCGGATCCAGCCACGCCCGGCCGTCCCGTCGATCCGGCCGGCACCCGCGAGGTGTGGGCCTACCTCGGCCCGGCCGGCACCTTCACCGAGCAGGCCGCGCGCTCCATCGCGGACCGGGCGCACCGGTCGCCGGGGATTGAGATCTCCCTCGATCCGCAGACCGGGGTGTCGCAGGCGCTGGCGGCCGTCCGGACGGGCACCGCGGACGCCGCATGCGTGCCGATGGAGAGCTCCGTCGAGGGCGCCGTCCCGCTCACCCAGGACGAGCTCACCCACGGCGAACCGCTGCTGATCACCGCCGAGGACTACGTCCCGATCACCTTCGACCTGCTCGTCCGGCCGGGCACGGAACTGTCCTCGGTGGCCACCGTCGGCGCCCATCCGCACGGGCACGCACAGATCCGCGGGTGGCTGGCGGGCACCCTGCCGACCGCGCAGGCGGTGATGTCGCCGTCCAATGCGGCCGCCGCGCAGGCGGTTGCGGCCGGGGAACTCGACGCCGCGGCGGCGGCGCCGGTTGCGGGACCGAGGTACGGCCTGGTGACGCTGGCCGCCGACATCGGCGAGGTCCGCGACGCGGTCACCAGGTTCGTCCTGCTGCGCCGGCCCGGACCACCGCCCGCACCGACCGGCAACGACCGCACGTCCCTGGTGCTCTCCGTCGGCAACCACCCCGGTTCGCTGCTCGCGGTGCTCACCGAATTCGCCGCAAGGGGGATCAATCTCACTCGGCTGGAGTCCCGGCCGACCCGGTCGAAGATGGGCGAGTACGTCTTCCTCGTCGATGCGGACGGCCACCTGACCGACCCCGCGATGGCGGACGTGCTCGGCGCGCTGAGCAGGCGCTCGGCGCTGCTGCGCTGGCTGGGGTCCTACCCCCGGGCGCGGGGCGACAACGTCCCGCCGGCCGCCTTCGCCACCGAGCGGGCGTACGCCGCGGCGGACCAACTGCTGCGCCAGTGGCAACAGGGGCAGTGGTCGTGATGCGACTGCTGTTGATCCGGCACGGGCAGACGCCGTCCAACGTGCTGGGCCTGCTGGACACCGCCGGAACCGGCCCCGGCCTCACCGACCTCGGCCACGAGCAGGCCGCGGCCCTGCCCGGCACGCTGCGCGGCTACCGGATCGACGCCATCTACGCGTCCACCCAGGTGCGCTCCCAGCTGACGGCGGCCCCGCTGGCGGCGGCGCGTCAGCTGCCCGTTCGCGTCCGCGCCGGGCTCCGTGAGGTCAACGCCGGAGACCTGGAGATGCTCGGCGACGACACCTCCACCCGCACCTACCAGCGGGTGGTACGGGAATGGATGTCGGGCGCGCTCGACGTCGTCATGCCCGGTGGACCGCAGGGCGCCGACGTGCTCGACCGGTTCGACACCGTCGTTGAAGAGGTGCGGCAGACGCTGCGCCGGGACGTCGGCGAGAACGGGTGCGCGGTGCTCTTCTCGCACGGAGCGGTCCTGCGGCTGTGGGCGACGGTACGGGCCTGGGAGCTGACCGCCGTCGAGGATGCCCTGGGTCGTGCGCATTCCCTGCACAACACCGGGATGATCGTCGTCGGATCGGTACCGCCGGGATCCGAACCGGCCGCCGCCGGCCGGAACTGGCGGGTGCTCAGCTGGGCCGGCCGGTCCATCGGCGGCGCCAGGCTGGACGATGCCGCGGACGGTCCCACCGGCTCGAGCATGCCGGCCGGCGGCGTCCACAGCTGACAGCACGGCAACTATCCTGGGCGCCATGCCCGGTTCGCCGATCGACCCGCGCGACCTGCGGGTGTCCGACGACGAACGATCGCACGTGCTGGCACTGCTGGAGAAGGCGACCGGCCGCGGCCTGATCGATCTCGGTGAGTACACCGAACGCAGCGCCAAGGTGATCGCCGCCCGGACCCGCCGGGACCTCAATGCCGTCCTGCTCGATCTTCCGGGGCTGGAGATCGCGGGTCGATCCGTGGATGCGGCCGCCGAGGCCGCACGTCCCCGCCCGCACACCGTGCCCGGGTACTCCGGTGCCGTGCAGGCCGCGCGGCCGGACGCCGTGCTGGAACTGACCGGCTGGGGCTCCCGCGCCTTCCGGGGGTATTGGACGGTGCCGTCGAAGATCGTCATCGGGGGCACCGGCGCGAGCACCCGGCTGGACTTCACCGCGGCCCAACTGACCTCGCCCACCGTGACCATCGAGTTCCGCTCCAACTACGGCGGTTCGGCGGAACTGGTGGTGCCCCGGGGCGGCGCGGTGCGGACCGAGGACCTGCAGCTGCGTGGTGGTCACCTGCACAACAAGGTGGACCCGCGCTCGGCGACCAGCGGGATGACCCTGGTGCTGACCGGGGTGAAGAAGGCGGGTTCGGTGACGATCCGGCATCCGCGGCAGGGGGTCTTCGCGCACTGGTTCTGACAACCGCACAGCATGTGTCGCGGCCGCGCCTCAGACGGAGAGCACCGACCGGTGACGGGCTCGGCTTTGCTTGGCTGCATACATGCTCCGGTCGGCGGCGCGGAGCACGGCGCTCGGATCGTCCCCGGCGGTGGCCAGGTACGCACCGACGCTGACCGGAACGCACACCTCGTTTCCGCGGATGTAGTACGGCGCACCGAGCGCGACGGAGATCCGGTCGGACATCGTGGCGAGGCCGTCTGCGGTGATGTCACGGGCACAGACGGCGAACTCGTCGCCGCCGATGCGGGCGACGATGTCCGACGGACGGGCCTGGTTGACCAGCCGATGGGCCGCGAGCGCGAGCAGTTCGTCCCCCGCAGCGTGACCGAACGCGTCGTTGATCGGCTTGAACTGGTCGAGGTCCAGATACAGCACTCCGACGTAGGGCCGGTGCAGATGCATCGGCCGCCGGCGCAGCGCCTGCGCCAGTTGGTCGCCGAACATCAGGCGGTTGGCCAGTCCGGTGAGTGGATCGTGCGAGGCACGATGCGCCAGTTCCTCTTCCGAGCGTTTCCGACGGGTGATGTCGACGTGCGAGATGACCGCGCCGGCGCCGCCGCCCAGCGCGGTCACCCGGGAGATGAACCATCGCGTTCCGAATGGCGTCTCGCAGGCGTATTCGGATTCGCTGAGGCCGATGCTGCCGGACAGCACGGCCTGCAGGTCCACCAGGGCCTGAAGCGCGTCGGAACACCCGGCCGCGGCCGACCGGGAACACACCTCCAGGTAGCTGGTTCCGACCCCCGTGGTGTCCGGTTGCCCACCGCTGTCGACGGTGAACATCCGCCAGGCCTTGTTGACGGCAACGATGACACCGGTCCGGTCCAGCACGGCGGTGGCGTCGGCCAGTGCATCGAGGACGGCGACCTCGAACGCGCCGTACCGGGGACTTCCGTCATGGGCTGCGGCGCGGCCGGGCAGCAGTCGGTCTCCGGCAGGGGCTCCGTGCGTGACATTCCACCGGATCCCGGCTCGGACCCCATCGGTCACGTTCGGTGCCCTCTCGCCGGGGGCGTCCCACCGCGTCGCCGGGTCGGCCCCCAACTCGGTCGAGGCGTGCGTCGTCGAGGATTGCGTCGTCGGGCGGTGCGCCGTCAGGTCTGTGGTCGTCAGCGGCGGCGCGGTGTGGGACGTCGTCTGGGACGCAGGTGTCGTCCAGGTCGCCCATTCCGAGACCTCGACCGTCGGGCGCCCGTAGAAGTACCCCTGGACGGAATGGATGCCCAGTTCCCGTACGCACCTGGCCTCGCCCAGCGTTTCCACACCTTCCGCGGTGACCCGCGCCCCGATGTGCTCCGCGAAGGCCGTCAGACCGGCGGCGAGGGCGCGTTGACCTGGTTCGGTGTCGATCGCCGTGATGATGCCGCGGTCGAGCTTGATCACGTCCGGCTTGATCCGCAGGATGTGCTGCCCAGAAGAGAAGCCGGCGCCGGCATCGTCGACGGCGATCCGGATCCCGTGCGCGCGAAGTGCGGTCAACGCCGCCGTCAGCGGGTCGTAGTCGGCGACCCGGCTGTGCTCGGTGACTTCCACAATCAATCGTCTCGGGTCGATACCGGACGCGGTGATGACGTCGAACAACGACGGATCGAGGCACGCGGCCGGCGAGAGGTTCACCGACACGTACAGGTGGCAGGGCAGCTGCTTCGCCGCGGCGAACGCGGTGCGCACCGCATGAAGTTCCAGGGCGGTCCCCAGACCGACCGCCGCGGCCTCGGCGAACCAGACGTCAGGTGCCGCTCCGGGATCCTCGACGAATCGGCTCAATCCCTCGACCCCGATGACGCTCGAGGTCCGCGCGTCGACGATCGGCTGGAAGGCCGTCATCAGCAGGCCGCTGTCGATGACGCGCTCGATGCGTTCGCGGGTTTGCTGGGTGACCAGTACCTGTGCGGTCTCCGGGCCGATGTACCGGGCGACGCCCCGGAAGCCGACGATCGCGCCGGTTTCGTCCGTGCTCGACTGCACGGACACCTCGAACCAGGGCAGCGAACCGTCCCGGTGGACCGCGGAGATGATGAGGTTGGACAGCCCGTCCTGCGGTACTCCGGTTGCGTTCACCATGGCCTCTGCGCGAGCCAGCTCGCGGGTGCTCATCACCAGGTCGACGTGCCTGCCGATCAGTTCCTGCGGCCGGTAACCGATCGCGGAATAGCTTTCCGGGCTGCTCCAGGTGAAGATCGAATCCATGTTCACGGTCCACGCCCAGCGTCGATCGGGCAGCCCCCGCAGTTCACCGGAATAGGCACGTTTCATCTGCCGTAGCACAGCCGTCATCCCGGCAGTTCGGCTGCTGACGCTTTTCGGGCGCAGGTTGACGGAGGTGTTGCCGCGTGTCATGCCGTCCCCCCGTGCCGAATACCGCGAAATCGAGACCGACCCCCACCGGTGAGTTCTGGGCAACCGTACCCCCAAGTGGCTCAGCTGGCCCGTCGAATAGAGCGCAATGACGTCATGTGGCGAGCTCTTTGGTTGAGCTATCCAGCTAAAGGGTGACGATCGGCTGACTGCTGGTGTCCGGACGCCGGCGCGATTCCGCCCATTCGATATCGGGTCAGCGCCCCGGGGGGTCAACCGGGTCCGGAAAAAACAGTGTCGAACTGGAACTATCGATCGGCCGGCCGTTCCCGGAACGGGGGCAGGTCACCGTTTTCGGTGGTGACGGTTCCGGTGGACAGCGCCGCACCGCCCACGTAGGCGCGGTCCTGGATCAACGGTTCGCGCAATTCCCGCGGCGCGAGCAGCCGCGCAAGGTGATAACCCACGATCGCGACAATGGATCCCAGGGCAATCCCGGAAAGCTCGAAGCTGTCCCCGAAGGCCATCGTCACATTGCCCACTCCGATGATGATTCCCGCCGCGATCGGCACCAGGTTGACGGGATTGGCGAAATTGACCCGGTTCTCGATCCAGATCTTGGCGCCGAGCAGCCCGATCATCCCGTAGAGGACGACGGTGATGCCGCCGAGCACGCCGCCCGGGGTCGCGCTCACCACGGCACCGAACTTCGGCACCAGGCCGAGCAGGATCGCCACCGCCGCGGCGACGTAGTACGCGGCGGTCGAATACACCCGGGTCGCCGCCATCACGCCGATGTTCTCGGCGTAGGTGGTGGTGGGCGAACCGCCGATGGAGGACGACAACGCGGTGCCGAAGCCGTCGGCGAACAGGGCACGGCCCATGTACGGGTCGAGATCGGTCTCCGTCATTTCGGCAACGGCCCTGACGTGACCGGTGTTCTCGGCGATCAGCGCGATCACCCCCGGCAGTGCGAGCAGGATGAAGTTGAGCTGGAACTCCGGAGCGTGCAGCGGCGGGAAGCCGAACCAGGCGGCGTCCGAAACGCCGCTCAGGTCGACCCGCAGGTGGGTGGTGACGGCGCCCGTCCCGTCCGGGGCGGTGATCGCGCCGACGATCGCGTCCAGCGCCCAGGACAGCAGGTACCCGAAGATCAGCGCCAGGAAGATCGCGATCCGCGAGAAGAAACCGCGGAACGCGACCGCGGCGACGACGGTGAAGACCATCACCGTGAACGCCACGCCGGGGTCCTGCGGCCAGTAGACGCCGGCCACCACCGGCGCCAGGTTGAACCCGATGAGCATCACGACCGAGCCACTGACCACCGGTGGCAACGCCTTCCGCAGCGCCCGCCCGCCGACGAAATGCACCAGGATGCCGACCGCCGCGAGCGTCAGGCCGGCAACCAGGATGGCCCCGGTCACCGACGCCGAGGTGCCGCCGGAGGCGCGGATGGCCACGACCGCGCCGACGAACGACGCCGACGTGCCCAGGTAGGACGGGATCTTGTTCGCCACGATCAGCAGGAACAACACGGTGCAGACGCCGGACATCATGATCGCGAGATTGGGGTCGAGCCCCATGATCAGCGGGAAGACGAACGTCGCACCGAACATCGCGACCACGTGCTGCGCGCCGACACCAATGGTCTTCGGCCAGGAGAGCCGTTCATTGGGTCGGACCACGGCACCGATGGGGAGCGGCTTGCCGTCCCCGACGAGTTTCCAACCGATGGCCATCTTCTCGCCCTTTCCACGCCGCTGGCGTGACCCCGGGGACGGTCCGGCCGACCGTCGTCAGCGGGGACGTTATTCCTCCCGGTGCCCGCCGTGTGGCAGCGGCGCGAACGGCGCGTTACGGCTTTGCCACCGGAGCGGTTCTCAGCCCGCGAGCTCGGCCGCCCACGGCGGGTTGGCCCCGGCCCGCGAGCAGGTGATCGCGGACACCTTGGATGCGAAGGTCAGCGCCGCGAACAGGCCGTCCACCGTCAGCGACTCCAGCCGGCCGCCGAGATATCCGGCCTCCGAGAGGTAATGCAGCAGCCCGCCGTGGAACGAGTCGCCGGCGCCGACGGTGTCGACCAGGGTGGTCGGCGCGATCGGCGTCCGCACCTGCTGCCCGCGCAGCGAGGCGAAGGCGCCCTCGGCGCCGAGGCTGATCACCGCCAGCGGAACACCGCAGGCGTGCAGGTGCACCGCCGCCTGCTCGGGCGTCCACCCGGGCCACAACTGGTCCAGGTCGTCCTCGGAGAGCCGGACGATGTCGGCCAACCCCGCCCACCGGTCGATCCACAGCCGGTAGGACGTCACCGGAACCAGCAGGGTCCGCAGGTTCGGGTCGATCGACACGGTCATCCGGGCCCTGGCCCGGGCCAGCAGGTTCTCGATCACCTGGCCGGACGGCTGCAGGGCCAGCGCCAGGGTGCCGGTGTGGATCGCCACCGGACCGCTGGCGGTCGGGAACGGGCCGTCGATCAGCGGGGCCAGTGAGGCGTCCGTCCAGGCCCAGTCGGCGGTGCCGTCGGTGTAGAACTCGTACGACGCAGCGCCGGTCGCGTCGAGCCGGGCGATCGCCAGCGTGGCGGGTTCGGTGGCGTTCTCCGACGCGCTGAGGTCGACCAGTGACTCCTCCAGCTTCGCCCGGCACAGCGCGCCCAGCGCGCCGCCGGAGAGCCGCCCGGCGAATCGGGCGGTGGTGCCCAGCCGGGACAGCGCAACGGCGGTGTTCGCCGGCCCGCCGCCCGGGTGGACGGTCAGGTGCGCGGCTCCGTCGACGATGCCGTCCGGCGGCAGGACCGCGTCCGCGACGACCTCACCGACGACGGCGATCGTGGGCATGCTCGGCTCCTCCTCTGCGGGATCCGGATGGCGGCGCCCCGCACGACGCGGCCGGATCGGGCTCGGGAAGCGTATTCGGTGAGTCCGGCGCGCCGCAGGGCGGTCCGGATCTGCTGCGTCCGGCGGTGATTTCAGGCGCGGCCGGTCAAGCCCAGCCGAGCTCGTCGAGCCGTGCGTCGTCGATCCCGAAGTGGTGCGCGACCTCATGGATGACGGTGGTCGCGACCTGCTCGCGGGCGGACTCGACGTCCCGGGCGTGGGCGAGGATCGGCAGCCGGTAGATGGTGATCGTGTCGGGCAGGTAACCGGAGTACTGGGAGGTCCGGGACGTCAGCGCGACCCCGTGGTACAGGCCGTAGAGGTTCTGGGTGGGATGCCGGTCCTCGACGAGGACGACGACGTTGTCCATCGCCTTGGTGAACTCCGCAGGGATGAGGTCGAGCGCCTCGGCGACGAGGTCCTCGAACTCGTCACGCGACATCATCACCGGCATCTATCCATTCTGCCTGGTTCTCCGCGCGATCCCGGCCGGCCGGCATTTGTCGTGAACCGCGGCGGACCACGGTTTCCGCGGCGATCCGAGGCCCTAGTATTCGGACAAACGGGCTCCTCCCACCGCGGTTGGTTCTCCTGACGGCAGGTCGGCGGCCTGCGCCCAGTTGAACAGGGTGGTGCCCGGTGACAGAGGTCAGGACCGTACTGGTGACCAGCGCGGGCAGCGGCGTGGGCCGGGCGATCGCCGACGCGGCGCGGCTCAGCCCCCACCGGTATCGGATTCTCGGGATGGATTGCGCCGCCGCCGGTTCAGCGGCCGTCCGAGTACCGCCGACGGACCGCGGCGCGGACTTCCGGTCCGCCGTTCTCACCGTCGCCCGCGGCGCCGGGAAGTGTTTGATCCTTCCCGGCAGAGACCCGGACATCGAGCCGCTCCTCGCGGCGGCAAAGGCGCTCACCGACTGCGGCGCGATCTTTCCGTCCGGGCCCGCCGAGGCGGTAATGGCGACCCTCGACAAGGCCTGCACGGCAGATGCTCTGGGGCTAGACCGTTTTTTCGCCTGCACCGCGACAACCACGCCCGGCGCGCTGGTGATCGCCGAGCGAACCGGCTGGCCGTTGATCGTCAAGCCGCGCCGCGGATCGGCGTCGCGTGGGATTCGGGTTGCCCGTTGCGCATCCGAGCTCGCGGACCTGCTGACGGAGCAGGACGTCGCCCAGGAGTTCCTGCCCTTGCTGGAGACGGACCGGCGCCCGTGGGACGGGGGGACGGTGGGTGGGCAGGACGGTGAGTACTCCCTGCAGTTGGTGCTGGGTCCGGACTCCGAGTTCCTCGGGTCGTTCGCGGGCCGGCACAGCCTTGCCGGTGGTCGGCCGGTCCTGGTGGAGGTGCTCGACCCGGCAGCGGCCGCGCCGGCGATGGAAGTCCTCGTTCGGGGTCTGCAGGCGATCGGGGCAAGCGGGTGCTGGAATTTCCAGGGCAAAATGTCTCCGCGCGGTATCCGGTACTTCGAGGTGAACGGCCGGACGACGGGCATCACCGGGCTCCGGGCATCGCTCGGTTTCAACGAGGTCGACCTGCTGTACGAGGCTTTCGTTCTTGGGCGAATCCCTGCGCGCCAACCGGGGGTGCTGCCTGGGTTGGTGGACGCGAGCGACTGGACGGCGCCGGTTCGGATGTGACGGGGTGCCCTGCGCCGCTTCAGATCCCAAATCTGCTCGGTGCGCTGATCCTGAAGGGCGCCGCGTACCAAGAAGACTCACGCGATCGGGATCGGCACCTCCAAGATGCGGCGGTCCTCGCCGCCGCCATGACCGATCCAGCCGCCGAGTTGCGGCTCAAGGGTAGTGACGGACGACGGTTGCGCGCGCTGTTTCGAGGTCTGGCCGCGCCGCACCACTTCGCGTGGCTGCCGCTAACCGCGGAACAGCGGACCGCAGCACGAGACACCTTCCGGATCCTGCTCACGCCGACCCGCTCCACGCACCTGAATCTGGCGCCTCCGCATTTGCGGCAGACCAACCGGTAGGAGGCTCTCCTTGCTGGACGCCTTCCCAGTAGCCCATTGCCGTGGGTGATAACGGCGCTCAGTGCACGCGCAGCATGCTGGCCTCGTCGTGCCGGGCTCCGCCGAACACCTGCCGGTCCGGCCAGCCGATACGCTGCCCAACGTGATTGACCTGCGCATCCTCCGTGACGACCCGGAACTGGTTCGAGCCTCCCAGCGCGCCCGCGGCGCCGACCCGGCAGCGGTCGACCGGTTGCTCGCCGCGGACGTTTCCCGGCGCGCGGCCGTGTCCGCGGGCGACACCCTGCGGGCGGAGCAGAAGGCCTTCGGCCGGACGATCGGAAAGGCATCCCCGGCGGAGCGGCCGGCGCTGCTGGAACGGGGCAAGGAACTGGCGGCCGGAGTGAAGGCGGCCGAGGCGGACGAACTGGTCGCCAATCAGGAGCTGGCGGCGGCGCAGTTGGCCCTGCCGAACATCATCGAGGGTGCACCACCCGGTGGGGAGCAGGACTACGTCGTGCTCCGGCAGGTCGGCGAACCGGTGGTGCTCGACTTCGAGCCGAGAGACCACCTGGCCCTGGGCGAGGGCCTCGCAGCGATCGACATCGAACGCGGCGCAAAGGTGTCCGGGGCGCGTTTCTACTTCTTGCGCGGGGTCGGCGCGCAGTTGCAGTGGGCGATGCTGAACCTGGCCGTCAGCAAGGCCGTCGCGAACGGCTTCATCCCGATGATCCCGCCCGTGCTGGTGAAACCGGAATCCATGGAGGGCACCGGTTTTCTCGGCGAGCACGCCGATGAGGTGTACCGGCTGGCGGCCGATGACCTGTACCTGGTCGGCACCTCCGAGGTGCCGCTCGCCGCCTACCATTCCAACGAGATCCTCGACCTGAACGGCGGTCCGGCCCGGTACGTGGGCTGGTCGTCCTGTTTCCGCCGAGAGGCCGGCTCCTATGGCAAGGACACCCGCGGCATCCTGCGGGTGCACCAGTTCGAGAAGGTGGAGATGTTCTCCTACTGCCGGCCCGAGGACGCGGCCGACGAGCACCAGCGCTTGCTGGGTTTCGAGGAGGAAATGCTGGGCGCGATGGAGATCCCTTATCGCGTCATCGATGTCGCCGCCGGTGACCTCGGCACGTCCGCGGCGCGGAAGTTCGACTGCGAGGCCTGGGTGCCCACCCAGCAGGCCTACCGCGAACTCACCTCGACGTCGAACTGCACGACGTTCCAGGCCAGGCGGCTCGGGGTGCGGTACCGCGACGAGGACGGCAAGCCGCAGATCGCGGCAACGCTGAACGGGACCCTGGCCACGACGCGGTGGCTGGTGGCGATCCTGGAGAACCACCAGCAGGCCGACGGTTCGGTGCGGGTGCCGGCTGCGCTGCGTCCGGGGCTCGGTGGGCGCGAGGTCCTGGAGCCCGTCTGACGGATCCGGTTCGTCGTCACCTGCCTCCTGACGAGCTGTTTCGCCCCGGCAACTTTCTCAGATATATCCACGCTGTCACGACAGCGCAACATTCGGTGGCTATCTTTCGGCTGTCGTGATTGTCGCGAGCGCAACGGCGCACCCGCAGCCCACCATCCGTTATCGCCGCCACTCTGCCGCCGCCGGCCGGATCCGCTCCCGCACAGTCGGTATCGACCCGCGCCGGCGCAGCATCGCTGCCGACCGCACCGGATCAGTCCGGTCACCTCCTCGCTCCGTCGACCCGCACAGGAGTTCGTCATGACCGACACCACCACCTCGCCGGATCCCGGCGGCCCGACCTCGAACGGCGCCGCCGGCGCCGTCTTGGAATCGCACGAGCACCTGGCGGGAGCGGGTCTGATCAAGCCCGGCTACGCGCCACGGCTGACCAACGAGGACCTCGCCCCACTGAAGAAGCAGACGTGGACGTCCTACAACTTCTTTGCCTTCTGGATGTCAGATGTGCACAGCGTCGGCGGGTACGTCACCGCGGGAAGCCTTTTCGCGCTGGGGTTGGCCGCCTGGCAGGTGCTGATCGCGCTGCTGGTCGGCATCACCATCGTCTACTTCCTGTGCAACCTCGTCGCGCGGCCCAGCCAGGCCACCGGCACGCCGTACCCGGTGGCGTCCCGGATCTCGTTCGGCGTGCTCGGCGCGAACATCCCGGCCATCATCCGCGGGCTGATCGCGGTGGCCTGGTACGGCATCCAGACCTACCTGGCCTCGGTCGCCCTGGTGCTGCTGGCGCTCAAGTTGTGGCCGGGACTGGCCCCGTATGCCGACGTCAGCGAGCACGGACTCTTCGGGCTGTCCCTGCTGGGCTGGATCGGCTTCGGCATCATGTGGATCGCTCAGGCCATCGTCTTCTGGCGCGGAATGGAATCGATCCGCAAGTTCATCGACTTCTGCGGTCCGGCCGTTTATGTGGTGATGTTCCTGCTCGCCGGATACCTGGTGATGGAGGCCGGCTGGTCGAACATCGACTTCAATCTGGCCGAGGGCGGCATCACGCTGACCGGCTGGGCCGTGCTGCCGGTGCTGCTGTCGGCGATCGCGCTGGTGGTGTCGTACTTCTCCGGCCCGATGCTGAACTACGGCGACTTCGCCCGCTACGGCAAGAGTTTCGGCGCGGTCAAGAAGGGAAACTTCCTCGGCTTGCCGGTCAACTTCCTGGTGTTCTCGCTGCTCGTGGTGGTCACCGCCGCGGCGACGCGCCCGGTCTTCGGTGAGCTCATCATCGACCCCGTGCACACCGTCGCCCGGCTCGACAACGTCTATGCCGTCATTCTCGGGGCGCTCACCTTCATGATCGCCACCGTCGGCATCAACATCGTCGCCAATTTCGTCTCGCCCGCGTTCGACTTCTCCAACGTGAACCCGCAGAAGATCAGCTGGCGGATGGGCGGCATGATCGCCGCTGTCGGGTCGGTGCTCATCACCCCGTGGAACCTTTACAACAGCCCGGAGACCATTCACTACACGCTGGACACGCTCGGCGCCTTCATCGGTCCGCTGTACGGCGTGCTGATCGCCGACTACTACCTGGTGAAGCGCCGGCGGGTCGACGTCGACGCGCTGTACACCCTCGACCCGAAGGGCACCTACCACTACAAGAAGGGCTACAACCCGATCGCCATCGTCGCGACGGCGATCGCGGCCATCGCCGGGATGACGGTGGTGTTCTTCGGCTCGTCGGAGGCGGCCACCTACACCTGGTTCATCGGGGCCGGCACCGCCTTCGTGCTGTACATGCTGGGCAGCCGTTTCCTCAGTGCCAGGGCGAACTACCCCGCCCCGGCCGAGTCCGACGCGCTGACCTGAGCGCGGTCGTCGCCCGGTCCGATCCGAGCCGCACGGGCTCGCGTTAGGCTCCCGACTGCTGAACCCGATACGGCGAGTCGCTCCGAACCCCGGCGCCCCGTCTCGGGTCGGAAGGCGGGAACACCATGGCGGACATCGTCCGGATCAGCACCCACGTGCTGGACTCGGTCCTGGGTCGGCCGGCGGCCGGCATCCCGGCGGTGCTCGAGCAACTCGCCCCGGACGGCGTCCCGACCGACGTCGGTTCCGGCGTCACCGACCCGGACGGCCGGATCGGGCAACTGAATTCACACCCGATCGAGGCCGGTGAATTCCGGCTGACCCTCAGCACCGGCGGCTATTTCGAGCAGAACCATGCGGCGGTCTTCTACCCGTCCATCGTCATCAGCTTCGTGCTGTCCGGCGACCGCGAGCACTACCACATCGCCGTGCTGGCCAGCACCTTCGCCTTCACCACCTACCTCGGGAGCTGACCGGCGCACTCGGCTCGGTCCGCCGGGGCGGCTGATCGTTGCTACGAGTCACCGTGCGAACAGCCCTGTCTCGGTCGGCAGATCTGCGACGACGGCCTCCAGATCGTCGAGGTGCCGACGGGCGGCGGCGAGCAACCCCGTGGCGTCGCGGTCGGTGAAGGCCCGGAGCATGTCGCTGTGCTGGGCGTGCAGCTGGTCGCGGTGCTCATCGCTGATGTGTTTCATCGGTTGGATGGGTTCGGTGAGATTCCAGACCAGCTCGATCATGTGCAGCAGGCGCGGCATCCGGGCCGGGCTGACCAACGCGAGGTGGAACCGCCGGCTCTCCCGCTGGTAGCCCTGGTGATCACCGGCGGCCATTGCCTGATCCAGGGCATGCAGAGCCTGGGTCGCTTCTCGGTCGTCCTCGGCCACTGCGTTGCCGACGGCCGCTTTCAGCGCCGCCATCTCCAGAACACCGCGAACGACGTAGATCTCGGTGAACTCTTCGACGGTCAGGCTCGCAACTGTGTACCCGGCGCGTGGCCGGTGTTCGACCAGGCCCTCGCCGATGAGCGTCTTGAGGGTCTCGCGGATCGGGATACGGCTGACGCCGAACACGCCGGCAGTCTCGTCCACCGGGATCGGGCTCCCGGGCGGGACTCCGCCACTGAGAATCGCCCGCCTGATCTCGTCCAGGATCGCCTGCTGCGACAGCCCCGGACGTTCCGATTGCAGCATCCCGAGCAGCGCGGATGGCCGATCCGAGTGTGGCATCGTCGCCGCTCCCTCCAAGTTGACGGGCTGGGCCGTCGTCCCATGCTCGACTCGACGGGGGTCGGTCGGGACCAACCTATTGCCTGCGATGCGGTCCCGTACCTCGCGCATCGTGATCGTCTTCTACCAGCGCGCCTGACGCCCGGGTTCTGCCACCTCGACGCCGTGCGCGGCCGGGCCGCAGATATATCTGCGAGAGCGGCGCAGAACCGTTGACGGTCTTTCGCATCGGCAGTAGTTTTTCATCACTCGACACAGCGCTTCCGCAATGCGAAATGCTGCGGGCCGGACACCGGGGCGACCGGGTCGAAGTGCCTCGGCCGCACCGCATTGCCTGCGTTCAGTTGTTGCCGACCAGTGCCTATTCCACCTCACCGATGGAGTGAAAAAATGAGCGTCACGCTCGGACACAATCAGTACGGGAAAGCGGAGACCAGAGTGGTCCGCGTGTACCGGGATGCCGATCCGCACGAGATCGTCGACTACAACGTCAGTGTCGCGTTGAGCGGCGACTTCGACGACATACACCTGACCGGTGACAACGCGAACTGCCTGACGACCGACGCCACGAAGAACACGGTGAACGCCTTCGCGAAGGAACACGGCGACGCCGCCCGGCAGCCGGAGTCGTTCGGGGTCGCCCTGGCGAAGCATTTCGTCGACGACGTCGAACCGGTGCACCGCGTCCGGGTCAGGATCGAGGCGTACCCGTGGAATCGGCTCAGTTCCAACGGAACCCCGCACCCGCATGCGTTCGCCCGGGACGGCGGCTTCGTCCGAACGGCGACGGTCACCTACGACGGAACCAACCTGTGGGTGGTTTCCGGTGTGCAGGACTACGTGGTCCTCAAGACGACGGACTCCGAGTTCTTCGGCTACCTGCAGGAGCGGTACACCACCTTGCAGCCCACTCACGATCGGGTGATGGCGACCGCGGTGACCAGCCAGTGGTGGCACACCCAGACCGATGGAGTGGACTGGGGAAAGTCCTACGATCGGGCCCTTTTCACCATGAGCGACGTGTTCGCCGGGCATCACAGCCTTGCCTTGCAGCAGACGATGTACGCGATGGGTGAGGCGATGATCGACGAGCAGCCGGAGATCGGTGAAGTGCGATTTTCGTTGCCGAACAAGCATCACTTCGTCATCGATCTCAGTCCGTACGGCCTGGAGAACCGCAACGAGGTCTTCCACGCCGACGACCGGCCCTACGGGTTCATCGAGGGCACCGTGCACAACACCGACGCCCCGGCCCCTGGCCTGGCGTTCGATCCGGGTCAGGGCTGGTGATCGGGATGACACACACTCCAGATCCGGCCGGCGCCGGCGGCGACCAGCTCGCCGTCTTTGAGGGCAAGAGCCATCCGGTCGACGAGGTCCTCAAGCCCGGACCGATGTTCGTCTATGGGCTGCAGCACGTGATGAGCATGTACGCGGGTGTGGTCGCCGTCCCGCTCATCGTGGGCAGCGCCCTCAAGCTGCCGTTCGCCGACCTGTCCTATCTGCTGGCCGCCACGCTGCTGATCTCCGGTCTCGCGACCCTGCTGCAAACCCTCGGTGTGCCATGGATCGGCGCGAAACTGCCGATCGTGCAGGGCACGTCGTTCGCCGCGGTCGGTTCGATGATCGCGATCGGCACCGGAGCAGGCGGTGGCACAGCGGGGCTGAACGCCATCTTCGGAGCCATCGTGGTGGCCGGGGCCGTCGGGTTCGTGCTCAGCGGGGTGTTCAGCCGCCTGCTGCACTTCTTCCCGCCGGTGGTGACGGGCTCCGTCATCACCGTCATCGGCATCTCGCTGCTGCCGGTGGCGATCCGCTGGGCCGGCGGCGGTGCTGGCAGCGCCGACTTCGGATCGGTGTCCAATGTTGCTCTCGCCGCCATCACGCTGGCCATCATTTTGCTGGTGTACCGCTTCCTGCCCGGATTCTTCTCCCGCATCGCCATCCTGATCGGCCTGGTGGGCGGCGGGATGGTTGCCGCACTGATGGGCAAGGTCGACTTCTCGAAGGTGTCCGAGGCGCAGGGATTCGCTGTCTCGAGCCCGTTCCACTTCGGTGCCCCGACCTTCGAGGTGGCCGCGATCGTGTCGATGGTCATCGTGATGCTGGTGATCATGACGGAGACCACCGCGGACCTGCTGGCCATTGGCGTGGTCGTCGGTCGCCCGGCCGATCGGAAGACCGTTGCCAACGGGCTCCGGGCCGACACCCTGTCCACCGCCGTCTCCGGCGGGCTGCTGAACGGCTTCCCGGTCAGCGCCTTCGCGCAGAACGTCGGCCTGGTCGCGCTCACCGGCATCAAGAGCAGGTTCGTCGTCGCGGTCAGCGGCGGGATCCTGCTGGTCCTCGGCTTCTTCCCGCAGGTGGGGGCCGTCGTCGCGGCCCTGCCGCTACCGGTGCTCGGCGGTGCCGGGCTGGCGTTGTTCGGCAGCGTCGCCGCCAGCGGCATCCGCAGCCTGTCCGCGGTGCACTACGACGGCAACCAGAACCTGGTCATCGTCGCCCTGTCGATCGGCATGGGCGTCATCCCGATCGCGGTGCCCGACTTCTACGACGAGTTCCCGTCGTGGTTCCAGACGATCTTCGACTCCGGGATCAGCGCCGCCGCGGTGACCGCCGTCCTGCTGAACATCCTGTTCAACGTGCTGGGCCGCAAGGACAACGTGGCCCCCATCGTCGCCGAGGGACCCGCGCCCGGGGTGACACCCGAGTACCAACCGGGTCAGCACCCCCCGCACGGCCCGGAGAACGCCCACCTCCGCCGCGAAGAGCACCCGGCGCACGGTGGCTCCGACGACGGCGGAAACGATTCACGCAGCGGTCCCGGGCACTGAGCCGTTCCTTTCTCTGCCGGTGTGTCCTGGGCATGCACGGATATATCCGTACATCTCTTGACCCGCGTAGAACCCGCTGACTAGTTTTAAGTCTCGAGCGGGAATACAAATCGGTCTGACATCGTTTGCTGCCGACGCATTCGGACCGCTCATCGCATCGGATGAGCTTGGAAACCATTTTGCCGACCGGGTGGATATGACCGGTCTGAAAATCAAAGACAAGGGAGTCTTTTGTGTCGGGCGTCCGAGAAGTCAGCCAACAACAGGCGGAAATCAGTCCACGGCTGTACAACCAGGATTTGGCTCCAACCCAACGAGTCGGTCGCAAATGGCGGTCATACAATATCTTCACCCTCTGGGCGAACGACGTGCACAGCCTGGGCAACTATGCCTTTGCGATCAGCCTGTTCGCCCTGGGTCTGGGTGCCTGGCAGATCCTGCTGGCCTTTCTGATCGGCGCGTTGCTGCTCTTCGGGCTGCTGAGCCTGTCCGGGTTCATGGGTGAGAAGACCGGCGTTCCGTTCCCGGTGATGAGCCGCATCGCCTTCGGGATCTACGGGGCACAGATCGCCGCCGTCGTCCGCGGTGGTGTCGCCATCGTCTGGTTCGGCATTCAGACGTATCTGGCGTCCGTCGTGCTGCGGGTCCTGCTCATTGCGATCTTCCCTTCGCTGGAATCGCTGGATTCCGGCAGCATTCTGGGACTTTCCCTGCTGGGTTGGATCTCGTTCGTCGCGCTCTGGATCATCCAGGTGATCATCGTCAGCTACGGCATGGAGATGATTCGTAAATACGAGGCATTCGCCGGCCCGATCATCCTGATCAGCATGCTGGGCATCGCCATCTGGATCTTCATCCAGGCGGGCGGCTCGATCGCTTTGTCGAACGACAAGGCGCTCACCGGCGGGGAGATGTGGCGGGAGATCTTCGTCGGTGGCGCGCTGTGGATCGCCATCTACGGAACCTTCGTGCTGAACTTCTGCGACTTCACCCGCAACGCCAAGACAAAATCGGCCATCACCCGCGGCAATTTCTTCGGCATCCCGCTTGAACATGCTGTTCTTCGGCGTGATCGTGGTCGTGTTGGCCGGTGGGCAGTTCAAGATCAACGGTGAGGTCATCGAGAGCCCGGCCGATATCGTGCAGACGATCCCCAACACATTCCTGCTGGTCCTGGCCTGCCTCGCGCTGATCATGGTGACCATCGCCGTGAACCTGATGGCCAACTTCGTGGCACCGATCTATGCGCTGGCGAATCTGTTCCCGAGAAAGCTGAACTTCAAGCGGGCGGGACTGGTCAGCGCGGTGATCGGGCTGGTGATCCTGCCCTGGAACGTCTACAACAATCCCACGGTCATCGTGTACTTCCTCGGCGGCCTCGGCGCGATCCTGGGCCCGCTGTTCGGGGTGATCATGGCGGACTACTGGCTGATCCGGAAGACCCGGGTGAACGTGCCCGCCCTGTACACCGAGGCGGCGACCGGCGACTACCACTACCACCGCGGCTTCAACATGCGGGCGGTCTGGGCGCTCGTGCCGGCCGCGATCATCGCGGTGGTCATCGCCGTGGTCCCGGCGTTCCACGCCGTGGCCGGGTTCTCCTGGTTCATCGGCGCCGGCCTGGGTTTGGTCTTCTACTTGGTCCTCGCCGACCGGAAGATGCCGATCAACGAGGTCGACGGCGAGTCGATCGCCGTGCCCAGCGTTCACTGATCGCCGCCGGATCCGAGCAGGACACACGACCGAAGGAGAACCGCAGTGCGCATCCTTGTGGTGAACGTGAACACCACCGAATCGATGACCCAGGCGATCGGCAAACAGGCGGCGGCCGTCGCGTCGCCGGATACCGAGATCGTCCCGCTCACCCCATTGTTCGGGGCCGAGTCGGTGGAGGGCAACTACGAGAGTTACCTCGCGGCGGTCGCCGTCATGGAAACGGTGCGGGCCTACCCGGACACGTTCGATGCCGTCATCCAGGCCGGATACGGCGAGCACGGCCGGGAGGGTCTGCAGGAACTGCTGGATGTTCCGGTCGTCGACATCACCGAGGCCGCGGCCAGCACCGCGATGTTCCTGGGTCACAAGTACTCGGTGGTGACGACGCTGGACCGGACGGTCCCACTGATCGAGGACCGGCTGAAGCTGGCCGGCCTGGACGCCCGGTGCGCTTCGGTGCGGGCCAGTGGGATGGCCGTCCTGGAGCTGGAGAGCGACCCGGACGCAGCGGTGGCGGCGATCGTCGCCCAGGCCGTGCGGGCAGTCGAGGACGACAGGGCGGAGGTCATCTGCCTGGGGTGCGGCGGGATGGCGGGGCTCGCCGAGCAGGTCGTGCAGCGCACCGGAGTCCCGGTGGTCGACGGGGTCGCGGCCGCTGTCACCATCGCTGAGTCGCTGGTGCGGCTCGGCCTGACCACCTCCAAGGTGCGGACCTACGCCCCGGCGAGGCCGAAACGCTTCAAGAACTGGCCGCGCACCGCGGGCAACGGAAACTGACCGATATGGAGGGAACAACGATGACGGCAGCGGGTTCGGCGGGAGGAGCGCAGGAAATGGCGGTCGCCGCGGACTACGACCTGGTGATCCGCGGGCAGCGGATCATGACGACCGCGGGCGAGGTGCCCCGTGAGATCGGTGTCCGGGACGGCCGGATCGTCGCCATCGAACCACTGGGCAACGGTCTGGCCGGCACCCAGGTGATCGAGTTGGCCGACGACGAGGTGCTGCTACCCGGACTGGTCGACACCCACGTGCACGTCAACGAGCCCGGCCGGACCCATTGGGAGGGGTTCGCCTCCGCGACCCGGGCCGCCGCCGCCGGCGGGGTGACCACCATCATCGACATGCCGCTGAACAGCATCCCGCCCACCACAACGGTGTCCGCGCTGGAGACGAAACGGGACGCCGCCCGCGATCAGGCCTTTGTCGACATCGGCTTCTGGGGCGGTGCCATTCCCGGCAACCAGGCCGACCTGCGGCCGCTGCACGATGACGGCGTCTTCGGCTTCAAATGCTTCCTGCTGCATTCCGGCGTCGACGAGTTTCCGCACCTGGACGCCGACGAGATGGAAGCCGATATGGCGATTCTCAAGGACTTCGACTCGCTGATGATCGTCCACGCCGAGGACTCCCGGGCCATCGAGCGGGCTCCGTCCGCCGAGGGCGACCAGTACCAGCGGTTTCTGAGGTCCCGTCCCCGCGGCGCGGAGAACGTGGCGATCGCGGAGGTGATCGAGCGCGCCCGCTGGACCGGCGCCCGCGCGCACATCCTGCACCTGTCCTCGTCGGATGCGTTGCCGATGATCGCCAGCGCCAAGCGCGACGGCGTGCGTCTGACGGTGGAAACCTGCCCGCACTACCTGACGCTGATCGCCGAGGAGATCCCGAACGGGGCAACGGCCTACAAGTGCTGCCCGCCGATCCGTGAGGTCGGCAACCGAGAACTGTTGTGGGCCGGGCTGTTGGACGGCACCATCGACTGCATCGTCTCCGATCACTCGCCCAGCACGCTGGACCTGAAGGACCTGGAGAACGGGGACTTCGCCGTGGCGTGGGGCGGGGTGTCGTCGCTGCAGTTGGGGCTGCCGATCATCTGGACGGAGGCGCGGCGTCGCGGTGTCCCGCTCGAGCGGGTCGTCCAATGGATGTCCTCGCGTCCGGCCGACCTGGCCGGGCTGCCCGCCAAGGGCAAGCTCGCCCTGGGCTATGACGCCGACCTGTCGGTTTTCGCGCCGGACGAGGCCTTCGTGGTCGACGTGTCCCGGTTGCAGCACAAGAACCCGATCACGCCGTACGACCGGCGGGCGCTGTCCGGGGTGGTCCGCAGGACGTTCCTGCGCGGATCCGAGGTGGACGGCCGGACGCCGACCGGCCGGCTGTTGCGCCGCGGAATGGTCTGACAACCCAGCGCCGACGCGGCCATAGAGGGGCCACACCGCCCGTCCGAACAGCAGCTCATCTTCAAAGGAGAAGGAATGCCATCCACCAGTCCCGGGTACGCGGTCACGGTGCGGGTGCAATGCCCCACGTCCACGGATGCCACGAGCCTGCTGACGACGGCGGTGACCCGGGCCGGCGGGTCGCTGACCGCGCTGGACGTGGTGGAGTCCCACCACGATTCGATGGTGGTCGACGTGACCTGCGACGCCACCGACCAGGCGCACGCCGCCCGGATCACCGGCGCGTTGGGGGAGCCGTCGGGGTTCACGGTGCGCAAGGTCAGCGACCGGACCTTTCTGATCCATCTCGGCGGGAAGATCGAGGTGACGCCGAAGGTCTCGCTGCGCACCCGGGACGACCTGTCCCGCGCGTACACCCCGGGGGTGGCCCGGGTGTGCCTGGCCATCGCGGAGAACCCCTCTGACGCAAGGCGTCTGACCATCAAGCGGAACACCGTGGCAGTGGTCACCGACGGCTCGGCGGTGCTCGGGCTGGGGAACATCGGGCCCGCCGCCGCGTTGCCGGTGATGGAGGGAAAGGCCGCCCTGTTCAAGCAATTCGCCGGGGTGGACGCCTGGCCGGTCTGCCTGGACACCCAGGACACCGACCAGATCGTGGAGATCGTCAGAGCGATCGCCCCGGTCTACGGCGGGATCAACCTGGAGGACATCGCCGCGCCCCGGTGTTTCGAGATCGAGGCCCGGTTGCGCGACATCCTGGATATTCCGGTGTTCCACGACGATCAGCACGGCACCGCCATCGTGGTCGCGGCCGCTCTGCGGAACGCGTTGCGGGTCACCGGCAAATCGCTGTCGCAGGTGCGGATCGTGGTCTCCGGGGTGGGTGCCGCGGGAACGGCCATCATCAAGCTGCTGCAGGCCCAGGGCGCCCGCGACATCGTCGGTTGCGACCGGAACGGTGCGGTGCATCCCGGCAGCCTTGCGCGGGACGACATGCGGCGCTGGCTGCAACAGAACACCAATCCGAACGGACTCACCGGGTCTCTGGTCGAGGTGCTCGAGGGCGCCGACGTCTTCATCGGGGTATCGGCGCCGAACCTGTTGCAGGGCGCGGACATCGCCACCATGGCACCGGATGCCATCGTCTTCGCGCTGGCCAACCCGGTGCCCGAGGTGGACCCGCTGGCCGCCAGGGAGCACGCCGCAGTGGTCGCCACCGGGCGGAGCGACTTCTCCAACCAGATCAACAACGTCCTCGCCTTCCCGGGCTTCTTCCGCGGGCTGCTGGACACCGGCGCCACGGACATCACGCAGGAGATGCTGATCGCCGCGGCCGAGGCCATCGCCGACGCCGTGAAGCCCGAGGAACTGAACCCCAGCTACATCGTGCCCAGCGTGTTCGACCCCACCGTCGCGCCCGCCGTCGCCGCGGCGATCCGGCGGCTGACCGGCGCGACAGAGACCATCGCCGAACCCGCGCCGCCGACCCGCTGAGCCGCGGCGCGCGCCGTCCCCCGTCTCTCGGTCGACGGCGGAACCACCGACCTCAACCCGACCCAGAAACGGAATGACCTGATGAGCACATCGACCTCGAAGTCCACCCTGCCGGCCGTCGAGATCCGCGGACCCGCGGTCCCCGGTTCGGAGAAGATCCTGACCGACGACGCGCTCGCCTTCGTCGCCGAACTCCAGGGCCGGTTCGGTGCCCGCCGGGACGAGTTGCTGGCCCGCCGGGCGGATCGCCGTGCCGAGGCCGCCCGCAGAGGACGCCTCGACTTCCTCGCCGAGACCCAGCAGGTGCGTCAAGCGGACTGGACCGTCGCGGCGGCGCCGCCGGACCTGCTGGATCGGCGGGTGGAGATCACCGGGCCACCGGAGCCAAAGATGGCGATCAACGCGCTGAATTCCGGCGCGAAGGTCTGGCTGGCGGATCTGGAGGACGCCAACACCCCGCACTGGTCGAACGTGATCGGCGGGCAGCTCGTGCTGTTCGACGCAGTCCGCCGCCGGCTCGAGTTCACCTCACCCGAGGGCAAGCAGTACCGGCTCGCGACGGATCGCCCACTGCCGGTCATCGTCCCGCGGCCGCGCGGATGGCATTTCGACGAACGGCACCTGCTGGTCGACGGCACGCCGACCGTCGGGGCGCTGGTGGACTTCGGCCTGTACTTCTTCCACAACGCCGCGGAGCTGATCTCCAGGGGCAGCGGTCCGTACTTCTACCTACCGAAGATGGAGAGCCATCTGGAGGCCAGGCTGTGGAACGAGATCTTCACCTTCGCCGAGCAGCGCCAGGGCATCGAGCACGGCACGGTCCGGGCCACCGTGCTGATCGAGACCATTCCGGCCGCGTTCGAGATGGACGAGATCCTCTACGAGCTGCGGGATCACGCGTCCGGGTTGAACGCCGGGAGGTGGGACTACCTGTTCAGCGTGATCAAGTACTTCCGCGACGCCGGCCCGCAGTTCGTGCTTGCCCGACCGTGGTGCGGTCACCATGACGGCCCCGATGATGCGCGCCTACACCGAGCTGCTGGTCGCAACCTGCCACCGCCGCGGCGCCTTCGCCATGGGCGGGATGGCGGCCTTCATCCCAGCCGCCGCGATCCCGAGGTGAACGAGAAGGCACTGGCCAAGGTGCGGGAGGACAAGGAACGCGAGGCGAGGGACGGGTTCGACGGATCCTGGGTCGCGCACCCCGACCTGGTGCCGATTTGCCGGGAGGTGTTCGACCGGGTGCTGGGCGAGCGGCCCAACCAGCTGGACCGGCGGCGGGACGACGTCCAGGTGACGGCGGCGGAATTGCTGGACGTGGCGTCGGTGCCGGGCGAGGTCACCGAGGCCGGACTGCGCAACAACATCGAGGTGGCGTTGCGGTACCTGGAGGCCTGGCTCGGCGGAAACGGGGCGGTCGGGATCCACAATCTGATGGAGGACGCGGCGACCGCCGAGATCTCCAGATCGCAGGTGTGGCAATGGGTCCGCAACGGCACAGTGCTGGACAACGGACAGCCGGTGACCCCCGATCTGGTCCGGTCCATCGCCGCTGCCGAACTCACCTCCATCGCCGCCGACATGGGCGAGCAGGACTTTGCGGACAGTCGTTTCGAGCTGGCCCGGGAGGTGTTCGAGGAGGTCGCACTGGCCGACGACTTCGTCGACTTCCTGACCCTGCCCGCCTATGCGGCCGCGGTCGACGCCGGTTGACCGACGCGCACCCTTTGCATCTTGACCGGTCGGCGCCAGCTGCGATAGGTTTCATACAGCGAACATTAACTTCCACCATACGAAATTTGACGAATGAAAGAGGGAGCCAATGAACGGCAGGGGATCGTCCGGCTCGCCGGTGGTGTCGGCGCTGACCGACGACTTCCTGACGGAGCTGGACGGGTCCCTGGCCGGCGCGGATCTCGCCCTCCGGCAGCGTTATCCCGGCGATCCGGGGACCCGTCAGCCGGTGCACACCGTGTACGTCCCGGCCGCGGATGCCGACGCCGGAACCCCGGCACAGTGGGGGACTCTCGCGCTGCGGTTGCTCGACGAGCATGCGCCCGCCGGCGCCGTCGCGGAGATGACCGGCCTGGGCGACGGTGTGGACGGCGCCGTCTACGACCGGGTCCGGGCGAAGCTTGCCGCGCAACCGGTGGAGGACCTCCGGCTCGATTTCGAGGACGGGTACGGCAACCGGCCCGACGCCGAGGAGGACGCCGACGCGCGCCGAGCGGCCGCCGTGCTGCGAGAACTGTTGGCCGCCTCGGGCGGGCCGACCTTTGCCGGCATCCGGTTCAAGAGCCTGGAGGAGGCCACCCGCCGCCGGGGGCTGCGCACGCTGGATCTCGTGGTCGCCGGTCTGCTGGACGGGCGAGACGCCACCAGGGAATTGCCGGCGGGGTTTCTCGTCACCCTGCCGAAGGTGACGTCGGTGGACCAGGTTCAGGCGATGGTGCGGGTCTGCGAGGAACTGGAACGCGTGCACGCCCTGCGCCCCGGCGGGCTGCGGTTCGAGATCCAGATCGAGACGCCGCAGAGCATCCTCGGCGCGGACGGTACGGCGACCGTCGCGGCGATGATCCACGTCGCCGGAACCCGGTGCGTTGCATTGCATTACGGGACCTTCGACTACAGCGCGGCCTGCGGCGTGGCGCCGGACCAGCAGAGCCTGGCCCACCCGGTCGCCGACCACGCGAAGGCGGTGATGCAGGTTGCCGCGGCCGGCACCGCGGTCCGGCTGAGCGACGGATCGACGAACATCACGCCCACCGGCAGCGACCAACAGATCCACGACGCCATGCGACTGCACGCCCAATTGGTCCGCCGCTCCCTGGAACGGGCCTACTACCAGGGGTGGGACATGCACCCCGGGCATCTGGTCACCCGCTACCTGGCGACCTACGCCTTCTACCGATCGGGGCTGCCGGCGGCGGCCACCCGGTTGTCGAACTACCTGACCAAACAGGCCAGCGGCGTGATGGACGAACCGGCCACCGCGCAGGCGCTGGCGGCGTTCGTCGTCCGGGGCCTGCATTGCGGCGCGCTGGACGACGCCGAGGTCGTCGCCGGCACCGGGGTGGACCGCCCCACCCTGGAAGCCCTCGCACAACGAAAACCGCTGCCCAGCGCCAACACCTGACCGACTCAATGATGAGGATCACCTGACATGACACGCTCGCACAGCTGATAGCAACACCGCCGGCGACGGCACGCCCCGTGACAGCACCGCCCGTAACAACACTGTGCGGTACGACGCCAACCTGTCCATGCTGTTCACCGAGGTTCCGCTGCTGCAACGCCCGGCGGCGGCGGCCGAGGCCGGCTTCGACGCCATCGAATTCTGGTGGCCCTTTCCGTCGGCGGTGCCGGCCGACGCCGAGATCGACCAATTCGTCAGCGCCGTGCAGGACGCCGGCGTACAGCTCGTCGGCCTGAATTTCTTCGCGGGGGACATGCCGGGCGGAGACCGTGGACTGGTGTCCTGGCCGGCGCGGGCGGCGGAGTTCCGGGACAACATCGATGTCACCGTCGGGCTGGGAGAGCGGTTGGGCTGCACAGCGTTCAATGCGCTGTACGGCAATCGGGTGGATGATGCGACACCCGAGGAGCAGGACGAGCTGGCAGCGGAGAACCTCGCCGCCGCCGCCAGGGCCGCCGCCCGGATCGGCGGCACGGTCCTGGTGGAACCGGTCAGCGGGGCGCCGCGGTACCCACTGCGCACCGCCGCCGACGTCATCGCCGTCCTCGACCGGGCGGAGCGCGAGTCCGACGTGACCAACGTGAAGTTCCTCTGCGACCTGTACCACCTCGACACCAACGGCGACGACGTGGCCGCCGTTATTTCCGACCACGCCGATCGCATCGGGCATGTGCAGATCGCCGACAGCCCCGGGCGTAACGAGCCTGGCACCGGAAAGCTCGACATCGAGGGGCATCTCGCCGCGTTGACCGCGGCCGGGTACACCGGTTTTGTCGGCCTGGAGTACAAGCCGAGCGGCAGCACGATCGACAGCCTCGGCTGGCTGCCCGTCGCGTCCCGGTCCAGCCGGTCCTGAGCCAGGCCATTTACCGCCCGTTCCCTGACCCCCGAAATTTCCGCATTCCCCCGAATTCACCGACCAAGGAGAGATCATGACCACCGTCGCTTTCATCGGCCTGGGCATCATGGGGGCCCCGATGGCGGGCCACCTGGTGAAAGCCGGCTTCGACGTCATCGGATACAACCGCAGCCGAGGAAAGGTCGACGACCTGATCGCCGCCGGCGGTCGGGGCGCCGAGTCGGTCGCCGACGCCGCCCGGCACGCCGACATCGTGGCCGTGATGGTCCCGGACTCGCCCGATGTCCGGGACGTCCTCGCCGGCGCCGGCGGGGTCTTCGAGACCGCCCGCCCGGGGGCCTTGATCATCGACTTCTCGTCCATTCGCCCGGATGTCACGACCGAGTTGGCCGCCCAGGCGAAGGAGAAGGGCTTCCGGCTGTTGGACGCGCCGGTCTCCGGCGGCGAAGCCGGCGCCGTCAACGCCGCGCTCTCCATCATGGTCGGTGGCGACGCTGCCGATTTCGATGCCGCAGCGGAGGTTTTCGCGGCAGTGGGCAAGACCATCGTGCACGTCGGCCCCAGCGGCGCCGGCCAGACCGTCAAGGCAGCCAACCAGCTGATCGTCGCCGCGAACATCCAGGTACTGGCCGAGGCGGTGGCATTCCTGGAGGCATACGGCGTCGACACCGCCGCCGCGTTGAAGGTTCTCGGCGGCGGGCTCGCCGGCAGCAAGGTGCTCGACCAGAAGGGCCAGAACATGCTGAACCGGTCATTCCCACCAGGGTTCCGCATCCAGTTGCACCACAAGGATCTCGGGATCGTCACCTCCGCGGCCAGGGAAGCCGGCGTCGTCATCCCGCTGGGAGCGGTGGTCGCCCAGCTGATGGGGTCCGCGCTTGCGTCCGGTGACGGCGGTCTGGATCACTCGGCGCTGCTGCGCGGCGTCCTGCGACTTTCCGGCCGCGACCTCGAGCAGGCCCCCGCCGCCGACAACACTTCCGACAGCTGAAATCAGGAGATACTCATGACTCGTATGCGAGCAATCGACGCCGCCGTCGCCATCCTGGAACTGGAAGGCGTGAACACCGTCTTCGGGCTGCCCGGCGCGGCGATCAACCCCTTCTACTCCGCAATGCGTGCGCACGGCGGCATCAAGCACATCCTCGCCCGGCACGTCGAGGGCGCCTCCCACATGGCGGAGGGCTACACCCGCGCCAAGGCGGGCAACATCGGGGTGTGTGTCGGCACGTCCGGTCCGGCCGGCACCGACATGATCACCGGGCTGTACTCCGCGTCGGCGGACTCCATCCCAATCCTGTGCATCACCGGCCAGGCGCCGGTCGCCAAGCTGCACAAGGAGGACTTCCAGGCCGTCGACATCGCCGCCATCGCCAAGCCGCTGACGAAGATGGCGATGACGGTGATGGAGCCCGCGCAGGTGCCCGGCGCCTTCCAGCAGGCGTTTCACCTGATGCGGTCGGGACGCCCCGGTCCGGTGCTGATCGACCTGCCGTTCGACGTGCAGATGACCGAGATCGACTTCGACCCGGACACCTACCAGCCGCTGCCGGTCTACAAGCCGCGGGCGACGCGGGCGCAGGCGGCGAAGGCGCTGGACATGCTGCAGGCCGCAGAGCGGCCGCTGATCGTCGCCGGCGGCGGCATCATCAACGCCGACGCCTCCGACCTGCTGGTCGAGCTGGCCGAACTGCTGAACGTGCCGGTGATCCCGACCCTGATGGGCTGGGGCACCATCCCGGACGACCACCCGCTGATGGCGGGCATGGCCGGACTGCAGACCTCGCACCAGTACGGCAACGCCACCATGCTGGCATCGGACCACGTGTTGGGGATCGGCAACCGGTGGGCGAACCGGCACACCGGCGGGCTCGACACCTACCGTGCCGGAAGGACTTTCACGCACGTCGACATCGAGCCGACGCAGATCGGCCGGGTGTTCGCGCCGGACTACTCGATCGTCTCGGATGCCGGCTTCGCGCTGGCCGAGCTGGTCGCCGTCGCCAGGGAACGCCGGGAAGCCGGAGCGCTGCCCGACCGGTCCGCGTGGGTGCAGTCCTGCCAGCAGCGGAAGCGGACCATGCACCGGCGCACGCACTTCGACAATGTGCCGATCAAGCCGCAGCGGGTCTACGAGGAGATGAACAAGGCCTTCGGCCCGGATACCACCTACGTGTCCACCATCGGCCTGTCGCAGATCGCCGCGGCCCAGTTCCTGCACGTGTTCAAGCCCCGGCACTGGATCAATGCCGGGCAGGCCGGCCCGCTGGGCTGGACCGTCCCCGCCACCCTGGGGGTGTGCGCTGCCGACCCGGACACCACCGTCGTCGCCCTCACCGGCGACTACGACTTCCAGTTCATGATGGAGGAACTCGCCGTCGGCGCCCAGTTCAACCTGCCGTACATCCACGTGCTGGTGAACAACGCCTACCTCGGCCTGATCCGGCAGTCGCAGCGCGGCTTCGACATGGACTTCTGTGTCCAGCTGGCCTTCGACAACATCAACACACCGGCCTCGGAAGACATCGCTGGCTACGGCGTGGACCACGTCAAGCTGGCGGAGGCATTGGGCTGCAAGGCATTGCGGGTGCAGGACCCGGCCGAGATCCTGCCGGCGCTGGAAACGGCGAAGAAGATGATCGTCGAGCACCGGGTGCCGGTGCTGGTCGAGATCGTCCTCGAGCGGGTCACCAACATCTCGATGGGCACCGAACTCGACAACGTGGTGGAGTTCGAGGAGCTCGCACTGTCCGCGCAGGACGCCCCGACCGCCGTCATCTCGATGCTCGACTGAACGGAACCGACATGCATGTGCTGCTGGCGCCGGACAAGTTCAAGGGTTCGCTGCGGGCCGCCGAGGTCGGCGCGGCGGTGGCGGCGGGCCTGCGGGAGGCCGTGCCCGGCGTCGAGACGGTGACCGTGCCGGTTGCCGACGGTGGCGACGGCACTCTGGAGGCCGCGGTCGCGGCCGGATACCGGCACGTCCCGGTCCGGGTGTCGGGTCCCACCGGTGACCCGGTGGACACCGGGTACGCCGTCCGGGACGGGGTCGCCGTCGTCGAGCTCGCCGATGCCTGCGGGCTGAACCGTTTGCCCGGTGGGCATCTCGCGCCATTGACGGCCGCAAGCACGGGGTTCGGTGAGGTGGTGGCCGCTGCCCTGGACGCGGGCTGCCACCGGATCGTCCTGGGCGTCGGGGGAAGCGCGAGTACCGACGGTGGCGCCGGGATGCTCACCGCGCTGGGTGTCCGGCTGCTCGACGCCGCCGGCTCCCCGTTGCCCGCCGGCGGCGCGGCCCTGGAACACCTGGACCGGGTCGACCTGACCGGACTGTCCCCGGCGGTGGCCGGCGCCGAGTTCGTCCTGGCCAGCGACGTGGACAACCCGCTGCTCGGATCGAATGGGGCGCCGGCCGTGTACGGCCCGCAGAAGGGGGCCAGCCCGGACGATCTGGCGAGGTTGGAGCTGGCCCTGCGGCGGTGGTCGGTGAAGTTGGCCGGGGCGGCGAAGGTGCCCGCCGGACCGTCCGGCCACCCGGCGGCCGATCTTCCCGGCGCCGGTGCGGCCGGCGGCGTCGGGTTCGCGGCGATCGCCGTGCTGAACGCCGAGGCCAGGTCCGGCATCGAGCTGATGCTGGAGCTGACCGGGTTCACCGACCGGCTGGCCGCGGCGGAGTTGGTGATCACCGGGGAAGGCTCGTTGGACCAGCAGACCCTGCACGGAAAGGCGCCGGCCGGGGTCGCCGCCGCGGCCCGCCGGGCCGGGGTCCCGGTCATCGCGGTCGCCGGCCGGAACCTGCTCAGCCCGAAGGAGTTGACCGACGGCGGTATCAGCGCGGCGTACTCCCTGCTGGACATCGAGGCCGACCCCTCGGTGTGCATGACCGACGCCGCGCGGCTGTTGCAGCTGCTCGCCGGCCGGATCGCCCGCGACTGGCTGAGCTGACCCGCCGCGAAGACACGATGTGCGGGTAGGGCCGGCGATCCCGAACTGACGTTGCCGAATTCCACATCAAAAAGGAGACAATGGTGTCGACAAGTGTTCCATTATTCGTGAACGGTGAAGGGATGCGGGGCGGCAGGGTCCACCACACCATCGCCGCGCACCCCTTTCTCGGGTTGGTGCGAACCGCTCCGAAGTATCGGTTCTTTTCCGTGGGTGACCGTTTCCCCGCGCTGTGGCCGGTGGATGTGGGAGGGGTGGCCGTCCCGGGCGAGCTCTATGACGTCCCACTGACGACCATCCGGGAACAATTCATTCCGGCGGAACCGGCGGAACTGGAATTGGGTGTGGTGGAGTTGGCCGACGGAGCATCGGCCCTGGCGGTCGTGCTGCGCCGGGAAGTCCTGGACGCACCCGAACTCGTCGACATCTCGGAGCTGGACGGTTGGCGGGGCTACCGGTCCGCAGCGTCCGGCTGACCGTCATCCCCGAGCCTGGACGGCTCCCGAGGAAAGGACTTTCATGACAGCCCAGTACTACGCACCCACCGGCGGGCATCCGGCCCAGACGGAACTGACGACCAACCGGGCGGTGTTCACCGAGGCGTACGCCGTCCTGCCCCGAGGGACGATGCGCGACATCGTCACCAGCCTGCTGCCGTTCTGGGACCGAACCCGGTTGTGGGTGATCGCCCGCCCGTTGTCGGGATTCGCCGAGACCTTCTCGCAATACATCGTGGAGGTGTCACCAGGGGGCGGCAGTGACCACCCGGAGGCCGACCCCGGTGCAGAGGGTGTGCTGTTCCTGATGGCGGGTGACCTGACCATCACCCTCGACGGCGAGCAGCACGAGATGACCGCCGGCGGCTACGCCTTCCTGCCGCCCGGCGCGGAATGGACGATCCGGGCGACGGGGGAGACCCCGGCGCGGTTCCACTGGATCCGCAAGGCCTACCAGCGGGTGCCCGGCCTCGAGGCGCCGCCGGCGTTCTTCACCAGTGATGCCGAGGTGCACGGCATCGAGATGCCGGGCACGAACGGCGCCTGGGTGACGCAGCGGTTCGCGGACCCCACCGACGTGCGCCACGACATGCACGTCAACATCGTCAGTTTCCAGCCCGGCGGGGCGATTCCGTTCCCGGAAACCCATGTCATGGAGCACGGGATCTACGTGCTCGAGGGCAAGGCCGTGTACCTGCTCAACCAGGACTGGGTGGAGGTCCAGGAGGGCGACTTCATGTGGCTGCGCGCCTTCTGCCCGCAGGCCTGCTACGCCGGCGGACCGGGTCGGTTCCGTTACCTGCTCTACAAGGACGTCAACCGGCACGCCGTCCTCAGCCGGCAGTTCGGCTGACCCGAGACCGGTTGCCTACGCGACCCGTTCTGCCGTCCGAGGGCGCCGGGCGGGCCCGCCTGCGCTGCCCCGTCAGCCCGCCCCCGCGGCCCCGACCCGCTCGCCGCGCACCCACACCCCCGCCACATCGGCGGGCGTGGCGAGTGCGAAGGTCCGGGCAAGGGCGTCGGTGCTGTCGGCGGCGTGCGCGAGATTGACCGCGTAGGTGCTGCCCGCCGCCGGGCCGCAGCCACACCGCGTCGAACTCCTTGCCGGGCGTGAGATCGCCGACCCGGTCCGCCAACCCGAGGGCCGACGCGCCGGCCCGCGTCGCCAGGTACAGCAGGTGCACCGGGGTGAGCGGCGAGCCCGTCGGCGCCGAGCAGCTGCTGCATGAAGTAGGCCTGCAGGCCCTCCTTGGGCAGGAAAAGCCCGTCCCGGCGCCGACATCGGAGCCCAGTGCGACCCCGACGCCGTGCTCGACGTGCCGGCGCAGCGGGAACAGCCCACTGCCGAGGGCGGAGTTGCTGGTCGGGCAGTGCGCCGCCCAGGCACCGGCCTCGGCCATCAACGCCAGTTCCTTGTCGCTCGGCGTGCACGTTGTGCGCGAAGACGCTGCGGCCGTTGACGAGTTCGTGCTGGTGGTAGGTGCCCAGGTAGTGATCCGATCCGGGGAACAGCGTCTGCCACCGCGGAGATTTCGGCCATGTTCTCGTTCAGGTGCGAGGTGAACCAGATGTCCTCCCGGCCACCTTCCGCGTCCTGCACGAGATCCATGCAGACGGACAGGATCTCCTCGGACGCGGACAGCGAGAACCGAGGCGTGACGGCGTAGCGCAACCGGCCCTTGCCGTGCCAGCGTTCGATCAGCTCCCGGCTCTCGGCCAGCGCGCGCTCCGGGGTGCACAGCAGGTCGTCGCGGAGAATGCGGTCGCTGAGCACCAGACCGGCGGTGACGTTCAGGCCGCGGGCCGCCGCCTCGGTGAACAGCAGGTCCATGGCCGGCGCGAAGTGCGAACCGAAAACCAGCGCGGTCGTCGTCCCGCAGGCCAGCAATCCGTCCAGGAACTCCGTGGCCACCTCGCCGGCGTACGCGGGGTCGGCGAGCCGGCTCTCCTCGGGCAGCGCGTAGCGATCGAGCCAGTCCAGCAGCGGCATGCCGAGCCCGCCGATCGCCCTGATCTGCGGGTAGTGCACGTGGGTGTCGACGAAGCCGGGGAGCAGCAGGCCGCCGGTCAGCTCGGTGACCGGCTCGTCCGGGTATTCGGCATGCAACGCACCGAAAGGGCCACGGGCGACGATGATCCCGTCCCGCACCAGCAGGCCGCCGTCGCTGTCGGCGGCCAGCGCGTCGGCCGGATCACCGGCGAACGGATCGCCCGGGGTGTCGAGAACGGTGGCGCGGTAGAGCGTCATCGCAGCGACTCGCTCTTTGACGTGACCTCGGTGACGCTGTCTGCCGGCCGCTGCCGTTGCAGCTCGGACAGCAGCGACGCGGCCACGCTGACGGCGATCACCGCGGGTTCCTTGCCGGTGATCTCCGGCAGGCCGATCGGGCTGGTGATGCGGTCGATCGCGGCCTCGTCATGGCCCTGCTCGGCGAGCCGCCGGCGGAAGCCGGTCCACTTGGCGCTGGACCCGATCAGGCCGATGCTGCCGAGCCCGGGAAGGCGCAGCGCCGCATCGCACAGCGCGAAATCCTCCGCATGGTCGTGCGTCATGATCAGCACATGTGCGCCGCGGGGCAGCATCTCGAGCACCTGCTCGCCGAGGATGGCGTGATGCGAAACGACATCGGCGACCCCGTCGGTGACGTCGGCCAGCCGGAGCTCGTCGAGTTCGTCCTCGCGCGAATCGACCAGGTGCAGCTGGATCGCCAGCCGGGACAGAATCCTGGCCAGCTCGTGAGCCGACATGGCCGATCCCGAACACGGCGATCACCGGCCGGGCCGGCAGCGGCTCGAGCAGCAACGTGACCTCGCCGCCGCAGCACTGCCGGCCGTGCCGGTTGCGGGCGTGCTCGTTGAGCCGGGCCTCCTGGGTCTCGGGCCCGGTCGTCCCGGACGGCGATCAGCTCGCGGGCGCGCTGCACCGCGGCCTCCTCCAGGTTGCCGCCGCCCACGCTGCCCCAGCTGTGGTCGGCGCCGACGACCATCTTCGCGCCGGCGTCCCGCGGGGCGTGCCCGCGCACCTTGATCACCGTCACCAGCACGCCCGGGACGCCGTCCCGGCGGAGCTGCTCGACGGCGCTGAGCCAGTCCACTGCTCACACCCCCGTCAGCACCGCGTGCGCCACCGAACTGCCGCCGTTGGCCGACGGCGTGCCGGCGGCAGACCGGGCCGCGTCGATCGCCCAGTAGACCGCCTCCGGGGTCGACGGGCAGCCGAGATCGACGGACCAGCCCCGCGGTCCGAAGGCGGCCGCTGCCTGCCGCAGCGCCTCCCGGACGCTGAACGCCAGCATCAGCGGGGGCTCGCCGACGGCCTTGGACCCGTAGACGACCCCGGACTCGGTGGCCCGTTCGAACAGGTGCACGTTGAACTCCTCGGGCATCTCCGAGAAGCTCGGGATCTTGTAGGTGCTGGCCGCCTGGGTGTTCAATCTCCCGCGGTTCGCTCCGTCGCTGGTGTCCCAGCGCAGTTCCTCCAGGGTCAGCCAGCCGGCGCCCTGCACGAAACCGCCTTCGATCTGGCCGATGTCGATCAGCGGGGACAGGCTGTCCCCGACGTCGTGCACGATGTCCACCCGCCGCACCCGGTACGCGCCGGTGAAGCCGTCCACCTCGACCTCGGAGCAGGCGGCGCCGTAGGCGTAGTACTTGAACGGCTCGCCCTGCATGACGGAGGAATCCCAGTGCAGTCCCGCGGTCCGGTAGTAGCCGGCGGCCCAGAGTTGCACGCGCTGGAAGTAGGCGTCGTGCACCAGCTCCGCCCAGTCGATCTGCCGGTCGTGGAAGCCGATCCCGGTGACCACGCCGTCGACGAAACGCACGTCGTCGGGATGGACGCCGAGCTTGCCGCCGGCGACGACGTTCAACCTCGCCCGGATCTGGTCGCAGGCGTTCTTGATCGCGCCGCCGTTGAGATCCGCGCCCGAGCTGGCCGCGGTGGCAGAGGTGTTGGGCACCTTGTCGGTCCGGGTCGGGGCGAGCCGGACGAAACTCAGCGGCACGCCGAGCGAGGTGGCCGCGACCTGGATCATCTTGGTGTGCAGGCCCTGTCCCATCTCGGTGCCGCCGTGATTGATCAGCACCGAGCCGTCCTTGTAGACGTGCACCAGGGCACCGGCCTGGTTGAACGCGGTCAGGTTGAACGAGATGCCGAACTTGACCGGCGTCATCGCCAGGGCCCGTTTGGTGTGCGGATGCGCACGGTTGAACGCGGCGATCTCCGCCTTGCGGGCGGGATAGGCACTGCGCTCGGTGAGGATCGACCAGATGTCGGCGAGCCGCTCGGCGTGCCGCACCGGCTGCCCGTACGGCGTGGTCTGGCCCGGCTCGTAGAAGTTGGTGCGCCGCAGCGTCTCCGGCTCGACGCCCAGCAACGGCGCGCAGCGACCCAGGATGTCCTCGATGACGATCATGCCCTGCGGGCCACCGAAGCCGCGGAAGGCCGTGTTCGAGCTGCGGTTGGTCTTGGCGATCCGGCCGTGCACGGTGATAGCCGGGATCCAGTAGGCATTGTCGATGTGGCACAACGCCCGGGCGAGCACCGGTTCGGACAGGTCCAGGCTCCAACCGCCGTTGCTGGTCAGCGTGGCGCGCAGTGCGCAGATGCGGTGGTGCTCGTCGAAGCCGACCTCCCAGGTGGCCAGGAACGGGTGCCGCTTGCCGGTCATCGTGATGTCCTGGGTTCGGTTCAGCCGCAGGCTCACCGGCCGGCCGGTGAGCACCGCGCCGAGCGCGGCGACCGCGGCCAGGCCGTGCGGCTGGAATTCCTTCCCGCCGAAACCCCCGCCCATCCGCAGGCACTGCACGGTGATCTCGTGCGCGGGCGTCCCGAGCACGTGCGCAACGATGTCCTGGGTTTCGGAGGGGTGCTGGGTGCTGGACTGCACGAAGACCTGGCCGTTCTCGTCGACCAGGGCGAGCGCGGCGTTGGTCTCCAGGTAGAAGTGCTCCTGACCGCCGAATTCGAACTCGCCGGTGAACCGGTGTGCCGCGGCTTCCATCGCGGCGTCCGCGTCGCCCCGGCTGACCGTACGCGGCGTGCCCTGGAAGCTCTCGGCCGCGATGGCGTCCTGGATGGTGATCAGCGACGGCAGGACCTGGTAGTCCACCCCGATCGCGTCGGCGCCCTGCCTGGCGGCCTCCAACGACTCACCCAGCACCCAGCAGACGGCGTGCCCGTAGAACATCACCTCGGTGGGGAACAGCGGCTCGTCGTGTTTCTCGCCGGCATCGTTCAGACCGGGTACGTCATCGGCGGTCAGCACCCGGACCACCCCGGGCACGGCGTAGGCCGGCTCGACCCGCAGGCCGGTGACCAGCGCATGCGCGTGCGGCGCCTGCACCGGCCAGGCATGCAGGGTGTCCTTGGTGCGGTTCACCAGATCCTGCGTGTACAGGGCCTTTCCGGTGACGTGCAGCCCGGCGCTCTCGTGCGAGATCTCCAGCCCGACCTTGGGATTGGTCGGCCGGTCGGCCAGCGGCCCGTGTGCCTTGCTCATGATCGTCCGACCTCCTGGAAGACGCGGGTAGGTGGAATTCCCGCGTTCTCCGCGTGGAACTTGCGCAGCGACGCACCGAGCATCGCGGTCCGGTACGCCGCGCTGGCCCGATGATCGCTGATCGGGGTGGCCTCGCCGTTGAGGGTCTCGGCCGCCTGCTCGATCACCGATGCCGTCCAGGGCTTCCCGGTGAGGAAGGCCTCGGTACGCGCGGCCCGCAGCGGGGTGGCCGCGACTCCGCCCAGGCCGATCTTGATGTCGCCGACAACCGGCGCATCGCCGTCCCCGCCCCCGTCCAGCCTGAGCGCGAAACCAACGGCCACACTGGAGATGTCGTCGAACCGGCGCTTGGAGATCTTGTGGAATGCGCTGATCGGCGCGACCGGCGTCGGGACACGGATCGCCTTGATCAACTCGTCGGGCCGCTTGACGGTCTGTCGGTATCCGGTGAAGTAGTCGGCCAGCGGGACCTCCCGGTCACCCTCGGCTCGAGGTCAGCACCAGCGTCGCGTCCAGCGCCAGCAGCGCGGGCGGGCTGTCGCCGATCGGCGAGGCGGTGCCGAGGTTGCCGCCGAAGGTGGCGCCGTTGCGGATCAACCGGGACGCGAACTGCGGGAACAACTGGGCCAGCAGCGGCACCCGACCCTCCAGCGAGCGTTCCACCTCCGACAGGGTCAGCGCGGCACCGAAGTCGATGCTGTGGGCGCCGACGGTGAACTGCCGCAATTCCGCGAGCCGATCGATGCCGATGGTCAGCGCGGCGCGGGAGTGCCGGATGTTCAGCTCGACGCCCCAGTCCGTGGAGCCGGCCAGCACCCGCGCGTCCGGGTTCTCGGCGAGCAGCTCGAGGGCCTCGGCCAGATCGGCCGGGCGCACGAAGGCGCCCTGGTCGCTGGTGATCCGGGTCGGCCGCGGGTTCGGGTGCGGGACGGTCGAGCCGGGCGAACAGCGGGTCGGTCTCGGTCGGCGTATCGAGCGCGTACGCGGCGTCCCGGATCGGCCGGTAACCGGTGCAGCGACACAGGTTTCCGGACAGGGCGTGCAGGTCGAAGCCGTTCGGGCCGTGCTCGTGGTCGGGGGCGTGGCCGGCCGCAGTGGGATCAGCACCAGTGGGATCAGCACCAGTGGGATCAGCACCAGCATGATCGGCACCAGTGGGATCGGCACCAGCGGGATCGGCACCAGCGGGTTCGGCACCGACGGGATCTACACCGGCGGGATCGGCACCGTTGCCGCCGAGGGAGCTTCCGCCGCCTCGCCGCTGGTGTCCGGCTCGGCCTCGGCGGCACGCTCCGGGAGTGGCGGAGGTATCCCCGCTGCGGCCGGCGCGGTAGTACTCCGCGGCCATGGAGCAGATGAAACCCGGTGTGCAGTAACCGCACTGCGACCCGCCACGGTCGGCCATCTCCCGTTGCACCGGGTGCAGTTGACCGTTGCCGAGGCCTTCGGCGGTGATCACCTCCTGGTTGTCCAGGCCGGCCGCGGGGACCAGGCAGGCGTTGATCGCGGTCCACCGGCTCGCGGTCGTCACCGGCCGGCCGGGCCACCATGACGGCGCAGGCACCGCACTCGCCCTCCGCGCAGCCCTCCTTGCTGCCGGTGAACCCGCTGGCCCGCAGCCAGTCCAGCAGGGTGACGTGGCCCCCGACTTCTCCGAGCTCGTGCGGCCGGCCGTTCACTGTCACGGAAGACTTCATGTCACAACTCCTCGTTCCGGCTTCAATCTCCGCCAGATCGTTCCAAGTTCGTTCAGATCTGCCGGTCATCAGTGTCCCCCGGCCCTGGCCAGCAGCGTCCTGCTCGCCAGCGCGCACCTCGCCGGCGAGCGCGTCCTCGTCGATCGTCACCGGTCGGTCGTTCTCGACGACCGTCCGGCCGTTGACCATCAGCAGCTCCAGCGGTGGCGGCGCGCCGAGCACCAGCGCGGCCACCGGATCGGCGATGTCGATGTGCGCCAACGTGTCCAGCCGCCACACCGCCAGGTCGGCGAGCTTGCCGACCTCGAGCGAGCCGATCTCGTCCGCCCGGCCCAGCACCCGGGCTCCGCCCATGGTGGCCATCTCCAGCGCGTCCCGCACGGTCAGCGCCTGTGGTCCACCGCGGGCCCGGGCGAACAGCAGGGCGTGCCGCACCTCCTCCAGCAGCGAGCAGGCCTCGTTGGAGGCGGCACCGTCCACGCCGAGGCCGACCGCCACGCCGGCGTCCCGCAGGTCCCGGCTCCGGCTGATGCCCGGCGCCCAGCCTGGCGTTGGAGGTCGGGCAGTGCGCCACCGAGGTGCCGGTGGCGGCCAGCGACGCGATCGCCGCGTCCGTCAGGTGCACGGCATGCGCCAGCCAGACATCCGGCCCCAGCCAGCCGAGGGATTCCACATACTCGACCGGGCGAGCAGCCGAACTTCTCCCGGCAGAAGTCCTCCTCGTCGACCGTCTCGCACAGGTGGGTGTGCATGCGCACGCCCTTGCGCCGGGACAGATCCGCGGTCTGCTTGAGCAGATCGCCGGTGACGGAGAACGGCGAGCACGGTGCGACACCGATCCGCAGCATCGAGTCGAAGGACGGGTCGTGGTAGGTGTCGATCGCCGACTCGGTGGCGGCCAGGATCGCGTCGATGTCCTCCACCACGTTGTCCGGCGGCAGCCCGCCCTTGCTCTGCCCGAGGTCCATCGACCCGCGGGTCGGGTGGAACCGCAGCCCGACCCGCTGCGCCGCAGCGATTTCCGCCGCCAGCACGTCGCCGCCGTCGCGCGGGAAGACGTAGTGATGGTCGGTCGTGGTGGTGCAGCCGGTCTTCGCCAACCAGGCCAATCCGCCGCTGGCGGCGGTGTGCACCAGGTCGGCGTCGATCCGGCCCCACACCGGGTACAGCGTGGTCAGCCAGCCGAACAGGGTGTCGTCGACCGCGAGCCCGCGGGTGATCCACTGGTACAGGTGGTGATGGGTGTTCACCAGCCCCGGGGTGATCAGGCAGCGCGATGCATCGATCCGGCGCGCGTCGCCGACCGTGGCAGGGGCTGCGCCCGGGCCGACTGCGGTGATCCGGTTGCCGGTGATCACCACATGACCGTCGGCGAACTCGGAACCCGAGCCGTCCACCGTCACCACGTGCGCGCCCTCGAGCACCGTGACCTCCGCGTTCCCGCCACCGTTCCCGCCGCCGTTCTCGGCGGCTGCGCGGGCGCCGCTACCCATCAGGCCAACACCGTTTCCAGCCGGGTCAGCGCGATCTCCCGCAATTGGGTGGTCACCTCGACCCGCTCCTGAGCGGCCGTGTTGCTCAGCCTGCGCCGCAGCTCGGCCAGGATCTCGGTCGGCGTACGACCGGCCGCCCTGATCACGAAGACCCGGTCGAACCTGCTCTCGTACTCGGCGTTGCCGGCGCGGATCGCGTCGGTGATGGCCGGGTCGGCGGCGCCGACGGCGGCCTGCTCCCGATCGGAGAACTCGGCGTCATGACCGGCTCCGGCCGCTCGCCGATCCGGGGGTGCCGGGCCAGGGCGGCGTCGATCTCCTCGTCGGAGAAGGACGCGGCGGCGATCCTGCCCGGTGCAGGAAACGGCCGGTGCAGCGTCGTACGGACGGCCGGCCAGCACCTCGTCGACCCAGCGCGGCACATCCAGGCAGGACTGCCAGAGTCGCTCTGCATCGGCCTCGGACATGCTGGTTGAACCGCACGCAGACCGGCGGTGGGCCGATCCTGGTTTGTGGCGTGCCGGGTCCTGTCCGGTCCGCCGAACGGGGCGGCCTCCATCCGGACGGCCCTGGCGCCCAGGATGGGGCTGGCGTCGGCGACCAGGTCGTCGAACCGGTGGTTGACGATCTTGGCAACCTCGATGATCGCGGCCGCGTGCTCCTGGGTGGGCGCGTTCTGCATGCGCTGCCCAGCCGGTCTTGAGGATCTCGTCGCGCTTGTCCACATCGCGCACGGAGACGATCAGCGGGATACCGAACCGGTCCCGGTAGGCCTCGGTCAGGTGCGCGAACTCCTCGTGGTCCTCGTCGTTGAGCGTGGTCAGCCCCACCGAGCCCTGGTCGCGTGTCGGTCCACTCGCTGCGGGTCTCGCCCTCGACGGCGTCACTGCCCAGGTCCGGGTAGAACGACAGCAGGTCGTGCTGCTCGGTCCGGTCGGCGGAGAACAGCGCCTCCTGGAACGCCATCCGCAGGTCGTGGGTGTCGGTGAACGGACGCTGGTCGTACGCCCGCTCGACCACCCAGGTCGGGCCCTGGAAAAGCCCACCGAAGGTCTGGACGAACTTTTCCCGGCTCATCTCGTTGACCTGGTCCAGCCGGATGACACCGGCGCCGGGGCGCCCGGCGACCGCGGGGCCGAAGTTCTTGCCGACGTGGTGGAAGATCAGGTTCAGCAGGATGGCGGTCAGGCTGCCCAGCGTGATGCCGCTGCCGAAGATGATCTGCGCCCACTCGGGAACGGCCTTGGCCACATCGGGTTGCACCGTGACGAACACGGCCAGGCCGATGCTGGTGCCGACGATGACGACGTTGCGGTGGTCGTGGAAATCCACCCGGGCCAAGGTCTGGATGCCGACGACGGCCACGGTCGCGAACATCGCGATGGCCGCGCCACCGAGCACCGGCGGCGGGACGCTGGCGACCAGCGCGCCGGCCTTGGGGATCAGCCCGATGAGGATCATGAAAACGCCGGCGGCGGCCACCACGTAACGGCTCTTCACCCGGGTCAGCCGGACCAACCCGACGTTTTCGGCGAAACAGGTGTACGGGAACGAATTCAGCACACCGCCGATGAAGGTGGACAGCCCGTCGGCCCGCAGCGCCCTGGAGACATCCTGGGCACCGACCCGCTTCTCGACGATCTCGCCGGTGGCGAAGACGTCGCCGGTGGTCTCCACCGCGGTGATCAGCATGACGACGATCATCGAGATGATCGCGGCGGCCGAGAACTTCGGGATGCCGAAGAAGAACGGGGTGGTCACCCCGACCCACGTCGGAGGTCGAAACGCTGGCGAAGGACGCATCACCGAGGATGAACGCGACCCCGGTGCCGATCACCAGCCCGGCCAACACCGCGACCGTGGCCATGAATCCCTTGAACACCCGCTGGATGATGACAATGATCGCCAGCGTGCCCATGGCATACGCCAGGTTCTTGCTGCTGGTGGGATCCGGGTTGGCGCCGCCGCCGACCGCGTCCAACGCGGCAACCGGCAACAGGGCGATACCGATGATGGTGATCACCGTGCCGGTGACGACAGGGGGGAAGAACCTGATCAACTTCGCGAAATAGGGCGCGACGAAGAAGGTGAAAAGACCCGCGACGATCACCGCGCCGTAGATGTACAGCAGGCCTTCGGTTCCGCCGCCGTTGGCGAGCGCGATCGCGATCATCGGCGACACGGCGGTGAAGGTGACGCCCTGCAGCAGCGGCAGTTTGACGCCGATCTTCCAGAAACCGACCGACTGGATGATCGAGGCGATACCGCAGGTGAACAGGTCCGCGTTGATCAGGTGGATCAGCTGTTCCTGGCTGAGGCCGATGGAACTGGCCAGCAGGATCGGCACGATGACCGCGCCGGCATAGAACGCCAGCACGTGCTGGATTCCGTAGATCGCCAGCTTAGGGACCGGGAGCACCTGGTCGACCGGATGCTTGATCGACTTGGTACGTCCCGGAGATTTCGTCGATGACGCCATGAGATGCCCTTTCGGTCCAGGTGCTGGTCCACGGGAAGGCGGAATGTTCGGAGGTGAGGTCCGGCCGGGGAATTCTTACAGGTGAATTCGATCGGGGGTATTCAGACCTGAAAGGCAGGTGGTGACATTCGGGCAGCGGCGCACCGCGCGGGCACGGCGCCCGGGCGAAGCGCAGTGAAGCCGTTCGCTTCCGGCTGTCAGCAGAAGCCGGGCACGCTGTTCCACGCGGAGCCGGCCGCCGACGCGTCGTCGCGTTCGACGGCCGCCTCGATCAGGCCGTAGGGCCGGTCCGCGGCGTAGAAGACCTCGCCCGGATTCTCGTCCCCGAACGGCGAGAGGTCGACGAGGAAATGGTGCTTGTTCGGCGCCTTGAACTTGATCTCGGCGACCTCCGGGAATTCCTCGAGCACCGACTCGCCCATGGCGTAGAGCGTCTGCTGCAGGGCGTAACTGTGCACCTCCGCGAACCGCTTCAGCAGCATGGCCCTGATCTGCGTGTAGGACTTGTCGAAATCGATGGTCGCGCCATCGTTTCCGTTGTCGACGGAGTCGTAACGCCACCGGGCCACCAGCGAGGTCGCCAGAATCCGATCGGTCGTCTCCTGCAGCGTCGTGTAGTCGTCCTTCAGGAATCCCCAGAATTCCGAACCGGTGGTTTTCGCCACCACCAGGTCCTTGAACCCGGACACCGCCCAGACGCGACGATCCGCACCTCGGCCCTCCACCGTCACCACCGTCGTGCGGGTCTCACCGCCGTTGCGGACGAAGGCATGATCGTGCGGTTGGCCGTCGATGCTGATGCGGTCCCAGAAGTACTCCTCGATCTCGATCCGGGCGCCGGTCGCCTTCGGGGTGGCCGCGATGAAGTGGTCGCCCAGGGTCAGCGCGAATTCCTCGATGGACCGCACTCCCTTTTCCTTGGCCAGCGCGTACACGGTGTTCTTCTGGGTGTCGGTGGGCAGGATCGCGGCCTGATCGCCGGTGATGTGCGCGTCCCGGAAATCGCCGCGCAGCGATGACGACACATTCAGGTCCCGGATTTCGTGTCGCGGTGTGTCGCGGTACACCCGGACCAGGCGGTTCTCGGCCTTGCCGTACTGGTTGGCGCCCAGGACGATGGTCATCTTCTCGTCAGCTCCCTTGTGGGGTCTCGGGGATGGAGGGCTCGGCAGCACCGCGGTGGTGATGCGAGCGAGGGTTGGTCGGCTTCGGTGGGTGTCCCACCCGGGATTGGTCACGTGCGCCGAGCATGCTCGGAATCGACCGGCACGAAATCGACCGGTTCGCATGAGATTCCGAGGACCGCGTCGCGGAACCGTCGGTGGCCGTGGCACGGGCGGGAAGCCGCCATGAGGTGTGCACCTGCTCTCCGTCGAACCACAGTTCGGAACCAATCTTCCGCAGGTCGAAATATAGAACGTGTCCCGCATCACGTCAACAGTTTGTTGAAGTTGGTTGTGCACGGTTGGGGTGAGTGCGGCCGATGGGCAGTGACGGCTCGCTGCGGGGTCTGATCGGTGGTCGCCGCCGTGATCCCGGCCCCGGCTGGTGGCGGGTGCGCGCCCGGCTGTGCCGCGTACGTCAGTCGCGATCCCTGTTCAGGTAGTTGTAGACGGTGAACCGGCTGACGCCGAGCGCGGCCGCCACCACCTCCACCGACTTGCGATAGGAGAACGCCCCGGCCTCCTCCAGCAGGCGAACCGCCTGCTGCTTGCCGGATCGGGTCAATTCGGCCAGCGGGGTGCCGAGGGACCGCTCGAGTTCGACGATGATGCCGTCGAGGCCGCCCGCCGCCTCGCTGACCACGGCGGAACCCCCGGTGGTCACCGTCGCCGGGTCGGGCCGACCAGGGCTCCGGCCCGCCGGACCGGGGATGGGATCGGCCGACTGCGCGGCGCGGTCGGCGCCTCCCGGGTGCCGGTCCGCGCCGTCCACCGGAATCTCAGCGCTCAGCCGGATCCCCGCGACGATTTCCCCGTCCCACACCAGCGGCACGTCGTCGGCGAGCAGGTCTGCCGGTCCGACAACGGCGGCCCCGATCCGGTCCAGCAGCGGGCGAACCGCCGCGAGCACCGGATGGGCCGGCTCTGCCACGGTCAGCCCTCGGGAGTGACCTGGACGGTCACCCGCTTGGCGCCGGCGGCGATGGCCGCGGCCAGCACGTCGCGCAGGGTGTCCAGCACCTCGTCCCGCTCGCCGCCGAATTGGGTTCCGAGCGGGCCGAACTCACCGGTCAACCCGGCCAACTGGATGACCTCCCAGGCCCGGACCGCATGAGCCGGCGGGGTGCCCTCGCCACGGAACGGCTCGGTGGTGAATTCGGCAACCAGGCGCACGAAGCAGAGGCTACGCGAGCCCACGGGAGCCGTCGACGCCCGCAAGGTGACCGTATACTTCCGTCATCCGGAATTTACCGCCGCCATGTGTGGCTGCCCGAAGGAGTTTGCGGATGGTCCTTGACGTCGAGCCCCCCCGCAGCGACACCGACGGTCCCGTTCCGGGCCCCGGCACGGCGGAGATCGCGAACGCCGCACGGCGGTCCGGTGGCGGGGTTCAGTCGATCGAACGCGCCTTCACGATTCTGGAGGTGCTGGCCGCCAATGGCGGCGTGATGGGCCTGTCCGCTCTGGCCGCGTCATCCGGCCTGCCGTTGCCGACCATTCATCGGCTGGCGCGCACCCTGGTCGACCTGGGGTATCTGCGGCAGGAGCCGTCCCGTCAGTACGCGCTGGGTCCGCGGATCCTGCTGTTGGCGGAAAGCTCCTCCACCATGCTCAGCGTCATTTCCCGACCGCACCTCGCCCGGCTCGTCGACGAACTGGGGGAGACGGCCAACCTGGCGTCCCTGGACGGAGATCAGATCGTGTACATCTCCCAGGTGCCGTCGCGGCATTCCATGAGGATGTTCACCGAGGTCGGCCGCCGGGTGCTGCCGCACTGCACCGCGGTCGGTAAGGCGATCATGGCCGACATGGCACCAGGTGAGGTGCGAGAACTGTTGCAGCGCACGGGTATGCCGCGGCACACCGAGCACACCATCACGGACCCCGACGTCTTCGCCGAGCAGTTGCGCTGGTCGGCCGAACACGGCTATGCCGTCGACGACGGCGAGCAGGAGCTGGGTGTGCGGTGTGTTGCGGTCGCCGTGCCGGGAGTGCGGGCCCGGCTGGCGCTGTCGGTCTCCGGGCCGGCGGGCCGGATGACCCCGGAGACCGTCGACCGGGCCGTGCCGCTGCTGGCGGCGGAGGGTCGGAAACTGGCCGCGGAGTTGGCCTGATTCCCGAACTCGCCCGATCCGCGTTCGGGCGGTCGGCGCAAACCCTTAACACCTCGTTTACCGCTGACGTGCACCGCCGCAACCTGGCCGGACGACAGTGCGCAGGTCGCGTCGGGACCGCCTCACCGACGAAGGCGGGCGGCAGCTCAGCTGAAGGCCGTTCAGCGGGTCTCCGCCGGGCGGCACCTTCGTGGGCTGTCGCAGCCGCCGAACCGGGTCCGTGATGGAAGGGACATGTTTTGTGAGCAGTCGGATCACCGTCTCCGGTCCACCCGTCGAGGGCACGGAGAGCGTCCTGACGCCGGCCGCGCTGGCCTTTGTGGAAGAGCTGCACGTGCGGTTCGCCGCCCGTCGTGACGAGCTGCTGGCAGCCCGCCAGTGCCGCCGCGATGCGGTCGCCGTCGGGGAGCCGCTGGATTTCCTGCCGGAGACCGCCGGTGTGCGGTCGGGGAACTGGACGGTCGCCCCGATCCCGGAGTACCTGGCGGACCGCAGGGTGGAGATCACCGGACCCACCGACCGCAAGATGACGATCAACGCGCTGAACTCGGGCGCCAAGGTCTGGCTCGCGGACCTCGAGGACGCGAACACCCCCGCTTGGCGCAACGTCATCTCCGGCCAGCTCAACCTGCACGACGCGATCCGGCGCACCGTCGCACTGGACCAGGGCGGCAAGTCCTACCGGTTGAACGCCGATACCGAGCTTGCGGTCATCGTGCCGCGGCCGCGCGGCTGGCACCTGACGGAGAAACACCTGACGATCGACGGGGCGCCGCTGGTCGGCGCGCTGGTCGATTTCGGGCTGTACTTCTTCCACAATGCGCAGGAATTGCTCGCCCGCGGCGCCGGTCCCGCGTTCTATCTGCCGAAAATGGAGTCGCACCTGGAGGCGCGGCTCTGGTCCGAGGTGTTCGCCTTCTCCGAGGATGCGCTGGGTCTGCCGCGCGGGACAGTCCGCGCCACCGTGCTGATCGAGACCATCTGGGCCGCCTTCGAAATGGACGAGATCCTCTATGAATTGCGCGATTACGCCGCGGGATTGAACGCCGGCCGGTGGGATTACCTGTTCTCCATCGTGAAGACCTTCCGCGATGCCGGTGAACAATATGTGCTGCCCGACCGCAACACCATCACCATGACCGCGCCGTTCATGAAGGCGTATTCCGACCTGTTGGTCGCCACCTGCCACCGGCGCGGTGCCTACGCCATCGGCGGGATGGCCGCGTTCATTCCGTCCCGCCGGGACCCGGAGATCAACGCGGTCGCGTTCGACAAGGTCCGCGCCGACAAATCGCGCGAGGCAGCGGCGGGGTACGAGGGCTCGTGGGTGGCCCATCCGGACCTCGTACCGATCTGCCGGGAGATCTTCGACGCGGCGCTGGGGGAGCGACCCAACCAGCTCGACGTTCCGCTGCAACCGGCGGTGGTCACGGCCAAGGACCTGCTCGACATCCGGTCGCTGCCGTTGACCGTCACCGGGCAGGGGCTGCGCACCAACATCGAGGTCGCACTCGAGTACACCGTCAACTGGCTGGCCGGTAGCGGCGCGGTCGGCATCAACAACATGATGGAAGATGCCGCGACTGCGGAGATCTCGCGGTGCCAGGTATGGCAGTGGCGCCGGAACCGGGTGGTGATGGACAACGGCCGGCGAGTCAGCGCGGCGCTGATCACCGCGTTGCTCGACACGGCAACCGAGCGGTTGGCCGACAACTGGTCGGAGTTGCCGCACGGGCGGGAACTGCTGGCCGACGGTCGCAACCTGATCTACGACCTGTGCACCCTGGATTCGTTCGTCGACTTCCTGACGGTGCCCGCCTACGATCTGCTGCCCTGAGGTCGACACCCGCAGTTTCCGTGGGTTGGTCGGGACCGGTCGCGCGGGCCGTCAGCGCAGACATGCAGGGCGCACACCTTCTGTGTCACACCGGGATCGGCCGAGAACCGTTTCGCCGACGCGTCCGTATCGCTGTTCGAGAACCGGCCGCCACGGCCGGTGCGACAGCGAAATGGAGATCCCATCGTGGAACAACTGCCCAGCATCTGGCGGCGTCGGATCGGCCCCGTCCTGGCCACCGCAGCCATCGCCGGCGGCACCATGCTGACCACCGCGGGCGCCGCGAGCGCCGCCACGGTGGCAACCTTCTCCGGCGGCGCGCTGAGCGTCTCGGGGGACAGCCTGAACAACACCATCGCCATCAGCCGGAACGCTGCCGGAACCATCCTGGTCAACGGCGGCGCCGTCCAGGTCAAGGGTGATACACCGACAGTTGCGAATACCACACAGATCTCGGTGTTCGGCCTCGGTGGCAACGATGTCGTGACGATCAACGAGACCCACGGTGCGCTGCCGCGGGCCAATCTGTTCGGCGGCGAAGGCAACGACGTGCTGACCGGCGGCTCGGCGAACGATCAGCTGTTCGGTCAGGGCGGCAACGACACCCTGGTCGGCAAGGGCGGATCCGACCTGCTCTTCGGCGGCGACGGCAACGACACCATCACCGGCGGTGACGGCGATGACCAGGCCTTCGGTCAGGGCGGCGACGATCGGATGATCTGGGGTCCGGGCGACGACACCGACCTCAACGAGGGCGGGGTCGGCACCGACACCGTGGAGGTCAACGGCGGCAACGGTGCCGAGCAGTTCACCACCACCGCCAACGGCACCCGGGTGCGCTTCGACCGGGTCAACCCTGCACCCTTCTCCCTGGACATCGGCACGTCGGAAAAGCTCGTCGTCAACGCCAACGGCGGCGGCGACACCTTCACCGGCAGCAACGGTCTGGCCGCTTTGATCCAGATCACCGTCGACGGCGGCGCCGGCAACGACACCATCACCGGCTCCGACGGAGCGGACACCATCCTCGGTGGCGACGGGAACGACACCGTCAACGGCGGCCGGGGCAACGATCTCGCGCTGCTGGGCGCCGGCGACGACTCGTTCCAGTGGAACCCCGGCGACGGCAGCGACACGGTGGAGGGCCAGGACGGCACGGACACCATGCTGTTCAACGGCGCCAACATCAGTGAGAGGTTCGACGTCTCGGCCAACGGAGGACGCGTGCGTTTCACCCGCGACGTCGCCGCCATCACGATGGACCTCAATGACGTCGAGACCCTGAACCTCACAGCACTGGGCGGCGCGGACACGCTCACGGTCAACGATCTGAGCGGCACCGACCTGACCCGGCTCGCCACGGACCTTGCAGCATCCGGTGGCGGTGGCGACGGGGCCGCTGACAACGTCATCGTGAACGCGACCAACGGCGACGACGTGGTGGTGGTGAACGGCAGGTCGGGCAGCACCGAGGTCACCGGGCTGCCGGCGGCGATCTCCCTGACCGGAGTCGAAGCGGCCAACGACCGGGTGACGGTGCGCGCCCTGGCCGGTGACGATGTCGTCGACGCCTCCGGTGTGGCCGCCGGTTCCGCGTTGCTGACCCTGGACGGCGGTGACGGTGACGACGTGCTGATCGGTGGTGAAGGCGACGACACCATCCTGGGTGGGCTCGGCGACGACGTCCTGCTGGGCGGACCCGGCAACGACGTCCTGGACGGTCAGGACGGCGACGACGTCGAGATCCAGGGCTTCGCCGCCAGCGCGTCGAAGCTGTCGGTCAGCCGGGATCGTCAATGGGTCGCCGACCACGCGAGCACCGTGGACGGCACGACGGTTCTCGACCTGGGCTCGCGGACCGTCACCCTGCCGCAGGCGCAGCCCTCCCAGCTCTGACAAACGCAGGTCTGACACGTCGAAGCTCTGACGTTCGGCGCTGACCCGCGACACCATCCCCGTCCCGGCACTAGCCGGGGCGGGGATGCTGTCTGTTCCCGGTTCCGTAAGGTCCGAACTGCTGACGCGCCGTCGCGCGGGGGCTAAGAACGAACCATGACGGCTGAACGCGGTGCGACCTCGTGCTGACGCTGCTGCTGATCGGACTTCTCGCCGGCGCGGTGACGGCCGTTTCGCCGTGTGTGCTGCCCGTCCTGCCGGTGGTGTTCTTCGGGGCGGGGGGTGTCGCCGCCGGTGGGGTTGCTGCGGGCGGAGTCGCTCCGGGCGGGGTCGCTGCGGGCGGGGTCGCTGCGGGCGGGGTCGCTGCGGGCGGCGTCGCTCCGAGCGGCGTCATCCCAGGGCAGGACGGTGTCGGTACCGCGGTACCGGTCGCCGCCCGGCCTCGCAGTGCGCCGCTGCTCATCGTCACCGGCCTGGTGGGAAGTTTCGCGGTTCTGACCCTTGCCGGTTCGACGGTGGTGACGGCCCTGCACCTGCCGGCCGATGTCGTGCGATGGGCGGGCCTGCTGGTGCTGTTCACCGCGGGACTCGGGTTGTTGGTGCCGAGTGTTCAGCGCCAACTGCAGCGACCGTTCAGCCGCTTCCCGCGGTACACGCCCGCGGGGACGACCCGACCCTTCGTCCTCGGGCTTGCGTTGGGCGCACTGTATGTGCCGTGCGCGGGCCCGGTGATCGCAGCCATCGCGATCGCCGGGGCCACCGGCGACGTGGACGGCGGCGTTGTCGTCCTGACCGCCGGCTTCTCCATCGGTACGGCGATCCCGCTGCTGCTCATCGCCTATTGGGGTGAGCGAATCGGCATCCGCACTGCTCGCGCCCGGTCCGGAATTCGTCGATTCCGGATCGCCGGCGGCGTGGTGATGATGGCCCTTGCGGTGGCAATCACCCTGGGCGCGGGACCGGTGCTGTCCGGCTGGGTGCCTTCGTACACGACCGCCGCCCAGGGGCTCATCGAGGACAACCTGACCGCTCGAGATGCGTTGCGGCAGCTCGGTGCCCCCGATGCGAATTCCGCACCGACACCGCCGCCACGTGCCGGGTCTGCGGCGACCCAGGACTCGATGGCCGCTGCCGCGCCGGCGTCGGGCCCCGTGGTCACCTGCCAGTCCGCCGCCGAGGCGTTGCAGAACTGCGGCTCCGCACCGGCTCTCATGGGGATCGACACGTGGATCAACACCCCCGGCGGTGCTGCGGTCGACCTGACGGGGCTGCGGGGAAAGGTCGTGCTGGTGGACTTCTGGACGTTCGCCTGCGTCAATTGCCAGCACGTCCTGCCGTGGGTGACGGCATGGTCGGACCGTTACCGGGACGCCGGGCTGGAGGTGATCGGGGTCCACACCCCCGAATTCACCTTCGAGCGGGATGCCGACAACGTCCGCGATGCGGTGGCCGAAGAGGGCATCCATTACCCCGTCGGACTCGACAACGCCGCCGCGACGTGGCGGGGCTACGGCAACAGCTATTGGCCCGCGGCCTATCTCATCGACGCCGACGGAACGCTGCGCTACATCAAATTCGGTGAGGGCGACTACCGGCACACCGAATCGTTGGTCCGGCAATTGCTGTCGGCGGCGAACCCTGGCGTCGCCCTTCCCGATCCGGTTGACGAGCCTGGATCCTGACGGCAACCCGGCGACCGGCGGCGGGGCGTGCCATCGTTGAACGATGCAGACCTTGTACGAGGCGGCCGGCGGCGCAGACGGAATGCGGCGCCTCGCCCGCGCCTGGCACGAGCGGGTGATGGCCGACGAGGTCGTCAGCCACGCGTTCAGCCACGGCTTCGATCCGCATCACACCGAGCGGCTCGCGGCCTATTGGGGCGAGTCGTTGGGCGGCCCGAATGTCTACACCGAGCAGTACGGCGACGAGTCGGCGGTCGTCCGGATCCACAGCGGTAACGGTGAACACGACGAGATGAACACCAGCGCGATCGCCTGCTTCGACGGTGCGTTGGACGACGTTGCGATCGACGACGGACGGCTCCGGCGGGTGCTGCACGACTACTTCGCCTGGGCGACCACCACCACCATGTACCGCTACCACCGTTCCGCGGACGACGTGCCCGACGGGTTGCCGATGCCGAGGTGGTCCTGGGACGGGTTGGCGCCCGGCACCGATCCCGACGTGAGCTGAGCCGCCGTCGTTGCCAGTCGCTTCGATGGCCTTTGCCCGATCAAAGCAAGGGCCGAGCGGCGCACGCCCGGTCCGTTCCGGCCAGTGCCACGCAGCGGGCGTCCTCGGGTGTGTTCATTGGCGCCCTCCGCGTGCGCTGACACAGATCAACCCCGCACCCGATCGAGGAACAGGCCGGTCCGCCGCAGGAGATCGGCCAGCCGCCGGTCGACATCGATGCCAGGGGCCGGCCACACCGCGGCGGTCGGGGCGGCGAGCCGGGCGTACTTCGAGCACGCCAGATCGGCGCAGATGTAGGTGCCGACGGTGTTGTCGTTACGCCCGGCGGCCCCGGCCCGGCGGGCCACGAACAGGGCGACTCCGCCGCCGGAATGGGTGGACCGGCAGAGCGCGCACATGACGGTCTTGTTGGTCACCCCCTCGGGTGCGCGCAGGGCCACCCCGGTGAGGCGCTCCCGCTGCCAGGCGATCAGGTAGCCGCGTTGCGGCGCCTTCGGATCACGCCATCCCAGGTACTCGATGTCCTGCCACGCGATGTCGGCGTATCCGGCGGGGAAATTCATCCGGGTGGCCTCCCCGCGCGAGCTGTTGATCATCGCCGCGCGGACCTCTGGTTGGCTGGCGGGCCTCATGGTGCCGTCCTCCCTCGTGGGTGTGGTCCTGCCGGCACTCGAGCACCCGGCCAGCCGGCGACAGTACGCCCACGGCTCACCCCTGGTCCGGTGATTTCCGCGCCGAGCCCTTTCGCGGCGGAATGGCGGGCCGACGACCGCCGACACGCAATGGACACATGGCTGATGCACAATCTCGCGGGACCGGCGCCGAGCTGTCCGTTCCGTTGCGTTGCGACGGCTGCGGCGCAGCGCTGGGCAGGAGAAGCGGCACGACTGGCGACAGCTCGGACCGAACCGCGGTCCCGACGAGGAGGCACCGGTGCATCTGACCCCCGCCGACACCGAGAAGCTGCTGCTGGCCGTCGCCGGCATGGTGGCCCGGGACAGGCTCTCCCGCGGCGTCAAGCTGAACTATCCGGAGACCGTCGCCCTGCTCACCACCTGGGTGATCGAACGTGCGCGGGACGGACGCACGGTGGCCGACCTGATGAACAGCGGCCGCGAGGTGCTCACCCGGGACCAGGTGATGGACGGTGTCGCCGAGATGCTGCCCGACGTCCAGGTCGAGGCGACGTTTCCGGACGGCCGCAAGCTCGTCACGATCCACCAGCCGATCGCATGAGGACGCCGACCGAGCAATCGCCGGCGCACGGTCGACACCGGCGGTCGGCGTGACGACCGGGTCCTGCGCACTGCGGATCCACCGAGAGCGTTGAGAAGAAAGGGATTCCCATGGCCTCCACGTCCTCCAGCGGTCCGGGCGCCATCCGCACCGCCCCGGGAACCATCGAGCTGAACGCCGACCGCAGCGACGCGGAACGGATCGAGCTGCTGATCGTGAACACCGGCGACCGGCCCATCCAGATCGGCTCGCACCTGCACCTGCCGGACGCGAACACCTCGCTGGACTTCGATCGGGTTGCGGCGCACGGCTTCCGGCTGGACATTCCGTCTGGTACGTCGCGCCGGTTCGAGCCAGGCGCATCCCGGTCCGTGGCCGCCGTCGCTTTTCAAGGCAACCGCGTCATTCCCGGAATCCAGATCAAGACGGCCGCCGAGCAGGAGCTCTAGATGGTGCAGATACCGCGTTCCGAGTACGCCGCGCTCTACGGGCCGACCGTCGGCGACCAGGTCCGCCTCGGCGACACGGACCTGTGGATCGAGGTGGAGCATGACCTGACCGCGGGCGGCGAGGAGGCGGTGTTCGGCGGCGGAAAGTCCATCCGCGAGTCGATGGCGCAGGGCAGCACGACCCGTGCCGACGGGGCACCGGACACCGTCATCACGAACGCGATCATCCTGGACCACTGGGGGATCGTCCGGGCCGACGTCGGCATCCGGGACGGCCGGATCGTCGCTATCGGACGCTCCGGCAACCCCGACGTCGCCGACGGCGTGCATCCGCTGCTGCGGATCGGCCCGTCAACCGACGTCATCTCCGGCGAAGGGAAAATCCTCACCGCCGGCGGCATCGACACCCATGTGCACCTGATCTCCCCGTCGCAGATCGTCGAGGCCCTCGCGACCGGTTTGACGACGCTCGGCGGCGGCGGCACCGGGCCGTCCGAGGGCACCAAGGCGACCACCGTGACACCCGGTGCCTGGCATCTGGAGAAGATCCACCGCTCGATCGACCCGTACCCGATCAATCTGCTGCTGCTCGGCAAGGGCAACACGGTGTCGATGGAGGGGCTGCGCGAGCAGGCCCTCGCCGGGGCCGGCGGCTACAAGGTGCACGAGGACTGGGGCTCCACCCCCGCGGCGATCGACGCCGCGCTGCGCGGGGCCGACGAATGGGGACTGCAGGTCGCGCTGCACTCCGACTCGCTCAACGAGGCCGGCTACGTCGCCTCCACCATCGCCGCGATCGCGGGCCGGTCGATCAGCGCGTTCCACGTCGAGGGCGCCGGCGGCGGTCACTCCCCGGACATCCTGACCCTGGCCGGGCTGCCGAACGTCATTCCCGGTTCGACCAACCCGACGCTGCCGCACACCGTGAACACCGTGGCCGAGCACCTCGACATGCTGATGGTCTGCCACCACCTCAATCCCGCCGTGCCCGAGGACCTGGCCTTCGCCGAGTCCCGGATCCGCGCGACAACCATTGCGGCGGAGGACATCCTGCACGACATGGGGGCCATCTCGCTGACCTCGTCCGACGCGCAGGCGATGGGCCGCATCGGCGAGGTGATCTGCCGGACCTGGCAGGTCGCGCACGTCATGAAGGCGCGGCGCGGCGACATCGGCGGCGGCATGCCCGCGGACAACTTCCGCGCGAAGCGGTACATCGCGAAATACACCATCAACGCGGCGATCTCGCACGGCATCGACGACGAGATCGGTTCCGTCGAGCCGGGCAAGCTCGCCGATCTGGTGCTGTGGGAGCCGAAGTTCTTCGGCATCCGGCCGGCCGTCGTGCTCAAGGGCGGCGGACTCGTGTGGGGCGCGCTGGGTGACCCGAACGCCTCCATCCCCACGCCCCAGCCGGTGCTGATGCGGCCGGCGCTGACCGACACCATCGGCGCCGAGCTGTCGCTGTCCTTTGTGTCGCCGTTCGCCCTCGAGGACGGCCTCGGCGAGCGGTTGGGGCTCAAGCGCGGGTTGGCGGCCGTGAAGCCGACCCGGGACGTCGGCAAGGCGCAGATGATCAACAACGACGCGCTCCCGGACATCGACATCAAGCCCGAGACCTTCGAGATCCGCATCGACGGCGAGGTGGTCGTCCCCGCCCCCGCCGAGTGGCTGCCGCTGGCCCAGCTGTATGCGATGTTCTGAGAATCGATCCGTCACGAATGGCCCTTGGCGGGGCTCTCGAGGGGCCGTTTCTGCCGGATGGATGCCGGCTCCGAGTCCAGCGACTGCCCTCGCGTGTGGACAACTCCGGGCCGCGGCGGGTGAGGCGGCGATCATTCGCCGATGCCGGCCGGTCCCCGCCACCCCCTTCCGACGATGATGTCCTCGGAACCGTTCACCGTCGCGCAGGGGCACTCCACAGGACTGAGCCGAAAGCGCATGCGCGGCCCGGACCTCGATCGACCGTTCCACGGGGTTCGGCTGGCACGCTCACCCGCCGATGCCGCGGATTCCGTGGTCAACCAGTACCCGCCGTGGACGGCCACCTCGGTCGACGTCGCGCTCCTCGCCCGTTGTCGGGCGCTCGGACTTGTTCTCCCGGACGATGGCTTCTTCAGTCACATCACGGCGGCACGCCTGTGGCCACTGCCGCTGCCGCGGGCGCGTGGCAACGAGCCCGTGCACGTCGCCGTCCGATCGCCGCACCGCGGGCCGCGCCGAAGGGGAACGGCGGGTCATGAGATCGCCGACCCACTCACGACGTGGATCCACCGGCATGGACTGCCGGTCGTCGATCCGGCATCGTTGTTCTGCCAACTCGCACTGCAGGTCTCGCGTCCCGACCTGGTTGCTGCCGGCGACGCGCTTGTCCTGCAACCGAAGTTTGCCGGTCCCTGGGACGACCGCCCTTGGGCCTCGATCCGTGAACTCCGCGAACGCGTGGACCGTTACCGGGGTCGTGGCAAACGCGTGGCGGCCGACGCGGTGGAGCTCATTCGACAGGGCGCCGAGTCGCGGCCCGAAACTCTGCTCAGGCTGGCGATGGTGGACGCAGGTTTGCCGGAACCGGCGGTGAACGCGGACATCCTCGCGGCTGGGGGCCGGTTCATCGGCCGTGGCGATCTGGTGTACCGCGAGTGGCGGGTCGTCGTCGAGTACGACGGAGATCAGCACCGAGTCGACACGACTCAGTTCGACAAGGACATCAGGCGGTTGGAGGCTTTCGCCGCGAACGGCTGGTGTGTGGTGCGCATCACCGGGCGCTCGTTCTTCGCCGATCGTCGAGCATGTGTCGGCCGAGTCGAGCGGGCGCTGTTGCTCGCGGGCTGGCGTCGGTGATGTGGGCGCAGGTCGGGCGGATCCATCCGGCAGTAACGGCCCTCCGCGCGATGGTCCAAGGGCCGTCAGTGACGGATCGATTCGGTTGGATCGTCGTAGGGTGCTCGCATGTCGGCGGAGGTGATGATGATGCTGCTCGCGGACGCGCGCCTGCCGACCGGGGCGCACACCCAGTCGGCCGGGCTGGAACCCGCGCTCCGCGGCGGCATGCCCCCCGGCGAGGTCCCGCGATACATCAGAGCGAGGCTCCGGACGGTGACCGCGGTCGAGGCGGGGGCGGCCGTGCTGGCCCGGGCAAGGACCGTCGAGGCGAGTGCAGCCGTGCGGGCCGGCGCGGGGGCCGTCCAGGCGAGTTCGGACTTACTGGGCGGGGCAAGGTCCCGAGAGGCGGCGGCGGCCGCATTGGCCGGGGCAAGGTCCGTCGAGGCAGGTACAGCCGTGCCGGAGCGGGCTGGAACCGTCGAGGCGGGTTCGGACTTGCTGGCCCGGGCGGAGGCTGCAGTCCTGACGGCGGGCAACGGCGCCCCTGACGCCGATCAGCCGCGAATGTTCGCGCGGGCGGCAGCGACCGCCGAGCCTGAAGACCCAGCCGCCGACCGGGACGAACCGGTGGCGGCGTTGGCTTCCGCCCTGAGCGAGGTGGACGCGGCGTGGCGGGCGCGCACCGTCAGCCCGGCGCTGCGCGAGACGTCGGTGCTGCTCGGCCGGGGCTACGCCCGGCTGGTCACCCGGCTGTGGCCGACAAGCACTGCCGCGCAGGCACTGACCCTGATGAAGCGGCCCGGTCGCGCGGTCGTCCTCGGTGTCGCCGCCGCGTTGGCGGGCCTGGCCGCCGCCCAGCTGATCAGGCTGATCGGCTACGACGACGCGCAGACCGTCGCCGCCGCCGCCCTGAAACTCGAGCCGTTCGACCCGGTCGTCGCGACGGGTTGGGTGATGGCGGCGGCCCCGGACATCGAGCGTATGGTCGGCGACCTGGCCGCATCGACCACCATTGACCAGATGCCCGCCTCCGGTGCCCCGCTGATCGAGCAGTGGGCGCAGATCCATGCCACCACGAGCCAAAGGTTGTTCCGTGCCTGAAAACCTCGCCCCAGTAGCACGAACCACCCGCCAGACCCTCCGGCTGGGGGTGGCCGGGCCGGTCGGCACCGGGAAGTCGTCGCTGATCGCGCTGATCTGCCGGGAACTGGCCGCCGAGCTGAGCCTCGGCGTCATCACCAACGACATCTACACCGACGAGGACGCCCGCTTCCTGCGCTCGGCCGGAGTGCTTGCGATCCCGAACGGATCCGCGCCGTCGAGACCGGGGCCTGCCCGCACACCGCGATCCGCGATGACGTCACCGCCAACCTGCTGGCCGTCGAGGACCTCGAGGCCGACTTCGCGCCGCTGGACCTGGTGCTCGTCGAATCCGGCGGCGACAACCTGACGGCGACGTTCTCACCGGCGCTGGTCGACGCGCAGATCTTCGTGCTGGACGTGGCCGGCGGTGGTGACGTCGCCCGCAAGGGCGGGCCGGGCATCGGCCGCGCGGACCTGCTGGTGGTCAACAAGACCGACCTCGGTCCCTACGTCGGAGTGGACGTCGCGCAGATGGTCGCCGACGGCCGCGCGGCCCGCGACGGTCGGCCGGTGATCGGGCTGTCCCGGCTGGATCGCGACCTCCATCGACGAGCTGACCGGCTGGCTGCGCTCTGTGCTGGACGGGTTCCGGGCCGGCTCGCACGTCGCCGTCGACCCGGGGCCGATGGCGCCGCACTAGTCACGCCGAGGACGGCGGAGCCGCCAGCGTGCACACCCACGGCGGGACACACCGCACGGCGGCGCACACACCCACGGCGGGCATACCCACCCAGCACGCGTGACCCGGATCGGCGATCCAGCCCGCACCCGGGCCGGGCCCGGCTGACGCTGACCGACGGCCCGCTCGAGCCCACGGGTGCTGTCGGTCACGCGGGAACGGCGCCAGGGTCGCGCTGGTCGCGACCGAGGCACTGCTGCTCGGCGGCGACCACATCGAGCTGGACATCGACGTCGGCCCGGGTGCGTGGCTCGAGATGGTCGAGACCGCCGGCACCGTCGCGTACGACGCCGCCGGGGTGGCCTCGTCCTGGACCGTCTGCATCGACGTGGCCGATGACGGCGTGCTGATCTGGGCCGGCGAACCGTTCGTGGTGGCGCACGGCGCCAACGTCACCCGTCGCACCACCATCGACCTCGGCTGCGCGGTCGGTGGCTGCCTGCGGGAGACCCTGGTGCTGGGCCGGACGGGTGAAACCGGCGGCGCGGTGCGCTCAACGCTGACGGCCCGGCAGCGGGGCGAGCCTGCTGCTGGCGGAGGACCTCGACCTGACCGACGCCGGACTGCGGCGCTCCCCGGAATGCTCGGCACCGCCAGGGTGATGGACACCGTCTGCCTACTGGGCGTCACCGCTCCGGACGCGCCGGACCTCCGGCGGGTGCCAGGTTCGATCTCGACGGGCCCGGCACGGTGGCGCGCTCGTTGAGCACTCGACGCTGGCGGAGTCGGCGATGGCGCAGGTCAGCGCACGCCTGGGCGACCGCAGCGCGGCCGAGCGACCCGCGGTTCCGCCGCAGCCCCGCGGCGCCGGCGACGTCGCGTACGGATCGTGACGCTGCGCGGCTCACTGCACTCGTCGCCCCCGCAATGACACTCGAGCACGCGCGACAACCGTGCGGGTGCTCACGGTCCTTCGCTTCGCGGCCGACTGACCCGGATGCGGCGCAGCTGCTGACGCAATGCGATCTCGTAACGCGACGGCCATCGGCTGCTTCACCCGCTCCTTCCGAGCCCGATGACGCCCGCCGAGGGCGCAGTTGCCGCGAGGCGGAATCCGTCATCCGACTGAGCCAGGAGAACCACATGACCGCTGTTGACCCGCAGAACGCCCGGCAGATCGCCGCCCGCATGGCGAGCCGCCGATCCTTCCTGCGGATGGCGGGCCTGGGCGTGGCCGGTGTCGGCCTGGCCGCCTGCTGGTCCAAAACCACGACGGCCAGCAGCGCCTCTCGGCGGCCACCAGCGCGGCCGCGAGCCAGTGGGTCCAAGCGGCGCCGCCGGGTCCGGCGCGCCGGATCCGCCGTGTCACGGCCATCGCGCCCGGCTCCTACGGCGACGTCTCGGTGCAGCTGTCCTGGATCAAGAACATCGAGTTCGGCGGCGAGTTCTTCGCCGACTCGAAGGGCTACTACACCGACGCCGGCTTCAACTCCGTCGACCTGGTCACCGGTCCGGTGGACAGCGCCGACGCGCTCGTCGCGGCCGGCAACGTCACCATCGGGCTGTCCGCGCCGGACGCCACCGCGCGGTTCATCACCGAGCAGGGCGCACCGCTGAAGGTGATCGGCAGCACCTTCCAGAAGAACCCGTTCTGCATCCTGTCGCCTCGAGGAGGGCAAGCCGATCCGGACGCGTCGCCGACCTGGTCGGCAAGACGATCGGCATCCAGGCCGGCACCAACCAGCAGATCTTCGACGGCTTCCTCAAGGCGAACAACATCGACCCGGCGTCGCTCACCCAGGTCGTCGTGCAGTACGAGCCGACGCCGCTGACCGAGAAGAAGGTCGACGGGTTCATGGCGTACCTGACCAACGAGCCGTTCATCGTCAAGGCCGACGGGCTTCACCCCGGTCACGCTGTCCTTCGCCGACAACGGCCTGCCGCTGACGTCGGAGACCTTCACCGTCGCGCAGGAGACCATCGACAACGAGCGGGACATGCTCAAGGCCTTCCTGCTCGCCGAGATCAAGGGCTGGACCGACGCCGTCGCCGACCCCGCGGGCGCGGCGAAGCTGGCCGTCGACGACCTACGGCAAGGACCTCGGGCTCGACCTGGCCGGCCAGACGGAGCAGGCCGAGCGCGCAGAACGAGCTGATGGTCTCCGCCGACACCAAGGCCAATGGCCTGTTCACCCTCACCGAGGAACTGCAGAGCCAGATCATCACCGCGCTCGGCAATATCGGGATCACCATCACCGCCGAGGACCTGTTCGACCTCTCGATGCTGAACGAGATCTACGCAGGACGAACCCCGGCCTGATCACCGGCTGAGGTCAACGCGATCGACCGAGTCGCACGATGCGCGCTCACGGCGGACGGCCTCCAGGCGGACCCGACTGACGCGATGGTGAAATACCGTCGAGCAGGTCGTCGACCTCGGTCGATCTCCACCACCGAACCCGCCGGCGGAGCCGTGGGCGGCGACCGGCATCGACATCCAGGGCCTGACCAAGGAATTCAGCCTGGGCCGGAACACGGTCACGGCGCTGGCCGACACCAACCTCGGCACCAAGCAGAACTCGTTCCTGTCGCTGCTGGGCCCGTCGGGATGCGGCAAGTCGACCGTCCTGCGGATCCTCGCCGGGCTGGAGACGCCGACGTCGGGCCGGGCGCTGATCAACGGCGAGTCGACCATGCAGATCCAGCGCAACCACGAACTCGGCATCGCGTTCCAGGAGGCGGCGCTGCTGCCCTGGCGGACCGTCACCAGCAACATCCGGCTGCCGCTGGAGGTGGCCGGCATCAAGCCCGAGCGAGGGCTGATCGAGGACCTGATCTCCCTGGTCGGGCTGAACGGTTTCGAGAAGGCCAAGCCCGCGCAGCTGTCCGGTGGCATGCGGCAGCGGGTCGCCATCGCCCGGTGCCTGGTGGTCAAGCCGACGGTGATGCTGCTCGACGAGCCCTTCGGCGCGCTGGACGACATGACCCGGCAGCGGCTGAACATCGAGCTGCTGCGGATCTGGACCGAGAAGCCCGCGACGACATTGATGGTGACGCACGGGATCTCGGAGGCGGTGTTCCTCTCCGACGTGGTCGCCGTGATGAGCCCGCGGCCCGGTCGGGTCGCCGAGGTGGTGCCGATCGACCTGCCGCGGCCGCGCACCCCGGACATGATGCGCTCACCGGAGTTCCACGCCTACGCCGACCGGCTGTCGGAGATCCTGTTCGGCCGAGCGCGGCCCCCGGCGGCATGATGTCGGACCGGCGCTCCGTGGGCGACCTCGACGACGACATGGATGTCGTGGAGGACAAGGCACTGCTCGGTGCCAGGGCTACTCCGCCCCCGCCGCCACGCCGCATCCCGAGCGGACCCGGAAGCGCTGGTGGGACGGCGCCCCCGCCTGGGTCGGCGGCCTGATCGGCACCGTCATGATCATCGTGGTGTGGTGGATCGCCTCGCACACGCTGTATCAGGAGAGCGACGCGATACCGAGTCCCGGCCGAGGTGTTCTCGCTGCTTCCTCGACCCGCAGCAGTGGCAGACCACCTGGAACAACGCTTCTTCGACCGTCACAGCGGCGCTGCAGGGTTACGTCATCGGCAATCTCGCCGCCATCGCGCTGTCGGTGCTCGTGCTGCTGCTGCCGTTCCTGGCCGAGATCGTCAACCAGATCGCGATCGTCACCTACTGCATCCCGCTGGTGGCGATCGGCCCGATCCTGGTCATCGTCGCCGGCCGGACGTCGCCGAACGGCGCCTCGGTCGCGCTGGCGGCGTTGAGCGTCTTCTTCACCACCGTGGTCGGGTGCCTGCTCGGACTGCGGGCGGCACCACGGACCAGCCTGGACCTGGTGATGGCCTACGGCGGATCGAAATGGACGATGCTGCGCAAGGTGCAGCTGATCGCCGCCCTGCCGAGCCTGTTCGCCGCGCTGAAGATCGCCGCTCCCGCAGCGTTTCTCGGCGCCGTGCTGGCCGAATACCTGGGCAGCGGCGGTGACTCCACCATCGGCCGCGCGCTGATCGCCGCGCAGACCCAATCCGACGCCCCGCAACTGTGGTACCTGGCCCTGGTCTGCGGCGCGATCGCCGGCGTCGGGTACCTGCTGGTCGGCCTGGTGGCGCGGGTCGTCACGCCGTGGACCACCGGCGCCGACGCCCCGGGGGCGGCGGCATGACCGCGGTCCTGTCCCGGCCCGACAGCAGCTCCGGCGAGCCGGTCGTCGGGTCCGGCCGGTCGGTCGTCGGACGCCGGATCGTCACCGCCGTGACCACCGTGGTCGTCGCACTGGTCGTGCTGGCGGGGCTGTGGGCCGCGTTGCTGCGGATCTTCGACGTGTCCACGTTCGTCGGCAAGACGCCGATCGACGTCTGGAACTACCTGTTCTCCAGCGAGCCCGCCGAAGGGCGTGCGTCCCGCGTCGCTGACGGCCGCAGGAGGCCCGATCGGAGGCCTTCGCGGCGCTGGGCACCACCCTGGTCGACGCGGCCATCGGCTTCGTCGCCGGCATGGTGACGGCGACCGCGATCGCCGTCTGCTTCGTGCTGTTCCGGCCGTTCGAGTTCGCCTTCATGCCGATCGCGATGCTGCTGCGGTCGGTGCCACTGGTCGCGATGGCGCCGGTGCTGCTGCTGATCTTCGGTCAGGGCAACCTCGGCATTGCCGTCATCGCGGCGATCGTCGTGCTGTTCCCCGCCCTGGTGAACATCGTCGTCGGCCTCCGCGGCGCGTCCCCGCAGGCGCTGGACGTCATCAGGGTCAACGGCGGGTCGCCGCGGACCCAGCTGACGAAGGTCCGGATGCCGTCGGCCCTGCCGCAGTTCTTCGCGTCGGTCCGCATCTCGGTGCCGGGCGCGATCGTCGGCGCGATGCTGGCCGAGTGGCTGGTCGGCTTCGACGGGATGGGCGGCGTGCTCAGCGGCTACAAGGGCTCGGGCAACTACGGCGGGGTCTGGACCATCGTGGTGTTCGCGGTGATGAGCTCGATCATGCTGTACGCGGTCGCCACCATCATCGAGGCCGCGGTACTCACGAAATGGGGACCGAACGCCGGCAAGCAATGAAGCTCGCCGGTGAATGACGTCACCCGGCGCTGGGGGTTCACCGGACATTCACCGCCTGATCACCCAGCCGGCCCACCGGCCGGTCGGGGCTGTCGGTCCCGCGGGTGACAATGTGCGGGTGACTTCGTTCTTCGTCCCCCCGTCAGTGGAGCCGGATGCGCCTGCCGCCGCCCCGAAGGACCGGGTCGACGCCCGCCCCGATGGGCGCGGGTATTCGGGGTCCCGGCCCGCGATGGTGGTCACCGACATGGACGGCACGCTGCTGGACGAGACCGGTGACCGGGTCAGTCAGCGCAACATCGACGCTCTGCGCCGCGCACAGGGCGCCGGCGCCAAGGTCGTCATCGCGACGGGCCGTCCGGTGTGGTGGCTGGGTCCGGTGATCGAAGCCGGATTCACCGGAGTTGCGGTGTGCATGAACGGCGCCATCGTCTACGACATCGCCGCGGAACAGATCATCGCCTCCTCGCCGATGACGCCGGTTGCCATGCGGACGTTCGTCGATGCGCTGAGCCGGGAGACCGACGAGTTCGCCATCGCCGTCGAACGGCTCGGATCGACCGTGCAGGCCTGCCTCGCCGAGGAGAGCTACGACCACCCGTGGGCGTTCGGTTACTTCCGCCGGACCGACCGCGACGAACTGCTGTCGGAGCCGGCCGCCAAGTTGCTGGTCCGGGGCACCGGCGATTCCCGCTCGCTGGCCATTGCGGCCCGGTCCGCGGGCGCCGACGGCGTGCACGTCACCTACTCCACCGATGACGGTCTGATCGAGATTGCGGCCGCCGGTGTCAACAAGGGCAGCGCACTGGCCGAGCTGGCCGGCCGGTGGGGAATCGCCCCGAAGGACGTCGTTGCCTTCGGGGACATGCCGAACGACCTCGAGATGCTCAACTGGGCGGGCCTGGGCATCGCGATGGGCAACGCGCACCCGGATGTGCTGGCCGTCGCCGGCGAGGTCGGACCACACCACCACGAGGACGGGGTGGCGCAGATTCTCGAGCGCTGGTTCTGAGCGACCGCTGCTGCGGGCGGGCGGTCGAGCGAACCGAGGTCGGGAGGACGTGCGGCCGACCGGTCGGTCGAGCGAACTGAGGACAGGACGACCGCTGCGCCCGCCCGGTCAGTCGAGCGAACTGAGGTCCGGCGGGACGTCGACGGCATGTCGCCGGAGGTCGTCCATCGACACGATGTCCAGCGCCCGCGCGTGGGTGGCCGCCAGCACCACGGGCGCCGCAACGCCGTCCTCGAGGGCCTGCTGCCAGCGCACCGCGACGACGCACCACCGGTCGCCCGGTACCAGACCAGGAAACCGGTACTGCGGGAGCGGGGTGCTCAGGTCGTTGCCGACCGAGCGCTGATGGTCCAGGAATTCTGCGGTCACCACCGCGCACACGACGTGCCGCCCGAAATCCTCCGGTCCCGTTGCGCACAGCCCGTCCCGGTAGAACCCGGTGACCGGATCGATGCCGCACGGCTCGAGCTCGTCCCCGAGCACGTTGAGTTCGGTCATCGGGTCAGCGTCCCACGCCGGGCCGGCGACGCATGCCGCCGCAGGCGGCCCGCCTCCTCCGTGAGTGGGGCCCTTCGACACTGGCCGCAGCCTCGGCATCGGCGAAGCGTTGACGCGACGGCAAGTCGACCGTGGCGAGTGGAGGCCGGGACATGGGCAAGGTGGAGAACCACCGCGTCGCGTTGAGAGAGCTCGATGACTGGCTGCCCTACCTGTCCGAGCACAGCGGGCTGCCCGGCCCCCGCGGCAACCTCGAACTGGTCGCCGCCTGCGGTGAGGAAGCGGACCTGGCCAGGGCGCTGCACCTGATCGACACCGGAGACGAGTTCGCCGTTGTCTGCGGGATTGTCGCACTCGGCCGGTACTTCGGCGCCGGTGACGCATCGCATCTCGCGCTGTTGCATCGCTTCGCCGCCGACGAACGCTGGCGGGTCCGCGAGGGGGTGGCCATGGCGCTGCAGCGCGCCTGTGACGCCGATCCGGACACCGGCTTCGGGCTGGCCGAGGAATGGGCGGCCGACGGGGACCCGTTGGTCAGGCGGGCCGCGGTCGCGGGGGTGTGCGAGCCGAGGTTGTTGCGGGACAGGGCCTATGCCCGCCGCGCCCTCGATGTACTGCATCGCATCACGTCCGACTTCACCGGCATTGCGGCCGGGCGGCGCGGGGATCCAGCGGTCCGGACGCTGCGGCAGGCGCTCGGATACGGCTGGAGCGTCGTCATCGCCGCCGACCCGAGCGAGGGACTTGCGGTGTTCCGATGGCTGGAGCGCCTGCGGGACAGGGACATCGCCTGGATTGTCGGCGAGAATCGGAAGAAGGCCAGGTTCACCCGAGCCGTTGCCGGAGTGGGTGCGGTTTCTGGCTGAGCGATCACCGGACCGATGAATACGAGTGCATTGCCCTGGGGCTGCCGAGGCGCCACATCAGGAGCGCTGCTTGCTCCGGGATCCCCGAGGACCCACATGCCATCATCGGTTCGTGGCGGACATGTCGGTCGGTGAGGTGGCGGGGCGGCTCGGCGTCGCACCGTCCACCGTCCGGATGTGGGGCACCCGGTACGGGCTGACGGCCTCCGCGCGCAGCCCCGGAGGGCACCGGCGATACACCGAGGAGGACTTCGACCGGCTCCGGCGGATGCAGGAAGCGGTGATGGCCGGCACCAACCCGTCCGCTGCGGCCGCGGAAGTGATCAGCAGCCACGCATCCGGGCCGGCGGCGCGGCGCGGTGGTCCGGGGGGCTCGGTGCTGGCCGTCCCGGGCGCCGACCGGGAGGTCCGCGGACTGGCCCGCGCGGCCGGCCGATTGGACGAGAGCGCCGTCACGGCGGCCGTTGTCGCCGCGCTGCAGCGAGGCGGCACGATCGACACCTGGAACGATCTGCTGCGCCCCGTGCTGGTGGCGGCCGGCGACCACTGGCAGCGCACCGGCACCGGCATCGAGGTGGAGCACCTGCTCACCCAGGCGGTCACCAGCGCGTTCACCCAGTACATCGCAACCCTGCCCAAAATTGCACAAGAGTCGCCCGTGGTGGTGGCCGGCAGCCCGCGGGAGGACCACGTCCTTGCCCTGCACGCGGTCCGCGCCGCGCTCGCGGAACGGGCGGTGCCGGTGCGGTTCCTGGGCCCCCGAACTCCGCTGCCGGCCCTCGCCGCCACCGCCCGGTTGACCAGGGCACCGGCCGTGTTGCTGTGGATGTCCCTGCGGGACACGGAGACCGCCGCTGGCCTGACGCTGGTCCGGGCCGCGCATCGCCGGCTGGTGCTGCTGGTGGGCGGCTCGGGATGGGAAGGGTTGGACACCGGACCGGCCACGGTGTGCCGGAGCCTCGACGAGGCGGTGGCGCTGCTGGCCGCGGCCTGGACCCGCCGATCGGGTGGCTCCGGCTAACTGCGACGAAGCTCAGAACTTGCACAAGTTTGACGATGAGGACAACTCAGGCGTATACCGGAAGCAACTCGCCGAGCTCGGAGAGCCTCCACGCCCCACCGGTCGTCCGCTGGCGCCGACCGGATCACCCCAGGAGTCTCGTCATGGACAGTGACCAGTTCGCCGTCACCATCGGTTCGCTCACCGCAGGTCAGTACGACATCGTCTACAACCTGTTCTCGCTGACGATCGCGTCGATGTTGTTCACCGCGTTGTACCTGCTGCTCTCCCAGCGACGGGTCGCCCCGCGCTACCGCAACGCCGTGGTGATCTCCGCGATCGTCTGTGGAATCGCGGCCTACCACTACTTCCGAATCTTCGCGAATTTCCAGGAGAGCTACCCGCCCGGGGAAAGCGTCACCGCCGACCATGTGCTGTCCAACGTGGTGTTCAACGAGGCGTATCGCTATGTCGATTGGCTGCTGACCGTCCCGCTGCTGCTGGTCGAGACGGTAGCGGTGATGGCACTGGCCAGGGCGGCGCAGCGCTCGCTGCTGTGGAAGCTGATCCCGGCGGCGACCGCGATGATCGTCCTCGGGTACCCCGGTGAGGTCGCGACCACCGACACCGCACGGATCATCTGGGGCGTCCTTGCCACGCTGCCGTTCCTGTACATCGTGTACGTGCTGTTCGTCGAGTTGTCCCGTTCGCTCGACCGGCAACCCGCCGAGGTCCGCGGACTGACCAAGGTGCTCCCGGTGACGCTCGTCGTGCTGTGGTGCGTCTACCCGATCGCCTACCTCTTCCCGATTCTCGGCGGCGACTTCTTCGGCGGTGCAGACGGTTTCGTTCTCCGGCAGGCCGGTTACAGCATCGCCGACATCCTGGCCAAGGCCGCGTTCGGCCTGTTGATCTTCCGGGTGGCCCGGATCAAGAGCAGGATCGACGACCCCGCCGGCTATGACGACGACTTCCTTCCCACCGCCGGCACCACCCGCAACGGGCAGTTGCCGTCCGAGGTCGTCGAAGGCGGCCGGCCCGCCGGCAACGGCACCCAGCGTCCGATCCCCGCCTGATGACCGTCCTCACCCAGCCGGGGAGAGCCCGGGACCGTCAGAGAGATGCCGGCGCGATTCGGCGTACCGCCGGGTCCACCCCCCGGCCGGCGAAAGCGAGCAAGTTGATGAACACGATCCAGATGCAGGAAAAGCCGTTCTACGCCCTCACCACGCAGCTCCTCGACTGCGTCCGGGACCACAATTTCCGCAGGCTGTCGGCGATGTGCGACGACGACTTCGGCATCGTCGACATCACCACCAGCGGCGGGTCACTGATCATCCGGGACCGGGCCGGGTGGGAGGAGTGGTTCACCGGACTGTTCGCCCAGCTGGACGCGCTGCGGGCGCAGACCTGGTCGGAGATCACCGGCTATGAGTCCGTGCTCAGCGGAGAGATGGGTTACAGCGTCGTCGATTTCGATCAGGTCTTCGTCACCGAGGAGGAGAAGCTCCGGTTCTCGGTGATCGCCACCATCATCTGGAAACGCGTCGACGGCGGGTGGAAGGAATCCCGCTACCACAGCTCCCTGGTGGGGGTGGAGAAGATCTGAGCCCGGGTCGCCGGTGCCGGGCGGAACCGTGCTGGGGAGTGCTGCCGCACCGGCATCGACGGCTCTCATGGACGCCACCACCCCTACCCCCGGGGTGGTGGCGTCGCGACTTCCGTGTCCACCCCTTGACAACCCTGTCCTTCCTCCGCACTGCGGCCCGGCCATCCGCCCGATCGATCCGTCACAAAAGCCCCTTCACCGTGGCCATCAAGGGCCATTCGTGACGGATCGATGTGGAATGGGGACTGGGCGGCGGCTACAGCAGCTCCCACGCGTCGGTGAACACCGAGCGCAGCACCCGCTCGATCTCGTCGAACTCGGGCTGCCCGCTGATCAGCGGCGGAGCAACCTGCACCACAGTGTCGCCGCGGTCGTCGGCCCGGCAGTACAGACCGCGGTCGAACAACGCGGTGGAGACGAAGTCGCGCAGGATCCGTTCGCTCTCCTCCTTGCTGAAGGTCGCCTTGGTCGCCTTGTCCTTGACCAGTTCGATGCCGAAGAAGTAGCCGTCGCCGCGGACGTCGCCGACGATCGGCAGGTCCAGCAATTTCTCCAGCGTCGCCCGGAAGGCTCCTTCGTTGCGCAGCACGTTGCCCAGCAGGTCCTCCCGCTGGAAGATGTCCAGGTTCGCCAGCGCCACCGCGCAGGACACCGGGTGCCCGCCGAAGGTGTACCCGTGCGGGAAGGTGGTGGTGCCCTTGCTGAACGGTTCGAAGATGCGGTCGGAGATGATCGCAGCACCCAGCGGTGAGTAGCCCGACGTCAGGCCCTTGGCCGAGGTGATGATGTCCGGCTGGTAGCCGAATTTCTGCGCGCCGAACATCGTGCCGAGCCGGCCGTACGCGCAGATCACCTCGTCGGAGACCAGCAGGACGTCCTGCTCGTCGCAGATCTCGCGCAGCCGCTCGAAATACCCGGGCGGCGGCGGGAAGCAGCCGCCGGCGTTCTGCACCGGCTCGACGAAGACCGCGGCCACCGAGTCGGCGCCCTCCATCAGGATCGCCTCCTCGATCTGGTCCGCCGCCCACCGGCCGAACACCTTCTCGTCGTGCGCGACGAGTTCCGGTGCGCGGTAGAAGTTCGTGTTCGGCACCCGCACGGACCCCGGGACGAGGGGCTCGAAGGCGTGCTTGAACGGCGGGACCCCGGTGATGGACAGCGCGCCCTGCGTGGTGCCGTGGTAGGCGATCGAGCGGCTGATCACCTTGTACTTGCCGGGGCGGCCGGTCAGCTTGAAGTACTGCTTGGCCAGCTTCCACGCGGTTTCCACCGACTCGCCGCCGCCTGAGGAGAAGAACACCTTGTTCAGGTCACCCGGTGCCGCGGCGGCGATCCGGTCCGCCAGTTCGATGGCGGTGGGGTGCGCGTACGACCAGATCGGGAAGAACGCCAGCTTGCGCGCCTGCGCGGCGGCGGCCTGCGCCAGCTCCTCCCGGCCGTGCCCGGCCTGCACGACGAACAGACCGGACAGCGCGTCGAGGTACCGCCTGCCGTTGCTGTCCCAGATGTAGCAGCCCTCGCCGCGTTCGATGATCGGTACCGGGTGCTGCTGGTCGTAGGAACCCATACGGGTGAAATGCATCCACAGGTGATCGGCAGGCGAACCAACGGTGGCGCTGCTCTGGTCGGTCGGCAGGGTGGCGGTCATCGGGTTCCCCAGGTGTAGGTCTGCTTGGACAGTTCGAGGTAGACGAAGGTCTCGGTGGAGCGGACGCCGTCGATGGTGCGGATCTGCTGGTTCAGCACGTGCAGCAGGTGGGCGTCGTCCTCGCAGATCACCTCGGCCAGGACATCGAAGGAACCGGCGGTGATGACGACGTACGCCACCTCCTCGAGTTCGGAGATCGACTGCACCACCGGGTCGAGGTGCCCCTCGACCCGGATCCCGATCATCGCCTGCCGGGTGAACCCGACATGCAGCGGGTTGGTCACCGCGACGATCTGCACCACCCCGTCGCGCACCAGCCGCTGGACCCGCTGCCGGACCGCGGCCTCGGACAGCCCGACCGAGGCGGCGATGGTGGCGTACGGCCGGCGACCGTTCTCCTGCAGCTGCTCGATGATCTTTTTCGAGACGTCGTCGAGCGGTTGCCGCGACCCGGCCGAGCTCTGCTCGCCGAGCGGGGTGTCGAGAGGAGTCCGGTGCGGCACGGCCCGATCCTCGCAGCCGCGTCGCGCATTGCGCAAGGGATTCCGCGGCAGATAGGGTCCTGCACGACGAAATCCGTCGCTGCGCACCGCTGCTGGAATCGGATCAGTCCACGAGACGCGAAGGGGATACTTCCTCCATGCCCAGATACGGCGCGATGTACGGCCCCGATGTCACCTTCACCGGGGTGCCGCGGTGCGACCTGGCCGACCCGGCCAGCTACGCCGACGCCAGCGCGGTCATCGTCGGTGCGCCGTACGACTCCGGGACGTCCTACCGGTCGGGCGCGCGGATGGGCCCGCTCGCGCTGCGGATCTGCGACTACTCCGAGCACACCGGATCCCGCCCGCACCTGTCGCTCCGGGTGGACCCACTGCTGGACCTGGGCGTGGTCGACGCCGGTGACGTCGAGATGGCACCCACCGAGACGAAGCTCGCCTTGGACAACCTGCAGGCCGCGGTCCTCACCATCGCATCGGCCGGCAAGATCCCCGTCGTCCTCGGCGGGGACCACACCGTCGCGATGCCGGACATCACCGCCATGGCAGAGCATTTCGGCTACGGGCGCATCTCGGTGATCCACTTCGACGCGCACGCCGACACCGGCGACATCCAGTTCGGCTCGCTCTACGGGCACGGCCTGCCGATGCGCCGGGTGATCGAGTCCGGCGCCGTCCGCGGTGACCGCTTCCTGCAGATCGGGCTGCGCGGCTACTGGCCGGAGCCGCCGGAACTGCTCTGGATGGCCGAGCAGGGCATGCGCTGCTACGAGATGGCCGAGATCCAGCGAAGAAGCCTGGAAGAGGTGCTCACCGAGGCGATCGCCATCGCGGTGGACGACACCGACGGCGTATACCTGTCCGTCGACATCGACGTCGTCGACCCGGGCACTGCGCCGGGCACCGGGACCCCGGAACCCGGCGGGCTGACGGCACGCGAACTGCTCGATGCGGTCCGCCGGATCGGCCGTGACGTCCCGCTGGTCGGGCTCGAGATCGTCGAGGTCGCGCCGCCGTACGACCACGCCGACATCACCGCGATCCTGGGCAATCGCGTCGTGCTGGAGGCGCTGTCGGGCATCGCCCGGCGCCGCGCCGACGCCGCAGACGGCATCCGCTGGGACGAGTCCACCCCTTTGATGGCCGGCCGGGTGCCGGCATTCGAGCAGGGCGTGCACCATCAGGAGGCCAGCACCGCGGCCTCCGCCGGCGGCGCCTCGGACAACCGCGAGCACGAACGCGCGCTGTAGCCACTCGAAGCGGGGCACAGCAAAGAGCCGGTCCCCACACAACCTGCATGTGGGGAGCGGCTCACCCCGGGTCCAGTGACCGGGCGCCCCGGACAGTGCCCGCACCCCGGCTCTAGAACACCGTCAGGCCCCGGGCGGCGAACTGATCACGAGCGCGTTGGATCAGCTCGCCGTCGGGCGGCGGTGTCCCTTCCAGCGGGTACTGCAGACCGAGCTCGTGCCACTTCTCCCTGCCCATCTGATGGAAGGGCAGGATCTCCACGCGCTCGATCGCGGGCCTCGCACCCAGCAACTGCAGGCTCTGGGCGTACTCGGCGACGGCGTCGATGTTGTCCACCGCGTCGGTCAACCCAGGCACCAGCACGTACCGCAGCCAGACCACGTTCCCGCGCTCGGCCAGCCTGCGGCCGAACTCGAGGGTGGGGGCCAGGCTGCGGCCCGTGACCGTCCGGTAGGTGTCCGGAAGCCCCGACTTGACGTCGAGCAACACCAGAGAGGTGTCGTCGAGCATCTCGTCGGTGGCCCGCTTCCCGAGGAAACCGGACGTATCCAGGGCGGTGTGAACGCCGACCGAAGTGCAGTACCGGAAGATCCGGGCGGCGAAGTTCGCCTGCATCAGCGGTTCCCCGCCGGTGAGGGTCACTCCGCCGTGCGCCGCCCGCAGCACTGGTGCATAGCGGTCGATGCGTCGCCGGATCTCCTGGATGGTGGTCGGCATGCCGTCACGGAGCTGCCAGGTGTCGGGATTCTGGCAGTACTGGCACCGAAGCCCGCAACCCGACAGGAAGATCGTCAGCCGGGTCCCGGGTCCGTCGACCGCCGTCACCAGTTCCCAGGAGTGGACACTTCCCACGCTCCCGATGTGCTCCGCCTGCAGGAAGGCGTGGCGCAACGCGTCCGGCATCTCGCCCGTGGTGGGCTCCCTGCCGATGGTGGGGGTGCCCAGGGTGACGGTCATGTCCCGTCTCCCCTCCTCCATATCAGCTATTGGGGTACTGCTGATCGGACGGCCGTCGGGCATTACAACTTGCCGTGGAACGTCCGCGACAAGACGTCCAGCTGCTGCTCACGGGTCAGCTTGACGAAGTTCACCGCGTATCCGGACACCCGGATCGTGAGCTGCGGGTACTTCTCCGGGTGCTCCATCGCGTCCTCGAGGGTTTCCCGGTTGAGGACGTTGATGTTCATGTGGAACCCGGACGAAACCACGTACGCGTCGAGGACGCCGACCAGGTTGGTCGCCTGCTCCTCGGGCGAGTGGCCCAGGCTCGCGGGGACCACGGTCGCGGTGAGCGAGATGCCGTCCTGCGATTCGGAGTACGGCAGCTTCGCCACGCTCAACGCGCTGGCCAGCATGCCGTGGGTGTCCCTGCCGTTCATCGGGTTTGCGCCCGGGGCGAACGGCGCTCCGGCGCGCCGGCCGTCAGGGGTGTTACCGGTCTTCTTGCCGTAGACCACGTTGGACGTGATCGTCAGCACCGACTGCGTCTGCAGCGCGTTGCGGTACACCGGCTGCTTGCGGATCTTGTCCATGAAGGCCTGCACCACACCGACGGCGATGGTGTCGGCCCGATCGTCGTCGTTGCCGTAGCTCGGGTAGTCGCCCTCGATCGTGTAGTCGATGACCAAGCCGGTCTCGTCGCGCACCGGAGTGACCTTGGCGTACTTGATGGCGGACAGCGAGTCGGCGACCACGGACAGGCCGGCGATGCCGCAGGCCAGCGTGCGCAGGATCTTGCCGTCGTGCAGTGCCATCTCGATGCGCTCGTAGGCGTACTTGTCATGCATGAAGTGCACGCAGTTGAGCGCGTCGACGTAGGTCTCGGCCAGCCAGTCCATCGTCTTGTCGAACTTGGCCGCGACGTCGTCGTAGTCCAGCACATCGCCGGCGACGGGGGCCGCCACCGGGGAGACCTGCTTGCCGGTGATCTCGTCACGCCCACCGTTGATGGCGTACAGCAACGTCTTGGCGAGGTTGACGCGCGCGCCGAAGAACTGCATCTGCTTGCCGACCCGCATGGCCGACACGCAGCAGGCGATCGCGGCGTCGTCGCCCCACGAGCTGCGGATGAGGTCGTCGGATTCGTACTGGATGGCGGAGGTGTCGATGGAGACCTTGGCGCAGAACTTCTTGAAGCCCTCGGGCAGCTTGTCGCTCCACAGCACGGTCAGGTTCGGCTCCGGCGCCGGGCCGAGGTTGTAGAGGGTCTGCAGCATCCGGAAGGAGCTGCGGGTGACCAGCGGCCGCCCGTCCTCGCCGATGCCGCCGATGGACTCGGTGACCCAGGTGGGGTCGCCGGAGAACAGGTCGTCGTACGCAGGCGTGCGCAGGAACCGCACGATCCGGAGCTTGATCACCAAATCGTCGACCAACTCCTGTGCCCGGCTCTCGGTGATCCGGCCCTCGGCCAGGTCCCGTGCGACGAACACGTCCAGGAAGGTGGAGGTGCGGCCCAGCGACATTGCGGCGCCGTTCTGCTCCTTGACCGCGCCGAGGTAGGCGAAGTACAACCACTGCAATGCTTCCTGCGCGGTGGCGGCCGGCCGGGAGATGTCGAAGCCGTAGCTGGCTGCCATCTCCTTGAGCTCGCCGAGCGCGCGGATCTGCTCGGAGTTCTCCTCGCGGTCACGGATGACGTTCTCGACGGAACGCTCCATGTCCAGTTCCATGCGCTCGAGCTTCTTTCCCTGGATCAGGGCGTCGACGCCGTAGAGCGCGACCCGGCGGTAGTCGCCGATGATCCGGCCGCGACCGTAGGCATCGGGCAGCCCGGTGATGATGTGCGAGCTGCGGGCGGCGCGCACGTGCGGCGGGTAGACGTCGAAGACGCCGGCGTTGTGGGTCTTGCGGTACTTGGTGAAGATCTCCTTCACCGTCGCGTTCGGCTCGTACCCGTAGGTCTTGAGCGAATCCTCGACCATCCGCCAGCCGCCGTTGGGGACGATGGCGCGCTTGAGCGGTGCATCGGTCTGCAGGCCGACGATCAGCTCGGTGTCCTTGTCGATGTAACCGGGCTTGTGCGCGGTGATCGAGGAAGGCGTGTCGGCGTCGACGTCGTAGATGCCGCGTTCGCGCTCGACCGGGAACATCGCCGTCAGGCGGGCCCAGAGGGCCGTGGTGCGGTCGGTCGCGCCGGCCAGGAACGAGTCGTCGCCGTCGTAGGGGGTGTAGTTGCGCTGGATGAAGTCGCGGACGTTGATGCCGTCCTGCCAGGGGCCGGATACGAACCCCCGCCAGGCATCGGGGCCTGCACCAGTGGTGTCAGCAAGCTGCGGATTTGTTGCGATGGTCATTTCTCTCCTCGTAAGTACGGTCGGGCCAGACCGGGCTGAATTCCACGCTAAGTTGCCGTTGTTGATCACGGATGAGCCTTTGGTCCTATTTGCTGTGTGGTCCGGGCCACCCCGGAGACGCCGTCGTACCAGCCCCGGACTCCGGACGGCACCGTCGGGACCCCGCAGCGTGAGAGACCAGCGTCAGATCAGGCCAGCAGCATCACACCGGGACCGCTGCCTCGGGGCTGCGTGCCTGCTCCACGGATGTTCCGTAGTAGGCCGCCGCCATCAGCTCCTTCATGTCCGCGAGCATCGGCATCCGCGGATTCGCCGGGGCGCACTGGTCCCGGAACGCGCCCATCGCCAGCAGGTCCAGATCACCGATGAAGGTGGCCTCGTCGACGCCCTGCTCGGCGAACGACTCGGGGATGCCGACCTTGGCCCGGAGCCGCTCGACCGCAACGGCGTAGGACTCGACCCCCTCGTCGGCGGTCGCCGCCGGCAACCCGAGCATCGCCGCGATCTGCTGGAATCGTTCCGGAGCGACGTAACTCTCGTACTTCGGCCAGCTGGTCAGCTTGGTCGGGACGGTGCCGTTGTAGCGGATGACCAGCGGCAGCAGGGTGGCGTTGGTCCGGCCGTGCACCAGGTGGTAGCGGGCGCCGATGGTGTGCGCCATCGCGTGCACGATGCCCAGGAAGGCGTTGCCGAAGGCCATCCCGGCGATGGATCCCGCGTTGTGCATCTTCTCCCGTGCCGCGACCGTCGCCGGGTCACCGGGTGCGCCGTTCACCGACGCGGACAGGTTCTCGAAGATCAGCCGGATCGCGTGCAGCGCCATGCCATCGGTGAAGTCGTTGGCATACACCGAGACGAATGCCTCCGTGGCGTGGGTGAGGGCGTCGAAGCCGGAGTCGGCGGCCAGGCTGGCCGGCATCTTGGCGGTCAGGACCGGGTCGACGATCGCGACCGTCGGGGTCAGCGCGTAGTCGGCCAGCGGGTATTTCGTGCCGGTGACGGTGTCGGTGATCACCGCGAACGGTGTCACCTCGGCGCCCGTGCCGGAGGTGGTCGGAATGCAGACCAGCTGCGCCAGACTGCCGAGCGTCGGGAAGCGGAAGGCGCGCTTGCGGATGTCGTAGAACTTTTCCTTGAGGTCGGCGAAGACCACCTCGGGGTGCTCGTACAGCAGCCACATCACCTTTGCCGCGTCCATCGGCGATCCACCGCCGAGGGCGATGATGGTGTCCGGCCGGAACTCGCGCATCAGCTCCGCGCCGCGCTGCACGGTGGCGACGCTCGGCTCCGGTTCGACCGAGTCGATGATCTGCAACGAGACGTTCTCGGGCCGGCGGTGCAGGGTCTGGATCACCTTGTCGACGAAGCCCAGCTTGGTCATCGTGGTGTCGGTGACGATGGTGATCCGCAGGACGTCGGGCAGGTCTTCGAGGTAGCGGATGGCGTTCGGCTCGAAGTAGGTCTTGCCGGGGACCTTGAACCACTGCAGGTTGTTGTTCCGCCGGCCGACCTTCTTGATGTTGATCAGGTTGACCGCCGAGACGTTGCCGGACACGGAGTTGTGCCCGTAGGACCCGCAGGACAGGGTGAGCGAGGGCAGGAACGCGTTGTAGACGTCGCCGATCCCGCCGAAGGTGGTGGGGGAGTCGCGGATGATCCGCACGGCCTTGACCCGGCGGCCGAACTCGATCGCCAGCTGCTCGTCCGCGGTGTGGATGGCGGCGCTGTGGCCGAGGCCGTCGAGCTCGACCATCTGCTCGGCGAGAATGATGCCGTGTTCGGCGTTCTCGGCCCGCAGTACGGCGAGCACCGGGCAGAGCTTCTCCCGGGTCAGCGGCTCGTGCCGGCCCACCGAGGCCACCTCGGCGAGCAGGATCGACGTGCCCTTCGGGACGCTGAAGCCGGACCGTTCGGCGATCCATTCGGGGCTCCTGCCGACGACGTCGGCGTTCAGCTTCGCGCCGGAACAGGCGGTGCCGTTCGCCTCCGCACCGAACAGGAACAGCTCCAGGGCGGTCTTCTCCTCCGGCGAGCAGCGGTAGGCGTGCAGCCGGGCGAACTCCGTCATCGCCGCGTCGTAGATCGGGTCGTCCAGGATGACCGCCTGCTCCGAGGCGCACACCATTCCGTTGTCGAAGGCCTTGGACAGCACCACGTCGTTGACCGAGCGCCGCAGCTTCGCGCTCCGCTCGATGAACGCCGGGACGTTGCCGGCGCCGACGCCGAGCGCCGGCTTCCCGCAGGAGTACGCCGCCTTCACCATGGCGTTGCCGCCGGTGGCCAGGATGACGGCGATGCCGGGGTGGTTCATCAGGGCGCCGGTCGCGGCGATGGACGGGTGCTCGATCCACTGGATGCAGTTCTCCGGCGCGCCCGCCGCGATCGCGGCATCCCGGACGATCCGCGCGGCCATCGCGGAGGACTGCTGGGCGTTCGGGTGGAAGGCGAAGATGATCGGGTTGCGGGTCTTGAGCGCGATCAGGCTCTTGAACACCGCCGTCGACGTCGGATTCGTCACCGGGGTGATCCCGCAGACCACTCCCACCGGCTCGGCGATCTCCACGATCCCGTCGAGTTGGTCGTTGCTGATCACGCCGACCGTCCGCATCCCGTTGAGGGAGTGGGTGATCTGCTCGCTGACGAAGATGTTCTTCGCGGCCTTGTCCTCGAAGACGCCGCGGCCGGTCTCGTTGACGGCGGCCATCGCCAGCTGGCCGTGCTGGTCGAGCGCGGCGACCGCCGACTTCTTGACGATGTAGTCGATCTCGTCCTGGGTGAACCGGGCGTACTCGTCCAGCGCGACCATTGCCCTGTCGATCAGGGCGTCGATGGTCGCGGCGGTCTCGGTCTCTTCGGCGGCCTTGTGCGTGCCGTTTCCGGCGCCGTTGCCGTTCGGTTCGACCCGCTCGGGGTGAATGACGAACTCGGTCTCGGTGATCGGCGCAGACATGAACACTCCCTGGAATGCTTCGCGGTCGCGACTTCGAGGTCACGACAAACATCTGGGACGACACGGCGTGGTCCCGCCCTCAACGCTAGGGAGGCCGCGGCCGATTCACAGGGGCCGAAGGTCCCGCGTTCAGCGTTCAGAACAGGACAAACGGGCCGAAGCGTGGTCCACTGTCCGGCTTATCTCGTGGTAGGCCGGGCTCAGCGGCCGGCGATCAGGCTGAGCGCAAATGCGACGACGGCGGCGTTGTAGAAGAACGAAACGGTGGAATGCACCAGCACGTGCCAGCGCATCCGCGCGGTGGTGACGAGCACATCGGAGACCGAGAACGCCGTGCCGATGGTGACGGCGAAGTACACGAAATCCACGGCGGCGGGATGCTCCGTCGCGGGAAAGGTCAGGCCGCCGGTGGCGCGGTAGATGGAGGCGTAGCGGCGGGCGTACCCGGCCTGCAGGAGCATCCAGGACATCACCATCGCGATGACGCCCAGGATGTTCAGCAGGATCGTGTACTCGAGCTCGTTGTCGGAGGTGGCGATGTCGATCGCCACGGTGAACCCGATGAGGCTGGAGACGATGGCGAAGGCGAAGTTGAACCGGAAGCGTTCCGCGCGCGGCGCCTGGTCGGCGGTCAGCTGCGGCCGCTTCCGGCTGCGCCGCAACGCGATCACGCCGACGCCGACGTACGTCACGGCCAGCGCATCCCAGATCCCCAGGTAGGCGAGCTCGTCGTTGTCGGCGACCAGGATGAAGCCGAGACCGACCAGGATCAGCGCGATCTCGGCCGCCCGGATGACGACCTTGGAGAACATCAGGACAGGTCGACCCGAGTCGCCGGCCGGCCGGCCCCCCGCGGCCATGGATTCACCCGCCCCCCGTGGCCATGGATCTAGAGGTACTGCCCGTGGCCGGGACCGAGCGGCCCCTGTGATGGGTCGGAATCGGTGGTACTGCCGGGTGGAAGGGCGCCGCGGCGCATCTGCTCCAGTTGCGCGCGGGCCGCCATCTGCTGGGCGACGAGCGCCGCCTGCAGGCCGTGGAAGACACCCTCCAGCCAGCCGACCAGCTGGGCCTGGGCGATCCGCAGCTCGCCCTCGGACGGGATGGTGTCCTCGCTGAACGGCAGCGACAGTCGCTCCAGCTCGTCACGCAGGTCCGGCGTCAGCCCCGCTTCCAGCTCCTTGATCGACTTCTCGTGGACGGCCTTGAGCCGGGCGCGGCTGGCCTCGTCCAGTGGGGCCGCCCGTACCTCCTCCAGCAGCTGCTTGATCATGGTGCCGATTCGCATGACCTTCGCCGGCTCGCCGATCGCGTCGCCCGGGTTGCGCGGGCCGCTGTCACCGCTCCCGTCGCCGTCGGTTTCCTGGCCGGCACCGCCCCGCGGCATTTCGGCGTACCCGACCGGCTGGCCGTCCGGTCCGATCACCACGACTCGCTGGCTGCTGGGCTCGCTCATCACAGGCTCCCCTTGGTCTTCCGCTCCGGTGTTCGCAACACGATCTTGCCGATGTGACCGCCGCCGGCCAACCGGCGATGCGCCTCGCCGGCGTCCGCCATGTCCAGCACGGTGTCGATGACGGGGACGACATCGCGGGCCTCGATCTGCGGCCACAAACCCTCGCGGACAGCGGCGACGACCTCGGCCTTCGAGCCCGGGCCCCGGACCGGGCGGGACCGCAGGGTGGTACCGATGATCCCCGCGCGCTTGCGGAGCAGCGAGCCCAGGTCCAGCTCGGCCTTGGTTCCGCCCTGCATGCCGATCACGATGAGCCGTCCACCGTCGGCCAGCGCCGCGATGTTGCGCGCCAGGTACTTGGCCCCGATGACGTCCAGCACGATATCCGCGCCGCGGCCGGCGGTGGCCGCGTGGATCTCCTCGACGAAGTCCTGCTCCGCATAGTTGATGGTGATGGAGGCGCCCAAGGTGCGGCAGAACTCCAGCGCCTCCGGGCGCGACGCGGTGACGGCCACCTTCGCGCCGCCCTGCCGGGCGACCTGGATCGCCATCGTGCCGATCCCGGACGAGCCGCCGTGGATCAGTACCGTCTGCCGCGCGTGCAGGTTCGCCGTCATCACCAGGTTCGACCACACCGTGCAGGCCGCCTCCGGCAGGCCGGCGGCATCCACCAGATCGACGCCGTGGGGGACCGGCAGCACCTGCACGGCCGGCACCGCCACCCGCTCTGCGTACCCGCCGCCGGAGAGCAACGCGCACACCCGGTCGCCGACCTGCCAGCCGTAAACCCCCGGTCCCAGGCCGCTGACCACTCCCGAGCACTCCATGCCGAGGATCGGCGATGCGCCGGGCGGCGGCGGGTAGTGACCGGCGGCCTGCAGCAGATCGGCCCGGTTGACGGCGCTCGCGGCCACGTCGATCAGCACCTCCCCGGGGCCGGGTACCGGGTCGGCTACCTCAATCCAGGCCAGGGTGGCCGGGGAGCCGGGGGTCTCGACACTGACGGCGAACATGGGCCGAAGGGTATCTGGCACCCCTGACGCAGAGGGTCGGATCTGCGACCCTCCGATCTGCGGCCTCGGATCTGCGGCCTCGGATCTGCGGCCTCGGATCTGCGCCGTCGGATCTGCTTTCTCGGCTTGCGCTGGGAGTGCCGGAGTTGTTGGGCAGCCACCCGGCGGGCAGGCTACGACCCGTGACGCCTCCCGACCGCAGCCTCGCGGAATACTGGCCGATCTTCGGTCTTCGGCTGGCCACGCCTCGGCTGACGCTCACCCCGCTGCAGGATGCGGATCTTGTCGAGGTGCTGGATGTCGTGCTGTCGGGCATTCACGACCCCGAACAGATGCCGTTCGCGCTGGCCTGGACGGACGCGCCGCGCGAGGAGTTGATCCCCAGCTCGCTGCGCTTCTACTGGAACACCCGGGCGTCCAGCACCCCGCGGGCCTGGACCGTTCCGTTCGTCGTGCGGGCCGGCGGGCAGGTGGTCGCGGTGCAGGACCTGACCGGCCGGGCGTTCGCGGTGACCAGGACGGTGTTCACCGGATCGTGGGTGGGCCGGGAGTTCCACGGCCGCGGGATCGCCACCGAGATGCGTTCCGCGGTCCTGCAATTCGCCTTCGACCACCTCAAGGCGGTGCGCGCGGAGAGCGGTGCGTTCGTCGACAACCCGGCGTCGCTGCGGGTGTCGAGCAAGCTGGGTTACACCGACAACGGCACGAGGGTGGCCGAGCGGCGACCCGGTGAACGGGTGGTCGAGCGGCGGCTGGTGCTGGAGCCCGCCGGCATGGTTCGTCCCGGCTGGGCGGTTCAGGTCCGCGGTCTGCCGAACTGCCGCGGGTTCTTCGGGATCTGACGGCCGCGTGGAGCCGAACCATCAACCGACCGCCGCCGACGCGCCGCGGGGCGTCGTCGACCGTGTTCCGGCGCCGCTGCTGTTCCTGGTGTCCGGGTTCACCCAGTACGCGGGCGCTGCGCTGGCCGTCGGACTGTTCGGCGTGCTCGCGGCGGCGTCCGTCGCATGGTGGCGGCTGGCGGTGTCGGCGGTGGTGCTGCTGGCCTGGCGGCGACCGTGGCGGCAGGACTGGACCCGCAGCGACCTCGCCGGGGCGGCGTTGTTCGGCGTCGTGCTGGCCACCATGAACGTGGTTTTCTACATCGCCATCGAGTACCTGCCGCTGGGCACCGCGGTGGCGATCGAGTTCCTCGGCCCCGTCGCGGTGGCCGCGTTGACCGGCCGCGGGTGGCGTGACCGGGTGGGCATCGGGCTCGCCGCGGCCGGAGTGGTGCTGCTCGCCGGGGTGCAGCTGGAGGCGGGCCTCACCCCGGACGTGGTGATCGGGCTGCTGGCCATTGCCGCGTCGGCGGCCGCCTGGGCCGGTTACATCCTGCTGGGCCGCCGGATTGCGGTGAAGCGCGATGGGATCAGCGCGCTGGCGGTGGGAATGACGGCCGGCGCGCTGCTGTACTGCCCGCTGGCGTTCGGTGCGGTGCTTCCGGTCGTCACCGACGCCGGCCGTCTCGCCGCCGTCGTCGGGATCGCGGTGCTGAGCTCGGTGATCCCGTACGCGGTCGAGCAGGTGGTGCTGCGGCGGGTGACCGCCGCCCGGTTCTCGATCCTGTTGGCGCTGTTGCCGGTGACCGCGGCCGTCATCGGAGCCGTGCTGCTGTCCCAGCGCCCCACGGCGCTCGAGATCGTCGGGATGGTGCTGGTCTGCGCCGCCATCGTGCTGTCGGGTCGGCGTTCGCTGCCCGAGCACCCGAGCCCGGAGGCCGCGCTGCCGGGGTGACGGGCGGCTGTCGCGTGGCGACCGTCAGCCGAGGTCGTTGGTGTCGAAGGTGTTGCAGGACGCCGGGTTTCCCGAGCGGTATCCGGCGAGCAGCCATTTCTGCCGCTGCGCGGACGAACCGTGGCTGAACTGCGACGGATCGACGTTCTGCCCGGAGATCTTCGACTGGATGTAGTCGTCGCCGATGGCCCCGGCCGTCTGGACGGCGTTCTGGATGTCGGCGTCGGTGATGTCGCTGATCAGCACCTGGCCGCTCGCGTCCGGGACCGTGGTGGCGTGGTTCGCCCAGACGCCCGCGTAACAGTCGGCCTGCAGCTCGAGCCGCACGGACCCGGATCCGGCACCGGTCGCCCGGCCGACCCGGTCACTGGTGCCCAGCAGGTTCTGCACGTGATGGCCGTACTCGTGCGCGAGGACGTAGGCCTGGGTGAACGGTGCGTCGTTCGCGCCGAAGGTGGTGCGCAGCTCGTCCCAGAAGGACAGGTCGATGTAGACGAGCTGATCCGGCGGGCAGTAGAACGGGCCCATGCCGGACGTGCCCTGCCCGCAGCCGGTGTTGGTGGAGCGGCTGAAGAAGATGGTGTCGGCCTCCCGGTAGGTGGTGCCGGAGGTGGCCAGCGCGTCGGCCCAGTAGCCCTGCACCGAGTTGATGATCGCCACCGCGGCGCAGTCCTCGTTGGAGTTCGCGTCGGCGCCCGTCTTGCAGGACGAGGCCAGCTGACCGTTGTCCACGCTGCCGCTGCCGCCGCCCTGCAGAAGGCCGCCGGAACTGCCCGTGCTGCCGCCGTCACCGCTACCGCCGAGGACGTTGAACAGCACGATGACGACGATCACCACCAGTCCGAGACCACCGCCACCGACGGCCAGCCCACCGCCCCGGCGGCCGCCGCCACCGCCCAAGCCGCCGCCGAATCCACCGAAGCCACCGCCGCCCCCGCCGCCGCGACGGTCCTGCACCTGGGAGGTGTCCAGCCGCGCGTTGTCGTTGAACTTCATGTCAGTCCCTCCAGAGGCCGGCGTACCGGGTCGCCCGCTGTCCGCGGCCGGGTCCGATGGCGCCTGTCACGCCGCGAGACGGTACCCCGTTGGGCAGCCGGTCAACCGGGGTCCCGGCCGCGGTTGCCAATCGTTTTGCCAGGTGCGAAAGTTTGCACATTGAGCAAGAAGTGCCTACAGTCGTCCGGGTGAGTACGAAGACGGTTCCGCCAGTCAGGTCCGCGCTGTCGGCGGCCGGCCTGCGTGAGCGGAAGAAGGACGCCACCCGGCGGGCGCTGGCGGAGACCGCGCTGAACCTGGCACTCGAGCACGGGTACGCCGCCGTCACGATTGCCGACATCACCGATGCGGTCGGGGTCTCCCGGCGGACCTTCTCCAATTACTTCGCCGGCAAGGCCGAATGCGTGGCCGCGGTGGCCGAAGGGTGGTTCGACGACATCGCCCAGGCCATCACCGACGCCCCGGCAGACCATCCGCTGGACGTCATCCTGTGCGAATCGCTGATGCGGGTTGCTGCAGACCTGCCCGATCGGTGGGAACGCTTCTTCGGCCTGTTCCACGGCGAGCCGGAGTTGAAGGCCGCCGTCATCGCCTCCGACGAGGTCAACGTCGAGCAGCTCGCGGACGCCATCGCCGAACGCTGCGGCCTGCCGCACGGCGACATCCGGGCCCGGATGCTGGCCGCCTACGGCAACCTCGCCGGCCGCGCGTGCCTCGAGAAATGGGTGCTGGACGGGCGCCCGGGCGGCGCCGACGGGTTCCAAGCGCAGTTGACCCTCGCCTTCTCGATCATCGATCTCGGCTCGCTGACCGGCCGGCCCACCTCCTGATCCGTCACCGGCAACGCCGCCGGCCCCATTGCACGCCCTGCTGAGCACCACCTTCTTGGGAGAACGAACATGGCAACCCTGCTCTACCGTCTCGGCCGCCTGGCGACCCGCCGCCGATGGGCTGTCCTCGGCATCTGGCTCGCGCTGCTGCTGGGCCTGGGCGGTGCGGCGGTCGCGTTCTCCGGAACGATGACGTCGTCGTTCACCATCCCCGGCACCCCGGCGCAGGCGGCGCTGGACCAGCTGAACGAGAAGCTCCCCGGCGCGGGCGACGCCACCGGTCGCATCGTCTTCGCCGCTCCGGACGGTCGCACGCTTGCCGAACCCGAGTACCAGCAGGCGATCGGCGCCGTCGTCGCGCAGGCGAAGGAGCTGCCCGGGGTCACCAACGTCATCGATCCGGCGACGGGGCAGACGGTGTCCCAGGATCAGCGGGTCGCCTTCGCGCAGGCCTTCTTCCAGGGGCAGATCACCGAGATCCCGGAGGCCACGCAATCGGAGCTGGCGTCCATCGCGACCGCGAACGAGGTCGACGGCCTGCAGATCGAGCTCGGCGGCGGTGCGGTCGCCCAGGCACCGGCCATCGGCTCCACGGAGGGCATCGGCGTCGTCGTCGCGATGATCGTGCTGCTGATCACCTTCGGTTCCATCGTCGCCGCGGGGCTGCCGATGCTGACCGCGCTGATCGGGGTGGGCACCGGCATGGCCGGGATCCTGTGGGCCTCCAGCGTCATCGAGATGTCCAACACGGCACCGATTCTGGCGCTGATGCTGGGGCTCGCGGTGGGCATCGACTACGCGCTGTTCATCGTGTCCCGCCACCGGAGCCAGGTGCAGGCCGGCATGCCGATCGGGGAGTCGATCGCCCGGGCCAACGGAACCGCGGGTACCGCCGTGGTTTTCGCCGGGCTGACGGTGCTCATCGCACTGGCCGGGTTGTCCGTGGTCGGCATCCCGTTCCTCACCGTGATGGGCCTCGCGGCGGCCGCGACCGTCGGCATCGCCGTGCTGATCGCCATCACGCTGCTGCCGGCGTTGCTCGGGTTCGCCGGGGAGAAGGTGTTGCGCAAGAAGGACCGCGCCGGGGCGGCGGAGCTGCGGGAGCGGTCCACCGGGACGATCGGCGTGCTCGACCACGCGCACTCGCCGAACAAGTGGATCCGGATGATCACCAAGCGGCCCGCCGTGGTGCTGGCCTCCGGCGTGATCGCGCTGGCGGTCGTTGCGCTGCCGACACTGTCGCTGTACCTGGGCTTGCCCGACGACGGCACGGCCGCGACCGACTCGACGAACCGCAAGGCCTACGACCTGATCTCCGGATCGTTCGGTCCCGGGCTGAACGGGCCGCTGCTGATCACCGTGGCCGTCGACGACCCGGCGAAGATGGCCACCGCGTTGCCGGCCACCGCCCAGGCGATCCAGTCCAGCAGTGCCGACGTCATGCTGGCCGTGCCGGGGCAGACCAGCGCGGACGGCACCTTCGGCACGGTCACCGTCATCCCGAAGTCCGGTCCGTCCGACGAGGCAACACAGCAACTGGTGCACGATCTGCGGGACCAGGCACCGGCGCTCGGCGCACAGGTTGGCGGCACCCTGGCGGTCACCGGTGTCACGGCTGCGCAGATCGACGTCTCGGACAAGCTCGCCGAGGCGCTGCCGGTGTACCTGCTGATCGTGGTCGGGCTCGCACTCGTGCTGCTGCTGTTGATCTTCCGTTCCATCGTCGTGCCGGTGGTCGCGGCCGTCGGATTCCTGCTGTCGGTTGGCGTGTCATTCGGCGCGGTGGTGGCCGTGTACCAGTGGGGGTGGCTCGGCGGGCTGTTCGGCGTGGACACCCCGGCACCGATCATCAGCTTCCTGCCGATCCTGCTGATCGGCGTGCTGTTCGGGCTGGCGATGGACTACCAGGTGTTCATGGTGACCGGCATGCGCGAGGCGTACGTGCACGGCGCCGACGCCAAGCGCGCCGTGGTCAGCGGCTGGACTGCGGGATCCAGGGTCGTGACGGCCGCCGGCATCATCATGGCGTCGGTGTTCGCCGGGTTCATCCTGGCGCCGGACACGATCATCGCCTCGATCGGCTTCGCGCTGGCCATCGGCGTTTTGGTCGACGCCTTCGTGGTCCGGATGACGCTCACTCCGGCGATCATGACCCTGCTCGGCAAGTCGGCGTGGTTCCTGCCGCGGTGGCTCGACAAGGTGCTGCCGAACGTCGACATCGAGGGCGAGAAGCTGCTGGCGTCGCTGAGCGGCTCGGCGGCACGGCCCGAGCCCGCACTGGCGAGTGCTGGCCACGCCGCTGCGGACAACGGGTCCTTGGTCGGTGCTGAGTCCATCGCCACCGGGCCGATCGCCACCGGATCCAACGGTGCCGCGTCCAACGGTGCTGCGTCCAACGGTGCTGCGTCCAACGGTGCTGCGTCCAACGGTGCTGCGTCCAACGGTGTTGTGTCGGACAGCGCCGCTTCCAACGGTGCTGTCTCGAGCGGCGCCACGCCCCACGGTGCTGCGTCCAACGGTGTTGTGTCGGACAGCGCCGCGTCCGACGGTGTTGTCTCGGACGGCGCCACGTCCGACGGTGCCCTCAACGGCTCGGCGCCCGCCGGCCGGCACAGCGCCAGGGCGGTGCACGGCCGTGACGACGCACGTCGCGCGATCGTCGAGCAGGCGCTGCACTCGGCGGCCACCGGCGAGGGCAAGCACCGCTCCTGACAGATTCGGCGATCGCCCGGAGACCACCGTTCGCGGAAGGGTCGCGGCCCCCCAACGAGGGGCCGTCGACCCGGCCGCGACGGTGTTGCCTATGGTCGTCGGCATGCCCGCCGACGCCCCCACGATCATCGCCACCTCGATCGGGTTCGACCCCACCGGCCGGGATCGCTTCGACGTCGGCGCAGGCCCGGTGTTCGACCTGGCGGCGGACCTGTCCGGCGCCGGCGGAATCCCGAAGATCTGTTTTCTCGGTACCGCGACCGGCGACAATCCTGCGCTCATCGCAAGTGCGTACTCGGCGCTGTCCCAGCGATTTCGCCCCAGCCACCTCGAGCTGTTCTCGATGCCCAACCTGGCGGACGTCCGTGGTCATCTGCTCAACCAGGACGTGATCTGGGTCGGCGGCGGTTCGGTGGCGAACCTGCTGGCGCTGTGGCGCCTGCACGGGTGGGACGAATTCCTCCGCGAGGCGTGGGAGACCGGCGTCGTCCTCGGCGGGGTTTCCGCCGGGTCCATCTGCTGGCACACCGGCGGCACCACCGACTCCTTCGGTCCGGAGCTTCGTCCGGTGACCAACGGCCTGGGCTTCCTGCCGTACTCCAACGGCGTGCACTACAACTCCGAGGCGCAGCGCCGGCCGCTGTACCACCGGCTGATCGCCGCCGGAACCCTTTCCGACGGGTACGCCACCGACGACGGGGTGGCCCTGGTGTACCGCGGCGCCGAGATGGTCGAGGTGGTCGCCGACCGCCCGGACTGCGCGGCGTACCGAGTGCAACGCGGTGCGGACGGGTTCGCCGAGGAAACCAGGTTGGAACCGCGGCTGCTGCGCTGAGCCGGGTCGCCGCTTCGCCGGCCCGCCCCTGGGGCCGGACCAATCCGGCGCGGCGGCGGCGGTCCGATCAGGGGGGACCCGGCCACTAGACTGCCTCCCGGAGGCGTGTCCGAGTGGCCGAAGGAAGCCGCCTTGAAAGCGGCCAGGTGTCAAAGCCTCGGGGGTTCGAATCCCTCCGCCTCCGCCATCAACACCCGGGACCGTGCGTCGTGTGCTGATCGACGGCCGCCAGTTCGTCCGGCCCGGGCGGCTCGAACACCGACCATGCCCACTCGAGCTCGTACAACGTGATCGGATAGGCGCCAAGGCCCGCGTCCTGGTGACGGCGCTGCAGACGCGACCACAGGATGTCCAGCGGGATGTCGAAGACGTGCAGTTCGATCCGTGCGCCAACCGCACGGGCGTCGTCGAACTTCTGTGTTCGTTCCTCGCGCAGCCACAAGCCGTCCTCCAGGATCACGTCCGCGCCGTTGCGGAGGAGGTCGAGGGCATGACGGTAGAGGATCCGCTGCAAACGTTCGTGAAATTCGACGTCCGCGTGGTCCACCCCTAGTTGGGCCTGCCAGTCGTCGGTGCAGATGCGAACTCCGCGCCCTGCCATCTCCAGGTGTTGGGCCAGCGTGGTCTTGCCGGAGCCGGGCAGTCCGCAGAACAGGGTCAACCTCGGGACGTGTCGCCCACCGGGTCCACTGTCGCCGGAACCCTCGGTCACCTGAGGGAGCCTTTCACCGAGCCGATGGCCTCGGCAATCCGCCGTGCAACGTCCTGGTGCAGGACCGCGGCCAACGGGGCGGATGCCTTCACCCATCGCAGGAACATCCGGATGGACGCAGGCACACCACCTTCGGGAAAGCCCCAGGGGCCAGCACTTGTCGCGTGGATCGCACGAGCAGGTCGAGGCGCTCCGGTCCGCCACCGGGTCCGTGCCGGCCGACTGGGTGGTGTCGGCGACCGATGGCGAGGCCGATCTGCAGCGCCCCGGTCGGGTGGGCGTCAGCGTGACGATGGGTGCCACCTCGGCGGCCGGGGAGCCTCACCAATGCTGAGGTCCTTGACGGTTGGTAGCGGACCGCTGTGAACGGAACGGGCCCGGCGCGGTGCCGGTACGCCGCCGGCGGGCGGTTCAGGGCGACGCGTCACCCCGAGTCGGCCGCGGGGCTCACCCCGACCGGGCCGGCGGGACCCGGCCGGCCGCCCATCGGTTCGGAGAGCCACCTACTCGAGTGGCTGGACCAGTTCGCCGCCCAGGCCGGGACGCCGCACGTCGCCGGTTGACCACTCACCCGGACGGCGCCGGCTCGCCTGTGCCGGCTACGGCTGCCAGGTGAGTCGGTGATAGAGCGCGTCGCCGCCGACCTCGACGAAACCGGCGCCGAGGAACCAGTTCAGCGCGGGCGTGCCGAAGACCGCCGTCACGTGAATGACCCGATGCGTCTCCGTCGCGGCCGACAGCAGGGCCGTCAGCATCGTCCGGCCGACGCCCCTTCGCTGGTGCGCGGGGTGCACGGCGATGTCCACCACTGTGACCGGGGCCGTTGCGGGCGCGGCGAGGTCGTCGTCGAGATCGATCAGGACTCGTCCGATGATCTCTCCGTCGCGGGTGATGCCGAGGTCACGGCCGCGGGGGTGGTCGGCACCGAGTTGGCGGTTGCGGGCGACCAGTTGCGCGTCGATCAATCGTTGCAGCTGCTTGGCACGCATCCCGGAATCCGACCAGTCATCGGTCAGCAGCGCCCGGTGCACGTCGTCGCCGATCCCGGCGGTGTCGGCGGTCAGCGGCCACCGGCCGACCACGAGCCCGACCGGCGGCGCGATCCGCTGCTGCATCAGGGTCACGACCGCATCGATGGCGTCGTCGCGGGCCGAAGGAAGTGCGAGTGGTTCAGCGGGCACGAATCCCTCCGCCATGACGGACGCGCGGTGTCATCGCGTCATTGTGTCGAACCGGGACGCAACGCGCTGAGCTCGGTATCGGTATCGGTATCGGTATCGGTATCGGTATCGGCATGCGCATGCGCATCGGCACCGGGATCGGCACCGACCCGCACCGGCGGCGCTCCTGCGCGTCGTTAGGGTTCCACGGTGAGTCCCGTCGAGATCGTCGCGATATTCCTGGCCGGGATCGGTGCTGGCACGATCAACGCCGTCGTCGGTTCCGGGACGTTGGTGACGTTCCCGACGCTGGTGGCCTTCGGCTTCCCGCCCGTGACGGCGACCATGTCGAACGCCATCGGGCTGGTCCCCGGCAGCGCGTCGGGCACCTTCGGTTACCGGCGGGAGCTGTCGGGTCAGGGACCGCGGTTGCGCTGGCAGATTCCGGCGTCATTCCTCGGCGCCATATGCGGTGCGTGGTTGCTGCTGCATCTGCCGGAGACGACCTTCAAGAAGGTCGTGCCGGTGCTCCTGGTGCTCGCCTTGATCCTGGTCGTCGTGCAGCCGGCGTTGCAGCGATGGGTCCGCCAACGGGCCGAGGCCGCCGGCCGCGACCAGAGTGTGGTCACCCGGGGGCGTTTCATCACGCTGATCGTCGGAACCTTCCTCGTCGGTATCTACGGCGGGTACTTCGCGGCCGCGCAGGGCATCCTGCTGATCGGGGTGATGGGGGCGCTGCTCCCGGAGACCATGCAGCGGATGAACGGGGCGAAGAACCTGCTGACGCTGGTGGTCAACATGGTCGCCGCCACCGCCTACACGCTGGTGGCGTTCGACCGAATCTCCTGGGCCGCAGTCGGTCTCATTGCCGCCGGGTCGTTGATCGGCGGGTTCGTCGGCTCGCACTACGGGCGGCGGCTGTCCCCGGTGGCTCTGCGCGGCTGCATCGTCGTGTTGGGGATCTTCGCGCTCTGGCGGCTGCTGGCCGTCTGACGTCAGGCGAGGTCGGGTGCCGTCAGGCGGTGTCCGGCGGGCCGTCGGCGAACTCTGCGCGCACGCCCAGCAACCGGACCGGCCGGTCGTGGTCGAACCGCTCGAGGACCTCCAGCGCGGCCCGCTCCAACACCGCACGGTCGGTGGTCGGCGCGGCCAGCGAGGCACTGCGGGTGGAGGTGAAGAACGGTGCGAACCGCACCTTGACGGCGACCCGGCCGGCCGGACGCCCGTCGGCCAGCACATCCTGGTGCACTCGATGGGTGAGAGCGACGACGGCATTCCGGATGTCCTGCCATTGCGACAGGTCCTGCTGGTAGGTCGTCTCGCGGCTGTGCGAGCGGGCGATCCATGGCTCACCGGACACCGTTCGCCGGCCGAGTCCGCGGCCCAGGCTCACCAGCCAGGGCCCGGTGTTCGGGCCGAACCTGGCGGCCACCACGGCCGGATCGGCCGCTGCCAGGTCGCGCACCGTGTGCAGACCCAGTTCGGCGAGCTTGCGGGCCGTCTTGGTGCCGATCCCCCAGAGCGCGGTGGTCGGCCGGTCGTCCATCACCGCGTTCCAGTTCTCGGCGGTCAATCGGAAAATCCCGGCGGGCTTGGCGAACTCGGTGGCCAGCTTTGCGCGAAGGGTGTTGTCCCCGATGCCGATCGAGCAGTGCAGGGCGGTGCCCGCCAGCACCGCCGCCTGGATGTCCCGGGCCAGGGCCTCCGGGTCCTCGGTCTCCGCGCCGAGGAATGCTTCGTCCCAACCCAGCACCTCGACCACGACGTCGAAGGACCGCAGCACCTCCCGAACCTGCTCGGAAGCCCTTTCATAGGCGGGGTTGTCGGCCGGCAGGAACACCGCCTGCGGGCACTTGCGCAGTGCGAGGCGCATCGGCATCCCGGAGTGCACACCGAACTCTCGTGCGGCGTAAGAGGCGGTGGCGACGACCGCCCGTTGCGTCGGATCACCCGCTCCGCCGACCACGACCGGCAGTCCGTCGAGCTCGGGATGTCGCAGCAACTCGACGGCGGCGATGAACTGATCCATGTCGATGTGCAGGATCCACACGCTGTTCAGTGTGCCGCGGGTGAGTCGTGGGTGTCGTCTCTCGTGATCCGTGTCCGTAGTCCGTGATCCGTGATCCGTGATCCGTGATCCGTGGTGTTGGTCTGTGGTCAGTGTCCGTGATCCGTGGTGTTGGTCTGTGGTCAGTGTCCGTGATCCGTTGTGTTGGTCTGTGTTCGTGATCAGCCATGGCGGCCTGCGATTCGCATTGGGTGAGCGTCCGCAGCCTTTGCAGGCATGCACCCGAGCTGACGGCTAACGGATGACGGCTGACGGCTGACGGGCAATGCGACGCTGCGGTGACTTCACGCGGCCGGTGCCGCTGGTGGCTGCTACTCATGAGGTACCGCTTGTGGCTGCAATCGACAGTGTCGGGCAGGCCGAACGAGATGTCAGGCCGAACGAGATGTCAGGCCGAACGAGATGTCAGGCCGAACGAGATGTCGGCTGCCTTGCATGGTGTGCCGTCTCAGAACGGGGGCGGGTCGTCATCGGCGTTGGTGTTGTTGGGTGTTTCGTGCTGCGGGGCTGGGCTGTCGGCGTTGGTGTTCGGCGGGTCGGGGTCGGGGTCGTATTCGATGGCGGGTCGGCTGAGTTGCTGGCGCAGGAGGAGGTCGGCGATGGCGGTTTCGAGCTGACCGGTGAGGGGTGGGGTGTCGCCGTCGGGTGCGTCTCCGGTGTCGCCGGTGTCCCTCGTGTCGGGGATGGCGCCCGTGCCGCCGTTGTCGGTGGGGTCAGTGCAGCTCATGCCGGCGTTGGCCATGGCCATGGTGTTGTCGAGGCGTTCGGCGGTGCTGGTGGCAGGGGTGGTGACCCAGATCTTCGGGGTCGTCACTTGCTGCCGGCGCTGGCTGTACAGGTGTCCGGTGGGGCTGTCCCAGGTCACGGTGAAGTCGGCGGCGTTGATGTGCAGGTGCCAGTCGGTGTGGTGCTTGAACAAATGATGACGGCGGCAAAGTGGGCTGGCGTTGTCGGGGGTGGTCGTTCCACCCCGGTCAGGGTGCGCGTGGTTGAACGGTTCTCGGTGGTCGATGTCGCAGCGCCAGGAGGGTTGCCGGCAGGACGGGAATTGGCAGGTGGCGAGCAGGGCGGTGATCTGGTCGCGAAGTTCTTGCCGGGGCCGGTAGGTCAGGGAACCGGCGTCGGTGCTGGCGCCGGTGGTGGGGTTCGCGGTGAGTGCGGTGATGGTGGCGGCGGACGCGGCGATGCTGCGGGCGATGCCGGCGGGGATGGCACCGTACCCGGCGAGGTATGCGGGCAGGTCATTGCGGCCGGCGAGGGTCTCCAGGTCGATGACGACGGACAGGTGTGGTCGGCGGCCCTGCCTGGTCATTGACCGGCGATCCCGGCTGGCCTGGTCAGCCGGGGTCGGTGTGGGTGCTGCGGGTACGACTTCTGCGAGCGGCGCCGGGTTCGTTGTTGGCTCAGCCGGCCCGGCGGGTCTCAACGCTTCCGGTGCCGTTGTCCCGCCGGTGCCGGTTTCGGTGTCGAGGTCGGTCTCGCTGTCGGGGATGGGGTCGTCGGTCGCCGCCCAGCTGGTGTCGCCGGGCGTGAACGGGTCGCCGGGCGTGAACGGGTAGCCGCCCGCGATGCGCCCGTCCCCGGTCACCCCGCAATCGGTGGCCCCGCCGTTCCGGATGTCGTCGTTCCGGGCGTTGCCACTCAACGAGGGGATGTCGCTGATCGTGTCGCTGATGGTGTCGGTGTCGCTGATGGTGTCGGTGTCGCTGATGGTGTCGGTGTCGCTGATGGTGTCGGTGTCGCTGATGGTGTCGGTGTGCTGATGGTGTCGGTGTCGCTGATGGTGTCGGTGTCGCTGATGGTGTCGGTGTCGGTGTCGGTGTCGGTGTCGGTGTCGTCGCCGCCGGAGCCGGCGCTGGCGGTGGTGCCGCTTTCGCTGCCGGAGCCGAGCAAGCCAGCGCGGTTGTGGTCGGCAGGGTCGGCGTGGTCGGTGGTGGGTCGGCGTGGTCGGGCCGGGGGGTGGGTGTGGTCGGGTAGCGGCCGGCCGAGGTATCCGGTGAGGTCGAGGTGCCCGTGGGTGAGGAGTTGGTCGGCGATGTCGACCCAGGCGTCGACCCGGCGGGCACCGATACCCCGTGGGTCACCGAACACCCCGGCGGTTCCGGTGGCCAGCAGGTCGCTGAGCTGGAAGATCTTCACCGCACCATCGGCGGGCAGCGTCGCCCGCAGGCACGCCATCGCATCCGGTAGCGCGGTCAACGCCAGGGCGCGGCGGGCGGCGGCGTGCTCGTGCCGGTCCCTGGCACCGTCCGGGTCGACGGTGATCACCGCCCGCCCGGTGACGTCCCGCAGCTCACTGTTGGTCAGCTCCCCGGCGCGGGGCAGCACCAGGTCCTGCACCGCGGCGCAGTCTCCCGGGGTCAGCGGTGCGCACTGTTCGGCGATGATCCTGGCCTTGCCGCGGTCCAGCACCCCGGTCTCCAGCGCGGTCAGCGTCGGGGCGAGCACGGTGGTCATCGTGGCCGAGTCCCGGACCCTGATCCCGGCGGTGATCGGGGAGATCCGCAGCGCCGCGGCGATTTCCGCGGCGGCCAGTGAGGTGGCAGCCTCCTCGACGAACAACACCACCTGGGCGGGGTCCTGGTCACCGGTCGCGCACGTCTTCCGCGCGAGCCGGGCGGCGAGCCGCATCGGGTCGCCCGCGGTGAACGGCACCGCCAACGCCGCCTGCAACCGCATCTGCACCGCCGCCAGCAACGACAGCGCCTTCTCCAGCCGCCACGACCGCATCGACCAGCGCCGACCCGGTCAACGCGGCCGGGTCCGCTCCCAGCAACGCCGTCACCGATGCAGCCGTCGCCGCACCCGCCGCCAGCGACGACCAGTCAGCCGGCGCGGTGGCAGACCCGGTCGTCAGGGGCGCGTCGGACGATCGCTCGGCCATCTCGGTCACCGCCCTCGCCATTCACTCGAACAGGTGTTCTAATAGTAACAGGAGAACTGGCTGTACAACAGAGGACAGATCACGGCGTGGAGAGACTGAGAACGACTGCTCCGCGGCGCCTACCGCGATCAGCGGCAGAAGGTGAGGATCGAATGGCCGGGCTCAGCTGCTGCGCTCATTGCCGGGGCACCACGGAATCTGCCGCCCAGCGACCCACTGCGGAAATGCCTCAAACTTCACGACCGGCAGATAAGGTCGGCGGTCGGTACAGCGGTGCCAACGAACAACTCTCACCGCCGGGTCAGAAGGCAGGCGCCCGAGCTGACGCCGGCGCCGCCGGACGGCCTACTGAGGGAGCCACCCAGCAATCTCGAGAAACGCGTCGCTCCCCTGGGGGAGCCGACGGTCACCCGGGCGCCGCCGGACGGGCTTCTGGTGGAACGAGCTCGCAACCCCCTGGGACGCGTCGCTTCCCGGGTCCGACGGGCACCCGCGCACGGCGGTACGGCCTACTGCGAGAACGAACCCGCAACCTCGAGGAAAGCGTCGTTCTCCTCCGGGGCGCCGATCGTCACCCGCACCCCGCCTGCGGCGTCCGGGAAAGCCCGCACGATCACCTTCCGGTCCTCGGCATGTGCCGCGAACTCGGAGGACCGCTCCCGCAATGGCAGCCAGACGAAATTCGCCTGCGACGCCGGGACGTCGAAGCCGAGCCCGCGCAGCGCGCCGGCGACCCGCTCCCGTTCGGCGACCACCTGCTGCCAGCGCGGCGCGAGTTCGTCCTTGGCGGCCAACGCGGCCAACGCCGCGGCCTGCCCCACCGAGGAGAGTGCGAAGGGGATGGCCACCTTGCGCAGGGCGGTGATCACGTGCGGGTCGCCGACCGCGTACCCGACCCGCAACCCGGCCAGCCCATAGGCCTTGGACAGGGTGCGCAGGGTCAGCACATTCGGACAACGCAGCGCGAATTCCAGTCCGTCAGGGGACTCCGGTGCGGTGTCGAACTCGCGGTAGGCCTCGTCGACGACGACGAGCACGTCCGGCGGGACGGTGTCCAGGAAAGCGACGAGGTCGGTTCTGTGGACCGCGGTGCCGGTGGGGTTGTTGGGCGTGCACACGAAGATCAACCGGGTGGCCGGGGTGATGGCTGCGGCGATCGCCGGCAGATCGAGTTCGTGTCCGGCCGTCACGGGCACCTTGACCGCCGTCGCACCGGTGATCTGGGTGACGATCGGGTACGCCTCGAACGACCGCCACCCGAACAGCACCTCGTCGCCCTCGCCGGCGGTGGCCTGCACCAGCTGCTGGCACAGCGCCACGGATCCGTTGCCGGCGATGACGTGCGATTCCGGCGCCCCGACGTGCCGGGCGAGTGCGGCGACGAGCACCGCAGCGCCGTTGTCCGGGTACCTGTTGATTCCCGCCGATTCGTGCGCGACCGCGTCGGCGATGGCGGCGGCCACCGACGGCAAGGTCGGAAAGGACAGTTCGTTCGAGGCCAGCTTGATCGCGCCAGGAACGCTTCGGCCCGGCGCGTAGGCCGGCAGGGTGTCGAGCGCTGATCTGATGCGGACCGTCATGGTGCCTCCGGGAACGGGTCGGTGCGGTACTGCGAGGGCGGGACCAGCGTCCGCCCGACGGTGTGATGTTCACGCCGGAGCCGGTTGCGCCGCGAGCGTCCTCGACCCTAATCCGGAGGGCACGGTGTAGGAACATCACATGAGCCGGTCCGACGTCGTGCCCGAGGTGCTCTGGACGCCCACCCCCGAGCGTGTCGCTCGAGCCGCCATCACCGATTTCGCCACGTTCGCCGCGACCCGCACCGGCCGTGATCTACCGGATTACCCGTCGCTGTGGGAATTCTCGACCGACGACCTGGCCGGTTTCTGGTCCGCGGTCGCCGACTACTTCCAGATCCGCTGGCACGACCAGCCCACCGACGTGCTGCCCGAGGCAGGGATGCCCGGTGCCGATTGGTTCCCCGGCGGGACACTGAACTACGCCGAGCACGCCCTGTCCGGCCCGCCCGAATCGATGTTGTCGGTCGCCGACCCGGCGGTGATCGCGGTGGCGGAGGACGGCGCGGAGCGGCTGGTGACGCTCGACGAACTCCGACAGCAGGTCGGCGCGGCGCAGGCTGGACTCCGCGCGCTCGGCGTCGGCGCCGGCGATCGAGTCGTCGCGCTCGTCCCCAACACGATCGACGCGCTGGTCGCCTTCCTGGCCACGGCGGCGCTGGGCGCGGTGTGGTCGTCGTGCTCGCCGGACTTCGGCGCCCCGTCGGTGATCGACCGGTTCACCCAGATCTCGCCCACCGTGCTGATCGCGGTGGACGGATACAGCTACGGCGGCAAGTCCTTCGCCGTCACCGGGACGGTCGAGAAGATCCGCGCCGCGCTGCCGTCGCTGGCCGGCGCCGTGCACATTCCCGCGCTCGGCACCCCGACGCCGGACGGGATGCTCAGCTGGGAGCAGCTGACCGCGGAAACCGCTGAGCCGGCGTTCACGCCGGTGCCGTTCTCCGCGCCGCTGTGGGTGCTCTACTCCTCGGGCACCACCGGAATGCCGAAGCCGATCGTGCAATCCGTCGGCGGCATCCTTGTCGAACACCTCAAATCGCTGCGCCTGCACTGGGATCTCGGCCCGGGCGACCGGTTCCTGTGGTTCACCACCACCGGTTGGATGATGTGGAACTTCCTGATCGGCGGTCTGCTCGTCGGCGCCACCGTTGTGCTGTACGACGGCAGCCCAGGGCACCCCGACCTGAACACGCTGTGGAAGCTCGCCGAACGGCACCGGGTGAGCCTGTTCGGAATGTCCGCGCCCTACGTCACCGCGTGCGAAAAGGCCGGCCTCACGCCGTCGACCGAGTTCGACCTCACCTCGATCGCCGCCATCGGGTCCACCGGTTCGCCGCTGTCCACCGCCGGCTTCCGCTGGCTGCACGACCAGGTGGGCAGCGGTATCCAGATCGCGTCGTTCTCCGGTGGGACGGACATCTGCACGGGCATCGTCGGCGGGGCGCCGAACGTGCCCGTCTGGGTCGGCGAGATCTCCTGCCGCGCGCTCGGCGCGAAGGTGGAGTCCTTCTCGCCCACCGGGGAGTCGCTGGTCAACGAGGTGGGCGAACTGGTGATCACCGCGCCGATGCCGTCGATGCCGGTCTTCTTCTGGGGTGACGACGGAACACGGCTGCACGACTCCTATTTCGCCGACTACCCGGGCGTGTGGCGGCACGGCGACTGGATCCGGATCACCGACCGCGGCTCCTGCGTCATCGAGGGCCGATCAGACGCCACGCTCAACCGGGGCGGCGTGCGGATGGGCACCGCCGAGTTCTACCGGGTGGTGGAATCGCTGCCCGCGGTGGTCGACTCGCTGGTCGTGGACACGTCGTCGGCTGCCGGGGCGGGGGACCTGCTGCTGTTCGTCGTCCTCGACGGCGCACCCGATCAGGACCAGGTGTTCGCCGATCTGCGTCGGCTGATCCGCTCCGAGCTGTCCCCGCGACACGTGCCGGGTGCCATCGTCACCGTGCCGGCGGTCCCGCACACCCTGAACGGCAAGAAATCGGAGGTTCCGGTCAAGCGGATCCTCGCCGGTGCGGATGTCGAGACCGCCGTGTCCCGCGACGCTCTCGCCGACCCGGCCGGCTTCGATGCCTTCCTCGAAGTGGCCCGCAGCGCGGTCCGCGCCGGAGGGGGCGGGTGAGCGTGGCGGACACGGCTCGCGCGGGGCACCATCCGCGTGCGGCCGGCCGTCGACGGCTTCGACGGGCGACCCTGTGCGCTGCCGGCGGCGCCCTGCTGATGCTCAGCGCCTGTGGTACCGGAACGCTCGCAACGCCTGGAACTGAGCGCCCCGTCGAGCAGCGCATCGTTCTCGGCCGCACCGCCGGTCGCCGGCCCGACGCTCATCGTGACCGTTCCCGACCTCCCGGCGGCAGAGGTGTCGCCGGTGGCCTCGCCGTCCGGGCAGCCGTCGAGGCCGGCCGACCCCACCACGCCGGCGGCCGCCTCGACCGAGGCCGGGTCGAGGCAGGACGCGGCGGCCGACGGAAGCGAGCCTGCGGGGTCCGATGACGGGCCGGCGCCGCCCGTGCAGGCCCCACCACAGACCGAGGCGCCGGAGACCATCACCGCGGCGCCCACCGAGCCGCAGACCGCGGAGCCGGCGAACCCGCCGTCGACGACAGCACCACTGGCCGCCGCCCCGTCCGGAGACGGGTTGAACGTCTCGCTGGCCAACTGCGACGGCTGCACCGTGCTGGCCACCCACCGCGATGTCACGGGTGACCTGTCGGCCGCGTTGGTCGGGACCGGGTCACGGGCCATCCTGCTGTCGGTCGGCGCCGACGGCTCCGCGGCCGGCGTCATCGGTGTGCCGTACGGGGCGGCGTTCCCGCAACCCGACGGGGGAGTGCTGCCCTGCGCCGGGAGCCGGTGCGTGGTGGAGGGCAGGCAGCCGGACGGTCGCGCGATCCTGTCCGCTTTCGAGCTGACCGACACCGGTGCGTGGCGCGACATCTCGGGCGACGACGCCTTCCCGTCGGCCACCGAGCAGGCCGCGGTGGTGGACGTCGACGGGTCGTTGGCGATCGCGGTGCAGGACCAGGGTGACGGGGGTGCGGTGTGGCTGCTCTACACCTGGAGCGGTGACAAGTATGTGGTCGTCGGCTGCAACGCCGACGGACCCGCACCGACCTCCGTCGACGACGTCTCGCCCGATCAGTGCCTGTCCTGACCGCGCCCGGTGGGCAGCCAGCCGACCGATGGCCGCAGTGGTGACCTGCTGCTTTGCTCCGCCGAGCCCGCGGCAGGTAGGGTTACCCGCCGGTGGTCACCCCAGGGTGGCCCTGGGAAGCGTGCCAGAGCGGCCGAATGGGACACACTGCTAATGTGTTGTGCTCGCAAGGGCACCGAGGGTTCAAATCCCTCCGCTTCCGCGCTGGTCAAGGCCTCGGCCCGGCACCGGTGGCACGGTCCAACGGTCCGCCCAGGCGGACCTGCGGTAGTTGCGAATCGAGGTCGATTCGCGAGCAGCACTGAAGAGGCGCCCGTAGCTCAACGGATAGAGCATCTGACTACGGATCAGAAGGTTGGGGGTTCGAATCCCTCCGGGCGCACAGGTTTCAGATCTCTGATCTGTGCACTGACAGCTCTCGTAGCCGCTTCATTGTTCTGGTCGATCCAGCCGGTTGGTCACCGATTGGTCACACAGCCTCACGGCTCGGGTCACGTCACTGTGGCGAGCAGGGGGTTGCCGACTGATTGGTCAGCGGACGAAGACACCCAGCGCGGGGAGGACGCTCGCCGCGACATCGACGACGTGCCGTCCGCCCGCAGAATGCCTTCCCAAACGTCGTCACGGCTGAGAGTGGTGCCCGGTGACGGATAGTCGATGCGGTTGCGGGTCACCCGAAGCCGGTCGTACGACCGAGGCGCCTTCGCATGGATGCCTAACGGGGATTGACCTCCCGATGCAGCAACCGCGCTGCGTCGGTGAGTCGGTCATGGACGTCGTCGCGGTTCGGTGAGCTAACTATCAGGACATCGATGTCATTGGGGAGGGGCCCCGATTCGCCGTGGAACCTCGCCGCCCACGATCCGAAGAGGAACGCCTCCGAGATGCCGTCGAGCCCTGCCAGTTGTTGGCCGATCACGTACTGCGGCCAGTAGGCGATCATCACCAGGTCCCTGAGTGGCCGGGTTGCTGGGTTGTCATCGTTGGGTTCGATGAGACGCGCCCGGCCAACTCGACGCGAAGTGGGCACGCCGGTCCGAACGAGTCTTTCGACCTCGCGGTGCACGGTGGACTCAGGCGCCTGAACCGTTTGAGCCAGAGCGGCAACAGTCATCGGGTCAGTACCGAGGAGCACGGCGGCCAGCAGTCTGCCCTGCAGGTGAGAACGGAAGATCGGTGCAAGCGCTGGAGACTCCGTTCTCAAATGGCTGACCTTATCGTCAGCGATATGAGAACAAGACGCGGCTTCCTCGCCTCCGCTGTCCTGTCCGACTGATCGTCCGGCCCTTGATCACTCCATCCTCAGTCAGCCGACCGGCGCGGTACGACGGCCAAGTGGATCGTCGCAGCGTCGTTTCAGAACAGCGTTGATGCCGGAGGCTCACTCACCGCAGGCCGGTGCTGTCTGAGTACGAGTGCCGCAGCGGCCTCGGCCACCTGGTGGCCCACACCTTCGAGGAGGGGTCCGTAAATGTCTGCGGTGACACCAACAGAGCTGCGGCCGAGGCGCTTCGACACGATCTCGATCGGCACGCCGGCCGGAATGCCGAGAGACGCGGCTCCCTGGCGGAGATCGTGCAGCCGGATCATCCGCAGCGGCACCTGACCTCTCGGAGTCTGAACCGATGTCCCTGAGATGATTGCCGCGAACCGGTGGGTGACGACGGTCGGATAGAGCGGCAGGCCGTCCTCGCGCGCGAAGACGAGCCCTTGGTCGGTATAGGCAGTGCCCCAAGCAGATCGCTCGGCGTCTTGAGCGAGGCGGTGACCCGCCAGACGATCTGCCGTCTGTCGGTCCATCTCGACGATCCGCAGGCCGGCTGACGTCTTCGGCTCACGCCAAGCGACCTTGTGTTCGCTACCACCCACTGGCACGCGGCGGTGTAGCCCTGGACCAGCTGACGCCGGACAATGAGGCGCCGGGTCACCAGGTCAACGTCATCCCAAGCACCGCTGGAGTGCACCTCAGCACGGAAAGCGGACTCCGGCACGCACGGCGGCGGCGCCGGAAATCTTGAAGAAGATCCAGGCCTGGCTGTCGATCCGGCGGCAGGGTGTTCGTCGTCGCTAATGACGGAGCCGGACAGGCCGGCCCGCGACCCAATGCAGGAGGCAGCCCCATGGCCAAGTACGCGATCCTCATCTACGAAGACCAGGCGCGCTACGCGACCATGTCGCCCGAGGCGTGGGGCGCGCTGGTCGACGCGCACAGCACGTTCGTCAAGCAGGTCTTCGAGCTCGGTGGGTCCCTGGCGGGCGGGGAGGCGCTCGCGTCCCCGACGACGGCCACCACGATCAAGGGTGCCGGCACGGTGACGGACGGCCCGTTCGTCGAGACCAAGGAGGCCTTCGGCGGCTTCTACGTCGTCGAGGCGCGCGACCTCGACCACGCCGTCGAGATCGCCAAGCTGTGCCCGGCCCCCTTCGGCGGCGTCGAGGTTCGCCCGGTCGTGGACCCGACGACGAATCCGTTCTGATCGCTCCCAGCGACGAGCCGACCGCGTCCGCCATGCAGGCGGACGCGGTCGCTGCCGCGCTGGCGCAGGCCCACCGCTCCGAGTGGGCCTTCGTGCTGTCCGCCACGGTGCGCGTCGCGGGCGACCTGGACGTCGCGGAGGAGTGCGCGCAGGAGGCGTACGTCAGCGCGCTGCAGGCCTGGACCCGGGACGGCGTCCCGGAGCGGCCCGGCGCGTGGCTGACCACGGCGGCGCGGAACAAGGCGCTGGACCGGTTGCGTCGCGAGGTCACCCTCCGGCGCAAGCTCCCGCTGCTCGTGGAGCCGGCGACCGTCGATCCGCACGACCCGGCCGACCTGGACTGGCCCGACGCCGCGGTGCCGGACGACCGGCTCCGGCTGGTGTTCACCTGCTGCCACCCCACCCTCGCCCCCGAGGCCCGCGTCGCCCTCACCCTGCGCCTGGTCTGCGGCGTTCCCACGCCCGACGTCGCCCGGGCCTTCCTGGTGTCCGAGCCGACGATGGCGGCACGGATCACCCGGGCCAAGAAGAAGATCTCCGAAGCGCGGATCCCCTACCGGGTTCCGGGCCGGGCGGAGCTGCCCGAGCGCCTGGACAGCGTGCTCACCGCCGTCCACCTGCTCTTCAGCACCGGCCACACGGCCGGCGAGGGGGACGCGCTCGTCCGTGAGGAGCTCTGCGACCGGGCCCTGCACCTCGCGCGCACCCTCGCCGCGCTGCTCCCCGAGCAGGCCGAGACCCGCGGCCTGCTGGGCCTGCTGCTCCTCACCGACGCGCGCCGGGCCACCCGGACCGACGAGCAGGGCCGGCTGCTCCTGCTCGCCGACCAGGACCGGACGCGCTGGGACCAGCGCGCGATTCTGGAGGGGCTCACGGTGACGGCCGGGGCGCTGGCGTCCGGCCCACCGGGGCGGTTCACCCTGCAGGCGGCGATCGCCGGCGTGCACGCGATGGCGCCGTCCCTGGAGCAGACCGACTGGCCGCGCGTCGTGCACCTCTACGACCGGCTGCTGGCGGTGTGGAACACCCCGGTGGTCGCGCTCAACCGGGCCGCCGCCGTGGCGTTCGCCGACGGTCCGGCCGCCGCCCTGCCGCTCCTCGACGAGCTGGCGACCGATCCCCGGCTCGCCGACTACCCCTACCTTCCCGCCACCCGCGCCGACCTGCTGCGCCGCCTCGGCGACGCCGCCGGCGCGGCTCAGTCGTACCGGCGCGCGATGGAGCTCACGGCGAACGCCGCGGAGCGCGCCTTCCTGGAGCAGCGCCTGGCCGAGGTCAGCCGCGCCGCCGGCGCCGAGCCCGCGCCCGGCTGAGGACGGCGAGCCCTTGGTACACGCACGTCTGGCAAGCGTGACGTTGCCAGGCGTCGGAGGAGACGACATGAATAGCAGGAAGAGGCGCTCACGCGCCGCCATGATGGTCACCGTTCCTGTGGTACTCCCCGTGGGTGGGTTCTGGGCTGTCGACGCTGCGCGCGGTGCCGGGGACTCTGTCGTGGTGACTGCCGCCGCTGCGGGTTCCACCGCCTCGCCGGCGGCCACACCGGGGGAGATCGGTCCCGACGGCTGGCCCAACAGCATGCGGGCATGCTTGAAGGCAGCGGCTTCTAGATGAAGTCGGGTTGAGGGTGGAACCCGCGGTTCCCCGCCCCGACCGGCCGGGCTGGTGCGGACCCTATTTCGGCCTCGAGTGCTTGAACGGATCGGTGCTCCCCCGCGGCGGATGAGCTGATCGGTGATGTAAGCGAACCACCGTGCGACCTGGTTGATCCAACTGGAGTACGTGGGGTGAAATGCATATGGAACCGGGGATGGCCGGCGAGCCATTTACGGATGTCCGGCGTCTTGTGTGTGGCGTAGTTGTCGCACAAGAGATGACGTCGAGATCAGCGCGCCGATAAATTGCAGTACCCAACTCGATGAGGGTCCGTGTCTGGACGCGGTGTGGACGGACGGGATGTTCGTGATTACGGACCTGGTCGCTGATGGCCGGTGGCCACGGCGACCTGCCGCTGCCGGTCTCGGCGTCGGGAGCTCGCTGTCGGCGCACCTGTTCATCGACGCTGCTTCGGGGTCGTTGAACCTGTACTCATTGCACCCGCGGCACTACGACCACACCGACGTGGAGCCGTGAAGGTGATCGGCGCACGCATCTGTGGTGTTGGCGCACGCCCGCACCGAACGGAACCCATGGCAGGCGATCGATACCCGGAACGTCATCGGGCAGGCAGGCTCAGGGCATTCTCATTGAGCGGTACGGGCGCACTGCCGAAAGGCATTCGCGGTGCTGCGCCGCTACTCCCAGCAGCAAAATGTCAAACTCGCCGCGGCCGCCCGACAACTGGCCATGACCGGGTCGCTGCCCGGGTTGGTACCCGAGGACCCGGACAATCTTCAGCGTTCGTGACCAAGCGACAACCACACCCTCGAGCCGGACCCCGAGGTGGCGCCCGCGGCGCTCACCTGGATTCACTGATTGGAACTCACTCGGAGCTCCTTCGCGGCGATCCGGTGGTTCGCGACGTCTCGGGCGATGTCGTCCAGGGTGCTGTTGGTGGCGTAGGCATGCCCGCGGAGCAGGGCCAACGCGTCCGGTGTGGACACCTCCAACGCCACGTTCAGCATGCCCATTGCGATGAACACCGCGTTCCGGGAGTTCGCGGCCGGCCCGGTGAGCCACGCGGGCCCCGGACCCAGCGCGGAGAACTCGATGACACTGTCCTGGTCCAGGGTGCGTTCCATCAGCCCGATCACTTCATCTGCTTTCTTGAAGTCAAGGTGGGCAAGATCCCGGGAGTGGTGGAACAACAGGTCGACGGTGCCCGCACCCCTGAGGATGGTGGGCCACGGGATCGCGGCGACCGCCCGGAACGGTGTGCTGGCCACCAGTCCGGTGTAGAAGTCCGGCCACCGTTGCGCGATCAGCGTTTCGGTGGCCAGGACCGACCGGGCCAGCGCGTGCGCATCCAAACACGGGCCTTCGGCGGCGGTGAACTGCAACCGTTCCGCGATCGCCGCGTCATCATCGGTGGCGCCGACCGGGACCCTAATCCCTTGCGTCCCGAACATGCTGAGCCCGACCCCGGCGACCGGTAGAACCTGCGCGCACGCCCGGGCCAACCGCACCGGGAGCAACTCCGGCCGGGCCGCCTCCGACCCAGCAGCCGCTGCCCTATACGCGGCGGCGAAATCGTCCGCAATCGTCATCCTTGTGCCATCCGGAAGCAACCACCATCGACCCGGCCGAGTGTTTTCGCTCGGCGTGACATGTACTTAACCACCCATTGTTTCACCTACACGGCGAATACCGCAGGTGTTCATGGCCGACTCCCGGTAGTCGCCGCGGCGACGCTCGTTCCCGTTCGGGTACCGCCCTGCGAGCGCTATGCGTCTCACAACGGGTCCGGAGCGGCACCGCCTGCCCAGGTGTCGTTGTCCTGGTCGGCGTGCCGGACGCGGCTGGTGAAGACTTGCCGGGCAAACTGTTCGACCAGGCTCTCGTCAGGGGCCCGCAGGTACAGGGCGCGCTGTGCCTCGGCGCCGCCGATGCCATGGGTAGCCATCAAGGTCCCGACGGCGTGATTGATGATGCGCCGGCGGTGCAGCGTCGTTTGCAGGCGACGGCTGTCCAGTTTGCCGAAATGCGCGGCGGCGTAGTCGGTGAGAGCGCGGTCGAGGTATCCCGTGAGCACGATCAGCAAGTCCCGGTCCAGACCTCGCAGTCCGCCCTGGGTGGCGCTGTACAGGTTGAACGCCCCGACGGCCCTGCCCTGGGCGTGCAACGGTTCGGCATAGAACCCGCGCACCCCGACGGTTGCGGTTGCGGCGGCCAGCAGCGGCCACCGGTCGGTGACCTCCTGGTCGGTCATCGCGACGACCTGGTCGGTAAGCATGGCGCGCAGACACGGGCCGTCGCCCTGCCCGTACTGGGCCTCGTCGACGATCAGCATCGTGGCGTCGGTGTTCGCAGCGGTGAACGGGGCGCCGGCGAACTGCGCGGTCACCCCGGCCCACTGCACGCCGCCGATCCTCCTGACCGCCTCCCGGGAAACGCGGTGCAGCTGGTCCAGCAAAGTGCCCTCATCGGTGACCGGCCGATGCAGTTCATCGATCAGCCCGGCGAGGTCTTCGCGGTGCTGTGCCAACGCCCGGAGGAAATCTGGTGAGGGTTCAGCAGGGTCACGTGCAGGCTGCGGCATGATGGGGTGTGCCCCTCTCACCGGCCGGGCGGCACACGATGTGCACGGGATCCTGGTCGGCGAACGCTCACGAACGGGGGCGCCGCGCCTGGGACCAGCTCGATAGGCGCATTCAGCGTACAACCCGACAAAAGCCCCGCGACCGCTTCCGGACGCCGGTCGGCGCCGGTCGCCACGGGCAACTCCCCTTCGACCGGTCGGAAGGGCTGATATGCCAAATGCGGAGCTGGCCCAGGCTCACCTCGCCGTGGCCCGGACCGCCCCGCCGAACCCGTTCGTCTTTGTCATCGGTCGCGCATACGGCGCCAGCGCCTGGGTGGTGTTCGGTGACGTGGTCTTGTTCACCGGAACCGACGAGCACGGCACTGAACCGCTGTCCGACGTCCTCGCGGCGGGCCTGGTCGACATGGTCACAGGTGGCCGGACGGTCTGAAACGGTCCGCGGGATCACCGGTCTGTTCTACGAGCGCGGAGCCTGCCACGGTCTGACCGTCCAGCCGGAAAGACGCCGCGGCACAGCTGCATGTCAGGGTCGACAGTGCCGAGAAGCAGCCATTCGATGGTCTCCACCGCGACCGCTCCGCGCCGCCGCGGTGTCCGTCATCTCCGGAAACCGCTGGATCCGGCCCGAGGGGCAAGCGGGCTCGGAGCTGAGCTGGGCCGGGGTGCTCCCTGCCACTACAACGACGTGCGGGTTTCCTCGCGGGGATGAAAGCTCCCTAAACTTCGCAAACCACACGGGCTAGGATGAACCCGCTGAAACCACAGCCGGGGTGGGAACGACGTGTCGCCGCCGCCCGCCGCCAGCCGGGTTTATTAATGACGCGGCCCGTCGATGCCATTCGGGCCGCGATGTGAGACGTCATGCCAGCAGCTCCCCGGAGTGCTCGGTCACGCGAGAGCAAGTTGTCATTGGTGCTGAGCGAGTTCGCCAGGACGATGGCAACCGACTTCCCGATCCAGGCCATCCTCGACCATCTGATCGAGCGGATTGTCGAGATGCTGCCGGTCACCGCGGCCGGGGTGACCCTGATCGCTCCCGGCACGCTACCGAAATACATCGCCGCGTCCGACGCGAGCGCGTTGCTCTTCGAGAAGTTGCAGACCGAACTCGGTGAAGGCCCGTGCGTGCTCGCATATTCGACCGGCGAACTGGTCGAAGTCCCTGATCTGCGTCGGGACCCGAGGTTCCCGATCTTCACCCCTCGTGCCCTCGCGGAAGGGATGCGAGCGGTGTTCACCTTCCCGCTGCGTCACGATGACCGTCAGCTCGGTGCTCTCGACCTCTATCGGGACAGCGCAGGAGGGCTGACCGAGGGCGAATTGGCGACCGGCCAGACGCTGGCCGACGTCGCCGCTGCCTACCTCATCAACGCCGAGGCCCGCGATGAACTGAAGGACTCCCTGGAACGCTCTCGGCAGATCTCCCTGCACGACGGGCTCACCGGACTGGCGAACCGGACCATGATGCTCGACCGTCTGCATCACGCATCTCAACGGGTGCGGCACACCCGCAAGGTGTCTGCGGTGATCTTCCTGGACCTGGACGGCTTCAAGGAGGTCAACGACGAACATGGCCACGCCGTCGGCGATCAGGTGCTGCTGGCGGTCGCGCAACGACTCACCCACCTCACCCGCCCCCCGGACACCGTCGGGCGTCTGCACGGCGACGAGTTCATCGTGCTCTGCGAGGAATTGGATCGGCCGGAGCAGGCAACGACCATCATGGACCGGCTCACCAAGGCCCTGAGTGACCCGTACGTCCTGCCCACCGTGACGATCAACGTGACGGCCAGCGCCGGGATCGCCTACGCGGACGAGAACGTCCACGATCCCGAGCAGGTCCTGCGCGATGCCGACACCGCGATGTACCAGGCAAAGCGGAAGGGTCCGCGCCGGCAGACGATGTTCGATCCACCGATATCGCTGTCCCAGACTCGGCCTGCGCTGGAGAATGACCTTGCCGGCGCCATCGCCGCAGGTCAGATGCAGACCCTGTATCAGCCCATCGTGAGCACACCCGACGGAACTGTGACCGGCTTCGAAGCCCTGCTCCGGTGGCACCACCCGGTGCGGGGCGTCGTCCCGCCCACCACTTTCATACCGCTGGCTGAACAGAGCGGGCTCATCGACCAGATCGGGCGCTGGGTCCTGGAGCAGGCGTGCACGGACCGCCACCGCTGGCACCAGATCAGGCCGGAGTTGAATCTCGGTGTCGCCGTCAACATCTCGACCAGGCAGCTGATGACCGCCGGATTCGCGACCGTCGTCGACACCGCGTTGCAGGCCGAGCAGACCCCCCCGAAGCTGCTCACGCTGGAAGTGACGGAGGGAGTATTCATCCAGGACAGTCGCCGCGCCCTGCTGGTGCTCAACGACCTCAAGGAACTCGGGATCAGCATTGCTCTTGACGATTTCGGCACCGGGTATTCGTCATTGGGCTACCTGAACCAGTTCGCGGTGGACATCATCAAGCTGGATCAGACCTTCGTCGCCCGGATCGGTGGCGACCGGGTCAACGACATCATTGTCAGTGCAGTCGTCAGGCTCGCGCACGAACTGGGGATCACGGTCATCGCGGAGGGCATCGAAACGGTTGAGCAGCAACGCACAGCAAGTGGCCTGGGCTGCGACGCCTCGCAGGGGTTCCTCTACGCCCGAGCCATGACGACCGACCACGTCGAGAAGCTGCTCCGCGATGTCGATGGGGCGCTTGTCCTCGTCCCCGGTGAGCCGCCCGACGACCTGTCGCGGCCCACTCCGTGAACTGTTGTTCGCATTCGACAACGGGCTGAGCAGTGGCCAATGCCGGTTGTAGGGCACTCAACCGCAACAGGTCGGCCGATCTTGGTCCACGACGCCGGCGGCATCGTCGCGTCAGCAAGATGCTGGCGGGTGCGTGGGAAGCCGAAACCTGTGGGGCTGGCGCGCCGCTTGACCTTGCGGCGCTGTTGGTGGGTCGGGAGGATCCCCGAATGCAAGCGCGCCGCCTCTACCCTGACCGGAAAATCGATGGCCATGACTGTACGGACTCATCGAGAAGACGATCTTTCTATTGGTCACCGATCGGTCACAGTTTTCGGGCAGTCGCTGGATCCGATGGACTGCACAGCACTGATCAAGCCTCTGACCAGCACTTACTTGGATAGTGCGGTCGATCGAAACCCGTTGCGACACGCAGTTCTCGCGTCTACGGATCGGTAGGTTGGGGGTTCGAATCCCTCCGGGCGCACCGATTGCAGTTCTCTGATCCGCAGAGATGACCTCGATCACACGTCGCTTGTGCGATCGGATCGGCCAGTTGTCCACCCTCCCCGGGCGGTCGCTTTCCAGCGCGCAACTGGTCGCGCCATCCGACCTGAGCAGCTCGGCTTGTGCCTGCTCGCGGCCCGCAGACCCGAACCACCCGCATCGAGGTTTGCGGACCCGACTCGGCGTCGTGCAGGGAGCCATCCACGGTCGAGGCGGGGGAGTGCTCGTCCGTGCTCGAAGCCGTACCCGGGTGATCGTTCGGGCTGCTGTCAGGCTCAGCGGCCCGGCCCGTTCACGAATCGTCAGGTATTCGTCAGGATCAAGCAGCGTCACAGCCGGTACCGATGGGCGACGTCGGGGACATCCTGTAGAGGACCGGCGACATGGTGACCTCGACCGTCGCGGGTCGGAGCCTCGCGGGACCGTGGGCGAGAGAGCGTCGGACGAGGCAGGCTGGAGGAATGGGAGCCAACGGTGCCGAAGTGATGAACGCGGCGGATCGCGTCTCGACCGCCACGAAGGTGTTGCTCGTCGAGGATGACGAGCGCATTCGCGTGGTGCTGGGACTGGCTCTGCAAGACATGGGATTCGAGGTCTTCGACGCGGAGTCGGGCGAGGCGGCGCTGACCATGCTCCAGGCGGTCAGAGTCGATATCGTTCTCCTGGACCTGATGCTCCCTGGGCTCGACGGACTGACCCTGTGCCGCGAGCTTCGCTCGCGTGGTGATCTGCCGATCATCATCACCACTGCGCGATCGGACACCGCCGATGTCATCGACGGTCTGGAAGCCGGTGCGGACGATTACGTCACCAAGCCCCTGGTCGCCAGTGAGCTGGCGGCCCGGATCCGCGCCCTGCTGCGGCGGCGGCGGCCAGTCACGGAAGGGCCGGTCGCCTCCAGGGTCGACGTCGGCGACCTCGAGGTGCGGCTGATGGACGGCACGGTCCGCCGCAGCGGCACCGAGCTGCACTTGACCCGGACCGAGTTCCGCCTGCTGGCCGAGCTGGTATCGGGCGGTGGGCGAGTCGTGACCCGGGAGGAACTGCTGCAGCGGGTGTGGGGATACGACTATTTCGGGGACACCCGGTTGCTGGATGTGCACATCCGACGCCTGCGCCGGAAGATCGAGGTAGACCCCGACCGTCCCACGTTGTTGACGACCGTCCGTGGTGTCGGGTACCGCTTCGCGTCATCGGTGCGGTAGGACGGGTCGGGCGTCGTGGGCCTTCGTCGCAGGATCCGTCTGTCACTGCGGTGGCGGGTCGCCATTGCCTTCGGACTGGCCACCGTCGCCGTGGCCGGCGTCATCGGTGTGCTGACGTGGAAGCTCGCGACCACCTACATGCTGGAACAACGTCGACAGAGTGCGACCCTGCAGGCCAGCGTCAACGCCCGGTTGGTCGATGCCTCCCTTCGATCCGGTTCTGGCAGCCTGGACGAACTGCTGAGCGGTTTGGTCGTCGATCCCGGATCCGCGGTGCTGCTGGCCCGGCCCGACGGGCTGCTCTCCAGTGGAACGGCTGTTGACACCGCCGATCTGCCGGCGGCCCTGCTTGCGCCGTCCGCCCGTGAGGCGATCTGGCGTGTGACGCAGGTGCACGGAGTGGCGGTGCTGGCGGTTTCGGTCCAGGGTGCGTCGCCCGACACGGTTTTCATCCAGCTGTTCCCGTTGGCCGAACTCGAGAGAATCCAACGCTTCCTTCTGCTGTGCCTCGTTGCCGGTGCACTGGTCAGCGGGGTGCTCGGCCTCGGCCTCGGCTGGTGGACCAGCAAACGGGCGCTCCGCCCGCTCAGCGAACTGACGGCATCGGCGGCCCGCTTCGCCGCCGGCGACCTGCAGGTGCGGTTGCCGGACAAGGGCAGCGACCCGGACCTCGGGCCATTGGCCTCGACGTTCAACTCGACGGCTGAGGCACTCGAGCGGCGGGTGCGGTTGGATGCACGGTTTGCCGGTGATGTCAGCCACGAGCTTCGCTCACCGTTGACCACGATGGTCAATGCGATCGAGATCCTGCGGCGACGTCGAACAGCGATGCCGGCGACCGCGGGTCAGGCGGTGGACATGCTTGCCGCCGAGGTGCATCGATTTCAGACGATGCTGCTGGACCTCCTGGAGATCTCGCGCGCGGACCAGGACGGTGACAACCGTTCGATGGAGGCAGTAGATCTGGCCGTGCTGGTGGCCAAGGTGACCGAGACAGCAGGTGCGCCCCGGCCCGTCGTGCTCCGGCAGCCACCAGCGGTGTATGCCGATCGCCGTCGGCTGGTGCGGGTGGTGGCCAACCTGCTGGACAACGCGACGCGACACGGTGGCGGCGCCGTTGCGGTCACGGTCACGGGTCGGCACGGCTGTGCGCGCCTCGAGGTCGACGACGGTGGTCCCGGAGTGCCGGCGGAGCTGCGGCACCAGATCTTCGAGCGGTTCGCCAGAGGGCGCCACGCCGGCGACCGGGGGGACGAGACAGGAAGCGGGCTCGGTCTGGCACTGGTAGCCAGGCACGTTCACCTTCACTCTGGTGCGGTCTGGGTAGAGGACCGCCCTGGGGGTGGGGCCCGTTTCGTGGTGGAGATTCCAGCAGCGCCCCGGCAGGACGACCGCGTGTGACGGCTCGATCGCCGGGCGGATTGCTGACCGGTGGAGCGGTCAGCCGCGGTCCTCGAGAGCGGTCATCCGGGAATGAGCACCAGCGGATCGGACACCGCGGTGGCGAGAACCGCCTGGACCGGGTAGCTGTAGGAGTCGCCGACCTGATCGATCAGGACCACTTCCTCCCGCCGTCGGCGGACCTCCGTGACGGTATGCGGTCGTTCGAACGGCTGGGGGCGCCACAGGTCACCGGGGTCGATGTGACCAGCCCGGTGGCTCGTCCGGGTGAATCCCCCGCCCGGGGTGTTGGCCGCGCAGTGGTCCAGCACCTCAGCGGCATTGGCCAGGGTCAGACTCACGGGAATCCTCCGTTGCGATGAGTGGCGGTGGCCCGACCATGAGCCGGGGGCACCGTGGCTTCTCCCTCAGCATTTCCCGATTCCGGACTCCGGACTCCTGCCCGCGTGCAATGTCAGGTAGCCGCAAGGTTTGCTGCCCCGGTCGCCGGCCGGGCGGCGACCCGCATCGGCGCGCTGACCGCTGAACTGGTCAGCTCAGGACTGATCCGGCTGCTGCACGGGCGGTAGGTCGGTGAGAATGGTGAGCTTGCCGTCCGTCTCGACCACGATGGCCGCCACGCCGGTGAGGTCGGCATGTCCTTGGGAACGGGCCGCCTGACGGAGCTCGTCGGCGGTGAAGCGTTCCCTTCTCATCGCGCCGTGCAGGAACCCGTCGCGATAGACGAGGGTGGGCTCGGACTTGACGAGGTGCTCGATCCGAGGGCTGCGGACCGACGCCCAGGCGACGACGAATTGCAGCCCGACGAGCAACGCAAAAGCAGTCACCCCCTCGACCAGCGCGACGTCGGTGGACAGGAGCACGGATGCCAAGGTCGATCCGAGGGCCACGGTGACCACGAAGTCGAACGCGTTGAGTTTGGACAGGGTGCGCTTCCCGGAAATCCGCAGCAGCGCGATCAGGAGGACGTAGGCGGCGACCCCCACGGCGACGACCCGCAGAGGGCCTTGCCATCCGTCGTAGAACATTGACAGCTCCCTTCGTTGCCGCAATCCGCGTGTTCCCTTGTGCAGCGGGACGACACACCGGACGGTAGATCTGCGGCACCGGTCGATGTTCGTCCGATCCCCTTCCCGTCCGGGTTACGGGAGGCGGCGCTCGAGGCTGGGTAACCGGCGTGACCGCTTCCGTGACGGAACGGGAGCCGAGCGATCCCGGAGCCACTGTCAGGCAACCGTTAGGTCAACATGGCTCGGGTTCTGCCACACTGGCCTGGCACGGTCGTGACGGGAGGATTCCTTGCACACTGTTGATGTCGAGCAGTCCGCAAATATTGACGAAGTACTGGACAGAGAGGTGAAATGGCTTGCCGAATTGCACAGCTCGATCCCCGCGGACGTTGTCCGCAGTGTTGTCGTCGCGGTGCGGTGCGATCTCGCAGGTCAGGTTCCCTTGGGGGCAGTGCCGGAACTCCTACACCGCTGTGCCCACGAGCGGTTGCTCAGCACCGCCCGAAGTCAGCGACGTGCCAGCAGCGCACCGGTGTGGACGGCGTCGGCCAATTGAGGCACTTCGATGCCAGCACCGATGAATGTCGCCGGCCATGAAGGTGTAGCGGTGCGGGCTTGACCGGTGGCGTATGCGGCACTCTTCGAGGGGTGAGAGTCGACCACGCCGACCTGAGACCGAATGCAACACCTGGTATTTGGCCCCGTGTGCCCGGCCGTGGCAGGAACGCGGCAGGGCGGCAACCGGCCGAATGGCGCCCATCCCGGCTCGGCCGACACTGTTCTGGTTCCGGACAGCGACAGGTCGCAGGCCGGAACCGGTGCCGACGCCGCCGTCAGTTGGCGGCACACGTCCGGATGCACGCTGACGGTCAGCCCCAGCGGGCGGTTGAGCTAAGAATGATGAGCTCCCGCGATCGGTCAGAACGACGTGCAGGCCGCACTGGTTCATTGCCGATGGCGACTGTCGGGAGCAGGTGCACGAACACCTGGGGCAACGGGGGCCCCGTCGAAACCTCGGTGCCGGTAGCCCGCCCTTCGGTCGGTCGCGCTCAGGCCATGGAGTTGAGCAGGTTGCGGCAGGCTTCTTCGCAGCGTTGACAGGCGTCGGCGCAGATGCCGCAGTGCTCGTGCGCCTGTGCGTGCGACCGGCACTCCTCGCCGCAGGCCCTACAGGCAGCGGCGCACGCGGCAAGCAGGACCCGGATCAGCGTTGCGTGGTCTGCGGTGTACCTGGACAACACCCGGCCGGTGGCATCGCACACGTCTGCGCAGTTCAGGTTCCGCCGGATGCAGGTGGCCAAGTCGGCGACCCGCTCCTCTCCCAGGCAGGCGTGGGAGCAGCCGGTACACACCTGGCTGCATTCGACGCAGGCTTGGATGCATTGGGTCAACAACTGCTTGTCGATCCTCCCTTGATCGCCAGGGAAGGTGCTCACCAATTCTTCCGTTGTGCTCATCTGCCCTCCTCCGGTCCGCGTGGATGCTCTACCGCGTGCCTTGCCCGGCTACGGACGGGGCTGACGGCCCTCGTTCCGAACCGGTCAGCCGGTCGGCGAGCTGCTCGAGGATGACAGCGCTTCGGGCGATTCTCCGGTGATAGCCGAACCGGTGGTGGGCATGTCGGCAGGAAGGGTGGCGGTGATGTTGCACCCCTGGATGTTGTCCGTCAGTGCCGCCTGCAGGGGCTGCAGGCTGCGGACGATCTCATCAAGCCTGCCGGCGTTGAGATCCTTTGCTGCTTCGGCGATGTCATTGACCGCGGCGTAGGCTGCCTGCGCCCCCGTCACCGCGTCCAGACACGCCTGGTTGACGGTGACCTGCCCGGAAGCGGCTGCACTGGACGCCGCGCCGGAGGTTTCGGCGGAAGTCGTTGCGACGTCGGTCGTCGGAGGTGATCCGGCGACCGGCCGGTCACCCGACCCTTCGCTCACCAATCCGACGATCACCGCGCCGACAGCGGCTCCCACAACGAACGCCAGGGCTGCGAGCCACCAGGCTGATGCACTGATGGATCGTCGCGAAGGTGTCGGCGGGGTTGCCATTGGTTCCCATTTCGCTCGTCGGGCCGGTGCGGTCGTTCACCATCCCGCACATGCTGGTTGCGTTGCCGAGTGTGACCGGTACGCGGGTGCCTGGTCAATCTTGGTGCCACCCGCTGCGCTGGGAACAAGTGCAACGATTGCGCAACGGTCACTGTTTCCGCCCGGAATCTGCTTCCGCCGAGCTTGCCGTCGGTGAAGGTGGGTACTGGGCGTGTGCCCGATCGTCCGGTATCTCCTGGGGAGGAGCGTTCTGCCATGTCGACCCCTGGCACGTCGGTACGCGCCAGGGCGAAACGTGCGGTTGGCCGATTGGCCCAGGCTTATCTTGCGGCTGTCATCACGGGCCGGTGGCTGATCGTTGCCGGCTGGGTGGTGGTGACCATCCTGCTGTCAGTCGCGCTTCCGACGCAGGCCGGCGAGAGTGCCGGAAACTTCGGCGACCTGCTGCCACCGGAGAGCGCGGCTGTGCAGGTTCAGGAGCGATCGTTGGAGCAGTTCGCCATACCGGTTCTGTCGGAAACCTCGGTCGTCGTTCATGATCCCGCTGGTCTGAGCCCATTGACGAGGGCAGATGTTGTCCTGTGGGCATTGTCGTATGTCCAAGCGTCGCAACAGGGGCGGGTACCGGACGAGCGCAACCAGATCGTGGCGGCGATACCGTTTCCCACGGCGACGCCGCAGACAGCGGTGACCTACCTTTACTTCTCGAGTGGAACCCTGCTGACGCCTGCGGTTGAGCTGGCCGAGCAGTACGCATCGCACTTCCACAATCAGCAGTCCACCGAAACCTATGTCACCGGGATCACCCCGGCACAGCTGCGTCAAGGGCACTACCTGTTGGACCGGCTTCATCTCTTCGAGCTTGCGACCCTTGCCATGATCGCCATCGTGGTCGGGATTGCATTGCGTTCCATGGTTGCGCCGATCGCCGTGCTGACGGTCGCCGGGTTCGGTTACCTGATTGCCGTCAGGCTGCTCGGCGTCCTGTCGGCCCGGCTGGGCGTCGGCTTGCCGGACCAGTTGCGCCCGCTGCTGGCGGCACTGCTGATCGGTGTGGTGACCGACTACTGCGTTCTGTTCTTCTTCGGCTTGCGGGATCAACTCAGGGACGGGCTCCCGCGGCTGGCGGCCGCGCGACGTGCTGTTGCGGTCGAGGCGCCGATCATCGCGATCGCCGGCTTGACGGTGGCCGCAGGGACCGGTGCGCTGATCGCGGCGAACTTCTCGTTGTTCAAGGCGTTCGGCCCCGCGATGGCCCTGACCGTACTGGTCGGGGTTGTGGTGTCCCTGACTCTCATTCCCGCACTGATGGCGATACTGGGCCACCGGCTCTTCCTGCCGTGGAGGCAATCGGAACCGGCGTCGGCCGGACGACCCCGGGCGGCGCGGCGAACCAGCCGGTTCATCCGGATCGTTGCCGACCGCAAGGGGGCGTGGGTGGCCACGGTTCTCGTTGTGGGCGCGCTGGGTGTCGCGGCGACGCCGCTGACGCAGATGCGGTTGGACATGTCCTTCACGTCCGGACTGCCTGCAGACGACCCCGTACAGCACGGTGCCGACGTTCTCGACAGCTCCGCGATCAGAGGGGTGACCGCGCCGACCGAGGTCCTCGTCGAGGGCGAAGGACTGATTCGCCAGCGGGAGGCCCTCGGACGGATGCAGGCGGCGATCGAGGCCGAGCCGGGGGTTGCCGCCGTGCTGGGTCCGGCACAGAACCCGCTTCCCGACGCCTACGGCATCGTGTTCTCCAGGGATGGCAACACTGCGCGGTTCGTCGTGATCCTGGACAGCGATCCGCTTGCAGCGCCGGCTATATCGGATCTCCAGCGCTTGGAGACGAGGCTTGATGACCTGGCGCGTCGCGCCGGCCTGGGCGATGTCGATGTGGCGGTCACGGGGCAAACCGCCATTGCCGCCGAACTCGCGGTCATCACCCGGGAGAATTTGTGGATCACCCTGCTTGCAGCGCTGGCAGTCGAGTTGATCATCCTCATCGCGTACTTGCGGGCCATTGCCGCTCCGGTTCTGTTGCTGGCTTCGAGCGTGTTGGGCGTCGCCGCTGCGCTCGGGTTGACAGTTCTGGTGTTCCAGGGCCTCCGGGGCAACCCCGGCCTGACTTTCTACGCGCCCTTCGCCACCGCGGTCCTGCTGCTGGCACTGGGCTCTGACTACAACGTCTTCACGGTCGGATCGATATGGCATCAGGCGCAGCGGTACCCGTTGAGCACCGCGATCGCCAGGGCGATGCCGGCGACGAACCGGGCCGTCGGTACGGCCGGCGTGATCCTTGCGGCGACGTTCGCGATGGTGGCCATCATCCAGTTGGAGACGTTCCGGCAGATCGCCTTCACCATGACGGTCGGGTTGTTGATCGACACCTTCCTCATCCGGCCGGTCCTGACGCCGGCCCTGCTGACGCTGCTCGGGCCGGCGGCGAGTTGGCCGAGCCGGCGCATCAAGACTGCGGTTGTGCCGCACGGGCAACTGCACGAGGAAGCGACGGCCGCCGCGCGGCGGCCGACCGCCGCACTGCGGGGAGCCGAGTCGATTGCCGAATCCCCGGACCCGGTGACGGCGGTGATCCCATGAGATCTTCCGAGCGGGCGGAGACGTCATCTGAGGTGTCCGCGGACCCGGGACGGAGCACGTCCGGTTCGCGTGGGAGTGCTCGTCCGCATCCTCGTCGCCGAAAGCTCCTGCTGCCGCTGAGCATTGCACTTGTCATGTGCAGCGTGCTGTGGGGCTTGGATTGGGTTGCCCGAGCGGGTGCGCAAGCCCTGCTGGCGCGGAAGATCCAGGCCCAAACGGCCGTCAGCGACAGCCCGCGGGTCCGGGTCGACGGCCTGTTCTTCCTACCGCAGGTGATCAGGGGACGTTACGACAGCGTGCACATCGGAATGGTGGACCTCAGCTCCGGGCCGCTCCGGGTGGCCAGCCTCAACGCCGACCTGCACGGCGTGCGTTTGCCGTTCCATGACGTGTTGGTCGGTCGCGCCGACAACATTGTGATCGACAGCGCGTCGGAGCAGGCGTTGATCACCTTCAACGACCTCAATGCCTACCTGGAATCGACCGACCGATCGGTCCGCGTCGAGCCCTCGGACAACGGCACCGTTCGGTTGACGGCCACCGTGACCGTGCTGGGGCAGGAAATCGCCGCCTCCGCCGATGCGGAGATCGCTGCCGCGGACGGGGCGGTGGCGATCCGGCCCACCAGGCTGAACACCGATACGGAGCTCGACGCAACCAGTGAGGCCTTACTCGGTCGGCGGCTCACCGTCGTTGTTCCGATGGATCCGCTGCCGTTCGGGCAGCAGATCAAGGAAATTCGTGTGGTCGACGCGGGTTTCATCGTTGACGCCGGCGGCACCGATATCGTGATCACCGACCGACAGGATCCGGAACCGCCCCCATAAGTGTGAATTTCTCCATGCCGCGCAACACATCTCACTTCTTGTCGGGCGAAGCGGAGGTCTCGAATCGGTCACGTTTACCCTCGATGTGTTTGCCTTCGGCGTGCTCGGACACAGAATCGAAGACGCGTGAGGCCGCCTGCTGACTGAAAGGGTCGAAATCATGGTCTTGACCGGGTTTGTGACAATTGCGATCGTGATGACAGTGTTGCTGTGGGTTCGTTCCAAAGGGGCCGTCAAGATCGCCGCAGCACTTTCGTTGGCAGCCCTGCTCGCTGCCGCAGGCTGTTCGTCGGACAGCGGCACGACTGCGTCGGACGTCAGCTCCAACCTCTCGTCCGGGGCCGGGACGCTGGCGTCGCAGGCGGAGAGTGCGGGATCTGCTGTGTCCTCCGCTGCCGAATCGGCCGGCACCGACATGCAGTCCACTGGCGAGATGGCCCCGCCCACCGGTGGATCCGTCGAGACACCCGCCGAGTCGTCCATGGCGGGCGGCAGTGGTGCGACATCCCCGGCGGGATCGGGAGCTTCGTCAGCTGAACAGGCACAGTTGTGCCAGGCGCGGGATCAGCTTCGGACATCTCTCGGCGAGCTGACCGACACCTCGTTGTTGACGCAGGGTGCGACCGCGATCGGTGCAGCGCTGGACAAAACGCAGAAGAATGTGGATGCGTTGGTGACTGCCGGTCGGCCCGAGCTGAAGCCACAACTCGACGCCCTGCAGGCCTCTCTCGACAAGCTCCGGACCGCTGCCGGCAATCTCGGAAACGGCAACGTTGCGGCCAACGTCCAGGCCGTCGCATCTGCGGCGGGAGACGTGGCCTCCTCGTCGAAGGCTGTGCAGAGCGAACTGGACAACATCTGCGGATCCTGATGCGGCGATGACTCACGCCCGCCGGGCGCGGCGCGAACCGACGTCTACGTCGGTGCTGCGGTTGTTTGCCGAGGAGGGGCTCCGTGCGCGCCGCTGACTGGTGCGCCGGAGCAGGGATTGCGGGTCTCGCTCTAGGTCGAAGGGCATGCGGCGCGGTATCTCGAAGCTGATCGACGCCGATCCACGGCCCACTCCGGACGCGTGCCTGCTGGCAGTGTGGTCAGGCTGGCCGATGGCTTGTTGTGGTGGTCCACCCCGCCGCCCACAGCTGGTAGTGCGTTGGTTCGCCGGCGGCGGCGGCGAATTCGGACAGCACGTGCGCCAGGTGTTCCCGGCTGGCGGGGGGCATGCGCTGCACAATCTGGGCGATGGCCGAGGACCGCCGATGCATGACCGTGTCGACCACCTTCCGACCCTTCCGGGTCAGGGTGAGCGCGAGATGTCGTCGGTCGGAGGGGTTGTCCTTCCGATCCACCAGACCGGTGGTGACCAATCGGTCCACTGTCCGGGTGGCATTGGACGGGTGTACCTGCAGGGCGTCGGCCAGCGCGGTGAGGTGGATCGGACCGCGGCTGGTGATGATGACCAGAGCCCGCCATTGGGTCATGGACAAGGCCTCCTGCACCTCCGCGAGTGATTCCGCGGCCACTCCCACCAAAGCCCTGGACGCGTCCATGACGGCTTCAACCTGCTCGTCGAGCAGCCTCTGCTCCCGGACCGCCTTGGACTCACGCACCATGGTGCTGAGCATGAGCGAATGATTGCCACCACGCAAGTATCAAGGGATCCGTGTTCGATTCGTCGACCGCCGGAGCCGAGACCGGGCACAGACGAACCGGGTCGGCGGCGTCCGGCCGGGTTGTCGATCAGCGCCAGGAGGGGCGACCGACCACCGGTGGAGTTGGTGGATCGCATGGCCGGTCAGCAACTGCACCGACCCCTGTCGGGTGCGTGACGGGCCGGCCTCGCGTCGAGGTCCCCGCCCTACCGTCGGCCTTCCGCGATCAGCGCGAGGCGCTGCAGGGACTCGGAATTCCGCACGCTGAAAAGTTTCTGCCGGACGGCCCGCGGCAGCAGGCGGGCCCGCCCGCTTTCGGCCGACTCCAGCAGGCTGACATCCGTTCCGGTGTCGTTCGGTACCAGGCGGATGTCGACGGTGGTCTCTCCGATGGGCCAGGCGCGGGCCCGCAGCACCAGTCGCTCATTCGGCACCGCCTCCATCACCTCGGTGTCATCGTCGATGAGGAGCGGCCAGATGCCCACGGAATGATGAATCCGGCTGCCCTGCTTCGGCCACGTGGAATCGACGTCCCTGATCGCGACGGCGCCGACCACCCACTGTGAGTACAGCCACCCATCCGACAATGTCTTCCAGACAATGTCCGGCGGAACTGCAACAGCACAATTCACGACCGAACGGCCGGACTGGTTGCTGCTGGTCCAGAGTCGGCGTTGTTCCTTTGTCACGGGCACGGCGGCCTCCTTTTGATCAGTGTGGGGTTAGCGAATCGTCGATCGGATCCGTCCCGCGGACAGTGCTGTCGCCGCAGCGACGCCGGCGACGATGGTCATGGCGGCGACGCGTGACTTCCAGCCGGGCGGCCGGGGTCTTGTGGCCCACTTCTGCTCCGGCGGCCCGGAAGGCTGCTTGTCATCATGCCGGAGGCCGGCACGGATCACCTCGGCCAGATGCATGCCCTCCCGGCCGTTGCTGTCCAGCTCGTGCAGCTGGGTGCGGCAGCTGAAACCGTCGGCCATCACGACGGTTTGCCGGTCGGCGGCCCGTACGGCGGGCAGCATCACCCGCTCGGCGCACTTCTGGCTCACTTCCAGGTGCCCGGGCTGGAAACCGAAATTGCCGGCCAGCCCGCAGCATCCCGAGTCCAGGTGCTCGGGCGTCATTCCCATTTCTTGCAGGATTGCCATGTCGGCACCGTTGCCCAGTACGGCGTGCTGGTGGCAGTGCACCTGGATCATCGCGTGCCGGGCCCACCGAGGGGGTTTCCAACCGGGACTGTGCTGGTGCAGCAACTCGGCGAGGGTGACGACCTGCTTCTCCAGGACGTCCACCGCCTCCGCGTCCGGCAGCAACTCCTTCATGTCGGAGCGGAACACCGCCGTGCAACTGGGCTCCAGGCCGACGACGAAACCGCCCTTCCCGACGTGGTCGGCCAGAGCCCTGATGGTCCGGTTCAGCACCCGTTTCGCGACATCCAATTGCCCGGTCGAGATCCAGGTCAGTCCGCAGCACAGTGGCTCCGATGGAAGGGTCACCCGCCACCCGGCCGACTCGAGCACCTCCACGGCCGCACGGCCGACGTCGGGATGGAAGTTGTTGGTGAAGGTGTCGGGCCAGAGCATGACCGTGCCCCGGTGTCCGGTGCCCTGCGGACGCCGGTGCGCGAACCATGACTGCAGGGAACGGGTGGCAAAGACCGGGACCTCGCGATCCTCCACACCCGCCACCCAGGTTGCGACGCGATGCAGCCCGGGCGTGTGCGTCATCGAGTTCACCAGCGGGCCCAGCCGGAGCCGGGTGACCAGGCCGGCCACCACCGGCAGGAATCCCATCGCGTAATCGGATCGGGGCCGTAGCCGGCCCTTCCAGAAGTGAGCGAGGAACTCGGCCTTGTAGGTCGCCATGTCGACGTCGACCGGACAGTCCTTCTTGCAGCCCTTACAGGCCAGGCACAGATCCAGGGCGTCGTGAACGTCCTGCGAACGCCAGCCATCGGTGATCGGTCCGTCACCGTGGCCGTTCAACATCTCGAACAGCAGCCGCGCGCGACCCCGGGTGGCGTGTTCCTCCTCGTGCAAGACCTGGAACGACGGGCACATCACCGTCCCGCCGTCCGTCGTGTGCTGCCGGCACTTCCCGACACCCACGCATCGCGACGCCGCCTTCACGAAGGAACCACCATCGTTGGGGTAGCTGAAGTGCAGCGTGCTGTCCTGATCAGGGATCCAGTCGGCGCCGAGACGCAGATGAGTGTCGAACGGGTACGGATCGACAACCTTGCCGGGGTTCATCAGGTTGTCCGGGTCGAAGATCGATTTGAGCTGCCCGAACGCCCGCATCAACTCGGGTCCGAACATCTTCGGTAACAGCTCGCCTCGTTGCTGGCCGTCACCGTGTTCTCCGGAGAGGCTCCCGCCGTACGCGGTGACGAGATCGGCAGCGTCGTTCAGGAACCGACGGTATTGGGCGATGCCCTCCTCATGCCGAAGGTCGAACGGTATTCGGGTATGCACACACCCTTGACCGAAATGACCGTAGAGGCTGGCCTGGGTGTACCCGTACTGCCGGTACAGCCCATCGAGGTCGCGGAGGTAGTCGCCCAGCCGCTCGGGGGCAACCGCGGAGTCCTCCCATCCCGGCCAGGTGTCCGGCTTGTGTGGGACGTGTGCGGTGGCGCCCAGGCCGGATTCCCGGACGGTCCACAGTTCTCGCTCCCGCGCCGGATCATCGAAAAACGCGTGCTGCGGTGCAGACTCGCTGTCCCGCAGGGACTCGATGAGGTGCTGCGCGGCGCCATCCGCACGTTCCTGCGTGTCGCCACCGAATTGCACCATCAGCCAGCCGGACCCGGGCGGCAACAATTCCAATGCTGCCGAATTCATTCCCTTGTCCCGCTCGAAGCCGATCAGCTTGTCGTCGAGTCCCTCGAGTGCGATCGGGTCGTGCGGAAGCACCGCCGGTACGGCGTCCGCGGCGTCGGCGACCGACGGATACCCCAGGACGACGAGTGAACGGTGCCGGACCACCGGGACCAGGGTGAGTTCCGCGTGCAGCACGGTCACCAGGGTGGATTCGCTGCCGACCAGCGCGCCGGCAACATCGAAACCCTTTTCCGGAAGGAGGGAATCAAGGTTGTACCCGGAGACCCGCCGCGGAATCTTCGGATACCCGGTCCGGATCTGACCGAGATAGGCGTCCCTGAGCCGGCGCAGTCCGCGGTAGATCTCGGCCTGCCGGTCACCCTGTCCGGCAATGGAGGCGTACTCCTCATCCGAGGTCGGTCCGCACCAGAATCGAGTTCCGTCGTGCAACAGGACCTCGAGGCGGGCCACGTTGTCCACGACTTTGCCGGTGCGCTGTGCGGTCGCACCGCACGAGTTGTTGCCGATCATGCCGCCGATGGTGCAGTTGTAATGGGTCGCCGGCTCCGGACCGTACCGCAAGCCGGTCGGCTCCAACTGTCTGTTGAGCACATCGAGCACGATTCCGGGTTCCACCACGCAGCCGGACCGGTCCGCGTCGACACTGAGCAGGTGATCGCAGTACTTCGACCAGTCGATGACCACCGCGGTGTTGCAGCATTCGCCGGCGAGACTGGTGCCGCCGCCCCGGGACAGTATCGGCGCGCGCAGGTCCCGGCAGACGCCGACCGCCGCCACGGCCGCCTCGACCGAATGTGGGACGACGACCCCGATGGGGACCTGCCGAAAGTTGGACGCGTCGGTGGAGTAGGCGCCCAGTGTTCCGGCGTCGAAACGGATCTCACCGTCCACTGCATCGCGCAGGCGGCGCTCCAACCGCACCACGTCCAGTTCCGGCGGGGTTCGGGACGGACGCGCCCTGGGTGTCGGCAGCGTTCTCGTCACTGCTGCGCTCCGACGAGGCAGGTGGTCATCCCTACTCCTTCTTGCCCGGCAGGAATTCTTGGGCCTTCTGCTTGGTCCCCTGCTTGATGAAGCCCCAGCGGTCCTCGTCGCCACCGATGACGGCCTCGGCGGTGGATTTCACCTGCTCGAAGCTGGCATGGGGTGGAATGGGCGGAACATCGGGATCGCACCGGACGTCCAGCAGTGCCGGCTGGCCTGCTGCCAAGGCGGAGTCCCATGCCGGTCCCAGGTCGTCCAGAGAGTCGACATTGATGCCCAGCAGACCGATTCCGCGAGCGAAAGCCCCGTAATCGACGTCCGGGAGAGTCTGCGACTTCGCGAATTTGGGTGAACCGCTCATGGCCCGCATCTCCCAGGTCACCTGGTTGAGGTCGTTGTTGTGCAGCACGGCCACGACCAGGCGCGGATCGGCCCATTGTTGCCAGTAGTGGGCGATGGTGATGAGTTCGGCCATGCCGTTCATCTGCATCGCACCGTCGCCGGTCATCGCGATGGCCGGGCGGCCCGGGTGCGCCCACTTCGCTCCGATGGCGTACGGCACAGCAGGTCCCATCGTGGCCAGGTTGCCGGAGAGTGACCCGCGGATGTCACTGTGAAAACGCAGGTGACGTGCATACCAGTTGGCGGAACTGCCGGAGTCCGACGAGATGATGGCGTTGCCGGGCAAACGTTGGGAGAGCTCCCAGAAGATGCGCATCGGGTTGATCGGATCGGCGTCGGTCATGGCCTGCCGTTCGGCGATCTCCCACCATCGGGCCACGCCCTGCTCAATCTTCTCCCGCCATGATCTGTCCTGCTTTCGTTGCAGCATCGGCAGCAGCGAGCGGAGCGCCGTCTTGGCGTCGGCGACCAGGTTCACCTCGTACGGATATCGCATTCCGATGAACTTGCCGTCGATGTCGATCTGGATGGCTCTCGCCTGGTCCAATTCGGGCATGAACTGGGTGTACGGGAAGTTGGATCCGATGGTCAGCAGGGTGTCGCAGCCCATCATCAGATCCCAGCTGGCCTTGGTCCCCAGGAGCCCGATCGATCCGGTGACCCACGGCAGCGTGTCCGGAAGAACGTCCTTGCCGAGCAGGGCCTTCGCGGCTCCGGCGCCCAGCACATCGGCGAGCTCGGTGATCTCGTCAAGGCATCCGCGGGCGCCTTGGCCGACCAGGAGAGCGACCTTCGCACCCGCATTGAGGATGTCGGCGGCCTGCCGGAGCCCTGTGGGGTCGGGATGCACTGTCGGCCAGTTGGTCCCCATGCTCGACGGAACCTGTTTGAAGGCATGCTCCGGCGGCTCGTACGGCAGGGCGAAGACGTCCGAGGGGAACACGATGCACGTCGGCGTCCGTTCCGCCTGCGCCACCCTGATGGCTCGATCGATCAGGTTGGGGATCTGCTGTGGCACCGTGCACATGTGGACGTATTCGCCGCACACGTCCTTGAACAGGGACAGCAGATCCACTTCCTGCTGATAGGCGCCACCCATTGCGGTGCGCTCGGTCTGTCCCACGATCGCCACGACCGGGACATGGTCCAGCTTCGCGTCGTACAGACCATTCAGCAGGTGGATCGCGCCCGGACCGCTGGTGGCCGCGCACACTCCCACCCGGCCGGAGAACTTGGCAAATCCCACGGCCTCGAAAGCGGCCATTTCCTCGTGCCGCGCCTGAACGAACTGCGGATCGTCACCGGCCCGTCCCCATGCTGCGAGCAGGCCGTTGATGCCGTCACCCGGATACCCGAAGACCTGCTTCACGCCCCATTCGCGGAGCCGCTTGAGGACAATATCCCCTACGGTATCGGCCATGTCGGTTCCTTTCTGATCGAAGTGGCAGGACGAGCGCCTCAGAATTCGGCCGCCTTGTTGGAGAGCTTTTCCATCGGTTCCCAGTCATGATGAGGGTGCGCCTCCTTGCGCATCCGCTCACTCATGTAGGGATGGTGCAGCTCGAAGGCCGGCCGTTCCGACCGGATTCGAGGCAGTGAATCGAAATTGTGCCGCGGTGGGGGTGAGCTGGTGGCCCATTCCAGGGAGTTGCCGTAACCCCACGGATCATCGGCGGTGGTGATCTCGCCGTAGCGGTAGGACCGGATCACATTCCAGATGAAGGGTAATGTCGAGGCGCCCAGGATGAAGGCGCCGATGGTCGAGATGGTTTGCAGAAGCGTGAAACCGTCGGTCGGGAGGTAGTCGGGGTAGCGCCTGGGCATTCCCATGTTGCCGAGCCAGTGTTGCACCAGGAACGCTGTGTGGAAACCGATGAACGTCGTCCAGAAGTGGAGCCGCCCCAGCCGCTCGTCCATGAAGCGGCCGGTGGCCTTGGGGAACCAGAAGTAGATGCCGGCGTAGGTCGCGAAGACGATGGTGCCGAACAGCACGTAATGAAAGTGAGCGACGACGAAGTAGCTGTCGTGGACATGGAAGTCCAGAGCCGGTGCGGCGAGGATGACGCCGGTCAGCCCACCGAACAGGAAGGTCACCAAGAATCCGCAGGAGAACAGCATGGGGGTCTCGAACGAAATCTGCCCCCGCCACATCGTCCCGATCCAATTGAAGAACTTCAGCCCTGTCGGGATGGCTATCAAGAAGCTGAGGAGGCTGAAAAAGGGCAGGAGAACTGCGCCTGTTGCGAACATGTGGTGGGCCCAGACCGCCGCGGACAGCACGGTGATACCCATTGTCGCGAATACCATTCCGCGATAGCCGAAAACAGGTTTTCGGGAGAACACCGGTATGATGTCCGTGATGATGCCGAAGAAGGGCAGCGCAACGATGTAGACCTCCGGGTGTCCGAAGAACCAGAACAGGTGCTGCCACAGAACTGCTCCACCACTGGCGGGATCGAACACGTGCGCGCCGAGATGCCGGTCGGCTTCCAATCCGAGCAGTGCAGCGGTGAGGACCGGGAACGCCACGAGAACGAGGACCATGGTGGCCAGGACGTTCCAGGTGAAGATCGGCAGGCGCCACATGATCATGCCCGGAGCCCGGAGGCAGATCACGGTCGTGACCATGTTGACCGCGGCGAGAATCGTTCCCATCCCCGACAGCACCAGGCCCATGATCCACAGGTCGCCGCCGACGTCCGGAGAGTTCTCGATGCGTGACAAGGGTGTGTACGCCGTCCAGCCGAACGCCGCCGCCCCACCGGGCGTGGCGAAGCCGGAGATGGCGATGAGCGCTCCGAAGAGAAACAGCCAGTACGAGAGTGCGTTCAGCCGGGGGAACGCCACGTCCGGTGCCCCGATCTGCAGCGGCAGGATGTAGTTGGCGAAGGCGAAGACGACCGGGGTGGCATAGAAGAGCAGCATGATCGTGCCGTGCATGGTGAACAGCTGGTTGTACTGCTGGAAAGTGACCAGCTGCAGACCGGGACGCGCCAGCTCCGCCCGCATGATCAGCGCCATGAGACCCGCGATCATGAAGAAGGTGAACGTCGTGACCAGGTACATCAGCCCGATCACCTTGGGGTCGGTCGTTCGGATCAGGCGCAGGAGGGCGACGCCCAGCGGATACCGCTCCCGCGGGTAGGGCCGTCCGGGCGCGATGGGTGCGGCTGCCGTGCTGGTCAAGGTCCCTCCCGAGATGCGCCTCCAGTACTTGTCTTCCCGCGTGACCCGAGCCGAAACGTACCCGAGGAAAATAGCGGTCGGCAATGGTTGCGTGTGCGCAAGGAGCACCTGCAGAATGACCTCCGGATGCCGTCGACCGTGCGGGACCCGCGATGCCGACCGCGCTGGATGGCCATCAATCGGCCGCCCGTGCTGAGCGCAATGAGTGCGTGCCACGTTTCGCTGCTGATCGGTGGGGTAACGGGACGTCAGCGGGATGGGCTGGTGGAGGTTGACCGACGAGGGCGAGGTGATTCTCGTTCACGGGACATGCGGTTCTGTCTCCTGCGGAAGGCGCGGAACCGGCGGGCGCGGCCACCGACGCCGGTGGGTCGTTCGTTCGCTTCGCTCTGTGCTCCCTGCGGCGGCGTGTGCCCTGCTGCTGGCCACCGGTTACGCGATGGTCATGGGCTTGGCGGGCCACAACCGGGCGCAGGCCAGGGATCCGTCGGCCGCTGCGGTCGATGAAGGCCGGGGGCTGTACGAGACCTCGTGCATCACCTGTCACGGCGACCGCCTGCAGGGCGTTTCCGGGCGGGGACCGTCATTGGTCGGCGTGGGGCAGGCGGCCGTGTACTTCCAGGTCTCCACCGGTCGGATGCCCGCAGCGGCCACTGGGGCGCAGCCCGAGAGGAAGGATCCGGTTTTCACCGACGAGCAGATCGACGCCCTCGCCGCTTACATCGAGGCCAACGGTGGCGGTCCGGTCATCCCCGACGGTGATCTTCAGGCCCGGGAGGACATTGCCCACGGCGGCGATCTCTTCCGGTTGAACTGCGCGTCGTGTCACAACTTCACCGGGGAGGGCGGCGCCTTGTCGAACGGGTGGTATGCGCCGGCCCTGGACCAGTCCACGGATCGGCAGATCTATGGCGCCATGCTGACGGGGCCCCAGAACATGCCGGTGTTCAGCGACTCTCAGCTGAGCCCGCAGGAGAAGCGCGCCATCATCGCCTATATCCAGAGTTACAGATCCACAGTTGACCCCGGGGGCTACCCGGCCGGCGGGTACGGCCCGGTGCCGGAGGGACTGATCGCCTTTCTGCTGGGGATGGGCATGATCGTTGCGTCGGTGCTGTGGATGGGGTCCCGCGCATGAGCGGACAGGCATCGGCCCCTGACGGGGAACCGCTCACGGCGATGAGCCGTCAGCAGCTCACCGAACTCGGCGTCGAGTTGGACGGCGTCGAACTGGTGGAGTACGGCGAGCGGTACATCCCCGGGTCTCCCGCCGATCGCCGGGCCGGCCGGCGAACCGGACTGTGGTTCGCGTTGTCGGGGGTGATGGCGGTGGCTTTCTGTGCCGTCTTCATCTGGTGGCCGCACGAGTATCAGCCGCCGTGGTCCGAGACCCAATGGCAGTACGCACTGTTCACCCCGCTGATCGGTGCGACGATGGGGATCGGCTTCCTGGCCTTCGGTATCGGAACGGTTTCGCTGGCGAAACGGATCCTGCCGCACGAGATCGCCGTCCAGCAGCGCCACGGCGGGCCGTCGGAGCAGGTCGACCGGCAGACGGTTGCAGCCGAGGTGGTGGACAGCGCCGCGAAGTCCGGTGTGCAGCGGCGACGGATCCTCACCGGGACGTTCCTGGGTGCCGGGGCGGGCCTCGCCGCGATGGCTGCGCTGCCGGTTCTCGGCGGACTGATCAAGAATCCGTGGGCCGACGGCGCCGATGCGCCGCTCTGGGTCACCCCGTGGGCGCCGCTGCCCGACGGCACCAAGGTCAGACTGGTCACCGAGGACGGCATCCCGGTCCGGCCGACCGACATGAGTCCGGCGTCGATGATGACGGTCTTCCCGGGGGTGCCGGGCGGCCGAGAGGCAGCCGATGCGCCGGTGATGCTGTTCCGGCTCCGGCCCGGCGATGTGGTGCAGGTCCGGGTCGGGCAGCAGAACTTCAATGTCGGCGACTTCTACGCCTATTCGAAACTGTGCACGCACGTCGGCTGTCCGGTCTCGCTGTACGAACAGCAGGCGGGGAAGGTGTTGTGCCCCTGCCATCAGTCCCAGTTCGACATCAACGCCGGTGCCGTCCCGGTGTTCGGGCCGGCCACCAGACCGCTTCCCCAGCTCCCCATCGCTCTGGACTCCGAGGGCTACTTCGTCGCCACACGTGACTTCGTGGAGGCGGTCGGGCCCGGATTCTGGAGCAACGGCAGCTATCCGCCATGGAACCTGGAGCCGAAGGAGACGGCCGGATGAGCATCCGTACCCGGTTGGCCGAGCGGAAAAGTGTTGCTGTCGCGCAAAAGGTGCTGAACGCCGCCGACGATCGATACCACCCCGCGAGGCCACTGCGGACATCGTTGAACAAGGTGTTCCCGAGCCACTGGTCGTTCATGCTGGGGGAAGCGGCGCTCTATTCCTTGGTCGTCCTGCTGCTCTCCGGCGTGTACCTGACGCTGTTCTTCGACCCGTCGATGACGGAGCTGGTGTACGACGGGCCGTACGAGAAGCTTCGCGGCTTGAAGGCATCGGTTGCCTACATCTCCGCGCTCGACATCTCGTTCGATGTCCGCGGCGGCCTGCTCATCAGGCAGATCCACCACTGGGCCGCGCTGGTCTTCATGTTCTCGATCATGTTCCACATGATGCGGATCTTCTTCACCGGAGCGTTCCGCAAGCCGCGCGAGCTGAACTGGGTGCTCGGGGTCACCCTGCTCGTGCTGGGCATGGCCGAGGGTTTTCTCGGCTACTCGCTGCCCGACGACCTGCTGTCCGGCACGGGCCTGCGAGCGGTGAGTGCGTTCATCCTGTCGATTCCGGTCATCGGAACGTGGTTGCACTGGGCGGTTTTTGGGGGAGAGTACCTCGGCGATGAGATCATTCCGCGCTTCTACTCCTTGCACATCCTGATCGTTCCGGGGGCCATCCTCGCACTCGTGGCGTTGCATTTGGCCCTGGTGTGGTTCCAGAAGCACACCCAGTTCCCCGCGCCGGGCGCGACGGAGCGCAATGTGATCGGTGTCCGCGTCCTTCCGTCGTTCGCCGCCAAATCGGGCGGGTTCTTCATGATGGTGTTCGGGACGCTCGCCCTGATGGGGGGGACATTCCAGATCAATCCCATCTGGAATTACGGCCCCTACGATCCCGCCAAGGTGTCGGCCGGCGCGCAACCTGACTTCTACATGGGCTTCCTCGACGGGATGGTCCGCATCTGGCCACCCTGGGAGATCAGAAACCTGTTCGGCCACTACATGATCCCCGCGGTGTTCGTGCCCTCTGTTCTCGCCGCAGGGATTCTGACCATTCTGGTGATGTCGTACCCGTGGATCGAACGTCACTTCACCGAGGATCACGCTGAGCACAACTTGCTCCAGAGGCCGCGCGACGTCCCCGTCCGTACCTCGCTGGGCGCGGCCTTCATCAGCTTCTACATCGTGAACCTGATCAACGGAGGGAACGACCTGTTCGCCCTGAAGTTGAACATCTCGCTCAACGCCATGGTGTGGATCGGGCGGGTCGCCACGATCATCGTTCCGGTGATCGTCTACGTCCTCACCTACCGCTTCTGTGTGGGGGCGCAGCACGGCGACCGCAGTGTGTTGGAGCACGGCATGGAGACGGGCTTGGTGCGACGTCTGCCCAATGGAAAGTTCGCCGAACAGCATCAGCCGCTGGTCCCCGGGCCCGACGGTGAGGCGGTGAAGCTGCGGTATGAGGGCACGCCCGTCCCCAAGCGACCCAACCAACTCGGTGCGTCCGGCCGCGCGACACCGGGGTTCCTGTGGCCCCGGGACCGTTCCGGACAGGTCGAGTACGAGGACCCTGCGGAGGCCCTTGCCGAGACGCAGAGGGAAGCGGACATCGCCGATGGACGTTGAGCTGTCGGCGGCCGCCGGGGGGCCTTGACGATGGAACGCAATCTGTTGGTCGTGGGGGCCGCCGTCCTGGCATTCGGCCTGTTCGCTGGGCGGCTGCGTGGGACGCCCGTCACCATGCCGATGGTGTTCACGACTGCCGGCCTGTTGCTGGGATCGGTGTTCGGGGTCCTGGAACTGGACGCCGACCGCTCCCTGGTGAGTGGCCTCGCCGAGGCGTCGCTGGTCGTCGTGCTGTTCACGGACGCCTCTCGCATGCAGTTGCGCACCGTCCTGCGGGAGCACGGCCTGGCGCTGCGGTTGCTGCTGCTGGGGCTGCCATTGGCGATCGTCGTCGGCTCGGCAGCCGGGATGGTGTTGTTTCCGGGATTGCCGCTGGCCGCCGTCGCGCTGACCGCGGCCATCCTGGCCCCGACCGACGCCGCCCTGGGTCAGGCGTTCGTCGCCAATTCGACGGTTCCGGCGCGGATCCGGCAGACACTGAACGTCGAAAGTGGCCTGAACGATGGCCTGGCCGTCCCGTTCATCACCGTGTTGATCGACATCGCGCGACACCAAGCCGATTCCGCGGCCAACTACATCAGGCTCTTCGTCGCTCTCGTCGGGATCGGCATCGGCCTGGGAGCTCTCATCGGATGGCTGGGCGGCACTCTCCTGACATGGGCGGCCCGGCGGCAATGGACCACCGACGCGACCCAACGATTGGCGACGATGTCGCTGGCGGCGATTGCCTATGCGGGCAGCGAACTACTGGGCGGCAACGGGTTCGTCGCAGTGTTCACCGCCGGGCTGGTGGTGGGCACGACGGCCAAGTCGCTGTTGCCGAACACCACCGGTTTCGCCGAAGCCGAGGGACAGTTGCTGACCCTGCTGACGTTCCTGATCTTCGGCGCGATCGTGGTGTACGACCTGATCGCCGACTTCGACGCCAAGGTGCTGATCTACGCACTGCTCAGCCTGCTCGTGGTCCGTCCGATCGCGGTCGCGCTGTCCCTGCTGGGTGCTCATCTGACGTTGCCGACCATCGGGTTCCTGGCCTGGGCCGGTCCCCGGGGCCTGGCGTCGATCGTCTATGCCGTGCTCATCGTCGACGCCGGTGGCGTCCCGGGGGCGGACGAGGTGTTCCGGATCGCCGGGTGGACCATCCTGCTCAGCATCTACCTGCACGGTCTCACCGCCGCCCCGATCAGCGCCCGTTACGGTGCCTTGATGCAGGGTGCGCGCAGCGGCGCCCGGGAGGAGCACACACCGGTCACCAGGCTGCCGCTTCGACTTGCGGCGATGCGGCCGGGCGCCGGGTCGCCTCGGAGCGGCCGATCTGCCGATCCGGGAGACGACAGCGATCCGGAGCGTCAGCGCGAATGAGGTGGCCCAGCGGGTGGTCGGTCTCTGCGGTCGGTGCGCTCCTGCTGCGGAGCCGTTGGCTCATGCGAACACCGATCTGGTTCTTCAGATGCGGCCTCGGGTTCCTCTTCGGGTCCCGGCTGCTGATGGTCGAACACGTCGGTCGGGTATCGGGCAAGCGCTCGCCATGTCGTCATCGAGGTCATCGGAAGGCCGGCACCGGACACCTATCTCGTCGCGTCCGCCTTCGGCACCGGCGCGCAGTGGTATCGGAACCTCGAAGCGAACCCGTCCGCGCGGGTCTGGGTCGGTGCTCGGCGGGCGATGCCTGCGGTGGCTCGGCGGCTGGGCGATGAGCAGGCCGACCTCGCCCTGACCGCCTACATCGCCCGACACCCGCGGGCCTGGGCGCGGCTGCGGCCGGTCATCGAGGAGACGCTCGGGCGGCCGGTGAGCCGAGGTTCGGACCTACCGCTGATCGCCCTGGTCCTGCAGCAGCTCGAGCGCTGATCCGGTGCGTCGTCCTCGTTCCGATGGCGCAGGGCTCACCCGGGGGTGGCCACGGCGAGAATCAGCCCCGCGGCGATACCGACCGCGAGGACGAGGATCCCGCCCACCACGGCCGTCATGCCGGCCCACGCATTGGTCGGCTCGGGCTGACGCGCCGGGGGTGACGACCTGTCGACCCGGCTGCGCTGGACAGCTCTGGCGATCCACCGCAGGTAGTAGAACAGGCTTGCCACGGAGTTCAGCACCGCGACCAGTACCAGCCACTCGAGGCCACCGTCCCAGCCGGCGGTGAAGGTGGTCAGTTTCCCGACGAAGACCGCGGTGGGTGGCGTGCCGACCAGGCTCAACAGGCTGATCACCAGGGCGCCGGTCACCCACGGCCTTGCCGGGGCAACACCTCGGTACTCGGCGAGCGACCGGCGTCGCGGGAGCGCACTCGTCACGGCGAAAGCGGTCAGATTGCTGACCGCGTACCCCGGCAGGTAGACCAGCAGCGACGGCAGAGCGAGCTCACTGCGGCCCGCGGCGGCAACCGGCACCAGGAGATAGCCCACCTGGCTGACGGTGGACCAGCCGAGCAGTCGGCGTGGGTCCTGCTGGTAGAAGGCCGCCAGGTTGCCCAGGGTCATGGACAGCACGGCGATCACCGCGACCAGCAGTTGCAGATGCGCTGCCACGGGGACGGCGTCGACGAGCCGGTACAGGGCGACCATCGCGCCGACCTTGGGGATCGTCGTGACAAACGCGGCCGCGGTACCCCCGGCCCCCTGCGCAGCATCCGGAACCCAGAAGTGCGCCGGCACTCCACCGGCCTTGAACATCAGCCCCGCCAGCACGGCGACAGCGCCCACGGCCACGATGCCGGTGGCCGCTGCCGGGGTGCTGCCGGTCAGGTCGGCATACCGGGTGCTGCCGCCGACGGCGCCCAGCAGCGTGACGCCCGCCAGCATCAGGATCCCCATCAGGGCACCGATCAGATACGTCTTCATCGCCGCTTCCGCGCTGCCGGCCGTGCGCGACATACCGATCAGCGCGTACAGCGGGATGCTCGCGAGCAGGAATCCGACCGCGAGAACGAGCAGGTCGTCGGCTCCGGCCAGCACAACGGCACCGAGCGCACCCAACAGCAGCAGGGAATACGTCTCGCTCTCTCTCGGCCCGCCGGACAGTTCATCCGTTCCGAGGCAGATGACCATGACGGTTGCCGCGATCACCACGATCCGGACGACGCCGGTGGACGCGTCGACGGCGTACGTCATGTCGAACACCGTGCTGCTGCCGCCCGCAAGTGCGATCCCGGCGGCGATCGCGGCGACGACGAGAGTCGTCACCGCGGCGACCCGGCAGACCCATTGCCGCTGCCGGGGCAGGAAGGATCCGAGCAGCAGGGTCGTCACGGCGCCGAACAGGAGGATGATTTCCGGCAGCAGCCGCGTCAGCTCCCCGGACATGGATGGGCTGCCGGACATCTATCGGCTGACCAGGTCGATGACGACCCGGGAGGCCGGTTCGATCACGTCCAGCAGGACTCGCGGCAACAGCCCGATGATCAGTGAGAGCGCCAGCAGGGGCACCACAGCGAGGGTTTCGGGTCGCCGCAGGTCCGAAAAGTTCTCGGACCGACCGCGGACCGGGCCGGTCATCAGCCGCTGCAGAGCACGCAGGAACAGAGCCGCGACGATGAGGATTCCCGGTAGCGCCAGGGCGGCGACCGGGGTGGCCCCGATGCTGCCGGTGAAGATCTGGAATTCGGCGATGAAACCGCTGAAGGCGGGGATACCCAGCGAGGCGAACGCTGCGACCGCAAGGGAGCCGGCGAACCGCGGCGCCGGTTCGGCGAGCCCGCCGTAGTCGTCCAGCTGATAGCTGTCCCGCCGATCGTGCAGCACGCCGGCGAGCAGGAACAGCGCGGCGGTGATCAGGCCGTGACTGACCATCTGCGTCACTGCGCCGGTGACGGCGACCTGCCGCGCGGTGACGCCGCCGGTCACGACACCGGCGGCGCCGAGAGCCAGGACGACGTACCCCATGTGGTTGACCGAGGTGTAGGCGACCATCCGTTTCACGTTCGTCTGGGCGAGCGCCACCAGCGCCCCGTAGAGCACCGAGACGATCCCCACGGCGATGATCACCCAGGCCCAGGCCTGCCAGGCCTGCGGCAGCATCGGCATGGCGATGCGGACGAACCCGTAGGTTCCCAACTTCAGCAGCACGCCCGCCAGAACGGCGGAACCGATGGCGGGGGCGTCGGTGTGGGCCGGCGGCAACCAGGTATGGAACGGCACGGTCGGGGTTTTGATCGCCAGCCCGATGACGACGGCCGCGAGCACCACCCCGCCCACCCATCCGCTGTCCTGCAGCGGCGCCTGCCGGGTCAGCTCCGCCATGTCGAAGGTGTGCGGGTCGGCCGCCACGTACAACCCGATGAAGCCGAGCAACAACACCAACGAACCCAGGAAGGTGTAGAGGAAGAATTTCAACGCGGACCTGGCCGCGTGCCCGTGCCCCCAACCGAGGATGACGAAGTACATCCCCACGATCGACAGATCGAAGAACACGAAGAACACGACCAGGTCCTGCGCCGCGAAGACGCCCAGGCACATCGACTGGAGGAAGCAGAAAAGCGCAGCCTGCGCCCGCGGCCGGTGGTCCGCCCGCCACGCATATCCGGCACAGGCCGCGAACACCACGACCGTGAGGGCGATGAGCGGTAGGGACAGTCCGTCCACTCCCACCGAGTAACTGCTGCCCACCCCCGGGAGCCAGGGGACCTGCTGCGCGAAGGCCATCCGATCCGGCGGCGGAGTCCGGTAAGCGGTCCACATCACCCCGACGAGAATGATCTCGGCACCGGTCACGGCCAGCCAACCCAGCTTCGCGGACCGGTCGGACATCGGGACCACGGCCAGGACGGTGGCGGCCAGCAGTGGCAGGAAGATCACCACACTGAGCACGGTCAGCTCACCACGATCAGCAGCAGAGCGGCGCTGAGCAGCAGCAGGATCGCCAGGACGTAGTACTGGTACAGCTGCCCGGTCTGCGGGCGTTTCGCTGCCCGGGCGAGCCTGTCCACCGTGGCCGCGACGCCACGGACCGCCCCGTCAATCCCGGTGGACTCGAGGCGATCGGCTCGCCCCGCCGTCCGGAGCGTCAGGTCCGCCGAACGCCCGACGGTGTGGTCCACCCGGGCGTCATCGAACCCGGCCACCCGCCGGCTTCCGTTGACGGCCCCGGCGGCAGCAGCGGAGACCACCCGGTCGACGACGGCGTCGTCGAACCGGGCCAGCGCGGTGGCGAGCCGCACGACCGGGTCGACCACCAGGACGGTGACCACCAGGTCCAGGTACAGCCAACTCGCCGCCCAAGCCGGTGCCGGAGTGCCCCACCGATGGACGGCCGCGAGCACCAGCAGCGCGAGCAGGCCGGAGCCGACGAGTTCGGCCGGTGTCGACATGGGTTCAGCGGCGCTGCCCAGCGCGGCGGCCAACTCCGGGGCCAGCGGTGGCAGTGCAAGAACACCCAGCATCGCCGCTCCGGCCGCGAGCGGGATCAGTGCAGCCTGTGCGGAACGGGGATCCGCCTGGTCCCCGGTTCCTCCGCATCGAACCGGGTCTCGATGTCAGCTGCCGGATGGCGGGTCGCCGGCCGTCCCCAGATCACCACGAGCACCTTCCCCGCGTAAGCGGCGGACAGCGCCGCCGCCGCCAGGGTGACAACCGCCAGCGCCGTGGAGGTCTCCCGGACCGCGGCGAGGATCTCGTCCTTGGTGGCCCACAGGGACAACGGGGGCGCCCCGGCCAGCGCCAGCAGGCCCACGGTCGCGCACCACCCCACGGCGGGCCATCGGCGGGCCACACCGCGCAGCGCGACGAGTTGTTTGGTGCCCAGCGCGGTCAACCACGCGCCCGCCGTGAGAAAGAGCAGGGCCTTGGTGGCGGCGTGGGCAACGAGGTGTGCGGTCCCGCCAGCGGTCGCGGGCACCCCTGCGGCCAGGACGACGAAACCGAGTTGGGCCGCTGTGGAGGCGGCCAGCAGCTGCTTGAGGTCGCGCTGTGCGACGGCGACAGCCCCCAGCAGCAGCGCCGTGAGCGCTCCGACCCAGGCCGCGACGGGCGCCGCCCACGGGGTCGCGGCCAACAGGGACGACACTCTCAACAGCAGGTAGCCGCCCATGGCCACCATCGCCGCAGAGTGCAGCAGCGCGCTGACCGGGCTCGGGCCGAGCATCGCCCGGGACAGCCAGAAGGAGAACGGCAGCTGTGCGGCCTTGCCCAGGGCGGCGATCAGGATTCCGCCGGCGACGACGTCGCGCCACGGCGGCGAGAGTGCGTCCAAGCCGGCCAACCGGAGGTCGGATCCACCGGCCAGCGCTGCGCCGGCAGCGAGGTAGAGGCCGAGGTCGGCGGCTCTCGTGGTGAGCAGTGCGGTCGCACCGCCCGCGACCCGTTCCGGGTGCTGCCAGCGGAACCCGATGAGCGCGTACGAGGTGGCGCCCATGATCTCCCAACCCAGGATCAGCGCCGGCAGTGTGCCCGAGGTCGCGGTGATCAGCACCGCGGCGAGGAACAGCAGCATCAACCCGAAGAACCGGGACGGGGCGGCCGGGACGTCGCCGCCGTCCTCGGCAGCCGCGAAGATCACCACCAGCAGCGCCACCACCGCCACGGTGGGCACGACGAGCGCGGCGAGAGCGTCGACCCCGAGGGCGAAGTCGGCGCCGGCCACGAACGGCGCCGACACGGCGGGCCGATCGAACGCGACGACCGCGGCCAGCGCCGTGACCGCTGCCGCCGCGGCGATTGCCAGTGACCGGGCAACCCGGTCGGTGCGCCGACCGCCGAGACACAAAACGGTGCCCACCGCCCCGGGCAGGATGACCAGGACCCACAGCGCGAGCTCGCTCATCCGCGGAGATCCGTTGCCGTGTCGGTCATGTCGGAGTTCCTGGACCGGTGCAGCAGCGTCGCCACCGCGAATCCCATGGCCATCTCGACGGTCATCGCGGCGATCACCACCAGCAGCACGACCTGCGCCGTCGGGGTGGGCGAGAGGAACCAGTAGCAGGCGACTGCCGCGAGAATGACGCCGTTCAGCATCAACTCCAGGCCCATCATCACCATCACCACGACCTGCTGGGAGATCGCCCCGTACAGGCCGACACTGAACACCGCGGCGGCCACGATCAGCACCAGTTGAAGGGTCACCTGCCCACCCCGCCCGGTTGCGGGTCCGCGGGCGGTCGGCGTCGGAGATCGTCGCCGAACCGGTCGTAACGACCTCGTGGCAGCGCCAGCACCAGCGCCGCGACGATGGTGGCCAGCAACACCGCGCTGACGATGATCATCACCAGCATCTTCGAGCCCATCAGTGCTTCGCCCAGTGCAGCGGTCGGATCGGACCCGGCGGTGCCATGGCGGTCCGGCCATGGGGCCAGCAAGATGCCGGCGGCCAGTGCGACGAACACCCCGGCGGCGGTGCCGGCGGCGACCTTCTTGCCGTGCACCATGTTCATCGGCATCAGCGCGGGATTCATGCCCATGAACATGATCATGTAGACCACCATGATCGCCATCTCCATGATCATCATCAGGATGGTGATCACGCCGATGTAGGACAGTCCCAGCAGCAGCACCTGGAATCCGACCGCGACGAACGACGCGGCAAGCGCATAGGTGGCCCGGGCCATCGAATCCACCCGGAAGACCAGTGCTCCGGACAGCACCGCGACCACCGCCAGGACCCAGAACAGCGCCACTTCGGGCACGCCGAAGGTCATCAGCCGGCCCCCTGTCCCACGGCGACAACGGCGACCACGAGTACCTGCAGCAGCGTCGCGGGCAGCAGGATCAGCCACCCCACTTCCACGAAGCGATCAGCTCGCAGGGTGGGCAACCGGCGGCCGATCACGACCAGCGCGGCGCTCAGCAGTGCCGTCTTGACCATCACCCACGCCCACTGCGGCAACACCGGACCGGACCCGCCACCGAGGAACAACGCCACCCCGATCGCGGACCCGGCGGTCAGCAGCGCGTACCGGCCCGCCAGCATCAGCAGGCGATCCACCCCGGACAATTCCGCAAGCACCCCGCCCGCGATGTCCCGACCGGCGGGATGGCTCAGCGGCCCCCACACCGAAAAGCCGGCAACGGCCAGGCAGTAGCAGGTGAATGCCACCGGCATCCAGACGGCGAACCACAGGTTCCCCTGGGCATCGACCACGTCAGCCAATCGCAGACTGCCGGCGGCCAGCGCAGGGGCGGTGAGTGCGAACATCAGCGGCAACTCGTAGGCCAGCGCCTGCGCCAGGAACCGGTAACCGCCGATCAGCGGGTACACGCTGTTCGGGCCCCATCCGGCCATCCAGACAACGGCCCACACGGTGACGTCCAGCGCGTTGAACCAGACAATGCCGACCGCCGAATCCGCAACCGTCCCGTCCCCGATCGGCACCAGGGCTGCCATCAGCAAAGCCACCACCGGGAGGCCAATCACGCCGATCCGCCACAGCAGGCGATCCGCCGCGATCGTGGTCCGGCGGGGTTGTCGGAGCAGCCGCACAGACTCGACCAGCGGTGTGCGCAACGCGGCCTTCCAACTGCGGGCAGGGGACCGCGCGCCGCCGCGGGGCGTACGGGTCAGCCCTGCGTCGAGTGCGGCGTTCAGCGTCGCCACCGCCACCAGCGCGGCCGCGACAAGAGGGGTCGCCACCGCCAGGGTCGGGTCACCCATCGGCCGACCCCCGGTGCAGCGTCGCGATGTCCGGGTCGACGGAGGCGACCACCAGGCGTGCGGCGCCCAGCTCCAAGCCGGTGACGAGGGCGGGCAACAGGTCGAGCACGGCTGCCGACGCCTCAGCGCGGTCGACCGGATCGATCACCGCACCGGCGCGCGCCAGGCCCTGTGCCGTCGCGGTGAGCCGGGCCAGCATCCGATCCCGGACGTCGCCGGCCAGTGCGGCGGGCAGCCCGTCCCGCGACAATCCGGGTTCACCGATCCGGCCGAGGCCGGTCACCGACCAGCTCAGCAGCCGAGATCGCCGCAACCGGTCGGTCCACCGGTCCACCGCGGCGGAGCAGCCGGTCGTCGATGCGCCGTCGAGAAGGGCGTTTCGAATCCCGCAGAGCGACGAAGCGGCATCGCCGCGACCGGCCAGTGCCAGCAGCCGGGCAATTCCGTCACAGTCCAGGGCAGCGTCGAGCCGGACGTCGTCGCCCCGCCGGTACTCACCCGCGTCCGCTCCGGGAAATGCGGTCGCCACCGCGTCCGCGATCAGGTCGCCGTGCAGCGTGCAGCGCAGTTGGAGCCCGGCCGGCCAGTACGGAAGCACGGGTCCCACCGGGGTCGTCAGCACGTCCATCTCCAGGCCGTCCCGGTCCTGATCGCCGCCTGCCAGCGGGATACCGCCCGGCATCGGCATGTCGGTGTCGACGGCGTCGTCGCCGGTGTCGTCGGACTGATCGGTGTGGCCCGGGTCGCCGGCGTGGTCCCTGTCTCCGCTGTCGTCGGCCCCGGCTGACTCATGGCCCGGCTGGCTCCCCTGGAACACCCGAACAGCCTCCTGCGGGGCCGTCACGGCGTGGACCCGGGCACGCGGGCCGGGGAGCTGCTTGCACAGCCGATCGATCACCGGACCCCACGCCTGGCTCGGTCGTCCGCACACCGCCACCACGTCCGCGTCGGCGGGGGTCAGTGCGATCCCCCAGCCCTCGGTGGTGACGGCCCGCTCGACTGCGACCCTGGTCAACGCCCACCCCGGTATCTCGATGATCAACACCTTTGCCGCGGTGAGCGTCATCGCGGGATGCGGAGGCGGCCGGGCGCTCACGTCCACCGCAGCGCACCCTCTCGCCAGGCCCAGAGCACGCCGACCATCAGGAGCCCGAGGAAGACGAACATCTCGACCACCGCGCTGGCACCGACTCGCGCGACCACCACGGCCCAGGGGTACATGAACAACATCTCGACATCGAAAGCCAGGAACAGCAGGGTCAGCGGGTACCAGCGGACGTGGTAGCGGGAGAGCGCGTGGGTGGTCGGCGCTTCACCCGACAAGTAGGGGATCTGTTCCTGGCCCGGCCGTGTGCCGTTCGACAAGACGTGGCTGATCAGCAGAACACCCGCAACGCCGAGCAGCGCGACAGCCGCCATGCTCGCCAGGCCGAGGATTTCGTCCACATTTCCCCGGTTGCCGGTTCCGTGGCGGGGCAAACCCCGTTATCGGTCCTGGATCGACACGTCGACCGACCGGAAGCGGGGCCCGGCTGGGCCGGCCCGACATCGCCGTGGAAAATTTCCCGGTGAAGGGCCGCGGATGGCACTGGGCACCGGATCGATATGGCGGTGCGGCGGGCGGTGACGAGCGACCTATTCACGCCGTCCCCACCTGACGACCGCATGCCGACGCATCGATGGGTCGCCGGCCGAGACATCACGTACCGACCTGGTGTGCGGAGCGGGTCGCGATGTGACGTCGCCGTGGGCGTGATGCAGGACGTACACAAGGATGGGCAGATGGATTCTGTCGCGCTGTTGGGAATTCTGGTCCTCGGCCTGGTCGTGTTGACACCGGTCTCCGACCGGATCGGTGTTCCGCAACCGGTGGTCCTGACGATCTACGGACTGCTGCTGGGCGTCATCCCGTTCGTACCGTCACCGCAGATCAATCCACAGTGGGTTCTGCCGCTGGTGTTGCCGCCGTTGCTGTTCGCAGCGACACAGAACACCTCCGTGCGCGAACTGCGCGCCGCTGCCCGGCCGATCCTCGGGCTCGCGGTGGGATTGACGCTGGTGACCGCGGTGGCCGTCACCCTGGTCGGTCACGCGCTGGGCCTGCCGTGGGCGGTCGCGGCCGTGCTGGGCGCGGTGGTTTCGCCGCCGGACCCCGTCGCGGCCAGCGCGGTCGCCAGTCGGCTGCGCCTGCCGCCCAGGCTGGTCATCCTGCTGGAGGGAGAGGGGCAGTTCAACGATGCCACCGCCCTGGTGCTGTACCAGCTGTCGGTGATGGCGGTGGTGGCCGGCGGCGTGACCATCGCCGAGGTGGGTCTGGGGTTGCTCGTCGCCGTCGTGGGAGGCGCGCTGATCGGTTTCGTCGGAGGCTGGCTTACCCGGCGCGCGCTTCAACTGTTGCACGATGCGGCGACCGAAACCACCGTCACCCTCGCCGTGCCGTTCGGCCTCTACCTGGTGGCCGACGAGATCGGCGCCTCCGGCGTCCTGGCGGTGTTGGTCGCCGGCCTCTACCTGCGGGCGACGCTCAACCGGGAGGTGACCTCTGCCGGTTGGTTGCTCGGGCGCTCGGTCTGGCGGTACGTGGAATTTGCCGTCAGTGGCATCCTGTTCGCCTTTCTCGGGGTGGAGTTGACCAAGGTGTTCGGCAGCACCCAGTTGCTCGACGACGCACCGACGTTGAAGGTCGCCGCGGCGGTGATCGGTGTGCTGGTGGTCCTCCGGAGTGCGGCAATGTTCGGTACGTGGCTCCTCGCGGGCCGACGAGCAGCGCGTGCCGGTTCTGCCATCCCCTACAGCTGGCGGGAATCGGCTGTTGCTTCGTGGGCGGGGATGCGCGGTGTCGTCACCGTGGCGACCGCGCTCGCACTACCGGTGACGGTGGGCGGAGGAGAAGCCTTCCCGGCTCGTGAGGAGATCGTGCTCGTCGCGCTGCTGGTTGTTCTCGTCACGCTCGTCGTGCAGGGGCTGACTTTGGCCCCGCTGATCCGTGGTCTCGGTGTGGCCAGCGAAGCGGACGTGCAGGCCGATGCGCGTCGATTGCACCGGCAGGTTGCCGAGGCCGGTGTCGAGCACCTGCGTCAGGTGGACGGCGCCAACCCGGCCGTCCGGGCTGCCGTGCTGGAGCAGTACGAAAGCCGGTTACGGTACCGCCGCCAGGTCGAGGGACTCGTCGACGGCGACACCGGAGGCGACGAGGCCGGTCCGCAACTCCGCGACCTGCTGGCGGAGACAACCGAGGCCGAACGCGAGGCCGTGATGGAGGCTCGCCGTACCGGTGAGGTCAGCTCGGCCGCAGCGGACGAGGTCATGTTCGACGTCGAAGCCAGATCGTTGCGGTACGAGTCCTGACGCAGCCGGACAATTCCCCGGCCAGGTCCAGCAGCCGAAGGTTCCAGCCGGTGGGCCTGGAGAAGTGCCGCTGAACGACAGCCCGAGATCGGGACGTGCGGGGCCGCTCGTTGCGTGCCGGCGGAATGTGGGCGCATCGTGTTCCCGCCCTTGTCCCAGCCGGCGGCGGGATCCCGGCCCAGCCGGTCGGTCCCCGTGCGGTGGTGGCGGCGTCAGGCCTCTTCCCGGTCGCGCCGCGCATCGTTGTCGACCCCTTTGTCGTCGACGTAGGAGTCCGGATCCTTGTCCGCTGAGTCGACTCCGCCGGCGTGCTGCGCTTCGTACACGGTGAACTCGACTGCGATGTCATGGCGGAGTTGCAGGCCGGCGTGCCGGCGGAAATCCACCAGGTCGTCACGCTCCTCCTCGGCCATGTGGTCGCCGTTGGCGGTCCGGGTGGCACGGACCCCGTCCCACCAGTCCTTGCTGCCAACCGGATGGCCGTCGGTCATGGCGATGGCGTCGCGTATCTCGTTGTGGTCCTTGATGGCGTCACTGGTTTCATCGGCCGGGCCGTCCTGGTCGCCGGGCCCTGCGCCGATGCGCAGCAGTTGCGGGTAGAAGAACAGCTCCTCCGCCTCTGCGTGGACCTCCAGCAGAACCTTCAGCCGCTCGCCACACCGGGGACAAGGTGGAGGGGTCTCCGGGGTAGAGATCATCGAGGGTCGCGAACATCCGCCGCTGTTGGTGATGTTGATCGAGTATCACTTCGGTGATGTCCATCAGCGCTGTCTCCTTCGACGGTATGACGGTGATCGGGAACGAAGCGGACGGTGGCCGTGGCGGTGCGGTACGCGACGGCTCCACGGACGGTGGCGAATCCGCTCCGCCGCGGGCACTTTCGGCCATCACCACCACCGGCTGTAGCCAAGGGCAGTGTGACGCAATCCTTGCGTAGGAGCAATGTTTGACAGGTGCCGTCGGTGGGCATGTGGGTTTCGGTGGGTTCAATCGATGGACGGGTATGTGCAGAATGTGCCATTCGGTCGCCAGGTTGCTCGCAGCAGAAAGGCGAGGAATGGGCTCGACCGATGTGCGAAGTCGACGGTACGGCCGCCTGCAAAGGGCGCGTGTGAGGAGGCTCGAGAGCTGTGCAGGAATTACAGCCAAGCTTTCGCGATCGGATGCATGCTGGAAGCGTTCTCGGCGACAGGTTGTCGCGGTACGCGGGCCAGAATGTCGTTGTGTTCGGTATCGGTCCGGCCGGGGTCGTCGTCGCCGAACCGGTTGCCCGTGCGCTTGGCGCGGATCTGGATGCCCTCGTCGCTCGCTGGGTGACGGAGCCGGGTGAACCCGACCGGTTGGAGGGAGCGGTCGCCGTGCTGGGCGACAAGGTCGACATGGCCGTCGAGGCTGCCGCCGCCGTGTCCCATCCGGTGGAACTCGCCCGCACCGTCCGCGAGCGCGACGTGCCGGCATTGCGACGCCTGGAACACGTTGTCCGGTGCGGCCGCCCGCCAGAGCCGATTGCGGGCCGCCTCGTGATCATTGTCGGCGATGCATTCACCGGCACAGCGGTGGTGCGGGCGGCCGTTTCGGTCGTGAGTGGACATGGCCCGGCCCGGCTCGTCGTCGCGCTCCCCGCCGGAACCATTGTCGGCTGTCGGGAGCTCCGCAGGGACGTCGACGAGGTGATCTGCTCGGTGATGGTCGGACCGGGTGCCGCGCATGCTCCGGCCTATCAGGACGATGGGCCGGTCCACCCCGAGGATGCACGGGCAATTCTGAACCGATGGAATGGAACGCCACCAGCTCTGGTGGGCGATCACGATTCCTCTTCGAATTGACCGGTCTCGAGCCTGTCTGTCGAAATGCGGTCAGGACCTGCTCTGCCGTGTCGAACTGCGCCCGACGACTCCGTCGTGGGCGAACAGTCTGACCGGAGTGCAAGGATTGCACTTGGACAAGCAATGCAGGGTGCGTTTCATTTGGCGATTCCGCATCGCCATTTTGCTGCGGGATCCGCGATGGGAATCAGTTTGTCGCCCGCGGGGGCTGGGTACACCCCTGACGCCGACGAAGACGCCGTTGACGGGAGTGGTCGCCATGGTCAGCCGCAGGGTGGTCATCGATGACATCACCACGGCCGTCTACACCTTTCCCACCGAACATCCCGAGGCCGACGGCACGCTGAGCTGGGATGCGACAACGGCCGTGACCGCGACCGTGGTGGCGGGATCGCATGACGGTTTGGGGTGGACCTACAGCACGGCGGCTGCTGCGAAGATCATCATCGATCATCTGCTGCCGGCGATCGCCGGCCGGGATGCCCTCGATATTCCAGCGTGTTGGTCGGCGATGCATCGTGCGTGCCGGAACCTCGGCACGGCAGGTGTCGTCCTGCAGGCGATCAGCGCCGTCGACATCGCGCTCTGGGATCTCAAAGCGCAAATGCTGGGAATCCCCGCTGCGCAGCTGTTCGGTCGAACCCGCGACCGGGTCCCGGTGTACGGATCGGGCGGATTCACCAGCCTGACCGACGAGCAACTGGCGGGTCAGGTGCGGGAGTGGTCCGACGCCGGCTGCCGCGCCATGAAGATCAAGATCGGCCAATCCTGGGGCACCGAGATCCCGCGAGACCTCGCCCGCATCGACATCTTCGGGGAGCTGGCAGGGCCGGACGTGGAGCTCATGGTGGATGCCAACGGCGGCTACACCAGCGGCCAGGCCCGCCGCGTCGGCGCCGTACTGGACGAGATGGCGGTCCGGTGGTTCGAGGAACCCGTGTCCAGCGACGATCTCGCCGGGCTGGCTTCGGTCCGCGCTGCCGTCCGGTGCGACGTCGCGGCCGGCGAGTACGCCGCCGACGTCTACACCGCGGCGGCCCTGTGCCCAGTGGTGGACTGCCTCCAACTGGACGTCACCCGATGCGGCGGTTACACCGGATTCCTCCGCGGAGCGGCCGTCGCGCAGGCGCACAACCTGGAGGTATCCGGGCACTGCGCTCCGTCACTGCATGCCCCGGTCGCGTCTGCGGTACCGAACCTGCGGCACGTCGAATGGTTCATCGATCATGCTCGGCTCGAGCCGCTGCTCGTGGATGGCGCCCCGCCGGTGCGCGACGGAGCGATGGTGGTCGATGACGTGGTTGCGGGCCACGGGATGACCCTGAGTCGTCGTGCGGACCCCTACCGGACAGAGCACACCGGCGATGACGACGAATCGGCGTGAAACCCACTGGAGGACTGCCAGTCCCGCGACGGGAGGGACATCCCGAGCAGCAGGCACAACGGCAGCGGTGCGTACCGGTGGACGGGCCTCGTCGATCCCGTCGTGGGGTTCCCGTCGCTGCGCTTCACCGCGTGATGGGCCGGGCCGGCCGCGAGGTCATTCGAGTTCGCTGAACCTCTCGATGTTGCGCAGAGTCCCGGACACGATGATGACGTCGTCCTTCTGCAGGACCGTATCGGGTGTGGCGTAGGTGAATTCGCGGCCCCGATGTTTGACCGCGACCACGGTCACACCGTGATGTGTCCGAACCGGTGTGCGCCGCAACTGCTTTCCCACGATCATCGACGGCGGAGAGGTCTTGGTCATGGCGAAGTCCTCGTCGAACTCGACGTAGTCCATCATCCGGCTACCCACCAGATGCGCCACCCGCTGGCCCATGTCGTGTTCCGGGCGAACCACGTGGTGCACACCCAACTGAGCCAGAATCCGGGCGTGGGCCGCGCTCATGGCCTTCGCCCAGACCGTGGGCACGCCCATGTGCAGGACGAGGGACGCCGTCAGGATGCTTGCTTCGACATCATTGCCGATCGCGATCACCACTCGGTGGAACTCGTGCACGGACAGCTGACGCAGGGCCATCTCGTCGGTCGAATCGGCGACCACGACGTGCGTCAGCTGCCCGGCCAGTTCCTGGACGATCTTGTCCCGACCGTCGATGCCCAGGACCTCGATGTCCTGCTCCACCAGTTCGAGCGCGAGCGCGGAACCGAACCGGCCCAGGCCGATCACCACGACGCCATTGCTGTTGCCACTGTCCCTAGCCAACGATGGGCCTGCCTTCCGGGTGCTCGTACCGCCGTCGACTTTCCCGTAGGGCCAACGCCGACACAAGCGTGACCGGTCCCAACCTGCCGACGAACATCAAACCGACCAGCAGGAGATGTCCGGGCGTCGAGAGCAGCGGCGTGATACCGGTGGTCAAGCCGACGGTGGCAAAAGCCGACACGGACTCGAACAGGACCTGGTCCGTGCTGAGATCGGTGAGCTCGGCGAGCGTGATCGTCGCCGAGACAACGGCCGCCACCGACAGCAGCGCAACCGTCAGCGCTTGGCGTTGGGCACGGCCGTCGATCCTTCGTTCGAAGACGGAGGTGGCTGCTTCGCCGCGCACCTCGGACCAGATCACGAAGAACAGCAACGCGAAGGTGGTGACCTTGATGCCGCCGGCAGTGCCGGCGGAGCCTCCGCCGATGAACATGAACACGTCCATGCCCAGCCAGGTGCTCTCCTTCATCTGCGAGATGTCGATGCTGTTGAAGCCCGCCGTCCGCAGCGCGACGGCCTGGAAGAAGCCGGCCAGCAAACGCGACGGCTCCGACAGCGGTCCGAGCGTGCGGGGATTCGACCACTCGGTTGCCGTGACGAACGCGGTGGACAGCACCAGCAGGATGCCGGTCACCACCACGGTGATCTTGCTGTGGACGCTCCACCGTCCGGGGCGGCCAAGGTGCCGGCGAAGCTCGAGGATGACCGGGAATCCGACGCCACCGATGATCACCGCAAAGGCAACGGGAAGACAGATCCATGGGTCGGTGACGAAGCCCATCATGTTGTCCGCGTACAACGCGAACCCGGCGTTGTTGAATGCGGACACGGCATGGAAGATGCCGAGATACAGCGCCCGTGGAAGTGGCTGGCCGTAGGAGATCACGAACCGAGCGGTGAGGATCAGGGTGACCGCACCCTCGATCAGCACACTGATGAGCGCCACGCCGATGAGCACGCTGCGGACATCGCCGATGCCCACGCTCCGGGTCTCCGCGGCTGCCGTGAGCCGGGTTCGCAAACCCATCCGCCGCACCACGAGCAACGCCAGCAACGACCCGGTCGTGGCGATGCCGAAGCCGCCGATCTGGATCAGCAGCAAGATCACCGTCTGGCCGAAGCCCGTCCAGTAGGTCGGCGTATCGACCACCGTGAGGCCGGTGACACAGACGGCGCTGGTCGCCGTGAACAGCGCCTCCACGAAACCTGCGCCGCCGGGCCCGGACCGGGAGATGGGCAGGAGCAGCAGCGCCGTACCGACCGCCACGGCCCCGGCGAACCCGGTGACGACCACCTGTGCCGGATGCCGAAAGCGGAGACGGGACGGTCGACCGCCACCGGACCCACTCATCAGACAGCCGCCAGCACGGGCATCACAATAGTTGTCCTCAGCTGTTCGCACGAGCGCTGTGGTGATCGTGGAGAGGGGCGAGCCCCGAATGTGGATGTTCGTCACGCCGAACGGATGTCGGAGGACGACCTGCTGGCGGCGGCCCGCCGGCAGCCCCCTGTGCTGCCGACGACGGCTGGTTCAGGAGGGTTGCGAGTCCTGCGGTGACGTGGTGTCGGGGTCGCCGCCCATCATTTTCAGCATCGGAATGCCGCCGGTGCGGACGAACCGGACCAGGAGGGCAGCAGCTATCAGGAGGAACACGATGTTCAACCAGGTGGTGTAGTTCCAAGAGATCCCCGCGTCGACCACCGTCGTCGACCGGTCCTGCGGTGTCAGCCCGGTTACCCAGAACAATGCCTCGACCGCATAACCGGCGGTGACCATTGCGGCGTAAAAGATGCCCAATATCACCGGCATCATTGTTACGCCGTAGTACCGGCGGTAAATGTTCAGGATCGGGAGGATCAGCAGGTCGGCGAACAAGAATGCCACCACCCCACCGAAACTGATCCCCCCGCTCCACAACACTGCCGCGAGCGGGACGTTGCCCACCGAGCAGACGAAGCTTGCGATCCCAACCACTGGGCCGATGATGGGACCCCACAGGGCGGACAGTGTCGGGTCGTCGGACAGGAAGAAAGTACTCCAGAAGCTCGACGGTACCCATGCGCCGATCGCACCGGCGATCAACAAACCGATCACAAGATCCCGCAGGATTGCCGCCCATTCCATCACGAACACATGCGCAACAGCAGTGAACCCTGCTCCGGAGATCAACCGGGCCCAGAACGACCCCTCATCCTGGACGGACATGTCCATCGCCGCATGGCCTTCCATCGACCCCGCGAAGCCGCGGTCGGATTGGGTCCTGGCCGCAACGATCAGCCTGGAGCGCACGAACACCCGGAACAGCACTGCAACCAGAACAATCATCATGGGCTCCTCAAGCGGACATCGCGGGGTTCATCCGGATGTTTGCAACACTGAGGACTACCCATCGGCCAGGCGGGCGGACGTTTCCAGGTGCAGGGCGTGCACGAAGGCCTGCGGGAGGTTGCCGCGGAGTTGATGCTGGTGCACATCGAACTCTTCTGAATACAGCTCAGGCGGTCCCGCGCATGCCCGGGTCCGTTCGTACCAGCGGGCCGCCTGCACGTGCCGATGCTGTTGCTGCAACGCGAGCGCGACGACGAACCCGCACAGGGTGAAGGATCCTTCGGCGTCGGCCAGCGGACGGTCGTCGTGCCGGAACCGGTAGGCGTACCCATCGCGGGTGAGATCGGTCAGGTACCCGGCGAGCGTGGCGGTGGTGCGCGGGTCGTCGGCGGCGACCGCTCCCCGCAGTGGTGGAAGCAGCAGTGCGGCGTCCGGCGCCGGGTCCTGCGGGGAGCGTTGCCACCGCCCGGTGGGGTGCACTGCGTTCGCTGCGGTGTCGGCGGTGATCTTGTCGGCCAGTGCGAGCCAGTCGCCGGCGGCGGTGCCGGCGTGCGGAAGTCGGGCGGCGGCCCGGAGCCCGGCCACGCAGATCAGCCGGCTGTGCGTCCAGGGTTGGTTGTCGATTTCCCAGATTCCGGCGTCGGGTTCGGTCCACCGGGCGGCGATCGCGTTTGCGGCGGTGATCGCGGCTGCCCAGTGGTCGGCGTCCAGCCGGTCGGCCCGGCCGGCCGCGGCGAGCAGCAGGAGCGATTCACCGAAGATGTCGAGCTGGAACTGCTGGTTGGCCCAGTTGCCGATCAGGTTCTTGCCACCGGGATATCCCGGGAGGTCCAGGGTGCGTTGGTCCGGCACCGCCAGACCCTGGGTGGTGTACGCGGGTTTCAGGTCAGCTCCGTGATCGAGAATTTGGCCGCTGACGAACCGGACCGCGTCATCGAGCAGCCCGGGCGCACCGGCGGCCGCGGCGGCTTGCCCGGCGTAGCACTGGTCGCGGATCCAGACGTACCGGTAGTCGTAGTTTCGGCCGGCCTCGGCCCGCTCCGGCATGCTGGTGGTGGCGGCTGCCACCATGCCGCCACTGGCCGAGGTCAATGCCCGGAGCACCGCGTAGGACCGGCGGGCATCACTGGGTTCCAGGCAATTGGTCAGGTCCGGAACGGCTGCTGCCCAAGCGGTGTCGGTGGCCTCCCAGGCATCGTCGGGGTCCGGGGGCTGGTCCGGCAGCACCTGGTCGCTGATCTCCAGGACAAGGTCGTGATGCCCGCCGGCCGGCACCAGCAGGCCGGCGATCAGCCCGTCGTGCCGGTCGACGGGGCGGGTGCCGGCGGGCGCTCCGGACCACCGGACGTGCAGGGGGCCGCTCCGGCCGGTCCAGCGACCGTCCGCATCGCGCAGGTGGGTGAGGCCGTGCCGACCGAACCCGGCCCGCGGGACCAGGGTGATCCGGACCTTGCTGTCCCCGTCGACGGCGATGACGCGACGCAGCAGAACGGCTCGATGCGGGTCGCCGGGGAAGGCCAGCGCTTCCCGGCATTCGATGATGCCGTGGTTGGTGACCCAGCGGCTGCGCCAGATCATGCTGCGATCCTCGTAGAAGCCGCCCCAGACGAACCTGCCCAACGGCGTGATCGAGTATCCGCCCGGACCGTCGAGCAGCGCGGAGAAGACCGCTTCGCTGTCCCAGCGGGGTGCGCACATCCAGACGATGTCACCCTGCGGACCGAGCACGGCGCCGCGTTCACCGTCGGCCAGTAGGGCGTACTCCCGCAGCACATGCGGTGGGAACGTCGCCGGATCGGGCTCCTGTTCGAGTTGGCCGATCACCGCAGCGCTCCACGCAGGATCGCGGCGCCCGCGGCGCCTGAGGTACCGGCAACTGCGGCGCTGGCCACCGCCGACCGGCGGTAGCCCGGCCAGATCACGGCCGCCGCGACCATGCTGGTCGCGTGCAGGACGTCGATGATGAGACCGCCGACCAGCAGCAGCGGGGTGGGTCGGATCAGGATGGCGCTGCCCTGCAACAGTTGCCGCGCACCGAGGATCCTGACCACGGCGGTGTCCGGGACGGCCCCGGTGCCGCTGACCAGTTCGGCCACGTCTCCCGGTCGCAACAGGGCCGCCGCACCGGCCGCGGCGGTGGCGGCCGCCAACATCCGGGCGGCGACCCCGGGGGCGCCCGCCAGCGGCCCGCTCATCTGCGACGTCCGAGCAGGACCGCGACCCCGGTGGCGGCCGCTGCTGCCGCGCCCGCGAGCAGGCCGTGGTGGTGCGAGGCCCACAACTGCGGCGCGCTGCTCTTGGCCTCGTCGTCGAAGATGCCGTGTGCGCCGAAGTCTTTGCCGTCTGGTCCGTCGGCCGGGTCCCACAGGTTTACCGGTGCGTCGGGGTCCTGCCGGTGCTTGGTTTGTTGAGATGTGAATCCCGTTCGTGCCAAGTAGCGATCGAGCAGGCCAGGGGCGATCGCGTTGCCCGCGAGGGTGAGCGCGGTACTGCCGCCGACCCAGTACTCCCGTCGGCGCGGGTGGTCGGCGGCGTGAAGGACGCCCCGGGCGGCGACCTCCGGTTGATAGATCGGAGGCACGGGCTGGGCTTGGTGTGGTAGGCGGGACAACACCCAGGAAAACTGCGGGGTGTTCACCGCGGGCATCTGCACCATCGTCACGTGCACGTTGCTGTTCTCGTGCAGCAGTTCGCAGCGCAGCGCCTCGTTGAAGCCCTGGATCGCGTGTTTCGCCCCGCAATACGCCGTCTGCAGGGGAATGCCCCGATATGCCAGAGCGGAGCCGACCTGCACGACGGTGCCCCGGTCGCGGGGTTTCATTTTCTGCAGGGCGGCCATGGTGCCGTAAACGTAACCGAGGTAGCTGACCTCGGTGACCCTGCGGTATTCGTCCGGGTGGATCTTCTCGAACGGGGAGAACACCGATGTGAACGCCACGTTCACCCACACGTCGATGGGACCGAATTCGGCCTCGACCCGATCGGCGGCGGCGAAAACCTGCGCCTGGTCGGCCACATCGGTGGGGATGATCAATGCCGTGCCCCCGCCGGCGCGGACATCCCGTTCGGCGCCGGCCAACCCCGTCTCGCCGCGGGCCAACAAGGCCACCGACGCTCCGCGGCCGCCGAATGCCGCGGCGACCGCGCGGCCGATACCGCCGCTGGCTCCGGTGACCACCACAACCTGTGCGGTCATGTCCAGACTCCCTTCATCGACGTGGGTTCGCCACGTTCAGCTCGCCCCGACCAATTGGCAATCGACGGGTGACTGCCCAACAGGTCAGGGCGCGCCCGGCCCCGAACCTGTTGTCCTGCCGGGCGATTCGGTGGTCCAGCCGACCGCCCTCGGCCATCACCGCTCCCGGAATGGATCCACCCTCGCGCATAACGCAAGTGTTCTGCAATCCTTGCGGTTCCGCAATGATCGGGTCAAGAATGATCAAGGGCGACATCGGCATCAAGCCGGGGCACGCGCCGCTGTCAGGGCTGCTGCCCGCACAGTTCGCCAGCAGCAGCGCCGGCGATGTCGCATCGAATCGTCAGCTGTTGCCCAGTCGCGTACCGGAGCTCCCGTGGTCGGGCCAGCGGCCATCGAGTGCTTGGCTGACCTCGCCGGCGAGCCGGGAGAGTTCGGCTCGTTCGACTGAGTCGAAACTCTGGCTGTCGGCGGTGGTTTCGAGCCTGTCCAGTTGTGCGGTGATGACGGAACGTTGCTCGGGAAGCCTGGCCGCCCAGCCGACTTCACGGAGCAACTGGTACAAGCGCGCCAGGACGACGGGGTCCGCGGCACCGTAGCGGCGGGGTTGGCCCATGACGAGTTCCACCAGGTCGGCGAAGTCGAACCGGTGCAGGATCACCCTGAGCGTGTGGTTCTCGTCCCGGATGAATCGCGGACTCAGGTCCCTTCCCGCCAATTCGACGAGGAGGGAGGAGGCGTGTCCGAGGGCGTGGATCGCGGTGGTGGGGTCGTTGATGCCGGGGGAGAGGGCTTTGGTGGTGACGTCGGTGAGCTGTTGAAGGCCGAAGGCAACATCGTTGGCGGCGGTTCTTTCCGGCCCGAGGTGGATGGTTGCTGCGGCCTCGTCCCGGAGCTGGTTCAGGGTGTCGGTCGTGAACAGGTTGCCGTCGAGCGGCCAGCATGTCCCGACGGGTACGTCCGCGACGAGAGAGCTGCCTGGCTGCCGGTTGATCACCAGGACCGCTTCGGCCTTCACCGCGGCCGCCAGCAGCGCTTTCTCGTCGATCCACACCAGGAAACCGGACGCCGGCGCGAACAGCAGAACATTGTTCGGCGGAACCTCTGGAACTGATTCGGGCTGTCGGTCAGGATCGATTTCGAGAAGAACCCGCTGCCAGGTGGCGGTGGCGTCCCGGTGCACGGAGGCAAGCATCGTTTCGACGCGGATTTCCCTGGCCAGATGGGCGAGGAACAGCACCAGGCCGAGAACGCTGGCCACCGCGAGGATGAACGCCGTGGTGACGGCAATTTGCGGTACGACCAGTGACTGGCCGTCTGCGGGGGTGCGGACCGTGCGGAGCACGGTGAGCGCGTAGGTGAACGTGCCCAGGAACAAGCCGAGGGTGCCCTGAACGAACCGGTCGCTGCTGAAGGTGCGCAACAGCCGTGGGGAGAACTGGCTGCTGGCCAGTTGCAGGGTCACCACGGTCAGGGAAAAGGTCAACGAGGTGACGGTGATCAGGGAGCCGGCGACGGCCTCCAGCACCGCCCGGGCGGCGTCCGCGCCACCGCCGAACAAATAGTCGGTGACCGTTGGCGGCAGGTTGTCATCGATCCCGGCGTCCAGTTGCGGAAGCAGGACCCCCACCAGCACGGCCAGCACGATGCAGATTGCGGGGATGGGCCACAGTTGGGTACGGACGGCATCGCGCAGCACGCTCCTGCCGCCGCGCCCACCTGATCGCATCCGAGTTGTCCGTTCTCCGCCATGGGTGGGGTCCGTATCGGATCACGACTGTCGAACCGTCGTTGAACCGGTTGCCGAACACCATCGCACGGGTTGTACCCGTTCCAGGATGATCAACCCGTCATTCAGCCGAATCATGTACCGGGCCTTCATCGGCGACTGTCCGGCTGACGAAGTCCCGGTCAGGTGCGCGCGAGTGTTCGTCAGTGCAGATCCAGCCGGCGCAGGGCAACACCCGCTGCCACCAGCAGTGCGACCGCGGTGGCGCCCAGAGCGAGGGCGGAGCCGAGGGGAAGACCGTCCTGGAGGGGGTCGTTGCCGAGCGCCCAGTAGAAGGGTGACGCGTATCGGAGTGGGCGCAACCAGGTGATGGCGGGTGCCAGGGAGCTGATCAGGTACCCGGCGGCCGCCGCGACGGAGGACACGCTCAGGGCGACCCCGCGGCTGCCGGTCAGTGCACCGACCAGCAGCGCGAGCGCCCCGAAGTCGATGGCCAGCAGGAGCAGTGCCACAGAGGTGCCGAGCAGCGGCCACCCGCCGACGTGCAGGTCGAAACCGGGACCGACCAGGACGCACAGGTAGGTCACCAGCACGGCGGGGACGGCTTGGGCCGCGAGTGCGAACGACTTGTCAAGGACGAGTCGGCCGCGGGTGGTGGGCAGTGTGGCGGTGAGCGAGAGGGTGCCGTTCTCGTCCTGGCCGGCCACACACCACGATCCGTACCCGACGGTGAGCACGATCAGGATGAGCGGCACGAAATTGTTGAACAGGTTCGCGTTCAGCCACCCTGCCGGCGAGGTCAGCGATCCGTTGACGCCGAAGGCGGCCATCAGGGTGGAACTGGACTGGGCAAGCTGGTCGAGGCCGGTGTCGTTCTTGAACGACGGGTACAGGGCGACGATCGCGAGTGCATACGCCCCGAGCCCCAGGGCATAGCCGATCACGGGCCGGCGGCGGACGCGGAGGTCTATCAACGCAATGGTGTGGTTCATCGGGCATCACCCTTGCCAGTGCTGGCGGTGGCGGGCCGGTAGTAGCGCAGGAACAGCTCGTCGAGGTCCGCCGGGCGGGCGGTCATGTCGACGGGATCCAGGTCGGCCGCCGCACGGAGCAACGGCCCGACGGGCCCGGTGAGGCTCAGCCGCGTCCGGCCGTCCCGGTTGGAGATCACCTGCACCCCCGCCAGGCCGGTGAAGGCGCCGGGATCCACGGCACTGTTGAACTGGAATTCCACCGTCCGCGGCGCGCTGCTGCGCAACGCCTCCACGGTGTCGACCAACACGAGGCGGCCGTCCTTGATGATCGCCACCCGGTCGGCTGCCCGCTGCACCTCGTCCAGTTCGTGCGAGGACAGGAACACCGTCCGCCCGTCGGCGATTGTCTCCCGCAGCAGATGATCGAACTCGTCCTGCAGCAACGGGTCCAGACCGGACGTGGGCTCGTCCAGCACCAGCAGGTCCGGGCGGTGGAAGAAGGCCAGGATCAGGCCGATCTTCTGCCGGTTCCCTTTCGACAGGGTGTGGACCGGCCGGTCGAGTTCGGCGCTGAACCGCTCCACCAATTGATCGCGCAGGGCCAGGTCGGTGATGCCCCGTCCGCGGGCCAGCCAATCGATGTGCTGGCGACCGGTCATCCGTGGGAACAATGCCAGCTCGCCGGGCAGGTACCCGACGGACCGGTGCACGGCGACCGGATCGGCGACCGGATCGTGGCTCAAGACCCGTACCCGCCCCTTGGTGGGGTGGTACAGCCCGAGAAGCAACCGGATCGTGGTGGACTTGCCGGCTCCGTTGGGCCCGAGGAAGCCGAACACCTCGCCACGCTGTACGGCGAAGCTGACATCTTCTATGCCGCGGTGCCGACCGAACGTCTTGGTCACCTCCGAGACCTCGATCGGTGCGCTCATTGCTTCCTCCCCATGGTCTCGTCGGGATGGACGAAGGCTCCGTCGCGGTAGATCTCCATCACGGTGTTGCCCCAGCGCCGCAGGCCCGGCCGGCCCAGTGGGTCGACTCCGAGCACCTGAGTCACCTGCTCGCGCAGCAGCACGACCGCCAGGTCGTTGATCAGCAGGAATGCGGCCCGCGCCGGCGCGTCGGTGGTCGGTCGCAGCGCCCCGTCCGCCTCCAGGTCCGCCAGCATCGCCAGGGTCGCGGCGTACAGCGACCCGAACAACGCCGTTGCCGCGGGACCACCGTCGATCAGCAGTCGGCGCAGGTAGCCCAGCACCACCCCGTCGTCGCCGACCTGGTCGTGGAACGCGGCGGCGATCGACGTGAACTCCCCGCCCTGCACCTCGGTGTCGCCCAACTGTTGGAGCAGCTGGGCGAGGACCTCGGTCACCCGGGTGTCGACGGCCTCGCGTAGCCGCGCCTTGGTGCCGAAGTGGTGGACGACCAACGACGCGGACACTCCGGCGCCCGCGGCGATGTCCCGGATGGACACCGCTGCCCAACCCCGTTCGGCGGCCAATCTCATCGCGCTCTCTCGGATCGACGCATGGCCGGTCAGGTCAGCGGCTGCACGCATGTGCAGAATCTAGCACAGTTGTGCAGTCCACTGCGATAGCTGTTCAGCCAAATGGCCCAGGGTGGCTGTTGTGGCCGCGCATCTCGGTCAACCCAGCAAACGCCTCGGAACGACACCGTGACCGGACCCGGCGGCACCGGGTTTCCTTGCCGGGCGGTCGGCCGTTCCGGTCAGTCGGGGTTGGGAGCGGACGGTTCGGTGGACGGCCGGCGCCGCGGCCGATCGATGACCAGGGCCAGCAGGAGCAGCGCAGCGTGGAAGACCTGTCCGGCGTAGGGCGTCACGTTGGCCAACGAGAGACCGCTGTCGATGATCGAGATCATCACCAACGCCAGGAGCGTGCCGAGGACCGAGCCGCGGCCACCGGCCAGGCGTCCGCCACCGAGCAGAACGGCGGCCACCACGGTGAGTTCGATACCGATGGCGGCGGTGGGCAGACCGGTACCGAGCTGAGAGGTCCTGATCAGCCCGACCAGCGATGCTGCGAGTCCGGAACAGACGAACAGGGCGATCACCCAGCGCCGTTCCCGCTGACCGTCCAGCCGTTCGGCAGCCGGCAATCGGCCGGTCCTGCGGCTGCGGCGCCCGACGGCGGACCGTGACAGGACCGTGGCGATCAGGGCACACGCGCCGAAGATCAGGGTGGGTAAGGCGACTCCCAGAATTGGCCGGGTACTACTCAGCGACCGGAATCCGGCAACGGTGATGGCCAAGCCGCTCGGCACCAGGTAGGCCAGCCCGCGCACCAGGGCCATCGAGGCGAACGTGGCGGCGAGACTGTCGACGCCGCCAACAGTGACCAGCAGGCCGTTGCCGAGTCCGATGAGCAGGCCGGCACCGACGGCGAACGACACAGCGGTGAGGAGGCCGGACTCGGGTGCCGTCGCCGCCACCACGATTCCGACGAAGGCCGCGGTCGCCCCGACGGACAGGTCGACCTGACCGCTCATGATCAAGAAAGTTGCCGGCAGGGCCACGATGCCCGCCAACGCCACCTCGTTCAGCAGGTTGATCAGATTGTCGACGGAGAAGAAGTAGGGAATGGCCACCGAGAACAGGACGAAGGCGACGACACCGGTCAGGGCCAGGATCGTTCGGGTCACTGCGGCCCTGCGGGCAGGCAATGGGTGCGGTTGTGTCACCGGCCCGGGCAATCGCCGATGTCGTAGTGGTCACCCAGCGAGTCAGCGGTGACGAACGTCGTGTCGATGAACATGTTCGGCGGGATCTCCCGACCGGCAAGTGCGTCGAGCAGTGCGGGAACGGCGACTTCGCCGTAGCGATCGGGGAACAATGCCGCGTCACCGATCCATCGTGGATTGGCGACGATCTCGCAGCGGGCCCGTTGGTCGGCGCCGATCGCTGCGATGGTGAAGTGATCGGCGCGGGTGTCGGGGATCGCGGCGACGGCGCCCAGCGCGGCACCGTCATCGACCGCGGCCAGCAGGACATCGGTGTCGTCCGGCAGTGCGGCAAGGGCGTTGGTCACAGCCAGGTAGGCGCCGTCCTGCGTCCCCGCGTCCAGCAGGACCTCGTTGGCCTGCGACCCGGGGCACTGCGAGCTCCAGCCTGCGCGGATTCCCTCGGTGCGCTGCGCACTGGTCGTGGGTGTCGCGGAATCGGTGACGACCACCAGAATGTCGTCCGCGCAGCCGGAACGAAGCTTCGAGGTCTGGCCCAGTGCGGTCCCGATGACGAGGCCCGCCCGTCGGTCGTCCGCTCCGACCTCTGCCGTCTCGCAGCTCACCGGTGATCCCGCAATGGCGATCATCGGCACGTCCTGCGGGCCGGCGGCGCAGAGGGCTTCACCGACATCTCCGGCCTGCACGGTGATCCATCCATCGACCTGCTGAGTGGCCATCCGGTGGGCGCAATCCAGCAACAGCGTCGGGTTGCCATCGGGATCGCAGCTGATCAGCTCCGCTCCCGCCGCCTGCGCCTGGGTCAGGATCGACTCGGTGACTGCGTTGCTGAACGGGTCCGAACCGGTCGATGCGATCAGTCCGATTCGGTGTCCGACGGCGGTGCCAGGGGGCACGGTGGTGAACGCAACCACCGTTCCCGGCGGTTCCGTCGCGGTGGACATCAGCGTGGATTCCGTCGCGGTGGACATCATCGTCGTTGCTGGGGTGGATGCTGCGCTGGTCACCGTCGACGGACCGCTCCGACTCGACACAGGGGATGTCGCGGTCGCGGTGGTCTGCCCGGAGGACGTCGGGACGCCGGGAGCGGTGGTGCAGCCGGACGCGGCGCCGACGATGACAGCCGCGACCACCCACCCGGCGTGCCGACCTCCCCGCCCGGGGCGGTGGCGGGACGCACGCACGGGGGTCCCGGACCAGATTGGTAAGTACATTGACGACACCGTCCTGCCCGGTTCTCGGTTCTCGGGGCGCCGTCCACTCAATCAGATGCGAGGCCCGGAATGAGTACCCGTCGAGCCTCTCGGCTGGTTGCCCTGGTGATGGCCGGTGCGGTGCTGATCGGCTGTGGTGCGCAGGTCCCGTCGGACCAGCCGGCGGTCGACGCCTTGGTGGCGTTCTACGACCAACGCAGCGGTGTCTGGCCGACCACGGGGTGGTGGAACAGTGCGAACGCATTGACCGCGCTGACCAACTACATGATCGTCTCGGGGGATCACCGGTACCGCTGGGTCATCGAGAACACCTACGACACCAAGAAACTCGCAGCGCGAGGCAACTTCATCAACGATTTCACCGACGACACCGGGTGGTGGGCGCTGGCCTGGATCAGCGCCTACGACCTGACCGGCGATGCACGCTACCTGCAGACCGCGCAGCGCGACGTCGACTTCATGTGGACCAACCATGACGACGTGTGCGGCGGTGGGCTCTGGTGGACCGTCAACCGTGGCTACAAGAACGCCATCTCCAACGAACTGTTCGTCCAGGCCGCCGCCGAGCTCGGCCACCGCCTCGGTGATGCGGGTTCGGTTTATCTCCAACGGGCGGTCTCGGTGTGGAACTGGTTCAACGCCTCCGGAATGATCAACGACGACCTGCTGGTCAACGACGGGCTCTACGCCTCCACCTGCCGCAACAACGGGGATACCACCTGGACCTACAACCAGGGCGTGCTGCTCGGCGGGCTCGTCGCCCTGGCTGCGGCGACCGGTGATCACCGCTATCTCGAGCGGGCCAGCGAGCTGGCGGATGCCTCCACGACATCGGAGTCACTGCATGTCGACGGTGTGCTCACCGAGCCCTGCGAGCAGTCCGGCTGCGACATCAACGGGCCCAGCTTCAAGGGGATATACGTCCGCAACCTGGGCGCGCTCAACCGGGCTCTGGACGATCATCCCTATTCCGACTACCTCGCTCACCAGGCATCGACCGCCTACGACAACGACCGCGCCGAGAACAATCAGTACGGGCTGCATTGGGCCGGACCGGTCCAGCACATCAGTGGCGCCACCCAGCAAAGCGCTGTCGACCTGCTGGTCGCCGCCCAACCCATCGCCGACGCACCCGGGACCTCCACCAGCTGATCGGCCGTTTCGTGCTGGTGTCCGCGGGTGCGGTCGGACGGGTGCAGTCAGATCTGCTCAGCCGTCACGCGCGGTGCTGCCCGGTGCGCGGTGCAGGCCGAGGATGGTGCCGGTCAGCACGGCGACCCAGACCAGCGCGAGCAGCACGCCCAGAGCCAGCCCGACGGCTTCCACGAGTCCCGACTGCCAGCGCCGGCCCAGGGTGAGCGTGGCGATGACCATCGCGGCCGAGGGAAACACGAAGCCCCAGTCTGCGGCGGTCCGGGTCAGGGCTGCGCGCCCGGCGTGCCGGGTGACGACCATCGCGGCTGCGATCCACCACAGCGCGAACCCCCACAGGGCTCCGGCGCCGAAGGTGGCGACCTCGGCGACCGCGGGGGTCCACGACCCGCCGAGCATGGGGTCTCCACCGGCGACCGACTCCAACGCCACGGAGGTGACCGCCAGGGGACTGATCATGATCCACATGGCGGGCGCGCCGGTGCGATGCACCCCGGCGTGGAGCACCAGGCGGTTGACGAAGATCACCGCGGTGACACCGAACAGCAAGGCACCGGCGCCGAGCAGGGCGACCGCCAGGACAGCCAGCCCCCGCTGGGCCACCGCAGGGCCGTTCGGGGCGAGTTCGGCGAACAAGAACGATCCCAGCAGCACCACCGTCTCCGGGATGAACCAGATCCCGGAGATGTCCTCGGCCTGGAACTGTTCATGCTCGAACGCGGCGACGAAGAACACCACCGTGAGGCAGAGCCCCAGCACGGTGCCGACACCGGCCAGGGTCACCACCAGCCACCACCCGGCTGAGCTGCCCAGGGTGCCCGGCCAGACCCTGATCACCGCGACGGCGAGGACGTTGATCGCGCCAGGGATGGTCGCGTAGGCCGGCCCGGTGCGGGGAGAGCGCAGTTTCCCCGCGAGGTTGCGACCCAGGCCGCGGATCAGGAAGTCGCGAACAACCAGGAAGACGAAGGCCATCACGCTGCCGATCAGCAGGACCGCAGCGGTGGCGTCGGCGAACCCGGTCAGCACCTCGATTTGCCCCGGATGCAGCGACGCCACGACGGCGGTCGCCGCACTGCCCATCACCGCACCGAACCAGGCCGGGTCGTCCAGGGCCGGCGCTGAATGTGCGGGCATGAACGACCGCCCGTCCTTCGCCATCGCGCGAGTATCGCACCGGGATCGGTCTCAGGAACCCGCCCACCGATGCCGCCCGCCGCGTACCACCGCGATCCCCCGGTGACCAAATGACCCCGGCGCGGCCCGGACCGTCGGCGCGCCGTCGAAACCCGCAGAGGCACGACGTGATCACGGAAGTCACGCCGGCCGGTGCCTGGCACCCGGTTCGAGAACCGGGACACCGATGAGCCCTCCGGGCGGGCCATCGACGGCATCGAACGGATGCGGCTCGTGCGCGAGGACATCAACCGGCGCGTGCAGAGCCTTTCTCGACGGCCGTCGGTGCTCCGAGCCTCTGCCGCGGATGCTCTTTCCGGCAGGCCGGCTGCTGCAATGCTCCTTCGATTGCGCTGGACGAACCGTTCACAGCCGGACACGATGACGCAATGCCGTCTGTCTACAGAAGCCCGAGCGGCCTTTGCGCGGTGCGGCATTGGTGTTCGGAAGCGCTGGCAGGAGCGGCTTTCCCACTGACCAGGACGACCTTGGCGACCAGCGTCGGGGAAGTCGCGCTGACCTCCGCCGGTACTGGGCGGCTTCGGGTCGTCCTGGTGCCCGGGACCGGATTCAACGCTGCGGTGGTCCTGCCGTGGCTACAGGCGCTGTCAGCTGATTGGGCCACCACCGTCATCGATCTACCGGGTCAACCGGGAATGAGTGACCCAAATCGGCCCGCCCATGCCCGGCTGGGGTGGTACGGGCGAACGCTGAACGAGATTCTCGCCGCGATGGGCGCCGACGACATCGTGCTGGTGGGCAATTCGCTGGGCGCCGCAGTTGGTATGGCCGCCGATTCACCTCGAATCGCGGCGCGGGTGCTGATCTCGCCGGCCGGCTTCATCCGGCTCGCGGTTGATCCGACAATGGTGTGGGCGTCGGCTGTCTGGCTGCTCCGTCCCACGGCCGAGCACACTCGCCGAATGCTCCGATTGTTCGTCGCGCCCGGCGCGGACCCTCCCGAGACCGAGGTGGAATGGATGACCCTGATGGCCGCCTGTTGCCGCACGACGCTGGCCCCACCACCCCTGCCCGTCGAACTGCTGGCCCGTCGCGCCCACCTGCCGTGTGCCGTCGGGGTCGGGGAACACGACCGGTTCCTGCCACCCCATCGACTGCGCCCGGCGGTGCGCCGGACCATGAACCTCGATATTCGGGTCTTCCCCGGTGTCGGACACCTCACCACGTCGGAGAACCTCGACGAAGTCGTTTCCATGGTCGCCGAGGTTGCCGGTCCCCTGGCCGGCTGACCTCGCGCCAGACCGTCATGAATCCGGTGCGGTAGCCGCCACCACGGTCTGGGTCATCACCTGGTGGAACAGTTCCGGCTGTTCGAACAACGGCCGGTGACCGGAGGTGGGGAATTCGATCCATTGTTTGGTCGGCGCCTGGAGCGACGCGAACCACTGACGAGCCAGGTCGGCGCGGCCTCTCGGCTCGTAGCGGCCCTCGATCAAATAGACCGGGACCTCCAGACTCGGCACATCGGAGCGGAAGTCCAATTGCTGAAGCTGCGGGTACATCAGCGCGAAGGAGTCGGACAAGCCGCGAGCGAGATTGACCGTGTCCAGCAGGCCGTACTCTGCGACCGGCAGGTTTTCCGTCATCTGACCGGGACCCTCGGCGTTCGCGCTGTGGTCGTACGGATACACGTCCTGCTCGTAGCCGGACAGCACCGTGGAATAGTTCAGGTAATCCGCCCACGGGGGTGGGCCCATCGCCTCGAGCTCATCGGCGAGCGCGGCGTTTCCGGTGTTGCTGGCCCACGACAGGGTGTCCTGATAGAAGATGAGGTCCGTGGCCCGCGGACTGACCATTTGGCCAACCCCCACGAGAGCATGGAACAGCTCCGGATGTGCCTGCACCGCAAGCACTCCCAGAATCGTCCCCCAGGATTGGCCGACCAGGTAGACCTTGTCCTGACCGAACCGGCCGCGCAGGTGATTGGTGACACCCTCGACGTCGTTGACCGCTTCGTGCACGGTCAGGGTCGACGTTGGTTCGATCTGATCGTAGGAGGATCCCGTTCCGCGTTGATCCAGAGTGACGACGACGAAGTCCTGCTCCAGTGCCTGACCGTGCCCACGCATCGCACCGAACTCCGCCCCGCCGGGCCCACCGGCGAGGAACAACAGAACAGGGTTGGTGGCGTCGTCGCCGCGGATCATCATCGACAGATCGTGCCCACCGACAGAGGTCCGGCTGATCTCCGCGACGCTTCCCGGCAGCGGGTGACCATCGGCGCCGGTGATCGCCGGGGTGCTGCCCGGACGAGCGACGAGAATCCCCAGAAACACCACGACGAGCGCGACGACGACGGCAACACCTCTGCGCGCGATGAGGCCGAGCGTGCCCCGACGGCCGGGATGATGAGCAGTCTCGCCTCGAACACGCCGCGCGACCGCGGCGCCCACGGCTGCCCCCAGAACCATGGGCGCAAGGGTGATGAAGCCCTGAAAGCCCCTGCCGACCGCGGCCACCAGAATGCCGAGCAGACTGCTCAGGTCGGGTGCGTCAACAGTCGGCCCTGCGGCGTCCAGGCGGACCAGTTCGAACACAACAGCGAATACCATCGGTGCGACCGCCATGCCCCACCGTGACCGCATGAAGAAACCACAGGTGGCACCAATGGCAAGGCCGGCGATCATCGAGGTCAGCGCCTGCCCGATCGTCACAGGGCCGCGCGGAGTGGCCCAGCCTGCCAGGAGTCCGAAGATGGCAGCGACCGCTACCGCGGCGGCCAACCCGGCGCGGCGGTCACGCCACAGGAAAGCAAGCCATGCAGGCGGCTTTCCGGCATTCCGCAATCCCGGACGCGACTGCATCTCGCCCTCCGGCAGTGGTGGCCGATCGCGACCGGTCGGGTCGGTGATGTCCGTTGGATTCTGCATCTCCACTCCTTGCCGTCCGAAGCCGCCACCCCAAGGGTGGCTTCCCGCCCCCCATCAAGCGGAAGAGTCTTCGGTCCCGACTTTGGGTGTTCCCGGCCACAGCTCGGCCGGGCGTTGCGGCGTCGCGAGTGTGGGCACGAAAGGAGGGCCGGCAGGGGCCGGATGTCAGCAACCGTCCATGCCGAGCAGACGGGTCCACGCATATACCTGCGGGGGTATGGGACTTCCGACTCTGGCGGTGATCGCCTCCGAAGCGAGGATGCTGTCGACCGCTTCCTGGAGGTGATCGATGCTGACGGATGATCGTCCGCAGCCGGTGTGCCGCAGGCTGCCGGCATGGTGTTCGGTGCTCGCGGTGGTGGCACACCCGGATGACGAATCTTTCGGGCTCGGCGCGGTTCTGGATGCATTCGAGCGCGGGGGAATGTGCCTTCCACCCAACGCGATGTGATCGCCGACCCGGGGGCGATCGATTGCTCGGCGATCGTGGGGCTCGCCGACCGGGTGGCCCGTCCCGTCGCCGGAAGCGACCGTCCCGCCCTGGACATGGTGGTCCGCGCCCGCAAAGTCGGCCCCGACGCCTGACTGGTGGCTGTTCGCCGTTGCACCGATAAGACGTGAGAACAGCGCCTGAGCGTTGTTCCTCGGAAGGGTCGAAGGACCCTGTCGATACCCCGGGGGGTACGGTACAAAGAAGTCCCCACCGTGAAGGGACTCTCCGTGGCCGACATCGTCATCCTGGGCGCCGGGATCTCCGGACATACTGCCGCTCTGCATCTTTCCCGACTGCTCGGGCGCCGCAGCCTGGGCAAGGAGCACACCGTCACGGTGGTCTCGCCCAATTCGCGATGGAATTGGATTCCGTCCAACATCTGGGTCGGCGTGGGAAAGATGGCCAGGGACGACGTGGTCTTCCCGCTCCAGCCCGTCTACGACCGCAAAGGCATCGGGTTCCGGCAGGCCAAGGCGGTTGCGATTCGACCCGACGGTGATCTCGACGATCCGAGGGGTGCCGTCGACATCGAGTACACCGGTCAGGGCACGGCCGGGACCGGCGAGCGGCTGCGCTACGACTATCTGATCAACGCCACCGGTCCTCGCCTGCGGTTCGAGGCCACGCCGGGCCTTGGTCCCGACGGCCACACCGTCTCGGTCTGTACCGCCGATCACGCTCTGGAGGCGGCGGCCCGGCTGCGGGATGTCATCAAGCGGCTCGCCTCGGGTGAAGAGCAGACCCTGATCGTCGGGATGGGCCACGGCACGTGCACCTGCGAGGGCGCCGCGTTCGAGTACGTCTTCAATGTCGACCACGAGTTGCGGGAAGCCGGGGTCAGGGATCGGGCGCGGCTGGTCTACCTGACCAACGAGGCGCAACTCGGCGACTTCGGCGTCGACGGAATGACTTTCCAGGACCTGGGTTTCCAGACCTCGAGCGAACTGTGGACCGGGTCGCTGTTCCGTGAGCGCGGGGTCGAGGCCATTCTCGGTGCTCACGTCGAACAGGTCGAGGAGGGCCGTGTCCGCTACGAAACGCTCGACGGCCGGAAGCACACCCTGGCATTCGACTTCGCCATGCTGCTGCCGCCCTTCGGCGGGGTGCCGCTGGCGGCGTACGACCGGGACGGGATGGACATCACTGCAGAGCTTTTCGCGCCGAGCGGCTTCATGAAGGTCGACGCCGACTACACTGCCAAACCGTACGAGGAATGGCGGGCCGAGGACTGGCCGCGAACCTACCTGGCTCCCGGGTACGAGAACGTCTTCGCCGTCGGCATTGCCTTCGCACCGCCGCATCAGATCTCCCGTCCCCGCAAGAGCGCCAACGGCACCGTGATCGCGCCGTCGCCTCCTCGCACCGGTATGCCGTCGGGCGTGATGGGCAAGACGGCTGCGTTGACCATCGTCGAACGGATCAAGAAGGGCTCCGATGCCCCTGCGCACCAGGCATCGATGGCGTCGATGGGTGCGGCTTGTGTCGCCTCCGGCGGTCACGGGCTGCGTCGCGGCTCGGCAGCGGCGATGACGATGATGCCGGTGGTGCCCGATTACGTCCGTTATCCGAGCGGGCGCGATCTAAAGGAAACCCGTGGCGAGATCGGCCTCAGCGGTCACTGGGTCAAGCTGATGCTCCATCACCTGTTTCTGTACAAGGCCAAGGGCCGTCCTGGCTGGCAGTTGATCCCGGAATGAGTGACATGACAAAGACACAACCCGGCATCCCGACCCCAGGCACCATGGTGAGCGACCAGCCGACCGCCGACCTGAGCCGAGCCCCGCTGCCCACGGCGGCCACGCTGCGCCGCCGCCGCAGCCTTCCCTTCCAGCTCATCCGATTCGCCGTGTTCAACACCCGCATCATGCGGATGGTGGCCAAGGGCGACCACTGACCGCATCGGCAGCCGACCGGCGGACGGATGACGTTTGACGGACCCGCTCATCGAGCCGCGGGGTCCTGCGGGACTGCACCTGACGTTCGGTCTTTCTGATTCTCTCGCCGAAGAGGCGGTAGAGGTCGCCGGCCATTCGCTCTTCGTCGCGGCTGAATGCGAGCTCTGGTGGGTGTGGTGTCGCTCACAGCGACCGCTGCCGCGGCACTGCTCGTCGGGGGTCGGCCGCCGCACTACCTACCCCGGCAAGACCGGTGACCAACGTCGGTGCCATGCCACCCGCCAGGATGATTTGCGGAGTTCTTCTCCTCGTTGTGCCGCCTTTCGTGTTCTCCGCCGGTTCCGGCGGAGAACTCCACTCAACGTCGCCGGAGTGAATGCACCACGACGCCCACGATGAAGATTCCGTGAAGCCGGATGCCGACTGCGGTGCCGGTCGCAGCGCAGAAAGTGTCCCGGCCGGCGCGACCGGTGCTGGTTGTTCCGTCGATGAGGGTGTGGTGCACTGACCCCATGTCGATGTCGGCGCGGACCGCGCGGCCCCCGTTTCGGGTGTGCCTGCTGACGGTGGCCTTGCTGTCCGTCGACGACCGTGACTGTCCTCGTCCCTGACCGGACGCGTCCGCCCGCTGGGTGCGCGTCCCAGACCTGCGCACACCCGCCGGCCACTGTCCGAGGACACTCCTGTGAACGATCCTGTACGTCCCCCTTCCGACACCACCAGTGCCGGGGTGAACAAAGACGGCACAACGACTGTCAACCCATCCCACGATGGCCCGCCGCGACGGCTTGCGACGTGGAGCGGCGCAATTCGGGACGCACACCGCCTTCGGGTTCCGTTCTGATCACGATCGGTTCGACGAGCGGGTGGTGGAACGGACTCGATTTACCACTTCCAGACCTGCCCGTTACGCGCTGAGGTCCCACCAGCCAAGTCCAAACGGCAACGGACCGGAGCGCAGGCAGCGAAGCAGTGCCATCTTCAACGAATCTGACCCCGAGGTGGAACCGTTGCGGGCGTGCGGGCGTGCGGGCGTGCGGGCGTCGGCGTCAGGTGATGGGGAGGAACAGTTTTCCATTGCAGTGAGTGGAGTGCGGCGGTCAGTCTGGTGCGCGCCTCGGTGGCCACCGCCTGCAGGTCCGGGTTACCCGTGACGCTGACCGTGATGGCGGGATCGACGGCCTCCACGGTCGTCCGGTCTTCGTTCACGGCGCGGACGACGACGTTGCAGGGCAGCAGCAAGCCGATCGAGGGCTCGCCCGGAGCGCGGCCTGCGCCAACGGCGGTCGGCAGGCACCGAGAATCACGTGCGGGGCAATGGCCACCCCCAGCTTGTTCTGCAACGGTTCCTGCATATCGATCTCGGTCAGAGCGCCGAACCCGTGCTCGGTCAGAGCATCTCGGGTAGCCGGCAGCACCGCTTCGAACGGCCGGTCGACGATGACTGCGATCGCGTAGGACGTGGCCGTTGCGGCGCCGGTGGTGTTCATGCCGACCCTGCCGAGGCGGCGGCGAGTTTCGCGCGGACGTCGTCCATATCCAATTCCCGCACTGCGGCGATGACCTCTTCGAGAGACGAGGCCTTTTCGAAGACCGGGGCGAACATCCGGCACGGGCCGCACCACGAAGCCCAGGGAGTCCACCAGCACAATGCCGTCACGGCCCACGGCCTGCTCGAACGTGCCCTCGGTCAGTGGTGTTGTCGCCATGGTCCAACCATCCATTCGATTGTTGGATTATACCCCCAGGGGTATCAACGTCGCTGCGAGCCCGACTGTTCCCGACCGGCACCAGCGTGAGGCTGCGGCATGCTGCGCGGCAGTGCCGCTGTGCCGCCGAACCGGGTACGGTGACAGAATCGCGATACCCCTCTGGGTATCGACGGGATCGGAAGGTGAGGTGCGACAGCGTATGTACGAAGTGTCCGTTGCTCAGCTCGGGAAGGACCACGCGCAGAAACCCTCGGCGGCCGCCATCGTGCCCATCGAGACACCCACGCTGGGAGATCGCAGTTACCTGGTGCATGACGGCCGGGTCGCACTTGTCATCGACCCACAGCGCGACATCGACCGGGTGCTCGAACTCGCCGGTGCCCAAGGAGTGCGGATCACCCACATCTTCGAAACCCATATCCACAACGACTACGTGACCGGCGGGCTGGCGCTGGCTCGGGAGACCGGCGCCGCCTACCACGTGAATGCGGACGACCCGGTTGCCTACCGGCGGGTCGGTGTCCGGGACGGCGACGTCATTGAGGTGACCCCGCTGCTGCGGGTGCGGGTGCTGGCCACCCCCGGCCACACCTATACCCACCTGTCCTACGTGCTGGAGGAGCGCGGCGTCGCGACAGCGGTGTTCTCCGGCGGTTCGCTGCTGTTCGGTTCCACCGGCCGGCCGGACCTGCTCGGACCGGACCACACCCACGATCTGGTCCATCTCCAGTACGCCTCCGCGCAACGGCTCGCCGCGGACCTGCCGGACCAGACCATGGTCATGCCCACTCACGGCTTCGGCAGCTTCTGCTCCGCCACCCAGTCCGAGGCCACCGCCTCCACCATCGGAGCCGAGAAGCTCGCGAATCCGGTCCTCACCCAGGACGAACAGCGTTATGTCGCCGACCTTCTCGCCGGTCTGGACGCCTTCCCTGCCTATTACGCGCACATGGGCCCGGCCAACACCCGTGGCCCCTCCGGTCCAGACCTCACGCCACCAGAGGCCGCCGACGCGGAGCAGCTGCGCCGCCGACTCGAGGACGGGGAGTGGCTGGTCGATCTGCGGACCCGGACCGCCTTCGCCGCCGGCCACGCGCCCGGCACCCTCAACTTCGGGCTCGACGGGTCGTTCGCCACGTACCTGGGATGGCTGATTCCGTGGGGTACCCCGGTCACCCTGCTCGGCGAGACGGCCGAACAGGTGGCGCAGGCGCAGCGCGAATTGGTCCGCATCGGCATCGACCGGCCGGCGGCCGCGGCTACCGGCGGCCCGCGCCGGTGGACTGACGGCGAGCTTCGCACCCTTCAACGAGCGACCTTCGCCGACCTGGCCCATGTCCGGCATCACCGTCCCGTCATCGTCCTGGACGTGCGGCGCAACCTGGAATGGGCCGAGTCGCACATCGACGGCGCCGTGCACATCCCGTTGCACGAGCTACTACGACGCGCCGACGAGGTCTCTGGCGGCGAGGTCTGGGTGCATTGCGAGGCCGGTTACCGGGCGTCGATCGCTGCGTCGATCCTGCTGTCATGCGGCCACCGGGTTGTCGCAGTCGATGACGACTACACCAACGCCGACGCAGCCGGGCTGCGACTGACCTCGGCGCCCGACCTCGAGCGGGCCGGCAGATGAGAGCGCGGCACATCCCGCTGAACGACCTTGACCGGCGCTCCGAGGAACTCCCGGCCGGGCGACCCTGGGCGGTCACCTGATGTCTTCGGCCTTCGCAGCACCAGCGCTGATCGGGTCGGACGAGCGCTCACCGGGTGACCGCGGGACCATCACTGGGTTCAGCACGGCGTGTGAGGGGCGGCCCGGATGACGGCGATGATCGCAATTGCGGTCGGTCTGCTCGTCGGCCTCAGCATGGGCGCGCTCGGCGGCGGCGGATCCATCCTCACCGTTCCCGCTCTGGTGTATCTGCTGGGGATGGACACCCGCGCTGCGACGACCGGCTCACTGATCATCGTCGGGGTCACCGCGCTGTTCGGGATGCTCGCCCACCGCCGCGACGGTCATGTCCGGGTTGTGCAGGGCGTCGTCTTCGGTGCCATTGGCGTCGCGGGAGCCGTTGCAGGTACCAGGTTGTCGCTGTCGGTTCCGCCGGACGTCCTGCTCGCCGGGTTCTCCGTGTTGATGCTGACCGTTGCGGCGCTGATGCTCACCCGCCGCCGAGTGCCTGCGGGCAGCGGGGGCCGCGGTCGTGCCGACGGGCTTCCCCTGGACGAGCCGATCATCAGCTTCAGCCCGCGCTTCACCTGCGCCTGCCCGCGCGCCGCCAAAGTGATCGTCGCCGCCCTGGCGGTCGGCCTGATGACCGGATTCTTCGGCGTCGGCGGCGGCTTCCTTGTCGTCCCGGCGCTGGTCCTCGTGCTCGAGTTCCCGATGCCGGTCGCAGTGGGCACGTCTTTGCTGATCATCGCGATCAACACCGGGACGTCACTGGTAGCGCGGGTCGGAAGCGGGCTCGACATCGACTGGGCGATCATCGGCACGTTCACGGTGGCCGCCGTGGTCGGGAGCCTCCTGGGCGTCCGGATCACCACCCGGGCACGCCCTGAGGTCCTGCGGGTCGCCTTTGCCGTGCTGATCACCGCCGTGGGGTTGTACACCGCCACCCGCAGCATCCCGGCGCTGGTCGGGTAGCCGCCTACCGAGCCCCAGTTCCGTGAGGTGACTTCGACGCTGCCTCCCGCTGCCGCCCGTCCTGGACAACAAACGCGGCTGACGTACGGGCTCTGGGCGCAACGGTGGTCCTCGCCGCCGGCCTTCGCCGACACGCCCTTTGCAGCGTCACCTTGCGATGAGGCGCCTCAGGCCAATGACAGGAACAGTTTCTCCATGACCTTGGTGTCGAGGCTGTCCTCCCCGCCCGACTCCACGAGGCATTGCTTCAAGCCGGCAGCGATGACGGCGAATCCGGCCCGGTCCAGCGCCCGGCTCACCGCCGCCAGCTGGGTGACGACCTCTTGGCAGTCGCGGCCCTCTTCGATCGTCTTCAGCACACCGCCGATCTGCCCCTGGGCGCGGCGCAAACGGTTGACGACCGCGCCCATCGTCTCGGGTGCAAGTTCGACCATGGCGATCCTTCAGCTGGGTGATGCACCGCGGAAACGGCACTTGTGCCGCACACGTCGCGGGGTGCGCGCCGAACAGATACCTCCGAGGGTATCAGTGTGACGCGGTCGGACCGTCGCAGAGGGAAATGTAGGGGACGCTGTCATACCACTCGATCCTCCAGGAGCGTTTCATCGCGCCATCGACGCCGGTTCGACTTGATACCCCCTGGGGTATCAGTTATCCTTGCCTACAGCGCCGGGAACGGGTCACAGCAGCACGTTGCGCAGCCTTGGTCCCACAGGCGCAGTCGTCCGGCGCCGTCCATCACATCTGGAAAGGTGAGAACCCATGTGCAGTCCCGCGACCTGTCGCACCTGCGGCAAGGCCAGCTACAGCGGATGCGGCCAACACGTCGAGCAGGTGCTTGCCGGCGTGCCACGTGCGCAGCGGTGCAGCTGCTCACCGAGCGAGCGGTCGACCGGTGCCGGATCGATGTTCTCCCGACTGTTCGGCCGCTGACCGAACGGCCCCGTGGCAGGCGAGAAAGCCCGGCCGCGGAGGTCCCGCCCTCGACCCCGTGGAATTTCGTCCCGACATCTGGAGCACCTGTGTACTTCGCGCAGCACTATCTCGACTGCCTGTCCCAGGCGTCTTACCTGATCGGTGACGAAACCACCGGCAACGCAGTCATTGTCGACCCTCGCCGTGACGTCGCCGATTACCTCTCTGACGCCGCCGAACACAACCTGCGCATCGTCGGAGTGATCAATACCCATTTCCACGCCGACTTCCTCTCCGGTCACCTCGAATTGGCGCAGGTCACCGGGGCCTGGATCGGCTACGGGAAGGGAGCCGAAGCCGAATTCGAGATTCGGTCGCTCGGGGACGGTGAACGCATCTCGCTGGGTGAGGTCACCCTCGAGATCATGCACACCCCCGGGCACACCCCGGAGTCCATCAGCGTGCTGGTGTACGAACATCCCGATGACGACGTCGCTTACGGCGTCCTGACCGGCGACGCCCTGTTCATCGGCGACGTCGGCCGCCCCGACCTGCTTGCCTCCATCGGCGTGACCGCCGATGAACTGGCGCACCAGCTCTACGACTCGATCCAGCGAAAGTTGATGGGACTGCCGGACAACGTGCGGGTCTTCCCGGCCCACGGAGCCGGATCGGCGTGCGGCAAGAACCTCTCGACGGAGAAGCAATCCACCATCGGCGAGCAACGGTCATCGAATTACGCCTGCCGGCCGATGAGCGAGGCGACGTTCGTCGCGCTGGTCACCGCGGGTCAGCCACCGGCTCCCGACTACTTCGTCTATGACGCAGTTCTCAACCGCAAGGAACGCGCTATCTACGACGCCGGACACCCGCTGACGGCGTTGCGGTCGGACGCGTTGCTGGCGGCCATGGCCGGCGGCGCCGTCGTGCTCGACGTCAGAGACGCACAGGACTTCGCGGCCGGGCACCTCACCGGCGCCCTGAACGTGCCCGCGGACGGCAGGTTCGCCGAGACCGCCGGCATGATCCTTGAACCGAGCGACAACGTGGTGGTCATGGCGCCGGATGACGGCGCACGCGAGATCGCGGTCCGGCTGGCCCGCATCGGCTTCGACAACGTCACCGGCTACCTGCCCGACGGTGAGACGTTCCTGGCAACCCACCCCGAACTGACCGCTCGCGGCAGCCGGCTGACGCCCCGCCAGCTCACCGAGGCGTTGTCATCACCGGACGGGCCCGTGGTCATCGATGTCCGCAACGCAGCAGAACTCGAGGCCGGATTCATCCCGGGTTCGCTCCACCTACCGCTCGCGCAACTCCGTCGGCGCATCAACGAGGTTCCGTGCGATCGCCCGGCAGTGACCTACTGCGCCGGTGGCTGGCGCTCCAGCGTCGCCGCCAGCATGCTCCGTCGGCGGGGAAACGCCGACGTCTCGGACCTGCTCGGCGGCTTTGCCGCGTGGGCCGCGACCCGTGAACCGGTGAACCTCTGACCTCGGCCAGATGATCTTCACAGTGTCACCGACTGGTCACAGAGCTCCCGGCGGCGGCCGGATCGGCGAACCACGACAACGCCAGATCTCGTCCTGAATGGACGGGTCAGTGACAGGCGGTCCCGGACCACCCTCGCATCAAACCCGACATCTCGCGAACGGCACCGCATTTCGGGGCCGCGCCAGGACCACTGATGGTTCGCCACGCCGGAGCAGACCGGGCGGGTCCGGCGTGGCTACGGGATGATCGCTCGATGCGTCTGATAAGTCGGGTTCTGCCGGATACCCAACGTCGGACCATCGGTGAGCTGACCGATGACCTGGACCTGTCCGCGGGGGATACCGCAGCCAAGCGGTCAGCGTTCTGGACGATGCTCACGCTCTCGGCGATCATCGCCTCGGCGGGGGTGTTGTCAGATTCGACCGCCACGGTGATCGGCGCGATGATCATCGCGCCACTGTCGACCCCCATCATGGGCATGGCGTTGGGCATCGCGAAACGCGAGATCCGGTCGATGGCGCGGTCGGGACGCTATGTGTCGGGCGGGGCGGCTCTGGTCGTCTTGATCGGGGTGGTGTTCGCGCTGCTCGTCCCGAGCTCGTTCGATCTGCTGAGCGACAGTCAGATCAGTAGCCGCACGTCCCCAGGCTTGACGGACCTGGTTGCCGCTGTCGCCACCGGTTTCGCCGGCGCGGTTGCGTTGGCCCGCCGAGACGTGGCCGCTGTGCTCCCGGGGGTGGCGATCGCGATCTCGTTGGTTCCGCCGTTGGCGGTGGTCGGTGTCTGCCTCGGTCAGGGGGCGGTTGCGCTGGGGCTCGGCGCGCTGGCGCTGTTCCTGTCGAACCTCATTGCTCTGGTACTCGCCGGCACTCTGGTCTTCACCGTGATCGGTGCCGGCGAGCAGGTCGGCCTCACGGGCCGCCAGCGGCGCAGGGCGACCCAGGTGGTCGGCCTCGTGCTCGTGGTTGTGTGTATCCCGCTGTTTGCCAATACGGTCGGTGCCTACGTGCTGAGCTTGTTGACCGCCCGCGCCCAGACCGTGGCCCAGGAGTGGATCGGCACGATCCCCGGCGCCCAGGTCGAGTCGGTTGCCTTCGTTTCCACGGACCTGCACATCAACGTGCAGACACCCGACAAGCAACTACCGCCAACCGACGATCTGATGGCTGCACTGGATGACCAACTCCCCGGCGGAATTACCGTCATCGTGAACGGCTCACTCGGGACCAGCCTGACCGCCGGCGAAACATCCTGACCTGGGCGGCAGTGACCGCCGATCTACCGCACTGCGACCGTCACCCAACCTCCTTGGCACTCGGCATCGAGGAGCGAACGGGTTGTCCGCAAATGCACTCCACAAGCTGAGCGCACCTCACCGTGCACTGTCGAATTCGGCGATTCGGCGTTCCAGAGACTGCCGGCGCTCGGCGGGTGCGACGGCGAGCACCTGCTCGAGCATCGTTCGCAGTCGCCGGCGGACAATGGGATGCACGGGCAAGCAGCCGATTTCGTCGGCTGCGGCGGCCAGAAACGTTTCCCAGTCGGGGTCCTCCAGGAGCACCCGAGGCGTTTCGGTGTCATCGGTGATGACCTCGATTGCCAGGTCGCGCCCCACCAGCGCGAGCAACAGCCCCTCGATGGCGTCCAGGGCCTGAACAGCGGTTGCCGGGTCGTTGATCGCGGTGGACACGGCGCGTAGGGCGATGTCGTTGAGCAACCGGAAGGCCAACAGCGGATCCTGGGTCAGGTTGCGGTCGATGCCGACCTCGAGGCACCTCAACAGCGACGACGGGTCCGGGGTCGTCGCCGGGTCCCAGATGTCGAACACGACAGCGTTCTCTCGGACGAGGTCACCCGGCATCACGCGCAGCCGGATGACCGCATCCGCCTGCTGCGCCAGTGCGAGAAGATCGGGCAGATCGATCTGCCGAAGGGTCAGCGACCTGCCCGGCCAACGGACCGACAGCACCCGGTCGGGGGGCAACGGCGCCGGCCCGGCGAGCCCGGCGAACGGTGCGGGGTACAGGCCGTCGATCACGGCCCGGGCGCGCACGCTGATGTCGTCGAGCACGGGCGAGAGCTGCACGGAGCGGAAGGCATCGAGCTGCAGTCGCCGGGTGACCCCGAGTGTCAGCAGGACCAGGACGACCACCGACACCGGGACGAGCACAGTGGTGGTGTCGTTACGGCCGGCGACCGTGGCGCAGGTGGCGGCGTAGACCAGGACAGCGACGATCAGGGCAAGGGTGTGCCACACCAGCGGGTTGTCCCGGAACAGGTTCAGCCGCGGTGACTGGGTGGTCGCGGCGAACTGCACCACGAGAAACAGCAGTGCGAAGACGATCCCGGTCAGGGCCAGCAGCCCGGCGGCCATTCCGGCGATGAGGGCGACGACTTCGCTGCTGTGAATGGCAACTCCGACGTCGAGGGCCGGAACGATGAGACCAGCGACGATCGCAACGCCAAGGTACATCAGTTGGATCAGTCCCGACCGCAGGGAACGTCGTCGGCGCAACGCCACGACGAGGGGGCGGCGTCCGCCCTGAATCGAACTACTCATCCCCGGGCCATGGACACGGTCCACGAGCCGGCGGAGATTCGCCGTCGGACCCGTCGCCGGTGCTGCGTCATTCCAGGGCCGTGCATCGACGACATGGCTGCCCCTCGGTCCATTCCTCAACAATCGCGCGTCGCGAGATCCTGGCACGGCACGATCGAGGTGATCGTCCTGCGAGAAGGATGAACCAGCCCCGGACCGGCGGCCGTGAGGGGGGCGAGACCCGGCGGACGGGCGGTGGCCGTGCCATCATGCTTCATCCGCCGGCCGTTGCCGGTGTCGTCGTGATCGCCGACGGCAGGCCGTGGCCGGGCGCGCGCACCGCACCGTCCGCCGCCGAGGGATCGATATCAGCCGAGGGAGCAGGATCGGATGTCTGAACCAGCAGGCTTCGGCGGGGTACCGGCCAGCACGGGCCGGCGGTCCGCGGTATGACCGGAACCGGTATGACGGGGAGGGGTGCGGCGCGGTTTGCCTCGGTCCCGGCGGCAGGGACGAAAGGAATGGTGCTGGTGCCCGGCGGCCGTTGTGTGATGGGCAGCCTCGACTTCTACCCCGAGGAACAACCACTGCGCGAGGTCGAGGTTCCCGACCTGTGGTTCGACGAGAGTCCCGTCACCAACGCGCAATTCCGCCGTTTCGTCGCGGACACCGGTCACCTGACGGTGGCGGAGCGTGCGCCGGATCCGGCTGACTTCCCGGGCGCAGACCCCGCTGACCTGGTGCCGGGCTCCCAGGTTTTCGTCGGCACCACGGGTCCGGTGCCGTTGGACGACTGGATGCGCTGGTGGACCTGGGTCCCCGGGGCGGACTGGCGGCATCCCGAGGGACCGGACAGCACCCTGCACGGGCGTGACCTGCATCCGGTCGTGCATGTGGGGTTCGAGGACGCGGCCGCCTACGCCGACTGGGCAGCAAAGGCGCTGCCGACCGAGCCGGAATGGGAACACGCCGCCCGCGGTGGAATGGAAGGGGCCACCTATCCCTGGGGTGAAGATTTCACCCCGGCCGGCAAGGTCATGGCCAACACCTGGCACGGGCGGTTCCCCTACGAGAACCTGAGTCCGCACGGTTTCTTCCGCACCTCACCGGTCAAACGGTTCCCGGCCAACGGGTTCCGGCTGTTCGACGTCGTCGGCAACGTCTGGGAGTGGACGAACTCGCCGTGGACCCAAACACACAGCAGAAGTCGATGCGCACCGGCCGCGTCCTGTTGTGCGCCGACCGCTCCGCTGAGCGAGGGGGACCGCCGAGTCACCAAGGGCGGCTCGCACCTGTGCGCCCCGTCGTACTGCCACCGTTACCGGCCGGCCGCGCGGCAGGCACACGCCGTCCGGAGCAGCACGGGCCACCTCGGCTTCCGCTGCTGCCGGCCGGCCTGACCCCGGGGTCGTTCCCGCTGCGAGGGACGGTTGTGGTGTTCATCCTTGCTGTGTGAGGCCCGTGTCCGGCTCACGGACCTACGCTCCCGTCGGGTCGGCCACGGAGCCGGCGAAGATCCGTCAAGGGAGTGGGCATGCCGAACACCGATGCGCACGGAATTGATGCACCAGGAATTGATGTTCCGGACTATCGGCACACGGGCGGACAGAGCACCCGCGCCGCGGGAACGGTGCATGACGTCCACCACCAGGTGTGTACCGCCAGAGTGCGACGGGGTGCGCACGGCCGGACGGGCATGCCCCATCACGGCCACCGCCGACGGCACGTGCCGGTGTCCCAGTACCGCGCCATCGTGGAGGCCCGCGGCGCTGCCGGTTTCTCGGACCCGTTGCCGGACAACGCCGTCGCTCGACGCCAGTCGATGCTGGCGGTCCTGGCTTCCGCCGCGGTGCTCGGGGTGGTGGTACTGGTGGCGCTCCGACTGCTGGCGCCGGGTGTCACCGGCACCCTCACCCTGCTGTGCCTGTTCCTGGTGGTCGTCACTGCCGCCGTGATCCTGAACGCCATCACGGTGGACGCCGTGCGCGGAAGCGGTGCTCCCGACCGTCCTTGACCGGGCCGCACCGCGACCGGCTACCGCTCATGCGCGCCGAGCCGGAGACGCTCACCGCCGACACGGCTCGCCTTGGCGGCGGTTTCCGTCGCGACACCCGTTGCGCAACAGGCACTCTCTGGAACCAGGCAACCCCGCCGAGGCGGGCCGAGACCGTGGTGGGTCAGCCGGCCCGACCGGATCCGGGTGACGCCCCGATGCGGGACGTGATCCGGACGCTCGATGCCGGGAACCCGCGGGCGTCGAGCAGATCCAGCACCCGGCGCAGCTCATCAGGTCCGGCTGCGGAGCCGGTCAGCACTGTCCACGCGGATTCGGCGACGGTGTCCAGTTCGGGCATGCACGATTTGCTGAGTGGTCCCAGTGTGCCGGTGATCGCGAAATCGTAGACGTCCGGCATGTGATCGACTCCTGTCGTCTAAGTCCGGCGGATCGTCGATCCCTCGACGAGTTTGCGAACCTCGAGGAGTTCGATGCCCAGTCCCTGCAGGCGGTTGATCACCCCGTGCAGCGCGGCCTGGTCGACCAGGGTGCCCCGAAGGATCGTCCCGACCGGCAGCACCGCCACCCGGACGTCGCCGATCTCCTCGAGCACGTCGTCGGGTACCGACCCCACCACCCGGATCTCGTAGTCCAGAGCCGTCATCGTCTGTACTCCACCGTTATTCGACCGCTGAAGATTCTTCGATGGTGATGACGCTGTCACGACGCGTCCGAATGGACCTCATCCACCTTGTGTGGAACGACCGCGCGCAGGGCTCCGTCGACCGCCGGGAATGATGGCGCCGAACGGGCCCGCGACGAGGGCTGGGTTGCGGCGGGTTGCGCGCTGTGTCGAGGATTGCCGGAGCGCATGTCGAGAGGACCCTGTGGCGAATCATTTGTCGAGCCAGTTGCGGCTGCGGGCGTCCCCGCCGACGGTGCCGCCGGGGCTGGTTCCCCGCCGGGAGCTCGAGGAAGCGCTGGACAGGGGCACCGCGGGGCCGGTGACCCTGGTCAGTGCCGGGCCGGGATCGGGCAAGACCCTGACGGTCGCCTCCTGGCTGACGCACACCGGCGTCCGCGGTTCCGCGGCATGGCTGACGGTCGACGACACCGACAACGACATGTCCAGGTTCTGGGCCGATGTGTTGGGCGCCCTGGCTCTCGGCGGCGTGCTGCCCGTGGGCAGCCCCCTGCGTGAGCTCGTCCCGGCCGCCGCCTTCGGGCCCCCGCAGGCCCTGCAGGTCCGGGCCGGGCTCGCCGAATTGCCCGTTCCAACGGTGCTGGTTCTCGACGACCTGCACGAGGTCGCCGACAGTGCCGTGCTCGAATCGCTGAACCATCTGATGGACCATCAACCGCCGAACCTGCGGCTCGTGCTCGTCGCCCGGTCCGACCCGGCGCTGCGGCTGCACCGGGTGCGCGTCAACGGCGCACTGACCGAGATCAGATCCCAACACCTGGCATTCAACGAGGCCGAGGCAGCGGACCTGTTCTGCCGCAGTGACCTCGAGCTGACCGGTGAGCAGGTGCGGGTGCTGCTGGACCGCACCCAGGGCTGGCCGGCCGGTCTGCGGCTCGCCGCCATGTCGCTGGCCGGGTCTGACCCCACCGACGGGATCGCCAGGTTCACCGGCACCCAGAACACCGTCGCCGAATACCTGGTCGGTGAGGTGCTGGACCGGTTGCCCGTGCAAGAACGGGATTTTCTGGTGATGACCAGCATTGCCGATCGGCTCAGTCCGTCCCTGGCGACGGCGTTGACCGGCCGCGCCGACAGCCACCAGGTCCTGCAGGCACTTGTCAGCGGGCACGCGTTCGTCGTCCGGGTCAGCGAGCGGGAGGACTGGTTCAGGTACCACCCGTTGATGCGCGAACTGTTGCAGCACCGGCTTTCGCTGGAACACCCGGGAACCACACGGGGCCTGCATCAGCAGGCCGCCCGGTGGTTCGCAGACCAGGCCGAGCCGGTCCCGGCGCTGCGGCACGCAACCCTTGCCGGGGACTGGGACGAGGTGGGCAGACTGCTGACGGGCTCAGCGTTGCCGCTGATGCTGACGCCCGCCGGTCCGGCGCTGGCCGCCGCCCTCGCGCCGGCGGCGGTCCGGGCGACCCAACACCCGAGCCTGAGCACGCTGCTCGCCGCCGGCGTGTGCCATTTCCACCAGCACGACTTCGCCGCGATGCTCCGTGATGCGAACGCCGCTGAGGAATTTCTTGCCGACGCCGGCGAAGACCTGCGAATCCCGGCCGAGGTCCTGATCGCCATCATGGTGGTGGTCTACGAGCGGACCAGGGCGGCGGAGTCGCTCGTAGAGTCGTCGACCCGACTGCTGTCCTTGCTCGACCACGCGCCGCGGCGGTTGGTCCCGGCCGCACAGCACTACCGGGTGATCGGGTTGAACAACCTGGGCGTGGGCGAACTGTGGGGCGGCGCGCTGGCCGAGGCCCGGGTGCATCTGAGCGTGGCAGACGACCAGGCCGGCGAATTGGGGATGGGCCTGGCCGAACTGACCGCGAAGGCCCACCTGTCTGTGCTGGAAGTGATCCACGGAAGGTTGAGGTCCGCGGACGCCGCATCGCGCGCCGCGCTGGATGTCGTGCACCGCCGCGGTTGGGCCGCCGAGCCGCAGGCTCTCGGTGTGTATGTGGCGTTGGGCATGACGTTGCTGGCCTGGAACCGGCTGGACGAAGCGAAGGACGTCATCGCCGCGGGCCTCGCGGCCAGCAGCACCGGATCGGACACCGCGTGTCGGCTCGCGTTGGGCATCGCTGCTGTCGGCGTGGGCGTGGCCCGCGGTGACGCCGGAGCCGCCCGTGCAGCGGCGGCCAGGCTCGAGGCCGAACTTGCGGAAACCGGGAATCGCCCGGACCTGCTCGCCCGGTGGTGTGCCGTTGCCCAGGCCCAAGCCTGGCTGACCGCGGGCGACGCCGCGGCCGCGTTGAGGTGCGTTGCCCGCGGAACCGACGAGGAGGGGTACACCGCCGCGCTGGAACGGGTGGTGCTGGCCAAGGCGGCTCTCCTTCTGGGCCGACCGCAGTCGGCGACGGAACTGCTCACCCCGTTGACGAAGCCGGACCCCGCCTACCTCGGGCCGGCCATCGAGGCGCGGGTCCTGCTGGCGGTGGCGGCCGACCAGCGGCACCGAGGCAATGAGGCACTGACGCTGATCAGCGACGCGATCGACCTGGCCGAACCGGAGGAACTCATCAGGCCTTTCCTGGACGCCGGTCCCCCGGCAGCTGCCCTGATCATCCGCCACCGCAACGTGATTGCCAGCCACGCAGCATTCACCGAACGCCTGCTCCCCGCCGCCCCGGTCGGCAGCGCGACCTCCGCGTTGCCGAACCCGGAACACCTGACTGAGCGGGAACTCATCGTGCTGCGGTACCTGCCGACAATGCTGAAGGCAGCTGAGATCGCCAAGGACCTCTACGTTTCCGTCAACACCGTCAAGTCCCACCAACGAGCCATCTACCGCAAGCTCGACGTCGAGACCCGCCGGGCCGCGGTCGAACGGGCCCGCGCGATGAGCCTGCTGTGACGCGACGTTTTCCGACGAAGCGCCGGTGTCACGCACAGTACCGAGCGGCCACCGACCCGGCGACGCGATCCCGCCCCCGTCACTGCCGCGAAACAGCCACCATCGCGACCTGCTCGGGATCGATGAGGTGTGAGTGGTCGTCGTCGCCGGCATCGATCTGCACGACGTCGATGCGGCCGTTGAATTTGCTGGCGCCGCTGTAGTCGGCACTGACCGGCATGCCGAAATCATCGCCGATGTCGGTGGTCTCGTCCGCGGAGAAGATCAGCGGCTGGGTCGCGGCGACCCGGCCGGTGCCGACGCTGCGGCCGTCGTAGTACAACGTCACGGTGCCGCCCTTGGCCAGGCCACCGCCGTCATAGGCGAATTCGGCCCGGATCTGGTGGCGGCCCGCGGGCAGTTCCTCGTCCGCCTCGACCAGGAACTCCTGCATGCCGAGCAGGTTGTAGACGAACTTCGCGCGGCCCTGCTTGACGAACAGAGCCCACCCGCCGAACCGGCCGCCCTGGGCGATGATCACCCCGTTCGTCGGCCCCGGCGCGGCGGTGTCGATCGCCGCGGTCACCGCGAACGACCGGTTCTTGATGTCCAGCACGCTGCCTTCGCTGAGCCGTTTCATTCCGGGGAACAACACCTGGCTGGTGCCGGTGATCAGCTGTGGGCGGCCGGCGATGGTCGCGTTGAGCCGTTCGAATCGGCGGTCGTCAATGGGCAGCACGTTGTATTTGACCGCCTCGATCAACCACAGCCGTTGCAGCCGGGCGAGTCGGTCCGGCTGGTCGGCGGCGAGGTCGTGGGCCTGGGTGAAGTCGGTGGCGCCGTCGTAGAGCTCCCAGACGTCGTCGTCCAACGCCGGCACAGCAGCATTGGGCAGCCACGGAATGCTGTGTTGGGTGACCGCACTCCAGCCCTTGAAATAGATGCCGCGGTTACCGGCCATCTCGAAGTACTGCAGGTCATGCCGTTCTCGGCGCCTGCGGTTCTTCGAAGGTGTAGATCATGCTGGTGCCCTCGATCGGCGACTGCTGCACGCCGTTGACGAAGTCCGGTTCCGGGAGTCCCGCGGCCTCCAGGATTGTCGGCGCCACATCGATGACGTGGCAGAACTGCGAGCGGAGGCCGCCCTTGTCGGTGATCCCCGCCGGCCAGTGCACGATGGTGCCGTTCCGGGTGCCACCCCAATGTGAGGCCACTTGCTTGGTCCACTGATACGGGGTGCACATCGCCCACGCCCACCCCACGGCGTAGTGGTTGTAGGACTCGACCGTGCCGAGCTTGTCCTTGACGGACGCCATGAATTCCGGTGTCTCGATGGCGGACATGCCGTTGAAGTTGGCCATCTCGTTGAACGCACCGTTGATCGTTCCCTCGGCCGACGCACCGTTGTCGCCGATGATGTAGTACACGATCGTGTTCTCCAGCGCCCCGATGGTTTCCAGGGTGTCGACGAGCCGGCCGACGTGGTGATCGGTGTGCTCGAGGAATCCGGCGTAGATCTCCATCTGCCGTTCCAGCACCGGCTTCAGTGCTTCGTCCATCTCATCCCAGGCGGGAATGATGTCCGGTCGGGCAGTCAGCTCGGCGTCCGCGGGGACCACCCCCAGCTGCTTCTGCCGGGCGATGATCTTCTCCCGTTCCGCATCCCACCCGTCGGCGAATTGACCCGCGTACTTGTCTGCCCATTCCGGGGGCACGTGGTGCGGCGCATGCGTCGCGCCCGGCGCGAAGTACATGAAGAATGGTTTGTCCGGTGCCAGCGCCTTCTGGGTCCGCACCCAGTCGATGGCCTGGTCGGTCAGGTCCTCGGTCAGGTGGTATCCCTGCTCCGGCGTCTTGTCCGGCTCGATCGGGACGGTTCCGTCATACAGCGACGGGTAGTACTGGTTGTTCTCTCCGCCGATGAAGCCGTAGAAGCGTTCGAAGCCGCCACCGCCGGTCGGCCATGCGTCGAACGGACCCACCGGCGACGTCTGCCACGGCGGAACCTCATGACACTTCCCGAACTGCGCCGTCGAATACCCGTTGAGCTTCAACGTCATCGCCAGCGCGGCCTTGGTGTTCGGGCGCAGCCCGCTCGACCCCGGCGCCGAGGTCGCTGTCTCGGTGATCATGCCCATGCCCACCGAATGGTGGTTGCGGCCGCTGAGCAACGCCGCCCGCGTCGGTGCGCACAACGCAGTGGTGTGGAATCGGTTGTACGTCAGCCCCTGCCCCTGCAACCGTTCCGCCGTCGGCATCTTCGCCGGCCCGCCGAAGGGGCTGCCGGCCCCGAAACCGACGTCGTCGAGCAGCACGATCAGAACGTTGGGCGCACCCTCGGGCGGCAACAGCGGCTCGATCGGTGGGAACTTCGTGTCCGGGTCCTTCGCGTCGTACGTCGTCAGCCCCAGATGCTGACGATCCGGAACCGGCAAACTTCCACGACGCCCACTCAACCGATCCACCATGCTCCGCTCCTCGCATCGGACGACCCTTCCCGAAGGGTGCCCGACCGGCGCGCGCAGCGGATGATCTGAAGTGGGTGAGAAAGGCCCCGGCGGGAAGGCCGGCGGTACAACCCTCAGTTCCGGGGCCGGCGGCGACGCCGAACAACGACGGTGACGAGCAGGCCCGCAGTGAGGACCGCAGCCGCCGCCAGCACCCCCACCAGGAGTCCGGTCCGGTCCCGATCGGGGCAGTCCTGAACCGGGTCGTCGTGGGTCAGGGCGCAGATCATCAGGTCGGCTCTTTCCTCCCCGTACCGAGCCGACAGTTCGGATTGGAAGTCCTCCCATTGCCGCTGGGTTTCCGCGATCGCTCCGGTCACGGCCTTCGAGAAGTTGTCGCCGACCATCCCTCGTGGTCTGGTCGGCTCCGTCGCCGCACCGGTGACCGGATCGATCAGCCCGTTGTCCTTGTTCAGGGCCGCGTGGGTCACCCGGTCGGTGCATTCCCCGACACCCGGAGATTGGTCCCTGAGCGTGTAACAGCCGGTGGCGAGTTCGGCGGGCACGTCGGGGGTGCCGTCCCCGCGCAGGTCCAGCACGGGGCTCGGCCCGGGCAGGTTCAGACCGGGCGGGTTGTCGTCGCCGAGGGGCCGGGCGGGGTCGGCCTCGTCGGCCCAGTTGCTGTGCGAATAGAAGTCCTGCGCGCCGTGAAGGGCTCGTCCCAGCCCCTCCAGTGCAGCGCACTTGGCGCGGTCCTCCAGACCCTCGAAGAGCTGGCACTGCGGTGGGTCGAACACGACTTCGGCCTGGATCAGCCCGCCTTGGCCGTCGATCAAGCCCGCGGCCGCCGTGGCCCCTTCACCGAACCGACCACGCAGATGGTCGACGCAGGCGATCAGCGCGGCGGTGGCCCGTTCGCTGCTGCGTGGGTAGGTGGTGCCGGAGGGGTCGGCGAGGATGTCCGCCAGGAAATCGGCATTGTCGCAGTGCGCAGCGGGGTCGGAGATCTCGTCGCTGTCGGGGGCGCCGACGCCCCCGAAGTACGGATCGTGTCCGGCGAGCAGGTCCATCGACCGTGGCTGGAAACAGTTCTCCTGCACACTCACCTCGCTGTAGCAGGCCAGCGCGGCACGGCTGATTCTTTCATGGGCGCGATGTTGACCGCCGCCCTCGATCGTGCCGAACGCGGCGGCCGGCTGCGCCGTCGGTGCCACCGCCATGAGCAGCACCAGGGACGCACCGACGCCCACCCACCGACGTCGCACCCGTGGGCCTCCCTGTCCTGCGCCGGACCGACCGACTCCGATCGAAGTGTGGAGGAGCGACGCCGACGGGTCGTCACCTCAACCGGATGACCAGCGCGGTCCGCGGGTGGCGTTCACGCCCACGTGATGGGCACGTCGCTCCCGCCCTCTTTGGTGAGCCTGGTGCCGACCTGGGCGACCAGCGGTACCGGGGCCAGCGGCCCGGCGAACAGTGCCTGACCGAGCCCGAAGCTGGTGGACTGCCGCAGCAGCGGTTCGGGCACATGGGAGAACAGCCCGGCGAGGTCCTGCACGTCGCCGGCCCCGTTCATCCGCATCAGGATGAGGTTGTCGCACTGCGAGACCACGTTGGGATGCACCTTGCTGGGCCGCTGCGTCGCGATGAACAGGTGCAACCCGAACTTGCGGCCCTCCCCGGCGATCACTGCGCCGAGCGCCGCCGTTTCCTCCAGCAGCGGGTTCGACGAGGCGGCGGGAAAGACGTTGTGGGCCTCGTCGACGGCGATCAGCATGGGTGTGCGCTCGCGTCGCCGCGCCCAGCGGTTGCCGAGCAGAACCAGTGACACGGCGGCTCTCTCGTCCGGCCGCGACAGGCTGCCCACGTCGAGCACCAGGCACCGGGGCAGCCCTCGGGGGTGGGCCCGCAGCATTGACGCCTCACCGTCCCGGCGCCAGAGGTCCCACCTGTCCAGTCCGAGGTTCGCGATCCGCGGTGCCAGTTCGGCGCCGTCCCCGCCGCCCGCTGCGGCGGCGGCGGCGACGTCGGCGATGGAGTACGGGGCCTTCAGGGCGTCGGTCAGCCGGCGCAGGGCGGCGTACTGGTGCGCGTCACGGATCGGGTGCAGTTGCAGCAGCATGGCCTGGATGTCGACATCGAAATCACTGAAGTCGGCGCACAGGGTGAGATCGCAGTCGGTTCCGCGGGCGCCGGCCACCCGCACCGAGCCGACCAGTTCGCGGTAGCGGACCCCTTCCGGGGACGTGTCGTCCGGGTCGGCCAGCGACCCGAGATGCACGTGATCGGAGTTCGGGTCGATCACGACGAGGGGCAGCCCGGTGTTGGCGAGCAACCGTTCGAACAGCACCCCGGTGGTGTAGGTCTTCCCGGAGCCGGATTGGCCGCACATGAAGGTGTGCCGGCCGAAACCCTTGGACCGCAGACGCGCGGGCACCGCCTCGGATTGCCGGTAGGAGCCGACGGCGATCGTTGCCACCCCGCGGTCCAGACCTGTTGTGACAGCGTGGAGTTCGGCATCGGTGACAGGCCGGACGGGGAGTTCGCCGAACGCCCCGACCGACCCTCCACTCAGCGGCGTGAACGTCCGGGGCCGCCCGGTGATTTCGCCGTCGAGGGTGCCGAGGACCACTGCCGAACCTGCCGCGGCCCGCAACGTCGGTTTGATGACGGCCGAGCCGGCGAATCCGGGCAGAACAACGTCGTCCAGGCTGACCGACAATTCCGCGGCTTCCCGCTCCGTGATGCGAGCGTCACGCACCTGTAGCACGACCGCGGTTCCGTCCGGGCGCTCCGCGATTGCCAGTCCGCCAACCTCCAGCCCGATGTCCAGGGGACCGGCCCAGTGGACGTCGCGGCCGTCGGTGGAGTAGGCGACCGCCGAAACCGGGAACCGGGCGTACAGAGCCCGCCGGGCCTGCTGGAGAGCCTCATCCTGGTCAGTCATGATTCCAGTGTGCGGTCAGCATGGCTGCCCACGGGAACCGTGGTCCGGGAAGCGGTGACCGCGGCTGCAGCCTCTTGCTGATAGGTCCTCATCTCAGCGTTTGCCTTGTAGTCGGTGATCTCCTTCTGCATCACCCGGCGGATTCGCGGCTGCTGCGACAGGGCCACCGCGAGAACGGTCAGCAGGATCCACATCGCCGCACTGGAGAGCACCACGAGGATGGCCGGAAGGATGGCATTGCCCAGTCGTTCGGTCAGCTCCCGGGCGGCGAAGACCCGCCACACCAGCATCGCGTTGACCAGGTAACCGATGGCGTACGAGACCACGAAGGCGATGATGAACTGTTTGAGGCTGCCGGACTGTTTCCGCTGCCGGATGGGCTCGTCCCGGGACGGCAGCACGATCGACAGCACGTTCCCGACGCCCAACCACAGCAGGATCATGCACACCATCAATGCGCACGCCTTGTAGAAGGCGTACACATCGCCGGCCCGCCAGGCCAACAACGCGCACAGGATGAAGCCGATCGGCGCGACGATGCACAGCAGGGCAAGGTTTTTGACGACCAGCAGGCGCCAGAGCCGCTCTCCGTTGTCCAGGGCCGCACGCACCCGCATCGCGTCGAAGCTCATGGCATTGATGCAGACTCCGCCGCCCATCACGACACCGATCACCCACAGGCCCAGGTAGGGCAGGAACGTCGATTTCTGATCCCATTCCGCGACGCGTATCCAGCCCAGGTAGAGCAGGCCGAGCGCCAACGCAATTGCCAGGCTCTTCAGCGTGCCGCGCGGTTTGCGGGTCAGGATGTACCTGATCTCCCCTGTCACGCCGTGCGCCAGTGCGGGTCCGTGCCGGCTCACCGGGTTCTTGCCGTGCAGCGGCAGATGGCCGTCGACGGTCGCCGCATCAGGGTCGTCCTCGCCGGCGTCGATCCGCGCCAGCCGTGCCTGAAGCACCGCCAAGGCCGCATCGGTCAATGCCATTCGGGCGAGGTCGACCGCTGCGACGGCGTCACGCTCGGCCTGCGCAGCGGCGGCGTGGCTCAACCGGGGCACCGCGGTCCGGCCGATCAGGTCGTCGCCGGGTGTGTCCGGATCGATCGCTTGCCCGGGCAGGGCGTCCTGGGCGCCGAGGTTCAGGTAATCCTGTCGCAGGGACACCCATCGGCTTGACAGCAGCAGGGGATCGATGTCCTGACCGAGCTCGTTCCGTTGCTGCTGGGCGCCGGCCCGCACCCGGGTGATCATCCTGGCGACATCGGGTCGTTCCTTCCACTTCGACGACACGGCGACCTGTTCGGCGACCGCGGCGCGTTCCACCAACTCACTCAGATCATCGACGGCGGCCATCGGGTCTCCTCGAACGGCGAATGTCCAGGCGGGTGCGGGTACGGACGTGCCCACAGGACGTGCCTACGGCACTGGCCCAGTCCAGCAGGCACGGCGATTCGCGGCGTCCTCCGTTTCGCATGAGGACCGGTCGGACAGGTGCAACCAGGGGTTCAGAGCCAGCGACGCACCCGTCGCCGGTCGTCGTCGCACTCGGCGCCGAATCGGGCGCTCAGATGCGTTCCTCGGGGGCGATCGCGTCCCAACAACAAGGCCACGCCCACCGCAACGCGGCTCTGATCACGGCGTCGCGCAGCGGCACAGCCCACTGGTGCTCCAACAGGATCAGAGCGGCAGCGGAGCCGTTCGGGACGTCTTCCAAGATGTCCACTCATCGGCGTCGCCCAGGATGCTCGCAAACCGCCCTCGCCGAGCCCGGTGAGACCCCCGATGACCGAGCCGAGCTCGACGGCCTCGTCGACAGTGAGATTGCTCAGGTTCAACACCTCGACGTCGCCCTGCTGACCACATTGGTTCCTACGCCACCGCCCCGGCGCCTTGCACTATGCGGGTGAATCCGTCCGGTGACGCCGCGCTGCTCAGGACCACGAGCTGGGAAGTTGCTCGCGTCATGGCGACGTAGCGGTCGACCGCTCCCTCGATACCGATCCCGAAGGTCTGCGGGTCGACCAGCACGACGAGGTCGAATTCCAGCCCCTTGGACAGTTGCGGGGTCAGGTGGCGGACGCGTGAATCGGTCATGGTGTCGGGGGTTGCCGCAGCGGCAACACTGATGACGCAGGCAATACCGTCGGCGTGCCCGGAAAGCCAGCCGTCGAGAACAGCGTCCAGGTCGGCGACGGACCCGTGGGACACCGGAATACCGGCACTGCGGATGGATGTCGGCACATTCGCGTCCGGCAGCGCGGCCCGGATGACCGGCTCGGCGGCGGCCATCACCTCCGTCGGCGTGCGGTAATTGACACTCAGCGACGCCAGGTCGACGCGGCCCAGCCCGATCCGCTCCAGCCGTTCCTGCCACGATTCCGGGAAACCGTGCCTGGCCTGCGCGCGGTCCCCGACGATCGTGAGACTGCGGGACGGGCAGCGCAGCAACACCATCTGCCATTCCGCATCGGTCAGCTCCTGCGCCTCGTCCACGACGACGTGCGCGAACGGACCGGTCAGCACGTCGAGATCCGCTGCGGGAAGGATTGTCTCGTCGATCAGACTGTTTCTCAGATCGTCCCCGCGGAGCATCGACATGACGGCCATCTCCGAGTCGTCAGCCTCGATCAGGTGCTCGACGACCTGCGCCATCGATTCCTGCCGCGCGGCGATGTCGGCCTGCCGGCGGAGGCTGCGCCGGGCGCTCTGCGGATCCCCGAGCCGATGACGTGCCGCGTCCAGCAGTGGTAGGTCCGAAACGGTCCAGGCTGTGGGGTCCGTGCGCTGTAACCGTTGTACGTCATCGCGACTCAACCAGGGAGCGCACAGCCGGAGGTATGCCGGCACCGTCCACAGATCACCGACCAGGTCGGCCGCGTCGATCAACGGCCAGGCCCCGTTGACGGTCGCCACCAGGTCACCGTTGTGCCGCAACGCTTTCCGGACCAGATCGGTGTCGGCGTCGACGTCGTACCGGTCCATGAGGATGGTGAGGAGTTCCTCCCAGATCTGCTCGCGGGCCTCGTTGTGCGGGATCCCGGGTTCCACGGCGTCGAAGGCCCGCAGCCAGTCGTCGGCCGTCATCCGGATCTCGGCCCACGGCGTCTGCACCGTCCTGGCCGCAGTGGGTGGCTCCTCGTAGAACGTCACCGCCGCCTCGATGGCCCGGACGAGTTCGGCCGACGACTTCAGCCCGGCCACCTCCGGGTCGGTCTCGAGCCCGGCGGTGGCTCCCTCGGCGACGAGGTCGCGCAGGGTGCAGGTGGCAACGCCCTCCTCGCCCAGGCTCGGCAGCACGTCGGCGACGTAGGCCAGGTACGGCTGGTGCGGTCCGATGAACAGCAGGCCACCCCGGCGGTGCCCCAGCCGCGGATCGGAGTAGAGCAGGTAGGCCGAGCGGTGCAGCGCCACAACGGTTTTGCCGGTTCCCGGGCCGCCGTCGACGACCAGGGTCGTTTCGGATCCCGCCCGGATGATGGCGTCCTGCTCCGCCGCGATGGTGCCCAGGACGTCGCGCATCCGGTTCGACCGACTGCCGCCCAGACTGGCGATGAAGGCCGACTGGTCGTCCAGTGCGGCGCGGCTGACGAGTCCGTCGCCGGTGAACACCTCGTCCCAGTAGTCGGTGATGCGGCCCCGGCTCCACCGGTACCGTCGCCGGCTGATCAGACCCATCGGATGCGCATGGGTGGCCGAGAAGAACGGTGCGGCAGCGGGGGCGCGCCAGTCGATCAGCAGCTGACGGCCCGCCCCGTCGGTCAGACCGAGGCGCCCGATGTACACCGGCTCGGGGTCGACTGCGCTGACGATGTGCCCCAGGCACAGGTCCGCGCCGAAGCGGCTGAGCGTCCGCAGCCGTGACGTCAGCCGGTGGATCTGGCCGTCGCGGTCCATCGCCTCCGCGCCGAGCCGGCCGGGCGCCTTGCGCTCGGCGTCCAGCCTGGCGGAGAGCTCGCGGATCGATTGCTCCAGGCTCTGCGCGACTGCCGCGAAATACCGCTCGTCGCGCCCGATCAGCGCAGGGTCGGCTTTCGGGGCGAGACGGTCGGGAAGGTCGAACACACTGGTACTGAGGACGTTCACGGTTTCGGCTCCGATCCTGCGGGCGCACGCATCCCCTTGCGCGTGGCCTCGGCCGGCCGATTCTGCGGCGCCACCGGGGTCTTGCCGCAAGCCCGGGGGTGCGCTATATCTTGAAGTGGCAGAGGGGGATGAATTCGCCACGGCTTTGTCGGCTGGCCCGTCACCTGTCGTCCCCGTCGAAGTCGGTGCCGCAGCGTCAGGTCGTGATCACGATCTTCCCGCGCACCTTCACCGATGCCAGATGGTGCATCGCCACCGCCGCATGCTCCAGCGGGTAGGTCCGGTCGATGTGTGCGGTCACCGTGCCCGCGGCCAGGCTCGCCGCGACGACCCGGAGGTCGCCGGCCCGTTCCTTGGCGGCAAGTCCGGTCAGCCGCTGATCGACGAACGAGCTCAGCATCAGTGCCCGGAGTTGCCGCTCGACGCGGCCGGTGAGGTTGCCCTTGCTCTCGCCGCCCACGATCACGGCGGTACCGGCGGAACGAAGTGCCCGTCGCAGCAGGGCAAGCGAGGCGTTCCCGGCGATGTCGATGTCCGGGACAGGTGACATGCCGCCGTCGCCGCCGGACGCGATCGGTGGGCCACCAGGCCGTCGGCCAGCGCACCGCTCGGCATGCACAGTCCGTGCGGGCGGCCGGCCGCCCCATCCCCGGGGCTACGCTGTGCCCCCGGACCATCGTCCGAGAAGAGCCTGCATCCGAGAAGAGCCGTGATGGAAGACCAACCCGACGTCGCAGAGATCACCCAGACGCTCGAGTTCATCGAGGGCAGGGATCCTTCGACGACATCGGTGGCGCGGTACGACAGCGACCATGCGGTCCTGATCAGCCTGCGGGACCGCATCGCGCCGCTGGTCATCCAGCCGCGCAATCCGGGTAGCGACGAGGGGCGCCCCGCCGCCGTCGACCTGCTCGACCGGATCGAGAACGCGATCGACGACAATCGGGCGCGGCGCGAAACGGCAACGCACAGGGCACAGTCCTAGGGCACAGTCCTAGGGCACAGTCCCGGGGCTCAGCCCTGGGCGCATTCCTAGGGCGACACCGGCCGAGCCGACCACGACCGCGAGCGAGGTCAGCCCGTCGGTCCCGGCGTGCACGCCGTCCGCGCGCGGTCCATCGTTTCCGACCCTTGTGACGTCATGTGGTTGTCGCTCACCCCACTGCGACGACGCCCATCATTCCGGCGTCCTCGTGGTCGAGAATGTGGCAGTGGTAGACGGTTCGACCGGTGACCGGGGCGAACCGGATCAGCACAACGGTGCTGCTGCGAGCCGGAACGTTGACCACGTTCTGCCACCGCGGTTCGGTGACGGCCGAACCGCCGACCCGGAGGATCTGCATCGGCCAGACGTGAAGGTGGAAGGGATGATCCATCTCACTGGTGTTCACAATGGTCCACTGTTCGATCGCCCCGGCGGCCACCGACTGGTCCACTCTCGCCGCGTCGAACAGGTGCCCGTCGATGGTGAAAGACGTCCCGACCGGGCCCTGCATTTCCATTCCCATCGCGAGCGTGATGCTGCGATGCGCAGTCAGCGGCTCGGCCCGCAGGTCCGGCACCTGATTCGCGGGGAGGCGGGTCTGTCCGGCGGCGGCGGGCTCGCCGTCGACCCTCACGTCGAGGAGGTTCAGAGGTGCCGAGGAGGCGTCCGAACGGCGGCCGCCACCCATACCGCCACTGCCGCCACCGCCACTGCCGCCACCGCCACTGCCGCCACCGCCACCGCCCATGCCGCCACCGCCCGTGCCGCCGCTGCCCATACCGTCACCGAACGACATCCCCGCCGCAATCCGGCTGACCGGTATCGCGGTCAGCACCGAGGTCCCGGCGTGAGCGGTCACCATGACGTCTGCGCGGTTGCCGGGGAGCAAGAGGATCTCGTCCACCTCCCGAGCGTTCGGCAGCGGCAGGTCGAGGCCGAGCAGGTCCATGTGCTGCCCGTCGAGCCGGAGACGCAGGAAGCGCGAGGCGCAGGCGTTGACCAGATGCCACTTCTCGCGCGCACCCGGCGGCATGGTCAGCTGCGGCCGCAGCTGACCGTTCACCAGCACGAGATCGCCTTCCCTGCCCAACCGGCGCTCGAGGACGCCGGTGGGAGCGACAGTGCCGTCCTCGTTCAGGCTGAGATCGGAGACCACCAGCACCCGAACGGGCGTCGAGGGTTCGGTCGCCGCGTCGCCGTCCGGGGTGGGACCGGGGAAGTCCTCGACGACGATCGCCCCGTACAGACCGCGGAACACCTGGTCGGCGGCCAGGCCGTGGTGATGTGGGTGGTACCAGAGGGTTCCGGACGGCTGGTCGTTGGGGATGCGGTACTCGTACCGGAAAGTCCGGCCAGGATCGACGACGACAAAGGGGTTGTCGCCGTCGCCCGCGGGGGATACCGCCAGACCGTGGGTGTGCAGGTTCGTCGGCTGGTCGGATGAGTTCACCAGTTCCACCGCGAGGCGGTCGCCGGGATGCACCACCAGCGTGGGCCCGGGCACCTCGCCGTTGTAGCGCAACAGGGCGGCGGATCTGCCCGCCACCGTTGTCCGACCTGCGGTGACCTCCAGCCTGACTGACAGGGATCGGTCGACACTGCGCAGCGCGGTGGGCTGTCGGAGGGTCTCCGGCGGCAGGTCTGCGCGCCCACCCGAGCGGTCGGCGGCCCAACCCAGACCCGCTCCGCCGACCAGCAATCCGGTCGCGCACAGTCCACACATTTGCAACGCCTTCCTGCGGCTCATCGTGACCATGACTGCAATGGACCGCTCATCGTGACGCCTCGGTTCAGCCTTGCGCCGTGGCCGTGAGGAATGTCGGGCCGCGTCCGCGCGCCTTCCTCGATCGTCGAGGCGGCGACTCGGCTGGGCAAGGGTCGAACGTCCCGGCTCGCAGCCGTTTTGCGACACATACCCTAGGGGGGTACTATCTGATTCAGAGTGATACCCCGCTAGGGTATGGGAAGGGACGGGTCATGGATGCCGAAGAGCACACTCACGCGATGCCGTACGGCTACCTGAAACGCAAGGACGATTATCTGAAACGGCTGCGCCGCATCGAGGGTCAGGCTCGAGGTCTGCAGAAGATGGTCGAGGACGAGAAATATTGCATCGACATCCTCACCCAGGTCTCGGCGATGACGAAGGCGCTGCAGTCCGTTGCCTTGGGGCTGCTCGATGAGCATCTGAGTTCCTGCGTGGTCCAGGCCGCCGCGAGTGGCGGCCCGGAAGCCGATACGAAGGTCCGTGAGGCGTCCGAGGCGATCGCCAGGCTCGTCCGCTCCTGATACCGCCCGTCCGGCCACAGCCCCGTCCGCCCACCGCCCCGTCCGCCCACAGTCGGAGTACGTCCGCGAGGCCGCCGCCGGTTTCGCCACGAGCCATGCCGCGGCGATCCCTGCCCCGCAATCGGAGGTAGGGGCGTCGACCGGCGAGCGGGTACTGCACCGCCGGTAGCAAGACCAGCATCTCGAGGAGGACCCGTGAGCACCACCACCACGTACACCGTTTCCGGAATGACCTGCGCCCACTGCGTGGCCGCCGTCACCGAGGAAGTGGGCCGACTGCCCGGGGTGCATGCCGTTGCCATCGACCTCAACGCCGGTGGTGATTCGCGCGTGACGGTCACCAGCAACGCGCCGCTGGCCGCCGACGACGTGCGTGACGCCGTGGACGAAGCGGGATATTCGCTCGCCTCGTGAGACCCCGGGCTTCGCCGCGCAACGATGGCCGGGAGAACACGAGGCGGAAACCCGGAGGCAGCACCCCGGGAACCACCAGCGCCGGACCGGCCGGCACCAGCGATGGATCTGAGGAGGCCTACGTCATGACGCAACACCCGGTTGATCTGCAGATCGGTGGCATGACCTGCGCGTCGTGCGCGGCTCGGATCGAGAAGAAGTTGAACCGGATGCCCGGCGTGCAGGCGAGCGTCAACTACGCCACCGAAAGGGCGCACGTCGTCCTCCCCGAGGGCCTGGGCGTCGACGCCGCGATCGCCACCGTTCAGGCGACCGGCTACACCGCGCGAGTTCCCGAACCGCCGCGGCCCGCGCGGGTCGCGAGTTCGGCGGGCGGCGACGTCGCGGAGGATGACGCGGTCGAGTCACTACGCCGGCGCCTGCTCATCTCCGCAGCGTTGACCCTGCCGGTGTTCGTGCTGGCGATGATCTCGCCCCTGCAGTTCGACAACTGGCAATGGCTCAGCCTGACGCTCGCCGCGCCGGTGGTGGTCTGGGGCGCCTGGCCGTTCCACGTCGCGGCCTGGACGAACGCCCGGCACGGCGCCGCCACCATGGACACGCTGGTGAGCGTGGGGGTGCTGGCCGCCTTCGGATGGTCGCTGTACGCGCTGTTCCTCGGCGACGCCGGCATGCCCGGGATGCGGATGGTCTTCACCCTGTTCCCCGGTGCGGGCTCCGGTGCGGACGAGATCTATCTCGAGGTGGCCGCCGCGGTCACCGTGTTCATCCTGGCCGGCCGGTACTTCGAGGCTCGGGCGAAGAGCCGGTCCGGTGCGGCCTTGCTGGCGTTGCTCGAGATGGGCGTCAAGGACGTAGCCATCCTGAAAGGTGTCGCCGAGCAACGGATCCCGATCGACCAGCTGATGGTCGGCGACGTGTTCGTGGTCCGCCCGGGGGAGAAGGTGGCCACCGACGGCGTCGTGGTGGACGGCTCTTCCGCCGTTGACGCCAGCCTGCTGACCGGCGAACCGGTGCCCGTCGAGGTCGGCCCGGGCGACACCGTGACCGGGGCCACCGTCAACGCCGGCGGCCGGCTGGTGGTGCGGGCGACCAGGGTCGGCGCCGATACGGCGCTCTCGCAAATGGCGAAGCTCGTGGAGCAGGCGCAATCCGGAAAGGCGTCCGTGCAGCGCCTCGCGGACCGGGTGTCGGCGGTGTTCGTCCCGGTGGTGATCGCCTTGGCCGTGGCCACTCTCGGGTTCTGGCTGAGCACCGGGGCCGGCGCCGAAACGGCCCTCACCGCGGCCGTGGCCGTGCTGATCATCGCCTGCCCCTGCGCGCTGGGCCTCGCCACGCCGACCGCGCTGCTGGTCGGGACCGGCCGCGGTGCGCAGCTGGGCATCCTGATCAAGGGACCGGAAATCCTCGAGGACACCCGCAAGGTCGACACCGTCGTGCTGGACAAGACCGGGACGGTCACGACCGGCCGGATGCAGTTGGTGGACGTGGTTCCCGCCGCCACGGTCGACCGCGACGAATTGGTGCGGATCGCGGGCGCCCTGGAGGGCGGCTCCGAGCATCCGGTCGGCACCGCGATCGCCGATGGTGCAAGGGGTCTGGCCGGTCCGCTACCGCCGGTGGAGTCCTTCACCGCGACGCGCGGCCTGGGCGTGCACGGCTCGGTCGACGGCCACGCGGTGGTGGCCGGTAGGGTTTCCTGGCTCGAGCAGCAGTGGGCATTGCCGCTGGAACCGGGCCTGCAAGAGGCGCGCCGAGATGCGGAGTCGGCCGGCCACACCGTGGTGGCAGTCGGCTGGGACGGAGCGGTCCACGGTTTGCTGATGGTGGCGGACACCGTCAAACCCACCAGTGCGCAGGCGGTGGCGGAGCTGCGGGCTCTTGGCCTGCGGCCGATGCTGCTCACCGGCGACAATGCCGCCGCAGCCGCGGAGATCGCCGCAGAGGTCGGCATCGACCCGGGTGACGTGGTGGCCGAGGTGCTGCCGTCGGCGAAGGTCGCCCACATCGCGCAACTGCAACGCTCGGGACGTGTCGTTGCGATGGTCGGCGACGGCGTCAATGACGCCGCCGCACTGGCCCAGGCCGACCTCGGCATTGCCATGGGCACCGGAACGGACGTCGCGATCGAGGCCTCCGACCTGACGTTGGTACGGGGCGACCTCCGGTCCGCGGTCGACGCGATCCGGCTGTCCCGCCGAACGCTCGCGACGATCAAGGGCAACCTCTTCTGGGCGTTCGCCTACAACATCGCGGCCTTACCGCTGGCCATGGCCGGCTTGCTGAATCCCCTGATCGCCGGTGCGGCGATGGCCCTTTCGTCGGTCTTCGTGGTCAGCAACAGCCTCCGGCTTCGCCGGTTCAGGTCGGTGTCGGGTCAACCCGGTGACGGCGGTGCCGCAACCCCGCGGGCGCGGGACAGGTTCCATGAAACGGCACAGCGCGCGGGAAACGTTTGATCTGACAACGTTCGCAGGTCCTCAGACTGCGCCGGTCGGACCCAGCCACACGGTCGTCTCCGGTGGAACGACGTCGCCGGTCAGCGGACTGCTGGCCAGAAGCACCTGCTGTGGGCCGGTCAGCGGCACAGAGCCGGTGGGCGAGAAGTTGATCAGGCATTCCCAGCCGTTCGAGCGGCGGAAGTGCAGGACGTCCCCCGCGTCACCGGGCAACCAGTGCACCGTGCTGTCGGTGGTGATCAGTTTCCGCCGGAGCGCCAACCCGGCCCGGTACAACTCGAGCGTGCTGTCCTCGGCGCCGTCCTGGGCCTGGACGGAATAGTCGCCGAAGTAGCTGGGCTGCGGCAGCCAGGCGCCGTTGCCGCCGAACCCGAACGAGGTACCGGCCCGCGTCCACGGCAAGGGCACGCGACAGCCGTCACGGCCCTTGACGGTGCGCCCGGTTCTTTCGAAGACTGGGTCGTGCAGCACGTCACCGGGCAGGTCCGCCACCTCCGGCAGGCCGAGCTCCTCACCTTGGAACAGGTAGGCCGATCCGGGCAGGGCCAACATCAGAAGTGAAGCGGCCCTGCCCCGCCGCTGCGCCCGATCGACGTCGATCACCGGTGCCGTGCCGTTGCCGGCGAGCCAGCTGTCGGGAGAAACGCCGGCCGGCAACGCGAGGCGTGAGGCATGTCGGGGCACGTCGTGGCTGGAGAGCACCCACGTCAGGCCACCACCGACGCCGCGATGATCCTCGATGGACCGGGTGATCACCCGCCGGAACTGATCGGCGCTCCATTCCGATTTCAGCAGTGAAAAATCGAAGACCTGGCCGAGTTCGGTCGGCCGGGCGTACAGGTAGGTGCGAGCGCTGGTCGGATACCAGGTTTCGGCCACCGCCATCCGCGGCGGTAGGTATTCGTCGAACACCTCGCGCCATTCCCGGTAGATGGCGTGCACCTCGTCGCGGTCGTACAGCGGATCGGAGCCGTCGAGGGGCAGCTGCAGATCCAGGTGTCGCTGGCTCCGCAACGGCGTGCTGAGATCCTTGGCCAGCGAGTGTGCAACATCAACCCGGAAGCCGTCGACGCCCCGATCGGCCCAGAAGCGCAGGGTGTCCAGGAAATACTGCCGCACCTCCTGGTTCGCCCAGTTGAGGTCCGGCTGTTCCCGGGCGAACAAATGGCAGTACCACTGACCGTCGGCAATCCTTTCCCAGGCTCCGCCACCGAAGTGCGACCGCCAATCCGATGGCGGCCGGGCGCCGTCCGGGCCCGTGCCGTCCCGGAAGATGTACCTGTCCCGGGCGGCCGAACCCGGCGCCGCCGCCAGCGCCTCGATGAACCACGGGTGCCGATCGGACGTGTGATTGGGGACGATGTCCACCATGATCTTGATGCCGCGGCGGTGGGCGTCCCGCAGCAGGGCGTCGAAGTCTGCGAGTGTGCCGAGCCGGCCGTCGATCTCGCGGTAATCGGTGATGTCGTATCCGCCGTCGGCCAGCGGTGAGGGGTAGAAGGGCGTCAGCCAGATGGCGTCGATCCCCAGATCGTCGAGGTAGGGCAGGCGGCTGCGGACGCCGGCCAGATCACCGATGCCGTCATCGTTGGAGTCGGCGAAGCTGCGCGGATAGATCTGGTACACCACGGCAGTTCGCCACCAGTCGGCGTCACTGTGCGGTGCGGCGGTGTCTGCCATGGGGCTCCTTCGAGGAACGTGACGTGGCCTGGCTCGCGCGATGGAGCGCGATGTGTCGTCGAGGGCAACCGAGGTCGGTCGAGCGAGCCGTCCATCCGCCGCCGGCGTGCCGGCGAGTGGACCCACGCCGCCGGCGGCCTTGCATCCCCACCCTCCATCGCCCTGGAGAGGGAGGAACTCGGGTGCACCGGTCGGGATCCCGGCCGGGGCCGAGCCCGCCACCCGGGCCTTCTGCGGGTGATCGCAACACCGAACATGGAATGCTTTCCACAAGGATATCGTCTCCGTTGTGACTGCGAAACCCCCCTCGGCCCGTCGAGTGACGCTGCCCGACATCGCCCGGTTGGCCGGGGTGGGCCTGGGCACCGCGTCACGCGCCCTTCGAGACGCACCCGGTGTCGCCCCCGCGACCCGAGATCGGGTCCTGGCGGTGGCCGAGGAGATGTCCTACGTGGTGTCGCCGCAGGCCTCCAGTCTGCGGATGGGGACGACCGGGCGGGTCGCGGTGGTGGTGCCGCACCTGGATCGCTGGTTCTTCGGAGCGATGGTGGCCGGCGTGCACAGCGTTCTGCGGGATGCCGGCGTGGACCTGCTGCTCTACACGGTCGGCGATCTGGATGACCGGCGGAACTTCTTCGACAAGCTTCCCGCCCGTCGGCAGGTGGACGCCGTGATGGTGGTGGCGTTCCAACTCGACGAGGCCGAACACCGGCGGCTCAACCTGATGGGGGTGCGCATCGTTGCCGCCGGGGGGCAGCCCGCGGACTACCCGCACGTCGGCATCGACGACGAGGTTGCCGGCCGCCAGGCGATGGATCACCTGATCTACCTGGGGCATCGCCGGATCGGGATGCTGGAGGCCGTCGATCCCGATCAACCGGCGCTGGTGTCCGGACGCTCGACGGCCTACGCCGCCGCAATACGCCAGGCCGGCCTGCCGCTGGATCCCGAGTTGATCGCCAGCAGCGACTGGGGCGGCGAGAACGGCGCGGAGTCGATGGCCCGGTTGCTCAGCCTCCGCCGTCCCCCCACGGCGGTGTTCGCACATTCCGACGAAGTCGCACTCGGCGCGCTGCGAACGCTGCGACGGGCGGGCCTGCGCACCCCCGACGACATCTCCGTGATCGGCATCGATGACCATCCGCACGCCGCCCTTAGTGACCTGACCACAGTCCGGCAGCCGGTTGCCGAGCAGGGTGCGCTGGCCGCCGAGAACCTGCTGGCCGCGCTGAGTGGTGCACCGGTCGAAGAGGCCGTGACGCTGCCGACCCAGCTGGTGATCCGCGGGACCACGGGTCCCCCGACGCGCTGATCGAGCCGATCGCCGGGCGGATTCACCGGCCGGTGGGATCCGCCGGTTTACTCAATCGTTACCGGATTCGGCATACAGCCACTTGCGGCGCGGTGATGGAAAGGTTTCCATACGTTGGTGTGACGCCTCACGCGTCAACCGAGGAACGGAAAGGTCAAGCGAGTGACCTGGAAACCGGCAGGAAGATCGTTCACCGCCGCTGGCGTCGGTGCCGGCACCTGGCTCTGGTACTGACGGCCTGCAGCAGCGGCTCGAACACCGGCAGCAACGAGCTCCGCCACCAGCGCTGTGAGCAGCGCCGCAAGTGCGGCCGGCGGGTCCGCATCGGCGTCCGGCTCGGCCGGTGGGTCGGCCGGCGCCGTACCCGTCAACGCCGACAGCGGTTGGTGCGATGCGGTGAAGAGCGAGTTCGGCGACCTCACCGGAACAATGGTCAACGAGTACATGGTGATCGTTGCGCCGGAGGACAAGCCGTACATCCAGCCCTACAAGCCCTTCACCGACTGCACGGGGGCGGCGGTCAACTACGAGGGAGCAAGGAGTTCGAGGCCCAAATCGTCGTCCGGGTGCAGAGCGGTAACCCGCCGGACGTCGCGATGTTCCCGCAGCCGGGTCTGCTCAGCCAGATCGTGAACTCCACCAGTGCCGTCAAGCCGTTGCCCGATTCGGTGAGAACCCTGTCGCAACAGTACTTCCCCGAGGATTGGCTGAAGTACGGAATTGTCACCGACATCGCCTTCGGGATCCCGAACAACGCCGATTTCAAGTCGTTGGTGTGGTACTCGCCGAAGACGTTCAAGGAGAAGGGCTACACGGTCCCGCCGACGTGGGCCGAGCTGACCGCGCTGACCGACAAGATCGCGGCGTCGGGTGAGAAGCCCCGGTGCATCGGCATCAAGCTCTTACCGTCAGCCCTTCAGCGCCCGGACGGCCAGGTCCACGTCATCGCCGGTCGAGTACAGGTGGAAGGCGACGCGGACCCGTCCGGCGCGCAGTCCGAACCGCACCCCCGCGGCGGTCAGCCGCTCGGCAGCGCCGTCCTGGCCCGGGACGCTGACGATCGCCGAGTTGGACGGCTCCCGTCCCATCGCCGCCAGGAAACTGTTGGCCAGCGCGACGTTGTGCTCGCCGATCGCCGCCGGACCGACCTCCGTGAGGACCCGCAGCGCGGGAGCCGTCCCGACCCAGCAGTGCCAGGCCGGGGAGATGTCGAACCGGCGGGCGTCGCTCGCCAGCCGCAGCGGCAGCCCGTAATACGAGCCGTGCACGTCGTCGCCGGCGAACCAGCCCGCGGCAAGGGGTTTCAGCCGTTCCGCGAACATCTGGTGCCGCTGCGCCAGGGTCGGATGGTGCGCGAGGAACGCCGTCCCGCGCGGACTGCACAACCACTTGTAAGCGCTGCAGACCAACAGGTCGCTGTGATCCGGGTCCACGGTCAACCAGCCGATGGCCTGGGTGGCATCCACCACCACCAACGCGCCGACCGCCCGGGCGGCCTCGGCGATCGCCCGCTGGTCCGCGACCTCACCGGTGGCCGACTGCACGGCGGAGTAGGCCACCACATCGACGTCCGGGCCGATCGATTCGGCCAGCCGGTTCGCCGGCACGGCGCGAACCTTCACCCCCCGGTCGGCGTGCACGGCCCACGGGAAGACGTTCGAGGTGAACTCGACATCGGGGACCAGCACCCGGCTGCCGTCCGGCACCGCCAACCCCGCCGGTGCCAGCAGTTGCGAGACGGTCGCCCCGGTCGTCACCGTGGCCGTCGGCACACCGAGCAGGGCGGCAAACAACTCGCGTGACGCCTGCACCGCCGCCGCCCACGGTTCCCAGGTGGTGCGGGCGGCGCGCCAGTCCCCGAGTGCCTCCTGCAGAGCCTCCCACGCGGGGCGTGGCGGAGCGCCGAACGAGGAGGTGTTGAGGTACCCGGGCTCGACGTCCCACAACGTCGCGGCCTCCGCGGGTGTCAGTGCGGTCATGCCGACCAGTGAAGCACGGGCACGGCCGGGCATCGGCACGGGCATCGGCGCGGGCATCGCGCGGGCATCGGCACCGGCATCGGCGACCGGCTCGGCACCGGCGGGCCGGGCCGTCGGAGCGCGAGCCTGCCGGCGCCCGGCCACGTGACGGGCGACGTGGCGCGCTACGAGCGGTCGACCGACCTCTCACTCACGGACCGGACGGGTTGCTCCAGCTGCAGCGGGAGCATCGCGTGCACTTGCTGAGTGAGGGTCGGGTCCGGCTCCCGCTCGGCCGTGCACAACCGCCCGCGCAGGTCAGCCCGCGTACTCCCGCACCGGTCGCCCGGTCACGCCCGGCGTGGTGCGGAACACCGCCCCGGCCAGCGGCTGCTGGCCGTCCGCCACGTTTTCCCTGGAGGTGGTGATGAACAGCTGATCGAGGTTGTCCCCGCCGAACGTGCAGGCGGTCACGTTGCTGGCCGGAACCGCGACGATCTCCTCCAGCGTTCCCTCGGCGGAGTAGTGCCGGACCTGGGAGCCGCCGTAGAGCGCCACCCAGACGCCACCCTCCGCATCGACCGTCAACCCGTCCGGATGGCCGTCCTCGCTGGGCACCCCAGCGAAGGTGCGCCGCCCCGACAGGCCCGATCCGTGCTCGTAATCGAACACATCGATGGCGCCGGTCGCGGTGTCGACGTAGTAGGCCAACGACCCGTCGGGACTCCATTCCAGCCCGTTCGACACCGTCACGCCGTCCAGCACGATCTCCACGGTCCGGTCGGCGTCGAGCCGGTACAACCTGCCGCCGCCGGGCGTCTGGTCGTAGGCCATCGATCCGCAGTAGAAGCGGCCGTCCGGGTCACAGCCGCCCTCGTTCATTCGGACGGTGTCCTGGTCCCACAGCGGACCGAGCGGCCGGAGACTTCCGTCCGGTTCCTCGAGGGTGAAACCGCGTTCGACCGCGAGAACCGCGCCCCCGCCGGATCTGGGACGAATGGCGGCAACCACCGCACCCACATGTCGCCGAGAGATCGTGCCGTCGCCGTTCAGCGAGAGGACGTCCCCGGCGAGCATGTCGACCCAGCGCAGGCCACCCCAGCGTGCTGACCACACCGGCCCCTCGGCGTGGAAGGCCACCGGGTCTGTCGCCTGCTCCGCCTGCAATGTCATGCCGGCAATTCTGCACAGCCGGGCGCCGGCGGCGGCGCCCGGCCCGAGGACCCGTCACGCTGCGGGCAGAGAATGTCCGCGGACCCTCCGGGGTCACGCGACCAGCCGTGGAACAGACGGTGCGGACGGCCGAACATCGGCGCCTGCGGCGTTCCGCCGAGATCGAGAGCGAGACCCTGTGAACGACGAGTTGTCCACCACCCGCCGCGCGCTGCACGCCGTCGCGGAACTACTGATCGCCGGGCCGCAGTACCAGGCCACCGGCGACATCAGGTTGAAGGCTTCCGGGGACGGCTTCGCCGGTTGGACCTCCGGCTTCGCGGTGTCCGGCACCGACCTGGTCACGCCCGCGGGCCGGGTACCGCTGCAGGGCACGGTGGCGCACGTCGGTTCCGCTGCCGGCATCACGCCACGGTCATTGCGTGACGTCTACTCCGGCGGTCCTGAGTTCTCTGCTGACGAGTCGGTCGAGGTGGGCGCGGCGGCGACGGGGGTCCTGCTCCGGGCACTGGTCGACGGCGATGCCGCGCTGCGGACCTTCGCGCCCGAGGAGGAACCGGTGCTGTGGCCGGAGCACTTCGACATCGCGATCACAGTCGCGGAGGTGAACTACGGGGTCTCGCCGGGTGATGCGGGCATCGGACAGCCGTACGCCTATGTCGGTCCCTGGCGGGTGCCGCGGGGGCCGTTCTGGGATCAGCCCTTCGGAGCCGCCCGGTTGCTGGCGGATCTGCCGACGCCACACCGCATCCGGGAATTCTTCGTCGCCGGGCACCGCGCCCTGGGCGACATCGCCGACCGGCAGTGAGCGGCCGCTCCCACGCCGGACGGTTTCAGCGGTTGTCCCGCTTCGCCTGACGGCGGGCGCCTGCGGCGGCGGACGAGGCAGCGCGCTTCTCCCGGGCGGGCGTCCTGGGCCGTCGATCGGCGTTGCGATCCGCGGGACCCTTGCGGTTCTTACCCTTTCCCGCCGAACCCTTTCCCGCCGAACCCTTTCCCGCCGAACCCTGTCCCTTCGCCCGGCGGCCCCGCGGATCGCCGCCGACGTTGGCGGCGGCAGTGAGCCGTTCCACCCGGAGCGCGGTCGCACTGCGCCGGGCCACCGTCGCCAGCCGGGTACTGACCCGGGCGAGAGCGTCCTCGAACGCCTCCGCCCGATCGCGGTTGCGCCGGTTCGCCTTCCCCGCGCCGCCTCTGGTGCCGGTCGCCACGACACGCTCGGCGGCCCCCCGGCGGTAGTTCTTCGAGTGCTTGTTCCTGGCTCGGCGCACCCTGTCGTGCAGGTCGACAAGCGCTTCCTCATCGAGGGTCTCGAGATTCTTGCGTTTGGTCTCCAAGAACAGGACGGTGTCCTTTTCGCTCAGCGACCGCAGCACGGACTGCTTCATTTCACGAACCTTTCGTCGACGGTGATATCGCCAGACGAAGACCGTATCTCGCTGACCGGCGGCTGTCTCCGAATCCGAAAATGGGCGGTGTCAGCGCTTTCGTGAAGGCGACGGCCGGTTGCGCTGAGCACCAGGGGCGACCGCCGGGCGAAGAATCCGGGGGTAGGCTGGAGCCAACCGAGGAGAAACAATGTCTGTCGAGACGATGAGCCGCAGGATCAGCACGATCGAACAGACCTGGAAGGACGCGAATCCGACCGGTCGCGCGGGATATATCGAAGAGCTCTCGGAAATCTCCACCGGGTTGCTTGCCGTGACCGGTGTCGAGGCGGAACGGGCGGATTGGTTGAGCCGCAGGGTGAATCGCGTGGTCCGAAACATCGGTACCGCCGGCTGACTGCTCGCAGCCGGGGACCGGCCATCCCCCGCCGGGGGCCCATGGTCCGCCTCATACGATCCTGACCAGTCGCCGACGGCGCAGGGGCCGCCGCCGGACCGGACAGGAGCGTCGCGCATCGATGGTCAGCACGATCACCATGGAATTCCCGACCCGACCGGTCAGAGCGGTCCAGTTTCGCACCGTCGCGGGTTCTGCATGCAGTGACCGTGAGATCGCTGTAGCGGACTGACGAACCTTCGATGCCGCGCCGCCGAAGGTCCTCGCTCCCAGCGTCATTGCTGAAGGCATTCCTCCCGCCGGTGCCCTCCAGGCGGCGGGCCAAGCCGGCGAAGGCCGCCGCCCTGGTTCGCCCGACGACGGCCCGGGCCGCCGGCGGGTCCGCGTCGTCGGCCGGCAAGGGTCGATCCGCAGCGACGGCGGGCCGCGGCAGGTGGCAGCAGGGCCGCTTCGTCGGCGCGGCTGGGTCCCGGTCGTACCGGGTGTACATCCCCGCCGGGCTGCGGCGGACGTCGTTCGCCCCACTGTTGTTGGCGTTGCACGGGTGCGGGCAGAACGGACTCGATTTTGCCACCGGCACGCGGTTCAACGACCTTGCGGACAAGCACCGCTTCGTCGTCGTCTACCCCGAGCAGACCGGGAGCCACAACGGGCAGCGCTGCTGGAACTGGTTCCGGCCGGCGCACCAGTCCCGCGGATCGGGCGAGCCGGCGATCCTGGCCGGGATCGTGCGCTCGGTGGTGGCCGAGACCGGCTCGTGGCGCATCGATGCGGAGCGGATCTACGTCGCCGGCATCTCGGCCGGCGGCGCGATGGCGGTGGTGCTCGCGGCGACCTACCCGGAGCTGTTCGCCGCTGTCGGCGTGCATTCCGCCCCGCCCTACCGGTCCGCCGGCGGTCCGGCGGATGCCCTGTCGGCGATGCGGGGCGCGACCGCGGTGCCGCCGGCGAATCCGGACCAGGCGGTGCCGATGCCGCCCATGGTGGTGTTCCAGGGAACGGCCGACGGCACGGTCCGTCCGGCGAATGCACTGCGGGTCGCCGACCAGTGGCTGTCGTTCCGGCTTGCGTCGTCCGGGTCGGGACGGGTCGTGCCGACGGTGGGACAGCCGCGCACGACCAGGGTGGCAGCCGCCCGGCCCGCGTCCGCGCGGAGTCGCCGTGCGCACCAGGTCACCCGCTGGTACGCCGGCGGCCGCAAGGTTCTCGAGGTCTGGCTGGTGCAGGGGCTCGGTCACGGCTGGTCGGGTGGTTCGGCCGACGGCTCCTACACCGATCCGCGGGGCCCGCGGGCGAGCACCGAGATGTGGAACTTCCTCGCCGCTCATCGGTCTCGGACGGCCGCCGCCGTGCTCGGCGGGTAGCTCCCGGCTGCCTGCACAGCAGCGGGGGTCAGCCGGAACGCTGGTTCGCGAGGGCGGCGACGCTGGCTCGGAGCGCCTGCTGCTCCGTCGTCAGGGCCCGGATCTGCGCGGTGAGCGCGGCGACCGCATCGCTGAGGGACCGCTCTTCGTCGAGAAGATCGCCGTCCGGGCGATCCGCCTCCGAGGCGGAGTCGGCGAGCACCACGTCCGCGTGCTCTGTGCTGTCGGGAGCGGAAAGGCCGGTGCCGTCGCCCACCCCGCCGGTCGGGGTGGGCGCGTCGGGATGGGTCGTAATCTGCCCGTCGGGAGCGGATGCGGCCGCTGTGCGGGCCAGGAACCGGCGTCGGCGCGCCACCTTCTCGGCCTTGAGCTGGTCGTCATGGAGCCGCTGCTTGCGGGCGACGAACCAGGCCGCCACGGTCGCCGACACCGTGCCGATGAGCCCGATACCGACCACCATGATGACGGAGGCGATCAGCCGGCCCGCCGAGGTCACGGGGTAGGTATCGCCGTATCCGACGGTCGTCGTGGTGACGACCGCCCACCAGAACGCCGTCCCGAGCGTGGTGATGGTGGCGTTCGGGGCGTTGTATTCCACCCGCCACTCCAGGACCGCGCCGGTGGCCACCACGACGGCGACGATGGTGAACAGTGAGCCGGCGATGCGCTCCATCGAGATCGTCTGGAACGACTTGCGCAGCAGCAGCACCGCCCGGAGTACCCGCAGCATCGGGAGCAGCACCATCACCAGATCCAGCTTGTGGGTCCGGACGAAAGTCCAGCGTTCTGGGGACAGGGTCAACCGGACGACGTAGTCGACGGCGAACGCCAGCCAGATCAACAGGGAGATCGCATCGAGGACAGGCTGCCAACCCCAGTTCCCGTTGTCCACCAATCTGCCCGCCAGGAAGTCGACAAGGAAGATCAGCGCCAGGACGTCCAATGGCCGGGTGGTGGCCGCAACCCATCGCTGGTACTGCCGCGCTCTGCGCTTCCTGCGGTGGTCGTCATGAGTGTCGGAATCGACGGCGGGATCGAGGATGCTGATGTCGGCCACTATTCCTCCAGGGTTCGCATCACCATCGTGCGGGTGCCTGACAAATGGCTCAAATCGTGAGGAGTGGCGTGTGGTGTTCCTGCCCCGCTCACGGCCGATGGGGCAAGCCCGGCCGCGGATCCCGTCGCCAGGGCCTCATCAGACCCGGAGCAGGCCAGTCACGCGACTGCGCCCCGCCGGTGAGCTGTCGAACTCGGTCGGCGGGGCGCAGTACTACCAGTGATGTGCGGGACTATTTGTGCAGCGCCGGGATGATCATGTAGACGCCCCACACGGCGATCGCGCCGGCGGCGGCAAGGAACAGATATCCGGCGGCGGTGGCGGCCGTTGCAGTGGCCCCGCCCTTCGCCCGCAGCTGAGAGGTGAGGGCACCGATGCCCAGCGAGAACAGGCTGACGATCCCGATCGCACCCGCCAGCGTCACCAGCGCGACGAGTCCGAGGGCGCTCCAGTTGATGGTCATGACTGCGGTCCCTTCGCGGACGTGTCGGCGCCGGTGGGCTGATGGGAGCCGGTGGGCTGGGAAATGATGATCGGCGTGATTTGCTCCGCTGCCGGGGCGCCGGCCATGGCCAGCTCCTCGGATTCCGAGCGACCCAGCTTCACCTTCACCACGACGTCATCGGTGACGTTGTGCGAGGTGACGGCATCCCTGCGGGAGATCTTGACGATCACCGCGGTGCCGGCGATCAGCGCGGCCATCACGATGATGACGCCGATCGTTCCGCGGAGCGCGATGGCCGCCGCGATGCCGCCGAAGACAGCGGCCGCCGGCAGCGTGAGCACCCAGCCGTAGACCATCCGGCGGGCCGTTCCCCACCGAACCTTCTTCAGGTTGCGGCCGGCGCCGCTGCCGATCACCGATCCGGCGCAGACCTGGGTGGTCGAGAGACCGAAGCCCATGTGCGCCGAGGCGAGGATGGCGACGGTCGAGGTGGTCTCGGCGGCGAAGCCCTGAGCCGGGTGCAGATCCACCAGACCCTTACCCATCGTCCGCATGATCCGCCAGCCGCCCGAATACGTGCCAGCACCGATCGCGAGGCCGGCGGCCGCGATGACCCAGGTCTGCGGGCCAGTGCCGGCGGCCTGGTAGCCACCGGTGATCAGGACCAGGGTGATGACGCCCATCGTCTTCTGGCCGTCGGACGTGCCGTGCGCCAGGGCGATCATCGAACCCGAGATCGTCTGTGCGCGGCGGTACCAGCCGGCGGCAGGCTCGTCGTCGGCCCGCTTGAACATCTTCGAGATCAGGAAGATGGCGGTGGCCGCGGCGAGCCCGGCGACCAGCGGTGCCATCACCGCCGGCAGCAGGATCTTGGACACGACCACGGAGAAGTTGACCCCGGACAGCCCGGCGCCGATGAGCACGGCGCCGATCAGGCCGCCGAAGAGCGCGTGCGACGAACTCGACGGGAGGCCGAACAGCCACGTCGTGAGGTTCCACAGAATGGCCGCAACCAGGCCGGCGAAGATCATCGTCGGCGTCACGAACGAGTCGTTGACCATGCCACCGGAGATCGTCTTGGCCACCTCCGTGGACAGGAAGGCACCGACGACGTTCAGGATGGCTGCGATGAGCACAGCGGTCCGCGGGCGCAGCGCGCCCGTTGCCACCGAGGTCGCCATGGCGTTGGCGCTGTCATGGAAGCCGTTGGTGAAGTCGAAGAACAGGGCGGTGAGGATGACGACCGACACGATGAAGAGGGTGGTTGTCATGGAGTTCCCGCCAGCCGCTCGGGGGTTGTCATGGTCGGTTCAATCCACCGTTTCTGGTTCGGGGCAGGGGGTGCGGACCCGTTAATACTGTGTTCATACCATCTGTCCGAACAGAGTCCTTTGTCCCGATGTCCTCCGGGTTCGGGAGGCTGGCGGCGGGTCCGCCGGTTTTCCTGTCAAGCCGTCCCGGGGATCCTTTCGCACTCCGTACAACCACGCGTCGAGGGTCGCTCATTCCTTGATCGACCGCCTGGTGATCTCGAGGTAGTGCGGGTTGTGCATGACACCGAGAATGTTGCCGAAGGGGTCGACAACCGCTGCGGTGACGAAACCTTCGCCGCGGTCCTGAGGCGCCTGGTACTCGGTCGCGCCGGCCGACAGCAGAGTGGCCAGCGTGACAGATACGTCGTCGACGTGCCAGTAGACGACTGCTCCGGCGCCCGGGGTCCGTGCCCCGGCAGGGGCATACCGACTGTCGATGAAGCCCAACTCATCCTCTTGTGCACCGATCCTGAACTCGATGTAGCCGGGTGTGCGGTAGTACGGCTCGATCCCGAGGATCCCGGTGTACCAGTCCTGGGCTGCCTGCATGTCATCCGCATAGAACGAGATCGTGGTCAGTCCGTGCAACATGGCGGGTTTCCTTTCGTACGACCCGGCGTCCGTCGCCGGTGGAACCACCTTTTCGTGTAAAGTGCTCACCTACTGAGCACGTTGCCGGGAGAATGACGGCATGAGGGCGGATCGACTGGTGGCAGCGCTGCTGCTGATGCAGAACCGCGGGCGGGTGACGGCAGCCGAGGTCGCCGCCGAACTGGAGGTCTCGGTCGCCACCGCGCGGCGCGACCTGGAAGCGCTGTCGGCCGGCGGCGTGCCGGTGTATCCACAGGCCGGTCGCGGCGGCGGGTGGTCGCTCGTCGGGGGCGCCCGCACCGACCTCAGTGGGCTGACCGCTCCCGAGGCGCGAGCGCTGTTCCTGCTGGTGGGTCCGGCTGCGGCGCTGTCGCCGTCGGCGAAGGCGGCGCTGCGCAAGCTCGTTCGCGCGTTGCCGGCGACGTTCCGGGCGGACGCCGAGGCCGCATCGGACGCGGTGGTGATCGACCCGACGCGCTGGGGACAGGACGACCGCCGGCGACCACCCATGGTCGGCGTCCTGCAGACCGCCGTCGTCCGGCGCCGGAAGGTGCGGTTGGTCTATGCGAGCCGCAGCGGCGAACGGTCCGAGCGCGTCGTCGATCCGCTCGGCCTGGTCGACAAGGACGACGTCTGGTACCTCATCTCCGGCACCGACCGCGGCCGGCGGACGTTCCGGGTGGACCGGGTGGTCGAAGCGGTGGAAACCGACCAGCCTGCGGACCGCCCTGCGGACTTCGACCTGTCGACGGCCTGGGACTCGGTGGTGGGCGAGGTGGAGCAGCGACGCGCGGGAGTCACCGCGACGCTGACGATCGAGGAACGGTTCCTCGGGGTGCTGCGAGAGCAGTTCGGCCGGCAGTGCGAGGTCCGGGGAGCCGCGGACGGCGGGCGGGTCCGGGTCACCGTCAGCGCTCCCACTCCGCTGAACATCGCCCAGCAACTCGCCGGCTGGGGCGCGCAGGTGCGGGTCGAGGATTGCCCGCCGGTGCAGCAGCACCTCGCCCGGTTGGGTGCGGAGCTGGTGGAACGGTATGGGGCACTGTCGGCGCCGGCGCCTACGATGCCGGTCGGGTGATCCGGTCGAGCCGGTTCGCGGAGCCGGGTCGCCGTTCCGGGTCGGCGCGCAGCACCGCGGGCAGCACGGGTAGGACCTCGTCAGTGCAAGACCCATGACTTCAGGGAGACGATCGTGCCCACCATGACGCTGAACGAACGGGCGGAACAGCACCTGAAGGCCCTGGTGGGCTCGGATGACGCCACGTTGCGACCCGACCAGTGGACGGCCATCTCCGCGCTGGTCGCCGATCGGCGGCGCGCCCTGGTCGTGCAGCGCACCGGCTGGGGGAAGTCCGCGGTGTACTTCGTGGCCACCGCGCTGCTGCGCGAGCAGGGCGCCGGCCCGACGGTGATCATCTCGCCGCTGCTCGCGCTGATGCGCAACCAGATCGCCGCCGCCCAGCGCGCCGGAATTCGTGCGGTGACGATCAACTCGGCCAACGCCGAGCAGTGGCGCGAGGTGTATGCCCAGGTCCGCGCCGGCGAGGTGGATGTGCTGCTGGTGTCGCCGGAACGGCTGAACAACCCCGGCTTCCGCGACGAGGTGCTCCCGCAGGTGGCGGCCACCGCGGGTCTGGTGGTGATCGACGAGGCGCACTGCATCTCCGATTGGGGGCACGACTTCCGTCCCGACTACCGGCGGATCAGGACGCTGCTGGAGGACCTGCCGGACGGCATCCCGGTGCTCGCCACGACGGCGACCGCGAATGAACGGGTGGCCCGGGATGTCGCCGAACAGTTGGCGGTCACCCATCACGTCCCACCCGGCGGCGGTGGCGATGAGCCTTCCGATGGTGCCGATCAGCCGGCAAGTTCGACACTGGTCCTTCGCGGCCCGCTGGACCGCGCATCGCTGCACCTGGCGGTTGTCCGGCTGCCGAACCAACCGAGCCGGCTCGGCTGGCTCGCCGACTATCTCGACCGGACCGAGGGTTCCGGCATCGTCTACTGCCTGACGGTGGCGGCCGCCGAGCAGGTGGCGGAGCATCTGCGGTCGCGCGGACTGACGGTGGCCGCCTATTCGGGCCGGACGGACCCGGCGGCGCGCGCCCGGGCGGAGGACGACCTGCTCGCCGGGCGGGTGAAGGCTCTGGTGGCCACGTCCGCGCTCGGGATGGGGTTCGACAAGCCGGATCTCGCGTTCGTCGTGCACCTCGGGGCGCCGCCGTCGCCGATCGCCTATTACCAGCAGGTCGGCCGCGCCGGCCGCGGCGTGGACCGCGCCGAGGTGGTGCTGCTGCCGGGCACCGACGACGTGGACATCTGGAAGTACTTCGGATCGTTGGGGTTTCCGGCGGAAGCCGACGTCCGGGCGACCCTGGAGGAATTGGCCGACGCGGGCAGGCCGTTGTCGTTGCCGGCGCTGGAGCCGCGGGTGACACTGCGCCGTTCCCGACTGGAGATGATGTTGAAGGTGCTCGACGTCGACGGCGCGGTCCGCCGGGTGTCCGGCGGGTGGACCGTCACCGGGCAACCATGGGCCTACGACGCCGACCGGTATGCCCGGGTGAGCGCTGCCAGGGACGTCGAACAGCGGGCGATGCTGACCTACATCTCGACCGATGCCTGCCGAATGGCGTTCCTGCGCGAACAACTCGACGATCCCGCGCCGGAGCCGTGCGGGCGGTGCGACAACTGCGGTGGCCTGACGTTGCCCCTGCAGGCGCGCGAGGAATCCGTTCAGGCGGCACGAGCAGAACTGGACGTGCCGGGCGTCGCGGTCGAGCCGCGTTCCCAGTGGCCGACCGGCATGGCTTCCCTCGAGGTCCCGTTGACCGGGAAGATCGCCGCCGGCGACAAGCCGGAGCCGGGCAGAGCCGTCGGGCGGCTCGACGGGATCGGCTGGGGCACGGCGCTCCGCGCGTTGCTGGCAGCGGACGCCGAGGACGGTGAGGTGCCGATCCCGCTGCGGCACGCGGCGGTCCAGGTCCTCGACGGCTGGCTCCCGGCCTCGGCCGGACCGGTGGACGGCATCGTCTTCATCGAGTCCTTCGGCCGTCCCAGGCTCGTCAGCCATCTCGCCGACGGGCTGGCCCGGTACCGGTCGCTGCCGGTGCTGACCACCTTCGAGCTGCTCGAGCATCGTCCTGCTGTCGTCGGCACCAATTCCGCCCACCGGCTGGCTGCGGTGTTTCGGCGCATCGGCCTTGCCGACCCGACATCGGTGTACCGCAAACGGATCCTGCTGGTCGACGACAGCACCGACACCGGGTGGACTCTCACCGTCGCTGCCCGGCAGCTGCGACAGGCCGGCGCCGCAGCCGTGTATCCGTTCGTGCTGGCGGTCCGCTGACGGCCACCGGCGATGCGGCGGCGTGGTCCTGCGGCGGCGTGGTCCTGCGGCGGCGTGGTGCCGCGGCGGCGTGGTGCTGCGGCAGCGTTGGTGCTGGGGCGGCAGACCGGCTCGGCTGTGAGTGAAATTCTGCGGGGGCTGTCGGTGGTCTGTGCTGTACTGACCGCGCATCGCACACCATGATCATCGGCGCGGAGATACACCATGGAACACAGGCACGGACATGCTCCTCCGGCGTACCAGCGGTGCTCGGGAAGCGCGGTCCCGTGGTGAACGCGGCCGTCGAGGTGCAGGCACTGGTCAAGACTTTCAAGCAGACCAAGGCCCTGGCCGGCGTCGATCTGGAGGTGCCCGAGGGCACGGTGCTGGGCCTGCTCGGACCCAACGGTGCCGGCAAGACCACCGTTGTCCGGATCTTGTCCACTCTGCTGCGCGCCGACAGCGGGCGGGCGACCGTGTTCGGCCGCGACGTCGTCACCGATGCCGACGGTGTCCGCTCGATCATCGGTCTGACCGGGCAGTACGCGGCGGTCGACGAGTATCTGACCGGGACCGAGAACCTGGAGATGGTGGGCCGGCTCTACCAACTGAAGAAGGCGGACGCCCGGCAGCGGGCGGTGATGCTGCTCGAGCGCTTCGACCTGGCGGACGCCGCCGGCCGAATCGTCAAGACCTATTCCGGCGGCATGCGGCGCCGGCTGGACATCGCGGCGTCCCTTATCGCCCGGCCCCGGGTGCTGTTCCTCGACGAACCGACCACCGGGCTGGATCCGCGCAGCCGGATCGGCATGTGGGAGTTCATCGCGTCCCTGGTGGCCGACGGCACCACCATTCTGTTGACCACCCAGTACCTGGAGGAGGCGGACCGGTTGGCGGACGGCATCGTTGTGATCGACCACGGCAAGGTCATCGCCCGCGGTACCGCCGATCAGCTCAAGGCGCAGGTCGGCGGCCACCGATTGGAATTCACGGTGGCCGACACGGCTCAGATACCCGTTGTGCTGGAGAACCTTTCCGCCCTGGCGATCGATGCACCCACCGTCGACGAGCAGACCAGATCGTTGACGATCCCGGTGCGGGGCGGGGCCGAGGTCCTCCGGGAGGCGCTGCGCCGGCTCGACGGAACGGGGGTCGAGATCGTCGACGTGGGTCTTCGCCGGCCCGACCTGGATGACGTGTTCCTGGCGCTGACCGGGCACAGCTCCGAGGACGAGGTCGCTGCCGCTGCCGGGTCGGACACCGAGCCGGACCCGGGGCAGGACGCGAAACAGGGCCGGAAGCGAGGCCCCAGGCACGCGGCCGCCGACACCACGGAGGCCCGGTCATGACGACGGTGGCCAGGGCCATCTCCGACGGGGCGGTGATCACCCGGCGGAATCTGCTGAAGATCAAACGGGTGCCGGACCTGCTGGTGTTCGCCACTCTCTCGCCCATCATGTTCGTCTTGCTGTTCGCGTTCATCTTCGGCAGCGCCATCCCGCTGCCGGGGGTGGACTACAAGGAATTCCTGATGGCCGGGATCTTCACCCAGACCGTGGTCTTCGGTGCGACGATCACCGGGGCGAGCATCGCGGAAGACCAGCAGAAGGGGCTGATCGATCGGTTCCGATCACTGCCGATGGCCCGGTCCGCGGTGCTGGTCGGCCGGACGTTCGCCGACATCGGGAACAACATCCTGGTCATCTTCGTCATGTCGATCACCGGACTGCTGGTCGGATGGCGGATCAACACCTCGATCGGTGAGGCGCTGCTTGCCTTCCTGTTGCTGCTGTTGTTCGCCTACTCCATCTCGTGGGTGTTCGCCTTCGTCGGGCTGTCGGTGAAGTCGCCGGAGGTCGTCAACAACGCCTCGTTCATCATCATCTTCCCGCTGACATTCATCGCGAACACATTCGTGCCGACGAACAACTTCCCGCCCGCGCTGAAGACGTTCGCCGAATGGAACCCGGTGTCGTCGGTGACGCTGGCGGCCCGGGAATTGTTCGGCAACACCAGCCCGGCACTACCTCCGCCGGACATCTTCCCCGGGCAGCATCCCTTCGTGTACTCGCTGATCTGGATCGCGATCCTGCTGGTGATCTTCATTCCGGTGTCGGTCCGCAAGTACGTGTCGGCATCACGCTGATCTGCCGGCGGCGCTGATCCGTCACGCGGTATCGGTCCGGCGGCATCGTCCGACGGTATCGGTCAGGTCTGGCGGTGCCCGGCGGTGAGCTCGACGTAGTGGGCGGCGTTGCGCACAACGGCCTCCCGCTCGTCGGCGGTGAGTTCGCGGCGCACCTTGCCGGGGACCCCCGCCACCAGCGACCCCGGCGGGACATTGGCACCCTCCAGGAGCACCGCGCCGGCCGCCACCATGGATCCGGCACCGACCACCGCACCGTTCAGCACGATCGCTCCCATGCCGATCAGGCAATCATCCTGCACGGTGCAGCCGTGCAGGACCGCGGCGTGGCCGACGCTGACCCCGGACCCGATCGTGGCCGGGAAGTCGGGGTCGGCGTGCACGATGACCCCGTCCTGCAGGTTGCTGCCGGAGCCGATGGCGATGGTGCTGCTGTCCCCGCGGACGACCGCCCCGTAGAACACCCCGGTCCCGGCGCCGATACTCACCCGGCCGATCACCGTCGCCGTCGGTGCCAGCCAGGCGGTGGGATCAACGTCCGGGGTGGAACCACCGAATCCGATGACGTGCGGCACCGTTTGCCTCGCTTCCGTTGGCTTCTTGTTCCTGGGGACGACGAAATCCATCAGCCGTGTCCGGCCGTTCTCGACGGCCGACCACTTGCCGTCGACGGTGATTACCGCGATCGCCGAGGTGGCGAACTTCTTCCGAACCCGCTCCAGGGCGGTCGGATTGGACCCGCGCCCGGCGAGTTGCTCGGCCAGTGCCGGGATGCCCGGCCCGTGACCGACCAGCAGCACGGTCCGATCCTGCGCCGGGAGTGTCTTCAGGAGCTCGGCGAGTTCGTCGGGGTCGGCCTCGTACACGGCGCCGGTGAAGGTGACCGGCACGCCGGGGCCGAGGCCGGTCGCTTCCAGGGTCTGCCGGGTTCGGGTCGAGGTCGAGCAGATCACCAGGTCGATGCGCGGCAGGTTTCGACGGATCCAGGTCCCCGCCAGGCCGGCCTGGGCGACCCCGCGCGGCGCCAGCGGTCGTTCATGGTCCTGCACCCCCGGCGGATACGCCGACTTGCCGTGCCGCAACAGGATCAGCGTGCGGCCTGCGGTTGCGCCCCGGGCGGGCTCTGACGACATCCGCCCATCCAACCGTCGCGCCGTTCACTGCGGCGCATCGGGGTGCGATGGGGTCCGTGGTCGGCGCCTCGGCATTGCCGGCCGCACCGGGGGCGACGCCTTCCGTCGTCAGCGCTCGGCATCGCCTGCCCCGTCGGGTCGGCCGCCCGCATCTGCGGCGCCGGTCGGCGCCGCAGCCGAGGGCGCCGGCTGGTCGATCTGCTCGCGCACGTACCGGGCGATCACCTGGACGACCGCAACCGCGGGGACCGCGAGGAAGGCCCCGACGATGCCGAACAGCGTGCCGCCCAACGCCACCGCACCCAGCACGACCGCGGGATGGATCTTCAGGGTCCGGCCGACGAGCAACGGCTGCATGACGTTGCCCTCGAGTTGCTGCACCACCAGCACGATGGCGAGCACCCCGACCGCGGTCCACACCCCACCGGAGACCAGGGCCACCAGCACCGCGATGCCGCCCGCGACGAACGCGCCGACGATCGGCACGAAACCGCCGAAGAACGTCAGGACCGCGATAGGCAGGGCGAACGGCACGCCGAGGATCCAGACGCCGATGCCGATGAAGAAGCCGTCGACGAACGCGACCGCCGCCTGCGACCACACGTACTGACCCAGCGCCGTCCACACCCGCTCCGACACCACCTCGGCGTGCCGGCCGGTGGTCGAGCCGATCCAGGTCCGCAGCCAGGGCAGGAACCGTGGCCCGTCCTTGAGAAAGAAGAAGCACAGCACCAACGCCAGGACGAGCGTCACGATGGCCGACCCCACCGCGCCGAGGCTGCCGATCACGACGCTCGCGATCTCCTGGCCGTTGCTCCGCAGTTCGCTGATCCCCTTGTCGACCAGGCCGCCGAGCGCGTCCGGACCGAGGTTGAACGGCGGGTCGGCGAGCCAGTTCTGCAGCGAGCCCAGGCCCGCCGAGGCCTGGTCGACCAGGTCCTGCGCCTGCGAGGTGACCTGCGGGGCGAGCACCGCGATCAGGCCGCCGACAACGCCCAGCAACCCGATGACGGCGATCAGGGCGGCCAGCGAGTTCGGCAGCTTGCGCCGCAGGAAGCGCACCGGCGGCCACAGGACGGTGGCCAGCAGCAGTCCCAGCAGGATCGGCAGCAGCACGCTCCACAGCTGACCCATCAGGTAGAACAGCGCCCACAGGCCCAGCCCGATGACCAGCAGCCGGACGGTCCAGCGCGCTGCCTCGATGACGCCCTGCCGCAGCCGGCGAGCCATCGGCGAGCGTCCGATCACCGCGCCGGCCGCTTCCGGGACGGCGTTGTCGGCGGCCATTCCCATGGCGTCGGAAAGTTCTGCCATGTCGGACGCCCGATCGGCGTCGGCGCTACCGGCGGTCCGCGACGCTGCCGCCGCCTGCGCACCGCCGGTCGGTTCCGCGTCGCTGCTCGCCCGCGCTGTCGGTGGATCCGCCGACTGTCCGGCCATGGTCAGCTCCCTTCGAGGCGGACCTCGACGGCCCGACCCCCCATCCTTCACCGGCCGCCGGGCCGATCATGGCCGACGCGCAACGGGTCGCCACGGCGGCGCACCGCTCCGACGCAGCACGGAACGGCCGGCTGCGCTTCGATGGACGGGTGCACTCGGTGGAACTCGTCCTCGATGACGACACCGACCTCGCCATCCGGCGGCAATGGGCGGCGCTGCTGGATGCGGGCCTGCCCAGTCAGGGCCGGCACCGCGGCGCATCCAACCGGCCGCACATCACGATGACGCTGGCGGAGAGCCTCGACGCCGCGGACCTGGCGGGGCTGGCGTCCGCGGTGTCCGCGCTGCCGCTGCCGGTGACTGTCGGCGGGCTGGTGCTGTTCGGTGCGCGGCGGTTCGTGCTCGCCCGGCTGGCCATCCCGTCCACCGAGCTGCTGGCGGTCCAGGCGGAACTGGTCGGCGCACTCGCCCGGCCGGCGAACCCGCACGGGACGTTCTCCGCCGGCCGCTGGACACCGCACGTCACCCTGGCCCGCAAGTTGACCGCCGATCAGCTGGCCGTTGCGCTCACCGTGCTCGGCGACATGCCTCCGGTGACCGGGACCCTGACCGCGGCGCGCCGCTGGGACATCGCAGCCAAACAGGAGCAATGGATCGATCCGTCCGACCCGGCTTGAGCGGCGCGTTCCGACACCCGGTCAGTGCGGAAATTCGGGCCGAGCCGCGGCCGGGCGCACCTATCCTGGAGCCCGCCATGACCGAAACCCCCCGGGCGGGAACGTCCACGCCCGTGCTGGTCGATCCCAACGGACCGACACCCGACGGGCCGGCATTCGACGGGCCGACACCCGAGGGGCCGACACTCGACGGGCCGACATCCGACGCACCGCCGCCCGATGCGCCGCGACCAGACGATCCGGCCGGGCGGCTGACCGAGCTCACCCTGCTCGACGAACGGCGGCTGCGCCGGCGGCTTCGCAGCGCCCGGCGGATCTCCGACACCGCCAAACGCGGCCGCGCGCTGGACGACATCGACCGGCAGGTCACCGCGGCGCAGGCCCGCCTCGCCCGCCGGCAGGCCGCGGTCCCCACCCTGCGCTATCCACCCGAACTGCCGGTCTCCGACCGGGTCGACGACATCGCGGCCGCGATCGCCGGCAACCAGGTCGTGATCGTCGCGGGCGAGACGGGTTCCGGGAAGTCCACCCAGATGCCGAAGATCTGCCTGCAGATCGGTCGCGGGGTGCGGGGCAGCATCGGCCACACCCAGCCGCGGCGCATCGCGGCCCGCGCGCTGGCGGAGCGGATCGCAGAGGAGACCGGCACGTCCGTCGGCGGCGCCATCGGGTACGCGATCCGGTTCGGCGACCACACCGGTCCGGACACGCTGGTCAAGCTGATGACCGACGGCATCCTGCTGAACGAGATCACCAGGGACCGGCTGCTGCTGGCCTACGACACGATCATCATCGACGAGGCGCACGAACGCAGCCTGAACATCGACTTCCTGCTCGGCTACCTGAAGGAACTGCTGCCCCGAAGGCCCGACCTGAAACTGATCATCACGTCCGCCACCATCGATCCGCAGCGCTTCAGCCGGCACTTCGGTGACGCCCCCGTGGTGGAGGTCTCCGGTCGCACGTACCCGGTCGAGATCCGTTACCGGCCCTTCGGTGTCGACGACCAAGCGGATGTCGACCCGGAGGACGTCCCGAGCGACCCGGAGGAGCGGCCGGGTGCCGCCCGCCGGACGGGGTCCGGCACCCGACCGTCCGGCGCGAGCGGCGCCGCCCGGGCCCGGGAGGAGGCCGTCGACCAGGCGCAGGCCATCTGTGCGGCGGCCGACGAGTTGATGGCGGCCGGCGACGGCGACATCCTGGTGTTCCTGTCCGGCGAGCGCGAGATCACCGACACCGCGGAGGTTCTCCGCGGACATCTCGCGGGACGCCGGGGTGTCACCGAGGTGCTGCCGCTGTACGGCCGGCTGTCGTCGGCCGACCAGCACAAGGTCTTCTCCCAACACGCCGGCCGGCGCATCGTGCTCGCCACCAACGTCGCCGAGACGTCGCTGACGGTGCCGGGTATCCGGTACGTCATCGACCCCGGCACCGCACGGATCTCCCGTTACTCGCCGCGCAGCAAGGTGCAGCGGCTGCCCATCGAGCCGATCTCCCAGGCCTCCGCCGGCCAGCGGGCCGGGCGCTGCGGGCGGGTCGCGAACGGCATCTGCATCCGGCTGTACTCGGCAGGACGATTTCCTGGCGCGGCCGGAATACACCGACCCGGAGATCGCCCGGACTTCGCTGGCCTCGGTGATCCTGCAGATGGCGTCACTGGATCTGGGCGACATCTCGGTCTTCCCCTTCCTCGATCCGCCCGACCGGCGGCAGATCACCGACGGCGTAACGGTTCTCACCGAACTCGGGGCGTTGGAGCAATCCGGTTCCGAGCGGGCCCGGCTCACCACCATCGGGCGGTACATGGCCGCGTTGCCGCTGGATCCCCGGCTGGCCCGGATCCTGATCGAGGGCAACAATCAGGGTTGCCTGCGCGAGGTGCTGATCATCGTCGCGGCGCTGGCGATCGTGGACGTCCGGGAGTACCCGCTGGAGGAGCGGGACAAGGCAGCGGCGGCGCACTCCCGGTTCGTCGACCCGCAGTCCGATTTCAGCGCGCTGCTCGGGCTCTGGGTCGTACCTGGAGGATCAGGCGAAGGCGCTGTCCGGCAACGCCTTCCGACGGATGTGCCGGCGGGAGTACCTGAACTATCTGCGCATCCGGGAATGGCAGGACCTGCATGCGCAACTCCGGCAACTGCTCCGCGGGCTCAGGATGGATCCCGACGCGCGCCAACCCAGCACCGCGCCGCGGTCGACGGTCGGCGGAAGGAGACGCGGTTCCCGGGCGCCGACCGCGCCGGCGCCGGCAGCGCAGCCGGCACAACCGGCGAAGGGTGGCCGGGGATCGCTGGCCGTCGAGGTCGACACTCCAAAAGTGCACACCGCGCTGCTCGCCGGGCTGCTCAGCCACATCGGGCTGCGCAAGGAACCCGGCCGGGAGTACCAGGGCACCCGGGGCGTCAGTTTCGTCATCTGGCCGGGTTCCGCGCTGGCCCGCTCGGCGCCGCAACTCGTGGTGGCGGCCGAGTTGGTGGAGACCAGCCGGCTGTGGGGGCGGATCTGCGCGCGGGTCGAGCCCGGCTGGATCGAGCAGGTCGCCGGGGACCTGCTGCGGCGCAGCTACTCCGAGCCGCGCTGGAACGCCAAGCGGGCCAGTGTGGAGGCCACCGAAAAGGTGCTCCTGCTCGGCGTCCCGATCGTCGCCGCCCGCACGGTGCAGTTCGACCGGATCGACCCGGAGCTGTCCCGGGAGCTGTTCATCCGGCACGCACTGGTGGAACGGGACTGGACGACCCGGCACGCCTTCTTCGCGCAGAACCAGCGGGCTCTCGAGGATGTCGCAGCGTGGGAGGAACGCACCCGGCGCCGGGACATCGTCGTCGACGACGAGACGCTGTTCGCGCTCTACGACGCGCGCATCCCGCCGGAGGTGACCTCGGGCCGGCACTTCGACTCCTGGTGGAAGAAGGCCTCCAGGGCAACGCCGGACCTGTTGACCTTCAGCACCGAGATGCTGATCGCCGCCGGCACAGAACGTTTCGACGCCGCGGCATTTCCCGACCGATTCAGCTCCGGCGGCCTGGATCTGGACCTGGACTACGTGTTCGACCCGGGACGCCGGGACGACGGGGTCACCGTGACGATCCCGCTCGCCGTGCTCGCCCGCGTCGACGCCGCCGCGTTCGAGCGGCAGATCCCGGGCCTCCGAACGGATCTGGCCGTCGCACTGATCCGCTCGTTGCCGAAGACGCTGCGGCGCAACTTCGTTCCGGTACCGGACTTCGCCCGCGCCGCCCTGGCCCGGATCGAGCAGCAGCGGCCGGGAGGCAACCGGTCGGGCAGCCAGGCGGGATCACCGGGCACCGACTCGCTTCCGACCGAGCTGGCCGCGGCGTTGACCGCACTGACCGGAGTCGTGGTGCGGGCAGCCGACTTCGACCTGGACAAGGTCCCGGATCATTTGCGGATGAACTTCTCGGTGGTCGACGAGAAGGGACGTCCGGTCGCCGCAGGCAAGGACCTCACGGAGCTGCAGAGCACGTTGCGGGCGGACACCAGGCAGGCGGTGGCCAAGGCATCCGGCGCCGTCGAGCGGACAGGGTTGACCGTGTTCCCACCCGAGGGCCTACGCCACACCGTCACGACAACCGTTGCGGGGCACGAGGTGACGGGGTACCCGGCGCTCGTCGACGAGGGGGGCACGGTGGGCGTCACGGTGTTCAGCACGGCAGCCGACCAGCAGCGGGCGATGCGGGCCGGAACCAGGCGGCTGCTGCTGCTCGGCGCGCCGTCGCAGCTGGGCGCGCTGCGCCAATCCCTGACCCGCGAGCAGCTGCTGACGATGGCGGTGACACCGTACGGGACGGTGGGGGAGCTGGTCGCCGACGCCACCGAGGCCGCGGTGGACGCACTGCTCGACTGGGCCGGTGGCCCTGCCTTCGATGCGGCCGCCTTTGCCGCCGTGCAGGCGCGGATCCGGCCACATCTGGCAAAGGCGGTGCGCGACGTCGTCGTCGCCGCCGAGCAGGCACTGCAGGCGGCGGCCGCCGCGGCGCGCGCCATCGATGCCGCCGCGGACGGGCCAGCCGGGGCGTCGATCGCCGACCTGGTGGCGGACATGCGGGGCCAACTGTCGACGTCCCTTGCCCCCGGGTTCATCACCAGAACAGGGGCCGCCAAGATCCCGGACCTCGCCCGCCGACTGCAGGCGCTCACCGTCCGCGCGGAGCGGGTGCCGACCGCGCCCGCGCGGGACCGGGAACGGCTCGCCGAGATCAGGGCATTGGAGACGGAGATCGACCGCGCGGTCGCCGTCCTACCCCCGGAACGCGGCGCCGATGCGGACGTGACGGCCGTCCGGGACCTGCTGCAGGAGTACCGGGTGGCCTCCTTCGCGCAGCCGGTGAGGACGTCGGTCCCGGTGTCCGCCAAACGGGTCCGCGCGGCGGTGGCCGCTCTTCGCCCGTGAGCCGGCCGATCCCCGAGCGCTGGGCTCAGACCGCGCTCGGGGGCGGGTTGGGGGTGCTCTTCGGCGGCGGGGTGGGATCGTTCGGCGCCTGCGCGGCAGGCGGCGCGGTCGGGGTTGTCGGCGGCGCGGTGGGCGGTGCGGTGGTCGGTGCGGTGGTGGGTGGCGGCACCGTGCCGTCCTTACCCGACGCCTTGTCGACCAGCCCCTTCAGCTTCGCCTCGATCGGGTCCACCTTGTCGTGACCGACCTTGCTGCCGGCCAGGTCGCCCGCCTTGGTGATGCCTTCCTGGATCTTGTCGGAGTGCTCGGTCAACAGGCCCTGCGCCTTGTCCCGAAGCTGCTTGAAATCGACCATCGCTGAAGCTCCTCGGTGGGTTCTCGACCGGAACGCCCGGTCCTCGTGGACAACGAAAACTGTCTGCCGTCGGTTCCGCGGCGGGGCGCTCGGCCCGCAGCACGGCGGACCGCGGTCAGCGCAGCCGGTAGGAGTGCCGCGGCACGTCGAGTACGAAACCGTGCCGGTCGACCGTGACCTGCCGCTCGCCGTCCGGGCCGAGGTGGGCGAGGGTGGCACCGGCCGGGGTGGCGCTGACGGTGCAGAACCGGTGCTGCACGGGCGTGATCTTCAGATCGGGCAGGTTGATCTGCGCCAGCTGCACCGTTTCCTCGCCCATCCGGTGATGCAGACCCAACCTGCGGATGACCAGGGACTGGGTGAAAGCGCTTGCCGTCAGGTCGATGTCGAGGCAGCTGTCCAGGCCGGGTATCGGCGCGGACTGCCCCGCGCCGTCGAGCCACGGGCCGCCGGGGGTGTGGGTCAGCGACACCCCGCGGTCGGTCAGCGCGGAGTCGCTGTGCGCCGTCAGCCGGCGGGTGCGGCCCGCCGCGTCGCACAGCACCGAGTAGGACGCACCGAGGCTGTGCCGGCCGACGACCACCAGGTAGCCGCTCGCCCGCAGGCCGCGTTCGGTCAGCACGACGCGGACGATCTCCAGCCGACGTCCGTCGTCGGACGACCACGTCAGCAAACGCGTGGAGCCCGCCGGAGTGCTCACGCTCGGTAGTCTAACGGGTACCCACGATTTCGGAGCGCTACCGCCCGACGGGCAGGGCAGGTTCCCGCGGAAGAGCCGGGGGCGGGCGGAGATTGGGTTTGACGCCCGGACAGCGGCACCGCAGGCTTGCCCGGTGGGCCATCTGGAGTTCAACGGCGTGGGTTACAGCCTGCCCGATGGGCGGCCGCTGCTGGCCGACGTCACCTTCCGGGCGGGCGCCGGCCAGGTCACCGCGCTGATCGGGCCCAACGGCACCGGCAAGACCACCCTGTTGCGGATCGCCGCGGGGGAGGTTCCGCCCGAGGACGGCGCGGTCGGCAGGTCGGGGACGCTCGCGGTGATGAGCCAGTTCATCGGGTCGGTGCGGGACGACTCCACGGTCCGGGACCTGCTGCTGTCCGTCTCGCCCGCGGCGGTGCGCGAGGCCGCGGCGGCGGTGGACGCCGCCGAGCTGGAGATGATGGCCGACGACTCGGACGCCGTCGCGTTGCGGTACGCGCAGGCGCTGGCCGACTGGGCCGACGTCGACGGCTACGGGCACGAGACGGCGTTCGACGTCGCCACCGTCGCGGCCCTCGGGGTGCCCTACGACCGGGCGAAATACCGCGCGGTGACCAGCCTTTCCGGTGGCGAGCAGAAGCGGCTGGTGCTGGAGCTGCTGCTGGCCGGTCCGGCGGAGGTGCTGCTGCTCGACGAGCCCGACAACTACCTGGACGTACCCGGCAAGCAGTGGCTGGAGCAGAAGCTGTCCGCGTCGGCCAAGGCGGTGTTGCTGGTCTCGCACGACCGGGAACTGCTGTCCACCGCCGCGACCAGGATCGTCACCCTCGAACCGGGCGTCGCGGGCGCGGTGTCCTGGGTGCACGGCGGCTCGTTCGAGACATACCGGTCGGCCCGGGACGACCGGAACTCCCGGCTGGAGGAGCTGCGCCGCAGGTGGGACGAGGAACGGGCCAAGCTCAAGGCGCTGGTCCTGATGTACAAGACGAAGGCGGCGTACAACGACGGGCTGGCCTCCCGGTACCAGGCGGCGCAGACCAGGCTCGCGAAGTTCGAGGAGGCCGGACCGCCGCAGGCCGTTCCGCTGTCGCAGAAGGTGACGATGCGGCTCACCGGCGGCCGCACCGCCAAGCGGGCGGTGGTCTGCCGGAACCTGGAGCTCACCGGGCTGATGAAGCCGTTCGACCTGGAGATCTTCTACGGCGACCGGGTCGCCGTCCTGGGCTCCAACGGTTCCGGGAAGTCACACTTCCTGCGCCTGCTCGCCCGCGGCGGCTCGGACCCAGACATCGAGCACCGGCCGGTGTCCGACGAGGACATCGACCCGGTCCCGCACACCGGGACGGCCACGCTCGGCTCCCGGGTGCGGCCGGGCTTCTTCCGCCAGACGCACGCGCACGGCGAACTCGCCGGCCGGACGCTGCTGGACATCCTGCACCGCGGGAACGAGCACCGTTCGGGCCTCGGCCGGGAGCCGGCGGCGCGGGCGCTGGACCGGTACGGGCTGGCCAGGGCGGGGGAGCAGACCTTCGACACCCTGTCCGGCGGGCAGCAGGCGCGGCTGCAGATCCTGCTGCTCGAGCTGTCCGGTGCGACCCTGATGCTGCTCGACGAGCCGACCGACAACCTGGACCTGCATTCCGCGGAGGCGCTGGAGGTCGCGCTCGACGCGTTCGCCGGCACCGTCGTCGCGGTCACCCACGACCGCGCGTTCGCCAGGACCTTCGACTCGTTCCTGCTCTTCGGCGAGGACGGCGACGTGCGGCAATCCGACGAACCGGACTGGGCGATGAGCCGGGTGCGCCGGCAGCGCTGACGGACGGCAGCGGATCGAGCGCGGGCCGTACCACCATGCCGCCCGTGCCACCATGGACCGGTGACCGTTCGCCCGCCGAAACCCGCGTCGGCGCCGACCGCGCCGACCGCGCCGACACCGCGGACCCGGCGGAAACCACCGGCGGCGGGTAAGCCGGCCGCTCTCGGCGACATCTCCTTCGCCGGCCTCACCCGATCGGCGGCTGCCTTCGCGGGGATCCTCGCGGCCGCGGCCGTGGTGGCCGCGATCGTCGGCAACCGGCGCGACGGACCTGCCGCAGATCGCCGGGTTGACCGAACCCGGTCCGCTGGTCCGGTTCGGGATCCCGGTGACCAGGACGCTGCTCGACGTCTGCGCGGTGACGGCGGCCGGGGTGGCCATCCTGGCCAGGCTGCTCGGATTCGACCGGCCCGACGACACCGAACCGGTGATGCGCTCCGCCCGGCGGGTCGGGGTCTGGGCCTCCGCCGGCTGGAGCGCTGCCGCGCTGCTGTCCATCGTGCTGCTCACCGCGGAGCTCAACCCGGGCGCCGCGCCGACCCCGGCCGCCATCTGGCAGTACGTGTCGAACATCCCGGCCGGCAAGGGGCTGCTGCTGTCCGCCGCGTGCGGTTTGATCTCGCTGCTGCTCGCGCGACTCAGCCTGCGGCACGGCGAGAACGTGCCGGCCGAGTTGCGGGCCGGGATCGCGCTGTTCGGCCTGTTGCCGCTGCCGCTGACCGGGCACGCATCGAACTGGGCCTACCACGACCTGTCGATGGTCGTCATGGAACTGCACGTGGTCACGGCCAGCGCCTGGGCCGGGTCGCTGGGAGCGGTCATCGCCTTCCTCAGCCGGCGCCCCGCCCTGCTGGCCGCTGCGATCCCGCGGTACTCCCGGCTCGCCACCTGGTGCGTCGTCATCGTCGGCGTCAGCGGGATCTTCACCGGGCTGCTCGAGCTGGCGCTGTCGCCGGTGACCACGCTGCCCGGCTCGCTGTTCGGCACCCGGTTCGGCGTCCTGGTGCTGGCCAAGGCGGTGCTGATCGCGATCGTCGCGGCCATCGCCGTGGTGGTCCGGACCCGGCTGATGCCGGCCATCGCGGCCGGCCGGCGCACCGCGATCGCCGTGTGGTGCGGGTGGGAACTGATCGTCCTGGCGCTGGCCTTCGGTGTTGCCGTGGTGCTGACCCGCGCTTCTGTCACCCCGTTCTGACGCCGGGGCCTCCGGCCACGCCGGAGAAGGCCGCGATCACCTCGGCGAACCGCTCGACCTCGGCCGGGCCCGACAGGTCGGGCAGGCTGACGAAGACCGTGTCGACGCCCTTCCCGGCAAGGCCGCGGTAACGCACGATGTGCCGGTCAACCGTGCCGGCGTGGTGGGCGGCGGCGTAGGTCGCCGCCGCGGTCCGGCCCCGGTGCGCCTCGACCAGCCGGGCGACGTCGTCGGGTCCGTCGCCGACGATCGGCAGGTCCAGCACGGTGATCCGCAGGTCCTTCGCTGATCGCCCGGCCCGCTCGGCGTGCGCCCGGTACACGGCGATCTTGCGGTCGACAACCCCGGGAGCCGAGCTGACGTTGCAGCCGTCCCCGAGCCGCGCCGCGATGTCCAGCGTGCGCCGCTCCCCGCCGCCGCCGACCAGGATCGGGATGTGGCCGGGCCGCGGGTAGCAGGTCGTCTCCGGCAGGCCCGCATACGGCTTCGTGCCCGGACCCCAGAACGCCCGCAGCACGCCGATGGTCGACTCGAGTGCATCGAGCCGGGCCGCCGCGGACGGGAAGGGCAGCCCGTAGCCGGCGTGCTCCCGGCCGAACCAGCCCGCGCCGATCCCGCAGAACGCACGACCGCCGGACACCGCGTCCAGGCTGGCCAGCATCTTCGCCAGCAGCGGCGCGGCGCGGAACGTCACCGGGGTCACCAGTGCGCCCAGGTCGACCCGATCCGTGACGCCGGTCAGGTAGCCCAGGGTCACGAACGCCTCCGGGATCGGGTCCCAGGCGCGGCCCACCTGCGGGATCTGCAGCAGATGGTCCATCACCGCCAGGCCGGTGAACCCGGCGGCCTCCGCGGTCGTCGCGACGTCCCGAAGCCACCGCCGCGGGTCCTTGCCCCACGGGAACGCCGAGATCTGCAGCGAGAATTTCAGTGGGGAACCGGTTGCGGGGTTGGTGTCGCGATCGGCGACCGCGTCGGACGTCACGGCGCCGCCCGCGCCGGCAGTTGCTGCTGAACCTGCGCTGGCAGCCGGGCCGGCCGCTGTGGCCGCGTCCGCGGTGTCAACGGTGAGCACCAGGTCGAACCCGTCGGCGTCGAGGTCCGCGGCGGCCGCCCGCTGGAACTGGCCCTTCAACACGGGCGCGGGCACCGGTCGGGGGCGCTCCCGGTTGCGTCGCCGGCAGACGTCCAGCGCAGTGCTGAACCGCACCGCCACCACGGGCAACCCCACGGCGCGGCCCGCGGCCACCGCGTCCTGCCGCCGGTCCGCATCCAGGCCGAGGGTGTCCAGCACTGTGGTCAGCCCGCGCCGGAGACGGGCGGCGAGCACGGCGTCCAGTACGGCGAACGCGTCGACCGAGGCGTCCAGATCCCCCTCGCCGCTGCCGACCACTGCCCGCAATGCGTCCGAGGACAGCACCTCGTTGGTGGCGAAGTGTTGCCGGGCCCACGTCGTCTTGCCCGAACCGGACGGCCCGACGAGCACCACCAGCCCCGGGCTCGGCAGCTGCAAACCCGCCGGGGTGCTACTGGCGTCGTCCACCAACGGTCGGACCTGCTCAGGCGGAGCGGGCGACGGCACCGTCGTCGGACACCGGCCAGCCGGCCAGGGCTCTGCGGTCGTCCCGCTGCGGTTCCCGTCCGTACGCAACGGACGGCTGCGGCGGCCGCGGCGATTCCAGCCCGACGCTGCGGGCGGCGAGCCAGGTCACGCCCGCCCAGGTCACCAGCAATCCCGGCGCCGCGACCCAGATCGACGTCCACGACACCGGCACCATGTGCAGGGCATCGCCCCGCTCGAACGCGGCCCGCATGTCACCGATGGTGAGCCGACCCAGGTTCGTCGGCGTGCCGAAGGCGACCGTTTGCAGCCACAGCGCGCCGTACCCGACCAGCGTGACCGTCACGGCGCCCACCACCGCCCGCAGATACGGGCCCCGCGGCTGATGGCCGAGCCGCATCAGGAACACCGCGTCGACCACCACGCCCACCGGCAGCAACCAGAACGGCACCACGCTCGGCGGGAAGATGGTGAACGTGAGCAGGGGCCAGATCAGGCAGCGGTACAGCAGGTACGAGGACACGACAACCGTTGCGGTCCAACGCCACCCGACCATGATCCGGGCGAACACCAGGATCGGCACGCAGATCGCGATCGCCCACACCGGGTACACCCACGGCGCGATCGGCATCGCGAAGGACTCGATCGCGATGTCGTCCACCGGTCGACCGATCTGACCCGCGGCGAAGCTCAGCAGTTCCGGCTCGGCGTAGGGCAGCCCACGGAACCACGACGCGACCTCGAGGATCCCGTACTCCTGCTGCCCGGTCGGGAAGAACATGTCCTCGAACAGGAACGCCCACAACGCGGTCAGCCCGAGCCGCCACTGCCGCGCGTACCCGCCGTCGCCGGGGAACGCGTGGTACCAGTTGCGGATCACCCCGGCGATCATGATTGCGGTGCCGCCGTAGAGCAGCAGGTGCGAGGGTGACCAGGCGGTCAGGTCGAGGCCGTTCACCCGGTGGTTGATGACGTCGATCGGGCCGGCCAGGACGAAGATGCCGGTGCCGATCTGCATGATCCGCAGCGAGCGGCGGTCGGTGCCGTACCCGGTGAAGGTGTGCGAGAGCACCAGGCCGATAGCGATCCCGGTGCCGACGGTGTTCAGCACGTGTGCGGCCGCCAGATCGTCGCGCAGCCACTTGAAGTGCCACGACACGTCCCACGACGACCCGAGCAGTTTGAACGCGAACGCCGCCAGCCACATCCGGTGCATGAAGACCACCAGCGATCGCGGCGTGGCCCGGCCGGGCTCGCCGCGGTTCCAGTACGTGCGCATGAAGCCGGCGAGGCGGTGCATGTTCGTCCGATCTGCGGGATGCCCGAAACGCGATGTCGGGATGGGCCGGTCAGCTCAAAGGGTACGGCGCCGCGGCCGCCGGACCGGCACCATTGCGCAGGTCGGGTCGCTGTTCGGGACGAGCAACCCGTACGGCTCGTCGTCGGGTAGCGGTGGAACTCGAGCGGGACGTCATCGGCCATCGGCGACCTGCGTGATCAGCAGGTCGGTCCGGCGCGGAACAGGGGTGTCCAGCGCGATCGCCGTCGCGGTCCGCAGCACGGCCGGGTCACGCACCACGTCGTCGATCACCCGCTGCAGGTCGGCATTGGACCGGGCGACCAACCGGACCAGCAGGTCGGCCGAGCCGGTGATGGTGTGCACCTCGATCACCTCGGGGATGGCGGCCAGGTGCGCGGTGACGTCACCGCGCCCACGACCCTGGGCGATCTCCAGCGACAGGAACGCCGTCACCGGGTACCCGAGTGCGGCCGGGTCGATGGTCGGTGCCAGGTCGGCGATGACGCCGGTGCGCTGCAGCTTGTCCAGCCGGGCTTGCACCGTGCCCCGGGCCGCGCCGACCCGGCGGGCCGCCTCCACCACGCCGATCCGCGGTTCGGCGGCGAACACCTGAAGAATCGCGGCGTCGAGCCGGTCGATGGTCATGCCGAGCAGCATAGGCAGATTGTCCAATCATCCTCGGTGGCTGTCGGGCACTCTGTGCATGTTGGCCAGCAGTACGGCCAACTCTTGCTCAGTGTGACGCCAGCGGCGACCCTGTCCAGATGACGACCACGCCGACCGCAGCCGCGCCCACCACCGCCGTTGCCGACACCGCCGTTGCCGACCACCGCCGCTGCCAGCGCCTCCGCACCCATCGCGCTGACCGGCCAGGAGCTTTCCGCCGAACTCGACGCCGACTCGTTGACCAGGCTTGTCGGGCTGGTCGAGCACGACACCAGCTCCGACCCGTTCCCGGTCGTCGCGATGGACGCTGTCGTGTTCGCCTGCGGCAACGCGACGCAGAGCGCGCACTACTTCCAGTCGGCGTGGGGGATGGACCTGGTCGCGTACTCCGGCCCGGAGGTCGGGCAGCGCGACCACACCGCCTACGTCCTGACGTCGGGATCGGCGCGGTTCGTCCTGCAGGGCGGGGTGTCGCCGGCCAGCTCCCTGCTCGACGAGCACCGCAAGCACGGCGACGGCGTCGTCGACCTGGCGATGGAGGTGCGGGACGTCGACCGGTGCATCGCCCATGCCCGCCGCCAGGGCGCGACCGTGCTGGTGGAGCCCCATGACGAGACCGACGAGCACGGCACCGTCCGGCTGGCCGCGATCGCCACCTACGGCAACACCCGGCACACCCTCGTCGACCGCAGCCGGTACACCGGCCCGTACCTGCCCGGGTACGTCGCCCGCGCGGTCGTCCTTCGTCAAGCGGCCCGGCGCGCCGCGGCGGCTGTTCCAGGCGCTCGACCACGCGGTCGGCAACGTCGAACTCGGCCGGATGAACTACTGGGTCGAGTTCTACAACAAGGTGATGGGCTTCGTGAACATGGCCGAGTTCGTCGGGGACGACATCGCCACCGAGTACTCCGCCCTGATGTCGAAGGTGGTCGCCAACGGCAATCACCGGGTGAAGTTCCCGCTGAACGAGCCGGCGGCCGGGAAGCGGAAGTCGCAGATAGACGAGTACCTGGAGTTCTACGGCGAGCCCGGCTGCCAGCACCTGGCGCTGGCCACCAACGACATCCTGGGCACCGTCGACGCGCTGCGCGCGGAGGGCGTCGAGTTCCTCAGCACCCCCGACGCCTACTACGACGACCCGGCGCTGCGCGAGCGGATCGGGCACGTCCGGGTGCCCGTCGAGCAGCTGAAGAAGCGCGGCATCCTGGTCGACAGGGACGAGGACGGCTACCTGCTGCAGATCTTCACCAAGCCGCTGGGCGACAGGCCGACCATCTTCTTCGAGCTGATCGAGCGGCACGGGTCGCTCGGCTTCGGCAAGGGCAACTTCAAGGCCCTGTTCGAGTCGATCGAGCGGGAGCAGGCCGCCCGCGGCAACCTGTGAGCGGCACTGTCCAACCGGCGAGCCGAGGGGCGGTCAGTCGTCGTCGTCCGGGTACCAGGCGCTGACCACCGGTCCGGCATCCGTCCGGCGGACCGCCGAGACGTGCCCGCCGGCCGCGCCGACCGCGAGCAACTGATCGACGAGGTCGTCGCCGTCCAGCGTCACCGGACGCAGAGCACCACCCCGGGCGTCGAACGCGCTGCGCGCCTGGTGCCCGGAGTCGGCGAGCTTCGCCAGCGAACCGGTGGAGGCCAGCGAACCGCGCGCCACCCCGAGGATGCCGAGCGCGTCGTCGACCGCGTCGATCAGGGCGGTCCGGTTGGCCTCGCACATCGCGCGGATCAGCGCCGGCCGGGTGCCGGCCACCCTGGTGCCGTCGGCGAACGACGACGCCGCCAGGGACAACGCCAGCGATCCGCCGTGCTCACCGACCTGTGCCAGAGCCAAGGCGAGCAGGTGCGGCAGGTGGGAGATCCGGGCGACCGCCAGATCGTGTGCTTCCGGCTCGGTCGGCACCACCCGGCTGCCGACCGCGAGTGCCAGTCCGGCCAGGGTCAACCAGTCGTCGACATCGGTGTCCTCGGTCAGTGTCGTCACCCAGGCGGCGTTCTCGAACAGCGTCGCCGAACCGGCCCGCCATCCCGATTCCGTGGTGCCGGCCATCGGGTGGGAGCCGACGAACCGGGCCCGCGGCGCCAGCATCGCGACATCGTCATGCACCTGTGCCTTGACGCCCGCCACGTCCGTCAGCCGCACGGTGGGGGCGACCTCGTTGATCGTGCGCAGGATGGACCCGAACGCCGTCACCGGCGCGGCCAGCACCACCAGCGCGTCGAGGTCCGTCGCGCGTTTCAAGCTCGCGGCAAGGGTGTCGTCGACGTCGCACCCGTCACCCGCCGCCGCCGTGCGGGTCGTCTCGCTCGGGGACCAGCCGAAAGCCGGCAGCAGGGGTTGCGCCGCGCGAACGAGTGAACCGCCGATCAGCCCCAGGCCCAGCACACACACTGCGGCGGGGAGGACGGCCTGGTCCGACCGGGCAGGAGCAGCGTCTGCGGTCATAGGAGACATCATGGCCGGGCTCGTTGTCTTCGTCGCGACAACTTGCCGCAGAGAGTCGGACGTCACCACGCTGGGTTCCGGCCCGACTGTGCTGTGTCACCGCGGCGTCCGGCGGATTCGGGTACTGCGTAGCAACCGCCCTTTCGAGCCCGTAACGTTGCGCCCCGTGAGTACAGCCAGTTCAGCAACCCCGGACGGCTTCGGCGTCGCGGTGACCCGCGACGAGGCGACCTGGCGCTGCTCCCTGCTGGCGGCCGAGTTGCTGGACGACCTCGACGGCGTCATCACCGCGTTGCGTCGGCTGGCAACCACCGGCCCGGTCTTCGCGATGCTCGCGATCGATGACGAGTTCTTCGTCATCGTCCGGCCGATCCCCGGCGGCGCAGCGCTGCTGCTCTCCGACGCCACGGCCGGGCTGGACTACGACATCGCCGCCGACGTGCTCGACCTCCTGCAGGTGCCGGCCCCGGAGGAAGAGGACATCGAGGACGACCCGTGGCCCGAGGGTGACCTGACGCTGCTCGCCGACCTCGGGGTGCCGGAGCAGGAGTTGCAGCTGATCGTCGACGAGGTCGACCTGTACCCCGACGAACAGCTGTCGATGATCGCGCAGCGCTGCGGATTCGGTGACGCGTTCGCCGCCGTGCTGGAAAAGGTCTAGGACGTGTCCGGCAAGTGCGGCCGGACTCGCCCTCGGTATCTGATTGCGCCTGGCGACTCCGTCGCAGGCGACTAGCCGCAGGTCGTGCAGTTGCCCGGCGAGCGTCCCACGGACGCCGACCTGATCCGGATCGCGCTGTCGGTGGCGCGGCGCACCGAGAATTCGGCCGATGTGCCGGTGGGCGCCGTCGTGCTGTCCGATGACGGCGTTCTCGTCGGCGAGGGCTGGAACGCGCGAGAGGCGACCGGCGACCCCACCGCGCACGCGGAGATCGTCGCGCTGCGTGCGGCGGCGACCGTGCTGGGCGGGTGGAATCTGACAGGATGCACGCTGGCCGTCACCGTGGAGCCGTGCACCATGTGCGCCGGCGCCGTCGTCGCGGCCAGGGTGGAGCGGGTGGTCTTCGGTTGCTGGGAACCGAAGAGCGGGGCGGCCGGGTCACTGTGGGACGTGCTGCGCGATCGGCGTCTGGCCCACCGGGTCGAGGTGCGGGGCGGGGTGCTGGACACTGAGTGCGCCGAGCTGATGCGCGATTTCTTCTCCTCCCGCCGGACCGGCCGGAACACCCCGGGGAACAACGACCCCGACTGAGGCGCTGGAGCGACTATGGACCTGGGCGTGTACAGCTTCGGCGACATCCATCCGGACCCCGTCACGAAGCAGAGGGTTTCGCCTGCGCAGCGGATGACGGATCTGCTGGAGCGGATCCGGCTCGCCGAGCAGGTCGGTCTGGATTTCTTCGGCATCGGAGAGCATCACCGGCCCGACTACGCCGTGTCGGCGCCCTCGATCGTGCTGGCGGCGGCGGCCGCGCAGACCACCCGGATCGGCCTGGGCAGCGCCGTCACCGTGCTGAGCACCGAGGATCCCGTGCGGCTGTACCAGCAGTTCGCCACGATGGACCTGATCTCCCGCGGCCGAATGGAGCTGCTGGCCGGGCGCGGGTCGTTCATCGAGTCGTACCCGCTGTTCGGTGCGGACCTCGCCGACTACGAGGCGCTGTACGACGAGAAGATCCAGTTGCTGCTGGCCATCGATGCCGGAAATCCGATCACCTGGTCGGGCCGGTTCCGCCCGGCACTGGAGAACGCCGTCATCCTGCCCCGGCCGTACGACAAGCCGGGCCTCGGCGAGCACCTGCGGATTGCCGTCGCCACCGGTGGCAACCCCGAATCCTCGGTCCGCGCAGGGCTTCTCGGGCTGCCGGTCAACTACGCGATCATCGGCGGCCAGCCGGCCAGGTTCGCGCCGCTGGTGGATCTGTACCGCCGCGCGTTCGCGCAGAGCGAGCGTCCGGGCGGGACACCCGAGGTGGGCGTGTCCGGGATGGGATTCGTCAGCGATGACGGGAAGGCGCTGGACCGGTTCTTCCCGTACTGGCTCGACTCGATGCGCCGGATCGCCATCGAGCGGCGATTCCCGATGCCGGATCGGGCGTCGTACGAGGCGCAGGCCGCGCCCGGTGGTGCGTACTTCATCGGCGAACCCGAGCAGGTGGCGGAGCGGGTCGTCGCGCTGCACGGCGACCTCGGTCACGACCGGCAGGGCTTCCAGATGGACCTGTCCAGCGTGCCGCAGAGCGATTCGCTCAAGGCCATCGAACTGCTGGGCACCAAGGTGGCGCCGCTGGTGAAGCAGGCGCTGGGCGGCAATCGGCCGGCCGAACCGGTGCCGACCGAACCGGTGTAGGTCCGGCCTGCGTCGGCTCAGCCGGTGACTCAGCCGGCCTCCGGCCGACCGCTCAGCTTTCGGCGCCCTTCCCGCGCAGGGTGGCCCAGACCAGGCCCGCGGCGGCCACCATCAGGACCACCGCGATCACCGAGGTGACCCCCACCCCGGCGCCGAACGCGTCCTGGGCGGACGACAGCAGCTGCGAGGCCTGGGGTTCCGGCAGGCGTCCCGCCACCGCGGTTGCCCCGCCCAGGGTCTCGCTCGCCGTGGTGCTGTCCGGGGCGCCGACGCCGGTCGGGACGACCACCCGTGACGTGTACGCAGCGGTCAGGATCCCACCCAGCACGGCGGTGCCCAGGACGGCGCCGAGTTCGTACGCGGTCTCCGAGATTGCCGACGCCGCACCGGCCTTTGGAGCGGGGGCGCTGGAGATGATGACGTCGTTGGAGATGGTCTCCGCGGCGCCGATGCCAAGCGAGAGCAACGCGAAGGCCGCCATCAGCGCAATCGCCGAGCTCCCGGCCGCGCCGAGCAGCACGGCGGCGTAACCGGCCGCGCTGACCAGCAGCCCGCCGGCCACCACGGTCCGCGGGCTGACCCGGCGCACCAGCGGCACGACGGCAAGACCTGCGAGGACGGTGACGACCAGGCCGGGCAGCAGGATCAGTCCGGCCTGCATCGGACTCTCGCCGAGCACCAGCTGCAGGTGTTGGGAGATGAAGAACAGGAAGCCGACCAGCGAGAAGACGCTGAGCAGGTTCGCCAGCACGGCGCCGCTGAAGGCGCTGCGGGTGAACAACCGGACGTCGAGCATGGGTTTCGGGCGGCGCAGCTGGCGCCGGACGAATGCTGCGCCGGCGGCGATCCCGACAAGCACGAGCGCGCTGGACAACACGGTCAGCCCGTCATGGGCGATGCTCTTGATCGCGTACACGACCGGGGCCATGGCCAGCAGGGACAGCCCGATACTGGGCACATCGACCGGGCCCGGGTTCGGGTCCCGCGACTCCGGGACGAAGATCGGGGCGAGCACGAGCAGCACGAGCAGCACCGGCACGGCCATCAGGAACGCCGATCCCCACCAGTAGTGCTCGAGCAGGAAGCCGCCGACGATCGGGCCGAGCGCGGCACCGCCGGAGAATCCGGCCGCCCAGATCGCCACCGCAAGCCGGCGCTGCTGCCGATCGAGAAAGATGTTGCGCAGCAACGACAGTGTCGACGGCATCAGCATGGCGCCGAAGAAGCCCAGCGCCGCGCGGGCGGCGATCAGCGCCTCGGCGGACGGTGCGTACGCGGCGATCACCGAGACGGCCGCGAAGCCGATGGAGCCGATCAGCAGCAGGCGCCTGCGGCCGATCCGATCGGCGAAGCTTCCCATCGAGACCAGCAGGCCCGCCAAGACGAGCGAATAGATGTCGATCATCCACAGCAGCTGGGTCCCGGTGGGACTGAGCGCCTCCGAGATCGCCGGCAGTGCGAAGCTCAGCACGGTCGCGTCGACGGCCACCAGCAGGACCGGGAGCAGCAGCACGCCCAGCGCCAGCCACTCGCGCACCCCGGCGCGGGCCGGGGCGTGGGTGGGTGTGCCGCCCGGGGCCGGCTGCGCCGTTCCCGGATGGATGGCGGTGGACATGGTGCGAACTCCTCTTGCGTAGGGGACCGACATTCAATGAAACTGCTTCTCGTCACTATACCGACCAGTTGGTGCAGTAACAAGCTGGCGCCGGGCCGAGCTGCGGTAGGGGTGAGACAACCGTTGTCGGGCAGGACAACGGGTTGTGGTGGAGAAAACCGTTGCGGACAGCCGTCCGCGGGCCGGAGGCGTCGATCGGCAGAGCGGCCAAGGGCGGCTCGTCGAGCAGGCAGAGTCGTCCGGGAACACTGTCGTCCGGGAACTGTCGTCCGGGAGCTGTCGTCCGGGAACACTGTCGTCCGGGAACATACCTGTCGTCCGGGAACACACTGCGGTGCGGGAACACACTGTGGTCCGGGGAACACTGTCGTCCGGGAACACAGTCGTCCGAGAGCAGTAAGGGCGGCGCACCGCCGGCAGTTGCGAGGGAGGAAGCAATGGCACTTCGCTGGTACAGCACCGTGATCGACTGTCGCGACGTGACGGCGCAGGGCAGTTGGTGGGCAACGGCCCTCGGCTGGAAGAAGGCCTACGAGTCCGCCGACGAGGTGGTTCTCGTTCCCCAGCACGCGACGGTGGAGCTGATCCGGTCGACGCCTTGGGAGCAGGTGCCTCCCGGACTGGTGTTCGTCCCGGTCGCGGAGGGAAAGACCGTCAAGAACCGGTTGCATCTGGACCTGGCGCCGCACACCGGCGACGACCGGGACGCCGAGATCGCGCGGTTGCTGGAACTCGGGGCAACCCGGGTGGACGTCGGTCAGGATCCGTCGGTGTCCTGGACCGTGCTGGCCGATCCGGAAGGCAACGAGTTCTGCGTGCTCTCGGCGCGTGACACCTGAGCGCAGCCCGCGTGAACGGTCAGGCTGGCCGGCGCAGGCGGCCTGAACGCAGGACAGCCGAAGGCGGGACGCTGCGACCGGGCGCTGAACGCCGCACCCGACGAACGGGGCAGGGCCGGCGCGCTGGAGATTGCTCTCGAGCGTCGCTCGCTACGGTGGGGGCGTGCCCCCGCCGCCCGCCGCCCGCGAGAAGGTGCTCGACGCCTTCCAGCGACTGCTGATCGAGCACGGCGAACGCGAGACCACCCTCGATGCCGTCGCCAGGGCCGCCGGGGTGTCCAAGGGCGGGCTGATCTACCACTTCAACTCGCGTGAGGCGTTGATCGAGGGACTGCTGGCGCGGCTGGAGTCACTGGCCGACGAGGACCTCTCCCAGATGAACAGCGCCGCCGACGGCCCGGTGGCGTACTACGTCCGCACGTCGGCTCACGCGGACAGCCCCCTGGACCTGACGATGATCGCCGCGACCAGGCTGCTGCAGCGCTCGCACTCGCGGACCAGGCAGGTGCTCGCCGCGGTCCACGACCGCTGGTACCGATCGCTGCTGATCGCGGTCGGCGACCCGGCGATTGCCCGGCTGGTGATGCTGGTCGGGTACGGCATGTACTACAACGCAACGCTCGCCGGCGAGGAAGCGGCCGAGCTGCCGCATCCTTCGGAGGAGGGCGTCGAGGATGTCATCGGTCTCGTCCAGGAGCTGATCCGGCTCCGGAGCCCGGCGTCGTCGCTGTGATCCGGAGTGGGCCGGCCGGCCCCCGGGCTGGTCGGGCGGCGCTCGCGACGCCGGTATAGTCGTCGCCGGTAGCGTGTCCGAGCGGCCTAAGGAGCACGCCTCGAAAGCGTGTGAGGGGGCAACTCCTCCGTGGGTTCAAATCCCACCGCTACCGCCACCCGGACTCCTGGCACCGCACCGTTCGGTGCGGTGCGCAGGGGCAGCTGGCGGGACAAACCCGGTCGAAATCAACCGCCCGGCCGATCGGGCAGCCGAATTCACTGCCGGTCATCCCCGCCACCTTCAAATGGTGGCTGTACTCCACTATTGGGTGGCGAAGAATCAGCGTTCGATGCACCGGGTTGATCAAGGGACGCACAAAACCTGCATGGAATCGCTGGCCGGAGATGCCGTAGGTGCGTTTCCGGCCATGCGACCATGGCGTCATGGGGAAACGGATGTGGAGGATTCTTTTTTCGTGCGCTCTCACCGGCGGCGTTCTCTCCGGTTGCGCGACCGGGGAATTGTCTCCGGATGGTGACAGCACCGCACCGGTGATCAATACAGGCGTCACCGCGGTTCCGCCGTCGTCGGCTGAGGCCCCGCGAGCGGCCGCCGGAGATGAAGCCGCTCGTCGAGCCGCCGCATCGGCGGCAGCCTCAACGTCCAGGGCCACCGCGCAATCCGCAGCGCAGCAGGCAGCCGCCGCGAAGTCCGCCGCCGCCAAGTCCGCCGCCGAGAAGGCCGCCGCGGCACAGGATGCGGCGCAGCAGTCGGCTGCGGACGCCGCTGCTGCCGAGGCGATCGAGCCGCCCGCCGCCGACAACGCCGACAACGCCGACAGCGCCGACAACGCCGAGAACAGCGACAGGGCCGACAACGCCGACAACGCCGACAGCGCCGAGAACAACGACAGCGCCGAGAACAACGACAACGGCGGCGCCGACGGGCAGGACCCGTCGTCCGCGCTCGACGACGCCCTGGCCAACGGGTGGTACGACGAGCGCGGCTGGATTTCCCCGGAAACTGCGGCCCGAGCGTTGGCAGCCGGATTGTCACCGGGAGACAACGTTCCCGACAACCTCCGCTGCGGCACCATTTGTGGTGAGGAACCGACATCGGGCGAGATTCAGGCTCAGCAGTCCGCCGAACAGGAATCGGCACTTTCCCAAGCGAACAGCACGACGGAACAGTGCGCCTACATGGTGGTCAGGGGCGTTTGTTACGCGACCCCCGAGGAAGCCGCGGCCGCAGGCGAGTGATGCGGTGGCCGGCTTTTCCGACGGAGCATCGCCATCTTCTCCCATGAACAGCATTTCCGGCTTCATCGGTCTCGTCCGCATCGCATACGGCACCCGCCGAGTGATCCGGCGTCACACGACGGAGTAGCCGGTGGGTAGGGACCTGCGTCCGGTGAGGGTCAGCAGCAGATCAGGTCCGTCACCGCGGAGCAGCGCAACATCCGTAGCCAGCCGCAGGGAGTCCGCCAGCGCGGACGCCGGTGGTGTGACGGAAATACCGCAGGCGGCGCCGATGTCCAGACAGTGCACGGTGAGCTCGAACGTCCGGGTCGGCAGGTACCTGCTCACCCGCATGCCGCCGGCGATCGTGGTGATGACGGGGTCGTCGTCCACGGCCCGCACCGCCGCTACCGCCTCCTCATGGAGTCGGTGGACGGCCGCCGCCGGGTCGGCACCGAGCGCGACCCCTGCCTGCCGCCCGCGTTCGGTGACCGCGGCTGCGTCGGCGGCGATCAGCTGCGCACTGAGCTGGTAGTACACCGCCGCCGACGGGACGTCCTCGACGGCGGCCGGCTGCTTCAGGTAGCTGATCACAGTGATCAACGACCGGCTGGTGTGCCCGACCAGCGACCGGAGATCCCATTCGCCCAGGCCGCCGCGGTCCCACCCATCGCCCGGTAGTCGGTCGACGAGATCGACGAAGCAGCGACCGGCTTCCACGAAAGTCGTTCGGACGTCGGATGTCACGGATCGGAGTATGGCCGATCGGTGCGGCCGGCGCAGCACACTCTTCGGCGCCTGGCCGACCGCCCGGGCTCGCACACCTGCTCGCCGGACCGCCACTGCTGCCGTCCGCCGGCCGCGCTCATACTGGGAGCCCGCCGGAGCCGGAGGAGTCAGCAGCCATGTACGTGCCGGAGCATTTCGCCGCATCCGAGGCGGACATCGCCGAACTGCTGGACAACCACGGCGCGGCCGACCTGGTCACGGCCACCGAGGACGGCCTGCTGGCGACCCTCCTGCCGTTCGTCTTCGACCGGTCCCGCGGCGAGAACGGAGCGCTGCTCGGCCATCTCGCCCGCAACAACGATCAGTGGAAGCGGACGCCGGTAGGCCCACCGGCGGCGAACGCCATGGTGATCGTGCGCGGCCCGGACGCCTACATCTCGCCCTCCTGGTACGCCAGCAAGGCCGAGCACGGCCGGGTCGTGCCGACCTGGAACTACGTCACGGCACACGTCTACGGGCAGTTGATCCTGCACGACGACGTCGAATGGCTGGCGGCGCTGGTCAGGAAGTTGACCGATCGGCATGAGGCGGCGTCGAAGCAGCCCTGGTCGGTGGATGACGCACCGCCCCCGTTCTTCGCCGGTCAGCTTCGCGCGATCGTCGGCGTGGAGGTGCTGATCAGTCGGGTCGAGGCGAAGCTGAAGTTGTCGCAGAACCGGCCGGCCCGGGACATCGACGGCGTCATCGGGGGTCTGCTCGCCCGCGGCGACGAGCGGAACGCAGACGCGGTTCGTGCTGCCCGGCCGGCCCGCACGGGCTGAGCAGCCTGTTGGGCGCGGGCGGCGGACCTCCACGACCGTCGACGGCCACGTCAGCAGGGAAGCACCTCGATCCGAGCCCCCAAGTGCCCGCTGAGGTGACACTCGACCGTCCGGTGCCGGCGTTGGCGGCCCGCCCGGACGGCGCGCCCGCCGATCTGCACCGCGCCCCGCTCAGCCCTGCCGCCGCGCCCGGGCCCGGCGCTTGCCTTCGTGCATGGCCTGCACCCTGGCCACCGGGATGGCCCGACCCTCCGCGACAAGCTCGGCCGTCAGACGTTGCGGCAGGGGCATCAGGGCGCGCCATGGGTCGTCGTCGCCGAGCAGGTCACCGGCGGTGCTGATGGTGAAATCGGCCGGCGTCACGCCGTCCAACCGGTCCCACGGCAGCGGGAAGGACACCGGCGCTCCGGGACGAGCCCTCGGGCTGTAGGCGGCAACCACCGTCGCACCGTTCGACCGCGTCGAGTCCACGAAGACCTTCCCGTCCCGGTCCTCGAGCAGGTAGGCGGTGGTGGCGATCGACGGGTCGATGCGCTCTGCGCGGGCGGCGATCGCCCTGGTGGCCGCTGCCGCCTCCTCCGCGGTCACGGAGTCCTCCAGCGGCAGGAAAATGTGCAGACCCTTGGCGCCACTGGTCTTCACCGCGCCGGCCAGGGAGAGCTCCCGCAAGGCCTGCTCGACCAGCCGCGCGGTCGCCACCACCAGATGAAAGTCCGTGCCCGCCGGTGGGTCCAGGTCCAGGACGAGGTGGCTCGGGTGCGGGGATCCGGCGGCCATCAGCGTGGGGTGGTACTCGATCGCCCGCTGGTTGGCGAACCAGAGCAGTGTGCGGCGGTCGTTGCACAGCGCGTACCGGACCTCCCGGTGGGACGCCTCCGCCCACACGGTCGTCGTGCGCACCCACTCAGGTGTGTACTTCGGGACGTTCTTCTGCATGAACGGCGGCTGGCCCGGCCGGACCCGGATCACCGACAGCGGCCGGTCGGCCAGCACCGGGACGATCCGGTCCGCCACCCGGTCCAGGTAGTCGACGAGGTCCCGCTTCGTCTCGGTCGAACCGTCGAAGAGCGGCTTGTCCAGATTGGTCAGCGGCACTCCGGCGCGTTCCTCGTCGGGAGGCCGCGTGCTCATCGCCCCGCCGCCGATGTCGTCATCGCCAGACCTCCGAGTCGTGTGCCGGGTCGCGCCGACCGCCCGCGCGGGCGGGTTCCGTCCGGGGGTAGACCGCCCGCGACGCCGATCATCATCGTTCGCACGCCGCGCGGACCACCAGTCGGGTCCGCGCGCACCCCTTCCGGACGGATCCGAGTATCGAGTGACTGCGCAGCAGGGAAATGCGGCCCGGCGAGCCGCATTCGCCCTGCAGGAATGTCACTCGGCGGCGCTGGTGCCGCTGCATCTCGATTCGGCTGCCGACAGCGCGCCGGCCGCTCCGTCGGTGCGCGCCCGCCGGTTGCCCTGAGCGGACGTGGTCGCCGGCACGGATCCGACTGTCGAGTGACTGCGCAGCAGGGAAATACCGTCAGGCGAGCCGCATTCGCCCTGCAGGGATGTCACTCGGCGGTCCGGTGCAGCCGCAGCTCCTGCCAGCCGCCGACGGCGCGCCGGCCAATCCGTCGTTCCGCTCGAGGCGGTGGCCGATGCGGGCGCATCGGCGGTTTGATCGCGAGCGCAGCCGGGAACGCTCGGTGCGGTAACGTCACCGGCTCATTCACCCGCTCAGTGATGTCATCCTCAGGAAGTTGGCGATCCTTCTTGTCCGCAGCAGTGCCGAATTCTCGCGCGATGTTCCCGGAGGAGAATGTCGATCAGGGGGACCCCTTCATCTTCCAGGCTCCCAAAGATTCCGGCGGTGCGGGTTTCGGGTATTTCGTCATCGTCACCAGCCCCGGATTTCCGGTGTACGGGTCCGACCACCCCACCGAGCCCGGCAGCTGGGTGCGGATCGGCGAGAGCTTGCCAGGGGTGGGTGCACACCCCTGGGCGTGGGCGCCGTGCGTGCGTTTCGTTCCGGAATTGCAGCGGCCATGGGTGATGCTGTATTCGCTCGCCGCCGGGTCCGGTGATCCGGAGGGCCACCAGTTCCACCAGATCCGGCGAGCGGACAGCCTGCTCCCGGAGGGCCCCTACCGTGATTCCGGCGAGGTTTTGACGGCCGACGTGCCGTTCGCGATCGACCCCGACGTCACCGAAAGGTCCGATGGGACGCTGTATCTCAGCTGCGCCGCCGACTACACCGACCGCGCCCCGTACGGCACCGGATTGTTCGAGGCGCCCATCTCCGCTGACCTGCGGACGCTGCTGGAACCGTTGCGGCCGATGGCTCGGGCGACGGCGGAGTGGCAGGTGTACCTGCCCGAGCGCTCCCTGCCGTGGCTGACGATCGAGGGGATCGACTGGGCCGCCGGTGCCACGGTGAAATGGCACACGATGGAGGGCCCGGCCTGCCTGGTCTCGCCGGACGGCCGGGATTTCGCGCTGTACAGCGGCGGGAATTTCTCCGACCTGTACGCCATCGGCCTGCTGGCCCGTGACGAGTCCGGCTGGCACGACCTTTCCGTGGATTACGCCGATTGTCTGCTCTCGCAGCGGCCGGCGGATTCCTTGTGGGGTCCCGGCCATTGCAGCGTTGCCGGCCGTTACATTGCCTATCACTACCGCGAGCGGCCCGAACTGCCGCGGCAATTCGCCGTCGCGGAATTGTCGTTCGACAGCGCAACGGGCTTGCCGTCCATCGTCGAGTCCCGCGGCTGAAGCGGGACCGGCGGAGGCCAATCCAGTGCGAGCGCAGCAGTCGCCGGTCGTCGACGTGCGGCCTCTCCTGCCCGACGTCCGCGGCGATCTGGTCGACGTCCTGCGCGCGATCACCGACGACGAGTGGATCGGCCCCAACCGCCGTACCGGGCTGGCGGGTCAAGGAGATCGCGCTGCACCTGCTCGACGACGATCTGGGCCGGCTGTCCAGAATGCGGGACAACGATGCCTCCGGGTTGCTGCCGCACGGCGCCGACCCGAGGGACCTGGTGGCGGCGCTCGACGCCAAGAACCAGCGCTGGGTGGACGGCGCGGCGGGGCTGAGCCGCCGGGTGGTCAGTGACCTGTTGGTCTGGGCCGGCCGCGAGCTCGCCGATCACGACGCCGCCGCGGACCTCACCGCCCCTGCCTTCGTCGGCTGGGCCGCCGACGGCCCGGTTCCGGCCTGGCTCGACCTGGCCCGCGAGTTCACCGAGCAGTGGGTACACCAGCAGCAGATCAGGGAGGCGGTCCGGCTGCCCGGGAGCCACCGCAGGCATCTCGACCGGGTGCTGCGGACGTTCGTCTGGGCCTACCCCCATCAGCTGGGCCGTTTTCCCGATCTCCCGGCCGACGCCGTCATCGCACTCGACCTCGGCGACCGCCGGCGGTGGGATCTGGTCCGACGGCCGGACGGTTGGGACCTCGAGGATCGGCCCCCCGTGCGGGACACAGCTGTGCCCGATATCGAGCTGCCCGACGCTGCCGTGCCCGACGCTGCCGTGCCCGACGCTGCCGTGCCCGACGCTGCCGTGCCCGACGCTGCCGTGCCCGACGCTGCCCGCCCGGAGGCCGTCCGCCCCGATGCCGCCGTGGCGATGGATGGTGACGTCGCGTGGCGGGTGCTCACCGGGGCACCGTTCGATCCGGACGCGGTCATCGCCGACGGCGATCCGGCCCTGGTCGACGCCGTGCTGGCCGTGCGCGGCGTCCTGATCTGAGGTACCTCACTCGTCCTGGATCCAGATCCTGCTGACGGCGCCCGCCGAACCGACGAGGTCCGACGAGAGCGAGTCGGTGTGCGTCGGGTGGGCCCGCGTTGATCCGCTCTGGGCGAAACCGACATGTCACCCGCGTGTGGCACCATCCGATGGCATGGCGGGTAGAGCACGGACGGTCGCCGTGGGCGCACAATCCAGGGTCACCTCGATCGAATTGTTCTTCGACCTGGTCTTCGTCTTCGCGATCACCCAGGTGACCGCGCTGATGGCGGACGACCTGACGGCCCGCGGCGCCATCCGCGGCATTCTGGTCATCTCCGTGCTGTGGTGGTGCTGGGTCGGGTACGCGTGGCTCGGCAATCTCGTGCGGGCGGACGAGGGCGTCATGCGGGTCGCGCTGTTCGTCGCGATGGCCGCGATGTTCGTTGCCGCACTGACGATCCCGGAGTCGTTCACCGATCTCCCCGGCGGGCTGTCCGGGCCGGTGGTGTTCGCGGTCTGCTACTTCGTCGTCCGGCTCGCCCACTTCGGGATGTTCTGGGCCGCCAGCAGTTCCGATCCCGGGCTGCGGCGGCAACTGTTGCGCTTCATCCCGTCGTTGGTCATCGGAACCAGCCTGCTGCTCATCGCATCCCAGCTGACCGGGACGGCCCAGACCCTGATGTGGCTGGCCGCGTTGATCGGCGACTATCTCGGGACTGTGCTGGCCGGCGCCAGCGGCTGGCGGATCAATTCGGCGGGGCATTTCGCCGAGCGGCACGGGCTGATCATCATCATCGCGCTCGGCGAATCGATCGTCTCGATCGGCGTCGGCGTCACCGCCCTGGCCATTTCCTGGCCGATCATCGTCGCCTCGGTGCTCGGCCTGACGGTCGCGGGCGCGCTGTGGTGGTCGTACTTCGACGTGGTCGCCCTGGTCGCCGAGCGGATCCTGGAACGGGCGAAGGGCGTCGAGCGGGCGCGGCTGGCCCGCGACTCGTACAGCTTCCTGCACCTGCCGATGGTCATCGGGATCATCTTCCTGTCGCTCGGATTGAAGAAGGTGCTGAACTACGTCGGCGGGCACGACGGGCACACGCTGACCGATCCGCTGTACGGGCTGCCGCTGATCGCGCTGTACGGCGGCACGTCGCTCTACCTGCTGGCCCACGTCGCGTTCCGCTGGCGCAACACCCACTCCGTCAACCCGCACCGGACGATCGTCGCGGTGCTGCTGCTGGCACTGATCCCGGTCGGCGCGCTGCTGCCGGCGTTGGCAACGCTGGGCCTGCTCGCCGCGATCCTGGTGGCGCTCATCACCTACGAGGCCATCCGGTACAAATCGGCCCGGGACGCCGTCCGGCATCAGGACGACGTCACCACGCCCTGACGGTTCGCGTCCGCGCGACCGTGCGATCCGCCCGCGGCGTCCCACGGTCCAGGACGGGCGAGCGCTGGGCGGATGTGCACGCGCTGTTGATCTTCGGCCGTGCGCCCGCCCGGCTTTCTGGCACGGTCTCACCATCCGTGCCACGATGGACCCATGGATGCCACGCTCGTGTTGGGCAAGCAAGGTCGCCTGGTGATACCCGCGGAGGTCAGGGCCGCCCTTGGATTGGTTCCCGGCGATCGGCTGCACCTGCACCTGGCCGGGCCCCGGCTCGTGCTGGAACGTCAACAGGACGCCGTCGCCGAATTGCGTGCGCTGGCCGGAGCCATACCGAAGTCGCGCTCGTTCGTCGACGAACTGCTCGCCGAGCGCCGACTCGCGGCCGCCACGGAGTGACCGTTCTCGACGCTTCGGCCGTGCTGGCGCTCATCCACAACGAGCCCGGCGGTGACCTGGTCGCGCAGGAGATCGCCGGTACCGTTCTCGGCAGTGCAAATCTGGCTGAGGTCGTCGGCAAACTCGTCGATGCCGACATCGACGTCGCCCGGTTGCGTGAACTCCTCGGCGCCGCGGGGGTCACGGTCGAACCGCTCAGCGCGGCGGACGCAGAACTTGCCGGAGCCCTGCGCTCCTTGCCGGGCGGGCGCGCCCTGTCCCTGGGCGACCGGTGCTGCCTCGCGTTGACCGTCCGGAGCGTCCCCGCCGAGGTCCTCACCGCCGACCGGGCGTGGGCCGGCCTCGACCTGCCCATCGCCGTCCGGCTGATCCGGTAGGAGTTCGCCAGGAAAGTACGAGCCGACGCGGTCGCCGGCATGGAGCCGGGTGTGCGTCCGCCTATCGTGGTCGGGTGCGTAAGGCTCCGCTCCCGGTGCGCGACGGGCTCAACCCCAGCCGGTTGCGGCTGCCGGAGAGCGGGCACTGGCCGACGACGCTCGAGTACCTGTTGCAGCGGTTCTACGCCGACGAGGTCCGGGTCCGGGAGAAGGTGGCGGCCGGCGAGGTCGTCGACGGCGACGGGCGGGTGATCGACCCGGACACCCCCTTCGCCCCGGACTCGTTTGTCTTCCTCTACCGCGATCCCGCCCCCGAACAACGAGTGCCGTTCGAGATCGAGATCCTGCACCGGGACAGCGATCTGCTGGTGATCGACAAGCCGCACTTCCTGGCTACCATGCCCCGGGGGTTCTACATCGTGGAATCGGCACTGGTCCGGCTGCGCCGTGAACTCGACCTGCCGGACCTGAGTCCGCTGCACCGGCTCGACCGGGTGACCGCCGGGGTGCTGATGTTCTCGTTGCGACCGGAGCAGCGCGGCGCCTACCAGCAGTTGTTCGCGCACCGGAAGGTCACCAAGTACTACGAGGCGGTGGCGCCGTTCCGGCCGGACGTCCCGATGCCGACGACGGTGCGCAGCCGGATCGTCAAGGAGCGCGGCACCCCGACGGCCGAGGAGGTGCCGGGCGAACCGAACAGCCTCACCCGGGTCGTACTGCTGGACGTCCGGGGCGATCTGGGCCTGTACGGGCTGCACCCGGAGACCGGCAAGGTGCACCAGCTGCGTCTGCACCTGAATTCGCTCGGGCTGCCGATCGTCGGCGACAACTTCTACCCGCGGCTGCTGGACCTCTCGCCGTACGACTACTCCGCACCCCTGCAGTTGGTGGCGCGGTCGGTCGGGTTCGACGATCCGTTCACCGGGCAGCGACGCGAATTCCGCAGCCACCGGAGGCTGGCCGCCTGGGAGCGCGGCACCGGCGGCTCCCACCGATGACCGCTCCACTCGCCGGCACCAGGGTCGTCGCGATTGCCGGGATCGGACCCCTGCCGCTGGCCCAGATGCTGCTCGCCGACCTCGGTGCGGACGTCGTCGTCATCGCGCGAAAGGCTCCGGGTGAGCTCGAGATCGTGGCGGTGGAGGACGATCTCGTGCTGCGCAACCAGCGGGTCGTCCGCGCCGATCTCAAGGACCCGGCCGACCTGACCAGGGTGCTGGACCTGATCGGATCGGCCGATGTGTTCCTCGAAGGGTTCCGGCCTGGCACCGCGGAACGACTGGGGCTCGGGCCGGGGGCGGTGCTGCCGCTCAACCCGGCGCTCATCTACGGGCGGATGACGGGCTGGGGGCAGGACGGACCCGACGCCGCCACCGCGGGCCACGACCTCAACTACCTGTCCGTCACCGGCGCGCTGCATGCCATCGGCCCAGCGGACCTGCCTCCGCCACCTCCGCTGAACCTGATCGGCGATGACGGCGGCGGGGCGATGTTCCTGGTGACCGGCGTACTCGCGGCGCTGCTCGAGCGGAGCCGCTCCGGGGCCGGCCAGGTGGTCGACGCGGCCATGGTGGACGGGATCAGTTCGCTGCTGCAGCCTGTGTTCTCCTGGCGGGCGGCCGGAATCTGGACCGACGACCGGCACAGCAACGTGCTCGACGGCGGTGTTCCCTACTACGCCACCTACGTCTGCGCCGACGGCCGGTTCGTCGCCGTTGCCGCGTTGGAGAACCGTTTCTATGACGCGCTTCTCACCGGCCTGGCGTTGTCCGTCGAGGACCTGCCCGATCGCAACTCCCGGACCGGCAGACAGCGGTTGCGCGCCGTCCTGGCCGATCGCTTCGCCGAGCGCACACGCGACGAGTGGGTGCGGATCTTCGCCCGCAGCGATGCCTGCGTGACACCCGTCCTGTCCGCCGCCGAGGCGGAGTTCCATCCCCACCTCTCGGAGCGCGGAACCCTGCGCAGGCGCGACGGCGTCCTGGAGGCGGCCCCGGCGCCGCGGTTCTCGCGGTCCACGGCGCCGGAGGCGGCGACCGGGCGGGTCGTGCGGTTCGAGGACGTGCTGCTCGACTGGCGCGGAAAGTGACGCGCCCGAATCACTGCTGACTTTCTGTGATGGGATGTTACGCTCAGTGAGAGACGCGGCCGTTTCGTCAGAAATCGGAGCGTCAGCCGCGGTTCACGGCAGGTGTGAGGGGGAACACATCCGCTGCGCCGGTGGCACGCGACACCGACGTCCACCGGCAGGTGCGGAAGAAGACGGAGCAGGCGGTTGTCGCTGTCGAAAGAAGAAGAACGCAAGCTGGCCGACATCGAGCGGGCACTCGCCCGGGACGATCCCGAGTTCGTCGAGCGCATCGGGTTGCTCGGCACCGGGCGTCATCGGTTGGCCGCCACCGTGGCCGCCTGCCTCAGTGCGGTCCTCCTGCTGCTGACGGGTGGGATCCTGGTGCCCGCTGTGCCGGCCGCCGGATTGATCGTCGCGTTCTACGGCGTGCTGACCCTGGTGGTGGTGGTCGTCGTCTTCGTCCGGGACAGCCGAACCGTCACCTAGGCCGTGTCTGGTCACTGAGGCCAGGTTCGCCCTCCGGTTTCATCACGCCCCGGCGACTCCGTCGCAGGCGACTTGAACCCGCCACTCGGCGGTGCGGGCGACGGCGGGACGGTTGTGCGGCCCGCCGCCCCCCGTCCGGGTCGTCGGTGGAGCCGGTCAGGGCCGCAGGACGACCCGGACGCACCCGTCCGTCTTGTTCTTGAACATCTCGTACCCCGCCGGCCCGAGGTCGAGCGGCATGACGTGGGTGGCGAGGTGCTCGGTGCTCAGCTCGCCGGCCTGCAGCCTGCCGAGGATCTCCGGGATGTACCGCTGGCCGTACATCTGCGCGCCCATCACCTTGAGGCTCTTGTTCACGATGGCGCCGACCGGAAACTTGTCGACGACTCCGCCGAACACGCCGAGGATGAAGACGCTGCCGCCCTTGCGGCACGCGAAGATCGCCTCCCGCAGCGCGGTCGGGCGATCCGATTGCAGTCGCAGTTGCTGCTTGACCTGGTCATAGAGGTATTGCGGACCGGTGCCGTGCGCCTCCATCCCCACCGCCTCGATGCACACGTCCGGGCCCCGGCCGCCGGTGCGCTCCTTCAGCTCCTCGATGACCGAGTCGGCGGTGTAGTCGATCGTCTCGGCGCCGATGAAGGTCCTGACCTGGGCAAGCCGCTCGGGTAGCCGGTCGATGACGACAACCTGTTCCGCGCCCCGCAACATGGCCGCCCGGGCGGCCATCTGACCGACCGCGCCGGCACCCCACACCGCCACGGTGTCGCCCGGGGTGATGCCGATCCGGTCGGCGCCGGTCCACCCCGTGGATGCCGCGTCGGAGGCGAACAGCGCGGACAGGTCGGAGACGCCGTCCGGGATGCCGAAGGCGCCGTGGTCGGCGTACGGCACCCGGATGTACTCGGCGTGGCTGCCCGCGAAGCCGCCGAGCGCGTGGCTGTAGGCGAAGCATCCGCCCACCGACGAACCCCACATCGCCTCGGTGATGGCGGGGTTGGGGTTGCCGTTGTCGCACAACGAATACAGCTCCTGCCGGCAGTACCAGCAGCGTCCGCAGGCGATGAACGACGAAACGACGACCCGGTCGCCGACCCGGTGTTTCGTCACAGCCCTGCCCGCGTCCACGACCTCGCCCATGAACTCGTGACCCAGCACGTCGCCGGCCCGCATCGCCGGGATGTACCCGCCGAGCAGGTGCAGGTCCGAGCCGCAGGTGGTGCTCAACCGAACCTTGAGGATGACGTCGTGGTCGTTGAGGATCGTCGGCTCGTCCACGTTCTCGACGGCGGTCTTGTTGACCCCGGTCCAACACAGGGCCTTCACAGCAGTCCCTCCCCGCCCGCTCGCCGGGTGGTGAACTCGAGCATCTTGGACCCCAGGCTGGCCGAGCGCTTTCCGTGTGGCGCCGGGTCGACCCGCAGGATCTCGCCGACCTCGAGCAATTGCTTGCTCTCCCGCAACGCCGCGCGGACCCGCTGTGCGGGCGCATCACCCTGGACCCGATCCGCCAGGCCGGTCAGGCCCGAGGACTCCGCTTCCCGCAGCCGCGCGCGCAGTTCGGTCCCAAGGTCGGCCGGTGCCGGCCGCACCTGTACCTCCACGAGATCGCCCAGCTCCGCCAGCGGGGCCGGCGGACGTCCGTTCGGCATCACCTGGTCGGCGGGAAGGAACACCGTCACCGCCCGCCACCGGTTGTCGCCGTCCGACCCGTGGTGGCCGTTCGCCGCCGGATCACCGGCCGCGGAGTCCTGCAGGCGCCGGACGAGCAGGCCGGTCGCGGACGCAGCGGCGGCGGCTGCGGCGGTCAGGGTGACGGTCTGCCGGGTGGTCACGAGCGTGCCCCGTTCGAGGCGGCGGCGTCGGAGGAGCCGGCGCGGACGGCGTTCCGCACGGCATCGATGAAGGCGTCCAGGTCGTCGGGGGATCGGCTGGTGATCAGGTTCCCGTCGATGGCCACTTCCTCGTCCACCACGGTGGCACCCGCGTTCCGCAGATCGGTCCTGATGCTCGGGAAGCTGGTCACGGTCCGTCCCCGGAGCACACCGGCCTCGGCGAGCGTCCACGGCCCATGACAGATGGCCGCCACCGGCCTGCCGCTCTTCACGAACTCCCGGACGAACGCGACGGCGTCCTCGTCGCTGCGCAGCTTGTCCGGGTTGATGGTGCCACCCGGCAGCACGAGCGCGTCGTACTTCTCCGCCGAGGCCGAGGACACGACGCCGTCGACGGGGAAGGTGCCGGCATCGTCGAGGTCGTTGTCCTTGGCGCGGATCTCGCCGTCCTTCAGGGACAGCAATTCGGTGCTGGCGCCGGCGTTCTCGAGGGCACGCCGCGGTTGCTCCAACTCGACCCGCTCCACGCCGTCGGCGGCGAGGAAGGCGATCCGGCGACCCTGCAGTTGATCGGTCATGTGCTGCACGCTCCTTCGTTCTTCTGTCCTGGCACTGTTCCTGTCCTGGCACTGTTCCTGTCCTGGCACTGTTCCTGTCCTGGAGCACTGTTTCTGTCCTGGCACTCGCACTGTTTCTGTCCTGGCACCGCTTGTTTCCTGGCACTGTTCCTGGCCTGGCACCGCTTTCTGTGCTGGCACCGTGTCTGGCCCGCGAACGCGGTCCCCGCGGGACAATCGGGCTGCGCCGGATCGCTGCGCGGTCAGCGGATCGCGATCCGGTCACCGGCCCGGCCCGTGCGGTTCACGGAGACTTGTTCCCCAACCGTCCGCACCGGACACGTGACGCGGCAGATCTTGGCGAGTGCCCACCACCTCAGGCCTGCTGCGATCCTCGCGGAACGGACATACCTCGCCCGAAGTTGCTGCTGGTCAACGGGTTTGGATATTCCTCCTGTGAGGGGCCTCTCAAAGGGGTTGTTGGCGATGGGGTTCGGCGGGCATAGTTCATCCCAGGCGCTGATAGCCGGTAGCGGAGTCGTTCCGCGTCGGAAATGAATGCGTTGCAGGACCAGGAGCCAGGGCAATGTGGCCCGCCATAGCCGACCTGATGGTCCGTCATCCGCCCAGTGCGAGACGGACGCACACCGATAAAGCCGGGGGACAAGCGAGATTTCTGCGCTGTCCCGGCGACCCATGCATCGTCGTGAACACCATGAAGGAGACTCATGACCAGCACCGAGACATACACCAATGCCGCCGATCAGGCCCGCACCGCCGTCGAGCGGTCCGCGGACCTGTGGAAGCAGGGCACCCGCTCGCTCACCGAGCAGACCGATCAGTTGTGGCAGCTGCCGCAGGTCGACATCGCCGATGCCACCCGCAAGTACTTCGAGTACCTGCAGGACGGCATCGAGGTCAACAAGGACGTCGCGCTCAAGTGGGTCAACGCCCTGACCTCGGTCACCGAGGCCTGGCGCGACCAGCTGTCGACCGTCACCGACTTCCAGCGCGGCCACAGCCAGGCGATCAGCACCTGGATCTCCAGCGAGACCGAGACCTTCGAGAACGCCGCGAAGGAGCAGGCCGAGCAGGTTGACCGTGTCCAGCGCGAGCAGGTCGAGCGCGTGCAGGAACTTCAGCGGCAGCAGGAGGAGCAGGCCCGTCAGGAGCAGCGCGAGCAGGCCAAGGCCGAGCGCGACGAGGCCCGCCGTGTCCGCCAGGAGGCCCGCGAGCCGTACGAGGGTCTGACCAAGGCCGAGCTGTCCGACAAGCTGGCCGAGCGGGATCTGCCGAAGACCGGCACCGTCGACGAGCTGATCGATCGCCTCGTCGCCGCTGACACCAACTGAGCTTCTCCGGCCCGTTGTAGGGCCGGCGCAGGAGCACGCTGACCAGGCTCATCCGCAGTGACCGAACCTGATCCAGCCACCTGACCGAAAGCCGTCGTCCCCCCGGGGGCGGCGGCTTTCGGCATTTCTGCTCCGCCGGCTCCGCCGGTCTGCGATCGTCTCGGCGCCGAGCCCGCACCCGAACAATCTGCGCAGAAAACCCTGTGGCGACAGGGATGCCGCGGGTGGTGAGATCTGCGGGCGCGCCGCGTCACGTGCGATCGGAGAGCTGACCGATGGATTCGCCGGAGCCGCCATCGCCGGAACAACGGCTGCGGAGCAACACCGCATTCGGCCGCCTGTGGGCTTCCAGGCTGGTGTCGTCATTCGGTGATTCGCTCGGTCTGGTGGCATTGACGGTCTTCGTTGCCGACTCGACCGGTGCCGCGTTCGCGGTCGCGGCCCTGCTCCTGGTGGGGGATTTCGCACCGTCGCTGCTCGGGCCGGTGGCCGGCGCACTGGCCGATCGGTTCGACCGTCGCCGCATCCTGCTGATCAGCGAGCTGGTCCAGGCGGCCGCGGTGTTGGCCATCGCCGTGACTCTGCCCGCGCTTCCGGTGATGTTGGGTCTGGTGGCGGTCCGCGCGCTGGCGTTTCAGGTTCTGCAGCCCGCCTCTCGGGCGGCGGTACCGACGCTGGTGGCCGACCGTCACCTGGAGCGGGCCAACTCCCTGCTCGGTCTGGGCGCGAACGGCACGGAAGCGATCGGACCGCTGGCTGCGGCCGCGCTGCTGCCGTTCATCGGGATCCGCGGGGTGCTGCTGGTCGACGTCGCCACGTTCCTGGTGTCGGCCGCCGTGCTGGTCGGGCTGCATCCGATCCCCGTACAGCGCGCCGAAAGCGCGAGACAGTCGCTGTTCTCCGAGACCCGTTCCGGGCTGCAATTCGTCACGAAGAACCCGTGGATCCGCACGGTGATGCTCGGATTCGTGGCGGTTGTCGCAGCCAACGGTATCGACGATGTCGCCTTGGTGTTCCTGGTCCAGGACTCCCTGGCGGCCGGGCCCTCGGCCGTCGCCCTGCTGTACGCCGCCCCCGGTGTCGGACTGCTGGTGGGGTACCTGGTGTTCGCTCGGCGGGCGGCGAACCGATCGATGATCACTGTCTTCGTATTCGGCTGCGCCGTCAGCAGTGCCGGCAACCTGTTCACCGGCCTGTCCTGGGCGGTCGCCGCGGCGTTCACCATTCAGCTGATCCGCGGAATCGGCGTCAGCGCCATGGATGTCGGCATCAACACGCTGCTCCAGCGCACGGTGCCGTCCGCACTCGCGGGTCGGGTGTTCGGCGCGGTCTACGGCGCGGTCGGCGTCGCCGCCGCATCGTCGTACCTGCTGGGTGCCGGGCTGCTCGAGGTGACCGGTCCACGGACGACCTTCGTCGTCGCCGGCTCCTTGGGGTTGCTGGCCACCGCCGTGATGACTCCCGCGCTGAGGCGTCGACGACCTTCAACTCTCCGCCAGGCGCAGCAGGACTGACGTCACCATGCCTGGCCGGATGCCGTTTGCCGGGCCGGACCGGGGGTACCTCGCCGGTGTGCCGACCAGCGCTTCCCGCAGGGGGACCGGAAGGAGTGTGGCGAGATGACCACCACCGCAAGAGACATCATGACGCAGGGCGCGGAGTGCATCGGAGAGCACGAGACCCTGCTGCAGGCCGCCAGGAAGATGCGCGACCTGGACGTCGGGGCGCTGCCGATCTGCGGTGAGGACGACCGGCTCAAGGGCATGGTCACCGACCGGGACATCGTCATCAGGTGCCTCGCCGAGGACCGCGATCCGGGTTCGGTCACCGCGGGTTCGCTGGCCGAGGGCAAGCCCATCACCGTCGGCGCCGATGACCCACTCGAAGAGGTCCTGGAGACCATGGCCGAGTACCAGGTGCGCCGGTTGCCGGTGATCGACGGTCGGCGACTGGTCGGCATCATCAGCGAGTCCGACATCGCGCAGAATGCCCCGGCCGAGGACGTCGCGGAGACCATCGACGCGGTGACCGAGAGCTGACCTCCGGGTTGCGCACAAACCGACACACCGTTTCGGCGCAGCGGGTTTCAGCGGATCGGCACGACCACCCCTACCCAGGAGCTGCACCGACATGACCTCACTGTGGTTGGACAAGCCGAGAACGCACTACCCGCCGGTCCGGCCCGGCGAACGGTACGACGTGCTGGTCGTCGGCGCCGGACTGACCGGCATGACCACGGCACTGCTGCTGGCCCGGGCCGGCTGCTCCGTCGGTGTGCTGGAGGCGGGCACCGTCGGCGGCGGCACCACCGGCAACACGACGGCGAAGATCAGCCTGCTGCAGGGAACCCGGTTGTCCTCCATCCGGTCCAAGCACGGCGCGGACACCGTGCGGCAGTACGTGGAAGCCAACCGGGAGGGCCAGGCCTGGCTGCTGCGGTACTGCGACGATCACGCCATTCCTTACCAGGTCAGGCCCTCCTTCACCTACGCCACGACCAACAAGGGCCGCCAGTCTGTCCTGAACGAACTGCGCGCGTGCCAGGAGGCCGGACTGCCGGCCGTGTCGACCCCCGGGACAGGGGGGGACGTCGAACTGCCGTATCCGGTGACGGGGGCGGTGCGGTTGGCCGCCCAGGCGCAATTCGATCCGCTCGACGCACTCACCGTGATGGCTGCGGACTTCGCCGGCCGAGGCGGGGTGCTGCACGAGCACAGCCGGGTGCGCGACCTCCGCCCCGGCGCGGTCAGCACCGCCGTCACCGATGACGGCGCAGTGCAGGCCGACCGGGTGGTGCTCGCCACCGGGATTCCGATCATGGACCGCGGCGGCTTCTTCGCCAGGGTCGAACCGCTCCGGTCCTACGCCGCGACCTTCCGCATCCCCGGGCCGGTGCCACAGGGCATGTACCTCTCGGCCGATTCCCCCGACCGTACCGTCCGCTCCGTCCCGCACACCGCCGCGGACGGCGCCACCGAGGAACTGCTGCTGACCGGCGGCAACGGGCACGTCGTCGGCCGCCACGCCCACACCGCGGGACTGGTGGACGATCTCGTCGCCTGGACCCGGCGGCATTTCCCCGGCGCCGAGCCGACCCACTCCTGGTCCGCGCAGGACTATCACTCCGACCACGAGTTGCCTTTCGTGGGGCCACTTGTGCCGCACGACGACCGGGTGCTGGTGGCCACCGGATACGACAAATGGGGAATGACGAACGCCGTCGCGGCCGCCCTGGCGCTGTCCAGCATGTTGCTCGGCGGGCACACCGAGTGGGCCGCGGCCATGCGCTCCTGGACGACCCGGGAGGTGGCCGGTGCGCTGTCGGCGGCCCGGGCGAACGCGGCCGTCGGGCTCGCGCTGGGCACCGGCTGGGTGAAGCCCCAGTTCACCGCGCCGGGCAAGCTCAACCCCGCCGAGGGCTCGGGGCGGGTCGAACGCGGCGGCCTGCACCCGGTCGCGGTGTGCACCGTCGGCGGGCAGACCTACCGGCGGTCCGCCGTGTGCACCCACCTGCGCGGAGTGCTGAGTTGGAACGACGCCGAGCGGTCGTGGGACTGCCCGCTGCACGGCTCCCGGTTTCGCCCCGACGGCGGTGTCATCGAGGGTCCGGCCACCAGCGATCTGCCCGCGGACTGACCCGCGACCTTCCTCGGAGGTGCCGCTCCCCGGCCGCCGTCGGCCCGATCTCGGCCCTGCCGTACCCAGGGTCACCCGACGGGGTGGCCGGACCGAGCGTTCGGGCGGAACGCGACCCTCGAGCCGGTCAGCCTCCGGCGGCGCCCCGCGCGATCTCGTGGATCGGATCGTGCCGGTTCAGCAACGGGCGCCTGGAGCGCCGGCGGTCCAGCACCGCGATCGCGGCGTCGATGTCCGCGGGCATCGGTTCGCGCCGGCGGGCCACCCAGCCGACACCCCGCGCCGCCATCAGCACCCCGCGCAGCCAGTCCCGGTTCTTCGGCGCATCGGCCAGGGTGAACCAGGTGTGCCGGACGGCACTGCGAAAACGCCGGTGCAGCCAGGCATTCCACAGCGTGTTCCGCAAACCGAACGGGCGCAGCCGCGGCGCGTTGGCAACGCTCGGCCGGTGGTACATCACCGCCGTCGGCAGGTACCGCAGCTGCCAGCCGGCCTTGAGCAGCTTGAAGGCGAGCGTCTCCTCCTCGCCGCCGAGGAAGAACTCGGGGTCGTACCCGCCGACCTCGCGGTACGCCGACACCCGGACGACCGCCGCACCGCCCATGAAACTGACCAGCACCGGGCCGGGAATCCCCGCGGTGTCCGGCAGCGGGCTCGCCGCCATCTCCGCCGAGATCGGGTCCAGGTACTGCTCTTCCTTGACCAGGATCCGGGCGTTGACCAGGGCCAGCCGCTCGTACCGGTCCAGGAAGTCCGCCGCAGCGACCAGGCCCGCCAGGTCGTACCAGCCATCGTCGTCGCAGAACGCGACGTACGGCGTCGACGCCCGCAGCAGGCCCTGGTTGCGCGCCGCCGCGCCGACGTTGGTCGGCATCGCGACCACCGCCAGTCCGGGTCGTTGTCGCAGGACAGCGAGAGTGCCGTCGGTGGAGGCGTTGTCGACCGCGATCACCGGAACACCCAGCTGCAGCAGGTGATCCAGCACCGGGTCGATGCGGTGCGCGCAGTTGTAGGTCAGCAGCACGACCGACAGCCGATCGGCGAGCTCGACCGGCCGCGCCGAAACCGACGCCGGGGAAAAGTCGGTGATGGACAACGCCGGGAACTCCTTCGGGCTAGTAGGAACCGGCCCGTCGCGGCGGCGGGCCGCAGGTTCAGATACCCGGGCCGGGTGCCGGCAAAACGTCGCCGGTGGTCAGCGGCGCAGGCCGCGCGCCGACATCGCACCGAGCACGGTGAGCGCACCGACCGCGCACAGGGCGGCCAGCAGGGAGGCGTCCCACGCGCCGGTGGCGTCGTGCAGTCCGCCGAGCACCACCGGGCCCAGGGCGGCCACCGTGTAACCGCCGGACTGCACGATCGAGGACAGTCGGCGATTCTCCCGCAGCGATCCGGCGCGCAGCACGATCACCGTGAACACCGCGACGAATCCACCACCCTGCGCCGCGCCGCTGAGCGCACTCCACACCGCCCACAGGTCGGGAGCCACCAGCAGCCCCAGCGGCAGGCAGGCCCACAGCACGCCGTTGATCACGAAGGCGACCAGCGGGCCGCCGAACAGGTTGATGATCACCGGGGTGCCGAACGCCCCGATCAGCGCCGCCACCTGGAAGATCGACGCGGCCGCGCCGGCCTGGCCCCGGGTCATGCCCTGCTCGTCGCCCAGCAACGTCGGCAACCAGGCCGTCATGCCGTAGTAGGCGAACGCCTGACCGGCGAAGGCGATGGTGAGCATCCAGGTGGTCGGCCGCCGCAGGATCCCGCCCAGAGTCGGCTCCCGGCCGGCCGTCACCGAGGTGCCGTCCGGTCCGCTCGCCGCGGTGTGCGGGGTGGGCCGGCCGCCGGGTCGGCGTTCGTCCGGTGGCGTCGACGGTGCGGGCGCACCGGTCCGGATCCGGCGCCGGGTCAGCGGCCACCACACGGCGCCGGCGATCAGCGGCACGACGGCCCACATGCCCAGGGCGATCTGCCAACCGAACCGGTCCGCGACCGGCCCGGTCACGGTGAGCATCAGCATCGACCCGATGTTGAGCACGCCGGTGTAGAGACCGGTCATCCGGGCGGCGTGGCCGCGGAAGTCCCGGCCGATCACCACCGGTGCGACGACGTTCCCGATGGTGATCGCCAAGCCCATGAGCAGTGTTCCGGCCAGCGCCGCCGGGATCCCGCCGGCCGAGCGGACCAGGACGCCGACCGCGATGCCGACCAGGGTGACCAGGGCCGCCCGTTCCACCCCGAGCCGGCCGATCACCGCGGAGGCACCGGGGGCCGCGACGCCGAAGCAGAGCACCGGCAGGCTGGTCAGCAGGCCGGCGGCCGTCGCCGAAATGCCCAGTTCGGTGGTCAGGTCGGTGGTCACCGCCGACACCGCGACGAGCGGGCCGCGCAGGCACAGCGACAGCAGCACGAGCCCGGACAGGATCAGCGACCTCGACGGGCGGGTCGCCTGGTGGTGAGCGGTCAACGGGTGCCGACCGTCACGAGCCCGCGGGGGCCTGCAGGAACGATTCCAGGGCCTCCACCACGAGGGCATGGTCGGCCGCCTGCGGCAGGCCGGACACCGTGACGGTGCCGATGACGCCGACCCCGCGGACGATGATCGGGAACGACCCGCCGTGCGCCGCGTACAGCAGCGGCTGCAGGCCGGCGGACTCGTCGATCGTCCGGCCGGCGAGGGCCAGCCGGCGGCCCACCAGGAACGACGAGCTGCCGAACCTGTCCACCACCCGCACCTTCCGCTCGATCCAGCGGTCGTTGTCCGGAGCGGTGCCGGGCAGCGCGGCGTGGAACAGCTGGTGACCGTGCCGGCGGATGTCGACGGCGACGGGCAGTTCGCGTGCTCTGGCCAGTTCCACGAGCAACGACCCGAGCCGCCAGGCGTCCTCGTTGTCGAACCGGCCGAACTGCAGCCGGGCCTGCTGCTCCTCGAGGGACCGGATGAGAGCCTCGAGGTCGGCCGGTTCCGTCATCGGTCCTCCGTGATTCGTTGCCTGCGGCCGGGTCCGCGCCATGCGGGCGTCCGCGACAACTCTGCCGCACCCACGGGAGGGCATCGCACGACGCACGCCCGGGCACCCACATTGCCGCGTGCAAAAATGCGGCGGAACGGGGTGAGGGCAGCACTGCAGCGGAGAACGGGGGTCGGGACACCGGTGATCGCGGACGCGGACAGCACTGCGGGCGTACCGGCGCCCCGATCGGCAGCCGCCGATCCGGCCGTTTCCGACCCCGGGCCGTCCCGCCGATCCGGTCGCGTTCTGCTGCTGGCGGCGGTCCCGGCGGTGCTCGTCGGGCTCGCTCTGCGGTACTGGGTCGGGCACACCTGGCTGCTCTCGCTGAACTCCGACGAGGCGCTGGTCGGTCTGCAGGCCCGTGAGGTGCTGGCCGGGACGTTCCGGCTCATCGTCGCCGGCAACGACTACGGATCGACCACCGAGTCCTACCTCCTGGTGCCGCTGATCCCGCTCGGCAGCGGCGCCTGGCCGCTCCGCATCCTGGCCGCGCTGCTGTCCGTGCTGGCCGGGTACGCGCTGTACCGGCTGGCCCGGCCGTTCCTCGGGGCGGGGCCGGGTCTGTGCGTCGCGTTGGTCTTCTGGTCGGCGTCCGGCGCGATGGTGATGCTGTGGTCCAGGCCGTACATGGGATACCCGACCGGGATCGCCGCCCAGATCGCCGCCATCGCCCTGGCCTGCCACGCGATGCGGACGGCCGACCGGCTGGGCCGCACCGCGCTGCTGGCCGGGCTGGCCACCGGGTTCGCCGTCTGGAGCCATCCGATGTTCGGGATCGTCGCGGCGCTGGCGCTGATCGCGCCGACGATCGTGCATCTCCGCCGGCTGCGGGACTGGTGGGCCCCGCTGGTGCTCGGCGGGGTCCTCGGCGTGTCGCCGTGGATCGTGTACGTCCTGCAGCACGGCAAGCCTCACGAGGCCCAGGCCACCGTCGCCGCCACCTACAGCGGACGGCTGCAGATCTTCGCCACCGAGCTGCTGCCCCGCGCGTTCGGGCTCCGGCTGCCGGACGGGCAGTGGCTGCCCCCGGCGCCGCTGGCGCAGGTGGCCGCCGCGGTGCTGATCGTCGGCTCGTTCGCCGGGCTGGTGCTGCTGGTGGTCCGCAGGCGGGCTCCCGCGGTGCCGCTGCTGGTGGCCGGCGTTCTCGCCTTCCCCTGCCTCGCGGTGTTCCCGCAGCTGGCCTTCTCGGCCGACGCCCGGTACGCGCTGCCCTTTTTGCCGCTGCTGCTGCTGGGTCTGGGAGGGTGGCTGCTGCTTCTCCCGATCCGGGTTCGGCACTCGCCGTGGCTGGTGGCGGTGCTGCCCACCGTGTGGAGCCTGCTGCTGTGCGTTCCGGTGCTGGCCAAACAGGCCGACTTCACGCTGACGGACCCGGAAGCCGGCCCGTCGGCGGTGGTCCGGGAGCTGGAAACGGACGGCGTGCGATACGTCCGTGGCGACTACTGGGCCACCTACCTGATCGATTACCTCGCCGACGGCCGATTGCAGGTGCGCCCGGACTTCCCGATCCGGCTGCAGGGCGAGGCCGCCGCCGTCGACGCGGCGAACCCCGACCACGTCGCCCTGGTGTACCTGGCGGGCGCCCGGCCGTCCCTGCTGCTGCCGGCCACGGACTACCGGGTGGTGACGGTCGGCGGGTACGACGTGTACCTGCCGCCGGGGATCGCCCACTGAGGTCAGGGGTCGGCGCTGCGGCTTGGTTGGATGGTCCGGTGACACCCACCCCGGACCGACCCGCCCCCGCACGGCCCGCAGGGTCCGACGCATTCGGCTTCACCGTCGGAACCCGCCTGCCGGACTCCCTCGGCCGGACCGGTCGGATCGTCACCCCGCACGGCGTCATCGACACCCCCGCGTTCATCGCCGTCGGCACCAAGGCCACCGTCAAGTCGGTGCTCCCCGAGTCGATGAAGCAGCTGGGCGCGCAGGCCGTGCTGGCCAACGCCTACCACCTGTACCTGCAGCCCGGGCCCGACATCGTCGAACAGGGCGGCGGTCTCGGCGCGTTCATGAACTGGCCGGGGCCGACGTTCACCGACTCCGGCGGGTTCCAGGTTCTCTCCCTGGGTGCCGGGTTCAAGAAGGTGCTGGCGATGAACGTCGACGGGATGCAGGCCGATGACGTCATCGCCCCCGGCAAGAACCGGTTGGCCACCATCGACGACGACGGCGTGACGTTCAAGTCGCATCTTGACGGTTCGCTGCACCGGTTCTCGCCGGAGATCTCGATGCGCATCCAGCACCAGCTGGGCGCCGACATCATCTTCGCGTTCGACGAGTGCACCACGCTGATGAACACCCGGCCGTACCAGGAACGCTCCGTCGTCCGCACCCACGCCTGGGCGCAGCGCTGCATCGCCGAACATCGCCGGCTGACACGCGAGCGGGTGGGCAGGCCGTACCAGGCGCTGTTCGGGGTCGTCCAGGGCGCGCAGTACGAGGACCTGCGTCGGCAGGCGACCCGGGACCTGGCCAGCCTGGGTCTCGACGGCCGGGGATTCGACGGCTACGGCATCGGCGGAGCGTTGGAGAAGGACAACCTCGGCACCATCGTGCGCTGGGTCTGCGAGGAACTGCCCGCCGACAGGCCGCGGCACCTGCTGGGGATCAGCGAGCCGGACGACATGTTCACCGCCATCGAGAACGGCGCCGACACGTTCGACTGCGTCTCCCCGTCCCGGGTCGCCCGCAACGGCTCGATCTACTTCGAACGCGGCCGGTACAACCTGACGAACGCCCGTTTCCGGACCGACTTCGGACCGCTGGACGACGACTGCGATTGCTACACCTGCGCCAACTACACGCGGGCGTACGTGCACCACCTGTTCCGGGCGAAGGAGATGCTGTCGGCGACGCTCGCCACGATCCACAACGAGCGGTTCGTGGTGCGGCTCGTCGACCGGATCAGGGCCAGCATCGAAGGCGGCACGTTCGACGAGTTCCGGGCCGAGTTCCTCGGCCGGTACTACCGCCGGGCGCTGTCTCCCGCTGGGCCACCGGTGTCGGCCGCGCCGACTCCCGACAGGACGGCGGCGCCCGGCACGTAGTCGGGCTCGTGCCGCTTGATGAACCCGATCACCGGGTAGGTCACCGGGAGCATGACGACCTCGACCAGGCACTTGTAGACATAGCCGGTGATGACGTAGTTCAGGAAGTCGCCACCGGTGATGACGCCGTAGAACGCGATGGTGCAGAACACGACGGTGTCGGCCAGCTCGCCGACCAGGGTCGACCCGATCAGCCGGGCCCACAGGTGCCGCTCCTTCGTCTTCTGCTTGATCCGCACCAGCGCGTAGGCGTTGAGCAGTTGCCCGGCAAGGAACCCGCACAGGCTGGCCAGCACGATCCGCGGGACGAACCCGAGCACCGCCTCGAACGCGGCCTGGTTCTCGTAGGCCTCCGCGGCGGGCGCGATCTGCACCACCCAGAACGTCAGCGAGGCGAGGATGGACAGCCCGAAGCCCAGGAAGATCGCCCGGCGGGCCTTGCCGAAGCCGTACACCTCGCTCAGCACGTCGCCGAAGATGTAGGTCAGCGGGAACAGGAACGCGCCGCCGTCGGTGATGATCGGACCGAACTGGATCAGCTTGGTGGCGCCGATGTTCGAGATCAGCAGCAGACCGCAGAACAGCACCACGATGACGTCGTAGTTCCCGGACCTCGAGCGGCCGGGCTTGGACGTCGCCGGGTCCGGCGGCAGTGCGGAGGGGGTTGTCACCCGGTCATCCAACCAGCGTCCGCGGCTCCGTTGTGCACCGTTCAGGCCGCGGGAGTCGCCGCGGGACGCACGATCCACGGCGCGCGCGGCAACACGGCCGGGTCGAACCGCCCGAGCAGCTGCTCTGTCGTCACCGGTTCACCTGGCTCCGCGAGCCGCAACGAGGCGGCGAGCAGGGAGCGGACCTGCGCGGGGTCGACACCGGTGGCGGCGAGATCGGCCAGCGTGACGGCGCCGTCCCGCTTCGCCAGTCGCTGCCCGCGGTCGTTCAGTGCCAGTGGCACGTGGCCGTAGATCACGTCGGGATACCCGAGCAGCCGGCCCAGGTAGGACTGCCGGGGCGCGGAGGTCAGCAGGTCGTCACCCCGGACCACCTGGTCGATGCCCTGCGCCGCGTCGTCGACGACCACGGCGAGGTTGTAGGCGACGACGCCGTCGTTCCGGCGCAGGACGAGGTCGTCGACAGCGCCGGTGAAGTCACCAGCCAGCAGGTCGGACACGGTCCAGCTGGGCACCTCCGCGCGCAGCCGCAGGGCGCTGGGCCGGCCGGTCCGCCGGCGGTCGGCGATCTGCTGGGCCGTGAGGTTCCGGCAGGTGCCCGGGTACGCCCGGTCGGCGGCCCGGCCGCCGGCGGCGTCGGCCTGCGGCGCGCTGGCCGCCTCCCGGATCTCCCGCCGGGTGCAGAAGCACTCGTAGGTCAGGCCGCGCGCCGTCAGGTCACTGACGGCGGCGGCGTACCGATCCTGGCGTAGCGATTGCCGGACCACCGGACCGTCCCATTCCAGCCCGATGGCGGCGAGGTCGGCGAGTTGACGGGTGTCCGCGCCCGGCTGCACCCGGTCCAGGTCCTCCATCCGAACCAGGTAACGCCGGTTGGCGGAGCGGGCGAACAACCAGGCCAGCAGCGCTGTCCGGAGGTTGCCCAGATGCAGGTCCCCGGACGGGCTGGGGGCGAAGCGGCCAGCGCCCCGGGCCGGCGGGTTGATCGTCATCGCCGACCATTGTGCCCGGAACCAGCGGTCCGACCCCGGCCATCGAGGCCCGGCGCTCGCCGACCCGGACGGCATCGGGCCGCGCCAAGGTCGGCGTTCCGCGGGCCTGTCCGGCTGGCGACACACCGGCGGTGATCCGGTCACCCCTCGAGCACGCCGTCCAGCCAGTCGAAGGCGGCGGTCCAGAAGACGACGGGCGCCATGCCCTCGCAGTGACCGGAAGCTCCCTCGGCGACGGTGAACAGCCGGAACTGCCTGGGACATGTCAGGTGGTCGAACAACTGCTGACCCTGCCCGGTGGAGACGGGATCGGTTTCGTTGTCGGTGACGTAACTGGGGCAGCCGATCTGCGCTGCGCTGTCCCGGTTGTGGTACCGGGTCATGTCCTTGAAATAGCCGCGGACGGTCAGCGTCCCGTTCGTCACCATGCGGGGTTTGAGAAGGGTTGCCATGTCAGGGTTCTCGAGTAGGCCTTGAAAGGTGGGTTCGGCGGTCGGGTCGTCCAGTTGCTGGGCCAGCGCACCGAGCCGGGCGACCACGGCCGCACCCATGTCGTACTGGCCGGGGTCGACCAACAATGCGGCCAGCCGGTGTTCGGCGGACGCCCCGCGGGGAGCGATGAGCCCGCCGAACGAGCGGCCGACCAGCACGAGCCGCCGCGGATCGACCTGCGGCTGGGCCAGCAGTGCGTCGACCATGCCCGGCACCACGTTCTCCCAGTCGGGGCGCATCGGGATCCGCTGGTCGTACAGCACCGCCCCTTGGCCCGGCCCGTCGACGGCCGCGAAGGCGTACCCCCGTTCCAAGGCGGGATACACCGAGGCGTAGAGCTCCTCGGCGGTCCCGTCGTACCCACCGACGTGCAACAGCGTCGGCAGCGGACCGGTCGCATCGCTGGGCGTGAACAGGTAGCCGGACAAGGGCCCGGTCAGCACCGTCGCCCCGTGAGGCAGCAACGGCAGGGCACTGCGGAATGCGGCGACGCCGGCGGCGTAGGCAGTTCGCAGCTCGCTGCCGTCGAGGTCGTCCCGGTGGAAGAAGAACGCCTGCCGGAGGTATTCCGCTGCGCGCAGGTACGCGCCTCGGGCGCTGATCCGATGCCCCGCTGCGAGGGCCGCCTCGGCCTGCTGCACCAGTCGCAGCCCGAACGCGGACCAGGCCCGATACCAGCTGTCCCGATCCCCCGGGGTGATCTGCGCCGCGATCGCCAGGCATTCGCCGACGTTGGCCATGCCGGAGTCGGACTTGCCCACGCTGCGCTGCAGTTGCCCGTCGAAGTTCTGGTCGTCGAAGTACAGCTTCATGGGCAGGCTCCTCCTGTCGGCCGTGCACCGTTTTCGGCGCATCGTCCGCTTTTTTCTACCCGCTGCCGAGGGGACCGGCAGGTCAGCCGTCAACCGGCCGACGGCGCCCCGGACGCGGGGCTGGCCTCCAGTCGGCGTTCCTCCGTGGCCTCGGCCGCCTGCTGCAGGGCCTTCTCGGCCGCGATGTCCGGCGGATCGGGTTCGGACGGGCTGCCCGCGATCAGATCGCTGACCCACCGCCACTTGGGATCCCAGCGCCGGTCGAACTTGGCTGCCCGGGCGATGGCCCGCTTCTCTCGCTTCTTCCCCCTGTAGAGGTGGCGCGCCCACCATGAACCCGGGCGGGCCAACCGGACCGCGCAGACCCACGCGACCAGCGGCAGGAAGCAACTGATCAGGGCGGCGCGGTATTTGGCCTTCAGCAGGCAGATCACGATCAGGAGTGCGTGGATCAGCAGGCCGGTGAGCAGGGTCAGCCTGACGCCGAGTTCGGCGTCACCGACATCGTCCACGCCGAGCGGGCTGGTGCCGAGCATGACGAAGCCGATGCAGGCGGCGGTCAGCCCGGCCAACTCGACCGAGACCCGGCCCTCCTCGGTCCAGTACACGTCCTCGAGGTGCAGGATCAGCGCGAACTCGTCCAGGATCAGCGACGTCCCGACGCCTACGACGACCGCGGCGATCTCCAGCCACGGTGAGCCCGGACCGCGGATGGCCATCAGCGCGCCGACGATCAGCAGGATGATGCCGGGTACGGCGTGGTGGATGTGCACCCCGCTGGAGGAGACGTTGTTCTTGAACGGGCCGACACCGGCCCGGATCATCCGGGTGATCGCGCGGGTGAGGATGAACGTCAGCACGAACGCACCCAGGCACAGCAGCATCGGGAGCTTCCCGGGCTCCACGATGTTGGCGTACCACCAATCGCCGTCCATGGCGTTGATGGTAAGCAGCGGATGTCCGGTTCGCCGGTGTTGCGCCCCGAAGAGTGTGGAGTCGAAGACGGGTGACCGAGAGTGACCGTCGGCGACGTGATCCCGTGGGGTCGAGCCGGCCGCGTCACCCGTCGTCGAGGGCGGTTCGCAGGTCGGCGCGTGAGCTGACGCCGAGCTTCACGAACACCTTCCGCAGGTGGTATTCGGCAGTACGGGCGCTGATGAACAGCCGGGCTCCGATGTCGCGGTTGGTGAGTCCGTCGCGGGCCATCCGGGCCACGGTGAGCTCCTGATCGGTGAGCTGATCCACCCCATCGGCAGCGCGTACGCGGACCATTTCTCCGGTCGCCTGCAGCTCGCGCTGAGCGCGCTCCGCGAAGCCGTTCATCCCGCAGGCGAGCAGTACCTCGTACGCCGGCCGGAGCTGTGCGCGGGCCTCGATCCGGCGGCCCCGCCGGCGCAGCATCTCCCCGTACAGCAGCTGGCTGCGGCCGACGAGCATCGGTACCCGCACCCGGCGGAAGCGCTCGATCGCCTCGCGGTACAGGGGCTCGGCGTCGTCGCCGTCCTGCAACTGGGCGTTGGCCAGGGCCATGAACGCCATCGCCCAGTCGTTCTCGCCCACCGGCCGGATGACGGCGGCGAGCCGCTGCACCGCCTCTTCGGCGATCGGACGCTCGCCCAGACGACAGGCCGCCTCCACCATCTCCAGCAGGGTGCGCATCGCGTGACCCAGCTCGTGCGTGTACGGCATCTCACCACGGGCCGAGGCCAGCGCCTCGCGGTAGCGGCCCGCGCCGTTGTAGACGAGCGCCTCGGCCAGGTTCGCCACGGTCATCGCGTAGCCCTCACCGCGTGCGTGGGCGTCGGCCCTGAGCTGCCGTGCGCGGCTCTCCACCTCGTCGACCTGCCCGCGGTAGGCCGCGACGAAAATCCGGCCGTATCTGGGCAGCGGCTGACCGGTGACCGAGAGGATGGCGTCGATCTCGTCGCAGATGGCCTCGGCCGCATCGAGGTGGCCGTCGAACGTCGTGGCGACCATCTGGATGCCCAGGGCCGTCGGCAGCACCGTGAGAATGCCCGCGTCCTGGGCGAGTTTCACCTGCTGCTCGGCGAGGCTGCGGAAGGCGTCGGCGTCCCACAGGTCCTGCGCGGCGCGGGCCGCGAACCACATCCAGTGCAGCTCGCGGGCATCGGGCGGCTGTTCGAGGAAGGCGCGCAGCGCTCGCCGCACCGTCGGCAACGCCGCTTCCTGTCCGTCGGCGAACAGCAGGGCCTGGCCGCGCAGGATCAGATCCTGCGCGCGGTCGGACCGGTCGTCGGCGGTCGCATCGAGGATCGCGGCCGAGATCTCCGCGACAGCGCCCGGTTCGCCGAGCCGGCCCGCGAACAGCGCGGCGGCAAGGGCCTCCATGTAGGTGTCCCGGGCGAGCGAGCGGTCGAACGGTTCGAGGTTCTTCGCCGCCGCCAGCAGCTGTCGCGGCGAACTCCTGTCCCGGCGCAGCGCATACCCCGCCCTGGCGCGAAGCCGCTCGACCAGCGCTTCCTGCAACGCGGTGAGCGGGAGATCGCGAGCGCTGTCGAGCAGCCGCAGCGCAATTTCCGCTGCCCCCGCGTTGTGCTTGGCCTCGGCCGCGGCGATCAGCCGCTCGACTCGTCGGGACGGCTCGGGCGACAGCTCGGCCGCTCGCTCGAGAAACGCCGCGGCGGCGGCGACTCCGCCCCTGGTGCGCGCCCGGTCCGCCGATCGCACGAGATCGGCGGCCACCTCCTCGTCCGGCAGCGCCGTCGCACCGGCGCGGTGCCACGCCCGCCGGTCGGGATCGCGATCGACGGGCGTCGCGTCGGAGAGCGCCCCATGAACGGCGCGCCGGTCCTCCGGTGATGACGCCTGGTACACCGCTGACCGGATCAGCGGGTGCCGGAACCCGACCCGGGCCCCGATGACGAGTGCGCCGGCGTGCGTTGCGACGTCGAGATTGTCGGGGTCCAAGCCGAGCAGGGCCGCAGCCCGCCAGAGCAGCCCCGGGTCGCCGGTCGGATCCGCTGCCGCAAGCAGGAGCAGCGTTCGGGTGGCCTCGGGCAGCGTCTCCAGGCGCGCGAGCAGGCTCTGTTCGATACGGCTCTCGACCGGCATCGAGCGGGCGAGGTCGAACCCGCCGGCCAGGTCGGTGGGTCGAAGCGCCCGGGGCAACTCGAGCAGTGCCAGCGGGTTTCCTCGGCACTCTGTGATGAGTTGGTCGCGGACGCGCCCGTCGAGGGCGCCCGGCAGTGCCACGCGGAGCAACTCACGGGAATCGGCGTCCCCCAGGCCCTCCACGGCGAGCTGCGGCAGATCGGCGAAGTGCTGGTCGACCTCGCGCATCGCCACGATGATCACGATGCCCTCGTCGCCCAGCCGTCGGGCGGCGAACGCCACCACGCCTGCCGACACCTCATCGAGCCACTGCGCGTCGTCGACAAGGCACAGCAGGGGTCGGCCGCCGGCAACATCGGCGAGCAGACCCAGCACCGCCAGTCCGACGACGAACGGATTCGGCGGGTGACCGTCGCGCAGCCCGAACGCAGCCTCGAGGGCGTCACGCTGTGGCCCGGGCAGCCGCCGTGACGCGGCCATCAGGTGTCCGCACAGCAGTTGCAGGCCGGCGTAGGGGAGTTCCATCTCGCTCTCCGACGCGACCATCCGCTCGACACGGACTGCGGGCGCGGCGTTCTCGGCGACGCGGTCCAGCAACGCGGTCTTGCCGACTCCCGCCCCTCCGGTGAGGACCAGTGCGCCGCTGTGGCCGGCGCGGGCGCGCGTCACCGGGTCCGACAGCCGTGCCAGCAGCTGTTCACGCCCCAGGAACGGAACCGTCGCGTCGCCGAAGGAGGGCAGGACGAGGCGCTGGCTCACGGGACCGGACTCGGCCGGCGGTGGCGCTGCATTTGGTTCTCCTGCCGACTGCTCGACGCGGCAACCCCGAGATTCTAAGAGGGTCGGGTGGCCGATGGGTAGCTCGGCGGTAGGCATCCGGACGAAGGTGCCGGATCCGCGGGGTCGCGTCCGACTTCGTCCGCCCAGGGTGCCTGGTCGGCGGGCTGGGGACGCGACCGGTCGGTCCTACGGACTCGACCCCCCGGCAATCTCCCGACGATGAGGTATCGCCCATCGACGGTGCCGGGATGAGACCGGCAATGGTGACAGGACCATCCCATGCAATCGCTGCAGCCTCCCACGATCTCGACCGCGACGGTTGACCCGGCAACGGATTTCGTCGCCGCACGGCCGCGTCTGTTCGGCATCGCCTTCCGAATTCTCGGCAGCGCGATGGACGCCGAGGACGTCGTGCAGGACGTGTGGTTTCGATGGCAACGGACCGACCGTTCGCTGGTCCGCGATCGGACGGCCTTTCTCGTCACCATCACCACGCGGGCAGCACTGACGGCTGCGACGTCCGCCCGGGCCCGGCGTGAGTTCCCCATCGGTGATGGCATGACCTCCGCCGCTCGCACCGTCGGTGATCCGGCAGCCGCCGTCGAACGCGCAGCGGCGCTCGATCTGGGCGTGGCATTCCTGCTGGAGCGATTGTCATCGCTCGAATTCGCTGTCTTCGTCCTCAGGGAGGGTTTTGATTATCCCTTCCGTGACATCGCGCAGACGCTGGGACTGTGCGAGTCGAACACTCGGCAAATCGCCCGTCGGGCACGGGTTCGGTTGTCGGGTCGGCGAAGGTTGCCGGTGAACGTCGCGCAGCTGAGGTGTCTGCTCGGTGCCATCCGCGGCGCAGCTGCCACCGGCGAGATGGGCCGTCTGAAGCAGGTTCTGACCCAAACGGTCGGGCACCGGCAGGCGGCCTGATGGCGGCGGTCACCATCCGCCGGCCGCAGCGCGGCGGCTCCAGCACCCGTGGCGCCGTTGACGCGCACGAACCCTGCCTCGGAGCGCGGCTCCGAGGCAGGGTTCGGCAGAGCTGTCAGCGGCCCTCGATTCCGGCCGTGCGAAGGATCGCGCTCGTCACCTCGTCAGGCCTGGACACGCTCAGCGCATGAGATGCCCCGGCGATCTCGTGGGTTGCGCGAGATCCGGCGCGCTCGGCCATGAATCGGATCAGCTCGGCCGGAATGTTGCGGTCCTCGCTACCCAAGACGAACCAGGACGGGATCGTCCGCCACGCCGGGGTCGTGGTCGGCAGTCCGGTGGTGAGCGCGGTCTCGGTGACCGGCCGCTGCGTTGCGGCCATCAGCGCCGCCGTTGCGGCGGGGACGTCGGCGGCGAACTGCTGGTGGAACGACTCGGTCGCGATGGTGAACTCGTTGCCACCACCGGACAGTGGGTGGGCGGCAAGGGCGGCGGCGAGCGTGCTCCCGGGGAACTTGCCCGAGAGCTCGAATGCGGATTCGCCGTGCTCGGGTGCGAACGCCGAGACGTAGGTCAGGCCGACGACACGGTCGTTGCCCGCGGCCGCTTCGGTGGTGACTATTCCGCCGTAGGAGTGACCGACCAGCACGACCGGGCCGCCGATCCCGGCGATGACGTCGCGGACGTAGGCAGCGTCGCCGGCAACACTGCGCAAGGGGTTCGCGGCGGCGGTGACCTCGAAGGAATACTCGCGGAGCCGTTCGATGACGGGGTTCCAACTCGCCGATTCTGCGAAGGCGCCGTGGACGAGCACGATCGCGGGCCTGTTCTCGGACATGGTGTTCTCTCCTTTGTTGATGGGTGATCCTGGGTACTGTGCAGTCCGTCGATGTCAGTCGGAACCGAGGATGAATTCGAGATCCATTGCGATGTCGATCCTGTCGGCAACAACGGCGTTGCCGGCGCCGAAGGCGGCGTCATAACTCACGCCGTAGGCCTTGCGGGAGATCGCGGTGCTTGCGGTGAAACCTGCCCTGGTGTAACCGAAGGCGTCGACGGTCTGTCCGAAGAATTCCACGTCCAGCTCGACCTCATGGGTGACGCCGCGAATCGTCAGCGCGCCGACCAGGAGAAATGTGTCGCCGTGGAGATCTCGGACGGCGGTCGAGAGGAATCGGATCGTCGGATGGTTCTCGACGTCCAGGAAATCGGCGGACCGGACGTGGGCGTCGCGTTGCTTCTGCTTGGTGTCGACGCTGCCGGCGTTGATCTCGGCGCTGGCGGACGCTTGAGCGATGCCGCCTTCGCCGACGTACAGGGTGGCCGAGTTGATGGCGAGGGTGCCCCGTGCCCTGCCGACGGCCATGTGTCGGACGGTGAACGCGACATCGGAGTGCGCGGTGTCCGCGGTCCAGGTGCCGGCGGTCAGCGGGAGGGTCGCAACGGAGGTGGTCATGATTGATGTCCCTTTCTGGGAATGGTTGTCGGTAGGCGGGGCGGCCGCCCGGCATGGACGGCCGCCTCCGGATGCGGGAGAGCCCCGTCCGGCGTGGACGGACTGCCCGCTGCGATGTCAGGACTACTTCTGCTGTGCCAACCACTGGTCGAAGGTGATCCCGCCGAGCTCGGCGCCCAGCCCGGGAACCAGGGTCCGGTCGTCCAGCGGCACTCCGTAGTAGAGGGCCTGCTCGTCGGTAACGACCTCCCGCGGGTCGCCATTGGCAGCTAGATACGTGCGGACCAGGTGGTCGAGCCGGTACTGCTCCGGGCCGGCGATCTCCCGTATCGCGTGCAGCGGCCGCCCCGCGGCGACCCGACCCACACCGGCGGCGACGTCGTCGGAGGCCATCGGCTGGATCGGTGCGGAGGGCAGCCGAACCATGCCGTCAACGGTGCTGAAATCGGCGATGGCCCTGATGAACTCGAAGAACTGGGTCGCGTGCACGATGGAGAACGGCAACCCCGATTCCCGGATCAGCGACTCCTGAACGCTCTTTGCGCGGAAGTAGCCGGATTCCTGCATGCGCTCGGTACCGACCACCGACAGGGCGACGTAGTGCCCGACCCCGGCCTGCTCGGCGTGCTTGAGCAGGTTCGTGGTGGCGGTGCGGAAGAACTGCATCACCGGCTCATCGGCGAACGATGGCGAGTTCGACACGTCCACCACCACGTCCGCACCCTCGAGTACCTCGGACAGACCTTCTCCGGTGATGGTGTTCACGCCGGTGTTCGGCGCCGCTGCGACCGCCTCGTGGCCGTGCTCGCCGAGCTTGGCGACGAGTTTCGAGCCGATCAGTCCGGTTCCACCGATCACGATGATCTTCATGGCATTGCTCCTTCTTCCGGTATTCCGGTGATCCGCCGGCGGTGTTGCCGGCGGCGACGACAGATGGACCGGACGGCAGAGGAATTCGTGACAGATTCGGATTGGCTTGCTGTGGAATCGGTATCACCGGCGTTGGATGCCGAGCCGCCGGGAAGGCGCGGACGCGGGCCCGTCCGGGCTTGACGCAGCCTCGTCCCGTCGGGTGACCAGACCGCGGCCCTTTCGGAACGGTCGAATCCAAACCCAGACGCGAAGGACCGCCAAGATGTCACGTTGGGTCAGCATCGACCGTGCTGCCGTGGCGACGCTTCAAGGCTCGTCCACGAGGACTTCGTCGGATTGCACCGCGGCGCGCGGTCACCCGCACTCGAGTGGTCGAGTACCACCAGGACAAGGTCGGGCTGACAAGGTCCGTCAATGGGATCATCGCGGAATGAGGACGTCTTCATGATGCGCCGACGATGACCATGGGTTCACGGGTGACCTGGAACGAACGGTGGGAGCGGGCGGGCTGGGATGTCTGTTACACCCACCTCGGCGGACGGTTCCGCGACACCGACCCCTATCGCGATATCCCGGACGGCTGTCGGCCCCAAGCACGTCGCCGCCTCGGTCACGTGTTCATCGCTGCCACCCCGGCGATCAACCCGCTGTCGGCCGATCTTGCGTTCTTCGCGACCGTGGCGCGCAAAATCCTTCAGCGTGGAGAATCACCACCGATCCCGGACTCAGCGGCAGCAGTCATCCGACCCGATATCCGGACCGAACAACCACTGGATCACGCGCTGGGTGCAATTGTTGGTCCTCCGGGCACGGTTGATCTAGATCCCGCCTTTCACCTTCATCAGACATACGAAGAGCCTCTCTGGCGGCGCATCGGCAGCGACCCTGCGGTTGCCGCCGTGGTGTACCCGCAGGCTCCGTTGGAGATGCTGGTTGACAAGGAAGGCGGCCAGCGTTGGGTGGACTTCCTCATCGCCGCGCCATGGCTACCGCGAACGGCCGTCGTAGAGATCGACGGTGCTCAACACGAAACAGCCTCCGATGTGGACGCCGAACGAGAAACCGCACTGCGCAGCGCTGGTTACTCCGTCTACCGGTACCGCGGAAAAGAGGCCCTCGACCCCAGCGGTGAACTCATCGGCAGACTGGTCAGGCTCGGTGAATTGCGTCCCCCGTGCGACGAACGGACGCTGAAGACCACACATGGCCCGGCAACCGCCGCCCGCCTGTCCGCGGCCCTGATTGAGCTGCTGATCCGCGGTCATCTGCCGCCCGGTGGCGTGTGGGATCTGGAGATCCAGGATCCGTGGGACGTGGGCACCGACTTGCTGTCACCGCTGCTGGAGATGCTCGCCGGTATTGCAGCCGTGTGGTCGTTGGACATCGCACCCCGCGAAGTTCGTTCCAACGGAACCGTCCTGGTACGCGACGGGCTGCAGTTTCGCCGGTCCGCGAAACGCGATGCATCCGATAAGGGTGCGCGTGCGCGGGTCCTGCTGGAGCCATTCACGCCGGCGCACGCTCGGCTACCGTCGACCGACGAGATCCCGACAGTGGTCATGCGCGGCTGTCACCTCCCGGTCGACCTTGCCTGGCATGCGCCGCTCACCACGGAGCGCCGCAGCATCGACACGCATGACTCGCGAGTCGATGACGGGCTGCGTGTGCTGATGCGGGCCATGTTCGGCCATGACGACTTCCGGGACGGGCAACTGGCAGCGATCCGAACCGCCCTGGGTGATCAGGACAGTCTGGTGCTACTGCCGACCGGCGCAGGTAAGTCACTCATTTATCAGCTCGCGGGATTGCTGCAACCCGGGATAACCCTGATCGTCGACCCGCTCGTCTCACTGATTGACGATCAGGAGAGACGACTACGTGTGGACGGAGTCGATCGAGTGACCGCCCTGCACCGCCAGCGGCTCAGCCGAGGCTCCCAGCGGGACGCCGCATATATGGCCGTCAGCAGCGGCAACTCGATATTCGCGTTCCTGACGCCGGAACGCCTGCAGAACCAGACCTTCCGAGACTCCCTCAGCGCCGTCGCCCAAGCACAGGTGATCAATCTTGTCGTCGTCGACGAAGCCCATTGCGTGTCCGAATGGGGCCATGATTTCCGCACCGCATACCTTCGATTGGGTCGCAACCTGCGCCGACTCACCGCCGGCACCGATGGGCAACACCCAGCCCTGCTGGCACTGACCGGAACCGCAAGTCCGGCAGTCCTCCGCGACATCATCCGCGAGCTCGAAGGACCAAATCGGTCGATGGAAGTGCAACGACCGGCGTCTTTCGACCGCCCCAACCTCGCCTACCACATTGTGCGAGGCACTCCGGATACACAGTGGAACCGCTTGTCTCAGGTACTGCGGACGGACATCCCGCAGGCCCTGGGCTGCTCGCCGGATGCCCTTGTTCGCCCGGAGGGGTCGGCGACTCGTTCCGGGCTGCTGTTCGTGCCTTGGGTCAACAAGGATTACGGCTTGCTCCGCACGCGCCAGGCGGTTGCAGCCGCGCTGCTACCCGATCCCAGCGATGGTGCGGAGAAAGTAATCGGCATCTACTCCGGCGGTGCCCCATCCGACGTCGCAAATTGGGACACCTACAAAACCGAGATAGCGGAAGGGTTCAAGGCCAACCAGGTCCCCATCTTGGTCAGCACCAAAGCATTCGGGATGGGCATCGACAAACCGAACATCCGTTGGACCGTCCACCTAGGCTTCCCCGGCAGCATCGAAGCCTTCGCGCAGGAGGCCGGTCGAGCCGGCCGGGACGGCCAACCAGCGCAGTGCGTCATCGTTGTCACTGCACCCCCAGCTGACCGCGCCGAGCAGATGCTCTCCGGCAATGGCCGCAGCAGCACGGACACGGACTTGGGCCGCCAGCTCTTTTTCATCAATGGTGGATTCCCGGGCGTCGAGAGAGAGTTCGACAATTCGCTGGACGTCATGCAGATGCTGTTGGGCGCTGGACCGGGGAACCGCATCGACATCCCTTTCGAAAACAAACACGATGACCGCGAGAAGGCGCTGTACCGCCTGGCGATCGTTGGCCTGGTCGACGACTACACCGTCGATGCCGGAGCCCAGAAGTTCACTGTGGACCTTCAACAGTTCACCCCGGAGTCACTGGACACCGCACTCATGGACTTCATCGACCGCGTCGAACCCGGAAGGACACAGGCCAGGCGACGAGAACTGGAATCTGCGCCGCACGGCGTTCCTGAGCGAGTCAGACACCACCTCCACATGGTCCTACGGGTGCTCTACAGCATCATTCGGCCCGCACGCCTGCGCGCTCTCGAGGAGATGTACCAGCTGGCGGCCAACGTGCTCAGCGCCTCCGATATCCGCGCCCGGATCCTGGCCTACCTCTCGGACGGGCCGCTGGCAGGAATTCTGACCGAATCCGCGACCGCCCCGTCGGTCGACGTTCCGCGCCTGATCGCGGATCTGGAGCTGGTACCGGGTACCGATCCAGGAGAATGGGTCGGTGCCAGTGCAAGGCAGCTCGAGGCATACCCGGACCACCCGGTCCTCCTGATGATCCGCACGCTCGGTGAAGCCATGCTCGTTGATGCCGATCCCAACCTGGTGACAAGTACGGCACGCGCGGCCTTTGCGTCCATGCCGCGTTACGGCGTGGGCACCCAAGACGCGGCACGATTGCTGCAGTGGGCCTGCGCTCAGCTGCGCAATCAACACGGCGGTCGCGGGTGGCCCGCCGTCGTGCTTCTCTACCGAGCATGGCGCGAGAGTGACTATCCAACAGCCGCTCTGGTGGGCATTGAAGCACAAGTACTCGAACAAGCCCGGCAAGGTCGATTTCATCCCCTGGAGATCCGAGCCGTTGCCCAGCAACGGATGGCGCGACACACTGACACCGTATCTGCGTTGACCGAACGACTCTCCGATCAAGGGATTGAGCATGAGCCAGCAGCAGAACACCACGCTCGAACAGGCAGTCGCCGAACTGTTGGATAGCGAAGCATCGCTGCAGAAGTTCATCGAGAGCGCGGACCAGCTCACCACTGCTTCCCGAACTGTCCAGGACGCATCGCAGGCGTTGGACACTGCACAACAGGCCGTGTCCGGGCACGCGGCCGCAGCCGGTGACCTGGCCACCGAATTGGCCCGAACTGCGGGCCAGCTCGCCGACACAGCAGCCGCGGTGCGCGCCATCGACCCCGCTGCCATTACCAAGCATCTTGAAGAACAACGGTCGGTGCTGGCCGAGCACAGGGATCTGTTCACCGCCCACAGTGAGCGGCTCGCCGGTATCGAACTGCAACTCGTCAAACAGGGCAAAGAACTGATTTGGATACTGGCCCTTCTCGGGATCGTGCTTGTTGTGTCGGCGTTCGCCGCGCTCAGATGACCGGTGCGGAAGAGGGCGGCGAGTGGAATCCCAGTAGGTTCGGCTCAAACCCCGCGCAGAATTTCTTCGGCTCGCGGCGGTACCAGCGCGGCGCCAGCGGTCGGTGGGCACCGGTGCACCTGTCGCGGCGAAGCTGCCCTGTGCCGCGGGTCGAGCACCATGCGAGGCGCTGGCACTGGTTGCGGGCATGCTCCCGGGCTGTGCATCGGTCATCGGGCGACCGCGTCATCTCGTCGGGCACGGCCCGGGTACAGCTTTCGCCCGAAATGGTCCTTGCCCGAGACCGGAACGTGTCGGGCAGTTCGCGCACAATCGACTCATGACGACCCGACTGCCCAGATCCGTCCGCCCGGTGCCGCCCGGCCCCGGCCAGGAATCGGTGTGGGACTACCCCCGCCCACCTGCCCTCGAGCGCTCCGACCGCCGGGTGGTCGTCCGCAGCGGCTCGGTGGTCATCGCGGACAGCACCGCAGCCTGGCGAGTGATGGAGACCAGCCACCCGCCCACCTGGTACATCCCGCGCGCCGACATCGACGAGCAGCACATTCGGCTGTCGCACGCGCGGAGTTCGGTGTGCGAGTGGAAGGGCGCTGCGACGTACTGGGATGTCGTGGTCGGGGGCTTGACCATCCCGGCGGTCGGCTGGAACTACGAGAACCCGACGCCGCGGTTCCTGCCGATCACCGGCCATCTGTCGTTCATGCCCGGTCAGATCGAGTGCCTCGTCGACGGCGAGCGGGTGCAGCCGCAGGCCGGCGGGTTCTACGGAGGCTGGATCACGGCGGACGTCGTCGGGCCGTTCAAGGGTGAACCGGGTTCCTGGGGCTGGTGACGCGGGTCGGGTTTTGTCAGGCCGCGGACGACGGTGCCACAGCTGGTGACGCGTGCAGCGCAGGCGGTTTCACCGGCAGCAGCGCGAGCAGGCCCGCGCCCAGCACCAGCAGGATCCCGACGATGCCGGCCCGGTCCGCACCGAACACGAACGTGAAGAACCCGAACAACGCCGGCGCCAGAAAGGACACGGCGCGACCGGTGGTCGCGTACAGACCGAACAGCTGCCCCTCCCTGCCGATCGGTGCCAGCCGCGCGAGGAACGTCCGGGACGACGACTGCGCGGGTCCGACGAACAGGCACAGGAACAGCCCGAAGATCCAGAACATCGTCGGTCCGGAGACGAACAGCAGGATCCCGCCGGCGATCAGCATGCCGGTCAGCGACACGACGATCACCGTCTTCGGGCCGAGTTTGTCGTCGAACCGTCCGGCGGCCAGTGCGCCGACCGCGGACACCACGTTCGCCGCGACGCCGAAGATCAGCACGTCCGCGGAGTTGATCCCGTAGACGGTCACCGCGAGGACCGCGCCGAAGGTGAACACCGCGGCCAGGCCGTCCCGGAAGAGCGCGCTGGCGCCCAGGAAGTACACGGTGTGCGGACTGGTCCGGTACAGCTGGCGCAGGTCCCGGAACAGCACCTTGTAGGACGCGAAGAAGCCCACCCGCTTGGCCGCCGGCAGGGCCGGCATCTCCGGGACCGCGATCAGCACCGGGATCGCGAAGACGGCGAACCAGGCCGCCGCGAACAGCGCCACCATCCGGATGTTCAGCCCGTCCTGCGACGTCACCCCGAACCAGCCGACGTCGGGCGCGATGAAGCCGACGTAGCAGATCAGCAGCAGCACGATGCCGCCGAAATAGCCCATCGACCAGCCGAACGCGGAGACCCGGCCGATGTTCATCGGGGTCGAGACCTGGTGCAGCATCGCGTTGTAGGAGACCGCGGCGAACTCGAAGAAGATCGACCCCAGGCCCATCAGCAGCAGGCCGAGCCACAGGTAGTGGTAGTCGTTCTTCACCCAGAACAGGCCGATCATCGCCAGTACCGTCAACCCGGTCCAGATGCCGAGCGAGAGCTTCCGGCGGCCGCCGGCGTCGGCGCGTTGCCCGGTGACGGGTGCCAGCACCGCGATGAAGAAGCCGGCCAGCCCGAGTGACCAGCCGAGCCAGGTGTTGGCGGTGATGTCGCCGGGCAGGTCGTCCCCCACGGCGTCGGTGAGGTACACCGAGTAGACGAAGGTGATGATCACCGCGTTGAATGCCGCGGAACCCCAGTCCCAGACCCCCCAGGCGAAGATCCTGCCCCTGGTCACCGGCGGGGTGAGCGCGCCCGCGTCGGCCGCCGGGGCGCTCATCGATCGGCTCCGTTGCGCGTCCCAGTGCTCATGCTGCAGAGGCTAAGCCCGCCGCCGGGTGTGTCGCCGGACCGGCACCGGCGATGATGGGCACGTGAACTCTGGCACCGTGAGTCCTGGTGCGCCTCCCGGTGAGGTTGCGGACCGGCTGCGGCGGGTGGTTCGCGGCGCCGTGTCCGACGGCGCCCGCCGGCGTGCCGAGTACGGCGGGGACGCCGGCAACTACCGGGTGCTGCCGATGGTGATCGTCGAAGCCATGGACACCGATGACGTCCTCGCCGCGCTGGCCGTCAGTCGGGAGACCGGTGTCCCGGTGACATCACGCGGCGGCGGAACCTCCATCGCCGGGAACGCGATCGGCACCGGGATCGTGCTGGATCTGGCTCGGCACCTGAATCGGGTGCTCGAACTGGATCCGTCGAGCGGCACCGCCCTGGTGGAGCCCGGCGTGGTGCTGTCCGACCTGCAGCGCCTCGCTGCGCCGCACGGGCTGCGGTTCGGGCCCGACCCGTCGTCGCAGGACCGCGCCACGCTGGGCGGGATGATCGGTAACAACGCCTGCGGGCCGCACGCGGTGGCCTACGGGCGGACCGCGGACAACATCCGCGCGCTCACCGCCGTCGACGGCACCGGGCGGACGCTCCGGACCGCGGACGGGCCGGGCGTGGCCGGGCTGGACGAGCTGATCGGCGGCCACCTCGACGTGCTGCGCGCCGAGTTCGGCCGGTTCCCGCGTCAGGTCTCGGGGTACTCGCTCGAGCACCTGCTCCCCGAACGCGGCCGGGACCTCGCCCGTGCCCTCGTCGGGTCGGAGGGCACGCTCGCCGTCACGCTGAACGCCGCCGTGTCGCTGGTCCGGATCAGCCCGGCCCGGTTGTTGGTGGTTCTCGGCTACCCGGACATGGCGTCCGCGGCCGACGCCGTTCCGTCAGTGCTCGCGCATTCCCCGCTGGCCGTCGAGGGTTTGGACGCCCGGCTGGTCGACGTCGTCCGCCGCCGCAAGGGCGCCGGCACCGTTCCGGAGCTACCCCATGGCGCGGGCTGGCTGATGATCGAGGTCGGCGGCGAGACCGACGCCGCCGCAATGGCGTGCGCCGCGGCGGTGATCCGGGACGGCGCCGCGCTCGACGCCGTGGTGCTGGCGGCCGGTCCGGCGGCGACCGCGATGTGGCGGATCCGGGAGGACGGGGCCGGGCTGGCCGGCCGGACACCGGACAACGCGGAGGCCTGGCCCGGATGGGAGGACGCGGCGGTGCCGCCGGACCGGCTCGGCGGCTACCTGCGGGATTTCGAGGCCCTGCTGACCGGCTACGGCCTCACCGGGGTGCCGTACGGACACTTCGGTGACGGCTGTGTGCACGTCCGGCTCGACTTCCCGCTGGACCGGGACGCTGTCGTGTTCCGGGAGTTCCTGTTGGACGCCGCGAGGCTGGTGGTGGCGCACGGCGGCTCGTGTTCGGGGGAGCACGGGGACGGCCGGGCGCGCAGCGAACTGCTGCCGCTCATGTACAGCGACCGGGCGCTGGCGTTGTTCGGCGCGGTCAAGGACCTTTTCGACCCTCGGGACCTGCTCAACCCGGGCGTGCTGGTGCGTCCCCGGCCACTGGACGCGGACCTTCGCCGGCCCCTCGCCCGGCGGCTGCCGGCCGCCGGTGGCTACGGCTTCGCCGAGGACGGCGGGGACTTCACCAGTGCGGTGCACCGGTGCGTGGGTATCGGGAAGTGCCGCGCGGACACGTCGTCGGCGGGTGGCTTCATGTGCCCGTCCTACCTTGCCACGAAGGACGAGAAGGATGTCACCCGTGGCCGGGCGAGGGTGCTGCAGGAGCTGACCAACGGGTCCATCGTCACGGACTGGTCGTCGGCGGAGGTCCACGAGTCGCTGGACCTGTGCCTGTCCTGCAAGGCCTGCGCCAGCGACTGCCCGGCCGGCGTCGACATGGCGACGTACAAGTCGGAGGTGCTGTACCGGACCTACCGGCGCAGGCTCCGCCCGGTCAGTCACTACACCGTCGGGTGGCTGCCGCGGTGGCTGGGAATGCTCGACCGGGTGCCCCGGCTCGGGGTGTCCGCCGCGAACCGGGCGCTCGGTGTTCGACCGTTACGCGGCCTGGTGTTCCGGGGCGGTGGGTTGGACTACCGGCGCGGGGCACCGGCTTTCGCCCCGGTCAGCTTCCGGCGCTGGTGGCGGCGGGAGGGTGCTGGGCGGGCGGCGCTGCCGGGCGCTGCCGGGGTGGTCGGAGCTGCCGCATCGGTCGTGCTCTGGGTGGACTCCTTCACCGACGGCCTCGACCCGGACATCGGCCGAGCCGCCGTCGACGTGCTGACCGGCGCCGGCTTCAAAGTGTCCGTGCCGGACGGTACTGCCTGCTGCGGGCTGAGCTGGATCACCACCGGTCAGCTCGACGGTGCCCGGCGCCGGCTCCGCCGGTTGCTCGACGTGCTCGGGCCGGCGGCCGTCGGTGGACTGCCGATCGTCGGGCTGGAGCCGTCCTGCGTGGCCGCACTGCGGTCCGATCTGGTCGAGCTTTTCCCCGGCGACCCACGCGCGGAGGCGGTGTCCCGATCGGTCTGCACCCTGGCGGAGTTGCTCACCGGCGCCCGACGGCCGGTTGACTGGCACCCGCCGGACCTGACGGGCGTTCCTGTGCTGGTGCAGCCCCACTGCCACCACCATGCGGTGATGGGGTTCACCGCGGACCGCCTGCTACTGGCCGAAACAGGCGCCGACGTCACAGTTCTGGCTGGATGTTGTGGACTGGCCGGCAACTTCGGGATGGAGAAGGGGCACTACGACGTGTCGGTCGCGGTTGCCGAGACGAGCCTGCTGCCCGCGTTGCGGACCCGGCCGCAAGGCACCGTGGTGCTCGCCGATGGCTTCTCCTGCCGCACCCAGGCCGAGCAGCTCGGCGGGGTGCGGGCGGTGCACATGGCGCAGCTGCTGGCGGGTTCGGGCGTCCGGCCGGTGCAGCCACTGGGTCGTTGAAGACTGCTGGGCCCTGAAACACCCGGTCGTCGAACTCTTCGGAGTCCTGCACGACCGTCGGTCCGTGAGCCGGCGGGCGCGACCGCGAACGCCTCCGCCCGGGAACCGAACGGTGAACAATTCGGACAGACGGCTGTGCGGCCCGGTGCGCCGTAAGCCCCGCGGCTAGCCTTGCCGCATGTCGCGGAGCGTTTACATTGCCTCGCCGGACGGTGTGTCCGGTAAGTCCGCTGTCGCCCTCGGGCTGGTCGACCTGCTCAGCCGCCGGGCCGGCCGGGTGGGTGTCTTCCGGCCTGTGCTGTCCGCCGCCGACGAGCGGGATCCGATCATCGATCTTCTCGTCGGGCATCCGGGTGTGCTGCAGTCCTACGACGACGCCTGCGGCGTCACCTATGAGGAACGGCACGCCGACCCGGCCGGGTCGCTGTCCCGCATCGTCGACCACTTCGGCGAGATCAGCGCGAAATTCGACGCCGTCGTCGTGGTCGGCAGCGACTACACCGACATCACCACCGGCAACGAGTGGGCGGCGAACGCACAGATCGCCGCCAACCTCGGCTCACCGGTGGTGCTCGTGGTGCACGGCCGGCGTCGCGCACCGGAGGAGATCGCCTCCACGGTGGAGCTGGCCCGCGCCGAACTCGTTGCGCTGCATGCCCATCCCATCGCGGCGATCGCGAACCGGGTCGATCCCGAACGCTGCGCGGAGGTCAGCGCGTTGCTGGCTCGCACGGGTCTGACGGTCGGCGCGATGCCGGAAACCCCGCTGCTGAGTGCCCCCATGGTGGCGGACCTGCAGAAGGCCTGCGGCGCCGAGCTCGTCCGGGGCAATCCGGAACTGCTGCACCGGGAGTCGCTCGGCTTCGTGGTCGCAGCGATGTCGCTGCCCAACGTCCTGACCCGGTTGAAGGAGCACTACACGATCATCGCGCCGGGGGATCGGTCCGACGTCCTGCCCGGTTTGGTGCTCGCGCATCAATCGGCGACGTTCCCGGCGTTGTCCTCCATCGTGCTGACCGGTGGGTACGCCCCTCCGGAGTCCGTGCAGCGACTGCTGGACGGCGTCCGAACGGACCTCCCGGTGCTCGTCACGAACGGTGGGACCTTCGATACGGCAACAACTCTGGCCGGGGTACGCGGCCGTCTGACGCCGGAGTCGGAGCTCAAGGTCGAGACAGCACTGCGGGTGTTCAGCGAGGCTGTGGACGCCGAGGAACTCCTGGCGGCGATCGATGTCGCGCAGTCCGAGGTGGTCACACCGCTGATGTTCCAGTACCGGGTGATCGAACGTGCCAGGGCGGATCGTCGGCGGGTCGTGCTTCCCGAAGGTGAAGAGGAACGGATACTGCGCGCCACCGCTGCGCTGCTCCGGCTCGGCGTCGCCGACCTCGTCCTGCTCGGCCGGGAAGAGGTGATCCGCAACAAGGCCGCGGCGATCGGCGTGGACATCACGGACGCCACGATCGTGTCACCGAACGATCCGGAACTGGTCAAGAAATTCGCGCGGGAGTACACCAAGCTGCGTGCGCACAAGGGTATGACGATGCAGATGGCGTCCGAAACGGTCACGGACGTCTCATATTTCGGCACAATGATGGTGCACCTGGGAATGGCGGAAGGAATGGTCAGCGGCGCCGTGCACACCACCGCGCACACCATCCGGCCGTCCTTCGAGATCATCAAGACCGCGCCCGGAACGAAGATCGTCTCCAGTGTGTTCCTGATGTGCCTTGCCGACCGGGTGCTGGTCTACGGCGATTGCGCGGTGAACCCCGATCCCACTGCGCCGCAGTTGGCGGACATCGCGATCTCGTCCGCGGCAACCGCCGAGCAGTTCGGCGTCGAGCCGCGGGTTGCCCTGCTCTCCTATTCGACCGGCACCTCTGGCTCCGGCGCCGACGTCGACAAGGTGAGGGAAGCAACCGATCTGGTCCACCAGCTGCGACCGGATCTGCTGGCCGAGGGACCGATCCAATACGACGCCGCGGTTGACCCGACGGTGGCTGCCACCAAGCTCCCGGACTCGCAGGTCGCCGGCCGGGCCACGCGTGCTGATCTTCCCGGATCTCAATACCGGCAACAACACCTACAAAGCCGTGCAGCGCAGCGCCAATGCCGTGGCCATCGGGCCCATCCTGCAGGGCCTGAACAAGCCGGTGAACGACCTGTCCCGCGGCGCGTTGGTCGCGGACATCGTCAACACGGTGGCGATCACTGCGGTGCAGGCGCAGGGCGCCGTTCGCGCGGCGGGCGCCGTCGACGGAGGTGCCGCGGGCGGCGATGCACAGGGCGGCGATGCGCGGAGCGTCGACGCCGAGAACGCCCCCGACAGGGGAGTGCCAATCCGGGCCGTGCCGACCAGGGCAGTGTCGACCAGGGCAGTGTCGACCAGGGCAGTGTCGACCAGGGCAGTGTCGACCAGGGCAGTGTCGACCAGGGCAGTGTCGACCAGGGCAGTGTCGACCAGGGCAGTGCCGACCAGGGCAGCGGCGCCGCCAGGACGCTCTCGGAGGCGGCGACGCCGTGACCGCCACGGTTCTGGTGGTCAACTCGGGGTCGTCGTCGATGAAATACCAGTTGATCGATCCGGCGCGCGGCGTCGCGGTGGCAACTGGTCTGATCGAACGCATCGGCGGCGAGGGCACAGCCACGCACAAGACGGGCGAGCAGAAGTTCACCTTCGCCGGCGGCATCCCCGACCATGGCAGCGCGCTGACGGTGATGCAGCAACTCTTCGCCGATGCCGGCGAGCCGCTGGACCGGGCCGGCGTCATCGCGGTGGGACACCGGGTGGTACACGGAGGTCCGTTCTTCGGTGACCCCGTTGTCGTCGATGATGGTGTGCTGGAACAGATCCGGGAGTTGTCCCGGCTGGCGCCGCTGCACAACCCGGCCAATGCGAACGGCATCGCAAAAGCCATGGCGGCGTTTCCCGGGATCCCGCAGGTGGCTGTCTTCGACACGGCGTTCTTCCGCGATCTGCCGGCCGCCGCCGCAACCTACGCGATCGACCGTACTGTTGCTGCGGAGCAACAGATCCGGCGGTACGGGTTCCATGGCACGTCCCACCAGTTTGTCTCCGCACAGGTGCCGGAGATCCTCGGTCGGGACGCCGGCGGGCTCAGGCAGATCGTGCTGCACCTGGGCAACGGAGCCTCGGCATCCGCCGTCGATGGTGGCCGTGCGGTCGAGACGTCCATGGGTCTGACGCCCCTCGAGGGACTCGTGATGGGCACACGCAGCGGGGATCTCGACCCCGGCGTGGTTTTCCACCTGCTGCGCAATGCCGGGATGTCGCCCGACGACGTCGACAACCTGCTGAACCGGCGGTCGGGAGTGCTCGGGCTCTCAGGTGTCAGCGATTTCCGTGATCTGCACGCGAAGATCGCCTCCGACGACGGTGACGCGGCCGCCGCCGCTGCGCTGGCCCTTGATGTGTACTGCCACCGGGTCCGGAAGTACATCGGCGCCTATCTGGCCGTCCTCGGCGGTGTGGACGCCATTTCCTTCACCGCCGGAGTCGGCGAGAACGACGCGGTGGTCAGGGCGCGGATCGTCGACGGTCTGGCGCCGTTGGGCATCGGGATCGACGCAACCCGGAACGACGCCCGATCCGCTCAGGCGCGGGTGATTTCACCCGAGGGCGCCGCGGTCGCCGTGCTGGTCGTGCCGACGAACGAGGAGCTCGCCATCGCGCAGGCGACGATGCGGTTGGTCGGGTAGCCCGGAGTTCGGCGAGATCGGAGCGCCGTGATGGCAGGCGGGCCACCCGTCGGCGATACCGGGCAGAGGGCAGCGACCGTTGCTGATACGACGACACGACGGCGTCGCGATCCTGAGTGGCTGGGCCGGCGAATTTCTGTCGGGTCCGGCACCGGGCCGGTAGGGCGTCCCGGAAACCGCATTCAATAATTCTTCCGGTTGCGAAGGCAGTTCTTCTCGGGCGCATTCGCTCCGGGCGGAACGCGGATGTATCTGCGGACCTGCGTAGCACCTCCGAGCTTCTGTAGCCAGTAGCGGTCCCATGTCACTGCCGGTCGGTGAATGTGGAGCCGTCCGGCCCTGACGCCCGAAGGAGCTGACGTGAAGTTGCCACGCGTGTTGTTGGCAGTGCCGCTGCTGGCCGCCGGGCTCTTCGTTCCGGCGCTCGCGGTCCCCTTGGCCGATCTCGCGCCCACGGCGATCGGGATGGGACACGATGAATTCCTGGTGGACGGTGCCGAGCCGGACGGCATTCCGGAGTTCTTCATCCGGGCGGGGGACACACTGACCTTCCAGAACAATTCTCGGTGGATTCACGTGCTGGCTCCCGGTCACGACGGACTGGTCGGCGCAGCCGGAAACAGTGCGCTCGCCGAGACCTTGATGCTGGAGGAGAACGATTCCTACACCACCGAACCGTGGCGAGTTTCGGGGACGTATCACATCACCTGTCCGGTGCATCCGGACATGAATGCCACGGTGGTCGTCCAACCATAGGTTGGCCATGCCGAGGTGCGGCGTGCCGCCGCGCCTGTCGTATCGACAGTAGGGGGGAGGTGGACCATGAAGTCCTTGCTGCAGAGCGTCAAACACGCTCGCTACGCGTTGGGCTCGCTAACCGCGGTGATGTTTGCAACGGGCGGTGGTGGCGGTTTCTGACCAACGGCTCGGTCGGCCCGCGTGAAATTTCCGGAGGGATCACCGCGGGCCGACCGAGCGCATCCGAGCCATTCAGATCTAAGGAACAAACATGCTGGAAACCGGTTTGCGGCAATTTCGTCTGGCCATGGGCATGGTGTGGGGGCGTCGTCTCAGTCCATCGAATATCGCTCGACTGGTCGACGATGCACTGGCGACGGTGGCGGAATTCGGGGAGCCCGGGCTGGGAGTTCGCGAGCTGACGGAGGGTCCGTTCACCGACCCGGATGCGCGAACCGAATTGGCAAGCCGCGCTCTGCGGCGCACCGCGCTGCGGCTGAGCGATCAATCACCGTTTTATGCGCGCCGTTTCCAGGCGGCCGGAGTCACGCCACGGCAAATGGATATGGAAAATCTGCGAACGATGCCGGTCACCGCCAAGAGGGACCTGATCGAGCACCAGGCTGACTTCCTGTGCGCGGATGCTCGCCCGTATCTGGCAACAAGAACCACTGGCACCAGCGGACGGCCGGCGGAGATCTGGATGTCGCGCTACGAATTAGGTGTGTGGTCGGGGATGAGCGCCCTCACCGCAGTGTTGCGTGACGAAATGCATCCTTCGGACCTGATGCAGGTCCATATCAGCTCACGCGCAACCGCTTCGATGCACCTGACGGCAGCGGTGTGCCGGTTGGTGGGTGCCCGGTGTCGACTGCTCGGCGTGATTCCACCGGATTTGGCGTTGGACAGCCTGGCCGACGGTGCAACCCAGCTGTCCACCAGCGCAAGCTACCTGGCCGAACTCGTCGTCGCCGCACGCCGCCGCGGCATGGGACACAGGGACTTTCGGCTGAGCCGCATCGAAGTAGGTGGCGAACCGCTCTCGCCGACCCTGCGATCGGCCGCGTCGCAGACCCTCGGTGGGCAGGTCAACGACGGATTCGGAATGACGGAGGTCATCCCAATAGCCGGCTCTACCTGTTCACAAGGTCATCTGCATCATGACCTGAGTATGGGGCTCGTCGAATTACTTGACCTGCACAGCGCGGAACCGGCCCGCCCCGGCGAACTGAGCACCGTCGTCATGACGCCTTACTTTCCGTTCCGCGAATGCATGCCGGTCTTCCGCTACGACACCAGGGACGTCGTTCGAAGACTCGATGACAGTTTGCTGAGCTGCGAACTCGCGGGGCTGCCGGGCACCGGACCCCTTCTGGGCAAAGCCGATCAACTGCTACGTCTCGGCCCGAACGATGTCGTCACCCCGAGGGATCTGGTCGAGGCGGTGGAGGCGCTGCCGACCGAGCCCTGGCCGGCGCGATTCGCGACTCAGATCGACGAAGGGCGCATACGGCTGACACTCCCGGCGGGAGCGGTGCGCGGCATGACCGGTGCGGACGTCCGTGCCCACTTCGCCGACCGCGGGCTGGACTCGGACATCGACCTCGTCGATGACGGGAAGGCCCTAGCGTTGCGGCAGCTGAGGAGCGACCTGCGGGAGACCACGTTCCTTTCCGGCCGGGCACCGCAGCGTCCTTCGGCCCGGCCGGTCGCCTCGACGACCGCCAACGACACCTTGTCAGCGCCGGGTGATTTCGCCCGGGCCGTTCCAGCGTCTGCCGGAGGCCGACATGCTGCCCGATGACAACATCGCCATGATCACGACGCTGGTTCTCGCCGTCGCGGTCAGCGCCACGGTGATCACCTGTGTGCTGGCCTTGGTTTACCTGTGCCACTTCCGTCTCGAGCGGCCCGCGGTGGGCACCTTCAACGGGCGCGACATCACGATGCTGTTCGTGTTCATCGTGGGGCTGCCGATGCTGTATCTGGTACTGCCGCTGGAACTGTTGCTGGTTGCTCTGGGCATTACCTTCGTCTCTGCGCTCGCCATCGGCCTGCGGCCCGTCCTGCGGCCCACCCTCATCTGGCTCACCATCGGCGTGCTCGTCGGCACCAACATCTGGCTGGCCCGAACGGCGTTGGGCACCGTCCTCGGATGGCAGGTGTTCTGGGTGGAGAACAGCGTGATCATCATCCTGGCCGCCGTGACCGTGGCGAACCTCTATGTGCAGGGCGGTATGCGGCTCAAGCACGTCGCGTGGTTCGCCGTCATCCTGGCGGTCTACGACGTGCTGTTCGCCTACGTCTGGCCGCTGACAACCGCGCTTGCGCAGCGGTTCCTGGGATGGCCTCTGGATCCCGCTGCCGGATTCCGTTGGGGAGTCAACAATGCGAGCATCGGCCTGGGCGACCTTCTCGTGTACGCAACGTTTGTCATCGCGGTGTACAAGGCCTACGGCCCGGCATCGGCCAGGATTGCGATGCTCATCACTGTGCTGTTGGGCGCGGTCACTCCAGCCCTGGCCCCACTGCTGTTCAACCTTGTTGCCGACGCCCGCACCGACCTGTTCATCCCGGCGCAGGTCGCGTTCGGTCCCGCGGCATTCCTGTACTACCGCTGGCTCCGGCGTACCCGCGGCCCGGAGAGGACGATGGCGGAATTCCTGGCGACCCTTCACCCACCCGCGACCGACGCGCGGGTCGCGGTCGACGAGCCTATCGCTCCGGTCTCGGTCCGTGCGGTCGACGAGCCCATCGCCCCGGTCCCGGTCCGTGACGATGCGGGCCAAAATCGGCCAGGGGCGCTGTTGGTGCCGCGAATCTGAGTGGTGGCTGTCCGCTTGTGGCGCTGGACGACGTGCGATTCGGGCCGGCACGGCATCGGATCCAAGCGATGACTCGCTCGAAAGTGTCTCGAGGACTGCATTCTTCGTGGCGCGTCCCAGCTCACGGGTGCGACCAGCTACCGGCACGGTTTCCGTCGGCTCGGCGGTGGAGGTTCGGGCGGCGAGCAGGGCCGATTGGCCGTGCGGCGTATGCGATTGGAGGATCGAATGGGCAGGCTCCCAGCATGGCGGGGACGGCGGGTCGGTGTCGCGGCGCCCGCGGTCGCGGTCGCGGCGGCGTTGCTTCTCGCCGGGTGCGCCGGTTGGCACAGTGATGCCGACACGTCGTCGGTGCCGCCGAGGTCCGCCAGCAGTGGAGGTGCGGCCGGCGCGAACTGTCTTCGAGGTGGTCATGCACCGCTGTGGATCGCTCGTGGGCTTCATGACGATGTCACGGCCGTCGATCGGGCGGCTGCGGTGAGGGCGGCCGAGTTCGACAGCCTGTACCTGGTGGCGGTCGAGTTCACAGGCGCCGGTTCTCCCGGGGCGCAGGTCGGAGTGTGGGCGACGAACGACCTCCACACGGGCTGGATCCTCTCGGTCGACACCTCGGCGATGGAAGTCAGTGACTGGGGCAGGGCATCGATCTCCGACCCGCGCATTGCCACTTCCGATGCCGTGACGGCCGCGAAGAAGTGTCTGGACGCTGCATGAACGCCGTGTATCGCCGCTTGGTCGCCTCAGTCCGATAGGCGATGCGAGCGGTGCTGAGAACCATCTGCTCCATCGGCAGCCCTACTGAAAGGACGTCCCATGGCTGAATCTTCGGTTGTCGAGATCAGCAACCGCTATGAGGATTGGATGAGAGCGCACCTGCCCTTCGTGGAACAGCGCCATCTCGACGAGAAACATGTGCAGATGGCCAAGACGGGGAATGGAGCGGCCTTTCGATTCCTGCGGGGGACTTTCTATCTGTGGTCGCTGCGATTCCTACAGGAACTGCCCGAACTCGTCGCGCCATCGGTTCCGGCCGTGCTGGGACTGGGCGACGTCCATATCGAGAACTTCGGCACGTGGCGGGACAGGGAGGGGCGGCTCGTCTGGGGTGCCAACGATATCGATGAAGCAACCTCAATGCCGTACACGCAGGACCTCATCCGCCTCATGACCAGTGCCGCCCTTGCCGGGCTCGATGTCGACGCCGGCGAAATCGCGGCAGAGATCACCGAGGGATACAGCTCGCAACTGGCATCCGGTGCACGGCCATTCGTGTTGGCCTACGCCAACGACGGTGTGTGGCAGGAACAGCTTGTGGAACCTTGCGCGGAAGCGGACGGATGATCCGATCGGTTGGTGGCGCAAACTCGATTCCAAGCTCGAATCGCCAGCGCAACAGCCGGGGGCTGACGTTGTTCGTCGCGTCACCGACAGCTTTCCCGCCGGAGCGCTGTCCGGATTGACCTGGCGGACTCGGTCAGCGGGGATGGGTAGCCTCGGCCGGCCGCGAATCATCGCGACCGGACAGTGGTACGGCGGCCGCATCTGCCGCGAGGCGAAGGCGGCGTTGCCGTCGGCGTGGGACTGGGCGCTGGGTTCGGATCAGGACAAGCCGCCGAACGGGGAGCTCCTGAACAGCCCGTACAGGCCCGCGGACCCTTACGTCAGCCTCGTCGACGGTTGGTCGATTCGGCGATTGGCTCCCGACAGCGACAAGATCGACATCGGATCGCTCAAGCAGGCCTCGGATGAAAAGAGTCTGCTCCGATCGATGGGGAACGAGCTGGCCAACATCCACCTCGCCGGCACAGAACCGGAACCCCTCCGGCAGCATCTCAGCCGCATTGGTAGTCGACTGCTCGACGCGACCACGACGATGGTGCGAGTGGTCGAGCAGGACCAGAGGGATTACGCGGCGAACGCGTGACTTTCACTGATTGGTCGTTGTACCGCATGACGTGGCGTCGCTCGAGTGGCCAGTTTTATGGATCGCTGCAACGTCAATTTTCATAGGTGAGGGTCAATGTTTCCTGCCGCCAGGGGCTTGCGCATCGGCGATGGTATTGATGCCTCGAATTGGCTGGGCCCGGGCGGTCGGTGATAGGCATCGCCGAAATTGTCTCGTGCGATAGCGTCTGCGGTGGTGCGGGTTTGACGCTGGCCAGAACTGAGCCGTATCTGCCAGGGGCCGCGTCGGCTAGTCGATTCGGTCGCCGGTGTCAAGCGATCGCGATGAATGTGGATAACTAACGAGCACACTGATCGCCAGGTGGACAAACGACCTGAGAAAACGCCCCTGTCGGTGGTGCCTGTTACGGTTTTTGTATGTCAGAGCCCGATGTTTTCACCGCCGCGGTCGCGGTGGTGGACGCTGTTCGTGACGGGTTGATGAGTGTGCGGGACACCGAGTTCTGGAAGGTCCCGGACCTGCAATTGTTGGCGTTGGCGCGGGACCTGGAAATGGTGGCGCGGTTGGCGTTCACCGCGCAGGTGCATTTGGCGGGTGAGATCGACACCCGTGGCATCGCCGCCTCGCATGGTGCGTCGTCCACCGCGGCGCTGCTCCGCGCGACCCTGGGGGTGTCCCAGGGTGATGCCAGGGCGTTGGTGGCGACCGCGGCGGTGGTGCTGCCCAGGGATGTGCCCTCCGGTGGGGAACTGCCCCCGGTGCTGCCACTGCTCGCCGACGCCGTCGACGAGGGTGGCATCGGGGTGTCGCAGACCAGGACGGTGGTCGGCACGATGGGCAGACTCCCGGACGTGGTGGACGAGCCGACCCGGGTGGTGGTCGAGGAACACCTCGTCGGTCAGGGCCGGGTCAGTGAACCGGCCCCGTTCGCGAACTTCGCCCGGACCATCCTGCTGACCCTGGATCAGGCGGTCCGATCCTGAGGTGGGAGCCTCGAGAAGGGAGCGGGTGATGGTCACTTCCAACGGGCAGGTGCCGGTGGCGGAGCAGGACGAGGACGGGCCGGTTGGTCCGGGCCGGGTGAGCGCGAAGCAGCTGCGGGAGCTGATGGCCGATGACATGTGGCTGGACGAGCTGATCGACAGTGCTCAGCAGGGCGGGGTGCAGTTGACCGGTCAGGGTGGGTTCCTGCCGGAGATGATCAAGGCCGTGCTGGAGCGTGGGTTGGCGGCGGAGCTGACCGGGCATCTCGGGTATGAGCACGGTGACCCGGCGGGCCGGGGGTCGCCGAACTCCCGGAACGGCACGACCCCGAAGAAGGTGTCGACCGAGATCGGTCCGGTGCCGTTGAACGTGCCCCGGGACCGTGCCGGGTCGTTCGAGCCGCGGCTGGTGCCGAAGGGACAACGCCGCCTCGGCGGGCTGGACGAGCAGATCATCAGCCTCTACGCCGGCGGGATGACCGTCCGCGACATCCAGGCGCACCTGGCCCGCACCTTGGGCACCGAGCTGTCCCACGACACGATCAGCAAGATCACCGACGCGGTCCTGGACGAGGTCAAGGCCTGGCAGTCCCGGCCGTTGGAAGAGCTGTACCCGATCATGTATCTGGACGCGATCGTGGTGAAAGTCCGCGACGGGCACCAGGTCCGGAACAAGTCCGCGCACATCGCCGTCGGCGTCGACATGGACGGCATCAAGCACGTTCTCGGGATCTGGGTGCAATCGACCGAGGGCGCGAAGTTCTGGGCCGGGGTCTGCGCCGAGCTGGCGAACCGGGGCGTCAAGGACGTGCTGATCGTGTGCTGCGACGGGCTGACCGGGCTGCCGGAGGCGATCGAGGCGACCTGGCCGCGGACCACCGTTCAGACGTGTGTGGTGCATCTGATCCGGGCCTCGATGCGGTTCGTGTCCTACCAGGACCGGCGCAACGTCGTCGCGGAGCTGAAGAAGATCTACACCGCCCCCACCGTCGACGCGGCGGAGACCGCGCTGCTCGAGTTCGCCGAGTCGGACCTGGCCCGGCAGTACCCGGCGTGCCTGCGGACCTGGCAGGACTCCTGGGAGCGGTTCATCCCGTTCCTGGCGTTCCCGTGGCCGGTGCGGAAGATCATCTACACCACGAACGCGATCGAGAGCCTGAACTACCAGTTGCGGAAGATCATCAAGAACCGGGGGCACTTCCCGAACGACGACGCGGTGATCAAGCTGCTGTGGCTCGCGATCCGCGACATCGAGGACAAACGAGCCCGGCAACGGGCCGCCGAACGTGGGCTCAAGAAGGGCCGCAAAGCCGAGGGCCGGCTCGTCGAAGGGCACATCACGACCGGCTGGAAAGCCGCTCTCGGCAGCCTCGCGATCGCCTACCCAGACCGCATCAACAGCAAGATCAACTAAAAATGACCGCCGACTTACACAGAAAACTTGACAAGCTCGACGGGCGGGACTTCGACGAGGACCCACCCGCCGATCACATGGAGTTCACCCTCGGCACCAGGAACCCGAACACCGGGCTGACCCGGTTCACCGGGCAACTGGACGACCTGGGCGTGGAGGTCATCAACCAGGCCATCGACGCCCTGTCCAAACCCGTCCCCGCCCCCAGCGAGGACAGCAACGGCGTCGGCGGCGGCGACGGCAGCGGCGACGGCGACTGCAACAGTGGCAACACCAGCGGTGGTGCGCGGGGTGGGAAGCGGGCGCCGGATCCGCGGCCTGCTCCGACCCGCCGCGCCCAGGCCCTCGTCGAGGCGGTCCGCCGGTTCCTCGACCTCGGTGACGCCCCCATCCAAGGCGGGGAACGCCCGCACGTCACCGTCACCATGACCATCCAGGACCTCCTCGGCGGCCTCAACAACGCGGGCACCGGGAACGGGGTCAGCGGGAACTGCTCCTGCGGCCGGACCGGTGGGGACAACAGCGGCAACGGCACCACCGGGGCCGGCGGGAACCAGTCCGGCGCGGCCGGGACCGGCGGGCCCGGCCGGGCAGGGACCGGGTCGGCGGTGCTGGAATACGGCGGCCCGATCACCGCCGCCCAGGCCCGGATGCTGGCCTGCGACGCCCGGATCATCCCCGCCGTCCTCGGCACCGCCTCCCAGGTCCTGGACGTCGGCACCGCGAACCGGCTCTTCCCACCCGCGATCCGCCGGGCGATCGCCCTGCGCGACAAAGGATGTAGTTTCCCGGGCTGCGACAGACCCCCGGGTTGGACGGACGCGCACCACGTCAGCTTTTGGATCGACGACGGCAAAACCGCCTACGACAACGGAACTTTGCTCTGCCGAGCCCACCACTCGGAGATCCACCGAGGTCACTGGACCATCCACTTCGCCGACGACGGCGTCCCCGAATACACCCCACCACCGTGGGTCGACCCGACTTGCACTCCCAGACGCAACACCCTCCACCACATACCCACGCTCTTTGGACAATGACGACCTCGGGGCTGAGCTGTCCACCGGATGGAGCGCGCTCCCGGATGTCCTAGCGCTCGCTGAAACTTGCCGGTCGGGCGAAGGCACGTCTCGCAGCTGAATTCTGGGTCTTGCCGCTGTCGCTCGATCTGCCGATTTCCGGTTCGCTGCGGGTGTCGGCGTCGCCGGTGACTGGTTCGGCGGCTGGTCTGTCGGCGTCGCGGTGGCTGGTTCGGCGGCTGGTCTGTCGGCGTCGCGGTGGCTGGTTCGGCGGCTGGTCTGTCGGCGTCGCGGTGGCTGGTTCGGCGGCTGGTCTGTCGGCGTCGCGGTGGCTGGTTCGGCGGCTGGTCTGTCGGCATCGCGGTGACTGGTTCGGCGGCTGGTCTGTCGGTGTCGCTGCTGCCCTCGCCGCCTCCCTGGCCGAACCGCCGACCCACAACCCGCGAGCGCAATCCGCAACTGGCGACTGCGACCGGCGACTCGCAGCCAGCGAGTGCGACCGCGAACGCAAATTCGCAACCGGCGACCCGGCGACCCGGCGACCCGCGACCGGCGACCCGCGACCGGCGACCCGCGACCCGCGACCCGCGACGGCGACCGGTGACCGGTGACCGCAATTCGCAGCCCGCGGCTGCGACCCGCAATCCGCAATCCGCAACCCCGCGGCGGCGAGCTCACAACCAGCACTCCGCAACGGCAACTTGCGGGCAAACCTCCTTCGCCCCGCCCGACCCGCCCGGACCAGTGGCAGGGTGATGGCGTGAACGACGAAGCCACTGGATTCGAGCGCGGGACAGACGGGCCGCGGGTCATCGTCGTCGCGGTCGACGGATCGGTCACCTCATTGCGAGCGGCGGCCTACGCAGCGGGTTTGACCCGTCGGCAGGGTGCCGAACTGGTGGTGGTCTTCGTCAACACCACGTCGGCGATGGCCGCCCTCGTCCCCGAGGCGAGCCTGATGATGACCGACGCCCACGAATCCATCGCAGTGGAGCTTCGTCGGCAGGTCGAGGACGGCGCCCGATTGACCGGCATCCAGGCCCGGTTCGTGGTTGCGACAGGCGATCCGTTCACCGAGATCTCCCGGGTCTGTTCCGCGATGCTCGCCGACGCCGTCGTTGTCGGCGCGTCAACATCCGCCGGTCACCGCTACGTGGGATCGATCGGAGTCAGGCTCGTGCGAGCCGGCCGGTGGCCGGTCACCGTCGTTCCCTGACCGGTTCGATCGGATCCTGGCGGGGCGCAGCAGTCTCGTGGGCTTCGGCTCAGGTCGCCGAGTTGTTCGCATCGAGATCGACGGCATCCGGGTCGCCAAGATCTGCAACCCCCGCCCGCTCGTCCCGCTCCGCCCACTCCAACAGCCGTTCGATCGAGAAGGCAGCGTCATCGATCCCCGCATGCAGGTCGCCCAGCTCCGCGAAACGCGCCGGCACTGTCGCGATGGTGAAATCGGCGGGCAGCGCGTCATCGATTTCACCCCACGCCAGCGGCGTCGACACCGTTGCCTGCGGCACACCGCGAACGGAATAGGCGCTTGCGATGGTGTGGTCCCTGGCGTTCTGGTTGTAGTCGACGAAGACCTTGCGCGGATCACGGTCTTTTCGCCACCACGTGGTCGTCACGTCATCGGGTGCACGCCGTTCCACCTCACGAGCGAAAGCCCAGGCTGCCCTGCGGACGTCGGTGAACCCCCACCGCGGTTCGATCCGCACATAGATGTGCATTCCCTTGCCGCCGGAGGTCTTGGGCCAGCCGACCGCCCCGATCTCGTCGAGTATCTCGTGCGCGACATGCGCCACCCGGCGGATACGCGCGTAGTCGCAGTCCGGCATGGGATCGAGATCGATCCGCCATTCGTCGGGTTTCTCGGTGTCGGCGCGCCGCGAGTTCCACGGATGGAACTCCACCGTCGACATCTGCACCGCCCACAACACGGATCCGAGCTCGGTCACGCACAGTTCATCCGCGGTCCGCTTGTACCGCGGAAAGAAGACATTGACCGTCTCCACCCAGGGCGGCGCTCCGCGGGGAAGTCGCTTCTGGTGAACCTTGTCCCCGCTCAGCCCCTCCGGAAAGCGGTGCATCATGCACGGCCGTTCCCGCAGCGCACGCACGATGCCGTCACCGACGCTGAGGTAGTAATTCGCGAGGTCCAGCTTGGTCGCGCCGGTGGCGGGGAAGTAGACCCGCTCCGGGTGGGTGAGCCGGACGATGCGACCGCCCACCGTCAGTTCAGCAGGCTCGCTGGTGTCGCGCTTGCCGGCCACGGCCGACCTCTTTCCTGGTCGGTATCAGCTTCCTGAACGGGTACCGGGCGGTGTCAGGAACCCGCGACCGACGCGGCGACGGCTTCGTCGATCGGGGTGTCACCGCTGACGAGATCGAGCGACAACCCGGCCGTGCGCGGCTCGTCGAGCAATGCGAGCAGCACCGCTGCCACGTCCTCGCGGGAGATCTCTCCGCGAGCGGTGTGCTCGGCGAGTTGCACCGATCCGGTTCCGGACGCGTTCGTCAAACCACCCGGCCGCAGGATCGTCCAGTCCAGATCCCGCGCCCGGATGTCGTCGTCGGCCGCCTTCTTCGCGGTCAGGTAGGCGGCGAACACCTCGTCGTGATCGGGTGTCGGACCGGTGTCCGCGCCCATCGCTGAGACCATCAGGTAGCGGCGCACACCGGCCAGCTCTGCGGCGTCGGCCAGCAGCACGGCGCCACCCCGGTCCATCGAATCCTTGCGGGCGGCACTGCTGCCCGCGCCGGCGCCGGCCGCGAACACAACGGCGTCGGCGCCTCGCAGGAGCTCGGCCAGTTCCGCTGCGGTGCCCGACTCCAGGTCGAAGATCTCCGGGTGCGCGCCGACGGCGACCAGTTCGGCTTCCTGCTCGGGCTTGCGGATCAGCCCGACCGGATGGGCCTCGCGCTCACCGAGCAGCCGCGCGAGCCGCAGCCCGACCTTTCCGTGTCCTCCTGCAATGACGACTCTCATGCGGTCACCGTACCCACCAGCGGTTCCCCGGCCTCCCCGCCCTCGCCTCGCTGAGCGGTGGACGAGAGGGAAGGACTCGGGATGGAGCGACAGGGGTGCATCAGTGCTGGCGAGGAGTAGACCGTGGGCGTAGCGGGCGGGGCCGTCGGTGTGCGGCGAGGAGCCGCCGGCGGGGGCGAGTCTGGAGAGACCGTGGGTAGCCCGCGCGGCCGTCGGTGTGGGGCGAGGAGCCGCCGGCGGGGGCGAATCTGGAGACCGTGGGTAGCCCGCGGGGCCGTCGGTGTGCGGCGAGGAGCCGCCGGCGGGGGCGAATCTGGAGACCGTGGGTAGCCCGCGGGGCCGTCGGTGTGGGGCGAGGAGCCGCCGGCGGGGGCGAATCTGGAGAGACCGTGGGTAGCCCGCGCGGCCGTCGGTGTGGGCGACGAGCCGCCGGCGAGGCCGAAGGGGGAGTGGGAGGGTGCGCTCCGCACGGGCGGTAGGCATCATCGACAGATGCCGGCATGGTTGGGTCTGCTCCTGCTGGTGCTGCCCGTGGTCATCGTGGCCGTGTTCGGCACCCGTCAGGTGCGCGAGACGGGCGGTGACCGGACCATCACCACGGTGCCGGACGGGTGGGTGCCGGCCCGGGGCGTCGTCGTCGACGAACGGACCTGGCACCGCAAGCGGCGCACACCTGACGGCACCGTGCAGGCGGTGCGTCAGCCGGTCATCACCTTCCAGTCCACGGACGGTCGGGAGATCACCTTCACTTCCCGGCTGCATGCCGCCGGGCTGCCCCGGCCCGGTGCCCTGGTCGGTGTGTTCCACGACCCGAGCGACCCGACCAGGGCGTGCATCTCCCCGGAATCGCTGAAGAACATGGCAACCCCGCTCGCCACCGCATCCAAGGTGTTGATCGGCACGATCTGGTCGATGGCGGCGCTCACTACGGTGATCTTCGTGCTCGTGTTGTTCGACGTCTGAGAGCGGCGGGTGACGGCGGCGTCGACTCGAGCCAACACGAGCGCGACGGAGCCTGTCGCGGTCAGTTCAAGCCGTCAGCTTCCGTATCTCGGCGACGGCGTCCCAGACCTCGGTGTAGGTCAGCGGCAGCGGGGACAGCCCTATCCGGATCGTCTCCGGCGTCCGGAAGTCGACCAGCACGCCGGCGTCGATCAGTTGTGCGCAGAGCGCTCGGGCGTCCGGCCGGTTGATGCTGACGTGCGCTCCGCGCGACCGGCTGTCCCGCGGCGAACCGAGCGAAAAACCCTGCGGCACCAGCCACTCGTCGGTCAGCCGAACGACCATGTCGGTCAGGCCAACCGCTTTCGCCCGGATGGCGGAGATGCCCGCCTCGGCGATCACCGCCGCGCCCTCGCGGACCGCGAGAATGCCGAGCAACGGCGGAGTTCCGGACAGCATCGAGCGGATGCCGGTGGCCCGTTCGTAGCCCTGCTCCATCTCGAACGAGTCCCGACGACCGAGCCAGCCCCAGATCGGCTGGTCGATGTGGTCGTGGTGCCGAGCGTGGACGTAACACAGCGCCGGTGCTCCGGGTCCCGCACCAACAAACTTGTAGGTGCAGCCCACGGCGAAGTCGACATTCCAGTCGTCGAGGTGGATCTCGGTGGAGCCGACGGAATGGCACAGATCCCACACGACGAGAGCACCCGAGGCGTGAGCGATCTCGGTGATCCGCGCGGCGTCCGCGAGATGGCCGGACTTATAGGCGATGTGGCTCAGGGTCAGCACCGCGGTCCGCTCGTCCACCACCTCGGCGACGTCGTCCGGGGTCACTCCGCTGCCGGACTCCGGTTGCAGCCACACCAGCTCCAGGTCCAGGTCCCGGGCCAATGACTCGACGGCATACCTGTTGGTGGGGAAGTTGTCCCGGTCCAACACGACGCGCCGCCGGTCCGGGCGCAGGTTCAGGGCGGCACGCATCGACTTGTAGAAGTTCACCGTGGTGGAGTCCGCGATCACCGTCTGCCCGGGCGCGGCACCGAGGGCGGCGGCCGCGAGTTCGTCACCCACGATCTGTGGCAGCTCCATCCACCCCTCGGTCCAACCCCGGATCAACCGGCCCGCCCACTGCTCCGCCGCGAAGGACGCCCACACCCGCGGGATCGAGGCCAGCGGCCGCCCCAGCGAATTGCCGTCCAGGTAGGCGATGACGTCATCGGACTGCGGCACGAAGCGGTCGCGGAAGCCGGCGAGCGGATCCTGCCTGTCGAGGTCGGCGGCGGCGTCCCGATCGAGAACGGTTCGCCGGTCGAGGGGTTGCACGCTCATCTGTTCTCTTCTCCTGGAGGGCATGAACAGCCGGCAATGGTGGCCGTCGACGAGCGTGCGCTCACGTACCGATCTCCGTCCGGACGGCGAACAGCTCGGGGAAGAACGTGAGCGACAACGCGCGCTGCAGGAACGCGACGCCGGTGGATCCACCGGTGCCCCGCTTGTAGCCGATGATCCGCTCCACCGTCTTGAGGTGCCGGAACCGCCAGGTCTGGAAGGTGTCCTCGATGTCCACGAGTTCCTCGCAGGTCTCGTAGACCGCCCATTGCTCCTCCGGCTGGTTGTAGATCTGGGTGAACACCTTGATCAGTTCGTTGTTGAGCTGATGCGGTCGGGAGAAGTCGCGGTCCAGCTGATCGGTCGGGATGGGATAACCGCGACGCGCGAGGTAGGCCAGGAATACGTCGTACAGGCTCGGTTCCCGCAGGGTGGTCTCCAGGGCCTGCTGAGCCTCCCGATCGTGCGCGAACACGGCGATCATGGCGGGGTTCTTGTTGCCCAGCAGGAATTCCAAGGTCCGGTACTGGACGGATTGAAAACCCGAGGACTTGCCCAGGCGGTGCCGGAACTGTGAATACTCGGTGGGCGTCAGGGTGGCCAGCACCGACCATTGGTCCGTCATCTGACGCTGGACATGCTTGACGCGGGCCAGCCGCTTGAGTGCGGGTCCGAGTTCGTCGGCGTCGATCAACCGGATCGCCGACCGGATCTCGTGGATGACCAGCTTCATCCACAGCTCGGTGGTGTGGTGCACGATGATGAACAGCATCTCGTCATGGTGATCCGACAGCGGGCGCTGTGCGGCGAGCAACTGATCCAGGTGCAGGTAGCTGGCGTAGTTCAGCCCCTCCAGGTCCCGTTCGATGCCGTCCTCGAGCGGCCGGATGTTCTGTTGTGTCATTGCCACCTCCTGCGGTCCCCCGACTGTATTGCGTGTGCGTGGGTTCATCAGAACCAGCAGACGGGTCGCCGACTCGGTCGACCGCAGGCAGCACGCATCGTCGGCGCGGGTCGACGGCGCGGATGGATCGACGTCGAACCGGCGACCCGGCGAGATCGGCGCGGGTCTGGCAGACATCGCAGGTCGGGAGAGTGACGGGGACGGCGCCGCCTGGGTGCGTGACGGCCGGCGTGGGTACCTATGACCAGAGCTCTCGACGGAAGGAGCGAACACCCGATGACCGAACGCGAACACACGCCCGGCGCCATCCCGCCGCACCACCGGAAGCTGGCGTACACCTTCGCCGGCAGCTTCTTCGCCATCCTGCTCGCGGCCGGACTGGTGCTGAAGCTGGCCACCGGCCTGCCCGTCCCGTGGTTCTGGATCGTCGCAACCCCGGTCTTCGTGACCGCGCTGATCGTGCTGTTCCTCTGGGTGCGACTGAGCGACTGAACGCATTGTGCAATCCGGGCGATTGTGCAATCCGGGCGACTGAGCAACCCGGGCGACTGGGCAACCCGGGCGACTGGGCGGACCGAGCAACCGGGCGACTGAGCGCGCAGGGCCGGATCGGTGTCGTGCGCAGCTCACCTGCAAGAAACATCGAGCGCCGCTGAACCGATCGAGTTGACGGCCCCGCCCCCGGTGATGAATTGTCCTCGATTCCTGCAACGACAACTACTCAGCGGTTCGCGGGCCACCGGAGAGTCGCATGCCACGGCGAACTTCTGCCGCACTGATAGGGGCGCTGGCCTGCGCGCTTCTGGCGGGATGTTCCGGTTCGGGGGCGAACGTCCAAACCCTGGACCCGCCGGCCCGGACCGCCGCGTCGTCGCCGGTGACCGCCGCACCGTCGGCATCGACGACGCCGTCGCAGCCCGCTCCTTCGTCCCGGCCGGCACTTTCGGCGACGTCTCGTGCCGCCGCTTCCAGCCCAGGCTTCGGCGGCGCCGCCAGTAGCGCGGTGTCGACGACGGAGGCCACCGACCGCGCCGCCGTCGAAGCGCAGTGGATCAGGTCGTGGGACGTGTACACGGGCATCGCGCGGATCCCGAAGGCGCAGCGGGAGACCCTGGTGGACACCGTTGCTGTCGGTCCGGCGCGGGCGAACATGCTCAAGGATGCCGGCAGGTTCGACAGTCAGGGCTTGGAGACCTACGGCGAGCTCGGGCATCGGATCTCTTGGCCGCAGCCCATCGCCGGCCGGGACTACGCCGTCATCGACGACTGCCAGGACGCGAGCGACGCCGGGTCGAAGAGGGTCGGGACTGGGGACAAAGTCACGGTGGGGGTGGCCCGCGACCACTATCAGGGACGCCTGGTCAAGGGGGACGACGGGCGGTGGCGGGTCGAGCAGGTGTTCTACCTGAAAGACGGGCCCTGTTAGCACGCGGGACAAGGGGTGTCTTGTCTGTTGTGGATCGGGCCTTGGGTGTTCGGCCGCGCGCGCGTCGTCCTCGCTGGACTGGATCTGGGTGCTTCTCGGAGGGGTTGGCGACGCTCTCGTTCGCGCGCAACGATCGGTGAGGTCTGCTCGATGCATGGCCGCCTCGATTCTCGAGCCGGGTCAGTTGTCAGCGGCGGTGGCGTGCTGCTCGGTCGGCACGGGCCGCGGCCGGTTGTCGTCCAACCCGAACGTGTAGTTGCATGAGGCATGAAGAAGATCGGGTTCCTGTCGTTCGGGCATTGGACGCCGTCCCCGCAGTCGCAGACGCGATCGGCATCCGACACCCTGTTGCAGTCGATCGAGCTCGCGGTCGCGGCCGAGGAGCTGGGAGCGGACGGCGCGTACTTCCGGGTGCATCATTTCGCGAGCCAGCTGTCGGCGCCGTTCCCGCTGCTCGCGGCAATCGGCGCGAGGACGAGCCGGATCGAGATCGGCACCGGCGTCATCGATATGCGCTATGAGAATCCGCTGTACATGGTGGAGGACGCCGGCGTGGCGGACCTCATTTCCGGTGCACGCCTCCAGCTCGGGATCAGTCGCGGGTCTCCGGAGCAGGTGATCGACGGCTTCCGGTATTTCGGCTACGAGCCCGCCCCCGACTCCGACCACGCGGCGATGGCCCGGGAGCACACCAGGGTGTTCCTCGAGGCGCTGAGCGGCGAGGGCTTCGCGAAGCCGAACCCGCGGCCGATGTTCCCGAACCCGCCCGGGCTGCTGCGGCTGGAGCCGCACTCGCCGGGGCTTCGCGACCGGATCTGGTGGGGCGCGGGAACCCGCGGCACCGCCGAGTGGGCGGCGGAGCAGGGGATGAACCTGATGAGTTCGACCCTGCTCACCGAGGACACCGGCGTCCCGTTCCACCAATTGCAGGCCGAACAGATCCAGCGCTTCCGGGACGCCTGGCGGGCTGCGGGCCACCGGCGTGAGCCGCGGGTCTCGGTCAGCCGCAGCATCTTTCCGGTGGTGAACGACGTCGATCGCGCGTACTTCGGTGGGGCGGACAGCACGGACCACGTGGGTTTCCTGGACGGCGGCAAGGCCCGCTTCGGCAAGACCTACGCGGGTGAGCCCGACCGGCTGGTCACCGATCTCGCCGAGGACGAGGCCATCGCCGCCGCCGACACCCTGCTGCTGACGATCCCCAACCAGCTCGGGGTGGACTACAACGCGCACCTGCTGGACAGCGTGCTCCGGCACGTGGCGCCCTCGCTCGGCTGGCGTTGAACACTCGGCCGCTGCTTCCGGTGCACGTCAGCGTGGCTTTGTCGCATGGATCAGGACCTGCGGCCGACCCGCAATGGGTGCCATGGTGAGCACCGCACTGATCTCCAGGCCGGCGCCGGTGAGCAGGGTGCTGAGTTGCTCGGGCTGCCAGAGGTACGTCGTCCAGTTGACCGGCACGCCGCCGTACGCTTCGACCCGGACGACGTCCTCGCTGCCCACGTGGGTGCCCAGCAGCAGCGAACCGCCCGGCATCAGCGCTCTTTCGAACGATCCGAGCACCCGCGGCAGCACGTTCCGCGGGAGGTTGAACAGCGACCACCAGCCGAGGATTCCGGCCAACGATCGGTCGGGAAGGCGCAGGTCGGTGGCCGAGGCCACCGTGAAGTCCAGCCCCGGATGCAGTCGCCGGGCGTGCTCGATCATCCCCGGCGACAGGTCGACCCCGGCCGCGTCCACACCGAGATTCGCCAGATGTGCGGTCACCGTGCCGGGGCCACATCCGACGTCCAGCACGGGACCGTCGCCGCCGACTTCCTCGGCGAACACCGCCAACGCCGCTCGCAGCCATGGAGTCCCGGTCAGGTCACCGATGTTCATCGCGACGTAGCTGTCGGCGACCCGGTCGTAGGAGGCGCGGACCTCGGCGAGATCGGTCGGCTGCGGGATGTCGGGCACGCCGACACCGTAGATCACCGCTCCGACAGGGCTTCTCGGTTCCGGCGACGACCGGCCGGGTAGCCGTCAGTGATTCAAGAGGCGGGTCGGGGTGATCCGATCCAGCCGGTCCGTGCTCGTTTCGTGGATGACGACCACGGTGTCCCACTCGGCGAGCTTGTGGCCGATCCGCGAGGCAACCACCCGGGCGCCGCGATCCGAGGAACCATCCGGCTGTGTGATGACCGCCGGGGTGGCGTCGACGCGGACCGCGTCCGAGCTGACGGCGACGACCGAGCGGATGCGCTTGGGCACGACGAGGGTCCTGCTCAGCTTGCTGCGAATCTGCCAACCGAGGCCTGGCCCGAGTGTGAGTTGCTCGGGATCGGTCAGCCCGACGGTCACAATGCGGTCGCCGAACGGGATCTTCCAGCGGCGGTTGGCGGGATCGGCTTCTGGATGGAACTCCCGTAGTGCGCGCTCGACGCGGGCAGAGGTTTGCTCGTAGCCCGCCACGCTGTAGAGGTTGATCACACCCATCGGGCCGAACCACCGCTTCCCATCAACGGACTGGTGCAGGAAGTGTCGCACAAGCGTCAGAAGCCGTCCGCGCGGTCGTCGGGGGACTGCTTGCGGGTGAGGGCGACGATCCGCCGCACGGCCGAGGAGCACAGCAGCGCCAACACATGTCGGTCGCCGAGTTCGAAGTCCGCCCAGTCGAACCCGGGCGTCACGACGGTCGACACCAGGGACCAGCCGCCGTCCGTGGACGACCCCTGCCACCAGTGCGCGGGGACCAGGAACTGAGGCTGCTCGCCGGCGAGGACGTCCGGCCCCAGCACCACGTCGTGGGCATCACCGTCGGGATCGATGAGCAACATCCGCAGTGGCGCCCCTGCGTGGTGGAAGTACACCTCGTCGCTGGTGAGTCGATGCAGTGCGGAGAAGTCGTCGCCGACGAGCAGGAAGAGAATGGCCGTGACGGCCGAGCCGGTGTAGGTGCGGCGAAACAGGCCGCCCTCCAGGGGTAGTGGCTCCAGCCCGAGCGCCGCCGCGACCGCACGCCCGACCTCCTGGTCATCGCCGGCCGGATCCGACCCGGCGCCGCTCACCCCGCCATGACCGGGACCCCCGCCAGCGCGGCAACCAGGGCGTCGTCGGACAATCCGGAGTCGACCATCCGGCCGGCCAGATAGGCCTCGTAGGCGGCGAGGTCGAGCAGGCCATGCCCGCAGAGCGCGGTGACGATGACCTTCTCCTCGCCGGATTCCTTGCAGGCCAGCGCCTCCGCCATGGTGGCCGCAAGTGCGTGGGTCGGTTCCGGCGCCGGGACGATGCCCTCGGTGCGGGCGAAACGGATTGCCGCGGCGAAGCATTCGGTCTGCTCGACGGCGATGGCCTCCATCAGCCCGAGTTCGTAGATGTGCGAGATCAGCGGTGCCATCCCGTGGTACCGCAGGCCGCCGGCGTGAATCGGGTCCGGCACGAAGTCGTGGCCCAGCGTGTGCATCTTCATCAGCGGGGTGAAACCCGCGGTGTCGCCGAAGTCGTACCGGTACTCGCCGCGGGTCAGCGACGGGCACGACGCCGGCTCCACCGCGCGGATCACCGGGCTCTGCCGGCCTGCCATCTTCTCCCGGAGGAACGGGAACGCCAGCCCGCCGAAGTTGGAGCCGCCCCCGGTGCATCCGACCACCACGTCGGCGCCGGACTCCCCGGCCATCGCCAGTTGCAGCAACGCCTCCTCCCCGATGACCGTCTGGTGCAGCAACACGTGGTTCAGCACCGACCCGAGGGCGTACTTCGTTCCGGGGTCGCCCGCGGCCACCTCGACGGCTTCGGAGATCGCGATGCCCAGCGAGCCGGGATGATTCGGCGGGAAGGCGCGACCGGCGGAGGTCAACGTCGACGGGGAACGGTGCACCCGTCCGCCGAACGTCTCGATCAGCGTCCGGCGTTGCGGCTTCGCGTCGTAGGAGGCCCCGACCTGCCAGACCTCGCAGTCGATGTCGAACAGCGAACAGGCAAAGGCCAGGGCGGTGCCCCACTGACCGGCGCCGGTTTCGGTCGTCAGTTTCCTGATCCCCGCCTTGGCGTTGTAGTAGGCCTGCGGCACGGCGGTGTTCGGCTTGTGCGAGCCGGCGGGGGAGACTCCCTCGTACTTGTAATAGATCCGCGCCGGGGTGCCCAACGATTGCTCGAGCCGATGCGCCCGGTACAGCGGCGAGGGCCGCCAGAGCCGGTAGATGTCCTGCACCTCGTCCGGGATCGGGATGAAGGAGTCGGTGGAGACCTCCTGCAGTATCAGGTCCATCGGGAACAGCGGCGCCAGGTCGTCGGGTCCGACGGGTTCATGGGTGCCCGTGTGCAGCACGGGCGGCGGGGGAGCGGGCAGGTCGGGAATGATGTTGTACCAGCTCGTCGGCATCTGCGATTCGTCCAGCAGGTACTTGTGTTGCCGAATACTCAACGGAACCGCCTCGGTTGGTGGGGCCATGCGCCGGCCGACGTTGTTCAAAGCTAGCCCAGTGGGTCGGCTTTTCGGCTGGCCGCCAGTGACTCAACCCTTCGACGCGGCTGACGACCTGATCGGGAGCAGCGCGCGCCACGCGGTGACCTGGCGGGTGGGCGCTCTCGGCGCAGCCAGGCATGTCGACCGGCTCCTGACGGCCGCACGGCACCGTCAGTAACCGGCCGGCCCGGGATCCGCCGGCCCACCCCGCGAGTCGGCCGGCCGGTCCGCCCGTTCAAGCCCGCCCACTCTGCGAGTCGGCCGGCCGGACCTGCCCTCCGCCCATCCAGCGGCAACGGCGGACCCTCTGGCGACGAGAGCCGACCGTCTCGGTATGAACGCCGGCAGCCTCCCGGTCGGGACATGTGTCGTCAGGCGACGTTCCCCCCGGCGCCGCTGGCCGCCGGCGCGGCAAGACGACCGGCAGCCGCGCGGATCAACACCGCCGCCCAGGTCCGGAACGGTTTCCACACCTCGGCGATCTCGAGGAACTGCTCGCGGCTACAGGGTTCAGGCAGCCGGTACAGCTGGGTGACCAGATCCCGCAGCATCGGTTCGTCGGCCGGCGGTATGTCGGTGAACCCCACTGTCCGGATGGTGATCAGTGAGGCGTAGAACGGGCCGATCCCCTTGAGCCGCAACAGGTCGTCGGTGCTTGCCTCCGGGCCGATGTGGCGGAGTCGGTCGACGTCGAGCACCCCCTGTTCGGCCTTGTGCGCCACGCCGTGCAGTCGGTCGATCTTCTCCGCGGTGAGGCCAGGAAACTCCGAGACCCGCAACAGCTGAGCGGGAGTCGGCACCGCGGCGACGGATTGCCCGGCAAGCCGGAAGATCGCGCCGAACTGCTCGGACAACTTCCGTCGTACCTCGGCCATCTGCTTCGCCGGGCGGCGGGCGCTGATGATGGACCACACCGCCGCCTCATAGGGCGAGTAGAACAGCGGCGGCAGCAACCCGGGCGCCACCTCCTGCAGCTGCCCGATCACCGGGTCGCGGACGCCGACGTCGGCGAAGCCGGTGGCGTCGTGATCCAGCGACAACACCCGGGCGACCTGCCGACGGGCCGCCTCGACATCGACCCGGTCACCACGGCCGTCGGCGGACCGGACGGTGCCGTGCACGCCGCGCTCGTCCTGCGTCAACTCGACGCCGACCTGACTCTGGTACCCGTCCAGGCAGAACGCCATGCGCATGACGCCGTCGAAACGGTCGGCGGCACGGCCACCGAAGCCGAACTCCGCCGACTCCCGGAGGCTGTAGGCGGCGGTCGGGACGATCGTGAAGTCGCTCATCGCGGGCTCCGGGTTGTCTTGCTGGTGCGGCGCACAGTTCCTCCCGTTGGTTCGATGAGGGGAATGGTGCACCCCGGCACCGACAGTCCCCGGATTTGCCGCTCCGGACCGTCGCTCGAGGTCGAGGGCGGCCCGCGGCGCGGAGGAGCTCTCGGACATCGATGTGCCGTTGGGATGGCCGTCCCCGGGCTCGGAGACGGCCGAGGCGGGAAGACGTCAAGCCCGGGGGTTTGCCGCTCCCGGCCGTCATTCGCGGGTCACCCCGGTTCGAGTGGCAGGGACGACGACGGCCCTCCCGGTGTCCATGACTGCACACACCGGGAGGGCCGTTCAATGCCGTCCGCCGTTCAATGCCGTCCACCGTTCAATGCCGTCCGCCGTTCGCGACGGGCCGCGCACCGGGACAGCGTCTCCGGGCTTCGCCCAGAGACGCTGCCCGAGCCGCACGTCAAGCGGCTGCGACGGCCGGAGCGTCGGACGACTGCGCCGCCGGCTCCAGCGCCTGCGCCAGGATCTGCGCGACGTCACTGACCGGGTGCACCGTCAGGGCCTCGAGCACCTCCGCCGGCACGTCGTCCAGGTCCGGCTCGTTGCGGGCCGGGATGAACACCGTCGTCACACCGGCCCGCTGGGCGGCGAGCAGCTTCTGCTTCACACCGCCGATCGGCAGCACGCGTCCGTTGAGCGTGACCTCGCCGGTCATCGCGACGTCCGAGCGGACCGGCCGGCCGGTGGCCAGCGACACCAGCGCGGTCACCATCGTCACGCCCGCCGACGGCCCGTCCTTGGGGACGGCACCCGCCGGGACGTGCAGGTGGATCCGGCGATCCAGTGCGGCCCGGTCGATCTCGAGCTCCTCGGCGTGCGAGCGGAGGTAGGACAGCGCGATCTGCGCCGACTCCTTCATCACGTCACCGAGCTGCCCGGTCAGCGTCAGGCTGCCCTGCCCGGCCTCGGCCGTCGGGACACCGTTGGCCTCGATGAACAGCACGTCGCCGCCCATCCCGGTCACCGCAAGACCAGTCGCGACCCCCGGCACCGCGGTCCGCTCGGCCGTCTCGGAGGTGAACCTCGGACGGCCGATCAGCTCCCGCAGGTCCGGCTCGTCGACGACGATCGGCGCCTGCGCACCGGTGGACAGCTTGGTCGCGACCTTGCGGAACACCTTGGCCAGCATCCGCTCCAACTGCCGGACCCCCGCCTCACGGGTGTAATCGGCGGCCATCTTGCGCAAAGCGGCGTCGGTCAGCTCCACCTCGTCCCGGTTCAGCGCGGCCCGCTCGACCTGTCGGGGAAGCAGGTGGGTGCTGGCGATCGCCACCTTGTCCTCCTCGGTGTAGCCGTCCATGGTGATCAGTTCCATCCGGTCCAGCAGTGCAGACGGGATGGTGTCGAGAACGTTGGCAGTGGCCAGGAACAGCACGTCGGACAGGTCCAGGTCGATGTCGAGGTAGTGGTCGCGGAACGTGTGGTTCTGCGCCGGGTCGAGCACCTCGAGCAGCGCGGCCGCCGGGTCACCCCGGTAGTCGGCGCCGACCTTGTCGATCTCGTCGAGCAACATGACGGGGTTCATCGAACCGGCCTCGGTGACCGCGCGGACGATGCGGCCGGGCAGTGCGCCGACGTAGGTGCGCCGGTGGCCACGGATCTCCGCCTCGTCCCGGACGCCGCCGAGCGCGACCCGGACGAACTTGCGGCCGAGCGCGCGCGCTACGGACTCACCCAGCGAGGTCTTGCCGACACCGGGCGGCCCGACCAGCACCATGACGGCACCGGAGCCACGCCCGCCGACCACCTGCAATCCGCGCTGGGCGCGGCGGCTGCGGACGGCCAGGTACTCGACGATGCGGTCCTTCACGTCATCCAGACCGTGGTGATCGGCATCGAGAACCTCACGGGCTGCGGTCACGTCGGTGTTGTCGTCGGTCTTGCTCTGCCACGGGATCTCCAGCACGGTGTCCAGCCAGGTGCGGATCCAGCCCGATTCGGGGCTCTGGTCGCTCGCGCGCTCCAGCCGTCCCACCTCGCGCATCGCGGCCTCCCGGACCTTGTCCGGCAGGTCAGCCTGCTCCACGCGGGTGCGGAAATCGGCTGGAAAATCGCCAGTGCCGTCCGCCGTCACTTCCCCGAGCTCCTTGCGGATCGCGGCGAGTTGCTGACGCAGCAGGAACTCCCGCTGGCTCTTCTCCATGCCCTCGCGGACGTCCTTGCCGATCTTCTCGCTGACATCCATCTCGGCCAGGTGATCACGTGTCCACCTGATCAGCAGTTCGAGACGTGCGGTCACGTCGGCGGTCTCGAGGACCTCGCGCTTCTGCTCGTTGGTCAGGTACGGAGCCCAGCCGGCGGCGTCGGCGAGCACCGACGGGTCGGTCATCTTCTCGACGGTGTCGATCACCTGCCACGCGTCCCGCTTCTGCAGGTTCGCGATGACCAGTGATTTGTACTCCGCGGCAAGCTCTCTGGTGCGGTCGGTGGTGGGCTCGTCGTCGATCAGTTCGGCCTCGACCCACAGCGCCGCACCGGGGCCGGTGACGCCGGTGCCGATGCGGGCGCGTTGACCTGCGCGGAGCACCGCCGCGGCAGCGCCGCCGGCGAGCCGGCCAACCTGCTCGATCGTCGCGACGACGCCGAAGGCCGAGTAGCGGTCCTGCAGGCGCGGGGCCAGCAGCAGTTCGCCGACCCCAGCGGAGGTGCCGGCCGAGCGCGGGGTGTCGGTGTCCGGGGAGTGCGCGGAGCGTGCGGCATCGACGGCGGCCTGTGCGGGTTCGTCGAGTTCGATCGGCACGACCATCCCGGGTAGGACGACGACATCGGTGAGCGACAGGACCGGCAACCGGCGGATATCTGGCATGGAGATCCAACCCTTCAAGTTGAGCGTGTCTGACTCAATGCGCTGCGGCGGGCGTTTGTTCCGTGAACGTTCATCTCTTCGCTGACGGCGAACGGTGGGGCGCCATGCGAATGTCGAGTCATCTGACGGTGGTGTCAGCCCGGCCGGCGACGGACAATCGGCCCGACGATCTCCCGCCAGCGGGAGTAACCGCCCGGGTGCGGTGGTTGTCCCGAGCAGTCAACAGACGGGCGGTGTGCCGGTGTCACGTGCGGGCAGCAGCAGTGCGACGCAACCCGGCCCGGATCCGGCGAAGGACGAACCGCTGCTCTATGCGTCCGCCCGCGGCAAGTGGGTGCTCGCGGCAACCGTTCTCGGCAGCGGGCTGGCGCAGCTGGACGGCACCGTCGTCAACGTCGCGCTCCCACGGATCGGCGAAGACCTCGGCGGCGGACTGACCAGCCTGCAGTGGACGCTGAACGCCTACACGCTGACCCTGTCCGGGCTGCTGCTGCTCGGCGGATCCCTCGGCGACCGGATGGGCCGGCGACGGATCTTCGTGCTGGGCGTCATCTGGTTCACCGCCGCCTCCGTCGGGTGTGCGCTGGCTCCGGGCACCGAGGTGCTGATCGGCATGCGCGCCCTGCAGGGCGCCGGCGCCGCATTGCTGACCCCGGGTTCGCTGGCCATCCTGCAGGCCTCGTTCCGCAGGGAGGACCGGTCGACGGCCGTCGGTGCCTGGTCCGGCCTGGGCGGGGTGGCGACGGCCTTCGGGCCGATCCTCGGTGGGGTGCTGGTCGGGGTGGCGCCGTGGGGCTGGCGGCTGGTCTTCCTGATCAACCTGCCGATCGCGGCCGTGGTGATCCTGCTCAGCGTCAGGTACATCCCCGAGTCCAGGGACGAGATGACAGAGGGCCGGCTCGACATCTCCGGAGCCGTGCTCGCCTCGGTCGGGCTGGGCGCGGTGATCTACGGGCTGACGGAGGGTCCGGGCAGCGGATGGTCGACGGTCGAGATCGCTGTGTTGATCGCAGGCGTCGCGCTGCTGATCGCCTTCATCGTGCTCGAGGGCCGCAAACCGAATCCGCTGCTGCCGCTGGGCTTGTTCAAGTCCCGACAATTCACCTCGGCGAACCTGGTCACCTTCGCGGTGTACGCGGCGCTGTCCGGTGCGTTGTTCCTGCTGCCGGTGCAACTGCAGTTGGTCTCCGGCTTCAGCCCGGTGCAGGCCGGCGCGGCGACGCTGCCGATCACCGTGATGATGCTGCTGCTGTCCGCGCGGATGGGGCGGTTGTCCGCCCGGATCGGACCGCGGCTGCCGATGACCGTCGGGCCGATCATCGCCGGACTGGCGATGGCCTGGCTGGCCCGGGTCGGCCCGGACGCCACCTACCTCGGTGACGTCTTCGCGCCGATGGTGCTGTTCGGGCTGGGACTGTCGTTCACCGTCGCGCCCCTGACGTCGACCGTGCTGGCCGCCGCCCCGGACCACCAGGCCGGCATCGCCTCCGCGATCAACAACGACGTCGCCCGAGTGGCCGGGCTGATCGCGGTCGCCGTGCTGCCCTCGCTGGCCGGCATCACGCCCGCGGCGTACGCGGATCCGGAACTGCTGTCCGCCGGGTTCCAGCGCGCAGTGCTCATCGCCGGCGGGCTGTGCGTCGCGGGCGGGGTGCTGGCGCTGCTGACTATCACCTCGCCCGACGCACTGTCGCTGGACGACGGCGACGATCCCCGCACGGCCGGGGAGCCGTCGGATGGGGTCTCGCCCACGCATGATGTCGACCGGGCGGGTCACGGCGGCGCGAGCGACGGCCGGGCGGGCTACGGCGGCGCGGGCGACGGCCTGGCGGTCGGTGCCGCGGCCGATTCCGGCCGGACCGGCGCGGACCCGGTCGACGCCGCGCAGCACAGTGCCGCGGACGACTACGGCCGCGGTGCCGGTGGACGCCGGGGTCGGTCCCTGCGCCGGGACCTGCTGGACCCGGCCGTCGGGTGCGCTGCGTGCCCGGTGCTGGCCCCGCACATCCGGCCGCGGTGATGCCGGTGCACCGGGTGACGACCTCGTCCCGCAGGCTGTCTCGGCCGGGTCGTGCGGGTCAGCACTCGTCGAACGCGACGAAACTCGCGGATTTCGACGGCGACACGCCGACAAACCGCAGACCTTTGCCATGATCAACTCGCAGTCGGCCCACGACGATCACGCCGTGGATCCGACGACGACAACCCGAACCGGATCTGACGACGACCAGAAAGGAAGCGCCATGGCCAGCACGCGCGGGTTTCTCGGGCGGAGCCACAAGGAGCGGGACCCACGGCTACCACCCGGGCAGTACGACGTGGGCGCAGACTGGCCCGTGCTGACGGCGGAGGTGACACCGCGGATCGTCCCGGAGCGTTGGAGCATCACGGTGGACGGGTTGGTAGACACCCCGAAAACGTGGACCTGGGCCGAGGCGCACGCGCTGCCCCCGTCCCGGTACGACGGCGACATTCATTGCGTCACAACGTGGTCGAAGCTTGCGACGAACTTCGACGGGGTCAGCGTCGACACCCTGCTCGCGGCGGCGGGGCCGCAACCGGAGGCGACCTTCGTGCTCGCCACCTCGTCGACCGGCTACACGACGAACCTGCCGTTGGCCGACGTCACCGACGGCAAGGCGTGGGTGGTGTGGACCCACGAGGGCCGGCCGCTGCCCACCGATCACGGTGGTCCGGTCCGTATGCTGGTGCCGCACCTGTACTTCTGGAAGAGCGCCAAGTGGATCTCCCGGATCACCCTGCTCGACCACGACCAGCAGGGCTTCTGGGAACGCAACGGCTACCACGACCGCGGGGATCCTTGGCTGGAGCAGAGGTATCAGGGTGACTGACCCCACCGGCGTCGCACCCGGCGGCGAAATGCTGACCTGGGCAACCGCCCCGATGGACCTGTCGGGCGCCACTCCCGGGGCGGCCCTGGCCCAGCTGGCCCGGCCCAGGCCGGACTCGAAACCGGCGCCGACCGGTGGCTGGCGCACTGCGAAGGTCGCCGAGGTCAGCCATCCCACACCGCGGTCGGTGGTGCTGCGGCTGGACGTCCCGGACCGGATCGACCACCTGCCCGGGCAGCACTACGTCGTTCGGTTGCGCGCCGACGACGGGTACGTGGCCCAGCGTTCGTACTCGGTCGCTTCGCCGCCTTCGGATCCGCTGGTCGAGCTGTGGGTCGAACGGCTCGAGGACGGCGAGGTGTCCGGCTTCCTCGCCGATGTCGTCCAGCCCGGTGACGAGCTGGAGGTACGCGGCCCGATCGGTGGATGGTTCGTCTGGGACGGCTCGATGATGGCTGTCGGGGTGGCCGGCGGCAGCGGCGCAGTTCCGCTGGTGGCGATGCTGCGGCACGCGGTCGTCATCGGGCGGCCGGAAATGCTGAAGCTCGCGGTGTCCGCCCGCACGCTGGCGGACCTGCCGTTTCCGGAGGAGCTGGCCGCTGCCGGTGCGTTCATCGCGCTGTCCCGCACCGATCAGCCCGGACGACCCAAAGGCAGATTGACGTCGGACGATCTGCGGCCCCTGGTCATCCCGGACGCCGTCACGTACGTCTGCGGGTCGGCGGCATTCGCCGAATTCGCCAGCACCTTGCTCGTCGAATTGGGCTGCCCGTCGGCCGACGTACGGGTGGAGCGGTTCGGGCCGAGCGGCTGACGGGCCGGACCACTGAGCTCAAGGCGCTGTCAGTTGAGTCGCACGGTGTAATCCAGTGTGCCCCAGCCCACTTCGATCTTTGCCAACCCGAGTGTGCGGCTGTCCGTGCTACCCGTGTTCCAACACCAGTCGAACGCTCGTGATGGCAGTTGGGTGAAGAACGGGCCGGCCCACGACGTGGTGCGAGATTCGTTCTCGGCGAAGAGAAAGTACTTACCCGGCCCCGCCCAGCCGCTGAGAACCTTGGCAGTGCCACCTCTGGTGATCTGATACCAGCCCTTCTTTGCCCAGTTGACGCCGCCTTCGCAGCCCGGTGCGTAGTAGGCGTACGCGACGTAGAGGGTGTCGCCCGTGTTGTTCTGGAAGTACAGGCCCATGTCAGTCCTCCCCTCCCTGGTGTCGTCGCGGCGGATCCGGTGGGAAGCCTTCAGTGCTCACAGCCTCCGTAGCAGTGGCCCCGTCGTCCGACTGCTCCCCGGAGGTGAAGTCCATCCCGCTGGCAGTGCCTTCCCGCGGGAACCTGTCCGTGGTGGTCGCTGCTGGCAGACCCTCATTCGCCGCGCCGAGGTTTTCCCGGACCTGCTCGGCGGTCCATTCGCTTCGGAGTTCGTTCACCGTTCCACCTTTCGCTCACATTATCGCTCCATGTCCGCGCAGCGGCCATGACGTGGTAGGCCCCGTGGAGTCATGACCGGCCGCATCATCGATGGTGACCGCTTCCCTTGCATCTAAATGTCTCGTGCAGGGGGGACCGGTCCGGAAGGGTGCGACGGTCGGTGTTCGTGCCCGGCACAGGACATGTCGCTATTGGGCGCGGTGACGCCGGTCAGACCTCCCGCATTCGGCGATAGTCCCTCCGTGCCACGCCTGCAGAGGCGACAGCGAGCAGTGCGAAGGCGCCGACGATCCCCCACTCGAACGCCCCGGACCCGGCGTCCGGGCTCTCCTCGAACAGTGCCTCGATCCAGGTTGGCCAGATGGCCGTGAGCACTGCGAGAAATGCAAAGAGCGAAGCCAGAATGACCTCCACTCGAAGTCGAGCCATGTCGTTGCCTCTCCTCTCAACGGCCTGATGGCCTGTTTCTGCAGCTCGAGTTGTCGACTGTGCTGCGATCAGGTCGAGCCGGACCTCGCGCAGCGGGCCGGGTGGATCCGCACAGCGGGAGCGCCGTCCCTCCGTTGGATGCGCAAACTAGAAACGGGTCGATACGATTCGCGTCCGCCAACTGTTCGCGGAACCGGCGTATTGGCCATAGCTCCACACGTTTCGCGTGTCTGAAGGATCCCGTCCGATGCCGAAGTAGTCCCCCCACCGGCCGCCGTTGTAGGAAGCCTGGCCCGCGACCACGAGTGAACTTCCCTGCAATTGGCCGGCCGGATCGGTCGCCAGGCGGCCGCTCTGCCTCAATCCGCCATATTCGTCTGAACTCGAACGGCCGAAGGCCACGTGTGCGTTCCGTGCGATGTCTGTCTGTATCACCGGGAAGAAGTAGTGCCTACCGGTAGCGCCGAACGCGTTCTGCTGGATTACCGACTTGCTCGGCAGGTCGATTTCGTACCACTGGACGACAGACCGCGCCTCGCTGTCACCGGGCCAGGTGAAGGCTGATGTGTGCGTGGTCCACAGGCGCTGTGTGCCGGCGACCGACTGGAACACCGCGTTCAACAACCGCGTGTCGTTGGTTGCGATTCTGACCGTTCCGCCGTCTTTCTGCACTGCTGCAGGCGGGAGGTCGTAGCTGCGGCAGGCGACAGAGTTCGACGTCAGTGTTGGGGTGCCGCCGCTCCACAAGGCAAGGGGGTTCGACAGCGTCCACAGGGTAAGACTGTTCCCCCTGGGGAAAGTTGAATTCACCAAGAATGCCGGCGGATTTCCGCCGAGACCCTGGAAGTGCACGGCCGGCTGCACCGAGAAGGCGAGCGAATCATCCCCGTTACGCAACGAGCGGAAGTCCCACCACCGAATATTGTGCCCGGAACCAATACCCCCTGCGTACATCTCGGCCTTGTTGAATATCCGCACCTTGGCGTAGGAGAAGCCTCCATTGAATGCGAACTGGTTCGTCGATACATAGATCCCCTGGGTATCGAAGCCGAGCATCGGATAGTCGGACCAGTTGTTTGTTGCAGTCGAACCATCGACTGCCGCGTCAGTCGCCCAGATCCAGTAGGCGCCGGCTGGATCGGGAGTCTGCGAGACCGCCATCATCAGCCACGAACCCTGCGGGTTTGCCCGGCGTCCGGCGATGCACACGATCCAGCGGTGCGCGTAATGGTCGTATGCCAGCTTCGGGTCGAACAATTGTGCGCCCTGTGGAAGGACTGGGTTGAAGAGCGTGGTGAAGCCGGCCCAGCGGAATCGCTGTGCGCCGCCCCGCGTATAGCCGACCAGATCGACGTTCACCCCCACGAGGACATCGTCCGGTCCCACAGCCAGTGTGCAATCAGGAGGCCGGAACGCTGTCTGAGCGATACCTTCGAAGTTGACCAGGCTGGTCGGCGCCAGTGCGCCGTCTCCGTAATCCCCGTCTTCAGGAGGATTGCCCTCGGCGATCCGATCAACCGCCTCGATGTCCACCTGGGCGTCAGGTTCTCCGCCCGGCGCTAATGGCGTCTGGGTTGCTTCTCTCGCTGCCAGCTTCAACGACTCATACTGTTCGACCGGAACCGGAAAACGGTTGACGAACGCCGGTTCGCGTATGGGTGACGGGGGTAACGCAAGCAGTTCATCCATGGTCACGTCGGTGAGGCTTCGTGCCTGGCCGGACAGCAATTCGCTTGCGCTGCCCTGCGGTGATTCCACCATGAGGCTCACTCCTGCTGGTCGTCCGTTTGCCCTGAATCCTCAGGTTCTTGTTGCGCGTTGTCCGCCGGCGGGCACGGACGGGGCTCCCGCGCGAGGTGCTTCAGCCGATCGAACTCGTCTTCAGTGATCGGGGTTCCCCACGGAATCTCGATGTCTCCGGAGCCTGGCGGTGCGAACTGTTCCGAGTTGCCATCGGATTCGGGTTCCGACGCGGCTCCGCCTGTACCGCCGACGTGCTGTTCGCCATGTTCGGGAATCACAGCCACATCCAGGTGCGAGAGCAGTCGGACAACTTCCAAAGATGGGCCAGTGACCTACGAGGTCCTGAGAACCCGTGTCTGATCGGGGTTCACACACTGTTGCGGTGAACTCAATCGTTCGTTGACGGCCCACTCGACGCTCTGCCGTCCGGCCTGGCGTCGACCGCAATTCTTCAACCGAACGTCACGATCCTCCCGGTCGCGTGGAGCGCCAATAGGCCATTTGGGTTGAATCGGCCTTCCTGCCCGGGTTGCGTCGTCGGGCCTCCCGACGGCATCTGAGGTGGCGGATTGGCTGGGCAACGGGCTTCCTCACGGTCGTCGTGCAGCCGGTGACGAACTCGAGGTGCGCGGCCCGATCGGCGGCGTGTTCTCTGGGACGGATTGATGATGGCCGTCGGCGTTGCCGGCGGCAGCGGCGTGGACCCGCTGGTGGCGATGCTGCCGCTCGGTGGTGTTCGCCGAGTTCGCCAGCACCCTGCCGGTGGAGCTGGGGTGCCCGTCGGCCGATGGGCGGGTGGAGCGATTCGGCACCAGCGGCTCACCGGCGTTCGCACGGCGGCGGTGGTCCTGGCTGCGCGTTCTCGATCGTGGTGTCCGAGGCGTCGTTCAATGCAGACGGCACGCGGGTCGTCACCGGCGCAGCGGACGGAACAGTTGCGGTGTGGGACGTGGCCTGAGCCCGGTATCCGTCGATGACCAAGCCGCATTCGGAATACACCAACGCGGTGCGCTTCCTTGCTCATGGTGAATTGCTGACGCCCGGCGATGATAAACTCGTGCGTCAATTCACCTGCTTGATTTGCGACTCGCTCGACGAATCCACGCGCGCACGAGAAGCATTGCGTCGGTCCACCGGTCGGATCATTCTGCGGTGCACACGGAGCCCGTCGTGGCCGACAATGACGAGTGGGTCCCGTGGGCAGTTCAGCGGGCGGCGAGCCCCAGCCAGATGTGTTGCAGTGCAGCATGGAACGAGCGCGACCGCGCTGTGTGAGGGCCGTCCAGCAGGTCGGCCAGTTCCAGCTCCACCAGTCCGTGCACGAGCGCCCACAGCGTCGACGCCAGCTCGCGTGCGTCGCTCGAGGCGCACAGTCCGGCATCGATGCACTGCTGAACGGCGTGCACCAGCATCGCGAACGTCGACGGCAGGTCGCGATCGGCCTCGCGCAGCCGGCCCGGCCCGGCATCGAACATCACCCGGTAGAAGTGCGGTTCCGCCAGTGCGCTCGCCCGGTACGCACGCCCCAGATCGAGCAGGTGTGCAGCTGGGTCGTCCGCATCGGGCACGGCCGCCAGACGGGCGGCGAACCGGGCGACGGCCTCCGCCGCGACCGCCGACAGGAGCTGTTCCCGTCCGCCGAAGAGCGTGTAGACCGCTGACGTGGACGTGTCGGCGGCGCCGGCCGCGGTCCGCACCGTGACGGCCTCCGCGCCCCGTTCGGCCACCAGCCGGGATGTCGCGCGCAGCAGCGCCTCTCGCAGTGCTGCGTCATGCACCTTAGGGGGCGGCATCGGAGCAGTCTAAGGGCTTGACGGGTGATCCGTAACGATGTTCTATAACAACGTTACCAATCATCATGCGGAGGTCGGGATGGTTCTCGAACTGACAGCTGCGGCGCGGTCCACGGCCGGGATCGTGCTGCTGACCGTCGTCGGCATTGAGTCCGGCGGGTTCTTCCTGCTCCGGACGCTGCGAAAAGACCTGGGCCTCACCGACTTCCAGCGGTCGTTCTTCCGGGCGGGCCATGCCCATGCCGGGGTGCTGGTGATCCTCGGCCTGGTGTGCCTGCTGCTCACCGGCGTCACCACGCTCACCGGGTTCTGGCGCTGGCTGGCCGCGACCGGTGTGCTGGTGGCCGCGGTGGCGATGTCCGCGGGGTTCTTCTTCTCGGCAATGGGTGCCGGTCGGGCGTCGCCGAATCGATGGATCGGGCTGATCTTCGCCGGCGCTGCCGGCATTGGCCGGCGGCGTCGTCACGCTGGCGGTCGGACTGCTGTTCGCGGGGTGACGCGTTACCGGGTGATCCGGTAGAGGGCAAACGGCGCGTCGTCATGGACTTTGTCGGAACCCTTGATCAGTCCCGGCGCGGCCATGATCTTCACGAACGCCATGTCGAGCCGTTCCACCACCGCCCGGGACGCGAGGTTGTGCACCTCGGTGTAGGCGACGATCTCGGGAAACCCGAGCGTGTCGAAGCCGAAACGCAGTCCGGCGGCGCCGATCTCGGTCGCGAAGCCCCGGCCCCGCATCTCGTCGCAGAGCGCCCAGCCGAGTTCCGGTCGCCTCTGGTCGTCGATAACGGCGATGCTGAGGCCGCCGCGACCGACGAGCGCCCCGTCCGATCGGCGGTGTGCGATCCACTTGCCGACGCCGTCCTGGGCCCATCGCCGCTGCATGTCGAGCGCGAATTCGGCCGCCCGCGTTTCCGACCAGACGCCCGCGTTCCACCGCGCGACGTTCGGGTCGGCGTGCAGCCGGACCAGATCGCCGGTGTGTTCGGTGCCGATCGGCGTCAGGAGCAGCCGTTCGGTCTGCACGGCGGTCACCCCGAGCAGCCTCGGGCCGACGGCGCCCCGGTCAATGATGGTGAGGGACCCGAACGGCTCAAGAGAGCGCAAGGCGCGCAAGGGGGTCGCGCGCCCCGCACATCGAACAGGGCCACGTCATCGTCCGACAGGGCGGTACCGCAGGAGGACGACACCGTTTCTGAATCGGCTTTCGTCGATGAGCTCGAGGTCGACGGCCGCCTCGGTCGGGAGGGCCGGCTTTCCGCCACCGAGGACCGAGGGCAAGATGTACAGCTGGCACTCGTCAACCAGGCCGGCCCGCAGAGCCTGGGACGCGAGATCCGCACCTCCGACGGTGATGTCGGCGTTGGCCGCGGCCTTCAGGTCGCGAACTGCCGTGGGGTCGAAGTGGCGTTCGATGCGGGTTTTGGCGGTCGGCGCGGCGGTCAGAGTCGTGGAGTAGACCACCTTGTCCGCGCTCTGCCATGCGCTCGCGAAGTCGGCCAGAAGGTCGGACCGTGCCGCCAGCGTGGCATCGGTCTCCCATACGGCCATGGATTCGTAGAGGCGCCGCCCGTAGAGGAACGTTCCTGCGGACGCAGAAGGTTCGTGTGAGACCGGAACACCTCGTCGTCCACCGGGAAGAAGTTGATGCCGCCGTCCTTGTCCTCGATATAGCCGTCCAAGGACATTTTGGTGACATAGATCAGCTTGGTCATGCCACGACACCTTCACGATCGGCCGCGATTCAGCTGCCAGCGTGGCGTCCAGCTTGTTGAATGCCTCGACCCAGCCCTGTTGGCTCGGGCCCGTCAGGTGTGGGGAGAGCCACTGGCGGATCTCGAGTCGCGTGCGTCCTTCACCCTCGTCGTGGAACTCGAATCGGAATTGTGTGGTGAACGGCTCGATGCCCTCCTGCAGTCGGCCGGATACCTGCAGAACGCCCTCGAGCAGTTCGCCGCTGATGACGTCGGTGAGATCGATGTCGATCGAAATGCGCAGGTCTGGGTCGTTGGCGGAGACTTCCGTCCACCGCTGATAACCGCCGGGACGCACGTCGACATCGATTCCCTCACGCGGCACGGAGTTGCCGATCGGGCCCCACCACTGAGCCAGGTGGTCCGGATCCGTGAAGGCTCGGTAGACGAGGTCGCGCGGCGCGTCGAACACGCGCCAGATGGCGGGTTGCGGAGTTTCGGATTTCATCAGAGCTCCTGTTGGTCGGGGACATCGGGGTCGTTGGCCGGGCGGTCCGTTGCGCGTTCTGGGGCTTGGACCGCGGCGAGGTGGGCATCGAGGCGGGTGAGGGCGGAGTCCCAGAAGCGCCGGTAGCGATCGATCCAGTCGGCCGCGTCGGACAGTGGGGCGGCCTCGAGGCGGCTCCGGCGCCATTTGCCCGGCCGACCGGTGAAGGGAGAGGTGAACGCCGAGGAGTACGGCACAGTGCGATCATCCTGCGCGCCTATCTGTGCCGGCCCTCGCTGCTCATCGAGCAGGGATCCGGATTCCGGATCGTGGGTTCGTGCTATTCGCCGGCCGCCGTTCGATTGCGCGAGTTCGCCGCGCGAAACCGTTTGCCGCACCGCTTTCTCGACCTGGAGCGTGACAAACAGGCAGAACGGTTGCTGCAGCGATTCGGGGTGGCCCCGTCGGACACACCGGTGGTGATCTGGGGATCAGAGGTGTTGCGCAACCCGACCACCACGGAGTTGGCCCGCCGAGTGGGATTGCCGATGCCCGACACGGTGCCAGACAGCTATGACGTCGTCGTGGTGGGCGCCGGACCCGCAGGGTTGGGTGCCGCGGTGTATGCGGCGTCGGACGACCTGGCCACCGCGGCTCTGGAGCGGATGGCGACCGGCGGGCAGGCCGGGACGTCGTCGAGGATCGAGAACTATCTCGGATTCCCCGGCGGAGTCTCCGGAGCGGACCTGGCCGAACGGGCCGTTCTGCAGGGAGCCAAGTTCGGCGTGCGGATCCTGTCCGCGGAGATTGTGGGGCTGGAATCCGACGGCGGTCAACACCGGGTGACACTCGCCGACGGTCGGTCGGTGACGGGCAGGGCGATCGTGCTGGCCGTGGGAGCTCGGTATCGGAAGCTCGACGTCCCCGGAATCGAGAAGTTCGAGGGCAACGGCGTGTACTACGCCGCCACCTGCCAAGAGGCACTGATGTGCGGCACCGGACCGGTTGTCATCGTCGGGGGTGGCAATTCCGCGGGTCAGGCGGCGGTCTTCCTCGGCGGGCGGGTTTCCCGGGTGTACGTGTTGATCCGCGGCGATGACCTGAACAAGTCGATGTCCCGGTATCTGGTCGATCAGATCGAGCAGCACCCCCGGGTCGTCGTCCGCTCGTCGACCGAGGTCCGCGAGGTTCACGGGAACGGCGGGCTCAATGAGGTCGAGTTCGAGGACACGCGAACGGGCGAGTGGCATTCGATCCAGACCCGGGCCCTTTCCGTCTTCATCGGTGCGGTGCCCAACACCGCGTGGCTCGCCGGCACACACCATCGAACTCGACGATCACGGCTTCATCCCGACCGGCCCGGCCGCGTTGTATTCCGATGGCAACGGTGACCGGCATCCCCGATCCCTGAGCCGACCCCCGCGCCAACCGCTGATGCTGGAAACCAGCCGTCCCGGTGTGTTCGCGGTGGGTGACGCGCGCAGTGGCTCCGTGAAGAGGGTGGCGTCGGCGGTCGGTGAGGGATCGATGGTCGTCCGCCAGATCTACGAACACTTCGGGGTGTGACTGGTTGTTTCAACTTCAAGGAGGACAAATGTGCGCCTGCGGTCATCGAGGGTGGTGCGAAAGTCGCCGACCGGCGAATCGCACCCGCCCAGTGCCAGCACGGCGAAGGGGACGCCGATGACCGCCGAACGCAACAGGACCGTCGGTGTGACACGTCCACGTTCCACGATCTTGTCCTGGCGCCGCCTCCTGATCTGTCTCGGCGGCGGCGTCCTCGCGGCCGGATCGATGACCATCGCCGGATTCCCCGAGATCGCTGTACTCGTCGGGTGGGCAGTCTCGGCTGGAAGTTTGTTGTTCTGGGTGTGGCGGATCAGCTGGCCCCGAGACCCGGACGACACCAAACAGCTGGCGTAGGAGGAGGGACGGACCCGCGTGACGGACCGGCGGTGTTGGTCGCGGCGGTGGCCAGCCTCGCAGCGGCTGTGGAGGGGTTGGTCCGATCAAACTCCAACGATCCCGTCGGGGTGCTCACCGTGGTGCTCGGCGTTGTCGTGGTGCTGGTGTCGTGGGCGGTGGTCAACACCGTCTTCGCCTTGAAGTATGCCCGCTCTACTACTCGGGCGTTGACGGCGGCATCGACTTCCATCAGGAAACACCGCCGACCTACAGCGATTTCGCCTACGTCGCCTTCACCGTCGGCATGTCGTTCGCCGTGCCGGAGATTCCCCTCGTCGACACGCAGATACGAAAGGTCGGCCTCGGCCATGCGCTCTTGTCCTACCTGTTCGGCACCGTGGTGATCGCCGTCGCGGTGAGCCTGATCGCCAACCTGGGGCAGTCTTCGTGACGGCGCGCCGACGTCGCCAGCTGCTCGTCGCTGACACTGGAAGCCGGCCGTGGCGGCTGTGACCGCCGGTCTGGGGTTGGTTCTCGTGGTGACCGTGGATGCGGTGCTGACCGTGCTGCACCCGACCCGTCGCGGGCCGCTGACCCTGGTGACCGGTGCGGCGATCTGGACCACGGCGCGGGCTGCTGCGCGCACTGTCGGTCGTCCGGGCCTGCTTGCGGGCGCCGGGATGCTGGCCGTGGTCGCGGTTTTCGCGCTCTGGACGGCGCTGATGTGGCTGGGGTGGGCCCTGTTCTACCTGCCCAACCTCGGTGACTTCTCCTACGACAGCTCGGTCCCCTATGGCGACGTGGGGGCGGCCGTGGCGCTGTATGTCAGCGGCATGGCGCTGACCACCGTCGGGTACGGCGACGTTGTCGGAGCGACCGACCTCATGCGGCTGGCCCCCGTCACGGAGGCCGCCGCCGGTTTCGGCCTGATCACCGCGGCGATCACCTATGTGCTGTCGATCTATCCGCTGACCACCGAACTCCGTAGCGCCGCTCGAATGGTCGAGACGCTGGCCGACGATGCCGGCCGGGCAGCACAACTGGTCGTTCTCGGGGGAGCGTCGTATCTGCAGGAGCTGCAGCACCAACTGCTGACGATCGACGAGAACACCGAGCGCTTCCCATTTCTCTACTACTTTCGGGCCAAGGACGCCGCTGCTTCACTGCACACCCTGATGCGGGGGGCGACGATGATCTGCCTGGCGGCCCGCTGGGGTGTCTCTCCCGAGGCGGCCCCCTACGCGCGACTGCACGGCGAGGAGTTGCTGGTCCGGCTGCAACGGATCATGGACCACTACGCGATGCGTTTCCTTCTGCACAGCAGGGGATCGCTGGGTCAACCGCTCGACCTGGACGACGCGCGGTTCCGCCTGCAGCGACTCGTGAGCGCGGCCGGGGAGAACGGCGCGGAGGCGTGCATCGATGATGCTGAGCTGCGCTCGTTCGCGCTGTTCATCGGGCAGTGCCAGGCGTTCCTTGATGACCTTGCCGAGCACCACTTGCAACCTCCGGCGCAGATCCTCCCGGCCGACTGATGAAGGCCGCTGATGTGGTGCCTGGCCGGCTGAATGCCGTATCGGCGGTCGAGATCATGTCGTCACGCTCGAACGCAGGATGTCAGCGCCGCCGCGCGATCGCGAGCACATATTGGAACGGCAGTTCGGCGTCACCGCCCGATCGTCCTCGGTCAGCCCCTTCGGCAAAGGCCAGGAACCTTCGGTCCAATTCGGCGGCCCGTTCCGGCTCACTCGCCAGGCCCTCGTAGGTCGCGACCACGGGACCGAAAGTCTGCTTGTAGAAATCGCAATAGCCGACCGGACCCCCGGCGACCCGTTCGACGTAGGTGCCGGTCGACCAGGTCAAGTCGGTGACCCGGTCACCGAACAACCGGCGGACATGCTTTTGCTCTCCCCAGCCGATGGGTGACTGTGCCCAGGGCGGCGGAGGCGGCGCGAAACCCTCGAACACCGCAAGGAACTGCTCGATCAGCCCGGTTGCCGCGAAGGTGACCAGGCCGATGGTGCCGCCCTGGCGGCAGACGCGGACCAACTCGTCGGCGACCGCGCGGTGATCCGGTGCCCACATCGCGCCGACCGACGAACACACCACGTCGAAGGACCCATCTGGAAACGGCAACGCCTCCACGTCCGCCTCGACCCAGTCGATCGTGAGTCCCCGACGGGCGGCCTCCCGGGCGCCGGCCGGGAAGTTCTCCGGCGTCAGATCGCAGGCGGTCACCTTGGCACCGGCCGCCGCCGCCCGCAGGGCGACGCTGCCGCTGCCACAGGCGGCGTCCAACACAAGCTGGTCGGCTCGTACTCCGGCGGCGGCCACCAGTTCAGCACCCAGATCCCAGATCAGCGCCGTGGCGAACCGGTGGTAGTCGCCTCTCGACCACACCCATCTGGTCGCCTGCTTGACCCGCCGGTCCTCGTCGGCGGTCCACTGCCGCCCGGTTCCGTTCGGCATCTTCATGGCGTTTCCTTCCGTCTCGAGGTCTCCTCCGGCCCGAGCTTCTCGCGGGGCGGCTACCGGGTGAAGTTCGAAAATTGGACCGGTCGCCAGCACCACCGGGGCGCAGGATGGATGGATGCGCGGGTACGGCCAGTACTGTCCGGTGGCCCTGGGGGCCGAGATCTTCGGCGAGCGCTGGACGCCGATCATCGTGCGTAACTTGATGATCGGCTGCCATCGGTTCAGCGAGATCCTCGAGGGTGCGCCCGGTATGCCGCGCAGCGTGTTGAGCCAGCGCCTGCGCCGTCTGGCGTCGCACGGGGTGGTGCTTCGCGAGAACACGCCGACGGGCCCCACTTACCACCTGACCGCCTCCGGCCGCGAGCTCGGCGAGGTCTGTCTGTCTCTTGGCGCCTGGGCCGCCAGGTGGCGCGATGCCCGCCCGATCGACCTCGACCCCTACCTGGCGTTGTGGATGCTGGCCCGACTGATCGACCCGCCCTCGTTGCCCCGTTCCAGGATCGTCATCCGCTTCGAATTGACCGACCGGTCCCGGCCGCCGCGCTACTGGCTCGTCGCCGCGCGGTCCGGCGCCGAGGTCTGTTCGGAGTTCCCCGGTTTCGATGAGGACGGGGTCGTCACCACCGACGCCTACTGGCTGGTCCGCTGGCACACCGGACGGGTCGCGTTTCCGCAGGCGCTCCGGGCGGGGGGCATGACGCTGACCGGACCCCGGTGGCTTGCCAGGGTGCTCAACGGCTGGGGGCGGCTGAGTCCGTTCGCCGACGTCGACCCTGCGCGCGGCACCGGGCCGGCGCCGTCCCGGGCGCCCGTTGCACCTTGATTCTGTCGTCTGCCGCGTTGGCCTCGATACCGTTCCACGTCACGGGGGCGCGGCCGCATCGGGCGCCCTCGGGTGCTGTTGACCCGGTCAGGTTGGCAATCTTTTGTGGGCTGATCACGCGACCGGTTCGGGTGCCAGTTGACACCAAAGGCCTGGTTCCGCTGATGAAGCGGGCCGGGCCTTCGATGTTTCCGCTGGTCAGAGGGCGGAGGATGGGGGATTCGAACCCCCGAGGGCGTTAACCCAACACGCTTTCCAAGCGTGCGCCATAGGCCACTAGGCGAATCCTCCTGGCCGGCGATGCGCTCGAAGCCTCGTGGACTTCAGTGACGAGGCCGCCGTGAGGCGGCCGGACACAGCAACAACGCCGCAGAGGAGTCTAACGGGCGGGTCGGGATGGTTCCGACCATGCTGCCGGCCTCGCGGTCCGTCGGCGCTGCCCGTATCCGTCCGACGGCAGCCGCCCGGCGTCCAACGGTTGGCCGGTGGAGGCCCCCGGTGCGCGATCAAAGTGGACCGGAGTCCGCGGCCGGAGCCGTGTCGACCTCGCGAGATCGCCGGCGGCGCAACACCATGACGGCCCCGACTGCGACTGCCGCGAGGACCAGCACGCCTACCAGCGCCCATGGAGAACGGGCGGCAAGGGCGAGCGACGCCTCGACGGCCGCGATGCCGATCGTCGCGTAGATCACCGCCCAGGCGGCACACCCGATCACCATGGCCACGGAGTAGCGGATCCATGGCATCCGGATGAGTCCGGCCGCGGCGTTCACGACGGTTTGCAACCCGATCGTCAAGAAGGACAGCGTGACGACCGGTGGTCCCCATCGGTGTAAAGCGATGGTCGCCCGCTCGGTGCGCGCCCCGGTGACCCGGTCGGCCAGCGACGTCTTCAACAACCCGGCGCGAACGCCCCGGGCCAGCCAGTAGGTCGCCTGCGCCCGCAGCAGGACGATGACGAACAGGACGGAAACGGTGACGGCGAAGGGCTCCCCCTCGTACCAACTCGTCATGGCGTCCCCGGTCCCGGCTTCAGCGCTTCGCTTCCGAGGTCGGACATCGTCCGGCGCCCGGTTCGACCGATTGCGAATGCCGACAGACTAAAGGCCGGTGGCCTCGTGAGGCTGTCGAGTTGTCGGACCGGGCGGTCAGCTGGTCAGGCGGCCTGTGCGGTGAGGATTTCCCGGATCTCCCGGGTCTCCTCGTCGCTGTAGCGGTCGAGGATGGACTCGAGCTCGAGCCGGTCGGCATGGCTGCGGTACGCGGCCAGTTCGTCGGCAAGATGCCGCTGGTCGGCCCGCTCCGCGCGGTGGGCGGCCAGGGTATCGAAAAGGTGAAGATGCATGACGATTCTCTCCTCGGGTTGTCTCGGGACCTCGTGGAACCTCGATGGCGGGCCGTCCCGAAGCGACCCGTCACGATCCATCTGAATCGATTATGCTCCCTGCTCAGACCCGGTTTCGCGGATCTTGGATGTGTGCTTCGACGCAGCGCCGCCGGCCACTTCGACGCAATCCGGCGACGCCGTCTCGTGCTGGTGGAGTTGCCGGGACCGGAGTCGGCCACGCCTCGACGCTGCGCTTTAGGCATCGTCACCGCCCCGCTAGACTGTCCACCGGACCCCCGCGGCGTCCATCTCATCAACCCCCCCAGGGCCGGAAGGCAGCAAGGGTCCGTGAGCTCTGACGGGTGCGGGGGTCCCCTTGTCTGCCGAGTCGGTTGCGTCTGCCGAGTCGGTTGCCCCTGCCGAGTGTCCGGGTTTCGGCTGCTTGTCCAGGTGCGGGAACAGGGGTGCGGGTTTCGGTCCGGTGGCTGTCCACCGGCGCGGCGCTCGGCGGTCGACTGTCGGTCCGCTGCCGTAGCCTCGGTCCGTGGCGCTCGCCCTCTACCGCAAGTACCGACCCGCGACCTTCTCCGAGGTGGTGGGCCAGGAGCATGTCACCGAACCGCTGCGGACGGCGCTGGCCGCGGGACGGATCAATCATGCGTATCTGTTCTCCGGCCCCCGTGGGTGCGGAAAGACCTCGTCGGCGCGGATTCTCGCTCGCTCGCTGAACTGTGTGCACGGCCCGACGCCCGACCCCTGCGGCGAGTGCCCGTCCTGCATCGCGCTCGCGCCCGAGGGTCCCGGATCACTGGATGTGGTCGAGCTCGACGCGGCCAGCCACGGTGGCGTCGACGACACCAGGGATCTGCGGGACAAGGCCTTTTACATGCCGGCCGAGTCGCGGTACCGGGTCTTCATCATCGACGAGGCGCACATGGTGACGACCCAGGGCTTCAACGCCCTGCTGAAGATCGTCGAGGAACCGCCGGAGCATCTGGTCTTCATCTTCGCGACCACCGAGCCGGACAAGGTGCTGACCACCATCCGGTCCAGGACGCACCACTACCCGTTCCGGCTGATCCCGCCGACGACGCTGCGGGCGCTGCTCGAGCGGCTGTGCGCCGAGGAGGGCGCTGTCGTCGAGCCCGCGGTGCTGCCGCTGGTGATCAGGGCCGGCGGCGGATCCGCGCGTGATTCGCTGTCCGTGCTCGATCAGCTGCTGGCCGGGGCCGGACCCGAGGGAGTCACCTACCGCAGCGCGGTGGCGCTGCTCGGCGTGACCGATGCGGCGCTGATCGACGAGGTGGTCGATGCTCTTGCCGCCGGTGACGGGGCGTCGGTGTTCGGCGCGGTCGACCGGGTGGTCGAGGCCGGTCACGACCCGCGGAGGTTTGCCGCCGACCTGCTCGAGCGGCTACGCGACCTGGTCATCCTGAACGCGGTCCCGGACGCGGTCGCGAAGGGGCTGATCGATTCGCCCGAGGACGAACTTGCGGCGATGGTCGGCCAGGCGGACCGCCTCGGGGTGGCCACCCTGACCCGGATGGCGGAGGTCCTGCACACCGGGCTGGTCGACATGCGCGGCACCACCTCCCCGCGGCTCGTGCTGGAGCTGCTCTGCGCGCGGATGCTGCTCCCCGGATCCGCCGCCGGCGACGCGTCGCTGCTGCAGCGGCTCGAGCGGATGGAACGGCGGATGGACATCGCCGCCGAGCACGCAACTCAGGACGCGGGTGCCCCGGCCCGCATGGCGCCGGAGGTGGGTTCGCCGACCGCTGGCATACAACGCGGCCCCGCGCGCCCCGGTGTGCCGGCAGCGCGGCGGGAGAACACCGCCGGTGACGAAGGTTCCGATTCCGCCGCGCCGACGGAGCGGCGTCCTGCCAACGGATCTGCGCGGCAGGCTCCGACCCGGCCAACCGGCCGTTCCGCTGCCGCAGACCACGCGCCGCCGACCCCGGCGTCCACACCGACGCAGGCCCGGCGCGCGGGACCCGACCTCGGCCTGCCCGTCCCGCCCACCCTGAGCACCTCGCGGCGCGGTGCGGAGCACGCGACCGCGACGCCGCCACCCGACGGTGGCACGGGACGCGATCGCGTTGCAGCGTCGAGTTCGCAGTCCGCCGGTACCGCACACACTGACTCCGCGACCGCCGGCACCGCGACCGCCGGCGCCCTGCGTGCTGACATCGCGAACTTGGGCACCGCTCACGCCGGCGGTGGGAGTCCCGGTGACGGGAGTCCCGTCGCCGATCGTCCAGTCGGCGACCGCCCCAGCGTCGGCCGGCCGACGGGCGAGCCGACCTCGAGCGCACCTGCCGACTCCGCCACGGTCCACTCCGCCACCGCACACTCCGTTACCGCACACTCCGTTACCGCCCAGTCCGCAGCTGCCGAGACTCCAGATGCCGCCAACGGTCCGGCCCACCCGGACCCCGGCGCCTCATCGGGTGCCGGCCCAGCCGCCCGCCGGCCCACCGACACCGAGCCGGCCCGCCCGCGGGTCGACGTCCCGCCCGGCGAGGTGTCACCGACGGACGCGGCGACGATTGGGGTCACCGATGTGCGGCGGGTCTGGGCCGAGGTGCTGGCCGCGGTCAAGGAGCGCAGGCGGACAACGCAGATCCTGCTCGAGTCAGCGACCGTCGTCGCCGTCGAGTCAGGCGTTTTGCAGCTGACCATGCCGTCGGCCGGAACCGCTCGCCGGGTGCTCGAACCGGCCAACGCCGACCTGCTGCGCGGGGCGGTCAAGCACGTCCTCGGGGTGGACTGGTCGATCGCCTGCAGCACCGCCTCCTCGGCACCCGACGGTGGTGTCGGGCGCCGGCCGGCCGCCGCTCCGGCCGGACTTGGCCAGTCGGCCGGGGGAGCGTTTCCCACCGGTGGGGCCGAGCCGGTACCGCCGCCACCCGATGACGACATCCCCGACGATTACGGCGAACCCGTCGATCCCGCGGCCGTCGCGGAGCTGCGGGATCCGCAGGAGACGGCGATCGCGCTGCTGTCCGCCCAGCTGGGCGCACGGCCGCTGGATCCGCAGGCGTAGCCGCCGCCGCAACGGGACACCGGAGCCCGCCGTCGTTCGATCCGTTCGCTTGCGGCGCTGGCTGATCGCGGGCATGGGGGGCCGTCGGGCGCTCGCCGGGTTCCGAACGACTGGCCCACATCGATCGACCGATCGGGCCCTTCTGATCGACGGGTCGGGTCCATTCTGGCGGCGCGCGTCGCCCGCGCAGGTCTGATCGCACGCGAGGCCGGCCCGTCACGAACCGGGTGTGAACGGCACCTCCCGACCGAGCAGCGCGGCGAGGCGCTCGATCGCCGGGGCGTCGTCGGGCGCCGACTGCGGGTCCGCGAACCGTCGACGGCCGGGCGGCACCCGGCTCAGGTTCTGCCGCGAGAAGGCGATCTCCTGCTCGGCGAGATCCTCTGGGAATTGCGCTTGGATCCCGGTCGCGGACGCGAGATCCCACCCATGGACGAGCATTTCGACTATCCGGAGATTCAGTGCCACCGCGCCGGGAATGGTCCCGAATGGCACGGTGATCATCCGGGTCATCGTTTCCGGGGTGGAGAAGGCCTGCAGCAACAGCTGTCCCGCGATGTCGAAAGCGGCAGGCAGGTCGGCGTCCGGCGACTCGAGGTACCGGGCCGTGTCGGTCACCGTGGGCGCGGCGTCCGGTACCAGCGCGTCGGCGAACAGGTGCTTGCCGAGGATGAGATGGACGACCACCTCACGCACTGTCCACTCCTCGCACGGCGTGCGGGCCGCCCATTGGTGCGGCGCGACGCCGGCCACGATCCCGGCGCAGATCTGGGTGGTGCGGGCGAGTTGATCAACGGCAGCAGATTCGGTCACGATCGGAACCCTGCCGTCTGAGACCCCCCGCGTCCAGCTGTATCACTCCCGGGCGGTGGATCCCGCAAACTCCTCGGCACGGTCAGTGTCTGCGGACTCCTCGGCACGGTCAATGCCCGCGGACGACCCAGTCATCCAACTGCGGCGCCTCCGCACCGATGGTGGTGTCCTCGCCGTGCCCGGTGTGCACGACCGTCGCCGACGGCATTGTGAGCAGCTTCCGGCTGATCGAATCGATGATCGTTGGGAAGTCGGAGAATGACCGACCGGTCGCCCCCGGACCGCCCGCGAACAGCGTGTCGCCGGTGAACACCACAGCCAGAGCGGGCACGAAGAGGCTGACCGAGCCTGGACTGTGGCCAGGCGTGTGCAGAACGTGCAGCTCAGTGCCCGCCACGGTGAGCACCTGTCCGCCGTGCAGCTCGGCGCCTGGCTGCACATCGGCGTGGGTCATGCCCCACAGCGCTGCGTCCGCCGGATGCAGCCAGATCGTCGCGCCGGTTCGCTTCGCGAGCTCCGGCGCGGCGTTGATGTGGTCGTTGTGCCCGTGGGTGAGCAGGATCGCTTCGACCCGGCGTCCACCGACCTTCTCGACGATCGCGGCGGCGTCGTGGGCAGCGTCGACGACGATGACCTCCTCGTCGTCCCCGATCAGCCAGACGTTGTTCTCGACGTCCCAGCTTCCGCCGTCCAGGGTGAAAGTACCTGCGGTGACGACTTTCTGGACCTGCACCGTCACACGGTCACCCCGAGACCCGGATAGAGCGGATGCGCGTTCGCCAGGGCGGTCACCCGGGCGCGCAGCGCAGTGCGGACGGCCGGATCGAGTTCGCCGACCGGTGCGGTCAGGGCGGCGGCGATGATGTCCGCGACCTCGACGAAGTCGATGTCCCCGAATCCCCGGGTCGCCAGCGCCGGCGTGCCGATTCGCAGCCCCGAGGTCACCATCGGCGGCCTGGGGTCGAACGGCACCGCGTTCCGGTTCACCGTGATACCGACGTCGTGCAACCGGTCCTCGGCCGCTCGCCCGTCGAGGTCCGACTCGCGCAGGTCGACCAGCACCAGGTGCACGTCGGTGCCGCCGGTCAGCACGCGCACGCCGGCGTCGGCCACGTCGGACTGCACCAGCCGCTCGGCGAGCAGGCGGGCGCCGAGGATGGTCCGCTCGGCCCGCTCGGTGAAGGACGGGTCGGCGGCCATCTTGAACGCCACGGCCTTTGCGGCGATGACGTGCTCGAGGGGTCCGCCCTGCTGGCCGGGGAACACCGCGGAATTGATCTTCTTCGCGATCGCCGGGTCGTTGGACAGGATGACGCCGCCGCGCGGGCCGCCGAGCGTCTTGTGGGTGGTGGTGGTGGTGACGTGCGCGTGCGGAACCGGCGACGGGTGCAGCCCGGCCGCGACCAGACCGGCGAAGTGCGCCATGTCCACCAGCAGGTATGCGCCGACCTCGTCGGCAATCTCCCGGAACCGCTCGAAGTCGAGCTGCCGCGGGTAGGCCGACCACCCGGCGATGATCAACTTCGGGGAGTGCTCGCGGGCCAACCTGGACACCTCGTCCATGTCGATCCGGTAGTCCTCCTTCGAGACCTCGTACGCCGCAACGTTGTACAGCAGCCCGGAGAAGTTGATCCGCATGCCGTGGGTGAGGTGACCGCCGTGCGCGAGGGAGAGCCCGAGGATGGTGTCGCCGGGCTTGATCAGCGCCTGCATCGCGGCGGCGTTGGCCTGCGCGCCGGAGTGCGGCTGGACGTTGGCGAACCCGGCACCGAACAGCGCCTTGATCCGCTCGATGGCCAGCGTCTCGATCGCGTCGACCCACTCGCAGCCGCCGTAGTACCGGCGCCCGGGGTACCCCTCGGCGTACTTGTTCGTCAGCACACTGCCCTGCGCCTGCATGACGGACACCGGCGCGAAGTTCTCCGACGCGATCATTTCCAGGGTCTGCTGCTGGCGCTGCACCTCGAGCGCGATGTAGTGCGCGACCTCGGGGTCGGCGATCTCCAGCGGGCTGTTCAGGCCGGGCCAGGGCGCTGCGGCGGCGGTCGCCTGGTCTGCAATGGCCGCGGCCACGTCAGTCGTCGTCATGGCTGGTCCTCCTCGATTTCTGCGCCTGGGTGGGGCCAGGTCGCGCGGGCCCGATCACCCGCCCGTCGCAGGTTCCACCGTAGTGGGCCCGGTCGAGAGGACAGAATCCGCTGATCGGCGGCTGTGGCCTCCCCGAGCCGGCCCGCGCCGCGACGTCATTGTTCCGTAAGGCGCGCGCGGCTCCCGGCTCGGACAAAGCGGGCATGATCGGGATAGCCGTCGCCGATCGGCCGAAAAGAGGAACGTGCATGACGCGTCGTTTGGGCATCCCCGTGCTCCTGTTTGCGGCCGCCATGGCGCTTGGCGCCTGCTCGGCACCCGCCTCGACCGGCGCGGCATCTGCGCCGGCCAGTTCATCGCCGGCTGGGTCCGGCTCCGAAGGCGCCTCCTCACCGCTCGCAACGGGATCGGCGACGACGAGCGGGCCGGGGACCTCAGACGCGGCGGCGCCTTCGCCAGCCACCGGGACGTCCTCTCCGACGGGCACCGGGACGGCTGCAGCGGCAGGCGGCGGGGTGCAGGCACCGTCGCCCGGCTCGGTCCCGCCCGATGCATCGACCACCTCGGCGGAGTCGGCCCCGGCCGCCGTGCCGGAACAACTGCAGTTCTCGGCGGAGACCCTGGACGGCGCGTCCTTCGACGGTGCCGACCTCGCCGGCAAGCCCGCGGTGCTGTGGTTCTGGGCGCCGTGGTGCCCGAACTGCCGTTCGGAGGCGCCGCAGGTCGCGGCGGCCGCGGCAGCAAACCCGGACGTCACCTTCATCGGGGTAGCCGCCCAGGACGAGCTCCCGGCGATGCAGTCGTTCGTCACCGACTACGGCGTCGGCGGATTCCAGCACCTCGCCGACCTGGACGCCTCGATCTGGCAGCGATTCGGCGTGACGTACCAGCCGGCGTACGCCTTCGTCGGAGCCGACGGGTCGATCGACGTCGTCAAGAGCCGGGTCTCCGCCGAAGAGCTCGACAGTCGGCTCGCTTCGCTGTCGAGCTGAACCGGGCGTCATGGACCTGGACACCCTCGGCTTCGCGCTGGCCGCCGGTCTGGTCGCAGCCGTCAATCCGTGCGGGTTCGCCATGCTGCCCGGATATCTGTCGTTGGTGGTGGCGGGGGAGACCGGACAGCCGTCGGCGGGGTCCGGCGAGGTGGGCGACGCGGCCTCGCGCGGTCGGGCCGTCGGTCGGGCGCTGGCCGCCACCGCCGCGATGGCCACCGGGTTCGTGCTCGTCTTCGGAACGTTCGGCTTGGTCATCGCCCCGCTGACCACCTCCATCGAGCGGTATCTGCCGGCCGTCACCGTGGTCATCGGCATCGCCCTCGTCGTCCTCGGCGCCTTCCTGATCACCGGGCGGGAGCTGACGCTGCTGCTGCCGCGGCCGGGGCGCGGCGCCCCGACCCGCCGGATCGGGTCCATGCTCGGGTACGGCATCGCGTACGCCCTCGCGTCGCTGTCCTGCACGATCGGCCCGTTTCTGGCCGTCACCAGCGCGACATTCCGCACCGGCTCGGCGTTGTCCGGCTTCCTGGCCTACGTTGCGTACGGGCTCGGGATGGCCCTGGTCGTCGGCGTCCTCGCCGTCGCCACTGCCCTGGCCAGCACTTCGGTGGCGACCGGGCTGCGCAGGCTGTTGCCCTACGTCAACCGGATCAGCGGCGTCCTGCTCGTCGTCAGCGGTCTGTATGTGACGTACTACGGCGTCTACGAGCTGCGGCTCTTCGCAGGTAACGGCGACGCGAGTGACCCGATCGTCGACGCCGCGGGTCGGGTGCAGAGCACGCTGGCCGGCTGGGTCGACGCCATCGGCGCGTTGCCGTTGATCGCGCTGCTGATCGGTTTGGTCACCGTCACCGTGGTCGCGGCGCGGGTTCGCGCCGGCCGCAAGACCGCGCGCCAAAAGGCGACCGCCCCGCCGGACCGTGACGGCTGACTGCCCGACCTGACCAGCAAATCCGCTGAACCCGCCGACCCCTGACCGCACAGTGACGCCCGGTCACGGGCTGTGCTGGAGTCCTGGGGAGAAGGTAACGATGCGGTGACGGTGCGCGCCGCGGGATGAACCGACGTTTACGGTGCCATGAGCACGACGCAGCTGCGGCCCTCCGGGTGACAGGCGGCGCGGCGAGCGGTCCGGTGGCCCGAGATGGGCACGGCGCGTTCTTGGGTGCACACTCCTGCGGATGGACCGGTCGGTGCAGCCGTGGAGTGGCGTCCAGCAGCCGAGCCGGTTCGTTCGTCACCGAATCGACAAGGAGCGTGGAACAACAGGCAGCACAGGACTTCGGCACCAGGACCACCGCGGTAGACCACACCGCGTCGCGACACCCGTAGGGCCACATCGCTGTAAGAACATCCCGGAAACAACGCCGCTGTAGAAACACGGCGGCACCGCCACAACTCCCCTGGAGGTAGTAAAGCGTGAGACGTCATCTGTGGGTGGGGGCCGGCCTGGCCGGCGCCTTGGTCCTGACCATGTCAGCGTGCGCGAGCTCTGATCGCGGCAGCGAGTCCAGCGCCACCAGCGCGGCGAGCGGCCCAGCCTCGGGATCGGCGGCTGCGGAGGGCGGCGATGCCAGCGCCGCGGCCGGACCGGCCGATCCGAACGGCCAGATCGTGTTCGGCGCGGCAGGCGCGCCCGACCTGTTCGATCCGCTCTACGCCCAGGACGGCGAGACCTTCCGGGTGGTCCGGCAGATGAACGAGGGTCTGATTACCTTCAAGCCCGGGACCGCCGACGTCGAGCCGGCGCTGGCCGAATCGTGGGAGCAGTCCGAGGACGGCCTGACTTGGACGTTCAAGCTTCGCGAAGGCGTGAAGTTCCACGACGGTACCCCGTTCGACGCCGAGGCCGTTTGCTTCAACCTGGACCGGATGTACGGCCAGACGGGCGCTGGTGCGAGCCAAGCAATCTACTGGTCCAGCAACATGGGCGGCTTCAAGGGTCAAAAGGACGACGCCGGTAAGGCGATTCCCAGTGTGTACGAGTCCTGCGCCGCCGACGGGGCGAACTCTGCGGTCATCAAGTTGACCCGGTACACCTCTAAGTTCCCGGCCATTTTCGGCCTGCCGTCGTACTCCATGCAGTCGCCAACCGCGCTGAAGAAGTACAACGCCGACGAGGTCAAGGCCCAGGGAGACTCGTTCGTCTTTCCCGAGTACGCAACTTCTCACCCCACCGGGACAGGCCCCTTCAAGTTCCAGGCCTATGACAAGGCGAACAACACCGTGACCCTTGTGCGCAACGATGACTACTGGGGCGAAAAGGCCAAGTCCAAGACACTGATCTTCAAGATAATCCCCGACGAGACAGCCCGGAAGCAGGAGCTGCAGGCCGGCACGATCGACGGGTATGACTACCCGAACGCGGCCGACTGGGATGCATTGAAGGCTGACGGGTTCAACGTGGAGGTCCGGCCGGCGTTCAACATTCTGCATCTCGGCATCAACCAGAGGAACAATCCGGCGTTGCGCGATCTGAAGGTTCGCCAGGCCATTGCCTACGCGATGAATCGCCAGCAGTTCGTCGATTCCCAGCTGCCGGAAGGCGCTGAAGTTGCCATCAACCAGTACCCGAGCACCATCGACGGCTGGACCGACCAGGTCGAGAAATACGATTACAACGTGCAGAAGGCAAAGGACCTGCTCGCCGAAGCAGGGCAGAGCAATCTGACGGTCAACTTCTGGTGGCCGACTGACGTCACCCGGCCGTACATGCCGGATCCCAAGAGCGTTTTCACTGCGTTCAAGGCGGATCTGGAAGCGGCGGGTATCACCGTCAAGGAGACGTCCAAGCCGTGGAATGGTGGCTACCTGGACGACGTCGACGCGGGTAAGCCGGACCTGTTCCTCCTGGGATGGACCGGCGACTACAACACGCCCGACAATTTCATCGGCGGTTTCTTCTCCGACCCCAAGAACCGCTTTTACACCGCTGGTTCGGAGTGGGGCACCGTATTGGCCGATGAACTCGCCAAGGCCGACGCCATGCCCGACGAGACCGAGCGAACCGCCGCCTACGAGGAACTCAACAAGAAGATCGCTGGGGAGTACCTTCCTGCCGTGCCGATCTCGCACTCGCCTCCGGCCATCGTCGTCGGCGGGGACGTAGAGGGGCTTGTCGCAAGTCCGCTGACCGACGAGAAGTTTGCGCCGGTCTACAAGTCCGGATCCTGATCCCACGGGCGGTGCACTCGGCGGTCCCGATCGCCGGATGCACCGCCCGTTGTAGGTTCTTGCAATCCTCGACCGCCGGCACCGGCGGACCTGTCCGGCAAAGAAGGGAAACGCCGCAATGGCGTCGTGCTGCAGGTCGGTAGGGCTTCGTCTGCCAGGAACGGTTGCACGACATCTGGGCGGTGACCCGTGCTGAGATACACAGTCCGTCGACTACTGCAACTGGTACTGGTGCTGTTCGTGCTGTCGCTGCTGCTGTTCCTGTGGTTGCGCAGCCTGCCCGGTGGACCGGTGGGCGCCATCCTCGGCGACCGCGCCACTCCACAGCGGCGCGCAGAGCTGGAAAAGCTCTTCGGCATGGACCAACCGATCTTCGTGCAGTACGGCAAGTTTCTCGGCCGGGTCCTGCAGGGCGACTTCGGGGAATCGACTCAGGTCGCCCCCGGAACTCCGGCGCTGGACGTTTTCACCCAGCGATTCGGTGCGACCCTGGAACTCGCGATCGGCGCGATGCTGTTCGCGCTCATTCTCGGGATCCCGCTCGGCTACCTGGCCGCCAAGCGCCGGGGCGGGGTCACGGACAACAGCTTCATCGTCTTTTCCCTCATCGGCATCGCGGTGCCGGTGTTCTTCCTGGCCTTCCTCCTCAAGTACCTCTTCGCGGTCCGGTGGGGACTGCTGCCGCCATCAGGCCGACAAACCCCGGGCATCGACGCCACCAGGGTGACGGGGTTCTTCATTGTCGACGGGATTCTCACCCGCGAATTCGACGCTTCTTGGGATGCCGTCAGACACCTGATTCTTCCCTGGATCGCGCTCGGCACGATTCCCTTCGCGGTCGTCTTCCGAATGACCCGCTCGTCGGTGCTCGAAATCCAGGGGGAGGATTTCGTCCGCACCGCCGAGGCGAAGGGCCTGACGAACCGCACCATTCGCGACCGGCACATCCTGCGCAACGCGATGCTGCCGGTGATCACCGTGACCGGTCTGCAGACCGGCTTCCTGCTGGCAGGCGCGGTGCTCACCGAGAGAGTCTTCGCGTACCCCGGCATCGGGCAGGCGCTGTCGATCTCCTTCACGCAGAAGGACTGGCCAGTGGTCCAAGTGATCATCCTCGCGACCGCGGCCGCCTTCGTCATCATCAACACGCTCGTCGACCTCGCGTATGCGCTGGCCGATCCCCGGATCAGGACACGATGATGGCGACCACATACTCGCGCGCGCGCAAGCAGCGCATCGACTCCCTTGTCAACGCGGACGACGAGGGCACCTCGCTGTTGAAGGACGCCTGGATCCGGCTCAAGGCCTCGCCGTTGTTCTGGGTTGGCGCGGTCATCATCGTGCTCTTTCTGTTGCTCGCCATCGTCGGTCCTTGGATAGCCCCGAACGACCCAGGCGCCCAGATACTGATCGGGCAGACGTCCAGGGCACGCAACACAATTGCCCCATCGCAGGCCGGGTTTCCGTTGGGCGGTGACACCCAGGGTCGGGACTTCTTCTCCCGCCTGATCGTCGGTGCCCGTCAGACGCTGTTGGTCGGCATCATCGCCACCGCGATCGGGCTCATCGGTGGCATCATCATCGGCCTGTTGGCCGGCGCCTTCGGCGGATGGGTCGACGGCGTCCTCATGCGCGCCGTCGACGTCATGCTGTCGATTCCCAGCCTGCTGTTGGCGATTTCGATTGGCGCACTGTTCGCCAACCCCAACCTGACCAGCGTCATCATCGCGGTCGGAATTCCGCAGATCCCCGTGTTCGCACGATTACTGCGCGGCCAGATGCTGGCGCAGCGCGAGTCCGATCATGTGCTCGCGGCACGTGCACTGGGAGTCAAACGCGGCCCGATCGTCTTCCGGCACATGCTGCCCAACTCCATTTCGCCGGTCATCGTGCAGGCCACCCTCACCGTCGCCATCGTGATCTTGGATGCCGCAGCGTTGTCGTTCCTCGGCCTGGGTTCGCAGGATGTCTCGCAACCGGAATGGGGCCAGATGCTCGGCGAGGCCCAGGATCGCATCGATTCCTACCCGGGTCTGGCGTTCTGGCCGGCCGGCGGGATCATCCTTGTCGCACTGGGCTTCACCCTGCTCGGCGAATCGCTGCGCGAGGCCATCGACCCGAAGAACAGGCGGTGATCCGGCCGTGAGCGCATTGCTGGAGGTGGAGGACCTCTCGGTTCGGTTCAACCGCAAGGGCGTCGCACCGTTCACCGCGGTGGACAACGTCAGCTTTTCGGTTGCCCCCGGCCAGACCGTCGGCCTGGTCGGTGAGTCGGGATGCGGCAAGTCGGTGACCTCGTTGGCGATCATGCGACTGCTGCCCAAACGCGGCACCACCATCACCGGTTCGGTCGGATTCGAGGGCACCGACCTGCTCACCCTGCCGCTGGACGACATGCGAGACCGACGTGGGCGGGACCTGGCGATGATCTTCCAGGATCCGCTGTCGTCGCTGAACCCGGTGATCCCCGTCGGTGTCCAGGTGACCGAGGTGCTCGAACGGCATCGCGGGATGAAGCGGTCCGCCGCCATGGCGGAGGCCCGCGAGTTGCTGGACTCGGTCGGCATCCCGGATCCCACCCGACGGCTGAAGGAGTACCCGCATCAGCTGTCCGGCGGTATGCGGCAGCGCGCGCTGATCGCGATGGCGCTGGCCTGCCGGCCACGGTTGATGATCGCCGACGAGCCGACCACCGCACTGGACGTCACCATCCAGGCCCAGATCCTCTCGGTGCTGCAGTCGCTGGTGGTCGACCACGGCACCGCACTGATCATGATCACCCATGATCTCGGGGTGGTCGCGGGACTGGTCGACGAGGTGAACGTGCTGTACGGCGGCAGGGTGGTGGAGCGAGCCGATCGGCACGAGCTCTTCTCGACTCCCCGACACCCGTACACCCACGGCCTGCTGGAGTCGATCCCCCGGCTGGACGCCCCGCCTGGTGAGCGGCTGACGCCGATCCTGGGCTCGGTGTCGGACAACATTCCCTGGACCTCCGGCTGCGCCTTCGCCCCGCGGTGTTCCAATGAGATCGACGTGTGCACCCAGGTGACACCGCTGCTGGAGCCGCTGGCGGAGCAGCACGACCACCTGCTCCGCTGTCACAACCCGGTGATGCCGGTCGGAGTCGGCGCCGGAACACCCGCGCAGGCAGGAGACGTCACGTGACCGGCCCCGCATGGGAGAGCGACGCCAGCCGCCTCGATCCGGACGCCCTGACGGCGGAAGCCGAGATCGAAGCGCAACAGGAACGGTCTACCCAAGGTGCTGCGCGGCAGCACGAGTCCGAGCCGATCTCGGATCTGCCGGCCGCGAAGCTGAGCGCTGTCACCGCGGACGCGGATGTGCTGCTCGAGGTCAACGACATCAAGGTGCACTTCCCGATCAAACGCGGCGTGCTGATCGACAAGACGATCGGCTATGTCTATGCCGTCGACGGCGTGAGCCTGGCCGTCCGGCGCGGAGAGACCTACGGCCTGGTCGGCGAATCCGGTTGCGGCAAGACAACTCTGGGTCGCGGCATCCTGCGACTGATCGAGCCGACGTCGGGTTCGGTCATCTTCGACGGCGAGAACATCGCCGAACTCAAACCCGAGCCGATGCGGCAGGCGCGGCGGCGGATGCAGATGGTGTTCCAGGACCCGCTGTCGTCCCTCGACCCGCGCCAGTCCGTGCAGTCCATCCTCGAGGAGGGGATGAAGGCGCACGGGCTGGACGACTCGTCGGCGCAGACGAACGCGCGGCTTCGCGAACTGCTCGCCGAGGTGGGATTGCCCAACACGGCGCTACGGAAGTACCCGCACGAGTTCTCCGGCGGCCAGCGGCAGCGGATCGGTATCGCCCGTGCGCTGACCGTGAACCCGGACCTGATCGTCGCCGACGAGCCGGTCTCCGCGTTGGACGTCTCCGTGCAGGCGCAGGTGATCAACCTGCTGGAGGATCTGCAGAAGGAGCTGGGCCTGACCTACATCGTCATCGCGCACGATCTCGCTGTGGTGAAACACATCTCGGACCGGGTCGGGGTGATGTACCTCGGCGCGCTGGTCGAGGAGGCGGCCTCGGCCGACCTGTACCGGGATCCGCTGCACCCGTACACCAGGGCGTTGATGTCCGCGGTCCCGGTGCCCGATCCGGTCGTCGAGGACGCCCGGGAGCGCATCCTGCTGACCGGTGATCTGCCCTCGCCGGCCAACCCGCCCAACGGCTGCCGTTTCCACACCCGGTGCCCCTGGCGGCAGCCGACGCTGTGCGACACCGACCGGCCGGAATTGATCGAACGGCAGCCCGGGCACCGGGTCGCCTGCCATTACGCGGCGGAGATCGCGTCCGGGGAACTCAAGCCGCACGACGTGAGCGTCGACGTCATCTGACGCATCATCGCCGCCCGACCGGCCGGCCGGTCGTCCGACAATCGTTACGTCGGAGCGGTTCAGCCCGCCCCGAGGTAGGACAGCACGCCGTTCGCCAGTCCCTGCGCGACCTGCTGCTGCCCCTGACCGGATGTCATCAGCTCGGCGTCCGCGGCGTTGCGCATGTTGCCCGCCTCGATCATCACCGTCGGCCGCACCGAGAGGTTCAGCCCGGCCAGGTCGTTCCGCGGCCACAGGCCGTCGGAACCGAGATGGTTCGACGGTGACAGGCCCGCGTCGACCAGCCCGTCCCGGACGTTGACCGCAAGACTCTGCGAGCGCGAGGCCATGTCGGGGCCGGCCGGGTCCTGCTCTGCCGTCATCACGTAGAAGCCTTTGGCCGATGCGTCGTCCCCGTCGCCGTGGATGGAGACCACCACGTCGGCGTTGTTGTCGTTTCCGATGGCCGCCCGCTCGTTCACGCAGGGCCCGACCCCGTCGTCGCTGTCCCGGGTCATCACCACCGTTATCCCCTGCGCCTCCAGCAGCGGCCGGAGATCGTTGGCCACCGCCCAGGTGAAGTCGTGCTCCGGGTACCCGTCGTTCGTTTCGGTTCCGGTGGTGTTGCAGGGCTTGGTCTGGCCGAAGCCGGCCGGCACCAGCGCGTTGATGACGTCCGGGGCATCGGAATTGCCGCCGTTGTGCCCGGGATCGATGACGACGGTCTTCTCGCCGGTGATCGGGCGGCGGGCCGGTGCCGGGTCCCGGGTGGCAGGAGTGGGTGGGGGCGGGGCCGCAGTGGTCGGCTCCTCGGCGGTGACCGGGGCCGGCTCCGGGGTGTCGACCGGTGCGACGGTGATGGGCGGCGCCGTGGGCTCCACTCGCTCGCTGGTGACTGCCCGTGTGGTGATCGCGCTGGTCAGCGGCGCCGATGACGTGCTGGCCACGGCGGAGCTGCTCGGCGGGGTCGACGAACTCTTGGCCGGTGCGGACAGCGCGGGAGCGGTCACCGGTGTCCCCGACGCCGATGGTGCGGGCGAGACGGTCGTGACGCTGCTCGTCGTCGGCGGCGTCGCCTGGTTCGACGGCGCAGCGCACGCGGCCAGCAGCATGGTGCACGCCGCGGCAGCCGCGAACGCCGCGCGGGCGGCGGAGGAGGTCGTCCGGCGGGCAGTCATCTGCCCACTGTCTCATCGCGCCCGAAGGGCACGTCGCATTTTGACCCGGCCCGTCGGTGTGGTTGTCGCGGGACGGGGACCTCCTGCGACGGTGGCCGGCGCGCGGCCGACCCGCGACTGCTCCCGCCGGCGGCACCCGGCAGCGTCGGGGTGGCGCACTACTGTTTGCGGTGACGCGTGACGGCCCCCCTTCCGTCCGCGAGGAGAGGACGATGCCGATGATGCCCGGAATGCCTGATCTGAGCCAGCTGCTGATGCAGGCACAGCAGATGCAGGCCGACATGGCGCGGGCGCAGGCGTCGCTGTCCGAGACCGAGGTCACCGGGTCCGCGGGCAGTGGCGTGGTCACCGCGGTCGTCAACGGGGCCGGCGACCTGCTGCGGATCCGCATCGATCCCTCCGTCGTCGACGCCTCGGATGTCGAGACGCTGGAGGACCTGGTGGTCGCCGCGGTGCACGACGCCCGTCGGTCCGCCGAGAAGGTCGCCGGAGAGGCGATGGGATCGGTGGCCGGGGGACTGGACCTGTCCGCGATGGGGCTGCCCGCGGGGATGGGCTTCCCTGGTGTCGGCGCGGCCTCCGTGGGAGCGGTCGATGAGGACGAGTACGACGACGAAGAGGACGAGGACGACGAGGACGACGAGGACGAAGAAGAAGAGGACGACGAGGACGAAGTAGACGAGGACGAAGAAGACGAGGACGAGGCGTTCGCCGATGCCCGCGCGATCGACGAGGAGACCGACCAGGTCGACCGCCGCCAGTTCGGGCAGGGTGCTCTTGACTCGGGTGGCCTCGCGCAGGGCGGCTCCGACGCGGGCGACACTGTCCCACGCCCTTCGACCTCGGACGGGGTCTGACCGTCCGTGTACGAGGGACCCGTTCAGGACCTGATCGACGAGCTCGGCCGGTTGCCGGGGATCGGCCCGAAGTCGGCGCAGCGCATCGCCTTTCACCTGCTGACGGTCGATCCCGCCGACCTGGGAAAGCTGCAGGCAGCCCTGCAACGAGTCAAGGAAGAGGTGCGGTTCTGCGAGGTCTGCGGCAACGTCGCCGGTGACGTCCGCTGCCGGATCTGCAACGACCCCCGCCGCGACGATGCGGTGATCTGCGTCGTCGAGGAATCCAAGGATGTCGCGGCGATCGAGCGCACCCGGGAGTTCCGGGGCAAGTACCACGTGCTCGGTGGCGCGATCTCGCCGATCGACGGGATCGGTCCGGACCAGCTGCGGATCAAGCCATTGCTGACCCGGATCGCGGAGCCGGGCGTCCGGGAGGTCATCCTGGCAACCGACCCCAACCTCGAAGGCGAGGCCACCGCGACGTACCTGAGCAGGTTGCTGCGCAGCTTCCCCGATCTGTCCGTCACCCGTCTGGCCAGCGGCCTGCCGGTCGGCGGTGACCTGGAATACGCCGACGAGATCACCCTCGGACGCGCGTTCTCCGGTCGCCGCTCGGTGGATGCCTGAGGTCGGCAGCGCGGTCGGGCAGGCCGGTGAGGTGCTGCTCGGCCGGCCGCCGCGGTTGGGACGGACCCGACTCGGCATCGTCGACGGCCCGTCGGGGTCCGGCAAGACAACCTTCGCGCAGCGCTGGGAGACCGACATCCGGCGCAGGGGGATGTCCGTCGTGCTGTTCTCCTCCGACCTGCTGGCCACCTGGAGCGACCCGTTCGGCTGGTTCGACCGCTTCGACGCGCAGGTGCTCCGTCCGATCTCACAGGGCCGGCCGGGACGGATCCGGTTGACCGACTGGACCGGCGCGACACCGGCGCCGGGCCGGTGGCTCGATGTCCCGGCCACCGATGTGCTGATCCTGGAGGGAGTCTCGTCCGGGCGATCGGCGCTGCGCGGTCGGGCATCGGCGATGATCTGGGTGGAGATCGGCAACCGCGCCGAGCGCCTCGAGCGTGCGGTGACCCGGGACGGCGAGATCTCGCGGCACTTCCTGGCCGCTTGGCAGGACGACGAGGACGGCTTCTTCGCCGCCGACCGCACCCGGTCCCGGGCCGATCTTCTGGTCTGCGATCACAACCCGGGGGAGGACGACGTGGCAGCACAGGTGTCGGCGGACCAGCTGAGGGAACGAGCGCGATGAGGGTCCCGAGCCGAACGGACCCGGCATGATGGGCGAATCGGAGAAACAGCGGAGCTACCGCTGGCGCGACCAGTTGCGGGACACGGTCAGGGCACTCAGCCCCGACGACACCCAACCTCTGCCGCGCATCTCACCCGAACTGCAACCCACGCCGACCGGGCTGGTGGAATTGCTGCGTGCACTCGGGGTGGCGCTGCTGAACAGCGCGGATTCCGCGGCCACCACGACGGAGATCCTGCAGGATGTCGCGGCCGCCTACGACGTCGACATGCAGGCCATGGTGATGCCGACCGGCATCCTGTTCCGGATCGGTCCGGACGAGGTGGACCTGGTCTCGGTCCCGAACAAGGGCCTGCGGCTGGATCAGATCGCCGAGATCAACGACCTCGTCATCATGCTCCGACGCGCCGCGGTGACGCCGGTGGCGGGACTGCGCATGCTGCACCGGATCCTCACGTCGAAGCCGCGGTTCGGCCCGGCCCTGGAGTTGCTGGGCCAGGTCATCCTCAGCGTCGGGTTCGGGCTGCTGCTCAACCCGGACCTGCTGGCGCTGCCGGCCTATGCGGCGATGGGGGCGTTCGTCGGCGTGCTGCGGTTGATCGCCGGACGGTGGGCGACCCTGTCGGTCGCGCTGCCGGTCATCGCGGCCTTCCTCGTGACGGTGATCGCGGTGAAGCTCGTCGCGCCCTTCGTGCAGGACGACCCGATCCGGCTGGTCGCGCCCGCGCTGGTGACCTTCCTGCCCGGGGCGACGCTGACCATCGCGACCATCGAGCTCGCGAGCGATCAGATCGTCTCCGGCGCCAGCAGGCTCGTCTGGGGAGTGTCGCAGCTGCTGCTGCTGGCCTTCGGGGTCTTCGTCGGGTTGAGCCTGGTGGGCACCGTGGCCGGTGACGGTGCCGGGCAGGCAGGGGCCTGGGCCCCGTGGGTGGGCGTCGCGCTGGTCGGGGTCGGCTACCTGCTGTTCGCCAGCGCGCCACCCGGGTCGCTGCTCTTCCTCTGGGTGGCCCTGTTCGCCTCGTACGCGGCGCAGACGGTCGGCGCCGTGCTGCTGAACCCGTCGCTGTCCGGGTTCGTCGGCGGACTGGTGATCGTGCCGCTCACCCAGGCGCTGTCCCGGTTCCGGTCCGCGCCGCCGGCGGCCGTCATGCTGCTGCCCGGCTTCTGGCTGCTGCTGCCCGGAGCGCTCGGTTTCCGCGCGGTCTCCGGCCTCGCCACCGGTGACTACGGCGGCGCCACCGACCTGGTCGTCACCGGCATCTCGATCTTCTCCGTGGCGCTGGGCGTGCTGGTCGGCCAGTCGATCACCCGCGACGCGCAGGCCGTCAGCCGGACGTGGCGGATCTCGTTCCGGCGCTGACTGCCGGCTTCCGACCCCGGGCTCCGCAGCGATCCCGCACCGGATGACGCTCGCGAGCATCAGTGAACGGCGGGTGCCTGCACCTGTGCGAGGAGCCGGTCGAACACCTGCGCCAGCAGCGCCGGCGGGGTCGGTGGCAGCCCGGCGATCGTCGACAGGTAGACGCCGTTGCCGACCAGCCGCATCATCTCCGCCTGCACCGGGTCGGCGACGGCGGCGCGCATCGGCGCCTCCCAGGCCCGGAAGATGTCGGCCAGCAATTCGGCCGCCTGTGCGTCGGTGTCCGGACCGGTGCGCACGGCGGCGATCAGCGAGGTGAAGAAGCCGCCCTCCGCGTCATCGGCGGGAATCGCGTACTGCAGGTAGGCGCGGGCCGCACCGAACGTCGCGGTCGCCTGTGTCATGTCCGCCACCACCCGATCGCGGACGGCGGCCAGCAGGCCGAGGTACAGCGCGGACTTCGACGGGAAGTGATAGAGCAGGCCGCCTTTGGAGACGCCCGCCGCGGCGGCCACCGATTCCAGGGTCACCGCTGCCGTCCCGCCGGAACCCAGCAGGTTCCGCAGGGCGATGAGAATGCGTTCGCGGGCATCGGACGCCACGCCGTAGACTGTACCGGCCGGACGGTAAAGCGAAGAAGACTGGTCGCCGGCCACCAGCGCTATCGGTGAGGTCTCTACCGTGTTCGGTCCCTACCTGCGGGTGTTGCGCCGCCCGGGCGCCGCCCGGTTCACCGCCGCCGGCTTCCTCGCCCGGATGCAGATGTCGATGGCCGGTCTGGGTGCCGTCCTGCTGCTGTCCGCCGAGCGTGGCTCGTACGCCGTCGCCGGCATGGTGTCGGCGATCTTCGCCCTCTCCGCTGCCGTCATCGGGCCGCAGGTCTCCCGGGCGATCGACGTCTTCGGGCAGCACCGGGTCGTCCCGTTGCAGTTGGCCGTGCACGTGCCGGCCGTCGTCGGGATCATCGCCGTCGCGCTGACCAGCGACGCGAACTGGCCGATCTACCTGCTGGCGGTCGCCGGGGGCGCCTCGGTACCGAACATCGGTCCGCTGGTGCGCGCGAGATGGTCGGCACAGCTGCACGGAACATCGTTGCTGCGCACGGCCTTCGCCTGGGAGTCGCTCGTCGACGAGGCGGTGTTCATCCTCGGCCCGCCGCTGGTCACGGTGGTGGCCCTGCAGGTCTCGCCCAGTGCGGGCCTCATCCTCGCCACCGTCCTGCTGGTCGTCGGGACGCTGTTGCTGCTCACCCAGCGGTCCACCGAGCCGCACCCCACGGGGCGCAGGAACGGAGCGCAGGGTCGGCCGGCGATCCTGCTCCCCGGGATCGGCGGCATCGCCGCGATCTTCGTGCTGCTCGGCGGCATCTTCGGGTCGTTCGAGGTGACCACCGTCGCGTTCACCAAGGCCGCCGGCGTTCCCGGCGCTGCGGGGTTGCTGCTGGCGCTTTACGCGGTCGGGTCGCTCACCGCGGGCCTGATCTTCGGGGCCGTGGCCTTCCGGGCCAGCTTGGTCCGGCAGTTTCTCGTCGCGGTCGCGGTGCTGGCCGTGGTGACGCTGCCGCTGCCCTTCCTGGGCCAGGTGTGGCTCGTCGGCATCGGCCTGTTCGTCGCCGGCATCGCCTGCTCGCCGGTGCTGATTTCCGGGATGGCCCTGATCGAGCGGGTCGTGCCGTCCGGCCGGCTCACCGAGTCGATGGCGTGGGCGAGTTCCGGGCTGGCCGTCGGCATCGCGACCGCAACCCCGCTCGCCGGGGTGATCATCGACCGGTCCGGGGCGCAGACCGCGTACTGGGTGACGTCGGGCTGCGCGATCGGCGCGTTGCTGATCGGGGTGCTGGTGGCGCGTTCGCTGCGGCGGGCCCTGCAGGCGTCCGAGTCGCCGGCCGACCGGATCATCGCCGCGGGCAGCGCGGAAACGGACGAATCCGCGCACCGTGACGGGGCCAGAAAACCGGCTGCCGGCAACGGTTTTGCGGCGCCGGAGAGCCCGGTGAGCACGCAGGTACCGTGATCATCATGCAGACCTCACTGTTCGGACCGGGCAGTGTGACCTGGCGGGTGCATGCCGATCCGGTGTTCCCGATCGCCGGTGTGCGGGCGCTGATCATGCAGGCGCTGCACCCGTTGACGATGGCCGCCGTCGCCCAGCAGCGCGGGTTCGAGGAGGACTTCTGGGGGCGGCTCGACCGCACCGGGCAGTACGTCTCCGCCCTCACCTACGCCCCGGAGGAGACCGCGCTGCGGACTGCAGCCAAGGTCCGCGGCATTCACCGCCGGATCCGCGGCACCGACCCCGACACCGGGGAGACCTTCCGGCTGGACCGCCCCGACCTGCTGCTCTGGGTGCACTGCTGCGAGGTCGACTCGTTCCTGACGACGGCCCGCCGGGCCGGAGCGCCGATCACCCTCGAGGACGCCGATGAGTACCTGCGCGAGCAGGTGCTGGCCGCGACGCTGATCGGCATCCCGGAGGAGATCGTGCCGCGCTCGGTGGCCGGGATGGAGCAGTACTTCCGGCACGTCCGACCCGAGCTGAGGCTGACCGAGGACGCCACCCGCGGGGTCAAGGTGCTGATCAGCCCGCCGATGCCCAAGCGGGTGCGGCTGCTCACCCCGGCCCGGCCGGCGTGGGCCGGGATGGCCGGGGTCGCGTTCGCACTGCTGCCGTCCTGGGCGCGCCGGATGTACCGGATGCCGGGCCTGCCGACCACCGACCTCGCGGCCACCGGGGCGATCCGGGCGCTGCGCGCGGGCCTGCAGGTGCTGCCCGACAAGTGGACCGGGCCGCCCGAGGTGCAGGCCGCGCGCGCCGAGTTGGAGGCGCTGTCCGCGGGTGCGGAGACCGCCCTGACCGACCAACGGGCCGGATGACCGACCCGGCGGACCAGGTGCGCCGCACCGCCATAGCGCTGGGCGCGCTGGCGCAGAGCGGCCTGACCTACGCGCAGAACGACTACGACCTCGACCGCTACCGCAAGCTCGCCGCGCTCGCCACGGACCTGCTGGCCGCCATCACCGACGAGCCCGCGGATCACTGGCGGATCGAGATGGGCAGGGACGCCGGGTACGCCACCCCCAAGGTCGACGTCCGCGGCGCGCTGGTCGATGACCACGAGCGCATCCTGTTGATGCGGGAGCGGTCCGACGGCCGCTGGTCGCTGCCGGGCGGCTGGGCGGACCCGCTGGACACCCCGTCCCGGGCGGTGGAGCGGGAGATTCTCGAGGAGACCGGATACGGGGCGACGGCGGTAAAGCTCGTCGGGGTGTGGGACCGGGAAACCCAGGGACACGTTCCGCCGCTGCCGTTCTCGATCTACAAGCTGTTCTTCCTGTGCGCCGCCACCGGCGAGGTGCGCGCGCCCGACGCGCTGGAGACGCTGGACATCGGCTGGTTCTCGATCGCCGATCTGCCCGAGTTGTCGGCCGGTCGGATCAACGCGCGGCAGCTGGGCCGGATCCTGGCCCATCGTCGAGATCCCGGGCTGCCGACCGAGTTCGACTGATCGGGCGGCGACGGCGAACGTGGCGGGCGCCGGTGCTGCCCGGGTTCGGCGTCGTGCGGCCCCTGTGCACGGTGAGTGCTGTGCTGACGCGTGCACGGGCGGTGCGTGCTCGGTCAGCCCGGCGTCGGCAGGCTGGACTCGGCGGTCACCTGTCGGGCGGTGCGGACGATCCGCCACGTCGCGATCGCCGCCGCAGCCGTGATGACTACCAGGTAGGCCGGATACGGCACGAGCACGGCGTCGTTGTGAAGCGGCCAGCACAACGAAAGCCCCGGCCCGGTTGCAATATCCCTGACGAAGTGCAGGCACACGCCCAGCGCGAGACCGAGGCAGACGACCCGCGCCGCGCGGACCGCTGCAGCGAGCACCAACAGCACCAGCGCGGTGAGCAGGGAGTGGATCGGCGGCCGGCCGTCGGCGTTGAACCCCGGCGCGAAGGTGTACACCGGAACATGGTCGAGGTCGATGACCACCGCGCCGAGCAGCGCCCACGTCCACACTCTCCGCACGGTCGAGCGCGGCAGCGCCGCGAGGATGAGTGCGGCGGTCAGCAGGTGCCCCACCTCGTCGGCCGCCCCGTGCAACAACAGCGATCCGGACTGCTCGATCACGTCCAGGACGGCGACGGCAACCAGCGCCATGGCGGGAGCGGCGACGAGCCACCACCGCAGTGGGCCGCCGGCCGACGTCGGCTCACTCAGCGCAGGACTCCACCGTGATCATTGCCGACAACCGACCTTCCCCCATGACGCTCCGGGCGCTGCTTTCCCCCGCGGTCGGGTCGAGCTTACAGACCAGGACCTGCGAAAACGGGTGTGCAGGTCACCGATCGCGCTCCGGCCGCGGCACCCGGCGCGGGATCCAGTAGCCCAGCCAACCGGTCCCGAGCAGGCCGAGCACGCCCATGGAGGCGATGCCCGCACCCAGGGTGGCGACGGCGGCGACCCCGGCGATGACGAACGGGCCGATCCCGTTCCCGGCGTCGTAGAACACCCGCCAGACGCCGAGGAACACCGGCCGGCGGGCGGGCGGTGCGAGGTCGGCGCCGAGCGTCATCACCAGCCCGGAACTCATCCCGTTGCCCACCCCGATCAGCAGCCCGACGGCCAGCAGCGCACCGGCCGACCGGGTCAGCGGCACCAGCAGCAGCGACACCGCCAGCAGCGCCATCGACGGCACGGCGACGTACGCCCGACCGAACCGGTCCATCACCTTGCCGGCCGGATAGAACAGCAGCATGTCGACCGCGCCGGACAGACCGAAGATCACCGAGATCGTGGTCGGCGACAGCCCCAAATAGGTGCCCCACAGCGGCAGCACCACCTGGCGGGCGGCCCGGATCGCGCTGATCACCATGGCACCGACGCCGAGGGTCGCGAACACCGACCGCTGCTCGCTGAGCACGGTGCGGACCGGAACCCGCTGCGTGGACGGTCCGGTCCGGTCGGCCCGGTTCTCGGGGGTCAGGTCCTTGACGACGAGCAGCACGCCGGCCGCGGCCACCGCGGCAACGATATGAACGGCGTAGGCCCCCCACAGCCCGGTGACCAGCACCACCGCGGCGCCGAGGAACGGCCCGATGAACAGCCCGATCCGGAACACCCCGCCGAGCGTCGACATCGCAGTGGCCCGCAGCCGGTACGGCACCACCTCCGCGACGTAGGCCTGACGGGCCAGCAGCCACACCGCGGTTCCCGATCCGGTGACGAAGATGCACGCCGCGAACAGCGGCAGGTTCGGCGCAAAGATGCAGCCCAGCAGCGCGAGCACGGTGAGCGCCGCCGCGCCGATCATGGTGGGCCGCTCCCCGTAACGGTGCACCACCGTGCCCGCGGGAATGTCCGCCAGTAGCTGGCCCAGGCCGGCGGCGGCGACGACGAGCGCGGCCATCGCGGGGGTCGCGCCCAGCTGGGTGGCGGAGATGACGACCACCGGCGCGATCGCACCCTGGCCGACCGCGAACAGGGCCGGCGGCAGGAACGCGGCGGGCGCGATCTGCCGCAGGGTGAGGGTCTCGTCGGTCATCGCCCGTCATCCTGCCCGCTGCGGCGCCGGTAGATCCTTGAGCAAGGCGAAATCACACTCGCGCCGGCTCCCTTCCCTCGGCCGGCCCGGATCGTCGACCACCCCGTCGGTCTCGGCCGCAGGTCGCCTGGGCCGGTTCACGCGTCCTGCCGGGGCCCACCCGCGCGTCGGGGATCTGGCCAGTGACGCTCCTGCAGGGTGATTCAGCCCGACGGGGCCGTTTTCACTGCAGGAGCGTCGCTCGGCGGCCGTTGCCGGGCGTGGGCCGGGCCAGGAGCCGTCGGTGACACCTCGGCGGCCGCCCGCTCTCGTTGGCCGAGCCAGGAGCGCCCTCGGCCGTTCCCTTGCCCTTGCCTGCGGGTCAGGCGTCCTTTTCGGCGTTCCGCGCCGCCCGGTTGACCGCCGACACCACCGCTTTCAGCGACGCCGTGGTGATCGAGGAGTCGATGCCGACGCCCCAGACGACCTGCCCGTCGATCGCGCACTCCAGGTAGGCCGCCGCCCGGGCGTCGCCGCCGGCGGACAGGGCGTGCTCGACGTAGTCCAGCACCCGCACGTCGTAGCCTGCCTCGCCGAGCGCGGAGCAGAACGCGGCCACCGGGCCGTTGCCGCTGCCGTGCACGACGACTTCCTCGCCGTCAGAGACGATGCGGGCGGCGAGCCGGTCGAAGACGGTCTCGTCCTCGGCATCCTCCGGGTTCTCGATCCGGGTCCGCACCAGGTGCAGCGGCGCGGTCGGCTCCAGGTACTCCTCGGCGAAGTAGCGCCACATCGTGGGGGCGTCGACCTCGCCGCCCTCGGTGTCGGTGTGCTCCTGCACCACCCGGGAGAACTCGATCTGCAGCCGGCGCGGCAGGTCCAGGCCGTGCTCGGTCTTCATGATGTAGGCGACCCCGCCCTTGCCGGATTGCGAGTTGACCCGGATGACCGCCTCGTAGGAGCGCCCCACGTCCTTGGGGTCGATCGGCAGGTACGGCACCTGCCAGGTGAACTCCTCGACCGGCACCCCGGCGGCCGCGGCGTCCCGGTTCAGGTGGTCGAAGCCCTTCTTGATCGCGTCCTGGTGCGAGCCGGAGAACGCGGTGTACACCAGGTCGCCGCCGTAGGGATGCCGCTCGGGGACGGCCAGCTGGTTGCAGTACTCGACGGTGCGCCGGATCTCGTCGATGTCGGAGAAGTCGATCTGCGGGTCGACGCCCTGGCTGAACAGGTTCAGCCCGAGTGTCACCAGGCAGACGTTGCCGGTCCGCTCGCCGTTGCCGAACAGGCAGCCCTCGATCCGGTCGGCGCCGGCCAGGTGGCCCAGTTCGGCGGCCGCGACGGCCGTGCCGCGGTCGTTGTGCGGGTGCAGCGACAGCACGATCGCGGTGCGGCGCTCCAGGTTTCGGTGCATCCACTCGATCGAGTCGGCGTAGATGTTCGGGGTGGCCATCTCGACGGTGGCCGGCAGGTTGACCACCATCGGGTTGGCCTCCGTCGGCTGCCAGACCGCGGAGACCGCATTGCAGACCTCGACGGCGTACTCGAGTTCGGTGCCGGTATACGACTCGGGGGAGTACTCGAACCGCCAGTCGGTGTCCGGGTACTTCTCCGCCCAGCGGGCGACCTCCTCGGCGCCGTCGGTGGCGATCCGGGTGATGCCCTTGCGGTCCAGGCCGAACACCACCCGCCGCTGCAGCGTTGAGGTGGAGTTGTACAGGTGCACCAGGGCGGAGGGGGCGCCCTCGACCGATTCGAAGGTCCGGGCGATCAGCTCGGGCCGGGCCTGGGTGAGCACCTGGATCCGGACGTCCTCGGGAACCGCGTCCTGCTCGATGATCTCGCGGACGAAGTCGAAGTCGGTCTGGCTGGCGGCAGGGAAGCCGACCTCGATCTCCTTGTAGCCCATGGAGACGAGCAGGTCGAACATCCGCCGCTTGCGGGCCGGCGTCATCGGGTCGATCAGTGCCTGGTTGCCGTCCCGCAGATCGACGGCGCACCACTGCGGTGCCTTGGTCATCACCCGCGTCGGCCACTGCCGGTCGGGCAGGTCGATGGGGGGGAAGGGCTGGTAGCGGCCGATCGGCATGGCACTGCCGCGCTGCCGGTTGTAGTCGGGTTGGCCGGTGGGGATGGTGCCGGCCGGGGGGCGCAGTCGGGAAGGGGTGGGGGTGCCCATGGTGGTTGTCCTCGCAGAACTGGGGTGGCCGACCACGTGCAGCGGCATGCGCGGGTCGGGAGGGGAATGACCGGCAGCACGACAACCCGCGACGGAGGAGCCAGTCCGAGAATCAGGCTCCGTCGCGGCGGCGAAGAAGCAAGCCGGTCGTCGCGCGGACGCCGGGCGCTGCGGTGCGCACCACGGCAGGGACTCTACCCCCGGCAGTGAGAGTCGGCGCAAGCACCGAACCGAGTTGCGAGCCGCGCCGGCCCGGGCACAGTTGGTGTCGTGGGCGAGGAGCAGATGGTGCAGGTCGATGGCGTCGAGGTGTGTGCGCAGACCTTCGGCGACCCCGCCGATCCGGCGATCCTGCTGATCGGCGGGTTGCACGCCTCGATGGATTGGTGGGAGGACGAATTCTGCGACCGCCTTGCCGCGGCCTGCCGGTTCGTCATCCGCTACGACCACCGGGACACCGGCCGCTCGGTCAGCTATCCGGTCGGCAGTCCCGGGTACCGCGGCCCCGATCTGGTGGCCGACGCCGTGGGCGTCCTCGATGCGCTCGACCGGGATGCCGCGCACGTCGTCGGCATCTCGATGGGCGGCGCGCTCGCCCAGGTGCTGACACTCGAACACCCCGATCGGGTGCTGACCCTGACGGTGATCTCCAGCAGCGCCGGGCCGGGCGATCCCGACCTGCCCGGCATGGACGAGGCAGTGGCGCGGGAGTTGGCTGCGTTGCCCGCCGAGCCCGATTGGGCGGACCGGCAGCGCGCGGTCGACCACATCGTCGAGAGCTGCCGGCCGCTTGCCGCGGTGTCGGTGCCGTTCGACGCGGCCGCGATCCGGGCGGTCGCCGAGCGTGCCGTCGACCGCACGACCGACGTAGCGGCCAGTCAGACGAATCACGCACTCGTCGAGGGTGGCCAGGCGTGGCGCGGCAGGCTCGGCGAGATCACCGTCCCCACCTTGATCATCCACGGCGAGGAGGACCGGATTTTCCCCCTCGACCACGCCCGTGCGCTGGCCGGGGAGATCGGCAGTGCGCGGCTTCTCGTCCTGCCGGCGACCGGACACGAACTCCCGCAACGGGTCTGGGACCTCGTCGTGCCGGCCATCGGGAGATTGACGTCCCCCAGTTGGCAAACCCGTGCCGACGTTCTGGCCGAGAGATCCATCGCCCACGGCGACCCCACCGGTTGGTTCGACCGGCTGTACGGTGCGGCGAACCGCGGCCTCGTGTCGATGCCGTGGGACCGGGAGGCGCCCCAGCCACAGCTGGCGGAGTGGCTTGATGGTGCCGCAGGTGACCCCGTCGGGCGGCGGGCAATCGTGGTCGGGTGCGGCCTCGGAGCGGACCCGGAGTACCTGTCCCGGCTCGGTTACCGGACCGCCGCATTCGACGTCTCGCCGACGGCGATCTCGATTGCCCTGACCCGGCATCCCGGGTCGCCGGTGGCCTATTCGGTGCAGGACCTGTTCCACCTGCCGGCCGAGTGGTCGAACTCGTTCGACCTGGTCGTGGAGATCTACACCGTGCAGGCGTTGCCGCTGTCGCTTCGCGAACGGGCAATCGCCGCGGTCGCCGGGTTGGTCGCGCCCGGTGGGACGCTGCTGGTGATCCAGGCCGTGCGCAAGGATGGCGAGACGGACCCCGACGGTCCGCCGTGGCCGCTCAGCCGGGCCGAGATCGACCGTTTCGGAGCAGCCGGACTGGTGCCGGTGCGGGTCGAACGGTTGGTCGATCAGGACGGGGCGGCCCGCTGGCGGGCGGAGTTCAACCGGCCGGAGGCCGCTCCCGGGAGCGGGTGACCACCGGCCTCCCTTCCCGAACCGGGCTGTTTCCCCGACTCAGCTGTCAGGTGGGAGGGAGGGAGGGGAATCCCCGTCTTCCACGGGCCGCCATCAGCTGAGGTCGGCCGAGCCCTCGCGGTAGATGGTGACGTCCCGGATCAGCCCGTCCCGCACCTCGTAGAACGCCGCGATCGGGAAGCTCTGCCGGGTGCCGTCGATGGTGAGCTCCTCGCGGAGTCGCGCGGCCACGGTGCCGCCGTCCCGGACCATCACCTGCACCTCCAGGAACGGGCGCATCGCCCACAGCCCGTCGTCGAACAACTCCGCCAATTCCTCGCGCCCGGTGACGGTGCTCGTTCCGGTCCGCCACCGGGCGTCGGGGGCGAGGCCGGCCAGCAATCCGGAACGGTCGCGACGGTTGAACGCGTCGAGGTGGGCGGCGACCAGGTTCCGCGGGTCGGCCTGGTCGGACGTCGCTGATTTCACGGCAGGGATGACGGCAGCCGAGGAATCTCGTCCGTCGACTCCTCGTTCAGCGGCGCCTGCACCGGTGGGAACCGCTGCGGAGTCAGCGATAGTGATTGACGACCGGTCCCGTCGGTTGCTGCCCAGCGGCGAGGCATCCCCAGATCATCGACACCACCCACACGAACGGCCACCACACCAGCCAGGCCAGACCGAGGGTGACCACGCCGACGAACATGCCACCGAAGACCAGCACGGCCAGCATGATCAGGGCCCCGCTGACCGTCGAATAGAACATTCCGAGCGGCCCGAAGAAGAACGTCAGGACCAACGCGACGCCCACCGACTTCCTGGGCTGCATCATCACGACGGTGGTGCCGCCGTAGGGAACGTGCACCGCTGGGCCACCGGGTCGGTAGCCGACCGGATAGCTCACCGCCGGATTGGGTGTTGGAGCGGAGTGGTCGGTCCACCTCGCGCCGTCCCACCAACGCTGCGCGGGCAGGCCCTGCGGATCCGGGTACCAGCCCGGAGCAATCGCCAGCGGAACCGGCCCGGCGTACGGTTGCGGCGCCTCGAACGCGGCCGTTCCCGTGCGAGCGGGTCCGTCGTCGAGAACAGTGGCCAGCGGCTGGTCGGTCGCTGACCAGGCCGCCGGCGGCTGGCCCTCGAGACCGGACTGCTGCGACCCGGCGGCGGCACGGGTGTGCGAGGTCCACTGGGAGCCGTTCCACCACCGCTCGCCTGCTGTTTCGGGATCGGCATACCAGCCGGCGGGCAACCGGAAGTGGTCGGTCGTCATGGCGCGCCTCGGTTCTCGCCTGGTGCGGTGCTCGTCGTCGCGACAGTAGCAGCGGCGGCTGACAGTCAGGGTTGCCGCGGACCCTCCGACCCGACCGGGGGTGCGGCAAACGATGCCCCGGCCCGACCGGGGTCGGAGTCGCGGACGTGGGAAGCCGATGATGGACCGGTGACAGCTTCGCCCCCACGCACGCCCGAACCCGCCGCACCCGACCCGGGTTGGCAGTCGCCGCCGGAGCGCTTCGCCGCGCCGGCCCACCCGACCCGCGCCGTCGGCGGCCCGGATCGGTTCGACCCGCCGACCCAGCCCATTCCGGTCGTTCCACCCGGCGCGCAGCCGGTCGCCGGGGCCGCCGGCCGGGTGCCGGTGACGCCGTGGAGCTTCGTCGACGTGTTCGCCGGCCTGGGTGCGGTGCTGCTGGTCAGCCTGCTCGTCACCGCGCCGCTGCAGATCGCGGGCTGGCGCGCCGGCGGCGCGGTGCTGCTGCTGTCGGCGCTCCCGGTGTGGGTCGGGCTGCTCGGCACGGCGCTGTGGGCGTCCCGTCGGCACGGCACCGGAAACCTGATCCCTGATCTCGGCCTGCGGATCAAGCCGATCGACCTGGCCATCGGGCTGGGCGCCGGCCTCGCGCTGCGGTTCGCGGTCGGCGCGTGGGCGGTGGTGTATTCCGCCATCACCGGCCAGCAGCCGACGTCGAACCTGGAGTCGGTGCTGGAGAACGGGTTGGGCACCGGCTTCTGGCTGGCGGTCAACATGCTCGCGATCGCGGTGATCGGGCCGGTCATCGAGGAGATCTTCTTCCGCGGCGTCGGCCTGCGCTCCGCGTTGGCCAGTCTGTGGCGGCGGTCCGGCACCCCGCGGTTCGCCGACCCCCGACGCCGGATCTGGGTGTCGATCGCGGCGACGTCACTGATCTTCGCGCTGCTGCACCTCTCCGAGGTCAACGACCTGACGTCCGCGGTGGTGTTGCTGCCCGGGTTGTTCCTGGCCGGCTGGGTGCTGGCCCGGCTGACCATCTGGAGCGGGCGGCTGGGGCCGGCGATCGTCACGCACGTGGTGTTCAACGGGGTGGCCGTGGTCGCGTTGCTCGCGATCGGCGGGTGACGACGGCGCCGCCGTCGGGCGCCCCGCCGCGCGGCTCGCGTCGCGGGATCAGCGCCGTCAGCACGAACGGGGGCGTCCGTGAAGGACGGCAGGGTGCCGGCGCCCGACGGGTGTCAGCGCATGACGGGAAACACGACGTGTCCGCCCCGGCCGGTCGCTGCCTCGAGCAGCAGGGTCGGGTCGGGCACCTCGAGCACGATCTGCACCGCCCTGGCGACCGACTCCGGGGGCGGTGGCGGCCCACCGACGGCGTCCAGCAGATCGAGCAGGTGCACGGTGTGCTCGACCAGCGCCACCTCGGTGAGCGCCCGCACGGTGACGGCGCCGAGCACCGGGTGCGCCACGACGGAATCCTGGTCGATCGCCGTCAACCGGTAGGCGAAGGCCTCGTCGGTGATCGCCGTGAACCGGGCCACCAGTGCCTCGACCGGCAGTTCCGCCGCGATCCGCTGGGCCATCTCGACGATCACCGGCGCCGCCGTCGTGGCCAGGCCCCGTGGCGCATTGAACGCCCGCAGGATGTCCGCCCCCGATGACGCTGCGGCCGGGCCCTCCACGCGTCCGGTCAACGCGGCCACCATCTGCTCCGGGTCCGGTGCTGCGTGGGCGTAGAGCTCCTTCACCGTCATTCCCGGGAGCCGGGTGGGTGTGTGCCAGTCGTCGTCGGCCAGGCCGGCTCCGAGCTGCGCCCACCGCAGCCACAGGTCTCTGAGCAGTCCTCGATCATCCATCCCGGTGCGGTAACCGACGCCGATCGGCATCAAACCTCGACGGTCACCAACCGCCTCGCGGACCCGAGCGCCGCGCCCTCGAGGCCGGTGCGGTCCAGCAGCAACGCGCGGAGCCGGGAGCGCCCCTGCTGCTCACGGTCCAGCCCTTGGGGGTTGGCCGCCCAGAAGTCACCCTCGTCACCGTCCCAGGCTGCCGCCTGGCCGATGTTGCCGGGATCGACGCGCACCGCCGCGGTCCCCCGTCGGCAGGCCTCAGGCGGGTCGAGGATCCACCGAACTGCCGCAGCGACAACGCATCGTCGCGCGTGGTTTGTCGCACGTCGATCCGGTCGCCGGACGAACTTCGTCCGGCGGGCTGCCCGGCGCAAAGGTGTCCGCCGCCGGACAGGGGCGTGTGGGACGAGTGCGTTCCGGACCACCTCCCGCCGCCCTGTTGCGGGCCCGTGCGGGGTGGGGGCCGGAGCCCGCGCGGCACGGGGAGCGTGGTCCCGCCGGGTAGTCTGACGTGCACAATGTGGCCTGGCCGGAGTCGGGACAGCAGCGGAAAGCGGGACGTGCGGTGGGTCTGGTTGTCCAGAAGTACGGCGGTTCGTCGGTCGGCAGTGCGGAGCGGATCAAGCGCGTCGCCGAGCGGATCGTGGCGACCCGCAAGGACGGTCATGACGTCGTTGTCGTCGTCTCGGCGATGGGCGACACCACCGACGAGCTGATGGACCTCGCGCAGCAGGTCTCGCCGGTTCCGCCGCCGCGGGAGCTGGACATGCTGCTGACCTCCGGTGAGCGGATCTCCAATGCGCTGGTGGCGATGGCCATCTCGGCGCTGGGGGCCGAGGCCCGCTCCTTCACCGGTTCGCAGGCCGGGGTGATCACCGACTCCGCCCACGGCAAGGCCAGGATCATCGATGTCACCCCGGGACGGATCAGGGCGGCGCTGGACAAGGGTTACATCGCGCTGGTGGCCGGCTTCCAGGGGGTCAGCCAGGACACCAAGGACATCACCACCCTGGGCCGCGGCGGATCCGACACCACCGCCGTCGCCCTCGCCGCCGCTTTGGATGCGGACGTCTGCGAGATCTACACCGACGTCGACGGGGTGTTCACCGCCGACCCGCGGATCGTCTCGGACGCGGCGAAGCTGGACACCATCACCTACGAGGAAATGCTCGAAATGGCCGCGGCCGGCGCGAAGGTGCTGATGCTGCGCTGCGTCGAGTACGCCCGCCGGTACAACGTCCCGGTGCACGTCCGCTCGTCCTACTCCGACAACGACGGCACCCTGGTCAAGGGCAGCATGGAGGATCTCACCGTGGAACAGGCACTGATCACCGGCGTCGCGCACGAACGCGGCGAGGCCAAGGTCACCGTGACCGAGGTGCCCGACCACCCGGGTGTCGCGGCGAAGATCTTCCGCTGCATCGCCGACGCCGAGATCGACATCGACATGGTGGTGCAGAACATCTCCCGCGCCGCCGAGGGCCGCACCGACATCACCTTCACGCTGCCCAAGGCCGACGGCCCCCGGGCGGTTCTCGCACTCGAAAGCCGCAAGGACGACATCGGTTTCGGCCAGATCATCTACAACGACCACGTCGGCAAGGTGTCGCTGATCGGTGCCGGGATGCGCTCCCACCCGGGTGTGACGGCGACCTTCTGCGAGGCGCTGGCCGAGGCCGGGGTGAACATCGACATCATCTCCACCTCCGAGATCCGGATCTCCGTTCTGGTGCGCGATGTCGAACTGAACACGGCCGTCACGGCGTTGCATCGGGCGTTCGAGTTGGGCAGTGAGCAACAGGCCGTGGTGTACGCGGGAACCGGGAGATGACTGGGATGAGCAACGCGGACCGTGGTGACCGGGTTGGTCTTCGGGTCGGGGTGGTCGGCGCGACCGGTCAGGTCGGCGGGGTGATGCGGCGCATCCTCGCGGAACGGAACTTCCCGGTCGAGCAGATCCGCTACTTCGCCTCCGCCCGCTCCGCCGGCACCACCCTGCCCTGGGACGGCGAGGACATCACGGTCGAGGACGCGGCTCTCGCGGACCCGACCGGGCTGGACATCGCGCTGTTCTCCGCCGGCGCCACCACGTCCCGCGCGCAGGCGCAGCGGTTCGCCGCCGCCGGCGTCACGGTGGTCGACAACTCGTCGGCGTGGCGGATGGATCCATCTGTGCCGCTGGTGGTGTCGGAGGTCAACCCGGACGTCGCCCTGACCGCGATCGCCGAGCGCGGCCCCGGGCTCATCATCGCCAACCCGAACTGCACCACCATGGCGGCGATGCCGGTGCTCAAGCCGCTGCACGACGCCGCGCAGCTGCGGCGGCTCGTGGTGACGACCTTCCAGGCCGTGTCCGGCAGCGGGCTGGACGGGGTCGCCGAACTGGACGGTCAGGTCAAGGCGGTGGTCGACCAGGCCGCGAAGCTCACCCACGCCGGCGGCGCCGTCGAGTTCCCCGCACCGAAGAAGTACGTGCGGCCCATCGCGTTCAACGTCGTCCCGCAGGCCGGCAATTTCGTCGACGACGGATCCGGCGAGACCGACGAGGAACAGAAGCTGCGCAACGAGTCCCGCAAGATCCTTTCGATCCCCGAGTTGCTGGTCTCCGGAACATGCGTGCGGGTACCGGTTTTCAGTGGTCACTCACTGTCGATCAACGCCGAGTTCGGGCAGCCGATCAGCGTGGCGCAGGCGACGGAGTTGCTGACCGGCGCACCCGGCGTGGAACTGACGGAGGTGCCGAATCCGTTGCAGGCGGCCGGTTCCGACCCGTCGTTCGTGGGCCGGATCCGTACCGACCCCGGCGTCCCCGACGGTCGCGGCCTGGTGCTGTTCATCTCGAACGACAACCTGCGCAAGGGTGCCGCGCTGAACGCGGTGCAGATCGCCGAAGTCGTCGCCGCGGCCCGGTAGGGTGCCGCAGACCGGTTTCCGCACCGCGGGTGTCGACCTCGCCTCCCAGGACAGCAACACGGCGCTGGCCGAGATCGCCTGGCACGGCGACAATGCGGTGCTGGAGTCGGTGTCGATGGGTGTCGACAACGACGCGATCGTGGACGTGGCGACGCGCGTCGGGGTGATCGGGATCGACTGCCCGCTGGGCTGGCCGGCGGCGTTCACCGATTTCCTGCTCGCCGCCCGGACCGGCTCGCTGCCGGCCGATGCCGGTGCCAGCGCCGCCGAAAAGCAGCGACTGGCGTACCGCCGCACCGATGTCGAGGTGCGCAGGGTGATCGGGCGGTGGCCGCTGAGCGTGTCGGCGGACCGGATCGCCTACCCCGCGATGCGCTGCGCCGGGTTGCTCGCCCGGCTCGCATCGAACGGGTACGCCGTGCGGCGCAGCGGTTTCCGGTCGGTGGTGGCGGAGGTGTACCCGGCAGCCGCGCTGCTGCGCTGGCGGGTGCACGGATCCGGAAAGAAGAGCGACCCCGCCGCCCTGGCCGCGACGGTCGACGAACTGGTGCGACGGACGCGCTGGCTGGACTGGGGCGGCTGGGCGCCGGTCTGCAAGGCACACCATGACGCGCTCGATGCCGTGCTGTGCGCCCTGGTCGCCGGCGCGGTCGTCCTCGGGCGGACCGCGGGAACGGACGATCTGGCGGTCGCCGACAGGAAGGTGGCCGACGAGGAAGGCTGGATCCATCTGCCCGACGCCGGTTTCCTCGACCGCGGCCCGGCGCCGAATGGCTCAGCCGCTCTCGGCTGACTCGTCGGCGAACATCGGCGGCGGGGCCTGGAAGTCCCACGCCCGCAACAGGACCGCGTTGCCCGCGCCGACCTGCTTGCCCTGCATCGCGGTGATCATTTCCAGCAGCGTCCGGGCCGGCGGATGCCCGGGGATCATCGCCAGGTACTCCCGGTGCGCCTCCAGCGCTGCGATACCGCGCTCCAGCGGTGCACCGGTGACGTCGATCCAGTGCGTCGGCTGCGAGTGACCGGGCACCAGCAGCCAGCGCGGCGAGCAGGGCCGGAGGCCCTCCTGCAGCAGTTCCGGGAACACCCACCGGTTCCCGGCGTCCCGGACGGCGTCCAACACCGCCATCCCGGCCACCCGGTGGTCCGCCTGGTTCAGGCCGGCGACGAACTCGACCTCCCAGCTCCCGGTCAGCACGGCATCGGGCCGGAACCGGCGGATCGCCCGGCTGATGTCCCGGCGAAGGGCGATGCTGTACTCCATCACCCCGTCGGGGTAGTCCAGGAACTGCACGTCGGTGACCCCGACCGCCTCGCTGGCGGCGATCTGTTCCGTGGTGCGAAGAGCTCCGGTCTCGGCCGGTGCCAGGCCGTCCATCCCGGCCTCGCCACGGGTCAGCATCAGGTAGCCGACGTCGATCCCCGCGGCGGTCCAGACGGCGACGGCGGCGGACGTGCCGTATTCGATGTCGTCGGGGTGGGCGACGATGCACAGCACGCGACGGAACGAGTCCGCTGGCAGCGGTGGCAGCTGTGCCGACGTCATGAATCCGGACCCTAGCGCCCGGCGGCGTCGCCCACCCGCCGAAAGGACACCGGGTCGGCAACCCGGGTCCGCATTGCGGAGCTCACCCGCAGTGAACCACCGCGAGCGATCCGGGGCCGCCGCCCGGGCCGCCCTCCGAGGCGACCACGAAACCGCACCCGTCGGCGGTCGCCGCGATGCCCTCCGCCTGCGGTAACGGCTGCAGCGGCAGCCGCCGATGCGGCCAGTCCGGGAAGCCGGCCAGCGGGGCCGCCGGATCCGGCGCGGTGTACTGCTGCACCTCGTCATAGGTCAGCAGCAACACCCGGCCCGGCGCCGCCGCGATGTCGGTGACGACGTTGCCGGTGATCATCGTGCGAAACGGCCGCTCCGTGTCCGGGGGGCGGAACTCGCGGACCAGGACCAGCTCTCCGCCGCCGGGTGCGCCCCGGTACATCCTGTGCGGCGGCGACCCGACCCGTCCGGGTTTGGTCACCACCAGCACCGAGCCGTCGGTGTCGACCATCATTCCCTCGGCGTTGTGGGGGCCGTCCGGGTAGGTGTAGCGCCACTCGTCGGCGGGCACCGCAGCGTCGGCCCCCGCGGAGATGTCCGGCTCGGCGAGCCGGAACACGGCGATGCTGTCCCGGCGCGCCCGGTTGTCGCCGATGTCCCCGACATACAGGCAGCTCGACGCCGGGCCCTCGGGTAGCGGGGTAGATCCGCAGGGTCCGGACGACAGCGCCTCGGCGTTGTCCGCGGACATCCCGGCGACGTCGATGGTTGCCAGCAGCGTTCCGTCGGTATCGACGGCCACGATGCCGCCGGTGCCGGGAGCGTCGTCGACGAGGAAGAACGCCCCCGGTGTACGGGTGGAGACGGCGACCCCACTGGCCTCGTCCGACACCCCCTCGGCAAGTTTCGCGACGCTGTCGCTGACGGCGCGCGTCGCCGGCGTGGTGGTCGCCGAAGCGGTGCCGGGCGCCGCCGCTGCGGGTCCCGGAGTCGCCGTGGACGACGCGGTCGGTGTCGACGGTGCCGTCGGAGCAGCGCGTGAGGAGGATGCCGGTGTCGAGGCGCTCGGTGCGGGTGAGGCGATTCCCGGGATGTCGTCCGCGGCGCCCGCGTTGCCGCATGCGCTCACCACCAGGGCCATCAGGATTCCGGGCAGCAACAGTCCTCGCCTACCGATGACGCCCACCCCCACGCCCGTTCACCCGCCTCCGACCGGCGTCGCAGGTCCCGAGCACTCCCAATCCCGGCGACAGGCAAACCCTACGGTCGCCGGGGCGACGTTCGGGTGAGGTGGTTCGCCGGTAGGCCACGGGAGCGTCCGAGCGGGCAGTCAAGTGACCGATGCTGAGCGTTTCGGCCGTGAGCCAACATCGGCCGTGCGCATCCGGCGCTGGTCGCGGCCGGTGAGGCCCGGATCGTGTCGGTGAGCTCGAGCGGGCATCTGTTCTCGCCGGTGATCTTCGACGACCTGCATTTCTACTTCACCCCGTACGACCCGATCGTGGCGTAGGGCCAGTCCAAGAGCGCTCCGGCGCTGCTCGCGGTGGGCGCCTCGAACCGGTGGGCCGGTGACGGCATCACCGCCAACGCCGTCATGCCGGGGCCATCGCGACCAACCTGCAGCGCCACACCGGTGGTCTGCGGACCCCGGTCGAGCGGCGCAAGACCCCCGAGCAGGCGCAGCCACCACTCTGCTCGCCGCCACATCCCCGCTGCTCGAGGGAGTCGGTGGCACTTACCTCGAGGACAACAACGAGGCGTCCCCGGTCACGCGCCGCGGACCGGAGCTGACCGGTGTCGCGCCTTACGCCCTCGACGCCGCCAACGCCGACCGGCTCTGGGATCTGTCGCTCCGGCTCCTGGCGCGACCGGGTAGTCGAAAAAGTTGAGTAGAGTTCCGGCGTGAGATTCGGTCGCTCACGCGCCCTTTCTCCCCTCAACTCGGTCCCGTCCCGGTCTCCCGTCGGACCGGCCCGCGTGCGGTCGGGCACCCGGCGGCACCCTGCCGTACCGGCCCGGCCGAACCGCAGGCAGGATCGAAGGGTGAGCATTCGGGTGGTGGGCATCGGCGGATCCGTCGATCGCGGGTCGCAGTCTGACCGGGCGTTGCGTGCGGTGCTGTCCGCCACCCAGAAATTGGGCGCCGACGTGCAGGTCTTCTCCGGGCTCGATCTCGACCTGCCGCCCTACCACTCCGGCGCCGTGCTCCCCGATTTGGCTTCGGACTACGTGAACGGCGTCCGCCTGGCCGATGCCGTGGTGATCAGCTCGCCCGGCTACCACGGCACCGTGTCCGGCCTGGTGAAGAACGCGCTGGACTACCTGGAGGAGCTGCGCGGCGACCAGCGGCCCTACCTCGACGGCCGGCCGGTCGGCCTGATCGCGGTGGCCGGCGGCTGGCAGGCCGCGGTCGGCACGCTCGCGACACTCCGTCAGGTGGTGCACTCACTGCGCGGGTGGCCCACGCCCATCGGCCTGTCGATCAACAGCAATGTCACCACCTTCGACGAGGACGGCCTGCCGGACGATCCGTCGACGACGACTTCGATCGAGGTGCTCGCCCGGCAACTGGTGGACTTCGGTCAGCACTGAAACCAACTGCCGGTGAAAGGATCTGGCGGATCAGGATCTTGCAGGAAGGATCTTTCGATGACGGCACAGCACACCGCGGCCACCGACGACGTGCGGTCGGCCCGCGATTTCCTGTTTGCCCACCGCGACGATTACCGGGCGGCGGTGGACGGCTTCCGGTGGCCGCGGCCGTCGGCGTTCAACTGGGGTACCGAGTGGTTCGACGTGCTGGCCGAGGAGCGACCGGATCAACCCGCGCTGGTGATCGTCGAGCAGGACGGCAGCAACCGCTCGTGGACCTTCGCAGAGCTGTCCCGCCGATCCGACCAGGTCGCCGGCTGGCTGGAGGCCAACGGTGTCAGCCGGGGCGACCGGATCGTGCTGATGCTCGGGAACCAGATCGAGCTCTGGGAAATCGTTCTCGCGTCCATCAAGCTCGGCGCGGTGATCATCCCGGCGAGCACGCTGCTCACCGCGGATGATCTCGACGACCGGGTGCGGCGGGGCTCCGCCAAGTTCGTCATCGCCCGTGACGTCGATTGCCCCAAGTTTCGCCGGGTACGGGGCACGTTTGTGAGAATTGCCGTCGGGCGCCCGGTCGAGGGCTGGATCGAGTACGAAGACACGGCCGACTTCGCCCTGCCGTCACAAGGTTTCGTTCCGGTGGGTCGTTCCGCCGCCACCGACACGCTACTGCTGTACTTCACCTCGGGCACCACCGCGCTGCCGAAACTGGTGGAGCACAGCCAGGTGTCGTATCCGATCGGGCACCTCAGCACCATGTACTGGATCGGGTTGCGCCCCGGCGACGTGCATCTCAACATCTCCTCGCCGGGCTGGGCGAAGCACGCCTGGTCGAACGTCTTCGCGCCGTGGCTCGCCGGCGCGACGGTCCTGGTGCACAACTACACCCGCTTCGACCCGACCACCCTGATGACGACCATGGCGGAGCAACGGGTCTCGACGTTCTGCGCCCCGCCGACGGTGTGGCGCATGCTGATCCAGGCCGACCTCACCCAGCTCACCGCGCCGCCCCGGGAGGCACTCGCTGCCGGCGAACCGCTCAACCCGGAGGTCATCGCGCAGGTCCGCCGAGCCTGGGGTGTGACGATCCGGGACGGCTTCGGGCAGACGGAGATGACGCTGGCCGTGGGGAACTCGCCGGGCCAGCCGGTGAAGGAGAGCTCGATGGGCCGGCCGATGCCCGGTTACACAGTTGCGCTGCTGGACCCGCTGACCGGGGCGGCGGGTCCAGAGGGGGAGATCTGCTTCGACCTCGCCGCCCGGACAGTCGGTCTGCTCACCAGGTACGCGGGGGAGAACGACCGCACCGCGGCGGCCACCCGCGACGGTTACTACCACACCGGCGATATCGGGTCGGTGGACGCCGACGGCTACATCACCTACGTGGGCCGCTCCGACGATGTCTTCAAGGCCTCGGACTACCGGATCTCACCGTTCACCCTCGAATCAGTGCTGCTGGAGCATCCGGCCGTCGCCGAGGCGGCCGTCGTGCCGTCGCCCGACCCGGTCCGGCTCGCGGTGCCGAAGGCCTACGTCGCACTGTCCGAGGGGTACCACCCGAACAAGGTCGCCGCCCGGATGATCTTCGAGCACTCCCGCAGGCGGCTGGCGCCGTACCAGCAGATCAGGCGACTGGAGTTCGCATCCCTCCCGAAAACGATCTCCGGCAAGCTCCGCAGGGTCGAACTGCGGGACAGGGAGGAGCAGTGGCACGGCGCGGGAGCGGCCAAGCGCACCGACGGCGGCGTCGAGTACCGGATCGAGGACTTCCCCGAGCTCAGGGCAGGAGGATGACCTTCCCGCTCGTGGTGCGTGATTCCGCGAGGGCCAGTGCCGTGGAGACCTCGGTGAGCGGGAATGCCGCGGCGATCCTCGGGGTGATCGCACCCTCGCGGAGGAGCTGCAACACAGCCGTCAGGTCGTGGTGTTGACGCCGGCGGAACGAACGGATCGACACCATGTGCCCGGCCCAGAAGTTGTAGAAGGTCGCCCGGCGCTTGTTCGGCAGGACGTTCCAGCTGTAGATCCGGGTGAGCATCGCCAGGAACATCAACAGCATGGAGTTGTCGTCGTCGAGCCGTGCCGCCGTCCCGTAGGCGACCAACGTGCCTCCGGGCGCCAGCAGCGGGAACGACGTTCGCACACTGTCCAGCCCTAGGTGGTCGAAAACCGCATCGACGCCCGCGGGCGCCAGCTCGCGAACCCTGGCCGCCAGATCGGGGTCGTGGTAGTCGATCGGTTCGGCGCCATTGGCCCGCAGCAGCTCATGGTTGCGCGGGGCCGCGGTGGCCAGCACGCGGATACCGTTGTGGCGGGCCAACTGGACCAGGACCCCGCCGACACCACCACTGCCGCCGTGCACCAGGATCGTCTGACCCGGCTGGGCCCGCGCACTGCGGTACAGCATCTGGTAGGCGGTGATGCCGTTCACCAGAAGGGCTTCCACCTCGGCGGGGTCGAGTCCGGCGGGCACGGCCACCAGGTCTTCGACCGGGACGACGGCGTGGGTCGCCCAGCCGCCGGTCTTGGTGACCGCAGCGACCCTGGTCCCGAGCAGGGTGCCGCTGTGACCGGCACCGGCACCGACGGCGACCACCGTCCCGACCAGGTCGTATCCGGGGGTGAACGGGAACTTCGGCTGCCCCGGGTACCGCCCGCGGCGCATGCTCTGCTCGGCGAACGACACGCCCGTCGCCTCCACCCGGATCAGCGCCTGCCCGGGGTTCACGACCGGAAGTGGAACCCGGCGAATCTGCAGACCCGCTGGTTCGACGACCCCCGGCAGCACCACCTCGGTCATGGTCTTCTCCCTGGTCGGATGGGCATCGGCTCGAGAAGCGGTCACCGTGGACTCCTTCAGTTTGTTATGCACTATCGCTTACGTTATAGACTATAACCACAGTAGAGTCCGCGTTACAAGAGAAACGGAGAACCACCTTGCCGGAGTCGTCGGAGACCCCTCGTGCCCGTTACCGCCAACAGGTGCGCGACGAGGTTCGGACCAGGGCCTGGGAACAGATCTCCCAGTCCGGGGTGCCGGCACTGTCGTTGAAGGCCATCGCCTCTCGGATGGGGATGACCGCTCCGGCGCTCTACCGCTACTACAGCAGTCGCGACGAATTGCTCACCGAACTGATCCTGGCCACGTACGGGGATGTCGCAGAACTGTTCGAGGCGGCCACCAACGGTCAGCAAACTCCCGTTCAACAGCTCAACGCGATCGCGGTGGCGCTTCGCGAGTGGGCGGTCGGGCAGCCGCACCGCTATCTGCTGCTCTACGGCACTCCCGTCCCCGGATATCACGCGCCGGAGGCGGCCACCGCTCTCGCGCGCCGGATATTCGCGCCCGTTCTCGTCGGCTTCGGTGCCGTCGTCGGCAAGGACGCAACGGATCCGGCGGTGCTGCATCGTTCGCTGATCTTCTGGACGCGCCTGCACGGCGTCCTCAGCCTCGAGCTGGCCGGGCACTTCGCCGGCATGGGTTTCGACCCGGAGGTGCTCTATCAGGACGAGGTCACCTCAGTGGTCGACCCGGCATCAGAGAGCTGACCCGAGAACCTTCCGGACGAAACCCACCTCGCAGGCCAGTTGCCGCAGCCGCTCCTGCACCACCATCGACCCGTGGCCGGCGTCGTAGCGGTACATCGCATACTGCACACCGCGTTCGGCCAGCGCGTCCAGGTAGTTGTCGATCTGTCGGATCGGGCAGCGCGGGTCGTTCTCGCCGGCCAGGATCAGGACCGGCACCCTGACCCGGTCGATGTAGGTGAGCGGCGAGGAGTCCCGGTAGGCGTCCGGCAGGTCCTGCGGCGAGCCGCCGAACAACGCGCGGTCGTAGGCCCGGAGCTGTTCCATCTCGTCCTCGTAGGCCGCGACGTAGTCGGCCACCGGCACTCCGGCGACCCCGGCCGCCCACCGTTCCGGTTGCACGCCCACCGCGAGCAGGGTGAGGTACCCACCCCAGGAGTACCCGGAGATGACCGACGCCGCCGGGTCGGTGACCCGGTCGGCGATGAGATGGTCGTGCACCGCGGCGATGTCGGCCAGTTCGATGTGGCCGACCCGCTCGCTCAGCGCATCCCGCCAAGCGGAGCCGTACCCAGTCGAACCTCGGTAGTTCACCTGGACCACGGCAAACCCGGCGTCCAGCCACGCCGCGCGGCTCGCGTCGAAGGAATCCTCGTCGCTCGCCGCGGGTCCGCCGTGCACCGAGAACACCGTCGGCCACCCCGATTCGGGTCGCGTTCGCTCGGTCGCCGGCGGGATCGCGAGCAGGGCATGGATCTTCCCGCCCGGTCCGTCGACCCAGACGTCCCGCACCGGTTCGGATCCGGGTGCGGGGTCGCCGGGCGGGGTGAGCAGCACGCCGTCGGCGCCCTGCGGGTCGAGCGCGCGGAGCTGCCCGGGTGACGCCGCGCTCGACCACCGGTACCAGACCGAGCCGTCCGGGCGCGCGGCGGCGCCCGAGACGACGCCGGTGGCCACCGGCAGGTCGGTCAGCGTGCCCGACGCGAGGTCGTACCGATGTACGGTGCTGCGCCCGGCGGACGTGTGCACCACCAGGACCGCGTCACCGGCCGGGCAGAAATCGCCCTGCAGATCACCGGGCAGGTCGATCGGCAACTCGGTCACCGCGCCGTCCGCGAGATTCCAGATCAGCAACTCGTCCCGGCCGCGTCGCTCGTGCCCGACGAGCAGTCGCTGGTCGCCGGGCACCGGGGAAAAGGCGATGGGGTTGAGTCCCTTGCCGGGAGCATCGGACAGCTCCGCGATCACCTCGCCGTCCGGCAGCGAGAAGGCACGGAGCGCCGGATATCTGGTGTCGCCGTGCTCGGAATGCGCCAGCACCCAACGGCTCTCGTCGGCGGACAGCGCGCCGACACCGCCGTCCTCGACATGCCGGTATACCACCCTTGGTTCGGACCCGGGAACGCCGAGGTGGACCCGGGTGCCGTCGTCATCGGAGAAGCCGGCCAGCACAACGTCTCTGCCCACCTCCAGGCCGGCCGGGTAGCCGGGTGCGACCGACGGCAAGGCGAGTGTGTCGGCGCCCGCTGCGGCGGCGGCACCGAACTGCTGCGACCGCCATGACCCGAACTCGTCACCGTCGGTGTCGTCGAACCACCACAGCCGGCTGCCGTCCGCGGAAACCGTGGCATGCACGGTGCCGTCCGGCCGATCCGTTGCGATGGTGTGGGTGTCGGTGCCGGTGTCCCAGCTGGAGACCTCGTACCGGCCGGTCGCGTTGGACACGTACAGCGCGTGCTCGGCGTTGTCCCGGGCCCAGTGCGGCAGGCCGACCCGGACGGCGGAGAACCGACGACGCCAGCGCCGCTCGAGTTCCGGGTCGTCGAACAGGGCCGGGGGAACCTCGGCTGTCGGGTGCCGACGGGGTGTTGCGGGATCAGCCATGCCAGCATCTTGCCTGCTGCGACCCGCTCAGCCGCGGACCTCCCTGGCCAACACCGAGGCAGCGCGACGAAGTTGCCGGACGGTGCCGCCGATTCGGTCCGGCGTGAGCTCATCGGTCCGGCCGGAAACGCCGATGGACAGCGTGTGACCGCCGATCGGCACTGCGATGCTGCGCACGTCCGGCAGCCGTTCGTTGTCGGTCATCGCGAAACCGTCGCCCCGGACGCGGTGCAGTTCCCTGCGGAGTTCGGCGGTCGAGGTCAGCGTCGATGGGTGTTGTCGATGGGGTGGGGTTGTCGATGGGGTCATCGATGGCGGGGAGGCCTCCACGCCGGCGGCTTCGACCATGGTGATCACGGTGTCGTCGGACAGCTGCGCTGCGATGGCCTTGCCGAGCGCCGTGCTGTGCAGCATGTCCCGTTGACCGACCTTGGGGATCCGCGGATCCCTACTGGCCGCGGCGACCCACAGGCACCGCACGGCGTCGCCGTCCAGGGTGCCCAGAACGCAGACCGGAGCCACCTGCGTCAGCAGGCGGGACATCAGCGGCCGGGCCACCGTCACCAGGCGCTCGGCGACGGTGCCGGTGGGCAGGGTGTGGCCGGCCATCGGTGCGCCGAGCCGGTAACCCAACGCGTCGTCGGTGCGGACGACGTAGCCGCGCACCTCGAGGGCGGCAAGGTAGCGGAACGCGGAACTCTTGGGCAGATCCAGCGTTCCCGCAAGATACGACAGCGTGACGCCGTCGGGATTGTCGGCCAGCAGGTCGATGATGTCGCACACCCGGTCCACCGCGCGCAACGGGTACAGGCTTTGCCGCACGTCTGCGGAGTCGGTCACGTCGGGTCCCTCCATGCCCTGCCGTTCGGTGTCCGACCCCGTTCGGACCGCCTCACATGGCGTCTTTCCTCCGGTGATCCGCTGTGTACCGGCCATCTGGGCCGCTCACGGCATGCGTGGATGCCGGATGAGCCGTGAAGCCCACCCTCACCAATGTTGCAGACTCTCCGGCACCGGCCGCCGTCGGGAGAGCGTTATCCGAAGCAGCAAGCTGCAGAGGGAGCCAAGACGTGGACCCGGGCAGGGGCCCGACACCGGATACCGGATCGGGCCCCCGACCTCTGGTCGGGGTGACAGGATTTGAACCTGCGACCTCTTCGTCCCGAACGAAGCGCGCTACCAAGCTGCGCCACACCCCGAGGACTGAACGAGTCTAGCCGATGCTGCCGGCCTTCCCGACCAGAAAGCGGCCGCCCGGGACCGGTGCTGGCGGCGGCGGACCCGCCCGGCACGGCGGTCACCGCGCGACCCGCTGCTGCAGTCCGCCAAGGGTTTCTGACGGCGCGATGGCCGCATCGCCGGCATCGTCGTCGCCGCGCGGACGAAGCGTGATCAGCGTCGCCTCCGGGCGGCAACAGAACCGCAACGGCATGTACGGACTGGTGCCCAGCCCGGCCGAGACGTTGAGCATGGTGTGCGTTCCCCAGCGGGACAGGCCGCGGGCCCTGGACCGGTCGATGCCGCAATTGGTCACCACGGCCCCGAAGCCTGGTACCCGCACCTGCCCGCCATGGGTGTGGCCGGCGAGCACCACGTCGTAGCCGTCGGCCGCAAAGCCGTCCAGTACCCGGGGTTCGGGCGCGTGGGCGACGCCGATGCGGACCACCGCCGTGCGGTCGGCAGGCCCGGCGATGCGGGAGTACCGATCACGCCGGGTGTAGGGATCGTCGACCCCGGCGAGGGCGATGCGCTGCCCTCGGACGGTGATCACCTGCTTGGCGTTGCTCAGGTCGAGCCAGCCGCGCTCGGTCTGGGCGGCCCGCAGGTCCCGCCACGGCAACGGCGCACCGCGCGGGATCACCGGCCGGCGCGGCAGGAAGTACCGGTGCGGGGACTTGCGCACCGGAGCGGTGAAGTCGTTGTTGCCGAAGACGAACGCCCCGGGCACGTCGAGCAGCTCACCGAACGCGGCCACCGCCGCCGGGACGGCCTTGGTGTGCGAGAGCGTGTCCCCGGTGTTGATCACCAGGTCGGGCCGCAGATCCGCCAGCGCCGACACCCACGCCGCCTTGTGTTTCTGCCCCGGGACGATGTGCAGGTCGGACAGGTGCAGCAGCCTGATCGGCCACGCCCGGCCGCTGAGCACCGGCAGGTCCAACCTGCGCACGGTGAACATCCTCGGCTCGACCAGGGTCGACCAGGCCGCGGTCGCGGCGCCGGCCGCGAGCGTGGACCCGGCCGCGACGAGCAGGGAGCCCTTGGTCAACCCCACGACTCCCATCGCGGCGATCAGGCACCGCCGGCCGAGATGAACAAGGTGACGACCGATCCGGGAAGAGCCGTGGATCGGGGGCTCTGATCGACCACGATGTTCACGGCCGTCCCGGTGTTCTGCCGGGTCGCCACCGTGACGGTGAAACCGGCGGCGGTCAGCGCCGCCTTCGCCTCGTCCACGTTGCGGCCGATCACCGTCGGGACCTGGGTTGCGGCCGACCCGGTGAGGTAGGTCGGTGAGGCCGGCCGGAAGAAGGTGTCGGGCTGACCCTGCTTGAGCGGTTTCATTGCGGAGAACCAGGTCTGGGCCGGCACCGAACCGCCCGACATGCCGCTGCCCGCCATCGCCTCGTCGGTCGAGCAGGTGCGGATCGGCTCCTTGCAAATGGACTGCGGCCGGGGCTCGGAGTCCCAGACGATCACCGAGGTGCTCATCTCGGGGGTGAAGCCGAGGAACGCCGACGACTTGTATTCCTGGGTGGTTCCGGTCTTGCCGGCGGCCGTCCAGTTCCAGCCCGCTGCGGAGGCCGAGCCCGCTGCGGTGCCGTTGCCGGTGAGGTCCCCCTCCATGGTCACGGCCAGCGTGCGGGCCAGTTCCGCCGGCACCGCCTGGTCGCACGCAGCCTTGTCCCAGGTGACGAATTTGCCGTCCCGATCGGTGATGGTGTCGATCGGCGTCGGTGGGCACCAGCGGCCGTCGGAGGCCAGGGTCGCGCCCACGTTTGCCAGCTCCAGTGGGCTGACCGGCGAGACCCCCAGGGTGAAGGACACGATCTTCTGGGCGACGACCTGCTGGGTGTAGTCGGTGCCGGCGTTGGCGAACGCCGGGTCGACCTGGCCGGCGTCCAGCGAATACCCGCGCAGACCCAGCCGCACCGCCATCTCCGCCACCTTCTGCAGGCCGACCTGGTCCTCCAGGGCGACGAAGGCGGTGTTGGGCGAGGTGTGCAGGGCCTCGGCCAGGCTCATCCGGGCGGGGAAATTTCCGGCGTTGCGGAACGTGTTCTGCGGCGTGAGCGCGCTGACGTACTCAGGTGGCGATTCGATCTCGGAGTTCGCACCGAGTCCCTGCTCCATGGCGGCGGCCGCGGTGAAGATCTTGAACGTCGATCCCGCACCGAGCGGCGCGAACGTTGTCGTCAGTCGCTGGACGGTCTGGCCCTTGGCCGGGTCCAGCCCGTAGGGCCGGTTCGCGGCCAGCGCGAGGACCTTTCGGGGTTCGTCCTTACCGACCACGGCGACCGCGTTCGCGATCCGCTCGACCCCCTTGACGGTGGGATCCGCGTTGGACTTCGCGGCCGCCTTCGCCGACGCCATCACCTTCGGGTCCATGGTCGTCTTGATGGTCCAGCCGCTGCGGGCGACGGTCTTGGCGTCGAAACCGGCGGTGGACAGGTAGTCCAGTGCGTACTGGCAGAAGAAGCCGTTGGTCTCGGAGTTGTCGGCCGGGATGCAGCCGTTGCGGGTCCGCTTCGGGTTCAGCCCCAGGTCCTGCTTCTTGGTCTCGGTGGCCGTCGCCTTGGACAGCCGCCCGGCGGCCACCATCACGTCCAGCACGAGGTTGCGCCGGTCACGGGCGTCCTGCACATGGTTCTCGTCCAGCGGGTTGTACCTGGGCGGGTTGTTCACCATGCCGGCCAGCAGCGCCGCCTGGGACAGCGTCAACCGGTCGGCGGAGGTGCCGAAGAACCATTGCGACGCGGCCTCCGCGCCGTACTGCGAGGGACCGAACGCGACGAGATTGAGGTAGCGCTCGAGGATCTCGGCCTTGCTGAGGTTCTGCTCGATGGACAACGCCATCTTCGCCTCGCGCAGCTTGCGGATCGGCGTCGTGGCGATGGCGTCGGCCTTCTCCGCTTCGGTCTGCGCCTCGACCAGGTAGAGGTAGTTCTTGACGTACTGCTGGGTCAGCGTCGACCCGCCCTGGGCGGCGCGATCGGACTGGGCGTTCCGCAGCAATGCCCGCACGGTGCCGCGCCAGTCGACGCCCTGGTGCTGATAGAACCGCCGGTCCTCCATCGAGATGACGGCGACCTGCAGGTAGTCCGAGATCGACGACAGCGGGACATAGACCCGGTTTTGCTCGTAGAAGGTGGCGATCGGCTTGCCGGCCGCGTCGGTGAAGGTCGTCCGGAGCGGGATCTCACCGTCCAGCGGATCGGCCTTGGCGTCCTCGATGGCCGAGGTGACGGCGTTCGCAGCCATCCCGGCGCCGACCGAATAGGGGAGCAGCAGACCGGCCACCAGCACCCCAGCCAACAGGGTGCCGAGCACCAGACGTCCGAGACCGCTCATGACACGCACTGATCCAGGGTACCGGCGGACGCGTGTGAGCCAGGTGATCCCGACCTGGGAGCGCCGCCGGAGTGTGCCGCAATGAACGTTATGCCCGGTGCCCGCGGCGGTCCGGCAAGGATCAGGCGGGGGTCGTGACGGCTCTCACCCCGGTGATATGAGCCGTGTGGGGTCAGGCGGTGGTGGCAGCCGGGTGGTGTGTCAGGCCGCGGTGAGGCGCCTGCCGATCTCCCGCAGTGCCGGCAGGTCGTGCGCGTCGGAGGGCAGCGCGGCGACCTCGATCACCGGCAGGTCGGCGTGCACCCGGTTGAACCGCTCCTGCATGTGCAGTTCCGCCGCCCGCACGGCCAGCCGCTCGGTGTGGATGGTCAACACGCCGGCGGTCAGCGCTGTGTCACCGCTCCGGTCGTTGTTCGTGTCGTTGTTCGTGTCGTTGTTCGTGTCGTTGTTCGTGTCGTTGTTCGTGTCGTTGTTCTGTGGTTGCCGGAGTTGTTGCCCGGGTTCTCGAGCTTCTGGATCGCCAGCTCGGCGGCGCCCGCCCGCAGCTTGGCCAGCGGCGGATGGGTGCGGTTCAGGATCAGGCCGGCCAGCGGCATCCGCTCGGACCGCAACCGGTCGGCGAAATAGGACGCCTCCCGTAGCGAGTCCGCCTCGCAGATGGACACCACGACGAATCGGGTACCGCTGGCCCGCAGCAGTTCGTAGGTCGCCTGCGCCCGCTGCCGGAAACCGCCGAACATGTCCTCGAAGAGCTGTACGAACTGGGCGGCGTCCTGCAGCATCTGGCCGCCGAGCACGGCGGTGACGGCGCGGGAGAACAGCCCCAGGCCCGCACCCACCACCTTCATCACGCCGCGACTCGGCGCCGACAGGAGCTTGATCATCCTGCCGTCCATGAACGAGGACAGTCGCTGCGGGGCGTCCAGGAAGTCCAGCGCCGACCGGCTGGGCGGGGTGTCCACGACGATCAGGTCGAACTGGTTCTTGGCCGCCAGCGTCGACAGCTTCTCCATCGCCATGTACTCCTGGGTGCCGGAGAACGAGGTGGAGATCACCTTGTAGAACGGGTTCGCCAGGATCGCCGCGGCGCGGTCGGCGGTCGAGTGGGTGGCGACCATCTCGTCGAACGTCCTGCGGGTGTCGAGCATCATCGCCCACAACTCGCCCTTGTCGTCGGCCAGTTCGACGTCGACCCGGCGGGGGTCGTTGTCCAGCTCCTCCAGACCGAGGGCCTGCGCGAGCCGCTTCGCCGGGTCGATGGTGAGCACCGCGACCTTCCGCCCGGCGTCGGCGGCCCAGAGCGCCATCGCTGCGGCCGTGGTTGTCTTCCCGACCCCGCCGGAGCCGCAGGTGACGACGATCCTGGTCCGGCCGTCGGCCAGGATCGGTCCGAGGTCGAGTGCGCGCCTGGTCATGAGATCCCCTGGTCGAGCAACCGGTCGGCGAGCTCGTACACGCCGCCGAGGTCGCCGCCGTCGACCAGCCGCGGCAGCGACAGCAGCGGGATGCCGGTGGCGGCGAGCGCCGCCCGGCAGTCGGCCTCGTCCAGCACCCGTACCGCGTGCTCGGTCGCCTGTTCGGCGAGCCCGTCGACGAGTGCGGGGTCCACGGCGATCCCGGCGCCCTTGAGCTCGGCGGCCAGGGCCGCGATATCCAGCTCGCCCCGGGCCGCCCGCTCGAGCGCGGCCGCCGGCAGCCGCGGCTCGGTCGCCGCGTTGACGATGATGGTGCCCACCGGAAGGTCGCCGTCCCGGAGTTGGTGCACCGCCTCCAGGGTCTCGGTGACCGGCATGTCCTCGAGCAGCGTGACCAGGTGCACGATTGTGTCCGGCGAATGCAGCAGCCGCACCACGCCCTCGGCCTGACTGTGGATCGGCCCCCGTTTGGCCAGGTCGGACATCGCCTCGGTGACCCCGAGGAACGTCGCAACCCGGCCGGTCGGCGGTGCGTCCATCACGACATCGTCGTAGACGGGCCGGTTGTCGGTGCCGCGCCTGGTCACGGTCTCCTTCACCTTGCCGGTCAGCAGAACGTCCCGCAGGCCCGGCGCCAGTGTGGTGGCGAATTCCACGGCGCCGAGCCGCTTGAGGCTCCGGCCGGCGAAGCCGAGGTTGTAGAACATCTCGAAATACTCGAGCAATGCCCGTTCGACGTCGACGGCCAGCGCCCGGACTTCCCCGCCGCCGGTGGCGATGGCGACCCTGCGCTCCTCGTAGGGCAGCGGCGGGACGTCGAACAGCCGGGCGATCCCCTGACGTTCCTCCACCTCGACCAGCAGCACCCGGCGGCCGTTGGTGGCCAGCGCGATCGCAAGCGCCGCAGCGACTGTCGTCTTGCCGGTGCCGCCCTTGCCGGTGATGACGTGCAGCCTGGCCCGCCGGCAGGCCGGTGTCCACACGTCGGTGGCCGGGCGCCCGGCCGGGGTCAGGCCGTCGGCGGGTGTGCGCCGGCTGCCGACGGCGGAGGACGCCGCGGGTGGCGAGACAGCGGGTTTCGGGGCCGCTTGTTTCGGGGCCGCTTGTTTCGGGGTCGCTTTCGGCGCCATGCCGGGACCTACCTGCCGGCCGGCTGCGCGGTCGACCCGCGGCCGGTCGGGGCCATGGACTCCGGATCGCGGTCGGCACCGCCGACGCCGGTGTCATCGCCACCGTCGGCGAGAGTGAGCGCGACGTCGGCGCCCCGCTCCAGGGTGCGGCCCACCGTGCAATTCCGGGCGATCGCCCTGCGGACCACCGCCACGACCCGGTCGCGCTCGGCCGGGTCCAGGACCGAGAGGTCGACCACCAGCTCCTCGTGCAGGGCGGGGTACCGCTCGTCGTCGACGTGTTTGATCCCGGCAACATGGACGGTGATGGGAACGTCGTCCCCGAGCCGGCGGGCGATCGCGCTGTCCGCGCTCATCCCCGCACACCCGGCCAGTGCGATCTTCAGCAGCTCGCCCGGGGTGAACACCGCGCCCGCCTCCGCGGGTCCCATGCTGACCTCGGCGCCGCGGCTGTTGCGGCCCGTGTAGCGCCGCGCGCCGACGCGTTGCGCCCACAGGCCGTCGGTGTGCGCGCTGCCTTCGGGTGCGGCAGCGGTGTCGACCGTCATTCCACGATCCTGCCAGTCGCACCGGCCGGCGCGCCCGGTGGCCGCCCCGCCACTCCGTGTTGTTCACCGCCGGGGGCGATAATCCGGTCGTCCCCGCACCGAAAGGCCACCATGTCCGACTGGAACGATCGCATCATCGAAGAGTTTCGCGCCAATGAGGGCCGGGTGGGCGGCCAGTTCGCCGGGGCTCCGCTGCTGCTGCTGCACACGACCGGGAAGAGGACGGGGCTGAACCGGGTGAGCCCGATGATGTACCGCACTGTGCCCGGCGGCTACGCCGTGTTCGCCTCCAAGGCCGGTGCCGACACCAACCCCGACTGGTACCACAACCTCCTCGTCGAACCCGTGGCGCAGGTCGAGGTGGGTACCGAGACGGTGCGGGTGAGGGCGCGGGTCACCGAGGGCGCGGAGCGCGAGGAGATCTGGACCGGTCAGAAGGCCGACTACCCCGGCTTCGCCGGTTACGAGCGAAAGACCACCCGGCAGATCCCGGTGGTGGTGCTGGAGCCCGTCCGCTGACGCCTCCTCTCGCCGGCCGCGTTCGGGGGGCGATGCCGTTTCCGGCCGCCGTGACCCTGACCGTGGCGATCCTGGTCGCGGCAAATGTCCTTGCCCATCAGGTCATTCCGGACGCCGACGCGGCGGTGGCGGTCGGTCTGGTGCTGAGCCTCTCCGCGGTCGCCGCCGCCGGCCGGATGACCGCGGACGATCTGGGGCTTGCCCGGCGGAACCTGCCGTCGGGCGCCAGATGGGGCGGCGTCGCCGCCGGCGCGGTGATCCTCGGATACGGCATCGCGGCGCTCGTGCCGGCGGCGCGGGAAGCGGTGCCTGCGGCCACCTCGACGTGGGGAGAATCGCTGCTGCGTGCGCTGGTGCTGATCCCGCTGCTCACGGTGATCCCGGAGGAGTTCGCCTTCCGAGGCGTGCTGTGGGGTCTGCTGCGGCGGCGGTACGGCCGGTGGTGGGCGACCGGCGTGTCGTCCGTGCTGTTCGGACTGTGGCATGTCTCGTCAGCGCTGTCCGGTGGCGCGGCCAACGAGTCGGTGTCCGGTGTCGTCGGCGGCGGCGTGAGCGGGACGATCGTCAGGGTGGTCGGCACGGTGGTCTTCACCGGCGCGGCCGGGGTGTTGTTCGCCGTGCTCCGGGACCGCAGCGGGAGTCTGCTGGCGCCGATCGCCCTGCACTGGGCGGTGAACGGCTGCGGGGAGCTCTGGTTGCAGTTCGGGCTGCGCTGAGGTCGGCACATCCCCGTCGCATTCGTGACGGATACTGCCGTCCAGTGATGGTTGTCCGGATGTGGCTGGATCTGGAAGTGGCATGGTCCGGATGTGACGGGTCCGGATGTGGCTGGGACTGTGACTCAGGGGAAACGACTGTATGACGACGCACTCCGAAACCGCCGAAGAACCGGCTGACGGTGTCGGCGCCCCGCCGGCTGCCGATCAGGCCGCACCGCCGCCGGCCGTGCCATCGCCGCCGGACCCCGCCGCGCCACGGGTCGAACCCGTCACGCCGCCGGACGTCGCACGGCGCAGGTGGTTCCGCTACACGCTGCCGGGCGCCTGGGTGGCGCTGGTCTTCGTCTGCCTGTCCTTCACCCCGTCCCTGCTACCCCGGCCCGCGGCCTTCCAGGGCTTCGTCTGCGGGGTCAACGGCGCCATCGGTTACGGCCTGGGAGTCGTGGGGGCGTGGCTGTGGCGGCAGTTCGCCGATCGCCCGGCTCGCCCGGCGCGGCCGCTGTCCTGGCGGCTGTTCCTCGTCGTCGGTGCGGTCGCGTTGCTGGTGTCGTACCTGCTCGGCCGGCGGTGGCAGAACCAGATCCGCGAGCTGATGGGCGTTGTCGCCGAATCGTTCAACGCGCAGATCCTGCTGCCGGTGGTCGGGATCCTCGTCTTCGTGGGGCTTGTCGCGGCCGGCCGCGGGATCCGCGGGCTCTTCCGCGGGGTCGCCCGGCTGTTGGGTCGGTGGATGGGCCGGCGCGCCGCCCGCGGGGTGGGGTGGGTGCTGGTGGCCGGCGTCACCGTCGGCGTGCTGAGCGGGGTGGTACTGGACGGCGCCATCGCGGTGGCGGATCGGAGCTTTTCCGTCCTGGACACCACGACGAGTGATGCGGTGTCCGGGCCGCTGTCGTCCGCCCGTTCCGGCGCCGTCGACTCGCAGGTGCCGTTCGACACGTTGGGATTCCAGGGCCGGAACTTCGTCGGCACCGGACCGACCGCGGGGCAGATCGAGAACTACTCCGGTGTGCCCGCCGTCGAGCCGATCCGGGCTTACGCCGGGATCGCGTCCGCGCCCGACGTCGAGGAGCGCGCCGCGCTGGCGGTGGACGACCTGATCAGGCTCGGCGGGTTCGAACGGGACTACCTGCTGATCGCAGGCACGACAGGCACCGGCTGGGTGGATCCGGGCGGCGTCGACAGCCTGGAATACATGGCGAACGGCAACGTCGCGAGCGTGGCGATCCAGTATTCGTACCTGCCGTCCTGGGTGTCGTTCATCGTCGATCAGACCCGGGCCAGGGAGGCCGGCCGCGCCCTGGTCGACGCCGTGTACGACCGGTGGACCGACCTGCCGGCGAACGACCGCCCGAAGCTGCTGGTGTTCGGGGTCAGCCTCGGGTCGTTCTCCACCGAGGCCGCCTTCAGCGGCGAATTCGACCTGCGGAACCGCACCGACGGGGTGCTGTGGGCCGGCCCGCCGAACTTCAACTCGCTGTTTCGCGAGTTCACCGACGGCCGTGATCCGGGCAGCCCGGAGATCCAGCCGGTGTTCCGCGGCGGCCGGACCGTGCGGTTCGCCGACAACCCCGACGTGCCTGCTCCGCCCACGTCGGCGCCCTGGGACGGCAGCAGAGTGCTGTACCTGTCCCATCCCTCGGACCCGATCACCTGGTGGAGCACCGACCTGCTGCTCCGCAAGCCGGACTGGCTGTCCGAACCGCGCGGCGCCGACGTGCTCCCGGAGATGGTGTGGATTCCGTTCGTGACGTTCTGGCAGGTCACCGCCGACATGGTGGAGCCGGTCCCGGTGCCATCCGGGCACGGCCACACGTTCACCGCGCAGTATGTCGATGGCTGGGCGCAGGTGATCCAGCCCCCGGGCTGGACGGCCGAGAAGTCCCTTGCGCTGCAGCAGCGCATCCTGCAGGAAGAGGCCTGGGCCGACGCGCCGTCTCCGTGACCCGGTTCGCCGCCGGGTCCGTCATGCCTGCTGCAGGAGACCGGCGCGGGCGGCGACCAGCGCGATGGCCGCCGCCTGGTCCGCGGTGTTCTCGTCGACATCTTCCTCGGTGACCAGCAACCGCAGGTAGAGCGGGGCGATCACCGACTTGACCAGCGCACCGGGATCGGTGCCGGCCGGCAGTTGACCTCGCCCGACCGCGGCCCGGACGAGCGGCTCCGCAGCGCTGATCCGCTCCCGGAAGAAGCGCTGCTTCGTCGCCGCCATGGCAGGGAGCCGGCCGGCATCGGACACCAGGATGGCCAGCGCGGCGCGCCCGATGGGGCTGCTCAGCCAGCGGACCAGTCCGCGGGCGTACGCGCGCAGGTCGCTGTCGACGTCGCCGCTGTCCTCGAGCGGCAACGTGGTGGCGGCGAGGTCCGTCACGGCGTCCGTGACCAGTGCCTCGCGGTCCTTCCAACGGCGGTAGACGGTCGTCTTGTGGACACCGGAGCGGGACGCGACGTTCTCCACGGTGAGCTTGGCGTAACCGACGGCGATGAGTTCGGTCAGCGTGGCGGCGAGTACCGCGCTGCGGACCTTTGCTCCTCTGCCGACGGGAGCGAGCCGCGCCGACTGCCTATCCTGGGTCATCGCAACTTCCAGTTGCGTTATGGCGGATAGCTGGCATAGTTCGAACCCTAACGCAACAGCAAGTTGCGATGGCGGAAGGTTGGGACCATGGACGGACGAGTGATGAGGGCCTCGCGGCGACTGGTGCTGGAGCTGGTGATCGTCGGGCTGCTGGTGGGGCTGCCGATCGACTTCCCGACCGATTTCGCCACGGCGGGGGCGCCGTGGATCTTCCTGCTGGGCCATCCGTCGTTCCTGCTGCACGCGGTCGTCGGCACCGTGGTGCTGGTGGAGGCGGTCGTTCTCGTCGTGAGGTGCGTGCCCCGTCGAGTGTCGAGCGTGATCATCGCGGGGGTGGGTCTCGGCTGCGTGCTGCTGGCGTTCGGCGCCGGGTCGGTGTTCGTCAGCACCGGAGGGCAGGGGTCATCGCTGATGCCGATGACCCTGGGCTGGGTCGGCGCGCTGGCCGCGTACGTCGTTGGATGGGTGCTGGGACGGCGGGCCATGGTCCGTCATCGGACGCTGCTGGCTCGGCGGCCCGGCGTCATACCGTCCCCTGGACAGGTCCACCAGGACCAATCGGTTGCCGAACGGGTCGGCGACGACGGCCACCCGGCCGACCGGGATGTCGAAAGGTTCGACGGTCACCGATCCGCCGGCGGACCGGATGGTCTCGGCGGCAGCATCGACGGAGGCAACCAGCCAGTTCGGCTCGAACGGCTGCTGCGTCGTGAGAACCAACTCGCTCTCGGCGCCGGGCAGCCGCAGGCCCGCCTGGCCGATCGCGTCGTTCCGCCAGATCAGCGCTTGCCCGAGCCCGTCGCGGTAGAAGGCCAGACCCGCCTCGAGGTCCGGAACCGGCACCGTGACTGCGTCGACCGAGTCCAGGACGCCGGACAGGGGTTCCGGCACGGTCAGTGCGCGTCGTTGGCGGTGTGCGGTTTGTTGCCGAGCTGGCGCCAATCGGTCTCCGCGACGTCGACGTCGTAATGACGGGCGGCCGCACGGATGTTCGCGAAGGCGACATCACGCTCGTCGTCGGTGACGTCCTTGACCTGGTCGAAGCGGGCCAGGGCGGTCCGGACGTGCCCGGCGTCGGTCAACGGTTCCTTGCGCTTGTCCGGGAAGGCGTACACCGAATCCGGGAGCTCCTTGCGGTCCGCGCTGCTCAGGGTCCCGTGTTCGGTGTGCGGTTTCCAGGTGGTGGCGACCATGGTGACGTCCTTTCCTCGCGAGCCCGTCGCTGTTCGGTGCCCGCAGCGTGCGACGGCAAACAACCGGGTCCGCCAGGTCGGGACCGGTCAGGAGGCCAGCGCCATGGCGAGCACGACGATCAGCGGTATCGCGATCAGCACCCCGCCCACCCAGAGCGGCAGGAACAACGCCAGCAGGAACCCGATCGGGACGACGACCAGCGAGGGCAGCGCCCGGATGGTGGCCTGGCCGATGGTGAGGTTCGGCCGGTCGCGCAGTGTGTCGTACCAGAGCAGGACCAGCACCAGCAGCAGCAGCCCGACGATGCACGCGGCCGCCCAGTGCCATCCGTCAGCCGCCATCGGATCAGGATAGGGAGCCGTGCCGGTCGCGTCCCGGTCCCGATCGGGACCGCAGGTTCGTGCCCTTCGGCGCCGGACCTTAGAGTCTGGGCATGTCCAACCCCACAGCATCCACGTCCGCCGGCCGGCGGACGTTCGAATACGCGACCGTCCCGTTGATCACGCACGCCACCAAGGCAATCCTGGACACCTGGGGCGAGGACGGCTGGGAACTCGTCCAGGTGGTTCCGGGCCCGAACCCGGAGCAGCTGGTGGCGTATCTGAAGCGGGAACGCGCGTGACGGCCACCGAGCGGCTGGCCGAGCTCGGCATCGAGCTGCCGGCCGTCGCGGTGGCCGCCGGCTCCTACCTGCCGACCGCCCGGACCGGCAACCTGGTGTTCACCGCCGGCCAGCTGCCGTTCGTCGAGGGCCGGCTGCCCGCGACCGGCAAGGTCGGCGCCGAGGTGTCCCCGGAGGACGCCAAGGGCTACGCCAGACAGGCCGCGCTCAACGTGCTCGCGGCGCTGCACGCCGAGGTCGGCATCGACAACGTGGAGCGGATCGTCAAGGTGGTCGGATTCGTCGCGTCGGCGGAGGGATTCACCGGCCAGCCCGGCGTGATCAACGGCGCCTCCGACCTGTTCGCCGAGGTCCTCGGCGAGGCCGGCCGGCACGCCCGTTCCGCCGTCGGGGTGGCGGAGCTGCCGCTGGGTTCCCCGGTGGAGATCGAGGCCATCGCGCAGGTCCGGTGACGGCCCGCGCCGCATTAGGTTGAGACCCATGGTGCTGACCGGTTCGTCGGATGTTCCGGCCGACGCCCCGGCGGAGGTGCCGGTCCGCCCGGCGGCGACCGTCATGCTGCTGCGGGACGCCGTGCCGCTCGCCGGGTCTGCTCGGTGGGCCGGTGACGCGGCCCACCGGGATCCCGAAGACCAGCCGGGACTCGAGGTCTTCGTGCTGCGCCGGGTGGCCGCCATGGACTTCGCCGCGGGAATGACGGTGTTCCCCGGCGGCGGCGTTGACGAGGCCGATCACGCCGCCGGGATCGGCTGGGCCGGGCCGGATGCGGACTGGTGGGCCACGGCGCTGGGTGCAGAGCCGGAAAAGGCCCGCGGCCTCGTGGTCGCCGCCGTCCGCGAGCTGTTCGAGGAGACCGGGGTGCTGCTGGCGACGCCGGTGAACCCGGGCGCGCCGACGGTCTACCCGGATGACGCCACCCGGCTGGCGATCCTGCACCGGCAGCGGGTGTTGCCCGACGTCCTTGCCGCCGCCGGCCTGCAACTGCGGGCCGACCTGCTGCGACCCTGGGCGAACTGGATCACCCCGCCCGGCCGCACCCGGCGGTACGACACGTTCTTCTTCGCCGCCGCGCTGCCGGCCGGCCAGGAGGCGAGAATGCTGACCACGGAGGCGGAGTCGGGTCTATGGCGGACACCGGAGGCGCTGCTCGCCGAACATGCGGTGCGGGCCACCGCGCTGATGCCGCCGACCGTGGCGATGCTCACCGACCTCGCCGGGTTCGGCTCGGTGGCGGAGGTGATGGCGGCCCCGCGGGTGGTCACCCCGGTCCGGGTCAGAGCGGCCGACGTCCGGGACATCGACGTGGCGAGCCTCGGTCACGCGCGCGGCGGTGGGCCGAAACCGCTGTCGGAGGAGGGATTCCTGTTGTGACCAACCCCGAGCCGACCCGCGTCACCCCGCACGCCCGGGTGCTCTTGGCACCCAACCCGGGCCCGATGACGTTGGCCGGCACCAACTCCTACCTGCTCGCCGGTCCCGGGTCCGGCACGAGTGTCCTGGTGGATCCCGGTCCCGACGATGCGGCGCACCTCTCCGCCCTCGCCCGTGAACAGCTCGAGCTGATCCTGATCACCCACCGGCACCACGACCACACCGACGCGGCACCGGCGCTCGCCGCCCGAACCGGTGCTCCCGTCCGCGCGTTCGACCCCGCGTTCTGCCTCGGCGGCCCGCCGCTGGTCGATGGCGAGACCATCCACGCGGCGGGGCTTTCCCTCTCCGTGCTCAGGACCCCCGGGCACACCGACGACTCCGTGTGCTTCGTCCTCGCCGACGACGGCGACACCGGCTCCGTGCTCACCGGCGACACCATCCTCGGATGGGGCACCACAGTCATCTCGCCGCCGGACGGCAGCCTCGGCGCGTACCTGTCGTCGCTGGAGATGCTGGCCGGCCTCGGTTCCCGGTACGTGTTGCCCGCGCACGGCCCACAGCTGCCCGACCTCGCCGAGGTGGCCGGCCGGTACCTGGCCCACCGGCAGCAACGGCTGGACCAGATCCGTTCCGCGCTCGACGTTCTCGGTGCTGATGCCGAGATCAGCGCCGTCACCGATGTGGTGTACGACGACATCGATCCGTCGGTGCGGTTCGCCGCCGAGCATTCCGTCGCCGCCCAGCTCGAATATCTGCGCGGGTCCGGTCCGCGGGAGCGGTGAGCGGGCCTGCCCTGGATGCTGCGTTGCCTCTGCTGTGCTGCCCGCACTGCCAGGCTGTGCTCCGCAGGGTCGATCCCGACGTGGTCGGGTGCGACAACGGGCATCGGTTCGACATTGCGCGCCAGGGCTATCTGTCGTTGCTGGGCAAACGATCCCGCACGGACACCGGGGACACCGGCGACATGGTGGCAGCCCGGGCGGCGTTCCTCGGCGGCGAGCATTATCGGCCGATCGCGCGGGCCGTGGCCTGGGAGGTCGACCGGGGGCCCGTGCTCGAGATCGGTTCCGGCACCGGCTACTACCTGGCTGCGGCACTGGACCGCCTCGGCGGGCTGCACGATGCTCCCGTCGGGGTCGCCCTGGATTCCTCCCGCCACGCCGCCCGCCGGGCGGCCGCCGCCCACCCGGCCGCGGCGTCGGTGGTCGCCGACGCATGGTCGCGGTTGCCGGTGTGCGACGGGGCGGTCGGCACGGTGCTGAGCGTTTTCGCCCCCCGCGATCCAGGCGAGATCGCCAGGGTGCTGACGCCGGGCGGCCGGTTGGTGGTGGTGACCCCCGAGCCGGACCACCTGTCCGAGATCCGTTCCATCCTGCCCCTTCTGGCCGTCGACGCGGGAAAGCCGGACCGGCTGGTGGAGGCCTTTGCCGATCACCTCGCGATCGTCGACCGGAACGTCCTTCGGCGGGAGATGCGGCTCGCGCCGGACGATGTCGGCGCGTTGGTCCGGATGGGCCCGTCGGCGCGCCATCTCTCGAGCGGGGAGCCGGCCGCGGCCGTCGCGGCGTTGCCCGAGGTGACCGCGGTGACCCTTGCGGTGACGGTCAGCGTGTTCCAGCGGCGTCCGGGCGGGCCCGCGGTAGCTCGTCCAGGATGAGCACGGTCTTCGTCGACACAACGTCCGGCATGGTCTGCAGACGGGTGAGGACCAGGTCGCGGAGCGCGGCGGCGTCGACGGCCCTGACCAGCAGCGCCAGGTCGTCGTCACCGGAGATCAATGCGGCATGCTCCACCTCGGGGATCTCGCTGATCCGCCGCCGCACCTCCTTCCACGACTGCTGAGCGATTCGCAGGTAGATATAGGCGGAGACGCCGTAGCCGAGCCGGACAGGATCGACCACGGCGGCGTAGCCGGTGATGACGCCGAGCTTCTCCAGCCGGGACACCCGGGCATACACGCCGGCTCGGGACAGATGGACCTGTTCCGCCAGTGCCCGCATGGACAGCCGGCCGTCGGCGGTGAGCGCGCCGATGATCGCCCGGTCCGCCTCGTCGAGATCCAGCTGTCTGGCCGGGGCGGGTGGAAGCGGCACTCCGATGGTCATACGGCTCACCATCCCAGGTATATGTGCCAGACGTCCAGTATTGATGCGCTGAGGCAGACGAATGGCACTGGAACGTCGCATACTGAGCCCACGTGCTGTGGGTCACAGCCATCCCGAAAGGCAGCCGTCGATGTCTGTTCTCAGTGATCACCGATCCTCCTCGCTGCTGCCGACGTTGCTGCCCACCGAGGCGCCGCTCGCGGTGGTGGACAGCGACGGGCAGTCAGTCCCCGGTGGTGATCTGGCGGTCCCGCCGGATGACGTGCTGCTTCGCCTGCATCGCGCGATGGTGATCGGCCGGCGGTTCGACACCCAGGCCGGCGCGCTGGTGCGGCAGGGCGAACTGGCCGTCTATCCGTCTTCCCGCGGCCAGGAGGCCTGCCAGGTCGGCGCCGTCCTCGCGCTGGACGAAGAGGATTGGCTCTTCCCGACCTACCGCGACTCGGTCGCGCTGGTCACCCGCGGGGTGGATCCGGTCGAGGTGCTGACGCTGCTGCGCGGGAATTGGCACAGCGGCTACGACCCGTACGAACGGCGGGTGGCGCCGCAGTGCACGCCGCTCGCGACGAACGCGTTGCACGCGGTGGGTCTCGCGCACGCCGCCCGCTACAAGGGCGAGGACACCGTCGCGCTGGTCCTGATCGGTGACGGCGCGACCAGCGAGGGGGACACCCACGAGGCGCTGAACTTCGCCGCCGTCTGGAAGTGCCCGGTCGTGTTCCTGGTGCAGAACAACGGTTATGCGATCAGCGTGCCGCTGTCGAAGCAGTCGGCGGCACCGTCGTTGGCGCACAAGGGCATCGGCTACGGAATGACGTCCCGATTGATCGACGGCAACGACGCCGCCGCGGTGTTCTCCGCGGTGTCCGACGCGGTCCGCGCGGCCCGCGCCGGGGACGGGCCGACCCTGATCGAGGCAGTCACCTACCGGATGGACGCGCACACCAACGCCGACGACGCGACCCGCTACCGCTCCCTGGCCGAGGTGCAGAGCTGGGCCGCGAAGGATCCGATCGACCGTCTCGAAGGTCACCTGCGGGGCCGCGGCTTGCTCGACGACAAGCTGCTCACTGCGGTGCGCGACGACGCCGAGACGTTTGCCCTGGCGCTGCGCGAGAAGCTCCATGAAGCAACGGATCTGGATCCGGATGAGTTGTTCCGGCACGTCTACGCGGTGCCGACGGCAGCGCTGCGGCAACAACGGCAACAGCTGGCCGACGAGCTGGCCGACTCGGGAGAGTCCGACGCCGCCGAGCCGATGGCAGGTGCCGGCACGTGACCGATCTGCTGGAGGCGCAGGGCGGCAACGGCTCTCACCGTTCCGATCCGGTTCCGGTGGCGAGTCCGGCGAGCGAGCGCCCGCAGGCCGTCACGATGGCAGGCGCGCTCAACCAGGCGTTGGCCGACAGTCTCGCCGCCGACGGCTCGGTCCTGGTTCTCGGTGAGGACGTCGGGACGCTCGGCGGCGTCTTCCGGGTGACCGATGGACTCGCCGAGAGGTTCGGCGATCACCGGGTTGTCGACACTCCGCTGGCGGAGTCCGGCATCGTCGGCACGGCGATCGGGATGGCGATGAACGGGCTGCGACCCGTGGTGGAGATGCAGTTCGACGCGTTCGCCTACCCGGCGTTCGAGCAGATCACCAGCCACCTCGCGAAGATGCACAACCGCACCCGCGGCGCGGTGACGCTCCCGATCGTCGTCCGAATCCCGTACGGGGGCGGCATCGGTGGAGTGGAGCACCACTGCGATTCCTCGGAGGTGTACTACACGCACACCCCCGGTCTGCGGGTCGTCACCCCGGCCACCCCGGCCGATGCGTACCGGCTGCTGCGGCAGGCCATCGACTGTCCCGACCCGGTGATCTTCCTCGAGCCGAAACGCCGCTACTGGTCGAAGGAGTCGACCTCGCTGGCGATGGACGGACCCGGACTGGACAGCGCGGTGGTCCGCCGAGCCGGCAGTGATGCAACGGTGATCAGCTACGGCGGGACCCTGGCCACGGCGCTCGAAGCCGCTGACGCCGCCGCCGAGGAAGGGCGGGACCTGGAGGTCATCGACCTTCGCACCCTGGCCCCGTTCGACGACGAGACAGTCGTTGCCTCGGTCCGGCGCACCGGCCGGGCCGTCGTGGTGCACGAGGCCTCCGGCTTCTGCGGGTACGGCGCCGAGGTGGCCGCCCGGCTCGCCGAGCAGTGCTTCCACCACCTGCAGGCGCCCATCCTGCGGGTCACCGGATTCGACATCCCCTACGCCCCGCCGAAACTCGAGCAGTACCACCTGCCCAACGTCGACCGGATCCTGGACGCAGTGCAGCGCCTGCAGTGGGACGACACCCCGGTGCTGCCCCGATCGATGCCGCCTCGATCGGAGGTGCGCGGCTGATGCCCGACTTCCTGCTGCCCGACCTCGGCGAGGGATTGACCGAGGCGGAGATCGTCTCGTGGCTCGTCGATGTCGGTGACGAGGTGCGCGCGGACCAGCCCGTTGTCGAGGTCGAGACGGCCAAAGCCGTTGTGGAGGTGCCGGTTCCGTTCTCCGGCAGGGTGACGGCGCTGCACGGAAGGCCGGGGCAGTCGTTGGCCGTCGGCCGGCCGCTGATCACCGTCGGCGCTGGCACGGCCGACAACCGCGGGCTCCGCGAGCCGGGGGTGGTGACCGGTGCTGCCGTTGACGGCGGGTCGGGCGGCAGCGGCAATGTGCTGATCGGCTACGGGACCCCGGCGTCGGCGCCCGGGCGGCGGCGGAGGGCCCTGATCTCGACGGGGCGCGAGCAGCTTGCTGCTGCCGGACCTGTCGCTGCGGCGGCTGACCCGGCGTCTCCGGCCGAGGCACCGGATGACGCCGCAGATTCCGCTCCTGCGGTGATCTCCCCGCCCGTCCGGCTGCTGGCCAAGCGGGCCGGCGTCGACCTGAGGAGCATCGCCGGCACCGGGCCGGCAGGGGTCATCCGCCGCATCGACGTCGAGGCCGCGATCGCCGCGCAGGCACCGACCAGCGTCGGACGGTCCGCCACCGGCAGGTCAACCGCTGTGCCGACCGACGCCGCCCGGTCAACCGCTACGCCGTCGTCGGCTACCGCGCCAACCGCCCCGGTGCCGTCGGACCACGACGTGTCGGGTTCTGCGTCGGCGGCGGTCCCGGCCGGGCCCGGCGACGACGACGGTGGGGACCGGCGCGTCCGGATGAGCCCGACGCGCAGATACATCGCCGAAAAGATGACCCGGTCGCGGCGCGAGATTCCGGAGGCCACCGTCTGGGTGGACGTCGACGCGACGGACCTGTTGAACGCCCGGTCGGAAATCAACCGGCGCGATCCCGACCGTCCGGTGAGCGTTCTGGGGTTCCTGTCCCGGTTCGCCGTGCTGGGCCTGCGGCGGTACCCGGAACTCAACGGGCGCGTCGACGGCAACGACATCGTGCTGCCGGCCCACGTCCAACTCGGCTTCGCCGCGCAGACCGACCGGGGACTTGTCGTCCCCGTCATCCGCGCCGCCGACCGGCTGACGGCGCGCGAACTCTCCGCATCGATCGGGGCGGCGGCCGCGGCTGCGCGGGCCGGATCGCTGTCCCCGCAGGACCTGTCCGGCGGCACCTTCAGCGTCAACAACTACGGCGTGTTCGGCGTCGACGGGTCTGCAGCGATCATCAACCATCCCGAGGTGGCGATGCTCGGGCTGGGTCGGATCATCGATCGGCCATGGGTCGTCGACGGCCAGGTGGTGCCGCGCAAGATCGCCCAGCTCTCTCTGGTGTTCGATCACCGCATCTGTGACGGGGGCGTCGCCGGCGGCTTCCTGCGGTTCGTCGCCGACTGTGTCGAGTCACCGCTGGGTGCACTGGCCGATCTGTGATGGCCTGATGCCGGGACAGGTCTCGCTGGTCCTCCTGAACTGACTCGAAAGGGGGCCGGCGTGAACGAGGACGACGTTGCCCGGCGGTCGGCCGAAAAGTTGTGGGCAACCGAAGACGCCAGTCGCGCCCTCGGTATGCAGCTCACGGACGTCGGACCGGGCCGGGCGTCCCTCACCATGACGGTGCGTCCGGACATGGTCAACGGCCACGGCTCCTGCCACGGGGGACTGGTGGCCACATTGGCGGACAGCGCCTTCGCCTTCGCCTGCAACAGCCACGGCGTCGCCACTGTGGCCGCGGGATTCGACATCACCTTCGTCACACCGGCTCTGCTCGGTGACGTCCTGCGTGCCCGGGCGACCGAGCGGGTGCGTCAGGGCCGCAGCGGGTTGTACGACGTCACCGTCACCCGGGCGGACGGCACGGTGATCGCCGAGTTCCGCGGTCGAAGCCGGTCCACCGGCCGGCTCATCGCCGGCGACGATCCGATGCCGGGTTGAGTCGACGTTGGGACGATTTTCAACCCTCGACTTCGCCCAGCCTCCCACGCAACTCGCAGCGATACCCGTCCGGCAACGCCTGATCAGAGGCCGCCGATGCCGTTGATGATCAGCAGCAGGCCCAGCACCAGCAGCACGACCGCCACGATGATCGAGCTGTTCCGGGTCATCCAGCGGTTCGTCGAGTCCAGGACCGGCGCGGCACGGTCGCCGAGGAGCAGGGGGGCCACCACTGGCGCCGCGACGCCGACGCTGCCGACGACGGCGAACACCGCCAACGCGATCGCCTGCTCCGCCGGGCGGTGGGTTGCGTCCGCGATGACGGTGGCCCCGCTGACGACCAGCAACAGGTTCTTGGGATTGGCCACGACGAGCACCACCGCCAAACCGAACGCCTTGCCGCCGTTCATCGCCCCGATCGACGACATCCATGCCGCCGGCTCGGGTTCATCTCCGGGCGGCGTTCGGGACAGCCACTTGCGGACGGCCAGCCCCAGAAGGGCGACGCCCAGGGCCAGCTTGACGTAACTCAGCCACTGCGGGTGGACCTCGGGCCGAACGAGAAGGTCGGCCACCGCGAGGACGAGGGCGCCGACGACGAGGACGCCCAGCACCCAGCCGGCCAGAAAGGCGCGGGCGACGTGTGGAGGTCGGTGGGTGACCAGGGTGAGAGGGATGAGGACGATCGGCAGAGCGGCCAACCCGAGGCCGACGGCGACGGGGAGGACCTCCCAGGCCGCCGTCATCCGGATGCCTGATTCATCACGTTCGTCACGGTACTGGCTCGGCTGGGGGCGCCGTGCGACGGGCCGGAACCCCGAGCACGGACTGTGGCGCAACCGCCTTGCCTCGGCCGACGGGGTGTCCGCAGTGCACCGACCACGGTCGCCGCGCGGCTGGTCAACCCGCTGGTCGCGCGTTCGACAGCGGTCGGGGATGACAGCATCGTGCCCGTGTCCACCCTGACCGCGGAAGCGCTGGCGCCGTTGCGGCCGCGTCTGATGGCCTTCTGCTACCAGATGCTGGGATCGCCCTTCGACGCCGAGGACGCCGTGCAGGACGTGCTGGAACGCGCGTGGCGATCACGGGAGTCGTACGACGCGTCGCTGGCATCGCTGTCGACGTGGTGCTACCGGATCGCGCACAACGTCTGCGTCGACCGCTTACGGGGAGCACGTCGCAGGCCGCTCCCACGTGATCTGCGGGACCCGGGGATCGAGATCGGCGCACCACTGGTGCCCGCCCCGGACGTCCCGTGGCTGATGCCTGCGCCCAGCTCGTGGACCGCGACGTCGGAGGTGGACACGGACCTGGAGCGGGCGACGGCCGTGCGCCTGGCAGTGACGGCCCTGCTGCAAACGCTGCCCGCCCGCCAGCGGGGCGCGTTCGTCCTGCGCGAGGCGCTCGGCCTGACCGCGGCCGAGACGGCCGCAGTACTCGAGACCAGCGTGTCCGCGGTCAATTCCGCCGTCCAACGCGCCCGTTCCAGGCTGGGAGACGCGGCCGGTCCGGCCTCCGCACGGGTGCCGTTCGAAGCGGAACAGGTGGAGCGCTACGCCCGGGCCATCGAGCGGGCGGACATCGAAGCGTTGGCCGCCCTCGTCGCCGATGACGTCATCCTCGAGATGCCGCCGGTGCCGGCCTGGTCGCGCGGCCGGCGTCCGTACCGCGACTTCATGGCGCACCTGTTCGCTTGGCGCGGCACCGCATGGCGGACCAGCCCGGTCAAGGGCAACGGACAGTGCGGGTTGCTGCTCTACCTGATCACGCCGGAGGGTGCACAGCCGCACACCCTGCAACTGTTGGACACCGACGAAACCGGCGCGATCAGCCACGTGCTCGTCTATCAGGACCGGCGGCTGTTCGCGCTCTTCGCGTCGCTGGGCGTCGATTCTGCGGGCGACGATGAATCCGCCGGGCCAGAAACGTAACAACTGGCGACCAGCCAGCACTTCGTGAAGGGACCTACCCCATGGGCCGTCTCATCGTCATCCAGTTCATCACTCTCGACGGGGTCGTCGAGGATCCCGACGGCAGCGACGGCAGCCCCTTCGGCGGGTGGGCGATGCGGCACGGGCCGCAGGGCGTGGCCGGCGACAAGTTCCGGCTCGGGCCCATCCTCGAGCACGGCACACTGCTGTTCGGCCGCCGCACGTGGGACCACTTTGCTGACCTCTGGCCGAGCCGCAACGACCCGTTTTCCCAGGCCATGAACGCCGCGACCAAGGTGGTCGTCACTCACCACGCAATTGACGACGACAGGTGGTCGAATTCGCGCGTCATCGACCAACCGCTGACCGCATGGGTCCGCGAACAGCTGCCCACCACGGACATTGTCGTGATCGGCAGCGGGTCGGTCGTCGATGAATTGGCCGCGGCCGACCTCATCGACGAGTACCGGCTCATCACCTTCCCGACCGCTGTCGGCTCCGGCCGCCGGCTCTTCACCGACGAACGCCAACTCGAATTGACCAGCTCCGAGCAGGTCGGCCCCGGCGTCCTGTCCGTTTTCACCACACGGGTGGCGTGAGCGCCGCAGTCAACCCAGGGGCTCACCTCGACCCGGGCGGCCGGAGATCCCTTACGGATTTCCGGCCGCCCGCGATTGCCGGACCGGCACACCGAGCGGCGGGGCCGAACCTATGAGGCGGGCGGCACCGGCGCCCGCAGCGCCTCGCTGACGATCATCCGACCGTCGTAATCGGTGATGAAGCCCTGCTGCACAAGGGCTTTCGTGTCCTTGACGACCGCTTCGACGTAGGCCCGGTGTGTCGGGTACAGCTCCCGCAGCCGATCGGCACCGAACGGCACCTCATGCCCGGCGATGAAACAGAAGGAAGCACCGGTGGAGCTGCCGTACCAGGTGGACGTTGGCACGTCGAGGTACGGGGACCGAAGCCCACCCTGGACGTTGCCGAACTCGTCGAGGACCGGTTCCCCGTTCACGACGACGATCGGCGAGCCGTGCGGCGGAGGGACGTCCTTGCGCACCCAGCGGTCCAGGTTCCGCAGGATCGCGTCGAAGAAGATGGTGCTGGGGAACCGGCTGCGTGGGCCCTGGTCACAGCTCGCCGGCGGCACCGCGCGGCCGGCCTTGACGATGTCCGCCGGTGCCGCGGCGAAGTTCAGCTCGTTCGGCGTCGCGTGGCCGGCGCCGGCCATTTCGTACTGCCGGTACCGATCGGTGACCCAGTCGCTGTCCGGCCGCCGGGAGGTGATGCCGAGCAGGTAGTCCGACTGGGACATCACATGAATCACCGGGACGCCGACGTTGCTCAACTGGCGGCGCGGGTCATCGATCCCGGGCGCCGGTTCGCACTGGTTGATCGGATAGAGGCCGGCGAAGGCGCCTCCTGCGACCGCGACGATGTAGCCGTCGTAAATGGAATGGCCGGTCTGCTCCTTCGCGAGCGGGGCGACACCGTTGATGTAGTCGTACATGTACCCACCGGTTTGTGAGTAGCCGAAGCCGTAGACCTTCAGCCCTCCCTTGGCCCTGCCGCCGTGGACCACCGGGTTCTTCGCCGACGTAGAGCGGATCAGTTCACCGACCTGGCTGTAGATGTCCCATGCCAGACCGTTTTCCGTTTTCCGGTTGCTGTCGTTCGGAACGGTCGCACAGTTCGCCGGGTCGTCGAGCGGTAGGGGATTGGCCATGGACAGTGGCGCGTACCGGGTCGGGTCGAAGTTCTTGAGTGCCTCCACCGAGACCGGTTTGACGGTCACCCCGACCCAGACATCGCCGTTGCGGATCAGCTGTTCGTGCATGAGCCCCCAACCGAGGTTGAGGTCGAACAGGTTGGACGGGTTCAGCGGCTCGACGACCACATTCCCGCTGAACTTCGACGCCTTGGCCGGTCGCCGCACCAGGATCCTGGTGGTATACGGCGCGTCAGCGGTCCGGACCACCGCCGGCCCGGGCGCCGGCCAGGTGTAGACGTTCGCGAGCCCGCTGACGAAGTACTCTTCTTCGACATAACCGATAGCGGAGAGCTTTTCGGGGACCGCGGTGTGGTCCGCCGCGCCGAACGGGTACGAGTCCTTCGTGACCGGGATGGGTCCGGTGACGTCGGGGACGCCGGCCCCAGCGACCAGATCGCCTCGCGGGGCGGCGTGTTGTGCGGGAAGCGCCGAGGTGGCCGCCAAGGGATGCGTCGCCGCATCGGAGGGCGCCGCCACCGCCGTCGAGGTGGGCGCCGCGGCGGCAAGCGCGGCGAGCGCGGCGCCAACGGCGATCCATCTCACCGCCCTGCGCCGCGGGCGTTGGTGCGTCACAGCTGCTTCGTTGCCGTCTGTCAGCACGGGTGCTCCTGCTCTTGACGTGTCCGGTCTGCCGCCGAGCGGAGGCATTGAGCGAAGCTAACCGGGTCCTCGAGCTGTGACCAAGCGGATACGTTCGGCAATGCCGAACAGTCGTCCGTATGGAGCAGTCGACATGGTGTGAAATCGGCCAGCCCGGGCGGAACCGGGCAGCCCGCGGATCGATCGGGCGAGAAGCATTGGGGCACCGCATTTTGCAACGTCCGTGCTTCAGGCACCAAAGACCGGGAACTCCCGGTCACCGAGGAGACTTCGGCGGCATCCTGGTCGTTGCCGGCGTGCTGGTGAATCCGTGGCGGCCGCGTGACGGCGTGATGGTCAAGACCGACGAGCCCGGGGTGCGGGTGTCCTCGTGGACCGTCTGGTGTCAGCTGTCGCCACGGATTCCTGACGATCCCGCGACGCCAACCAAGTCCTCGATCGGCGCCACCGTCACCACCGCCCTGGCAACCTCCGCCAGCGTGTCATCCAGCGTGATGAAGGCATCGGCCTGCAACGTCGTGAGCGCCAGGTATTCGGCGGTGAAGGTGTCGTGCATCCCGAGTTGGTCGGCGATCTTCCAGGCGACACTCTGCAGCACCCGGTCACCGAGCAGCCGGATCCGGAGCCCACGGATGTAGTCCAGGTGATGGTCGGCCTCAGTCGTCGTCATCCCGCCAGTGCGGGCCCCGTCGTACAGCAAGGACAGGACCTGGGAGCGCAGCAGAGTGGGGGCCACGAGGCGGTGCTCGTCCGGGATCACCGCCCGGTCGGATGCCAGCCGCACGGCGACGTCGGGCCCGATCACGAATCTGGTCATGTGCATCCTCTGCAATGATGATCGGCTTGCTTCCGGCGCCGGTGCCTGCAGCGCGTCAGGACTGAGCGTCTGCCCGTTGTACTCGGTAAAGAGACCCGGCGGGCAACGGCATCCGTGCCCGTGACGACCGCGCGGACGTACTGCACGCGGCGAGGTCGAGGAGTCGGCGGGTCGGAATGGTCCTCGACGACAGCTGTACATCGGAAGAACCCGAGGGTCAGCTATTGGTCAGGGGGCACTGCGCCGAGCCAGTTCTCGACCGGAAGTGCTTCGTCGTGACTGGCATAGGTGTGTCCGGTTGGTGTTGTCCACTCAGTGGTGTGCGGGCCGGTGCGAGCGCAGCGGTGTCCGCCGTGGGTCTTGGCGCGGTGCTGGTGCCGACACTCGGCGCTCAAATTCGCCGCCGTGGTCGGGCCACTGGGCACGGGAATGAGGTGGTCGAGATCGCAGCGGGCAGCGGGCACGGTGCAGGCCGGGTTGGCGCAGACTCCGTCGCGGAACTTGATCGCGGTGCCGAGCTGTCCGGACGGGAAGCGGCCCATCTCGGTGGCGTCGAGAAGGTTGCCCCGCGGATCGGTGAGCAGCCGGTAGAACAGGGTGCCCGGTTGCTGCGCGAGGTCGCGGATGATGTCGGCGGGAACGGAGGCGCTGCGGTCCATCAGCTGTCCGGGTGTCTGCGTGACGGCGAGCAGGGATTGAACGGAGACGACGACCCCGATGGTCACCGGTAACGGCCGGGGATCCCCGCCTCCCGAGCAGCGGATCACCCGAGCCGCTCCGGCCGCGGTTTGGGCGGCGGCGTCGCTGTCGCCGACCGACCGGGGTGGGTCGGGGCGGAACGCCGAAGCCGGCAGATCCCAGTCGTCGTCGAGGTCGTCGCGGTACCCGTGGCAGTCGGGTTTCGGGGCAACGGCTTCGCCGGCAGCAGGGTCGACCGCATCGTCGCTGTCGTCGCCGTCGCCCAGGTGGTCGTCATTCCCTTGGCAGTCGGGTTTCGCGGCAACGGCTTCCCCATCAGCAGGGTCGGCCGCGTTGTCGCTGTCGTCCAGATGGTCGTCGACGTCGCTGTTGGTGTCCCACACCACGTGGCAACCGTTGCTCACCCGGCCCAGCAGCAGGTCGACCAGGGCGTCGGCCCTGCGCTGTTGCAGTGTTCGGGGGTCGGCGGGTTCGGCGATGGCGGCCACCGCACGCAGGACCTGGTCGATGGCATGGGCGTCAACCGATGACACTGCCGCCGACAGGAAGCTGACGCCGTCCAGGTCCGGGCGGACGGAGACGTACCGATCCTCCAGCGACCGGTGCAGTCGCTCGTTCTGCAGGTCCGGTTCGACCCGGACGATGAACTGATTCAGGCACCTTCCGAGAATCTCCGGGGTGCGGCAGACGGCGAGGTCGACCACCACCGAGTTCAGCAGTTCTTTCGAGGAATCCCGCACCAGGCGGCGCAACGCCCGGTTGATCCGGACGATCTTGTCCTGGTCGATGTCGCCGGCGACCCAGGCATCCCAGGCGTCGGGTGCCTGCGCCTTCACCCTGCGTGCCATCGAAACGGTGCGTTGGACGGCGAACCTCGATGCCGTGACAGCCAGGCTGATCTCGGTGCAGGCGAACTCCGCGGCCTTGAATTGCGGCCTTCCACCTTGATGGCGCAATTCGTTGATGACGTCTTGATCAAGGGCGCGGCGGGTGTCGGTGAATTCCACCATCAATTCCGCATATCGCGCCTGGGCTTGTGCGAGAAGCTTCAGCTGCGCGGCCAATTCGTCGATCACCACGGCTGCGGCCGAGCCCGCTATTCGCCCGGTCGTCGCTCGGCTGCGAATCCCCGAATTGCTCATACCGGTAAGCTACAACGGAGCACCGACAGTCGGGTCCGGGCGCATCCCGCTCACTACTTCCGTTACGCCCAGCTAGGTTTCGTCACCGAGCGCCCCCGACGCGGGCTGGTGGTCGCACGGGTGTTCATGTCGCGTGACGGTGATCGAGTCCGACATTCGAATTCACATCGGTCAAGCACCGCGTCGGGTTCACAGAACGTGTCACTCTCCGCCCGGTTCCAACCGGTCGATGGAGATCCCACCAAGAGCAGCCGTCAACCGGGCTGGTTGGGTGACTGTCAAAACCAGCAGATTGTCGACCGTGCTGATCGCAACCTGCGGGCGAATACATGCCGCAAGGCCTCGCTTGCGAACGGCTGCCCCGCCTGGATTCTCGAGTTCGACCCTGGTGATGTCGGCGCGAGAAATTTCGACCCGGTCGGCACCCAAACAAAAACCATCAAGTCGGTTGGGCACGAAAACCAACCGGCGGTCGGTGATCGTCACAGACCACCAATTGCGCGTTTGCCCCTGAACATGTTGCCGCCGCGAAAGGGGACAACCTCATCCGCGTCAAGTCCCGGGTCCGGAAACCACATTCCCACGACGCAACGCTACCCGGGTCCAGGTGGGGTGCATCAAGGGCCGGCAGGCGGGTGGTGAACGGTCAGCGACCTGCACATCGAAGTCGATCATCGGCACTAGACACCGCAAGTACACACTGTGTGTATAGTCTGCGCCCATGCCGGTGTCCCGCTCGCTACTGGGTTTGCTCCAGACCGCGCCCCGGCACGGTTACGACCTGAAACGCGCCCACGACGAGCTGTTCCGCACCGAGCGCCCTCTTGCGTACGGCCAGGTCTATGCGACTTTGGCCCGGTTACTCAAGAACGGCCTGATCACGGCCGAGGGCACGGAACCCGGAGAGGGGCCAGATCGAAAGCGGTACGCGATCACCGATGCCGGAGTCAGCGACGTCGACAACTGGCTCAGCACACCGGAACGGCCGCAGGAGTACCTGCAGAACACCCTCTATACAAAGGTGGTGCTGGCGTTGCTCTCGCACCGTTCCGCCGACCAGATCCTGGACACGCAACGCCGCGAGCACTTGGCGGCGATGCGAGAGTTCACCCGACGCAAGCAATCCGGCGACCTCGCCGACCAGTTGATCTGCGACCACGCCCTCTTCCACCTGGAGGCAGACATGAGATGGCTGGACATCACCGCATCTCGGCTCGCCGAACTTCGTGCGGAGGTCTCGCCATGACCGCGCTCCTGGATGCCAAGAACCTCGCCGTGTCGTTCGGTGCCACGCGGGCGCTGGTGGACGCCGACCTGGCTGTCGAGGCGGGCGAGATCGTGGCGTTGATGGGGCCATCCGGATCCGGGAAGTCGACCCTGTTGCACTGCGCGGCCGGCATCCTGCGGACCGACACCGGTTCGGTGACGTACCGAAATGCGGAGCTGACGGCGATGTCGGACCGCGCGAGGTCGGCGCTGCGGCTTGCCGAGTTCGGCTTCATCTTCCAGTTCGGGCAACTGATCCCCGAATTGACCTGCCTGGAGAACGTCGCTTTGCCGTTGCGATTGAACGGGACGACCCGGCGGCGGGCTGCCGGCGTGGCCGAATCCTGGCTCGAACGGCTGGAAGTGCTGGAGGTGGGCGGCCAGCGTCCGGGCGAGGTGTCCGGTGGTCAGGGCCAACGCGTCGCGGTGGCCCGCGCGCTGGCGGGCGAGCCCCGGGTGATCTTCGCCGACGAACCGACCGGTGCACTGGATTCGCTGCAGGGTGAGCAGGTCATGCAGTTGCTGGTGGCCGCAGTGCGGGACTCCGGCAGCGCACTGATCCTGGTGACCCACGAATCCCGGTTGGCCGCCTACTCGGACCGGGAAGTGCTGGTCCGTGACGGTCGGACGACCGACAACGCCGCAGCGGCATGACGACCCACACTCCGGCGGCGACTGATCGCCTGCGGGAGCGTTCCGGTTCGAGGGGTACCGGAATGCTCGCAGATGATCTCCGCGTCGGCCTTCAGCTGGTGGTGAATGGCGGGACCCCGACGTGGGTTCGCCTGTGCTGCAGCGCCATCGGAATCGGTTTGTGTGCCACCTTGTTGCTGCTGGCCGCGGCGATGGGACCGGCGCTGGGGGCCCGGGACATCCGGTCGCAATCGATGACTCCGCAGTTCGTCTCTCCGTGGTGGACGACGGATGAGGTGACTCCCACCGGGTCGTTGGCAGAGCCAGGATCCTTCGCAGCGAACGAGTACGAAATCCCATACCGGCAGGAACCGGTTCGAACGACCGACCTGTCAACGGCGCCGAACAATCTCTCGGCGGCTCCGGCACCACCCGGAGTCGACCGCTTCCCCGGCCCTGGGGAGCTGGTGGTGTCTCCCGCGCTGCGCGATTTGCTGAACTCTCCCGACGGCGCGGAGCTGCGTCCCCGGGTTGCCGGGCACATCGTCGGAACCATCGGTCCGGAAGGACTGTTGGGTCCCGGCGAGTTGCGGTTCTATCGGGGGATCACGGCGACCGGAGATCTGGACAACACCGCGGTCGCCACCGGTTGGGGCATGACGATTCCGCTGTTCGGGGACGCGATGACTGTCTTCACACCCGCGCTCACGGTCGCCGGGACGGTGATCATCATCGTGCCGTTGTTGATCTTCGTCTGGCTGATGTCCAAGCTCGGCGCCACTGTCGGCGATCGCAGGTTCGCGCTGTTGCGCTTGCTCGGCGCCTCCGGAACGCAGTTGCGCCGGATCGCGGCCGTCGAAGCCCTCATCGCATCCCTCGGTGGCCTGATCCTGGGAATCGGCGGGTTCTGGATCGCCCGATCCGTCGCGGACCGCCTGACGGTGGGACCGGCGGCGTTCTATCCGCAGGACCTCACGCCCAACCCGGCGGTCGTCCTCGCCGTTGTCCTCCTTGTCCTCACTCTGGCAGTGGCCGCGGGTTGGGTCGGATCCCGGCGTGTCGAGCTGGAACCACTCGCCGTCGTGCGGCAGGTGCGGACGACACGGCCACGACGGCCCGGCCTCGGCCTCGTTCTGCTCGCCGTCGGTGTGCTTTCGATGGTCTGGAGCCTCTACGCCGGGGCCCTGTCAACTGATGTCAACGCCACCGTGCTGCTCGCGCTGTCCATCGCGATGTTGCTGATGGCTGTGGCAGTGCTGCTGCCCAGGGCGCTGCAGTGGTCGGCCAACCGACTGCCGGTGTCGGGGTCGGCCTGGCAGCTGGCCGTCCGGCGACTGCAGCTCGATCCGGTCACGCCGTCCCAGGCGGTCGCGGGGATCTGTGTAGTGCTGGCCGGTGTGATCGCGATCCAGCCCGTGCTGGCGTCTGTGTCGGCGGACAACACGGGAGGCGACTACGGCGCCGGGGTGCCTGCGTACCGGGTCTACGTGACGAGTCCTACGCCGACCGAGTTCGCTGCCGTCATCGACATGATCGCGGAAACCGAGGGTGTCACAGGGATTTCCGGCGGAATTCCGATTGGTGGATCCGTCGGCCCGCCCGCCCAGCCTCTTCCCGGCGGGGAGATCGACATGACAAGCAGTTTCGGCGCTTTCGTCACGACCTGTGCGGCGATTGCGGTCAGCGGGTGCGTGGACGGCGACGTCTATCTGGCTGACAACAGCGACCTGTCCGCGCCGGACCCACAGACACAAGCGCTCCGTCCTGGTTCGACGGTGTACTTCGGTGCAACCTTCGGTGACGATTTGACGTGGACGATGCCGGCCCCGTCCGGGACCGTCCGCCTCGATCCTGCGGTGAACGCAGGATCCGGGTTCGCCTCATTGTTGATCACCCGGGGAGCGCTGGGGGCCGGGGCCGATGGGCTGCTGAAGGACATCACCCTGGACCTGCGGGTGAAGTCGGCGGAACCCAGCAGTGCCGTTGCCGACCGTTGGCGTTCCGAGATGGCAGGCATCACGTGGCGTGCGACCGTCGCGACCACCGCCGAGGCGACCGGGGACCGGGCTCGATTGGCCGGCACCGTTCGGTCGGGACTGACCGTCGGCATCTGCCTGACCGTGCTGGTGGCCGCCGTCGGACTTCTCGTGATGACCGACGAACAGCTCATGGCGCGACGGCGGGCGCTGGCGTACACGGTCGCCACGGGAGTGCCACGCTCGGTCATCACCCGATCGCTGATGATCGGGGCGACGATCCCGGTCGTGATCGGAGTCGGATTGGCGGTCGTCATCGGCGGTGGACTCAGTGCGTTCCTGATGGCGTTGACCGAGCGAACATGGCAGTTCCCTTGGGCACTCATCGCCGGTTGCGGCGGCGCGGCCATCGCACTGGTGGTGATCGCCAGCTTGCCGATCGCGCTCCTGGTGCCGAGAATCGTCCGGCCGGAGGGAATCCGGACGGAGTGACCGCGCACTGCGTATTCCGGGTCTCTGGCGGGCACCGGTACCGGTCTCAACTCGGGTGCCGGTCAGCCCCGGACGTCCGCGCGCAGGCCCGCCATGGCGAGGTCAGCGACGGCGTTCACGATCTGCGGTGGGCTGGAGCGGGAGCCGGGCCGGTACCACTCGGTGACGGAGTTGACCATCCCGAACAGCAACCTCGACACCAGCCGCGGTTCGATGTCATCCCGGATCTCGCCGGCTTCGGCGGCATCCCGCACCAAACCCGCGAGCCGATCGTCAAAAGCCCGGCGCCGGGCCAGCGCCGCGCGCTCGACCTCGGTGTTGCCCCGCACCCGCAGCAGCAGCGTCACGTACGGGAGCTCGGCCAGCAGCACCTCGGCCGTCCGGCGGATGGCGCGCTCGAGGCGGTCCACCGCCCGGACCCGCCCGGCCTCGGCAAGCTCATCGTCGAACACCGCCGTCAGCGCGTCCAGGGCCCGGTCGACCGCCAGCCCGAGTAGCTCTTCCTTGCTCGAGATGTGGTGGTAGAACGTCGACTTCGTCAGTCCGCTGGCCCTGGCCAGGTTCTCCATGCTGGCGGCCTCGTACCCGCGCTCGTTGAAGACCTGCACCACCAACTGCAGCAGGTCGTCACGGGTGTAGCGGGCCGGACGGCCCCGCCCCCGCCCCGGCGCTGTTGACATGAGCTGATTGTGCCGCACATAATTTACTGACCGTTCGGTCGGGAACTGGTGTGTTCGTCATTCGCCGGATGGCCCGCCAATCACTGGGAGGCCGCATGTACGGGACCGTGGACGTCGTCGAGGATACGGACACCGCCGAAGAGGTGGCCCTGCAGCAGCGCTTCGACGACCTGCTCGCCGCGGACCAGCGCATCGAGCCCCGAGACTGGATGCCCGACGGCTACCGCGAGACCTTGATTCGGCAGATCGCCCAGCACGCGCATTCGGAGATCATCGGCATGCAGCCCGAGGGCAACTGGATCACCCGCGCACCCAGCCTGCGCCGTAAGGCGATCCTGATCGCAAAGGTGCAGGACGAGGCCGGCCACGGCCTGTACCTGTACTCCGCAGCCGAAACCCTGGGCGTCGACCGGGAGGACCTGCTGGACCTGCTGCACGCCGGGAAGCAGAAGTACTCCAGCATCTTCAACTACCCGACCCTGACGTGGGCCGACATGGGCGCCATCGGCTGGCTCGTCGACGGCGCCGCGATCATGAACCAGGTCCCGCTGTGCCGTTGCTCCTACGGCCCGTACGGCCGGGCGATGGTCCGGGTCTGCAAGGAGGAGTCATTCCACCAGCGGCAGGGGTTCGAGATCCTCAACACCCTCTCGCACGGCACGTCCGCGCAGCATGCGATGGCCCAGGATGCGGTGAATCGGTTCTGGTGGCCGTCACTGATGATGTTCGGCCCGCCCGACGGCGATTCGCCGCACTCGGCGCAGTCGATGGCCTGGGGGATCAAGCGTTTCAGCAACGACGAACTGCGCCAGCGCTTTGTCGACATGACGGTGCCGCAAGCGGAGGCGCTGGGGCTCGACCTACCCGACCCTGACCTGCACTGGAACGAAGACCGCGGGCACTACGACTTCGGCGCCATCGACTGGTCGGAGCTGACCAGGGTGATCAAGGGCGACGGTCCCTGCAACGCCCAACGGATGGAGCGGCGCCGGACCGCCCACGAGGAGGGGGCCTGGGTGCGGGAGGCCGCCGATGCCTACGCCGGGAAGCATGCCCAGCCTGTGAGTGCGGTCGCATGAGCGAGTCGAACGTTCCGACCAGCGGACCCAACCAACCGGTGAACGGCACCGGGACCGACCTCAGCGCGGACGGCGGACACGGCGCCGTCCCGACGGCGGGAGTGCCAGTGCCGGAGCCCGTGCCGGCCGGGACCCGTGGCGCCAGGCGCGGGTGGCCGCTGTGGGAGGTGTTCGTCCGCGCCCGGCGGGGGCTGTCGCACCAGCACGTCGGGAGCCTGCATGCCCCCGATGCGGCGATGGCGCTGCGCAACGCGCGGGACGTCTACACCCGACGCGGTGAGGGTGTGTCGATCTGGGTGGTGCCGTCGGCGGCGATCACGGCCTCCAGCCCCGACGAGAAGGACCCGTTCTTCGATCCGGCGCTGGACAAGGCGTACCGCCACCCGACCTTCTACCAGGTGCCGGAGGGGGTGGCTCACCTGTGAGCCTCACCGAGACATCGATCACCACAACGGCTCTGACGCGTTACACCATTGGCCTGGCCGACGACGCCCTGATCCTGGCGCAGCGGCTGTCGGAGTGGGTCACCCGCGCGCCGCAGATCGAGGAGGACATCGCGCTGGCCAACATCTCCCTCGACCTGCTCGGTCAGGCGCGGACGCTGCTCGCGTACGCCGGGGAGATCGAAGGCGCCGGCCGCGACGAGGACGACCTGGCCTTCCTTCGGGAGGAACACGACTACCGCAATGTCCAGCTGGTGGAGATCGGAAACGGGGACTTCGCCGTCACGATCGCCCGCCAGCTGATGTTTTCCGCCTACCAGTACGAGCTGTACGCGGCCCTGGTGCACTCGACCGACGCGACCCTCGCCGGGCTCGCCGCCAAGGCGGTGAAAGAGGTTGCCTACCATCGCGATCACGCCCGGCAGTGGTCGCTGCGCCTCGGCGACGGCACGACCGAATCGCACGCGAGGATGCAGGCGGCCGTCGATCGGGTCTGGCCCTACGCCCCGGAACTGTTCGAGACGGACCCGACCGTCGCCGACCTGCCCGGAATTGCGGTCGATGCCGCCGCGCTGCGTCCGGGATGGTCCGCGTTCGTGGAGCCCGTCCTCGCCGAGGCGACACTGACCGTGCCGCAGCCCACCTGGCGGGCACGGGGTGGCCGCCGCGGCGTGCACACCGAACACCTCGGTCACCTGCTGCCGGAGATGCAATACCTGCACCGGGCGCATCCCGGGGCGAGCTGGTGAATGCGATGACCACCATCGAGCGGCCGGGTTCGGCCGAGCAACAGCGGCTACGGGCAATAGCCGGCGCGGTCCCGATCCGGAGATCCCCGTACTGACGCTCGACGACCTCGGCATCGTCCGCGACCTGATCGTCGGTGACGACGGCCGGGTCGAGGTGACGCTCACCCCCACCTACACCGGATGCCCGGCCACCGCGGTGATCGCCGCGGACGTCGAGAGTGCTCTGCGCGCAGCCGGTGTCGACCGGATCGCGGTGCGCACCGTGCTCTCTCCGGCGTGGTCCACCGACTGGATGACCGCTTCGGGTCGCGACAAACTGCGTGCGTACGGCATCGCCCCGCCTGGTGCCGGTCACGCAACGACCGGCCACGCTGGCACCGTTGGGTTGATCCTCTCGGCGCGCTGCCCCCGGTGCGGTTCCACGAGGACCAGGGAGATCAGCCGCTTCGGTTCCACTCCGTGCAAGTCGCTGTGGTCGTGCCTGGAGTGCCTGGAACCGTTCGACTCCTTCAAGGCCATCTGATGACTTCTCCCGCTCTGACATCGATGACGGCCCGGCGTCATGCCGTCTTCCACCCGCTGCGGGTGACGGCGATCGACCGGCTGACCGACGACGCGGTCAGCATCACCTTCCAGGTACCGCCGGAACTCCGCGAGGAGTTCGCCTTCACGGCCGGACAGCATGTCTCCGTGCGGGTTCCGGAACTCGGCGACGATGTCCGGCGCAACTACTCGATCTGCGCGCCCGCCACCGACGGGCCGTTGCGAATCGGGGTCAAGACGAATCCCTGACGGGGTGTTCTCGGCGTACGCCGCGGAGCGGCTGCGGCCCGGCGACGTACTTGACGTGATGACCCCGACCGGAACGTTCTGCACGCCATTGGATCCGGCGCAGAGCAAGCGGTACGTCGCGGTCGCGGCGGGGTCGGGCATCACCCCGGTGCTGTCGATCCTGGCCACCGCGCTGCAGGCCGAGCCGGCCAGCACTGCCGCGCTGATCTACGTCAACCGGCGGACGTCGAGCATCATGTTCCTGGAAGAACTAGAGGACCTGAAGAACTGCTATCCGGAGCGGTTCGAGCTGATCCACGTACTGGGGCAGGAGTCGACCGACGTCGAGATGCTCTCCGGCAGACTGGATGTCGAACGGCTCGGCAGGATCCTGGACAGCATCCTGCCGGTGGACGACGTCGACGAATGGTTCCTCTGCGGCCCACTGGAGATGACCGAGGCCGTGCGCGGGGTCCTGCTCGGCCGGGCGGTCCACCCGTCGCACGTGCACCGTGAGCTCTTCCACGTCGGCGCGCCCACCGTCCGGCGAAGGTCGGCCCGGAACGCCGCCGCGCCGGAGAATGCCTCCGCTGTCACCGTTTCGCTCGACGGCCGCACCGTCCAGCTCGCGCTGGAACGGGACGGTGACGCCATCCTGGACGCGCTGCTCCGGGTCCGGCCCGACGCTCCGTTCGCGTGCAAGAACGCGGTCTGCGGCACCTGTCGGGCCAAGGTGGTCGAGGGCCGGGTCGAGATGGACTCCAACTATGCGCTGGAGCCCGACGAGCTTGCCCGCGGTTACGTCCTGACCTGCCAGTCGCATCCGGTCACCGACCGGGTGGTCCTGGATTACGACCAATAGAGGGACTACGACCAATGGGAGCACATCAATGACGATGGTCGTCGACAGTTACGCGGCCGGCCGCTGGATTTCGCCGGTGGGCACCACCGTTGCGCTGCTGAACGCCTCCACCGCCGAGCAGGTCGCCGTCATCGGCACCGATCCGATCGACCTGGTGCCGGTGTTCGACCACGCCCGGTCGGTCGGCGGCCCCGCGCTGCGGGAGCTGCCGTTCCACGAGCGGGCGATCGCCCTGAAACACCTCGCGATCCATCTGATGACGAAACGCGATGATTTCTACGCCGTCTCGGAATGGACCGGCGCGACCCGCCGGGATTCGCTCGTCGACATCGACGGCGGCATCGGGGTGCTGTTCACGTTCGCCAGCAAGGGCCGGCGTGAGCTGCCGAATTCGACCGTGCTGCTGGACGGCCCGGCGGAGGTGCTGGGCAAGGGCGGGCAGTTCGTCGGCCAGCACATCTACACCCCCCGGCGCGGGGTGGCGCTGCAGATCAACGCGTTCAACTTCCCGGTGTGGGGAATGCTGGAGAAGCTGGCCCCGGCGTTCCTGGCCGGTGTCCCGACCGTCGTCAAACCCGCATCCCAGACCTCCTATCTCGCAGCGGCTGTCGTGCGCGAGATCGTCGCGTCCGGGCTGCTCCCGGAGGGCAGCCTGCAGCTGGTGACCGGCGGCTCGAACGGTCTGCTGGACCTGCTCGGTGATCAGGACACCGTCGCCTTCACCGGTTCCGCCGACACCGCGGCACACTTGCGGTCGCACCCCGCCGTGCACCTCGGGGGAGTGCGCTTCAGCTCCGAGGCGGACTCGCTCAACTTCTCCGTGCTCGGCGTCGACGTCACGCCGGGCAGCGCCGAATTCGATCTGTACGTCAGACAACTCGTCACGGAGATCACCTCCAAGGCCGGACAGAAATGCACCGCCATCCGCCGCGCGCTGGTGCCGCAGGACCTGGTGCCCAGCGTGATCGACGCGGTCGGTGCCCGCATCGGGGCGAAGGTGCGGGTGGGAAACCCCGGCGCGCAGGGCGTGACGATGGGTGCCCTTGCCGGGCTCTCGCAACGCGAGCAGGTGCGGGGCAGCCTGAAGCGGCTGGCTGCGGCAGCCGAGATCGTCGTCGGTGACCCCGACCACTTCGACGTCGTCGGCGCCGACCCGGTGACCGGTGCCTTCCTGCCGCCATTGCTGTTGCGGGCCAATGACATCGGTCGTCCGGAACCGCACGAGGTCGAGGTGTTCGGTCCGGTCAGCACGGTCATCGGCTACCGGGACACCGCGCACGCCGTCGACCTGGCCGCCCGCGGCAGGGGCAGCCTGGTCGGGTCGGTGGTCTCGGCGGACCCCGCCGTGGTTCGCGACCTGGTGCTCGGCGTCGCGCCGTGGCACGGGCGGGTTCTCGTCCTCGACCAGGACAGCGCCGCGGAATCCACCGGTCACGGATCCCCGCTGCCGCATCTGGTGCACGGAGGGCCCGGGCGGGCGGGCGACGGGGAGGAACTCGGCGGCATCCGCTCGGTGCGGCACTACATGCAGCGCACCGCCATCCAGGGTTCGCCGAAGGCCATCTCCGCGGTGACCGGGACCTGGGTGCCGGGGGCGCCGCGGAACACCGGCGGCGGGCACCCGTTCCGCAAGAGCCTGGCGCAGCTGCGAGTCGGCGATGCCGTCGAGGGCGGCCCACGGACCATCACCCTCGATGACGTCGACGCCTTCGCCGACCTGTCCGGGGACCGCTTCTACGCACACATCGACGAGGAATCGGCCGCGGCGAACCCGTTCTTCGAGGGGCGCGTCGCGCACGGCTACTTCGTCGTCTCCCTCGCCGCGGGCCTGTTCGTTTCGCCCGAGCCCGGCCCGGTGCTGGCCAACTACGGCCTCGAGGGTCTGCGCTTCCTCACCCCGGTCTATCCCGGTGATGCCCTGCGGGTCACGCTGACCGCCAAGAGCATCTCGCCGCGGGTGGACGCCGACTACGGCGAGGTCGTCTGGGACGCCGTGGTGGTCAACCAGAACGACGAGCAGGTCGCCGCCTACGACGTGCTGACCCTGGTCGCCAAGTAACGGGGAGGGGTCGTTCGGCCCTGGCACCCGATGGCCCGCTCACAGTGGGATGGGCCCTAGGCACTGTGCGCAATGGAAGGCCATGGGCCCTGTGCCGCGGAGGTGAACCATGCCGCATCTCGCACGCGCCATCCTGCTGACGGCGGCAGCCGGCTATGCCGCTCTGCAGTTCCTCGGTCGCCGATCCGGGACGACCGGGCACGAGCGGAAGACCGCCCTCCCCGGTGACGACGTCGTCCCGGCAGCGCAGCTCGTCACCGACCACGCGATCACCATCGACGCGCCGGCGCAACGGGTCTGGCCGTGGCTGACCCAGATGGGGTGGCACCTCGGCGGGTACTACAGCCCGGCCTGGGTCGACCGGCTGCTCTTCCCGCAGAACTGGCCGAGCCTGGAACACCTCGACCCCGCGCTGCTGCGGCATCTGGAGGTCGGCGACCAGATCCCCGACGGCGAATCCGGCTCGGCCGTTTATCTGGTGCACCAGGTGGCGGCGCCGCACGTGCTCGTCCTGCGGTCGACCACGCACGTGCCGCCCGGCTGGGACGTCAAGTACGGCGCCTCGTTGCTCTGGACCTGGTGTTTCGTGCTGACCGATCAGTCCGACGGCCGCTGCCGGGTCCACCTGCGGGTCCGCGGCCGGCTGTCACCGTGGTGGTTCACCGCGCTGTACCAGGCCACGGTGGTCCCGTCCGACGCCGTCATGGCGACCGGGATGTTGCACGGATTGCGCAGACGGGTGGAGGCCGACCCCGCGCCCAGGCTGTCCGGCCGGCACCCGTTTGCAACGCCGGCGGCGTGAGCCGCCGGAAGCCGTGGAGCCGGCCGTCGTCCTGGGGCGGGGGTGCAGGCCGGTCAGGCCTCCGCAGGCCGACCGAGCCTGGCCGGGCGGCGGTTGGTCACCGGCGCCGAGCGGCTGAACAGCGCTGTCACCATGGACCGCCAGAGCGATGGCTTGTCGGTGACGCGCCCATCGAGCCGGACGCCGTCGAAGTGCCGACGCTGGGCCTGTGACGCCAGGTAGTTGGTGGTGTACACGGGCAACATGGTGGTCTCCTCTCACGATTCTGTACCGCTACAGAACCTCTATACCGCTACAGTAGGCGAAGGCGCTATACCGGTCAAGTCAGTTCGTGGGTAAAGTTCGTCGGGCCGGGACGTCCCGTCGAACCCGGAGAAGTCGATCCCAGCGAAGGAGGCCGGGGACAGTGCCACGCCTGACGCTGCAAACGGTCGCCGACAAGGTCGGCGTCAGCCGGATGACGGTCTCCAATGCCTTTTCCCGTCCCGACCAGCTTTCCGCGGAGCTCCGGGCCCGGATCCTCGCGGCCGCCGATGAACTCGGCTACGTCGGCCCGGATCCGGCGGCCCGAGCGCTGGCCAGGGGCACCACGGGGGTCGTCGGGGTGATGCTCACCTCGGTCATCGGCACCGCGTTCACCGACGAGGTCGCCACCAGGTTCCTCGCCTCGATCGCCGAAGGGCTCGCGCCGTCGGGCCTGTCGATGACCTTGTTGTCCAGCGAGGAGACCGGCCGGCATGTGCCCGCTCGCGACGTCCCGATGGACGGCACGCTGGTCTACCACTGCGATCCGACCTCGCCGGCGCTGTCCTGGTTGGAGCGCCGGAAGCTGCCCCTGGTCTTCGTCGATCAGGAACCGAACCGCGGCGTTCCGAGCATCAACGTCGACGATCGCGGCGGGGCGCGAAGGGCGGCCGAGCACCTCATCTCGCTGGGGCACCGGCGGATCGGCGTCGTCAACGCCGGCGTCGTCGGACCGCACGGCCTGCAGATGGGAGAGTCGCCCGCACCGGAGGCGTATGTGACGACCCAACGCATGCTCGGTTGGCGGGATGGCCTCGCCGCTGCCGGAGTCGAACCGGTGGTGTTCAAGGAGCAGCACTCGACCGAGGACGCCGGCTACGCCGCGCTCGGCGGGCTGTTGACCGCGGACCCCGGCATCACCGCCGTGCTGTGCTTTGCCGACACCCTCGCCCACGGCGTGATGCTCGCGGCCCAGGATCGGGGACTGAACATCCCCGGCGACCTGTCCGTCGTGGGCTTCGACGACAACCCGATGGCGGCCAGGCTCCGGCCCGCGCTGACCACCGTCCGCCAGGACGTCGCCGAAAAGGGTCGCCTGGCAGCCGAGTTGCTGATCAGGACCGTCGTACCCGACGCGGCGACCCCGGACGACACCGACCCGATGCGGTCCCCACGCACCGGGAGCGAGCACGTTGTGCTGCCCACCGAACTGATCGTCCGGGACAGTACGGCGGCGCCCCGCCGGTAGAACGCCCGCGAAGCCGTCAGCGGGCCCGGCGAACCAGCCGCTCGGCGTCCAGCAGCACGACGCTCTTGCCCTCCAGCCGCAACCAGCCGCGGTGCCCGAAGTCGGCGAGGGCTTTGTTCACCGTCTCCCGGGACGCGCCCACCAGCTGGGCCAGCTCCTCCTGGGTGAGGTCGTGGGTGACCCGCAGGTGGCCGCCCTCCTGCTGGCCGAACTGCCGGGCCAGCTGCAGCAGGGCCTTGGCGACCCGCCCGGGCACGTCGGTGAAGATCAGATCGGCCAGCGCGTTGTTCGTCCGCCGCAGCCTGCGGGCCAGTACCCGGAGCAGCTGCTCGGCGATCTCCGGGCGCTTGTTGATCCAGATCTTCAGGGCGTCCCGGTCCATCGTGGCAAGCCGCACGTCGGTGACCGCGGTCGCCGACGAGGTCCGCGGTCCGGGGTCGAAAACGGAGAGCTCGCCGAACATGTCGGACGGACCCATGACGGCGAGCAGGTTCTCCCGGCCGTCGGGTGAATGGCGGCCGAGCTTGACCTTGCCGGAGAGGATGACGTACAGCCGATCACCCAGATCACCCTCGGCGAAGATGGAACTGCCACGCGCGTAGTCGACGGTCTCCAGCTGGGATCCGAGCGCCAGTGCCGCCTCGGGATCGACCCCCTGGAAGATGCCGGCCTTGGCGAGTGTTTCTTCCACCCTGTCCTCCTGATCGGACCACTAAAGAATCGACGCCGAGAAGATGGATCACCGAGAAAATCGCGCCTCCGGCTGAGACGCAGAGCACAGTGTAGGGGTCCGCCCCGAGGCGCTGCCCTCCGCTGTCGGCGGAGTCGAACGACGAACCGGGTGTCCTGCGTCTCACGCCGAAAGGACCGGCTCCCGGTCGTCGGGCCGGACCGGCCGAACTCAGCCCTTGAGCTTGCGCCGGAACCGCGGCCGCCGGCGCAGCCGGAACTTCGCGAACGCCTTGGTCCAGCCCTCCCGGATGAAGGTGTTGACCTCCTCGGGCCGCGCGGTGTCGAGGAACTCCTGGACGTCGGCCTCGCTGACCGTGGAGGTCTGCAGCCGCTTCTCCACCCGCTCCATGAAGAGCGCGAACACCATCAACAACAGCGGGATGAGCAGCACCAGGAAGACGGTCATGGTCCGGACATCATCCCTCATCCGCGCCGTGGGCCGGCCACCCGGGGCCGTCGCGGCGCGTCCCGGCGACAGCCGGACCGGGCCGTCCGCGGTCGCGATCGAGGGCGGTGCGGGCAACCGGGTTGAGGCTCGGGCGTCAGATGCTTATGGCAACCTGGCAGCGTGCCCACCCCAGGACGACGCCCCGCCCGGTCCCGGCCGGCGAAGCTGCCCGCGACGCCGTTGGCTCGCACCCGGCGGGCGAGGCAGTTGGCGGCCCGTCTCGCCGACGGGTACCCGGACGCGGACTGCGAGCTCGATTTCAGCACGCCGCTGGAACTGGCGGTGGCGACCATCCTGTCCGCGCAGTCGACCGACGCGCGGGTCAACATGGTGACGCCGGCGCTGTTCGCCAAATACCGCAGCGCCGCCGACTATGCGGGGGCCAACCGGGCGGAGCTGGAGGAGATGATCCAGTCGACCGGGTTCTTCCGGAACAAGACGTCATCGCTGATCGGTCTGGGTCAGGCCCTGGTGGAGCGCTTCGACGGCGAGCTGCCCTCGACGCTGCCGGACCTGGTCAGCCTGCCCGGTTTCGGCCGCAAGACGGCGAACGTGGTGCTGGGCCATGCGTTCGGCGTTCCGGGGATCACCGTGGACACCCACGTGTTGCGGATGGCGACGCGCTGGGGCCTGACCACCAACACCGATCCGGTCAAGGTCGAGTTCGAGCTGAACGCCGAACTGCCGCCGGCGCAGTGGACGGTGTTCTCGGATCGGGCGATCTTCCACGGCCGGCGGGTGTGCCACGCCAAACGCCCCGCCTGCGGTGCCTGTTTTCTCGCGCCGTTGTGCGCCTCCTACGGGATCGGGACGACGGATCCGGAGGCCGCGGCCGCACTTGTCGTCGGTGCCGAACGCCCGCACCTGCTCTCGCTCGTCGGCATCCCGGACGGCGGCTGATGTCCGCCGACGGGCCGCCGGGGCCGGGGCGCACCTCCGGGCAGCCGGGTCCGCTGGTCGCGACCCCCGGACTGGACGACCGTGGCCACCGACTGGTGCCCGACGGGCGGCTTCCGACCTGGATGCACCGGCTGATGCGCAACATCGACGGAGCCCGCCTACCCGAGCCGATCAGCACCCTCACCGGCCGGGCGCCGGCACATGCCCGGCACAGTGCGGTGTTGATGCTGTTCGGCGACGGCCCCTCCGGCCCCGACCTGTTGCTGACCCAGCGGGCCGCCACGATGCGGTCGCACGCCGGACAGCCCGCGTTCCCGGGCGGCGCTACCGACCCCGGCGAGGATGCCATCCAGGCCGCGCTGCGCGAGGGGTACGAGGAGACCGGGCTGCTGCCGTCATCGGTGCTGCCGGCGGCCCTGCTGCCGGAACTGTTCCTGCCGCCGTCCGGCTTCGTCGTCCGGCCGGTGCTGGCGTACTGGCGGGAGCCGGGCGAGGTGGCGCCGGTGGACCCGGCGGAGACGGCGATCGTCGCCCGGGTTCCGGTCGTCGACCTCGTCGACCCGGCCAACCGGGGTCAGGTCAGACATCCCAGCGGCTACATCGGCCCGGCGTTCCAGGTGGCCGACCTGCTGGTATGGGGCTTCACCGCGGGACTTGTCGACGTGCTGCTCGACCTCGGTGGATGGGCCGTCCCGTGGGACCGGGAGCAGACGTTCGAGCTCCCGGACCTGCAGTGAGCGCGGCGAGCACGTGACCATCGTCGACATCATCGTCGTGCTGCTGGTGCTGGCCGCGGCCGTCAGCGGGTTCCGGCAGGGCCTGATCGCCGCGCTGTTCACCCTGGTCACCGCGGTCGCCGGTGCCGTCGTCGCCATTCAGCTCGCGCCGTATCTGATGGAGAGGGTCGACGACCCGACGGCCAAGATCGCCATCGGGATCGCCTGCGTGGTCGTCGGCGTCGGCATCGGCGAGGTCGCCGGGTCGACCGTCGGGAAGGCCATCTCGCAACGCATCAGCTGGCGCCCGGCCCAGGCGGTGGACCGCACCCTCGGATTGTTCGGCTACGCGGTCGCGGTGCTGGTCGTCATCTGGCTGATCGCCGTTCCGCTGGCCTCGGTGCCGTACCCGTGGTTGTCCTCGGCCATCCGCGGCTCCGCGGTGCTGGCCAAGGTGAACGACGTGATGCCCGCACAGGCGCAGGACGTCTCCACCAAGCTGCGCGAGGTCTTCAACGATTCGGGCTTCCCGGCGATCCTCGACCCGCTGGCGCCGACACCGAACACCGCCGTCGACCCGCCGGATCCGAACGCCGGCGCGAACCGTTCGGTCGCGGCCGCGGAGAGCTCGATCGTCAAGGTCCGCTCGGTCGCGCAGTCCTGCGCGCGGCGGATGGAAGGCACCGGTTTCGTGATCGGGCCGGGCAGGGTGATGACGAACGCGCACGTGGTCGCGGGTTCGGACCGGGCGGCGGTGGAGGTCGGCGGCGGCACCCTGGACGCCGCCGTGGTGCTGTACGACTCCGAGCGGGACCTCGCGGTGCTCGACGTCCCGGGAATGGACGCGGCCGCCCTGAGGTTCGCCTCCGCACCGGCGGAGGCAGGCTCGTCGGCCATCGTCGCGGGGTACCCGTTGGACGGCCCGTACACCCTGACCCCGGCCAGGATCAGGTCCACCATCCAGTTGCGGGGACCGAACATCTACTCCAGCTCGACCGTCACCCGCGAGGTCTACACGCTGCGCGCGCAGGTCCGTCCCGGCAACTCCGGTGGTCCGCTGCTGGCGCCGGACGGCACGGTGTTGGGGGTGATCTTCGGGGCGGCCATCGACGAGAGCGATGTCGGGTTCGCGCTGACCGCGGACGAGGTCGCTCCGGTCGTCGAGGCCGGTCTGGCGGACGACACCCCGGCGTCCACGGAGGCCTGCACCGCCGCCTGATCAGCCTCGGTCAACCGCCGTCGGCTGCACGATCAGTCGCGCCCGGCTCGGGTTGCCAGCTCGGCGATCATGCCGGTCAGGGTCTCCGGCGCCTCCTCGGCGGGGTAGTGACCGATGCCGCGCACGGTCGACAGCGTGTACCAGCCGGTGCACTGCTCCCGCGCGTCGACCAGCGACGACGGCGGGGTGAACCGATCGGCGTCCCCGACCACATGCAGCACCGGCGCGCTGATCGGCGTCGCCAGGGCCTCCCGATGACGGTGCCCGTCGGTCCGCAGCGGTGACCGGCCCGCCCACCGCAGGTGTTCCACTGCGCCGCGCGCCGCACCGGGCACCCGGATCGCCTGCCGCATCTTGACCATCGTCTCGGCGAAGTCGGCCGACGCCTTCCAGGCCGCCCCGGATTGGGAGCGGACCAGCCGTTCCAGCAGCGCGGCGTTGCCGGCGAGCAGATGACGCTCCGGCCAGGCCGGCGTGGCCGCCCAGGCCAGCAACCGGCCGTACCGATCGGTCGCGACGGGCCGGCGGACCCTCGCCAGCCGGATCGGGTGCGGCGCCGCGATGGCCACCACCCCGCGAACCTGCGAGGGGTTCATCGCCGCGGTGTCGAAGGCGAGCACGCCGCCATAGCCTTGGCCGACGACGACGGCGTCCCGCTCGCCGAGCGAGCGGATCAGACCGGCGGCGTCTGCTGCCAGGCTGAACGCGTCATAGCCGCGTTGGGTCTTGTCGGTGTCGCCGTACCCGCGCAGGTCGGGGGCGACGACCCGGAACCCCGCCTGGGCGAGCCCCGGAAGCTGGTAGCGCCAGGAACGCCAGTACTGGCCGAAGCCGTGCAGCAGCAAGATCAACGGGCCCGATCCGGCCTCCGCGACGTGGAAGCGGATGCCGTTCGCGCTGATGTCGCGGTGCCGCCACGGTCCCTCGTCCCGCAGCATCGATCCGTCGGGGACCGGCTCGTCATCGGTTGCCGGCGGTGCCCCCGGGTCCAGCAGGTCCTCGATGTCGGCCGCGCTGTCCCGCCCGCCGCGGCCGCCCGTGCGCCGGCCGAACAGCCGCCGAGCGGGGTCTCCCCGCTCTTCAGGGTCGGGGTCGTCGTCCGGCACGGCGGGCTGGATCTGCGGGACCGGCTGGTCGGGACCGGGCTCGTCCGGTTCGGGAATCAGGAGCCGGTGGCAGCCGTCTTCAGCGCCGCCGCCGTCTGCTCGAGGGACGCGATCGTCTTCTCCGGCTTCTTGACCTTCTTGACCTTGCGCAGCCCGAGGAAGGCGAACGCCGCGGCGATGAGCACCATCAGCACGAAGACGATCGTGAAGGCAGCCCATTCCGGCAGCCAGATGGCGATGATCTGGGCGACCATGAACCAGAAGAACCACAGTGAGAACGCCCCGATGATGCCGGCGATCGCGAACATCACCCCACCGGTGGCGCCGGTCTTGACTGTCTGGGTCACCTCGAGCTTGGCCAGCTCGATCTCGGACCTGATCAGCGTGGACATGTGCGTCGACACGTCCTTGACCAGCTCACCCACCGAGCCGTTGCGGTCCACGGCCGGCTCGGCGACCAACGGGATGGACGCCGGCGTCGACCCGGCGACCGTGAAGTGGTTCGGTGGCGTCGGCGTCGTGCCGGAAGTCATAACAGCCTTCTCCTGAAGCTCGGCGGGCCGGCCTGTGTTGCGGCGGGGTTCATCGTGCCATGCCAGGTCGGCGACGGTTGCCGCCAGGGGGCGCGTCGGCGGTCAGATTCGCGGGTCGAGGTCCGATCAGGCAGGCGCTACTGACCCAGCAGCCAGCGGTCCGGCGCGGCCAACTCGGCGGCCGCGGCGGGTCCCCAGCTGCCCTGCGGGTACGGCTGGACGGTCGGACGATGCTGCAGCACCGGGTCCAGGACCTCCCACGCGCTCGCCAGCCCGTCCGGGCGGGTGAACAACGAGCGGTCACCGATCAGCACGTCGTGGATCAGCCGGACGTACGGGGCGAGTGCGTCGGAACCGGAGACGTCGCCGAGCACGATCTTCGCGTCCGTGACGGTCAGGTCGAGCCCCGGTCCGGGTTCCTTGACGACCATGGACAGCTCGACTGCGCCGGTGCCTTCGAGCGACAACGTCAGCACCCCACCGTCTTTCGGGACGGGGAACGGGGCGGCGTGCGGCTCCTTGAGGATGATGCTGACCCGCTGGGTCGCGCCGGCCATCCGCTTGCCGGTGCGCATCAGGAACGGCACCCCCCGCCACCGGTCGTTGTCCACCCACATCCGGGCGGCGACGAAGGTGTCGGTGGTCGACCCGGGCTTGATGCCCTTCACATCCAGGTAGCCGTCGTACTGCCCCAACACCACCTCGGCCGGGTCGAGCGGCCGGAAGCAGGAGATCACCTTCTCCCTGGCGGACTGCAGGTGCTCGGCGCTCATGCTCTTGGGCGGCTCCATCGCGACTTCCGCGGCGACCTGGAACAGGTGGGTGATCAGCATGTCCAGCATGGCGCCGGTGGCGTCGTAGAACAGCGCACGGTCGTCGATGTCGAGTTTCTCCGGGGCGTCGATCTGCACCGCCTTGATGTGCCGAGAATTCCAGGCGTCACCGAAAAGGCTGTTCGCGAAGCGAAGGACATGCAGGTCCTGCGTCGCCTCCTTGCCGAGGAAATGGTCGATCCGATAGACCTGCGATTCCTTCAGGACCCGGTGCACCGCGGCGTCCAGGGTCCGGAAGTTCTCCGGCGACGTGCCGAACGGCTTTTCGTAGACGACCCGCGAGTTCTTCGCCAGGTCGTGCGCGCCCAGGGCGGCGGTCAACTCCGGAAAGGCTGACGGCGGGACGGCGAAGTAGTGCACCATCTGTGCGTCGTCGCCGAGTTCGGCCTTGGCCTGGCCGAGAACGTCGAGCAGGCTGCCCGGGTCTTCGCTGTCGAACCCGCCACCGGCGAACCGCAGCCGGGAGGCGAAGTCCTCCCAGGGCCCGGTCTCCGGTCGCGGCCCGAACTCGGTCAGCACCTTGTGGACGTGCTCGCGGAAGTCCTCGTGCGACACGTCACCGCGGCCGTTGCCGACCAGCAGGTAGTTCTCCGGCAGCAGCTTCTGCTGGGCCAGCGAATAGAAGGCCGGAAGAACCATCCGTTTGGCGAGATCACCCGTCGCGCCGAACAACACGAAGGTGATCGGGGTGCTGGACACCGGCAGGCTCGACATGGATCGGAGAGTAGCGGAGTGGGCCGGTGGTGCTGCCGGAAAAGCGACACCATCGACCCACTCCGGTACCCGCTAGTCGCCTGCGACGGAGTCGCCAGGCGCAATTCGATACAGAGGGCGAGTCTGGCCGCTCTTGCCAGACACGCCTAGTCGGCCTTGGCGTTCGACAGGCCGCTGGAGATCAGGTTCAGCACGGTGCTGTCCTGCAGCGTGGTGGCGTCGCCGACCGCGCGGTTCTCCGCGATGTCGCGCAGCAGCCGGCGCATGATCTTGCCGGACCGGGTCTTGGGCAGTTCCGGCACGACCAGGATCCGCTTCGGCTTGGCGATCGGGCCGATCTCCTGCGCGACGTGCGCCTTCAGTTCGCCGACGAGGGTGTCGGTGTCCTTCGCCGAGCCGCGGAGGATGACGAAGGCGACGATGCCCTGTCCGGTCATCTCGTCATTGGCGCCGACGACGGCGGCCTCTGCCACCGACGGGTGCGACACCAGGGCGGACTCGACCTCGGTGGTGGAGATCCGGTGCCCGGAGATGTTCATGACGTCATCGACCCGTCCCAGCAGCCACAGCGCCCCGTCGGTGTCGTACTTGGCGCCGTCACCGGCGAAGTAGTAGCCCTGGGAGGCGAACCGCGACCAGTAGGTGTCCTTGTACCGCTCGTCGTCGCCGAAGATGGTGCGCAGCATCCCGGGCCACGGCTTGTCGATGATCAGGTACCCGCCCTCGCCCTTGCCGACCGGGATGCCCTCGTCGTTGACCACCTTGGCGCTGATGCCCGGCAGCGGCACCATCGCCGAGCCGGGCTTGCAGGCGGTCACCCCGGGCAGCGGCGAGATCATGATGCCGCCGGTCTCGGTCTGCCACCAGGTGTCCACGATCGGGCAGTTGTTGTGCCCGACGTTCTCCCGGTACCACATCCACGCCTCGGGGTTGATCGGCTCGCCGACCGAACCCAGCACCCGCAGCGAGCCGAGGTCGTACTTGCCGGGGATCTCCCGACCCCACTTCATGAAGGTCCGGATCAGCGTCGGTGCCGTGTAATAGATCGACACCTTGTACTTGTCGACGATCTCCCAGTGCCGCCCCTCGTGCGGGGCGTTCGGGGTGCCCTCGTAGATCACCTCGGTCGCCCGGTTCGCCAGCGGTCCGTAGACGATGTAGGAGTGCCCGGTGACCCAGCCGATGTCGGCGGTGCACCAGTAGACGTCCTGGCCGGGCTTGTGATCGAAGACGGCGTTGTGTGTGTAGGCGGCCTGCGTCAGGTACCCGCCGGAGGTGTGCAGAATGCCCTTCGGCTTCCCGGTGGTGCCCGAGGTGTACAGGATGAACAGCGGTTGTTCGGCCGGGAATGGTTGCGGGGTGTGCTGGTCGGACTGGCCGTCGACCAGTTCGTCCCACCACAAATCCTTCGCGGCGTTCCAGTCGACGTCGATCCCGGTCCGGCGGACGACAAGGACGTGCTCCACCGGGGTGTCGGCGCCGGAAACGGCCTCATCGACGGCGGCCTTCAGCGACACCGCGGTCCCGCGGCGGTATTGCCCGTCGGCGGTGATCACGACCCGGGTCTGCGCGTCGCCGATGCGGGTGCGCAGGGCTTCGGCGGAGAATCCGGCGAAGACGACGGAATGCGCCAGCCCCAACCGGGCGCAGGCCAGCATCGCGAAGACAGCCTCGGGGATCATCGGCAGATAGATGGCCACCCGGTCACCGGCGTTCAGGCCGAGCGAGGTCAGGGCATTGGCCGCCTTGGAGACCTCGCGCTGCAGCTCCGCATAGGTGATGCTGCGGGAATCGCCGGGCTCGCCCTCCCAGTGGATTGCGACGGTGTCCCCGAACCCGTCCTCGACATGCCGGTCGACGCAGTTGTACGCGACATTCAGGGTGCCGTCGGCGAACCATTTGGCGTGCGGGGAATCGGACCAGTCCAGCACCGTGCTGAACGGGGTCGCCCAGGACAGCCGGTTGGCCTGCTCGGCCCAATAGCCCTCGAAATCCGCCTCCGCCTGCTTGTAGGCGTCGGCGGTGAGGTTCGCCTGAGCGGCGAATTCGGCGGACGGCGGGAAGGTCCGGGCTTCGGTGCCGAGGTTGTCCAAGGCAATGGCGGATGACTGGGTCGGGATCGCGGGACCACTCACAGGGCTTCTCCTTGGTGACGGCGGTGTCGTTGTCGAGCTATGTCGATCGTGCCGATCAGTGCCGATCAGTGCCGATCTGGACCGGTCTGTACGTATTGTCTCGTTGTCTCACTCCGTCGCGCTCGATGTGCCCGATCTCGGTCGGTTCCGCCGGGCGGGGAGCCCGAGGATGTGCCCCGGCTGGCCCGCGCCACCTCCTCGTCACCGCTCGGGCGGCGAGAGTCGGACCGGCGCGTCGTGGGTGGAAGGTATCGCTGGCTGCGATTTCTCGCCACGCTTCGTTGGTGCTGTTCATCCGCGACGATCGGGTGACCCGTCCGGGCGCCACGGACGGGTGGCACTGCACGGTCCATCGCAGGTGTCGGCCGGTCGATCGCAGGTCTCGGCCGGCGCACCTCGGTCAGCATCGGCCGTATCGTTCGCCGGTGACATCCACCGCCGGTGCGGGCTTCCCATGACGGACGCCGAACCGCTGACCCCCGCCGAACCGCTGACCGACGCCGATGTCGCGGTTGCGGTCGAAAGGGCGCGCGCCGCGATCACCGCGTTGCGGATGCATCCGGCGAACCGGACCGGTTGGGCCCGGACCGCCGCGGCCGCCTCGGTGCGGGCGGCGCGCGCATCGGCGGCGCTGGACGGTGCGCCGTTGGCCGTGGACAACGAGGCGTCGACGGTGGGCGATCCGGTGCTGGCCGGCTCGCTGCGGGTCGCCGCCGCCCTCGGTTCCATGGCGGCGGTATGGCCGCGCTCGCCGCTGCAGGTGCTGGCGCGCCTGCACACCCTGGCCGCGGCGGACATCGCGGCGTCCTCGGAGCTCGGCAGGCCGCGCCCGGAAGTCGCACCATACTTGCCGGCATTGGCGGAACTGGTGACCGCAACAGACTTCTCGGGGCCGGTTCAGGTCGCGATGGTGCACGGCACGCTCGTCGCGTTGCGTCCCTTCGATCGGGCGAACGGGGTGGTGGCCCGGGCCGCGGCGCGGTTGACCATGATCACTTCCGGCTTCGACCCCACCGGTCTGACGGTGCCGGAGGCGGCCTACCTGCGGGCCGCGGGCCGCTATCCGGCAGCGGTCGCGGCCTTTGCGACCGGCGACCTGCAAGCAGTTCTCCGGTGGCAGTGGCAGGGCGCGCGGTGGCTGGTCGAGGGCGTCCGGGAGGGGCTGTCCATCGCTGACGCGGCGGTTTGAGATTCCGCCGCGCGCGGGCGGTACGAACGGGTATTGCGCCGAGCCACCCGTTCGGGAGAGTTTGGTACGTCGTTCTTCAGGTGGCGCATCGTCCGGTATCGAGGGTCAGTGTCGAAGCGTCGAAGAACCCTGGAGTCGGCGGCGGCGAGGCCTCGCCCGGGGTGGGGAGATCCATACTGCTGCATACAGTGATCTTTTCGTTACATTCCGTCAGAAGCGGCGCCGCTTGGGCGTGTCGGGCGAAGTTCGGCTGTTCGGGTGATTTTGTCTGCCACCCGGTTACCGCATCGTCGAAGCGACGGCCGGACCCGAGCACGCTCACGAGCCACAAGTCGCTGACCGACAGCGAGACGCAAGTGGCTGCCGCAGCCCCGGATCGCGAGGGGCTGCATCACCCCGGCGGGAGCGATCTGTCACACGGTTGCTGCTGCACGGCCGTCGGCGGCCGGTTCCGCGGCGCCCCGTCGACCGGCGGCCACTTCCGAACCAGCCCTCGCACCCCGGACATGAAGACGGCGCCCCACCGAAATGGGGCGCCGTCTGCGCAGGTGAACCAGCTACCAAGCTTCACCACGACTCGTCGTGACGGGCTCCGCGACCTTCGTCGGTAACCCTGACGACGTACCTCCCGCGGCTTATAGCGGTGAGTGGGTACCGGGGCCTACGCGGGGAGCTCCGAACGGGGTTGGCGGAATTTCTCTTCCATCCCGTCTCTGGCCGGTCGGGGGTCCCTGTGTCAGTGATACGCCGTGCCGTGCCGGGGAGCAACCGGTGGCGGGCGGTCCTTTGGCCCGGACCGATTCAGATGCACCCGAATGGGGCCGAACGAGTTAGCGAGTGAAGATCTTTGCAACCTGTCCGGGTCTTTAGGTGACGAACCCCTAACCGCAGGTCTACAGTGAAGTTGTCGGTTTCCACCCCCCCGGGAGCCGACCACGGTTCAGCTCAACCCCCCGGAGCTGAACCCCGCGGCCCCCGCCCTCCCCCCTGGCGGGGGCCGCCCCTATTCTCCGCCCTCTCGCTCGATGTCGGCCTGCGCCGCCGAGCACACGACGAAAACGCTTGTAGTGCTGCGAAACCGACCGGCGATCGCCGCCGGTTCGATTCGGCTCCGTACGGTGCTGCCGCTCAATGGTCGTCGTGCGGTCCGGGTGGTACGTCTCCCGACAGCAGCGAAGGGCACTGACCCCGTCGGTTGGTCCACCGGTCGCGATCTGTCCACAAACCTCGGTGCTGCACCACCGCGACCGGCTCCGCCGGCGCCTACTTGTCCGAGGCGCCCCGATCGTGGCGCCGGACGGGGAGCGACCGTGGACCGACGACCATTGCTGATCACCAGCGACGAGGCGCTGCTCGACGAGCTTCAGCGGGTGGCGGCGGCCGCGGCGGTCGACGTAGACCACACGCGCGACCCGAGGTCGCGCGCGCTGTGGCAATCCGCGCCGACGGTGATCCTGGACGCCGCCCTGGTGCCCGCGGCCGCCGCCGCCCGGCTCAACCGCCGGGCCGGGGTGATCGTCGTGACCACGGGTCAGCCGTCCGCAGACTTGCTCGAACTGTGCATTGGGCTCGGCGTCGACCGCACGCTGCCGCTGCACGGATCCGAAGAACTCCTGGTCGCCGCCCTGTCCGACGCCGTCGCCGGTGGCCCGGGCGACGGTGCGTGCCTCGCCGTTCTCGGTGCGTGCGGTGGCGCGGGCGCCTCCGTCTTCGCTGCCGCGCTCGCGCTCGCCGCGGCGCACGCCGGAACGCAATCGCTGCTCATCGACGCCGACCCTTGGGGAGCCGGGTGCGACGTCCTGCTCGGCATCGAGGAGGTTCCTGGCCTGCGGTGGCGCGATCTCGGCACCTCCTCGGGCCGGTTGCCGGTGGACGCGCTGCAGCAGGCGGTACCGACGGTGCGAGCAGGTCGTGGCCGGGTCGGCGTGCTGGCCCCGGGGCGCGATGCGGCCGAGGTGGACGTGCTGTCGATGGATCTCGTGCTCGGGTCGGCGCGACGGGCGGGCGGAGTGACGATCGTCGATCTCCCACGACACCCGGCGCCGGCGGCCGATCGGGCGCTGGAGGTGGCCGACCTGGTGGTGGTGGTCACGCCCGCCGATGTGCGGGGGTGCTGGGCGGCGGAACGCGTCACCTCGCGGATCAATTCGTTCGGGTGCCGGGCCGGGATCGTCGTGCGGGGGCCGTCCCCGGGCGGGCTGGGCGCCCACGAACTCGCCGACGTCCTGCAACTTCCGTTGCTCGCCTGGATGCGAGCCGACCCGTCACTTCCCCGCGATCTGGAGGTCGGACTCTCGATCGTCGGTTCGTCCCGGCGGCCGTTGGCGTCCGCGGCCCGGCGGGTGCTCGCTCACCTCGCCCCGGTGGCATGACGCCGTCCAGCCCGCCCGCGGGGACGGCCGCACCCGGCGGGATGCTCGACGAGGCGCTGATCGAACGGGTGCAGCGCCGCTTGGTCGACGATGGCCTCGAGCCGACGCCGACAGCCCTGGCACGGGCGCTGCGGGCGGAGTCCCCCGTGCTGGTCAGCGATGCCGAGATGCTCGGTCTGATCCGTGGGTTGCAGCGGGAACTCGTCGGTGCCGGTCCACTCGCCGATCTGCTCGCTGATCCACAGACCAGCGATGTGGTGGTCAACGGGCCGCGAGATGTCCGGGTGGACCGCGGCGCCGGCTGGGAATCCGCCGACGTCGGATTCGCCGACGAGGCGGCCGTGCAGCGGCTGGCGCGCAGGTTGGCGACCGCCGCCGGCCGCAGGCTGGATGACGCGCACCCCTACGTGGACGCCCGGATGGCCGACGGCACCAGGTTGCATGCGGTGCTCGCGCCGGTCGCGGCCTCGGGGACGTGCCTGTCGCTGCGGGTGCTGCGCCCGGTGCGGCACGACCTGGCCGCGCTGCAGTCCAGCGGAACCCTCCCCGGGGTTTCGTTACCTGCGGTGAAAGGTCTGTTACGCGCCGGTGTGTCGTTTCTCGTGACCGGCGGTACCGGATCGGGGAAGACGACACTGCTCTCGGCGCTGCTGACCGCCGTCCCGACGGACCAACGGCTGGTGATCGTCGAGGATGCGGAAGAGCTCCGCCCGCCGCACCCACATGTGGTGCGGTTGGTGGCGCGGCAGGCGAATGTCGAGGGTGCGGGCACGATCTCGCTCCGCGACCTGGTGCGGCAGGCGCTGCGGATGCGACCCGACCGGATCGTGGTCGGCGAGGTCCGCGGCGCGGAGGTCGTCGACCTGCTGGCAGCGCTCAACACCGGTCACGGCGGCAGCGCCGGCACCCTGCACGCCAACACCGCGACCGACGTGCCCGCCCGCGTCGAGGCTCTCTCCGCGCTGGGTGGCGTCGGCCGTGCGGCGGTCCATGCTCAACTGGCCGGCGCCGTGCGCGTCGTGCTGCACGTCCGGCGAGCCGCCCGGAGCCGGGTGCTGAGCGAGATCGCGGTGCTGCGAAGGGGCTCGGCCGGCTCGGTCGAGGCGCTGCCCGCCCTCGTGGAGGGTGTGCCGGGTGGTCCGGGCGCACCCCTGCTCGCCGGGCTGCTCGCCGAGGCGGGTGAACGGGTTCCGTGGTGACCGCCCTGCTGCTGGCGGCGGCGCTGCTGTGCTGGCCTACCCGGCCCTCCACCCGTCGCGGTACCTTGCCCCGGACCGGCGGGCGCGGTGACCGAGCCGCTGAACCGGGCAGCCCGCTGCGCGGAACGTCGGTGTGGTCCTGGGCGGGCGTGGCGGCCGCGGTGTCCGTCCTGGGCGCCATGGTCGCGCTCGCCGGCGTCGCCGGCGGGATGGCCGGGGCCGCGGCCTGCTGGACGGCCAGGCTGCTGATCCGGCAGCAGCTTGCGGTCCGCCGCCGTCGGCAGGCCGTGACCGACATTGTCGCTGCCGTCACAGGTCTCGGCCGTGAGCTGCATGCCGGTGCCGACCCCGCGGTGGCGGCCGACAACAGTCGCAGCGTCGCGAGAGGACAGGGTGCGGAGGTTCTTGGTGCGTTGGCGCAGTCCATGCGCGCCGACGATCACCGCGGGATGGTGACGACCGACTGGTTCCCCGCCGGTTCTGCATTGCTCAGGCTCCGCATGGGCTGGCTGCTGAGCCGGCGGCACGGCATTGCGTTCACCCCGCTCATCGACGGTCTGGCGGCGGAGTTGACGGAGGTGCTCGCCAGCGATTCCCGAAGGGCCGGCGAGGTGGCCGGCCCCCGGGTGTCGGCATACGTGATGGCGGCACTGCCCGTGATGGGTCTGCTGCTCGGGTCGGGGATGGGAGCCGATCCCGTCGGAGTCCTGCTGGGCAGCACGGTGGGCCGGGTGCTGCTGGTCGTCGGTGTGCTGCTGACCTGCGCGGGACTGTTGTGGTCGGCGCGGATAGCGGCGTCATGAGCGCGGGTCGGCGGCCGCGGCGGCGCCGGGGGCCGACCCGCCGAGACGACCGGCCGTTCGGCCGACCCCCGCCGCGCCGGCGCACGGACCGGGCGATCGTCGCAGCCGGACCGTGCTGAGCGCCCCGCCGACTGCCGCCGCTGCGCTGATCCTGTGTGCGCTGGCGCTGGTCGTCGTTCCCGACCCGATTCGGCTGCCACCGGCGCCCGCCGCCGGCCTCGATCGGCCGCGGTTGCGCGACGCCGGGACCTGGCGGCGGTCTGCGTTGGCTGCCATCGCGGTGTCGTCGGCGGTGTTGCTGCTGTCTCCCGATCGGTGGTGGTGGGCTGTCGGGCTCGGCCCGGTGTCCGGACTGCTCGTGCGTAGACGGTCCGCCGGCCGCTCGGCGCACACGAGGAGGGCGGACCGCGCTGCGGTCGCGGTGCACGCCGCATTGTTCGCCGCCTGCCTCGACGCCGGGATGGCCGTCGCGCCCGCTTTGCGCGCCGTTTCGGAGGCGATGACGGCTGCCGATCCGGACGACGGGGGACCAGCAGCGCGCGCGACTGCGACGCGCAGCGGCGGAACGTTCGAGATCGACACCGCGGGCCGGCGCGGCGATGGTCGCCCGCTGACGGATCCGCCGGGTTCTGCTGAGCCGGGACAGGCAGCGAAAGGACCGCTGGCGGTACTGGAATCTGTCGCGGCCATGCTGTCGCTCGGCGCAGACCCGCACAGCGCATGGCGCGCGGCCGACGCCGTCGAAGAACTCGCCCCGCTGGCGGCCGCTGCACGCCGGTCCGCCGCAGGGGGTGGCGGCCTCGCCGTGGCGGTGCGCGAGCACGCCGCCCTGCTCCGGGCGGAAGACGCTGCGACGACTCTCCGCGCGGCAGGCCGCGCCGGGGTACTGATGACTGCTCCGCTCGGGATCTGCTTCCTGCCGGCATTCCTCTGTCTCGGCCTCGCACCGGTGGTCGTCGGACTGCTCGGACAACTCGACATCTTCTGAGAAGCGATGCCCCACCACGGGTTCCTCTCCGGCGAGCCTCGGCACTGACCCTGTGCAGTAGTGCACAGCCCCACATCCATCCACATCCAGCCGACATCGCAGCGTCGGCCGGGTCCGCGACGACATGATCGAACCGAACGCCGGCGCCCGGTCGGCGACGAGGGGAGTTGTTGTGCTGCAAGACATTGTGCTGACAGGTCCGTCCGACGGATCGCAATCGGCAGTCATGGGACGGCCATCACCAACGTGCCCGGCTCGGCCGGAGCAGATGGCGCGGACAGCGGTCGCAGGCCCCGTGCAAGAGGCCGCTGCGGTGGTCACGTCGTGCCGTTGCGGGCGAGGGTGCGTCGTCGAGAATGCTGCCGCTGCACCTGACCTGACAGTCCGACAGCCGGCCGACACAGGTCTGCACGATGCCGGGATGAGCACGGTGGAATACGCCGTCGGAACCGTGGTCGCCGCTGCCTTCGCCGCGGTGCTCTACAAGATCGTCACCGGCGACTCGGTCGTCGCCGGCCTGACGAATCTCATCAACTCGGCACTGTCGACGACCTTCTGACCGTCCTCGGTGACCGCTCGATCCTGGACGCAGCGCCGTCGACGGGGGCGGCGCTGCGTCCGGCCCGCCCGGCCCACAGCAGATTGCGGTGGGGTGACGGTGGAGGCCGCCATGGCGCTGGCGGTGCTGGCGGTGGTGTTGGTCACCTGCCTGGCGGGTTTGGCGTGCATGATCTCGCAGCTGCGATGTGCGGACGCCGCTCGGGAGGCGGCCCGGCTCGCCGGTCGCGGTGACTCCGCCGGTGCCGCTGCAGCTGTCGCGGCACTCGCACCGCCGGGGGCATCGCTGAGCATCGGTGGGTCCGGGGAACTGATCACCGCAACCGTCTCCGCCCGGCCGGTCGGCGGGATGCTGCCCGGCGTCACGATCAGTGCGTCCGCCGCGGCGGCCCGCGAGCCCGGTGGGTAGTGGTGCCGCGGGGCCGACCAGCCACCGGGCGCCGTCGATCCGCGGGCGGGCCGGCGGGTCGAGACGAATTCCCGGGAAGGGGTTCAGTGCAATCGACCTCGCGCGTGAATGACGTCAGCGGCCGAAAGGACCGGAGCAGGCGGATGGATCGCAGCAGCGACGACAGGGGAGTGGCCACCGTGTACGCCTGCCTGGGCTGTGTGGTCCTGATCGTGGTCACCGGCCTGGCGGTCCAGCTGGCCGCCGGGGTGGTGGCCCGGCAACGCGCCGAAACGGCCGCCGACCTGGCCGCGCTGGCCGGTGCCGCGAAGGTGTTGCAGGGACCGGACATCGCCTGCGCGGTGGCGGTCGCGGTCGCGTCGGCCAATGAGGCGGCCGTGCAGTCCTGTTCGGTCACCGGACCCGATGTCCTGGTCACGGTGACCGTGCAGGTGCGAGCCGGTGCGCTGACCGGCTCTGCCGCCGGGCGGGCACGGGCGGGACCGGTGACGCCGGTCCCGTCCAGCCCGCCGGCGGAGGGTTGACAGCGACCCACGACGCCGAGATCTCAGTGGCGGACCGCGCCGACCAACGCCGACGCCTCGACGCCCGCCGACGACCCGTGACAGCTCTCGTCGGTGTCATCCGGTTCAACGGCCGTCGCAGCGTTCCCCAGCGCCGCGGTGACCAGCCGCAGGATCACCACCGCGCCGCCCTTGTCCAGCGGGTTGTTGCCGTTGCCGCATTTCGGGGACTGCACACACGAGGGGCAGCCGGCCTCGCAGGGACAGTCCGCCACGGCCTCGCGCACCGCCGCCAGCCAGTCGCGCATCACAGCGAACCCGCGGTCGGCGAACCCGGCGCCGCCGGGGTATCCGTCGTACACGATGACCGTCGGCTCGCCGGTGTCCGGGTGCAGTGCGGTGGACAGTCCGCCGATGTCCCACCGGTCGCAGCCCGCGAACAGCGGCAGCAACCCGATCGCGGCGTGCTCGGCGGCGTGCAGCGCGCCCGGCACCGCCGCCTCTCCGATCCCGGCGGACAGCAGCGACGACAGCGACACCGTGTACCAGACGGCCCTGCTGCGCAGCGTGTGCTCGGGCATGTCCAGACCGATCGCGTCGATCAACTCGCCGCTCGGCCGGCGCCGCAGGTAACCGATCACCTGCTCGGTGACCTCGACCGGCCCGACGCCCACCGTCACCCCGCCGGGGTGCGACCGCCGCTGCTGGAGCGCACCCATCGACACCGTCGAGTGTGATCGGGCGATCGTGGACCAGTCGGGACGTTCTCGCCGGACCAGCGCAACACCGTGTTCCAGGTCGAGGTCCTGGACGACGAAGCTCTCGCCGCGGTGCAGGTGGACCGCGCCGGTGTGCACCGCCGACGGCGCGCGGTGCAGGTCCACCGTACCCAGCAACCGTGCGGTGTCCTCGTCGACGATTGCCACCATGCCGCCGCCACCGCCGCGCAGATCAACACCGTCGGCAGGGTGGCCCGGTTCCGCCCAGTGGTAGCCGGTGGGCCGACGCCGCAACACCCGTCGGGCCACCAGCTCGTCCAGCACCGGACGGATCGCCGGTCCGCCGAAGAGCTCGATGTCGGCCGGGGTCAGATGACGTTCGGCCGCGGCACAGGCCAGGTGCGGCCCGAGCACATAGGGGTTGGTCGGGTCCGTCACCGCCGCCTCGACCGGGTGGCCGAAGACGCGCTCCGGATGATGGACGAGATAAGTGTCCAGCGGGTCGTCCCGGGCCACGAACACCACCAGTGCCCGTCGACCGGAATCGGCCCGCCGCCCGGCCCTGCCCGCCTGCTGCCACACCGAGGCCAGGGTGCCCGGATAACCGGCGAGCACCGCCGCGTCCAGGCCGGCGATGTCGACACCGAGCTCCAGCGCGTTGGTGGACGCGACCCCCATCAGGTCCCCGCACCCGAGCGCGCGCTCCAGTTCCCGACGATCCTCCGGCAGGTAACCGCCGCGGTAGGCGGCCACCTTGTCGACCAGGCCCGGCGCCAGGTCCTCCAGCCGGCGCTGCGCCGACAGCGCCGCCTGCTCCGCGCCGTGCCTGGACCGGACAAAGGTCAGCGTCCGTGCGCCTGCCGCGACCAGGTCCGCCATCATCCGGGCCGCTTCCGACGGAGCGGAGGAGCGGACCGGGGCGCCGTCCTGGCCCTCGGCGCCGGGCAGCACCGCGGGCTCCCACAACACGAAATCGGCGCCGGGCCGCGGCGCGCCGTCCTCGGTCACGGCGCGCACCGGCCGCCCGATCAGCCTGCCCGCGGCCTGCTCGGGGTCGGCGGAGGTGGCCGACGCGAGCACGAAAACCGGCTCCGAGCCGTACATCCGGGCAAGCCTGTCCAACCGCCGCAGGACCAGCGCGACGTGCGACCCGAAGACCCCGCGGTAGGCATGGCACTCGTCGACCACGACGTAGGCGAGCCGGCGCAGCAGGCGGGCCCATCTCGGGTGCGCAGGCAACATCCCGCGATGCACCATGTCCGGGTTGGTCAGGACCCAGTTGGCGTGTGACCGTGCCCAGTCCCGGTCCTGCATCGAGGTGTCGCCGTCGTAGCCGCCGGCGCGAAGCTCGGGAAGCCCAAGGGACTCCAGCGAGTGCAGCTGGTCCGCGCCCAGAGCCTTGGTCGGGGCCAGATACAGCACGCAGGCCCGCGGATCGGCCGAGATCGCCGCGAGCGCCGGGAGTTGATAGGCCAACGACTTCCCGGAGGCGGTGCCGGTCGCCAGGACGACGTCGACACCGGCGCGTGCGAGCTCGGCGGCCCGCACCTGGTGCGACCAGGGTTGTTCGATTCCCTTGGCCCGCAGCGCATCGCGCACCGAATCGGGCAGCCACTCCGGCCACGGCGCCGCGTTACCGGCCGAAGCCGCGATCTGCTCCACATGGGTGATACACGATGTGATGGTGGTCTCTGAATCGGTGTCACACTGCTTCAGCACGGTCAGCAAGCCGCCAGGATTCGCCCACGGCTCCGGTGATGTCACCGCTCTATCTTCCCGCGCCCCACCGACAACTCGATCCATGTCTCACGCCACGGCTGTGACGTGTCGGGCAACCGGGGGATCGGGATGGGCGCTGAACGTTACCGGTGCTTTACAGTACTCAGCGTCACGCCGGGTGACCGGCGGACGAAGCCGTTCGACCAGCGCCGGTCCGCACGAGTTGACCGGTCCACTTTTGTTTCCCGAATGGATCAGGAGCTCGATGTCTTCCAACACCGCCGCGGACCTCGTGGTTACCGGCAGCGATCAAGTGATCGTCATCGGCGTTGCAGTGATCGCGCTGATCGCCTTGGGGATCGCCTTCGTGCTGCGAGCCGGCGTGCTCGCCGCAGGCAAGGGCACACCCAAGATGCAGGAGATCTCCGCCGCCGTGCAGGAGGGCGCCGCCGCCTACCTCGGGCGGCAATTCCGCACCCTCGGAATCTTCGTCGTCATCGTCTTCGTGCTGCTCTTCGCGCTGCCGGCGGACGACACCGGCCAGCGGGTCGGCCGCTCCATCTTCTTCCTGCTGGGTGCGCTGTTCTCGGCGTCCATCGGCTACTTCGGCATGTGGCTGGCAACCCGGGCGAACGTCCGGGTGGCGGCCGCCGCCAACGGTGACGGCGGCCGCGAGAAGGCCATGCAGGTGGCTTTCCGGACCGGCGGCGCCGTCGGACTGGCCACCACCGGGCTAGGTCTGCTCGGCGCCTCCACGGTGGTTCTGGTCTATGCCGGCGGTGCGCCGAAGGTCCTGGAGGGCTTCGGTTTCGGTGCCGCGATGCTCGCGATGTTCATGCGTGTCGGCGGCGGCATCTTCACCAAGGCCGCCGACGTCGGCGCCGACCTGGTGGGCAAGGTCGAGCAGGGCATCCCCGAGGACGACCCCCGCAACGCCGCCACCATCGCCGACAACGTCGGCGACAACGTCGGTGACTGCGCGGGCATGGCCGCGGACCTGTTCGAGTCCTACGCCGTGACGCTGGTGGCCTCGCTGATCCTGGGCAGCGCCGCGTTCGGGGCGAAGGGTCTGGTCTTCCCGCTGATCATCCCGACGATCGGCGTCATCACCGCGATCATCGGGATCTACATCACCAAGGCCAGGTCCAACGAGCCCGGCCTGGTGACGATCAACCGCTCGTTCTACATCTCGGCCGTGATCTCAGCGGTGCTCTCAGCGGTCGCCGCGTTCGTGTACCTGCCCAGCAACTTCAACGACCTCGGCGTCGAAGCCGTGGCCGGCCTGCCGGGCAACCCCGCCGTCATCGCGATCAGCGCGGTCGTCATCGGCATCGTGCTCGCCGCGGTCATCCTGTGGCTGACCGGCTACTTCACGGACACGAACAACGAGCCGACGCAGGGTGTCGCCAAGAGCTCGCTGACCGGCGCCGCCACCGTCATCCTGGCCGGAATCTCGGTCGGCTTCGAGTCCGCGGTCTATACCGCGCTGGTCATCGCTGCGGCCGTCTACGGCGCGTTCCTGCTGTCCGGCTCGCTCATCGTGGCGCTGTTCTCGATCGCCCTGGCCGGCTGTGGCCTGCTGACCACCGTCGGCGTCATCGTCGCGATGGACACCTTCGGTCCAGTGTCGGACAACGCCCAGGGCGTTGCCGAGATGAGCGGCGAGGTCTCGGTGGAGGGCGCGAAGATCCTCACCGAACTCGACGCCGTCGGGAACACCACCAAGGCCATCACCAAGGGCATCGCGATCGCCACGGCGGTGCTGGCGGCCACCGCGCTGTTCGGCTCCTACTCCGACGCGATCAAGAACGCCCTGGTCTCGGCGGGCGAGACGGTCTCCGAGTTCACCGCGAACGTGGTGTCGCCCAACACCCTGGTCGGCATGCTCCTCGGCTCCGCCGTGGTGTTCCTGTTCTCCGGGCTGGCCGTGAACGCGGTCGCCCGCGCAGCCGGCGCCGTGGTCCGCGAGGTCCGTCGCCAGTTCCGGGAGATCCCCGGGATCATGGAGGGCACCAACAAGCCCGAGTACGGCAAGGTCGTCGACATCGTGACCCGCGATTCGCTGCGGGAGCTGGCGACGCCCGGTCTGCTCGCGGTGTTCGCGCCGATCGCCGTAGGGTTCGGGCTCGGTGTCGGCCCGCTGGCCGGCTACCTGGCCGGCGCGATTGCCACCGGCACCCTGATGGCCGTCTTCCTGGCGAACTCCGGCGGTGCCTGGGACAACGCCAAGAAGATCGTCGAGGACGGCACCCACGGCGGCAAGGGCTCGCCCGCCCACGAGGCCACCGTCATCGGTGACACCGTCGGTGACCCGTTCAAGGACACCGCCGGCCCGGCCATCAACCCGCTGCTCAAGGTGATGAACCTGGTTGCGCTGCTGATCGCCCCCGCAGTGGTCACGCTGACCGTCGGTGCGTCGGAGAACACCGTTGTGCGCTACGGCATCGCCGCGGGTGCTGTGGTGATCATCGTGGCGGCGGTGATGGTGTCCAAGCGGCGTGAGTCCCACCTGCACGCCGAGGAGACCCAACCGGTCTGATCCGGGGCCGTTGAACCCCGTACCAGCCGGCCGTTTCGGCCCGCGCACCGCCTACACCCGGCGGGGACCCCCGTGAACACGCGGGAGTCCCCGCCGAGTGCGTTCTCGCTCGTAGCGGTAGGTTCTCCATCGATCAGCGCGCGGTGACAACCGCGGGGGTACGCAGTCGGCTCCGGGTCGTCCGTCAGGGCGGATCCTGTCCGTCGGGCGGCGCCATCGCACATCTCTGTTGGCCGGGATGGCCGGCTCACGGGCGAGGGGAAAGGACGCGTCAATGAAGCGCTCACTATGGACGGCTGTGCTGGCGGCAGGCGTGCTGCTGGTCGCCGGCTGCAGCTCCGACAGCGGATCGGGGTCGGCTGCATCGACCACGGCGGAGTCATCGGCCGCGGCGGTCAGTAGCGAGGCCATGTCGTCGGAGGCGATGTCGTCAGAGGCGATGTCGTCGGAGGCGATGTCGTCGGAGGCGATGTCGTCGGAGGCGATGTCGTCGGAGGCCACGGATTCGATGACCTCCGAGTCGGGCGGGGCCAGCGGTTCAGGATCCGCCGACGTTGCACCCGCCAGCCTCGACGAACAGACGACGACCTGGTTCACCACGCTGTGCGACAGCGTCGGACCGACCCTGTCGAAGGTTCAAACCAGCGCTTCGTCGGCGACCACCCCGCAGCAATTGAGCGACGCCCTCAGCCAATTCGGCGGCACGCTGAGCGATACCGCGGCCGAGCTGAAGTCCACCCCCCCTCCCACCTTCGAGGCCGGGACGGACTTTGCCAATCAGGTGACGTCGGGGCTGGCGGAGTCCGGTCCCAAACTCTCCGCACTTGCACAGAAGATCGCGGCGATCAAGACAACAGACGTCGCGGCGCTCAAAGAGGCGCTGTCCGGTCTGTCGACCGAGGTGCAGGCTGCCATCGAACCTCTGCAGTCCGTCGGCCAACTGCCCGCCGATGTGGCAGCGGGGGTCAAGGCCATCCCGGCCTGCAAAACCCTCGGCAGCTGAGGTCGCAACCACCTGATCCGTGATGCCGTGCCGGACAGCCCCTTCAGATCATCGGGGGGCTGTCCTGCATGATCTACCTCATCACCGCCGAGAGCCCCCGTCCGAGTTCGGACCTGACCGGGCGCCGGACGTCACTGCCAAGAAGGACGAACGATGAGGCGCAGCACATCCGCTTGGGCCGCAGGTGTTTGCGTGGTCGCCCTGCTCCTGGCGGGTTGTTCTTCGGAGGTACAGGGTTCGGCGCAGGTGGGTACCGCGGTCGTCAGCACGACGACTGCCGACTCCAGCAGCACGGACACCAGCGCGACCGACACGAGCACGACGGACACGAGCACGACGGACACCAGCACCACCGACACCAGCACGACGGACACCAGCACGACGGACACCAGCACGACGGACACCAGCACGTCGGACTCGACGGCCGAGTCGTCGGAGGACACCTCGACGTCCGAGAGCACGGACACCGAGGATTCGGCCGCGCCCACGGCCCTGGACGCCACGACCGAGAAATGGTTCACCGTGTTCTGCGGCGGCGCCAAGGACCTGCAGCAGTACGTATCGCCCGACACCAGGGGTCAGACCGTCGCCGAGGCTCAGGACACGGTCATCCAGACGTACACGAACATCTCCAAGAGCGCGTCGACGACAGTCGGCGTCCTGCAGGCCACCCGTCCGCCCACGGTGGCCGGTGGCGACGACCTGCAGTCCATCGCCATCGAGCGCTTCACCGCCGTCGCCGACGTCTATGGCCGGGGGGCGCAGACCGTCGCCGCGCTGACCCCTCGCAGCACGTCCGACCTGAAATCGGCCGTCGACGCCATCGAGGCAGAGGCCAAGGCGTCGACGCCGGACAGCATGGCGTCGGTCGATCCCGGCGTCGTTGCCGCCGCCCGCAACCTGCCGGCCTGCAGGGACGTTCTCGGCTGACTTCCGGGCGCCAGCCGACCGCCTTCGCGCTCGAGCAGTGGTAGTGCGGATAGCGGGTTTACTCGCGTAGGTTACTCTTTACTCATGTCGGTAAAAACCAGCTCGGCCGCGCAGTCCGTGACGAATCAGGCCCGCCGCCGGCAGATACTCACCGCTGCCGTCGCGGTTCTCGCCGGGAGCGGTTACCGGAAAACCTCTTTCGCCCGCATTGCCGAGCACGCCGGGCTGTCCAGTACCCGGCTCATCTCCTACCACTTCCGCGGGAAGTCGGACCTGATGTCGGCGGTGGTGTCCGACGTTCTCGGCTCCCTCGGAAGCCAGGTCGGCGAGTCGGTGGGCCGGCAGAACTCCGCAGCCGGTCAGCTGCGCACCTACATCCGGGAGGTCGTCGGCTTCATCGACACCCATCGGGCGGAGATGGTCGCGCTCACGGAGGTCATGATGGGTGCCGGCTTCGAGGAAGGGATCACAGCCGACGAGTCAGCTGCCGGCCACCTCGAGCAGATTCTGCTGCGGGGGCAGCGCACCGGCGAATTCCGCACCTTCAACGCCGCCGTGATGGCCACCGTCGTCCAGCGATCGGTCGACGGGTTGCCGTTCGCCCTCCGAGTGAACCCGTCGATGGACTGCGCGCTGTACGCGGGGGAGTTGGTCACCCTGTTCGAGCTGGCGACGAGGACGAGCTCCTGATGACGACGCCGAACCGGGAGATCGGGCGGCGGCTGCTGGAGGTGGCGGGCCGTGCGGCGGTCGGGCTGGCAGCGCCGCTGTTGATCTACTACCTGCTCCGCGCCGCCGGGAGGAGCGTCTACGCCGCGCTGCTGGTGTCCACCTTGGTGTCAGCGATCCCCGGCCTGGTGGGGCTCCTCCGCCGGCAACGCGTCAACGCCCTGTCGGCCTATTTCACGACGATGCTGCTGGGCAGTGCGGTTGTGGCGGCCATCGCCGGCAGCACGCAGTTCCTGCTCGCGAAGGAGGCGGTGCTGACCGGCGTCACGGGCGTCTGGTTCCTCGTCAGCGCGGGCACGGATCGGCCCCTGTCGTATGTGTTCAGCCGGCCGCTGCTGCAGGGGCGGCTGCACTGGCCGGACGACTGGGACGGGCTGTGGCTGCGATCCCCGCGATGGCGGCGAATGTGGCGGGTCTCCAGCGTGCTGTGGGGTTGCGGGACACTCGCCGATGCCGTGCTCAGGGTCGTTTTCGCCTACACCCTGCCGCCCGACGCGGTGCCGGCCCTGGCCACCGGGCTGATCGCGGTGACCACCGTCGGGCTGATCCTGGTCACCAACGTCCTGTACATCGCGTGCGGCGTCTTCAGGCCCCGCTCGGCGCTGTACCAGGGCTCGGCGCCCACGGCCGCGAGCACGGGCTGACCGGCACCCACCGTGGGCGGTGCGGCGTACGGCGCCCGGAACCGGCTGCGGGGGCGCTACCCTGGCCATCCGGGGTGAGGGGGACAAGCGTGACGCAGCTGTCGCTGTTCTCCGCCGATCTGACCCCGCCGCAACTGACGGACCTCGGCGGGCTGCTCGCCGCGCACGGACAGTTGGCCGCCGGCCCGGACGGTGTCCGGATGTCGATCCTGCTCGGCGACGGCTGGCGGGCGAGTGCGCTGCTGCGGGAATGCCGGGTGCGGGACGTGCCCGCCGAGGTCACCGACGCCGGCACGAAGCCCGCGCAAGCACCCGAGCCGGCACAGCGAACCGAGCCGGCGCAGCGGACCGAGCCGGCCGGCGACACCGGAGCCACCCTGGTCGACCCGCACGCCTTTCGCGGCATCCTGCTGCGCACCGATCGGCTGCCGATGCTGGCGGCGGTCGCGGCGGATTGGACGCGCGGGGCCGTCAAATCCGTGCCCGACGACGTGGTCATCACTGCGGGGTTCCTGCGCTGCTGGACGCTCGCGGCCGGCCGGCCCGCGGAGATCGGGTTCCTGCTCGGGCTCGACCCGCACGCACCGGACACCCACGAACCGCTCGCGGCCGCCTGCGCGGCCGCCGGTCTGGCCGGTTCGCTGCTGGGGGTTCGCGGCGGTGGTCCTGCCGTGCGTATTGTCGGTCATCGACGCTGCACGAGGCTGGCCGAGATGATCGGCAGCCCGCCACCCGAGGCGCCGGCGCACTCCTTCCCCGTTCACGGGCATCACTAGGTCGGGCCGTGCCAACGGTCACCACAGCCGCTGGATCGGGAACTGTGCTGCGGGTGCGATCGTGAAACAAACACGGGGGCGTTGACGGGTTGTGGCATCCTGCACGCGTCACCCTCGGTGAAGCAGCCGCGACGCCCCGCACGATCAGCAAGACCTGTTCCCGCCCGTGCCACCCTGAGATCGGCATTGCGCCACGGGATATGTATGGGCATATATAGAGGAGAGCGTGAGCCTGATGGCCACTGGAAAGACATCGGCGAGCCCGGGTTCGGGTGTACGCCTGGTGGTCGTCGAATCCCCGAGCAAGGCCAAGACGATCTCCGGATTCCTCGGCGACGGGTACATCGTCGAGTCCTCCGTCGGCCACATCCGTGACCTGCCGCGCGGTGCTGCCGACGTGCCGGCCAAGTACAAGGGCGAGCCCTGGGCACGGCTGGGCGTGAACACCGAGAACGGGTTCGAGCCGCTGTACGTCATCTCCCCGGAGAAGCGGGCGCAGGTGGCCAAACTGAAGTCGCTGCTGGCCGGCGCCGACGAGCTCTACCTCGCCACGGACGAGGACCGCGAGGGCGAGGCCATCGCCTGGCACCTGCTCGAGACCCTCAAGCCCAAGGTGCCCGTCAAGCGAATGGTCTTCCACGAGATCACCCCCGCCGCGATCCGGGCCGCGGCGGAGAACCCGCGGGCACTGGACGACAACCTGGTCGACGCGCAGGAGACCCGGCGCATCCTGGACCGGCTGTACGGCTACGAGGTCTCGCCGGTGCTGTGGAAGAAGGTGATGCCGAAGCTGTCCGCGGGCCGCGTGCAGTCGGTGGCCACCCGGATCATCGTGCAGCGCGAGCGCGAGCGGATGGCGTTCCGGGTCGGCACCTACTGGGGACTGGACGCCTCCATGGCGCCGACCTCGGCCGAGGCGAAGGACGCGTTCAAGTCGTCGCTGTCGTCGGTGGCCGGTCGCCGGCTCGCCGCCGGGCGGGACTTCGATGCCGCCACCGGCGGGCTCAAGGCCGGGTCGGACGTGCTGCTGCTCGACGAGGACGGCGCCCGGACGCTCGCCCGGCAGCTCGAGGGTGGCACGGCCACCGTCAGCTCGGTGGAGGAGAAGCCGTACACCCGCCGGCCGTACCCGCCGTTCATGACCTCCACCCTGCAGCAGGAGGCCGGCCGCAAGCTCGGCTTCAACTCCGAACGCACCATGCGGACCGCGCAGCGGCTGTACGAGAACGGCTACATCACCTACATGCGGACCGACTCCACCACCCTGAGCGGCACCGCCCAGGAGGCGGCCCGTGCCCAGGCCCGGGAGCTGTACGGGCCGGAGTACGTGCCCGATGCGCCGCGGCAGTACACCCGCAAGGTGAAGAACGCGCAGGAGGCGCACGAGGCAATCCGGCCCGCCGGCGAGAGCTTCCGCACCCCCGGCCAGGTCGCCCGGTCGATCAACGGTGACGAGTTCCGGCTCTACGAGCTGATCTGGCAGCGCACCATCGCGTCCCAGATGGTCGACGCCAAGGGCCTGACGCTCTCGCTGCGGATCACCGCCACCGCCGACGGTCAGGACTGCGTGTTCTCCGCGTCCGGACGGACCATCACCTTTCCCGGCTTCCTGCGGGCCTACGTCGAGACCGTCGACGCGGAGGCCGGCGGCGAGGCGGATGACGCCGAACGCCGGCTACCGAACCTGACCGTCGGTCAGCAGCTGGACATCAGGGAGCTGATCCCGGCCGGGCATGTCACCACACCGCCGGCCCGGTACACCGAGCCGTCGCTGATCGGTGCCCTGCAGGATCTGGGCATCGGCCGACCATCGACCTACACCTCGATCATCCGGACCATCATCGATCGCGGCTACGTGTGGAAGAAGGGGCAGGCGCTGGTCCCGTCATGGATCGCGTTCGCCGTCATCGGGTTGCTCGAGACGCACTTCGCCCGGCTCGTCGACTACGACTTCACCGCCGCCATGGAGGACGAACTCGACGCCATCGCCGACGGCCGGATCGGCCGGACCGACTGGCTCGGCGCATTCTACTTCGGCGGCGACCTCGGCCCCGAGGGTTCGGTCGGCCGCACCGGCGGGCTGAAGAAGCTGGTCGGCGACCGGCTCGAGGACATCGACGCCCGCGAGGTCAACTCGCTGCCGCTGCTGACCGATTCGGAAGGTCGGCAGGTCACCGTGCGGGTCGGCCGGTACGGGCCGTACCTGGAACGAACCGTGGCAAACACCGGCGACGACGGTAAGGACGACGGCGAGGGCAGCAGCGTGCAACGCGCGAACCTGCCCGAGGACCTGCCGCCCGACGAGGTCACCGCCGAGGTCGCCGAGGAGCTGTTCGCCCAGTCCGGTGACGCGGCGGAGAACGAGCTCGGCATCGACCCGGACACCGGGCACATGATCGTCGCCCGGGACGGCCGGTACGGGCCGTACGTCACCGAGGTGGTGCCCGGCCCCGATGACGCAATCGGGTCCCGGACGAACGGCACCGCGGCCAACGGGTCCGCAACCGGCGGCACAGCCGCGCCCAAGAAGGCCGCGAAGGCGGTCAAGCCGCGCACGGCGTCACTGTTCAAGTCGATGTCGCTCGGCACGGTGGACCTGCCCACGGCGCTGCGGCTGCTGTCGTTGCCGCGGGTGGTCGGCGCCGACCCGGCGGACGGCGTGGAGATCACGGCGCAGAACGGCCGGTACGGGCCGTACCTGAAGAAGGGCACCGACTCGCGCTCGCTGCCGAACGAGGAGTCGCTGTTCGACATCACCCTCGAGGAAGCGCTGGCCATCTACGCCCAACCGAAGACCCGTGGCCGCTCCGCCGCGACGGCGCCGCCGCTGCGTGAGGTGGGCGTCGACCCGGCCGGCGGCAAGCCGATGGTGATCAAGGACGGCCGGTTCGGCCCGTACGTCACCGACGGCGAGACGAACGCATCGCTGCGCAAGGGCGACGAGATCGACACCCTGACGGTGGAGCGAGCGGCCGAGCTGCTGGCCGACCGCCGGGCGCGCGGTCCGGCTCCCAAGCGGGCCGCGGCGAAGCGGGCCCCGGCCAAGAAGACGGCCACCAAGGCGGCCACCACCAAGACAGCCGCCGCAAAGAAGGCGACCGCGGGCACCGGAAGGACCCGGTCGTCGGGATGAGTACGCGCGCAGCGTAGAGGCGGGAAGTTCCCCGGTTCGTCCTGCCCGACGCCTACGATGCAGGCATGACGGCGGCTTTCGACGCCGAGCGCGGAACCGGTCGGTTCACCGATGCGCTCAGCGGTTCTGACGGCACCGGGGACCCGTCTGTGCTGATGCCGGTGCTGGATGTCTATCCGGATGCGCTGTCCGCCCCCATGCCGGTCGACCTCGTGCCGGTCGTCGTCCCGCCGACGCCCCGGCCGCCCGAATCCGCCGGAGTGCGCGCCGCCCCGGTGCCGGGTCCCGCTGCCGGCAGGTCCGCCGCCGGCGGCAGGGCACCCGTCGCCGCGCGTGGCCAGCGCCCGGCCCGGCCTGCCACGGGGCGTGTCGTCGACGCGCAGGGCAGGCCACTGCGGCCGGGTCCGGCCCGTCCGGTCGGTCCGACGAGCTCCGGCCCACCCGCGCGCCAGGCCGCGGCACGACCTGCGGCGACTCCGCTGACCGCGCAGAGCCGTTCGATGACTGCCGGCGACCTGAGCGCCATGTTCCGCACGATGCGCTCGGGTCAGTCGGAGCGGATCGACCGGCTGTCCTTCCAGGCGACCCACCCGCAGTCCAGCGGCTCGGGCGCGCCGTCCGCTGTCGCGCCGGCGGCGCCGATGGCGTCGCAGTACTCGCAACGCGGCGAGACCAGGCACACCGCCCGGGATCAGGCGTCCGAGCGCCGTCGTACCAGCAGCATGACGCCCGGGAACACCGGGCCCAAGAAGGGCTCCAGTACCTGGGCCGTGATCGTCTTCCTGGTCGTGATCGCGTTCTCCACCGGCCTCGGGCAGCGGGCGATCGACTTCGTCACCGAGCTGCTCAACCGGTGAACCGCAAGCGCGAGCCGAACTCGGTCGGTGTGCTGCTGCGCATCCCGGTCTTTCGCCGGCTGTGGTCGGCGATCGCCATCTCCAGTCTCGGCGACTGGCTCGGACTGCTGGCCACCACGGCACTCGCGGCGTACCTGACGAAGGATTCGTCCAGCCTCGCCCAGGGTGCCGCGGTCTCCGGTGTGCTGCTGACCAGGCTGCTGCCGGACCTGATTCTGGGCCCGGTGGCGGGTGCACTGGTGGACCGGTTCGACCGTCGCATCGTCGCTGTGGTCGGCGACAGCCTCGCCGGGCTGCTGTACGTCTCGATCCTGGTGTCCGGCAACCTGGTGTGGCTGCTGATTGCGCAGTTCCTGGTCGAGGCGATCGGCCTGTTCTCGACCCCGGCGAAGCAGGCGATGTGGGTCAACATCGTTCCGCGGGAGCGGCTGGCCGTTGCCAACCAGCTCAACTACGTGTCCGTGTACGGGATGGTGCCCGTGGCGGCCACGCTGTTCGTGGTGCTGTCCACGGCCGCGTCGTTCTTCGGGGCGCCGGACGTCCCGGGCGGCGGCGGGAGCGCCCTGATCAGCGGCTCGACGAACACCGCGGCCATCGACATCGCACTGGGCATCGACGCGCTGACCTACTTCTATTCGGCCGGCATGGTGTTTGCGTCCCGGCGGCTGATCCCGGCCTTCGTCGGGGACCGCAGCACGACCAAGAACATCTTCTCGCTGATCGTCGAGGGCGTGTCGTTCGTCCGCAACAACAAGCTGATGCGGTCGATCTACATCGGCATCCTCGGAGCGTTCGGTGCCGGTGGGCTGGTCGCCGGCGTCGCCCAGGCCTATGTGGCGACGCTCGGCGCGGGCAACGCCGGGTACGGCATCCTGTTCGGGTCCGTCTTCACCGGCCTGGCCTTCGGCATGCTGATCGGCCCCAAGGTGCTGCCGAACGTGCCGCGCCGGATGATCTTCACCCCGGCCATCGGCTTCGCCGGGATTTCGCTCATCGTGATGTCGATCCTGCAGGACTTCCTAGGTGCGGCCATCACCGCCGCGGTGATGGGAATCTTCGCCGGCATCGCATGGATCAACGGTTTCACCATGATCGGCCAGGAGGTCAGCGACCAGCTGCGCGGCCGGGTCTTCGCGTTCGTCATGTCATCGGTGCGGATCGTCCTGCTGGGCACCATCGCTGCCGGGCCGATCCTGGCCGGCGCGATCGGGACGCACCCGGTGACCGTCGGCGATTTCCGCTTCGACGTCACCGGACCGGCCATCGTGCTGGCCGTCGGCGGCCTCATCGCGTTCACCGTCAGCCTGATCACCGGTCGGCAGATCGGCGGCCTGACATCCGGGCTGACCAGGCGGATCTTCGGCCGTCGAGGGGTGAACATCTGGGACGACCGCGACGAGCACGCGGGGGCGCTGATCGCCGTCGAGGGCGCCGATCCGGTCGCCGTCGGCGAGTACGTCGAGGCGGTCCTCGCCCAGCTGTGTGCCCAGGGCTGGCTGACGGTGCGGGTGACCGCGCCGCACCCCACCGTTGAACGCGGCGCACCGCCGGAGAGCCTCGCCGATGCACTGCGGGCCTCGGCCGACCTCGCCGATCTGACCAACGAGCGGGTGCTACCCGCCCTCGAGTCGGGCGCCGTGGTGGTGGCCGAGGGCTTCACCGACGCGACGATCGTCGCGCACCGGGCGGCCGGTGTGGAGGAGCAGCGGCTGGCCAGGGTTGCGCAGTGGGCGGTGAACGGGCTCAAGCCGGACCTGACGGTGCTGGTCGACGGGTCCATGTCCGAGTCGGACCCGGTGCTGGCCGATCGGCGGGATGTGCAGGACGCAGGGCCGGCCGGTGACGGCGCCCCCGGTGACCTCGCGGCAGTTGCCGAGGAGCAAGTCGGCAACGCCGGAGCGCCCGGCGCCGCGCTGGACGGGGCCGTCGCACTGGCGGCCGCGGACGTCGTGGAGGAAGGCGCCGGGGCGGCAGCGGCGGTTCCGCCACCACACGCGGGCGAGCCCGACGAGGAGCCGGTGGACCCCGTGCAGGGCTACCGGGACCGGGCGTCCTACGCGCCGGAGCGGTACCTGATCGTCCGGCCGCTGTCGGAGGAACACGGGGTGATCAACACCGAGGTGACGGAGCGGATCAGCTCAGTGCTGCGGCAGCGTTCGCCGTCGCTGGCCGAGGCGCATCCCGACCCCGCGCCACCCGCGCATGCCGACAACGGCATCGACACACCCGGCGCGCGTGCCGACGGCACCCCGCCCGACCGGCGGAGCGGTAGGTCTTCGGAGGATCAGCAGCACGACGGCAGCTCGCCCGCAACGGGCGGGCCCGGCGCCGACGGGCAGTCGGCGGACGTCGGGACCGTCCTGCACCACGCGTGAGCGTGGACGAGAAACGGGGGTCAGGCCCCGGGCAACAGCAGTTCCTGTAGCGGCACCTCGGGGTCGGCCAGCGCGGCCAGGTCGACCTTCGTGCCGTTCCACCCGGCCCGCACCAGGTCGCCGATCGTCTCGGTGACGTCCCAGACGTTGGCGTTCATCCCCGCCAGCACCGCGCCGTCGCGCACCCAGAAGGCGACGAACTCGGGCGCGGCCGCCCCGCGTTCCGTGGACACCGTCGGGTCACCGCGGAAGACGACCTCGTCATACCCGCCCGGTTGCACCCACCCGGTGTATTCCATGCCCAGGTCGTACTGGTCGGAGAAGAAGTAGGGCACCGGCGCGTACTCCTGCATTCCGCCGAGCATGCAGCGGGCGGCGGCCGGTCCCCCGTTGAGGGCGTTCGCCCAGTGCTCCACCCGGATCCGGGCGCCCAGCAGCGGATTGAACATCGACGCCACGTCGCCGCAGGCGAACACCGCCGGGTCTTCGGTCCGGAACCGCGCATCGGTGACGACGCCGTTGTCCACCGCCAGGCCGGAGGCTTCGGCCAACTCCACGGCCGGGGTGATCCCGATGCCGGCGATCACCAGGTCGGCCGCCACCTCCCAGCCGTCGTCCAGGACCACGCGCTCGACCGTGCCGCCGGTGCCGCGGATCTGGCTCAGTCCGGCCCCGAACCGGAAGTCCACCCCGTGCCCGGCGTGCAGGTCCCGGTAGACCGCCGCCACCTCGTCGCCCAGCACCCGCTGCAAAGGCAGGGTCCCGCGCTCGACGACGGTGACCGCGCAACCGTGCTGGCGCGCGGCGGCGGCGGTTTCCAGCCCGATCCACCCGGCGCCGACGACGACGACGTGGCCGGCGGTCCCGAGTCCGGCCACCAGCGCGTCGGCCTGTTCGATGGTCCGCAGGTACCTGACGCCCCGCAGATCGGCGCCGGGGGTGTCCAGGGTGCGGACCCGCGAGCCGGTGGCGAGCAACAGCTTGTCGTAGGGCACCGTGCCGGCCGGCTCCAGTCTCACGGTCCGCGCCGTCCGGTCGATCGCGACGGCCCTGGTTCCCGCGAGCCACTCGATGCGGTTGTCGGCGTACCACCGCGACTCGTGCACGAACGCCTTGGTCCGTGGTTCGTTGCCGAGCAGGTATCCCTTCGACAGTGGCGGCCGCTCGTACGGGGGCTCGGTCTCCTCGCCGATGAGCACCACCCGGCCGTCGAAGCCCTCTCCGCGCAGCGTTTCGGCTGCCTTGGCGCCGGCCAGGGAGGCGCCGATGATCACATAGGTCTGGTCGGTCATGCACCCAGCGTCCTCTGCGCCCGGTCGGCCGGGCAATCGGCCCCGTGCGAGGCGGGCATCCGAGCACCGCTGTCGGAGGCTTCGGTTACCGTGGCCGGGCCAGCAGGTCGAGGCGGAACGAGGGGGTGGCGGCATGCCGGAGATGACGCGCGCGGCGCAGGCGTGGACCGCCGCCGACACCGAACGGGTGGCGTGCTGCGTGTGCGGGACGGCCGGGCAGCCGGTGTACAGCCACCCGCCGTTCCGCGTCGTGCGGTGCCGGACATGCTCGCTGGTGTTCGTGTCCCCGCGACTGTCAGCCGATGCGTTGCAGCGCCTCTACGACGCGCCGTCGTACTTCGAGGGCGGGGTCTACGGCGCTCAATCGACCTGGTCACCGGCGATGGTCCTGCAGCGCAGCTGGATGGCCGGGCGGCTGTCGGCGATTTCCGGGTTGCGTCCGCCGCCGGGGCGGCTGCTGGAGATCGGCAGTGGTTACGGGCTCTTCCTGGACCGGGCCCGCGAGGCGGGCTACGACGCGCGGGGCGTGGAGCTGTCCGAGACGGCCGCGGCGCACGCGACCAGCCGGCTGAAGGTCGACGTTTTCCGCGGCCACCTGGCGCAGGCGCCGGCCGACGAGGCCGACGTGATCTGCTTCTGGGACACCCTCGAGCACGTCCCGGACCCGGTGGCCTTCCTGCGGGAGGTGCGGCGCCGGCTCGCTCCCGGCGGACTCTTCGCGCTGTCCGTGCCGAACGTGGGCTCGGTGCCGGCGAGGGCGCTGGGTTCCCGCTGGTGGACGCTCAAGCCGGAGCAGCACATCTGGCACTTCTCGCCCGACACCCTGCGGTGGGTGGCGTCGGCCGCCGGTCTGGTGATCACTTCGGTCACGACGTCGCCGCTGCGGCGGACCAACCTCGGCCGCACGGATTCGTTGTTCGCGGTCGGCCGGGCGAACGCCGTCGCGGAACGCCGATGAGCGGCCCCGTCGCAGCGCGCGCCCACCGCCGTGCGCCGCAGCCTGCCGTCGAGTCGGCGGCCGATAACGGACAGGCACGACGTGGCTGCAGCTCCCGACGACCGGGCAACCGGCGATGACCGGGCGTCCCGCAGCTGCGGTCTTCGACGACGTCATCGGGCAGGAGGCGGCGATCGACGTCCTCACCCTCGCCGTCGCCGCCTCCCGCGGCGAACCCGGTGTGCCGCCAGGCGCCATGACGCACGCCTGGCTGTTCACCGGCCCGCCGGGCTCTGGACGATCGGTGGCGGCCCGGGCCTTCGCGGCGGCGCTGCAGTGCGACTACGGCGGCTGCGGTCACTGCTCGCATTGCCGCACGGTGCTGGCGGCGACGCATGCCGACGTCCGGACCGTCACCCCGGAGGGACTGACGATCTCCGTCCGCGAGATGCGCGCCGTCGTCCAGCTGGCCGCCCGTCGGCCGGCGACGGGACGGTTCCAGATCGTCCTGATCGAGGATGCCGACCGGTTGACCGAGGGCGCATCGAATGCGCTGCTCAAGGCGGTGGAGGAACCACCCCCGCACACGGTGTTCCTGCTCTGCGCGCCGTCCACCCATCCCGACGACGTCTCGGTGACCATCCGGTCCCGATGCAGGGTGCTGGCGCTGCGGACACCGTCCGTCGACTCGATCGCCGACGTGCTGGTCCGCCGGGACGGCATCGACCCGGAGATGGCGCGGTGGGCGGCGTCGGTCTCTGCCGGCCACGTCGGGCGTGCCCGCCGGCTCGCCACCGACGAGGAAGCCCGCGAGCAACGCCGCGGCATCCTGGCCGTTCCCGGCGCGCTGCGATCCATCGCCGACGTCTTCGACGAGGCCGGCCAGCTGCTGGCGGCCGCCAAGGGCGAAGCGCATTCGGTGTCCGACCGCAGGGACGCCGCCGAGCTCGAGGAGCTGAAGACGGCGCTCGGTGCCGGCGGCACGGGGAAGGGAGCGGTCGGAGCCGCCCGGGGCAGCGCTGGCGTTGTCAAGGAGATGGAACGCCGGCAGAAGTCGCGGGCCACCCGCACCGAGCGCGACGTCCTGGACCGGGCGCTGATCGACCTGTCGGGGTTCTACCGGGATGTGATCGCCCGCAGCCTCGGCTCGACGGCGCCGCTGATGAACCCTGATGTCGCCGCGGACGTCGACGTGGCCGCATCGCGGCTGGGCTCCGACGGCGCCCTGCAACGGCTGGACGCGGTGCTGGCCTGCCGGGAGGCCATCGAGGCCAACGTCAAACCGCAGATCGCTGTCGAGTCGATGATGATGGCGCTGTTCGCCGGGCCGGTCCGGGTCTGACTGTGCGCGGTCCGTCGCCGGGGACACGGACCCGCGGTCGGGGCGTTGCGGCGGCTGCCGACCGCGTACGGTGAGCGCTCATGGGGATGTTGTGCGCGGTGACGTTCTCGGCCAACGGCCAGCTGCATTACGCCAACCCCGGAGAACTGCGGCCCGAGGTCGGCGACATGGTGCTGCTGCCGACGGATCACGGTCCGGTCGCCGCCCGTGTCGTCTGGGCGGCCGAGTACTCACCCGAGGAAACCGACGCCTTCCCCGTGCTCCTGGGAATGGCCGGTGACAGCGATCTCGCCGCCACCGAAGCGCTGCGGAAGACCAAGGCGCGCACCACGATCGCCAGCCGCAAGTTGATCCGTGAGCACCAGCTGCCGATGAAGGTGCTCGCCGTCGACCCGCAGCCGGATGCCGGCAAGACGGTCATCTTCTATTCCTCGCCCGAGACGGTCGACTTCCGGTCACTGCTGCGCGACCTGTCGGCGACCCTCGGCACCCGGATCGAGCTGCGGCAGTTGGCGGCGCGGGACGCGGTCCGGGTCACCGGCGCCATCGGCTCCTGCGGCCGGGACACCTGCTGCTCGACGTTCCTCAAGGACTACGAGCCGATCACCCTGGCGATGGCCCGCGATCAGGAGCTGCCCGCGAACCCGATGCGGATCTCCGGTGCCTGCGGCCGCTTGATGTGCTGCCTGAAGTACGAGCATCCGCTGTACCAGGACTTCAAGGCCACCACGCCGGCGATCGGCGAGGAGGTCGACTCACCCGCCGGACCGGGACGGGTGGTCGCGCACTCCGTACCTGGCGAATCCGTGGTGATCAAACTCGCGGCCGACGGCTCACGCCAGGTGTGCCCGAAGGCGTCCGTTTGCGGGTCGCGCAAGGCCTACGAGGAGCAGCACCTGCGCTGATCGCGGCGGTGGGTGGGACACGGCGCCGGTCGGTACTGCGATGCCGTTCGCTCCGGTCAGAACAGGGACGCCAGCAGCGCGCCGCCCGCGAAGGCCGCCGCGGCGACCCAGATCCAGGTGGGCAGGTGCTTCATCGTTTGCTCCTCATCCGCGGAACACTGATCCGTTCGTGACCTTCACCGGCACCGCCGGCAGACCGGTCGGCGCGGGGCCGCCCACCACCGACCCGGTCGCTGCATCGAAGGTGCTGCCGTGGCACGGACAGGTGATGACGCCGTTGGCGACGTTGGACACCAGGCAGCCCTGGTGGGTGCAGACGGCGGAGAAGCCGTGCACGGTGTCGCCGGATTCGCGGGTGAGCACGATCGCCTGCTCGGTGAGCACCACACCGCCGTTCTCCGGAATCGCCGCCACCGTACTCAGCGCGGTGGGCGTTTCACCCGCCGCCGGTGGCGAGTAGCCGGCTGCGACGTCGGCCTTGACGGGCGGTTCGGCGATCGCGTACCAGGTGAAACCCGCGGCTGCGGCGACGACCGCAACGCCGGTCCCGGCGATGACCGCCCGACGTGAGGCGCCGTCGCCGGACCGGTACTCCGGAGCCCCGGATTCGGCGGCTCCGGCTCCGGCCATGGCACCCGCGGGAACCGGCTGGCCGGCCGGGTCACCGCCGCCCCGGCCGGGCGGTGGCGGGGGCCACCCCGGGGGCGGGCCGCCCTGCCAGTGCTGCGGTGGTGGCCAAGGGGTGTGCTGTGCTGGCTGCCCGGGCCCGGGGGGTGCGGGTGGCGGGGGAGCACCCTGCCAACTACCGCTCGGCGGCCAGCCTCGACCGGGACCCGGTTGATGACGGCCGGAATTGCCGGGAGGACTCTGACCGGGACCGGTCCGCCAGCCCTGACCGGGGCTGCCCGGCGCGCCTTGAGCCGGGCCTCCCTGCCAGCCCTGACCGGGGCTGCCCGGCGCGCCTTGAGCCGGGCCTGCTTGCCGGCCCTGACCTGCCTGGCCGCTGGTTGCCTGCGGGGGTCCGGGCGGCCACCCCGGTGGTGGACCCTGCTGAGGCGGTGCGTTCGGCGACATCGGCGGACCCGACTGCCGGCCCGGCGGTCGCGGCGCCGGCTGGTGGTGGGGGGCCGGTTGGTGGCCCGTCGGCGGACCACCCTGCCAGTTCGGCGGCGGTGCGGACGGCCGGTCCGAGAGCGGACCGCTCGTCGGATCCGGCGGTGGCACGCCGGCGGCTCGGCCGGCGAACGGGCTGCGGATCTGCTCCGTGATCCCGCCCTCGACCGGTGGCCCGGTATCGGCGGAGCTAGTCACGGATCCTGCAGGCTCCTGCGGACCGGAGTCCCGCGCGGGGTCCTCGACGAACGGGGACCGGATCTGCTCCGTCACGCCAGGCGCGTCGGGATCGGTCGGCGGCCTGGCCGATGGTGCGCCGGCACCATCCGCCGGCTCCGGCGAGGGCTCGGGTGAACTCACGGTCGCTCCTGGAAGTCTCGACGATCGGGCGGGACGGTCAGAACAGCGGAACCCCGGGTTGGGTGAAGTACCAGAGCGCCGAGCTGAACCAGATGATCACCAACAGCGCGGCGAGTACCCCGCCGAGGACGGGCAGCGTCCAGCCCGGCAGCCCCTTCAACCGCAGCGACAGCATCTTGGCGGCGAAGACTCCGTAGAACACGCAGCCTGCGGCGGAATGGATCAGTGCCCGGGCCGGGGAGTCGGCGAAACCCAACGACCAGATGCATTGGAAGGCAACCGGAAGCGTCAGGACGAACGCGACGACGCCCGACCACCGGTGCACCGGGGACGCCCACCCGGGCGATCCGGTCACCCCCGGTAGGCGTCCCCACATCGCCAGTGCGGACACCACCTGGACGACGACGAAGATCAGCGCGGCGGTGGTCAACCACGTCTTCATCGCCAGCAGGGCGGAGAAGCCGAAGGTCCAGATTGCTGTCCCGCTGCCCTGGTGGCCGCGTGCGTATCCGGCAAGGACTGCGGCCACCATGACGCCGATCCCGGCGACGGCGGCCAGACCCCAGCGCGGGGTCTGCCGGACCTGTGAGGTTCGGGTGGCCGTCATGATGCCTCCACGCACGCGCGGCAGGTGGCGCGACCGCTCGGCGGCGCCCGGCGAGGTGTCCGATGAACACTTCTCACTCCCGATCGTCCCATTACCCGGCCTTTTGCGCGCAGGAATTTCACCGAGACGAGGCGCGCGAGGTGTTCGACCAGGTACATCGGACGGTCATTGCTGCCGTACTCTGGGTCAGCAGATGGCACGGTGTCACACGTGGCGCCGTCGGGGTGGGTTGCGTGTCATCCGTTCGAGTCCGACACAACACGGCGCTGCTGCGGCGAAACTCGGCTGGCTCGCGGAATCATGGTCCTGGGTGCCAACGATCCGTTGCCCCAGACGTCTGAGGAGTACGCGTCCGGCGCGCAGTTGAGCCAACACGCACGTTTACGCCAGCAGTTCAGCGCACGATCTGCGGCGGTCCCGATCCGGGCAGACCGCCGAAGATTTCGGAGGATAGATGCCGTCGTACCGTTTCCGGCGAACCCGCGTTCTCGCCGGTCTGATCGCCGCCGGCGTGCTGCTGGCAACGGCGGCTTGCACCGGCTCCACAGGTGCGCTGAGCAACGCGCAGACAGCGGGCGTCAGCCCGGTGGCCGCTCCGGTCACCACCACGGTCGTACAGCCGGGAGGTGGCACCACGGTGGTCACCGTCCCCGGCACCACCGCGGCCCCGATGTCCACCACCTCCACGAAGCCCGCACCGCCGGTTGCGGACGTCACGGCGTCGCCGGCGTTCGGCGACGCAGCGCTCTCACCCAGCGAACCGGTGACGGTGTCCGTCGCCAACGGCACCATCACCGAGCTGAAGTTCACCAACCCCGAGGGCAATACCGTCAAGGGCACTCTCGCCAAGGACCGCGCGTCATGGACCCTCGGTGAGCCGCTCGGGTACGGCCGCACGTACACCGTGGCGGGGAAGGCGACCGGCACCGACGGCAAGAGCGTCCCCATCAAAGGCTCGTACACGACAGTGACGCCGGTCGACCAGATCACCACCAACATCTCGCCCGGTGACGACGCGGTGGTCGGGGTGGCTGCGCCCGTCATCGTCCGGCTGGGTTACACACCGGCGGATCCCGCGGCGATCCAGAAGCACATCACCATCACCACGACGCCCAAGGTCGAGGGCGCGTGGGCCTGGATTCGCCATGACGGTGACCAGTGGCCGTCCTTGGACTGGCGCCCGAAGAAGTACTGGCCGGCCGGCACGAAGGTGCACGTCGAATCCGCCATCTACGGCCTGGACTTCGGCGGCGGGTACTACGGCGGCGACAACGTCACCAGCGACTTCACCATCGGGCGCAACCAGGTCGTGAAGGCGGACGCGAACGCGCACAACATCGTCGTGCAGCAGGACGGCAAGACGGTTGCGACGTATCCGGCGTCCTACGGCAGCGGCGACGACATCGGCGACCCTAACCGCGTCACCCGGTCCGGCGTGCACGTGGTGATGGACAAGCAGGAAGTCACCAAGATGAGCAACCCCGCCTACGGCTACACCAACATCACCGAGTACTGGGCCGTGCGGATCAGCAACAACGGCGAGTTCATCCACCAGAACCAGGGCACCGTCGACGATCAGGGCGTGGTCAACGTCAGCCACGGTTGCATCAACCTGTCCGCGGAGAGCGCCGAGGCGTACTTCAAGTCGGCGATCTACGGCGACCCGGTCGAGGTGACCGGGACCAGCGTCGAGCTGTCCGAGGCGGACGGCGACTACTACGACTGGGCGATCCCGTGGAGCCAGTGGAAGACGATGCCCGGCCCCGGTTCCGCGGCCGGCAACTGAACCGGCGCTGCTCGAATCCAGCCGCCCGCGAGTTGGGTCGCGGTACGGCGTGTTCCCGGGCAGAACAACGCGCCGAAGGTCCACCCAACTCGGCGACCGGCTCATCCCTGGCCCGACGACGGACACCGAACGAGGTCCAATCGCGCCCACATGAGCGGCTAGACTCTTGCACGCCGCCGCTGTAGCTCAGTCGGCAGAGCGTCTCACTCGTAATGAGAAGGTCTGGGGTTCGATTCCCCACAGCGGCTCCACGCTTCACCCCTTCGGCCCGTCCGGATGGCAGTCGCCTGCCGTGCGCGCCGCGCTGGAACTGGGCGCCGTCGAGCCGTTCCGGCCCGATCCGCCTGAGAGCATGTCGGACGCGGGAGCCGGTCGCAGCCCGGCGGGACGGCCACCGCCCGCACCTACGATCGTTGCAATGCGGACCATTCCTGGCTGGGTGTGGCCGAACGTCCTGATGCTGTCCGCGGTCGGCGGGTATCTCTGGTGGCGTCTGGTCAAGGGCACCACCAGGCCGCGCAGCACCGCGCGCCGAGCGTGGACCGTGGCTGTCGTCGTGCTCGCCGCGCTCGGGCCCAGCGCCCTGATCGCCCAATACGCGCTGCCGATCCCGGCCCAGCGGGTGGTCGCTCCGGTTGGCTGGCTGGCCTACGGATCGATCGTCTTCCTGGCCACCGCGACCGTTGTCACGGAGCCGGTCCGGATCTGGTGGTGGTGGAAGCGACGCCGCTCCGCATCGACTGCGGTTCCTGCTTCCGCCGGTTCCACGCGACCGGACAGGGCGCCGCCGACGGACCCGACGCCTGCGGCTGACCGGGCAGAGCCCGGACTCACCGCACCGCCGACGGACCCGACGCCTGCTGCCGCCGGGCCGGACGGCGGATCCACCGGGCCGCCCGACGCACCGGACCGCCGGCTGTTCCTGCAACGGGCGCTGGCCGTGGGCATCGGCGCTGCGGCGACCGTTGCCACCGGGGTGGCGGCCCGGTCCGCACTGGGCGGCCCGGCGGTTCGCACCGCCACCATCGCATTGCCCGGAATCCCGCCCGCCGCGGTCGGCATGCGGGTCGCGCTGGTCAGCGACCTGCACATCGGCAGCGTGCTGCGTAAGGACTTCTGCCGGTCGGTGGTGGATCTGGTCAACGAGCAGCGCCCCGACGTCATCTGCCTGGTCGGTGATCTGTCGGACGGACGGGTCGCCGAGCTGGGGGAGGACCTGAGTCCCCTCGCGGACCTGTCCGCGCCGGACGGCGTGTTCGCCGTCACGGGCAACCACGAGTTCTACTTCGACCCCGACGGCTGGCTGGCCTTCCTCCCCCGGCTGGGCATCCGGCTACTGGCCAACGAGTCCGCTCCAGTCCGGGGCGTGCTGTTGGCCGGCGTTCATGACATCGCCGGACGGGCGACGGGCCGGGGGCCGGACATGGACGCCGCCCTCGCGGGGCGCGGCAGCGGGCAGCCGGTGCTGCTGATGAGCCACTCGCCCAACCTCGTCGACGATGCTGTGGACCGTGATGTCTCGCTGATGGTTTCCGGGCACACCCACGGCGGTCAGTTCTTCCCGGCGACGTTGGCGATCGCGGCAACGTCGAGGGCGGTGTCGGGCCACTACTTCTTCGGGTCCACCCAGGTATTCGTCACGAACGGCGCCGGCTTCTGGGGGCCGATCGCGCGGCTGGGTGCACCGCCGGACATCACCATCCTGACGCTGGTGCTGCCGGGCGGAGGCGAGACCTCCTGACGTCCGACCAGGGAGCACACCGCGTCCGATACAGTCCGCACCGTCAGTGCGGACGTCGCCCCACCGGCTCTGGGGCATGCCGGAGGTGTCAGATGTCGGAGCGGATCGATACGGAACGGCTGCCTCCCGAGGACGCCCTCGCGCAGACCCTGGAGGCCCGGCAGGGCGCCGGATCCGGCTGGGCCCGCGCGCTGCGAGAACTGGGAGCGGTCGACCGGGCGGTTTACAAGGCCGTCGCCGAGACACCCACCCCGCAACTGGACGCCCACGTTCGGCGGCTGTCGAACGCCGCGAACTACTCACGTCTCTGGCTCGGCATCGCCGGCACCGTGGCGCTGGTCGGCGGGCGACGCGGGCGTCGCGCCGCGATCGAGGGTGTTGCGGCGATCGGGGCGACGTCAGCGGCGGTCAATCTCGGGATCAAGCCCCTCGCCCGGCGGCGTCGTCCGGACCGCGCCGAGGACGCGCACGGCGCCGAGCGGGTGCGGATGCCGGAGTCGACATCATTCCCCTCGGGTCACTCCGCGTCGGCGTTCGCCTTCGCCTACGCCGTGGGTCGGCACCTGCCCGTGCTGGCGCTGCCGATCAGGCTGCTCGCCGGCGGCGTCGCGTATTCCAGGGTGCATACCGGTGTGCACTACCCCGGTGACGTGGCGATCGGCTCCATCGTCGGCGCGGGGACCGCGGCGATCGTCGCGGCGGGGGCAGACCGGCTCTCACGGTCTCGTGCGCAGCAATAGCTGCTGACCCGTTGCGGTTCGGCTGATCGCCTGCCGCGGTGGTCAGTGCTGCAGGGCGCGGACCCAGCCGGCATCGGGGTTGGTTCGGGTTTGGTCCTCGAACATCACCGTGGGCGTTGTGTGATCACCCCCGTTCTTCGAACGCACTATCGCTTCGGCGCCTTCATCGACGGAGCTGTCGATCCACGACATCCGACGACCGGTCCGGCCGACAGCGATCCGCAGTCGGATGCAGTAGATGCATCCCGGCTTCCAGAAGACGAGCGGAGCTCGTCCCGCCTTGGCCTGCTCCAGTGCGCCCTCCAATTCGGCACTCCTGGGGAAGAAGGCAGGGCTGATCATCAGGGCATAGCCGATCAACAGCACCGCGATCACGATGCTCACCGGGCCGCTCGAGGCAATCAGCACAGCAACAGCCCCGAGGACGACGACGATCGATGGCCACCAGCGGCCGATCACCGTCGTCATCACTCCACTGTAGAACCGGGTGTGCCGACCGGCGGCTCTATGCGCCCGGGTGTGCGGCTCGAACGATGACGGCGTAGGAGCCGACGCCCAGCAGTCGCGCCGGGTCGATCCGGCCCGACTCGAGGACGAGGGCGTCGAGCCGTCCGGACGCGTGGTCGAACTCGACGTTCCGGACGGTGCCGAGTTCCTCACCGGCGGTGGTCAACACTCGTTTGCCCGGGAGGGCGTGGCGGGCGCCGGACAGCTTGGCGAGGTGCTCGTCGGGGGTGATGATCGCGCCTGCGGTCGGTACGGTGACCGCGTCGCTTCCGACGGCGGTCATGTTGGACCACGGCAGGACGCTGCCCTGCCCAGGGTTTTTCGCCACAGTCAGGGCGACCACTGCCGGCACCTGCGGATCGACGAGGTAATCAGCGACGACGCCCACGGTGGAGGCGTTGTCGGTACTGACGATCTTTCGGCCGGTGAGCTCGGTGAAGAGCATCCGTCATCACCCGCCCCGTAGCCGATTGCGGAAAGTGTCGACGGCCGCGCCGAATCCGGCAAGGTCGTCGGTGACGAAATCCCGCGCGGCGGCGGGCACCATCAGGTGCTCCCCGGATGCGGACAGGGTGTCGGGCAGCGGGATCAGCAGCCTGCTCCTGCCGTGGCTGAGCCCGTCGACGGGGTCGATCTCGTAACCGACCACATCGGCCTGGGACTCGCCGCCGTCGGTGACTTCGATGATCACATCGACAACGACCCCGAGGGCGGTACCGGTGTCGGTGAGAACCTGTGACCCCAGAACATCGGCCGGCGCCCCGCCGGAGGTCGTATCACCGAACAGCGCCTCGATCGGGGTCAGCACGTCGTCGCCGGGGATGATCAACGCGTCCGGGCCCAAGCCGGTCACCGCCGCCCAGGGCAGGGCCACATGCAACGGGCCGGCGAGCAGGCCGCGGCCGTTCAGGGTGAAACCCCCGAGCTGACCACCATTGGCTGCATACACGACGTCCTTGACCTGCGCGATGTCCTCACCGGCCAGGGTCACGACGGGAAGCTTGATGATCTCGCTCGACCGCAGCAGCACGCTCATCTGGAATCCGGGCCGTCGGTTCGATCACTGATGATGACCCCGCCCGACCGCCGGCGGGCCTGCACCGCCAGGAAGCCACCCACCACCACGATGATCACCAGCAACACGATGATGATCCATACCCACCACTCCATGGCCGCACCTCATCCGAATCGGTCGGCTGCTCCGGGCAATTCACCGGCACCTGCAGTCCACTCTAGGCCTTTTCGCAGGTCAACGACCTGAATGGGACAAGTTGGTCAGATCGGGATATCCGGGCTGTGTGTTCGTCGAAAGGCATCGTGGCGACCGTCCGACAAGCGGGGCCCGGCCGTCCGGGCTGACGGCGCGAACAAGTCTTCGGCAGCACGTTCGGCAGTGACCGAAGCACCACCGGCGGAACGGGGAGATGGTCAGAGCCGACCGGATGACGCTCTCAGCAGTCCTTCCCCGGCGGCACCTCGCCCTGCTCGTCGACCGCGGCCAGGATGGTCTCGCAGATGTCCCGGAAGTTCGCCAGCTGCTCGGGGCTCAGCGGGTCGAACATCAGCGACCGCACGGTCTCGGCGTGGCTGGGGGCCACTTCGACGAGCCGGGCGAAGCCGGCGTCGGTCAGCTCCGCCACCGCACCCCGTCGGTCGCCGGGCGCCGGCGTCCGGCGGACCCAACCGGCCTCCTCGAGCCGGGCGACCGCGTGCGACACCCTCGACTGGGACGCCCGGACGACCTCGGCGAGCTGGTTCATCCGCAGTGAGCGCCGCGGCGCCTCCGACAGCATGGCCAGGATCAGGTAGTACGCGTGCGGCATCCCCGCCGCCTGCTGCAGGTCCCGTTCGATCCGCCCGCTGAGTTGGCCCGACAACCGCAGGAACTCGCGCCAGACGAGCTGCTGCTCGTCGCTGAGCCACGGGTCCTCACGCACCGACCGATTATCCGCCCTCGGGCGACTCCCTGCGCTGCTAAGTACTTGAACGCTCATGCAATTCAGCGTACGCTCGCCTGTCAGCGCACCTCCACCCCGATGAATCGAGTCCCGGTGACCACCGACACCATGCCTCCCCGGCCGGCAACGCCCGGCCGGATGCCCGTGCTCTACCTGTCGCACGGAGCGCCGCCGTTGGCCGATGACGCAACCTGGACCGCCGAACTCGCGGCCTGGAGCGCCGAGCTGCCGCGCCCCGAGTCGATCCTGGTCGTCAGTGCGCATTGGGAGTCGGCACCGCTGAGCGTGGGCGCGACCGAGACGGTCCCACTGACCTATGACTTCTGGGGGTTCCCGGAGCACTACTACCGGGTCAAGTACGGCGCGCCCGGCGCGCCACAGCTGGCCAAAGACGTGCACGCACTGCTGTCCAAGCCCGGATCGGAGGTCCACCAGGACCCGAACCGCGGTCTGGACCACGGCGCCTACGTGCCGCTGGTCGAGATGTTCCCCGAGGCTGACATCCCGGTGCTGCAGGTGTCGATGCCGACGCTGGACCCGCGTCGGCTGTTCGAGATGGGCCGCAGCCTCGCGCCGCTGCGCGACCAGGGCGTGCTGATCATCGGTTCCGGCTTCACCACCCACAACCTGTCCGAGGCCACCTTCGGCGATACCACCGGCCAGGGACCGGTCTGGGGTCAGGAGTTCGACGCGTGGGCGAAGGACGCCGTCGAGTCCGGGGATGTCGATGCCGTCCTCGACTTCGAACACCGCGCACCCGCCGCGCGCCGCGCGCACCCGCGCACCGAGCACTTCGCGCCGCTGTTCGTCTCGCTCGGCGCGACGGCCGACACCTGGTCGGACGCGCACAGCGCCGTCGACGGCTTCTGGTACGGCATGGCCAAGCGGTCGTTCCAGATCAACTGACCGGCCTGCTCCGGCGCCGGGAGATTCCGACACCGACCAGCGAGATGACGCCGCCGAGCACCGCGAGCGGTACCGGCACCTCGTCCAGAAAGACCCAGCCGAGTCCGATCGCAATCGGCGGCACCGCGTAGGTCGTCGCCCCCAGCCGTCCCGCGCTGCTGCGGGTCAGCGCATAGGCCCAGGTGACGAACGCCGCGGCGGTCGGGACGACGCCGAGGTACAGCATCCCGAGGCCGGCGCTGGTGGGTGCGGACGACAGGTCGGACAGCAGGGCCGGCGTGAACGGCAGGCATGAGACGGCCCCGATCAGGCACGCCAGCCAGGTGACCTGCAGCCCGGGAACCCGGCGCAGGACCACCTTCTGACCGACGACCGCCACCGCGTAGACGACCGCGGCGAGCAGCACGAGCAGCACCCCGGCGAGGTCCACCCGGCCGGTGCTCGTGGCGATCCCGATGACCAGCGTGCCGGCGAACGCGACCAGCCCGCCGATGACGAGCATCCGTGGGAAGCCCTCGCCGAGCAGCAGGCCGGCCAGGATGCCGATCATGATCGGCGCGATCTGGATGATCATGGCGGCGGTGCCGGCGTCGACGTGCTGCTCGCCGGCGTTCAGCGCGACGTTGTACACGCCGAACCACAGGACGCCGATCATCACCGTCAGCGCCCAGTCCCGCCGGTTCATCGGCACCCACTGCCGCTTGGCCGCCGGGCCGGGTTCATGCGTCATACCGACATGCGTCATACCGACATGCGTCATAGCGACATGCGTCATAGCGACATGCGTCATCGTGACACTGTGCGTTGGAACAACCCTGAGCACCAGCAAGTATTTGTGCGGCGAAACGTGCAGCAGCGCTGAGGTGTGTGCGAGATCGGCCCGGCGAGGTCTCAAACTGGTGGGGTGAGTGCACCGGATCTCAGCCCACCCGAACGTGCCGCGCTGCACCGTGCGGTGGCACTCGCCGGTCTGGGCGCCGGAACGGTGCTGCCCAATCCGGTGGTCGGCTGCGTCCTGCTGGCGCCCGGCGGCTGGACGGTCGGCGAGGGCTGGCACGAGCGTCCCGGCGGTCCGCACGCCGAGATCGCGGCGTTGGCCGCGGCCGGGAGCTGGGCGCGCGGGTCGACCGCGGTCGTCACGTTGGAGCCCTGCAACCACTCCGGGCGGACCGGCCCCTGCTCGGAGGCCCTGATCGCGGCCGGGGTGGCGCGGGTGATCCTGCCGGTGCAGGACCCGTGGCTCCCTGCGGCCGGCGGCATGGACCGGCTGACGGCCGGTGGTGTCGATGTCGTCGACCTGTCCGGGGTGGCGGACCTGTCCGGGGTTGCGGACCTGTCCGGGGTGGCGCGGGGGACCCGCGAGCCCGGACCGGACGCCGCAGGGCCGCAGGACGTGCAGCCGGACAGCCGAGCGCACGTCCTGGCCGACGTGGCCTCGGCGGTCGACGCGGCAGAGGACGTCAACCGGGTGTGGCTGACGGCGACCAGGCTGGGACGTCCTTTCGTCACCTGGAAGGTGGGCATGACGATCGACGGCCGGGTGGCCGCGGCGGACCGCACCAGCCGCTGGATCACCTCGCCGGCGGCCCGCGCCGACGTGCACCGACTGCGGGCGCGGGTCGACACGATGATGGTCGGGGTCGGGACCGTGCTTGCCGACGACCCCCAGCTGACCGTCCGGGACGCCCAGGGCCGACCGGCCGGCCGCCAACCGCTGCGGGTGGTGCTGGACAGCCGGCGGCGAACCCCGGCAGGCGCAAGGGTTCTCGACGACACCGCCCAGAACTGGGTGGCGACCGCCGCCGACGTCGGCGCCGGTGCGGACGGCCGGGTCGACCTCGCGGCGGTCCTGGAGCGGGTGTACCGCGGGGGCCGGCGTCATGTGCTGCTGGAGGGTGGTCCCACCCTGGCGGCGTCGATGCTGGACGCCGGCCTGGTCGACGAGGCGCTCGTATACGTGGCCCCGACGGTCCTCGGCGCCGGGCGGTCGGCGGTCGACGGCGGGGCGGTGACGACGCTCGCCGACGCCCATCGCGGACGGCTGCGGGAGGTCACCAGGATCGGCCCGGACGTGCGGCTGCGCTTCTCGTTCCGCAACTGACGAACATTCGGCTGGTCAAGAGGCGTACCGCGGGCGCACCATCAGGCATGGCCGTATCCCTGTCGGAGCAGATGATGTCGTTGTTGCCGGAACTGCGTTACCAGCCCACCATCAAGCGGATCCGGGTTCGGCTCGGGTCCGAGCCGGCGGCCGACACCGACAACGCCGTCCTGGTCTGGGAACCGCGACGAATCGTCGCGTCCTACGCGGTGCCGGAATCGGCTCTCACCGCAACGTTGGTCGCAGCGGAACCGGTTGAGCCGGTCAACCCGTCCGGAGGTGTGCGGTTCGGCGAAGGCGGGCCGCCGCTGCTCGACCCCAGCGTGCCGTTCGATGTGCACACCGCGGACGGTGAGCGCCTCACGGTCCGCGCAGGCGACGTCGAGCGGGCGGCGGCAGCATTCCGGCTGCATGACGCCGACCTGCCGGGCTACGTCGTCCTGGACTTCGCCGCCTTCGACTGGTGGGAGGAGGGCGAGCCGATCGTCGGTCATCCCCGCGACCCGTTCCATCGGATCGACGTCCGGGGCAGTGACCGTCGCATCCGACTCGAGCACCAGGGCGCGGTGCTCGCGGACACCGACCGGGCGCGCCTGCTCTTCGAGGGCACGTTCCCGATGGCGCGGTATTACCTTCCCCGCGAAGACGTCACCGTTGAACTGATGCCGGGGAACGCCCGTACCACCTGCGCCTACAAGGGACACGCCACCCATTGGAGCGCGGTCGTGCAGGGTCGTACGCTGCCCGACATCGCCTGGAGCTACGAGGATCCACTGCCCGACGCCGCCGAGGTGAAGGGCCTGGTCTGCTTCTACCAGGAGAAGCTGGACCTCTTCGTCGACGATCGGCCGGTCGAGAGGGTCCGGACGCCCTGGTCGTAGGCGTCCACCCCGGACCCGGGGCGATGAGCGGCCCGCCCGCCGACTGACGGGCCGCCCGGCACGATCAGATCCGGTGGAAGGCGGACGGCGCCTTGCCGGTGCGGCTGACGGCCAACACCGCGTTGGCGACGCCGTCGGCGACCAGCGCGAACCCGCCATGACGCGCCCCGAGCACGGAAAAGGGGTTGGCCAGCGCGTCCGGCGGCGCCCCGGTTTCCGGGTCGAACTGCAGTTGTCCGTCTGGGTTCGCGACGAGCTCGCAGTCCTCCGGGCCGGCCGGCTTCCGCGCTGTCCCGCCCGGACGGGCCACCAACAGCGACGCGGACAGGTCCTGATCCGCCGCGGTGGGTGCGGTGGTTGCCGGGGTAGCCGGGGACGCTTCGGCCACCGGTGACCCGGAGGCCGCGCCGGTGATGATCGCGAACTGAGAGCCGATCCGGACCGCCCCGCCGCGCCCGGCACCCATGACGACCGGTTTCGTTCGACCGTTCCGCAGATCGACCGCCGTCACCTGACCGTTGTCGGACCCCGGTCAGGAAACCGATCGGCCCGGCCCGCCCGGCGTTCGTTTCATCGCCACCCCTTGTCTGTCGCCGGGTCGGCGCCGCTCGCCGAGGACGACCGGCAAACGGTGATGAAAGTGAGACCGCTCAGGGGTCTGCTGTCGGTTGGCGGAACGCCAGGTGCTGCTCGTCCAGCGCTGCTCGCAGCAGCCGGATCGCGCGCGGTCCGACCCCGTGCAGGCGCAGCACTGCGGCTTCGCTGACGGCGGCGACATCGGCCAACGTGCGGAGCCCGGCCGCATCCAGTGCGCGCAGCGCCGGCCGGCCGAGACCGGGCGGAAGGTCGGGGGTGGGCGAGGGTGCGTCCGGATATGACATTCGTCCTCCTGGCCGGTTCTCCCTGTGTCGATCGCGGACACCCCGTGTCGACTGACCCGGTCGCGCCGACTCATCGCCGACGAGCCCTACTCTGTGACGGTCAGTGTTCGAAGCGACGTGATGGCCGCAATGTGGACCGCGATGGACTGTCGCGATCGATACGGTGGGCGTCGCGAGCGGCTGTGCAGAGATCCGTGCGGTTGACAAGGGTGGGTGGGCCCCGTGGGGATCGAACCCACAACCCGCGGATTAAAAGTCCGCTGCTCTGCCAATTGAGCTAGAGGCCCGCGATGGGATCCGCAGGGCCCCGGTCGCCACGCGAGCCTACCGGCTCGCTTGGATGAAGCAGACATCAGTTGCGAGGGGGACGACATGACCGGGGACGATGACGAGCGCTCCATCGACGAGGAAACGACTGTCATCAGGGACGGGCGGCACACCTCACCGGCGGGTCGGTCGAACGCCGATGCCGGGCAGGGAGATGGTCCGCAGGGGGTCGGCGCCGATGCGGGCGATGCCATTGCCGCGGACCGCTGGGGTGACCGACGGCGGGTGATCGACGGCACGGTGGATCCGGATGGCACGGTCGATCCCGGCGCGCCGGTGGGTGCGGACGGCACGGTGGACCCGGACGGCACGGTGGACCCGGACGGCACGGTGGACCCGGACGACACCATGAAAGCCGACGGCACGGTGGACCCGGACGGCACGGTCGACCCGAACGGCACCGGTCCGCGGGCCGGGGGACCGCAGGGCGACCGACCGGCCATCGACCCGCCCCGACCTGCGTCAAAGTCCGCGGGCCGGCAGGTTGCCCTGCCGCCCGGCCCGGCCCTGGTCGCCGTCGGCCTCGGCCTGCTGACGAAGAACGGCTGGATCTTCCAGGATATCAACCTGACCCTGCGGCCGGCGTCCGTCGCCGCGATCGTGGGTCCCGCAGGCACCGGCCGGACGTCGCTGCTGCTCGCCCTGGTCGGCCGGATGGAAGCCAACACCGGGTCGCTCACGGTGGCCGGCCACTCGCTGCGGGACCGGCCCAAGAGCGTCCGGCTGGTCACCTCGGTGGCCAGGGCCGGACGGCTGACCGCGCCGGAACCGGGGCTGACGGTGGGTGAATCCGTGGCCGAGCGATGCCTGATCGAGGACGAGAACGTCCTCGCCGGCCGTTCGCGGTTCGAAGAGGCCTGCGCGGCGATGAACCTCGTCCTCGACCCGACGACGCTCGTCGGGCGGCTCGCCGGCGAGCAGGCCACCCTGCTCGCGGTTGCGCTGGCCTGCGTGCGGGTCAGCGCGGTGATCATCCTGGACGACCTGGACCGGGACGTCTCGGCCGGGACGCAGCAGCGGATGGTGGATGCGCTGATCCGGCTCGCGAAGGCGATGGGTCCGACGATCATCGTCAGCACGACCGACCGGGTGCCGGTGATGGAGGCCGACGTCGTGCTCGACCTGACGCCGATGGACGGCGCCGCCATCTGGGAGCTCGATCCGCGCAACGCGCCGACCGCGCTGATCCCCGGTCAGCCGGCCGACGATTCGGCGAGCCCGTGGGCGGCCGAACTGCCCGGCGCCGGTGCCGGGGCCGGCGACTTCTCCGTCAACCCTGCAGACAGCCCTGCCGGCGAAGACGGCCCTGCCGGCGACCCGGGTGCCGCCGCGGGCGCCGTGCCGGGCGTCGGCGACACCGATGAACCGCGGTCGGATTACGACGGCCGTTGGAGTCGGGAGAACTGGGAACCCTCAGCCGGCTCCGACCCTGGGCCGGGCGAGCCGGATCCGGGTGATCCGTTCCCGAACGGCACCACCAGCAGCGACCGGGGCGGCGACGCGCCGAACGCCCCCGCCCCGACGGAGGACCCCCGATGATCAAGACCGTCAAACTCGCGACGTACGAGGTGCGCCGCTTCAAGGGGCCGCTGCCGATCGTGGCGCTGCTGTTCCTGCTCCTGGTACCGACGCTGTTCGGCGCGCTGTATTTGTGGTCCAACTGGGATCCCTACGGCAAGCTCGACCAGGTTCCCGTCGCGGTGGTGAACCTGGACGAACCGGTGGAGGTCGACGGCCAGAGTGTCGCGGCCGGGGATCGCCTGGTCACCGAACTCAAGAGCGACGAGGTGTTCGACTGGCAGTTCGTCACCGAGGAACAGGCACAGGCCGGCCTCGACGACGGCACCTACTACCTGATCGTCACCATCCCGGCGGACTTCTCGGCCGACCTGGCCAGCGGCGCCAGCCAGAACCCCACCAGGGCAACGGTCGAACTGCAGCGCAACGACGCCAACGGCTTCATGGTCGGGCTGCTCACCCAATCGGCGCAGAGCGAGCTCGAGGCAGCCATCGACAGGGCAGCCATCGGCGCCTACTTCGAATCCGTTTTCGCCAATCTCGACACGATCCGCACCGACATCGGCAAGGCGGCGACGGGGGCCGCGCAGCTGGCCACCGGAACGGACACCGCGCTCGCCGGGTCCAAGGAGCTGTCCACCGGCATCAAGACCGCCAAGGACGGTTCAGCGCAACTGGTCTCGGGCCTCGCGACGGCCAAGCAGGGCTCGGCCCAGCTGGTCACCGGCACCTCCGACGCCAAGGCGGGTTCGGCCTCACTGGTGACCGGGCTCACCGGCCTGCAGAGCGGGGCCAGCGAGCTGGTGCCCGGTGCGCAGCAGGTCGCCGACGGCAACCAGCAGCTCGCCAGCACGGTGGTCCCGGTGCTCGACGCGGTGTCCGGGGCGCTGCCCGCGCTCGGCCAGGCAGGCGCGAACATCACGGCCGCGACGACCGACGTCTCCGACCTGGTGTCGCAGTCGCTGGCGGCCCAGTCCGCGGCGGCGAACGACGCCCTGACCGCCATCCGGGCCGGGAACACCGACCCCGCGCTGGCGCCGAGCATCGATGCGCTGGGCCAGGCGCTGTCCGGGATCAGCCAGACCACCGCCGACCTGTCGACCGCGGCCGGTCAGGCGACCCAGGTGGCGGACGAGGTGAACACCGCCGCGCAGTCGGTGAGCTCGGCGGGTTCCGGTGACCTGGCGACGGCGAGTTCGGAGCTCACGGCGTTGGCCACCGGGTCCGCGCAGGTGGCCACCGGGGTGCAATCGCTGAGCAGCGGGATCAGCACCGCCAGCACCGGTGCGACGACGCTGGACAGCGGGATCGCGCAGTTGTCCACCGGCGCCACCGCGCTCGATTCCGGGATCAGCGACCTGCAGCTCGGGGCGCAGAAACTCGACGACGGCCTGGGAACGTTGCAGAAGGGTTCCAAGACCCTGGTCGACGGCCTGACCAAGGTGGACACCGGCGCGAAGGACCTGTCCACCCAGCTGTCATCGGCCGCCCAGCGGATTCCGACCGTTGCACCCGACCAGCGCGCCGACGCCGCACAGGTGCTGTCCTCGCCCGCTGAGGTCGAACAGATCGTCGACAACCCCGCGACCTATTACGGGCGTGGTCTGGCACCGTTCTTCTTCGGGATCGCGATCTGGGTCTTCGGCATCTCGGTGTTCCTGGTGATGCGACCCATCTCGGGACGGGCGCTGGCCGGTCGGGCCCGGTCGTCCCGGATCGCCGTCGCCGGCTGGCTTCCGGTGTTCGCCATCGCCGCGATCGGTTCGCTGTTGCTGTTCGGCATCGTCTGGCTGGGCCTCGGGCTCGACCCGGTCAACGCCGGGGCCTCGGTCGGCGTCGTCGTGCTTGCCGCGGCCTGTTTCACCGCGATCGCGCATCTGCTGCGGACCTGGCTCGGCCTGGTGGGATCGGCGATCACCCTGGTGCTGCTGATGGTGCAGATCACCAGCGCGGGCGGGCTGTATCCGGTGGAGACCCTGCCGGCGCCCTTCCGTGCGATCCACGCCCTCATCCCGATGACCTACCTGATCGACGGCCTGCGGATCACCTTCACCGGCGGGCTCACCTCGCACCTGTGGCGCGACGTCGCCGTACTGGCCGGCTTCACCCTGCTGGCAGTGAGCCTGGCCGTGTACGTCGTGCACCGAAAGCGGCGGTTCCGGCCCCGCGACCTGCATCCCGCGCTGGCGTAGCCCGCGACATCCGGCCGCGCAGCGACAGTGAGCCGAGCGCGACGGTCGGCTGAGCCGCGACAGTCCGCTGAGCCGCGACAGTCCGCTGAGCCGCGACATCGGGCCGAGCGGGGGCGGCGCCGCCGGCGAAGTGCTCAGGTCCCGTTCGGTGACTCGGCGGGTCGGGAGTTGCGTGCAGTTTGGTCGGCTGAGCTGCCGGTTCTTGCGCCGTTGCTCCACGCGACTCGTCCTGTACCTCCCTCTTCGGTGCGGTGCGGTGCGGTGCGGTGCGGTGCGGTGCGGTGCAGGGCGGTCCGGGTCGCGGGATGTGGGCGATGCGAGTGCCGCTGCACCCAGATGCAGACGCTTCGGGAAGTTTGCGGCGGCCGCTTGCGTTGACCAGTCTTTGGACGCATGATTGCACGCGTCAACTAGATGTAGGCAGCAAGCAACTACGGTCGCCGATTTCCTGGAGGAGCACTGCATGACGAGTACGTCCGCGATCCGCGCCGAACTCGGGGAGTCCGCACTTCACCGGTCGTCGGAGGACATCTCCGCGGCGGTCGGCGCGATGGTGCGGCAACTGAGCGGCATCAAGTCGCGGATCGCCACCAGCCCGAACGGCGAGCATTCGCCGCTGTTCCTGCTGTTCCAGTTGGCCATCCACGGCCCGCGCCGGGCGAGTGACCTGGCCGAGCAGATGTGCGCTGATCCGTCGACGGTGTCCCGCCAGGTCGCGTGGCTGGTGAAGGAACGGCTCATCGAGCGCCGGGCCGATCCCGACGACGGCCGCGCATCCATCCTGGTGCCGACCGACCAGGGCAGGGCCACGATCAAGGAGCACACGACCCGTCGCGGAGTCACCATGCAGCCAGTCATCGCCGACTGGCCCCAGCAGGACCGCGACGACTTCCTGCGTCTCGTCACGAGATACACCGAGGGCATCGAGGCCCATCGCGAACAGATCATCCAGGCGATGTTGCGCCAGCATGGGAAGGAATCCTGATGTCCACCGCTACACCCGAGGTCGCCGAATCACCGGCCGGCCTCACGCACAAGCAGATCAAGACGATCCTGATCGGGTTGATGGCCGGCATGCTGCTGGCCGCCCTGGACCAGACGATCGTCTCCACCTCCATCCGCACCATTGCCGATGACCTGCAAGGGCTTTCGGCGCAGGCGTGGGTGACCACCGCCTACCTGATCACCTCGACGGTGACCACTCCGCTGTACGGCAAGCTGTCCGACATCTACGGCCGCCGGCCGATGTTCCTGATCGCGATCAGCATCTTCATCCTCGGTTCGGTGCTGTGTACCTTCGCCACCTCGATGTACGAGCTGGCGGCGTTCCGCGCCGTGCAGGGGATCGGCGCCGGCGGTCTGTTCTCGATGGCGCTGGCGATCCTCGCGGACATCGCGCCGCCCCGTGAGCGGGCCCGGTACCAGGGCTACTTCCTGGCCGTCTTCGGCACCTCATCGGTGGTCGGCCCGCTGGTCGGCGGCTTCTTCGCCGGCGCGGACACCCTGTTCGGCATCACCGGCTGGCGCTGGGTGTTCCTGATCAACGTACCGATCGGCCTGATCGCGCTCGCAGTCGTCGCCAAGGTCCTGCACCTGCCGCACATCCGCACCGACCACCGCATCGACTGGTGGGGCGCCGGCGCGCTGGTGCTCGGCATCGTCCCGCTGCTGGTGGTCGCCGAGCAGGGCCGAATCTGGGGCTGGGGCTCGCCCGCCGTCCTGAGCCTGATCGCGCTGGGCATCATCGGCGTCATCTCGTTCATCATGATCGAGCGCCGGATGAAGGACGAGGCACTGATCCCGATGCGGCTGTTCAACAGCCGGGTCTTCTCCCTCGGCCTGTCGGCGAACGTGCTGATCGGCCTGGGCATGTTCGGCGCGCTGAGCACCCTGCCGCTCTACCTGCAGCTGGTGAAGGGCGCCACCCCGACCGAGTCCGGGCTGCTGCTGATCCCGATGATGGTCGGCATCATGGGCGGGTCCATCCTTTCCGGTCAGCTGACCAGCAAGACCGGGCGCTACAAGATCTTCCCGGTGATCGGCACTGCAATCCTGGCTGTGACGTTCTTCCTGATGCTGACAGTCACGGTGGACACCTCCTACCTGGTGCTCGACGTGTACTTCCTGGCAATCGGCCTCGGCCTGGGCCTGTGTATGCAGACCCTGCTGATCGCCGTGCAGAACACCGTCCCGGCCCGGGACATGGGCGTCGCGACGTCCTCTGCGACGTTCTTCCGGCAGCTGGGCGGCACGCTCGGTGTCGCGGTGTTCCTGTCGCTGCTGTTCAACTCGCTGCCCGACAAGGTGCAGGGGGCGCTGCAGTCGGCCGCCGGCACGGCCACGTTCAACCAGGCCGTCACTGCGGCCGCGCAGGACCCGAACAGCCCGAGCCACGACGTCGCGCAGAGCCTCGTCGCCGCGTCCCAGGGCAACACCGCGGCCGCCTCCGGCATCGGTGATGCGCTGAGCACCGACTCGTCGTTCCTGAACACGCTGGACCCGAACATCGCCCGGCCGTTCCAGGTCGGCTACGTCGACTCGACGCACCTGGTGTACATCATCGGCGGCATCATCATGGCGCTGGCGTTCATCCTGGTGATCGCGATGAAGGAACTGCCGTTGCGCACCATGTCCGCGCTGAACGAGCGGCTGCAGGAGCAGGCGAACAGCGAAGCGGCACTCGCCGCGGCGCAGGGCGAGGCGGTTGACGGCTCGCCCGAGCTCGCGGGTGCTGCGCTGGGCAACGGCTCAGCGCACGCCGGGTCGGGTCGCACCGGGTTCGACGACGCCGCAGGCGCGGCCTCGAACGGTGCTGCGTCGAACGGTATTGCGTCGAACGGTGTTGCGTCGAACGGTGCTGCGTCGAACGGTGCTGCGTCGAACGGTGCTGCGTCGAACGGTGCTGCGTCGAACGGTGCTGCGTCGAACGGGGCCGTCTCGAACGGTCACGGCGGTGCGCACGCACTCCGCGAGGACGCCGCGACCCACGCCGTGAACGGTGACGCCGGCGCCAGCAGCATCGTCCTGGAGAAGGAGCCGCCCCGGAGCTCCGCCCAGGGCGGACGGCACCGCGCCGACGCCTGACCTTGACCACGAAACCGCCCGCCCCCGAGCATCATCCCGGGGGCGGGCGGTTTTCGCGTTCTCGATCCGTCGGGATACGGACTCGACAACGCGATCGACTCGTGCCGCGACGAGCCTCTTGACACTCCGCGTCCGGTCGGCACCGGTTGGTGATCATCGCGAATCGTCGTCCGATCGGCGGTCCGCACGATGTAGCACCAGGCGTCGGCCCGAACCCGCCGCGTGCTGGACGTCCCGGCCCGCAGCACGCTTCCCCGCCGAGCCCCGCAATCGCCCCTCGATGACGACCAGCAGCGCGAGCTGAAACGGTTACCGGCGGACGGAGCCGTGCTGGCCACCAGGGTCCGCCGGGACGCAACCGGCGAGAAGGTCTGCAGCATCGTCGCCTACGGATCCGCAGCAGGTCAGCGCGGCGCTGTCGCTCCGGCCGCACCAGCGGGCCCTCGTGGTGCCGGCGGAATGGGCCGCCGAGAGCGTGCAGCGCACCCGGGAGGCGGTCCGGGACTACTGGACACAGTGGCCGGTCCTGTCATTCGGTCAGACCTACGGCGTGGACGGCGGACCTTTTGCCTTCACCCTGCGCGTCGCCCGGCTGAATCCGGAGTTGCTCCGGCTGTACGAGGCGACGCCGCGCGGGCTGCTGGATGTCGACGTGTGGCTGGGACCGGCAGCAGGCGAACGGGAACCCGAACCTCAACCCAACGATCTTCACCAAGCAGGAGCTGAGGCCTGCGTCGGCCCGCGGCGGTGCGATCGAGTCGCCGGTTCCGGGCGCTTGACGGCGCTCGAAGGTGGCGACTCGATCAGCCGGTCAGCGCTGCCAGGGGGCGATGACCGGCAGCACCCGGTCGTCGACGGCCGGAACGGGACGGCCGTCGACCAGCACGTAGCGCCGCCGCGGGCCGGATGACGCGATCGACTCGACCGCCGCCACCAGCCGCTCGACGTGCTCGCTGGTCGTCCCCAGGCCCACGGAGGCGCGCAACGCCTGACCGCCGTTCTCCACCGCGCAGCCGGCCGCGCCCAGCAGATGACGCACCAGCGGGTGCGCGCAGAAGGCGCCGTCCCGCACCCCGATGCCGTGTTCGGCGGACAGCGCCGCCGCCACCACGCTCGGCTGCTGCCCAGCGACGGTGAACGTGACGACCCCGATGCTGTCGACCGCCCCGCCGAACAGCGAGTGCACCGTCACGCCCGGGATGTCGGCGAGTCCCCGCAGCAGCGTGACGGTCAACGCGGCCTCCGCGTGCGCCAGCGCCACCCGGTCCGCGCTGGCGAGGGCGTGACACGCGGTGGCCAGTGCGACGGCGCCGGGGACGTTCGGCGACCCGGCCTCGTGCCGCTCGGGCAGCGGCTTGTAGGAGGTTGCGTCATCGGTCACGGTTGCGGTGGCCCCACCACCGATCAGGTACGGCGGCGCCGCGGCGAGCCAGTCGGCTCTGCCGATCAGCGCGCCGGTGCCGTAGGGCGCGTAGAGCTTGTGCCCGGACAGGGCGACGTAGTCCACACCGAGGTCGGTGATCGAGAACGGCCGGTGCGGGGCCAACTGCGCCGCGTCGAGCGCCACCCGTGCACCGCGCGACCGGGCGACGGCGGCGAGCTCGGCGACCGGCCACAGCTCCCCGGTGACGTTCGATGCGCCGGTGATCACCAGCAGCGCGGGTCCGGGCGCCCGGCGGCGAAGCGCCTCGTCGACGGCGGCCACAGCTGCCGCGGGTGAGGACGGCGCCTTGAGCCGGATCACCGTGCGGGCGCGCCGGTCCTCGATCCGCGGGTCGGCGCAGCCGCCGAACGACTCACCCCAGGGCAGCAGCGCGGCGTGATGCTCGGTCTCGAAGACCACCACGGTCGTCCGGGCCGGCAGGCAGTGCGCCAGCAGGTTGAACGAGTCGGTGGTGTGCCGGGTGAAGATCACCGCGTCATCGGCCCTACCACCCACGAAGTCCCGCACCGGTTCCCGGGCACCGTCGTACAGCGCCGTGCACACCTTCGAGTGCCAGCCGGCGCCGCGGTGCACGCTGGCATACCGCTCGAGCAGGGCGTCGACGGTGTCGCGCACCACCCGGAGTGCCGGGGCGGACGCGCCGTGGTCGAGATTGGCGTACGGCAGCTGGCCGCCGCCCGCGAGCGGCACCGGAACACCGTGGCCGACGATCTCCAGGCCCGGCGCATGCGGGTGGGACACTGTGCGCTCGGAAACGCTGCGGAGGGGATCGGGCCACAGCGCCGTGGCGGTGCGCGGCGGGGCCAGGGCCGAGAGCAGGTCGGGTCGTTCCAGCAGGACGGTCACAAAGACTCCCATGGTCCGTCGGACCATCAGGAGCACTGAGGTCCGCGCTTGCCGGGCGCACTCCGCGACCGGCCAGGTCCTCACCCGGGGCACCCCACCGCGGTTGGAGGGTTGCCGGCCAGCAAGCCGGGGCTATCTGCTGGCGCTCATGACCTAGCTCGGGAGACTAGCAGCACCTGGCCCGTTCGTCACCGGGATGTGACGAGTCACTTCCCACGGTGCCGGTCGCACGGCGTGGTGGGTCCTTCGCCTCTGGCACCGGCTGCGGCCCGTGGCGACGATGGAGCAAACCCGGAGTGGTTGAGCCGGGCGGATGTGCTGTACGGCAAGGGCAAGGAGGCCGGCGATCATGCGCGCACTGGTGGTATTCGAGTCGATGTTCGGCGATACGAAGGCGGTGGCCGACGCCGTCGCCATGGGTCTGGCCGAGGGGATGAAAGTCGAAACGGTCGAGGTCGGCAGCGCACCAACGGTTCTCGACCCGGTGATCGACGTCGTCATCGTCGGCGGCCCCACCCATGCCTTCGGGATGAGCCGTGCGACGACCAGGGACGACGCGGTCAAGAAGTCCGACGGCGCGGGCGTGCTGTCGGACAAGCTCGGCATCAGGGAATGGCTCGAGACCGTCACGGTGTCCCCGGACCTGCAGGTGGCAGCGTTCGACACCCGGGTCTACAAACCGCACCTCCCCGGTTCGGCCGCCCACGCCGCGGAGCGGCGGCTGCGCCGGCTGGGATGCACGGTGTTCGCACCCGCCAAGAGCTTCTACGTGGCCGGCACCAAGGGGCCGCTGGTCGACGGTGAGCTGGACCGCGCGAGCAACTGGGGCAGGTCGCTCTCGCTGCGGGCGGCCCGACCCGGGGTGCCGTCGTAGGTCGTCGCCCGTGAGCCGGGGGAGACCACTGGATCCATTGCACCGCTGCCTTGCGCGAGCGGCCGTTTCCGGCTCGATCTGCCAGGTCGCGGTGCAATGAATGGACGCCTGCGTTCCGGCGGCGCGGCCACTGAATAGGGTGGCCGCGTGCAGGATCTTGCCGGGCGGGTGCGTGCGCTGCTGGACGGACCGCGGCCGGTGCCGCTGGTCTTCGCCGGCGATCCGGTGCTGCGCAGAGCGGTCGAGCCCTACGACTTCTCGCTGCCGGAGGACCTCTGGCAGGAACTGCTCGACGCGATGCGGGAGACCATGCACGACGCTCCCGGGGTGGGCCTGGCCGCGCCGCAGATCGGCCTCGGCATCCGTGTCGCGGTGCTCGAGGACTCCGCGGCGATTGCGCCTGAGATCGCCGAAGAACGCAGCCGCTACCCGACACCGGCGCGGACGATCGTCAACCCCACCTACCGACCGGTCGACGAGGACACGGGACGCGCGGAGTTCTACGAGGGCTGCCTGTCGGTGCCCGGCTACGGCGCGGTCGTCCCGCGGGCGACGGCCGTCCGGCTGGTCTGCCAGGATGAGCACGGCCGCACCGTTGACGAGGTCGTCATCGGCTGGACCGCCCGCATCGTCGCCCATGAGACGGACCATCTCGACGGCATCCTGTACCTGGACCGGGCGCTGACCCGCTCCCTGACGACCAACCGGAACCTGGTCGGCGTCTGGGGTGGGAAGCCGCTCTCGGTGGTCCGCCGGGAGCTGGGTTTCTGACGTGCACCGGCGGCCGTGGCCGGGTGCGGTCCGGCGGTGAGGTACGGTTTTGGAGGTCTCCACGGCGGTGCCGTATGCTTTCCAAGCTCCCAACGGCCAGCCGTCGGAGGTTGGTACGGCCCAGCCCCCATCGTCTAGTGGCCTAGGACGCTGCCCTTTCAAGGCGGTAACACGGGTTCGAATCCCGTTGGGGGTACGAGGTTCTCGTCATCGGCTATGGTCGGTGCGAGCGTCAGAGCAAGGCCCCGTAGCGCAGTTGGTTAGCGCGCCGCCCTGTCACGGCGGAGGTCGCGGGTTCAAGTCCCGTCGGGGTCGCTGTACGGGCCGGTCCACAGCAGTGGAACCGGCCCGTTCTGCTGGCCAGGTAGCTCAGTCGGTACGAGCGTCCGCCTGAAAAGTGGAAGGTCGCCGGTTCGATCCCGGCCCTGGCCACCACGCGAAACTGGGAGAACGCCCGAGTGGGGTGTTCTCCCAGTTGCGTCAGATCAGTTGCGTCAGGTCAGATGGCCGTCACCGGCGCCTGCTTGGCGTCACCAGTGCGCTGCTTCGCCTCCCGGATCCGCTTGCGGTCGAGATGACTCATCACCGGGGTGGCGGTCACCCCGTGGATGATCACCGACGTGATCACGACAATGCAGATGATCTGCCAGAGCGAGTTCTCCTCGACGAAATCCCCCTTCTGGAGCCCGTAGGAGACGTAGAACAGCGACCCGATCCCGCGGACGCCGAAGAAGGAGATGACACCGCGCTCCCGCGGTCCGGTCTTGCCCCTTGCCAGGGCGATCCAGCCGGACAACGGACGGACGATCACGATGATCACGACCGCGACGAGCACCTCGCGCCACCCCACGCCGGCCAACAGGCCCGTGGTGGCGGCGCCGCCGAGAAGGATCAGGATCCCGACCGTCAGCAGTCGCTCCAGCTGCTCGATGTACTGGTGCAGCACTTGGTGGTAGCTGTGCGATCGTTCACCCGCGCGGATCGTGCAGGCACAGACGAACACGGCGATGAACCCGTAACCGTTGATCAGTTCGGTGAAGCCGTAGGCCAGGAAGGTTGCCGCCAGCGCCACGAATCCCTCGGCGGCGTGGGCGAGGCGGACCTTCGACGAGCGGGTGCCGAAGAACAGCTTGCGGAGCAACCAGCCGACCGCGAGGCCGGCCAGCACGCCGGCGGAAAGCCGCCACAGCACGTCGAGGGCGAACCACTCCAGGAACCACCCGGACGGCGCCGGGCCGACCAGGCTGATCGCGATCGCGGCGTAGACGAACGGGAAGGCCAGTCCGTCGTTCAGGCCGGCCTCCGAGGTCAGGGCGAATCGGGCCTCGTCGTCGACCTTCTCCGGTTCGTCGGTGGGTTCGGCAACCTGGACCTCGGTCGCCAGCACCGGGTCCGTCGGTGCCACGGCCGCCGCCAACAGCACCGCCCCGGCCACCCCGAACCCGAGAAACGCCCACCCCAGGAGCGCCGCGGCCACCATGGTGAGCGGCATGGCGATCCCGAGCATCCGCCAGGTCGAGGACCAGCGGCGCCGGCCGATCGGCCGGTTCAGCGCCAGCCCGGCGCCCATCAGCGAGATGATCACGCACACCTCGGTCAGGTGCAGGGTGAAGCTCTGGTGTTCGCGGGGGTTCGGGTCGGGCAGCGGCCCCACGAGGGCAAAGGTCAGCGCCCCCGCCGCGAGGAACACCATCGGCAACGAGATCGGAGCGCGCCGCAGCAGCCGTGGCAGCAGTGCGGCCAGCAGGGTCAGCACGCCGACCACCGAGTAGATCAATGCGGGCTCGTCGATCACAGATGGTCTGTGGATGCGGTGTCTGTGGATGCGGTGTCTGTGGATGCGGTGGCTGCGGTAGCGGGCGGGGCGACCCGGGACGGGTCGAACGGTCTGAGCCGTTCCCGGGTCGCCGCGGGGTCGTTGCCCCGCGACGTGGTCGGTGTCGATGTCGATGTCGATGTCGACGTGATGGTCACCGCCAGGTAGTACCCACCGCAACGATCGTCCAGCACGCCCGTTCGGGGCGCATCGGCGGGATCATCACCGCGTCGATCCGCCGTTCCGGTCGTCTCGCCGCGCCCGAAGCATCCCTCGGTGGCCATCGGCCGGACGTCACCCGCCCGGGTCGGGCGCGCTCAGGCGGGGACCGCCGGAACCTCGCCGGGATCGTCCGGGCCTGGCATGGGTTCCACCGGGGCCGGCGGGAGGGTCTCGGGGGTGTCCGGCAACAACTCGCCGGGGTCGTCCGGCACCGGCTCGGCCGGGTTGATCGGGGGATAGTTGTCCGGGTCCGGACCTGGTTGCACCATGGGTTCCCTGTACCCAACAGGGCGGTTCGTACTCGCGACCGAGTCGCGGTCGGGCCTTGTCGACCGGGTCTGCCACCAACCCGGCGGACACCTGCGGCTCACCCGTCGAACGGCGCGCCCCGAGCCCGCTCGGTCAGTGCGGTGATCCTGGCCATGATCACCGCCGTCACCTCGCGGGCGGCGTCCGGATCGGACCGGCCTGCCCAACCGGTCAGGTCCACCGGTTCGCCGACGATGAGCTGGACAGTGTGCCGGTGCCACAGATGACGCCGGCCCGGCCGCGGGCCCCATATGCCGACCGGGACAACGGGCGCGTCCGGGTGGGCCAGGGCCAGTCGTGCGGCCCCGGTCCTGCCCGGCCCGGGACGCAGGTCCGGTGCCCGGGTCAGGCCGCCCTCCGGGTACAGGCAAACCACATGGCCCCGCTCGAGTTCCCTTCCGGCCGTGTCGAGCGAGTCCGCCGCGCGGGCCGTTCCCCGCAGCACCGGGATCTGCCGCGCCGCGGTCAGCACCCGGCCCACCACCGGCCGGCCGAAAACCTCGGCCTTGGTGAGGAAGTGCGGAAAGCGATGGTGGCCGGTGATCAGCCTGGCCAGCGCGAGCGTCTCCGTCGTGGACAGGTGGTTGGCGACGACGATCGCCGGGCCGGTGGCCGGGAGGTGGTCGACCCGGTCGTACCGCACCCGGTGCACCACCCGGGCGCCGAGGGCGACGCCCAGGAATCCGATGATCGTTCGCACCGGGCGCTCCCGCGGCCAGCGCAGTCCCGATCGGCCCATGGGCCCGATCCTGCCAGCCGGTGTCGGACCCGCGGGCCATCATGATGCTGCGGTTCGGGACGAGGATCCGGGGGCACACGACGGTCCGGGCACCACCAGGCCCGGGCACCACCAGCTCCTGGCACCAAACGCCGTGCCGGAACCGGCACCGGCACACCGACGCCGGAATCAGGGGAGGAAGCGATGAGCTCGCCGGTACGAATCGACGTCCGGCACGCCGTCATCGGGTCACCGGTCGGGGAGCTCACCCTGGTCGGCCGGACGGGCGCGTTGTCCGGAATCTACTTCCCGGAACACGTTCGCCGGCCCGATCAGGGGGTGTTCGGCCAGCGGGACGACACCGCCTTCGCCGCGGCCCGCAGCCAGCTGGCGGAGTACTTCGACGGCGGCAGGCGGATCTTCGAGCTCGAGCTGGCACCGGTCGGCAACGCCTTCCAGCAGCGGGTCTGGGCCGAGCTGGTGGCCATCCCGTACGGCGAGACCAGGACCTACGGACAGCTGGCCCTGGCCCTCGGCGACCGCGGCCTGGCCCGCGCCGTCGGCGCGGCGAACGGGCAGAACCCGCTGTCGATCGTCGTACCGTGCCACCGGGTCGTCGGCGCCGACGGCAAGCTGACCGGTTACGCGGGCGGCGTCCGGCGGAAGGCCTTCCTGCTGGATCTCGAGATGCCCGCCGACCGCCGACCGGCCGCACTCTTCTGACCCGCGGTTCTGAGCCGGAGAACCGAGCCCGCCCTAGGTCTTGTCCACCATCTGGATTTCCCCGGACTTGATCCGCGCCCAGTACCCGTTCACCTCGGCCTTGATGACCCTGGCGAGCAGGTAGAGCCCGATCAGGTTGGGGACCGACATCAGGAAGATCATCGAGTCGGAGAACCCGATCACCGGGCCGAGCGACAGCATCGCGCCGATCAAGGTGAAGACGCAGAAGATGGCCTTGAAGATGTTCTCGGCCTTGGCGCTGTCGCCGAACAGGTAGCCGGTCGCCTTCATGCCGTAGTAGGACCAGGCGATCATGGTCGAGAAGGCGAACAGCACCACCGCCACCACCAGGACGTACTGGAACCAGGGCAGCACCGTCTGGAAGGCAGCGGTGGTCAGCGCGACCCCACCGAGTTCGGCAGCCGTCTGGTCCTGCCAGACACCGGTCATCACGATCACCAGGGCGGTCATCGTGCAGATCACGATCGTGTCGATGAACGGCTCGAGCAGCGCGACGAAACCTTCCGTGGCCGGCTCCTTCGTGCGAACCGCGGAGTGCGCGATGGAGGCGGACCCGACACCCGCCTCGTTGGAGAAGGCGGCGCGCTGGAAGCCGACGATCAGCACGCCGACGAAGCCGCCGGTGATGCCCTCCGGGCTGAAGGCGCCGGAAATGATCTCGCCGAAGGCGGCCGGAACGAACGAGATGTTGACGACGATGACGATGATGCATGCGGTGACATAGAGCGCAGCCATGAACGGGACAACCTTGTCGGTCACCCTTGCGATGGACTTGATCCCGCCGATGATCACCAGCCCGACGAAGAACGCGAAGACCAGCCCGATCGCCCAGCGGAAATCGTCCAGGCCGCCCCCGGTGACATCCACGATGAGTGCGGTCGCCTGATTGGACTGGAACATGTTGCCGCCGCCGAGTGACCCGCCGATGCAGCACACGGCGAACATCACCGCGAGCACCCTGCCCAGACCCGGCTTGCCGAGCTTGGCGATGCCGTCCCGCAGGTAGTACATCGGGCCACCGGAGACGGACCCGTCCGCGCGTTCCTTGCGGAACTTCACCCCCAGCGTGCATTCGGCCATCTTCAGGCTCATCCCGAAGAAGCCCGCCGTGATCATCCAGAAGGTGGCACCCGGCCCGCCCAGGCTGATCGCCACCGCGACGCCGGCAATGTTGCCGAGCCCGACGGTGCCCGAGACGGCCGTCGCCAGCGCCTGGAAATGCGAGACCTCGCCTGCATCCTCGGGTTTGGAGTACCTGCCGCGCACCAGATCGAGGGCGTGCTTGAACCCCACGATGTTCTTGAAACCGAGGTAGATGGTGAAGAAGATGGCACCGGTGATGAGCCAGAGCACGATGACCGGAACCGCGACCCCGAACAGGGTGAGCTCGTAGAACACCATCCCGGTCACCCAGTCCGCGACCGGACCGACGGTCTCGTTGACGGCGGCGTCGATGCCGGAGGGTTCCTCCTCCTCCGCGAGCGCCAGCACGGTGCTTGCCGTCGTCATCGTCGTCATCACGGGACCACCGTCACGGCGACCGGCGCATTCAGGATCAACCGGCCTGGGATCCCGCCGTACAGCACCTGTTTCATTCTGCTCTCACCAGTTCTCCCGACGATGATGTGGTCCACGTTGCGTTCTGCGGCGAGATCGACGAGCAACTCCACCGGATGACCGTGTCTGGCGATTCCCTCGGCGTGCACGCCTGCCTCCTTCGCTCGTTCGAGTGTCGGACGCAGCAACTGCGTTGTCGCAGCGTCGATCTCGGCTTCTCTTTCAGCGGCGCGGTTCTCGTTGTCCTGGGCCGTCTGGAACGAGTACGGCGACCACGGAATGGCATGCACGAGCAGTACATCGGATCCGGTCGCGGACGCCATCCGCAGGGCGAGCGCGACGGCACGGTCGCTGGCGGGACTGCTGTCGATGCCGATCAGAATGCTGGTCATGGCACTCCCATGCTGGATGGTGGTCGGCCAGTCGGAGCCGGTCCGAAAGAATTGACGTCGCCATCGAGTCGTTGCGTGGTCATTGAATCTTTGACGGTTGGAGTGCCCCTTGGCTACCAATTCGCTGGTAACAATATTGTTGCTCGGCGTGTCGTCGGCGTGTCGCGTCGAACCGACATCGCGGCGACCGAGGTGGCGTCCCAGCATCCGTTCCCGACGAATTCCCGGACTTGCCCTGAAAGTCCAGATCGTCCGGTGCGGCAAAGGGTCAGTCCGAAGCGGCGGGTGTGTTGCGGAATGTAACCGGAGCGGATTTGCCGAGCATCCGTGACGTCGGGTCCAGGGGGTCAGGCGAGAAATGGCGTCACGCTGCCGACCGCGCCGAACGCGGCCACCAAATGGAAAGTACTCGTCTTGTAGAATTTGCCCACTCGTGTGGATGAGTCGTGCTGAGTCCGACCCGCGACTGATTGCGGAACGGCGCGCACCGGCGATCTCGAGGGGTATTCAACTCCGTCGCCGAGCCCGGAAATCCGACGTCACCGGTCGAACAACTAGACGACTGTGCGGTTCAACCGGGATCCCTGGCGACTCGGCCCGGCAACGCCGCCGACCCTGCTACTGTGGTATCGCCCAGTTCATTGTTCAGCTCGCGAAAAATGGCTTGCCGGAGGGGCCGGACAGTGGCGACCGACCCCGCAGTTGGCTCTCGGAGAACCCGTATCGAGACCCTCGACCTGATGCGGGGCCTTCTTCTTCTCGTCATCGTGGTTGATCACTTCGGCCGTTTCCCGAACGTGTTCGGGCTGGTCACGGGCCGTGGTCAACTGTGGGCATCGGCGGCCGAGGGTTTTTTTCTCATCTCCGGGCTGTTGGTCGGACACGTTCGTGGCCGGCAATTCCGGGTAGGTCGCTGGTGGCCGGCATGCCGCAAGATCTGGCGGCGCAGCGCTTTCCTGTTCGTGTGTTCCATCTCGCTCACCCTGTTCTTCACGTCGTGGGGGCGAAGCGTCACGGATGGTGTCGGAGTGAAATCCGGCCTGGATGCCACATCCGATGTCGGCACCCTTCTGTGGCGCATCGTGAGCCTGCAATACATCTATGGCTGGGCCGATCTGCTCAACAACTACGCCGTGTTTCTCGCGGCGGCCCCGGCGGCGCTCCTGCTGCTACGCCTCCGCCTGGTCGTGCCATTGATGGCAATGATCTTCGCGGTGTGGTGGCTACGCGGCGACAATCCTTACCTGGGATGGCAGGTCTATTTTTTCACGGCACTTGTCGTCGGCTATCATCTTCGACCCATCGAGGCCCTGGCGAGCGGTCTGTCGGCCCGCTGGGCACTATCGGCCAGAATTGCTGTGTACGGTGCGGCCGTGACCACCGTGTTGATCAGCGCCACGCTCACCCAAGGGCCGGCGATCTTGGAGGAATTCGCCGATTTCGGGCAGCCGTGGTTGGAGCCAGCCCGTTTGATACTTCCGCAACGCGCAGCAGTTGTCGAACCGTGGTTCGACAAATGGAGTGTCGCCTTCGGCGGCGTTCTGATTGCTTTTTTGTGGTTCGCTGCGCTGTACGTCTTCGTGCGACGCCATGAGAATTGGTTCGTCAGCCATGCCGGGCGTGTGCTGCTGCCGGTGGGCCGTCACTCACTGTTCGTCTACGTGTCGCAAGCTTTTCTCCTTTTCGGTCTGGGGCTGATACCGATGGAGTCCGAGGGGATCTGGCAGAACACCGGCGCCACAGCGGCGGTCATTGCCACGGTCTGGGTGGTCGCGATCGGATGGCAGCGACTGCGCCGGCGATCATCCGTGCCGACCGCCGCCGGGCGAAGCAGCAGCGTGGTCGCACACTGATTGCGGTCGTCGGGACGGTCACCGGCCCGGTCTGACAAGGGTTGAGAGACAACAGCACTCGGCCTCACCCACGCCGGAGCTGATGGAGCATCAGCACAACCGCGCCAGGCATGGTCAGAAGACCGAGAACGGCCACCACGACGCCGAGGACGAGGAAGGCGTGCGTGGTGACGAGCCCGGCGACCAGGGTGACCGCGCCGAGCAGGAACAGGCACGCCGGGATGATGATCCAGCGTCGTCGCAGCCGCAGCACATATTCGGGACTGACGCTCGCCGCAAACCTCGGATCGTCCCGTTCGAGGGCGCGTTCGATCTCGTCCAGTGCCTGACGGTGTTCGTCGGACAACGACATGGGTTCTCCCTTCGGCGGCCGCGCAGTGCAATGCCGGTCGGCCCGTCGGCGGTCAGGGTTCGATCAGGCCGACCCTGATCGCGAATCTGGTCAGGTCCAGACGATCGTGCATGTCCAGCTTCTGCAGGATGTTCGCCCGGTGGCGGTCAACGGTCTTTGCGCTGATCACCAGGATCCGGGCGATCGTCCTGGACGAGTGGCCCTCGGCGATGAGCTTGACGACCTCCTCCTCCCGGGGCGTCAGGATGCTGTTGGGGATCCGCTCACCGTTCCGGTCGCGTCGCAGGTATTCGGTGATCAGGGTGGTCAGTGCACCGGCGTAGACAAAGGGTTCGCCGCGTCTGACCGCCCTGCAGGCCTCGACCAGATCGCGGTCCGCAACCGACTTCAACACGTACCCCGCCGCGCCTGCCTTGAGTGCCTCGAAGAAGTACTGCTCGTTGTCGTACATCGACAACATCAGCATCCGGACGTCCGGGGACCGCCGGGCGATCTCCCGCGCCGCCTGCAGCCCGGTCATCCGGGGCATCGCGATGTCCAGGATGGCCAGGTCGATGTCCCCGCGACCGGCGAGTTCGACGGCCTGGCCGCCGTCGCCCGCTTCGGCGACCACCGTCAGATCGGGTTCGCCGTCCAGGATCAGCCGCAGGCCGCGTCGAACCAGGCCGTGGTCGTCGGCGAGCAGGATGCGGGTTGCGCCGGCCGTCACCGAAGGCGCCCCTTCGCGTCGACCGGGATGTGCAAGCGCAGCACCGTGCCGCCGCTTGGGGGTGAGCTCAGGGACAGGTCGGCGGAGATGAGGATGGCCCGCTCGCGCATCCCGCGAATACCCGCTCCTTCGGGCGCCGCGGGCAAACCGGTGCCGTCGTCGGTCAGCGTCAGCACCACGCCCGTCCCCTGTTGCCGCACGGTGAGCGCGACGTCGCCGGCGTGGGCGTGCCGGGCGACGTTGGTCAGACCTTCCTGGGCGATCCGGTACACCACGAGTTCGGCGTCGTCGCTGAGCGAGGGCAGCCGTTCTTCGATCCGCGGGGTGACCGCGATCCCGCTGGCCGCGCTGAAGTCGGCCGCCAGTGCGTTGAGCGCGCTGGTCAGCCCGAGATCCTCCAGGACGCCGGGACGCAGCCGTCGGGCAACCATCCTGACCTCGTCGAGACTGCCGCGGACCATCTCCTGGACGCTGCGCAATTCGTCCCGCAGTTCCGCGGGGGCGCGGTCGATGATCCGTTTGAGGCCGAGCAGCACCGCGGTGAGGCTCTGCCCGATCTCGTCGTGCAGTTCCCGTGCGATGCGTCGTCGCTCGTTCTCCTGCGCAGCCAGGGCGTGTCCGCTGCTCTCGCCCCGCTCGTGCTCCAGGCGGTCGAGCATGTCGTTGAAAGTGCGGATGAGATCCGCCACATCGGTGTCGCCGGACACCGACAGCCGCTGACCGGGACGCAACAGGTCCACCCGCTGCATGAGCGCCGTCAGGCCGTCCAGCGGGCGCAGCGTCCTGCGCAGCAGTACTCCGTTGACCGCCAGCATCAGGGCCGATCCGGCCGAGAGAACTGCCACCTCGGTGAGCGAGATGGGCGCGGAGACCGTAGCCGGAGAGAGCACCAGCACAGCGGCACCGGCGATGAAGACCAATGCGTTGAAGCCGAACAGCCGCCAGAACAGCGCTGTCGCCGGTGTGCGGGAGACACGGGGGCGTGCCCGGGCCGGGCGCGCGCGTTCCTCGACGATGGCCGGCATCCCGCCAGCGTCACCGCCCGGCGGTCGGCTGTCCATGGTGCCTGGCTACCACATTCCCCGGCGGAGATGGGTGTCGGACCCGATGTCCGACGGAGCCAGGGCCGGTGAGGATCGAGGTCTCGGATCGACCACAGGGAAGCGGGGGCCATGCCAACCGGAACGCTCGACCGGATCGCCACGGGCGTCGACGAAGTGGCGGACTTCCTGCTCGAGGAGTTCACCGGTGGGCTCCCGTCGGGGGTTGTCGATCTGGTGGTGCCGACGGCCCGACTGGATCTCGACTGCGGGGTTCCTGAAGGGTCCTCGGCCGAATTCACCCATCGGCTCGCCGGTCGACGAGTGCCCGATCTGCTGCCGGGCCGATGACCTTCCTCCCGCTGTGCATGACCGGGAGCCGGCAGTGACCGACCGGGAGGTCAGCGATCGACTCGTCGAGGTGGTGGGACCGACCCTCGCGCAGGGCCCGGCGACCCGCACCGACCTGCTCACGGCGGCGGTGTCCGCCCGTGCGCCGACACCCGTCATCCAGGCCCTGCTCGAGTTGCCCGAACGCCGCTACCGCGACATCGGCGACGTGGTACCCCACCTACCGGCATAGCCCCGGCCGTGGATTGAACCGAGGAGTACCGCATGTCCGAACGCCGCACCCGCGCCCGGCGGGTACTGGACCCGCTGCGCGAATTCCTGCACGCAGAGGCGGCGGGCGGGATCATCCTGGTGCTGGCCGCGATCTCGGCCGTGATCTGGGCGAACAGCACGCTGGCTGAGTCCTACGTCAGCTTCTGGGCCTGGGATCTGACGCTCGGGTTCGGATCCTTGGCCGTCACCGAGGACCTCCAGCACTGGGTCAACGACGCCCTGATGGCGATCTTCTTCTTCGTCGTGGGGCTGGAGATCAAGCGGGAGCTGGTGGAGGGCGAATTGCGCGATCGGCGCGCCGCGGCGCTGCCGGCGATCGCCGCACTCGGGGGTGTGCTCGTCCCGGCGCTGATCTTCATCGCGGTGGCCAACGGCCCGGCGCTGGACGGCTGGGGAATCCCGATGGCGACCGACATCGCCTTTGCCATTGGTGTTCTCGCCCTGCTGGGGTCACGGATTCCGGCCGGCGCCAAACTGCTGCTGCTGACCTTGGCGATCGTGGACGACATCATCGCCATCTCCGTCATCGCGATCTTCTACACCGACACCGTGGCGCTCGGCTGGCTGGCCGGCGCGGCGGTCGGCCTGCTGGTGGTGGTCGCGATGAACCGCCTCGGCGTCACCGCGATCACCCCGTACGTGGTGGTGGGATCCGTCGTCTGGTTGTGCACGCTGGAATCGGGGGTGCACGCCACCATTGCCGGGGTCGCGCTGGGTCTGCTGACCCCGGCCGGCAACGTCGGCAGGCGCGATGTGCTGGCCACCCTGGAGCACCGGCTGCACCCTTGGTCGGCGTTCCTGATCGTCCCGCTGTTCGCGCTGGCCAACGCGGGAGTGGATTTCAGCGGCGGACTCCTGGGCCGGGCGCTGGGCGATTCCCTGACCTGGGCTGTTGCACTGGGGCTGGTCCTTGGCAAGATCACCGGCATCTGCCTGGCGGTGTGGATCTGTGTCCGGACCGGTATCGGCCGACTCCCCGCAGGAGTGACCCGGTGGCACGTTGCCGGTGTCAGCGCGCTGGCCGGTATCGGCTTCACGGTCTCGTTGTTCATCGCCGATCTGGCCTACACCGATCCCGCACTGACGCAGATCGCGAAAGTGGGCATCTTCGCGGGCTCGATCGTTGCCGCCGTGATCGGCGCGGCCATCCTGCTGCTGCTCGCGCCGCGACGAACCGGGGCCGAGACCGCCGATGTGGCCGAGAGCAACGCCCCTTCGACGCCGTCCTCCCGACCCCCACCGGTGGCCCCCTCACCGGTGAGCCCGGTTCAACGGCCGGCATCCATTCATCGGGTCGCCGAGGCGCTCAGCACCGATGCCGGCGGCACACGGGATCCGGGATGACCTCCGGTGACGAATTCATCGGTCATGTCGGCGATGGCAGCAGCCGATTCGACCACGATGTCGCGCATCGCGTCCTCCGCCGCGGCGCCGTCGCCTGCCTGGATCGACGACGCCACCACGCCGTGCAGGCGAATCGCTTCCGGTTCTGCGACGGCGGGCATCGATGAATGCCGGGTGCGGCCGGAGAGGACCTCGACCACCACATCGGCCAGGCCGGCGAGCATGGGATTGCCCGACGCCACGAGCATCGTCCGGTGGAAGTTGCATTCCTGTGAGAGGTGGTCGACGGCGTTCGCCGACCGCGCGGTCGACGACATGCCGATCACCGCCGCGGTGAGCGCCCCACACTGCTCTGGAGAGGCGTGGGTGGCCGCCAGCCGAGCGGCAAGCGGTTCGATGGCCGTGCGCAGTTCGCTCAGCGCCTGGAGTTGGGCAAGGCGATCCGGTCCAGCCAGTCGCCAGCGGATGATGTTGGGGTCGAACGGGTGCCAGTCCTGCGGTGGCAGGACGGTGATGCCCACTCGCCGACGGACGGTGAGCAGTCCCATCGACTCGAGCACCCGGACCGCCTCCCGAACGACGGTCCTGGATACCCCCAGCTGCGCCGCGGCGTCGTCGGCCACGATCCGCGTGCCGGCCGGCAGGGCGCCGGAGACGATGTCCCAGCCCCAGCGCTGCACGACCGAATCGTGCAACTGCCCGCTGGGCGTGCTGGACGCTTCGATCATGAGAAAAGTATGCCCGCAGCGCGATGACACACATGCGACGAGTGACGACCGAATGGGTGAAAAATATTATGAATCGGGTAAACAGCTTGCAAAGATAGGCTAATTACGCCACGTTGCAGGTGTCCTCAAGAGCCGCGCGCGCCGGTATTACTGACGTCTCCACGAAGCGGGCGGTGAAACATCCATCTGGCAACGGGTCGAACGATCCCTCGTTCGACCGGCGGGTGGTCTTCGAGCGCCGCGTCCGCGCCGGCGGCACCGGCGCTGCACCTACGGAGGAATCGATGGTCCCGGAAGACTGGACGCAGACGCTGACAGCGACCCCGCTGCTGCTGATAGCGGCAGGTGCGATTGCACTGCTGCTGTTCCTGATCATCCAGTTGCGGCTGCATGCCTTCCTGGCGCTGATCCTGGTCAGCTTCCTGACCGCGCTCGCCACCGGCGTCCCGTTCGGATCGATCGTCGACGTCCTCACCAGTGGCTTCGGCACCACATTGGGTACCGTCGCGCTGTTGGTCGGGCTGGGTGCGATGCTCGGCCGACTGATCGAGACCAGCGGCGGGGCAAAGGTTGTCGCTGACACGCTGATTCGCGTGTTCGGCGAGAAACGGGCGCCGCTCGCCCTGGGTATCGCTTCGCTGATGTTCGGCTTTCCGATCTTCTTCGACGCCGGTCTGGTCGTCATGCTGCCCATCGTCTTCTCGGTGGCCCGGCGACTCGGCGGTGGCCTGTTGATCTACGGGCTACCCGTCGCCGGTGCCTTCTCCGTCATGCATGTCTTCGTTCCGCCGCATCCCGGCCCGGTGGCCGCCACCGAACTGCTCGGCGCGAACGTCGGGCTCGTGCTGGCCATCGGCCTCGTTGCAGCTATTCCCACCTGGTTCGTGAGCAGTTATCTGTTCGGCCTGTGGGCAGGCAAGCGATGGGTGCTACCGGTGCCGGAGATCCTGGGCAAGGCCGAGGACGAGGACGTGGAGAATCCCCCGTCGTTCGGCACCGTCCTGCTGGTGCTGCTGGTCCCGTTGGTGCTGATCTTTCTCAACACCGGTCTGGATCTGGCGGGCGCCGCGGGTTGGGTGGACCGCAATGAGACGTGGGTGGCGGTCCTGCGGACGATCGGGGCGACGCCGATCGCACTGCTGATCGCCGTGTTGGTCGCCGCAGTCGTCCTGGGCAAGCGTCGCGGCTTGGACAAGACCGCGTTGGAGAAGACCCTCGACTCGGCGCTCGGGCCGGTCTGCTCGGTCATCTTGATCACCGGCGCAGGCGGCATGTTCGGCGCTGTGCTACGCGCCTCCGGCATTGGTGATGCGCTGTCCGATGTGTTGGCGAACATTGGACTTCCGGTCATTGTCGCCGGTTTCATCATCGCCCTGGTGCTGCGAGTGGCGCAGGGCTCCGCCACCGTCGCGCTCATCACCGCCGCCGGCCTGATCCAGCCCGCCGTTGCCGCCGCGGGCCTGAATGGCGTTCAACTGGCCGCAGTCGTGCTGGCGATCGCCGGCGGGTCGGTGGCGTTGAGCCACGTCAATGATTCCGGTTTCTGGTTGGTCGGCCGGTTCTTCGACATGGACGTCAAGACCACGCTGAAGACCTGGACGGTGATGGAGACCGCGATCGGATTCATGGGCTTTGCGGTGGCTTCGATCGTCTTCGTCATCGCCTGACCGGGTCGGCCCGGTCACAGCACGCGCACGCAGCAGACAACCGACGCACCGTCATTCGAAGGGCAACTGATGGCTCACAACGAGGTCGCACAACAGCCGGTCCTGGTCGTCATGGGCGTGTCCGGGTGCGGGAAGTCCACCGTCGCAGCCATTCTCGCCGGTCAACTCGGCTGGGATCTGGAGGAGGGTGACGACCTGCATCCCGCCTCGAACGTGGCGAAGATGGAGGCCGGCACCCCGCTCACCGACGAGGACCGGTGGCCGTGGCTGGAGAAGGTCGCCGACTGGATCCGGGATCACACCAACGCCGGACTGCCGGGCGTCATCACCTGCTCGGCGCTCAAGCGGAGCTACCGCGATGTACTCCGCGGCGAGCACGTGGTGTTCGTGCACCTGGCGGGTAGCAAGGAAACCATTGCCCGGCGGCTCAACGCCCGGCTCGACCACTACATGCCGGGCAGCCTGCTGGATTCACAGCTGGCCACTCTCGAACCGCCAGGCCCCGACGAGAACGCCCTGGTGGTCAACCTCGGCCGGCGACCGGCCGAGGAGGCAGCGGAGATCATCCTGCGGCTGCGGCTGACAGCGGAGAGCGGGTCATCCTCGCTGGGTCATGCCTACCCCGGCGCGTCCATCGCCCCGCCGCTGTCGGACCTCTGGAAGCCGGGGAAGCTGCCGAACCCGCCTGCGCAGCAGTAGCGCCGCCCGCGGTCGCCCCGCCGCCCTTGATTTGGGTCGGGCAGCGCGTGGTGTCGACGGCCCAGTGCCACGTCAGCAGGGAAATCGGTCGCTGCGGGGCCGGTTTGCCCTGCACATGTGGCAGTCGGCGCTCGGGCGTGGGCGGCCCCCGCCCGGGCACCCGTCAGCTCGGCGGTTCGTCCTCGCCGGCCGCCTCCGCGGCGTCGGCCTCCTCCTTGGTCGCGTGCACGGTGCCGGGGGCGTGATCGGGCGGTCCGTAGACCGTGGAGAGCACCAGCGGGTTCGGGCCGGTGTTGGTGAAGTTGTGCTCCGTTCCGGCGGGGACCACCACCAGGTCGCCCTGTGTGACGGGGCGGGTCTCGCCGCCGACGAAGGCCCTGCCGGTGCCGCTCAGGAAGCTCAGGATCTGGTCGTTGTGCTCGTGCGTCTCCAGCCCGATCTCACCCCCCGGCGGAATCGTCATCACGACGAGCTGGGTGTGCTTGCCCGTCCACAACACCCGCCGGAAATCGGCGCTCTGTTCGGCGGTCGTGGCGATCTCGAAGAGTTCCATCCCGTGATTGTTTCCCGCTGCCGACGGCTGCGCCCCATGGGGTGACCCTGACCGCAGGCAACCCGTGTGATCTGCGGCATCCCGGCTTGCCACGGCAGCGTCCCTGAAACAGTCGCAGGGGAGGATCAGGGACAAACCCGATGCCTTCGCCGGGTCCGCTGCCCTACCGTTCTCGGCGACCCCAATGCTGATGACGGCAACCGTGCAGGAGAGAGCAAGATGAGTCACGCCGCACCGACCCCACCCGCAACCGCCGACAACGCCCCTGCGGCAGGCACTCTCACGAAGCAACCGGACGGCGCGCGGGCGCTGCCGGCGGCGCGCGCGGTGGACCTGCGGAAGATCTACGGCTCCGGCGACACCCAGGTCGCCGCCCTGGACGGCGTGAGCGTGGAATTCTTCCCGGGGCAGTTCACCGCGATCATGGGCCCGTCGGGTTCGGGGAAGTCGACCCTGATGCACTGCCTTGCGGCTCTGGACGAGGCCACTTCCGGTCAGGTCTTCGTCGGCGACGCCGATCTCACCAAGCTCGGCGACAAAGAGCTGACCCGGATCCGCCGGGACCGGGTCGGGTTCGTCTTCCAGTCGTTCAACCTCGTCCCGACGCTGACCGCGATCGAAAACATCACCCTGCCGATGGACATCGCGGGGCGGAAGCCCGACAAGGCGTGGCTGGACACGGTGGTCCGCGCGGTCGGCCTCGGCGACCGGTTGCAGCACAAGCCGAACCAGCTCTCCGGCGGCCAGCAGCAGCGGGTGGCGTGTGCGCGGGCGCTCGCCTCGCGGCCGGACATCGTGTTCGCCGACGAGCCGACCGGGAACCTGGACTCCGTGTCCGGGGCGGAGGTCCTCGGCTTCCTCGCCGGCTCCGTGCGGGACTTCGGGCAGACCGTGGTGATGGTCACCCACGACCCGAACGCCGCCGGGTATGCCGATCGGGTGCTGTTCCTGGCCGACGGCCGGATCGTCGACGAGATGACCGACCCGACGGCTGACCGGGTGCTGGACCGGATGAAGAACTTCGACGCCCAGCGCGCCGGCGCCGCACAGTCCACCGACCCCCAGTCCACCGCACAGCACGCCGCCGGGTCCTGACATGTTCAAGGCAACGCTGAAATCACTCTTGGCGCACAAGCTGCGGATGGGGATGAGCGCGTTCGCGATCGTCCTCGGCGTCGCGTTCGTCGCCGGGACGTTCATCTTCACGGACACCCTCGGTAGCAGTTTCACCGCGCTGTTCCGGCAGACCGCGCCGGACGTGACCGTGCGGCCGGCCCAGGCAGCGGCGGCCGCCGCCGGTGGGTTCACCGGCTCGGACACCCGCACCGTGCCGGCGGACATCATCCCGGACCTGGAGAAGCTATCTGGCGTCCAGCGGGTGGACGGCAACGTCAGCGATCAAGGCACGTACATCATCGGCAAGGACGGCAAGGTGGTCGGCACCGGTGGCGGCGGGGCTCCGGGGATCGGCGGCAATTTCTCCGACGCACCGGCCGCCGACGGCACGCCGATCGTCACCATCACTCAGGGCGCCGCCCCCAGCGGACCCGGACAGCTGGTGATCGATGACAAGTCGGCCGCCACCAGCGGCTACCAGATCGGCGACACTGTCCGGCTGGTCACCAGCGGTGCGCAACCCGCGGTCACCGGCACCCTCGTCGGCACTGTTCAGTTCGGTGATTCCGGCAACCTGCTCGGCGCGACCTTGGCGCTGTTCGACACCCCCACCGCCCAGAAGCTGTATCTGCAGGGCGCGAATGCCTTCAGCGACGTGGCGGTCACCGGCGACGGGAGCGTCGACAACGTCGTTCTGCGCGACGAGGTGAGCTCCGTGCTGAAACCCGGTTACGAGGCGCTGGACGGTGAGCAGATCGCCGCCGAGAACGAAAACCAGCTGCAGCAGGGACTGTCGTTCATCACCACGTTCCTGTTGGTGTTCGCGGTCGTGGCACTGGTGGTCGGCACCTTCCTCATTCTCAACACCTTCTCGATCATCGTCGCGCAACGCACCAGGGAGCTGGCGCTGTTCCGTGCCCTGGGAGCTGCCAAGGCTCAGGTGACGCGATCGGTGCTGCTGGAGGCGCTCGTCGTCGGCCTGATCGGCGCCACCATCGGCCTGGGCCTCGGGTTCGCGCTGGCCGCGGGTCTGCAGGCGCTGTTCGGTGCGATCGGACTCGACCTGGGGTCGGCCGGCCTGGTCTTCAAGCCGCGGACCGCGATCGCGGCGTATGCGGTCGGCGTCATCGTGACGCTGCTGGCCGCCTATCTGCCGGCTCGCAAGGCGGCCCGGGTGCCACCGGTCGCCGCCATGCGTGACGACGTCTCGATCCCCGAGTCGTCGATGCGCCGCAGGCTGATCGGCGGTGCCGCGCTCACCCTTCTGGGGGCCGCGCTGATGATCTGGGCGCTGGCCTTCGACGGCGGCCTACAGCCGCTGGGTGGTGGCGTGCTGGCGGTCTTCATCGGCGTCGCCCTGCTCAGTCCCGTCATCGGCAAGCCGATCGTCACCGCGATCGCCGGTGGGTATCCGCGCGTGTTCGGCACCGTCGGCCTGCTGGCCAGGGAGAACGCCCGGCGTAATCCGCGGCGCACCGCTGCCACCGCGTCCGCGCTGATGATCGGCCTCGCCCTGGTCACCACCATGGCCGTGCTCGGCCAGTCGACGAAGTCCAGCGTCGACGAGCTGGTCGACTCGGGGCTGAAGGCCGATTATGTGGTGTCGAACGCGACCCAGGCGCCGTTCTCGTCGGCCATCGCGCCGGAGATCGCCAAGGTGCCAGGGGTGTCGGGCGCCGTGCCGTTCCGGTTCACCGGCGTCAAGATCGGCGGCGAGGACGTCTTCGCCTCCTCCTTCGACGCTCCCGAGCTCGCGCAGATGGTCGCCATCGACCTCGAATCGGGCAGCCTGGAGACCGGTGACGGTGGCCTGCTGGTCACCGCCGACCGGGCCGCCGCCCAGGGCTGGACGGTAGGACAGACGGTGACTTTGGGCCTGCCCGCCGGTCCGGCGCAACTGAAGGTGACCGGCATCATCAAACCCAGCCAGTTCATCGGCGCTGACATCGTGCTGCCGCCGGCCGCGCTCGAGCGCGGCGGGGTGGCGCCGGTGGACTCGATCGTCTACGTCGAGCGGGCGCCCGACGCGGACCCGGCGGCGACCTTGGCCGGCATCAACGGCGTGCTGGCCGATCTGCCGACCGTCACCGTCAAGGACCAAGGTCAGTTCGCGGAGCAGCAGCGCGCGCCGGTCGACCAGTTGCTGGCGATCATCTATGCGTTGTTGGGGCTGGCCGTCATCATCGCGGTGTTGGGGATCGTGAACACCCTGGCCTTGTCGGTGATCGAACGAACCCGCGAGGTCGGGCTGCTCCGGGCGGTCGGCATGAGCCGGCGTCAGCTGCGCACGATGATCCGGTTGGAATCGGTGGCGATCTCGATTCTCGGTGCGGTGCTGGGCATCGTGCTGGGGTTGATCTTCGGGATCAGCCTGCAGCAATCGGTGTCGGACCAAGGCATCACGGTCCTGAACGTGCCGGTCGTGCAGCTGGTGGTCTTCGTCGTGCTCGCCGGTGTCGTCGGTGTGCTCGCGGCGGTCTGGCCGGCCAGGCGGGCGGCGAAGATGGACGTGCTGAGGGCGATCACCACCGAATAGGGCTCGTCGAGCGACGGCGATCCTCGGTACGGTCCGCTCGTGCCCATCGCCCCGGACCTCGGCACGGCGTCACGCGTCTTCGTGTACGGCGTGACGGGGTCCGGGAAGTCCACGCTGGCGGCGCACCTCAGCGCCACCACCGGTGTGCCGTGGCATCCGGTTGACGACCTGACCTGGGAACCGGGTTGGGTGTCGGTCCCGCTCGACGAGCAGCGCCGGCGCATCTCCGCGATCTGCGCCCGGGACGAGTGGATTCTGGACGCGGCGTACAGCACGTGGCGGGACATCCCACTCGAGCGGGTGCAGGTGATCGTCGGGCTGGACTACCCCCGGTGGAGATCGCTGGCTCGGCTTGCCCGACGCACCGTGGCGCGGCTGGTCGACGGGCGTTCGATCTGCAACGGGAACCGGGAGACCCTGCGCAATGTCCTCAGCCGGAACTCGCTGTTCGTCTTCCACTTCAGATCCTTCGCGGGCAAGCGCGCCCAGATCCGCGAGTGGGAGGCGGCTCCGACGGGCCCGGGAGTGCTCCGGCTGCGTTCGCCCAGGCAGGCCCGACGGGTCTTTCCCGGGTTGTGACTCCGGGCTGGTGACCGTTCCGAGCTGGTGACCGTTCCGGGCTGGTGACCGTTTCGGGCCGGTGACCGCTCCTGGGCGGTGACGCGACCCGGCTGACGAACGGGAACCCCCGGTGCGTGCTGCACCGGGGGTTCTCATGGCCTGCCGTCACGCGGTGGATCAGCCGTGCATGTCCTCCAGTTGCTTGCCCTTGGTTTCCTGCACGAACTTCCAGACGAAGAAGAACGAGAGCAGCGCGAAACCGGCATAGAGCCCGTACGCGAGAGCCAGCGAGATGTCCTTCAGGCTCGGGAAGCTGACCGTGATGATCCAGTTGGCGACCCACTGCCCGCCGGCTGCCAGCGACAGTGCGGCGGCGCGCATCCGGTTCGGGAACATCTCGCCGAGCAGCACCCAGACCACCGGACCCCACGACATGCCGAATGCCACCACGAACAGGTTGGCTGCGATCAGCGCGATGGTGGCCGAGTTGCTGCCCAGAACCGCGGTGGTCAGGTCAGGAACGGCATCCGCGACGTTCTTGTCCGAGCAGTTCGCGGTCACCTCGGTGCAGACCGATGCGGTTCCGAAGATGATCGCCATCGTCGCGAGAGTGATCGTCATGCCGATGGAACCGATGATCAGCAGCGGTTTGCGGCCGACCCGGTCGATGGTGGCGATGGCTATCAGGGTGGTGAGGATGTTGATGGTCGCCGAGATCACGGTGATCACGAACGACTGGTCCTCGGTGAAGCCGACGGCCTCCCAGAGGATGTTCGAGTAGTAGAAGATCACGTTGATGCCGACGAACTGCTGGAACACCGACAGTGCCAGGCCGATCCAGACGATGGCCGCGATCCGGTTCGTGCCGGGCTTCTTCAGGTCCTGCCAGGACGGTTCCTTCTCCCGCTCCATGGACTCGCGGATGCGCTCGACCTTGGCGTCGATGTTGCGCGGTCCGAGCAGCCCGGACAGGATCTCCTTCGCCTCGGGCACCCGGTGCTTGCCGATCAGGAACCGCGGTGACTCCGGGATCGTCAAAGCCAGCAATCCGTAGGCGACGGCCGGGACGACCATGGCGATGAACATCCACCGCCACGCCTCCAGGCCCAGCCACCAGTCCGCACTCGAGCTGCCGGCGACCGTCGCGATGATGTAGTCGACCAGCAGCGAGATGAAGATGCCGGTGACGATCGCCAGCTGCTGCAGTGAGCCGAGACGCCCACGCAGTTTCGCCGGCGCGATCTCGGCGATGTAGGCCGGCGCGATGACCGACGCGATGCCGACGCCGAGTCCGCCTACGATCCGGAAGAACACCAGGATCCACAGGTTCGGCGCGAAGCCGGTGCCGAGCGCCGCAACGAAGAACAGGATCGCGGCGATCCGCATCACCATCAGGCGGCCGATATGGTCGGCGATGCGGCCGGCGAGCAGCGCACCGGCGGCTGCGCCGAGCAGGGCCGAGGCCACCGCGAATCCCAGCGATGCGGCGTCCGCGTTGAACTGGGATTCGATCGCCGAGTTGGCGCCGTTGATGACGGCGCTGTCATACCCGAAGAGGAAGCCGCCGAGCGCCGCGACAGAGGCTATTCGGACGACGCCCTTGCCTTCGTCGGTGTCGTCATAGATCGACTCTCCGCTGAAGGACGCACCGTGTTCACCCATGGAGATCCCCTTTCGCCGACAGTGGCCAGGGGAGAGCTTTCCACGACTCATGTGATCCGCATCTCGAAATGGCGAATTACACCCCGGAGTGCTGTTTGGCCATGTCAAATGCCCCGCGATGATCACGAACCGGTCTCGAAAATCCCTCTGATCGGCCGGGATCACTGTCGCACCGGGCACCGGCGGGTGCGCCGTCAGCAGCCGGCCACTGGCTACCGTGACCCGGTGACTGCCGACGAACCCGCTGCCAGCCCGGATGTCGTGATCCGCCTCGAGGGCCAGCTCGGCCGCATCACCCTCAACCGGCCGCGCCGGATCAACGCGCTGACTGTCGACATGATCCATCGGGTGAGCTCCGCGCTCGCCCGCTGGGCGACAGACCCCGCGGTGCGGGTGGTGCTGATCGACGGCGCGGGGGAGCGGGGCCTCTGCGCCGGTGCCGATATCCGTGAACTGCGTGAGGGATTGCACCGGGGAACCGGCCCGGCGACCTTTCTCGCCGACGAGTACCGGATGAATTCCTTGTTGTCGCGGTACCCCAAACCGGTTGTGGCCTATATGTCCGGTTTGACGCTCGGCGGCGGGCTCGGCATTTCCGGCCATTGCAGTGTTCGGGTGGTCAGTGAGGACTCTCGGGTGGGAATGCCGGAGACGGCCATCGGGCTGTGCCCCGATGTCGGCGGGCTGTATCTGCTCAGCCGCGCCCCTGGGGAACTCGGCACGCACGCCGCGCTGACCGGACACCGCCTCGGGCCCGGCGACGCCATCGCGGCAGGTCTGGCCGACCACTTCGTGCCGAGGTCGGGCCTGGAGGAGCTGACAACACGCCTCCGGGCAGGCATCGTTCCGTCATCGATCGGCGGGCCGCCACCGGCCCCGGAGTTGGCCGCCGACCGTGGGTGGATCGACCGTTGTTACGCCGGAGACGATGCGGAGCGCGTCGTGCGGGCTCTACTGGCCGCAGACGAAGACGCCGCGCGGGCGGCAGCGACGGTGCTGGAGGCGATGTCGCCGACCGCGGTGAAGGTGACGTTGCGCGCGGTGCGGCTGGCCAGGTCGATGACGTTGGACGAGGTGCTGGAGCAGGACTACCGGCTGGCGCTGCGGTTCCTGGAGCACCCGGATCTCGCCGAGGGGATTCGTGCGCAGGTGATCGACAAGGACCGCAACCCGCGCTGGACGCCGGCCCGGCTGGACGAGGTGAGCGCGACAGAGGTGGATGCCTTCTTCGCGCCGCTGCCGGCAGCCGAACGCTGGCGACCCGCGCCCTGACCGACCTCACAGAGCGGGGACCGCCGAGTGCCGTCTGAGCAGGGAATCCGACTGTCAGATCGGCGGAATGCCCTGCTCCCGTGGCGCTGGACCGACTCGGCGCTCCGGGTCAGCCAGCAGGCGACCGACGCGCCGCCCGGACAGCGAGCCCGACGATCAGCCGGCGACCTTGGCGATGGCCGGGTGCCCCGGCGCGACCTGGGTGGTCGCGGCGGTGATGCCGGCGAGCTTCATCAGCTTGCGCAGATCCGCCGACTGCTCAGGGAGCATGACAGTGATGACCGTGCCGCCGGCTCCGGCCCGCGCGGTCCGGCCGGACCGGTGCAGGTAGGCCTTGTGTTCGGTCGGCGGGTCCAGGTGGACGACCAGTTCGATGTCGTCGACGTGGATGCCGCGGGCGGCGATGTCAGTCGCGACCAGCACGTTCGCCGACCCGGATGAGAACGCGGCGAGGTTGCGCTCCCTGGCGTTCTGCGACAGGTTGCCGTGCAGGTCGACGGCCGGGATGCCCTGCTTGGTGAGCGCCGCGGCCCACTTCTTCGCGCTGTGCTTGGTCCTGGTGAACAGCAGTCGCCGGCCGCCGCCGGAGGCGAGTTCGCGGATCACCTGCGGGCGGTCGCCCGAGCTGACGGCGAAGACGTGATGCGACATGGCCTCGACCGGTGAGGTCTCGTCGTCGACGGCGTGCAGGATCGGGTTGCTGAGGAATTCCTTCACCAGCACGGAGATCCCGTTGTCCAGGGTCGCCGAGAACAGCAGCCGCTGGCCGCCGGCCGGCGTGCTGCGCAGGAGCCGCCGGACAACCGGGAGGAAACCGAGGTCGGCCATGTGGTCGGCCTCATCCAGCACGGTGACCTCGACGGCGCCGAGATCGCAGGCCTTCTGGTTGACCAGGTCCTCGAGCCGGCCCGGGCAGGCGATGACGATGTCCACACCACTGCGCAGGGCAGAGGTCTGGTTGCCGTACCCGACGCCACCGAAGATCACCACGGTGCGCAGACCGGCCGCGGCCGCGAGCGGCTCCACGGTGCGGGCCACCTGCAGCGCCAGCTCACGGGTCGGGAGCAGGATCAGGCCGCGCGGCCGGCCGGCAGCCCGGCGGCCACCGGTGAGCCTGGTGACGAGTGGGATGGCGAAGGCAATGGTCTTGCCGGATCCGGTCTTGCCGCGGCCCAGCACGTCCCGCCCGGCGAGGGTCTCCGGCAGGGTCGCTTCCTGGATCGGGAACGGCGACAGTGCACCCAGCTTCGTCAGGACCGGCAGCAGCGGTGCGGGAACGCCGAGCTCCGCGAAACTAGCCGAAGGCTTCCCGGGGCTGGCGACGACGCGTTGCGCGGCGACCGGGAAGGCGGTCCCAGCCTGGGCCTGGCGCGGCTGGGAGTTCTGCCGCGGGGCGGTGTTGTCTCGGGGGGTGGTCAGCCGCGGGGCGCCGTTGCGACCGGGGGCGGACTGCCGGCCGGAGCCGGCCGGTCGACCCGCGGAGCCATTGTCGGCGCCACGCTGGCGACGACGGCGACCCTCGTCGCTCTGGGAGGTGCCGCGCTGCGAGCCCTGGCCGGCACCGCTGCCCGCGGAATCACCGCGCTGAGAACGGCCGGCCTGGCCGCCGTTGCCCGCGGCGCCGGCGGACCGGTTCAGCCGGTCGGACGAGCGGGAGGAGGCGGGTCGATGGGTCGACCCGCCATCGGCGGCGCTGTCGGTGCCGCGGATGCTGGAGGAGAAGGCGCCGACGGCGAACGCGCCGCCGCGCTGTGTGTCCGAACGCTGTGCGCCGGAGCGGGCGGGACGCGCCGACTGCGGGCGCGCGGAAGAAAACGAAGAAGAACTCATGGAGTGCGGGGTATCCAATCGGTGGGCTGGCGGTTGGCCGTGATGCTGACCGACTCGCGATGCCTGAACACCGTGCGGAGAAGAGGAGCACCGACCCATCGTTGGGTGCGGCGCTCACAGCAGCGACCTCGAAGTCATCGTCCGATGACGTCGACAACCACTCTACCGGGTCAGGACCTGCCCGAGGTCACCGCCGTCACGAAGGTCACTCGCCGCTGGTGTCACCGAACTGCCGTGACCGAACCGCCGTCACCAATGCTGCATCGACGTCGTGTGCCGGCGCGATGCGGCATTGGTGCGGTACCCGGTGGCCCGCTGGGTCAGTTCAGCCGCTCGATGATCACGGCCATGCCCTGACCACCGCCGAGGCACATCGTCTCGAGGCCGAACGTGGCGTCCCTGGAGCGCAACCCGTTCATCAGGGTCGTGGTGATCCGGGCGCCCGTCATCCCGTACTGGTGGCCGACGGCGATGCTTCCGCCGTGCACGTTGAGCCTGGCCAGATCGATGCCGAGTTCCCGGTGGCTCGGGATCACCTGGGCGGCAAAGGCTTCGTTGATCTCCACCAGGTCGATGTCGCCGATCGACATCTCCCGCGGGTCGTGCCAGACGGGGGCGCCGCGGCCGCCCGGGACAGGCTCCGAGTGTGCGCGGTGTCGAACTGCATATTTAGATAAGGGTTGCTGCCGCGCTCGCGCGCCAAGGGAAATCATGGACGGCCAGTCGATGGCCTCGGTCTTCACCTGGATGCACCCAACCATCTGGTGTGGAACTACTGGATGAACGATTACCTCATGGGCAAGAAGCCGGCCCCGTTCGACATCCTGGCCTGGAACGCGGACGAGACGAACCTGCCGGCAGCCCTGCACGGACAGTTCATGCAGATGTTCGACACCAACGACCTGGCCGGGCCCGGCGGGATCACCGTGCTCGGCACCCCGGTGGATCTGTCGAAGGTGAAGACCGCCGTCTTCGTCACCGGCGGCACCACCGACCACCTCACCCCGTGGCGCGGTTGTTACAGCTCGGCTCATCTGCCGGGCGGCAACTTCACCTTCGTGCTGGCCAACACCGGCCACATCCAGACCCTGATCTGCCCGCCCGGCAACCCCAGGTCCAGGTACTGGGTGAACCCGACCCCGACGGCGGACGCCGACGAATGGAAGGCCGGCGCCGTTGAGCACCCGGGCAGTTGGTGGGAGAACAGGGCGGAAGGGGTCACCGCCAGGTCCGGCTCCGAGAAGCGCGCACCGGCGAAGTTGGGCAACGCCGCCCATCCGGTGCTGTGCGACGGCCTCGGGACCTACGTGATGCAACAGGCCTGACGGCAACGCCCAACCGCCGGCCGAGGCCTGACGGCAACGCCCAACCGCCGGCCGGGGGCCCGAGTCGCCGCTTCCCTGCCGGGACCGTCGGGTTGACACGAGTCAGGGCTCTTGGGGGGCGACGGTGACAGTAGGTCCGCGCAACTTCTGCGCTGCGCGGACCTCCGTCATGCGTCGACGACGGCACCGGCGAACTGCGCGTTGTACAGGGCGGCGTACGCCCCGTCGAAGGCCAGCAGTTCGTCGTGGGTGCCCTGCTCCACGATCGACCCGTTCTCCATCACCAGGATCAGATCCGCGTCCCGGATGGTCGAGAGCCGGTGGGCGATCACGAAACTGGTCCGGTCGACGCGCAGGGCCGCCATGGCGTGCTGGACCAGGACCTCGGTCCGGGTGTCGACGGAGCTGGTCGCCTCGTCGAGGATCAGCAGCGCGGGATCGGCCAGGAAGGCCCGGGCGATGGTGAGCAACTGCTTCTCGCCCGCACTGATGTTGCTGCCCTCGTCGTCGATCAGCGTGTCGTAGCCGTCCGGGAGTGAGTGCACGAACCGGTCGACATACGTCGCCCGGGCGGCCGCGAGCACCTCCTCCTCGGTCGCGTCCGGCCTGCCGTAGGCAATGTTGTCGCGGATCGTTCCGGCGAACAGCCAGGTGTCCTGCAGCACCATTCCGATGCGGGAGCGGAGGTCCGCCCTGGTCATCGTGGCGACGTCGACGCCATCCAGCGTGATCCGGCCGCCGTCGATCTCGTAGAACCGCATGATCAGGTTGACCAGCGTCGTCTTGCCGGCACCGGTCGGGCCGACGATGGCGACGGTCTGACCGGGCGCGGCGACCAGCGACAGGTCGTCGATCAGCGGCGTTCCCGGGTCGTAGCGGAACGACACATCGGAGAATTCCACCCGTCCGCGGGGGGTTGCGACGCGCTGCGGGTCGGCCGGGTCCGGTGACTGCTCGTCGGCGTCGAGGAACTCGAAAACCCGTTCCGCCGAGGCGACCCCGGACTGCAGCACGTTCGCCATCGACGCCAGCTGGGTCAGCGGCTGGGTGAACTGGCGGGAGTACTGGATGAACGCCTGCACGTCACCGAGCGACAGGCTGCCGGACGCGACCCGCAGCCCGCCGACGACGGCGATGGCCACATAGGTGAGGTTCCCGATGAACATCATCGACGGCATGATGATGCCGGAGATGAACTGCGCGCCGAAGGAGCTCCGGTAGAGCTCGTCGTTCTTGTGCTCGAACGCGGCCTCCGCATCGGACTGCCGGCCGAAGACCTTGACCAGGCTGTGGCCGGTGAAGGTCTCCTCCACCCTCGCGTTGAGTTCACCGGTGCTGCGCCACTGCGCGATGAACTTGGGCTGTGACCGCTTGGCGATCAGCGTGGTGACCACCAACGACAGCGGGATGGCGATCAGCGCGACGATGGCCAGCAGCGGCGAGATGATCAGCATCATCGTCAGCACACCGATGACGGTCAACAGCGACGTCAGCGTCTGGGACAGGGTTTGCTGCAACGACTGGGAGATGTTGTCGATGTCGTTGGTGACCCGGCTCAGCACCTCCCCGCGCTGGTGCTTGTCCAGGTACGCCAGCGGCAGGTGATTGAGCTTGTCCTCGACCTCCGCCCGCAGCTTGAGGATGGTCCGCTGGACGATGCCGTTGAGGATGTATCCCTGCAGGTATCCGAACACCGACGCCAGCACGTACAGCGCCAGCACGATCATCAAGACCCGGCCGAGCGCGGTGAAGTCGACACCTTCGCCGGGGATCACGGTCATCCCGGACAGCAGGTCGGCGAAGGTGTCGTTGCCCTGGGCCCGGGCGCCGTCGATCGCCTGTTGCTGGGTGATGCCGGCCGGCAGCTGCTTGCCGATGATGCCGTCGAAGATGATGTTGGTGGCGTCACCGAGCAGCTTCGGGCCGAGCACGGAGAACACGACGCTGATCACGCCGAGCAGCACCACGAACACGAGGCCGATGCGTTCGGGGTTCATCCTGCGCAGCAACCGGCGCGCGGACGGCCCGAAGTTCAGTGACTTCTCCGCCGGCATGCCCATGCCACCGAACGGCCCGCCGCCACCGCCGGGTCCGCGGCGCGGTGGCGGAGCGAACTGCGGCCGTTCCGGCGCCGCAGCCTTCGCTGCACCGTTCGACCCGCCGTTTGTTGCTGCCCCGTTGGATGCGGAAGGGCTGTCCGGCGGCGAACCTGCACGGGTGCTCATGCCGACACCTCCGCGGCCAGCTGGGACTCGACGATCTCGGCGAAGGTGGGGCAGGTCTGAAGTAGTTCGTCGTGTCTGCCGATCCCCACGACCCTCCCGTCCTCCAGGACGACGATCTGGTCGGCGTCTGCAATCGTCGAAACCCGCTGCGCCACGATGATCACGGTCTTGTCCCTGGTGGTCGGCCGCAGCGCGGCACGCAGCCGGGCATCGGTGGACAGATCCAGCGCCGAGAAGGAATCGTCGAACAGGTAGATGCTGGGCTCGGCGACGAGCGCGCGGGCGATCGCCAGCCGCTGGCGTTGACCACCGGACACGTTCGACCCGCCCTGTGAGATGGCCGAGTCGATGCCGTCCGGCATGGCGGCCACGAAGTCCCTTGCCTGGGCGATCGTCAGCGCCCGCCACAGTTCCTCATCGGTGGCGTCCGGGTTGCCGTACCGCAGGTTCGAGGCGACGGTGCCGGTGAAAAGGAACGGCTTCTGCGGGACCAGGCCGATGCGGTCCCACAGCTTCTCGGGGTCGTAGTCGCGCACGTCGACACCGTCGACCGCCACCGTCCCGCCGGTCGCGTCGAACAGCCGCGGGATGAGCGAGAGCAGCGTGGTCTTGCCGGCACCGGTGGACCCGATGATGGCGGTGGTGGTGCCGGGCCGGGCGCGGAAGCTGATGTCGCGCAGCACCGGCTCGCTGGCGCCCGGGTAGCTGAATTCGACCTGGTGCAGTTCCACCTCACCGGTGTCGGTCGATGGAGTCACCGGCTTCGCCGGGGGAACGACGGAGGAGTCGGTGGCCAGCACCTCGCTGATCCGATCGGAGCTGACCGATGCCCTGGGCACCATCACGGCCATGAACGTCGCCATCATCACCGAGAACAGGATCTGCATGAGGTAGTTGAGAAAGGCGATGAGGGCGCCGATCTCGATGTCGCCGTCGTTGACCCGATGGGCGCCGAACCACAGCACCGCGACGCTGGACGCGTTGAGCACCAGCATGACGGTGGGGAACATCAGGGCCATCAGCCGTCCGGCGCGCACCGCGGTGTCGGTGAGGTCGGCGTTGGCCTTGGCGAATCGCTCCGTCTCCAGCGGTTCCCGGACGAACGCCCGGACCACCCGGACGCCGGAGATCTGTTCCCGCAGCACCCGGTTGACCACGTCGATCCGGGCCTGCATCTTCTGGAACTGCGGGATCATCCTGGTCACGATCAGCCCGATGGCGATGACGAGCACCGGCACGCTGACCAGCAGCAGCCAGGCCAACCCCAGGTCGGTGCGCAGCGCCATGTAGACGCCACCGATGCAGGTGATCGGCGCGGCGACCAGCAGCGTGCAGCTCATCAGGACGAGCATCTGCACCTGCTGCACGTCGTTGGTGTTGCGGGTGATCAGCGTCGGCGCGCCGAACTTCGCGATCTCCCGGTCGGAGAAGGTGCCGACCTGCCGGAACAGTGCCGCGCGGACGTCCCGGCCGAAGCCCATCGCCGTCCGGGCGCCGAAGTACACGGCGATGATGGTGCAGACGATCTGTAACAGGGTGACGGCGAGCATGACGACACCGGTGGACATGATGAATGCGGTGTCGCCCTTGGCGACCCCGTCGTCGATGATCTCCGCGTTCAACGCCGGCAGGTACAGCGAGGCGATCGTTCCGATCAACTGGAAGATCACCACGACCGTCAGCGCGCCGCGGTACGGGCGCAGGTAGGTGCGCAACAGGCGTAGCAGCATCAGCGGGCTCCGACCGGGACGGAATGCGTGGGATTGGGGTGCTGGGGTCCGTACGGTGGTGCCCCGGACGGAGAGTCTGTCGACGGATCAGACTCTGTGGAAGCGGTTTTCTCAGCGGTCCTGTCGACCGGAGGGCCGTCGTGTCGGCCGATTCCGTTGAGCAGCAGCAGGACGATCTCGTCGGTGGTCAGTGGTTGGCCGTCGGTGATCCTGGGGTGGGCCGCGGCGAAGGTGATCAGCCGGAACAGCCGCGCGGCCTCGGCCGGCGTCGTCCGGAGCTCCGCGCGGTGGGGGAGCAGCAGGTCGGTCAGCGCGTTCGTCGCCTCGGTCAGATCCGGTGCGTGATTGTGCTTCTCCGGTGCCCCGGGCGCGCTGACGACCACGAATTTGGACGTGTCCTTCTCGTTGCCGGGCGGCCCGGAGATGCGCAGCATCCACATGATCTGCCAGACGCTCTCGATCCGTCGCCGGAGTGCATCGACGGCCGCCGTCAGAACGTCACGCAGATCGCCGTGCGGATCGATGCCGCGAAGCTCCGCAACCAGCGGCGCGGGATCGAGGATGCTCGCGACCGCCGCGGAGATCACGGCGTCCTTGTCCGGGAACACCCGGAAGATGGTGCCCTCCGCGATGCCCGCGGCCTCGGCGATCTCGCGGGTGGTGACGGCCGCGCCGTGGTCACACACCAGGGGAACGGCCGCGGCGATGATGGCGGCCCTCCGTTCCTCCGGGGGCAGCGGTGCGGCGCGGGATGTCTGGGGCGGTGGGGTCACGGCGCCACCCTAGCTGAGTGAGCACTCACTCAGCGAGAAGTTTTCTGCCGGCGAAACCGGCGGTCGGCGGGATCATCCGACGATCGAATACCGCGGTCCGCGCCAGCGAACGCGATGCCATTCGTGACGTGAGGCAGCTCCCGGGCGGCCGGGCACTGCGTGCGTTCACCTGAGAGCGCCACGTGCGGCCGGTGGCTCGCTGGCTACCCGCCGGCGGTGGTGTCTGCCGGCGACGGGATGGACGCCGGGACCTCTGTCGAAGGACCGGAGAGCGACGGCGGTCCGGATGTCTGCGACGGCGCGGGTGACGATCCCGAGGACCCGGAATCAGAAGAACCGCGGCCGGACGGGGCCGATTCCGACGACGCGCCTCCTGACGACGCGGATCCTGACGACGCGGCCCCTGACGACGCCGCCCCCGACGCCGCCCCGGACGCGCCCGTCGACGGCGATCCGGCCGCCGTCAGATCGACGAGGTCGAGGTACAACGGCATCGCGTCGGTCCTGGTGCCGCTGGTGCCGTTGGGAGCCAGCGGCAGCGGCCGGCCGGCCAAGACGGTCTCGACCGCCGCGTCTCCGGTGGCCTGGCCGACCAGTTGCAGGGTGTGGAGCTGGAACGGAAGACCGTTGCTGGCCAACGGGTCCGGACCGTCCATCAGATGAAAGTGCAGGTGTGGGGAGTCGGTGTTCCCGGAATTGCCGAGTTCACCGACGAGATCACCGGCCTGCACCGGCCGGCCGACGCTCACCGTCGCCTTCGCGGTTCCCGGCTTGAGGTGGGCGTAGAAGGCGTAGTAGGTCCGGCCGTTCTGCTCGAACTGCTCGACGACGTAATTCCCGCCGTACTGATCCAACCTCAGCGATCCGACGGGTGGGTTGCTGCCGGGTGTCTGGTCCTGCAACTCGTCGGAGACGGCGACGATCGTCCCGTCGGCCACGGCGTGCACGGGGGAGCCGTAATAGGGATAGCTGGACAGCTCGGTGGTGTCGCCGGTGGTGAGTTTTCGATCGGCGTCGAGCTGCACCCAATCGATGGCGAACCGCTCGGCGAAGAAGTACTGGCCGTTGATCGGATTGGCGGCGCCGCGGTGCGCCGTCACCTCGTCACAGCAGCCGTTGCCGTCGAACCAGTTCTTGCCGGACAGGGGTGGACTGATGACCGGAGCCTGCTGAGCCGCGACCTGCGTGGTGGCGACGGTTTCGGTCAGCTCGGCGGGAATGAGCGGGTTGGGCGCGGAGGCAAAGGTCATCTTCACCTGGTGGCCCACCGACGTCGGCACCGGCTGGCCGGCCATGACCGCGGGATCGACCCACACGATGGCCAGCTGCCCGCCCTCGAGCACGACGCTCGACGGTGCCGTCGAACCAGGGGTGTTGCCGACCACCCTGGTGTGGGCGACAAGTTCCGCGCCCGAACGGGTCTGCAACACCGCACCGGAATCGGAGTCCAGCGCCTGGACCGAATCGATGGTGACGCGCGTCGTCGTCGCGTTGGTCAGATAGAGCTCGTACACCAGGTAAACGGCGCCATCGGTGCCGGTCACCGGGACGGGTTCGGTGGACACCGAAGCCAGCAGGGGAGTGAGCTCGGCCGGAACGGTGCTGGTCTCCACCGCGCTGCCGGGGGCGACCGTCGTGGAACCGCCACTCGGGCCGGTGGTCGCCGACCCGGTGCTCGGTGTCGCCGGACCCGACGTCGGCGCCGCAGATGCGGACGCGGTTGGAACGGCAGACGTGTCCGTGGTCGCAGCCGGCGTCCCGGTGCATCCGGCCAGCAGCAACAAACCCACCCCGGCGGCCGCAAGGGGCCGCAATCCCCGCCTTGGCATGCGGGGAATCTACCCTTCGACAAGCCCCGTCGAGCGAGCGCCAGCCCGCGGCGGCCGGCGCTCGCGGGGCCGCCCGACAGGCAGCGAGCCCGGGTCGACGTGACCGGCATCGTGGCGTTGACAGTGGCCGTTCCGAATGCCATTCCACTGATGGAATGCGACGTGATTGCCGGTCCGCACATCGGGCGCGAACAGGGGTGAATCGGCCACCGGCGTTCACCGGTAGCGACCTTCGTGATGGACGGAACGTGAGCCTGCCGACACGCCATGGTGTTTGCCGTCGCAGTTGACGGGAATGGATGGCTGCACTTCCCTGCCCGGTCAGCGCATTTCTGCCGGGTGAAATCAACCGCCCCCAATTCTCGAGCACTTCCCCGGAAATGGGTACAGGTGCTGTATCCACGTCGCCATTGCCAGTCGCTGCACTGCCTTGATCTTCCGGATCATCGCGGTGCGTGTCACCCGCAGCACCAATGCTCCATGAGAAGGACCGTCATGAATTTCGTCAAGGGTGCCCTCACCCTCGTCCCCGTCGTCGCCCTGACCGGCGTCGTCGTCGTCGGGATCGCGGTGTCCGTCAGCCTCGCATCGTGGGAGTTGCTGTAGCGGGCACCTCTGGGCGGCGCCCGGCGGTGGCCTCGCTCGTTCCTTGGTGCCCGCGCAGCTGATCCCGCCGGTACGCACGCCCCGTCCGGCCGTACCAGCGGGTGAGCACGGTGATCGCCACTGCCAACTCGACAACCGTTCCGCCGTAATACATCAGCTGAGAACCGAGCTCGATCTCGGCGTCCGATCCGCCGCCGGCCGGCAACCGATGGGCGAACATCAGCTTGGCCAGCAGGTCGTGCGCCGCCGCGACCAGCAACAGCACCGTCAGCGACATCCGAACACCGGGGCGTCGTTTCATCGGGTCGAGTCCCACCAGGTACCAGCTGAGCAGGCAACCGGCCAGGAACATGTGCAGATGCACAACGGCTTTCACCGCGGTGTCGTGATGTGCCAGCTCGTACAGCGGCGTCAGGTAATAGCCGTACAGACCGCCGATCTCCAGCACCACGATCACCGGGCCGAGCATGATCGCCCGCGACCACCGGCTGTGCAGCACCCGCAGTGCGGTCGACCTGACCCGGCCCCGGGACGTCCGCAGCAACAGGGTGACCGGGGCGCCCAGGGCGAGCAGCAGCGGCGCCAGCATCGCCATCAGCAGGTGTTGCACGACGTGCTCGGGGAACGGCGCTAGCGAACCGGGCAGCGGCAGCACCGCGACGGCCAGGAAGAGCAGTCCTGCGGTGATGGAGACCGAGCGTCGGATCGGCCACCGATCGCCGCGCGCTCGAAGCCGGTCGACACCGACGGCGTAGGCAGCACCGGCGGCGATCAGAGCCACCAGCAACCAGAATGCCGGACCGGGAGCGCCGGTCGTCGGCGCCGTGTCGTGCCCGCTCACCAGGTCGACCGGACCGGGTGCGCGGAGCCCAACAGCAGCACAATGCCAACCGCGAGTCCGAGGACGGCAGCGCCGTTCCAGACCGCGTCGTAGGGCGTGAGGTCCACGTCGTAGCGGATCTGATGCAGGCCGAAGAGCTTGTGCTGGATGATCCCGTCATAGAGCTGGAACCCGCCCCAGCCAAGGAAGGCGCCGGCCCACACCCGTTTCGGGACGGTGGCCCGGCGGCGCTGCAGGTCCGCGAACAGGAACAGGCCGGTCACCATCGCGAGCCACCCACCGGCGTGGAAGAAGCCGTCCGACATCAGGCCGACGTCCAGCGTCGATTTGTCGTAGAAGTGGTGCCAGCGCAGGATCTGATGGAAGACCACCTCATCGACGAAGGCCGCGACTCCGACTCCCATCAACGCCCCGGTGACAACGGAGCGTCCGGTGTGCTGGGAGGTCGGGGTGTCCCGGCCGCTGACGTCCTGCATTGCCTTGGGTGCTCCTTCTGTTCCGGTCCCGTCCGCGGCGTTCCGCGTTGCAGGAACCCCCTGCCGGTTCTGTTCCCCGGGGCGCTCACGGCGACGCGGACCGCGGCACGCGGAATGGGCTGTCGGTGGTTCCCAGCACAATGGCTGGGTGGACATGGCGGGCGACGACGGCGGACTGGGACCGGCCGCTGCACTGCGGCGGTTCCATCCGCTGGTGCGCGACTGGTTCACCGCCGCGTTCGCCGAGCCGACGACCGCCCAGTCCGGCGCCTGGGACGCCATCGGCCGGGGCGACAACACCCTGGTGGTGGCGCCGACCGGATCCGGCAAGACTCTTGCGGCCTTCCTGTCCGCGATCGACGACCTCGTCTCGCGGGCGGCCACCGCGGAGGGCGCGGCGCCGTCGGCGGCGGAGAAGTGCACCGTGTTGTATCTGTCTCCGCTCAAGGCGCTCGCCGTGGACGTGGAGCGGAACCTGCGTTCCCCGCTCACCGGCATCGGCGCGGTCGCGGCGCGTCGCGGGTTGCCGCTGCCGGAGATCTCGGTCGCCGTGAGGTCGGGCGACACCCCGGCCTCCGACCGACGGGTGTTCGGACGGGAGGGCGCGGACATCCTGATCACCACGCCGGAGTCGCTGTTCCTGCTGCTCACCAGTCGCGCGCGGGAGATGCTCGCCAACATTCGTACCGTGATCGTGGACGAGGTGCATGCCGTTGCCGGCACCAAGCGCGGCGCCCACCTCGCGGTCTCGTTGGACCGGTTGGATCTGCTGCTGGACCGGCCCGCGCAGCGGATCGGGCTGTCCGCCACCGTTCGGCCGGTCGAGGAGGTGGCCAGGTTCCTGGCCGGTGGGCGCCCGGTCACGGTCGTCCAGCCGCCGTCGACAAAGCAGATCGACGTCGACGTCGTGGTGCCGGTCGCCGACATGAGCCAACTCGGTACCACCACCGGCGACCTGACGGGCAAGGCCGCCGGCGAGGTGGCCCGCACCTCGATCTGGCCGCACGTCGAGGAGCGGGTCGTCGACCTGATCTCCTCGCACCGGTCGACCATCGTGTTCGCCAACTCGCGGCGGCTCGCCGAGCGACTGACCGCACGGCTCAACGAGATCCATGCCGAGCGGTTGGCGGCCGCCGACCTTCGCCTGGAAGCGGGTGACCTTCGCCCGGAGGCGGACGATCTGCGCCTACAGGCGGAGCTGTCCGGGCCGGCCGCCGAGGTGATGGCCCAGGCCGGCACCGCGGTAGGCGCACCCCCGGTGCTGGCCAAGGCGCACCACGGGTCGGTGTCCCGCGAACAACGAGCGTTGATCGAGGACGAACTGAAGACCGGCCGGCTGCCCGCGGTGGTCGCGACGTCGTCGCTGGAACTCGGAATCGACATGGGCGCGGTCGATCTGGTGATCCAGGTCGAATCCCCGCCATCGGTGGCCAGCGGGCTGCAGCGGATCGGCCGGGCGGGCCACCAGGTCGGCGCGCCCAGCCACGGCGTGATGTTCCCGAAGTTCCGCGGCGACCTCATCTCCGCTGCCGTCGTCGCCGGCCGGATGCAGGTCGGCGCCATCGAATCGCTGTCGATCATCGCGAACCCCCTGGACATCGCGGCCCAGCAGATCGTCGCGATCTGCGCGATGGAGCCGATCACCGTCGACGAGCTGCTGGAACTGCTCCGCCGCTCCGCGCCGTTCGCCGCCCTCGGCCGGGGCGCGCTGGAAGCCGTGCTGGACATGCTCTCCGGGCGGTACCCGAGCGAACAGTTTGCCGAGCTCCGGCCCCGGCTGACCTGGGACCGGACCACCGGGGTCCTCACCGGACGCCCCGGGGCGCAGCGGCTCGCGGTCACCTCCGGTGGCACCATCCCCGACCGGGGTCTGTACGGCGTGTTCCTCGCCGGCGGTGACGGACCGGGCCGGCGGGTCGGCGAGCTGGACGAGGAAATGGTCTACGAGTCCAGGGTCGGCGACGTCTTCGCGCTCGGCTCCAGCTCGTGGCGGATCGTCGACATCACCCGCGACCAGGTGCTGGTGCTGCCCGCGCCGGGGCTGCCCGGCAAGCTGCCGTTCTGGAAGGGCGACACCCTTGGCCGTCCCGCCGAACTCGGCCGCGCGCACGGCGAGTTCGTCCGGGAGGTGACCACCGCCGAACCCCAGGTGGCCGACCGGATGCTGGCCGCCTCCGGCCTGGACGAATACGCCCGCAACAACCTCGTCGGCTACCTCACCGAACAGCAGGCCGCGATCGGGGTGGTGCCCGACGAGAAGACCTTGGTGATCGAGCGCTTCCGCGACGAGCTGGGCGATTGGCGGATCGTGCTGCACTCCCCGTACGGCGCCGCCGTCCACGCACCGTGGGCGTTGGTGATCTCGGCGCGGATGCGCGAGCGCTACGGCGTCGACGTGGCGGCGATGCACGCCGACGACGGGATCGTGCTGCGGCTGCCCGACGTCGAGTACGAGGACGGCCCGCCGGACTTCGCCGAGTTCGTCGCCCTGGATCCGCAGACGCTGGAGGCGGAGGTGACGGCGGAGATCGGCGGCGCGGCGATCTTCGCCGCGCGGTTCCGGGAGTGCGCCGCCCGCGCATTGTTGTTGCCGCGCAGACAGATCGGCAAGCGTCAGCCGCTGTGGCAGCAGCGCCAGCGGGCCAGCCAATTGCTCGAGGTCGCCTCGGCGTACCCGTCCTTCCCGATCGTCGCCGAAGCGGTGCGGGAGTGCCTGTCGGACGTCTTCGACGTCCCGTCGCTGGTGGCGCTGATGAAGGAGCTGGAGTCGCGGACCGTGCGGATCGTCGAGGTGACGACGCAGTCACCGTCACCGTTCGCGTCCTCGCTGCTGTTCGGGTATGTCGCGCAGTTCCTGTACGAGGGCGACTCGCCGCTGGCCGAGCGCCGGGCCGCCGCGCTCACCGTTGACCCGACGCTGCTCGCCGAGCTGCTCGGCCACGGGGACGGTCTGGCGCTCCGCGACCTGCTCGACCCCACCGCACTGGCCGACCTGGAGGCGGAGCTGCAGCGGGTGGCCACCGACCGGCAGGCCCGCAACGTCGACGAGATCGCCGACCTGTTGCGCATTCTCGGGCCGCTCACGACGACCGAGGTGGATCTGCGCAGCGCAGTCCCTGATGTTTCCGTCGCGCTCGACGAACTCGCGGCGACCCGCAGGGCGATCGAGGTGCGGATCGGCGGCGAGGTGATGTGGGCCGACCCGACCGACGCACCGGCCCTGCGGGACGCGCTGGGCACCGCCCTGCCGCCGGGGATCGCGGCCTCGCTGCTGACGGCGGTCGAGGACCCGCTCGGCCGGCTGCTCGGCCGGTACGCCCGCACCCACGGCCCGTTCGTCGCCGCCGAGCCCGCCTCCCGGTTCGGCCTCGGCATCGCGGTGGTGACCGACGCGCTTCGCCGGCTCGCCGGGTCAGGACGGCTGGCAGAGGGCGAGTTCCGGCCGCTGGGGTCCCTGGAGCGGTGGGCCGACACCGGTGGTGGGCCGGAATTCGTCGACGCCGAGGTGCTGCGGCTGCTGCGCAGGCGGTCACTGGCGGCGTTGCGGGCCGAGGTCGAGCCGGTCGACAAACAGGCCCTGTCCCGCTTCCTGACCGCCTGGAACGGGATCGGCATCCGCCGCGGCGCGGATGCGCTACGCGGCACCGACGGTCTGCTCCGGGCCGTCGAACAGCTGGCAGGGGCGCTGATCCCGGCGTCCGCGCTGGAGTCGCTGGTGCTGCCGGCCAGGGTGCCCGGGTATACGCCGGCGATGCTGGACGAGCTGACCACGGCCGGCGAGGTGCTGTGGACCGGGCATGGCTCGCTCGCCGGTGACGACGGTTGGGTCGCAGTGCATCTCGCCGACACCTCTGCCCTGACGATTCAGCTGCCCGACGCCGACGCCGTGCCGCCGGCCGGGGAGGTGCACACCGCGATCCTGGACGTCCTCGGCGGCGGTGGGGCGTTCTTCTTCCGGCCGCTGGCCGATGCCGTCGCCGCTCTGCTGACCGTGGCACCGGGCGGTGCCGGTGACGACGGTCAGACCCGCGGCTCGAGGGTGGTCGCCGACGACACCGCCGTCGCGGACGCGTTGTGGGACCTGGTGTTCGCGGGCCTGGTCACCAGCGACACCCTGGCTCCGCTCCGCGCGCGACTGGTGGGCGGCCGGACCACGCACCGGTCCAAGAGCCCGGCGCCGCGGGCCCGGCTGCGCAGCCCGTCGGGCCTTGCGCTGCTCTCCGCGGGCCGCCGCGGCCGGCCGGTCGCCGAGCGAGCCGTCCGCCGCGGAGTCCCCCCGTCGGTCGCCGGCCGGTGGTCGTTGGTGCCGGAGAAGGAAACCGACAGCACCGTGCGGACCCACGCCGCCGCCGAGGTGCTACTCGACCGGCACGGCATCGTCACCCGCGGCGCGGTCGTCGCCGAAGGAACCGTCGGGGGATTCGCCGCCGTCTACCGGGTGCTGGCAGCCCTGGAAGAAACCGGCCGGATCCGTCGCGGGTACTTCGTCGAGGGCCTCGGTGCCGCCCAGTTCGCCTCTGCGGGAGCGGTCGACCGGGTGCGCGCCTTCGCCGCTGGTCCGGGCGAGACGCCCGATGTCGGCGCGGGTGTCGTCCTCGCCGCTGCCGATCCCGCCAACCCGTATGGCGCCGCACTGCCGTGGCCCCCGATGACCGGGGCTGCCGTCGACGGTGCCGGTGCCGTCACCGCGGCGGCGGTAGGCACGTCCGCGGCGAAGCAGTCCGCGAGCATCAGTGCGGCGGCCGGTGGCGCCGACGCGAACGGTGCCGGTGGGGCAGACGCCGCACCATCCGGTCCCGGCGACCGGCACCGGCCCGCCCGCCGTGCCGGGGCCCTGACGGTGCTGGTCGACGGCGGAGCCGTGCTGTTCGCCGAACGCGGTGGCCGGTCGTTGCTCACGTTTACCGCGGAACCGGCCATGCTCGCCGCGGCAGGGGAGGCACTTGCCGAGCGGGTGCGCTCCGGCCGCATCGGGTCCCTGACGATCAGCAAGATCGACGGGGTGGATGCGCTTTCCTCGACGGCGCCGGTGGTCGATGCGCTGACCGCAGCCGGGTTCACGATGACGCCGCGTGGATTGCGGCTGCGCGCTGGTGGGAAATGAAGGCCGGGAGGTGAGCGATGCCCGAGGGTGACACCGTGCTGCGGACAGCACGCAGGCTGGATCAGGCGCTTGCCGGCCGGATGCTGGTCAGGTCCGAATTGCGTTGGCCGACCCTGGGCGAGGCGAACCTGATGGGTCGCACCGTCACCGAGGTCGTTTCATATGGCAAGCAGATACTGACCCGGTTCGCCGCCGCCGACCCGCAGTCGCCGCAGCCCCGTTTTCCCACCGTGCCGGACGTGCCGCTGACGTTGCGCTCGCACCTGCGGATGGAGGGCCGCTGGTACGTGCACGCCCGGGACGCCGAGCCGTGGCCGCCCCGCACCAGGGGCAGCGTGCGAGCGGTGCTGGGCGGCACCGAGTGGACCGCCGTCGGTACCTGGCTCGGGCTGCTGGACCTGCTGCCGACCGCGGACGAGCACACCCTCATCGGGCACCTCGGACCGGACATCATGGCCGACGACTTCGAGCCGGCGGGTCTCGCCGAAGCCACCCGCCGGCTCACCGCCGACGCCGAGCGGCACGTCGGCGCGGCGCTGCTCGACCAGACCACCGTTGCCGGCATCGGCACCATGTACATGGCTGAAGCCTTGTTCGTGCAGAAGGTGTCGCCGTGGACCCCGATCGGTGAAGTCGACGTGCCGGGCGTGCTGGCAACCGCCCGACGGCAGCTGCTCCGCGGCGTCACGCAGGCCAAGCCGACCACCACCGGGAATCCACGGCGCGGCATGGAGAACTGGGTTCACAGCCGGTCCGGCCGGCCGTGCCAGCGCTGCGGAACCGTCATCCGGGTGGCCCCGATCGGACCGCCGCTGAAGGAACGCCCCGCCTTCTACTGCCCGAAGTGTCAGCCCGGCCCGACACCGACCGATGACGGAAAGCCGCGCAACCCGCTGGGCGCGAACCCGTCGTTCCGGGAGGACCGGCGGCCCACCGGCTACCGCCGCCGCTGACGTTCGCCGGCTCGGGGATGGAAGCCGGTGTTCCACTACCGGCCGGCGACACCGATCGAGACCGACGCCCCCGGTGGCCACCGTGAGGGCCGCCGTCGAACGTCGCGGCGACCAACGTCCGAAACGGGTCGACAAGCTGGAAGCCCGGTGAGGTGCCCGATGATGGCTTCGCCGGTCGACGGCACGCGTCCTGCAGCGAGGGAGAGGTCCATGAGTTCAGCCCGGTGGTTCCGCCTCGGCGTCGGGCTGCTGCTGGTGATCGTGCCGTCGTGCGCGTTGTTCAGTCGGCTGGAGCCGATCTGGAACGGTCATCCGGCGTATCCGGCGACCTTCCTGCTGGTGATTGCGATCGGGTTGGTGTTGATTGCGTCCGCGGCGTGGGCCCGGCGAGGAGAGCCGGACGAGCAGCGCCGTCGACGGCATGGGTCCGCCGACGGTGCCGGCATCGGCACTCCGGCCGAGGGCTCCACCACGGGCGGTCCCGGTGACCGTCAGGAGCAGAACTCGGCCGCCGGACCGGCGCGCCGCGGCAGTCGATGGCGCATCGCCGGCCGGGTGGTGACGGCGGTGCTGGCGGTCGCCGTGGTCGGCGCCCTCGTCTGGCTGCGACCGTTCCCGGCCGGTGACGGTGCCGTCGCCGCATTGCAGACTGATGAGACGGTGACCGTGGTCGACCATTCCACGTCGATCGAGTTGGTGCCGACCACGCCGTCGAAACCCAGCGTGGGGCTGGTGTTCTCGCCGGGCGCACGGGTCGATGCGCGCGCCTACGCAGGGTTGCTGCGGCCGGCCGCGGAGGCGGGATTCCTCGTCGTCATTCTCAAGGAGCCATTCGGCCTGGCGATCACCCAGATCGGTCAGTCGGCCGGGCCGATCGCCGATCACCCCGAGGTCGAGCGATGGGCGGTCGGCGGACATTCGCTGGGCGGCGTGAGCGCCGCGTGGTTCGCCGCCGACCACCTCGACGTCGTCGACGGTCTGCTGCTCTGGGCGTCGTTCCCCAACGACGACATGTCCGGCGACACCTCGTTGCAGGTGGAATCGATCTACGGCAGCAACGACCTGCTGGCCACCCCGGCGGACATCGAGCGCAGCCGCAGCAAGTTGCCTCCGGATACGACCTTCACCGAGATCGAGGGCGGTGTGCACGCGTTCTTCGGCGACTACGGCGAGCAGCCAGGCGACGGCGTTCCGGCGATCAGCCGCGAGCAGGCCGCGGAAGAGATCTCCGCGGCCACCGTCGCATTCCTCGATCGCGTCAGGGCCGCAGTCCCGGCCGGCTGATCCGCCGAGACTGCGGCGCAGACGCGCGGCTCATTCGGCCCGGCAGACGATCTCGCCGTGCACGATGGCGAACCAGCCGTCCTCCGCCGCGCCCCAGTCGCGCCAAGCTCCGGCAAGCACTTCCAGCTCTTCTGGGTCGGAGAAACCGGCGCTCACCGCCTGTTCCGCGAAGGCCGACCGGGTCACCCGCTCCGCCCAGGTCGAACCCCACCACGCACGTTCGTCCGGAGTCGAGTAACACCACACCGACGCCGAGCAGGTCACGTCCCGATATCCCGCCCGGTGGGCCCAGGCGAGCAGTCGCCGGCCGGCGTCCGGCTCCGCACCGTTGTCCAGCGCCACCTGGTGGTAGAGCTCCAGCCACCGGTCGAGCCGGGGGTCCAGCGGGTACCACGTCATCGCCGCGTAGTCGGCGTCCCTGGCCGCGACGACTCCGCCCGGCCGGCACACCCTGGCCATTTCCCGCAGGGCGGCGACGGGGTCGGTGAGGTGCTGCAGAACCTGGTGGGCATGCACCACATCGAAGGTGTCGGCCGGTAAATCGAGCTGGTAGGCGTCGCCGACGGTGAACGCCACCGTGGTCAGGCCCCGACCGGCCGCCGCCTGCCTGGCATCGGTCAGCGGCTCGTCCACCCGGTCGATTCCGATGACCTGTCCCGGCGCGACCGCGGCTGCCAGATCGAGGGTGATGGTGCCCGGTCCGCAGCCGATGTCGAGCAGTGTGTGACCCTGGCGCAGATGGGGCAGCAGGTAGCCGGCCGAGTTCTCCGCCGTTCGCCGCCGGTGGGACCGCAACACGCTGTCGTGGTGGCCATGGATGTAGGTGTCCGGCGGCGTCATACCGGCATCCTGCTCTACACAGCCTGTTGGTAGCTCGCCAACGTCGTGGCCAGGGCCTGCTCGACGGGAGTCGCACGGGCCCCGAGCCGGTCCGTGATCTTGCTGCTGTCGACGACGAAAGGCTCCTCGAAGAGGTAGCTCATCTCGACGAGCTCGCGCAGCGTCGGGTTGACCACACCACCGGCGCGTAGCAACCAGCCCGGCATCGTCCGCAGTCGCGCGGTGGGATGACCGGCAAGCCGATACGCAACGGTCATCAGCTCCCGCGTCGTCCTGGTGGCCGGATCGTTGGGCAGGTGCCAGATCTCGCCGACCGCATCCGGATGCTCGCCGAGAACTGCGAGTCCGTCGGCGATGTCGGGGATGAAGCTGTAGGTGTGCGGCTGGTCGGGATCTCCCAGCACGCTCGCGGTCTTGCCGGCCAGGGCGGCCGGGAAAAGCCGATCGCCGAGGTTGGACTGGGCGCCGCCGCCGGGTCCGAAGTAGTCCGACGCCCGGCCGATGGCGACCTGTACGCGTCCGGACCGGTGAGCCGCCAGCAGCTCATCGGCCATCCGCCCGCGGAGCCGTCCCTTGGCGGTCTGCGCGGCGTTCGGCCGGTCCTCGGCGAGCGGCGCGCCGGCCGGACGCCCGTACATGTAGACGTTCTCCATGCTGACCATCCGGGTCCCACTGGCCTCTGCCGCGGCCAGCACGCCCGCCTGCAGGCCCGGGAACTTCGCCGACCATTCCGCGTACGGGGGGTTCATCACCTGGTAGACCACCGCGGCCCCGCGGGCCGCCTTCACGGCCTGTGCCGGGTCGGAGGCATCCGCGGCAACGACCTCGACATCAGCCGATACCTGCGCCGCGCCGGACCTGTTCACCATTCGAACATCAACGTCCCGCCTCTGCAGGGCGGCGAGCAGGGCCAGCCCGATGGCCCCGGTGCCGAAGACGACGTGCCGACCGCTCATGCCGCGCTCCCCGCGGCGATCTTGGCGGTGCGCGGAAGGACGAACAGCGAGAGCAACCCGCTCAGCGCGGACACCATGATCGCACCGGTGGCGCCGAAGACGGTGTACTGCGCCTCCACGTCGACGCCGGCGAGAGTGGTCACGGTCCAGCCGAGCGCCCACAGCACCGGCATCGCCGCCGCCCACACCCAGAGCCGTCGTGCCGCGGGCGGGAGGGCAACGGCCTGCGCCGCGCCCAGGAACAGACCGGTGACGGCGCCCATCAGAGCGAGATCGCGCAGGCTGGTGCCGAAGTCGACGGCGGTCGCTCCGGCCAGTAGGCCCAGGCCCATCCCAGCGGCGGTGGCCGGGATCCACCGGGTCCAGTCGAGTCGGCGCCGGGACGCCAGCCACTGACCGGCACCGATGACAGCGCCCGTCACGAATCCACCGAGGAACGCGGCAACAGGGGAGTCGACAGGTCCGGCGATCGTACCGCCCGCGATGCCGGACAGCGGGAAGGCCAGGAAGCCGAGGGTCCACAGCGCCCAGTCGCCACGGGGGCTGTTGAAGAAGGTTTTGCGATACATGGTGTTCAGACCTCGCGGACGGTGCGAGAGGTCGGTTCGGTCGCGCCGCGGAGCACCATGACGGCCAGCGCCACCAGCCACCCGCTCCAGAGAACGTAACCGGCGAAGTTGGCCAGACCCGCCCCGGGAACGTCGAACGGTTCCGCGATGCCGGCGGCGATCAGCACGGCGGAGAAAATGCCGGCGACCAGCAGGACACGACCCGTCACAGACCCGCGGAACACCGACCGGTGCAGTCCGATCGCCACCATGACGGTCCACGTCGCGGTCAGCGCATAGCCGATGGACTCGCCGAGCACTGTTCCGAGCCAGAGGTTGGCGGCGTCGAACGTGTCGGCGGCTCCGGCGTCAGCGCCCTGTGCGGCCAGTCCGGGAACCAGCAGCGGCCAGCGAAGCAGCCCGGTCACCTGCACGGCGGCCGCTGCAACGCCGACGGGGACGGACGCCCGGAGAGCGCTGGACGCGCCCAGCCGGCCGACCCGGATGGCGATCGGCGCGAGCAGGCCAGCACCGGCGGCCAGCAGCAGGAACCACAGGCTGATGACGAGCTGGTTGTCGGCGAAGGATGCCAGAACTTCGGCGGCCGGCTTGTTGAGCACGTTCGGGTAGTCGAACACGGCGCCGAGGCCGAGGAACGCCAGGTTGACGGCGACCGCGCCGCCGATCAGCAGGCCTGCGGTCAAGCGGCGACCGCCGGGCGGTCGGCCGTGTCGGTGGGTGGACCTTGGTGGTGGAGGCGATGACGGTCATGGCGTGCTCCTTATTTGTACGGCGTACAGAGTTTGTACGATGTACAGTAAAACGGTGACCGAAGGGACGTCAAGAGATGACGTGCAGGAAATTTCCGACAACGACGAGCCGCCTGCGGTCGTGCGGACGCCCGGCAGGCGCGGCCCGAAGCGCAGCCTGGGTTTGACTCAGGTGGTCGACGCCGCGCTGGCGGCGGTCGACGAGGGGGGTCCGGACGCCCTCTCCGTGCGGGCGGTGGCGGCGGGACTCGGCGTCAGGCCCAACGCGTTGTACACCTACGTCGCGAGTCGGGCGGCGCTCGAGCGGGAGATCGTCGAACGGGCGTTGGCGGACTCGGACATCACCCTGCTGGACGGTGAACAGCCCTGGCAGGAGCGGATTCTCGGGTATGCGACGTCATTGCGGACGGTGCTGCTGCGTCATCCGGGAGTCGCGAGATTGTTCATGACGGCGCCGATGGACGGCCCGACGGCGCTGCTGGTCGGTGAGCGGCTGATCGCCGCGATGGTCAGCGGTGGCCGGTCGTTGGAAGAGGCGTCGCGAGGCAGTTACGCGTTGATCGTCCAGGTGCTGGGTTCGGTGGCGCTGGAGGTGGCCGAAACCGACGGGAAGCCGCCGTTGCCGCCGGAGCAGGATCGCGTCGCACAGCGGAAGGCGGCGTTGGAATGGTTGGACGCAGAGCAGTGGCCGATGACGGCCGCCACCAGAGACGTCACCGCGAGCTGGATCTCCACCGAACAGTTCGTCTGGTCGATCCAGCGGCTGCTGGCCGGGATTGCCGCCGGCGGCTGATCGTCGGCCCGGACGCAAAAGGGCGCTGCGCGGAGTGATCCTCCACGCAGCGCCCCTCGGGCAGTTCTGCCGCGCAAATCATTCGGAAGATTCCGACGTTCGTCAGGCCCGGGAACGTCGGAATCACCGAATCGACTGCGTAACCGCGCTGGCGCGCCGCCCGGCAGTGCGGGCGATCGTCAGCTCTCGGTCGGCTCCAGCGTCAGCGAAACACCGTTGATGCAGTAGCGGTCGTTCGTCGGCGTCGGGTAGCCCTCACCGGAGAACACGTGCCCCAGGTGTGATCCGCAATTGGCGCAACGGACCTCCGTGCGGACGGACCCGAAGGACCGGTCCTCGATCAGCTCCACCCGGTCCTCGGCGAGCGGGGTGTAGAACGCCGGCCAGCCGCAGTGCGCGTCGAACTTGTGCTCGCTGCGGAACAGCTCGGACCCGCAGCCGCGACACCGGTACACACCGACGGTCGGATCGGTCTCGTAGGGGCTGGAGAACGGCCGCTCCGTGCCGGCCTTGCGGAGCACCTGGTACTCCTGCGGGCTGAGCTCCGAGCGCCACTCCTCGTCGGACTTCTGAACTTGGTAGGTCTTGTTGGTGGTCATACTCCAGTCAACAACGGCGCCGCGTCCGGCGTTCCCGGCCCGTTCCTTACGGGTCTGTAATAGGTTTCCTCGATGGCCAAGACCCCCGCTGCCCAGGTGACGGCAGGAGACCGGGAGGTCCGCGTCTCCAGCCCCGACCGGGTCATCTACGAGGCGACGGAGCGGACGCCGGCGATCACCAAGCTGCAGATCTGCGAGTACTTCGCCGCTGTCGGCGACGTGTTGATGCCGGGCGATCGGTGAGCGGCCGACGGCCATGGAACGGTGGCCGGACGGCTGGCGGGAAGGAATGCGCCTGGCAACCGGACCGCAGGACCGGCAGGCCGACGGTTTCTATCAGAAGCGGCTGCCCAGGGGTGCTCCCGAGTTCGTCGAGACCGTCGAGATCACCTTCCCCAGCGGGCGCACCGCGGACGAGCTGTGTCCCACCGAGGTGGCCTCCCTGGTGTGGGCGGCGCAAATGGGCGCTCTGACCTTGCACCCGTGGCCGGTCCGCCGACCCGACGTGGACCACCCCGACGAGCTGCGACTCGATCTCGATCCACAGCCCGGGACGACGTTCTCGGACGCCCAACGGGTCGCCGAGGTCGCCCGGGAGTTGCTGGCGGAGCTCGGCCTGCGCGGGTACGCCAAGACCAGTGGCAACCGGGGGATTCACATCTTCGTCCGGATCCAGCCGCGGTGGACCTTCGACGAGGTGCGGCACGCCGCCATCGGACTTGGGCCGGGAATTGGAGCGCCGCGACGACGGGGTCACCACCGCCTGGTGGAAGGAGGAGCGCGGCACCCGGCTGTTCCTGGACTACAACCAGAACCTCCGGGACCGGACGATCGCCAGCGCGTGGAGCCTGCGGGCGCGGCCCGGGGCACCGGTCAGCACACCGGTGTCGTGGGCCCGGCTGGCCGAGGTCAAGGACCCGCGTGATTTCAACCTGACGACCATCCCGGACTTCCTCGCCGACGGTGATCCGTGGGCCGAGATGGACGCCGAGGCCTACTCGTTGGAACCGCTGCTCGCACCTGTGGGAGTCACTGCCCGGTGGCGAGCTGAACTGGCCGCCGGACTATCCGAAGCAACCGGGCGAGCCGCCGCGGGTGCAACCGAGCAAGAAGGTCGCCGAGCACTGGGATGACGCGGGCAACCGCATCGAGAAGTAGACCCGAGCTCGGGGCGGTCATTGCTCCGGGTGAAGGCGAAAGGGTCCGGGCGCCGGTGTGACAGAGAGGAGAGCTCGATGAGCGACGCACAGGCGGTGGGTGGGCCACAAGGAGTCACGGTCGACCTCCTCGCAACGGTGGACCTCGGCCTCGAGATCGACGGCATGGCCGGGCGGCAACTCCGCATGCGCAAGGTGACCATGGAGCCGGGGGGTGTCTTCGGCCCGGTTCACGACCACATCGGCAGACCAGGCATCGTCTTCGTCCTGCAAGGGACGATCACCGACCATCGGGACGGGACCACCACCGACTACGGGCCCGGAGTGGGCTGGCCCGAGGACAGAACCACCACACACTGGCTGGAAAACCGAGGAACGGTTGCGGCCGTGGAGATCTCGGTCGACATCGTGCGGTCCGAATGAGTCCCAACCCGCGCTGACGCGGACAGGTCCCGCCACATCCGACCGTCGGGGGTCGACCACCGTCGCCGGTTCGCCGCCCAGGCGAAGCAGTAGACCCCGAAGAGTGGCAACCCAACTGCCTTCAGGACCAGCAACACCCCGCCGGCCGGGGAGAGGTTGATCATCCGCAGCACCGACTGGAGGCCGGGCGGCCCCGTGCGCCCGTCGATCGGCGTGACGATCATCAGGCGCCGACGATGTCGAAGGTCATGCCCTTCCCGACGAAACCCGCCCGGCCCAGTGCGACGACCTTCCCGTTGACACCCCCCTTGAGATCGGTGACAAAACGTCCCAGGACGCCCGTCAGATCGACCGGACACCGACCGCGATCAGCACCGTCGGTGACCGGAGTGTGGCTCTGCGCTGACCGGCACAGCTCATCCTCCCCGGAATGACCGCAATGCCTCCGGCAGGTGGCGACCTTCGGGGTCGAACGCCGAGCCGACAAGGGTGTGGCGCACCGGGTTCGGTGCTCGTGCGGAGCGTGCATCCCGGGCGCTGCATGCACGCCGCTGAAGGTGATCGGTTGCCGAACCGGACCGACGGAACCGTGCCGGCGGGACTGTTCCGGACTCGGCAGGGCATTTAGCATGGTGCCTCTGTCGACCCCGAAGTGAGACCGATGGCCGTCCTGCTCGACACCGACCAGATCGATCGACGGCATCGTGCGGACGCCATCCGCGCCACCTATGGGGAGCAGAGCCCGCAGCGCGCCGTGTTCATCGATCACCACCCCATTCGGCACCGGGCGGAGCGCGTCGACTTCGGCCCCGCGGCATACCTGCTCCGCAGCGCCGGTAGTCCGATGCACATCATCAGGACCGCGCGGCAGGTGAAGGTGGATGCGCCGGAATACGTCGCCATCGGCCTGCATCGCCGCGGCGCAACGCGGGTCTGGACCGGGGATCAAGTCTCCGAGGTGCGCGACGGGCACCTCGGCTGTGTCGACATCACCCGGCCGTACACGTTGGTGCACGGGTCGTTTCATCAGCACGAAGTGCTGCTGATCCAGAATCGACAGGCAGGGGTGTCCGTGGACACCGTCAGGGCCGCGGTGCCGGCGTTGGCCCGCAGCCCCGTCTACGATCTGGTCCGCGGTCACGTCACCGGGCCTGTTCGCGCGGCCCGCGAATTGTCCGACCAACCGCGGTTGATCACCGGCCAGGCAACGATGGCGTTGGTCCGCGCGCTGCTCACCACCGCCGCACAGGCCGTCGACGGTCGAGACGCGATGGAGGAGGCGCTCGAGGCGCGCATCGCCTTGTACATCAGCGCCAACCTGGGCGATCGCCGGCTCAGCGCGGAACGGATCGCCGCCAGCCACAACATTTCGTTGCGACAGCTGTACAACGTCTGGGCGCGGGCCGGGCACGAGAAGACCCTGACGCAGTGGATCATCGATCGCCGCCTCGAACGTGCGCGCGAGCAGCTCCGCACCCTCGACCCGGGCCGGAGCACCATCGCCGCGGTCGCCACGAGGAACGGCTTCGCCGACACCAGCCACTTCAGCCGCCGTTTCCGGCAGGCCTTCGGCGCTTCTCCGCGCGAGTGGCGTTCGGCGAACACCGGGACTGGCTGAGCTTTCCCCGGCCGGTCGGATGCTCCCGACCGGTCGGCGTCGTCCGGGGTTCAGAATGTCGACATGGATGGAACCAGCCTTTTGCAGTGCGCGCGGGCCGGCACGACGTTCCTGGCCCGGGCCGTCGACCTCGATTGGGATTCCCCGATCCCGGACATGACCTGGTCGGTCCGGGAGGTCGTCGCGCACATCAGTGAGGTGCTGCTGTGGTACTCCACCGACCTCTCCGCCGACAAGACCGAACTCAGCACGATGGATCTCAAGGTCCGGCCGACCGAGGACCCGGCCGAGCTGCTCAGGACGATCACCGTCTTCAGCTCGATGCTCGGGTACGTGGTGGACGGCGTCCCCCCCGGTCACCGGGGTTGGCACCCGGATGGGCTTGCCGACTCCACCGGGTTCGGCGCGATGGGCTGCGACGAGATCCTGATCCACACCTATGACGCCGCACTCGGCCTCGGATTGGAATTCGAACCGTCCGAGGTGCTGAGCCAGGCCGTGTTGCGCCGGCTGTTCCCGTGGGCGCCGCGGGACACGGACACCTGGCAGACGCTGCTGTGGGCGAACGGTCGCCGCGAGCTGGGGGACCGGCCGCGCCAGGTCGGTTGGCACCGGCATCCGGCGCCGCTGTCGGAATGGACCGGCAGCGCCGACGGGGAGGCGGTAGCCCGCCGCGGTTAACCGGTACGCATCAACCGCACCACTGTGTCCAGGGCATCGCCGTCGGCCGTCGGGCGGCGCGCCACTTCGCTGCGCACAGCCGTGAACCCCTCCAGCGCAACCTCATCGACAGTCCACAGCACGTCCGCGGACTGTGGGCCACCGACACCGCCGCGCAGGTTGGCCAGGTCATGCGCGACCACCAGGACGGAACCGAACGGGGCGGTGACGGCGCCGGCCTTCTGCAGGGCAGCCCGGCGTTGCGTCGCCGGCAACTGCAGGTAGACCAGCAGCACCAGGTCGTACAACCGGCGCGCTTCCCAGGTCAACACGTCTGCGTGCACCCACTCGACCTCGACGCCGGCGGACCCCGCCAGGCCGGCGCCCTTGCCGAGGCCGACGCTGCTGAAATCGACGGCGGTCACCGACCACCCCTTGGTGGCCAGCCACACGGCGTTCCGGCCCTCTCCGCAGGCCAGATCCAGGGCAGTGCCGGGCGTCAGCGGCTCGCACTCCTGCAGGACGAAACGGTTGACATCCGTCGTCCACACCAGATCCGGGCCCGCGTAGCGCTCGTCCCAGGACGTTTCATCCACCGGCACTCCCTCGTCGACCTGACGCCGGGTCGGCGACCGCCGTCGCCGGGTGCCCCGGCCCGTCGGGTCCATCATGGCCGACCACCGTGCACACGGCCCGGCTTCCGGGCGAGTCAGGGCACCAGGGCCAACTTGCCCGTTGTCGTCCGATTCTCCAGTTCGGCGAGCGCCGTCGGGCCGGCAGCGAGTTCATAGGTCGTCGGTGTGCCCGGGCCGAGCACCCCGGTCGCGATCAGGCGGAACAACTCCTGCATCACCGATCCGAAGATCTGCGGTGCGGCCTGTATCAGGATCCCGATGTTCAGGCCGATGACGTGTACCTGGTGCCGGTAGACCAGGTCCCAGTTGCCGACCGCTGCTTCGCCTGCGGCCAGGCCGTACACGACGATCCGCCCGGTGACGCGCTTGGTCGCGGCCAGGCTCGCCTCGAACGTTGCGCCACCGACCGATTCCAGCACCAGATCGGCGCCGGCGCCGTCGGTCAGCCGCAGGACCTCGGTCGCGATGGCCGGGCTGCGTGAGTTCACGACGTGATCGGCGCCGAGCGCCCGGACCACGTCGTGCTTCTCCGGCGACGCCGCCGCGATCACCGTCGCGCCGTAGTGCTTGGCGATCTTCACCGCCGCTTGGCCGGTCGCGCCCGCGGCGGCGGAGATGAGCACGGTCTGCCCAGCGGTGATGCCGCCGAGCGGTCCGAGTGCGGCGATGGCCGTCGGCCAGCCCACGACCAGACCGAGCGCCTGTTCGTCGAGCCAGCCCCGCGGTACCGGCATTGCAGCGGCTGCCGAAAGCGCCAGGTAGTCGGCGAAGGCGCCGCCCTTGATCGATACGCCGATGACGTGGGCTCCGGGCACGATGGCGGTCACCTCGTCGCCGACGGCGATCACTTCACCGGCGGCCTCGATGCCCGCGAGATAGGGCGGCTGCGGCCCGCCTGCGAACGCACCCCGGGCCTGCGAGATGTCGACGAAGTTGACGCCGGCAGCGCAGACACGGAGAAGAACCTCGCCAGGGCCGGGGCTCGGTACCGACGCGTCGGTGACCAGACGCAGGTCTGCCGGGCCGTTCAGGGAGGTCTGTAGCAATGCGCGCATTGTCCGCGGGGTAGTAGGCGTCATGGAGTGGGCTTCTTCCGTTGCGATGGGAGATTGGCGGCGCCGCAGGACCGGCCCGCCTCCACCCAGGAAGACCCGGTGCGACCGACAAAGGAATCGCTCGGCCCGACCTTCCCCAGGGGATCAGGCGTCAGAGGTCACCGTGATCGACGTTTCCGTGTGACGGCCATCCGCGGCTGAACCCGAACACCGTGAGCAGTCCCGGGTCACCGAAGGAAGAGATCCGGCGGATGCCTGAGGCGGTGACGGTCAGGACGCATATTCCATAGGGCTGGTAGTTGCCGTGCTCGTCCCGCCGGTACACCGCCGCGGCGGGCTGTCCATTGGCGCTGGTGGCCCGCATACGCCAGTCCCCTGCCGCTCCGAGGAGCTGGTCGCGAAGGAACGGAACGCAGGTTGCCCGCCCCGCGAACCAGTTCCGCAACGGCGTTGCCTCCAGGACGACGTCTTCGGTCAGGAGCCGCTCCAGGGCAGCTGCGTCGGCATTCTCGAATGCCGCCATGTACCGGTCGAGAATTTCGCGGGCTGCCGGCGCAGTTGGCTCCAGGATCGAGTCCTCGGCCAATGCCAGCTCGCCCAGCCGGCCCCGCGCCCGCTGCAGCGCACTCTTGACCGCCGACGTCGTCGTGCCGAGCATGTTTGCCACATCGATGGCGGGATACCCCAGGACGTCCCGGAGGACAAGCACCGCCCGCTGGCGCGGCGGAAGATGCTGCAAGCTTGCGACAAGAGCCAGTCGAAGGCCTTCACGGGCACGGACAACGGCCGCGGGGTCAGCCGATTCGGAAATCACCATTGAATCCGGCACCGGCTCCAGCCAGTTGACCTCTGACCCGCCCTCTTCCACCCGGACGCCCGGGTCGGACTCCGGATTTCCCAGGCCGGAGGGCAGCACGTGACGCCGATCGTGCCTGGCCAACTCGGTCAGGCACCGATTGGTCGCGATCTGGTACAGCCAGGTGCGCACCGAAGAACGCCCCTCGAACCCACCGTAGGAGCGCCAGGCCCGCAGATACGTCTCCTGGACAACGTCCTCCGCGTCGTGGATCGAGCCGAGCATGCGATAGCAGTGCGCCGTCAGTTCCCGCCGGTGCTCTTCGGCCAGCCGCTGAAACGCCTGCTCATCGGCTCGAATCGCTGCCGACGGAACCCCCACCCCTGCGACTCCCACTTCGGCCACGGTCGCCCATTGTCCAGATCCTGTCCGGGTCGTCATTGCCCGGGTTGGCCGGGTGATGTCATCTCACCGGAGCCGTTCCCAGAACGATGGTCGCTCCGAGGTCGTCCGCGCTGACCACCCCGGGCAGCAGGCCCGCCCGGACGAGCAGGTCAGCGGCGAGCGGTGCCTGCTCGGCACTGCTCTCGATGAGCAGGTGTCCGCCGGCCGCCAGCCACCGCGGCGCTTCGGTGATCACCCGCCGGAGTATCTGTAGGCCGTCGGCACCGCCGTCCAGCGCGGTAACGGGTTCGTGCAGCCTGGCCTCCGGCGGCATCAGCCGCAGCGCTGCGGTCGGCACGTACGGCGCATTCGCCACCAGCAGGTCGACGCTGCCGTGCAGCGCGGACGGCAGCGCTGTGAACAGGTCCCCGGTGAAGGTGTGCGCGTCGTCCGGAAGGTTCTGCCGGGCGCAACCGACCGCGACCGGGTCGATGTCACTGGCGTAGATCTCGCAGCTGCCCAGACGGGCGCCGACCGCGGCGCCGACCGCCCCCGCCCCGCAGCACAGATCGAGGATGACGGTGCCGGGGCCGAGTCGTCGGCGCCGGGCACGCCCGAGGGCAACCGCCTCCGTCACCATCAGCGCCGTCCGTTGGCGCGGCACGAAGACGCCGGGTCGCACGGCGATACGCAGCCCGCAGAACTCCGTCCAGCCGAGAATGTGCTCGAGCGGCACACCACTGACCCGACGCCGGATCGTCGTCGCCAGATCGTCGGCCGATGCGGAGTTCCGGAGGAGTAGCTCGGCCTCGTCCTCGGCGAAGACGCAACCGGCCGCGCGCAACTCATCGACGACCTGCTGGTACCGGGAGCTGTCGTGCCGGGAGGCGTGGCGGCCGGGATGGTCCTCGCGGGAATGGTGCTGGCCGGGAGTGCCCGGGCGGGGATCGTGCTGGCGGGATCTGTCGTCCGGGAAGGGTGAAGCCGGGGGAGAGGTCAGCATTACCAGCGCCTTTCGGTGGACCCTCGGGCGCCCACCGTCAGCGCCGCAGCGACATCGCTGCACCGAGCCGGGCGAACACCACGTTTGATCGAACGGACATGGGTGCGTCACCTCCTGGGTCGGTGCGTGCCTCGATCGGCCGGTGCGGAAACCGTACACGGGGCGTCGTTCGATGGGCGAGCACTTCGCACGCCGGCAATCAGGACTCGGATCGGCGATGCTCAGCAAATCCTTCCGTTGCTCCTGTTGCGGCGCGAGGAACGCACCGGTTCGTGGAGTATCGGCCCGGACGCGGCCTGGCGAGCAGGTGAGTGTCAGCGGCCCACCCGATAGCGCCGGTCGCCCTGACGCAAACCGCTGGCACGGCGTCCATCCGCACCTCGTCGACCGGGCCGGCCAGCACCTGGAAATGGACCGCCGCAACGCCGCGGACTGCCTCGCTGAGGGCAAGGACATTCGGCTCGGCGACCTCGCGGGCCGACGCAGGTGCTTGCAGGGACACCGTGCTTGCAGGGACACCGTGCTTGCAGGGACACCGTGCTTGCAGGGACACCGTGCTTGCAGGGACACCGTGCTTGCAGGGACACCGTGCTTGCAGGGACCGTGCTTGCAGGGACACCGTGCTTGCAGGGAAACCGTGTGTCAGGAAACCGTGTTTACCGGGAGACAGTGTTTACAGGGAGACAGTGTTTGCAGACACTGTGGCAGTGCAGCTACCCGTCATGCCCCCGGTCTCACCCATGCTGGCCAAACCAGTCAGCGCCATCCCCGCCCAACAGCTCTACGAGCCGAAATGGGACGGGTTCAGATCGATCATCTTCCGGGACGGCGACGAGGTCGAGATCGGCAGCCGGAACGAGAAACCGATGACCCGGTACTTCCCGGAGGTCGTGCAGGCCGTCCTCGCGAACTTCCCCCAGCGGGCGGTGATCGACGGGGAGATCATCGTCGCCAACCTCGAGGGCAACACCCTGGACTTCGAAGCCCTGCAACAGCGGATCCATCCGGCGGCCAGTCGGGTCAAGATGCTGTCCGCCGCCACCCCGGCCAGCTTCGTTGCCTTCGACCTCCTGGCACTGGGCGACAACAACCTGATGAACACGCCGTTGATCGAGCGCAGAGCCGCTCTGCAAGAAGCATTGGCGAACGCACAGCCACCGATCCACCTCACCCCGGCCACGCAGGATGTCGCCGAGGCGCAGCGGTGGTTCGAGGAGTTCGAGGGCGCCGGTCTGGACGGGCTGATCGCGAAGAAGCTCGATCTGCGGTATCAGCCGGACAAGCGGGTGATGAGCAAGATCAAACACGAACGGACGTGCGACTGCGTGGTCGCCGGTTACCGCGTCCACAAGTCCGGGCCGGACGCCATCGGCTCCGTGCTGCTCGGCCTGTACGACGATCGCGGCGTGCTGGCCTCCGTCGGGGTCATCGGGGCCTTCCCGATGGCCACCCGCAAACGACTGTTCGAGGAGCTCCAGCCCTGGGTCACCACCTTCGACGGCCACCCGTGGAACTGGGCTGCGCATGAGGGAGGCGAGCGGACACCGCGGAAGAACGAGACCAGCCGGTGGAACGCCGGCAAGGACCTCTCGTTCATCCCGCTGCGCCCCGAACGGGTGGTCGAGGTGCGCTACGACTACATGGAGGGCGAGAGGTTCCGGCACACCGCACAATTCGTCCGCTGGCGCCCGGACCGCGACCCGGAGTCCTGCACCTACGAGCAGCTCGACCGGCCGGTGCGGTTCAATTTGGCGGACGTGCTGACGAGCGGCTGACCGGTGAGCCCAGTCGGTGAGCGTTGGCAGCGCATGATCCGAGCCGTAGCCACTGGCGGGTCGGTGCGATGACCACTGCCCCCGGCGTTACCGCGGCACCGCGTCCCCGGTTGCACTTCACCCCGGAGTGCGGCTGGCTCAATGACCCGCACGGCATCACCTGGGTCGACGGCGAGTATCACCTGTTCTACCAACACATCCCGGCCGGCACCGGGTGGGCGTCGACCGTGCACTGGGGTCATGCGGTGGCGCCTGATCTCATGCGCTGGCGACGGCTGCCGATCGCCCTCACCCCGGCCCCGGACGAAGAGGGCTGCTGGACCGGCGCCACGGTGCTGCAGGACGGCCGGCCGACGATCGTCTACACCAGTGTGCTGGCCGAAGACTGGAACCTCGGCCGGATCGCGGTCGCTCTGCCCGATGCGCAACTGCGGACCTGGACCCGTTCCGGTGATGGCATCCTGATCGACGGTCCGCCACCGGAGCTGCATGCGAAAGTGTTCCGCGACCCGTGCATTTTCCCCACTGAGACCGGCTGGACGATGGTGGTCGGCGTCGGTGTCGAGGAAGGCCTCGGGCTGGCGGTGCAGTACACGTCACTTGATGCCCGGCACTGGGATCACACGGGTGTGCTGTGCTCCCGCAGCCGTTCCGAGACCGAAGGTGTGTGGACGGGCGGGATGTGGGAGTGCCCCCAGCTATTCCGGATCGGCGACGACTGGGCACTGGTGGTATCGGTCTGGAACGACGACCAGTTGTTCTACGTCGCCGGCGCAATCGGCCGCTACGACGGCAATACCTTTACCCCGGAGCGCTGGACCCGCATCACGCACGACGAGACCGCCTACGCCATGACAAGTTTCGTCGACCGATCCGGGCTGCCGTGCGTGATGTCCTGGCTGCGGGAGAATGCCGATCACGACGCCGCCTCCCGCCCGTGGGCGGGGGCTCTGTCGCTGCCCATGATCGCCGAGGTCGGTCCCGACCGGTCGTTGCGGCTCCGCCCGCACCCCGACGTCGATGCGCTGCGCAGGCCATTGCCGGTCGACGAAGATCCCGCCGGTCGCGTCCAGATCACCGATGCCGGCGGGGGACTCGATGTCGAACTCCCCGCAGCCGGTGGCGGCAGCTGGTCGCTGCGCCTGCACGGACGGACATCGGAGTTGCTGACGATCGAGTTCGACGGCTTCACAGCAGGCATCGTCGTCAGGTCCACGACCGGAACGGTGACGCCAGTGCCGGTGTCGAGCAATCGGGTGCGGATCGTCGTCGATTCGGGGGTGGTGGAGGTCTTCGCGGGCAGCGGATCGGCGGCCTTCCGGGTGCCCGCCATCGACGAGACCAGCGCTGTCATCGAGGGTCTCGGCGTCCGCGAGCTCGGCTGCTGGCGGCTTGACTGACCGGCCACGATCACGCCCCTCACCGCCCCGAAACCGAGAAGTGCTGGTAGTCCACGGGGTTGCTCCAGGTCCCGCCCCATGACCAGCCGTACCGGGCGAAGATCCGCACCGTCGCATCGCCGGCGAGGATCACCCCGGTGCCGGGTTGTCGATCCAGATACCTCCGGCCCTGTTCCGGCAGCACCACCGCGCCTGCCGCATAGGGGTTCTGCACGGGGTTCAGGTCCACTGCGGTGCCGTAGGAATGTTCCGAGAAACCGTCGCCGCCCGTCACGCTGCGACAATTGAACGCGGAGCTGTTGTTCGCCGCCATCGACGCCTCGTCACTGCCGGCGAAATCGTCGACGAGCCGCAGTGAGGCGATCTGGAAGCCGCTGCCGTACAGCTCCCGAAAGATCGAGACCACGTCGGCGGCGACGGTAGCGGCGACGACGAGTTCGCCTGTGTGATCAGCGTTGTCGAATCCGCGATAGGTCACCGTGAGGTACCGCAGATCCGTCAGGGCAACTGGGCATCCCGGCCGCCAACTCCCGGCCATCCGGGCGGCGGTTGCGGCGTCGATCGCGGAGACGGAGCTGTGAAATCCCGCGTCGGCCGGCGCGCCCGATGCGGCGGAGAGGGTCGACGGCGGCGCTGATGTGGCGGTGGGCACGGACGATGATGCGCCCCTCGACGACGGCGGTGCCGGCCGTCCGTCAGTGCGGCCCCCAGCCGCGGTAGTCGATGAACTGCTGCCGCCGGTCACGGTCGGCGCGCCGTCGGGCGTTCCGATAGAAGCGGCCGGCACCGGGGTGGGCGTCAGCCGGTCGTCGGACGGCGAGGAGCACCCGGTCAGCGTCAGCAGCGCACTGACAGCACAGGCAGCGGCAGCACCCGTCGTCCAGGCGCCGGCCGCCACCCGGTCGCGGGAACGTCGACGGCTGGCCATGTCTCACTGTGGCACGAGCCACGCTTGACCGGCCGCCATCGCCATAGAATCGGCCGATGGTGGAACGGTTCCCTGACGTCGAGCCGTACGCCGAGGGCATGCTCGATATCGGGGACGGTCAGCGGCTGCACTGGGAGGTCAGCGGCAACCCCGACGGGAAACCCGCCGTCGCGCTGCACGGCGGTCCCGGAAGCGGGTTGTCGCCGGGCCGCAGGCGGTCCTTCGACCCGACGATCTACCGGTTGGTGCAGTTCGATCAACGCGGATGCGGTCGCAGCACGCCGGCCGTGGCCGACTGGTCGACCGATCTGCGCACCAACACCACCCACCATTCGATCGCCGACATCGAGCGGCTCAGAGAGCACCTCGGGATCGACCGGTGGCTGGTCTGGGGTGGGTCGTGGGGCGTGACGCTCGGTCTGGCGTACGCCCAGCGGCATCCCCACCGGGTCAGCGAGATGGTGCTGGTCTCGGTGACCATGACCCGTCCCACCGATGTGCACTGGCTCTACCACGAGGCCGGGCGGTTCTTTCCCGCCGAATGGGACCGGTTCAGCCGAGCCGGCGGCAACGCTTCGGACCTGGTAGCCGGGTACGACGATCTGCTCAACGGGCAGCACGACACGGCGGTCCGGATCAAAGCTGCGAAGGACTGGTGCGATTACGAGGACGCAATCGTCTCGCTGGAGGACGGCTGGACGCCGAACCCCCGGTACGAGGACCCGGATTTCCGGATGACCTTCGCGCGGCTGTGTGCCCATTACTTCTCGCACGCCGCCTGGCTGGAGGACGGTGAACTGCTGCGCAACGCGAGCCGGCTGGCCGGCATCCCCGCTGTGCTGATCCACGGACGCTTGGACCTCGGCGGCCCGCCGGATGTTCCCTGGCTGCTGTACCGCGCCTGGCCAGGCTCGGAACTCCACCTGGTCGGCACCGGGCACACGGGCGGGGAGGAGATGACGGCGCGGATGATGCAGGCGCTGGACCGATTCGGGCACCGGTGATCCGGGTCAGCACCGATGCCGCCGCCGTCAGGCAATCGGCGGTGTCGGCAGTCCGTCCATCAGCGAGAGCCGGTTTGCCCACGGTTGTGACCGGCCGAGCCATCTCTCGGCAGCGGGACCGTCAAGTGCTCTGCACCTCTGACAGCGGCCGCAGATGCCGTTCGTCGATGGCCAGCACCTTCTCCACCCGGCGCCGGTACTTCTCCTCGCCGCCCGGGGCGCCGAGCCACTCGGTGGTCATCCACACCCGAACGATGTCCAGCGCGATCCCGGAACCGATGATCTTGCCGCCGAGACACAACGCGTTGGTGTTCGAATGCGACCGCGCGAGCTCCGCGCAGAACGGGTCCTGGCAGACCGCCGCGTAGACACCGCGGACCTTGTTCGCGATCATCGCGCTGCCGTAGCCGACGCCGTCGACGAAGATGCCCCGGTCGACCTCGCCGTTGCCGACGGCGAGCGCTGCCGGATGGGCGAAGTCCGGCAGGTCGCAGGCCGCCTCGTCATGGGTGCCGAAGTCGACGACCTCGTGGCCGCCGTGCTCGAGGAAACCGCGGATCTCCGTCTTCAACGGGTAGCCGGCATGGTCGTTCGCCAACGCGATCCGCATGGTTCGTCCGTTCTTTCTGTGGGGCTCTCATGGTGGGGAGCGGCCGACGAGGGGAGCGGGGCCCGGCGTGTGCACCGGGCCCCGCTGTGCGGTGGGGGACCCGGCGGAGCGCAGCATTGCGCCCACATCCGGGCGCCGGTGTGACTCCGGTCCCGTCGCCGCCGCGGAGCCGGAGGGCCCCGTGCGGCGCGACGTCCGCCCGCCGCGTCGAGGATCCGAGCCCGGATCCGCGTCCGATGTCACGGTCGGGGGAGCTTCGGTTGCCCGAGCCGTCCATCCGGTCCAGATTCTCGACTCACGCGGGGCCGCGCTGCCGCTGCGGTGGACCGCCGTGGCGACGCCGCCCGTTGTGTGGAGCTATGTCTACTCGCCCTGGGATCGGGGGGCAACAGCGGAATTCCTTGTCCGGCGTGTGGTTTCCGGCGTCCGGTATTCGGTGCCCCGCCCGGCCCGGCATAGTGTCCGCCATGCCGTTGCCGCGTGTGGACACCCTGGTGAGTTTCCCGAACGGACCGCTGTCGCAGGAGGCGACGGTGGTGTCCGTGGCCGCGCAAGGCGACCGGACGCTCCTGCTGACCGACAGCACGCCGTTCCACCCGGTGGACCCGCGTTGGCCCGACCAGGGACCGGACCGGGGCACCGTCACCGCGGGGGAGGCGACGGTTCCGGTGGCCGACTGCGTGATCGGGGCGACCGACGGATCAGAGCTGTTCGTCGGCGACACGGTGCCGGTCCGCCGCGGGGAGCCCGGCTGGGCGTTCGTCGTGGTGCACGTGCTTCAGGCGGACACGGGTGAGTGGCAGATCGGGGATCGGGTTCTCCTGGCCGTCGACGCCGAGCACCGGCTGGCGCTGTCGTCCGGCCACACCGGATGTCATGTCGCGGCCCTTGCGCTGAATGCGGCGCTGTCACCGCGGTGGCGAAAGAGCGTCGGCACCGACGGGCTCGGGCATCCCGACTTCGACCAGCTGGCGATCGTCTCCTCACTGATCCTTCCAGACGGTGCGATCGACACCTACCGGATCGGAAAGTCGCTGCGCAAGAAGGGTTTCGACCCGGACGGTCTGGCCGCCGCGCTGCCCGAGCTGACCGATGTGGCCAACGAGTTGCTGGCCGGGTGGGTGGCCACGGAGGCGTCGATCCAGGTCCAGGTCCACGGACCGGCGTTGACCGATCTCCGGGAATGGGTGTGTGCCCTGCCGGAGGGGACCCAGCGGATCCCCTGCGGCGGAACACATCTCGGTTCGCTGGCCGAGGTGGAGGCGATCACCGTGCAGCTCGGTTATGACGAGGGCGCAGGAGAGTTGACGATGACGACGGCCGTCCGGCGCCCGGGCTGAGGACGCCGGTCAGCCGCCGAACCCGGGCTCGGCGACCCGTTCCGCCTGCTGCACCACCCGCAGGATGTTGTCGCTGGTGAGTGCGCGGAGGTCGGCGTCGGACCACCCGCGGTTGGCCAGTTCGGCCAGCAGGGCCGGGTAGGTGGACACGTCGGTCAGCCCGGCTGGCAGGCTGTCGGTGCCGTCGAAGTCGCCGCCGATGCCGATGTGCGCGACGCCGGCCACCTCCCGGGCGTGCTCCACATGGTCGGCGACCTGGGCCAGGGTTGCGATGGGCGCGGGGTTCTCCCGGCGCCACCGGGCGAGCTCGGCGGCTGCCTCGGGCTCGTGGTCCGCTCCGGATTTCTCGGTGTAGACCGTCACCTTGTCCAGTCCGAGGGCGTGCCGCTCGGCGTCGTCTGCGGCCGAGTGATCGGCGCAGGCCTGCGACACGAAGTCGGCCACGAAGGTGATCATGACAACGCCTCCGTTGCCAGGGAGCCGGCCCAGCACATCGTCGGGCACGTTGCGGACGTGATCGGTGATGGCCCGGCACGACGAGTGTGAGAAGATCACCGGCGCGCGTGACACATCGAGCGCCGCATGCATTGTCGCCGGTGCGGTGTGCGAGATGTCGACCAGCATCCCGATCCGGTTCATCTCCGCCACGACCTCCCGGCCGAAGTCGTTCAGCCCGCCCACCGCCGGCACATCGGTGGCGGCGTCCGCCCACGGAACGTTCTGGTTGTGGGTGAGCGTCATGTAGGCGACGCCCAGCCGGCGCAGCACGCGCAGTACACCCAGCGACGAATCGATGCTGTGCCCACCCTCCGCGCCCAGCAGTGCGGCGATCCGCCCGGTGGCCGTCACCGCGCGGACGTCGTCCGCGCTCCGGGCGAAACCGAACGTTTCCGGGTAGCCGGCCACAATCCCGGTGACGCAATCGATCTGTTCGAGGGTGGCGGTGACCGCCCGGCCACCCTCCAGCGTCCCGGGGACGTACACCGAGAAGAACTGCGCGCCCACGCCACCGGCCCGCAGCCGCGGGATGTCGGTCTGCAGCCTCGGTTGGTGCACGGCGATGTCGCGCTGCGTCAGGTCGTAGGACACCTGCTGACGCAGTGCCCAGGCCAGGTCGTTGTGCCCGTCGAAAACCGGCGACCTGGCGAGGACGGCGGCGATCCGGTCGCCGCTCATCGCAGCGCCGACAACCGCTGCACCGCGTCGTCGATGACCTCGTCGCGTTTGCAGAAGGCGAACCGCACGAACGGCTTTCCGTCCCGCGGATCGTCGTGGAAGACCTCGTCGGGTACGGCGACGACGCCGGCCCGCGCCGGCAGGTCCAGGCAGAACCGCATGCCGTCGTCCGCGCCGAGCGGGCGGATGTCCGCCATCACGAAGTACGTGCCCTGCGGCCGGTACACACCGAAACCGGCCCCGGCCAGGCCGGCGCACAGCCGGTCCCGTTTGCCCTGCAGGCCGTCCCGAAGTCCGACCACCCACGGCATCTCGCTGCGCAACGCGTGCGCGATCGCCGGCTGGAACGGCGCTCCGCCGACGTAGGTGAGGAACTGCTTGGCGGCGCGGACGGCGGCGATGAGCGGCGCCGGGCCGCAGGCCCAGCCGATCTTCCAGCCCGTGGTGCTGAAGGTCTTTCCCGCGCTGGAGATGGTGACGGTGCGCTCCGCCATCCCGTCGAAGGTGCCTATCGGCAGGTGCCGTACGCCGTCGAACACCAGGTACTCGTACACCTCGTCGGTGACGACGATCAGGTCCCTGGCCACCGCGATCTCGGCGATCCCGGCCAGCTCCTCCCGGGTGAGCACGGTGCCGGTCGGGTTGTGCGGGGTGTTCAGGATGAGGATCCGGGTACGCGGCCCGACGGCGTCGGCGAGTTCCTGCACATCCAGGGCGAACCGGCCGGACGCGTCCGGCCGCAGCGGCACCGACCGGTGGGTGCCGCCGGCCATCGCCACGATCGGCGGGTAGGAGTCGTAGTGCGGCTCCAGCATCAGCACCTCGTCGCCCGGTTCGCACAGTCCGAGAACGGCGGCGGCCAGCGCCTCTGTCGCCCCCACGGTGACCAGCACCTGGGTGTCGGGATCGAAGCGCTGCAGGTGATCGGTCAGCCGGCGCTCGGCGATGGCCCGGCGAAGTTCCGCGATGCCCGGCCCGGGCGGGTACTGGTTCAGTCCATCGGCGATGGCCCGCCGCGCTGCCCGCAGAACCGATGTCGGACCGTCGGTGTCGGGGAATCCCTGCCCCAGATTGATGGATCCGGTGGCGACCGCGAGAGCCGACATCTCCGCGAAGATGGTCGTCGTGTACGGCCGCAACCGGCGCACCAACGGGTTGGCCGAGCGGGCAGCCGGACGATCGGAAGCCAGCGTCATGGGCTATTCCTACCGTGCCCCGGCTCGTGCCGTGCACCCCGGATCCGGCCGCCACTGTGTTCGGAGCGGCCACGCAGCACCCGGCGGGGTGGGGGTGCGCCGCCGTGACCGGGGGAACAATGACGCCATGAGCACCACAGAATCCGAATCCGCCGCCTCGCCGCCGCAGCCCCTCGGCGACCGCGGCGCGGCGCCCCGCCCGTTCGCCGGCCCGGCCACCGCCGAGCGGCCGACGTTCAGCGCCCGGCTCGACCGCGGCGAGGTGCTCACTCCCGCGGACCAGGAGCGGCGCCGCCGGCTCAACCGGATGAAGGCGGTGGCGACCGGCGCGCTGGTGCTGATGGCGATCATCTTCGTGATCGCCTTCTCGCTCGAGGAGCGTTACCCGTGGCTCGGGTACGTCCGGGCGATGGCCGAGGCCGGGATGGTCGGTGCGATCGCCGACTGGTTCGCGGTGACCGCCCTGTTCAAGCGGCCGATGGGTTTGCCCATCCCGCACACCGCGATCATCCCGAACCGGAAGGACGCGATCGGAGCGTCGTTGTCGGAGTTCGTGGCCACCAACTTCCTGTCCGAGACAGTGGTCCGGGAGAAGCTCGCCGGCTTCTCGGTGGCGCGGCGGATCGGCGAGTATCTGTCGCAGCCCGCGGCGGCCGAACGGGTCACCGCCGAGTTGGCCACCGCGGTGCGCGGGATCAGCACGGTGCTCAGCGACGACCAGGTCGCCGACATGCTCGAAACCATGGCCCGGCGCAAGATCGCCGAGACCCAGCTCGGGCCGCCACTGGGCCGGATCGCCGCCGAGGTCTTCGAGCGCGGCGACCACCGGCCGCTGGTCGACTTCGTCATCGAGCGCTGCTACGAGTGGATCCGCGACAACTACACAGCGGTGTCCCGGGTCGTCTCCCAGCGGGCGCCCTCCTGGTCGCCGCGCTTCCTCGACGGGATCGTCGCCGACCGCATCTACAACGAGGTGCTCGCCTTCGTCCAAGCAGTGAAAACCGATCCACAGCATCAGCTCCGGGGTCGCGCTGGACCGTTTCCTGAAGGAGTTCGCCCGCGACCTGCAGCACGATCCGGCAACCATCGAACGGGTCGAGACGATCAAGGACGAGATCGTCGGCAACGCAGAGGTCCGATCCGCTGGCGGCCAGCGCGTGGACCTCGATGAAGGACGCACTGCTGCAGGCGGCGGAGGACCCCGATTCGCCGCTGCGCCGATCGGTGACGAACGCGTTGATCGACTTCGGCCGCAAGCTCACCGAGGACGGTCCGATGGCAGCGAAGGTGGACGGCTGGGTGGCCGATGCGGCCGGCTATCTCGCCCGCAACCACGCCAGGAGCATCACCGGGATCATCGACGAGACCATCGCCCGCTGGGACGGCGAGGCGACCAGCCGGAAGATCGAGCTGCAGGTGGGGCGGGACCTGCAGTTCATCAGGATCAACGGCACGGTGGTCGGCGCGCTGGCCGGCCTGGTCATCTATACGGTCGCGCAGCTCCTGCTGCGCTGACCGCCCGGGGTCGCCGGCCCCGAAGGCCGCCACGGGCGTCGCGGAGAGGTTCCCGGCCGATGACGACGGGCCGGGATCCCGGTGCGGGTCTGTCGTACCCCGGTGCTGAGATGGTCGGCATGACCTCATCACCACCTCCCGCAGACACCCGATCCGCGCCGGCAGCGACGTCGCCATCGCAGCAGCCGACGGCCGGACACGGGCCGATCGCCACGTTCGGCGTGGTGGTCCTGGACACCCCGGAGCCGCGGAAACTCGCCGAGTTCTACGGCGCGCTGCTCGGCTACCGGATCGTCCGCCAGGACGACGACTGGGTGTCCATCAAGGGCGACGCGGGACCGGAGATCGCCTTCCAGTTGGCTCCCGACTTCGTTCCGCCGACCTGGCCGGACAACGCCGTCCCGCAGCAGTTCCACCTGGACGTGGACGTGCCCGACCTCGACGCCGCGGAAAAACGCGTCCTGGCCATCGGTGCCCGTCGCACCGGGGAACCACGAACGCCCAGCACCTTCCGTGCCTACCTGGACCCGTCGGGTCATCCGTTCTGCCTGTGCCTGGCGGGAGCCTGACGGCCGCGGGCCGCTGAAGTTCCAGCCACCTGACCGGCAGCGGCTGCCCGCGCTCCGCCGGGCTGCGGGGAGGTGCCGGATCGAGCGCCGCATACCTGCTGGCAGGGTTGGCCGGTGCGTTTCACTCCCCTGAGCCCGCACTTGCTGGCGGACCAGCTCGCAGGCTGGATCGCCGATCTCCCGGGAGATCATCCGGCGGTCGGCGTCGACGCCGACCCGGACGTGGGCGGCACCGCCCTCGCCGACGCGGTCGCCGAGCGGGTGCGGGCGCTCGGCAGGCCCGTGCTCCGCGCGTCGACGCGTTGGTGGTGGCGACCGGCGTCATTGCGTCTGGAGTTCGGCCACACCGATGTCGACATGCTGCTGCACGGCTGGGTGGACAGCGCGGCGCTGCGCCGCGAACTGTTCGAGCCGCTGACGCCGGGCGGATCGGGCACGGTGCTGCGCCGGCTGCGCGACCCGGATACCGACCGATCCGTTCGCGAGCGCCCGCAACCCGTCGACGACCGGGCGGTCGTGCTGCTCGACGGGCCGTTCCTGCTTGCCGCCGATCTGCCACTGCAGGTCGTTGTCCACCTGCAGGTCTCACCGGGCGCGCTCGGGCGGGCGCTGCCACCGGGCCGCCACTGGTGGCTCGCGGGATTCGACCGTTACCGCCGCGACTACCGCCCGGCAGAGGCCGCGGCCGTCGTGATCTCCTACGACCATCCCGGATCGCCCGCCGTCGCCTGGTCGTCCTGACCGCTCACCCGCGCGGAGCGGTCGCCGCAGTCGCGACCCGTCGCCGCCATCAGCGCTTGCAGCTGCAAGCAGCGGGCGTATCCTGGACAAAACGGTCGAAACGGGCCGGGCGCGGAGGAGGTGGGGATGCCGATGGATCTCGATCCCGTCCTGACGCCGGTCCGGGACATCGGCGCGTTCATCCGGGAACAACGCACCGCCGCCCGGATTTCGGTGCGGGCGCTCGCTGCGAAGGCCGGGATGTCGAACCCCTACCTGTCACAGGTGGAGCGCGGGCTCCGCCGGCCGAGTGCGGACATTCTCGTGCAGATCGCTCACGCGCTGTCGATCTCGGTCGAATCCCTGCTGGCCAGGGCCGGCATCCTGGACACGAGCGAGGCGCCCGACGTGGTGGCCGCCATCCGCTCCGACGAGTTGCTCACCGAGCGGCACAAGGCCGCTCTCATCGACATCTACGCGGCCTTCCGCTGTCAGGCGCACGCGGCTATGCCGAATCCTGTGCTGACCGGACCACCGCCCGCAGCCGGGGAACACCTGGCCCGGCAGGCATTCCCCGTCGACGCAACCGTGGACCCCGCCGCGTCGGATCCGGGCCCCGAACCGGGACTCGAGCGCTCCGCCTGAGAGTTTCCCGCGTCGACCAGCCGGCGCGGACCGCCCAGCGTTCCGTGGAAAGCAAGCACATCCTGTGCACCGCCATGCCAGAAGGAGAACGACATGTCCACCATCCCCGACCTCCGCGCCACCTCGGAACGGGCGCTGCGGAGTCTGTCCGACACCGCCGCCGACACCGTCGCCAACGGGCTCGGCGACCTGCCCAGACCTGTCCTGGCGTCCATCGGCGCCGGCGAGCTGGCCATCGAGCAACTCGCCGCATTGCGGGCGGTCCTGATGGAGCGCATCTCCGGCAACGGGCGTAAGGCCCGGACCGCGGCAACCCGGTACACCGGTTCGGCTCGCAGCTCGGCGCGGGAGTACGGCAACCGCGCCCACGGCACCGCGTCGGACCTACCCGATCGGGCGCAGAAGCTGTTCGCCGATCTGCTTCAGAATGCGCAGCAGCTGCTGACCGACCTGCGAGAAGCCCCGGCATCGGGCGCCGAGCTGACCGATCGGGCACAGCACATCGTCGCCGAGGTTGCCCGGACCATCGAGCTGTCCGTCAAGGATCTGGTCGAGCAGCTGCCGGCCCGCACCCAGTCCGTGCTGTCGGAGCTGCCGGGAAAAGCGGCAGAGCTGAGCGGTGACGTCACCGCCGAGACGGTCCGCGACACGTTGGACACCTACACCCGGGTGCTCGGCTCGATGTACGGCACACTCGCCGAGCGCGGCGATCGAACCTGGTCGAAGGTGCGTTCGGCATCGATGCGACCAGGTGCTGTCGTCGATGCGGTCATCGATTCCGACCTCGACCGTCCGGCTCCGCCGACCGCCGACCGGACCGTCGATCCGGCGAGCAGTGCGACGGCGTCACCCGGGTCGGCCCGGCGGACGACGAGGACCAGCACCGCATCGCAGAGGCGCACCCCGGCGAGGTCGGGCTCGGCCACCACGGCGGCCGGGTCCGACCCTGCGAAGTCCCCCGCACGCAGGTCTTCCTCGAAGGCCTCGACCGCGCGGACCACCGCCGGGAAGGCCACCTCGGCCAGCTCCGGACCGGCCAAGGTCCGGGCCGAGAAGCCGACGGCTCAGACCGTCGGGACGACGCCGCGTCCGCGGACCAAGGCACCGGCTCCTCGCAGCCGGACCAAGGCCGCCGCTGCGGCGAAGCCGACGCCGACCGCAGCCACCGGCGACGACCGGTAGCCGACGGCGGAGCGGGGCCGTCGGCGATCGATCCGGAGTTCCATCCGCCGTCGCAGTGATTGTCCTGGGAGATGAGGAACCCGGGGACATGAGGAACAAGGCGGCCGGGCCACGTACCCTGAGCAGGTGCAGCTGATTCTGCCGATCATCGAGATCGTGACCTGGGTGCTGGCCGCCGGTGGCGCCGTCGTCGGGATCTTCGCCGCCGTCGACGCGATGAGTCGGCGGTCCGACGCGTTCGCCGCCGCCGACAAGCAGACCAAGGGCACCTGGGCGGGGATCACCGTCGCCTGCGCCGTCGTCCTCGGGCTGTCGGTGTTCGGCGGCGCATTCGCACCGCAGAGCCTGCTGTGGCTGGCCGGTCTGACCGGCAGCCTGGTCTACCTGCTCGACGTGCGGCCGCGGCTGCGCGAGGTGCAGCGCGGCGGGCGCTGGTAAGCCTGCTTTCCATCCCCAACGCGAGACACATCCCGCGGCTGAGTGCAGGCGGGATCCTGCGCATCGGCCGCTGAGCGACGTCGGCGCTGCTATCCGGATCGAACTGCCGGGCTCAGCCGGCGGAGGTCTCCCGTCCCGGGCTCGGCGCCTCGATCGCACCCTCGTCACCGTCGGGATGGGTGCCGCTGGGATGGGTGTGCCCGTCGCCGTCGGCCATCGCCGCCTCCGCGGCCAGGCGCTTGCGCTCCCGGTCGTAGGAGATGGCGATCTCCGTCTCCGCCGCGTCCCGGCCGACCCAGTTCGCACCCTCGACGCTCTTGCCGGGCTCGAGATCCTTGTAGACCTCGAAGAAGTGCTGGATCTCGAGCTTCTCGAAGTTGTTCAGGTCCTCGATGTCCTGAAGGTGGGCCTGCCTGGGGTCGTTCGCCGACACGCACAGCACCTTGTCGTCCGGGCCGGCCTCGTCGGTCATCCGGAACATCCCGATCGCCCGCGCCTTGACCAGGCAACCGGGGAATGTCGACTCGGCGAGCAGCACCAGGGCGTCGAGGGGGTCACCGTCCTGACCGAGGGTGTCGTCGATGAAGCCGTAGTCGGCCGGATACTGGGTGGCGGTGAACAACGTGCGGTCCAGGCGGATGCGCCCCGAGTGATGATCGACCTCGTACTTGTTGCGACTTCCCTTGGGGATTTCCACGGTCACATCGAAGTCCACGGGTGCCACCTTCCAACTAGCAGTTGCGTCGGGTCGACCAGCCGAAACGGATCTGGCACGCCATCGGTGCAGGGCGTGACAAATGCCCGCCCCAGTGCCGATGACCCTGGTCCGGGCTGTCAAGACTCTAGTCTGAACCGGATCGGCCAGTGCGCCGTACGTCCAGGTGCTGGCGATGCCTGCACTGTGGTATCGACGTCGGTGGGCCCGCGAGGGAGCCCGACGGGCCGGAACGAAGGGGAGTGTCGGGTGGCGGCGTTGAAGCGTTCGCAGCGGGTGGCGATCATCGTCGGCACGGTCGTCGTGCTGGCGATCGTCGCCATCGGCGCGGTGTTCCTGCTGCGTCCGGACGGATCGACGGCCGGCGGTTCGACGTCGACATCCGCGGCCGCCCCCGGCGACATCGTCGATCCCCCGGTGGCGGCGCCGCCGGCCAAGATCGTCCCGCTCGGCGCCTCCAAGAAGGTCCCCACCACGGCCGGTGTCGAGGCGCAGCTCGCGGCGCAGCTGGCCGATCCGGCTCTCGCCCAGTTCTCCGGCATCATCATCGACCCGGCCACCGGCAAGACCATCTGGAGCAAGGAACCGAACGCACCGCAGATACCGGCGTCGACGGCCAAGTTGCTCACCGGGACTGCGCTGCTCACCTCCGTCGACCCGACGAGCCGGTTCGTGACCAAGGTGGTCGCCGGCGATCAGCCGGGGGACATCGTGCTGGTCGGCGGCGGTGACGTGACGCTGTCCGCCCGGAACGAGGGCGTCGGCACCGTGTACGACGGTGCGCCGTTGATGTCGGACCTGGCCGCGCAGGTCAAGGCAAGCGGGGTGGACGTCAAACGGATCGTGCTGGACACCGAGTACTGGTCCGGACCCGACCTCGCCGACGGCTGGCTGACCAGGGACATCCGCGGCACCGATACCAGCGCGCAGGGCTACATCACCCGGATGTCGCCGCTGATGGTGGACGGCGACCGCGAGGACCCGGCGAACGAGAACTCCGTGCGGACCGGCAAGCCCGCCGAGACGGCCGGGAAGGCGCTGGCCCGGCTGCTCGGCAATCCGGACCTGCCGCTGGTCCAGAGCGCGGCCCCGGAGGGTGCTGCGGTGATCGGGCAGGTGTCCTCCCAGCCGATGTCCGTCCTGCTGGCGCAGGCCCTGGAGAAGTCGGACAACGTGCTGGCCGAAGCCCTTGCCAGGCAGGTCGCCATCGCACGGGGTGCGCCGCCGAGTTTCGCCGGTGCGTCCGCGGCGATCCTGGAGGCGCTCGAGGCGCTGAAGATCGACACCATCGGCCTGGAACTGTATGACGGATCGGGGATCTCGACGAAGGACCGGGTGCCGCCGGCGATCCTGGCCCAGGTGGTCGCGCTCGCGGTCAAGGGAGATACCCCCGCGCTGCGCAACCTGCTGACCGGGCTGCCCATTGCCGGGGTGTCCGGCAGCCTCGCCGACCGGTTCCAGGACGACGGTTCCAAGGCCGGTGCGGGCTGGGTCCGGGCGAAGACCGGCTCGCTGGAGGTCACCTACGCCCTGGCCGGGTACGTCCCTGACGTCGACGGCCGGGTTCTGGTGTTCGCCTTCGTGTCCAACGGAGTCAGCGGCGGCACCCGGCCCGCGCTCGACGCACTGGCCGCGGGGTTGCGCGGCTGCGGCTGCACCTGACCCGCTCAGCTCTTGCTCTACCGTGGCGGGCGTGGGTACAGACGTGGGCTCCGCTCCTGGGAACACCGCTCCCATCGACTGGGCAGTGGCCGTCCGCACCGGCCAGCGGCTCGCGCCGAACGGCCCGGCGATCAGCCAATCCGATGCGGCCAAGGTCGTTTCGGACCTGCGCACCTTCTCGGCGCGTGCCGAGCTCGCGGTGCGCGAGACCACCGGGCTGGGCCGCGGACTGCCCGTCGATGACGCCGACGTGGTCGACCGCCCCGGCTGGGTGAAGGCCACCGCCGAAGGCATGGAACTACTGGCCGCGCCGCTGGTTGCCAAGCTGTCCGCCGCCACCGGCAAGCAGGCCGGCGCCCTCACCAAGGGGGTCGCCGGATCACAGGTCGGCGCCATCCTCGGCTTCCTGTCCGGCAAGGTTCTCGGCCAGTTCGACCCCCTCGGCGGCGATCCCGCCCGGCCCGGCCGGCTGCTCCTCGTCGCGCCCAACATCGTCAAGGTGGAGCGCGAGCTGCATGCAGAGCCCACCGACTTCCGGTTGTGGGTGTGCCTGCACGAGAGCACCCACCGGCTGCAGTTCACCGCGGTGCCGTGGCTGCGCGACCACTTCCGCGGGCTGGTCGGGGAGTTCGCCGACAAGTCCGACACCGACCCAGCGCAGATGCTGCGCAGGGCAGTCGACGCCATCCGCGGCGGTGGTTCCGGCAACGGCGGCAAGGGCCTCGGACGGCGGTTCGGCCGCGGCGGCCCCGGCGCGGACGAGCCCACCAACGGTGCCGCCGATCACAGACCCGCACCTTCGTCGTCCTGGATCGAGGGCATCCAGTCCCCGGAACAGCGTGCGGTGTTCGACCAGTTGATGGCCCTGATGACGCTGCTCGAGGGGCACGCCGACTTCGTCATGGACGCGGTCGGGCCCACGGTGGTGCCGTCCGTCGCAGCCATCCGAACCTCGTTCACCGAGCGCCGTCAGCGGACGAAGGGGCCGATCGACCGGTTGCTGCGAGCATTGCTCGGGATGGACATGAAACTCGCTCAGTACGTCAAGGGCGGTGCGTTCGTCGGCGCGGTGGTCGAGCAGGTCGGGATGGACGGGTTCAACGCCGTGTGGTCGTCGGCCTCGACGCTGCCGACCCGGCCGGAGGTCGCCGATCCGGCGGCGTGGGTGCGCCGCGTGCACGGCTGACCGTGGAGCCGGCGGCTGCGGGCGGGGTGTTCGCGGCCGTGCTCGGCTGGCTCGTCAGGCACGGCAGGCCGGGCGATCCGGTCATCGTCGCCTGCTCCGGTGGGACCGACTCGCTGGCCCTGGCGGCCGCCACTCTCGACGTCGTCACCGACACCCCGCAGCGCCGCCGGTTGGTGGCCGCCACCGTCGACCACGGCCTGCAAACGGGATCTGCCGAGCGCGCCGCCGCGACCGCCGACCAGCTCTCGCACCTTGGCTACCACCAGGTCGAGGTGTCGACCGTTGCGGTCGGTGGTCCCGGCGGGATGGAAGCGGCGGCCAGGCGGGCCAGGTACCGGGCCCTGCTTGAACTTTCCGCACGGGTCGCCGGGCCGACCGGCCCGACCTGCCCCGTTCTGCTCGCCCATACCGCCGATGACCAGGCCGAGACGGTGCTGCTCGGACTCGCCCGCGGGTCCGGACCGCGGTCGATCGCCGGCATGCGGGAGTGGCGCGCGCCGTGGGGCCGTCCGTTGCTGGGAGTCACCCGCGCCACCACCGAGGCGACCTGCCGGACCGCCGGCCTGGTGCCCTGGCACGACCCGCACAACGCGGACCCGGCCTTCACCCGATCGCGGCTGCGACACGAGGTGCTGCCGTTACTCGACGACGTGCTGGGTGGGGGCGTCCGGGCCGCACTGGTCCGCACAGCAGAGCTGATGGCGCAGGACCTGCAGGCCTTGGACGAGATCGCCGCATCGGTGCTTCCGCAGGTGGTGCAGGCGGACGGGTCACTCGACGTGAAGGCTCTGGCGGAGCACCCCGCCGCTGTCGTCGGCCGGGTCCTGCGAACGTGGGCCGCGGTCGGCGGGGCCGGTCCGTTGACCTTCCGGCAACTCGGGCGGATGAAGGACCAGGTGCTGCAACGTTCCGGTCCGCCGCAGGTTCGCGTCCCGGGCGGCTTGGACGTCATCCGGACGGGGGACGAGCTGCGGCTCGTCCCGGTCACGCCTGCTGGTCCGTCCGGGTCCGCACTTTTGCCCGCGCCCGATCCACTTACTCCCGCGCCCGATCCGCCCACACCCGCGCCCGATCCGCTCACACTCGCCGATCCGCACCAGCCGGCCGAGTGACCCACCGTGCATTCGCCCCCGGGGCCGGGGAGCGTCGGGACGTGGCAAGCTCTGTGCTGACCGCCATGTGCCTTGTGCCCAACTCTGATCCACCGCTGACGTCCGATCGAACGGAGAAGCAGTGACCGGGAACGTGTTCGGATCCGACGGCGTGGCCCAGGCGCCGGCATCAAGGGCGTCAGCACAGGAAGCGTCAGCACAGGGAGCGGCCGCACAGGGAGCCGCCGGGGAGCCCGGGGCCGCGACCGTGACCCGGGTGGCGAGCGCCGACGCGACACCCACCACGCGGGATTGGGATCCGGGCGCCGAGCACGGCTACCACGGCGAACTCGCTGCCGTCCTGATCCCTGCCGACGTGCTGCAGGCCAAGATCGCGGACCTCGCCCGCCAGGTCGCCGCCGATCACGACGAGGTGTACGGGCCGCCGCTGCTGATCTGCGTGCTCAAGGGCGCGGTGATGTTCCTGACGGACTTCGCCAGGGCGCTGCCGATTCCGTCCGAACTGGAGTTCATGGCGGTGACCTCATACGGGTCGGCCACCTCCTCCTCCGGCGTCGTCCGCATCCTCAAGGACCTCGACCGGGACATCACCGGCCGCCGGGTGGTGATCGTCGAGGACATCATCGACTCCGGCCTGACGCTGTCCTGGCTGCTGAAGAACCTCGCCACCCGCGGGCCGTCGGCGATCGAGGTGGTCGCGTTGCTGCGCAAGCCGGAGGCGATCAAGGTCGAGGTGGACGTGCGCTACATCGGCTTCGACATCCCCACCGATTTCGTCGTCGGGTACGGGCTGGACTACAGCGAGCGGTACCGCGACCTGCCGTTCGTCGGCCTGCTCGGGGAGCACATGTATCGCTGAGCGTGAACAGCGCAGGGGAGTGGGAACCGGTTTCCTGCGGTGGGCGTTGTGCAGGGGACTGTCGCTTTCCCCGATCCGCCGATGGCGTCGGGGGTGCGCGGTAGTCTGAACCCACTGGTCGCGCCCCGCGCTGCCCGGATTTTGTGCGGCCGTCTGCTGTGGTGGACCCGCCTCCTCCGGACTGTGGGTCACCACATTCGAGAACGTCAGGGAGGGTCGAGGCCGCGAGCGGCCGAACGCCACATGGACAAGAAACGACTGCTCCGCTCACCGTTGGTGTGGATCGCGGTGGTGCTGGTGCTGTACCTGATGTACTCCTTCTTCGCCGACGAGACCCGCGGGTATGTCGCCCAGCCGACCTCCGTCGCGCTCGCCCAGCTCAAGGACGGCAACGTCAAGCAGGCGACCATCGACGACAAGGAGCAGCGGCTCCGCCTCGATCTGAACAATCCCGTCGACGGCGCGACACAGATCTACACGTCCTACCCCGCGCAGGCCGCCGACCAGATCTTCGACGACGTGCAGGCCGCCACCATCTCCGGTGGCTACAACACCACCGTCACCAGCGAGTCGACCCTGTTCTCGCTGCTGATCTATCTCATCCCCGTCGGGCTGATCATCCTGTTCCTGCTGTGGATGATGAACAACGCGCAGGGCGGCGGCAACAAGGTCCTCTCGTTCGGCAAGTCCAAGGCGAAGTTGCTGACCAAGGACATGCCGGTCACCAAGTTCTCCGACGTCGCCGGCGCCGACGAGGCGGTGCAGGAGCTCGACGAGATCCGGGACTTCCTGGCCAATCCCACCCGCTACCAGGCGCTGGGCGCCAAGATTCCCAAGGGCGTGCTGCTCTACGGCCCGCCCGGCACCGGCAAGACCCTGCTGGCCCGCGCCGTCGCCGGCGAGGCAGGGGTGCCGTTCTACTCGATCTCCGGCTCCGACTTCGTCGAGATGTTCGTCGGCGTCGGCGCCAGCCGGGTCCGCGACCTGTTCGAGCAGGCCAAGGCGAACGCACCGGCGATCATCTTCGTCGACGAGATCGACGCCGTCGGCCGGCACCGCGGCGCGGGGATGGGCGGCGGCCACGACGAACGCGAGCAGACCCTGAACCAGCTGCTCGTCGAGATGGACGGTTTCGAGGCCAAGGGCGGCATCATCCTCATCGCCGCCACCAACCGGCCCGACATCCTGGACCCGGCGCTGCTGCGGCCGGGACGTTTCGACCGGCAGATCCCCGTCGGCCAGCCCGACCTCAAGGGCCGGCAGGCGATCCTCGCGGTGCACGCGAAGGGCAAGCCGTTCGCGCCGGACGTCGACTTCCTGCCGTTGGCCAAGCGGACCGTCGGGATGTCCGGCGCCGACCTGGCCAACGTCATCAACGAGGCGGCCCTGCTGACGGCGCGCGAGTACGGCTCGGTGATCACCAACGTTGCGCTGGAGGAATCCGTCGACCGGGTGGTCGGCGGTCCGGCCCGCCGCGGCAAGATCATCTCGGAGCGCGAGAAGAAGATCACCGCGTACCACGAGGGTGGCCACGCCCTCGCCGCCTGGGCGATGCCCGGACTCGAGCCGGTGTACAAGGTCACGATCATGCCGAGAGGCCGGACCGGGGGCCACGCGCTCGTCGTTCCCGAGGACGACAAGTCCCTGATGACGCGCTCGGAGATGATCGCCCGGCTGGTGATGGCCATGGGTGGCCGCGCCGCCGAGGAACTCGTCTTCGCCGAGCCGACCACCGGAGCCTCCTCCGACATCGCGCAGGCAACGAAAATCGCCAGGGCGATGGTCACCGAGTACGGCATGTCGGCCAAGCTCGGTGCCGTCAAGTATGGGCACGGCGATGACGAGCCGTTCCTCGGTCGCACCTACGGCAGCGGACCCGAGTACTCGATCGAGGTCGGCAGCGAGATCGACGGCGAGGTGCGGGCGCTGATCGAGGCCGCGCACACCGAGGCCTGGGCTGTGCTCAACACCTACCGCGACATCCTGGACAGCCTGGCCTCGCAGCTGCTGGAGAAGGAGACGCTGAACCGCAAGGACCTCGAGATCATCTTCGCCGAGGTGGAGAAGCGCCCGCGGATCACCACGTTCGACGAATTCGGACCGCGGTTGCCGTCCGACCGGCCGCCGATCAAGACGCCGGGCGAACTCGCCATCGAACGGGGCGAGCCGTGGCCGCCGCCGGAGCAGGCCGCCGAACGGCCGCGTGACGAGCAACCCGTGCCGATCGGCGCGTACCCGGCGGGGCAGAGCGGTTACAACACCGGTCCCGGCTACCCGAACGGGAACGCTCCGGAGATGACCAGCGGCCCAGCCCCGATGCCGCCGAACTGGACCGGCGGCGTGCTGCCCGGACCGTTGGCCCCGCTGCCGGGGTGGCAGGGCGGGCCGGACGTCGGGCAGGCGCCGCAGGGCTCGGCCGGGCACCCGTCGAGACTGCACAAGTCCGGTCCGCCCTCCGGCGGCGCGACTCCGACGACCGGTTACCCGGTGCAGGGCCATCCGGCGAACGGCGGATCCCACAACGGTGGCCCCAACAGTGCTGGCCCCAACAGTGCTGGCAATGGAAACGGCTGGCCGGGCAATGCCAACGGTCGCGGCGGCAACGGCGCGCCGGGCGGGTATCCCCCGGCCGACGGTCGTCAGGGTCCGCACAACGGTCAGGGCGGTTCATCTCCGTACTCACCTGGTCCGTACGGACAGGTGCCCGGGCCCGTCAACGGACAGCAGCAGGGTGGTGCGCACCGGCAGGATCCGGGCGACGACGGACCGGCCGATCCGTGGGCGCCGCCCGGTCGTCCCCGGCCGTGACGGACCGGTCGAACCTGGTGGACGGCTCCGCATCCGCGCCGGAGCTCCGGGTCAGGGCGCTGTCCGGCTCCAGCGCCCTACTGAATCCGGTGGCAGCCGAGGTGGTGCTGGACAATCCGGCGGCCGCCGTCCCGGAGTTCGACGCCCCGCGGGCCGAGGCGGCGGTGCGCGAACTGCTGCTGGCGGTCGGTGAGGACCCGGATCGAGATGGGTTGCTCAACACGCCGGCCAGGGTGGCCCGGGCACTCGCCGAACAGTTCTCCGGCCTGCACATCGACCCCAGCACGGTTCTCGCCACGTCGTTCGACGAAAACCATAACGAGATGATCCTGATGCGGGACATCGACCTGTACTCGACGTGCGAGCACCACCTCGTGCCGTTCTTCGGCAAGGCGCACGTCGGCTACATCCCCGGGCCGGACGGCAGGGTGACCGGGCTCTCCAAGCTCGCCCGGCTGGTCGACGGGTATGCGAGGCGACCGCAGGTGCAGGAGCGGCTGACCACGCAGATTGCCGAGGCGCTCGTCCGCCGGCTGCAACCGGCCGGGGCCATCGTCGTGATCGAGGCGGAACACCTGTGCATGGCGATGCGCGGCGTCCGGAAACCGGGCGCGGTGACCACCACGTCCGCAGTCCGCGGCATCTTCCAATCGCAGGACCGGACACGCGCCGAGGCGATGAGTCTGATCACCGGGCGGTGACCTCGATGACGGCCACCCGGAACGCAGCAGACCCGTCGGCACGGCTGGGAGCTCATCGCACCGTCGTGATGGGCGTCCTGAACGTCACCGCCGACTCGTTCTCCGACGGCGGTCGGTACCTTGAGCCGGGCGCGGCGGTTGCCCGTGGCCTGGAACTGGCCGCCGCCGGCGCGGACGTCATCGACGTCGGGGGGGAATCCACAAGGCCCGGCGCGCAACGCGTTCCTGCCGGCGACGAGGCCGAGCGGGTGCTCCCGGTGATCTCCGCGCTGGCCAATGCCGGGTTGATCTGCAGCGTCGATACCACCAGGTCGGCCGTGGCCGCCGCCGCGGTGCGGGCCGGCGCGCGGATCGTCAACGACGTGTCCGGTGGCCTGGCCGACCCGCAGATGGCCGCCGCCGTCGCGGACGCGGGGGTGCCGTGGATCCTGATGCACTGGCGGGGGCACAGCGCCGACATGCAGGCACTGGCCCGCTATGGCGACGTGGTCGCCGACGTCCGGGCCGAACTGTTCGATCGGGTCGCGGCGGCGGTCGCGGCCGGCGTCGACGAGTCCCGGCTGATCCTCGACCCCGGTCTCGGGTTCGCCAAGACCGCCGACCACAACTGGGCGCTACTGCGGGCATTGCCGCAGATGACGGGCCGGAACCTGTCGGGCGGGGACGTTGTCGGCGCCGAGCCGGAAGGGATGGCAGATCGGGTCACCGGCGGGTCGGGCGGGGCGTCCGGTCGGGCAGTGACGGGATCGGGCTGGGGATTTCCCATCCTGATCGGAGCCTCCCGCAAGCGGTTCCTGGGCGCACTGCTCGCCGACGACGACGTGCCCCGGCCGCCCGACGGACGCGAGGCCGCGACGACGGCGATCTCGGCACTGGCCGCCGCGGCCGGTGCGTGGGGCGTGCGGGTGCACGAGCCGACGGCATCGTTGGACGCCGTGCGGGTGGTCGCCGCGACGACCGGACGCGCTCCCGCCGGACACGTTCGCTTGCCGGAAGGTGGCGTGGTCCACCGTGGCTGAGCAACAGTCGCGCCCTGCGCCGCCGGCGCGCGACCCGGTCCGCGATACCGCGAACTCGATCGCGAGTCGGGAGCGGCCGGACCGCATCACCCTGACCGGCCTGACGGTGTTCGGCCGGCACGGGGTCTACGACTCCGAGAAGCGGGACGGGCAGGACTTCGTCGTCGACATCTCCGTGTGGCTGGACCTCGCGGCGGCGGCGGCATCCGACGATCTCGCCCAGACGGTGCACTACGGGGAGTTGGCGGAGTTGGCCGCTGCCATCGTCGGCGGAGCGCCGCGGGACCTCATCGAGGCGGTCGCCGGTGAGATTGCCGGGGCGGTGCTCGAAACCTTTCCGGTGGCCGCGGTGCAGGTCACCATCCACAAACCCTCGGCGCCCATCCCGTTGTCGTTCGCGGACGTGAGCGTGACGATCCGTCGTTCCCGCGGCATCCGATGACCCGCGCCGTCCTTTCGCTCGGCTCCAACCTCGGCGACCGCGCCGCTGCACTGCGCGCGGCGGTCGACGGGTTGGGTGCGGCCGTGCGGGCGGTCTCCGCCGTGTACCGGACACCGCCGTGGGGCGGGGTGCCGCAGGACGACTTCTACAACATCGTGGTTCTCGTCGAGGACGAGAACACGGACGCCGCAGGGTGGTGGGCGAGGTGCCAGGCGCTGGAGGCGGCGGCCGGACGGGAGCGGCTCGTCCGTTGGGGACCCCGAACCCTGGACGTCGACGTGATCGCCGTCGACGACGGCGCGGGCCGCGCGGTGCGCAGTGACGACCCGCAGCTGACGTTGCCCCACCCGCGGGCTGCGGAGCGCGCCTTCGTGCTGGTGCCGTGGGCGGAGGTCGACCCGGCCGCCACCCTGCCCGGGGCGGGACCGATCTCAGAGCTGCTCAGCGGCCTGGACAGCACCGGGATCGCCCGTCTCGGCAGCGTGGACGGGCAGCGCCGCCGATGACGGCACCGAACAGGATGGGGTTCACCCGCGCCCGGGACCTGCTGGCGGTGGCCGCTGTCGCACTCGTCCTCGGCTACCTGCTGGTCCGGCTCAGCTATCAGCGCCTGCCGCCCCTGCCGCGCTATTCCGGTGTCTTCGCAGCGCTGCTGGGCATCGGCGAAGCCGTTGCGGGCCAGGGACTCCGCAGCCGGATCCGGCAGCGTGGTCGCACCGGATCCGGTGCGGCCACCGCGAAACCTGTTGCCCCGCTGACGGCCGCGCGTGCGGTGATGACGGCCAAGGCAACCTCGCTGGCCGGGGCGGCCCTGACCGGATTGTGGATCGGACTGCTGCTGTACGTCGTGCCGTCGTGGTCGGTGCTGGCGGCCGCGCGGGAGGACGGCGTCACGGGCATCATCGGGCTGGTCGGCGCGGTGATCATGACCGGGGGCGCACTGTTCCTCGAACATTGCTGCCGTGCGCCGGATGTCGACCGGTCGGACTGACCGATCAGCCCGCCGGTCGGGTCGCCACCGCTGCGGGTGCTCCGGCGGGGCCGGGCAACGCCTCCAGCACCGCCACCAGTTTGCGCCGCAACAGCTGAGCCGACTGCGCGAACTCCCGTTGCGCAGCAACGTACTCGGCCTTGCCGGCGGCGGTCTCGATGGGAACGGGCAGGTAGCCGAGGTCGGAGAGGTCGTAGGGGGATGCCCGCATGTCCATCTCCCGGATGCAGCGCGCCAGCCGGAACGAGTCCAGCAGCAGGTCGCTGGGGACCGCCGGGATCAGCTTGTACGCCCACTTGTAGACGTCCATCGACGCGTGCAGGCAGCCCGGTTGCTCCAGCCGCACCCGTGACTCGAGGTCCGGCTGGAGTTGGTTCCGCGGCCGCGCAGCGGCGGTGAAGAACCGGAACGCGTCGTAGTGGGTGCAGCGGATCTGGTGATTGCGCACCACCTCGTCCGTCTCGGCCTGGCCCAGCCGCAGCGGCCAGGCCGCATGCCGACGCTGCTCGGCGTCCTGCTCGTAGACCATCGCCCACTCGTGCAACCCGAAGCAGCCGAACTGCCCCGGGGCCGCGACCGTGGCACGGAGCAGCCGGACGGTGAACTCGATCTGCCGCCCGCGGGCACCGATGAAAGCCGGAACATCCAGCGTGACAGCCGTTGTGCGCGAGTGCCGCCCGCCGTCCGGCGGCACGTCGACGACGCGATGGAACGGCCATCGTGCCCGCTCCGGCGCGTCCGCGAGAGCGACCCCGGCTCCGGGGTACCACCGCCGCAGCTGCGCAGCACGCAGCGAGTAGTAACTGAACAGGAAGTCCTCGACCGGATGCGGGATGCCCCGGCCGGCGCGGGAGCGGTGACCGGCGGTCAGTTCGTCGACCGCCTGTCGGTGCCGCTGCTCGACGGCCCGCCACTCGGCGGCTGGCCGGAGGGTCAACTGGGCTCCATGCACGCCGGTCATCTGCGCACCGAACGCCAGACCTGGCAGGTGACGGGCACCGTCACCGACCCGGCATCGCCCACGTGCGCCCGGATGATGGTCCGTAACTCGACGTCGAGGCGTGCCCGCAACCCGTCCGAAGCGCGGATCACATAGGAATAGGTGTGCTGCAGCGCGATGAAGTCGTCGACACTCATCGGGCGCCGCCAGGCAATCTCGACCAGCTCCGGATCGGTGAGATCCGGATGGTCGACGAACGGGGGTCGGCGGGGCGGTTCCCCGTTCGCCGGCCCTGGAGTGCCCGTCCGACCTGCTGATCGGCCGCGGCCGGTGCTGCCGCCCGCCGGTCGCCCGATCCGGTCCAGTGCGGCCTCTACGTCGGCCACCATCGGGTCCCGCTCGTCGTCGTGATTCCACACCAGCGCAACGGTTCCGCCCGGGCGCAGCACCCTGGCCATCCCGTCGAGCGCCCTCCGTTGATCGAACCAGTGGAAGGCCTGCGCGACGGTCACCGCGTCGACGCTGCCGGCCGCGACGGGCAGCTGCTCGGCGTTGCCGGCGACCGCATCCGCGGCGGGATGCCGGCGGTGCAACTCGGCCAGCATGCCCGGCAGCGGCTCCACCGCAAGCACCCGGTGACCCCTGCCGATCAGGGCACCGGTCAGCTTGCCCGTCCCGGCGGCGAGATCCAGCACCCGGACGCCGTGCTCCGGGACGGCGGCGTCGACGGATGCGGCCGGATAATCCGGACGGAGTCGGGCGTACTCGGCGGCACGAAGGTCGAAAGAGCTGGCCAGGTCGGCGCTACCCCAGGAGGACCCGGCCGGCGCCGCGCGTCGCACCGTCCACCCCTGCGCCGTCACCCGGCCATTGTGGACCGGACACGCGCGCGGGCGGACGCCGAACGCCGACCCGGCTGGCGAAGCGGACCTCTGAGCGGTCCGCCGAGCGGTCTGTGGAGCACAACTCGCCAAGTAGGCTTTCCCGTCGTGACGGAACCGACGAATCCTGCCGTGAGCGACGGTGACGACCTGCCCGAGCAGCTGCGGGTCCGGCGGGAGAAGCGTCAGCGGCTATTGGACGCCGGCACCGATCCATATCCGGTCGGAGTTCCCAGAACGACGACGCTGGCCGAAATCAGGAAAGCTCATCCCGATCTGCCACCGGACGTGGACACCGGCGAAGTTGTCGGAATCACCGGCAGGGTCCTGTTCCTGCGCAACTCCGGCAAATTGTGTTTCGCCACCCTGCGGGAGGGTGGTGCGGGGGAGACCGGCACGGAATTGCAGATCATGGTGTCACTGGCCAGCGTCGGCGCCGAGTCGCTCGCGCGATTCAAGGCCGACGTCGACCTCGGTGACCATCTGTTCGTCCATGGCACCGTCATCACATCGCGGCGCGGTGAACTTTCCGTCCTGGCAGATTCCTGGTCGATCACCGCCAAGGCGCTTCGGCCCTTGCCGGTGACGCACAAACCGCTCTCCGAGGAGAGCCGGGTCCGCCAACGCTACGTCGATTTGATCGTCCGGCCGCAGGCGATGCGCACCGTCGAGATGCGAAGCGTAGTCAATCGCTCCCTGAGGGCGACGCTGCACGAGCGCGGATATCTCGAGGTGGAAACACCGATGCTGCAGTTGCTGCATGGCGGCGCCGCCGCGCGGCCGTTCGTGACGCACATGAACGCCATGGACATCGATCTGTTCCTGCGGGTCGCGCCCGAGCTGTATCTCAAGCGCGCCGTGGTCGGCGGTATCGAGCGGGTATTCGAGATCAATCGCAGTTTCCGCAACGAAGGCGTGGATTCGTCCCATTCGCCAGAGTTCGCGACGCTCGAGGCGTACGAGGCCTACAGCGACTACAACGGAATGGCCGAGCTCACCCAGACCCTGGTGCAGCAGGCAACCATTGCCGTGCATGGATCGACCGTTGCCGTACACGCCGACGGCACCGAGTTCGATCTCGGTGGCACCTGGCCCTCCATCACGCTGTACGGCGCGCTGTCCGAGGCGCTGGGCGAGGAAGTCACGGTGCAGACACCGATGCCGTTGCTGCGGCAGTACGCGGACAGGGTCGGTGTCCCGGTCGCCCCGCATTACGGTCCCGGCAAGCTGGCGGAGGAGTTGTTCGAGAAGCTCGTCGTGCCGTCACTGCACGCCCCGACGTTCGTCCGCGATTTTCCCGCCGAAACCGCGCCACTCACCCGCGGCCACCGGGAGACCCCGGGGCTGACCGAGAAATGGGACTTGTACATCCGCAGCATCGAGACCGCAACCGCTTATTCCGAACTCGTCGACCCCGTCGTGCAACGGGCACGTTTTGTCGACCAGGCGCGTTTCGCCGGGCTCGGCGACGCCGACGCGATGGTGCTCGACGAGGATTTCCTGCGCGCGATGGAGTACGGAATGCCGCCGTCGGGCGGTATGGGGATGGGCGTCGACAGGCTGCTGATGGCGCTGACCGGTCTGGGTATTCGGGAGACGATCCTGTTCCCCTTCGTACGACCCGGGGAATAACGCCGCGCCCGGTACGGCGGGTGTTTCCCGGCCGCCGCCCTGGACGGCGTTTGTCACGGCCGAACCGCTGATTCACCGCAACCCTCGTCGCCGGGACGGGGGGGCGACAACGTTCGCGGGTCGGTATTCTTCGGGATCGGTTGCCGGGCGATGGCGGGGCGCCTAGATTTGCCGGCGTCGCCGCCGCGTCGCCGATCATCTCAAATGGTGCCCGATCGCGCAGCGAATTTGCCGATCCGTTTCCCTCTCGGTACCGGCTGCAACGACTGGCACACAGCCTGCGACATGTGACGTTTGATCTGGACACCATTGGATGACGGCAGGTCCTGCACTCGTTCGGTACCAAAGAGGTTATGGTGGAAACGTCCGGGAATACCACTGACCCGGCTTCACTCAATACGAAGTCTTTCTGGGAGGAACAAGCATGGCAACCGAGACCACGACCAGACTCGTCGACGATCTTGACGGGTCGGACGCGGACGACACCGTTTCCTTCGCTCTCGACGGCGCGACGTACGAGATCGACCTCAACGAGGAGAACGCGTCGCGGCTCAGGGACGCACTGGCCGAGTACGTGGCGAGCGCCCGTCGCTCCGATGGTTCGCGTCGCGGTCCGGGCCGACCCAAGGCCGCCAAGTCGGCGCGGTCCTCGCGCGGCGCCCGCACCGCCCCGGATCGCGAGCAGACCGCGGCCGTCCGCGAGTGGGCGCGGGCCAACGGCTACGAGGTCTCCGAGCGCGGCCGGTTGTCGGCCAACGTGCTCACCGCGTTCGAAGCGGCGCACTGACCCGGACCGCACTGACCGGCACCGCACTGACCGGCAACGCACTGACCGGCAACGCACTGATCTGTGCGCCGGCCGCGGCGCCTCGGCAGCGACCGCATCGCCGCCCGGCCGGCTGAGCCCCCGCACCCCTCGGCGCGGGGGCTCAGCCGTCTGCATCGACCCTCGCGAAGGCGTTCCACCCGACCGGCTCCGACCCTCGGACACGTGCTGTTCGCCCACGGCGTAGCCAGCGATGTGGCGGAACGAGAACCGCTGGGGGAGCGTTGGAGAGCAGTGGCGGCACAGTGCGCGGTGCCGTCCCGGTTCGGCTTCCGCACCGCTCGTCCTGCGGGTCCGACTAGAGTTGTCCACAGTCAGCGGACTGTTCGGCCCCTCAGTGATGAGGTCGCCGATCGGGCCCGATGATCGCAGGAAGTGGCAACAGCCGACCGCATAGCAGCGCACGCCCTGTAAGGAGTGCAAATGTTCGAACGGTTTACCGACAGAGCGCGGCGCGTGGTTGTCCTGGCCCAGGAAGAGGCCAGGATGCTGAACCACAATTACATCGGCACGGAGCACATCCTGCTCGGTCTCATCCACGAGGGTGAGGGCGTCGCCGCGAAGGCCCTGGAGTCGTTGGGCATCGCGCTGGAGGGTGTCCGCGCGCAGGTCGAGGAGATCATCGGCCAGGGGCAGCAATCTCCGTCCGGTCACATCCCCTTCACCCCGCGTGCCAAGAAGGTCCTCGAGCTGAGCCTGCGGGAGGCGCTGCAGCTCGGCCACAACTACATCGGCACGGAGCACATCCTGCTCGGCCTCATCCGTGAGGGTGAGGGCGTCGCGGCACAGGTGTTGGTCAAGCTCGGCGCCGACCTCAACAGGGTCCGCCAGCAGGTCCTGCAGCTGCTCTCCGGCTACCAGGGCAAGGAGACCGCTGCCGCCGAAGGTGGCCGCTCCGAGGGCACCCCGTCCACGTCGCTGGTGCTCGACCAGTTCGGTCGCAACCTCACCCAGTCGGCCCGCGAGGGCAAGCTGGACCCGGTCATCGGCCGGGAGAAGGAGATCGAGCGGGTCATGCAGGTGCTGTCCCGCCGCACCAAGAACAACCCCGTGCTGATCGGCGAGCCCGGCGTCGGCAAGACCGCGGTCGTCGAGGGTCTGGCCCAGGCGATCATCCGCGGCGACGTCCCGCAGACCCTCAAGGACAAGCACCTCTACACGCTCGACCTCGGCAGCCTGGTGGCCGGTTCCCGGTACCGCGGCGACTTCGAGGAGCGGCTGAAGAAGGTCCTCAAGGAGATCCGCACCCGCGGCGACATCATCATGTTCATCGACGAGATCCACACCCTGGTGGGTGCGGGTGCCGCCGAGGGCGCGATCGACGCCGCCTCCATCCTCAAGCCGATGCTGGCCCGTGGCGAACTGCAGACCATCGGTGCGACGACCCTGGACGAATACCGCAAGTACGTCGAGAAGGACGCCGCACTCGAGCGTCGCTTCCAGCCGATCCAGGTCGGCGAGCCGACGGTGGCGCATACCATCGAGATCCTCAAGGGGCTGCGCGACCGGTACGAGGCGCACCACCGGATCACCATCACCGACGACGCCCTGGTCTCGGCCGCAACTCTGGCCGACCGGTACATCAGCGACCGGTACCTGCCGGACAAGGCGATCGACCTGATCGACGAGGCCGGCGCGCGGATGCGCATCCGCCGGATGACCGCACCGCCGGACCTGCGCGACTTCGACGAGAAGCTCGCCGGTGTCCGCCGGGACAAGGAGTCGGCCATCGACTCGCAGGACTTCGAGAAGGCCGCTGCCCTCCGGGATTCTGAGAAGCAGCTGCTGGCCCGCAAGTCCGAGCGTGAGAAGGCCTGGAAGGACGGCGATCTCGACGTCGTCTCCGAGGTCGACGACGAGCAGATCGCCGAGGTGCTGGCGAACTGGACGGGCATCCCGGTCTTCAAGCTGACCGAGGAGGAGACCACCCGGCTGCTCAAGATGGAAGACGAGCTGCACAAGCGGATCATCGGCCAGGACCAGGCGGTCAAGGCGGTCTCCCAGGCGATCCGGCGGACCCGGGCCGGCCTGAAGGATCCGAAGCGGCCGTCCGGCTCGTTCATCTTCGCCGGCCCGTCCGGCGTCGGGAAGACCGAGCTGACCAAGGCGCTCGCCGAGTTCCTGTTCGGGGACGAGGACGCGCTGATCCAGGTCGACATGGGCGAGTTCCACGACAGGTACACCGCTTCCCGGCTGTTCGGTGCCCCTCCCGGGTACGTCGGCTACGAAGAGGGTGGGCAGCTCACCGAGAAGGTGCGCCGCAAGCCGTTCTCCGTGGTGCTGTTCGACGAGATCGAGAAGGCCCACCAGGACATCTACAACACGCTGCTGCAGGTGCTGGAGGATGGCCGGCTGACCGACGGTCAGGGCCGGACGGTGGACTTCAAGAACACAGTCATCGTCTTCACCTCCAACCTTGGTACGCAGGACATCTCGAAGGCTGTCGGGATGGGCTTCAACCAGGGCAACGAGGAGTCGACCTACGAGCGGATGAAGCAGAAGGTCAACGACGAGCTCAAGCGTCACTTCCGGCCGGAGTTCCTCAACCGGATCGACGACGTCGTGGTCTTCCACCAGCTGACCACCACCGAGATCAACAAGATGGTCGACCTGATGCTCAAGCGGGTCGAGGGTGCCCTGAAGAACAAGGACATGTCTCTCGAGGTCACCGATGCGGCGAAGACGCTGCTCGGCGAGCGCGGCTTCGATCCGGTGCTGGGTGCGCGGCCGCTGCGCCGCACGATCCAGCGGGAGATCGAGGACAAGCTCTCGGAGAAGATCCTGTTCGACGAGGTCCGGCCCGGCCACATCATCCTGGTCGACGTCGAGGGCGAGGGTAAGGAGCGGGAGTTCACCTTCCGCGGCGAGCCCAGGCCGTCGGCTGTGCCGGAGGTCGTTGCGGCGGGACTTGCCGTCGACGCCGGCGAGGCATCCGCCTGATCGGTCCGGCCTGATCGGTCGGTGCTGATCGCTCGAGCCCCACCGATCAGCACAGCAGTTCGTTTCCGGCCCGTCCCCGTCGAGGGGCGGGCCGGAGGCGTTTCCGGGCTCGACCGCGGCCCGCGTTGGCAGTGGGCCCCACCGGCCTGGGATGCTGCCGGCTGGGGAGGTTGGCGGCCGGCGGCGCCCGAGGCAGCCCCGTCAGGCCGGCAGGTCCACCAGGTCCCCGATCCGCACCACCAGGCCGTCGGCCAGCAGCGACTGCAGGCACCGGGAGCCCTGCAGCGGATCGTCCACCACCCGGGACAGCGCGGACTCCGGGACCGCGCCGACGCTGTCCCGCAGGACGGCGATCATCCGGCCCCGCATCTGCCGGTCCGTCCCGTGCCAGGCCTGGACCGGGCGCCTGGCGGTGCCCATCGGGGAGCCGGCCAGTCGCCAACGGCAGCCGGCCGCGAGCGGACAGGATCCGCACGCCGGGGCGCGCGCCAGGCAGACCGTCGCGCCCAGTTCCATCACGGCGGCCGAGAACCGTGCCGCCACTGCGGGTCTGACCGGAAGCAGCGATTCGAGCAGATCACGGTCGGCCCTGGTCGCCGGTTCCCGCGGCTCGTCCACCCCCCGGACTACGCGGGACAGCACCCGCCGCACGTTGGTGTCCACCACCGGTGTCCGGGCGCCGAACGCGAACGCCGCCACGGCGCGTGCGGTGTACTCGCCGATGCCCGGCAGCGTCAACAGCACCTCGACGGTGTCCGGGACCATCCCGCCGTGCCCGATGGTGATCGCCGTCGCCGCGGCGTGCAGCCGCATCGCCCGTCGCGGGTACCCCAGCCGTCCCCAGGCGCGGATCGCGTCGGCGGGGGAGTCCGCCGCCAGGTCCGCGGGCGTCGGCCACCGCCGCACCCACTGGTCGTACACCGGCAGGACCCGGCTGACCGGGGTCTGCTGCAGCATCACCTCACTGATCAGGACCGCCCACGGCGTGGCCGAGGCCGCCCGCCAGGGCAGCGGTCGGGCCGATTCGTCGAAGAAGCGCAACAGGGTGTCCGCGTCCAACGGCGAACCGCCCGGGCGCGGTGGTGGCTGCGGTGGTGGCAGCGGTGGGATGCGCGCGGTGCGATCAGCGACCGGCATCGCGCCCGGGTGCGTCCGCGGCGTCGGTGTCGGCGGGTGGCGCTGCGGCGCTGACAGCTGCCGGCGACGCGGTCGAATCGCCGTTCGACGTGCCGTCGGCGGCCGCGCTGTCGGCCGGGTCCGCCGCCGGGTTTGCCTGGGGTTGCAGCTGACCGGTGGGTTCCTGCCCGTCGGTGAACACCTCTTCGAGCAGCCCGGTGTCGACGTCGAAGATGAATCCGCGGACGCCGTCGTGGTGCAGCAGAAACGGTGAGTCCCGGATCCGGCGCAACGATTCCCGGACGGAATCGTGCGGGTCCTTGAACGCCTGCACCGCCCAGGTGGGCCGGTACCCGGCGAACGTCGCGAGATGGGCGCGGAAGGCGTCCTCCTCGAGACGCGCCAGGCCGCAGTCGGTGTGGTGGATGATCATCACCTCGCGAGTGCCCAGGGCGTGCTGGGAGATCGCCAGCGACCGGATGACATCGTCGGTGACGACCCCGCCGGCATTGCGCATCAGGTGCACCTCGCCGGGGCTCAGCCGGAACGCCGCGTGCCCGTCGATCCTGGCGTCCATGCACATCACCAGGGCGATCTTGAGGGTCGGCATCGGTCCCATCCCGACCGGGTGGTACTCCGCGGCGGCATGGTTGCGGTCAAGTAATTCGTCGATTGCGCTCACAGTGCACCCCTCGGCGTTGCATCCTGGAAAGGCAGCGCCCCGAGACTACCGTCGGGCCGGTGATGCACCCCGTTGGCCCTCTGAATCCGAAGGTGTACTGGATCCGCCGAGTTTCGATCGTGGTGCTCGCAGTGGCCGTGCTGATCGGCACGGTGTGGTTCCTGGCGAACCGCTCATCCCGCTCATCCGCCGGTCCGGACCCCTCGGTCGGTGTCCTCGCGGTCACCGGTTCCGCCACCCCCACCCTGACCGGTGTGCTGGCCGCATCCACCGCGGTGACCACACCCGCGTCCTCCGGCGCGAGCGGTGCGCCGTCGACTGGTGCGGCCGCGGCGTCCGGCGGTCCGTCATCCGCCGGCAAGCCCGCCGGCTCGGCCGCCGCTGCCTCGGTGTCCGGAACTCCAACCGGATCCGCGACGCCGGCGGCTGCCGCGAGCGCCTCGGCGAAGCCGGCATCGTCGCCCCCGGCGGCAGCTGCGAGCGCCGCCCCGACGGGCACCACAGCGGCTCCCGCCGGCGCGCCGACGTCCGCCTCGGCACCGCCGAAGAGTGCACCCCCGAACACCGCGCCGAACCCGGCCAAGACCACGCCCAAGCCAGCACCTGCACCGAAACCGGCACCAAAGCCGGCACCGAAACCGTCCTACGCACCGGACGGCGCCCTGCTCTGCCCGGATGTTGCGATCGCCGTCGTCGCCATCAGCACCGCCCCCACCTTCGCCGCCGGCAGTCCGCCCATGCTCGGGATGACCGTCACCAATACCGGCGCGGAGCCGTGCCGGCGCGACGTCTCCGGCACACTGCAGACCTTCACCGTGCAGGGCCCGGGCGGTAAGCGGGTGTGGTCGACCGCGGACTGCTTCCCCGGCGAGGGCACCGAGGTCCGTGACCTGGCACCCGGTGAGACCGTGCAGTACACGATCAAGTGGTCGGGTACCACGTCGTCGCCCGGGTGCGCGGGAGACCGCGCACCGGTACCGGCCGGCAAGTACGTGGTGATCGCTCAGCTGGGGAAGCTGTCCGGCAAACCGGCGCCGTTCGAGATCACCGGCTGAACGGCTTCGCGGTGTGCCGCGGCGTCGATGCGCCCGCCGGCCGAGCCTTGGCTGCACGGTGGCCGCCTCGCCCAGGACGGCGGGTGGACCGCGTAGCCGGGCGTCCCGTCCGGCATCACGCCCTGTCCGATGAAGTGCCCTGTCTCCGATGACGTGCCCTGCCTCGGAGGACGTGCCCTGTCACCGATGACGTGCCTTGTCCCCGACGAAGTGTGGCATCCCGCCGCCGCCGGCTTGTGACTTACAGCGTCGCGCCGTAGCGGTCGACGATCGAGGACTCGGCCAGCCGGGACAGCCCTTCGCGGACGACCCGAGCCCTCGCCTCGCCGACGCCCTCGACGGCTTGCAGGTCCGCCGCGGTGGCAGCCAACAACCCCTGAAGGTTGCCGAAATGCTGGATCAACCGGTCCAGGACGGCCGGCGGCACCCGGGGGATGCCGGCCAACAGCCGGTAGCCGCGCGGGCTGACCCCGGCGTCCAGGGCGTCCCCATACGTCGACAACCCGAGCACCCGGGCGACCACCGTCAGGTCCAGCAGTGCCGCCTCGTCCAGGTCGTCGAGCGCCTGGACGATCTCGTCGACCTTCTCGGGCCCTTCGTCGGACGGCAGGTAGTCCCGGATCAACAGCTCCTGGAGACCCTGGGTGCCACTGAGCATCTCCTCCAGCTGCAGCCCGAGCAGTCGGCCGTCGGTGCCCAGCTCGACCACGTTGCTGGTCAGTTCGTCGGCGATCCGGCGCACCATCAACAGCCGCTGGAGCACCGTCATGGCGTCCCTGAGCGTGGCGAAGTCCTCGATCTCCAATGCGGACAGCGCACGAGCGACCTCGTCGAGCCGGAACTTGTAGCGCTGCAGGGTGGCCAGCGCCTGATTGGCCCGGCCCAGAATCGTCGGCGGGTCCGCGACGACGTGCCGCCGGCCGCCGAAGTACAGGTTGATGATCGACATGGAGTGGCTCACGGCGATGACGGGGTGGCCGGTCTGCAGGCCGGTCCGTTCCGCGGTGCGGTGCCGGGTACCGGATTCCACGGTGGGGATGGTGGAGTCCGGAGTGAGTTGCACGTTGGCGCGCAGGATGCGGGTCGCATCGTCGTTCAGCACCACCGCGCCATCCATCTTGCACAGCTCGCGCAACCGGGTCGAGGAGAACTCGACATCGAGCCGGAACCCACCGTCGCACAGGTCGTCGACCGCCTGGTCGAATCCGAGCACGATGAGCGCCCCGGTCCGGCCGCGAAGGATCCGTTCGAGCCCGTCGCGCAGGGGAGTGCCGGGGGCGACTCGGGCGAGCACGGCGCGATGCGCTGCGACTGTCATCCGATCGTCCACCCCTCCCCCTTCCGTGGCCGGCCCCAGCCAGTTTAGGGCTCAGCCGCAGCGGATATTGCCGCGCCGTCACCAACCGTGACCCAGCGCATCCCCCGGGCCGCGTCAGCCCCGGCGGCGGCGGAGCCACTGCACGACCCCATCGTCGCCGCCCATGCACCGCAGCGCGTCGCCCAGGTCGGATGCCTCGTCCACCCGCATTCCCCGAGGACGTTCCGTTGCTGTTCCGACCGGGACCACGGCATGTGTGAAGCCGAGCCGGGCCGCTTCCGCCAGCCGGCGCGAGACACCGGCCACCGGCCGGACGTCCGCGGCGAGACCCAGCTCGCCGATCACGACAAGGCCCGCCTCCAGCGGTATGTCGCGGGCCGATGACCACAGCGCGAGAGCCAGCGGCAGGTCCGCCGCCGGTTCCAGCATCTTCACCCCACCGACGGTCGCGGCCAGCACATCCTTGCCGCCGAACCCGATGCCGCCCCACCGTTGCAGGACCGCGATCACCATGGCGGTTCTCGAGGCGTCGAGCCCGGAGACCGTGCGCCGACCGTTGTCGGCGGCGGCGGGGGTGATCAGCGTCTGAAGCTCCGCCGGCAGCGCCCGCCGTCCCTGCATGCTGACCGTCGTGCAGGTGCCGGGGACCGGCAGTGCGCGCGTCGTCAGGAACAGCCCCGACGGATCGGCGAGACCGACGATCCCGTCCGCCATCATCTGGAAGCAGCCGACCTCGTCCGACGGGCCGTACCGATTCTTGACTCCCCTGATGGTCCGCAGGGTGGAGTGCCGGTCGCCCTCGAAGTGCAGGACGACATCGACCAGGTGCTCGAGGACGCGCGGGCCGGCGATGCCGCCGTCCTTGGTGACATGGCCGACCAGCACGCATGCCATGTTCCGTTCCTTGGCGACCGCGGACAGCGCCGCCGCCACCGCGCGAACCTGGCCGACCCCGCCGGCCGTTCCCTCCACCTCGGCGGTGGCGAAGGTCTGCACGGAGTCGACGATCAGCAGCCGCGGCTGCACCTGGTCGATCTGGCCGAGGACGGCCGCGAGATCGTTCTCCGCGGCCAGGAAGATGTCCCGGTGCAGCGCGCCCATCCGGTCGGCACGCAACCGAACCTGAGCTGCGGACTCCTCTCCGCTGACGATGAGGACGGTCCCCTGACCGCCGTCCGCCCAGGCCTTCGCCGCCGCGAGCAGCAGGGTGGACTTCCCGACGCCGGGTTCGCCGGCCAGCAGTACCACGGCACCCGGGGTCAGCCCGCCGCCGAGCACCCGATCCAACTCGGCGACCCCGCTGGCCTGGGCCGTGACCCGGTCCGCCGACACCTCGTCGATCCGCTGGGCGGGCGCGATCACCTGGCCGGGCGACACCCGGCGCAGGACGACCGGCGCGGGACCCACCTCGTTGACCGCGCCCCACGCCTGGCACTCCGGACACCGGCCGTGCCACTTGCCGGGCTCGTGCCCGCACTCGGTGCACCGGTAGGCCGGCCGGACGGTCGCTCTTCTCGCGGCCGAGCCGGCCCTGGAGGCGGCGGCACGGGCGGAGTGGTCGGACTGCGATCTCATGGGCCGAACGCTAGCCGCAGGGTCCGACAGTTGTACGAAACGCGCCCGATGCGGTGCGGAAAGGGCACGGCGGCGCCACCGAGCCGACCGAGGCCTCGGATCCTGGCGGGCGAATGCGACGGGCAGCCGACCGGGCGTCGGGGAGCGTGCGGTGCAGGGTGTCCGCTGTGCGGCGTGCCTGCCGCGGCGTGTCTGCTGTCCGGTGGGTCAGCCGCCGCTGGCGGGGGTGGCGACCGTCGACGACGGTGCGCCCTCGACGTTGCCGCCCTGAATGGCGTCGGTCGGGGCGGTGCTGACCGATCCGCTGTCCCCGTTGGAACCGCTCTCGTTCGCACTGCTGAAAGTGGCGGCGCCGGATCCGGCCGCGCCACCGCCTTCGCCCTGCCCGCCGCCGGCAGCCTGTTCCGCCAAGCCCTCCTCCCAGATGGGAGTCGGGTGCGGCGGCAGGATCTCGATGGTTTCCCGGTCGGTGGACCGGGTCGGCGGGTTCTCGATCGGAACGTTGATCGTCAGGTTGCCGGCGTTGGCGAAGGAGAACGTCATCGGGATGGAAACGCCGTAGTACAGGTCCTGCACGAGCCCGCTGAGCGTGATCTGCCGACCTGAATCGCCGCTCAGGTCGACGAGGGTCTGCCCGGGAATGACGGGGTCGCCAGTGATCTGGACCGATTGGGCGGCGGGCGAGCTGACCGAGGTGAGGGTATCCGGGTTGATGCCGTCGTTGGACAGGTACAGCAGCACCCTGGCGTCGGAACCCGCGGGGTATTTCTCCTGTTCGATCGGGGCGAGGCGCACGTTGAGCGTCGAAAGGTCGCCGACCTGGCCGTTGGCCCCGAGCATCGCGGCCTGCACGTTCACCGACTGTGCGTACTGACCGGCGCCGCAACCCGCCAGCGCCAATGACGCTGCGGCCAGGACCGCCACCGCCGTCCGGGTGAGAACGCGACGCTTGGTGCGGTCGGTGCGGAACACGGTGGTCCCCTCTTCTCGACGGGCGGCGCGACGGTGCTGTCCGGCTGATCCGGGCTTCGCGCTGCCGCTGTCGTTCGTTGCCACTGTCCTGGTCTTTGCTTTGTGCTTCGCGATCTTGCCGTGGGACCCACGCTCGCCGGTTCCGGGAGCCCGGCTGCAGGAGCCCGATTCCAGGAGCATTGTCACCGGTGATGAGGCTAGCCGTCGAGAAGATCGTTCTGCGCGCCGGGCGGTGGAAGTGCTGGCCACGGCGCATGTCCGGGGCGCCCTGCACGATCACCGGTCTGCGCGATGCACGCTGCTAAGGGATTTGTCAAGTAGAGCTATAGGCCCTGACCTGCGAGAACAGGCGGTGACCGGGCTCAATGCGTGCTAAACTGGTCTCAGCGAAAGGGGTCTTGAACGCTCATGGTTTTCAATGTTGGTGAAACCGTTGTCTACCCCCATCACGGGGCAGCACTCATCCAGGCCACCGAGACTCGCACCGTCAAGGGTGTCGAGAAGTTGTATCTGGTTCTCAAGGTCGCCCAGGGCGATCTCACCGTGAAGGTCCCCGCCGACAACGCCGAGATCGTCGGCGTCCGCGACGTCGTCGACCGGACCGGCCTCGATCACGTCTTCGAGGTGCTGCGCGCACCGCACACCGAGGAGCCGACGAACTGGTCCCGCCGGTACAAGGCGAACCTCGAGAAGCTGGCCTCCGGCGATGTCAACAAGGTGGCCGAGGTCGTTCGCGACCTGTGGCGCCGCGATCGCGAGCGCGGCCTGTCCGCGGGCGAGAAGCGGATGCTGGCCAAGGCACGGCAGATCCTGGTCTCCGAGCTCGCCCTTGCCGAAGGCACGAACGAGGTCAAGGCCGAGGGCATCCTCGACGAGGTCCTGGCGTCCTGAGCCGCCCACCGCAGGCCGGTCGGCGAGCGGACAAGGCATGGCCGCAGTAAGGGTCGTCGCGCTCGTCCCCGCCGCCGGCAGCGGTGAACGCCTTGGTTCTCCCGTACCCAAGGCATTCGTGCCGGTGGCCGGGCAGCCCTTGCTCGTGCACGCGGTCGACCGGCTGATCGAGGCCGGCGTCGACGACGTGATCGTCGCGGCGCCTGCCGACCAACTCGACGATGCCCGGCGCATGCTGGCGGGGCGGGCGAGGGTGGTGGTCGGCGGCGCGGACCGGACCGCGTCCGTTGCCGCGGCGTTGGCAGCAGTTGACGGGGTCAATCCCGGCGACACCGCAATCGACAGGCCGGCGTCGGGCGTCACCCCGCTGGGGACCATGGCCGGTACCGAGGCCGGCACGATTGCCGAGACCGACATCATCCTGGTCCACGACGCTGCCCGCGCCTTCGCTCCACCGGGGATGATCAGGTCCGTCATCGCCGCGTGCCGGGCGGGTGCGCCCGCCGTCGTCCCCGTTCTTCCGGTTGCCGACACCATCCGCGCGGTGCGCACGGACGGCTCGCTCGGCGGCATCGTCGACCGGGACCGGCTCCGGCTCATCCAGACACCACAGGGTTTTGCCGGCGACGTGCTGCGCCGCGCGCATCGGGCTGCGTCGGACGCCGGCCCGGCCGCGACGGACGATGCCGCACTGGTGGAGGCCCTGCAGATTCAAGTGACGGCCGTTCCGGGCGACCTTGCGGCGGTCAAGATCACCACCCCGGCAGACCTGGCAGATGCGGAACGCCGGATGACGTCCCACCCAGCCGGTGCGCCCGTTGATGTGCGGGCCGTTGACCGGACACCGGATGAAGCGGGCTTTGTTGGCGTCCAGCCTGGTGACGTGCGGCCCGCCGACGCCGCCGCTGATGGCGACACCCCACCCGCACCGCAGTTCCGGATCGGCAGCGGCGTCGACGTCCACCCGATCGAACCCGGCAGGGAATGCTGGATGGCCGGCCTGCTGTTTCCCGGCGTCGACGGTTGCTCCGGCCATTCCGACGCCGACGTGGCGGCGCACGCGTTGTGCGACGCGCTGCTGGGCGCCGCCGGACTGGGTGACCTGGGCGCGGTCTTCGGCACCTCCGATCCGCGGTGGGCGTCGGCCTCCGGCACGACCCTGCTGGGCGAGGTCCTGCGGCAGCTGCGCGACGCGGGCTTCGCCGTCGTCAATGCCTCGGTGCAGGTGATCGCCAATTCTCCGCGCCTCGCGCCGCGACGGCGGGAGGCGGAATCCATGCTGTCGGCTGTCGTCGGTGCTCCGGTCTCGGTGGCCGGGACGACGACGGACGGCCTGGGCCTGACCGGTCGCGGCGAGGGTCGGGCCGCGATGGCGACCGCGCTGCTGATCGCGGCCCCGGGACGCTGAGCTCGCCGCTGATCTGCGCATGGCGTCGAGCATCGCGCGGACCGGATGACGATGACCGGGATTCGACGATCAGCGCACCGCGGCAGGCAGCTCGTCCTCGACGTATCTCGGGCGGACCGCAAGGCAGCCCGCCACCGCCTGGACGAGCACCACCCCGGACAGCAGGACCAGCGGGACGGTCCATCCTCCGGTGACGTCGAACAGCACGCCGAATCCCAACGGGCCGACGGACGCGATGAGGTAACCGGTGCACTGGGTGAAGGCCGAGAGTGACGTGGTGGCCAGCGATGTCCGGGCCCGCAACGCGATCAGGGTGAGCGCCAGCGGGAACGCCCCGGTGCCGATGCCGATCAGCACGCTGAAGACCAGCACCGGTCCGTCCGGGGCGATGGTCAGGCCGATGAACGCCGCCAGATAGCACGCCGAGAGCGCAATCACCAGGATCGCCGGCCGCCGCGCCCGGCCCAGCAGCGGCGGTACCATTGCCGCGAGCGGGATGCCGACGGCGATGGCGATCGCGACCTGCAGGGCCGCCGCGGTGTCGCTGCGTCCGGCGTCGGTGAGGATCTGCGGGAGCCAGCCGAACACCACGTAGGCGATCATCGACTGGGATCCGAAGTAGAGCGCGAGGGTCCAGGCGACCCTGGTCCGGGCCAGCGCGGACAACGGCAAACGGCGTCCGGCAGCCGGAGCCGGTCCGGACCTGGTGCCCCTGATCAGCAGCAGCCAGGGGATCAGCGCCACCACCGCCACGCCCGCCCACATCCCCAGTCCGGTCCGCCAGTCGGAGTTCAGGGCGCGCTCGACCGGCAGGGTGATCCCGGCGGCCGCGGCGCCGCCGATGGTCAGCAGCGTCGTGTACGCGGCGGTCATCACCGGGATGCGATCGGGGAAGTGCAGTCGGACGAGACCGGGCAACAGCACGTTGCCGACCGCAATGCCGGCCAGCCCGAGGATCGAGCCCAGGAACAGCGCAACGGTTCCCGGCACCAGCACACGGACCAGCTGGCCGACGATCAGTGCGACGAGGCACACCACGACGGTGCGATGCGAACCGATCCGCGCGGCCAGCAGCGGAGCGGCCAGCCCGAGGACGGCGAACGACAGCGTCGGCAGCGACAGCAGCAGCCCGGTGGTCGACGCCGGCAGCCCGGTCGACTCCCGCAGCTCCGGAATGACCGCACCCACCGCGTTGACCACCGGGCGCAGGTTGAGGGCCAGCAGCAGAACCGCGACGGTGACCAGCGCCCGCGGTGCGGCGGGAGCGGGGCTGTTCACCGGGGGAGGATAGGCCGCGCGCCCAGTGCCACTCCAGCAGGGTCAACGGGCCGCGTAGCGCCTCCGCACCCTGCGTGCGTGACAGTCGGCGCGGTGTGGGGGTGCGGAGGTCAGCGGAGGTTGGGCCGGTGGAGTGCGGTGCGTCGGGCGCGGCCGGTGTGGCGGAGCGAGGCGGTGAGTGCGCGGCTGGTGCGTTGCGGAGGCCGGCCTCCCCGCCCGTCGACCGTCACAGCAGCAGGGAGTCGAGGACTGTGCGGACGCTCGGACCCTGCAGCCGTGACGGTCGATCAGCTGGCCGGGCTGTTCCGCAGGCCAGGGTTGTCGCGCCGTGGGCGTCAGGGCGACTCGACTCGACGGTCACGGGCTGCCCGGACGGATGCCGTTCAGCACGGTGTCGACCGCGACGGCCATCAGGTACTCGTCCACCCCGTCGCCCAGCTGCGACATCGCGATGCCGAACAGGATGACCAGCAGCAGGACGGCGACGTCGTCCGGGTCCGCATCCGCCCGGATCCGGCCCAGGTCCCGCTCGACGGCAAGGTATTTGGCGATGAACTGCGGCGGCCCCGGCAGCCCCGACGCCCCGGCCGGCAGGTGTCCGGCCGCAACGCCGGACGCTACGCCGGGCGGAACACCGACCCCGGGCAGGCCCGGCGACGGCGGCGCGGCGGCGGACGACAGATCCGCGAACGCCGCCGCCAGGTCGCGGCTCAGTTCGGGATCCGAGCGCAGCCACAACTCCAGCGGCAGCAGATCCGTCCGCAGCCGCCCCAACTGGGTGAGCGCCTCGAGGAGATTGCCGCGCACCGTCCCGCCGCCCGCCCGCTCCGGAAGCGCCGTGATCCACTCCAGGACCGCGGTGTTGCGGTCCAGGACGGCGGCGTAGAACAGCTGACGCTTGTCCGAGAAGTGCCGGTAGATCGTCCCTTCCGCCACCCCCGCCGCTTCGGCGATTGCCTTCGTCGTCGCCCTGGCGTAGCCCACGTCGGCGACGACATCGAGGGTGGCCTGGATGAGCTGGGCTCGGGTTCGTCGCCCGCGGACGTTCATCCGACCTCCTCCGGTCGTTGCCGCGCCAACCGGCGGTGGTACGTCGCTCGCGACCATGACATCCCGGACTGCCGTTCCCCCGGGGCCAGCAACGAGCCGGCCCGCCGGATCAATCGGTGACGTCGCGGCGGCGGAAGACCACCACCGCCACGGCCAGGCCGGCGAGTGCATAGACGAGTCCGAGGCCGAGCGCCGCCGGGTAATCGATGGCCGGAGTACCTCCCTTGGCCAGCGCGGTGAGGGTAGCGCCGGGCAGCCAGTCGGCGACGTCCGGGGCGACGGCACGCAGCAGCCCCTCGATGACCAGCACATACCCCAGTCCCACGCTGATCGCGACGGCGGAACTCTTGGCCAGCACGGCGATCACCAGGCCGATCACTCCCCACACCACCAGTGCGAGGAAGGTGTTCAGCCAGCTGCCCGCCACCTGCCGGACGACGGCGTACGGGTCCGATTCCCAGGCTGCCGTCGACACCCCGGATCCTTCGGCGATCACCGGCCCCGCCATCAGCACAGCCACCGTGGCGACCGTCGTCACCAGCGCGGTCCAGCCGGTCAGCGCCAGCACCTTGCCGAGCAGCAGCCGGGCCCGCCGCGGCTGCGCCTGGACCAGCAACCGGACCAGGCCGGTGGTGTAGTCGGACGCGGCGGCCACCGCCCAGAACGACAGCGTCACAACGCCGAGGATGGTTGCCGCCGCGCCCAGCGGCAGCATCCGGCCGTCGCTGCCGGTCAGCTCGGCGGCGGTGGGAAAGCCGCCGCCGGGCGCGACTGAGACGTCCGTGCCGTCGCCGGCGACGACGAACGAGAACGTGGTGATCATGAACGCCAGCACGGCGGTGAGGCCGAGCCAGCCGAGCGCGAAGCCCCTGCGGCGCAGCCGGGTCAGCTCCGAGCGGGTGGCAGCGAGAGTGCTCACGCGTGCCCTCCGTTCCGGGATCCGCGGCCGGACAGGGCGGCGAGCAGTCGTGGGCGGGATCCCCCGCCGGCATCACCCGGTGGACCGCCCGACCCGCCGGATTGTGCGGCCCGGGCGCCGGTCAGCTCACCGTCGGTATTTCCGGTGAGCCGGAGGAACACGTCCTCCAGGGTCTCCCGGCGCGGGATCAGCGAGGCGAGGCTGACGCCTCCGGCGGCCGCCGTCCGATTCACCGTGGCCGTCTGCCCGACCGGTGCGGCCACCCGCAGCGATCGGGCCGCGCCGGACTGCTGGGCGGTCACCGCCCAGCCCGCTGCGGTCAGCAGCCGGGCGAGAGTGGTTGCCTCGTCGGTGGTTTCCGCCGACACCTCGATGTACTCGTCCGCCCTGGTCAGCAATTCGGTCATCGGCCCGGCGAACAGCAGCGTGCCGAACCGGATCACCACCACGTGATCGCAGATCGCCTCGATCTCGCTCAGCAGGTGTGAGGAGACGACCACCGTCCGGTCTCCGGCGCTGAGCGTCCTGAGCAGCTTGCGGATCTCGACGATGCCCGCCGGGTCCAGACCGTTGGTCGGCTCGTCCAGCAGCAGCAGTTCGGGGTCGGGGAGCAGCGCCGCCGCGATCCCCAACCGCTGCTTCATCCCGAGCGAGAAGCCGCGGACGGGTTCGCGGTCCCGTCCGGTGAGGCCGACGATCTCCAGCACCGCCTCGACGCGGCTCGCCGGTAGCCCGCGCAGCTGAGCCAGCGAGCGGAGGTTCGCCCGCGCCGAGAGGGTCGGCACGAAGGCGGGGCTCTCGATCAGCGCGCCGACGCGGCTGGCAAAACCGGTGGGGTCGGTGATCGACCGGTCCAGGACGGTCGCCGTTCCCTCGCTGGGCCCGATCAGCCCGAGCAGCATCCGGATCAGGGTGCTCTTGCCCGAGCCGTTGGGCCCGACGAGGCCGACGACGCCGCCCTTGGGCAGATCGAGCGTGAGGTGGTCGACGGCGACGAGGTCGCCGAACCTGCGGGTGAGCCGGTCGATGCTGAGCACGGTCATGGGGAATCCTTCGGCAGAATGTGAGCGCTTACTCACATCTTGCGGACGCGTGCAGGGTGCTGTCAAGGCGCCGTGGAGGCGGCTTCACGTCAGGGAGTAGGCCTCGTGCCGCCGTGATCGGGAGGGCCGGTCAGCGTCATGCGGTCCGCGAACCGGCCGAGCAGGTCGACCAGTGCGGCCAGGTCGTCGGAAGGCCAGCCGTGAACCACCGAGCCCAGCCAACCCAGCCGGGCGTGCAACGCCCGGGCCCGCAGGGCGCTGCCGGCGGCCGTCAGGTGCAGCACGGTCCGTCGGGCGTCACGAGCGGAAGGGTTGCGGCGCACCAGGTCTGCGCGCACCGCCCGCTCCACAAGGCGACTCGCCGTGGACGGCGTGACATCGGCGAAATGCGCGACGTCTCCGACGCTGACCTCCGCTCCGCGCGCCGTTCCCCGGGCGCAGGCCTCCACGACCAGAACGCTCGACATCTCGACCGGGCGGCCGTCGTGGTCGATCACCTGCCGGGGGCTGGACCACAGCCGGCGCAGCCGGACCAGCGCGTCGTCCAGCCGGCCGAGGTCTCCGGAGACGGCAGAGGGGGTCACGGCGTCAGCCGTCGCACGCTCGGCCGGGGCGAGACCTGCCGCCGGGGGAGGGTCGGCCGCCATGGGTTCGAGGGGGTCCGTCATCGCATCGCCGTTCGTCGCCGGATAGCTGTACCGTACATATATGGACCCCATCCTGGTGACGGGCGCGACCGGCAACATCGGCCGGCCGGTCGTCACCGGTCTGCTCGCCGCCGGTCACCATGTGCGGGCGGCGGTCCGCGATCCGGCCGGGATCACGGGCGATGCCGAGCTTGCCGCAGCCGACGCCATCGCGTTCGACTTCACCGAACCCGCCACCTGGCCGGCCGCCTTCGACGGGGTCCGGTCGCTGTTCCTGGTCCGGCCGCCGCAGCTGTCCGACGTCAAGCGCGATCTGCTGCCCGCGCTGGCGGCGGCCCGGGATGCCGGGGTCGCCCACGTCGTCTTCCTGTCACTGCAGGGCGCCGACAAGAACAAGGTCGTACCGCACGCCACGGTGGAGAAGTGGCTGCGGAACTCGACGATGGACTGGACCTTCCTCCGGCCGTCGTTCTTCTTCCAGAACCTGTCCACCACGCACCGCAGCGACATCGCTGACCGGGACGAGATCTTCGTCCCGGCGGGTCGCGGTCGCACGGCGTTCGTCGATGCACCCGACATCGCCGCGGTGGCCGTCGAAGTGCTGCGCCGGCCCGCCGATCATGTCGGGAAGGCCTGGACGCCAACGGGTTCGGTCGCGCTGACCTATGACGAGGTGGCGGCCGCGCTGACCGCGGAACTGGGCCGGCCGATCCGCTACCGGCGCCCGGGCGCCTGGAGATATGTGTGGCACGCCCGCCGGGTGCTCGGGATGCCGCTCGGAATGGTCGCCGTGACGACCGCGATCTACACCACCGCGCGGCTCGGGCTGGCAGCCGGCCTGACCTCGGACGTCCGCACGGTGCTGGGCCGAGACCCCAACGGTGTCGCCGAGTTCGCGCATCGGGAACGGGCGGCGTGGCTGCGGCACCCCGCACCGGGCAGCACCGGGAGCAGAACGGCGGCGCCGGCCGCTTCGTCGTCCGGGGCACCGGAAACGCACAACGGAACGGAGCAGGCAATGACGGTGGCAGTGCTGGGCGGTACCGGCCGGACGGGGCGGCTGGTCGTCGGCGAACTGCTCGCGCACGGTCACCGGGTCCGGGCGCTGGCCCGCAATCCGGCGGCCCTTCCGCGGGGGGCCGAATCCATGGTCGGCGATGCCCGCGACGCCGAGGCGCTGCGCGAACTGGTCGACGGTGCCGCAGCGGTGATCGGCGCGCTCGGTCCGGTCGCGAAGGACAGGCATCTGCATCGCGACATGGCGCCGCTGCTGATCACCGCCATGAAGGACGCCGGGGTGACCCGCTACATCGGGATCAGCGCGGCCGGCATCGATGTACCGGGCGACGACAAGTCCCGGCGGGACCGGATCGTCTCGACCCTGATGCAGAAACTCGGCGGCGACGCCACCAGGGACAAGGTGCTGGAGTACGAGGCGTGGCGGGACAGTGGACTGGACTGGACGCTCGTCCGGCCGCCCAGGCTGCAGGACGGACCCGCCACCGGGTCGGTCGAGGACCATGCCAGCCGGTCACCGAGGTCGACCAAGATCACCCGCGCCGACCTCGCGCGCTTCGTCGCGGGACTGGTGGGCACTCCGCGGTACAGCCGGCAGGCACCCTTGGTGGCCGGGAAGGCGTAGCGCGGCACAGCGTCTGGCGCTGTGCCGCCGCTCGATCCGTCAGCCGGACAGCTGACCCAGGGCGAAGTGCACGCCGGTCAGTTCCTCGGACGCAGTCCACAGCCGCTTCGCGGTCTCGACGTCGCTCGCCGCCGCCGTCCTGCCGACCAGCGTCGGGTAACCCTTGGACTCGAAGCGGCCGTCCGGACCGACGTACGCGGCGTCGGGGAGATCCTGGCTGGCCGCGAACAGCGTCGGAAGGGCGCCCATCTGGTCGCTCTGCGCGATCACGGCGTTGCCGACCTTCATCAGGGCGTTCATCACGCCGGACGAGTGGGACTGCAGGTTGGTCGCGGACCAGCCCGGATGGACGGCGTAGCCGCGGACATCGGAGCCGGCGGCCGCCAGCCGGCGCTGCAGTTCCAGGGTGAACAGCAGATTGGCGAGCTTGGACTGCCCGTAGGCCGCCCAGGACACGTACTTGCGGCTGTTCCAGTTGAGGTCTGCCAGGTCGATCTTGCCGTTGCGGTGGGCGGTCGAGGAGACCGTCACGACGCGGTCCGTGATGTGCGGCAGCAGCAGATTGGTCAGCGCGAAGTGGCCGAGATGATTGGTGCCGAACTGCGTCTCGAAGCCGGCCTTGGTTCGGGACAGCGGGATGAGCATGACCCCCGCGTTGTTGATGAGGACATCGAGGTCGCCCTCCCACGCGTCGGCGAAGGCGCGGACAGAGTCGAGGTCGGTGAGGTCGAGCCGCCGGACCTCCCGCTCACCCGGCACCGTCGTCGCGGCCTGCTCGCCCTTGTCGGTGTTGCGCACAGCCATCACCACCCGGGCACCGGCGCGGGCCAGTTCGCGGGCGGCGACCAGCCCGATTCCGCTGTTGGCGCCGGTCACCACGACGGTGCGCCCGGCGAAGGAGGGAAGATCCTGTGCGGTCCAGCGTGTCGACGTCATGGACACCAAAGTAGGCAGCGTCTACATTGTTGTCAACGCCTACATGAAAGCGGCCCCGGGGCCACAGCGGAGCCGGGCATCGGGCCGACATCGGGGCCTGCACGATCGGCCAGCATGCTGGGCCACCATCTTCACACCGTCGAACACCGTCGAACACCGTCGAACACCGTCGAACACCGGAGGGAGGACTGATGGCCGTTCAGCCGCGGTACCACCACGGTGACCTGCGCGCCGCGCTGGTCGAGCGCGCGACCGATGTCGTCGCGACCAGCGGGGTCGACGAGCTGTCCCTGCGGGAGCTGGCCAGGGATCTGGGTGTCAGCCATGCCGCCCCGAGCCGGCACTTCACCGATCGGCAGGCGTTGTTGAATGCCGTGGCGGTCGAAGGGTTCAACCGTCTCGGTGCCGCTCTCGAGACGTCGTCGCCGGCCGACCCGTCGACGCCCTTCGCGGACAGCCTGCGGGCGCACGCGAAGTCCTATGTGCGGTTCGCCGTGACGAACCCGTCGCTGCTGACGGTGATGTTCGCTGCGAAGCACCGTCGGGAGCCGCCGCCCGAGATCGTCCGGGCCGCGGAACGCGCCTTCGCGGTGCCGTTCCGGCTGATCGCGGAGGCGCAGGAGCGGGGCGAGGTCGTCGCCGGTCCGATCGATGACATCGGCACCGCCATCTACGCGACCATGCACGGCTTCGCCACGTTGATGGCCGGCGGCCTGCTCGACCAGCCGGACTGGCCGCGGTCGCTGAGCCAGACCATGGAGCTGCTGGTCCAGGGCCTTCGCCCGCGCTCACCGGGTGAACCGCCGACACCCAGGCTGCCCTGACGCCACGGCCGAACGTCGCCGCGACGCCGCTCGCATCTTCAGGGACGACCCGGGCCAGCACGCCGTCGGAACCCGCCCGGGTGCCAGCGGCCGCCGCCTCGTGACACCCTGACGGGCATGACGACCATCGCCATCCTCGGCGCCGGCAAGATCGGCGAGGCATTGCTGTCCGGCCTGTTGTCCGCGGGCCGCTCCCCGGAATCGCTGCTGTTCACCGAGCGCTACCCGGCCCGTGTGCAGGAGCTGACCGAGCGGTACGGGGTCCGCGGGGTCGACACGGACGAGGCCGCGAAGACCGCCGATGTGCTCGTGGTCGCGGTCAAGCCGCAGGACATCGACCCGCTGTTGCGCGCGCTGGCCTGGTCGATCAAGCCGGGCACGCTGGTGGTGTCGCTGTGCGCGGGGTTGCCGACGGCGTTGTACGAGCGGCACCTGCCGGACGGAACGCCGGTCGTCCGGGTCATGCCGAACACGCCAATGCTGGTCGGCGAGGCGATGAGCGCCATCTCCGCGGGATCGCATGCCGGTCCGGAGCACCTGCAGACGGTCGAGGATCTGCTGTCCACCGTCGGGAAGGTGGTCCGGGTCCCGGAGGACCAGCAGGACGCGGTCACCGCACTGTCCGGCTCCGGCCCGGCCTACTTCTTCTTCCTGGTCGAGGCGATGATCGACGCCGGCATCCTGCTGGGACTGCCGCGGGCGGTCTCCACGGACCTGATCATCCAGTCCGCGGTCGGCGCGGCGACCATGCTGCGGGACTCCGGCGAGCACCCGGTCTCGCTGCGCGAGGCGGTGACCTCACCGGGCGGAACCACCATCGCCGCGATCCGGGAGTTGGAGAACCACGGCGTCCGGGCAGCTCTGCTGTCCGCGATCGAGGCGGCGGCGGTGCGGTCGGCGGAGCTGGGCAAGGCGCACCACGCCGGCTGACCGCGACCGTGACCGCGGTGCCCGGGCGCTGCCCCTGGTGGTACCGGTGGCGGGATGGGTCACACCGGCTGGGTCAGCGGCACCTTCCTGGCGCCCTGCGAGCGCGCCCGTTGCGCCGCCATCTGCTCGTCGAACTCCGCACGCCAGGCGGGGCTGACCGGGATGCCGGCCTTCGCCGCCTCCTCGGTGCTGAGCTCGACCGGAAACCCGAAGGTGTCGTACAGGGTGAACAATTCCGCGCCGTTCACCCCGGAGGAATACGAACGCAGCTGCTTGATGCCCTTGCGCAGCGTCTGCCGGAACGCCTTCTCTTCCTTCACCAGAACGGCGATCACCTGGTCACGCCGCTGCTCGACCTCCGGATAATCCGCGTCGTACATCCCGGCGATCGTCGGGATGATCTCCGGGAAGAAATTCTGCTCCAGTCCCAGGTCGAACGCGTAGCGCACGGCCCGTCGGACGAGCCGCCGCATGACGTAGCCCTGCGCCTTGTTGCTGGGCCGGACACCGTCGACGGCAAGGAATGTCGCGCCGCGCAGATGATCGGCGATGACCCGCATCGCCACCGTCTCATCGTCGTAGGACCTGCCGGACAGGGTCTCGAGTTCCTGCACGATCGGCCACAGCAGGCTGATCCGGAACACGTCCTGGCTGTTCATCGACGCGGCCGCGATCCTGGCCAGCCCGCCGCCGAAGTCCACGTTGCGGCGCGGCAGCGGGGCAAATCCGGTGGCGGTCCTGATGTATTCCATGAAGACCGAGTTGCCGAGCTCGATGAAACGGCCGCAGTCGCAGTTCTGGTGGCAGTACTCGCCGAAGGCGGAGTCGTGCTCGACATCCGGGTACAGGTAGAACATCTCCGAGTCCGGGCCGCCCGGCTCGCCGACCGGCATGTCCTGCGCGCTGCCGCCCCGGCACCACCAGTTCTTCTTGCCGTAGAACGCGATCCGGGCGCCGCCGGAACCCACCGCGGAGCCGTGCTCCTCGGTGCCGAGATCGACCTGGTCGGCGGAGATCCCGGCGGCGGTGAACAACTTGGTCCAGATGGCCGCACTCTCGGTGTCCTTGCCGATCCCGTTGGCGTCGTCACCGATGAAGCAGCTGACGTAGATCCGGTTCGGGTCCAGTCCGATCCGCTGCGTCAGGAATTCCCAGACCTGCGGCAGTTGCTCCTGTTTGAAATAGTCACCCAGGCTCCAGTTGCCGAGCATCTCGAAGAATGTGGTGTGCCGGTTGTCGCCGACGTCCTCGATGTCCTGCGCCCGCAGGCAGGTCTGGCTGTCGGTCAACCGCCGCCCGGCCGGGTGGTCCCTGCCGAGCAGGTACGGCAGCAGCGGCTGCATGCCGCTGCCGGTGAAAAGGGTCGTCGGGTCGTCGTGCGGAACCAGCGGTGCGCGCGGGATGACGGCATGGCCCCGCTCCCGCATGTAGTCGAGGTAGCGCGCGCGTACTTCGTCCGCATCCATCGACGGATGATCACATACGGGACAAACGCGCGCAGGGTTTTCCGCGCGGAATCTCGGCGCTCTCCTCGGTTGCACCCGCGGGCGGAGGTCAGGCCAGCCCGTGCACCGTGCCCTCCCATCGCCGACGCAGCCAGCGGTCGTGACTGGCGACCACCACCGTCCCGGTCGAGGACGCCAGCGCCTCCTCGAGTTCGGTGGCCAGCGCGAGCGAGATGTGGTTGGTGGGCTCGTCGAGCAGCAGCAGTTGCGGTGACGCCGCCACCAGGATGGCCAGCGCCAATCGCCGGCGCTGGCCGACACTCAGGGCCCCGACCCGGGTCTCGATGGCCCTGGGGGACAGCAGCCCGAACCCGGTGAGGGCGTCCGCGGCGTCCGGGCCGGCCGCCCGCTCGAAGGTGAGCCGTGCGGTCGCGTCCGGATCGTCGAAGGTGACGTCCTGTTGCAACAGGCCGACCCGACGAGCGGTGACCTGCACCAACCCCCGTTCGGCGTGCAGCCGGCCGCCCAGCACGGCCAGCAGGCTGGACTTGCCGGAGCCGTTCGGACCGGTCAGCAGCAGTCGTTGGCCCGCGACGACGTCCAGCCGTTCGGTGCTGACCCGGCCGGGCACCACCAGGTCGCGGATGTGCACGACGGTGCCCTCGCCCGCAGTTCCGGAGGCGCCCAGCGTTCCGTGGAACCGCAGTGGTGCCGGTGGCCGCCGCAGCTGCCGGCGCTCGGCGACGGCGAGCCGCCGCTGCGCGTCGTGCACCCGCCGGGCGAGGGTGCGGTCCACCCTGCCGCCCTTGAAGGCGTGGATGAACTTGTCGTTGTCCCGTGGGCCGCGACCGGGAGCGATGCTGCTGGTGTCGATCGCCGCCGCCCGGCGCAACGCCTGGATCTCCCGCTGCTGGTCCTGGTAGGTCTTCTCCCACCTGCGGCGGGCCTCGGCGCGGAGCCGGAGGTAGTCGGAGAACCCTGCCCCGCCCGGAGATCCGGTGATCGAGTAGCCGCGGCCGGCGGACCCGGCCGAACTCACGGCGCTGGGGTCCAGGTCGAGGATCCTGGTACAGACCCGGTCCAGGAACACCCGATCATGGCTGGCGGCGACCACGACGCCGGGCAGGCCGATCAGGAACTCCTCCAGCAGGTCCATCGCGTCGTCGTCGAGGTGATTGGTCGGCTCGTCCAGTAGCACGCACACCGGCCGGGTGGCGATCAGTGCCGCCAGCGCGAGCCGGGTGCGCTGGCCGCCGGAGAGGGTGCCGACGGTTCGGTCGCCGGAGAGCCCGGCCAGGCCGAGGCGATCGGCCGCGACGGCCGCCCGGCGATCGGCGTCCCAGGCGTCGTGCAGCTCTGCGAACTGCAGTGCCGCGGCGTAGCGGTCGGCGACCCCGGGGTCGGTGGACAGCCGGGCGCTCAGCTGCTCGACGGCGGCCACCGCGTCGTGCAACGGCGCCAGCGCGGCGGTGAGCACCGCTCGGACGGTCGCCGCCTCGGCGAACGGCGGCTCCTGAGCCAGATAGCTCAGCTCCGCCGGCCGGAGCACGGCACCGGCGTCCGCGACTTCGACGCCGGCCAGGATCCGCAGCAGGGTGGACTTCCCGACGCCGTTCTCGCCGACCACCCCGATCCGCTGCCCCGGGGTCGCCAACACGTCGAGGCCGTCCAGCACGAGTCGGCCGCCGTAGGACTTGGTGATGTCCTCGGCGTGCAGCGGCGCGATCGGTGCCGAGCCGAGTCGCCCTGCGTCGGCGACGGGCGACTGGGCGCTGCCGGTGCCCCCGGTGCCGGTGGTGTCGGCGCCCGCGGTGGTTCCGGTGTCGCCGGGAACGACTCGCGCCGGGGCACCGTCGAGGGAGGACTTGTTCACGGACATCGCTATCCCGAGGGTCGGCTGTGCACGTCGGCACGTCGGAGGCCCACCGGGTCTGCCGCCAGGTGATGGCGGCATTCCTCGGCCGTGGGCGCGGAGCGATGTCAGCAATCCATGATGGAGGGAGGCTATGTGGGCGGCGCCGACCGGTCCAGGCCTTTTCCGGTGAGTGACTGCCGAAGGGCGGCGGATGCGATGTCGAAATGCCGGGTCGTCTGCGTCTGCGGGGTGTCGCCGGTCCCGGCGACGCAGACGCCGGGCGATCCGGCACATCCCGCGAGGAGCGAGCATGTCCACCAGCACCACAACCCACCCGCAGTCGGCGTCCCCGGACACGGTGCAGAAGATCCGGCTGGCGATCCGTGCCACGCCGGAGCAGGTCTGGCAGGCGCTGACCGACGGATCGGTGACTCCTGCCTACTACGTCGGCTTCACCGCCGACTACGACCTGACGCCGGGCGGCGCCTACCGGTACACCGCCGGCGGCGGGGACGTCATCACCGGAACCGTGCTGGACGTCGAGCCGGATCGCCGGCTCACGGCGACCTTCAACGGCTACTGGGACGCCGAGGTCGCGGCCCTGCCGGAGTCCACCGTCACCTTCACGCTGACCGAGCCGGCCATGCCGATGCCCGGCGTCACCGTGTTGAGCTGTGTGCACGAGGGTCTGCCGGACACCCCGGCCGCGGCCGGGCTGGAGAGCGGTTGGGTGTCCATCCTCTCGGGCCTCAAGACGCTGCTGGAGACCGGATCCCCGATGATCCGGCCGGCGGGCTGACCCCGTCCACCGGCATCCGCCGTCCGGACTGCGGTCCGGCGGCGACACTGTCATGGTCGTGCGGGCAACGTCCGGGCTGCCCGTCCGGTGCGGTCCTCCGGCAATCCACCGGGTCGTGGTCCCACCGCGGTCGGGCATCGCGCTCACCCCGGATCTGCGACCTCCCACATCCGCCGGTCGCCACTGAAGAACGACGAGGAACAACTCATGCAGTACCTGCTGATGGCGTTGGAGGATTCCAGCGCGTTCGCATCGCGCGAGGACGACCGATCCGAGGAGTACTGGGCGGCCTGGTCGGGATACATCCGGCTGCTCACCGAGAGCGGCCTGCTGGTCGACGCCGGTGGGCTGCATCCGCCGTCGACCGCGACCACGCTGCGGGTGCGGGACGGTCGGCGGCAGTTGCAGGACGGCCCGTACGCCGACACGAAGGAGCAACTGGGCGGCTATTTCGTCCTCGAGGTGCCCACCCTGGACGCCGCGCTGGACTGGGCCGAGCGCTGCCCGTGCGCCGGGACGGGATCGGTGGAGGTCCGGCCGCTGCTCCCGCCGCCGGTGACATGAAGACCACCCGGGCGGCCGCCGACGGGTACCCGGTGCCGCGGTCGGAGGGCACCGCGGCCCGCGCCGTCGAGGACATCGCGCGGGGGTCCTACGGCCGGCTCGTCGCCTACCTGGCGTCCGTATCGGGCGACATCGCCGCCGCCGAGGACGCCCTGTCCGAGGCGTTCGTCGCGGCACTGCGCAGCTGGCCGGAGCGGGGCGTGCCGGACCGCCCGGACTCCTGGCTGGTGACGGCGGCTCGCCGCACCCTGGTCGACGCGGCCCGCAGGCGGAGCGTCGCGCAGCGCGGGCTGCTGCAGATCGCCGCGCTGCTGGACCCGGAACCATCCGATGGCGCTCCCGACGGGTCGCCGGCGGCGGGCGGCGGCGTCATCCCGGACAAGCGGCTGGAGCTGATGTTCGCCTGCACCCATCCGGCAATCGACCCGTGGATGCGGGCGCCGCTGATGCTGCAGGCCGTTCTCGGCATCGAAGCCGGCCGGATCGGAGCGGCCTTTCTGGTTCCGGCCGCCACCATGGGTCAGCGGTTGGTCAGGGCCAAGGCCAAGATCAAGACCGCCGCGGTCCCGTTCACCGTGCCGCCCGCCGATCAGCTGGCCGGGCGGCTGTCCTCGGTGTTGGACGCGGTGTTCGCGGCATACGGAACGGGCTGGGACGACCTGGATACCCAAGCGCCCGCGGGGGGTGCGGGCGCCGGGCTCACGGGGGAGGCGCTCCGGCTGGCGACGGTGATCACCGAGCTGTTGCCCGGCAGCGCCGAGGCGCACGGCCTGCGGGCGTTGCTGCTGCACAGCGACGCCCGCGCCGACGCCAGGCGCTCGGCCGACGGCGCGTTCGTCCCGCTCGACCAGCAGGACGTCTCGCTCTGGTCGCGAGCGCAGATGGCCGACGCGGAAGGGCACCTCCGCCTCGCGCTCGGTCTCAACCGGCCGGCGCCGCAACTGGGGCCCTACCAGCTGCAGGCCGCGGTCCAGTCCGTGCACAACCGCCGGGCGCTCACCGGTGCCACCGACTGGGCGGCCGTCGCAGCGCTGTACGACGGGCTGGTCGCCTTGACCCCGACGGTGGGCGCGTGCGTCGCCCGGGCGACGGCGGTCCGTCACACCCGGGGTCCTGCAGCGGCGATCGCGCTGCTGGAGGAGCTGCCGGCCGAATTGGTGAAGCGCTACCAGCCGTACTGGGTGGTGCTGGCCCATTGCCGAGCCCGCAGCGGCGACCCGGCCGGTGCGACGGCGGCCGCTGCGACCGCCATATCGCTGACCGGGGACTCCCCCGTGCGTCGGCACCTGCAGGCCGAATACGGGTGCGGCCCGCCGCGATGATCGATCCGCTCGGCGGGCTCCAGCACCCTGCGGCGCCGCCGGCCGTGCACGCTCACCCGAACCGGTGATCCGGCGTCCACGGAGGTCGCGGCCCGCGCACACTTGGATCGCCTTCTTCCCACCAGTAACGCTAGAGTTCACCAAGCACGTACGTATGGTGTCCGCGGGAGGGGAAGCCCGGCGGCGCGAGACGTGCCGGAAGACGGTGCCGTGATGCCCGCTGGTGACGATCGACCCCCGAGGGAGCCAACGCCTCGGGACCCCACGCTGGCCGAGATGCGGTTCCTGACCGTCGCCGAGGTCGCGCTGCTGATGCGGGTGTCCCGGATGACGGTGTACCGACTGGTGCATTCCGGCGAGCTGCCGGCGGTGCGGGTCGGCCGGTCCTTCCGGGTACCCGAGCGCGCGGTGCACGACTACCTGCGGACCGCATTCAACGACGTCGGCTGAGCCGGCGGCCACCCGCCCGGTCCGCTTTTCCGACGTCAGCCGGCGGGTCGCCGACCGGTAGGATGACCGGGCCCGGCATCCGCCGGGTGAGCGGGCCGGAAAGGCCCGCGGTGTTCACCAGGCGTCGAGGCGGCGGATCAACCGCGACGGCGGCACCACACACTTGGAGAGTTCGCCCTCATGGGTTCTGTCATCAAGAAGCGTCGCAAGCGGATGGCCAAGAAGAAGCATCGCAAGTTGCTGCGGAAGACCCGCGTCGCGCGTCGCAAGGCCGGCAAGTAGGCCGCTGCCGGCGCAGCGGACCGCCGTGCGCAAGCGGCCCGCTGGTTTCCGGCAGGGCGGCCGCACCGCATCCGCGCCCGATCGAACCCGGTCGGGCGGGTGTGGACGAACTTCGAGGGGTAGGGGCGGGATGGCCGGTCTGATCGTGCTGGTGACCGGCGTGACCCGCTTCCTCGGGTCCAGTCTCGCCGGCCGACTCGCCGAGCATCCCGGTGTGCGGCGCGTCATCGGAGTGGACGCGGCCCTCCCGGAGCCGGCTGCGCGGTACCGGATGGGCAACGCCGACTTCGCCCGGGTGGACATCCGAAACCCCCTGGTGGCCAGGGTGATCGAAGCCGCCGGGGTGGACACCGTCGTCCATGCGTCCGCATCGTCGACGCCCGCGTCGTCCGCGGCACGGAGCATGGCCAAGGAGATGAACGTCCTCGGCACGATGCAGTTGCTCGCCGCCTGCCAGCGGTCGGAAAGCGTGCGGAATCTCATCGTGCGATCGACCGCGGCGATCTACGGGGCCTCCTCCCGGGACCCGGCGATCTTCACCGAAGAGATGTCGGCGCACGGGGTGCCGTCCTCCGGCCCCGGTCGCGACGCCATCGACATCGAGGCCTACGTCAGGGGTTTCGGCCGTCGCCGGCCCGACGTCCGGATCGCGGTACCGCGGTTCGCCGACGTCATCGGGCCCACGGTGGTGACCCCGCTGACCCGCTACTTCGCGCTCTCACCCTTCGTTCCGGTGGTGCTGGGCCGGGACGCCCGGTTGCAGCTGGTGCACGAGCTGGACGCCGTCGGAGTGCTGGAACATCTGGCGTTGGGCGACTTCGCCGGGACGGTGAACGTCGCCGGCGACGGCGTTCTGACGCTCGCGCAGGCCATCCACCGGGCGGGTCGGCTGCCGCTGGCGGTGCCCTCGATCGGCCTGGACGGCCTGTCCCGGACGATGCGGGCCCTGCGGATCGGTGGTTTCTCGCCCGGCCAGGTCAAGCTGCTGGCCGCCGGACGGGTGCTGGACACCTCCCGGCTGATCACCCGGGTCGGCTTCACCCCGCTGTACAGCACCATCGCCGCGTTCGACGACTACGCCGCGACGTTGCGCCCCGCAGTGGCACCGGAGACCGTCCGACGGCTCGAGGTGCGGCTCGCCGGTGCGCTGGGCGCGCGGCCCCAGCCGGACCGTTCGCTGACCGGCGCCTCCGCGGGTTCAGATGCCGGTGTCCCCGCCGGCCCGGCAACGGACCCGCTGGACCCGCTGCTCGATCCGGTCGGGTCGCCCGCGGCCGCCCTGGCTCCGGCCGGGTCCCCGCGATCGACGGTGACCATCGACAGGGGGACCATCGACAGGGGGACCATCGACAGGGGGACCATCGCGGGGACCATCGACAGGGGGGCCACCGACAGAACAGACCCGGCGGCGGACGCCGACGAGGCGAAGCCCGGCCGACCGAAACTCGTCCCCATCCAGGGTGATGCGACAGGCGCACCGCGCCGCCGGAGGAATCGGTGACCGGCCCACAACCGCACGATGACATGCCCGCAGTCGCGCCCTCCGACGGCGTTGCCGCTCCCGACGACGGTGCGGATCGGCTGCCCGCGGAAACAGGTTGGAAGCGCGGGCTGGCCGGTTCGCTGGCGTTCCTGCGACGCCGGCTGACCGGCGACTACACCGTCGACGACTTCGGTTACGACCCCGACTTCGCCGACAACGTCCTGCTGCCGCCGCTGCGGCTGCTGTACGAGAAGTGGTTCCGCATCGAGACAGTCGGAATGGCGAACATCCCGGACACCGGCGGTGCGCTGCTGGTGGCCAACCATTCCGGGACGATCGCCATCGACGCGGTGATGACGGCGGTGGCCCTGCGCGAGCATCACCCGGTGCACCGGCCGCTGCGGATGCTCGGTGCGGATCTGGTCTTCGAAACCCCGTTCCTCGGGCCGATCAGCCGCAAGGCCGGCAACACCCTGGCGTGCAACCCCGATGCGGAGCGGCTGCTGTCCTCCGGTGAGCTCGTCGCGGTCTATCCAGAAGGGTTCAAGGGCGTCGGCAAGCCGTACTCGCAGCGGTACAAGCTGCAGCGGTTCGGTCGCGGCGGGTTCGTCACGGCGGCGCTCCGCACCGGGGTCCCGATCATCCCGGTCTCGATCGTCGGTGCCGAGGAGATCTACCCCCTGATCGGCAACCTCCGGCCGCTGGCCCGCGCGTTGGGGCTGCCCTACTTCCCGGTGACGCCGACCTTCCCGCTGCTGGGCCCGCTCGGTGCGATTCCGCTGCCCAGCAAGTGGATCATCGAATTCGGTGAACCGATCCCGACCGACATGTACCCGGACAACGCCGCCGACGACCCGATGGTGGTGTTCAACCTGACCGACCGGGTACGGGAGACGATTCAGCAGACGCTGTACCGGTTGCTGTTGCGCCGCGGTCATCCGTTCCTCGGCTGACCGCGACAAAGGGGACGGCAGTCAGCGGGCAAGCGGTCAGGCGGCGACCGTTCGCCGCCAGATCGCCCGCCCGACCAGCAGCCCGCCGCCGATCAGTCCGGCGCCGGCCACCATCGGCGCCCAGATCTTCGCGGCCTTGCGCCCCGAGCGGAAGTCCTTGATCTGCCAGCCCCGTTCCCTGGCGACGTCGCGCAGCGCGCCGTCCGGGTTGATCGCGACGGCCGTGCCGACCACGGACAGCATCGGGACGTCGTTGACGGAATCCGAGTACGCGGTGCAGCGGCGCAGGTCCAGTCCCTCCCGCGCGGCCAGCGAGCGAACCGCGGCGGCCTTCGCCTGCCCGTGCAGCAATTCCCCGTACAGCCGGCCGGTGTAGACGCCGTCCACCTGCTCGGCCACCGTCCCCAGGGCGCCGGTCAGCCGCAGCCGGCGGGCGATGATCTGCGCCAGTTCGACCGGGGTCGCCGTCACCAACCACACCCGCTGCCCCGCGTCGAGGTGCCGCTGCGCGAGTTCGCGGGTCCGTGGGTAGATCTTCGGCGCCATCAGCTCGTCGTAGATCTCCTCGCCGAGCTCGACGATCTGCGATACCTCCCGTCCGGCGACGAACGCCAGCGCACCCTCGCGCGACCGGGACATGTCGTCGAGGTCCTCGCCGGCCAGCCGGAACTTCACCTGCAACAGCGCAAACCGGAGCAGGTCGCCGGTGGTGAAGAAATCCCGGGCGACCAGGCCGCGGGCGAAGTGGAAGATCGATGCGCCCTGCATCATCGTGTTGTCCACGTCGAAGAAGGCGGCTGCGGTGAGGTCCGCGCCCGGCGCCAGCGGCGGTTCCTCGTCCCGGACCGCGAGGTGGGCGACCTCGGCCGACGCCGCACCGGCGATCTCGGCGGACTCCGCCGGATCGTGGGCGCCGTGCGACCTGCGGATCCTCACTGTCGCACCCTGCCCTCTCGGTGACGCCCCGACCTGCGGGGGCCAGCGTATCCGGCGGTCTTCGCGCTGCGCCGCTGGCAGCGCCCGGCTCCCTGAACGGGTGACCCCGGGCGAGAGTCCACCGGTTCGGCGGGTGGGATGGCTGGCCGGAGATCCGGTGATTGAGAATGGACCGGTGACCAGCCCCGTGATCGGCGACAGCGGACCTTCCGGCGCACCACGGAAGAAGGACCGGGCTGTCCTTTCCTCGACGCCGGTCGACCTGCCCGGCGGGATCCGGAACGTTGCCGACCTGTTGCGGGCGGCCGCTCGGCGGTATCCGGACCGCCCGGCCATCATCGCCGCCGACGGCACCCGGACCTGGGCGCAACTGGACGCCGCCGTGGACGCGGGAGTGGCCGCGCTGCGCGCGATGGGAGTGACCCGCGGCGAGCGGATCGTCATCGCGCTGCCGACCGGGGCGGACCTGGTGGCGTCGATGTTCACGGCCGCCCGGGCGGGGCTGATCGCCGTTCCGATCGGTTCTTCCCGCGGGGACACCGGGGCATTCGCCGACCGGGTCGGCGCCTTCGCGGCCATCACCGACGAGCAGGACCACGGCCTGCCGGTGGCGGTGGATCCGGCCCGGTTGGCCCAGTGGTGGACGGCCGATCCCGTCTCGGAGCCGCCGGCCGCCGTCGGCGGCGGCGAGGACCTGGCGATGCTCGCCCGGGTGCGGGCGGAGCGGGCCGTCATGCTGTCGCACCGCGCCGTGCTGGCGGCCGTGACGGCGATCGGGGAACTGGGCAGCCTCCGACTGCAGGACGCCGAGCGCGTGTTGCAGGTACTGCCGATCTACCACCTCGCCGGGTGGGTGGTCTCCTTTCTGCCTCTGACGCTGGTCGGCGGGGCCAGCGTGCTTCCGGAGGTCGGCTTCGACTCGGTGTCGGTCAGCGTGGCCGTGCCGGGCGCCGGCACCGAGGCCGCCGCATCCGCCGACGTTCCGGACAGCGCGTCGCCGGGCCGCCGGGCTACGGAATCGGCGCTGGGTGCGGCGCACGACCACCGGGTGACGGTGGTGCCCGGCGCACCCGGCTTCTTCCATCACCTCGTGCACGTGCCCGGAGCGGAGCGAGCGCTGTCGTCGGTGCGGCTGTTGACGTCCGGGACAGCGCCGCTGGAACCCGACGACTTCGCGCACGTGCGCACCCTGCTCGGCCAACCGGTCTGGGAGGGCTACGGGCTGTCCGAGTCGGCGTCGGTCGTCACCAGCTCGTTGACCACTCCCGCGCCGCACCTGGGCTCGGTGGGACGTCCGCTGCCCGGCATCGACATCCGGGTGATCGGCCCGGACGGGACCGAAGTGACGCCGCCGGTGGGACCGGAGACGGCCGGTGCGGCCGCCGAGCACGACGTCTTCGACTTCGTCGCGGAGGCGCCGGACGCCGGTGAGGTCGGCCGGATCGCCATCCGCGGCGCGACGCTGTTCTCCGGCTACTGGCCGGACGGCGGGGGAGGCCCGGGGGCCGACGGCTGGTTCGTCTCCGGCGACATCGGCTTCCTCGACGACGCCGGCGAACTGCATCTGGTGGACCGCGCGGCCGAGACGGTCACCGTCGCCGGCTTCACCGTCTATCCGCGGGAGGTCGAGGAGGTCCTGATCGGGCACCCGTACGTCGCCGAGGTCGCCGTGGTCGGCATGCCCGGCGGCGACGGGCACGAGCGGGTGGTGGCGGTCCTCGTCCCGCGGGAGGGCAAGCGGCCCACCGAGGACGACCTCGACGAATTCGTCCGCGCGCGGCTGCCGGTGTTCAAGCGGCCGGGCGCCTATCGCCTGGTGTCCGCACTGCCGCGGACCGAGGTCGGCCGGCTGGACCGCACCGCGGTGCAGCGCGGCTACGCGGCGGCGACGGGGCTGCCGCTGACCAGGCTGACCGCTGTCCCGGACAGCCTTGCAGGCGACGGATCCGACGGACCGTCCGCCGGCTCGGCGGACGGCTCGGAAGCGCAGCCGGCCGCACCGGATGGCGGTACAGCCGAGGGCGCGGACAACGCCCCGGACGTCGCGCCGGAACCGGTCGCCGGGCTCGACGAACTCGGCACCAGGTTGCCCGGGACCGGCAACCGGACGGTGCGTGGGGACCAGGACACCGACGAGGACCTGTTCTAGGTCTGCGGCCCGGCGGGGTGCCGGGACGGTACAGACTGGGCGTACCGCACCCGATCCACCCGTCAGGAGGGCGAACACGCCATGACCGGCACCGTCGTCGACCGAGAGCTTCCCACCCCGGAGGCCGCCGATCTGCTCGAACTCACCAGGGACCTGGTGGCCCGGGAACTGCGGCCGGCGGCCGACAAGGCCGAGGCGGCCGGGGCCTTCCCGCGGGCGTTGTTCGCCCAGCTCGGTGAGCTGGGGCTGCTGTCGCTGCCCTATCCGGAGGAGTTCGGCGGCGGTGGTCAACCCGCGGTGGTGTACCTGCAGGTGCTCGAGGAACTGGCGCGCGGGTGGGGGACCGTCGCACTGGGCACCAGCGTGCACGTGCTCGCCTGCAGTGCGGTCGCCGAATTCGGCAGCAGACAACAGCAGGAGCTGTTCCTGCCGGAGATGCTGGGGGGGACAACGCTGGGCGCGTACTGCCTCTCGGAGTCGCATGCCGGCTCGGACGCCGGTGCGATGCGGATGCGGGCGGTCCGGGACGGCACGGACTACGTGCTGACCGGCGAAAAGGCCTGGATCACCCACGGTCCCATCGCCGACTTCCTGCTGGTCGCGGCGCGGACCGCCGACGACGGCTCCCGCGGCATCAGCATCTTCCTGGTGCCCGGGGATGCGCCCGGCGTCAGCGCCGGCTCGGCGGAGCACAAGATGGGCTTCCGGGCCTCGCCGACGAGCCAGCTCTCGTTCGCCGGGGTGCGCGTACCCGCGGAACGGAGGATCGGGCACGAGGGACAGGGCTTCGGCATCGCGATGGCCGCGCTGGACGCCGGTCGGCTGGGCATCTCGGCGTGCGCGGTCGGGATCGCGCAGTCCGCGCTGGACGTGGCAACGGAGTACGCGGCGCTGCGGGTCGCGTTCGGCCGCACCATCGACGAATTCCAGGGGGTGTCGTTCCTGCTGGCCGATGCCGCTGCCCGGATCGCCGCCGCCCGCCAGCTCTACCTGTACGCGGCCCGCCGCAAGGATGCCGGCAAGCCGTTCTCCACCGAGGCGGCGATGGCCAAGTTGATCTCCACCGACACGGCGATGGCGGTCACCACCGACATGGTTCAGGTGCTCGGCGGCGCGGGGTACGTGGAGGACTACCCGCTGGAGCGTTACATGCGGGAGGCGAAGGTGCTGCAGATCGTCGAGGGCACAAATCAGATCCAACGACTGGTGATCGGCCGATCGCTCAAACACTCCGTCGGCCGGTCCTGAGATGGCGCACGTCGTCACGGTCTACACCCGGGCCGACTGCTCGCTGTGCGACACCGCCGTCCGTCAGGTGCGGCAGATCTGCGCGGAGGCGGGCGCGCAGTGGACGGCGGTGGACGTCGACGCGGACCCCGAGGACCGCGCCGACTACGGCGACCGGGTGCCGGTCGTCCTGGTCGACGGGGTCGAGCACGGGTACTTCCGGGTCGAGGAGGACCGGCTTCGGCGGGCGTTGCGGAGCTGACGCAGACCGGAAATGCCGCATTCGGCGGCAGAGCGGTCGGGGCGCGTCGGGGACCGTCGTCACGCTGTGCAGCGCTATCCCAGATGATGGGAGCACTGTCCCACCACGACTTTGTGCACGCGTTCACGAGTGGCTAGGCTGCCTGGCACCGGGGACCTATCACATGTGGGTCGCCACGGCGCGAGTGGGGCGGGTTCCCGCTCTGGAGGCAACGGGTGACAGCGCACGTCGGCGGTGCTCGAGAGAGTGGTCGCGCGCGCACCATCCCGGAGGCCACCGTCGCAAGGCTGGCCATCTACCTGCAGATCCTCAGCGCGCTGGGTGCCAGGGACGGTGAACCCACGCAGACCATCTCCTCGGAGGAGCTGGCGGAATCAGCCGGCGTCAACTCCGCGAAGCTCCGCAAGGACCTGTCCTTCGTCGGCTCCTACGGCATCCGCGGTGTCGGTTACGAGGTCGGCACGCTGGTCGAGGAGATCAGCCGGATTCTCGGTGCGCACCGGGCGCATCGCGTTGCGCTCGTCGGCCTGGGCAACCTGGGACAGGCGCTGGCCGGTTACCCCGGGTTTGCCGGCCGCGGGTTCGTCATCTCGGCGCTGTTCGATGCCGATCCCGATCGGGTGGGCCGTGAGGTCGCCGGCCGGGCGATCGAGCACATCGACGATGCCGTGGAAGTCTGCCGATCCCGCGGCGTGACCATCGGTGTGATCGCCACCCCGGCGAGCGCCGCCCAGCGGGTCGCCGACATCCTGGTCGCGGCCGGCGTGCGGTCAATCCTCAACTTCGCGGCCGGCGTGCTGGCGGTGCCGGCCGGCGTCGATGTCCGGCAGGTGGACCTGTCGCTCGAGTTGCAGATCCTCGCGTTCCACGAGACCCGAAGAGCCGGAGACGATTCCGTTCCGGACGGCGACGGTTCGGTGCCGATCGACCTGCCGGCGTCCACGGCTGCCTCGCCCGGGACCGGGCCTGCGAAGCTGCGCGGGGTGAGCAGCGCGGAGGTGTCGCCGGCGGCCGCCCGCCCCGGGGAGCCCCGATCCGGCAACGTGTCCTCCACCCGATCAGCCGCCCGATCAGCTGACGCCCCCGGGGCGGCGGTGAGGGCGAGCTCATGACCAGCGGCCGCGGGCCTGTGTTGCCCCGTAGATCCACTGTTCGGTACGGCAATCCCCACCACCGCGGTTTGTTGTTGATCGCACCCCGTCGCGGGTACTCCGCGACGGGAACCCCCTGGTCGGTGCCGCAGGTGCTGCGCGCCGGCGTTCCTCCACGCGCTAGGAGCACGTCATGACCCGTGCACGCCGAACTTCCGGCCGGATCGCCTTTGTCGGTGCAGGTCCCGGAGATCCGGGGCTGTTGACCATGCGAGCGGCGACCGCGCTGGCGGCCGCGTCGCTGGTGATCACCGACCCGGATGTGCCCGCCGAGATCACCGCTCTCGCACCGGATGCCGAGGTCCGCCCGGCAGTCGGAGAGCCGGCCGAGGTGGCCAAGTCGCTGGTGACGGCGGCGCGTTCGGGTTCGTATGTGGTCCGCCTGGTTGCCGGCGACGTGCTGACCGCCGACCCGGTGATCAAGGAACTGCAGGGCGTCGCGCGCAGCTCTGTGCTGTTCGATGTCATCCCGGGACTGTCCGCGGCGGCCGTCGCGTCGTATTCGGGGATCGCCGTCGGCTCCGTGCACACCATTGCCGACGTCCGGTCCACGTCCGACTGGGGGGGCCTGGCCGCTGCGCCGGGCATGCTCCTGCTGCAGGCGGCGGCGGGCCACCTCGCCGACACCGCAACACTTCTCGCGCAGTCCGGGATGGCCGCGGACACCCCGGCGTCGATCACCTGCGGTGCGACGCTGCCGACCCAGCGCACCGTTGACGGCACCTTGGCCACGCTCGGCGGCATCGGCGTGGACATGCCTGGGCCACTGGTCGTGACGGTCGGGGCCGGGAGTTCGCAGCGCAGCCGGCTGTCCTGGTGGGAATCCCGCGCGCTCTACGGCTGGCGGGTGCTGATCCCGCAGACCCGGGACCCCGCCGAGGGGATGCTCGACCTGCTCCGGATGCACGGCGCCATCCCGCAGCGGGTCCCGACGGTGGCCGTCGAGCCGCCCAGGACGCCCGCCCAGATGGAGCGCGCGATCAAGGGCCTGGTGGACGGCCGTTACCAGTGGGTGGTGTTCACCTCCACCAACTCGGTGCGGGCGGTGTGGGAGAAGTTCGTCGAATTCGGCCTGGACGCCCGGGCGTTCTCCGGTGTGCGGATCGCCTGCGTGGACAGCGCGACCGGGGAGGCCGTCCGGGCGCTGGGGATCATCCCCGAGCTGATCTCGGAGGCGCAGCAGTCCTCGACAGGATTGCTGGCCTCGTTCCCGGACTATGACGACGTGCTGGACCCGGTCGACCGGGTGTTGCTGCCGCGGGCCGACATCGCCACCGAGACCCTCGCCGAGGGGCTGCGCCAGCGGGGCTGGGAGATCGACGACGTCACCGCCTACCGAACGGTGCGCGCCGCCCCGCCGGCGGCGCCGATCCGGGAGGCGATCAAGACCGGCGGGTTCGACGCGGTGTGCTTCACCTCGGCGTCAACGGTCCGGAACCTCGTCGGGATCGCCGGCAAGCCGCACTCGAGGTCGATCGTCGCCTGCCTCGGGCCGCACACCGCGGAGACCGCACGCGAGTTCGGCCTGCGCGTCGACGTCCAGCCGGAGGTGGCCGAGATCGGAGCGCTGATCGACTCGCTGGCCGAGCATGCGACGAGGTTGCGCGCAGAGGGCGCACTGCCGCCGCCGCGGAAGTCCCCCCGCCGCCGGTGATCACCCGTTCGGCCACCTTTTGGGTGCGTTAGCGGTGTTTCGGACCTCGCTCGCGCTACCGTTTCGCCCATGAGTACTCCGGGCTATCCGAGCAATCCTTCCGACCAGCCCGCTCAGGGCGGATCGTCAGGTCCCGGCAAGCCCGGGGATCCGTTCGCCGCCGGCGGGCAGGGCCATTCCGGTCCGGGATCTCCGGGTGCCGCCGGGCCATCCGGCTCCCCGTCCGCGCCGGGGGGCTATCCCCAGCAGCAGGGCTATCCGCAGCAACAGGGCTATCCCCAGCAGGGCTATCCCCAGCAGGGCGGGTACCCGCAGCAGCAGGGCTACCAGCAGCCGGGCTATCAGCAGGGCGGTTACCCGGGACAGCAGGGCGGTTACCCCGGCCCGCAACAGGGCTACGGCGGCTACCCGGGCCAGTACCCGGGCGGTGTCGCGCAGGCTGCGCCGCCGGTCCGTCCGGTCACGGTGACCGCGGCGTTCTGGTGCTGGATCGCAGCGACGGTCGTCGCGCTCATCTCGCTGATCGCGACCCTGACGAGCTCGGTCTGGGACCGAGCCATCCAGGCCGGTATCCGGCAGTCCGGCACCACGAACATCGACGTCCAGAGTCTGGTGAATTCGCTCAGGATCATCGCCGTGGTGGTGTTCCTGGTCTTCGCGGCCGTGTACCTGCTCTTCGCGTTCAAGATGTACGCGGGTCGGAACTGGGCTCGCATCGTGCTGACCGTGTTCGGGGTGCTGAGTCTGCTGAGCGCGTTGACCCCGACCACGAACACGGTCACGGTCAACGGCGAGACCTACTCCTCGATGAGCTCCGGGCTCTCTTCCGTCACGCCCTGGCTCAGCGCCCTGCTGGCGATCGCCGGCATCGTCCTGATGTGGCTGCCGCAGTCCAACGAGTACTTCAAGGCCTCCAAGGCCTACCGCCAGTACCCGCGCTGACGTGCAGCTGAACGGCCCCGCGGGCCGGTAGGTTCGGGGACATGAGTTTCGGCTCGGGTGACCCCCGCAAGCGCCCTGGACTGTTCGATTCGTTCCGGGCGGCGATGACGCCGCCGCCACTGCCGGAGGATGACGGCCAGCCGCTCCGGCCGCCCGGCACGGTCACCGCAGCCACCGTGCTGTCGCTGGTGGCGGGCTTGGTGTTCTTGTTCATCGGTGGGGTCTCGCTGGCGACCACGGACGAGCAGCTGGACAACGCCGTCAAGGCCTACAACGCCACCATCGCCGACTGTGTCACCGACTTCCAGGGCATCGGTGACGCCGTCGTGGTGCCGGCGGGAGCCAATGCCGACGTGACGGCCAAGGCCGACGCCTGCAAGCAGTACCGCCCGTTGACCGACGAGACGATCTCGTCGGCCCGCACGCAGAACATCATCATCAGCGTGATCATCGTGGTGATCGGGCTGATCGCCGCCGTCGGTGGCTGGTTCCTTCGTCCGGGCGCCGGCTGGAGTCGGCTGACGGTGGCCGGCGCGGTGGTGCTGTCGATCATCGTGACGCTCTTCTTCCAGGTCTCGAACATCTTCACGCTGGCCGCAACCCTGCTGCTGATCGTCGCGGTGATGCTGTGTTACATCGGCCGCGGTGCGATGTACTTCGCCCGGCACAAGGCGAGGCGCAGGGCTTGACCGGCCCCGGGGCCGGGGCGACCCGGTCGGCGCGCCGGATCCTCCGGTGACCGCCCCGGAGCAGGGGCCCCAGCAGGGACTTCTCGACGACGTGCCGACCGCGGCGACGGGGCCGCAGTCCCCAGATCCGCGGTCGCTCGATCCGCACCGAACCACGCCGGACCTCAGCAACCCACAACCCAGCAACGCGCACGCCGGTGATCCGCACGCCGGGCACCCGGTAGGGAGTGCGGGCTCCCCGACGCCCGGCGGTTCCCGGGTGATCGTCCGGTCGGCGCTCGAGGCGTTGGCCGGCGTCGTGTTGGCCGTCGCGGCCGTGCTGCTCACCCGCAACGGCATCCGCACCGACGACTTCCCGCCGTTCCTCGCCGGCACATCGGCAACACCCATCACCCGCTACTCCGGGCCGTGGTTGACCGCCGGAGCCGCGGCCGCGCTGCTCGCCGCGCTGCTGCTGCTGCTGTCCGTCATCGGCCTGATCCGGTGGTCGCGCGACCGCCGCAGGACCGTCCCGCCCGACACGCCGGCGTCCGGTTCGGTGGACGTGACGGGGCCGACATCCTCGTGATCACCAAGACCGGTGATGCCTGGAACAATTCAACTGTGACCAACGCGCTGACCGCCACCGCCGCCGGCCGGACCCGGTGAGCGACACCGTCGTCCACCTGCTGCGTCATGGCAAGGTGCACAACCCGGGCAACATCCTGTACGGGCGACTGCCCGGGTTTTCCCTGGCCGCCTCCGGACGGGAGATGGCGGCGGGGGTCGCCGAGCACCTGGCCGGATCCGACATCACCTACCTGGCCGCCTCCTCGCTGCAGCGCGCCCAGGAGACCGCCGCGCCGATCGGCGCCGGGTTCGGCCTGACCATCGTCACCGACGACCGGATCATCGAGGCCGCCAACGATTTCGAGGGCCATGCGTTCGGCCTCAATCGGCAGACGATCGGCCGGCCGCAGAGCTGGCTCAAGCTCCGCGACCCGCGGTTGCCGTCATGGGGTGAGCCGTATCTGCAGATCGCGCACCGGATGCTGGCCGCCATCTACACCGCTGTGCAGGCGGCGGACGGGCATCAGGCCGTGCTGGTCTCGCACCAACTGCCGATCGTCACGGCCCGCCGCTACCTGCTGGGCCAGCGGCTCTGGCACGACCCGCGGAACCGGGACTGCTCGGTCGCGTCGATCACGTCGCTGTCCTTCTCCGACGGCGTGTTCACCGGCGCCTCGCTACGCCGAGCCGGTGCAGCACATCGCCGCGGTCAACGACCCCGACGTCGAGATGCTGGCCGTCCCGGCGCCGCCCGTGCCCGGTGTTGCCCTGACGGCATCGACGGTGCCCGATTCAGCGGTGCCGTCCGGAACCAGCGGGTCACCCGGGGCCCGACGATGACGACCCGCACCACGGGCCCATTGCGGCGGTTCGGCGTCGGTCTCGGCGCCGCTGTCCTCGCGCTCACCGCCGTGTCGTGCAGCACCGGGAACGACGCCACCGTCTACGGCGGCTCCTTCACCTTCGTCTCACCGGGCGGCAAGACCGAGTTCGCCTACCCGGTGCAGGACCGCGGCACGGTGGGCGAGCTGTCCGGCCCGAATCTCACCGGCGACGGCACCATCTCGCTGGCCGACTACGCGGGCAAGGTCGTGGTGCTGAACTTCTGGGGTTCCTGGTGCGGCCCGTGCCGAGCGGAAGCGCCCGACCTGGAACAGGCCGCCGCCGCGCTCGCCGGCAGGGGCGTCCAGTTCCTCGGCGTCAACGTCAAGGACACCAAGGCGGCCGGCGCCGACTTCGTGGCGAGCAAGAAGGTGTCCTACCCGTCGATCTACGACCCGTCGATGCGCACCCTGCTGTCGATCAGGGGTTTTCCCGCCAGTTCCATCCCGTCGACGATCGTGATCGACAAGCGGGGCAGGGTCGCCCATGTCTGGCTCGAGGAGATCACCGACCCAGCGCAGGTGATCGACATGGTATCCGCGATCGCCGCCGAGAGCGCATGAGCGGGTCCCGATGGATCTGACGGACACCGTCGTCTCCGGGCCATACCTGCTGGCCGCCGCCCTGTCGCTGGCCGCGGGGGCGGTGTCGTTCGCGTCGCCGTGCGTCATCCCGCTGGTGCCCGGCTACCTCGCCTACCTCACGTCCCTGGTCGGGGCGGAGGCCGCGGTCCCGGTCGCGGCGGGTCCCCGCTCGGTTCCGCCGAACGGTGGGCCTGGCGGTGCGCAGCCGCGCGGTCAGCGCGACCGCACTGTTCGTCCTCGGGTTCACCGCCGTGTTCCTCGCCCAATCCGTTGCGGTGATCGGGTTCTCCCGTGCGCTGCTGGTCAACACGGAAACCCTGATGCGGGTCGGCGGGGCGGTGACGATCGTGATGGGCCTGGTGATGCTCGGGCTGATCGGGCCGCTGCAGACGGAACGCCGGTTGCACGTCAGACCCAGAGGCCGGATCCTCGGCGCCCCGCTGCTGGGCGCGGTCTTCGCGTTCGGCTGGACCGTCTGCCTCGGGCCGACCCTGGTCGGTGTGCTGTCCCTGGCCAACGCCAGCGACTGGGGCGGCTCGGCGTGGCGCGGCCTGTCGCTGGTGATCTTCTACTGCGCCGGGCTCGGGATTCCGTTCCTGCTGCTGGCCTTCGGCGCCGGCTGGGCCACCGGCGCGATGGGCTTCCTGCGGCGGAACACCAGGACGATCCAGATCGTCGGCGCTGTCTGCCTGATCGTCCTGGGTGCGCTGATGCTGACCGGAGTCTGGGGCTCCTTCATCGCCTGGCTGCAGGGCCGCTTCGCCGGGATCGAGACGCTGCTGTGACCGTTCGGGACACCACCCACGTCGGGTCCGAGGCCATGCTCGACCCGCCGGACGGGCCGCCGTCCCCCTCGTCGGGACCGACCGATCAGACCGGTGACCCGCCCCGGCAGGGTTGGCCGCGACGGTTGCTCGCCGCCGGCCGCAACGCGTGGCGGCAGCTGACCAGCATGCGCACCGCGCTGATCCTGCTGTTCCTGCTGGCACTCGCGTCGCTGCCCGGTGCGCTGCTGCCGCAGTGGTCGCTGAACAGCGGCAAGACGGCGCAGTACATCACCGACCACCCGACGATCGGCCCCTGGCTGGACCGGTTCGGATTCTTCGAGGTCTTCGCCTCGCCCTGGTACGCGGCGATCTACCTGCTGCTGTTCCTCTCGCTGATCGGTTGCCTGCTGCCGCGGACCATCGAGTTCGTCGGGCAGCTGCGGATGCCGCCGGTCGCGACGCCGCGGAACCTCGGCCGGCTGCCGCACCACCACAGCGCCGACGTTGCGGGATCACCGGAGCAGGTCGCGGACCGGATCACCGTCGGGCTGCGCGGCTGGCGGATCGCCCGGCGCACCGGGGACGGCGGTCCGCGGACGGGCCGGTCGGGGCCGGCGGCCGGCGATCCCCCCCGTGCGGTCGTCACCATCTCCGCGGAGAAGGGCTACCTCCGCGAGGTCGGCAACCTGGTGTTCCACCTGTCCCTGCTGGGGCTGCTGGTCGCCATCGCGGTGGGCAAGATGGTCGGCTACGAGGGCAGCGTCATCGTCAACGTCGGGTCGCAGTTCTGTTCCACCTCACCGGCGTCCTACGACAACTTCCGGCCGGGCCTGCTCGTCGACGGCACCGGAATGGCGCCGTTCTGTGTGGACGTGCAGAGCTTCAAGGCCAGCTACACCGATGCCGGCCAGGCCAGCGGGTTCGTCGCCGGCGTGCGCTCGCAGAGCGGCGCGGACGCCGGCACGGAACGCTGGCAGCCGGGTGATCTGCAGGTCAACGAGCCGCTGCGGATGGACGGCGAGCGGCTGTACCTGCTCGGCCACGGCTTCAGCCCGCACTTCCGGATCACCTACCCGGACGGCACGGTCCGCGACTACTCGCAGCCATTCGCGCCCGCGGCGAACGACCCGAACTTCACCTCCGAGGGCGCCGTCAAGGTGCTCGACCCGCCCGGTGCGACGGGGGACGACATCCGCCGGCAGCAACTGGCGATCGTCGGCATCTTCGCGCCGACCGCGACGCTGCACGGCGGCATCATGACCTCCTCGTTCCCGGCACCGGACAATCCCGGTGTCGCCGTGGACGTCTACCGCGGCGACCTCGGGATGGAGGGCGGCCGGTCACAGTCCGTCTTCGCCATCGACACCGGTCAGGTGGACAAGGGTCTGCTGACCAAGCAGGCGCGGGCGAACCTGATGCCGGGCGAGTCGGTCACCCTCGATGACGGCACCACGGTCACCTTCACCGGTTTCAACGAGTGGGTGTCGCTGCAGACCTCGTTCGACCCGGCGCAGGTCTGGGCGCTGATCTTCGCGGTCACCCTGCTGATCGGGCTGATGGTGTCGTTGATCTGCAAGCGCCGCCGGGTGTGGTTCCGGCTCCGGCCGGTCACCGTGCCCGACGCCCCGTCGGCCGATCCGCCGACCGGCCCGCCGGCCGATCGATCCGGTGCACCGGTCGCCCGAGCGAAGGCCGCGGACCGTACGGTGGTGGAGGTCGGTGGGCTCGCCCGCACCGACCAGGCCGGTTACGGCGAGGAGTTCGAGATGCTGGCGCGGCTTCCCGAGCCCACCGGCACGGCGGGGCAGCGATGACACCCCTCCGGCGGGCAACCGTGGCGCCCCCGGAACGACGATGAAGCGGCCGGACGGCCGGAGACAGCACCTGCAGCAGAAGGAAGCGGCGTCATGAATGAGACCTGGGCTCAGATCTCCGACCTGGCCTTCGAGGCCGCGCTCGCCGGGTACGTCGTGGCGCTGGTCTGCTACGCCGTCGAGTTCGCGTCCCGACGCGGCGGTGACCTCCCCGCCGACCTGGTGAATGCCGGCTCGGGATCGGCCGGCGCAGTCGGGTCGCGCGCTGGTTCCACCTCGACGCTCACCCGGACCGGTGGGGCCGGCGATCTGGGAACCATCGGTGCCCTTCCGTCCCGCCCCCGTGCACCCTGGGCGGAGCGCATCGGCCGCGCCGCGGTGGTCGTCACGGCGGTGGGCCTCGCCGCCAACCTGCTGTCGATCGTTGCGCGCGGTCTGGCCACGCACCGGCTGCCGCTGGGCAACATGTACGAGTTCACGTCGGTGATCTGCGCGGCCGCGGTGCTCTGCTGGCTGGTGGTGCTCGCCCGGACCGGTGCCCGCACCATGGGGCTGTTCGTGATGCTCCCGGTCGTTATGCTGATGTTCGTCGCCGGGACGGTGCTGTATGTGCCGGCCGCGCCGGTCGTTCCAGCGCTGAACTCCTACTGGAAGTGGATCCACGTCACCACCGTCGCGCTGTCCTCCAGCGTGCTGATGGTCAGCGGCGCGGCGTCGCTGCTCTACCTGCTGCGCGGCAGCGCGGATCGCAAGTCCACCGCGACCTCCCGCGATTCCGTTTCCGGGGAGCAGCGGCCCGCCCGGCGGAGACGGGGCCGCGGCGATCGTCGCGGACGGGCCGGTGGCGGCCCGATCGAACCGCGAGTCGCTCATGCTGAAGCTGCCGTCCACCGCCACCCTGGACCGCATCGCGTACCGGACGGCGATCGTCGCCTTCCCCGTCTACACCTTCGCGGTGATCGCGGGTGCGATGTGGGCCGAGGTGGCATGGGGGCGTTACTGGGGTTGGGATCCGAAGGAGACGTGCGCATTCATCACCTGGGTGATCTACGCGGCGTACCTGCACGCGAGGTCGACCGCCGGTTGGCGGGGCCGGCGAGCGGCCTGGATCTCTGTGGTGGGCTTCGTGTCCATCCTGTTCAACCTGTTCTTCGTGAACATGGTGGTGTCCGGGCTGCACTCCTACGCGGGCCTGAACTGACCGGCTGATTCCCGGCTCGGCGGTTCATCGGCGCTGATCGGCGCCGTCAGCCCGGTACATGTGTCGCCGGGCGCCAGGTCAATGAGCAGAAGCATCCGCCGGCCGGGATCGCCGGCTGCCAGCAGCGGGTCATCCGGCGCGGAACCGAGCGGCGGCTGACGGGCGGACCGTCTGCTCCAGGGGAGAGGGCCGGAAAGGAACCAACGGCAACGATGGCCGGGACGTCGTTCCACTCGGCAGGGATGCGCCTCGGGTGGGATGCGCCTCGGGTGGGATGCGCCGACGTCGTGCACTGCCGCCAGGATCAGCCGCTCTTGTCCTCGCCGCGCAACTTGCGGTTGATCTCATTGAGGAATTCAGGGTCATCGTCCGGCGCGACGGTGCGGGTCGGACGGGACGGGCGTTGCGGCCTGGTGATACCTGCGCCCGACGAGTCGCCGCCGGGGGTACGGGCGCCGATACCGCGCCAGGCCAACGCGATCACCAGAATCGTCACGGCGATCGCCACGAGCATGTACATCGGCTACCTCCCTCTCTGCTGATCAGAGTACGCACATCCGCTGCCGAGCGACTGGCCCAATCCGGGTGAAGTGACAGTTCCGTCACCGGATCGAGTGGTAGGTGGTCAGAACGTCCTCCTGCGCGGGACCCCCGTTGGTGGCCCGTGGCTCCGGTGGGGAAGACAGCAACGCCCCGGGCTCGCGTCAAGGCGAACCCGGGGCGTTCCGAGCATCTCTGAGCGGGCCCGGCCGGGGGTTGTTTCGACCCGCCAACGCAACACAGCTCAGGTGCTGGACTCCTGCGAAGGCGCGGTCAGGCGCTGGATCGCGAGGCGTCCACAGTCAGGTCGGCGAGCAGTGCGCTCACCTCTGATTCGCGGAATCGGCGGTGTCCACCGGGTGTCCGGATGGAACCGATGCGACCGGCGGATGCCCACCGCGTCACAGTCTTGGGGTCGACCCGGAACATCAGGGCCACCTCCCCCGGGGTCAGCAACCGCTCTGAATCCATGGTCACGTGCCACCTCCTACTCGGGCCCCGACTGGCCTCTCCGCCGGTCTGGCGTCTGTCCATTGTGCGACCTTTGTTGCTGTTGTGAAGTGATTGTCCCGTACATCCGGCCGTCGCACCACTGCCTTCGTACGCTTTGCCCGATTCCGCGTTGACACTGTAGCTAGTAGATTCGGGCTTCGCACGCCTAGTTACCCCCGTCCCGAACCGGCTAAACAGCCCAATACGTCCACTTCGCATTTTTTTCTGGATTCACCCGATTGCCCATCGGACGGCCGGTCGGCCCGAGCCCCGGAGCCACCCCTACCGGTGCGGCGCGCTCCCGTTACGGTTCGATGCAGGAACGAGGGGGCAGGTTCGAGGGGGAGGACGGTCGAGCATGGACGCGGTGGACCGTCGGCTGATCGACGCGCTGCGCGTCGACGGCCGGGCGAGCTATGCCGAGCTTGCCCGGTTGGTGGGGCTGTCGTCTTCGGCGGTGCACGAGCGGGTGGGCAAGCTCGAGTCGACGGGGGTGATCACCGGGTTCCGGGCGACCGTGGACCCGCATGCCATCGGCCTCGGGGTGACGGCGCTGGTCGGTATCGAACCCGGAGAGTATGGCCGGGACGAGGTGATCGCCGCCGCGCTCGAGGCCATCCCCGAGGTCGAGAGCTGCTACGGCGTCGCCGGCGACGAGGCGTTTGTGGTTCAGGTCAGGGTCGCGACGGTCGACGACCTGCACAGGTGCATCGGTCGGCTGCGTGCCATCGAGGGGGTCGCGCGGACGCGGACGACCGTCGTGCTGGCCACCCGGTTCGAGCATCGCCCGACCGGCGAGTCCCCGGCGGGCTGATCCCTCCCCGGCGGGCTGATCCGGCCTGCCTGCGGCGATCGGCTGGGCGGGATCGGCTGGGCGGGATCGGCTGGGCGGGATCGGCTGGGCGGCGACCCGGCTCGGCCGCTCGTTACCCTGGGTCCGTGGACAACTCCCGGCCGGACGACCGGTCCGAAAACGGTGCTGGTCCCGGGGCCGATTACGGTGTTGATCACGTCGCCGACCCGGGCGTTGCTGACGGCGCGGAGCCGGGAGTTGATCATGGTGCCGACCCCCGGGTTGATGATGCCGACGACTTCCAGTCCGGGGCCGGGTCGTCCGCCGCGAACCGACCCGCCGGCCGGCCCGCGTCCGGCGCGTCGTCGCTGTTCGCCCTGATCGCGATGTACACCCTGCTGCGACTGGCGCTCGTCGCCGCGCTGACGGCGGTGCTGATGTTCTTCATGCCGCTGATCGTGGCGCTGCTGTTCGCGATCATCGTGCAGTTGCCGCTGTCCTGGCTGCTGTTCTCCGGTCCCCGCCGCAGGCTGAACGAGGCCATGGCGCAGGCGTCGGAGCATCGCCGCAATGAGCGGATGAGGCTGCAGGCCGCGCTGCGCGGCGACGACGCCGTCGACTGAGGTCCGACCCCCGGGACCTACGCTGTCGGCATGACAACCGACTCCCACAGCGCCGTCGCGGCCTCTGCGGGTCTCGGGCAGGGTGTGGATGAACGTTTACCGCAGATGCTCGCCGACCTCGAAGCCTTCGTACGGTGCGAATCCCCGTCGTCGGATCTGGCGGCGGTCAGGCAGAGTGCGGAGCTGATCGCCACCGTCGGTGAACGTCGCCTCGGCTTCGCGCCGGACCGGATCGAGGTCGACGGCTGCAGCCACCTGCGCTGGCGGTTCGGGCCGGGGCCGAACAGGATCGTGCTGCTCGCCCACCACGACACGGTGTGGCCCCTGGGTTCGCTGACGCACCATCCTTTCGTGCTCGACGGTGAGGTTCTCCGTGGTCCCGGCACCGTCGACATGAAGGCGGGACTGGTTCAGGCGATCCACGCGCTCGCCGCGACGCGCGATCGCGGCGTCCTGCTGGACGGCGTGTGCCTGTTGGTCACCGGCGACGAGGAGATCGGCTCGCCGACGTCCCGGGCTCTCATCGAGGACGAGGCGCGCGGCTGCGAAGCCTGTTTCGTGCTGGAGGGGGCCGGGCCGCGCGCCTCGCTGAAGACCGGACGCAAGGGCACCTCGCTGTACCGGGTCGACGTCACCGGCCGGGCCGCGCACGCGGGCGGAGAACCGGAGAAGGGGGTCAACTCCAGCGTCGAACTCGCGCATCTCATCCTGGCCACGTCCGTGCTCGGCGACCCCGCGCTCGGCACCACCGTGACCCCGACCGTGGCGGCCTCCGGCACCACCACCAACACCGTCCCGGCCGGCGCTTTCCTGCAGATCGACGTCCGGGCGCGGACCAGGGCGGAGCAGGACCGGGTGCACCGCGCCATGCAGGCGCTGCGTCCCACCCTTCCCGGGGCGGTCCTCACGGTGACCGGCGAGCCGAACCGGCCGCCGATGGAGCCGACGTCCGGAGCGGCGCTGTTCGAGCGGGCGAGGGACCTCGCCCTGCGGACCGGCGTCGGGCAGCTGGAGGCCACCACCGTCGGCGGCGGATCCGACGGCAACTTCACCGCCGGGATCGGGGTTCCCACCCTGGACGGGCTGGGTGCGGTCGGCGGCGGCGCGCATGCCGACAACGAGCACATCCTGGTGCGTCATCTGGTGCCGAGGACGGCTCTGCTCGCCGCGCTGGTGCAGGACCTGCTGTCGGCGGGCGGGCCGCCGGTCGACGGCCGGGCCGGCCTCGGCGCGGCGCGCGACGGGGCGGCGCGCGACGGGGCGGCGCACGACGGGGCGGCGCACGACGGGGCGGCGCACGACGGGGCGGCGCACGACGGGGCGGCGCAGAAACGGCCCGCGGGGGACGGGGCGGCGGCGGGGTCATGACGGCCGCGGCGATCGGATCCTGATGGCCACCGCACGATGGGAACCCTCGGCCGGGTCAACCGGGGCGGCAGGTACCCGGGATCTGCTGATCTCCGCCGCTGCCACCGCGGGGGCGGCCGCGGACCGGGCGGGCGTCGGGGTGCGGCCGCTGGAAACGATCGAGCAGATGACGGTGGCCTGCCGGTTGCTCGAGCAGGTGTGGGGCATCCGCGACGGGCAGCCGTTCGATGTGCAGCCGCACCTGCTGCGCGCGCTCGGGCACGGCGGCAATTACCTGATGGGCGCCTATCGCACGGTCGACGACCGCCTCGTCGGGGCCAGCGCGGCCTTCTTCACCGAACCGCTGGGTGCTTCGATGCATTCGCACATCACCGGTGTCCTGCCGGGCGCCGCAGGGCGCGGCGTCGGCGGTGCGCTCAAGTGGCACCAGCGGCAGTGGGCTCTCGAACGCGGACTGAGCACCGTCACCTGGACCTTCGATCCGCTGATCGCCCGCAATGCGCACTTCAACATCAGCCGGCTCGGCGCGCGCCCGCTGACCTACTTCGTCGACTTCTACGGCGTCATGGACGACGGTGCGAATCGGGGTCAGCCCAGTGACCGGATCGAAGCTGTGTGGGATCTGTCGGCGCCGTGGACGGTCGAGGCGAGCCGCCGGTCCGGCGCCGGCCGATCGGGGAGACCGGCCGGCGCCGACCTCGACACGCTGGTGCGGGCCGGCGCGTCCAAGCTGCTCTCGGTGGGTGAGGACGGTCGACCGGTGGTCGGCGGGAACGCCCGCGGGTCCGCCTGGGCCCTGGTCGGCATCCCCCGCGACATCGAGAACGTGCGACGCAGCGACCCCCGGGTCGCCCTCGCCTGGCGCTTCCAACTGCGCGCCACACTTGCCCTGTTGATGGCCGACAGCGCATGGCACATCGTGGGTTTCGCCCAGGATGGCTGGTACCTGCTCAGCCGCGAAACCCGCCTCGCCACGGACCGGGAGTGACCCATGAAGATCACCGGCGTCGAACTGCGGACGATCCGGATGCCGCTGAGGAGCGCATTCGAGACGTCGTTCGGGGTGGAGTCCGAACGGCTCGCCGTGCTGGTCAGGGTCGTCGGTGACGAACTGTTCCACGATCACCAGTCGGTCGCCGTGCAGGGCTGGGGCGAGTGCGTCGCCATGGAGGCGCCGCTGTACAGCTCCGAATACACCGAGGCGGCAGTCGACGTGCTCCGCAGATTCCTGGTTCCGCGATTGCTGGCGGAGTCCGCGGCCGGCACCGACGTCACCGCCGAACAGGTCGAGCCGTTGCTGGCGCCGTTCGTGGGTCACCGGATGGCGAAGGCCGCTCTGGAGATGGCGGTGCTGGACGCCCAACTGCGCGGCTCCGGCCGGTCGTTCGCCGGGTACTTCGGAGCGACCCGGACGTCGGTGCCGTCCGGGGTGTCGGTCGGTATCCAGCCCTCGCTGCCCGTGCTGCTGGACGTCGTCGGCGACTACCTGGCGCAGGGCTACCTGCGGATCAAGCTGAAGATCCGGCCCGGCTGGGACATCGACCCGGTGGAGGCCGTCCGCGAACGGTTCGGCGAGCTGATCCCGCTGCAGGTCGATGCGAACGCGGCGTACACCCTGGCCGACGCCCGGACGCTGCGCCGGCTGGACGCCTTCGACCTGCTGCTGATCGAGCAGCCGCTCGCCGAGGACGATCTGCGCCAGCACGCCGAACTCGCCCGGTTGATCAGCACCCCGGTCTGCCTGGACGAGTCGATCGTCTCGGTCCGCGCCGCCGCCGACGCCATCGCGATGCGGTCCTGCCAGGTGATCAACATCAAGGCCGGCCGGGTCGGCGGCTACCTCGCCGCCCGCCGGATCCACGACCTGTGCCAGGCGAACGGCATCCCGGTCTGGTGCGGTGGAATGGTGGAGACCGGTCTGGGCCGCGCCGCGAACGCCGCATTGGCGGCCCTGCCGGGATTCACCCTGCCCGGTGACGTGTCCGCCTCGGACCGGTTCTACGAGCAGCGACATCACCGAGCCCTTCGAGCTCGACGACGGGCAGATCGCCGTGCCGACCGGCCCGGGTCTGGGCGTCGAACCGATCCAGGAGGCCCTGGACGACTTCACAGTTGCCACCGAATGGATCCAGGGCGGCTGACGGACGTCTTCGGCCGATCCCCAGCTGGCGTCGCGGGCGTCCGGCGCGCGGGCGGCGTCGCCGCCCGGGTCAGGCCAACGCGAGGATGCGCTGGCGCAACCAGTCCACGGCGTTGTCCCGGTCCGCGAGCAGATGGCGGGTCATCAGAATGTGTTCGGGGGCGAGGATCCACGCCCGCTTGGTCTGCACGCCGATGACGGTGATCCGCAGGTCGAAGGGTCTCGGCCGGTGGCCGACCATCGTCGGCAGGTCGCGGATCAGGGCGTTCAGTCCGATCGCCGGCGCCGACTGGGCGGCCCGCACCCGCGGGTCGTCATTGAGCCCGTCCGACCACAGGTTGGCGTTGTAGAAGTGCCGCTGCATCAGCGCACGCAGGTCCGGGACGCCGGCCAGGGCCAGGAACGCCGGCGGCCGGAAGTCGTCGATCGCGCTCGCCCCGACCTCGAGCGCATGGCGCCACCAGCGGGCCCACTGGCCGGAAGCGATTCCCACGTCGACGTCCCTGCCGCCCAGCAGTTTGACGCCGCGGGTGGCCTGCACCTCGACGGGCCGACGGGACCACACCGGCCAGACATCGGCGGGTGGGTCGAGCGGCGGGATCTCCGGCACCGTGACCGGCTCGAGACCCGCGACGTCCCTGACGTACAGCGCGATTCGCAGGGCTTCGGGCTCGGTGATGGTGATCTTCCACCGCTGCGTCCCCGCGATCAGCATGCCGTCCATGGTGCCAGCCCGGCGCGTTCCCCGACCCGCTGCGCGGGTTCCGGGTTACCCGTCGGCGGTCCCGGGTAGTCCGCAGGCTCGGCTCGACGGGCGCGACGACCGAAGCCGCACCCTCCCGGACCGTCTTTACCGCCACGCCTCCAACGCCAGCCCCAGCCCCAGCAACACGGCGTAGACGAACTCCAGCCGCCCGGTCGCGCCCAGGACCGGGATCAGCGCGGGCCCGCGGGCTCCGCCGAGGACCCGCCGGACCGGAACGACGGCCAGCGGAACCGCCAGCAGGGCGAGCAGGCACCACGGCGCGGTGAACGCGATGCTGACGGCGGCGACGAAGGCCCCGGCGATCATCAGCACGAAGACCCGCCGGCTCAGCGGCTCGCCCAGCAGGACGGCCAGCGTGCGCTTTCCCGCCGCCACATCGGTGTGCACGTCGCGCAGGTTGTTGGCCATCAGCAGCGCGCAGGCCAGCAGACCGATGCCGATGGCCCCGATCACCGCGGTGAGCGAGAGTCGCCCGGCCTGAACGTAGGTCGTGCCGAGCACGGCGACGAGCCCGAAGAAGACGAAGACGAAGATCTCGCCGAAGCCGGCGTAGCCGTAGGGCTTCGGGCCGCCGGTGTAGAACCACGCGGCCGCGACGGCGGCGACACCGACCGGGATCAGCCACCAGGTGGTGAGGACCGCGAGCACCAACCCCGCGGCGCCGGCCACCGCGAAGCAGCCGAAGGCCGCGAGTTTGACCGTTCGCGGCGCGGCGAGACCGGAACCGACCAGCCGCAGCGGACCGACCCGGTCGGCGTCCGTCCCGCGAATCCCGTCGGAGTAGTCGTTGGAGTAGTTGACGCCCACCTGCAGCGCGAGGGAGACCACCAGCGCCAGCCCGCCGCGCAGCCAGGAGAATCCGCCGAGCGCGATCCCGGCGCCGGTCCCGACGAGGACAGGTGCGATCGCGGCGGGCAGCGTCCGGGGACGCGCGGCCGAGAGCCACTGCTGTGCGGTTGCCACGTGCAGCGACCCTACTGCGCCGGCGGCCGCCCGCCGCCGACGCGCCTGCGTGCGCTGTTGCGCAGAACACCGGTCAGTCGTCGCCGACCCGGCCTGCGGGATCTTCCGGCGGCGTGTCCGGGGCAACGACCCCGGCGGCGACCGCGGCAGCCCGGTACGCGGTCGCGAGGCTGGCTGCCGTCTCATGGGCGTTGAGGCCACTGGGATTGGGCAACACCCACAACTCCGCGCCGGCCACGGTGGCGTCCTGCCGGCCCTGCTTCGCGGCGCGCACCGCGAACGCCAGCCGGTAGGCGGACACCCCGAGCACCGCGACGACCCGGGGTCGATACCGCTGGACGACGGCGGTCAGCGGCGCGGTCGCCCCCCGCAGCTGCTCGGCGGTGAGTTCGTCGGCCCGTGCGGTCGCGTACGGAACCAGGTTCGTGATCCCGATGCCGGCGTCCAGGAGCTGACGCCGGTCGTCGGGCAGCAGCCCGCGGCTGGCGTCGATCCGGTGCGGGGTGATCCCGGCCAGCTGCAGGGCGGGCCAGAACCTGTTGCCCGGCCGGGCGAAATGTGCGTTGACCGCCGCGGTCCAGAGCCCCGGATTGATCCCGACGAACAGCAGTTTCATGCCCGGACCGACCAGGTCGTCGACCTTGGCGCCGTGGAAAGACTCGAGTTCGGCCCTGCTGAACCGGCGCGTCTGCCGGCCGACTCCGGCGCGGCCGCTTCCCGCCCGCGGTCCGCGGCCGGCGGCCGGTCCAACTGCCGCGTCCCGATCGGTGCCCGACCGTTCGCGGGATGTCATCGGATGCCCGGCCCCTGTCCATCAGCTGAGCCGTCGCCGGCGGTTGGACCGCGGCCGGGAATTGCGGGCCGCCCGCGGCGCGCCAGTTCGCGAAGGGCCAGGTTCCGCACGGCTGACCTGTCCGGCTTGCCCGGTCCGCGGTGTGGGAGGCGGTCGACCAGAACGAGGTGCTTCGGGGCGGCGGCCGGGCCCTGGGCGTACACCGCTGCCGCCCGCAGCGTCGCCAGATCCGGCGTGATCCCGGCATCCGGCTGCACCACGGCGACGACGGCCGTGCCCCACTGCTCGTCGGGCACGCCGGTGATCACGACCTGGGCCACGCCGACGACGCGGACCAGCACGGTCTCGACGACCGCCGGGTCCACCTTGACGCCGCCGGTGACCAGAACGTCGTCGATCCGGCCGACGATGCTGAGGCGACCGGCAGCGAAGACACCCAGGTCATCGGTGACGAAGGTGCGGTGGGCATCACCCGGTCGCCGCCAGAACGCCGGGTGCCGCGGCATCTCCCGGTATCCGCGCGCCACCATCGGACCGCTGAGCGACACCCTGCCCCGGCCGCGTCCGCCGGCCCGCGTCCCGTCGGGCCGGGTGCCGACCGAATCGCCGGCGTCCTGCTCCACACCCACTCCCTCGACTCCTACCGTGACCTGATCGAGCGGCACCCCGTCGTACACGCAGCCTCCGCAGGTTTCGCTCATCCCGTAGGTGGTGACGATCGAGATTCCCGCCTGCCGGGCGTCGTCGACGAGCGCCTGCGGCGTCGCCGCACCGCCGACCAGCACCGCGGAGAAGGTCGCCAGCGCAGCGGTCGATTCGGGATCGGCCAGGATCCGGTGCAGTTGGGTCGGCACCAGGGACACGAAGCGGCGGCCCGACGGCATGCGTGACACCGCGCCGGTGAACGCCTCGGTGGTGAACGGGCGGGCGGTGTCCATGATCACCGGTGTGCTGCCCTCGGCGACGGCGCGAAGCAGCACCTGGAGTCCGGCGATGTGCTGCGCCGGCAGCGTCAGCAGCCACGTGCCGGTGGGTGCGGTCGGTTGCCGGGGGCCGTTCGTCCGATGCGGGTGCAGGCCGCCCGTGCAGGTCAGTGCGCACCGGGTGGCGTCGGCGGACGCGACGAGCGCAGAGACGGGCAGCAGCGCACCTTTCGGGGTGCCCGTCGAACCCGAAGTGGCGACCACCACGCGCGGTCGGGTCGGACGGGTCGTCCTCGATGTCCGCGAGCGCCGTTCCGCCGGCGAGTGCCGTGACCAGCCGCCCGGCCTCGGCGGGATGGCCCGCCGGCACCGGCAACAGCGCATCGCCCTCGCCGCGCAGCGCCGCCTGCAGCCGGGGCAGCAGATCGAACAACCAGTCACCGGTGGGGACCTCGACAATTTCGCAGCTGGTCGGGGCATGTCGGACTCAGTATGCCCAGGGGTAGCGGGAGAAATCGGCCGAACGCTTCTGCAGGAAGGAGTCTCGACCCTCGACTGCCTCGTCCGTGCCGTAGGCGAGCCGGGTCGCCTCGCCGGCGAACAACTGCTGGCCGACCATGCCGTCATCGGCCAGGTTGAACGCATACTTCAACATCCGTTGCGCCGTCGGCGATTTGCCGTTGATCTCCGACGCCCACTGCAGCGCAACGGTTTCCAGATCGGCATGCGGGACGACCTCGTTGACGGCGCCCATCGCCTGCATCTGCTCGGCGGTGTATTCCCGGCCCAGGAAGAAGATCTCGCGAGCAAACTTCTGGCCGACCAGCCGGCTCAGGTACGCCGACCCGTAGCCGGCGTCGAACGAACCGACGTCGGCATCGGTCTGCTTGAACCTGGCATGCTCGGCGCTGGCCAGGGTGAGATCGCAGACCACGTGCAGGGAATGACCGCCGCCGGCGGCCCATCCCGGCACCACCGCGATGACGATCTTCGGCATGAACCGGATCAGCCGTTGCACCTCGAGGATGTGCAGCCGGCCGGCGCGGCCGGGGTCCACGGTCTCCGCTGTCTCACCCTGCGCGTACTGGTAGCCGGACGCGGCCGCGGATCCGCTGGTCGCCGCCGGAGCAGAAGGCCCAGCCGCCGTCCCGTTCGCTCGGCCCGTTGCCGGTGAGCAGCACGCACCCGACGGTCGCTGGTCATCCGGGCGTGGTCGAGCGCCCGGTACAACTCGTCGACGGTGTGCGGGCGGAACGCGTTGCGGACCTCCGGCCGGTTGAACGCGATCCGCACGGTGGGCAGGTCGACACGTTCGCCGGCCGCGGTCCGGCCGTCGCCGGCGGCCGGCCCGATCTGCCGGTGATAGGTGATGTCGGTGAAGCCGGAAGCCGTCCACCTCCCGCCATCGGGTGGGGTCGAAGATCGCGCTGACAGCGGCGGTGCCCATGACCGTCACCTTACGAGCGGGCCCCGCCTGTTCCGATGACGGTGCCCTGGATGGCGGCGCGGACGGTTGCGGGTGGGCATTGCCGTGCTGAAGCCGGCAAGTGATGCAGGCGCCGGTTGATGGGTCGCCACCCCGCAAATGCGTGCGCATTTGCTGCTGCCGCGACCGGGTGGTGGGTGCCGGACTGAGAGAACACCATCGGCGGTGCCGCGGCCGCCGATCGAAAAGCGGACGAGCCGATTGCCGGCGCTGCCGGATCACGCCTGCCACGTCTTGCTGGCCAGGCGTTGGCCGCGCGGTGTTGCTCCGCCGTGACTGCCCGATCGTCCTGTCCGGAGCGCTCGGTAGAACACCTGTGGCGTCAGGGTTCCGCCAGTCAGATCTTCGAGATCGAGCGCCGCTGAGCAGCTTCCGCGTCGGCGAATCCTGCGGCCCGATCCGCGTCCGCGCGCATCCGCCTCCGGCGGCCATCCTGACGGCGGCCGACGGAACAACGTTGTCGCTATCGGCGCATGCGTATCCCGCCACGGCTGGCCGTCGGCATAGCGGGAAATGATGTCACTACGAATTCCGCGAGTTCGGCGATCGAGTGTAATTCCCACAATGTTTGACCGGCAGGAGAGACGGCCAGTACCTTCCGATTCTCCAGCGCCGGATTTCCATTTCTGCCGGCGTGTGACCGACGCCTCATTCGCAGACGAGGCGCCTTGCTGTGAACGGGTTCGCGCCCGCCGAGCCGGTGGCCACGTCGCCCCGTCGCACTGCCGACGCGCAAAGGAACGCCATGCATCGAGGTATGAAGGCCGCTGCGGTGCTGGTGGCCTCCGGGTTGGTCGTCGGACTGACTGGTCCCGTCGGCGCCTATGCGCAGGCGCCCGCACCCGCCGCTGCACGGAGTGCCCCGACGTTCACCCAGGACTGGTCGCGCTCCGCCGGTGGTCACATCAGCGAGTCGTCCCCGGTCGTGGTCGACAACGGCGGCAATCCGTTCGTGGCGGTCGGCGGGCGGACCGGCGACCTCCGGGCCTTCGACCTGGACAGCGGTACCCCGCTGGCCGGGTGGGCCGGGCTGAACGCCGGTGCCGGATACGCCAACCGCCCGCAGGTGCGGGCGCCGCTGTCCACGGACGGCAAATTCGTCTACGTTCCGGTGGCGCAGGACGGCAAGGACAATTACCCGCTGTACCGCAAGTACGCCCCCTCCGGCGCGCTGCAGTGGAGCTCCAACCCGGCAACGCGGATCGCGGCCTCCGGCGGGTTTCTGCTGGGGGGCCTGTCCATCGCCCGCGTCGACGGCCTCGTCCGCGGCTTCGGCGGGTCATCGGGCCATTGGGTGCACGGCGTGGACGCCGACAACCGTGGCGACCAGCTGTGGGCCTTCCGCAATGCGGACTCGACCATGGCCACGCCCGCACTGGCCGACCTCTACGGCATCGGCCGCTCGCAGGTGATCACCAGCAGCGACACCAGTGCCGAGTTCGCCGGGGACCGCAACGGTGGGATCCTGCGAATCCTGACGGACAAGGGTCTGCAGATCTGCTCCGCCACCCAGTTGGTGTCCGGCAGCACGTATGCCAGGTCCGGCTACAACAACTCCTCGCCGGCGGTCGCCGAGGTCGGCGGTCAGCCGCTGATCGTCTTCGGCTCCACCGGTCCAATCCAGTACGGGGCCGGGGGGAACCAGCTGGTCGCCTACGACGCCGCCTGCCGCCTCAAATGGGCCACCGCCGACCTCGGCGGTCAGGCGCAGGCCTCGCCGACCTTCGCCGATGTGCTCGGCACCGGGAGGCCGCAGATCCTCGAGCTCATCTCGGTCAGCAACGGCACCGCCAAATATCCGCGCATCTTCGTGATCGACCCCGCCACCGGCCGGGTGCTCGCCAACACCGGCACATCGCTGGCACCGTACGGGGCGAACATCGCCTACACCCAGGGCACCTCGATCGCCACCGCCGACTTCAACTCGGACGGCGCGCAGGACATGGTGGTGCCAGCCAAGCAGGGCAAGTTCCTGGTCCTGAACGGCCGCACCCGTGCCGTGCTGGCCACCATTCCGACCAACCTGGTCGTGCAGAACACCCCGGTCATCACCCAGGAGCGGGGCGGTCTCCGGGTCACCGTCGCCGGTTACAACGGCAGTGGCGGTGCGGTGAGTTCCTACACCGTCCCCGGCGGGACCCTTGGCTCGATCGGCTGGCCCAAGTTCGGTCGGAACCCCGGGATCACGGGGTTGCAGGGCGGCCTGCACGGCCCGTACAACGCGCTGTTGGAGGGGCAGTGGCTGCGCGCGGGCCAGACCATGCACAGCGTGGCCGGCGGCTACCGCGCCACGATGCAACAGGACGGGAACTTCGTGGTCTACACCGCCGCCGGCACCGCGCGGTTCCGGACCGGGACCCGGACACCGGGGTCCTCCCTCGCGGTGCGGGCGAACGGCAACCTGCAGATCGTCGCGCCCGACGGGAGCGTGAAGTGGCAATCGAACGGGACCGGCAGCGGCGTCGAACGGCTGGTCCTCGGTACCGACGGGGTGCTCAAGGTCTACAGCGGTACCTGGACGGGCACCCGGCGGCTGACCACCGCACGGCCGATCTGGTCCGGCATCCGATAGGCCCCCAGCCGGCGCGGGAAAGGTCTGCGCCCGGTGATAGGACGGCGGCATGCGCGTGCTGGTCACCGGCTCGGCCGGTCATCTCGGAGAGGCTGTCGTCGCCACGCTGCGGGACCGCGGACACCGGGCTTCCGGGCTGGACGTGCTGCCGTCGCCCTCGACCGAGATCGTCGGCTCGATCGGCGACCGGAAGCTGGTCGCTCGCGCTGTCCGTGGTGCCGACGCCGTCGTTCACACCGCGACGCTGCACAAGCCGCACGTGGCAACGCATCCGCGTCAGGCGTTCGTCGACGCCAACGTCAGCGGGACGCTGACCCTGCTCGAGGAGGCAGCGGCGGCGGGCGTCCGGAGTTTCGTCTTCACCAGCACGACGAGCACCTTCGGGCGCGCCCTGACCCCGGCGGATGCAGAGCCGGCGGTCTGGGTCACCGAGGACGTACACCCCTTGCCGCGCAACATCTACGGCGCCACCAAGGTGGCCGCGGAGGACCTGTGCGAACTGGTGCACCGCGAGTCCGGCATGCCCTGCGTCGTCCTGCGAACCTCGCGGTTCTTCCCCGAGTCCGACGATAACCCCGCCGTCGCAACTGTCTATTCCACCGCGAACACGCAGGTGAACGAGTTGCTGTACCGCCGTATCGATCTCGCCGACGTGGTGGATGCGCACCTGCGCGCGCTGGAGCGCGCGCCGGCGATCGGCTTCGCCAGATTGATCGTCAGTGCGACCACGCCGTTCTCCCGGGCGGACGCGCCCGCGCTGCGGCGGGACGCGCCCGCCGTTGTCTGGCGTAGGTTGCCGGCAGCCGAACACGCCTATGCCGGTTTGGGGTGGCGGATGTTCCCGGCGATCGACCGGGTGTACGACAACCGCGGGGCCAGAGAATTGTTGGGGTGGACGCCGCGACTGGACTTCGCCGCCGCGGTGCAGCGCGCAGCAATGGGAGTTGACTGGCGCAGCCCGCTGGCCGCACGGATCGGCGAGAAGGGGTACCACCGCGGATGATCTCCCGCCCGGGACGGCCCCGACCGCACTGTCAGGACCGCCGCCGGGGACATTACCGGCCGATCCGGGGTGCCCGGTCGGCCGCTCGGTTCCGTGCTCGGCGGTGTCGCGGCCGGGCGGTGCCGCGACGGGGGCGGGTGGGGGCAGGATGATCCGGTGAGCTCTGCGCCCGCCGTGGATCTGCCGGCCCTGTTGCGTTCGGCGCGGGTGTTCGCGCTGCCGCTGGTGGAGCGCTTCCGTGGCATCACGGTCCGCGAGGGTGTCCTGCTGCACGGGCCGGCGGGCTGGTCGGAGTTCGCGCCGTTCCGCGACTACGACGACGCGCAGAGCGTTCCCTGGCTGCGGGCGGCCATCGACTCTGCCACGACACCGTGGCCGGCGGCGTTGCGGGACAGCGTGGAGGTGAACACCACGATCGCGGTGGTGCCGCCGGCCCGGGCGGCCGAGCTCGTTCGCGCCTCGGGCTGCCGGACGGCGAAGATCAAGGTTGCCGACCCGCGGGTCGATCTCACCGCCGACGTGGACCGGGTGGCGGCGGTGCGGGAGGCGCTCGGTCCGGCCGGCCGGATCCGGGTGGACGCGAACGCGGCCTGGACCGTCGGCGACGCCGTCGACGCCATCGATGCGCTCGATGCGGCCGCCGGGGGTCTGGAGTACGTCGAACAGCCGTGCCGCACCCTGCCGGAATTGGCCGCTGTCCGGCAGCGTGTCCGGCCACCGATCGCCGCCGACGAGTCCATCCGGCGGGCCGACGACCCGGAGCGGGTGGCGCTGTCCGGGGCCGCCGACATCGCCGTGATCAAGGTGCCGCCACTGGGCGGTGTGCCGTCCGCCCTGCGCATCGCCGCCGCCGCCGGCCTGCCGGTGGTGGTGTCGTCCGCGGTCGACTCGTCGGTCGGGCTGGCCGCCGGACTGGCGCTGGCCGGCGCCCTGCCGGCGCTGCCGTATGCGTGCGGACTCGGTACCGCAACGCTGTTGGCCACCGACGTGACCGAGCGGCCGCTGAGCCCCGCCGGCGGCTGGTTGCCCGTACCGGGACAGGCACCCGAGCCGGACCGGGTGGACGAGGTCCGGGCCGACTCCGCCGCCACCCGGTACTGGCTGGACCGGCTCGCTCGCGTTGCTGCGCTGCTCGATTGACCGCGTGCGATCGACGGGTGCGATCGGCCCGCCCGATGGAAACGACGTGCCCGGCCGATTCAGGGGACCTTGGACCCTGGCCGGACCCGGTCAGCCGCGCACATCATCGGTACATGGTCGAGACATCCACCCCTGTCACCACCTTCACCGAGGGGGAGTGCTGGGAACTCCTGCACTCCACCGAGTTCGGTCGTCTCGCATTGAGCGTCGCCGATCGGCCCGAGATCTTCCCGATCAACTTCGCCGTCCAGAACGGCACCTTCGTCTTCCGGACGGCGCAGGGCACCAAGCTCGCGGCGCTGACCATCAACGAATCGGTGGCGCTGGAAATCGACGGATATGACGCCGACCGTGGGTGGAGCGTGGTGGTAAAGGGACACGCCCGCGCCGTGGAGTGGGGCGACGACTTCGAGAACGCCCAGGTCTCCGGCCTGCGTCCGTGGGTGGCCACGGTCAAACCGGTGTTCGTCCGGGTGCATCCCGACGAGATCTCCGGGCGTCGGTTCCTCTTCGGTCCCCCGCCGGACGAACTCTGATCGGCTGCCGATCGCCGGCCACGCCGAACCGGCGGCCGAGCGAGCCGACCCGTTGACGTCGTCGTCGGCGGCGGCCAGCGAGAATGGCGGATGTGAACCCGTCGACCGCCCTGGCCCGCGTCCTGGTCGACGAGTTGGTCGCCTGTGGGATCACCGACGTCGTGCTGGCCCCTGGATCCCGTAACGCGCCGCTCTCGATGGCCCTGCACGACGCGGATGTCGCGGGCCGGCTGCGGCTGCATGTCCGCATCGACGAGCGCACCGCGGGGTTCCTGGCGGTCGGGCTGGCCCGCGGTGCCGGCCGTCCGGCGGTGGTGGTGACCACGTCGGGCACGGCGGTCGGCAACCTGCACCCGGCAGTGCTGGAGGCGCACCACGGCGCCGTGCCACTGCTGGTGCTGTCCGCCGATCGGCCCCCGGAACTCCGGGACGTCGGGGCGAACCAGACCGTCGACCAGCGCACGGTCTTCGGCGCTGCGCTCCGGCTGTTCCACGAATTCGGAGTGCCGCAACGCGTTCCGGGCCAGAACTCCCGTTGGCGGTCGATGGTCTGCCGCGCCGTTGCCGCCGCCGCCGGCCGCCCAGGGCCGGCCGGTCCGGTGCAGCTGAACGTGCCGTTGGCCGATCCGCTGCTGCCCGACGCGGAGGACCCGACGCCGGAACCGTGGCCGGAGGCACTGACCGGCCGGGACCAGCCGTGGACCGGTGTGCTGGCGGTGGATCACGCGTACGGCCCCGCTGTCGCTGCACCGGCTGCGGGTGAGCGGGTGCTGTTCCTCGCCGACCTGACGCACCCGTGGGCCGCGGCGGCGGCGGACGCCGGTCAGCTGGTCGTCTCCGAGGCCGGCGGCGCGGCGGGGGAGGGTGTGCTCGGCGCGGGAATGCATCTGCTGGCCGCGACCGGTTTCCTGGACGCCGCGCGCCCGGACCGGGTGATCGTGCTGGGCCGGCCGACGCTGTTCCGGCCGGTGCAGCGACTTCTCGGGGACCCGCGGGTGACGGTGGACGTGATCGCGCACCCCCAGCTCTATGCGGACCCCGCTGGGACGGCGCGCACGGTGGCCGCGGGATGGCCGGATCTGCGTCAGCGCCCGGAGCAGGCGTGGGGCAGCCGCTGGCGGGACGCCGATGCCGCCGCGGCCCGGGCGGTGCGGGCGGTGCTCGACGCCAAGGACATCAACGCCTCGCCGCGGCTGGCGCGGGACCTGGTCGGCGCGCTGCCCCACGGGGCGACGCTGGTGGTCGGGTCCTCGCAGTCACCGCGGGACATCGCGCTCACCGCAGCCGCCCGGCAGGGTGTGCGACTGGTGGCGAACCGCGGGGTCGCCGGGATCGACGGCACGGTGTCGACCGCGGTCGGCGTGGCACTGGCCGCCGCCGGTGGCGGCCCGACCTACGCGCTGCTCGGCGATCTGACCGCGGTGCACGACATCACCGGCCTGGTGATCGGGCCGCACGAACCCCGGCCGGATCTGACGATCGTGGTGAGCAACAACGATGGTGGCGCGATCTTCTCGACCCTGGAACCCGGCGAACCGCGGCATTCCAGGGCGTTCGAAAGGGTCTTCGGCACGCCGCACGGGGTACTTCTCGCTGAGCTGGTCGAGGGCTGCGGCGCCGAGCACGTCCTGGTGTCGACGGCCGACGAACTGGCCGACGCGATTGCCGAACCGGCCGGGATCAGGGTGGTCGAGGTGCCCACGTCACGCACCGATCTGGCCGCGACCCTGCGCGAGATGACGGACGCGGTCCGGGCAGCCATCTGAGCGCCACAGTTGTGTGCCGGGCGCGTGTCGCGCCCGGGGCCGGCGCGGGCCGGCCGACACCTGCTCAGCCCAACAGGCCGTGCAGCGTGCGGCCGAGCCACTGCCGGTACTGCCCCGGGGTCCAGCCCGCCTCCCCGACCAGGCTCAGGTAGTGCGGAGCCTTGACCAGGAACCACAGTTCGTCGGCGACCTCGTCGATGCCGCGGCCGGAGGCCAGCCCCCCGCGGGAGGCGATCATCGCCACCCCGGTCCGGCAATCGGCCCGCGCCCGCTCGCCCAGGGCTCGGCGGGCCGCCGCGATCACCGGATCGGACAGCGCGGCGGCGTCGAAAGCCGCCGCCAGCGCGGCACTCCGGGCGTTCGCCACCGCCATGAACTCAACCAGGGCGTCGACGACGGCAGCCGCATCCCTCCCCTCGACGACCCGCCGGAACGACGGGCGCTCGAGCAGCGAGGTGGTGCCCTCCTCGCCGGCGAACGACTGCTCGTACGCCGCCAGCAGCAGGTCCGCCTTGGGGCCGTTGAGCTGTACGGTCTCCACCGAGACCCCGGCCCGTTCCGCGATCGCCTTGAGAGAGGTTCCGGCGTAACCGTTCTCGGCGAAACACTTGCCGGCCGCCGTCAGCAGCCGGCGCCGGGTGGTCGCCGCCTGTTCCGCGCGCACGGGTGACCGGTACGCGCGGCGGGTCGGCGCCGGGCCGACCGCGACCGGTGCGCCGTCCGCACGGAAAACCCCTTGCTCAGAATTCATTACGGCGTCACCGTATCAAAACTACCCGAGCGGCGTCCTGGCGTGTATCGCCGTCCCCATCCACAGGAGTGTGAAATGAGTTCGATCCTGCTCTGCGCCAGCCCGATCTACGGGCACGTCGCACCGATGATCACCATCGGCCGCCATCTCATCGATGCCGGCCACCGGGTGCGGATGCTCACCGGCAGCCGGTTCGCCGACGCCGTCACGGCCGCCGGCATGGAGCACCTTGCGCTGTCTGCCCCCGCCGACTACGACGATCGCGATGTCGCCGGCGCCTTCCCCGGCGGCGAGGACCTGACCGGCGTCCGGCGGATCCGTTTCGACGTGGAGAACAACTTCGTCCGCGGTGATGCCCGCCCAGTACCACGGCGTGCGGGCTGCGATGTCGGCCGCGCCGGTCGACGCGGTCCTGACCGAGACCGCCTTCACCGGTGTGCTGCCGTTGCTGATGGAGACCGAGGGCACGAGGCCGCCGGTGTTGATCTGCGGCGTGCTCCCGCTGACCCTGTCCAGCAGGGACACCGCGCCATTCGGGCTGGGCCTGGCGCCATCGACATCGCCGCTGGGCCGGCTGCGGAACCGGGTGCTGAACACGCTGGTGACGAAGGTCATCTTCCGCGGCGCGCAACGGCTCGCCCAGGAGTTGTCTGAGCGATCTCGGCGTTGCCCGGCTTCCGCGCTTCGTCCTGGAGGGTTATTCGCTGGCCGACGGCGTACTGCAGCTCACCGGGCCGGGATTCGAGTATCCGCGCAGCGATCTGCGGACGCCGGTGCACTTCGTTGGTGCCGTCCTGCCGACCCTCGCTTCGTTCGACAAGCCGGACTGGTGGACGGATCTGGATGCCGGCCGGCAGGTGGTGCACGTCACTCAGGGCACCATCGCCAACGGTGACCTGGAGGCCTTGGTCATGCCGACGCTGCGCGCACTGGCCGACCGGGAGGTGCTGGTCGTCGCGACGACCGGCGACGAGTCGACGGCGAAGAGCCTGCGCGCAATTGCGCCGGACAACGCCAGGGTCGAGGCCTTCCTGCCCTACAACCAGCCTACTGCCCAAGGTCGACGCGATGATCACCAACGGTGGCTACGGCGGGGTGCAGTTCGCCCTCGCCCACGGTGTCCCGCTCGTCGTTGCCGGAGACACCGAGGACAAGCCGGAGATCGCGGCCAGGGTCGCGTGGTCGGGAGCGGGCATCAACCTGCGCACCGGCCGGCCGGCACAGGCGGCCATCGCCGAGGCGGTGCGCAGTGTGCTGGCCGAGTCCGACTACCGCGCCGGCGCAGGACGTCTGCGCGACGAACTCGCGGCCTGCACGCCGCTGGAATCGATCAGCCGGGCGCTGGAAGCAGCGGTGGCCGAAACGGAAGCCCACCCCCGGCGGACCGACGTGTGGGCCGGCTGAGGCCCCGCTGCGGTGCGGGTCGAGGAACGGCCCGGTCTTGGGACGACGGGGCGGCGGTGGGCACGAGCCTGCCGCCGCGCCCGTGGCCCATCATCCCGCCGAGGAGATGTACCCCATCAATTGCTCGTGCTCGGTCTCGAGCTCGTCGACCCGGATCTTGACGATGTCGCCGATCGACACGATCCCGGCGAGCTGTCCGTCGACGAGCACCGGCATGTGCCGGAACCGTTTCTCCGTCATGGTGATGGCCAGTGCGCGCACCTCGTCGGCCATCGTGCAGGTCTGCACGTCCGCGGTCATGATGGCGCTGACCGGCATGTCCAGAACGTCGGCGCCGTAGGAATCGAGCGCATGCACCACATCTCGCTCGCTGACGATCCCGCCCACCGTGCGGCCATCGGGTGACACCACGAGAGCGCCGACGCGGTGCCCGGCGAGGTCGCTGATCACCTGGGCCACCGTCGCCCCCGTCCCGATCGTTGCGACGGCATCACCCTTCTTTGCCAGGACATCTTTCACGCGCATCGAAGCCTCCCAGCAGCCGGGTGCTCGTCCGCGGATCGGCGTCCGATCCCGGCGTGCGGCCCCGAGAATAGTCCGGTTCGCACAATTCGACCCGATGACGGCGCGACTGCGGGCCAGATAGGCGCCGGAGTCCGCCCGCTTAGCCCGACCCGGCCGGCAGCGCTCACCGGTCAGCCGCGGGACTCCAGTGCATCGCGGATCGGAATCATCTTGATCTGCGCCTCGCGCGCCTCGGTCTCCGGGTGCGAGTCGGCGACGATCCCGCAGCCGGCCATCAACCGGACACTGCGACCGCTGACCTGTGCACATCGCAGCGCGATCGCGAATTCGCCGTCACCGCGGCTGTCCATCCAGCCGACCGGTGCCGCGTACCTGCCCCGCCGCATCGGCTCCAACTCGCGGATCACCTGCCGCGCGACAAGCGTCGGGCTACCGCCGACGGCCGCGGTCGGATGCAGCCGGGCCGCGAGATCCAACGCCGTCGGTGCCCGGCCGTCCAGTCGACCGACGATGTCCGTCGACAGGTGTGTCAGGTTGGCCAGTTCCAGCGGAACCGGCGCCGAGGGAACGTCCAGTTCGGCGCAGGCCCGGGCGAGCACGTCGGCCACCGACCGGACCGCGTAGGCGTGTTCGGTGATGTCCTTGGCGCTGCCCAACAGGTCGACGGACACGGCGTCGCCGCTGTGTTCCTTCCACGCCGTCCCGGCCAGCACCCTGGAGGCGATCAGGTCCCCGGACCGGCGGATCAGCAATTCCGGGCTGGCACCGACGAGTCCTTCGACCGCAAAGGTCCAGCAATCCGGATAGGCCGCGGCGAGCCGCCGGAGCAGGAACCGCTCGTCCACGGGCCGGCTGGTGGTCGCCTCCAGATCGTGGGCCAGGACGACCTTCTGTAGTTCTCCGGCCCGGATCCGCGCGGTCGCGGCGCTGACCGCGGAGGTGAACCCGGCGACCGACAGGTCGGCGTCGGCGTAGCTGACCCGGCCCGGTGCGCGGATCGGTACCGCCCGATCCACGACCGGAGCGCCGTCGCTGCGGATGACCGTGCGGAAGGTCTCCGCCCCGTCGCTGCCGATGACAGTGCTGGGCACGATCGCCACCGAGACGTCGTCATCGTCGAACCCGAGCGAGACGAAGGCGACGGGGCCACTGCCGCGGGTGCCGACCGAGTCCTGGATCTGCAGCCCGTCACAGACGCCGGCCAACCATCGCTGGATCTGCGCGGCCGCATCCGGTCCGGTTGCGGTGAACCGGTCGTGCACGCCCCAACCGACGAATCCGGTGTCGCCCTGCACGAAGCACAGCGTTCCCGTCGGCCGACCGAGCGCCTCCAGCAGTGCACCGGCGGGATCCATCGGTTCGGACACCGCCGTCACCGCCAGACGGGTGGTCGGCAGGGCAGTCACGAGCGCCAAGGGTAGTCGTCCGACCGCCGGTGTCCGTCCGACCCGCAGGTGATCCTCACCGCCATGCAGCCGCCATAGACTTTCTCCGATGACGGCGAACGGGGTCCCTGATCCCGCGCCCGCGCCGCCGGGGTCCGCCGAGCCGACGACCGACGGGTCGGCTGCACGGGGCGCGGGTACCGATGCCCGGGCCGCCACGATGCCGGCCACCGATGCGCCGGCGCGACGGCGACTCGGCTGGCGCTGGGCGGCGCGCGGTGTGCTGCTCGCGGCGGTGGCGGTCACCGTGATGGTCATCGCGCTGGCCATCGGGATGCGGTCCAACGACGCGGCGATCGACGAGCACCTCGGGTCGGCCACCGCCACCGTGCTGTCGGTCTCCCCCCTCCGGACCGGCATCGAGTTCGTCGACGTCACCGGCGCCACCGTCCGGCCGGAGGGTGGCGTCCTGTACCCCGGATTGCTCTCGCTCGGTCAGCGATTCGTCGTCGAGTACTCGACCCAGGACCCGCAGATCGCCAGGGTCGCCGGGCGCACCGCGTCGGTGGGGACGCTGGTGCTGGTGCTGGTCGCGGCGGTGACCTGGCTGATCGCCGTACCGGTGACCTGGTGGTTCCTGCGGCGCAGCGCCCTGCCGCTCGTCGGGTCCCGCCGCGGGTCCGGCCGCCGGGTGACGCGCGGGTGACGCCCGACCCCGGCCGGCGCCGACTGGGCGGTGCCCGGGTCCGGTCGGGTCCCTGGAAAAGCCGCTGCTCGGACTTCGTCGGCGGACATCATCGTGCGGTCGAACACCCTTCCCGCTCGGTAGGCTTCGTGCCCATGGGCAGGGGTGAAGCGGAATGACCAGGGCCGGGCTCGAGAAGGAACCGCGCCAGGTGGCGGCGATGTTCGACGCGGTCGCGCAGCGCTACGACCGCACCAACACCATCCTGTCCGGTGCGCAGGACGGCCGGTGGCGCCGGCACACCGTGCGCGCCCTGCAACTGCTGCCCGGCCAGAAGGTGCTGGACGTCGCCGCGGGAACCGGAGTCTCCACCACGGCGCTGGCCAACACCGGCGCGTGGTGCGTCGCCACCGACTTCTCCGTCGGGATGCTGTCCGCCGCCAAACCCGGCTTCCGGTTGCCCCGGGTCGCCGGGGACGCCCTGCACCTCCCGTTTGCCGATGAGACCTTCGATGCCGTCACCATCTCGTTCGGGCTGCGCAACGTCGAGGATCCGGTCGCCGCGCTGCGCGAGTTCGCCCGGGTGACCCGGCCGGACGGACAGTTGCTGGTGTGCGAGTTCTCCCGACCGCGGCCCGCGCCGATCCGCTGGGGGTACCGCTGGTACCTGCGCACCGTGCTGCCTGCCCTGGCCCGGCGGGTGTCCTCCAACCCGGAGGCCTACACCTACCTCCAGGAGACGATCGATGCCTGGCCGGACCAGCCCGCGCTGGCCCGGATGATCGCCCGGTCCGGCTGGACCGACGTGGTCTGGCGGAACATGACCTTCGGAGTCGTGGCGTTGCACCACGCGGTCCGCCGGGCCGGCTGACCGGCCGCCGGCATCGATTGTCCCCCGGCCGGCGCGTCCCCGCGGATCGTTTGGGCGCTCCCCGGGGTCGGTCTCGGCGGTCGTCGACGGTCCCCGCCGGCTGCCCGCACCGTCCCGCCGGGCCTGCGATGCCCTTGGTGTACGGCAGCGGAGACGAGTCCTACACTGGGGGCGAACTGCGCTCGTGAACGAATTCACAAACTCGATCGCCTGTCCGCCGCCGGTTCGGCGCCCGCTCAGGCCCGACTCAGGATGCCGACTCTCAAGGCGTGCGGGGAGGTCCCGATGAGCTTGTCCAACGCGGTGCGTGACGCCGACAACTCCGCGGATGTGATCGTCGTCGGCGCCGGCCCCGCCGGGTCCACCGTCGCGACCTACCTGGCCCGCTCCGGCGTCGACGTGCTGCTGCTGGAGAAGTCCAGCTTTCCTCGGGACAAGGTCTGCGGTGACGGCCTGACCCCGCGCGGGGTGAAGCAGGTGCTCGCCCTCGGGGTCGACGTCTCCGGCGACGATTGGATCAAGAACAAGGGTCTGCGGGTGGTCGGCGGCGGCACCAGCCTCGAACTGCCCTGGCCGGTGCTGCAGGACTTCCCCGACTTCGGCCTGGTCCGGCCGCGCCGCGACTTCGATGAGATGCTCGCCACGCTGGCGGTGAAGGCCGGTGCGCGGATGCGGGTCTCGACCACCGTCACCGCGCCGGTACGGGACGAGCGGACCGGCCGGATCGTCGGCGTCCAGGCCAAGACGGCGGACGGCCCGGCCCAGTTCACGGCGCCGCTCGTGCTGGCCTGCGACGGGGTGTCTGCGCGGGTGGCGCTCGGGATGGGCATCAACAAGCGCGACGACCGTCCGCTCGGGGTCGCGGTCCGCCGGTACTACCGGAGCCCGAGCCGCACCCACGACGACTACCTGGAGTCCCACCTCGAGTTGTGGGATCGGTCGGATCCGGCGAAGGCGAAGTTGCTGCCCGGATACGGCTGGATCTTCGGGCTGGGTGACGGAACGGTGAACGTCGGGCTCGGCATGCTGAACTCGTCGAAGGCGTTCGGCAAGACGGACTATCGCGCGTTGCTGCGGACCTGGCTGGACGGCACCCCGGAGGAATGGGGGCTGCGCGAGGAGAACGCGATCGGCCCGATCGGCGGTGCCGGTCTGCCGATGGGCTTCAACCGCACTCCGCACTACGCCGACGGCCTGCTGCTGGTCGGCGACGCGGGCGGCGCGGTCAACCCGTTCAACGGCGAAGGCATCGCCTACGCGATGGAGTCGGCGGCCATCGCCGCGGAGTCCGTGCTGCAGGCGCTCGGTCGGCCCGAGGGGGAGAGCCGCGAGGCGGCCCTGCACGGCTACGAGACCGCCATGAAGGACCACCTGGGCGCGTACTACCGACTTGGCGGTATCTTCTCCACGCTGATCGGCAAGCCGGCCGTGATGAAGACGGCGACCCGATTGGGCCTGCCGCGCAAGGACCTGATGTACCTGGTGCTCAAACTGCTGGCCGGGCTGTACGACGGCCGGGACGGCGACTGGGCGGATCGCATCGTTCGGTCGCTGACCAGGATGGCCCCGAGTGTCTAGCGTGGGTTCGTGTCGGCGTCCGTCTAGCCCTGGGAGGGCTGTGCCGTGCTGAGTGCGTATCTACCGATCGTCATCCTGCTGGTGATCGTTGCCGGGTTTGCGCTGACCATGGTCACCGTGGTGACCGACGGGTTGGGCCCGCGTCGCTACAACCGGGCGAAGCTGGATGCCTATGAATGCGGGATCGAACCGACCCCATTGCCGGCCGGCACCGCGGGGCGTTTCCCGATCAAGTTCTATCTGACGGCGATGCTGTTCATCGTCTTCGACATCGAGATCGTCTTCCTCTATCCGTGGGCGCAGTCGGCGGTTCCGCTGGGCGTCCTCGGACTGGTCGAGATCCTGCTGTTCATGGGCACCGTCGGCGTCGTCTATGCCTATGCGTGGCGTCGTGGCGGCCTCGACTGGGATTGACCGGCTGGGAGCTGAGCATGCGGAGACACGGTGAGATGTGGCGGAGCACGGCCTTGATCGGGAAACCGGCCGGGCGGCTGTGCTGAACTGACCGGCGGGCGCCGGTGCACGACGCCGACCGGTCGCCGGTCGTGGCAGGACCCGCATCGGGACGACCGAGGCGGAGCAGGAACCGATTGCGCAACAGACTGATTGCGGCGCGGGGCAGTGCGAGGGACCGGACGGTGGGCGACCCCTCGGATCCACAACATAAGCGACGATCCACAGCGACGATCCACAGCAGGCGATGAAGGGAGCAGGGCAATGGGCCTGGAAGAAAAACTTCCGAGCGGGGTGCTGTTGACCAGCGTCGAGAAGTTGGTGAACTGGACTCGCAAGGCGTCACTGTTCCCGGCCACCTTCGGGCTGGCGTGCTGCGCGATCGAGATGATGACGACCGGCGCGCCGCGGTACGACCTCGGCCGGTTCGGCATGGAGGTGTTCCGCGCGTCACCCCGGCAGGCCGACCTGATGATCGTCGCGGGCCGGGTCAGCCAGAAAATGGCGCCCGTCCTGCGGCAGATCTACGACCAGATGGCCGAGCCGAAGTGGGTGCTGTCGATGGGGGTGTGCGCGTCGTCCGGCGGGATGTTCAACAACTACGCGATCGTCCAGGGCGTCGACCACATCGTGCCGGTGGACATGTACCTGCCCGGCTGCCCGCCCCGGCCGGAAATGCTCATCGACGCGATCCTGAAGCTGCACGCCAAGATCATGGACGAGCCGCTCGGGCCGAAACGGGCCGCCGAGATGCTGGGCGAGCGGACCGAGCTGGTGCCGTCGTCCGTGCGCTACGGCAAGCTGCCCGCGCCGATCGGCACCCCTGAGGTCAATGTCGGGCGGCCGAGCGCGGTCCCGATCGATGCCGCTGCGGTGAGTGCCGGACAGATCGGTACGGGCCGCTGATGTCCGAGCCGCGCAACTCCGAGGAACAGGTTCCGGATTCCAAGACGCCGCCGAGCCGGGATGATCAGGACTCGATGTCAGCCTCCGGCGGGGTGGGCACCACCTCGACCGGCGGTAACGATTCCGCCGAGGGCGGTACCACCGCCGCCGGCGGCCACAGCTCCGTCGACACTCCGGCGGAGAAGCCGACGGGAACGACACCGGACGCTTCGGCGCAGGGCGGCCAGGGCACCGACGTCGCCGAAACCGGTTTGCAGGACCCGAGTTCGCCCGGCGGGCTGGCCCAACGTACCGGGCGGTCGGCTGCGCCTGTGGGTGTGCCGGCGACCGGTGTCGAGCGCACCGGGATGTTCGGGGTGCACGGGTCGGGTGACACCACCGGCTTCGGCCTGCTGGTCAAGGAGCCGTACACTCCGGCGCCGGCCGAGCGGCCGTACGGGGGTCCGCTGGTCGCGCGCGGATCCGTGGACGAGCGCAGCGGCTACGGCGAGTTCGACGAGGTTGCCGACGCGCTGTTCGCGGCGATGGCAGCACGGTCCATCCCGCCGCACGCCGTGCTGCAGACCACCGTCGCGAACGGCGAGATCACCTTCTACGTCTCCCGCGACTACCTGACCGCGATCCTCTGGGCGGTCCGCGACGACGAGTCGTTGCGGTTCGAGTTGGCGTCCTCCATCTCCGGGGTGGACTACGGCGAGAACGTCGCCCGCCGGCTGCATGTCGTCTACGAACTGACCTCGATGACGTACCGGCGACGCATCCGGCTGGAGGTCGCCGTCGACGCCGATGACGCCCATGTGCCGAGCGCGGTCGCCGTCTACCCGACCGCGGATTGGCAGGAGCGGGAGATCTGGGACATGTTCGGGATCAACTTCCCCGGGCACCCCGGGCTCACCCGGATCCTGATGCCGGACGACTGGATCGGCCACCCGCAACGCAAGGACTACCCGCTCGGCGGCATCCCGGTGGAATACAAGGGCGCCGAGATCCCCTCACCGGATCATCGGAGGTCGTACTCATGAGCGAGAACTACGGTCCCGCAACCGGATCGACAACAGCCGGATCGACAACAGCGGGATCGGCACCGGCCGATGGTGCGGCCGGGTCCTCGACGGCGTTCGCGGAGGACTACCTCGACACCGACCTGCAGGACTCCGCGACCCGCAAGCGGGCCGACGAGAACCTCCGCCGGGCCAGGGGAACCGACACCACCGAGGGGCGGATGTTCACCGTCACCGGCGGCGACTGGGACGAGTTGCTGGCCACCACGGAATTCGAGAACGACGAACGCATCATCATCAACATGGGTCCGCAGCACCCGTCGACGCACGGCGTGCTGCGGCTGATTCTCGAGCTCGAGGGGGAGACCGTCGTCCAGGCGCGGTCCGTCATCGGCTACCTGCACACCGGTATCGAGAAGTCGTGTGAGTACCGGACCTGGACGCAGGGCGTCACGTTCGTCACCCGGGCCGACTACCTCTCGCCCGCCTTCAACGAGGCGGCGTACTGCATGGCCGTCGAGAAGCTGTTGGGCATCGAGGTTCCGGTCCGCGCGGAGGTGATCAGGGTGCTGCTGATGGAGCTCACCCGGATCTCCTCGCACCTGGTGGCCCTGGCCACCGGCGGAATGGAACTCGGTGCGCTGACCGGCATGACCGCCGGTTTCCGGGAACGCGAGGAAGCGCTGCACCTGATGGAGTTCCTCACCGGCCTGCGGATGAACATGGCGTTCATCCGGCCGGGCGGCGTTGCGCAGGAACTGCCGGAGGGCTCGATCGAACGGATCAACGCGTTCATCAAGGTGATGGAGTCCCGCCTCCCCGAGTACGACAAACTGCTGTCCGGCCAACCGATCTGGAAGGCCCGGATGATCGGCGTCGGCATCCTGCCGCTCGAGGCGTGCATGCAGCTGGGCGTCACCGGGCCGATCCTGCGCTCCGCCGGCCTGCCCTGGGACCTGCGAAAGGTGATGCCCTACAGCGGGTACGAGGACTACGAGTTCGAGGTGCCGACGTCCACCGACGCCGACTGCTACTCGCGGTTCCTGATCCGGCTGGCCGAGATGTGGGAATCGCTGAAGATCATGAAGCAGGTCGTCAAGCGGCTCGAGGAGCCCGGCCCGGTGATGGTGGCCGACCCGAAGATCGGCTGGCCGGCGCAGTTGTCGATCGGTGCCGACGGGATGGGCAACTCCCTGGAATACATCCGCAAGATCATGGGCCAGTCGATGGAGTCGCTGATCCACCACTTCAAGCTGGTGACCGAGGGCTTCGAGGTGCCACCCGGTCAGGCCTATGCGGCGATCGAGAACCCGCGCGGCGAGATGGGTTGCCACATCGTGTCTGCCGGTGGCACCAGGCCGTGGCGCGTGCATCTGCGTGACCCCGGTTTCGTGAATCTGCAGGCGATGCCGGCGATGGCGGAGGGCTCGATGATCGCCGACGTCGTGGCCGCGGTTGCTTCCATTGATCCCGTCATGGGTGGGGTGGACCGATGACGACGGCGAGCGAGCATCGCAGGGCCGCCGGCCCCCGCGAGCGCGGCGGAGTGAGCATCGCAGGCGCCCCGGCGCCGAGGCGCGGAGCGACCCCAGAGCGAGCCATCGGTGGAGAGCGGAACGAGCGCGGAGTCGAGCAATGTCGGCGATGACGAGTGACTGGAGGGTTTCGGCATGAGCGACCAGCACAACCGGCGGATCGGCGTGCCGGTGTTCCTGCCTTCGGATGTCGTGTTCGACGAGCTGACGCACACCCGGGCCACCGACATCATCGCCAAGTACCCGGAATCCCGGTCGGCACTGTTGCCGCTGCTGCATCTGGTCCAGTCCGTCGAGGGTTTCGTGTCGCAGGCGGGGATCGAGTTCTGCGCCGTCCGGCTGCAGCTCACGGTCGCCGAGGTCTCGGCGGTGGCGACGTTCTACACGATGTACAAGCGCACCCCGTGCGGTGAGCACCTGATCAGCGTCTGCACGAACGCGCTCTGCGCGGGTCTCGGCGGGGACGCCATCTACGCGACGCTGTCCCAGCATCTGGGCGTCGGTCACGAGGAGACCTCGGGCGAACCGGGCATGCCGGGGTCGATCACCCTGGAGCACGCGGAGTGCCTGGCCGCCTGCGACCACGCGCCGGTGCTGCAGGTCAACTACGAGTTCTTCGACAACCAGACCCCGGACGCGGCGCTCGATCTCGTCGGCGCCCTCCAGGCGGGGGAGCGGCCGTTGCCGACCCGCGGCGCCCCGCTGACCGACTTCAAGTCGGTGGAGCTCGAGATCGCCGGTGTCTACCCGGATCTCGAGTCGCGGGTGGAGGCGCCGACGGCATCGGTACCGACGCTCCGCGGGGCGGTGCTGGCCGAGCACACCGACCAGCGCGCGCCGACGATGCCGGAGTCCTATGACATGCCGGCGTTGCCGGAGAAGAAGTGACCGGACACCAGTGAGCGCAGCACCCGTCACCGAACAGATCATGGCCGGAGCAGAAAGCAGGAGCCCGCGATGAGCACCCCCTCCGATCAGTCCCGGCCATCTGAATCACCAGCCGGCGCTTCGGGTGAGTCCGGACCGGGTTCCGTCCCGCCACCGGGCGCCACCCCGCCGCCCGGTGCGGTGCCGCCGCCGTCGGCGACGCCCGCCGAGGTCGCCACGTCGGGCGAGGTCGGCCCCGGAACGTTCAGCTCCCCGGGAACCGGCGAACCCCCGGACCCGATCCCGGCGACGATCACCCCCGAGGTGGCCCAGCCGACCGCACCCACCGGTCCACTGACCGTCGCCGATGCGCTGCGCTCCGCCGGCCCGGCAACGGGTGAGCACTTCCCGACCGAGGCCGAGGGCGCCGCACTGCTGACCCCCGTGCTGACCCGGCGCTGGGCGTCACCGCGCTCGTGGAGCATCGACACCTACCGGCAGCTCGACGGCTACCAGGCCGTCCCGGCCGCGCTGGCCGTCGACCCCGGCCGGCTCACCGAACTGATCAAGAACTCCGGACTCCGCGGTCGCGGCGGCGCCGGCTTCCCGACCGGTCTGAAATGGTCGTTCCTGCCGCAGGGCGACACCAAACCGCACTACCTGGTGATCAACGCGGACGAGGGAGAACCCGGAACCTGCAAGGACATTCCGCTGATGATGGCGGACCCGCACTCGCTGATCGAGGGCTGCATCATCACCTCGTACGCGATCCGGGCGCCGTTCTGCGCGATCTACATCCGCGGTGAGGCGGTGCACGCGATGCGCCGGGTGCAGCACGCCGTGAACGAGGCCAGGGCCGCCGGGTTGCTGGGGGAGAACATCCTCGGCTCCGGGTACAGCCTGGAGATCGTCGTGCACGGCGGGGCCGGTGCCTACATCTGCGGCGAGGAAACCGCGCTGCTCGACTCGCTCGAGGGCCGCCGCGGCCAGCCACGGCTCAAGCCGCCGTTCCCGGCGATCGCCGGGCTGTACGCGTGCCCGACGGTCGTCAACAACGTGGAGACGATCGCCTCCGTACCGGCGATCGTGCTGGGCGGGTCGGACTGGTACCGGTCGATGGGCACCGAGAAGTCGCCCGGCTCGAAGATCTACTCGCTGTCCGGGCACGTCACCAACCCCGGGCAGTACGAGGCCCCAATGGGAACAACACTGAGGGCACTCCTTGTTTCCGCCGGCGGCATGCTCGACGGCATCCCGCTGAAGTTCTTCACCCCGGGCGGGTCGTCGACGCCGATCTTCACCCCCGAGCACCTGGACGTGCCGCTGTCCTTCGACGACGTCGCGGCGGCCGGGTCGATGCTCGGCACCACCGCGCTGATGTGCTTCAACGAGACCGTGTCCGTGCCATGGGCGGTGTGGAAGTGGCTGGAGTTCTACAAGCACGAATCCTGCGGCAAGTGCACGCCGTGCCGGGAGGGCACCGGCTGGCTGGTCCAGATCCTGCGCCGGATCGTCTCCGGGGCAGGCACTCTCGAGGACCTGGACACGATGACCGACGCAGCGTCCAACATCGCCGGGCGGTCGTTCTGCGCGCTCGGTGACGCGGCCGCGACGCCGATCCTGTCCAGCTTCAAGTACTTCCGATCCGAGTTCGAAGATTTGGTGACCGGTCGCACGCCGCCGGTCGTCGAATCACGTCTGCTGGTGGGGGCCCACTGATGACCCAAGTTGCCACGCCGCCCGCCGGGGCGCCCGCTCCCGAGCCGGAGCCGGTTCCCGAGGGGCACGTCCGGCTCACCGTCGACGGCGTCAGCGTCATCGCCCCCAAGGGCGAGCTGGTGATCCGGACCGCGGAGCGGATCGGCATTGCCATCCCGCGGTTCTGCGACCACCCGCTGCTGGAGCCGGTGGGTGCCTGCCGGCAGTGCCTGGTCGAGGTCGAGATGGGCGGCCGGCCGATGCCCAAGCCGCAGGCGTCCTGCACCCAGACGGTCGCCGACGGGATGGTCGTCAAGACCCAGCTGAGCTCGGAGGTCGCGGAGAAGGCGCAGCGCTCGAACCTGGAGTTCCTGCTGCTCAACCACCCGCTGGACTGCCCGGTCTGCGACAAGGGCGGTGAGTGCCCGCTGCAGAACCAGACCCTCGCCAACGGTTCCGCGGCCTCCCGGCTGCGCGACCCGAAGCGGGTGTTCGTCAAGCCGATCGCGGTGTCCACCGAGATCCTGCTCGACCGCGAACGCTGCGTGCTGTGCCAGCGGTGCACCCGGTTCTCCGACCAGATCGCCGGCGATCGGTTCATCGACCTGTTGGAACGCGGCTCCGCGCAGCAGATCGGCATCAACTCCGAAGAGCCGTTCCAGTCGTACTTCTCCGGCAACACCATCCAGATCTGCCCGGTCGGCGCGCTCACCTCGGCCGGCTATCGGTTCCGGGCCCGGCCGTTCGACCTGGTCTCCACCGACACCGTCTGCGAGCACTGCGCGAGCGGCTGCGCGCTGCGCACCGACCATCGCGCCGGTGCCGTCACCCGCCGGCTCGCCAGGATCGACCCCGAGGTCAACGAGGAGTGGAACTGCGACAAGGGCCGCTTCGGCTTCCCGTACGTCCGGGAGCCCGACCGGCTGACCAGGCCGCTGGTCCGCGGCGCCGACGGTGAACTGCACGAGGCGTCCTGGACCGCGGCGATGGCGGCGGCCGCGGCCGGACTGCTGACGGCGCGGGACAGCGGCGGCGTGGGGGTGCTGACGGGGGGCCGGCTCACCGTGACCGACGCCTACGCCTACGCCAAGTTCGCCCGACTCGCGCTGCGTACCAACGACATCGACTTCCGGGCGCGGGTGCACACCGCCGAGGAGCAGGCCTTCCTGGGCGCCCGGGTCGCCGGCACCTCCCCCGAGCGGGGCGGGGTCACCTACGCCGAACTCGAGAAGGCTTCGGCGGTGCTGCTCGTCGCGCTGGAACCGGAGGAGGAGTCGCCGATCCTGTTCCTGCGGCTGCGCAAGGCATCCCGGCGCGGGGTGCCGGTGTACTCGGTGTCCTCGATGGTGAGCACGGGACTGCACAAGCTGTCCGGCACGCTGATCGGGGCGGTGCCCGGTGCGGAGGCCGAGATCCTGTCCGCACTGTCTGCGGAGGCGGCCGCCGACACCGGCGTGCCCGACGCCGCGGAGCGCAACCGGCTCGCCGCCGCCCTGCGCACCCCGGGGGCCGTCGTGCTCGTTGGTGAGCGGGCGGCGCAGACGCCCGGCCTGCTGACCGCCGCCGCGTCGCTGGTCGATGGGACCGGCGCCCGCCTGGCATGGGTGCCGCGGCGGGCGGGGGAACGTGGGGCTTTGGACGCCGGCGCCATCGGCTCGTTGTTGCCCGGTGGGCGTCCGCTGTCCGACCCGCAGGCTCGGGCCGAGGTGGAGAGCGCCTGGGGCGCCTCGATTCCGTCGGCCCCGGGCCGGGACACCGCCGGCATCCTGGCCGCGGTCGGCATTGCCGAACCGGAACTGACCGACTTCGGGGTGGCCGCCGAGGCTTTCGACGAGAACAACGCCTTTCACGGCGAGGTCGACGACCCCGAGGACCGGGCGCCCGGATTGGCCGGGCTGCTGATCGGCGGCGTTGAGATCTCGGATCTGCCCGACCCGGCCGCCGCGCTCGCCGCGGTCGCCAGCGCCGGCTTCGTGGTCAGCCTGGAGATCCGGACCAGCGCCGTCACCGAACTGGCCGACGTGGTGTTCCCGGTCGCCGCCGTCGCGGAGAAGTCGGGGGCCTTCCTGAACTGGGAGGGCCGGCTCCGCCCGTTCGACGCCGCGCTGCCGGAGGCCGGGATGCTCGACGAGGCCCGCATCCTGGACACCCTCGGGGTCGAGATGGACGTCGACCTGTACACCCAGACGCCGGCGGCCGCCGCGGGGGAGATCGCCCGGCTCGGGACCTGGTCCGGCGCCCGCCCGCCGCTGCCCGGTGTGGATCGTGGGGTTCAGCACGCGACCCGCGGGGGACACGCCGGCGCAGGCGTGCCGGGCCGGATGCTCGACACCGGATCCGGGGCCAGCGACCCGGCCGGCGGCGAGCGGTTCGTGCTGGCGTCCTGGCGGATGAACCTGGACGGCAGTCGCGGACTGGACGGCGAGGCGCACATCTCGGGCACCGCGCGCCCGGAGGTGGTGCGGCTCTCGCCGGCCGACTCCGCACGGCTCGGGGTGGGCCCGGGCGACCTGGTCACCGTGCGCGGTCCGGCCAGCGCGATCACGTTGCCGCTCACCATCACCGGCATGGTGAACGGCGTCGTGTGGCTGCCGGCGCAGATCGACGGTGTCGCGACCACCGGCCGGCTCGGCGCCGCTGCCGCCGAGACCGTCGAAGTGATCCCCGCGGTGAGCGTCGGCGGCGGCGAGCGGGCAGGATTCTCGGGCCGGGCCGGCATCGGCGCCGCTCCAGACGGTAGCGATCCAGCCGGAACCGGATCGACCAGCTCAGCAGGAAGGGACTACTGATGAGCGCATCCATGCTGGCGGCGGCGGAGGCATTCCGCGCCGCGGCCGACACCGTGCCGTTGGCTCCGGACGGTTCGGTGGAGCCGCTGCTTGCCGACGATCCGTGGTGGCTGGCGCTGGTCAAGGCCGTGATGATCATGGTGCTCTTGCTGCTGCTGACCCTGTTCGCGATCTGGTTCGAACGCAAGGTCGTCGGCCGGATGCAGCACCGCCCCGGCCCCAACTGGAACGGCCCGTTCGGGATCCTGCAGCCGCTCGCCGACGCGATGAAGCTGCAGTTCAAAGAGGGGATCATCCCGGCCCGCGCCGACAAGGTGATCTACATCCTGGCGCCCGCCTTCGCCGCGATACCGGCGTTCCTGATCTTCTCCGTCATCCCGGTGGGCGGCGAGGTCACCATGTTCGGTGAGCAGACCGCACTGCAGCTGATCGACCCGTCCGCCGGCGTGCTGGTCGCGCTCGCGCTGGCCTCCATCGGGGTGTACGGCATCGTCCTCGGCGGCTGGGCATCGGGCTCGACGTACCCGCTGCTCGGCGGGCTGCGGTCGGCCGCGCAGATGATCTCCTACGACGTCGCGATGGGGCTGTCCTTCGTCGCCGTCTTCCTGTACTCCGGCACGCTGTCCACGGCCGCGATCGTCTCCTCGCAGCAGCAGGGCTGGTACGTCTGGCTGCTGCCGGTGTCGTTCCTGGTCTACTGCGTCGCGATGGTCGGGGAGACCAACCGGGCCCCGTTCGACCTCGCCGAGGCCGAGGGTGAGCTGGTCGGCGGCTTCAACACCGAGTACTCCTCGATGCGGTTCGGGCTGTTCTTCCTCGCCGAGTACATCAACATGATCAACGTCTCGGCGATCGCCACCACGCTGTTCCTCGGCGGCTGGCAGGCGCCGTGGCCGATCTCCCTGCTGCCGTTCGCGAACAGCGGTTACTGGACCCTGCTGTGGTTCTTCATCAAGGTGCTGGCGTTCATGTTCGTGTTCGTCTGGCTGCGCGGCTCGCTGCCCCGCATCCGGTACGACCAGTTCATGTCGATCGGCTGGAAGGTGCTGATCCCGGTCTCCCTGGTCTGGATCGTGCTAGTCGGCGCGGTTCGCGTGCTGCGCAACGCCGAGGGCTTCACCACCACAGAGGTGCTGCTCTGGGTCGGCATTCCGCTGGCGCTCATCCTGGTCGCCGCGATCGCCTGGCCCGGCAAGAAATCCCGCGACGACGACGACCTGGACGACGACGAACTCGCCCTGGACGAGGGTGCGGCCGGATCCGCGACCATCGTCTCCGCGACCATCGTTTCCGAGGCCCGCGGCCGGTATCCGGTGCCGCCGATGGACCTGCAGGTCCCGATCCCCCCCATCCGTGCCGCCAGGGCCAACTCGATCGATGGGCCGCCCACCGCCGATCGCGTCGCGGTGCCCAGCGGCGCGCGAACCGGTGCGGGCACCCACGAACTGCCGGGAGGCAGCGATGTCGTTTCTTGATCCCGTCAAGGGCTTCGGGGTCACCTTCTCCACCATGTTCAAGCCGGTGGTGACGGAGGACTACCCGAAGAACCCGGAGCAGCCGGCCAAGCGCTGGCACGGCCGACACCAACTGAACCGTCACCCCGACGGTCTGGAGAAGTGCGTCGGCTGCGAACTCTGCGCGTGGGCGTGCCCGGCGGACGCGATCTTCGTCGAGGGCGCGGACAACACCGAGGAGGCCCGGTTCTCACCCGGCGAGCGGTACGGCAAGAACTACCAGATCAACTACCTGCGCTGCATCGGCTGCGGGCTGTGCATCGAGGCCTGCCCGACCCGATCGCTGACGATGACGAACGAGTACGAGATGGCCGACGACGACCGGCAGCGGCTGATCTACACCAAGGACATGCTGCTCGCCCCGCTGCTGCCCGGGATGGAGCAGCCGCCGCATCCGATGCGGCTCGGCGATCACGAGGACTACTACGCTCGCGGGCCGGAGCTGCTGCGGGATGCCCCCAGCGGCCAGCGGGTCGGCGGGACGGTCGGCGAGGGATCTGTCGTCAGCGCGCCGGACGTCGGACCCGAGGCCGGCCCCGACCGGTCCGAGGCGGAGGCAGGCGGAACGGCGGTCCCGGTCGCGAGCCAGGCGGTGACGCCGTCGTGATCACCCAGACCGCGGCGTTGGCCGCCGCTGCCGCCGCTGAGGTACCGGACACCGGCGGCCAGCTGATCGCGTTCTGGATCCTGGCGCCGCTGGCCCTGCTCGGAGCGGTCGGGATGGTGTTCTCCCGGGTGGCCGTGCACTCCGCGCTATGGCTTGTGCTCACCATGCTGTGCCTGGGCTGCCTGTACATCGCGCAGAACGCCGAGTTCCTCGGCTTCGTGCAGATCATCGTCTACACCGGCGCCATCATGATGCTGTTCCTGTTCGTGCTGATGCTGACCGGTCGGGACGCCGGCGACTCGGCGTTCGAGGTGCTCAAGCGGCAACGGGTCATCGCCGGCGCCGTCGGGTTGGGCTTCGTGACTTTGCTGGTCACCGGGCTGGTGCGGGCCCTGCGGGAGGTGCCGGCGGTCGGGCTGACCGGTGCTTACGCCGCGCGCGGGCCGATCGGCGCCATCGCCGAGTTGCTGTTCACCGACTACCTGTTCCCGTTCGAGCTGACCAGCGCGTTGCTGATCACTGCCGCCACCGGCGCGATGGTGCTGACGCACATCGAGAAGGCGCCCGGCGAACGGAAGACGCAGCGGCAGCGGGTGCACGAGCGGATGCGCTCGGACCGGATCTCGCCGCTGCCCGGGCCGGGCGTCTTCGCGACCTCGATGTCCAACGCCACCCCGGCGCTGCTGCCGGACGGTTCCATCGCCCCCGGGTCGGTGTCCGACCTGGTCGAGATGTCGGAGAGCGAGAACGTCGCCCGCCGCTTCCGCGCCGGCCGCACGCTGACCGAGATCGAGAGCGCCGAACACCCCGGCCGACCGGACGAGAACGGAGACGGCCCCGACGGGCCTGACTTCGGGCCGGCCGGCGTCGGGACGACGGGTGGCCGTACCGACCGCACCGGCGGTGTGCAATGACACCGAATCACTACCTCGTGCTGTCGGCGCTGCTGTTCGGGATCGGCGCCGTCGGGTTCCTGGTGCGCCGCAACGCGATCGTGGTCTTCATGTGCGTCGAGCTGATGCTCAACGCGGTGAACCTGTCCCTGGTCACGTTCTCCAACCTGTGGGGCAACCTGAACGGCGTCATCTTCGCGTTCTTCGTGATGGTTGTCGCCGCCGCGGAGGTCGTCGTCGGGTTGGCGATCATCATGTCCATCTTCCGGAGCCGGCGGAGTGCCTCCGTCGACGACGCGAACCTGCTGAAGTTCTGACCGGGAGCTATTCGTGACGGGTATCTACGGGGCGTCGGTGCTGCTCATCGCACTGCCGCTGGCCGGTGCGCTGGTGCTGCTGCTCGGCGGTAGACGGCTGGACCGGGTCGGCCACATCGTCGGCTGCGCGACGATCATCGCGGCTTTCGTGCTCGGTGTCGTGCTCTTCGCAACCATGCTCGGCGAGGACTCCACGGACCGGGTGCACGAGATCTCCGTGTTCACCTGGATCCAGTCCGGCACCCTGAACATCGACTTCGGGATGTGGGTCGATCCGCTGTCGCTGACGTTCGTGCTGCTGATCACCGGCGTCGGCTCGCTGATCCACATCTATTCCATCGGCTACATGGCGCACGACGCCGACCGGCGCAAGTTCTTCGCATACATGAACCTGTTCGTCGCCGCGATGCTGCTGCTGGTGCTCGGCAACTCCTTCGTCACCTTGTACGCCGGCTGGGAGGGCGTGGGTCTCGCGTCCTACCTGCTGATCGGTTTCTGGTCCGAACGCCCGGCAGCGGCGACCGCGGCGAAGAAGGCATTCATCATGAACCGGGTCGGCGACGTCGGCCTCGCGCTGGCCATCTTCCTGATCTTCAAGGAAACCGGCACCGTCTCGTTCAGCGGCGTGTTCGCACGGATCGGCGAGGTGGCCGCGCAGTCGCCGGGCACCGTCACGGTCATCGCGTTGTTGTTGCTGCTCGGTGCCTGCGGCAAGTCCGGTCAGGTTCCGCTGCAGGCCTGGTTGCCCGACGCGATGGAGGGCCCGACCCCGGTCTCCGCCCTGATCCATGCGGCGACCATGGTCACCGCCGGCGTCTACCTGATCGCCCGCAGCTCGCCGATCTACGACCTGACCACCGACGGGCTGCTGGTCGTTGCCATCATCGGCACCATCACCATCCTGGTCGGCTGCATCGGCGGCTGCGCCAAGGACGACATCAAGAAGGTCCTCGCCTACTCGACGGTCTCGCAGATCGGTTACATGTTCCTCGCCGTCGGTCTCGGCGCCGGGGTGTACGCCCTGGGCATCCTGCTGCTGCTGTGCCACGGTTTCTTCAAGGCAGGCCTGTTCCTGGGCGCCGGTTCGATCATGCACGCGATGAACGACGACGTGGACATGCGCCACTACGGTGGCCTGGCCCGCAAGTTGCCGATCACCTTCTGGACCATGACCTGCGGCTACCTGGCCATCATCGGATTCCCGCTGTTCGACGGCTTCTACGCCAAGGACCCGATCATCGAGGCCGCCTTCGGAGCCGGTGGCGCCGAGGGCTGGATCCTGGGCACCGCCGCCCTGATCGGCGCCGGGATCACCGCGTTCTACATGACCCGGTTGATGATCATGACGTTCTTCGGCGAGCCACGATGGAAGGAACTTCAATCCGCGGACGGCCGTGACTTCCACCCGCACGAGTCGCCGCCGGTGATGACCGTCCCGATGATCATCCTGGCCGTCGGCTCGGTCGGCGCGGGGGCGTTCCTGGCCATCAACGACCGGTTGGCGAACTGGTTGGCCCCGTCCGTCGGTCCGTACGAGCACCCGGAGCCGCCGTTCCCGGCGGTCCTGGTCACCATTGCGACCCTGGCCGTGGTCGCCCTCGGCGTGTTCATCGCCTACTGGATCATCGGCCGCCGGCCGGTGCCGGTGACGCCGCCGATGCCGGTCAGCGCCGTGGTGGCGCTGGCCCGCGCCGACGTCGGCGGCAACGCGATCAACGAGACCCTGTTCGCCCGGCCCGGTATCTGGCTGACCGGCGCCTCGGTGTTCGCCGACGCGAAGGGCATCGACGGAGCCGTGAACGGCACGGCCGCCGCGCTGGGCGGCCTGTCCGGCCGATGGCGGCACTGGCAGAACGGCTTCGTCCGGTCCTACGCACTGTCCATGTTCGCCGGCACCGTGGCGATCGTCGTGATGCTCTTGGTGGTGAGGTCCGCGTGAACTCTTATTACCTTCTGGCCCTGATTGCCCTCCCGGCGATCGGCGCGCTGGTGCTGGCCGGCATGTCCGGTGCCCCGGTGAAGACGGTGAAGCTGGTCGGGCTGGGCTTCTCGCTGGCCGAACTCCTTGTCGTCATCGCGCTGTGGATCGCCTACCGCTCCTCGATGGGTTCCCCGATCGAAGCCGCAGCGGCGCAGGTCACCGTGCCGTTCCAGGAGACCTTCTCGGTGGACTGGATCGCCTCGTTCGGGGTCAGTTTCTCGCTGGGCGTCGACGGCATCTCGCTGACGATGATCGCGCTGATCGCGGTGCTGATGCCGATCGTGCTCGGCGCCTCGTGGGAGGAGAAGCTCCCGGTCGGCCGCACCATCGGCGGCTATTTCGCGTTGCTGTTGGTCCTGCAGGCGGCGATGATCGGCGTCTTCGCGGCCACCAACGTCTTCGTTTTCTACGTGATGTTCGAGGTCATGCTCATCCCGATGTACTTCCTCATCGGGGCGTTCGGCGGCGTCCGCCGGGCGTACGCGGCGACCAAGTTCTTCCTGTACTCGCTGCTCGGCGGGCTGCTGATGCTGGCCTCGCTGATCGGCCTGTACGTGGCGTCCGGTCAGGTGCTGGGCGTGGGCACGTTCGACTGGGTGACGCTCCGGTCCATCGCCGGCCAGATCCCCGAATCCACCCAGCTGTGGATCTTTGCCGGGTTCGCGATCGCCTTTGCGATCAAGGCGCCGCTCGTGCCGCTGCACACCTGGCTGCCGGACGCCGGTACCGAGGCTCCGGTCGGCGCGGGCACCCTGCTGGTCGGTGTGCTGGACAAGGTCGGCACCTTCGGGTTCCTGCGGATCTGTCTGCCGCTGCTACCGGCAGCCAGCGCGAAACTCGCCTGGCTGATCATCCTGCTGGCGGTGATCGGCATCATCTACGGCGCCATCGTGGCGGCCGGGCAGACGGACCTCAAGCGCTTCGTGACGTTCACCTCGATCGCCCACTTCGGCTTCATCGCGCTCGGCGTCTTCGCGTTCACCACCCAGTCCATCGCCGGGGCCGCGCTGTACATGGTCAACCACGGGCTGGCCACCGGCCTGCTGTTCATCGTCGTCGGGATGCTCACCGCCCGCGGCGGCTCGAAGCTGATCGGCGACTACGGCGGGGTGTGGAAGGTGGCGCCGATCCTCGGCGGCGTGTTCCTCATCTCCGCGCTGGCCACGGTCGCGCTGCCCGGCACCAACTCGTTCATCTCCGAGTTCCTGGTGCTGATCGGCACGTTCTCCAGGTACCCGGGCTGGGCGACGGTGGCCACCATCGGCATCGTGCTGGCCGCCGTCTACATGTTGTGGATCTTCCAGCGGACGATGACCGGCCCGGTGCGCGGTGTCGGCGTGCTCGGCGGGTCGCGCCGCGGGGATGCCGCCGGCGATTTCGGACTGGGCGACCGTCCGTTCGGCGATGCTCCCGAGGGCGGCGAACGGGTCCCCGTGACCGCGGGCGCACCCGCCATCGCCGCCGGCGCGCATCGTGCCAACCTGCAGCCGGAGGGTGTGGGCCCGACGGGCAACTCGACCGCCAGTCGGTCCCCGGAGGAGGCGCCGCACGCGCCGACCAGGATCCGGGCGAAGTTCGGTGACCTGACGGCTCGCGAGATCGCCGTCGTCACGCCGCTTGTCGTGCTGATCCTGTTCCTGGGCATCTACCCGCAGCCGGTGCTGGACGTGATCAACCCGACGGCCGAGCGAACCATGGTGGACGTCGGCTACACGAACCCGGCGCCCGCTGTCGATGCTCCGATCGAAGGTGGCAACTGATGGCGTACCTCTCGACCGGGCTGACCGCGCTGGCTACATCGACCCGGTTGGCCCCGCCCGCCGATCCGATCACCGCGCCGGCGATCAGCTATTCGCAGACCGCCCCGGTGCTGATCCTGCTCGGTGGCGCGGTGCTCGCCATCCTGTTCGAGGCGTTCGTGCCGCGCCGGGTCCGCTACCCGGTGCAGTCGGTGTTCGCTCTGCTGGTGATCGCGGCGGCACTTGTCTGGACGCTGTGGGGAAAGAGCCAGGAGGACTACGGCGTCACCTTCGGAGGTGCGCTGGCGGTGGACGCCGGCACCTACGTGATGTGGGCGGTGCTGCTGGTGCTGGCCCTGCCGTCGGTGCTGCTGATGGCGGATCGGGTCTCCGAGCCTGGCGGCGCCTTCGTCACGCAGGCGGCCGCGAGGGTCGGCTCCGCGCGGGATCGGGCCGCCGCGAAGGTGGCTGCGCCGATGCAGACCGAGGTGTTCCCGCTCGCGCTGTTCGCGGTGGCCGGAATGGCAATCTTCCCGGCGGCGACCGATCTGGTGACGCTGTTCGTCGCGCTGGAGGTGCTCTCGCTGCCGCTGTACCTGCTGTGCGGGCTGGCCCGCCGGCGCCGGCTGATCTCCCAGGAAGCGGCGGTGAAGTACTTCCTGCTGGGCGCGTTCACCTCGGCGATCTTCCTGTACGGGCTGGCCCTGCTCTACGGCTACTCCGGCTCGACCCAGTTCTCCGCGATCGCGTCGCAGGCTCGGGCGGGGGACAGCAGCGACGTGCTGCTGATCGGCGGCATCGCGCTGGTGCTGGTAGGCCTGCTGTTCAAGGCCTCGGTCGGCCCGTTCCACCTGTGGACCCCGGACGTCTATCAGGGCGCCCCGACCCCGATCACCGCGTTCATGGCGTCCTGCACCAAGGTCGCCGCCTTCGCCGCGATGCTCCGGGTCTGCCTGGTGGCGCTGGAGCCGATGACCTGGACCTGGCAGCCGGTGCTCGGCATCATCGCCGGCGCCTCGATGGTGATCGGCGCCGTCATCGGCATCACCCAGACCGACATGAAGCGCATGCTGGCGTACTCGTCGGTCGCCCACGCCGGCTTCATCCTGCTGGGCGTGCTGGCGATGTCGGAGCGCGGCGCGTCGGCGACGCTGTTCTACCTGCTGACCTACGGGTTCGCCACGATCGGTGCGTTCGCGGTGCTGACCGTCGTGCGCAAGGGCGACGGCGAGGCGTCGCACGTCTCCGATTGGGCGGGCCTGGCCAAACGCTCGCCGGTGCTCGCCGCGGTGATGAGCCTGTTCCTGCTGTCCTTCGCCGGTATCCCGTTGACTGCCGGCTTCATCGGCAAGCTCAGCGTGTTCACCGCCGCGATGGAGGCCGGACTCGGCTGGCTGGTGGTCCTGGCGATGGTGGCCACCGCGGTGACGGCGTTCTTCTACCTGCGCATCGTCGTGGTGATGTACTTCGCCGATCCGGTGGTGCCGAACCCGAGCCAGGAACGGGTGACCGTGGGTGCCACGGCGCCGTCCGGATCGGCGTCCGGCTCCGCAGGGCAGCCGGCTGCCGCTGCCGCTCCGAGCCCGGTGGTCGGCGCGGCCCCGTTCGTCGTGGTCCCCGGTGTCCTCACCGTCATCGTGATCGCCCTGGCGGTCGTCGTGACGCTCGGGCTCGGCCTGTTCCCCGGCCCGGCACTGGACTGGTTGACCGTCCCGTTGCCGCTGCTGTCGTGAGCTGACGTGTTCGCCATCCCACGGGCCGAACCAGGCATGTCGCCGGCTGACATAGGCTCGGTCAGGTGAACGCTCCTACCATCCTGGCCGGCATCGAATTGGCCGACCCCTTCCTGTCGGCCAGAGTGGCCTCCGGGCTGAACCGGGTCGAGGACCTGCTGGAGCGCGAGCTGATCAGCGAATTCGGCTTCGTCACCGAAGCCGCGTCGCACCTGATGCACGCCGGCGGCAAGCGGTTCCGGCCGTTGTTCACCCTGGTGGCGGCCGGCGTCGGGCCGCATCCGGAGGCCGAGGAGGTCATCATCGCCTCCGCCGTCGTCGAGCTGATCCACCTGGCCACGCTGTATCACGACGACGTCATGGACGAGGCGGACCTGCGCCGCGGGGCCAAGTCGGCGAACGCGCGGTGGGACAACTCGATCGCCATCCTCACGGGCGATTTCCTGTTCGCGCACGCCTCCCGGCTGGTCGCCGGGTTGGGTCCGGACGCGGTGCGGATCATCGCCGAGACCTTCGCCGAACTGGTCACCGGGCAGACCAGGGAGACCGTCGGCGCGCCGCCCGGTGAGGACGCCATCCGGCACCACCTGCGGGTGCTGGACGAGAAGACGGCCGCGCTGATCGACACCTGCGCCCGGTACGCGGGGATGTTCTCCGGCGCGACGACCGAACAGACCGAGGCGCTGCGGCGCTACGGGCGGGCGGTCGGGATGGCCTTCCAGATCTCTGACGACATCATCGACATCTCGTCCACCGACTCCGGCAAGACCCCCGGCACGGACCTGCGCGAGGGCGTCCGAACGCTGCCGGTGCTCTACACCCTGGCCGACCCGGCGTCCGATCCCCGGCTGCGGGCGCTGGTGTCCGGGCCGATCGCCGCGGAGGCGGAGGTGCGGGAGGCGGTCGAGCTGCTCCGCTGCTCACCGGGCATGGCCGCCGCCCAGGACACCCTCGGCCGCTACGCGGAAACGGCGCTCGGCGAACTGGACCTGCTGCCCGAATCGGCGTCCAGGGACGCCATGTCGTCGCTGGTCACGTTCGTGGTCGCCCGCACCCGGTAGCCCGCACCTGAGAGCCAGGACCCGGTAGCCCGGACCGGAACGGACCGCCTTCCGTCCGGGACGCCCACCCGAAGTAAAGGAACGCCCGGACCGACCACTGCCCGGGCGTCCCTGAAGAAAGCGGTCAGCTACCGACGCGGGCCGCCTGCCGCTGACGCAGCTTCTCGCGCTGCTCGACGAATCGGTTCGCCTGGGCGTCCAGGGTGACCAGGAAGTCGGCGAGTTCGGTCCTGGCCTGCTCACCGACCGGGCCGAAGTCGCGGTCGAAGATCTTCCAGAACTTCAGCACCGGTTGGATGACCGCGTCGTGGTGCAGCCGCAGGTCGTAGATACCGGCCTTGGCGATCGTGGCCGAGTTCCGCTGGAAGTCCGTCATCCCGGCGCCGGGCATGGTGAAGCCGACGACCTCGTCCCGGATCGCTGACATCGTCTCGTCCGGGGCGCGGTCGAGGGCCGCCTGCACCAGGTTCCGGTAGAAGATCATGTGCAGGTTCTCGTCCTGCGCGATACGGCCGAGCAGCTGCTCGGCGATCGGGCAGTTGGTTGCCGCGCCCGTGTTGCGGTGCGAGACCCGGGTGGCCAGTTCCTGGAAGGAGACGTAGGCGACTGCCTGCAGGGCGGACTTCTCGCCGGAGTCGTAGCCGGCCGTCATGTGCTCCATCCGGAGCGCTTCGAGCTTGACCGGGTCGACCCCCCGGGTCACCACGAGGTAGTCCCGCAGCGCGATGCCGTGCCGGCCTTCTTCCGCCGTCCAGCGGCCCACCCACTGCCCCCAGGCGCCTTCCCGGCTGAACCTGGTGGCGATCTCCCGGTGGTAGGAGGGCAGGTTGTCCTCGGTGAGCAGGTTGACGACCATCGCGGTCTTGGCGACCGGGTCCAGGGGCGAGTCCTCAGGGACCCAGTCCTCCCCGCCCAGGAACGCGAAGTCACGGCCGCGACTCCACGGGATGTAGTCGTGCGGCTGCCATTCCTTGGCGATGGCCAGGTGCCGGTTGAGGTTCTCCTCGACGACGGGTTCCAGCTCGTGCAGCAGCCGGGTCTGGAAGCCCTCGGCTCCGGTCGGGATCCGTTCCGCGGGCGCACTCACGCGGCCGCTCCGACACCGGTGACGGTGGTCGGCGCGAGGCTCGCCGGCAGCGCTGACGAAGGGGTATCGGGGGAGGTAGCCATGGGGTCTCCGAGTTGGTAAGGGTGGACTAACTGGTGACTGCAAGGGTAGTGGAGTTCTGTTCCCCGGGAGCCGACAGAACATGCACTTCGTGGGCGGACGAACAGAACCGATCCTGTGACGCGGAAGGCAAAAAAAGGCCACCTGAAAGGATCTCTCAGGTGGCCTGTGGTGACGATCCCCTGCCAGTGCGCCTCTCGGCGAGTGGTCGTTCGAAACGACAATATTTGTTGGGGCCCGGGGCATGTCCAGGGGACCGTCGCCTGGTGTAACGGCACCCTCCCCGGGAATGTTCCCGGGATCCTCGGCCGATCGGAATGCCCGCCGGTCGGGACCGGTTGCGGCTGAGGTGGGCCTACCGACCGGAGGCTCGGATCAAACCGCAGCAGTGATCAACAGGAGGCAGTGTGCAGACCCGCACCATAGGCGATCGCAAGGTCAGTGCCGTCGGGCTCGGCGGCATGCCGATGTCCATCGAGGGACGGCCGGACCGCGAGCGGTCCATCGCCACGATTCACGCCGCACTCGATGCCGGTGTGACCTTGATCGACACCGCGGACGCGTACCACATCGGCGCCGACGAGGTCGGCCACAACGAGTCGCTGATCGCGGAGGCGCTGTCGAGCTACGGTGCCGACACGTCCGAGGTGCTGGTGGCCACCAAGGGCGGGCATCTGCGGCCCGGGAACGGCAGCTGGACGACCGACGGGTCGCCCGAGTACCTCAAGCGGGCGGCCGAGGAGTCGTTGCGGCGGCTGGGCGTGGAGGCGATCGGGCTGTACCAGTTCCACCGCCCGGACCCCGCGACCCCGTACGCGGATTCGATCGGCGCGATGCGCGACCTGCTCGACGACGGCAAGATCCGGATGGCGGGAATTTCCAACGCCGATCCGGAGCAGATCCGGCTGGCCAACAGGATTCTCGGCGGCCGCCTGGTGTCCGTGCAGAACCAGTTCTCGCCGGCCTTCCGGTCCAGCGAGCCCGAGCTGCGACTCTGCCAGGAGCTGGGGATCGCGTTCCTGCCGTGGAGCCCGCTCGGTGGCATCCGCAGCGCAGCTGACCTCGGCGGTACGCACGTACCGTTCCAGCGGTTGGCCGACGAACTGGAGGTGAGCCCGCAGCGGTTGACCCTGGCCTGGATGCTGGCCCGGTCGCCGGTGATCATCCCGATTCCCGGGGCGAGCCGGCCGGAGAGCGTGCGGGATTCCGCCGCGGCCGCGGACCTGCAGCTGACCACGGACCAGGTGGCTGTGCTCGACGCTGCCGAGTAGGCACACACACCTGACCGGGGACGCACCCGCGCCGGCGTGCACCGAGCGGGACAGCACCGGACGGGAGCGCGCCCGGTTGGACAGCAACGACCCCCCGGCGATCAGCTGATCACCGGGGGGTCGCTGTCCGTCCACCCACTCCCCACCCGGGAGGTCAGACGCTTTGGCGGGACACCTTGTCGCGCGGCACGCGCTCGGACATCCGCAGGTCTTCCGGCTTGAGCGGTCCGTGCAGCTGCAGGGGCCGGTCGATCAGGTACCGGACGTAGGCGTACGGCGTGAAGAACCCGGGCAGCTCCTCGCCCATCGCCGCCTCGATGAACACGTCGGCCGCCTCCCGGACGTGCCGGCGACCGCGGTCGTCGGTGGCCAGCTCCAGCAGCCGGTCGACCTCGTGGTCGACGAGCTCGTGCACCAGCTTCGGGGTGACGACCAGGCCCTCGGCGAGCTTGGTCTTGTGGTGCAGCCACTGCCAGACCTGGGACCGGGAGATCTCGACGGTGGCGGCGTCCTCCATCAGGTTGTCGATGGTGACCGCGCCCTGCTCGCTCACCCACGCCGTCAGGTACTGCAGGGCCACGGCGATGTTGGTGCCGAGGCCGGCCAGGGTGACCGAGCCCGGCGTCTTGCCGGCCGCGATCAGGTCGTCGGCGGTGACGTGCACGTCCGGACGCTGCTTGTCGAGCTGGTTCGGCCGGTCACCGAGCACCTCGGTGAACGCCGTGATGCAGGTCGGGACCAGGCCGGGGTGGGCGACCCAGGAGCCGTCGAAGCCGTCGCCGGCCTCCCGTTCCTTGTCCGCCTTGACCTTTGCCAGCGCCTGCTCGGTGACCGTGGGGTCGGCCTTGTTCGGGACGAATGCGGCCATTCCGCCGATCGCGTGCGCGCCGCGGCGGTGGCAGGTGGCCACCATCAGCTCGGTGTAGGCGCGCATGAACGGCGTCGTCATCGAGATCTGCGAGCGGTCCGGCAGCACGTACTCGTCGCCGCGGTAGGCGAAGGTCTTGATGTAGCTGAAGATGTAGTCCCAGCGGCCGGCGTTCAGCCCGGAGGAGTGGTCGCGCAGTTCGTACAGGATCTCCTCCATCTCGAATGCGGCCGGCAGGGTCTCGATCAGCACGGTGGCGCGGATGGTGCCCTGCGGGATCCCGAGCAGCGCCTGCGCCTGAACGAAGACGTCGTTCCACAGCCGGGCTTCCAGGTGGGATTCCAGCTTGGGCAGGTAGAAGTACGGGCCGACGCCGTTGTCGATCAGCTTCTGCGCGTTGTGGAAGAAGAACAGCCCGAAGTCGACCAGTGCCGCCGGCAGCGGGCGGCCGTGGACGCTCGAGGTGCTTCTCGCACAGCCGCCAGCCGCGGGGCCGGACGACGATCGTCGGGGTCACGTCGCCGACCTTGTACTCCTTGCCGTCCTCGGAGCGTGAACTCGAGTTGGCCGCGGATCGCGTCGTACAGGTTGATCTGGCCGCCGATGATGTTGCTCCAGCTCGGCGCGGTGGCGTCCTCGAAGTCGGCCATCCACACCTTGGCGCCGGAGTTGAGCGCGTTGATCGTCATCTTCGGGGTCGGCGGGCCGGTGATCTCGCACCGCCGGTCGACCAGTCCCGGCGCCGGCGGTGCGACCTGCCAGCCGGTGTCGGTGCGGATCTTCGCCGTGCTGTCCAGGAAGTCGACGCGCTCGCCGGCGGAGATGCGCTTGCCACGCTCGCGGCGCGCCTGCAGCAGCTCGGCGCGGCGGCCGGAGTGGGCGCCGTCGAGCTTGGCGATGAAGGCCAGCGCTTCCGGGGTCAGGATCTCGTCGAACCGGGGGTGCATCGAGCCTTTGATCCTGGGCAGCTTCGGTGGGTCGAACATGGGATGCCTCCTGGGACAGCGAGTGCTGGGGTGGGTGGATGGTCGTGCTCAGTGGGTGCTGCGGGTGCGGGTGCGGTCGGCCGTGCTGCTGTCGTGCCGGTGGTGCTGTCGTGCCGGTGGTGCTGACGTGCCGGTGGTGCTGACGTGCTAGGTGTGTGCCGGTGTACTGCGTGCTGGTGGTGCTGTGCTCGTCATCGACGGGCGACCCCGCGGGCGGGGTCCGCCCGCCCGCCGGGTCATACCGCAGCGAGGATCAGTGGAACTGCTCCTCCTCGGTGGAACCGACCAGCGCCAGCGTGCCGCTGTCCGGGTTGAGCGCGGTGGCGACCTTGTCGAAGTAGCCGGTGCCGACCTCGGCCTGGTGCTTGACGGCGGTGTAGCCGACGGCCTCGTCGGCGAACTCGGCCTCCTGCAGCTCGACGTAGGCGGTCATGCCCTTGGTGGAGTAGCCCTGGGCCAGGTGGAACATCGAGTGGTTCAGCGCGTGGAAGCCGGCCAGCGTGATGAACTGGTAGGCGTAGCCGAGGTCACCGAGTTCGTCCTGGAACGTGGCGATCTCCGCGTCGGACAGCGCCGCCTTCCAGTTGAACGACGGAGAGCAGTTGTAGGCCAGCATCTTTCCGGGGAATTCCTTGTGCAGCTCGGTGGCGAACTCGCGGGCCAGCCCGAGGTCGGGGGTACCGGTCTCCACCCAGATCAGATCGCAGTACGGCGCGTAGGCCTTGGCCCGCGCCAGCACCGGCTCGATGCCGCTGCGTACCCGGTAGAAGCCTTCGGCGGTGCGCTCGCCGGTCAGGAACGGCTGGTCGATCTCGTCGACGTCGCTGGTCATCAGGTCGGCGGCCAGCGCGTCGGTGCGGGCGACGACCAGCGACGGCACGCCGGAGATATCGGCGGCCAGCCGGGCGGCGTTGAGCGTCCGGACGTGCTGTGCGGTCGGGATCAGCACCTTGCCGCCCATGTGGCCGCACTTCTTCTCCGACGCGAGCTGGTCCTCCCAGTGCACGCCCGGCAGCGCCGGCGGCGATCATCGACTTCATCAGCTCGAACGCGTTGAGCGGACCGCCGAAACCGGCCTCGGCGTCGGCGACGATCGGCACCAGGTAGTCGGTCCCGGTCTTGCCGGTGGAGTGGTCGATCTGGTCGGCGCGCAGCAGCGCGTTGTTGATCCGGCGCACCACGGCCGGCACGGAGTTCGCCGGGTACAGGCTCTGGTCCGGGTAGGTCTGGCCGGCGAGGTTGGCGTCGGCCGCGACCTGCCAGCCGGACAGGTAGATCGACTCCAGGCCGCCGCGCACCATCTGCACGGCCTGGTTGCCGGTCAGCGCGCCGAGGGCCCGGGTGAACTTCTTGGTCTGCAACGCATTCCACAGCCGCTCGGCGCCGCGGCGGGCCAGCGTGTACTCCTCGACGACGGTGCCGCGCAGCCGCAGCACGTCCTCGGCGGAGTAGCTCCGCTCGATCCCGGCCCAGCGGGCGTCGTCGGCCCACTCCTGGCGGAGCAGAGCTGCCTGGTCCGATGTCCGGGAGTGCGGGCGGCTCGGGCTCTTGCAGGGGTGGTGGGATCCAACGTGGCGGTCATCGTTGGCCGTCCTTTCCGGGTGTCGGAGTGGGCGGTATGCGGTGTTAGCAGGTTCTTAGCAAGAGCTCTGTGTTCAAGAACCGCGCTACTCAACGACTTGAGGTTGTGAAGAAACGCAGTTCTTGCATTATCGTGGAGCAATGCCCGAAACCGGCCTCCGCAGAGGACCGTATGGGCCGCCTCAGCGGTGCGTGATTCGCGTCACCGCGGCGGTGCGGTGCTCGGCTCTCGAGCCGAACAGTCCTCGCCGCAGCGGAACTCGGGCCGTAAGCAGGCTCAGCTAGCGGGGCCGGCGGTCGAGGTCGCCGAACCGGTAAGAAAACGAGATGCCCGCGAAACCGCATCCGCCGGTCCGCGCCCGCTGCGTCGATCGGCGAACGGGCGGCCCGACCCGGTGACCGGCCGGGTACCCGGGACGACCGCTGCGCCGCCGGGCTCCGACCCGTCCGCGGCCCCGGACCTGCTGACCATCGGCCGGCGGCTTCGCCACCTGCGCAAGGCCTCCGGCCGGACCTTGTCGGAGATCGCCACGGCCGCCGGGATCAGCCCGTCGGCGTTGTCGCTGGTGGAGAACGGCAAGCGGGAGGCAAAGCTGTCCCTGCTGGGTGCGCTCGCCGGCGCTCTGGGCACCACCCTGGGCGAACTGCTCACCGTGGAGGCCCCGAGCCGCCGGGCCGCTCTGGAGATCGAGCTCGAAAAGGCCCAGCGGAGCGACACTTTCCGGGCGCTCGGCATTCCGGCCGTCCGGACCGGACCGCGGCTGCAGACCGAGGCGCTGGAATCGCTGGTCGGCCTGCACCGCGCGATGGCCACCATGCACGCCGAACGGGCGGCGACACCGGAGCAGGCGCGGCGGGCGAACGCCGACCTGCGGGACCGGATGCGCAAGCAGGGCAACTATTTCGGCGACATCGAGAAGGTCACGGCCAACCTGCTGACGGCCACCAAGTATGCCGGCGGCCCGATCACCAGGACGGTGGTCGACCGGTTGGCCGCGCACCTCGGCTTCCGCCTGGTGCACACCGCCGATCTGCCCGACTCGACAAGGACCGTCACCGACCTCGCACACCGGATCGTCTACCTGCCGCAGCCGGACGCCGGGCCAGCACGACTCGCGGTCGCTGGCGTTGCAGGCACTCGGCCATGTGGTGCTGGGCCACGCCGTGCCGCAGGATTACTCGGAGTTTCTCGGGCAGCGGGTGGAGATCAACTACTTCGCCGCGTCGCTGCTGATCCCGGAACGCGGCGCGCTGAGCCTGCTGCGCAGCGCCAAGGCGGCCAAGGACATCGCGATCGAGGACCTTCGGGATGCCTACGCGGTGTCCTACGAGACGGCCGCGCACCGGTTCACCAACCTGGCGACCCGGCATCTGGACCTGCCGGTGCACTTCATGCGGATCGCTTCGTCAGGGGTCATCTACAAGGCGTACGAGAACGACGGCGTGCGTTTCCGACGGATGCCACCGGCGCCATCGAGGGTCAGCGGGTCTGCCGGTACTGGACGGCAAGGGTGGTGTTCGACCGGCCGGACCTGTCATCGGCCTACCAGCAGTACACCGATACCGTGTCCGGCACCTACTGGTGCACCGCGGTGGTCGACCGGACCCCGTCCGGGGTGTTCTCGGTCAGCGTCGGGGTGCCCTATGCGGACGTGAAATGGATGCGCGGCCGGGAGACCACCGAGCGCTCCCAGTCGCGGTGCCCCGACCCGTCGTGCTGCTCGCTGCCGCCGGCCGAGCTGGCCGAGCGGTGGCAGGGCAGTGCCTGGCCGTCCGCCCGGGTGCACTCGCACCTGCTGGCCGCGATGCCGCCCGGGCGTGTTCCCCGGCGTCGACCAGACCGACGTTCTCACCTTCCTCGAGCGGCACGCGGTGGGCTGACCGGCTCCGCCGGCCGGGCCGCATGCTGTTCCGGGCGCCGCGCAGCGCGTCGAACGGAGAGCACCGCCAGCGCCGCCCAGACCAGGGCGAAGCCGATCCAGCGCGTAGGGCGGCATCTGCTCGTGGAACCACAGCACGCCGAGCAGGAACTGCGCCATCGGCGTCAGGTACTGCAGCAGGCCGAGCACCGACAGCGGCAGCGCCTGCGCGGCGACGGCGAAGGCGAGCAGCGGAACGCAGGTGACCACCCCGGAACTGGCCAGCAGCAGCACGTGCCCGGCTCCGTTGCTGGTCAGGCTCGAGGATCCCTCGAACTGCAGGACGGTCAGGTAGCCGAGCGCGGGAAGCGCCAGGATCATCCCCTCAGCGGTGAGCGACGCCGTCGGTTTCAACGGGATGACCTTTTTCACCAGGCCGTAGCAGGCGAAGGACTGCGGCGAGGCTCAGCGCGATCCACGGCACCGCGCCGCCGGCCACCGCCAGCACCCCGACGGCCACCGTCCCGAGTGCGACGGCCGCCCACTGGGCGATGCGCAGCCGCTCGTGGAAGATCAATACGCCCATCAGGACGCTGACCAACGGGTTGATGAAGTAGCCAAGGGCGGCCCCGACGACCTCCCCGTTGTTCACCGCCCAGATGTAGATGCCCCAGTTGATGGCGATCAGCACCGCACCGGCGAGGACCAGCGTCCAGACCCGCGGCGGGGTGCTCCGGATCGCGCTCCAGCCGCGGACCACGGTCAGCACGACGGCGGCGACCACCAGCGACCAGACCATCCGGTGCGCGAGGATCTCCAGCGACCCGGCGGGCGTCAGCAGCGGGAAATACAGCGGGAACAGGCCCCAGATCAGGTAGGCGGTGGCGCCGTAGATCAATCCTCGACGCACGCGCAGCCTTCCACCGGGTCCGGCGTGTTCAGCGGTAGTTGGTGAACTGCAGCGCGATGTCCAGGTCGGCGTCCTTCAACAGGGCGATGACCGCCTGCAGGTCGTCGCGCTTCTTGCCCGACACCCGGAGCTGATCGCCCTGGATCTGCGCCTGCACACCTTTGGGCCCGGCGTCCTTGATCTTCTTGACGATGGCCTTGGCCTTGTCCGACGCGATGCCCTGGACGAGCTTCCCGGTGACCTTGTAGGTCTTGCCCGAGGCCGCAGGCTCGCCGATCTCCAGGGCCCGCAGCGAGATCCCGCGCTTGATCAACTTGTCCTTGAACACGTCGATCGCAGCCACGCAGCGTTCCTCCGTGCTGGAGGTGATGGTGATGCCCTCCTCGCCGGCCCAGACGATGCTGGTGTCGGTCCCGCGGAAGTCGAATCGCTGGGACAGCTCCTTGGCGGCCTGATTCAGGGCGTTGTCGGCCTCCTGGTGGTCGACCTTGCTGACGATGTCGAATGACGGGTCTGCCACTGCACTCTCCCTGCTGATCCGGTTGCTGGTGCGCAGGTTGAGCTTCGCACGCCGCGCGGCGGGCGGCGTGCGCCGCCTCCCGACCTCGGCGGAGGGGGGCCGGCGCCTCGCGAGCCGATTCGGTCCTGCGCCCGGCTGCTTGTAGGCTGTGCGGGCCCCAGAGCGTGCCCGGTCGTCAGGCCGGATTTGCTGGTCGGGCGGAACGGCAGGTTGCCCGAGTGGCCAAAGGGAGCTGACTGTAAATCAGCCGGCATAGCCTACGGGGGTTCGAATCCCTCACCTGCCACCACACCTCCGCCGGAGGGTCTCCATCGGAGGCATCGATCAGCGGGTTTCCTCGGTCGAGGGAGCCCGCTGATTTGCGTCGGTCGGACGCCCGGTGACCCGGGCCACGAGGTTCGGTTCGTCGGGTTCAGTTCGCTGCGACGTCGCGGCCGGCGGCCCTGATCACCCGGACGGCCTTGAGCTGCGCAAGGGCGACGGCCTCGGCCTCGGCCGCCGTCCACCAGTGGATCTCATCGAGATCGGTGGTGTTCGGTGTCTCGAGTTCTACACGTGCCGGCTCGCCCGGGTACTGCTGCACGGTGATCACCACGGCATCGCCCCGTTCGTGAGCGGTGCGGACGCCGGATCCGGCCCGCAGCGGCACGACGGCGATGAGGGCGACACATTCCTCCCCCGCGCCGAGCAGTTCGTGATCGGTGCACCACGGCGTCTCCACCGGACACGCAATACGAGTCGGAGCGTGTGAACGCATGAATTCCCCTTCCGTTCGCCGCGCCTTTCCGGAGAGTTCCCGTCAGCGTTTCCCGCCCTCCGGGTTACGCGCCGGAATGGGCCGCTGCGACGAACGTAGGGACCTTCCGGAAACACTGCGTAGTGTCTTTGGTCCCGTCTTCGCCGACCTGGCCGCGGCCAGGTCCGCTGCGGTCGAGCACGATGCGACCGCCGCTGAGGCGGTCGGCCTGTGCCAGGACCGGGTGAGGGTGTGTCTTCGCCGTTTCGGTCGATGTTGCAAGGAAGGCGCGAGGTTCGGTGGCAACAGACTACGCTCCGTAGACGACAGCGAGCGGAGATCCCGCTCCCTGTGATATCGGCCCCGCAGCGTTCCCGAATGCCGTCCCATCGAGCGAGAAGGCCTTCACATTGACGGTTCAGTCAGTCGAGGGCGAGAAGCCGCGCCGTCACTACACCGGCCAACAGGTCTTTCCGGTCGTCTCCGGCCTGATGTTCGCGTTGTCCGCGCTGCTGTGGACGCCGGCCGTCAAGCACGCACTCGCGGACCCCGCCGACGACGAGCCGTTGATCAAGATCGTCATCGGGGTCGTGCTGCTGCTGGCCGCGTTCCTGGCGGGGGAGCTGTTTCCGCTGCAGATAGAGGTCCGGCGCGAGACCATCCTGGTCACCGGATCCGAATTGCCGATGGTGCTGGGTCTGCTGGTGCTGCCGGCGTGGATCGTCGGCGTCACGCACATCGCTGCGGGTGTCGTCGTCTTTCTGATCCGCAAGGACACCCTGCGCAGCATCGCGCTGAACATGTCGCTCATCACCGCCGAGGCGGGCGCCGCGACGGCGGTGGTAGTGGTGTTGACCAGTGGGCAGACCGGTCCACCGACCGGGCTGACCTATCTGGCGGTGACGATCGGCGTCCTCGCCGGGGCGCTGACCTCGGCCGGCGGCGCGGCCCTGACGTACCAGTTGATGGGTCAGTCCGAGCCACTGGCCCGGATGCTGGGGCGGTCGATGCTCGTCGCCGGGGCCATCGTCACGTTCGCGTTGGTCGCCTACATCGTCTGGAACGCCGGCGAACCGGGGGCCCGCTACGGCCCGATCGTCTGCCTCGCGCTGGCCGCGGTCCTCGCCGTGCTGTACCGCACGTATTTCCTGTTCCTGCGGCAGCACACCGACCTGGCCAGGATGTACACCTTCGGCCGGCGGGTCACCAGGGTCGGTTCCTCCACCGATGACTGGCAGGGGGTCCTGGAACAGGTGCGTGACCAGCTCAACGCCGAGGTCGCCGTGCTACGGCTCAGCGAGGGCGACGGCGCCCTGCAGACCCTCGCCCTCGGTCCCGACGGCGTGATCGACGAACCGCCGATGCGCGAGGACGACCCGCTGCTGGCCACCGCGCGCGCCACCGGGCGGGCCCGTGCCTCCACCGACCGCAGTCCGCTCCCCGCCGTCCTGGGCGCGCTGCGCGAGCGCGACGCGTGGGACGTCCTGGTGGTGCCGCTCCGCTCCGGTGACCGGGACCGCGGTTACCTCGAGGTGCGCGATCGGCTCAGTCGCTGGGGGCGGTTCCGGGACCAGGATCTGCAGCTGCTGGAAACGTTGAGCGGGCACGTCGCCACCGCGCTGGACAACCTCCGGCTGCTCGAGAGCCTTCGTCACGAGGCCTACCACGACGCCGTCACCGGATTGCGGAACCGCCTCGGACTGCACGTCGAGGGCCAGGCGGCGATCGGCCAGGGTTGGGGCAGCGCGATCATTCTGGTCGAGCTGGATGTGCTCTCCCAGGTCAACAACGCCCTGGGCCACGACCGCGGCGAGCGGCTGCTGCGGATGGCGGGCGATCGACTGGTCGCGCTGGTGGGCGAGTCGCGCCCGGTGGCGCGCATCGAGGCCGACCGGTTCGCGATCCTGGTCAACGCCATGCCGGAGACGGAGTTGATGGCGCTCGGTCACCAGGTCCTGGCCGCGGTGGCGCGCGGTTATTCACTCGACGGCATCGAGGTCGACCCGCAGCCCAGCGTCGGCATCGCCTTCGTCGGGAGCGGGTCGCCTGCCGTCGCCCCGGCCATTGCTCCGGCGAACGCCACCGCCGCCACCGGCAACGAGCTCGCGGAGAACACCGCCGACACCGTCGATCCGAGCACCCTGTTGCAGCGGGCCGAGATGGCGATGCTGGCAGCGAAGGCGAAGCAGGAACCGCTGCAGGTGTACCGGCCGAGCATGGGGGAGGTGTACCGGCGGAGATTCCAGCTGGTCACCCAGTTCCGGCAGGCCGTCGAGCAGGGCCGGATCATCGTGCACTACCAGCCGAAGGTGGACCTGGCCAAGCGTCAACTGGTCGGGGTCGAGGCCCTCGTGCGATGGATGCACCCCGAGTTCGGCCTGGTGTCGCCGGTCGAATTCGTCGAGGCCATCGAGGCGACCGGCTCCATCGACATCCTGCTCGGTCATGTCCTGGATCTGGTGCTGACGCAGCTGCACGAGTGGACCGGCAAGGGGATGCGGCTCACCGCGGCGGTCAACCTGTCGGTCCGCAACCTGCTCGGTGACGACTTTTCCGAGATGGTCAGCCGGGCGCTGTGCCGGCACGGCGTGCCCGCGGAACTGCTGACGTTCGAGATCACCGAGTCCAGCGTGATGGCGGACCCGGAGCACTCGTTGCCGATCCTGCAGGAACTGCATGCCATGGGGATCGGGCTGTCGGTCGACGATTTCGGCACCGGCTACTCCTCGCTCGCGTACCTGCGCCGACTGCCGATCGACGAGATCAAGATCGACAAGTCGTTCGTCCTCGGGATGGGCACCGACCTGTCCGATCTGGCGATCGTCCGGGCGATCGTCGACCTCGGACACTCGCTGAGCCTGCGGGTGGTCGCCGAGGGCGTCGAGGAGGAGGCGGCGCGGGATGCGTTGCGGGAGATGAATTGCGACCAGGCGCAGGGCTACCTGATCGCCAGGCCCATGCCGATGGACAAGTTCGACGCCTGGATCCGGGCCCGCACGGTCATCGTCTACGACCCGTCATCGACCACGCACGTGCTGCGGATGATGAGCTGACCTCGACCGGTCGCCAGCGCCCGCGGGCCGCGCACCGGCCGTTTTCGTCCCTGCGGCGGGCTGGGGTAGAGTTGCCCAGGCTGTCAGCGGGTGGGTTCGGCCGGATCCAGTGAATCGATTCGCTTCCGCCACGCGCGAACAGCCGCAGAAAAGGTACGGCACGCCCCTTTAGCTCAGTCGGCAGAGCGTCTCCATGGTAAGGAGAAGGTCTACGGTTCGATTCCGTAAAGGGGCTCGGACGGCGGCGCGGGCGGTCGGTGGAATATCACCGCCGGTATGGTCGTTGGCTCCGGGTTGGGGCCGCAAGGCTCCGCATGGGGCCGCCAAGGCGGTGTAGCTCAGCTGGCAGAGCAAGCGGCTCATAATCGCTGTGTCGCCGGTTCAAGTCCGGCCACCGCTACCCAGTAGTACCAACCGCCTCCTGACGGAGCGGTCGACCGATGCGGACGGCGAATACCAGCCGACCGTCCGAGCACCTGCAGAGAAGAAAGAGGCAGCTACCGTGGCCGCCACAGACGTCCGCCCCAAGATCACCTTGGCGTGCGAGGAGTGCAAGCACCGCAACTACATCACCCGCAAGAACCGGCGCAACGACCCGGATCGGCTGGAGATCAAGAAGTTCTGCCCGAACTGCAAGTGCCATCGCAAGCACAAGGAAACCCGCTAACCGTCGGGTATGGCACTGAACCACGAGTTCGTCGGCAAGGCCTTTCCGTACGACGAGGCGTTCTGCGTCGGCGTCGAGAAAATCCGTGAGTTCGCCCGCGCCATCGGCGACGAAAACCCGCTGTACCGCGACCGCGAGGCTGCCCGCCGCGCCGGCTATGCCGACGTGGTGGCGCCGCCGACGTTCGCCATCGCGGTGATCATGAAGGCGCAGGACAAGTTGCTGTTCGACCCTGCCCTCGGCTTGGACTTCGACGTCGTCGTGCACGGCAATCAGCGGTTCATCCATCACCGGCCGATCGTCGCCGGCGACGAGCTGACCTCGACCCCGTACGTCGATTCGGTGCGGGTGATGGCGGGCAACGACGTCGTGACGCTGCGGACCGAGGTCACCGACTCCGACGGCAACCCGGTGTGCACCGCGCTCGGCACACTGGTCGCGAGGGGAACGGCATGACCCGGGCGTCCGCTGGGTCGATCTCCTTCTGGGTCGATTCCTGCTGGGTCGATTCCTTCTGGGTCGATCCCGTCTGCGCCCGTCTTCGCCGACCTCGCCGTCGGGGAGGCGCTCCCGCCGCTGAGCTACCGGGTGACCCGCAAGCAACTCGTCCAGTACGCGGGCGCGGCCGGCGACTTCAACGCGATCCACTGGAACCAGCGGGTCGCCGTCGAGGTCGGACTGCCCGACGTCATCGCCCACGGCATGTTCACCATGGCCTCGGCGGGTCGCATCGTCACCGACTGGGTAGGCGACCCCGGCAAGGTCCGGGAGTACGAGGTCCGGTTCACCCGCCCGGTGGTGGTCGCCGACGACGACCTCGGCGCCGAGGTCGAGCTGACCGCCGTGATCGGCGCACTGGACGCCGAGGCGGGCACCGCGCGGATCGACATCACCGCCAAGTTCAACGGCCAGACCGTGCTGGGCAAGGCGCGCATGCTGGTGGCGCTCGACTGAATCGCGGCGCTCCCGGTCGTCCCGCTCAGTCCTGCGCCGTCGCCAGGAACTCCGCCATCCGGGTCACCCCGGCAACCAGGTCGTCGTCACCCAGCGCGTAGGACAGCCGGAAGTAGCCAGGTGTGCCGAACGCCTCGCCCGGCACCACCGCCACTTCCGCCTTCTCCAGGATCAGGGTGGCCAACTCGCCGGAGGACTGCGGTCGGACGCCGTCGAACGACTTCCCGATCAGGTCCTGAACCGACGGGTAGGCATAGAACGCGCCCAGCGGTTCCGGGCAGCTCATCCCCGGGATGGCGTCGAGCAGCTCGACGATGCGGTGACGCCGCCGGTCGAACGCGGAGCGCATCTCGGCGACGGCGTCCAACGAACCGGAGACCGCGGTCAGCGCGGCCCGCTGGGCGACGTTGCAGACGTTCGACGTCAGGTGCGATTGCAGGTTCGCGGCGGCCTTGATGACGTCCTTCGGGCCGATCATCCAGCCCACCCGCCAGCCCGTCATGGCGTAGGTCTTCGCCACGCCGTTCACCACGATGCAGCGGTCGGCGATCTCCGGCGCCGCGACCGGCATCGACACGTGCTGCGCGTCGCCGTAGACCAGGTGCTCGTAGATCTCGTCGGTGACGACCCAGATGCCCTTCTCCGCCGCCCATCGGCCGATCGCGGCCACCTGCTCCGGCGGGTACACCGCACCGGTCGGGTTGGACGGGGAGCAGAACAGCAGCACCTTGGTGTGCGGGGTCCGGGCCGCCTCCAACTGGTCGATGGTGACCAGGTAGTCGGCCTTCTCGTCCGCGACGACGGGGACGCTGACCCCGCCGGCCAGCGCGATCGCCTCGGGGTAGGTGGTCCAGTACGGCGCCGGCAGCAGCACCTCGTCGCCGGGATCCAGCAGGGTGGCGAACGCCTGGTAGACGGCCTGCTTCCCGCCGTTGGTGATCAGCACCTGGTCCGGGGTGACCGCAAAACCCGAGTCCCGCAGCGTCTTCTCCGCGACCGCCTTGCGCAGCGCCGGCAGGCCGGCCGCCGGGCTGTAGCGGTGGTTGACCGGGTCCTGGCAGGCTGCGACGGCCGCCGCGACGATGTAGTCGGGGGTCGGGAAGTCCGGTTCCCCGGCGCCGAAGCCGATCACCGGCCGGCCGGCCGCCTTGAGCGCCTTGGCCTTCGCATCGACGGCGAGGGTGGCCGATTCGGCAATGCCGCCGATGCGCGTCGAGATCCGGCGGAGCTGCGCGGACTCGACGGGTGCCTGGCTGAAGTCGGCGACGGTGCCTTCCGGGGCGTTGATACTCATACGGTCATCGTGGCACGCACGTCCACCAGGAGAACGGTGAGGTCGCGTCCCCGGTATCTGCGTTGGTCCCGGCGTTCGTCGCGGGGGCGGCCGGTGGCTTACACTGGTCATTCTGGGGTGTGCTGCCGCTTGCCTGCGTTCTGGGGCAGTGGGCACATCCCGGATTTGCGAGAAGGGTTCCGATGGCTGCAGCGGTTGCCGCATCACCGGCTCCCGACCACGCCAAAGGGGCGTAGCTCAACTGGCAGAGCAGCGGTCTCCAAAACCGCAGGTTGCAGGTTCAAGTCCTGTCGCCCCTGCAGTATCGAACAGATGGCGCCACCGGGGAGGTTTCGATCCGGCGGTGAGCAAACGAGGACGTGAGGACGGAATCGAGTGAGCAACGATCGCGACGGGGTGACCGGCGACGGGACCGAACCCGTCGGCGCTGCCTCGTCGGACGAGGCCGCTGACCTGTCGGCCGACGCTGCGGCCGCTTCACCCTCCGACGATGGACGGGAACGGGCGCGGACGGCCCCGGCCGCGTCCGACGCCGACAGCGTGAGCACCGGCTCCGAACTCGGCGCCATCGCCCCGGCTGCGGGTTCCAGCCCGGTCGCGGCGGGCTCGGCGCGCGCGGCGGCTCGGCGGTCGGCAGCGCGGGCGGGGGTGTCCGAGGCCAAGGGTGCCGCGACCCCGAAGCGGGCAGCGGCAACCACGGTCAAGCGGCCGAACATTTTCGCGCGCTTCACCCGCTTCCTGCGGGAGGTCGTCGCCGAACTGCGCAAGGTCATCTGGCCGACCAAGAACCAGATGGTCACCTACACCATCGTGGTGATCGCGTTCGTGGCGTTCATGGTGGCGCTGGTGGGTGTGCTGGATCTGCTGTTCGCAAAGGGCGTGCTGGCAGTCTTCGGCTGACCACCGTCCCGCCGCAGGATCAGCAGCAACCATCAGAGTGCACGATCACTTCAGGGCTCGGCGCAGCGACGCCGGGCCGACAGACAGCGAACGAGTAGCAGGAAGCGAGTACAGCCGTGTCGAGCCACGTCGATACCCCGGATGAGTCCGCAGACAGGGACGAACCGTTGAGCAACTTCGTCGTGACCGACGGCGAGCGCACCACTGTCGTCACCGCCCCAGGTGGCGGTGAGGTCGATGACCCGTCGGTCGAGCACGACACCGCGGCGGAGTCCGCCGAGATCGACGAGGCGATCGAGTCCGTCGTCGAGGCCGTGGCCGAGAGCAGCGCGCCGGTCGCAGCCGAGTCAGTCGCAGCCGAGTCAGTCGCAGCCGAGTCAGTCGCAGACGAGCCTGTGGCGGACGGTGCTGTCGCGGACGGTGCTGTCGCGGACGGTGCTGTCGCGGACGGTGCTGTCGCGGACGGTGCTGTCGCGAACGATGTCGACGGTGCTGTCGCCGAAGCCGCCGCCGAGGACGATGTCGACCCCACCGAGGAACTGCGGTCGGCGCTCAAGCGCGCGGCCGGCGACTGGTACGTCGTGCACTCCTACGCCGGGTACGAGAACAAGGTCAAGACCAACCTCGAGACCCGCATCAAGTCCCTGGACATGGAGGAGTACATCTACCAGATCGAGGTGCCGACCGAAGAGGTCACCGAGATCAAGAACGGCCAACGCAAGCAGGTGCAGCGCAAGGTCTACCCCGGCTACATCCTGGTCCGGATGGACCTGACCGACGGCTCCTGGAGCGCGGTCCGGAACACCCCGGGCGTCACCGGCTTCGTCGGCGCCACCGCGCAGCGGCCGTCGGCGCTCTCCATCGACGAGGTGGTGAAGATCCTGACCCCGGTGGCCCCGCGCAAGGCTGCCGTCGCGACCTCCACCGGCGGCGCCGCACCGACCCGCACCGAGGTCGACTTCTCGGTCGGCGAGTCGGTCACCGTCATGGACGGGCCGTTCGCGACGCTCCCGGCGACCATCAACGAGGTCAACGCCGACGCACAGAAGCTCAAGGTGCTGGTGTCCATCTTCGGACGCGAGACCCCCGTCGAACTCTCGTTCACGCAGGTCGCCAAGATCTGACCCGCCGACCGGCCGGACCCCTGTCCGGCCGGCCCACCACCCGCCCGGTTACCTGACTGCCCGGGTCCGCTCCAAGAGGAAAGAAGCAAGGGAAATGCCCCCGAAGAAGAAGAAGCTTGCGGCCATCGTCAAGCTGCAGATCAAGGCCGGGATGGCCAATCCGGCCCCGCCCGTCGGCCCGGCGCTCGGCCAGCACGGCGTCAACATCATGGAGTTCTGCAAGGCGTACAACGCCGCGACGGAATCCCAGCGTGGCGACGTAGTCCCCGTCGAGATCTCGATCTACGAGGACCGCACGTTCGATTTCAAGCTGAAGACGCCGCCGGCGGCCCGGCTGCTGCTCAAGGCGGCCGGCGTGGAGAAGGGGTCCGGCACCCCGCACACCACCAAGGTCGCCTCGGTCACCAACGCCCAGCTGCGGGAGATCGCGACGCTGAAGCAGGTCGACCTCAACGCCAACGACGTCGACTCCGCGGCCAAGATCATCGCCGGCACCGCGCGGTCGATGGGAATCACCGTCACCGACTGACCGTTGCAGTACCGGGTCCGCTCGACCGTTCCGGGTGACCGCGGAACCATGCCGTCAGTCGTTGATCACCACGAAACTCGCGCAGATCCGGTGCGACCCGTCGCTTCGTCCGCGAGTACTGCCATGATCAACAACGTGGGCGCCCGAGCGCAGTAGGGCGAGGGCAGTCCAGCAGCGGCGAGCGCAGTCCCAGCAGCACATTTGCACAGCAGTGACCAGCACCACGTGGGAGGGCCGAGCGCGGCCCGCGGCAACCACGACCTCCGCCCAGGCTGCCCAGCGCAGCGCGGGCACAACGATTCAGGAGAGAAAAATGAAGCGCAGCAAGGCCTACCGGCAGGCAGCCGAACTGGTCGACCGCGAGCGGCTGTACTCGCCGCTCGAGGCGGCCGAACTTGCCAAGAAGACCTCCCCCAGCAAGATGGACGCGACCGTCGAGGTCGCCATGCGGCTCGGCGTCGACCCCCGCAAGGCTGACCAGATGGTCCGCGGCACCGTCAACCTCCCGCACGGCACCGGCAAGACCGCCCGGGTCATCGTGTTCGCGGTCGGCGACAGGGCCACCGAGGCCGAGGCGGCCGGCGCCGACGCCGTCGGCTCCGACGACCTGATCGCCCGCATCCAGGGCGGCTGGCTGGACTTCGACGCCGCGATCGCCACCCCCGATCAGATGGCCAAGGTCGGGCGCATCGCCCGCATCCTCGGGCCGCGCGGCTTGATGCCGAACCCGAAGACCGGCACCGTCACCCCGGACGTCACCAAGGCCGTCGCCGACATCAAGGGCGGCAAGATCAACTACCGGGTCGACAAGGCCGCGAACCTGCATATGGTGATCGGCAAGGTGTCGTTCCCGACCGAGAAGCTGGTGGAGAATTACGCCGCCGCCCTCGACGAGGTGCTGCGGGCCAAGCCGTCCGCCGCGAAGGGCCGCTACCTGAAGAAGGTCGCCTTCGCCACCACGATGGGCCCGGGGATCCTGGTGGACCCCGCCCGCACGCGGAACCTGCTGGAGACCGAAGAGGTCTGATCGACCCGCTCTCCGCGACACCGAACCGCCGTCAACCGTCAGGGGTTGCGGCGGTTCGGTCGTCTCCGGGGTAGCGGCGGGCAGGCGGTTTCCCCGCGCAGGCGTCGCGGCGGGATGCTCGAGGTTCGGCACTCCCGGTGCGTGTCGACAGGCCGGCATCTCGACGATTTGGCCCTCTTCCGGCTCTCACGTACAGTTGTCCCTGATCCACCGAAGACCGTCGGCTCCCGCGTGCCCTGCCTCAGCAGAGCAACGGGTGAAGGTCCGGAAGCATCCGGGCGGCCCACGCAGGAGGACGAGGTCAGACCGGCCGCCCTTCGAGGCTCGCCAATCTTCCGCCCCGTGCCCCTGCACGGGGCGTTCGTCGTTTCCGGGTCCGTGACGCGCTCAGGTGGACGGTGCCGCAGTTGCTGCACCGATACGACTGATAGATGTCATGGAAGGAGGCGACGCATGCCGAAGGCCGACAAGGTCGCAACGGTCGCCGAAATCACGGACAGGTTCCGGAACTCGAGCGCCGCGGTTGTCACCGAGTACCGCGGTCTGACCATGGCGCAGCTCACCGAGCTGCGCCGGTCCCTTGGCAAGGACACCGAGTACACCGTCGCGAAGAACACCCTGGTCAGGCGGGCAGCCGCGGACGCCGGCGTCACCGGTCTGGACGACCTGTTCGTCGGGCCGACGGCGGTCGCGTTCGTCAGCGGTGAGCCGGTCGACGCCGCCAAGGCGCTGCGTGACTTCGCCCGGACGCACCCGCTGCTGGTGATCAAGGGCGGCCTGTTCGACGGCCGCGCGATCGAGCCCGGCGACGTCAACCGGCTGGCCGATCTGGAGTCTCGCGAGGTCCTGCTGGGCAAGATGGCCGGCGCCATGCTGGCCACCCTGACCAAGGCAGCCGTCGTGCTGAACGCCCTGCCCTCCCAGGTGGCGCGGCTTGCCGCGGCGCTGCAGGAGAAGCGGGTTGCCGATGGGGAGACCCTCGACGCACCGCAGGCGGCTTCCGCCGAGGCTCCTGCCGACGCGTCCGCCGTGGGCGACGAGGCCGTTTCGGCCGAGGCTCCTGCCGAGGGTGCCGACAGCCCGCAGGCCGCCGACGAGTCGACCACGCCGGAAGCGGTCTCCACCGAGGCTCCCGCCGAGGGCGAAGACACCACCGAGGAGACGGCCCCCGAGGCCTGATCCGACCCGCACCACCGGTCGGCTCAGTTCCTGATCCGATCTCCCCCACCGAGAAACCGGCCCGAACCGCTGACATCAGCGGCAGGGCACCAGATGTGAAAGGACGCCCATCATGGCGAAGCTGACCACCGACGAGCTGCTCGACGCTTTCAAGGAGCTCACCCTCATCGAGCTCTCCGAGTTCGTGAAGCAGTTCGAAGACACCTTCGGCGTCACCGCCGCCGCCCCGGTCGCCGTTGCCGGCCCGGCCGGTCCGGCCGCCGCGGCGGAGGTTGCCGAGGAGCAGGACGAGTTCGACGTCATCCTCGAGTCCGCCGGCGAGAAGAAGGTCCAGGTCATCAAGGCCGTTCGCGAGCTGGTCTCGGGTCTGGGTCTGAAGGAAGCCAAGGACCTGGTCGACGCGGCCCCCAAGGCCATCCTGGAGAAGGCTCCCAAGGAGGCCGCCGAGGCCGCCAAGGCGAAGCTGGAAGAGGCCGGCGCCAAGGCGACCGTCAAGTGACCTTGCGTTGACTCGCTCCTCGCGGCTCCGGCTGCGCTGAGCATCCGTCCGGATCTCCGGACAACCGCACCGCCGAACGGGGCGGGTTCCTTCCCAGGGACCCGCCCCGTTTGCTGTCTCTCCGCTTTGTCTTCCTGCGTTTGCTGTCTGTACCCGCGGTTCCGAGCGGCCATCCTGGCGGGATGGAGCGCTGGGTTGAACTCCTGCCGTACATTCCGGACCGCGCAGGGCCGGATTCGTAAGGCGGGGGGTTCAACGGATGATCGAGCTGCGCGGTAGAACCGGTCACTCCAGGTGGCGTCGCGCAGGACCGGCTCTCACCAGCCGAAGTTCACCGGACGGACGAGCTGCGCCGGTTGAACCGGCGGCCTTCAGTTGGCGCCGCGCGAGCCCGGTTGCCAGGCGATGGTTCAGCGAATCGCCCGCCACCGGAGCACGGCGATCGCGCCGCCCGTAGTCCGCTCGTGATTCACGAGAACCATGCATGAATGTGCGGTTTCTCGCTTCCGGTGGTCCGCGGTGTTCGGGCAGGTCATGATCGCGGGACCGGAGCGACGAACACGGGGGACCGAAATGAGCAATACACGCAGCCGAACGGATCGCTACCGGGCGGTGGACGTGCCGGTGCCCGGCGGTCTGCTCCGGGTAGGCGTCTGGGAGTCCGCCGCCGACGCCGCGGACGGCCCGAACCATGCCGACGCCCCCACGCTGCTGGCTGTGCACGGCGTCACGGCGTCCCACCGGTGCTGGCTCGATCTGGTTGACGCACTCCCGGGCTGGCGGGTGATCGCGCCGGATCTGCGCGGGCGCGGGCGGTCGCGGGAGCTGCCGCCGCCGTTCGGAATGGCCCGGCACGCCGATGACATGGCCGCGGTGCTGGATCACCTCGGTGTCCAGACCGCCGTGGTGGTTGGGCATTCCATGGGCGGGTTCGTCGCGATGGCCGTGCACCATCGGCACCGGGAACGGGTGGCCTCACTTGTTCTCGTTGACGGTGGATTGCCGCTGTTCCTGCCGGACGGCATGACGGTCGAGCAGGGGGTCGCCATCACCCTCGGCCCAGCCTTGCAACGGCTGTCGATGACGTTCCCGGACCGGGAGGCGTACCGGGACTTCTTCCGCGCCCATCCCTCGTTCGTCGGCAACTGGTCCGACGAGGTCACCGATTACGTCGACTACGACCTGGTCGGCGAGCCGCCCGAGCTGCACTCGGCGACGACCCCGGAGGCCGTCGCGCGGGACACCGATGACTTCATGTCCGGCGGAGAGTGGCTGCTTCCCGCGCTCGAGGCGCTGCCATCGCACACGCCGCTGCTGACCGCGCCGCGGAACCTGATCGACGCCGAACCCGGCCTGTACCCGCCGGAGTGGATCAAGCACCTCCAGCAGCAGTTTCCGTCGATCGACGTCCGTGACGTGCCGGATGTGAATCACTACACAATCGTGCTGAGCAAACCCGGCGCGGCCGCCGTGGCCGAAGCGGTGAACGCTGCCGGCTGACGACGGTGACGACGGTCGCATCGACGCGACCGCGCCGATGACGACCGCGCCGATGACGACCGCGCCGCTGGCGACCGCGACCCGACCATCGGCGTGAGGACGGCTCCCTCAGGTGGCGGGGGATGACGCGGCGCGCTGTGCGGCGGCGTAGCCGGCCGGGGGAGTGCCGATGGTTCGGGTGAACGCCCGGGTCAGGTGCGATTGATCGGCGAACCCGAGCGTGGCAGCGAGTTCGGCCCAGTCCGGCGGGTCCGCGGCGGCCGCCCGGCTCGCGGCTTCCTGCAGCCGGCAGCGCAGGATCACCCACTTCGGCCCCGCGCCGACGTACTCGTCGAACAGCCGCTGCAGGCGCCGCACGCTCATCCCGGCGTTCGCTGCGACCTGCGAGACCCTGGTGATCTCCGGTCGGCGGGCGATGTCGTCCACCAACTCTGCGAGCAGTTCGCTCATCGGGTCGACCTCCGGCAGGCCCGTCAGCAGGAACTCGGTCAGCAGCGAAACCCGTTGCTGGAGAACGGTTGTCGCTGCCACTGCCCGCTCGAGAGCCGCGGTGTCCCGGCCGAGGACCTCGGCGATCGGCCGGTGCGTGTCGGTCAGCGTGGACACCGGCCCGCCGATGAATGGCCGGAAGCAGCCTGGCCGGAAGCGCGCCCCGACGACGTACCCGTTGCAGGTGAGCCGGCGGTCGTACCGGCTCCGGGTCACTCCGGTGACGTCGGCCTCGGTGTTCGTCACCGACGCGTTGACGCACGGGTAGGGGAGCACCTGGGCGGTGAACTCCTCACCCGGCGCGAGCCGCCAGGTGATGGTCCAAATGTTCTCCACGAATGGGGCGAGGCGTGGATGCGGAACATGCCGCTGGTAGTCGAACGTCCGGTGCGACCGGGCGGGATGCAGGATGCCGGGCTCGGTGACGACCGTCTCGGTCGCCGCAACCGGTGATGCAACGGGTGACGCAACCGACTCGGGAGCGTGGACCTCGTCAGGCACCAGGCCAGCGTAGACAGCGCCCCGTGCGGCGCAATTGTTCAAGACCCGGGCCCGCGATCCGGCGAGACTGGCCGTCATGATCATTCGCGAATACTTTCCGACAGCGGCGAGCGACGTCGCCGCCATCGCCCACGGCGCAGTCGGCACCCCGATGACCGCACCGACCCCGTGCAGCGAGTTCGACCTGCGGCAACTGATCAACCACTTCATCGGCACCACCGGCGGGCTGACCAGGGTGGGCCTGCGCACGCCGCTGGATCCAGACGACCCCTACGGCTCCGGGACGGACGCCGCCGACGGACAGTGGGCGCCTCGGCTCGCCACGAATCTCGACGCGCTCGCTGCCGCCTGGTCCCCGGAGCGCGCCTGGGACGGCACTGTCGACATGGGCGGAACCGAACTGCCGGCGGTGCTGATCGGCGAGATGTCGATGGCGGAGATCCTGCTGCACGGGTGGGACCTGGCGCGCGCGTCGGGTCAGCGGCTGGCGGTCCCCGAGGAGGTGGCCCGCCAGGTGCTGCGGCACATCGACCAGACGGCGGAATGGGGCCGGTCGATGGGCGCCTACGGACCGGCGTTCCGGATCACGCAGGACGACCATGTCGCGCCTGGTGTGTTCGAGCGGGCGCTGGCGGCGGCCGGACGGGATCCGCACTGGACGCCGGCCGCAGCTCGTTCCCCGGTCGGCTGATGACGCGCGATTGCTGATCCGCTCGGGACCGGGTGAAGGCCAACCCCTGCTCCCGACGTGATGTCGCGGAGCGGGGGAGGCGACTACGCGACGCTACGCAACGCGAACCGATCGGGTGCTTGACGGAAACCGATCCGGGGGCCACGCTATGACGACGCAGGTCATATGCAGGGCTTGCGTGGCGGACCAACTGTCCGCGGCTTGATGGTTCGGTGCGGGATCTCCCGCACTCCTCGCCGCCGTCAGTTCGGCTCGGAGAGCGTGGTTTACTTTCGCGCTCTCCGGTGCTAAGCTGCATGTTTGCGCTGCCCTCTTTGTGCTGCCCAGGATCGGAAGCTTCCGCATGTTCGTCCGGAACCGCTTCTGACCTGGGCTGACACGCGCGGGTCGGCCAGTTCGATGGAAGTCCGCCACCTCACGTCGCCCACGAGCCCAGGAGCCCAGCCACCGCACGTCACCCCAGCCGCTCGGCGATCGGCGGGGGTCAGCGTCACCAGCGAGTGTCCACACAGTGTTTGTCCTGAAAGGACGCATCTTGGCAGTCACCAGCACGTCCCGGTCCACCTCCGGATCTTCGCGAGTCTCGTTCGCAAAGCTCCGCGAGCCGCTAGAAGTTCCGAACCTCCTCGCTCTGCAAACTGATTCCTTCGACTGGCTGGTCGGCGGCCCCGCGTGGCGCGCTCGTCAGGCCGATCCGACCCCCAGCGGCCTGGACGAAATCCTCGACGAGATCTCCCCGATCGAGGACTTCTCCGGCAACCTGTCGCTGTCCTTCTCCGATCCGCGCTTCGATGAGGTCAAGGCGAACGAGGAGGAGTGCCGGGACAAGGACATGACCTACTCGGCGCCGCTGTTCGTCACCGCCGAGTTCATGAACGGCGAGACCGGCGAGATCAAGTCGCAGACCGTCTTCATGGGCGACTTCCCGATGATGACGAGCAAGGGCACGTTCATCATCAACGGCACCGAGCGCGTCGTCGTGTCGCAGCTCGTCCGGTCGCCCGGCGTCTACTTCGACAAGAACCTCGACAAGACCGCCGGCAAGGACGTCTTCTCGGTCAAGGTCATCCCGTCCCGCGGTGCCTGGCTCGAGTTCGACATCGACAAGCGCGACACCATCGGCGTGCGCATCGACCGCAAGCGCCGCCAGCCGGTCACCGTGCTGCTGAAGGCCCTCGGCTGGGACGCCGACCGGATCCGGGAGCACTTCTCCTGGTCGCCTGTCCTGCTGGCGACCCTGGAGAAGGACCACATCGGTGGTCAGGACGAGGCGCTGCTGGACATCTACCGCAAGCTGCGCCCGGGCGAGCCGCCGACCAAGGAGAGCGCGCAGGCCCTGCTGGACAACCTGTTCTTCAAGGACAAGCGCTACGACCTGGCCAAGGTCGGCCGGTACAAGGTCAACAAGAAGCTGGGCGTCAACAAGCCGACCAGCGTCGGCACGCTGACCGAGGACGACCTGCTGGCCACCGTCGAGTACCTCCTGCGCCTGCACCAGGGCGACGAGGAGTGGACGAACAGCATGGGCGAGCAGCGCCCGGTAGAGGTCGACGACATCGACCACTTCGGCAACCGCCGGCTCCGCACCGTGGGTGAGCTGATCCAGAACCAGATCCGGGTCGGCCTGTCCCGCATGGAGCGCGTGGTCCGCGAGCGGATGACGACCCAGGACGTCGAGGCCATCACGCCGCAGACGCTGATCAACATCCGGCCGGTCGTCGCCTCCATCAAGGAGTTCTTCGGCACCAGCCAGCTCTCGCAGTTCATGGACCAGACCAACCCGCTCGCCGGGCTGACCCACAAGCGCCGGCTCTCGGCGCTCGGGCCGGGCGGTCTGTCCCGTGACCGCGCCTCGCTCGAGGTCCGCGACGTGCACCCGTCCCACTACGGCCGGATGTGCCCGATCGAGACCCCTGAAGGCCCGAACATCGGCCTGATCGGCTCGCTCGCCACCTTCGCGCGGGTGAACCCGTTCGGCTTCATCGAGACTCCGTACCGCAAGGTCGTCGACGGTGTCGCCACTGACGACGTGCAGTACCTCACCGCGGACGAGGAGGACCGGTTCATCATCGCCCAGGCCAGCGCCAAGCTGGACGCTGACCAGCGGTTCACCGAGGCCCGGGTGCTGGTGCGGCGCAAGGGCTCCGGTGAGGTCGATCAGGTCCCGCCGGAAGAGGTCGAGTACATGGACGTCTCCCCGCGGCAGACCGTCTCGGTCGCCACGGCGATGATCCCGTTCCTGGAGCACGACGAGGCCAACCGCGCGCTGATGGGCGCCAACATGCAGCGCCAGTCCGTCCCGCTGCTGCGCAGCGAGGCGCCGCTGGTCGGCACCGGCATGGAGGCCCGCGCGGCCAAGGACGCCGGCGACGTCGTCATCGCGGAGAAGTCGGGTGTCGTCGAAGAGGCGACCGCCGACTACGTCTCTGTGATGAACGACGACGGCAGCCACCGCACCTACCGGCTGAACAAGTTCCGCCGGTCGAACCAGGGCACCAGCTTCAACCAGAAGCCGATCGTGGATGAAGGCGCGAGGGTTCTCGAAGGCCAGGTCATCGCCGACGGTCCGTGCACCGACGGCGGCGAGATGGCGCTCGGGAAGAACCTTCTCGTGGCGTTCATGCCGTGGGAGGGGCACAACTACGAGGACGCGATCATCCTGTCCCAGCGCATCGTCCAGGACGATGTGCTGACCTCGATCCACATCGAGGAGCACGAGATCGATGCCCGCGACACCAAGCTCGGGCCGGAGGAGATCACCCGGGACATCCCGAACGTCTCCGAGGACGTGCTGGCCGACCTCGACGAGCGCGGCATCATCCGCATCGGCGCCGAGGTGCAGGACGGCGACATCCTGGTCGGGAAGGTCACGCCCAAGGGCGAGACCGAGCTGACCCCCGAGGAGCGGCTGCTGCGCGCGATCTTCGGCGAGAAGGCCCGCGAGGTCCGCGACACCTCCCTGAAGGTGCCGCACGGCGAGACCGGCAAGGTGATCGGCATCCGCGTGTTCAACCGCGAGGATGACGGCGCCGAGCTGCCCCCGGGCGTCAACGAGCTGGTCCGCGTCTACGTGGCCCAGAAGCGGAAGATCCAGGACGGCGACAAGCTCGCCGGCCGGCACGGCAACAAGGGCGTCATCGGCAAGATCCTTCCCGCCGAGGACATGCCCTTCCTGCCCGACGGCACCCCGGTCGACATCGTGCTCAACCCGCACGGCGTGCCCCGCCGGATGAACATCGGCCAGATCCTGGAGACCCACCTCGGGTGGGTCGCCGCACAGGGCTGGACGATCAACGGCGACCCCGACTGGGCGAAGAACCTGGGCGAGGCCGCACGCACCGGTGAGCCGTTCACCAAGACCGCGACACCGGTGTTCTCCGGTGCCTCGGAGGCGGAGATCATGGGCCTGCTCGGCTCGACGACCCCCACCAGGGACGGCGACCGGCTGGTCGAGACCGACGGCAAGGCCACCCTGTTCGACGGCCGGACCGGGGAGCCGTTCCCGTACCCGGTCGCGGTCGGCTACATGTACATCATCAAGCTGCTCCACCTGGTCGACGACAAGATCCACGCCCGCTCGACCGGCCCGTACTCGATGATCACCCAGCAGCCGCTCGGTGGTAAGGCGCAGTTCGGTGGTCAGCGGTTCGGTGAGATGGAGTGCTGGGCGATGCAGGCCTACGGGGCTGCGTACACCCTGCAGGAACTCCTGACGATCAAGTCCGACGACATCGTGGGCCGGGTGAAGGTCTACGAGGCCATCGTCAAGGGCGAGAACATCCCGGAGCCCGGAATCCCGGAGTCCTTCAAGGTGTTGCTCAAGGAGCTCCAGGCGCTCTGCCTGAACGTCGAGGTGCTCTCCAGCGACGGCGTGGCCATCGAGATGCGTGATTCGGATGACGATGATCTCGAGCGCGCCGCGGCGAACCTCGGAATCAACCTGTCGCGCAACGAGTCGGCCTCGGTCGACGACCTCGTGAATTGATCGCTGTGAACCAGTCGGACGCGACGAAGGAGTCGGCCGCCATTCAACACAGAGATCGTGTCTGCTCGGGTTTGGCAGACACGATCTGACTCGGAAGCCTCCGGCGACGGGGCGGGACTCACCTCCCGCGAGTCCCGCCCCGCCGCCGGTTCCCTCTTCCACCCCTGGTCCTGAGCGCCGACCGGCAGTTGCTGCCGGCTCGTGCAGGATCGCCTGAATTACTGACACAGACAGGGACGTGCCACCAGTGCTCGACGTCAACTTCTTCGACGAGTTGCGTATCGGTCTCGCCACCGCGGACGACATTCGCGCGTGGTCCCACGGCGAGGTCAAGAAGCCGGAAACCATCAACTACCGCACCCTCAAGCCGGAAAAGGACGGGCTCTTCTGCGAGAAGATCTTCGGGCCGACCCGGGACTGGGAGTGCGCCTGCGGTAAGTACAAGCGTGTCCGCTTCAAGGGCATCATCTGCGAGCGCTGCGGCGTCGAGGTCACTCGGGCCAAGGTGCGTCGCGAGCGGATGGGCCACATCGAGCTGGCCGCGCCGGTCACCCATATCTGGTACTTCAAGGGCGTCCCGTCACGCCTGGGGTACCTGCTCGACCTTGCCCCGAAGGATCTCGAGAAGATCATCTACTTCGCGGCGTACCTGATCACCTCGGTCGATGAGGAGGCGCGTCACAACGACCTGCCGACCATCGAGGCCGAGATGTCGGTCGAGCGCAAGAACCTGGAAAATGAGCGGGACGCCTCGATAGACGCCCGCGCCAAGAAGCTCGAGGCCGACCTGGCCGAGCTCGAGGCCGAGGGTGCCAAGTCCGACGTGCGCCGCAAGGTGCGCGAGGGCGGCGAGCGCGAGCAGCGGCAGATCCGCGACCGCGCGCAGCGGCAGATCGACCGCCTCGACGAGGTGCTCGACACCTTCCGCAAGCTCAAGGTCCGCGACCTGATCATCGACGAGGTCCTGTACCGCGAGCTGGAGGACCGCTTCGGCGACTACTTCCACGGCGGCATGGGCGCCGAGGCGCTCAAGCAGATCATCTCGGACTTCGACATCGACCGTGAGACCGAGATCCTGCGGGACACCATCAAGAACGGCAAGGGCCAGCGCAAGATCCGCGCGATCAAGCGGCTCAAGGTCGTCGCCGCGTTCCAGCAGACGACGAACTCGCCGCTGGGCATGGTGCTCGACTGCGTCCCGGTGATCCCGCCGGAGCTGCGGCCGATGGTGCAGCTGGACGGTGGCCGCTTCGCGACCTCCGACCTGAACGACCTGTACCGCCGGGTGATCAACCGGAACAACCGGTTGAAGCGACTGATCGACCTCGGCGCGCCCGAGATCATCGTCAACAACGAGAAGCGGATGCTGCAGGAGGCCGTCGACGCGCTGTTCGACAACGGTCGCCGTGGCCGTCCGGTCACCGGACCTGGCAACCGCCCGCTCAAGTCGCTGTCGGATCTGCTCAAGGGCAAGCAGGGCCGGTTCCGGCAGAACCTGCTCGGCAAGCGCGTCGACTACTCCGGCCGCTCGGTCATCGTCGTCGGCCCGCAGCTCAAGCTGCACCAGTGCGGCCTGCCCAAGCTGATGGCGCTCGAGCTGTTCAAGCCGTTCGTCATGAAGCGGCTGGTCGACCTGAACCACGCGCAGAACATCAAGTCCGCCAAGCGGATGGTGGAGCGCCAGCGGTCGCAGGTGTGGGACGTCCTGGAAGAGGTCATCTCCGCGCACCCGGTGCTGCTCAACCGCGCACCGACCCTGCACCGCCTGGGCATCCAGGCCTTCGAGCCGCAGCTGGTGGAAGGCAAGGCCATCCAGCTGCACCCGCTGGTCTGCGCCGCGTTCAACGCCGACTTCGACGGTGACCAGATGGCGGTGCACGTGCCGCTGTCCGCCGAGGCGCAGGCCGAGGCCCGCGTGCTGATGCTGTCGAGCGAACAACATCCTGTCCCCGGGCTCCGGCCGGCCGCTGGCCATGCCGTCCCTGGACCTGGTGACCGGTCTGTACTACCTGATGCGGGCTCAAGGCGGAGGGCAAGGGCGCCGGTTCGGTGTTCTCCTCGGCCGCCGAGGGGATCATGGCGCTCGATCAGGGCATGATCGATCTCCGCGCCCCGATCAGGATCCGGCTCGCCGGCTCCGTCGTCCCGGGACCGGAGCGTCGTGCTGCCCGAGGATCACGAGCCGGGAACGCCGTGGATCGCCGACACCACCCTCGGTCGGGTGCTGTTCAACGAGCTGCTGCCGACCGGGTACCCGTTCGTCAACGCCGAGCTGCCCAAGAAGCGGCAGGCCGTGATCGTCAACGACCTGGCCGAGCACTACCCGATGTCCGTCGTCGCGCAGACCCTGGACCGGCTGAAGGAAGCCGGCTTCCACTGGGCGACCCGGTCGGGCATGACCGTTGCCATCGGCGACGTCATCATCCCGCCGGAGAAGGAAGAGATCCTGGCCCGTCACGAGATCCAGGCGGAGCGCGTGGAGAAGGCGTACCAGCGGGGCAACCTCTCGCACGCCGAGCGCAACGACGACCTGGTGAAGATCTGGGAGGCGGCCACCAAGGAGATCGAGGAGGTGCTGCCCGCGGCCTACCCGAAGGACAACCCGGTCTCCACCCTGGTGGCGGCCGGCGCGGCGGGTAACTGGATCCAGGTCCGCTCGCTGGCCGGCATGAAGGGTGTGGTGGCCAACTCCAAGGGCCAGCAGATCCCGCGGCCGATCCGTTCCTCCTTCCGCGAGGGCCTGTCGGTGTTGGAGTACTTCATCAACACCCACTCCGCCCGGAAGGGTCTGGCGGACACCGCGCTGCGGACCGCGGAGTCGGGTTACCTGACCCGTCGTCTGGTCGACGTGTCGCAGGACGTCATCGTGCGCGAGTCCGATTGCGGAACCGAGCGCGGCGTCGAACTGCCGATGGCCGACCGGTACGCCGACGGCAGCCTGCACGTCAACGAGTTCATCGAGACCTCGGTGCAGGGCCGGGTTCTTGCGGTCGATCTGGTGGCCTCCGATGGCACCGTGATCGTGCCGCGGGGCACCGACATGCGGGAGCAGCACGTCGAGGAGGCCATCGCGGCCGGCATCACCCGCGCCAAGGTGCGCTCGGTGCTGACCTGCGAGGCGGCCATCGGCACCTGCGCGATCTGCTACGGCCGGTCGCTGGCGACCGGCAACCTGGTCGATGTCGGCGAGGCCGTCGGCATCGTCGCCGCGCAGTCCATCGGCGAGCCCGGCACGCAGCTGACCATGCGTACCTTCCACACCGGTGCGGCGTCCGGTTCCTCGGACATCACCCAGGGTCTGCCCCGTGTGCAGGAGCTGTTCGAGGCCCGGATCCCGAAGGGCAAGGCGCCGATCGCCGACGCCGTCGGACGGGTCCGGATCGAGGACGCGGACAAGTTCATCAGGATCACCATCATGCCCGATGACGGGTCGGAGGAGATCGTGTACGACAAGCTGCCCAAGACGCAGCGGCTCGCCACGATCACGGTCGACGGTTCCGAGCGTCTGCTGGTCGACGGCGACAAGGTCCAGGTCGGGCAGCAACTGCTCGAGGGCAACCCGGATCCGCACGAGGTGCTGCGCGTGATGGGCCCGCGTCAGGTGCAGCTGCACCTGGTGCGCGAGGTGCAGAACGTGTACCGCTCGCAGGGCGTGTCCATCCACGACAAGCACATCGAGGTGATCATCCGGCAGATGCTCCGCAGGGTGACCATCATCGACTCCGGCTCGACCGAGTTCCTGCCGGGTGCCGTGATCGAGCGCAAGGAGTTCGAGGCGTCCAACCGCCGCGTGCTCGCCGAGGGTGGGGAGCCGGCCGCCGGCCGTCCCGCGCTGATGGGCATCACCAAGGCGTCGCTCGCCACCGAGTCCTGGCTCTCGGCCGCCTCCTTCCAGGAGACGACGAGGGTGCTGACCGACGCGGCGATCAACGCCAAGAGCGATCGCCTGGTCGGTCTGAAGGAGAACGTCATCATCGGCAAGCTGATCCCCGCCGGGACCGGCATCGCGCGGTACCGCGACATCGCGGTGCAGCCGACCGAAGAGGCGCGGGCAGCGGCCTACACGCTGCCGTCGTTCGACGACACCTACTACGGCGCGGACACCTTCGGGGTCTCCGCCGGTGCGTCGGTGCCGCTGGACGACTTCGACCTGGGGCGCGACTACCGGTAGCCCTTGCACGACCCTTGACGGGCCGGGCGCTTCCCCTTCGGGGAGGTGCCCGGCCCGTTCGGCATGCTGGGGGATTGGTGAACGTCGCGCCTGACCTCCGGGCCTACCCGTCCTGTCGCCCCGCCGCGCTGCCCCCCCGCCGAGCGCGCTGCCCCGCTCGAGCGTGCCCTGCCCGCGGAGCGCGCCCGCCTCTCGGAGCTCGCCCGCCTCTCGGAGCGCGCCCGCGCCGAGCGCGCCCCGCTCCGCCCGAGTTGGTCGTGCCTTGCGGAACTTCTGGCCGCCTGTGGCGGCCGGATGTTCCGCAGAGAGGTGACTCGGGCCCGGGTCAGGAGACACGCTCGACGGTGCATGTCGCGCTGCACGCGCGTGGCAGACCGGCCCAACCTCCCAACCGAAGTACTGCGACCACCTGCGCCGCCACCCCGCACGGATCTCCGACAACGTCCCGCCAGCCATACCGGAGCGACGTGTCGCCGGCCACTGCCGCGTCGTTGTCCCGCCTCATGTCCCGGAACGCCTCGTCGACAGGGTGGGCCTCCCGGCCGTCCAGCTCGACGATGACATGCCATGCGCGGTAACGAACGTCGCGATACCAATGACCACCTCGGCGCCCGTCCTCCGCCGCGTTCCGGGTGCCGGCCGGAAGGCGGTGCCGCTGCTCGACGTCACGTCGGTAGGCCAATTCCAGGTTCGAGGTCACCCCGACCTGAACCTCGGCCAGGACGTCGAGCAGCAGCGAGCGCCACCGCTGACGTGGCCGCCGGTTCATGCTGCCGCGCAACCGGTCTGCCGTCGTCACCCGACGCTGTGTTGCCCGCAGGACAACATCGACGGCCGCGGGCGCCGCGACGGCGTCACAGTGATCGAGCACCGCCTCTTCGACACGCAATCGAGTCGGCTGAGCCGAGGGGTGAATCAATGAGCTGACATCGGGTCGGTCGAGGGCGCGTCTGCGATGCACTCGGAGACCTGGCTGACGCCGTACCCTGCGTGATCCGGGCACGACGATGTCGATGACGGCGGGGGACTCGTCCAACAATTTCCACAACCACAAGGCCGTGCCGTGACTCGCCGCGGCGCCCGGTCCTGCGTAGAGCAGCGCGGCTGACACCCGGCTGTGCGTTCCGATCGGGCCGGTGAAGGTCCCATACACCCCAGGAAGCAGTCGGCGCCACCGCCCGTTGTTGATCTCCGACTTCGCTTGCGCCGGCGTCAGGCCCAGATCCAGCAGTTGGTGGCGACTGATGATGCCGCCCTGAAGTTTGGCGATATCCACCCAGCCGACGCGGCGGACAGCCGGGGTGGAGGACATGAGGCATCTTGACGGGCCGGCGCCCCGAGCGGTCGAGTTGTGCACAATCCGTTCAATGGGCGGGGCCCTGCGGAACATTCGGCTGCCTGTTGCGGCCACATGTTCCGCGTTCATCCAGTCGAGCTTCGGGTGCAGGCATCGAGGCCGGTGTCAGACGCCGGCAACGCGCTGGCATCATCTGACCGGTGTCCAAACGCAAGGCATCAGATCGCCGTCTCAACGTGGTCCCCGAGGTCGAACCACCGGCAGGTGACCCGGTGACGCCTCCACCGGGTGGCGACTCGCGCACCGCAGCCTGCACCTGGGTTGTTCGAGCTGGACGTCGTCGGCGATTCCGCAGGACCGCCAGCATCGTCACCAGCGAGAGGCGATGCCGGCCCGCTGCCGGAGGGGATCACCACAGCCGACATCCGGCGCGAAATGGCCGAATTGGGGGCGCCGGCCGACGTGCTGGCCGCCGCAGAGAGCTTCGGCGAGGACGTTGCGGCGCTCGTGTCGTGGCTCCGCGAGATCGCCGAAGACGGCGCGGACTCGCTCGACGCCCTGATGCAGAACTGGAAGGTGCTGCTCAAGCGCGGCACGACACCGTTGGATGCCGAACTCTGCGCGGTGGAGTTCCTGATGATGTTCGAGGAGGCGATCGGGGACCTCGACGTCGTGGACGGCCTCACTCACCTCATCGAGGAGGCCGCGACGACCGGATCACCGGAGGCTCTGGCGATGTGTCGCGCGCTTGCCCACCTGGGACCGCCTGAGATCAAGGCGGCCGCCAACCGAGCGGCCAACACCCTGGCATCGGCTGGCGTCAAGGACAGGCCGTGGGTTCATGCGCTCGGCAAGGCCGAGTTCGTGGATGCCTACGGCTACTCCGATGACGAGGGCGCACAGCAAACGATCGCGCTGGAGTTCCGGTATAACAAGTCCAAGCATGTACTCGTCGTGCTGATCGACCACGACCTCGGCGGTGGGATCAAAGACTGCTTCGTCAGCGACGACACCACCAGGATGTTCGCCGAGATGCGGATCGAGGCACGGCGAAACAGGATGCAACTGGTAGCGCACTCGCCAGAGGACGCATCCCTCATCGCGCATTCCGCACTTGCGCAGCGGCCTTGTCCCGTTGAGCCGGAGCAGCTGGAGGACGTGGGCGTCCATCTGCCTCTGTTGCGGGAACGAGTGCGAACCATGCCGAAGCCAGCTCGGCCGGACCTGCCGCGGGCGACGACCGACACCTGGGAATCGCCGATCGCCGTCAATGACTTCACGAGATCAGGACGGCAAACACCGCCTGCGGGTCGTTCCCGAGGCGGCCGAACATCGGCGCCGGTCGTCCACCGCATCAAGGTCACCATCGCGGGATCGAAGCCGCCCATCTGGCGGCGCCTGGAAGTACCATCGGCGATCTCGCTGGTCGGCCTCCACGAGGTCCTGCAGACGGCGTTCGAGTGGGACGGCGGTCATCTGTGGCTCTTCGAGGCGGGCACGGACACTTTCGGAGTCGGTGACCTGGGTACGCCGAGCAAGGACGCGAGGCAGCTGACGCTGGGGCAGGCTGCGCCCCGCAAGGGATTCACGATGACCTACGTCTACGACTTCGGGGACGATTGGCGGCACAAAATCGAGGTGGAGGACATCGGTCCGGGCGAGCCCGGGGCCACCTACCCCAGGTGCCTGACGGGCAGGCGTGCCGCGCCACCCGAGGACTGCGGCGGAGTCTGGGGCTATGCCGAACTGATCGAGATCCTGGACGACCCCGCCCATCCGGAGTACGAGGACCGACTGGACTGGCTGGGGTTGGGACCTGATTCTGCCGACGAATTCGATCCCGCGGAGTTCAGTGTTGACGAGGTCAACGAGATGCTGGCGCTGCTGGCGCAGGTTCCCATTCGCTGACTCCCGTCGTGCCATGCCGTGCAGCGTTCGATGGTGCCCACGCGACTGCGGAAGATGTGGCCGGCACAAGCGGCCACACTTTCCGCAGGAGCGCGGTGTGAGGGCGATTCTCTCATCAGGCCGACCCAGGGAACGGTCAGAGTGGCGGGTCGGACTCAAAGACCATCTGAAGCCCGTGATCTGGGTGGTACGTCCAGGTGACGTTGCAATTCTTGCCTTCGGCGCTCAACGTCCCGTCCAGTGCGCGTGTGCTGTCCATTCGGTCGATGACCGCCGAGCTGAAGCCAAGTTCGGTCAACAGTTGTTGCAGCGGCAGAGCAGCCTCGGTCACGTCGTACTCCTGGATGGTGATGCTGAGCGAGTCGGCATCACCACTGACGGAGGCGACGCCCTTGAAGTACTTGTCCGCAACGGCACGCAGGTTGGGGACGTCAGCTGCGGCACTTCGTCGCGCGACCTCGGCGCTCTGCATAGCCGAGACTTTGGATGCGGTCGTGATCCACATCGTGGTCGTGCCGATGAGGGCGACCGCGAGGACGGCCACCAATACGAGTAGCGGCTTCGAAACCCCTGGTTTCGCTGGGCCCACAGGGCTATTTGACGGCGGGGTTGGTGGTTCTGACGGCGCTCGTCGAAAATCCCCAGGGGTGCTTGTCGAAATTCCCCACCCTGTGGCGGGGTCAGCGTAGCGTGCCCGGCCGGGTGCCGGCGCGCAGCTTGTCGGTGCGGGCGTGGTGGTCGCGGAGCCGGTACGAGTCGCCGGCGATGTCGAGGACGACTGATCTGTGTAGTAGTCGGTCGAGAAGGGCTGCGGCGACCATGTTGTCGCCGAGGACCTCACCCCACGACGTCACCGGCCGGTTGGTGGTCAGGATGATCGAGGTCTTGAGGTACCGCTGGGCCACGACTTGGAACAACGCGGACGCGGCCTCCGCCGGCAACGGCAAATAGCCCAGTTCGTCGATCTATGCGGATATCCGCATAGATTGGACCTATGCCGATACCGCGACTATGCCGAGGCGGGCAGGGATCGGCTCGTAGCGGCGTGACGACATCAGGCTTGTCGGTTGCGGGCTGTGGGTCGTCCTCGGCATAGTTTCCGGGTTGAGAGCAGCCTCGATCCCGGGGCACCGCGCTCCCGCGAGGGAGGCGAGTGCGATGTCGGGTACGCGGAGAAAGGCCGGCCGGCTGGGACCGCAGGTCGAGGGTTACCGGGTCTGGTTGGGACAGCGCGGCTATTCCCAGGACACCATCCGGAACATGCTCAAGGAACTGGGTCAGGTGGGCCGTTGGTTGACGGCACAAGGCCTTGATGCCTCCGAGCTGAACGAGGACCGGATCGCGGCGTTCATGCTGTCCCGACGCGAGACCGGCTACCGACGCGTTCCGGGAGCCCGCGGGATGGTGCCTCTGCTGACCTACCTGCGGGAGGCGGGTCTGGCCCCGACGAAACCGCCTGCGGTCACACCGCTGGGCGTTCTGCTCAAGGAATACCGGTGCTGGATGGTGAAGGAGCGGAACCTGGCGCCGGCGACGGTGGTCCGCTACGAAAACACCGCCCGCCACTTCCTTTCCGAGCAGGCCACCCATGATGGCGTCCTCGAGCCGGCGGATCTGACCGGGGCGGACGTGAACGCGTTCCTGCTCCGAGAGTGCGGTCGGGTATCGGCCGGGTCGGCGAAAGGTCGGGTCGCCGAACTGCGGTCAATCCTGAGATTCCTTTATCTGCAGGGCATCACACCGTTGCGGCTCGGCACGGCCGTCCCGCCGGTCGGCGGTTGGCGGCTCGCCACCCTGCCTCCCACCATGGCACCCGGAGACATCCAACTTCTCCTAGACGGGTGCGACCGCAGCTCCGCGGTTGGCGTCCGGGACTTCGCGGTCATCATGCTGGCCGCCCGGTTGGGCTTGCGCTCGATCGAAGTGGCCCGCCTGCAGTTGGACGATATCGACTGGCGGGCCGGGGAAATCGTCGTCCGCGGTAAGGCGGGCCGGCAGGACCGGCTGCCGTTGCCCGCGGAGGTCGGTGAAGCCCTGGTCGCCTACCTGTCCGTTGGCCGCAACCCCGAAGGAGCCCGCCACCTGTTCCTGACCTGCCGAGCTCCTCGCGGGCCGATTCGTGCGGACCTGGTCGGTGACGTCGTGGAACGGGCCTGCAAGCGAGCCGGCCTGCCACGGGTGGGTCCGCACCGGCTCCGTCACGCCCTTGCCGGTGAATTGCTTGCCCACGGCGCTGGGTTGGCGGCGATCAGCCAAGTTCTCCGGCATCAGGATCTGGCCACGACGGCCCTCTATGCGAAGGTCGATGTGGGTGCGTTGCGGCGGGTTGCCCAGCCCTGGCCGGGAACAACCCGATGAGCATGCTGGAGCAGGCACTCTCGGACTACCTGCAGCTCCGGCATCGCCTCGGCCATGAGGTGGCCGAGGCAGGTTGGCTGCTACCGGATTTCGTGCGGTACCTGGACACCCACGATTGCCCGACGGTGACGATCCAGGCGGCGCTGGACTGGGCTCAACACTCCGCGACCAGCACTGTGACGACCGTCGGACCGCGGCGGATGACGGCCGCCCGCGGATTCGCCCGCTACCTGTCCGGCATCGACGCCCGCACCGAGGTGCCGCCGCTGGGATTGATGCCGCATCGGCAGCGGTGGCGAAAGCCGTTTATCTACAGCCAGTCCGACATCGATGCGGTGATGAGCCACACTCGGTTGATCGAGTCACCGCTGCGGGCGGCGACCTACGACACCCTCATCGGCCTTTTGGCGACGAGTGGGCTGCGGATCGGCGAGGCCATCAAACTCGATCGCGCCGACGTCGACTGGGCCACAGGGGTGCTGCTGATCCGAGAGTCCAAGTTCGGCAAGTCCCGGCTGGTTCCCCTGCACACCAGCACCATGCAAGCACTCGCCGAGCACGCCCGACTCCGCGACGAACTCCAGCCGCAACCGAGGGTGCAGAGCTTCTTCGTGTCGCTGACTCGCAATCGACTGAGCTACGCCGTCGTCGGTCAGACCTTCCGCAAGCTCGTGGACAACGCCGGAGTCGGAGCCGACGCCCCCTGCGCGCCAAGGCTTCACGACCTTCGCCACACATTCGCGGTGCGCACCCTGCTCGGCTGGTACCGGGCCGGTGAGGACGTGCAGGCCAGGATCCCATCGCTGTCGACCTACCTGGGACACCGCGAACCCGCTTCCACCTACTGGTACTTGTCGGCCGCACCGGAACTGCTAGCCCTTGCCGCCGCCCGCCAGGACGCCGCATGGTCGGCGGCCCGGTCATGACCCTGATCGCGCCGACCCTGCAGGCCTTCTTCACCGACCGCCTCGCCCAGCAGCGGCAGGCCAGCCCACGCACCATCGCGGCCTACCGCGACGCCCTGCGACTACTCCTCGGGTTCGTGCACGAACAGACCGGAAAGTCACCAGCCCAACTCGACTGGGACGACCTGGACGCCACCACGATCACCGGATTCCTCAACTACCTGGAAACCGTCCGGCAGAACAGCATCCGGACCAGAAACGTTCGCCTGACAGCGATCCGATCGCTGTTCGCCTACGCAGCATTGCTCCACCCCGAGCACTCCATGCTCATCCAAAGAGTGCTGGCAATTCCACCGAAAAGGTTCCACAAACGGATCGTGACGTTCCTGACCCCGCCGGAGGTCGACGCCCTCGTCGCCGCCCCGGACCAGTCCCGATGGGCGGGACGACGAGATCGGACACTGCTACTGCTGGCCGTTCAGACCGGCCTACGTGTCTCCGAACTCATCGGCCTGAACTGCGGTGATGTCACCCTCGGCACCGGCGCGAGCGTCCTCTGCGAAGGCAAGGGCCGCAAACAACGAGCGGTCCCGCTCACCGGCCCCGTCGAGGCGATACTGCGGGTCTGGCTGGCCGAGCGAGCCGGCCGCCCGGACGACCCGTTGTTCCCCACCCGCACCGGGCGGCGGCTCAGCCGCGACGCCGTCGCTCTTCGGGTCAGCACCCACGCGGCTACCGCCGCGCAGAAATGCCCGTCCCTGCTCGGCAAGCAAATCCACCCACATGTGCTCCGGCACAGCTGCGCGATGACGCTGCTGCAGGCCGGGGTGGACACATCGGTGATCGCACTCTGGCTCGGCCACGCCGGCGTTCGATCGACCGATGCCTACCTCCACGCAGACATCAGCATCAAAGAGAAAGCCCTCGCACTCACCACGCCCACCTCAGCGCGACCAGGCCGCTACCACCCGTCGGACAAGGTCCTCGCGTTCCTCGAGAGCCTGTGACTATGCGGAGGTGCGAATTCCAGACCCCCACGGCGGCATGGCCGTTCCCGGGCACCTCGGCATAGTTGCGGTGTCGGCATAGGTCGATCGCCAGGAGCGTGGGGCCGGCGTAGAACCGCATCGTGGTGGCCCACCGACCCTCTATCGCGGCCCGGTGGCAGCGGGCCGCGAGGTCGGCTGCGGTGGTGAAGTAGGTGCGGTAGCCGGCCTCGACGGCTTTGCGGGCCAGACCGGTGGCGAGCATGGTCTTGCCGACCCCGGGCGGCCCGATCATCAGGACGTTGGTGGCGGACTCCAGGTAGCGGCAGGACGCGAGGTCGGCGATCAGGTGTGGGTCGACGCCGGGTTGGGCGTCGTAGTCGAACTCGTCCAGTGTCGCGTTGGTGGGCAGGCAGGCGAAGCGGAGCCGGCCGGCGAGCCGGCGGGCCTCGGTCGCGGTGACCTCGATCCGCAGCAGCCGTTCCAGAGCGGCGGTGGGGGTGAGTTTCTCGGTGCGGGCCTGGTCCAGGACGGCGGGCAGGGCTTCGGCTGCGTCGAGCAGTTTCAGGCTGGTCAGGTGGGCACGGAGCTGCTGGTAGCGGCTGTTCTCGGCGGCGGTCGCCGGTGCCGGAGCGTCGTTGGTGGTGGTCATGGCAGGTTCCTCCGGGCGGCGGCCGCGGCCGCGTAGACGGTCAGATCGACGACTGGTTCGGTGACGGTGGTGTTGCCGCGCAGGACTTCTGCGGCGATCAGGGCGGACGGGCCGGGTGGGATGCGTTCCTTGCGGCGGTGCGGCTTGGCGGTGGTGAACGCCGCGAGAGCGGCCATGTTCAATGCGGTGACGTGGTGCTCGCTGCGGATCGTGGCGCCGGTGCCGTCGGCGGCCCGGTGGTGCAGGGCCACGGTGACGCCGCGGTCGGTGACGAACGCGAGCACCGGGGAGTTCAGTCGGTGGGTGACGGTGACCGGGCCGCCGGCCAGTTCGGGTGGCACGGAGTACCGGTTCCCGCGGAAGGACACCAGGGCCTGCGCGGATACGACCCGTCGCACGCTGACCTCGGCCGGGAACGTGGCCGCCGGCAGCGGGGCGAGCCGCTCACGGGCGGCCAGATCCGCGACGGTGCAACGGTTCCCGTCGACGTCGACGCGGTCCCGGACGTCGCCGACGGTGGCGCAGAACTCGTCCAGCCGGGCCTGCGCGGCGGCGACGGTGATGTCGTCGGGCAGGGTGCGCCACCATCGTTGCGCGGCGGTGTGGTTGGCCTTCTCGACCACACCTTTACGGTTGCCCCGCCGCGGCGGGCACGGTTTCACCTGCACCCCATAGTGTTTGGCGACCGCAGCGTAGGAGGCGGTGACCTTGCCGCTGCCCGGGTGCACGACGGTGGCCATCCGGTCGAACCGCCAGACCCGGGTCAGCCCGCCGAGCCGGGTCACCACCTGGTGTTGCGCGTCGATCAGCTGCGGCTGGTCCATCGCCTCGGCCAGCACCCCACGCCACTTGCCCGAGTGGGACAGGGCGCCGACGAGCAGGAACGCCTTGGACCCGTAGCCGTCCCAGCCCTTGGGTGGGTCGGGCAGCTCGAGCCAGTCCCATTGGGTTTCCTCGGCCGGCGGGTGCTCGATGACCGCCGCCGGGCGGCCGCCGGCCGGTCGGCAGGCATGGCACACCGGCCGCAGCCCACGCGTCCGAAGGTTGTGCGTCAGCCGCGGGTAGGACCGGTCGAACCCCAACTGCTGCAACTCGTCGTACAGGGCGGTCGCCCACAGGTGCGGGTCCTCGGTCAACCGCTCGCGGCAATAGTCCACGAACGGTTCGAACACGTCCGGGCCGGCCGGCGCGCGGACACCGGCGGTCCGCTCACCGGTCAAGTACGCCCGAATGGTCTTTCGGTCTTTCCCCAGGTGCCGGGCGATCGCGGAGATCGACCAGCCCCTCCGGTGCAGGGCGTGCGCGTCCACATCTTCCTCCCGTGTGAGCATGAAGCGGGCTCCCTCGAACAGCTGTCGGTGGTCAGAGACCGCCAGCGTCGAGGGAGCCCCGCCGTCTTCAGCGGAGCCACGCGCGTCAACAACGCTCAGAAATGGCACCCCGGCCGCGGTCTTGAACGACCACCCCTTCGTTCCGGGCGCGGTCGGGTCCGGTGGCGCCCAGCTGGGCCAGGTGCTGCCGGGCGGCGTCCAGGACATGGGCCAGGTCGTGCGCGGCGGCGCCGGCGTCAGCCAGCTCGGCGCCCGCGGCGGCCACGATCCGGCCGGGGTCGGTACAGGTGTCGGCCCGGACACGGCCGACGTCGTGTTCCGCGCGCAGCCACCGGTCGAGCTGGTCCAGCAGCTGCGGGAGCCGGCCGGCGAGGAGGGCGAGCTCGCCGACCAGCCGGTAGAGCTCGGCCGGCCCGGTGAAGGCGCGGGGATCCCGGGTGCGGTGGTTGAGCTCTCGCAGCGCCTCGGCAGCCTGCTCGGCCAGCTCCAAGATGTGGCCCTGTGCGTCCATGTCTTTCCTCCCGTGTGAGCAGTAAGCGGAGCCACACGGGGTGGGGAGATTCAGCGAGCAGGTCTGGGGAGATTCAGACGAGCGTCGTTAATGAGGGGTGTGACCCAGCGGGACACCGGCCTGCCATCGGGATTTCGGCACGTCGTGCTCGTTATAACGGGACACGGCCAGGGCACATCGCTTGTTCGGCGGATGGGGGCGCCTGATCGTTGGGCTCGTTGCCTTGCGGTGTCGCGTCCGATGGCGCGGTACACGGTCGACCTGGCGACTCCGAACAGTTCGCCGATCTCTGCGGTGCTGTACTCGCCCGACTTCAGTAACGCGACGGGTGCGCTTCCTGGCCCGGGTTGAGTTGGGTTGGCCACTGCAGTTCCGCTGGGGATCCTCCTAAGGGCCACGCCGCGAACAGCGGGGATATCGAAGACCACGGTCTGTGCCAAGTTCAGAGACCTCCCAACTGACCCGTTCCGAATGTTCCGTCTGGTCTGTCTGTGTCAGCCAGTCGGAGTGAGGCTTGCCAGCGATATTGCCAGGTCGGGTTTCGTTGCGACGGCCAGCCGACGAACGCCAAGGAGCTCACGATCGCGATCGGCAAGAACGCGGGCAGTGGCCCTGCCGTCGCCTCCATCGACCCGGCTTTTGCGGCAGTTCGTTTACCTTTTGTTGTCAGTCAGCCCGCGGATCCACCAGGTCCTCGTTGGTCGAGTCGATCCTTTCCAGTTGTTGCACGCGCGGCGTGGGTGTGACGAACGCGTCACTCAGGAGCTGGAACGTGGACTGTGCCCACTTGGATGGTGACCAGCCCTGTTGGACGACAGCAGGTCAAAAGTGGACGGCGCAGTTAGCGACCACAGGAATCCGGTGGCCGTTTCCACGTCCCATGCGGTCGACAATTGGATCTCGGATTCGATCCTCGCGATGACCTCTCGCATGGCAGCGAAGCGGCTTAAACCCTGGCGGTACCACGGGAACTCGCTCGTCGGCACGAGCGAAAGTGCTTTGTTGGTTGTTTCGACGATGCCTCGGCGTTCGTACAGCAGGTCGCACCAAGCGGGTTCGCAGCCAGCCACGCGAGCGTGCAGCACGAGGTCGTGATTCCGGCCGGCAATAGCGATCGGATCAAACTGAATCGATCCGAGCCTCTGGAGGATTTCGAGCAGCGCGTCGGGGCCTCCCATCATTTCAGGCGCGAGGAAGTGCCGGGCAACGAATAAGCGTCGCGCCGCCTCTGCAGTGACCTTTCCCCTTTGGACGTTAGTTGGTGTTCTTGACCGGGGTAATGGGCGTTGCTGGTGATCATGCTGCTGATGCGCCCGGAGGTGGGCAAGCCGGTTCCGCCGGGCTCGTTCTAGGCCGACCTGGCTGTCCTTGCGGAGCGGATTTGCTCGCCGCGGCCGCACCTGCTGACCAAACTGCTATTGGACTTCTCCGGCCCCGATCTCAGCTGTCAAGCCCTTTCGTCATCGTTCCGCTTGGGATCCCGCGATGTAGGGACGTCAGCGGGATGCTTACGCCGGTCGAGCCGGTGAGGTGAGGCCAAGTACCGTCGACAGCGCGACCCGGTGGCAGAAGTCCGGCGATCCGGAAACGATAGAGAGAATCGATCCACGACAAACCATTTGATATCGAGGAGCCGATCAGGTGCGGTCGAAATCGCTCCCGACGTTGCCCTTTCCGGGACCTTTGGCTCTGTGTATGCGGGTCATTCCTGCGATCACGGTGCCCACGAAAAACATGGGGGCTGTGGCGGAGCAGATGAAGAGTCCCTTGAGCGGAAGGCCGGGCTTGGGCTGGACGTTGGTGCCCGGGATCGGCGGTCCCGGGTTGAACCGGAACGAGGGGGTGACATGCTTCCAGCGGTGGATCTCCAGGTACATGGTGCGCCAACTCCACACCCAGGCGGCGCCGCTGATCGCTGCCACCACTCGGATCACCGAAGGCCCCGTCAGGCTCATGGGCGACCCTCCTTATCCTGTCCATATCCGCGCTTCAAGATCGTCATGCACCGAAGAAGCCCAGGGTGACTCGTGAAAAAAGGCCTACGGTGAAGCGGCCGATTGGGGCTGCTTGATACCCGGGATCCCTTGGTGCTCGCCTTCGCCGGTTCCGTCAGCGCGGCAAGCAACTGGTGGATCTCGGACGCGCCGTACCGGCGGTGGCCGCCGGGTGTGCGGATCGATCCGATCCGACCGGACAGCCCACCGAGTCACGGTTTTTTGGCTCCACCCGGAACAGCCAGCGACTTCGGAGGGCATCAACAATCGTTCTGTGTGTTCGTCCAGGTGCGGTGCCTCCGACCTAAATCGGTGCGCTTCGGCGATTGGATCACCGACATTGACACGGTGAGCCACCTGACCATCATCCATGGCCGTGATCGCTTGGCGCGCACGCCGGATGATCCGAACTACATCCGCGGTGGCGACATCGTTGGTACCGCGACCGTTTTCGCGGGGCAGTTGCTGAACACCGGTGTGCAGGCCGTGGTGGACAGCAGCGTGCTGGTGCTGCGTCCGCAGACGGTGCTGGGCCTGGCGGCGACCGATGTCGGGTTGGCGAATGTGCTGTCACACGACCTTACCGAACGGGCGGCCGCGTACATCAGCGCGTCGGCCAGCACGACGTTGTCCTCATCGCGGCAGAACGTGATCAGGCACCTGTTGGACCTGCCCGTTCCGGATCCCGGGGGGAACGTGCCGGTAGTGCGGTTGTCCCAGCGGGCGCTCGCCGAGCATGTCGGGACGGTCCGGGATCGGCGTGGCCAGCGGGCTGGAAGGTGCTGGAGCTCGACCCCGCGCATGTCGGTGAGCGTGGGACGGCGCGCTGTTGGTGAGGTGTGCGGAGCGACTCGACGTCGATTCAAGCGTCGTCGAGGAGTCGGTTGAGCAGACGGCGCAGCTGTCGGTGACCGCGTTCACCGAGGCGGTCGGTCAGCTGCTGCTCGATCCCGTCGATGGTGGCGGTGCCGGCGGCAATGCACGCGTGCCCCTTATCCGTCAGGGTGATCAACTTTGCCCGCCGGTCTGTCGGATCCGGGCGGCGGACCACGTATCCGAGCTGCTCGAGCTCGTCCACAAGTTCTCCCATGGCTTGCGGCGTCATGTTCGCCCGCCGGGCCAGATCGGTCAGCCGTGAGCCTTGGGCGGAGATCTGTGCAAAGACGGCCGAGTGAGCAGGCCTTTGTGGGAAGCCAGCGCCCACCACACCGTCAACGATCTGGAATCCCAGCAGGCTGTACGCACGGCCGAGAAGCGAGATGGTGTTGACGGTTTGCGGGGGCTGTGCCACATTGTTCAGGTTATCTTGAATATCAGGGTAACCTGAAGATCCGGGGTCCTACCGGTGCTGTCACATGGGGACTGGCCATGACAAGTGCCATCGAGTTGAACGGCCTCACCAAGTCCTTCGGGGACGTGCTCGCCGTCGATGACCTCAGCGCGGTGGCGCGACCGGGCCAGGTGACGGCCTTGCTCGGACCCAACGGGGCCGGCAAGACCACGACCTTGCGGATGCTGCTCGGGCTGGTGGCCCCGGACCGGGGAGCCGCGACGTTCGACGGCCGGCGGTACGACGAGCTGCCAGACCCTGTCCGTCAGGTCGGCGCGGTCCTCGAGGCGTCCGGCTACCACCCCGGGCGGACTGCGCTCGACCACCTGCGCATCCTGGCGACCGCGTCGGGTCTGCCTCAGGACGCGCCCGCGCGGGTCCTGGCCGAGACCGGGCTGGCCGCGGACGCGCGGCGGCGGGTCGGGCAGTTCTCCCTGGGGATGCGGCAGCGGCTGGGGCTTGCCGCCGCGATGCTCGGCGACCCCGCGGTGCTCATCCTGGACGAGCCGACGAACGGCCTCGACCCGCCGGGCGTGCGGTGGTTGCGCGGGTACGTGCGTCGACTCGCGGACGAAGGTCGCACGGTGCTGTTGTCCAGCCATGCGCTCAGTGAGGTCGAGCTGACCGCCGACCACGTGCTCGTCCTGGCCCACGGGCGGCTGCTCCGATCCTCGACCCTCGCCGCGCTGCGCGCCGAGGCGGGTGTCGGCTCCCGGGTCCGCACGCCGGACCCGGACCGGCTCGGCGCGCTCCTGGATGCGGCCGGCCACAGGTACCGTTCTACGGACGAGGGGCTGGCCGTGGACGCGACACCCGAGCAGGTCGGGGAGCTCGCGGCCCTGCACGGGGTCGTGCTGCACGGTCTGATGGGGACGGCGGACCTGGAGCAGGCCTTCTTCCGGCTCATCGAGGAGCCCGGCCCGGTGGAGCGCCTTGCATCGGCCGAAGGGGCGCTGTCGTGAAGGCGCTCCTGCACGCGGAGCTGCTCAAGTTACGCAGCACGCGGATGACGGCGGGGCTGCTGCTTGCGACGCTCGGCCTGGTCGCGCTGACGGTCGCGGTGAGCGTCCCGGCCGTCGGCGACGCGAACGCGCCGCTCTCTCTCGGCGACCCCGACCTCTTGGCCGACGCGGTGGCGACCGGTTTCGGCGTTCCCCAGTTGTTGATGGTGCTGTTCGGCACCCTCGCCTTCACCCAGGAGTTCCGCTACGGCACGATCACCTCGACCTACCTCGGCGAGCCGCGCCGCACCCGCGTCCTGGTCGCGAAGTTGGTGTCGCTGGCCCTCGCCAGCGTCGTCATCACCACCGCGACGCTCGCCCTGTCGGTGGCGCTCGGGGTTGCGCTGATCCGCTCCCGCGACGGCGACGTGTCCGTCGCGGGGCACTTCTGGGGGGTGGTTGCCAGCGGGTTCGTCGTGATGGCGGCTTACGGCGTCATCGGCGTCGCGATCGGCGCCCTGGTCCGCAACCAGATCGTCGCCGTCGTCGGCGTGCTGGTCTGGATGACCGCCGTCGAGTACACCGTCATCCCCGCGTTCCCGGCGGTTGGACGCTGGATGCCCTTGGGAGCGACCAGTGCGCTGTTCCAGCTCGGCCCCTCGATGGGGCTCGACGGGAAGCTGCTGTCGGCGTCCGTGGCTGGGCTCGTCCTTGTCGGGTACACGGCAGCGGCGGTCGTCCTTGCGCTCCTCATCACACCAAAGCGGGACGTCCTGTGACGGCGCGCCGATGCGTTGCGCGCGCGATCTCCGCGTCCTCTGACCCGATCTGATATGTGGTCTATATTTTTTTTTTTTGTTTTTTTGCGTTGATGAGCAGCCCGGGGTGGGGTGGTGGCCGGAGTGTCAGGGCACGGTTGGTGCGGGTGACTCGGGCCGGGATGTTGATCACTTCACGGCGGAGCCGGGCGACGGTTCGACGGTGCCGGCCGTGGCCGTTGTCGATGCCCGCGAGTTCCTGGATCCAGGTGCTGATCCCGCAGGCCAGCAGCGCCGCCCACATCCACACGGTGTTGACCGTGCGGTCCTGGGACGGCAGATGACGAAGGGCGGCACCGTGTTTGGCGTCCTTGTTGAGGGCTTCGATGTCGGTGCGGTGCCGGTACCAGTGCTCGACCGCGGCCAGCAGGCCCGGGGTGCTGACGTCCAGGTTGGTCAGGATGAACGAGTATCCGTAGACGTGGGCGACGTGCCCGGTCAGCGCCAACGCCAACTGGTCCTTGTCGATCGTGCGGAGTTTGCGGGCCCGCGCATCGGTCGGGATCAACTCGATCGGGATCCGGGTTCGACGGGCGATGCAGGACACCTTCGCGTCGGTGGGCCAGGTGCCGGGTAGGTAGTCGATGACCGCGACTTCGGTGTGGTCCATGCCGATGGCCGGGTGCCACCCGGCGACGGGCCCGGTCCGGCAGGCGCGGACGACCGCGGTGTTGCGTTTCACGCCGATCGCGAAGTCCACCCCCTTCCCGACGCAGTGGCGGGCCAGGTCACCCGCGAAATACCCGGAGTCCCAGCGGCATTGGACCTTGGTGATACCCGGTGGCGAGGGCCGCGATGGCCCTGTCCAGCAGGTCCGCCGCGGCTGGTCGAGGATCGGCGTCGGCGCGCGTCAGGTCCGCGGCCAGGGTGCTGCCGCCTTCGGCCCAGAACGCGATGTGTGGCCGGTAGGCCCGTTGGCCTTGGTAGTTGTACACCGCGTCCTGTTTCTTCGGGCCGTAGACCTCGACGTCGGTGGTGTCCCCGTCGATCGTGGCGACCGCCCGCAACTCGGCTCGCCGCTTGTCGGTCAGCAGCATCATCATCCGCTGGTTGATGACTCCGATGCCCTTTTCGATGCCGGCCAGATGCGTTGCGGTGAAACGCTTCGCCAGCTGCGCGGTGGTCGTGGAGGCCGGCGTCGGGACCGGTTCCAACACCTGTCCGGCGGTGTCCGCGCGGCGCCGGTCCATCCCCACCAGGAAGTCTTCCCCGGCCAGTTGCGCGCACGCCATCGAGACCAACAGGCCACCGGCGGACACCCCGCGGCGGCGCTTTTTGACCGCGCCGACGCCGGCATCCAACGCCTGGGCGATGCCCAGCACCCGGTCGAGTTCGGCGACCGCGGCCACCCCGGCATGGCCGGTCAACCGCGTCCACGGCCCCGACCTGGACCCGGCGACCGAACCCGCGTCGACGCGCGGCTTCCCGTGGCGACGCAGCAACCGATAGCATCAAACCGATGCCCTTCTGGTGTGGGAATGTGAGCCTTCAGCAGCCACATTTTCCCACGTCAGAGGGCATCACCCCGTTACCGACAGTCCCACAACCCACGGATTTGGGTCTGAGTAGCTCGCCCACACGGGGATGCGGCCAGCTACCGCCGGTCAACCGGTGAACTTGCGGTGCCGCTGCCAGTCTCTTGTGAGCACGACCGGGGGACACGCGGCGATCTGGACGTTCACACCCGCCGTCGCCTGCGCCGGCTGCAGTCTGCACGTCCACCCCGATCTCGAGGACCTGGCCGGCAATTCCGTTCGGCGACCTTTCGACCGTGACCTGTGGGACCTCACGGCTGGCAGCGGATGACGGGTGCCTGAAACGAGCAGATACTCCTGGCGTCTCGGTCGTAGGACACCAGGCTGAACGGCTGGCTCATCGGTCCCAGTTCGGCCACAGTTCTTCCACGGAGCAGGGTTTCGCCGCGCAGGTCGGCCACCGAGAACACTGCGATCGGTGTGCAGGTGTAGATGGCCAGCACACTGGCACCGCCGTCGAACGGGATGAGCGATCGAATCGGGGTCTGTGTCTCGTACCTCCCGTGGTCCACGTGGTAGATCTCGGCCGACGTGCCCTGCGCCGAGCCGTCGAAGGGGTAGGGCACCTGGCGCAGCCTCGAGGTGAACTCCTCATTGCTCAACCCGGCTATCAGCAGGACGCCGCCGACCCACGCGAGTCCGGTGATCGTGGAGCGCCGCAACGGAACCCGGGCGACGTCCAGGTGGACGCCGTTGAACTGCCTCGGGTGTGAATTCTCATCGGTTCCGTCCACCCAGATGTCCTGCCGCTCATCGTCGGGCGCGGGAGCGTCGTCGAGGGCGAACGAGGTGACCGGCAGACCGTCCAAGGTCACCACCGTCAACGCGCCGGCCGGATCCGCCCGCACCAGTGCCGGCCCAGCCTGAGCTCCGCGGCCCGCGCGATCGACAGATACACGGCATGCGAGACGGGGTGCACCGCCATGCCCCGGATGACCACGTCTTCGCGTTCAACACCGAGCAGTGCAGCCAACTTGACGCCGAGCTGGGCCACCCGCACCCCATTGCCGGCCGCGGTCGAACCCTCCGATGGCAATTCGGCAGCGAACACCGTCGCGGCAGATCGGCAGCGTCAGGCGACGCCGACGACGACCTTTCCGAGCGCGCGCCCTTCACCGACACTGGCGAGCGCAGCGGGGACCTCATCGAGGCCGAAGACGTGGTCGATGTGGATCTTCACCCGCCCGGCAACGCACAGATCGGCCAGCGGCTCGAAGTGTGCCGGACCCTCCTTGACAGCAAGCACCCCGATCGATCGGCCGGTGAGACGCCCGACCACCGGACCGGCGGTGAGCACCCGGAGCAGGGTGCCCACCGACCCGCCCACACACCGATACCTGCCACCGGGTGCCAGCGCCCGCCGGTAGTCGAACACCGACCGGTACGCGACCATGTCGAGGATCAGGTCGTACGGCCGCGTGCCGCGCGTGAAGTCCAGCAGGCCGTAATCGATCACGTCGTCCGCGCCCACCGATCGCATGAACTCCTGCTTCGCGGCGTTGTCGACTCCGGTGACGTGAGCGCCCAGATGCGCACAGAGCTGGATGGCGAACGTTCCGGACCCGCCGCCGGCACCGTTGATCAACACCCTGCTGCCCGCCACTGCCCTGCCGACTCCCTGCATGGCGATCGCGCCCGCCTGCGGGATGGTCGATGCTTGGGCGAACGTGAGCCCGGCCGGCAAGTCCGCGAGCACAGATGCGGGCGCGAGTGCATATTCCGCGAAACCACCCTTGAGTGCGAGGTTGTCGCCGTACACCTGGTCCCCAGGACGGAACCGGGTGACCCCCGGCCCCACGTCGTCGACGACACCTGCGATGTCCGACCCGAGGGTCCGACGAGCCGGGTGGCGCAGCCCGCCGATGCGGGCGTATGCCGGCGATCCGCGCAGGCTCTCCCAGTCACTGAGATTGACCGACGTCGCGGCCACCTTCACCCGCACCTGGCCAGCGGTGGGCGAGGGGATCGGGACGTCCGCGACTCGCAGCACATCGGCGGCCCCGTACCGGTCGTACACGACAGCCTTCACGTCAACCCCGTGCGACCCATGGTCATGGCTGCAACCTAGTCGGCCCAAGCATGGCGAGCCGCAATCGTGGTGGCGACCGGACCGGGAGGCGTTGGTAAGACACGGCTGGCACTTGCCGCAGCAGAATCGTTGTCGGACTCCTTCGCCGACGGCTGACGGAGACCAGGCCGGCACAGCGTTCGGGCCAGAGCGCTGTTGCCACGCAGGCTGCGCGGCCGCCCCAGTCGAAGCCGGCGAAGATCGCCCGCGGACGTGGAGGGCGTCGAGCAGTCCGGTGACGTCTGAGCCGATTGCGGCCTGTTGGCCGGACCGGCCAGTGGCATTGTGCAGGAAACGAGTTGGCCCGTGACCGCGAAGGTAAGGCGCGGTGACGCGGCACCCGGCACCTACAAGGCGGGGGATGACGTCGATGACACTGTGGATGTCGTATGGGAATCCGTGCAGGAGCAGCACGACTGGACCATTCGCGGGTCCCGCTTCTTAGTAGGCGATTTCGAGCACAGCAGTGCGCCCATAGCGCAAAGGTTCCAGCCTGGGCAGGACGCTGAGGAGGCCTTTTGGGCCGGTGATGGTGTTCTCCTCGCCGTGCCTGACGGCCTATTCGAGGCGGTAGTCCGGATGGGCGGTGTAAGCACTGGCCGCGGTTCGGAGTGCTGCGGCGACGAGCGGCGGGTCGTCTCCTTCGTGGTAGGCACCTACCAGGAAGAAGATTGACATGCGGTCCGCCTCGGTGGTGTCCGGGTCTGTGGTTTGGTTCATTGCGCAGGCCGCGAGGTCGTCCAGGCTGTCGCTCATCGGGGCCTCGATTCGATCGGTATGGCGGTGCCGCCGGTGGAGGACCGACGGCACCTGTCAGGTTGCGAGGTTGTTGTCGCCGGTCAGTGTCGCTAGTGGCTGGTCCGGATCCACGATGTAGGTAGAAAGCATCCGGCCGGTCTCCGGTCCCAGGTCCAAGGCGTTGTGGGCCTGGCCGGGTGGCATCAGGAAGGGATCACCGGCGTGCAACGTCAGCGTCGGCTTCCCTTCGATCATCATTTGCACCGTGCCGGCGAGGATGTAGCCGACTTCTTCTCCGGGGTGGGTGTGCCAGCCCGATTCGACGCCGGCCGGGATTTCGGTGAGGACCTGGACGATGTCCCTGCCGGGGATCGAGGATGGTTGGTGTTGCAGGACGGTGCGGTGGAGTTTGCCGGCGAGCTGATCGGCCGGTGCGGAGGAATTCTGACATGTCGCTCAACTCAGCTTCTGCAGAGCCTTGAGGATCACGTCGGTGACCTCCTGCGGCTGCGAAATCATGATCACGTGGGAGCCGTCGATCTCCAGGATGTCAGCTCCGGCCCGCTTGGCCATGGACAGGATGACGTCGGCGCCGGCGGCCTTGTCACCGGTGGCGACCACCGCCCAGGACGGCAGCGTCTTCCAGGCCGGGACGCCGGTCTCGCTCGTCGAAAGCCGCTGCGGCGACGGGCCTCTGGGACGCCCCGTAGACACCGGCCTGCTTCTCGGTCAGGTCGCGGGCGAACACCTCGTAGAAGGCGGTCGGCGTTGACATACAGCTCGGTGGCTGTCTCGTCGCCGACCCCGGTCGGGTACTGCCGTTGGACCAGTGCCGGGCCGAGTGCGCTGTCCCGCGAGGTGCCTTCGACCTCGGTGAGTGCCTCACCCTCGTCGGGGGCGAACGCCGCCACGAAGACCAGGCCGACGACGTTGGGGGTGGATGTGGCGGCGTTGGTGATGACTGCTCCGCCGTAGGAGTGGCCGACCGCCAGGACCGGCCCGTCGATCTGGGACAGTGCGCTGGCGACGTAGGCGGAGTCGGCGGCCAGCCCGCGCAACGGGTTGACCAGGGCCTGGACCTTGACGCCGGCCGCGAGCAGCAGCTCGGTGACGCCGGCGAAGCTCCCGCCGTCGGCGAAGGCCCCGTGGACGAGGGCGACAGTGGGCGATTCTGAGTAATTCTCGGTCATGTGAAGCTTCCTTCTCGGGTGGGATTGATAGGGATGGGGATGGGTCGTTCGGATCAGCTGGTGAGGAAGGCGAGCAGGTCTTTGTTGAATTCCTGTTCGTGTGCGCCGGTCAGCCCGTGCGGGGCACCGGGGTAGATCTTGAGGGTGGCGTTCGGCACGATTTTGGACGACTTGAGGGCCGCGGCGCCGATGGGCACGATCTGGTCGTCGTCGCCGTGCAGGATCAGCGTGGGGACGTCGATCTTCTTCAGGTCTTCGGTGAGGTCGGTTTCGCTGAAGGCCTTGACGCAGTCGTACGCGGCTTTGATGCCGACGGTCATCGACATCAGCCAGAACGCATCCCTCGCGCCCTGTGAGACGTTCGACCCGTCGCGGTTGGCCCCGTAGAACGGGTACGCCAGATCGCGGTAGTACTGCGATCGATCGCGTCAGGACGCCGTCACGGATCTCATCGAACGGCGCGATGGGCAAGCCTTCAGGGTTGGCGTCGGTCTTGAGCATCAGCGGTGGAATCGCGCTGAGCAGGACAACTTTGGCCACCCGGGCTGTTCCGTGCCGGCCGATGTACCGGGTGACTTCGCCGCCGCCGGTGGAGTGCCCCACCAGCACGACGTCTTTCAGGTCCAGCGTCTCGATCACTGCTGCGAGGTCGTCGGCGTAGTGGTCGAGGTCGTTGCCCTCCCATGGCTGGCTGGATCGGCCGCCACCGCGACGGTCATGTGCGATTGCGCGGAACCCGTGGGCGGCGACGAAGTTCGCCGGGCCGTCCCACACATCCGCGGTCAGTGGCCAACCGTGGCTGAACACAACTGGTTGGCCATTGCCCCAGTCCTTGTAGTAGATCTCGATGTCGTGGCCGTTTTCCTGGCCGACGGTGACTGTGGGCATGATGCTGCCTTTCTGGTTGCACGGTGGTTGTTCTGTTTGCATGCCATTCGGTGGTAGTCAGCTGCTCTGGCTGGCTTGGCGTGAGCGGGTTCATGCCGCTCGTTCGGTCAAGCACCGAACCGGGTTCCTGCTATGGGTTCAAGGAGAATGTTCGCAACTTCCCGGCTTGCGATCAGCCCTACTGGCCGGACAGTGACTTCGGGTTAACCGGAGATTCCGGGGGGGCTAGCCCGACCTTCCGCAGTAGCGATGCAATCACCGGAAGGTTGACCGGTCCTGTTCCGCCAATCGCGTGGCTTGGGCTCAGCAGGTCGGGCGGACTGCGGTCGCTGCGCCCTCGATGACCGTCGTCACCTCGTCGGGGTGGGAGACCATCACGAGATGGGATGCGCTGATCTCGGTGATGTCGGCGCCGGCACGTACGGCCATGGAGTGGATGACGTCAGCGCCGGCGGCGGTGTCATCGGTCCCGACAACAGCCCAGGAGCGGAGTTTCTTCCACGCCGGCTGGCCCGACGCCTCGGAGAATGCGGCCTGGGCGGCGGGTCGCTGAGTGGCGGCCAGCAGCGCGGCCTCGTCGGCGGGGAGGTCGGCAGCGAAGACACTGTGGAACTTCTGCGGGTCGATGCGGTATTCGGTTGCGGTTTGGCCGCCACCAGCATCGGTGGGGTAGGTGAGTCGGGAGGAGTGCTGAATTCAGCACGCTGTCTTTGGATGTCTTCTCAACATCACCGAGGACTTCACCGGCATCGGGTGCGAACCCGGCCACGTAGACCAAACCGTGAACGTTGCTGGCGTCGTAGGCGGCGTTGGTGATGACCGCGCCGCCATAGGAGTGGCCGACGAGCAGTGTGCGGCCGCCCAACTGTTTGAGGTAGCTGGCCATGTAGGCGGAGTCAGCGGTCAAGCCGCGCAACGGGTTCACCGGTGCGACCACGTCGTACCCGTCTCGCTGGAGGCGGGAGACCACGCCGTTCCAGCTGGACGCGTCGGCGAACGCGCCATGGACCAGGACAATTGTCGGCGGCGCACCGACCGACGGTGCCCGCGGAGCAGCGCCGGCTTCAGCGCAACCGACCAGGGCGACCGCAAGCGCAGCGACAAGGGAAGTTACCCTGGCCACCCGACCAACCCTCCGCCGTCGGGGCGCCGCTCGATCGGTGCGATCCGGACTCTCTGGACAGGAAATCTCTGGCTCCCGGTGGTCCCCTAAACCTGTTGTCATGAAGAACCTTTCGTTGTTGTGAATGTGGATTGATGGCCAGTCGGGTGGTGGCGCGCGGCACGAAGTGCCGTACGGGACGTCATGTGCTAGAGCGCCGCAGACGGAAACGTTTATCTGAGTCGAGCGGCAGCGCTGGTCACGATCGACCGGCGTCAGACGGAGGCGAGCGGTGCCGCAATAAGTAACCGCGCTGGTCGCTGCCTTCTGATAGGGGTGGACGGAAAGGTCGATGCCCTCAACGACTGCGGGGTGGGGCATTCGCGTGGTGTTGCGCGCTTTCCGGACCGGCATGGGCCGAAGAACGCGCCGTTCGGGGGTCGACGGCCGCGGCTGTCAGCGTGCTACCCGCAGCTTGCGGCGGCGTGCCACAAGTGGGATCTGCGGGTGGAAGTGCTGCCGCACCGGCGAACCATCGGCCGGTGACCGTGATCCTTCAGTCGCAGACATGATTGGTCATGAGGTGCCGATGTCGACGCGGGATGGTCTCCATGGAGGGCCCTCCCTGGTCGACGATCTGACCTCATAAGAGTCCAGCCGTCGACGCCACGTCACCAGACCCGCTGACCATAGGAATGTTTCCGGTTAGCCCTACCTCGGGGCGCGGTTCAGTCCGTGCAATCCTCAGGGGGTGGCTCGCACACTACTGATTGTTGATGACGACGCCGCCTTCGGCGACCTCGCCGCCAGGGTGGTGACGGGGTGGGGTCATGCGGTGATCGGCGTCGCCGGCAGCGTCGCCGAAGGGTTGGCCAGGGCCGAGAGCTACGACCAGAGATGGTCTTGGTGGACATCGGACTTCCGGATGGGGACGGGTTCTCGCTGACGGAACAGCTCATCGCGATGCCTTGGCCAATGCGGGTCATCCTCATCTCATCAGATTCCGACCCCGCCAACGTGGCCGCTGCGAGGCGGGCCGGCGCGGCCGGATTCGTGCCCAAGGACGAGTTGTCCGGCGTCGAACTGCGTGACTTCCTTGAGCAGGGCTGAGGTCGGATGGACACACAGAACGTGGAAACTCCGGCTCTGAGAGTGGTCGTCGGCGAAGATGACGTCTTGCTGCAGGAGGGGATCGCCGGCATTCTCGTCGCCGCCGGGTTTGACGTAGTGGCGCGAGCTGGTGACGCCGATGACATGTTGCGCAAGATCCTGGCGTTCCGCCCGGACATCGCGATCGTCGACGTCCGGATGCCCCCACGTCGAGAGGACGACGGGTTGGTCGCCGCCATCGAAGTCCGTCGCCGGCTGCCCGGGACGGGCGTACTGATCTTGTCCCAGTACTGCGAACCGAGCTTCGCCATCGAATTGATCGGTGATCACCCTGGGGGTGTCGGTTACCTACTGAAGGAACGAGTGGGGGACGTGCCGGCGTTCGTGGATGCCGTGCGGCGGGTGGCGGCCGGCGGTAGCGCGTTGGACCCGGAAGTGGTCTCGCTGATGTTGGGTCGTCCCAAGCCGGGTGACGCCCTGTTCCCCTTGTCACCGCGTGAACGAGAGGTGCTGGCCGCGATGGCGGAAGGCAACTCGAATCTGGGAATTTCGCAGGCCCTGCTGATGAGCCAGGCGTCCGTGGAGAAGTACGTGACCGCGATCTTCCGCAAGCTGGACCTGGCGGCCGCGGATACCGACCATCGTCGGGTGCTGGCCGTGTTGACCTACCTGCAGAACAAGGACCGGCGATGAGCGCGCCAGACCCTGCCGGCGATTCGGTCCGTAGCGGCTCGCTGGCGGACCGGTACTACGAGGCGTTCAACGCGCGCGACCTCGATGCCTGGCTCGACACCCTCGACGAAGAAGTCGAAATCGTCAACGACGGAGGAGTGCTTCGTGGCCGGATGGCCGCGCGTCGCTCACCTCACCGGCATCCTCCAGGCGTTCCCTGGAGTTGCCGTGGCCTCCCGCCGGGTCGTCGCCGTGTCCCCCGATGCGGTGGTGTCCGAGTTCCGACTTGCCAACCCGTTGGCGGCGCTCACGCCGAACCCCTCGGCACTGGCCGAACGTGCTGTGCCCTGGCGCTTGGACGGCATTACCTGCGAGGTCCTGCGGGTGCGGGGAGATCGGTTGGTGTCGCTGCACAGCTACTACTCGCCGACCGCCGGACGACCGGACCCCGACGGCCGCCGTGCCGTCGCGCGCAGAGGCGGCACGGATCGCCAACCGGCAGGCGTCACTCGGACGGGTCGCGACCCACGTTGCCGGTGGCGGTTCCGAGCGGGACCTCGTCGCGGTGATCAACCAGGTCATCGCAGAGTTCGCGGGCGTTGATGTGAGCCTGATGCTGCGGTTCGAGGCCGACGACACGGCGGTGCTGCTGGCCGCATCGGGGTTGGTCGAGGACCGTGTGCCCCTCATCCGCCGGCTTGCGCTGGGCGAAGACATCCTGGCAGTGCGTGACAGCGGTCGCGCTCTGCGGTTCGGGCCGAACGGGTGGCCGCTCGCGGCACGTTCTGGTGGGTCGGCCGGGGACGAGGACCTGCGGTGGTGCGTCGGTGTGCCCATCATGCTCCACGGACGCATGTGGGGCGTCAGCGTCCTCGGCTCAGCACGGGAGGAACCCTTCGCCGACGACATCGAAGATGGCATCGCGGCTTTCACCCATTTGGTATCAACGGCCCTGGCCAACGCGCAGGCCAACGACGAACTGCGGGAACGAGCCAGGGAGCAATCGGAACTCCTGCGGGTCGCCGAAATCGCGGCTGCCGGAGCGAACCCGACCGAGGTGTTCCACGCGGTCGTCCAGGCGGCGTCCACGGTCTTGAATGGTCTACCGACCACTCTGATCCGCTTCGTCGACGATGAAGTGGCCGACGTCCTTGCCTTCAGTGGCGCAGGTATTCCGGCATCGGGGGAGAGGCTCCTGATCGACCCAATGAGCGTCACGGCGCAAGTGCAGCGCACCGGTCGACCGGCTCGCATTGACAACTATCGGGAAACACCAGGGAATCGGTTCGCCAACGAGGTCGCCCGACTTCGCGCATCGGTCGGCGTGCCGGTTGCGGTGGACGGGCAGTTGTGGGGAATGCTTTCAGCCAGTTCTTGGGACGAGCCCTTACCGGCGGATATCGAGGGTCGGCTCACCCCGTTCGCGGGAACGGTTGCGATAGCCATCGCCGGCGCCCAGGCGCGAGCCGACCTGCGGGCCATGGCAGATGAACAGGCGGCGCTTCGACGCGTTGCTGAACTCATCGCCATAGGAGCCGAGGAGCACGAGATTTATGACTCCGTGACGAGAGGGGCGGCGGGGATCATCAACGAGGCCACCACATTGATCCGGTTCGACACGGCCCGCTCCTACACGGTGGTCGGGAATAGTCGCGATACGGCAGCGATCGGCTCCCGCATCGACCTCGCAGTGGAGGACAACGAGGTGGTGTCACAAATTCTTCAGACGCGGCGGGCAGCACGGGTGGAGAAATTCCCTGAGCACGCCGAGCGTGCCGACGACTATCACCTCGACGGGCTCATGTCCAGTGTCGGCGTGCCTGTCACTGTCGGCGACCGGCTGTGGGGCGTACTGAGTGCGGCCACCGCGGGCCGCCGAGACTATTGACGACAGCAGAACAGAGCCTGCAACAGTTCGGTGGGCTGATGGCGGCGGCCGTGGCCAACGCCGAGGCGCGCGGCCGGCTGAAGGACTTCGCCGACGAACAGGCCGCGCTCCGCCGGGTCGCCGAGTTGGCCGCCCACGACGCCCCCACGGAACAGGTACTGCAAGCGGTCGCCGTCGAGGCGTCAGGTCTGGCCGGCGTGGAATTCGGAATGGTGCTCCGATACGAGGGCCTTGATGGTGCGAACCGAATCGTCGCCCTGCACGGAGCGCCCGACAACTTCGCGATCGGGTTGCTCGCGCCTGGCACAGGGAGATAGTTCAGTGCAACGCGTCTGGGGTTCCCGACGAGCGGCGCGGGTCGACAACCTCGGGCAGATGACCGGTCTGTGGCCCCGGTTGGCGTACGAGCGCGGGTTCCGGGCCAGCGCCGGGGTGCCGATCGTCATCCAAGGCAAGCTCTGGGGTGCGCTGATCGTCTGCGGGCGACGCGGGCCCGTTCCCCAGACGATCGACGAACACCTGAGCAACTTCGCCGATCTGGCCGCAACAGCCATATCCGCTGCTCAGGCACGTCAGGAGCTCAGGCTACTGGCCGACGAACAGGCAGCCCTGCGCCGGGTGGCCGAACTGGCCGCGCACGAGGCCCCGGCGGAAGAGATACTGCGGGCGGTCGCCGTCGAAGCGTCCGCGCTCGCCGGCGTGGATTTCTCCATCTTGCTGCACTACGAGCCGGACGGCAGCAGCGTCATCGTCGCCCTGGACGGTGCACCCGACGGGGTCAGGGTCGGGATGCGCTCGCCGGCGACGGGTGATGGTGCGGTGCAACGGGTTTGGCGCACCGGTCAACCGGCCAGGATCGATAATCTCGCTGAGATGTCCGGGGTGTGGCCGCAACTCGCGCACCGGAACGGGTTCAACGCCAGCGCCGCAGTGCCGGTCATCATTCACGGAAAGCTCCGGGGAGCGTTGGTAGTGGTGGGGCGCCGCGAGGCTTTCCCGCATTCCATCGAGGAGCACCTGGCCAACTTTTCCGACCTGGCGGGAACTGCGGTCTCCGCCGCGGACGCACGCCAGGAGCTCAGGTTGCTCGCGAACGAGAAGGCTGCAGTTCGCCGTGTTGCCGAGCTCGTTGCCCGAGGCACCACCCTCGACGAGATCTTCAAGGCCATCGTCTCGGAGATTTCCTCATTACTGGGGAACCTGGCGACCTCGTTGCTACGCCACGACAGCACCGATGTGGCAGTCGTTGTCGCTGGGCACAACAGTCCCGCGAGTCGGATCGCAGTTTCCGGTTCTCCGCGACGCCAGGACCGGCGAGCCAACGAACCCCCTGCCCGCCGAAGTCACCGTCACCGTGCCGGTGACGGTGGAGGGCCAAGTCTGGGGAACCATCGCCGTCAGCACACCGGACGAACCATTGCCCGCCGGGAGCGAAGAGCGGCTCGCGCAGTTCGCGGAACTCGCGGCCGTGGCCATCGCCAACGCGGAGAACAAATCCAAGCTCACCGCCTCCCGAGCGCGGGTCATCGCCACCGCCGACGAGACCCGTCGTCGCGTGCAGCGCGACGTCCACGATGGTGCTCAACAACGATTGGTGCACACCATCATCGCTCTCAAGCTGGCCCGTGACGCCGTGCGCGCAGGTGATTCGCCGACCGACCTGCTGGAAGAGGCCCTCAATAACGCGGAACGGGCGAGCAAGGAATTGCGCGACATCGTCCGCGGCATCCTGCCCGCGTCCCTGACCCGGGGCGGGTTGCGCAGCGGTCTGGAATCGCTGGTGGCCGACCTACCGCTGCCGGTAGAAGTGAGGGTCAGCGCCCCACGCCTCTCGGCGCAGATCGAAACAACCGCCTACTTCATCGTGGCCGAGGCAATGACGAACGTGGCGAAGCATGCGCGAGCCAGCTGTGCGACCGTCGACGTCAGCATCTTTGGCCGCACCCTGCTCATCGAGGTCCGTGACGACGGTATCGGCGGCGCGGACGCACGGCGGGGCACCGGACTGACCGGACTGCTCGACCGGGTCGAGGCGGGCAACGGCACGTTGCATGTCGACAGCCAACCCGACTCAGGGACCGTGGTGCGCGCTACCTTGCTGCTCGACGAGGAACCCCCTACGCGCCCGCAAGGTGACACATAACCCACCCCGCTCAAAGCCGTTGCCCAACGCCAGATCGGGCCGCGTATTTGTCCTGGGCGGGTTTCGCCCGTTTGCGTCACCGACGAGGGACCATCCCCTCGGCTGCGTTGACCGAACGCAGCTAGGCTTCCGGGGGGTGGGCGCGATGTCGTAGCCATCATGGTTCTCCGGGGTCCAACTAGGGCCCAGCTGAGGATCAACTCCGATAATGCGCCCGCACCAATGACCCGGAGCACCCATGGGCTGGCGCGGACCGGCTGGAACGGGTCGCGGCTATTGGCTAACCCGAAGTGAAATTGCGGGTTAACCCGTAATGAGTGTCGGGGCAGTCGGCTTTTCCGCCAATTACAAAGCGGACACCATTGACTGATCAACCGACCGTCGTCATTGAACGGAGACACCAACTGAAAGTCCCAAAGCCAGTACTGATTGGCTCGTTGTTCAGCGCAGTCTTGTTTGCGGGCTACGAGATCAACGAAGCGTTGCACGCCGAATCCGCTCCGGCATCAGTTGCCGCAGCGCCGGCTGCGGTGCAGTCACCGATCTCACCCGAACAGCCTGAGCCTGTCGTCATCAACCTCACACTCGCAGGGCCCGGCAACAGTGCGGCGCCTGCCACAGTCGTTAATCTGACACTCAACGACCAGACACCACCTCCAGTAACGATTTCGGGTACCGGACAGACGGTTCCAAACACGTCTCCTGGGCCGGTGCGAGTTCCTCAGGGCAGTGCCGCTTCCAGTGGAACTATCGCCCTCGACGTTGCTGACTCGACTGTTGCTACCGGCACGAGCCTATCCACCCCAACATCAACTGGCGCGGCCGTTTCTCAATTGCCGCTTCAATCTGGATCGAGTTTCGACGCTGGGCTGAACCCGCCCAGGGCGGCGCGCCCGGTCGCGGTGTGGCGATCTCGGGCTACGAAGACCATTCGTTGGATGTCGCGGGACGCGATCATGTTGTGACCTACGACGATTCCAATGTGTTCATCGCACGCAATGGTCAGATCAACGCGAACACAGGTGATACCGACTCGGCCGGTCTGAACGTTATCGACGTCACCGGATCCGTTGTGAATTCCGGTAACCAGAACGAAGACGCAGGCGAGGATGAGGACGCTGAAGACAGTGACTCAGACTCCGAAGCACCCGAGTCACCCGCCGAGGTATCTGATGCCGCCCCAGGCGTCGAAGCTTCAGGCGACACCGACACCGAGCAAGCGGGTTCCGTGGCGGTCGTCCCAACCGGCCTGCCAGTCGCCATCGCGACCCCGCGGGCCAACGCCAGCGTTTCGGGTGACGAAGATGACGACCCGGGCACCACCGCCGGCGGTGACGAGGCAGTAGTGATCGGTGGGGATGGCTACGACGATCTCTCCGTGGATGTCACCGGGGTGGGTCACGTTGTCAGCTACGACAATTCCAACGTCGTCATCGGAGGAGAGGGCCGCGTCAACGCCCAGATCGGTGACAGCGACACCTCTGGTGCAGTCGTGATGGGCATAACCAACTCAATCATCCAGGCCGGCAACTCCAGCTGACAAGCCTCTTCAAACCCTCGGTAACGCACCACCACCAGCAGGCCCCCGGGCAGCAGTCAGCCCGGGGCCTGCTGGTGTGTTCAAGGATGGAAGGATGTCACCGCTCGGCCGGGTCGCACACTGTGTTTGGGCTTGCATAGTTGGAACTGAATCTGATCTTGCATGACATCTCGGGCGTATCGCCGCCGACCTCCACTGCCACATCTGCACAATGTGGTCCGGCGATGCTCACAATCGATGACGCGATCGCCGGTGGCCGTTTTTATCCGGTAGGCACTCGTCGTCGACAGTCGATCCCGAACAATACCTAGTCACCCATGGTGATCGGTATTCTGAGGGGCCGTCCTGGGCCGGGGAGTCCGTAACCGGGGACCGGCAGCACGTTGCTCCTCGTCGCCTACGGACAGGGGGTCGCTGGCCTGGCTGGGAATCAGGAATCCCAACGACGCTACGGTGAGCAAAGTCGCCGATCCGACCCGGACCTGTGCTGTTGGCTCGCAAACAGTCCAGCGAGTGCGGGTGACACTTCACGAACGCTCCGGCTCGGGAATTGCTTAGAAGCCGACCCGGGTGACGAGGTAGATCACGGCGGTTCCAGCCACGGTGAGCAGAAGGGTCAGCCGGGACGGGTGGTCCGCGTTGGCCTGGGGCAGGATGTCAGCGGCGCCGATGTAAAGCAGGAATCCGGTGAAGAACCCAGATAGAGTAGTAGGTCCTCATCGGGCACGTGGAACAGCAGGGTGGATGCAGCGCCGAACAGCGGGGTAACAGCGTCCAGGAGCAGTAGCGTGAAGGTGCGGCCGGAGGCGTTGCCGTTGAGCAGCATCAACGCGACGGTGTTCAGCCCGTCGGAGAAATCATGTGCGATCACGGCGACCGAAACGGCGAGCCCGACCGTGGTGGAGACTTGAAACCCCAGGCCGATGCCAACTCCGTCGAAAAATGAATGAGCTGACAGGGCGAGTGCGGATACCACACCGAGCTGGAGGTGGCGCCGGGCGAAGGCGAATGCATCGCCCCGTGCGCTGTGGATCACCGTGAGCTTCTCAATAACGTAGAAGAGCAGAAAGCCGGCCGCGAGAGCGATCATCGCGGTGGTGAATTCACTGTTCGTAGAGAGAGTCAGCTCATGCACTTCGGGCAGTAGATCGAAGGCAACCACACCAAGCAGAACACCGGCAGTGAAGCCAAGGATGCGCTGCAGTTGCCCCCGGTGGCGCAACGCGAAAAGGCCGCCGGCCAGTGTCGATCCGAACGTCATGACCGCCAGCACTGCTGTGATCATCACACGCCGCGCACAACTTGCGTGCGGTCAACGTCCGCCTTCACTACCCGGACGGTGACGGCCGACCGCAGGACGGCCGAAAGGACCCCGGACACTGCAGCGGAGATGTCGGAGGTGACGTTCTTGGGCATCACCCGTGGCGGCAGCGGGATCCACCAGTTGCTGCCCGGTTCGACCAGCAGCAGATCCGCGACGCAATGCCGCGACTGCTGACGTTCCGGACAGGACACTCGGCCACAGCCTGGCAATGGTGCGGGGGTGGCAACCGACGATGGGTTCACCGGGCCGGTGCTCGATGCGGGCTGCGGAACTACCGATCGTCCCGGAGCTGTGAGCGCTCCCGTCGAAGCCGGTTGGCCAGCTGCCGAATCCTGCTCAGCAGGAGTGCCGCGGGCAGCGGCGTTCAATTGCTCTGGCTGCGTGGAAGGGGTCATGACGGTGGCCATCGGCGTCAGATTTGGCTACTGCCGCCGTCGACGTACAGCTCGGCGCCGGTGATGAAGGTGCTGCGGTTACCGGCGAGGAGCAGCACCGTTTCGGCGATCTCCACAGGCGTTCCCAGGCGTTTCATCGGGACGCCCGACGCGAGCGCCTGCAACAGGACGTCGCTGGTCGTTGGGTCGGCGGCCAGGCCCGCTAATCCTGGTGTGCCGGTCGGGCCGGGTGCCACGCAGTTCACTCTGATCCCGGCTGCGGCCAGTTCCGCCGCCCAGGATCGGGTCAGAGAGCGCAGAGCTGCTTTGGAGGCGGCATAGACGCTGAACGACGGGCTGCCTTTGATATCGGTGCTAGCCTCGATTTTCCGCGCTGGCTTCGCTGACGGCGTGGTGGCGTCGAGAGCGTCTGCGGTGTAGTGGTTTCGACTCGTGGGGGTTGGCTGTGGGCCCGACTGTCGGGTCGGGTTGGCGCCGGTTCCACCTGCGGGGGTTGGGGTTTCGGGTCGCTGGGGCAAGGGGTGAGTTGTGTTCAGGTGAACGCGGCACGGATCTGGTGCCAGGCTCGGGTGATCTGTTCGGCCCACCGCCAGGTCTGATCGATGCGGAGCCTGGTTTGCCGGGCGCTGTGGCTGATCCGCGCGGCGACGTGCAGCACCCGGTACCGGAACGTTGCGATCTCGCATCTGGCGAGGTCTGGTTCTTCGGCGAAGCCGAGCAGCTTGGACCAGGCAACCAGGTCCATCGCGGTCATCACGATCTCCAACCACGCACTGTTGGATGCGTAGGAGTGGCAGGGGAAGTTCCGCATACCGGTGGCCTTCGCCTGCCGGATCCGGTCCTCTACCCGGGCGTGCTGGCGGTGCCGCAGGTCCAAACCGGCCAACTGGCCGGGCACCACCCCGGCGGGTGTGTCGGTGATGAAGGCGGTGATCCGATGCCCGTCGACGTCCAGGAAGGTCAGCTGTGCACCGGGGTGGGGTCGTTCCTTCCGCAGGATCACCCTGCTCCCGGTGGGCCATTCCGACAGGTCCAGCAGATTCGTGGCCTCGGCGACCCAGGCGCCGTCCCGGATGGTGCCGTCGGCGTTGATCGTCGGGTACCACACGTCGATGCCGTCCAGGCAGGCTAGTACTACAGGGCTAGATCATTAGGTGGAGGCGTAGGCGGCGGCGGAAGTGGCAGCGGCGGGCGTGGGTTTGATGGGCGCGCCGCCATTGTGACCATTGCAGTGCGAGGGCGATTTTGGCCTGGTCGTCTCTTCGGCCGCGGTGAATGTGGAGGAGTCTGCGGATTTCGGCGAGTGTGAGGGCGATGAGGCATCGGTGTATTGGTGGTGGGCCGGATGCTGCCGGGCCGTCGGGTTTGTCGTTCTGTGTTTTCAGTCGCTTCCCTGTTTGGGGCCCCTTTTTTTGGCGTGGTGTGCGGTGATGGCCAGGAATGAGTGGGCGAGCATCGCGAGTGTTATGTGTCGGTGCCAGGCGTCGTATTTCCGGACCTGGTATTCGTCGAGTCCGACTTCGTTCTTAGCGGCGCCGAAGCATTCTTCGATGGGCCATCGGGCGCCGGCCACGTTCACGAGTTCGCCGAATCCGGCGTGGCCCGGGTTGTAACAATGGTAGAAGGCGAGTTCACCGTCGTCGATGGATCGTCGGATCATGTATTCGTGATCGGTGTCGGCGGAAGGTGTCAGCGCCCAGTCGTAGACCCGGAATCCTTTGCTACCGATGCCGCAGGCCCGGCGCTGCCACGCGGTGTGATTCAGTTTGTTCGCGAGGTGCTGGATTTCGGTGTCCCGCCCTGCGGTGTCGGTGACTGGGGTGGTCTTCGGCACCGCCATCACATAACTGATACCGGCGGTTTCCAGGTCCGCGCGGAGTCCGGGGTTCTGCCCGAATTCTTCGTCGGCGGTGAACCAGGCGAACGGCACGCCCGCCGTCCTCGCGGCGTCGATCATCTCGCTGACCTGCTGCGGCCTGGTCTTGAACTCCGTGTCCGCCGGAACGCCGGCCGCGTCGCAGCGTGCCCGATCGGCCAGCCAGGACTCCTTCGGCAGGTACAGCCTGCGGTCCAGCAGCACCCGATCGCGGTCCGGGGTGACGTATGCCAGGAAGGTGGCGATCTGGCAGTTGTCGATCCGACCCAACGTTCCGGAATATTGCCTTTGGACCCCGACGGATTTGGTGCCCTTCTTGGCGAAACCGGTCGGGTCGGCGACCAGGATCGCCCCAGGTGAGGCCAGATTCTCCAGCACGTAGTCGCGGTTCAATTCCAGTAACCGGTCCACATCCCACGGTGACAGGTTCAAGAACCGCTGCAAAGCCTTGGGTTCGGGTTCGCCGACATGCTCGGCGATGGTCCACCCATTCTTACGTTGGATGGGCGCCAGTAATCCCCGCAGATACTGTTCCGCATGCCTGCGGGACTCCGTCCGATAAAACACCGGGCCCATCCGGGCGAAGAGGCACTCCAGATCTGAATTCCACCCGTCCAATTCCTCGCGAGTCACCGCGCCATCATACACAACCTGTGGCCGGACCGATGAAATCAATTCCACACATTCATCGTCGCATCATTGACATCGAAACACCGAAAGGCTCGCCGGGGGGCGTCAATCTCTCTCCTCTTTCGCTAACCCGGAATAAAAGGACGACTCGACAATCACCAGGATCGCTACAATAGCGTCCAGAAAGTTGCCGATACGACTCGGCAGGACTATCCGGAATCAATTTCGGATGCCGGCATCGACCCCCGGGACCCGATACCGCCGACCAAATCCAGGCGGCCCCGGACGGTCAGGCCCGCCCGCCGTGAGATGTGCCTTCACCTGCGGAAACACCCGACGTCAGAAGGATCTAGCCCTGTAGTACTAGGGCGTGTCCCGAGGATCTTGGTTGGCGGGTTCGCGTAGCCAGATCCCGATGCTCGCGACGTCGATGGTTCCCTTGTAGACGAATTCTCGTTTGTCATACCTGGTGGCCACCGCCCGGTACCCGCGGAGTCGGTTGATTGCCCGCTCTACCGTGTTGCGGGTCTTGTAGATCTCCTTGTCGAACTTCGGCGGCCGGCCACCCTTGGAACCACGCTTCACCCGGCCGGCGATCTGGTTCGACGGTTCCGGGATCGTCGCCTTGATACCCCTGCACCGCAACGCATCCCGGATCTTCCTGGTGGAGTACGCCTTGTCCGCCAGCACCCGATCCGGCCTGCTCCTGGGCGGGCCCCCGGCAGTGCGGACGATCGAAATGTCGGCCATCACCGCGGTGAACGCCACCGAATCGTGCCGCTGCCCGGCCGTGGTCACCCGGGCGATCGGGCGGCACTGCGAGTCCGCGATCAGATGGATTTTCGTGGTCACCCCACCCCGGCTGCGACCCAAACCCTCCCGATCGGGGACCGCTATCGGTTGATCGCCGGAATCTGTGTCATTCGACGGATCCCCCTGTGCTCTTGACCGGCGTGACGTCTACCTCCAACACGGTCGGTGCCAGCACCTCGGCGGGAATGTCCTTGGGCGGCTCGTGCCTTGCGCCAGCGGCGTGGTGGTGCGCGCGGATCACTGTTCCGTCCACCCCCAGCACCCATTCGCCGCCGTCGAGGAGGTCGCAGTCGACCCGTAACTCGCTGAGCAGCTGCCGCCAGGTGCCGTCCCCTGACCAGCGACGATGCCGGTTGTAGACCGTCTTCCAGTTGCCGTAGCCAGGCGGTAGATCCCGCCATGCGCACCCCGACCTGGTCCGGAATAGCACCCCGTCGATGACCTGCCGGTGGTCCATCCAACGACCACCTCGAATCGGCGTCCGGTCCGGCAACAGCGGCTCCAACTTCGCCCACTGCTCATCGGTTAAGTCATGACGGGTATGCATCTGACTTGCTTATCCGGTCCCGCCGCTCAAGATCCGCAGGACACGCCCTAGCCAGGCGGCGTCGGCCAGCAGGCCGAGTGCGTCCCGGACCGGCTCCCGGACCGCGAACCCGAAGGAGAACCCGACCCCGACTTCACGGCAGAACTTCGCGAAACCATAGGTGGCACCGGCGGAATCGGATCGGATCAGCACGCAGGGGCTGGCCGGGTCGCCCGGTCGTGGCCGGAAGTTCGGCGGGATCGACGCCAGCGCTTCGGTGAGCACCTCGATGTGGTCACAGGTGGTGTTGGAACCCGCGTTCCCGGGTCGGAGCTTGCCGGCCAACGCCTCACCGGAGGCGATCTCGGCGCGGTCGGCGAACACCAGCAGGCTGTGAAAACCGAACGAACGTTTCCATGTGGCAGCGGCGTTCTCCTTTCTGTCCGAATGGTCCAGGCTGATGGAGGCGTCCACGTCCATCACGATCGTCCCGCCGGCGCTCGGTGCGGCACCGGCCGCCCAGGCCGCCGCCCTCGCGGAAGCCCTGGCCGCTTTCACCCTGGACAGGTGCGCGGTGTCCAGGCGTTCATCCAGCAGCCGCCACGTGGTCGTCAACGAGGCCACCGGGCCATGCTGCGCCTGCTGATCAACCAGCGAACCGATACCGGACACACAATCGGCGCCGTCGGCCACGGCCACCGCCAGATCAGCGAAGACCCGGCCGGGCTCGTGCACCCACGGGCCCTTGTAGGTGTCGGCCAGCACCTCGGTGACGTTCTCGATCAGGCCGGTCAGCTCGGCGACCTCCCGCAGCAAGCCCACCCCGGCATGGGACACGACGCCGACACCATCGGCCGACACACGGACCCGGCGCACACCACGACGACTCTTGCTACGCTTCACCTTGAAGGTGCCTTCCAGCTTGGACGATTGAGACCTTAGACAAGACTCATTGTCCCTGCAGGACAGGCACTTTCGCTATTTCACACGCCGCGACACCTCATTTGCACGCAAGATTCAGGCTAGAGCCGCTGAGGATGACCGATGCGGCCGGGTTCAGCAATGGCAACGCTCCCTGAACGGTGAACACGGTCCCACCGACGTTGGTGTTGAACGTGCTTGCGTAGTGCTCCCAGGTGATGTCCGGGAGTGCAGCGAATTCGCCCCCGCCTGCGTTTGCGAAAACGACGTCAAGGCCGTGGCCTCGGTCCCGAATCGCGGAGAAGAGCCAGTTGAGTTCGTCCTGGTCGGATACATCGGCACGTACGCCCGTCGCTGACTCGGCACGGACTGCGTGTAGCTGAGCGACCGCTTGGTCGATGGCGTCTTGGCGACGGCCGGTCAGGAATACATGAGCGCCCTCCTGCGCGAGACGACGCGCCGAGGCCAAACCGATACCCGAGGTACCACCAGTAACCAGTGCCGTCTTGCCGTCAAGTTCAGCCATGTCCTACTCCTTGAGATGAGGTGTTTGTTCGAGGTATGTTCCGCCAGAAGCGTTGCGAAATAGGTCATCTGGTGGCTCGCGATAGGTGAAAAGCGATAGTGCTGCAAAATGTCATCGCTCACTGCTGTTGGCGGCCGGCGATGTCCTGGCCGCTGGTGGAATTGGCACCGCCGCTGCCCGATTAGCCAGCGATGCGCGCGGTCTGCTGGTCGGTGTAGGAGTCGGGGCTCAACTGTGGCTCGGCCGAAGCGGGGAGGAACCGACGAGTGACCAGCGCTCTGCCGGTCCGGATCACAAGTGCGACGGCAGCGCTGGTTGTGATGATCAGTAGCAACCAGGTCCATGCGACCATGCCCCCGACGTGTTCGGTGGCGATCCATTGAATTGCGTAACCAACCGCCGCGGCGTAGGGAAAAGAAAACGCCCACCATGGCGGCCCGAATGGGATGCGCCGGTACATCGGGAAGAGCCGCACCTGCACGAGCACCATGAGAAACGCGTAGCCGGCCAAGAAATAGGCGACCACGTCGACCTGCCCCCCGTTCAGCTGGAACCACGCAATGCCGGCGATGACTGGTGGAGCCATCTCGATTGCCAACGTGCTGCGCAGCGGGACAGGTAACGCGGGTTGGGTGAAGAGACGAAGTCGAATGATCGGCCCTAGCCTGAGTTTCCTGGCTAAGGATGTCGTCGGCGTGTCTTGTGTTGCGGTGCTTGGGGTTCCGGGTCGAGAGGTGTATTACCTATATATGGCTTCGATCGTCGGTAAGCGGCAGGGAAACGCGACGTACTACTACCTCGTGGAGTCTGCCCGGGTCGACGGGAAACCGCGGATCGTCTCGCAGCAGTATCTGGGCAGCGCGGCCGAAGTGATGGCCAAACTTGCAGGTGGGGGGCCTGGGGAACCGGTCAGGGTGCAGTACCGGAGCTACGGGGACCTGGCCGCGGTGTGGTCGGTGCTGACCCGGATCGGCGTCGCCTCGATCATCGACGAGGTGGCCCCGCGCCGCAGCGACGCGGCGGTGTCTGTCGGCACCTACCTCGCTCTGGCGTGCGCGAACCGGATCGTGGCGCCCTGCTCGAAGTTGGCGTTCGCCGACTGGTGGGCCACGACCGCGGGGCCGAGGTGGGTGAAAACTCCAGGTCAAGCGTTGGATCACCGCAGGTTCTGGGATGCGATGGATCTGCTGGACACCGCGGCGTTACGCACCATCGAGACCGAACTGGGCCGTCGCATCGTCGGCGAGTATCAGTTGGACCTGTCCGCGTTGGTGCTGGACATGACAAACTTCGCGACGTTCATCGACACCGCGAACGGCAAGGCGCCGATCGCCCAGCGCGGCAAGGCGAAGCAGAAACGCACGGACCTGCGCCTCGTCGGGTTGGCGCTGGTGATCACCCGGGACGGCGGGGTGCCGCTGGTGTCCCACGCCTACCCGGGGGACCGACCCGACGTCACCCAGTTCAGCGACGTCATCGACGAGTTGGTCGACCGGTACCGACAACTCGTCCGGACGGTGGAATCGGTGACCGTGGTCTACGACGCCGGGCAGAACAGCGCCGCGAACCACGAGAGACTGGAAGACACCGGGATCGGGTTCGTCGGATCGCTCCCACCCAGCGACCACCCGGAACTGCTGGCCCTGGGCCGTGCCCGGTTCCATGACGTGGACCCGGTCCGCTACCCGGGAGTGACCTGTGTGGACACCACCGTCACCGCGCTGGGAGTGACCCGCCGGGCGGTGCTCACCCACTCACCGACGTTGCACGCCAAGCAGTCCCGCGGGTTCGACCAGACCCTGGCCAAAGCCGCACGGAAGTTGACGGACCTGCAAGCGGTCCTCGGCCGCGGGAAGACCCGCCGCAGCAAAACGGCCGTCCAACAAGAGATCGACACCATCCTGAAACCCCGGTGGGTCAACCAGGTCATCACCGTCACCCTGACCGGTGACGAACCCAGCGAGTTCCGGCTGACCTGGCGGCCCGACGCCGCGGCCCGGAAGCGATTGGAACAACGATTGTTCGGCAAACGGATCCTGTTCACCAACCGCGACGACTGGCCCACCGTCGACGTGGTCGCCGCCTACCGATCCCAATCAGAAGTTGAAGGCGGATTCCGTCAACTCAAAGACCCCCACGTGGTGTCGTTCTCCCCGATGCACCACTGGACCGACTCGAAAATCCGTGTCCACGTCTTCTACTGCGTGCTCGCGTTGACCATCGCCCAGCTGATGCGCAGGCAGGCCCACCAGGCCGGTGTGGACCTGTCCGTCCGGGAGCTGCTGCACCAACTCAACGGCATCGGGGAGACCGTGCTGCTCTACCACGACGGCACCAAAGGCCGCCCCACGGCACGACGCATGATCACCGAGATGACCCCCACCCAATCAACTCTCGCCGACCTCTTCCACATCCACCAATACGCGCCGACCCGCTGAAACCCACTTAGGTAATACAACCGGCCCACCGAAAACCACGCCCCACCAGCACAAACACCAAAGATGATCTTCATAGCCAGGAAACTCAGGCTAGAACAAGCCAACTGATCACGCCGTACCCGAAAAGCAGCTTCCCAAGGGACTGCTCACCGATGCTGATTGCAACGATGGCGCTGATCAGCCCGCCGCCGACAGTGGGCAGGAAATAGCCGGGGTGCCATTGCGCGAGAGGAGTGGCCGACAGCATCCACTGACCGAACAGCCAACCGCCGAGCAGCAAGGTGATGACCAACGCGGCCCAGAACAGGACATGCCCGGCCGCCGGAGCATGTCGGGACAGGGCCGAAGCGAACACTGGCACAAGCGCTGAAACGGGAACGAACGGTCCGAACTTCGGGTCGGCGAGTTGGCTGGTCAGGTCGGTCGGGCGGTGGTACCGGCCAAAGTAGGCAATTGCCACGACCACCCACGCGCCGGCGGCCGTTGCCCACACCACATCTGCCGGCCACCGCGGGGTGATGTCGAAGTTGCCTGCTGCAGTCCAGCATTGGGCCACGCCACACAGCCCAAGAGGGATGCCAAACAGGTTCGCGGTGATCTTGTACCGGCGATTTGATCGAGACATCTTTCCTCAGCTACCCATCGTCAGACGTCGCGAATGCGTCAACCGGCAGGGGGCCCACGACGACGACGCCGCCCAGCAATGGCCAGCGGTGATACGTGAGGAGCGAGGCCGCGACCGGCTAGTCGGAGGTCGGCACTCCAGACGGCAATTGATCGATTGGGGAAGGGACGTTGGTGGTCTTCATGCGCGGGCTCCCCTAAGCGGGTTCGGATCGGTACTGATGAAGATGCCGGTCCTAGCCGCGCTGAACGATCCGGCCCGCCCTACAATGTGTTAGGGCTAGCCCGATCTCGGCGGACGAATCCAGATGAACTCCCGTGGTAGTCGAATACGCTGATAACCCATCCGCCTCTCGGATCTCATTTTTCGTCGATACCCAGGTCGACACGGTGACTTACATGTGCGGCGTATTCGGACCAGGAACTGCCGGTTTGGCTGGTCCAGAAGGTTGCGGTGCTGAGGCTGACTCCGAGCAGTTGATGGATGACCGCGGCGGGCAACTCGCTGGCGAGGTCGAGTAGCGCCGCGGCTCGGCCTCGTCTGGCTTCGACGCCGAGGCGTTGTAGGCCGATACCGAGGTGGCTCGCCTTGAGGTTGTCCTGGCCGGCCGCCGAGGAACAGCCAGGGATCCGCGTCGACGCGGCCGACGCTGGTGGGGTATTCGTCCAGCTGGCGCTGAGTACAGGAGTCCAGTGTGGTGCCCGAATCGCACACCCAGTTCAAGAGCGCCACTGGCCCCCGCACACAGGTTTGGATCCACGAGATCTGTTTTGCCGTAGCAGGCTTTCCGCGGTTGCGGCGGCGGATCGCAGCGAGGTGGTGCCAGGTGATGTAGGTGCGGATCACCCGCTGATCGGACTCGTTTGTGACGGTTGTGAGGATGGTGTCGGCCCAGTGTTGGACAGTGGCGAGGTGCTCATCGCGAGGCGGTAGTGCCTGTGCGGCAACGAGGATGGCCCTGAAGTGCGCATCGACTTTGCCGGTAGTCGGTTCTCCATCGCTTCGTGGCTGAAGGTGCAGGCCCCCGAGGCAGGTCGGTCAGCGCGCCATCGATGGCTGGTGAGCGGCGTAGCCAGTTCATGACGGACAGAGGGTCGTCCGCGAGGAGAGCGATGCGCAGTTTGCTCACTTCAGGTTGCGCCGCATCATTGGGGTCGCCGAGCAGGTCGAGCAGCCTGCGGTCGCGGGTGCAGCCCACACGGAGACCGTTGCCATGGAGCCGTTCGAGGGCGCCGCGGTCGGTACACCTGGGGTACGAGGTGGGATCCCGGTCGTAGCAGGGCTCGCAGAGTCGCCCAGCGGCCGTCCTTGCCACGATCTGTTTGATGTCACCGCAGTTCGCGCATGGTTTTGCGGCGTCTTGGAGCATCGTGCGCAGCGGGGAGTAGAGGACCTGCTCAGTAGGCAATGCGTTCCTGACCGCAGATGGTGCAGGTCATGATCGGGTTTCGATAGCAGCTGCGATACAGGCGCGGCATGGGGTGTGGTGGGGCCAGTCTGCGGGGCGAAGGGGCCACTGACGAGTACCGACGTAGGATTCACGCGGATCGGGGATGCGGCAACCTTCACTACCATTTTGTCAGCGAGACCCCGGGTATGTCATATGGATTGCGTCCTCCTTCGTGGTCGCTTCAATGATCGCAATGCCTGGACCGGTGTAATGACTACCGGCCGGAGCAGGTCCGTGAACGCCAAGGCTCCGAACGGGGATCGCTGCGGGACGGGACTTGTGGAACCGGACTGCTGCATAGACCGTTGTGGCGGTAACAGCTGTCCAGGTCGAGTTCCACGACAAAGCGAGCGCCGGATCCTGTCTCCGTGTCCGGTCAGCCAGTCGTGGTTTCAGGCTCGGATGTGGTCGGGGTCAGTGCCGGCTCGGTCGTCGTTGCGGTTTCCGTTGTCGTCTTCTTGGCTGTTTCCGTCGCGGTGACGGTCGCGGTAGCCGTGGCTTTGGCCGTGGCGGTGGCCGTAGCGGTGGCGGTTGTCGTCTCCGTGGCGGTCTCGGTAGCGGTCGCCGCCGACGTGACTGTTGTCGGTAACGCGGTGATGGCCTGCTGCAATGCGGCAACCGTTGCTGCGTCGACACTGCCCGTCGGTTCGACCCCGAGCGTGGTCTGCAGGTTCAGCAGTGCCTGGGTCAGGGCGTCCGTCCATTGACCGTCGATCGGGCCGTTCCAGAAACCTGTCACCTTCAGCGCGGTCTGGAGGGCCGCCGTCTCCATGGACTCCTGTTGCCCGACTGCGTCGAGCTTGACCTTGAGAGCACGCGCAGTCGCCTCGTCGACGAAACCGGTCACCGGGAGGCCGCTGTCTGTCTGGAGCTGTTGGACCGCGGCGACGGTCTGAGGACCGTAGATGCCGTCAACCGGCCCAGGGTCGTACCCGGCCCGCTTGAGATCGGTCTGCAACGCCGTGGTGTAGGCGGCGAGCTGGGAGAGGGCTTGTGCTTGCCGCTGTTCGGACAAGCATCCTGCTTCGTTGAGCAGGTTCAGCCACGCTATTTCGAGTGCCAGCGCAGCCGAATTGTACGCAGCTCCCGCGTCGACGAGCGCTGTCTCGGCGGTGATTCCGCGCGCCGTGCGGGCGAGGTCCTGCTCGGCCAACTCGGACGCGCTCGATCGTCGCCGCCGGGAGCAACTCGGGTGTCGTGATCGAGCTCTGCGTGCTGGACGTGACCGGAACGCTCGACGCGGAGGCAATTGCGGCCGCCAGCGCAGCCTGGGCATCGACGAGCTCCTGCTGTGCTACGGCGAGATCGTTGTTGGCGGTCTTGACCGCGTCCGCCGATGTGGCAACCTCGTCGCGGGGTTCCACGAGATCCGCACCGAGGGTCTGCACATCTCCGACGGTCGCACTCCGATCCGTGAACACCCGCCCGTAGCGGTCGAGGGTCTCGACATAGCCCTTCGCCGCGCCGCAGAAGTTCTGGTGAGCGGACGTGAGCGTCCCCTGTGCGCTGCTCACCCCGGCCTCGGCATCGCTGACCCGAGCGGTCGCAATGGCCACCGGATCCTCGACCACCGAGGTCGACGATGTCTCGTCCTTCTGGCCGTTGTTGCTGCACGCCGCTGCCATGAGCGCGACGCTCATGACCAAGGCGACGAGTCCAACCCGCCGAGGCGGAACTCGTCGTTGAGCGGGCCTTGTCTTGCCAGGATCGAACGATCCGTTCGTGCCGAAGCATTATCAGCCTTTCGATGAAGACACCAGGGTGGACCGACTCGGTCCCGGGCCGAGCTTGGCGCTCCGGACGCACCAGGGCATCCACCGATACGGTGAGAGTCGAGCGGGCAGCACTCGATTCCCAGCTCAACGGTTGACGACATGCCGGGCGGGAAGCCGACGTTCGGGCCGCCAAAAACCGTTGCCAGTTACACCTCTCAGCGGGCGAAGGTGGCGGTCTCGAGCACCCTGGTCAGCTTCTCCGGGTTGCGGACGGTGTAGATGCCCGATACCAGGCCCGGCCACGCGCACCGAGAGCACCGCGTCGACTCCCCGTCGAGGCGGAGCAGCAGGCGGGCCAGCCGTTGACGTGACCAGCCCCCCGGTGATCCCGAGGTCGCGGGAGCCTGGGAGGCCGATCCGGATCAGCGGGGCCACCTTGCCGATGCCGGACATCGGGCGCGGCAGCGCCTGTTTGATCCCGCCGCCGTCGCCGAGCGCGACGACGTCCGGCGCCAGCAGGTCGACCAGCGCGCTGGAGGTCGCCGGTGTCGAGTGCGGTGCAGGAACGCCTCGAGGGCCCGTCGGCATTCGGCCTGCGAGGCCGGACTCGCGGGGGCGGCGGGCGGCGACGTGAGCGCGTGCGCGAATCGCGATCTGCCGTACCGCAGCCTGGCTCTTGCCGACCGCTTCTGCGAGCTCGTCGTAGCCGAAGATCGAACACCTCGTGGAGCAGGAACACCGCCCGCTCGGTCGGCGACAGCGTCTCAAGGACGAGCAGCATCGCGGTCGACAGGCTGTCGGCGAGTTCGGCATCGTCGGCCACGTCGGGAGCAGTCAGCAGCGGTTCGGGCAGCCACGGCCCGACGTAGCCTCCCGGCGGCGGGTCACGCACGCGCAGCCTGTTCAGCGCCGCCGGGTCACGATCCGCACCAGGTAGGCCCGCGGATCGCGCACCCCGCCTGGTCCACCCGCGACCACTTCACCCACGACTCCTGCAGCACGTCCTCGGCGTCGGCCGCCGAGCCGAGCATTTCGTAGGCGACAGTGAACAGCAGGCGCCGGTGGGCGACATACGGGTCGTTGGTCATAGGGTCGCGGCCCCGGCCGGACGCTCGGCCAGCGGCTCGAGCCGCAGGCGTCGGCGAAGTGCTCCGACGGGATACCGAGGGCGACATTCGACCGTGCCGCGAGGTTCATGTAGCCCACTCTCGCAGTGAGCTCGATCAGGCCGTCGGCGCCAAGCTCGGCGAGCAGGACCGCGGGCCAGTTCGTCGGTCACCGCGGGCGGGGTCGCGCTCATGGCCTCGGCGTACTCCATCACCCGCCGCTCCAGTGGGGAGAAGAGGGCCGATTCGCGCCAGCGTGGCACCTGACGCGCCTTGGCCGCGTCGAGGCCCTTGGTGTGTGCGACGAAGTAGTTGAGGTCCAGGCAGAAGCGGCAGCCGATCTGCGCGGGCGGCGGCCATCACCGCGTACGTAGCGAGGGTGTGGTCCACGCGGTCCCACTTTTCCGTGCGGGCGCCGATGCGGGCCAGGTCCTTGAGCACGGTGGGGTGGTGCCACATCAGCGTGAGGTTCTCCGGCACTCGGCCGAGTTTCTTGCGGGCCGCGAGCTTGACCAACCGTCCCTGCACGCCGGTCAGTTCGGCTTCGGGATGCGTGCGCCATCGCTCATCTCGATCTCCTCCATCGTCTCGGTCTGCACATGGAGACGACGGACGGTCCGCGCCGTGACAGTCCAGCGCCGCCCCAGCCGAGCGGCGGATGAGCATGCGCCGCGGGATTTCCAATGGCGGTGTTGTCATTGTCGCCTGCGATGATGAGAACCGGACCGCGACCACCCGAAGTCGCCGGGCGCGGACCTGCCGCTTGGATGCCGGTGCTTGCCCGTGGGGGATCCTCTTGCGGCGATGTCCGTCTCGGGTCGCAGTATCTGGTCGGCGGCCGATCTGCGGGAGGCGGCTGTAGGGTCGATTCAGAGCGCTCCCAGCTGTGCGAGCATGGCGAATTGGTCGAATACTCCCCAGTGTTCTGCGATTCGCTGTTGGGCCATGCGGAAGATACCGACGGAGTTCACCTCGAAACTGTTGTCGGTTGGGGGCCGGCCTATGAAAGTGCTGTTGTGGGTGCCGCGGACGGTGACGCGGACACCGACTCGGTCGCCGGTGGTGAACAGATCCTCGATGGTGAACCTGAAATCAGGAAAGCCTTCGCGGAGCAACGTGTACTTGGTTTCCAGTCCGTGTCGGGTGGGCGGGATGCCACGGAGGGTTTCGTGGTCGTGGAAGTCTTCGGATAGCAGTTCGTCCAGTTCTTGGAACCGCCCGGGGTTGAGCGCCTGCTGGTAGTACCGGCGGACGAGGGTTTCTCCGATGGTGGTGGGCATGGTGGCGGGTTTCCATCTGTCAGGCGGCGATCGGTGCCGCGGTGCCGCGGTGCCGCGGTGCAGTGGTGCCGCGGTGCAGTGGTTGGGGGGTTGGGTGAGCGGGCTGCCTGGTGTCACGGTAGTGAGGAAAGAAACGCCGGGAAGGTGGTGCCCCAGAGTTCGGCGGTGATACGGGCCCAATTGCCGGGGCGATTGTCGTTGTAGGGCGACCCAACTGCTGGCAGACGCGCCCGAGCACCTGGGTTACCTGCTCAAGGACCGGGTGTCCGACATCGCGGTACTGGTCGACGCGCTGCGCCGGGTGATCCTCGGCGAATGTGTCATCGATCCGACCATCGTCACGGCCCTGCTGCGCCGGCCACGAGGTCCGGGGCCGTTGGATTCATTGTCCACCCGCGAACGGCAGGTCCTGGCATTGATGGCCGAAGGACGCTCCAACGTCGCAATAGCCGGGGAGTTGGCGGTCAGCCCCAAGACCCCGGAGGCGCACATTCGGCAGATACTGCAAAAACTCGACCTGCCAGAATCGCCCGACCATCACCGGCGGGTGCTGGCGGTTCTGAAAATACCTCTAGACCGCCGACTGACAAACCTCGCCTGGCCCGCACCACAACCACAGCGCCCGGTAGTCGGTGGCGATGCTGTCCGGCTCGAGTGGTTCCTTTGGCCTGACTGCAACACCCCATCAGCGGTAGATGCAGCCCGACAGTGGCTCGGGTGCACCGGTTGTGCGGTTGACGGACCCCGGGCCGTGGACGGCAACGCCTGTTGCTGCGGCGTTTTGGGCGAGCATTCCCGGATTTCTAGCTGCGCAACAGCGTCAGAACGGCGAGCACCCGGCGGTTGACGCCAACGGATACTTCCAGGCCAAGCTTGCGGAAGAGCTGAGCGGACGCTGCCTCGACAGTGCGCTCACTGATATTGAGTTCGCCGGCGATGCCTGCGTTGGAACGCCCTTCTGTTTGCGTCTGACTTCGTGAGTAAGACGCGCCGTGGAAATACCCAACCAGCCAGGTCGATACCAGCAAGATCATCGATCGAGGAGGTTGGGCGGCATGGGAGTGGATCCGAGTGGTCCGGAACGGCGGCGGCGGCGGTTGGCGCCGAGCGAGAAGTACGAGCTGTACCTGCAGGTGCTGACTGGGCAGGCGACGCAGCGGGAGGCGGCCGAGCGGTGGAAGGTGGACCGCTCGACGGTGGTGCACATCTGCCGGGTCGCCAAGCAGGGCGCGTTGGACGCGTTGGCGGCGTCGGTACCGGGGCGGCCGGGTCAGTCCGGGGAGCAGGCGGCGATGGCCGCGGCCCGGGAGGAGATCGAGCGGCTCCGGGCCACGGTCACCGAGCAGGCCGTGGTGATCCATCTCGCGGAGGGAAAAGCACGATGGGACTGAGCGCCGGCCCGGTCCCGTCCCGAGTGGACGCGTGCGTCAAGGCCGGCCTGCTGGACCTGGTGGACTACGCCGTCGACGCGGGCTGGACGCCGCGGCGGGCGGCCGCCCGGCTCGGTGTCGACGATTCCCGACTGGCCCGTTGGCAGCACCGGCGGGAGTGCGGTGAGCTGACCGACCGGGCCCCGGGTGGTGCCCCGCTGCACGGCCTGCTGGCCGCCGAACGGGCCGCGATCCTGGCGTTGTTCCAGACCTGGGGTGAGATCGACCGGTCGCACCGCAAGCTCGCGCACCGTGGTTCCCGGCTCGGCCTGGTGCACGTGTCCGAGTCCACCGTGTTGCGGGTGCTGGCCGCGGAAGGCATTGCGCTGCCTGGGAATCCACGGCGAGACCCGATCCCCAGGGCGCCGTGGCCGGACTGGTTGGAATGGAAACCGAACCGCATCTGGGCCTACGACTTCACCCACTTCAGCCGGGCCCGGCGGGCCGCGATCGCCATCTTGGACATGGTGTCCCGCAAGTGGCTGACTACCCTGCTCGCGGCCGAGGAGTCCTCCACCCAGGTCGAGGTCGCGTTCACCGCCGCCCTGGACGCCGAGGGCATGTCCGAGGCCGCCGAGTCCTGGGCCAGCCCGGAACTGCAGGCCGCGCTGGCCGACCGGGACCACGACGCCCTGGCCGAGCTCACCGTCGCCGGGCAGGTGCCGTTGCTGCTCGCGGTCAGCGACAACGGGCCGCAGATGCGGTCCTACAGCACCCGCGAGTTCATGGCCGCGCTGGCCATCGCCCAGCACTTCGGCCGCCCGTCGACGCCGACCGACCAGGCCTGGATCGAGACCCTGTTCGGGCACGTCAAGGGCGAGTGGCCGCACCTCGAGAAGATCCGCGACCCCGGCGAACTCGACCTCGAACTGGACCGGGCACGGGCCGAGTACAACTCGGTGAGGTTGCACGCCTCGATCGGGTACGTCACGCCCGACGACGAACACGAAGGCCGCGGCGACACGATCCGCCAAGCCCGCCGCGACGGACTGACCCGGGCCCGCCACAACCGCATCGACTACCGTCGAACACAACGGCAGGCCGCGCCATGAGAACAAGATCACTGGTGGCTGGGTATTTCCACCCGATCTTTCTCACGAAGTCAGACACACCTCACCGTTCTGCATCTGAGACCGCGACCAAGCGTCGCCCAGAATCCTGCACCTGCGCGATGTGGGAATTCACCACGGCGACGAGTTGGGCGTTGCGCAGGGCGAGCCGGCGGGCCGGGGTGAATCCGGACAGCACCGAATAATCGTCGGCCGTGGGGGTGAGCGCGAGGCGGATGACCGGACCCGAGTCATCGGAGAGGACGACCTGCTTGCAGGTGGTCGCCATTGGCTCTGCCCGGCGCCCCTGCGCGTCGAGCCATCCAGCCGCATCGGGCGCCGCGAAATGGATCGCCAGGATTGCGCCACCGCCGCCGGGGTCGACGGTAGGGTCGGACAATTGCTCGGCCAGCCGCTCGGCGGCCGCGCGTCTGTGCAGGGTGCCGATGACCTGCCAGCAGACGGCGATGCCGATGGTCGCCGCTGCGACGTACGGCAGCGCGCGCTCCAGGTTCGACAGCGGGGTGGTTGCCCATGGGGCCCAACGGCTCACCCAGGCCGCCCCGAACGCTACGAGCGTGGCAATGCCTGCCGCGCGTATCGGTCGCGGTGCGCGGGACGACCGCGAGATCCCGACGCCCCCGATGACCGCGGCGATGACGGTGCACAGGCATGCGAGCGTCGTCACCGACCTCGTGGTGAGCACACCCGAGAGCGCAGGAGGTGCATTGATGCAGGTCAAATCGCATCTCGGGTCGGTGAAGGGGTTGTAGCCGAGCGCCAGCAACCCGCCACCGACGACGGTTATGACCAAGAGCGCGCGGCAGAACGCAACCATCCCCGCCGGCTGTAGATGACGCCACCGCAGCACCGCGATGGCACTCCCGGCAACGGAAAGGGGCGCTGCACCGATCATCATCGCGCGGACGACGGGTGGCAGCCACGACCACCCCGCCGCCAGCGGGAGCAGCACGCCGGTGCTGATCAGCGCCAGCCCCGCGGACACCCCGGACCGTGGCCGTCGCGCCAGCCAGCAACCCGCCACCAGCGTTCCGGCCGCGGCGGCCTCGATCGGAAAGAGCCAACCAGGGCTAGCGGGATCGACAGGGGAACCACGATCCGCCGGACCGGCCGACGTCGCCGACCCGGCCAGGACCACCACCGTGACCTCGGTGGCCCAGCACGCAGCCGCCGTGCCGACATCGGAACCGAACGCTTGCCGTGCCGGCTGGGCTGCGCCGGCCCCAGTTGCACCCGCCACCTGAGTACCTTGCCTTTCGGCGGCACCGAGTTACCCGCACCGATCACCGAGGCAACACGGTAGGACGCGGACGACTCTGCCTCTAATGTCCGGATTGTGGACCTAGGAGGCCATCATGACCCCACGAACCCCCGCCCGCCGAACGACCACCGTCGCGGTCGTTGCTGCCGGAGCGCTACTGCTGGCCGGATGTCAGGGCACCCAAACGGCGGACAAGACCGGCGGTGACACGGTCGTCCTGCAACTGTCGAGCATCGATGCCATCAACAACAACGGACATTCTTTCGGGCCGCAGACGTTCATCGACTCCCTCGCGCTGGTGTCCGGCGGACGGATCACCGCCCAGGTCGAAGAGACAGAGGACAGGTCGGCGGATGCCGAATCCGCCATCGTCAGGGACGTCGCCGCCGGGAAACTTGATGGTGGGTGGCCGGCCAGCCGAGCTTTCGCCGCGGCCGGCATCCCAGGCCTGAAAGCCGTGGAAGCACCAATGACGATCACCAGCTACGCCGCGGAGAAGGACCTGGTGACCGGGCCGGTTGCCGATTCGCTGCTGGCCCAACTGGACGACACCGGCATCGTCGGTCTCGGTCTGTTCGTCGGCCCATTGCGCAGACCGTTTGCGGCGCAGGACCCGCTGATCAGTCCCGAGGATTGGCAGGGCGCGCACTTCCGCGTCTATAACTCCCCCGTGCAGGCCGAGGCTGTCACCGCCCTCGGCGGGACTCCGGTGAACGTCGGCCTGACCTGGGTCGACGAGGTCGCCGAAGGCCGGCTCCGTGGCATCGAATTCGACATCATCCAGTACCTGAGCAACGGCCTGACCACCGAAGTCGGCCACGTCACCAGCGATGTCGTGCTCTGGCCGAAGGTTCCGCGTGCTCAGCCTGAGCCGGCAACGTTACGAATCGCTGACCGAACAGCAGCAGCAATGGGTTCGGGAGGCAGCAAAGCAGGCCGTGCAGAAAACCGTCGACACCACCTACGACGAGAGCAGCATGGCGCAGCAGCTTTGCACCCAGGGAGTCCAGTTCTACCAGGCCGGGCCGGAACAGAGCCGCGCGTTGCTGGCCAAACTCCAACCGGTACTGGACGGGCTGGCGGCCGATCCGACCAACGGGCCACTGCTCAAGGACATCCAGGCGGTCGCCGACAGGCACCCCGCACCAGAGCTAGTCTCCGTTCCTACCACCTGCACACCCGCTGCCGACAACGCTCTTGGCCCGGTTCCCAGCGAGGTATCGACGATACCCGAATGGGCTGTACCGGGTGGCGATCAGCCGGGACGAGGTGACGGCGGCCGGTTATCAGAACAATGACGGGCACCCCGCCGGCACCTGGACGCTGACCGTGCAGGACGGAAAGTACGAGATGCGCTGCACACCGCTGGCAAACCCCGGCGACGACTGCGGCACCACGGTCAGCGACCAGCCGGTGGAGGTCGGCGACCTGAAAGGAACCGGCAACACCGTGTACTTCATTGGCGACATTGACCGTATGCAGCAGATCACCGGGTGCCTCCTGCCGCCGTCCAGCACCCTCAGCGATCATTGCGGACCCCCGGCTGGGTACCGGATGGAATGGGCTGCCGAAGGGGAAACCATGACGTTCACCGCCTTCGGCGGGGCGACAGGAGACCTCGCCACCTATCTGATCAAACCGTGGCAGAAGATCGGTTGATCACGGTCGGATCATCGCGGTCACCGTCGTGCCGGCTCCGGATGGGCTCTCCACCCTGAGCCGGCCGTTCCGCGTCGCCAACCGATCCGCAAGCCCCTGCAAGCCCTGTCCAGCAGGATCCGCGCCTCCCCGGCCGTTGTCCGCGATGGATGCGAGCAGCTCGCCCTCCCGCAAAGTGACGGTCAGTCTCAGCTGGCTGGCGCGTGCGTGTTTCACGGCGTTCACCATTGCCTCGGAACACACGAAGTACAGCGCCGTCTCCGCCTCCGGCCCGCCGACTGCATCGCGTCCCACCGCCACCGTGACCGGCAGCGGGCAGCGCTCCGCGAGGGTTTGCAGCGCGGCGGCGAGCCGGCCACCGCCCAGCTCGGCGGGAGCGATCCCCGCGGCCAGGTCAGCGATCTCGTCGGCCGCGGCCGCCAGTTCGCCGGCCACCATGTCGAGGGTCGCAGTGACCTCGGGGTGATCGAATGCCGCGAGCACCGACTGCACCGCGTGCCGCGTCGCTCGCAGCGGTGGATCAACCTCCACCCGGAGCATCGACGCCACGCGCTGTCGCTGTCGGTCGCCGGCGTCGAGGATCCGGACCCTGGACGCTTCCAGATCCCGCAGACGCCCGCCGCTGGTCCTCGCGCAACCCGATGTTCGTGACCGCCAACAGAACGGCCGATGCCACCGCAGCGGCGGTCGGCGGATCCTCCAGAGCGGCCGCCCGTGACACCACCGCGGCGACCGGCCGTGACCCGGAATACACGGGCAACCAGCCCGGCCCCGACTGCGGGGCTGCCGTCCCGGAGTCGTCGACATAGCACCTCGCGTCGTCCTGCCATCGGTACACGCGCAGCGATGAATCACCCAGGGCCCGTTGCAGTACCGAGACCAGGCCGTTCAGTCCGTCGCCTCCGACATCGGTCAGCAACCGATCCGCCATCCGGTCCCGAGCCCGAACAGCGGTCCTGGCACCTACCGGGAACAACAGCGCGATTCCCAGCAGCACCACCTCATATCCCACGACCGCGAACGCCGGATCCAACGGCCGGGACATGAGATGGGTGGTCGTCCACACCGTGATCAGACAGCCGGCCACAGCGAACGATGCCGCAGCGGGGTACCACGCGACGACGGGGTCTGCTCGACCCTTGATCACCGCGGCAATGGCCACGATGGCGAACACCGCCGACACCGCAAGCTGGGGAAGGACCTGCATCGCAACAACGAGTGCGGCTCCGGCGATCAACCACCCCGGGAAGCCACGCGGTCGGCCGGCGGCAAACCACCCGATGACGACCAACAGGATGCCCTGATGCCACGACCGGGCGATCGGTAAAAGAGACGCCATCAACCAGGACGCACCCACCAGCATCACCAGCCACCGCTCCGTCAGCGGGCCAGGCGCGAGTACAGCCACCATCGCAAACGCGAGTCCAACCACCAAGTCCAGCCCGGTGAGCCACCAACTCGGCAGCGGACCCGCAACGTCAGCGCGGGCGGCCAGCACGACCAGCACCGCCACGAGGACGGCAGCCACGACCGCGAACACGCGAGATCTCTGCGGCGGCACAACCGATCGTGACACCAACTCCAGCCAGACGCATACGGGTGGTCAACGCCTTTTGCACGGCGGGGGCGGGTTCAGGTCCCTTCTCGCCGAGAGCGGGATGTCGCTGTTGACGAGAAAGATGATCGCGGTGTCGATGTCTTCTGCAGAATGCGTCGCAACCGGCGCGCGGAGGGAGCGAACTCAAACAAGCGGGCGCTCAGATCAGCGTCATTCCGCAGTCGGATCCCAAAACAACCATCTCTCGCGCAGCGGCCGCCGCGCCATTCATCCATCGCGACAGAGTGTCTCAGTGCGCCAGGTCTTCCAGGCGCATGGACGCGCGTTTGGCGACCGACCTGCGAGCGTCCCTGCGCAAGCGTTCGAGTTCGGGCCTAATCCAATCGGCCAGCTGCATGTCGCGGGTTGCCCACCGGGTCAGGACGTCCATGGTCACATTCAGGACGATCCAGTCCGTCGATGAGCTCAGATTCCTTTGCAGGAGTTCGGTGGCCTGGTGCAGCTGGTCGTCCGAGAGGTCGCCGCGGAGGTGCTGCAGCATCTGGGCGACATGCCATTGCACCGACGGCTGCGCGATCTGTCCCAGGTCGCTGAGCAGATGATCGATGTGGCCCACGAACCACTCCGGTCGCTCGCGGCATACCTTTTCCAGCGCGTCTCCGACACGCAGACGGACGAGCTTGTCCGGGCCAGCCATGGTCGCGAACAACTCCTGCAGCCGAGTACGGTCGCCCAGGACGATGCCGACCACCTCCCCGGTCCGGCCGAGGGAGTTGGGGTGGCCACCCCTCAGCATGTCAGCGAACGGCTCGCGCACGCGGCAAGCATTGCACGCACGAACTTGTACCGGCGCGCTTGAGGATTGGCTTAGTGGTCGGGATCGGGAGCCGCGCCTGGTCCCGCAGACGGGCAGTGGGGCATCAGAGGCTGGGGTCCACGACGCGGCCGAGGAAGAGCGGCGCGTTGGTAGCGATGTCGTGGATCATGAAAAGGAACGGTCGGTCGATGGAAAGGGTGATGCTCTCGGTGGGCGGGGCTGCGCCTGCCAGCATCAAGGCGGTGGCGGCTGCGGCCGTCGTTCCCTTCTCGTCGACGTCGATCACCGCTTGATGAACCATGCCGGTGGCGGTTAATGGTCCGCCCTCAGCCATCTCGGTCAGTCCGGTGTCAAACAACGGCCCCAGTCTCAACTGTCGCAGTACATCGGAGAGGTCCAGGGCGCTGGTGACGTTGAACGCCGGCATCGAGAACCTGATGAGCTTGCTGTCGCCGGCCGCGGTGGCTGCGGCGATCATCTCCGGGCCCAGTGCATCCGCCACCTCGTCATACCGACCGATGTCCGGAACGATCAGCGTCATCGCCATGAGCCCTCTCCGGTAGGAAAGCGTGACCGATCGCCACCCATCGCCGGCCGCTGATGGACCACTGATGGTGGCGCCGAATGCGGGTACCTGCCGTTCACCGCGGGGCGTGGCGAAGGGGATCGGTGCCGGTAGCACCGCGAATTCGGTCTGCCACGCCGCTCCGAAGTACAGGGCGTTCACCAGCGTGAGCAGCGTGTCGGGTGTGATCGCACCTTCCGGTACCAGCTCCGGAATGAGATCGCGAGTGTTCTCCCGTACCCAGTCGTTGATAGCAGCACGGGAGCCCTCCGCATTGCCGACGTAGTCCGTCAGGTAGACCCCGGCGCCATAGTTGGCGGCGAGCCGGTCGACAAAGTCGGTCTTGAGCTCGAATTTGTCCTGCGCCCATAGGCTGTTCGCCGGTCGAACGATGACGTCCCCTGGGTCCGCCGCCGCGGTGCTGGGTGTTGCCATCTGCGTGACGACGGCATCGATGGTCGTCATGGTCGAGCCCGGATCCGTTCCGAGGACCGCATCCAGAGCGGCCTTGGTGTCTCCAGCGCTGCCCGCCTCCGCCATCGCCAGGACGGCATAGATCGAGTAGGGGCTGACGACCAGATTGCCCTCCTTCGACAAATGGCTGAAAAGCGCTGCGCCGAAGGAGTTCATGGCCGCTCCGGCCGAAGAGTAGTCCTCCGGTGCCAGCTCAGACTGCGTCGGGCGAGGAACGTCGGACTTCACCAACCGTGGTTCAACAGCAGCATGTTGAACGCTGGATGTTGGTGCGTTCGATCCGTCGGCGCTCTGTTGGGAACTGGTGCACGCCGCGATCAGGCAGGAAAATACAACAGCGGCGATCAGAGACCTACGCACGGAGCATCTCCTAACGCCGCATCGCGCAAGCAGTGAGTAGTTACCCGCGAACAACTATCCGACGGCGCCCAGCAACCGGCAAGCGTTCAGGTGCGTGAGTAGTTCCGAGACGAAAAGCCCTACTGGCCGTCCTTGCGGTAACGGGCCTGCGTTCTTGGCGGGTCACTGGCCGAGCCTTCCGGCACGTGGAGCATCACGCCTAGAATTGCCCACGCTATCCCGGCTGTGGCGTAGATCAGCACGCCGAAGATGCGGTACCCGCTGAATGGATCCGATGTTTGTGCTGGGAGTAGCGCAAGAATCAACCCAGTCGTGAGTGCCGCCACGAGCACCCCGATGGGGACCCGGGCCGTGCATTGACAGCGCCTCGGGGTGCGGCTCTGACGCAGACAACCACGGCCGCCGGGGCCAAGACAAAAAGCCCGAACGGCGGTCCTGAGAGCACGGTTCGCTCCTCGTTGAACGACGTTGGCCCGTGCGTGATGGTGAACGGCACGAACAGCAGAGTCATCGACAAGCCACCGACCACCAGAGCGGATGCTGCGCCCTTACTTCGCCACCAGCGGCCGAATCCCAGGGAACGACGGTCGCCGTCGGCAGGGTTGACAGTCACGGAACCGGTTGCGCGGCCGAAGTCCTCTGCGCAGGACATTCGCGAGGCGTCGGGCATCATCAAATCGGATAGAAGCTGCACTCCGGGACTAAACATCGGAGTCGGGTTCGTCCGGGTCGTCTCTGCGTCCGGCAAGATCAGCGGGTTGACCTCCCTATTTTGTGCTGCACGCGAGATCGCGGGATGCGCAGGGATGGCGTCGGCGGTGAATGGTTCCTCGCCTCGCTGAGGCGTCCAGCGCACGAACGTGCCTGGCTCGGTAGCGTGAAACGCGTGCCTATCAAACTGGAAAACGTCGGCATCGCCGTGCGCGACCTGGAAGCGACGATCGCCTTCTTCACCGACCTCGGGTTGACCGTCCTCGGCCGTGACACGGTCAGTGGTGACTGGACCGATACCGCTGTCGGTCTCGACGGTAACCACGCCAAGATCGCGATGCTGCAAACGCCGGACGGGAACGGTCGCCTCGAGCTCTTCGAGTACATCCACCCCGACGCGATCGAGACGGAGCCCACCCGGCCCAACGAGATCGGCATGCACCGCGTGGCCTTTTCGGTCGACGACATCGACGAGGCCCTCGAGATCGCCGCGAGGCACGGCTGCCACCCGCTCCGCGGCGTGGCGACCTACGAAGACGTGTACAGGCTCACCTATGTCCGCGGCCCCAGCGGCATCATCGTGATGTTCGCTCAGGAGCTGAAGAAGGACTGACCGCGTCTGGCCAAGGGCGCCCCACGGTGTCCGCCGTGCCGAAGACGGCCAGCTGGTCGCTGCCGAAGTGGCTTCAGCCCGGCCCGTCGGGATGGGTGAGATCGTAGGCACGCCAGACCTTCTTGGGGACGACCATGCGCCAGGCGTCGACGACGAGCTCGCGGGCCTCGCTCGGGTCCAATGCCCCCAGATCGGCGTGGACCCAGTTGAAGCGCAGGTCCGATGCCGAGGGCAGCGAAATTTGTGCGGCTCGCTCGCGACCAGGGCGGCCCGCTCCTCCATGGGGAACGCGAACCCCATCTCGCTCTCGTCGAGGGAGAACGCCACGTAGACGATCGGCCCGACGCGGAACTTCAACCGGTCCCGGACGAACACCTCGTACGAGCGCTCCAGGTCCTCGCCCAGCGACCGGACGTCATCGACCACCGCCATGATCCGCTCCTCGTGCGTCGCAACCCACGGGGTCGACTGCGCCGGGCATTGGTGGGGGTGGCTCCGGCGCTTGTCATGCCGGAAGCTCGGTCACGTAGATTCGGGCGCTGCGCCGTGCCTGGACCGCCATGAGTCGGTCGTCCGCCTGGACGACATCGCCTGCGAGGCGCCCGAGGCATGGACCTGCAGCTCCGTCACGGTGGCAGCCGTTCCCGATGCGGGGGCGGGCGCCACGGACCGCGTGTCGGTGGGCTATGTCGTGCGGCGGGCTCCTGCAGCCGCCGGCGCCCGCCAGGTGCTCGTCATCGCGGTTGGTGGACCGGGAAGCAGCGGCATCGACGAGGCCGGCTACGTACGGCGACTCCCTCCCCCAGTCGATCCTCGATCGGTACGACGTCGTGCTGTTCGACGCAGCGAGCAGATCGTGATGCCGAGCTGCGCGCCCGCGAGCATGAGCGAGATGTTCTCCATCGCGCGCAGCGCGGTCTTCGCGCGGCGCGAGCCCTCCTGGGCGCGCGGCTCGACCGTGCTGCGCCGCGCGGAGATGAGCGCGAACTCCGCGCCGACGAAGAACGCGTTGCACACGAGCAGCAGGACGCCGATGGCGAGGGCGAGGAGGTCGCTCATTGGTCTTCATCGTCGTCGTCGTACTCGGGCGGACCGACCTCCATCCGCAGGCGGTCGACGCGCAGGGCATCCATCCCGCGCACCTCGAGGCGGATCTGCCTGCGCGCGCCGTCGTCGTCGCGGGCCTCGAACTCGACGGCGTCGCCGACGCGCGGGACGCGGCCGAGCCGCTCGGTCACGAGGCCGGCGAGCGTCTCGTAGTCGCCCTCCTCGGACTCCGGCACGAGGACGTGCGTCGTGTCGGCGATCTCGTCGGGGCGCAGCAGGCCCGAGAGCACCCAGCGGCCCTCGCCCTCGGGCATGATCGCCTCGTCGCGGCGGTCGTGCTCGTCGCGCACCTCGCCGACGATCTCCTCGACGACGTCCTCGAGCGTGACGACGCCGTCGATGCCGCCGAACTCGTCGACGACCACCGCCATCTGCAGCCCGCCCTCGCGCAGCGTCTCCAGGAGCGGGTCGAGCTCGACGGAGGACGGCACGACGATCGGCGGGACCATCACCGCGGACACCGGGACCTCCGCGCGGTCCTCCGGCGGCACCCGCACAGCGTGCTTGACGTGGACGATGCCCGCGATCTCGTCGGCGCCCTCGCCGAGGACCGGGAAGCGCGAGAAGCCCGTCGAGCGCGCCTCCTCGATCACCTTGATGATCGGGTCGGTGTCGCGCAGCGCGACCATCCGCGTGCGCGGCGTCATGACGTCGTCGGCGCGCCGGTCGCCGAATGCGATCGAGCGCTGCAGCAGCGTCGCGGTGTCGGCGGCGAGCGTGCCCTGCTGCGCCGAGCGGGCGGCGAGCGACGTCAGCTCCTCCGGCGAGCGGGCGGACGCGAGCTCCTCCTGAGGCTCGATGCCGAGGCGGTGCAGCACCGCGTTGGCCGAGGCGTTGAACAACGCGATGACCGGGCGGAACACGCGGGTGAAGCCGCGCATGAACCCCTGGACGAGCTTCGCGGTGCCCAGCGGCAGGGCGATCGCCAGGTTCTTGGGCACGAGCTCGCCGAGGACCATCGTGAACGCCGTCGCGAGGATCAGCCCGATGGCCACGGAGATGCCGGACACCGCGCCCGAGGGCACGCCGAGGTCCTCCAGCGGGCCGTCGATGAGCTCGGCGATCGCCGGCTCGGCCATGAAACCGATCAGCAGGTTCGTCAGCGTGATGCCCAGCTGGGCGCCCGAGAGCTGCGTCGAGAGGCTGTGCAGCGCGTCGAGGACGCCCCGCGCGCCGGCGTCACCCTCCTCGGCGGCGCGCTCGACGGTCGAGCGGTCGACGGTGACGAACGAGAACTCCGCGGCCACGAAGGCGCCGCACGCGAGCACGAGCCCGAGCGACACGATGAGGAGGAGCACCTCGGTCACCGGGCGGCCCTCATCCCGACCGTTCCGACCTGAGGTGCGTGGGGACTGCTACTTGGAGGCTCGTCGCGGTCGCCGTCGGGCATCGAGAGGCTCACACATGTAGCACACGCGCCAGCTGGGCCGGTCGGCAGGACGGCGATCGGCCGATCGGGGGACGGCCGCCTGGGCCGGTCGGCCACACTTCTCCGAACTCCCTCAAGCGAGGCGCCACGGGGCCGATCGGGTGGGAGATGACGCTCTCGATCGCTCGTTCCCTGCGCCTCCTCACCGTCGCGGCGACCGTCGGCCTCCTGGTCCCCGCGGCGGCCGAGGCAGCCCGTCAGGGCACTCCCGGCCCCGACCGCATCGTGCTCAACGGCGCGGCGGGCGTGGCGCACGGCGGAGGCGGAGGCGACACGCTCATAGGCGGTCCCGGCGACGACAAGCTCTACGGCGAGCAGGGTCACGATCGCCTGCTCGGCAACGGCGGCAACGACCTCCTCGACGGCTCGTCCGGCGACGATCTCCTCGACGGCGGCACCGGCAACGACACGATCGTCGGCGACTTCGGCCACGACGACGTCCGCGGCGGCGAGGGCGACGACAACCTCGACGGCGGCGCGGCGCCCGACGACATCGACGGCGGTCCCGGCAACGACACCATCCACGCAGGCGGCGGCGCCGACAAGGTCGCCGGCGGCGACGGCGACGACGTCATCCACTCCGACTCCGGCCCCGACGTCATCGACGCCGGACCGGGCAACGACACCATCTACGTCAACAACGGCACCGCCGTGCGCTCGGTCGACTGCGGCGACGGCGACGACACGATCTACATCAACCCCTACGCCAAGGCGGGCGGCATCTCCAACGCCCAGGCCGTACGCAGCGGGGACATCCGCAACTGCGAGCACGTCACCGAGGCCGACGCGGTCGACGATCCGACCCGCGCCCGCACGCGGATGATCCACGGCACGCAGGGCACGACGCTCACCGGCGGCGACGGCCTCGACAACCTCCTCGGCAGCCTCGGCCCGGACCGCATCTTCGGCCTCGCGGGCGACGACGTCATCTGGGGCAACCGCGAGCACGACGGCCGCGCCAAGGGCACCGACACCCTCGACGGCGGCGCCGGCAACGACACGATCTACGGCGGTCGCGGCGACAACGACATCCGCGGCGGCGACGGCGACGACACGCTGCAGGGCGGCCCGAAGGCCAACACGATCTCGGGCGACGCCGGCAACGACACGATCCGCACGACGGGCCGCGGTCGCAACACGGTCCGCGCGGGCGCCGGCGACGACACGATCGACGCCTACGGCCAGGGCACGACGACGGTCGACTGCGGCCCCGGCAAGGACACCGTCAACATCGGCTGGAACAAGCACGTGCGCACCATCGGGTGCGAGGACGTGCACGCCCGCTACAAGAATTAGCCACCGGCCAACTCGGCGCGCCCGCCGGGGCGCGACCGGGCAAGCTGTGCCGCGATGAAGCCCGTCTGGCTCGTCGCGGCGGTGGTGCTCGCGGCCTTCCTGTGGTGGCGGCGCCGGCGGCTCGAGCCCCCGGTGCTGGTCGCGGGCGTCATCGCGGTCGTCGCGGCCGCCGTCTACTCGACGGGCGTCGTCGAGCTGCCGTCGATCGACAAGGTCCTCGAGGACATCGGCCGGGCGCTCGGGAAGTGGACGTACCTGCTCGTCGCGATCCTCGCGTTCCTCGAGGCCGGCGCGTTCATCGGCCTGCTCATCCCCGGTGAGACCGCGCTCATCGTCGCGGGCGTCGTCGCCGGCCAGGGCGAGATCGACATCGTCCTGCTCATCGCGATCGCGTGGTTCTTCGCGGTCGCCGGCGACATCACCGGCTACGTGCTCGGCCGGCGTCTGGGCAGGCCGTTCCTCGTCAGGCACGGGCCGCGCTTCGGGATCAGCGAGGAGCGCATCCACCAGGTCGACGAGTTCTTCGCCAAGCACGGAGGCAAGGCGATCTTCGTCGGGCGCTTCGTCGGGCTCGTGCGCTCCCTCGCGCCCTTCCTGGCCGGGTCCTCGGGGATGCAGCTGCGCCGGTTCGTCCCCTACGACGTCGTCGGCGCGGGGATCCAGTCCACGGCCCTGTGCCTCGTCGGCTACTTCTTCTGGCACTCGCTCGACCGGGTGCTGCAGATCGCCAAGCAGGGCGCCCTGGCGCTGAGCGCGACGATCGTCGTGCTCGTCGCGATCGTCGTGGCGGTGCGCTGGCTGCGCCAGGCCGAGAACCGCCGGCGCGTCTCCGAGTGGTTCGCGGCGCACGAGCACAACCCGGCGGTCCGGCTGCTCCTGGCGGCAGGTCGCCGCGCGCGCCGTCCCGCGATGTTCGTCTGGGACCGGCTCACGCCCGGCAACCTCGGCCTCGAGCTCACGACGCTGCTGGCGACCGGTCTCGTCGGCGGCTACGTCTTCTTCGGCTACCTGCTCGTGCTCGACGACGTCGGGCTGACCCCCGGCGACTCGCGTGCCGTGACGTGGTCGGACGCGCTGACCAGCGGCGTCCTCGACAGCCTCGCGTCGGCCGCCGAGCAGCTCGGCTCGCTGCCGGTCGTGGCGATCGTGGTCGTGCTCGTCGCGGCCGGCCTGCTCATCGCCCGCGAGCGCCTCGAGGCCGTCGTGCTCATCGGCGGCATGGCGCTGACGGTCATCGCGGGCGCGATCGCCGACGGCGCGCTCGATCGCCCGGTGCTCGACGGCGGGGGCGCGCCGACCTACCCGGACGTCAACGCCGCCTATGCCGCGTCGTGGATCGCCGTCGCGGTCGCCCTGCGCCACGCCACCGGGCCGATCACCCGGACGGCGGCGCTCGTGACGGTCGGGATCGTCCTCGCGGTGCTCTACGCGCTCGCGGCCGTGTACCTGCGCGACGACTGGTTCTCCGACGTCGCGGGCGGACTGGGGCTCGGGGTGCTCTGCTGGAGCGTCGCGGGGGTCGCGGGACTCCTCACCCGGGCGCGATGACGCGCGCGGCGGCGACCGCCGCCCGCAGGTCCACGCGGTCCCCCGCCGCGACCCGGGGATCGCGCACGTCGCTGAGGACCCGCACGCCGTCGACCCGCGTGGCGATCCGCGTCCGCTCCCCGAACGGCAGGACGCGCTCCACGACGCCCATGTCCCCGCCGGGCACGACCGCCACGTCCCGCGCGCGCACCGCGACACGATCGCGCATCGGCTCGCCCAGCAGCCGGGATGCGAGGTGCGGCTCCAGCAGGTTCTCGAAGCCGAGCAGCCGGGCGCAGTCCGCGTCGGCGGGATGCTCGAGGACCGAGGCCGTCGGCCCGAGCTGACGCAGCTCTCCGGCGTGCAGGATCGCGACGCGGTCGGCGATGGCCGCGGCCTCGTGGCGGTCGTGGGTCACGAGCAGCGACGCCGCGCCGATCGAGGCGAGCACGTCACGCAGGTCGGCGAGCAGCTCGGCGCGGGTGGGCGCATCGAGGGCGCTGAAGGGCTCGTCGAGCAGCAGGATGCGGGGCGCGAGCACGAGCGCGCGGGCGATGCTCACCCGCTGCGCCTCTCCGCCCGACAGCGCCGACGCGCGCCGCTCGGCGAGACCGGCCAGATCGAGGCGCACGAGCCACTCGTCCGCCCGCCGGCGGCGCTCCTCGCGCGGCACGCGGGCGAAGCGCAGCCCGGTCTCCACGTTGGTCCGGGCGGTGGCCCCGCGGCGCAGCAGGGGGCGCTGCAGCACGGCGGCCGTCACCGCGCGGATCTGCGGCGCGGTCGCCGGGACGCCGTCGAGGCGCAGCTCGCCGCGCGCGGGCGTACGCAGACCGCCCGCGACGCGCAGCAGCGTGGACTTGCCCGCGCCGTTCGCGCCCAGGACGCACAGCGTCTCCCCCGGCGCGAGCGCGAGACGGTCGAGGCCGAGGATCGTGCGGCCGCCGGCGACGACCGCGACGTCGCGCAGCTCCAGCAGCGGCGACGCGCCGGTCACGTGCTGCCGCGCTGCTGCACGGCGGTCAGCACGAGGTTCACGGCGAAGGCGATGAACAGCAGGATGAGCCCGAGCGCCAGGGCGAGCGCGAACTCGCCCTTGGACGCCTCGAGCACGGCGGCCGTGGTCAGCACCCGCGTGTAGTCCCGCGATGTTGCCGCCGACCATGATGGCCGCGCCCACCTCGGAGATCACGCCGCCGAAGCCCGCCATCGACAGCGGCGAGGAGCGGCAGCCGCGCCTCCTTGACGAGCGATCCACACCATCTGCGTGCGCGGCGCGCACCGAGCGCGAGCATCTGCAGCCGCAGCGCCGGACGGAGGTTCTGCAGCGACGCCGACGGAGATCCCCATGACGATGCGGCGGCGCGATGATCGGTCTGGGCGATGACCATGGCCGTGGGCGTGTAGAGGAGGTCGAGGAAGCCCAACGGCCCGTTGCGCCAGAGCAGGATGGTGACGAAGAGGCCGACCACGACCGGCGGGAGGCCCATGCCGGTGTTGACCACGCTGACGACGAGCCGCTTGCCGCGGAAGTCGGCCGAGCGCGAGGAGCGGTCCCGACCGAGGTCGCCGATGAAGAGGCTGACAGGTCGCGAGTCCCCGACACCTCGAGGGAGAGCAGGGTGATCGCCAGCACCTCCGGGTCGAGCCGAGACCAGGAGGTGGCAGGCCGTGCGGATGCCCTCGAGGACGAGGTCCATTCAGAGCCCGAGCGATTCTGGCTTCTTCCCGGCGTCCGGGGAAGAAGAGGGGCGCGCCGAACTTCTCCACGCCGAAGGCCGCGATCAAGTCCTGCGTCTGCTTCGAGACCATGAAATCGGCAAAGGCCTTGCCGCCGGCCGTGTTCGACCTTGGGCCACTTGCCGGGTTCAGCTCGATGACGTGGTAGACGTTGAGCAGCAGCGGCGTCTCCCTCGACGAGGATCTCCAGGCCGAGGCGCTTCCTTGTGGCGCCAGGTAGGTCCCCCGGTCCGCCAGACGTGTACGCCGTCCTTCTCCGCGGCGACGTTGAGGGTCGTCGCCCATGCCGAGCCCGGTCTGCTGGTACCACTTCTGGCCCTCCGGGTTGATCCCGGCGGCCTTCCAGAGCCTCTTCTCCTTGGCGTGCGTGCCCGAGTTGTCTCCCCGCGAGAGGAAGGTCGCCCCGGCGCGGGCGATGCTTCTCGGGCATCGCTGCGGCGTCGCGGCTTGCTTCACCTTAACGCCGCCGGGTCGCTGGGCGGGCCGACGATGACGAAGTCGTTGTGCATGACGAGCCGGCGGTTGACGCCGTACCCTTCGTCCACGAACTTCTTCTCGGCCGCAGGCGAGTGGACCAGGAGCGACGTCGGCCTCTCCCTTGCTTGCCCATGGCCATCGCCTGGCCGCGAGCCGACCGCGATCGTCTTGACCAGGTAGCCGCTCTCCTTCTCGAAGGCGGGGACGAGGACGTCCAGCAGCCCGGAGTCCTGGGTGCTCGTCGTGGTGGCGAGGATCACGGGGGTGGCCTTGGAGGCCGTGTCGTCGTCGCCTCCACCGCCGCAGCCCGCGATCAGCACGACCGCGGCGAGCGCGGCGGCAATCTGTCTCGTTCTGTGCTGCATCAGTCGGGCATCGTACGATCGTGCGCATGGCGCTGTACCGCGACATCGCGGAGGCCGTGCTCGACCGCATCGCCACGGGCGCGCTCGCCCCGGGCGCGACGCTGCCGAGCGTCCGCGCGGCGGCGGCCGAGCACGGGACCACGCCGGCCACCGTCGGGCGTGCCTACGCCGAGCTCGCCCGGCTCGGCGTGATCGACGGCGCGCCGCGGCGCGCGGCGAGGGTGACGCCCGACGCCGCACCGCTCGCGCGCCGGGCGCTGCACGGCGGTGCGCGTCTACGGCTGGCGGGCAGCGACGACCCGCTGCTGGACCGCATCGCCGGCGACACCGAGCGCATCGGCGCGCGCGGGAGCCTGGGTGGCCTGTCCGCGCTGTGGCAGGGCCGCGCCGACGCGGCGACGCTGCACCTGCGCCACCGCGACGGTCGCTACAACGCCCCGTTCGCGGCGGGCGTGCTCGCCGGGCGCGACCCGGTCCTGGTCCACCTCTGGCATCGCGAGCAGGGCATCGTGCTCCCCGCGGGCAATCCGCGTTGTCTCACCGGCGTGCGCGATCTTCCGGCCTGCACGGTCGCGCTGCGCGCGCCCGGAACCGGCACCCGGGTGCTCGCCGAGCGGCTCCTGCGCGACGCCGGCGTGGCCTGCAGCGCCGTACGCGGCCCCGAGGTCGCGACGCACCTCGAGGCCGCGCTTGCCGTTGCGACGGGTCTCGCGGACGCCGCGATCGGTCTTCGCGCCACGGCCGACGCCCTCGGCCTGGACTTCGTCCCGCTGACGTGGGAGCCCTACGAGCTCGCGCTCCCGGAGGACGCGCTCGGAGCGGCCTCCGACCTGCTCTCGGCGCTCTCGTCCGCACCGCCGATGCCGGGCTTCGACCTCGCCGGCGCCGGCCGGATTCCGCCGGCTGTAGCTCAGCCGACGACCTCGACGCCCAGGCGGTACTGGCCGATGCGTCGCGCCACGACGTCCCCGAAGAGGCTCGCGAAGTGCCCGTGCCCCATCGTCATGTCGCGGTAGATGCGCTGCAGGCGCTCGCCGTCGCGCAGCGCGCTGGAGCCGGCGGTGCGGACGATGTGCTCCTGCATCGCGTCCCACGCCATGCGCATCCCCTCGCGCGCGATGAAGTTGAGGACCATGTCGTCCTCGCGCGAGAACCCGGCGTCCTCCTCGACGTTGCGCCGCGCGAACTCGGTCCACTGGTCGGCGCCGTTGAGCATCGCCGCCTCCGCCGTCGCGAGCTTGCCGATCGACATGCCGAACCAGCGCTGGTAGTCGGGGTCCTCGGCGCGGATGACCGTCGGCGGGCGCTGTGTGCGCTTCGTCGTGACGATCGCCTGGTACTCGTCGAGGGCGCCCTTGGCAGCGCCGATCATGAGCGCGGTCAGCTCGAGCTGGAAGACGGAGAAGCAGCGCCCTGCGTACATCGGGTTGCCGTGCAGGCGCGACCCGGGCGTGCCGCCGCTGACGTCGACCTCCACGAGCTGCGTGTCGGGCAGCGCCCAGCCGTCGGGGACGAACGCGTCCTCGAGCCTCACCGTGTGCGAGCCGCTGCCGCGGAGGCCGAGCAGGTCGCCCCAGTCGTCGAGCATCTCCCACTGGCTGCGGTCCGCGACGAAGAGCATCATCCGCGGCGGGGCGCCTTCGTCTCTGATCAGGGTCTGGCCCATGTAGTAGGTCGAGTACGGCGCGCCGGAGGAGTACGGCCAGGCGCCGGTGACGCGCCAGCCGCCGTCGACCTTCACTGCGGTGCCGGTGGGCGCCGCGACCGACGCGGCGCGGAAGTCCCCGTTCCCGAACATCTCGTCCTGCGCGCGCTCCTCCCAGAAGGAGGCGACCTGCAGCGCGTGCCCGGCGGCCAGCGTGAAGCCCCACGCCGCCTGGATGTCGCCGTGGGCGAGCTCGGCGATGAGCCGCAGCCAGTTCGTCATGTCCAGCTCGAGCCCGCCGTAGCGGTGCGGGATCAGGCTGCGGTAGAACCCCGCGTCCTCGAACGCGCGATGGATCTCCTCGGAGTAGTAGCGGCGCGCCTCGGTCTCGGCGGACTGCTCGACGAGGAGCGGCCGCAGCGCGATCGCGCGGTCGAGCAGCTCGCGTGGACTCGGCCGCGTCCCGACCCGCTCATCCTGATCCTCGACCGATGTCATCGACGTCTCCCGTGTTCGGCTCTACCCCGCACGATGGTGGCAGGGGCACGTCCTGGAGGCATCGGTGATCGCCACAGTGAGGGCGCCGGATTGTTCATCCGAGCGTTTGATCTTCTCACTGGTAGGTTGCCGCGCATGAGGAGAGCTCTTTGACGCCCTTGCTCGAGGGCAAGGTCGCCGTGATCACCGGCGCGGCGGGCGGGATCGGCCGCGCCTCGGCACTGACGTTCGCCCGGGAGGGCGCGAAGGTCGTCCTCGGGGACCGCGCGGAGGAGGCGCTCGCCGAGACCGCGAGGCTCGTCTCGGAGGCCGGCGGCGACGCGGCATGGCTCGCGACCGACGTCACCCGGCGCGACGACGTCGTCGCGCTCGTCGCGCTGGCCACGGAGCGCCACGACCGCCTGGACTGCGCGTTCAACAACGCCGGCATCCCGGGCGGGATGCAGCCGTTCGCCGAGCACAGCGACGAGCAGTTCGAGTCGGTCATGGACATCAACGTGCGCGGCACGTGGATGTGCGTGCAGGAGGAGATCAAGGCGATGCTGCGGACGGGCGGCGGCTCGATCGTCAACGCGTCGTCCGGGCTCGGCATGATCGCCGCGCCGCAGGTCGCCGCGTACGTGACGTCCAAGCACGCGGTGCTGGGCCTGACCCGGGCGGCCGCGCTCGAGTACCCGCGGCAGGGCATCCGGGTGAACGCCGTCCTCCCCGGCGTCGTGGACACCGCGATGCCGCAGGAGATGTTCGCCGCCGCGCCCGGCGCGATCGACGCGATCGGCGAGTCCTCGCCGATGGGGCGCCTGGCACGCCCCGAAGAGGTGGCCGAGGCCGCCGCGTGGCTGTGCTCGGATCGCTCGTCCTACGTCAACGGCCACGGGCTCGTGGTCGACGGCGGCATCGTCATCCAGTAGCGAACGGAGGAGCACGTGCCGAAGGTCATCCTGCAGGTCTACCCGACGCTCGGACCGCCGGAGGAGATGGAGCGGCGACGCCCCATCGGCCGCGACAACGAGGCCTACCAGGAGATGCTCGACGGGCTGGTCGAGCTGGCCAAGGCGGCGGACGACCTCGGCTACTGGGGCCTCGCGCACACCGAGCACCACCTGCACTCCGAGGGGATGGAGATCTCGCCCTCGCCTCTCATGCTCAACATCCACCTCGGCGCGCACACGCGGCGCATCATGCACGGCCAGCTCGGCCTCGTCCTGCCCTCGCACGACCCGATCCGGCTCGCCGAGGAGATCGCGATGGCCGACCACCTGCTGCGCGGCCGCCTCTTCGTCGGGATGGCGCGCGGCTACCAGTCACGCTGGATGAACATCCTCTGCCAGAAGCTCGGCGTCGGCGCGACGTACTCCGACGGCAGCGAGGCCGATGTCTCCAACCGCCTGCTGTTCTCCGAGAACTTCAAGATCATGAAGAAGGCGTGGGCGCAGGACCTGCTCACCTACGACGGGCCGACGTACAAGGTCCCGAACCCGCTGGAGGGCATCCCCGACTGGCCGCCGGCGCAGACGATCACGTCGAAGTACGGCGCGCCGGGCGAGATCGGCGACGACGGCACGACCGTGAAGGGCGTCAGCGTCGTGCCCAAGCCCTTCACGTCGCCGCACCCGCCGCTCTTCCAGGCGTTCGGCGCGAGCCCGCCCACGATCGAGTGGTGCGGTGAGAACGACGTCGTCCCGACGATCCTCTTCGGCGCCGTCGAGCGCATCCGCGAGCTGCTGGCGATCCTCCAGGCGGCCCACGCCTCCGCCGGGCGCGACATCGCGCTGGGCGAGCGTGTCGGCGTCTGCCGGACGTTCCACATCGTCGAGGGCGTCAAGGGCGAGGACGCGGTGCGCGCCGAGCTGCTGCGCCGCGCCGACCGCTGGGAGGCACCCGTGTGGCGCGGCTGGTACGAGACGTTCGGCCTGCTCGACCTCATGCTGCGGCTGCCCGGCGAGGAGGGCCCCGTGCCCGCGCCCGGGGAGTCGATCGGCGAGCGGCTCATCCGCAGCGGCGTGATGATCGGCGGGACCGTCGACACGGTGAAGCGCCAGATCGAGGAGTTCCTGCAGGTCCTGCCCGTGGACTACCTCGTCTGGCTCTTCCACTGGGGGCTGATCCCTCGTGACGAGGGGCTCCGCCAGCTGGAGCTCTTCGCCACGGAGGTCATGCCGGAATTCGGGATTCAGGTGCCACAGCCCGCCTGAGGCCCTTGGCCTCCAGGCGCGGCAGGACCTCCTGGACGAAGAAGGGCATCTCCTCCAGGAAGTTGCACATGCCGAACGCGATGCCGGCCATGCCGGTCTGCGAGATGCGCTCCAGCTCGTCGGCGACCTGGTCGGGGCTGCCGATGAGCGGGTAGCCGCCGTGCCCGGCCGTGAAGCGCTCGCGGAAGCGCTCGTAGTGGCCGGCCGGGAACGCGTTGCTGTGCATGCCCATGCCGCTCATGAGCCGGTCGGCGGCCTCCCAGTCGCCGTGCTCGATGGCGTAGTAGTGGTGGTACTCCTCGGCCTCCGCCTGGGTCGCGCGGCACACGACGAACGCCGAGGACAGGACGCCCATCTCGCGGCCGATGGCGCGCGCGGCGGACGTCACGCCGTCGACGTCGGCCTTCGCCGACTCGAGGTCGACGAGCGACGTGAACAGCAGGTCGCAGTTGCGCTGCGCGAAGTCGCGCCCGGCCGGCGAGAACCCGGCGTTGACGAGCACCGGCTCGCCGTCGTAGGGCGCCGGGCGGCCGATGAGCTCGGAGAGGTGGAAGTACGTGCCGTCGAAGTCGACGCGCTCCTCCGAGCGCCAGATCGTGCGCACGATGTCGAGCCACTCCTGGCCGTAGACGTAGCGCTCGTCGTGCTCGCGCTGGTCCTGGCCGAACATCTCGAACTCGTCCTGGTTCCAGCCGCACACGAGGTTCAGCCCGAGCCGCCCGCGCGCGATGTGATCGATCGTCGCGAGCTGCTTGGCGGCGACGATCGGGTGGATCATCGGCGCATGGGTCGTGGCGAAGACGCACAGGTCCTTCGTCTGCGCGAGCAGGCCGCAGGCCCAGGTCAGCGTCTCCAGCGTGTCCTCCTGCCAACGCGAAGGGCCCTGGTAGCCCTTCCAGCGCGCGATCGGCAGGATGAACTCGATCCCCGCCGCGTCGCAGAGCTGCGCCAGCTCGAGGTTGTGCTCCCACGACGCGTCCCAGCTCTCGGGCACGGTCGTGATCGCACAGGCGCCACGGCAGTTCGGGGCGAAGAGCCCCAGCTTCATCGCGTTGTCGTTGAACATCGCGTTCGCGCGTCCCAACGTCCCTCCTCCTGTCGTCCTCGTGGAAGCCTTGCATCCCGCGCGCGTCTGCCGCGCACGGAGCGCAGTTCCCTTAGTGTCCGCGCGTGGCGCCGCGACGTCTGACCATTCCGTACGAGCGAGGACTCCACGACCTCGGGGACGGGCTGTTCGCGTACCTGCAGCCCGACGGCGGCTGGGGCTGGAGCAACGCCGGGCTCGTGACCGGCGACGGCGCGTCGCTCGTCGTCGACACGCTCATGGACCTGCACCTCACGCGCGCCATGCTCGACGCGATGGCGCCACACACGGCGGCGAGCCCCGTGAGCGTCGCGGTGAACACCCACGGCGATCCGGACCACTGCTTCGGCAACGAGCTCCTGCCCGAGGGCATCGCGATCTGGGCGACGTCGACCGCGCGCGACGCCTGCGCGATGTCGACGCCCGCGGCGGTCAGCGCGACGTTCGCCTCGACCGAGATGGGCGAGGAGTTCGCGCACTTCGCGCGGACGCGGTTCGGCGGCTTCGAGATGGCAGACGTGACGCACCGCGTCCCGACGCACGTCTTCGACGGCGAGGCGACGCTCGACGTCGGCGGGCGCGAGGTGCGGCTGCTCGAGCTCGGACCGGGGCACACCGCCGGCGACGCCGTCGTGCATGTGCCCGACAGCGACGTCGTGTTCGCCGGCGATCTGGTCTTCGCGAACGACACGCCGCTCATGTGGGCCGGACCCGTCGAGAGCTGGCTCTCGGCCCTGGATCGCATCCTCGCGATGCGGCCCAGGCTCATCGTGCCCGGGCACGGGCCGGTGACCGACGAGGACGGCATCCGCGACCTCGCCCACTACCTGCAGTACGTCGCCGACGAGGCGACCGCCCGCTTCGAGCAGGGCATGGACCCCGACACCGCGGCCGACGACATCGACCTCTCGCCGTTCGACGACTGGTCCGAGCGCGAGCGGATCGCGGTGAACGTCCACACGGTCTACCGCGGCCTGGACCCGTCGCTCCCGGCCCTGCCCGTCCCCGAGCAGTTCGTGCGCATGGCAAAGTGGGCTGCGCGGCACCGGTGACGGCGCCTCGTCGTAGTCCATCGAAGGAGGAGCCGTGTCACGTTTCGTCCTCGTCCACGGGGCCATGGGCGGCGCCTGGATCTGGGAGCGCCTGACGCCCGAGCTGCAAGCAGCAGGTCACACCGTGCAGGCGATCGACCTGCCCGGCGCCGGCGCGGACGCCACGCCGGTCGAGGACGTCTCGCTCGAGGCGTACGCCGAGCGCATCTGCGCCGCGCTGGCGGAGGAACCGGAGCCCGCGGTCCTCGTCGGCAGCAGCATGGGCGGCGTCGCGATCACGCAGGCCGCGGCACGCTGCCCGGAGGGGATCTCCCTGCTCGTGTACGTCGCTGCGTTCCTGCCGAGCGCCGGCCAGAGCCTCCTGGATCTCACGCAGTTGCCCGAGGGCGCCGACGACCAGGTGCAGGCCAACCTCGTCGTGACCGGCGAGCCGCCGGTCGCCACGCTTCCGGCCGAGGCGGCGAGGACGGTCGTCTTCGGCGAGTGCTCCGACGATCTCGCCGCCTGGGGCGTCGAGCGGCTGGGGAAGCAGGCCCTCGCGCCGTTCACGGCCGCCGTCGACGGCGTCGACCAGGCGATGCCGCGGGCCTACGTGCTGTGCGGGCGGGATCGCGCGATCCCGCCCGCGCTGCAGCGCCGGATGGTCGCCGAGAACCCGTGCGTGGACGTCGTCGAGCTCGACACCGACCACTCGCCGATGCTGTCGGCCACGAGCGAGCTCGCCGCGGCGCTCAGCCGGTTCGCATCCGAATCGGCGCGCAGCTCGTAGACGTCACATGCGACGCGCGCTCCTCGCCCTGCTCGCCCCGCTGGCGCTGATGGCGATCGCAGTCCCGGCACACGCCGCGCCGCCCACGACGTGCAGCGGGGGCGTCGTGGTGGGGTCCGACACGGCCGCGATGGAGGCGACCGCGATCCGCGTGCGGGGACAGTCCTGCGGGCGCGGCAAGGCGGTGGTCCGCGCGTTCCTGACGCTGGTGCGCGACGAGCCGAGCTGCCTGCACGACGCGCAGTTCGGCCGCGGCTGCGAGTGGCGCGACCATCTCTGCCTGCGGGCGAACATCGGCGTGCCGCGATCGAACCGCTGCATCGCCGACGGCACCGCCGTGTACTGGCGCGAGCGCGACGGCGCGGTCATCTAGTGTCGTGAGTCAGAAGTTCGCAGCTCGTAGTGCTCCGTCCCGCACCGCAGCACCCGGTGCGCCAGCGGCACGAGCACGCCCTGGAGGACCGGGTGCCGGCGACGCAGCAGCTCCGCCGCACGCCGCGCCTCCTCACCCTCGAGGCGGCGCGCGACCGCGGCCACGGCGGGCCCGGTCGGCCGGCCCCGCGGCGTGCAGGGCGCGAGCTCGACATGCGGGTCGTTGCGCAGCCGCTTGACCTTCCAGGCGTTGCCCGGGCTGCGGACGTAGCCCCGGCCCGCGTCGACGGCAACGCTGACCGGGGTGCCGACGGGCGTGCCGTCGCGGCGGAAGGTCGTGAGCAGGACGGCCCACCCATCGTCCAGGGAGTCGAACGTGGTCATGCCCCGTCGACGGGACAGGCCGTGCCGCCGTGACACGTCAGCGGGGGAACGCGATCCGCCGGATCACGTCCAGCGACCTCTGCGGCCCCGGCCAGTGCTCGCGCAGCAACGCCTCACCGGATCCTCGCAGGACCGTGCGCAGGACGAGGGCGACGAGCAGGAGGTCGTCGAGCTGACCCGCGACGGGGATGACGTCCGGGACGAGGTCGATCGGCAGCGCCAGGTAGACGACGAGGACGCCGAGCAGCGCCTTGCGCGACCGCGAGACGCGCGAGTCGCCGAGCAGACGCCTGAACAGCACCACGCAGTCGGGGATGAAGCCCGCAAGCGCGCGCGCGTCCGTCCGGCGACCGGCGCGGACGAGGCCCAGGACGGCCGCCAGGTACAGCACGAGCGCTACCGCGAGCGCGACGAGACCCCACTGCCACAGCGGCACCGCCCACGCCTAGTACAGCCAGTGCTCCGACGCGCCGAGCATCATCGCGGCGTTGCGCACCGCGAAGTCGCCCTGCTGCGAGGAGATGTGCTGCCGGTACGTCGTCGCGTCACGCAGGTAGCGCGCCAGCGGCCGGCCGGCCCCGAGGGAGCTCGACGTCGAGCGCAGCGCGACCTCCTGGACCGCCTCGTAGGCCAGGCCGCCCGCCTGCTGGATCATCGCCCACCACCGGGCGTCGCGCTCCTGCGCGACCGGCACGCCGGTGTCGATCGACTCCTGCGCCGCCTCCGTGAACTGGTCGGCGAACGACAGGACGATCGCCTCGGCCGCGTCGGCCCTAGCCTGCGCCATGCCGTAGGCCCGCTGGTCCTCGTGGAACGTGAAGCGCGGGACACGCGGATAGAACGTCGTGTCCTTGGTCATGATGATCTCGCGGAACTCGTCGACCGCCGCCTTCGCCGCGCCGATGATCGGGCACACGAGGGAGGTGTGGTACGGCCCCGGCGCGCGGCCGGTGTAGAGCGGGTTCCCGTAGAGCTCGGTCCCGAAGGTCGGCAGCGTCGGGTTGAAGATCGCCTCCGACGGCCGGGCGCGCCGCTCCGGCACGAAGGCCTCCTCGACCACGATCGTGTTCGAGCCGCTCGAGTTCAGCCCGAACATGGTCCCGTCACCCCAGTCGTCGAGCATCTCCAGGTCCGAGCGCGGGATGAGCAGCGTGTAGGGCGTCGGGGGGTCGCCGTCGAGCATCGCGCCGACGAGCGCCCACGTGCAGTACGGCACGCCGGACGCGTACGGGAAGCGCCCGCTCAGCCGGAAGCCACCCTCCACGCGCTCGATGCGCCCGGAGGGCTGGGCGGGGTGGGGGCAGCGGAAGTCCCCGTCGGGCCCGAAGGCCTCGGTCTGCGTCTCCAGGTCGAAGTGGCTGGCGACGATCCACGCGTGGCTGGAGCCGAGCTGCAGGCACCAGCCGGTGCCCGGATCGCCGCTGGCGATCGCGATCATCGCCCGCAGGTAGGTCTTGAGGTCGAACTCGTAGCCGCCGAAGCGCCGCGGCTGGGTGATCCGGTAGAAGCCGGCCTTCAGGAACTCCGCGTGGACGGCCTCGGAGTAGTAGCCGCGCGCCTCCGCCTCGTCCTGCTGCGCACGCAGCATCGGCACGAGCGCCTCGGCCCGAGCGACGATCTCTCCCGGCGTGAGGTCCGGCTCGGGGACGGGCACCGACGGGACACCGGACGCGACACTGGACATCCCTGAAGCCTAGTCAGCGCACGCGGCGCTCGATGACGGGCATGAACGTGACACGGCTGGTGTCGAGGAAGTTCGCCTCGTCGCTGCGGACGAAGGCGTGCTCGTCGGTCTCCTCGGTCTCGGTCAGCGCCGCCATGGAGTCCACCCACGCCTCGACGAGCCCGTCGAGATCCGGCTCGCCGTCCGCGTACTCCTCGTCGACGGTGTGGTTCTGGATGTAGCGCCGCAGGTTGTCGATGTGCTGCATGGCCAGCGGGCCGTGGACCTCGAGCCAGTGCCGGCGGAACTGGGCCGGGGTCGTCCCCCGCTTGCGGTGGAAGAACCAGATCGCCTTGACCATCTCCGGCCGGGCCGGCGTGTCGCGCTGGATCAGCTCGGTCGCGACGACCTGCGCGGTCACGCCCGCGGTGCGAAGGGCCGGCGCGCGCGCGACCGCCGTCGCCACGTCGTCGAACCACGCGGAGGCGTAGCCCGCGTACGGCGCATCGCCCTCGTCGTCGACACGACGCGCGACCGCATACCCGCGCAGCCCGTCCAGCGCCAGCGCCGCCTCCTCGTGCTCCGCCCACCGCGGGTCGTCGCCGAACACGCTCAGGACCTTGATCATTCGAGCACCCTCCGTACAGCGTCTGCGATGTCCTCGGACTGCGGGTAGTAGGCGGCCTCCAGCGCGGCTCCGAGCGGCACGGGCGCGAACGGCGCCGTGATCCGGCGCACGGGCGCCCGCAGCGCGTGGAAGCCCTCCGACGCCGCGACCGCTGCGACCTCCGCGCCGCCGCCGAACGGCCCGACGGCGTCGTGGACGATCACGATCCGGCCCGTCTTCTCCAGGGAGCGCAGGATCGCGCCGGTGTCCAGTGGGCTGAGCGCGCGCAGGTCGAGCACCTCGGCCGAGATGCCCTCGCCCGCGAGCGACTCCGCCGCCGCCAGCGCGCGCTGCACCGCGCCGCCCCACGACACGAGCGTCACGTCGTCCCCCGCTCGCGCGACGGCCGCCTCGCCGATCGGGACGACGTGGTCGCCCGCCGGCACCTCTCCCTTGAGTCCCCAGACCGCGAGGCTCTCGATGACGACGACCGGGCCGGGGTCGCGCACGGCGGCCTTCAGCAGCCCCTTCGCGTCGGCCGGCGTGGCGGGCATCACGACCTTCAGCCCCGGCACGTGCGCGACCCAGCTCTCAAGCGACTGCCCGTGCTGCGGTCCGGCCGCGCGGCCCGCGCCGTTGATCGTACGCATGACCATCGGCGCTGCGAAGGCGCCGTCGGAGACCGAGGCGACCTTCGCGGCGTGGTTGACGAGCTGGTCGGCCGCGAGCGTCAGGAAGTCGAGGAACATGATCTCGACGATCGGTCGCAGGCCGGTCATCGCGGCGCCGATCGCGGCGCCCACGAGGGCGCCCTCGCTGATCGGCGTGTCGCGCACGCGCACGGGGCCGAAGCGATCGAGCAGGCCGCGCGTCGCCAGGAACGTGCCGCCGGCGCGCGCGACATCCTCGCCGAACAGCACCACCGCCGGGTCGCGGTCCATCTCCTCGGCGATCGCGGCGGCGATCGCCTCGCGGTACTTCAGGACCACACGTGCTCCAGCAGCGCCTCGGGGCCGGTCACGGGCGCGGCGAGCGCGCGCTCGGCGGCGGCGCGCAGCTCCGCGTCCACCTCCGCATCGATCTCCGCGGCGCGGGCCTCGCCGAGGACCGCCGCCAGCCGCGGGAGGGGATCGCGCTCGCGCCAGGCCGCGACCTCCTCCTTCGTGCGGTAGCGCTCGGGATCGCCGACGTAGTGGCCGCTCCAGCGGTAGGTGGCGCACTCCAGCAGCGACGGCCCGTCTCCGGCGCGCGCCCGCGCGACCGCCGCGTCCGCGGCAGCGCGGACGGCGAGCACGTCGTTTCCGTCCACCTGCACCCCGGGGATGCCGTGCGGCGCCGCGAGCTCGTGCACCTGCGCGCGCAGGTGCACGGCGACGGGCGTGAGCTCGGCGTAGCCGTTGTTCTCGCAGACGAGCACGAGCGGGAGGTCCCAGACCGCAGCGAGGTTCAGCGCCTCGTGGAAGCTGCCCTCGGCGACCGCGCCCTCGCCGAAGAAGGCGACCGCCACCCCGTCCGTCCCGCGAACCTGCGCGGAGAGCGCGGCCCCCGCTGCGATCGCGATGCCGCCGCCGACGATCGCCGTCGCACCGAGGTTGCCGGTCGCCGGATCGGCGATGTGCATGGAGCCCGCCTTGCCGCCGCAGTAGCCGGTCTCGCGTCCCAGCAGCTCGGCGAACATGCGCTCGGGCTCGCCGCCCTTGGCGATGCAGTGGCCGTGTCCGCGGTGCGTGGTCGTGATGTGGTCGTCGCGGCGCAGGACGTCGCAGACGCCGGCCGCGACCGCCTCCTGCCCGATCGACAGGTGCACGTTCCCGGTGAGCTCGCCGCGCTTGAGGAGCCGCTCCGACGACGTCTCGAAGCCGCGGATGGCGACCATCGTGCGGTACAGCCGCTCGGCCGTGTCAGGCATAGCTCACCGTCGCGGTGGCGGTGACGCAGACGACGCCCTCGGCGTTGCGCTCCTGCAGCTCGTAGGTCGCCTGCGATCCGTCCTCGCCGACCTTGCGCCCATCGCAGGTGAGCGTGTCGCCGGCGACGGCGAGATGGCGGTTCTGCCACGCGAAGCCGATGACGCGCCCGCCCGCGGGGAGGACCGCGTCGCGCAGCGCGCGGATGATGAACGCGGCGTGCAGGTGCGACTGCACGAGCACGTCGGGATAGCCCTCGCTCGCGGCGTAGCCGGGATCGGTGTGGATGCGGTGCGTGTTCCACGTCGCCGCGCTGAACGCGAAGAGCTGCAGCCGGTCCGGCGTCCGCACGAGCGGGCCGATCGTCTCGACGACGGTCACGCCGCCTCCCGGGCCAAGAGGGTCTCGCGGCGCGTGAGCAGCACGCGGCCGTCGGTGGCGCGGAACTCGGTCCGCACGTGGATGAGCAGCAGCGGCCCCGAGCGGCCCTCGCGCAATGTCGCCCCCTCGAGCGTCGGCCGCGCCGTGAACTCCGTCCCGTGGACGAGGTCCTCGCCCAGCTCGAGCTCCTGCCCGCCGCCCATGAGGCGCAGACCCTCGAGCGGGAGGAAGTCGTCGTGCCCGGCGCCGGTCCCGTCCTCGCGCAGCGCCGACAGCGGCGGACCGGCGCCCCACTCGATGATCGAGGTGAGGAACATCGGGGGCGCGACGTCCCCCGGGTCCTCGTCCCCGCACGCGACCGCGAAGCGCGCGAAGTCCCGGCGGTCGGCACGGGCGCAGATCTCGCGCCCGGAGGTGCCGACGAGCTCCAGCAGCCGGGCGTGGACGTCGGCGAGGTCAGACACGGAGAGCCTTCTTCTCGACCTTGCCGACGGACGTGAGCGGCAGCTCGTCGCGCAGCTCGACGATCGACGGGACCTTGAAATGGGCGAGGCGCTCGGCGCAGAACTCCCGGATCGCCTCGGGCTGCAGCTCGCTGCCGGAGCGGCGCACGACGAACGCCTTGACCGCCTCGTCGCGGATCGGATCGGGGACGGCGACGACGGCCGCCAGCGCGATCTCGGGATGCTCGAGCAACGTCGTCTCGACCTCCATCGCCGACACGTTCTCCCCCGCCCGCTTGATCACGTCCTTCTTGCGGTCGAAGAAGTACAGGTAGCCCAGCTCGTCGACCCAGCCGTGGTCGCCGGTGTGCAGCCAGCCGTCGCGGATCGCCGCGGCCGTCGCCTCGGGATCCTTGTAGTAGCCCTGCATGAGCGTGCGACCCGGGATGCCGTGGACGGTGATCTCCCCCACCTCGCCGGTCGTGACCTCCGCGCCCTCGTCGTCGACGATCCGCACCCGCCGATCGGCGCCCGGCAGCCCGACCGACGGCCAGCGCTTGGGCCGGTGGATCGGGACGTGCGCGACCGTGAGCATCGCCTCCGACAGCCCGTAGCCGTTGCACAGGGTCACGCCGAAGCGCTCCTCGAACGCGTCCTTCTCGGCGTCGGGCACGTTGATCGCGTAGTTGACCACGCGCAGCGCGTGGTCGCGGTCGTGCGGCGACGGCGGCTGGGCCATGAGCGTGCGCAGCAGCATCGCGACGAGGCCCGTGAGCGTCGCGCGGTGCTCGCGGACCTGGCCCCAGAACCTGGTCGCCCGGTACTCCTCGAGCATGACGAGCGGGCACCCGATGGTCAGGGCCGGCAGCAGCGCGAGCGCCTGGGCGTTGCCGTGGAAGAGCGGCAGTGCGGTGAGCAGCCGGTCGTCGGGCCGCAGCAGGAAGTCGCGGACCGAGCGCTCGCCGGCCCACAGCAGGTTGGCGTGCGTGAGCATCACGGCCTTCGGGCGCGCAGTGGTTCCCGACGTGAAGATCATCTCCGCGACGTGCTCGGACGCCACGCGGGGCGCGTCGGCGAGCGGCGCGCAGGCGGCGAGGTCGTCGTAGGGGACGCCCGCGGCCTGCCCGTCCCGGGCGGTCATGACCACCGCGCGCACGCCCGGCGTGCGCGGCAGCACGGCCTCGAAGAGCTCGGCGTACGCGGCGCTCGTGATCACGACCTCGGCGTCGCTGTGGGCGACGACGTGCTCGGTCTCGGGGACCAGGTTGGCGACGATGTTCGGCACGACGACGCCTCCCAGCCGCATGATCGCGAGGTAGGCGACGAGCAGCTCCGGGCAGTTGCGCAGGTGCACGACGACCTTCGTGCCGGGCGCGACCCCGAGCCCGCGCAGGCCCGTCGCCAAGCGCGCGACCGCCTCGTCGAACGCGCGGAACGTGAACGTCTCCCGCCCGCCGTCGCGGTCCTCGAAGACGAGCCACTCGACGTCCGGGCGCTCGGCCAGGTTCTCCTCCAGGAGCGACCCGACATGGCGCCGGCCGACGAGGTCGTCCATCAGCCGACCGCCAGGACGGCGAGACGGTCGCCCGCCTCCGCCGTGCCGCCGTCGGGCACGACGATCTCGTGGATCGTCCCCGTCGCGGGCGCCTCGAGCTCGCTCTGCGCCTTCTCGCTGTCGACCATCACGATCGGCTCACCCTCCTCCACGCGCTCGCCCACGTCGACGTACCACTCGGCGACGGTGACCTCCTCCATCGCGTTGCCCAGCTGCGGGACGATGACCGGGACGAGCTGCATGGCGGCGCGATGCTAGCATCGCGATCGATCGATCGTTCGGTCCATTCGAGGAGGAGGGAAGGATGGCGCTCGAGGTCCACCCGCTGCGCCTTGCGGACGTCGCGCTCGACACGAGCTTCCGCCTGTGGCAGATGACGCCGGGCACGGAGGTCACCGCGCCCTGCACCGGGTACCTGATCCTCGGCGGCGAGACCCCCGTCATGGTCGACACGGGCATCGCGAACATCGTCCCGCCCTTCAGCCAGACCCCCGAGCAGACGCTGCAGGCGAACCTCGCCCGGCACGGTCTCGAGCCCGGCGACGTCGGGCTGATCGTCCACACGCACCTCCACGTGGACCACGTCGGCTACGACGACCAGCTGCCCGGGGCGCGGATCGTCATCCAGCGCGGCGAGCTGGAGTACGCGGCGGACCCTCTCTTCCCGCCGTTCCTCTACGACCCGGCCGACCACGCCAAGCTCACCGGCCCCCTGCGCGACCGCGTCGAGATCGTCGACGGCGATGCCGACATCGCGCCCGGCATCCGCACCGTCCGCACCGGCGGTCACACGCCGCACCACCAGATGGTCTACGTCGACGTGCCGTCCGGGCGGGCGGTCATCACCGGCGACAACGTGTACGTCGCCGACCCCGGCGCCACGCAGGGCGTGCCGCCCGGCTACTTCGTGGACCTCTTCGAGGTCACGGCCGCGCTGGAGCGCATCAGGGCCGACGCCGATCACGTGCTCCCGATGCACGACGGCTCCGTGTACGAGCGCTATCCGGACGGCGTGCGGTAGACGCGCTCGGACGTGACCATGTGCGAGACCCGGTTGACGTCGATGAAGTTCGGCTCGTCGCTGCGGACCAGATCGTGCTCGGGGCTCTCCTCCGTCTCGTCGAGCGTCGCGAGGTCGTCGAGATAGGCCTCCACCAGCCCGTCGAAGTCGGGGTCGGCGCCGTCGACGTAGGCGGACTCGACCGCGTGGTTCTGGATGTACCGGCGCAGGGTCCCGATGTACTCCATGACCAGCGGGCCGTGCACCTCGAACCAGTGCCGGCGGAACACCTCGGGCGACAGGCCCACCCGCCGGTGGAAGAAGAAGATGAGCTTCACGGCCTCGGGGCCCATGACCACGTCGCGCAGGACGTGCTCGACCGTGTGCACCGCCTCGACGCCGTCCGGCGCGATGAAAGTGGCCGAGTCCGCTTGGGCGGACTGCCCCTCGGGCGATGCGGCGGCGCGCGCCGCCGCGTCCTCGTCGTCGAACCACATGCTCGAGAACCCGTCGAACGGCGCGCTGGACTGCTCGTCGCGCCCGACCTTCGGGCTCTGCGCGTAGCCGCGGACACCCGGCACGGCGAGCACGAGCGCGGCGTGCTCGTCCCAGCGCCGCAGGAACTCGTCGCGATCCATCCCGGGCGCGCGCCGGAACGCACGCAGCGCCTTGATCACTCCGCCTCCTTCCCCCACTGATCGCATGCGGCAACCTGCCCGACGCAGAGTAGACGCGGGGACCGTCGTCGGGACGCAGGAGGCCGCCGGCGCCGTCCTCGCGTTCCGCGGCATCCCCTACGCGGCGCCGCCGGTCGGGCCGCTGCGCTTCCGCCCGCCGCAGCGCGCGGAGCCGTGGACGGGCGAGCTCGCAGCACGCGGCTTCGGCCCGAGCGCGCCGCAGTACCAGCTCGTCGGGGACTCGCTGTACACGGGCGGCCACGAACGCCAGAGCGAGGACTGCCTCTACCTCAACGTCTGGGCGCCCGAGCGCCCGGCGGACCGTCTTCCCGTGCTCGTCTGGCTGCACTTCGGCGCGTTCCAGTTCGGCAGCGCGTCGGTTGCGCTGTACGACGGGGCGCAGCTCGCGGCCACCGGGCTCGTCGTCGTCACCCTCAACCACCGGCTCGGGCGCCTGGGCTTCCTCGCCCACCCCGGGCTGAGCGCGGAGGCGGCGTCCGGGACGAGCGGCAACTACGGCCTCGCCGACCAGATCGCCGCACTCGAGTGGGTACAGCGCAACATCGCGGCGTTCGGGGGCGATCCGGACAACGTCACCTTCGGCGGGCTGTCGGCCGGCTCCTCGGCGGTGAACCTGCTGCTCACCTCGCCGCACACGCGCGGGCTGCTGCACCGCGCGATCGGGATGAGCGGCGCGCAGCTCGGCCCCGTCGGGGCGTCCGGCGGTCTGGGCGACGGGCTGCAGGACCTCGATGCGGCGGAGCGATCGGGTGCGCTCGTCGCACGCGCGCTCGGCGCGTCGACGGCCGACGACCTGCGCCGCATCGCGCCGGCCGACCTCATGGCCGCCGCCCTGCCGCCCGATCCGGGCCCAGCATGGAGCGTCGACATGGGCATGCCCATCGCGCGCAACGCGTTCGACGCCTCCTATCCGATCGTCGACGGGCACATCGTGCCCGGACCGCCCTTCGAGACGTACGCGACCGGGCGCTTCCACGACGTCCCCCTGCTCACCGGCAGTGCAGCCGACGAGCGGGCGGGCGTGCCGTACCTCTCCGATCCCGAGCTGTACGCGGCCGACGCGCGTGCCGAGCTCGGCGAGCTCGCCGACGAGTTCCTGGCTCTGTTCCCGCCGGGCGACGCGGCCGCCACCAGGCTGTCCAGCCAGCGCGCGAACGCCGACCGGATCTTCATCTGGCAGAACTGGACGTGGGCGCGCCTGCACGCCGCCCGCGGGGGCGCGCCGACCTTCCACTACCACACGACCCGCCGCCCGCCGGTGCCACCTGGCCGCTACGTCGAGCACGACGCGGGCGCGTTCCACAGCGCCGAGCTCCCGTACCTGTTCCGCAACCTCGCGGTGCGCGACTGGGCATGGGAGGACGCAGACCGCTCGCTGTCGGACACGCTGTCGGCGCAGATCCTGCGGTTCTGCCAGACCGGCGACCCGAACGGCCCCGGCCTGCCGACGTGGCCGGCGTTCGCGGCACCGCAGCACGCGACGATGCTCCTCGGCGACGTGGTCGCCGCCGGCGCGATGCCGCGGCGGGCGGAGCTGGGGCTGTGGGACCGGTGGTACGCGACGCTCCGCCGCGGGGACGCGGGCTAGGCTCAGCACCATGGCCGCGCAGGCACGAGGCACCGGGTCGGGCGACACGTCGCAGGTCATCTGCGACGCCGCGATCCGTCTCTTCCACGACCGCGGCTACCACGGCACCTCGATCCGCGACATCGCCGGGGAGGCGAACGTCGGGATCGCCACGCTGTTCCATCATCACGGGAGCAAGCTCGAGCTCCTGCGCAGGATCATGAACGCGGGGTTCGACGACCTGCTCGCGGAGATGCAGGCGACGGTCGAGGCGGCCGGCGACGACCCCACCGCGCGACTGTCCGCGGCCGTGCGCACGCACGTGCGCTGCCACTGCGAGGCGCCGATGGAGAGCACGATCGCGACGTCCGAGATGCGCAGCCTGCAGCCGCCGCTCCTCGATGAGCTGGCCGCCAAGCGCGACCGCGTGCACGCGCTGTTCGCGTCGGCGGTCGAGGACGGCGTGGCGACCGGCGCCTTCGCGTGCGACGCGCCGCGCGAGACGGCGCGGGCGCTGCACGCCATGTGCTCGGCGGTCACCGGCTGGTACCGCGCCGACGGGCCGATGTCGCCCGACGACGTCGCCGAGCTGTACGTCGGCATGGCGCTGCGCCTCGTCGGGTCGCGCGAGCTCGCCTCCGCCCGCTGACATGGGCGCGCCGGTCGACGGGCTGCGCACCGCGACGGCCGACGGCGTCGCCGTGCTGACGCTCGACCGGCCCGGCCGCCGCAACGAGCTCGACGCGGCGCTGCTCGACGCTCTACGCGCCGCGCTGGCCGCCGCGGACGCCGACGACGCGGTCGACGTCATCGTGCTCACGGGAGCCGGCGACCACTTCTGCGGCGGACTGGACCTCGACCGGATGGCCGATCCGCGGGAGGGCGCTGCCATCGCCGAGCGGGTGTTCGCCGACTGGCGCGCCTGGCCGCCGGTCGCCAAGCCCGTCATCGGGGCGGTCAACGGGCCCGCCGAGCGGGGCGGCCTGGAGCTGGCGCTGCAGTGCGACGTCCTGCTCGCCAGCGAGCGCGCGACGTTCGCCGACACGCACGCCGCGCTCGGCTTCGTCCCCGCCCTCGGCCTGACCGCGCTGCTGGCCCGCGCCGTCGGTCGCGGCTGGGCGCTGCGCATGAGCCTCAGCGGCGAGGCCGTGACGGCCGCGGCGGCCGCGCGCATCGGGCTCGTGACGGAGGTCCTCCCCCACGACGAGCTGCTGCCCGCCGCGCTGCGCCTCGCCGGGGCGATCGCCGGGAACGTCCGGCCCGCCGTGCGCTCCGTGCTGGCGACGTACCGCGGGACGGCGGACGCCGGCGCACGCGAGGGGCTGGCGCTCGAGCGCGAGGGCCTCGTGACGACGCTGGAGGCGACGCCGCAGGGCGGCGTCCGCGACGTGGTCCTCGACGTCGTCCGTCGCCGGACGACAGGTGCCGACGGCGACGCGCCGGGAGGAGCCGGCGCGCCGCCGCCGTGAACGGCGCCCCGTCGACTCCGACGGTGGCGAACAGCCGGAGTCCCCGATTGCTGCTGGACGACGAACACACCTGCGAGCCGCAGCGGGTGCGCTCCCGCCCAGCTCTCCTCCGCCGCTCAGCCTAACCTCGCGCAACGCTCAGAGGCAAGACTCCGAGTCGCAGCGCGAGGGCGTCGAGCTGTTCCGCCAGCTCGGACGAGATCGGGATCCCGTCCCGCCCCGCGCGCTCGCGGGCCTCCAGCTCGGGATCGCCCGGGAACACGATCGGGGCGTCGTCGGTCCCCTGGGCGCGCAGGCCCGCGAGCAGCAGCTCGACGCCTGCGGCGTAGGCCTCGGCGTCGACGAAGAGGGTCGTCTGCAGCGCGATGACGAGATGGCCTACGCCGCCCTCGAGGTGCCCGTGCGCATCGGCGCCGGCGCCGGCCGGCGAGCCGGTCAGGACGCCCGCGAGCACGTCGATCATGAGGGCCAGCGCGAGACCCTTGTGGCCGCCCGTCGGCGCGAGCAGCCCCGCGGCGAGCGCACGCCCGGCGTCCGTCGTCGGCCGCCCCTCCTCGTCGAGCGCCCAGCCCTCCGGGATCGGGCGCCCCTCCGCGGCGGCCAGGCGGATGCGGCCCAGTGCGGTCTGGCTCATCGCCATGTCGAGCACGAGCGGTGGATGCGGCGCGGAGCGTGGCGCCGCGATGGCCAGTGGGTTGTTGCCGAGCAGCGGCGACGCGATCCCCGGGGGCGCCATGATCGGCTGGGCGTTCGTCAGGACGATCCCGACCAGTCCCGCCTGCGCGAGCCGCTCGGCGTACAGGCCCGCCATCCCGAAGTGGTGGCTGTCGCGGACGCCGACGACGGCCATCCCGTGCTCCCCGGCGAGCTCGGCCGCGAGGTCGCAGGCGAGCATCGTGGGCGCGTAGCCGTAGCCGCCGTCGGCATCGACGAGCGCGCTCGCCCTGTCGCGGCGCAGCACGCGCACGTCGGGCGCGGCACGCACGTCGCCCGCCGCGACGGAGTCGGCGTACTGGAGCAGCCGCAGGATCCCGTGGCCGGGCATGCCGCGCAGCTCCGCGGCGAGGAGGCAGTCGGCGGTCAGCGCCGCGTCGTCCTCCGGCATGCCGATCGCCCGCAGCACGCGGGTCGCGAACGGCCCGACGACCGCGGGGTCCATCAGGCGCGCGTCATCCGCGCCGGGCGCAGGACGGTCGCCGCCGCCAGCGCCACGAGGGCCGCGACGACGAGCACCGCGGGCCAGGAGCCGATCGCATGGCCGAGCGGATGCGAGACGACGAACAGCGCGAGCGCCACGACGAGCAGCACGGCGGTCGGGCCCCTGCCGACGATCGGCGCCGCGACGCGCGCGCACCAGAGGCCGCCGGCGACCAGCACGAGCCCGCCGAGCGCGCGGACGCCGGTGAGCTCGGCGACACCGAAGGCGACGAGGAACGTCAGTGCGGCGACGAGGGGCAGGGCGCGTCTGGCGTCCATGCGCCGAACCGTAGCCGGTGAGCTTGACAACCAGCATTAGTGAGCACATACTCACCTTAGTAAGCATCTACTCACTTACAGCGAAGGGAGCTCTCCCCGGATGTCCTCCGCCTCGCGCACCCGCCCGGGTTGGACCCTCGCGATCGTCTCGATCGCCCTCTTCATGACCGCCCTCGACAACCTCGTCGTCGGCGTCGCCCTCCCCTCGATCCGGGCCGATCTCGACGGCTCCATCGAGACCCTCGAGTGGACCGTCAACGGCTACACGCTCGCGTTCGCCGTGTTCCTGCTGACCGGCGCGGCGCTCGGCGACCGCTTCGGCCGCAAGCGCATGTTCGTCATCGGCCTCGGGATCTTCACGCTCGCAAGCGCGGCGTCCGCGCTCGCGCCGAGCATCGAGGCGCTCATCGCCGCCCGCGCCGTGCAGGGCTTCGGCGCCGCCATCGTCACACCGCTCACGCTCACGCTGCTGAGCGAGGCGATCCCCGCGCAGAAGCGCGGTCTCGCGCTCGGCGTCTGGGCCGGCGTGACCGGTCTCGGCGTCGCGATGGGCCCGCTCGTCGGCGGTGCCGTCGTCCAGGGCATCTCGTGGCACTGGATCTTCTGGCTCAATGTCCCGATCGGCCTCGCGCTGATCCCGCTCGCGTTGCGTCTGCTGACCGAGTCGCGCGGCCCGAACGAGCGTCTGGACCTGGCCGGCCTCGCGCTGGCGGGCACCGGACTGCTCGGGCTGACGTTCGGGATCGTCCGCGCGAACGCCCTCGGGTGGACGAGCGCGACGGTGCTCGCGAGCCTGACCGCCGGCGTGGTCGCACTCGTCGCGTTCCTCGCGTGGGAGCACCACACGCCGCAGCCGATGCTGCCGCCGCGGTTCTTCCGCTCGCGAGGGTTCTCCGCCACGAACGCCGCGTCCTTCGCGATGTTCTTCGGGACCTTCGGCTCCGTGTTCCTGCTCAGCCAGTTCTTCCAGATCGCGCAGGGCCTGGGCCCCCTGGGGGCCGGGGCGCGGACGCTGCCGTGGACGGCGATGCCGATGCTCGTCGCGCCGCTCGCCGGCATCCTGAGCGACCGGATCGGCTCGCGCCCGCTCATGGTCGCCGGGCTGGCGCTGCAGTCGGTCGCCATCTTCTGGCTCGGGCGCACGAGCGCGCCCGACACCCCCTACGGCGAGCTCATAGCGCCGCTCGCGATGGCGGGGCTCGGCATGGCGCTCGTCTTCGCCCCCAGCGCGAATGCCGTGCTGTCGTCCGTGCGCCAGACCGAGGCCGGCCAGGCGTCGGGGGCGACCAACGCGATCCGCGAGGTCGGCGGCGTCATGGGCGTCGCGGTGCTCGCCGGGGTCTTCGCCGCTCACGGCGGCTACACCGACCCGCAGGCGTTCACCGACGGGGTCGGCGCCGCGCTGCCGATCGGCGCGGCCGTCCTCGCCGCGGGGGCGCTGGCGGCCCTCCTGGTGCCGGGGCGCCGGCGGGCCGAGGCCCCGGCGGTACAGGAGCGGGAGGCGATGGCCGCGAGCGCGGCCTGACTCCGGCGGAGCGGGACGCGGCGTAGATTCCTGCGCCGTGTCCCGCCTCCCGCTCGACGACCTGAACGTCCTGGACCTCACCGCGGCCCGCGCAGGCCCGCAGTGCGTCCGCCAGCTGTCCGACTGGGGCGCGGACGTGATCCGCGTCGAGCCACCGGACCGTCGCCCCACCGACATGGGCGACCGGCGCAACTCCGACTTCCAGAACCTCCACCGCAACAAGCGCTCGCTGACGCTGGACCTGAAGTCCGACGCCGGGCGGGAGCTGTTCCTGCGCCTCGCGGAGCGCGCCGACGTCGTGGTCGAGAACATGCGTCCCGCGGTCAAGCACCGGCTCGGCGTCGACTACGAGGCGGTCCGCGCGGTGAACCCCCGGATCGTGTACGCGTCGATCTCGGCCTTCGGGCAGGACGGGCCCGGCTCGCAGCGCGGCGGCGTCGATCAGATCGCCCAGGGCATGGGCGGGCTCATGAGCGTCACGGGCGCCCCCGACGGCGAGCCCGTCCGCGCGGGGTACGCGGTGACCGACCTCGCCGCGGGCCTGCACGCCGCGGTCGGCATCCTCGTGGCCCTGCACGATCGCGACCGCACCGGCGAGGGCGCCTGGGTGCGCACGTCGCTGCTGGAGGCGGCGATCGGCCTGCTCGACTTCCAGGCCGCGCGCTACACCGTCGAGGGCGTCGTGGCGCCCCGGGTGGGCAACCACCATCCCACGCTCGTCCCGATGGGCACGTTCGCGACCGCGGACGGGCACGTGAACATCGCCGCGATCGACGGGCGCATCTGGCTCGAGCTGGTGCGCGTGCTCGACCTGCCGGTGCTGCTGGAGGATCCGCGCTTCGCGACCGTCGACCTACGCATCGACCACCGGGAGGAGATCAACGCGCTCGTCGCAGCGCGGCTGGGCACCCGCGCGACGGCGGAGTGGATCGCCGACCTGGAGGCCGCGGGCGTCCCGGCCGGGCCGGTCAACGACGTCGGCGAGGTCTTCGCCGACACGCAGGTCCAGCACCTGGAGATGGTCCAGCCGGTCGAGCACCCCGAGATGGGCGAGCTGCGCCTCATCGGCAACGCCGCGACGCTGGCCGGGCTGCCGCGCACGCTGCGCACCGCGGCACCCGCTGCCGGCGAGCACACGCACGAGATCCTCGCCGAGCTCGGCCTCTCCCCCATCGACATCGAGCGCTACCGCAACGAGGGGGCCTTCTGATGCCCGAGCATCTGCAGGTCCACGACGACGGCGCGGTGACCTGGCTGACGTTCGACCACGTCGCGCGGCGCAATGCGCTGTCGATCGCGATGTGCCACTCGCTGCTCGCCGAGCTCGAGCGCATCGAGCGCGACCCCGCGGTCCACGTCGTCGTCCTCCGCGGCGCCGGCGACGACGCCTTCATGTCCGGCGCGGACATCTCCGAGCAGGACCACCCGGAGGCGCTGAAGACCATCACCGCCTGGTACGCCGCGCTGGCGGCGATGACCAAGCCGGTGATCGCGATGGTCCACGGGTTCTGCCTCGGGGGCGGGTTGGCCACCGCGCTGGAGGCGGACCTGCGGATCGCGGCGCAGGGCAGCCTCTTCGGGATCCCGGCGGCACGGCTGGGCGTCGGCTACCCGTTCGACGGCGTGCAGCTGCTCAAGGGCCTCGTCGGCCCCGCGGTCGCGGCCGACATCCTCTACACCGGCCGGCGGCTGTCGGCCGAGGAGGCCCTGGCGGCGGGGCTGGTGCAGGAGCTGCTGCCGCGCGCGGAGCTCGAGGGGCGCGTCGCCGCGCTGGCGGCGACCATCGCGGGCAACGCCCCGCTGACGATCCGTGCGGCGAAGGCGGCGATCCGCGGCCGGGACCGCGACGAGGTCGCGCGGCTCGTGGCGGAGTGCCGGGCGTCGGAGGACCTCGCCGAGGGCCGCCGTGCGTTCTTCGAGAAGCGCCCGCCGGTCTTCCGCGGCCGCTAGGAGATAGCTTCGCGCGCATGGATCTGCAACTCACCGGCCGCCGCGCGATCGTCACCGGCGCGAGCCGCGGGATCGGGCTCGCCACCGCGCGCGCCCTCGCCGCCGAGGGCGCCGACGTCGCGATCGTCGCCCGCGACCAGGACGCGCTCGACACGGCCGCCGAGCGCCTGCGCACCGACAGCGGGCGCACGATCGTCCCCGTCGCCGCGGACACCGGCGACGACGCCTCGGTCACCGCGATGGTCGCGCACGTCGTCGATCGCCTCGGCGGCGTCGACGTCCTCGTCAACTGCGCCGCCCGGCCCAACACGGGCCAGCTCACTGACGACGCCCTGGAGCTGGAGATCAACGTCAAGGTCCGCGGCTACCTTCGCTGCATCCGCGCCGTCGCGCCGCACATGGCCGCGGGGGGCTGGGGCTCGATCGTCAACGTCGCGGGCGTCGCGGCCCGGCGCACCGGCTCGGTCACCGGCACGATCCGCAACGTCGCCGTCGCGGCGCTGACGAAGAACCTGTCCGACGAGCTCGGGCCCCAGGGGATCAACGTCAACGTCGTCCATCCCGCGCTGACGATCACCGAGGTCATGCCCCCGGTCGTGCTGAAGGTCGCCGAGGCGAAGGGCATCTCGGTCGAGGACGCCGCGGCGGAGCTCGGCAAGGACGTCTCGATCGGCCGCATCATGACCGCCGACGAGGTCGCCGCCGTGATCTGCTTCCTGGCCAGCCCGCGGGCCGTCGCCGTCAACGGCGACCCGGTCCTCGCGAGCGGTGGGTCGAAGGGCTCCGTCTACTACTGACGTGCGCCGTGGCGCAGGCCGTCGACGATGATGCGGATCAACGTCTCGGCCTGCGTCCGCCAGTCCTCGCCGTCGCCGAGGTTCCAGATGCAGCCCATCGCGCGCAGGACGTCCTCCGGCTCGACGTCGGCGCGCAGGCTCCCGGCCTCCACCCCGGCAGCCAGCAGCCCGCCGATCGCGCCCGTGATCTGCCCGCGCGTCTGCGAGTAGAGGTCCGTCTTGGCGTTGACGGCCTTCAGCGCGCCGGCCATGCCGCGCTTGGCCGCCGCGTAGGTCACGAAGCGGTCCATCCACTCGGCGAGCGCCACGTCGGGCGGACGACTCGCGAGCAGCTCGGACGCGGCGTCGCAGAGATGCGCGACCTCCGTGCGGTACGCCGCCTCGACGAGCGAGTCGCGGTTGGGGAAGTTGCGGTACAGCGTCCCGATGCCCACGCCCGCGCGAGCGGCGACGGCCTCGAGGGACACGTCGGTGCCCTCCTCGGCGAACAGCTGCGCGGCGGCCTGCAGGAGGGCCTCGCGATTGCGCCGGGCATCGGCGCGCATGGGACGTGCGGTGGTGTCGGTCATAGCGAAGCGGAGGATTCCTCCACTTGCTGCTACCTTCCAGGGTTCAAGCGGAGGCTTGCTCCGCTTCACAGAATACACCCCGCAGGGAGAGCACATGGCATCGAAGGTCTGGTTCATCACCGGCACCTCCAAGGGCTTCGGACGCGTCTGGGCGGAGACGGCGCTCGAGCGCGGTGACAAGGTCGCCGCGACCGCTCGCGACGTCAGCACGCTGGGCGATCTCGTCGCCCGCCACGGCGACGACATCCTTCCGATCGGCCTGGACGTGACCGACCGCGACGCCGACCACGCCGCCGTCGCGGAGGCGCACGACCACTTCGGGCAGCTCGACGTCGTCGTCAACAACGCCGGGTATGGCCTGTTCGGCACCATCGAGGAGGTCTCCGACGAGCAGGCGCGCGAGCAGATCGAGACGAACCTCTTCGGCGCGCTCTGGATCACGAAGGCGGCGCTCCCGTACATGCGCGAGCAGCGCTCCGGTCACATCATCCAGGTGTCGTCGATCGGCGGCGTGAACGCGTTCCCCGGGCTGGGCCTCTACCACGCCTCCAAGTGGGGGCTGGAGGCGTTCAGCCAGTCGCTGGCCGCAGAGGTCGCGAGGTTCGGCATCAAGGTGACGATCGTCGAGCCCGGCGGCTACAGCACCGACTGGGCGGGTCCCTCGTCGGTCCGAGCCGAGCGCCTGCCGGCCTACGAGGAGCTGTGGGCCGAGGACGCGAAGGCGCGCGCCGCGCGGCGGACGCCGCCCGGCGATCCGGACGCCACCGGCCCGGCGATCCTCGAGCTGGTCGACGCCGACGAGCCGCCGCTGCGCGTCTTCTTCGGCAGCGCCGGCCTCGGCATGACGCGCTCGGAGTACGAGAGCCGCATCGCGCTGTGGGAGCAGTGGGACGCGCTGGCGCAGCGCGCGCAGGGATGAAGCTCGTCCGCTCCTAGCCGGGCGCGGGCATGTGGGCCAGGTACCCGCCGTCGACGTTGTACAGCTGGCCGGTGATGTAGCCCGCCTCGCGTGAGGCGAGGTAGCAGATGAGGTCCGCCACGTCCTCCGGCTCCCCCACGCGGCCGAGCAGGACGTGCGGCAGGACCGCCTCCATGAGCCCGGTGTTGTGGCGGATCCGGGTGGACCCGATGAGGCCGGGGGCGACGGCGTTGCAGCGGATGCCGTCGCGCCCGCACTGGGTGGCGACCATCCGCGTGATCGCGATGATCGCGGCCTTCGAGGCGGCGTAGGCGCTGCCGATGTTCGCGCCGACGATCGCCTGCTGGGAGCTGATGTTCACGATCGAGCCGCCGCCGGCGGCCCGCATGTGCGGGATCGCGTGCTTGCAGGCGAGCGCGAAGCCGAGCGCGTTGACGTCCATCATCTCGCGCCAGCCGTCGACGTCCATCGACTCGATCGTGGTGTCGGCGGCCATCGCCTCCGGCGAGCGCAGCGCGGCGTTGTTCACGAGCACGTCGAGGCGCCCGAGCCCGTCCACCGTCTTTGCGATGAGGCGCTCGACGTCATCCGGCTCGCCAAGGTCGAAGGCGATCGCGGTCGCACCGATCTCGTCCGCGACGGCCTGCGCGCCGGCCGGGTCGATGTCGGCCACGACCACCCGCGCGCCCTCCGCCGCGAGCTTGCGGCACGTCGCGGACCCGATGCCGCCGGCGCCGCCGGTGACGATCGCGACCTCCCCGTCGAAGCGAGCGCTCACGCCGCGGGGGGCGTCGCCGCCCAGGGCTCGGGGGTCAGCTGGAACGTCCGCGCCACGTAGGAGACGAGGTGGTAGTAGCCCACCATGAACACGAGCTCCACGATCTGCGCCTCGTCGTAGCGCTCGCGCAGCCGCGCCCAGGTGTCGTCGCTGACCGTCGCGCTCGCGTGCATCTCGTCGCACACCTGCGCGATGAGGGCATGGGCCGCGTCCTCGAAGTCGGCCGGCTCGCCGCTCCACGTCGCCTGCAGCCAGTCGTCGCCGAGCCCCAGCGGACCCGCGAGGAGCTCGGCGTGGATGCCCCACTCGTAGGCGTTGTCGCAGAGCGCGGCGACGCGGTGGATGACGACCTCGCGCTCGGGCGCGGACAGCCTCGTCGTCGTGCGCAGCGTGTCGCCCATGTGCTTGAGCGTCCCCAGCATCGCGGGGTTGTGGGCGATCGTGAGGTAGATCGCGGGGGAGGTGTCGACCCCCGCGGGGCCCTTCGCCATCGTGTCGAGGACCGCCTGGACCTCGGGCGTCGGGGTGACGTTCGCGAGCCGTTGCATCGGCGGCACCCTAGAGCGCGGTCAGCGAGCGCACACTCGCGGCACGATCTTCAACCGTGCGGTTACCATCCGCGGCCGAATCATCGAGACAGGGGTCTCGAGAGAGAGATCTGGATCGACCTCTCAGACGGACCGGGGCTCGGGACGACCGGTGACGTGAGTTGGGACGGGCAGAAGGAGGACGTGTGCAAGTGAGTGAGTGGACGAGGCCGCTGCGGCTGATCGCGGTGCTGATGGTGTTCGCGCTGTCGGCCGTGGTCGTCGCGTGCGGCGACAGCGAGGACGGGACGTCGGCAGGTGGCGGCGCCACCGCGGCCAAGGAGGCCGGCGGCACGACGCCGACGGAGACGAAGTGCGGGAAGGGCACGGGCCAGGAGGCGACCGGCGAGCCGATCAAGTTCGGCGCGATCGTCACGAAGGTCCCGGGCATCGACTGGACGGACGGCACGGACGCTGCTGCCGCGTACTTCAAGTGCCTGAACGACAACGGCGGCATCCAGGGCCGGCCGGTGCAGTTCATCGCGCAGCAGAGCGGAGTCGATCCGCAGCAGACGGCGTCCTACGCGACGAAGCTGGCGGAGACGGACGGGGTCGACGCGTTCGTCGGCAGCTTCTCCCTGCTCGACTGCCCGGTCAACCGCGACTACTACAAGAAGAAGCGCTTCTACGCGATCGTCGCCGGCGTGCCGAACGAGTGCTTCAACACGCCGAACATCGCGGCGCTCAACATGGGCCCGGGGTACTCGAGCCTCGGTGCGGCGAGCTACCTCGCCCGCAAGGGCGCGAAGTCGATCGTCGTCGTGTCGCCGCAGCAGGCGGGCAACAAGGCGGTCAACGAGCTCGCGCTGTCGGACGCGAAGCAGAAGGGGCTGAAGACCGTCAACCGGCTCGAGACCGTGCCGCTCGCGGACGCGGCCTCGTTGGCTCAGGCCATCGTCGCGCAGGCCGGTGACGGCGGCGGCGTGGTGCTGGACTTCACCCCGCCGGAGGGCGTGAAGATCCTGCAGGCCGCGGCCCAGCAGGGCCTGATCGACAAGGTCATGTGGGCGAGCTCCACCCCGCTGAACGACACGTCGGTGCCGGACGCGATCGGCGCGGACTGGGACGGCAAGGTGTTCATCAACGCCGAGCTGGCGCTGCTGGACTCCGACGGCCCCGACATGCAGCTCTACCGGGCGGTCAACAAGAAGTACTCGCCCGACAACCCGCTGGGGTCCTTCGGTCAGATGGGCTTCATCGCGGCGAAGATGGTCAGCGACGTCCTCCAGGACGTGCCGAAGGACGATCTCGACAAGGCGGGCATCAACAAGGCCATCCGCGAGATCAAGAACTACAAGACCGACATCCTCTGCAAGCCCTGGTACTTCCAGGACATGCCGGTCCACGTTCCCAACAACACCGATCGGACCGTCACGCCGAAGGACGGCAAGATGACCGAGGCGGAGGGGTGCACCGACATCCCCGCCACGAACGCCGACCTGAAGACGGTCCGCGCGTTCGAGGCCTCCAACGACGTCAACAAGTAGGTGTCCCGCGCGGCGCGGCTCGCTACGAGCCGCGCCGCGCCGCGAGCCACTCCAGCCACGCCCCGCCGGGGTGTCCGAGCGCGAGCACCTCGCGCTCGGCGCGGCCCCGCCGGTACGACACGCGCTCCAGGACGCCGAACACGCCTTCGGTACGGGCGCGCTCGAGCAACCCGGGCGGCAGCGGCGCCCCGAGCACGCCGCCGCTCGGCCGGTCGCCCATGGGCACGAGCGGATCGAGGGAGATCCAGTCGAGGTCGCGGCGCCGCCCCAGGTCGGCCATCTCGTCGCGGAACCGGGCCTGCCCCTCCTCGGTGAGGAACACGTTGACGTAGGCGTCCAGCACGCAGGGATGCACGTCGTCCCCGAGGCCCTCGATCACCTCGGGCAGCGCGCGCAGCGCATCGGCACGGATCGTCGTGACCGGGTGGGCGGCCGCGTGGTCGGCCGCGCGGTCGAACCGGCGCAGGGCCTCGGCGACGGGCGGCGTGCAGGCGCGCAGCCACGCGCGCACCGACGGATCGCCCACGTCGAGCGGCTCGGTGTCGACGCCGATGCGCACGGCCACCGCCGGCGGAGAGGCCGGGAGCGGCGGGGTGTGGGGCCCACGCAGCGTGGTGTGCAGCGTCACGGGCGCGCCGGCGGGGCCGACGACGACCGGGTCGCCGTCGTTGCGGTCGTAGCTGTAGCGGTAGGCGTCGAGGTGCAGGGCGAAGCCGGCGCCGGTGCCGACGTCGACGAGCGCCAGCGGCCGCTCGGCGTCGGCGGCGACGCGCGGCGACGGCGGGCAGGAGGTGCGCGCAGCGGGCCGGCTCGCTCATCTGGTAGCGGTGCGCTGCGGCGAGCGCGAGCAGCTCGTCGGCCCGCTCGAGGCAGAAGGCCCGCAGCTCGGCGGCGAAGTCCGGCGGCAGCGGAGGCTGCTCCTCGCCGGGGACGGGCAGGACGCATGCGAGCGGCTCGGGTCGCTCCTGGTCCAGGAGCGCCACCACGGCTGCGACGAACAGCAGCGCGGGCAGGCGATCGGGGTCGATACGCGCCGCGAGCGCGAGCAGGTCGGGGTCGTCGCGCAGCGTCGCGAAGAGCGCTCCGGTCAGCCGCCACGAAGCGGGCGCGTCGGCGCCGGACCACGCCGTGGCGAGCTGCGCGGCCTGCTCACGGACCGCCATTCATCTCCACTGCCCGATGCCGTCGCCTCCGACCGGGTCCTGGTCAGGCGCCGGGAGCGCGCTGATGCGCTCGCGCGCGGCGTCGTCGGCCGCGCGCAGGATGTCGTAGCGCTCCTGGCCGGCCGGATAGGCGCCGACGACGGTGAAGCCGTCGCGCGCAGCTGCGCGGCGGTGGCCGGTCCCGGCCGGGAGGACGAGCACGTCGCCCTCCCCGACCTCGAACGTCTCCCCTTGCGGCCCGCCGAGCTCGAGGGTCGCGCTGCCCGCCACGACCGCGAGCACCTCGTGGGACGTCGAGTGGAAGTGGTGGAAGTCGAAGACGCCGTCGGTCCAGGCGCCGCCCCATCCGTGATCGGCGAGCACGCGTTCGACGTCCCGCACGGGAACGCCGCGGTAGATCAGCACGGGGAACCGCGGGTGGTTGGGGATCGCCGCGTCGCCACTCGGCGCGGTCCAGGTCTCGAGCTGCATCAGCGCAGCGTGGAGCCCGTGACCGCCGGCTGCCCGGCGCCCAGGAAGAAGATGCCGGGCAGGCCGCGCGTCTCGAACCCCTCGCTCGGGTTGCGCTCGAGGCGGCTGCCGGAGATCGCCAGCGTGCCGGTGCGGTCGTTGCTGACGAAGAACACGGCGCCACCGCCCTCGGCCGCGTGGTTGCCGGTCAGCCGGCTGCCGGTGATGGTCAGTGCCATGCGGTTGCCGTCGTTGTAGATGGCGCCGCCGCTGCCGCCGCCCGGCGTGCCGCCCCGGGCGGGGTTCGCGCCGTTGCCGATCGCGCGGTTGCCGCTGAAGCGACTGCCGCGACGTTCCACGAGACGCCGATGCTGCTCAGAGCACCGCCGTTGCTGCAGACGTTGCCGCTGAAGCGGCTGTCGGCGACCTCCACCGGGAGGCTGTGATACTTGCGACAGCACGCGGACCGCGCCGCCCCCGATGTCCGGGCCCTGCGGATCGCAGCGGTTGCCGGTGAACGTCGCGCGCTGAATGCGCAGCCGCCCGCCGCGAACGAAGATCGCCCCGCCGCCGCCACCGTCGACCTTCGCGCCCGTCGAGTTGCCCTTCGCGAATGCGATGTCGCGCACCACGAGCCGCGGGGTCGCCTGGTCCTGGCAGTGCGGCGTCGCCCACACGAGCGAGCGGTCGCACGTGTTCATGTAGAGGATCCGGCGGCGACCCTGGCCGCTGAGGGTGATCTTGCCACCACCGTCCAGGACGACGTCGGAGCGCGTGTTGAGCACCTTGGCCGTCGCGCGCATCCGGATCGTGACGGGACGCGAGCCGCACGAGAAGCGGACCGTGCCGCCCGCCCGCACCGCGGACACCACGGCCGCCGACGTGCAGCTGCGCGCCGTGCCCTTGCCGACCGTTCGCGCCTGCACGGTCGCGTCCCCGGCCGCGAGCGTGAGCAGACACGCCGCGACAACCACACCACATCGCCTCATCGGGGCGATGGTAGGCGGCGTGACGCGGACGTAGGATCGATCAGATGTCCAACTACGTGCTGGACCACCACCTCGAGGGTGAGCGCGCACGGCTCGCGCTGATGTCGCGTCTGCTCGACCCGATGCACCGCCGGCACGTCGACGCGCTCGGCATCGGTCCCGGCGCCCGGACGCTGGAGGTCGGCTGCGGCAACGGCTCGATCTCCGCCTGGCTGGCGGCGCAGGTCGGCCCCGGCGGCCGGGCCGTCGCCGTCGACCTGGACCTCTCGCTCGTCGACGCGCGCGCCCCCGGGCTCGAGCTGCGGCAGGCCGACATCGTCGCCGCCCCGGTCGATCCCGGCGCCTTCGACCTCGTGACCGCGCGGGCGGTCCTGCACCACGTCGCCGATGCCGACGCGGCGATCCGCAACCTGGTCGCCGGCCTCGCGCCGGGTGGCGCGATCCTGCTGATCGAGCCGGACTTCCTGCCCGTCGGCGTCGCCGAGCCGGCCGAGGTGCGCGCGTTCTGGGACGGGTGGCTCGCGTGGTCGCGCGACGCAGGGATCGACTACCACGTGGGCCGGGCGCTCGCGCCGCGCCTCGCCTCGCTGGGTCTCGCGGAGGTCGCGGGCACGGCCGAGACCGCCGTGTACAACGGGGCCTCGCCGTGGGCGGACTACTGGACGGACACGGTGGTCGAGCTCCGCGAGGCGCTCGTGGCCTCCGGAAGGCTCGACGACGAGCTGATCGACGCCTTCCTCGCACACTGCGCCGACCCGTCCTGGTGGACGCAGACCATCGCCTTCACCGCGGTGCACGCCCGCCGCGCCGCCGGCTGATGCCGGGCACGGGCGATCCGGTCGGGACGGTGACGTCGCTCAACGTCGGCATTCCGCGCGACGTGTCCTGGCAGGGGAGGACCGTCTTCACCGGCGTCTTCAAGGACCCCGTGACGGGTCCGCGCCGCGTGCGCAGGCTCAACATCGACGGCGACGGTCAGGGCGACCTCGGGGGCCACGGCGGCGAACAGCGCGCCGTCTTCGTCTACCAGATCGACTCCTATCGGTACTGGGAGCGCGAGCTCGGCCGGACGGACCTCCTCCCTGGGCAGTTCGGCGAGAACCTCACCGTCGACGGGCTCCCCGACGCCGAGGTCTGCATCGGCGACCGCTACCGGATCGGGACCGCCGTCCTCGAGGTCACGCAGCCGCGCGTCACCTGCTATCGCGTCGGGATCAGCCTGAACGACCCGCGGATCCCCGCGCTGCTCGTCTCGCACCGCCGGCCGGGGTTCTACTTCCGGGTGATCGAGGAGGGCGACATCGAGGCGGGCGACGGCATCGTCAAGCTCGCGTCGGGGCCGGAGGGGATGGCGGTCGCCGAGGTCGACGGCCTGCTCTATCTCCCAGGCCACACGCGACAGCAGCTCCTCCGCGCGCTGCGGATCCCGGCGCTGAGCCCCGGCTGGCAGTCCTCGTTCCGCGCGCTGCTCGACGGCGACGGGGAGGGCGGCAACGCCGGCCTCGCGGTGACGAGCCCTCCGCCGGCCTGGGCCGGCTTCCGCAGGCTCACGGCCACCGCGATCACACCGGAGAGCGACTCCGTCGTCTCGATCCGCCTCGAGGACCCCGACGGTGGCCGGGTGCCCGCTGCGCGACCGGGTCAGTACCTGACGCTGCGCGTCAGGCCCGACGAGGCCGAGCGGCCGCTGCTGCGCAACTACTCCCTCTCCGGACCGCCGGGCGGCGGCTTCTACCGCATCACGGTCAAGCGCGAGCAGGACGGTGCCGCCAGCGGCTACCTGCACACCCGGCTCGCCGTCGGCGACCAGCTCGATGTCGCGGCGCCGCGCGGCACGTTCATCCTGGACCGGACACAGGCGCCGGTGCTGCTGCTCAGCGCCGGGATCGGCGCCACGCCCGTGCTCGCCATGCTCCAGGCCCTGGCCGAGGAGCGCTCCGATCGCGAGATCTGGTGGGTGCACGGCGCGCGCAGCGGTCGTGAGCACCCGTTCGCCGCCGAGGCCGGGGCGCTCGTCGACGCGCTCCCGAACGCATCGGCTCGCGTGCTCTACAGCCGTCCCGGCCCGGGCGACGTCGAGGGCCGCGACTACGACCGCGTGGGCCGCCTGAGCGCGTCGGCGCTCGCCGAGCTCGACCCGCCGCACGACGCGGAGGCGTACATCTGCGGGCCCACGCCCTTCATGGATGAGCTCAGCGCCGCCCTGGCGGCGACCGGACTCGACGCATCGCGCATCCACACCGAGCCCTTCGGGCCCGCCGCGGCGATGACGCCGGGCATCGCGGCGACCCCGGCGCGACCGCCGCACCCGCCGGCCGGCGAGCCCGGGGGCGGCCCGACCATCGAGTTCGCTCGCAGCGGTCTCGCCATCCCGTGGAGCAGCGACTTCACGAACCTGCTCGAGCTCGCCGAGGCATGCGACGTCCCCGTCCGCTGGTCGTGCCGCACCGGCGTCTGCCACAGCTGCGAGACGACGGTCATCGCCGGCGATCTCGACTACAGCCCCGACCCCGTCGAGCCCCCGGCGGACGGGAGCACGCTCATCTGCTGCGCGCAGCCGCGCGACGACCTGGTGCTCGACCTGTGACGGGCGGCTAGGCCTCAGCAGGCGCGTAGTTCAGGTAGATGACGCCGTTGTCGTAGCTCTCCGTCCCGGCGAGCGCCAGCTTGGCCGGCGCGTCGCCGTCGGGGAACATGCGCAGCCCGGCGCCGAGCGTGAGCGGGTACATGAACAGGTGCAGCCCGTCGACGAGGCCGTCGGCGAGCATCGCCCGCACGAGCGTGATGCTGCCGCTCACGTACAGGTCGCCGCCGGCCTCGTCCTTGAGCCTGCGGATCGCGTCGGCGCTGTAGGGGCCGATGACCTCGGAGTTCCGCCAGGTCGGGTCCTCGAGCGTGCCGGACACGACGTACTTCCTCGTGTCGTTGAAGAACGGCGCGCCCGGGTCGTCCTCGACCGTGCGCGTCGACCACGCCGGCTCGAACATCTCGTACGTGTTGCGCCCGAGCAGGATGCCGGTCGCCTTCGCCGTCGTCGCGGCGATGGCCTCCCCCATCTTCGGGTCGAAGCCGTACTCGAACGTCCACGACGGCGCGTCGACCACCCCGTCGACGGTGATGAACTCATGAACGTGGATCTCACCCATTGCTCGCTCCTCCTGCGTCGATGTGGGCTAGGGACGGCGGGCGTCCGGAGAACTCATCGGTGCTGCTCGCCCGCCGCCTGCACGAGGAGCGCGATCTGAACGCGGTTGTCGACGTCGAGCTTGTCGAGCAGCCGCGAGACGTGGCCCTTGACCGTGGGGACGGAGAGATACAGCGTCGCGGCGATCTCGGCGTTGCCGAGGCCGCGCCCGACGGCCAGCGCGACGTCGTGCTCGCGCGGGCTGAGCGTGGCCAGCCGCTCGCGCGCCTGCTCGGTCCGCATGCCTGCGTCCGAGTCGCCCGCGACCATGGCGATCAGCCGCCGGGTCACCGCGGGCGACAGCATGCCGTCGCCGGCGTGGACGAGCTCGATCGCGCGGACGATCTCCGTCGGCGAGGTCTCCTTGAGCAGGAAGCCGGCCGCGCCGGCCTGCAGGGCGCGCAGGACGAGCTCGTCGGCGTCGAAGGTCGTGAGCACGAGGACGGCGGGCGGGTCCGGCTGCGCGACGAGCAGTCGCGTCGCCGCGATCCCGTCGACGTGCGGCATGCGGATGTCCATGAGGACGACGTCGGGACGGTGGAGGTCGACCGCCCCGAGCACCTCCCGGCCGTCGGCGGCCTCGCCGACCACCTCGAGGCTCTCCGCGCCGGCCAGCATCATCCGCAGCCCCGAGCGCACGAGCGCGTCGTCGTCGACGAGCAGGACGCGGATCATCGCGGCAGCCAGGCGCGGAGGACGAACGCGCCCGCGGGGTCGACGCCGGATTCGAGCTCGCCGCCGGCGAGCGTGACGCGCTCGGCGAGCCCGATGAGGCCCGTCCCCGCCCCGGGGAGCTGCGACGCCGCGGGGACGGCCACCGGCGCGAGGCTGCGGATCTCGACCTGCAGATCGCCGTCGGGCGCCCGGACGCTGAGGGTGACGGCGGCGCCCGGCGCGTGCTTGCGCGCGTTGGTCAGGCCCTCCTGCGCGATGCGGTAGGCGGTCCGGCCGACGGCGGCGTCCGGCGTCGCGTCGCCCAGCTCGATCTGTGCCGTGATCCGCATCCCGGCCCTCCGCGACTCCTCCACCAGCGCGGGGAGGTCGGCGATCGTCGGCTGCGGCGGCTCGGTGAAGCTGTCTCCCCCGTCCTCGCGCAGGATGCCGATCACGCCGCGCAGATCGTCGAGCGCGGCGCGTGCGCTGTCGCGGATCACGCTCGCGGCCTCGGCGACCTCCTCGGGCGGCGCGTCGGGGCGGAACTCGAGCGCGCCCGCGTGCACGGAGAGCAGCGAGAGGCGGTGCGCGAGCACGTCGTGCATCTCGCGCGCGATCCGCCGCCGCTCGGCCGCGCGGGCCTCGTCCCCGGCGCGCTCGGCCTGGTCGCGCAGCGACCGCACCAGCGCGCGCCGGGCGCGCACGAAGAGCCCCCAGCCCACGGCGACGGCTGCCATGAGCAGGCTCGCTCCGGCGTCGAACAGGTAGCTGCCGTCCGGCGGATACAGCACGGGGTTCAGGAACGCCCACCCGATCGCGAGGGCGACGACGATCGCGAGATCGCGACCGCGCGCCCTGATGGCCGCGTTGAAGGTCGCGACGACCAGCGCGCCCGAGGCCGTGAGGATCACGAGCGCGACCGCTCCGATGCCGATCCCGACGGGACCCGGATGCGTCCTGCGCCAGCGGAGCGAGACGACCGCGGCGATGCCGACCACGATGGCCACGACGCGCAACCAGGTCGGATGCTCCTCCCACGTGTCCGCCAGGGTCGCGGCGCCGACGACGACGGCGAACACGTACATCGCCGCGTCCACGATCCGATCGCGCCGGCCGCGCGCCGCCGTCGGGTCCTCGGCCACGACCCCGGGCAGCGCCTGGGTGAAGCGTGTTGTCATCTGACGCGCCATCGCTCGAGCGCGAAGGCTAAGCGAGCGCCGGGTGCCCGACCCCCTACCAAAGTCGCTGTCCGCCACCGTCGCGGGGTCCGGAGAGCGCAGCCCACCGACCGTGGTCTCGCCCCCGGCCGACCGCGAGTCTGCGGACATGATCGAAGCGCAGGCAATCACCAAGCAGCTCGGGGGCCGGACGATCGTGTCCGACGTCAGCTTCCGCTGCGAGCCGGGCACCGTGACGGGCTTCCTCGGCCCCAACGGCGCCGGGAAGACCACGACGATGCGGATGCTCGTCGGCCTGTCCGAGCCCGACGCCGGCGAGGCCCGGATCCTCGGCGGTCGCTATCGCGACCTGCCCAACCCCGGACGGCGCGTCGGCATCCTGCTCGATGCCTCGGCGCAGCACGCCGGGCGTCGTGGCCGCGAGGCGCTCGCGGTCTCCGCGAGGACGATGGGCGTCCCCGTGCGGCGCGTCGACGAGCTGCTGGAGCTCGTCGGCCTCGACGAGGCGGCGGCCCGCAGACGGGTCGGCCAGTACTCGCTCGGGATGCGCCAGCGTCTCGGCTTCGCGCACGCGCTGCTCGGCGACCCCGAGGTCCTGATCCTCGACGAGCCCGCCAACGGGCTCGACCCCGAGGGGATGCGCTGGATGCGCGGGCTGCTGCGCGGCTTCGCCGACCGCGGCGGCACCGTGCTCCTGTCCTCGCACCTCCTGACCGAGGTGGAGGCGGTCGCCGACCGGATGATGATCATCGGCGCCGGCCGCATCCAGGCGCAGGGCACGCACGCCGAGCTGCTCACCGAGTCCGGGACCGTCGTGGAGGCCGCCGACCCGGCCGCGCTCGACGTGGCCCTGCACGGCGCCGGCCTGACCATGCATCACCTCGACGGCGACCGCCGCCTCGTCGACGCCCGGCCCGAGGTCGTCGCCCGCGCCGCGTTGGACGGCGGCGTCGTGCTGCACCGGCTCGCCCCGGCCGAGGGCGCGGGCCTCGAACGACTGTTCTTCGAACTGACCCAGCCGACTGGAGCAACCGCATGAGCACCGTCGCCCTCACCGCACCGATCCCCGCGGACGTCGCCGGCGTCCACACGCGTCCCCCTCTCGGGCGCCTCGTCTCCGTCGAGCTGCGCAAGATGCTCGACACCCGTGCCGGGTTCTGGCTGCAGGTCGCCACCGTCGCGCTCGCCGCGCTCGTCGTGATCGCCCGTCTCGCGTCCGGCGACGCGGCGGACCACACCTTCGCGGCCGTCCTCGGCGACGGCCTGCTGCCGGCAGCGGTGCTGCTGCCGGTCGCGGGCATCCTGCTCGTGACCTCCGAGTGGTCCCAGCGCACCGGGATGATCACCTTCGCGCTCGTTCCCGTGCGCTCCCGGGTCCTCGTCGCCAAGCTCAGTGCGAGCGTGCTCCTCGCCGTCGCGATGCTCCTCCTCAGCGCAGGGATCGTCGCCGTGGGCGTGCTCGTCGCCTCCCCGGGCGTGGACGGCACCTGGTCCGACGCCGGCACGCTGCTCGCGCAGTCGGCGGTCTACCTGACGGCCGGGATGGTCACCGGCGTCGCCTTCGGCATGGTCCTGCTCGCCTCGGCCCCCGCGATCGTCGCGCTCTTCGCGCTGCCGATCGCGTGGACGGCGGTCGCCTCGCTGTCCTTCCTGACCGACGCGGCCCCGTGGCTGGACACGCGGCTCGCCCTCGCGCCGATGCACGACGAGGTCATGAGCGCCACCCAGTGGGCGCACGCCGGCACCGCGCTCGCACTCTGGATGCTGCTGCCGCTCGCGATCGGGGCCTGGCGGATCACGCGGCGCGAGGTCGCCGCGTGATCACGCGGGCGCGGCGGCCTGGGGCTGCAGCGCGCCGCGCAGCGCGTCCATCCGCTCCTCGACCATCCGCACGGCCACGCGCGACTCGGGGGCCGCCAGGTCCCAGGCGTGGTACGCACCCGGGTAGACGTGCAGCTGCGTCGGCACCCCGGCCCGCAGGAGGCGCGCCGCGTACTCGATGTCCTCGTCGCGGAACGTCTCGAGCTCGCCGACCTGGATGAGCGCGGGCGGCAGGCCCGCGAGGTCGGTCGCCCGCGCGGGCGCGGCGTAGTGATCGACGGCGTCGGTGCCGGCGCGATCGCCGAGATACGCCTTCCAGCCCGACACGTTGTGCTCGTGGCTCCAGCTGAGGATCCCGCTGAACTCGCCGGCCGAGGGGGTCGCGTCGCGGTCGTCGAGCATCGGGTAGACGAGCAGCTGGAACGCGACGGCCGGGCCGCCGCGGTCGCGCGCCATGAGCACGGTGCCCGCGGCGAGCCCGCCGCCAGCGCTCGCGCCGCCGACCGCGATCCGCTCGGGATCGATCCCGAGCTCGGCCGCGTTGTCGGCCATCCACCGCAGCGCGGCGTAGCAGTCCTCCACCGGCGCGGGGTGCGGGTGCTCGGGCGCGAGGCGGTAGTCGACGTTCACGACGACGCAGCCGACGGCCTCCGCGTAGGCGTCGCAGGCGAGGTCGTCCTGGTCGATGCTCCCGAAGATCATGCCGCCGCCGTGGATCCACAGGAGGGCGGGCAGCGTGCCGGTCGCGTCGACGCAGCGGTGCACCCGCACCGGGACGTCGCCGTCCGGCCCGGGGACGGTGCGGTCCTGGCGCACGACGCGGTCGTTCGGTGGGACGTCGGCCATGGCCTCGGCGAACAGCGCCGCCGCCGTGGTCCGCATCGTCGCGAGGGTCTCCCCGCTGAGGTCCCCGGCCTCGAAGCCCAGCGCCTGGTAGAGCACCAGGCCGTCGCGCAGCTCCGGATCGATCCGCTCATCGAACCCCACGTCGCTCCCCTCGTCGCGTGCAGTCGCCCGACGCTAGCGCCATCTCCGTAGGCTTGGCCGACCGACCGGGGAGCGGCATGGCGACGAGAGAGAGCACGTGGACCTTCGAGCGCATCAGCGGATTCGACCGCGAGCGGCTCCTCGACCTCTGGCGCACGCTGCCCGCCCCGGATCCGGCCGCGATGGAGGGCGAGTTCGCCCCCTGGGTGCCGCCGTACTTCGCCGAGGCGTTCCGTGGGTTCCTGACCTCGCAGGGCCAGGATGACTGGTACGGCAAGGCGTACACGCGGGGCGAGGGCCACAACATCTGGCAGATCGGCCAGGACGTCGTACGCAGCCTGCGCTTCGCCTGGGACATCCGGCCGTCGGGCCTCGACGGCGGCCCCGCGCTCGTCATGGACTACCCGGCGTTCGACAACCCGGCGGGTGCGTGGGGACTCATCGACGAGGTCCGCGAGCTGGCCCCGGGGCTCCTGCTGGGGATCTACTCGACCGACACGCCCGCGGAGGGCTTCACGCCGGTCGCCGATCCGGCGACGGGGCGCACCCGGCACGAGGTCTTCGGGCTGCAGGGCCCGACCGGCCCGTGGGTCGGCGTGGACGACCCGTCGGCCGAGGCGCGCTGACGGGTAGGGCGACCGCGTGGCGTCGTACGTGGTCAACCCCGCCGGCCTCGAGCACGCGATCGACCTGATCGACAAGCGGCAGTACGTCCTCGACAGCCGGTGGGGCGACGTCCAGCCGAAGGCCGAGCAGGAGAACGCCTACCTCGAGAAGCACTCCTGGGAGGAGTACGCCGAGTGGTTCCTCGGGCTGACGGAGGGCGCCGCCGACGGGACCAAGGGGCGCTGCGCGTTCGTCTTCGGCGACTTCCGCCGCATCCACCGCAGTGGGATCATCGCCTGCCACTACCGCGCCGCGGAGTGGCGCCACAAGGAGATCGAGCTGGCCGCCCACGATCTCCTCCAGCGCCTCGACGCGAAGAGCGGCTGAACGTAGGATCGTCGGACGGGAAGTCGAGCGAGGTCTGGGGGAGAACCGTGGCCACTGTCCTGCCTGCCGGAGTGTCCGAGGGCGATGTCGAGAAGGCGATCGACGCCTTCGTGGACGCGCTGGGCGCCGATGCGGTCATGACCGACACGGAGGCGTTGCGCGAGTTCCGCGATCCGTACGCCTACAAGCAGTCCGACGAGTGGGACGCCTCCGCCGCCGTCTCGCCGACGACGACCGAGCAGGTCCAGGCGATCGTGCGCATCGCCAACGAGCACGGCATCCCGCTGTGGACCATCGGCCAGGGCCGCAACAACACCTACGGCGGCGCCGCGCCTCGCGTGCGCGGGTCGGTCATCGTGAACATGCGGGAGATGAACGCGGTCCTCGAGGTCAACGAGGAGCTCTGCTACGCCGTCGTGCAGCCCGGCGTGCGCTGGTTCGACCTCCACGACGCGCTCGAGGCGGCGGGCGGCAACTGCTGGCCCTCGATCCCCGACCTGGGCTGGGGCAGCGTCGTCGGCAACACCCTGGAGTACGGGCGCGGCTACACCCCCTACGGCGACCACGCGACGAACGTCTGCGGCATGGAGGTCGTCCTCCCCGACGGCGAGGTCCTGCGCACCGGCATGGGCGGCCAGAGCGGCAACGAGGCCTGGCACGTCTACCAGCACTCCTACGGCCCGTCGCTCGACCGCCTGTTCATGCAGAGCAACTTCGGGATCGTGACCCAGATGGGCGTCTGGATCATGCCGCGCCCGGAGGTCTACGCGGCCTGCGGCGCGACCTGGCAGGGCGAGGAGGCCCTGGAGGCGATGGTCGACGCGCTGCGCACGCTCATGCTCGAGGGGATCATCCGCAACTACCCCATCATGGGCCGCGGGATCGGCGTCGGCATGGACGCCAAGCCGTTCATCGACTCGTCCGATCCCACCTGGCGGCTGCGCTTCGCGCTCTACGGGCGCCAGGCGATCGTCGACGCGCACTGGGACATCGCTCGGGAGACGCTCGAGGCGATCCCGGGCGTCGAGGTGAGCTGCCACCAGATGCCGGGCACCGAGCGTCACGCGCAGGCCCGCGGCCACGACGAGCAGGTCCAGTGCGGCATCCCGGAGATGGACCTCATGGACCTGTTCAAGACGCCCTACGGCGAGGAGACCGGGCACCTGGACTTCTCCCCGGTCGGCCCGCTGACCGGCAAGGACGTGGTGCGGACGTTCAAGCTCGTCCGCGAGCTCTACGACCGCCACGGCTGGGAGTACCTCGGCGGCCTGCTCATGTCCCCGCGCAACGTCATCCACGTCACGACGACGTTCTTCGACCCCAACGACGAGGAGCAGACGCGCGAGGTCTACGCGGCCTACGACGAGATGGTCCTCGAGCTCGCGAAGGTCAAGAAGGTCCCGTACCGCACGAACATCCACCACATGGACCTCGTGGCCGACCAGCTCGACTTCAACGACCACATCCAGCGCCGCACGAGCGAGCGCATCAAGGACGCGCTCGACCCGAACGGCATCCTCTCCCCCGGCAAGCAGGGGATCTGGCCGGCGAACAGGCGCTAGCGACTCACGACGCTAGGCCGGAACGCCCACGACCCGCTCCCGCATCGCCGGCGCCGTCAGCGCCGCCAGCGGCACCACCATGCCCATGGCGCCCGCCAGCGTGCCGGCGACGGCGGGATCGACCTCGGCCTTCGCCTGCACGAGGCGCAGGTAGGCGCCGAACTCGCGCGTCTCGTCGGTGCGGGTCCCCGCACCCCCGGGATGTCGAGGTCGGCGGTCGCCGACATCCGCCAGGCGTGGTCGACCAGGGGCGCGGCCGCGGCGAGGTGGCGCCGGCCCACGTCCTCGGGGCCGTCCGCCAGGCAGTCGCGGAGCGCGACCGCCTCCCCCGCGGCCACGGTCATCCCCTGCCCGTAGGTGGGGTTGAAGGAGCAGACGGCGTCGCCGCAGACGACGAGGCCCTCGGGGATCGTGTCGAGCAGGTCGTAGCGCCGCCGCACGTCCGACGGGAACCGCTGGGTCACGCGGTCGTCCGTCGGCTCGGCCTCGCGCACGACGTCGCGCAGGTCGTCGGGTGCCGAAGCGGCGGCGTACTCCAGGAGCGCGTCCCCATCGGCCGGAGGGTGGTGCTCGGCGCCGAAGCCGCCCGTCGACACGATGTAGCGGCCGCCCTCCTGCGGGAACACGAACAGGGCCGTCGGCCGCTCGGGCGACGCGCTGGAGAGGAGCATCCTGTCGCCGCGGAGCCCGTCCTCGGGCAGGCGCACGTGGCGGCTCGCGTAGACGACGTCGACGTCGACGCGCTCCTCGACCGGCCTCGGAGCCCCGAGCTCCTCGAGCCACGCCGGCACGCGAGCGCCGCGGCCCGTGGCGGCGACGACGAGGTCCGCCTGCAGCGCCTCGGCCGCCGCGCCGTCCTCGCGTGACACGACCCGGACGCCGGTGACGCGCGTCCCGTCGGGCGTCGCGGTGAGCGCGAGGACGTCGCAGCCGTCGCGGACGGCGACGTCGGGCAGCGCGAGGACACGCTCGCGGATGTGCGCCTCGAAGAACGCGCGGCTCGCGTAGAGCGAGTAGCCGTCCGTGGAGATGCGGTGCAGCTCGTGCCCGCCGACGACGAGGCGCATGTCGTCGAGCCTGCGGCAGCGGACGGCGCCCGCGGCCGCGAGCTCGTCGGTGGATCCGGGGAGGAGCTCCTCGAGGCAGTCCTGCCCGTGGGGCAGCAGCGAGTGGGCGTGGCGTCCCTGCGGGACGGCACGCCGGTCGTGAACACCGTCTGGGAGCCGATCGCGGTCGATCACGGTGACGCGGTCGTAGTGGTCGGCCAGCACGCGCGCCGCGAGCAGGCCTGCCACGCTCGCTCCGACCACCACCGCGTGCTCCGCACGCTCTCGCATCTCGGTCTCCTCGATCGGTGTCACGCGGAGCATCGCCTTCGTGCCAACCGAATGCCAGTGCAATCGTCACGATGTCCCGATGCCAGGCCTCATCTCCGGCCCCTACTTCGACGACCTCACCGTCGGCGACGTCATCGACGACGCCCCGGCGCTGACGCTGACCGACGGCCACGCGGCGCTGCACCAGGCGATCCTCGGCGACCGGATGCGCCTCTCCCTCGACGCGTCGCTCGCACGCCGCGTCCTCGGACGCGACGCCGTGCCCGCGCACCCCGCGCTGGTCTGCGACGTCGCGATCGGCCAGTCGACGCTGTTCACCCGGCGCGTGCGGGCCAACCTCTTCTACCGCGGGCTCGCGCTGCACCGCCTCGTCGTGCTCGGCGACACGCTGCGCACGACGACGGGGGTCGTCGCGCTGCGCGAGAACACACGGCGGCCCGGCCGCGCGCCCACCGGTCTGGCCGTGCTGCGCATCACCACCGTCGACCAGGAGGACCGCCCGGTCCTCGACTTCCTGCGCTGCGCGATGCTGCCGCTGCGCGACGGCGCGCCGGAGACGGGCCACGACGCCGACGTCGCCGCGGTGGCCCTGGACGGCCCGGCCCCGTCGGCCACCGCCGCGCTCCAGGGCGTCGACCTGGGCGCGTTCCGCGCGGCGTTCCCGTCCGGCCGGCACTTCGACGGCGTGGCCGTGGGCGACAGCTGGGAGGTCGAGGGCGGCGACGTCGTCTCCTCCGCCCCCGAGCTGGCGCGCCTCACGCTCAACGTCGCGATCGCGCACCACGACGCCGGGGCCGCGGGCGGGACCCGGCTCGTCTACGGCGGGCACACGATCGGGATCGCCGCGGCGCAGATCAGCCGCGTGCTCCCGGAGCTCGTGACGATCGTCGGCTGGGAGGGGTGTGACCACACCGGGCCGGTCCACGAGGGCGACACGCTGCACAGCACGGTCACCGTGACCGCCGCGGACCCGCTCCCGGGCGGCGGCGGGCTCGTGGGCCTGCGCTCGATCGTCCGGTCGGCGGGGCCGAGGCGGCGATGCGCAGGACGTCCTCGACTGGCGGCTCACCGGGGTGCTGGCGTAGCCGCAGGCGCACGCACGCAGCCGATCGACGTGCGCGCACCATTGCCCCACCACCCGCCCAGCGCGGACGATCCCCTCGACATGACAGACGGCAGAGGAGGAGTGGCACCTTGGTGATCGCAGCCGATTATCCCTTCATGAACTTGCTCTGGAGCATGATCATCTTCTTCGCGTGGGTGGCGTGGATCTGGATCCTGATCGTGATCCTGACCGACGTCTTCCGCCGGCACGACATCGGTGGCTGGACGAAGGCGTTGTGGACGATCTTCCTGGTCGTCATCCCGTTCCTCGGCGTGCTCGTGTACCTCGTCGCGCAGCACGACGGCATGGCCGAGCGCCAGCAGAAGGACGTGCAGGCCCAGCAGGCTCAGTTCGACAGCTACGTGCGCCAGGCGGCCGGCACGGGCAGCGGCCCGGCGAGCGAGATCGAGAAGGCCAAGGCGCTGCTCGACAGCGGCGCGATCACGCAGGCGGAGTTCGACACGCTGAAGGCGAAGGCAGTCGCATGAGGCGCAAGCGCCGCGGCCGCGTGGCGAGCGCGGTGCTCACCCTGCAGCTCGCGGCGTGGGTCGGGCGTGGCCTGTACCGGATGCGGCGCGGCAACGCGCCGTGGAGCCCGGTGCGCCACGGCCTGCGCCGCCACTGAGGTCGCGAGGCGCGACGAGGCGTCAGCCTCCGAAGTCCCCCCCGCCGAAGTCGCCGCCTCCGAAGTCGCCGCCCCCGAAACCGCCGCCGTCGTAGCCGGAGCCGTCGAACGAGGCGCCGCCGCCCCAGCCGCCACCGATCATCGACCCGAACAGGACGCCGGGCAGGAACCCGCCGAAGCCGCCGAACATGCCGCTTGCGTAGTAGCCGCCGTAGTAGCCGGGCGCCTGGTAGTACGGCATCCGCTCGCCGCCGACCGTGACGTGGCGGCTGTCGGGCTCCTCGCCCGCCTCGAGGCGGGCGGCATCCGCGGCGCAGACCGGCACCTCGCGCGTGGCTCCCCTTGCCGGCTCCCACTCGACGTCGGTGACCGACGGGCCGTGGCGGGGGTCGAAGAAGCAGGGCGGGCGGCGCTCGGGCTCGTCCCGGCCGGCGAGGTGCGCCTTGGCCGCCGCCAGCGCGAAGCGACCCTCCTCGAGCGCCTGGCCGATGGGCTGGAACGCCGCGCTCGTCCTGGCCAGGTCGAGGCCTTCCTCGGCCCGGGTGTAGGCCAGGACCGCCTCCCCGTAGCGCTCCTTCGCGCGCGGATCGGCGCCGGGCATGTCGACGTCGATCTCCAGCAGCCGGATGTCCTCGCCGATCGCGTCGAGGTCGTCGCGCGCCACCTTGTGCAGCTCGGCCACCTCGGCCGCCTGGCGCGCCTTGCGCCTGCGCTGCGAGCGCCAGGCCAGCAGACCGCCGCCGCCGGCGACGGCGGCGAGGATCGCGATCAGTCCTCCGCTCACGCCGCCGCCCCCGGACTGCCCGGGACGGGCGTCGGCTACCGACGGCACGAAGGCGCCGAGCGTCCCGGCCGCGTCGTCCTCGCGGCCCTGCGAGGCGTCGGCGATGAGCTGCGTCGCCTGGCCCGAGCGGAGATCGGTGCTCGCGGCGGTCCAGGTTCGGTCGACGTCCGCGACGTACGTGCCGTTGATGCGGGCCCGCTCGCCGATCTGCTGGGCGACGTTCCCGGAGCCGGCACCGGCTGGGAGCACCGCGACGAACGTGCGGCCGCCGGACTCCCGGATGCTGGACGCGATCTGGCTCGCGTCGGCCTCCGAGAGCGCGTCGCGCGCGTCGGGATGGACGTAGACCGTCGTGCCGCTCCGCAACGCCGACACGGCGTCGCCGACCGCCGAGGAGGCCTTCAGCGACTGCGCGGCCGCGGGTGCGGCGGTGAGCGCCAGGATCGCGATGAGGACCAGCAGCACACGCGCCATGTCCCAATGATGCCCGGGCGCGCGATGTGTGCACGCTAGGTTGCCGCGGATGGCGCACCGGCCGATCAGGGTCGTCCCCGCGGCCGCGCTCCAGGAGGGGTTCGAGGCCATCCGCCGCGAGGCCCACGTCCCCACCGCGTTCCCGCCGGAGGTCGAGGCGGAGGTGCGCGCCATCGGCGCGCCGCAGAGGCGGCGATCGCGTCGACGTCCCCTTCGTGACCGTCGACCCGCCCGGCTCGCGCGACCTCGACCAGGCGCTGCACATCGAACGGCGCGGCGACGGGCACCGCGTCCGCTACGCGATCGCCGACGTCGCGGCGTTCGTCGCGCCCGGCGGCGCGCTCGACGCCGAGACCCACGCGCGCGGCGTCACCGTCTACGCCCCCGACGCGAAGACGCCGCTGCACCCGCTCGCCCTGTCGGAGGGCGTCGCGAGCCTGCTCCCGGGGCAGTGGACCCCTGCCGTCCTCTGGACGCTCGACCTCGACGACGCCGGGAACCTCGTCTCCACCGACGTCGCCCGCGCCGAGGTCCGCAGCGTCGCGCAGCACACGTACGCGGACGTCCCCGCGCCGGTCGCCGAGCTGCTGGCGGAGGTCGGGGAGCGACGGCTGGCGCTGGAGATCGCGCGCGGCGGCGTGCAGCTGGAGATCCCCGAGCAGGAGGTCGTGCGCGAGGACGGGATCCTGGACCGTCCGCTACCGCGTGCCGCTCGCGACCGAGGACCACAACGCGCAGATCTCCCTCCTCACCGGCATGGCCGCGGCCCAGCTCATGCTGGACGCCGGCACCGGCATCCTGCGGACCCAGCCGCCGCCCGACGAGCGCTCGCTGGAGCGCCTGCGCCGCCAGGCCCACGCGCTGGGCGCGTCGTGGCCGCGCTCGATGTCCTATCCCGACTTCGTCCGCAGCCTCGATCCCACGCTCCCCGCCCACGCCGCGCTCATGCACGAGGCGGCGGGCGTGGGCCGGGGCGCCGGCTACATCTCATTCGACGGCGAGCCGCCCGCGGAGTCCTGGCACTTCGCCATCGCGGGCGCGTACGCCCACGCGACCGCGCCGCTGCGCCGCCTGCAGGACCGCTACGTCTCCGAGTGCTGCCTCGCGGCGTCGGCGGGCACGCCGATCCCCGACTGGATCCACGCCGGGCTCGCCGCGCTGCCCGACGCCATGACAGCCGCGGGGCGGCGCGCCGCGACCGTCGAGCGCGGGGTGGTCGACCTCGTCGAGGCGGCGCTGCTCTCCGGCCGCGAGGGCGACGTCTTCCCGGCGGTCGTCGTCGACGAGAAGCTCGTGCAGCTCGCCGAGCCCGCGGTGCGCGGCAAGCTCGACGGCCATGCGCCCGCGCCCGGCAACGACGTCACCGTCCGCCTCGAGCTCGCCGACCTCGCGACGCGCAGCGTGCGCTTCACGGCGGTCTGACCGGGCGCCCGGGCGTACCTTCCCCCCATGGCTCGCGACGTCCACACCATCGGCCTCGTCGTCCACCCGTCCCGCGACATCGACGGGGCCTTGGCGACCGTCCGCGCCTGGGCCGAGGCGCACGGTGCACGCCTCGGTCAGGTGCTCGTGCCCGGTCAGGACCGCCGGGTCGCCGATCCGGTCGAGCCGGAGGACTGCGCCGTGCTGCTCGCCATCGGCGGGGACGGCACCGTGCTCGGGGCGCTCGACCGCGCGGGCACGACCGACACCCCCGTGCTGGGCATCGCCATGGGGAGCCTCGGAGCGCTCACGTCCGCGCCCGCGTCGGAGATCCGCGCGGCGCTGGATCGCCTCGCCGGCGACGACTGGGAGGCGCGCGAGCTCACCGGCCTCGCGATCGAGCGCGATGGCGTCCGCGTCGACACGGCGATCAACGACGTCGTGGTCGTCCGGCGCGGCTCCGGGCAGGTGATCCTCGCCATCGACGTCGACGGCGACCCGTACGCGCGGACGGCGGGAGACGGCGTGATCGTGGCGACCGCGCTGGGATCGAGCGCGTACACGCTCGCCGCCGACGGCCCGCTGCTGGCCTACGACCACGGCGGGATGGTCGTCACGCCGCTCGCCGACCACGCCGGCTTCGTCCCCCCGGTCGTCCTCGGCGGGTCGAGCATCGTCTCCATCACCGTCGACGGCGGGTGGCTGGGCGCGCGGGTGGAGGTCGACGGCCAGATCGTGCAGGACGACACCGGGCCGGGAGAACAGGAGCAGTTCTGCCTCGACATCTCCGTCGACCCCCGCAGGGCGCGGCTGCTGGACTTCGACGGCGAGACCCGCATCGCCGGCCTGCGCCGTCGTGGCGTCATCGCCGACAGCCCGCGCCTGAAGGCCCGGGACACCAGGGAGGCGAAGACCGCGAGGACGCCGCGCGTCAGCAGGTCCTGGTAGGCGCGCGGACGGCGGGCGACGCGGTTTTGCGGGGCAGGCGATGCACGGGTAGCGTTGGACATCACCCATGGACTTCCGCATCCTCGGGCCCTTCGAGGCGTGGGACGGTGACGATCGACTCCGCCTCGGTCCCTACAAGCAGCAGGCGCTGCTCGTGCGCCTCCTCCTCGACGCCGGCCGTGTCGTTGCGATGGACCGCCTCGTCGACGACATCTGGGGCGAGGCGGTGCCCGAGTCGGCGGTGAAGATGGTGCAGATCTACGTGTCGGGGCTGCGGAAGGTCCTGCCCGACGGGATCCTCGCGACGCGCCGTCCCGGCTACGCGCTCGAACTCGGCGCGCACGAGCTCGACCTCCATCGCTTCGTGCGCCTCCGGCGTGAGGGCGCCGACGCGCTCGCGTCGGGCGACGCTGCCGTGGCATCGCTGCGGCTGCAGGCCGCCCTCTCGCTCTGGCGCGGCCCGGCACTCGGCGGTCTCACGGAGCCGTTCGCGGGACCCGAGCGCGTGGCGCTGGAGGAGGCGCACCTCGCCTGCCACGAGGATCGCATCGAGGCGGACCTGCAGCTCGGGCGCCATGGAGAGCTCGTCGGTGAGCTGGAGGCGCTCCTCGCGCGACATCCGGTGCGTGAGCGTCTCCGCGGTCAGGCGATGCTCGCGCTGTACCGCTGCGGCCGTCACGGTGAGGCGCTGGGCAGCTATCAGACGTTCCGCCGCGAGCTCGACGACCAGCTGGGCATCGAGCCCTCCGCGGACCTCAGGGCGCTACAGGTCCGGATCCTGCGACAGGACCCGGCCCTGGATCACGTCGTGGAGCGACCCCCGCCAACAGGCCGGGGAGCGAGGACGCCGCGCCGCGCCGCGACGAAGCCGGTCGGCCGCGACCGTGAGATCGACATCCTGGCCGGCTGCCTGCGGGACGCCGTCGCGGGGCAGCGGCGCGTCGTGTTCCTCACCGGCGAGCCCGGCATCGGCAAGAGCACCCTCGTCGAGGCGCTGCTCGGCAACGCCGAGCAGGCGGACGCCGTGGTCGGACTCGGGCAGTGCGTCGAGCACCACGGGCCGAGCGAGGCCTACCTTCCGGTCTTCGATGCGATCGGCCGCCTCGCGCGCGGCGCGGCGGGCGATGACGTCGCGCGGTTGCTCGGCGAGTACGCGCCGACGTGGCTCATGCAGATGCCCTGGATCGCGTCGCGGTCCGACCGGGCGGCCCTGGAGGCGCGTGCGACCGGTACGACGCCAGAGCGGATGTTGCGCGAGATGGTCGACCTCGTCGAGGGGCTGGCCACGACGCGGCCCGTCGTCCTGGTCCTGGAGGACCTCCACTGGAGCGACTACTCCACGATCGACCTCGTCACAGCGCTCGCCCGGCGCCGCGAGCCCAACCACCTGCTCCTCGTCGTGACCTACCGACCTCAGGACGCAGCCGCGGCCGGCCATCCGCTGCACCGCGTCGCCCGCGAGCTGCGGCTCCGTGGTCACGCCGTCGAGCTCGCCCCCGCGCCGCTGTCGGCCGAGGCGGTGGGCCGCTACCTACGCACCCGCGGCGCTCGGACGTCCGACGCCGTGGTCGCCGGACTCCACGCCCGGACGCACGGGAACCCGCTCTTCCTCGAGAAGGTCGTCGACAGCTGGCGAGACCAGGGACTCGACGGCGAGGACGCCACCGCAGACGCGCTGCTGGGCGGGATCCCGGAGACGCTGCGCGAGCTCGTCGAGGGCCAGCTCCTGCTGCTCGGCGACGCCGAGCGCGACGTCCTCGAGGCGGCGAGTGTGGCCGGCGTGGAGGTTGCCGGGGCAGCCGTCGCCGCCGGCTGCGAGCGCGACGCCGATGACGTCGAGGCGGTGCTCGAGCGCCTGGCGGCGCGCGCCGCGTTCATCGAGGCGATCGACGAGGAGACGTGGCCGGACGGCACGCTCACGGGCCGCTACCGCTTCATCCACGACCTCTGTCAGGAGATCCTGTACGAGCGTCTTCCTCGGCCCCGCCGGCGGTCGACCCATGTGAGGATCGGCTTGCGTGTCGAGCGTGGCCACGCAGGCCGGACCTCCGATGTCGCCGCCCAGCTGGCATCGCAGTTCATGGCGGGACGCGACGCGGTCCGCGCCGTCCGCTATCAGCAGCTCGCCGCCGAGCAGGCGTTCCACCGCGTGGCTCCCCGCGACGCGCTGGAGCACGTCACCTCGGGGCTGGCGCTGCTCGATTCCCTTCCGCCGGAGCAGCGCCCGCGGTCCGAGCTCGGCTTGCGCGGCATCGAGGGGCCCGCGCGGGTCGCCGTCCACGGCTGGGACGACGACGCCGCCGAGGCGGCCTTCCTGCGGGTCCGCGCGCTCTGCGAGGAGCTGGACGAGGTCGAGGAGCTGCAGTGGGCTCTCTTCAAGCTCGCCACGTTCTTCGAGGTGCGCGGCCAGTACACACGGTCGGAGGAGCTCGTGGCGGAGTCGTTCGCGCTGTCCGTCGAGGCCGGGCCGGTCGGGCTCCTCGTCGACTCGCACGAGCTCATTGCCTGCTCGTCGCTGCACAGGGGAGCGTTCACCCGCTCACTGGAGCACGCCGAACGCGTCCTCAGCCTCTATGACGGGCTGTACGCCAACCCGCTCACGGCCGCCTACGGCGACAACCCGGGCGTGGCAGCACACAGCTGGGCGTCGCTCGCGCTGTGGTTCATGGGATACGCCGACCAGGCCCGCGAGCGTGCGCTCGCGAGCATCGCGATGGCGAGGCATCCGCGACGCGCACCGGCACTGGCATCGGCCTATGCGCAGGCCGCGGCGGTCGGGCAGCTGAGACGCGAGCCGGACGCGACGCTCGAGTGGGCCGCGGAAGGCATCAAGGCGGCGTCCGGCGGGGGCTATCGCTATCGCTGGGCGATGGCCCGGGTGCTGCGCGGCTGGGCGCTGGTGGAGCTCGGGCGCTGTGAGGAGGGCATGGAGGAGGCGGCCGACGGACTGGCACAGGTGCGCCTGACGGGCGTGCGCATGGACGAGGGGTATCTCCTCGGTGTGCTCGCCGACGCGTGCCTGGGCGCCGGGCGCTGGCAGGAGGGCCTGCGTGCGATCGGCGAGGCGCGGGTCCGCCGTACCGAGCGCACCTACTTCTACGAGCCCGAGCTCCTGCGCCTGGAGGGCGAGCTGCTCCGGCGGACCGGCGCCACGGCGGGCTCCGTCGAGCGCTTCGACAGCGCGATCGCCGCAGCCCGCGAAGGGCGCTCGCCGGCCCTCGAGCTGCGCGCGGCGGTCTCGCAGGCCGCCGCGATGCTCGCCGACGGACGCGGCGACGACGCGATCGCACCGCTCTCCGCCGCCCGGGAGGGCGTCGCCGAGGGCTCCGGCACGCCGGACCTCCGGGCGGCGGATGAGCTGCTCATGCGGCTGGCGGCATCGCCTCGATAGGCCGCGGCGCAGGTCGGCGGGCGAGCAACGCCGGCGTCCACCACGCCCGGGAGCCGAGCAGGAGCAGCGCCACGGGCTGCAGCAACAGACGTACGAGGGTCGCGTCGAGCAGCACCGCGACCGCCAGGATGAGCCCCATCTCCTGCAGCGGGATCGGCCCGGCCAGCGCGAACGTCATGAACACGACGACCATCACGCCCGCGGCCGCGTTGATGACGGGGCCGGTCCTTGCCAGCCCGTCCACGACGGCCTGCCGTGCATCGCCGTCGCGTTCGACGTTCTCCCGGACGGTGGCCAGCAGGAACACCGTGTAGTCCATGGCCAGCGCGAACGCGAGGGCGAAGAAGAAGATCGGCGCCCAGGCGTCGACGAACCCCTGCCCACCGAACAACGAACCGAGCACCCCGTCCTGGAACACGAGCCGGGCGACGCCGAAGGCGGCGGCGGTCGAGAGCAGGTTGAGGAGGACCGCGATCGCCGCGGCGACCGGCGCACGCAGCAGGACGAGCAGGAGCAGGAACCCTATGCCGAGGATGGCGCAGTACACGGGGACGAGGCGTCCCAGGAGCGCCCGTTCGAGGTCGCGGCTCTCGGCGGCGGGCCCGCCGACGAGCGCGCCGCGCGGCAGCGCCGCCCGCACGCGATCGATGGTGCGCTCGAGCTCCGCCGTCGCCGGCGCGTCGCGAGGGATCGCTGTGAGCAGCGTCGTGCCGCCCGCCCGCTCCGGCGCGAGGACCGCCGCGATCCCCCGATCGCGGGCGAGCGACTCGCGCGCCCGCGCAGACTCGGCCGCTGGGACGCTCACCTGCAGCTCGGCGGCCGCGCCCGGGCCGAAAGCGCGGGCAAGCAGGTCCTGCCCGGCGCGCGCGTCGGCGTGCTCGGGGACCACCCGGATCGACGGCATGCCGGTCCGCAGACCGAGCACGGGGACCGCAAGGCTCACGAGCACCGCGACGGCCGCGAGCCCGTAGGGAAGTGGATGGCGCCGCAGGCGCCGTCCCCAGGCGGCGAAGCCTGCGCTCTCCTGCCCCGCCCTGCGGCGTCGCCTGACGCGACCGGCGTCGATCCGGCCGCCGAGCGCGGACAGCAACGCCGGCAGCAGCGTGAGCGACGCGGCCAGCACGAACACGACTGCGAGCACGATGCCCAGCGGCACCGAGCGGAACGTGGGGATGGGCACGAGCGTCACGGCCAGCAGCGCTGCGACGACCGTCAGACCGCTGACGAACACGGCCTTGCCCGCGGACGCCATCGCGATCACCGTCGCGGTCCGCGGGTCGGGATCCGTCTCGAGCGCGGCACGGAACCGGACGACGATGAACAACGCGTAGTCGATCCCGAGGCCGATCGCGAACATCATCGCGAAGTTCATGGCCCAGATGGACACCGCGGTCTCCTGCGCCAGGAGGAACAGCCCGCCGCCGGCGCCGGCGAGGCCGGCGAACGTCAGCAACAAGGGCAGGCCGGCCGCCACGAGCGCGCCGAAGGCCAGGACGAGCAGGCCCAGGGTGAGCGGCCAGGAGAACGCCTCGGCCCTCAGCATCCCGTGCCGGTTCGCTGCGTTGAAGTCCGACCACATGGTCGCCGGGCCGGTCGCGCGAACCGTGATCCCCGGCCGTGAGAGCGCGGACAGGCGACGCTTGAGCCGGTCCGCGGCCCGCACCATCTCGTCCGGGCTCGCGCCGGCCAGCCCGAGCACGACGACCGTCCGCCGGTCGCGGGAGACGCTCCGGCCGTTCCGGGGCATCAGGACGCCGCCGATCGCGGGATCGGACCGCAGCGCGACGCGAACCGCATCGAGCCTCTCCGCCACGACCGGAGCGTCGAACGGCGCGCGGTCGGACGCGACCACGACGGGCAGCGCGTACCCGCCGCGTCCCGGGAAGGCCGACTGGACGGCGTCGCGGGCGCGGAGCGACTCCGAGTTGGAGGCCTCCCAGCCTGCGCCGGAGAGCGCGCCCTCGGCGAACGGTGCCAGCCCGCCGAGCGCGAGGACGATCGCCGCCCAGGCGCCGAAGACGACGCGCCGGTGGTCCGCCGTCCAGCCGCCGAGGCGGGCGAAGGCGCCGGAGATCCCGTGCAGCGCAGCAGGGTCCCCGCCGCCGGTGATGGGGATGCGTGCGGTGGCCATGTCAGCTGAGCTCCAGGTCGAGACCGAGCGTGACGCGGCCGATGAGGTCATGGGCGCGGTTCGCGCCGAGGGGGTGCATGAAGGACCCGGCGCGGACATCGCGGTAGGCCCGTGCCAGCGGGTGGCCGTTTCGGTAACCCGCCCCGCCGGAGAGCGTCATCGCGCGATCGACGACCCGCTGGGCGATCCCGTTGACGAACGTCTTCGCGGCCTGCGCCTCGGTGAAGACGGTGATGGTGGCGCCGGCGGGCGGCACGCTTGCCGGGTGCTCGTCGGCGAGCGCATCGACGAGCTCGGCCGCGCGCGACAGCGTCGCCCGCGCGGCCGACAGCTCGATGGCGCTCTCGGCGAGCAGGCTGCGCGCCCAGCTGTCTCCGGCGCCGTCCGACCGGCGCGCGATTCCGTCGACGGCGAGCCCGTGCGCGGATTCGGCGATGCCGAGGGAAGCGGCGGCGTGGAAGAGCCCAGCCGGCAGATTGCGCTCCATGTAGGCGACCGCGTCACCGACCCGGAAGCCTCCGCGCAGCGCTGCGCCCGGCACCTCGACAGCGTCGAAGGTCACCGAGTGGCTACCCGAGGCGCGCATGCCGAGGCCGTCCCAGTCGTCGTGCACCAGGACCCCGTCGGCGTCGGCAGGGACCTGCGCGTATCCGTAGCGCTCGCCGCCGTCGCCGCCGTCGAAGCGCACGGCGGTGACGAGCGTCGTCGCCACGGGCGACATCGTGCAGAAGATCTTGCGCCCGTCGATCTGCCATCCCGACGCGGTGCGTGTCGCCGTGGTCGACGGACGCGTGAGATCCTGGCCGGGCTCTGAGCCGGCGGAGGCCATGATCACCCCCTCGCGCGCGACGCGCTCCATCGAGGCCGCGAAGGCCTCCGCTCTGCGCAGGTCTCCTGCTGCGGTCGCCATGCGCCAGCGACGCACGACGTTCACGAGGATCAGCAGGTGCATGTTGATCCCGATCGCGACCGACGCGTCGCCGCGCGCCAGGCGGCCGGATGCGACGACGAGATCGTGGACGCTCTCCACGCCGAGGCCGCCGTGCTCGGACGGGATGGGCGCGGTGAAGTACCCGCGTGCACGGAGCGCCTCGACGCTCCCGAACGGGTAGCTGGCGTCGCGGTCGTGCTCCGGTGCGCAGATCGCGAGGTCGGCGGCGAGATCCTCGGCCATGGCGACGAGGCGGGCGCCCGCCGCCGTGCGGGGGGTGAGCTCGAACATGGGTCTCTCCTTGTGCCCAGGGACCGACGGGCCGGGCGGTCAGCCCGGCCCTGGCCCGGGGGCGAGTCAGTCGGTGGTGACGTCGACCGCCACGGGCACGCCGTGGCTGACCATGTCGAAGACGGCGGAGCGCTGCTGCGCGCGCCGGACGACCTCGCGGAGCTTCTCCGCGGGCGCGTCACCCGTGACCCGGAACGACGCGCGGATGCGCTCGAATCCGTTGCGGTACTCGTCGGAGAGGCCGAGGGCGCCCTGGACGTCCATCTCGCCCTCCAGCTCGGACTCGACCTCCGTGAGCTGAACCCCGCGCGCGGCGGCGATGTAGACGACCGACGTCGTCAGGCAGGCAGCGAGCGCGTGCAGCAGGTGCTCGGCCGGGTTGGGACCGGTGTCGGAGCCCAGCAGGATCGCCGGCTCGCCTGCGTCGACCTCGAACGCCTCGCCGCGCGTGGTGTCCTCACCGCCGGCGGCGTAGAAGCCCTGGATCGTGGATCGGTTGTGGGCGCCCTCGATCCAGCGGTTGGCGACGCGGAACCGGAACTTCGCGATCTCCGGCTGCGCCTTGATGGCGTCGAGGGTGCCGAAGAGCTGCTCGATGTCCACGCCGTTGCGGACGGTCTCGACCTGCGACATGACTGTGCTCCTGGAGGTGGGGGCCGGTGGATGTGACAGGACGCATCCGACCGCCCACCGGTTGTCGCCCGGCAGGTCGCGGGTAAATCAGCGCGCCTCGATCACGATCTCCACCTCGTCGCGGACCTTCAGCGCGCCCATCAGCCCGCGATACGGCACGATCCCCCAGTCGGTCTGGGCCAGCGGGATCGTCCCGCTGACGCGGCCATCCGCATCGACGTCCAGTCGCGCGGTGACGGGGCGCGTCGTCCCTGCGATCGTGAGCTCGCCCTCGACGACGAGGGGCCCGTCCCCGCCGGACGACCGCACGGTGCTGCTGCGAAACGCGATCGGCTGCCCGCGCAGCACCTTGTCGTCGATGGTCTTGGCGATGTCGCGCCGGTCCTTGTCGGTGAGCGGCTTGACGCCGCGGACCCCCTCGCGTACCTCCAGCGAGCGCGCATCGGCGGTCAGCTCGACCGTCGACGCATCCAGATCGACGGTCGCCTCCCAGCGCGTCACCTCGATCACGAGGTCATGACCCACCTTCGCGGCGACCCCTTCGCGGTAGGTCTTCACGAGGAGCCGGCCGGTGTCCGGCCCGTGCTGCAGCAAGCCCATCACGCCCTCTTTCAGTCGAGTGGCTCGGGCGACACTCCCACAAACCTGCGCCTCACGGGGACGACCAGAGCGCCGCGCTCGCCCGGCGCGCGCCCTCGCCCAGCGCCTCGAGCTTCGCCCACACGATGCGCCGGTCGAGCTCGTCGGTGATCGCGAAGGACGCAAAGCCGCAGTCCGAGCCCGCGATGACGCGCTCGCGCCCGACGACGCCCGCGTACCTCAGGATCCGCTCGGCGACCGTGTCGGGGTGCTCGACGAGGACGGTCGAGTGGCTGATCACGCCGGGGATGAGGATCTTGTCGTCCGGCAGCCCGGCGTCCTCCCACACGCGCCACTCGTGCTCGTGGCGCGGGTTCGCCGCCTCGAAGGAGTAGGCGCCCGCCTCGATCTGCAGGACGAGGTCGACGATGTCGCGCAGCTCCATGTCGTGGACCCGCGGGCCCATGTTGATCGAGTAGCACGTGTGGAACCGGACGAGCTCGGGCGGGATCCCGCGCAGCGCGTGGTTGAGCGCCTCCACCCGCGTGCGCGCCCAGGCGCGCGTGTCCTGCACCGACCAGTCCGCGTGCATCGCGTACTGGGTCAGCAGGCCCGGATCGTCGATCTGCAGGAGGAAGCCGGCGTCGATGATCGCCAGGTACTCCTCGCGCATGGCCTCGGCGATCGCGTGGAGGAACTCCTCCTGCGTGTCGTAGTAGGCGTTCTCCTGCCAGCCCTCGACGTTCGTCGGTGAGATCGCCGACATGAAGATCTCCGCGGCGCCGGCGTCCTTCGTCGCCTGCTGGAGGTGGGCGATGTCGGCGGCGATCGCATCGTGGCCGGTGTAGGTGATCGGGCCGGTCGCGCGCATGTGCACCGCGGACGCCGCGCCGCTCTTGGCCGCCGTGTCGTAGAACTCGGGGAAGTCGCGCGCCTCCCGCGACTCTCCCCAGGGGTTGCGGGCGCTGTCGGTGATGGGCTCGAAGCCGCCCAGGCGATCGTTGACGTAGGCGAGGAAGCTCGTCTTGCCGACCTCGCCGTCGTTGACGACGTCGATCCCCCGGTCGCGCTGCAACCCGACGACCTCGGTCACGGCCTCCTGGACGCGGGCGTCGAGCGCCTCCTCGTCGACCGCCCGGCCCTCCTCCTTCTCCAGGAGCGTCGCGAGCAGATCGCGAGGCCTGGGCAGGCTGCCGACGTGGGTCGCCAGCGTCCGTGTCGTGCTCCGCTGCATCGCGCGATCGTATCCGTCTGCGGGCTAGATTCCGCACAACGACACCCCCTTACCGGAGGGAGACAGGCATGGCGACCGTGAGCGTGCGGTACATCGTCGACGACGTCGACGCGGCCATCGGCTTCTACGCCGGACACCTCGGCTTCACCGAGGTGATGCACCCCGCACCACCCTTCGCGATGCTCGAGCGCGGCGACCTGCGGCTGCTGCTCAGCGCGCCGAATCGCGGGCCGGGGGGCGGCCAGATCCGGCCGGGCGCAGTGCCGGAGCCCGGCGGGTGGAACCGGTTCGGGCTCGAGGTGGAGGACGTCGACGCCGTCGCCGCCACGCTGCGTGCGGCCGGTGTCGCCTTCCGCACGGACGTCGTGGACGGGGTCGGCGGCAGGCAGGTCGTCGTCGAGGATCCGTCCGGCAACCCGGTCGAGCTCTTCCAGCCGACGCGGCCGGAGGCGCGCCTGCAGCCGTCCGGCTGACGCGGCGAGCACCCGCGCGGACCGGTCATGATCCGTCGATGACGGTGACCGGCGACGCCGCCGAGACGACGACGACCGGCCTGACCGAGGCGGAGGCCGCCAAGCGCCTCGCCGAGCGCACGACGCCGCACGAGCAGGGGGCGAGCCGGTCCTACCGCTCGATCGCGATCGCGAACACGTTCACGATCTTCAACCTGATCCTCGCGATCTTCGGGGCGATGACCATCGCGTTCGGCAACCCCAAGGACGCCCTCTTCCTCGGGATCCTCGTCGCGAACACGTCGATCGGCACGTTCCAGGAGGTGCGCGCCAAGCGCGCGCTGGACAAGCTGGCCGCGCTCGTCGCGCCGACGGTGACCGTGATCCGCGACGCGCGCCGCCGGGAGATCCCGATCGAGGAGGTCGTCGCCGGCGACGTCGTGCGCGCGCAGAGCGGCGACCAGATCGTCGCCGACGGGACGCTCCTGCAGGTCGACGGGCTGGCGCTGGACGAGTCGAACCTGACCGGCGAGTCCGAGCCCGTCGTCCGCGGCGTGGGCGACCCGGTCCTCTCCGGCTCCTTCGCCGTCGAGGGCGCCGGGACGTACGAGGCCACCGCGGTCGGCGCCGACAGCCGCGCCGCCCGGCTGGCGGCCACCGCCAAGGCCTTCCGCCACCCCCGCTCGCCGCTCGAGAAGGCGATGGACCGGCTGCTCATCATCCTCGTGTCGGTGATGGTGCCGCTCGGCGTCGCGCTGGCGATCTCGCTCGCGATCCGCGACGTCAGCCAGGCGCAGGCGGTCGAGACGCTGACCGCGGCGATCGTGAACATCGTGCCCGAGGGGCTCATCCTGCTCGTGTCGCTCACGGCGGCGGTCTCGGCGGCGAAGATGGCCCGCCGCGGCGTCCTCGCGCAGCAGCTCAACGCGATCGAGTCGCTCGCGTCGGTCTCGGTGCTGTGCACGGACAAGACGGGGACGCTGACCGAGGCGTCGCTGCGCGTCGTCGAGCTCGTGCCCGCCGGCGACGTCGACCACGACGATCTCGCCCGGTCGCTCGGCGTGTTCGCCGCCAGCTCGCCGTCGCGCAACGCGACGCTCGAGGCGGTCCACGACGCGCGGCTGGCGGGCGACGACGTCGCGGTGGAGCCCGTCGCGCAGGTCCCGTTCTCCTCGCGGCGGCGCTGGAGCGCCCTCGAGCTCGACGGCGAGCGACTGATCCTCGGCGCGCCGGAGGCGCTGCTCGGCGGCGACGATCGGCTGCGCGTCCGGGCCGCGGAGGAGGCCGCCACCGGCCGGCGCGTGCTGGCGCTCGCCGCGGCCGATGCACCGCTGCCGCCCGCAGCGCCCGACGCGCCGCTGCCCCAGCCGCTGCGCCCGCTCGGCGTCGTCGTCCTGGCGGAGCGCCTGCGCGCGAACGCGGGCGAGACGGTTGCGTTCTTCGCCGCGGAGGAGGTCGGGCTGAAGGTCGTGTCGGGCGACAGCCCGGCCACCGTCGGCGCGATCGCCCGCGACGCGGGCATCCCGGCGCAGTCCGCCGCCCTGGACGGCGGCGCGCTCCCCGACGGCGACGAGGCGCTGCTCGAGGCGGTGCGCGCCGCGCCCGCCATCGGCCGGATCTCGCCCGAGGACAAGGCGCGGGTCGTGCGGGTCCTCGCCGAGTCGGGCGACTACGTGGGGATGCTCGGCGACGGCGTCAACGACGTCCCCGCGCTCAAGCAGGCGCGCCTGGCGATCGCGCAGGGCAGCGGCACGCAGATGGCTCGCGCCGTCGCCGACCTCGTCCTCGTCTCCGGCGAGTTCGGCGAGGTCCCGCGGATGGTCCACGAGGGCCGCCAGATCCTGCGCAACATCCAGCGCGTCGCGCGGCTGTTCGTCACGAAGGCGCTGTTCACCGCGTTCCTGCTCGTGACGATCGCCCTCACGACCGGCGTCTTCCCCCTGCTGCCGCGGCAGTTCACGCTCACGTCGTCGCTCACGATCGGCGTGCCGGCGTTCTTCCTCGCGCTCATGCCGTCGACCGGGCCGTGGCGACCGGAGGGCTTCCTCAAGGCCATCGCCCGCTTCTCGCTGCCCGCGGGGCTTGCGACCGGCATCGGGATCCTCGACGGCGTACCTCGTCGCCCGCCATGCGTTCGACACGTCGCTGACCGAGGCGCGGACGGTCACGGCGGCCACGGTCGTGACCGCGGGTCTCGCCGTCGTGATGGCGCTCGAGAACGAGCCCGGCCGCAGGCGCCTGCTCGTGGCCGGGCTGTGCGGGCTCATGGCGCTGGGCTTCGTGATCGTCGCGGCGCTGCCGATCGGGCGCGACTTCTTCGACCTCGCGACGCCGACGGGCGCGATGGTCGCCGCCTGGGCGATCGGCGCGGTCGTCACGATCGTGCTGCTCGTGATCGCGCTGCGCGCCGTGCGCGTGCTCGACGCACGCGCCGCGCACGACGCCTAGAGCCTGTCGACGACCTCGGCCATGTGACGGTGACCGAGGGTCTCGTAGCCGACGACCGTCACCGCGGGTGCGAGCGCCAGCACGACGAGGCAGACCGCCACGCTCACCCCGGCCGCCGCGAGCACGACCGAGAGGACCAGCAGCGCCGTCGTCGCCGCGACGCAGCACGACGTGGAACGGGTCGTGCGCCCGCATGAGCGACCGAGTAGAGCGATGTAGTAGGCCACGCCGAACACCGCGAACGGGATCGCAACGCTGAGCACGACCGCGACCGGCCCGATCTCCGCCTCACCCTCCAGCGCGTAGGCCGCGACGTGCAGCCCACCGCCGATGGCGGCGAGCCCGGCGAAGATGAACAGGTGCCCGTAGCCGAAGATGAAGGCGCGCTCGCGGTGGCGCACGAGCGGCTCGGCCCACGGCACCGTGAAGTACGCCCACCAGGAGCCGAACGTCAGGCCGACGCCGGCGAGCGCCAGCAGCGCGGCGTCGACGGACCAACCCGACTCACCGTGCACGACGGCGTTGATCGACGCCACCGTCCCGATGATCACCTCGCCGAGCGTGATGATCACGAGCAGCGCCGTAGCGCTCCGCGATGTGATGGGCGTGCCACGGCGTCTGCGACCTTCGCTCGGCCACGAACGGGCCGGCCATCTCGAACGCGACCAGGAGGGCGAAGGCCACCAGGGTCACGACCACCGACGGGCGAGACGACGGCCAGGAGCACCCAGCCGACCTGCGCGGCCGCCGACCCACGTCATGTAGGTGCGCGCCGCGGGCGCATGGTCGGGGTCGTGGCGGGAGACCTGCCACCACAGGAAGCCCAGCGGGACCCGCATGATGACGTAGCCGCGCGACCACGACCCCGATCGCCAGGTCCTCACCGTGGTCGAGGGACTCGAACGTCTGCGGCAGACCGAGTGACAGGACGATGACGCCGACCATCTGGACCATCGTCGCGAGGCGGAAGACCCAGTCGTCGGTGTCGTAGGCCGACGCGAACCACGAGTAGTTCACCCACGCCCAGCTCACCGCGAATGCTGAGAGCACGAACCCGCCGATGCCCGCGGCGGCGTGGCCCTCGGAGACGAAATGCGCGAGCTCGTCCGCCGCCGTCCCGAAGGCGACGACGATCGTCAGGTCGTAGAGCAGCTCGAGCGGCGTCGCCGCGCGGTGGCGCTCCTTCGGATCGCGTCCGCTGAAGCGGCGCCGGCCATGGCGGCGGACGTCGGCGAGGGTCGACATGCAGGCGATTGTGACCGGCTCGCCGGAGAACAGGTGAGACGCGGCCCCGAGCCACTCTGGGGTGCTCTCCACCGGTCTTCGCGCTCCGCAAGCGGTTCGCGTCGTCCCGGCTTCAGAGCGGCGGGCCTCACATCCCCTGGCCTCGCTCTCTGCGGCTCGGTACCGCGTCTTGAGATCACCGTACGTCGAGCGCCGAGACGCGGTCAACCCCGTCTCGTGGCAGTTGCCGCAAACAGCGCTCTTTTTCGCCTAGGGCGCTGCGTAGTCGATCTCGAGGAAGTCCGAGACCTCGGGGATCCAGCGGCGCTCGACGAACGCGACGTGCGTGGGATGCTCGTTGTAGCCCGTGTAGGCGGCCCGATCGGCGAACTCCATCGAGATGCCGAACGCGAACCCGTTCTTCGGCGACACCTCGCGCAGGATCTCGAAGGCCTCGACGCCGTCGATGCCGGCCAGCTCGGCGGCGGCGGCGAGGAACGCCGCCTCCCCGTCGGAGCCTGGGGGATGGCTGAGCGCGAAGGCGACGGTGTGCCTGATGCGTACGCCGGTCAGCGTGGACATCGTGCGAGTCTAGGTGCCGGCCATGCCCGACCCGCCACCCCTGTCCCGCGACGGCCGCGCGCTGCTCGCACTGCTCCTGCTCGGCCAGTTCCTGGTCGTGCTGGACATCTCGGTCGTCAACGTCGCGCTGCCCTCCATCCAGAGCGCGCTGGACCTCAGCTCGACCGGCCTGCAGTGGGTCGTCAACGGCTACACGATCGCCTACGCCGGGTTCCTGCTGCTCGGGGGCCGGCTCGCCGACGTCATCGGCCAGCGGCGGGCGTTCATGGCGGGCGTCGCGCTCTTCGCCGCGGGCAGCCTCGTCGGTGGGCTCGCCGGCTCGTCGGGCCAGCTGCTGGCCGGCCGCGTCGTGCAGGGCCTCGGCGCCGCCGTCCTGTCCCCCGCCACGCTGACGATCCTCCTCTCCTCGTTCGTCGAGGGACCACAGCGCGCCCGGGCGATGGGCTGGTGGATGGCGATCGGCGCCGCGGGCGGGGCCACCGGCGGGCTCGTCGGCGGGGCGCTCACGGAGCTGCTGTCCTGGCGCTGGGTGCTGCTGGTGAACGTGCCGGTCGGGCTCGCGGTCCTCGCCATGGCCGCGCGGCTGCTCACCGACCGCGTCGTCGAGCACCGGCCTCGCCTGGACGTGCCGGGCGCGGTCACCGCCACGGCCGGACTGGGCGCGCTGGTCTTCGGGATCACGCAGACGGAGGCGCACGGCTGGGTCTCGCGCGCAGACGCTCGTGCCCATCGCCGTCGCTGTCGTGCTGCTGGCGACCTTCGTCGTCCTGCAGCGCCGCGCGGTGGAGCCGCTGCTGCCGCTGAGCCTCCTGCGGCTGCCCGGCCTCGCCGCCGCGAACGCGGTGACGCTCGTGTCCGCCACCGGGCTCTTCGCCGTCTGGTTCTTCCTGACGCTGTTCATGCAGGAGGTGCTGGGCTGGACCCCGCTGCAGGCCGGAGCGGGCTTCCTGCCGCACACGTTCGCGATCATCCTCGGGACGCAGGTGACGACCCGATGGCTCGGGAACCGCGACGCCCGACTCGTCATCAGCTCGGCGCTGTTGCTGTCCGTCGTGGGGTTCGTCCTCCTGTGGCTCTCCGACGCCGAGACCGGCTACGTCATGGGCGTGGCGATCCCCGGCGTCCTCGTGATGTTCGGCGCGGGCGTTGCGTTCCCACCGATCATCGGCGCCGCGACTGCGGGCGTCGGGCCACATCAGCACGGCGTGGCCTCGGGCGTGCTGAACACGACCCGCATGGTCGGCGGCGCGCTGGGTCTCGCGGTGCTCGCGACCGTCGCGGCGTCCAGGACCTCGCACGTCGCCGGCGGCGGACCGGTGGACGCCGACGCGCTCGTGGCCGGGTTCCAGGTCGCCTATCTCGTCGCCGCCGGCGCGATGCTGCTCGCCGCGGCGCTCGCGTGGCTGCTGCCGGCGCGCAGGCGGCCGCCGACGCCGCTGCCCCCGATCCCCACGCGAATCCACGCCGACCAGGTCGCGTAGTGGCATGCTGGTGGGCGAACGCCGATCATGCGCTCCACCATCCGCCACGTCGCCGTGATGGTCGACGGCTCCGCCGCCGCGGAGCGCGCGCTGCTCGAGGCGGCCGCGATCGCCGACGGAGCACGAGGCCAGCCTCACCGTGATCGCCCCGGTTCCCCACGACCGCCGCACCGACGGCTCCGCGGTGCGCGCCGTCCGGCGAGCCGCGTGGAACCGGACGCTCGACGCGGCCGCGGAGGCCGACCTCGCCCACGCGCGGGCGCTCCTCGGCGAGCGCGAGCCGGAGCCGCGGTACCGCGCCGTCTCGGGCTCCGTCGTGTCGGGCGTCCGCAGCGAGGTCGCCCGGCTCGGCTGCGACCTCCTGGTACTGCCGAACCGCGGCCGCTTCAGGAACGGCCAGGCGCGGCGGCTGCGCCGGACGCTCGCGGCCGACGTCCTGCCGCGGTAGCTCGTCAGCGACGCCCGCCGCTCTGACGCAGCCGCCGCGCCTCGGCGAGCAGGTCCGCGCCCTCCTCGATGCTGCGGACTGCGCCTGCGAGGCCGCGCCGCACAGGCGGCAGCGGCCTCCTAGGCGCGAGCGCAGGCGCGGTCGCCTCCGGCGGCGCCGCGGGCGACAGCAGGACGACCGCGTCGAGCGTGAGGACGCGGATGCCCAGGACGCGCGCGACGACCGACGCCTCGACGAGGGTGCCCTCGGAGAGGCGGCCGGCGCGGTCAGTCGCGACGGCCGTCGGCTCCGCGACCGCCATGACGCGCGCTGTACTCCTCCAGCCGCTGCGACGCCCGTCCGGCGATCTCGACGATCTGCGCGTAGCGCTCATGTCCGGCCTTCGTGCCGACGACGTACCCCACCGCGAAGATGGCCACCTTCGTGAGAGTCACGAATCCTCGCGCGCCCTCTCGCTCCGGCGCCGCAGCGAGGAGATCCCGGCGCTGCCCGCGGTGAGCCCCGCGACGCTGCCGGCCGCGATGAGCCCGGCCTTGCGCGCCTTGCTCGACCCGATCCGCGGCAGCTTGGACGGCGTCACCGAGCGGGTGAGCGAGTCGAGCACCTTCTGTCCGGTGCCCCGCCCGCCCGCGGACGAGCCGAGGTGCTCGAGCGCAGGCCTGACGTCCTGGGCCACCTGCAGGGACTGGTCCAGCGTGTCGAGCAGGCGCTGCGCCGTGGTCTTCCTTCCGAGATGCATGCTTCGTCCCCCTATCGCTTCGCGCGCGACGACTTCTCGATCGCGTCGACGAGCTCTGCCTTGGTCATGGTCGCCCGTCCCTCGATGCCGATGCTCTCGGCGAGCTCGACGAGCTCGGGCTTGTTGTAGGACTCGAGGCTGCCGTTGGCCGGCACGCTCCCGAGCTCGCGGGCGGTCTCCTTGGCGGTCGACTCCGCCTGCCGGCGCAGCTGCTCGGCGGCCTCCATGCGTGCGTCCGCCTCGCCCGCCTGCTGCTCGGCCTCATCGGCGAGCTCCTGCGCCTGACGGTGGGCCTCCTCGGCAGCGGCCTGTGCGGCGGCCTGCGCCTCCTCGGCCAGTCGCCGCGCCTCGGCGAGGCGTTCCGTCGCCTCGGCGACGAGCTCCTGCGCCCGCGCCTGGGCGACCTCGGCCTCGTGCTCGGCGTCCTCGAGCTCGTCGTCGACCTCCGCGCGCACCGCCTGCTGATGCGCGTCCGCCTCGTCCTGCGCCTGCTGGCGCTCCCGGCGGACGGCCTCGTCGGCCGCCTTCTGCGCCTCGGCGACGCGCTGCTTGACCCGGCGCGCGTCCTCGCGCTCGGTCTCCGCGACCCGCGCGCGCCCGCGCTCGCCGACCTGGCGCGCGCGTTCGGACTGCTCCTTGGACTCCTGCGCGGCCTCGACCGCGCGCTCCTCCGCCTCCTTGGCGCGATCTGCGGCATCGCGGGCGCGGCGCATGCGCACCTCGACCGAGTCGCCTCCGACCGGCGTCGCATCCAGCACCGCCGCGGTCGCCTGACGACCGCGATCGCGAGCGCCCGCCGTCGCGGACTCCGCCACGTCCCCGACCGCCTCTGCCGGCTTGAGAGCCTTCGACAGCAACCACGCGGCGTTGGACGGCACATCTCGCAGACCCGCTCTGGCCCGCTCCGACAGTGTCATCGGTCCCCCCATTTGTTAGGACACGTACGGCTCAAGGTAAGACATCAGCATCTCATTTCGAGAGTGCCTAGACTCTTACCGCGACGGCGATGTCACCAAACACACCTTCCCGCCAGCCGTTGCAACAGCGCGTCGCCGCCGCGATCCTCGACGGCGCGGCGCACGTCTTCGCGCTGCGGGGCGACCAGGCGAACATGAACGACGTGGCGGCGGCCGCCGGCGTCGCCCGCGCGACCGTCTACCGCTACTTCCCCAACCGGGAGGCGCTGCTCGACGAGCTCGCGCAGTCCGCGCTGCGCGACGTCGAGGAGCGGCTGACATCGGCGAGGATCGACGCGGTCTCGTCCGAGGAGGGCATCCCCCGCGCCGTCCGCGCGCTCCTGGACGCCGGCGATCCCTTCGTCCTTCTCGTGCGCCGGCATCCCAGGTCGGAGGCCGAGCGCTTCGAGCGCAGCGTCATGCGGCCGCTGCGCGAGCTGTTCGAGCGCGGACAGGCCGACGGCGACGTGCGCGCGGACATCCCGAGCGCCCGACTGACCGAGTCGCTGCTCGGGCTGATCGTCGGCGTGTTCACGTCGGCCCCCTCACTGGGAAGGGAGGACATGACAGCCATGATCACCGCCCTCTTCCTCGACGGAGCCCGCGCCCGAGGTCCGCGCCCCGCATGAACGACCACGACATCGCCGCCCGATCGGAGGACCACCTCATGGAACAGGACCACGGCGACACCGAGTTGCTCCAGGAGCTCGTCGGCTACCTGCGCGAGAACCGCACTGAGCTGCGCGAGCAGTGGGCCCAACGCATCAGCCAGGCCGAGCTCCTCCAGGTCATGTCCGACGAGGAGATCTTCTCCGAGGCGACCGAGGTCCTCGACAACTACGTCGATGCTCTCGAGACCGGCAGCATCGAGACGCTCCAGAGCTACGCCCGCGAGCTGTCCGAGCGGATCATCCCGCGCGGCGTCGAGACCGACGAGGTCCTGGGGATCGTCCTGCTGCTGCGCGACGTCCTGGCGCGGGCGCTGTTCGCGAAGTACCAGGACGACCTCGATCACCTCAACCGCATCCTCGATGCCTACGAGCCCGCGGCGAACCGCATCGCGGTGACCGTCAGCGTCTCCTTCGTCGAGGAACGCGAGCGCGTCATCAAGGAGCAGCAGGAGGCGATGCGGGAGCTCTCCACGCCGGTGCTGCAGCTCCGCGAGCGCCTGCTGATCCTGCCCATCATCGGGATCCTGGACTCGGCGCGCGCCCGCCAGCTCACCGAGCAGCTGCTCGGAGCGATCAGCGAGAAGCGCGCGACCGTGGTCGTGATCGACATCACGGGCGTGGCCACCATCGACCGGACCGTCGCCAACCACCTCGTGCAGACCGTCGAGGCGTCGCGGCTCATGGGTGCCAGCACGATCCTCACCGGCCTGTCGCCGGAGATCGCCCAGACGCTCGTGGATCTCGGCGTCGATCTGGGGATGATGCAGACCGTCGGCGACCTCCAGGGCGGCCTGGAGGAGGCCGAGCGCCTGGCCGGCTACCGCAGCCCCGACGAGGCAGACGCCGCACGCGACGCCGGTAGCTGACGCCCCGTCCCATGTCGGTCGCGATCCTCCGCGAGGGCGACCTCCTCATCGCCTCGATCGAATCGGACCTGTCCGACAGCGAGGTGGTGGCGCTTCGCGACGACCTCACCCGGATGGTCGGGGATCACCGGGTCCGGGGGATCGTCATCGACGTCGCCGCGCTCGACGTGATCGACTCCTTCGTCGCACGTGCGCTGCGCGCGATCGTGCTGACGGCGAGGCTGCGCGGGGCCGAGACCGTGATCATCGGCATCCAGCCCGACGTCGCGATCGCAATGGTGCAGTTCCGGCTGAACCTCGAGCCCCTCCGCGCGGCGCTCGACCTGGACGCCGCGAAGGCGATCATCCTCCGCCGCACGCAGGGAGACGCGCCGGATGAGCGATGAGGTGCGCGTCGCCATCGAGTCCGACGCCGATCTCGTGACCGCGCGCGCCGAGGGCCGGGCGATGGCCGAGCGGCTCGGGTTCCCGCGGCCCGATCCGACGCTGATCGCGACCGCCATCTCCGAGATCGCGCGCAACGTCGTCGTGCACGTCGGACGCGGCGAGATCGTGCTGCAGCCCTTCGAGGACGACCACCGCTACGGACTGACCGTGATCGCGATCGACCGCGGACCCGGCATCCGCGACGTCGACGCAGCGCTTCGCGACGACGTCAGCGGCCGAGGCGGCCTGGGCCTGGGCATCCCCGGGGCCCGCCGGCTCATGGACGAGTTCGAGCTGACGTCGGACGCCGAGAACGGCACCGTCGTCACGATGCGCAAGTGGCGCTACCGCGACGAGCTGGCCCGGCTGCGCGAGGAGCGACGCCGGCGTGGCTAGACCCGTCGAATGGGGCATCGCCGCCAGGGACCGGCCCGGCGAGCGGACGAGCGGGGACCGCGCGGTGGTCAGCCTCATCGCGGAGGGAGCGCTGATCGTCGCGATCGACGGACTCGGACACGGCGGCGAGGCGGCGCGTGCGTCGCTGGCTGCAGCCGACGTCGTGCGGACGAGCCCGACGCCCGATCTGGTCACCCTGCTGCACGCCTGCCACGTCGGCCTGCGCGGCACTCGAGGCGCGGCGATCAGCCTGGCGTTCCTCTCCGCCGCCGACGGTGGGTTGACCTGGCTCGGCGTCGGCAGCGTCGAGGGGCGCGTGCTCAGCGGGGACCCCTCGGCGCGCCGTCCGAAGGGCTCGCTCCCGCTCGCGGCGGGCATCCCGGGGCATCACCTTCCGGACGTGACCACCGCGACGCTCGCGATTGCGCACGGCGACGTCGTCGTCCTCGCGACCGACGGCATCGACGTCGCGTTCGCCGACGCGCTCGACACGTCGGGCTCCACGCAGGACATCAGCGAACGGATCCTGGCCGACCACGGGCGACGCCCCGACGATGCGCTCGTGGTCGCGGTCCGCTATCTCGGGGAGCGCTCGTGACCGCCGCCTTCGAGGCCTTTCGCGCGGCCTACGCGTCCGCACTCGACGACCACCTGCGCGACCCCGGTGAGGCCTCGCTGCTCGCGGCGTACGAGCTCGCCCGCGACGCCGTCGGCCGGCAGCTCAGCGTCCTCGACGTGGCGGTCGCGCACCAGGAGGCGCTCGTGTCCGCGCTCGCAGGCGCGGCGGGGGCCGCCGACGTCGAGCGGCTGACCCGCGCCGCGGGCGACTTCTACCTCGAGGGGCTGTCGACGTTCGAGATGATCCAGCGCGGGTTCGCCGAAGCGCAGCAGAACGCGATCCAGGGGCGCCGCCGGACCGAGCTGTCGCGGCAGCTGTCCACGTTCCTCGCCGACGCGTCGCTCGCGCGCGACCCCCACGACGCGCTGGAGGAGATGCTCCAGCTCGTGGCCGAGCAGGCACGAGAGCTCGTCGATGCGGACTGCTGCCTCGCGACGGTCGCGGACGGCCCGCGGCCGCGCGTCGCGGAGGCGGTGTCGCACGCCGAGGACGACATGCGCTGGACGGCGTTCGTCCGCTGGCTCGACCTGCCCGCGATCTACGAGCTCCTGCGCTACGGCGGCGGTACGGCCCGTGCGTCCGGGACCAACCTCGCGGAGCTGCCGCCCTTCCGGCGTCCCGTCGGCGAGACCCCGCTGCGCGGGTGGCTGGCAGCCTCGCTCACGGCCCTCGACGGGACGGAGATGGGCGCGATCCAGGCGTTCGACAAGGCGACGGACCCGTTCACCGGCGAGGACGCGGCCGCGCTCGTCCACCTCGCGCAGATCGCGTCGGCCGCGGTCGAGCGGGTTCAGCTCTACCGCGGCTGATCGTCCTCCCCCGCCGCCCAGGCCACGATCTGCTCCGCCGAGATGGGCAGGGACGTGATCCGCACGTCGTAGTCCGACAGCGCGTCCTCGATCGCGGCGCTCATGATCGCCGGGGTCAGCATGCGCCCGCCTTCCCCCGCGCCCTTGATCCCGTAGGCGGTGTAGGGCGACGGCGTCTCCTGATGCCCGACGGTGATCGAGGGCGCGTCCATCGACGAGGGCAGGTGGTAGTACTCGAACGTCTCGTTGCGCACGCGGCCCTCGTCGTCGTAGAGGTACTCCTCGTACAGCGCCGTGCCGAGCCCCTGCACGGTGCCGCCGATGACCTGGCCGTCGAGCGTCTTGGGATTGACGATCGTGCCCGCGTCATGCACCGCCGCATAGCGCAGGAACGTCACCTTCCCCGTCTGGACGTCGACCTCCACGACCGCGATGTGCCACGCGTGCCCGACGAACGGATAGAAGATCCCGAGGTCGGAGCGATCGTCGTTCGGCAGGGTCGTGAGCGGGTGGTCGTAGGTCGACTGCGCAGCCAGACCGCTCTCCATGCCGGCCGGCAGATCGAGGTGGAACATGTAGGCGGTCAGCGCGATGTCCGAGATCGACATCGCCCGGTCCGGCGATCCCACGACGCTCACGCCGCCGTCGCGGAACTCGAGGTCCTCCTCGCTCACCTCGAGCTTGTGGGCGACGATCCGGCGCATCTTGGCCTTCACCTCGCCCGCCGCGCCCGCGACCGCGCCGGACACCATGACGGTGAAGCGCGACCCGCCGGGGCCGGTCCCCGGCAGCGCGTGCTGCGAGTCCGCGTAGGTGACGAGCACCGACGCGGGGTCGACGTCGAACTCCTCCGCGACGACCTGCGACACCACCGTCTCCGGGCTGTTGCCCCACATCGCCTGCGAGTGCAGCGTCACGGTGATCTGCCCGGTCGGGTCGATCTGCAGGCTCGCGCTCTCCGGGCTCGACGTCGGCGTGAACGACGGCTTGTCGAACCAGAACCAGAACTCCGTGGAGCTGAACACGCTGCGCTCCTGCGACGCGACGACCCCGATCCCGATGTGACGCCCCTCGGCCCGCGCGCGGTCGCGCTCGGCGACCCAACCCGCGTAGTCGGACGCCTCGAGGACCTTCTCGACGACGCCGGGGTAGTTGCCGCTGTCGTAGATGTTGCCGGTGGGCGTGCGGTACGGGAACTCGTCGGGGCCGATGAGGTTCCGGCGGCGGAGCTCGACCCGGTCGACCCCGAGGTCGCGCGCCGCGAAGTCGACCAGGCGCTCGAGCACCCAGTTGGAGACCTCGGCGCCGAAGCCGCGGTAGGCGCCCTGCTGGTTCTTGTTCGTCAGCACCGCCTGCAGCGAGTACTCGACCTCCCCGATCCGGTAGGGCCCGACGATCTGCGAGAGCGAGTTGCCGTGCGTCCCCGTGCCGAACTGCAGGTACGCGCCGTAGTCGTCGACCACCCGGATGCGCAGCGCCCGGAACGTGCCGTCGTCGTCGAAGGCGAGCTCGGCGTCGTAGTGGCGGTCCGAGCCGGCGTGGTCGTTGTTGACGATGTGGTCGATGCGGTCCTCGACGTACTTCACGGGCCGCCCGACGAGCTTGGACAGGAACCCCGCCAGGCACGGCACCTTGTGCATGAAGAACTTCGAGCCGAAGCTGCCGCCGGCCGCGACCGGCAGCACGTTGAGCTTGCTCGTCGGGACCTTCAGGCACGCCGCCAGGAGCCACTGGAAGTACGTGAAGTTCATGGAGTTCGCCCACACCGTCACGACGCCGGTGCCGCGGTCGTAGTCGCCGATCGCGCCGTTCGTGTCCATGGGCATCGCGGTCGACCGCGGCCAGCGCAGCCTCGCCTGCACCTTGCGCGGGGCGCGCTCGAACGCCCCGTCGACGTCGCCGAAGGTGAACGTCCGCTCGTAGGCGACGTTCGTCCCCAGCGCGTCGTGCAGCAGCGGCGCGTCCTCATCCGATGCGGCGAACGGGTCGAGCACGGCGGGCAGCGGCTCGTAGACGACGTCGATGAGGTCGCACGCGTCCTCGGCGATGTAGCGGTCCTCGGCGACGACGACCGCAACGGCCTCGCCGTAGTGGCGCACCTTCTGCACCGCGATCATGTGCTGGATGATCCCCGCGGCCCCGAAGGAGGGCAGCGGCGCCGCGTGCTCGGTCACGTCGGCGCCGGTGACGACGCGCACGACGCCGTGCAGCGCCTCGGCCCTGGAGGCGTCGATGCTCACGATGCGCGCGTGCGCGTGCGGGCTGCGCACGATCGCCGCGTGCGTCATATGCGGCAGGACGATGTCGTCGAGGTAGCGGCCCTCGCCGCGCAGGAAGCGCGGGTCCTCGACGCGGTTGATGCTCTTGCCGATCGACCGCCGGGCGCCGGCCTCCTTCAGCCGCGTCTCCAGGGCGATCTCGGCCGCGGCGGGATGCTGTTCGATGCTCATGCCCGCACCGCCAGCGACCGGATGGCATCGACGATCTGCTGGTAGCCCGTGCAGCGGCAGACGACGCTGGAGATGCCCTCCCGGATCGTCTCCTCGTCGGTCTCCCCCGGGTGGTCGCGCAGGAACTCGCGGGCGGTCAGCAACATCGCCGGCGTGCAGTAGCCGCACTGCACGGCCGCGTGGTCGGTGAACGCCTGCTGCAGCTCGGAGAGCGCACCGCCGGGCTCGCACAGCGCCTCGACCGTCTCGATCTCGTGGCCGTCGGCCTGCACGGCGAACATGAGGCACGAGCGGATCGTGTCGCCGTCGAAGGCGACGTTGCAGTTGCCGCAGAAGCCGTGCTCGCACGCGAGGTGCGTGCCCTTCAGGCCGGCGTCCTCGCGGATGAAGTCGGCCAGCGTCCGCCGGGGCTCGATCTCCGCCTCGTGCACGCTGCCGTTGATCGTGATGCGGACCGTCCGCGCGTCGCTCATGCCGCCTCCTCGCCCTGTGCCTGGGCCATCGCGTCGCGCAGCGCGCGCTGCGCGAGCACCGGCGCGACCCGCCGCCGGTACGCGCTGGTCGCCTCGATGTCGTCCGGCGGCGTGATCCCGTCGAGGAGGCCGTCGACGCCCCCGCCGTCGCGCATGACGCCGGTGCAGTCGAGCAGGACCGGGCGGTCCGCGATCCGCAGCATCGCCACCGTCGCCGACCGGCAGCCCCCGTCCGCGTCGAGATCGACGACCGCGGCGGCGGCCACCCGGGCGTAGTCGCGATACCGCGCGCTGACCTCGTGGCACGCCCCGCCCGAGCGCCCGGAGCGGGCCGGGAAGCGCACCGCGACGACGAGCTCGCCGCGACCGAGCGCGGTCTCGTTGGGGCCGAGGAAGAAGTCCCGCGCCGGGATCTCCCGGTCGCCGCCGCTCGAGCGGACCTCGATCGCCGCGTCGAGCGCGACCGCGGCGGCCGAGAGCTCGGCCCACGGCGCCCCGAACGCGATCGACCCGCCGACCGTGCCGCGCCGGCGCGTCTCGGCGTAGCCGACGTGGCGCGCCGCCTCGCGCAGCAGCGGCTGGTGGCGCGCGACCTGCTCGTCCTCCAGGAGCCGCTGCTGGCGCACGAGGGCGCCGATCCGCAGGATGCCGTCGTGCTCCTCGATGGCGTCGAGGCCGGCGACGCCGTTGATGTCCACGAGCGCAGTGGGCCGGATCCGGCGGAACTTCAGGAGCTGGACGAGGCTCTGCCCGCCGGCCAGCACGCGGACGTCGTCGCCGTCGAGCAGGCCGAGCGTCTCCTCGACCGTGGTGGGGGCGTGGTACGCGAACGGCGGCGGCTTCATGCCCGCGTCAGGTACAGCGTCGACCGCAGCCCCTCCGGCGTCTGCTCGACGTCGTCGGCGAGCTTCTTGATCTCCGGGAAGACCGACCGGTCGAGCGTCGTCACGTCGGGCCAGTCGAGCTCGACGAGGTTGCCGGCCGGGTCGCGCACGTACATCTGGACGCTGCCGTCGGGCAGCTCGTACATGTCGGAGAAGAACGACTCCTTCTCAAGGATCTCCAGCTCGCGCGCCCGGCGGTAGGCCTCCTCGTAGTCGTCCACGTCGATGCCGATGTGGTGGTACGCGGGCGCGGGCGCGTCGCGCTCGAAGAGGTGCAGCTGCAGATCGCCGAGGCGCAGGTACTGGACCGGGAACGCGAACGTGTACGTCGCGATCTTCTCCATCCCGAAGATCTCGGTGTAGAAGCGCACCGAGCGCTCCAGGTCGTGTGCGACCAGGCTGACGTGGTTGAACCCTGTGGCCCTCATGGTCTCCCCTCCACTGCGGACTGGGGGACCGTATCCCGCCGGTCGGCAGGTGTCGAAGTGCTGGACGCGTTCCCAGCGATAACCTGTGGTTATCAGGGTGGGAAGGTGCGGGTGAACCGGCGGCGTCGTCCGCGGCGCGATGGGGTAGCAGTCCGCACATGCGTGCACGGAGGGTGGTGGCCGGCACGTTGGTGACCGGCCTGTGCCTCGCGACCGGCGCGACCGCGGTCGCAGGCGAGCAGCACAGCTCCGCGACCGGGGGACTCGATCGCGTGAAGCACATCGTGGTGATCTACGAGGAGAACCACTCCTTCGACAACCTCTACGGCGGCTGGGAGGGCGTCAACGGGCTCGCGAACGCGGACCCGGCGCACACCACGCAGGTGAACCAGGAGGGTGAGCCCTTCACCTGCCTGCTGCAGAACGACGTGAACCTCACGTCCCCGGACCCGCTGCCGGCGACGTGCACGGACACCACGACGGCGACGCCGTTCGTGAGCCACTTCGCCAACTCGCCGTTCCGGATCGACGACTACATCAAGCCGTCGGACACGACGTGCCCCGCGCCCGGAGCCTCCGCGCCGAACGGCGTCAGGAACGGGACCGGTGAGCCGGGCGGCTGCACGCGCGACCTCGTGCACCGCTTCTACAACGAGCAGTACCAGCTCGACGGCGGCAGGCAGGACCGCTACACCACCGGCAGCGATGCCGCCGGCCTCACGCAGGGCACCTACGACACGCGGGCGCTGCCGATCTACCGCTACCTGCACGAGGAGGGTCACCCGCGGTACGCGATCGCCGACAACTTCTTCCAGGCCGCGTTCGGCGGGTCGTTCCTCAACCACCAGTGGCTCGTCGCCGCGGCGACGCCGGTGTTCGCGGGCGCGGCGCAGAGCGGTGCGCACGATCTGCACTCCATCGTCGACACGAACGGGATGCCGACGAAGACGCCGCTCTACACGCCGACGATCGACGGGGTGAAGGACGCCCCGCTCACCGCCAAGTGCGAGGGCATCGCCAAGCCCGGCCTGCTGTGCGGCGACTACGCCGTGAACACGATCCAGCCGGCCTATCAGCCCTACGCGCCGAACACGCCGGACGCCAACAGGCTCCCGCCGCTGACGAACCCGACGATCGGCGACCGACTGAGCGGGGCGGGCATCGACTGGGCGTGGTACTCCGGCGGATGGTCCAATGCCGCCGGCAGCGTGGGCGCCCCGGGCTGGACGAACGGGAACGGGCCGACCTGCTCGGACCCCGACGCACTGGCCACGGCGACGTTCCCGAACTGCCCGGACAAGCTGTTCCAGTTCCACCACCAGCCGCTGAACTACTTCAGGAGCTTCGCCCCGGGGACCGAGGCCCGCGCGCAGCACCTGCGCGACGAGCAGGAGTTCCTGGATCTGGCGACGTCCTCGGAGAAGGCCTGCGCGCTGAAGCCGGTGTCGTTCGTCAAGCCGGCGGGAGCGGAGAACGAGCACCCGGGCTACGCGAGCGTGTCGACCGGCTCCGACCACCTCGTCGACCTCCTGAAGGCGATCGGCGACAGCCGCTGCGCGAAGCACACCATGGTCGTCGTCACCTACGACGAGTTCGGCGGCCAGTGGGACCACGTGCCCCCGCCGGGCAAGGCCGGCGGCCCCGAAGGGCCGAGCGACCTGCACGGGCCCGGCACGCGTGTGCCGGCGCTCGTCCTGGCGCCCGGCCTGAAGGCCGATTTCGTCGTGGACCACACGCAGCACGACACGACGTCCGTGCTGTCGACGATCGAGCAGCGCTTCGGCCTGCAGCCGCTCTCGAGCCGGGATGCCGCGGTGCCGTCGCTCGCGTCGGTGTTCGGAGCGAAGGGCTAGTCGGGGCGCAGCGCGAAGATAATCTGCGGTTATGAACCTGCGGCAGCTGGAGTACTGGGTCGCGGTCGTCGACACGGGCTCGTTCACGCGTGCTGCAGCCGAGCTGCACGTGTCCCAGCCGGGGCTGTCACAGCAGATCAAGGCGCTCGAGACGGAGTTCGGCGGCCAGCTCATCGAGCGGATGCCGCGCGGCATGCGGCTCACGGCCGCGGGCAAGGCGTTCCTCCCCGAGGCGCGGGCGACGGTCCTGGCTGCACAGCGCGCCGAGCGGGCAGCCCGCGAGGCGCTGAGCCTGCGCGGAGGGCAACTCGAGATCGCCACCGTGCGCTCCGTGGCCGTGGGCATCCTGCCGCCCGCGATCCGCACGCTCTACGAGCGCCATCCGGGCGTGGAGATCCGCCTGCACGAGTACGCGCACCGGCTCGAGCTCGAGCGCGGGCTGCGCAGCGGGGTCGGCGACATCGCCGTCGGGCCGCCGCCATCCGTGCTGAAGGGTCCCGTGGTGCGGCTCGGCTGGGAGGAGTTCGTCGTGATCGTCGGGCCGCGGGACCCGGCGTGGCACCTCGCGCCGTCCGCGCGCGTGCCGCTGGAGGAGCTCGCCGACCGCGACTGGATCCTCTTCCCGCCCGAGCACGGCCTGTGGGCGCTCGTCGGGGAGGCGTGCGGGCGAGCCGGCTTCGCCCCGCGCAAGACGGTCGAGACCCAGCAGGTCGAGGCCGCGGTGCGGCTGGCGGCGGCGGGCGTCGGCGTCTCGCTCGTGCCCAGCTCGCTCGTCCCCGTCGACCTGCAGGCGCACGTGCGCCGGCTGCGGCGGCCGGTCGTGCGGCGGCTGTGCGCCTACACCCGCACCGAGTGGTCCCCCGCCGCGGGCGCGTTCCTGGAGGTGCTCAGGGCGCAACCGTGGCAGGGCAAGCCGCGGGTCGCGGAGGTCATCGGCTGAGGTGCCGCCGCAGCGACGCGGCGAGGAAGAGCACGGCGCGGACGGCGCAGTGGCCGTACGGACGGCGGACGATGACGTGGGCGAGCAGTGCCATGTGAGGCCTCTCGTGTCGGTGGCGGCCACTCAACCGCAGCGCCGAGCGCGCGTCGTCCCCCGCGGCGGTGATCTGCCGTCCCCCGTACGGACGACATCGGGCGCCCGATCGGGCGAGAATCGCACCGTGCCCTGTCACGGGATCGACGGGCTGTACTCGGGCCACGAGGTGAACATCGGCTACCGGCCCTACCGGACCACGCGGCCGACGGCGATCCGCGTCGCGTGCGATCCGACCGCCGGTACGGTGGTGGATCTGCGGGCGGGGCAGGGGCTCGGCCGTCAGACCGTCCGCAATCCCGACCACGACGACCTCCCGCCCGACCGGCCGGCCGCCGGCCCGGCCGACGGCTGGATCTGGGTCTACGCGCGCCGGCAGGGCGGCTCGGGTTGGATCGCGCTCGACGACGTGGAGCCGTGGCACAGCCCGCCCGGGCGCCCGTGCAAGGGGCCGGCCGGGTTCGACTTCGAGCCGGGGGTCATGCCGTCCAAGCAGGGCCCGCACACCTCGTGCGGGTCGAGGGCGCTGGGGCCGGCACGGCTGCGCGCGCGGGTGGTCGCGGCCGCAGACGTCTACATCCGCTACTCGCCCGCCGGCACGGCCTGGGACTACCTGCTGCGGGGCGACCGGGTGGAGCTGCGCTGCCATGGGCCGCGCGGGTTCGACGGGGTCACCGTCGTGTCGTCGCGCTATCTCCCCGCCGGCGCGACCGGCTGGGCGTCCGCCGGTGCGCTCCGGCGCGACTAGCGGCGAAGCCGCCGCTCGAGCGCCACGGCGACCCGCGGATAGCGGCCCGGCAGCAGCCGCACGATCGCGTCCACCAGGCGGGCGTCGTTGCCGACGAGGACCCGCGGTCGGCCGGCCTCGACGCCGTCGACGATGATGCGCGCGGCCTGCTCGGGCGGCATCCGCAGGATCTTCTCGTTGAACGTGCGGTGGCGCCGTAGGTCCGCCTCGGTCGGCACGAACCCGCGCCTGCGGGCCTCGTCCAGCGCCGCGTCGGCGATGTTGGTCTTGACGCCGCCGGGGTGCACGACCGTCACCCCCACGCGGTGCCCAGCGGTCAGCATCTCCGAGCGCAGGCTCTCGGAGAACCCGCGGACGGCGAACTTCGAGGCGCAGTAGTGCGACATGCGGCTCTGGGCGAAGAAGCCGTTGACGCTCGAGATGCTGGTGACGTGCCCGTCGCCCGAAGCGATGACGTGCGGCAGGAAGGCCTTCGTCCCGTGGATGACGCCCCACAGGTTCACGCCCAGCACCTGCTCGAAGTCGGCGTAGTCGCTCTCGAGCACGGGCCGCGAGAACGCGATGCCGGCGTTGTTGTAGATCTGGTGGACGACGCCGTGATGCGCGGCGACGGCGGCGGCCCACGCCTCCATCGCGGCGCGGTCGGCGACGTCGACGACCGCCTGGTGCACGTCCCTCCCGACGGCCGCCGCGGTCCCGCCCAGGCCGTCGGGGTCCACGTCGGAGATCGCCACGCGAGCGCCGCGGCGCGCCAGCTCGAGGGCGAGCGCCCGCCCGATGCCCGATCCGGCGCCGGTGACGGCGCAGACCTTGCCGCCGACGGCGCTCATGCGGTCGCCGCCGGCGTGCGGACCGCGGAGAAGCAGCGCAGCGTCCCGTCGTCGACGGGGCCGCGGCGCAGGTTCTTGGCGTCCCCGTAGTAGCTCATCGCGAGCTGCCACGGCGCCTGCTCGCCCTGGCGCGGGAACCGGTCCAGCGCCCGCAGGACGTAGCCGGCCCGGAAGTCGAGCAGCGGCCGCGTCGGCACGTCGCCCGGCGGCTCGGGGACGCAGGCGTCGGCGCCGATCGCGTCGAGGTGGGAGAGCACCCGGCACAGGTACTCGCAGACCAGATCGACCTTGAGGGTCCAGGACGCGTTCGTGTAGCCGATCGCGTAGGCGAAGTTCGGGACGCCGCCGAGCATCGTGCCGCGGTAGGCGAGCGTCTCGGGCAGCGCGATCGCGCGGCCGTCGACGACGAGCTCGATGCCGCCGAACGCGAGCAGATCCAGTCCCGTCGCGGTCACGACGATGTCGGCGTCGAGCTGCGCCCCCGACCGCAGCCGGATGCCGCGGTCGGTGAAGGTCGCGACGTGGTCGGTCACGACCGACGCGGTCCCCTTGCGCAGCGCCTTGAAGAGATCGCCGTCGGGGACGACGCAGAGGCGCTGGTCCCAGGGCCCGTAGGCCGGGTTGAAGTGCACGTCGACGGGGCAGTCGGGCGGCAGCCGGCTCGCGTTGATGCGGCGGATGAGCTTGCGCATCGCGCGCGGGAAGCGCTGGCACAGCCAGTAGACGGCCGCCTGCTGCGCGATGTTCTTGCGCCGGACGATCCTGTACGCGCGCTCCGCGCTCAGGCGACCGGAGAGCCACGCGGCGAGCGGGTCGTGGGACGGCTGCGGCAGGACGTAGGACGGCGAGCGCTGGAGCATCGTCACGTGCGCGGCCGTCTCGGCCATCGCGGGGACCACGGTCACCGCCGTCGCGCCGCTGCCGATCACGACGACGCGCTTGCCGGCGTGGTCGAGGTCCTCGGGCCAGTGCTGCGGGTGGACCACGTCGCCGCCGAAGTCCTCGATCCCCGGCATCGGCGGCGCGTAGCCCTCGTCGTAGCGGTAGTAGCCGGTGGCGCAGAAGAACCAGCGAGCGGTCATCTGCGAGCCGCCCTGGACGTCGACCGTCCACAGCGCCGTCTCGCTCGACCAGGACGCGCGCACGACCCGCTGTGCGAAGCGGATGTGCCGGTCGACGCCGGCCTCGCGTGCGGTCTCCTGGACGTACTCGCGGATCGATGCGCCGTCGACGATCGCCTTGTCGCCCGTCCACGGCTTGAACGCATAGGCGAACGTGTGCACGTCGGAGTCCGAGCGCACCCCGGGGAACCGGAACAGGTCCCACGTCCCGCCGATCGCGTCCCGGGCCTCGAGGATCGCGTACGTGCGGCCGGGATGCCGCGCCTGGAGGTGGCACGCGGCGCCGATGCCCGACACCCCGGCACCCACGATCAGCACGTCGACGTGGTCGGCCATGGCCTGCAGCCTAAGCCGACGAGCGTCGCGAGCCGGTGGAGGACGCGTGCCGGGAGGCCGTAACGTTGAGCACGGTCACCCGAGGAGGAGAGATGAGCCCGTCGCGCGTCGCCTACGTGGAGCTCGCCGTGCCCGACCTGGAGCGGTCGGTCGACCACGCCATCGGCATCCTCGGCCTGCGCGAGGTCGAGCGGATCGGCGAGAGCGTGTACCTCACGTGCAACGAGCGCCATCACGAGCTCGTCCTGACGGCGTCGGACGCCCCTTCGCTCGCCGCGGTCGCCCTCGAGGTCGCCGATGCACACGAGCTCGACGCGCTGACCGACGCCATGACCGCCGCCGGCATGCCGCCCGAGACGCACGAGGTTCCGGGCGTCGCGGAGGCGCGCCGCTTCGTCGCGCCCGGCGGGCTGACGATCGACCTCATCCGCGCGATGACGGCGGACGAGCCCGCGCGCTTCGCGAGCACCGCGTCGACGCCGCGGAAGTTCGGCCACGCGACGCTGACGAGCGACGTGGCCGACGAGCTCGAGGCGGTGCTCACCGGGCCACTGGGCTTCCGCCTCTCCGACACCGTTCCCGGCGTCCTGTCCTGGTATCGCTGCAGCGCCGATCACCACGGCATCGCGATCGCGCCCGCCCCCGCGAGCGGCCTGCACCACTACGCCTTCGAGCTCGACGGGTGGGCGTCGATGCAGGCGTTCGCCGACCACCTCACGCTGAACGACGTCCTGCTCATCTGGGGCCCGGCCGCCACGGTCCGGGGCGCAACCTCTTCACCTACCACCTGGATCCGGCGGGCGGCGTCGTCGAGGTCCTGGCCGACCTCCAGCGCATCGAGAGCGAGGAGACCTACGTGCCGGGCACCTGGCCGATGACGCCGCAGACGCTGAACCAGTGGGGTCCGCCGCCGCCCGAGGACTTCCTCGAGCACGTCATGCCGTGCCGGCCGTCGGTGCGCGCCGGCTAGCTCGCCTCGCGGCCCGTCGGTCCCGGAGCATCCGCCTCGACCATCCCCGCCTGGTGGGCGAGCACCACCGCCTGCACGCGGTCGCGCAGATCCAGCTTCTGGAGCACGTGGGTGACGTGCGTCTTCACGGTGCCCTCGCCGATGAAGAGCTCGCGACCGATCTCCGCGTTGGACCTGCCGAGCGCGATGAGGCGGAAGACCTCCTGCTCGCGCGTCGTCAGCTCGCCGAAGCGCGCCGGCGGCGCCGCGCGCGGGATGCGCGTGAACTGGCGGATCACCCGCTTCGTGATCGCCGGCGACAGCAGCGCCTCACCCGCGGCGACGGTGCGGATCGCGGCGATGAGCTGCTCCGGAGGATCGTCCTTGAGCACGAAGCCGCTCGCTCCCGCGCTGAGCGCCTCGAAGACGTACTCGTCGAGGTCGAACGTCGTGAGGATCAGGACGCGCGCGGCCGGGTCGGCCGCGAGGATGCGCCGCGTCGCCTCGAGCCCGTCGAGCTCCGGCATGCGGATGTCCATGAGGACGACCGTCGGGTCGAAGCGCGCGGCCTGCTGGACGGCGTCGCGGCCGTTGCCCGCCTCCGCGACGACCTCGATGTCCGGTTCGCGGGCCAGCAGCATGCGGAACCCGGCGCGGACCATCGACTGGTCGTCTGCGACGAGGACGCGGATGCTCATCGTCGGCCCCCGTCGAACGGGAGCCGCGTGCTGAGCGTGAAGCCACGCCCGGCGCCCGCGCCGGCGGTCATCTCCCCGCCGTGGATCTTCACGCGCTCGCGGATGCCCACCAGCCCGTGCCCGAGGCCGTCGCCCGCGGCGCCGCCGTCCCCGTCGTCGCGGACGTCGATCCCGAGCCCATCGGATCCGTAGCGGACGACGACGTCGGCGTGGCCCGCGTGGGCGTGTTTGAGCGCGTTCGTCAGCCCCTCCTGGATGATCCGGTACGCGGACAGGTCCAGCGTGCGCGGCAGCGGCCGCGGCTCGCCGTCGACGTGCAGCTGCACCGGAAGCCGGCGCGGCGGAAGTCCTCCAGCAGCGGATCGAGGCTGTCGAGACCCGGCTGCGGCGCGAGATCGGGCCGCTCGTCCTCGTGGCGCATCGCGCCGAGGAGGCCGCGCATCTCCGTGAGCGCCGTGCGGCCGGTCTCCTCGACGTCGCGCAGGGCGGCCCTGTCGTCGACGCTCTCGTCCGGCAGGTTGTGCCGGACGGCGCCGACCTGCAGCACCATGACGCTCACGGCGTGGGCGACGATGTCGTGCAGCTCGCGCGCGATCCGCGCCCGCTCCTCCG
>CAVWTC010000009.1:0-57661 GCA_963757645.1 uncultured Actinomycetota bacterium
CGCGAGCACACCGAACCGATTCCCGCACCGGCGCGTGTTCCTGACGTCACGACGGCGCAGGGTAGGGCCGAGGTGCGCCGGTCCTGGCGCAGCCCGGTGGATGGGAGATGATCACCGCATGCTCGAGGAGATCAACGGTTTGCCGGTGCACATCCTGGTGGTGCACGCCGTTGTTGCGCTCGTCCCGCTGGCCGCGGTGCTCACTGTGCTGTCTGCGATATGGCCTGCGGCACGGCGCCGCCTGGGCATCGTCACGCCCCTCGTCGCACTGGCAGCGTTGGCCGTCGTGCCGGTCGCCACGGAGGCCGGCGAGTGGCTGCAGGCCCGGGTGCCGGCAACCCCGCTGATCAACGAACATGTCGATCTCGGCTCGAACATGCTGCCGTTCGCCATCGGGCTTTTCGTGGCGGCGCTGCTGGCCTGGGGAGTCCCGAGCGTGCTGACCCGCCGCTCCGGGCAGGCGCCGCCGCCGTGGGTCGGCGTGGTCGTCGCAGTCGTTGCGGTGGTGCTGGCCGGGGCCAGCGTGGTGCAGGTCTACCGGGTTGGCGAGGCCGGTTCGAAGGCCGTCTGGACGGGCAGCTTCTGCCCGACGCCGGTCACCGCGGAGGGCCTGTGTCAGGCGTCGGGCTGATCGTGCGCCGTCAGGACGCGAAGTCAGTCGAGCAGTCAAGTTCCGCCAGAGCGTGAACACCGTCAGGCGGTGATGAAGGCGCGAAGCCGGTCCGCGACAACGTCCGGCTTGCCGCGTCGATCGGTGTTGCCCGACGCACTGTGGCCCAGTCCGGCGAACTCGGTCCGTTCGGCCCGAGGCAGCGCCCGTTGCAGGGCGTCCAACGCCGCCCGGAGATAGCCGGGGCTGCGACTGCCGCCCAGCAGCAGGACCTGCGCGGCAATGGCGGCGAAATCCGCCACCCGTCCGTTGGCTTCGGCAACGACCGCGAAGTCGTAGTGCAGGTTCGGCGCCAGGGATCGCATGGTCGGCTCGCCCGGAACCGCCTTTCTCTCCTCGGCTGCCATCCCCATGACCGTCAGCCATTCGAGTAACGGCCGGGGCACGAACCGGAACACGGATGGTCCCAGCTCGGCCGCTTTCATGCCGGTAACCAGGGCGGCCGGCAGGTTGCCGTCCGCCAGTTCCCGGTCCAACCGGGGGATGAGGTCGATCGAGATCGAGCCGTCGACGCCGAGGACGGGATCGAACACCGCGATCCTGTCCAGCGTCGGCGTCGACAACGCAGCCTCGAGGGTGATGACGGCGCCCGAGCTGATCCCGAACATCTGCCGGGTGCCGGTGGCCGCCAGCACCGCCTGGACGTCGTCGACCTCCTCGGCAAGGCCATCATCCGGGCGGTACGGGGCGCTCAACCCCCGCCCGCGGCGGTCCGGAAGGTGGACGGTGCAGACGTCGGCCAGCAGGCGGGCGAGTTCGAGGTGGCTGTTCGCGGACTCCATGGCGCCGTGCAGCACCAGCAGTCCGGGTCCTCGTCCGAGGCTGCGGTAGCCGATGGTCGTGCCGTCGCGTGAAACAACGCTGCCGATGGTGATGTCGGGGCTGTCGGTGTCGGTCACTGCGGTCTCCCTGTGGGTGAGAGAACCGGTGCCGCAGGAGCGGTGCGACCCAGCTACCGTTGCGGTTGCCACCTTGTGACTGGGTTCCGCTCGCGCGGTCTCGGTTCGAGGTCGAGTGCCCCGGCGGCGGTGTGCCAGCACCCCGCCGGGGTCGTTCATGTGCGGTCGGTTGCGTTGCTGTGGGCGGTCCGCCTTCCGGGCGTGCCGGCCCGCGAACGCCTCACAGTCCTGTCAGATCGTTTCGTCACCTCCGCGGTCCGCCAGGCTGGCCCCCGCCTCCCCCGCGCTTCTGTCCTGAGCCTGACGCCCGGCCGAGAACGCCCGCCACTGCTCCAGGTCCGGAAAGGAGCCGGAGCGAAGCTCGGCCAGCAGACCGGCGATCCATCTCGCCTCCGCCGCCCGCATCGCCAGGTCGTACTCGGCCTCCACCACGAACAGCCTGCTCACCTGCTGCTTGGTGTGTTCGACCGCTGCGCGTTGCGCGGCGACGTCGCGTTCCACCTCCCGCAGTCGCTGCGCCAGCAGCGATGTCGCCTCATCCGGCCCAAGAGCACCGAGGACGGACAACCCGGCCTCGAACCGCGGGTACTCGGGTTCCGGGATCGCGACGAGTTCTCGCGCCCAATCGCGCATCTCGGCCTCGCCGGCGTCGGTGATCCGGTAGGTCGTCCGCTCCGGGCGGCCGCCGGATCGCGATGTCTGCACCGGCTCGATCAGGCCGTGCCGGTGCATGTTGCCCACCACCGTGTACAGCGAGCCCCACTTGATCTTCATGTCGCGGTCCTTGCCGCGTTCCCTGATCACGGTGGCCATCTCGTACGGATGCATCGGCCGCTCGACCAGCACGGAGAGCACAGCGAGCGCGAGCAGATTGCCGACCGGCCGTCGCTGTGCCACCGCGCGCCTCCTCCGTGTGCTGACGAACGCCAAGCTTGACTATCCGTGCACGAATATACGTCAACGGACAACCGACGGAAAGACCGAACAGGAACCCGCCGGCCCTCTTGTCGGATCGGCCGGGGCTTTGTAGTCTGAACGTGGTCGAATCGATTCGATCGGAGATCGAGTGAGCTGGAACACGGTCCGTCGGCTCGCTCAACCGGACGCGGTCGGACGCGTCAACCCTCGTCCTCACCGGCGCACCTCAGCCGGACCACCCGCGGCGGCATCGGACGGTCGCCACCCGTTGCCGGCGCCGTGCCGGCGCACCTGTCCGGCGGACCGAGCCGAGCGGCCCGAGTAGGACGCCCACCGCCACCACAAGCCCGTGCCACCACACGGACCGATCACCACCCGGACCGACCACCACACAGACCGGACACCACCCAGCCCGGATACCACCCAGCCCGGACACCACCCAGCCCGACCACCACCAGCCCGACGCGACCGCACCCAGAGAGAGGCAACCCGGAGTGACCATCCGAGCAACCACCGCGAACGAGGTCTTCGCCGACCTGACCGCAACGCTGGCCGAGGGCGAGCCTGCCGCCACAACCGCCGCTGCGAACGACTGGCGGCGAACGGCCGTGGTGTACCAGGTGTATCCGCGCTCGTTCGCGGACGCCAACGGTGACGGCATCGGTGACCTGCCCGGCGTCACGCAGCGCCTGGACGCGCTCGCCGACCTGGGGATCGACGCGGTGTGGCTGTCGCCCTTCTACACATCACCGCAGGCCGACGCCGGTTACGACGTGGCGGACTACCGCAACGTCGACCCGGTCTTCGGCACGATCGACGATTTCGACGCACTGCTGGAGAAGGCACACAGCCTCGGCCTGAAGGTGATCGTCGACCTGGTGCCCAACCACTCCTCCGACGAGCACCCGTGGTTCCAGGCGGCTCTCGCCGCCGGCCCGGGCTCCCCGGAGCGTGCGCGGTACATCTTCCGCGACGGCCGCGGCGAGAGCGGTGAGCTGCCGCCGAACAATTGGGAGTCCTGCTTCCGCGGACCGGCATGGACGCGCACCACCAACCCGGACGGCACCCCCGGCCAGTGGTACCTGCATCTGTTCGACACCAAGCAGCCGGACTGGGACTGGGAGAACGCCGAGGTCCGCGAGGAGTTCCTGTCGGTGCTGAGGTTCTGGCTCGACCGGGGCGCCGACGGGTTCCGCGTCGATGTCGCCCATGCGCTGATCAAGGCGCCGGGACTGCCGGACCTGGACCCGCGGGTCGACGAGGGCCCGGACGCGGACCCCGAGGGCTTCTTCCAGACCGGCCCGATGTGGGACCAGGACCGCGTGCACGAGGTCTACCAGTCGTGGCGGGCGCTGCTGGACACCTACACCCCCGATCGAATTCTCGTGGCCGAGGCCTGGGTCCAGCCGCTGGCCCGACTGGCCCGGTACGTCCGGGGCGACGAGATGCACCAGGCGTTCAACTTCGACTACCTGGAGACCGAGTGGGACGCCGCGGCGCTCCGCCGGACCATCGACGCGTCGATGGCGGCGAACGAGGCAGTTGGTGCCCCGACCACCTGGGTGCTGTCCAATCACGATGTGGTGCGCCATGTTTCGCGGCTCGGACTCGGGTCCGACGGTCCCCGGCCGAACGGTATCCGGGCCGGTGACCCGCAGCCCGATTTCGAGCTGGGCATCCGCCGGGCGCGGGCGGCCAGCCTGATGATGCTGGCCCTGCCCGGATCGGCGTACCTGTACCAGGGCGAGGAACTGGGCCTGCCCGACCACACCACGCTTGACGACACGCTTCGTCAGGACCCCACCTGGTGGCGTTCGCAGTACACCGAGGCCGGTCGTGACGGCTGCCGCGTTCCGCTGCCGTGGGAGGGCGATGCGCCGGGGCTGGGCTTCGGCCCGACCGGTGCCACCTGGCTGCCGCAGCCGGCCGAGTACGCGGAGCTGGCCCGGGACAGGCAGGTGGGTGTCGACGGATCCACGCTGAGCATGTACCAGTCGGCACTCGCATTGCGCCGGGCGTTCAAGCTCGGTGCCGGTTCGCTGGAGTGGACCGAGGGCCTGCCGGAGAACGTCATCGGCTACCGCAACGGAGAGGTGACCGTGGTGTCCAACATGGGCGACGGCCCGGTGCCGTTGCCGGTGGGCGAGCTGCTGATTTCCTCCGGCGAGCTGACGGCAGACGGCTTGCTGCCGTCGGACGTCACCGCCTGGCTCGTCTGACCCTGCCAGCGTCGATCATGTCGGCGACGACATCTCACTGCGGGGTTCGGATCCAGCACTGTCGGCGGCACCCGATCGGCGTGGCAGGGCAGGGGTCAGCGCGTCGACGACCTGTGAGCAGGCGTTCTCCATCCGGCCGCCGAGGTATCGGCCGGGCAGTTGCCTCCAACGGTCTCCCGGTTCGAATGCCTCGCCGGCGAAGAAGACCGGAACGCCCAGTGCGTCGACGTCCCGGAGCGAGACGGTCGTCTGCCGGAGGCCCCGGCTGTCGGTCGACATGACGACCACGGCCGACGCCTCGCTGGCCTGTGCGGCGATCGTCAGGGCGAACGGTGGGATCCGGGCACCCAGTACCCGGCAAGGCCATCGTCGGTCCTGCAGCAGCAGCGCCAAGCACTCGAGAGCCACCACTTCACGGTCGCGGGGCCCGCATGCCAGCAGGATCGGTCCGGTGTCCTGCGGCGCGGGGGCGACGGAGCGTCGACGGCTCAACCAGGCTCGGATGGCCTCGGTTGCCAGACGTTCGTACAGTCCGCCGCGCTCGCCCGTCGCGGGCATTCGGCGCAGGTCCTGCCTTGCGGGGAGAACGATCTCGTCGACGCATCGAGCGATTCCGAGGCCCGCTGCGCCGAGATCGAGTTGCGCCTGAAGTTCGAGCGGGTCGAGATCCTGGGCCGCCAGCAGGATGCGGCGAATGATCTCGGATGTCAGGGCACCGTCGGCGGGGTTCGGCGTCACCGGACCCTTGCCGGCGCGGGCGCCACTCCTCACAAATGGCGCAGCCTCCGACATCGGTCGCCCCTTTCCGGCCACCGAGCGCCGACGCCGCAAACGACAGCATCGAACGCCCGTCTGCCAGACTGCTCCGCTCAGCAGGGATGCGGGCATCCGGCCGCGGTTTGCATAGTTTGGATGGCCACCGAGGGCGCCGGCGGCACACCGGATTGCCGGGTCTGCGGCCTGCCGCGGGTCACCGGTACGGCCGGCCGCCTCGTTCACGCCGTACGGGCCGCTGCCTGCCTCGTGATGATCCTGGCATCGGGCACTGCAGTGCAGACGACAGCGTCGCAGGGATGGGAGTAGCTGCGGGCGTACTGATCGGTGACCACGATCCGACCGCCTCGACGGTGCACGCCGGTGACGATATGCGGCAACGGGTCCGAGTCCGGGTCTGAGCCGGGGAACCACCAATCACCGGGCTCGAGGTGAGCGATGTGGTGTCGCGTTCGGGTGTACCCGGGGGCCGGCGACCGCCCGTCCTGATGGTCGAGGACGGCAACCGCGTTGCGCAGAGTCAGGCACATGATGTGGGCTCCTTTCGCCCGGTACGTCCGAGTTGCTCAGGTGACCGGACCGGCTCACCTGGAATAACGAGAAGGAGTGACCCGGGCCGGGTTTCGGACATCGCCACCGTCACGGGTGCGGTCAGACGCTTGCGTGCGCGGTTGCGTCGCCCGCCGGCGGCGGGTGGTGCGGCGTTGGGTTGGTGACCCGTGTCCGCGCGGCGAGGGGATGGCGCGGACACGGGTGGCTCGGGGTCGGTGGCCAGGGTCGGGGGACGGTCACGTCCGAATCGGCCCGGATCTTGGCTCACGATGACAACACTGGCTGGTTGCAGCAGCTTTCGTGGGCTCGGGAGCGATTTGCATAGTTTCGGTTTCGCCGGCAACCACCTGCGGGCCGGTTCGGTGAGGAGCCGGCCTCACTACTCAGGTCGTCCTCGGCACCGCGCGTTCCGCGTCGGGCGCATCCAACGCTCGAGTCAGTTCGGCGCAGGCGGCCTCGATACCCACCCCGAGGTAGCGGCCGGGGACCGCTCGGCGGCTCCGCGGGGTGGTGAATGCGTTGCCGGCATAGAACACCGGAATGCCCAGCTCGTCGACCGCGCGGATCGATTCGACGGCGCGGAGCCGTCCGGTCGCGAGGTGGGACACCACCACAACACCCGCGACCGAGGTGGCCCGCGCGGCTGCCGCGATCGTGGCGGTCGATGTCCTGGCGCCCAACACCCGGCAGGGCCAGCCCTGATATCGCAACAGCACGGCCGTTGATTCCAGGCCGATCGTGTGTAGATCACTGGGACCGCAGGCCAGCAGGATTGGCCGAGGGCGGGTCGGAGCCGGAGCGAACGCACTGCTTCGGTCAAGCCATGCGCGTACCGCCTCGGTCGCCATTCGTTCCTGCACGACATCGCAATGGCCGACCGCCCACCAGACGCCGACCTGCCGCATGGCCGGCAGCAACACGTCGTCGATGCAGGCGGCAAGGCCCAGTGCCTGCGTCGTTTCGTCGAGGACGGCACGGATCGATGCCGGATCCAACCGCTCAGCCGCCGCGAGGATCTGATGGATCCGGTCCTGCGCCGGTCCCTGCCCTCCCAGGAGCCGGCGCACGGACTGCGCTGCGACACCGGCCTGTTGGCCGCGGGCGATTTCATCCCGCATCAGCCGCAGGGCGTTGATCTCGTCGGGCAGATACCGGCGGTGCTGACCAGGCCCGCGGCTCAGGGTGGGGATGCCGTAGCGCAGCTCCCAGGACCGCAGCGTCGGCATCGGCACTCCGAGGATCTGCGCGACGTCGTTGATCGGAACTCCCCGCGGGTCTCCGACCGCCACATCTCCGTTGGCCAAAGTCTTCATGCGAGCCTCGCCCTCGCCCGGGTCGTCCGCCGCAGTTGCGACGTCCGGCACGGTTAACCATCCCGAGAGTAGGCCCATCCATGATGACCTGCCGCGGGACGTCACCGCCTGGCTCGTCTGAGTCCTGGCGACGGACGACGGCACGCCTGCCGACCTGTCTACCTGGGCGAGCGTGAACCATCGTGCTGCCGTCAGCGGCACGATGTTCCATGAGGACGGTGCCGTCACGAGGTCATCACTGTCGCCCACGGCGGCGGGTTAGGGTCCTGCGCAATGTTGACCTCGCGATTGCTGTTGCGACCCCTGCGGGCGGCCGATGCGCCGGTGCTGGCGGCGTACCGGTCCGATCCCGGCGTGGCCCGGTACCAGCCGTGGTCGGCGCCGTACACGGTGCAGGACGCCACGATGCTGATCGAAGAACTGGTGCAGACCGACCCGGCATTGCCGGGTTGGTTCCAGTACGGGATCGAGCGCCGCGCGGACGGCGCGCTGCTCGGCGATCTGGGGGTGCACCTGCACGAGAACCGCGTGCAGGCCGACATCGGCTTCACCCTCGCGGCCGAGCACCAAGGCCTCGGGTACGGAACCGAGGCGGTGCGCCGGATCCTTGACTACCTGCTGACCGAGCGGGGACTGCACAAGGTGTCGGCGGAATGCGACGCCCGCAATGTGGCGTCCGCCCGGCTGCTGACCCGCGCAGGTTTCCGGTTGGAGGGCCGGCTACGGTCGAATACCTGGATCAAGGGCGAATGGACCGACGACCTGTGGTTCGGCCTGCTTGCCGATGAATGGCCGCCCGAACCCGCCTCGCCCTAACCCGTCTTGGCCGCACCCGCCTCGCCCGGACCCCTAACCCGCCTTGGCTGAACCCTCACCCGGACCCGCACACGCCTCGCCCGAACCCGCCCCCGACCGCACCCATGACCTCACGGGATCAGGACCAGCTTTCCGGTGGTCCGCCGTCCGGCGAGTTCCTCCTGGGCCTTGGCCGCCTCGGCCAGCTGGTACCGCCCGCCGATCCGGACCTGCAGCGACCCGTCCGCGACCCAACCGAACAGGTCGGCCGCCCGCCCCAGCATCTCCGCCCGGTCGCGGACGAAATGGTCGACAGTCGGCCTGGTGAGTTTCAGCGACCCGCCCTTGTTGAGCCGCTGGATGTCGAACGGCGGGACCTGCCCGCTGGCGCCGCCGAACAGCACCATGGTGCCGCGGATCGCCAACGAGTCCAGCGAGCCGTCGAAGGTCGCGGCGCCCACCCCGTCGTACACCGCGGCGACCCCGTTGCCGTCGGTCAGCCCGCGCACCTTTCCGGGGACGTCGTCATACCCGACCAGCACCTCATCTGCGCCCGCTGCGCGGGACAGCGCGGCCTTCGCTTCGGTGGACACCGTGCTGATCACCCTGGCGCCCTTGGCCTTTGCGATCTGGGTGAGCAGCAGGCCGACGCCACCGGCGCCGGCGTGGATCAGCACGGTGTCCCCGGACTGGATGCGGTAGACGTCGGTGCTCAACGCATGCGCGGTCAGTCCCTGCAGGGTGACCGCCGCCGCCTGCTCGTCCGACACCGTCGCCGGCACCGGGATCAGCTTGTCGGCCGGTGCGACGACCTCCTCGGCGTAGGAACCCGGAACCTGCAGCCAGGCGACCCGGTCCCCGACCGCCAGGTCGGCAACGTCCCGGCCGAGGGCGATCACCTGGCCGGAGCCTTCCCGGCCGGGCACCATCGGTAGCTGCACCGGGTAGACACCTTCCCGGTGATAGATGTCGATGAAGTTGACTCCGGCCGCCGACACAGCGACGGCCACCTGTCCGGGACCGGGTTCGGCGCCGTCGATCTCGGTGTACTGCAGCACCTCCGGACCGCCGGTCCGGTCGAACTGCACTGCGTGGATCCTGCCCGCTCTGCTCACCTGGCACCGCCTTCCTCGCGCCCCGCTGTGCGGGGGTCGCTCACTGTTCCGGTTCCCCGCGAATCGTCCGCCGCAACTTCGGCACCCGCTCCGCGAGGGTGCGCTCGGCGCCGTAGCCGGTGGGACTGTAGTAGTCCCGACCGACCAGTTCGTCCGGCGGGTATTGCTGCGCGACAACGGCTCCTGGCCGATCATGCGGGTAGAGGTAGCGCTGCGCGTTGCCGAGCTTTGCCGCACCCGGGTAGTGCCCGTCCCGCAGCGCCGGCGGCACCGATCCGGCCTTGCCTTCCCGGACGTCGGCCATCGCGGCGTCGATGGCCCGGATGACGGCATTCGACTTCGGTGCGGTGGCAAGGTGAATGGTGGCCTGCGCCAGCGCAATCCGAGCCTCCGGCAACCCGACCAGCTGCACCACCTGGGCGGCGGCGACCGCCACCGGTAGCGCTGTCGGGTCGGCCATTCCGACATCCTCGGACGCGTGAATCATCAACCGCCGGGCGATGAACCGCGGGTCCTCCCCCGCTTCCAGCATCCGGGCGAGGTAGTGCACCGCCGCGTCGACGTCGCTGCCCCGGATGGATTTGATGAACGCGCTGGTGACGTCGTAGTGCTGGTCGCCGGACCGGTCGTACCGGACCGCCGCCCGGTTCACCGCGCGCTCAACAGCCGCCAGGTCGATGACGGCCGGCGCACCGTCGGCCGGCGCCGCGCCGACCCCGCCCACCGAGTCGGCCTCGCCCACCCCGCTGCTCTCTCGACCCCCGCCGACCCCACCCACCGAGTCGGCCTCGCCCACCCCGCTGATCACTCGACCCCCGCCGACCTCACCCACCGAGTCGGCCGCCGCCTCCAGCGCGGTCAGTGCTCGACGTGCGTCGCCGCCCGCCAGAGCGACGAGATGCGCCCGGGCCTCGTCGGTGATGGTGAACGCGCCGGCGAGACCACGCTGATCGGTCACCGCCCGGTCCACCAGCGACGCGACGTCGGCGTCGGTCAGCGGTTGCAGCTGCAGTACCAGCGACCGGGACAGCAGCGGGGAGACGACGGAGAAGAACGGGTTCTCGGTGGTCGCCGCGATCAGCACGATGGTGCGGTCCTCCACCGCACCCAGCAGCGAGTCCTGCTGGGTGCGGGAGAACCGGTGCACCTCGTCGATGAACAGCACGGTTTGCTCACCGGTGGACCGCAACCGGGCGGCGGCGTCCGCGATCACCGCCCGCACCTCCTTGACGCCCGCAGACACCGCGGACAGCTGGGCGAAGTGCCGGCCGGTGGATCCGGCGACAAGCGTTGCCAGCGTTGTCTTTCCGGTGCCGGGCGGGCCGTACAGCAGCATCGACGACGGCGAACCGCCCTGCACCAGCCGGCGCAGCGGTGCACCCGGCCCGAGCAGGTGGGCCTGACCGGCGACCTCGTCCAGGGACCGCGGTCGCATCCGCGCGGCCAGCGGGGCGTGCCGGTCGACGGGCCGGTCCGGCGACCAGGCGGCGGCCGCAGCCGGGGTCGCGCCGGCGGGCTCCGCGGTGCCGGCAACGGTGAACAGACCTGGGTCAGACGGACTCACCGCGCCGACGCTACCGCTGCCGGCCGCCAGGAATTCCCTGCCCGCCGCGATCGACCACGTCAGTAGTCGTCCTCTTCCTCGAGGTTCCGGCCGACCGCGCTTTCGATCTCGTCGATCAGCCGCATCCGCTCCAGCGACGGGATCGTCGTCAAGTGGGATCGCAACTGCATGATCATCGCCTGCTGTTCCGGCTGCGACGCCAGGCTGTAGGTCGCCTTCAGGGTGGTGAACAGCTCCCGCTCGGCGGGGTCCTCGGTCGGCCGTGTGCCCACTGCTGTCCTCGGTGGTCGTGTTGGTCGGGTGGTTGGTGGAGGTCCTCGGTGGTGGTGGTCGGTGGTCGGTGGTCGGTCAGAGCTGCGCGGACCGTGCCGGCCCGCGACGACCAGTGTGTCCCTGAGCAGCGCCGCCCACCAGCCGGCGGCGATAGCATCCGTCGGATGGAAATCCTCCGCTATGCGGCCTTCACCACGTCGCCGGACGGCGGCAACCCCGCGGGCGTGGTGCTGGACGCGGCCGGCCTCGTCGAGGCCGGGATGCAGCGGATTGCCGCCGAGGTGGGATTCTCCGAGACCGCATTCCTGACGCCGACCGGTCCGCACACCGCGCGGGTGCGGTATTTCGCACCGATCGCGGAGGTGGCGTTCTGTGGCCACGCGACGATCGCCTCCGCGGTGGCTCGCGCCGAGCGGGGCGGCACCGGCGCCCTGACGTTGGACTCGCCGGCCGGGGTGATCGAGGTGAGCACCGCCGAGACCGCTGACGGCATCGTCGCCACGCTGGTCAGCGTTCCGCCGGTGGTAGCCGACATCCCCGCCAGCGCCGCGGCCGAGCTGCTGGCGGCACTGCGGCTCACCCCGGACGACCTCGATCCCGTTCTGCCGCTGCGGGTGTCCTACTCCGGCAATCATCATCCGATCGTCGGCGTGCCGCTGCCGGTGCTGGACCGGCTGAACCACGACCAGCAGCGGCTGGCTGCCCTGATGGCCGAGAACGGCTGGGGCGCAACGGTAGCGGTGGTCACCCGGACGGGAGACGCGGAGTTCGAGGCGCGTAATCCGTTCCCGCCGGGCGGCGTCCGGGAGGACCCGGCGACCGGTTCCGCGGCCGCCGCGCTCGGCGGCTACCTGCGGGCGCTCGGTCTGGTCCGGCCGCCCACCCGGATCACGGTGCGGCAGGGCCGGCACATCGGCCGGCCAGGGCTGCTCACCGTCGACATCCCCCAGGGGGACACCGGTATCGCGGTCTCCGGCGGCGCGGTGCCGATGCCGAACCGGGCGCCTTGACATCGGCGCCCTGGCCCGGGGCCGGAGGGTCAGACCGTCGCGTTGACCTCGGCCGGCGCGTTGCTGGCCGCCACCAACCGGTGCACCAACCGCATCTTCTCCAGCACAGGCGGGGGCAGTACGAACGGGTACAGATCCCGGTGTCCCATCGACCGGTTGATCATGTTCAGCGACCAGACCAACGGCAGCCACAGCGCGATCATCCGGTCGAAGCCGGCGTTTCCGGCGAGCGGCTGGGTGGCCGTCGCACCGGCCGGGGCGAAGCCGAAAGCGGCTGCCGTGTCGATGGTGTCGCGGATGTGCAGGTAGTGGGCGAAGGTCTCCGCCCAATCCTCGGCGGGATGCATGGTGGCGTACGAGGAAACGTAGTGCTGTTCCCAGCCGGCGGGCGCGCCCTGCGAGTAGTGCCGGTCCAGCGCCGCCTGGTAGTCGGCGTCCGGGTCACCGAAGAGTCGCTCGAAGTCCTCCCGCGCCGGTCCGGACTCGGCCAGCACCAGGTAGTAGTAGTGGCCGGTCTCGTGGCGGAAATGGCCGAGCAGCGTGCGGTACGGCTCGTCCATCGAGACCCGGAGCTGTTCGCGGTGCACGTCGTCGCCCTCGGCCAGGTCCAGGGTGATCACCCCGTCGTCATGCCCGGTGATCACCGGCTGCTGGGCGCTGGACAACAGGTCGAAGGTCAACCCGCGGTTCGGGTCCTCGACGCGATCGTTGATCGGCAGGCCCAGGTCGACGAGCTCGACCACGAGCCGGCGCTTGGCGGCCTCCGCCTCGGCGAACGCGAGCAACGCCGGATCCCCGTCCGCGGGCCTGGTCCGGGTCAGCGAACAGGACCTGCACAGCGCGGCTCCGCCGGCCGGCACCAGCCAGTTGCAGCCGGCGACGTGCTGGTTCGCGCAGACCACCCGCTCGGGCTCGATGGTGGTCGCCCCCCGTGGGCCGACGACGGCGAACTCGCGCAGCACCGGGTCGAAGCCGATCGTGTTGCCGCAGTTCAGGCACAGCGAGTTCTCGAAGGCCAGCCGTTGGCCACACTCGGGGCAGGCGAAGTCACGCATGGAATTCCTCAGCTTCGGGGGTTGGGCCTCGCCCGGATCGGGGCGGAACGGCGTCGAGGCGGATGCAACTCTAGGGGTCGCGAGTGGCGAGTGACTCGACCACACCGTCGCTTTCGCCGCTCAACTGTTGGTGTGCCCGATTTGCATCGGTCGAAACGCAACCAATCTCACTGAGCAACATGACCGAGCCCGATCCTTCCGAGCCCGATCCTTCCGAGCCCGATCCTTCGAGCCGATCTTCGAGCCCGATCCTTCCGAGCCCGATCTCCCGGCGCCCATCACCCAGCCGAGATCCATTGGCCGTCTCAAGGAGCCCAATCTCACCGAGCCCAACCTCACTGCGCCCAGACTGACGGAGCCGAACCCACGGAGCGATCTCTGCCATCTCAGGACGCAGAGGGCTCGTCCAGCGGCGCCACGTCGACGGACACGTCCATCGTCCGGGTCTTGGCGTCCGTGTAGATCACCCCGCGCAGCGGGGGGACGTCGTCGTAATCGCGGCCCACGGCGAGCACGGTGTAACGCTCGTCGGCCAGGGTGTCGTTGGTCGGGTCGAAGCCGAGCCAACTGCCGTCCGCCGTCCGCACCGCCGCCCAGGCGTGGCTGGCGTCGGCACCGATCAGCCGCGGCTTTCCCGGCGGCGGGCGGGTCGCGAGATATCCCGAGACGTAGCGGCAGGCCAGCCCCACCGAGCGCAGGCAGCCGATCGCCAGGTGGGCGAAGTCCTGGCAGACACCGGCCCTGGACTCCAGCACGTCGACGACCGTCGAGGACACCGAGGTGGCGCCGAACTGGTAGGTGAACTCGGTGAAGATGCGGTGCGTCAGGTCGTTCACCGCGTCCAGCAAACCCAGGCCGGGAAGAAACGATCGGTCGGCGTACTCCCGGACCGTCGGCGGCATCGTGATCAGCGGCGACGGCAGCGTGAATTCCACCGCGGCCGGGTCGACCCCGGCGGGCCGGGCAGCCTCCCAGGGCAACCCGGTCACGGCCGGGTCGTGCACCTGCGGGGTCACCTCCACCTCGGACCGCCCGGTGACCCGCAGCTCGGTGTGCGCGTCCGTGACGTGGAAATAGGAGTTGCCGTTGCCGTACGCGTCGATGCTGTGCGCCAGGTCCGACGGTGGCGGATCGACGGTCAGGCTGTGCTGCAGGCACCGTTGGCCGGGTAGGTCCCGCGGTCGCAGGTACCCGCGGCCGAACGACGTGCCCACCTCGTCCGAGTAGCGGTACACCGTGCTGTGCTCGATGCGATACCGGCGCGTCATCCGAGCGCCCGCCGTGCCTGCAAAGCCGGACCGCCGTGCAGTGTCTGCATCGGCGCCGGGTGCCAGAAGTGTTGGCCCTCCACGGCTTCGGCGATCCCGCGGAGTGCCTGATAGACGCTGTCCAGCAGCTCGCGGAGGTCGGGCAGGCCGCCGGCGCCATCGACGTCGACCAGATCTGCCGGCCGGACCCGGCGCAGCCTGGCCTCCAGGTCCTCCAGGCGGCGCTGCGGTCGGGAGGTGCCCGACGAGTGCGGCAGGGCGCGCAGGTCGGTGCGGGCCTGCGCCACCTGGTACGCCAACGACCGCGGGTTGTCGGCGTCGAGCAGCAGCAGCTCCAGCATCGTGGCGATCTGGATCCGGCCCCGGTACCGCCGCCGGTAGGTGACCCCGGACTCGGCGGCCGAGAGCACCGATTCCACCACCAGGGAGTCGACGGCCGATGAATGCGCGCGGGTCAGCGTGGACCGCAGCATCGTCGTCAACTGCTGTGCCCGCTCCAGCCGGCGGCCGACGTCCAGGAAGTACCACCCCGGGTCGCGGACCATGTTCTCGCTGGCCAGCCCGGACAGCGCCAGCATGCTGGACAGCACCGCCGCCTGGGTGGTCGACAGGGTGAGGCCACCGCCGTCGCCCGGGGCGTCGGCCAGCTCTGCGATCGCCCGGTCCGTCGCGCCGAGCACCAGCCAGGTGTCCCCGGACAGCTGGTCCCGGACGGCCCTGGCCGCCTCTCGAAGGCCCGAGAGTGACTGCGCCACCGACCCTTCCGCGGCGGGGGCGATCATCAGGTCGCGGATGCGCTGCAGTGGCTCGGTCTCCGTCGCGGGCGCGGCGGTCCCCGACACATCCGTGACGGCGGACAACAGCACCGGGACGCACCCCGCCCCCGGATGCTCGGGCCGGAACCGGAACTCGTCGACCCGTTCCCGGGTCACGGTGAGCAACCGGGTCAGGTCCTCGGCGCGCTCGGCGTACCGGCCGAGCCAGAACATGTCCTCCAGCACCCGGGGGGATGACGCCGCCTCCGGTCGCTCGGGAGCCACCAGCGGACCCTCGTACAGCCAGACCCGGCCGTCCATCCGGTCCAAGGAGTCGGCGCGACCGGACCGCACCCACACATCCTTGGCGACGCTGGTGCCCACCCGGCCGACGGTTCCCCGGCTCTCCTGCACCCGGCCCAGCGAGCCCGGCATCGCCACGTACCCGGAACCGTGCGCCACCGTGAACAGCCGCATGCTCACCTGTCCGGGCACCAACCGGTCGCCGGCGGCCATCGGTGCCTCGGAGAACGGCTCGGCCAGCTGACCGACCCACGCCGTCGGTTCGGCCTCGAGCCGCGCACGCCAGGTGTCCTTCTCCGACCGCGACATCAACGCCGGGAACACCGAACCACCACGGCCCGCGGGCCGCAGCATCATCTCGTCCAGGTGCGCCAGCACGTGCGAACGACCCGCCGGCTCACCGCACCAGAACGTCGGCAGGGACGGCAGTTTCAGCGTCTCACCGAGAATCGCGCGGGCCAGTTTCGGCAGGAACGGCGCCAGGCCCGGATTCTCCAGCACGCCGGCGCCCAGGGTGTTGACGACGGTCACGGTCCCCCGCCGGCACGCCTCGGTCAGTCCCACGACGCCGAGTCGCGACGACGGGCGCAGGTCCAGCGGGTCCGACCAGGCGGCGTCAACCCTCCGGACGACAACATGCACCGGCTCGAAGCGGCCCATCGACCGCATCCACAGCCGGCCGCGACGGATCGTCAGATCCGCGCTCTCCACCAGCGGAACACCGAGCAGGGACGCCAGCATCGCCTGGTCGAAGGCCGTCTCCGAGTGCGTCCCGGGGGTCAGCACGACCACCCGCGGGTCCTCGGTCTCGTCCGGTGCCACCGAGGCCAGGGCCGACCGCATGGTGTGGAAGAACGCGGCCAGCCCGCGGGGTGCGCTGCGCCGGAACACCTCGGGCAGCACCCTGGACACCACCCGGCGATCCGCCATCGCGTAACCGGCGCCGGAAGGGGCCTGGGTGCGGTCACCGAGGGACTGGAACTCACCGGACCGGGAGCGGCAGACGTCGACGGCGTGGAAGAACAACTGGTGGGCACCGGGCAGCCGGATGCCGTGCGCCGGACGCAGGTAGTCCGGGTGCTGGAAGATGAGTTCCGGTGGCAGCAGACCGTTCTCGACGAGCCGTCCCGGGCCGTACAGGTCGGTCAGGACGTGGTCGAGCAGCGTCGACCGCTGGATCAGCGCCGCCTCGAGCCGGGCCCACTCGGTGTCCTGAAGGACCACCGGCAGCGGGTCCAGTCGCCAGGCCTCCGGCGGCGCAGGCGGGGCTTCCCGGTCACCCGGAACGGGCGTGTAGGTCACCCCGTCGTCCTCGAGCAGCCGCTCCACCCTGCCGGTGAGCTCGCCCAGTCCCGACCCGTCGAGGGTGTCGAGTTCGGCCGCGAGGTCCGACCAGCCGGGCAGCACCGCGCCGTTGCCGCCGGTCATCTCGTCATACCCGTGGTGCTGCGGGTCGGTGTGCGGCAGCGTTCCGGTGCGCGCGAGGTAGGTCTGTACCGGCGACAGTCCGTGATCGTCCGGCTGTCCCGACGCGAGCACCGCCGGCAGCTCCGAAGCGCTCACTGCGACAACGCCGAGCGCAGGGCGCGGGCGAGCTGCAGGTCGGTCGCCACCTGTGCCCTCCCCCAGTTGGACGGCCGGATCCACGTGGGATCCGGCCGTTCACGATGCCGTTGGTCGCTCACTCTATTCAGCCCGTGTTTCCGGCTCGGTACACCAGCCCTGCAGACCGGACATTTCACCCGGGGAGGTATCTGGCGCCGGACCATCCGCCTCCCTGGCGTGTGACCCTTTTGCTCGGTGCGTCCGCGCCGTCAGCCTCCCCATCGCTGCTGTTCGGCTCGCTCGCCGTGATCAACGTGGTGTTCGTTGGCCTGTTCTTCCTGGTGCGGTGGACCCTGAGCGCCTTCCGGCCGCAGGCACCCTCCGGCTCCCCGACCACGATCAGCCGGCTGCCGGGCGGATCCTCCGCCGACGGCGGCCCTTCGACGAACATCCCCAGTGTTGCCATCTCCGGTGTCGCCGCGGCCGGACCCGACGGGCCGTTCACCTCACCGCTGAGCCGGGAGACCTGCGCGTGGTACCGGCTGCAGTCGTTCAAGCGACGGCAGGGCATCGACGACGTGCACTGGGAGAAGGTCAGCGAACTCATCAGCGAAGGCGATGTGGTGATCACTGACGGCACCGGGACCGTGCGGCTGTCGATGGCGGATGTCGAGCACTTCGGTGGCTGGTTCGTCCGGTCCACCAGCCAGCCGCGACGCCCGGTCCAGGGGTCCGCCGGTCGGGTCGGGACCGCGCTGCTCGGCCGGAGCGGCCTGCGGCAGGACGAGTACGTCATCCCCGTCGGGGCGCGGGTGACGCTGCTGGGCAACCTCGTGACGGTCGACGGAAGAGTGCGCCCGGCGCCGGGCGCGCCGAAGCTGGTCGCGACACCGATGTCCGTCGAGGCATGGCAGGCCGACCAGGCGGCCCTGCGGGTGAGGGTTCGACGCACCCGGGTGCTGACCTACGCCACGTGCGCGGTGATGGTGACGCTCGTCAACGTCGTCGTGCTGTGGGCGGCGCTCAACGCCATGCGCTGAGGTTCGCGATGGGGTCATAGCGCGGACTTGCGGCGGTGGCCCTACCTGTGGGGTTGTCACGCGGTTGCCGCCTGACACGGTCAGCCGGGAAAGCGGCCGGGCCGCCAGCGATGTCTGTCCGTTGTGGCGGGTGTCGGTGGTCTCCGCCGCTGGACCCGCTGCCGGATCACCAGCAGCAGGGAGGCCGACAGCACCGATGCCGAACAGGTTGATGACCAGTTGCACCGACGACCCCCAGACCTGCGACCACTCGCCCAGCACTCCCGCGACCGCGACGTAACCGGCCGCCGGCACGGTGGTGACCGAGATGAAAGACCCCGACCAGCGCGGCGGAGTTCCTGCTGGTCAGTGAGAGCATCCCGGCGGCGCCGGCGAGGAGCGCGACCACCAGCGACAGGACGCCGGGTTTGTAGATGAACTCGGTTTGCGTGCTGAGCTCCACCAGGTGCCCGGAGGCCAGTCCTGTCCTGGCGGCGACCCAGGTGGCAAGCGCTGTGATGACCATGGCCAGCGGAAAGCCGATTGCCAGGGCGAGCACGCCGCGCCGGGTGAGTCCACCTTGCCGGCGCACCACGCCGACGGCGATCGCGGCCAGCGGACCGAACTCGGGGCCGAGGACCATCGCCCCGACCACCGTCACCGCCGAGTCGGTGACGACGCCGATCCCGGCCAGCAGGGTGGCGATGGTCAGGAACGCGAGGAAGGTTCCGGTCAGCGCGGCGTCGTCACCGGTGCGGGACTCCACCTCGTCCCAGATCACCGCGTCGGTGGCATGACCCGGCGCGCGATCCATCGCCTCGCGCGAAGACCGGGAGACGGCGATGTCGATCTGCTCGACGGAGATCGCCCCGAGCTCATCCAGGTGCAGTGCAGCGAGGTCGTCGAGCAGGTCGTCGGCGACCTCGCGGGCCACGTCGATCTCGATCAGGTCCCCCGCCGGCGAGCGGCCGGCCCCCTGACCATGCTGACGTTGGCCACGCCGATATTGCTGTCGAGCAGCGCCAGGACCTGACCGGTCAGCTCCGGTGGAACGAGCAATCGAACATGCAGCATGGGCCGGGACGGTACTGGCGGAACCGCCCTTGGCGCCGCTGACGCGACTCACGCGGAGCACGAGCAGGGCGCCAGTTCCGCGAGTGACGGACCCGCTCAGCTGGACGCAGGTTTCGGCGGGACGAAATCGACCCCGGCCTCCTTGCGTTGCTGTGCGGTGATCGGCGCGGGTGCCTGGGTCAACGGGTCGAACCCGCCGCCGGACTTCGGGAACGCGATCACCTCCCGCAGTGACGACGCACCGGCCAGCAACATGACGATCCGGTCCCAGCCGAATGCGATGCCGCCGTGCGGCGGGGCACCGAAGGAGAACGCGTCCAACAGGAACCCGAACTTCTCCCGCGCCTCCTCGTCCGTCAGGCCCATCACCGCGAACACCCGGCGTTGGATGTCCTCGCGGTGGATACGGATCGATCCGCCGCCGATCTCGTTGCCGTTGCAGACGATGTCGTAGGCGTAGGCCAGCGCGGATCCCGGGTCGGTGTCGAAGGTTTCGAGCGATTCGGGCTTGGGTGAGGTGAAGGCGTGGTGCACGGCAGTCCAGGTACTGCCGGCTCCGCCGACCGACACATCGTCGGTCTCGTCGACCCGTTCGAACAGCGGCGCGTCGACCACCCAGCAGAATGCCCATGCGCTCTCGTCGATCAGCCCGCCGCGGCGGCCGATCTCCACCCGTGCCGCACCGAGCAGTTCCTGGCTGGACCGGCGCGCGCCCGCGGCGAAGAAGACAGCGTCACCCGGCTCGGCACCGACGGCCTTGGCCAGGCCGGCGCGTTCGTCCTCTGAGATGTTCTTGGCGACCGGACCGCCGAGCGTGCCGTCCTCGGCGATCGTCACGTACGCCAGACCGCGCGCGCCGCGCTGCTTCGCCCACTCCTGCCAGGCGTCGAACCCGCGGCGGGGCGTACTCGCGCCGCCCTTCTGCACGACGGCACCCACGTACGGCGCCTGGAAGACCCGGAACGGCGTGCCGGCGAAATACTCGGTGAGCTCGGTGATCTCGAGGTCGAAGCGCAGGTCGGGCTTGTCCGAGCCGTAGCGGTTCATCGCGTCGGCGAAGGTGATTCGCGGGATCGGGGTGCTGATCTCGTGCCCGATCAATCGCCACAGCGCGACGACGATGTCCTCGGCGACGGCGATGACGTCGTCCTGGTTGACGAACGACATCTCCACGTCGAGCTGGGTGAACTCCGGCTGCCGGTCGGCGCGGAAGTCCTCGTCCCGGTAGCAGCGGGCGATCTGGTAGTACCGTTCCATCCCGGCCACCATCAGCAGCTGCTTGAACAGCTGCGGGGACTGCGGCAGCGCGTACCAGGATCCCGGCCTGAGCCGGGCCGGCACCAGGAAGTCCCTGGCTCCCTCCGGGGTGGAGCGGGTCAGTGTCGGCGTCTCGATCTCCACGAACTCGCGGTCGTCCAGCACCGTCCGGGCGGCCCGGTTGACGGCCGCCCGCAACCGCAGCGCCGCCGCGGGACCGCTGCGCCGCAGGTCCAGATACCGGTACTTGAGCCGGACCTCCTCCCCGACGGTGATGGTGTCGTCGATCTGGAACGGCAGCGGTGCGGACTCGGACAGCACCTCGAGCTCGGTGGCTTCGACCTCGATCGCGCCGGTCGGCAGATCCGGGTTCTCGTTGCCCTCCGGGCGGATCGCGACGGTGCCGGTGACCCGGACGCAGAACTCGCTGCGCAGCGCGTGCGCGGCGGCCAGCACGTCGCCGGAGTGGAACACCACCTGGGCGACACCCGAGGCGTCGCGCAGATCGATGAAGATGACGCCGCCGTGATCGCGGCGCCGGGCCACCCACCCGGCCAGGGTGACGGCGGCGCCGTCGTCGGTGGGACGAAGGGAGCCGGCAGTTCGATCGCGGAGCACAGGGATTCCTCTGGCAGGGGACGGAGGGACCCGGCGATCCTACGGCGGCGGGCGGGATGGCCTTTTCGCACGGCGGATCGCGACGGCCTTTCGCACGGCGGATGAAGCGGATAAGGGTGGGTGGCCTTTCAGCATGTTTCCGACGCCGTGCCGGGATGCAACTCGATGCAACTCTCACCATGACGACAGGTCGAACCGCGGGCAGCGGCGTGCACGGCCGCCTGCGCCGGCCGGAAACGAAGTTGCGTGGACTTTGGGCGTCCTGCCGACGCTCGAGCGTGACCGAAGTCGACGCAACTTCACCTCACCGATGCTGGGTCGCCCGGTTCTATTTCGACCGCGGCGTGCGCAGCGGCCGCGGCCCGACCCTGCTGTGGCAAGACCTCCCGCCCGCTGTGACACAGTGGCCCGATGCGGCGGTGGTGGCGAGCAAGCCGGCCGGCAACGGCCCGGACTCTCCGGGGCTCCCCCGGGGTGAGCGCAGCACAGTGAGCACCACCAAGCAGGCACGACGACGCGCTCCGCGCATGCACGTGCCCGCCCAGCGGGAAAGGTCGCACGACCACCGCCGCATCCCGTTGTGACTCCCTTCGACGGCCCCCGGACTGCGCATGACTGACCACCGGCAGCTCGCCGGCGCGCTGGCGGACGCCATGCTGGCCGGTCCGTGGCGGACCGGATCGCTGCTCTACCGGACGCGTCGGGTGATCGGACGCCGCCCGGTGTGGTTGACAGAACTTGCCGGCGAGGTGACCGCTGCCTACCCGCGCCCGCCTGCTGATCGTCCAAGGGAGCTGCAGGCTTTCATCCTGCGCAGCAACGCTTGTGCGCGGGCTACCGCCACTCCGCTGCCGCGCATCGCGGTCCGGCTGGTCACCGTGACCTGCACGGTCCGCCGTCCGTTCTCCACGCCGGCGGTCGACGACGTCGCCCAGCTGGCAGGACGGTTCGGCATCACCGTCGAGGAGCTGGTCAAGCTCGCCGACACCCGGCTGATCGCCCGGCGCGCCCGCTCCGATCGGGTCGCGCACTACTCGTACCGGTGGCTGACCCGACCCACCGGAGGGCGACTCCTCGAGGCGCCGAAGCCGCGGCTGAAGGCCCTCCAGCGGGCGGTGCTCGACGAGCTGCTGTCACCGATCCCGGTGCACCCCGCGGCTCACGGGTTCGTTCCCGGACGATCGGCGCGAACCGGCGCGGAGCTGCACGTCGGCTCCGACGTGGTGATCACCCTCGACATCGAGCACTTCTTCGCGTCCGTCACCGCCGGGCGGATCTGGGGCGTCCTCCGATCCGCCGGATACCCCGAACCCGTCGCGCACCTGCTCACCGGTCTGACGACGCATGCGACACCGGTGTCGGCACTTGCGAAGATGCCGACAGGCCCCGACCCGGCACGTGATTTCCGGCTGCGCAGGCGACTCGCGGCCCCTCACCTGCCGCAGGGCGCGCCCACCTCGCCGCAGCTGGCCAACCTGGTGGCCTTCGCGTTGGACCGACGACTGGCCGCCTACGCGGCGAGGTTCGGCGCCACCTACACCCGGTACGCCGACGACCTCACCTTCGCCGGAGGGTCGGATCTGGCACGTCGACCAGGGGCGCTCACCGCCGGGGTCGGACGGATCGTCAGGGAATCGGGCTTTTCGCTCAACCCGGCCAAGACCCGGTCGCGCAGCCGCTCGCAGCGGCAGGTCGTCACGGGAATCGTGGTGAATGACAAGACCAACCTCGCGCGCCCGGAGGTCGACCGGCTCAGGGCCATCCTGCACGAGTGCCGTACCGCCGGACCGGCGGTGGCCAATCGGGAGGGCTCCAGCGACTTTCGTTCTCACCTGCTGGGCCGGCTCTCCTGGGTGACGGCACTGAACCCGGCAAGAGGCGCCAAACTCCGGCGAGCGTTCGATGCGGTCGATTGGGGGACCTGACCGGCACGCGGCTCCTACGGTGTGCCAACCGGAGGCTCACAGCGACCCGGACGAGCACCTCGGCCAGCGTCACCGGGTTCACCGCCATCTCCAGGCCTTCCCCCACGAGGGCTCGGCGCGCGGGACCGGGGCCTTCGGTGGCTCAGCACCCGTCAGCGCGAGCGTTCCCACCACTCCAGGACGCGCAACGCACGCAGGGTCGCCCAGCGGCTGGGTCCCGGCTCCTCCATCACAAACCACGACCGACCCGGATATCCGCGGTAACGGGGCCAGCAACCGCCGGGGCGTCGGGCTCGCCGGACCACCTCGACGGCATCCGACAACGCCTCGTCTGCGGGCGCCCCGACCGCGCGGAAATGTTCGAGACCGCGCAGGACGTCGAAGTGCCACTGCGGCGGGAACGGAAATCGCGTCATCGCCGGATTGACGACCTCACCGGTGCGGTGCGACCGGTACAGCCGGTGATCGAGGAAGAATTCCCGCCCGGCCACCATCGCGCTCCCGACGTCCACGCCGCCGCGTGCCCGCTGGTAGGCGAGAAACGCATCCAGAACCGTGATCGACGTGTGGAACGACCCGTGCCGGGAGCCGTCCCGCTCGGACCGGCAGTTCCAGCCGCCGTCGGGCAGCTGCTGTCCCAGCAGCCAGCGCACCGCTGGATCGATTCGGGCATCGGAACGGCCGAACGACGCCGCCAGCAGCACGAACATCCCGGTGATGCACGCCTCGGCAAGCCGTGCCGACTTCGCGATGTTCAGTCCACCGGCGAAATAGCTCGCCCCGTCCCAGAGCCGCCGGCAGCCCGCCAGCGCCTGCGGATTGCCGGCCGGCAGGCCTAAGCCAACGCAGCAGCAACAGGGTGTACGTCGTCGACGTCCATTTCAGGCTGTAGAGCGATCCGCTCCAGGTGCCGCCGGCGTCCTGCAGGGCAAGAAGCCTGCCACCCCAACCTTTCTCCGCCACCAGCGCGCGCTCCGCGGCCACCTCCGCCGGGGAGGCGCCGGTCAGGTCGCGCAGCACCTGCCAGCGGATCGCGGGATCACCGTCGAGCAGCCAGGACTCCGCCGGCTCGCGGTCGGGAGAGGACACCACGCCCACTCCCTCCGCAAGGCACGGACCCGCGCAACTCTCAGGTCGCGGCCCGACCCTGCAGTGCGTACGCGCCGGCAATCAGTTCCATCGACCGCCGCTTGGCAGCCGCACCGTGCGCGCGGGTGGAAATCAGCATCTCCTGCACGCCGAACCGGTCGGCCAGCCCGTCCAGGCCTCGCGCCACGGTCTCCGCGGAACCGACCACCTCGGTGCTGGCCATTCCGCGGATCAAGTCGAGTTCGGCACGGCTGTACGGGTACGCCGCCGCCTGCTCCGGAGTCGGGATCTCCTGCAACCGGCCGGTTCGGAGCAGCACCATCGACAGCGCACCTGCCCTGGCCTCGTAGGCGGCCGCCTCGTCGGTATCCGCCGCGAGCGCCGTGACGCCGATCATCGCGTACGGCTCGGCGAGTGTCTCCGACGGCCGGAACAGCGATCGGTACAGGTCGAGCGCGGCGTCGGTGTTGCCGCCGGCACCGGCGAAATGGTGCGCGAACGCGAACGGCAGCCCGAGCCGCGCCGCCAGCCGCGCGCCGTAGTCCGACGAGCCCAGGATGTAAACCGGGACCGGAAACGCCGGTGTCGTGCGGATCCTGGAGAACGGGTGGTCGACCGGGAAATCACCGTTCAGAAAGTGCTGCAGCTCGGCGAGCTGGTCGGCGAAATCGTCGGAGCCCGCACCGTCCATCCGCCGGCGCAACGCGAACGCGGTCAGTTGATCACTGCCCGGTGCCCGGCCCAGTCCGAGGTCGATCCGGCCCGGATGGAGTGCTTCCAGCGTGCCGAACTGCTCCGCCACCACCATCGGGGCGTGGTTCGGCAGCATGACGCCGCCCGACCCCACCCGGATGGTGCTGGTCCGCGCCGCGACATGCGCGAGGAGCACGGCGGGCGCCGACGAGGCCACCGCCGGCATCCCGTGGTGCTCGGCGACCCAGAACCGGTGGTAACCCAGCTGTTCGGCGCGCACGGCGAGTTCGGTGGTGGTCGCCAGCGCCTCGCCGACCGAGCTGCCCACCCCTACTCCGGCCAGTTCCAGCACCGACAGCCGGAAATTCCGCTGTCCGGCGTCCTTGGCGGATGGTGCCCGTTCGCTTGTGGTGGTCACCCGTGCGTCCTCTCGTAGACCTTCGGTCAGGTCCAACCGGGCCGTGCGACGGGCTGTTCCCCGGTGATCGATCAGCTGTCAGCCGGGACCGCCCGATCAGACGTCCAGCAGCGGATGCGGGGACCCGTGTTCCTCGGCGGGTCGCCGTTGATAGCGCTGAACGTGCTCCGCAAGCTCGGACAGTCGCTCGGACCGCTGGTCCTTGCCGCCGGACTTGGTGACCCAGTCGACGTAGACCCGCTGATCGTCGGGCCGTAGCGCCTCGAACGCCGCCAGCGCCGTGTCGTCGGCCTGCAGAACCGCGGCCATGTCGTCGGGCACCGCAACGCCCCGTGCCGTGATCATCGTCGAATTCCTCCCAAAAGTTGAAGTGCTGCTCGCGAACAACGCCGTTGTCATCCTCCACCTGGCCGCTCGGGCGTGCCAGATCAGCCGGCGCCGCCAGATCAGCCAGCATGGCCAGATCAGCCGGCCAGCCGGCCGGGTCAACCAGGCGGGTCATCGCGGTTCTGCCGAGGCGATGTCGGCGGCCCGGTCGGCGAAGAAGGTCCGTTCGGCCGTCGTCCTCGCCCATCGCGCCGCGGTCGACCACTCCCGCTCGGCCTCGATCCCGCGACCCAGCCTGGCCAGCAGCTGGGCCCGGGCGCCGAACGCGTAGGGGTAACGCTCCAGACCGCCGAGGGCCAGCACCTCGTCGAGGTCGGCGAGGGCCTTCTCCGGACCGATCAGGTAGCCCAGCGCGACCGACCGGCCGATGGCGACCGTGGCCGACGGAGCGATCTCCAACAGCGCCCCGTAGAGCCCGACGACCCGCGCCCAGTCCGTCGCCTCCAGTGACGACGCCTTAGCGTGCTCGGCCGCGATGGCCGCCTGCAACGTCATCGGTCCGGGATCCGCAGTGCCTAGTGCGTCGCTGACCAGATCCAGGCCGCGGTCGATCAGCACCCGATTCCAGCGCCCGCGATCCGCGTCGCCGAGCAGCACCTGCCGGCCGTCGTCGTCGAGCCGGCCGCCGGCGCGCCCCCTGGTCAGCAGGATCAGCGCCAGTAACGCGGTGAACTCGGCGTCGGCCGACCGCATCGTGTGCAACGCGGTCGCCAGGTACTGGGCGCGGTCGGCAAGGTCGTCGTCGGTCAGTTCGGCACCATTGGCCGCGGTGTGTCCCAGGGTGAACGAGAGGTGGACGACCCGGCGAACCGCGGGCAATCGGGCATCCACGGTGGCGTCGTCCGGGAGATCGAGCACCGGCCCGGCCGCGGCGAGCTTCTTCTTGGCCCTGGTCAACCGGGCGGCCATCGTCGCCTCCGGGAGCAGGAACGCGGCGGCGATCGCCGCGGTCGGCACCCCGCAGGCCAGCCGGAGGGTGAGCGCGATCTGGTCGTCGACGGAGATCCGCGGGTCACAGCAGAGCACCACCAGGCGCAGATCCTCGTCGCCGATCACGCCGATCTCGGTGCCGATGTCGGCGGCCTCGCCGGCGGCTCGCAGCCCCCCGGCGGTGCGGATCACCGCCCGGCGCGCCGCCTGGGCGGTCCGGATCCGGTCGATGGCCCGGCGCTTGGCGGCCGTGATCAGCCAGGCCTCGACGGATTCCGGGACCCCGCGTTCCGGCCAGGTCTGCAGGGCCAGCAGGAACGCGTCGGCGGTCGCCTCCTCGGCGATGTCCAGGTCCCGGACCGAACGCAGCGTGACGGCCAGGACGCGGCCGGAGAATTCCCGCTGCGCCCGCGCCGCCGCCTCTGCGACCGCGGGTGGAACCATCCTCAGCCGCCGAACTCCCAGATCGGCCGCAACTCGACGTGGCCGTACCCGGCAGGGCACCGCTTCGCCAGTTCCAGCGCGGCTGCATCGTCGGCGGCCTCCACGAGGTAGTAGCCCCCGACGACCTCCTTCAGTTCCGGCAGCGGGTTGTCGAACGTGTGGACATCGGCGGTTCTGGTGCCCCGCAGATAGGTCGCGGTCGCGGTGGGTTGCAGCGCCTCGCCGCCGAGAATGGTGGCTCCCGCGTCGGCCACCTCCTTCGAGAAAGCGTTGTGCTGCTGCATCACCTCACCGAACGCGGCTTCCCCCGCCTCGGCATAGGCGGCCTCGGATTCGACGATGAGCATCAGGTACTTCGGCATGGCAACCTCCCTTGACTCCCGCGGCACGGCCGTGGGTTGGACGGGGCACGTAGGTGCGGCCCTCACCGATCTAGACGGACGAGGGTCTTCGCAATCGACACAGGCGTCTCCACTGTCGCGGAATTCGTTTCCGCCCGCGATCCGGGGTGCGCAGAAGCCCCGCAACGTGCGGCGTGGGACACCTCACTGGCTGGCGACTCGCTGCATCGGTTACGATGAGACGTTCTTGGAGTGTGTCGCGCCGCTCTCGACGACGGATTTCTCATCAATCGGGACTGCGACAGGAACCCAGCCAACCGGGCCGGTTCCCGACGCTCCTGCCCCACGACGATTGGTTTTGATGTCCTCCGCTGCTGCTTTCGTTCCGACCACCGACCTACCTGAATCGATCAACACCCCCGATCGTCGAGGAAGTTGCCGCCGACGATCTCGGCACGCACCCCTCGTTTCGCCGACCTGGATCTTCCGGCCCCGCTGCTGCGCGCCGCGGCCGACCTCGGCTTCGACATCCCGACCGCCATCCAGGCGGCGGCCATCCCCGCGCTGCTGGAAGGCCGGGACATCACCGGTGTCGCCCAGACCGGCACCGGCAAGACGGCGGCGTTCGGCATGCCGCTGCTGGCGTCCCTCGAACACCGGCGCGGGGTGCAGGCGCTCGTCCTGACGCCCACCCGCGAGCTCGCGGTACAGGTCGCCGAGGCCATCAGCACCTTCGCCGCCCAGCTCCCGGCGATCTCGGTCGTCCCGATCTACGGCGGCGCCAGCTTCCTGCCGCAGCGCGCCGCGCTGCGGGCCGGTGCGCAGGTCGTCGTCGGCACCCCCGGCCGGATCATCGACCACCTCGAACGCGGCACGCTGGACCTGTCCGGGCTGAAGTTCCTGGTGCTCGACGAGGCCGACGAGATGCTCCGGATGGGCTTCGCCGAGGACGTGGACCGCATCCTCACCGACGCCCCCGGCGAGCGGCAGACGGCGCTGTTCTCGGCCACCATGCCGCCGGCCATCCGCACCATCGCCCGCAAGCACCTGTCGAACCCCGTCGACATCGCCGTCTCCCGGCAGTCCTCCACGGTGGACGCCGTCCGGCAGACCTACGCGATCGTCCCGTTCCGGGAGAAGGTCGACGCGCTGACCCGCATCCTGCAGGTCTCCGAGGGCGACGCGACGATCGTCTTCGTCCGCACCAAGGACGCCTGCGACCAGGTCGGCGCGGACCTGCTCGCCCGCGGCGTCTCCGCCGCGGCGATGAACGGCGATGTCCCGCAGAAGGAACGCGAGCGGATCATCGAGCGGCTGCGTGACGGCCGGCTCGACGTACTCGTGGCCACCGACGTCGCGGCCCGCGGCCTGGACGTGGAGCGGGTCGATCTGGTCGTCAACTTCGACGCGCCCGGTGAGCCCGAGGCGTACGTGCACCGGATCGGCCGAACCGGCCGGGCCGGCCGCACCGGCAACGCCCTGACCTTCTTCACCCCTCGGGAGATCGGCCGGCTCCGGGCGATCGAGCGGGCCACCCGCAACACCCTGGAACAGATCACCCCGCCGACCGCCGCGGATGTCGCCGCGCACAAGGCGACCCGGGTGCTGCAGGAGGCTGTGCAGCGGTTGGGAGCGGGATCGCTGGCGCAGTACCGGCAGGCGGTTGCCACCTTCCTGTCCGAGCAGGATCTGACCGCCGGCGAACTGGCGGCGACGCTGCTCGCGCTGGCGGCCGGTGACGACGGCAAGAAGGTGGAGTCCCGTCCGTCGCAGGCGTCGTTCGCGGCGGAGCGCGAGGACCGCGGCCCGGCCCGTTCCGCCGCGGAGCGCGGCGGGCGCCATCGTGACCCGATCGGGCCCCGCTATCGGGTGGCCGTCGGCCACACCCACGGCGTCCGGCCGGGCGGCATCGTCGGCGCCATCACCGCCGAGGGCGGTCTGAACGGCAAGGACCTCGGCCGGATCGACATCTACGACACCTTCTCCACCGTCGAGATCGCCGGTCAGCTGTCCCCCGCCACGGTCGGCAGGATCTCTGCGGCCAAGGTCAGCGGCCAGTCGCTGCGGATGGAGCTCGACTCCGGGGACTACGACGGCCGTCGCCCGGGCGTTCCGCGGTCGGCCCCGAGTGGCCCGCGCCGGACCGGCCCCAGCCGCAACGGCGATCGGCACGGCAGCGAACGGCACCTCGGTGCCCGGGAGCGGCGGTCGTTCGCACGCTGACCGACGTTTTGCGCGCTGGCCAACCCCATCGCGCATCGGCACTGACCAACGGGCCGGTGACCTTTTCGAGGTGCTACCTCGAGAGGTCACCGGCCCGCTGGCATGATGGCCCGGATCAACAGCCGTCGGGCCCACCGAAGGAAGTGCCATGACCGGACCGGTCCGCTTCGATCGGGACGCGCTCGAATTCGCCCGGGCGGTCACCTTCTTCGACGCCATCTTCGCGTTCGCGGTCACTCTGCTGATCACCTCGGTGGACGACTTCTCGCCGGAGGCCTGGTCGAATCTTGACGCTCTGTGGGACGCGAACGGGCCGTCTCTGGTCGCCTTCACGGTCAGCTTCGTCGTCGTGGTGTCCTTCTGGCGCGCGAACCACCGAACGGTGACGAGCTTCGCCGCCCTCGACGGCCGGGCGATCCTGCTGAACTGCATGGTGATGTTCGGCGTCGTGCTGATCCCGTTCACCACCGAGGCGCTGGGCAAGCTGGACCTGCCGCTGCCGGTGGCCGTCTACGCCGTGGTGATCTCCGCGACGTATCTGATGCAGTTCTTCCTCGTCTTCGATGCCGACCGGCGTGGGCTGCGTGGCACGCGGATGACCCGCCGGGAAACGCGCTGGACGCTGGTCGACGCGGCCATCCTGCCCATCGTCTTCCTCGGCTCGATACCGGTGGCATACCTGGTCTCGGCGGGCTGGGCCCAACGGTGCTGGATCAGCCTGGCGGTGATCTACCCCGTGATGGGCGCTCTCGAGACCAGGGCCCCGCGACGGGCGAAATCGGCGGGGAACGCCGATAAGGCCGCCCGCACGGGGAACACACCGGCATGACCTCGATTCGGGTGGCCATCGCCACGCCTCTTCCCGCCGACCTCCGGCACCTGATCACCGACGTCGACCCCGGTGTCGAGTTGTTGGTCGACGACGATCTGTTGCCGCCGATGCGGTTCCCCGGCGACCACGCCGGAACTCCGGACTTTCGCCGAACACCCCAACAGCAAGCCGCTTTCGATGCCCTGCTGGCAAAGGCCGACGTGCTGTACGGGATCCCGGACACCGAATCCACAGCATTGGGACCGGCCGTGCGGTCCAATCCGGACCTGCGCTGGGTACACACGATGGCGGCCGGCGGCGGTGCGCAGGTCAAGGCTGCGGGCCTGACCCGGGACGAACTCGACCGGGTGGTGTTCACGACGTCGGCCGGTGTGCATGGCGGCCCTCTCGCCGAGTTCGCGCTCTTCGGCGTGCTGGCCGGTGCCAAGGAGCTGTTCGCGCTGCGCGAGCAGCAGGAGCGGAAGGAATGGCCGCAGCGCCGGCCGCTTCAGCAGGTCGGTGAACAGACCGTGCTGGTGGTCGGCCTCGGCGGCATCGGTGTCGAAACCGCCCGGCTGCTCAAGGCTTTCGGCGCGACCGTGCTGGGGGTCAAGCGCACCGTCGAGCCGGTTGAACATGTCGACGAGGTGCACGGCCCCGATCAGCTTGCCGCGCTGGCCGCCCGGGCCGACGCCATGGTCGTCACCCTGCCCGGTACCGATGCCACCATCGGACTGATCGACCGCACCGTCCTGCAGTCAGCGAAGCCGGGGGTGGTGGTCGTCAACGTCGGTCGCGGAACGGTGATCGACGAGGACGCCCTGATCGAGGCGCTGCGGTCCGGGCAGGTCGGCGCGGCGTATCTGGACGTGTTCGCGGTGGAGCCGCTCCCCCGGGAGTCGCCGCTGTGGACATTGCCGAACGTGCTGGTGTCACCGCACACCGCGGCGCTCAACCCGGCCGAGGACCGGCGGATCGCGGAATTGTTCGCCGACAACCTGCGTCGCTTCCTCGACGGTGCACCGTTGCGAAACGTCATGAACACCAGGGACTTCTACTGATCGGATCGCCGGCGCGAGTAAGTCCCGGGACAGGAAATCTTTGCGGTAACCAACGCTGTCCACCGATCGGTGGACAGCGGATTCAACCGGTCCATCGGCAGGTCGGTGGATTTCCTCTGTGCGGCAGAAATAGCACCCTTGAGATGTCAGAGAGCACAGGCTCCACATCCCATTGCAGGAGGAAAACATGCGAAAGATCTCCACCATCATCCTGGCCGGCGCGGGCATTGCCGCCATGTCGTTGGTCGGGACCGGTGTCGCGTCGGCGGCCTCGGCGTCGACGCAATCGGCGGCGCCGGTCCCGACGAAAGCCGTCGTCACGTCCACCACGACGACGCACACCCAGCCGCTGCTGTCGGCGCTGAAGACCGGCACCGTGTATCCGGGGGCCGAGGTCGAGGTCCGATGCTATGTACCCGGCCAGGTCGTGGGCGGCAGCGACATCTGGTTCATGTTGGGCGGGGGCCTGGGATTCGGTCCCCGGGCATCGATCCAGCCCGAGTCCGGATCCGTCCCGGAATGCCTTTCCTGAGCCGGCTGCACGCTCTGCTCCGGTTCCGAGACGTCCCTGGCCGGTCCGGTGCGCGGGAGGGAAGCGCACCGAGACGGCCGGGGATCGCGTGTCCCGATCGCGGCGTGCAGAATGCGGTTGGTGACCAGCCCGACGTCATCGTCCTACTCCAGGGCGCCGCAGCTCATGATGCCGCAGCCCGGGGCACCGAACCCGGCGGTGTCCACCGCAGCCGGGACCGAAGATCAGCTAGAGCGACAATCGGTACGGTCGGGCATCCGACTGCAGGTGGCGCTCAGGGCGCTGCTGGTCTGTTTCGTTCTCGCGACGCTGCTGCTGCTCCCGCTCGTCAGTGGGCAGCCCGTCGCCCTGGTGATCGCTTCCTGCTACGCGGTGGGCGCAGCGTCGACAGCGGTCTGGCTGCTCTCGGGATCGGGTTCCGCCCTGCGTTACGGCTGGGCCGTGTTGTACCTGGACCTGATCGTGCTGACCGTGCTCGGCCTGATCGCCGTGAATTCGGCGGCGATCAGCTGGACGTCAGAGGTGTTGCTGCGCGGCATCTTCGTGATTCCGGTGCTGGCCGCGACCGAGCTCCGTCCGATCGCCTGCGCGTCGGTGTCGATCCCGGCCGCCGGGTTGTACCTGGGCATCTCGCTCCTGACCCAGTCGGACAACATCGAGCCGACCGCATCGATCCTGTTGCGAGGCGCCGTCATGGTGTCGATCGCCGTCGCCTCGGTGGCACTGTCGGTGATCCAGCGCTCGCACCTGCAGTCGATCGGCGCGTTGGCCGAGGGTCGCCGGCAGCTGTTGGACGAGCTCGGTTCGGTCGAACAGCGGGAACGGCGCGCACTCGCGGAACACCTGCATGACGGGGCGCTGCAGTACGTGCTGGCCGCTCGGCAGGACCTGGCCGAGGGCCGTCGGTCGGGCGATCCCGCGGAATTCGACCGGGTCGAGGAGGCGTTGGGTCGCACGTCGCAGCTGCTCCGAACGACGGTGAGCGACCTGCACCCGGCCGTACTCGGCCGGGTCGGGTTGCCCGCGGCCATCCGAACCCTGGCCACCGCCGCTGAGCAGCGCGGCAAACTTGCCGTCGCCCTCGACGTCTCGGGCTGGCCCGACGGCCTGCGCACCGCCGCCGATCCGCTGCTCTACTCGGTGACCAGGGAAATGATCAGCAACGTCGTCCGGCACGCCGGTGCGCACACCATGCGGATCACGGTCGCACGGCACGACGGGCAGCTGACGGTGACCGTTGCCGACGACGGGACAGGCCTGTCGTCGGGGCAGCTTGCCGACAGGCTGGCCGACGGGCACATCGGCCTGCACTCCCAGCGGGTGCGGGTGGAGGCCGGCGGTGGAACGATGACGATCGCTTCCGGCGGACCGGGCGGCGGGACGAGAGTCGGTGTCGAGCTCCCCGAGCCCGATCCGGTTCACCCCGCGGCGACTCTGGTGCCCGCGTCGTGAGGCCCGCCGCACCCATGGTGACCGCCGTCATCGTGGACGACCACCCGTTCTACCGGGACGGAATCGCACGGGGGCTGACGACCAGCGGTCGGGTGCGGGTACTCGGTGAGGCCGGCGACGGGGCAACCGGCGTGGCATTGCTGCGCGAGCACGATCCCGACGTCGCGGTCGTCGATTACCAAATGCCCGGCATGGACGGGCTGGAACTCGTCCGGATCGCCACCCGGGACGGCCTGCGGGCGCGAGTGTTGTTGCTGTCGGCGGACACCGACAGCGCCGTTGTTTTCCAGGCGCTGCAACTCGGGGCCGCCGGGTACCTCTCGAAGGAAGCCGATCGAGGGGAGATCGTCGCGGCGGTGCTGGAGGTCGCGTCGGGTTCCACGGTCGTGCCGCCGGCGCTGGCGGCCGGGCTGGTCGACCAGATCCGGTTGCGCGCAGATATGTCCGGACCAGCATTGTCCGAACGTGAACGGCAGGTGCTGGCCGGATTCGCTCGTGGTCTGAGCATCCCGGATATCGGCAGGGAGCTGTTCATCGGGGCCAGCACCGTGAAAACACATACTCAGCGCATGTACGAGAAGCTGGGTGTCTCCGACCGTGCGGCCGCGGTTGCCGAGGGAATGCGCCGGGGACTGATCGAGTGAGCAGACCCGGCGGCCCGGAGACCAGGATCCGACCGATGCTGCCCGCGGATTGGGCGGCGGTCAGCGCCATCTACCAGGCCGGAATCGCTTCCGGCAACGCGACTTTCGAGACCGCAACCGGGACCTGGGAGCAGTTCGACGCCGGGAAACTGCCCGCACACCGGATGGTTGCCATCGACGCTGCCGGCTTGGCGCTGGGATGGGTTGCGGTGAGCCAGGTGTCGTCCCGCCCGGTGTACTCGGGCGTCGTCGAGCATTCCGTCTACGTCGATCCTGGTTTCTGCGGGCGGGGCATCGGGACGGCGCTGCTGACGGCGCTCATCCGGTCGACGGAATCGGCGGGGATCTGGACCATTCAGGCCGGCGTGTTCCCGGAGAACACCGCCAGCCTGGCCCTGCACCGGCGGGCCGGTTTCCGCGTCATCGGAACCCGTGAACGGGTGGGCCGACAGCACGGGCGCTGGCGGGACGTCGTGCTGATCGAGCGTCGCAGCCCGACCGCGGGAACGGCGTGAGACAGCAACGCTCACACCCTGGTGACGGTCAGGCGCTGACCCCGGCCGGCTCCCAGGCCGGGTTCCGCCCCGACATCCCGACCGCCCTGTCGAGCCACGGCGCCTCGGCCGGCACCGGTACGACGGGGCCGAAGATCGGCGGCCGGGTCGCGGGGTCCGCGGAAGCGCTCATCAGGTCGTAGGAAACCCGCGCACCGGCGTCACCGGGGTCGTACTGCTGACCCGTCGCCCGGGCCAGGTCCCAGCCGTGGATCACCAGCTCGTTGAGCCCGAACTGGCCGGTCACGGCCCCGGGAAGATGCACTCCGCCGACCTGGGTCTGCCCCTCCCAAGCCTGCGGCTCCCGCCATGCCGACACGAGTTCGTCGAGCCGCGCGGGCAACTGAGTGCGCCAGTCAGGTGGGAGATCGAACGCCGTGGATTCCGGTGGGGTGGCGGTCAACGGACCGATGTCCTTGCGCGCCGCCGCGGCGAAGGCCGTGCTGAGCCCGAGCAGGTGGAACAGCAGATCGGACACCGTGTAGTCCGGGCACGGGGTGGGGCCGGACAGCTGATCGTCGCCGATCCCGGGTAGCAGGTCCGCGACGGCCCGAGCCGCCGGGGTCAGGTCGTGCGGGACCGTCGTTGTCTGCGGGACCGTCATTGATCTCCTCTGTTCTGTATCGCTCGGCGTCGATTCTCGGCTGTGGAAGCCTCAGGCGTCGAGTGTTGAGCCGTCTCTTTCTTGGGCTGTCTTCCTCGGCCGTCTTTTGGGCCGTCGAATTCTGGGCCGTCGCGTGGCGGGCATCTCTGCTGTAGTACCGACCGTGCCGATTGCGGGATCTCATCGGCCGACCTCGGCTGCCCGAGCCCATCGGTCGGATCGGGTCGAGTCTGGTGGGTCTGGTGGGTCTGGTCTGGTCGGTCGGGTCGGGTCGGGGCCAGGTTTCATCGGTAACACCCTTCGGTCGACCCCCATTGGTCGGATCTCGTCGGTGCGTTCCCGTTGGTCAGAACTCGTCGGGGTCGTTCCCGTTGGTTCGATCTCGTTGGTGGGCCGGCCGAATGGCGTGAGACCGTTGATTCCGGGTGAGGGGTTTCCGGCGGGAACGCCCGCGGGCGTGCCTACCGATCTGAGCCGGCACGGCGCGCTGTGCACGCGGCGGCGGGACCGGCGGCATTCGGCTGTCTGGTCGGCAGTCGTTTCTTGTTCGCCCGCCGGTACCCGGGCGACGGCTGCGGGGCTGGGGGTCTTCCGCAGCGACCGGCCTGGCGGCGGCCGCGCTGATCGGCTGGCCGGGTTCGGCCGGAAGCATCCGCTCGACACTGGCGGTGCTGGTGACCTCGACCTGGACGACGGCCGTCGCGACCCAACTGCTGGCCGAGCAGTGCGCCTCGCCGGCGGTACAGAGCGCCTCGGTGACCGAGCCGGGCGCCTCGTAGGGTGGACGTTCGTCCTGTTTGCCCGAGGAGACACGTATGGCGCTGCGCGACTTCCCTCGCTACCCGCTGCTGTTCGGTCCGAGCCCGGTGCACCCACTGGACCGGCTGACCGCACATCTCGGCGGGGCCCGGATCTGGGCGAAGCGGGAGGACTGCAACAGCGGACTGGCATTCGGCGGCAACAAGACCCGCAAACTGGAGTACTTCGTGCCGGAGGCACTCGCCGCCGGCGCCGACACCCTGGTGTCCATCGGCGGTGTCCAGTCCAACCACACCCGCCAGGTCGCCGCGGTCGCGGCGAAACTCGGGCTGAAGGCCCGGTTGGTTCAGGAGAGCTGGGTGAACTGGCCCGATTCGGTGAACGATCGGGTCGGCAACATCCTGCTGTCACGGATCATGGGCGCCGAGGTGGAACTGGTGGACGCCGGCTTCGGCATCGAGTTCAAGGGCAGCTGGCGACGCGCACTCGAGGACGTCCGTGCCCGCGGCGGCACTCCCTACGCCATTCCGGCCGGCGCCTCCGATCACCGGCTCGGCGGTCTGGGATTTGCGAACTGGGCGCAGGAGGTCCTCGAGCAGGAGCAGCAACTCGGCGTCTTCTTCGACACAATCGTGGTCTGCAGTGTCACCGGCAGCACGCAGGCGGGGATGATCGCCGGCTTCGCCGGGCAGGACCGCCCGCGGCGGGTGCTCGGCATCGACGCGTCCGCGAAGCTGGACGCGACCCGGGCACAGGTGGGCAAGATCGCCCGGAACACCGCCGCGCTGATCGGACTCGGCCGGGATCTGCAGGACGACGAGATCACCGTGCTCGAGGGGTGGGCCGGGGACTTCTACGGGATCCCGGTCGATTCCACCCTGGACGCGATGCGGCTGACCGGATCCCTCGAGGGGATGATCATCGACCCGGTGTACGAGGGGAAATCCATGGCCGGCCTGATCGACCTGGTCAGCACCGGCGAGATCGGCAGGGACTCCACGGTGCTCTATGCGCACCTGGGTGGGCAGCCGGCGATCAACGCCTACAGCGCGTTGTTCCGCTGAGCGATGGTGAGCTGGGTCCCGGAGGTCGGGTGGAGTGGGAAGGCCAGGTCAATCGCCGGGTGATGGCGGTTCGGGCAATTCTGGAGGCTTCCGACCGGCGCCGCGGGCGCTGACCCCCGTCAGGAAACCCATTGGGACGTCAGGCCGGTCACCCTCGAACCGTCGAGATCGGCCAACTTCGCACCGACAAAGGCTCGCGCGCCGTCCGAGGTCTGCACCCGGAACGGCGGCTGGTCGGCGGTCAGCACTCCGACCAGCACGGCGGCCACCTCGGTCGGACTCTGTGCCGAGGCGAAGGCGCCCGACGTCCGCTCGAGGTAGGCGGCCAGCGCGGGCGCATACGGGCCGGCATCGGCTGCCATCCGGTCGGCGTCGAGGCCGACATTGGCCACGAACTCACTGGCGACAGCGCCTGGCTCCACCACCGTCACCTGCACGCCGAGCGTTGCCGCCACCGGGTGCAAGGCCTCGAAAAATCCTTCGACAGCGAATTTCGCGGCGCAGTACGCCTCGTTGAACGGCTGACCGACAACACCGCCGACGCTGGTCACGGTGATGATTTTTCCGCGGGTTGCCCGCAGGTGCGGTAATGCGGTACGGGTGACATTCAGGGTGCCGAAGAAATTGACCTCGAGAACATCGCGGATATCGTCGATCGTTTCCTGTTCCAGAGTTGCGACGTGCCCGGAGCCGGCATTGTTGATGATCGCCTCGATGCTGCCATGGTCTGCGAGAACGCCGTCGATACAGGCGGACACCGAGGCGGGGTCGACGATGTCCATCCGCCGGATGTCGACCAGATCGCTGACCGCCGCAGCGTCGGCGGCGGCTCGCAGTCGCTGCGAACGACCGGGATCGCGCATGGTCGCGATCACCCGCCATCCCGCGACGGCCGCGGCAACCGCGGTTTCCGCACCGATCCCGGTCGATGTTCCGGAGATCAGCACAGTCGGGGTCATTGCCATCGGCACTCCTCGGGTCGAAAACGCCGACGCTACGCCGTACCCTCCCGAGCCCGCCGACGGCGGGCTAGGGTGATCGGCGTGCCCGACACCAGCAGGCCGGCCTGCCTCGAAGATGTTCACGAGATTGCCATCGGGATGCCGTTTGTCACCGTTGAGGACCGCGGCGGCGACCACCCCGTCTATGCCGTCGGTGGGAAGTCGTTCGTCTTCTTCCGCACCCCGAGGCCGGACGCCGTCGACCCGGGCACCGGCGAACGGTACGCCGACGTCATCGTTCTCTGGGTTCCGTCCGAGGAGGACAAGCAAGCTCTGGTGCAGGACCCGCAGTCGCCGTTCTTCACCACACCGCATTTCAACGGCCACCTTTCCGTGCTGGTCCGGGCCAGCCGGATCGGCGAAGTCACGCTGCAGGAACTGACCGAGGTGGTCCAGGACGCGTGGCTCAGCCGCGCGTCGGCCCGGCGGGTCAGGACCTGGCGCGAGGCCTCGACCAGCTGAATCGGGGCGGCCCGGGACCGGCACGCGATCGGGCGGTGCCAGCCCCACCCCTGGACTGACATGTCCACCCCTGTGGTGGGTGCAGCCCCACCCCCGGGGCGCGAGAAAAACCTTGTCGATACGGGGGAAATGCGCGGCGGAATTTGCGGCTTCTCTTCCGGAAATGGTCGGACAGCTCCCTGATCAGCGACCTTCGAAATCCATAACGTCATCAGTGCGCCGATAACAGGATCGGTACCCAGCGCAGAGATGACGCGATGACCACCATTTCCTTGCACCCGCACCGCGGCACCGTGGTCCTCCCGGGGCCCGGAGTGGTGACTGCCAAGCCAACGTTCGTGGCCGCGATGGCGGCCGTGCCACCGATCACCGTGCTGCACCTGGGCGCAACCGCGCAGATGGAACCGGCGGGCTGGACGATCAGTGACTACGCGGTCGGCGTGCCCAGCGGAATCGGGCTCTATGCGATGACCGCCGGCGCACTGGCGGTCGGTGGGGCAGCCCTCTCCCTCGCGTTGCGGGCCCTCCCCGGCCGGCTCGCGCTCCGCGTGCTGCTCGGGGTCTGGGCCGTGGCCCTCCTGCTGACCGCCGCCTTTCCGACCAATGCCCGCGGTACCGCGGAGAACCTGTCCGGCACGATCCACCTGATCGCAGGCGCTGTGGTGTTCGCGGTGCTCCCGATGGTGGGCTGGATGCTCAGCGGGCCAGCATTCGTCGGACCCGGGCGGATCGTCCTGCGGTGGGCCTCGCTGGTCACCGGGGTGCTGAGTGCGGCGCTCATCCTCAACCGGCTGCCCGGTGCGATCGGGATGCCGGAGCTGATGCTGCCGCCGGGCATCCTGCAGCGCGCCGCCGGTGCAGCGCTGATCCTGTTGCTCGCGATCGCGGCGCTGACGGTCTGTCGCTCGGACCTCCCGCGCAGCCAGCCGGCCGAGCAGCCGGGCTTTCGAGCAGCCAGGCGTGAAACGGCCGTGGGGCAAGGCCAGCGGCGGCCGGGGCGACCGGGCAGCCGAGCAACCAGGCGACCGAGCAACCAGGCGCTCTGCGACCGCGCAGCCAGCCGACCGAGCAACCGGGCGGCCGGGATGCCGCCCGGCCCGGGCACCGGCGGGCGTGAGCGACGCAACGTCAGTGCAGCGCCCGCGCGTCAGCCGGCGGGTCGGGTTGGCCGGGCCGGCGACTCCACCGCGGGTGAATGCACCAGGCCGAGCTCCCGCTCCATCTCCTCCAGCGGGATCCCCTTCGTCTCCGGCATCACCCTGATCACCCAGATGAGCTGTCCGATCATGCAGACGGCGAACAGCAGGAACGCCGCACCGCCACCCAGCGCCGAGGCGATCCCGGGGAAGGACCAGGACACCACGGCGGCGAACACCCAGTGGGTCAGGCTCCCGAACGATTGACCGCGCCCGCGGATCCGATTGGGGAAGATCTCGGAGATGAAGACCCAGATCACCGCACCCTGGCCGAAGGCGTGCGAGGCGATGAACACCATGATCCCGATCAGCACGAGCGCACTGGAGAAACCGCTGAAGTTCTCGTTGTAGAGGAAGAACACCAGCGCGAGGCCGCCGAGGCTGATCAGGTAGCCGACGGATCCGACGAGCATCAGCTTGCGGCGGCCGATTTTGTCGATGACGCTCAGCGCGGCCATCGTCGCGATCAGGTTGACCCCGCCGACCGCAACACTTTCCAGGAAGGCCGCATTCTCTCCGGCGCCCGCCATCCGGAAGACCTCCGGCGCGTAGTACAGCACCGCGTTGATCCCCGACAGCTGGTTGAACGCCGCGATGGCGAAGGCGAGCAGGATCACCTTGCGGTGGTCCCGAGTGAAGAACTTGACCGATGGCTGGTTCTCCGCCGCCCGCAGCGATGCGGACACCTCCGCCAGCTCGTCGTTCGCTTCCGCCTCGCTGGACGTCAGGCGCCGGACGACCGACTCGCCGTCAGCCGTGCGCCCGACCGCCAACAGCCACCGGGGGCTTTCCGGCACCGTGAACAACAGCGCCAGGAACACCGCGGCCGGGATGGCCATCACGCCGAACATCCACCGCCAGGCGACGTCATCCGGCAGCGCCTGCGCGAGCAGATAATTGGACATATAGGCCAGCAAGATACCCAAGACGATATTGAACTGGACCAATCCGACAAGCCGTCCGCGCAAACGGGGCGGAGAAACCTCCGCCGTGTAGATCGGCGCCGTCACCGATGCGGCTCCCACCCCAATACCGCCGACGAATCGGAATACCATGAAAAGCCCCAGATTGGGTGCAACCGCACTTCCGATGGCGCCAATGAGGTACAAGATCCCGATCGTGTACAGCACCTTCTTGCGTCCGAACAGATCGACGGGCTTGCCGGCGCCGAGAGCGCCAACGATCGTTCCGATGAGCGCGGTGGCGACCGTGAATCCGAGCGTGAAACCACTGATACCGAAGACGTTTTCGAGGTCTTCGGTGGTCCCGGAGATCACCGCGGTGTCGAATCCGAAGATCAGCCCGCCGAGGGCGGCGACAACAGCACTGCGCAGCACAAGTGAGTTCACGGGCGGTACCGTACTGCCCCCCGGGGTCGGCTGGCGAGACAGCCTTTCCGCAAGCAAACTGACGGCCTCCGCGCAATGCCCGAATGCCCGGTAAACGCACCCGGTGGGTGACTGCGGGAACGGTGACGCTGGTCTTTCAGGGTGAAGTCAGTGACCTGTTTGACCCGGCCCGGAAATGGTTGGCGGTCCCGGTTGATCTCGGGGAGCAGCACACGGGTGATTCTCGGGTTATCGCGCGCGGAGGCCGGCCGAACCTCCGGTGCGGTAGCCACCCGGGCCGCCGGGACGCCGACAGACCCTGACCGAAGCGCCGACCCCGGTGACGTGCGGTGTCGACGGCCGGCCAGACCGGCGTCGTGGAAAGTAGTCGGACGCAGGACGCGGACGGCACCACGGCATCACCCGCCGAACCGTGAACTCGACATCCATCAAAAAAGTGTTGGCGCTGCCGTGGTGTCGCCGGCGGGCGCGGGAGCACCGCCGGGCAGGCTGCCGGGCGGAAACGACGCGTCCCGGGCGCCGGGCACGCCACGCACCGGATTCTCCCCACCGGAGAGTTGGCCGCCTGATGAGCGTCCGATCCCGAACTCGGCGCCGATGCGGCGCACTCTTGCGGCCAGTTCGCGGCGGTACTCGACCGGCAGGTTCGATCCGCGAGCGTAGAGCTGCCGGTAGGAGTCGACCAGATCCGGGCGGTGGCCCTCCAGCCAGCGGAAGAACCACTCCCGCGCACCGGGTCGCAGATGCAGACCGATCCCGCTGACACCGGTTGCCCCCGCCTCCGCGAGTTCGGCGACGAGCGCGGTGATCTGCTCCGGGGTGTCGGTCAGGTGCGGCAGCAGCGGCGCGATGAAGACGCCGCACGGCAGTCCGGCGGCCCGGATCCGTCGCACCAGGTCCAGTCGCGCCTTCGGCGACGGCGTGCCGGGCTCCAGGGTCGCCTGCAGGTCCGGTTCCAGAAGCGCGAGAGAGACGCCGATTCCGACGGACACGGACCGGCCGGCCGCGGCGAGCGGCTCCAGATCACGGGACAGCACCGTGCCCTTGGTGAGGACGGAGAACGGTGTGCCGCTGTCCGCAAGCGCCGCGATGATGCCAGGCATCAGCCGGTACCGGCCCTCCGCCCGCTGGTAAGGGTCGGTGTTCGTGCCCATCGCAACGTGCTGCCGACGCCATTTCGGGGCCGACAGCTCCTTACGCAGCACCTCCGCGACGTTGACCTTGACGACGATCTGGGTGTCGAAATCCTCGCCGGTGTCGAACTCCAGGTAGGAGTGGGTCTTTCGGGCGAAGCAGTACACGCAGCCGTGGGTGCACCCGCGGTACGGGTTGATGGTCCAGCCGAACGGCATCGGCGAGTTGCCGGGCACCCGGTTGAGGGCGGACTTGCTGTGCACCTCGTGGAAGGTGACACCGGCGAACTCCGGCGTCCGGACGCTGCGCACCAGCCCGGCCAGCCGGCCGAGTCCCGGCAGCGCACCGGCGTCCTCGATGTCGAGTGCTTGCCCTTCCCATCTCACGCGGTCAGTCGAACATATGTTCACAGGCATTTCAAGGCGCCCGATGATCGCCGTTGGCATAACTTCTCCCTCCGTGCCGAGAACGGACGTTCAATGAGGGGTCAGCCCCTCGAGGGAGGTAGCCATGAACAATGCTGCACCGGCGCATCGCGGTGCCGATGACAGTGCCGATGATGGTGCCGATGACAGTGCCGATGATGGTGCCGATGACGGTGCCGATGACGGTGCCGACCACGCAGCCGATGACGCGCCTGACGACGCCGCCGCCGAGGGCGCGATGGACGCCTACTCGAGGGTCGTCACGGGCGTGGCCAGGACGCTGCTGCCGCACGTCGCCGCTCTGGTAGTGCGTGGCAACGGCCGCACCGGCAGGTCCGCGGAGGGCTCCGGCTCGGCCGTCCTGTTCGCCGCCGACGGGTACCTGCTGACCAACGCGCATGTGGTTGCCGGCGCGGAATCGGGCTGGGCGGAGTTCGCCGACGGGACCAGGACAGCGATCGACATCACCGGATCCGATCCTCTCTCCGACCTCGCCGTCGTCCGCGCCCAGGACGAAACTCCGACCGGCACCGTCGTTCTCGGTAGTGCCGACGATCTCTCGGTCGGTCAACTGGTGGTGGCAGTCGGGAATCCGCTCGGGTTGGCCGGGTCGGTGACCGCCGGCGTGGTGAGCGGACTCGGACGGTCGCTGCCGACCCGGTCGGGACGGGCCGGCCGGGTGATCGAGGACGTCATCCAGACCGACGCCGCCCTCAACCCGGGGAACTCCGGTGGTGCGCTGGCCGACGCGTCGGGGCGGGTGGTGGGCATCAACACCGCGGTGGCCGGGGTCGGACTGGGTCTCGCGGTCCCCATCAACGCCACCACCCGGCGGATCATCACGGCGCTGATGACCGACGGCAGGGTGCGGCGCGCGTATCTGGGCCTGGTCAGCCGGCCGTCGCCGGTTCCGCCGGAACTTCTCGCCAAGACCGGCCGGCGAACCGGGTTGAAGGTCGTCGAGGTCGTTGCCGGCTCCCCCGCCGACCGCGCCGGTCTGACCGGGGGCGATCTCCTGCTCACCGCGGGCCGGCGGCCGGTCACCGACGCGCAGAGCCTGCAGCGGCTGTTGTTCGACGACGCGATCGGCCGCCCGCTGCCGATCACCGTCTGGCGCCGCGGCGCGATGGTGGATGTCATCGCGGTGCCGACCGAGCTGACCGGTACCGACGGCAACTGACCTCGGCATTGACACGGTGCTGGGTGGCGGAGTTGTCTGAGGGTGTCGACCAGTCGTCGGCAGCTCGTAGCTGATCTCAGTTGGCCGTCGGGAAGTGGCGGCGTCGCTCAGCCATCCCGGTGCCCGCCTTTGCCCACCGCTCACCACCCGGGCTCCGAGTGGTGTGCGGACGCCCCTGTTGTTCCTGACGGGGCCACAATGTCCGGAATTCCGGTTCCTCGGGTGGCCGAGTTCCTCGCTGTCGCCGCACCCCCTTTGAGCAAACGGACGTACCGCAATGACGCGGATCCCCACCGCCGGTCACGGACCGGCCATGACCCCACCTGTCGGCACGCCACTGCAGTACGCCCGGGTCGGGGTCAGCGGCGGCAGAACAATGCACGTGACGATCTTCGGGCCGGAGGACGGCAGAACGACGGTGGCACTGCACGGGCTCGGTGGCAGTACCGAACAGAATCTGCCCGCACTGATCGCTGTCGCCGAGTACTACGAATTGCGGACCTACGCGATCGATCTGCCCAATCACGGGCGCAGCGGCAAGGTGGGCTTGTTCGAGTTCCGGGCGGGGCATTTCGCGGACCTGATCATCGAAGCGGTGCTGGCGCTGGGCATCTCGCCGGAGATCATCTTCGGCCATTCGTTCGGCGGTCAGCTGGCCGCGCTGGTCGGCGAATCGCTGGAGGAAGGCGCCCTCCAGCTCATTCTCGTCAACCCGGCATTGGGCAGTCCGTGGGATGTGAAACTCCGGCGGTGTTGGCGGCGGCCGTGGCGGTTTCTCCGACTGGTCCAGGAACTGGGGTATGACGACGACAACGTCAGCCGCAACGAGCTCTATCACGCGGGCCGACTGCTCCGTTCCATCGCGGACATGTTCCTGGACCGCGATCTCCGGCCGTTCCGGCGGTTCCAGGCGACCGTGGCGCTGCTGTCGAACCTTGACACCGCGGGCATTCTCGACCGGCTGTTGAGCCGCGGAATCCGGCCGATCATCGTCCAGGGACGGCTCGACAAGTCCACTCCGGCCGGCGAGGACGCCCACTTGGTGGACGGCTTCCACAGTTGGTTGCACGAAGCCGGTGGCCCGCAGGCGATCCTCGCGGCGCTCGACACGGCGTTCCCGAAGAGACTCGTGCTCTGACCGACGACTGGACCTCTGCGCGACGATCGCGTGGTGCCGATCAGTGCTGCAGCACCGCCAGCACCCGCGGAACCACTTCCTCTGCGGCGCAGGGGTTCTGCTCGCCGGTGACCAGATCACGCACCATCACGGTGCCGGATTCGAGTTCCCGGTCACCCAGTACGAGCGCCACCCTGGCCCCGGACGCATCCGCCGCCTTCATCGCGGTCTTCAGCGCCCTGCCGCCGTACGCCATGTCGGTGCGGATGCCCGCGCGTCGCAGCTCACCGGAGATTGCCGCCAATCGGTGCGATGCGGCAGCGCCGATCGGCACACCGTAGACCTCGCAACGACTCTCGTCAGCCACCTGCACGCCCTCGGCCTGCGCGGCCAGCAGCGTCCGGTCAATCCCGAGGCCGAAGCCGATGCCGGACAACGATTGTCCGCCGAGCTCTGCCATCAGGCCGTCATAGCGGCCACCCCCGCCGATGCCGGATTGCGCGCCGAGACCCGGATGCACGAACTCGAACGTCGTGCGCGTGTAGTAGTCGAGTCCACGCACCATCCGCGGGTTCAGCACGTACACGACACCCAGCGCGTCCAGCACCGACCGCACCAGGGCAAAGTGCTCGCGGCAGGCGTCGCAGAGGTGATCGATCATCAGCGGCGCATCCGCCAGCATCTCCTGCATGAACGGCCGCTTGTCGTCAAGCACCCGCAGCGGGTTCAGCCTGGCCCTGGCCGCGGTGGCCTCGTCCAGGTCGAGCCCGGAGAGGAAGGCCGTCAGGACCTCCCGGTAGGCCGGGCGGCAGGTCGCGTCGCCCAGCGAGGTCAGCTCGAGCCGGAAGCCGGCCAGTCCGACCGTCCGGAACCCCTCGTCGGCGACGGCGATCACCTCGGCGTCCAGCGCCGGATCCTCCGTCCCGACGGCCTCGATGCCGACCTGCTGGAGTTGCCGGTACCGGCCGGCCTGGGGTCGCTCGTAGCGGAAGAAGGGCCCGGCGTAGACGAGTTTGACCGGCAGCGGCCCCCGATCCAGGCCGTGTTCGATGACAGCCCTGATCACCCCGGCGGTGCCTTCCGGTCGCAGGGTGACGGACCGGCCTCCGCGGTCGGCGAAGGTGTACATCTCCTTGGAGACGACATCGGTGGACTCGCCGACCCCGCGGGCGAACAGCGCGGTGTCCTCGAAGATCGGCAGCTCGATCGGCGAGTACCCGGCCCGGTCCGCGGCCGTGATCAGCGCCGCCCGGATCGCGGAGAATGCACGCGACGCCGGCGGGAAATAGTCCGGGACGCCCTTGGGTGCGGTGAATTCGACCATCGGCTCGGCTCAGTCTTCCTTCGTGGTTCGGTCTTCGTTCAGGTTTCCGTCGTCATTCGGGCTCAGGCTTCGTTCGAGCACCGCAGGCGTGGGACCGGTGCGGAACGCGTCAGCCTGTCCGCGGCGGATGCGGTCCGCATCAGCCGCCCCGTGCGCGGGTTGGTCAGGGGCAGATCCTCAGCGTTCGCCGGACCTGCCCTCGGCGTGCTGCGCGCGAGCGAGCGCGGCCGGGGTCAGGAACGGGTTCCCGGCGCGTTCCGCACCGATCGTCGTCGAGGGCCCGTGGCCGGGAAGCACCACGGTGTTGTCCGGTCGACTGAGCAGCCGGTCGGCGATGGAGACCAGCTGCTGCGACTCGGATCCGCCCGGGAGGTCGGTCCGTCCGATGGACCCGGCGAAGAGCGTGTCGCCGGTCAGCAGCACCTCTGGCCGGTCCCCGTCGCCGGCCAGCCGGATGGCGATCGAACCGCCGGTATGTCCCGGGATGTGATCGATGGTCAGGGGCAGGCCGGCGAGCATCGGTTCGGCGCCGTCCTCGATGCCGATGACGTCCGGGGGGCGTAACCCGTCCACGGACAGCCCCGCGAGCATCGACCGGAGTTCCGGGGACAGGGCGGCCAACGGATCGGTGAGCATGTACTCGTCGGCGGGATGGACGTAAGCGGGAATTCCGGCCCACCGGCATACGTCGCCGGTCGAGGCGGTGTGGTCCAGGTGTCCGTGGGTCAGCAGCACGGCGACCGGCTCGAGCCGGTGTTCGGTGACCAGCTGCCGCAGCCCGGTCAACGCGTCCTGCCCGGGGTCGACGACGACGCAGGGCGCGCCGGCTTCGGTGGCCAGCACGTAGCAATTGGCCTGGAACGAACCGGCCGGGAACCCTGCGATCAGCACCGGTCAACCCTAGCGTTGTGCCCGTGTGCAGACGTTGCACAGCCGGTTCACAGTGGTTGCTCCCCGCGTTCCTGGCTGCCGCGCGCGGCCCGTCACCTAGACTCCGGCCGGGCTCCGCCTTGTCGCGCGGGGCCCATCGGATCGCGGGAGGACCTAGGCGTGCCCACCAATCAGCAACGTCGCGACGCGGCAAAGCGCAAGCTGGAGCGGCAGCTCGCACGGCGTGAGCAGCAGGAGCGGGCGCGCCGGCAGCGGCTGGTGATCATCGGTGTGATCGCGGCCGTGCTGGTCATCTCCGGCGGGATCTGGCTGTTCGTCTCCCGCGGGGACAGTTCGACCGCTTCGGACGCCTCGTCGACGGACTCCTCGGAGTCGGCGGCCCCAACCACCCCATGCTCCTACCCGGCCTCGGGCATCGCCGCCAAGGAAGTCAGTGCGCCGACGAACCTGGAGCCGCTGAACTCGGGCACCGTGGAGTCGACCATCGTGCTGAACGGCCAGGACGTCCCGGTCAGCCTGGATCGGGCCGGTGCGCCGTGCGGCGTCAACGCCTTCCTGTCCCTGGCGTCGCAGGGGTTCTACGACAACACGGAATGCCACCGCTTGACCGTCAGTGACCAGCTGAAGATCCTGCAGTGCGGCGACCCGACCGGCCAGGGCAACGGCGGACCCGGTTACAGCTTCGCCACCGAACCGCCGGCGAGCGGCGACTATGCCGTCGGAACCGTTGCCCTGGCCAACGCCGGCGCGGACACCAACGGCTCCCAGTTCTTCATCGTGTACGGCCCGACCACCCTGTCGCCGGAGTACACGATTCTCGGCAAGGTGACCGGCCAGGGGATGAAGGTGGTCGACGGCATCGCCGCCAAGGGCGTGCAGAACAACGCCCAGGAGGGTCCGCCGGTCGAGACCGCGACGATCGCGAAGGTGACCGTTCCCGCTGACGCGCTCGAAGGCACCGGGACCTATGTCTCGGCCAGCCCGTCCGCCGAGTCGGATGTACCGGGGCAGGAAGTGCCGAGCGTCGCAGACAACGGTGCCGCGACGTCCGAGCCGGCCGCGTCGTCGCCCGCGCCCGCATCCTCGCAGGCACCCGCATCCTCTCCGGCCCAATCCGCGTCGGCTGCAACAGCGGCCCCGTCGAGCGGTGGAGCCGGCTGAGCGGGCACCCCAGAACGCTGACCGCTGTTCCTGCTCCGAGTTGTCGCCTCTGAGCTGCTCGCGACATCACTGCCACCTGGAACCGTGGGACTGCCGGGTCGGCAGCGGCACCCGGGCGCGACACCGGCAACGCCCGTCCGATCGGCAACGCCCACCGGTCCGGCAACGCCCGTCCGATCGGCAACGCCGGTCGGTTCGGCAGCGGCTCCCAAGAACTGCATCGCAACATGGAACAGCGACGGCGCCGACCCACACTGCATCGCAACCCGGAACAGCACCGCCGACCCGAAATGCATCATTACTCGTCCGGCTGGGCACAATTACGGCTGCAGCAGGGTGGGGATGTGGTGGAACGTGTTGCGTCGCGGTGTTCGAGTCGGGTCCACCCGGGTCCACCCATGGTGGTGGGGTGTATTCGGGGACGCCGTCGTCGGCGAAGTGGATGGTCCAGTGGCCTCGGTGCACTTCGGTGTGGTGGGCGCGGCACAGGAGAGTTCCGTTGTCGTAGGCGGTTTTGCCGTGGTCGACCCAGAAGCCTATGTGGTGCGCATCGGTCCAGCCCGGGGGTCGGTCGCAGCCGGGGAAGGTGCAGCCTTTGTCGCGGAGGGCGATGGCCCGGCGGATCGCGGGTGGGAAGAGGCGGTTCGCGGTGCCGACGTCCAGGACCTGGGAGGCGGTGCCGAGGACGGCGGGGATGATCCGGGCGTCGCAGGCCAGCATCCGGGCCTGGGCGGCGGTGATCGGGCCGCCGTATTCCAGCACCGCCGACCGGGTCCCTGCCCGGCCGGGCCCGCCGGTCCCGGCCGCGCCGGACTGGTTCCCGCCGATGCCGATGCCGAGTGCCGGTGCCGGGCCCGCTGGCGCCGGTGCTGCTCTCCTCCCCGCCGGTCCGAGGGCAGGAGCAGATCCCGCTGACCCCGCCGCCGACGCTTGCCCCGTTGACGCCGCCGCCGAGGAGGTCTTGCAGGGTCATGGTGACGGTGACGTGGGGGCGTTCCCCACCCTGGATGGGGGCGTCGCCGAGGTCGAGGTAGCGGCGGAGAGCTTCGATCAGCGCCTGCGCGCGGCGGGTCGGGGCCGGCCGCGGATCGAGGATCCACTTCCCACCCCGCCCGCCACCGCCGCTACCGCCGTTACCGTGACCACCGCCAGCGCCGTTACCGCCACCGCTACCGCCGTTACCGCCCCGCCGTTGCCGCCACCGCCGTTACCGCGACCGCCGTTGCCGCCAGCCGCCGCCGCCGCGCTGGGGTTGTTGCTGCCGGTGGTGTCGTGGCCGGGGACGGGTTTGGACAGGGCGTCGATGACCTGGTTGATGACCTCCACGCTCAAATCGTCCAGTTGCCCGGTGAACCGGGTCAGCCCGGTGTTCGGGTTCCTGGTGCCGAGGGTGAACTCCATGTGATCGGCGGGTGGGTCCTCGTCGAAGTCCCGCCCGTCCTGATCCAGGGTCAGCAGGATGGTCCGGGCGAAGTTCGCGAACGGGGCCGGTTCACTGACCCGGCCCTGACCGACGAGGTGTTCCTCGCACACCAACCGGGTCGCCTCGTCGACCCCGGCGGGCAGTTTGCTCATCGTGCCGACCACCGTGCGGGTTTGCGCGATCCCGATGCCACCCTCGTCGACGGCCTCGGCGAGCAGTGGCAGCACCGGGGGCAGTTCCCCACCGGAGGGCACGTCCCTGGGCAGCACCACCGCCGCGGCCGCGACCAACGCCCTGGCATCACCGGGGGACACCCCCAGGGTGGTGCGCAGCAGGGCGGCGGTGGACGACGCACCATGCGCGGCGGCGATGCCACGGGTGTCGATCTCCCCGGCCAGGTGAACCTGCGCGGTGAACGCCAACCGCGCCACCATTTCCAGGTCCCGCGCCAACGCCAACAATTGCAGGTCCGGGACCTTCCAGAACTCGGTGTCCCGCACACTCATCAACCCGTCCCGAACAGCGTCCACCACCGCGACCGCGGCGGTGAAAACATCGGGCTCTGACATACAAAAACCGTAACAGGCACCACCGACAGTCCTCGTTCTCGGCGAACAATGTGGACAACCGGCCGCCACTGACCCCGCGGTTTTGTCGCAGCCAAGGGAGGACGCTCACCTGACGGTCATTGATCGGGCGCACGGTGTGAGCGAAGTGTCTGTGGGAGAGGACATGTGGACAACTTCATGCGCCTGGCCGGGATGATGGTGAAATAGCCGCACGATCGAACCGCGTCCACTCAGAAAGGACTCGCCATAGGCAACTCCTGACAGTAGTCGTTGGTAGCCAACCAGCGGCGATCATCATCAGCGCAGTGAGCTTGCGCGGCCACGCCATTCGGCGCGACTGAGCGCAGCGTCCACATTTGCTGATATCCATCATCAAGAAGTGACTCGTCCACTTACGCACACTTCTGTCACATCGCGGCGCGCATTGGATTGGCCGCGTCTGGTCGTCGTGAATTATGCACATCGATCGCCCGCGGGCAATGATGGACGCCAAAGACACCTGCAGCACATTGACGGTGCGGACTGACATCGGCGGTTCACCATCGGAACGCTGGCGGCCGGGGGATTCCGACCGTGCCGTCCCTGATGCCAGAGCGTTCAGTCGGCCGACGATGACCGTGACACTGCAGGCGCCTGCCTCAAGCCGGGTCGAACCTCGCCAGGCTGTCGCGTCCTGCTCCCGAGCCCGCTACAGCCCGCCGACCACCCTGCGGTTCGAACCGAGACAGCAGGCACGATGTGGGCATGACAGTCATCAAGATCAACGCCATCACCGTGCCCGCGGACAGCGGAGACGAACTGGCCAAACGGTTCGCCGCTCGCGCTGGAGCGATCGATAATCAGGACGGCTTCGAGGGTTTCGAGCTCCTGCAACCTACCGACAACCGGACGACCTGGCTCGTGGTGACGCGGTGGCGGGACGAGGAGTCCTTCATGGCCTGGGCATCGTCGCCGGCGTTCGGGCACGGCCATCGATCGGCGGCCGAGCGGCAGGGCGGCGAGGCTCCCCCGCCGGTCGCTGTGAGCAGTGAGTTGTGGTCGTACACGGTCGCGGGTGGTTCCGACGTGACGGGCTGACCGCCCCGCGTCGACAAACCCGAATCGACCGCCCGCGAGTTGACAGGCCCATGGCCGCCTCTGCCTCAGATCTGTCCGAAGAGCTGCTGTTTGCGGATCTGGAACTCGGTGTCGCCGATGGCGCCGGCCAGGTGCAGGGCGCGTAATTCCGCGAGCTCCTCGATCGGATCCCGGTGACCGGCCGGACCGTCCGGCGGCGGCGCCATCGCCGAGGTGATCGCAGCCGCGAGGGTCTCCGCCTGGTTGCCCAGAATCTGGTCCACGACCATGCCGCCCGGCGCCGAGCCGGCATCCGCTCCGCCGCCTGGCGCCGAGCCGGCGTCCGGTCCGCCGCCCGCCGTCACGTCCAGAACGCCCATTCCGCGGTGGGCACGCGCCGTCACCGCCTGGATCTCGGTCAGCGGCACCGAGGTGGGCGTTGACCGATCCGCTCGAGCGGGCGCGAACAACAGCCGGCGGGACGTCAGCAGCAACAAGCCCATGGCCCCCGCATAACGGCCTTCGACGAGCGCGAGAACGGCCTCGTCATCGCTGAGAAGCGCACCAACAGCTGGGATTCCGGTATCAGTCTGGCGTCCGAAGGCCGTGCGGTCGGCAGCCAGCACCAAGTCCTCCCGGACGCCCGCCGAGCGCAGTCGCTCGGTCAACGTCGGGATCTTCAGCCACCTACCGAGCGGACCGCCCATCACGCACCCATCGTCACCGGCGGAAGGGTTTCCGCCTGTACCAGTGTCGCCGATGAGGAAAGGTGCCGCCGGTCAGTGCGTCAAGTAGACCTTCAACAGGCTGACCGCGGCACCGACCACGGCCATTCCGATGCCGATGGCGAACAGCCGGACGGAACTGCGTTCATCCCGGAGCCGCGCCACGACCACGCCGGTGCCCGCGATCCGGAGCAGCACGACCGCTTCGGCGATGAGTACCGCGACAGTCGGATCCAACAGCTCGAACGAGGCCACCAGCAGGATGGCCGCCGGGATCAACCCGGACGTCAGGACCGGCCACGACTCCCGAGCGAGCGTGAGGACCTGGCGCGCAGTGATCTGTTCCGGATTCCGCACCTGGTCGCCCATGATCTCGGCGAACACATGCGCGACGAAGGTGGACACCGCGGTGCCGATGACCACCCAGAAGGCCCGCCCTGCTGTGACATCCCCGCTGGTGGCCACCACGAGCCCCGCCAGGACGAGAACGTTGCCGTACACGTATGCGGTGGTGCGCCGCGCCGCGTCGGCGGCCTCCAGCGGGTGGCGCCGCGACCAGAGCGGCTTGCCGGCATGCGCTCGCGCCGGTGCGTCGGCGGCCGGTTGCTCGGTCATGGCGTCAGGATAAGGCCCCATGTGTCCGTTTTCCGGCTCCAGGCGTCACCCGATGCCGCACGGCGCAGGAAGGGAAATGCCATCAGCTGTAGGCCTGCACACCCAGTCGGATCGCCAGCGCCAGCCCGGCCGCCCCGATGAAATACCGCAGCAGGGTCGCGGGTGCCCGCCGGACGACGATCGGCCCGAGCCGTGAACCGATCAGGCACCCCAGGCCGAGCGGCAGCGCCGCTGCCCAGCTGACCGGCGCAAGGACGATGAACAGCACTGCGGCGATCGTGTTGGCGACCCCGAGCAGGACGTTCTTGGTCGCGTTGGCCCTGGCCAGGGTCGCATGGGTGGTGCGCAGCAACAGCGCGAGCAGCAGCACGCCGGCCGCGGCACCGAAATAGCCACCGTAGACGGCGATCAGCAGGATCGCGGCCGCCTCGAGGATCCGCTCCCGGCGGCCGGGCGGGACCGGTGCCGACGGGTCCCGCGGCGGCGGCCGTCTCGGGATCAGGATGGTGAGCGAGGACAGCCCGAGCAGGAATGGCACCACCTTCTGGAACCCGCCCGGTGGGGTCGACAGCAGGAGTCCCGCGCCGAGCACCCCGCCGATCGCGGCCAGCGGTGCCAGCGCACGCAGTCGCGGTCCCTGCCCCCGCAGCTCGGGTCGGGAACCCAGGACCGACCCGACCCCGGAGAAGACCAATGCAACCGTGTTCGTGACGTTCGCCGCGACGGGGGGAAGCCCGACAGCGAGCAGGGCCGGATAGGTGATGAGAGACGCAAGGCCCGCGATACTGCCGGTGAGTCCCCCGACGACGCCGGCCCCGACCAGCAGCACGAACTCCAGCGAGGACACCCGGACGATCCTGTCAGCGGGGCCGTCACAGATCGCCGCCGGGGCCGGGCAGGCCACCCGACCTCATCGGCTGCCGCGCCGGCAGCGATCGGACGCCCCTCGCCCGCGCCCGGCCGCCGGGACCCATGCGGCGACGCGGCATCCCTCGCCGGCGGGGGGCGTTTCGTGCGCAAGCGCTTTGAGCGCCAGCGTTCTGAGCGCCGGCGCTCCGAGCACCAGCATTTCGAGCACCAGCATTTCGAGCACCAACGTTTCGAGCACCAGCGTGTTCAAGCGCAAAGCACTTCAACCGCAAGGGTTTCGAACGCCCGGCCGTCAGGCGCTGGTCACCCGGTAGACGTCGTACACGCCCTCGACGCCGCGCACCGAGCGCAGCAGGTGCCCGAGGTGCTTGGGGTCGGCCATCTCGAAGGAGAACCGCGAGATCGCCATGCCGTCCTTGGACATCGACAGGTTCGCTGACAGGATGTTCGACCTTGACGTCGGCGAGCGTCTTGGTGATGTCCGACAGCAACCGGGCCCGGTCCAGCGCCTCGACCTGGATGGTCACCAGGAAGACCGACGCCGAGTTCGGATCCCAGCCGACGTCCACCAGCCGGGCCTGCTCCTGCTGCAGGGATGCCGCGTTGGTGCAGTCGACCCGATGCACCGACACCGCGCCGCCCTTGGTGATGAACCCCAGGATGACGTCACCCGGCACCGGGGTGCAGCAGCGTGCGAGCTTGACCTGGATGTCGCTGATGCCCTTGACCAGCACCCCGGCGTCCCCGGTCGGGCGGCTGCGGCGGCGGGCGACCGATGGCGCGGACCGTTCCGCGACCTGGTCTCCCGCCTCCTCCTCTCCGCCGAGGTAGGACACCACCTTGCCGACGAGGGTCGCTGCGGACACGTGATTCTCGCCCACCGCGGCGTAGAGGGCCGCGATGTCCCGGTAGCCGAGGTCATGCCCGATCGCCGCCATGGCGTCATGCGAGACGAGTCGTTGCACCGGCAGTCCCGCTCGCCGGGCTGCCTTGGCGATCGCCTCCTTGCCGAGCTCGACGGCCTCCTCGCGGCGGGACTTGGCGAAGTACTGCCGGATCTTGGTCTTGGCCCGGGACGAGGCGACGAATCCCAGCCAGTCGCGGCTCGGTCCCTGATTCGGCGCCTTGGAGGTGAAGATCTCGACGAACTGACCGTTGGACAGATGGCGCTCGAGCGGCACCAGCCGGCCGTCGACCTTGGCCCCGATGCACTTGTGACCGACCTCGGTGTGCACCGCGTAGGCGAAGTCGACGGGCGTGGAACCTGCTGGCAGCGTCTGGATGTCGCCCTTGGGGGTGAACACGAAGATCTCGCTGTGCGCCATCTCGTAGCGCAGGTTGTCCAGGAACTCACCGGCGTCACCGGCTTCCCGCTGCCAGTCGAGAAGCTGCCGCATCCAGGCCATCTCGTCGACGGAGGCACCGGAACCGGTGTGCGTGCCCCGGGTTTCCTTGTAGCGCCAGTGCGAGGCGATGCCGTACTCGGCGGTGTGGTGCATGTCGTAGGTGCGGATCTGCACCTCCAGCGGTTTGCCCTCCGGGCCGATCACGGTGGTGTGCAGCGACTGATACACCCCGTACCGCGGCTGGGCGATGTAGTCCTTGAACCGGCCGGGCATCGGCGCCCACAGCGCGTGCACGACACCCATTGCGGCGTAACACTCGCGGACGTTGCCCACCAGGATGCGCACCGCGACCAGATCGTGGATCTCGTCGAACTCGCGGCCGCGGGCCTGCATCTTCTGGTAGATCGAGTAGTAGTGCTTGCCCCGGCCGACGACCTGGCAGGAGATCTTGGCGGCGGAGAGTTCGGTTTCCAGCTGGCCGGTGACGGCGGCCAGGTAGGTGTCCCGGGAGGGTGCCCGGTCGGCCACCAGCCGGACGATCTCGTCGTACCGCTTGGAGTGCAGGATCGAGAACGCCAGGTCCTCGAGTTCCCATTTGACGGTCGCCATGCCGAGCCGGTGGCCAAGCGGCGCCAACACTTCCAGGGTCTCGCGCGCCTTGCGCGCCTGCTTGTCCGGCGGCAGGAAGCGCATCGTGCGCATGTTGTGCAGCCGGTCGGCGAGTTTGATCACCAGCACCCGGGGGTCCTTGGCCATCGCGATGATCATCTTGCGGATCGTCTCGGCCTCGGTGGCGTCGCCGAAATGCACCTTGTCGAGCTTGGTCACGCCGTCGACCAGATGGGCGACCTCGTCGCCGAAATCCGCCGTGACGTTCTGCAGCGTGTACGGGGTGTCCTCGACCGTGTCGTGCAGCAGGGCCGCGACCAGCGTCGTGGTGTCCATCCCGAGGTCGGCGAGGATCGTCGCGACCGCGAGCGGGTGGGTGATGTAGGGGTCGCCGGACTTGCGGAACTGGCCGGCGTGCGCCTTCTCCGCCACCTCGTACGCGCGTTGCAGCAGCTTGAGGTCGGCCTTGGGATGCAGCCCGCGGTGCACCGCGAACAGCGGCTCGAGCACCGTGCGGGTCGGGGTGGAGCCGCTCGCTGGCCGCTCATCCGCCGGGTCAGCCGGGCCCGTACCCGGCGGCTCGCGGACGGCGCGGGCACCTCCGGGGCGGGTTCCTCCGATGTGGAACCACCCTGGTCGGCCGGCTCACGGTCCGGCACGGCGACCACCGCCGGTAACTCGGCGGCGACGTCCGTGGCGCTCGCCGTGGCAGTGCTAGCGGTAGCGGGATCGCCGCCGTCGGTGCGACCCCGGGGACGGGCAGACCCGACGGGGGGCTCTGCCACAGCGACGGACACGATCTCGGCGCCCGCCGTGCCCGACGCCCCCGTGGGCTCGACCGAAGGCTCCGGCGCGTGCCGCGCAGCGATGCGACCCTCGACGTCAGGGCTCATGGACACCTCCTCGGGGCAGCGTGGTACGGCCGCACGGGCCAATCGAGCATAACGCCGCGGTCCCGGCGACCCTTCCCTGTCCGCCGCTGCGGCCCGCCCCGGCAACAGTGGTCCCGCTCTGTCAGCGAATCTGGGGGCCGGTTGCCACCCCGGTGGCGACCCCGGTTGGGATGGCCGCGCCGGCCGGTCAGCTCGATGGGACCCATCGGCGCGGACGCCGGCGCTCTGCGGGCGCAAGGGTCGGCCGTTCCAGCACGATCGGACCCCACCGGGCGGTCGGGCCCGCCCGCCAGGTGGTCAGACAATGGTGAAGATTCGTCAGATCACGACGAAGGCCGAGCCCTTCGGGGCAGCCGTGCTGGACCTGCTCGACGATGTCGGCGCCCAGATGGACGCGGCGCGGGCGGGCATCCACGGTCCGGCCGAGCGGTGGCGATCGGGTCCGGTTGACCTGCCGACTCGCGGCCCCGTGTTCGCCGAGCAGGGACGGCTCACCTCACGCCCCCACGAAAGGGCGCTGCCATGTCCGAGAATCCGACCTGGGCCCAGCCGCCGGGCGGCCGAACGTCCTGACCATCACCAGGGACGAGGAGCACTGCGAACCTCCGACGCTGGACGGTTTATCCTGCCGGCCCGGGACTCGCCGCACCAACGCGGGACGTCGTTCGCGGTTTCACCGCATTCACGACTTGGGGACGTCGACGTCGGAGCCTGGGCCGGGGCTCAAGGTGGATCAGGTGATCGCCGGTCAGGCGGTGAGCTGGCTGCGAGAGAAGGCGCCGGTCGCCATTGACCAGCCGTGGTTCATGACGGTCAATATCGTCAACCCGCACGACACCATGAGCTACGACCACGGCACGACGCGGTCGATCACCCCACAGCCCGGACCTGGCCGCGGCGGTCAAGGTGAAGCCGCCGGCTGGAACCCCGCTGTACAGCAAACTCTGGGACATCGAGGCGCCGTACAGCGCCTCCAACGACCTGTCCGAGGCCCCGCAGACCGTCCGGCAGCACGCCGGCCTGGCCGACACCATGTTCGGGCCGGTACTGGATCCGCACGACTGGCGGGTTCGCCCTCAACTTCTCCATGAACTGCATCCGCAACGTGGACCGCAGCGTCTCGCTGGTGCTCGACGCCCTCGACGCATCCTGGCAGGCAGACCGGACGGTGATGATCTTCACCAGCGATCACGGCGAACTTGCCGGCTCGCACCGGCTGCGGCAGGGGGAAACCTGCCGGTTCGATTCGGTAGCGGTCAGGTCAGAATGCGCGTCGGCTTTTCGATGATGCGCAGAAAGGTGCGCAGCCATTCCGCGGCCAAGCGCCCGTCAACGGCTCGGTGGTCGACCGAAAGGGTGACCCGAAGGGTGGTACCGATCTCGATCCT
>CAVWTC010000010.1:0-219357 GCA_963757645.1 uncultured Actinomycetota bacterium
AGGCTGTCCTGGACAGCATCGCCGCGATGACACCGGACGACCGTGCGCTCGCCGAACGCGTCCACGTGACGGTGACGGCCGCCGCCCCCGACCTGACGCCGAGGACCTGGTACGGCATGCCCGCCTACGCGAACGCCGACGGGAAGGTCGTCGTCGCCTTCAAGAACGCGGGCAAGTTCACTCTCCGGTATTCCACGCTGGAATTCCAGGATGCCGCGAAGCTCGACGACGGGAACCTCTGGCCGGTGTCCTTCGCCATTCGCAAGTGGACTCCCGATGTCGAAAAGTACGTCGCCGACGTGGTGGCGGCCGCAGTGTCCTGATCGCTGCGGCTGTGGCCGACCGCGCCGGAGCGGACCGAGCCCGCCTCATCTCCCGGTCAGCCCGTCTTCGGATCATGCTGATGCGGTCCGAGCGATGACGACTCATCCGTGCACGGGCGGGACGATGGCACGGTGCGACCAGCCGCTCAGCTGCAGGAAGTGTTCGTCAGACCCCTTGCGGCATCGATCGCCTCGTTCGAGCAGGTCACCGTGTTGTCGGCGACCGGGCGTAATTCGATGCCGTAACCGGAGCCGCGCACATCCGCGAAATTGCCTTCGAAGACGTTGTTCGTGCCCCACCCCGGCACCACGGCGTGCACCTGGAAACCCGAGACGGGGGCCGACGTGCCCTTGTTGAACTGAATCGACCAGCCGTTGCCCTTCACATCGACCCACGAATCCGCCGCACCGCGCAACCCCGATCCGTCGAACACGTTGTCCCGCAGCACACCGTGAGAGGTTCCTTCCTTGATGTCCACCGCCTCGGCAGTGGTGTCGGTGATGGTGTTTCCGACAATGACATTGCGATCACTGCGGTCCGGTTCACAGTTCGATATCCGGCACCAGTTGCTCGCTGCGGAGCCCACATAGATGCCCTCGCCGAATTTCGGGGTGTTCACGCCGGTTCCGGAGATGGTCAACCCGCGGATCACATTGTCACTGCTTGCCGATCGCAGATGGACCGCCTCGTCACCGATGTCGGTGACAGCCAGATTCTCCAGGATGCTGCCGGTCACCCCGTCAGCCAGGACACCCTTTTGACCACGCGTGACGGTGAACCCGACGAGCCGCCAGTTCGCCGCCTGCGCCAGCCGCAGCACCACGCCGGTGTCGATTCCCGGGCCGCGCAGGACGGCTGCTTTGCCGCCGCACAACCAGATGGGGTTATCGGGCGTGCCGACCGCGGTGGCGAGGAACTCTCCGTCGTAGACGCCGTTCGCCATGTCGATGACCGTCCCGGGACTCGCCTGCGACAGCGCGGCGCGAAGCATGTCGCCCGTGTCGACCAGCACGGTCGGCTTCGGGCATTCGACTGAATCGGTCACTGCCGGGAGGTGCGCCGACAGCTTCGGCGCGACCGTGCTCGCGGGCGGCGGGGTGTCGGGGCCGGCCGTGGAGCATGCGGCGAGCACGGCCAGCGCCACGACAACCGCGACCCGGGCGGCGGCGAACGGACCGAAGGTCGATGATCTCCGGTGGTGCCGTCCGCTCGCCTGCAAGGTCATCAGGAGAGTATCCGGTGCCGCCTCGCCCGGGTTCTGCCGGTCACGAGGCGGAGCAGTGCCATCAGGATCGGCACCCCGGCGACGAGGCTCCACAGCAACAGCATGGGATTCCAGCGTAGGAACGCGCCGACATGCTCCGTCCAGGTCGTGGTGCGAACTGGGGCGCCGTCGACGACGAGCTCGGCCGACACATCGGAGACGACGTTCCCGTTCAGGACGGCCACATCACTTTTCGCCAGGCCGACCGCCCCCCAACTGCCGCTGATGATGTTGCCCGTGACCGTTATCGTCCCTTGGGTATTTCGCACGTCGATGCCATACCTGAGGTTGTCGGTCAGCGAGTTGTCCCGAACGGTCGCGGATCCCTGGTCCTTGATCCGCACGCCGGTGAAGTTGGCGACGAGCTTGTTGTCGGAGACGACATTACCCGTCCCACCCTCCATCTCGATGCCGTTGCCGTCGTTGGCGAAGGCATAGTTTCCGACGAGAACATTGTCGCTGGAGTCGTCCACCTGCAACCTGATCGTTCTTCCGGGTCTTGATCGACCATCGTCGATCATGAAGCCGTGTCCGGCATTGTCATGGGCAACGTTGTACCGCAGCAGGTTTTTCATGCACCCCCGCGAGAAGATGAAGCCGTGCTTGCCGTTGCCGAAGGCGGTGTTCCCCTCCACCACGAAGTTGTTGCTGAAGTCGTGCGGATCGAATCCGTACTCGTCGTTGTAGGCGAAGGTGTTTCGCAACCAGTGCATCCCGTCGGCGATGCGTGTGTAAGCCCCGAAGCGGTTGCTCAGGAACTGGGAATCGGTCACATCTCCCCTGGCCTTGATGGGCTGACCCGTGGTCGAGCCGGCCCAGGTGCCGACCCAGGCGACGCCCGAGGTCACACCCAGGTCGAACCCGAGCGATTCGAAGACACCGAACCGGACATCCATTCGACCGCCGATCTGCTCGACGAAGGATCGACCGTCGGACGCGTTCCGGTCGAGCCCGCCCTTGACCGGATCCCAGGACGAGATCCGGACGGGTCGTGACACGTCGCCTCCGACGGAGAGCGTGCCGCGCGAGATGATGGTGACGAAGCCGGCGGCGGAACTGGTCAGCCGCACGTCCGGCGTCCGGCCGTCGATGACCAGGGCCGCGCCGACCGGCACCAGCAGATCCGCCTTCAGGAGCAGTGCGCCGCCGGTGGCGCCTTGGCGGTCCAGCATGGTGAAGGCCTCCGGAACGGCCCGACTCAGCTCCAGCAAGGTGTAGGGGCGGGCCCGGGGCGCCAACGCGAGAGTGGGAATGGCAGTGGCAGTGACCCCGGTCAGCGCCAGTGTGGGTAGCGCGGGGATCTCCGCACTTCGGGTCGGTATCGGAGCGAGCAGTGCGGGCTTGGTCAATTTCGCCGCGAGCCGGGTTGCCGTCCGGCTGCGGTTCTGGGCCGCGAGCGCCGTCGGGTTCGTCGCCTGGGCCAGCACCGGGAAGCTGGGCCCGACGTTCTGTGGCGGCGGATCGGGCCGCTGATAGCTCAGAGCGGTGATGCCCAGGATCGCCGGCACCAGCAGCACCAGAGCCGACACCAGGAACAGTCGGCGGGCGCTCACTGACGCTCCGACGGTACCGACGCCAGTCGGCACGGCCGGCCTGGATCGGGTCGGTGTCGCCGACCGCGGTGCCACCGTAGGCGGCTCCGGCGGGGATGCTCGGCTTTCCGGAGGTCGCCTCGCGGTCGGCCAGCGGTGCGGTGCTGCGGTCCTTCGGCTGCCGAGATCAACCATGACGGCCGGTCGGCCGAACCACTGCCGGAAGGATTTCGTGCTGACCCTGAACGCGGTGTCCGGCGACCCGGGTCAACCACCCTTGCCGGTTCATCGTCATCGCGGCGGACAGCTTGATCGGCAGCGCGATGACCGCCATGACCAGCGCCATCAGCGGTGCCAAGGTGATCTCCCGGGGATTCTCCCGCAGATGCGAAAGTCCGCGCAGCGCCCGGCCGGCAACTGCCCAGACGCCGGCCAGCAGCAGGAACTGCCAGCCGACAGCCGTCCAGCGCAGCAGGAAGTAGACGGTCGCGCCCATCGTCACCGGGGTCAGCAGGTTTTGCAGAACGGTGACCTGGGTGATGAGAGGCTGACGCCAGAGCCAGCCATGCGCCATGGCCGTCAGGTAACAGCGGTAGGAATTCCGGCTCCACCGGATCCGCTGTCTGAAGAGTGCACCCCAGGAATCGGGGAACATCGAATCGGCGTGCGCCGAAGCCTGGTGAACCGTCCGGTAACCCGCGGCGAGAATCAGCCAGGTGAGCCGCCCGTCGTCACCGGCGACGCATTCCCGCCCGAGGAAGACTTCGTGCTCCAGCGACTCCATCAACGGTGAAATCGCGGAACTGCGGTAGGCGGCAGTGCGTCCCGACAGGCATGCGACGCCGCCGCCGCGCGACATGGCCGGCACGTAGTCCAGGTAGCGGGTGTTGAGCATCCAAGAGGCAACCCGGCGGCACAACGCGCTGGCCGGCATGTGCACGTGCTGGCGACTGCCGACCCCGCCGACCCGGTCGTCCGCGAAGGGCATCAGCAACGCGGCGAGTAGTCCTGGACGCCAGGACGTATCCGAGTCGGAAAAGATGATCACCTCCTTTGTCGCCAGACCGACGCCCATCGCCAGCGCACCGCGCTTGCCGGTGTGCCGCCACGGCACCACCCGCACGGTCGGCGAGCGCAGCAGATCGAGGCGGTCCAGCAGCAGATCATCCTGATCGTCGACGATCAGGATGATCTCGTCCGGCCGTTCGGCCAGCCAGCTGTGCAGGCACCGCTCCAGGACGTCGGCGTCCTCCCGGAACACCGGAACGACCACGGAACTCGTGCAGCGGAAGTCGTTCACGATCTCGCGGTAGCGGTGGTGGGACAGATAACGCCGAAGAAACCACACCGACCAGGACAGGATTCCGATGATGCCGAACGGAATCCAGAAAGGGTTCACGATGCAGACCTCGGCTACGATGTGGCGCGGTTGTCGGAGCCAAGTCCCCCCTGGCAGGAGAAGCCTAATCCGGCGGGAACCCCGCGCCTGGCCGGTTCGGATGGAAGATCGGAGCGTGTGCTGACGGCCAGTGATGTCACAGCCCTGGCGCCGACCCGTTCGCATGAGCACGTCAAACCGTAGGACGGGAGGTCGACCGGGCTGTTGGGCGAGGCAGCCGTCCGGATGCGCCCGAAGGTGGCCGCTTCATCCGCCCTGTCCCACGCTGAACGCACTACCTGGACCGAGGTCCATGCGGCCGATCGGTCCGCCGCTACGGTCGAAGTCATGACGGACCAACCACACCGACTGCTGACGGCCCGGCTGCACGACGGCAGCGTGATCGAGGTGTACACGGCGGGCGACGGGCCGCCGATTCTGCTGCCGGTGCGGGTCCAACCGTACGACGAGGAGACCGCGGCAACGATGCGCGCCTGGGGTGCCGACCCCGAATCCGGACCCACCCTCGTCGCCGGTCTCGCCGACACCTGCACCGTCATTGCCGCCGACTACGAGGGTCACCGGATGCAGCACCCGGCGCCGGACACCCTGACGGCCGGCACGATCGTCGATGACCTGTTGTCGATCGCCGATGCGGTCACCACCACACGGTTCACGGTGTACGGCTACTCGTGGCTGGGACTGGCCGCCTATCAACTGGCGCTGCGCTCGAACCGGGTGAACGCCCTGGCGATGGGCGGTTTTCCGCCCGTCCACGGCCCGTACGGGCCGATGCTGGCGGTGACCACGGCCGCGCATGAGGCGGCACTCGCAAAGGGGTCCGAACCGGAGCCGGCGGTGTCCGCGGCCGAGATCACCCCTGGAGACTGGGATTCGGCCACGATCCAGGCCGACGAGGCGCAAACCCGTCAGTTCCTCACGCTGTATCTGAGTCTGCAGAATTTCGACGACGCGGCCGCCGCGACCCGGCTCACCGTTCCGAGGCTGTGCTTCGTGGGCGAGTTGGACAACATCGACTACCCGCTGCAGTGGGGCGACACCCGGGTGGCGATCGCGGACGCCGTCATCGGTCAGCGGAAGGAGCTGACGGCGGCCGGTTGGGCGGTCAAAATTCTTCCGGGCCTGGACCACATCTCCGCGATGAAAGGCGACACCGTGCTGGCCGTTCTCCGAGACTGGTGGCAGCTCAGGGATGCCGACTGCCGTGATGGCCAGCCGAGTGACCGGGCGGGTCATCAGCGGACGGCGGGAACATGAACGACCGAGACTTGGTCGACGATTACATCGGCCGATTCCCGGACGCCGCCCAGAGGGCTTTGCAGGACGTCCGCCGACGGATCCATGCGACGGTTCCCGGCGCGGGCGAGGCCATCCGGTACGATATGCCGACCATCACCGTCGAGGGTCGGTCACTGGTCCACTTCGCCGGCTGGAGCAGGCACCTGTCCCTCTACCCCGTTCCGGACGGCGATCCGGATTTCGAACGCGACATCGCACCCTTCCGGTCGGGAAAGAGCACAGCGAGATTTGCGTACACGGCGCCGATTCCCGGTGGATTGGTGGAGCGCCTGGTCGCGCTGCTGCTTCAGCAGCGCTAGCCACCAGGTCCTGACACCCGCTCCCGACACCCGAGCCGAATCAGGCTGCGCTCCGTGGGGTCGTCGCGTTTGCTTGCCGACCGCAGCATCCGGGTACTCCGCCCGATACGCGACCTGCGCAGCAGGGATGATGGCGGTGCAGTGCAAGGTCCGGTCAGAGGGGCTCGATGACGACCACCGTGCGGGAACTGATGGGCCCGCCGTCGCCGTCGGTGCATCACGAGGAGTCCGTGGTCACCGCCGCCCGGCGGTTACGGGCGCACGCCACCACCGCGATCCCGGTGTGCGGTCATCTCGGCGAGTACGTCGGGATGCTGACCACGAAGGACATCATCGACCGTTGCGTCGCCGACGGCCAGGACCCGCGCACCACGGCAGCAGGATCCCTGGTGATGTCGCCCGGCCCGGTGGTCCACCCGGACGACGACGCCGGATCGACGGTCCTGGACCTCATTCTCGCGCAGCCGGTCCCGGTGCTCCCGGTGGTGGAGGACGGTCTCCTGGTCGGTCTCATCACGCTCGACGCGATCGCCGCGCACCTGGTGGACACGATTGCCGATGACGAGGACATCACGGGCGGTGAGCGCGATTGGTGGCCGGGCGACTAGGGCTGGTCTGACAGGCACGGTCACGCACCAGGCTCTCCAGCGGGCGGAACTGCTCCCGGCGGCCTGGTCGACGGCGATTGGGCTTCCAGCCCGTACCGACGCCGGCGAGCCGCATCAGGCCTTCAACCGCTGCAGCATGTGGTCGATCTCCGTCGGGCGGAACGGCAGTCGACCGTCGGTCACCACGGCAGCGGCCACGTCCCGCAGCTTGCGGTTGGTGTCCTGGCTCGCCCTGGTCAGCAGGGCGAAGCCCTGCGCGGCCGTGAGCCGATGGGTGGCCATCAAGATCCCGGTCGCCGTTCCGATGGCGCGGTTGCTGTCCAGCGCGGTGCGGAGCTGTCCCGCTCGGCTGTCGGCGGCGGTGATCTCCCGCTCGCGCGACCGGTTCAGCTCGTGTGCGGTCCTCACCCGGGCGAGCAGCTCGCCGGACTCGAACGGTTTCACCACATAGTCGTCAGCGCCCGCCGCCAGCCCTTCCGCCGCCGCTCCGGCACCGCCGCGAGCGGTCAGCACGATGATCGGCAGTCTGGCGGTGGCACCCGGCGCGGCCCGCAACCGGTCGACCAGGTCCAGACCGCTCCGGCCGGGCAGCATCACATCGGTCAACAGCAGATCGACGCCGTAACCGTCCTCTCCGGTCAGCAGGGAGTCGGCGGTCTCGGCATCGCCGACGGGGCGGACGAGCCACCCGTCGCCGGTCAGCAGCCCGGTGAGATACAGCCGGAGGTCGGCGTCGTCCTCGACCAGCAGCACCGTCGGCCGGGCATCGTCGCCCGCCGCAACCGCGGCCGGCCGTGCGGCCTTCGCCGCACCGAGACCGGCTGCCTCCGAGCCGGTCTCGCCGGCGGCGACAAGCACCAGCGGGTCCCCGGCGGTCCCCTCTGCGGACCGCGGGACGGCCACGCTGAAGACGCTGCCCTGTCCGGGGGCGCTCGCCACGCCGACGTGTCCTTGATGCGCATTCACCAGATCTGCCACCAGCGCCAACCCGATCCCCGCGCCCTCCACCGTTCCGTTGGCCGTGGACCGGTAAAAGCGCTCGAACACCTTGGGCTGCTCCTGGGCACTGATCCCCACGCCCGTATCGCTCACGGTGAGGACGACCGATCCATCGTCTGCCGCGAGGTCGACGGAAATGCCGCCGACCCGGGTGAATTTGACGGCGTTGGCGACCAGATTGGTGACGATCGTGGCCCACATGGCGCCGTCGACCAGAGCCACGGTCGGTTCGTCCGGCACGGTGACATCCAGGCTGAGGCCGGCGTGTTCCGCCGTCGACCGGAACATGCTCGCGATGTCCACCGTCGCCTTTGCCAGATCGACCGCCTGCCGTTGCGGGGCAAGGGTTTTGGCTTCTGCCCGAGCGAAGTCGAGCAGGGCGTCGACGATCCTGCGGAGCCGCTGAGCCGCTCGCAGAGCCGCTTCCACCCGCTCGCTCTGCTCGGCGCGCAGACCTTGATCGGCTTCCAGCAGGCCCTGCAACGGAGCGAGCAGCAGCGTCAGCGGGGTTCGCAGCTCGTGGCTCACGTTCTGGAAGAACTGCATCTTGACCAGATCCAGGTCGGCCAGAACGCGAACCCGCCGACGCTCGCTCTCGTATGCCTTCACGTCGGACAGGGCACTGCCCACCTGCATTCCGACAAGAACCAGGAAAGCGCGGTACTCCTCGTCCAGCGGGCGGTAGGGGTTGATCCCGAGCACCATGGCGCCGATCGGACTGGTGCCGGGCGCACCCACCAGTGGCAGCACCATTGCCTCGTCGGGTAGCAACGGGCCGATGGGCCCGGCGATCAGGTCAACGCGCAGGCTGCCAGGCAGGCCCTTCAACACCACCGACTGACCGGTGTCAACGGCGGCCCGGATCTCCGCGGACGCGGGAGCCTGCGGCGACAACTCCCGTCCGGCGGCCCAGACCGGGCTGCGCAAACCGTATGAGCCGACGAACCGAGGTTCGTCGTCATCCTCGTCCCGCAGTAGCATCGCGGCGAAGGGCACACTGTGCCGGGTTCCGGCGAGCACATCGAGCATCGCCCTGCAGGTACTGACGGTGCTGCCGGCCCGGGCAGCCGAGAGCCCACCGAGGTCCCGGACCAACCGGAGGCGCCGTTCGCTGATCACCTGGCGGGTGGTCTCGGTGCTGATGTTGCAGACCCCGACCACCTCGCCGGCGTCATCCAGGACCGGGTTGTAGGAAAAGGTGAAGTAACACTCCTCCGGATACCCGTTGCGCTCCAGCACGAGCGGCAGATCTTGGTGTCCGACCGGCTTGCCCTCCGACACCACCTGGTGCATCAACGGACCGATGACGTCGTCCCAGCCCTCCGACCAAACCTCCTTCGTCGACCTGCCCAGGGCGTCCCTGTGCTTGGCCATTCCCAGCAACGGAATGAAGGCGTCGTTGTAGAGAACCGTCAGCTCCGGTCCCCAATGCAGCGACATCGGAGAGCCGGAATTCAGCGCCAGCCGCACCATCGTCCGCAAATTCGGCGACCAGGATTCCACCGGACCCAGCGGCGTGGCTGCCCAGTCGGTCTCCCGATACAGCGCCTTCATCTCGCCGGGCCCGTCGAAGACAGCCATGAAGAACGCGTCCGACGAAATGTTTCACCACCGGTGTGTGAGGGCATGAGGCGCTCTTGGCCACGATGCTGTCGCGACAACCACGATAACCGTTGCCCGCGCGGTCACCACGTTCTCGGTCGAGTGCAGTCAGGACCGATGAGCACGACAGCAGCCGATCCATCCGGAGGTGCAGCGGTGACTGTGCCGGAAGATTGCCCGCAAGGCGCGCCGGACCCCCGGTGGCGCCGGAGCGGCGAGGGGGCGGGACGGTGAGCATTCTGCTGCAGGCGGGCACCCTCGCCACCGGCGCTGCGGTGCTGCGGCCGGGTTGGTTAGAATTCAGCGGAGACCGGACCGTTGCGCTGGCGGCCGGAACACCGCCGCCGGGGTCGTCGCGGCCGTCGGTCATCCGGACGCCTCCTACGACACGACCGTGCGGGCGATCGCGGCCGGCGTCACGATGGAACACACCTGTTCAACGCCATGCGGCCAGTGCATCACCGCAATCCCGGGCCCGTCGTCGCCCTGCTCGAGGACGACCGGGTCACCGTCGAGTTGATCGGTGACGGCGTTCATGTCCACCCTTCGCTGCACCGGCTGGCGGCGGCCCGCGCGGCGGGCGGACTCGCCCTGGTCACCGACTCGACCGAGCCGGCTGGGATCCCCGACGGCCGCCACCGGCTCGGCGACATGGAGTCGACGTCCGTCTCCGCGTGGCGACCGTGGTCGGCACCGACACGCTGGCCGGCGGCACCACGATCCTGGATGCGTTGTTCCGATTCGCCCTGGAGCACGGTTCGTCTACCGGTGACGCCGCACTCCCGGATGCAGTGGCGCAGTGTTCGACCGCAGCGGCGCGGGCGATGGGCCTGACCGATGTCGGCGTTCTGGACGTCGATGCGCTCGCCGATGTGGTGGTGCTCGACACAGATCGGCGGCCGCGGGCGGTCCTCCGGCGGGCGAGTGGGTGCCCGGAGTGAAGGCCGCCGGCCGACGCCTGGCGGCCGCCTGCCCGCCGGCCGGACGCCGGCCGAGCCTGCCGCCGGCCCGACGCCGGCCGGTATGGTGCGGTTCCCCACCGATGCCTGCGTCAACCGCCGGGAGGGTGGGTAAAGAGCAACGGGTCGTGCCACGGGTCGCCTCACATGCCGGCGATCCGCCGTGGCACGCTTCCGCCCGTTGCAACCCAATGACCATCCGCCCACCACGACCTGTCCACCGCGATCTGCCCGCCAGGCGATCTGCCCAGCACGCGATCTGCCCACCGAGCGATCTGCCCAGCACGCGATCTGCCCAGCACGCGATCTGCCCACCACGCGATCTGCCCACCACGCGATCTGCCCACCACGCGATCTGCCCACCACGCGATCTGCAAGGCTCTGCGAGCGCGGATCCACGACGAGCCGGAGGTGACGATGACCGGGCCCGGCACCGTGATCGCCGGCCGTTACCGGCTGGTCGATCAGCTCGCGATCGGCGGGATGGGTTCAGTCTGGGAGGCGTGGGACGAGCTGCTGGAGCGGCCCGTCGCGGTCAAGCAGCTACTGACCCAACCGGGGCTGAGCCAGGACGAATCCGACACCGCCCGGTTGCGGGTGATCCGCGAGGCCCGGATCACCGCTCGACTGCATCACCCGCACGCGGTGACGCTGTACGACGTCGTGGACCAGGACGGCCACCCGTGCCTGATCATGCAGTACGTCCCGTCCAAGAGCCTGAGCACCTTGCTGCGCGAGAAGGGTCCCATCAGCGTCGCTTTCGCCACCCGAATCGGCGCCGAACTGGCGTCCGCGTTGGCAACGGCCCATCGGGTCGGCGTGGTGCACCGGGATGTCAAGCCGGGTAACGTGCTGATCACCGAGGACGGGTCGGCGAAGCTGACCGATTTCGGCATCTCGCACGCGGTCGGTGACGTCACCCTGACCTCGACCGGCGTCCTGACGGGCACACCGGCCTTTCTGGCTCCCGAGGTGGCCCGCGGCGAGGAGTCCGGATTCCCCGCCGATGTGTTCTCCCTCGGGGCAACGCTCTATGCGGCACTGGAGGGCTTCCCGCCGTTCGGCACGGACCCCAACCCGATGGCGGTGCTGCACCGGGTGGCCTCGGGCCGGATGCTGCCGCCGCAGCAGAGCGGATCGCTGACCCCGCTGCTGATGAGGATGCTGTCCACCGACCCCGCAGCCCGGCCGGCGATGACGGACGTTGCCTCCACCCTGAACGCCCGACTGACCGGTGAGCCAGGTCGGGCGGACAGCGCGGACAGATCCACCTTCGCGCTCACGGTGCGGGAGGACGTCGACGCACACCCGTCTCGAAGGACTCCGCCGCCGGTGGTCCGGACGCTGGCAGCGGCCGTGCCGTTGCTGCCGCCTGCGGATCCGTCGCCGTCGGGCTCCGGGCCTGCCCCCGCCCCCTCACCCAGCAGGCACTCCCGAACGCCGGGACCGGGCTCGTCGGCGGCATCTTCGTCCGTCATCCCCTCGTCGGGGAACCAGTCTGCCCTCGACGGATCCCCGAGCAGCCAACCCTCGGTCAGCCCACCCCCGGGCGTTCAACCGCCGCTCCGTCAAGCACCGCCGACCCCGTCCCGCCCGGCGGGATCCGCCGTTTCCGAGGCGGCCCCGATCGGCCGGCGGCCCCGCGGCCGTCGCCGAACGGTCCTGGTGGCAACGGCGCTGGTGGCCGTTGTCGCCCTGCTCAGCGTCGTCGGTTATCTGGCCACTCGCTCCGGCGACCAGGGATCGGCCGCAGGCGAGGCCGCACGCATCTCCGCGTCTTCCGTGCCCTCGTCGCCCGCCAGCACCTCCGCAGCGCGGTCGACCAAGCCCGCCGCCGCCGCACCCGCTCCTGCGCCGGCCGGCTCGACCTCGTCGTCCGCGGCACCGCCGACACCGACCTCACGGCAGTCGGCGGCGGCGAAACCGCCTGCGAGTGAAGAACTGTCGACCAGCGCAGAACCGTCGACCAGCAAGAAATCAGCCCCCGCAACGACCACCGAGCAGGACACCACACCGTCGTCGGCCGCAGGCACCGGCGATCATCAGGGCGGCGCCCCGACCGCCGCCCAACTGGCCGCCGCGATCACCGATTACTACGCCGCGATGCCGACCGATACCGACCGGGGTTGGACCAGGCTGACCTCGAACTTCCAGAACGGCATCGCGCGGAACCGCGACTACTACGAATCGTTCTGGGGCAGCGTGGATCAGGTCAGCGCAGCGGATGTCAGCGCCAGCCCACCGGACACCGCGGAGGCGACGATCACCTACTCCTTCAAGGACGGCACCGTTTCGACCGAGCGGACGGTCTTCACCCTGGTCGAGGACGGCAACGCGCTGAAGATCGACGATTCGTCGGTGGTCAGCGGCGGCTCGTCCTGACCGGCGGCGGCCAATGGCGACCGCTACAGTCCCGAAAACTCCCCCCGCTGTGCTCACAGTTCTCGTACACCGTCGACGCCGGAGCGACGTTCAGGTGTCGACGGAATCTATCCGGTCGACGTCTTTGTCGTCGTCACCAGGACCGGTCGACCCGACGATCTCCCCGGCGGTGAAATGCCCCGACGCCTGCCGCTGGAAATACCATTGACCTGATTCCCGCGCCCAGCCGGCCGCGACCGGGCTGCTACGACGGGCAGCTGGACTCCCGCACGACCAACCGGTGTCCGGGTACGTGCTGCTCGGTCGGGGCGGTCGGATCGTCCATCCGCCGGACCAGGGCCCGGATCGTCATGTCGGCAAGTTGATCCGTATCGGGGGAAACAGTGGTCAACGTCGGATTCGAGTACCGGCCATCGGGGATGTCGTCCCAGCCGACCACGGCGACGTCCTCGGGCACCCGAAGCCCGTTGCGCCGCAACGCGAACAGCGCGCCCATGGCAAGCAGGTCGTTGCCGCAGATCATCGCGTCGACCGGTACCCCCCGGCCGAGGAACTTGTTGGTGCCGGACGCTCCCGGCTCCCGCTGATAGGTCTGCGCAGGAATGACCAGGTCGGTGCGGAACGGGATTCCGCTCTCCTGCAGCGCGGCCCGGTAGCCCTGCAGGCGCAGGTCCGCAGTGCGGTTGCGCCGGTGGTGCTGCGCCCCCAGAAAGGCGATCCGCCGGCGACCGCTGTCGATCAGGTGCTGGGTCGCTTCCCGCACCGAAGAGACACTGTCGTACGTCAGGTGGTCGACGTTGGAGCCGGCGATGTATTCACCCAGGAACACGGTCGGAATTCTGCGCTGCAGGAATTGCATCGATGCCAGATCGGCGCTGATGGGACTGAAGATCACCCCGTCGAACGTGCGCACGGAAAGACTTCCGGCCACTTGGCGTTCGATCTTCGGATCCCCACCGGTCTCCTCGATGCAGACCGCGAGCCCGTGACCGCGCGCCGCCTCGATCACCGCATGGGCGAGGGCCGCGAAGTACGGCGAACCGATCTCCGGAACCACCAGGGTGACGGTGTCGCTCCGTCCACGGCGCAGCTGGCGGCCGGCCGGATCCGGCTGGTACCCGAGCTGATCGATAACGGCTCGGACACGTTCGCGTGTTTCCTGCCCGACATTCGGTTTGTCGTGAACGACATTGGAAACTGTCTTCCACGACACCCCGGCCAGCGCGGCGACGTCCTTGATCCGCGCCGGCCGCTGCCCGTCAGGGGTGCCCCGAACGTTGGTGGTCATCCGCTCATCCTCCGGGATGGTGGTCCGGCATGGGTGGTGCACCGCCCCGATTTTGACGAAACAGGCTGTTGACATCGGCAAGTCTAACGTTGTACCAATAGGGTCGCTCAACGAAGAGGGACGGCGATGATGACTTTGATACCCCGCCGGCGGGTAGCGCCTTCTTTCTTTGCCGGCGACCCCAGTCATGCCCAGACTCCCTGTCTGGCCGCTCATCCCCGTCTGCTCGCATGACCGAAACGGTCGGCCGCGGATCTCGTCTTCATGTCCCGGAAAGGTCCAACATGTCCGCTCTGTCCAGTCCGTTGTCCCGCCGCCGCTTCTTCGGCGTCACCGGTGCGCTCGCCGGTGGCGCCGCGCTCGCCGCCTGCGGCGGCGGAGCAACACCCCCCGGCGTACCGGGCGGCGGTGGGGCCGAGTCCTCCGGTGGCGGCGGCACGGCGTACGACGGACCCAGTGTCACGGTCGCGTTCTGGAACGGCTGGACAGGCGCGGACGGCGAGCAGGCCCAGAAGATGGTTGACCAGTTCAACGTGGAGAACCCGAAGATCAAGGTCAACATGAACGTCTACCAGTGGGCGGACTTCTTCAAGAAGCTGCCCGCTGCGGTCCGTACCGGGAACGGCCCGAACATCGCCGTCATGCACATCGACGAGATCGCCACCTTTGCCGCGCAGAATGTCATCCAGCCCATCAGCGACATCGCCAACGCACTGAAGCTGGACCAGGCCGCCTACGAGAAGGCGGTCTGGGAGGGCGGCATCGTCAACGATCAGCGGTACGGCATCCCGATCGACGTGCACAACCTGGGCCTGTACTACAACAAGGACCTGTTCGAGCAGGCGGGTTTGGATCCGGACAAGCCGCCGACAAACAACGACGAGTACATGAATGCGCTGGACAAGCTCAAGGCCAAGGGCATTCAAGGCAGCTGGGTCACGCCCTTCCAGTTCACCGGGGGATTCCAATTCGAGTCGCTGCTCTGGCAGTACGGCGGAGAACTGTTCAATGCAGATGTGACAGAGGCGACCTGGAACTCCGACGCCGGCGTCAAGGCGCTGACCTGGATGACCGACCTCATCAAAAATGGTTACAGCCCATCTAATGTCGCACAGGATGCCGACTACATCGCGCTCAAGAATTCGAAGAACGCACTGAACTGGCAGGGCATCTGGCAGGTCAACGACGCCACGCAACCTGCCGAGCCCGAAGATCGGAGTCGCGGCGCTTCCCGTCATCGGTGAGAAAGCAGGCGTCTGGGGTAACTCGCATCAGTTCGTCCTGCCGGTCAACAGCGCCGCAGACGCGAATGTGACGGACGCCAGTCGATACTTCATCAACTGGTTCGTCCAGCACGACGCGGAGTGGGCGAAGAGCGCCAAGATCCCGGCCACCAAGAAGGGCATCGAGAGCGCGGAATTCAAGGCGCAAACCATCCTGCAGCCGTTTGCTTCCGAAGCCCCCGCCGTCGTCTTCCCGCCCGCCGTGGCCGGCATCGGGGATGCACTGGCAAAGGTGTACGACGCGGTCAATGCCGCCGTTCTGGGCAGCAAGGATCCGGCCTCTGCTCTGAACGACGCCGCGCAGTCGGCCAACGGCATCCTGGCGGACAACAAAGCCAAGTTCGGCTGAACGCCGTGAGCATCTCCAGTCCCGCACAGCCGACAGGTAATACCCAGCCGGCGGTGAGTCCTCACCCGACGACCGACGTCGTCAGCTCGAAGAGTGGAAAGGCGAAGGCCCGCCGGCGGGGGTGGGCGGTGACGCCCTATCTTTTCTTGGCGCCGTTCGCGAGTGATCTTCCTCGGCTTCGTTCTGATCCCGGCGATCTACGGCTTCTACATCAGCCTGCACGAGTACAGCTTCACGCTTCCCCGCCAGCCGTTCGTCGGATTCAAGAACTACATCGACCTGTTCACTCCGGGCAGCCGGGACGCCGAGAACTTCTGGGACAGCATGAAGGCGACCCTGATCTTCACGGTGATCAGCGTGCCCTTCCTGGTGGTGTGCCCGCTCGGCATCGCCCTGCTACTGAATTCGGTCTTCCCGGGTCGCACGTTCTTCCGGGCGATCTATTTCGCGCCGTACGTGCTGGGTGTCGCCGTCGTGGGCGTGCTGTTCAGGTTCCTGCTGGACCCGAACATCGGCATGGTCAACTTCTACCTTCAGCAAGTTGGGGATCGACCAGGCAATCCCCTGGACGACACAGCTTCCCTGGGCCTGGATTTCCCTCGTGGCCATGACTGTGTGGTGGACCCTCGGATTCAACGCGATCATCTATCTCGCCGGCCTGCAGGACATTCCGGCCACCCTGTACGAGGCCGGCCGGATGGATGGCGCCACCACCTGGCAGCAGTTCAGGTTCATCACTCTGCCGGGCCTGCGGCCCGTGCTGCTGTTCGTGCTGACGGTGACCATTCTGGCGTCGGCCAACATGTTCGGGCAGGCCTACCTCGTCACCCAGGGTGCGCCGGCGAACCAGACCCGAACCGCATTGATGTACATCGCACAGGTCGGCCTCGGCGAATACCGGCAGGGCATTGCCGCCGCCATGTCGTACATCGTCGCGCTGATCCTGATCGGTATCTCGATCCTGAATTTCCGGCTCTTCCGCACCAGCTCGGAGGGATGATGGCGAGCACCGCCGTTGACGCGCAGACCACTCCGCCCGAGGCGCTGAAAGCCAAACGGCCGGCGGGATGGCTGGCTCGCAAGATCCTCTTCTGGCTGACCCTGATCCTGCTGTCCGTCATCTTCGTTGCCCCGCTGTTGTGGATGGTGTCGACCTCGCTGAAGACCCCGGAAGCTGCGACAAGCCTTCCGCTCACCTGGATCCCGCCAGAGATCGACACCTCCTCCTATGCCCAGCTGCTGTCGCTGGACTCGGTGACACCGGTGCTCAGGTGGTTCCTGAACAGCCTCGTCGCGGGTCTGGCGAACGCCGTGTTGGTCGTGGCCATCGATGCCATGGCGGCCTACGCGTTGGCCAGGATGAGTTTCTTCGGTCGGGGACCGATCTTCGGTCTCGTGGTGGGGACGATCTTCCTTCCCGGATTCGTCTTCCTGATCCCCAATTTCCTGATCGTGTACCAGCTCGGCTGGCTGGACACGCTGTGGGCGATCATCGTTCCCAGCGCGGGCGGTGCGTTCGGCGTGTTCTTCCTGTACCAGTTCTTCAGTGGCCTGCCCAAGGAACTGGAGGAGGCCGCCGAGATCGACGGGGCCAACCAGTGGACGATCTTCTATCGGGTCATCCTGCCGCTCGCCAGGCCCGCGCTGGCGACATTGGGGGTGCTGTCCTTCCTCACCAACTGGAATGACTTCCTCTGGCCGGTGTACGTCCTGTTCAGCTCCAGCCAACTGACCCTCCCGGCCGGGCTGTCGACCCTGCAGGGCGCGGCAACGACGAACTATCCGCTGATCATGGCCGGCGCCGTCATCGCCTCCGTGCCCGCGCTGATCCTGTTCGTCGCGGCACAGAAGCAGATCGTCAGCAGCGTCGCACGCAGCGGCCTGACCGGGTGAGCTCCCGGTCCGTCCGTCGCGCGGCGGGTGTGCTCGCCGCGACGGCGCTGTTCGGTTCTGTCGCCGGGTGCGGCGCGGGCGCGCCCGCACCCGGCGAACCCGGCGGCTCACCGTCGTCGTCCGGATCGGTGTCCGAGTCGATGTCGGCGTCCGTAGCCGGGCCGGCCGGCGGCGCGGTCGGCCCCGACCAGTTCCAGAACCCCGTCGTCACCGACAATTTCCCCGATCCCGCCGTGCTGGAGGAGAACGGCACGTTCTACCTCTACGGCACCCAGGGCGACGGCGCCAACATCCAGCTCCGCACCTCAGCCGACCTGGTCGACTGGAGCCCACAACCGGATCCGCTACCCGCACTGGGACGTTGGGCGGGCACCGACAAGACCTGGGCGCCCGAGGTGATCGCGGCGGAGGGTCAATACGTGATGTTCTACACCGCGGCCGACACCGCCTCGGGCAAGCAGTGCATCGGCCGGGCGGTCGCCGACAGGCCCGAAGGTCCGTTCACCGACAAGGCCACCGAGCCTCTGGTGTGCCAGGTGGACCAGGGCGGGTCCATCGACGCCAGCCCGCTGAAAACGGCGGACGGGTCGGTGTTCCTGTACTGGAAGAACGACGGCAATTGTTGCGGTCTCCCGGTCAAGCTGTGGGGACAGCAGATGGACCGGGCCGCGGCAAAGCTGACGGGCAAGCCCGTCGCCTTGCTGGAGAACACCCAAACCTGGCAGGGTAATCTCATCGAGGCACCAGAAATGGTGCCGCACGACACATCCTATTATCTGTTCTACGCGGCCAACGATTACGGGTCGGACCAGTACGCCGAGGGTTATGCGAGGTGTTCGGCCCCGCTCGGCCCTTGCGAGGACACCGCAACACCTGTCCTGACATCGAACGACAGCGCCGCCGGCCCCGGGCACGCGTTCCTGCTCACCCTGGGATCGCGGACCTGGATCGTCTATCACGCCTGGCCACCCGACGCGATCGGCTCCGCTCGACCCGGTCGGCAGGTGTGGCTGGATCCCGTCGAATGGACCGCACAGGGTCCCACGGTCGAGGGACCGAATGCGGAACCACAGTCCCGCCCGGACGTTTCCGCAGGCGGATGATCGACTGATCCCGTGGCCGTCTACATCGCATCGGTTTCATCGGTTGAGCCCGGGCCCGGGTTGGCACGCCTCCGATTGTGAAAGGCATTCGTGCACTCCATCATTGACTTCATCGACAGTTCCCATCCCCGGCCGCAACTCGTTCGGGAGGACTGGATCGACCTCAGCGGGGAATGGGAGTTCCGCTACGACGACGCCGACGAGGGCCTGACGCAAAATTGGTCCGCCGCCGGGCAACCCTTCGACAGGGTCATCACCGTCCCGTTCCCCCCGGAGTCGAAGATGTCCGGCATCAACGACACCGCCCATCATCCGGTGGTGTGGTATCGGCGGACGTTCGCAGCCCCGCCCGGGCAACGACTGCAGCTGCATTTCGGGGCGGTCGATTATCGCGCCACCGTATGGGTGAACGGAACCCTGGTGGCCCAGCACGAGGGTGGTCATACGCCGTTCTCCGCCGATATCACGGCGGCGCTGGTCCGGGAAGCCCACAGCTCACGCAACGGCACCCCGACAGATGTCTTCACGGCGAAACAGCACATTGTGACGGTCCGCGCCGAGGACCGGCCCGCCGATGCCAGCCAGCCGCGCGGGAAGCAGGACTGGCAACTGACCCCGCACAAGATCTGGTACCACCGCACCACCGGCATCTGGCAGCGGGTGTGGCTGGAACCGGTGCCCGCAATCGGGATCAGCGACCTGGTCTGGACACCGGAGCCGGCCGCCCGCCGGGTGCGGCTGGACGTGGAACTCAGCGCGCTACCCGCCCACCCCGTGTCGGTCCGGGTCACCCTGCTCCTTTCCGACGAGGTGCTCGCCGAACACACCTGGCGGATGGTGGGCGACCGGGCAACAGCGGAGCTGACCATTGCGGCGCTGAGCCAGGGCCAGGACCGCGAGCGGCTGCTCTGGAAACCCGAGCTGCCCAACCTGGTCCGGGCGGTCGTCACGCTGATCGACGCCGATCGCCGGGAGATCGACACGGTCCGCAGCTATTTCGGGTTGCGTTCGGCAGGGACCGGCATGGGCCATTTCCTGCTGAACGGCGAACCGTACTTCCCGCGGATGGTTCTGCACCAGGGCTACTGGCCTGACTCCCTGCTCACCGCGCCCGGCGACGACGCCCTGCGCCGCGAGGTCGAGCTCATCAAGGAATTCGGCTTCAACGGCGTCCGGATCCACCAGAAGCTGGAAGACCCCCGCTTCCTGTACTGGTGCGACGTTCTCGGGCTGCTGGTGTGGAGTGAGATGGCCAACGCCTACGAATTCGGGGTCGTCGCGATGGAGCGGCTCGTCACGGAATGGATGGCCGCGGTCCGCCGCGATCGCAGCCACCCGTGTGTGGTGACCTGGGTTCCGCTGAACGAGAGCTGGGGCGTGCAGGACATCGGCACCGACCAGAAGCAGCAGCACTACGCCTCTGCGCTGTTCCATCTCACCCACGCCCTGGACGGCAGTCGCCCGGTCGTTTCCAATGACGGCTGGCAACACACGGAAAGCGATATCTGGTCCGTGCACGACTACGCCGCCACCGGCGCGGACCTGTCCGAGCGCTATGGCACCGCGGACGCAATTGCCGCATCATTGCGAACCATGGGCGCCACCCGCCACCGGCTCGTCCTGGGGTCTGCGGATCGGCGCGGGCAACCGGTGATGATCACCGAGTTCGGCGGCCTGAGTTACGCCCCGGAAGCCGACGAAGACTGGTTCGGGTACGCGGCTGTGACGACCCCGGAGGACCTGTTCAAGCGGCTGGCCGGAATGGTGAGTGCCCTGCTGGACAGTCCCGAGATCGCCGGCTTCTGCTACACGCAGCTGGCCGACACCGAGCAGGAATCCAACGGGCTGGTGACGGCGGACCGTCGGCCGAAGATCGACCCGGCACGGCTCCGCCGGGTCATCTCCGCGCCGTCGCGCAACCTCGGCGCCGAGCAGGTGGACCTGGAGCGGGCCCTGGCCGCTGCGGGCGGCGACGTCGACGACGCCATCGGGGCCGCCATCCGGGGCCCGGTGGATCCCCTGCTCGTCGATCCGCCGGGCGTTGTCGAGCCCACAGTCGCCGATTCCACAGTCGCCGATTCCACGGTCGCCGATTCCACGGTCGCCGATTCCACGGTCGCCGATTCCACGGTGGCCGATTCCACGGTGGCCGATTCCACGGTGGCCGATTCCTCGGCGGTAGAAGTGGCCGGGCGGTGAACCGACACCTTGAATCTGTGGCCGACCTCTCAGCGGGTGACCACGAACTGCGGGCAGGTCCGTACTCCGCCCACATCGACCGGGTGGGCGCCAGTGTCAGAACTCTGAGCTTCAACGGCCGGAACCTGGTGGTGCCCTACCCGGCAGGCGCCGTCCGCCCGCTCTATCGGGGCGCCACCATCGCGCCGTGGCCCAACCGGATCCGGAACGGTCGGTATTCCTTCGCCGGCCGGGACCACCAACTGGCCATCAACGAGGTCGACCGAGGTCACGCCCTGCACGGGTTGGCGCAGTGGATCCGCTGGGACGTCGCCGATCTGGCGGTCGACTCGATCACTCTGCGGCACGACCTGGTGCCGCAGGACGGGTATCCGTTCGGGCTCCGACTCGCGGTCACCTTCGCGCTGTCCACGGCCGGGTTGACCGGCACGATGACGGCGGTGAACACCGGCGATGTGCCCGCCCCGTATGGGTACTGCCCGCATCCGTACCTCGCGGCGGGGACCGGCACCGTGAACGACTGGGCTCTGTCGATGGCGGCGGAGCTGCGCCTGGAGGTCGACGAGCGGCTCATCCCCACAGCAACGGCCGAGGTGGCCGCGGTCGACAACGACTTCCGGGATGGCTCGTTGATCGGTGACCGCGAAATCGACCATGCGTTCACCGGTCTCGGGCGGGACCAGGGCGGCGTCACCGCCGTCGAGGTTCTCGGGCCTGGCCGCGACGGGGTGCGCATGTCCTTCGGCCGATGGGCGCCCTGGGTGCAGATCCACACCGCGGACAGGCCCGAGCGGGACTGGAATCGCGCCGGACTCGCGGTGGAACCGATGTCCTGCCCCCCGGACGCGTTCAATTCCGGAATCGACCTCACCGTCCTGGAACCGGGCGGACGTCATGACGCCGATTGGACCATCGCCGCCATTGTCGGCTGACCCCGTCCATGGCCGCGGTGACCGGAGCAATGGCGCCGTCGGACGACAGACCCCATCGACCCGCCGGCCCTGCACAAGACATCCAGCAGTTCCCATCCCATCGATCCGACAGAGGAGTCAGGTTCCATGAGCATCGACGATTCGGCACAGCAGACCCACGCCGGCCAGATCGACCGGCAGCAGATCCGGCGGGCCCTCTACGGTGACGGCATCACCGCGTTGAAGGGCGCTTTCTCCCGGGAGTGGGCGCAGCAGATGCGCGAGGACATGGACGCCGCGTTCATGGAGGCCCGCGGCCGGGACGGTGGCGCCGTCGGGCGCGGTCCCAACCGCTACTACGTCGAAATCCATCCCGAGGCCCTGCGTGGTTTCGTCGACATCGCGGCACACCCGTGGTTCCGGACTGTGTGCGAGACGATCCTGGGTCCGCAGTACGAGATTGTCGAGGTCGGGTTCGATGTGCCCGGCCCCGGCGCCATGAATCAGCCGTGGCACCGCGACTTTCCGATCCCCCGCGAGACGTCGGACGAACACCGGCTGACCTCGCTGGCTTTCAATTTGACCGGTGTCGATACCGAGGAGAACATGGGGCCGTTCGAGATCGCCCCGGGAACTCAATGGGACCGCGGCGACGAATTTGATCACGAGATGTTTCCGCCGAAATCCGCGTACTCCCGATACGCGGAACGGGCTGTCCGGAAGTACCCGAAGATGGGTGACATGTCCGTCCGGTCGGCGTTGACCATCCACCGCGGGACGATCAACCACTCCGACAAGACCCGGCCGGTGCTGGTCGTCGGTGTCGATGCACCGGGCGCCGGCAACGCCGAGCATCACGACCTCGCGGTCACGAAGGGGTATTGGGAAAAGCTGCCGTCGTCTGTCCGGGACCACCTGAAGTGTCCGATCGTCGACACGCTGCGCCCGATCACCCAGAAGCACACCATCGAGGGCCTGGTGATGGGTGAGGCGTGAAGCCCTGCGGCGCAGACAGTCCCACCCGGGCCTCACCGACATCACCCTATTTCGGGGCAATCCGGGCGTTCCGCCGGCAGGAACGGCGATCGGTCACCTTCCCGTTCCCCACTGGCCACCCACAATGGCTACCGTTGGACCATGAGAACTGTTGCGCGTCAGGCCATGACGCTTCTGATGGCCGCCACTGTCATTGCCGGGGTCGGCGGGATCCCTGCGGCCGGCGCGTTCGAACGAGCACCAGCCGACACCCCGGCGTCATCGAGCGGGGGCGGCGGAGAGGCAAAGACCTGGGAGGAAAGGAACACTTCGCCGCTGGTGATCGGGCACCGCGGGGCCAGCGGCTACCGGCCCGAACACACCCTCGCCAGCTATGAACTGGCCGCGCGGATGGGCGCAGACTTCGTCGAGCCGGACCTGGTCTCCACCAAGGACCATGTGCTCATCGCCCGACACGAGAACGAGATCGGCACGACAACCGACGTCTCCGAGCATCCCGAATTCGCCGGGCGGAAGACCGTCAAGGTCGTCGACGGTAGACCCATCGAGGGCTGGTTCACCGAGGACTTCACCCTCGCCGAGATCAAGACCCTGCGTGCGAAGGAGCGACTGCCCGAGGTCCGCCAGGAGAACACCATTTACGACGGACGTTTCCCGATTCCGACCTTCGCCGAGATCCTGGCGCTGCGGGCACGGCTGAGCAAGGAGTTGCACCGGGAGATCGGCATCTACCCGGAGACCAAGCATCCCACCTACTTCCGGTCCATCGGACTGCCGCTCGAGCGACCCCTGGTCATGGCGTTGCGCGGCGCCGGCCTCGACCGGCCCAAGGCACCGGTGTTCATCCAGTCCTTCGAACCCACCAACCTGTGGGACCTTCGGACCAAGTTCGGCGTCCGAGCCCGACTGGTGCTGCTCACCTCCGCCAGTGGCACTCCGTACGACCAGGTCGGTCAGCGGGCCCCGAAGACCTATGCCTACCTCACCAGCCCGCGGGGCCTGCGCTGGCTTGCCCGGTTCGCCGACGGCATCGGGCCCGACAAGACCCAGATCATCCCGTGGAATCCCGACGGCACTCTGGGATCACCGACCCCGCTCGTCGACGACGCCCACCGGGTCGGACTTCTCGTGCATCCGTACACCTTCCGCGCCGAGAACCAGTTTCTGCCGGCGGACTTCCGGCGCGGGGAGAACCCGAATGACTACGGGCGCATCATCGACGAGATCACCGCGTATCTCAACACCGGCATCGACGGCTTCTTCACCGATCAGGCGGACATCGGCGTCCTGACCAGGAACTCCTTCGTCGCCGCCGGCTGACGTCATCCCTTGTCAGCACTGGTTGGCGCACCCGTTGCCTGGTAACAAACCTCGGCAGGGCAGGCCATTCCGCAATCCCCAGGGTTGGTTGCGGGCTGCCCAGGCCCGACCGGTTGAGAAGACAGCCGGTCGGGCCGCCCTCCCGCCCCGATATGGAAGCCGACCAACCGGATTCGACCCGTCGCCGGCGCCGCGGGCATTTCGTGGTCACCGCGGATCCTGCGGCGGGCCGGACAGGGCCGGACCGCGCTGCTGTTCCCCGGCGAAGGCGCTCATGGTCGCGACACCCTGCTCACGAGCGATCCGGCCGCGATTGCCCGCCCGTGGCCGACAGTTCCCACCAGGTGCGCCCGATGGGCCGCGGCGTTCACCGGAGTCCAGCGGTCCCAGCCCTCATTGGTCACGGCGCCACGGTCGGTGGCGCTGCCCGCCTGCGAGGCGGCCTCGTTCAACGCGACGGCATTGGCCAGCGTACCGCCGAACCACGCAGCAAGGCCGACGTCGTGCAGCGATCGGGAAATAGTGTTCAGTGCCATGGGATCTCCTTGTGTTGATCGGGGATGCCACGCGGGTACCTGGATGTGGCGGCGCCATGCACGAATGCCGTCCGCGGGCGAGATCCAGGCGGATCGGTGATCACCGGCGCGGCCGGCCGACCGGCCGCAGCACCACACCGGCAAGCAACCTGGGGGTCAACCGGCCGTCACCCAAGGCCAGGTTGACCAGATCGTCGAACACCGCCTGGCGCGCACCGGCGGCCCGGACCGCGCCGTCGATGAACCGTGACCCGCGGATCAGCCGCGCCGCGACGTCCGTCGATCGGAAGTGCCGGCCGAGCGCTGCGGCGAGCTCACCGCGGTACATCGCACCGGCCGCGGAACCCAACATCGCCGAGCGCCCGGCGAGCGCACCCGATCGCAACGCGTAGAAGATCCCCTCCCCACTGATCGGGTTGATCAGTGACAACGCATCGCCGGCAAGCACTATCCGGCCGTCGGCGATCCGGGGTCGACCAGGTGACAGCGGCAACCGGTGCGCCCGAAGTCGGCTCGGCGGTTCGAGACCCGGCAAGAGCTCCGACATGCGCTGCAGCAGTGCCGATCTGGTCAGCGGCCGGTCGAGCAGTTCGCCGTAGCCGACGTTGACGGTGCCGTCCCCGATCGGAAAACTCCAGGCGTAGGCCGGCCAGTGCCGCTCGCTCATCGTGATCCATTGGGCACGGCCCTGCCCGGGCACCGCGCGGCTGTATCCGCGCAAGGCGAGTGCGACCCGTCCCGCACCGGGGTCGGTTGCCCCGGCGGCTCGTCGGACGACCGACTCGGCACCGTCGGCCCCCACCGCGGCGCGTGCGTGCAGCGATCCGTCGACCAGCACACCGTCGGGTCCCTGGACCACCGACCGCACCTTGCGCTGCTGCAGGACCGCTCCCCTGCCGACCACATCGGCGACCAGTCGTGCGTCGAGCACCTGCCGCGGGATGGTCCGCACCGGCCGCACCATTCGCCGTTCCGTGACCGTTCCGCCCGGAGCCGTCAGCCGGAGCCGGTCGATGGGCACAAAACCCTGCAGTACTGCGGGGATGTCGAATCCCAGGTCGTCGAGCACGTCGATGGCTTCGGCGGCGATGCCGTCACCGCAGGCCTTGTCGCGAGGAAAGGGATCCTTGTCCAACAGCAGAACACGCGCGTCCCGACGAGATCGGAGGGCGGCGGCCGCGGCCGCGGTTCCCGCCGGACCGGCCCCGATGACGATCACATCCCACACATGGCACATCCCGCACTTGGCACATCCCAGACCTGCCGGGGCACCCATCCAAACCTACCGGGCGACCGGTGCGCAGCTTCCCGGCGGACGGCGGCGCCGCCAGAACGGGCCTTTCTCCTCTGTCGGGCGAGGTCCATGTCGCGACACCCTGAGAGAAGGGATATCTGTCGACGGCCCCGAGGAGGCACCCGATGACGACCTTCGAGTCGCGCAGAGCGGCGGTGGAAGCCCGGCGGGCGGTGGCCTCTCGGCCGACATCCGGTTCGGAGCACGAAATGGCGCTGCAGAAGTACCTCGCGGCGACCACACACCTGTCCCACCTGCCGGCGTCGGCAGCTCCGCTGGAGTCCGTTGCGGTGCCCGCGCAACCCACCCGCAGGCCCGCCCCCACCGTCGCACCGGGCGCAGCACCCGACCTCATCGTGGTCGGCACCGAAGGTTCCTCCTGCGCGCGCGGCGCGGCGGACTGGGCGGCCGAGGAGGCTCAGCTACGCGCCGGGTCACTGCTGCTGATGTACGCCTATGTGCTGCCGCCGGTCGGTTACTCGGCCTACAACCCGTATCCGCCGAACATGCTCAGCGATCTGCGCAACGAGGGGTGCGCCGTGCTGGCGGACACCGAGTCGGAGCTGCAACGGACCCATCCCGACCTGCCCATCAGCACCCGATTGGTGTACGGCGACCCGAAGAAGGTGCTGGCGCGGGCGTCGCGGACGGCGGCGCTGACGGTTGTCGGAGCCCACGGCCGCAACCGGGTCGGTATGGCGCTCGGATCGGTGGCCGGGCATCTGGCGCACACCAACCCGGCTCCGGTGGCGGTGATCCGTCCCGGTGCGCAGGCCGCTTCCGGCTCGGTGGTGGTCGGTGTGGACGGTTCGGCGAGCAGTGATGCCGCCCTGTCGTTCGCCTTTCGTAGTGCATCTGCCCGGGGCGCAGCGGTGCTGGCCGTCCATTGCTGTGTGGAGCCTGATGTCAACGGCGTGCCGTCCGCCTTCGACGTCGACCTGCTGGAGGATCGGATCGCCGGCTACCGCAGGATGTACCCCGCCGTGCACGCCGATGCGATGTTGTCGTACGAACGCCCGACCCCGGTGCTGCTGGAATGCGCCGAGAACGCACAGCTGGTCGTGGTCGGCAGCCGCGGCCACAATGCGCTGAGCGGGATGGTGCTCGGTTCCACCGGCCAGGCATTGATCTCGCGTAGCGCATCGCCGGTTGTGATCGTACCGTCGGCGTCATGATTAGTGCCGTAGCTGTCGCCCCGATCGATTTGGCCGAGCTCGAGCCCGTCATCGGTGCCGAACGACTCGCCGCCCTGCTGCAGACCGCGGCTGTCGCACGGAGCGCCCTGAACGACCGTGCTGTCGCGCACGTCAACTCCACCGCCAGCGGCGGTGGAGTTGCCGAGATGCTCCCCACTCTGCTCGGCTACAGCGCCGGCGCGGGGCTGGACGCCCCCTGGTACGTGCTGACCGGCACGCCACCGTTCTTCGCGCTCACCAAGCGGCTGCACAACCGCCTGCACGGGCATCGAGGCGACACCGGATCCCTCGCCGAGCAGGAACACTCGGTCTATGAACAGGTAGCCGCCGAGGGTGCCCCTGGCCTGCTGGGGAAGCTCCGCCCCGGCGACATCGCGGTGCTGCACGATCCGCAAACCCTCGGGCTCGCGCCGGTGCTGCGGGAGAACGACATCCACGTGATCTGGCGGTGCCATATCGGTATCGACACGGCGAACGAGGAGACAGCACAGGCGTGGAGTTTCCTCTCCCGGTATCTGGACGCGGTCGAACATTTCATCTTCTCCAGGCCGCAGTACCGACCGTCGATCATCGACAAGGCGCTCGTCACGGTGATCAGCCCTTCGCTGGACCCGCTGTCGGCCAAGAACATTCCGCTGTCCGACGAGGACGGTGCAGCCATTCTGCGGTACACCGGGCTGCTGGGGGAACCCGCCGGGACGCCGCCGCCGTTCGTCCGGCGCGACGGGTCGTCTGCGCAGGTGACGCGGCGGGCGCAGATGATCGAGCTGATGCCACCGCCGGTGGACGAGCCGCTGGTCGTTCAGGTCTCGCGGTGGGACAAGCTCAAGGACATGCCCGGGGTGATGACCGGTTTTGCCGACCACGTCGCCACAACCGGCAGCGGTCATCTGGTCCTGGCGGGCCCGGACGTCTCCTCGGTGAGTGACGACCCCGAGGGCGCTGCGGAACTCGACCACTGCAGACAGGTCTGGTCTTCGCTGCCGGTCGAATCGCGGCGACGGATCCACCTGGCATGCCTGCCGACCGATGACGTCGAGGAGAACGCGCTGATGGTGAACGCGCTGCAGCGCCACGCGGCCGTCGTCTGCCAGAAGAGCCTGGCCGAGGGTTTCGGCCTCACGGTGGTCGAGGCCATGTGGAAGGGCCGCCCGGTGGTGGCCAGCGCGGTCGGCGGCATCCGGGACCAGATCGAGGACGGACGTACCGGTGTGCTGGTGCCGGATCCCGCTGACCTGGCCGCCTTTGGTTCCCTCGTCCGGGAGGTGCTCGACGACCCGGCCCGGGCCGCCCGGATCGGAGCGGCCGCGGCGGATCGGGCGAGCACCGAGTTCCTCCCGGATCGGCATCTGCGGCAGTGGGCCGGCGTGATCAGCAGCGTGGGGACCTAGCCGAGCGGCTGGGTGGCACGGAGTTGGGTCGACTTCGGGTCATCGGGTGGGCGCGGCACGCAGACGAAGTCCACCCAACTCGCACGGGTGCCAAACCCAGGACATCCGGTGAGCGGTCTTCGCCACGCCGCACACCGACGCCGGCGCGACCCGGCGGATGAGGCGTAGGCGACAGTGAGCTCGCCCGCACGAAGGAGTCCGGCCCGGCGATGAACTGACCGGGTGCCTTTCCTGACCGGCCGGCCCTGCCGATACCGGCCGGCCAGCTTGACCAGCATCGTGCAGCACCCCGGAGGCAGCGATGACGACACCGGCATCGACCGATCGGCCCGAACTGGATCAGCCGGGACTGACCTCGGCGCCCGCACACCCGGGCGGCACCTTGACTTTCATCGGGACCGCCACGACGCTCATCACCTTCGGCGAGCTGACGTTGCTCACCGATCCGAATTTCCTGCATCAGGGACAGCGCGCCTACCTCGGTTACGGGCTGACCTCGAAAAGACTTACCGAGCCTGCGCTTTCGGTGTCCGAGCTGCCGGAACTGGACGCCGTGCTGTTGTCGCACCTGCACGGTGATCATTGGGATCGCCGGGCACACCGCGGCCTGGACCGCGACATCCCAGTGCTGAGCACCCCACATGCGGCCAAACGCCTGCAATGGCGCGGCTTTCCGCGGGCCATCGGGCTGCGCACCTGGACCTCGCACTCGATCACCCGGGGGATCGACGACGGTCCGGGTGACGTCGCTGCCGGGGCGCCACGCACCCGGTTGGGCGGCCGCACTGCTGCCGCCGGTGATGGGCACGATGCTGGAATTCGGCACAGTCGGGAGCGCGCCGAACCTGCGGGTGTACGTCTCCGGCGACACCCTGCTGGTCGACGAGCTGTCCGAGATCCCCCGGCGCTTCCCGGAGATCGACACCGGCGTACTGCATCTCGGCGGCACCCGATTGCCGGGTGGGATGATGGTGACGATGGACGGCCGGCCGGGATTCGACACCCTCGAACTGGTCGGGGCCACCCGGAACATCCCGGTGCATTACGACGACTACACGGTGTTCAGGTCATCGCTGGCCGACTTCCGGAAGGAAGTGGAACGACGCACACTCTCGCATCGCGTCGTGTACGTCGGGCGGGGCGAGACCGTTCCGCTGCAGCCGGCGGCGCGCCGCGATGACCCGTTGTCCGCCGGGAGACAGTGCTGATCAGGTCCGGCCTGATCCCGCCTCAGATCCCCGAGCGGGTCCTCGACCTGTTGCCGAACCGCAGCCACAGCAGCAACACGATGATCGAGCCGATGACCGAACCGATGATGCCCGATGGCTGGAAGAACCCGTCCTGGCGGTCGGACCTGAACAACAGGTAACCGAGGAATCCCCCGACGAACGACCCGACGATCCCCAGCACGATGGTGCCCAAAATGGACAGGTCCTGCTTGCCGGGGACGACGAGCCGGGCAATCGCTCCGGCAATCAGTCCGATGATCAGCAGGCTGATGATGAGACCGAGCATGACGACTCCTTTTTCCAGGCGTGCGAACGACGCGGCACTGGGGCATCTGTCCCCGAGATCCGGCTCGATCAAACAGTGCGCATTCCGCCGGACCGGAGGCTCAGGCACCCTCCGTCAGGTCCGCCGACTCGTCCGGCTGAGCCACACACAACCAGACAGCCGCCGGCCGCACGGAAACCTCGAGGGTTGCCGACGGGGCGATGACGTCGCCGTCGAGTTCCCGCGGCTGAACCCGGTCGCTGGTGACAGTGATGCGCTTTCCGCGCAGAATGTGCATCCGCGGCACCCTTGCGCGCCGGAGCAGCACACCCCAGGCCAGTGCCGCCCAGTGGCCCAGGTGACGCGGCGCGAGGATCGCAACCTCCAACACGCCGCTGTCCGGTTCCGCCTCCGGCAGCAGTCGAATGCCTCCCTGCAACCGACCGACGTTGCCCACCAGGACGGTTCGCGCCCTGCGCCGGAGCACGGGACCGTCGTCGACGCGCACCTCGACCGCCATCGAGCGATCCGACAGGTGTCGCAACGCGGACAGCACATAGGCGGGCGAGCCGATGCGCGCCTTCAGCGGCGCAGACGTCGACTGCATCATCGCCGCGTCGAAACCCATACCGGCCATCACCGCGAAGATCTCTCCGTCGACGCCGCGACCGTCGACCCTGCCCGGCTCGACCCTGCCCCGCTCGAGGACGCCGAGGTCGAGCAATCTCCGACCGCGTTGCACGGCCAGCCGAACCCCGGCGGCCGGGTCATCCGGGAGGCCGAGGTTCAAGGCCAGTAGATTGCCGGTTCCTGCAGGCAGCAGCGCGGCTGCCGCGTCGGTGCCGGCGATTCCGGCCAGCACCGCCCGGACCGTCCCGTCGCCGCCGCAGACGAACACCACGTTTGCGCCGTCGGCGACCGCCTGCCGCGCCTGCCCGGTACCCGGGTCCTCCGCGGTGGTCTCCAGCCAGGCCGGTGCCGGCCAGCCCGCCGCCGCCAGCGCGCCCTCGATGACCCGACGTCGCTGGGCCATGTCCTGCACCCGGATCGGATTCACGATCACCGCCGAACGCAACGGCTGTTCGGCGGACTCGAGGCGTTGCTGCCCTCCGGGCTCGGCACGATCGGCCGCCGGGATCGGGTCAGTCATCCGCACCGTCGCCGGTCGCACCACGGAAAGGTCCCGGTCGCAGCGCCGAAGGTCCGGGTTGCACCACGGAGATCAGGGGCGAACAACGAGGTCGGGACGTGGCCGGCATCGGACGACCGTACCCGCGTCCGGGTCGCCGCCTGATCATTCCGTAACGAGCCACTCCGGTCAGCGGGAGTTCGGGCGCGTTTGTTCGCATCGTCGCCCGGGTACTTCAGCAACTGTTGGGCCGGTGAAATCGGCCCGGGCGAACGCACAGGCGGCGTCCAGCGGGTTGTCCGCACGATCGTGGTCCGCAGGACCGCAGTGTCGCAATGGCGAACTCGCACAGCCACGGTTCCCGCATCGCCGGGGATGCGGAGTAAGTACGCCTGAAGACCGGAAAGAAGTGATATGAGCACCGTCGAATTGCACGATCATGAATGGAACCTGCAGGAACGGGACGAAACGGCGATGCAACGCCTGGACCGTAACTGGGCGGACCTGCTGCAGGAACTGCGTGTGCTGCAAACCGGTGTGCAATTGCTGACCGGCTTTCTGTTGACCTTGCCATTTCAGAACAGATTCGCCGAACTGACCACGTTCCAGGAGGTGGTCTACCTGGCCACTGTCGGCCTGGCCGTCGGGTCCATCGGGTTTCTGATCGCACCGGTGAGCCTGCACCGCATTCTGTTCCGGCGGCACGCACGCCACGTCATGGTGGCCATGACGCACCGCCTTGCGGTGATCGGCGTGGTGCTGCTGTCGGTGGCGATCACCGGAGTCGTTCTGCTGATCTTCGACGTGGTGGCCGGTCGGACGGTGGGATTGGTCGCCGCCGGTGGTGCCGCTCTGCTGTTGGGCAGTCTGTGGGCGGCACTGCCCTGGTACGCGCGCGGCCTCAACGATCGCGAGTTCGATCCGCTGGTTGCCGCACCACCGCAGCCGGACGATGCGCAGCCGATGAACCATTCCATGTCCTGACGGGTACCACGCCCGGTCGGCGCGCTCAACCGGCGTCTTCGACCCGGTAGGACTCCGAGGCCGTCGGGTGGTGGGCATGTTCGGGCATCGCGCCCGTGCGGAGAACGGTGTCCGCGACGCCCTTGATGCTTTGATTGGTGTGCTGACTGGCTCTGGTCAGCAGGTCGGCCGCCTGCGCTGCAGTGAGATGATGAAGCGCCATCAGAATTCCGACCGCCGCGGCAATTCGTTGATGGGTCGGCAGGGAGATCGCCTGCCCTGCTGCGTCCTGGAGATCTATCACGCGTGCGGCCAGTCGCTCGCGCTCGACCAGGGCTGTCGCGTGATCGATCAACAAGGCGACCAGTGCCGCGTCTTCCTCGCAGGGCTGGTACCCGTCCAGCCATCGGCAGGTCAGTCGGCCGGTGTAGGAATGGCATCCGTCATCGGCCGAGGCGAACTCCACGGTCACCGCATGCGAACCGACCATGGCCACCGCGTGCTCGGGCCGCGGGTGGTCGGCGGCGGGCCCGGGAAGACCGGTGTATGCGAGGTCTTCTGCGGGCTGCCGGATGCGGTACCGGTGGCCACCCCGTTCCGACAGCTCGATGACGCACGAGTCGGCCACGCCGGGAACGCAGATGGACGCCAGTTGACTGAAGACCCTCGCCGGCTCGGCCGAGGCGAGCAGGTGACGCACCCCGGTGGCGACCCGGCGGACATCGATTCTTCCCCCGGTCGACGTACGGAGCAGGGACAGCACCGTCGCGTCACCGACGATCTCGACGCCGGCGCCGGTTCCCGCTCCGGAATCGTCCTGACCACTCACCGTGCCCCATACCGCAGCTGCCATGTCTCCCCCAGAACCGAGGGGTCCGCGGCTGCGACATTGCACACCGCTGACGACCACCCCGCGGCCAGGATAATGGGCCGGGGTACCGGCAGCGGTCACGATTCGGTGAAGGACGCGCGCCACCGGTCATTCCGGTTCATGCATCGGCACCGGCCCCGTCACTCCACGCGATCGGCCACCATCTCCATCGGCTCATCCGTTCACCCACTGGCGCACGAGGCTGTGGCGCGCTCGACGCCGTCGCCGTTATTGTGCTTGGCTCAACCGGTGACCGTGCACAGAGGACATATCTTTCACATTTCGGGTGAACCGTCGGTCAGTGATAGTCCTGAAGCGCTGGTCGGCATTCCGGACGGCGCATTGGCCGTCGACGGCAAGGGTTTGATCAGGTTTTGCGGGACCTTCCCCGAACTGCCCCGGGAGTATGCCGGCGACGCCGTGGTGGACCATCGACCCGGCTTCCTGCTGCCCGGATTCGTCGACACCCATGTTCATTTCCCCCAGACTTTCAGCGGGGACGCCTACGGCGGCGGCCAACTGCTGGAGTGGTTGAACCACTGTATTTTCCCGGCGGAAGCACGATTTGCCGACCCCGCGTTCGCCGTTCTCGCCGCTCGCGAGTTCTGCAATCGCCGCATTGCGGCCGGCACGACGGCGGCCATGGTGTTCGGATCGGCCTTCCCGCACGCCCAGGACGCCCTGTTCACCGAAACCGGCCGGCGCGGACTGCGCATCGTATCCGGCCGAGGCATTCAGACCACCGGACCCGATTCGGCGGCCACCCTGATCACCGGAGAGGACGAGGCGATCGCCCACGCCCGCCGGGAAATCGAAACCTGGCACGGCGGCGACACCGGTGACGTCCGTACGGCTCTGATCCACGTCGCCATCATTCCGCGATTCTCGCTGGCGGTGACGCCCAAGACCCTGGAGAATTTGGGCGAGCTGTACGACTCGGTTCGGGAGCGCGGCGTCTACTTCCACAGCCATCTGAACGAGAACAACCGTCCGGGTACAGGTGAAATAGCGATGACCCGGTCCGCCTATCAGGTGGACTCGTATCTGGACACCTATGACGGCAAGTTCCTGCCCGGCTCGGCGGTCGGCGGCAAGTCGCTGCTCGGCCGCAGATCGATCTTCGCTCATGCCGTGCATTGCCAGGACGCGGAACTGGCTCGGATGGCCGAAACGGGCTCGTCGATTGCGCATTGTCCCGTCTCCCAGCAGTTCCTCGGATCGGGCACCATGCCGTGGAAACGGACGGTCGCCGCCGGTGTGACGCTGTCCGTCGGCAGCGACTTCGGCGCCGGCGACGAATGGCTCATTCCGCAGGTACTCGGCGACTGTTTCAAGGTGCACATCTCCGAGGCCGGCGACGCCGGGATTTCCCTGCATCCCGCGGAAATGCTGTTCCTCGGAACCGTCGGCGGCGCACGCGCCCTGGACATGGAGGACCGGTTCGGGAATTTCGATCTGGGGAAAGAGGCGGACTTCATCGCGGTCGATCCCGGTCGGTGGGCGCCGCTGCAAGCCGCCGTGCAGCACGGATCCCGGTCGTCGGATCCAACGACCGGTCGCGACCAGACCCTCTTCGCGTTGCTGATGGCCATGCGCGAAGCGGCCATCTCACAGGTGTACGTCCAGGGCCGCCGGATCGATGACAACTGAGATACGGCTACCGGGCCCGCCATGACAGGACCTGCGACGGCCATCTCGGTCTTCCACCCGGGGCCGGATCCGCGGCAATTGCAGCAGCGAAGTACCGACCTGGCCGCTGCGGCATCCACGGCACCCGGGTTTCTGTATCAGCGGATGTCGGTCGACGACAGTCCGCTTCTCGACCCCGCCCAGGCCGTGACCTTCGAGACCCGAGAGTCCCTGCATGCCTGGCTGGACAGCGACGTGCATCGAAAGGTGATGGCGGACAGTCGATGTCACAACATCTTCACGGCTTGCCCGGACGTCGTCGTCGGCGCCGATCTGTCGCCGCCGACCGGCGTCGGCGTCTTCGAGCACAGCGTCGCCGATGGCCAGGGGTCGTCCTTCCTGTCGACCCAGCAATCGCTGGTTCGGCTCAGTGCGGCCTTTCCGGGCTACGAAGGTGCTTGCCTGTTGGGGCCGCCCGGCGGCAACGGGAACGACTGGCTGTCCGTCCTGAGGTTCCGGACCGATCAGCACCTGCAGGCCTGGATGGACTCCAGCGAGCGGCGAGACGCGCTGCCCGCCTTGCGTTCAGGGCTCACCTCGGAATTCTCCGTGGTCACCCACAGCACCCCGTTCGGGTCCATCCTCAGGGTTCAGGACGGCGCTACCAGGGTGACGCCCGACTGGAAGACCGCGATGCTGGTCCTGCTGGTGCTGTACCCGACGGTGATGACGCTGTCCCGGTTCCTGGGTCCGGTGCTGAGCCGGGCGGGCGCCGAGCCGTGGCTGGCAATGTGGCTGAGCCAGATCGTCAGCGTCGCCGCCATGACCTGGTTCCTGATGCCTCTGGTCACCAGGTGGTTCCGGCGGTGGCTCGACCCGGTGGACGGCGCCGGGGTACGCGTCAGCGCCGCCGGCGCTGCCATCGTCGCTCTCGGATATGTTGCCTTCCTGACGCTGTTCGCCACCGTGTCGTGGCTCGATTTCTGGGATGTACCGAACTGACCCTCAGCCCAGAACCGGCGGGTGTGCCACCAGCTGACCGTCCCCGTCAACCACGATCGACCAGACCAGGAAATCGTCGGCAGCCGAACCGATGTCCTTGTGGTGGAACAACACCACATCGCCATCCGCGACCCCCGTTCCGACCAGGCGGTATTCCCGGCCGTCCCTGGCGACCGTCACGGTTGTGGCACCCACGACGTCGTCGAGCCCGGCTGGTGCGGCACCGGCCACCTCGGTCACCTGGTAGGAGCTCTCCGTCAACAGCCGGCCTTTCTCAGTGCGTTCGAATTCTGTCTCGCGCATCCATGTCCTTCTCTCACTCTTCGGTGCTCTGCGTGCCGGTGGTGCCCCGGCCCGCTGGTGTGGGCTCAACCGCTGGTCGTGCCTGCCTCCCCGATGGTCAGTGTTCGGCGCGGGCTGCCCGCAGCGCCGGCGACCGCGGGCGGCGCCGCTGCCCTCAGCGACGGCGACCGCGGGCGGCGCCGGGTTCGGTGTGCACCGGAGGTCGGCTCCGGCAGGCGGCAGGGCGCACAGGGGGTGGCGGGTCGACCGGCAGGCTGCTCGCCACCCCCCGGCGACGATGTCGTCGAATCCGGCCCGTCCGATTCCGGGGCGTCGACGGCCGGCACGAACCCGCACAGACCGGCGATGTCGCGACTGTCCAGACCCGCGGCGGCCAGTCGTCCCAGACCGGCGCGCAGCGCAGATCGGGCGGCGTCCTGCTCGGCACGCTCGGCGGCCACCGCGGCCTCGATCGCATGCCGCGCTGCGGCCACCGCAGCCGCCCGTCGGTCGGCGGCAGCCGGAATGGCCTCTCGGGACGTGGTGACCATCTGTACCGCGTCCTGGACGACCGCTGATCGGGACATCAGTACCTCCTCACGAAAGTGGACGGGCCGGTCATTGAGTGGTCAAAAGGCTGCGAACGGCGCGGCGACAAATGTTCCGTCGGCGTCCTCGGTGATCGTCCAGACCCGGACGTCCTTGCCGTCGGCACCGGGATCCTTCTGGTGGAAGCGGATCCGACCGCCGGCGATGGCGCACCCCGACCCCAACATCTGCACGGCACTGCCGTTGCGGATCAGCGTGAGGCAGACGTCACCGGTGAAGCTGGTCAGGCTCGACGGAGTCCGGCCGTCGACGTCGGTCACCGGGTACTGCTGGCCCGATCCGACGGGTTCGTTCCCGAGAAATGTCATCTCGTCACGCCTTTCGCTCATGAGGAATGGAAAAGTCTCGACCGGCCACGCTCGCTTCGCCGCTGGTTCGCCCGGGATTCGAGTTCCCCGCCGGGTGTTGGTGATCCGGCGCGCGAGATCGGCGACATTTACGTCCTGGTATTCGGCGTAGCGGCGCAGCACGGCGCCGGCGCCGGCGGCGGTGACGCCGTACCGCTGCATCAGGATTCCCTGCGCCTGACCGACCATGTTCTGCTGCTCGATCGCCTGCCAGAGTCGCTGCTCGGAGGAGGTGTAGGCGAGCACCACCGAGGCCTGGGCGGCAACGGCATCGGCCTCTGCGAGTGCGTCGTCGTTGTCCATCTGCCGCCGCACGGAATACAGGTTCAGGGCGCCCAGCGTCCGATCGGTGAACAGCCGAAGAGCAATCACCGAGGCGAATCCCGCCGCGATGGCCGCCGGCCGCCAGCGCTTCCATCTGCCGTCGACCGCGAGGTCGCCGCTGACGACGGCGAGCCGGCCGCGGCTGCGCAGGCTGTCGACGGCCGGGCCCTGATGAAGCGTGAGCTGCAAGGCATCCAGTCGTCCGACGGTCCGGGACGACGCACATGCACTGTGCGCGTCCTCCGTCACGTTCATCGCCATCAACCCCGCGGCATCGCACACCCCGGAGTCCAACGCCATCTCGACGATCGACCGGAGGGCCTGATCGGCCGACGGCCCGGACACCGCGGCGCGCATCGACTCGACCCGCGTCGCCCGGGCATGCAGGGCCGGCTCGACCGGGGTGCCCGCGCCGTCGTCTGTCACGCAGTGCAGTCGCCGGGCTGCCCGGGGTGGCAGGCAAGCCGGCACCCGGTTCAGGTACCGCGCGCCGGCTGTCGGGTCGTCATCGCACGGCTCCGGCCGAGATCCGCGATCCACTCGCTCTCCTTCGTGTGCTGTGTCGGTGGTTCGGCCCTGCGATCGCCGCGAGCACGAACTGTGGCGAATTTGGCACTCCGACCGCTGCGGTGCCGCAGCGCGCTCGCAGTTGCGGTCTCATCCGGGAAGAGTGGGTCGGGCCCAGTGCATGACGCGGATCGGATCGAGCCCGCGGATACGTCATGCTTTGCGGTCCGATCGCTCTGGACAAGTGAGAGAGCTGAGCGGCAGCAGAGATGACGGGCAGGAAGGGACGTGCATGGGACGTCCAGCAGCCAGCGTGACGAACCGGTGCGCCGCGCACCCGGCTGCACCGAGTGAACATCGACCGCTGCGACGAACCGGTGAACGTCGCGCCGACGACCGAACCCGTCGGCCGCGGACCGGATGCGCCACGGCGGGAACCGGGTTGGCCCTGCTGCTCGCTCATGCTCCGCGAGGCGCACCCGGCTGCCGCCGGCGTGTGCCCGCTCCGCAGCCCGCCGAGCTAGCATGCGGAGGATTTCCGGCGGCGGCGTCGGTGGGAACGGTGAGGGGGACGCGTGCGGGACACTGCCCCGATCCGCACCGACTCCCCAGACACCGGTCCCGCCGCCGATCCTGCGGCGGCGGCGCAGTCAACCCAGGACAGCGGGTCACCCAGGTCCTCCGGCGCCGGCTCCGGCGAGGCGCAGGACGCCATCCTCGATCTCATCCCGATCGTCCGCCGGGTCATTGCCGCCCGGGTGCGGGATCAGCAGATCGTGGACGATCTCGTGCAGGAGACCCTCGCCCGGATGATGGTGGCGCGCGGCCGATTGGACGCCGACGCGTTGGTGCCGTACGCCGTGGCCATCGGGCGCAATCTGGTGATCGCCACCGGACAGGGCGAGGACCGGGCCCGGCGCAAGGCCCATCTGCTCACCGCCGCCACCGAGTCGGACGACCGGCCGCCGGACGACGCGGTCTTCCGACGCGAGGAGATCAGTGTCATCGGGACGGCGTTGGCTCGATTGGCGCCGGCCGAACGGGACGTGCTGCTCGCCCACGAGGTGGAAGGAACCGGGACCGCGCGAATTGGCCGCGGACCGCGGATCCAGTCCGGGCGCGATCGCCGCCCAGTTGAACCGGACCAGGGCCAAGTTGCGGGTGGAGTACCTGCTGGCGGACCGGAAGGTGGAACTGCCGACCGACCGGTGCCGTCCGGTGCTGTTCGCGCTGTCGGCGGGCGACCGGCGACGGCAACGCGAATTGGACGCCGCCGGGCATCTGCTGACCTGCGATGAGTGCCTCGCCTTGAGTGCCGAACTGTTCGAGCGCCGCCCGCCGAAGGAGAGCGAGGACGAGGCACGGGTACTCGGTGTCGGCCGATGCCGACGTCGTCAAGGCCCGCCAGCGGGGACGCGAGATCGCTGCCCGGGCCGGGTTCTCGGCCACCGAACTGACCGTCATCGCCACGGCCATCTCCGAGATCGCCCGCAACATCGTCAAATTCACCGATCGGGGCGAGATCGTCATCAGTCTGGTCGACGAGCAGGGCCGAAGCGGGGTGCGGGTGGTCGCCCGGGACGCAGGACCGGGCATCAGTGACGTCCCGGGAGCGCTGCGGGACGGCGTCAGTACCTACCAGGGCCTCGGTTTGGGACTTCCCGGGGCGCGCCGGCTGATGGACGACTTCGACATCGTGTCCGAAGTCGGCAAGGGCACCACCGTGACGATGGCCAAATGGCGCTAGAAACCAGTGGGACGACTCCCGGCTCGGGCAAATCGGCCGCAGCACAGAACCGCACAGGAAAACAAGAGGAGCACAGCGATGACGAACACATCTTCGGACGACGAGCAGGCCACCGGCGATGACCTGTTGCCGGAACTGGTTTCCCACCTTCGCGAATCGCGCACGGAGCTCCGCGAGCAGTGGGCCTCCCGGATCACCGACGCACAACTGCTGTCGGCGATGACGCACCAGGAGATCTTCACCGAGGCAACCTCGGTCTACGACAACTACGTCGAGGTGCTGGAAACCGGCAGCGTCGAGGCGCTGCAGCACTACGCGACCGACCTCTCGGAAAGGATCATCCCTCGGGGAGTCGAGACCAACGAGGTGCTCGGCATCGTGCTGCTGCTGCGCGACGTCCTGGCCCGCTCGCTGTTCGAGAAGTACCACAGCGACTTCCCCTTGCTGAACCGGATTCTCGACGCCTACGAACCCGCGGCGAACCGGATCGCCAACACGGTTGCGGTCAGTTTCGTCGAGGAACGCGAGCGGGTCATCCGCCAGCAACAGGACGCGATCCGTGAATTGTCCACCCCGGTGCTGCAGGTGCGGGAGCGGTTGTTGATCCTGCCGATCATCGGGATCCTGGACACCCAGCGCGCGCGACAGGTGACCGAACAGCTGTTGCGGGCGATCCGTACCCACCGCGCCAAGGTGGTGGTCGTTGACATCACCGGTGTCCCGGACATCGACGAGAACGTTGCGAACCATCTGGTGCAGACCGTGGACGCCTCCCGGCTGATGGGCGCCGGGGTGATCGTCACCGGTCTGTCGGCGGAGATAGCCCAGACCCTCGTCACGATAGGAGTCGACCTGTCAGCAAGATCATCACCGTCGGCGACCTGCAGGGCGGTATCGAGGAAGCCGAACGCATCCTCGGCTTCAAGGTGATCCGGTCGGACGATGCCGAACGATAGGGCCGCCGGGGCGGCGCAACCACCGCTGGTGTCCATCCTGCGGCAGCGCACCTACCTGATCGCATCGATTCACACCGCCCTGGACGACAGCCAGCTGCTGCGCTTCCAGCAGGATCTGATCGAGCAGGTGGGCCGTGACCGCGCCAGGGGCATCATCATCGACGTCGCGGCGTTGGACGTGCTGGACTCCTTCGCCACACGGACCCTGCGGAACATCGCCGAGATGGCCGGCCTACGCGGTGCCGTCACGGTGATCGTCGGTATTCACCCCGAGGTCGCCTTCGCCATGGTGCAACTCGGAATGAACCTTGGAACCCTCCGCACCGCGTTGGACCTCGACGAGGGCCTGGCCACGCTCGATGAGATCACCGGTGGCAACCGCATCCGGCGGCCCCCGAATCCCGGGCGGGCCCGGTGAACGCTCCGCTGGAGCGACTCGCCCGGAACTACACACCCGCCTTTCTCGCGCTTCTTCGGCACCGCGACGAAGAGCACCGGCACAAGGCCTACGAGTTGGGCCGTGACGCGCTGGCCGACGGCATCAGCCTGCTCGACCTGATCCGTACCCACCACATCGTTTTCGGCCGGGTGCTCGCTGCGCCGTCGGACCCGGCCGAGCTCGCCGACCTCGTCGACGCCGCAGCCTCGTTCCTGGTCGAGGCGCTGGCGCCGTACGAAATGGCGCGTCGAGGGTTTCTCGAACGCGCGGCTCCGCCGTCGACCGGGTAACGGCGTAGCCACTCGCTCGTGCCGGCGTTCGTCGCGACGCCGACCCGGGCTGGCTGTACCGCCGGTTCCGCGGGCCGACCGGCCGCCCCCGGCGTCTCAGCCGACCGCTGCCCGGCCCGCCTCGAGTCGGGCCACCGGCACCCGGTAGGGCGAGCAGGACACGTAGTCCAGCCCGGCCAGGTGGAAGAAGTGGATGGACTCCGGGTCACCGCCGTGCTCGCCGCAGACACCGAGCTTGATGCCCGGCTTGGCCTTTCGGCCTTCCTTGGCGGCGATCTTCACCAGCCGGCCGACGCCGTCGGCGTCGATGCTCTCGAACGGTGAGACGGTGAAGATGCCCTTCTCCAGGTAGGACGCGAACAGCGTCGCCTCGACGTCGTCCCGGGAGAATCCCCAGGTGGTCTGGGTCAGGTCGTTGGTGCCGAAGGAGAAGAAGTCGGCGGCGTCCGCGATCCGGTGGGCGGTCAGCGAGGCCCGCGGCAGCTCGATCATGGTGCCGATCGGGAAGGTCACCTCGACCCCGGTCTGCCCGGTGACCTCGGCGATGATGCCGTCGGTCTCGTCGCGCACCAGGTACAGCTCCATCACCGATCCGACCAGCGGGACCATGATCTCGACCTTGGGATGATGACCCTGCCTTGATCAGCTCGCACGCCGCCTCGGTGATCGCCCGCACCTGCAGGGCGAACAGGCCCGGGGTCAGCAGGCCGAGGCGGACACCGCGCAGGCCGAGCATCGGGTTCGATTCGTGCAGCCGCTCGACCGCGGCGAGCAGCTTCTCGTCCGCCGGATCGGGCTTGCCCAGTGCGCGCGCCACTGCCACCTTGACGGCCAGCTCGGTGCGGTCGGGCAGGAACTCGTGCAGCGGCGGGTCCAGCAGCCGGATGGTCACCGGCAGGCCGTCCATGGCGTTCAGCAGTTCGGTGAAGTCCTGCCGCTGCAACGGCAACAGTGCCTCGAGCGCGGCGTCGCGCTCGGTCCGGCCGTCGGCCAGGATGACCCGCTCGATCAGTCCACGCCGGTCGCCGAGGAACATGTGCTCGGTGCGGCACAGCCCGATCCCCTGCGCTCCGAGTTTGCGCGCCCGGGCGGCGTCCTCGGCGGTGTCGGCGTTGGCCCGGACATCCAGCCGGCGGCGGGTGTCGGCGTGCCGCAGCAGCCGGTCGACGGCCCTGACCAGGTCGGCGGTCTCGTCGTCCACCCCGGTGGTCGCGGCGTCGAGGCCATCCTCGATGTAGGTCTCCACCGGCGACGGCACCACCGGCATCTCGCCGAGGTACACCTCGCCGGTGGACCCGTCGATGCTGATCGGATCCCCTCGCCGATCACCACCGAGCCGACCCTGACGGTCTTGGCCTCGGCGTCGACGTCGAGCTCCTCGGCGCCGCAGACGCAGGTCTTGCCCATCCCGCGCGCGACGACGGCCGCGTGCGAGGTCTTGCCGCCGCGCGCGGTGAGGATGCCGTTGGCCGCGATCATTCCCTCGAGGTCGTCGGGGTTGGTCTCCTTGCGGACCAGGACAACCTGCTCACCGCGCGCGACCCACTCGGTCGCGGTGCGGCGAGTCGAACACGACCCGGCCGACGGCGGCGCCCGGTGAGGCCGCCATCCCCCGGGTCAGCAGCGTTCGGTGCCACCGAACGGTCGAACTGCGGGAACATCAGTTGCGCCAGTTGCGCGCCGGTCACCCGGGACAGGGCCTCGTCGAGGGTGATCAGCTGCTCGTCGACCAATTGGGCGGCGATCCGGAAAGCGGCTGCGGCGGTGCGTTTTCCGACCCGGGTCTGCAGCATCCACAGTTTGCCGCGCTCGATGGTGAATTCGATGTCGCACAGGTCCCGGTAGTGCGTCTCGAGCCGGCGCATCACCTTGGTGAGCTGGTGATGTGACGCCGGGTCCATCTGCGCCAGATCGTCCAGCGACAGGGTGTTGCGGATGCCGGCGACCACGTCCTCGCCCTGCGCGTTGGCCAGGTAGTCACCGTAGGCGCCGGCCTTGCCGGAGGCCGGGTCCCGGGTGAAAGCGACGCCGGTGCCGCTGGTGTCGCCGAGATTGCCGAACACCATCGTGCAGATGTTGACCGCGGTGCCCAGGTCCTGCGGGATCCGCTCGCGGCGCCGGTACAGCCGGGCCCGGTCGGTGTTCCAGGAGTTGAAGACCGCCTGGATGGCGGCATCGAGCTGCTCCCGCGGGTGCTGCGGGAAATCGGCCCCGGAATGGTCCTTGATCGCTTCCTTGAAGTGCCCGACCAGCCCTTGCAGTCGACTCGACGTCCAGCTCGACGTCGCTGCTGACGCCGTGGTCCCGCTTCATCTTCTCCAGGGCGTCGGAGAAAACCTCGCCGGGCATGTCCAGCACCGTCTTGCCGAACATCTGCAGCAGCCGGCGGTAGGAATCCCAGGCGAAACGCTCGTCGCCCGATTCCTCGGCCAGACCCTTGACGCTGGCATCGTTCAGCCCGATGTTCAGCACCGTCTCCATCATCCCGGGCATCGAGAACTTCGCCCCGGAACGGACACTGACCAGCAGGGGGTCGTGCCGGTCGCCCAGCCGCCGGCCGATGCCGTCCTCCAGCAGTCGCAGCGCCATCGTCACCTGCACCCGGAGCTCGCCCGGCTCGGTGCCCAAGGTCAGGTACTCGCGGCAGGCCTCGGTGGTGATGGTGAAGCCGGGCGGTACCGGCAGTCCCAGCTTGGTCATCTCGGCCAGGTTCGCGCCCTTGCCACCCAGCAGGTCCTTCTGGTCCTGATCGCCCTCGGTGAAGTCGTAGACGTACTTGGTCATCCGGCGCTCCTGCCCGGTCCGTCCGTGCGGGCCCGGCCGGTCGCCCTCGAGTCTCCGGCTGCGCCCGCTGGGAGACCCTCTCTGCCCTACGCCGGGCGAGATCGTGCTCACCCTACGACCACCCGGCGGAGCGCGACAGTTGACTCGGCGTCGTGCTCCGGGATGCCCTTCGACGTCGTGCGTCAATGCTTCCGGCCGATGCGGACCGCGTTCGACAGATCGGCCACCCGGGCATCGCGGGAGGCCAGCGGACGCAGGTGCAGGCCGTGCTCGATCGTGGCCAGGATCGACGTGGTGTCGTACACCGAGTGGTCGACACCGGAGTTGCGGAAGGATTTGCTCAGCACAAGGGCAGGAATTCTGCTGCCGGGGCCGAATTCATCGCTGACTCCACGGGTGCCGAGCCCGGGCGGCGAAACGTGGTCCCACTGACCGCCGAACTCGTCGTAGGTCACCACCACCAGGGTGTCGTCGGCCTGCGGACCGGACAGCACCGTCTTGAGCAGCCCGACCAGGTGGTCGCTGCCGTTCGGCTCGCTGGCGTAGCCGGGATGCTCGTTCTCCGCGCCGTACGGCTTGACGAAACTCACGGTCGGCAGGGTGCCTCGCTGTGCCGCCTTCACGAATTCGGCCTCGTCACGCAAATGGGTCCGGCCGGGCTTGCCCGCACCGTAATCGGCCCAGTAGTTCAGCGGTTGGTGGTGGTACTGGAACAGTGGCCCGGGATGTCCGGCGGCGGCGTCGTCCCAGCCGCCGGAGTACCAGTTCCAGCTGATCCCCTTGGCGCTCAGGCGATCACCGATGTTGGGGTATTCCCGGTCGTCGATCAGCGGCAATTGTGCACCACCGCCGAACGGCGCGTTCGACGGCTGCATGGTGTTCACCGCGTAGTCGCCGCAGGCGACATCCGGATTGGTGGTCGGCAGTTTGCACGCCTGGGTCAGCTGGGCGTCATTGACAGCGCCCTGCGGGTGGTACAGCGGGTAGGTCGCATTCGGAAAGCCTTCGGAATCGACCACGGAATGCAGTGGGTCATCGGGCCCGGAGACGTTCGTGTCGACCGGGGCGCGGGCGGAGACCAGGTATTGATGATTGAGGAATGAACCCCCGAAAGCCGCCTGGAAGAAATGGTCCGCAATGACGTAATGAGGGGCATTCCTGCCGTGCAGATACCGGTAGATCGGCAGGTCGCGCGTCCGGTAGACGCCCATCGTCAACCCGACCGCATCGCTGCCGGTGACGTACCTGTTCTGCAGGCCTCCATTGAGTTGGTACTGCTCCTGGTAGAACCGGTGCACGATGTCGCGGGTGCATCCACCGCGCAGCGCCCCGGGACTGTTCTTCAACACCCCGTTCGGTGCTGAAACACCCGGCGCCGGACAGGTCTTGTCGCGTGGGCGGATGTAGTCGTCGATCGTGAACGGGCTGTTGGTGAAGTGGCTGGCAGCCACACCGTGGGCCGTGTCGATGCAGGTATTGGCCAGTGGTGGGGATGCCAGGTTGACGTCGTCCTGCAGCAGGCAGCCGTAGGCGTCGCCGTTTTGCGCGACCTGGGTGGTGTGCAGTTGCGAGGCGTCGGAGATGCCCTCGACATGCTGGCCACCGACCGAACCCCAGGACCCGTAAAGGTTGTCGAAGCTGTGGTTCTCCTCGTAGATCACCACCAGATGCCGATAGTCACCGACGACCTTCGGGCCGGAGTGACCGTGCGACGGCTGGTTCCGTCCCGCAGCGTCGTCCGAGGACGCGCCCGCCGCCGCGGCGCCCGCCGGCACCGTCAGGACCAGCAGCGCCGCGGCACCGGCGGCCAGAGCTCTCGGAATTGCGGACACCGTCATTGCGGACATCGCTGCCTCCCGGAATTCGGCGCATCGATGCGCCGCGCCGATTGACAATGCACCCTGGTCGCGGCCGGGGCAAGAGCCACAGGCGGGCGCAATCCGCGGATCGACCGAACGCCCGGATCGCGCATATCCGTTCGCGGTGATTGTCCGTTATCACGGCCGGGTGTCAATGATCGGTTCACTGGAAGGGCACAACAGAAATCGCGGCCCCGCGACGGCCCGTGCGGTTGTACCGTTACAGGTTCGGCTTCGGCGGCACCTGCGCGGTCGCCGGGACACCGTCCGTTTCGTCGCCGGGTGATGTGTCGCCGGGCGATGTGTCGCCGTGCGCGCCGATGCCCTTCGCTTTCTTGTCGAAGGCGTCCTCCGGCTCGGTGAGCGGCGAGGACTCATAGGTCTCGGTGAATTCGCCGATCCGATCCGTCGAATCCTGGTCGTCGTCGTTACGAGAAGTAGTCATGTGTGAGCAGTACCCATCCGGTAGTCGACGAACCACATCGCGGCGTAGGTTGAGCCCCGGAGGAAGCCCATGACGACTGCCCCGGCCGGGCGTCTGCTCTCGGTCAATGTCGGCCTGCCGCAGGATGTTCCGTGGCAGGGCCGGACCGTGCACACCGGAATCTGGAAGCGGCCCGTGCAGGGACCACGGTGGGTCCGGACGCTCAACATCGACGGCGACGGTCAGGGCGATCTCGGCGGGCACGGCGGTCCCCATCGGGCCGTGCTGGTCTACCAGCGACAATCCTACGAACACTGGCGCGAGCACCTGAAGCGGAACGACCTGGACGACGGGATCTTCGGCGAGAACTTCACCGTCGACGGCCTGTCGGATGACGACGTGTGTATCGGCGACCGGTACCGGATCGGCACCGCCCTGTTCGAGGTCAGCCAACCGCGGGTCACCTGTTACCGGGTCGGGCTTCGGTTGGCCGAGCCGCGCCTGCCGTCCCTGCTGGTCGACCACCGCAGGCCCGGCTTCTACCTGCGGGTACTTCAGGAGGGGCAGGTTCAGGCCGGGGACGCGATCGTGCGGGTGTCCGCTGGCCCCGAGCGGATGACCGTGGCGCAGATCGACGGGCTGCTGTACCTGCCCGGTGGGGACGGTACCGGTGCCGCGAGGGCCGATCTGGCCCGGGCCCTGCGGATCCCGCAGCTCAGCCCCGGCTGGCAGAGTTCGTTCCGGGCGATGGGTGAGCCGGGCGGGACCGGTGGCAACCCGGGCCTCACGGACGCGGCGACCGCGCCGCCGGTCGCCTGGCCCGGCTTCCGGCCGGTTCGGGTGCTCCGGACCCACCGGGAGAGCGACACGGTGCTGTCCCTGCTGCTCGGATCGACCGACGGCTCGCCGTTGCCCGAGCCGTTGCCCGGCCAGTTCGTCACGGTGCGGTTCCGTACCGACGGTGCAGCGTCGCTGTTGCGCAGCTATTCGCTCTCCGGCCCGGTCACCGACCCGCAGTACCGGATCAGCATCAAGCGTCAGCCCGGCGGCCGCGCCGGCGCGCTGGTGAACCGCAGCATCCGTCCCGGTGATCTTCTCGAGTTGGCCGCCCCGCGGGGGACGTTCGTGCTGACCGACGGCGACGCCCCGGTGGTGTTCGTGTCGGGCGGGATCGGCGCCACGCCGCTGCTCGCCATGCTGCACGCCGTCGCCCGGCACCGGCCCTCCCGGGCGATCTGGTGGGTACAGGGGTCACGGAACGGCGACGACAATCCGTTCGCGGCCGAAGTGAAGGCATTGCTGGGTGTCCTGCCGCATGCCCGGTCCGAGATCTGTTTCAGCGCACCCGGTCCGGGCGACCGGCTCGGCGCCGACTACGCCAACGCCGACTACACCAGGGCCGGCCGAATCGGCCCGGCGGTGCTGGGTGATCTGGCGATTCCGCCGACCGCGGAGGCGTTCGTCTGCGGTCCGGTGGGGTTCCTGCCCGCCATTCGCGAAGCGCTGACCGGTCTGGGGATCACCGACCAGAGGATCTTCAGCGAGACCTTCGGCAGCGGGCCGTCGCTGACGCCGGGGATCGCGGCGGGAGCGTCACCCGCACCCCATCCTCCGGTCGGCGTCCCGGGCACCGGCCCGGAGGTCACGTTCGCCCGCACAGGGCTCACCGTGCCGTGGCCGACGCAGCTGTCCAGCATCCTGGAGCTGGCCGAGTCGTGCGATGTCCCGACCCGGTGGTCATGCCGCACCGGCGTCTGCCACACCTGCGAGACCGGACTGATCAGCGGCAGCGTCACCTACGATCCGGAGCCGTTGGCCGCACCCGCACGGGACAACGCGCTGCTGTGCTGTTCGACTCCCGCCGGAGCGGTCGTTCTGGACGTCTGACGCAGCCGCCTGACCGCGCTGCCGACCGGCCGTCGCAGCCCCTTGACCTGCGCGGACAGCCCTGTTCAAGGACCTTTGGCCCTTCCCGGCGACGGCCGGCTCGCGGGACACTGAACAGCATGACAACGGGAGGAAGGATCTCGTACCCGGCGCCACCGCCGCGGCCGGCGACACCAGAGGTGAGCGGCGAACATCCGACCGGGACCGCGACGCTGGAAAGGCCGGTGCTCCGATCCGACCTGTCCCCCACGATCACCGCCATCGTCGAAGAGTTGCAGCGCACCTTCTTCGGGGTCCTGCCGGCGGCCGCGGTCGCGCAGTGCGCGACGAAGGCGGTCCAGGATCTGCTGGGCTCGATCTGCCTGCAGGCGCTGCCGGAGATGGCCATCAGGCTCGCCACGGTGCGGCTGCAGAGCACCGTCGCGGCGCCGGAGCGCTGATCATCCGCAGCGCAGGACCTCCGGCGCTCTACTGGTCACCCCCAGCGCCCGCCCCGGACGGCGGCTCGGGGGCGAAAGCCAGGTAGACGGCAGCCATGTCGTCCGCGCCGTGACCGTTGTGGGCGGCGGCGGCATACTTCGCCTCGATCTCGCGCAGCACCTCGTCCGGCACCTGCGCCTGCCGCGCGGCCGCGCGGATCAGGCCGAGATCCTTCAGCACGCCCTCGACGGCGAACGACGGGTCGAAAGAACCGGACAGCATGGCGGCGCCTTTGACGTGCGCGTACGGGGTGTCCGTCGCGCCGCCCTTGATCGCATCCAGAAACAGCTGCGGGTCCAGGCCGAGGCCGGCGGCCAGTGCCAGCGACTGGCCCACCAGGGCGGTCACCGACTGGACCCAGGCATTGGCGGCGAGCTTCAGCGCCGAAGCCCGGCCGAGCTCCCCTCCCGCGTCGACGACCTTCGATCCGATCGCGTCGAACAGCGGAGACAGCGTCTGCAGCAGGGTCGGATCACCGGCGACCAGGAGCGTCAGTGTGCCCTTCTCGGCCGGTTGCCGGGTGCCGAGCATCATCGCCTCGACGACCCGCAGGTCGTGGTCCCGGGCGAAGGCGGCGATGCGTTCGGTCCCGTCCAATCCGATGGTGCTCAGCTGAACCCAGATCGCGTCGGAGCCGATCGTGGAGGCGGCCGCGGCCATCACATCGAGCACTGCGTCGGCGTCGAAGAGCACGGTCAGGACGGCGTCGACCTCCTTGACCGCCGCCTGCGGACCGGAGGCGACCGTCGCCCCGTCATCGGCCAGTGGTTGTGCCTTGGCCGGATCACGGTTCCACACCACGACCTCGTGCCCGTTGCGCAGCAGCGATCGGGCCACCCCGGCGCCCATGATTCCCGTTCCCAGAACTGCAACCTTCATCGCCGCACGCCTTCCCGGTGAGCTGGCCCCGCTCGTGCGGGGCGGGCCGTGACCCATCGTTCCCCATCCGGGCGTCGACAGCGAAATCCCGCCTGCGGGTTGATCTCTCGTTCGACAATTGATACAACGGAGCGCACATCAACCAGTACACGTCGGTTCCATCGCGAGCAAACGGTGTGGGAGGTGAGGCAAGGTGGTCGGACGCTCGGTGACGGAAAGCGCCGATCTCGGGACAGCGCTCGGGTCCGATGTCGACGCCCGGTTCCCGGCATTGATCCTTGACGACGAGGAGTGGCTGAAAGCCGAGTTCGACGCGACCGTCAGCGAGCCCGCGGAAATGCCGCCGCCACCCCGACGCAGCCCGCCGATCGGATCGGAGCGTCCCGCGCCGGCGCCGGGCGTCGTACCCGCCGGCGCTTCGGTCCGCCCCGTGCAGCGACCGACCCGGCGAAGCGGTGCAGGCGGGTGGCATCGGACCCGATCACCTCCGCGAGTAGCGACATCCGCAGAACAGTGACGAGCACGGAGAGGCGGTGGGGCAGCACACTCTGATTCGACTCATCAGCGCAGTGGCCCCGACCGGCTCGACAGGCTGGTCCGGGGCCACTGCCGTGCAGCGGCTGCCGTAGAACAAGGTCGTGCACAACACCGATCCCGCTTCTCCCGAGCCACCAACCGGTGGGCAGCACCTGGTCCGGCGGCTGGGCGTCGCGGACGCGGTCGTCGTCGGGTTGGGCGCGATGCTCGGCGCCGGCATTTTCTCCGCCCTCGGCCCGGCAGCGGGCGCCGCGGGCCAATGGTTGTTGATCAGCCTCGCCGTCGCGGGGTTCGTCGCGTACTGCAACGCCACGTCGTCGGCCCGGCTGGCCGCGCTCTACCCGAGGTCCGGCGGCACCTATGTCTACGGGCGGGAACGGCTCGGACCGTTCTGGGGTTACCTGGCGGGGTGGTCGTTCATTGCGGGTAAGACGGCGTCCTGCGCCGCGATGGCGGTGACGGTCGGCAGTTATCTGTGGCCGGACAGGCCGAACGTCGTTGCCGTGGCGGGTGTTCTGGCGATGACGGCATTGTCCGCCGCCGGGGTGCAGAAGGCCGCGGTGCTGACCCGCGCCATCGTCGTTGCCGTGTTGCTGGTCCTCGGTCTGGTGGTCGTCGTCTGCTTCTCCGCCGGCGGCACCGACGGCGATCCGGCCACCGCGCCGACGACGCCGTTCGGCGTCCTGCAGGCGGCGGGTCTGCTGTTCTTCGCGTTTGCCGGATATGCCCGGATCGCCACGCTGTCCGAGGAGGTCCGCGATCCCTCACGAACCATCCGGCGAGCCATCCCGCTCGCCCTGGTCATCACGTTGGCGGTGTACGCCACGGTCGCAGCCGCGGTCCTCACCATCCTCGGCCCGGGCGGCCTGGCGGCGTCGATCGATCCACTCGCCCAGGCGGTCCGGGTCGCCGGCGCACCCCGGCTCACGACGATCGTCCGGGCAGGGGCGGCTGTCGCCGCTCTCGGCGCGCTGCTGGCCCTGCTGCTGGGCGTGTCCAGGACGGTGCTCGCCATGGCCAGGGATCGGCACCTGCCCCGGCAACTCGCCAGGGTGCAGCGGCAGGGCGTGCCGTTGGCCGCCGAACTGGCGGTCGGCGCGCTGGTCGCGGTGCTCGCTGCCACCCTCGACCTGCGGGGAGCAATCGGGTTCTCCTCGTTCGGCGTTCTGCTGTACTACGCCATCGCGAACGCCGCCGCCCTGACGCTTCCGGCCGGGTCCCGGCGGTCGGCAAAACTCGTCGCAGGGTTGGGGCTGGCGGGATGTCTTGCGCTCTGCGCCAGCGTGCCGGCCCGGTCCCTGCTGGCCGGCCTCGCCGTCACCGCGGCCGGCGTCGGGATCTTCGCGATCCAGCGGCGCGCGCTCGGCGGTGCGCAATCCTGAAGGCGCGGCCGCCGCTGCCTGGGGCCGGACCCGACGACCCCGGGGGGGCGGGTCCAAGGACCCTGTTGCCGGGGCGCGGCGTCCCGTTGAGTGGGAGCAAGGTAACCACCAGTTTGTGGTCGATCATCCACCGGTGGATTTCCTTGACCGGCGATGCCCACGGATTGGAGCCGACCATGACGCATTCACAGCTAGCCCCGGCGAGGGTTCAGGACCCGAATCAGTTCGTCCTGAACGGCGGGAACCTGCTGATCAGGCTGTCGCTCGGCGGAGTGGACGGTGAAGCACATCTGCAGTACCAGGATTCACACCATGCGATGGAGTTCTCCGGCGACGAGATCTACCTGGAGAGCACCTCGTTGGGCGGCCTGGCCACCGTGACGACCATGAACACCGAGGACATCGGCCACACCTCCTTCACCCTGGTCATCCCGGCGGTGGACGTCTCCGAGGGCCCCCAGACGGTGGCGACCATGGGGCTGATCACCATGCACCGGACCAGGCCCAACGGCGTCAGCCGGGGGCAGCTGCGCACGTACCACATGACCGAATTGCGCGGGAGTGCGAGGCACGTCGACTTCTGAGCGGACCGCCGCCCGCAACCGGCCACGACACCAGAGAACCGCCGACCTCCCGGTCGGCGGTTCTGGTTGTTCGATGGTTCGTTTTCCTGCCGACGTCAGCCCACGTCAGCCGACGAGCACACCCAGCACATCGCGCATCGACACCATGCCCACCGCCAGGCGTCCGTCGCCGATCGGCAGGTGACGGATCCCGCTGTCCAGCATCAGTTGTCCGGCCTCCCGGATCGGCAGCTGCGGATCACCCCACACCACCTCGGGATTCAGCGCGTCGCCGGCCTGGATGTCGTCGAGATCGCCGCCCGCGGCAACCGCGCTGAGCACGTCCCGCTCGGAGAGCATCCCCAGCGTTCCCTCGCCGATGACGAGCAGGGCCCCGATCTCGTCCGAGGCCAGCTGCTCGGCCGCCTCCCGCAGCGTGTTGCCGGCGTCTGCGGTGGCGATCGGTGACCGCATGATCATCCGCACCGGATCGGACGGCAGAACCTGCGCCGCAACGGATCCTCCGCGCATCGACGGGCCGTAGGCCATCATGAGGTGCTCCTTCCGGGTCTGCGACGCCGCTGTCACGGACCATCGCCACCTCGGCGGCACCGCGACTGGGGCGCAGAGGCGTGTTGTCTCCTCCCCCGACTCTGCGCCGAACACTCACCCCGAAATCAGAGGCATCGGACCCTGGCAACAAAGGACGATGGTCCTGTTGACTGCTGATCCCATCGGTACAGCGCGGTCGTCAACTCACCCGATGCGATGACGGATCCAGGTGAAGCGCAGGACGACGACGACGACGGCGGCGGCGGCGATCGGGAACAGCCCACTCTCGAGCCACTGGAAGTCCCAGAATCGGTCGACCGGCTGGCTGCTGCCGACCTCCTGCGTGCTGCCGCGAAGGCGGCCCCCACGGTGACGATCGGCGTTGCGACGTACGGCCGTACCCACAGGGGGACAACGACTCTGAGCGCGGTGAACACGGCGAGCGTCGGGACCATGGCCGGCACGGTCTTCCCGATCAGCACGCCCGGGGACGGGGCACCGAAGGGCGCCGAGCATCAGGAGCCCGGCCGCGAGCAGTGCGGAGGACTGACCTGACGCCAGCTGGGCCAGATCACCGCGCGACCGAGTGCAACGAGCGAGCACCGGCCGACGCTGCAACTCGGCCCACAGAGGCGAGCGACAGATCTTCGACGCCGACCGGGTGCACCTGCCAGCCGGGGTCGAAGACCGCTTTCAGCGGACCGCACGAGCAACGTGCTCTGTCCCGGGCCATGACCGGATTCGATCAGTTCCTGGCCGGGCGGCAATCGGTACGAGTCCCGACGGGCGCCGACCAGCCGGTGATGCGAGGCGACCAGCTCGTCCACCGTTCCGGCCAGCTGCACCTGTGAGGCCACCAGGACTATGACGTAGTCACACATCCGCTCCAGGACGGCGGGCAGGGTGAGACGACAACAGAACGCTGACCTCCCGGCCGGCGACAATCTCCGGTCAGGTCCTGCGCACACTGCCGCCTGGCGGCGGATCCAGGCCGGCCACGGGTACGTCGAGGACCAGCAGGTCCGGTCGTTCGGCCATGGCGAGCGGCAGGGCGAGCTGAGCCCGCTGCCCGCCGGACAGTGTGCCGACCTCTTCCCCGGGGTCCAGCTGCAACCGGGCGACCCGCCCGGACCCCACCTCGTCTTCCCAGCTCGGATCCAGCGCCCTGCCCAGGTGCAGATGGTCCACGACGGACCGGCCCGGATACATCGGCGTGGCCAGGCCGACCGCCAGGTGCAGCAGGGTGGTCTTCCGGGCACCGTTCGGACCGACCAGACCGACGACTTTCCCGGCCGGGATCTCCCAGGTCGCAGTTCCACAGTGCAGATCGACGCCCGTACCGTTTGCCCAGTCCAGCCGCCTGCACTGCGGCGGATGCCGGCGATCCCCACCTCGTAGGCTGACCGAATGACCGGCGCGGAACATCTCTTTCTGTCCGTTTTTGCCGGTCCCGGGGAGATGCGTCAACGCATCCGGGAGATGGACTGGACGACGAGCCCGCTGGGTCCGGTACGAACCTGGCCGGAGCTGTTGCGGGTGATGGTCGGCGTCTGCGTGGATTCGTCGTTCCCGATGGTGGTGTCGTGGGGACCCGACGTGGTCCTGGTCTACAACGACGCCTACATCCCGCTGCTCGGCTCGGAGCTGCACCAGCACGCCCTGGGCCGGCCGGCCGCGGAGGTCTGGCCGGAGACCTGGAGTGTGTCCAGCCCGATGATCACCGAGGTGATGCGGCGCGGGGTATCGGTGCGGCGGGACGACATGCAGTTCGTGCTGCACCGCAACGGATTCCCGGAGGAGTGCTACTTCACGTTCTCGCATAGTCCCCTGCGCGACGCCTCCGGTGCCGTCGCCGGGCTGTTCACCGTGGCCGCCGAGACGACCGGACACATCCTGCATGAGCGCCGGCTGCGGATCGCCCAGCAGCTGGGCGGGCTGTCCGCCACCGGAAGCGCGACGCCGACCGAGATCTGCGCCGCGGCCGCGACTGTGCTCGGCAAGGCGCGGGAGAGCGTGCCCTTCGCCGCGATCTACCTTCGCCCGCACGGGGATGCGGCCCGCACGGCCGCCGAGGGCATGAACACGACGGAGATCCGCCGGGTCGCCGCCTACGGTCTCGGCGAGGGCGAAGCGCCCGGTATCACCTCGCCGGGCCCGGACGGTGCCTGGACGATCGGCGCCGTTCTGGACAGCGGTCGGACCGGGGTGGTGAGTGGCCTGCGGGACCGGGCCTGGGCGATCGTGCTGCCCGGTCCACTCGGTACCTTGCCGCCGGACCAGGCCGTTGCGCTGCCGCTGATCCTGGCCGGCGAGACGCGTCCGATCGGTGTGCTGCTGGCCGGGGCCAACCCCTACCGGCCGCTGGATCTGGTCTACCAGGAGTTCTTCCGGCTCCTCGGCCGGCAGCTGAGCGTTGCGCTGGCCGATTCGTACGCCTACCACCTGGAACGCTCGCGGGCCGAGGCGCTGGCCGATCTCGACCGGGTCAAGACCGAGTTCTTCCAGAACGTCAGCCACGAACTCCGCACGCCCCTGACGCTGCTGCTGGCGCCGTTGCAGGATGTGTTGGCCGCCGAGCCGGACCGGCTCCAGTCGGCCGACCGGACGACTGTTCAGGCCGCGGTGCGAGCTGCACAGCGCTTGCAGAGCATGGTGGAGGTCTTGCTGGACTTCACCGATCGGCCGGGCGGCTCGCTGAACCCGATGGTCGAACACACCGATGTCGCCGCGCTGACCACCGATGTCGCGAGCATGTTCTCCTCGACCGCCGAACGCACCGGGCTGACCCTGACGGTGGACACCGGCCGCCCCGTGCTGGCGGACGTCGACAGATCGATGTGGTCGACGATCGTCAACAACCTGCTCTCCAACGCCATCAAGTACACCCGGGCGGGCGGCATCGCCGTTCGCGTCCGGTGCGACCGGGCCGGGTGGGCGGAGCTGACGGTGTCCGACACCGGGGTGGGCATCGCGCCGCAGCAACAGAAGCTGGTGTTCGAGCGCTTCTTCCGAGCGGACCCGGCCGACCGCTCCGGCGCCGGCATCGGCTTGGCGTTGGTGGCCGACCTGGTGAACGCGCACGGCGGCCGGATCACCCTGACCAGTGCACCCGGCAAGGGCAGCGCGTTCACCGTGGCGGTGCCGACCGGCGACACCGCCCCGACCGAAGCCGCACCCACCGAACCCGCACCCACCGAACCCGCACCCACCGAACCCGAACTCACCCAGCCGGCTGCCGAGGCCGGTGCACGAGGTCAACTGTCACAGCAGGGCGGCACCGCCACGGAGCGCCGGCCGAGGCTACTGCTCGTCGAGGACGACGACGACCTCCGGGCCTATTTGACGGCGTTGCTGGTATCGGACGGCTGGCAGGTGCACCCGGTGGCGGATGCCGAGGCGGCGATCGACGCGGTGACCGGTGACCCGGCGATGCTGCCGGAGACGGTGGTCAGCGACATCATGCTGCCGGGGCGCAGCGGCCTGGATCTGCTCACCACGCTACGAGCCCTCGAGACCACCGGCCGGGTGCCGATCATCCTGCTGACCGCACGGGCCGGACCCGAGGCGGCGGTCGAGGGACTCAGTTGCGGGGCGGACGACTACATCACCAAGCCCTTCTCGTCGCAGGAACTGCTGGCCAGGGTGCGGGTGCACCACCAGCTCAATCATCTGCGTGAGGACGCCGTCGGGCAGGCACACGGTCGGATCGACCAGCTGCGCACGGCTCTGGACAGCAATCGGGTCATCGGGACGGCCATTGGCATGTTGATCAGCGCTCACCGGCTGAACTCCTCGGCGGCCTTCGGTGTGCTCGTTCGCTGCAGCCAACGGACGAATCGCAAGTTGCGTGACGTCGCGGCAGATGTGGTTGCCTCTGGATCGCTGCCGTTGCCGCCGTCGGTGACGGCAGACCTGGTGCGAGCCGTCACCTCAGCCGCGAGGTCGGCGGGCCACGCCGACTCCGCCGAGACCTCGCCCCAACGCTGATCTCTCGCCCGCGGCCGGCTCGGCGGGTGGCCGGGAGTCGTGGGGACCTTCGACTCTGTGGATCGACGGCGGGGCCGCCTAGCGTCGATGGGCATGACACCGAAGATCAGGAAGTCGCACGACCAGCCCGAGCGCGGGCGCGGCCACTACTCGGCCGATCGCCGGCGGTGGTGGGACGACAGCGAACAGCAGTGGTTCGAGCTCGACGGCACCGAGGATCTGGCGGAGATCAGCCTCGAGGATTCCGGCGGTGAGTCGTGGATCTCCAGCATCCTGGCCACCCTCGGCGCTCAGGACGGCAACGGCTACTACCGCTTTGTCGCGGTGGCCAAGAGCGCCGACTCCCGGTGGCCGGTGTACCGGATCCCGGGCGACACCTTCCCCGCCCCGCGGGCGTTCCTGGCCAACATCCCGCCCGAGGAGAAATGGGCTCCCGGCATGACCAGGAGCCTGCTGAACCTGAACGCCGAACTGATGGCCGAGGGCTGGCTACCGATCGGGCACGGCGAGCAACCCTGGGCCACCCGCTACCGACGTCCGTGCCTGACCAGCACTGAGCAGCGCTTCGCCGCCAGCTCCCGCCGGCGCTGAACTGCCGGCGCCGAACCACCAGCCCTGAACCACCGGCCCTGAACCACCGGCCCTGAACCACCGGCCCTGAACCACCGACACTGAACCACCGGCACTGAACCACCGCGCCGGGACACAGCTCAGCCGATGATGTCCAGCGACCGGTCGCCGGTCCGGCGGACCCGCAACCCGGCCCTGCTGGCCACCCTGGAGACGGCCCCGATGCCGGTGAGCTCCGCCCGACTGGTGACCAGCGCCCGGGCCAGTCTGCCCTTGATCGCCTTGTTGGTGTGGCTGACCACGGTCAGCCGGCCGGCAGCGTCCTCGGTCAGCACGCGCACCGTGATCGCGCCGGGGACGGGGGCGAATCCGGCGTAGGCGGACGAGCGCAGGTCGACCACCGGCTCATCGAGACCGGCCAGCAGCCCGGTGAGGTGCGGACGCCAGAAGGCGGCCGGCCGGGGCAGTCCGGGCAGCGCGGAACCGGCCGAGAACCGGTACGCCGGAACGGCATCCACGCCGGCCACGATGCCGAACAGCGCGGACGTGATCAGCAGCCGGTCGGCGGCGCGGGCGACCGCCGCCCGGGACAGGGTGGCGGCGTCCAGCGCCTCGTACAACACTCCGGTGTAGCGGCGCAGCGCCGGTAACGTCGGAGCGTGCAGGAGCCGCGCGGTGGCGGCGAGCTCGGCGTCCTTGCCCGCACCGACGGCCAGCGCCCGACGCGCCGTGGGAATGTCGGCGCACAGCCCGATCAGCGCATCGATGAGCATCGTGCGCTGCGCCTCCAGCGCGGGAAACCGGAGGCGGTGCAGATCCAGCGGGGCGCCGATGCCACCGATGGCCTTGGTCTCCGAGGGCGGCAGCAGGACGAACACGCCCGCGACAGTACGTCCCGCCCGACCGGCCCGGTCATCGCCCGGGGCTCGACCAGCGCATCCGGACCCCGGCGCCCGGGACGGCGTCGCCGGTCCCGGTGTCGTCGATCTGGGCGAGAATGCTCAGGCTCAGGGCGTCGTCCGCTGTCACGGTGACGGTCAGCCCGGTCAGGCCGGGCTCGCTGACGACGTCCGCGACGGCGGCTCGCAGGGCCGATTCGGCCTGCACCGCGTCGTCCGGGGAGACCTCGTCGATCGGACCGGCCATCTTCACGGTGACCGCCAGCGGATGGCCCGCGGAGATGCCGAAGACCAGGTCGGACAGCGTCGTCCGCAGTGCCGGCAGAACGTCGGGTTCCTGCCGGAGATCGAAGATGGCGCTGCGGATCTGCAGGATCGTCCTGTGCAGCTGATCGACGTGGTCGGCGAGCCTACCGGCGATCAGCGGGTTCTCGACGCGTCGCTGGGTGCCCTCCATCGCCATGGCCACTGCGAACAACCGCTGGATCACCTGGTCGTGCAGGTCGGTGGCAATCCGGTCGCGTTCGGTCAACGCCTGCAGCTCGCGCCGTGAGGTCTGCACGTCGGCGCGTTGCAGTGCCAGCGCCGCCTGGTCGGCGAAGGAGGACACCACCTGCAGCTCGGTGTCGTTGAACGGCGGTGCGCCGGCCCTGCGAACGGTCAGCAGCACCCCTCCCGGGGCGTCGTCCGGCCCGAGCGGCAGGACCAGGGCCGGACCCAACTCAACGCCGGTCGCCTGTTCCACGCTCTCCGCCAGCTGGTGCACGTTGCGCGGAACACGATCGGCGTACACGGCGCCAGACGTCGATCCGGAAATCGGAATGCGCTGCCCGGCAAAGCGGTCCGCCGTCTCGCCGACGGCGACGATGATCGTCAGCTCTGCCGGGCCCGGGTCATCGGCACGCTCGTCGCGATCCACGGCGGGCAGCAGGATGAGGGTGAAGTCCGCCTTCGTCATGTCCCTGGCCCGGCTGGCGATCAGGTGCAACGCGTCGCTGGTGTCGTTGCCGGCCAACAGCACGGCCGTCACATCGGCACTGGCCTCCAGCCAGCGCTGCCGGCCGCGGGCATCCTCGTACAGCCGGGCATTGTCGATCGCCACCCCCGCGGCGCCCGCCAGGGACAGCACCAGCGTCTCGTCGTCGGCGGTGAAGGATTGGCCGTCGCTCTTGTCGGTCAGGTACAGGCGGCCGACGATGCCGCCGCGACCCCGGACCGGGACGCCCAGGAAGGTCTTCATCGGTGGGTGGTTCGGCGGCATGCCGGCCGCCGCGCGGTGCACCGTCAGGTCGTCCAACCGGATCGGATGGCCGTTGCGGATCACCGTGCCCAGCAGACCCTTTCCGGTCGGGGCGGCGCCGATCAGGTCCCTGGTGGCCTTGTCGATGCCGGCCACCTCGAAGTGGGTCAGCTCACCGTCCTCGTCGATCACACCCAGCGCGCCGTACCGGGCGTCGACCAAGTGCAGGGCGGCGTCGACGATGCTGCGCAGGGTCACCGCGAGCTCGAGCCCGGAGGACACCGCCAGGACGGCGTCGAGCAACGCGTCCACCCGGTTCGCCGCCCGGTTCCCGCTGCTCACGCGCTCACTGTGGCACACCCCGCCGGGCCGGCGCCTGCGCGGAAAACGGGCCGTTCCAAAGGTGGTCGCAGGTCATTCGGCCCTGTTGACGCCCGTCCGGTCGGGACACAGTGAAGTCGACGACCGAGCGCCCGGCGGGGGCTGCACCAGGAGCGCGGTCGGACGAAGGAGGGTGATGATGGTGCACACCAGCGTGGCTGCGGTCGGCAGCCTTGCCCGGGACGAGGTTCGGTTTGTTCTCGACTCCGTGGAGCACCTTTCGCACGACGACGGTTCGTGGGCACTGAACTGCACCGCGCGGGGCTTCGAGTTGCGCTGCACGGCAACGCCACCGGCGTCGCCGACCCGGGTGGCGGGACTCAGCGGCATGGGATGTGCCGGTGACGCCCGCGAGCTGCTGATCCGGTGCGGTCGGGTGGTGCTCGACCTGCGGGTCGCGGTGCGCGCGCTCGGCGTGCATCCCACCGTTCATCTCCTGCCCGACGTCGAAGATCCGGACCTGATCGCCGTGGTCCAGCCGCAGGGTCACGGCGTTCCGACACCGGACGACCTCGCCCTGCTCGAGGCGATCCCGTTGCTCCGGGACCAGGGGCAGCGGGCGGTGGACCACCAGCAGGTGCCCGCGGCGACCATGACCAGACTCCGTCAGTCGGCGAAGATCGAACAGGCCTGGCTGGCCACGCTGACCGACGAACAGGTGAGGAACCTGTCGACCGACGGCGCGCCATCGGCCGGACCGCACGACCCGCAGACCGGCGTCACGGCGGTGATCGGCTCCCTCCGCGACCTGCCCACAGCCCGCCTGCAGGCCGGTCAGGCACTGGAGCGGGTGGTGCTCACCGCGATGGCCGCGGACGTGCACACCGCCGTGCTGGCGGCCGTGGTGTCCAGCGAGGAGGGCCGGATGCGGGTGCGGGACGTGATCGGCGGAGGCCTGTGGCCACAGTCGGTGATCCGATTGGGTGGGTCACCGCAGGCGCCGTCGCCGTCCTGATCGCGGTCGTCCGTGACACCCGGCGGTGGCCGCCCCGAGTCGGCGGGACGCCGTGTCGTCGCGGGCTACGACGGCTCGGAATGTGCCCGGCACGCGGCCCGCTGGGCAGCGCTCGAGGCCGGGCACCGGGGCGCCGAGCTGCTGCTGGTGTGCGGCATCGGCGGCCCTTTCACTTCGGCATCCGGCGCTGCGCCTCCTGACCGGTCCTGCGCCCAAGCCCAACTGGGCCGCGTCGCGCAGGCCCTCCGAGCGGAACACCCGGCACTGCGGATCAGCACCCTGCTCGCCGGGTCGCCGGCCGCGACGGCGCTGCAGGACACCGCGGGCGACAGGGCCGAGTTGATCGTGGTCGGGTCCTGGGGTGCCGGCCGGGCGTCGGGCGTGCCACTGGGATCGGTCGCCTTCAGCGTCGCCTCCACGAGCCGCGTACCGGTCGCCGTCGTGCGCCCCGAGCACGCGCTGCCGGCTCGCCGGCCGGTGGCGGTGGCCGTCGACGGCCGGTCCGGGTCGGACGGCGCGCTCGACTTCGCCTTCGCCGCGGCCGATGCCCGCACGGTGCGGCTCCTGGTGCTGCACGTGCACCACGACGCGATCATCGATGGGGCGCACCCCTACCAGCTGGTGCGCGGCCCGTCGCCCGGAGCGGGTGCTCGGGAGTTCCGCCCGCCGGTGCAGATCCGGGAGGACCGCGCGGCGTTGGGTCTGCAGCTGGTGCGCTGGCAGCAGCGCTACCCGCAGGTGCTGGTCACGCCGGTCGTCCTGTTCGGCTCCCCGACAACCACGCTGCTCGACTTCACCCGCCGGGCCGACCTGCTGGTGGTGGACGACGCCCGCCGCGGGCTGAACAGCGCGATGTTTCTCGGCTCGACCGGGCAGGCATTGCTGCAGCTCAGCGAGTGTCCGGTGGTGGTCGCACATTCGCGACGCTGGGCTGAGCCTGTTCGGGGGTGATCGATGTCGCCGGTGATCGTTACTGTTGCGCGACATCCCGCCGGCCGGATATCACCATAATGACAACGGCGGGTGGCGGACAGTTACTTCCGGGACTGGCGTTTCACCGTCGGACACGCCGGTTCGCGACCGACAACCGGACAGCGACAATTGCCACATCGGGGGCGCAGGTGCAGGCAGAGACGTTGCTCGGCGATCGGTACCGGGTCCGCTCGGTGCTCGGCGAGGGCAGCATGTCGGTGGTGTTGCTGGCGACCGACCTGCGGCTGGACCGGGACGTCGCCGTCAAGGTGCTGCGGACCGCCCTACTGACCGACGCCGTCGCGGTGGCGCGATTCCGGCGGGAGGCCGACGACGCCTGCGTGCTGGACCATCCGGGGATCGTCGGCGTCCTCGACACCGGTGAGAACGACACCGGCGCCGGACCCGTTCCGTACCTGGTGGTCGAGTACGTCGCCGGGCCGACGCTGCGGGCCGTCCTCGCCGAACAGGGGCCGCTTCCGGTGGTGCGGGCGCTGGAGATCACCTCGGCGATCCTGGGTGCGCTCGAGTTCGCCCACCGGCACGGGGTGCTGCACCGCCATCTGTCGGCGACGACGGTTCTGCTGGGGCCCGCCGGCCCGAAGGTGATGGATTTCGGTGTCGGCAGCGCGGCGTTCGGCCGGGGCGGCGGAGCGCGCTCGCCCGACCGGTTGCGGGCACTGCAGTACGCCTCGCCCGAGCAGCTCACCGGCGGTCCCGTCGACGCCCGGTCCGACGTCTACAGCGTCGGGTGCCTGCTGCAGGAGATGCTCACCGGGCACCCGCCATTCACCGCCGGCTCCCCGATCGAACTGGCGGAGCAGCACGTCCGGACCGTGCCGGCCGAACCGGGCCTGGCGCGGCCGGACGTGCCCGTGGACGTCGATGCGATCGTCGGTACCGCCACCCAGCGGCCCGCGCCGGACCGCTACCAGACCGCCCGGGAGATGCGATCTGCCGTCGACGCGGCGCTCCGTCGAGAGCTGTTGGCCGCGTCGGCGCCCATCGACGGCGATTCCGCTGGCCCGGACACTTCGTTGCCCGGGCAGCGGTCTCCGCATCTGCTGACCGCACCGGTGCTCACCGGGCCCACCTGGTTGCCGGCCGACACCGACCCGGCACCCGCGTCCGGGCCGCGACGGTGGGGACGCATCCTCGTGGGGGCGCTGTGCGCGCTGCTGCTCGGCGGCGCCGCCGTGCTGACCCTCACCGTGCTGACCGCACCGCCGCCGGCCTCGCTGGTGGCGGTTCCGGATCTGTCCGGACGAACCCTGCAGCAGGCGACCGAGATCCTGCGAGGTCGCGACCTGGTCCTGGGCACCGTCACCAGGGTGGAGTCGACCAACGCGCTCAAGGACAAAGTGGTCGGCCAACGACCGTCCGAACTCACCCAGGTCGATCCGGACACCGTGGTGTCCGTGGAGATCGGGCGGGGCGTCACGGTGGTCGCCGTGCCGGACCTGAGCGGGTCGACCGCCGCCGCGGCACGCACCGGGTTGACCGCGGTGAGGCTGGGGTATTCCGAGACGCTCCGGTCGTCCTCGGATGCCGACAGGGGCAAGGTCATCGCACAGGACCCGAAGGCCGGGGCGCAGGTCCCCCCTGGTCGCACGGTGACCGTGACGATCGGGACGGGCCTGAACCTGGTGGCCGTTCCGGACGACCTGATCGGTAAGGACATCGGCCAGGTGCGCGATCTGCTGCGCTCGGCTGGGCTCACTCTGGTGACCCAGCAGGGCGATGGAGCCGCACCGCTGAACCAGGTGATCGGCGTCGATCAACCCGCCGGGCGGCAGCTGCCGCAGGGCACGCCGGTCACGGTCACCGTGTCGAACAACCTGCTGTTGGTGATGCCGGCGCTGCAGGGCCGCCCGCAGGACGCCGTCGCGGTGCTGCGAAGTCTCGGCTGGGCGGGTGATCTCGGTGCGCTGGCGGTCACCGGCCAACCGACAACGAATGCCGCGGCGGTGGGCACGATCGTGAGCCAGGACCCAGCGCCCGGCACCGAGGTCCGCAAGATCGGCACGCCGGTCCGGCTCGGGATCGGCGTCCGCCAACTCGTCATGCCGGCGCTGACCGGGCGGACGCAGCAGCAGGCCGCGCGCACGCTGGCCAAGGCCGGCGCCACCAACGTCTCGTTCGTCGACGCCGGCCGGGGCACCCGCGGTCAGGTGGGCCGGGTCGCGACCCAATCGGTGCCGGCAGGCACTGCGATGGCCGCTGACGCGCCCATTGTGCTGAGCGTTTTCTCACGCTGATCCGGCCACTGCGACAACCGTGAGCCGGACTAAGTGGTCTCGTTCGTAAGTTCGTCGGGGGTTCAGATCCAGGCGGTGGGGTCGCCGAGGTAGAGCCCGCAGGCGGTGTCCAGGGCGTCTTCGGGTGGCGCCGGCGAATACGCCGGTCGGCAGGGCGGAGACTTCGTAGCCGTCTTTGCTGGCCAGGTAGATCGCGAAGCCCCAGCGGGCGGCTGATCCGCCGTACCGCAGCCGCATCAGTGGTTGGGTGTCGCCGTCTTTCAGGCGGCCGGTGACGTAGGCGAACTCGCCCCGGAACTTGACGTCGATGCCGGCCAGTTCCGGCCAGCGTTCCCGGGCGCGGGCGGACAACCGCTGTTGCAGGGATGTTTTCGTCGACGCGGGTGGGGCGGCCATGCCGATGATCGTGCCCGATCGGTGTGTCGTTGACCAACACCAGCCATGTGACAGATGAGGCTAGTGGGACTGATGGGACCCACGTTCGAGGATGACCGCGATGCCGACGCCAAGCCCCGACCGCATCGTGTTGACCGACACCCAGCGCGGGGACCTGGACCGGTTGGTCCGCGCCGGACGCACCGAGCAACGCCTGGCGCTGCGCGCCGGCATCGTGCTGGCCGCCGCGGACGGACATCCCAACGCCCGGATCGCGGCATCACTGGGTATCTGCGAGGACACCGCCCGCAAATGGCGGCACCGCTGGTGCGCCGCACCCGGGGTGTCCTCGCTGGGGGACGCGAAACGCTGCGGTCGCCCGGCGGTGTTCACTGCGGTGCAGGTCGCGCAGGTCAAGGCATTGGCCTGCACCCCACCGCAGGACAGCGGGTTGCCGCTGTCGAAATGGTCGTGCCCGGAACTGGCCGTGCAGGCCGTCAGCGGCGGGATCTGCGAGAGCATCTCGCCCTCGACCGTGCGCAGGTGGCTGTCCGAGGATGCCCTCAAACCGTGGCAGTTCCAGTCGTGGATTTTCATCACGGATCCGAACTTCGCGCCCAAGGCGCAGCGGGTGTTGGATCTGTACCAGCGGATGTGGGATGGGAAACCGTTGGGCCGCAGAGACTATGTGATCTCCGCCGACGAGAAGACCTCCATCCAGGCTCGGTGCCGCTGCCACCCACGCTGCCGCCCGGGAAGTCCCGGATGATGCGGGTCAACCACGACTACCACCGCCGCGGTGCGGTGGCCTATCTCGCCGCGTACGACGTGCACCGCGCGAAGGTCCACGGTCGCTGCGCGGACACCACCGGGATCGTTCCGTTCGCCGCGCTGGTCGAGCAGGTGATGACCCAGGAGCCCTACAAGTCGGCGGACCGGGTGTTCTGGGTCGTGGACAACGGCTCCTCGCACCGCGGACAGGCTGCGATCGACCGGCTCACCGAGCAGTTCCCCAATGCGATCATGGTGCACACCCCGGTGCACGCGTCATGGTTGAATCAGGTGGAAATCTTCTTCTCCATCGTTCAACGGAAAGTCCTATCCCCCAACGACTTCGACGATCTCGAGGTCGTCGTCGAACGGCTCGCCGCCTTCGAAACACGCTACAACCAGGCCGCGAAACCGTTCAACTGGAAGTTCACCACCACCGACCTGGCCGATCTGATGGACCGACTCGACCGCCACGGCCGGCGATCACCACCGACCCAGCACAACCCCGAGCCGCCTGACCCCCGACGAACTTACGGGCGGCACCACTAAGCGTCGTCGGTCGCACGTTGTGCAGGAGGTGACCACGACCGTCCGCACCGCCGGGCCCTCCGCTCCGGATGTCTCCCCCGCCGCAGGGCTCTCACCGGCCGGACGCCGATGGCGGCCGAAGCAGGTGCTGGTCACCAGATCCGCCTTCGAACGCGAGCACGGCAGGTCGATCGTCGAGCGCTGCGAGGCCGCGGGATCGGACGTCACGCTGCTCACCGGCGACCGACTGCCCGCCCTCGGCGGGGACAATCCCCGGGCCCGTTATGCGCGGGCAAAGTCGACCCTTGCGGTGGTCGTGGCGCCGCCGTCCAAGCTCCGGTTGCAGCCGATCCCGCCCAGCGCCGACTGGCGTTTCGACCTGGCCGAGGGGTGCCCGGCGCACTGCCAGTACTGCTATCTCGCCGGATCGTTGACCGGCCCACCGGTGATCCGGGTCTACGCCAACCTCGACGAGGTGCTCAGCACGCTGGACGGCCACGTCGGCGCAGGTTCGGTGACCACCGGGTCGGTGGAGCGGAACGGCGAGGGAACGACGTTCGAGGCGTCCTGCTACACCGACCCGCTCGGCATCGAGGCCGTCACCGGCTCACTGAGCGCGGCCATCAGCCACTTCGGCCGGCACGACTGGTCCGGCGCCGGTGCAGCTCCGGGCGACCACCAAGTTCGATGACGTGCAACCGCTGCTCGGCCTGCCGCACGGTGGTCGGACCAGGATCAGGATGTCGGTGAACGCGGCGTCGGTCGGTGATCGGTTCGAGGGCGGCACCGCGTCGATGACGCGGCGGCTGTCCGCGCTGCGGCTGCTCGCCGACGCCGGATATCCGGTCGGCCTGACGATTGCGCCGATCATGCCGCTGGACGACTGGCGCGCGGAGTACGGCGCCCTGCTGCAGGCGGTACGGGCGGAATTGGCGCCGTTGCCCGACCTGGACCTCACCGTGGAGCTGATCACCCACCGCTTCACCCGAAAAAGCCGGGATGTCCTGCTGGAGTGGTATCCCCGGACGCAGCTGGAGATGGCGGAGGATCTTCGCCGGCAGAAGCGGGGCAAATTCGGAGCGGTCAAGTACGTCTACCCCACCCCCGCGATGAACGAGCTCAAATCGTGGTTCAACCGGGAGGTCGACGCCGTCCTGCCGCGGGCCCGACTGCTGTACTTCACCTGATGTCCGACTACGGCGCAATAAGTCGTTCTCGTAACAAAGTGGTTAAACAGGACTCAAATACGATAAGTTCGCGAACCCGCCCTTTACTCTCGATGAAACGAGAGGTAGGGGTCATGCAGATCAACCACGGCTCTACGCGTTACGACCCGGCCGCCATGGCCGTCAACCAGGCCGGGCTCATCTCGCAGGTCTACCTCGACGCTCTCCGGCTGGCCGCGGAGAACGCGACGTCGCCGTCGAACATTCTTTTCGAGATGCGCCTCGCCAGCGTCGAGAAGGGTGACCTCAACACCGTTGCGGTGCTCGACCGAGCGATCAACGTGATGACCCTGGACAAGGCCATGGACGAGCAGCGGCAGAGCGCCCGCCGTCAGTCCCGGCGCGGTACCGTCGTCGAGGACTGATTTCCCGCGACACCGGTTGGCGCGCCGGCAGTCTGCGCGCACCTGTCGGTTCTTGTTCCACACACGGCAACGGCCGGGTGCTCGAATGAGCACCCGGCCGGCCGCTTCTCAGCTCAGCTGCGACGCAGAATCGGCCGCAGTGTGTCCAGCACGCTCGCATCGTCGATCGTCGACGGGACCGGCTCGTTGACCCCATCGGCGATGCCGCGCATCGTCTTGCGCAGGATCTTGCCCGACCTGGTCTTCGGCAGCGCCGGGACGACGGCGACATCCCGCAGGGCCGCCACCGCGCCGATCTGCGCCCTGACCAGTGCCACCAGCTCGGCCTGCAGTTCGGCCGGGTCGCGGTCGACCCCGGACTTGAGCACCACCAGCCCCCGCGGAATCTGACCCTTGAGCTGATCGGCGACGCCGATCACCGCGCACTCGGCGACATCGGGGTGGCTGGCCAGCACCTCTTCCATGCTGCCGGTCGAGAGCCGGTGGCCGGCAACGTTGATCACGTCGTCGGTACGGCCCATGACGAAGACGTAGCCGTCCTCGTCGACCCGGCCGCCGTCACCGGTCAGGTAGAAGCCCTCGTACACCGACATGTAGGAATTGACGAACCGCTCGTCGTCGTTCCACAGCGTCGGCAGCGAGCCCGGCGGCAGCGGCAGCTTGATGACGATGGCACCGTCCTCGCCCGGCGGCACGGGTTTGCCGAAGGTGTCCAGCACCCTGACGTCCCAACCCGGCAGCGCCTTCGTGGGCGAGCCCGGCTTGATCGGCAGCAGTTCGATGCCGGCCGGATTGGCCACGATCGGCCAGCCGGTCTCGGTCTGCCACCAGTGGTCGATCACCGGAATCTGCAGCAGATCGCAGGCCCAGTGGTAGGTCTCGGGATCGAGCCGTTCACCGGCCAGGAACAGGTACTTCAGACAGGAGATGTCGTAGGAGGCGAGCAGCGCGCCCTTCGGGTCCTCCTTCTTGATCGCCCGGAAGGCGGTCGGCGCGGTGAACATGCTCTTGGCCTTGTAGTCGGCCACCACCCGCCAGAACTGGCCGGCGTCCGGGGTACCCACCGGCTTGCCCTCGTAGAACACCGTCGTCGCGCCGACCAGCAGCGGGGCATAGACGATGTACGAGTGGCCCACCACCCAGCCGACATCGGAGGCGGTGAACATGACCTCGCCGGGACCGATGTCGTAGATGTTCGGCATGGTCCAGGCCAGCGCGACCGCGTACCCGCCACCGTCGCGGACGACGCCCTTGGGCTTCCCGGTGGTGCCGGAGGTGTAGAGGATGTACAGCGGGTCGGTGGCCTTGACCGTCACCGGGTCGGACGGGGTCGCGGTCTTGACCGCCTCCGCCCAGTCGACGTCCTTCGGCCCGAGGACCGCGGTGGCTTGCGGGCGCTGCAGGATCACGCAGGCTTCCGGCTTGTGGGTGGCCAGTTCGATGGCCTTCTCCAGCAGCGGCTTGTACTCGATGACCCGCTTGCCCTCGATGCCGCAGGAGGCCGAGACGATGACCCGCGGCGCGGCGTCGTCGATCCGGATCGCCAGTTCCTTGGGGGCGAACCCGCCGAAGACCACGGAGTGCACGGCGCCGAGCCGGGCGCAGGCCAGCATCGCGATGGCGGCCTGCGGAACCATCGGCAGATAGATCACCACCCGATCGCCCTTGACGACGCCGAGGCCGGCCAGCACGCCGGCGAAAAGCGCCACCTCGTCACGCAACTCGCGATAGGTGTAGGTCTTCTTGGTGCCGGTGACCGGGCTGTCGTAGATCAGCGCCGCCTGGTCGCCCCGGCCGGCCTCGACATGACGATCAAGGGCGTTGTAGGAAACGTTGAGTTCCCCATCGGGGAACCAGCGGTAGAACGGCGGTTTGCTCGAGTCGAGCGCTGTGGTCGGTTTCACCTTCCAGTCGATGGCGGCGGCGGCGTCGAGCCAGAATGTTTCCGGATCTTCGACGCTGGAACGGAATACCTTCTCGTAATCGGCCATGTGTCTACCTCCTGGAGGCATCCTGGCCGAAACGGACTACAGGCGCTTGTCGGGAGAAGTGTGACGCACGCCTCTGTAACGAACCCGATGCGACGACGTTAGGTCTCAGCAAACCCTGGCCCGGCCGTGGCGAAAAGGCTCCGAACGGGCCGAGCTGTCCCCGGTCGGCCCAGTCCGGACCGGACCGGCCGACCCCAGCACCTACGGTGGTCGGATGGAATTCCGCCACCTCGGCCGCTCCGGCCTGAAGATCTCCGCGATCACCTACGGCAACTGGCTCACCCACGGCTCCCAGGTCGAGAACGACGTCGCGACACGGTGCGTGCGCGCCGCCCTGGACGCCGGCATCTCCAGTTTCGACACCGCCGACGTCTACGCCAACGGGGCCGCCGAGTCCGTCCTCGGCGAAGCGCTGAAGGGCGAGCGGCGGGAGTCGCTGGAGATCTTCACCAAGGTCTACTGGCCCACCGGTCCGCAGCGGCCACAACGATGTCGGGCTGTCCCGCAAGCACATCACCGAATCGATCGACGCCTCGCTACCCGGCTGCAGACCGACTATGTCGATCTGTACCAGGCGCACCGGTTCGACATCCAGACGCCGCTGGAGGAGACGATGCAGGCCTTCGCCCAGGTGGTGCGGCACGGCAAGGCGCTCTACATCGGGGTCAGCGAATGGACCGCCGAGCAGATCCGGGCCGGCGCCGCGCTGGCCGCCGAGCTCGGCATCCAGCTGATCAGCAACCAGCCGCAGTACTCGATGCTCTGGCGGGTGATCGAGCAGGAGGTGGTGCCCAGCGTCGACGGAGCTGGGCTGTCTCGCAGATCGTCTGGTCTCGCCGATCGCCCAGGGCGTGCTCACCGGCAAGTACCGCCCGGGTGCGGCGCTGCCGGCGGGATCCCGGGCCACCGACGAGAAGGGCGGCGCCGACCATGATCAAGCGCTTCATGACCGACGACGTGCTGACCGCGGTGCAGCAGCTGCGGCCGATCGCCGACGAGCTCGGGGCTCACCATGGCCCAGCTGGCGGTGGCCTGGGTGCTGGCCAACGACAACGTTGCCGCCGCCCTGGTCGGCGCCTCCCGGCCGGAGCAGGTGCACGAGAACGTCAAGGCGGTCGACGTCGAGCCTGCCGCCGGACGTGCTGCGCCCGAATCGACAAGGCACTCGGCGACGTCGTCGATCCGCGATCCGGCGATGACCGCGCGGAACGCCCCGGCAGCAGCGGCCGGCCTGATCATCGGCTCGGGCCGCCGGCCGGCCGGCATCGATGCCCGTCAGCCGGTCCAGCGTCCAGCGCCGCCAGGAACGCCTTCCGGAACTCCTCCGGCTTCTCCAGGAACGGCGAGTGCCCGGCGTCGGCGATGACCACCTCGCGATAGCTGCCGCCCGCGGCCGCGTACCCGTCCAGCACTGACCGGGTCTGCGACACCATCGGCTGCGGCGGGCAGGCCTGCGGCGCCGGGCCAGCCGGGGACGACGCCCAGCGAGCCGAGGTAGGCGAAGTCGTACAGCGAGGTGTCGGACACGATGACGTCGTCGCTGCCGCGCACCCACAGGACCGGCGGCTTGTCGGTCAGATCGGCCAGGCGTCGATCCGGAAGTGGTTCGGCGCCAGCGTGTTCAGCACGCCGCCTGGTCCCGGCGGCATCCCCGGCCAGGCCTGTGACGGCGACGCGAATCCCCGGGATAGTGATCGATCGCCGAGAGCGGTGCGACAGCATCGACTCCACGAAGATGTCCAGGTGCTCCGGGACGAACGGCGGCTTCACGTAGTGGGCGAGCAGCACCTGCCGCGGGGACAGCGGAGAACTCCGCGCTGCGGTCGCCCGCCGCCAACGCGGCGACGAACTGCCGGATTGGCGCAGCCGCCGCCGGAACCCGATGCCCGGCGGATCCGAGCATCTCGCCCGTCGACGCCGGTCGTGCCGCCGAAGCCAAGGGGGACACCGGGTTCACCAGTGTCACCGAGGCAACTGCCGGGGGGCGTCGCGCAGGTACTGCAGGACCGACGCCGCCGCCCATGCTCCAGCCGACCAGATGCACCGGCGCGAGGTCCAGAGCGCGGACCAGCGACGGCGACGTCATCGGAGAAGTCGCGCAGGCCGCGGGTGGCGTCCATCGGCTCCGGGTCGGTGTCGCCGAAGCCGCGCAGGTCGAGCGGCGATCGGCCGGAACCGCTCCGGCAGCGACAGCATCAGCGGCTGCCAGAACAGGCTCGATGAGACGTTGCCGTGCACGAACAGCACCGGTATGCCGTCCCGGCCCTCGATCTCCAGCACATTGACGGTCAGCCGATCGGTCTTGACGCGCCGGGAACCGATCCCGGCCAGCAGGGTGTTCACCGGCCCATCATCGGGTCGAGTGGATCCGGCCGCGACCGCGGGTCGGTCTTCTCCGCCCGCCGGGGTTAGGCCGGGGTCGACCCGCCGGGCTTCTTCGGCCGCCCCGTGGCGGCGAGCTTGTCCGCGATCCGCATGGCGTCCGCCAGACCCAGGCCGGTGGCCGCCCGCAGCGCCTTGACCGCCTTCACCTTCTCGTTGCGCGCATACAGCCGGCGCACCTCGGTGGCCACGGCCGGATCGATGCTGACCTGGGTGGGGTCCACCCTGGACCGGGCGGCGGACCGGGTGACGAGAACGAGGGCGATGAGGGCGGCCGCAACGATCACCACGGCCCAGAACAGGATGTCCACCGGGTCATGGTAGGGACGGCGCAGGTCGATTGCGCCCGGCGCCGCCGGATCAGTTGGTGTGCGCCGCGGCGTCCCTGGCCAACACGGTCGCCCGCAGCACGCCCGGGCACGGCCTCGGCCAGCACCTGGGCGACGGTGCGATCGGAGGCCTCGTCGAACTCGTCCCGCACCGTCACGACACCATCCACCGACTGCACCGACCACCGGGCCTGACCGCCGAGAACCTGGAGATGCCGGCGGACGTCGGTGGCGATCTCGGCGTCGGACCGGGAGAGCATCCGCAGCACGTCCCGTCGGGTGACGACCCCTACCAGACGGGTCCCGTCGACGATCGGGATGCACCGCCGTTTGTCGTCCAACATCGTCTTGGCCAGCACGGCGACGTCGGCATCATGACTGACGCCGACCACCCCGCCGGTCATCACCTCGCCGACGGTGCGGGCCGGCCGGGGACGGGTCCGGCCGTCCTCGCCCCCGGCAGGAAATCGATTGCGGATCAGGTCGGCCTCGCTGACGATCCCGACGAGGTCGCCGTTGTCGTCGACCACCGGCATGGCGCTGAAGCCGCGATAGGCCAACAGTTCTGCTGCTTTCGCAACCGGAACCGCCGGCTGGACGGTCAGCACCGACTTGGTCATGATCTCCCGGACCCGCATGGCGTGCGCTCCTGTCCTGGGGCGGACGGTGTCGTCCCCGTCGTTCGACGGTAGTCCGCCGGGTTTCCCGTCGCAGCAAACAGAGGTCCCGACCTCCCGGGCCCTTCGGCACTGCGCCGCGACCTCGCGGCGGCCGCCACCCGCGGCGCGGCGTGCGCGCCTTTTGCGGGTCTTTGGACTCTGTGCCGTGCCCTGTCCCGGTGAGAAGTTGGAGCCGGCCCTACCTGCGGCCGGCTGCCGTCCGCCCGGATCGGCGAAGGGGAACTGCCATGAAAGAGCAAGAGAGTCACCGCGCCACCCGCGAGGCCGTCAGCGCCGCCGCGCGGACCAAGGTGCCGGTGTCCCGGCACGACGCCTCGCTGCAGCGGTATCTCGGTGCCGCGCAGCACGAATCGCTGCACGACACCGGGTGGGACGACTGGGTCCTGCCGCCGCCGGTCCATCCCCCGTCGACTCCCGCGGTCAACGAGCTGAAGCCGTTACCCGTCTCCGCCGTCCGGCAGCCGCGGGCCGATCTGATCGTCGTCGGCATCGACGGTTCGGCACATGCGTCGATGGCAGCGCGCTGGGCGGCGAACGAAGCCGATCTCCGCGGCGCCGCACTGCGGCTGGTGTACGCGTACTCCGTGCCGATCGCGGGCTATGCCGGCTACTCCATGGCGCCGGACGATCTGGGACACGTCATGCGGGCGGAGGGCGATCGCATGTTGACTGCCCTGGCGGATGAGATCCGCGGGCAACACGCCGCTCTCGCGGTCGACACCATGCTGGTTCAGGGCGACGCGGTGCTCGCCCTGCGCCGTGAGTCGGCGCAGGCCCGGTTGACCGTGGTCGGCTCGCGGGGCAATGGCCGGATGGCCGGGGTTCTGCTCGGCTCGGTGGCGATGGCCATCACCGCCCATGGCACGGCACCGGTGGCCGTCATCCCGACCGAGGGTCCGGGTTGGCCGCACGACGGCGCCGTCGTCGTCGGGGTCGACGGGTCCACCACCAATGAGGTCGCGATCCGCTTCGCCTTCGACCAGGCCGCCATCCGCCGTGCCGAGCTGGTGGCTGTCCATACCTGGAACCACCCGAAACCGGCCTCCATGCAGGCCGGGATCCCGGATCTGGCGGCAATGGACCAGTCGGAACGGGTCAGGCTGTCCGAGGAACTGGCCGGCTGGCACGAGAAGTACCCGGATGTCGTTGCCCGGCAACAGGTCGTGCACGGCAAGGCAACCGCGGTACTGCTCGCCGCCGCCCGGACGGCGCAACTGCTCGTGGTGGGCAGCCGGGGTCGGGGTGGCTTCGCCGGGATGGTGTTGGGCTCGACCAGCCAATCCCTGATCAGCCACGCCGTCTGCCCTGTCGTCGTGGTCCGGCCCGACAGCCTGGACTGACGGCAGCACCGCACCACCCGGCACCCGCACCACCGGCACCCGCACCACCGGCACCCGCACCCGCACCCGCACCCGCACCCCGGAGAGACCCCATCGGACAGGAGACACGATGCGCACGAATGACTCCGGCGACGGTGCGGGCATCGCCCGGACGCTCGCCAACCGCAACTGGCTGAGGGCGGTCTGGGGCAATCCGCTGGCCCGGGACGTCGACAAGTGGCAGGCCGGTGTCCGGACGGTGCTCATCACGCTGTGGATCATGGTGTTGCCGGCCGCCGCAGTCGTCGGTTACCTCGTCTCCAGCGACGGTGTCGAACAGGCACGCGCGCAGGCGCACAGCAGGATCGCGACGACGGCGGTGCTCACCGAGGCCGCCCCCGCGATGATCTTCACGGCGTCCGGCGCGCCGGTGCTCGGCACCACCCCGGTGGCCGCCCGGTGGGCGGGTAGCGACGGCTCGACGCACGTCGGAACGGTCCTTGCGCAGTCCGGGTCCGTCGTCGGCACGACCGTCGACATCTTCACGGATCGGTCCGGCGCGTTGGCCGACCCGCCGCTGAGCGCCAGCGGCGCGATCATCACCGGTCTGCTGGTGTCGCTCGGGATGATCATGGTCTGCGGGGTGCTGCTCGCCGGAGCGCTGAAGTTCTGCGCGGACACCTTCGACCGCCGCCGCAGCGCGTCCTGGGACCGGGACTGGATCCGGGTGGCACCGCTGTGGTTCCCCCAGCGGTAGATCTACGAGGCCGGTGGTGCCTCATCGGAGGCGCTTCGCAACGTCGGTGCCAACCAACCGATGTCGGCCTCCGGCGGGTCCCGGGTCAACTCCGTCAGCAGCGCCGACAGAGCGCTGACCAGGCCGTCGATGTCGATTCCGTGCGGGTTCGCGAGCTGGGACCCGGCACCGAACGCCGCGATCGCGTCCCGTCCCCGGGTCAGCAGGGCGACGGCCCCCCGGTGGTTGCCGCGGGAGACGTGGGTCAGGCCCACCGCCCACTGCGCCATGCCCTTCCACAACACCCGATCTGCACCGCTGGAGGTCTTCCACGCGTCCTCGAACACCTCGTGCGCATGGAAGGGCAACCCCTCGTCGAGCAGGCGTTGCGCTTCCGTCAGGGTCTGCGCGGGGGTCCGCACGATGCCCTCGGGTTGACGGGCCACGTCGGGAGACCCGTAGGGCAGGGGGCGCCCCAATGCGTCGCGCGGGCGGGCATTGCGGGCTCGCCCGGCGGTGTCACGGTCCCGTTCGGCCACCCGGCTCGCGGCATCGTCGGCAGATCCAGCCGCACCCACGGAGTTCTCCACCGTCTCTGATTCGCCCGCCACGGCGTCATTCTCGTCGGTCGGCGTCCAGGCCGTCAGCGGGCCACCTCCTCCGCGATCACCGTCATCGACCGCAGGGTCGGCCCGCCGAACGAGGTGACCATCGCGACGTCGGAGGCGTCCCGGCCACGACCGATCAGGATCCGGCCCTTGCGGCGCGCGTTGTTCCTGGGATCGAAGGTCCACCATCGATCGCCGAGCCAGACCTCCATCCAGGCGGCGAAGTCCATCGGTGCCGGATCGGGCGGCACGTCCATGTCGGGCAGGTAGCCGAACACGTACCGGGCCGGGATGTTCATCGCCCGGCAGAAGGTGATGGCCAGGTGGGTGAAGTCACGGCACACGCCGAACCCGGAGGCATTCACGTCCACCGCGGTCGACGTCGGCGAACTGCTGCCGTAGGCGAATTGCAGGTGATCGTTGACGTGCTGGCAGATCGCCTGCACCCGGCCGTATCCCGGCTGCACGGCACTGAACCGGGACCAGGCCTCGGTGCCCAACATGTCCGGCAGGCAGTACCTGCTGGGCATCAGGAACACCAGCACGTCGTCGGGCAGATCGTGCGGCGACAGTTCGGGTGCGTCGAAGTCGGAATCCTCGGTGGCGTCGGGCACCGTGGCCACCGCCCGGTAGGAGATCCGAGACTCGCCGGTCGGGACAATCAGCCGCTGGCAACGGTTCCCGTAGATGTCCCGGTACTCGTGCCAGTCCTGGTCGGGTTTGCTTGTCCACTTCTCGTCGGTGATCTCGACCCTGTCCACAGCCAGCGGCGTCACCTGGAACACCGCCGGAGTGTCGACCTGCGCGTCGTAGGCGAAATCGCAGCCGATGCTGACCTTCCTGGAACCCATCAGTGTTCGTCTCCGTCTCCGAGCGTCTCCGGACGGCCCGTCCGGAACGCTGAGCCTAGCTACGAAATGTGCCCACCAGATTTCGCGTCCGGCGGCGAGTCAGCCCGAACGTCCCGCGGCGTGCGGTGACCGGATCGGCGGTGACCTGCACCCGACACGACTCTCACCCGCCCCTGCGTAGTTCGGTCGAGGTAGGGCGGGTTCTGCCCGGCAATGGCGCGCCGAAACCCCACTGAACTCTACGGCGGAGAGCCGCGGCGGAGCCTCGAACGCGCGGGACGACCGGAAAGGTGCGCGTACGCTTCCCTGATCCGGAAGTTACCGACAAGTAACAAGGCGGCCGACCGTGGCAGGACCCCAGCCCGCGCCCACAGCGACGGCCGAGGCGGAGACCCGGTCGGCGGGTGAAACGCCGGGCATGATCGGTGGCCACCGGTACGAGCTCGTGTTGCACGGCCAGCGACTCGCCTACACCGACCTGCCGGTGCCTCCGGGTTCGCCGGACGGCCGGGCAGTGCTGTTCGTGCACGGCCTGATGAGCTCCTCGCGGACCTGGGACGACCAGCTGCGGCGGATCACCGGCCCGCATCGGCTGCTGGCGCCGGACCTGTTCGGGCACGGCGACTCCGACAAGCCCCCCGGTGACTACTCGCTCGGCGCGCACGCCGCCACCCTGCGGGATCTGCTGGACGCGGTGGGGATCGCCCGCGCCACCGTCGTCGGGCACTCCCTCGGCGGCGGCATCGCCCTGCAGTTCGGCTATCTCTTCCCCGACCGGGTCGACGCGCTGGTGCTGGTCAGCAGCGGCGGTCTCGGCCGGGAGCTGAACCTGCTGTTGCGGGCGGCGACGCTGCCGGGCAGCGAGTTCGTGCTGCCGCTGATCGCCTCGCGGTGGCTGCACGACGCCGGCGACACCGCGCTGAGCATCTGGTCCGGTCTCGGGCTGCCGCAGATCAGTCCGAGCTCGGACGAGGCGTGGCGGAACCTGTCCACTCTGGCAGACGCCCCGACCCGGGCCGCGTTCCTGGCCACCAGTCGATCCGTCATCGACGTTTTCGGCCAGACCGTGAATGCGCACAACCGGTTACCGGCTCTGGGTGCGCTGCCCAGCCTGCTCGTCTGGGGCGCGCGAGACCGGATCGTCCCGCCGTCGCACCTGGAAACTGCGCGCACCGCGCTGCCATCGGCGTCGGTCGAGATCTTCGACCGGGCGGGACACTTCCCGCATCTTGACGAACCCGACCGGTTCGCAGCGTTGCTGGGCACCTTCCTGCGAAAGCTCACCCCGGCTGCCGCAAGTCCCGTCGGCGCACCGTCCGGCGGGCCGGCAGCAACAGCGACAAGCCCGCGCCGACCAGGCAGATGACGGCGGTCAGCGCGAAGATCTCCCGGTACTCGGTGAGCAGGGCGGCGGTCACCGCGGCGTTGTAGTCGGCCATCGCCGCCGCGTATTGCTCCGCGGTGACGCCGATGGGTAGCGGTGTCGCCAGGGTGGCGGTGAGCACGCCGAACCGGTACAGCCCCCACGCGGTCAATGCCGCCACACCGATGAGCATTCCGGTCATCCGGGCGACCACGACCGCCGCCGAAGCAACGCCGTGCGAGCCGGCCGGCACCAGCCGGAGGACCGCCGTCGACACCGGTGCGATCACCAGGCCCAGGCCCAGGCCGGCGATGGCCAGATCGGTATCCGGCACCGGCAGACCCAGCGGATGCTCGGCGGCGAACAGCTCCGCCGGCCACTGGGACATCAGGAAGTACCCGACCGCGGCGATCAGCAGGCCGGCGGTCGCGACGGCCCGCTCCCCGATCCTGCCGGTCAGCAGGCCGCCGAGAACCGCACCGATCGGGAGCAGGATCAGGAACCTGACCAGCAGCAGCACCGATCCGGCGGAGTCCAGCCCCAGCACCGTCTGGGCGAACAGTTCGACGTTGACCAGGGTGACCAACAGGGCGGCGCCGGCCGCGGTGCTGACCGCCAGGGTCGCCAGGAAACGGCCCATGATGACGCCCGCGGGATCGAGCAGCCGGACCCTGGCCCGCCGTTCCCAGAGCAGGAACAGCACCAGGACGACCGCCGCGGCCGCAATGGCGAACGGTCCCCACGACGGCAGCACGCTGCTGGACGGATCGGGGTTGTACAGGCCGACGACCAGCAGGCCCAGTGCCAGGGCCAGCAGCCCGCCGCCGACGACGTCGACGCCGGGTGGTGATCGATCGGCGGCCACCCGCCCCGCGGGGACGGTCAGCTGGACGACGATCATCGCAGCCGCGGTCAGCGGGAGGTTGATCCAGAAGATCCACCGCCAACTCTCCGGCTGCAGGGATTCGGTGACCCGCCACGCGTTGGCCACCGCGGCGAGACCGACGCCGTACAGGGTGCCCAGCACGCTGCCGAGTTCTTGGGCTGCACCGACGAAACCCAGCGCCGTCGACCGCCGGTCGTCGGTCCACAGGTCGGCGACCAGGGCCATCGAGATCGGCAGCAGGGCACCGCCGGCGAGCCCTTGCAGCAGGCGCCCGGCGACGAGGATCGGCACCTGGTCGGCCACGGCCGTGACGGTGGAACCCGACCGCGAACCCGAGCAGGCACGCCTGCAGCACCGGGCGTCGGCCCCAGCGGTCCGAGAGTTGGCCCAGCAACGGCATTCCGGCGACGTACCCGAGCAGGAATCCGGTCACGATCGGGGTGGCGCGCTCCAGCCGGTTGACCGGGATCCCCAGGTCGCGGACGATCTCGCCGAGCACGCCCACCACGACGTAGGCGTCCAGCGCGGCCAGCAGCACGGCCGCACCCGCGGCGCCGATGGCCAGCCTGCGGTTGCCACTCACCCCGGCGGGCTGATCGACACCGGCGCGTTGAAGTCGGAGAGCGTCACGGTGACGGTCGCGGGCTGGCCATCGGCGCCGGTCAGGCTCAACGTCGCGGCGGTCAACTCCGATCCGGTCATCGCGATGGTGAGCACGGCGGCGACGTCGGAGGTGATACCGGGAATCAGGCCGCCGGCCACCGCCGCGGGGACGGTCCCGCTCACCAGCCACGCCTCGCCGTCGGTTCCGGTCACCGTCGCGCCCTGCATCGAGGACAACACCGCGGCGACGCCCTTGTCGGGGTCGAGGATGACCGACGGGTCATACAGCGCACCGGCCAGGGCGGCGGGCACCTTGGTGAAGCCGCCGGTCGCTCCCTTGAGGTACAACTCGCCGCCGGTCAGCACGAACTCGACCTCGACCACCTGACCCAGCTGGCTGATGGTTCCCGAGCCCTGCGCATCCCCGCTCGCCGTCAGCTGACCGGTGGCCTGCTGGACCGGAACCGCGGGCAACTGACCGGTGACCTTGAGGTCGAAACTCGCGCTGGTCACCGACGACATGGCGGCCGCCGAATCGGACAGCAGGGTCCCGGCGGCCGGGGTGACGGCGGTCGCAGTGGAAGTGCCGGAGGACGTGCACCCGGCGGAGATGATCAGCAAGGCCACGGTGAGCAGTGCCGCGGTCATCCGAGCCGCCGTCGATGGTCTGTGTGGTCGCGCGACGTGGCGCCGGTCCGGTCCGTCGACGCCCGCTGCGGACCGGGCCGCGGCCGGCGTCGTCCGGTTGGTCGTCATCGTCGGATGGTAGCGGTCCGCGCTCGGCCGGCCGCGGAGCCGAACCGCCGAGGTCGTCGTCGGCGCAGGACCGGACAGGACGGCGAAGAACCGGCCGGGCCGGTGCGGCACGCCGGGGCGCCAGTGGGCAGGGCACAGCAAAGGCGCCGACCGCGTACGGTCGGCGCCTTTGTGTGCTGCTGTGCTGCATCGTCAGCGCGATGCGGGGACTGCTCAGCCGAGGCGCAGAACCTGGCCCGGGTAGATCAGGTCGGCGTCGGCGATGACGTCGGAGTTGGCCGCGTACAGGGCCTCCCAGCCGCCGGCGATGCCGTTGGCGGACGCGATCTTGAACAGCGTGTCGCCGGAGACGACCGTGTAGCTGCCGTCGGCCGCGCTGGCCGGGGCGGCGGGCGCCTCGTACGAGCTGGAGTCGTTGCTGCTCGAGTCGTCGCTGTAGCTGGAATCGTTGCTGCTCGAGTCGTCGCTGTAGCTGGAATCGTTGCTGCTCGAGTCGTCGCTGTAGCTGGAATCGTTGCTGCTCGAGTCGTCGCTGTAGCTCGAATCGTTGCTGCTCGAGTCGTCGTTGCTGTCCAGCGGCGCGCGGGTGCTGCGGTCCGCCGCCTGCTGCGTGTCGCTGCTGGCGGGCTCACTGCCGGCGCCCGAGGCGCCGCCCGGGGCCTCCTGGCCGCCGGCTCCGGCGCAGGCCCAGGCTCCCCAGCCCTGGCCGGCGAGGGTCTGCTCGGCGACGGCGATCTGCTGCTCGCGGCTGGCCAGATCGGCCCGCGGGGCGTAGCTCTGGCCGCCGTAGGCGTCCCAGGTGGACTGGGAGAACTGCAGGCCGCCGTAGTAGCCATTGCCGGTGTTGATGGACCAGTTGTTGGTGCTCTCGCACTGGGCAACGGCGTCCCAGGTCGACTCGGGGGCGGCCGAGGCCGGGGCCGCGAGGGCGAGTGCTGCACCGCCGGCGATGACGCCGACAGTGGCGCCGCGCAGGGCGAAGACCCGGGCGGTCGAGGGCTTGCGGTGACGTCCGGTGAGACGACGGTTCATGGTGACTTTCCCCTAGCTGCGCCTGCGAGGTGAGCTGTCGGGTTCGGGCGCGACGCATCCGCGAAGGTGACCGGATGTGTGCAGGGGATCGCCCGTCCAGCCCGCTCGATCACATCGAGTGGACCGGATTAACCCCAAGGAAACATGGTTTCCGTAAACGTGGTTTCCCCGCTGCTGTCCGAGCCTTTCTGTTCGTTGGTCTCCGGGCTTAAGGGACAGCACTCGGCGCGAAGCCCGGAGTTTTTCGTGGTAAGACCGGTGCGTTACACCGACCGATCCAGACCATACGGACGTTGTCTGTGATGTCCAGAGCCCTGATACCGACATAACGGAATGATAACGATCACTCATGGACCACAAAAAACAGCGTTTCCGCAGATTGCTTGGGGTGCAGCGGGGGCGCGTTGTCCGCCGTCCATGGACCCAGAAAACCTGCCGAATTTCACCCGAACGGGGGAACTCGATCCCGTCCGCTGCAGCAGGCGCCCGACCCGACCTGACCCCGGGTCACCACTTCGGTGACGATGGACCGCAGTGGCTTCCGACGCCGCCGAGTCTGCCATCAGCCGGCGGGAGTCCACACCGGTCTACCCCTGGGCGCCGGACCCAGCGCGACATGGCCGCCGATGGCACGAGACTTCGACGGGCTGCCTGATGGCGGTCCCGGAGCGTCCCGTCATCACCCGATTGCTACCGGGACTCGCGCAGTTCCGGGGATATCAGCGGAGCTGGCTGCGCGGCGACATCCTCGCCGGCTTCACGGTCGCGGCCTACCTGATCCCGCAGGTGATGGCGTATGCCGAGCTCGCCGGCCTGCCACCGGTGACCGGTCTGTGGTGCATCATCGGCCCGCTGGCGGTCTACACCGTGCTGGGAACCTCACGGCAGCTCTCCATCGGCCCTGAGTCGACCACCGCCCTCATGACGGCCGTCGTGCTGATGCCCATCGCCGCCGGTGACCCCGCCCGGTACGCAACGCTGGCGGCAACGCTGGCGCTCGCGGTCGCCGGGCTATGTTTCGTGGCTCGATTGGCGCGCCTCGGTTTCCTGGCCGACCTGCTGTCCAAGCCGGTGCTGGTCGGGCTACATGGCCGGGGTTGCGGTGATCATGATGTCCAGCCAGCTGGGCAAGATCACCGGCGTCAAGGTGACCGGCGACGAGTTCATCCCGCAGATCCAGACCTTCGTCGAGGGCATCGGCGGGATTCACTGGCCCACCGTGGTGATGAGCACGATTTTGGTGGTGATGCTGTTCGCGCTCAAGCGGTTCGCACCCCGACTGCCCGGGACCGCTCATCACCGTGGCGCTGTCGGCGGTGGTGGTGTGGGTGCTGGCGCTGCAGGATCGCGGGATCAGGGTCGTCGGCAGTGTGCCCGTCGGTCTGCCCACCCCATCGGTGCCCAGCGTGACCGACCTCGGGATGCTGCTCGTTCCCGCCCTGGGCATCGCCTTCGTCGGCTACACCGACATCGTGCTCACCGGCCGCGTCTTCGCCGCGCGGATGGGCCAACAGGTCGACGCCAACCAGGAATGGACGGCACTCGGCGCCGGCAACGTCGTCGCATCCTTCTCTCACGGCTTTCCGGTCAGCTGCAGCGGCAGCCGGACCGCACTGGGTGCCGCGGTGGGCAGCAAGACGCAGCTGTACTCGCTGGTCATGCTGGGCCTCGTCATTTTGACCCTGGTGGTCGCCGGTCCCCTGCTCGCCCAGTTCCCCAGCGCGGCACTGGGCGCCCTGGTCATCTTCGCCGCGGTGACGCTGATCGACGTCAAGGAGCTCCGGCGAATAGCCCGGTTCCGTCGCAGCGAATTGCTGTTGGCCGCCCTCACCACGGTGGCCGTCCTCGCACTCGGTGTGCTGTACGGGGTGCTGGCCGCGGTGGCGTTGTCCATCCTCGATCTGTTGCGCAGGGTGGCCCGACCGCACGACGGCATCCTGGGCTACGTGCCCAAGATGGCCGGCATGCACGACGTGGACGACTACCCGGGGGCGCGCCAGGTCCCTGGCCTGGTGGTCTACCGCTATGACGCGCCGCTGTGCTTCGCCAACGCGGAGGATTTCCGCAAACGCGCCCTGGGCGCCATCGAGCTGGCCGGTGAGTCGGTCGACATCCACGGCCAGTTGCACGAACCCGCCCCCGTGGAGTGGTTCGTGTTGAACGCCGAGGCCAACGTGGAGATCGACATCACCGCCGCGGATGCGCTGGAGCAGTTGCGCAAGGAGATCGATGCCCGCGGCATGGTCTTCGCGATGGCCCGGGTCAAACAGGACCTCCGCGATGATCTGGTCCAGGCCGGGCTGGTGGACAGCGTCGGCAGTGACCGGATCTTTCCCACCCTGCCGACCGCGGTCGCCGCCTACCTGAGCGCCTACCAGGATCAGCACGGTCACCTGCCCCCGGGCGTGCGCGCGCCCAGCCTGCCGGGTGATCCGATGGAGGCCGACGACACGCCCCTGTGACCGATGCCGGCAGGCTGTCAGACCGCTCGCACCCCCGCCCGTTGCACAGCGAGCCGGTCACCCGGGGCGCGGCAACCCGAGAGCTCGGCGCAGGCAGACTGTTCCGGTGGCCGTCCCCAGGGTGTTGTGCATCGTGTTGGCAGGCGGTCGTGGTTCCCGCCTGGGCCCGCTGACGACCGGCAGGGCGAAGCCGGCTCTGCCGGTGGGCGGCAATTACCGGCTGATCGATGTCGCACTGTCCAATGCAGCACACAGTGCGCTGATCGACGTCTGGGTGCTCGAGCAGTACGAACCACACCTGCTGAACGAGCACCTGTCCGGTGGCCGGCCGTGGGACCTGGACCGCAGCCGCGGCGGATTCCGCACGCTGCCCCCGTTCGAGGGCCACCACACGGACGGCTTCGCGGACGGCAACGCCGACGCGCTGGCTCGGAACTGGCCGGTGATCGCGGCGTTCGACCCCGATGTGCTGCTGGTCTGCAGTGCCGATCATCTGCTCACCATCGACCTGCGCAACGTTCTCGCGACGCACCTCGAGTCCTCGGCCGACGCCACCATCGTCGGAACCAAACTGCCTGCCCGCAGCGATGTCTCGCGGTTCCTGGTGGTGCGGTCCGAATGGCGGCAGGGTGACATCCCTGGCAGTACAAGCCGGACAAGCCCGAGGGCCGTTACGTCGGCACGGAGGTGTTCGCCTACCGACCGGACGCGCTGCGGAAGAGCCTGCGACAGCTTCGTGATGAAGGCGGCGAGCTCGGCGACTACGGCGAACGCCTGTTGCCGCTGATGCTCGAGACCGGGACGGTGGTCGACCACGAACATCGAGGCCACTGGCGGGATCTCGGAACACCGCAGTCCTATCTCGACGGGCAGTTGGAGTTGCTGAAGGATCGTCCGCCGCTGGCGATGGACGAACCTGAGTGGCCGATCCTGACGTCGATGCCGACGCGCGCCCCGGCGCGGGTGCGGCGCGGCGCGGAATTGGACCGGACCTGGCTCTCGCCCGGTGCGGATATCGCCGGCACGGTCGTCGACTCCGTCATCGGACCGGGCGTCCGGGTCGAGGCGGGTGCGGAGGTCCGGCACAGCGTCATCATGGGCGACGCGGTGATCAGGACCGGCTCCCGGGTCTCCCGCTCGGTGGTCTCGGATTTCGCCGTCATCGGCAAGCAGGCCCGGCTCGGGGCGGACAACGCCGAGGAGCCGGTGCTGGTCGGCGTAAATCGCCGGATCGCCGCCGGGACAAAGCTGTCCCCGGGAGAGAGGGTCGAACCGTCGGAACCGCGCGACCTGTTCGCCTCGACGCGCTAGCGTGTGCCCGTCCCGGCGCGCGGATCCGGCGTGCTGAAGTACTTGCCGGCCGGTTGGGGTAACAGAGCGCTTTCTCGAAGGAGTGCGGTATGGCCGTTCCGGTTGCTCCAGTGCACAACCATGTCGTGCTGGCCTCCGCCGACAGTCAGGCGTTTGCCTCGCTGCGCCGCCGGCCGACGGCGCGCTCGGATCGGTACCGAATGGGAAAGGCTCTACGCAAACAGGTTCCGCGTCGCACGCTGGCCGAGTGGACGCCGCCGACGGACCGTGCGGACCCGGTCCAGTTGATCAACGAGTCGCACGAGGGCCGGTTGGACTGGCTGATCCCGCTGCGGGTGGGACGGATGACGGCCACGCCCTACGGCTTCCTCCGGGGCACCGCGGTGGTGATGGCGGAGGACGTCGCTGGGCTGCCGGCCACCGGCATCACACCGGTGATCTGCGGCGACTCGCATCTGGGCAACTTCGGTTTCTACGCCTCGCCCGAACGCGACCTGGTGATCGATCTGAACGACTTCGACGAGGCCCACCCCGGTGGGTGGGAGTGGGATCTGCGACGGCTGGTGGCCAGCATCTGGGTGGCCGGCCGGCAGAACGGAGCCACCGAGGAGGACTGCTCTTCGGCGGTCGTGCAGTGCGTTGCGGCCTATCGGACGGAGGTGCGGGAACTCTCCGATATGCCGCTGCTGGCCCGGTCGTACCAGCGGGTCGATGTCGACAAGCTGCATGACACGACCTCGCACCAGTCGCTGCGGGAGGAGATCAGGCGCGCCGCCCGGCAGGCGCGAACGAGGACCAGCGACCGCGCACTGCCCCGATTCACCCGGAAACGGAACGGCCGGCGGCAGATCGTCGAGGAACCTCCGCTGATCACCCGGGTGAGCGCCGAGGACGCCGAGATGCTCGCGCAGGCGCTGGACGAGTACCTGGCCACGCTGGCGCCGCACTGGCGGCGGGCGCTGGGCGGCTACACCCTGGTCGACATCGCGCACAAGGTCGTCGGTGTCGGCAGCGTCGGGCTACGGGCGTACGTGGCGCTGCTGGAAGGCAGCAGCCCGGACGACGTGGTGTTCCTGCAGTTGAAGCAGGCCACGGCGGTCGGTGCTGGCGCAAGTACGTGCACGGCGAGTCGGCCTGGCACGCTCACCAGGGTCAGCGGGTGGTGGAGTACCAGCAGGCGCTGCAGACCGTCAGCGATCCGCTGCTGGGGTGGACCAGCGCCGATGGACGTGCAGTACTACGTCCGGCAGTTCCGCAACATGAAGGGCAGCGTCGCGCTCGACTCGATCGATGGATCAGCCCTGGCCGATTACGCCGGCATCGTGGGGCACCTGTTGGCCAAGGGGCACGCGCGCACCAGTGGCGCGTCGATGATCGCCGGATACATGGGCGGCTCGGACAAGGTGGATGTCGCGCTGGCCGGCTTTGCGCGGCTGTACGCGGACCAGACCGAGGCGGACCATGCCGCGCTGGTCAAGGCCGCCCAGCGGGGCGAGGTGCCGGTCGAGCGGGAGTCCTGACGCCGGCCACCCCGGCGCGGGAACTGGGCGCCGTGCCGGTCGAGCGGGAGTCCTGACGCCGGCCACCCCGGCGCGGGAACTGGGGCGCCCGGCCGTCAACCCGGCACGACGTGCCGGTCGCGCTGGTGGGAATGGCGCTGGTGGGAATGGCGCCGCACCGGCCGATGGGCCTGACGATCGTGGGACGTGCCGGGTCACTTCTGGTGCAGACACGGACAACCCCCGGGCTGTTCCTGCCGAAAATCTGGGTGGCAGGGCCGACTGGACAAATGTCGGCAGCCCGGGGGCCGGTGACTGTCCGGTTTTGCCAGACCGCCGCCCCTGGCATCGATGTCATCCCGCCGAAGCGGTACCGATGGTGGGCGCGGGAATCCGGGTCACTGGGGAACCGGATCCGGTCCGACGGTGGGGAACGGCGGCCTAGCGGCCAGCCACCTCACGTGTCCGAAACGTCTTCAACGTGGGACCACCTCCTTCCTCGTGTACCGACGAAAGTACGTGCTGATGCAAGGGTTCGCAACGATTTTCAGCCGGCAGCTGACGGTGCCGCCGCGCGCACCGGGCGTCACGGCCGCCGGGCGGGTGCTGTTGCGTTTTCGGCCGACGTACGGCCGTGCGCCGAGAAGATCATGCCGGACCGCATCACCCCATCGAGACCGCGGCAACTGGGCGGCTCGCGGAATCAGTGCGGCGCGAGCGACCGGCGGGCCAGAGCGCGGGACGCCCCGCGCGTCTTTCAGTCGTACCCGGGAGCCTCGGCTCAGAACGGTGGCGCGGTGTTCTGATCGCCATCGTCCGGTGCGGCGACGTCCAGATCGGCGGGTGGCGCGTCGGGTGTTGTGGTGTCCGGGTTGTCCCATGCGGTGGGGTCGGGGGCGTATTCGCGGGGTGGCTGGTTGAGGTGGTGCCGTAGCAGCATGGTGGTGACGCGTTCCTGGATGCGGTTGCTGGTCTGGCCGCTGGCTGTGGTGAACATGGCGCGGGTGTCGAGTCGTTCGGCGATCGCGGTGCCGGCGGGGTGGGAGTCGACACGAAGGTCCGGGGTGAGCAGGGGTTGCGGGCTGCGGGTGTAGCGGTGACCGGTGGGGCTGATGAAGTGCAGCACGAAGCTGCGGGTGTCGATGTGCATGCGCCATTCGGTGTGGTGCTTGATCAAATGGTGGCGTTCGCACAGGGGCCCGATATTGCCGGTGGTGGTGGGTCCGCCGTACTGCGGGTTGTGGTGGTCGAACGGTTCGCGGTGGTCCAGATCGCACCGCCACACCGGTTGTCGGCAGGACGGGAATTGGCAGCCGGTGAAGTATTCGGCGGCTTTGTCGCGGAGGTGTTGTCGTGGCCGGTAGGTCAGGTCTCCGGCGGCGGTGGTGGCGCCGGTGGCCGGGTCGGTGATCATTGTGGAGACCGTGCCGGCGGAGGTGGCGATCGCCCGGGCCAGGGTCGCGGGGATGGCGCCGAACCCGGCGAGCACCCCGGGTAATTCGTTCAGCCCGGCGAGGGTGTCCAGGCTGATGGTGACCGACAGGTGCGGGCGCCGACCCTGCCTGGTCAGCACTCGATCCGGGGACGGCTTACCTGCCGATCCCTTGCCTCGGGACCTCGTGCCCGCTGACCCCGTGCCTGCTGACCCCGTGCTCGCTGCGGGTTCGTCATCGGTGGGCAGCTCCGGGCTTGACTTCTCGGCGTCGGCCCCGCCGCCGGACTCGGCGTCGACAGCACCCACGACACCACCATCGGTATTGCCATCGGTATTGCCATCGGTATTGCCATCGGTATTGCCATCGGTATTGCCATCGGTATTGCCATCCTCGGCCGCAGCATCACCGCCCCTGCCGGTGCCGGCGTTGGGGTCGGTGTCATGGCCGGGGTGGTCGTCGTTGTCCGCGCTGAGGTAGTGGTGGAGGTTCAGTTGCCCGTGGGTCAGGAGTTGATCGGCGATGTCGACCAGGGCATCGATCCGGCGCGCCCCGATCCCGCGGGTGTCACCCACGCAGCCGGCGGTGCCGGTGGCGAGCAGGTCACTGATCTGGAAGATTTTCACCGCCCCGTCGGCCGGCAGGAACCCGGTCAGGGTGGCCATCGCGTCGGGCTGCGCCCGCAGTTTCAGCTCCCGCCCGGCGGCGGCCGTCTCGTGCCGCTCGCGCGCCCCGGCCGGGTCGACCACGATCACCGCCTGCGCGGTCAGTTCCCGCAGCTCACTGGTGCTCAAGGTGCCGGCTGCGGCCAGCACCAGGTCCTGCACCTCGGCCGCGTTCCGCGCCGTCAACGGCCGGCACTGCTCGGTGATCACCCGGACCTTGCCGCGGTCCAACCGGCCCGCCTCCAACGCCTCCAACGTGGGTGCCAGATCGGTGGTCATCGTCGCGGCCTCCCGCACCCGCATCCCGGCGGTCACCGGGGAGATCCGCAACGCCGCAGCCACCTCCGACGCCGCCAGGCAACTTGCCGCCTCGGCCACGAAATGCTGCACCTGCTCGGGGTCGTCGTCCCCGGTGATGCACCGGTTCCGGGCCAACCTCGCCGCCAGCCGCATCGGATCACCGGCCGCGAACGGCGCGGCCAACGCCGACAGCAACCGCATCTGCACACCCGCCAACAACGACAGTGCCTTCTCGCCGGCCACGACCGCGTCCACCAACTCCCGCCCGGACAACGACCCCGCCGACACACCCGCCAACGCCACCAACGACTCAGCAGACGCCCCCTGCGCCGCTAGCGTCGCCCAGTCGGCACCTGCGGACGACACCGGCGACTCCGCGGCCATATCGCCTCCTCCAGTAGATACTATCGAACGTATGTTCGCATACTACCGTGGTAAAGTAGCTACGCGCAAGAGCCACGTGCTGCGGCGGCGCGGCTGCACATTGGTGTTGCGGACCTGGTGGCCGCCAGGCTTCGGACGCCGTGGCCGACCGACACAACAGGCCGCCGAGATGCGGCGATGAGGCGCGAGCGGGACCGCCACATGTCAGCTGCCCGGCGGACACCTGACATGTCCGGCGGCGCGGCGGGCAGCGTCGATCACCTGGGACCCGGCGACGAGGACCGGGTCGTTGTGGTCCGCTCCTTTGACTACGATGACGTCGACCTGGCCGCCCGCTGCTGCGGCGACGCGCTTGCTCTGCTCGGGCGGAATGATCGAGTCCGCGGTCCCATAAATGACCGTGGTCGGAACCGTCAACGCCCCGACGGGCTCCACGACAGCAAAACGGTCCCGCAGCAGAAGGCGCACCGGCAGAACCGGATAGTGCACGGCGGCGGCCGCGGCCAGGTCGGTGAACGGCGAGCGCAACATCATCGCCGCGGGCGGGTGCTCGACGGCCAGGGCCGTCAGCACCGCACCGCCCAGGCTTTCGCCGAAGTAGACCAATTGGCCCGCGTCAACGCCGGCCTCCCGGGTGAGGTAGCGGTATGCGGCTCGCGCGTCGGCCGCTACTCCGGCCTCACTAGGTGAACCCGGGTTGCCCCCGTAACCGCGGTAGTCCATCAACAGCACCCCCGACCCGTCGGCAGCCAGGGCTGTGGCCAGGGGCACCCGGCCGAGCCGGTTGCCTCCGTTGCCGGGGGCAACGAGAAACGTTGCGGCGCAGGATGTTTCCGGAGTCAGTGCCGCCGGTATGTACCAAGCGCCGAGAACCAGACCGTCGTCCGTCCGCAGGACGACCTCGGTACCGCCGGCCAGGACGTCGGCGACCGGCGGGACGGGCGAGCGATCCGGGAGATAGATCAACCGTCGCTGAAAGAGCCAGAGCAGCGCGACGAGCAGGACGGCGGCAAGCACGACCGCGGCGATCGAGCGCACCCACCACCGCCTCATCAGGCGCACGGACCCGGCCAGCCGGCGGCCGGACGAACAGGACCCGACAACCCGGAACTGCGCGGCACGGAACTACGCGGCACGGAACTACGCGGCACGGAACTACGCGGCACGGAACTGCGCGGCACGGAACTACGCGGCCCGGAACTACGCGGCACGGAACTACGCGGCCCGGAACTGCGCGGCCCGGAACTACGCGGCCCGGAACTGCGCGGCCCAGAACTGCGCGGCCCGGAAGTCGGCGCGACGGGGCTCACCACTGGACCGACCCACCGGCCGGCGGAGGCCGGGGAACCGGCCGAGCTGCCGCCGCCGGCGAGGTCAGCGCTGGTCGTACTCGTCGATGACGTGCATGGCCGCCTCTTCACCGGTGGCGGCCGCCCCGTCGATGCCCACATCCTCGGCGACCAGGTCGGCCTCGGCATCGACAAATCCATTCGAACCCGCGTCGACCAAGCGGCCGGACCGGCCGGCGCCGACCTCATCACCGGACTCGTCGAACAGGTTCTTCTCCTCCTGGTCCCAGACGTCAGGCTCCTCGGCGGCGAGCAGGGTGTCCAGGCTCTCGCCCCGCTCCTCCTCGGCCTCGGTGGGCACGTGCGTGCGCGGCTCGCGGTCGGGCGGGTTGTAGCCGGTGTCCAGCCAATCGTCCTGCCCGCTGCCGGCGTCACCCTCGCTGATCTGATCATGGTCGGTGGACCGGTCGTCGACGTCGGACCCGGGCTGGGTTTCGTCAATCTGGCTCATCTATGCCTCCTGTCACGCCGTCGAGGCGTTCGGTGGTCGCTGTTCGGAACACACTTCGAGCGGCCGGCCCACACCGCCGTCGCTCCGCCAACGGTAGTCGTATGGCGGACCGCTCCAAGGTTCCCGGCCAGAAGGTTGTCACGCACCGAGCAGATAAAGCACCATCTCGACCAGCACAGCCGCGGTGAGGACGACGCCGGCGATCAGGCAAGCGATGCCCAGGAACCAGATCCCTCGCAACCGGCCCGGCAACAACGGTTGCAGCTCCGGTCGGTCGGTGATCTGGGTCAGGATGCCGGTCATCTGCACCCCCCGCCACAGCCCCCCGAGAATCCGCAGCGGTCGAGAACGACGCACGACCGCTGCACCGACCTTTCCGGCAGAGAGGTTGCCGACCAGCTGGTCCCACATCTCGCGGCCGGTGATCACGCCTGCCAGGGCGTCGGTCAGCGCGGCGGGATCCTCGGCCACCGCCAGCAGCTGTCGGCGGCGGAGAGCCAGCCACCCGGCCAGTACCAGACCGATGCCGCCGAGCAACAACCAGAACGGATCATCCGGACCCAACCGCAACAGTGAGATCAGGACCGCCGCCGCCGCCGGGATTCCCGCCACCAGGACGACGAGCAGGGTCGGGTACCGCGTGGCGCGGATGAGCGGGACGAGGACGGCGACCAGCTGCTGCAGCCCCCGGTCCCGGGCGTTGGCGCCGGCCGCGAGCACCCGCCTGGCGCGCGATTCGGGCGCCTTGGTCGGCGTGGCAGCCTCGAACTCCACCTCCAGTAAAGGTTGAGAGTTTGCCGATTTCGCCGACGCGGGAGACGCGGCGACCTCGGAGCGGCCGACCTCGAACTGGCCGGTGGGAACGGCCTTCGGCGGCGCGTCTTCGGCCGCGGGTTGCTGAGCGCCGCCAGAGTCGGTCTTCGTCAGCTTCGGCGGTACCCGCGGCATTCCGGAGCCGTCCGATTGCGCGGGGCCGCTCATCGGGCCGACACCGGATCGGCCCGTGCAGCGCCGGACTCGGCAGCCTCGTCAACACCTACGCCCCCGGCAGAGCCCTCCTCCTCGGCCGCCGCGCGGCAGTTCTCCGCGGTGAGCCGAGCACCGACGGCCTCGCCGATCTGCGCGAGGACGTCGATCTGCTCCGGCGTCAGCACGTCGATCACGTACTCGCGCACGGCCGCCACATGCCCCGGCGCGGCGTCTTCGATGGCGGCCCGGCCTACCTCGGTGATGGCCACCATCAGACCCCGGCCGTCGGTGGCGCAGTCGCGCCGTTCCACCAGCCGCCTGGCCTCCATCCGCTTCAGGTGGTGCGAGAGCCGGCTCTTCTCCCACCCGGTGGCGCGACCGAGCTCACCGGCGCGGAGGACACCGCCCGGGGTCTCGGACAGCACCACCAGGACCTGGTAGTCGGCGGTCGAGAGCGCAGAATCGCGGAGCAATTGCCGGTTCAGGACGGCCGCCAGCGGCGCGTTCAGCTGCTGCAGTGCTCGCCAGGCGCGCGCCTCGGCGGCGGTCAACCACTGTGGTGCCGTCATGTCCACCCCCAACCCAGGATCCTCGCTGCCGTCACGAGGGTGCGGTGGCGTTCACCACCACACACCCGATGGCGTGCTGGCCGGCGTCCCCACCGCCGGCCGCGCACCGGTTCGTCAGCTTTCGTACTCGGGGATCTGGTGCTCGAACACCGGCACGTCTCCAACGATCGGGTTCGTCCGGCGGGAGGGTGCCAGGTACTTGGTCGACAGGTTGACCAGCGTGGCCAGCCGGTTGCGGTTGCCAAGCAACATGACGATGTGCACGAACAGCCACGCCAGCCAGGCCAGCGTGCCGGTCAACCGGATCGACTTGCCCTTCATCAGGGCGATGTCGGCGATCGCCGCACGACGCCCGACGGTCGCCATCGTGCCCTTGTCGTGATAGCGGAACGGGTGGGTCGGCCGGCCGGTCACCAGCGCGGCGATCTGCTTGCCGGCGTGCTTGCCGCCCTGCAGTGCGGGCTGCGCCAGCTGGGGCAGCGGGTCCGGCAGCAGCGCCACGTCGCCGATCGCGAAGATGTTCTTGAATCCGGTGACCCGCAGATCCGCGTCCACCTGGATGCGCCCGCCACGACCCTGCGGCAGACCCCAGGTGCCGACGACCTTGGGCACCGCGACACCGGTCGCCCAGATCACCACACCCGCCTTGAGGAACTCGCCGCCGCCGAGCACCACACCATCGGGGCGGACCTCCTGCACCGAGGTGTTGAGCCGGAGTTCGACGCCACGCTCGCGCAGCGCCTTCGCCGCGAACTCGCGCAATGACGGGGCAAACGGCGCCAGGACCTTGTCGGCCATCTCCACGAGCACGATGTGCGTGCGCCGGGGGTCCAGCTCGGGGTAGATCGATGCCATCGCATCGTTGCGGAGCTCGGCCAGCGCGCCGGCCATCTCGACGCCGGTCGGGCCGGCGCCCACCACCACGAGGGCCAAATCGTCATCCCGATTGGACGCCGCCGCGTGCTCCAGATTGGTGAAGATCTCGTCACGCAGCTTGAGTGCCTGCTTGCGGGTGTAGATCGCCCGTGAGTTCTCCTCCGCACCCTTGGTACCGAAGTAGTTGGTGGTCGCGCCGGTGGCGATCACCAGGTAGTCGTACTCGAGGGTTCCGCCGTCGTGGAAGGTGATGATCTGCTGCTCCGTGTCGACGCCGGTGACCTCGCCCTGCCGGAAGCTGACGTTCTTCTGACGCATCCTGGTGGCGCGCAGGAAGAAGGTGACGTCGCCGGGGTTGAGGCCGGCGGTGGCGACCTGGTAGAGCAGCGGTTGGAACGCGTTGTAGGTGTGCCGGTCGATCAGCGTGATGTCGACGTCCGACTTCGACAGGGCGTTGATGGTGGTCAGTCCGCCGAATCCACCGCCGATGACGACGACATGCGGACGACGGCGAGCAGTCGTCGTATGAACGGGAGTGCTCGGTTGGGTGGTCATCATCATTCCTCGGGTTGAACGAGTGCTGGACGGAGCGCTCCGACGTGCCAGGTTCACCGTCGACAGCTCGGCGGGGCGGCCTGGTGGGCCGTTGGGTAGGTGTCCGGAAGCGCCGATGCTTAAACGGTCGTAATGCTCACTAGCCAGCCGACTCTACCGGCGGAATTGCCGCCTGACGAGCCACCCTTGCACCGACGGTCGGCGCCGCAGCCGCGTACACGCTGACCAGTAGCATCTCCAGGACACCCAGGCTGCCTTCCCACAGCGCCCAGGACGCCGGCGCCCCGATTCCGGCCGTGTCGATGCCCGCCGCCGACATCAGCACCAGCACGCCGACGCCCGCGGTGGCGAAGGCGATCCCCACCGCGAGCCGCCACCAGCGGCGGTCGGCGGTGATCATCGCGAACAGCACGCCGAGCGGCAGCAACACCAGGGCGACGACGGCCACCACCTGGTGCACCTTCGCCGCCAACGACAGCTGCAGGCCACCCTCGTCGGTCCGAACCAGTCCGGTGAGCAGGGCGCCGACGAAGGCGACCCACGCCACCGGCAGCGCCGGCCCGTCCACCGGCCGGTATCTCAGCAGCAACAGCGGCGTGACGCCGAGCCCGACGGCCCACAGCGTGAAGACGAAACCGGCCCCACCCAGGCCGTACTGGGACAGCGAGATCTCGGGCGGGAACGGGTCTTCGGCGATCACCTGCATGGCGATCCACAGCAGCCAGCCGATCCTCGACGTCCAGCGGGCGGCCGTCCGCCAGCCGGTTCCGCCGCGCACCCACCCGCCGGGCTCAGCGGGCGAATCGGACATCATTCCGGCAGGCTACCTGCGACAACGTCCGCGAATGAGGGCCAGGTTCCCGCGTCGGTGGTCGTGGTCTCCGCGGCCAGCACCGCCCTGACGATGGCGCGGCTGACGACGTCGGCGGCCGCGGCGACGATCCCGAACAAACCCATCGGGCCGGGTTCGCCCGCCGTGCCGGTGGCGAGACCGAACACGGTGTCCCCGTCGAACATGGTGTGCACCGGGTTGATGGCCCGGGCGAGCCCGTCCTGCGCAACCTGCGCCATCTTGGTGCACTGCGCCTTGGTGAGCGTGGCGTCGGTGGCGACGACCGCGAGGGTGGTGTTGCTGATCGCCGCGACCTCCGCCTCCGCTGCAGCATCGCCCGCGCCGAAACTTATCCCCGGCTTGCGGGGTGCTGTCGCGGCGAGCAGCGCGGCCAGGCCGGCGCTGTCCGGCCGCGGCGCCGTACCGTCCCCGGGGAGCATCAACCGGGCACCGAGCAGCTCACCGGTTCCTGGATCGAAGGGTGAACCGACGGCGTTGGCGGCCACCAGAGCCGCGACGGTGACGCCCGATTCGAGCAACTGGGAGGCGCTGCCGATGCCGCCCTTGAGATTGCCGACCACCGCGCCGGTTCCCGCTCCGACGCTTCCCTGAGGAACCGGATCGGCGCTGTCCCGGTGGTGCAACGCGTCCTCGAGTGCGGCGGTGCCGTAGTCAGCCGTCGGCCGCGCGACGAAGCTGCCGCCCCGCCCCAGGTCGAACAGGGCCGCCCCGGGAACGATCGGGACGACCGCCGCCGGATCGGGAGCCACCGACAGCCCGATGCCCTGCTCCGCGAGGCTGTACAGCACCCCGGAGCAGGCGGCCAGCCCGAAGGCGCTGCCGCCACTGAGCACCACGGCGTGGATCCGCTCGACCGCCGCGGCGGGGTTCAACAGGTCCGTCTCGTGCGTTGCCGGGCCACCGCCGCGCACATCGACCCCGGCGACCATCCCGCCCGGCGGGGCCAGGATCACCGTGGTGCCGGTGAGGAACCCTGCGCCGGTGACGGTGTGGTGGCCCACCGAGAGCCCGGAGACGTCGGTCAGGCAATTGCGCGGGCCGGGCCCAGCCGTCATCCCATCTGCGCGGGCCGGATGAGCGGGCTGGCGGGGACCGCGCCGTTCGGCAGGCCGTTCTGCAGCGCGCGGAAGCGCGCCAACTCGTTCTGGTCGATGCCGTAGCCGTGTTCGGCGGACGGGAAGGACCCGCTCCGGACCTCGTCGGCGTACCGGGCGACGCCCTCGTTCATCGCGTCCTGCAGGTCGGCGTAACGACGGACGAACTTCGCGCCGGTGCCCTCCCTGATCCCCAGCAGGTCGTGAAAGACCAGTACCTGACCGTCGGTGGCCGGGCCTGCACCGATACCGATCACCGGCACCGTCATCCGCGTCATCAGGTCCGCCGTCACCGCTGCCGGAACGGCCTCGAAGACGATGCAGAAGCACCCGGCGTCCTGCAGGCCGAGCGCGCCGCGGGCAATCCGCATCGCCGATTCGGCGGTTCGGCCCTGCGCGCGGTAGCCACCCAGCGAGGTCGCGGACTGCGGCGTGAGCCCGACGTGGCCGACCACCGGGATACCCGCGCCGACGATGGCCCGCGCCCGGCTGATGGCGCTGTCGTCACCGCGTTCCAGCTTGACGGCGTCCGCGCCGGCCTCCTTGACGAACCGGACAGCGGTCGCGATCGCCTGCTCGTCGCTCACCTCGTAGGAGCCGAACGGGAGATCGGCCACCAGCAGGGCGTGGTCGACGCCGCGACGGGCGGCCTTGGCCAGCACCAGCATCTCGTCGACGGTGACCGCAACGGTGCTCGAGTGGCCCAGCACCGTCATCGCACCGGAATCGCCGACGAGCACCATGTCGACATCGGCGGCTTCGGCGGCCCGCGCACTGGGGTGGTCGTAGGCGGTGACCATGACGATCGGCCGGCCGCTGCGCTTCATCTCGTGCAGGGCCGGAATGGTCACGGGCCGCCGTACGGTCGGCAGGGATGGACGGGTGGACATCGGCTGCTCCTTTGCTACCGCTGTGCCCTGCTCGGTGCGGGTTCCCGGCGGTCGACACTCGCCCCGCACGACCTCGCCGGTCGAGGCGGTCCGGTCGGCCACGTGGTGATGGTTTTCTGGGGCGGCGTTCGGATCGTCGCTGGTCTGCGCCGCCTCGCCGTGGTGCTCGCGATCATGCTCGCTGGAAAGGCGGGCGTCGAGCCGAGTGACGACGGTTGTGACCGACTCCACCCCGCGGTTCCGTGCGGGAGACAGACCGGCTGGACGTGGCGGGTGCGGGCGGCAGGCTTACCCGTCTTCCGCAGGGGGCGGATCAGCGTTCCGACGCCGGATCCGTCGCTGCAGAGCCGGTCCGGATGAGCAGGTTGTCGATCAACCGGGTGCCGCCGACCTCGACCGCGATGGCCAGCACAGCGGAGGCCCGGGTCAGGGTGTCGACCGGCAGGAAGGTGTCCGCGTCGACGAGGGCGACGTACTCCGGCGTCAGCCCGGTCTCCGCACAGCGCCCGAGCGCCGCGGCGACGATGACCGAGGAGTCGCGCTCCCCCGCCGCCGCGACCGCCTCCGCCGCATGCAACGCGGCCGGAACCTCGGCCGCCCTGGCCCGATCGGCCGGCGACAATCGGCGATTGCGGCTCGACATCGCCAGTCCGTCGGGCTCCCGGACCGTCGGCACCGTGACGATCGTCGTGTCGATGTCCAGGTCGGCGACCATCGCCCTCACCACCCTGGCCTGCTGGGCGTCCTTCTGGCCGAAGTAGGCCCGGTCGGGCTGCGCCATGTTCAGCAGCTTGCTGACCACGGTCGTGACGCCGCGGAAGTGACCGATGCCCCGGTGCGCCCCCTCCAGCCTCTCCACGATTGGCCCGTGCAGCTCGACGCTGGCGCTGAAGCCGGGCGGGTAGACCTCGGTCGCGGTTGGTGCGAAGACCACGTCGACACCGGCGCCCGCCGCCATCGCCACGTCGGCGGCCTCGTCCCGCGGGTAGCCGGCCAGGTCCTTTGGGTCATTGAACTGGGTCGGGTTGACGAAGATCGACAGCACCACGATGTCGTTGTCCGCCCGGGCGCTACGGCAGAGCGCGAGGTGCCCCTCGTGCAACGCACCCATCGTCGGCACCAGGCCGACCGAACCGCGGTGCGGCAGTGCGGTATCGCCGCGAACCGGACGCAGGGCGGCACGCAGCTCGCGCACCGTTCGGACGATTTCCATCCGGCGGGACTTTACCTGTCCGGCTGCTGCCCGGTGGTGCCGTTGCGGTCCCGCGCGGCCATCCGCTCGGTCGCCGACACCATGGCCTCGAACAGGGGCGACAACTCCGGCGCGCGCTCGGCGATGACGGCCCGATGCCGTTCCACGGTTCCGGTGTCACCCCGGGCCACCGGACCGGTCAGCGCGGCCGCACCGGCTCTCCCCCAGTTCTGCAGGGCCGCGGACGCCAACGGAAGCAGCACCGCCCGGTCCAAACCGGCACTTGACATCAGTTGCGCGGCAGCATCTTCCAAGGTCACCAGAAAATTCGAGGCGATGGCGGCCGCGGCGTGGTAAGCCACCCGGTCGGGCTCGGAAACCTCAACCGGACGCAACCCGACTGCGCTCGCCAGCGCCGTCGCGACCCGTAGCGCCGCGGGCGTCGAACCGGCGACCGCCGCCCAGACACCCGTCAGGTCGGTGCCCTGTTCGGTGACGGTCATCAGGGGATGCACGCTGAAGCCCTCCCGATCGCCCAGCACATCGAGGCCGGACGCGCCGGAACAGTGCCCGACCAGGGCTCGCCGATCGATGAGCGCGGCGGCGTCGGCGATCGCCGCATCAGGGACACAGAGCAGCACTACCCGGTCGTGTTGCCCGCCGAGGCCGACGCCCCGGTAACCGCGGCCGTACGGTCCCGACACGGGACGACCCGCTGCCCGTAGGGCCTGGGCGATCGCGCCGCCGACCCGGCCCGGACCGACGATGGCCAGCCGTTCCAGCCCGCCGATGTCGGCAACGCCGGCCCCCGGCGCGGGGCCGGCGGCGCCGGGCTCATCCAATGGGATCTGTCAGCCCTGATCCGGGCGGGGTCCGTCCGGCTGCCGGTACGGGGGTTGACCCGGCGCGGGTCCCTGCTGGTATCCGGGCGGGGGGCTCTGCTGGTATCCGGGTGGCGGGTCGTCCCGTCCCGGGTAGCCCTGGGTCGGGTAGCCGCCGAGTTGCGGCTGCTGGGCCTGCTGGCCGCCGGGCAGCATCGGCGGATGACCGGACGCGCCGGCCAGTTCGGCGCGGTCGCGGTTCGCGGCCAGCCGGGCGGCGTCCTGCTCCTCGATCGTCACGGAGGCCTCGCGCTCCACCGCACGCACGGCCTCGGCCACCTCTTGCGCCGACGTTCCGTCGAACCAGTCGGCAACATCGTCGTCGATGTCGCCGGCCCGCGACTTGGCGGCGTCGGCGGGGTCGTCGGCGGGTGGCTCGTACCGGAAGACGCCGTCGTCGCCCTTGGTACCCAGCATCCTGGCGAAGCCCTCGAGCGACTTGGAGAAATCGCTCGGGATCATCCACACCTTGTTGGCGTCGCCCTGGGCCATCTGCGGCAGCGTCTGAAGGTATTGGTAGGCAAGTAGTTCCGGCGTCGGCTTGCCGGCCTTGACGGCGGCGAAAACCTTCTCGATCGCCTTCGCCTGGCCCTGCGCCTGCAGGTACCTGGCGGCCCGCTCGCCCTGGGCACGCAGGATGCGGGACTGCCGCTCGCCCTCGGCGGCCAGGATGGACGACTGCTTGGCGCCCTCGGCGGTGAGCACGGCGGCCTGCTTCTGGCCTTCCGCCGTCTTGATCGAGGACTCCCGCAGGCCCTCGGAGTTCAGGATCATCGCGCGCTTGTCCCGGTCGGCGCGCATCTGCTTCTCCATCGCCTCCTGGATCGACGGCGGCGGGTCGATCGCCTTCAGCTCGACCCGGGCGACCCTGATCCCCCACTTGCCGGTGGCCTCGTCCAGCACGCCACGCAGCTGTCCGTTGATGGAGTCACGGCTGGTGAGGGTCTGCTCGAGATTCATCCCGCCGACGACGTTCCGCAACGTGGTGGTGGTCAGCTGCTCGACGGCGACGATGTAGTTCGCGATCTCGTAAACGGCGGCCCGGGGATCGGTCACCTGGAAGTAGACGACGGTGTCGATGGACACCGTCAGGTTGTCCTCGGTGATCACCGGTTGCGGCGGGAAGGACACCACCTGCTCGCGCAGATCGATGCGAGCCCGGATCCGGTCGATGAACGGGACCAGCCAGACCAGCCCGGCACCGCTCGCCTTGTTGAACCGGCCGAGCCGTTCGATCACCGCGGCCTGCGCCTGCGGGATCACCTTGACCGACCGGATGAGGGTGACCACCACCAGGACGGCGACGATGATGGCGACGATCAGAACTGGATCCATGAAATCAGGGCCCCCACATCACGACCGCGGTTGCGCCGCGGACCTCGACGATGGTCACCGTCGTGCCGGGTGGCAGCGCTCGATGACCTTCCATATTGACGGCGGACCAGACCTCTCCGCCGATCTTGACCTGCCCGCCGTCGGCATCGACCGTGGACACCACGGTTCCCTTGGAACCGACGATGGCCTCGATCCCGCTACGGATGTTCGACGGCTGGTAGTACTTGCGCAGCAACACCGGTCGCAGCCCGAGCACCAAGGCCACGGACGACAACGCGAAGACGATCAGCTGCAACCAGAGCAGATCCGGGAAAAAGACGGCGAAGCCGGCCGTCACCAGCGCGCCGCCGCCCAGCATCAGCAGCACGAACTCGGCGCCGAGCACCTCGGCGATCGAGAGCAACACCGCTCCGCTGAACCAGATCCATCCGGACATACGTTCATCATGCCAGTGCGATGGGCTCGCCCGTGGGACGAGCCGGGGCCGCGCCGCAGGGGCGGACAAGGGGTGCCGGCGGCTGGGATATTTCTTCGGGCGTACCGGACTGTCGGCGGCGGCCGATTCGCTCATACCCATCTTTTGCGGGCCAAACTCCCCGTCCTGAGGCCTTCGATCCTGCGGGCGCGGGCCCGCCGTGGAAGGGTGTTCGGTGGTACGAGATGCGGCCCGTGACCCGCTGCAGCCAAGGGCGTTTCACGAGCTGGTTCTGCGGGAAACGAACGGCTGAATTGCCGCCGCGAATACGGCACAACGCCACGAATACCGCTTTTCAGGCGGGTTCGGTAGAGCGTGCACCGTCGCGGTGAATGACCGGTACCCACGAGCGGAAGTGGCCCCATGACAACCGACACCGATCTGATCCGCACCGATCCCGACCAGCCTCCGGTCGCGGTCCGCAAGCGGACTCCGCTCACCCCGACCGCCAGGGTCGCCTACCTGGTGATCGCCCTGCTCGGCGGCTTCGCGTGGGTGATGATCGCGATCGTCCGCGGCGAGCAGGTCAACTCCGTCTGGTTCGTGTTCGCCGCCGTCTGCACGTACGTCATCGCTTTCCGGTTCTACGCGCGGCTGATCGAGTACAAGATCGTCAAGCCGCGGGACGAACGCGCGACACCGGCCGAGACCTACTCGAACGGCAAGGATTTCGATCCCACCGACCGCAGGGTGCTGTTCGGCCACCACTTCGCCGCGATCGCGGGCGCCGGCCCGCTGGTAGGACCGGTACTGGCCGCCCAGATGGGTTACCTGCCGGGCACGATGTGGATCATCATCGGCGTGGTGCTGGCCGGCGGCGTCCAGGACTACCTGGTGCTCTGGCTGTCCACCCGCAGGCGCGGTCGGAGCCTGGGCCAAATGGCCCGGGACGAACTCGGCCGGATCGGCGGCGTCGCCGCCATGATCGGTGTCTTCGTCATCATGATCATCCTGATCGCGGTGCTGGCACTCGTCGTCGTCAACGCCCTCGCCGAGAGCCCGTGGGGCGTGTTCTCACTGCTGATGACGGTGCCGATCGCGCTGTTCATGGGGGTCTACCTGCGGTTCCTGCGGCCGGGCCGGGTGTCCGAGGTCTCCCTCATCGGCGTCGCACTGCTGCTGCTGGCGATCATCTCGGGCGGCTGGGTCGCGGAAACCGAATGGGGCCAGAGCTGGTTCACCCTGGGCAAGGTCACCATCGCCTGGGGCCTGCTCATCTACGGATTCGCGGCGTCGGTGCTGCCGGTCTGGCTGCTGCTCGCTCCGCGGGACTACCTGTCCACCTTCATGAAGGTCGGCACCATCGTGCTGCTTGCCGTCGGCATCCTGATCGCCCGGCCGGTCGTGCAGATGCCAGCGGTCACCCCGTTCGCCACCGAGGGCAACGGACCCGCCTTCGCCGGCTCGTTGTTCCCGTTCCTGTTCATCACCATCGCCTGCGGCGCACTGTCGGGTTTCCACGCTTTGATCTGCTCCGGGACCACCCCGAAGATGATCGAGAAGGAAAGCCAGACAAGGATGATCGGCTACGGCGGCATGCTGACCGAGTCGTTCGTCGCGATCATGGCGCTGGTCACCGCCGTCATCATCGACCAGCACCTGTACTTCGCGCTCAACGCGCCGGTGGGGCTCACCGGCGGCACCCCGGAAACCGCGGCCAACTATGTGAACGGGCTGGGGTTGTCCAGCCCGTCCGTGACGGCCGCGTCCTTCACCCAGGCGGCCGCCGATGTCGGTGAGGAGTCGATCATCTCGCGCACCGGCGGCGCCCCCACCCTGGCCTTCGGGATGTCCGAGGTGTTGAGCGATGTCGCGGGCGGCGCAGGCCTCAAGGCGTTCTGGTACCACTTCGCGATCATGTTCGAGGCGCTGTTCATCCTGACCACCGTTGACGCCGGCACCCGGGTGGCCCGCTTCATGCTGTCGGACTCGATCGGGAACATCCCAGGTGCGCGGAAGTTCCGGGATCCGTCCTGGCGGATCGGTGCCTGGACCTGCTCGCTGGTGGTCGTTCTCCTCTGGGGCGCCATCCTGCTGATGGGCGTCACCGACCCGCTGGGCGGGATCAACACGCTCTTCCCGCTGTTCGGGATCGCCAACCAGCTGCTGGCGGCCATTGCGCTGACCGTCGTGTTCACCGTGCTGATCAAGAAGCGGATGTACAAGTGGGCGTGGATTCCCGGCGTGCCGCTGGTCTGGGACCTGATCGTGACGCTGACCGCCTCGTACCAGAAGATCTTCTCGTCGGTCCCGGCGATCGGCTACTTCACCCAGCACAACAATTTCGTCGCGGCCAAGGAATCCGGCGCCCAGACGTTCGGCACCGCCAGCAGTCCGGCCGCCATCGACGCCGTCATCCGCAACACCTTGATCCAGGGCATCCTGTCGATTCTCTTTGCCGGCCTGGTGATCATCGTCGTACTGGCGGCGATCGTGGTCTGCATCCGGTCGATCCGGGCCGGCGGGCTACCCACCACGGAGGAACCCGAGGAACCGTCACACATGTTCGCGCCCAGCGGATTCCTGACGACCCCGGCGGAGAAGGAGGTCGCCGCCCAGTGGGCGGAAACCGGCCGGACGCCGGTCAGGTCGGGCGGCGGCCATGGCTGACGGGCGGCGCCTGAGCGGCGGGACACCGGGCGGAATAGTGGGCGGGATCAGGTGGTGGTTCTCGTCGGTGATGGGCGACAACGCCTACGCCCGGTACTGCGATCACCTTGCCCGCCGTCATCCCGGCGAACCGGTCCCGACGGAGAAGCAGTACTGGCGGGACCGGTACGCCGCGATGGACGCCAACCCGGGGGCGCGCTGCTGCTGAGCTGTGCCGGATCAGGGTTGGGCGACGAAGTCGATCAGCTGCTCGACCGCGGTGATCAGCGGCGTGTCCAGGTCCCGGTAGCTGCGGACGGCACCGTTCACCCGGCCCCACATCTGCCGGGTGTCCGGCATGCCCAGCGCGGCGCATACGCCGGTCTTCCAGTCGACGCCGCGCGGGACGTCGGGCCAGGCCGCGATGCCGACGGCCGACGGGCGCACCGCCTGCCAGATGTCGATGTACGGATGTCCGGTGATCAGCACCGCATCCCCGTGTTCGGCGAGAACGGCTGCGGCGATGCGGCTCTCCTTGGATCGCGGCACCAGATGGTCGACCAGCACGCCCAGCCGGCGTCCGCCCCCGGGGCCGAACTCCGCCACGGCCGCCGGCAGGTTGTCCAGCCCTTCGATCGGTTCCACGACGATGCCCTCGACCCGCAGGTCGTGGCCCCAGACCCGTTCCACCAGCGCGGCGTCGTGGATTCCCTCCACCCAGATCCTCGCTGCACGGGCGGTTCTCGCGCGCAGTCCGGTCACCAGCCGCGATCCGGACGCGGACCGCGCCGGGGCCGCCGCGGTGACCGGCCGCACCAGGGTCGCCTGCCGGCCGTCGACCAGGAACGCGCCGCGCTCCAGCGGAAACAGGCGACGGCGACCCGCCCGGTCCTCCAGGGTCACCGTCGTCGAGTTGCACGCCACCACCGCGCCGCAGAAGCCGGACAGCGGGTCCTCCGCGACAACGCCGGAAACGGCTGTGATCTCGGGGATCTGCCGGACCGGTCGGCCGGCGGCGAGCACGTCCGGTCCGTAGCGGTCGGGGTACCGGGCTGGTTGCTGTCCGGGGGTGGGCACGGGCGACGACGTTACGCGGGAGGCGGCGGCGGCGGCGGGAACCACGCCCGGGTCGTCGACGGGCTGCCCGCCGCCGAGCCGGGTGGATCACCCGCGCGGACAGGGCCTCCGTCGACGGCGTCGTGACGTACGGTTGCGCTCATGTCTGCACCCGGCACGCTGCGCGCAGCGACCACGCTCGCCCTCTGGGCGGCCGCGTGGCAGGGCGGCGCCAGCGCCGACGACGTGCTGACCGCCATCGACGACTCGGGCCATCGCGCGGGGGTCCGGGCCGCCACCGCGGAAATCGCCGACAGCACCGGACTACCGGGTCCCGGTTCGCCCAGCAGCGGCTCGGCCAGTCTGCTGCCCCTGCTGCGGGCCGGCGGGCGGCCCGAACTGCTGCTGCCGTATCCGGGTGACATGCGGGGGTTGCCGACCGGCGGCGAGCTGACGGTCGCGGGACTCGACGCCGGCGCCGTGGTGGTGATGACGGACAACGATCTCGGGCTGGTCCCCAGCGATGGCCAGTGGCGGGTGTTCGGCTGCCGAACCCGGCATCCGGCGCTCGGCCTGGGGCAGGCGCACGAGATGCTCGACGCCGCGGTGGGCAAGGCGACCCGCTCACTGACCGCCCTGGACGTGGCTCGCGGGTCCGACACCGCCCGGGAGCAGGTCCGCCTGGTGATGCTCGCTGAGGCCGTGACCTGTCCGCCCGGCACCCCTCCGGCAGCGTCCGCGCTGTTGGCCACCGCCATCTCGCTGCACGCCCTGCTCGCCGTGGCCAGCAGTCAGGACACCGCCGCGGTCACCAGCTACGAGATGGCCGCGGTGGACGACGTCCTGCGGCCGTTGGCGATCGCGATCAGGGAGAGCAGGCGCGCCGCCGTCGGAGCCGCGGTCGCCGCGCTGAGCCAGCCGCGGGCCAACTCCGTGCACGCCGTCCGCACCCGTTCCACCGGGCGGTCGCGCCGGTCCGACTGATGGCGCGCACCGTCAGGTGGCGCGTTACCCGTGCGCCTGCTGGATCTCCGCGGTGCCGAAGCCGAGCGCGTGGAAGCCGCCGTCCACCATCACCATCGACCCGCTGGTCGCCGGGAACAGGTCGGACAGCAGTGCCACGGCGGCCCGGGCCACCGGAGTCGGGTCGGAGGTGTCCCAGCCCAGCGGCGCACGTCCCGACCAGCCGTTCTCCAGGTCGGTGAAACCGGGGATGGACTTCGCCGCCATGGTCTTGATCGGCCCGGCGCAGACCAGGTTCACCCTGATCCCGCGCGGTCCGAGATCACGCGCCAGATAACGGGTGACGGACTCCAGCGCGGCCTTGGCCACCCCCATCCAGTCGTAGGCCGGCCACGCCTGCCGGGCGTCGAAATCGAGTCCGACGATGCTGCCGCCGGAGGTCATCAGGGGCAACGCGGCCACCGACAGCGACTTGAGCGAGTAGGCGGAGGTGTGCACGGTGGTCGCGACGTCCTCCCACGGGCACTCCAGGAAGTCGCCACCGAGCGCGGTGGCCGGCGCGAAACCGATGGAGTGCAGCACCCCGTCCAGCCGCGGCGCGAACTCGGCCACCCGGTCGGCCAGGGTGTCCAGCTGCGCCTTGTCGGTGACGTCCAACTCCACGACGGGAGCGGCCTCCGGCAGCCGCTTGGCGATCCGCTCGACCAACGACAGCCTGCCGTAGCCGGTCAGCACGACGTTGGCGCCCTGCTGCTGCGCGAGCCGCGCTGTGTGGAAGGCCATCGACGCCTCGGTGATGACGCCGGTGATGAGCAGGTTCTTACCGGCGAGCAGTCCGGTGCCGAGCTGGTCGGTCATGTGCTGGATGCCTTTCTGATGGTCGTACGGCGGGTACGGGAAGCGGGCAACTGCGTGCCGGGTGGGCGCAACCCGGTGACGGGGTCGGTGCCTGCGGCCGGTCAGTGGCCCATGCCGAGACCACCGTCGACCGGCAGCACGGCGCCGGTGATGTACGCCGCGGCATCCGAGGCCAGAAAGGCCACCGCGGCGGCGACCTCGTCCGGCTCTGCGTACCTGCGCAGCGGCACCTGGCCGATGATCTCGGCCCGCCGCGCCTCGGGCAGCGAGCGGGTCATGTCGGTGTCGACGAATCCGGGAGCGATCACGTTGGCGGTGATGTTGCGCGATCCGAGCTCGCGGGCGATCGACCGCGCGAGCCCCACCAGGCCGGCCTTCGACGAGGCATAGTTCGCCTGACCGGCGCCGCCGGAGAGCCCGACCACGGAGGAGATGAAGATCATCCGTCCCCAGCGCTTGCGGAGCATGCCGCTCGCCGCCCGCTTGGCCACCCGGTACGAGCCGGTGAGGTTGGCGTCGACGACCGAGCTGAAGGCGTCCTCGCCCATCCGCAGCAGCAACGTGTCGTCGGTGATGCCGGCGTTGGCCACCAGCACCTCCACGGGACCCTGGGCCTGCTCCACCTGGGTGAACGCCGCGTCGACACTGGCGCCGTCGGTCACGTCGCAGATCACCCCGGCCAGACCCTCGGGTGGTTCGCCGGATCGATGGGTCACCGTCACCCGGTGACCCGCGGCCGACAACGACCGGGCGATGGCCAGCCCGATGCCGCGATTGCCGCCGGTGACCAGCACCGATCGTCCTGAGCCGGCCTGCGCTGGCACGGTCACTTGCACTCCTCTCGGGCGGGCACACCGCGATCCGATGCGCAGCGACCCTATCCGGACACCGCGTCGCCGCAGTCCAGGGGATGCGCCCGGCGGCCTTCAGGGGATCCGCGAGGTGAGAACCAGCGCCGCGGCCGAGCCGAGCAGCACCAGCGCGGTGCCGGCGATCAGCCACGGCCGGGACACGTCCCGCTGCTTGATCTCGTAACCGATCTGCTCGCCCAGTTGTGCGTACACAGACTTGAGTTCCTCGGTGGTGGCGGCGGTGTGGAAGTCGCCGGAGGAGATCTGTGCGATCTGCTGCATCGCCTCGGTGTCCAGCGGCACCGGGATGGTCTCGTCGTTGACGGTGATCGAACCGTTGTCGGTGCCGAACGCGATGACGGACACCGGCACCTTCGCGTCGGCGGCGCGCTGCGCGGCGTCCTGTTCGGTGCGCCCGACGGTGCGCTTGCCGTCGGTCATCAGCACGATCCGGGCCGGCGGCGGTCCAGGGTCGCTGCCGTCCGCGGGGCCGGGCAGCGATTTGGAGAACAGCTGGATGGTCTGCAGGCTGGAGATGATCGCCTCACCGGTGGCGGTCCGCTCGTCCAGCGTCAGGCCCGCGATGGCCTGCTTCGCCGCGGCCCGGTCGGTGGTCGGGCTGACCAGCACGGTGGCGATGCCGGCGAACGAGACAATGCCGAGGTTGACGCCCGGCGTGAGGTCGTCCACGAACTGAGTGGCGGCGTCCTGCGCGGCCGCGAGCCGGTTGGGCGCGACGTCGGTGGCCTCCATGGACAGCGACACGTCGATCGCGAGCATGACGGTGGCCCGGTTCCGTGGCTCCTTGGTGTCGGCGGTCGGGCCGGCCAGCGCGACGGTCAACAGCACCAGGCCGACCAGCACCAACGCCGTCGGGACGTGCCGCCAGCGACCGGGCCGCCGCGGGGCGACCTTGTCCAGCAGCTCCAGGTTCGCGAACCGCATCGTGTGCCGCCGGGTGCGGCGCTGGGCCAGCAGGTACCCGATTGCCAGGGCGAGCACCAGCAGGCCGGCAGCGAACCAATAGGGCTGGGTGAAGTTCACCAGGCCTCCCCCGCCCGGGCGCCGGCCGGACCCGCGGCGGCGGTGGCCGCCCCTGTCCACCCGCGCTTGCGGGACATCACGAAGCGCATCACGTCCGACACCCAGTCCCGGTCGGTCCGCAACACCAGGTGCGCCGCGCCGGCCCGCCGCAGGGCCACCGCAACCTGATCCCGATGTTCCTGCGCGGCCCGGGCGAATGCCGTCCGTAGCTCCAGGGTGGTGGAGACCTCCTTCGTCCGGCCGCTTTCCGGGTCCATCAGGGTGACCAGCCCGACGGCCGGAAGTTCGACGTCCCGTGGATCGAGCACCTCGACCGCGAGCAGGTCGTGCCGCGCGGACAGCGCCCGCAGCGGCCGTTCCCACGTCATCGGACCGATGAAGTCGGACATCACCACCGCCAACCCGCGCCGCCGGGGTGGCCGGCGGAGTTGCTCCAGGGCAGCCGCGAGATCACCGCGAGCCCCCGGTCCCGAGCGAGGTGTCGAAGCCAGCTCGCGCAACAGGTGCTGCAGGTACGGTCGGCCACCACGGGCAGGAATCCTGCTGACGCCGTTCCCGGTGGCGACGACCGCGCCGATCCGGTTCCCCCCACCGCGGGTCAGGTGCCCGACGGCGGCCGCGGCGGCAACCACCAGGTCACGCTTCTCGCAGCCGGTGGTACCGAAGTCCAGAGACGCAGAAAGGTCGGCCACCAGCCAGGTCTCGAGCTCGCGGTCGGCCACGGTCTGCCGGATGTGCGGTTCGGTGGTGCGTGCGGTGACCGACCAGTCCATTCGCCGCACGTCGTCGCCCGGATGGTAGGGCCGGGCGTCACCGGGTTCGGTTCCGGGGCCGGGTACCAACCCGAGGTGGTTGCCCTGCAGCAGCCCGTCCAGCCGGCGGCGGACGGTGAGTTCCAGCGTCGCCAGGGCGGCATCCAACCGCGCCGGATCGGCGGTGCTCGGCGGCGCCCCTGGCTGGGTCTGGACCATCAGGCCGCGCCGGGGTGGGTGTACGGGCTGACCTGCGGCAGCGGGATCGCCTGCAGCAGCCGGCCGAGAATGACCTCGACCGGGACGCCGTCGGCAAGCGCGTCATAGGACAGCACCAGGCGATGCCGCAGCACGTCGGCGGCCACGTCCAGGACGTCCTGCGGAACGACGAAGTCGCGCCCGCGGACCAGCGCCAGCGCCCGAGCGGCGGCGATGATGCCGAGCGAGGCGCGGGGCGACGCGCCGTAGGACAGCCAGCCGGCGACCTCGGCCAGCCCGTGCTCGCCCGGGGTCCGGCTCGCGAAGACCAACCGCACGACGTAGTCGACGAGTGCGTGATGGACGAAGACATTGGACGCCACCTGCTGCAGCCGCGCGAGCTCCTCGATCGGCAGCACCTGGTTCGCCACCGGCGGGACCACCCCCATCCGGTAGACGATCTCGCGTTCCTCGTCCGGCTCCGGGTAGCCGACCAGCAGCTTGAACAGGAAACGGTCGCGCTGCGCCTCCGGCAGCGGGTACACGCCCTCGTTCTCGATCGGGTTCTGCGTCGCCATCACCAGGAACGGGTCGGGCATCGGGAAGGTCTTCCCGCCGATGGACACGTGCCGCTCGGCCATCACCTCGAGCAGGGCCGACTGCACCTTGGCCGGGGCCCGGTTGATCTCGTCGGTGAGCACGAAATTCGCCACCACCGGGCCGAGTTCGATGTCGAACTGCTCACGGCCGACCCGGTAGATGCGGGTTCCCAGGAGGTCCGATGGCACCAGGTCGGGGGTGAACTGGATCCGGGAGAACGTGCCGCCGACCACCCTGGCGAAGGTCTCGACGGCCAGCGTCTTGGCAACACCGGGAACGCCCTCGATCAGCAGGTGCCCTCTGGCCAGCAGCCCCACCAGCATCCGCTCGACCAGCCGGTCCTGACCGACGATCACCCGTTTCACCTCGAACACCGTGCGTTCCAACAGCGCCGCATCGGCGGCCGGGGTGTGCTGGACCGGCGGCCTGCCGCCCGGAGCTCCGACGGTGGGTCCCCCGCTGCGCACCTCTGAGCTCACAAGTCCTCCTCGCTTCGGCGGCGCTGGGCCGCACCTTCATCTGCACTGGTCGATCGGTCAGGCGTGCTCGCCCCGCAGTGCAGAGGCGGGCCGGCTGTCGCCCGCTGCAATACAGAGCAACATCGAGAATCTCACCCGAGCCGGCCATCGGGTTCGGATTGCTCCCCTGGCCCATTGTTCCTGTTCGGCGCGCGCGCAGCGTCAAGGAACCGATCTCTCCCGGTCTGCAGCCTGTCACGGCGACTCCCGCTGCCACCGCTCCCAGTCGTCCGGGGTATCCACGTCGGCGGTCTCCGCAGGGGAGCCCTGAACCTCTCGAATGGGAATGGCTGCCAGCAGTTCGCGCAGCGGCCGTCCGGTCCAGTCCACTCGCGCCCCGATGGCGGCGGACAGCGACGAGCGCCGCCAGACACCGGTCAGGTACTGCCGCCTGCCGGTGGCGTCGACCAGCACCGCGCCGCCGGGGCCGGCCGAGGCGGCGGCGCACAGCCGGGCAACCGTGTCCCGATCGATGCCGGGAAGGTCGGCGGCCAGCACCGCGATCAGCGCGTCGGTTTCCAGGTCGGGCAACGCGGTCAGACCGGCGGCCAGGCCCGCGGCGGGTCCCCCGCCCGGCGGCTGCTCGACGACCGACCGCACCCCGGCAGGCAATTCCCGCGATGGACCCACCACGACGATCGACCCGGCCACGATCGACCCGGCCCCCACCGCGATCAGCGCGATCTGCAGCAACGTTCGGTCACCCAGCCGCAGGGCGGGCTTGTCCCGGCCGCCCATCCGCCGGCCGCGACCGCCGGCCAGGATCACCGCGGCGGATGGCACCGGGGCCGGGGCCGGGCCCGAGTTCGACACCACCTTCACCGGATCAGGATGCCGTTGATCCGCGGTCGCGCCGTCCGCGTTGCGGCGGGGCAGGGCGGGCGTCAGCCGGCGGGACGGGACGCCCCGATGTAGCCGTCCCAGCGCATCGGTGAGATCCGCACATAGGAACCGGAATTCGGTGCCTCGATCATCTGATCGTTGCCGATGTAGATGGCGACGTGGTGGATGCTGCCCGGGTCGGAGGTGTCGTAGGCGTAGAACACCAGATCTCCCGGCTGCAGATTGTCCTGAGAGACTTTGGGCTGGCCCGAGTACTGGTACCCGGAGTAGTGCGGCAGGTAAACGCCCGCCTGCGCCCAGGCGTACAGCGCGAGCCCGGAGCAGTCGAAGCCGACCTTCAGGTAGTCACCGTAGCTGTCGGCGACGCCGCCGTCCCGGATGCCGAGGGTGGGGCCCGAGGAGTCCCCGCCGCCCCAGGCGTAGGTGGTTCCGAGGTAGGCCATCGCCGCATTCACGACGGTCTGGCCCATACCGGACCCGGAACCGGAACTGGGACCGGGACCGGGACCGGAACCTGAACCGCCGTCGGAGCTCGGCGCTACCGGCTGCTGGTCGACCACCGCGACGGCAGCCGTGCCCTCGCAGGCGATGCCATTGCCGTTCGGATCGAGCGCCGAGCGATAGCCGGACTCGCCGCGGTTGATCGGGCCGCGCCCGGCCGCTCGGGCGTCGTCACAGCTGGCGTAGTAGGTCTCATCGCTGGCGGGAGCCGGAGCCGGAGCAGGTGCGGGAGCGGAAGCCGGAGCGGGAGCCGGAGCGGGAGCGGGGGCCGGAGCGGCCGGCGGAGGATCCGCTGCGGCCGCGGTGCCCTCGCAGGCGATGCCGTTGTTGTTCGGATCGAGCGCGGAGCGGTAGCCGGACTCGGCGCGGTTGATCGGGCCGCGCCCGGCCGCCCGGGCCGCATCACAACTGGAGTAGTAGGGCTCGTTGTCCCGGGCGGCCTGCGCCTCCTGCGCGGCCCGCGCGGCCTGGTTGCTGGCCTCCCGCTGAGCGGATGCCCGCTCCGCGGCAGCTTCGGCGGCGGCGGCCTGTCGGGCAGCCTCGGCCTCCCGGGCCGCCTGGTCCGCCGCAGCCTGCCGGGCCGCGGCCTGGGCTGCCGCCGCCTGCCGGGCCGCCTCGGCGGCCGCCTCGCGGGCGGCCTGCTCGGCTGCCAGCCTGGCCGCCTCGGCGGCGGCCTTGCGGGCGGCCTCCTCCTCGGCCTTCTTCTGGGCGAGCCACTGGTTGTACTGCTCACGCTGGTTCTGCAGTCCGGCCACCGTTGCCAGCGCCGCACCGTAGGCGGCCTGTTGCTGGTCCCGCTGTGCCTGCAGGGCGGCAAGCTGCTGTTGGCCCGCCTGCAGCGAGTCCTGGGCCTGCTGCTGCGCGGCATCGGCGGCGGCCTTCGCCGCATCGGCTTTGGCCTGGGCGGCGGTGGCCGCGTCCAACGCGGCGCGGGCCGCCGAATCGAGGTTCGCCTGATGGGTCCTGGTGGCCTCCAGGTTGCCGATGACGTTCAGCTGTGACTCGGACATCTGCCCGAGCAGTTCCTCCCGCTCCAGGAGCTCGCCGGCGCTGGTGGTGCCGACGAAGGCGCTCATCGAACCCAGTACCGACCCCTGCCGGAACGATGCGGCCGCGAACGCGGCGGCCTTCTCCTTGGCGTCGGCGACGGCCCGGCCCGCTGCCGCGGCATCGGCCTGCGCCTGGGTGGCGGCCGACTTCGCGGAGGCTGCGTCGGATTGTGCGACCTGGAGGTCGACGGCGGCCTTGTTGGCGAGTTCGGCCTTGAGCTCCATGTCGTTCTTCAGGCGCTCGATGTCGCCCTCCGTCGCGCTGACCAGCCCGGCCAGCCGTCCGACCTCGGCCGCGGTTGCCGCCGCCTGCTGCTGACTGTCCTCGATCTGCTGGTCGGACGGATTGTCCGGCGGCGGCGGAACGGCATCTGCGGGCACTCCGGTGCCCACCAGCAGCGCACCGGCCAGCACGCTCGCCAGCAGGCCGCCCCACCAGTGGAATGCCCGCACGCGTGTCCTGCAGCCGCCGGACGGTTCCGGATGCTGAGCTGAGCGTGCTCGGACTGTGACAGGCACTCTCGTGACTCCTCCCCGCGGATCAACGCGGACAGTCGGGACCGAAGGGCAGAAACAACGCGGCGACGTGCGACGGGACCTGTCAAGGCGACACGCCAGGAGAACCATGCCACTTTGGTCCCGCTATTGACCAGGGGTCACGATAAACCCAACCGTCCCAATGAGGACACAATGGACAAATCATTGAGATATTCACCCGCCCGGGCGCTTCGTCAGCGCCGATGTGGAGTTCCTGACGGGCGCAACCGCGCAGCGTCACAACGCTGTTCTCCCCCACGGACGACGAACAGCCGAACGGGCGCGAACCAGTGACGGACCGTCGACTTCGAGTGCTCTTATGCCTGTTCGCCGGTGCCGGCCTGCTGCTGGTGATCGGCGGGTCCTTCCTGCCCTGGGTGGTGTCCGGCAGCGTCCGCCGGTCGAGCTACGCGGTGGTGGGGGTGGCCGACCGGTTGGGCTTCGGCGAGACCGGGCCGGTCGGCCTGCTGATCACCGTCTGGCCTTTGGTCGGAGTGCTGTCCATGACGCCGGTGATCGCCGCGGCGCTGCGCTGGTGGCGGGTCGCGGGGGCGCTCAGCGTCGTGGTCGCGGTCGGAACCGCCGTTGTCTCGTTCGGAATCCTGTGGGTCGCCGTCGGCAGGGTCGGTCTCACCGTTCGACTGGATCCGATCGGCCCCGCGGTGATGGCTGCCGGATCCCTTCTGCTGCTGGTCGGCGGCCTCGGTCTGGCCTTCGGAGCCGGTTCACCCGTTCGGACGCAAGGACGCTCGATTATTCGGTGATCATCAGTCATGATTGCCGCGGGGGATGAACCGCTGAATGAGACGTAGATCACACCGCGCCCTTTCGATGTCCGAAAGCGTGGCGCCGAGCCTCTTGGATGCCGGCAGGGGCGGTGCCGGTGCAACCGGACGGTTGCGCGTGACCGTCTCTTCCGCATTCGTCTTTTCACTGCAAGGCAGACCGTCGCCGGACACCCCGAGCGACGGAGTCGATCGTCATCGAAGGGAACACAGGTAGATGAGCGAGCAAGGGCCCTACGGTCAATCGGCCCCGGGGCGCCCCACCCAGGCATGGCCCGGCGGAAACCAGCCCGGCGCTTCGGGCCCGGTCGGACCGCGGCAGCCCGCGCCGCCGCCCGGCCAGTGGCAGGGTCAGGCCAACGGCCCACAGGGTTGGCACCAGGCAGGACCGGGTGCCGGTCAGCCGCAGGCCGGACCGCCGTACCCGGGACAGCCGGGCGGGCCCGCTGCCCCGTGGCAGCCCGGGCAACCGAACGGGCCGCAGGGCTGGCAGCAGCCTTCGACGCAGCAGTTTCCGCCGGCCGGCGCACCCGGCCCGGGCGGACCCGGTGGTCCCGCCGGTCCCGGTGGTCCGGGAGCTCCTTGGTCGGGACAGCCAGGCCCCACCCCCGGCAAGAATCGCACGCCGGTGCTGATCACCGTCATCGCCGTGGTGGTCGCGCTGGTCGCGGCCGGTGCCGTGTACTTCTTCGCCATCCGCGACAGGAACACCTCGACGGCCGGCGGCGAGAACACGCCGCAGGAATCGGTGACGGCGCTGTTCACCACGCTGAGCAACTCCGACCCGATCGGTCTGGCCGATCGACTGGACCCCGCCGAGGCCGCCCTGTTCACGGACCTCAACACAGACGTGATCACCGAGCTCAAGAGGCTGGAGATTCTCAGCCCCGCCGCGTCCGCCGACGCCATGACCGGTACCAACATCACGGTGCAGAACCTGACCTTCGACGGTGCACCGGAGCAGATCAACCCGAACCTGCAGATCGTCAAGCTGACCGGCGGCACCATCACGATTTCCAGTGACCCGAACAGCATCCCGCTGAGTGACAAGATCAAGGACGCGTTCGGCAGCACGATCGACCAGGCGCAGCCGCAGTCCCAGACGGTGAACATCGCCGACGCGGTGAAGGAGAACGGCGGCGAGCCGATCCGGGTCGCCACGGTCCAGCGCAACGGTCAGTGGTTCGTCAGCCTCTTCTACACGATCGCCGACAACGCCGTACATGCCGCAGGTCTGGCCAACCCCACCGAGGCCGACAGGATCGCACCGGTCGGATCGGGCAGCCCGGAGGCCGCCGTCGACGCCTTGATCAAGCAGGCCACGGCCGGCAACCTCGAGGGCGTCATCGCGGTCACGTCGCCGGAAGAGATGGGCGTGCTGCACGACTACGGCAAGCTGCTGATCCAGCAGTCCGACGCGGGCAGCCTCAGCTCGGACGTCACCGATCTCGGGGTCACGGTCGACAACGTCTCGTGGACCACCTCGGAGGTCACCGGCGGGACCAAGGTCTCGCTCGCCTCGCTCACCCTCACCGCCGAGGGGCAGACGGTCACCCTGACCCGGGACGCGGCCGCCAACTCCGTCACCCTGAAGGTGCCGGACCAGCCGGAGGTCACGCTGGACGAGACGACGATCGACAGTTACCTGACCGAGGCCATGGGTTCCGGTTCCGGTTCCGGTGACCTCGACCCGCAACTGCTGGAGATCATCAAGCGGGAGTTCAAGCAGGTGATCGGACTCGGCGTGGTAACGGTGGAGGTCGACGGGCAGTGGTACGTCAGCCCGGTCCGGTCGTTCTCCGACGTCTTCGTCTCGCTGCTCAAGGGCCTCGAGCCGGGCGACGTCGATTACCTGATCAGCCTGTCCGGCAACTGACCTTTTCCAGCACGCCGGCCCGGATGCGGAACCCGGCCGGACGGTGACCCGGGTCCCGTCGGTGCCCCGAGGCAACGGTGCAGGACCCGCCCGAACATCGGCCCCGGACGCTCATGCGTCCGGGGCCGATGTGCGTCCGACCGCGTTTGCACCGCTAACAGGACGCGCGTACTGTTTGGCCCCGAGCCGTTGCACGACAGTCGTTCCGGGGTCGACCGACCCGCCGCGGGCGGCACCCGGGACAATGGCCCGACGTTCCCCCAGCACCGCCGCCGGAGGGACCTGCCGCCAACAGAAGCAAGGAGAACTCCGTGCCTGCCGCCAGCAAGGACAGCTTCGCCGCCAAGGACACCCTCACCGTCGGTGAGAACAGTTACCAGATCTACAAGATCGCCGGAGTTCAAGGTCTGGAGAACGCGCGCAATCTGCCGTTCTCGCTCAAGGTGCTGCTGGAGAACCTGGTCCGCACGGAGGACGGCGCGAACATCACCGCCGACCACATCACGGCCCTCGCGAACTGGGATCCGACGGCCGATCCCACCATCGAGATCCAGTTCACCCCGGCCCGGGTGATCATGCAGGACTTCACCGGCGTTCCCTGCGTCGTCGACCTTGCCACCATGCGGGAGGCGATGGCCGACCTCGGCGGCGACCCGGACAAGATCAACCCGCTGGCCCCCGCGGAAATGGTGATCGACCACTCGGTCATCGCCGACGTCTTCGGCAGGGCGGACGCGTTCGAGCGCAACGTCGCACTCGAGTACGAGCGCAACTTCGAGCGGTACCAGTTCCTGCGCTGGGGGCAGACCGCCTTCGACCAGTTCAAGGTGGTCCCGCCGGGCACCGGGATCGTTCACCAGGTCAACATCGAGTACCTCGCCAGGGTCGTCATGCAGCGGGACGGGATCGCCTACCCCGACAGCTGCGTCGGGACCGACTCGCACACCACGATGGTCAACGGCATCGGTGTGCTGGGCTGGGGCGTCGGCGGCATCGAGGCGGAGGCCGCGATGCTCGGCCAACCGGTGTCGATGCTCATCCCCCGGGTCGTCGGCTTCAAGCTGACCGGGGAGATCCCGCCGGGCACGACCGCCACCGACGTGGTGCTGACGATCACCGAGATGCTGCGCAAGCACGGCGTTGTCGGAAAGTTCGTCGAGTTCTACGGCGCCGGGGTGGGTGCGGTTCCACTGGCGAACCGGGCGACGATCGGCAACATGAGCCCGGAGTTCGGTTCCACCGCAGCGATCTTCCCGATCGACGAGGAAACCACGAAGTACCTGCGGCTGACCGGGCGTCCGGCCGAGCAGGTCGCCCTGGTGGAGGCCTACGCCAAGGCGCAGGGCCTGTGGCACGACGCCGACCACGAACCGGTGTACTCCGAGTACCTCGAACTCGACCTGTCCACCGTGGTGCCGTCGATCGCCGGTCCGAAGCGTCCGCAGGACCGGATCGAGCTGTCGGATGCGAAGTCCTCGTTCCGCAAGGCGGTGCACGATTACGTCGTCAACGGCGATGCCGCACCGGAGACCAAGCTCGACGAGTCGATCGAGGAGTCCTTCCCGGCCAGCGATGTACCCTCCACGAATCCGAGCTATGCCGACGAGGACGCCAACCCCGCGGTCGTCGCGGCGTTGCACTCGGCCGCCGACGGGGCCACCGGACGGCCGTCGAAGCCGACAAAGGTGTCCACCGCCGAGTACGGCGACTTCGAACTCGATCACGGCGCCGTGGTGATCGCCGCCATCACCTCGTGCACCAACACCTCGAACCCCTCGGTCATGCTCGGTGCCGCGCTGCTGGCCCGCAACGCGGTCAACCGGGGTCTGACGGTGAAGCCGTGGGTGAAGACGACCATGGCGCCGGGCTCCCAGGTGGTCACCGACTACTACGAGAAGGCGGGCCTCTGGCCGTATCTCGAGAAACTCGGGTACGACCTCGTGGGGTACGGCTGCACGACCTGCATCGGCAACTCGGGGCCACTGCCGGACGAGATCTCCGCTGCGGTCAACGAGGCCGACCTGACCGTCGTCTCGGTGCTGTCCGGCAACCGTAACTTCGAGGGCCGGATCAACCCGGACGTCAAGATGAACTACCTGGCCTCTCCCCCGCTGGTGATCGCCTACGCGCTGGCCGGGACGATGGACTTCGACTTCGAGACCCAGCCGCTGGGCACCGACACCGACGGCACCGACGTCTATCTCGCCGACATCTGGCCGAAGTTGCCGGAGATCCAGGAGGTGATGGCGTCCTCGATCAACAAGGAGATGTTCGCCTCCAGCTACGCCGACGTGTTCGACGGTGGGGATCGCTGGAAGTCCCTGCCGACGCCGCAGGGCAAGACCTTCGAGTGGGACCCGGAATCCACCTACGTCCGCAAGCCTCCGTATTTCGACGGAATGCCGGCGCAGCCGGAGCCGGTGACCGACATCGCGGGCGCCAGGGTGCTGGCCAAGCTGGGCGATTCGGTGACCACCGACCACATCTCGCCGGCCGGCGCGATCAAGGCGGGCACCCCCGCGGCGCAGTACCTGTCCGAGCACGGCATCGAGCGCAAGGATTTCAACTCCTACGGCTCGCGGCGCGGTAATCACGAGGTGATGATCCGAGGCACCTTCGCCAACATCCGGCTGCGCAACCAGTTGCTCGATGACGTTCAGGGCGGGTACACCCGGGACTTCACCCAACCCGATGCGCCGCAGGCGTTCATTTACGACGCCGCGCAGAATTATGCCGCTCAGGGTGTTCCGCTGGTCGTGCTCGGCGGCAAGGAATACGGCTCCGGATCGTCCCGCGACTGGGCCGCCAAGGGCACCGCGCTGCTGGGCGTCCGGGCGGTCATCACCGAGTCGTTCGAGCGGATCCACCGGTCGAACCTGATCGGCATGGGCGTGATCCCGCTGCAGTTCCCCGAGGGGGAGACGATCAAGACGCTGCGGCTGGACGGTGACGAGACCTTCGAGATCTCCGGCATCACCGAACTCAACGAGGGTCGGACGCCGCGAACCGTGAAGGTCAAGGCCACCAAGCCGTCCGGCGACGTCGTGGAGTTCGATGCCGTGGTCCGAATCGACACCCCCGGTGAGGCCGACTACTACCGCAACGGCGGCATCATGCAGTACGTGCTGCGGAGCCTGCTGGCCGGCCGCGCCTGATCGGCGTCCCGGCGTTCCGGTAGGTCGCACTGCCACACAGGCTCTCCAGGAGGTGATCGGCGCTGATGCCCAGGGTCAGCGCTGATCACCTCCAGGCACGCCGGCGGCAGATCATGGACGGGGCGCGCGCGTGTTTCGCCCGGCACGGGTACGAGGGCGCGACGGTCCGAATCCTCGAGGAGGAGATCGGGCTGAGTCGGGGCGCGATATTCCACCACTTCCCCGACAAGGACGCGTTGTTCCTCGCGCTGGCCGTCGAGGACGCCGAGGCGATGCTGGAGACCGTCGCCGAGGACGGCCTGGTGCAGGTGATGCGGGAGATGGTGGCAGCGCCTGACGCCGGCCGGCTCGGCACCCAGTTGGAATTGGCCCGGCGGCTGCGCACCGACCCGTCGTTCCGCGCCCTCTGGGCGCACCGAACCCGGGCTCTGGAGGAGGCGGTCCGGGCCCGGCTGCGCCGTCAGCGGGATGCCGGACTACTCCGCGAAGGCGTCGACATCGACCAGCTCGCAAATTATCTCGAGCTGATCATGGAGGGTCTTGTCGCGCACCTCGCGGCCGGGCTGCCCGCGGACCGGCTCGGCGGAGTGCTGGACCTGGTGGAGGCTTCGGTCCGCCGCGGCTGACGGGTCCCCGGACGCGCAAGGGCCATGGGGCACTTGTGCTCTCCCGGCCGCGAACGTGCCGAGCCGACGCGGTGCCGTCAGCGGGCCGCTTGGGTGGTTGTGTCGAGACGATGACAGGCAACGCCTGGCCGGCACCTGAGGTCGACTTGCAGCGCGACCGATGACGGGATCATCGACGGGGCGCGAGTCTTCGCTGCTTGACCGATGCCGGAGCAGCGGCAACGGGAGGGCGATCAGGTGCTCCCGGCGAGCGAGCAACTCCCCGATGTGCCCTGGGCCGGGCATGCGGACCGACCGCGCCGTGCCGCTGCTGCCGCCGGTTCCGGCGGCGCCGCGAAACCGGAGACCATCCTGGTGGGGTTGGCTCAGGAACGGGCTGGCGCAGGAACAGTGGCCGGCATGCCCGCCAATTGGCGGACACCTGCGCGGCGCAAGAAGCCAACCGGTGGTCGGAGCGGGCGGGCGGTTCGTCGTGCCTGCGGACCGCCCGCCTCAGCCTTTTCCGTTCGGCGCCCGGTTTGCCTCCCTGGTCGCGTCGGCCAACCTGGACGCGCCGGTGATCGCGGCCCGTCGCCACGGCGGCACACCCTCGATCTCGATTTCCAACGAGAAACTCAAGACGGTCCGGATGACCACGATCACGCCCAGCACTGTGACGCTTTCCAGCGTCGGTTCGACGGCGACGGTCTGCACCAGGTCGGCGGCGACGAGCACCTCGAGGCCCAGCAGCAGTACCGCGCCGATGGATCGCCGGAGGGTTCCGTACGCCCGGTGACCGTCACGGGTCCGCCGCCACACCATGATCCCCAACCCGGCGGCCCACACCAGCCCCAGCACGAGGACCGCGGCGCCGATCACCTCGAACCCGCGCGCGATGTGTTCCATGATCTCGGTGAAGTGCATCGGTGCCCTCCGACTCGGCGGCCCGTCGATTCGGCGCGGAGGCGCCGAGCGGTGTGCGCGATCGCCGAGCAGCCTAGAAGGGTCGCGCCGCCGGCGTCCTCGCCCTGGCGGGATGAGAAGCCGCAGCCGGCACGGGACCTTCGACCCTGGAGCCGCTCGCCGCGCCCTTCCTACGATCAGCTGGTCCTGCCAGCGTTGCCAGGACTCCGAACCCGGACCGCGTGATGCATCCCGGTGATGTCCGTCCCCCAGGTGTCCGACGAGCAGAACTGCGGAGTCCATTCATGGCAATGCCCCCTGGTGTACCGACCCGAGCGGCCGACGGCCGCGAGGGGCGAGCCGTGATCACACCGGTACAGGTGCTGATGGGCCCGCCGTTCCCCGCCGTGCGGGCGGCCGACTCGGTCGTGACGGTCGCCCGCAAGCTCAGGGCGCACGGCACCGACGCGGTGCCGGTCCGTGGCGGGCACGATGAACTTCAGATGCTGGGGGCGATTCGGCCTGAAGATGCCGGCGATGTCACGAGCGCGCGGTTCTCCGGACATTTGGCCGTGGCGCAACGGAATCCGCCCGGGCAGATTGAAAGGTGTTGCCCGAGTGCGGGTGTCGCCACGCGCCGCCGTCAGCGAATTCCCCGAAGAGGTGGCGACATGACCATCGACTGGAAGCCAACGGGATGACGTCGAGCTTCGTCAGCAGGCAATTCGGCAAAGGCGCAAGCGCCGGGATTTCTGGGTGCACCTGACGATGTACGTCAAGGTCAACGAATTTCTGCTGACGATCTGGGCGATGAGCGGGGTGGACTTCTTCCGGCCCATCTTCGTGATGGCCGGCTGGGGCATCGGAGTGGTGGCGAATGCGTTCGACGCCTACGGCAGTGACGTGCCTACCGAGGATCAGATCAGCCGGCAGATGGATCGGTTGCGCCGCCGCAGCTGAGCGGGCCCTGTTGCTGATCGGTCTGTGGCTGAGAGTCGTTGTCAGGTCCCGTTGATCAGCACGGCTGCGCCGATGATCCGGTCGCCGGCCAGGTCGCTGAGGGCTTGGTTCGCCGCGTCCAACGGGTAGGGCTGGGTCGTCACCGCCAGGTGATGACGGTCGGCCAATGCCAGGAAATCACGGCCGTCCTGACGCGTGTTCGAGGTGACGCTGCGCAGTTCCTTCTCGTAGAACAATTCCCTCTCGTAATTCAGGGCGGGAACCTCGGTGAGGTGGATCCCGGCCACCGCGAGAATTCCACCGCGGTCGAGGGCGCGCAGCGCCACCGGCACGAGATCACCGACCGGGGCGAAGATGATCGCCGCATCCAGCGGCTCCGGTGGTGCGTCGTACGCGCCGGCAACCGAGTCCACGCCCAGCTCGACGGCCAGCCGGCGTGCGTCGGCGGACCGGGTGAGCACGTGCACCCGGGCGGCGTACTCGGCCATCGCCACCTGGGCGGTCAGGTGCGCGCTGCCGCCGAACCCGTAGATGCCCAGCCGGCCACCGGGTTGCAGCCCGCTTCGCCGCAGCGCCCGGAAGCCGATGATCCCGGCGCACAGCAGCGGTGCGAGGGTCGCATCGTCGTAGCCGCCGGGCAGCCGGTAGGCGTAATCGGCGTCGACGACGGCGTACTGGGCGTAGCCGCCGTCGGTGTCCCATCCGGTGTAGAGCGATGCGGCACAGAGGTTCTCGGCGCCGCGCAGGCAGTACCTGCAGCTCCCGCATGTGTGCCGGAGCCAGGCGATCCCCGCCCGGTCACCGACCGCGAAGGCCGTCACCGCACCGCCGGTGGCGACGACCCGGCCGACCACCTCGTGGCCGGGTGTGACACCGCGCCGGTGAACGGGAAGGTCCCCTTCGGCGACATGCAGGTCGGTGCGGCAGACCCCGCACACGACGACCTCGATCAGCAGCTCACGGTCGCCCGGCTCCGGTATCGGCCGGTCGACCCGGACGAGGGGATGCCCGTCGACCGGTCCCGGTTCCGCGACGGACCAGCCCCACATGGTGTCGGCGACGCTCACCCGGCCAGTCTGCTGGGTCTGGTCGGTGCACGCTCGCGGCGGTGCTCACACCTGCGGGGGAAATCGGCACGTGCCCAGCCGTCGGCTCCCATGCGGCCGACGGCATGCGCACTCCCATCCGGGCTCGCACACAGACCGGTGGTCCGGAGCCCGGCTGACCGCGAGCCGGCGACAGCCTCTGGTCACCCCGGCGGACCAGAGGCCGCCACCGGCCCAGGACAGGCCGGCCGCCTGCGCCCGGTGGTAACCCACCGGGCCGCGGGACTGCCGGCAGTGTTCGGGGGGCACCGGATCAGCGGCGGACGGCGCGTCCCTTGCCGACCCGGGTCCAGATGAGCAGCACGATCACGGCGCCGATGAAGGCCCCGATGATGCCCGCGGGCTGCAGGAAGCCGTCCTGCGCGTCCTTGTGGAACAGCAGGTAGCCGAGGAACCCGCCGACGAAGGAGCCGACGATGCCCAGCACGATCGTCATCAGGATCGACATGTCCTGCCGACCGGGGACAACCAACCGCGCGAGCGCTCCGGCGATGAGTCCGATGACGATGATGCTCACGATCAGTCCGAGCATGGTGTGCCTTCCTTTCGCTGATCTCCGAGCCTCGTGGCCACGGATGAGCCGGGAGGTGATCCCGGACAGCACCGACACTGGCACCCCTAGGGCGGGTCCGGCACACCCCTAGGTAGGTTAATGTCGGCGTCATGGCAGAGCCGCCCAGCACCGCACCGTCCGGCACCGCACCGATCACAGTCGCGCTCGTCGACGACTACGACGTCGTGCTGCTGGGGGTCGCCGAGATGCTCTACCCGTACCGGGACCGGGTGATCATCGCCGAGATCGACACCAACGAGCCGGTGGCGGACGTGGTCGATGTCGTGCTGTACGACTCGTTCGCGCAGCCCGAGTCGGACCACCCGGACATCCGGGTGCTGGTGGAGAACCCGCGCGCCAAGAAGGTCGTCGTCTACACCTGGAACTTCCACCCGGATCTGGTGGAGACCGCGCGCCGGCAGGGGGTGCACGGCTACCTGTCGAAGACCCTGCCGGCGCGGGAACTGGTGGCCGCCATCGAGGCCGTCCACGCCGGCGAGGTCGTGGTGAGCGAGCAACCGCCGCGGGCGCGGAGCACCAGTGGGCTGAATTGGCCCGGCCGCGGCGACGGTCTCACCGACCGCGAGTCGGAGATCCTCGCGTTGATCACCCAGGGCAAGAGCAACGCGGAGGTGGCGGCTCTGACGTTCCTGAGCCCGAACACGGTGAAGTCCTACATCCGCGCGATCTACCGCAAGATCGACGTCGGCAGCCGGACGCAGGCCGTGCTCTGGGGCGTCCGCAACGGTTTCACCCCGGACCACAACCGCATCGACCATTGGCGTGGCGGCCCCTGACGGGAAACTGCTGACGGGAAACTGCTGACGGGAAACCGCCGACCGGAACCGCGGATGGAGACCGCCGACCGGAAACCGCCGACCGGGAACCGCCGACGGCCCGGACCTCACAGCCCGATGGCGCCGTCGATCAGCTCGCGCAGCAGGTCCGCGTGACCGTTGTGCCGGGCATACTCCTCGACCAGGTGGATCAGCACCCACCGCAGCGACACGGTGCCGCGCCAGGAGTCATTCCCGGTGACGTCGAGATCCGGCGCGGCGGCGATGAACTCGTCGGAGAAGGCCGCCTCGTCGTGCCAGGCCTGCCAGGCCTGGGCCGCCACGGCTGCATCTGGCGCGGCGCCGTCGAAGTCGCCGTCCGGGTGTGCGGACGACGAGAATCGAGGCTCGGCAACCTGTCCGGCGAGTACGTGACGGAACCAGCGACGTTCGACGTCTGCCAGGTGGCGGACGATGCCCAGCAGGGAGAGTGTCGACGGCGGCACCGACCGGCCGGCCAGTTCGACGTCGAGCCCGGCGCACTTGAGCCGCAGCGTTGCGCGCTGTGCCCGCAGCACCGCAACGAGCATGGTCCGCTCGTCGGCGGTCGTCGGTACCTGCCGTGGGTCCGCGTCCGCCGTCACGAACATCTCGGCTCTGCGATGACCCGTCACACATCGAGTCTGCCCGGTCGGAGCGAGACTCCATGCGCGCTGGTCGGTCGTCCGGTGGCCGCCAAAGCCGATCGGATGCCGGTGGACAGTCCGGACGCGCTGGGCGATCATCGTGACAGGGGCCACCTGGAGAGGGGTGCGATGCGCGCGACACGGGTGACGGCCAACCTGCACGTGCCAGACATCGACGCGACAAAGGGCTTCTACACGGACTTCCTCGGGCTGGCGACGGAGGAGTTCAACATGGGCTGGGTCGCCCGGTACACCGCACCGGACGGCACGGCCACCGTCCAGCTGGTCACCGGCGACGCCACCTCTTCCGAGGACTCGGTGGCCTCCGTGTTCTGCGACGACGTCGACGCCGCCTATGCCGAGGCCCAAGACCTGGGGTACGAGATCGTGCACCCGCTGACCACCGAACCGTGGGGGGTCCGCCGCTTCCTGGTCCGCGCACCGGACGGCAACATCCTCAACATCGTCCACCACCCGGGCTGAGCCACCCGGCAGGATGGTGGGCATGAATTCGATGCCCAAGGGCGCCAACATGCCGGTCGCAGCGGGGTCCGTGCGCGCCGTGCTGACCTGGACGGCCGGCCCGGGCACCCCCGAGGTCGACGTGTCGGCGTTGTTGCTGACCGAGCGGGGACGGGTCCGCAGCGACGACGACTTCGTCTTCTACAACCAGCCCCGGCACGCCGCCGGCGCCGTCGAGCACCGCGGCAAGTCCGCGACCGGTGCGACGATGACGGACGTCCTCCGGGTCGACCTGACCGCCGTAGAGCCGGCCGTCGCAACCGTGCTCGTCGCGGCTTCCGTGCAGGGCGGGACCTTCGCCGATGTCCCCGCGCTGATGCTGGTGTTGCGCGATGACGCCAGCACGGAACTCGCGCGATTCGAGATCGGCGGCGCGACAACCGAGACCGCTTTCCTGTTGGGCGAGTTGTATCGGCGGGCCGGCGGGTGGAGGTTCCGGGCCGTCGGACAGGGTTACGCCTCGGGGCTCGGCGGCCTGGCCACCGATTTCGGCATCAGCGTCGAGGACGAACCGGAGCCCGACGCCACACCGGCAACAGCGGCGACGGCTCAGGCTCGCGGAGCGGCGACCGCATCCGCCGGCACCGTCGTGAGTGCGCCGGTGCAACCCTCCGCCTGGCCACCCCGGCCGCCTGCGTCGCCGCCACCGCCACTGCAGCCGACCCCGATGCCGCCGTGGCCGGCGGTGCCGTCGCCATTCCAGGGCCGCTGACCCGTCTTCGTTTGCGCCGGCGGTTACCGCACCCGCAGTCCCGACATGCCGCCGTCCACCGCCAGGAGGGTGCCGGTGGTGGAGGCCGACAGCGGCCCGGCGAGGTAGCAGATGGCGTTGGCGACCTCGTCCGCGCTGACCAGCCGTCCCATCGGTTGCCGGGCCCGCAAAGCTGCGGCCGCCGCCTCCGCGTCGTCCGCCTGGTCCAGAAGCCTTGCCACCCAGGGCGTGTCGGCCGTGCCAGGGGTGACGGCATTGACCCGAATACCGTCCCGCACGTGGTCGGCGGCCATCGCGAGGGTGAGGGCCGCGACCGCGCCCTTGCTCGCCGAGTACAGCGCGCGCTGCACCACGCCCGTCGTCGCCACCACCGAACAGGTGTTGACGATGCAGGCGGAGACCGACCGGCGCAGGAACGGCAACGCGGCCCTGCTGATCCTGGCGATCCCGACGACGTTGACGTCCAGCACGCGGTGCCACTCGGCATCGTCATTGGCGGCGATGTCGCCCACCGCACCGATCCCGGCGTTGTTGACGACGATGTCGATGCCGCCCCACCGCTTCACGACCGCGTCGACGGCGGCGCGGACACCGGCGTCGTCGGTGACGTCGCACGGGACGCTCATCGACGCTCCGCCGCCGGTCCCGTCCACGCTGCGGTCCAGCACCGCCACCCTGGCCCCGCGGCCGCTCAGCATCGCGGCGGTGGCGGCGCCGATACCGCTGGCTCCGCCGGTCACCACCGCCGTCAACCCGGTGAAATCCTCCATCGCTGCAGCCCTTCGGTTCGGTCGGTCGGTCAGCGCCGCGGGTCGACGTGGATCTTCGGCCCGGCTCCGGCGCCCGGTGGGCGCCGCCCGGCCAGCACCTCGCCGACCGCGTCGAGGCCCACGGTGGCGGCCACCAACGGGCGCGGGTCGACCCGGCCGGCGGCGTAGTCCGCGATCGCGCCCTGCAGACCGCCCGACGCGCTGAGGATGCCGATCGCTGTCACGTCCTTGATCACCATGGTGCGGGTGTCGATGTCGCTGGGTGTGCCGGACAACCCGATGTAGACGATCCGTTTCCCGGGTTCCACCCGGTCCAGGGCGAACGCCGGCATCGCCGCCGAGTTGGTGGCGTCCAGGACGGCGTCCCAGGGCAGCTCCGGAAGGTCATCCGCGGTGCACACCGACAGGCCGAGCGTCCCGGCGAAATCCAGTGCGGCGCCGGGCAACCCGAGCAGCTGGACCTCCGCGCCGCGGGCCAGCGCGAACAGCGCGGCCAGGATCCCGATGGTGCCGGGCCCCAGAACCAGTAACCGGTCGCCGGGCGACAAGGCGGCGGCCCGGATGGCCCGCAGCGCGTTCCCGCCCGGCTCGATCATCGCCCCGGCCGCGTCGTCGATCAGGTCGGGCAGCCGGTGCAGGGCGCCCACCGGAACCGCCAGTTGCTCGGCCAGCGCACCGGGGAAGCCGCCCTTGATGCCGATCTCGAACCGGTCCTCGCAGACGTGCTGCCGGCCGGTCCGGCATCGCCGGCACCGGCCGCAGCCCAGCATGGTGTCCCCGGTGACCCTGCTCCCCAGCCACGCCGGATCGACGTCGGGGCCGGTGGCGCTGACGGTGCCGCACCACTCGTGGCCCAGCCGCAGCGGGTAGGACGCGTGTCCCTGGTGCAGGTAGGCCATCTCACCGCTGAAGAACTCCGCGTCGGTGCCGCAGACACCGACCCGCGCGACGTCGATCACCACCTGCTCCGGACCGGCGCGCGGCGGCTCGACGTCGGTCACCGTCCACTCGCCCGGGCCGGTGACGACGAACGCCCTCATCGCGGGGGGCCGAGCGCCGGCAGCCTGCGGCCGGTCACCGGGGCGGGAGCACGGTCTGCCGTTGCCGACCGAGACCGTCGATGGCGAGTTCGAGGACGTCGCCCGGGTGCAGCCAGACCGGCGGCGTCATGCCGAGGCCGACGCCCGGCGGTGTCCCGGTGTTGATCAGGTCGCCGGGCTCGAGGACCAGGAACTGGCTCAGGTAGTGCACGATCGCGGCCGGTGGGAAGATCATGGTGGCCGTCGACCCGGTCTGCCGCCGGACACCGTTGACGTCGAGCGACATGCCGAGGGCGAGCACGTCGGCGATCTCGTCCCTGGTGGCCAGCCACGGCCCGGCCGGGTTGAACGTCTCCGCGGACTTGCCCTTGCTCCACTGACCGGCGCGCTCCATCTGGAAGGCCCGCTCGCTGACGTCGTTGACCAGGACGTACCCGGCGATGGCGGACTCGGCCTCGGTCTCGCCGGTGGTGTAGCTGGTCCGCCGGCCGATGACGATGCCCAGTTCGACCTCCCAGTCCAGCTTGGTGGATCCACGAGGGGTCCGGACTCCGTCATTCGGTCCGACCAGGGTGTTCGGCGACTTGGTGAACAGGATCGGTTCCACCGGGACCGGCTGGCCGGTTTCGGCGGCATGGTCGGTGTAGTTCAACCCGATGCACAGGATCTGGTGGGGACGGCCGAACGGCGCCCCGACGCGCTCACCGGCGAAGGATCGGACGTCCCCGGCGCCGACCCGGGCGTCGACGGTGTGCCGGAGCTGCTCGAGCGTCGGGTCGCCGCCGGCGAAGAAGGTCTCGTCGAAGTCGCGATGCCGATCGGAGACGTCCACATAGTGATCGTCGTCGACCCGGACCGCCGGGCGTTCCGCGCCGGCCGGTCCCAGGCGCATCAGCTGCACGGGAGCTCCCTTTCGTTGCCTGCCGAACCCGCTGCGGCGGAGCGGATCCCGGCCACCTTCGCGCGGGCCCGGCGGGGCGGGTCAATGCGATTCACGGGCCACCCGGTCCCCGCTGGAGCCGACCAGGAAGTCCAGGTCCGCACCGGTCTCGGCCTGCCCGACGGTGTCCACGTACAGCTTCTCCCACCCGCGGCGCGGCGCGGCGAAGGCGCTGACGGCCGAGGGTGCTGGAGCCCTCCGCGACAGCTCCTCGGGCGAAAGGTCGATGTCCAGCCGACGGTTCTCGACGTCCAGCACGATGGGGTCACCGGTCCGCACGACACCGAGCGGGCCGCCGGCGGCCGCTTCCGGCGAGACGTGCAACACGACCGTTCCGTACGCGGTGCCGCTCATCCGGCCGTCACAGACCCGGACCATGTCCCGGACGCCCTGGCGCAGCAGTTTGCTCGGTAACGGCATGTTGGCCACCTCCGGCATCCCGGGATACCCGCGCGGCCCGCAGCCGCGCAGGACGAGGACGGAGTCGGCGTCGACATCCAGGTCGGGGTCGTCGATCCTCTCGTGCAGGTCCTCGACGGAGTCGAACACCAGGGCGCGTCCGCGGTGCCGCAGGAGTGCCGGCGACGCGGCGGACGGCTTGATCACCGCGCCGTTCGGCGCGAGACTGCCGCGCAGCACGGCGATCCCGGCACGCGACTGCAGCGGTGCCGAGCGGGACCTGATCACCTCGGCGTCCCAGATCCGCGCGTCACCCAGGTGGTCGACCAACGGCCGGCCGGTGACCGTCAGGACTGTCGGGTCCAGCAGATCGCGCACCTCGGCCAGCACCGCGCCGAGACCGCCCGCCCGGTGCAGGTCCTCCATCAGGAAGCGGCCCGCCGGCTGCAGGTCCACCAGCAACGGCACATCGGCACCGGTCGTGTCGAAGTCGTTCAGCGTCAACGGCACGCCCAGCCGGCCGGCGATGGCCAGCAGGTGCACCACGGCGTTGGTCGATCCGCCCACCGCGGCCAGCGCGACGATGGCGTTGAGGAACGAACCCCGGCGCAGGATCCGGCTCGGCCGCCGGTCGGATTTCACGAGTTCGACGGCGAGCCGGCCGGTGTCGTGCGCCGCCTCGAGCAGCCGGCTGTCGGAGGCGGGAATCCCGGCGACGCCGGGGATCGTCATGCCGAGCGCCTCGGCCACGACCGCCATCGTGGACGCGGTGCCCATGGTGTTGCAGTGCCCGCGGCTGCGGATCATCGACGACTCCGACCGCAGGAACTCCTGCTGCGACAGGGTCCCCGCCCGGACCTCCTCCGACAGCCGCCACACGTCGGTGCCGCAGCCCAGCGGCACCCCACGGAAGGTCCCGGTGAGCATCGGGCCGCCGGGCAGCACCACGGCCGGCAGATCGACGGACGTGGCCGCCATCAGCAGCGCCGGGATCGTCTTGTCGCAGCCGCCGAGCAGCACCACACCGTCGATCGGGTTGGCGCGCAACATCTCTTCGATGGCCATCGCGGCCATGTTCCGCCACAGCATCGCCGTCGGCCGGACCTGCGTCTCGCCCAGCGACACCACCGGCAGGTTCAGCGGGATCCCGCCGGCCTCGTACACGCCCTGTTTGACGCTCTGCGCCACCTCGTCCAGGTGCGCGTTGCAGGGGGTCAGATCGGAGGCGGTGTTGGCGATCGCGATGTGCGGCCGGCCGTCGAAGGCGTGCGCAGGCAGTCCGCGGCGCATCCAGGCGCGATGGATGTAGGCGTTGCGATCGTCCCCGGCGTACCACTGCGCGCTGCGATAGCCGGCCATCAGCTGTTTCCCACCATCACGCTGCCCCCGCGCCCGGTGGGCCGGCCGCCGTCAGGACGTACCCCCGGGCTGGGCCAGCAATGCGAGCAGCGGGATCTGCGCCGCGCGCTCCGCGGCCAGCTGGTCCTCGGCGCTGACCTGCTGCGCGGACGTCAGCAGCGCCTTGATCGATCGGACCGCCGGCGCCGGCGATTCCACCAGCGCGGCGGCCAGGTCGGCGACGGCGTCGTCGAGTTCGGCGAGCGGAACGCTGACCAGGGCCAGCCCGATCCGCACCGCTTCCCCGGCAGTCACGTGGCGTCCGGTGGCGCAGATCTCCAGCGCCCGCTGGTAGCCGACGAGCCGGGCGAGGCGCGCGGTGCCGCCGAGATCCGGGACCAGCCCGAGGCTGACCTCCGCCATCCGGAACTGGGCGTCGTCGGCGGCCACGATGAGGTCGCAGGCCAGCGCCAGTTGGAACCCGGCGCCGACCGCGTGACCGGCGACCGCGGCGATGGAGACGAATCGCGGATCGGCGAGCCAGCTGAAGCCGCGCTGATAGCCGGCGATCATTTCGTCGGCGACCGTCGTCGGGGCACCGGCCAGCCGGGCGAGCAGCGAACCCGGCTCACGGGAGAACGCCGATCGGTCCAGGCCGGCGGAGAAGGATGAGCCCTCACCGCAGACCAGCACCACCCTGGTCCGGTTGTCGAGCCGGGAACCGATGTGCGCCAACGCTTCCCAGGTTTCGGGCAGCTGCGCGTTGCGGACCTCGGGCCGGTTCAGGGACACCGTCACCACGGGACCGTCGAACCGCACGGCGACGTGGCCGCGGCCAAGGAGCTCCTCGTCGATGCCGGCGGCAGCGCCGACCGTCACTTCTTCTTCGTGCGGGTGGCGCCGCCGCGGCCGCGCAGTGGCACGTCGGCGTCCAGCAGCAGCCGGTGCACGAACCCGTAGGAGCGGCCCGTCCCCTCGGCCAGCGCCCGGATGCTCTGACCCTTCTCGTACTTCTTCCGCAGGTCGGCGGCCAACTTGTCGCGCGCGGCGCCGGTGATCCTGGCGCCCTTCTTGATGGTGACCGACTTCGATGTTCTTGCTGCGGTTCTGGTATCTGTGGCCACGATGCCACCCCTTAGTCGGATGCGTCGGCACGATCGGCGGGTTTGTCGGACTGCCGTCCATGATCGAACAGAACCGGCCTGCCCGCCACCGGGGGCGCCGGCGTGGCCCGGGGGCCTCGACTACGCCAGCTCCACCAGATCGAGGTAGTCGGCGGACCAGTGGTCCTCGGTGCCGTCCGGCAGCAGGATCACGCGTTCGGGTTGCAGCGCCGTCACCGCACCCGGATCGTGGGTCACCAGGACCACGGCGCCTGCGTAGCGGTGCAGCGCATCGAGCACCTGTTCGCGACTGGCCGGGTCCAGGTTGTTGGTCGGCTCGTCGAGCAGCAACACGTTGGCGGCCGAGGACACCAGACCGGCGAGGGCCAGCCGGGTCTTCTCACCGCCGGACAGCGTTCCGGCCTTCTGGTCGAGCTGCTCGCCGGTGAACATGAACGAGCCCAGCAGGTTCCGCAGTTCCTGGGCACCGGCGTCGGGCGCGGCGTGCCGGGTGTTCTCCCACACGGTGGCGTCCGGGTCGATGGTCTCGTGTTCCTGTGCGTAGTAGCCCAGGCGCAGACCGTGCCCGGCCTGCACCTCGCCGGTGTCCGGCTTCTCCTGGCCGCCGAGCAACTTGAGCAGCGTCGTCTTGCCGGCGCCGTTGAGCCCCAGCACGACCACCCGGCTGCCCCGGTCGATTGCCAGGTCGACTCCGGTGAAGATCTCCAGCGAGCCGTACGACTTCGACAGGTTGGCCGCGGTCAGCGGTGTCCGACCGCACGCGGCGGGTTGCGGGAACCTGATCTTGGCCACCCGGTCGGCGACCCGCACGTCGTCCAGCCCGGCCATCAGCTTTTCCGCCCGCCGCACCATCTGGTGCGCCGCCGCGGCCTTGGTGGCCTTGGCGCCGAGTTTGGCGGCCTGCGTCATCAGCACCGACGCCTTCTTCTCGGCGTTCGCGCGCTCCCGTCGGCGGCGCTGCTCGTCGGTCGACCGGGCCTCGAGGTAGCGCTGCCAGGTCATGTTGTAGGCGTCGAGTTCGCCACGGACGGCGTCGAGGAACCACACCTTGTTGACGACAGCCGCGAGCAGATCGACGTCGTGGGAGATGATCACCACGCCGCCGGAGAAGTTCTTCAGGTAGTCGCGGAGCCAGACGATCGAGTCGGCGTCGAGGTGGTTGGTGGGTTCGTCGAGCAGCAGCATCATCCCGGTGGACGAGCCGTCTTCGGCCTTGGCGCCGAACAGGATCCGGGCCAGCTCGACCCGGCGGCGCTGCCCACCGGACAGCGTGCTCATCGTCTGGGTCAGCACCCGGTCGGGCAGGCCCAGGTTGGAGCAGATCCGGGCGGCCTCGGACTCGGCCGCGTACCCGCCGAGGCTGGAAAACCGTTCCTCGATCCGGCCGTACCGCTCGGTCGCCGCCTCGAGCTCACGTGGGTCGGTCAGCTCGGACATCTGGATCTGGACCTTTTCCAGCTGCGCCACAAGGACGTCCAGCCCACGGGCGGACAGCACCCGGTCCTTGGCGGTGACGGTGATGTCACCCTCGCGCGGGTCCTGCGGCAGATAGCCGATCGGTAGCGTCCTGGTGACCGTTCCGCCGTGTGGCGCGCCCTCGCCGGCGAGCACCCGCAGGGTCGTCGTCTTCCCCGCCCCGTTGCGGCCGACCAGGCCGACGCGGTCGCCGTGATGCAGTCGAAGGGACGTATCGGACAGCAGAATTCTCGTCCCGGCCCGGAGCTCCAGACCGGTAGCTGTGATCACGTGTTCTGATTCTACCCGGCGGCAACGAGCCGATATCCCGATCGCACCCGGCCGCGTCAGGATGGGCGTGGCGCGGGCCCGGTTCAGCTGCCCAGGCCCGCCCGCTTGAGCGCCTCCGCCATCGCGCCACCCGGTGCCGGCTGCCGGGGTTGCGGGCGCTTGTCCGGCGGCGGTGCCTTCCGGGACGAAGGTTCCCGTTCGCGGCGGCGGTCGGTGGTCTTCGATGCCGGTTCGTCGTCCAGCCGCAGGGTCAGCGAGATGCGCTTGCGGGCCTCGTCGACCTCCATCACCTTCACCGTGACGACCTGCCCGGAGGTGACCACCTGCCGCGGGTCGCTGACGAACGTCCGGGACATCGCCGACACGTGTACCAGGCCGTCCTGGTGCACCCCGACATCGACGAACGCGCCGAACGCGGCGACGTTGGTGACGACGCCCTGCAGCACCATCCCGACCCGCAGATCGGTGATCTTCTCCACCCCGTCGGCGAAGGTAGCGGTGACGAACGCCGGCCGCGGGTCCCGGCCCGGCTTCTCCAGCTCGGCGAGGATGTCGGTGACGGTGGGCAACCCGAACGAGCCGTCAACGAATCGGGCCGGGGTGAGGCCGCGCAGCGTCGCGGTGTTCCCGATCAGGTCCTTGACGGTGCCACCGGTGGTGGCCAGGATGCGGCGTACCACCGAGTACGCCTCCGGGTGCACGCTCGAGGCGTCCAGCGGGTCCTCGCCGCCGGCGATCCGCAGGAACCCCGCGCACTGCTCGTAGGCCTTGGCGCCGAGGCGCGGGACGTCCTTGAGGTGCCGCCGGGAGGCGAAGGGGCCGTGGGCATCCCGGTGCGCGACGATGTTCTCGGCGAGCGTCGCGGAGATGCCGGACACCCGGGAGAGCAGCGGCACGGACGCCGTGTTGACCTCGACGCCGACGGCGTTCACGCAGTCCTCGACGACCGCATCGAGCGACTTCGCCAAAATGGACTCGGAGATGTCGTGCTGGTACTGGCCGACCCCGATGGCCTTCGGATCGATCTTCACCAGTTCCGCCAGCGGGTCCTGCAGGCGACGCGCGATGGACACCGCACCGCGGAGCGAGACGTCCAGATCGGGCAGCTCCCGGCTGGCGTAGGCGGACGCGGAGTACACCGACGCCCCGGCCTCGGAGACCACGATCGTCTTCAGTCCCGGGCATCGAGCGGTGAGGTCCTTCGCCAGCCGGTCGGTTTCCCGCGAGGCGGTGCCGTTGCCGATGGCCACCAGCTCGATGCCGTGCGCGTCCACCAGGCGCTGCAGGGTGGTCAGCGCCTGGTCCCAGCGGTTGGCGGGTTGGTGCGGGTAGATGGTGTCGGTGGCGACGGTCTTACCGGTGCGGTCGACAACGGCGACCTTGACGCCGGTCCGGAACCCCGGATCCAGGCCGAGGATGGTCCGGCTGCCGGCCGGCGCTGCCAGCAGCAGATCCTTGAGGTTGGCGGCGAACACCGCGGCGGCGTCCCGTTCCGCGGACTGCCGGAGCCGGGTCCTGACGTCGACCCCGAGCGACGGCAGGATGCGGGTCCGCCAGCCCCATTGCACCGTCTCCAGCAGCCAGCGGTCGCCGGGTCGGCCGCGGTCGGCGATGCCGAACCGGCGGGCGATTCGTCGTTCGTAGTCCGACAGCGCGTTGTCCGCCGGTGGCGCCGACGCGGGGTCGGGCTCGACGGCGAGGGTCAGGACGCCGGCCGCCTCGCCCCGGTACATCGCGAGGATCCGGTGCGACGGCAGGCGTTTGAGTGGCTCGCGGAAGTCGAAGTAGTCGGTGAACTTGGCGGCGTCCTTGGCGTCCGCGCCGGCCGGGCGCTGCGCTGAGGACAGCGCGCCCCGCTGCCACAGCAACTCCCGCAGCTCCCCCAGCAGGTCGGCGTCCTCGCCGAAGCGCTCGGTGAGGATCGACCGCGCACCGGCCAGCGCCGCCGCGGCATCCGGCACTCCCCGGTCCGGGGCGACGAAAGCCGTTGCGGCGGTGAGGGGATCGCGCTGCGAGCGGAGCAGTCCGTCCGCCAGCGGTTCCAGGCCGGCCTCCCGGGCGATCTGCGCCTTGGTCCGGCGCTTCACCTTGAACGGCAGGTAGATGTCCTCGAGCCGGGCCTTGGTGTCGGCGCCGGCGATCCGGGCGGCCAACGCGTCGGTCGATCTTGCCCTGAGCGGTGATGGCCTCGGTCACCGCGCCGCGCCGCTCCTCGAGTTCGCGCAGGTAGTCCAGGCGCTCGGTGAGGGTCCGCAGCTGCGCGTCGTCGAGGGATCCGGTGGCCTCCTTGCGGTACCGCGCGATGAACGGGACCGTCGCTCCGCCGTCCAGCAGGTCTACCGCCGCCTGGACCTGCCACGGCGCCGCCGAAAGTTCGCCGGCGATGTGGGCGGTGATCCGTGCCGCGGTGTCGGTCGCCGGTCGGCTCACGATGGTGCTCCCTGTGCTCGCTGATCGGATGGGTCCATTGGCGTCGAGGCCGGCGAGGAACCGTCGCCCGGCGACTGCCCCGGCGCGGCGCGGGATCTCACCGTGATCTCCACCGAGACCGACCGTGCGGCGACCTCGTCCAGCACGGCCCGCCGTGGCTCGGGGATGTCCGGGAACGAGCGCACCGGAAGGTCCACGAGCCCGGCCAGCCGGGCGTCGGCGAGCACCTCGCCCAGCGCTGCGCGATCGCCACCCAGCACCAGGCCGGACAGCGATGATGCCACGGGAACCAGCACCTTCGCGGCCGTGGCGGCGGCGCTGTCGTAGGAGGCGGCGCGCTGGTTGCCGCGGCGGCGGGCGAACCGCTGCTGTGACCAGCCACCGGCGGCGGTGCGGCCCTGCAGGTACGCCCGATCGGTGGAGGAGCTCAGCACGGTGCCGTCCCTGGCCACCCCCACCGAATGCGCGCCACCGCGAACCAGCAGGATGCCGACCGCGCCGATGCCGCCCAGATGGTTCAGCAGCGCCTCGACCGGTTCCATGCCGCCTGTTCCGACGCCTTCCGCTCCGACGCCTTGTGGGGCCATCGGCCCGAACGGGACCGTCAGGACCGCGGTCGTGCCATCGCCCGCGTCGATCGTCACCGTGAAGCCGTCGGTGGTCATCTCGAGCAGACCGGCATTCCGGCCGCCGAAGCGGTTGATCCAGCCGACGAGGCGGTCCGGTGGGATCTCGACCACCACTCCCCCGCCGGCGGCAGCGCGGCGGCGGGTCACGGTCCGGGCCTGGACGGCGAGCCGGTCACAGGCCGGACCCGGCGTCCCACAGTTGCGCCGTCAGACCGTCGAGGGTCCGGGCGGAGGCGACCGCCCGGTCGTCGGTGAGAGAGGCGACGTAGTCGATGATCCCGCGGCCCCGGCCGAGTCGTGCCACGTCCTCCCCGGACGCCGTCGCCTCTCCGGTGGGACCCACGAGCAACTCGGGTTCGTGCCGCGCGACCGCCCGGTAACCCTGGGTCGCCAACTCGACGAGATCGATCAGCCGGCGCGGGGCGCGGCCGCGCGTCGACGGGGTCGGTGAGCCAGGATTCCAGGTTCGCCACCAGGGAGGTGAGTGCCTCGGCCTGCCCGCGCTGGAACATGGCCAGGTCCGGCCGGTCCAGCACGAACCGCTGGTGCACGAACTTGAGCACGGCCACCTCATGCCAGGCCTGCCTGCCGAGGATGACGTGGCCGGCCCGGATGGGCGGATCCGCGGTCATCTCGACGGACGCCCGCAGGTGCTCGATCCAGCTGCCGGTGAACGTGTTGATGGCGCGCTCGGCGGCCAGCGAGGAGTCGAACGGCACCGCGAGCAACCCGTCCACCAGATCGGTGGCGACCCGGCCCACGGCAACCCCGAAGGTCTCGTCGTCGAAGATCCAGCCGTCCCTGGCCTTCAGCCGCCGACGCAGGTATTCCAGGGCGTAGCCGGGCTGCCGTTCCGAGCCGGCCGCGCGCGGCACGAAACCGGCCGTCTGCGCTCTGGCGAACTCGGCGCGCCGCCGGGTCCAGCTCCGGAACTCCGCAGCGACGGCGGCGTGCTGCAGCACACCTGCCCGGTGGAAATCGTCGAGATCATGCAGGGAATAGGCGATGTCGTCGGCGATGTCCATCACCGAGCACTCGACCGTCTGCCGCAGCGGAGCGATCCGCGGATAGGCCGCCAGCACGTCGCGCATCTCGGCGATGTCCGGCGCGTAGGCGGAGAACTTGGCCGACCCGAGCCCCTCCTCGCCGCGCCCTCCGCCGCGCGGCGGCGTCGGCACCGCCACCGGGTCGCTGGGGTGCGGGCTCGGGTACCGCAGCCGTCCCCACGGATACTTCAGCACCCCGGCCCGGACGGCGGCGGTGAGGTTGAGGCCGCTGCCGTTCCCGCCGTGCACGTCCAGCTCGGTCAGGATCCGGAACGTCTGTGCGTTGCCCTCGAAGCCGTCGGCGAGCCCGAATCGGGAGCGGGCGATCCGGTCCAGGATCCGCTCCCCGAGGTGCCCGAACGGTGGATGCCCCAGGTCGTGGGCACTGGCCGCCGCCTGCACGACGACCGGGTCGCAGCCGCCCAGCTCATCGGCCAGTGCGGCGTCCGGACCGGCCCGCAGCGCCGTCGCGATGGCCCTGGCAACGGCGGTGACCTTGATGGTGTGGGTGAGCCGGTTGTGCACCACCTGGCCCGCGGCGCCCTGCGAGATCACCTGGGTGACGGCGGCGAGCCGGGAGAAGTACGGCGAGAACCTGATCCGCTCCAGGTCGACCCGGAACTCGTCCTCCGTCGCCGCGGTCATGTCGGCCCGCCACTCCGCGGGCACGTCCCCGGCGTCGGACAGGGCTTCGAACCGGGCGCCTGCACCCGCGATCCCGCCCGCGACGTCGGGCCCACCGGATTCGGCGAACCGACGGGCCAGGCGCGGATCCATGAGCGGAATCTACCGTTCGACCCCGGCATGTACCGACGGACGCAGACCCGCCCGGACCGCGCCGGCGCACCGGGTCACCCGGGTCGTTGGCTGTCGGGTCTCAGCTCGCTCATCCTGGGGGTCTCGCCCAGGAGCGACTCTGCCACCTCGGTGAGCGACCGACCGGAGCGGTGAGCGAGGTCGCGCATCATCACGAAGGCCTGGCCGAGGGTGACGTTCGCCCGCTCGGCGAGCATGCCCTTGGCCTGCTCGAGCATGATCCGGGTGTTCAACGCGGTCTGCAACTGCTCGGTCAGCACTTCCTGCTCGACCGCCCGGCGCTGTTGCAGCAGCCCGATCGTGGCGACGTCCGCCATGCCCTGACCGAGTGAGACGTCGTCGACCGACAACGGGATCTCCGTCGTCGTGAACAGGTTCATCGCCCCGAGGACGCTGCCGCGCAGCCGGAGCGGCAGGGCGTGGGCCGACCGGTACCCGGCCACCGCGGCGCCTTCGGCGAACCGCGGCCACCGCGCACGCATCTGCGCGACATCGACGTTCACCAGGGCCTCGCCGCTGGTGAAGCAGTCCATGCACGGACCCTGCGATGCCTGCAGCTCGAACAGCTCCAGGAACCAGGCGTCCTCCGAGGTGGCGGCCACCACCTCCAGGTGACCCCGCTGGTTGGCCAGCATCAGGCCGGCCGCGTCCGCGGCGAGGAGCTCGACGCTGCGCTCGACGAGGGTGTGCAGGAAGTCGATGACGTCGAACCCGACCACCAGCGTGTCGGCGAGCTCGACCAGCACCCGGGTCACGCGTTCTTGCCTCGTCATCGCTGCCTGCCTTCTCGATGGAGTGCTCGATGCCCCCGCAAGCTGGTCACTTGCCTGTATCGGTGTCGATGTCGAACCGAAGACGGCGCCCGAGTACGTCGCGGGACACCGCCAACATGGTGGCATTGCTGGAATAGGCCCTGGCGCGCAACAACAACAGTGCCTCGACGAGCGTGACGTTCGCCTGGGCGGCGATCATGCCGGTGGCCTGGTGGATCTCCGCGCGGTCGGCGGTGAAGCCGGTCAGTTGCGGGTGCAGGTCCGAAGTCGGCTGGGCCCGCGCCTGCAGGTGCAGCAGCACAGCAGTCGCCGCCTGCGCGTAGGCCAACGCCTCCGAGAGCACCCCGTCGATCAGCAGTCCCGGGGTGTCCCGGTACAGATCGAGGACGCCGAGCCGGATACCGCCCACCTGGAGCGGGAGGGCGAACGCGGCCCGCACCCCGGCCGCTTGCGCGGCGGGTGCGAACAGCGGCCACCGCCCGACGGCGGACTGCAGGTCTGCCCGCAGCACCGGTCCGCCCTGCCTGAGCGCATCGACCCCGGGCCCCTCACCGAGTTCGAACTGCAGCTCCTCCGCCGAGGCGGCCATTCCGTCGGTGGCGGCCACCACCCGGTCCAGACCCACCGTGCTCTGCAGCACCATGGCGACACCGGTCATCGGCAGGTCCTCCGCGCAGTTGCTGCACAGTGCTGCAGGCAGCGGCGCCGAAGACGTGCCGCCCAGGGGGGCCTGCTCCGAGGAGGCGACGATGACCTTCGCCAGGATTTCGTGGGCCCGATCCGGCGAGCTCACCGGCGGGCGCGTCGACGGAATGGGACGCGCACGCCGGCTCGCGCGGCGGAACCCGTCGCCCTCACCCCGGACACCATGGGCCAAACCCTACGACCACAGCCGGGCCGGCGACAGTGTGCGGCGACCGCTCATCACTGCCGGACCGGTTGGTCGGGCAGGGAGACAGGCAGCGAGTCGTCCGGCTGATCTGTCGCGGCAGCGCCGAAGGGCCTCCCGCGGTGCGCGGCGCGGTGCTGCGCCGGGCTGATGCCCCGCACCCGTTTGAATGCCGAACTGAGCGCAAAGGGATTGGCGTAACCCACCTGACGCGCGACGGAGTTCAGGGTGGCGTCGGGCTCCAGCAGGAGGTCGGCCGCCAGGTCCAGGCGCCAGGTGGTGAGGAACGTCATCGGCGGCTGGCCGGCCATCTCGACGAATCGGCGGGCGAACACGGCTCGCGAAACACCGGTCGACGCAGCGAGATTCGCCACCGTCCACGGCTTGGCCGGGGCGTTCTGCATCAATCGCACCGCCCGCCCGACCACCGGATCGTTGGTGGCCCGATACCAGCCCGGCTCGCCGGAGCGGTGGCCGGCGAACCACTCCCGTAACCCCGCGACCAGCAGCAGATCCAGCAGTCGGTCCAGGACAGCCTCCTGCCCGGGCCGGTCGGTCGTCGCCTCGCGCTCCACCAGGGCGACCAGCGGCTGATCCCACTGGTTCGCCCGCAGCACCACCAACGGCGGCAGGGCGGCCAGCAGGTGCCGACCGATCTCGTGGTGCGCGGTGTAAGTCCCGGTGATCATCACCACCGGGCCGTCCGCGTCGTTGCCCCAGGTCCTGACGCCGAGGCTCGCGATGTCCACGAGTTCCCGTCCGTCGACCGTCGTGCACCGCTGACCGGGGTGGATGACGGCCTGCGGGCGGATCCCGGCATCGCTCGCGATGGTGTAGGCGTCCGGGCCGCGCAGGACCGCAACATCGCCCGGGTGCAGGACGTCCGCGGGCGCCGAATCCGGCTGGATGTGCGCCGACCCGGCAGCCATCGCGACGACGGTGAGCGGCGCCTGGTCCTGGATGCGCAGGGACCAGGGTGGGCGCATCACCGACCGCAACACGAAGGCGCCCCGCGCCCGGGGCCCATCGAGCAATCCGACGACGGAATCCATGTCGCGACTGTAGACGGATGGATATGGTTTGCAGAGTCTGAGCCATGGATCGTCTCGCCGTTGACAGCTGAAATGGTTCCCATGACGACGAACGCGACTGACACTCTGCTCACTCTGGTGACCGGCGGGACGGGCCGCACCGGCCGCCGGGTCCTCGCCCGGCTCGAGGCGCTGGACGTGCCCACCCGAGTCGGATCCCGGCCGGCGGCACCACCATTCGAATGGCACGACGCCGCCACCTGGGCTCCGGTGCTCGACGGTGTCGGCGCGGCCTACCTCTGCTACCACCCCGACCTCGCGGTCCCCGGCGCGGCGGACACGGTCGGTGAGTTCGCGCGGACCGCCGTTGCCGCCGGGGTCTCCAGGCTGGTGCTGTTGGCCGGCCGGGGTGAGGAGGAGGCGGAGCGCACCGAGGACCTGGTCCGCGCCGCGGCCGCCGACTCGCCCGCGACGGTCACCGTGGTGCGGGCGAGCTGGTTCGCGCAGAACTTCACCGAGGGACCGTTCCGCGACGAACTGCTGGGCGGCGAGCTGCCGCTACCGGTCCGGGACGTGCGCGAACCGTTCGTGGACATCGACGACATCGCCGACGTGGTGACCGCCGCGCTCACAGAGGATCGGCACGCCGGCCGGGTGTACGACGTGACCGGTCCCCGGCTGCTCACCTTCGACGAGGCCGTCGCCGAGATCGCGGCGGCCGCGGGCCCGCCGATGCGCACCGTGCATGTCCCGCTCGCCGACTACACCGCCGGCATGGCTGCCGCCGGGGTGCCGGCGGAGGTGACTTCGCTGATGGAGTACCTGTTCCGCGATGTGCTGGACGGGCGCAATGCCTCCGTCGGCGACGGCGTGCAGCGGGCCCTGGACCGGCACGCGCGGGACTTCGCCGGGTTCGCCAGGCGGGCGGCAGCGGCCGGAACCTGGGACGCGCGGACCCCGGCGGCCCGGTGAACGTCGCCTGGGAGTCGTTGCTGATCGGCGCGACCGCGGTGGCCAGCGCCCTCGTCGGCGGCGTGTTCTTCGCCTTCGACGCGTTCGTGCTGCACGCGCTGGCCGCACTTCCCGGGGATCGGGGTGTGCAGGCGATGCGCTCCATCAACGTTTCCGCGGTGCGGCCCGCGCTGATGATCGCGCTCTTCGGTACCGCGGCGCTGGCCGTCGGGGTGGTCGTGACGGCGGCACGGTCGGACGACGGCGTCCGCACGGGATTGCTGGCGACCGGCGCGGGTGCCTACCTTCTCGGCACCGTCCTCATCACGATGGTGCGGAACGTGCCGTTGAACAACGCCCTGGCCGCCGCGACCGGCGACGCCGGGTGGACGCGATACCTCGCCTCCTGGGGCAGGGCGAATCGGCTACGAATGGTCTTCGCCATCGCGGCCGCCGTCGCCCTGCTCGCCGGACTGACGCGGTGATCCGGGCGGACCCGGCGGGTGTTCATACAGATCGCACCGGGTCCTCGGGGCTGAGTTGCAGCGTGCTGGTGGCGGCTTCGGTCGTCACCATCGAGCTGCTGCCGGCTCCGTACTTCTTCCGGTAGGCGCTGTCGATCCCGTCGCGCAGATCCGCCGCACGGTCGCCGATGTCCTCGACGGTGACGTCGGCTTCCAGGCTCGGGACGGTGATCCGCGCTCGCCGGGAGCGCAGCGCGCGGCCGAACCATCCGGTGTCGCGGCGGTACCAGGTCCGCACGTAGACGTGGTTCTCGACGCACACGACCCAGATCGGCACCACCGGGCGAGGGGTGCCGTCGGCGCGCATCACGGCTATGTTCAGCTCTGCTGCGTTGTCGATGCGCTGCAGGTCGTCCGGCGACCAGGTGGCGGTCATGACGCAGTCGTTCCTCGGGTGCTCTGGGTGAGGTGTTGGACCTGAACAAGTCTGCTGTATGAGCGGCCAGCCGAGCACGACCCGGCTGGGTCGACCGTCGAGCGGCACGACCGCGGACTGTCCTCGCTCCGACGCACGGTCGTCCTGTGCCGAACCTGGACAGCCCCTTCGACTCGACCGGCCTGTTGCCTCGCGGGCCCGATGCGGCCAAGCTGTGACGAGTTCAGCGAGGGTTCGTGCACGGTCCGCGCCACACGACACCCCAGGGCGGAGTCCACGATGACCAATCCGCAGGATGGCACGAACGATGACGACCGGCGCCGGTCCGTGCAGGAGAGGGCGGCGGCGGGGCGGGCCGCCGACCGTACCGGCAAGGAACTCGGGGACGGCGACGCCGCCGCCGATCCGGCCGAGGCGGAGCGCATCGCCCAACAACCCGACTTCTGAGCGGGCCGGCCCACCGACCGGTCGAAGGGCTCACTTCCCACCGGTGACCGTGGTCAATTCTTGATCGGCGGAGGGTTGTCCGGGGCGATCCGGGCACCGATGCGCCGCCACAGGTCGTCGGCCTGGTTGGTGTAGTTGCCCTCGGCGTCGAAGGCGTTCTCGGAAAACGTGACGGCCACCGCAACCGCAAGTTTCTGCGACGCCAGATATCCCTCGGCGGCAGCCGACCCGCTCAACATGGGGTTTTGCAGCGTCCAGTTGCCGGTGGTCACCACACCGATTCCGTAGCTGTAACCCTCGGACTGCGCAAAGCAGGTTCCACAGCCCGCCACCGGCGATCCGAAGCCGCGCAGCCCGGTCGAAACCTGCGCGTGGTGCGACTTCTCGGACAGCAGAGTGCCCTCACCGACGGCCACAGCGGTGGCCGCCATGTCGTAGATGTCGGTCGTTTGAATGGCGCCGTGGGTGATGGTCCACGACGGGTTCCAGAAGGTGGACTCCTCGTAAAACGATGCGTTCGGCGCGATGTCGAAGAAGCCGCGACGCTCGGCCGTGAAGGCGTGCAGCACAGGCTCCGGGATCGCCGGCGTGCCGGGATCGGTGGTGCTGTTCAACTCAAGCGGCCCCAGCACCTTTTCGGCGAGGAGTTCTTCGACAGGCTGCCCGGAGATCTTCTCCAGGACGAGTCCGAGGATCACGTAGTTGGTGTGCGAGTAATTCCAGTTCGTGCCGGGCGGGTAGATCAACGGCTTCGCCGCCACGAAACCCAGCAGATCCTGCTGGGTCCACTGCCGAAACGGTTGCGCCTGCAGCCTGTCGATGAATGCCGGTTGCTGGACATAGTCGGGGAAGCCGCGGCCAGTTGCCGTGCGATCAGCGTCCTCCTGCTGTCTGGATCGCCTGCCGATCGGCACGGCCTACCCGGCGGCGGGACTCGGCGCGGTCGGCACGTTCATCAAACCCTGTCTGCGAGCGAATGTTCCCCGACGGTTCAGGTGAGCGGTTCGGCTTCGCCGGGCCGCCAGGTCTTGTCAAACCAGGGCGCCAGGGGCCCGTAGAGCCGCAGGACGGGAAACCACGCCTTGCCTGGGATCGTTTGGGTCCAGTTGGCTGCTGGTCCGTCTGGACTGGTGGGGCCGAAGTACAGGTCGACCGATCCGTCGGGGTTGTCCTGTAGGGCATCGCGGCGGCTGTTCTTACTGGGGTAGGGCTGGGATGTCTGGAGTTCGGAGCGGGTTTGGGGGTCGTAGACGACCAAGGACCAGAAGTCCTTGGCGGGGACGTCGGCCGGGATGCGCAGCCGGTAGTTTTTCCCACCGTCGAGGTAGTCGCCGTTGCTGTCCACGGTCAGCAAGGCGTACTGCGACCCGAGACCGAGCATCTTCAGTGCCATCGCTGGGGTGTTGACAGTGGCCATGTAAAAGTAACGGGTACGCGCATCGAGGTTGCGGCCGCCGATCCCGCCGTTGTCGAGCCATTGGTAATCGCCGCCGATGAAACCGACCGTCCAGGCGCTGTTCGGGTAGAGGTAGGCCTCGGGATTGCGGGGTTGGAAGGCGACCGCCCTGGCGGTGGCGTTGCCCACGGCGGCCGCGTCGTTCAGGATCGCCTTCATCCGGGGGTCGGGTGTGAAGGGCCGGTCCTTGCGGATGCCGATGGCGGCGGCCTGCCCGCGTAGTTCCGGGTCGAGGAGGTCCACCGGCTCGCGTTCGATGACTTCGGCGACTTCGGTATAGAAGGTGAAGTCGTTGGCGTGGACGGTGTTGAACGACTCACCGGTCCCGCTGAGGAACTCCATCGCGGGCGGGTTGTCGACCTGGGACAGCGGGTAGATCTTGAGTCCCTCCTCGAAGTTCTTGGTCGCGGTGTCTGGTTTGCCGTCGACGAGCAGGCCGCGGAGAACGAGCACGTTGACCGAGCTCGGTGACCGGCCGGTGAAGTAGCCTTCCGGGATTTCACCGTCGTAGTCGGCGGGCACGATGAGGTACTTGCCGCCCTGCCCGCGGTCCGGTCCGGGACCGCCCATGTCGATGACGAACCGGAAGTAGGCGTCGTTGACCGTGCCCGGCCCGCAACGAGGTGGCACCTCAACGACGGTGGGACCGTCGGAGCCCAGGTCGAACAGGCTCAGGGCGTAAACGGTGTCGGTGTTCCCGGTGAGGAACAGCGGGTTGGAATCCATCAGCTCGTCGAAGATCACCACCTTGTTCGGTGCTGTTGCTCCGAATCCGGTCAGCCCGCGGCGGACGCCCTCCAAGGAAGCCATCGGGACAAAGTTGAGAAACACCTCGACCCCGCGCAGGAAGTCGAGGTTGTCGTAGACGGTGCGGGTGGTGGACGTGGTAGGAAACCCGTCGAAGAATTCCAGTCGGCCGATCCGGGTGTCCACCGAATCCGGCGTCATGATTTCGGTGGGTATCCGATGGTTGAAACCCGGTGTCGCCGCACTCATCCACAAGCTCCTCATCGTCGTTTGACCGTGCGCGGCACGCCGACCTTCCAGCGCCCGCGCCGGGGCAATGCGATGCTCGCATCATGGCGTGCGGGCGCACACCATCCGACTGAGGTGATCAGGCGATGAGGTGGCGGTCCCGAATACACGGCCGTCGGCAACGTGATGAATGTCGGCCAGCGTCTCACCCGAAGCCGGCCGTGCTTCAGATGTTGAAGCCCAGCGCCCGCATCTGCTCGCGGCCGTCCTCGGTGATCTTCTCCGGGCCCCACGGCGGAAGCCACACCCAGTTGATCCGGAAGTCGTCGACCAGGCCATCGTCGCCGACAAGTGCTGCGGCGACCTGCTCCTCGATCATTTCCGTCAACGGGCAGGCCGCGCTGGTGAGCGTCATGTCGATCGTTGCGACGTTCTCCGCGTCGACGTGCAGGTCGTAGATCAGCCCGAGGTCGACGATGTTGATGCCGAGTTCGGGGTCAACGACGTCTTTCAACGCCTCTTCGAGATCCTCGATCAATTGCGGATCTTCGGTCGGCCGGGGCGCTGACGCGGCCCCATCAACGGCGGGGGCGGCGGCTTCCGCCTGCAGGCCGGCGTCGAGGTCGGCGGCACTGCGGCCGGTGCGGTGCGCCTCGGCCTGCTGGGTGGCGACGGTGTCGGTCATGACTGCACGGCCCTTTCCTGGTGATCTGCTGCCGATGCCGGTGCCGGATCGGCGAACGATGTTGCTTCGTCGGGTGTCTCGCCATCGGCGCGTGCACTGTCAAGGCTCTGCACGGCGGCGTCCTTGAAGGCCATCCAGCCGAGCAGCGCGCATTTCACCCGCGCCGGGTACTTGGCAACTCCGGCGAAGGCGATGCCGTCGCCGAGGACGTCCTCGTCGCCCTCGACGGTGCCGCGGCTGGTGACCATTCGGGTGAACTCGTCCAGTGTCTCGAGCACGTCGCCCAGCGGTCGGCCGATCGCCAGATCCGTCAGCACGGAGGTGGACGCCTGCGAGATGGAGCAGCCCATGGCGTCGTAGGAGATGTCGCGGACCACGACGCCGTCGGTGACGGACGGCCCACCATCTGCGGCCGAACCGTCGGCCGTTGGTTCGGCCGCTTCCAACCGGACCCGCAGCGTCACCTCGTCACCGCAGGTCGGATTGACGTGGTGTACCTCGGAGTCGAAGGGGTCCCGCAGGCCGAAATGGTGTGGGCTCCGGTAGTGATCGAGAATGATTTCCTGGTACAGCTTTTCCATCTGCACGGCTCACACCACCCCGAAGAATCGCTGCGCGTCGCGGACTCCGGCCACCAGCGCGTCCACCTCGTCGACGGTGTTGTACACCGCGAAGGACGCCCGGACGGTGGCGGCGATGCCGAACCGGCGGTGCAGCGGCCAGGCGCAGTGGTGGCCGACCCGTACCTGCACCCCGGCGTCGTCCAGGATCTGCCCGACGTCGTGGGCGTGCACCCCCTCGACGACGAACGACACCGCGCCACCGCGATCGACGGTGGTCGACGGCCCGACGATGCGGATGCCGGGCATCGATGACAACTCCTGCAGCGCATGGCCGGTCAGCGTCGCCTCGTGCGCGGCGACGACGTCCATCCCGACATCGGTCAGGTAGTCCACGGCGGCGCCGAGGCCGACGGCCTGCGACGTCATCGGGACGCCGGCCTCGAACCTGGCGGGCGGTGCGGCGTAGGTCGAGTGGTCGATGAAGACCTGTTCGATCATCGATCCGCCGGTGAGGAACGGCGGCATGGCCGCCAGCAGCTCGTACCGTCCGTACAGCGCGCCGACGCCGCTGGGTCCCAGCATCTTGTGCCCGGAGAACGCGGCGAAGTCCACGCCGAGCGCCGGCAGGTCGACGACCTGGTGCGGCACCGACTGGCAGGCGTCCAGCACCGTCACGGCACCGACCCGCTGCGCCGCGACGACCAGCACGTCGACCGGGTTGATGGTGCCCAGCACGTTCGACTGGTGGGTGAAGGCGACGATCCTGGTGCGCGGGTTGATCAGCTCGTCGAGATCGGTGAGGTCGAGCCGGAAGTCGTCGGTCACCGGGAACCAGCGCAGAGTCGCGCCGGTGCGCCGGCACAGCTCCTGCCAGGGCACCAGGTTCGCGTGGTGCTCCATCTCCGTCACGACGATCTCGTCACCGGGACGGAGCACGAACCGCGCGGCCGCCGGGTCGGTGGAGTGGGTGGCGTTGCCGAAGGCGTAGGCCACCAGGTTGATCGCCTCGGTGGCGTTCTTGGTGAAGACGATCTCGTCCGAGCGGCGCACGCCGACGAAGGCCGCGATGCGATCGCGCGCCGACTCGTAGAAGTCGGTCGCCTCCTCCGCGAGCTGATGAGCACCGCGGTGCACCGCGGCGTTGTGGCCGGTGACGTACTCCTGCTCGGCGTCGATCACCGGGATTGGGCGCTGCGAGGTGGCGCCGGAATCCAGGTACACCAAGGGCTTCCCGTCCCGGACGGTTCGCAGCAGGATCGGGAAGTCGGCCCGGATGCGTTCGATGTCCACTGGCCCCAACAGGTGACCCAGGGGCCCGGATTGGGCGGCCCGCAGCTCGCGTTCGGGCACGACGGTTTCGCCGGGTACGTCGCCGGCGCTTGGGGACCCTCGCGCAGCGTGCCGCGCTCCAACTGATCCGTCATATCAGTCCCATTCCTGTGATGTGGTCGCGCCTGTCCCGGTCGTCGTCCCTGTCGGTCAGACGGCGGCCGCGGGGACGCCGGTGAAGCGCACGTAGCCGTTGGTCTCCAGCTCGTCGGCGAGCTCTGGGCCGCCGGACTCGACGACCCGGCCACCGGCGAACACGTGCACCCGATCCGGCTGGATGTACCGCAGGATCCGGGTGTAGTGGGTGATCAGGATGATCCCGACCCCGTCCCCGTCCGCCCCGGCCGCCTTGTAACGGTTGACGCCCTCGGCGACGACGCGCAGCGCGTCGACGTCGAGTCCGGAGTCGGTCTCGTCCAGGACGGCGATCTTCGGCTTGAGCAGCGACAGTTGCAGGATCTCGTGCCGCTTCTTCTCGCCGCCGGAGAAGCCCTCGTTCACCGAGCGCTCGGCGAAGTCGGCGTCGATCTCCAGGTCCTTCATCGCGGTCTTGACTTCCTTGACCCACTTGCGGACCGGGGGCGCCTCGCCGCGGACGGCGGTGGCGGCGGTGCGCAGGAAGTTGGACGTCGAGACGCCCGGCACCTCCACCGGGTACTGCATGGCCAGGAACAGCCCGGCCCGGGCCCGCTGGTCGACCGTCATGGCGAGGATGTCCTCGCCGTCCAGGGTCACCGATCCCGGTGACCTGGTACTTCGGGTGCCCGGCGAGCGCCGTCGTGCCCAGCGTCCGGTCGCCGTTGTCGGGGTCGGCGACCGTGACCGAGAAGGTGATCGTCGCGCTCGCCCCGACGAGGAGGTCGCCGGTCCAGGTGATCGCCGCGGCGGTGGCCGACACGGCGCCGGTGGTCGGCGGCGTCGCCGTTGTAGGCGGCGTCGTCCAGCACCCCGCCCAGCGCGGCCGCTGACGGTGGCTCCGGTGTAGGGGGTCTGGCCGTTGTTGGTCACCGAGACCGTGTGGTGCACGACCGATCCCGGGGTGGTCGTGCTGACGCCGGCCGCCGTGGCTGATGGTGAGAGCGGGGATCCGGACCTGGACGGTCGTGATGCATGCCGGGTTCGTGCCCCCGCGGGGCAGGTGCTGCCCGGCGCACTGGAGGTGGCGACGGTGGTGAGCGTCCGGTCGCCGGGATCGGGGCTGCGGACCGTCACCGACGCGGTGAGGGTGACCGAGCCGCCGACGGCCAGGTCGCCGGTCCAGACCAGAGAGCGTCCCCTGGTCGAACGTGACACTGCCCGCTGAGGCGGCGGCGTTGCCGTCGTAGGTGGCGTCGTCCAGCGCGGCACCGAGCGCGACCGTCACGGACGGTCGCCGGTGTAGGGCGTCTGGCCGGTGTTGGACAGGGTCACCGTGTAGGCCACGGTGGCGCCCGGGGTGTCGCGGACGACTCGGACTGGCGCTGTTCGTGATCGACAGGGCCGGCACCAGCACGGTGACGGTCGCGGTGCAGCCGCCGCCGGGCTGCCGGCCGGGCACGGGCTGCCCGGCCGACGCGGACACGACCGTCCCGGTCAGCGACCGGTTGCCGGGGTCGGGGTTGGCCACGGTGACCGAGTAGGTGATCGTCGCGCTGGCGCCGACGGCCGAGGGCTGCCGGTCCAGGTCAGCGACGGGCTGGTGTAGGAGACGTTGCCGGATCGTCGCGGCGGCGTCGGCGTTGTAGGTGGCGTCGTCGAGCACCCCGGCCAGGTTGTCGGTCAAGGTCGCCGCGGGGTACGCGGTCTGGCCCGTTGTTGGTGACCACGATGCTGGAAGCCGACGGTGCTGCCCGGGGTCGTGGTCGGCGACGTCGGCGGTCTTGACGATCGTCAGCCCGGAGACGGTGACCGTGGCCGAGCACCGGGCGTCGCTGCTCCCGGTGGCGCAGTTGGTGCCCAGCGTCGGCGGACGTGACGGTGTTGGACAGCACCTTGTTCCGGCGTCGGGGTTGTTGACGGTGACCGAGTAGCTGATGGTGACCGTGGCGCCGGCGCCGACGGTCCCGGTCCAGCCGAGGTTCGGCGCCGTGTAGGCACGGTTCCCGGAGGTCGCGGTGGCGTTGCCGTTGTAGGCCGCGTCGTCGAGCACCCCGGTCAGCGGGTCGGTCACGGTGACGCCCGGTGAAGGCGGTCGAGCCGGTGTTGGTGATCGTGACCGTGTAGGCCACCGTGCCGCCTGCGGCCGCCGAGGAGACGTTCGCGGTCTTGGTGATCACCAGCGGGCCCGTGGCGATCACCACGATGGCCGGCCTTGGTCGCCGTCTGCCCGTTGGCGTCCACGAGCGAGGACGGTGAACGACGAGCTGCCCGCCGTGGTCGGGGTGCCGGACAGCACGCCGGTGGTGGGGTCGAAGCGTCAGCCCGGCGGGCAGGCTCCCGGCCGAGATCGACCAGGTGAGCGGAGGGCCCCGCCGGTCACGTCGAAAGACGTGGTGTAGGCCACGCCGACCTGCCGCCGGGGGGAGTCGCGGCGGCGGCGAACGCGGGAGGCGCCACGATGGCGATGGTCACGGTCTTGGTCGCCACCTGGTTCGAACGGCGTCGGTGGCCGCGATGGTCGACGTGAAGGTGCCCGCCGTCGTCGGGGTGCCGCTCACCAGCCCGGTCGACGGGTCGAGGGTGAGCCCGGCCGGCAGGCTGCCCGCGCTGACCACCCAGGTGAACGGGCCGGTGCCGCCGGTGAGCGTCGGTTGCTGGCTGTAGGCGACGCTGACCTCGCCTGCCTGCGGGGCGAACGTCAGAGCGCGGGGCGGCGGCGATGACCAGGGTGACCGCCTTGGTGGCGGCCTGGCTGCTGGCGTCGACGACCCGGACGGTGACCGGGAAGCTGCCCGGCCGCGGTCGGGGTGCCGGCGAGCAGCCCGGTCGACGGGTGCGAGCGTCAGGCCGGCAGGCAGGGTCCCGGCGGTGACCGACCAGGCGAACGGCGACGGTGCCGCCTGGTGACCGTGAGCTGCGCGCTGTAGGCGACGCCGACCTCGCCGGCCGGCGGCGCGGCGAAGGTCAGGCTCGGGGACTGGTTGGGGGTCACCGGCGTCGACGGCGCCGACGGCGGGCCCGGTGCCGGCCAGGTTCTGCGCGGCCACCGTGAACGTGTAGGCGGTGCCGGCGGTCAGCCCGGTCACGGTCGCGCGTCGTCGCGGTGCCGGTGAAGGTCTGCGGGGTCTGGGCCACCGTCCCGATGTAGGGGGTCACCACGTAGCCGGTGATGGCGCTGCCGCCGTTGGCGGGCGCCGTCCAGGTCAGCGTCGCTGCCAGGCTCCCGGCGGTGGCCGCGGTGATCGTCGGCGCGCCCGGCAGCGCGTACGGGACGACGGCGGCGGACTTGGCGCTGGCCGCGGAGGTGCCGTAGGCGTTCACAGCCGCCACCGTGAACGTGTACGAGGTCGCCGGCGGTCAGCCCGGTGAAGGTGCGGGTCGTGGTGGAGGCGTCGAAGGTCTGCGTGCGCCTGGGCCGCGCCGGCCAGGTACGGGGTGACGACGTAGCCGGTGATCGGGCTGCCGTTGTCGGCCGGCGCCGTCCAGGTGAGGGTCGCGCTGGTGATGCCGGCGGTGGCGGTCGGGGTGGCCGGTGTCGCGGGTGCCGATCGGCGTAGACGTAGCTCGTCGGCGGCGGCGACGCCCGGCGGTGACGACGGTGACCGTCACCGTGGCCGGGCCGGCCCTGGCTGGCATCGAGGAGATGACCAGGTTGCCGCCGCTCACGGTGAAGCACCCGGGGCGGCCGCGCCCGCGCAGGGCAGCAGGGTGACGGGCGTGCCGGCCTGCTGCTCGGCGGCGGTGCCGATCTCGATGGCCGTCGCGGCGGCGATGTCGGTGCCGCCGACGGTGACGGCGCCGCCACCGGCGATCGGACCATTGGCCGGGGTGACGGTGATGCCGGAGGGAGCGGTCGGCAGCGTGCCTGCCGTGGTGGTCGGGTCCGCGCCGGGACTGGCGTCGGTCGAGGACGCCCTGGTCGACGAGGCGGTCTGGACCAGCGTGGACGTCACTCCCGACCCCGGTCACGATGGCCACCACGGTGATCACGGGCAGCGCCGTGCCGTTGGCGAACGACGACGCGGTGGTGGTGCAGGTGACGGTTCGGCCGACGGGCGCCTGGCACACCCAGCCGGTGCCGTAGGCGCCCACCGGGACGACACCGGCAGGCACCGTCTGGGTGACCGACACCGGGCTGGTCTCGTTGGCGCCGGCCAGCACGCTCGCGGCGACGCGTGTAGGTGACCGGGTCGCCCGGTTGCGGAGGTGGCCGCGCTGTAGCTGGTGCTGCGTCACCGCCAGCTGCGGGACGGGGTTGAAGGTCAGGACCTTGGCGTCTGGCGATCTCGTGGTACGTCGGTCACCGAGCCGGTCGAGCCGACGAAGCCGAAGGCCAGCTGCTTGGGTACGCCGCCTGGCGTTCAGCCAGGTCGCCGACGGGTACAGGCCGGTGCGACGGCGGGCAGCGCGCCGGTGAGGGTCTCGCGTGCTCTGCCCGACCGGGGTGAGACGACCTTGTAGGTGCCCGCGTGACCGACACGCCGGAGTCGGAGGTGAACGGCGACGCCGGTCGGGTTGATGAGCACCTGGACCGGGACGGCCGAGGCGGCGCGGGTGGCGGCCCGCAGGGTGAGCGTGGAGGCGATGGTGCCGTCGGAGGTGGTGGTCAGGCCGCAGTAGCCGACCTTGGCGTTGCCGGGCCCGCGCACGACCGCGGCGCCCGGCGTCCGGGCGGAGATCGTGGCGGACGTTGGTGCAGCCGGTGCCGGAGTAGGCGGTGTTGCTGAAGTTGCCGAAGACGTCGAGGCCGACGCCCAGGTAGGCGTTGGTCAGGCCGCCGAGCCCGGGCCCGGCGGAGTAGCCCAGTGAACCGCCCGACGTTCCGATGGCCGTCGGGGCGGCCGGGTTGGCCGGATCGACGGCGGCGAGCATGAACGCCATGCCGTCGGCGCCGTTGCGCCACCCCACTGGTAGGAGTTGAAGGTGACGTCCAGGCCGTTGGAGGTCGGGAAGCTTGTCCTGGCCGAAGACGCCGCCGACCTGGTTGATGGCGGTGTTGGTCAGGCGGAGCTTGCCGCTGCCCTGCGCGTCGGTGGCCCCGGCGCAGCTGAGCAGCGGCGGCGTGGCGTGTTGCCCGAGGCGGTGAGGCAGGCGGCGTTGGTGCCCGTCGGTCGGGGTCGGGATCGTCACCGTGCCGGTGCCGTCCACGGTCCGGTCGTCGAAGGCGTTCTGGAACAGGACGGTGCCCGCGGCGTGGCCGACCGGGCGGGGCCACCACGCCGACAACGTGCGGCCAGCACGGAGACCGCTCACGACGGTGGCGACGGCTCGTGTGCGGCCCCAGCCCGTCGGCGGCTGCTTAGGCATCGGCCGGCTGCGCGACCGCGGCTCCCAGGGCGGCTGGCGGCCTTGACGCACGCTGGCTCGGTACTGCGGCGGGACAGCCGCACGCCGAGCAGGATCAGCGCCGCCGAGGATCAGGCCGCCCAACAGGTCGAGCGGGAAGACGATGACCTGGACGGTGACCGTCTGGACAGCGCCGTCCGCGTTGGTGAAGGACACGGTCGGGTGGCAGATGCAGAACAGCGGCGGATCCCACGTCGGTGCTGATGTCGCGGGTCCCGCCGCGCAGGACGGTGAAGTCGGGGAAGGCGGCGCGCGCTCCGGCAGCGCTGACCACGAGCGGGCGTCGTGCCGCGGAAGTCGCGGTGCACGGTGCCGGTGTCGTGCACCGTCGCGGAGACGTCGACCGGGCCGCGGAGCACGAACCCGGGCGCGGTCAGGCCGCTGAGCGTGGCCGAGTCGTCGGTCGGGCCGGGGACGGTGATGTAGAGGGGTGTGCCGATCCCTCGGTTGATCTTGATGTTGGCGGAGGTCTTGCCGGCGGGGACCAGGAACACCAGCGCGACCTGGTGATCCCCTGGCTCAGGTGCGGGCGGAACCGCGATGTTCGCGGTGACGACCTGGGTGCCGCCCGGTGCCACCGTGAAGTTCAGGGGGCTGACCGTCATCCAGTTGGCGGCGGCGTAGGGGGCGTCGTTCCGGAAGTCCAGCGACCCATCGGCCCCCCCGGTGAAGTTGCGGACCTGCACGGCGACCGACACGGCGGCCTGCCCGCGGTTGACCACCTGGAACTTCGCCGTCTTGGCGATGTCGGCAGGCCCGACGACGAGCCGCGTCGGGCTGATCGTGAGCGAGAACTGGTCCGGACTCAGGGTGTAGGTCGTCGAGTTCGACGGCGATGGATGCGGGACGGGTGTCTCTGCGGCGTACGACAGGGGCACCGACCACCACCCGGACATGACGACGCAGGCCGCGAGTGTGGCGCAGCGCCGGAGCCCGGCGGTGATCGGCGTCCCTGTACGCATTACAGGGTGGTCGCGACGTAGTCGAGCGTCGTGCTGTAGATGTCGTTGTTGACGAACGGAACGGCGATCCTGAAGTCGTTGCTCAGGCTGTCGCCCAGCGCCGCCGATTTCGTGTCCTGGGTGTGCACCACGAGAGGCGCGGTATCGCTCAGCGCTGTGAAAGTCCCCGGGCCGGTCTCGCGCACAGTGAGTGCGTCGATCGGAATCGTTTCCGCGTTGGTCCCGGTCCCGACCAGAGCTGCCGCCTCGCTCTGGACCGTGACCGCGTAGCCCGCGAGGTTGTTGGTCGCGACCGTGTACGTCACGGCTCCCGCCGAGGTCAGGGTCGCTCCTGGGATGCCATTGAGAGCGAAGCTCGCCGGGAGAGCGGTCAGTGCGATCGCGCTATCCACTGTGACGTGGGCGTCGGTCGAGCCGGGGTCGTCCACCGCGAAGGCGGTGCCGGCCAGCCCTACGGCGAGACTCGCCACCGCGGCGGCCCCGACCGCCCCGCGCAGCAGTGCCCGACGTCCGGACGTCTTCCTGGTTTGCCCTTCGCCAGAGGGTTGTGGAGTGGTGGAAATGTGCTTCCTCATGTTGATCTCTCCTTCTAGCGTGAGGAGATGACTGATAGTCACGTTGCCTCGCGCTAAGTAATTGTGCGCCGCGCCTGGGGGGTGTATGTCAGGTGGGCGGTGGTCTACTCGGCAGATCGGACTCGGCTTGTGACCTGCTCCCAGAGGAGGTTTCGCCGCTGCCGACTTGGGCTTGCAAGATGAAGCGTGCGGCCGCTACCTCTGCCCGGCGTCCGCTAAACCTCAAGCCAATCTCAAGATCTGTCCCGGGTCCTCAAGCCCTCCGCACCTCTCGCGGCGATCACGCCCAGCAATCGACGGTTTGCCCGCATAATCGGCGAAAGTGGTGCCATAAGGCACTGGTGCACTACTGGCATCATTGCTGGCGATCACCAGGTCAGCCGACGGTGATCAGCCTCCCGGCAAACCCGGGCCGCTGCCGTGGCCGGGCCACACCACCTCGCCGTCTGGCAGTGGCCTACCACTCCTTCATGATCGCCGTAGCCGGCGGATTCCGTGTGCAGGCGCACGAAAACCGCCGCGTTCGGCGATCACCAGGTGAGGTTCGGTGATAACCCCGCAAATGGCATGGGGCGCGGCGCACGTTGAGGCGCGCCCCCCGCTCAGTCGCAGCAGGGTGACACTCCTCCAACCCAGTCGCAGCAATGTCACCCTGCCGCAAACCCGGGCCGCTGCTGTCCCGCGGCTAGGGGACGGGGGCGGGAGAGGTTCGCCCGCCGGGGTCGTGGTCGACGTGCTCGTGGTCGACGCGGCCACGTTGCGCGTCGACGCCGTCGACCTCGCAGCCGAGGAGCGGGGTCCGTCGCAGGTCCGCGCGAGCTGGACGGTCACAATCAAGATTGCCGACGCCGCGGACGTTCGGGAGCTGGCCATGGCCGCCTGCCCGGTGACCGACCAGGCCGTCCGCGCTGAGATCGACGCGAGCTTGGCCGCGGCCTGGCAGTGGGCGGCGAACCCCTGCGCCCCATTGACCGGCATCCCGGGCGTGACCTGGACTCGTGTCGAGGTCGCCGCCGAGCAGGTGCCCGCCCGATCCCGCCCGCGACGCGCCGCTACCGAGAGGCTGTGTCGGACGTGTGGGGAGCGGCCGCCGCGATCACCCGTTCGCGCAGGTGGTCGGGCAGGCCTGCGCGTTCGCCGAGCCAGCACACCCAGGTGGGGATCAGGTTCAGGACCTTGGTCGTGACCTCGTCGGTGATCCAGTCGCCGACGAGCCCGAGCAGAAACTCGACGCGGCCCGGGGACACCGAGAACCACGTCTCGGGCAGCCTGCCCTCCATCCACTCCTCGGCCAGCGCGGCGACCGACTCGGGATCCGGCTCAACTGCTCCGGTGGCCGCGTACCACTCGGTGAACGGACGGGTCATCACGGCGATGTCGACGTTCCGGTACAGGTTCGTGGCAACGGGCAGCGGCCTGCGTCCCTTGCGCATAACGTCGTGGAGTTCGCGGATCCGGCGGTCTGACCGGAACCAGTTGTCGATCAACGATCGCGGTTCGTCACCACGGACGTCACCTCCCGGGTCGAGATGGACCAGGGACAGCAGCTGGTCGGGATCGGTGACCGGTTCCGGCTGGGCCGTCTCTGCCGAGTCGCCGACCGCGTCCCGCCACGCCGTCGCGGCCTGCTGCAAGCCGTCGAAGACCCCGACGTCGGCCAGGACGGTGAACCCGGAGGTGTCGATGTCGAGCAGCAGCACGTGCTGACCGGTGCCGCGCGGATACCCGAAACCGGCGATCACGGCGTACCGGGTGCCGTAGGTGTCGCGCATCCGCCAGATCTCACCCGTGGCGGCGATCCGGGTCGCGTCCAACAGCCAGGACGGCGGCGCGGGGTCGGCGTGCAGCGCCTTCACGAACGCAGCGCCGGGCAGCTTCGGGACCAGCGCGGGTGGCGCGATCGCGGCGAGGCCGTGCAGCAGCCAGTAATAGCCTGGTCGCCACTCGCCGCTGCCGATCTCCTGGTCGAGACGGTTGCTGGTGGCGTCGGCAAGTTCGGCAAACCACCAGTCGAACCGCAGACCCTCCCGGATGTCGTGGATCGCCCGGTACAGCTGCGCCCCGACCAGCTCCGTGGTGAGCTGCTCGAGCTCGCACGGGCTGGTCGAGGCGACCAGCGCGGCGGCGCCGTCGAGGACCCTGCGGATGGAGTCGTCGAACCAGGCAGGCCGTCCCTGCGAGCCGAAAGTGCGCTGGAGCACGGCCAGCGCTGACTCCGGGCGTGGGGCGGGTTGCCGTGCCGTCCGCACCGGAGCAGGGCGCGTTGCGCGCTTGGCGGACTTCTTCGGTTTGCGACCACGAGATACAGGCGACATCCCCGTCACCGTAGCGACCAGCTGCACGGACGCGGCCAGCACCCAACCGGGCAGACCACGCGGGGCGTCATAGCGCTAACCCAGGTTGGTGAGGACTCCTGCAGGCAGCTGACCGTGGCCGCCTTGACTTCGGCGACCACGGCCAGGTCGGTGCCCTCGCTTCGGACCGGACGCTGCAACTCGCCGTTGACACAATCGAGGTTCGCGAGACGTGCAAATCGGGTTACGTCTACCGCGGGGTTCCTCCGCGGCGTGGCCCCTCCGATCTTACCTTTCCGCCGGATCCGAGAACGACGCCGAAGGAGAGACGGTCGCGTCCCTGTCGGGTCGTGGTGTCTAACCGGTGCCGCAGTTGGCGCGCCAACGGCCCGATGCTGCGCAACTGCGCTTCGTGTCGACTTCCGTGCACGTGGACGGCTGTGCATTTGCACTGGTCCGTAACGTAGGCCTCACGTGAACGACCAACTTCCAGAGCTGATCTCCCGGGATAGTCACGCTAAGTGACATGGATGAGGGGGTCGGCCGGTGGCGGGTCCGGGTGTGGAGGAGGCGCGCTTGGTCCACGCGTATCGGCAGGAATCGCAGCGGCGTCGAGCAGCCCCCAGATGCATCCTAAGCAGTGATCCGCTTCGCTCCGCACCGTGCGGGGTGCGATCGCACTCGATGTTTAGGCCTAAATGATAAGAGTCAGGCCACCGGCGAACTCGCGCCCGCCGTGCGAGAGCTGTACCCGGACGGCGTCGATGCCGCCGACCTGCCTTGGGAAGCCTTCAAGGAGATCCTCGACGCGGTCGCGGCCGGTCGGCCTGCCTTCCCCGTGGTCCGCGTCTACGGCGGCCTGGAAAGGGTGCCGCAGGCACAGGACGACATGGAGCACAAACGTGCCACCCGCCATCGGGCCACTTCGATCAGCGACGGACGGATTCTGGGCGCGACCAGCGCTGCTGTGCCCGGCGGATCCACTCGGCAGGCTCGATCGTGGCGGCCGGCAACTGGCGGGTACGCCCGCGGGCGTCGGCAAGCACGTCGTCGACCAGCCTTGGGATAGACCAGTTGCCGTCCTGAAGGGCTGCGCGCAGGACGCCCCCGATGCCCTGACCGGGGATCCGCGGGCCGGGATCGAGGCCGAGCGACCTGCGCGCGGTCCGGATGTGGTGCAGGCCTTCGACGGCGGTGTCCTGCGCGATGCGGCATTGTCTGGGGGTTCGCGCGGCCCCGAGTTCGGCACCGGCTGCGGTGAATCGCTCGGCAGCTTCGGCCAGTCCCGCCGCGCGTCCCGTTCCGAGCCGGGCAGTGGACCCGTCGAGCACGAGCAGCTCGCCGCCGAGGCGTTCAACCCAATGCCGGGCCTCGGCACGGGCGTCGTCGAGCTGGCGGCGACGGTGCGCGCGGGCGGCGAGCGCGAGGGTGGCGACGACGACGACGAACATCACCGCGACCAGCACCATCGCGGTCACCAACACTGTGGTCACATGCTCGACGGTACCCGGGGACGGCGCTCGAGGTGGGCTGCACCGGTGGTGACGTCATCGGCGAGGACGTGCGGCTCGCAACTCTCGGCGCCAGGCGGGTCGAGGTCAGATGGTCGTGATACAGCACTTTGCGGTCGTGGGCTGCGGTCGAGCAGTCTGCCCAGTGAAGAAGGGAAGCGATGATGGAGCGGTCGCCTGACCCGGCTGCGAGGGTTGTTGCTGAGCGTCGGGCGGCCGCGGACCGAGAGGCTGGGCTGGCCGGGCAGGTCGCTGCATTGGCTGAGCAGCAGGCCCTCACCACGCACGATGATGAACACGACCCCGAGGGTGTGACGATCGGGTTCGAGCGCGCCCAGCTGCAGGGTCTGTTGACGGGCGCCCGCAACGACCTCAACGCGCTCGACCGGGCGGCGGATCGGATCGCCGTCGGCGCCTACGGACGGTGCCTGCGCTGTGGCGTGCCGATCCCAGCTGAGCGGCTCGATGCCCTACCGGCGGCCGAGACCTGCCTGGCGTGTGCCTCCCGTCGGAGATGAGCGGGCCTATCCCGGCGTTGGGCGGTCATGATCGTCCACCCGGCTCAGGAGGAGGCTCAGCACACCCGAAGGGCGTCGACGAGGCACCGCCTGCACTCTTTCCGTCGCCGGGCCACCCGCCGCCGCGGCTCCGGCTGCGATCAACGTCGATGGGGAGGACACCGTGCTGATCGGTCGCGCCGCGGGCGGGGTGGCGTGTTCGCCGTGCAGCTCGCCTGTCTGGCCGGAGCGCGGGTGATCGGCACTTGGGCGCTGGGGTCGTTCGAGTTCCTGCGTGCGATCCCAAACTGACAGCGCGGGCCGTCGGTGGACGCGACGCCGCCTCCGGCGCCCTTGAACGCATCGCCGGGTTGGTCGCCGCGCGACTGCTCACGGTGCCCATCGCCGCGACTGCGGGCCACCGCACCCGACCCACCGCACCACGGGCGCACACCGCAGAATCGTCAGTCCAGTGATCCAGCCGCGGGATCGCCCGTTACGGCGTCTCCAACCCGGGCCAGGCGCCGCGCCGACAACCCGTTCCGCAGCCCGGATCGATGACGGCGATCGATGTGCGCGCCCCGAGCCTCTAAGCCTTCGTGGCGGGATTTGCAGGTGCAAAGTCTTTCTTGAGCGGTGCACGCACCGCGGGTATAGTCGAATATGTGTTCGATAATGATGGCGGGAGCGGCGACGCGGATGACGCCGCACCGCCCGACCAGATGTCACCCGAGTCGGTGTCGCCCGAGTCGGTGTCGCCCGAGTCGGTGTCGCCCGAGTCGGTGTCGGCTGAGTCGGTGTCGGCTGAGTCGATGTGGCCGGAGGCGATGCCCGAGCCGTGGAACCGGCCCGACTCTGCGGTACGCCCCGATGGGTACGCCGCGTTGGAGCTGCAGTCGGCTACCCGCCACCCCACCCAGCTCACCGACGCCGAAGTGATCGAGGCCATCCGCGGCTACGACCACGTGGCGTCCTGGGCCGCAGCCCGTCAAGCGCGGATGCTGGCCGAGTTCGCCCACCGCCGCCCACCCGACCGCACCGACGTGGTCGACCGGGTCACTGTCGGCCCGGTCTCGGCGTGGGCGCCCGATGAGATCGGGCTGGCGCTGACCCTCTCGCGCGGCAGCGCCAGCGCCCGGCTGGAGCGTTCGCTGCGGTTGGCGCGGGTGCTGCCGGCCACGCTGGCCGCCTGGGACGCCGGACGGATCGACCAGGCCAAGGTCAACGCCATCCACGACGCCACCCTCGCGCTGTCGGACACCGCCGCGCAGGCGGTGCAGGACCGGGTCCTGCCGAAAGCGCCCACCCAAACCCTCGCCCAGTTACGCGCCGCGTTGGAGCGGGCGGTCATCGCCACCGACCCCGCGGGCGCGGACGCGCGGCACCGCAAGGCCCACCGGCAGCGGCGGGTGGCGCTCAACCCCGACCGCGACGGTATGGCCTCGCTGTGGGCGTTGCTGTCCGCCCCCGACGCCCTCACCTGCTACGGCTGGCTCACCGCGCTGGCCCGAGGCCTACCCGCCGCCGATGCGCGCAGCATGGACGCCCGCCGGGCCGATCTCCTGGTCGCCCTGCTCACCGGCAACCTGCTCCTCCACCCCGCCACCGACCACAACCCACCCGCCACCGGCGGGACCCGCCCGGCCAAGACGTCACCGGCCGACGTCACCGCCCAAGACGCTGCCAGCCAGACGCCCCCGGGACGCTGCCGACCGACCCACGGGGGGACGCTGCCGGCCAGGACGCCCCGGTGAGGACGCTGCCGGCGGGGACGCTGCCCGATCCGACCCCACCGGCGGGGACGCTGGCGGCCAGGACGTCACCGGCGGGGACCGCGGTGACGACGCCGCTGCCGGCGGGGACCGCGGTGACCACGCCGCCGCCGAATCCTCCGCGTGCCCACCCCGCTCCTGCCGACCCCGCCCCTGCCGACCCCACCGGCGGGGGCGTCGAGGCCGGCGCGGGGTCGCGGTGGGTCCGGACCGACCTGCCCACCCCGGTCGCCCCCACCAAACCCCTGGTGCATCTGGTGATCCCACTCACCACCCTCACCGGCGCCGACGACAGCCCCGTCGAACTGACCGGCTACGGACCCCTACCACCAGCGATGGCCCGCACCCTCGCCGCCGACGGGGTATGGAAACGCCTGATCACCGACCCCCTGTCAGGGGCGCTGCTCGACCACGGCCGCCACACCTACCGACCACCCGCCGCCCTGGCCGAGTTCCTCCACGCCCGCGACCGACACTGCCGGGTCCCGATCTGCCGTCGCCGCGCCCTGGATTCCCAACTCGACCACACCATCGGCTACCACACCCACCACGGCACCACCGACCAGCAGAACCTCTACAACGCTTGTCTGTGCCATCACCGGATGAAAGACGCGCCCGGCTGGAGCGTGACCCAACATCGCGACGGGCGCCTGACCTGGACCACCCCCACCGGCCACCGCTACAGCAGCCGCCCGTTCGACTACCGGCCCGAACCCGACCTCGTCGCCGCCATCGCCGCCCTCGACCAAGCCGCCCACGACCAAGCCGCCCGCGACCGTGCTTCAGCGGGCGACACCGCTCGGGCAGCCGCCGACCGTCCATCCGGTTCACCGTTCAACCGACCCACGGCACCCGCCGACCCCGCCGACCCGCCACCGTTTTGACCATCCGGTCGAGCGGCCGCCCCGCGCAACCCCTTCACTCCGATCCCGCCGTGACGACCACTGCCGGGCCGTCGTGTCGTTCTCGGCGAACACTCACCTGCAAGGCGGGGGTTTCGCGGCACCGGAATGCCGTCTCCCGGTTCGTCGGGAGGTGCCTGTCAGTCCCGGCCGCAAGGGCAGCATTCACATAGAGTTAAGCGATGAGTAGGACGAGCGCGCAGCTGATCGTGCAGTGCCTGGAGAACGAAGGTGTGACACACGTCTTCGGCATCCCCGGGGAGGAGAACATCCGGCTTATCGAGGCGCTGTCGGAGTCTTCGATCAGCTACGTGCTGACGCGGCACGAGCAGGGCGCGTCGTTCATGGCTGAGACTTATGGTCGGCTGACGGGCAAGGCGGGGGTCTGCTCCGCCACGCTTGGCCCGGGCGCGATCAACCTGCTGCTGGGCACGGCCGACGCCACGACCAACTCCACCCCTCTGCTGGCCCTCTCGGCGCAGGTGGGCATGAACCGCAGCTTCAAGGAATCGCACCAAGGCGTCGACCTGGTGTCGATGTTCGCGCCCGTGACGAAGTGGTCCGCGCTGGCCGCGACCCCAGGCGCGCTGCCCGAGATGGTGCGCAAGGCCTTCAAACTGGCCCAGACCGAGCGTCCAGGGGCGGTCTACCTGGCAATTCCGGAGGATGTCGAGCAGGCGGCCGTGCCAGACTCGCTCGTTCCGTTGGCCGTGAACACGCCCCGCCCACACGAGCCGTCGCCTGAACAAGTCTCGCGTGCGGTGACGATACTGTCCCACGCCCGTAACCCTGTGGTTCTGGCCGGTCACGGCGCCGCGCGGGCGCAAGCCGGGCCAGCCCTGCGGCGCTTCGCCGAAGCGCTCGGGGTGCCGGTGGCCACGACCTTTCACGGCAAGGGCGTGTTCCCCGATGATCACCCCCTGGCGCTCGGCGCCGTCGGGTTCATGCGCCACGATTACGTGAACTTCGGCTTCGACCGAGCCGACGTGATCATTGCCGTGGGCTACGAGTTGCAGGAGTTCGACCCGGTCCGGGTCAACCCGAGCGGACGATACGAAGATCATCCACATTCACCGCTTCCCGGCCGAAGTCGATGTGCACTACAACGTCGACGTTGGACTGCACTCAGACATCAGCCGAAGCCTCGACGAGCTGGCGAAGGCGGTGGGGCGCAAGATGCCCGAGGCAGGCGGCGGGCGGATCGGGGCGTTGCTGGCCGAGGAGCTTGATCGGGGCCGGGCTGATGACCGCTTCCCGCTGGCGCCGGCTCGTATCGTCGCCGACACCCGTGCCGCGCTGGGACGTGAGGACATCGTGCTGGTCGACACCGGCGCGCTGAAAATGTGGATGGCGCGGCTCTATCCCACCTACGCACCGAACACATGCCTGATCTCCAACGGGTTGTCCACGATGGCCTGGACAGTACCCGGCGCGATCGGGGCAAAGATTGCGCGGCCGGACGCGAAGGTACTCGTCGCTACTGGCGACGGCGCATTCTTGATGAACTCGCAGGAAATTGAGACGGCGCTGCGTCTGCGTTTGCCCATCGTGATCCTGATCTGGGTAGACGACGCCTACGGTTTGATCAGCTGGAAGATGGACCTGGAGATCGGGCATAACGTGGACACGCGGTTCGGCAACCCCGACTTCGTCGCCTATGCACAAAGCTTCGGCGCAAAGGGCTACCGAATCGAGTCGGCCGACCAGCTGTTGCCGACTCTCCATATGGCGCTGGCCGACGACACGGTCTCCGTGATCGCCTGCCCCGTGGACTACACCGCCAACTCCGAGCTTATCCGCACTCTGGGCGATCTGGACGAAGTGATGTCCTGAGCGCCTCCTATAGCGTGTTGAGAGCAATCCGGCCGCAGCGCTTTGCGTGGACACGACTCGACCGGCGCACCCAGACTGCGCACGCCGCGGGATGACGTCGCACCCCGTGCGCGGCGTGCGGAGTGCCGTTGCGGGGTGCGAAGTGGGCTGACAGCGACCCGTCGAGCCGGACCAGGACGTCACCGAGGTGACCGCGGCCCAGATCAGGGACTAGGTCATCGAGCGCGGGTCCCCATGCGGCCGCGTCGTCGGACTGGCCTGCCAGGGCCGGGCGAGCCCTGATCGGTCTCCAGCCGTCCGTCAAGTGTGAGCGAGGCATGCGGCGCGGAGACGACGAGGACAGATGGGCATCGACCATGGGCTCGGCGAGCGATGAGGTCAGCGCTGCGCCGGAGCGCGTCGACCGGGCCGGAGCCCGTCGGCTATGCGAAAGCCGACCGCCAGGACGACGTGCGCCACGGTCGCCGAGACGGCCACCAGCGCCTGCCGTCCTACACCCACCTCTCCGCGCTCATCGAGAACCAGCGGTGGTTCACCACCCCATACAGCGAGGAGCTGTGGGACATCGGCCGTGACCGCATGCAGTCCGAGCTCGTGGCCTACCGCCGGGCCGTCATGCCGAAGCACCAACTCCTGGCGGCCCTGCGCGAGAACCTCGTCGCGGCCACAGAGGAAGTCGCACGTGGGGAGCTCGCACTCCAGGAAGCCAACGCACAGCTCACTCCCGACGAGATCCGGCCACGGAACCCCCAAGAAGCTGCGCGCAGCGGCGAGGAGCTGCGCAACCGCCGGATGGTGATGCGCGCCAAGCGGATCCGCGACGAACAGGAGCGCCAGGACCGCCGCGTCGCGGCCGTCGCCGCACTCCGCCAGCGCGTCTCCCAAACCTGCGGTGAGATGGATCAGGACTTCGCACTGGCCCAGGACCGCGCGCGGGTGTTGGCCGAACACACCGCCCGCCGCGTCGCCACTTACTGGGGTGCCGTCACGGCATCGCACTCGGAAGGGCGCCAGATGGCGCTGCTCCTGCCCTACATCCGCGGGGTGCTCCCGACCTGGCTTTCCGCGACCTCCCGCGAAGGCGTTCTCGAACCGCCCCTCGAAGACGACCCGCCTTCCCGCGACACCTCCGCCTCCTAAGCCCCGATCGAAGAGAGCTCATGTTCCGACGGACTACCAAGCCACGGCGGGAGATCCGGCACGCCCAGAAGCGGCTCCAAAGGACCCACCGGCTACCGCACCGGAACCTCGACCTCGACCTCAACCCGTTGCGGAAGCAGATGCAGAAGATCATCAATCGCGACCTCGCCCACGTGGACTCCGACGAGGGTCTGCTCATGGAGCTCGATGCGCTCGTGGATGCGCACGTCCTCGACTGGCTGAACAAGCTCAAGCTCCGCCACCAGACCCGCCAGTTCTGGCTCGACCAGCTCGACGTCGAACTGGACGGGATCGTCGCCGCGCTGCTGGTCGAGTGTGACGACGAGCGGAAGAAGCTCTTCGAGAACGGTGGCGTGGCCTTCCACGTCTGGGATCGGGTCGCCGAGCCCGACCTGCCCCACATCGACCCGCTTCGTTGACCTCGGAGGAACGGCACGTGTCCACACCCGAGCCACGGCCGGAGAGTTCGCCCGACCGGAAGCTCCTGCCCTTGCCCGCGGGAGCGCGGGTGATCCTCGGCAACCCGTCGGACGTGCTCGGCAAGTCGTGGGCGCAGATGCTGGCCTGGCTCGTGCTCCTCGCCGCGGCGGGCGTCGACGTCGCGACCTTCTACCAGGTGCTCATCCTGGTGATGAACGCTCCCGACGAGGTCGTGTGGGGCGCGGTCGTCGGGTTCGTCGCCGTCGCGCTCACACTGGCGCATTTCGTCGGCACCCGGTGCCGGGAGGCGCGGAGCCCCGGCGGGTACGCAGGGGCCACGATATCGGCCTGGCTCTGTTTCGCCATCTGGTCGGCGCTGGGCTGCACCGCGTTCGTCGTGCGGTGGTTCGTCCAGCCCGCGGACGTGAGCGGCGGTTCGGACAGCTCGACCTTCATCGTGGACGACCAGTCCTCTCCGGTCGACCTGAGCGGGCAGACCACGTCTCAGCACCTGTCCGCGCTGCTTTTCCTCGTCCTCTACGCGGCCACCGGGATGGTCGCCGCGATGACGGGCTTCACGAAGACGAATCCCGCGGCCCGGCGATGGGGACCGGCGCGGCGCCAACGCACCAAGGCGGCGCGTCGGTACGCGGCCGTCCAGTTCCAGCTGACCACTGCCCTGCAGATGAAGGACGCTGTCGGGCGCGAGCGCAAACGTCGCGAAAACGAGCTCGCCGACGCGAGAGCCACCTGCGATGAGGCCGCCACACGCGTCCGGCAGGAGGCCCGGCTGATGCTGCGAGGGCTGCGGCGCCCGATGACCGACCAACCAGCCGACGACCTCGACACCCGCGACGACCGCGGGGCCACCGCGCGCAAAACCGACGCCGTCGCAGGCGAGGAGACCAAGAAAGAGGGACCATGATGCGTGGTCTGCGCTGCAGCGCAATTGCCGCCGCCTGCCTCCTGTCGGTCACGATAACCGGCTGCTCCGGCGTCACCCCGTTCAACTCCGATCCCGGGTCCCTCGACTGCCCGGCTGCGGCCGATGCGCCGCTGACGCTCGTCGTCGGCGCCCGGGCCAACTCCCCGAAACCCAGCCTGCCCAACGAGATCAAGGGCTTGGTCACGGAGGCGGCGAAGAAGAGCGCGCCGATCCAGGTCTTCCGGCTCGACGGGACCCCGTCGAGGGCGTTGCAGGCCACCTTCCGCACCAACGGGAAGAACGACGAGATCCGCAAGCACGATCTTCGACACGTTCGTCGCGCAGACCGAGGCCGTCGTGACCGGCCTCCTGCCCAAGCAACCCGAGGCCGACGTGCTCGGCGCGTTGACCGCCGCCGCGCACGCGACCCCCGACGGCGGGACCATCGTGCTGCTGGACTCCGGGTTGGCCACCAAGGGCCAGCTCAGCTTCCTCGACGGGGACATGTTCGGCGTCAACCCCGACGAGGCGGCCAAGTACCTCCAGGACAAGCACCTGATGCCCGACCTGACCGGTCGCTCCGTCGTGCTCGTGGGCCTCGGCACCACCGCGGACCCGCAGCCCGGCCTCGACGAGGACCTGCACCAGCGGGTCGTCGCGCTCTGGCACACGGTCGCCGCGAAGGCGGGTGCCAGCTGCGTGCAGGATCTCGAGAACGGCGCCGTGGGGCAGAGCTCCGTCAAGACCGACAAGGCGGTGTCTGTCGTGCCGCTGCCCCCACCGCCGGTCTTCCACCCCTGCGGTACCACGATCCTCGCCGACAGCGACACGGTGGGCTTCGTGCCCAACCAGGCGGTGTTCCGCGACCAGAACGCGGCCCGGGGGACGCTGCAGGGCCTGGCCGACCAACTCGTGCACGGCAAACAGACGATAAGGCTGACCGGGACCACGGCCACCTGGGGATCGGTGGCGTCGCGCGTCGACCTTTCCCAGCGACGCGCCAACGCCGTCCGCGACGTCCTCACCTCGCTCGGCGTCGACGGTGGCCGGATCACGACCGTGGGCGCGGGCAGTGACGGGCCCAACCACGTCAACGACCTGGGACCGGGCGGCACCCTTCTCCCTGGCCCCGCCGCGCACAACCGTTCGGTGGTGGTCGACCTGACCTGTCCCTGAAGGGAGCTCCCGACACCTGACCGACGTCAGGCGTTGGGTAGGGCGTAGAGCACGGCCGCGACCGTGACGTTGCGGGCGAGCCGCAGGCTGTCGCGTTCGGCCAGCCGAAGGCGGCGTTGGGCGGTAGCTCGCGTGCGTCCGGGCCGTGGAAGGTGCCGTTCGGGGTGTTCAGCGGCTCGATCCACGCCGAGCCGTCGGCGTCGACGCCGACCCGCGCATGGCTTCGCGAGACGTTGCCCAACGGCTCGAACATCCGGGCGTGTGGGCCGCTCCGGCCGAGCAGCGTCGCCTGCCCGCACGCCAACTCAATGGTGCCCACCGTACGGGTCTCGGTCGAGACGGTGAGCACGAGGCGCGGCGGTACGAGCGCCTTCCCGCACCGCAGGCACTCCGAGTTGCGGGAGTCCGGCGCCTCCGTGTCGCAGTTCCAGCACCGCGCCTTCTCCCACGACAGGCCGTCTGCTGGCCTCGGCGACCCGGGGAGCGGTCCAGACGGCTGTGCGGCGGCGGGCTCCGGACCGGACGCCATGGCTTCGGCAGCCGGCGACTCCGCTTTCTCAGGGCACGGCACCAGGGGCTCGAAGTGTGTTGGACACCGTCGCTCCGCCGCTCCGTAGGTCGTCCCGGGCGGGCACAGGGAGCAGCAGAACCTCACCGCGGCGGCCTGACGTAGCCGTCGATGCCAGGTGCACCGCGATCACCGCCGCTGATAGACGTGACCACGACGGTCACGCCGGGCGGGCAGTCCTGGTCGAACAGGTAGCGGGCCAGCGGGTTGATAAGCTGCTCTCGAACACGCTGCCGATGCCGCGCCCGCCGTTCGCCAGGTCGCCGGTGCACCGTCGCGCAGCGCGTCGAGGCCGCGGCTCGAGGACGAGGCTGATGCTCCAGCTCTCCGATGCCCGGCCGAGCGACGTTGCCGAGCTGCAGGTCGAAGATCTCGCCGCGACGTCCTGGCTGATGAAGTCGAACACGACGATGTTGTCGCCGAACCGGTTGAGCAGCTCGGGCCGGCCGATCTCGGTCGTGAAGTGGTCGCCGATCGCCGCCTTGACCTGCGCCTCGAGCTCCTCGTACTCCATGCCGCGGGTGACGGTCGGGATCCGCTCCCGGTCGTCGGGATCGTCGACGATGATGCCGAGGTTCGAGGTGAAGATCAGCACGCATTCGGAGAAGTAGCGTCGTGATGCCCTGGCCGTCGGTGAGCCGGCCGTCCTCGAGGATCTGCAGGAACTTGTCCAGGATCCGCGGGTGCGCCTTCTCGATCTCGTCGAACAGCACCACCCGGAACGGCTGCCGCCGCACCGCGTTGGTCAGCTCGCCGCCCGCCTCGAAGCCGACGTAGCCGGGCGGGGCGCCGATGAGCCGGTCGTCCGCGTGCTCGGCGGCGAACTCGCTCATGTCGAAGCGCAGGTAGGCGTTCTCGTCGCCGAACAGCAGCTCGGCGACCGCCTTGGCCAGCTCGGTCTTGCCGACGCCGGTCGGGCCCGGCGAAGAACAGCACGCCGCGCGGGCGGCTGGACGGCGCGCTCGCGCCTGCGCGCCCGGACAGGCCGAGCGCCGCGCGCTTGAGGATGTCGAGCGTCTTGGTGACCGCCAGCGTGCTGGCCCATCGACCGCGCCGGCGACTCGCTGCTCGCCCTCGACGATCTGCTCGCGGAGTGCTCGCGCCGCCACGGGTTGTCGTCAGACGCCGAGCTTGTACATGCGCACGGCGTCCGGCAGGTCCTCGAGCGGGAATCCGCGGTCCTTGGCCAGCCGGGCGACCTCGATCATGGCCTGCAGGGTCATGCCGTCGGACTGCTCGGCGAACTCGTCGGCCACCGTCGCAGTCGGCCGGGTCGGTCGGCCTCGACAGGCGCGGGCCAGCAGCCCGCGCCGTCTCCTGCCGGTCGTCGAGGTGCGGGCAGGCCGACGGCGATCGACGCGGATCGCTCGATGCCGGCGGTGAGCCAGGCGGGCAGGTCGCGTTCGCCCTCGACCAGCCAGATGACCGGGTTGAACGAGCGGGCTCGGGCGCGGGGCCGCCGCGCGCACGGCTCGGCCGTAAACGCCAGCTTCTGGCAGTACAGGAAGAAGTCGCGTTCTCCTCCGGTTCGAGCTGGCCGGGCACGCGGTGATGCGGGCCGCGTAGTCGATGACGAACGCCGCCCGCGCCTTCGGCGGTCACGCTGGGCGACGCGGGCGCGGACTCGGGGCGCCTGTCCGCCGCCACGGGTGCGGCCCGTTGTCGACGTCCAGCGGGGGCTGCTCCGGCACGCCGACGACCTTGGCCAGGTGGTTGCGCAGCTTCTCCAGCGCCGGCCGGCGGCCGACGACCGGCTTGCCGAGCAGGGCCTCCGCGGCCCGGCGCGCGCCCGGGTCGTCCTCCGGGTACACCGTGATCCCGTCGACCGGGTCGTAGCAGAGCAGGCACTCGTATCCGCTGCGGCCGCAACGCCTCCCACAGCAGCGGCAGCATCTGGGTCGGCCGCGGCGGCGCGCCATCCGGCAGGCCGATCAGGTACCGGTCGCGGATGTTGCCGTGCAGCACATACTGCGCGTGCACGGCGAGCGTGCCTGCGAGCTCGTTCGCGAACGCCGGGAAGTCCGGGAGCAAGGCATACGCCTGCTCCCGGTGCGTCGGCGTCGTCATCGCGGGTCATCTGTCCTCTCCGTTTGGTGCGGGTAGCGGGCGCCTGTCGGGCACCGCACGTGTCGGGGGTCTGTCCGGGGCGGTAGCGCGCAGCGGCGCCTGGTCCGGCTCGACCGTGACCGTCATGCCGCTGGCGCCCGCGGGCCAGCGATCCAGCACCGCGTGCAGTTCCGCGCAGCGGGTGCGGTCGCGCGCGTCCGCATCGTCGCCCTCCGCCTCGTACTCGCGGGCGAGCTGCCGGTGACGCGCGCCGTCGCCGGCTACCCAGAGCAGGCGGAGTGCTCGCCGTGCCAGTCCGACGCGGCTCGGCCGAGAGCCGCATCGCGTGCGCGTTGCCGCTCTTCGCCGACCTGGTAGCCCGCCTCGGCGAGGTGCAGTCGGATCAGGTCCCGCAGGAACTGCCTGCGGGTGAACCCGCCCGCCCAGGCGGCGGCATCGCTGGCCCTCGCGCGCAGCCGCGGGGTGAACTCGGCCGTCGTCCGTCGACGACGGCCAGCAGCCGCGCCGCCGTGCCGGTGAACGGGGTGGGCGGATCGGGTCCGGCGAGCGCGGCGGCAACTGCTGGTTGCTCCAGCGCCTGCAGCCAGCTCGGCGGCGTACCTGCCGGTCGCGCCACCCGGACGTTGATCTCGGACAGCACGAGCTTCTTCAGCAGCGCGAGGTAGGCGTCGGCGTCGTGGCGGTCCTGCCTGGGCGCGGGCCGTCGCGCCGCCGCCAGCACCGTCGTCTGCTCCGCGGTGGTGGCGTCGGGGTCAGACCGGGCCAGGTCGCTTCGATCTCGGCGTCGATGTCCAGGACGTCCGTCGCGCGGTCGTGACCTGCTCGGCGGCCCGGCGTCCGCGCAGCGTCGCCTGGTAGGCGGCGAGCGCCCGTCCGGTGTCCGACCGCGGACGCCCGCTGGTCGGCGAGGTTGACCATGAGCTGTCGCCACGGCGCGGCGTCGGCCGCGGCGTCGAGGGCCTGCTGGGCCGCGGCCAGACTGCTGCTCGGCCCGCGCTGCCCAGCCATCGCGTCGTCCCGGCTGACGCCCGTGAGATCGAGCGGGGGCGGCAGGTCGACCGGGCACGCGATGCTGCTGGCTTGCGCGCGCGGCCAGCCGCAGCCGCGCGTTGACGCCGACGACGTCGGCCGCGGCGGCCTGCCAGCCCAGCGCCTGCCGGTCGGCCGCGCACGCGCCGCCGCCTCGGCCTCCAGCGCCGCACCCTGCGGCCGACCGCCCGCAGGGCGCCTTCGGCGGCCTGGTTGGCGGCGTACGCGACCAGTACGGCCGCGCCGCCTGCGGCGAGCACGACCGCTGCACCCGCGGCGAGCACGACGCCGATCGGCAGCACGACTACTCCGCCTGAGCTCATCCGTTCGACTTCCTCTCAGCCATCAGCGCCCGACCGGGCGTTCCCGCATCGGCGTGGGTCGGGTCACCGTCGTGGTCGAGGCCGCCGCCTCGGCGTGCTGGTGGTGCTGCATCTCGTGGGGGCGCGCGACCAGTTGTGGACGCCGTCGTGACTCAGCTCGTGCAGCGCGGCGCGGACATCCCGGTCGAACCCGGCGTTGCGGCCCGCGGCCGTCGCCGTGGCGTCATCGCCGGTGGCCCCGGCGAGGTAGTAGATCCGGAAGTGCGCGTCGCCGTCCGCGCCCAGCCACACCGACGCGACCTGGTCGCTTCCCCACTCCGCTCGCGCCACCCGCACCCGGGCTTCTCCGTCCGGTTCGGTCCGGTATCCGAGCTTGCGCAGCTCGTCGGCGAGGAGCCCGAGTCGGTAGGCGCCGATGACCAGGTCCGCGGCCCAACGGGCCGCCTCATGGCCCTCCCGCTGCAGCTCCGGCGTGAGCTCGGCGGTGCCCGCGACGACGGCATGGAGTCGGGCGACCAGATCGGCCCGCGCCGGGTCGGATCGATCGCGAGGGCCCGTGCGACCGCAGGCGTCTCGAGGCCCTCCAGCCAGCCCGCGGCCCGGCGCCGTCCGACCGCGCGCGCATTGGCCTGCTTCACCAACGCCTCCAATGTCCACAGGTAGGCCTCGGCGTCGGGGGCGGCGGTCTGCTGGGCCACCCCGGGCCGCCGCCTGCAGGGCGGCGTCCGGCCGTCGACGTCGGCGTCGGGCTGGAGTCGCGACAGCGCGCCGCTCACTTCGGCGTCTGCCCAGGAAAGGTCGGGAGGCGTCTGCGTCGGGGTCGTGGCGTGGCGGGCGGCGAGCGCCTGCTGGTGGCGGCGTAGGGCGGCGGTGACGGCCGGTCGGTTCGCGGCGGGCAGGCCTGCCGTGAGCCGCTGCCACTCGGCGGCCTCGACGGCAGCGTTCAGCGTGGCGCGGGCCGCACGCAACAGCGGCCGAGCCCGGTCGAGCCAGGCGCCGACCTCAGCCAGGCTGAGGCCGTTCAGTTCGAGGGGTCGGGGCAGCTCCACGGCGAACCCAGCTGCCGGGCGCGCACCCCGATCAGGCGGAGGGCCACGTTGCCCCGACCGCGTCCACCGCGGCCATGTGCCAGCGGCGGTTGGTCAGCGCGGCGTCAGCGCGCTCGTCGCCCGCGCGGGCGAGCTCGTCGCCCCAGTCGGCCACCCGCCCCCGAGCACCGCTTCCGCCGCCTCGTCCGCGGCGTCGTAGGCCTGGCTCGCGGCCTGTACGAACAGGGCGCCCGCAGCCGCGGCGGCCAGCGGCACGCCGAACGAGAGGGTGGAACCAATCCGACACACCATCGAGCGCTACTCCATTCATTCTTGGTCGCCGGTCACGTGCGTGCCGCCTACCGGCCCCGTTCGGCCTGTTCCAAGCGCTCCTGGTCCCTGGCGCGGTCGGCCTGCCAGCGGAGGTAGCGCAGCCACGCCCATACGACGACGCCCGCGGCGCCGACGAGCGGCACGGCGACCAGGACGAAGATCCCGATCACCACCGGCCCGCAGAGGACTCCGAGCACGACGGCCAACGCGATGCGACGGCCAGCGCAGCCCTGGCGCGCCGAGCGAGCGCGATCACGCCCGCGCCGATGATGGTGTAGCGCGGATGGACGTCGCCGCCGATCTGCCAGGCGAGCAGCGACTCGACGGTCAGCACGACCATCAGCGCGGCGATGGAGACGACCCAGGCGTTCAGGATCGTCGCGCCCGAGACGAAGCCGACCGCGTCGCTCACGACGATGAGCAGCGCCGTGATCGCCACGAGCACCGCTACCCCGGCGACCCCCAGGCCAGGCCTTGCGGCCGGTTCTGCCGACGCGACCACTCCCGCAGCGCCTGGGTCCGCCGCAGCCACTCCCGCTCGGCCTGCTCCCGCGCCGCCGCGCGCAGCTGGTCGTCCCTCGTCCGGCGAGCGAAGGGGACGAGCGCGTACGCCAGCCACTGCGCGCTTCGGTCCTCGGCGAGGTCGACGAACCATTCGACGTCCACGTCGGCCTCACGCACCTCGATGGCGCACCGCGACCTCGCCCACCACCGAGTCCCATAGCTCGGCGTTCGTCGTCGCGGCGAGCAGCGCGATGCCGAGAAGCCGGACGGGTTCTTCGCGCTCGAGCCCCCGGAACGTGTCCCGGGCGGCCTCGGGGAGGGACCCCGCCTGCCGGTCGAGCCGTTCGCGTTCGACCTGCCATTGCTGCTGGATCTCCAGGAGGCCGTCGCCGCCGCCCAGCTCATCGGTGCGGGCACCGACGGCCAGCAGCCGCAGGAGGTCCGGGTACCTCCAGAGCTCGTCGACGACCGCCGGGCTGGTGTCCTCGCGGTCGATCGCCTCGCGCGCCAGCCCGGGAAGCAGCGCGCGCGTGATGTTGTGGTTGCGGTATATGGGCGGGGCGCTTGGGTCGAGCGCGCGCAGGGTGCGCAGGAGCCGCGCGTCGCGCGGGCCGCTGTCGGTGCCGGTGAGGATGGCGCAGGCTCCGCCGCGACAACTTGCCGCTGATCCCGGTGACGTCCGGGAACTGATCGGCCCACTCCCGCAGCCGCTTCCGCGGTTCCGCGTCGCCGCCGTGCAGCCAGACCGCCGCCAGCTCCCACGTGTTCGTCATCGCTGCGGCCAGGTCGTCCGGGAACCGGTACTCGACGTCGAGATAGCGGAACGGCACCTTCGCCGCGCCTTGCCGACCGCTGTCGGGGACCTGGTAGGTCGGGACCGGCGGGGACTCGCCCGCCAACCACCGGCGGACCTTGTCCGCCCCCCACCGCTCGCGCTCGTAGCGCACCGTGAGGCCTTCGCAGAGCAACCGCCTGCGCGGGTCGGAAACCCCGCTGGTCGTCATCGGAGCGCGGCCGATCCGGAGCCGGATCTGGGTGTCGTCCACCTCGGCCATGACCTCGTTGCCGGTGAAGAACTCGATCAGGCTGATCCCGAGGGCCCACCAGTCGTTCGAGGGCGCGACCCAGTTCGCGATGAGGAACTCCGGGGCGGCGTAGCGGGTCGTGCCGCTGTTGTCGTCGAGCCTCTCGCCGCGGCCGACCGCGGAGCTGATGCCCAGGTCGAGAACCACGGCCTGCGGCGGGTCGAGAGAGCGGAGCCGGATGTTCGTGGGCTTGATATCGCGATGGACAATGCCGTTGGCGTGCAGCTCCTCCAGGGCGTCGACGATCTGACCGATGATCGTGTCGACCGCCCCAGCGCCGAGCTCGGTGAGGGCCTGCGTGCCGCGCAGCGTCCACAGGTCGTCGCCCGCGAGGAACTCCATCACCTCGTAGCGGCGCCCGTCCACCACGTCGGCCTCGAACACCTCGACGACCGACGGAGTCGTCCGAGCGGTCAGCAGGTAGGTCCACACCCGTGCGTCGGGTCGGTAGTTCTCCGCGTAGACCTTCACCGCCCGCTGCCGCCCGGTGGCCTTCTCCGTCACCAGGTACAGGTCGGCCTGGCCGCCTCTCGCCAGCTCGCGCACCACGGTGAACCGGTCGGCGAGCGGTGGGGCAGCCCGACCGGCGACGGAGGGCGGGAGTCCGCGGCGGGTGCGCCGCGGCCGGGGTCGACGGCGGTCTGCGGCGGCGGGGGCACGGCGGTGGGGCCGCGGCCCGGATCGACGACCGTGGCGGGGGGACCCGCCGGATCGGCAGGTCTCGGCCCGCGGCCGGGGTCCATCGTGGTCTGGGGAGGAGCAGCGGGTTGGCGGCCAGGGTCGATGACGGTGGGCGGCGGCGCGTCCTCGCCGTTCTCGCCGTCCTCGCCCATCCCCCCGTTCGCCGGGTCGGTCATCACGCCGCCGTCCGTCATTGGCCATATGCCTGCATGTCCTTCTGACGGACGGCGGAGATAGGGGTGGGACGTGAACTTCCTGCAGCGACTCGTCGCGCGCATGCGCGCGATCTGGGCGGCGGCGCGCGGGTACGAGACGGGCGTCGTCACGCCGCTCCCGCCGTCGCCGATCTCACCCCGCACGTCGGCCCTTGAGCTGATCGAGGAGGCAGCGCGGCGCGGCGCGCAGGACGCGGCGGCTGGCATGCAGGACAGCTGGTCGTTCGGCGGTCCCGACGACGTGGTGTCGGAGGCTTTCGACCCGCCCTACGTCGGGGAGCTGCGGAGTCGATGCACGGCCGCGGTGGAGACGATCCGACAGTATCGGGGGCTCACCGACTCCCGCCTCAAGCACGTCAGCGAGTGGCGCGACGAGCGTGAGGACCTGATGGCGTCGGCCCGTGTGCGGATGGGCAACCTCGCGGTCAGCGAGGCGCGACAGCAGGCCGAGCTGCGGCGGCGTTCGTTGGCCGAGGTCGACCTCGATGACTCACTCCTGCAGGACCTGACCAACCGCGACGTCAGCCCCGACGAGCTCCCGTGGGAGGGCGAGAGCGTGGTGGTCAACGGGTTCTGGCGGGCGGTGATCCTCGTGGGCCTCGCGTCGGCCGTCTTCGCGGTCCAGTACTCGGTGATCGAGGCGTGGTTCGCCGGGACGGCCGGAGCCGGGCCGTTGGCTCTGTCCGTCTCGGCGCTCATCGTCGCCTGCCCGTACGTTGCGGCCCTGATCTACCGGGCCCGGCAGGCCACGGGGGCCGAACGCTGGATCGGGCGCGTGATCCTCGTGCTGGGCGTTCCGTGGCTCTACGTCGCGGTGGTGCTCGGGGTCGTGCGCGGGCGGCTGCTGGCGGGCACGCCTGCTGACCTCGCGCCGGTCACCATGATCGTGATGTTGGTGGCGCTGATGCTCATTGTCGGGGTGATGGCCTTCATGCTGGGGCTCGCCCGGCGACATCCCTTCCAGGACGCCTATGTCCGCAACCGCACCACCCGCAACCGGCTCGACGTGCTCCGCCGGACGATGGCCGACCAGATCAACCCGGCCTTCCTCGAAGTCGGGGACACCGACGCGGCGGACGCGGAGGAGCGCGCCGTCGTCGAGGCGTACGCCGCCGCGGAGTACGCCTACTTCGCGGCGCTGGTCCGCCGGTCGGCGGCCCGGCGTTCACCGAAGCCGTACAGGGACGGCGGGGCCTGCGGCCCCAGGTCCCACCGACCGCAGGCGACCGGGCCCCCGATCGACCCGGTGCCCGACGCCACCGACGGCGCCGCGTGAGTACGGGCGTCCACGCTGCGCATCAGCCGCAGTCACTTCCCCGTCACCGCGCTGGGTCCGGGCAGACGGCTGGGCCTGTGGGTGCAGGGCTGTCCGCTGGCCTGCGCCGGTTGCATGTCGTTGGACACCTGGGATCCCCGCGGGGGTATCGACGTGCCGATCGCCGAGCTGGTCGACCAGTGGCGGGACGCGTTGGCTACGGGCGCCGACGGCCTCACGATCAGCGGCGGCGAGCCACTGGCGCAGGCTGCGGCGCTGGACGTGCTGCTGACGGCCGTCGACGACGCTCGCCGGGACGTGTCCGCCCGCACCGGCGGCGAGTACGACGTGCTGCTCTACACCGGGTTCGAGCTCGACGAGCTCGACGACACCCAGCGGAGCGCGGCCCGCCGGGCCGACGCGCTCGTGACCGGCCGCTACCGCGCGGGCGAGCCCACGGAGCTCATCTGGCGGGGATCGGCGAACCAGCGTCTGCGGCCGCAGACCGACCTGGGGGTCCGCCGCTACCGTCCGTACCTGGACCACGTACCCGACGAGCCACCGATCCAGGTGCGCGCCGAGCCGGACGGGTTCTGGATCGTCGGCGTGCCCCGGCGCGGCACGCTCACCGCGTTGGAGCGCGGCCTGCACCGCGAGGGCCTGATCCTCGACGGCGTCAGCTGGCGTCCAGCATCTTGTCGAGCTGCGCGTAGAGCTCCGTGAAGCGGGTTTGGCGATGGCTGTCGGGAGTCAGGGTGTTCATGTCCGCGATGACGCTCGGTGAGCCGCGCGATCGTGTTGCGGATCCGCTCGTAGAGGTCGAGGTCGTCGCGGATGCCCTGCAGGTTCTGCTGGCCCACCGTCAGCATCGCGGCGTTCAGTTCGTGCCCTCATGCCCTCCCAGTGCCTGACGTAGCCGCGAGCCGCTCCGCGGTCGAAGATGCTCGGCGTCCGGGAGTACGACGGGGAGCACCCGTGCCGCGAAGTCGGGGCCGGACGCGATCTCGGTGAGCTCGAACATGCAGTTCTTCGACTCAGGTAGCCGTCGTCGAGCACGACGACGATCGCACTTTCCGGCGCCGAGCCTGCGCATGAAGTCCTGGATCGAGTCGCGGTAGCGCATCTCGTCACGGTCTCGCACAACCGTGACTCCCCGCTCGGCCAGCTCCCGGCATCTCGTCGACAAGCGCGTCGGCGGCGCCGCCCCACTTGTAGGAGACGAACACCTCGGCGCGCGGCTCGGTGCGGCGCGCCGGTCGCAGGCGCTCGCCGGGCACGAGATCGGCCAAGAGGTCGAGCGGGTCGAGGATCGAGCATGCTCGTTCACTGCACTGGATCTGTTCGCGCGTGCGCGCGAAGCCCTCGCAGGTCCTCGACGGCGAACATCGCCGGCTCCGGCGAAGTCCGCACAGACCCGCAGACGCAGGGCGGAAACTTGGTGAGCTTGATACTCGCGGGTACGAACGGTGGATGACGTCGAGCGCCCGGTCGACTCGGTCGAGGAGGATCGCGGGGATCGCCACCCGCGAGTCGGATGTGCAGGCGCCTGCGCCGGTATGTCCTCGACGACCTCGGCCCGGCTCGGCTGCATCTCGAACACCACGCCGGTGCGCCACACGTGCGTCGCCCTCGATGAGGTCGTGCAGCTCGACGATGACCCGGCGCACGATGCCCTTCGGCATGACGTCGTACTCGTAGCGCAGCGCGAGGTCGTCGGCTCGTCCCAGCAGTAGGCGGGCTGGGTCGGGCTAGCAGCTGCGGAGCGACAAACGAGTCGAGCCCGGGATCGGGTAGCAGAGCTTGAACTTGATCATGAGCCGTAGCAGCTCGTCGCGCATGTCGGCGTAGGTGCGGCTCGTGCCAGATCCGCGTCAGGTCGTCTGCGCTGAACACCCCGATGCGCGTTGATGATCTCCTCGTCGTCGAGCACGCGGTAGACCGGTTTCGTACCCCACTCGGGCTTGAGGATGACCCGGTTTGCGCAGGACCGCGTCGTCCTGGAAGTACAGGCAGATGCCCAGGTCGTGGAGGAAGCCGCCGAGCTGGCGCATGTCGTCGACGGCTGGCGAAGCCGTTCTCCCGGCAGATGCCGAAGAACTCCTCGGCCGTGATGTGGTCGCGGCGGTCGCCCTCGAGCGCGAGCCGGACGTCACGCCAGGTCTTGGGCAGCGGCGCTCCGATGTGCGGGAGCCCTCCATCTCATGGCGGATGGCGCGGAGCGCGTCCTCGAGCCCGGTGTTGTCGGCCAGATCCAGGCGTAGGGCGTCCGCAGGTTCGGGTAGCGCCTGCCGCAGCGCGCGGAGGTCGAGCACCCGGCGACGACCCTGCTTGCAGTTCTGCACGATGATCAGCGGGCTGCCGTCGCTGAGCAGCTCGACGATCTCCAGCCAGTACTCGAGGTCGGCGTCCTCCTTGCGGTCGTCGACGACCAGGACGTACGCCGAGCGCTTGGTGAGGAAGAACTGGTGGGTAGCGTGGTAGATCTCCTGGCCGCCGAAGTCCCAGACGTTGACCCGGAGGTCCCGAGAAAGCACTGCTCCGCGCCGTCCCGGGTGACCGGCACCGTCGCCGGAAACTGCCAGTGCAGCACGTCGATGCCCTCGGTGGACGGCTCGGCGAACCGCAGGGCGTAGTCGCGGTCGAGGATCTTCCTGGCCAGCGATGTCTTGCCCGCACCTGGCTCACCGACGATCAGCAGCTTGGCCTCGGTGAGGAAGTCGACACCCGCGTGCTGTTGCTGGACCCAGTAGTTCTTGATCGCCTCGAACCCGTGCTCCGCGACCTCCGGCGGCGGCGTGACCAGCGACTCCCAGTCGACGTCGAGACGGGTCAACGCTTTGAGGCGCAGGACGTCGGAAGGAATCTCGCTGAGCTGGACGTTGGAGCTGAGGTCGAGCGACCGGAGCTCGCCGAGGTCCCAGACGCCGTCGGGCACGCGGCTGAGCGAGTTGAGGGCGAGGTTCAGCACGCGCAGCCGTCGGGCGCCGCTGATCGACCGCGGCAGGTCGCGCAGGAAGTTGTGGCTGACGTCCAGCTCCTGCAGGGCAGGCAACCCGAACAGCCAGTGCGGCAGGGATGTCAGCCCCGCCTGGGTGATCTCGAGGGTGGTGAGGGTCGACGTCGCCCTGAGCACCTCAGGCACGCGCCGCAGGTCGAGCCCATGGGACCGGAAGATCTCCAGCCGCTGTGCGCCGACGAGGTCGTCGAGGTACTTGCCCGCGGCGGCCAAGCCAGGGTACCGGTCGACGGCGGCGCCCACGTCGCCGTTGAAAATGAGCTCGCGGAGCTCGACCCGCCCGTCCGCGACGAGCTCCGCCAACCCGTGCACGGCGCCCGCCTGCGTCCGGTCGTCGATCACGACGGAGCGGACCCGCCGGAGATCGAGGGTCGTGGCACAGCGCCACAGGACGTCGGCGTCGACGTACCAGTCGACGTTCGGCAAATCGGGCACGCTGCGCAGCTCCGCGCCGACCGCTTCGATCTCGGCCAGGTGCGGCAGGTCCGCCAGCCAGGTCGGCAGCGTGGTCATCGGGACGGGTGCCGAGGACGAGTCGACGCAGCCCGGGCAGGTCACGGACGACTTCGGGCAGCTTGGTGAGCTGGTCACCCGGATCGAGGTCGCGCAGGTCGAGCGTGTCCGACCGGCCTTCCCGCACATCGACGACGGCGCGATGATCGGCGTCCTGGCTTGCCCGTGACCACCGCAACAAGCGCCTCACCGGAAAGTTCAGCATTCGGTCTGGTCCTGCGGTCGGAGCGGGCCGTGGGTCTCGTCCACGATCGGGTAGATGTTGACCTCGATCGAGCCGTCGGGATGACCGTGCCTGCCCGGCTTGCCACCCCAGAACGGGCGGGAGGTGACCAGGCTGCCGTCGACCTGCTGGAAGGTCTGGGGGAACTGGGGCAAGACGGCGTCGTTGAAGCGCCGCGCCTCGTCGACCCCTCGCAGTGACTCCGGGGCCACGCCGAGCGTCAGCACGATCCCTGCCCGCTTGCCCGCCAGGCTCGGCTGCGCCAGCTTGGCCCGCACCTGAGCGACGACGTCGCCCGCCGCGGGGTCGGTGAACACCCGGAAGCAAACGTACCGGTCATCCACGGCGGCGACCCGCAGCAGCGGCGGGGGAGCAGGGAGCGGCGGACACTGCACCGACGCGGGCGCGACCACGAGCCTCTGTGTCGCGAGGAACACCACGGCAAGGGCCAGGAGCGAGTCCGCGAAGACCCATCCGGCCAGGTCCCACAGACCGCCTCGCCGGTCGCGAGGACGGCGCCGTCCGAAGCTCGCCATCATGCGTCAGGCCGCCGGAAGAGGTTCCACCAGCGCCACCGCCGCACCCGGGTGAGCTCTCGGACGGCGTCTCTGGCCAGCTTGGCGGAGTCCGCCGCGGCCTGTCCGGCGCGGGCGAGCTCGACTCGTCGAGGCCCGCCGCTCGTCGAGCTCGCGGTCGACGGCCGCCACCACCCGCTCGCCGACGTGCTGCATCTGTTCTGGCAGCGCCGCGACTGCCGCGCGCATCTGCTCCTCGGCCTCCAGAGCCTGATCCGCGACGCGCTTCGCCGACTCGGCGGCGATCAGCGGGTTGTTCGCGATGGCCGAGAGCTTCTCCACGACCTTGTCCTGCTTCCTGTGGACGGTGACGAGCCGGTTCCCGACGTCTTGCACCTCCGAGAGCACGCCCCGCAACCCGCGGTTGATCTCCGGGACCTGGGTACCCAGGCCAAGCACGCCGCTCGACAGCGTGGTCATCTGCGTCTCGAGGTCGCGGACCTTTTCCTCCAGAGCCACCACCTGCCTGCCGACCTCGGCGGCCCCGTTGGCCACCTCGGTGCCCGCGCCTGCCAGGTCCTTGGTCGCGCCCACCATCGCTTCGACGTTTCGCCTGCCGTCGTCGACCGCGGCGGCGAGCTCGTTCTGCGCGGTCAGGAGGGTCTGCAGCGTGGTGCGGTAGGCCGGGACCAGATCGATCATGCGCTGGCTGAGTTGGTCCGGCGCGTCGTAGCCCTCGGCGGTCAGCGCGAGCTTGGCGTCGACCAGCGCCTCCCGCAGCTTGGCCCGTTCCCGGTCCTCGGCGCGCAGTGCGGCAGCCCCGCTGATGTAGGCCAGATAGGCAACGACGATCACCGCGATGATCGCGAGGGCGTCGCCCAACGCCACGATGTCGAGGGTGACCCAGGTGCGCCCCTCGAATCCGGTGGTCCATAGCTGCAGGAACGAAGCGCCGCCCAGCTCGCTGCGCTCTCCAGGCGACGCATGACGCAGCAGGTCGCGATAAGCGTCCACCGCGGAGAAGATGCCGCTCCAGGTGATGAGCACCGGCAGCAGGATCAGCACGCTGCGCAGTCCGCTCAGCGTCCGGGCCGCGGTGGCCAATCCCGTCATGTCGAGATCGGCCTCGAAGACGGCGAGCAGGTCGACCCGGGCCCACTTCGCGGCGTCGCGGGTCGGCAGGTCGCGGGCCAGGCGCCGGAGGAGCACCCGCAGACCGTGGAACTCCTTCTGGTCCGCGAGCTTGTTCAGCTCGTCCGCCACTTCCTCGAACGTCTTCATCCGGCCTCCAACGGCTCCTGCGTCCCAGACCAGAGCACGTCCAGCAACGCGACAGCCTCACGGACGCGGCGGGGATTGCCCAGGAACCGGCGAGCGTCGGCCTCAGGCAGCAGTTCGCTGCAGACCATGCGGTCGACCGCCTCCCGCAGCGCGAGCACGCGGGGTGCGTCCGCTCGCCGCGCCCCGATCTCCAGCAGGATCCCCACGGCCGCGCCGCCCGGGTCGGGCTCGACGAGTCGCGGCCACAGGTCGGAGTCGGCTGGCTCCCACGGCACGCTGTCCAGCCGCTGACGCCTGCCAAGCGGCCGCTCGACGTAGCGCTCCCACCACGTGACCAGCTCGTCAGAGCCCGGCGCCGCCCGCACCCGGCGGACGCTGCGCGCGGCCGCCTCGATGCGGGGCAGCCCCTCCACGACGCGGCGCAGGTTCTCCTCGACGGTCCCGCCGAACTCCGCGGCGATGAGCCCGGCGAGGCGCCGGTGCAGCTCGGCCTCGTTGCCGAGCGGCGCCAGCGACCCTGCCTCCTGGACAACGAACTCAAGCAGCGCCCGGTGATGCGGGTCGGGCAGCAGCGCCGCGATCGCCCCGTCCCGGATGCGGTCGGTGCGCACCTGGGTCCCGCGCTCCGCGCGCATCTGCCGGAACCAGTCGTAGGCGCGGGTGCGGACGTGTTTGCGCACGGCGCCCGGCGGGTTGAGCACCGGGTCGGCGTGGTGGACGAGAAAGCGGTCGGCCTCGGTCAGCATGTCCTGCAAGAAGTCCCGGCAGAGGCACTCACCGGTGATGAGCAAGCGGTGCGCGCCGCCCACCTGGAGCTGCATGTCGCACCGCCGCACGCAGCACAGCCGGTGGAGGTTCTCGCGCGTCTGCCAGATCTCGGAGCGCACTGCGGAGACGACCTCGCGGAGCACCGGCTCGGCCATTGCGTCCAGACCAGGGCGGTCGTCGCAGCACGTGGGGAGCATCACCCGTCCAAGTATACGAAAATAGTCGTAAGCAGTGAAGACACTTGATCAGATTTTAGTCCGGCAAACATGGGCATGAAGCTCAGCCGTGCATGAAGCCCGCCCCGGTGCCCTGCCAGTCGAACACGATCACGTCGACCTCGGCCGTGTTGACGAACACGGTCAGTGGCGAGCCGTTGGTGTCGGCCTGGAACTCCAGCGCGCCCTTGGCCTCCACCGCCGTCCGGATCGCCGCCGCAACCGCCTGGACGTCGGCATCGGCGGGAAGCGTGAAGGTCCGGGTTCCGATGTGGATCAGTGCAGGCAAGTCGGCCTCCGCCGGTGGCCGGGACCGGTGCGTCCCGGGGGTACAGCGTCATTCGCCGACGGCTCAGCCGCCGTTACGGTGGGCACCCGCGCGACGACTCAGCCTGCATGCCGCGCCTCAGGCGATACCCGCACGCCGGGCCACTGCGGCCGCCTGCCCACGATTGGTGACGTTCAGCTTCGCGAGGATGTTCGAAACGTGCACGCCCGCGGTCTTCTCGGTGATGAACAGTCTGCGGGCGATCTGGCGGTTGGTCGAACCGCCGGTGACCAGCTCGAGCACCTCCTGCTCACGACGGGTGAGGCCGAACGGCGCAGCGGGGGCCCGGGGGCGGTCCTCAAGTCGGTCGATCGACAGGCGGGCGGCGCGGGCCAGGAAGTCGATCTCACGCAACAACGGCTGCGCCCCCAGCTCGACCGCCGTCCGCCGCGCCGTGGCCAGCGCGGCCGTCGCCGTCGCGCGGTCGCGCCTGCGCACCGCCGACGTGCCCTGCCGGTAACGTGCGTAAGCGGCCAGGTAGGGCTGGGGAAGCCGCTCCCAGCGCTGCGCCACCGCGGCCCAGACGGCAGGCCGGTCGGTGCCCGCGGCGCGGCGCTGCTCGGCCCGACACAGCTCCAGGAACGCCGCCGCCGCTGGCAGGAGCCCGGGTGCAGGCTCGATCCCCTCCTCGGTCGGCTTGTCGGTCACCGCGGCCGCGGCCACCCGCTCGGCCAACACCGAGGTCGCCCGGTCGAGCGCGACGAGGCCCGTGGGGAAGTCCGCGGGGAGATCGGCGGCGTCGGCGAGCGCCCGCAGGCCGAGGGCGGCCAGCCGCAGGATCTGGCCGGGATCCTCGCCCGTGACGACGACGTCAAGGCCGCGCAGCACGAGCTCGATCGCCGACAACGGCTGCGCGTGCCACAGCTGAGCCTCGGCCCGCACCGCGTACACGGGCGCCGCCAGCTGTGGTTCCCCCAACGCGTCCTCGCCGATCAGGCGGAGCCGGTCCGCGGCCGCCCCGAAGCGTCCGCGGCCGACGTCGAGCTCAGCCAGCACGATCTGCCGGTACCGGTCGAACCCGACCGGCGCGCCGCGGGTCCTGGCCGCCTCCGCGATCTCCTCGGCCTCATCCCAGCGGCCCAGCATCGTCAGGACCGAGGCGGCGTTCGCGAGCAGGACGGCGCCGCCGGTCGGGCCGAGGCCGAACTCGCGGCTGCGCCGCACGCCCTGCAGCGTCGCCGTCACCGACTCCTCGTACCGACCGCCGACCTCCAGTGCGTAGCCGAGGTTCGCGTAGCCGCGGATGACGTCCTCCACCGACGCGCCGGACTCCGCGACGCTGATCGCCTCCTGCAGCAGCGGGATGCCTTCTTCTGGCAGGCCCAGTGCCGCAAGCACCACACCCCGGGTGTTCATGGCCCGCCCGGCAGGCCCGCTCGCCTCCGTCGACGCCGCGACCCGCAGCGCCGCGTCGCTCTGCGCGACCGCGTCGTGCAGCCTGCCCGCCATCGAAAGCGCGGTGGCGTGCCCGGCGAGCACCCACGCCTTCGCGGCCGACGGCGGCTCGTCCGCGAAGTCGGCGACACCCTGTGCGTAGGACAGCAGCGACTCCTCGACGCGCCCCAGCTCCCACAGATAACGACCGCGGCGTTCGTGCAGCGGACCGAGGCGCGCCCGCGGCGCGGTCGCCCTCGCTTGGCCGAGAGCCTGGTCGATGAGGGCCACCGCACGGTCGACGTGGCCCGCCCATCGGCAGGCGTCGGCCGCGGTCGTCAACAGGTCGAGCAGATCGCCCGTCGCATTCTCCGGGGGGCTCTCGACCGGGTGCTCGACGACGGGCCATAAGCGCAGCGCGCGCTCGTACTGACTTTCGGCCTCCGCGTAACCGTAGGCGGCCATGGCCGCACCGGCCGCGGCGACCGACGCCGCGAACGCCCGGCCGACGTCGTCGGCGAGGCTCCAGTGGTGGGCGAGCTCGGCGGTCGAGCTGGTCGCCTCGGCCATGCCCAGCTGCGGCGCCGCTGCCAACGCGACGGCCAGCGCCCGGTGGTGGTCGGCCCGCTCGCCGGGCAGCAGCTCGCTGTAGACCGCATCGCGCGCCAGTGCGTGCCGGAACCGGTACTCCTGGGTCGGGTCGACGACGATCAGACCGGTGGTGACGCAGGCCCTGGTGGCGGGCAGGAGCTCGGCGCGCGGCAACCGGGAGGCGGCCGCGAGCAGCGGGTGGCCGATGGGACGGCCCGCCACCGCGATGACCCCTGCCACGTGCCGAGCCTGCGGACCCTCCGCGTCCAGGCGGACCTGGAGGAGGTCACGCACGGCGACCGGCACCGCAGCCCGGCCGAAGTCGCCCGCAGCCACCAGCTCGCGGGCGAAGAACGCATTGCCGCCCGACCGCTCGACGACCGACTGCACGACGGCGTCGTCGGGCTCCCCCGCCACCAGGTCGTGGACCAGCTCGGCGAGCTCGTCGTCGGTCAGTGGCCGCAGCTCGCGGAGAAGGCAGCGGCCGCCCAGCGCGAGATCGGTGAGCATCGCTTCCACGAGCGCCCGCACCGCCGGGGCACCCCGTTGCCGGACCAGCCCTCGCAGCATCTCGATCACGGGTAGGTAGGGCAGCATGCCGCCGCCGAGGTCGAGGCAGCCTCCACGCAGGACGGTCGCACCGTCATGACGGGCCCGGTGGAGGAACTCGGCGAGCAGCCTGCTCTTGCCGATGCCCGGCTCACCGCTCAGCACCACCGCGGCCGGACCGCCCCGCCCCGCGGCGCGCACCGCCTCCTGCAGCTCTCCCAGCTCGGCCGTGCGGCCGACGAGGCGAGGCGCGCCCGCCTGCACCGCCTCAACCCTCGTCGATCCGGAGGCGGAAAGCCATCTCCGGCTCGTGGCCCGCCGCACGGGGCACGCCGCCGACGGGATGCACCCCGAGCCCGAACGCCTCCCGCGCGAGGAAAGAGGCGCGGTAGACACCGAGGGCACCGCCGACCGCGGCGGCCAGTGCCCGGTCGGCGTGCTCGACGACGGTCCCGACCGCGTTCAACGACCCGGCCGCTGCGGCGAGCGCCGCCGGGCCCGCGACTGAGGGACGCACCGGGTCGTCGAGCAGGCTCTCCAGGTCCGCCGCCGCCGCGCGACCGGAGGAGAGCCAGACGGCGACGTCCAGGTAGTGCCGCACCGGACCGCGGGCGAGCAGCAGGTCGCGTGCTCCGAAGAACGCCCCGCCGTCGTCGCACACCGGCGGGAAGCGCCAGGTCGTGGCCCTCGACAGGGGCGCGCCGCCGGGCCCGCAGGTCACCACCAGCGCGTCCAAGCGGATGCCGTCCGGGTCGAGGGGCCCGTCGCGGCGAACGGCGAAGTGCGCCAACCACACCGCGACCCTGCCCGGAGCCGGCGTGGCCCCTCGAGGCGCGAGCAACGCCAGCGACAGGTCGGGGCGCTCGTCCAGGACGAAGGGGCATCGGTCAGGCTGCGGCCGGGCGGTGGGGATGATGAGGTACTCCATGTGCCGGATGGCGTAGCGGTCCTGGCTCGGAGCGGGGTCGCGAGCGGTGGCGCACGCCCGCCCGTCACCGATCTGCCCGAGCATGGCCTGCAGCGGCGTCTCCTGCCCTCGGGTCCGCACCCCCTCTTGCGTGAGCATCGACAGATCCTGACGTTCCGCCGTCACGATGACCACGAGGGACTCCGGTCGGGGACCAGATTCGACGGGCACTCGCGGCCAGTTGGCGGGCAGCCCGCTCGTCCGCCCGAGCTCGGCGCGTCGCCCGACCACCCACTCCTCGCCGGGTGCGAGCAGAAGGCCCGACGGATCGGCGTTGGTCAGCAGGACGATGTCGCCTGCGCCGCCGACACCGATGACGAACACCCAGAACGGCGTCGGGCCGGTGTTGCGCAGCCGTACCCAGACGCGGTCGCCCGGGAACACGACGGCCCCGGACTCCGGGAGCCCGACCTCGGCGTCCTCGGCGATGTAGCCCCAGGTGAGGGCGAGGGCGGCGGCGAGCGCGGGGTCGCCGGTGTCGAGCGCCCGCAGTTGGGCGGCGCGGGCGAGCCGCTCCAGGTTGCCGACCGTCGTCGCGATCTCCTCGTCGCGCACCGGCACCGACGGGGTGAGCGGCCCGACCGACGTCCGCGAGGGCCATCCCGTCCGGGGTCACCGTGACGGTCGCGAGCGGCGGGGGCTCGGCGGGGTCGGGCGCGTCGGGTGACGCGATGGGAGCGAGGTACGGCGATGCGGCCACGGCCGCCGTGACCGCGTCCGCGGCGAACCCGGCGCCTGCGACGACCACGAGTTGCCTCCGGGCGGCCCGGGACACGGGACGGGCCTGCGCGCCCGACGGCAGCGCGGGCACCTCGTCGGCGAGTAGCAGGGCCGCGTGCGCGGACGTCGCGGTCACCGCGTCGACGGTCAGCTGGGCGAGGGGCCGCGCCGGGTCGGGGTGCCGATCGTCGAGCACCAGGTAGATGTCGCCGACACCGACGCCTCCGAGGCGGCCCGCGCCGAGCGTCGCGCCGCCCGGTGCGGGGGTCACGGGCACCACGTCGGACGCGTCGACGCGCTCCGTGCGGAACAGCAGTCGATCGGCGGCCCCCTCGGCTTCCGGCCGTTGATTGGGGGCCAGCACCTGGACCCACGAGCGCAGCAGCCGCACCAGCGCGGCCCAGGTCAAGGGCGCGTCCCCGGCGTCGGCGAGCAGTCGGCGCAGCCCCTCGGTGAGCAGGCCGACCTGGCCGAGGGGGCTGCGGTACTCGAAAGCCTGCTCGGTCGGGCCCGCCGCGACCAGTCGCACGACCTCGGGGTTGCCTTCGACCTGAGGGTTGAGACCGCAGGCGAGCTGGTCGACGCCGACCCGCACCAGGTGCGCCCCCACGTCGGCGTAAGTGATGCGCGGGATCGCGCGCGGCACCAGGTGCACGTCGCGAGCCATGCGCGACGAGAAACAGCAGTCGAGGATCACGCTCAGGTTGTCCGTGCGCGCGCTGATCGCCTGCAGGTGCACCGACAGCTCAAGGGCGGTGAGGCCCCGGAAGTCGTCGGCGGTCGACTGCTCGTAGTCGTAGGGGGCGATGTACTGCAGCGTCGCTGGTTCGCGGGTGGGGTCCACGGCCGTGTCCCGCACCCAGCCGCCGTGGCCTGCGTAGTAGACGACGGCCGGGTCGCCAGGGTCGGTGTCGATCGCCAGGTCCCGCAGCGCTTGGATGATCGCGTCACGGGTCGCCGTGTCGTGCTCGTGGCGGCGCACCTCGAACGCGCGCGCGGCGAGCAGGTCACCGACGATGTCGAGGTCGCGGGTCACGCCGGACAGCCCGGCGATCTCCGAACCGATCAGCAACGCTCGTGCGGCCATGGGCGTCATCTCATCGGGTGGTCCACCGCGGGCGCAAGGCGGCCTGTCCATAGGGAATTCTCGATGTCTCGGATAAGGAGTTCTCCCCATGTGTGAGAAATCCTTTTTCGGCACGGTCGAGAAATGGAGGAACGCCGAATTCTCGCCCGCGCCGCCGCAAGCAACGAGCAAGCGTGGGCCGCTCTGGTCGACCACTACGCAGGCATGCTGAGGGCGGTTGCCCGATCGATGCGCCTGCAGCCGTTCGACGCGGACGACGCCGCCCAGCAGACCTGGATCGCGCTGCGGGAGAACCTCCGCGAGCTGCGGGAACCGGAGCACATCGGCGCCTGGCTTGGGGTCGTTATGCGGCGGCGGTGTCTGGCGCTGTTGGCCCTGCAGCGCCGCGAACGCCCCGACGACCGCGTCGGCGACCGGGCCGAGACATTCGATCCGCCGTCGGTGGTCGGCGTGATATCGATCGAGGACAGCGCACTGTGGCGCCTTGTCGACCAACTCCCCGGACGGGAGCGCATTGTGTTGCGTGCGCTTTTCGAGGTGGCCGACCGCAGCTATCGCGATGTCGCGCACGAACTCGGAATGCCTATCGGGTCGGTCGGGCCGGTCCGGATGCGTGCGTTGCGCAGGCTCGCCACCTTGCTGCGTACGGAAGCCGTCCGTCAATGTCCTGATGGAAGCGACCGACCCTCTGCGACGGGCACGGCGAGGCGGGCACGGTGAGGCGGGCACGATGAGGCGGGCACGATGAGGCGGGCACGATGAGGCGGGCACGATGAGGCGGGCACGATGACCGACGCGACGGCAGACGGCGGGCACGCGCGGCGGGCTGCGCGCTGCTGGCTACATCTCGAACGGTTCGGGCGGCGGGGCGACCCGGCCGAGTTGGACACCGCGATCGCAGTTCGCCGAGCTCCCGCCGGGGGTGTCGGAACGGCCGCAGTTGGCGGCCCAACTGGTGCGCGCGCGGCTGCGCAGTGGCACCTTCGACGAGCAGAACATCGACGGGACCGCCGATCTGGTGGCGGTGGCCGACGAGGGTCCCCAGCCGCCGGACTGGGCCACGCCGCGCGCCGCGGTGCGGGCGACGTGGCTGGCCCGGTCGGTGCAGATCGGGCGCACAGGTGTCGACGACGAGGACGCGCTGGCCGAGATCGAACGGCTGCTGCTCGACGCGGACGGGGTCGAGCCCCACGCCACCGCCGTGGCAGAGCGCCCGGATCGGCGTGCTGCAGCAAGGTGTCCGGACGCGGAGCACGCAGAGACCGCGCGGCTCGCAGGGCAAGCTCGCGAACGAGGAGACCCGCGGACTCGCGTCCAGCAACAGGCGCCGGGCACGCTCGCAAGAGGTGCGCGGCACGGATTCTCGCGATCATGGGTGACGGCGCAGGCGGCAGCTGGCCCGCGGGCGACATGACGACCGCCATGACCGGTTCGACGAGGCCTCGCCCGGCGAAGACGAGCTCCCGCCGGGCGACATGCTGGGGGCCGCGCTCGACGAGGCCCGCTCCAGCCTGGCGCCGCTGCGGCGCCATGGCACATGGGACGCGTCCGCCGCCCCGCCACCGGGCTTCCCGCTCAGACGATGGCCGGGTCGTTGGACGAGCTGCGCGCCCGCGTCCGGCGCACCGACCTCAGCCCGGCCCAGCAGGCGATGAACCTGTGCGAGCTGGCCGCCACTGAGCTGATGATCGCCGAGTCCGACCACCAGCTGTCCTACCTCGACTCCGCCGTCGAGCACCTGCGCGCGGCCGTCGCCGCTCGCCCCGGCCCACGACCACCGCGGCCGTTCTACCTGATGACCCTGGGCGGGGCGCTCGTGCGGCGCTACGAGATCGGCCACCTCAACGGCTTCGGGCCCGCCACGACCTCGACGAGCGCCGTCGCCGTCATCGAGCGAGGGCAAGGCCGCGCTCGGCGGGCCCGCGCACCCGATGTGGTCGACACTCGGCCAGATCCTCGCCGACGCGCACCGCTTCGCGGGACGCCCGGCGCTCGCCGGCGAGGCAGGTCGGGACGCGCTGCGCGGCAACCTGTGGAGCGTGCTGCTGCAGTCCGACACCGCCGCGGCGACTGACGCGGTCCGCGAGCCCGCCGCCGAGGCCATCGTGCTGGCGCGGCGCTTCCTCGACGACGGGATGCCGCGGGTGCGGCCGCCGCGCTCGACGCCGGCCGGGGCCTGATCCTGCTGTCTGCTCTGCGGTTCGGCGACACCGCCGCCCGTCTCGACGCGATCGGCGATGCCGAGCTGGCCGCCCGTTGGCGGGCCGAGGCGGGACCCGACGGTGACCAGGCCACCGTCGAGCTGCGCAGCAAAGTCGTCACCGCCCTGCTAGGCGCCGGGCGGCCCGCCGTACCGCCCGGTCGACCTCGATCCCCCGGACGTGCACGAGCTGCGCGCCGCGTTGCAACGGACCGAGCGCCGACGCCTTCGTCTACCTCGTGCCCGCCGACGACACGGCAGCGGCCTCGCAGTCGTCGTCCCGGCGCGGGGCGAACCCAGCTGGTGCCGCGCTGCCGACCTGGATCCCCGCGGCGCCGCCGTGGTTGATCGCTACCTCGCGGCAACCCTCGCCCAGGACGCCCGCGACATCGCCGCTCCCCGGCGAGACTCGCCGCGACAGGCCCGCCGCGACCCACGATTGACCTCGCCACCGCCGTGGCCGATGTGGCGGTCTGGGCGTGGACCGCCGCCGTCGGCCCGCTGCTCGACCACCTCGCCCACCACCACGGACGGCCGCTCGGCCGGCCAGACCCGCCTGGTGTTCGTGCCCATGGGCGTGCTCGCCCGCATCCCGTGGCACGCCGCCGCGCACACGGTCGACGGTCGTCGACAGTACGCGTGGAACGCGTCGTCTTCTCCTACGCGGTGTCCGCCCGCCTGTACTGCGACCTCGCGTTCGCCGCGCCGGTCCCTCGACGTCGAGCGGGCTCGTCGTCGGCGATCCCGACACCCACGAGCCGCGCTTCGACGCTGCCCGGCGCCCAGCGCGAGGCCGATCGCCATCCACCGGGCCTACTACCCGCGCGCGACCTATCTGGGCCGCGCCGACGGGGCGGCGACCGACGGGGCGGGCACCGTCGCCGAGGTCGCGGCCTGGCTCGCCGACGAGCAACCGCGGCGCGGGCGTGGTGCTGCACGCCGCCTGCCACGGCACCGTGCGCGCGGCACCGGACGACAACCCCACCTCGTTCCTGCAGCTCGCCGACGGCGAGACGCTCGACCGCGGAGGACCTGGTCCGCACGCTTGTCGACCCGCGACCCGCCCGCTCGCGCTCGCCGTGCTCGCCGCGTGCAGCAGCGCGGTGCCCGGCCGCGGCTACGACGAGGCGTTCAGCGTCGCCACCGCCTTCCTCGCGGCGGGACCCGGACGGTGGTCGCCTCACTGTGGACGGTCCCCGACGCCGCCACGTCCGTGCTGATGTACCTGTTCCACGACTTCCGGCTGCGCGCTCACGAGCCGGTGGACGCGCTGCACGCCGCGCAGCTGTGGATGCTCCGCCCGATCGAGAACCGCCGAAGGCCATGCCCGACGACCTGCGCGACCGACTCGCCACGACCGACCCCAGCGACATCGTCGCGTGGGCGGGGTTCATCCATGCCGGATGAGAGCCTGCGCGCGGCGGCGGAGCGGGCCGCCGCGATCGGCGGCGACGAATGGCCGTGGGCGTTCGCCCGCTGCTGGCTGCTCGCCTTCCGCTTCGACGGGCACGGCCACGACCGCAAGGACCTCGACGAGGCGCTGGCCGCGTTCGCGGAGATCCCGGCCGACGCCCCCGGCCGGTCGCGGCTGGCCGCTGTGCTGGTCAACCTGACGATCATCGCGGGTGGACTGCGCACCCCAGAGGACATCGACCCGGTCGCCGAGCTCGCCGCGATCGCCGACAAGGAGCCGCAACCGTTCCCCCAGTGGCCCGCTGACCGTTCCGTGGTGCGCGCCCTGTGGTTGATGATCTCGCTGACCTACGGTCGGGCCGGGATCGACCCGCGCACGGCGGCCACCGAGCTCGACCGGCTCGCGGCCGTGGTCGGCGAACGGAGGCCGCACGCGCAGATGATCAACGCAGCGACGGGTCCCCGACACCATGCCCGCGGCGCTGCGCGGCCGCGTCCGGGCAGGCGATCCCGCCGAGGCGTCGGCGTGGGCGGGATTCAGCCACGCGGGCTGGTGACGTATTCGGCTTCGCCCTACAGGGTGTCGGGCCGGTAGCCGGAAACATCCGGTCGCCGCGCTGACCCGACCCTGAACCCCGGAGGGCTTATGTCGGGGGACGAGGACGACAACAGCAAGGTCTGAGCGGCGGGCCGCGCCGCCGCTCGGCGACGGCGCGGCCAATGCCGAAAATATCCGACTCAGAGTAACGCTCTCGGCACGAATTTAGTCGGTCCGGCGCTGCCGCTGTGCCACTACCGTCAGGTAACATGATCACATGCCGTTGTTGCCCGCGGTCGTGCCGGAAATCCCGGAGAGCCGCGCCGAGGTCGCCGCCGCCCGGCTCGCCCGCAAGATCGCTCCATTGTTCGGGGTCCCGTGGACCGACGGTCCGTTCGGCGGTCGGACGTGGGTGTGCGACTACGCGAAAATCACGCTCTCCGAAATAGCCCGAGGCGCCCCGCTGCCGACCAGGGAGCAGGCGACGCACATCGATCGACCGGTCGAGGGCGCCTGGACTGTCGTCGACCGCATCGGCGTCACCGGATCCGCGCGACGCTTCCCAACGAGATCGCCAACGCCACGCTGAACCGGTTCGGACCCGACACCCGGGCGGCGGTCGTGCTCACCGCGGTCAACCGGTTGCTGGATCCGGCCCGGGAAGGCATCGACGCGGCGCTCGCGCTCGTCGTCGACCAGGGCTCGCCGTTGCCAGAACCGTTGCGCCTCGCGGCGTGGGCGAGCCTGGTGGTCGAGGCGTTCCGGTCGCAGCCCGCGCTCGTCGCCGCGGGCGTGCACGCGCGGGCGATCCAGCGGAGTTGGTGCAGCCGTGGCAGCTCCCGCTGGCCGCCGGTCTGGACCAGCTGCCGCTCACCCGCTGCGAGGTCGGTCCGGAGTCGATCACGCGTCCAGCCGGGAGCGCACCCTTCACCCTCGACATCGCCGACGCACGTTCGCCGCGCTGCACATCGACCGCGGACGGTCCGAGTCCGACGATTTCGCTGGACGTCGGGCCCGCCGAGCTGGCGGGCACGTTGCGCCGGGAGGAGAGCGTCGACCTGCTGCTGCGGAGGCTGCTCGCGGCGGGACTGCCGCCGAAGCCAGCTACCTTTGGATGAGCGAACGGCAGCCGAACCAGCTCGCGGTCGAGGCGCTGCTTCCGCCGTCGGCGGTCATCGACCGGTTCGTCCGCGACGCGCAACGGCTGCTGGGCGCGCCGGACGACGCGACCGACCCGCCGTTGGCGCTGCCCGGGGTCCCGTCGAGGAACAGCTCGCGGGCTGACCCTGCTCGGCCGCGTGCCGCGTTCATCGCGTTGCTGGCGATCCTGCGCCACATCCAAGACTCACCGTCCGCGCGCGATGCCACGCGAGATGCGATCGTGCCGGTGCTCGCTGATGTGGCCGAGCGGGCCCGCGCGGTGCTCGACGAGGACGACCCTGTCGCCGTCATCGTTGCTTGTCGGGTCGCCGACATGACTGTGCAGACCTTGCGCCCGGACCGACGCCAGGACCTGCGGAAGCCGCTGGCGGACCTGCTCACCGCGCTGACGCGCTGCGAGGAGCTCCTGGATCGTGGCCTCCTGGACCGGGGCGCGGCGGCCGAGACCATCTCCTCGGCGTGCGTCGAGCTCAACGCGGTGGCCCAGACGAACGCCCGGGTCCCTGGTGCAGACCTGCCCGACGCCGACGAACTGCGCGAACGCGTGCGGCACAGCTGGGGCGTCTACCACGAAGCCTTGGAGATTCGGCCGTTCTCGGCGGAAGTCGACGTGCCCCGGCCGTCCGGGCTCGCGGGCTACCACCTGCACAACTACGCCGCCTTCCTGGCCGGGTCGACAGACGAGGCCGACCTGCGGGAGTCCGTCGCCTTGTTCCGCGACGTCGTCATCCCGGCCCGTGAGGAGTTCTTCGCGATGTCGGGGCATTTCCTACCGCTACGCATCGCCCTGCAGGTCGCCTCGCGGGCCACGACCCGCCTCGGCGAGGCGACCCGCGCCCGCGGTGACGTCGCCGCCGCCACGGAGGTGGCGCAGCTCGGCCGCCGCTGGGTGACGGCCGCGCTGGCGGGCGAGGAGACCCGCAGGCTGCTCGCCGCCGATCCGCCCACGGAGAGCGCAAGCCGCTTCGCGCTGCTCGCCGCACCCGCCTTGCTGCTCGCCGCCGAAGCTCGGCGGCCCCTCCGCCGAGGCCGACCGGCAACAGGCGGAGGAGCTCATCGACCTCGTGCGGCAGTGGGAGCGCGACACCGTCGGCGAGAGCGCCCACCACACCCGCCACGAAGAGGTCACTGCGCTGTCCGACCGCGCCGCTGCTGTCCGTCAGAGCTAGCCGGAGGGTTCCACCGACCCTCCGCGCTGGAGGGGAGGCGGGATGCCGACACCGGAAACCGACGCGTGGGCATCCCGTCGACCCGGTGTCGAAGGCTGGTCGATGCTCGATCTTGCCTCGCTCCTCGGCGACGCCACGCTTCTGCTCGACGCGATCGCGTTCTTTGACGAGGCGCTGACGTGCGGGTTGGCCGAGGACCACGCGCACTGGCACTACGGGCGCGGCCTCGCCCGCGGGGTGCTCGCGGACCAGTCGGGCGACCCGGCAGGCTGGAGAGACGCGCTCGCGGACCTGTGGGCGGCCTGGGACGCCCTTCCCCACCCGGACGTCAGCCGGACGAGGCTGACCGACGACCTCGCCAGGGCCCTCATCAATCAGAGGTTCACCGAACCTGAAGACGATCCGGTCGCCCTCGATCGCCTCAACGACGACTTCGATCGACTCGCCCCTTCCGACCTGCCCTCGGTGTCCGTCGGGCGCGGGCTCGCGCGACTGCAGCGCTACCGCCGAAGCCGGGTGGACTCCGACCACGACGAGGGCGTCGCGCTTCTGCGGGTCGCGCTTCCGGCCGCTCCTGACGATCTTCCGGCGCTCGGCCCCGCGCTGAGTCTCTTCGCGGTGGTCGCCGCCGCCGACGGCGAATTCGCGGACGCGCTCGCCGCGGTGGAGCGGCTAGGCGACCTGCTGGGACCGGGGCATCAGGACAGCGATCTCCAGGCGTTCGAAGCCGATCTCCTTTACACGCAGGCCACGGAGAGCGATTCCGTCGCCGTACAGGACGATGCCCTCGCCCGCCTGGAGCGGCTCTGTGCCGCCGCCGACCCGCCCCCGCCCACGGGCCTGCTTAGCTGCGGCGAGCTGCGTCTCCTGCGCACCAGCACGGGCGCGTCGGGGGATGACCCTGGATCTGACCTGGACGCCGCAGTGCGCTGGTTGGAGCGCGCCGTCCACGTGGTGGAGGGCGACGACCTCGCCCATGGCCACCTCAAGCTCGGAATGGCCCACAATCGACGCGCGAAGCTCATCGCAGATGCCACCGAGCATGAGCACGCCATCGAGAGCCTCGACGCGGCGCTCGCGCTCGGCCTGTCCCAGCCCGACCTCACGCTGTCGGCCCATCAGGAGCGCGTCCTCGCCTACAACGCGATCCGGGACGAAGACGCGATCATCACCCCGGCAGGCATGGCGGAGGCCTTCACGGCGGGTCTGGCCGCGCTCGGCGCCCACCCGGACGCCGACCTGCGGTGCCGGGCCGAGCTGGCGTTGGAGCTCGTCGCAGTCGACATGGCGCTGTCCAGCCTGCGGATGGACCTCCCCGACATCCCGCGCATCCAACGCCACATCGACCTCGCGGCCGCTCATCCCGCTCCACCGCGCGGGTGGGCGACGGCGCTCGCCGTGGCGCGCGCCTCCGTGCAAGGGGTGATTGACGTCATCGGCGGCGGTTCAGGCGACGCGGGCGTCTCTTTTCTGGCCGAGGCGCTGAACGCAAAGGGGCATTCGGACGTCATCGGCGAGACCCTGCGTCGCCTGATCGGCTACCAGTCGGTGATCGTGCACGGCCGCACCGGCGCCCTGCATGCCGTCGAGTCGGCCGCCCGCGTCTTTCAGTCACCAGCAGGCGGTCCAACCGAGCGGTTCCTGGCCGTCCTGAGCGAATTCGTCCTGAGCCAGCAACAGTCCGGCGACCGGGCGCAGAGTTTGGCCAAGATCGACGCGGCGATCGCCGCCGCCGCCGAGGTCGATCCCCAGACCTGGAGCGGCCGCATGGTCGGCGAAACGTTCTTGCCGCTACTACACGCCGTCCGCAAGGTGGGTAGAGCTGACGCGTCACCGCTGCCGGACCTACCCGCCTTGGCGACCCCGGGTTCACATTCCCGGCAGGCCCGCGCCGCTGTGGAGATCATGCGGGCCGCGGCGGCGATCGCGACCGCGCCGCCCGACCAGCCGTGGGCACGTCGCGATCTCGACGCGCTGGAGCAGCAGGTCGCGCAACTGCCCCCGGGCGGTATACGCGGCGTCGGCGTCGGCACCCTACTGGTGCTCTGGCGACACCGCGCCGAACGCCTGCCCGACGCGGCGAGCGCGGAACGCGCGCTGGCGTGGGCGGACGAGGCATTGGCGTTCGCATCCGGCCCGGAGCACCCGTTCTACGCGGCGACCGCCGAGGAGGCCTCGAGGGCGCACCGGATCCGGGGCTTGGCGGACGACCTGCGGCGCAGCCGTGAGCTGCGGCTGCGCGCGCTGCGCGGACAGGCGTGGATGGTGCTGCTGCAGTCCGGCACCGCGCATGCGCTCGGACGCGCGCACAAAGCCGCCGCCGATGCCGTCGAGCTGGCCCGCTGGTGCCACGCCGACCTCGCGCTCGACGACCTGGTCTCCGCCCTCGACGCAGGCCGCGGCCTCGTGCTGCAGGCCGCCATCGCCACCCGCGGCGTCACCGAGCAGCTCACGGCGGCGGGGGCGGCCGACCTCGCCGCGGAGTGGACCGCGGCGGGCGGGGACGACACCGTCGCGCTGCCCGCAACCGTCGATCTCGGCCTGCACAGCGACCTCCGAGGGCGCGTCCTGCGCGCCCTGACCGCCGCGGGGGCCGAGATCGCCGAACCGGTGTCGGTCGACGCCATCCGAGCCGCGCTGCGGGCCCGAGCGGCCGACGCGCTGGTCTACCTGGTGCCTGCCGACCCCGCGGGTCCTGGTCTGGCCGTGGTCGTACCCACGCTCGCCCCGGTCGAGGTGATCGAGCTGCCCGCCCTGGACGCGACGGAGGCCGCCACGTTGGCGCGGAGCACGACCGGCACCGCGGGCCGCGAACTCCTCCCCCCAGGCGCCCCGATCGCCCCAGCCGTCCCGGCAGCTCCCGCGACGCTGATGGACTGGGCGTGGCGGGTGGCCGGCGTCGAGCTCGCCAGCCTCGCCGATCGACTGCGTCCCGCGGCCGAGCGGCGGCCGCGTCTGGTGCTGGTGCCCTTCGGCCCGCTCGCCCTCGTGCCATGGCACGCCGCGCGACCGGACGATCCGGCGGGGCTGGGGCTCCTGGAGCGGGCGGTCGTGTCGTACATCCCCTCCGCCTACCTGCTGGGCCAGGCGGTGGCGCGCGTCCCGGTGGCCGACGGTGCCTCGTTGATCGTCGGCAACCCGACGGGGGACCTGCCCGAAGCAGGCGCCGAGGCTCAGGCGCTGGTCAAGGCGTTCCATCCGGAAGCGGTCTACCTCGGCTGCTCGGCCGCGGTCGACGGACCGGCACCGTCAGGTTCCGGGACCGCCCCCGAGGTCGTCGCCGTCCTCAGCAGCGGCGCCCGGCCGCTCGCCCTTCTCCACCTGGCCTGCCACGCGCAAGCCCACCCGACCGAGCCGTGGCGGTCGAGCCTTCAGCTCGCCGACCGCGGCGTCGACGTCAACGAGCTGCTCGGGGTGAGCCACTCGCGCAGGCTCGATGTCGACACCGTGTTCCTGGCGGGATGTTCGACCAACGTGGCGGGCGCCGCCCACGACGAGGCGTTCAGCCTCGCCACCGCCTTCCTGGCGGCCGGTGCCCGCACGGCCTACGGCTCGATGTGGACGGTGCCGGACGAGCACACCTCGCGGCTGATGTTCATGGTCCACCACTACCGCACCCATGAGGGCTGCGATCCCGACGAGGCGCTGCACCGCGCTCAGCACTGGGCCGCCGACCCGGATCGGATGCCGCCGCCGACGATGCCCGCCGCGCTCGCCCGAGGTGCGGTGGCCGCAGTCGATGTCCTCAGCTGGGCGGCTTTCCAACATGTCGGCGCCTGAGGTGATCTCACGATGAAGCCCGACGAACTGCACGTGCTCCTGATCGGCATCGACGCCTACGACGGCGGCGGCTCGCTCTCGGGGCTGCGTCAACGACGTCGACGCCGTCCAAGGCATCCTGCTCGATCGGCTCGGCGTGCCCTGCGGACCGGATCACCCGCCTGGTCAGCCCGCACTCCGGCGCCGTCCACGACACGCGGATCCCGAGTCGGCTTCCGACGCTGGCGGCCATCACCGGGGAGCTCGACCGGCTCGCCGGGGACGACGTGGCGCCGCACGAGCGCGTGTTCGTCCACTACTCCGGGCCACGGCACGCAGATCGTGCTGGAAGACGACGAGCGCCGCCGCTTCCCCCGGGAGGGACTGCTACCCAAGGACAAGGTGCGCGGCGCCGAGACCGTGGTCTACTGGCCGACTGGGAGCTGAACGCCGCGTTGGCCCGCATCGGGGCCCGATGCCTCTCGGCCACGGTCGTGCTGGACTGCTGCAGCTCAGCGGGCGCCACCCGCGCGCCGGGCGAGGACACCGGCACCACCCGGTTCTGGCCCACCGCCGGGGTCCGCCCGGCGCCCCGGTCGCGAGGGCCGAGATCGAGGTCATGCTGCCGCGGGGTGGCCGAGGGCCTGGTCGCCCGGGTCGACAACTGTCAGGTCGTCGCGGCATGCCAGGCGGACGAGAAGGCGCAGGAGGGCCGGCCAGGCCGACGGCCGGCTCATGGGCCATCTGACCCGGTCGCTCTGCGAGCGGCTCGTGGCCGTCGATCCGGCGAGCTGTCCCGGGCTGCGGTGGGGCCGGATCTGGCGTCAGGTCGAGGCGGCCGTCGTGGCCCGCAACCCGCAGCAGCGGCCGTGGCTCTCGGCCGGATTCGGCCGGGCGGTGTTCGGCGGCGACCCGACGACGGGGGCGACGTCGGCTTCGCCGTCGTCCGCAACGGCGACCAGCTACCAGCTCGACGTCGGCACGCTGGCCGGGGTGACGGAAGGGGCCCGGATCGGCGTCTACGGGCCGGAGCCGGTCATGTTCCCGCCGCTGGGCAGCCCCGTCGACCTGGCCGCCCGCCGCGGCGAGCTGCGTGTCCGATCGGCCGACCCGGCGGGTTCCCGCGCCGTCCCGGTCGCCCCGATGGCGCTCCCGGAGGCGGCCAGGGGCCGGCTGGTGGCTCCCGGGGCCGACGCCCGGATCGCGGTGGCCTTCTGCGCCCGCCGCCGACGAGGTGGCCGCCGCCGCACTGAGCCGTTCGCCGTTCGTCAAGGTCGTGGACGATGCGCGGCACGCCGACCTCGAGCTGCTACCGGCGGCGGTGGCGGCTGGGTGTTGGCCGACGACGTGTTCGGCGACGAACGCTGGTCGTCCCGCGCTTCCCGACCGTTCCGCTACGGGCGGCCCGACCTCCTGCGCGCGGTCGTGGAACACTACTACCGCTACCGGGCGCCGCTGCGACTGGCCTCCGCTTGCCGCGACCTGCCCACGATGCTGGGGGTCTCGCTGCTCGACTGCAATGCTCGCCGACTGTGGCCCGCCGAGGCGCAGAGGGGCCCTCCCAGAGGTCGTCGGAACCGACCGCGCCCGCTACGAGGTGCGGGACGGGCGACAGGATCGGCATCGCCGTCCACAACCAATCCGAACGCGACCTCTACGTCACGCTGCTCGATGCGGCCCCCAGCGGCCGGGTGCTACCTGCTCGGCACCGGTCAGATCCCGGCCAGGGCGCGGGAACGGTTCTGGAGCACGAACCACCTGGGCACCCCGTTCGCGGCTCAGCTGCCGCGTGATCAGCAAGTGGGTGTCGACCGCATCGTGGCCATCGGCACCACCGAGTCGGGGGTCGACCTGAGCTACCTGCGCCAGGACACCGGATTCGCCGAGCTCATCCACCGTGTCGGTGGGCCCAAGGACCGGGATCTGGGTCAATCCGCCGTGCCCGCACCGCCCGCCGAGCAGTACACGGCCGCCGTCGCCGACCTCTGGATCCGCCGCTGAACCCAGGAGGAGCACCCATGGATGGACGGCGGCGGTGAGTGTCCGGGGGCGAGCGGGAGAAGATCGTCGGGTGCGATCGAGAAAGGGGCAACCGGGGGCCAGGTCATCAGAGGTCGAACTCCCCGGCGCGCACCCCCGCGAGGAAGGCGGTCCACTCCGCTGCCGTGAAGTGATGCGGAGGAAGGGTCACGTCCTTGCTGTCCCGGAGCGCGATGCGGCCGTCGGGCAGGCGCCGGACTTCGACGCACCCCCCGCCCCCGGAGAAGGTGCTCTTGCGGAAGTGGTCATCGGAGATCATGGCGTGCCTTTCGCGAGGGGATGTCATCTCGGATCTCGGCGATAAGCGCTCGAGACTCGTCGAAGTCGAGCGCCTTGCGGCTGATGGCATCGAAGATGCGGAGGTATTCCAAAACGCTCGACGGTTGCTCAAGGAGGCGCTCACCCGTCTGTGACTCGACGGCGACGATGTCGCGGTCGATGTCGTCCGCGTACTGCAGGATCGTGAAGAGCCCCTGGAGGCCTCCGTGCAGTCCGGCTGCTAGGGGCACCACGCGCAGCGACACATTGCGGTGCCGTGACATTGCGTGGAGGTGATCGAGCTGCGCGCGTACGTCGCCAGGCGACCCGAAGGGCCGCCGCAGCACCGCTTCGTCGAGCACGACGATTAGCTCGGGTGCGGGATCGGCCTCGACTACGATCTTCTGCCGCCGGGCCAGGGCCTCGACCAGCCTGCGGACCGTTTCCTCCGATCGGGGTGGTGGGAGAACCTGGTAGAGGTGCGTCGAGTAAGCCGGGGTCTGCAGGAGTGGTGGCACGATCGCTAGTGCGAAGTTGCGGATGGTGGAGGCGCCGGTCTCGTAGTCCAGGTAGGTGTCGAGGTTCGTGGTCAGCGCTCCGGAGTACTCCCGCCACCACGACTGGCTTCTTCCGGCGTTCGCCCAGCGACGGAGCCTGTCGGCCGTCTGCGCGTCGAGGTCGTAGTAGGTGACGAGGTCGCGGATATCGCGAGCTTGCGGCACCGCCTGGCCGGTCTCGAGCCTGCTGAGTTTCGACGTGCTTATCAGGGTTGCCTCGGCGACCTCGTCCAGCGTGCGGTCGCTACGCATCCGCCGCAGCTCGGCTCCGAGCCTGCGGCGGTGTAGCAGTGGTCCGTCTGGCGATGGCATGTCGACCTATCCTCCCGGCCATGCGCGAGGGGGATCGTTCTCGTCGCTTGCCCAACGAGGAAGCAGCCGAATGGGTGCGCTCATCTGCAAGCCGTGTCCGCATCTGTAGATCGGGATGGTCTAGTCAGGTGAGTGGGTCTGGGATTCCCACTTCTCACTTTGTAGAAGAGAGCTGCATGCGGCAAGATACACCTGCGGCGTCCCGCACCCGGCAACCCGGTCGGCGTGCCCTTCCGTCGTGATCGGAGGGCTCAGATGAACCTCGTGATCGTGATCTGTGGCGTGGCGGTCCTGATCGGCGTGGCCCTGCTGATCGGCTGGGTTCGGGCTCATGCACGCGAAGACGCGTGGCGACGCATCGCTGATGCCCGTCGCGACCAGCAGGAGCGGGAGCGAGCGCTGCTGCGGTGTTTACAGCGCCCGCGCTGCGAGCGGTGCCCCATCGACGGCTATTTGGGCAACTGGCGATGAGACGCTAGGCCGTCTTGGCAGTGCGGTCTCGCCCCCACGGCGAACGAACCCTCGGCCCGAGCCCCTGACGCGCATGCGAAGGCCCTGCTGCGTCACTACCGTGCGGAGTGCGGCGGCGCTGACTCGCCCCGTTGACCGTCGGGCACGGTCAGGCTGCTCGTCGCGCGGTCTCGTAGGACAATGCCCAGCGCACGTCAGCCAAGCTGAGGTCGAAGCTTGCGGCGATCTCCTCTTCGTCTTCGCCCGCGCTGGAGTGTTCCCAGATCGCTTCCGTGCTGATCCCAGCGACCGAGGGCTTGCCGAAGCGACGCTCGGGGTCGATCACGACGGTGGATCGCTCGTTGTCTGCCGGGCGCCACGCGGCGGCGGTGCCGGTGGGTGACCAAGTCACACGTCGGAAGAACTCGTCACCGGGCGGCAACAGCAAGAGTTGGCCGCCGACGTTGCTCACGATCCAGAACTCGGGATCGAGCCCGCTGCGCTCTTGTGCCTCGTAGACGAGATCTCGACCGCTGACGTAGGGGCGTCGATCGGCCAGCGGGTAGGGGACGTCGAACTCGGTGCGCAGCAGATCGATGAACTCACGCAGCTCCGCCATGCGCACGCCCAGATCGCGTCGATAGCCGCGAAGCAGACCGGCTTCGACGAACTCTGCCCAGGTGACCGGGTTCCGGCCACCGGTCGCTTCGGTACGGATGATCGGTCGATAGCTCTTGCCTCGGCGGACGCCGCCTTCGAGCCAGTAGTTGAGCGTGCTCTGGGCAATGCCGAGCAGACGAGCGGCCTCGGCTTCGCTGTACATCTCCCGGTCGAGCACGCTTACATCCGCCACGTCGTGCAGTTTGGCATCTCGTCGGGCTTGTGCGGGGACCTCGGCTGCGAGTCCTGCCACGCAGGCCTGGTGCTGGTCGCGAGCCGCAGGTTTCAAGATCCGGTGACGGATCGGGAGTCCAATGCGGTGCAACCGGTCGACATCCGGCGCATCGCCGCAGGTCAGGTGCCCTCGGGGAGATTCGACCTCCCGCCACACGGTTTAGGAACGGTTGAGCAAGTCGTCGGCTGTGGCCCCCGCCAGGCCTCCGTGCCTTCATCCGGTGCTTCTGCACCTGCTGCGAGGTACCGCTGACGCTGTGGTTCATCCCCCAATCCATGCCCCACGACGTGGTCAGTGCAGGAGGTCGAGGAACTCAGCTGGTGGGCGTCGCGGTTGAGCGCGGTCAGCTCCCGGCGCAGGTCGACGGCTTCCTGGGCGGCGGCCAACCCCTCGGTACGCCGCCCGGCCTCGGCCAGATAGACGGCGAGGTTGTTGACCGACCCGGCGAGGTCGGGCAGGTAGGCGTCGCGGTTGAGCGCGGTCAGCTCCCGGTAGAGGTCGACGGCTTCCGCATTGGCGGTCGCCGCCGCTGTGTGGTTACCGATCTGCCGGTCGGCCGTTGCAAGCGCCTCCAGTGCTCGGGCGAGGGTCACGCGGGCGGCTTCGCTGTTTGACCCGCTGGTATGCAGGAAGCGGACTTTGCTGGCATGCAGGGCAACGTGGACCCATCGCCACGCCGGGGTTCGCGTGCTTGCTATGAGGTCATCGACCTCGGCCGGGGCCAGGCCGCGATCATCTAGGAGGGCAACGAGATGTGCTTGGAGCGCGAGGCCGTCGGGCCCGGCGCGCAGTACCGCCTCAACCAGCCGTGGCCCTCGGAAGTGACGCCCTTGGCGGCCTCGCCGACGATCTCGACGAGCTTCGTCAGCGCGAGCCGGAGCAACTCGTCGTCGTCGAGGTCGCTACGCTGCTTATCCGCGCCATAGCTCACGGCCTTGGTCGCGGCGTCGCGCAGGTGCCGGATCCGGGTCCAGTCGTCAGGCCGCATACAGCGGGCGGGCGGTCGACGTGACTTCGTGCCGGAAGTACGGGCTGAGGTCCTCGGACGTCCGGAGCTCGACTGGCCGGCCGAGAGCGTCCTCGAGCTCGAGCTCCATCTGCGCCAGGTGCAGCAGCCCGGGTAGGTGTCCGGGTTGGAACTCGACCAGGAGGTCGACGTCGCTGTCCGGGCCGAAGTCGTCGCGGAGAGCGGAGCCGAACAGTGCGAGGCGTCGGATGCCGTGCCTGCGGGCGAACACGGCGAGGAAGGTCTCGTCGAGGGACAGACCCGGTCGCAGCTGCACGCGGCAATCATGCCGCACCGGGAGCAGTAGTCGCACTTGTGTCAACCGACGGCCGGATCAGTCCGTGGCAGCGCACGTGCGGGCCCGCCGGGCTCCACCTCCTTGTGGCAACGCCGTGTCGCCATAGGCCGTCACTGACGTCAACGACGGCGCAGTCGATGGAAGAATTCGATCTGGGGGACGAATGCTGTACCCCGAGGCAGTGCCTCTTCGGTCGCGGAAAGTGCAGGTCAGCGACCGTGTCGGAAAGGAGGGTTAGCGCTGACGACCGGTTTGCAATGGATCAGAAGATGATGTTCTCAAGGCGTATACTCGTTCAAGCGTGGTGCCCCCGGCAGGATTCGACACAGGTGGGAACCGCAGCGACCTGCGGAAACGTTGCGTGCATCCTCGTGATCCAAGGTGACATGTCGCTTTAGTCCGGTAATGCCATTGGCACCGACGGAACGGTCTGACGCCGTCTTGACCTCTTTCGGGCTGCACGGCCCAGGTGTTCGGGTCCGTCGGTCCTTCCGGTCAAGGCCTTCGATACAGAATGCTCTGTCGCAAGAGATCACTCCCGTCCGGCCCGCGGCACGGCCCACGGATCGGACCGTGTGTCCATCGTGGAGCCGAAGAGAGGATTGAACATGAATACACCAATGGGCAACAGCGATTCGGTACGGCCGATCCTGGTCGGGATCGATGGCTCGGCCCCGGCACTTGCGGCGGCTCGGTGGGGCGCCCGCGAGGCCGTTCTCCGCCAGGCCCCGCTCCGGCTGGTCGACGCGTTCGGGTGGATGCCGGTGCACCAGGCGGACGACCCGCTCCAGATCCTGCCCGATGACCATGATGCGCTGTTGCGCGCGGCCGAGGAGAAGCTGGCGGCCGCGGCCGCGGAGGTGGCCGAGGTGGCGCCGGGTCTCGTCGTGAGCCAGGAGGTGACGAGGGGCAACCCGGCCGCTCTGCTCGTGACGCTGTCGGCGGACGCCCAGTTGGTCGTGATCGGACACCGGGGCCTCGGCGGGTTCGCCGGGCTGCTCCTCGGGTCGGTCGGTACGGCGCTCGCCGCGCACGCGGCCTGTCCTGTGGTGGTTGTCCGCGAGCCTACCGATGAGCGCTCCGACGGCCCTGTCGTCGTCGGCGTGGATGGATCGGCGCAGAGTGACGCGGTTCTCGCGTTCGCCGTCGAGGCGGCGGTGGCCCGCAAGGCTCCGCTCCGTGCGGTGCATGCCTGGTTGGACAGCATTGTCCCGATCGTGGTGAGCGAGCCGGTGGACTGGGACGCAGTCGTCACGCGGCAGGCGGATCTGCTGGACAAGCATCTTGCCGGATGGCGCGAGAAGTACCCGGACCTGCAGGTCGAGCCCGTCCTCACGCACGACCGCCCCGCGCATGCGCTGATGCAGAACATCGGCGACGCCCTGTTGGTGGTGGTCGGGTCTCGCGGACGTGGCGGCCTGGCCGGGATGACGCTGGGGTCTGTGAGCCAGGCGCTGCTGCACCACGCCGCGTGTCCCGTCGTCGTGGTTCGGTAGCAGTCGGATCCGACCCCGGTGTGCTCCTCAGTCCAGCACGTCGAAGGCGGACCCGGCGTCAAACGCGGCCGTCTCTCCCGGGAGCAGTTGACGCAGCTCGTCGCCGCAACCCACCCGGACCGGGCCGCCCGGGCCGGGTGGGCCGCGGCGTGCACCTCCCGGCCCGATACCGCGACGGTCAGCGCGATGCCGGTAGCGCATCTCGAACTCGAGCCGCCCGAACCGGTGGGGCCAGTGGGGTTGAACCAGAGGGCGTCGTGGCGAGTCTCGAGCCCGGCGAAGCACCGCTGCAACAGATCGACGCAGCCGGCCATCGCACCGAGGTGCACATCTTCGGAGGTGGTCCCGCCCTGGATGTCGGCGACATCGCTGCTCAGCGCGCGCTCGAAGTGGTCAAGGGCGTGTCCACGGTGGGCGCGGGCGAGCACCCAAGCGTGCATCAGCGCAGACAGCGTCGAGCCATGTGCGGTGCGAGCGAGGTAGTACCCGATCGTGCGCGCGATCGCCTCCGCGGGCAGCGCGTAGCCGAGCCCCTCCAGCAGCGACCGGAGATCGTCGGCCGAGAGCAGGTAGAACAGGGCAGCAGGGCGCGGGTCAGCTCTGTCGGCAGGTCGATGACGGTCACCAGCAACAGCCCCGTTCGACGTCGGCGCGAGCGCGCGCTCCGGCAGGGTGCGCGAGATGTAGATCTTGTTGCGTTGCGGAGGCCATGGCGACCGAAACGCAACAAGATCGTCCCTGTGAAACTAACCGGCATTCCCACCAAGACGGTATGCGATCGGCACGTCGAGGCCGGGCACGGCGAGCAGGTCGCGTTCCACTGGGAGGGCGAACCGGGCGACAGCCGCACTATCACCTACGCCGACCTGCAGCGCCAAGGTCGTCAGCGAGGAGGCCGAGCCGGTCGGCGCGGGCGGTGGGGGTATCTGCTTGCTCGCGCAGCGCCTTGATCGCATCGGCGCCCTTCGCCTCGTCCTTGGCGACGCTGCCGCGCAGGATCACGGACGCCACGATGCACTGCCCGATCGCCAGGCAGGGATCGGGCAACGGGTCGGCCAGCTGCCGATCGCGCCATCGTCGCGCAAGAAGACCGCCAGCCGTCGGAACGGGAGATGACGCCGAGCACCCGGCCTGCCGGGTCGCACACCGGCAGCGAGCGGAGGTGACGCTCCACCATCAGTGCCGCAGTCCGGACCGGCCTGCGATGGCCGGAAGTCCCTGGTTGGGTACGCCGCTGGTCCTCAATCCGGATCGCCAGGGACGATGAGGACGGGACGGTGTTGACGGCGCAGCACCATTCGCGAGACCGACCCGGCCAGCAGCCGGTCGAACGTCGCGCCCGCGCCTTCGCCGTGCGACCCAACGATGATCATGAGGGCGTCGGTTTCGTCGGCGACGGCGGCGATGAGTCGAGCAGGGTCGCCGTGGGCCGCGTGGTACGTCCACCGCGTCGGGGAGTCCGCGAGTGCCGTCTCGATCTGGCGGCGCTGCGCCTCCACTGCGCGGTGAGCCTGTCGTTCCCAGTCGGGCAGGTCGGGGTCGATCGGGTAATCGGAGAGATCGACGCCGTGGACGATGTGGAGTTCCGCCCGGAGCCTGCGCGCGAGGTCGACGGCGACGCGCAGAGCGGTGTCGGCGGCGGGCTGGCGACTGTGCCCCAAGACGAGGCTGGTGTCCGCGGGTTCGCGAGAAACCCCTTCGATACGCAGCCGCGGTGCGAGAGAACCCGTCACGGTCGCCCTCCGATCGGATCAACTGAGCTCTGGGGGCGGGTGCCTGCGCCCGACCCGACTGGATCGAGCCTATGAGAGCCAACCGACACCGCGACCGGGCTGTCCGGTAGGTCGCGATCGGTCCGCTCGGTCCGAGGACGGCGTGGAACGGATGGGCGAGCCTCCCTCAGGCCTTTGGACGCAAAGGGTCGAAGTCCCTGTTCTCGATCGTCCGAAATGCGCGAGGGTCCGCGGCCACTGGCACGAGGCGGTCCTTCGCCCGGGTCAATCCCGCACAGCCGCAGCGTCGCGTGCACCAGCGCGCGTGAACCGAACCGCGCGCGGCGGGCGCGCAGGAGCTGCTCGCCGACGCCGGGAAGCGCGTACGCGAGGAAGAACGCGCCGCGAGCAGGATGGCGATCATCCCACCCATCCCACTGAGTTGCCCACCAGCACCACCGGACCGCGGACAACCTGCCGCAGAAAGCGGTCGAGGACCCAGGGACAGCATGGACCACCGCGGTGAACAGGATCGACGCGACCATCGGGCACCGGCGTCTCAGGCGTTACCGACACCACGCCGCGGGTCATCACCTCGGCCACAGTGGTCCGACGCGGGGTGTGCACCTCAGACGCAGTTCGGTGGCCGGGTGCCCGGACAGGCCGACGATCTCCATCTGGACCCGGGGGACGTCGGCCCTGCGTGCCGGGCCACACGCCGCCGGCAGCAGCAGGCACCACAGCGCAGCGTGGGCGGCGAACCCCGAGGAAGGACGGAGACAATGGACGTACAGCGAGCGCACCGGCCGGTGGTGGTCGGTATGGACGGCTCGTCGGGCGCCCTGCGGGCGGCGCGGTGGGCGGCAACGGAAGCAGTACGGCGACAGGTCGGCCTGCGGATCGTGACGGCGTTCGCGTGGACGGCTGACCACATCCTCGGCCACCCTGGGCTCGGGGAGCGCTTCCGCGACCAGATGCTGGAGGTGGCGCGTCGCGAGATCGCGACCGCAGCGGAGGCCGCGCTGGCGGCCGAGCCCGACCTGGACGTGACGACGCAGGTCGATGTCGGTGCGCCGATCCGGGTGCTGGGGTCGGAGGCGCGGCGGGCGCAGCTCGTGGTGTTGGGCGATCGCGGTCTCGGTGGCATCACCGGATTGCTCCTCGGGTCGGTAGCGGTGGCGCTGGCGGCGCATGCCGCTTGCCCAGTCGTCGTCGTACGCGGGGACCGGGCCGGTGACGACGGCGCCGTGGTGATCGGGGTCGACGGGTCGCCGGTGAGCGAAGCCGCGCTCGCGTTTGCGTTCGACGCGGCCGCGACGCGTGGTGCCGAGCTGGTGGCCGTGCACTCGTGGTGGCCGACGCCGTTCGACGACGCGCTCGGCCCGATGCTGGATTCGGATGTCAGGTTCGCAGTCGAGGAGAGTGCAATTCTTGCCGAGCGGCTTGCCGGATGGGGGCAAGAAGTACCCCGAGGTTGCGGTGCGACGGATGGTGGTGCGGGACGCACCTGCCCGGCGCTGGTGGAGGCCTCGAAGAGTGCCCAGATGGTGGTCGTCGGTTCGCGGGGCCGGGGCAACGCGACAGGCCTAATGTTGGGATCGGTCGTGCACGGTGTGCTGCACCGCGCCCACTGTCCGGTCGCGATCGTGAGTCCCGGGACGTCCTACTGAGGCATCGCTGCGGGTGGCAGTGGCTTGCGGCGGATCGGCGGCGCGATCACCCGGTGCAGGCCTTACACCTCGACGCAAGGTCATGAGAAAGCACCAGTCTGGCTCCGCTCATCGACTGGCAGAGCCATCATCACTGAGGAGCACGAAGTCCTCGCCGAGCGGCTGGCCGGATGGGGGGGAAGTCCCCCGACGTCGCAATCGGACGGATGGTGGCGCAAGGCGGTGCCGCGCACGCCCTCCTCGAGCTCGCCGAGGGTGAGCAGCTCGTCGTCGTCGGGTCGCGGGGACACGGTGAGGTCGCGGGCTTCCTGCTCGGCTCGGTCAGCAATGCGCTGGTGCACGCGGCGCCCTGTCCTGTGGCGGTCGTCCGGCCCTCGGCCGGATGAGGTGCTCGTGATCATGAACATGGTCGTGAAGGGGAAGATGCCGAGCAGCGAAAGCGCGAGTTGGTCGAAGTCCGGGCGCGAGTCGATCATCTGGTGGGTGAGGGCGAGCAGCGCGCTCGGCAGAATCAACAGCAGATGCCAGAGTCGCGGCGCAGTACCGGGTCGAGCCCGAGGGTGGCCTCGTCAAGGGTGAGGCCGTGCAGCCCTCACCGAACAGGCGACCAGCAGAAGTCGACCCCGTCGTCGGGGGCCGTCGGCCGCGCGGTGGGGTGTTCCGGCCCTGTGCGGTGCGGGCGGCAGTCGCGACGCTGCCGTGACGCGTGCGGGGGAGGTCAACGAGCAGTCTGACCGCACTCGCAGGGAGTAGACCAATGACAACCGCCACTATGGGCCCCGTCAGGGTCGACGCCCGGCTCGACACACCCCCTCAGCCGCTGGCTGTGGCTGGTCAAGTGGCTATTGGTGATCCCGCACCTGGTCGTGCTCGTCCTTCTGGGGGGCGTACGCGGTCCTCACGGTGATTGCGTTCGTCGCGATCCTCGTCACGGCCGCTACCCGCGCGCCGATCTTCGGGTTACCTCGGGTCCTGCGGTGGGGGTGGCGGGTCGGCCTACTACGGGGAGGCGGGAACGGCACCGACCGTTACCCACCGTTCTCGCTGGGCGAGGAGCCGGACTACCCGGCCACCCTGGACATCGCCTACCCCGAGCACCTCTCCCGTGGCCTGGTGCTCGTCAAGTGGTGGCTGCTCGCGATCCCGCACTACCTCGTGCTGGCGTTCCTGGTGGGCGGGGGCGACTACCTGGCCACCCGGACGAACCAGTCGAGCGGCACCGGGCTGATCTCACTCCTCGTGCTGATCGCCGTGATCATCCTGCTGTTCACCGGCCGCTACCCCCGGGGCCTCTGGGACCTGGTCGTCGGCCTCGACCGCTGGGTGCTGCGCGTCGTCGCCTACGTGACGCTGATGACCGACAGCTACCCGCCGCTCCGCCTGGATCTGGGTGGCGCGGACCCCGGCACGCTCGCGGTCGGCACCACCGACCCCCAGGGCGGTGCCACCACGGTCGCACCGCCGAGCGTCCGGTGGACCGGCGGCCGCGTCGCATCGGTCGTGATCGGATCCGTGCTGGTGCTGGGCGGTCTGGGCGCGCTCGGCGGCGCGGGCGTCCTGCTGGCCGCCGACGTGCACGGGCGCGACGCCGCGGGCTACCTCTCCTCGCCGACCCAGCGCTTTACGGGCTCCGGCTACGCACTGGTCGCCGACCCGATCCAGCTCGGTCGCGAGGCGGGTGACCCCGACCCGTCCGGTGTTCTCGGCACCATCCGGGTCCGCGCCGCGAGCACGGACCCCGCAGGCGTGTTCGTCGCGGTGGGGCCTGCTCCGGCCGTCGAGGCGTACCTGGCCGCGACCGCGCATGACGTCATCGCAGGCCCGCGGACCCGGACGACGACGGGCGGCGCCCCGTCCGGGATGCCCGCGCAGCAGTCGTTCTGGGTGGTGAGCGCGAGCGGCACGGGCGCGCAGGAGCTCACGTGGAACCCCACCCAGGGCAACTGGGCGGTGGTCGTGATGAATAGCGACATGTCGCGCCCCGTCGTCGTGACCTGTCGGTCGGGGCCACAGCGCCCGGACTGAAGGCCATCTGGATCGGCCTGTTCGTGGCTGCAGGCGTGGCGCTTCTCGCGGGCGCGCTGCTCGTCGGCTTCGCGATCCGGCGCGGCAACACCCCCGCCGGCACGACCACCCCCACCACCCCCACCACCCCCATCGACGCAGGGAGTCTGCGATGACCGCCACCGTCCACGCGCTGGTCCGCGATCTGGTCGACATTCGGCTCACCGACAACGACACCGTCGGGGCAAGGCGGCCAACCTCGGCGAGCTGATCGGCGACGGGTTCCAGGTGCAAGCGGGCTTCCTACTGCCATGTGCCTCGCCACCTGCTCGGCGGGTCGGGACCACGGGTTCTCCGGTGCCGTGAGCGCGCTCACGGCGGTCGGTGTCGCCATCAGGTCCTCCCGGCGTTCGTGGCGACATCGAGCGTGCCGGTCGAACGGCCCGGCTGTCCTCGGGCCGAACGACCTGTGGCAGCCAAGAAGTCCGGGACGCCTCAACGGTCCCCGAGCCGACGAGACCAAGGACCTCACGCGTGCGGGCCGTGCGACGCTGCCGGACCAGGTGTGTGCGGAGGAGCGTGGCCATCGGCCGATGAGGAACAAGAGTTGACCGAGGTGATGGCGATGGCAGCGCACGTGGGTGACTGGCTGGTCGTCCCGATTGACGCCGGTGGGGTGCACGTGCGTCGTGGCCAGGTCATCGCGATCCCTCATGCCGACGGGTCGCCGCCCTACCGCGTGCGGTGGCTCGACGATGATCACGAGTCGCTGCTGTTCCCGCCTCCCGACGCACGTCTGGAGTGCCCCGACCCAGCCGGTGAGCGCGACGCGGTCCGCGCCTGAATCCCCTTCGACGCCGCGGAAGCGCTGCGGTATGAGACGCACCGAAACCACCTCGTCCGATCTGGGAGTGGCCGCGGAATCGCGGCAGCGCCTGCGGTGACATCCTTGTCGGGCCTCTTTGACCGGTCTCGGGCGGTCGGGGGACCGAACCTCTCGACGCTGCCGTCCAGCCGGTGGACGAACAGCTCGGCCGGAGCGAGCGCGACAACACGACTGCCAAGGCATAACGGCCTACCGACGGGGTCGCCTCGGCGCAATGTTGTTTCTGAGAGGTTGTTTCTGAGAGCGAATTCCACGGCACGAAGGAGCATGGGCAGTGAAGGTGGTTCTGGCTCTCGACGATGCCGCAGCCGATCTCGCTGCCGTGGGTGGTAAGGGCGCGTCGCTGGCCCGGATGGCGCGGGCGGGGCTGCCCGTGCCGCGGGGGTTCCACGTCACGACGGACGGCCTATCGAACGTTCGTGGCGGGCTTCCGCGACGAGATCGACCCCGGCGATCCCGAGCACACGGCGGCGCTGTTCGCCCGGCACGACATGCCAGAGGCCGTCGCCGAGGAGATCCGGCTCGCCTACGCGGCGCTCGGCGAGGACGTGGCGGTGGCGGTGCGCTCGTCGGCGACCGCCGAGGACCTGCCGGAGCTGTCGTTCGCCGGCCAGCAGGACACCTACCTCAACGTTCGCGGCGACACCCTGCTCGACGCGGTGAAACGGTGCTGGGCATCGCTGTGGAACTCGCGCGCGGTCGCCTACCGGGACCAGCACGGCATCTCCCATGACGACGTGGCCCTGGCGGTGGTGGTGCAGGAGCTGGTGGAAGCCGACGCGGCGGGAGTTCTGTTCACCGCCGACCCGGTGACCGGCGCCCGCGGCGAAACGGTCATCAACGCCTCGTGGGGGTTGGGTGAGGCAGTGGTCGCCGGGCAGCTCACCCCGGACACGCGTGGTCGTCTCGACATGGCGCCGTGATCCGGTCGGCCGTCGGGGACAAAGCTGTCAAGACGGTGCGCACCGCTGCCGGGACCGAGGAGCGCCCGACCCCCGATGAGTTGCGCGGCAGATCTGGTCCTGGACGAGGCGCAGGCCATCGAGCTCGATGCGCTCGGGGCGCGAGTGCAGCAGCTCTACGGCATGCCGATGGATGTGGAGTGGGCCCGATGTAGAGGGCGCGTTCTGGATCGTGCAGGCCCGTCCGATCACCGGCCTGAGCGCCCCGAGTTCGAGGAATGGAACGACAGCCTCAAGGGCGACTACCTGTGGACCGCGGGCAACTTCGGGGAGGCGATCCCCGATGTCATGACCCCCATCACCTGGTCGTTCGTAAGGCTGTTCATCCACGAGGCCATGTCCGGCTCGGCCATGCCCGGATTCGACATGGTGGGCAACATCGGTGGCCGCTTCTACATGAACCTCAGCCCCATCTACGCCATAACCACGGCGCTGCGCGTGAAGAGCTTGCGGAGCGGGGTCGAGGACGTCTTCGGGAAGGTCCCGCCCGGCCTCGTCGTACCGAAGGTGAACATCTTCCGCCTGGAGATCCTCAAGCAGGTCTTCCCCACGGCGATCCGGGTACGACTCCGCGCCCGGGCCAACGGGAAAGGCCTGAGCGCGTTCCTGAACAGCTCCCCGCAGCGGTGCGAAGACCTCCGCGCACGCGTCGTCGCGACTGGCTCGGGCCCAGCGCTGGCGCAGCTTGTACGAGCAGGAGATCCAGGCCGCACCTGGTCACCGCGTGCCGCATGCTGGAAGCCGCAGGCCGCCAGGGCGGATCCAGCCTGCTCTTCACCCGCACCACCCTGCGCAAGATGATGGGCGCCACCGACGCCGAGGCGATGCTCACCGGGGTCAACGCCGCAGGGGAGCTGGCCAGCCTCGGACTGCTCCTGGGCCTGAACCGACTGGCCCGCGGCGACATCGACCGCGAGGAGTTCGCCCGCCGCTACGGCCACCGCGGCCCCCATGAGTTCGAGGTGTCGGTCCCGCGACCCGGCGAAGACCCGGCCTGGATCGACGCCCAGCTTGCGGGCCTGCGCGACATGCGCACCGGAACCGATGCGCTGCTCGCCCGCCAGCGGCAGGCCAGCGAAGCGGCGTGGGCACGCTTCGCCGAGCGCTACCCGCGCAAGCAGGCAGCGATGCGCGAGCGGGTGCAGCGTTGGGGCGCGGTCGTGCGCGACCGCGAGACCGCGCGATCAGAGAACATGCGAGCGTTCTGGGTGCTGCGGGCGTTCGTCCTGCGCGCCGGGGAGTTGAGCGGACGCGGCGACGATGTCTTCTACCTGTCGATCGACGAACTACTCGACCTGTTGCGCGGCAACCTGTCCGGGTTGGCGCGGGTGGCGGTGCGGCGGGCGACCTACGAGCGGTATGCGGCGCTGCCGCCCTACCCGGCGCTGATCGTCGGCCACTTCGACCCCGTCCGTTGGGCCGCCGACCCGCACCGGCGCACCGATCTCTACGACGCCCGCGGCGACACCGTTCCGGTCAGCGACACCATCACCGGGTTCCCGGGGGCGCCGGGCGTGGTCGAGGGCATTGCTCGTGTCATCGCTCGTCCCGAGCAGGGCGACCGGCTTCAGCCCGGCGAGATCCTGGTCACCACGCTGACGAACGTCGGCTGGACCCCGATCTTCCCCCGTGCCGCGGCCATCGTGACCGATGTGGGCGCGCCTCTGTCGCACGCTTCCATCGTGGCCCGTGAGCTCGGCATCCCGGCCGTGGTCGGAACCGGCAACGCGACCATGCGGCTCCACGACGGCGACCACATCCGGGTCGACGGCGAGCGCGGCACGGTCGAACTACGCCCCGGCGGATAACCAGCGCCTGTCGCCTCAGTCACGGCACGCCGAGCTGGTCGTCGTGGGCGATCGCGGTCGTGGGCGCGTCGGAGCAGCACTGGCTGGTTCCGTCGCGGTCGGTGTCGCAGCCCGCTCAGCTTGCCCAGTCGTGGTGGTCCGCGGCGCGGAACAGGCCGCTGACCAGCGGAAGCCGGTCGTGGTCGGAATCGACGGCTCGCCGCTGAGCGAGGCCGCGATCGCCCTCGCGTTCGAGGCGGCTTCGGTTCGGCGCGTGCCGCTGGTCGCCGTCCACACCTGGTTCGAGCCGATGATGGCCGAGCTGGTCGACTGGGAGTCCGCGGCTCTGGAGGCCCAGGAGGCGCTGGCCGAACGGCTCGCTGGGTGGGGAGCGAAGTACCCCGACGTTCACGTACAGCGGGTGGTCACCCGCACCAGCGCCGCACAGGCCCTGCTCGACCATGCGGCGCGGGCGCAGCTGGTGGTCGTCGGCTCGCGTGGACACGGCGAGATCACCGGCCTCCTGCTCGACTCGGTGAGCAACGCACTGGTGCATGCGGCAGGCTGCCCCGTCGCCATCGTGCGCAGCAGGGACTGACGGTCCTCCCGAGAGACAGGATGGGGGCGACCGTGGCCGACTATGCGGCTGTGGGGTGGCACCCTGATGATCGCAGCGAGCGGTACCTGGTGGTCGTGCGCACCGCCGTGGTGTGCGGATGATCACGATCATCGATCGGTGACCGGCTCGGCGACCGCGCTCGGGTTGGTGGTGGCCGCCCAGTTCACGCCGCCTCTGCCGTCGGCGAACTGAGCCTCGTGTACCGATGCACGCCCTGGCCCGCGACGACGCCCTGATCGCCCGCGGACCCGGTGGCCCGCAGCGTGGCCATGCGGGCCGCGGAGTCGGTGCTCGGGGTCACGAGCTCCGGTTCGTCGCCTGACGCGCCCGTCGACAACAGACGTTCACCAGAACCCCAAAGAGGAGATATGACCAACCAGCTCACCAACCGCGTCGTCGTCGCCGGTGTGGACGGTGCTCGGCTCGGTCAGCAACGCGCTGGTGCACGCCGCGGCCTGCCCGGTCGCGATCGTCCGGGCCACCAAGGGCTGACCAGGACTCCGTTCGCCCGCGAAGCCGGGCCGGTCGACCGACCGGCCCGGCTTCGTCCGCTGTCGAACCGCGGCCGAACCCGCCGGTCAGCTCCGGTGGATCCGGACGGTCACGTTCATGCCGGGCACGAGCGCGAGGCCGCGCCCGTCGGCGATCGCGACCCGGACGGGGACGACCTGGGTGATCTTCTGGAACTCGGCCGTCACCGATGAGGTGGGCAGGGGCCCGGTAGCTCCCGCGGTGATGCGCTGGATCTCGTCGACGGCACCGGTGAGTGTGGTGTCGGGGAAGGCGTCGACCTCGATGTCGACGACCTGTCCGACCCGCACGTCGTCGGCGACGGTCTCGTCGACCTGGGCGGTGACTCTGACCTGGTTGAGGTCGGTGGCGACGGCGAGCTGGGTGCCGGTGGTGACGTAGGTTCCGACCGTCACGTCGGCGTCGACGACCGTGCCGTCGGCAGGCGCCCGCACCAGCATCTGCGCCTGGGAGAACCCGCTCTGGATCGCGATCCGGCCGACGGGCTCGTTCTTGTGCACGACGCTGCCGGTGGCGAGCGACCAGTCCACGAGGGTTCCGGTGGCCGGTGACCGGATCGGGAGGGCGTCGCCGTCGATGTGGGCGTTGTCGGTCGCGATGTAGGCGCGGGCGTTGCTGATCGAGTAGGCGCCCGCGATGGCCGAGGTGACGACGACGACCACGGGAAGGGCGATGAGCGCCCGCCGGACGCGGCGGGGCAGCTGGCCCTGCCTGCGGCGCAGCGTCGCGGCGGCCAGCGCCAGCGCGGCGAGCGCGGTCGCCGCCATGATGGCCAGGTCGCGGACGAGGTCGCCGGTGACCCGCGCCGTCGAGCCGACCACGGTGAGGGCGTCGATGTCGTAGGTCAGCGGCAGGGCGTCGCTCACGTGCTGCAGCCATTCGGCCATCTGCGTCCGCGGCACGAACAGCCCGCCGAGCAGGATCTGCGGCATGACGATCGCGGGCATGAACTGCACAGCCTGGAACTCGCTCGTGGCGAAGGCGCTGGCGAGCAGCCCGATCGCCATGCCCATGGTGGCGCCGAGCACGGCGATGCCGATGACCAGCGTCGGGCTTCCCGGGGTGGTGAGCCCGAGCAGCCCGTAGACGACGGCGCAGGTGACTCCCGCCTGCAGGGCCGCGGCGGCCGCGAAGGCGATGCCGTAGCCCAGTAGCAGGTCGAGCTTGGACATCGGGGTGGTGAGCAGCCGTTCCAGCGTGCCGCTGGCGCGCTCCCGCAGCATGGCGACGCTGGTGACCATGAACATGGTCGTGAACGGGAAGATGCCCAGCAGCGATAGCGCGAGGTGGTCGAAGGTCGGGCGCGAGTCGATCATTTGGTGGGTGAGGGCGAGCAGGGCGCTCGGCAGGATCAGCAGCAGGGCGACGGTGCGCCGGTCGCCGCGCAGCTGCCGCAGCACCCGTCCGGCCGTCGCGGCCACGATCCAGGGGTTCACGGTTTGTGCTGCCGGACAAGGCTCAGGAACGCCTCTTCGATGTCGGTCGCACCGGTGGCGGCCTCGAGGGCGAGGGGGGAGGCGTCGGCGATCAGGCTGCCCTCGCGCATGAGCAGGAGCCGGTCGCAGCGGCTGGCCTCGTCCATGACGTGGCTGGAGACGAACAGCGTCGTGCCCGCGGCGGCGAGGGCGTGGAAGCGGTCCCAGAGGTCGTGGCGCAGCAGCGGGTCGAGGCCGACGGTGGGTTCGTCGAGGACCAGTACGTCGGGCTGGGCGACGAGGGCGCACGCGAGCGAGACCCTGGCACGTTCGCCGCCCGAGAGCGTGCCCACCTTCCGGGCGGCCTCCGCGGCGAGCGCGACGTCGGCGAGGGCGGCGTCGGCCGACGCTGCGGAGACGCCGTACAGCGCGGCGAAGTAGCGCACGTTGTCCTGCACCGTCAGATCGGTGTAGACCGAGGCCCCCTGGGTCACGTAGCCGATGCGGTGGCGCAGCGGCGGCGCCCCGGCGGGCAGCCCCAGCACGTCGAGCCCGCCCGAGGTGATCTGGGCGACGCCGACAACGCAACGCATCAGCGTGGTCTTGCCGCAGCCGCTCGGGCCGAGCAGACCGGTCACCTGGCCTGCGGGAACGGTGAACGTGAGGCCGTGCAGGATGCGCCGTCGCCCCAGGTCGACGACGAGCTGACGGGCGGCGATCGCGGGGTCCACGGTGGACCAGGGTGCCGGCGGCGCGGCGGGTGCGGACAGGGTCGCAAGCCCCACGCGCGCGGCCATGCGGCCCTGCACGAGCGCGCTGACCGCGAGAGGCGATCCCGCCGAGCTGGACGCCGTTGCTCGGCGTGCGCGTCGGCAGGCAGACCCACAAGGTCGTGCGGGGTCCCGACGGCGGCGACATCACCGTCGCGCTGACCCCCGAGCAGGCCGAGGTCGCCGTGCGGCACGGGCGTCGGCGCAGGCGGCTGGACGGCAGCGCTCCGCGGTGGTGGGGCCCGGGTTCGGTGGTCGTGCCCGCCTACAACGAGAACGCCAGCATCACCGCGACCGTCATGATGCTAATGTTTTAGCTTCACCCGGCTGCGCATATTTCATTTGTAGCGGCGATAGGTTTTCCCGGCTTTTCACCAACATACCATCTACATCAAACATTGAAATATTTTCTATTTTAACCCCAACAATACATATAAGTTAGCACAGGCTAAGGCAGCAGATCCTGCTCCGGAAACAACAAGTTTAATCTCTGAGATATTTTTTTGTGCCAGTTCTGAAGCATTTATTAACGCAGCAGACGATATAATTGCCGTTCCATGTTGGTCATCATGCATTACCGGAATATCAAGTTCTTCTACAACGTCTTTCAATTTCAAAAGATTCAGGAGCTTTAATATCTTCAAAATTAATCCCTCCAAAAGTTGGTGCAATATTTTTTACGGTTTGAATAAATTCTTCAACATTTTTGGTCCCTACTTCAATATCAAACACATCAATATCTGCAAAAATCTTAAACAACAGGCCTTTCCCTTCCATTACCGGCTTAGATGCTTCTGGTCCTATATCTCCAAGACCGAGACAGCCGTACCATTAGAAATAACAGCAACCAAATTACCTTTAGCGGTATATTTATAAACATTATTTACATCTTTTGCTATTTCTAAGCAAGGTTCAGCAACTCCTGGCGAATATGCTAACGACAAATCTCTTTGCGTAGCATAAGGTTTTGTAGGAACCACTTGAATTTTACCAGGAGGGGGCTTTGCATGATATAGCAGTGCTTCTCTTCTCTTACTGTATTGGTTCATTTTGAATACTTTTTTTCTGGAACCCACAAAGGTAACCCTATCGGCGGAATTGTGAAATTTTTAACGCTATTCTTTTTACGAAGGTTTTTTCTACGAAAAATGTATCTTTAAAAAATTTTTAATGCCAATAATCATGAAAAAAATACTTGTGCTTCTTTTTTCAATAACAGCAATATTGCAGTCATGCGAAAAGAAAACCAAAGAAATAAAATCATCTAATAATGAATTATCAGTATTACTAGATGAGTATTATCAGGAACGAATGAAGCTTTTCCCCTGGGAAGCAACATTAGCCGGAGATGACCGCTATAATAATATTTATCCTAATACACTTAGTGATGCATATATCTCTCAGGTAAAAGCCTTTTTTACTAAGTATAAAGAGGTACTTTCAAAATTCAATAACGATGAGTTATCTGAAAATGACAGACTGAGTAAAGAATTGTTAACATGGGAATGTGACATTAATA
>CAVWTC010000011.1:0-295578 GCA_963757645.1 uncultured Actinomycetota bacterium
CCAGCGCCAGCAGGTAGAAGACCGGTTCGAAGAAGCCGGACACGATGATCATCCAGGCGCGCCGGTACACCCGCAGGTTGCGCTCCAGCACGACCGACGCACGGCCGGCGTACAACTCGAACGGCACGATCCGCAGCAGCAGCGGCGGCGCCCGGCCGGGCGGTCCCGCCGGCGCGCGGACGGTGTCGCTCATACGACCAACCTCACTCGGTACTGCCGGCGGGCGACCAGCAGCCCGGCGACCAGCAGGACGATCAGGTAGCCGAAATGGCCGACGGCCGGCCAGAACTGCAGGTCGCCCAGCGCGGCGCCGCGGGCCAGCTCGTTGCCGTGCCACAGCGGCGACAGCCAGGCGAGCCAGCGGATCGCCAACGGCATCTCGGTGATCGGGAAGAACGACCCGGAGAACAGAGTCATCGGCACCAGCACGAACCGGAACAGCACGTTGAACGCCCCGCCCTCCGACCGCATGCGGGCGCCGAGCGCGAGCACCCACACCGCGCACGCCACCCCGGTCAGCACGCCGACCGGGATCATCAGCACGCCGGCCGGCCCGCCGGCCGCCCCGAAGGCCAGCAGGACCAGGTAGTACAGCGCCGATCCGGCGACCATCCGGGTCGCGATGAACAGCACCTGGCCGTCGCAGACCTCGGCCGGCGTCACCGGTGTCGCCGTCACCCCCCAGAACACCCGGGTCCACTTGAACCGGCTGTACGCCGGGTACGAGGCCTCGTTCATCCCGATCTGCACGGCGGCCGCGACCAGCAGCGCCGGCGCGATGTACTGCAGGTAGGGCACCCCACCCAGGGCGCCGCCGGCCTCCGCGCCCGGCCCGGAATCGACCAGCGTGCCCAGGCCGACGCCCAGCGCCAGCAGGTAGAGCAGCGGCGTGCCGACCGCCTCCGCGAGGCTGGACACCAGGTACCGCCGCCAGCAGCGGACCAGGTACTCCCACACCAGGTAGCGCCCGGGCGGCGGGCGGGCTCCGGCGGCGGCACGGCGGTGCGGGTCGACGGGACGGCTGGGGCGGGTCAATCGATCAGGCTCCGTCCGGTGAGTCGGAGAAAGACGTCCTCCAGCGTCGACCGGCGCACCAGTGTGGTGACCGGGCGCAGACCGAGCCGGTGGACGTCGGCGAGGGTCGCGTCGCCGTCCTGGGTGTAGAGCAGCAACCGGTCGGGCAGCACCTCGACCCGTTCGACCAGGGACAGCGCCGCCTGCTCGGCCGGTTCCTGGTGCCGGGCCGGAACCGCAGTTCGAGCACCTCGCGGGAGCTGTGCGCGGCGATCAGCTGCCGCGGCGTGTCCCTGGGCGACGATCCGGCCGCCGTCCATCACGACGAGCCGGTCGCACAGCTGCTCCGCCTCGTCCATGTAGTGCGTGGTGACGACGAGCGTCACACCGTTGTGCTTGAGGCGGAACAACCTGTCCCACAACACATGTCGAGCCTGAGGATCGAGACCGGTGGTCGGCTCGTCGAGCAGCAGCAGTTCCGGCTCATTGATCAGCGAGCGGGCGATGGTCAGCCGGCGCTTCATCCCGCCGGACAGCGTCTCGACCTTCGTCTCCGCCTTCTCGACCAGCTGCGCGAACTCCAGCAGATCGGTCGCCCGGCGACGGCACTCGGCCCGGGAGATGCCGAAGTAGCGCCCGTAGACGATCAGGTTCTCCCGCACCGTCAGCTCGTCGTCGAGGTTGTCCTGTTGCGGGACGACACCGAGCCGGCCGCGGATCCGCACGCCGTCCAGGTCCGGATCCAGGCCGAGGATCGACAGCTCGCCGCCGGTGCGCGGTGAGACGCAGGCGATCATCCGCATCGTCGAGGACTTGCCGGCCCCGTTCGGCCCGAGGAAACCGAACGACTCGCCGCGCGCCACCTGCAGGTCGATCCCGGCGACCGCCTCGACATCGGCGCCGGACTTCACCGGGAAGCTCTTGCGCAGGTCCTTCGCGACGATCATCGGGCTGCCGGGCGCGTCGCCGGGTCGGCCCTGATCGACCCCCTGATCACCCTCGGGCGACAGGGCGGGACCCGAAGCGCTCCACGACGTCACGCCGGGAAACGGTACGCCAGAGCAACGACGGCCCTGCCGATTTTCGCTGTCCCGGCGTCGATCCGGCCGCAGCTGTCACGCCGGAAACGGGCCAGCGGGAGAGGCTTGGCCGGGGACGAAGCAACCTGGGTGGCGGCCGGACCGTCCTGGGGGTGGCGTGCCGTGACATACGACTGCCGTCGAACGGGCTCAGCGCAATTCGGCATGCCGGCCGCCGACGGCCGCATCATGGGATCGGCGGCAACCCATCGCCCAACCGATCGACCAGGGCATGAGGAGAGAGCAGCGAGGTGATGTCAACCGTGGGTCCGAGACCTGGTTTCCGGGTGTGGCTGACCAGCGCTGTGCTGATGCTGGTCGGCCTGGCGCTCGCGGTGCTGGCGTCCCCCACCGCCTCCGCCGGCCTGATCGAGGACCGGTTCGCACCGGCCGCGCCGGCGATGACGAGCATGGCGACCATCCCGACCGCCATGCCGACCGGCACCCCGCTCCCCCCGGGCTCAACTACTCCGCGGATGCTCGCCAGCACCGGCCTGGACATCACCGTGCCGGTGGTGATCGGCCTCTCGGTGCTCGTCCTTGGCACGCTGATGGTCGGCTGGGCGTTCCTGGCCACCGGCCGGCGGTCACCCGAAGCCGGCGGCTCGCACCGCTGACCCCACGGCCGGACGGGACGCAGACCTTTCCGCCGGCCGAGGCGCCCGGTCGGTCAGTTCCGGACGATCGTCAACCGACGACGGCGAACGCCCGGACCGGGAACGTGCCCAGGCCCGCGACGGCGGGCGGCGCGGCGGTGAACCGGAACCCGGCGATCGGAAGTTCTTCCAGTTTCGTCAGGTGCTCGACGATGGGGATCCGCGCCGCCAGCAGCCAGGAGTGGGCCGGGCGGCGGCCGGTGTGCGTGCTGTCGATGTTCAGCGAGTCGATCCCGACCAGCGCCGGACCCACCGACACCAGGAATTCGACGGCGTCGTCGGTCAGGTACGGGTGGTCGGTGAAGTAGTCCGGGGTACCCCAGCGGGTGCTGTGCCCGGTGTGCACGAGAACCGCGCGACCGGCCAACTCCTGCCCCGCCAGCGCCGCGCGGAGGTCCGCCTCGTCGATCGCCCGCCGGTCCGGGACCGACCGCGGCGTCAACCTCGCGACGAGCCCGTCCAGGTCGACCATCCGCTCCAGGGCGAGCCCGGCCAGGTCCTCGCCACCCCGATAGCGATGCGCAGGCGTGTCCAGGTAGGTGCCGGTGTTGGCCGCCATGGAAATGGTGCCGATGAAGAACTCGGTGCCGGTCGCGTAGTGCGACGCGGACTCCTCGAACGACAGGTGCGTGCCCAGCACCGGCCCAGGAATCCCCGGATACGTGACCATCCCCTGGGTGATCGGGTGGGACAGGTCGACCACTCGCCGGGGTGCCGGATCAACGATGCTCACGGTGTCCTCCACAACAGTCCTCCAGGCAGGTCCGCCAACCCGGATCAGTTCGGTGCCGAAGGGGGCGCGATTGGCCTCAGCGTTCCGGACCGAGGACGGCTCCGAGCACCAGCTCGTCGCGATCCTCGCCCGGACCGATCCGCAGCCAGGACGGCCGCCGCCCCCATTCGGCGAACCCGAACCGGGCGAAGAATCCGGCGAGCGCGCCGTCGTCCTGGATCTCCACGTCGACGCGCTGCACGCCCCGGTCCCGACCGAGGTCGAGCAGGGTGGACAGCAGCGATGTGCCGAGTCCGCCCCGGGCCGGATCCGGGTGTACCAGCAGCAGCTCGACGCGCCCGGTGTGCGCGCGGATCCCGCGCCCCGGGCGGAGCAGGCCGACGCCGACGAGGCGTCGGCTGCGGTTCGCCGCCACCCCGACGACGGTGCCCCTCCGCAACCCGTCGACCAGCTCGGCGACCCGGGCGCCGACGTCGACGCGGGACACCGGTACCGGGAAGCCGACCGGGGCTCCGGACTCGGCGACGGTGTTGAACAGCCCCGCCAGGGCGTTGCCGAACGAGCTGTCCGATGCCACCGTGCCGCCCGGGCCGACCCGGTCGACGGTGGTGCCCGGACTACCACTGCTCACAGGTTCGGGAACCACAGCCCGATCTCCCTGGCCGCCGACTCGGCCGAGTCGGAGCCGTGGACCAGGTTGTACTGGGTCGCCAGGCCGAAGTCGCCCCGGATGCTGCCGGTCGCGGCCTTCTCCACCGGGTCGGTCCCGCCGGCCAGCTGACGGAACGCGGTCACCGCCCGCGGCCCCTCCACGACGAGGGCGACCAGCGGGCCGCCGGTGATGAAGTCGAGCAGGCCGGAGTAGAAACCCTTGCCCTGGTGCTCGGCGTAGTGCTGTTCGGCGACGGTGGTCTCCACGGTCCGCAGCTCCAGTGCCGCCAGGCGCAGTCCCTTGCGCTCGATCCGGCTGATCACATCGCCGACCAGGCCGCGCGCCACGCCGTCCGGCTTGATCAGGACGAGGGTTCGTTCGACAGCGGTACCGGAAGACATCGGTTGGGACACTCCTTGGTTCGGTTGGTTGATTCGGAGGGGCGTGACGGGCGGGCGTTCGGAAACGCGTGATGACAGGGTGCAACGGGCGCCGCCGTCCGCGGCAGGTCTCCTTGCGCCATCAGGACCCCGACGTCGGCGGCCCCGGCAGCGTACCGGCCGCCAGTCGGCGCCGGAACTCCGCGCGGAACCACAGGATGACTGCCCAGGCGACGCTGAAGATGATGCCCAGCACGCCCAGCGACGGGCTGATGAACCAGCAGGCGATCGCCACCACCTGCAGCCCGAGGATGACCTGAATGGCATACGGCCTGGCGACGACACCGCAGGCCAGCACCAGCAGCAGGGCGAGCAGGCAGATCATCGTCACGCCCAGCGGCCCGACACCGCCACCGGTGTTGGCGGCCACCGGGATCGACAGCAGCACCGAGATCGCCTCGAGGATCAGCGTCGCCGACATCACCCCCCGCAGACCGCGTCTCCGGGTCGTACGGACGGCCGGCGGGGCGGGGCGTCGGCGAACCCTGCTGCGAGACGTCCGGGTCATTCCGGGCAGATTCGGGGTGGGGTCCGGAGTTCCGCCGGGCGGCGCCGTCGTCACGCGGGTGCCAACCCGACCAGTGTGCGCCCGTCGCCGGCCGACACCACCGAGCCGGTGATGATCACCCCGGTGCCGCTGACGTCGGCGGCGCCGGATTCGACGAGATCGACGGCCAGTGCGATCGCCTCGTCCATCCGCCCGGCCACGTGCACCTTCTCCTCGCCGAACACGTCGACGGCGAGCTCCGCCAGTTCGGTGACCGGCATGGACCGGGGCGAGGAATTCCGGGTGACGACGACCTCGTCGAACGAGTTCGCCAGCGCCTCCAGGATGCCTCGCGCGTCCTTGTCGGCCATCACGGCCAGGATCCCGACGACCCGGGAGAAGGAGAACTCCTGTTCCAGCGCCGAGGCGAGAGCCGTTGCGCCATGAGGGTTGTGCGCAGCGTCGACCATGATGGTCGGCGAGGTTCGAACCCGTTCCAGCCGCCCGGGCGACGCCACGGCGGCGAAACCGTCCTGCACGGACGCCACGTCGAGCTGCCGGTCGGCGCCCGCCCCGAGGAAGGCCTCCACCGCGGCGAGCGCGACGGCGGCGTTGGTCGCCTGATGGGCGCCGGCCAGCGGCAGGAACACGTCCTCGTAGACACCGCCGAGGCCCTGCAGCGTCAACCGCTGCCCGCCGACCGCGAACGAGCGTTCCAGCACGTCGAATTCACTACCGAACCGGGCGACGAAGGCGTCCACCTCGATGGTCCGGCGGAGGATGGCGTTGAGTCGCCTCCTGCTGCTGGGGGCCGATCACCGCCACCGAATCGGCCTTGATGATCCCTGCCTTGTTGCCGGCGATCTCGGTGAGCGTGCTGCCGAGGTATTCGGTGTGATCGATGCCGATCGGGGTGATGACGGCGACCTTGGCGTCGGCCGCGGTGGTCGAATCCCAGGTGCCGCCCAGACCCACCTCGATGACGCCCGCGTCGACCGGGATGTCGGCGAAGGCGGCATATGCCATCGCCGTGAGGATCTCGAACTTGGACAGCGGCAGCCCGCCCTCCTTGGCCGAGGCCGCGTCGACCAGGTCCAGGTAGGGCGCTACGTCGGTGTAGAAGTCGACGTACTGCTCGGCGGTGATCGGGGCGCCGTCCACCGCGATCCGCTCGGTCACCAGCTGCAGGTGCGGCGAGGTGAACCGGCCGGGTCGCAACCCGAGCCGGCTGAGCAGCGCATCGATCATCCGGGCGGTCGACGTCTTGCCGTTCGTCCCGGCGATCTGGATGACCGGGAAGGACGTCTGCGGGTTGCCGAGCAGATCGAGCAACGCCGTGATCCGGGCCAGCGTCGGCGAGATCTGCACCTCGGAGCGGCGTCGGTCAAGCAGCGATTCCACCACCTGCAGGGTGAGCGGCGGCGCGTTGGGCACCACGGTGGTGGTGCCCGGCGGTACGTCGTCATCCAGATCGGCGGTCGCGGCCGCGATCTCGCCCGTAGGGTCGTGCTCGGCCTCGTCGCCGTCGGTCGGCAGACCGAGATTACCCGCATCCCAGGCGATGTCCCGCTCGAGGCTGCTGTCGTCCGACTCGTCCGCGCGATCACCACCGTCGGCGTCGCGGTCCCGATCTCCGGCCCGCCGGTCATGATGCCGCCTTCCGCAGCGCGGCCAGCCGCCCGGACAGGGCGGTCACGTCCGCGGCGGCCTTGGCGGCGCGGTCGCGGATCTTGGTCACCGCTTCGGGTTTCGCCTTCTCCAGGAACTGCTGATTCGCCAGCTTCCGCGCGGTGTCTGCCACCTCCTTCTCCGCCGAAGCGAGATCCTTGCTGACCCTGGCAATCTCGGCGGCGGTGTCCACGACACCGCTGGTGTCCAGTTCCACCTCGACGGTGCCGAACGACAGGTTGACCGGGACGCTGATCGTCCGGGTGTAGCCGTCGCCGGGTTCGGTCAGTCGGGTCAGCGCACGGACCGCGGCGTACAGCGCGGGCCGCCCATCTCCGTCCCCTTCTGCTGCGCGCACTCCGATGTGCCGCGACGGGATCGCCCTGGTCGGCGGGATCTTCTGGTCGGCCCGGACCCGCCGGACCTCGCCGGTCAGCGCGACGACGTCCTGCATCCAGGTTGCCGCCGCCCCGTCACGGAGCCGCCCGGACCGGGTCGGCCAGGCGGCGACGACAACGCTGTCCCGGCCGGTCAAGGACGCCCACAGGGTGTCGGTGACGAACGGCACGAACGGGTGCAGCAGCCGCAGCAACGTCTCCAGCACGGTGCCGAGCACCCGCTGGGTGGTGGCGATCCGCGCCGGGTCGCCGCCGGCGGCCGGCATCTGCACCTTGGCCAGTTCCAGGTACCAGTCGCAGACCTCGTCCCAGGTGAAGTGGTACAGCCCCTCGGCCGCCTTGCCGAACTGGAAATCGGCCAGCAGGGCAGTGGTCTCGGTGATCACCTCGTCCAGCCGGTCGAGGATCCACCGGTCGGCAGGGCTCAACTCGGCGTCGGTCAGCGGTTCGGTGGGGACCACCGCGCCGTTCTTCAGCGCGAAGTTGGTGGCGTTGAACAACTTCGAGCAGAACCGGCCGGACCCGGCAACCCATTCGGCGGCGATCGCCTGGTCGGCACCGGGATTCGAGCCGCGGGCCAGGGTGAACCGCACAGCGTCGGCGCCGTACTCCTCGATCCACTGCAGCGGGTCCACGGTGTTGCCCTTGGACTTGGACATCTTCTTGCCGTACTGATCGCGGACCAGGCCGTGCAGCGCCACCGTGTGGAACGGGATCTGCGGGTTGCCCTCGGCGTCCCGGGTGGCATACAGCCCGAACATCATCATCCTGACCACCCAGAAGAACAGGATGTCGTAGCCGGTGACCAGAACCGACGTCGGGTAGAACGCCCGCAGCGTGTCCGTCTGCCGCGGCCAGCCCATGGTGGAGAACGGCCACAGCCCGGACGAGAACCAGGTGTCCAGCACGTCGGGGTCCTGCGTCCAGCCCTCGCCGGGGGGCTCCTCGTTGGGCCCCACGCAACGGGTTTCGCCGTCCGGGCCGTACCAGACCGGGATCCGGTGCCCCCACCAGAGCTGCCGGGAGATGGTCCAGTCGTGCATGTTGTCGACCCAGTCGAAATATCTGGCGGCGAGTTCCGGTGGGTGGATGCGGGTCCGGCCGTCCCGCACCGCGTCACCGGCCGCCTTCGCGAGCGGTGCCACCTTGACGAACCACTGCGTCGACAGCCGCGGCTCGATGACGTCGTCCGAGCGCGAGCAGTGCCCCACCGAGTGCAGGTATGGCAGCTTCTCAGCGACGATCCGGCCCTGGGCGCGGAGCTCTTCCTTGATGGCTGCGCGCGCCTCGAACCGATCCATGCCGTCGAAACGTGTTCCGGTGTCGACGATCGCGGCCGACTCGTCCAGAATGGTCGGCGCCTCGAGGCCGTGCCGCCGGCCGATCTCGAAGTCGTTGGGATCGTGCGCCGGGGTGACCTTGACCGCGCCCGTGCCGAACGTCGGGTCGACGTGCGCATCGGCGATCACCGGGATCTCCCGGTCGACGATCGGCAGCAGCACCGTGCGGCCGACGAGATGCCGGTACCGCTCGTCGTCGGGGTGCACCGCGACGGCGGTGTCGCCGAGCATGGTCTCGACCCGGGTGGTTGCCACGACGACCGATTGCGACGGATCCTCGAGCGAGCCGTACCGGATGGACACCAGCTCGCCCGCGTCCTCGGTGTGCTCGACCTCGATGTCCGACAACGCGGTGCGACACCCGGGACACCAGTTGATGATTCGCTTCGCCCGGTAGATCAGCCCGTCGTCGTAGAGCTGCTTGAAGATGGTCTGCACGGCCGCGGACAGCCCGTCGTCGAGGGTGAACCGCTCCCGGTCCCAGTCCACCGAGTCGCCCAGCCGCTTCATCTGGCCGAGGATCGCCCCGCCGGATTCGGCCTTCCAGTCCCAGACCTTCTGCACGAACAGGTCGCGGCCGAAGTCGTGACGGGTCTTCCCGTCGACGGCGAGTTGCCGCTCGACGACGTTCTGGGTGGCGATCCCGGCGTGGTCCATCCCCGGCAACCACAGCACCTCGTCGCCGGTCATCCGGTGCCAGCGGGCCAGGATGTCCATCAGGGTGTGATCCAGCGCGTGACCGATGTGCAGGTTTCCGGTGACGTTCGGCGGCGGCAGCACGATCGAGAAGGGCAGGCGTTCGCCGCTGAGCACTCGCTGCTCGTCTGCGCGGAAGTAGCCGGCCTGCACCCAGCGCCGGTACAGGGGTACCTCTACGGACGCCGGATCGTAGTGCTTGGCCAGTTCCCTGGTCGGGTGCTCGTTCCGATCGGCGGTAGTGGTCACCGGGCCAGTTTAGGTGCGCCCAAGCACGCCTCCGAACGTCACCGATGGCCCGAGCGGTCGCCCAGCATCCCGCAGGTCAGTACGAGCGGGGCAGCTCGAGGGTGTGCTGGGCGACGTAGTTGAGCACCATCTCGCTGTTGACCGGCGCGATCCGCAGCAGCCTGGCCATCCCCCACATCGGCAGCAGTCCGTACTCGACTGACAGGCCGTTGCCGCCGTGCACCTGGATCGCGGCGTCGACCGCCTCGATGGCCGCCTCGGCGGCCGCGTACTTCGCCATGTTCGATGCCTCGCCGGCCGGCAACCCGTTGTCGTAGAGCCAGGCGGCCTTCGCAGTCATCAGGGCGGCGAGTTCGACGTGAATCTTGGCCTTCGCCAGCGGATGCGAGACGCCCTGGTGCGCCCCGATCGGGGTGTCCCAGACGGTTCGGGTGCGGGCGTAGGCGGCGGCCACCTCGACCGCGTACCGGCCGATGCCGACACCGAGCGCCGCGGCGGTGATCCGCTCCGGGTTCAACCCGTCGAACAGCGGCAGCCAGCCCTTCCCCTCGACGCCGATCAGCGCGGACGCCGGGACCCGGACGTCATCGAAGAAGACCGTGTACTGACGGTCGGGGATCTGCGCGGCCACCTCGAGGCGGTTCCAGCTCAGCCCGGGCGCATCCAGTGGCACCAGAAACAGCGACAGCTGGGCCTTGCCGGTCACCGGGTCGGTGCCGGTGCGGGTCACGGTGATGACCGCTGCGGCCTCCTCCATGCCGGAGATGTAGTACTTCTGGCCGCTGATGACGTAGTCGTCGCCGTCCCGGCGCGCGGTGGTGGTGATGTGGTGCGAGTTCGATCCGGCGTCCGGCTCGGTGATTGCGAACACCACCTTGGTGCCGCCGTCGGCCAGCCTGGTCAGCCATTCCTGTTGCTGCGCAGCGGATCCGTGCCTGCGCAGGACCTCGACGCCGATCGCGCTGGAGACCAGCAGCAGGAGCAGCGGGCAGCCGGCCGCGGCCGATTCCTCGGTCACCATGGCCAGTTCCGCCATCCCGGCACCGCCACCGCCGAACTCCGCGGGAACGTTGATGCCGATGAACCCGGCCTTGCCCAGGTCCTGCCAGAGGCCCGTCATCGGGGCGCCGGTGCGACCGTGTTCGGCGTACTCGGCGGGTCCGTGGGTCAGGGTGATCTCGCGGATCGCGGCCCGCAGGTCTTCGTACTCGGCTGGTTCGGCGAAGTTCGTCATGGTGACCTGAGAATGACAGATGTGAACCGCGGTTAACAAGTAAATGCCGGATGGATCACTCGAATGGACCGTGCCGTGGGACCGGCACCGAACGCCGCTGCACCCCTGGCCACCGGCTGCGGTCTACTCGCTCAACGCCATCGGCCCGTACAGCGCCTGCTCGTCGTTGAACAGCGAGACCGCGGAGATGCCGTCCTCCAGCAGGTCCGGGTAGCTCTCGCTCAGCCACGCCTCGGCCGCCTCCTGGGACTCGAAGGACACCGCCGGCCCGTCGGCCACCACTCCGGCCTCGTCGGCGTAGCGCCACAGGTACACCATCAGAAGAACTCCCATCGACTGTTCGCGGTCACCCCGGACCACCCTTTCGACGGTAAACCGGCTGGAATGGTGCGGGGCGGAAAGATCGGCGATTCACCGACGTTTACCGGTTTTCTCACCGTGCGCCACCATCGAGCGGGCGCTGCGACCGCTCCACGCGTGTCGCACCGGCCGGTTCCCCGGGTCGCGGCGGCAGGATGACCGTCACACTGGTCCTTCGGTGGGGTGTGACGCGCCGCCGCGAGGGCCGGACCGGCGACGACCGCGATCGAGCACGGGGAGAACACATGCCATTGGACCTGCCCGCTGTTCCAGGGCTGGACGGCGACGCCGCCGCCGCGGCGGCACGGGTCCGGCAGGCCCTCCCGGTCGGCGCCCTGGGCGTCTGGGGTTCGGTGATCGACCTACTGGCCGCTGCAGCGGGATCGGCGGACCGGCCACTGGCGCCGCGGCGGCCGCAACTGGTCGTGCTGGCCGCCGATCACGGCGTCGCCGAGCTGGCGGTCTCCGCCGCGAACGTCGGCGAAACGGCAACCAGGGCCACGGATCTGCTGTCGGGACGCGGCCTGCCCGCCGCCCTGGCGGCGGCCGCCGGGGTGGGCGTGCGGGTCGTCGACGTGGGTATGACGCAACCGATCCCCGCAGTGCCCGACAGGTCGGCGGACGCCGCCCCCAGCAATCGGATCGACGTCGCCGATGCGATGACGCCCCAGCAGGCCGAAGCCGCCTTCGATGTCGGGCGGCGCATTGCGGACGCGGAGGTCGACGCCGGCGCGGATCTGCTGATCGGCGCTGTCTGCGGCGTCGGCGTCAGCACCCCGGTCGCCGTGCTGACCGCGGCGCTCACCGGGATGGAACCGGTGGACGCGACGTCCCGTGGATCCGGGATCGACGACGGTGCCTGGATCCGCAAGGCCGCGGCCGTCCGGGACGCGCTGTTCCGGGTGCGCCGCGAGGATTCGGACGTCCTCGGGATGCTGGCCACCGGAGGCGGGCCCGATCTCGCCGCACTCACCGGGTTCATCGCACAGGCCGCGATCCGCCGGACGGTCGTCCTCATCCACGACATGCCCAGCACGGTCGCCGCGGTGCTCGCGCACCGGATCGCGGCCGGCGCCGACAACTACCTGTTGGTGGCCGCGCTCGCCCCCGACCGCAGTCACCGCCGGCTGCTCGACCTGCTCGGCCGGGAACCGCTGACGGACTGGTCGGTGACCGGGCACTCCGGGGTCGCCGCGCTGCTGGTGGTGCCTGCGCTGGCCGCGGCCGCGCAAGCCTTCGACGACATCGATCGGGAGGTGCCGGGAGCCCAGCGATCGGCGGCGGCCGTCGAATCGTGGGACGCGACCCTGCTCTGAACTGGTGCCCACCTCGTCCGCCGCAGCGTCCGGGGATTGTCCGGTTCGGATGATGACCGGCCCACCGGCAACGACCAGAGTGGTCGCGACGGGGCGAACGGCGGCGTGCCGGCCGCACCGTGCCACCGGCTGACCCGGACGGACCGGCGAAGGAAAGGCACCGCCGATGACCCAGCCACCCAGTCCCGCTGACCCGGCACGGCCCGGCACCGCCGCCACCGCTCCGACGCCGAACCCGAGATCGGACTCGACCCCCGGTTCAGCCGGGACGCCCGCGACCCCCGCAGCGCCGTCACCCGCGCCGGACCCGCTCGCCGTCCTGCGGTCCAAGCCGTACATCGGCGCGCTGGTCCTGGCGGCCGTCCTCGGGATCCCCATCTCGGCCGTCGCCTACGGCTTTCTCGCTCTGGTCTCGAAGATCCAGCAGTACGTGTTCACCGACCTGCCCACCTCGATGACGGGTGGACCCGCGCCGGCCTGGTGGCCACTGCCGTGGCTGCTGCTGTCCGGGCTGCTGACCGCCCTGACGATTCGCTACCTGCCCGGTAACGCCGGTCACTCGCCCGCCTTCGGCTTCACCGCCGGTGGCCCACCGACCGGTCCGGAACTGGTCGGCGTCTTCCTCGCTGCCCTCACCACGCTGAGCCTGGGCGCCGTGCTGGGACCGGAGGCGCCGTTGATCGCTCTCGGCGGCGGGCTGGGCGCCCTCGCGGTACACCTGGCGCGGAAGGACTCGCCCCCGATGGCGGCGACCATCATGGCGTCCGCGGGGAGCTTCGCGGCCGTCAGCACACTCCTCGGCTCACCCCTGCTCGGCGCGTTCCTGATCATGGAGGCCGCCGGGATCAGCGGCGCCACCCTGAGTCTGGTTGCATTGCCGGGGCTGCTGGCGTCCGGTATCGGGGCCCTGATCTTCGTCGGCCTGGATTCCTGGACCGGCTTGGGCAGCTTCTCGCTGGCGATCGTCTCGGTACCGCCCGCGGTCGCACCGACGGTGGCCACCATGTGCTGGGCCGTGGTGATGGGTGCCGTGGGCGCCCTGCTCGGCTGGTCCATCCGATGGATCGGCCTGTCCCTACGGCCGATCGTCCATCTCAACCGGGTGCTGGTCACGGCGGGATTCGGCCTGCTGATCGGGCTGCTGGCCATGCTGTACCAGGTGGTCACCGGGCACAGCTTCACCGACGTGCTGTTCTCCGGACAGGACGCCCTGCCCGGGTTGGTGGCCGATGCGGCGGACTACTCCGTGGGTGTGCTCGTCCTGCTGGTGGTCTGCAAATGCCTGGCCTACGGACTGTCGCTGAGCGCGTTCCGCGGCGGCCCGGTCTTCCCGTCCATGTTCATCGGCGCCGCCATCGGCATCGCCGCCAGCGGCCTCCCGGGGATGAGCATGGCCCCCGCAATCGGCATGGGCATCGGCGCGGTGTGCGCCGCCATGCTGCGCCTCCCGCTGACCTCGACGCTGCTGGCCACGGTGCTGCTGGGCGCGGACGGGGTATCCGTCACGCCTCAGGTGATCGTTGCGGTCGTCGTCGCCTACGTGGTGGTGAACGTGCTGCCGACTCCGGCGCCGCAGAAGGACGCCGTGCCCGGGCACACCGGGCAGCCGGTCGTGCCGGCCAGCAGCCCGGCCCGCTGACCACCGGCCGACCGACGATCAGCCGGATGCCGCGTCCGCGCCGGGCGGGACATCCTTCGCCCCCGGCGGCGGCTGGGGGCCCGGCGCCTGGTGTTTCCTGGCGACGCCGCGGGTGGCCGCCGACGACAGCAGCCGGATGATCACCCCGAGGACCACCAGGTTCAGCAACATCTGCACCGTGACCAGTCCCCTCATCCCGTCGGTGACCGCGACGAAGTCGCCGAAGCCGACCGTGGCGAAGACCGTCACGGTGAAGTAGAGCGCGGTGGTGTGGTTGAGCGGGTGACTGAAGACTGCCGGGTCGGTGAGCGAATTCGACAGGTAGATCCTGGAGAAGATCAACAGATAGAGCGCGATGATGATGGTCAGCGACTCGACCGCGCGCATGATCGGATACTTCGCGCGGACGATGGCCGGCACCTGCAGACCGACGATCACCCCGAAGACCACCAGCGCAAGGACGAGATTCAGCACGTCCGATTCGCCGGTGCCTTCGGACTTCGTCGGCAGGAAGAAGTAAGCGCAGAAGAGCAGGGCCAGCGACAGCACGATTCGGGCCGCCATGCCGAGGCCGAGTTTCCAGGCGGTGCGCCGGTCCGGGGGCATCGCCGGCACAGCTGACATTTGAGTCACACCGGAACCCTCTCCCGGTTGACCTGACTATGCCAAGCGGGGCGCGCCGAGCACGGCGATCGTCGCAGCGGTGCCGACACACCCGATCACCATCAGCATCGCGCCGGTCCAGCCGGCGCCGTCGTAGATCAGCGCGCCGACGAATCCCAGCACGCTCGAGCCCGCGTAATACGCCAGTGAATACAACGCCGAGGCCTGCGACCGGGCGGCCGGCACCCGTTCCCCGGCCCAGGTGGCGGCGATGGCGTGCGCGACGAAGAAGCAGAACGTCGCCGCCACCAGGCCGGCCAGGACGAGGCCGAGCGGTTCGGCGAGCATCAGGGCGGCACCGACCGCCATGCCGTAGCCCGATCCGGCCAGAATTCGGCGCCGACCGAAGCGCCCGACCAGCCTGCCCACCCCGGAGGAGCCGACGGTGCCGACGAGATAGGTCAGGAACAGCAGGCTCACTACGGACGCGGGCAACCGGTAGGGCGCATCGAGCAACCGGAACGCGAGCAGGTTGTAGATCGTGACGAACGCGCCCATCAGCAAAAATGCCTGGGCGTAGAACACCCGGACGGTGCGGTCGGCCAGTGCGAGGGCGATCCGGTCCCGCTGCCGGGCCGGTGCCCGAGCAGGCAGGGCGCCGCGCACTGGCGCCTCGCCGTCCCGCGGCAGCAGGACGACGAAGACCACCACGGCGACGGCGACGAGCACCGCTGTGGTCGCCAGACCCCACCGCCAACCCGCGACGGCGCTCACGGCGCCGGTCAGCACCCGGCCGGTCAGCCCGCCGATGGTGGTGCCGGCGATGTACAGCCCACCGATCGCCGGCGCCCGGCGGGTGGGCGCGGTGGCGACCAGGTGCGCCATGGCCAGCGCCGGCAGGGCGCCCAGCGCGAGCCCGGAAACGGCGCGCAACGCGAGCATCGCGGGGAACGACGGTGCCAGCGGCAGCAAGGCGCCGGCCACCGCGGCGATCACCGCGGACACCGTCATCGCCCTGGCCCGGCCGATCCGGTCCGCGACCGCCGCCCACGGCAGCACGGACACCGCCAGCGCCCCGGTCGCGACCGACACCGCAAGGGCCGCCGCGGATTCCGTCAGCTCCCACTGGTCGGCGAGTGCGGGCAGCACGGCCTGCACCGCATAGAGCTCGGCGAAGGTGGCGATCCCACCCGCGAACAGGGCGGCGGACAACCGGCGTGAGCTCGCCCCGACCGCGGGCTGCGCCGGCGGGGTCACAGCGTCCAGTCGACCGGCTCGCCACCCTGCTCGACCAGCAGGGCGTTGGTCCCGGAGAACGGACGGGACCCGAAGAAACCGCGGTCGGCGGACATCGGGGACGGGTGCGCCGAGGCGATCACCGGCGTGCCGTCCAGCATCGGCCGCAGCGTTTGCGCATCCTTGCCCCACAGCACCGCGACCAACGGCCCGCCCCGGACCACCAGCGCCCGGATGGCGGTCTCGGTGATCGGCTCCCAGCCCTTGCCGCGGTGCGACGCCGGGCGGCCCGGCTCGACCGTCAGCACCCGGTTCAGCAACAGCACGCCCTGGTCCGACCACGCGGTCAGGTCACCGTGCTGGGGCGTGGGAATGCCCAGGTCGGTGCGCAGCTCCCGGTAGATGTTTGCCAGGGACCGCGGAACCGGCCGGACGTCCCGGTCGACCGCGAAGGACAGGCCGATCGGGTGGCCCGGGGTGGGGTACGGGTCCTGGCCGACGATCAGCACCTTGACCTCGCGCATCGGGCGCTCGAACGCCCGCAGCACCGCAGGTCCGGCGGGGAGGTAGGTCCGGCCGGCAGCCACCTCGGCCCGGAGGAACTCCCCCATGGCGGTGATCCGGTCGGCAACCGGATCCAGCGCGGCCGCCCAATCGGCGTCGATGACGGTGTGCAACGGGGCGGGCATCGGTTCCCTTCCTGTGGTGCTGCCTCTGGACGACGTGCTGGCTGCAAGGAGTGGGATCCGTCTGCGGCCCGGCCCGCGGCTCAGCCGAAGTGGTCCCACCCCGCCGCACCCGTCCACAGCGTTCCGTCGACGGAGATCCCGCTGCCGGGGCCGACGGCGCCGATCACCGTCCAGTCGCCGGGCAGCGCGGTGCCGCGCGGGAAGGTGGCGGCCAGTGCATGGTCGTCGCCGCCGGTCAGCGCCCACTCCACGTGGTTCTTGCCGAGCGCGGACGCGACCTCGACCAGTCGCGGGTTGACCGGCAGTGCCGTCGTCCGGACATTGATCGCCACCCCGGACGCTGCGGCGATGTGGCCCAGGTCGGCGAGCAGGCCGTCGGAGACGTCGATCATGGCGGTGGCGCCGGCCTCGGCAGCCTCCGGGCCGGCGGACAGCGGCGGGTCCGGCACCCGGTAGGCACCCACGGCGGCGGCCGGCGACCGGAAACCCCTGGACAGCACTGCCAGGCCCGCTGCGGCCCAGCCCAACCGGCCACTGACGGCGACGACGTCACCGTCCTGCGCGCCGGATCGGAGCACCGGCTTCCCGCCGCGCAGGTCACCCAGGACGGTCACCGAGATGGTCAGGATGTCCGAGCGGGTCAGGTCGCCCCCGACCACCCCGGCGCCGGCCGCGACCGCAGCCGAGTTGAGCCCGCGGCCGATCGCCGCGAGCAGCGCCGCCGGCGTGTGCGGCGGCGCGCCGATGCCGACGAGCAGTGCGGTCGGGCTGCCGCCCATCGCCGCGATGTCGGCCATCGCGGCCAGCGCGGCACGTTCGCCGATCTGTTCCCCGCTCGCCCACTCGGTCCGGAAGTGCACGCCGTCGACCAGGACGTCGACGCTGGCCAGCACCCTGCCGTCGGGCGCCGCGATCAGCGCAGCGTCGTCGCCGGGGCCGAGCAGGGTGCTGGCCGGTTGGGCCATCGCCGCGGTCACCGCGTCGATCACCGCGAATTCACCGGTGCCGGCAAGGCTTCCGGACGGTGCCGGTCCGCCGGCAACGGCCGCGTTGCCGGCCGGGTGCGCCGGGCTGTCCGTGGGAGCTCGTCTGTCCCTGGGTGGTGTGCTGATGGGGCACCTCGCTGCAAAGGTTTCGTCCTGCGGTCGTTCCGGGGTGTCATCGTGCCCGACCGCGGCGGCACCGACGACCACCCGGGGCGGCCCGCGGGCTCAGAACGGGCAGCGGGACGCCGGAAGGCCTCTGATCGCAGCCATTCCGCGGTGCCGCTACGCTCGGGCGGCGAACCCATCGCGAGACTGCTGAAAGGGGCACACCGTGGTGCAGGCGTTCATCCTCATCCAGACCGAGGTCGGCCAGGCCGCTGCGGTCGCCAGGGCGATCGCCGAGCTGCCGGGGGTCACCAGCGCCGAGGACGTCACCGGGCCCTACGACGTGATCGTCCGGGCCGAGGCCAACAGCGTCGACGAACTGGGCAAGCTCGTGGTGGCCAGGGTGCAGGGCGTGTCCGGGATCACCCGCACCCTGACGTGCCCGGTGGTCCACCTCTGAGCTCGGACCCGCTCGACCCTTCCACCGGACCCATCCAGGAGGTCCGACCCGTGACGGCCGGTGATCCCGCCACAGCCCGGGACCCGGGTGGCTTGCCCCGGTGGCGCCTGGTGGCCGCCATCACCCTGCCGGTGTTGGCCATCGTGGTCGTCATCGTTCTCGGGTCGGTGATCAATTCGTCGCCGGTCAGCTCTGCCGACGATCCGCTGCCGGTGTCGGCGGTGGATGCGCCCGGCGCCGCGGACCCGGCGTGCGCCGCGTTGACCGCTGCGCTGCCCGACCGGTTGTCCGGTCTGCCCCGCCGCGTCCTGGTGCAGGGCGACGAACCGCAGCTGGCGGGGGTGGCAGCCTGGGGTGAGCCGGCGGTGATCGTGCGCTGCGGGCTGCCGACGCCGCAGGAGCTCACCTGCTCGGCCTCCATCCAGCAGGTGGATCGGGTCGCCTGGTTGCCGCTTCCCGGCAGCGGCGCGACCACCTACCTCGCGGTGGACCGGTCGGTTCGGGTGGCCCTGACGATCCCCGACTCGGAGACCAGCACCGGCCCGTGGCAGGAGCTGTCGAAGATCATCGCCGGCACGCTGCCCGCCAGGCCGATCTGTGCGAACGGCGTGCCGGTGCCGGTCACCGGGGACTGATCTGCGCCGGTCCGATCAGCATCTGGGTTGACCGTTCGGCGCTGGTCCGGGTGTACTGCGGCCGCTCGGAGCTCAGCGCAGTCCGGTGCCCCTGGCCAGCGCGGTGCGGATCAGCACGGTGATCAACTCCTGGTAGGAGACGCCGGCGGCGGCCCACATCCGCGGGTACATCGAGATCGGGGTGAATCCGGGCAGGGTGTTCACCTCGTTGATCACCACGTCGCCGTCCGGCCGGACGAAGAAGTCGACCCGGGCCAGGCCCTGCGCGTCCAGCGCGGCGAACGCCCGCCGCGACAGGTCCTGGATCCGGGCCGTGACGGACTCGGGGAGCTCGGCCGGGATGTCGAAGGTCGCGACGTCATCGAGGTACTTGGCGTCGAAGTCGTAGAAGTCGTGATCACCGCCGACGTGGATCTGCGCGGTCGGTGACGCCTCCACCCGGCCGTCCGGGTACTCCAGGACGCCGCATTCGACCTCCCGGCCGATCACCGCGGCCTCCACCAGCACCTTCGGGTCGGTCCGCCGGGCGTGGTCGATCGCGGCGTCCAGGTCATGCCACGAGTCGACCCGGCTGACCCCGAGCGAGGATCCCGCCCGGGCCGGCTTGACGAAGACGGGCAGGCCCAGCCGCTGCCGGTCGGCGGCGGCCAGCGTCGGCACGCCGGGCCGTAGCACCGCCCAGTCGCCGACCGGCAATCCCTCCGCGGCCAGCAGCTTCTTGGTGAATTCCTTGTCCATCCCGGCCGCGGACGCCAGCACGCCGGCGCCGACATACGGAACCCCCGCCAGCTCCAGCAGGCCCTGGATGGTGCCGTCCTCGCCATACGGGCCGTGCAGCACCGGGAACACCACGTCGACCTCGGTGACGGCGAGCGCGGCGGCCGGTTCCAGGGACACCATCGTGGCCGCCGTCGGGTCGGCGGTGAGCGCAACGGCCGTTCCCTTGGTGACGGTCGGCAGTTCCCGGCCGACGGCCGCCGGGATGGCGTCCGGGTCCATCACCAGCCAGCTGCCCTCCGGGGTGATGCCGACCGCGGTGACGTCGAACCGCCCGGCGTCGATGTTGGCCAGCACGCTTGCGGCCGAGATGCAGGAGACGGGATGCTCACCGCTGCGGCCACCGAAGACGACGGCCACCCTTACCCGCTCGGAACCCATGAGCACAGACCATAGGGGCTGTGCGGCGGGCCGCCCGCGTCCGACTCGCTGGACCGCCGCTGCCGCACGGGGGCGTCGGGCCGCCCGACCCCGGCCGGCATCACTCCGGGCTGTGCGGCCGGTCCATCAGATAGCTGATCATCTGGGTGGGCGGCAGATGCCGGTAGCAGACCTGGTAGACCGACTCGGTGATCGGCATGTCGACCTTGTGCCGCAGCGCCAGGTCACGGACCGACCGGCAGCTGACGACGCCCTCGGCGACCTGCCCGCCGGTCGCCTCCAGCGCCGCTTCCAATCCGATGCCGGCCGCCAGCCGGCCGCCCAGGGTGCGGTTGCGGGACAAGGGTGACCAGCAGGTGGCCACCAGGTCGCCGAGCCCGGCCAGCCCGGCGAAGGTCGCCGGTGACGCACCGAGCTCGACGCCGAGCCGGGACACCTCGTTGAGTCCGCGGGTGATCAGCGAGGCGGAGGTGTTCAACCCGAGGCCGAGGCCGTCCGCGATGCCGCAGGCCAGCGCGACGATGTTCTTCCCGGTGCCCGCGATCTCCGCGCCGATCACGTCGGTGATCGTGTACGGGCGGAAATACGGTGTTGCGCTCGCAATCTGGACGGCCACGGCGCGGTCGTGGTCGGTGCAGGCGAGCACCGTCGCGGTCGGCCGGCCGAGGGCGATCTCCACGGCCAGATTGGGCCCGGTGAGCACCACGATCCGCGCGGGGTCGACCTGCCCCACCCGCTCGATGACCTCGCTCATCCGCAGCCCGGTGCCGATCTCCACACCCTTGGCCAGCGACACGATCGGCACCGTCGGCGGGAGCGAGTCGCGGAACACCCGCAGGTTCTCCCGCAGCGCCTGGCTCGGAACGCCGAGCACGACCGCGTCGACGCCGTCGAGCGCCTCGTCGAAATCCGGCGTCGCGGTCAGCGACTCCGGGAGCCGAACACCGGGCAGGTAGTCGGCGTTGTGGTGGCGCTCACCGATCGCCTCCGCCACCGCCTGCCGCCTGGCCCACAGCGTCACCGACCGTCCCGCATCGGCCAGCACCTTGGCGTAGGTGGTCCCCCAGGATCCCGCACCCAGCACCGCGACCCGCTCGATCGGCCGAGCGGCTGGAGTCAACTGCCGGTTCCTTCCGCCGGCGTGCGCCCGCCCGCCAGCTCCGGATCGGCCTGTGTTTCGGGTGCGAGTTCGGGTGCAGGTTCGGCGGACATGATCGCCTCGTCGGCGGCGGGCACGTCGGGAACGGCCGCGAGGTCGGCCTTGTCGGCAGCCGCGGTCCCGAGCCCCGCGGCGGCTGCCACCGCCCCGGCGGCCCCGTCGACCCCGGCGACTCCGCCGGCGCCGGCCGCTCCGCCGTGCTGCGCGGCATCGGCCGCCCGCTTGGCCAGCCGCTCCGCCTTCTTCAGATCGAAGAACTCGGCCGGCGGGGTCTCACCGCGGACCTCGGCGACCATGTCCCGCACCGTTGTCATGATCAACAGGGAGGCGTCCCGGATCGAGCGAGCATCGACCGGCCGTGAGCGCAGCTCGGTGAGATCGACCGGATCGCCGAAGACGATGTGGATGTCCTTGCGTGGGAACGGGTGGAACTTCCGGCCGGGGGCGTACGAGTCGTACACCTGATTGGTGCCCCAGTGCGCGACCGGGATCACCGGGAAATCCCCGGCCAGGGCGAGCGCGCCGGCGCCGGGCCGCGGCCGCATCGGCCAGTGACCGGGGTCACGGGTGACGGTGCCCTCCGGGTAGATCAGCACCACCCTGCCCTTGCGCAGCGCCTCGGTGGCCAGCTCCAGGCTCGCCTGCCCCGCGCCGCCGCCGCCGCGCTCCACCGGGATCTGGTCCGATCCGGCCAGCGCGCCACCCAGCACCGGCACCTTCCACAGCGACGCCTTGGCCAGGAAGCGTGGGATCCGCCCGGACTTGCGGACCGCGACCGAGTCGTACAGCGGATCAAGATGCGAGACATGGTTGGCCACCAGCAGGAAGCCGCCCTCGAGCTGGATCTTCTCCAGGCCGCTGATCCGCTTGCGTCCGAGCAGGAATGCGGTCGGGTACATGACGGCTTGGCAGAAGGTCAACCAGGCATTGCCCTTCTCATGCACCGGACTGCGCGCCACGTCGGCTCCTTCACCAGCACCCGCTGCCGGCGATCACGGAAGTCAGTGCCCGCGTCGGCAGATGTGCCGATCACCCTAAGGCCTGCCGGTCCGGACCCGCGGCGTCCGGTCCGTCCGATCACTGCCGCGGGTCACTGCCGCGGGTCACTGCCGCGGGTCACTGCCGCGGGTCACTGCCGCGGGTCACTGCCGCGGGTCACTGCCGCGGGTCACTGCCGCGGGTCACTGCCGCGGGTCACTGCCGCGGGCAGATCGCGGTGTGGACCTGGATGTTGAGCAGGCGGTGTGGCATTGCACTGTTCCTGCACGGGAGAATGTCCCGGTGACCGCCAGCAGAGGTTCCCGGACGACCACCAACACGCCCGCCGTTGCCCGACCCGGCCCGCGTAACGGCGGCACCGGCGGATCCGGCGACCCGGACCGGCGGGAGGCGGCCACCAGCCGGGGCGGGACGGCCGACGCAGCGGCAACGGGCACACCGACTGCGACGCCTACGTCGACCGGGCCGACCGCGGCCGAGAAGAAATCCGCGGCTGACACTCCCGGCCCGGCACGTCCGGCGCCCTCGCCTGCCGCCGCGCCGAACGACGGCATCGGCACCTTCACCGGACGGCTGATCGTCGAGGAGACGTCGGTGGAGCCGTTCCACGGCGGATCGTCGGAGGCGGTGCGGGAAACCGGCGTCGAGGACGAACCATTGCCCGAGGACCGGTTCTCCAACCGGGAGCTGTCCTGGCTGGACTTCAACGCCAGGGTTCTCGCGCTGGCCGAGGATCCGACCCAGCGCCTGCTCGAACGGGCAAAATTCCTGGCCATCTTCGCCTCGAACCTCGACGAGTTCTACATGGTCCGGGTGGCGGGCCTGAAGCGTCGCCGGGACATGGGGTTGTCGGTGACCAGTGCGGACGGCCTGACCGCATCCGAGCAACTGGCGCTGATCTCCGCCCGGACCCAGGAACTGGTCGACCGGCAGGGCCGCTGCTTCACCGACGAGGTGCTGCCCGCGATGGCCGAGGCGGGCATCCGCATCGTGCACTGGCAGTCCATCGATCCGGAGGACCGTGCGCGGCTCGCCGACTACTTCACGGCACAGATCTTTCCGGTGCTCACGCCGCTCGCGGTGGACCCGGCGCACCCATTCCCCTACATCTCCGGGCTCAGCCTGAACATGGCGATCATCGTGCGCGATCCGGAGACCCGGGCGGAGCGGTTCGCCAGGGTGAAGGTGCCCAACAACGTCGATCGGTTCGTCCGGGTCCGCCGCGGTGTCGACGACTTCCTGCCGCTGGAGGACCTCATCGCCGCGCACCTGGCGGAACTGTTCCCCGGCATGGATGTGGTGGAGCACCAGGTCTTCCGGGTCACCCGCAACGCCGACCTGGAGGTCGAGGAGGACCGCGACGAGGACCTGCTGCAGGCGCTGGAGCGCGAACTCGCCCGGCGGCGGTTCGGTCCTCCGGTGCGACTGGAGATCACCGACACGACCAGCGAGCGGGTTCTCGCGCTGCTGCTCGGCGAACTCGACGTCGACCCGTCCGATGCGGTGGAAGTGCCTGGACTGCTGGACCTTTCCAGCCTCTGGCAGCTCTACGGGCTGGACAAGCCGACGCTCAAGGATGCCCCGTTCGTGCCGGCCACCAACCCCGCCTTCGCCGAAGGTGAGACGCCGAAGAGCGTCTTCGCGACCCTGCGTGACGGAGATGTGCTGCTGCATCACCCTTATGAGTCGTTCGCCACCACGGTGCAGCGGTTCATCGAACAGGCGGCCGCGGACCCGCAGGTGCTGGCGATCAAGCAGACCCTGTACCGGACCTCCGGCGACTCACCGATCGTCGACGCGCTGATCTCGGCGGCCGCCGCCGGCAAGCAAGTGGTCGCACTGGTGGAGATCAAGGCCCGCTTCGACGAGCAGGCGAACATCTCCTGGGCCAAGGCGCTGGAACGCGCCGGGGTGCATGTGGTCTACGGGCTGGTCGGGCTCAAGACGCACTGCAAGACGGCGCTGGTGATCCGTCAGGAGGGTCGCACGCTGCGCCGGTACTGCCACATCGCCACCGGCAACTACAACCCGAAAACCGCCCGCATCTACGAGGATCTCGGTCTGCTCACCGCCGACCCCGACATCGGCGCGGACCTGACGGACCTGTTCAACGTGCTGACGGGGTACTCCCGGCAGACCGAGTACCGCAACCTGTTGGTGGCACCGCATTCCATCCGCAGCGGCATCGTCGCCCGGATCGAACGCGAGATCGAACACCAACGGGCCGGCCGTGGCGGGCTGGTCCGGCTCAAGATGAACTCCATCGTCGACGAGAAGGTGATCGACGCGCTGTACCGGGCGTCCCGGGCGGGGGTGACGGTGGACGTCACCGTCCGCGGCATCTGCGCGCTGCGGGCCGGCGTGCCGGGGCTGAGCGAGAACATCACCGTGCGTTCGATTGTCGGGCGCTTCCTGGAACACTCCAGGATCTTCTACTTCCGCAACGGTGCTCCGAACGATGGGGGCGAGAACGAGGAGTACTGGATCGGCAGCGCCGACATGATGCACCGCAACCTGGATCGCCGCGTGGAAGCCCTGGTACAGGTCAAGGACTCCGGCGCCACCGACGTGATGGCGGCACTGTTCGAGATGGCTGCCAGTCCCGAGACCCGTTGCTGGGTGCTGGGTCCGGACGGTTGGTCGAAGTGGCCGCCGAACGGTGGGGGCAGGGACATGCAGGAAGAGCTGCTCCGCCGGGGCGTCGCCCGTGGCGAGTGACTCCTTCGGCCCGGTCATCCAGGCTGCGGGCGCGGTGCTGTGGCGGCCGTCCCGCAGGTTCGGGATCCGGGTGGCGCTGGTGCACCGGCCCCGCTACGACGACTGGTCGTTGCCCAAGGGGAAGGCCGAGCCGGGCGAGGTGCCGATCGTCACTGCTGCAAGGGAAGTCGAGGAGGAGACCGGTTGCCGTGCGGCCATCGGGCGGTCGCTGACAACGGTGTCGTACAAGGCCAACGGCGGCCCGAAGACCGTGCACTACTTCGCGGCCCGGCGGATCGGCGGAAGCTTCACGCCGAACAAGGAAGTCGACCAGCTGGAGTGGCTGCCCGTCGCGAAGGCCGCCGAACTGATGACCTACGAGTTCGATCAGGCGGTGCTCAGCACCTTCGCCCTCGAGCCGGCCGCGTTGACCGGCATCGTGCTGGTCCGGCACGCCCGGGCCGGCCGGCGCGACGACTACAGCGGTGACGACGCGATGCGGCCGCTCGATGCCAAGGGCCGCAGGCAGGCTCAGGCACTGGTCGGCGAACTGAGGGCGTTCGCCCCGGACGGCCTGCACAGCGCGCCCCTGGAACGGTGCCGGGCGACCATCGCACCGCTGGCCGAGAGCCTGGGCAGGAACGTGGTGTTCGAGCCGGTGCTGGACGAGGACGCCTACCGGGACGACCCGGCGGGGGCCCGCCGCCGGCTGGTGGAACTGGCCGCCGAGCAGAGCGACGGGGGCACCGTGCTGGTCTGCAGCCAGGGCGGCGTCATCCCCGGCGTGGTGAAGTCGCTGGCCGGCCGATCGGATGTGCCCATCGGCGAGGTCGGCACACCGAAAGCCGCGTACTGGTACCTCTCGTTCGACGACCGGCGGTTGGTGCAGGCGGACTCGTACCCGGCCCCCAGGGTCTGACCGGGCCGGTTCGCCGTCAGTGCTCGTTCGAGCCGACGACCCGGTGACCCGTCTTCCCGCACGGTGACCGATCCGGTCGGCACACGACGACGAACCGGCGGGTGACACTGCCGCCCGCCGGTTCGTCGTCGTTGACCTGCTGGGTTACTTCGCCTTCGCCGTTGTGCGGCGCGCTGCCGGCTTCGCGGCAGCGGCCTTGGGGGCCGCCTTTGCGGCCGGTGCGGCCTTCGCCGCGGCCGCCCGCGGGGTCCGGGTGGTCGTCGTCTTGGCGGCCGCCGTCTTCGGCGCTGCAGCGGCAGCCGGCTTCGCCGCCGCCGTCCGGGTGGTGCGGGTCGTCGCGGCCGGCTTCGCGGCGGCGGCCCGGGTGCGAGTTGCCGTACCGGTGGCGGCCTTCGGCGCTGCGGCGGCACGAGGAGCCCTGGTGGTGGTCGTCTTCGCCGCTGCGGTCGGGGCGGTGCCCGCCTTCGCGGCGGCCGCCGCGGCCCGTGCACTGGTCGGCTTGCCCGTCGGCTTCGGCAGTTTCACCGTTCCGGCGATGACGTCCTTGAAGTACTTACCGGGCCGGAATGCCGGCACCGTGGTCTTCTTCACCTTGACGGCCTCACCGGTGCGGGGATTCCGCGCGGTTCGCGCTGCCCGCAGACGCTTCTCGAAGACACCGAAGCCGGAGATGGAGACGTTCCGGCCCTTTTGCACCTCGCGCTGGACCAGATCGATGAAGCCCTCGACCGCGGCCTGCGCGGCCTTCTTGTCCCCGTCCAACCGCTCGGCGAGCTGGTTGATCAGATCGGTCTTGTTCACTGTCCCTCCCAGGACTCTCCGGCCCACGGCAGAATGGGGGCCGATTGGTCGCACACGGTAGGCGCAAAATCGCCCGAGCGCCAGTGCGGCACGCCTAGGAGTCACTGTCTTCTAACGGTTCTCACACAACCCGGAGGAGTCCGCGGGCCGTTCGGCGGCCGTAATCCGTTGCACTGAGTAACCAATTTTAGTTCCGAAATGTGTTGCGTCGCTTACCCTCTCATTTCAATCGCAGCCTTGACCAGCCCCTATAGGGTCGGTCTTCGGTCGTCATCCGGTGGTCGGCAGGAATGCCGGACGATGCCTCTCGAATTCTTTGATCTCGTCGGCGTGCCGCAGTGTCAGCGAGATGTCGTCCCAGCCCTCGATCAACCGCCACCGGGTATAGGAATCGACCGAGAAGGGCAGCACCAAAGAGCCCGCCGAGATCGTTTGGAGCTCCAGGTTGACCGTCACCTCGGTCCCCGGGTGGTTTTCCAGCAGCTTCCACAGGAGCTCGACGTCGTCCTGGGTGACTTCCGCGGCGAGCAGTCCGCCCTTTCCAGCGTTGCCGCGGAAGATGTCCGCGAATCGCGGCGAGATGACCACCCGGATCCCGTAATCCATCAGCGCCCAGACGGCGTGCTCCCGCGAGGATCCCGTCCCGAAGTCGGAGCCTGCGACGAGAACGGATCCGCCGGCGAAGACCGGCTGGTTGAGCACGAAATTCTGATCGGCCCGCCAGGCGGCGAACAGCCCGTCCTCGAACCCGGTGCGGCTGATGCGTTTGAGATACACCGCCGGGATGATCTGGTCGGTGTCGACGTTGCTGCGGCGCAGCGGGATCCCGATTCCGGTGTGCGTGGTGAAGGCGTCCATCAGATGTCCTCTGGCGTCGTGGTGAGCAGGTTCGGCTGTGCGCTGTCGGGCGGGTTGAGCGTGGGCGGGTGCGCTGCGGCGCCGTTCGCCGCCTGCGGCGGATCAGCCGTGCGCCGCGGTCAACGCTGCCACCGGCTCGAGATCTGCCGGTGACGAGAGAGTCCCGCGTACCGCGGTCGCGGCGGCCACCAGCGGCGACACCAGATGTGTGCGGCCACCTTTGCCCTGCCGGCCCTCGAAGTTCCGGTTGGACGTGGAGGCGCTGCGCTCACCGGGGGACAGCTGGTCGGGATTCATCCCCAGACACATCGAGCAACCCGCACTGCGCCACTCGGCGCCCGCCTGCGCGAACACGGCGTCCAGACCCTCGGATTCCGCCTGTGCCTTCACCCGCATCGAGCCCGGCACCACCAGCATCCGCAGCGACGGGTCGATCCGCCTGCCGCGCAGCACATCCGCGGCGGCCCGGAGGTCCTCGATCCGCCCGTTCGTGCAGGAGCCCAGAAACACGGTGTCCACGTGGATCTCTCGCAGCGGTGTCCCGGCCGTCAGGCCCATGTACGCCAGCGCCCGCTCGGCCGCGCTGCGCTCGTGGTCGTCGGTGATCAACTCGGGATCGGGAACGCTCGCCGACAACGGCAGTCCCTGGCCGGGATTCGTTCCCCAGGTGACGAATGGCGCCAGCTCGTCGGCGTGCAGCACGACCTCTGTGTCGAAAACCGCGTCGTCGTCGGTGGTCAGTGACGACCAGTACGCAACGGCCTCGTCCCACTGCGCCCCCTGGGGCGCATGGTCGCGACCCCTGACGTACTCGTAGGTGGTCTCGTCCGGCGCGATCATGCCGGCGCGCGCGCCGGCCTCGATCGACATGTTGCAGACCGTCATCCGGCCTTCCATCGACAGTGCCCGGATCGCCTCGCCGCGGTACTCCAGGACGTAGCCCTGACCGCCGCCGGTGCCGATCTTCGCGATGACCGCCAGCACGATGTCCTTGGCGGTGACGCCGGGTGCGAGACGCCCCTCGACGGTGATCGCCATCGTCTTGAACGGCTTGAGCGGCAACGTCTGGGTGGCCAGGACGTGCTCGACCTCGCTGGTCCCGATGCCGAAGGCCAGCGCCCCGAAGGCGCCGTGCGTGGACGTGTGCGAGTCGCCGCAGACGATCGTCATGCCGGGTTGGGTCAGCCCGAGCTGCGGCCCGACGACGTGCACGATGCCCTGCTCGGCGTCGCCCATCGGGTACAGCCGGACGCCGAACTCGGCGCAGTTGGACCGCAGCTTCTCCACCTGGGTGCGCGAAACCGGGTCCTCGATCAGCAGGTTCACCCCGGTGGTCGGCACGTTGTGGTCCTCGGTGGCCAGCGTGAGGTCGGTCCGGCGCACCCGGCGCCCGGCCTCCCGCAAACCGTCGAACGCCTGGGGGCTGGTCACCTCGTGCACCAGGTGCAGATCGATGAACAACAGATCGGGCTCACCCTCGGCGGCGTGCACGACGTGTGCATCCCAAACCTTCTCGGCCATCGTGCGCCCCATTGCGGACTCCTTCTGCTGCGCTGTTGCGTGTCGTGTCGCGGATCTCGTCGGCGTCCGGGCGCCACCGGGCCGGTTCCGGCCGCTCGATGGACATCCCAACATGCGAGAATCTAGTATCGCTGCATGGGAAAGTCTAGTGGCATCGGCGTGCTCGACAAAGCGGTGCAGGTGCTGCGGGCCACGAGCGCCGCACCCTCCGGATTGGCCGATCTGTGTGCTGCCACCGGACTTCCGCGGGCAACGGCGCACCGGCTCGCGGTCGGGCTCGAGGTGCACGGTCTGCTGACCCGCGACGCGAACGGCCGGTGGTGTCCGGGGCCGCTGCTGGCCACCCTGGCGGCCGGCGCCCCCGATCCGCTGGTGACCGCGTCCGCCGACGTGCTGCCGCGGCTGCGCGACCGCACCGGCGAGAGCGTCCAGGTCTACCGCCCGGACGGGCTGTCGCGGATCTGCATGGCCGTCGCCGAGCCGACCTCCGGCCTGCGGGACACCGTTCCGCTCGGCTCCCGGCTGCCGATGAGCGCCGGCTCGGGCGCCAAGGTCCTGACCGCCTGGGCCGACCCGTCGACGCAGCGCGCGGTGCTGGCCGAGGCGGCGTTCACCGAGCGAACCCTGGCCGAGGTGCGGCGGCGCGGCTGGGCGCAGTCCGTTGCCGAACGCGAGGCCGGGGTCGCCTCGGTGTCGGCGCCCGTCCGCGACCCGAAGGGGCTGGTGATCGCCGCGGTGTCGGTGTCCGGACCGGTGGAGCGGATCGGCCGCCGTCCAGGAGCGCGGTGGGCCGGTGACCTCGTGGAAGCCGCCGACGCCCTGACCGCCCGGCTGTAGTTCCGTTTCGGAAGGCAGTTGGCGGGGCGGCCGCGGCTCGCGCCACGCCGAGCCTCCTGGGCGCAGGTTCGGAAGGCGGTGATCAACGTTTCTGAACCTCTGGGGCGCTGAGCGACGCGGAATGTTCAGCGGCGTTGATCACCTCTGGCCAGCCGCAGCCGGGTAGGGGTCAGGCGGCGGCCCGGGACCCGGACTGCGCCGGCAGTGGTTCAGCCCGAGCGTCTGCACCAGTTCGCTGCGAGGGAGGGGTGCCGGAGCACATCGCTCACAGTCGGCCGAAGATGCAGGAAACCCCGGAGCGCGACGCGCTCCGGGGATTCTGTGACGCTGGTAGCCCCGAAGGGATTCGAACCCTCGCTACCGCCGTGAGAGGGCGGCGTCCTAGGCCGCTAGACGACGGGGCCCTAGAAACTTCGGACAGCAACTTCGAACTGCAACATTCGGACCGGCAGCAGGACGTTCAGCCGCTCGGTCCGATGGAAAATGCTACACGACGGCATCGCCCAGGCAGGACAACTGTCATTGTCAGCACATCGCTGGGGTACTAGGACTCGAACCTAGAATGAGGGAATCAGAATCCCTAGTGTTGCCAATTACACCATACCCCAAGGGCACCCTGGATCGACTCTCCCGGGCAGCGCCGAGCAACGATACTACCTGCCGCTCAGCCCAACCCAAAATGCCCGATCCCGCCCGGGCCGGTCACGGTGTCCGCCGCCGAGCCGTGCTGATCAGCGCCGAACCAGCAGGTCCGATGGCTCCGGCCGGTGAGCGGTTTCTCCGCCCCGGCAGCACCGCGGGCGCAGACTCAGCCGCCCAGCGACCCCAGCGCCGACCGCAGCCGGCGCAGCGTCGTCTCGCGGCCCAGCAGCTCCAGCGACTCGTAGAGCGGAGGCGAGATCGTGCGCCCGGTCACCGCCACCCGGACGGCGCCGAAGGCGACCTTGGGCTTGAGACCGAGGCCCTCGATCAGCGCGCCCTTCAAGGCCGGCTCGAGCGCTCCCGCGGTGAACTCCGGCAGTTCCTGCACCGCCGTCACGGCGGCGCGCAGCACCGGCGCCGACGCCCGGTGAGCACCTTGGCGCCCGCCGCCGGATCGACCGTGAAGTCGGCGTCCGGGGTGAGCAGGAAACCGATCATCGCGGCGGCCTCGGACAACAGCGCGGACCGCTCCTGGACCAGCGGCGCCGCCGCCCGCACCACCGCCAGCTGCTGATCCACGGCGTCGGCGGGGAGGGTTCCGCGCTGCATCAGGTAGCCGATCAACCGGTCCGCGAAGTCGTCGGCGGTGAGCATCCGCAGGTGGGTGCCGTTGATCGCCTCTGCCTTTCTGCGGTCGAAGCGGGCCGGGTTGCCGGAGATCCGGCGGCCGTCGAACGCGGCGACCAGCTCGGCCGGGGTGAAGATGTCCCGGTCCTCGGCGATCGACCAGCCCAGCAGGGCCAGATAGTTCACCATGCCCTCGGTGATGAACCCGTCGTCGCGGTACTGGAACAGGTTGGACTGCGGATCCCGCTTGGAGAGCTTCCGGTTGCCCTCGCCGGTGACGAACGGCAGGTGCCCGAACTCGGGCACGAGCTCGGCGCGACCGATGTCGATCAGCGCCTCGTAGAGCGCGATCTGCCGCGGCGTCGACGGCAGCAGGTCCTCGCCGCGCGAGCACGTGGGTGATGCTCATCAGCGCGTCGTCGACGGGGTTGACCAGCGTGTAGAGCGGCTCCCCGGTGCCGCGCACCAGCACCGGGTCCGGCACGGAGCCGGCCGGGAAGGTGATCGGCCCGCGGACCAGGTCGTCGAAGCCGATGTCCCGGTCCGGTACCCGCAGCCGCAGCACCGGCCGACGGCCGGCCGCGACGGCGGCCTCGATGAGCGCGGGATCCGGCGTCCGGTCGTAGTTGTCGTAGCCCAACTGCGGGTTCCGGCCGGAGGCCAGCGAGCGCGCGGTGACGTCGTCGGTTGGTGGAGTACGACTCGTACAGGTGACCGGCGGCCAGCAACTCCGCCGTCACCTCGCGGTAGATGCCGCCGCGCTCGCTCTGCCGGTACGGGGCGTGCGGGCCGCCGATGCCCGGTCCCTCGTCCCAGTCCAGGCCGAGCCAGGTCATCGCGTCCAGCAGCGCGGCGTAGGACTCCTCGGAATCCCGGGCGGCGTCGGTGTCCTCGATCCGGAACACCAGCGCGCCACCGTGATGCCTGGCAAACGCCCAGTTGAACAGCGCGGTCCGGGCCAGGCCGACGTGCGGCGTCCCGGTCGGCGACGGGCAGAACCGCGCCCGACCGGCGACGGGTCGCTTCCCGGGGACCGGCGCGGTGCATGGCACGACCCTGGGGAGCGAGATGGTGGGGTCTGTGTCATGGACCCGACGCGGAGCCGCCAGTCAAAACCGCCCACCGGAACCGGCCGGAGGAGGCGGCAGCGACCGTGGCAGCCTAACCGATCGGACCGGGCGTCGAGAGCGCCCGGACGCAGGTGATGAACCGGACGGCGGGAACCTCAGCGCCGCGGCTTCGACCGGATTCGTCAGCGTGCCGATGCCCTCGACGGTGACGGAGACCGTCTGCCCCGCCGACCATCGGGCCGACGCCCGGCGGGTGTTCCGGTCAGCAGCACGTCACCGGGCAGCAGCGTCATCACCGCGGTGACGAACTCCACGATCTCCCCGACGGTGAAGACCATGTCGCTGGTCCGGCCGTCCTGCATGACCTCGTCGTCCAGTTCGGTCCGCACGGTACAGGTCGGACGGGTCGAGCTCGGTCTCGATCCACGGGCCGAGCGGGCAGAACGTGTCGTAGCCCTTGCCGCGGGTGAACTGCACGTCGGCGCGCTGCTGGTCGCGGGCGGTGACGTCGTTGCCGACGGTGTAGCCCAGGATCACCGATGACGCGTTCTCGGCCCTGACGTCCCGGCACGGTCGGCCGATGACGACCGCCAGCTCGCCCTCGAACTCCACCCGCTGCGACGACGGCGGCAGCTGAATCGCGGCCCGCGGGCCGATCACCGACGTCGACGGCTTGAGGAAGATCATCGGCGCGCCGGGCACCTCATTACCGAGTTCCGCGGCGTGGTCGGCGTAGTTGCGGCCGACTGCGACCACCTTGGACGGCAGGATCGGGGCGAGCAGCCGGGTGTCGGCCAGTGGCCAGGCCCGGCCGGTGTAGGTCGGCGTTCCGAACGGGTGGTCGGCGATCTCCCGCGCCCGTTCCGCGCCCTCCGGTCCGTCGATCGGTGACGAACGCGACCCCGCCGGGGTGGGCGATCCTGGCCAGGCGCATGCGGTGATCCTCCTGCACAGCTCGTGCCGATCCGGACTCCCGGGTCGGGCGGTGCGCGCCGGAGTCCTCGGCGGATGCGACTCAGGCCGACAGCACGGCAGCTGCGGTCGACACTGTCCCGGCGGTACCGGTGCCCCGCCGGAGGCGGGCGGCCTGCCATCGCCGCCGGTGGACACCGTTCCCGATGGGCCGACCGCCGACGGAACAACGGCGGGGCCGGTCGGACCCGTCGGGTTGCAGCGCGTAGACCAGCGCGTCCACCAGGGCCTGCCAGGACGCCTCGACGACGTTGGCGTGCACGCCGACGGTGGTCCATTCCCGCGGCGCCGCGGGCGGAGGACACCAGCACCCTGGTGATCGAGTCGGTGCCCGCCGAACCGGCCAGGATGCGCACCTTGTAGTCGACCAACTCGACGTTGGCGAACTCGGGGAACTGCTCGGCGACCGCGGACTCGCAGTGCGGAGTCCAGGGCGTTGACCGGGCCGTTGCCCTCGGCGGTGGCGATGATCCGCCGGCCACCGACGTGCACCTTGACGGTTGCCTCGGAGCTGACCGTCGGGGTCGGCAGCTCGGTCTTCTCGACGATCACCCGGTAGGACTCGAGCCGGAACGCCCGCGGCGACCGCGACCCGGAGCGGATCGGACCGCGTCCCGCGCGAGCTCGTCACGCATCAGCAGTTCGAAGGACGCATCGGCGGCCTCGTACGACCAGCCGGCCGCCTCCCGCTGCCTTGACGGTGTCGACGATCCGGCCGATCGCCTCCGGCCGGCCGGACAGGTCGACGCCGAGTTCGCGCGCCTTCAGCTCGACCGACGCCCGGCCGGCCATCTCGGTGATCAGAATGTGCATGTCGTTGCCGACGAGCGCCGGGTCGAGATGGTTGTACAGGTCGGGGTCGACCTTGATGGCGGAGGCGTGCAGACCCGCCTTGTGCGAGAACGCCGACGACCCGACGTAGGCCTGGTGGGTGTTCGGCGCGATGTTGGCCAGTTCGGCCAGGGCGTGCGACACCCGCGTCATCTCGGCCAGCGCGCCGTCCGGCAGCACCGGCAGGTTCATCTTGGTGATCAGGTTGCCGAGCACCGCGAACAGGTCGGCGTTCCCCGCCCGCTCGCCGTACCCGTTCGCCGTGCACTGCACGTGGGTGACGCCGGCGTGCACCGCGGCGACGGAATTGGCCACCGCGCAGCCGGTGTCGTCCTGGCAGTGGATGCCGAGCCGGAAACCGGTCCGGTTCAGCACCTCCCGCACCACGCGCTCGATCGACATCGGCAGCATGCCGCCGTTGGTGTCGCAGAGCACCATCACGTCGGCGCCGGCCGTCATCTGCCGCCTCGCCGACCCGCACGCCGTAGTCCCGGTCGGCCGCGTACCCGTCGAAGAAGTGCTCGCAGTCCAGGAACACCCGGCGTCCCTCGCCGACCAGAAGCGAGACGGTGTCGGCGACCATCGCCAGGTTCTCCTCCTGCGTGGTGCGCAGCGCGCGTTCCACGTGCCGGACATCGGACTTGGCGACCAGGGTGACCACCGGCGCGTTCGACGTGAGCAGGGCGCGCACCTGCGGGTCCTCCGCGGCCTTGACGCCTGCCTTCCTGGTCGCGCCGAACGCGACCAGCCGGGCAGTCCGCAGCGGCAGTTCGCCTGAGGTTGCGCGGGCGAAGAACTCGGTGTCCTTGGGCATCGCGCCCGGCCAGCCGCCCTCGATGAAGCCGACGCCCAGTTCGTCCAGCAGCGTGGCGACGGCGATCTTGTCGGCGACGGAGTAGCTGATCCCCTCCCGTTGCGCACCGTCGCGCAGCGTCGTGTCGAAGACGTGGAAGGCGTCACCCAGCGGGGATCGACGCACCGGTGCTGTCATGTCGGATCAACTCGGTTCGGTGGGCGTGGCGGACTCCTTGCGAACGTACTGATTGCGGAACCGGCCGGGCGAACGCGGTCCCTGCCGTCTGACGGTCCGGCCGAGTGGCGTCAGCTGGAGGCCAGCGCGGCCAGCCGGTCGCCGATGGCGGTGGTCCGGCCGACCGACCCGCTCTGCCGGGTGGCCAGGTCGAACGCGACCGCGGCCTCCACCCGGCGGGCGGCCTCTGGCAGGCCGAGGTGGTCCAGCAGCAGCGCGATGGACAGCACGGTGGCCGTGGGGTCGGCGGTGCCGGTGCCGGCGATGTCCGGGGCCGACCCGTGCACCGGCTCGAACATGCTGGGGTTGGTCCGGGAGACGTCGAGGTTGCCGGACGCCGCCAGCCCGATGCCGCCGGAGACGGCGGCGGCCAGGTCGGTGAAGATGTCGCCGAACAGGTTGTCGGTGACCACCACGTCGAACCGGCCCGGATCGGTGACCAGGTGGATCATCGCGGCGTCGATGTGCGAGTAGGCGACGGCGACGTCGGGATACTCCATCGACACCTCCTCCACCACCCGGCTCCACAGCTGCCCGGAGTGCACCAGCACGTTCGTCTTGTGGATGAGGGTGAGGTGCTTGCGGGGCCGGCGGGCCGCCCGCTCGAAAGCGTTGCGGACCACCCGCTCGACGCCGAAGTAGGTGTTCAGGGAGACCTCGGTGGCGATCTCGTGCGGTGTGTCCTTGCGCAGCAGGCCGCCGTTGCCGACGTACGGACCCTCGGTCCCCTCCCGCAGCACGACCAGATCGATCGCCTTGTCGCCGGCCAGCGGGCCGGGCACCCCCGGGTAGAGCCGCGCCGGGCGCAGGTTCACGTGGTGGTCGAGCTCGAAGCGGATCCGCAGCAGCAGGCCGCGCTCGAGGATGCCGGACGGCACCGTGGGGTCGCCGACCGCGCCGAGCAGGATGGCGTCCTGCTCTCGGATCTCCCGCAGCACCGAATCGGGCAGCAGTTCGCCGGTGCGATGCCAGCGGGCGGCGCCCAGGTCGTACTCGGTGGTTTCCACCCCGGGCACCACGCCGCGCAGCACCTTGAGGCCCTCTGCCACCACTTCGGGACCGATGCCATCACCTGGGATGACCGCGAGCTTCATGGTTGACCTTCCTGCCGCGCTGTCCGCGGGACCGGCCCGCGCGGGACGGTCGTACTGGTGTGGACACGGATCGGTAGCTGCTCACCCCCGACCGGCGGTTCACCGGTCCGAGCACGCGTCAGGGTATCCGTAGCCGGGACGATACGGACGCAGGGTGGCCGGTCAGCCCGTAGGTATCCCCCGGATGGCGCTTGCGTCGACCGCCTCACCGATGGCATCGAGCAGGTCCTGCGGGGGCACCCGGTCCACCCGCAGCACCATGATCGACGCCCGGCCGTCCAGTTCCTGGGAGATCTGGGCGGCTTCGATGTTGATCTCCTCGCGGCCCAGCAGGGCGCCGACGGTTCCCATCACACCGGGCCGATCGGCGTAGGCGACGACCAGCAGGTTGCCGGCCGCCCGCAGGTCGAAGTGCCGGTTGTTGATCTCGATCAGCTTCGCGACCTGGTTGTCGCCGGAAAGCGTGCCGGACACCGCGCGGAACTCGCCGTCGGCCATCGCCCCGCGCAGGGTCACCGACGAGCGGTAGTCACCGGTTTCCTCGGTGACGGTGCCGGACAGGCTCAGCCCGTGCTCGGCGGCCAGCGCCGGCGCGTTGACGAAGGTGACCGCCTCGGTGATGACGCCGCCGAAGATGCCCCGGACCGCAGCGAGCTGCAGGATCGAGGTGTCCTGCGCCGAGAGGTCGCCGCGGACCTCGACGACCACCTGGCTGGGCACCCCGCCGGCGACCGCGGTGAGGATGGTGCCGAGCCTGGACACCAGGGGGATCCACGGCTGCAACTCGTCCGGGACCGGACCCGCGGCCTGCACGTTGACCGCGTCCGGTACGAAGTCGCCGCGCAGCGCCAGCTTCACCGACCGGGCCACAGCGGTACCGGCCTTGTCCTGCGCCTCGGCGGTGGAGGCGCCCAGGTGCGGGGTGAGGACGGTGTTCGGCGCTGTCCGCAGTGGGCTGTCCGCGCCCAGCGGCTCCTTGACGTAGACGTCGACGCCTGCCCCGCCGACCTGTCCGCTGACCAGCGCGTCGGCCAGTGCCTGCTCGTCGATCAGCCCGCCGCGGGCGGCGTTGACGATCAGCACCCCCGGCTTGGTGGTCGCCAGCTCGGTGGCACCGATCAGCCCCAGCGTCTCCGGGGTGCGGGGCAGGTGGATGGAGATGACGTCGGCGGTGGCCAGCAGCGTCGGCAGGTCGACCAGCCGAACGCCGAGGGCGGCCGCCCGCGCCGGCTGCAGGTACGGGTCGTAGGCGATGACCGTGGTGCCGAAGCCGGCGACCCGGGCGGCGAACAGCTGCCCGATCCGGCCGAGACCGACCACCCCGACGGTCTTGTCGGCGAGCTCGACGCCGGTGAACTTGCTGCGCTTCCACTCCCCCGCCCGCACCGAGGCATCGGCGGCCGGAATGTTCCTGGCCACCGCGAGCAGCAGCGCGATGGCGTGCTCCGCGGCGGTGATGATGTTGGACTGCGGGGCGTTGACCACCAGCACGCCGCGGGCGGTCGCGGCCGGCACGTCCACGTTGTCCAGCCCGATCCCTGCCCGGGCGACGACCTTGAGCTGCGGGCCGGCGGCGAGCGCCTCGGCATCGATCGTAGTGGCCGAGCGGATCAGCACCGCATCGGCCTCGGCCAGCGCGGGCAGCAGCGCGGACCTGTCGGCACCGTCGACGTGCCGGATCTCGAATTCGGTCCCGAGCACATCCATCGCGGACGGTGCGAGCTGTTCGGCGATCAGTACGACGGGCTTGGGCACAGCTGTCATCTCCGTTAGGTGGGCGGGTCCGTGGGTGCGTGGTCAGGTGCGCGGGTGGGCGGGTGCGGGGTGGGCGGGTCCGTTTCGGTGCACGGACGGCCACCCGACCGGCGGGCCGGGTCGTCCCCCGGTGCACTGCTGCGGACGGCCCGTGAGCGCGAAGCCCGGCGGCCCATGCTAGCCGTGCAACAACGAGTGATTCGCACCCCCGGTGGTATCACGCTGCCGACGACCCGCTCCTCTCCGGCGGTGCAGGCGATATCGTCACGCCGACCGGCAAACCGACATCGCGCACCAAACCTCCTGCTCGAGCACCGTCGGCCACCACCGACACCCCGGTCCCGGCACCCGCCGGTCCGGTTCTGGATCGACACGGCGTCGACCAGAGCGGCACAGAAACGGAACCGCCATGAGCACACCCTCCGGCTACCCCGGATCCAACGAGCCGTTCGGTTCCGCGGGTCAGCACCCCTCCGCCGCGCCCGCCGGGTCCTATCCGGCCGGTCAGTATCCCCAGACCGGGTATCAACAGTCCGGGTTTCAACAGCCCGGCCAGTACCAGCAGCCGGGGCACCAGCAGCCGCAGTACGCCCAGCCCGCCTACGGCACGCCCGGTTACCCGGCGGGCCAGGCCGGGTACGGCGCGCCCGCCGGGTCGGTCCGTCCCGGCATGGTGACCGCGGCCGCCGTGCTGGCGTTCATCTGGGGCGGTCTGGGCATCCTGTTCGGGCTTCTCGCCTTCGCCGCCGGCAGCATTCTCAGCTCGGCCAGCAGCGCGGTCTGCAACAGCAGCTCGCTCGACCGTGACACGGTGGACGCCTGCAACGCCGTCGGCGGCGCCGGCACCTTCCTGATCATCGTGACGCTGGGCACGATCGTCGTTGCCGCGCTCATGATCTGGGGCGGCGTCGTCGCACTGAACGGCAAGAACGGGCAGATCCTGGTGATCGCCTGCGCGGTCTACGCGGTGCTGGCGCTGCTGTCCATCTTCGCCTCGAGCTTCGGCTTCACCAGCCTGCTCGGCTTCGTCATCCCGGTGCTGATCGTCGTGTTCCTGCTCAACACGCAGTCCCGCGAGTGGTTCAAGGCCAAGGGCGGCAAGACGTTCTGATCCCGGCCCACTGCACGTACCCCGGATCGCCGTCACGCAGGAGGCCCCCCGCAGGCTGCGGGGGGCCTTCTCCCGTCCTGGACCGGGTCAGCCGCGGTCCGCGGTGCCGGTGTAGTCGTCCTGCTTGGCGACCCAGCTCATCAGCCCGCGCAGGTGCCGCCCGGTCTCCTCGATCGGGTGCTTCTCCTGCTCCGCGCGGAACTTCTTGAACTCCGGTGCCCCCGCGTCCTGGTCGGCGATGAACCGGGCGGCGAAGGTGCCGTCCTTGATGTCGGCCAGTACGCCCTGCATGTTCTTCGCGACGTGGTCGTCGATCACCCGCGGCCCGGAGACGTAGTCGCCGTATTCCGCGGTGTCCGACACCGACCAGCGCTGCTTGGCGATGCCGCCCTCGTACATCAGGTCGACGATCAGCTTCAGCTCGTGCAGGCACTCGAAGTAGGCGATCTCCGGCTGGTACCCCGCGTTGACCAGAGTCTCGAAGCCGAGCTGGACGAGCCGGGACATGCCGCCGCAGAGCACGGCCTGCTCACCGAACAAGTCGGTCTCGGTCTCCTCCGGGAAGGTCGTCTTGATGACGCCCGCCCGGGCGCCGCCGATGCCCCGCGCGTAGGACAGCGCCAGTGCCTGCGCGCCGCCGGTGTAGTCCTGCTCGACCGCGATCAGGCAGGGCACGCCCTTGCCGTCGACGAACTCCCGGCGCACCAGGTGACCGGGTCCCTTCGGCGCGATCATGATCACGTCGATGTCGGCCGGCGGCTTGATGTAGCCGAACCGGATGTTGAAGCCGTGGCCGAACGCCAGCGCCTTCCCGGCGCTCAGGTGGGGCTCGATCGCCTCGGCGTACACGTGCCGCTGCACGTGGTCCGGCGTCAAAATCATGATCACGTCCGCCTCGGCGGCCGCCTCCGCGGGCGTCACCACCCGCAGCCCCTGGTCGGTGGCCTTGACCCTGGACTTGGAGCCCTCGGGCAGGCCGACCCGGACGTCCACGCCGGAATCACGCAGGCTCAGTGCGTGGGCGTGACCCTGCGAGCCGTACCCGATGACGGCGACCTTGCGCCCCTGGATGATCGAGAGGTCGGCGTCGTCGTCGTAGAAGATCTCCGCGGCCATTGCTGGTGTTCCTGCTTTCTCGGGGTCGTTCGGGTCTGGATGGGTTGGTCTGCGTCGGTCGGGGTGTCTGTCGGTCGGATCTGCCTTGTTCGCGGGCCGTACCGACCCGGACGGATGGGACCGGCGTCGGATCAGTCTGCCCTGCTGTTCGCGGAGGTGATGGACCGCGCCCCCCGGCCGAGCGCCACCATCCCGGACTGCACCAACTCGCGCACCCCGAACGGTTCCAGCATCTTGACCAGGGCCTCGAGCTTGTCGCTGGTGCCGGTGGCCTCGACGGTGACCGCCTCCGGGGTGATGTCGATGACCCTGGCCCGGAACATCTCCACGATCGAGACGATCTGCGGCCGGCTGGTCGCGTCGGACCGCAGCTTGATCAGCAGCAACTCCCGCTGAACCGCCTGCGCGGGCGCGAGTTCCACGATCTTGAGCACATTGATCAGCTTGTTGAGCTGCTTGGTGACCTGCTCCAGCGGCAGCCCCTCGACGGCCACCACGATGGTCATCCGGGACACGTCCGGGTTCTCCGTGGGACCGACGGCGAGGGAATGGATGTTGAACCCCCGACGCGAGAACAGCGCCGAGACTCGCGCCAGCACACCGGGTTTGTTCTCGACCAGCACCGACAACGTATGGCGGGTCACGGCGGGATGGGCTCCTTGGGTGGGGCCGTGCCGCTGATCGCGGACGGCGGGCAGGTGGGGCGCGGCCGCAGTCACCGCGGTCCGGGAGGCCGCCGACGGTGCCGGCGACACGCGGCCGGGGGCGCCCTGCGCCGGCACCGGCAGGATCGCCGTGGCCCGCGCTCCGGCGGCCCCGGCGGGATGGTCGACGGCGGTGAAGGCGCGGGGCCATGGGGCGTAACCGAATTGCGTCATCGGGGATCTCATTCCTCGTCGAAGAGGGGCCGGATGCCGCGGGCGGCCATGATGTGGTCGTTGCCCGTTCCGGCTGCCACCATCGGCCAGACCTGCGCATCGGCGCCGACGACGAAGTCGACCACCACCGGCCGGTCGTTGATCGCCATCGCCGCCTCGATGGTGCGGTCGACGTCTTCCCGGGACTCGCACCGCATTCCGACACAGCCGTACGCCTCGGCGAGCAGCTTGAAGTCGGGAATGCGGTGCTTGTGGGTTCCGAGATCGGTCTGCGAGTACCGCTCGCCGTAGAACAGGGTCTGCCACTGCCGGACCATGCCGAGGTTGCCGTTGTTGATCACCGCGACCTTTATCGGGATGCCCTCGATCGCGCAGGTGGCGAGTTCCTGGTTCGTCATCTGGAAGCAGCCGTCGCCGTCGATCGCCCACACGGTGGCGTCCGGACGGCCCATCTTGGCGCCCATCGCGGCCGGCACCGCGTAGCCCATCGTCCCGAGACCGCCGGAGTTGAGCCACGTTCCGGGCTTCTCGTAGGAGACGAACTGGGCGGCCCACATCTGGTGCTGGCCGACACCCGCCACGTAGATCGCGTCCGGACCGGCGATCGCGCCCAGCCTTTCCACGACGTATTGCGGCGCCAGCGATCCGTCGGGCGGCCAGTCGTAGCCGAGCGGGAACGTGCTCCGCAACTCCTCCAGTTCGGCCCACCAAGCGGTCAGGTCGGCGACGACACCGGAGGCCTGCTCGGCGGTCACCGCGGCGATCAGTTCGGTGATCACCTCCCGGGCGTCCCCGACGATGGGCACATCGGCGACCCGGTTCTTGCCGATCTCGGCCGGGTCGATGTCCGCATGGATCACGGTCGCACCCGGTGCGAAGGTCGAGAGCTGGCCGGTGACCCTGTCGTCGAACCGGGCACCCAACGCGATGATCAGATCGGCGCGCTGCATTCCCGCCACTGCCGTCACGGTGCCGTGCATCCCGGGCATGCCCAGGTGCTGGACATGGGAGTCCGGGAAGGCCCCGCGAGCCATGAGAGTGGTGACGACCGGGATACCGGTCAGCTCGGCCAGCTGTCGAAGGGCCTCGGTCGCCCGGGCCTTCAGCACACCGCCCCCCACATACAGCACCGGACGTCGCGCGGCAGCGATCAGCCGGGCGGCGGCGGTGATCTGCCCGGAGTGCGGCCGCATGGTCGGCCGGTACCCGGGGAGATGGACGTCCTGCGGCCAGACGAAGGTGGTCTCCGACTGCAGCACGTCCTTGGGGATGTCCACCAGCACGGCGCCGGGTCGGCCCGTTGATGCCAGGTGGAAGGCGGCCGCGATCGTTTGTGGGATCTCGGCCGGATCGGTGACGAGGAAGTTGTGCTTGGTGATCGGCATCGTGATGCCGCAGATGTCGGCCTCCTGGAAGCCGTCGGTGCCGATCATCGACCTGCCGACCTGGCCGGTGATCGCGACCAGCGGGACGGAGTCCATCTGCGCGTCGGCGAGCGGGGTGACCAGGTTGGTGGCGCCCGGGCCGGAGGTCGCGATGCAGACGCCGACCTTGCCGGTGGCCTGCGCGTAGCCGGTCGCGGCGTGGCCGGCGCCCTGCTCGTGCCGGACCAGCACGTGCCGGACCCTGGTGGAGTCCAGCAGTGGGTCGTAAACGGGCAGTACGGCGCCGCCGGGGATGCCGAACACCACCTCGGCGCCTGCCTCCTCGAGCGAGCGGACCACCGAGGCGGCACCGCTGAGCCGCTCCACCGAGCGCTCGGCCGCACGTGCCGGGACGCTCGGGACAACGGGACCCGGCGGATGGACTGCCGGCGGTCGGACTTCGGCGGTGCGGCCCTGCGTCATCGGAACCTTCTCTGCTGGCTGTGTCGCTGGTTGTCGTGTCGCTGGTTGTCGTGTCGCTGGTTGTCGTGTCGCTGGTTGTCGTGGCGCTGGCGTGGCGTCGCTGTCCGGGCCGGTCGAGGTGCCTTCCGGCTGGATCAGGACAAGAAAAAACCCCTCGTCACCGGGGTGACCAAGGGGTTGCGCGCCTCCGCCTTTCGGCGAGGACGCGCTAACTGATTACGAGGAGGAAAGCCATGCCCGAAGACTAGGACCGGGTCCAAGTGGTGTCAACAGGACGGGACGTGTGTCTCACATCGTGGAAACACCGGGCGCGCGACGGTCCTGGAACAGCCGCCGTGCCGGTCATCGCGCCGCACCGGGCCGGCCGGCGCAGATGTCACCATGGACGACATGTCCAGCTCCGAGGCCCGACGACCGCAGAGCGCCACCTTCCGGCTGCCGGCGCCGGCGCTGTTCTTTCCGGTCCTGCTGTTGTTCTGCGTCACCCCGTTGGCGACCAGCGGGGGTGCCTGGGCGGTGACGTTCGTGGTGCCGGTTCTCGCCCTCGTTTGGGTGGCGCTCACCAGAACGAAGGCGACGCCGGCGGGGGTGACCGCCTACGGGCTGCTCGGCGCCAAGAAGATGCTGTGGACGGAGCTCGCGGGCCTGGAGTTCAACGACGCCCGGTGGGCGATCGCGGTCGCCCTGGACGGCAGGCGGGTGCGGCTGCCGATGGTCCGGCCGAGGGACCTCCCCAGGCTGGTGGGGGTTTCCGGGGGCAGCCTGCGGCTGGGACCGGACGCGCCCGCCGATGAACCACCAGCCGACGACCCTCCCGCGGTTGGCGCACCCGCTGACGACCAGGCCAGCGACGGGGCCGTGGCCGACCCGGCCGCCGACGATCAGCCCAGGATCGCGCCGGTGGCCGAGCCGGCTGCCGACGACCCGACCGACGACGATGCCGTGTCCGACCCGCCTGCCGACGACCCGATCACCGCTCGGCTGGCCGCCGCCGACCCGCCCGCCGCCGAGGCGGTCCAGGAGGGTGGCGCTCCGGTGGAGCAGCATCCCGCAGCCGCAATGCCGCTGGCCCGCCCGGTTTCCTGACATTCCGGTCGCCCCCGGCGGCACCGTACGCTGATCGCGTGACGAGCCGACCGCCGACCGGGGTGTTCCCCGGCGCGCCGGTCGCCGGGCCCGCACCGCCTGCGGCAGGCCCGGTTTCGTCCTCCACCCACCCGGTCTCCACGCCCACCGCGATGCACCCGGGTCCCGCAGCGGCTCAATCCGGTGCCTCGAGCCCACCGGCCGACTCATTACCTGAACCAGCACCTGGTCCAGCGCCTGATTCACCTCCCGATCCACACCCGGACTCACCCGATCCAGCCCTCCCTTCGCTCTCCCGGGCGGTCGAACAGACATCTGCTGCGGAACTAGAGGCGTTCGCACCCCTGCCCGGCGACGATCCCGTCGACCGTCACCGACTCTCCGACCGGGTGGTCGGGTACTGGCGGTGGCGGGCCGTGTTTTCCGCGACGCCCCTGCTCGTCCTGCTGGTCGGTCTGGCCGTCGTCGTGCCGTGGGGTGAGTGGTACCTGCGCTGGGCCGTCGTGGCCGTGTATGTCGTCGCTGTGGCGATCGGCGTCGCGGTGCTGCCGGTCATCCGGTACCGCGTTTTCTGGTACGCCATCTCGCTCACCGAGATCGACGTCCAGCACGGGATCATCTTCCTCAAACGGACCATCGTCCCGATGCACCGCGTACAGAATCTGCGCACCGAACGCGGGCCGGTCGCCGACCATTACTGGTTCACCAACCTGAAGATCAAGACGGCGGCCGGCTCGGTGACGCTGAGCGGTCTGGACCGGGTGGAGGCCGACGATCTGTGCAACCGGATCAGCCGGCTCTCCGACGTCGCCGACGATGTCTGAACCCGGTCCGCCGGCGGCCGGCGCACTGGATGCCGAACTACCGCTCACCGCCATGGGCGTCGCCGTACCGGACACCCGGCTGCATCCGGTCTATCTGGTGATCGAAACGGCCAAGACGCTGCGATCGGCCATCCCGTTCCTGGTCGTCACCATCCTGGGCGGTGCGCCGTTCTGGGTGAACGCGGTGCTCTTCGCGATCGTGATGTTGATCGCCGTCGCGCAATGGCACGTGAAGAAGTACTCGGTGATCAGCGGGGTGCTCCGACTGCGCGCCGGCCTGCTCAACCGAACGGTGCGGGTGGTGCCGATCAGCCGGATCACCGCCCTGGACGCATACCGCTCGCTGAGCCAACGACTGGTCGGCGTCTGGGGGCTGAAGGTGCAGTCGCCGGGCGATCGCAACGGTTCCGCGGTCGTGCTGGGCAGCCTGTCCGGGCGGCGGCTGGACCAGGTGCGCGCCGCCCTGCAGGTGCGGGCACCGGCGGCCACCGCACCGGACGCGACAGCCCGAGGAACGGCGCACCTCGGTGCAGCCGACCGCGCCGAGCCGGGTCCGGGTGCGACCATCGGCGCCGACCACGGTCCGAACGATTCCTCCACCCTGCAGCGCTACCTGTCCTGGCGGCGGAGCGCCTCGACCGCGACGCCGAAGAGGGGGCCGGACGTCATCGCTGTGCTGCGCACCCGGGAGATGCTGTTCGCCGCCATCACCAACAACACGATCCCGCTGATCTTCGCCGTCGCCCTGGTCACCTGGTACCGGTTCTCCGATTTCGTGCCCAGCCGGGCCGCGGACTTCATGCACGAATCCGTCGAGCCGCGGGGCGCCGTCGCGGTGATGGTGGCCCTGATCGTGGTCGCGATCGTCCTCGGCGTGGTGGCGAACGCGTTGCGGTTGAACCAGTTCACCCTCACCCGGGACGGCGATGTGCTGCGCAATTCCCGGGGACTGCTGGGCACCCAGTCGGGAACCATCCCGGTGGCCCGGGTGCAGGCCGTCCGGATCGTCGAAGGGCTCTGGCGGGCGCCGTTCGGGTACTGCAGCCTGCAGGTCGAGGTGGCCGGCCTCGGCGCGGCCAACAACAACCGCCGCATGCTGTTTCCGCTGATCAAGACCGACCGGGCACGGGCGCTGATCGGTCGCGCCCTGCCGGAGATCCGGTGGCCGGCGGTGCCGCTGACTCCACTGCCCGCAAGGATCCACCGGCGCTATCTGACGGTCCCGATGGAATACGGCGCCGGATTCACCGCTGCTGCTGCTGTTACTTCCCGGCTGGTGGCGGCTGCTCGCCGCCCTGCCGATGCCGATGGCGTACCTGCTCGCGGTGCTGCGGGCGCGGGAGGCGCGGTGGCACGTCGACGACACGGCGGTCGTGCTGCGGTGGCGGCGGGTGCTGTCGAGGAACACGGTGATCGCCCACCGGACCGGCGCGCAACGGACGGAGTGGTCGAGTTCGCCGTGGAAGGCCAGGGCGGGGGTGGCCGGGTTCACGATGCACTTCTCCTCCGGGCGGCGCGCGCGGATCCGGTACATGCTCGCGCCGGACGCGCTGCTGCTGCTCGGGACGGCCGGCCGGCCGCCGGCTCGTTCCGCGTCCAACGGCCGGCTTCCGGCCGGCCAGTACCGTTGACGGTGATGTCCTCCCATCCAGGCGGCCGACGCGCCCGCTTCCCCGGCCGCCGTCACGGCCGTTTCGCGCGCGGCCGGTTCACGCGCGGCCGGTTCGCGCACGGCCGCGTGGTGGCGGCGCTGGCCGCGGTCCTTGCGCTGACCGCGGGCTGCGCCGACTTCTCCGGCGAAGCGCCCAGCTTCACCGTGCAGCCCTCGCTGACCGCCCGGGCGGCGCTGCCCGACGAGACGTCCCGCGGCCCGTCCAGCTCGTCAGCGCCGACCAGCCCGCCCGGCAGCTCGGGCGCCCCGGCGCCGAGCGGCACCGTGGCCCCGCCGGATCCGTGTGCCCCGACCGACGAGGCCGTCATCGCCACCTGTCTGAGCGCACCGTGGGGTCTGGTCCCGATGGCCGACGGCAGTTCGGCGCTGGTCGGCGAGCGGACCACCGGACGGCTGCTGCAGGTCGCGAAGGGCGTCGATCCGGTCCTGGTCACCACCTTCGCAGGGGTGGACGCCGCCGGTGACGGTGGCCTGCTGGGCATTGCGCTGTCGCCGTCCTACGAGGAGGACGGGCTGATCTACGCCTACATCACCACCGCCAAGGACAACCGGATCGTGCGGATCGCCAAGGGCGATGTGGCCAAGCCGATCTTCACCGGGATTCCCAAGGGCACGACGCACAACGGTGGTCGGATCGCCTTCGGGGCCGATCGATTGCTGTACGTGGGGACCGGCGACACCGGCAAGCCCGCCCTGGCCGCGGACAAGGCATCCCTGGCCGGAAAGGTGTTGCGGCTGGACGAGTTCGGCAAGCCGGCGGAGTCGAACCCGATCCCCGGGTCACCGATCTTCGCCTCGGGGTTCACCCAGGTCGCGGGCATGTGCCCGATGACCGACGGCACCGTCGCCGCGCTGGACCGGCGACGCGGCGAGGACGTCCTGCTGCCGCTGGAGGCCGGTAAGAACTATGCGAAATTTGCTGCCGGCAAGGCACTGTGGACCTGGACGGCCGCCGACGGCGGCGCCGCCGACTGCTCCATCTCAGGCGGCCTGCTGGCCAACACCTCACTGGACAAGCAGCAGCTCACCGCGGTGCAGATGGGCTCCGGCGGGTCGTTCACCGGAACCCCCACCGTGCTGCTGGACAACCGTTACGGGCGGCTGCTGACGGTCGCTGCGGACCAGCAGGGCCTGCTCTGGCTGACCACCTCCAACAAGGACGGCAAGGGCAAACCCGTGCCCAGCGACGACCGGGTGATCGTCGTGCCGTCCGGAAGTTCCGGCGGCGACGGCGGACCGGACTGACGTCGGGCCCTGTCGATACCGGGCGTCCGGCACTCGCACCGTCGCCGGCGGCATCACGAACCGGCGCGCCGTGGCCAGCACAAGTTGCGTCGAGTTCGGGCGCACATCCGCGCCGCAGACCGACCCGAACTCCACCCAACTCGCGCCGTCACGGACCCGACTCGACCGGACTTGCCAACCCCCGCTCAGAACCGGCGGTTCGCCAGCACCGGCAGTGCCTCTCGGGTCCGCGCGGCGTCACGGGGGTCCACATCGACGACCAGCAGGTCCGGCTTCTCGTCCAACTGTGCCAGCACCCCACCGGTGGGCGAGACGGCAATGCTGCCGCCGATCCCGGTGGGCGCCGACCCACGCGGCTGCCGGCCCACCGACAGCGGATCACCCTGGGCGGCGGCCAGCAGGAAACTGGTGCTGTCCAGCGCTCGGGCCCTGGTCAGCAGGTCCCACTGTTCCCGCTTGCCCGAGCCGCTCCCCCAGGACGCGGCCAGCACGATGATCGGGGCGCGGTCCCCCAGGGTCTGGAACAGGCCCGGAAATCGGACGTCGTAGCAGGTGCTCAGCCCGACCGGAACGCCGTCGACGTCGATCGTCACCGGTTCGGTGCCGGGCGCCACCGTGTCCGACTCACGGAACCCGTAGGCATCGAACAGGTGGATCTTGTCGTACGACGTCTCGACGCCCCCGCCGGTTGCCAGCAGGGTGTTCCGCACCCGGCCCCTGCCGTCCGCGGTCGCCGGCCCGGGGGTGAACATGCCCACCACCACCGTGATCTCGTGCTCGTCGGCGATGCGGCGCACCGTCGTCGCCCACGGCCCGTCGAGCGGTTCGGCGACCGGACCGAGGGCGACGCCGAAGGCGCACATCGTCGCCTCCGGGAGCACCACCAACCGGGCACCGTCGGCGGCGGCCCGCTGCACCGCGTCCGCCACCAGTTCCAGGTTCTCCGCGGGGTCGTACGTACTGACGATCTGGGCCAGCGCAATCCTCACCGGATCCTCCTGTCGCGTCGATCCTGCTCGGCCCGGTCGAGCTCACCGTCCAGCTGCCCCGCCGGCGGGTGGCTGCCCTGCGCTCGGCACCCGCGATGGCTCGCCTCGGATCGTCGAGCCAGCGGTCAGGCCTGTACGCCGAGCGTGGTCAGCACCAGTTCCCGGACCCGGCCGGCATCGGCCTGGCCCCTGGTCGCCTTCATCACCGCTCCGACGATGGCGCCGACGGCCTGCACCTTGCCGGAGCGGATCTTGTCGGCCACCGCCGGTTGGGCGGCGAGGGCCTCGTCCACAGCCTGCTGCAGCGCGGAGTCGTCGGAGACGACCGCGAGCCCCCTGGCGGCGACGATCTCGTCGGGTGTGCCCTCACCGGCCAGCACGCCGTCCACCACCTGCCGGGCCATCTTGGTGGTCAGGGCACCGGACGAGACCTTGCCGATGACGTCGGCCAGCTGGGCCGGGGTGATCGGCAGCTCTTCGAGGGTGACGCCGCGGGCGTTGGCCTGCTGACCCAGATAGGACGCCCACCAGGACCGGGCCTCCGCCGGTGACGCCCCCGCCTCGACGGTGGCCGCCACCAGCTCGACGGCATCCGCGGCGACCAGGTCCCGCATCTCCGCATCCGTCAGCCCCCACTGCTGCTGCAGCCGGTTCCGGCGCAGCCAGGGGAACTCCGGCAGTCCCGCGCGGAGCTTCTCCACCCATCCGCTCTCCGGGGCCAACGGAACCAGGTCGGGCTCGGGGAAGTACCGGTAGTCCTCGGCGGTCTCCTTCGACCGCCCGGGCGCCGTCGTCCCGGTCGACTCGTCGAAGTGCCTGGTCTCCTGCTTGATCCGTCCACCTGCCGCGAGAATCGCTGCCTGCCGGGTGATCTCGTACCGCACGGCGCGTTCTACCGACCGCAGCGAGTTGACGTTCTTCGTCTCGGTGCGGGTGCCGAAGACCGGGTTGCCGGCCGGGGTCAGCGACAGGTTGGCGTCACAGCGCAGCGAACCCTGGTCCATCCGGACGTCGGAGACACCCAGCGTCTTGAGCAGGTCCCGGAGCGCCGCGACGTAGGCCTTGGCCACCACCGGCGCCAGCGCCTTGGTGCCGACGATGGGCTTGGTGACGATCTCCACCAGCGGCACCCCGGCCCGGTTGTAGTCCAGCAGCGAGTACTCCGCCCCGGAGATCCGCCCGGTGGAACCGCCGACATGCAGGGACTTCCCGGTGTCCTCCTCCATGTGCGCGCGCTCGATCTCCACGCGGACCGTCTCGCCGTCGACCTCGACGTCGAGGTAGCCGTCGAAGGCGATCGGCTCGTCGTACTGCGAGGTCTGGAAGTTCTTCGGCATGTCCGGGTAGAAGTAGTTCTTCCGGGCGAACCGGCACCACGGGGCGATCGTGCAGTTCAGCGCCAGGCCGATCAGGATCGCGTACTCCACCGCCGTCCGGTTGATCGTCGGCATCGCACCGGGCAGCGCCAGGCACACCGGGCACACCTGGGTGTTCGGCGGGGCGCCGAACTCCGTGGGGCAGCCGCAGAACATCTTGGTCACGGTGCCGAGTTCGACGTGCACCTCCAGCCCCATCACCGGGTCGAATCGCTCGATCGCCTCGTCGTAGTCCATCAGCCCGTCCGGGGCCCGCAGTGCGGCCGTCATCGCGTCATCGCCTCCAGTTCCGGAATTCGGTCCGGGACCAGCCCGGAATGCGCTGCGGCGTAGGCGCTCTCGAAAGCCGCCGCGGCGCGGTAGATGTCGGCCTCGCCCAGCGCCGGGCCCATGATCTGCAAGCCGACGGGCAATCCGGTGTCCGAGGCGATGCCGCTGGGCACGCTGAGCGCCGGGATCCCGGCCAGCGAACCGGGAATGGTGGCCAGGTCGTTGAGGTACATCGCCATCGGGTCGTCGACCTTCTCGCCGATGCCGAACGCGGTCACCGGCGAGGCCGGGGAGATCAGCACGTCCGCGACGCCGAACGCCTTCTCGAAGTCCTGCTTGATCAGCGTCCGGACCTTCTGCGCCGAGCCGTAGTAGGCGTCGTAGTAGCCCGCCGACAACGCGTAGGTGCCGAGGATGATGCGGCGCTTGACCTCCGCGCCGAACCCCTTGCCGCGGGTCAGCGACATCACCTCCTCCGCCGAGGCGGTGCCGTCGTCCCCCACCCGCAGGCCGTACCGCATGGCGTCGAACCTGGCGAGGTTGGACGAACACTCACTCGGCAGGATCAGGTAGTACGCGGCCAGCGCGTACTGGAAGTGCGGGCAGTCCACCTCTACGATGTCCGCGCCGGCGCCGCGCAGGGTGCCGACCGCCGCCTCGAACGAGGCGAGAACCCCGGCCTGGTAACCCTTTCCACCGAGCTGCTTGACCACGCCGATCCGCATGCCGGCGACCCCATCGGTCTGGCCGCGGCGGACCGCGTGCAGCACCGGCGGAACCGGCTGCGGGATCGAGGTGGAATCCAGCGGGTCGTACCCGGCGATCACCTCGTGCAGCAGGGCCGTGTCGGTGACGGTGCGGGCGCACGGGCCGACCTGATCCAGCGAGGACGCCAGCGCGATGACGCCGTACCGGGACACCCCGCCGTAGGTGGGTTTGGCACCGACGGTGCCGGTGACGGCGGCGGGCTGCCGGATCGAGCCGCCCGTGTCGGTGCCGATCGCCAGCGGCGCCTCGAAGGCGGCCAGCGCGGCGGCCGACCCGCCGCCGGACCCGCCGGGGATCTTCGTCAGGTCCCACGGGTTGCGGCTGGGGCCGTACGCGGAGTTCTCCGTCGACGAGCCCATCGCGAATTCGTCGAGGTTGGTCTTCCCGAGAATGACGACGCCGGCGTCCAGCAGCTTGCGGGTGACGGTGGCGTCGTACGGCGGGATCCAGCCCTCGAGGATCTTCGAACCGGCGGTGGCCGGGATGCCGGCCTGCACGACGATGTCCTTGAGCGCCAACGGCACACCCGCCAGCGGTGACGCCGGTGCGGCGCCGTCCGCCCGGGCCCGGTCCACCGCCCGCGCCTGCTCGAGTGCCGACTCGGTGGAGACGTGCAGGAACGCGTGTACGGCGCCGTCCACCGCCTCGATCCGATCCAGGTGCGCCCTGGTGACCTCTTCTGCACTGACGTCTCCGGCGGCGATGGCGCCCGCGAGCCACTCGGCCGTCTTCCGGGTCAGGTCGTCCGCCTTCGGGTCGCTCACTGCTCTTCCCCCAGGATCTGCGGTACCCGGAACCGGCCGTCCTCCGCGGCGGGCGCACCGGCGAGTGCTGCCTGCTGGCTCAGTCCCGGCACGACGACGTCCTCGCGGTACACGTTCGTCAGCGGCACGGCGTGGGTGGTCGGCGCGATGTCCTCGGACGCGGCCACCTCGCTCACCGCCGCGACGGAATCCAGGATCACCGACAGCTGACCGACGTACAGGTCGAGTTCGGCGTCGGTCACCTCCAGCCGTGCCAGGTGGGCCAGGTGCGCGACGTCGTCGCGGGTCAGGGCCGGCTTCGGGGCGGTATCCCCGACCGGCGGTTCCGGCCGAGCATCGGCGGCCCTGCTGTCGGGGGGCGGTGACACGCTGGACACGGTTCTCCTGGCGCTCGAGGGTCCCGGGTTGTTCCGGGGCGGGTCTGCGGTGGCCGGTCGGTGGGCGACGCGTTCACGCACGCCGCGCGCCGTCGGTTGCCGACCGGGTTCGATCCTAGGCGTGCCCGGATGGTGGCGTTGCCGCCGAGCTTCCCGGTACCCGCCGCCGCTCAACGCTGCCGCACAGCGGTTCTCCGGTCCGGACTCGTGCGACAACCCCCGGGGCGGGGTCACGACCGCACAGTCGGCGCACCCAACTGCGCAGCCGGTAATCGGACATGACCACCGTGGTGATCTCACCGAAACGCCGTGCACCGACAATGGCTAGCGTTATCACCCGAATGTCCCGTGCCGCCAGGCCGATCAGCGGGTATTCCTGCACCAGCAGTCCGCCATCTGGGAGGCGAGCCAACCGCCATGTCTTATGTACTCCGCCTGTTGCTACCGGACCGGCCGGGAACCCTCGGCGCCGTGGCCACCGCCCTTGGGCTGGTCGATGCGGACATCCTCGCGATGGACATCGTCGAACGGTCCCCGGATCAGGCGGTCGACGACATCGTGGTGGCCCTTCCCGCGGGCCGGCAGCCGGACGTGCTGATCACCGCCGCGGAAACGGTGCCCGGGGTGCGGGTCGAGTCCGTTCGTCCGGACCCGGGGATCGCCGCGCGGCACCGGGAGTGGGAACTGGTCGAGGCGATCGCCGCCGACCCGAAGGACGCGGTCAAGATCCTCGCCCGGATGCTGCCGCAGGTGCTCCGCGCGGGGTGGGCGATCGTGGTCCGGGTGCAGACCAACGGCGACGGCCGGACGATCCGGCTGCTGGCGGGCGGCGGTGGGGTGCCGAACCTGGACGGGGTGATCCCCGGCTGGGCACCGGTCGACCGGGCCGCCGTGCTGGACCCGGACGCCGGCTGGGTTCCGGAGGACTGGAAGGCGATCGGCACGGAGATGGCCGCGGCGCCGCTGTGGGATCCGGACACCGCGGTGATCGTCGGCCGGCCCGGCGGGCCGGCGATGCGGGATTCGGAGGTGGCCCGGCTGGCGCATCTGGCGGGGCTGACCTCGGTGGTGGCGGGCCGGACACCGCTGGCGATCGTCGCCGACTGATCGGACCGGAGACCTTCAGCCTTCGACGGCGGGGTCGAAGGCGGCGACCGATCCGATGACGCTGATCGCCGGTGCCCTGATGCCGGCGGCCGCGGTGGCCGAGGCGATGCGGGCGAGCGGAGCCTTCACCAGCCGCTGCCCGGGCAGGCTGCCGTCGGCCACGGTCGCGGCCGGGGTCTGTGGGTCCATGCCCTCTGCGATCAGCGCCGTGGCGATGGCGCCGAGGTTGGCGACGCCCATCATGATCACCAATGCGGTCCGCGCCCGGGCCAGCGCGGCGTAGTCCAGCGTCGATCTGGCGTCACCGGGCGGGACGTGCCCGGTGATCACGGTGAATCCCTGGTTGGCGGTGCGGTGGGTCAGCGGAATCCCGGCCAGGGCCGGCACGGCGAGGGCGGAACTCACCCCGGGGATCACCCGGACCTGCACACCTGCCTGCTCGCACGCCTGCCATTCCTCACCGCCACGCCCGAAGACGAAGTTGTCCCCGCCCTTGAGCCGGACGACGGTGCGCCCGGCCGTGGCGTGCTCGACGAGCAGCCGATTGATGACGGGCTGCGGGGTCGTCCGGCCTCCGGGGATCTTGGCCACGTCGATGATCCGGGCGCCGGGCCGCACCTGGTCCAGGACCGCGAGCGGAGCCAGGCGGTCGTGCACGACCACGTCGGCCGCCCGGACGGCCGCCAGGCCGGCCACCGTCAGCAGCCCCGGGTCACCCGGACCGCCGCCGACCAGGGTCACCGTGCCCGGGCCGGACGCGCTCGCCGCGTCGGTGCCCGGCGCCGCCGGATCCGCCGAAGACACGACCGAGGCAACACCCGAGGATCCGGGCAGGCAGAACCGTTGCCGGGCGGCGGCCAACCCGGAGATGCGGGCGTCCTGCGCACGGTCCCCGGTGGCGGCGAACACCAGCCACACCGCATCGAGGTCGGCGTCGACCAGCGCACGCCGGTGCCAGGAGATCAACCCGCGATCGGCCAGGTCGGCGATCGAGGCGTCCACCGTCGGTGCGACGACCACCACGGCCGCGCCCCGCTCGCGGAGCAGGGCCACCTTGCCGAGTGCCTGTGGGCCGCCGCCGGCGACCAGCACCGCCCGTCCATCGATCGGCAGGTCGACCGGAAGTCCCGGCTGGCGCTGCATCCGCTTTCCCCCGAGACGCTGTGACGGAGCCCGATTCGGCCCGCCGTGCCGACGGTGTTGACCGTTGATGATCCCGCATCCGGAGGCCCTTCGGCACCTACCGGGGCCCGGCTCGTGAGAGGGTCGGAGGGTGCCGACCAGTCTCCGGATCGAGATCTTCCCCGCCGATCTGAACGCAACGGTCCGGTTCTATGTCGATCTGCTGGGATTCTCGCTGGTCACCGACCGCCGGTCGGACGTTTCGCCGTACCTGTCCCTGCAGCGGGATGATGTGCAGATCGGTGCGGTACCGATTCCGGGTGGCCATCCGCTGCAGCGCCGGCCGCCGACCGGGGTGGAGATCGTTTTCGAGGTCGATTACCTGCACGTCGAGCGGGACCGGATACGGCTGGCCGGTTGGCCGATCGAGGAGGACATCATGCGCAGGCCGTGGGGGCTGCAGGACTTTCGGGTACTGGATCCGGACGGCTATTACTTACGTTTCACCTCTAGGGCTCGGTGACGACATGGCTTCGAGAACATTTACCGCTTCGGTACAGCAGCCCGACGAGGGGCCCGGACACGCCGTCGCCGTGCCGTTCGACCCGGTCGAGGTGTTCGGCCGGTCCCGCGCTCCGGTGCTGGTCACGGTGCCGGGACACGAGCCGTTCCGGACCACCATCGCCAGCTACGGCGGAACCGGCTGGATCGGGTTGCGCAAGGCGCAACGGGACGACCTGATGGTCGGTGCCGGGGACGAGATCACCATGACGGTGGAGTCCGACCACGTGCCGAGGGTCGCGGAGGTGCCGGCCGAACTGGGCGCCGCCCTCGCACTCAATCCGGATGCCGCCATGGCCTTCGAGAGCCTGTCGTTCAGCCACAGCCGCGAGTACGCGGAGTGGGTCGGCGAGGCGAAACGACCGGCGACGCGGGAACGCAGAGCGGGTCAGGCGGTGGAGCGCATCCTGGCGCGATCGGTCAGTCCGCGGTCAGGGCGGCACGCCGTCAGGCCGGCCGCCACCAACGGTTCCGACCCGTCAACGCCAGCAGTTCGGTGAGGTCGTCGGTGCATCCGGGCACCGGGATCGGCGGCGCATAGCGGTCCGCGGTCAGCCAGCGGTCCGCGGACCCCTTGGCCCGCTCCAGCACCGCACCGAGCAGGTCGTTGGGGAAACCGTCGTCGGCGCCGATGGCCCTGGCCAGGTCCCAGGCGTGCACGGTGAGGTCGGTGGCCAGCCGCCAGCCGTACTCCAGCACCGGCACCTGTCCGAAGGGCAGGGCGACCGGCCGGTCCCAGTCGGAGACCTCGCCCAGCGCCGCGACGGCGGACGACGATGCGGTGGCCCAGTCGTCGATCAGGTCGATGCCCCGCTCGTCCGACCACGGGATGGACTGTTCGAGATCGGAGCCGTCGAGGGTGCGCGGCACCAGTCGCTGGCCGAGGATGACGTGCCGGACCAGCCGGTGCACGTCCCATTCCTGGTCCGGGGTGCCGGCGGTCCACTGATCGGCCCGGACGGCCCGGACCCTGGTATCGAACTGATGGACCGCGCTGCGGTACAGGGGCAGAAACATGCCGGGTCCGGTCGAGATCATGCGATCAGTCGAGCACACCGCCGCGCCGCGACCGGCATCCGGCGCTGCCGGGGCGTGCGCGGCACGAGCGGCATGCGGTCAGTAGGTGCGCGGCTTGGGCTGATACCGATGACTGCCGTCGCTGTTCTGCAGGATCTTCGGGTACCGCGCCGCCAAGGTGAGGGGCGTCTGCCGGCCCTCCAGTCGCTCCAGCGGAACGGTCGGCAGCAGGTCGATCACCTGCTCCAGAATCGCGGGCGGCCACAGCGACCCGGACAGCAGCAGGGCGCAGCGGCCGTCCCGGTCGAGCAGGATCAGGTCGGTGGTGCGGCGGCCGAACCGTTTGCGCGCCAGGCTCTCCACCAGCAGAGCGGACCGCACCTCGGACCGGTCGGCGGCGTGCCCGTTCTTTCCGTCCGAGACCCGGACCACCTCGTCCGTCACGGTCAGCCCGATCCGGCTGACCCGCCACGCCGCGATCCCCATCGACCCCAGGACGGCCACCGGGGCGCCGATCAGCAGCAGCCCGCCGAGCGCGGGGAACAAGGTCGCGAAGAGGTAGGAGGCCGCCAGCACGATCGCGATCACCGGCCAGCCGGTGATCAGCACGGAGACGAACGGTGACGGGGCGCGGACCGCCAGCAGCGTCCGGGGCCGGGCGGAGCGGGGCGGCTCGGAATCGGCGGGACCGGAATCGACTGAACCGGAATCGGGCACGTCGGTCACGCTACCTGCCGCCGCCGGGCGCCACGGGCGGCGCGGCCCGGAGCATCAGCGCGGTGAGTCCCCGGATGACGAAGAACGGCTGATAGCGGGGCTCGGCGCAGAGCTCCACAGCCGGTGCCGCAGAGCGAAACTGGGACAGCGACACGGCGATCTCCAGCCGCGCCAGCGGAGCGCCTATGCAGAAGTGCATACCGCCACCGAATCCGATGTGGGTGCTGTCCCCGCGCCCGATGTCGAAGGAATCCGGCCGCGGAAAACGTTCCGGGTCCCGATTGGCCGACCCGAAGAGCATCCCGATCCGCTCCCCGCGGCGCAGCGTGCGCCCGGCGATCTCGACGCCGTCGTCGAGCACCCATCGTTCGAACATCTGCAGCGGGCCATCCCAGCGGATCATCTCCTCGACGGCCACGGTCGGCTCGACCTCGCCCTCACGGACGCGTCGCCACTGGTCGGGATGCGACAGCAGCGCTCGCATGCCGTTGCCGAGCGTGTTGACCGTCGCCTCGTGCCCGGCGTTGAGCAGGACGATCACGGTGCAGACGATCTCGTCCTCGGTCAGCTTGTCGCCCTGGTCGGCGACCTGGATCAGCTCGGTGATCAGGTCGCCGGCCGGTGCCCGGCGCCGCGCCGCGATGACCGACCGGACGTAGTCGATGAAGTCGCCGGCCGCCTGCTCGGCCGCGTGCTGCTGCGCCTCGTCGGTCTGCAGTTCGTACATCTTGACGATGGCGTGCGACCACGCCAGGAGTCGTGGCCCGTCCGCGGGCGGAACGCCGAGCAGGTGACAGATGACGCCCACCGAGTACGGCTGCGCGTAGTCCGCGATGAGGTCGAACGTTCCCAGGTCGAGCGCCGCCCACAGCGTCCGCTGCGACAGGTCCTCGATCACCGGGCGGAGCGCGGCCACCGCGCGCGGGGTGAAGACGGCGGTGATCAGCCTGCGCAGTCGGGTGTGGTCAGGCGGTTCCAGGTTGAGCAGCGACCACCGCTCGGAGGCCGACCACCGTGGCCGGCGCCGGTCGGGCGGAGGTTGACCGAACTCCTCCGCGGTGTACCGGTGATCGAAGGCCCGGCCCAACCGGCGGTCGCGGAGCGCTGCATGCACGTGCTCGAACCGGGTCAGCAGGTGCACCTGGCGCGGCGGGTAGTACAGCACCGGGCCGGCGTCCCGCAGGGCGGCGAAAACCGGATACGGGTCGTCGATGAAGCCCGGCGATGCCGGCCGGAAGCCCAGCGCGTCGAAATCGACATCGGCCCGGGCGAGGTCAGTCATCGGCGGCAGGACTGTCCCCGGCAGGACTGTCCCCGGCAGGACTTTCCCCGGCAGGACTGTCCCCGGCAGGACTGTCCCCGGCAGGACTGTCAGCGGCAGGACTGTCAGCGGCAGGACTGTCAGCGGCAGGGTCGGGTTCGGCGCTGCCGTCACCGATCTGTGCGACCGCCAGGGCGGCGTCGGGGCCGCCCTGCAACAGGGTCCGGAAGCCGTTCTCGTCCAGGATCGGCACCCGCAGCGACACCGCCTTGTCGTACTTGCTGCCCGGGCTGTCCCCCACCACGACGAACGCGGTCTTCGCCGACACCGATCCGGCCGCCTTCGCCCCCCGTTCCAGCAGCGCGGCCTTCGCTTCGTCGCGGGAAAAACTCTCCAGGCTGCCGGTCACCACCACCGAGAGCCCGGCGAGGGTCTGCTCGGGCCGCTCCGCCTGGTCGTCCTCCATCCGCACCCCCGCGGCCACCCATCGGTCGACGATCGAGCGGTGCCAGTCGACCTCGAACCATTCGGTGACCGCCGCGGCGATGGTCGGGCCGACGCCCTCGCTGGCCGCCAGCTCCTCCTCGGAGGCCTGCCGGATCCGGTCGAGGGAACCGAACTGCTGCGCGAGGGCTCTGGCCGCCGTCGGGCCGACGTGCCGGATCGACAGCGCCACCAGCACCCGCCACAGGGGCTGCGACTTCTGGGTCTGCAGGTTCTGCAGCAGCTTGCGACCGTTCGCCGACAGCACGCCCGCCTTGGTCCGGAACAGGGGGACCGTCAGCAGTCGCTCCTCGTCCAGCCCGAACGGCCGTCCCTCGGCGTCCGTCCCCGGGAAGATGTCGCCCTCGTCGGTGATCGCGCCTGCCGCGAGCAAGGCGGTCGCCGCCTCGTAGCCCATCCCCTCGATGTCGAACGCACCTCGGCCGGCGAGGTGGAACACCCGCTCGCGGAGCTGGGCCGGGCAACTGCGCGCGTTCGGACAGCGGATGTCGACGTCGCCCTCGCGCATCCGGCGCAGTTCGGTGCCGCACTCCGGGCAGTGCGTGGGCATCACGAAGTCGCGCAGTTCGCGGCCCTCGCGCAGCTCCACGACGGGACCCAGGACCTCCGGGATGACGTCGCCCGCCTTGCGGACCACGACGGTGTCGCCGATCCGCACCCCCTTGCGCACCACCTCGTCGGCGTTGTGCAGCGTGGCCAGCGAAACCGTGGAGCCGGCGATCAGCACCGGCTCGAGGAAGGCGAACGGGGTGACCCGTCCGGTGCGGCCGACGTTGACCCTGATGTCCTTGAGCAGGGTGGTCGCCTCCTCGGGCGGATACTTGTACGCGATCGCCCACCGCGGCGCTCGTGAGGTGGAGCCGAGCCTTCGCTGCAGGGTGGTCTCGTCCACCTTGATCACGACGCCGTCGATGTCGTGCGAGAGGTCGTGCCGGTGCTCGCTCCAGTACGCGACCCGCTCGGCCACCTCGTCGGCGGTCCGCACGACGACGTTGTGCTCGGAGATCGGCAATCCCCAGGATCGCATCCGGTCGTAGGCCTCGGACTGCCGAGTGATCTCGAACCCGACGCGCGCACCGATCCCGTGGCACAGCATGGTCAACGGCCGGGACGCGGTGATCCGGGGGTCCTTCTGCCGCAGCGAACCGGCCGCCGAGTTCCGCGGGTTGGCGAACGGCGCCTTGCCGGCGGCCACCAGCGAGGCGTTCAGCTCGGCGAACCCGGCGAGCGGGAAGAACACCTCACCCCGGATCTCGACGAACTCCGGGACGTCGTGCGCGCCGTCGTCACGCAGCCGCTCCGGGACCGCATCGATGGTGCGAACGTTCAGCGTGACGTCTTCGCCCACCCGGCCGTCGCCGCGGGTGGCGGCGCGAAGCAGCCGGCCCCGCTCGTAGGTCAGGTTGACAGCGAGCCCGTCGATCTTGAGTTCGGTGAGCCAGCGAACCGGTGCGCCGGCGTCCCGGGCGGTCCGTTGCAACCAGGAGGCGAGCTCGTCGGCGGAGAACACGTTGTCCAGGCTCAGCATCCGTTCGGTGTGCTCCACCGCGGCGAATCCGGTGGCGAAGCCGCCGCCGACGCGTTGGCTCGGCGAGTCCGGCGTCAGCAGCGCGGGATGGTCGTGCTCGAGCTGCTCCAGCTCGCGCAGCAACTCGTCGAACTCGCCGTCCGACATGGTCGGCGCGTCCAGCACGTAGTAGCGGAACTGCGCATCGGTGATCCGTTCGGCCAGCTCGGCGTGCAGGTGCGCCGCGCGCTCGGGAACGTCGATCGCGGGGAGCCCGGCCGGCACATCACCGTCCGTTTCCGGTTCGACTGCCGTCCGGTCCGCGGGTTGACGGTGCTGCGTGCTCTTTTCCACCGGGTCACAGTAGAACCGGTGACCGACACCCGCGGGGCGCACCGTTCCGGGCGCCGACCGGACCACTCACTCAGGGTGGCAACCGGGGAGACCACGGTCACCGCAGCGGGTGGAACATCTCGTCCGGCTTTTTGTTGAACGTTCATGTAGGCGCATGAACAAGGGACACTTCCAGCACCGAAGAGGGCGACTTCCATGACGACACTCAAGATCATCCTTGCCTCCACCCGGCCGGGCAGTTCCGGTTCCGCGATCGGCCGCTGGGTCGCCGACCGCGCGGAGTCCCCCGCCTTCGACTCCACCTTCGACTCCACCTTCGACTCCACCTTCGACTCCACCTTCGACTCAGTCGAGGTGCTCGACCTGGCGCAGATCAACCTGCCGTTCCTCGACGAGCCGGAGCACCCGCGGCTCGGCAAGTACACCCACGAGCACACCTTCGCCTGGTCCCGCGCGGTCGATGAGGCCGACGCGCTGATCATCGTCACCCCCGAGTACAACGGTGGCTTTCCAGCCCCGCTGAAGAATGCGCTGGACTTCCTGCACGCCGAGTGGCGCAGCAAGGGCCTGGGCATGGTCACCTACAGCGGCGGTCCGCACGGTGGCATCGGAGCGGCCGCGATGCTGGCCCCGGTGACGTCCGCCCTCGGGCTGGTGCGCACGGACACCTCGGTCGCCATCCCGCGCGCCGCCGGCCGGGTGGTGGACGGCGAATTCGGGGCCACCGATGCCGAGGACGTCCGACTGGGAGAAATGCTCGACCAGCTGGCCGCGTTGGATCGGGACCTGGCTCCGGTGCGGTCGGAACTGGCGATGGCGAGCTGACCACCTGCTCGCCGGCCCCATCCCGCCGACCGCACTCGTGCGGCCCGATCTCGCCGCCCCGGTCCCGGTGACCCGATCGCGCGGATCCGGTCGCGCGCCCGATGGCACTGTGAAGGCTGTGAGCATCGACCCGGGCAACCTCGACGAACCGATCCTGGAGTTTCTCCGCGAAAGGCACCTCGCGACACTGACAACCCTGCGAGCCGACGGTTCACCACACGTGGTGGCAGTGGGATTCACCTACGAGCCGTCGACCCGCACCGTGCGGGTCATCACCGGTGACGGCTCGGTCAAGGTTCGCAACGCCGAGAGACTCTCCGGCACACCCGTTTCCGCGCGGGCTGCGGTCTGCCAGTTGGAGGGTCGCCGCTGGCTCACCCTGGAGGGCATCGTCGGCGTCAGCCGGGTCCCGGACGACATCACCGACGCGGAGCGCCGGTACGCCGCGCGATATCGCACTCCGCGGCCCAATCCGCGCCGGGTCGTGGTGACCATCGCGGTGGATCGCATCCTGGGTCACCCCTGACCCACCCGAGGATCACCGCCCACGGACGTGCCGACCGGACACTGCGGCGATGCTTGGCGTACCGCGCAACTACCCCTACGATGACAACCGTGAACAAGTCGAACGACATGGCCGAGGCCTTTGGGGCATTTGTCAAAGCCCAGCGCCAGCTTGCCAACATTTCGCAACGGCAATTGGCCGCGGCCAGCGGCATGTCCGACTCCTACCTGAGCCAGATCGAGCGCGGCCAGTACAAGCCGTCGGCAGAAGTGTTGCGGGGCATCGCCCAGGCGCTGAGCATCGCGCCCGCTGCGTTGTTCGCCCAGTTCGGATTACTGGACACAGCCGACGATCACACGCCGAAGGTCAGCGTCGAGGAGGCCGTCCGGCTGGACGAGTCGCTGAGCCAGGACAAGAAGGAGGCGCTTCTGCACATGTACCGGACACTGCGCGACTCTGCTTGATCCACCAAAGTCTGCGCTTGACGGACAACGCATTGCGTGGCATACTGGGCATTGTCAAACGAACAGCCCCCCGAAAGGACATGCCATGACTGACTACATTGCAGAAGCGAACAAGGCCACCGAGCAGTACCTGACCGCACTTGCGAAGACCCAGGACGAGTTCGTGAAGGCCGTCGAGACCTTCGTCAAGCAGATCCCAGCCCTTCCGCAGTCCACGGTCGCCGCCCCGGTCGCCGACCTCCCGAGCGCCGGTGAGGTCACCACCGTGACCTTCGACTTCGCCGAGAAGGTCCTCGCCCAGCACCGGGCCACCACCGACAAGCTGATCTCGGTGCTCGCGCCCCAGAGCTGACCGGCCTCCGCGCCGCACAGATTTCACCGACACCCAGGGGCCTTTGGTCCCTGGGTGTTGCGCATCACACCTGAGATATTGAACGTCCACGGGTGATTTCAGCCACCACAGCAAGCGCCGAAGGCCACACACGAAGCGGGCGTTCGGCATTGTCTCCGAAAAGAGCGCAGCGATGGAATCCGAGCTCAGTCGCCACATCTCCGATGTCCCCGACGGAGGACGCCCGGTCCCCCTCCATTCCGTGCAGAACACCTCTGCGCCTTCCCGAAACGGATCCGGCCAGCACGGCGCGACCCCAATCCGATCGGCGCAGCCGGGACTGCCCCAGCAGGGTGTGAGCCCGCAGGGACTGACCCAGCAGGGACTCACCCAGCAGGGATTCCTGAGGCCCCGTTCGACGCGCCCTGCGTGGAGCCCGCAGGGACTGGCGCAGTCACCCCCCCGCCGAACTGGATCGGTACACCCGCACTCACCACCGCAGCCGGCCGTGCCGGCACCGGCGCCCCAGGGGCCGACCCAGCCCGGAGCGACGCCCAGCATCGCCGACCGCTTCGCCGATCTGCTCGCGCCGCTGAGCCAGAAGCGCAGGCGCGGACTCATCGCCCGGCTGTCGGTCGGGTACTACGAGGGATGGCACCCGAGCCGCGCCGAGGTCAACCAGCTGGTCGCTGAGGAGTTGCGCCGCAGCCCACGCTGAGGAGCGCCCCGCTGCTGCGGGACGCGGTCGGCTTCACCAGCTTTCGGGCAGATCCTGCAACGCGTCCGCCAGCTCGCGGCAGATCTTCATGGCATCGCGGGCGCTGTCCCGATCGCCCCCGACCAGCCCGCAACTCGGCGTCGGGACGACAGCCGAGGGCAGTTGCGCGCGCGGGAACCCGAGCCGATCCCACACCTGCAGCAGCGGCGCCGCCCAGGTCTGCAGAGCAGTCTCGGAACCGGCCGAGCGGACCGCCGGCACCACCCCGGCAAGCAGAACGGCGCCGCTCTCGATCGCCTCGCCGATCGGATCGAGCACGGGCGCGGCGGTCGGCAGCGTCGTCATGTCGATCGACAGTGCATCGAAGCCGGCCGCCCGCAGCAGCCGCAGTGGTGCTGCGCTGTCGCAACAGTGCGCGACGGTCGGCCGGCCGGGCACGGCGTCGGTCATCCGGGACAGCACCTCGATCGCCCGGACCGCCGCCACCGCCCGCACCGTGCCGAAACCGCTTGCCGTGCTCAGATTGCCGGCGAGCACGGCGGGCAACGCCGGCTCGTCGACCTGCACCACGATCCCGGCGCCCGGGATGCGGGCAGCGATATCGGCGGCGTGCGCCGACAGCCCCTCCGCCAACGAGGTGGCCAGGTCGTCGACCGCCCCCGGGTCGGTCAGCGCGCGATGACCGGACGGCAGCTCGAGCATCGCGGCGAGCGTCCATGGACCGCAGACCTGGACCTTCACCCACTCCGCGCCGGCGAACTGCTGCTCCGCGGCGTCGCTGTCCCACGCGAGGAAGTCGGTGGCGCGCCGGACGTCCCGTCCCGGCCGACGCGAGATCCGCCACCCCGAGGGAACCACCTCGGCGTAGATGTCGACCAGCATCCCGACGGCGCGGCCGATGATGTCGGCTCCCACTCCGCGATCCGGGAGCTCGACCAGATGAGGCAGCGCGGGGAGCTCCCCGGCCACCATCGCCGCCGCGTCGTTCGGGTCGGTGCCGGGCAGCGCGCCCACGCCGGTCGCGGCACCGGCATTCCAGACCCGCTTCACCGGGAACAGCTCGGTCAGCGGTGGCCGACGGCCGTTCCCGGGGAGGTCCGGGAGGCCCCCCGCGTCCGGGCCCATCACGCCGCCCGCACGATCGTGCCGGCGCCGAGCACGAACTCGTCCGCCGTGTCGTACAGCACCACCGTCTGGCCGGGCGCGACACCGCGGACCGGCTCGTCCAACACGACCCTGATCCGCCCGTCCGCCAGATCGGCCGACCCGCGGACCGTCCCGCCGTGCGCCCGCAACTGGGCGACCGTCCGCAGCGGGAACTCCGGCGGCTCGCCGCGGGAGAACACCACCCGCTCGGCGGTGAGCACGCTGACGTCCAGTCCTGCGGCCGGGCCGACGGTCACCGTTCCGCTGACCGGCTCGATCCCCAACACGTACCGCGGCCGGCCATCCGGCGCCGGACGCTGCAGGTTCAGCCCCTTGCGCTGACCGACGGTGTAGGCGAAGAAGCCGTCGTGCTGGGCCAGGACCTCGCCGGACTCGGAATCGACCACCGAACCCGTTCGGGCGCCGAGCTTGTCGACAAGGTACCCGTGGGTGTCGCCGTCCGGGATGAAGCAGATGTCGTAGGAATCGGGCTTGGCGGCCACGGCGAATCCGCGTCGCGCGGCCTCCTGGCGCACCTGCTGCTTGGTCAGCTCGCCGAGCGGAAACATGCTGTGCGCCAGCTGATCGGCGGTCAGCACGGCCAGCACGTAGGACTGGTCCTTCGCGAGATCGACGGAACGGTGCAGGATCCCGTCCCGCATCCGCACATGATGGCCGGTGGCCACCGCATCGAAGCCGAGCGCGATCGCCCGGTCGAGCAGGGCGGCGAACTTGATCTTCTCGTTGCACCGCAGACAAGGATTGGGTGTCCGCCCGGCCGAGTACTCGGCGAGGAAGTCGGCGACCACGTCCTCCAGGAAGTCCTCGCTGAAATCCCAGACGTAGTACGGGATCCCGAGCAGGTCGCAGACCCGTCGGGCGTCGAACGCGTCCTCCACCGTGCAGCAGCCACGGGAGCCGGTGCGCAGGGTGCCGGGGTTACGGGACAGGGCCATGTGCACGCCCGTCACATCGTGTCCGGCGTCCACCGCAAGCGCCGCGGCGACCGCCGAGTCGACACCGCCGCTCATCGCGGCCAGCACCCGCATCAGGGATTCCCTTCCGTGTCCGAATGTCCGCGCCCCGGCGGTGGCTTTGCTGGTGCTGTCGTGCGGCCGGCGTTCATCGACGCCTGGCACCGGCCAGCGCGGCGCGGCGGGCGCGCTGGACGACGGGCACGATCACCGCTGCGACGGCGTCGACATCTGCCGCAGTGGAGGTGTGCCCGAGGGAGAAGCGCAACGCGCCGCGGGCGGCCTGCTCGTCGATCCCCATGGCCAGCAACACATGCGACGGCCGCGCGACGCCCGCCGTGCACGCCGAGCCTGTCGAGCACTCGATGCCGTTGGCATCGAGCAGCATGAGCAGCGAGTCGCCCTCGCAGCCGGGGAACCGGAGATGAACGTTGCCCGGCAACCGGGACGGGCCGCCGTCGACCAGCGACTGCCCGGGGTCGCCGGAGAGCGCAACGTCGGGGACGAGGGCCGTCACGGCCGCGATCAGCCGGTCGCGCAGACCGGCCAGCACCGCGGCCCGCTCGGCGCGGTGCTCGACCGCGTTCCGCACCGCGACGGCGAGGCCGACAATGCCTGCGACATCGAGCGTTCCGGACCGGACCCCGCGTTCCTGACCGCCGCCGTGCTGCAGCGGAACGACGGACACCTCGCGCCGCAACAGCAGCAGACCCGTCCCGGTCGGGCCGCCGATCTTGTGGCCGGTGACCGTCAGGGCGTCCGCGCCACTGCGGGTGAAATCAACGGGGAGCTGTCCCAGGGCCTGCACCGCGTCGGTGTGGAACGGGATGCCGTACCCGCGGGCAACGTCGGCGAGTTCGCGGATCGGATTGACCGTGCCGACCTCGTTGTTGGCCCACATCACGCTGATCACCGCGACATCCGACGGGTCCTCCGCGATGGCGGCCGCCAGGGTGTCGGCGTGCACCCTGCCGAAGTCGTCGACCTCCAGCCAGCTGACCGACGCGCCCTCCTCGGCGACCAGGAACTCGACCGTGTCCAGGACGGCGTGGTGCTCGACAGCCGCGGCGATGATCCGGCGGCGCTGCGGGTCGGCGCACCGGCGGGCGCGGAAGATCCCGGCCACGGCGAGGTTGTCCGATTCGGTCCCGCCGGAGGTGAACAGCACCTCGCTCGGTCGGGCGCCCAGCGCCGAGGCGATGCTCTCCCTGGCCTCCTCGATCCGTCTGCGGGCGGCCCGGCCCGACGTGTGCAGCGACGACGCGTTCCCCGTCATGGACATCGCGTGCGACATGGCGGCGACCACCTCCGGCAGAACCGGGGTGGTGGCGGCATGATCGAGGTAGGTCATCGCCATTCAGCGTAGGTGCCCCGCCGCTCCGCACCCAATCCCCCGATCACCGCAGGGCCGGCGCCGGCAGTGATGTGCTGCACACCCGCGTCGGAGGGGCCGGCCGGGTACCGCTCGAGTACCGCCGGCTGCGGGCCGAGGCGTTGGCCCGTCCCGTCGTCGACGGCGTGGGTGCCGAGGGTCCTGCTGATGGACGCCACCATGTTCGGGCTGCCGGTGGACCTGCTGCACGCGTTCGTCGCGGGGCACGCCACCATGCAGGTCAGGCTCTGCTCGCTGCTGCCGATGGTCGACGCTGCGGGCCCCGAGATGGACCGGGCCGAGACCGTCACCATGTTCAACGATCTGTGCGTCCTGTGCCCCTCCGCCCTGGTCGGCGCCGACGTCCGGTGGCGGACGATCGACGCCAACCGGGTCCACGGCGAGTTCACCAACGGTGCGCAGACCGTGGCCGCCGAGCTCACCTTCGGCGCCGACGGATCCCTCGTCGATTCCCTCTCCGATGACCGGCTGCGGTCGGCTCCGGACGGCAAGAGCTTCGTCCGGCAACGCTGGTCCACCCCGATCGGCGGCTACCGGATGCTCGGCTCCCGCCGGGTCAGTACCAGCGGGGAGGCGCGGTGGCACGCTCCGGCACCGGAGGGCGAGTTCGCCTATCTGAAGTTCCTGGTCGACGCGATCGACGACAACGCGGCTTCGGACGGCGTGCTCGGCCGTCCGAGCGCTCCGCAGGCAGCAGTCCAACCGCGCAGCAGCAGGCCACCGGCCCGGCCGGGATCGAACAGGATCGAGGTTGCTCGGCGGGTCTCAGCTGTCGGCACGCAGCAGCCGTTGCCGCCGCGACGGGACGACAGCGTCGAGGTCCAAGAGGAAAAGGAAGACCGCCCGCCCTGCGTCGTTCACCCCGGGCGGGCCGCAGACCTCGGCACCGACCCGAAGCGCCGCCCGCAGCAGTGGCGGCAGCTTCGTGCCCCGATCGGCGGCGGGCGGGGCGACCGGGCGCAGCCGCCCGATCGGAACGGGATCCCGCGGGCGGCAACGCCGTTCGGCCGGCGCCAACGCCGAGCGGAGGGCAAGGTCCCAGATGGCGGCGGCAGCCCGCCCGCCATCGGAGTCGTCGACCGGGATCATGCCCAGCACGAAGCGGTAGCCGGTGAGCTGCAGGTAGCGCGCGATCCCGGTGGCGAGCAGCCCGATGACGGCTCCGCGGCGATGACCGTCCGCAACGCACAGCCCGCTGACCTCGACCGCCGCGCCGAGCAGCGATTCCAGCGGCATCAGCCCGAACATTCGGTCGGCCAGCAACCCGGAACCGCGCGGGAAGGCGTCGTTGCCGTGCGGCGGCAGGATGCGCACGGTGCCGACCGCCTTGGGAGCGGCGGCGCCGGACGGGGTGTGCCAGACGATCAGATGGTCGGTGACGTCGTCGACGCCCGCATCGAAGTTGTCATCGACGCCCCCATCGAGGTGGGCGGTGAGCCGGGCGGCGTTCTCGATGCCGGCGTTGCGCCCCCGAAGCCGTTGTGCGGCAACCACGTCGGCGCGGTGACCGGCCAGCCCGAGCCGATATCCGGTGACGGGCTCCGGGTCGGACCGCCCCCGACCGGTTCCCGGGAGGTCGGGTGCGTCCAGCAGGTACTCGGCCATGGTCACATTCCCGAATGATCCGGACCTTCGGGAAGCACAACGCTACCGCCCGATGGACGCAGCGTGACGGTCGGCTGAATAACCAGCACCGCGGCGCCGGCCACGATGGCGAGGCCGCCGATGTCCGCCGCACCGAGAGACCTGCGCGACGCACATCAGCGGCACGACGAGCTCAGCCCTTCCGCTCCCGGACGGCCTGCGCGAGCTGCGGTGCGACGGTGAACAGGTCGCCCACGATGCCAAAATCGGCAATCTCGAAGATGGGCGCGTCCGCGTCCTTGTTGACCGCGACGATCGTCTTGGACGTCTGCATCCCGGCGCGGTGCTGGATCGCGCCGGAGATCCCCAGTGCCACATAGACCTGCGGCGAGACGCTGATCCCGGTCTGGCCGATCTGGAACTGATGCGGGTAGTAGCCGGAGTCGACCGCCGCCCGGGACGCGCCGACGGCGCCGCCCATCGCGTCGGCGACCTCCTCGACGACTCGGAAGTTCTCCGCGGACCCGACGCCGCGGCCACCGGACACCACGACCGCCGCGCCGTTCAGCTCCGGCCGGTCACCGACCGGTTCGGGATGATCGGCGACCACGACGGCCGAGACCGCCGGATCGATCGTCATCGACAGCGGAACGACCTTCACCGTCGCCGGCGTCGGAGCGGCCTCGACGGCGCCCGGGCGGATCGAGATGATCGGCGTCCCGACGGTCACCCGGTAGCGCACTGTGTACGCGCCGCCGAACACGGACTGGGTCGCCACCACCCCGCCGTCGAGGACCTCCACGTCCACCGCGTCGGCGATCAGACCGGAGTTCAGCCGGACGGCGAGCCGGCCGGCGATCTCCCTGCCCTCGATGGTCGACGGGATCAGGATCGCGGCCGGCGATGCGGCGGCGGCCGCCGCAGCCAGACCGGCGACCGCGGGGGTCACCAGGAAGCCCGCCGCCTCGTCGGCCTCGGCCGCGTAGACGGTGGCCGCCCCCAACGCGCCGAGCTCACCGGCCAGCGACTCAGCGGTGCCGGGCTTGCCGACCACGACCGCGGCCGGCGTGCCGAGCTTGGCCGCGGCGGTCAGCATCTCCCCGGTGACCTTGGCCACCAACCCGTCGTACTGCTCGACGAGGACCAGAACCTCTGACATCGCTACTTTCCCCTTGTGGTTTCGGCGGTCTGGGTGAACGTCGGTCGGCTGCGTCGGGCCGTCACAGCAGCCTCCGGGCGGCCAGGAACTCGGCGATCCGGGTACCGCCGGTGCCGTCGTCGGTGACCTTCTCGCCGCCCTGCCGCGGTGGCCGGGGAGCACCGTCGACGACCGCGGTGGAGGCGTTGGCCAGGCCGGTGGTCGACGGGTCGAGGCCGAGGTCGGCCACGCCGAGGGTGGCGACCTTCTTCTTCTTCGCGGCCATGATGCCCTTGAAGCCGGGATAGCGCGGCTCGTTGATCTTCTCGGTCACCGAGATGACCGCCGGCAGCGTCGCCGTCACCTCGCTGTAGCCGCCGTCCTTGATGCGTTCCGCGCGCAGCGATCCGTCCTCGATGTCCAGTGACCTGATCGAGGTGACCTGCGGCATGCCCAGTCGTTCGGCGAGCATCGACGGGACCGAGCCGGTGCGGCCGTCGGTGGACTCGTTGCCGGCGATCACCAGGTCCGGGGACAACGGCGCGATAGCCGCCGCCAGTGCCGCGGACGTCTGCAGCGCGCACGAGCCGGCAAGTCCCTCGTCGGTGACGTGCACGGCCTCGTCGGCGCCCATCGCCAGCGCCTTGCGCAGCGCCTCGGTCGCCCGTTCCGGGCCCATGGTGACGACAGTCACGGTGCCGCCATGCTTTTCCACCAGCTGCAGCGCGGTCTCCACACCCCGGGTGTCGATCTCGTCGATCACCGCGTCGGCCGCATCGCGGTCCAGCGTCCAGTCGGTCTCCCGCAGGGTGCGCTCCGACCACGTGTCGGGCACCTGCTTGATCAACACCGCGATCTTCATCGCCGGATCACACCTCTCCGTAGGACTCGCCTGCCCGGGCGAGTGTCGCCATCAGGTTTCGCACCGTTCTCCGGCCGATCCATCATGCCCTCTCCGCGCAAGGCAGCGGAGGGGCGTCGGTCGGCCCTCGAGGATAAGTTACTGGCCAGTAGCTTACGCGATCGCCGGACGGGACCGCACGAGTGGCAGGCTGGCCGACATGTCCTCCGTACCGGCATCGAGCACCGTCATGCTCGTCGGCATCATGCTCGGGTTCTTCGCCACCTGCCTGGTGATCACCTTCCAGGCGCCGCTGATCTGGTGGACCGTCCCGCTGATCTGCGCGCTGGTGGTGGCCGTCCTGGCCACCATGCGGGTGCGCCGGCACCGGCGGATGCGGGCCGCACTGCACGGCGCCCGATTGTGACGCCGATTCCGGTCATCATCGATTGCGACACCGGGATCGATGACGCATTCGCGCTGCTGTTCGCGGTCCGGTCGCCGGCCGTCGACCTGCGCGCGGTGACCTGCGTGGCCGGCAACACCCACGTCGATCAGGTGGTGGCCAACACCAGGTACGTGCTGGATGCGGCCGGCGCCGGGGACATCCCGGTGGCCCGCGGTGCCGCCACCCCCCTGCTGGCAGCGGCGCCGGACACCGGTTCGTTCCACGGCAGCGACGGCCTCGGCGGGTTCTCCAGGCCGTCGGACCGGCGCACCTTCGACCGGTCCGCGGTCGACCTGCTGCGACAGGAACTGCTCGCCGCGGTCGGCACCGGCGAACCGATCACCCTGCTGGCAACCGCCCCGATGACGAACATCGCACTGCTGCTCCGCGCCCATCCCGAGGTCGCCGCCGGCATCGAACGGATCGTCTTCATGGGCGGATCGATGTCCGTGGGAAACACAACCGCCGTGGCGGAGTTCAACGTGTTCCACGATCCGGAGGCGGCCGCGATCGCGCTCGCCGCGATCCGGGACCTGGACGTCCCGGTGACCATGTACGGGCTCGACGTCTTCGAACACGTCCTGGTGGACCGGGACGATGCCGCCCGGCTGCGGGACCGGCTGGACCCGGCATGCCAGCTGGCGGGGGCATTGATCGATGCCCAGTGCGACAGGCTGGGCGTCGAGGCCATCACCATCGGTGACGCCGGAACCGCCTGCGCCGTGGTCGATCCCGCCGGCCTCAGCACCCACCGGTGGGGTGTCCGGGTGGAAACCGGGCACGGCTACACCCGCGGCCAGACGGTGGTCGACCGCAGAATCGCGGCGCTGGACCCGGTGCACGGTTTCGCCACCATCGAACCAACCCTGGTGGATGTCGCGGTGCACGTCGATGCCCGCGGATATGCGGCGCTGTGGCTGGACACCCTCACCGGCTGAGCCGCGCGGACCTACTGGACCCACCACGAGCACTGCAGTTCGTGATCTCGCATGCCCCCGCTGTGTGACGCTGCGGGGTTGCGGCAGATGGCGGCGGGAGCCTTTGCGGCGTCAGCTGCGGCCGGTCTCGTGAGCCCACATGGCGACCTCGACGCGGTTTCGGGCGCCGAGCTTTCGCATGAGGCTGGCGAGGTGTGCCTTGACGGTGCTGGGGGTGATGTAGAGCTCGCTCGCGATCTCATTGTTGGTGCGGCCCTGGGCTACCGGCACGAGGACTTCCTCCTCCCGGGCGGTGAGCGGTTCTATCGGCTGCCTCGGTGGTGAGGACTGTGCGTGGGCGAACGCTGCGAGCAGTCGGACAGTGACGCTGGGTGCAATCAGTGCGTCTCCGTCGGCGGCGGCGTGGATGGCCTGGGTCAGCAGGGCGGGTCCGGCGTCCTTGAGCAGGAACCCGCGGGCGCCTGCTTTGAGCGCCCCGTGGACATACTCGTCGAGGTCGAAGGTGGTGATGACCACGATCGGCAGGGGGTCGGTGACGTCCGGGCCGGCGAGGCGTCGGGTGGCTTGGATGCCGTCCATCAGCGGCATCCGGATGTCGAACAGGCCGACGTCGGGGCGCAGCTGGAGCGCCAGGCGGACCGCCTCGCGCCCGTCGGCGGCCGCGCCGACCACTTCGATGTCGGGTTGGGCGTCGAGCAGCATCGTCAGCCCGGTGCGCACGATGGGCTGGTCGTCGGCGATGAGGACCCGGATGGTCATCGTGGCGTCCCGGTCCGGGGCAGGACCGCCTCTACCCGCCAGCCCCGCTCGGCGGCGGGGCCTGCGTGGAAGGTGCCGCCGAGCAGTGACGCGCGTTCCCGCATGCCCACCAGGCCGTAACCTGCCGGGGCGCGGCCGCCGGCGGCGGAGCCGTCGTCGTCGATGGTCAGCCGTACCCGGTCGGCGTCGCCTGTGACGGCGACGGTGACCTGGGTCGCGTGGCGGGCGTGCCGTCGGGCGTTGGTGATGGACTCCTGGGCCAGGCGGTAGATCGCGGACCCGACCGCCGGGCTGAGGTCGTCGAACTCGCCGGACAGCGTCACCTCGACGCGGGGACGCGTCCGGCCATCGGTGGCGAGCTGCTCGACCTCGGCCACGCCGGGCTGCGGCGCGAACGCGGTGTCCTGGGTGGCGCGGAGCACGCCGACGATGGCGCGCAGCTCGGTGAGGGTGCGGGTCGCCGCGTCCTCGATGACGGCCAGGGCCTCGATGGCACGCTCGGGGTGGGAAGCCGCGACGGCACGTCCCGCTTGGGCCTGGATGGCGATGCCCGAGACGTGGTGGGCGACGGTGTCGTGGAGTTCCCGAGCGAGCTGTTCGCGTTCGCGGGCCCTGATTTGATCGATGTCGCGGATGCGGATCTTCGTGCGATAGCGGATCGCGGCGCCGAGCGCGGCGGCGAACAGAAAGAACGCATATCCGGCGACCGCCTCCGCAAGGGTGGTGGGGTCGGCGCCGTTGGTGGTGACGATGGTCAGCCAGAGCAGGATGACGGCGAGGCCGCTTGCGGCTTCCCGACCGGAGCCCCAGCGGAACAGGGCATAGGCCAGGATCAGCACGGCGATGCTGCTGTTCAGCAGATCGCCTTGCGACCCGGTCAGGATTCTGACGATGTCGACGATCGTCAAGGTGCCGATGGAGACCGCCACCGCGGCGAGCGGATGCGTGCGTCGCCACAACAGGGGGCCGACGACCGCGAGCACTTCGACGAGCAGCAGTGGGCTTGGCGCCAGGTCCTGGCGGAGCACCGCTTCGAGCACCGACCAGCCGACCAGTACCGCGACCAGGGCCCAGTCCCGCGGCCCCCGGTCCGGGGCATTCGCGGGTCGAGGTTCGGCCCACAGCGAGCGGAGTGCGCTGAGGGCCATCCGACCAGCCTAGGCAGCCACGTGCTCGGCGTATCAGCCGAAAGTACGAGAGCTCGGCTGTGCCAACGGGCAGGTCGAGTCTGGCTCCGGGGCTGATGTGCCCGCCACTGGCATCCGTGAAGGTGAAAGCACCCCCGATCAAGCCCCCCGATCAAGCCCCCCGATCAAGCCCCCGATCAAGCCCCCCGATCAAGCCCCCCGATCAAGCCCAGGAGCATCGCGATGAGAACGCCGCAGTCCCACACCGCACCAGAGAATCCGCCGGCTCGCAGCGCGCTGGAGGTGATGCGCTTGCCCGTGCAGGCCAAGCTCGCAGCAGCATGGACCAGCTTGATGTTCTTCGTCATCTACATCGACTACTTCCACCTCTACCAGCCCGGCGCCATCGACCAAATCCGGGATGGCGGCATCTTCGAGTTCGACATCACCCCGACGTTGGTGACAATTTTCCTCGTGGTCATAGGGATCCCGGCCCTGATGGTGATGCTCTCCATGACGCTGCCCGCCAGGGTGAACCGTGCGACGAATCTCGTCGTGGCATCGGTTTACGTCCCCGTCATGGTTTTCAACGCGGCAGGGGCGTCCTGGGACTGGGCCTTCTACTACGGCCTCTCCATCGGACTCGAGGTGCTCATCCTGGCCTTCATCCTGCGCTCCGCCTGGACCTGGCCACGCCGCACCGCATCGCCGGCGGCCACGGCAGCCGGCCGCGACAGCGAGCCACTCCGCACGCCGCAGCAGGCTTGACGGCCCGCCCCGCGCCTGACCATCCTTCGCTCGCCCCACCCGCGGGCACGGTCACCCGCCTCAGCGTTTGCTGCTGAGAATTCCGTCCCACCCAATCACCCAGAGATTCGGTAGATGTCATGATTGACCTCAGCGGCATCCCCACTTGTCCGCCGACGATGCAAATCCGCCGACATGAGCCCAATCGCTCAGCCGCTCTTCGGTGCACACATCAGTCAGGAACACCGATGTCCTCGTTCCACAGTGCCGGCCGGGCAGCGATGAAGTCCGTCATCATGCCGACACATTCGGCGTCGTCGAGCACGACGACATCGACACCGCGTTCCCGCAGCAGGTCTTCGCCACCGTAGAACGTCCGGTTCTCGCCGATGATCACCCTCGGGATCTTGTACAGCAGGATGGCGCCGGTGCACATGTCGCACGGCGACAGGGTCGTCACCATCGTCGCTCTGCCGTACACGGTTGCCGGCAGCCGGCCGGCGTTCTCCAGGCAGTCGGTCTCACCGTGCCGGATCGCGCTGCCGAACTGGACGCGCTTGTTCCACCCGGTCGCCAGCACGCCACCGTCCACCACCAGCGCGGCGCCGATCGGAATGCCACCCTCCTCGAGCCCCTGCTGCGCGGCGCGCACCGCGGCGCCCAGATACGCCCGGTCGACATCTGTTGCCGTCATGCCACTGTCGTCGGCGGGCACGTCCGTCATGCGGGCTCCTGTCGGGACCGTTCGGTGGCGGCCTGCCGCCGATTCGCGGCCACGCTACCGCGCCGACCGGCCGGTCATCTCGCGCAGCGCGTCGACGGCTGCCGCACCGCCGAGCCCGGACACGCCCCCGCCCCGCCGGGAGCCGGCGCCGGCCAGCAGGATCCTGCTGCTGCCCGGGATGTCGACGCCGTACCGCTCGGCCGGGGTGTACACGGTGAACCCGTCCGCCAGCCAGGGCCAGCTGAGATCGTCGTGGAAGATGTTGCCGCCCGGCATCGCCAGGCTCGACTCCAGATCCAGCGGCGAGGCGATGTCCAGGCACGGCCGGCCGTCGGCGCCGGTGGCCAGGCAGTCCAGCAGCGGCTCGGCGAGATGACGCTGCAATGCCGTCAGCGCACCCTCGGCCGCCTTCGTCCGGCTCGCCTCCGGATCGTCGCGAAACAGGTCGACCGGGGTGTGCAGGCCGAACAGGGTCAGGCTGGCGCCGGGAAATCCGTTCAGGATGGAGGGATCGGTGAGCGAGTGGCAGTACACCTCTGCCGGGACCACCGCCGGAAGGGCGCCGCCGGCGGTCGTCGCGAAGGCGGCCTCCAACTCCCAGAAGCTCTCCTCGAGGTGCATGGTGCCGGCGAAGCCGGTGCGCGGATCCATGCCGGACGCCAGCGCAGGCAACCGGTTCAGCAGCATGTTGATCTTGATCTGCGACCCGGTGGGGACGATCGGCTCCCTGCCGAGCCAGCGGTCGACCACCGCGGGGGCCACTGCGGCCAGCAGGTGACCGGCGGCGATCTCGACGGGCCGACCGTCTGCTGCGCCGAGAACGGTGATCCCGTTCGCGCTCTCGTCGACGGAAGACACCTCCACGCCAGCACGGACCTCGACGCCGAGGGAACGGGCCCGGGCGAGCAGCGCGTCGGTCACCGCGCCCATGCCGCCCACCGGGACCAGCCACTCACCGGTGCCCCTGCCGATCAGGTGGTACAGGAAGCACCGGTTGGCGAGCAATTCCGGGTCCAACAGCGAGGTCCAGGTGCCGATCAGCCCGTCGGTGGCGACCACGCCGCGCACGGTGTCGTCCTGGAACCGCCGAACGATCATCTCGCCCAGCGGTCGCTCGACCACGTCGGTCCAGATCTGTTCCCCTGCAGCGGCGACGACGGCGGCCCTGGCGTCGGCACGGCGGGCCAGCGGCCCGCTCAGCAGCGGTGCCAGCACCCGCGCCATCTCGTGCATCTCGCCGTAGAACCGTTGCCACGCACGGTATTCCGAGTCCGAGCCGGTGAACCGGCGGAAGGACTCCTCGGTGGCCGGACCGGGGTTCCGTTCCACCAGCAGGCCGCCGGGCATGCCGTTCCGCAGCGTCGGGGTGTACGACGAAACCCGCCGTGACGAGAGGGTCAGATCGATCCCGAGCCTGCGGATCAGCTCGTGCGGCATGAGCGACACCAGATACGCATAACGGCTCACCCGGGCCGGATGGGGCGGGAACAGCACGTCGCCGACGGTCGCACCGCCGGGCCGCGCCGACCTCTCCAGGAGCGTCACCCGCCACCCCGCCTGGGCCGCCAGAACCGCGGCCACCAGCCCGTTGTGGCCACCTCCGACGACCACGACGTCAGCGGTTGTCACCCCATCACCGTTCCTCTCCAAGCGTCCGTGCGATGCCCGCGCCGAGCCGATCGGGAACCGCTGCGGTCAGCGGCCTCCGGGCCGACCGCTGCCGCTGACGTCCCGGCAGATCGAGATCGCCCTGGCGTACTCCTCGTTGACCCGCTCGAGCACGGTCGGCCAGGCGGTCGGCGGGACGGTGGTCCGGTTGTGCCGGGCGATCTCCGCCCGCAGCGTGTCGTTGCCGGCGATCTCCACCAGTGCGGCGGTCATCCCGGCGTCGCCGTGCGCGAGCAGGCCCTCGGCGCGATCAGTGACGAATTCGGTGATGCCGGTGCCGCGCATCGCCAGCACCGGCAGGCCGGCACACCGCGCCTCGAGCGCGGCGATGCCGAACGATTCCAAAAAGGCCGGGGCGATGAACAGGTCGGCCTCGCGGTAGATCGCCTTCAGCTCGTCCCGGTCCACCCGGCCGGCGAGGGTGACGGTGTCCTGCATGCCGTGCCGGGACAGGTATCGGCGCATCCGCGGCGCGAGTTTGCCGTCGCCGAAGACCGACAACTTCAACGTCACAGCGGGTGTCAGCTGCCGTTGGGCGGCAAGTACGGCCGCCAGCAACGGCAGTGGCCGCTTGCGGACGGACAGCCGCATGGTGGCGACGGCGTGCACGACGCCCGGCGTGCGGTCGGGACCGCCGGCCGGTATCGGGTCGACCGCCCACTCGTGCGGATCGAGGCCGTTGGGCACCACCGTCACCGGTTCGCCGGTCAGTGCGCGCAACGGCGCGGCCGCGGCTTCGCTGACCGCGGTCAACGCGAGTCGGCGGGCGATCTGTGGTGTGCTCCACGGGATCAGCACGGAGGGTAGCCGGAAGGACGCCGGCAGGCAGTGCACCGTCACGGTGACCGGCAACCCGAGCTCCAAGGCCACCCGCACCCCGGCGGCGGCGAACGGTGAGCCGACCCCGGCGTGCACGTGAACCACGTCATAGTGCCCGGCGCGCAACGCTTTCCGCAGCGGGCGGGACGGAATCGGGTTGTTGGCGATCTCCGCCGGCAGCGGTATCCCGAACCGATGGACCGGAACCGGGAATTGCCGGCCCGCCATCCGGCGCGGCAGCGGCGTGGCGGTCAGCACCTCGGGTTGCAGGCCGATCTGCTGCTGCCGGCGGGTGAGGTCGTTCACCTGCATCTCGATGCCGCCGAGCCGCGGCACGAAGCAATCGGAAACGTGCGCGATCCGCACCGTCCCACCGCCTCCCGCCGGCCCCGACCGGACCCTGCGACATGCTAGCCCGGTGCCGCACACCGTTGCCTTCTTCCACGCCCACCCGGACGACGAGGCGCTGCTCACCTCCGGAACGATGGCGAAGCTGACGGCGTCGGGCCACCGGGTGGTGTTGATCGTGGCGACCGCGGGCGAGGCCGGACTGGCCGCGGACGAGTTCCGCTCCGACGGACGGTTGGGTCAGCGCCGGAGCGACGAGCTCCGACGGTCCGCCGCGGCGTTGCGGGTGCACCGCACCGAGGTCCTCGGATACGCCGACTCCGGCCTCGCGCAGCACCCGACACCGCCGTCGCCGCCCGGCGCGCCGCCCCGCCTGGTGGACGCCGACCCCCGGGAGGTGGCCGAACGGGTGGGCCGGATCCTGACCGAGGAGCGGGCCGACGTGCTGACCAGTTACGACGCCCGCGGCGGGTACGGGCACCCCGATCACCTGGCCGTGCATGCGATCGGGGCCGCGGCGGCCGCGGTCGCCGGCACCCCGGTGGTGCTGGAGGCGACGGCGCCGCGGGACCGGTTGCTGGCCGCGGCGGGGATCGTCAACCGGCTGCTCCCGGCGTCGCGGAGGGTGGATCTGGAGCCGTGGGCGGGCGCCTACTGTGCGGCCGCGGAGATCACCCACTGCATCGACGTCCGGGCCCAGACCGGGCAACGCAGGCAGTCGATGCTGGCGCACGCCAGCCAGGCGACGGCGAACGGCGGCCCGAGGACGCTGGGCGTGTTCACCAAGGTCCCGGGTCCGCTGTTCCGGCTCGCCTTCGGCCGGGAGTGGTACCGGCAGGCCGTGCCGGCGGCCGAGCGCGGCGGGCGTCCGCGGCTGAACAGCGTGTTCGACACCTTCTGACCGGCGGGTGCCAATGGATGACCCGGGTGATGGTGCGGTCGGTGGTGCGTCATCCCGCGGGGCCGGTCCCCGGGCCGGGCGCCGGGCGGCTCGACGCAACCCGCTCCGGGGTCTCGTCGCCGCCGCCGGACACCGGCTCGGCGTGGTCCTCGGCCGGTGTCCGGTCGCGGCCCCAGAACCACACCAGCCAGGCCACGATCCCGAACGGGATCTCGATGACGTGGGTGAAGATCGTGAACAGCAGCACGCCGCTCGCGGCCTGCGCCGGGTCGGCGCCCATCGCGACCAGCAGCGCGACCGAGCCCGCCTCGACGACGCCGAGTCCGCCGGGGGTGACGGCCACCGAGGTCAGCAGCCTGCCGAGCGCGAATGCCGCCAGCAGCGTGCCCACCCCGATGACCAGTCCGCAGATGTGCAGGCACAGCCAGAACAGCACGAAGTAGATGACGAAGTAGCCGACGGTGCCCAGCGACATCGTCAGCCAACCCGTCCGCAGGACGTCGCGGGTCTGGTCGCGCAACCCGGCGATGGCCTGCTCCCAGCCGAGGTCCTTCGGCCGGCGGAACATCCGCAGGAACCCCTCGGCCAGCCTCTGCAGCGCCCGGCCCACGGCGTGCGCGGCCCGGCCGCTGACCATCACCGTGACGAAAACGACCAGTACCGCGACCAGGGTGAGCACCCCTGCGAGCGCGGCATCGCGGACGCCCGGGCTGATGTGCCCGCCCTGCACCAACAGCGCCGCGAGCCCGACCATCGGCAGCAGCACCTTCCCCGCGGTGGCGAACACGCCGCCCAGCAGGATGGAGATGCCGATGGCTCCGCGGCCGAAGCCCCAGGACCGGCAGATCGCGTACGTGGCGCCGATGCCGAGGGCGCCGCCGAACGGCAGTGTGTTGGCCACCAGCGAGCCGGCCAGGTTCACCGTCAGCGCCTGGCGGTGGGAGATGCCGGGTAGCGCCCCGGTGATGGTGAAGGTGAACGCCAGCAACGCGGTCAACTGCAGCAGGGCCAGCAGGGCGAGCGTCCCGGGGTTGAGCCCGCGCAGCGGTTCGACGATCTCGGCCCAACCAACGCCGGCCACCTTGGGCAGCCCCCAGACGAGCAGCACACCGGCCAGCGCAAGGGACACCACGTCGCGCAGGATGCGCAACCACGCCCTGCGCTTGCGCCACCAGGGGCGACCGGCATCCTGTCCCGCCACCGGGCCAGCCTGTCACGTCGGGGCCACGAACGAGTCGGGGAGAACCCCGACACGGCGATCGGGGACACCCGGGCAATGCTGCGGTGCCACTGCGGTCCTCGCCCGTCGGAAGCTGTCGGTGCGCGCGGTTACCGTGAGAACGTGCCACCGTCGACCTCCACCTCAGCTCCCGCCGGGTCGCCCGGACCCGCCGTCGGCGGGACCGCTCCGGCAACCGGCGGAGCGTCGCCGGTGTCGGTCGACGGCCCACCGCGGCCGCGGTGGCTGCGCCGGCTGTGGGGGTACTGCTGGCGGCACCCGGTCATCACCTCGCTCGCCGGCATCGCCGCGCTGGGCGGGGTCGGGCTCGGAGCGCTGACCCCATTGCTGACGCAGATCGCCGTCGACGACGCGACCAGCGGGGTGACCACGAACCTCGGCTGGGTGATCACCGGCCTGGTCGCCCTGGCGCTGATCCGGTTCGGGTCCTCCTTCCTGCGCCGGTGGGCCGGCGGGCGGCTGTCACTGGACGTGCAGCACGACATGCGACAGGACGTCTTCGGTGCGCTGCAACGGCTCGACGGATCCGGGCAGGACCGGCTACGTACCGGCCAGGTGGTGTCCCGGGCGTCCAGCGATCTGCAGATGGTCCAGTCGTTGCTGGCGATGGTGCCGTTGTCCGCGGGCCAGGTGGTGCTGTTCGCGGCGTCGCTGGTGATCATGCTGTTCCTCTCACCGCTGCTGACGGTGATGGCGCTGCTGGTGGTGCCGGCGGTCGCGATCGTCACCAGGGCCACCCGGACCGTGCTGTTCCCGGCGACCTGGGCGGCGCAGCAGTCGGCGGCGGAAGTGGCGGAGATCGTCGAGGAGGACGTCACCGGCGTCCGGGTGGTCAAGGGCTTCGGCCAGGAGGAGCGCGAACTGGGCCGGCTCCGGATGGGCGCCCGCAACCTGTTCGCGCACCGCATGCGGGCAGTCCGGCTGACCGCCAAGATCAGCCCCGCGCTGCAGGCGCTCACCGCGCTCGGCCAGGTCGGAGTGCTCGCGCTCGGCGGCTATCTCGCGCTGATCGGGACCATCTCGCTCGGCACGTTCCTGGCCTTCACCCTCTACCTCGCACAACTGGTGGCGCCGACCAGGATGCTGACCATGCTGCTGGTGCTGGGCCAGCAGGCGCGCGCCTCGGTCGAGCGGGTGCTGGAGATCGTCGACTCGCTGCCGGTGATCACCGAACGCCCGGACCCCACACGGCTGCCCCAGGGCTCGCTGGACCTCGCCCTGGACGGGGTGCACTTCAGCTACACCCCCGACGATCCGGTGCTGCGATCCTTCGACCTCAGCGTGCCCGCAGGGTCGACCGTTGCCCTGGTGGGCGGCTCCGGGTCCGGGAAGTCGACGATCTCGCTGCTGCTGCCACGCTTTTACGACCCGCAGGCCGGCACCGTCCGAGTGGGCGGGATCGACGTGCGGGACCTGGCGATGGCGGACCTTCGGGCGGCCGTCGGAGTGGTCTTCGAAGAGGCGTTCCTGTTCTCCGACACGATCGCGGCGAACATCGGCTACGGCCGGCCGGACGCGACGGCCGAGGAGATCAGGGCCGCGGCGCTCGGCGCGGAGGCCGCCGAGTTCATCGAGGCGCTGCCCGACGGGTACCAGACGGTGATCGGCGAGCGGGGACTGACCCTGTCCGGCGGTCAACGTCAACGGTTGGCGCTGGCCAGGGCGTTGCTCACCGACCCGCGGGTGCTGGTGCTCGACGACGCAACGAGCGCCGTCGACCCGGTGACCGAGGCGGCGATCCACGCGACCCTGAGCAGGGTCACCGCCGATCGGACGACGATCCTCATCGCGCACCGGCGGTCCACCTTGGCGCTCGCCGACCGCATCGCCGTCGTGGTCAAGGGCGCGGTCGTGGACGTCGGCACCCATGACGAGCTCACGGCCCGGTGCGCGCCGTACCGGTACCTGTTGGGCGCCGAGCTCGCGGACGATCCGACCGGCAGCGCTCCGGCGCACACCGGAGAGACGAAGAACGGTGCCACGAACGGCCGTGCCAGCAACAGCGCCACCAACAACGGCGCCACCAACAACGGCGCCACCAACAACGGCGCCACCAGCAACGGCGCCACCAGCAACGGCGCCACCGAAAACGGCGCAGTGAACGGCGGCGCCACCAGCAACGGCGTACCGACTCCCCGAGCAGGCGGGGTCACGCCGGAGCTGTGGCCGGCGACCGAGGAACTCGCCGGATCGGGCCGGACGGAGGCCCAGCGGCTGGCCAGGATCGCCGACGCCGCGGCGAACCGGGTCGGCGGCCGCGGGGGTGGCGGCGGCGGGGGGTGGAGCGGGATGCTCGGCTCCGGGCCCGCGACCCAAGAACTGATGGCCCAGGTCGACGCGCTCCCGCCGGCCGGCGACCAGCCACGGGAGATTCCGGCGGACACCCGTCGGTTCTCGTTGGGGCGGACGCTACGCCCGGTGCGGGGTCTGCTGATCGTGGCGCTCGTCCTGGTCGCGCTGGACGCGGTGGCGAACCTGCTGCTGCCGGTGCTGATCCGCTACGGCGTGGACAACGGTGTGTCAGCCGGGTCCAGCACCGTCGTCTTCGCGGCGGCCGGCGTCGCGCTGGCCGTGGTCGGCGCCGATTACCTGATCCAGCGGTTCCAGCTGACGGTCGCCGGCCGGGCAGGCGAGAACGTTCTCTACCAGCTGCGGCTGCGCGAGTTCGCCCACCTGCAGCGCCTCGGGCTCGACTATTACGAGCGCGAGATGGCCGGTCGCATCATGACCCGGATGACGACCGACGTCGACGCCCTGTCCAGCTTCCTGCAGACGGGCCTGGTGACCTCGGTCGTCTCACTGGCCACCTTCGTCGGCATCGCGGTGGTGCTCGTCCTGATGGATCTGGGCCTGGCCTTGACCGCGTTCCTCGCCCTGCCCTTCGTCATCGTCGCGACGGTGATCTTCCGGCGGTTCTCCACCCGCGCCTACACCGACGCGCGGGAGAAGGTCAGCATCGTCAACGCCGACCTGCAGGAAAACGTCGCGGGCCTGCGGGTGTCGCAGGCCCTGGGCCGGCAGGCGGCGAACGCCGACGGTTTCGCCGCCCGCAGCGACGATTACCGCCGGTCCCGGATGCGCGCCCAGACAGCCATCTCGATCTACTTTCCGTTCGTCGCGTTGCTGTCCGAACTGGCCGCGGCGGCCGTGCTCGGATCCGGCGTGTTGCGGGTGATAGCCGGCACCATGACCGTCGGCACGCTGATCGCCTTCGTGCTGTACCTGGACTCTTTCTTCCAACCGATCCAGCAGCTGTCCCAGGTGTTCGACTCCTACCAGCAGGCGCAGGTCGGTCTGGTCCGGATCGGCGAACTGCTGGATACCCGGACCTCGACCCCGCAAGCGGTGCATCCGCTTGCGGTCCCTGCGCTGGCCGGCGACATCATCGCCAGTCGGGTCGGCTTCCGGTACAACACCGCCGACGACGACGCCGAGCCGGCGCTGACCGACGTCGACGTCCACATTCCCGCCGGTCAGACCGTTGCGGTGGTCGGACCGACCGGAGCCGGGAAGTCGACGCTGGTGAAGCTCATCGCCAGGTTCTACGACGCCACCGCGGGGTCCGTCCTTGTCGACGGCGTCGACGTCCGGCGCTACGAGTTGGGCGCCTACCGGCGGCGGCTCGGTGTGGTGCCGCAGGAGCCGCACCTGTTCATCGGCACCGTCCGGGACAACATCGCCTACGGACGGCCGGAGGCGACCGACAGCGAGGTCGAGTCGGCCGCCCGGGCGGTCGGAGCGATCGACGCCATCGCCGGGCTGTCCGGGCGCTTCCAGCACCACATCGACGAGCGGGGACGGAACCTGTCCGCCGGGCAGCGTCAGCTCATCTCGCTGGCCAGGGCGGAACTCGTGGATCCCGACATCCTGCTGCTCGACGAGGCGACCGCCGCCCTCGACCCGGCGGCGGAGGCCGCCGTGCTGGCCGCGACCGACCGGCTGGCCGCGGGACGGACCACCGTGGTCGTGGCCCACCGGCTGACCACCGCGGCCAGGGCCGACCACATCGTGGTGATGGAACAAGGCCGGGTGGTGGAAACCGGCAGACACACGGAGCTGCTGCGCCGCGGTGGCGCCTATGCGCGGCTCTACGCGCAGGCCGGCGCAACACCCACCGGGGTCGACCCCACCCAATCCGATCCCACCCAATCCGATCCCACACAATCCGATCCCACACAATCCGATCCCACACAATCCGATCCCACCCAATCCGATCCCACCCAATCCGATCCAACATCGCAAGCTCCCCACCGAACCGGTCCGACCAAGCCGGAGTCCGTCGGCCCCGGTCCGGCCGGCACCGCGGGCGGATCGTTGGCGATCCGACAGGCCTGACCCACTGCCACCCGACCGGGCTGGCGATGTTGTCGCGGCGACCTGCCCCGTGCCCGGCCGCGCCGCGACCGACGGAAGAACAGGTCAAGCGAGGGATTGTCGGGCACGCCACCGCCGGTGCATGACCGCCGACAGGACAAGAGGTTTAGCCTGGATTGACTCAGCCCCCAGCACAGAACAGGCGGAGACCGAAACCGTGTCGTCAAAAGCCGCGCCCGAATTTGGTCCGAACGATTGGTTCGTCGAGGAGAAGTACCAACAGTTCCTCGCCGATCCCGACAGCGTGGACCCCATCTGGCGCGACTTCTTTGCCGACACCGGGTCCGGCAGCCGCCGGCCCAGCGAGCACGTTGCCGGGTCGGCGGACAACGGATCCCGCACCGCGGCGAACGGTGGTCAGCCGGCGACCGCCAAGACCGGCGGTGCCGGAACCAACGGCGCCGGCAGGGCCGGCGCTGACGGGAAGCGGGCCGCGAACGGAGCCGGCGGGACCAACGGCACCGCAGTTGCGGCGGCGAAAGCCCCGACAGCCGGCCAACACAACACACCGACACCGAGCAGTCAGACGAAAACCATGGCAGATACGACAACAACTTCATCCCGCCCGGGCGGCACCCCGCCGCCGCCGCCACCGCCGACCCGGAACAGGCCGAAGGCTCCCACCGGCGGATCGACGGCCACGCCGCTCTCGCCCGACGGGGGCGGCCAGAGCCGCGCGCCGAAGCCTCCCGCCGTGGCCACCGCGCCCGCACCGGCGCGCGCCGGTGGCAAGGAGTCCACCGACACATCGCCGCCCACCCGGACGGCACCGAAGACGACCGCTACCCCGGACGACATGGTCGCCGCGAAGGCCGCAAAGGCCGCCAAGGCAGCGCACGACGCCGAGGGCACCGGGCTGACCACGGCGCCGCTGCGCGGGGTGGCGGCCGTGGTGGTCAAGAACATGACGACGTCGCTCGAGGTGCCGACGGCCACTTCGGTGCGGGCGGTGCCGGCCAAGCTGATGGCCGACAACCGGATCGTCATCAACAACTTCCTCAAGCGGAACCGCGGCGGGAAGATTTCGTTCACCCACCTCATCGGGTACGCCATCGTTCGGGCAATCGGCGACTACCCGAACATGAACAAGCACTTCGCGGTTGTCGACGGCAAGCCGTCGGTGGCGACCCCCGCCCACGTGAACCTCGGTCTGGCGATCGATCTGCCGGCCAAGGGTGGCGGCCGCAACCTGATCGTGGTGCCGATCAGGAACGCCGAGACGATGAGCTTCACCCAGTTCTGGAGTGCGTACGAGCAGGTGGTGCGCAAGGCAAGGGCCGGCTCGCTGACCACCGAGGACTACGCCGGCACCACCATCTCGCTGACCAACCCGGGCGGCATCGGCACCAACCATTCGGTCCCGCGGTTGATGTCCGGTCAGAGCGCGATCGTCGGCGTCGGTGCGCTGGAGTACCCCGCCGAGTTCCAGGGTGCCAGCGACCAGACGCTGTCCGAACTGGGCATCTCCAAGATCATGACGCTGACCTCCACCTACGACCACCGGGTGATCCAGGGTGCCGAGTCCGGTGAGTTCCTTCGCCGGATCCATCAGTTGCTGATCGGCGAAGACGGGTTCTACGACGACGTCTTCACCTCGCTGCGGCTGCCCTACGAACCGGTCCGCTGGGTCAAGGACCTCGACGCCGGCCGGCACGGCGCGGTGGACAAGACCGCCAGGGTGCTGGAGATCATCGACGCCTACCGCACCCGCGGGCACCTGATGGCCGACACCGACCCGCTGAACTACCGGCAGCGGCGACACCCGGACCTGGACGTCCTCTCGCACGGATTGACGCTGTGGGACCTGGACCGCGAATTCCCGGTCGGCGGGTTCAACGACCAGAGCTTCATGAAGCTGCGCGACGTGCTCGGCGTGCTGCGCGACTCGTACTGCCGCACTGTCGGCGTCGAGTACATGCACATCATGGATCCGGTGCAGCGCAAGTGGATCCAGCAGCGTGTGGAGATCAAGCACGAGAAGCCGCCGGTCGAGGAGCAGAAGTACATCCTCGGCCGGCTGAACAGCGCCGAGGCTTTCGAGACCTTCCTGCAGACCAAATACATCGGCCAGAAGCGGTTCTCGCTGGAGGGCGGCGAAACCGTCATCGCGCTGCTCGACGCCGCGCTGAACAAGGCAGCCGAGTACGGAATGGACGAGGTCGTCATCGGGATGGCGCACCGCGGCCGGCTGAACGTGCTGGCCAACATCGTCGGCAAGCCCTACTCGCAGATCTTCCGCGAGTTCGAGGGCAACATGGACCCGGGCCAGGCCCACGGTTCCGGTGACGTGAAGTACCACCTCGGCGCCGAGGGCAAGTACATCCGCCCGTTCGGCGACGGCCAGGTGGACGTCACACTGGTGGCCAATCCCTCTCACCTCGAGGTCGTCGACCCGGTGCTCGAGGGTGTCGCGCGGGCGAAGCAGGACATGCTCAACCTCGGCGAGGAGGGCTTCACGGTCATGCCCGTCGCCCTGCACGGCGACGCCGCGTTCGCCGGCCAGGGCGTGGTCGCGGAGACGCTGAACCTCTCGCTGCTGCGCGGATACCGCACCGGCGGCACGCTGCACGTGATCATCAACAACCAGGTCGGATTCACCACCGCGCCGGAGATGTCGCGCTCCAGCGAGTACTGCACGGACGTGGCGAAGATGATCCAGGCGCCGATCTTCCACGTGAACGGCGACGACCCGGAGGCCGCCGTCTGGGTCGCGCGGCTCGCGGTGGAATACCGGCAGACGTTCGGCCGGGACGTCGTCATCGACATGGTCTGCTACCGCCGTCGCGGGCACAACGAGGGCGACGATCCGTCGATGACGAACCCGCTGATGTACCAGATCATCGACGGCAAGCGGTCGGTCCGGCGGATCTACACCGAGGCCCTGATCGGCCGCGGCGATCTGTCCCCCGAGGACGCCGAGGAGGCGTTGCGGGACTACCACAAGCAGCTCGAACGGGTCTTCAACGAGGTGCGCGACCTCGAGAAGGGCGTCGCCGCACCGTCCCCGTCGGTGGAGGCCGAACAGCAGATCCCACCGAAGGTGGAGACCAGGATCAGCCAGGACCTGCTGCACCGGGTGGCGGACGCCGCGGTGCAGTTCCCGCCCGGCTTCACCCCGCACCCCAGGGTCAAGTCGGTGCTGGACCGCCGGGTGGAGATGTCCCGCTCCGGCGGCATCGACTGGGCGTTCGGCGAGCTGCTGGCCGTCGGGTCGCTGGCAATGGAGGGCCGGCTCGTCCGGCTGTCCGGCCAGGACACAAGGCGGGGAACGTTCGTGCAGCGGCATTCCGTGCTGATCGACCACAAGACCGGCGCCGAGTTTCTTCCGCTGCAACACCTCTCCGAGGACCAGGCGCGGGTGCTGATCTACGACTCGGCACTGTCCGAGTACGCCGCACTCGGTTTCGAGTACGGCTACTCGGTGGCAAACCGGGATGCGCTGGTGATGTGGGAGGCGCAGTTCGGCGACTTCGTGAACGGTGCCCAGTCCGTCATCGACGAATACCTCTCCTCCGGAGAGGCCAAGTGGGGGCAGCAATCCGGTGTCGTGCTGTTGCTGCCGCACGCGCACGAGGGACAGGGTCCGGACCACACGTCCGGCCGCATCGAACGGTTCCTGCAGCTGTGCGCGGAGGGCTCGATGACCATTGCGGTGCCGTCCACGCCGGCCAACTACTTCCACCTGCTGCGCCGGCACGTGCTGGACGGTGTGCACCGGCCGATGGTGGTGTTCACCCCGAAGTCCATGCTGCGCAACAAGGCTGCGGTGTCCTCGGTCGAGGACTTCACCGACGGCAAGTTCGAGTCGGTGATCGCCGACCAGTCGGTCGATCCGGCGGCGGTGCGCAAGGTGCTGCTGACCAGCGGCAAGCTCTATTACGAGCTGGACGCGTACCGCAAGAAGAACAACGTCACCGACACGGCGATCGTCCGGCTGGAACAGATCTACCCGGTCCCCCGCCGCAAGCTCAGTCACGTGCTGGACGCCTACCCGGACGTCACCGATTTCCGCTGGGTCCAGGAGGAACCGGCGAACCAGGGTTCGTGGACGTTCCTGGCGTTGGCGTTGCCGGAGATGCTGCCCCGGCTGGCCGGCATCAAGCGGTGCTCGCGCCGCGCAATGGCGGCCCCGTCGGCGGGTTCGGCGCGGGTGCACGAGGTGGAGCAGGCCGCGGTGATCCAGGCGGCGTTCAAGAGCTGACGGACAGTTCCTGCGTGCCCGGTCGGTGAGCCTGCGGGCGCGCAGAACCGGATGGAAGCCGGGTCGGAGGCGCCGGTCGTGGTCAGGTGGCTCGCGCGCGACCTCCGCGCGTCAGGAGTTGCGTCGATCCGCGGCCGTGGAGACGCTGCCTGAACGGGGCAATCCGTTTCTGCGATAACGATCCGATATCTCATCACTGAGAGTAAGTGTGCTTCACCCCTTGGTGAGCACAATTTGGCCGACTTTGTGTCGTAGCGCATGGTTTACTGACGGTAATCGCAGGATCATTTCTTGTTTCCCCGAGTGATGACGCGAACTTCCGCGCGCCCGAAATCGACACTCGTTGTCGGAGACAGGAGTTCCGACCATGAGGTCGACCATCTTCTCAACTGTGCACAGGCGAAATTCGAAAACCAGGCGGGCCGCGGCGGCTTTCCTGGTGACATCCCTTGTCGCAACCGGCGTCTTGATCACGAACGCCGGAACGGCCTCGGCCATTGCCACCGCGGTGCCGCTGGGTACGGCGGCGAACTTCGCCGTGCTCGCGGGTTCCGGCATCACGAACACCGGTACGACCGTCATCAGCGGTGACGTCGGAACCGATCCCACGCCCGCCATCACCGGCAAGGACGACATCACCCTGGACGGCGCCTACCACCAGGCCGACGACGTCTCGCTGCTGGCGAAGAGTGACCTGCTCACCGGATACAACGACGCCGCCGGGCAGGCGGACGACGCCGACAGCGGCACCGAATTGGGCGGTGAGACGTTCGTGGCCGGCGTGTACGGAACCGACGCGGCCATGGGCCTCACCGGTGCCGTGACGTTGGACGGCGCTGGTGCCTACGACGGCGTGTGGATCTTCAAGACCGCGTCCACACTGATCACCGCATCGTCGAGTTCGGTCGTGCTGACCAACGGCGCGCAGCCGTGCAACGTGTACTGGCAGGTCGGCTCGTCGGCAACCTTCGGCACCTCAACATCTTTCGTCGGCACCGTGATGGCTGCGACCTCGATCACCGCCACCACGGGAGCGACCTTCGAGGGTCGCCTGCTGGCGAGCGACGGCGCAGTCACGATGGACACCAACACGATCTCCCAGCCTGGTTGCGAAGGGCCGCCGGACACGTCCACCTCGGAGACACCCACGTCCGACACCCCGACCTCCGACACCCCCACCTCCGACACCCCCACCTCCGACACCCCCACCTCCGACACCCCCACCTCCGACACCCCGACCTCCGACACCCCAACCTCCGACACCCCCACCTCCGACACCCCCACCTCCGACACCCCCACCTCGGATACCCCCACCTCGGATACATCGACCTCGGATACTTCGACCTCGGATACTTCGACCTCGAATACCCAGACCAGCACCACCCAGACCAGCACCACCCAGACCAGCACCACCCAGACCAGCACCACTGCAGATGTGGATGAGGCCGCAGCAAGTGCGGCCGCCGCGGCTGCCGCTGAGGCTGCCGCGCAGGCAGCCGCCGACGCCGCCGCCGCAGAGGCAGCCCAGCAGGCTGCGGCCGATGCCGCCGCCGCTGAGGCCGCCGCCGCGGAAGCAGCGGCACAAGCCGCCGCGGGGAACGCAGCAGAGCAGGCCGCCGCCGAGGAAGCAGCCGCACAAGCTGCGGCACAGGCCGCCGCCTCTCAGGCCGCTGCGGAGGCCGCCGCGCAGGCCGCCACCGGCGGTACCCAGCAGGTTCCTCGGGTGCCCGTTGGGTCGCTCGATACCGGCGATGGAAGCAGCCTCCGAGGTTGAGGGTCAGCTTCCGCCGTCGCGGATCGAAGGACGCCGCGGGTGACTGGCGGCTGACTGTGATCACCGGGTGGGTGGTGACGGTGGTGCTCGTCGTCACGGTGAGCGGCTGCACCGCTTCGGGAACCCTCGCCGTCGTCAGCAGCGACGTCGGCGCGACCGTCTCGGCACCGGCGTCATCGCCAACGGTGAGTGGCGCCGGGAATGCCGGACCGGCGAAGGTCGTGGCCACGCCGACGGCCCGGCCATCGTCGGCAGCGCCGGCGCCCCGGTCGACTGCCCCGCTACCGGCGTCACCACATCCGACTTCCGCCCGAGAGCCAGGGTCGGCGGCAACGGGGTCGTCGCTTTCCCGCGGGGCCGCAGCCGGTCCTGACTCAACCTCCGAACGCCCCACGGGACGCGCGGCGCTGAACGAATCGACGCCGGTCCGTATCCAGGTCCCGGCGATCGGTGTTGATTCGGGCCTGCTCGATCTCGGCCTGCAGGATGACGGCACCATGCAGGTCCCACCGGACGCTTCGTCATTGGGCTGGTTCACCGGAGCTCCGACGCCGGGGGAGATCGGGCCCGCGGTGATCGTCGGCCACGTCGATTGGGCCGGCGAACTCGGCAGTTTCTACGATCTCGGCGAACTGAAGCCCGGTGACGCCATCACGGTCACCCGCGAGGACGGCAGCAACGTGCTCTTCCGGGTCACCGAGCGCGGGCAATATCCGAAAGATCAGTTCCCCACCGATGCCGTGTACGCCAACACCGACCACCCGGCCCTGCGGCTGATCACCTGCGGCGGCGAGTTCGATCGATCGACGGGCAACTATCTCGACAACATCATCGTGTTCGCGGACATGGTGCAATCCGGCCGCTGATGGGGTCTCACCTCATGCTGGAGTAGACCGCCTGCCGCGCATCGGGGGCGCGCAGCAGCAACTGGATCGCATCGCCGGCGAGCGTCACCCGCCGCACCTCGCCGGCCGGCGCGTCGATCATCCGCCATCCCGCAGCACTCCCGTCGGGCGTGGACACCAGGACGCTCGATGACCCGCCCGTAGCAGCGACCGCAATCGCCGTGCGAACCGGGGAACCGCCCACGGCCACCCTGGGTTGTCCGGCGTACCGGTCGATCGTCCGTGCCGGAACACCCGCAAGGCCCGTCACGTCGGTCCCGTCCAGCCGCCACGCGGCGAGCCGGTCACCCAGTCGGCCGACGATGACGCAGCCGTCCGCGACGCACCCGACATCGGTGGCCGCGCTGTCGTTGTCGGAGGCATCGAGATCGATCCGCAGCCAGTCGGGGTCGTTTCGCTGCCGCAGCCAGGCAACGGCCCGCTGATGCAGGGTCCCACCGGGCAGCGATGTCTCGAGACCGACGATGACCGTGCCGGACGAGGTCGCCGCGGCCGCCGTGGCGGTGGTCTGGCTGTTGCCGGTCCCGGACAACGACGGGGCGCTGGGCGCGCGTTGCCAGAGAGCACCCGAGTGCCGCCAGGTCGCCACGCCGAGCCCGCCGGCCGGCAACGTCCAGGTGCCCACCACCAACGGGTCGGCGCCGGCGACCACCCCGGTGATGCCGCCCGCCTCCGGCCCACCGAAGGTCTCCATGGTCTGCGGCTCTTCGACGATTCCACCGTCGACGCTGCCGATCCACGCCGTCCACCGTGGGTTGAGGTGCGCTCCGCCGGTGGCCGTTCCGATCGCGACCAGCCGGCCGTCGCCGTCGGCCGCCACGTAGAGCAGGGTGGCCTTCGCCCCGTAGCCGGTGGTTGGCGTCACCGGTATCGGCTCCCAGCTGCCGTTCCGGCGGACCGAGAGTCTCGGCTGCTGGCGCTGTGACGCACCGCCGACCAGCACGGTGTCACCGACGCTGGTCAGCGCCACGGGTTCGATGTCCGGTGGCGTCACCACGGTCCAGGATTCGGAGCCGGCCGAACCGGATCGATCGCCGTCGGAGCCGGTGGTGCATCCGGCGACGACCAGGACCGCAATGGCGGCGACGACGCAGCGCACCCCGTGCGCGCCTCGAGTGACGGACTGCGAATGACCCAAGAGTTCTCCCCGGTGGTGTTTGCCTGCTTCATGCGCACCGTACGAGCCCGCACCGACGTCGCGCACGTCGTTTCACCGGTGGCAACGGGCGGCTCGGGGAATGCCCTCCATTCGGCACCCGTTGACCCAGAAGGATCATCGGAACGTCGAAGGGTGCAGTGTGCAGATCGAGGTTTTCTCCGACGTCGTGTGCCCGTGGTGCTACATCGGCAAGCGCCGCCTGGAGGAGGCGCTGTCCACCTTCGCGCATGCCGACGATGTCCAGGTGACGTACCGCTCCTTCCAACTGGACCCGTCCGCTCCGGCCACCTCCGAATTCACGCTCGAACAGATGCTGGCCCGCAAGTACGGCACATCGGTGGAGCAGGCGAAGCAGATGAACGACCGCGTCGGTGACCTGGCCGCCACCGTCGGCCTGGACTTCCGACTCGACAGGGCCCGGCCGGCAAATACATTCCTGGCCCACCGGCTGCTGCACTTCGCCGCCAGCAGGGACCTCGGCAACGAGCTGACCGAACGGCTGATGCGGGCCTACTTCACCGAAGGGGTGCGGATCGGCGACCGGGACGAATTGCTCTCGCTGGCCGTCGAGGTCGGCCTCGACGGCACCGAGGCCGCCGCCGTGCTGGGCGGCAACGCGTTCACCGATGTGGTCCGGGCGGACATCGCCTTGGCCCGGGCGTTCGGCGCCACCGGCGTCCCGTTCTTCGTCTTCGACCGCACCTACGCCATCTCCGGCGCGCAGGAGACCGCCGTCTTCGCAGAGGTCCTGCAAACGGCGTGGTCGGCTGCCAATCCGCTCACCGTCGTCGGCGGGCGGGCCGAGTCGCGTCGGGACGACACCTGCTCGGTGCCCGACGCCTGACGCGAATCGGAATCAGCAGCGGCGCTCGACGCGCTGTCAGCGCAGTTCGGCGAGCCCGATCGGGCCGTTCAGTGGCCTCCTCCGGCGTCCTGCACCGCGTCGCCAGAGTCCTGGGACCCGGGGGCCTCGTACTCCCGGTCGAGAACCGCGGCGTCGGGCAACTCGCGATCGAGCGACTCGCGATAGCGGACGCAGCCCCGCAGGAAGCGCGGCCACGGCGGCACCGCCACCTCCGGCTCGATCCGCTCCGGCAGCAGCCCCCACAGCTGAGGGTGGTGCCAACAGAGCTCGTGTCCCGAGCTGTCACGGTGGGAGCGGATCCCCGCTCGCAGGCGTTGCGCCTCGCTGATCAACTCCTCCCGGGTGAGGCGATCGAGATCGTCATCGATGTCCATGCCCGGAGAATAGGACCGCGAACGGCGACGATCCATCGACCGACGTCGCCTCGCTTCGCGCGCCGCGGAACCGGGGGAACGCCGCCGCGGCATGTCGCCGCCGGATCGAGCAGCGCGAACGGCGCGCGTCCTGGAACAGGCTCGGCCCGGTGGCCACGACTGCAGCGGGCCGGTCGCCGCCCGGCCCGCGATCCAGCGTTGCGCCGATTTGTCAGCGGACCACTGCCGTCTTGGCGCTCGTCTTGCTGGCGCTGGTGTAGCCGGCCTTGCTCCCGTTCACCGTGACCGTGACCGTCCGTCCCCGGGCACTCGCCGGCACCGCGAACGTCGACGCCGTCGCTTTCGCCACCGCGGCGCCGTTGATCCGCCACTGGTACTTCAGGGCGACCGGTGCCGGGCCCCACGTCCCCGGCACGGCCGTCAGCCGCTTTCCCACCTGTGCGGTACCGGAAATTTTCGGAGCGGGGGCGGTGAGACTCCCTGCCAGCACCGGCGCCGTGACGGCACTGGTCTTCGCCGCGGTGGTATATCCGCTCTTGGCACCGGTGACCGTGACGGTGATCCGCCGGCCGACGAGTGACGGGCCGACCTTGTACGTGGCTGCGGTGGCGCCGGATATTGCCACCCCGTTGGCCTTCCAGACATAGCTCAGGGCGACCGGGGCAGGCGCCCAGCTACCCGGCCGGGCGGACAGCGCGAGTCCGACCTTGGCCGTTCCGGCGACGGTGGGCACCGGCGCGGTCAGCGTGCCGGCCAGCACGGCCGCCGTGGCGGCACTCGTCGTGGCGAGGGTCGGGAAGCCGGTCTTGGAGCCGGTCACCGTGACCGTGAGGCGGCGACCGAGCATGGTCGGGGCCACGACGTAACTGGATGCGGTGGCCCCGGAGATCGGCGCACCGTTGGCCTTCCATTGATAGGCCAGGGTGACAGGAGCCGGACTCCACGTGCCGGCCGCCGCGGACACTCGAGCTCCCACCCTCGCGGTTCCGGTGATGCTCGGCGTCGGCCCGCTCAGTACCGGCGCGGTCACCGCCGCGGTTGGTGCCGATGTCTTCGATGCCGGCGTGAAACCGGCCTTGGTGGCGGATTCGGTGACTGTGACGGTCTTGCCGAGCGCGGACGCAGGAACCACCAGGGTGCTGCCGGTCGCCCCGGCGATGGCCACGCCATTGGCCTTCCACTGACGGGTCACGGTGACCGGTGCCGGTGTCCACCGTGCCGCGCTGGCCGTGAGGGTGGCCCCCACCACTGCCCTTCCGGTGATCGCCGGCGAGGTGATGGCATAGAGCTCGCCTGGCCTGAGCATCACGACATCGAGCAACGTCTTGTTCGGTGCGGCGCTGGAAACGCTGAAGGTGGTGCTGTTTCCGTCGTCGCCGTTGAACCGGTATTCCTGCGAGACGTACGGGGTGTCCACCGGCGACCTGCAGATCAGTCCGTTGTCCCGCTGGATCAACAGGTGATAATCGCCGAAGGCCACGCCGGTGAATTGGAAGCGTCCAGCACTGTCCAAGTCGGCGAAATCGAAGCCACCGGCCGGACGGGGCAGCAGACAGACACTGATGGAATCGGCCCCGGTCAGCGGCTGCCCCGCACTGTTGACCACCCGACCCGAGACGGTTCCGGTGGTGGCCGCCGCGGCCGACGGCGCCATCGACACGACAAGTGAGATCACCATTGTCGCCGTCAGCAGCAATCCGCGGACTCGGGTGGAGATCGACGACATGAATGCTCCTGATTGCCGGGCGGCGAAATGGGATGAATCGGCGATGACACCCATCCAGTGGAACTCTCGACCTTTTCCCGGCGCACCGCAATTGCGGCTGCATCATTCGACCGGATCGGGGACAAGGGCGACCATCGATTCATTGATGGGAAGACCCGTTCGCTGAAATGGCCCTGATGGGCCGGGAGAATGCACTCTCGAGGGTGCGTCCACATTCGGTGCGACCGCGAAGGCGAGGGCGCGCGGTCCCGGCTCGAGGAGCAGCGCCGAGGGCAACTCGTGCGGTGCGGCAGTGCACCGGTTGTCGGCCAGGGGTGCAGCGGCGTCATCCGGCAGCGGGGCGAGCCGCTGCCGTCCCGGACGGGACCGGCCGGAATCCGCCGACCGGAGCGATCACCGGCACACCGCGACTGAACACGGCGTAGGTCAACGGGACGCCCACCCGGTAGGCCAGATAATCGTGCGAGGGAGCGTCCAGCACGTGCAGATCGGCGCGCGCGCCCACCTGGACGACACCGACGTCGGTGCGCCGCAGGGCAGCCGCACCACCCGCGGTCGCCGCGTGCACCGCCTCGGCGGGCGACAACCTGCACAGTAGGACACCCAGGGCCACCACGAGATTCATCGACGTCGTGTAGGACGAACCGGGATTGCAGTTGGACGCCAGGGCGATCCGGGCACCCGCGTCGATGAGCCGCCGACCCGGCGCCGGTGGCTGCAGCGTGGACAGATCGCACGCCGGCAACAGGGTTGCCACCGTGTCGGAGGCCGCGAGAGCCTGAACGTCGTCGTCGGACAGATGGGTGCAGTGGTCGACCGACGCGGCGCCGGTGTCCACCGCGATCCGGACGCCCGGACCCTCGGCGAGTTGATTGCCGTGCACCCGCAGACCGAGGCCCTTGCGCAGCCCGGCGGCCAGCACCCGCCGCGTCTGCGCCTCGTCGAAAGCGCCTGCCTCACAGAACACGTCGATCCAGCGCACCGCGGGCGTGAGCAGATCCAGCATCTTTCCGCAGACCAGGTCGAGGTAGCCGTCGGCGTCCCCGTCGAACTCGGGCGGAACGACGTGGGCCCCCAGGAAGGTGATCTCGTCGAACCCGGCCGCCGCGGCCGCGGCCGCCGACCGCGCCTCGTCCTGGGAGGTCAGCCCGTAACCGGTCTTCGTCTCCATGCAGGTGGTGCCACCGGCGATCATCTCGGCGCGGTGCCGGCGGGCATTGCCGAGCAGCACGTCGTCGGTCGCGGCCCGGGTGGCCGCAACGGTCGACTGCATCCCGCCCGCCCGGTACGGCTGCCCGGCCATCCGGGCGGAGAACTCGGCGGCCCGGTCCCCGGCGAAGACGGCATGGGAATGGGAATCGACCCACCCGGGCAGCACCGCCCGGCCGCCCAGGTCGACGGCGAGGTCCGCGTCCGGCACGGACCGTTCGGGACCCGCCCAGACAACCCGGTCCCCCTCGACGACAACGGCGGCGTCCCGAACTATCCCCAGCAGGCCCGCCCCGTGAGCAGGACCGTTGGTCACCAGCTCGGAAATGCCGAGCAGGGCCAGACTGCCGCTCGGCGCAACAACAGGCACGCTCACCCCCAGGCTCGTTCGACAGCCGCGGCCAGCAGCGGCCCCGGATCCCCGTGTGCGAGGTGTTTCCCCGCGCGCGCCCGGATGAATCCGCCGACGACCACCACGCCGACGTCCTGCGCGGAGGCGCACAGCACCAGCTGTTCGAGGTCGGCACCCGCGGTACGGGCAGTGTCCGTCCGGATCGCCACCAGGTCCGCCGGCGCACCGACGGCGAGCCGGCCCCCGGGCGAGTCGATGGCGGCATGCGACTCGGCCTGTGCGGCCGCCCACAGCGTCGCGGGCGCGAACACTCCCCGACGACCTCCGGCGAGCCGCTCGCCGTACTCCAGCCCCCGCGCCTGCGCGAACGGATCGACCACCACCTGCTGGTCGCCGCCGAGAGCCAACCGGGCTCCGGCGGCGCGCAACCGGGACGCCGCCGGCAGCCCGTCGGCCAGGTCCGCCTCCGTGGTCGGGCAGACGACCACGAACGCACCGGCCGCACCCAGCAGAGCGATGTCGTCATCGGAGAGGTGGGTGCCGTGCACCGCGGCGGTCCGCGGGCCGACCGCGCCCGCCTCCGCCAGCAGCGCCGTCGGGGTGCGGCCGGTCGCGGCGAGGCAGTCGGCGTTCTCCGCGGGCTGCTCGGACAGGTGGACGTGCAGCACCCGCCCGTGTGCAGCGGCGGCCACCACCGGCAGCTCCCGGGGCGGCACCGCCCGCACGGAATGGATCCCGACGCCCACCCGGAGGCCGGCCGGCAGGCCTTGCACCCGTCGTTGCCAGGCCTCCGCGGAACCGTCCGAGAACCGCCGCTGCACCTCCCCTACTGGTTGGTCGAAACCCCCCGCCAGGTAGGCGATGTCAAGCAGGGTCAGGTGGATCCCGGCATCCGCTGCGGCGTCGGCCACCGCAAGACCCATGGCGTTGGGGTCGTCGTAGGGCCGGCCGCCGGGCCGGTGGTGCAGATAGTGGAACTCCCCCACCGCCGTGTATCCCGCGCACAACAATTCCAGGTAACCGGCAAAGGCCAACTCGCGCAACGAATCCGGGTCGAGCCTGCCGGCGAGCGCATACATCCGCTCGCGCCACGTCCAAAAGGTGCCGCCGCCGCCGTGGGTGCGGCCGCGCAGCGCCCGGTGGAAGATGTGCGAGTGCGCGTCGGCGAAGCCCGGCACGACCAGCCCGGGCAGTCGATACACGTCACCGCTGCGGGCCGGCGACGTCGATGACGGCTCGATCGCACTGATCAGTCCTGCGGCGCAATGGATGTCGATCGAACGCTGCACCCGCCCGTCGATCAGCGCGGCATCGCAGCGGTAGATGGCCCAACCTGGTCGCGGCGGTGTCACCGGACCAGGTTCGCGAGCACGTCGGCCAGCGCGTCCACCCCGACCAGGCAGTCGGCCGGGTCGGCGTGCTCCTCGGGGGCGTGCGACACCCCGCTGGGGTTGCGGACGAACAGCATGGCCGACGGGACGTGTGCGGAGAACACCCCGGCGTCGTGCCCGGCGCCGGTCGGGATCACCGGCGCAGTCAGCAGTTCGGACAACTGCAGGCCCAGACCCGGGTCGAACACCACCCTGTCGACCATCGACTCGCGCTGCACCATCACCGTGCAGCCCTCCAGTTCCGCCTCGTCCCGGACGGCGGAGGCGACGGCGTCGACGATCCCGGCCGTGACGGTGGCCGAGCGATCCCGGACGTCGAGCCAGAGCGCCACGGCGGACGCGATGACGTTGGTACCACCGGGGATCGGGTTGATCCGGCCGACGGTGGCCACCGCGCCGTCGTGCTCCAGGGTGGCCCGGCGCGCCGCGAGGACGGCGGCGGCGGCCGGAATCATCGGATCCTTGCGGTCGGCAGGCGCCGTGGTGCCGGCATGATTGCCCTGGCCGGTGACGGTGATCCGCCAGCGGCCGTGCGCGACGATCTCCGAACCGACGCCGACAACGGCGGCCGGGTCGGCGGCCTGCAGCAGCCTGCCCTGCTCGACGTGCAATTCGACGAAGGCGCCGATCGACGCCAGCCGAGCCGGATCGGCCCCCATCGCCGCCGGGTCGATCCCGACCCGCCGTGCCGCCTCGGCCACCGAGGTCCCGTCCGGGTCGTGCAGCCGGCGCACCTGATCGGCATCGACGGCGCCGGTCAGCAGCCGGGAACCCATGCAGGGCAGGCCGAACCGGCCGCCCTCCTCCTCCACGAAGCACGCGATCGCCAGCGGGCGGGCGGGCGTCACCCCACGCAGCCGCAGCTCGTCGATCGCCAGCAGCGCCGACACCACCCCCAGCGGACCGTCGAACGCGCCGCCGCCCGGCACCGAATCCAGGTGTGATCCGGTGACCACCGCGTCCGTGCCGGGTGGCCCCCACCACGCCCAGAGGTTGCCGTTGCGATCGGTTTCCACGTCCAGCGAGCGGCGCTCCGCCTGCTCGACGAACCATTGCCGCAGCTGCATCTCGGCGTCGTCGAACGCGTGCCGGGAATACCCGCCGCGCAGGTGGTCCTTGCCCACCCCGGCCAGATCGGCCCAGGCGGAGGCGAACCGGCTGCCGTCCGCGGCCGACCCCGGAAACCTCATCGCGGCTCCGGCGGTTCGCCTGCTCGATCGGCTGCGGCCCGATCCATGGGATCCACCAGATCGTTCGCAGCCGCAGCGATCTCGGCCTCCGGGTACCCCGCATCGACGTGCCGCAGCACGCCCATCGCCGGATCGTTGGTCAGTACCCGTTCCACCTTTTGCGCAGCCAGCGCGGTGCCGTCGGCGACCGTCACCTGGCCGGCGTGGATCGACCGGCCGATGCCGACGCCGCCGCCGTGATGGATCGACACCCAACTGGCCCCGGACGCGGTGCTGACCAGCGCATTGAGCAGGGGCCAATCCGCGATGGCGTCGCTGCCGTCGGCCATCGCCTCGGTCTCCCGGAACGGCGAGGCGACCGAGCCGGCGTCCAGGTGATCGCGGCCGATCACCACCGGTGCGGACAGCTCTCCGGAGGCCACCATGGCATTGAACTCCAGTCCCGCCTTGTCCCGCTCGCCGGCCCCGAGCCAGCAGATCCGGGCCGGCAGTCCCTGGAAAGCGATCCGTTCCGGCGCCAGCCGCATCCACCGCTGCAGGCTGTCGTTGTCCGGGAACAGCCGCCGCACCGCCCGATCCGTGGCGTGGATGTCCGCCGGATCGCCGGACAGCGCCGCCCAGCGGAACGGACCCCGGCCCTCGCAGAACAGCGGCCTGATGTAGGCGGGGACGAAACCGGGGAAGTCGAAGGCCCGCTCGTATCCGGCGAGTTGCGCCTCGCCGCGGATCGAGTTGCCGTAGTCGAAGACCTCGGCGCCTGCGTCCTGGAAGCCGACCATCGCCTCGACGTGGGTCGCCATCGACGACCGGGCGCGGTCGGTGAACTCCTCCGGCTTGGCGGCCGCGTAGTCGTGCCAGTCCTCGACGCTCACCCCGATCGGCAGGTAGGCGAGCGGGTCGTGCGCGCTGGTCTGGTCGGTGACGATGTCGATCTCGACCCCGCGGCGCAGCAGCTCCGGCAGCACCTCGGCGGCATTGCCGATGACCGCGATGGAAACCGCGCGCTGTTTGTTCTTCGCGTCCAGCGCCAGCGCGATGCCCTCGTCGAGGTTCTCGGCCAGCACGTCGAGATAGCGGGTGGCGAGCCGTTTTCGCGCGCGGGCCGGGTCGCATTCGATGCACAGCACCGTGCCGCCGTTCATCGTCACCGCCAGCGGCTGCGCGCCGCCCATCCCGCCCAGCCCCGCGGTGACGGTCAGGGTTCCGGCCAGACCCGGCGCCGCTGGCGCCGCCGTGGTCGCCCCGCCCCGCGGCGAGTTTCTCGGCCACCGCGGCGAACGTCTCGTAGGTGCCCTGCACGATGCCCTGCGAGCCGATGTAGATCCACGACCCGGCCGTCATCTGGCCGTACATCGTCAGCCCCATCGCCTCCAGCCGGCGGAACTCCGGCCAGGTCGCCCAGTCCCCCACCAGGTTCGAATTCGCGATCAGCACCCGCGGCGCCCACTCGTGGGTGCGCAGCACGCCGACCGGCTTGCCCGACTGGACCAGCAGCGTCTCGTCCTGCTCGAGCGTGGTCAGCGTGCGGCAGATCGCGTCGAAGCTGGCCCAGTTCCGGGCCGCCTTGCCGGTGCCGCCGTAGACCACGAGGTTGTCCGGGTCCTCGGCGACCTCCGGATCGAGGTTGTTGCACAGCATCCGCAGCGGCGCCTCGGTGGACCAGCTGCGCGCGGTGAGGGTGCTGCCGCGGGCGGCCCGGACGGGACGGGGCCCGGAGGCGCCGCGGCCGGGCCGGCGGTGGTACGGCGTTCATCGGATGTTCCCGTCGACGGAGGTGGCAGCAGCGGTGGCGGTGGCGTCATGGCGGTGGTGGTGCGGTGGTGGCGGTGGCGGAGAGTGCGGTGCCGGCCACGGTTGTCGACCGGAGGACGCGACGGTGATCGCCCCGGCGGCGAGCAGGTCGACCACGGCGTCGATCTCCGGGCCGAGGTGGCGGTCCGGGCCGGGTCCGGCGACCCTGCGTGCGGACCGCGTCCCGGACCGCCGCGGTGACCGGGCCCGGGCCGCAGCGGCGCGCGCAGGTCCAACGCCCTGGCCGCGGTGAGGATCTCGATGGCCAACACCCGGCGCAGCCCGTCGACGGCGCGGCGGAGCTTGCGGCCGGCGTGCCAGCCCATCGACACGTGGTCCTCCTGCATCGCCGACGACGGGATGGAGTCGACCGACGCCGGCACGGCGAGCCGCTTGAGTTCGGAGACGATCCCGGCCTGGGTGTACTGGGCGATCATGTGGCCGGAGTCGACGCCGACCTCGTGGGCCAGGAACGGCGGCAGGCCGTGCGATCGGGACGCGTCCAGCATCCGGTCGGTCCGCCGCTCGGCGATCCCGGCGACGTCGGCGACCGAGATCGCCAGGAAATCCAGCACCGCGGCGATCGGTGCGCCGTGGAAGTTGCCGTTGGACTCGACCCGGCCGTCGGGCAGCACGACCGGATTGTCGATGGAGCTGGCCAGTTCCCGGTCGGCGACCGGCGCTGGCGTGGGCGGCGGTGTCCCGGGCGGCGCCGTGCACCGCCGGCGAGCAGCGCAGCGAGTAGGCGTCCTGCACCCGGTTGTCCATCGCGCCCGGCGTGCGAGGCGACGATCGGCGAGCCGGCCAGCGCGGCGGCGATCCGCGCCGCACTGATCGCCTGCCCGGTCTGCGGGCGCAGCGCCTGCAGGTCGGCGGCGAACACCCGGTCGGTGCCCAGCAGCGCCTCGACCGACATGGCCGCCGCGAGATCCGCGGCATCCAGCAGCATCGTCGAGGTCGGCCAGCGCGAGCACCAGCATGCCCAGCATGCCGTCGGTGCCGTTGATCAGCGCCAGCCCCTCCTTCTCGGCCAGCACCACCGGGTCCAGTCCCGCGTCGGCGAGCGCGTCCGCCGCCGGCCGGCGCAGTCCGCGGCGGTCGATCACCTCACCCTCGCCGATCAGCGCCAGCGCGACGGTGGCCAGCGGCGCGAGATCGCCGGAGCAGCCGAGCGACCCGTACTCCGGGACGATCGGGGTGATGCCCGCGCTCAGCATCGCGGCCAGCGCGGTGGCGGTCTGCGGCCGGATGCCGGTGCGTCCGCGGGCGAGCGTCGCCAGCCGCAGCAGCATCAGCGCCCGGACCACCTCCCGCTCGACCGGTTCGCCGCTGCCGGCGGCGTGCGAGCGGATCAGCGAGGCCTGCAGCGCGGCCCGGCGGTGCGGCGGGATCGACGTGGTGGCCAGCGCGCCGAACCCGGTGGAGATGCCGTAGTGCGGGTGGACGTCGTGGGCGAGCGCATCGACGATCGCCCGGGTCGCGGCCATCGCCTGCCAGCGCGTCGTGCCGACAGCGTCGACCGGGCGGCCGTGCCGGGCGACCGCGAGCGACCTCCGCGGCGGCGAGCGGACCGGGCGCCCGAGCAGCACCGGGTCGCGCGGGCGCGGCGACGACGGGCGGGACCGCCGGACGACGCGGGTGGTCGGGCGGTGCGGCGGGGCGTCACGGCTCCATTGGATGCCGTCCCGGCCGCCGGCGCGAGAGGGCACGCCGGGTTCTGTCCGATATACCGGACAGATGACGACCGGAGCCGACCGGTCCGCCCACCCGGCCGCCGGCGTCGGACGCAGCGGCCGGCTGGACGCGTCCGGCGTCGGTCGACCGGATGGCGCGAGTCCCCCGGGACGGGCCGCGCCGGCGCTGCGCCGCGGGCTCGCCGTGCTGCAGCTGCTCGGCTCCGGGCCGGCCCGGTGTCGGCGGGCGCCATCGCCCGGGAACTGGGCTTGCCCCGGTCGACCACCTACGAGCTGCTGACGCGAGCTGGCCGCTCGCCGGATTCGCCGTCCACCTGCCCGGCGAGCGCCGCTGGGGGCTCGGGCTGGCGGCCTTCGAGATGGGCACCGCCTACCTCCGCGGCGAGCCGCTGGAACGGGTCGGCCGGCCGGTGCTCGCCCGGTTGAGCGCGACGACGGCGGCGACCGCGCATCTCGGCGTGCTGCACGGCGCCGAGACGCTGTACCTGGCCAAGGACAAGGCGGGCAACCGGCCCGACCCTGGTCACCGATGTCGGCGTGCGGCTGCCGGCAGCGCTGACCGCGACCGGGCTGTCCATCCTGGCCCAGCTGCCCGCCGGAGCAGGTCCGGGCGCTGTTCCCGGACCGGGCCGCCTTCGTCGACCGCACCGGGCGCGGGCCGACCACGCTGCCGGAGCTGCGCGCGGACCTGGCGGCGATCCGCCGCCGCGGCTGGGCGGTCGAGGACGGCCGGGTCTCGGCCGGGCACCGCCTCGGTCGCCGCGCCGGTGTTCGACCACAACGGCCGTGCCGATCGCCGCGGTCGGCGTGACGGTCGGCCACCGCTGCCCGGCCAGCGATCCCGCCGGACTGCGACTCCGACTTCGCCGAGCTGGCCGGATCCGTCCGGCAGCGGCGCCCGCGACGTCACCGCGGCCATCGGCGGCCAGGCAGCCCCGCTGACTCACCAGCGCCAGCCTCGCCGCCGGCGGCATGAGCGGGCATCGCGGTACGGCATTCAGACGCGAACTGCGCACCAGCGTCAGCAGCGGTCGCTCACCGCCGGCCAGCTCTCAGCGGCCTACTCGGCCACACCCTCCGCCCGGGCCGCGGCCATCACGGCGTCCGCGACCATCCGGGCCAGGCCCGGGGTGAACGGGTCCGGCACGATCCGGTCGGCGGTGGCGCGGCCCGGAACGGCCGCGCAGATCGCGCCGGCCGCGGCGACCTTCATGCCCTCGGTGATCCGCCGCGCGCCGCAGTCCAGGGCCCCGAGGAAGATGCCCGGGAAGGCGAGCACGTTGTTGATCTGGTTGGGGAAGTCGCTGCGACCGGTGGCCACCACCGCGGCGCCGCCGCGGCAGCGCCGTCGACCGGGTCGATCTCCGGGGTCGGGTTGGCCAGCGCGAAGATGATCGGCTGCTCGCCCATACGTCTCCACCAGCGCCGGGTCCATCGGGCCGCCGGACACCCCGATGAAGACGTCGGCACCGGCCATCGCGTCGATCAGCCCGCCGGTGACCCCGCGCGGGTTGGTCCGCTGCGCCATCTCCGCCTTGATCGGGTGCAGGTCCGGTCCCGGTCCGCGCGACAGCACACCCTTGGAGTCGACCAGCGACCAGGTCGCGGACTCCCGCGGCGTGCAGGATGTTCGCGCAGGCGACGCCGGCCGCGCCGACCCCGGCGATCACCACCCGCAGGTCGACCATCACCCGCCGGATGACCGACGCCGCGTTCATCAGGGCGGCGAGCACGACGACGGCGGTGCCGTGCTGGTCGTCGTGCATCACCGGGATGTCCAGGGCCTCGATCAGCCGCGACTCGACCTCGAAGCACCGCGGCGCGGAGATGTCCTCGAGGTTGATCGCGCCGAACGACGGCGAGATGGCGGTGACCGCGGCGACGATCTCGTCGGGGTCCGTGGTGTTCAGCACGATCGGCACCGAGTCCAGCCCGGCGAAGGACTTCATCAGCGCCGATTTGCCCTCCATCACCGGCAGCGACGCCTTCGGCCCGATGTCGCCGAGGCCGAGCACCGCTGTGCCGTCGGAGATGACAGCGACCAACCGGGACGCCCAGGTGTAAGTCCCGTGCCGCGGCCGGATCGTCGGCGATCAGGCTGGACACCCCGGCGACACCCGGCGTGTAGAGCATCGACAGGTCGCGGCGGTCGACCAACGGCGCCCGCAGTCCGACCGACAGCTTCCCGCCGCGGTGGGCGGCGAGCACGTCCTGCGGGGTGAAATCGGGGCCGGGCGTCGGCGCCGGCCGGGCGGTGGCAATGAGTTGCGCCGCGGGCGACCGCAGAGCCGGCGGCTCGCCCGTCGGCGGGGGGTCGTGCTGAACCGGGTTTTCAGTGGTCATCGTCATGCTCTTACTCCAGAACTGGACAGGGGCGCGGAACCGGTCGCGCGCGTCGCCACCGGCCGGCCGTCCGCGCGGCGCCGGGACCGAAGCTGGCCCTCAGGCGTTCGGGCACCGCGGTCATACGCACGGCGGCAGAAAGTGGATGACGCCGGCGGACCCGTCACGGTGGGACGGGGACCGCAGCGCCAGTGGGCCGGATCGGTCCAGCGGGCTGTTGAACAGGCAAGTCGGGTGGTGCCGCCCGACGGGATGTCGTCGGAGAGTGCTGTCAACGCGTGGTCAGCACATGATGCAGGACGCAGCCCCGGTCACCGGCATCGGGCTCGCGTGTTGCTGCGCACATCCACCCGATCAGGCGTCACGCGGGGACGGCACCCGCCTCCTTCGCCAGGGAGTCGATGGTCGCCGCGAGCTCCAGATCGCGTCGCGTCACCCCGCCCTCGGAGTGGGTGGACAGCACGAACAGCACGTCCCGCCACCTGATGTCGATGTCGGGATGGTGGCCGGCCGCCTCCGCGGCGACGGCCACGGCGTCGACCAGCCCGATCGCGGCGGGAAAGGTCTGCGCCGTGTACCGGCAGCGCACGTCCCTGGGGTCCCCGCCCCACCCTGGGAGCGACTCGAGAGCGGCGGAGATCTCGGATGCGGCGAGCAGTGTCATGCGCCCTACGCTGCCCGGCCGGTGCACAACGGTCAAGCACCCCGGCGGTCGGGGACACCGGCGTCGAGCACGCCGGCGGTCCGGCGCCAGCGGTCGAGCACACCTGCCGTCGAGCACCGCCGGTGGAGCAATCGGCCCCCGGATAGGATCCGCCACCATGCAGGTCCGCGAACTTCTGGTACCGGGGGCATTCGAGTTCACGCCGGTCCAACACGGCGACCACCGGGGGCTCTTCCTCGAATGGTTCAAGATCGACACGCTGGTCGAGGCGGTCGGCCATCCGCTGTCGCTGGCGCAGGCGAACCTGTCGGTGTCGCGGGCGGCGACGCTGCGGGGGGTGCATTTCGCCGACGTCCCACCCGGGCAGGCGAAGTACGTCACCTGCCCGCGGGGCGCGGTGCTCGACTACGTCGTCGACACCCGATCCGGATCTCCGACCTTCGGCGAGGTCGACGTAGTCCGGCTGGACTCCGAGCACCGTCGCGCGGTGTACCTCCCCGAGGGCGTCGGACACGCCTTCGTGGCGTTGGAGGACCACTCCACCCTGACCTACCTGTGCTCCACCGGGTACGCACCCGGCCGCGAGCACGGGATCAACCCGGTCGACCCGGACCTCGGGCTGCCACTGCCGGACGGCGTCGACTTCCTGCTCTCCGACAAGGACGCCCAGGCGCCGACCCTGGCGCAGGCCGATGCGTCCGGTCTACTGCCGTCCTGGGACACCTGCCGGGAGTACGTCGCAAGCCTGCGCTGACCCGCCCACCCGCGACCACCAGGGTTCCGCAACGACCGACCGATCGATCCAACGACGTAGAGAAACGGCGGCACCATGACTCACAGGATTGCGCTCGTCCGGCACGGCCAGACCGAGTGGAGCAAGAGCGGCCAGCACACCTCGACCACCGACATCGACCTCACCGACGAGGGCGTGCACCAGGCCATGACCATCCCCAGCCTGCTGTGGGGCCTGAACCTCGCGCCGGCCACGGTGTGGAGCAGCCCGCGCCTGCGGGCGCAGCGGACCGCGGCGCTGGCCGGCCTGCACGTCAACCGGATCGTCGACGACCTCGCCGAGTGGGAGTACGGCGATTACGAGGGCATCACCAGCAAGGAGATCCGCAAGACCGACCCGGAGTGGTCGATCTTCACCATGGGCGCGCCCGGCGGCGAGTCCCCCGAGCAAGTGGCTGCCCGGTGCGACCGGGTGCTGGACAAGGCCAGGGAGCGACTGGTCCGCGGCGACGTGGCGCTGTTCTGCCACGGCCACATCTCCCGGGTGCTGGCGATGCGCTGGGTCGGACTCCCGGTCGCCAGCGGTGGGCTGATCCTGATGAACCCGGCCGCGGTGACGGTGCTGGGCACCTACCACGACAAGCCCTGCATCGAGCATGCGAACGTGGTGCCACTGCGCGGGCCGTCGCTGGGCCAGCCCGACGACGACGACGAGGACCCCGGCGCACCTGCGGACGCCCGCGTCGAAGCCGGGTGGGGGCATGCCTGACGGCCGGATCGCACCGATCGGACCCGACGACGTCCCGGCCGTGGTCGCGCTGGTGTACGAGCTCGCCGAGTACGAGCGGCTCCGCGAACAGTGCCACCTGACGCACCAGCAGTTGCGCGACGCGCTGTTCGGACCGACACCAGCGCTGTTCGGGCTGGCCGCGCGGCACCGGGAGGAGGTCGTCGGGTACGCGCTCTACTTCCTGAACTTCTCCACCTGGGAGGGCGTGCACGGCATCTACCTGGAGGACCTGTACGTCCGGCCGGATGCCCGTGGCGCGGGTCTGGGCAAGGCGCTGCTGACGACGCTGGCGGAGCAGGCCGTGCAGCGCGGGCTGGCCCGGGTCGAATGGTCGGTGCTGGACTGGAACACACCGTCGATCGAGTTCTACCGGGCCATCGGCGCCGTGCCGATGGACGGCTGGTCGACGTTCCGGCTCACTGGTCCGGCTCTGCGAACGGCAGCGGGAACCGGCTGATCCAGGCATTGGCGGGCCTGCTGAGCAGCAGATACCCGGTCACCCCACCGATGGCGACCAGCGCGATGCCCCACCCGTACTGGGCGCTCGGTGCGATGAGCCAGACCCCGATCGCGACCAGGAGAACCTGCGCAACCAGGCAGGGGGTGCGGCCCCAGCGGCGGCCGCGCAGCACCCCGTTCGCGCAGATCGCCAGCAGCAGCGCGAGCACGACGTAATACAGCACCTGCGCCGTGGTGCGGCCGATGGCGATGTTCTCCGACAGACCGGACACCAGGGTGGCGCCGGCGAGGACCAGCAGACCGGCTGCCTCGACGAGCACCAGCAGCCCGGCGACCACCACGGGCCGGGGCGGCGGAATGCTGAGCGGCGGCGGGTCGACGGGAGCACTCACGCCGTTCACGCTACCCACCGGCGGGTCGTCTGCCCTGTTCCCAGGGACGCCCGACGGCCGGGCCGGACGCAGCAGCGGCACGTAGGCTGCCGGGCGATGCGCGCACTGCTGATCGTCAATCCCCACGCGACCTCGACCAACGAGCGGCGCCGCGACCTGCTCGCGCACGCGCTGGCCGGCGAGATGTCCCTGAAGGTGGCGCGCACCGAGAGCCGGGGACATGCCGCGCACCTGGCCGCGGCGGCGGCGGACAGCGGTGTCGACGTGGTCGTCGTACACGGCGGCGACGGCACCGTCAACGAGGTGGTCAACGGGCTGATGTACCGCGGCGTCCGCCCGGACATCCCGCTGCTCGCGGTGGTGCCCGGCGGCTCGACCAACGTATTCGCCCGGGCCCTCGGCGTCGATCCCGATCCCACGCTGGCCACCGAGCAGATCCTCGAGGCATTGGCCAAGGGCCGCACCCGGACCGTGTCCCTCGGGTTGGCCGGCGACCGGTATTTCACCTTCAACGCCGGTCTCGGGCTGGACGCCGAGGCCGTGCAGGCCGTGGAGAAACGCCGCAGCAAGGGCAAGGAGATCTCCAACGCCCTGCACGTGCGGATGACGATCGCCCGGTACTTCCGGTCAGACCGTCGTTCGCCGCGGCTCACGCTGGAGCTGCCGGGGCAGCAGCCGATCACCGGCGTCCATCTGGTCTTCGTCTCCAACGTCGACCCGTGGACCTACCTGTCGAGCATTCCGGTCAGGACCAACCCGGGCATCTCCATCGCGACCGGGCTGGGGGTGTTCGCGTTGACCAGCATGTCGATCCCGGTGGCGCTGCGGGCCAGTACCCAGATCCTCACCGGCCGGCCAGGCGGGTCCCGGCACATCATCCGGGCGGACGACGAACCGTGGGCGCTGGTGCATTCCCGGGAGCCGATCGGGCTGCAGGCTGATGGTGATTATCTCGGCAAAAAAACCGAGATGCGTTTCAGCTCTGTTCCCAGGGCGCTTCGATTAGTACTCTAGGGACGGTAGTCGGACCCGGTGATGTGTCCGGCAGTTTCTCCGGAATCCTGGTCTGAATCGTTCCGACCAGGCATCATGGAGTTGTGGTTCACCAGCGGAGCGACGTGAAGTGATGTCCGTAACCACTTTGTGACAAACCCTTGACACCCCTGATTGATGTGGAACCCTTCAAGGTCGTGCGGTTGAGACCGCGCCCAACGACCGCCCTTACCGAGCCGGAACACGACTCCGGCGCTTGCACCGAGGAGTACAGAGCCATGGACTGGCGTCACCGCGCGATTTGTCGCGACGAAGACCCCGAACTGTTTTTTCCCGTCGGCAACTCAGGACCGGCGCTGTTGCAGATTGCGGAGGCGAAGGCCGTGTGCCAACGCTGCCCCGTGACCAGCGAGTGTCTGGCCTGGGCTCTGGAGACCGGCCAGGACGCCGGCGTGTGGGGTGCGATGAGCGAGGACGAGCGCCGATCCCTCAAGCGCCGTCGCGCGCGCGCCCGGGCCCGGAGCCTGTAACCCGGAGCGGGTCGTTGCGCGCAGGTCCCCGAACGGCGGCACATAGGCCGCCCCGGGGACCTGCTGCTTTTCACACTGCTGGGGCGACCGCACACGGAAAGCCGCCCGCGGGTCCGTGGCGCGATGGAGTGGTCCGTGCGGTGTCCCCGACCTGCCACCGGCTCAGCTCCGTCCGCGTAGCGGGACGACGATGTGCACGGTCGTGCCGTGGCCGGCGGCGCCACCCGGTCCCGCCCGGGTTCCCATGTCGATCGTGCCCAGCAGTTCGGCGGCCACCAGCGTCCGGACGATCTGCAGGCCCAGGCCGGCCGCGGTGTCCATCGAGAATCCCTCCGGCAGCCCGACGCCGTCGTCGGTGACCACGATGTCCAGCTGCCTCGCCGACCGCTGCACCGTGATCCCCACCGAACCACCGGGCGCGTCGGCCGGCTGACCGGGTGCCTGCCGGGCCACGAAGGCATGCTGCAGCGCGTTCTGCACCACCTCTGCCAGCACCATGACCAGGGGCGTGGCCAGCTCCGCGCCGAGAATGCCGAAGGTGCCGTACCGGCGCACCCGGGCGGAGGTCTCCGCCGCCGCCACATCGCTGATCATCGGTACTAGCCGGTCGACGATCTGGTCGAGGTCGACCCGGTCGTCCGGCGAGGTCGACAGCGTCTCGTGTACCAGCGCGATGGACGCGACCCGGCGCACCGATTCGTTCAGCGCCTGCCGCACCGAGACGTCCGCCGACCGCCGGGCCTGCATCCGCAGCAGGGCCGCCACCGTTTGCAGGTTGTTCTTGACCCGGTGGTGGATCTCCCTGATGGTGGCGTCCTTGGACAGCAGGGCGCGGTCCCGGCGCCGCACCTCGGTGACGTCGCGGACCAGCACCAGAGCCCCGGACGGACGGCCGTGCGGGCGCAGCGGCAGGGCCCGGAACAGCACGGTGGCCGCCTTGGCCTCCACCTCCATCCGCAGGCTGCCGCGCCCGTGCACGGCCCCACAGATCCGGTTGACCAACTCAGCCCCGTCGAACGGGTCATCGATCAGCGGCCGGGTCAGGGACGCCAGGTCCTGGCCCAGCACCTCGCCGTTGTAGGCCAGCCGGTGGTACGCGGACAGCGCGTTGGGGCTCACGTACACTACCCGCCCGTCGGCGTCCAGCCGGAGCAGGCCGTCACCGGCCCGCGGCCCGGTGTGCATCTCGCCGGTGTGCTCGTGCGGCGGGAACGTGCCGTCCGCGACCATCTGGAACAGGTCGTCGGCCGCGTCGACGTAGGCCGTTTCCAGCAGGCTGCCCTCCCGGGCGACCAGGCTGCTGGTGTCCCGCTCGACGATCGCGATGACCCCATCGAGGTAGCGCACCGGGACGGCAGAACGGTGGATCCAGCTGCCGGGGAGGTCGATCGGCGGCTCCTCGGAGACGACCCGCTCCTCCTCCCACGCCCTCCGCAGCAGCGGAAAATCCGCGAAGGTCATCGTGGCCAGCACGCGGTCGTCGACGAAGGCGGTGACGCCGGTTGTCGGCCTGGCCTGCGCCGCGCAGATCAGCCGATCACCCTCGGTCGGCACCCACAGCACGAGATCGGAGAACGACAGATCGGCCAGCAGCTGCCACTCGGAAACCAGCGCCTGCAGATGGGCGACGGCGGATCCGGACAGCTTGGTGTGCTCGGCGAGCACATCGGACAGCGTCGACATCGGGGGCGTCCTGGTCTCGGTTCGGCAGGTGGTGCGCTCGGGCGGGCGGTACCGGGGGCGCTGGGCAGTGCACAGACCTGGTCAGCGCGAAATCTTCCGCGGCGAGCCGGGCACCGAATGCTGGAACCTCCGGTCAACGCCGAGGGTCGGTGCGGATGGGTCGTTCCGGTTGGTCGGACGGGTCCGTGCGGGTGTCGGTGGGTGCGTCGGTGCGGCTGATCGGCGCGGCGGAAGCAGCCGGCTCAGCCGATCTCGGCGATCAGATCGCCCTCCTGGACGAGCGCACCCTCTTGGACGGCGACCTTGGAAATGGTCCCGTCGACCTCGGCCAGGACCGGGATCTCCATCTTCATCGACTCCAGGATGACCAGCGTGTCACCGTCGGAGACGGTGTCGCCCTCGGCCACCAGCACCTTCCAGACGTTGGCCACCATTTCGGCGCGGACTTCCTCGGCCATCGTCGATCCTCTCGATCCGGAACAAGCGGCACGCCATCGACGCGCCCAACCGGTGGGCGGGGTGCCGCACCGGGAACTGATCGTCATCCTTTCATCCCGCGGGGGGCGCCCGGGAACGGCGGGTCGCGGCCGGCGCCTCGACTGCACGGATCGATGGCACGGTTCACACCGGTTAGCGGGTGTGGCGCGCGGGATGGCCGGCGGCGCCGTCGCGGGCGACTGCCGGGGCGTTGTGGCGGCCGCCGGGGGCGTTGCGGGCGGTTTCCAGCGCCGTTGCGGGCGTCTGCCGGGAGCGTTGCGGGCGGCCGCCGGGGGCGTTGCGGGCCGCATCGCGGTCCGGGTCTCCCCGAGGCTGGAGGAGCCGCGGATGCGGACGTGGCAAAATGATCGGGCGTTGCGCCGATCGGCGCCGCGAAGATCAGTCGATCGATCGCCGCACGAATCCCCCGCTTTTCGAGCCGGGCGGACGCTGGTGCGCGGTCCTAGGGAGCAGTCATGAGCAAGCGCGGCCGCAAGAAGAAGTCCCGCAAGAAGAACAGCGCGAACCACGGCAACCGTCCCAATTCCTGACGGTTTTCAGCGGTACCGGCAGTCCCCTCGGCGCAGCCGCACGGGGGCTGCCGCCGTTCTGGGCCTTGCACTCCGGCCGGGCCGGGGTGGGAGGGTCTGCGCGGTCAGCTGAGCAGTTCGCGGATGTCGGTGGCCGTCAGCGCGGTTGATTGCGCGGACCCATTCTCCATCACGCTGCTGAACAGCTTCGCCTTGGTGGCCTTGAGCGCCATCACCTTCTCCTCGATGGTGTCCTTCGCCACCAACCGGTAGACCATCACGTTTCTGGTCTGACCAATGCGATGGATCCGGTCGACGGCCTGCGCCTCGGTGGCCGGGTTCCACCACGGGTCGAGCAGGATGCAGTAGTCAGCCTCGGTGAGGTTGAGCCCGACGCCGCCGGCCTTGAGGCTGATGAGGAACACCGGAGCCGTTCCGGACTTGAAGTCCGCCAGTACGGCCGGCCGATTCCGGGTCTTGCCGTCGAGGTAGCTGTACTCGATGCCGGCGGCGTCCATCCGCAGCCGGACCTTGTCGAGGAATCCGGTGAACTGGCTGAAGATCAGCGTGCGGTGACCCTCGGAAACGACGTCGGCGACCTGTTCCATCAAGGCGTCGAGCTTGGTCGACGGGATCTTGGCGTACTTCGGGTCGACCAGACCGGCGTCCAGGCTGAGCTGGCGCAGCAGGGTCAGGGACCGCAGGATGGCGAACCGGTTTCGCTGCACGTCGTCGATCAGCCCGAGGACCTTCTGCCGTTCCCGCTGCAGATGCGTCTGGTAGATCTTGCGGTGCGCCGGGTTCAGCTCCAGCTCGAGAACCTGTTCCTGCTTGGCGGGAAGGTCCTCGACGACCTGTTCCTTGGTCCGCCGGAGCATCAGCGGCCGGATCCGGCGTCGCAGCTGGGCGAGCCGATCCGAGTCGCCGTCCTTTTCGATCGGACGTTGGTAGTAGTCCTTGAATCGGGTGGACTGGGTGAACAGGCCGGGCGCGGTGACCGAGAACAGGGACCACAGCTCCAGCAGGTTGTTCTCCATCGGGGTGCCGGTGATTGCGAGCTTGAACGGGGCGGGCAATTTCTTCGCACAGTGGTACGCCTTGGACAGGTGGTTCTTGATGAACTGCGCTTCGTCCAGGATCAGCCCGGACCAGTGCGGCCCGCAGTAGCTGTCGTCATCCAGCCTGAACAATGCATACGAGGTCAGGACGACGTCCGCGTCCCTGGTCAGCTCCGCCAGGTCGAGGCCGCTGCGGGTCAGGGTTTCGGTGATCGTGACCACCCGCAGTCCGGGTGCGAACTTCGCGCACTCCGCGGCCCAGTTGCCGACCACGCTGGTCGGCGCGACCACCAGGAACGGTGCGGCAGCGGGCTCCGCCGCTCGCGCGCGACAGATGAGCGCCAGCGCCTGCACCGTCTTGCCGAGTCCCATGTCGTCCGCCAGTACGCCGCCCAGGTCATGGTCGAACAGGAAGCTGAGCCAGTTGAACCCGGCTTGCTGGTAGGGCCGGAGGGTGGCTTTCAGCGTCTCCGGCACCGGGCGGTCGACGATCTGGTCGCCCGCCAGCAGGCCGCCGACCGATTTCTTCCAGGCCGCGGCCTGCCTTCGCACCACTCCCAGGTCGACCAGTTCCTGCCACAGCGATGCCTGGTAGCGGTTGATCCTCAGCGACCTGCCGGGCACGTCCTCCAGCGCCCGAGCCTCCTCGATCAGCCGGCGCAGGGTTCCGAACGGCTCGCGGTCGAGCGGGAAGTACGTCCCGCTGGGCAGGATCATGCATTCCTCGGACGCGGCGAGCGCGAGGAACAACCCGTTGAAGGGGACCTCTTCGCCCTCGATCGTCACGCTGATGCCCAGCTCGAACCAGTCCCGGTCGTCAGCGCTCTGAGAATTCGAGATCGAGATGACGGGCTGCTCGACGGCCTCGTGGAAAGAGAGCTCGTTGATCAGCGTCAATTCCAGCCCCGGCAGGTCCCGCAGCCGGGGCAACGTCTCGCCGAAGAACGCGATGGCGTCCGACCCGCCCAGCGTCGCCGTCGGCGACAGCCGGGCACCGAGGTGCGTCGGCGCCGTCAAACGGGCGCGCTCCTCCTCCGTGAGCGAGAGGGATTCCAGCACAGCGCATTCGGTGTGGCGGTCACGGGCGAACGAATCCGTTCCCGACGGCCACAAGGACATTCGGCTGGTCGTCTCGCCGAGCGGATACAACCAGTCCCACTCGATGCTCACCCGGTGCCCGGGGAGGCCGGTCGCGGTCAGCGACAGCCTCGGCGGCTGCGGCTCGGGAATGTCGAACGACCCGTCCCGGGACACCATCGGAACGCGCCGGGCGAGCAGCGGTAGGTAGTCCCGCAGGAATGTCTCTTCGTCACCGCGCGGAATCGGAAGCGGTGGTCCGGCCAGCAGGTTGCGCAACTCCGCGGTGAGCGGCTGGGTCGAGCGGACCAGCGTCAGGCCGGAATTGTTCAGGTCCGTTCCGGGACCGTGCGGCCAGAGCGCCAGACCGTGCAGCGGACGACCCAGCAGTGTGAAGCTCACCGGACCCGTTGGTTCGCCGTCGACAGAGACGGACGGTCGGACCACGATCTGGCCCTTGACGCGTCCGACGTCGAGGGCTATCTCGCCCGCGCCGTCGGCGAGCGTGACCGGACGCTGATCCCGCCCGGACTGGACGAGTGCGACCCCGACGTTCCTGGCCTCGGCCAGCAGGTCCCAGATCCGCGGGCTGTTCAGGTCCTCCAGGTACAGGAACGTCTCGGTGTATCCGTAGTACCGACTGGCTCTCGACGCCGACTCGATGGCGTGGATTTCCCTGAGCAGCTGAACATGATCCGCGCGGGGCGGCCTGCGCCGGCTGCCGAACGAGCCGAGCCTGTCCCACGAAATGCCGGTGCGGATCCAGCTGCCCTTGGCGCCCAACATCACCGGGCGGAGGCCGACCCGCACCGGCGCCACGCCACCGTGCCCACCGTGTGCTTTCGACCGACCGGTTGCGAACAGCTCCACCTGCAGGCCCAAGGCCGCGCTGTCCGCGTCCGCCGCCTGTGCCCGGTCGGCGTCGAGCAGCGCGGACAAAGTGCGTTTCCAGGGCGCCGGCGTTGCCGGCTGCGGGGAAACGGCGCCCACCGGCCGCCGCGAGGCGGCCAGCAGGGCGAGCAGGTCGTCCTCGGGTTCGTCCCGCCGGGCGGCACCGTTCCGGTACGACATGATCGCGAGCGCGAAGGCGTGCTTGCAGTTGCTGACCATCGGGCAGCTGCAGGCTCCGGCCAGTGCCGTCACCGCTCCGGATGGGGCCCGGGTGAGGCGGACCACGCAGGTGTAGATGTTGCGGCGGGAACCAGTCACCCGCCCGCGGATTCGGTCCGAGCCCTCGACGGGCACGAGTTCCAGCACGGCACCGTTCTCGGCGTACTGCAGCGCCCGGCCGTAGGTTGCCTTGTCGGTCAACCGCGACAGGCTCAGTTCGGCAATCCGCGAGGCATCACCGCCGGCAACAGGGGTGCGCGGATCGGGGAATGGGGCGGCGGTCATCAGGCGGACGGCTCCGTGGGTGTCGTCGGTCGGCGGGCGTCAGCAGGGACGCTACGCATTTCCACGCCGGACGGGTCGAGGCGCTCCGCGCGGGGCGGTGCGGCGTTCGGGTGGCTCGTCGCTGCAGCGTTGAAATCCATGAGCGGATTGCAGCACCAGCCACCGACACTCGGTCGCGGCTCCGTGCAGCGACGGGCTCGTCAGCGACGTCACGGCGCACTCGCCAGATTCCTCGCGGAAATCTGCAATTGAAGTCCGTCCCGTTGGGCGAAGCCAAGAACACGCCCTCGGCACTGGTCGATGAGGTCGAGTCGACGCACCAGGTGATCACGATCACCGAGCACGGCCGTGCGGCGGCCGTGCTGATGCAACCGACGACCTCGATTCGCTCCACGAGACGCTGTACCGGTTGTCCGAGCCGGGCACGCGCGAATCGACTGCTGCGGCCGAGCAGGAGAATGATTAATGGTGGCCAGGATCGATCACCGGTCGGATGTCTACCGGCCGCGTTGACCGGTGCAGTGCACGGCGAATCAGCTGTTCTGCGGCCGCACGGTGATCGATTCCACGGTCACCTGATCGACGCTGTCGTCGGTCCAGGTGGTCACCTGCACCGCGGTCAGCTGGGCGAAGAGCCTGCTGCGCAACGGCTCCGGCGCACGCTCCCCGCCGCACTTGCGGTGCAGCAGCTCCTTGAGCTTCTGGTCCAGGCCGGCCTCGGTCAGGCACGGCGAGCACTCGTCCAGGTGGTGCTGCACCCGGGCCCGGCTCTCGGCGTCCATCTCGTTGTCCAGGAACAACCAGACGTCCTGCAGGACGGCGGTGCATTCCGATTCGGCGTCCATTTCGTCGACAGGGTCATCGCTGGTCATCGCCGGCACCGTCCCTTCGTTCGTCGTCATGGCTTGCGGAAAGTGTTGTCTCGTCGGTACTGCCGACCCCCGCGCTGACCGGCACCGGCGGGTTGCTGTCCGCCGCGGCGTCGCGCTTCGGACGCAGGAACCCGCGGTCGGTGGCGTAGGCGGTGAGCAACCCACGAAGCTGCCGACGACCGCGGTGCAGCCGTGACATCACGGTCCCCAACGGGGTTCCCATGATCTCGGCGATCTCCTTGTAGGCGAAACCCTCGACGTCGGCCAGGTAAACGGCGAGCCGGAAATCCTCCGGCAGCTCCTGCAGGGCTTCCTTGACGTCCGAGTCGGGCAATCGGTCGAGGGCGTCCATCTCGGCGGACCGCAGCCCGGTGGAGGTGTGCGACTCCGCGGCCGCGAGCTGCCAGTCGGTGATCTCGTCGGTGCCGCTGACGATGGGCTGGCGCTGCTTTTTGCGATAGCCGTTGATGTAGGTGTTCGTCAGGATCCGATACAGCCAGGCGCGCAGGTTGGTGCCCTGGGTGAAGCTGCGGAATGCGGCGAACGCCTTGAGGTACGTCTCCTGCACCAGGTCCTCTGCGTCCGAGGGATTCCGGGTCATCCGCAGGGCGGCGGCATACAACTGATCGAGCAGCGGCATGGCCTGTTCGGTGAACCGCTGGCCCAAATCGTCGTCAACCGACGTAGTCGCCACGTGATTCACCTGCCTGCTGGACGCGTGCGGCGGGCGCATCCGACTCCCCGCGACGCGCTGGCCGCGACGCAGCGTCGAGGATACCTGCCCGGCCCCGCCCGACCCGGTGCCAAGGGGTGCGCCGGCCGGTCTCGTCCTGGACGGTGGGCCGCGACGTGCGGCGCCCACTCGACCCGGCGGACTGCCGGTCGGGGCGAGCACAGCGCTCATGACAACCTCCATCGATCGGGTCCCGGCCGGGTACGCAAGGGTGTGTTCGAGTCCGGCCTCTCTGTGGGTGGCCAACACCCGATCGTGGGGAGCTATTCCTGCGCGGCGCTGTACCGACGACCCACCCGCCGTCCGATATGGAGCGTTCCGTCGACGAGATCCACAACGACCACCGGGATCTCGCGGTCGGTGCCGGTCTGGCAGCCGGCGTCATCGGGCCACACCGCGACGGCGCGATCCCGCCATTCGGGCCGCTCGTCGCCGTCCGCGACCCGCTCCCGCAAGCGCGTCGAACGGCCTTGTCCTTCGGTATCACCGGGTCGGCCAACCGGTTCCGGTAGCTGACCCGGGCCGGCTCACCACCGCACGGGCAGGGTTTCCGCGCTGTAGACGATCGAGGAATTGCGGAAACGCAGTTCGGTCGGCGGTACCGCGAGCTGCAACGTCGGAAATCTCCGGGCCAGCGCCGGGAAGGCCGCCCGCAGCTCCATTCTGGCCAACTCCGCCCCCACGCACCGGTGGATCCCGTAACCGAACGCGAGATGCGACGTCACCTCTCTGCCCGGGTCGAAACGCTCCAGACCGGACGTCGGCCCCACCTTCCCGCCGAGGAGGGCCGGATCGCGGTCGGCGGCGGACAGCGAAACCAGCACCAGCGCGCCCTGCGGGATCTCCCGCCCACCCAGCGTCACGGGCGTCCGGGAGAATCGCGGGAAGGCGACCTGGACGACCGTCAGATAACGCAGCAGTTCCTCGACGAGGCGGTGCACCGCCTCGTCGTCCGCGGAACCCACCGCCGCGAACCGATCGGGGTCCTCCAACAACGCGAGTGCACCCAGCGCCAGCGAACTGGCCGTCGTCTCGTGCCCGCCGGTCAGCAATCCATCCGCGAGCCCGGCCAGCTCGCGGTCACTGATCTCGTCGCCGTGCTCTCGGATCAGCATCCCCAGCAGCCCGTCGCCCGGGTCGGCGCGCTGCGCCTGCACCAGGCCGGTCAGGTACTGCAGCGAGGTGGAGATGGCGTCCAGCGGTGAGTCGTCGCCCAGATCGAAGCGGGCGGTGCTCAGTGCCTGGAAACCCTCCCGGTCCGCGTACGGAACGCCCAGCAGCTCACAGATCACCAGCGACGGAATCGGCAACGCGAACATGGCGACGAGATCCGCCGGCGCACCGGCGGATTCGATGGCGTCGAGCTGCTCGTCGATGATCTGCGTGATCCGCGGGGCCAACCGCCGCAACCGCCGCATGGTGAACTCCGGCGTCAGCAGCCGGCGCAGCCTGGTGTGGTACGGCGGGTCGGTCATGCCGAGCCCGCCCGGATCCTGATCCTCCGTGGTGCCGTCGGTCGTCAGGTTGCCGAAGGCGTTGCTGAAGGACGCCGCGTCGGCCAGCACGGCCTTGCCGGCGTCGTATCCCGTCACCAGCCACGCGGTGATCCCGAACGGCAGCTCCAGCTTGGAGACCGGTTCAGCATCGCGGCGTTCCGCGAGTTCGGGAATCGGATCCAATCCGTTCCGGGAGAACAGCAGCGGGAAATGCAGCGGGTCCGTCACGGTGCTCCTCGATCGGGTGGGTCTGTTCGTTCCGCTGGTCGTTCCGCCGGCTCGGGGCGGTGGTGGCGACCAGGCGGTGGGTCGGCTTCATCGTTCCCTGCCGCCCGGCCGAAGTGGGCCAGGCCCGGGAGAAGCAGCTCGGCGAGCCGCAGGTCTTCGCTGACGTCGCGATCGACCAGATCCCCGGTCAGCACCCGGCACTGCTCCCACACCCCCTGCAGCGCAGCGGGAAGGGCAGCGGTCCGGATGCGGATCGCCCGGACGGCCGCGACCAGCTCCGCCGCGACGACCACCCTGCACGCCGCGATGGCTTCCGTCAGCTGCTCCGCGGACAGCGGCGCGAAGGCGGCGTCGTGTTCGACCCCGCGGGACACGGTGGCGGTCTGCAGCCCGGCCGGCACCGCCGCCGCACGGACCGCGCCGAGCGCCGCCGTGAGGTGCACCGTGTGGAAGCCACCGTGATGGACGGCCGCGGCCGGCGGACCGGTCAGGATCAGCGGGTTCTCCGAGGCCGAGTTGGTCAACGACCCGACGATGGACCGCAGGCCACCGGCGGCGTCGAACGCCACGCCGAGGGTCTGCGGCGCCGCGCGCAGCCCGTACTGGTCCTGCAGCCGCGCGGCCGATCCGGAAGTCGCACCGAGGCCACGGAGCGCGCGGGCCACTCGCTGCGGGCCGGGAAAGGCCCCGGCCGCGGCCGGGTGCAGGGCGTCCCCGGCCCCGTTCCTGGCCACGAAGGTGAGCCCGGTGACAGCGGTCGCGGCGTCGAGAAGCTGTTCCAGCTCCATAACCGCCAGCGCGGCGCGGCCGACCGAGAGCGCGTTGGACGACATCAGGGCCATCGCGTCGCCGTTATCCAGTGACCCGTCCGGCAGCACGAGCGCAAGCCGGGCCAGCGCCGCGATGTCTCCGGTGCCGATCGAGGAGTACCGGCCGACCACCGGCATCCGGTCAGCGTTCAGGACGTCTACCAGCGCAAGGGCAGTGTTCGGCCCGAGACCACTTGCGCCGGCGGCGATCTGCTCGATGCGGACCGCCACCATCGCCCGCACCGCGGATGCCGGCAACGGGTCTCCCGCCGTCGCGGCGTGGCTGTGCAGCAGCCGTCGGCCGGCGTCGGTCCCGTCGTCGATCGACTGCTCGAGCAGCGCCCCGACGGCCGTCGACCGCCCGTACACCGCCGTTCGGGTGGCCAGTTCCACCGCGGCGCGGTGGTTCCGCTCCAGCCGCGGTAGGACCTCGGCGGCCAACCGGACCGCCCGGCCGCCGGTCGCTATTTCGGCGATCTGTTCGGAGCCCAGATCACCGCGTCCCAGCACGACCGGGGACGGCTTCGACGGTGGTGCGCTCACGGGCACCAGTCTTCCCTGCCGACGCCGACCGGCTGCAGTACCCGGCGGTTCGACACCGCTGTCGGAGTGCTCGGGTACTGTCTGGCATCGAGAAGTCCGGTTCACCGACCGCACTCGAACCCGAGCCCGACGCCACAGGCCTACCCGAGAGGGACCGCCGTGATCAGCTTTGAGTCAGTGTCGAAGATCTACCCGGACGGAACTCCCGCCGTCCAGGACCTGACGATAGAGATTCCCACCGGGAAGATCACGGTTTTCGTCGGGCCGTCGGGGTGTGGCAAGACCACCTCCGTCCGGATGATCAACCGGATGATCGAGCCGAGCAGCGGCACGGTCCTCATCGACGGCAAGGACACCCGCAGCATCGATGCGCCGACGCTGCGCAGGGGCATCGGGTACGTCATCCAGAACGCCGGGCTCTTCCCGCACCGCACGGTGCTGGACAACATCGCGACCGTCCCGGTGCTTCAGGGGCAGAGCCGGCGTGCCGCCAGGTCGGCCGCCGCGGCCCTGCTGGACCGGGTCGGATTGGACCCTGCGATGGGCAAGCGCTACCCGGCTCAGCTGTCGGGCGGCCAGCAGCAGCGGGTCGGGGTGGCGAGGGCGCTGGCTGCCGACCCGCCGGTGATGCTGATGGACGAACCGTTCTCCGCCGTCGACCCGGTCGTGCGGGCGCAACTGCAGGACGAGTTGATCCGGCTGCAGGGCGAGCTGGGCAAGACGATCGTCTTCGTGACGCACGACATCGACGAGGCGGTCAAGCTCGGGGATTCCATCGCGGTGTTGGCGGTCGGCGGGCGACTCGCCCAGTACGCCTCGCCTGCGGAGGTGCTGAGCCGGCCCGCTGACGACTTCGTCGCCGATTTCGTCGGCCGTGACAGGGGATACCGGGCCCTGTCCTTTGCCCTCGCCGGCAACATCCCGCTGCACGAGGAACCAACATTGACCTTGGACCGGCCGGCCCCGGCCGACACCGTCCCCGAGGGAGCGGCCGACGGCCGGCCGTACTGGGTGTTGGTGGTGGACGAGGGTCGCCAGCCGCGCGGCTGGGTCGACGCCACGCAGCTATCGGCGGGCCGGCCCGTCGGGCTCGGTGATCTCGTGTTGGGCGGTTCGCTCGCCGGTCCGCAGTCCTCCCTGCGAACCGCGCTCGACGCAGCGCTGTCCTCACCGTCGGGCCGCGGTGTCGCGATCGACGCCGACGGCCGGGTGATCGGCACCGTCGCGGCGACCGAGGTGCTCGGCGCGATCGAGGATGCCAGGGCGGCCGCACCCGCCGAAGGCCCGCAGCACAACGGGTCGGCGCTGCCGACGCGGAACGGCCAGGGTGCGGCCGCGGAGCAGGCCGGGTCCGCGGCGGTCCGGTCGTGAACTGGACCTGGCTCAACCGCAACGCAGACCAGATCTTCTCCTGGTTGCTCCAACACGTCTGGCTGGCCGCGGTGCCGACGCTGCTCGGCCTGCTGTTGGCCCTACCGCTGGGCGCCATCGCGTTTCGCTACCGGTGGAGCTATGCGGTGCTGATCACGATTGCCGGGCTGCTCTACACAATTCCGTCCTTGGCCCTGTTCGTCGTGCTGCCCGGACTGCTCGGCACAAGGATCCTCGATCCCATCAACGTCGTCATCGCGCTGACCCTGTACACCCTGGCCCTGATGGTGCGGGTGGTGGCCGACGCACTCGATTCGGTGTCGCCGCTGGTCCGGCAGAGCGCGGTCGCGATGGGGTACCGGCCGCTCAGATCGCTGGTGTCGATCCAGTTGCCGCTGGCCATTCCGGTGATCGGCGCCGGCCTGCGGGTTGCGGCGGTCTCCAACGTCAGCCTGGTGTCGGTGGCCGCGTTGCTGGGCATCCCCCAGCTGGGACAGCTGTTCACGACCGGATTCCAGCTGAACTTCTACACCCCGATCTTCGCCGGCATCCTGCTCTGCCTGCTGGTCGCGGCGGTGTTCGACGGGCTGATCCAGCTGGCGGTCAGGTTCAGCACACCGTGGGAACGGGCGGTGAAGGCGCGGTGACTGGGGCCATCGGCTGGCTCTTCGATCCGGCGAACTGGACCGGCAGCGGCGGCATCCTCACCAGGCTCGGCCAGCACCTGTTCTACGCGCTGCTGTCGCTGGCGATCGCGGCCGTGATCGCCCTCCCGCTGGGTGCGTTGATCGGCCACACCGGTCGCGGCACCGGGCTGGTCTCCGGTTTGGCGAACGCGCTGCGGGCCCTGCCGTCGCTCGGGTTGCTGATCATGCTGGCGCTGTGGGGGCTGAACAACCTGCCGGGTTCGCTGTCGCTGCTCGGCCCGACCATCGTGGTGCTGGTCATCCTGGCCATCCCACCCGTCCTGTCCAACACCTACGCCGGCATCGCGGCGGTCGACCCGGCCGCCCGGGATGCGGCGACGGGCATGGGCATGACCGGGAGCCAGGTCCTGCTGCGGGTCGAGCTCCCGGTTGCCCTGCCGCTGATCATGTCCGGCCTCCGATCCGCCTACCTGCAGGTGGTGGCCACCGCCACCATTGCCGCGGTGGTCTCGCTCGGCGGATTCGGCCGGTACGTCATCGACGGGCTGGCCCAACAGGACTACTCGATGATGGTCGGCGGTGCCATCCTGGTCGCCCTGCTGGCCATCATCGGCGACCGACTGCTCGCCCTGATCGCACACTTCGCCGTGTCGCCCGGGATCACCGGGCGTTCGGTCAAGGGCAGGGCCACCACCGCCGACCTGGTCGTGCGACGCGACCCGGGTGAGACGGCCTCCGCCGGCGCGGACGATCCGACGGAGCGCGACGGAGCGGAACCGGCAATGGCACGCGCCACCCAGATCGCCGACCGGACCGGTCCGCTGTGATCGCCGACGACCACTTCCGATGTTGTCGGAAGCCATGACCTCGACGCCCGGCGGGCAGCCGGTCCGTTCAAAAGCGACGCGCAGCTGACCGTCGTCACCGATACCCGTCCAACCAGTCTCACCAATCCACCAGGAGTGACCGTGCACCAACGCATCCGTTCCATCCGACCGGCGCTGTTCGTCGGCGCCCTCGCCGCCTCGCTCGCACTCGCGGCGTGCGGCAGCTCGTCCGACCCGCTCGCCAGCTCGTCATCGTCCGCACCCAGTTCGGCGGCGTCCGGCGAGTCCGGGGCATCCGGGTCGGCGTCGACCGGCACCATCACGATCGGTTCCGCGAACTTCCCGGAGAATGCCACCCTCGCCAACATCTACGCCGAGGCGCTGAAGGCCAAGGGCATCGACGCCCAGACGAGCCTGAACATCGGCGAGCGCGCCGTGTACCTCAAGGCCCTGCAGGACGGGTCCATCGATCTGGTTCCCGAGTACTCCGGGGTGCTGCTGCAGTACTTCGACAAGGCCGCCACAGCGGTCTCGTCCGAGGACGTCTTCGCCGCCCTGCAGAAGGCGACCCCAGAGGGGCTCGAGGTGCTCACCCAGTCCGAGGCGCAGGACAAGGACTCGATCGCCGTCAGCAAGGACACCGCCGAGGCCAACAACCTCAAGAGCATCGCTGACCTGGCTCCGGTCGCCTCGACATTGGTGCTCGGTGGTCCGCCGGAATTCGCCACCAGGCCGACCGGTATCCCCGGGCTGAAGGAGAAGTACGGCCTGACGTTCAAGGAGTTCAAGCCGCTCGACGTCGGTGGGCCGCTCACCGTCGCGGCTCTCAAGGGCGACCAGGTGCAGGCGGCGAACCTGTTCACCACCGACCCGGCCATCGCCGCGAATGATTTCGTCGTGCTCGAGGACCCGAAGAACCTGTTCGCGGCGCAAAACGTTCTGCCGCTGATCAACTCCGACAAGGCGACCCCCGAGGTCACCGAGGTACTGGACGCCGTGGCATCGAAGCTGACCACCGACCAGTTGATCGAACTGAACACCAAGGTTCAGGTCGACAAGGAGGATTCGGCACAGGTCGCCCAGGAATGGGTGCAGGCCAACCTGAGCTGACGGTATTGCTGCTCACAGGGGCCGGCTTCCTTCGGGACGCCGGCCCCTGGACGCCATCCGCGCGGCTAGTCTCGGCGGATGCCCGCCGCCCCGACACCAGCCGTCGCCACGCTGGTCCGGGCGAAGATCCCGCACACCCTGCACGCGTACCACCACGACCCCGGCACCACAGCGTTCGGGGACGAGGTGGTCGCCGCGTTCGGCTGGGATCCATGTCGGGTGTTCAAGACCCTGATCGCTACGCTGGACGGCTCGCTCGTGGTCGGGGTCGTCCCGGTCGCGGACCAGCTGGACCTCAAGGCGCTCGCCGCCGCTGTCGGCGGGAAGAAGGCTCAGCTGGCCGCGGTCGCGGACGCCGAACGGTCGTCGGGCTACGTAGCGGGGGGAATCTCACCGCTGGGTCAGCGCAAGGCGCTGCGCACCGTTGTCGACTCGAGTGCCACCTCCTTCCCGACGATCATGGTGAGCGCCGGGAAGCGTGGCCTGCAGGTGGAGTTGGCGCCGGCAGACCTGGTCGCCGCGTGCGAAGCGACGATGAGCCCGATCGCGTCCACCTGACGAGGAGCGCACGGGGCCAGGCCGTCACCCTTTCGGTGCCCATTCCCGCCGTTCGTGTAGGTGGCAGCCTGCCGCCGGATAGGTGATGATCAACGCGGTGCCGGAAAGCGACAACCCGGGCATCCCGTCATCGGGCAGTGGCATGACGGCAGGTGAGCAGCACGAGGGGGATTCTTCGCCGATGAGCCATCCGTCCGTCCGGCCCGCCGCACCGCCGCCTCGCGGCCCCGGCGCACCTCCGCTCCGCGGCCCCGGCGCGCCGCCGGTACAGGGCGGTGACCTGACCCGCGAGTTGATCGACACCGACATCTGGACCGACGACATGGTCGCGCGGGCCGGGATCCCGATCATCGACACCAAGTTCGTCACGGTCGGCGGGGGCATCGGGTCGTTCGTCACCGTCGACTTCCTGCGGATCTACGGTGTCCAGCCCTCGGACATCACCGTGCTCACCCAGCTCGAGACGCCGTGGTCGAGCTACGAATACCTGACCCGGGTCTCGCAGATCCCGCGTGCCGAGAGACTCCGCTCGGACTCCAAATCGACGCCCGACAACATCTGGGGTTTTCCCAGCTACGCGGTGCGGGAGGCGTTCGGCGCGAAGTCGGTGAGCGGCTTCGTGATGCCGCTGTGGAACGTGCTGACCGAGCCCATCCTGTCGGACTACTACACGCCCAAGGCCGGTCAGGCGTTCGAGACCATGGAACGCGAGTACCACCGGATCGGTTACCCGCAGTGTGTCCGGAAGGGCCAGGTGCGGATGATCCGGCGCCGGCGGGAGGGCGGGTACTTCACCATCCTGACGCCGCCGGCGGGCGCGACCCCGACGAAGCGGCTGGCCTATCGCAGCCCGTACGTGCACGTCGCGATCGGGTACCCGGGGCTCAAGCTGCTGCCCGACCTGCAGCGCTACCGCGAGTATTACCGCGACCCGTCGAAGGTGGTCAACGCCTACGAACCGCACGAGCACGTCTACCAGCAGCTCGCCCTGCGGCCGGGCACCGTCGTCATCCGCGGCGGCGGCATCGTGGCGTCCAGGGTGCTGCAGCGACTGATCGACGACAGGGATCGACAGGGTTTGCAGACCCAGATCGTGCACGTCTTCCGCACCTACATCACCGGCGCGCACGGACCGAACATCTTCATGCGGCGCAAGGGCGGCGACGGCTGGGCCTACCAGGGCTTCAACTACCCGAAATCGGTGTGGGGCGGGCAACTGAAGGCGAAGATCCGGGGCCTGGAGGGCGAGCAACGCGCCGAGGCCTACAAGCTGATGGGCGGCACCAACACCCCGGTCCGGAAACTGTGGCGCTCGCAGCTCAAACGCGGCCGGGCGGAGGGCTGGTACCGCACCATCACCGGCGAGGTCAGCGAACTGCGACCCGGCCCGAACGGGCAGGGCGTGGTGACCTTCCTGAAGACCAAGGACAAGCAGCAGGTCGAGCTGCACTCGGATTTCGTGATCGACTGCACGGGGCTGGAGGCCGACATCCGGGAGCACCGGGTGCTCGCGGACCTGCTGGACCACAGCGGCGCAGGACGGAACCCGGTGGGTCGGCTCGATGTGGACCGGAGCTTCGAGGTGATCGGCACCCGCAGCCAGCCGGGCCGGATGTACGCCTCGGGAAGCGCGACGCTGGGCGGCTACTTCCCCGGTGTCGACACCTTTCTCGGGCTGCAGATCGCTGCGCAGGAGATCTGCGACGATCTGGTGAAGCTTGGGTTCTGCCCGAAGTTCGGCGTCGCGGCGTCCGCCCGGCAGTGGTGGCGCTGGGCGCGCCACCGCAAGATCTAGGGGGCGAGCAGTGGTACCCACCCTGTACGGGCGGATTCAGACGCGGATCGTGCTGCTCATCGTCGTCGGCGGCATCTGGACGCTGATCATCACCCCGTTCCTGCCGACCGGCGAGACGCTCAGCCGCTCGTACCAGTCGACTTTCCTGGTGCTGCTGACGGTCCTGGTGCTCGGCGTGCTGTGGGAATTCGTCTATCACGGGCTGCAGCAATTCCGCTGGGAGAAGGACTGGCCGACCTTCTTCGGCCTGCTCACCATGATCAACGAGGGTCTGTTGGTCTGGTTGCTGATCAAGGGCGGAGCGGTACCCGGGGTCGGCGACATCCCGCTGTCCGCTTTCCTGATCCAGTTCATCACCACCTGGGTGGTGGTCTGGCTGGTCGCCAACGGGCCTGTGCAGATCTTCTTCTCACGCTGGCGGTTCCGGGGAGGTCGATTCTGGTGAGCGATGACGAGCACCGCGGGCAGGCTGCCACCGGTCCGGCGCAGGTGCCTGCCTTCGACGACCTGCTCGGTGAGGTGCTGCCCGGTTCCTCGGTGGTCGCCAGGGCAGCAGGGATCGTTCTCGTCGTGCGGCCGAAGGACTCGGCAGCCGGTGGCGGCGAAGACGCGGACCGGACGGTCGCCGAACTGCTGGACCTGGTCCGGGACGCCTCCGCCCGCGGAACGCCCGCGCCGGGTCGCGACCTGGCGCGGGTGCTCACCGAGTTCGTCGTCCGGGCGCGCGCGGTTCCCGACTTCGGGACCGTCGCCGCCACCGAGGACGGGATCGCGGTGTTCCTCCGCGGTGACGTGAGCGTCGCCGAACTCGCCGCGCCGGATGCCTCCGGGCGTCCGGTCGGTGAGCTGCTGTCGCTGTCCGGCAGCACGGCCGCCTTCACCGTCGACCGACTGCTACCCCGACCGCGGGGACCGATCGTGCTGTCCGTCGGGCCGGTGCGGGACCGTGCCTCGTCACCCGCTGCGGTGCCCGGATGGTCGGGATTGGTGCGAGGTCTCGTCCCGGGTGATGGGATCGTGCTGAGCCGTCCGGCTGTCCCGACGACCCCCACGCCGGACCGTTCGCCGCGACACCGCGCCGCGACCGAACAGCCGCTGCCCGCCGAGCCGACGCCGGGTGCCCGGCCGGCCGCCTCGGACCCGACCGAGGAGCATTCCGCAGTGCGGCCCGATGGACGGGGCGCACCCGCGGCCGAGCATTCGCCGCCGGCCGCACCGGCACCGGCCGCCCCACCCCCGCCTGCCTCCCCGCCCGCCGCGCCATCACCACCCTCGGCGACACCCACCCCGACGGCACCGCCACCCCCGGCGGCACCAACCCCGCCGGCCGTCCCGGCTCCGCCCCCACCTCCGCCGGACGCGCCGGTGCCGGTGCTCAGGCCGCCCAAGGTCTCCGATCTGATCCACCAATCCAAGGCACACGAGGCACGCCGCCCGCCGCTTCCGGTCGCCGGGGGGCGCGCGCCTGCACCCCGCCCGGGGGCACCTGCTGGACCGGCGCACGTCGTGGTCAAGGGTTTCCGGTGCTCGCGCAACCACCACAACGACCCACGGGTGTCGTTCTGCTCGGTCTGCGGCATCCGGATGGATCAGCGCACCGGCGTCCTCGTCGACGGTCGGCGACCCCCGCTCGGGTTGCTGGTGCTGGACATCGGCGCGACGTTCGTGCTGGACGACAACTACCTGCTGGGCCGCAACCCCGAGGTCGACGAGGCGGTGGTCCACAGCCAGCTGCGACCCATCCGGCTCGACGACGACAGCGGCACCCTGTCCCGGGTGCATGCCGAGATCCGGCTCGAGGGGTGGGATGTCTTGCTGATCGACCGGGGTTCGGCGAACGGCTCGTTCATCGCCGCGGCCGGTCAGTCGGGCTGGACCCGGTTGCAACCGCAGCAGCCGGTGGTGCTGGCTCCCGGCATGCACGTCCGGATCGGCCGCCGAACGTTCACCTTCGAATCCGCGCACGCCAGGATCTGAGCGGCCGCGGGGCGCCCAGGCCGCCCCCGATCCATGTCCCGCAGTTGTCCGTGCCCTGGTCGGCAGCTGCGTCGTCCTCGGCAGTCAGGATCCGGAACCCGACCCGGCGCCCTCGGCCCTGCCGAAGGCCAGCAGGAACCACAGCCCGGCCAGCGCGTCGACCGCTTCGAGCGCGTCCGGGCCATTGGGTGGTGCCCACCGTTCCGGCGCCCAGCACGGCCACCACCATCCCCGCGCCGGGAGCGGCGCCTGCCGGCACGTCGCTCGCCGCTGCGTTCGTCGTCCTGGCGAACGCCCTAGGCGACCGGGGCGGGCGGAAACTGACGGTGCACCTGTTGCGCGGCAACGACAGGGTCACGATCCGGCTGGGTCCGGGCTCCCGCGCCGAGGCCTCACGGTGACGGAATGGCGCGATGAACATCCCGAGCCGTCCTGGTTCACCGGCCGGCACGTGGCGTTACTCTCGTGCCCGAACCACTACCTGGCCGCGGGTTCAGGCACCGAGTAGGCACCTGCGTCGATGTCCTCGATCAGCGTCGGTCCGGTGGGGGTCCAGCCCAGGCGTTGCCGGGTGACGGCGCTGGTGGCCGCCATGTCCATGCCGAAGAACGTCCCGATCCAGCCGAAGTGGCCCGGCACATCGTCCGGGGCGACCGAGGCGACGGGCAGGTCGAAGGCCCGACCGATCGCCCCCGCGATGTCCCGACTGGCAATGCCGTCCTCGGCGACGGCGTGCAGCCGGGCACCGGCCATGGTGGGGTCGGCAACGGCCTTCTCCAGCCCGAGGACGATCAGCCGCGCGGCATCGGAGCGGTGAACGGCGGCCCAGCGGTTGGTCCCGTCACCGGGGTAGCCGGCGACCCCCTGCCGACGGGCGACGGCCGCGATCGCCGCGATGAATCCGTGGTCTGCGATGCCGTGCACGGTCGGGGCGAACCTCAGGCTCACGGTCCGCACACCGCGGTCGACGAACTCGAACGCGAGGTTCTCGGCCCCGCCCCGCGGAGAATCCGGCCCGTGGAAGGGCGACGGGTCACCTTCGGTGGACGGCCGGCCCTGGGCGAGGCCGCCGACCCCCCCGGCGAGGAGGAAGGACCGGTCGCTGCCGGCGAGGACGTCGCCGATCGTCTGCACTGCGGCCCGCTCGGCGGCGTTCGAGGCGGCCGGGTTCGACCAATCGTGCTTGTTGGCGAGATGAATGACGGCGTCGGCGCTTTCCGCGCCGACCCTGATGCTCTGCAGGTCGTCGAGGTCGCCCCGCAGGACGTCAGCGCCCCGGGTTTCCACGGCCTTCGCGGAGGCGTCGGACCTCGCGAGCCCGGTGACCTGATGCCCCGCTTCGAGTAGCTCATCCACAGCCGCGGAGCCGATCCAGCCCGATGCTCCGGTGACGAAAACGCGCATGGCCATTCTCCTTCGAACCCGCCACGACGACGGGCAATCGATGTGAGTGACTGATGTCAGCCACAGACATCACCCTACGCCTCACATGTCAGGTGCTGCCATCACTACACTCGACCTGATGCGATGGGAACCGGGGGCGCAAGAGCGGCTACAGGCCGCTGCCCTCGAGCTGTTCGCCACCCGCGGGTACGAACAGACGACGACCGCAGAAATCGCGAGGGCCGTCGGGCTGACCGAACGCACCTTCTTCCGGCACTTCGCCGACAAGCGCGAGGTGCTGTTCCTGGGGCAAGACCAGTTCGTGCAGGTGTTTCTGGACGGCGTCGAGGCGGCGCCTCCCGGCGCCTCCCCGCTCGAGGTCCTCGCCGCGGCCCTGCACTCCGCAGCCGGGTTCTTCCCGGACGAGCGCCGTCCGTTCGCCCGCAACCGGCAGCTGGTGATCGAGCAGAACCCCGCCCTGCAAGAACGGGAACTGCACAAGCTCGCCGGCCTCGCCATCACGATCGCCGAGGCCATGCGGGACCGCGGCGTCACCGAACCGGCAGCGACCCTTGCGGCCGAGTCCGGCGTCACCGTCTTCGGAATTGCGTTCGCGCAATGGACCCGCGAGGGAGAGCTGCGATCCCTGGGCGACATCGCTGCAGAGGTACTCGCCGAACTGCACAGGTTGGCCGCCCCGGCCGCTTGACGATCCCGTGGGCGGTCGTCTGGCTGCCGTGACCCTGCGCCACCCACGTGGCCGACGGGAGAACGTCAGTCAGCAGGTCGTCATCGCTGGTCGGTATCTCGGAACGGCCTGCCGAGGCGCCGCGCCGCGCCGTCACTTTGTCTCCACCAGCTTGGCAACCTGCTGAGTCAGCTCCGCCTCGGCGTCGTCCAGGCCGGCCTGGACGGTCAGCACGGTACCGAGGGCCTCGGTGACTGCGGCCACCTTGGTGGACCGGCCCACCAGCATCAGCGGCGCGGAGGCCACGGCGGTCGGCGTCTGCGCCAGCTGCACGTCGACGCCGAGGCCGCTCAACGGGGCCAGCGCGGCGGCGACCTTGCGGCCGGACCGGCCCGAGTCGGCGGCCGACACCAGCAGCGGCCCGCGGACCGAGCTGGCCGCGGCAGAGCCCAGCACCAGCGCGGTCCGCCCGTCAGCCCCGCTGTCGGTCAGCACCCCGACGGGGTTGCCCGGGCCGATGTCGGTGCCGGCCAATCGTGCGACCGCGAGGGTGAACGCCGGTGCGGCCGGCGCCGCCCCGGGTGGCTGCCGGTCGGCGAAACCGCGGTCGACGAGGACCACGTCGGCCTCCACCGCCTCGGCCTGCGCGACCACGTCGGCCCACGGATCGGTGGAGAACCGGGTCAGCACGGAGCAGGCCACGCCGCGGTTCCTCAGCTCCGTCGCGAGCGCGTGCAGCGCGTCGACCGTCTCGGCCATCCGGGCCAGATCCGGAACCAGCGCCGCCCCCACCTCCAGTGGGGCATTCGGCCGGACGACGAGCCTGCTGAGCACCAGTTCGGCGGGCCTGCCGGTACCCAGCAGCGCCGCTCCCACCGCGGCCAGGGTCCGTGCGTGGGCGGGATCGTCCACCAACGCCAGCACCCGGTACGAATCGGTCAGCCCGAGCGCCGCCCGTTCCGCGGCTGCGATGTCCCGTTGCAGGACGCGATCGCTGTAGACCCGCCGCAGCAGCGGACCGGTCATCGCCGTGGTGATCAGGGCCATCAACACCAGCATGGTGAACAGCTCGTCGTCCAGCACGCCGAGCTGCCGGCCGACGTTGAGGATGACCAGTTCGGTCAGACCCCTGGTGTTCATCAGGATGCCGATCGCCGAGGCCTGCCGGGCCGGCACCTTTCTGGCCCGCGCGGCGACGTAGGCACCGAGGAACTTCCCGCCGATGGCGACCAGCAGGATCAGCGCCAGCTGCCACAGGCCGTTGCCGGTGATCCCACCGACATTGGTCCCCAGCCCGGTGACGACGAAGAACAACGGCAGCAGCAGCAGCACGCTGACCTGTTCCAGGCGTTCCAGGATCTCCCGGGTCATCTCCGCGGCGCCCTGCCGGGGCATGATCGCGCCGAAGATGAACGCACCGAAAATAGCGTGGATGCCGATGATCTCGGTGATGTAGGCCGATATCAGCACACCGATCAGCACGACCGCGAGGATGTCCGGGGTGAGCCGCCCCAGCCGGTGATACCAGTCGTTGAGCCGGCGCAGCGCCGGGCGCACCAGGCCGAACATCACGCCCGCGAACACCGCCGTCAGGGCAACGATGCGCAGCACGTCCAGCGGCCCGTTGCCCTGCACGACGGCCACCACGAAGGCCAGCAGGGTCCAGGCGATGATGTCGTCGACGGCGGCGCAGGCCAGCGCCAGCACCCCGGTCGAGGTCCGGTGCATCCCGCGGTCGGTGAGGATCCTGGCCAGTACCGGGAAGGCGGTGATCGACATCGCCACCCCGAGGAACAACGCTAGTGCCAACGGGGCAACGGGTCCGGCCGCGGTGACGTCGTGGCTCGGGTACAGCAGCACCGACAGCCCGGCGCCCAGCGCGAACGGCAGCACGACCGAGGACGCGGAGATGGTGCCGGCCAACCGCTCCCGCCCTCTGATCAGCAGCATGTCCAGTTCCAGGCCGACGATGAACATGAACAGCACCAGCCCCAGCTGGGCCAGGATGTTCAGGTACGGCAGGACCTCGGGCGGGAACAGCTTGCCGTCCAGATCGCCCGGCAGCAGGCCGAGCAGGCTCGGCCCCAGCGCGATGCCGGCGATGATCTCCCCGACCACCGGCGGCTGACCGACCGCCCGGGCGAGCCGACCGAACACCCGGGCCACGATCATGATGATCGCGATGTCGATGAAGACCAGCCCGGCGATGTGCATGCTGTCCCCGTCCCGACCGGATTCCGGCCGTCCTCCCGCTGCCAGTGGTGCTCAAGTCGGCGTTCCGTCGGTCGTGATCAGGCACGCGCGACCCTGCAGTGTTGCTCAGTGTGACCCACACCGCCTATCACGAGAACGGACCGAACCGACATTCAGCCGACCGTGTCATCCGTGTCCCGGAGGTATGAAACGGACCCGCGTGCGAAGACCTCCCCCGTTAGGATCATCCGGTCACCTTCGGAGCGTCCGGCCTCGTTCCGATGCCTGGTGATCGATGGCGGGGCGGTGTTCTTTCCCCAGGGCGCCCGACCGGCTGACCCAGCGTGAGGAGTGCGACGTGGTGCTGCAAGATACGCCGGCGCAGGCGGTTCCCGTGCTCGCCGATTTCCGGGTCGTCCGGCTGATCGGCGAGGGCAACCACGGCCGGTTCTACCTGGCACATCCCCCGGCTCGACTGGGCATCGACGACGAATACGTCGCCGTGAAGGTGTTCGCCGGGCAGTGCAGCGAGGATGCCTTCCGGCGTGGCACCAGGGAGCTGCGAGCCTTCGCAGCGGTCGACTCGCCGTACCTGGCCCGGGTCTACGACGCCGTGCTGGAGGACAACTTCCTCTATGCCATGGAGTACTTCCCGCTCGGCTCACTGGCCGCGCCCGCCCGCCCGCTGGATCGCGCCGAGGTGTTGCGAGCCGTCGAGCACGCCGCGCGAGCCGTGCACGCGCTGCACGAGGCGGGTCTGGCGCACGGCGACGTCAAACCCGGCAACGTGATGCTGCACGAGGACGGCGCGAAGCTGTCCGACCTGGGCCTGGCCCGGGCGATGACGGCCGGTGCGGCGCTGACCGGGATGGCGCCGGAGACCTCTGTGGAGTTCCTGGACCCGTCGCTGCTGCTCGGGGAGCCGCCGTCCCGGGCGACGGACGTGTGGGCGCTCGGTGCGACCCTGCACCGGGCGCTGTCGGGCCGGGGGCTGTACGGCGAGCTGCCGCAGCGGCAGCCGTTGCTCGCGATCCGCCGGGTGCAGACCAGCCAACCCGAGGTCGATCCGTCGCTCACCGCCGGCGAGGCCGCTGTGGTGCTGGCATGCCTGGCGCAGCCGCAGGACCGGCCGGCGACTGCGCTCGAGGTCGCCGACCGGATCGAGGCGCTGCGGGTTCCAGCGTCCTGAGTCGCGCGCGACGTACACGTTTGCGAACCGGGCGTCGGCCGTTCGCCGTCCACCTCGTACCGATCCGGACAGCGGCCGGGACGTCCGGTCGGGGTGGGCCGGCTCAGAACGTTGCCGGCGACCACCAGTTGTCCTGCAGGTCCTTCATCGTGTGGTCCTTCCAGTGCACGTACAGCAGGTACTGGGTCCGCTTCGGGTCGTTGAACGTCGTGATGATGTACGGCAGGCTCGCCTCGTCGTCGGCGGCCCGGTACAGCTCGCCCTTGTCTACCCCGTCGATGTTCCAACTGACGATCTTCGGCGAGTTGGCCCAGTCCCGCTCGAGGTAGGTGTCCTTCTCGGCCTCGGAGGGGAAGTGCATGACCTCGAAATAGACGCCGTTCGGGTCCGTGCAGGAGACGATGGCGTCGGCCTTGCTCTGCTCGGTGTCGCTGGCGATGGAGCAGGTGGCATCCCCGTAACCCTTGTCGGCGGGCGTCACCGGGAGCAGGTCGGGGAACTCGTCGACGGCGATCGCGGCCGCCCCCCACGGGTCGGTGACGGTGACGACGACCGGCGCGGTGGCCGCCGACTGCTTGCCGGCCGCGTTCGAGGCGGTGACGGTGTAGGTATACGGCCCCGGCACCAGCTTGGGATCGGAGAACCGCGGCGCCACACCGGTGTAGACGATTGTGTCTCCGCGGCTCAGGGTGTAGCCGGTCGCGCCGGTGGTGCTGTTCCAGGTCACGGTGACGTCACGGCCGTCGGCCGTCGCGGTGAGCCCGGTGGGCGCGGCCGGCGCCTCCGCCACCGGGTCGGACCGGTTCAGCAGCAGGGCCGCCGTCACTCCGCCCGCGATCACCAGCACCGCGGCGAGCCCGATCAGGATCCACTTCCGCAGTCCCCCACCGGACGTCTGCGTGGCCGGCGACGAACCGGCGGGCGGGGCCCCGCCGAACTGCTGCGGATAACCGGTGGGATGCGGGCCGGAATGGTGCATCCCGCCGGGCGGCGGCCCAGCCGGGGGCAGACCGCCGGGTCGCACCGGGCCGGTGTTCGCGCGGGTCTGGGCGGGACCGGTGCCGTAGTACCCACCGCCGGGCCCGGTCGCCGCACCCGCATAGGTCACCGGCGGGATCGACTCGGTGGACCGGTAGGCGGCCGCACCCAGCGGGGCGACGGTCCCGGTCGGCGTCCAGCCCGCGACCCCGGACCGCGGCAGCACCTGCGACTGCCGGATGGTCTGCCAGCCGGCAAGGCGCTCGAGCATCGTGACGATGTCGTCGAGCTCCTTCGGCCGCTTGGCACCCTCGCGCTCGTAGACGACGGTGCGGGTCACGTCCTTGTTGCCCACGGTGATTTCCTGCAGGACGTCACCGGGAACGATCTCGTACAGCGGCAACCGTGGCGGGAGGTCGAAGAACCGCACCCGATGCAGCAGCTCTTCCAGCTCGATGCGGCTGTTCGCCGACAGGTAGTTGGTGCTGACCGGGCCCAGCTCGGACACGGTGCCCTGGGACGGCGACGTCCGGCGGACCGACACGGTATACGGCGGGCGGGGTGTGGTCAGGGCGATCGCTTCGACCGCAGCGGCGGCCTCGGCTGCGGCCTTCGCCGCGACGGACTCGGCCGACGACTCCGCCGATGTGTGGTCCGCGCTTCGCGCCGCCACCACCGCTGGTGAGGCGATCTCCGCGCGGGTCGGGGTCGAGGCGGCCGGATCGGCTGCCGCGAGCGCAGCCCGGGCCGCCAGACTCAGCTCACGGCAGGTGTTGTACCGGTCGTCGGGATTCTTCGCCATCGCCTTGGCGACCACCGCGTCGAAGCCCGGCGGCAACCACGACACCGCCTCCGAGGGCTTGGGCGGCGGGTTCTTCAGGTGCGCCGTCATGGTGGCGAACGGCGAACTCTCCGGGAACGGGACGCTGCCGGTGAGCAACTCGTAGAGCACGCAGCCCAGGGCGTAGATGTCGACCCGGTGGTCCAGGTGCCCGGCCTCGATCTGCTCCGGCGAGGCGTAGGCCAGGGTCGCCAGCAGGTTGCCCGTCCCGGTGAGGTGCTGGACCTCGTCGGTCGACTTGGCGATGCCGAAGTCGGTGAGCAGCACGTGCTCCGGCTCCGCCGGGTCGTCCGAGGGGGCCAGCAGGATGTTGGCCGGCTTGACGTCGCGGTGCAGCAAACCGGCCCGATGCGCGAAGTCCAGGCCGGCGCCGACCTCGGTGACGATGTGCACCACCCGGTGCGGGGTCATCGACCCGTCGCCGGACCGGGCCGCCACCGAGGCATCCACGCCCGCGACGTGTTGCATCGAGATCCACAGCTGGCCGTCCACGGCGCCCCGGTCGTACACGGCGACGATGTTCCGGTGGATCAGGCCCGAGGCTAGATCCGCCTCCCGCTCGAAACGGGCGCGGAACCCGGGGTCGCTGGAGAACGCCGGGTTGAGCAGCTTCAGCGCGTCACGCCTCGGCAACCGCGGATGCTTGGCCAGGTAAACGGCACCCATCCCGCCCGTGCCCAGGACGGCCTCGATGGCGTACCCGGCGAACACGTCGCCCGCGGCCAGAACCACCTGTGATACCCCCGTCCGAAATGTTCCCCTAGACCTTCCAACCATAACGTCGGCCGAACGGCGGCGTCACTCGTCGTGGCAGCGTCACTCGGCAGGACATCCCCAGGAGTGACGACAACCGCCGACAGATACCGTCGCGCGGACTGATCTTGATGCATTCCCCGACGCCGTGGTGATGGCCGTCGCCGGCTCCCCGCCCCCGGCGACGCCACCGCGGGAGCCGGGGGCGGCACCGTCGGGGCGGGACCGTCGGTGTGGGAAGGCACAATCGACCGCATGTGCGGCCGCTACGCGAGCTCCTCGACCACCGCCGGTCTCTACGGCGAGTTCGGCGTCGAGGAAGTCACCGACGACGACCTTGCGCCCTCCTGGAACATCGCCCCCACCGACCCGGTCCGCGTGGTCCTGCAGCGCCCGCCACGCGGCGCCGCCGATTCCGGCAAGGACGACGCCCCGCCGGTTCGCCAGCTGCGCACCGTCCGGTGGGGTCTGGTGCCCAGCTGGTCCAAGGACAGAAAGGGTGCGGCGCGGCTGATCAACGCCCGTCAGGAGACAGTCACCGAGAAACCCGCATTCAAGGCCGCCGCGGCCCGGCGCCGCTGCCTGCTGCCGGCCGATGGCTACTACGAATGGCAGAAGAGGGCCGACGGCAAGATCCCCTACTTCCTGCACGACGCAGACCACGCCCTCCTCGCCTTCGCCGGGCTGTACGAGCTGTGGCGCGACCCGACCGTGCCCGACGACGACCCCGGAAAGTGGCTGTGGACCTGCACCGTCATCACCCGCGAGGCCACCGACACCCTCGGCCACATCCACGATCGCTGCCCCGTGCTGGTTCCCGTCGAACGGCGGGACGACTGGCTCGACTGCTCCAGCGGTGACGCCGCCGTCGCCCGCCGGCTGCTCGACGAGCTGCCGGAACCGGTCCTGGAGCCGCGGCGGGTGTCGACGGCGGTGAACAGCGTGCGCAATGACGGGCCGGACCTGATCCGGCCCGCGGCCCCCGCCGACGAGTCGGTGCAACAGCAACTGGACATCCGGACGACGTCGGCCTGACGGCGCGGACGGAACCGGCACCTGCGGCGTCGCAGCACGCTGCCGGTCGATGCCGTTCCGGGTGTTCCGGGTTGTGCGGTGTATTACGCTCCGTATATTCGGCTTTACTGACCGTTACATTTACCGCAGCCCGAGGAGTGCCATGCCGACCACGCAGATCGTCTGGAAGAACGAACCGGATGAGCACGATTACCCCGCGGCCGGCTCGTACCTGTCGCTGGTTGCGACACCGGAGATCGTGAAGCGAACGGTCAAGGAGCTGGAAGGCGCCGATCTCGAACACTTCAAGGCGAAGGACATGCTCCGCTCCTCGCAGTTGCCGCTGCTCCCCGCCGATGACGAGCACGTTGCCGCGGACATCGCGAAGGTGACCGCCGGCAAGCGACTCTCCCCCGTGCTGCTGGTGCGTGGTGCGCTCAACCGCGGGTTCCCGATGCAGATCGCCGATGGGTACCACCGGGTCTGTGCCAGCTATCACCTGGGCGAGAACACCGACATCCCCTGCAGGATCGCGGAACTCCCGGATTGAGTCGTCCGGGACGATCGGCCCGCGACCGGCGGGCGCGGCGCTCCGCCTTGTGCCACGCTCACAGCATGGTGACCCTGAACGCCGCGGCTCGCGATGTGATCCGATCCGGCCCGCTCGCGCACCTGGTGACGGTCAACGCCGACGGGTCGCCGCAGGTGTCGCTCATCTGGGTCGGACTGGACGGCGACGACCTGGTCAGCGGGCACATGGACGGCGGCCAGCTCAAGATGCGCAACATGGCGCGGGACCCGCGGGTGGTGTTGTCCTTCGAGACGCCGACGACCAATGCCATGGGTCTGCGCGAGTACCTGGTAGTGCATGCCCGGGTTTCGCTGACCGAGGGCGGTGCCGCGGGGCTGCTGAACAGCCTGGCGCAGGTCTACATCGGGCCCGGTTCGGACTTCATGGCGATGCCCGACCCGCCCCCGGGGATCATCGCCCACTACCGGCCGACCAAGATCACCGGCGTCGGAGACTGGGCGGGCTGAGCGCCTTCGCGCCGCCGACTGCTGTGCGGGCGCGCCCCGATCTCGGACGGTGAGCCCGACATGTCCGCCGTCACGCGCGTCGTCCCGTCCTGGTCGAGCCGCTACCAGCGAGGCTGGTGGCGGTTCGACATCCTTGCCGGCCTGACCGTGACGGCGATCCTGATCCCGGAGGGCATGGCCTACGCGCAGCTCGCCGGCATGCAGCCGCAGGCCGCCTTCTACGCCGCGCCGGCCGCCCTCAAGGACGACGTCGCGCTCGACGAAAGGGGAGCGCGTGTTGCTGCGCGAGGTCGAGGACCGGGTGCGCGCCGAACTCGACGGCAGCAGAGCAGAAGTGTTACCGGGCGGGGATCTCGGTGGAGCCGTCTCCGGCCGTTCGCGCTGACGAGGGCGGCGACGAGGCCGACCCGTTGACGGACGACCGTTCCACCGCGGCGTGCCCGTTCGAGACCGCCGATGGCTGCACCTTCGCCTTTGCGATGGCCCGCACCAGTGGGCTGACCGTTTCCCCGATCTCGTCGGCCAGGCGGAGTTGGAGTTGGGCCGCCAGAACCTGCGCGGGGGTCACCGTGAGCTGCGACGTCACGGGTCCTCACCACCCTCCGGGTTCGCGACCCTGATGCTGGGAACATCAGCAGTCTCAGGGTACGCCGCGACCGACGGCGCGAGCACGGCCTGCGTCACGGCCCACAACAGCCGTTTGTCGTCCCGCTTCAGGATGCCGCTCTTGTCCAGCGCGATCAGCGCCTGCACCCCCATCACGTTCGCCGCCTCGCTGCCGGGTTCGACTGCCTGCTCACCGGCCCACCGCAGCAGTCGCATCGCCTCCTCCCGCCGACTCGTCCGAGCGTTGACCGTCACCGTGGTGACACCGACGACCGCCGTCACCACCGGGATGAAGGCCCCGATCAGCCACAGCAGCCAGGTGGGGATCTCGGTCACCGCAGCACGGTACCGATCACCGCCGACAGCCCGATGGGGCACCGGGCCGCGCGCCCAGGGCGTCGGCACCTACCCGCCGCCGGGGTTGTGGTCCGCGGTCCCGCGGGTGCGGGATCATGTCGGGGTGACCGCCAGCACCGGGACCCCCGACGCATGGACGGCACCGCTGTCGGCCGGCCCGGTCCGGGCGACGGTGGCCGTACCGGGCTCGAAGTCGCTGACCAACAGGGCGCTGGTGCTCGCCGCCCAGGCGACCGGCGAGTCGATCATCACCGCGCCGCTGCGCAGCCGGGACACCGACCTGATGGCCGGGGCACTGCAGGCACTGGGTATCGGCGTCGATGACGACGGGACCAGCGGGCGGGACTGGCGGGTCACTCCGGCGCCGCTGCGCGGACCTGTCACCGTCGACTGCGGACTCGCCGGCACCGTCATGCGCTTCCTACCGGCCCTGGCGGCCCTGGCCGACGGTCCGGTCACCTTCGACGGTGACGCCGCGGCCCGCCGCCGGCCGATGGCCACCGTGCTCGACGCGCTGCGCGCTCTGGGCGCGCGGATCGACGGGAACAGCCTGCCGTTCACCGTCCATGGCGCCGGCGCGCTGCCGGGCGGCACCGTGGAAATCGACGCGAGCGCCTCCTCGCAATTTGTGTCCGGCATGCTGCTGTCGGCCGCCTCGTTCACCCACGGCGTGCGGGTGATGCACCGCGGCAGCGCCCTTCCCTCACTGCCGCACATCGGGATGACCGTCGCGACGCTGCGGTCCGTCGGTGTACGGGTGGACGACACCAGGCCCGACCAGTGGCGGGTGGAGCCGGGGCCGGTTGCGCCGTGGACCTCCGTCATCGAACCCGACCTGTCCAATGCCACACCGTTTCTCGCTGCGGCGGCGGTGACCGGCGGGGAGGTGACCGTCCCGCACTGGCCGGCCAGAACCACCCAGGCCGGTGACGCGATCCGTGGCGTGTTGACGGCGATGGGGGTGGCGGCGCACCGCTCCGACGAGGCGCTGACCGTGACCGGCGGGCCAGCCGTGCGCGGCGTCGATCTCGACCTGCACGACGTCGGCGAACTGACACCCACCATCGCCGCCATCGCGCTGTTCGCGGACCGGCCGAGCACATTGACCGGCATCGGGCACCTGCGCGGCCATGAAACCGACCGGCTCGCTGCGATCGCCGACAACATCGCGGCACTCGGCGGCGACGTCACCGAGGAACCGGATGCCTTGATCATCCGGCCGCGACCGTTGCACGGCGGAATCTGGCGGTCGTTCGCCGACCACCGGATGGCCACCGCCGGCGCCATCGTCGGACTTCTCGTGCCGGGCGTCGTCGTGGACGACATCGCCACCACCGCAAAAACCTTGCCCGGCTTCGACGCGATGTGGGCCGCCATGTTGGGGGTGTCCCGCTGAGCCGGCTCGGAGAGGATTGGGAGAACGACGACGTCAGGGTCCGGCCCACCCGCGGCTCGCGGCCGCGCACCAAGATCCGACCGACGCACACCGACGCGGTCAGCGGTTTCGTCACCACCGTCGACCGCGGGCGTTACACCTGCCTGGTCGACGGCGGCACCCGCCGGGAACACGTCGTCCACGCGATGCGCGCCCGCGAGCTGGGTCGACGCGCGGTGGCGGTCGGCGATTCCGTGGACCTGGTGGGTGACACGCAGGGCGCGCCGGACACCCTGGCCAGGATCGTCCGGATCGCCCCCCGCCGCAGCGTGCTGCGCCGGTCCGCGGACGACACCGACACCGCGGAACGGGTGCTTGTCGCCAACGCCGATCAGTTGGTCATCGTCTGCGCGCTGGCCGATCCGGTACCGCGCACGGGCTTCATCGACCGTTGCCTGGTGGCCGCCTACACCGGCAACCTGGAAGCGGTGCTGGTGCTGACCAAGGCCGACCTCGCCGACCCGGGGCCGCTGGAAGAGATCTACGCCGATCTCGACCTGCCGATCCTGGTCACCCGCCGCGGCGAGGTCACCGGCGGGACACGGCGGATCATCGGCATCGACGCCGTGCGGGAGCGACTGAACCACTCGGTGTCGGTGATGATCGGCCACTCAGGTGTGGGGAAGTCGACGCTGGTCAACGCGCTGGTGCCGGACGCGCAACGGGCGACGGGCACGGTGACCGGCGTCGGCAAGGGTCGGCACACGTCCACGTCGGCGATCGCCCTGCGGCTCGGCGCCGGCGGCTGGGTGATCGACACCCCCGGGGTCCGCTCGTTCGGGCTGGCGCACGTCACACCCGACGACGTCCTGCAGACCTTCGACGACCTGCTGCCCGCAACCGTCGACTGCCCGCCGAACTGTGACCACACCGGCAATGGCTGTGCGCTCGACGCATTCGTCGCGGCGGGGCATTCCAGCCCGGGGCGACTCGCCTCGTTCCGTCGGCTGCTCGCCTCACTCGCCGGCGAAGACGAGGCCGGGTCGGAGAGTGTCTCCGACGACGTTTCGGGCGACGGCGTTTCGGGCGACGCCGTTTCCGACGAGCCCGTTTCGTACGAGCCCGTTTCGCACGAGCCCGTTTCGGACGAAAGCGCGCAGGCCCACGGCGCGCGCGGCGCGGCGCCGGAGCAGGACTGACCGCTGTCCAGCGCGGGTCCGAGCAATGCGTTTCCACGCACTGTGACCAGGGTCACTCACTCCGTGCTCGCCGGTAGATGACAGGTCAACTCTCCGGGGAATAGGCTGGCCTCAGCTTTGTTGAAGGCTCATGTAACACGGACCCGATCCCGAGCCCACAGTCTCCGTCCCGAAAGGACCACCATGAGCACCGCCGTAACGACACCCACCCTGACCGCAGGCACCTGGACCGTCGACGCCGTTCACTCGGACGTCTCGTTCAAGGTCCGTCACATGGCCGTGGGCAAGGCCAAGGGCACCTTCGCCGTCAAGTCGGGCACCCTGACCGTCGGAGCCAACGGCCTCGCGGACTCCGCCGTCACCGCCGAGATCGACGCCGCCAGCGTGGACACCAAGCAGGAGCAGCGCGACGCGCACGTCCGCTCCGCCGACTTCCTGGACGTCGAGAACCACCCGCACCTGACCTTCGTCTCCACCGGCGTGAAGAGCGTCGACGGCGAGGAATTCGTGCTCGCCGGCAACCTGACGATCCGTGGCACCACCCAGCCGGTCGACCTGGACGTCGAGTTCCTCGGCGAGACCGTCGACGCCTACGGCGGGACCAGGGCCGGCTTCTCCGCCAAGACCAGCATCAGCCGCAAGTCCTACGGCGTCAGCTTCGAGGCCGCGTTCGGCGCCGGCAATGCCGTTGTCGCCGACAAGGTCGAGATCGACCTGGAGCTGGAGTTCGTCCGCAACGCCGACTGATTCCGGTCAGCTCGCCGCAATGCCCGAGCTACCCCTGATGATCCTGAGCTGTACCGAATGATGCTGTGACCGAACCCGGCCGACCCTCGTCGGCCGGGTTCGCTGCTGTCCGGGTCCGTTGCTGTCGGAGAACCGGTCCACCGTGTGCGGCCGGTCAGCCGAACCCGCCGGTCAGACCCGGCGCGGCTCCCGCCGGAGCACGCAGAACTCGTTGCCCTCCGGGTCGGCCAGCACGACGAACGGATCCTCGTCGGACTGACCGACGTCGACCCGGCCGGGCGCCCAGCCCGATCAGCCGCTCTACCTCGGCCTCCACGTCTCCGCCGGCCGGTCGGAGATCGGGGTGATTACGGTTCTTCTCGTTCTTCGCCGGCGGCGTTGCGGTGGCCTGCAACCACAGGGTCGGCACGTCGACCGGGGCGGTGTCCGGTGGGTAGAGCTTGGCGTTGCCGTCATCGCCCTTGTCGATCCGGTAGCCGAGCGCGGCCGCCCAGAATTCCGCCATCCGATCGACGTCGGCCACGTCCAGCGTCCACTGCACGAATCGCACCGTCATCCCGGCTCCCTCCGTCAGTTCGACCCGACGATCCCCGCACCGCACAGTTCCCGCCTGCCGGGCGACAACGCGTTCACCGGCTACTCTCCGGGCGCCAGTTCCTGTACCAGGTAGGTGATCTCGCCCGGCGCGTACCAGGCGAGGTCGAAATCCTCCGCGGATCCGAGGATGAATTCGGCGTCGTGGTCACCGAGGTCGGCGGCGTCGATGACGTCCGCCGCCTCCCGCACCGCCTGCGCCGCGTCGGCGCCGTCGACGTGCACGGCGGCGACCCGTGACCAGTCCACCGGACCGCTGATCGCGACGACCGCGCGGTCCGCCTCCGGGCGTGGGGTCACCGCGGCGTCGTCGACGTCGGTGGCGATGACGACCCGCAGCGACGGCTCCACCGCTCCGGATCCCGCGAGCAGTCGCAGCGACGCGCGGGAGGCGTCCTGCATCGCCAGGTACTCCAGGTCCTCCTCCGTCCAGTCGGGGTACTCCAGCCGCAGCGGCCCGGTGACGGCGAACCCGACGCCCGACAGCACCCGAACCCGCCCGGCGGCCAGCGCCTGCCGAACCATCGACACCGTCGCCGGCAGGTAGACCCTCATCGCCGCCCCGCCGGTGCACTGGAAGGCGCCGGTGCACCGGACGGGAGGGCTGGTTTCCCGCTCATGTCGACGACCTCGATCGCCTGGTCGCCCGGGATCGGGGCCGGCTCACGGCGTTCCGGGCGCCGGATGCCCGAGGCACGGTGGACAGCATCTCGTCCACGGCCTCGCCGATCTGCGCCGCGAACTCCTCGACATCGGGGATCGCATCCCGGTCGGCGGTGATCCCGAAGAACACCCGGCCGTTGTACGAGGTACACGACACCGCCAGCGCCTGGCCCAGGCCGAGCGGCGCCACCGGATACATCGCATCGACCTCGAACCCGGCCGCGTACAGCGGCACCTGCGGCCCGGGGACGTTGGTGATCAGCAGGTTGTACATCCGCCGGGACAATTGACCGGCGACCCTGGCGCCGAGGGCATGCAGCGTCGGCGGCGCGAATCGGCCCAGTCCGATGATCCGGTCCGCCGCCACCGGGTTGCCGGAGTCGATGTGCCCGCCCATCGCGAACGACACCTGGTGCAGCCGCATCGCCGGGTTCGGCTCGGCCACCGGGAGATCGATGAGATAGGAGCCCACCGAGGCGGACTCGTCACCGGACGGGTTGGCCACCGACACCGGGATCATCGCCCGGACGACCGTGTGCGCGGTGACCGCCTCACCCCGGGAGAGCAACCACGTGCGCAGGGCACCGGTGATCACCGTCAGGATGACGTCGTTCACCGAACCGCCGTGCGCGCCTCTGACCTTCTTCAGGTCCGACAACTCCGCGTGTACGGTGGCGAACCGCCGCTGCACGCTCTTGGCGTCGTTCAGCAGCGACCGCGGCGCCGGGCTCACCGCACGCCGGAGCACGTCGAAGGCGTCGCCGGCGACCCGCAGCACCCTGGTCATCATCGAGCTGACGTCCTCGGCGGCCATCCGGGCGATGTCCCAGGCCTCGGTCGGCCGGGAGGTCAGGTCGGCGATCGCGTCGACCACCAGATCGATGTCGCTCGGCGAGGGGTTCGGGATCCACGGCTGTTCGGGCAGATCACGCGGTCGGCGGTTGGTGTCCAGGATGGCGGCGGCGACGTCGACCGCGCCGATCCGGTCGACCATGGCGTGATGGGTCTTGTTGACCAGTGCGATGCGGCCGCCGGTCAATCCCTCGATGACGTAGACCTCCCACAGCGGCCGTCCGCGGTCCAGCGGGCGGGAGATCAGTCGGCCGACCAGCTCGTCCAGTTCGCGGTCGGTGCCGGGCCGCGGCAGCGCGGAACGCCGCACGTGGTAGGTCAGGTCGAAGTCCTCGTCGTCGACCCAGACCGGCCGGGCAAGCCGTCCCGGCACGAACCGCACCTTCTGCCGGTACCGGGGTACCAGCGTGAGGCGGGACTCGATCAGCGCCACGATCTCGGAATAGGCGATCTCCGGACCGTCAGGATGCGGTCCGAGGATGACCACGCCGCCGACGTGCATCGGCGTTCCGGCGTCCTCCGCGTACAGGAACGACGCGTCCGTCGCAGACAGCCGGTCGGTCATGCCCGCCATCGTGACACAGCACCACGACCGTCATCGCGGCGTCGTGGCGCCAGGGGCCGGGCTCGTCGGCCGTCTGCTGGCCGGCGGCGCACCGGTGTCCGGCCGCTCGAACAGCTGCACGATGCCGGCGGCACTGAAACACGCTGCACCGCAGGCGGTCCCCCAGTTGATCACGGCCACGTTGATCACCGTGCCGGTGGCCGGGCGAACGAACGCGGCCAAGCCGGAGAGCAGGAACAGCCATGACCCGAGCTGGTTCACCGTGACGATCCACCAGCCCAGGGTGCGCGGCCCGAGCCGGAACCGGCCGTGGCATTCCTCGATGATCGCGATGTGCCCGGAGAGCAGGAACAGGATGCAGCCGATCATCTCCGGTGCCCAGATCAGTCGGTCCAACTGCTGGCCGGACAGGTCGTCGAGGAACACGTCGACCAGGCTGATCGCGAAGGCCAGCGTGCCGCAGAACAGTACGAAGGCCGCGACCCAGCCCGGCCGGCGGGGCTCGTAGGCCCACCAGCGCCAGCGTCCCTCGGTCAGCGCGCCATCCGGCCCGATGCTCCTGGGCGAATTCACCTCCTGCACCAGGGCGGCGTAGGCACCGGTCGAGAAGAACACTCCGCCGATCAGGAACGTCCAGTTGATCGCCGTCGGGGAAGCGGCGGACAGCTGGCTGAGCACGGCCCCGAGGGTGAACAGCGCACCACCCAGGAAGAACGACAGCCCGGACACCGCGTTACAGCGCGCCAACCGCACCGCATGCGCGGGTCGCACCCGGATGCGCTCGACGACCCCGGCGCGCACCAGCTCGATGAACCCGCGTTTGCGAGCCTGCCGGGACTGCCAGGTACCGACGGCTCCGTCGGGATGCTCCCACTGCACCCGGCTGACAAATGACCAGCGGCCACCGGTGGTGCCGGGATCGCACACCCGCCGGCGCCCGGAAGGTGATAACCGGTTCCTCGGGTTCCGTCAGACCCGTCGATCCGCCCGATTCGTCCACGGGAACATCATCGCGCCGGCTCAGGCGACCGCGCGCTCCGCCGCGCCCAGCACCGTTGCGGCCAGGGTCCGGATGGCGCCGGTCAACGGCGACCGTGGGGCCGCCTCGGACAGCGACACGCCTGCCCGCCAGGCACTGTCGGTCGCCTGGCGGTCCTCCGGCAGCCGCGCGACAACCTTGACGCCGGCGAATCTGTCCACCGCGGCAACCGCCTGGTCGATGGGACCCACCGACGCCCGGCACCGATTGAGCAGCACCAGCGGAACGGTTCCCGGCAGGGCCTCGCCCAGCTCGGTCAGCCCGCGGATCAGCCGCTCCAGGCCCGCCGGATCACAGGACCCGACGACCAGCACGACGTCGGCCTCGGACAGCACGGTGCGGGTCGCACCGTTCCGCCGGGGAGCCATCGTGTCGTAGCTGATCTCCTCGTCGGCCTCCAGCGCGAAGGCGCAGTCGACCACCGTCAGCGGTGCCATCCGTCGGGCGACGTCCAGCACGGTGGGGATCGCCGACGGCCGGACCTCCGGCCATCGGTCCGCCCTGGAGATGCCGGTCAGCAGTCGCAGGTCGTCCTCGAGTGACCAGCACAGGCCGGCGAGCGCCGTCAGGTCCAGCCGGCCGTTCGCTGCGAGCCGGCAGGCTCCCGCGAGGCCGGGTGACTCGTCGAGCAGACCGAAGGCGGACGCGGCGACACCGCCGTAGACGTCGGCGTCGATCAGCAGCGTGGGCGTGCCCGCCCTCGCAGCCTCGACGGCCAACCCGGTGGCGACCGTGGTCCGGCCCGGCGCCCCGGTAGGGCCCCAGACTGCCACCACCCGCCCCGGTTCCGCCGGATCCGGTGTTCCCTCCGATGCACGTCCGGTTCCGTCGTCCCCGCCATCGTCGCCGGTCGAGGGCGGCAGCGCGGGCCGCGGATCGGACAGACCCTGTGGGTGGCCACGACGGGCCGCCAGTTCGGCGACGGCGAGCCGGGCCGCGCTGACGACGGCATCGGTGCCGGCGTCATCGAGAACGACGGAGGTGATGCCGATCCGGTCGAGCCGCTCGCTGGCCCGTCGGTCGGCCGACGGGCAGACCCCCACGACGGCAACCCCGCAGGCGCGCAAGCGCTCGACCGCGTCGGTGTCCAGCCGTCTCAGGTCCGCGGCGAGAACCGCGACAGCCGCCTGCCCGGTGGTGGCGATCGCCAGCACGTCGCCGATGTCGACGCACCTTCGCAGCACCGTCATGGGCGATCCCTGGCGGTCCAGCGCGGCCACCAGGTCGTTCTCCCAGCTCTGCCCGCTCCCCGCGGTGAGGATCGGGGTACTCATCCGCCGCTGACGAGGACGACGATCGGATCACCGGTGGGCAGGATCCGGACCAGCTTGTCCGCGGTTTCGGCCGGCAGCAGAACGGAGAGCTGGTAGCGATTGGAGGTGGCCCCGGACAGGCCGCCGGTGGCCGGGGCGAGCACGGACTGCACGGTCAGGTCGCGTCCGATGAGTTCGGTCGTCGCCTTGTCCTGGGCGCCGGCCGCACCGCCGGTGGTCAGGTACAGGTCGACGGTCGAGCCGTGGTCCACGCCCGGCGGCATGTTGTCGGGTGTGACGCCGATCGCCACCACCCGTCCGGAGCCGGTCTCCTGGACCGCGGACTCGGCCAGCAATTCGCCGGCGGCGAGCGGGCTGATCACGGTCCGCCCGACCAGCGACGCCGAATCCGGTGTCAGGTAGTGCTCCCTGTTCCCGCCCAGATTCACCTCGGCGACGGTCAGATCGCCCGGCGCCAGGACGGTGCCAACGGCCAGGTTCCGGTCGGCGGCCCACACCGACGCCGTCTGCGAGCTCGCGCCGATCACCCTGGCACCGATCACCACGGCGGCGAGCACCAGCAGCACCCCGCCGACAACCCGGAGGTTCAGCCATTTCGGCCGCGCGAACCGTCTCGGTGTCGGTGCCGCGGGTAGACCCATTCGTTCCAACCTTCCTGGGTGGCGCAGGGGCGCCGGGAATGTGGCCACGTCACGCTGTCCACATTCGCGCTCCGTGGACTGCCGATGCTGACCACTTCTGGCAAACTACCTCAAGGCGAACCAAGCGTCATCAAACTATCCGACATCGCAGATTCGGGGAAGAAGGCAACGTGAAGGTGACGACCGACCGGTCGATCCCGGGCCGACCACGTTCGGACGACAATAGCGATCCGGAGCCGGCCCGCCGAACACGCGACCGGCGGCTGGAAATGCCGCGATGACGGCCGACCGCTTCCTGACGCTGGCCGATGTTGCGGAAATCCTGAACATCTCGGCGAGTCAGACCTATGCCCTGGTGCGCAGCGGTGACCTGCAGGGAATCCAGATCGGCGGGCGCAATCAGTGGCGGGTGGAACGGACGAAGCTGGAGGACTACATCGAGCAGGCCTACCGGCGAACTGCCGCCAACCTGTCGGAGCTTCCCTCGACGTTGCCCAGTGATGTCTGAGGGGCATTCCGGCCGGCGGCGATGCCGCAGCGGTCCGCCCGGTTCACCCCTCGTCGTTCGGCACGTTGCTTCGGGCTGAGTTCCCCTCGATCGTGTCGAGGTCGCGCACGGCGTAGCGGTGGTGTTCCCACTCCTCGCCGAGGATGACGTGCAGGCAGGACAGCACGGTCTCCGGGTGCTCGGGAGCCCACGGATTCTTCCGGCGTGCGGCCAGATCGTCCGGTGTGACGGCGGCGAGGAAGTCACGCACCATCGTGAGCCGGCCGGCGCGTACCTCGAGGACCTCTGCATAGGAGGGGGTGCCGGTCGCGAAGACCGACATGTCGTTGCCGTCGATCTCGTAGTCGGCGTTCGGTTCGCCGATGGGGTGCAGCGACTTCTCCTGCTGCAGGATCGCCCGGCCGAGCCAGATGTCGGTGGCCATCACCAGGTGCCGCAGCGTCTGCGCGAAGGACCACTCGCGTTCCACCCGGATGTCGACGGTGCCGGGCGGCATCGCCGCGACCCGCTGGATGGTGCCCGCCCAGGTGCGCTCGAGGGCGGCCCAGGCCGCCCGCAGTCCTGTCGGGTCGGTGGCCCGCCGGTCGGCGCGGCCGGGGAAGCGGCGGTTGAGTTCGGCGTCGATGAACGGGACGACGTCGACGCCGTTCACCAACAGGAAGCTGTCGCCGTCGAACAGCCAGGGCCCGTCGATGTCCGCGTTCTGCACATCCACCCCCCGCATCACCGCGTGCGAAAGGTCCGCCCGAACGAAGCGGGCATCCCGCAGGTCGGCATCGACGAACTCAGCGCCGCGCAGGTCGTCGGAGCGGGTGAAAGTTGCCATGACGTCTCCATCGACTCGGCGCCGTCGGGCGGTCCGGCGGATCGACCGGACTGATCGGCATATCGGACCGGAGAACGATAGGACGGCGCGTCGGCGGAGTGCAGGCCGCCCGTCAGCCGAGCGGAGCGGAGCGCACCAGGACCACCGCATCCAGTGGAACGAGAGCAACGGAACGCACGGTGCCGGCCCGACGCGGCTCCCACGGTGCGTGGATGGCAACCTCGACGAAGTCTGCGCCCACCCGGTCGATCGTCCCGATCACCTCGGCGCCCGGGTCGGGCGCAGCGGGGTCGCCGAGCGGGCCGACGGCCATCCCCGCGCGCCAGCCCGTCAGCGCGACGACCACCGGCGAACGGTCCCGCGCGAGGCCGCGCAGGGCTCGCCGCAGGTCCAGCCGCCGTTCCAGTACGGACAGCTGCGGGCCGGATCGGGCGGTGATTCCCTCGACGGCGATCACCGCACGCCAGCACACCAGGCATTCCCGGCCGGTCGCCTCCACCACCAGGAGCCAGTCCGGACCCATCGTCCGGAGGCTCCCGCCGACCACCGCACCACCGTCCAACCGGATCCGCAGGGTCGTTCCGATCGCACCGGCGAGGCGTTCGGCCGCGGTGAGCGCGCCGAAAGCGACCCGCTCCCGATCCGCACGCTCGGCCGCCGCGTCGGCGTCCGCGAGCCCGTCGAACCGGTCCTCGAGGCCGGCGAACAATCGCTCCCACCGCATGTCCACGTCCTCAGCCTCTCCTATCGCGCGGCATCGGCGCTGTCCCCAGCCGGAGATGGTCGCTTGACACAGGCCTATCGCACCGTCTTGACTTCAAATCATGTCAAACGCAGTCAAATGCTGGTCGCCGGTGCGTGTTGGGCCGCGCGACTCGACCGGCCTCCGCCGGACCCGCCTGCGCTGTCAGCTCCTCGGCTGCGGGGCGGCGCTGATCGCAGTAACCCTCGCCCTGCCCGGCCCCGCTTCCTGGCCGGCGGCACTGACGGCGACAGCGTCGGATGGCCCGGCCGACGCGATTGACGCCGTCGGCGATGCGGTGCTCGCGGTGGCCTCGATGCTGGTGTGGGGATTGTTGGTGTGGTGCGCGCTGGTGGCCGGGGCGGTCCTGGCCGCGCGGTTGCCGGGCGGCGCCGGCCGCGCCGGCCGGGCGACGCTGCTCCGGCTGGCACCGCTCTCGGCGGTGCGGGTTCTCACCGCCGCGGTCGGGCTGTCGTTGCTGGCGGCAACGAGCGGCTGCGCCACCCCGCTGGTCGCGGCCGCGAAGTCCGCGTCGACGGCTGCTGATCTGCCTTCTGCTGGCGCCACCGCCGACGGAACCGCGTCAGCCGAGAACCCGGGGGCGACCGAGTCCCTCCCGGAACAGTCCGGCCCGGACGTCAGCGGCACCGTGTCCGTGGACATCGACTGGCCCGGTGCGGCTCCATCCGGCGATGGGAGGGATGGCGGCACGCAACCGGTGTCGACCTCACCCACGGCCGGCGACAGCCAGGGGCCGGAAGTTGCCCAGACCACCGGCGGGCCCGCCGTCCCGTCGACCGCGTCCGAACCAGACCCAGGCTCGAATCAGGCTCCGGCCAGCACTCTGCCGGCGGACGGCGCCGCACCCGGCCGGCCCACGACCCCTTCACCTGCTCCGCCACCATCACCCCCGAGTGCCTCGGTTTCGGCGGCGCCGACCCGGGCGACCGCGTCGAGTGAGGCTGCCTCCAATCACGCGCCGCCCCCAGCCGCACCCGCCGGTCGGGACGCCGTGACGGTTCGCGCCGGCGACAGCCTCTGGGCCATCGCCCAGCGCGCGTTGCCGCCCCCGATGACCGACGCCGAGATCGACAGTGCCTGGCGCGCATGGTATGTCGCGAACGCGGCGGTTATCGGGAACGACCCCGACCTGATCCAGCCGGGCCAGGTCCTGCTGTCCCCTTCGTCGAAAGTCGGCTGACATGACCGCTGCCGTGACAACCGCCCCTCACTCGCCATCCACCCCCACTGCGAAGCCTGCCAGCTCGCCCGGTTCGCGGCGCTCCGCCGGCTCCGCCCTGTCGGCCTTGAACGCCACCGCGCTGCCCTATCTCGAACCCGTGCCGGCGAGCGAGCCACCGTTCGACGACGACCTCCCCGGTCGACGACCCGCCGTAGCGAGCCGCTGGCCCGGCACCGTCGCGCTTCGTGCCGTCGCTGGGCCGCCCGTGGCATCGGCGCTGCCGCCGGTGGTGGAATCCCTCACACCGGTGCCCGCGTTTCGGCCGGCCGCCCGGACCGGCACCGTCGTCCCCCCATCGGGCGGCAGTGCGGCCGTCGGCCGCCGGACTGCCATCGCAGCGACCGGCGTACCGCCGTGGTCGTCCGAGCCCGACGTCGGGGTGCGCCGCACGGCCACCCATGAGCTGCCGCCGGCGATCCGGAGCGGTCAGGTCTTCGCCAGAGCGCTGGTGGAGGTGCTGTCCGGTCGGCGACCGCTCGCCCAGCTGCGCGTGCATTGCGCGCCGGAGATCTACGCCGGCCTGCTCGAACGCCCTGTGCCGGCTTCCGTCTGCCTGCCGCACCTGCTGAACGTGCGGGTCTGTGAACCCGCCGACGGTGCCGCCGAGGTGAGCGTGGTCTTCAAACGCGCGCAGCGGGTCCGAGCCATCGCCTTCCGCATCCAGGGACTGGACGGTCGATGGCGGATCACCGCGCTCGAGGTGGGCTGACGGACGGCCGAGTCGCGGCCGAGTCGACGCCCAGCACGGCTCGTCATGCGCGGGCTTCTACGGCCGGCGCGGCTGGCAAAGATGACTTCCAGTACCCGCGCAACGGGGTGCCGAAACGTCACAGGGACCCTGTATCGGTCCCGAAAGACGTTGCTGCACAGACACTTCAGCCTGTGTCACGATGGTTGCATGGCATCCATCGGATACACCCTGATGACCGAACAAGCAGGCCCGAAGGACCTCGTCGCGCACGCAGTTGCGGCCGAGCAGGCGGGCTTCGATTTTGCTGTCTCGAGCGACCATTACTTCCCGTGGCTGGACGAGATGGGGCACGCCCCGAACGCCTGGGTCACCCTCGGTGCGGTTGCCCAGGTCACCTCGAGCATTGGGCTGATGACGTACGTGACCGCGCCGACCTTCCGCTATCACCCGGCGGTGGTCGCCCAGCAGGCGGCGACGCTGCAACTGATCTCCGACAACCGCTTCACCCTCGGCCTGGGCGCCGGCGAGAACCTCAACGAGCACATCGTCGGCGCCGGATGGCCAGGCGCGAACACCCGGCAGGCCAAGCTGGTGGAGGCGGTCGAGATCATCAACGCGCTGTTCGACGGCGGCTACGTGAACTACCGGGGCGAACACTTCACGGTCGACTCGGCCAAATTGTGGGATCTGCCCGAGCAGCGGGTTCCGATCGGGCTGGCCGTCTCCGGACGGCAGTCGTGCGAGCTGTTCGCGCCGCACGCCCAGGTGATGGTCGGCATCGACCCGGAGCCGCAGCTGGGCAAGTGGTGGGACGCCGCGAAGCAGCAGGCGAAGCCTGCGGCGGGGACGTCACGCAAGGTCGCGCAGTTGCCGATCTCCTGGGACTCGGACACTGAGGCGGCCACCCAGCGCGCTCACCAACTCTTCCGCTGGAGCGCGGGCGGCTGGAAGGTGAATGCAGAACTGCCGGGCACCGCGGCCTTCGACTCCGCGTCCGGCTTCGTCACCCCGGCCGACATCGCCGAGCAGATTCCCTGCGGTGACGACGTCCAGGCGGTGGTGAAGGCGGCCCAGGAGTTCTTCGACGCCGGGTACACCGACCTGGCACTGGTCCAGATCGGCGGCGATCAGCAGGAGAAGTTCTTCGAGGCAAGCGGTGACCTGCTGACCGCCCTGCGCGGCCTGTGACCGGCGAACCTTGGCGGCGCCGGCTGACCGACATCAGGAGCGCTGAAGCCATTGCGGCGCTCGGGCGGACGATCTAGCCGGCACCGCTGTTGCCCGTCTCCGGCCCATCGGTGTGGGGCTCGCCCATCTCGGCACGCTCCTCCGCGTCCCGCTCGGTCAGTTCCTCGACCCCGTGCCGCGCCCATTGGTCGATGCCCTGCGGGGCATCGCCCCGAGGCAGGCGTTGGCCTTCACGAATCGGATCAGTCATCGACGGTCACCTCCAGCCCTCGAGTGCCCGAAAACCGACCGTTCAGACCCCGATCACGCGGGAGCCTGATCGGGGCCTCACAACGGCGGGGCGGGACCGGCGGAGATCAGACGGCGCCCGGACGGCCGTGGCAGAGCTTGTACTTCTTGCCGGACCCGCAGGGGCAGGGCGCGTTGCGTCCGGGCTCCTTCGAGCCGGTCGCCGTCGCCGCACCTTGACCGGAGCCGGCACCGGCTGGAGCGGCGTTGCCGCGCCGGGTCTCGGTGCCCCCGTTGTCCCGCGGGCCGCTGTAGGTCAGCGGGGTCGTGTTCGCCGGACCGCCCAGGCCCTTGGCCCGCAGGGCCGCCGCGCCGTTTGCCGAGGCGCCGACCGTTGCCGCCTTCTGCTCGGTGGGCAACGCCTCGACCGGCCGGACCCGTCGACGCACCGGAGCCGGTGCCGCCGCCGGAGCGGCCGCTGCCGCAGGCGCCTGCCCGGCCGAACCCAGCCCGCTCGATCCGCCGGCCAGCGCGGTCGCGGCCGCCGACGCCGCGGTGACCACCGGCGCACCGTTCCGGTCCGCCGGGGCGGCCTGCGCTGCCGGTTCCGCCGGGACCACCTGCACCTGCAGGTTGTAGAGGAACCCGACGGACTCCTCCTTCAGCGAGTCGAGCATCGCCGCGAACATGTCGAAGCCCTCCCGCTGGTATTCGACCAGCGGGTCGCGCTGGGCCATCGCGCGCAGCCCGATGCCCTCCTTGAGGTAGTCCATCTCGTAGAGGTGCTCGCGCCACTTCCGGTCCAGGACCGAGAGCACGACGCGCCGCTCGAGCTCGCGGGTGATCGGCGGGGTCAGCTCCTCCTCACGGCGCTGCCACGCTGCCCGGGCGTCCGCCAGCACCGCCTCCTTGAGCGAGGCGCGGGTCAGGTCGCCGTGCTCGGCGGCGATGGACTCGGGCGTCACCGACACCGGGTACAGCGTCTTCAGGGCCGTCCACAGCGTGTCGGTGTCCCAGTCCTCGGCGTATCCCTGGGCGGTGGCGCCGTCGACGTACGCGCTGACCACATCGGTGATCATGTTCTGCACCTGCAGGTGCAGATCCTCGCCGTCCAGGACCCGGCGACGCTCCTCGTAGATGACGGTCCGCTGCTTGTTCATCACCTCGTCGTACTTGAGCACGTTCTTGCGGATCTCGAAGTTCTGCTGCTCGACCTGGGTTTGCGCGCTCTTGATCGCCTTCGAGACGAAGTTGTGCTCGATCGGGACGTCGTCGGGCATCCGGAGCCGGGTCATCAGCATCTCGACGGTGCCGCCGCCGACCCGGCGCATCAGGTCGTCGCCGAGCGAGAGGTAGAACCGGGATTCGCCGGGGTCGCCCTGCCGGCCGGACCGGCCGCGCAGCTGATTGTCGATCCGCCGCGATTCGTGCCGCTCCGTGCCGAGGACGTAGAGGCCGCCGGCGCCCCGGACCTTCTCCGCCTCGGTCTCGCTGCGCTTCTTGGCCTCCTCGACGGCCTCGGACCACGCCGCCTCGTACTCCTCCGGCGTCTCCGTCGGCGTCAGTCCCTTGGCCCGCAGGTCCAGGTCGGCGCTGAAGTCGACGTTGCCGCCCAGGATGATGTCGGTGCCGCGGCCGGCCATGTTGGTCGCGACGGTGACGGCGCCGGCCCGGCCGGCCTGCGCGATGATCGCGGCCTCCCGGGCGTGGTTCTTGGCGTTGAGCACCTCGTGCGGCACCCCCGCGCGCAGCAGCAGCTTGCTCAGCAGCTCCGACTTCTCCACCGACGCCGTGCCGACCAGCACCGGCTGGCCCTTCTCGTGCCGCTCGGCGAGGTCGCCGACCACCGCGTTGAACTTGGCGTCCTCGGTCTTGTAGATCAGGTCCGCCTCGTCGAGCCGCTGCACCGGCCTGTTCGACGGGATCGGGACGACGCCCAGCTTGTAGGTCTGGTGCAACTCGGCGGCCTCGGTCTGGGCGGTGCCGGTCATCCCGGACAGCTTCTCGTACAGCCGGAAGTAGTTCTGCAGGGTGATCGTCGCGAGGGTCTGGTTCTCGGCCTTGATCTCGACGCCTTCCTTGGCCTCGATGGCCTGGTGCATGCCCTCGTTGTACCGGCGGCCGTGCAGCACCCGGCCGGTGAATTCGTCGACGATCAGCACCTCACCGGACACCACGATGTAGTCGCGGTCCTTCTTGTACAGCTCCTTGGCCTTGATGGCGTTGTTCAGGAACCCCACCAGCGGGGTGTTCACCGACTCGTAGAGGTTCTCGATGCCCAGGGCCTGTTCGACCTTGGCGACGCCGTCCTCGCTGACGCCGACCGTCCGCTTGGACTCGTCGACCTCGTAGTCCCCACCGAGCCCTCCCTCGCCGCCCCGGTGCAGCCGGGGAACGAGCCGGGCGAACTCCGAGTACCACTTGGAGGACTGGTCGGCCGGACCGGAGATGATCAGCGGGGTCCTGGCCTCGTCGATCAGGATCGAGTCGACCTCGTCGACGATCGCGTAGAAGTGACCGCGCTGTACCACGTCGTTCTTCGACCACGCCATGTTGTCGCGCAGGTAGTCGAAGCCGAATTCGTTGTTGGTGCCGTAGGTGATGTCGGCGCCGTAGGCCGCGCGCCGCACCTCGGGGGTCTGCTGGGCCAGGATGACGTCGACGTTCAGCCCGAGGAACCGGTGCACCCGGCCCATCCACTCGCTGTCCCGCTGGGCGAGGTAGTCGTTGACCGTGACGATGTGCACGCCCTTGCCCTCGAGCGCGTTCAGGTACGCAGGCAGGGTGGACACCAGGGTCTTGCCCTCGCCGGTCTTCATCTCCGCGATGTCGCCCAGGTGGAGCGCGGCGCCGCCCATCAGCTGCACATCGAAGTGGCGCTGGCCCAGCGTGCGCTTGGCGGCCTCGCGCACCACGGCGAAGGCTTCGACGAGGATCTCGTCGGTCGTCTCCCCCTTGTCGAGGCGTTCCTTGAACAACGCGGTCTGGCCGCGCAGCTCGTCGTCGGACATCCCGACGTAGTCGCTCTCGATGTCGTTGATGTGGTTCGCGATCGTGCGCAGGCGCTTGAGTGTCTTCGCCTCGCCGACGCGAAGCAGTCTGCCAAGAACCACGTGTTTCACCCTCGGTTGATTCGTGCCCCGCCGCTGGTCGCGGCGGGTGCGTCTGAGACGGCAGCAGGAGACCGCAGAGGCATCAGCCGATCGGCACCCACTGTGCCATCCGTTGCGACACAGTCGACCGGGCCCGGAGTTGGGCCCAGCGGTGACCATGGTAGGCGCACGCCCGGTGACGCGGGCGTTCTCCGGGCTGGGCCGAGCGATCACGTTCCCCGGTTTGCGCCCGAACCGGCCGAGGCCGACGTCAGGTCAGCCGGAGCAACCCGTAGTCGAAGCCCTTGCGCCGGTAGACCACGGAGGGCAGTTGGGTGTCGGCGTCATTGAACAGGTAGAAGTCGTGGCCGACGAGTTCCATCTGGAACAGCGCCTGGTCGACGGTGATCGGTTCGCCGGGGTGGTCCTTGATCCGGACGATGCGACCCGGGCCCTCATCCGCGGCCGCCGCCCAGCGATCCTCGAAGTCCTCGTCCTCGTCATCAACGTCAGCAACGGCACCGTTGCGCCGGCCGTCGGGCGCCGCAGCGTCGTCCGGGGCGCCGTCGAGCACGGCGGTCGAGGTCAGCGCCCGCGCAACGGGCAGCGCCTCGTCGCCGAGGATCTCCTCGGGCGTCGTCGCGACGGCGGCGATCGGCGTCCGGCCGTGCTGGCGATCGTGCCGCCGGTCCGCGGACCGGCGCAGCCTGGTCTCGAGTTTGGTGACCGCCGCATCCAGTGCGGCGTAGAAGGTCTCGGCGCTGGCCTCGGCGCGAATCGCCGGACCCCGACTGGCCAGCGTGATCTGCACGCGCTGGCAGGTCTTGGACTGCCGTCGGTTCGTTTCGTGGGACAGCTCGACGTCCACCCTGATGATCTTCGGGTCGTAGCGTTCGCTGCGGGTGAGCTTCTCCGCCACATGCACACGGAAATGCTCTGGGACCTCCACGTTCCGGCCTTTGACGACGATGTCCACGAGTCCTCCTGTCTTGCAGGGGACTGATCCCCTGCTGGCGCGCGCCGGAAGTTTCTGTCCCGACCAGCCGGTACGCGTCCGGGGCTACCCGGGGATGACTCCGAACCTACCTGTAGACAAATGGGACGCAAACGCTGGGCCCTTTCCGGCGGAGCCCGACTCGACCATTCCGTGCGACCGATCGGGCGACCCCGCGGGTGAGGTGATGAGCCAAATCGGAGCGATACCCGGACGTCGTCGCGCGCCTACCTGCGGTAATCTGACATTCACGCAAAGTGACGGGGGGGTTGGGACATGTCCGGTTGGGTGATCCTGCTGGTCGGTGTGGTCCTGTGTTTCTTCGGTGTCGGCTCGATGCACGTCGCCATCCTGGCTTCGGGCTTCGGCCTGGGGTGGGTGCTGGCCGACATCTTCAGGGCCTCGGACGGCACGGCGCTGATCATCGCCGCCGCCGGGGCCCTGGTCGCCTGGGTGTTGGTGACCCTGGTGTTCAAGGTGGCCGCGTTCTTCGTCGGCGTCATCACGGGTTCGCTGATCGGGGCCCGGGTCGCCGCCGTGCTCACCGCCGGCGAGCCGAACATCGCCGTCACCATCGTCCTGGTCGTTGCCGTCGCGGTGGCCTTCGGGTTCCTGGCCGACCGGTACCGACGGCGCGTTCTGCTGTGGGCCACCGCGATCGGCGGCGCCGGCCTGGTGCTCGGTGCCCTCGGCCTGATCGCCCCGAGCACCCTGGGCTTTCTGCGCGACCCGGCGGCCGGTGTCGAGCAGGTGACCTCTACCGCGATCTGGATCGGGCTGTCGGCCGCCGGTTGGGTCACCCAGCGCGCACTGTTCCCCAAGGCACTGCGCGAGGAGCGCCGGGTCGACGCGTGAGCCCGCCCACCGCAACCTGCACCGGAACCGGCAGCGGCAGATCAGCGGGTGGCGACCCACCCGGGCACGGATGCGAGCACCAGCACCGCAGCCACTTCGACACCGGCAGCGGCCAGCACCGCGGCCGCGGCCGCCGTCGTCGCACCCGTCGTCAACACGTCGTCGACCAGGGCGACCCGGGCGCCCGGTGACGGAAGGGCCGCCGGTCGCAGTCGGATCCGACCGGCCAGGTTGGCCCGCCGGCCGGCGCCGTCCAGGCCCACGGAGTCGCGAGCCGTCCGCGCGGTGTACAGGCAGGGCGCCACCCCGGCGGGGGCTCCGCGGGAGGCGATCAGCCGGGCGGCGGCGCGGGCCATCGACAGCACCGGATCGCCGCCCCGCCGGCGCGCCGCGGATCGCCTGCTCGGCGCGGGGACGAACCACAGCTCACCGGGCAGCAGGCTCGATCGCTGCAGCCGGATCGCCGCCGGACCGAGCGCCTGGCCGAGCAGGCCCGGCAGCTCCCGGCGGCCGCGTTCCTTGCCGGCGAGGATCGCGGCCCGCACCGGACCGCGGTAGCGCGCCAGCGCCCAGGACGGGGGCATGGCCGGCAGGTCATCGGTCAGGTCCGGCAACCGGATCCGGCGCGGCCGGCCGGCGAGCGTCGCGGCGCACCCCGCGCACCACGGGCCGGGCCCGCCGCATCCCGGGCAGGGCCGCGGCAGCACCAGCTCCAAAGCGGCCGAAACACCCTGCACCACCGCGCCGATCGGTGATCCGGATCCGCGGGAGAGCATCAGGCAACCCTGACCAGCCGGCTCGGCATCCGTCAACGGCACAGCGCAGAATGTGGACAAAGGCTTCCGGGGAGCCGCTCCGCCTCAGCCGGTGGCGCGCCGCACCAGGGCCAGCAGTGCGCGGCCGTACGCCTCGGCCGCGTCGGAGCCCCAGTAGGCGCCCGGTTCGTCGTCGGATCCGCCGGGCAGCACCGACGTCACCCGGTATCCGCCCTCGATCCGTTCCAGGGATCGGAACGACGGACCGAGCAGGGTCCGCAGCTGATCCTCCCGGGGTAACCACAGCGCCTCCGAGGCCTCCGTCGCGTCCAACGCCCATTCGGTGGTTCCGTTGAAGCCCAGCACGGTCCCGGTCCTGGACTCGTGGGCCTCCACCACCATCTCGCTGAGCGTGAAGACCTCGCCGTCGAAGGCGCCGGTCTGCAGGGTGAACCGGTCCCCCGTGGCGGGGTGCCAGACCAATCCGGCGGCCTTCAGGGCGCCGGCGAGCTCGACGGAGATCATCGGTGGATCGTGCCCTTTCGTTGTGCGATCGCGGGGCGCCGCCGACGCCCTGTCCGGTCAGCTGGGATAGAACGGCGACGACCCGTTCAGGAACGGCTCGTTCTGCAGCGGTGACTGCCACTGGCCGTCGGTCTGCGAGCCGACCAGCTGCCACACCCGGCCGCCGAAGGTGATCAGCAGCGGTTCTCCGGCGGCCACGGCCAGCCCGTCGATGTCGCCGAAGATGCCGCGGTCGGTGATCTTGCGGGACTCGAAGCCGTCGATCGAGACGTCCCACAGGCTCCGGTAGGTGTTCGGCGAGGTCGATGCCGCCACCAGCAGTTCCCGCGAGTTGCTGAAACTGACCGGGCCGACGTGCACGAGGTCCGGGCGCAGCACAGTGAGCTGACTGATCGCCAGTGGCGTCTGCGCGGCGGCGTCGGCCGCCGGATCGCCGCTGCGGGGGCCGGCCTCGCCCACCGCCGTCCTGGTCAGCACCCCGAGATAGAGCCGCTCACCCGCCACGATCGCCACCCGGACCCCGTCCGGCGAGAGCGCCAGCGCGGTGACCGATCCCTTGCCGGTCAGCTGCGTCGAGCCCACCCGTTCCCGGCTGGGGCTGCCAGAAGAAGAGACCCGGTACACCTCCGGCTTGCTGCCGCCGTTCTGCACCACCCACGCCTCGTCACCGGCGCGGGTGAAGCTCGGTGCGGTCAGGCTGTCCGCCTTCAGCAGCGGGTCCGCCTTGTCGCTCTCCTGGGGCAGGGCCATCACGCAGTTCCTGGCCACCGGCGGGGTCGGCGGCGACCGCCGCGATCGCGCCCGTCGCGGACGACTGGGCAGCGCGTCTTGACCGGCACGGCTCCGGCGCCGAGCGGACCCGGCACCGGCAGCGCCGTCGAGCAGCCCGACGATCGCGCCGTCGCTGCGGACGTAGAACGGATCCGAGGCCACCTGACCGGTGCCGGCCAGCCGGTCCGGATCGAAGGAGGTCACCGTGTTGATCGTGTAGACCGATTGCGCCGGATCCAACGGCTCGCCGTCGACGGTGATGGCGATCCGCGGCGAGGTCGGCGACAGCGTCCAGACCAGCTGCGCCACCAGCGCCCGGCGGGCTTCCGGGGTGGAGACGTCGACGCCGGTCAGGTCCACCTGCAGCACCCCTTCCGCATCGATCGAGGGGTTCGAGCGCAACGCCGATCGGGCGGTGAACTGCGAGCGGACGGCGTCGGTCCAGCCGGCTGTTCGGTCCGCGGAACAGCATCGCGATCAACCGGTTGGCCCGGTTTGCCGGGGTCTGGCCGACGACGACATGCCGAACGTCCGGCACCACCACGGTGCCGGTCCGGTCCAGGAAGTACAGCACCCGCTGGCGGAACGCGGCGCCGAACTCGGAGCTGGTGAGGAGCAACTCCGGTGGTGGATCGCTGATCCGCCATTCGCCGTCGACCTGCTCCAGGGTCAGTGCCCGGCTGTACGGGTCGTCGTCCGCGGTCTGGAACGCGCGGTCGGTGTCCAGGTGCCCGGACGTCATGCCGCTGACCGTCACGACGCCCGGCGCGGCCCGGGTCACGTCGGTCCGGTAGCCATCGCGCAGGATCACCACCGGCAGGCCGCTGGGCAGCCAGTAGCTCTGCGCCTCGGGGGCCAGGTATTGCCGGGCCGCGGCGAAACTGGACCCCGAAGCGGTGTCGAGATCGGGCCGCGCACTGGCAGCGATGAACCCGCGGACGATCTGGTCGGGTTGCTGCCCCGGGGTCGGCGCCGCCGGGCCGTTCGGCGCGATCTGGTCGGCGATCTGTGTGACGTCGACGGCAGCACTCGAGCCGGGCACCCCGGAACAACCCGCGGCGACCACCAGCAGAGCGCCCAGCAGGACGGCGGCAACGCCTCGCCGGCGGGCTCGGCCGGCGCACCGCCTCGGACCGTCTCGGCGAACAACTCCGACCGAACGACCGCCGATTCATTGCTGTCCTCCGACCGCGCTGGGGTTGGTCCGCGACCCGGACGCCGGTTCGACCGCCGACTGTTCCGGGGCCGCCGGCTGGTCGGGCGAGGACAGCGCGGCGCTCCGACCGGCCGACGGCACCGAGGCCGGATGCAGCTCCTCGTCGCTGGGCGCGGCCTTCAGGATGCCGTCCTCGACCATCATCCGGACGCCCTGCGGGATCGCGCCGGGGACGGGCGCTCCCGCAGGCACCTGGCTCGACACCCCGGTCGACGCCCCGGTGGACACGCCGGTGGGCACTGCGGCGTCCGGTCCCGACACCGGCCCGGCCCGCAGCGGCAGCGGCGACTGGGTGATCAGATCCCCGTGCCGACGTGGCAACGTCAGCCGGAAACGGGCGCCCTCACCCGGCGCGCCGGAGGCCTGCAGCCAGCCGCCGTGCAGTCGCGCGTCCTCCAGCGAGATGGCCAGACCCAGGCCGGTGCCGCCGGTCTGCCGCTGCCGGGACGGATCGGCCCGCCAGAACCTGTTGAACACCAGACCCGCTTCGCCCGGCCGCAAACCCACCCCGTGGTCGGTGACGGTGATGGCCAGCACATCCCCGTCGGCGGCCAATTCCAGCTCGACGGGCTTGCCGTCGGCGTGGTCGATCGCGTTGTAGATGAGGTTGCGCAGGATGCGATCCACCCGCCGGCTGTCGATCTCGGCGACGACCGGCTCGGCCGGCATCGAGGTGATGATCGGTACCCCGACCTGCTCCGCAAGCGGACCGGCCGCCGCGATGCTGGCGGTGATGCTGGCGCGGATGTCGATCGGTTCCGCGCTGAGTTCGGCCATTCCTGCGTCGTACCGGCTGATCTCCAGCAGGTCGGCCAGCAGTGTCTCGAACCGGTCCAGTTCGTCGACCAGCAGCTCCGTCGACCGCCCGAGGTGGGCAGGCAGGTCGGCGCGGCTCTCGTGCAGGATGTCGGCGGCCATCCGGACCGTGGTCAACGGCGTGCGGAGCTCGTGCGAGACATCGGAGGTGAAGCGGCGCTGCAGTTTTCCGAACTCCTCGAGCTGGCGGATCTGCACCCTGATCGCCTCGGCCATGCCGTTGAACGAGTTGGCGAGCGTGACCAGCTCGGTGGGACCGCTGACCGGCATCCGTTCGGCCAGGTCGCCGGCCGCCAGCTTGCGGGCGCTGAACGCCGCCCGCCGAACCGGGCGCGCCACCTGCGCCGCGACCAGGGCCGAGATCAGCGCGAGCGCCACGGCCAGCGCGATCCCGCCGACCAGCAGGGTCCGTTGCACCACCTGCACGGTGCCGAGCTCGCCGGCCAAGGGAAAGATGAGATACACCTCGAAGGAGTCGGTGGTCGTCGGGGCCGGACTGCCGACCACCAGGGCCGGGATGGACTGCCCGTCGCGGACGATCGTCGTGTACTGGTACGCGATCTGACCCTGGGCGATGCGCGCCCGCAGCTCTGCCGGGATGTCGCCGGTCGGCTGCTGGATGGCGACGTCCGCCTCGCCGCCGATCCGGCTCGGCACGACCACCGGCTCGAAGACGCCAGCGGTGGAGCCCTGCGCGTCGGAGGCACCGTCCGCCCTGCCGATCTCGGCCAACGCCAGCCGCAGTTGCTCGCGCAGCGAACTCGGGTCGGAATCCGCCCCGGACAGGCTGGCCTGCACGGTCTGCCGGGCGCTGTCGATCTCCGCGGTGGCAGCGTCGATCTTCGAGCGCAGCAGGCCGTTGGTGATCTGCTGCTGCAGGATCAGACCGAGGGTGAGCATGACGATGGTGGACAGGGTCAGCGTCATCACGACCACCCGGAACAGCAGCGACCTGCTCAGGAACACCGCCCGCGCGCGGATACGGTGCAACTCCGACCTCACCCTGCGGCGGTTGTCGGACCGGTCGCCGGCCTCGGCCGGCGGGTGGCCGGTGGACCCGGGGATGCGGTCGGCAGCGCTGTCCGGGAGCGGCGGGGCTCCGGCCGGCGATGCGGTGGCGCCGGTCGCACCTGGCGCCGGCACCGCCGTCACGACGTGCCGGCCCGGTAACCCACGCCCGCGGACCGTGACCACCACCTCCGGGTGCTCCGGGTCCTTCTCGATCTTGGACCGCAGCCGCTGCACGTGCACGTTCACCAGGCGGGTGTCCGCGGCGTGCCGGTAACCCCACACCTGCTCCAGCAGTACCTCGCGGGTGAACACCTGCCGGGGCTTGCGGGCCAGCGCGACCAGCAGGTCGAACTCCAGCGGGGTCAGCGAGATCGGTTCGCCGTCCCGGGTGACCTGATGGCCGGGAACGTCGATCTCCACGTCCGCCACCCGCAGCCGTTCCGCCGAGCCGACGTCGGCGCGCCGCAGCCGGGCGCGGATCCTGGCGGTCAGCTCCTTGGGCTTGAACGGCTTCATCACGTAATCGTCGGCGCCCGACTCGAGGCCGAGCACGACGTCGACGGTGTCGGTCTTGGCGGTCAGCATGATGATCGGGATCCCGGACTCGCCGCGGATCTCCTTGCAGACGTCCAGGCCGGACACTCCGGGCAGCATCAGGTCGAGGAGCACCAGGTCGGGATGCACCTCACGGAACACGTCCAGCGCCCGCGATCCGTCGCGTACCACCGCCGTGTCGAAGCCCTCCCCGCGCAGCACGATGGTGAGCATCTCGGCCAGGGCGGGGTCGTCATCGACCACCAACACGCGCGCTCTCATGCCGTCCATGGTGACACCCCGCACACGCGGGGGGCGTCCCAGCGCGCGGGCGGCTGCGTATCGGAGTCGACCGACCGCCTGCTCCGCGCCGATCGAAGGCCTCGCCCGGGATACGACGCCACCGATTCCGGGGGCTGAACGGGCGCCGGGATCGACCGGGGTCGCCGGGCCCGTCATGGGACCATGATGGGGTGAGCATGCCCCGATATCCCGGTCCTGAGCAGTACGGCGCACCCGGCCGGTGGCAGAACCCCGGCCCGGTGCCGCTGCGGCCGATGACCGTCGGGGAGATCCTCGGGCTCGGCTGGGGTGTGGTTCGCCGTTCGTTCGGTCCGCTGGCGGTAGCGGCGATCGCCGTCGCGGCGCTGTCCTCGGCCGTCACCATCGGCATCCTGGCCGCGACCGGCTCGCTGCAGACCTACGCCGAGGGGGCGTGGGCCGACGACATGCTCCGCGGCGGCAGCACGACGCTGCCCTCCGGAATCCTGGTCGCGACCCTGCTCGGCCTGGTCGTCTCGACCAGCGGCGGGCCGGTGGTCGCCGGTCTGGCGGCTGCCTTCGCCGGTGCGCACGCGCTGGGCCGCGACGGCCGGGGAGCCGTCGCCGAACGGCTGGCCGGCCGGTGGCCGGTGCTGCTCGGCACCGCGGTGATGGTCGGGGTGCTGGTGACCGGTCGGGTTGCTGATCCTGGTCGTGCCCGGCGTGCTCGCCTACCTGATCCTGGCCTTCGCCGGCCCCGCCGTGGTGATGGAACGCGGCTCCGTCGGCGAGTCGATGCGCCGCAGCGCGACGCTGACCCGCGGGCATCGCGGCAGGATCCTGGGCGCGGTCGCAGCCACCCTGGCCTCCGGCGCCGTGGCCAGCGCGATCGTGTCCTCGTTCGCCGGAGCGGTCGTAGGTGGGACGGGTTCGGTCACCACCCTGCTGGTGACGCAGTTGGTCGCGGTGCTGGTCACCGGGCTGGCCGGCGCCTGGACCGGCGCGGTGATCGCGTTGCTGTACATCGATGTCCGGATCCGGACCGAGCAGCTGGACCGGGCGCTCTGGGCTGCGGCAGAACGGGCGGCGGCAGAACGGGCGGCGGCAGAACGGGCGGCGACCGAGCGTTCCGGCGTCATCCCGCCAGAGCCTGGCGGCAGGCTGACCGCACCGTCCGGCCCCGGAGTCAGCACGGTCCAGGGCGAGAGGTAGTCCTGTTCGGCCAGCAGCCGGTACATCGCCCCGGTCCGCCGCTGCAGGTCGGCGTCGGCCTCGAAACGGTCAAGCGGACGATCGGCGTCGGCGGCCGCCCGACCGCGCGCGCGTTCGGCAGCCACATCCAGCGGTGTGGCCAGCAGGATCTGCCGGTCCGGCAGCGGTACCCCGAAGCGTTCGATCTCCAGGGCCGCACCCACTCGGGGAAGCCTGGACTCGCTCCGGAGCGCCCAGCCGGGCGGAACCGTAGGCGGCGTTCGAGGCGACATACCTGTCCAGGAGGACGATGTCGTGGTCGGCCAGCAGTCCCGGAGCTGCGCCGCGGCCGCCCGGCGGTCCAGCGCGAACAGCAGCGCCGGGCCCATGGACCGAATCGGAGAGATCGCCGAGCCGCCCGTACAGGGCGTCGCGCACCAGGTCGGCGTGGATGTCGCGGCCGTACCGCGGAAACGCCGTCGTCGCGACGGTGTTCCCGCCCGCCCGCCAGCGCTCGGCGAGCGCGTCGGTCAGGGTGCGTTTGCCCGATCCGTCCAGCCCTTCCAGAGCGATCAGCCGGCCCACGACGAGCACCCTACGGCGGGTCAGGTCAAAGCGTCACCACATTGGTACGGCACTGTCACTGGTCAACGGTCCTTCGCCGGTGGCACGCTCACCGACGTGACGACGATCAAGAAGACTCCTGGCGAGAAAACGTTCCTCGGGTCAACCCCGGCAACTGGCAACGCTGTTCTCGGTCGAGATGTGGGAGAGATTCTCCTTCTACGGCATGCAGGGCATCCTGCTGATCTACTTGTACTACTCGGTGGCCGACGGCGGCCTCGGCCTGGACGAGGTGGCCGCGACCAGCATCGTCGGCGCCTACGGCGGGCTGGTGTACCTGTCCACGATCCTCGGTGCCTGGCTGGCCGACCGGATCATCGGCGCGGAACGCACCCTGTTCATCGCCGCCGTGCTGGTCATGTGCGGGCACATCGCGCTGTCGCTGATGCCGGGCCTGATCGGCGTCGGCGTCGGACTGGTGCTGATCGCCTTCGGCAGCGGCGGGGTGAAGGCGAATGCCACGTCGCTGGTGGGCACGCTCTATTCGCCGGAGGATCCACGCCGGGACGCGGGCTTCTCCATCTACTACTTCGGGATCAACCTCGGCGCCTTCCTCGGCCCACTGCTCACCGGGCTCCTGCAGAGCAACATCGGCTTCCACTGGGGCTTCGGCCTGGCAGCTGTCGGGATGGCCATCGGCCTGGGTATCTACACGGTCGGGCGGAAGAACCTGCCACCGAGCTCGAACGAGGTCCCGAATCCGCTCCCGGCCAACCGGCGTGCCCTGGTGATCGGGGCGGCGGTCGGCGCTGATCGCGATCATCGCCGTGCTGTCGCTGACCGGCGTACTGACGGCGGACCGACTCGCCCCATCGTCGTCGCCGTGATCGTCGTCTGCTGCGGTCGTCTACTTCGCCGTCATCCTGTCCAGCAAGAAGATCACCCCGGTGGAGCGGCGCCGGGTGTACTCGTTCATCCCGATGTTCATCGTCAGCGCGGTGTTCTGGTCGCTGTACCAACAGCAGTTCACCGTGGTGACGGAGTACTCGGACAAGCAGCTCAACCGGGAGATCTTCGGCTGGGAGATGCCGGTCAGCTGGGTGCAGTCGATCAACCCGGTGTTCGTGATGATCCTGTCCCTGGTGTTCGCCGAGATCTGGACGAAGCTCGGGAACAGGCAGCCACCGACGCCGTACAAGTTCGCCGCCGGCGTCATCGTGATGGGCATCGCGTTCCTGCTGTTCATCCCGATGGCCAGCACCGTCCCGAACAGCGCTCCGCTGTGGGGTCTGGTCATCGTGCTGTTCGTCTTCACGATCGCGGAGTTGCTGATCTCGCCGGTGAGTTTGTCCCTGGCCACGAAGCTCGCGCCCGAGGTCTTCCGGACCCAGATGGTGGCCTTACTGTTCTTGTCGATCGCCCTGGGCACCGCGATGGCGGGCGTGCTGGCCGGTTACTACTCCGACGACAACCAGGTGGCGTACTTCGGGATCCTCGGAGGGATCGCGATCGTGGTGGGCATCTTGCTCATCCTCATCACACCGCCGATCCGCAAGCTGATGAGCGGGGTGCGCTGACGGTTCGCCCCCGGTCGGCCGGGGGCGGGCGCTCGTGTTGGATGGGTGCATGACATCTGCCAACTCCAGCAAACCCGTCATCGAGTTCCCGAACGGCGAGCCACCGACCACCCTGGAGATCACCGACCTCACGGTCGGCGACGGTGCCGAGGCCAAGCCCGGCGGCACCGTCCGGGTGCACTACCTGGGCGTGGACTTCGCCTCCGGAGAGGAATTCGACTCGTCCTGGAGCCGCGGCGAGTCGATCGAGTTCCCCTGCAGGGGCTGATCAAGGGCTGGCAGGACGGCATTCCCGGGATGAAGGTCGGCGGCCGCCGGCAGCTGACGATCCCGCCGGAGCTGGCCTACGGCCCCCCGGGCGGCGGTCACCGGCTGAGCGGTCAGACGCTGATCTTCGTCATCGACCTGCTGGACGCGCGCTAGCGAGCCGGGCACGCCTGCGCCCGGTGCCCCAGCCGGTGACGAACCGGCTGGGGCGCCGGGATCAACTGCCGGACAGCACCGACTCCACGGCCCGCACCGCGAGCGCGTGGTCCTCGTCCTCGGGCAGCCCGCTGACGCCGATCCCGCCGACCAGCGACCCACGCACCCGGATGGGAAACGCGCCGCCGGACGCCGCGTACCGGTGCGGGTCGTAGCCGGCGTCGGTCGCGAAGACCTGCCCCCAGACCCGGAACTGCTCACCGACACCGTACGACGCCCGGTCGAACAGCCGGACCACGGCGAGCTTGCGCCGGATCCACTCATTGTTGTTCGCGTTCGAACCGGGCAGCGCCGCGCAGAACACCTCCTGCGCACCGAGTTCGATCGAGATCACCACCGGCAGCCCGTCGGCCTCGGCCAGCTCCCGGGCGCGGCAACCCAGCCGCCACGCGTCGGCCGGACCGAACTTCTCGAACTGCATTTCCTTTTCCTGCGCATCGATCTGATGCAGCAGGCCGGGCGTCGCAACCATCGACGACAGTCCTCAGTACCGGTAGTGGTCGGGCTTGTACGGGCCCTCGACATCGACGCCGATGTACTCGGCTTGATCCTTGGTCAGCTTGGTCAGCTCGCCGCCGAGCGCCTCGACGTGGATCCTGGCGACCTTCTCGTCCAGGTGCTTGGGCAGCCGGTAGACCTCGTTGTCCCACTCGTCGGGCTTGGTGAACAGCTCGATCTGCGCGATGACCTGGTTGGAGAAAGACGCACTCATCACGAACGAGGGGTGCCCGGTCGCGTTGCCGAGGTTCAGCAGCCGGCCCTCGGACAGCACGATGACGGTGTGTCCGTCCTGGAAGCGCCACTCGTCGACCTGCGGCTTGATCTCGATCCGCGACGCACCCGATCGGGCCAGCCCGGCCATGTCGATCTCGTTGTCGAAGTGGCCGATGTTGCCCAGGATGGCCTGGTGCTTCATCCGGCGCATGTGGTCGACGCCGATGATGTCCTTGTTGCCGGTGGTGGTGATGATGATGTCGGCCCGCTCGATGGCCTTGTCGACGGTCGTCACCTCGTAGCCGTCCATCAGCGCCTGCAGCGCGCAGATCGGGTCGGCCTCGGCGATGATCACCCTGGCGCCCTGGCCGCGCAACGACTCCGCCGAACCCTTGCCGACGTCGCCGTAGCCGGCGACCAGCGCGACCTTGCCGCCGATCAGCACGTCGGTCGCCCGGTTGATGCCGTCGACCAGCGAGTGCCGGACGCCGTACTTGTTGTCGAACTTGCTCTTGGTGACCGCGTCGTTGACGTTGATCGCCGGGAACAGCAGCTCTCCGGCGGCGGCCAGCTGGTACAGCCGGTTGACGCCGGTCGTGGTCTCCTCCGTGACGCCGCGGATCGCCGGTGACGTCCGGGTCCAGTACTGCGGATCGTTGGCCAGCGACCGCCGAAGCAGCTCGAGGACGACCTGGTACTCCTCGGAGTCGTCGTCCTGGGTGGGGGGCACGACGCCGGCCTTCTCGTACTGCACGCCCTTGTGGATCAGCAGCGTCGCGTCGCCACCGTCGTCGAGGATCATGTTGGGGCCTTCGGCTGTTCCGTCTTCCTTGGCCGGCCAGCGCAGCATCTGATCGGTGCACCACCAGTACTCGGGCAGCGTCTCGCCCTTCCAGGCGAAGACCGGGACCCCCTTGGGCTCCTCGACCGTTCCGTAACGGCCGACGGCAACCGCGGCGGCAGCGTGGTCCTGGGTGGAGAAGATGTTGCACGAGCACCAGCGGACGTCGGCGCCGAGGTCGACCAGGGTCTCGATCAGGACCGCGGTCTGCACCGTCATGTGCAGCGAGCCGGAGATCCGGGCGCCGGACAGCGGCCGCACCTCGGAGTACTCGCGGCGCAGCGCCATCAGGCCGGGCATCTCGTGCTCGGCGAGGGTGATCTCCTTGCGACCGAACTCGGCCAGTCCCAGGTCGGCGACCTTGAAGTCGAGGTCGCCCACGCGGTCGGCGGTCAGGTCGGGGGCGGGCAGCGTTGATGCGGACACGGTTGATGCGGACACGGTTGATGCGGACACGGTTGATGCGGACAATGGTGCTCCTCTGAGGGCATGACGGAACCGCGGTGTTGCGGTCACGAGGGCCGGACTCGGGTACCACCCTGCACCGGACGCCCCAGTGCCGTCTCACGGCGGGGGCGTGCATGTCGATGCTCAGGTTACCGGGCCCGGCCCAACCGGGACAGCAGTCTTGACCCGCCGGCACACCGGAGGCAACGCGGGTCGCCGTCCGCACATCTTTCCCGTCATGAACGACGTTTCCGCCGTCAGCCCGTCATCCGCGTCGAACGCCGATCGGCACCTGGCATGGGAGGACCTCTACAACGCCCGCGATCTCGGCGGCCTCCCGGTTGCAGGCGGCGGGACGATTCGTCGGGGCGCCGTCGTGCGGGGTGACTCCCCCGCGCGACTGACCGCACGCGGCTGGGCGCAGCTGTGGTCGTACGGGATCAGGACCGTGATCGACCTGCGGGACACCGCTGAGGTCGAGACCGAGGCCGACGGCGCCCCGCGGCCCGGTGGACTGAGCACGGTGCACTGTGCACTGGAGGAACCACCGGACCCCGGGTTCTGGGATCGATGGCCGCGCGGCGTCGATGCAACGCCGCTGTACTACGCCGCGTTCCTGGATCGGTTCCCCGAACGGATCACCCGGGTGCTGCGGGCGATCGCCGATGCGCCGCCCGGGGGCGTCTACCTGCATTGCGGCGCGGGTCGGGATCGCACGGGGCTGGTGGTGACGGTGCTGCTGACGGTGGCCGGCGTCCCCGCCGTGGACATCGCGGATGACTACTTGCTGAGCACCGAGCGTCTGGAGCGGGCATGGCGCGACCTCGGCGCCGGCGACCAGACCGGCCGGATCACCCGTTTTCTCGATGAGGCCGGCACCTCGGCCGACCGGGCGATCACGGCGACCGTCGACGGACTGGACGCCGACGGCTATCTGCGGGCGAACGGATTTGACGCACATCGGCTGGCCGCGATCCGGTGGCGCCTGCGCTGACCGCGTTCGGCTCAGTCGTCGTCGGGCGTTTGCTTGGGCCGGGTGGTGTAGAAGCCGTAGAGCAACCCGACGACGGCGAAGATCACCACGAACAGCGGCACATTGCTGAGAACCACACCACCGGCCAGCCCGACGAAGGCCCCGGTCAGCGTCCAGATGGCGATCGCCGGTGCCCGCGGCTCTTTGCCCTCGGGGGTTCTCACCGCGTTACCGTAGCGGCACGCTGACGGCTGCAGCTGGTGCGGGCCCGAGATTGTCGTTGCCCTGGTCACCTTCGTCACGACTTGACACCATGCAGGCATGACCACCGGGGAACCCGAGATCACAGGCCCGAAACCGACCGTCACCGAGCCCGACGACGGGGCGCGGGAACCGCACTCCAGGCGACGGCAACGCGCCAACTACGCCTCCGCGGTCTACGGCTCGGTGCTGGCGGCGTCGGTGGTGGTCAGTTCGGGTGACCTGCGGGCACCGACCACGCTGGCAGTTCTGTTGTTGGTCAGCGGCCTGGTGTTCTGGATCGCGCACGTCTACGCCGCCACCGTGGCGGGTGTGCACGGCGGTTGGCATGCGGGCTCCATCGCCACCGGCATGCGCCATGAGTGGCCGGTGGCCTTCGCCTCGATCCCACCCGCCATCGCCGCGTTGATCTGTGGGGCCCTGCCGGAGGTTTCGGTCAACGACGGCGCATGGGCGGCCCTCATCGTTGCGATCGTGGAGTTGCAGATCTGGGGGTTCGCCGCCGTCCGGATCTCGAACCTGACCGGCCGCGCGCTGACCAGGACCATGCTCCTGAACGTCTTCATGGGCCTGGTCATCGTTGGGCTCAAGGTGGGTGTCGGGCACTGACCACCGGCCCGATGAACCCCTCTCAGCACAGCGACCTCGCCGGTCAGCTCGACTGAGCGGCAGGTTTGCGCGCCGCGGGCGACACGATGCCAGCGATGGCCACCAGAACCAGGACCAGCAGCAGCGCGTTCAGCAGGCCGACGTGCTCGCCGACGAAACCGATCAGCGGCGGGCCGCACAGGAACGCCAGGTACCCGATGGTGGCGACCGCGCTGACCCTCGCGGCGGCGTTGACCGGATCGTCGGCGGCGGCCGACATCCCGACCGGGAATCCGAGCGCCGAACCGAGGCCCCACAGCACCACGCCGACGGCCGCCAGCCAGGCCATCGGCGCGAAGATCACCGTGACCAACCCGACCCCGGCGAACACCGCGGAGACCCGCAACACCGGCACCCGACCGAAGCGGTCCAGCAGCCACACCCCGCCGACCCGGCCGGCCGTCATGGCAGTGACGAAGATGCCGAAGATCAAGGCCCCGGTGGCGTTGCCGACGCCGTGGCCGTCCACCATCGCCAGCGCCAACCAGTCGTTGGCCGACCCCTCGGCGAACGCCATCCCGAGCACGATCAGCCCGATGAGCAACGTCCGCCGGTCCCGCCAGATGCCCAGCCTGGACCGCCCGGCACTCTTCCCCGTGCCGTCGCCGGCGGGCTGCTCCAGCGATGCCAGCTCGGCCGCCGCGACGGCCGGATCCGGCTGCAGGTACCGCACCGCGAACAGGGCGCCCGCGGCGATCAGCGCGGCGATGATCACCAGGTGCGCGACGATCGACAGGCCGGCGAACTCGGCGGCCGCCCCCAGCGCAGCCCCGACGATGGTGCCGCCGCTGAACAGGGCATGGAACAGCGGCATGACGGTGCGATGCAGTGCCCGTTCGTTGGCGGCGCCCTCCACATTCATCGCAACATCACAGGTCCCGTTGCCCAGCCCGAAGATGGCCAGTCCGATCGCCACGACCGCGAAGCTGGCCGTGCTGGCGCCGATGCTGGTGATCACCAGGCCGATCGCAACCGCGAGCAGCGAGATCCGGATGGTCGTGGCCGAACCGATCCGGGCGAGCACATGGCTGGAGGTCGTCAGGCCCACGATGGAACCCAGCGCCAGCCCGAACACCAGCAGACCCATCTGGAAGGTGCTGGCGCCGAGCACGTCCCGGATCGAGGGGGTGCGGGCCACCCAGCTGGCCAGGGCCACGCCGGACAGCGCGAAGATTGCGAAGACGGCGTTGCGCCACGCAACGATCTGCGGGCGGGTCAGCGGAGCGGTGGCAACCTGGTCGGCGGCTGTCGGGGCGGGATGGGACACGGTCTCCTCAAGTTCTGCGATTGCCTCTGCGGGCTGCCAATCACTCGATCGAATCGATTCGACGCTACGGGACAACGATCGAGGGGTCAATGCGTCGAGGGGAGGAATCGAATCGTTTCGACTAGCCTGCGGTGGGTACCTCCGGCGATGAACCGGGCAGCAGCACCCGTCACCCAGAACGAGGAGGTGCATCGGATGGCCGACAATTCCGCCGATCGCCCCGCTCGTGGTGCCCGCGGTCTCCGGGCAGGCGATGTCAGGGCGGGCGATGTCAGGGCGGGCGACGCCCGGGCAGGCGACGCCCCGGCCAGCGCAGCGGTGCTCCCGGACCGTGCCGGCCGATCGGTCAAGCGGACAACGCTGGCGCAGGTCGCCACGCTGGCCGGCGTATCCGTGTCCACCGCATCGCTCGCGTTCAGCGGCTCGGGACCGGTGTCCGACGCCACCCGGGAGCGCGTCCTCGCCGCCGCGGAACAGCTGCACTACGCCGGCCCAGACCCGCGTGGACGGTCGCTGCGGCAGGGTCGCTCCGGGATCATCGGCGTGGTCATGGAGGAGCGGGTGCTGGCGGCCTTCCGTGACCCGATCTGGATCGCTCTGCTCGACGGCATCGCCCAGGAGACCACCGCCGACGGCCGCGGGTTGTTGCTGCTGACCGATGTCGGCGAGAGCGCGATGGCGATGGAAAGTGCCTCGATGGACGGGGTGGTGCTGCTGAGCTGCAGTACCCGGATCGCCAGGTCGATCGACATCCTCCGCCGCCGGGCGACGCCGACGGTCGCGCTCGGCGGCCCGGAGTTCCCCGGCGTGCTCACGATCTCGCTCGACGACGAGAAGGCCAGCGAGGTGGCCGCCCGGCACCTGGCCGATCTCGGTCACCGGGATGTCGCCATCGTCGCCCTGCCGCTCGACGGTGACATCGGCGCGATCGATCCGGAAGTGCCCGGATCGGCTTTCGGCGAGCGCGGACCGTTGACGCCGGAGCGGGAAGGAGCCGGCACCGTGCAGGTGACGCGGGATCGGCTCCGCGGTGTGCGGGCGGTCTTTCCGCACAGCACCGGCGTCGTCGCCGCGGGCAGCTATGTCGAGGAGGGCATCATCGCCGGGCACACCCTGCTGGACGATCCGGATCGCCGCCCGACGGCGGTCCTGGCCCAGTCGGACCTGCTGGCCGCGGGCGTCATCAAGGCGGCCACCGAGCTCGGCCTGGACGTCCCCGGCGACCTCAGCGTCGTGGGCTACGACGGGATCGCGCTCGACCGGATCATCCCGCACGACCTGACGACAATGGTGCAGCCCGCCGCGGAACAGGGCCGGGCCGCCGGTAGGGCCGTGCTCGATCTGCTCGAGGGCGGATCTCCGGCGCCGGTCAGGTTCGACAGCACGTTCCACCGCGGGGCGACGACTGCGGCCCCTCGAGATCGCCAACGGGCCTCCAGTCGCCTGCGACGGAGTCGCCAGGCGCGAATTTGATACAGCAGGCGAGTCTGGCCGCATTTGCCAGCATCACGCCCTGACCGCCGACGCTCTCGGCGGTACCGGCGCACTCACCGAAGGGCGGCCCGCACCTCGCCGACCACCCGGGCTGCCGCTTCCCGCAACCCCGCCACCGTCGGCCCGGCGCCCAGCACCTCCCGGCTGGTGGTCGGCAGCAGCGCGCCGTGCGCATCGGCGAAAACCAGCTTCAGGTCGGCGGCGGTGCCGCCCTGGGCGCCGAGACCCGGCGCCAGCAGCGGGCCGTTGACATTGGACAGGTCGACACCGGTCCTGCCGATCGTCGCACCGATCACCAGGCCGATGGATCCGATCGGGTCGTCCCCGGCATTGACCGCACCGACCTGGTCGACGATGGCCTGCGCGACGGTGCGGTCGTCGGCGGAGCGGGCGTGCTGCACCTGCCGGCCCTCAGGGTTGGACGTCAGCGCCAGCACGAACAGCCCTCTGCCCTCCGCCAGCGCGACATCCAGGGCCGGCGTCAGCGACCCGAAGCCGAGGTACGGCGACACGGTGAGCGCGTCCGCTGCCAACGGAGACGTGCCGGTCAGGTACGCGGCGGCGTAGGCCGCCATGGTGGACCCGATGTCGCCCCGCTTGGCATCGAGCAGCACCAGCGCGCCGGCAGCTCTCGTTGCCGCCAGCGCCTTTTCGAGCACGGCCACCCCCGCGGACCCGTACGACTCGAAGAACGCCGATTGCGGTTTCAGCACCGCCACCGTCGGACCGAGCGCCTCCACCACGGTCATGGTGAACCGCTCCAGGCCCTGCACGGTCGCCGGCAGCCCCCAGTCCAGCAGCAACTCAGGATGCGGATCGATGCCCACGCACAGCGGGCCGCGCCGATCGATGGCGGCGACCAGTCTGGCGCCGAACGGCTGCATGATGGACATCGACCTCGACTCCTTTTCCGCTGCGTCACGACCGTAGCGCCTCGGAAACTTCCCATGCCGTCGGACTCGACTGCAAAGAACCCTCGCACCGGCCGGCACCGACCGCGGGACGCAGCCGATCAGGCAGGGCCCAGTCGATGATCGGCACGGGCAGCAACATGTGGTCGACGGAAGTCAACCGGCCAGCATGGACTCGAGCTTGACCGGGTCGGTGAGATACACCGATCCGGCGCCGGCCGACGCGTCATCGGGGAACACGAAGGTTCTGCCGGCCTGCAGCGCGGCGAGGGTGCGGGCCGCGACGACCTTGGGGTCGGCCTTTTCGGCCTCGACGCCGGCAAGCATGTCGGTGTCGATGCCACCGGGGTAGGCGCCGAGCACCTCGACTCCGTGGCCCCGCAGTTCAGCGCGCAGCGACTGGGTCATCGAGTGCGCTGCGGCCTTGGACGCGCTGTAGCCGGCCATGCCGGGGACCGGCGCGAGGCCGATCAGCGTGATCACATTGATCATTGCGGCCGGAGCGTTGCGTTGCAGAGCCGGGGCGAAAGCGCGGGCCACCCGCAGGGTGCCGAGGTAGTTGGTCTGCAGGTCCTGCTCGACGGCGGCGAGGTCGGCGTCGAGCATCGCGCCGAAGTGCAGCACGCCGGCGTTGTTGACCAGCACCGTGACATCCGGCGCGGCAGCCGCGGCGGCCTCCACGGCGGCCTGGTCGGTCACGTCGAGGCTCAGCACCCGCACGCGAGGGTCGGCTGCCATTTCGGCGCCGACGCTGTCGGCATCACGGGCGCAGGCGTAGACCCTTGCCACGCCGGCAGAGAGCAGTTCGCGCACGAAGTGGACCCCGAGGCCGCGGTTCGCGCCAGTCACGAGGGCCACCTGGTCGGTGAGGTTCATGTCGGGTTCCTGTCATCCGGTGGTCAATACCCTGTCGACCGTATGAGCCACTCGATGTGCTGGCGATGTCGGATTGATGCATGTTCTTGTCTGAAACGCTCTCCACTGCCTCGAGGTGATCTGATGCCTACGCTGGTGCCATGGATCCGCTCGCCGACATGCTCGCCCTCGCAGCGGTCAAGGGCTCGGTCGCCGCCAGCGTCGTCGCCGGAGAACCGTGGGGTTTGCGGCTGGACGCGGTGCCCGGCGCGGCCTTCCACGCCATCACCGCCGGAACCGCCTGGCTGATGCTGGCCGGACATCCGCCCCGCCACCTGCTGCCCGGCGACGCCGTCCTGCTACCCCGTGGCGCACCCCATGTCCTGGCCAGCAGCCCCGATGCCCCCGTCCGCCCCTTCGATCACGTCCGTGCCGAAACCGCTGCGATCGAAGAGGGAGTCGACGTCGCCGTCGGACAGCCACCGACGACCACCCGGGTGCTCTGTGCGTCCTACCGACACGACTCAACCGCGACGCTGGCCGCCTTCGATCTGCTCAGCGACGTCGTGTACCTGCCCGCCCTGCACGCATCCTCATCACTACGCAGCTCGCTGCGGCTACTCGCCGACGAGCTCGCCCAACCCGCTCCGGGCATCCGCACCGTCCTGGACCACATCGTCAACGTGCTGCTCATCCAGGTCCTGCGCGCGTGGATCAGCAGCCCGGACGCCGCACACCGCCCACCGTCTTGGCTGCGCGGCCTCTCCGACCCCACCACTCGAGCAGCCATGACCCACCTGCACAACGCCCCGGCGCACCCGTGGACGATCGGCGAACTGGCTCACGCCGTGGGCGTCTCCCGCGCCACCCTCAGCCGGCGCTTCGCGGCAGAGATCGGGGAGACACCCGGGAACTACCTCAGCAACTGGCGCATGGAGCTCGCCGCCCACCGGCTACGACACGGCGACGAACCCGTCGGCCGCATCGCGCACGGCGTCGGCTACACCTCCGAATACGCGTTCAACCGCGCATTCGCCCGCCACCACGGCCAACCACCCGGCCGCTACCGGGCACGCGCAATGAGCTGCGCTCCACAGGGCGACCAGATGAAGCGATGACATCGCGGACCCAACGGTCGGCGCGCGGGAGCGGGGCCAGGTCGGGTCGGGGCACCGCACCCCGTGGGACCCCTATCGCACCCCGCGGCGAGCGATGGCCCGGTTGAGTTCGGTGACCAGCGGCGGCCCCGAGAACACCAGCCCGCTGTAGATCTGCAACAGACGAGCACCCGCGTCGAGCATCCGCAGTCCGTCGTCCGGGCTGGATATCCCGCCGACACCGATCACCGGCAGGTCGGAGTGCGAGGTGACGAACCGCACCACCTCCGACGCCCTTGCCGCCAGCGGTTTCCCGGACAGCCCGCCGCTCTCCGCGGCCAGCGTGGTCTCCCCCGCGCCGACCCCGGCGCGTCCGGTGGTGGTGTTGGTGGCGATCACCCCGGCAACGCCGCGGTCGGTGCAGACCTGCAGGAGTTCGCCGATCGCCGCGTCGTCGAGGTCGGGCGCGATCTTCACCAGCACCGGGACGGGTCGTTCCTGCTGCGTGCTCCACGCAAGGCTCCCGGCCTCCGTCGTCAACGCGGCCAGCAGCTCGTCGAGCGGGCCGCGGTCCTGCAGCTGCCGGAGCCCCGGGGTGTTCGGGCTGGAGACGTTGACCGCGATGTAGTCGGCGTAGGGATACACCGCGCGCAACGAGGTGAGGTAGTCACCGACCGCCGCGTCCACCGGAGTGACCTTCGACTTTCCCAGCGAGATGCCCAGCGGCACCCCGATCGGCCCGATCCTGGCCAGGGTGGCGGCGAGCGCCGCCGCGCCGGAGTTGTTGAATCCCATCCGGTTCACGATGGACTCTGATTCCGGAAGCCGGAACAGCCGGGGCTTGGGATTGCCCTGCTGTGCCTGTGCCGTCACCGTGCCGACCTCGACGAAACCGAAACCCAGTGCGGGCCAGGCCTTCAGCGCCACGCCGTCCTTGTCCATCCCGGCGGCGAGACCGACGGCGGAGGGAAAGTCCACGCCGAAGACGGTGCGCGGTGACGGATGCGCACGACGAGCCGCGGCCAGCAGCGCCAGCGCGCGGCGCGACCGGGAGAGCCGGGACAACGCGCGCAACGTCCGGTGATGAACCACCTCGGGATCGCCCTTGGCCGCCCGGAACAGCACCGGCCTGGCCACCCGCCGATAGGCGACACCGGTCACCCCCACCTGTTCACCGCCCACACCTGCGAACCCCCACCGTCGTCACCTGCTAGCCCGCCTCGCGTTCGCGGTCCGACCGCATCCGCGCGTGCAGCACCTGCAGCGGCGCCACCCCGACGTCCGAGCGGGTCAGCGCCTCTATCCCCTGGATGGCGGCGGCGGCGCCGGCAACCGTTGTGATGCAGGGGATGTCGGCGGACACCGCGGCCGTACGGATCTCATACCCGTCGACCCGGGGACCCGATTGCCCGTACGGAGTGTTGATCACCAGATCGATCTCGCCCGCCCTGATCATCTCCACGACGGTGCCCTCGCCGGTGCCGTGCCCCTCGAAATACTTGGCGACGACCTCGACGTCCATCCCGTTGCGCTGCAGCATCTCCGCGGTGCCTTCGGTCGCGACCACCCGGAATCCCAGGTCCGCCAGCCGTTTCACCGGGAAAACCATCGACCGTTTGTCGGCGTTGGCGACGGAGACGAACACCGTCCCCTTGGTCGGTAGCGAACCGTACGACGCGGTCTGCGATTTCGCGAACGCCGGGCCGAACGCCTTGTCGATGCCCATCACCTCGCCGGTGGAGCGCATCTCCGGGCCGAGCAGCGAATCGACGCCCGTGCCGTCCGGGCGGCGGAACCGGTGGAACGGCAGCACCGCCTCCTTCACCGCGACCGGTGCGCCCTTCGGCAGTGAGCCACCGTCACCCTTCGGCGGCAGCAACCCCTCCGCCCTGAGTTCGGCGATGGTCGCGCCGAGCATGATCCTGGCCGCCGCCATCGCCAGCGGCACCGCCGTCGCCTTCGACGAGAACGGCACCGTCCGGGACGCTCTCGGGTTGGCCTCCAGCACGTACAGGGTCTCGTCCTTGAGCGCGTACTGCACGTTCAGTAGTCCCTTGACCCCGACGCCGAGGGCGATCGCCTCGGTGTGCGCGCGGACGGTGGCGACATCGCTGCGACCCAACGTGATCGGCGGCAGCACGCAGGCCGAGTCGCCGGAATGGATGCCGGCCTCCTCGATGTGCTCCATGACGCCGCCGAGGTAGACCTCGGTGCCGTCGCACAGCGCGTCGACGTCGATCTCGATCGCGTCGTCGAGGAACCGGTCGACCAGCACCGGGTGGTCATCGGTGATCTCGGTGGCCCGGTCGATGTAGTCCGCGAGAGACGGCTCGTCGTAGACGATCTCCATCCCCCGGCCGCCCAGCACGTAGGACGGCCGCACCAGCACCGGGTACCCCACCCTGGAGGCGACGGCGCTGGCCTGCTCGAACGACGTCGCGGTGCCGAACGCCGGCGCCGGCAGACCGGCGGCGTTGAGCAGTTCACCGAACCGGCCGCGGTCCTCGGCGAGGTCGATCGCGTCCGGCGAGGTGCCCAGGATGGTGACCCCGGCGTCGAGCAGCTCCTGCGCCAGCTTCAGCGGCGTCTGCCCGCCCAGCGTCGGGATGACGCCGGCCACCGTTCCCGACTCCTCCTCGGCGGCAAGGACTTCCAGCACGTTCTCGATGGTCAGCGGTTCGAAGTACAACCGATCGGAGGTGTCGTAGTCGGTGGACACCGTCTCCGGGTTGCAGTTGATCATCACCGTCTCGTAGCCGGCGTCGCGCAGCGCGAGCGCGGCGTGCACGCAGGAGTAGTCGAACTCGATCCCCTGGCCGATCCGGTTCGGGCCGGAGCCGAGGATGATCACCTTCGGCCGGTCGGTCTGCGGGGCGACCTCGGACTCCGCCGCGGGATCGGTCTCGTAGGCCGAGTAGTGGTACGGCGTCGTCGCGGCGAACTCCGCGGCACAGGTATCCACCGTCTTGAACACCGGCCGGATGTAGTTGGCCCAACGGAAGTCCCGGACCGCCTTCTCGGAGTCGAATTCCGGCCGCAGGGCGGCGATCTGGGCGTCGGACAGCCCGTACCGCTTGGCCTTCCGGAGCAGCGCGGGGCTGAGTTCGTCCGCTTCCCGGACCTGACCGCCGATTTCCCGGATCAGCTGGATCTGGTCCAGGAACCACGGGTCGATGCCGCTCGCCTCGTGCACCTGCTCGACGGTGGCCCCGGCCGCCAGAGCGCGCTCGACGGTGTAGATCCGGCCGTCCAGCGGCACAGTGATCTGCGCGAGCAGATCGTCCGCGTCGTCGCGGCCGACGGCGGCCGACGGGCCGGTCCAGAACCCGGCCTGCTTGGTCTCCATCGACCGCATGGCCTTGCCCAGCGCCTCGGCGAACGACCGGCCGATGGCCATCGCCTCGCCGACGGATTTCATCGTGGTGGTCAGCGTCGGATCCGCTCCGGGGAACTTCTCGAACGCGAACCGCGGGATCTTCACCACCACGTAGTCCAGCGAGGGCTCGAACGCCGCCGGCGTGGCCCGGGTGATGTCGTTGGCGATCTCGTCCAGCGTGTACCCGATGGCGAGCTTGGCGGCGATCTTGGCGATCGGGAAGCCCGTCGCCTTGGACGCCAGCGCGCTGGACCGGGAGACCCGCGGATTCATCTCGATGACGATGATCCGGCCGGTCTCCGGGTTGATCGCGAACTGGATGTTGCAGCCGCCGGTGGCGACTCCGACCGCGCGCAGGATGGCCAGCCCCAGGTCCCGCATCCGCTGGTACTCGCGGTCGGTCAGCGTCATCGTCGGGGCGACGGTGATCGAGTCGCCGGTATGCACGCCCATCGGGTCGAGATTCTCGATCGAACAGACGACGACGGCGTTGTCGTTGCCGTCTCGCATCAACTCGAGCTCGTACTCCTTCCAGCCCAGCACGCTCTCCTCGATCAGCACCGAGGCGTGCGAGGGGACGTAGGCGTCGCCGGCGTCGTCACCCGCCGGGCCGAAGGACGCCTGCGACGCGGCCAGCCCGCTTCCCGCGATCCGCTCGAGATCCTCCAGGCTGTGGGCCATTCCGGAGCCCAGGCCGCCCATGGTGAACGACGGGCGCACCACCACCGGCAGGCCGAGTTCGGCGACCGCGGCCCGCACCTCGGCCATCGTGTGACACACCGCCGACCGCGGCACGTCCCCGCCGACCGAGCGCACCACGTCCTTGAAGATCTGCCGGTCCTCGCCGCGGTTGATCGCCGGGATGTCGGCGCCGATCAGCTCGACGCCGTACTTCTCCAGCACGCCGCGTTCGTCCAGCGCGATGGCGGTGTTCAGCGCGGTCTGCCCGCCGAGGGTGGCCAGCACGGCGTCGACCGGGAAGCCGCGGGCCAGTTGGTCGGCGAGCACCTTCTCGACGAACTCGGCGTTGATCGGCTCCACATAGGTGGCATCGGCGAACTCCGGGTCGGTCATGATCGTCGCGGGGTTGGAATTGATCAGCGAGACCCGGATGCCCTCACTGCGCAGCACCCGGCAGGCCTGCGTCCCGGAGTAGTCGAATTCGCAGGCCTGGCCGATGACGATCGGGCCGGACCCGATCACCAGGACGTGCGAGATGTCGGTGCGGCGGGGCATCAGACTGTTTCCTTCTGCGCGGCGGACTCCGCGTCGGGCCCAGGAACGGTCACCCTCCGGGTCGGGTCGGGCACCCGGCGCGGCACCTTGCCGGTGTCTTCGACCATCAGGTCGACGAACCGGTCGAACAGGTACCCGGCGTCGTGCGGGCCGGCCGCCGCCTCCGGGTGGAACTGCACCGAGAAGGCAAGCCGGTCAAGGCATTCCAGTCCCTCCACGACCCCGTCGTTGAGGCAGCTGAACGCCACCTGCACCCGGCCGAACGGGGTGTCGGTGACGCCGTCCAGCGGCGCGTCCACCGCGAAGCCGTGGTTGTGCGAGGTGACCAGCACCCGCCCGGTTCCGTGATCGCGCACCGGTTGGTTGATCCCGCGGTGCCCGAACTTCAGCTTGTAGGTGCCGAAACCCAGTGCGCGGCCGAGGATCTGGTTGCCGAAGCAGATGCCGAACAACGGGATCCGGGCCGCCAGCACCGCTTCGGTGAGCGCCACCACCGCGTCGGCGGTCGCGGGATCACCCGGGCCGTTGGACAGGAACACCCCGTCCACGCCGAGCGCGGTGATCTGCTCGATGGTCGTCGCGGCGGGCAGCACGTGGGTGCGGATGCCGCGGGCCGCCAGCATCCGCGGGGTGTTCGCCTTGATCCCGAGGTCGATGGCGGCGACGGAGAAGATCTGCTCGCCGTCCGCGGGAACGGTGTACCCGCCGGCGGTGCTGACGTCGCCGGTGAGGTCGGCGCCGGCCATCGACGGCTGCGCTGCCACCTGCGCGACGAGGTGCCCGATCACGCTGCTGTCCGGCGCCCCGCCCGACTTCATCACCTGCGCGAGCGCGTCGCCGCTGAAGATCCCGCAGCGCATCGCGCCCGCGGTCCGCAGGTGCCGGGTCAGCGCGCGGGTGTCGACACCGGAGATCCCCACCACGCCCTGGCGTTCCATCTCCTGCTGGAGCGACGTCGTCGCGCGGTAGTTCGACGGCCGCGGCGACAGGTCGCGGATGACGAAGCCGGACACCCAGATCCGCGGCGATTCGTTGTCCGACGGGTTGTCCGGCCCGTGCCCACTGCCCGGCCCGTCGCCGGCGACCCACCCGGTGTTGCCGATCTGCGGCGCGGTGGCGACCACCACCTGCCGACGGTACGACGGGTCGGTCAGGGTCTCCTGGTATCCGGTCATCCCGGTGGCGAAGACCGCCTCGCCGAACGCGGCGCCGGTGGCGCCGAAGCTCTCGCCGCCGTAGCTGCGGCCGTCCTCGAGCACCAACAGTGCTGGTGTCGATGCTGATCCGGCGTCCTGCCCGGTCATCGTGCTGCTCCGTTCATGGGGTCGGTGCCGGCGTCGCCGGGCACGGTTCCGGTCGGGTCCTCGGCAGGCTTCGCGACGACCGGCCGAATCGGGACCAGTTCGGCTGCGGCGTCGATGAAATCGGCCTGCGCGTCGACGTCGTCGGAGCGGAAGCCGCTGTCCAGCAGGGTTTCTCCCAGCGACCACCGGACGATGAGAATGCCCTCCGGCTGCCCCATCACCTTGCCGGCGATCCCGGGCGCCGTCGTCACGGCGACGAGATCCGTCACGGGAACGAAGATGTCGCTCTCCCCGTCCCGTTCGATGCAGACGCCCTCGACGGACAGCCGGATCGCACCGGCGGCCCGCCGGCCCAGGCCGTGCGCGACGATCCGGTCCTGCCACGAGCCCGCGGTCGTCGTCGAGACGTACAGGCCGGTGAGCGGCGCCACCAGGTCAGGGCCGAGATCACCCGGCACCGCCGGCAGCGGCGGGATGCCGGACTGCCGGGCGGCCCGATGCCGCCAGCCGATCAGCAGCCCGTAGGCGGCGAGCAGGCAGACCGCGACCAGGGCGATCACCAGCAGAGCTCTCTCCACCGGGTCACCGCCCTGCCGGGATGCCGGCCGACGCGGTGCGGCGCCCGCGCAGGAAGGTGGCCACCACCCGGCCCGGCAGTTCCATGCCCTCGAAGGGGGTGTTCTGCGACAGCGACGCGAGGTCCCCGCCGCGCACCGTCCAGCGTGCGTCCTGGTCGACCAGCACCAGGTTCGCCGGTTCGCCGGCGGCGATCGGCCGCCCCTGATCGGGCAGCCCGCCGATCCGGGCCGGCGCCTCGGACAGCACCCGGGCAACACCCCGCCAGTCGAGAAGACCCGGAAGCACCATCGTCTCCATCACCACGGACAGCGCGGTCTGCAGGCCGAGCATGCCGGGACTGGCGTTGTCCCACTCGGTTTCCTTGTCCTGGCTGGCGTGCGGGGCATGGTCGGTGGCGACGATGTCGATCACCCCGTCGGCCAGCGCGCGGCGCAGCGAGTGGACGTCCGCAGCTGTGCGTAATGGGGGGTTGACCTTGAACACCGGGTCATAACCCACGGCGCGTTCGTCGGTGAGCAGGAGGTGGTGCGGGGTGACCTCGGCAGTGACCGTGGTGCCCCGGCGCTTGGCGGCGGCGATCACCTCCACGGACCCGGCGGAGGAGAGATGGCAGACATGCAGCCGGGAGCCCACGTGGTCGGTGAGCAGGCAGTCCCGGGCGATGATCGCCTCCTCCGCGACGGCCGGCCAGCCGGTGAGGCCGAGCCGGGCGGAGACGTCGCCCTCGTGCATCTGCGCACCCTCGGTGAGTCGCGGCTCCTGGGCGTGCTGGGCGATCACCCCGTCGAAGGCCTTGACGTACTCCAGCGCCCGGCGCATCAGCAGCGGGTCGGAGACGCAGTCCCCGTCGTCGGAGAACACCCGCACCCTCGCGGCGGAGGTGGCCATCGCCGCGAGCTCGGCGAGCCGTTCACCCCTGCGTCCGACGGTGACCGCGCCGATCGGGTGCACGTCGACGAGCCCGACGTCGCGGCCCAGCCGGTACACCTGCTCGACGACACCGGCGGTGTCGGCGGTGGGGTCGGTGTTGGGCATCGCGAACACCGCGGTGAAGCCGCCGAGAGCGGCGGCGGCGGACCCGGTCTCGACGGTTTCGGCGTCCTCCCGGCCCGGCTCGCGCAGGTGGGTGTGCAGATCGACCAGTCCCGGCAGGACGACCAGGCCAGCGCCGTCGACGATCTCGGCGTCCGGCGCCAGCGGGTGGACGCCCGCGGCGGGGCCGGTGGCGACGATCAGCCCATCGGCCAGCAGCAGGTCGACCGGCTGCTCGCCGTAGGGTGCCGCACCGGTGATCAGGATGGCGCCCGTCATGCCGGTCCCCCGCCCGCCCGCTGCGCCGGTGCGTCCGCCGCCGGGGCGATCTCACCCGACAGCAGCAGGTACAACACCGCCATCCGGACCGTCACGCCGTTGGCCACCTGCTCGACGATCACCGACCCCGGCCCGTCGGCGACCTGCGGGGTGATCTCCATGCCGCGGTTCATCGGTCCCGGGTGCAGCACGATGCCGTGCCGAGCGATCAAGCCGCGGCGGCGCGCGTCCAGACCATAGGAGCGGCTGTACTCGCGGGCGGTCGGGAAGAAGGCACCGCTCATCCGCTCCCGCTGCACCCGCAGCATCATCACCGCGTCCGCCCCGGCCAGCGCCGCGTCCAGGTCGTAGGACACGGCCGTCGGCCACGCCTGGACGCCGACCGGCAGCAGGGTTGGCGGCGCGACGAGCGTCACCTCCGCGCCCAGGGTGGACAGCAGCAGCACGTTCGACCGGGCCACCCTGGAATGCAGCACATCGCCGACCACGACGATGCGGCGGCCGGCCAGCGCCCCGAGATGCCGCTGCAGGGTGAAGGCGTCGAGCAGCGCCTGCGTGGGGTGCTCGTGGGTGCCGTCGCCGGCGTTGATCACGTGCCCGTCCACCCAGCCGGACAGCTGCTGCGGCGCGCCCGACGACGAATGCCGGCAGACCACGGCGTCGGCGCCCATCGCCTGCAGCGTCCAGGCGGTGTCCTTGAGCGATTCACCCTTGGAGACCGAGGAGCCCTTCGCGGAGAACGTGATGACGTCCGCGGACAGCCGTTTGGCGGCGAGTTCGAACGACAGCCTGGTCCTGGTGGAGTCCTCGAAGAACAGGTTGACCACCGTGCGCCCGCGCAGGGTGGGCAGCTTGCGGACCTCCCGGCCGGCGATGGCCTGCTCGATGCGTTCCGCGGTGGACAGCACGTGCTCGGCGGTGGCCAGATCCAGGTCGGCCGCGGACAGCAGATGTCGCGGCATCCGGATCTCGCCGGCACTCGCCGCGGCTCCGGCCGAGGTTCCTGCGGCAACCACCGGTTGTGACTGATTGGTCCCGATGCCGGCATCCGACACCCCGTCAACTGCGCCGGATGCAGATTTCACCCGATCGGTGGCCCGGACGGATGTCGTCATGACTGCTCTTCTCCGTTCGAGTTGTCCGTTCGTGCGCGGGACGGCGCCGGTTCGATCCCGGCCGCGCGGATCACGTCCACACTGTCCAGCCCGTCGATTTCGGTCAGCCGGACGGCGACGTCGTCCCCGAACGCCGTCGGGATGTTCTTGCCGACGTAGTCTGCGCGGATCGGCAGCTGCCGGTGTCCGCGGTCGACCAGCACGGCGAGTTGGACCACCGCCGGCCGGCCGTGGTCGCGCAGGGCGTCCAGCGCGGCCCGCACCGTACGGCCGGAGTACAGGACATCGTCGACCAGCACGACCACCGCGCCGGTGATGCCGCCGTCGGGCAGCCGGGTCTCCTCCAACGCGCGCGGCGGGTGCAGGCGGAGATCGTCGCGGTACAGCGTGATGTCCAGCGCTCCGACTTCCACCGGCAGATCGGCGAAGGCGCCGAGTCGCGCGCCGAGCCGGCGGGCGAGAAACACGCCCCTGGTGGGGATGCCGAGCAGGACGACGGGTCGGTCACCGTTGCGCTCGAGAATCTGGTGGGCGATCCGGTCGATGGTCCGGCCGATGTCCGCGGCACCGAGGATCTGGTGGCCCTGCACCGGCGCCGGTCGATCGATGGGCGGGTTCGTCGATCGGGTCGACGAGGTGCTGTTCGTGCCGGCCTGAGCAGGGCGCGTGTGCACCACTCACGACCTCCTTTCCCGCCTCACTGGACGGTCCTTAAAGGATGTCTGTCGCGCCGGTGCCACCCCCGGTTCACAGCATGGGCGGCAGCAGGCGCTGGCCGGGATGTTACCAACGACCGGGGTCCTCGCCCGACACCACAGCAACCCCGGCCGTGTGACGACCGTGCCGCGCCGATCACGCGGCGGTGCATCGCGATGCGGCAAGCGGCGAGTCCGGTTGGCCTTCCGCTCGCGTCTGCGACTACTCTGCGTATACAAGTGCCGCACGACCAAAGACCACGCGTCAAGGAGCCAGAATGTCCCAGGACTATGCCCACGCATTGGGTGCGCGGCTGCGCGCCATCAGGGCACAGCAGGGCCTGAGCCTGCACGGCGTCGAGGAGAAGTCCGAAGGTCGCTGGAAGGCCGTCGTGGTCGGTTCCTACGAGCGGGGCGACCGGGCCGTGACGGTGGCAAAGCTCGCCGAGTTGGCCGAATTCTACGGCGTTCCGGTGGCGGAACTGCTCCCCGATGCGCGCGCCACCCGACGGGGCTCCTCGAGCCCGAAGCTGGTCATCGACCTGCAGCGGCTGGGCGAACTGCCCACCCACCAGGCTGGACCGCTGGCCCGCTACGCGGCGGCGATCCAGTCCCAGCGCGGCGATTACAACGGCAAGATCCTGACCATTCGGTCCGAGGACCTCCGGTCACTGGCCGTGATTTATGACATGACGGCCGAGGACCTCACCGACCAGCTGATGCACTGGGGTGTCCTTCCGCAGGGCACCGAGCTGGACTGAACACCGGCCGACCGCGCACCACCGAGCCGGATCGTCAGGATCCGTCGTGCTGCCCGGCGCGGTCCAGGTATGCCTGCAGCAGATCCGCGGGGATCCGGCCGCGATCGCTCACCGGGAAGCCGGTGTCCATCGCCCAACGTCGGATCGCCGCCGCGCTGGGTCCGGGCGGCGGCAGGACAGGGGGCGGGGCGACCGGCCCGGCCGCAGCGAAGGTCAGTTCCAGTTCGGCATGATCGGCCGCCGCTGCCAGTTCGGACAGGCACGCGCCGAGCCAGCGGTAGGTCCATTCCTGGGCCAGCGGCCGGGTCTCGCAGAAGACGATCGGCACGGTCGGGAATCGCGCCTGCGCCTCTGCGAGGCACTCGGCCACCCGGGCGCCGGGCGCGTGCGGCAGCTTGAACAGCCGGCTGTATCGGTCCTCCACGACGACCGCGGCCCGCGGCAGCGCCGTCAACTCCGCCAGCGCGTAGGTCAGTCGGCCCGACAGCAGGCTGCCGGACAGGTCCTCCACGGTCTTGCGTTCCACCGCGGCAACGACGTCATTGCCCAGCAGCACGGCGTAGTCGCCGGCCGGAAGTCGCCGACGCACCGTGCTGGCCTGTTGGCCGGCGAAGGTGTACGGGTACTTCTCGGCCGTGTCGACCACGATGTCGAGCACCTGTCCGTGCGCCCGTGCGGTCGGGATCCGGACGGCGGGCCGGGCCTGTTTGGTCGTCCGCGGCGATTGCCAGAAGATCATCTCGCGGCCCCTGGCGTGGGCGAGCACGAGCTGGGAGCGGTTCTCCCGGGCCCGGGTGAGCACCAGGTCGATCGCCGGCCCGCGGCGCACGCAGGACCGCACCTCCAGCCGCTCGAGGATCTCCGCGTCGTCCGGCCACGCCTCGGCCCGGTGGCAGTACACCTTCTTCTCCCGCGGCCAGCTCTGCTTCGCCTTCAGCACGATGCCGCGATCACCGAGCGGGACGCGGATGAGGAACGGGAGCGTCGAGCCCGGCTCGGGGTTCCGGGCGATCAGCAGATCGTCGGGCATCGCACCAGCGTGCCAGGTCGGGACGCCACCCGTGTCACGCCCCGCGCAGCTGCGGCGTGATCACCACGAGCTGACCGAGGACGCCGTTGACGAACTTCGGCGAATCGTCGGTGGACAGCAGCTTGGCGGCGTCCACCGCCTCGTTGACCACGACCGCCGGCGGCACGTCGAAGGAGTAGAGCAGCTCGTAGACCGCGATGCGCAGGACGGCGCGGTCGACCGCGGGCATCCGGTCCAGGGTCCAGCCCCGGGAGTGCTCGGAGAGCAGGCCGTCGATCCTGCCCTGGTGCTCCACCACCCCGCGGACCAGCGATTCGGCGTAGTCCCCCATCGGCGACCAGGAGTGCAGGTCGGGGCCGGTGGGTGGCTCCATCCGCTCGGCCAGCACGACCAGCGGGTCGATCCCGCGGGCCTCGGCGGCGAAGAGCACGTCGAGTGCACGTTTGCGGGACTTGCTACGGGCGGACACAGGTGGCCGGCTTTCTGCTGATGTCGGTGATGCGGGTCGGCGCAGGCGTCAGGAGTTGACCCGGCCGAGGTAGCGGCCGTCCCGGGTGTCGACCTTGATCTTGTCGCCGGTGTTGAGGAACAGCGGCACGTTGATCTCGGCGCCGGTTTCCAGCGTCGCGGGCTTGGTGCCGCCGGTCGACCGGTCACCCTGCAGGCCGGGATCGGTGTGCGAGACGACCAGCTCGACCGACGCCGGGAGTTCCACGAACAGCACGGTGCCGTTGTTCTGCGCCACCATCGCCTGCTGGTTCTCCAGCAGGAAGTTCGGCGACATCGCCCACCGTCGCGGCCGGCACGGTGATCTGGTCGAAGGTGTCCTGATCCATGAAGACGAAGTCGCGCGCCGTCCTTGTAGAGGAACGTCATGTCCCGCTTGTCGACGGTCTCGGTGTCCACCTTGACGCCGGCGTTGAACGTCTTGTCGACGACCTTGCCGGTCAGCACGTTCTTCAGGGTGGTCCGCACGAACGCCGGGCCCTTTCCGGGCTTGACGTGCTGGAACTCGGTGATCGTCCAGAGCTGGCCCTCGAGGTTGAGGACGAGGCCGTTTTTGAAGTCGCTGGTCGAAGCCATGGTGTTTCGCTTGCCTTTCGCTGTCCGCCCGGCCGCGTGCGCCCGAACTGGCTCGTGCCGAACCGGAGAATGCCGAACCCGTGAATGCTGACCGGGGATCTGTCTGGAACCGCCGTGCGCGCCCGATGGAAGATCAGTCAGCACGCAGAGCTCCTTGGAGGTCTGCGTGAGGACGGGGTACCCGTCCGCGCGGATCACGCCGCTGTCCTCGATGCGTACGCCGCCACGCCCGGGCAGGTAGACCCCGGGCTCCACGGTGACGCACATGTCCGGGACCATGATACTGGGCGATTCGCGGGCCAGACTCGGCGCTTCGTGGATCTGCAGGCCTACCCCGTGCCCGAGACCGTGCGGAGAACTGCGCCCCGTACCCGGCCGCGGCGATCACCTCGCGGGCCGGCCGCGTCGACCTGCGCCCCGGTCGCCCCGACGACGGCGGCGGCCCGACCGGCGGCCTGGGCGTCGTGCACCAGCCGGTAGATCTCCCGTTGCCAGTCGGCCGGCGGACCCAGCACGAGGGTCCGGGTCATGTCCGAGTGGTAGCCGTCGACCGTGGCGCCGAAGTCCAGCTTGACGAAGTCGCCGGCGGCCAGCACCGCCGCCGTCGGCCGGTGGTGCGGTACGGCGCTGTTCGCGCCGGCGGCGACGATCGTATCGAAGGACGGGTCCTCGGCGCCCAGCCGGCGCATGCGCTGGTCGAGGTCGAGCCCGACCTCCCGTTCGGTCCGTCCGGGCCGGATCCCGCCGGCCTCGATCAGTTCCTCAAGCGCGCGGTCGGCCACCGCACAGGCCCGCAGCAGCGCGTCGATCTCCGCGGTGTCCTTGACCGCGCGCAACCCCTCGACGAGGTCGACGGTCGGCGCAAGTTCCGGTCCGGTGCCGGCCGCCGCGGCCGTCGGCCAGCAACGCACCGTGATCGGCGACGCTGACCGCCCTTGCCTCGAAACCGATCACCCCGGTCGGTGCCGAGCCCAGCAGCGCGCAGGTCGCACGGCCGGGCGATCAGCCGCGGGAGGTCCGGCACCTCCTGCTCGGCCTGCGTGGTGTACCGGCCGTCGGTGCAGAACCGGGTACGCGGGTCGCCCTCACCGCCGATGCCGCCCGCCGTGTCGGCGTCGCGCAGCCGTCGCGCCTCCCCGTCCTCGTCGTCGGTGCCGACGACCAGCAGCGCGGCGTTGGATCCGGTGAAACCGGTCAGGTAGCGCACGTTGATCAGGTCGGTGACCAGCAGCGCGTCGACCCCCGCGTGCACCATGGTGGCGCGGAGCAATGCCCGGCGCGCGGCGTGGGTTCCCGTCAAGGCATCCGTTGTCACGCAGCAGAGGTAGGCGCCGGCCGCCGGACGCGGCGAGCGCGAGTGCTACAGGTCGATGGTGCGGGCCCGCGGTTTCTGACCGGCCACCACCGAGTAGGCGGCGGCCAGCAGGACCGGGTCGGGGCCGACCAGCCGGGCGGGCCTGGCCAGCGCGTCGAGGATGACGAAACGCAGTGTCCCGGAACGGGTTTTCTTGTCCGACCCCATGATGGTGACCAGTTCGCCGAGCGCGTCCGGGTCGTAGGTCGTCGGCAGCCCGAGGGTGTGCAGCACGGTCAGGTGGCGATCGGCGGTCGCGTCGTCCAACCGGCCCGCCGCCCTGGCCAGTTCGGCGGCGAACACCAGCCCGACGGACACCGCGGCCCCGTGCCGCCACCGGTAGCGTTCGCGTTTCTCGATGGCGTGCGCGAGGGTGTGCCCGTAGTTGAGGATCTCCCGCAGTGCGGACTCGCGCAGGTCGGCCGCGACGACCTCGGCCTTGACGGTGACCGCCCGGCGGACCAGCTCCGCCAGCGTCTGGCCGCCGGGGTCCACCGCCGCGGCGGAGTCGGCCTCGATCAGCTCCAGGATGGCCGGGTCGGCGATGAACCCGCACTTGACCACCTCGGCCATCCCGGCGACCAGCTCGTTCGGCGGCAGCGTCTCGAGGGTGGCCAGGTCGGCGATGACGGCGGACGGCTCGAAGAAGGCGCCGACCATGTTCTTGCCTGCGTCGGTGTTGATGCCGGTCTTCCCGCCGACCGCGGCGTCGACCATGCCGAGCAGCGTGGTCGGGACGTTCACCACCGCGACGCCGCGCATCCAGGTGGCGGCGGCGAAGCCGGCCACGTCGGTGACGGAACCGCCGCCGAGCCCGATCACCACGTCCCGCCGGTCGAGCCCGATCTGCCCGAACACGTTCCAGCAGAAACCCAGCACCGTCAGGTTCTTGGCGTCCTCGGCGTCCGGGACCTGCAGCAGGTGGATGTCCAGGCCGGCATCGGCAACGGCCTGCCGGATCACCTCGGCGGTTGCCGCAAGCGTCGGTGGGTGGATCAGTGCGGCCCGCGATGCCCCGGTCGCCGCCACCGCGGCGACCAGTTCGTCGAGCAGGCCCCGGCCGATGACCACGTCGTACGGCGCCGCGGACGCCACCCGCACGGTGACCGGTTCGGTACTCACACCAGTCCCAGCTTGTCGACGATGGTGGCGGCGACCTCGTTGACCTTGAGGTCGTCGGTGCGCACGACGATCGTCGCCACCTCCTCGTACAGCGCCAGCCTGGCGTCCAACAGGGATTTGTAGGTGGCCCGGGGATTGACGCCGGTCAGCAACGGGCGGTTCGACGCCAGGCCGGTGCGCTTGACGCCGGTCGGCATCGTGACGCTGAGAAAGACCACGGTGTGGTCCTTGAGCAGCGCCCTGGTCTCCGCCGCCAGCACCGAGCCGCCGCCCAGCGCCAGCACTCCGGGGTGCTCTGCCAGGGCGGCGGCGACGGCCGTCCGCTCCATCGCCCGGAACGCGGGCTCGCCGTCGGTGAAGAAGATGTCCGGGATCGGCCGCCCCGCACTGGCCTGGATGTCGGCGTCGGTGTCCCGCAGCGCGGTGCCCGGTCAACCGGGCCAACGCCCGGCCGACGGTCGACTTGCCGGAGCCCGGCGGACCGACGAGCACCACCACCGGCCGGGAGGCACCGACGGTGGCCGGTTCACTCATCGGGTCTGCACGGGCGGAACGTCCCGCAGGAGCGCGGCCAGCGGCAGGGTGTCGGCGAGAGTCGCAAGGTAGGCCTGCACGTTGCGGATGCACCTCGGGAACCGAGTCCCCGCCGAACTTCTCGGTCACCGCGTCGGCGACGACGAGCGCCACCATGGCCTCGGCGACCACCCCGGCGGCGGGCACCGCGCAGACGTCGCTGCGCTGGTGGATCGCCACCGCTTCCTCGCCGGTGGCCACGTCGAGGGTCGCCAGTGCGCGCGGCACGGTGGAGATGGGTTTCATCGCCGCGCGCACCCGCAGCACCTCGCCGTTCGTCATGCCGCCCTCGATGCCGCCCGCCCGGTTGGACCGCCGGGTCACCCCGGGATGGCGCGGATCGATCTCGTCATGGGCCAGCGAACCGCGCCGCCGGGCGGTGCTGAAGCCGTCGCCGATCTCGACGCCCTTGATCGCCTGGATGCCCATCAGCGCACCGGCGAGCCGGGCGTCGAGCTTGCGGTCGCCGTGCACGAAGGAGCCCGAGCCCCGGCGGCAGCCCGTAGACCAGCACCTCGACGACCCCGCCGAGGGTGTCGCCGTCGGCCTTGGCGGCCTCGATCTCGGCGATCATCGCCGCGGCCGAATCCGGGTGCAGCGCCCGGACCGGCGAGGCGTCGATCGCGTCCCGGTCGGCGGGCGTCGGCAGCGGCCCGTCGACGGCGTCGCCCTCGCCGATGGACACCACGTGCGAGACGACCTCCGCGCCGAGGGTCACCCGGAGGAACTGCTGGGCGACAGTGCCCAGCGCCACCCGGGCGGCGGTCTCCCGGGCGGAGGCCCGTTCCAGCACCGGCCGGGCGTCGTCGAAACCGTATTTCTGCATGCCGGCCAGGTCGGCGTGGCCGGGTCGCGGCCGGGTCAGCGGCGCGTTCCGGGCCTGCGTCTTCAGGGCCTCGGCGGTGGCCGCGTCCGGCGGGTCGGGAGCCATGATCTGCTCCCACTTCGGCCATTCGGTGTTGCCGATCTCGACCGCGAACGGCCCGCCCATGCTCACCCCGTGCCGGACGCCGCCGAGCAGCGTCACCCGGTCCTGTTCGAACTTCATCCGCGCGCCGCGGCCGTAGCCGAGCCGGCGCCGGGCGAGCTGGGTGGCGATGTCGGACGACGTCACCGGCACCCCGGCCGGCAGTCCTTCCAGGACGGCGACCAGGGCGGGACCATGGGATTCACCTGCGGTGAGCCAGCGCAACACGCGCGCCATCCTCCCACGCCCGCCGGCGGCGCACCGCCGTCCCGACCACGCCCGCGATCAAGCACGATGCCGGCCAGCGCGACCAACACCCCGGACGCGGCTCCGGTCCACGGGTGGTGTCGTACGAGCCGTACGCCACGACGATGGGGTCAGTGCGCGGCCTCCCAGGCGGCGTAGGCGTCGTGCACCACGCGGATCACGTCGTCGACGTCATCGGTCACGTGCAGCAGGTCCAGGTCGGGCGCGGAGATGTTGCCGGCCTCGGCCACCGAGGAGCGGATCCAGTCCGCCAGCCCGCCCCAGTACTCGGAACCGAACAGCACCACCGGGAACTTGGTCACCTTCTTCGTCTGCACCAGGGTCAGCGCCTCGAACAGCTCGTCCAGCGTGCCGAAGCCGCCGGGCAGGCAGACGTAGGCCTGCGAGTACTTGACGAACATGGTCTTGCGGGCGAAGAAGTACCGGAAGTTGATGCCCAGGTCGACGTACTGGTTCAGGCCCTGCTCGAAGGGCAACTCGATGCCGAGGCCGACCGACATCCCGTCCGCGGCCTTGGCGCCCTTGTTGGCGGCCTCCATGATCCCGGGACCGCCGCCGGTGATCACCGCGAAGCCCTCCTGGGCCAGCGCGGCGCCGATCTCCTCCGCCTTGCCGTAGTACCTGCTGCCCGGCTTGGTCCGCGCCGACCCGAAGACGGTGACCGCCCTCGGCAAGCCGGCCAGCGCACCGAAACCCTCGACGAACTCCGCCTGGATCCGCAGCACCCGCCAGGGATCTGTGTGCACCCAGTCGCTGGGGCCGCGGGAGTCCAGCAGCCGCTGATCGGTGGTGCTGTTGCTGGTGGTGTCCCGCTGGTCGCCGCGCAGCCGGACGGGCCCGCGGAAGCGTTCGGACACGTGCCCGTCCGCCTGCGGGGTTTCCGGATCCTCGAATTCAGTCACCCGAGCAACAGTAATGACGCGCCCGGGCCCGGATCGACGCCGCACCGACTGCCACGCGGACTTCTCGCCCGAGCTTCACCGGCCGTTCACCCGGGCGCCCGGCGTGCACCGGTGGTCAGGCCAGGAAACCCCGCAGCACCCGGGTCATCGTCCGGATCTGCTCGCGGGAGACGTGTTCCTCGCGGGTGTGTGCGAGCGACGGATCCCCCGGCCCGTAGTTGACGGCCGGAATGCCCAGCGCCGCGAACCGGGACACATCGGTCCAGCCGAACTTCGCGCGCGCCGCTCCGCCGGTGGCCGCGACGAATTCCGCTGCGGCGGGTGCGGACAGGCCAGGGAGCGCTCCGGCCGCAACGTCCAGCACCGTCATCTCGACGTCCATCTCGAAGTCGCCGAACAACTCTGCCAGATGGTCGACGGCCTCCGCCGGCGAACGGTCAGGCGCGAAGCGGAAGTTGACGTTCACCGCGCACTCGTCGGGGATGACGTTCCCGGCCACCCCGCCGGTGATGGACACGGCGTTGATGCCTTCGCGGTACTCGCACCCGTCGATGTCCACGATCCTGCCCTGCAGCCCGGTCAGCCGGGCCAACACGTCGGCGGTCTTGTGGATGGCGTTGTCCCCCAACCACGATCGCGCTGCGTGCGAGCGTCGGCCGCGGACGGTCAGCGCCACCGCCGCCGTGCCCTGGCACCCCGCCTCGACCTCGCCGTTCGTCGGTTCGCCGAGGATGGCGAGGTCCGCCGCGAGCCATTCCGGGTACTCCGCCTGGATTCTGGTCAACCCGTTGCGTTCGTACTCCACTTCCTCACAGTCGTAGAAGATGAAAGTGAGGTCCTTGGAGGGGTTCTCGAGCGTCGCCGCCAGGTGCAGCAGCATCGCATCGCCGGATTTCATGTCAGTGGTGCCGCACCCGTGCAGGGTGTCCCCGTCCCGGCGGGAGGGCACGTTGTCGGCGATCGGCACCGTGTCGATGTGGCCGGCGAGCAGCACCCGGGTCGGTCGCCGCAGGCCGGTCCTGGCGAGCACCGCGTTCCCCACCCGGAGCACCTCCAGCAGCGGGATGCGCCGCAGCGCCGCCTCGATCGCATCCGCGATCAGCGCTTCGGTGCCGGAGACCGACGGGATGTCGACGAGCGCGGCCGTCAGATCCGCCGGATCGGAGCGCAGGTCCAGCACCGGCGCGCTCGACGGGCCCGGCGGGGAAACGTGGTCTGTTACGGGGGTGTCCGGCACGTCAGGCACAGTACCGTCGGCGGCGTGCGCACCTCCGTCAAGATCAGCCTGACCGTCGTCGGGCTGGTCGTGGTGCTCGCCGCAGCGGTGACGGGCGGCCTGATGCTGTGGCGGCCGGCGTTCCTGTTCGGTCCGGAGTGCACGGTGCCGGGCGATCCGGCGGCTTCCGGGGTGACGGGATCAGCGGTCGCCCCGACAGTGGAGCTGACCGCGGTTCAGCTGCAGCACGCATCCACCATCAACGCGGTCGGCCTGTCCAGGGGCATCCCCGAGCGCGGCCGCATCATCGCGATCGCGACGGCCTATCAGGAGTCGACCCTGCGGAACCTGCCGGACGGCGATCGCGACTCGGTGGGCCTGTTCCAACAGCGACCGTCCCAGGGCTGGGGCACGCCGGGGCAGATCGGTGACCCCATCTATGCGTCCGACAAGTTCTACGACGCCCTGATGCAGGTGCCGCAGTGGCAGACGCTGCCGCTGACCGAGGCGGCACAGGCGGTGCAGTACTCCGCCTTTCCCGATGCGTATGCCCGATGGGAGCCGCGCGCAACGACCCTGGTGCGCGCGCTCAGCGGGAACGCGGCTCTGCAGCTGTCCTGCCGGGCGGACGCTCCTGCACCGACCACCGGGCAACCCGAACGTCCACCGCCCACCGGCGCGGACGCCGCGACACCGGCACTGGCCGCGGTGTTGTCCTCGGCGAACGCCGAATTCGGCGGCCTGACGGTGCAGTCGGTGTCCGGGGACGGCCGGACCGGTGTGGCGAGCATCGGCTCGGCGCAGATGAGCCCGTCCGCGAACGGCCGGTCACTGGCCGCATGGTCCGTCGCGCACGGCGCCGGGCTGACCATCTCCGAGGTGGTCACCGCGGAGAAACGGTGGGTGGACAACGAATGGCAGGACGCCCCCTCCCCCCTCGATAACGGCACCGATCCCGCCCGGGTGCAGATCACCGTCGGCGGATAGCGAAGCGAGCAGCGCTGCCGCCCGACGCAGCCCCGGTACCCGACGCCGGCGACGCAGCTGGTCCGCGACCTGCGTGCCATCCACCAGCCCGGCCTCGAACGCCGCCCGGGCCAGCGGCGCTGCTTCCGCGGCGTCCAGGGTGAGCGCGCAGTCGACGACCGTCCTGGCCGGCGAGGTGACCGGGAGGCCGTCGAGCAGCACCACGTCGCCCGGCCGGAGGGCGCCCCGATGCAGCCAGACGGAGTTGCCTCGGCGAGCCTTCGCCGGGGGCGTCCTGGTGATGTGCAGGGCGGCCGGAACCCGACCGGGCGTGGCGAAGTCGTGCACTGCGGCCGCCGAGAGATGGCTGATCACCGACCCGTCGACCAACCCCGGCAGCAGGGCGTGGGCGATGCGCACGGTGCACGGCGGCCGCGTCCGCCGGCGCGAGGGGATGGGCCATCGCATACAGCCCGGGCCGGACGGCGATCAGCCGACCGGCGCCGACGGCCCGCCTGATACCGCCGTCGGTCAGCCCGCGGGCCAGCAGCCCGGACCGGGTCAGCAGCGCAGCGTCAACGGCCGGAACGGGAATCGACATGACCGCGACGTTGCTCGATCACCGCGCCCGGCGCACGTCGGCGCCGGCGCACTGTGGACAGCCGCGGGTGAGCCCTGCCGAACCGCCGCCGCCGCGCTCGGGCCGGGCCCGGCTGTCCACAAGCCGCATCCGTCGCTTGACGCGACCTCAGCCGGTCGGGTCGCTGGCCGCCCGCGCGCATCCCGATAGGCTCCGCGCCATGACCGACCCCACCGCCGAGACCATCTCCGACGGCGCGTACGGAACGGGCCTGGCCACCGTCACGCCGGACGGCACCGTGCTGGACGTCTGGTACCCGGCCCCCGCGCTGCTGAGCTCGCCGTCGGCTCCGGCGGAGCAACCGGAGCTCCGGCTGGCCGAGCGGTCCGACGACATCCGCGGCGTCCGGCAGACCGGTGGTGCAGACCCGGATCACCTCGCTGGCCGACGCACCGGCCGACACCGCGGACGCCTACCTGCGGCTGCACCTGCTGTCCGCCCGGCTGGTCCGGCCCAGATCCATCAATCTCGACGGCATCTTCGCCGTGCTGCCGAACAACGTGTGGACCTCGCTCGGCCCGGTGCCGCCGGACGACGTGGACAGGGTGCGGCTGGAGGCGGCCATCGCCGGCATCCGGTTGTCGGTCTTCGGCGTCGACAAGTTCCCCAGGATGACCGATTACGTCGTTCCGTCAGGCGTTCGGATCGCGCACGCCGACCGGGTCCGGCTCGGTGCGCACCTGGCCGCCGGCACCACCGTGATGCACGAGGGATTCTGCAACTACAACGCCGGCACGATCGGCACCTCGATGGTCGAGGGCCGGATCTCGCAGGGCGTCATCGTCGGCGACGGCAGCGACGTCGGCGGCGGCGCGTCGATCATGGGCACGCTGTCCGGGGGCGGCAAGGAACAGGTGACGATCGGTGCGGGCTGCCTGCTCGGGGCGAACTCCGGGGTCGGGATCTCGCTGGGTGACGGTTGCGTCGTGGAGGCCGGCCTGTACCTCACCGGCGGGACGAAGCTGACCCTCAAGGACGGCTCCGACCGGGTGGCCAAGGCCGCCGAACTGTCCGGGGCCGCCGGCCTGCTGTACCGGCGGAACTCGCTCACCGGCGGGGTCGAGGCCGTGCCCCGGGCGGGGTCGTGGGGCGGGCTGAACAGCACCCTGCACGCCCAGTGACCACCCCGGATCGGGCCTGACGCCGCTCGACGACTGTCCGAATCGGGCGGGTCGAGCGGGTTTGGTTCCGCGGTACGGGATACTCGACGCGTGCCCGAACGAACCCGTCGCCGCGTCGGCCCCCGGCCGGCGCCCGTCATTTCCGAAGACCTGTACTCCGAGTCGGCGCTGCACGAGCGTCCGGACGGCGGAAAAGGCACGAAGCGACGCAGCAAGGGCCACAACGGCACGGCCAACGGCACCACCAACGGCACCCCGAACGGCTCCTTGAACGGCGGGGCGTCCGGCGCTGCGGTGCCGACGGCCCCGATCGGAGCCATCGCACCCGGCGCCGGACCCGCGGACGGCGACCCCACGGACGGCGTCATCGATCAGGACGGCCCCCCGCTGCTCGCGCCACCCCGGCCGGCGCCGCGCCGTCCCGGGCTGATCCCCACCGACATCGCCGACACGATCGGACCGGTGCTGGGCAAGGCCGTCGCCGACATCAAGGCGCACGAGGACGGCAGCCGACGCGGCGGGGACATCGAGGACGTGCACAAGATGCGGGTCGCGACCCGCAGGGTCCGCGCCTACCTCAAGGCGGCGCGACCCGCGCTGGATCGCGCCGCCACCGATCGGATCCGCGGCGACGTCCGCGAACTGGCCGGCACCCTCGGGGTGATCCGCGACCACGACGTGATGATCGACCGGCTGCACACCGAGGCCGGCCGCTTGGGCGGTCCGGACACCGGAGCGCTCGAGCACCTGGTCGGCAGGCTGGAGGCCGAACGGATCGCCGGTCGGGACCAGCTGGTCAGTGAGCTCGACGACCCCTCCTACGGCGCCCTGCTGGTCGAGCTCGAGGAGGCTGCGGCGCAACCGCCGGTGGCCGACCCCTGGGCGGACCTGCACGAACTGGCGGCCGACGAGTGGTGGACGCTGGAACGGGCACATCGCAGGCTGCACAAGCGCTTCGGGAACGATCCGCCGAACGACGACCTGCACGACCTGCGCATCTACGGCAAGCGGGCCCGCTACGCCGCCGAGCTGTTGCACGAGAAGGGTGACGTCGAGAATTATCTCGGTGCGCTCGCGCACTTCCAGGAGGTGCTCGGGGACCACCAGGATGCCTGCGTGCTGGAGGACCGGCTGCGCGAGCTGGTGGACGCGGCCGGTGATCCGCGGGCCGGTATCGCCGCCGGCCGGGTGATCGAGGGTTGCCACCAGCGTCGGGCGGAGGCGAGGGCCGCCTACCCTGCGGCGTGGAAGAGGGCCGAAGCGGCCGGCCGCAAGGCGTTCGGGATCTGAACCGACGCACACTCGCACTCAACACGATGGGCTCGGTCCGCGTTCAGAGGTCATGACCCACTTTCGGCCGGGGCAACGGTGACCGCCCCCCGCCGGCACGGACCCGATCGGGATGGACCGGTCCCGGACCGATCGGGCCGGGACCGATCACCCGTCGCCAGCACCTTCGACGACTACGTCGCCGGGCACGGCCGGGCGTTGGAGCGGTACGCGTTCGTCCTCACCGGCCGGCCGGCGGAGGCGCAGGACCTGGTGCAGACCGCACTGATCAAGGCCTATCGCCGCTGGCGGCGGGTGTCGGGCCTTCACCACCCGGACGCCTACGTCCGCAAGATCCTGACGAACTGCTTTCTCGACCAGCGGCGGCGACGCAGCAACCGGGAACAGCCCATGGCGCAGTTGCCCGATTCGCCGGCCGGTTATGCCTTCACCAACCCGAATCGGGCCGCCGACCCGGCCGACGCCGTGGTGAGCCGGGACACGATCATTGGTGCACTGCAGGCACTGTCACCGCATCAGCGGACCGTCATCGTGCTGCGGCACTTCCTCGGCCTGGATGACGCCGCCATCGCCGCCGAACTCGGTTGCGGCGAGTCGACGGTTCGCTCGCACGCCTCCCGTGGCCTCGACCGGCTGCGCGAGACCCTCGGCACAGAACCGGCAGGAAGCAGAAGGAGACCGTCATGACCCGGATCGAAGATCTGCTGCCGCCGGCCCTGGAGCATTTCGCCGACCGCGCCCCGCACGACGGAGACCTGGCCGGTCGGGTCCGTTCCCGGTCCCGGCGGGGGCGGCTGCTCACCGCGGGCCCGATCGCGGCGGTCATCGCGGTCAGCCTCGTGGTCGGTGCGGTGTGGCTCGGCCGGCCCGGCACGCCGGCCGGCACGGTGGCCTCGACCACAGCACCATCGACCACAGCGGTGGCCTCGGCGTGCAGGCCGCTGGACACCGGCCCGCTGCCCACCTGGGCCCGCGCGGGATTCTCCGACCCCGCCGGAAATACGTTCACGCTGGGCGCCAAGGGGAACATCGCCGCGGTGGTGTTCGCCAGCCCGCTGCGGACGCCGGCGGGGCCGGAGAGCTCGAACAAGATCCTCTGGGTCGCCCGGGAGACCCCCTCACCCGACGATCACCTGGTGATCACCGGAACGCTGGAAGGAAGCACCCTGAAGCACACGGTCGAACTCGATTCGGCTCCGGGTCCGTCCGGTGTCGACATGCCGCAACCTGGCTGCTGGCACCTGGATTTGCGCTGGGGCACCAACACCGACAGCGTGGACCTGCTGTGGGAAGGCAACTGACCGCCAGCACACCGCCGTCGGTTCCGCCCGGAAGAAGGTCGATGCTCCCCTACCCCACGCAGTCCCGCCCGCTCGCCGACCCGGCCGCCACGGTGCTCGGAGACCGGTACCGGATCACCGTGCTGGCCGACGGGCTGCTCCGGCTCGAGTACTCCGACGACGGCGTCTTCGAGGACCGGGCAAGCGCCTTCGCGCTGTTCCGCGACCTGCCGGTGCCACGGTTCCGGGTGGTCGACGGCCCGCAGCACCTGGAGATCATCACGGATCGGGTCCACCTGATCTACGACCGCGGACCGTTCACCACCAGCGGCATGAGCATCCAGATCAGGGGGAATATCAGCTCCTACCACAGCGTCTGGCGATACGGCGCGGACGCCGGAGCGATCGGCAGCAGGTTGGGCGACACCAACCTGGGCGGCACCGCGCGAACGCTGGACAACGCCGACGGCGCCGTCCCGCTCGAACCCGGCGTGCTGTCCCGATGGGGCTACGCCGTGCTCGACGACTCCCGCACTCCGGTCCTCGACGACGAGGGCTGGGTCGCGCCGCGGGACGGACGGCGCACCGATCTGTACTTCTTCGGCTACGGCCGGCACTACCGGGACTCCGTCCGCGCCCTGTACGCGGTCTCCGGTCCGACGCCGCTGCTCCCGCGGTTCGCGCTCGGGAATTGGTGGAGCCGCTACCACCGCTACACCGCCGACGAGTACCGCGGCCTGCTGGAGCGATTCGCCGCCGAGGGCATCCCGTTCTCCGTCGCTGTGCTCGACATGGATTGGCACGTCATCGATGTCGACCCGCGACACGGCAGCGGCTGGACGGGGTACAGCTGGAACCGGGAGTTGTTCCCCGACCCCGAGCAGTTCCTGGCCTGGCTGCACGAGCACGGCCTGCGGGTGACGCTGAACGTGCACCCGGCGGACGGGGTGCGGGCCTTCGAGGACCTCTACCCGGAGATGGCGGCGGCGCTGGGCCGCGACCCTGAGGCCGGTGACCCGATCGCCTTCGACGTCACGGACCCGGATTTCCTCACCGCGTACTTCGATGTGCTGCACCGCACCCTGGAACGTCAGGGTGTCGACTTCTGGTGGATCGACTGGCAATCCGGGTCGCACTCCCGGGTCGCCGGCATCGACCCACTGTGGATGCTCAACCATTTCCATTTCCTGGACAGCGCGCGGGACGGCAAGCGCCCGTTGACGTTCTCCCGGTACGCCGGCCCCGGCAGCCACCGCTACCCGGTCGGTTTCTCCGGCGACACGGTGGTCAGCTGGGCGAGCTTGGACTTCCAGCCGCAGTTCACCGCGACGGCGTCGAACATCGGCTACGGATGGTGGAGCCACGACATCGGCGGCCACATGTTCGGCAGCAAGGACGACGAGCTGGCCACCCGATGGGTGCAGCTGGGGGTGTTCTCGCCGATCCTGCGGTTGCACTCCAGCCTGAGCCCGTTCAACACAAAGGAGCCCTGGCGGTTCGGCGCCCAGGCACAGGCCATCATGACCCGCTACCTGCGGCTGCGGCACCGGCTGCTGCCGTACCTGCACACCATGAATCACCTGGCCGCCCGTGACGGCGAGCCGCTGGTGCAGCCGATGTACTGGTCGTATCCGGAATTGGCCCAGGCGTACCGGGTTCCGAACCAGTTCACGTTCGGATCGCAGTTGCTCGTTGCGCCGGTCACCGCTCCGGTCAACCGCCGGCTGCTGATGGCCGGCGTCCGGACCTGGCTGCCCGCCGGCCGATGGGTCGACATCTTCACCGGGCTGGTCTACGACGGCGACCGCGAGCTGATCATGCACCGCGGTCTGGACGAGATCCCGGTCCTCGCCGGCGCCGGCGCCATCCTGCCGCTCGCCGGCGCCGAGGTGCCCGGCAACAGCCCCGACAATCCCGTCGGTCTCGAGGTTCTCGTCGTCGTCGGCGCCGACGGCAGGTTCACGCTGCTCGAGGACGACGGCAGCGGCACCGGCCTCGATCCGGGATCCGTTGCCCGAACGCCGGTCGTGTTCGACCAGGCCCGCGGGGTCGTCACCATCGGCCCGGCGTCCGGTGCGCTGTCGTGCATTCCGGACCGGCGGGACTGGCGCATCACGTTCCTGGGCCTCGCGGCGGATGGTGTGCCGACGGCAACGGTCGACCACACCGCGACGCAGTCGCCGGTCAGCACCGAGAGCCTCCGCACGACGGTCAGCATCGACGCCGTCCCGGCCGCGGCCGCAATCACGGTCACGTTATGGCCGGAGCCGGCATTGGCGGCCAATGACGTCGCCGCCCGGCTGTTCGCCCTGCTCGACCGGGCGCAGATCGAATTCGGCCGCAAGGAATACCTCCACGAGATCGCCACGTCCAGGCAGCCGCTGCCGGTCCGTGTTTCCCGGCTTCAGGCGCTCGATCTCGACCGCGATCTGGAAACGGCAGTCGGCGAGATCCTGCTGGCCGCACCACCACCGTCGCCGTCGGCGTGACGGGTCAGCGCCGTCCGGACCACTTGGCAAGTCGCGCCGCCGCCGAGGTGACCCGCTCGTCGGTCGCGGTGAGCGCGATGCGGACGTAGTTGCCCCCGGCGTGCCCGTACACCCGGCCGGGGGTGACCAGGATGCCCCGGTCGGCGAACCAGTCGACCGTTCCCATGTCCGATTCGCCGCGGGTGCACCACAGGTACAGCCCGGCCTCGCCGAACACCTGGAACCCGGCGGTGTCCAACGCCTCCTGCAGCAACGCGCGCCGGTGGCTGTACCGGCTGCGCTGCGCCAGCACGTGCCCGTCGTCGGCGAGTGCCGCCCTCGCGGCGCCCTGCACGGGGGCCGGGACCATCGCACCGAGGTGCCGCCGAATGGCGATCAACCGGGCAACGATGCCCGGGTCCCCGGAGACGAAGCCCGCGCGGTAGCCGGCCATGTTGGACCGCTTGGACAGTGAGTGCACGGCGAGCAGACCCCGGTGGTCCCCCCCGCTGACGTCGGGATGCAGGATCGACACCGGGGCGGCGTCCCAGCCCAGATCGATGTAGCACTCGTCGGAGGCGACGATGACGCCACGCGCCCGGGCCCAGCTCACCACCTTCACCAGGTGGTCAACGCCGAGCACCCGTCCGGTGGGGTTGGACGGGGAGTTGATCCACAGCAGGGAGACCCGCTCCGGCCCGATCGCCGTCAGCGAGTCGGACCTGATCGCCTTGACCCCGGCCATGATGGCGCCGACCTCGTAGGTCGGGTAGGCCAGCTCGGGAATGACCACAGTGTCGCCGGGACAGAGCCCGAGCAGGGTCGGCAGGGACGCCACCAGCTCCTTCGACCCGATCGTGGGCATCACGTTCGCCGGGTCGAGGTCGGTCACCCCGTGCGCCCTGGACAGCCAATCGGTGTAGGCACGGCGGACGGCCTGCGTCCCGTGCACGGTCGGATAACCGGGCGCCTCCGACGCATCGCCGAGGGCGGTCCGGACAGGCAACGGCACCCGATCGACGGGTGTTCCGACCGAGAGGTCCACCAGACCTTCCGGGTGGGCAATCGCCTTCTGCTTGGCCGGAAGCAGGCTGTCCCAGGGGAACTCGGGGAGCAGGGACACCGCCGGCGTGTTCGCCCTGCCCCCGGCCATCGGCCGAGCAGTGGGCGCGCCGCCGGCCTCCCGGGTCGACGGCCGGTCGCCCCCGGGCGGGGTCAGCTCTCCTCCCCCATCGGGGGGAGGGCCGCGATCAGCGGGTCGTCCCGGTTGATCTTGCCGACCTTGGACGCTCCACCGGGCGAGCCGAGTTCGTCGAAGAAGTCGACGTTCGCCCGGGTGTAGTCGGTCCACTCGGCGGGCACGTCGTCCTCGTAGAAGATCGCCTCCACCGGGCAGACCGGTTCGCAGGCGCCGCAATCGACACATTCGTCGGGATGGATGTACAACATCCGGCCGCCCTCGTAGATGCAGTCGACCGGACACTCTTCGACGCAGGCACGGTCCAGGACATCCACACACGGCTCGGCGATCACATATGTCACGTCGGTTCTCCACGCATTGGTCGGCCCGCCATGGCACTCCTGTCGACGGAGTTGGCGGCCGAGAGGCACAGACAAGTATCCCCTGCGAGCGGGTGTGCTTCGAACGGCCCCGGGGCATCCGGTCAGCTCGAGGACGGCGCCACAACCTCCGGGGAGTTCGGTTCCCGGCGGGCGTCGGCGGCCATCCGCCGGCGCAGTCGATCCGCCCAGAGCAGCCCGACGGTGGCCGCGGCGGCGAGCGAGCCGAGGCCGAGCAGCAGCATCACCCGCCATTGGCCGGCGATGACGGTGAGCGGCAACGCCGGCATCAGGGCGTTGTGTTTCAGGACGAACCAGACGGAGACCGCGAACCAGGCCAGCACCGGGGCGACCGCGGCGGCCAGCGATCCGGTGAGCCGGTAGCAGGCGCGGGGGGCGAGGATCATGCTCCCCACCCCGAGCAGTGCGCTGATCGGCAGCGGTACCGAACCGACGTACAGCGGCAGGAACGCCAGGCCAACCACCGCGACGAAGCCGGCGAGCAGGGTGATCAACACCACCAGCAGCCAGTCCGCGGGCGTCGGTGCCGGGTCGACCGGGTTCGGGATCGGCACCGGGTCGGTGGCGGTCACCGCAGACCCGCGAACACGTCGGACGCGGCGGCGCCGTCCGACCCGCAGGGCGGCGGCTCGCCGGACAGCAACCGGTAGTACTCGTAGCCCGGCAAAGGCTGAGCAATCCGGTTGGACAACGCGAACCCTCTCGGCAGCAGGTCGACCTGGGTCGCGTGCGCCGACAGCGCCTGCTCCCTGGAGAGCTGGTGCCCGGCGACGGGCACCGCAACCGCGACCGCATCATCGTCGGCGAGGAACCCCGTTTCGCCCGCATCTGCGCGTTGGTACCCGGCGGGCGGATCGATCTCGCGGTACGCCCGGAACGCCTCGGTGGTCGCCGTCCGCGGCCGGACGACGGCCAGCACCCTGCCCACCCGCCAGCTCGCGGCCATCACCGCGGCAACGGAGACCTCGTGCACCGCAACGTGATCGGGGTGGCCGTAGCCGCCGTCGGCGTCGTAGGTGAGCAGCACCTCCGGCCGGACCTCGTCGATCACCGCCGCCACCGCGGCAGCCGCCCGCCGGTGGTCCGGGCCACCGGCGCGAGCGCGGACGAACGCGCGCTGATGCCCGGTCGACGGGGTCCCGGCCATCCCGGAGTCGCGGAAGGCGCCGAGCCCGCCGAGGAACCGGTGGTCGGTGATGCCCAACGCGGCGCACGCCGCGCGCAACTCGGTGAGCCGGTAGCCACCGAGTTGGTCGGCGTTGTCAGCAGTCAGGCCCTGCAATTCCTCACCGATGACCTCGCCCTGCTCGCCCAGGGTCGCGGTGAGCAGCGTGACCTGCCCGCCGGAGGCTGCAACGCCGGCCAGGGTGCCCGCCATCGTCAACGACTCGTCGTCGGGATGCGCGTGGACGGCGAGCAGACGGCGGGACACCGAGCGGTCAGGCGTCAGGGGTGGTGTGCGGAGCTGTGACGCCCTTCGTCATGTGCAGGGCGGCGTTGTGCGTCTCCAGGCTGATGTCGGTGACCGGGAAGTGGCAGGCGGCGGTGTGGCCGTCGCCGAAGTCGACGTGCGGCGGCTCGACCTCGGCGCACAGCTCCTGGGCCTTCCAGCACCGGGTGCGGAACCGGCAGCCCGACGGCGGATTCAGCGGGCTGGGCACGTCGCCGGTGAGCATGATCCGCTGCCGGTTCCGCTCCAAATTCGGGTCCGCCTCCGGCGCCGCAGACAGCAGCGCCACCGTGTACGGGTGCTTCGGGTTGCCGTAGACGGCTTCCTGGCTGCCGGTCTCGACCACCTTTCCCAGGTACATCACCGCGATCCGGTCGGAGATGTGGCGGACGATGGACAGGTCGTGCGCGATGAAGAAGTACGCCAGGCCCAGGGTGTCCTGCAGGTCCTCCAGCAGGTTGACCACACCCGCCTGCACCGAGACGTCCAGCGCGGAGACCGGCTCGTCGAGGATCAGGACCTCCGGCTCCAGGGCCAGCGCCCGGGCGATGCCGATCCGCTGCCGCTGCCCGCCGGAGAACTCGTGTGGGTAACGGTTGCCGTGTTCGGGCGACAGGCCGACCAGCTTCAGCAGGGCGCCGACCCGGTCCAGGCCGTCCTGCTCCCACAGCCCGTGGATCTTGAGCGCCTCGCCCACGATGTCGTTGACCGGCATTTTCGGGTTCAGCGACGCGTAGGGGTCCTGGAACACGATCTGCAGGTTGCGCCGGACGGCCCGCAGGTCGTCCGCGGACATGGTGGTCAGTTCCTCACCGCGCAGTCGCACGGAACCGCTGGTCGGCTTGTGCAACTGGAGGATGGCCCGTCCGGTGGTCGACTTCCCGCACCCGGATTCGCCGACGACGCCGAGCGTTTCGCCCGGGTCCAGGTGCATGTCGACGCCGGATACCGCCTGCACCTTGCCGACCACCCGGCGGAACAGCCCGCCGCCCTTCACCGGGAATTCCATCACCAAATTCTGGACATCCAGCAGGTGGTCGTAGGTCGCGGTGCCGTCGGTCGCAGTCTGCGCGCTCGGTGAACTCATCGGCGTGCCTCACTCTCCGTCCGGAAGAACGCCGTCGGATCCGGTGCCGCCGCCAGCTGATCCCAGTGGTGACAGGCCGCCAGGTGATCGATCGCATCGGTCGGCAGCAACGCCGGTTCCTCCGTCCGGCAGATGTCGGTGGCCAGCGGGCAGCGCGGCGAGAACGGGCAGCCCGTCGGCAGGTTGATCAACGAGGGCGGCGCACCGGTGATGGGGCGCAACCGTCCTGTGTCCCCCGCCGACGGGATGGATCCGAGAAGCCCGGCGGTGTAAGGCATCCGCGGGTGATAGAAGACATCGTCGGTGGTGCCCAGCTCGACCGGCCGGCCCGCGTACATCACCAGCGTGCGGTGCGCCATGCCGGCGACGACGCCGAGATCATGGGTGATCAGCACGATGGCGGCGTTGAACGCGTCCTTGACCTCGATCAGCTTCTCGAGGATTTGCGCCTGCACGGTGACGTCGAGAGCGGTGGTCGGCTCGTCGGCGATGATGACGTCCGGGTTGTTGATCACCGCCATCGCGATCATCGCGCGCTGCCGCATCCCACCGGAGAATTCATGCGGGTAAGAATTGAGCCGGGCCTTCGGCTGCGGGATGCCGACCAGGTTCAGCATTTCCTCCGCCCGCGCCATGGCGGCCTTCTTCGGCATGACCTCGTGCGACAGCACCGCCTCGGCGAGCTGGAAGCCGATGGTGTAGACGGGATTCATCGCCGTCATCGGGTCCTGGAAGATCATCGCGATCTTCCGACCGCGGAGCGACCGCTGCTCGCCCTTGGACATCGACAGGATGTTCTTGCCTCGGAACGAGATGTTGCCGGTGATCCGGGCGCTCTTGGGCAGCAGGCCCATCACCGCCATCGAGGACACCGACTTACCGGATCCCGATTCGCCGACGATGCCAAGCACCTCACGCTCGTGCAGCGTGTACGACACCCCGCGGACCGCGCGGACCAGGCCGTCCTCGGTGGGGAAACCGACGGTCAGGTCTTCGACCTTGAGGACCTCCTCGGCGCCGATGGCCGAGACAGAGGAATCCCGCGCCGGCGACAGTTCGGCACCGTCGGATGGTTCGTAGACCTGGAACAGCTCCGGGCTGCCCTCCTCCCGAAGGCCGTAGAGGCTGCCTCCCGAGGAGTTCCCTCCCTCGGTTCCGTCCGGACCCAACGGTAAGGACATCAGGCACGCACCCTGTTCTGTCGCGGATCGTAGGCATCGCGCAGCCCGTCACCGATGAAGTTGACGCACAGCGCGATGATGATGATGAAAAGACCGGGCCACCAGAACAGCCACGGCCTGGTGGCGAAGGCGTTCTGATACGTGGAGACCAACAGGCCGAGTGAGGTATCCGGCGCGCGGACGCCGAAACCCAGGTACGACAGGGCCGTCTCGAGCAGGATCGCGCTCGCGATGGCCAGCGTGGCGGCGACGGTGATGACGCCGACGGTGTTCGGCAGGATGTGCTTGAAGATGATCCGGTTCGGTTTTGCCCCCAGCGCCCTCGCGGCCTCGACGAATTCCTTCTCCCGCAGCGAGAGGAACTCCCCGCGGATCAGCCGGGCGAGCCCGGTCCACAGCACCAGACCGACGACGATGGCCAGCACGATCGGGCCCGCACCGCCGAACTTCTGTCCCAGCACGGCGGCGATCACCAGGATCGGGATGGTGATCATGACGTCGGTGAACCGCATCAGGCCGCCCTCGACCCAGCCGCGGTAGTAGCCTGCCAGCGCACCGATGGTGACGCCGATCAGCGTGCTGACGATTCCGACGATGAACGCGATCATGATCGAGATCTGCGCGCCGCGCATCGTCAGTGCGAAGTAGTCACGGCCGAGATCGTCCTGCCCGAACGGGTGCTCGCCGATGGAGAACGGCCACAGCGTCAGGGTGGGCGCACCGCGGTTGACCACGACGCCCGGGGTCTCGTAGTTGTACTTCCACCAACCTGGAATCGGCCCGTAGCCGATAGAGGTGTAGGCGAGCAGGATGACCAGGATCAGGATGGCCAGGGAGATCATCGCCGCCCGGTGCCGGAAGAACCGGCGGCGCACCAACTGGGCCTGAGTCCTGGCGACGATGGCCATGCCCTCGGCGGCGGTGGAGTCGGTCGGCTTCGAGCCGAGTGGTGGGACGTCGCCGGGCTTGGCGTCGGCCGGGAGAACGTCGACGGCCTTGTCCGTGGGGACCTTTTCTTCTGTGCTCATGACAGCCGAATCCTGGGGTCGAGGAAGCCGTACGCGATGTCGGCGATCATGTTGAAGATGACGACCGCCGTGCCGGTGATCAGGAAGAAGCCCATCACCGCATTGGCGTCGGGGATCTTCAGTGCGTCGTTGAACAACTTCCCCATTCCGGACCAGCCGAAAACGGTCTCGGTGATGATGGCGCCGCCGATGACGGCGCCGAAGTCGATCGCCATCAACGTGGTGATCGGGATGAGGGCGTTGCGGAATCCGTGCCGGACCACGACGGTGCGCTCCGACAGCCCCTTGGCGCGGGCCGTGCGGATGTAGTCGGCATTCATCACCTCGAGCATGGAGGCCCTGGTGTACCGGGTGTACGACGCAAACGAGATCAGCACGATCGCGATCGTGGGCAGGATCAGGTGCGCCAGCTGGTCGAGGGTGACCTCCCAGAACGTGCCGGTGAAGTTCGGGGTCGAGTCGCCGATTGTTGCGATGACGACCCCGTTGACATTCTCCGAGTAGGCCGGGACCGCGCTGAGCAGGTGCGACATGAAGACCAGCGCGCTGCACCCGAAGGCCGTCAGCATGCAGGCCTTGACCGCCTGCGAGCGGAACAGCCCGCCCATCGCCGTGCCGATGCCGGCGCCGACGACCAGCGCCACGACCAGCAGACCCAGGATCAGCAGGGTGCTCGGGTCGGCCAGCAGCGAATCCAGCGCGAAGTACGAGATGACACCGACGAGCGCGGTGACCAGGGCGGACACCAGCACCGTCCGCGACTGGAAGTCGGCGAACAGCGCGGTGGCGGCAACCGCCGTGATCGCCGACATCACGACCATCGCGACGGCGCTGATGCCGGGCTCGGAAAACCATCCGGACAGCGTCACGTACGTCAGGACGAGACCGGTGGCGAGGGCACCGCCGGCGAAGGCGGCGAGTCTTCGTTTGGCGTCACCGCCCACGATCGCCATCGCGGCGAGCCCGACCAGCGCGGAGAGCACGACGATCAAGGCGATCGAGATGGTCGGCGACTTGAGCCATTCGTTGAACCGGATGGCCAGGAACTGCTTCATCAGCACCGCGATCCAGAAGACCGGCAGCGAGAAGAACAGGAAAGAGATGAAGGTGACCGAGTAGTCCAGGCCGGAGTACTGCCGCAGGGCGGTGATCATGCCGACGGTCACCCCGAGCACGATCGCGATGATCGTGGCAAACAGGACCAGGCGGATGGTCGCGCCCATGGCCACGGACAGCTGGCTCCACACCTCGGCGCCGGTGCTCGTCTTGCCGAGATCGCACTTGCCGATGAAACAGCCGAGCACACCGCCCAGCCAGGCGAAGTACCGCGGGATCACCGGAACATCGAGACTGAGATTGCGGGTGATGACGGCGATCTTCGTGGCCTTGCCGGGGTCGTTCGACTCGTACAGCGCGGATCGCGGATCGCCCGCGCTCGCGACCAGCACGTAGACGATGAAGGTCGCCGCCAGCAGCACGAAGAACGACACGAACAGCCGTCTGATGATGAAGGGGGCCATCCGACCTCCGGTCCGTCGTAGCAGTTACGGATGTGAAATCAAAGATCCGGACGCCGGAAGCACCCGGCCTCTCCTGCACCGCGGGCCGGGACTCGCAAGTCCCGGCCCGCGGCGAAGGATGTGCTCAGGATCAGTCTGATCCCGAGTGGTGCGTCATGCCAAGCCGGCTAGCTGCCGCTCTTCGACCAGTCCTGCATGTTCCAGGTGGCCTGGGTCTGGGTGGCGTTGTGCACGACGCCTTCCACGCCCTTCTTGAACGCGACAACACCCGGGAACGCGAAGATCGGGAAGGTGTAGTAGTTCTTCGCCAGTCCCTGGTCGACCTGCTGCAGCAGGGCCGGAATCTCGTCGGAGTTCGTCGAGGTGGCAATCTTGTTCAACGCGGCGTCCACCTCGGGGTCGTTCCACCCCGCGGTGTTCTGCCCGCCGTTGGACAGGTACAGCGGCGGGACGGCGCCGTTCAGGCCGGATCCGGCCCAGGCGAACAGCGCCATGTCGTAGTCGCCGCCGTCGAGCGCGGGACCGAACTTGTCGCTGGACAGCGGGGTGTCCTGGATGTTGAAGCCGGCCTGGTCACAAGACGCCTTCAGCAACGCGACCTCGTTGGTACGACGCGGGTTCGGATCGATGTGGATGATCCGGATCGTCTTGCCCTGAGCCTCACCGGATGCCGCGTAGGCCTCCTTGGCCGCCGCGATGTCGGGCTCCGCATAGGCCTCGAAGCCGGATGCCTTCGCCGCTTCCTCGTACCCCGGCTGGAAGTCCATCACGGTCAGCGAGTTGAGCAGCTTGGCGTCCGGGTTGGCCGGAACGATCAGATTGTCGATGATCTGCTGCCGCGGTGCGCACTTGAACAGCGCCTCACGGAGCTTCTCGTTCTTGAACGCCGTCTTGGTGTTCAGGTCCATGTGCTCGTACGTGAACTGCGAACCGAAGTCCGCCGTCACCGCATCACCCAGGGCCGACAGCGCGGCGTTGGTGTCCGGGTTCGGCTGCGGCTCGATGACGTCGACCTCGCCGGACTGCAACGCCGGGATCTGCTGATCCTGCGCCAGGTACCGGATGACGATGGTCTCGGTCTTCGGCGGGGTGCCCCACCACTTGGGGTTTGCCTTCAGGGTCACCGACTGACCCGGGTCCCAGGCCGACAGGATGTACGGGCCGGCCGACGGGATGAGCGATGCATCGGGCAGGCCCTTGGCCTTGTCGAACGTCCACCCGGTGTTCCAGAAGTCAGCGACCTTCTTCAGCGTGGCGATGTCATCGGTCTCGACCGCCTTGACGAAACCGGCTGAATCAGTGCCGGCCTGCTTGGCAGCGACGTGCGCCGGGAGGATGAAGCCACCCGCCGAGGTCAGGATGGCGGCCTCCCAGTCGACGAACGGCTTGTCGTAGACGAGGGTGACCTTCTTGTCACCGTCAGAGCACTTCGGCTTCTCGGTCTGGTCCAGACCCGACGTCGATGCGACATCGAACAGGTACTCCCCCGACGACGACGGCTTGCCCGGCTCGTTGATCTTCCCGTCCTTGCCGTACCGGCCGGAGCCGGACGCCCAGGCCAGCAGGAAGTCGGCGCAGCCGATCGGCGTGCCGTCGGACCACACTGCCTTGTCGTTGAAGGTGTACTCCACCGTCAACGGGTCGTCGGAGGTCTTCTCGAACGTTCCGAACTCGGTGTCGCGCTGCAGCTTGCCCTCGTTGTCGACGTAGGAGAAGCCACGCAACACCTGGACGAGCGCCACCGAGTTCGCCACGGCGTTGCCGGACCCGCTGCTGGTGTTGTAGTCGTAGATCTCCTGCTCGTTGGCATACGTGAGCTGGCTGCCGGGGACGGTGGCGCCACCCGAGGCTTCCCCGGTGGCCGACGCATCGGCAGACCCGCTGGCTTCACCGCTGGCCGACGACTCACCGGACGCACCTGCCGCCGACGATGCCGCTGTTGCGGCGCTGCTGGACGTGTCGCTGCTACTGCTGCTACCGCCACAGGCGGCGAGCACCAGCGTTGCCGCAGCTGCCAGAGCAGTGAAAGACACTGCCCGCGTTCTTCTCATTGACAATCCTCCTTGTGACGGCACAAGCACATCCCCACCCGGCCCCCATCGACCGAGCGGCGGATCAAGGTGCGACGCTCGTCACCTCCGTGTCCGACCTGACAGACCTTACGAGTCATCTCAAGGAGCGGACGCACCGACTGGCAAAATCGTGACCGAAGGTTAACAACAGTGAGCGCCCATGGCGGACCATCACGCTGCAAACGGATATTTCTCGACCCTCGGTAAACAACGATCACCCGAACGGCGGCAGCGCAGGAAGTTCTGCGGGGGGCCGGACGATGACGGTGCATAGTCCCGCCGAGGGCGCAAAGGTCAGGAAACCGGCCAATCACTCAGCCCGGCCAACGGGCCGGTCCACTCCCAATCGTCGTGCGGGCCGTCCAGCACCGGCCGCAGGGAGGCGGAGACAGCGAACATCGTCGACGGCTGCAGCACCGGCAGGACGGGGGCATCGGCCCACAGGGTCGGGTCCAGCACGGTGACGGGTTCGATCCCGGTCAGCGCCCAGACCAGTTGGGTCTGGGCACCAGGCGTGCAGTATCCGGACAGGTTCCCGGTGCGCGGTGGGCTGCCCGCGGGTTCGGTCAGTGACTCGCCGTCGGTCGGCGCCGCGGCCGTCGTTTCCGCGTAGGTCGACAGCTCCCCGGCCTGCGGTGGTTCGGGCGACGACGCCACGGACGTCGGGGACGTGGAGGTCGAGGACGTGGAGGTCGAGGACGTGGAGTTCGAGGATGTGGACGGCGGGGAAGCACCGGCCGCGCTGGTATCAGTTGATCCGACGCCGAGTGGGCTGTTGATCGGGCATCCGAAGGCTGATGCCGCAGAGGCCGCATCCGAGCTGTCCCTCGGCACTGCGATCAGCCCGAGATCCAAGGTGCCGCCCGCCATCCGGCTGTTGATCAGGGTGGTCGTCGCGTCCGCCAGCAGGTCCACCTCGATTCCGACGGCCCCGAGCTGACGCTGGATGGACCGGGCGGCCGCGGCGAGCCTGGAGTCACCGCGGGGGTACCCCAGGGTCAGCCGCAACACCCGGCCGTCCTTGGTGACGTACAGCCCGTTGCCGGTGTAGCCGGCGGCCCGCAGGGCGGCCCGTGCGGCAGCGGCATCGCCCGTGCCCACAGAAGGTGGCGGGAAGCTCCGGGACGGGAGTTGTGACGGTAACCGGACCTGGGATGCGACCGGGCTGCCACCGTCGAGCCAGCCGGCGGTGAGGTCCACCGCCAGCAGCGGCTGGTTGACCGCGGCCGCGATCGCGGCTCGGACGTTGGTGGACGCGGTGTCGCCCGAAGCCGTGTTGAAGACCAACTGCAGGGTGACCGGGGCCGGCACGACCGTCCGCCGATCCGCGGGCACCGCGGTCCGCACCGACTCCGCCATGGCGCCGTCGGGCGCGAACCACAGGGCCTGCACGTCACCGCGCTGGAAGGCGTTCAACAGCTCTCGCGGCTCGCCGAGCCGGAGGACGACCGCGGCCGGGCCGGGTGGCGCGGCCCAGTACTTGTCGTTGCGCGCCAACGTGATCTGGCCGGTGACCGGGTCGTACGACGTCATCCGGTAGCGATTCGCCGACAGCGGGACATCGCTGGCCAGCGCCGCCGACCAGCCGCCCGGGAAGTCCTTGATCAGGTGGCTGGGCAGCAGCGGGGAGAACAGCGTGCGCCAGTCCGGGAAGGTGGCGCTGAACTGCACCTCGACGGTCTTGCCGGCATTGCGGGAGCGGACCGCGTCGATCAGCTGGTAGCCCGCCGGATCGACCGTTCCCGGCTGCACCAGCATCTGCGCCCATAGATAGGAGAAGTCCTCGGCGGTCACCGGGGTGCCGTCCGACCAGGACGCGTCCTGGTCGAGGGTGTACGTCACGGTGAAGGGATCCGCGGAGGTGACCGCGGCGTCGTCGATGACGTCTCCGTCCGGGGTGAGCTCGCCGGTGGACGACATCACGAACGCCGCGGGTAGCACCAGTGATGCCACCGCCTGCGCCGCCGGGGAGAAGTCCGCGATGGCGTACGGGTTGAAGCCGGTGATCGGCCCGTCGGTCCCGTCCAGGCCGATCACCACGGTGCCGGCGGGCGGCGGCGCCCCGGGGACGGCGGACGGACCGCTGGGCGCGATCGGTTCGGGCAGCCCAGGCGGCGTGCAGGCGCTCACCCCGAGCAGGCAGGCCAGGGCGAGCACCGCCAGACCACGTCGCCGCCGCACGCACCAACCCTACGGAGGGTCGGGCTACTTGTTGCGCGAGCGCTGCTTGGCCCGGTCGGTGGCGGCGAGGGCGACCTTGCGGATCCGGGCCGCCTTCGGCGTCACCTCGACGCATTCGTCGTCGGCACAGAATTCCAGCGCCTGCTCCAGCGACAGCGAGCGCGGCGGCACCAGGTGCACCAGCTCGTCACCGCTGGACTGGCGCATGTTGGTGAGCTTTTTCTCCTTGGTGATGTTGACGTCCATGTCGTCGGCCCGGGAGTTCTCGCCGACGATCATGCCCTCGTACACCTCGGTGGTCGGCGGGACCAGCATGGTGCCGCGCTCCTGCAGGTTGAACATGGCGAACGGGGTGGCCTTGCCGGACCGGTCGGCGACCAGCGAACCGGTCGGTCGGCCGCGCAGCTCGCCCGCGTACGGCTCGTACCCGTCGAACACGTGGTGCGCGATGCCGGTGCCCCGGGTGTCGGTGAGGAACTCGGTGCGGAAGCCGATCAGCCCGCGGGAGGGGACGTGGAACTCCATCCGTACCCAGCCGGTGCCGTGGTTCGTCATCGCCTCCATCCGGCCCTTGCGCAGCGCCAGGACCTGGGTGACGGCGCCGAGGTACTCCTCGGGGACGTCGACCGTCAGCCGCTCGAACGGCTCGTGCACCTTGCCGTCGACGACCTTGGTGACGACCTGCGGCTTGCCGATGGTCAGCTCGAAGCCCTCCCGGCGCATGGTCTCCACCAGGATGGCCAGCGCCAGCTCCCCGCGGCCCTGCACCTCCCAGGTGTCGGGGCGCTCGGTGTTCAGCACCTTGATCGAGACGTTGCCGACCAGTTCGGCATCGAGCCGGTTCTTCACCTGCCGGGCCGTCAGCTTGGTGCCGCCGTCCTTGCCGGCCAGCGGGGAGGTGTTGATGCCGACGGTCATCGAGATGGCCGGCTCGTCGACGTGGATCGGCGGCAGCGCGACCGGGTTCTCCGGGTCGGCAAGGGTCTCACCGATCGTGATGTCGGCGATGCCCGCGACCGCGATCAGGTCGCCGGCCGTGGCCGACTCGACGGGCACCCGGTCCAGCGCCTCGGTCATCAGCAGCTCGGTGATCTTGGTGCGCTGGACGGTGCCGTCCTGCCGGATCCAGACGACCTGCTGGCCCTTGCGGATGGTGCCCTCGATGATCCGGCACATCCCGATCCGGCCCAGGAACGGGGAGGCGTCGATGTTGGTGACCTGCGCCTGCAGCGGCGCGCCCTCGGTGTACACGGGCGCAGGAATCGCGGTCAGCAGGGTGTCGAAGAGCGGGTCCAGGTTCTCCGAGTCCGGCATCTCGCCGTTGGCCGGCTTGTTCAGCGATGCCCGGCCGGCGCGGGAGGCGCAGTAGACGATCGGGAACTCGATCTGCTCGTCGTCGGCGTCCAGGTCCAGGAACAGGGAGTACGTCTCGTCGACGACCTCGTCGATCCGGGCGTCGGGCCGGTCGGTCTTGTTGATCACCAGCACCACCGGGAGGCGGGCCTCGAGGGCCTTGCGCAGCACGAAGCGGGTCTGCGGCAGCGGGCCCTCGGAGGCGTCCACCAGCAGCACGACGCCGTCGACCATCATCAGAGCCCGCTCGACCTCGCCGCCGAAGTCGGCGTGCCCGGGGGTGTCGACGATGTTGATCACCATGTCGCCGCGCCTGACGGCGGTGTTCTTCGCAAGGATGGTGATGCCCTTTTCCCGCTCCAGGTCACCGGAGTCCATCACCCGGTCGGTCACCGCGGAGCCGACCCGGAAGGCACCCGACTGCCACAGCATGGCGTCCACCAGGGTGGTCTTGCCGTGGTCGACGTGGGCGACGATCGCCACATTGCGCAGGTCGGAACGAGTGGAACGGACAGCCACGACTGGATCTACTCCTCGGATTGGGTGGCGCACCGCCTTCGAATCCGGAGCGCCGATCGGCCACCCACCCGGCAATCCGGCGCAGTGCAGCCCTCCGAGTCTACCGGCGGTGGATCCCGTCCCGGATTGATCTGCCGCAATCGCCGGTGTCGTCCATTACATTCACCGTGCGCTACCGGGCGCTGACCGGCGTGCGTGCCGACCGCAGGAGGTTTCATGACGCAAGAACCGACCGGCGACTACCCACTGGGCGCCGACGGGTTGCCCGACCTCCCACTGCGGGTGCTCGAGGACGACGAAACAGTACCGCCGCGGCCGGAGGAGGTCCTTGCCGACGAGGAACGGACCGACCCGCACCAGCCGTGACGCTTGTTCGTCGACGGTGATCGGCCGGCGTGCCTCACAAGACCTTGGACAGGAAGTCTTTCGTCCGTTGATGCTGCGGGTTGGCGATGACTTCCCGCGGATTGCCGGATTCGAGGACGATCCCCTCGTCCATGAAGGTCAGGGTGTCGCCGACCTCGCGGGCGAAGCCGATCTCGTGGGTGACCACGACCATCGTCATTCCGCCGGCCGCAAGGTCCCGCATGACGTCGAGCACCTCACCGACCAGTTCCGGATCCAGTGCGCTGGTCGGCTCGTCGAACAACATCAGCTTCGGGTGCATGGCCAGCGCCCGGGCGATCGCCACCCGCTGCTGCTGACCGCCGGACAGCTCGGAGGGGTAGTAGTCGGCCCGGTCGGCCAGTCCGACCCGTTGCAGCAGCGTCATCGCCTCGTCCCGGCACTGGCTTTTCTTGCGACCGAGCACCTGGTTGGGCGCCTCCATCACGTTGCCCATCGCCGTCATGTGCGGAAAGAGGTTGAACCGCTGGAACACCATGCCGATGTCCCGTCGGCGTTGGGCGACCTCTCGATCCTTGAGTTCGTAGAGCTTGTCGCCCTTCTGCCGGTAGCCGACCAGGTGGCCGGACACCGACAGCCGGCCACCGTCGATCTTTTCCAGATGGTTCACGCACCGCAGAAACGTCGATTTGCCCGAGCCGGACGGACCCAGCAGGCAGGCCACCTCCCCCGCCTTGACCTCCATGTCGATGCCTCTGAGCACCTCCACGAAGCCGTACTTCTTGTGCACCTTCTCGGCGAGCACCACGGGCGCCCCGGCGTCCGGCTCGTTTTCGTTGATCGGGCTCACAGCCGTCCTCCCATTTCCAGCTTGGGTCTGGCCCGCTGCTTGCCGCGCGAGGTCCCGCGGCCGAAGCGGCGTTCCAGGAAGTACTGCCCCACGGACATCACCGAGGTGAACGCGAGGTACCAGATGCTGGCCACGACGAGCAGCGGGATCTGCTTGTAGTTGCTGCCGTAGATGAGCTGCGCGGTGCCGAACAGTTCGAGGATGGCGGCGACGCTCAGCAGCGAGGTGGTCTTCAACATGGAGATGGTCTCGTTGCCGGTCGGCGGCACGATGATCCGCATCGCCTGTGGGAGCACGATGCGGCGCATCACCCTGAGCCGGGTCATCCCCAGTGCCTCGGCGGCCTCGGTCTGACCCGGGTCCACCGAGGTGATCCCCGACCGGACGATCTCGGCCATGTAGGCCCCCTCGTTGAGCCCGAGGGCGAGCAGACCGCCGACCAGTACCGGGATCAACTCGGTCGTGTTGAAGTACAGCAGCTGCGGGCCGAAGGGCACGCCGAGGCTGAGGTAGCGGTACACCTGGCCGAGGAAGACCCAGAAGATGATCTGCACCAGCACCGGAGTGCCCCGGAAGAACCAGATGTAGATCCAGGCCACGCCCTTGACGATCGGGTTCACCGACAGCCGCATCACCGCCAGCACCACACCGAGCACGATGCCGATCACCATCGAGGCGATGGTGACCCAGACGGTGAGCCAGACGCCCTTGAGGATCTGCGGCGAGAACAGGTAGTGCCAGACGGTCGACCAATCCCACGCCGGGTTGGTGAGGAAACTGTTGAGCAGCATCGCTGCCAACACCAGCAAGACGGCCGCTGACACATACCGCCAGGGATGCCGCTGGGGGATGGCCTTGATCGGCAGCGGCGCGTCTCTGGTCGGTGCCGTGGAATCGGTGACGGTCATGATCGTGTGCCCATCCTTCTGTCAAGGCCGTCCGACGTCAGCGGCGCCGATCAGTACGTGGCGGCGTTGACGGCGGACTCGGTGATCGCGCCGGAGGCTACGCCCCAGTTGTCCAGAATCTTCTGGTAGGCACCGGAGTCGATCAACTTCTGGACGGCCTGCTGCGTCGCTGTGGTCAGCGCTGCCGGCTCCTTCGGCAGGGCGATGCCGTATGGCGCCGCGTCCTGATCCTCGCCGACCTTCTGGAATTTGTCTCCGGTCTGCTTGACGGCATACGCGACGACCGGGCTGTCGGCCAGGTAGGCGTCGATGCGGCCGGCGGCCAACGCCGAGTTGACGTCGGTCTGCTTCGGGAATCCCTGGGCGACCGGCGCCGGCTGACCGGCATCGGTGCAGGCCTTCACGACGGAGCCGTCCACCTTGGGATCGTTGAGCTGGTCCAGTTGGATCGTCCCGTTCTCGGCTCCCACCGGCTTGCCGCAGAGGTCGGTCACCGTGTTGATGTTCTTCGGGTTGCCGGCCAACACCATGGTCGAGGTGCCCGCCTCGAAGTAGGTGACGAAGTTGACTGATTCTTCCCGGGCCTTGGTGTCGGTGAACGAAGACAACGACATGTCGTAACGGCCGGCGTTGATGCCGGCGATGATGCCGTCGAAGCTGGCCGGCTCGATCTTCACCTCCAGACCCAGAACCTGGCCGAGGGCCTTCGCCAGATCGATGTCCATCCCGATCGGATCGTTGCTGCCCTCCTGCAGGAATTCGTTGGGCGCATAGCTCGGATCGGTGGCGACGACCATGGTGCCGGACTGCTTGTACTTGTCCGGCAGGGTCGCGGCGATCGCATCGTCCTTGGGCAGATTCAGATCCAGCGGCGACGGCACGACTTCCGCCGCTGGAGCCGCCGAACTTCCCCCGCTCTGGCTTGCCGCCGGCGCGGCCGACGTCGACGCATCCGGGGCGGTGGTGCTCGCACCGCAACTGATCAGCAGTAACGAGCCCAGCGCGGCAGCCGTGCAAGCAGCCAGGCGTGAGGTCATAACAGACGTGCGCAAATCGGTTCTCCGATCACAGATGGTGCTACCTCTCGCAGGCAGCGCCTCGCATCCTGCCACGATGGTGTGATCGACAGATAACGGTGACGTTGAGTGCATCGTTCATGTTTGTCGCGTTGCCGAAACGGTCATCGTCGCACCGATCACGAGTTGAGCAACCGCCGTAACTGGTCGAGTATCTGCCGGTCGGCGGGCAGCCAGTCGACGTCGTCCAAATCCGCTGCACCGACCCAGCGCACCCCGTCGTGGTCCCGTGGCCTCAGCAGGCCGCCGCCGAGCACCCCCGAGTAGCACCGCAACGTCGCCCCGTTGTCCAGTTCCACCGCGGGCCCGAGCCGGTCACCGATGGTGATCGCCACCCCGAGCTCCTCGGCGATCTCGCGGCGCAGCGCCGCCAGGTCGGTCTCACCCGGCTGCACCTTTCCGCCGGGCAGTTCCCACTTGCCGGCCAGCTGCGGTGGACCGATCCGGCGGGCCGCCAGGACAGTGCGGTCCCGCACGATCGCGGCGGCGACGACCGCCGGCTCCTCCGTCAGGGCCAGGACGGTGATGCCGAGCAGCAATCGGGCCGCACGCTGAGCCCGCCGGCCCGCGGCCCGGGCGACGGCGGGCGACGCAGACGCGACGTCGCAGGTCACGGTGACCCGGCAACCACCGTCGTCGGGTTCCACGGTGATGAGGGCCCGGCACCGGGTCAACGGTCCGGCCAACAGTTCGAGAACCGGCGGTTGACCGTGGACGAGGCCGACTCGAAGGATCAGCGTGCGGGCAGGCAGCCAACCGTCCGCGCGCCCGGGCGCCGCCCGGCGGATCCTGATCAGCTGGCCGTCGATCAACGACGACCGGGGATCCAGCGGCGCCGGCGCCAGATCGGCGCGGGCGTCCATCGCCCTGGCGGTCCGCGTCCAGACATCCGCCCGCCCCAGCACTGCGGTCAGCACGGCTGCCGGGGCGTCGATCACGGCAGTTGCTCGCACGACGGTCACGGCACCGAAGAGTACGGATCACCGCCCTCAAGGACGGGCGACCGCCGGGGCGCGGTCCCCGACCGGCGGCAGCAGAGCGGTAGCCGAGCGGTCCAGTCGCAATCGGATGGAAGCGCCCACTCCGATCACGACGTCAGCGGACGCGACGGCGCGCACCGGGCCCACCCCGTCCACCGCGACGGTGAGCTGCACGCCGTCCGGTGAGGCCGACGCGAACACCACCCGTGCGGCGACCGCGCCGGCCGGGTCCAGCACCAGCGCTCCGGGCCGGAGCGCCAGCCGCTGACCCGGTTCCAGTGCCGCTGAAAGCGCTCCGGACAGCAGCGGCTCGGCCGCCGGTGCGTCGAGCACCGAGGTGTAGCCGACGAACCCGGCCACCCATTCATCGGTGGGGTGCGACCACACCTCCCGCGGTGCTCCGACCTGGCGCAGCGTGCCGGACCGCATCACCGCCAGGGTGTCGGCGACCGCGAACGCCTCCGACTGGTCGTGGGTGACGAACACCGCGGTCGTCCCCGTTCCGGTCAGCACCGCCCGCAGGTCGGCGAGAAGCCTTCCGCGCAGGGAGGTGTCGAGGGCGGCCAGCGGTTCGTCGAGCAGCAGCAGCCGGGGCCGCGGAGCGAGGGCGCGGGCGAGCGCGACCCGTTGCGCCTCACCCCCGGACAGCGTGCCGACCCGGCGGGCGCCGTAGCCGGACAGGCCGACGACATCCAGCAGCTCCTGCACCCTGGAGGCCGCCTCGGTCCGCGGAACCCCCGCACGGCGCAGCCCGTAGCCGATGTTGCCGGCGACGTCCCGGTGCGGGAACAGCACCCCGTCCTGGAACATCAGACCGAAGCCGCGGTGATGGACCGGCACGCCGGCCAGGTCCGCGCCGTCCCAGCGGATCGCCCCTGCCGCAACGGGTTCCAACCCGGCGATGGCCCGCAGCAGCGTCGATTTCCCGCAGCCGGACGGCCCGAGCAGGGCGAGCACGGAGCCGTCGGGCACCGTGAGGTCGACGCCTGCAACGGCGGTCAGGGTGCCATAGCTGACGGTGACGCCTCGGATCTCGAGCATGGTCAGAACCCGCCGATTCCCGGCTCGCCGCGGCGCCCGCCGAACGCCGCGTCCACCAGGAACACCGATGCCGCACACAGCACCGCCAGGACGACCGCGGCGGCCAGCGCCATCCCGGCGTTCACCGACCCGGGGCGGGAGATGAGCTTGCCGATCACCACCGGCAGGGTCATGGTCTCCGGCCGGGCGATGAAGGTCGTCGCGCCGAATTCACCCAGCGCGACCGCGAACGCGAAGGCGCTGGCACCGGCCAGCGCCCTGGACATGATCGGCAGGTCGACGGACCACCACACCCGCACCGGACCCGCCCCGAGGACGGCCGCGGCCTGCCGGAGCCGGTCGTCGGCCGCCCGCAGGATCGGCAGCACCATGCGCACCACCAGCGGGGTCGTCACCATCGCCTGGGCGATCGGGATCAGCAGCGGCGAGGAACGCAGGTCCAGTGGCGGTTCATCCAGCGCGATGAGGAATCCGAAGCCGACGGTGACCGCGCTGACCCCCAACGGCAGCATCACCAGGGCGTCCAGGGTGCCGGTCGCCCGACCGGCGATTCGCGCCCGAAGACCCGGTTGTCGCGGGCGCCGGGCGAGCACGACGGACAGCAGAACCCCGATGACGACCGACAGGACCGCCGCGACCAGCGCGGTCCGCAGCGAGAACCCGACGGCCTCGGTGACCGGTGTGATGAGGATGTTGCTCTCCCCCACGCCGGTCAGCGCTCGGTAGTTGTCCAGTCCCCACCCGGTCGGCGTCTGCAGGGACCGGATCACCAGCACGGCCAGCGGGGCGATCAGCAGGACGGCCATCCCGGCGGTGACCGCGACCGCCGGCAGATCCGCCCGCCGCACGGGCCGTGCCACGTCGACCGACGCACGCAGCCGCAGGGTCGCCTCACTGCGCCGGCGGATCAGCGCCGTGACTGCGAGCACCGCCACCACGAGGAGAAGTTGCAGTACCGACAGCACCGCGGCTGCCTGCTGGTTACCGATTTGTGCTGTCTGCCGGTAGATCTCGGTTTCCAGCGTCCCGTACCGGGCGCCGCCCAGGATCAGCATGATCCCGAAACTGGTGGCGCAGAACAGGAACACCATCACGAACGCGGCCGCGATCGCCGGCAACAGGGAGGGCAGCGTCACGGTGAGAAACACCCGCACCGGGCCGGCTCCCAGGCTGCGGGCGGCCTCGGCCGGGCGGGCATCCAGGTGCGCCCAGGCAGCGCCGACGGTGCGGACGACGACGGCGTAGTTGAGGAAGACGTGCGCCGCGAGGATGACTGCGACCGTTCCGTCCAGTCTCCAGCCGCCGAGGAATCCGTCCGCCGCGAACAGGGTGCGGAAGGCGAGCGCGACGACGATCGTCGGCAGCACGAAAGGCACGGTGACCAATGCCCTGGCGGCGGCCCGCCCCCGAAACGTGCACCGGTACAACACATGGGCGCCGGGCACCCCCAGGAGCACGGCCAGTCCGGCCGAGGCGGCGGCCTGCCAGACGGTGAACAGGGCGATCCGTTGCACCCTCGGTTTCCCGAGCGCCTCCGCCGCCCCGCCCAGGTCCAGGACGCCGTCCGGGAACAGCCCGCGGCCGAGCAGGGTGCCCACCGGATAGAAGAAGAACAGCGCGAACATCGTGACCGGGACGCCCGCGATCAACAGCAGGCCGGCTGCGCGCAGCCAGCCGTGCCGCGCCGCCCGGAAAGGCCGCCGGGCCGGCGGGTCGACCGGCGGGCGCTGCCGTCGCGGCGGCAAAGCGGTGACGGCGCTCATGTCATCCCTCGCACGTCATCCCTCGCGCGTCATTCACTCGCACCTCAGCCCTCGACCAGGTCCGACCACGTGGAGATCCATGCGTCGCGGTTGTCGGCGATGACCGCCGGGTCGAGCGTCGCCGGGTTGGCGGCGACCGGTGCGGCGGCCTTCCAGGACGCGGGCAGCGCGACCCCGGCGTCGACCGGGTACACGTACATGGCCTCCGGCACGGACGCCTGGAACTCGGGAGACAGCAGGAAGTCGATGACCTTCTGCGCGCCTGCGGGATTCTTGGCGCCGGCGAGTACCCCCGCGTACTCCACCTGCCGGAAGCAGGTGTCCAGCAGCGCCCCGGTCGGCGGCTCGGTGGCGGCGGTTGCGTCGGCCGGGAGTTCGGCGGGCGGCGAGGACGCGTAGGACACCACCAGCGGCCGGTCGCCCTTACCTGACGACCCGGAAAAGTCAACGGTGTAGGCATCAGTCCAGCCGCCGGTGACCTTGACGCCGTTGTTCTTCAGGCTCGTCCAGTAGGACTCCCAGCCGTCCTGCCCGAAGTGCGCGACCGTCCCGAGCAGGAAGGCCAGACCCGGCGACGACGTCGCCGGGGACGGCGTGACGAGCAGGTTCTTGTACTGCGGTTCGGCCAGCTCCTCGAACGTCTTCGGTTCGGCGATCCCCTTTGCGGCGAACCATTGGTGGTCGACGTTGACGCAGACGTCGCCGTAGTCGACGGCGGTGAGCCGGTCGTCGCCCACGCTGAACTTGTCGGCGCCGTCGGCCGCGGCCGGCGAGTCGTAGGGCTGCAACATGTCGGCGGACAAGGCGCGGGACGCGAAGGTGTTGTCGATCCCGAAAACCGCGTCTCCCAGGGGGTTTCCCTTGGTCAGCAACAGCTGGTTGACCATCGCGCCGGCGTCGCCCTGCGCGAGGATCGTGACGTCCAGGCCGGATGACTTCTCGAAGTCGGCGAGCAGGGCGTCGTCGACGACGAACGAGTCGTGCGTCACCAGGGTGACCGATCCGGTCGCGGCACCGGACGACCCCGCCGTTCCGGACGAGGCGGACGGCGCGGCCGATCCGGCGGATCCGGAGCAGCCGGCCACTGCGATGGCCAGGGCGACCGAGGCCGCGAGACAAACCCGTGTTCTACGCATCATGTGCCCCTTCCGCTTCCGCGGGGTCAGGCACGGGGTGTTCGAGGGAGAGGACGTTCCTGCGCCGGCATGATCCGGATCAGGTTCGACGGTCCGGGACTTCGTGTCCCGCTCTCAGCCCGGCGCACCGGACTCCCGTGTCGCAGATCAGTCTACGACGGTCCGCGACGTCCCGGCCGGGGTGGTGCCGGGGACGGCCCGCGTTCGGACGTTGACGACCGCGAACAGCGCCAACGTCAGGATGCCGAGCAGCGGGTAGATGACGCCGAGCCCGGACTGCCAGAGCGGCCGGGATGCGGGCATGTCGATGTACTGCTGGGCGATCAGGATGCTGACGACGTAGCTGCAGGTGGCCACGATCCAGGCGATCGCCATTGCCCGGACCGCGGGCACCCGCTGCCGCGGCCCGAACAGGCACCACAGCAGGAACGGCAGCACCCACACCCAGTGGTGCGACCAGGAGATCGGCGACAGCAGCAGCCCGGTGAACTGGACGGCGAGCAGCGCCGCTGCCCGGTCCCCGGCGCGCAGGCACACCCAGGTCACCCAGACGCCGAGTACGGCCGCGGCCGCGGCGGCGACGAGCCACACGGACGGGATGTCCTCGCCTGCGACCCTGGCGACGGCCCCGCGCAGCGATTGGTTGATGGCCGACCACACCGGTCCGGTGCGGGCCGGGTCGAAGATCAGCGTGGTGAAGAACCGCCAGGTCTCCTGCGGAAGCAGAGCGGCGCCGGCGGCGACGGTGAGCGCGAAGAAGGCGACGGACCAGACGACGGCGGACCACCGCTTCTGCAGCAGGTAGTACAGCCCGGTGATGGCCGGCGTCAGCTTGATCCCGGCCGCCAGACCGACGGACCCGCCGGCCAGCCATTCCTTCCCGGCGACGGCGCCGGCCAGCAGCAGGGCGCACAGGAACAGGTTGATCTGCCCGTAGTTGAACGTCGTCCGGACCGGCTCGAGCCATAGTCCGAGGGCGGTGACGGTGACGACGATGCCGCGGACGTGCTGCAGCGGCCGCGGGGCGGACCTGCCCGCGCGGCCCAGCAGCCGCAGCGTGCAGTACGCCATCACGGCGAGCGCGGCGAACGAGGCGAGCTGCCAGAGGATCCGCAGCAGCGTCCACGGCAGCCAGGTCATCGGGGTGAAGATCATCGCCGAGAACGGCGGATAGGTGAACGGCAGGTGCAGGGGTTCGGAGAAGAAGTCGTAGAGGGTGCCGTCGGTGAGGTGTCGGGCGCCGTCGACGTAGACGGCGAGGTCGACCATCAGGAACGGGTCGCCGCCGGCGAGGGTGGCCAGCACGTGCAGCACACCGGTGACGGCGAGCAGGGCCCACGGTGCCCAGGACGAGGCGACGAGTCGCTGCAGCGCGCCCAGCACGACGAACGAACCTCCACTGAGTTACTCAGCACCCGAGCTGAGCGCCGCCCGTCGATCGTAGGGTTCCGGCCGTCGGCGGTGGGGACTCAGGGCAGCAACCCGCCGACCAGTCCGCCGAGCAGGTAGGTGACGGCCATCGCGATCAGGCCGCCGGCGATGTTGCGGGCAACCGCCCGGCCGACCGGCGCCGACCCGAGCCGGGCGCTGAGCGACCCGGTGACCGCCAGTGCGACGACGACCGCGGTGACGGTCACCCAGGCCTGGGCGCTGATGACGACTCCGAGCAACGGAACGGCGGCGCCCGCGATGAACGAGAGGAAGCTGGCCAGCGCCGCATGCCAGGGGTTGGTCAGCGCGTTCGGGTCGATGCCGAGTTCGGCTTCGGCGTGCGCGGCGAGCGCGTCGCGGGCGGTCAGTTGCACCGCGACCTGCCGGGCGAGGTCGACGTCGATGCCCTTGCCTGCGTAGATGGCGGTCAGCTCGTCGAGTTCCTCCTCCGGTGTCTCCGCAAGCTCGCGGCGTTCTTTTTCCAACACCGCCCGCTCGGTGTCCCGTTGGGTGGAGACGGAGACGTACTCGCCGACGGCCATCGACATGGCACCGGCCATCAGCCCGACCAACCCGGCCAGGATGACCGGGCCTCGGTTGTCGGTGGCGCCGGCGACGCCCAGCACGATGGCCGCCGTGGACACGATGCCGTCGTTGGCCCCGAGCACGCCCGCCCGCAACCAGTTCAGCCGGCTGGCCAGACCGGAGTCATGTGGTTCGTCGTGGAGGTGCTCGGTCTTCTCGCTCATGCGTCCAGGGTCGTCGATTCCGCGTGTCATTTCCAGCAAGCAAAGCCTTCCCTCACGCGGCGGTTGGATCCTCGAAGAGTTATCGACCGCTACGCTTCCGTTCGGCGGTGCAATTAACGGCGCCGCGATGAAGAACCGCAACGCCATTCTGGTCTGGATCGTATGGCCGATCCTCACACTCGGGATCTACCACTTCGTCTGGTACCACAAGATCCACGATGACATGTAGCGTTTCAATCCGCGTCAGCCGATCAATCCCGCAGGGTCGTTGCTCACCATTCTGTTCGGCTGGGTCATCATCGTCCCGCCGTTCGTTTCCTACTTCAACACGGGAAAATCGGATTGCGACCGCCCAGCGCGCGGCCGGCCTGCAACCCGCGGCAAATCCCTGGATCGTTATCCTGCTGCTGTTCGTGTTCGGTCTCACACCGCTGTACTACCAATTCGAGCTGAACAGGATCACCGATCATGACCGCGCACCCGTGGGTTCGCCGGTGCCGTTGGCCGTCTGAACACCTGTGCCGACGCATCACACAGGCACCGGATCGTCGAGGTCCGCGTACAGCCAGGTGATTTCGACCCAGGGTTCGGATCGTGCCCAGGGTTCGGATCGTGCCCAGGGTTCGGATCGTGCCCAGGGTTCGGATCGTGGTGGTGGGGGTGGTTCGCTGCGGGCGGTGTGCCCGGTGGGTGTGGTGGTGGTGATGGTGGTGCCGTCGGGGTCGACGCGGCTGTGCCAGCCGGGTGATTGTTTGGTGTAGTTGCATCGTTCGCACAGGCCTTGGCCGTTGTCGATGATGGTGGGGCCGTGGTCGTGGTGCGCGGTGATGTGGTCGGCGTGCCGGATGGGTGCGTCGCACCAGGGGGTGCGGCAGGTGCGGTCTCTGGCGATGAGGTAGCGCCGCATGCTGGGGGTGAAGGTGCGGCGTTTGGTGTCGCCGGTGAGTAGTTGTCCGGTGTCGGGGTGGGTGTAGAGGCGGCGGATGAACGTTTTCACCTCGGGTGGGGCGGTGCGGATGAGCCGGCGGGCGATTTCTGCGGGGATGGGTCCGTATCCGGTGAGGATGGCGGGTTCGTCGTCCTTGCCGAGCAGGGTGTGGTCGGTCATCACGAGTTGGATGTCGATGTTCACCCCGGCCGGCACGGTGCCCGTCAGGTCGTCACCATCGTCGGTGTCGTCTCGTCGGTGTCGTCGGTGTCGTCGGTGTCGTCGTCCTGCTGCGATTCGTCGCCCGACCGGGGAACCGCACCGTTGTTGGGCTTGGTCGCCGCCGGGTCACCCTCGTTGGGGCAGGCATTCGCCGCGGTGCCGGCCGGTGCTGTTCCCGTGGAGCCCGGTGCCGGACTGGCCGGGGTGGTGATGCGGTGGACGAGTTCGTCGGCCATGAGTTGTCCGCGGCCGCGGGGGTCGCCGGTGGCGGTGCCGAGGTCGGCGTGCCGGGTCAGTGCGGCGTAGACGGCGACGCCCTGCCCGACGGGGAGCAGGGCGGTGAGGTAGGCCATGGTGTCGGGGGCGGGGCGGATGCTGACCCGCCGGTCGCCGGTGGCTTTGCGGTTGCGTTTCACGCAGCTGGCCGCGTCGAGCCGTTGCGCGATCAGCGCGGCGGCGTGCGCGGTGCGCCGGTCGCCCATGGACGCGAGCCGGGGGGCGAGTTCGGTGTCCACGATGCCGCGGTCGGCGGTGGTGAGGCACGCGGTTTCCCTTACCAGCAGGGTGGCCCGCCATTCGCTGATCGTCCCGGTCCGCAGCGCCCGGTAGGTGTGCGGCATTTCCCGGATCAGTGCCTTGGCCAGGCCGACGTGCCGGCCGCCGCGGAACGGTGAGTCCCGCCGGGCCAGCGCGACCTGCGCGCCGATGCTGCGGTGGGTGCCTTCTTCCTTGAGTTGGGTGGCGGTCAGCCCGGCGGTTCGGGAGGTCACGAACGCCACGGTCAACGCTGCCTGCGCGGCGGCGCACGCCGACTTGATCCGTTCCAGTTCGGTGATCTGATCGATCAGCTCCGCGTCTCCCGCGGCGACGTTCACCGCGGCCAGCCGGTCCACGAACCGGGCCAGCTCCGCCGACGACACCGGGATGCCATCGGCGGATAGAGGCTGAGACTCGAACATGTGTTCGAGTATAACAACCCGCTCGGTCGAACGGAAGATGTCCACAGGAGGGATCCGGCGCACCCGAGCTGGCCGCCGGACGCACTGCCGCGCGCAGGGCACGGTCAGCTGCAGGTGCGTGCCGCACCTGGCGTCCTCACGTGTACCTGCACCTGCGTGGCGGCAGGTCGCGCTACTGGAAGGGCGACCCATCCCCTGACGGTCCGCCCCCTGTCGCGACGAGGTGGCCGGCCCCAGGGAACAATCCGGTCCGCGGGAATGACCCGTCGCGGGAACGAGACGGTCAGCACACGGGTAGCCGGCCACGTCGCGGATCGCAAGGAACAACAGACAGCCGCAGTCGTGCCGACGCGTGGGGAGACTCACGACCCGCCACGCAATTCCGCGAGCAGGCTCGTTGTTGTGCGGGGCATGCAGTACGACTCGATCATCATCGGCGCCGGGCAGGCGGGTCTGTCGACGTCGTATCACCTCCAGCGACTGGGCATCGCTCACGTCGTCCTGGACGCCGACCCCACCCCCGGCGGCGCCTGGCAGCATCGCTGGGACTCGTTGTCGATGCGCGACGTGCACGGAGTTGCGGCGCTGCCCGACTCGCGTTCCCCCGGCGACGCGACCGGCCGCGCCAACCAGGTCGTGCCGGAGTACTTCGCCGCGTACGAACGCCACCACCGGCTGCCGGTGATCCGCCCGGTGCGGGTCGACGAGGTGCGCGACCACGATGCCACGCTGACGGTCGGAGCCGGCAACAGCAGTTGGCAAACCAGAACTGTCGTCAACGCCACCGGTACCTGGTCACGCCCGTTCGTGCCGCACTACCCGGGAATCGAGACCTTCCGAGGCGAACAACTGCACACCGCCGACTACCCAGGACCGGATCATTTCCGCGGCCGGCGGACCGTCGTGGTCGGCGGCGGCGCGTCGGCCGTGCAGTTCCTCGGCGAGTTGGCACCGGTCACCGACACGATCTGGGTCACCCGCCGGGAGCCCGTCTGGCGCACCGAGGATTTCACCCCGGACGCCGGTCGGGCCGCCGTCGCCCTCGTCGAGGAGCGGGTTCGCCGTGGCCTGCCGCCGGCCAGCGTGGTCAGCGTGACCGGCTTGGCCCTGCGTGAGCAGGAGCGGGCGGCGGAACGCCTCGGCGCCTACCGCCGGTGGCCCATGTTCACCTCCGCCGAACCGGACGGCATCCGGTTCGCCGACGGCACCTTCGAACCCGTGGACGTCATCCTGTGGGCGACCGGATTCCGGCCCGCCGTCAGCCATCTCGCCCCGCTGCACCTGCGCTCCGCGAACGGCGGAATCCAGCTCGACGGCACCACCGCGGTCGCGGATCCGCGCGTCCAGCTGGTGGGCTACGGACCCTCCGCGAGCACGATCGGCGCGAACCGGGCGGGGCGGGTGGCGGCCCGCGGGGTGGCCCGTTGGCTCGACCGGCACTCGTTCGAGACCCTCAGCGCCGCGGGCTGATCAGATCGGAGGCGGGGAACCGACCCGATAGGTCAGGTGGGTGCAGACGGTGGAGACCTCCACCGAGACCTGCGTGAGCCGATGCCGGCCGACGCCGTCGAACAGGGGCGTGCCCGCACCCAGCACCTCGGGCGAGACGTGCAGGCGGAGTTCGTCGAGCAGTCCGTCGCGCAGGCAGGAGCCGACCAGTGCGCCGCCACCCATCACGAACACGTCGCGGTCGCCGGCGGCCGCCCGGGCCAGAGAGATGGCGGCCGCCGGGCCGTCGAGGACGAAGGTGAAATCGTGCGAGTCGGCCAACCGGTAGGACGCCGGCACCAGGCTGGTCACCACGAAGAACGGCGGTCGGCCGTCCCGATCCGCCCCGTACCCGCGCTCGGCGGACCAGGCACCGTCGACGGTGTCGAAGGTCCGCCGACCCATGACCACGGCGCCGGACGCCGCGGTGTGCCGCTCGAGGACGCCGCGGTCAACCGGATCGTCGCTGTCCAGGGCCCAGGCGTGCAGTCCCTGGGCGTTCCGGCCGAGGCCGTGTTCCAGGTCGGCACCGGGGCCGGTCACGAAGCCGTCCACGGAGATGGTGATGTCACCGATCGCGAGTGTCATACCGGTGCCGACCCGCGGCGCGGACGGTTCTCATCGCGGCTGGCCCCAAGCGGGCACTGCGCGCACAGCGCCGATCACCTCAGCCAGTGCAGTGCCATCCCGGCGTACATCGCGACCCCGGCCGGCAGTGCATCCTCGTCGAAGACGACGGTGTTCGAGTGGTTCGGCACCGGGTGCGCCAGGTCGACGTCCGGCGGGCAGGCGCCGAGGAACGCCATGGCGCCCCGGTGTTGCTGCAGCACGTAGGACCAGTCCTCAGCCCCCATGATCGGTTTCGCCATCCGGACCGCGCCGTCGGCCCCTAGCATCGCCGCCGCGAGTGCCAGCACCTCGGCGGCGACCGAGGAGTCGTTCTCCGTCACCGGGTAGCCCTCGATCAGCTCGAAGGTCGCCGTGGTGTCGTGCGCGGCGGAGACGCCGTGCAGCACCTGCCGGATCCGGCGCCGGACCTCGGCTCGGGTCGAATCGGACAGCGTCCGCATCGTTCCCTCCAACTCCGCGACCGCCGGGATGACGTTGTTCGTCGTGCCGGCGGTGATCCGGCCGATGGTGACCACGGCGGGATCGAAGATGCTGATCCGGCGGGTCACCATGCTCTGCAGGGCGAGCACGACCTCGGCCGCGACCGGGATGGGGTCCAGCGCGTCATGCGGCGCCGATGCGTGACCGCCGCGGCCGTGGATCCGGGCGTAGAAATGGTCGGCGGAGGCCAGCAGCGGTCCGGGACGGACGTTGATCTGTCCGCTGCGGTACAGGCCGGAGATGTGCAGGGCGAAGGCCCCGGCGACCGGATTGCCGTCCGCGTCGGTGCCGGCTCGGCCGAGCAGGCCCTCCTCCAGTGCCTCCCGCGCGCCGTGGAAGCCCTCCTCGCCGGGCTGGAAGAAGAACACCACGCGCCCGGCGAGCTGCTCGCGGCGACCCGCGAGGACCCGGGCGGCGGAGGCCAACATCGCGACGTGCGTGTCGTGGCCGCAGGCATGCATGAACCCGGCGCGCTCGCTCGCGAACGGCAGCCCGGTCTCCTCCTGCAGCGGCAGTGCATCCATGTCACCGCGCAGCAGCACGGTCGGGCCGGGCCGCACACCCTCCAACACCGCCACCACGGCGCTGGTCCGGTTGCCCTGCCGGATATCCAGCTCCAGGTCCGACAGTTCCTCCAGCACGGCCTGTTTCGTCTCGGGGAGGTCGAGACCGACCTCCGGGTACCGGTGGATCCGGCGGCGGAGCGCGAGGGTGCGGTCCTGCACCGCGCGGGCATCGGCGAGGACGCCGGCGAGGTCGTCCGCGGACGCAAGCCCGCCGGCAGGACGCGCAGCAGGATCGGGTTCGACGCTCGCGGGAGTGGAAGTCATGAACGGAGTGTGCCCCGCCCGTGGTTCGCCCACACCCGTCACCGTGCGGGCCACGTCCACGACGGCTCATCCAGCACAGCCTGCCCGACCAGGCGGGTCTGCCCGTCCTCCTTCGCGAGCTCGATGACGGCGGCCTCCCACCCGCTGCCGCTGGACCGATCGCCGATCGCCTCGATCAGCACCGACGAATGCGAGACGATGAGAATTTGACAACGGGCCGCCGCCTCGACGATCAGCTCGGCGAGTGGCTCGAGAAGCTCGCCGTGCAAGCTGGTTTCGGGTTCGTTGAGCACCAGCAGCTCAGGTGGCCGCGGAGTGAGCAACGCCGCGATCCACAGCAGGTAGCGCACCGTGCCGTCGGAGAGTTCGGCGCTGCGCAGCGGACGGAGTAATCCGTGCTGGCTCATCGTCAGCTCGAACCGCCCGTTCGCCACCTCGATGCCCACCGAACTCCCGGGAAAGGCGCGGTCAACTGCAGCGCCCAGGGCCGCGTCGTCACCGATCTCCCGGATGGTCTGCACCGCGGCGGCGAGATCGGCGCCTTCGGAACCCAGAACCGGTGTACGGGTGCCGATGTGGCTCGCGCGCGCCGGGGCAGCGGCGTCCGTCCGGAGGTGGTCGTAGAACCGCCAGGCCCGCATCCGCTCCCGGAGCACCAGCAGTTCCGGCGCCGCCCGAGGATCCGCCATCGCGGTCAGCATGCTGTCGAAGGGGCGAAGGAATTGGCTGATGGTCGACCAGCTGCCGTCATCGCCGCGCAACCGGACCACGGAGTTGTGCCGGTCCGCCAGCAGCGCCGCGGGCCGCGGAGCCGGCCCCGCCCACAGCCATTCCCGCTTGATCTCGGGGTCGAGACCGAACAGCGTCGGACCGAGCGCGGACGGCGTCGGCAATCCGAGATCGATGGCGTAGCCGAGCTCGTCACCGGCGAAACCCAGTTGCAGCGACACCGGTCCGGTCCGCGCGGTGCCCTGCACCGGCCGGTCGCGCCGCTTGTACCTCGAGCCGCCGTCCGGCCCCGCCCACACGGTGGAGGGCAAACCGCCTTCCCGAGCGAGTGCGGCCACCGCGCCGTCGCGGGCGGCGTCGGCGAGCAACCGCAACGACCGGTACAGGCTGGACTTCCCGGACCCGTTGGCACCGGTGACCACGGTGAGCCCGCCCAGCGGCAGGATCAGCTGCCGCAGGGACCGGTAGTTCGCCACCGCCAGCGTCCTGATCACCGCTTCACGCTAGCCGGGCCGCGGCGCCGTCCCGGTTCAGCCCTTGGTGGTCCCGCCGGTGATCCCGGGACCGCGGCCACCGACGGCGCCGCGAGCGGCAAGGCGATGGAATGGTAGGTCCGCCACTGCCCGGCGCCACCGGGCAGGTCACCGCGATGTTGATCAGGATCAGCCCGACAAGTGAGTTCTTCAAACGATCGGTCTCTCCCACAACGGAATTCAGCAGGCACCACCGCCAGCGGCACCAGGATGATCGGCGAACAGATCGGTCAGCAGCACGGTGCGACGGGGGCCGCGCAGCGTGGGAGCGGCCATCGTCAGGCCCCCGGCGTCACCGAACTCGATGGTCCGGAACGCGGAGTTGTAGATCAACGTCGACAGGATCTCGGTGGCGTGGTTCGGTCCGCCGCCGGTGCTGGCATAGATCAGGTCGAACGCCTTGAACGACTGGATGGTCGTGTACGCGACGACGATGCCGCTCGCCGGGGCGATCAGCGGCCAGGTGACATACCGGAACCGTTGCCACCGCGAGGTTCCGTCGATGTCTCCCGCCTCGGTCCGCTGCCGACCTGCGGTCGCCCGGCAGGGGTACCGCGGACCAGACGGGCGCCCTGCACCACGAGCGGTTCCCAGGTCTTCGCGGGCCTGCGGCCGTGTCCAGGATCGATGCCGATGATCTGCACACCATCGATGAGAACCGTTGCGTGCCGATCGATATCGTCCTCGCTGACCGCGACCGGAAGGTCCTGCCGACCATACCGGCGTCCGGTCACCCAGTCGATGGTGCTGCTGTGCCCGTGGACCTGGTGGAACGGTGCGGGCGCCGACGATGCCGCCCAGGACGGCACCAGTTCGTCCGGCGCCGACGCCCACAGCGGGCCGGCGGCAAGGTCGACGTCGCCGGTCAGCATGACCCCTGGCCGGAACAACCAACTCTCGTGGATCCGGCCGATCAGCGCGTTCAACGCGGTCGCGGCGTCGACTGCACTGCCGGGCATCCCGATGAAGTGGCGCCAGAAGCCCTCGGTGAGGCCGGCGTGGGTGACCAGGTACTGCCGGGATTCCCCGGTCACCTCGATCGCGGCAGCCGCCTGCATCCGCCGGGTCCGCCACCAGTAATAGATCGTCTCCAGGTCCTCCTCCGGGAGCCGCTCCGGCCAGTGGAACCTGGGCGGCGTCAGGTAGTACGCCTCGTGGTTACCGGCCAGCTGCACCCATTGGTCGGGCTGGCGGGCCATGGCGGTGCGGGCGATGGCCACCGCACCCGGGGTGTCGGGGCCGCGGTGGATGAGATCGCCGAGCTGGACGATCGTCAGGTCGTCGGGAAGGCGCAGGTCGACGGGGTCGGCGCCGAGCGCCACGAGCGCCACGGCGAGCTCCTTCGCGTGCCCGCCGACGTCGCCGATGACCGCGACCCGGCCCGCCGGCGGCGCCGAGCCGCCATCAACCACACCGTTGACGGGATCCACCCGGGCAGTGCATCACACCAGGGGTCACACCGGGGTATCACATCAGCGCCTGACGCGAGGCGGCTCCCGTCGATCAGCGCGAAGCCGGTCAGCCCGGCAGACTGTCCGGATGCAGAAGATGTCGTTGCAGGCGCTGGCTCGCGAGCAGCTGGAACAGGCGGGGACCGCCAGCAGCGGTCGGAGTGCTCGCACGGTGTGGGGCGGGCACGAGCACGTGCTGCGGCAGACCGTCATCGCACTGCGGGCCAATTCGTCGATGTCCGAGCACGAGAACCCCGGTGAGGCAACGGTTCAGGTGATCACGGGCCGGGTGCGACTGGAGGCCGACGGTCATCGGTGGGAGGGCCGGCAGGGGGACATGCTGTTCATGCCGCCCAACCGCCACTCGCTGCTCGCGCTCGAGGACGCCGTGGTCCTGCTGACCGTGGCGAAGCTTGCCAAGGTCGGTCGCGCCCAGTAGTCCCCTCCTGCCGACCGCACGCATCCGTGCCGGCTGCCCGATCCGGGAACTACCCTCGGTGGGTGGCCGCTCCCGAACTCCCCGAGTCCCTCGACACGCCCCTGCTCAGACGGATCCGCGAGTCCGTCATCGGGGACGACCAGGTGATGCCCGGTCCGTACGGGCCGCGCCGGGTCACCTACGCCGACTACACCGCCTCCGGCCGGGCCCTGGGGTTCCTGGAGGATTTCATCCGGCAGGAGGTGCTGCCCTGCTACGCCAACACCCACACCGAGTCCAGTGGCACCGGGCTGCAGACGACGCGACTGCGGGAGGACGCCAGGGCGATCATCCACGGCGCCGTCGGCGGTGATGACGACACGGTCGTGTTGTTCGCCGGCTCCGGGTGCACCGGCGCCATCGACAAGCTGATCGGCATCCTGGGGTTGCGCATCCCCGCCGGGCTCGACGACAGGTACGGGTTCACCGCGAGCATTCCCGCCGCGGAGCGCCCGGTCGTCTTCATCGGGCCCTTCGAGCACCATTCGAACGAACTGCCGTGGCGGGAATCCATCGCGGACGTCGTGGTGATCCAGCAGGACGCCGACGGCCACATCGACGCCGACCGCCTGCAGGAGGAACTGGTGCGGTACGGCGACCGGACGTTGAAGATCGGCTCGTTCTCCGCGGCCAGCAACGTGACCGGCATCGTCAGTGACACGCACCGGATCAGCACCCTGCTGCACGAGCACGGCGCCCTGTCCTTCTGGGACTTCGCGGCGGCCGCGCCGTACGTCGGGATCTCGATGGCCGCCCAACCCGACCGGCCGCTGACCTACAAGGACGCCATCTTCCTGAGCCCGCACAAGTTCATCGGCGGCCCCAGCACGCCCGGTGTCCTTGCCGTGCGGCGGGGGTTGCTGTCCAATCGCGTCCCCGATGTGCCCGGCGGTGGCACGGTGTCCTACGTCAACCCCGACGAACACCGCTACTTGTCCGACCCGGTGCAGCGCGAGGAGGGCGGGACACCGGCGATCGTCGAATCGATCAGGGCCGGACTGGTGTTCCAGCTCAAGCACGCGGTGGGCGTCGAGGTGATCCGGGGCCGCGAGAAGTTCTTCCTGCGCCGTGCGGTGGGTGCCTGGCAGTCCGAGCCGTCCATCGAGATCCTGGGCAATCCGGACGCCGAGCGGCTCTCGATCGTCTCGTTCGTGGTGCGCGCACCGAGTGGAAGCTATCTGCACCACAACTTCGTCGTCGCGCTGCTGAACGACATGTTCGGGATCCAGGCCCGCGGCGGCTGTTCCTGCGCCGGGCCGTACGGCCATCGCCTACTGGGCATCGACCTGGACCGCTCGCACGCCTTCGAACGCGAGATCACCCACGGCTGCGAGGGAATCAAGCCCGGCTGGGTGCGGATCAACTTCAATTACTTCATCTCCGACACCGTCTTCGACTACCTCGTCGAGGCCGTCCGGATGATCGGTCGGCAGGGCTGGCGGCTGCTCCCGGATTATCGATTCGACCCCGCGACGGGGCTCTGGCGTCATCGCCTCGGTCCGGTCGAGCCGCCCCTGCGACTGTCCCAGGTGGCCTACGACGAGGCCGGCGGGATGTGTTACCCGCGCCGGCGCGACCGCTCCCCGGAAACCGAACTCGCCGGTTATCTGCAGCAGGCCCGGGAGTTGATGACGAACGCGGCCGAGGCCGAGGAACATGACGTCGCCCAACATTCCCGTGAGCTGTCCGCGGACTTCGAGCAGCTGCGCTGGTTCGACCTGCCGCCGGTCTGCCTGTCGGCGGGCTGAGGTCCGCAGATCGGGTCAGGCGACGTACTGACGCACCACCGGCCAGCTGCTCGCGAAGCCGGGATGCAGTTGCAGGGCATCGATGTCGGCGCGCGGCACCCAGCGCAGCTCGGCACTCTCGGCGTTCGCCACGATGGTCAACGGCGCCGCCACGTCGGCGATCACGGTGACATAGGCCCAGCCGCCGTGATCGTCGATCCACTCCGCCGCGACCGACACCGCCGCCGGCTCGATCCCGGCCTCCTCACCGGCCTCCCGCAGGGCGGCTTCGGCCGGCGTCTCGTGACTGTCCCGAGCCCCGCCGGGCAGCCCCCAGGTGTCGCCCAGGCTGGTCCACGGGGCGCGGTGCTGCATCAGGACGCTGACATCCGCGCCCGGGCCGGGGCGGCGGAGCAGAAGGCCGGCGGCGCCGAACAGACCCCAGTGCCGGTGGCCGAGTGCGCAGCTCGTCCAGCCGTTCCCGTCTCCGCGCACTCCGCTCCCCCCGCCGACCGATGATGCCTTTTCATCGTGCCATTAGGCTTGGATCCGATGGGTATCGACTTCACGCCGTCGGAGCGGTCGCGCCTGGGCATCGAATGGGAGATCGCCTGCGTCGACCGGCGCAGCGGCGAGCTGACGGCAGCGGCACCGGAACTGCTGTCCCGGCTGCCTCCGGCCGAGAAATACCCGCATGTGACGAACGAGCTGCTGACGAACACCGTGGAGATCGTCAGCGCGCCGCACCACCGAGCCAAGGATGCGGTCGCCGACCTGACCGGATTGGTCGAGCAGGTCATCGAACTGGCCGAACCGCTTGGCGTGGACCTGATCTCGTCCGGCACGCACCCGTTCAGCCAGTGGTTCCAGCAGCGCGTCACGCCCGGCAAGCCGACGTACGACACGCTGATCGACCGCACCCGGTGGTGGGGACGGCAGATGATGATCTGGGGCGTCCACGTTCATGTCGCCGTGGAGGATCGGCGCAAGGTGCTGCCGATCGTCAACGGTCTGCTGACCTACCTGCCGCACTTCCAGGCGCTCAGCGCGTCGAGCCCGTTCTGGGCGGGCGAGACCACCGGGTACGCCTCCAACCGGGCGCTGATGTTCCAGCAACTCCCCACCGCCGGGTTGCCGCCGCAGTTCGAGAACTGGGAGCAGTACGAATCGATGGCCGCCGACCTGTTGCACACCGGCGTCATCGACCAGCTCGGCGAATTGCGCTGGGATATCCGGCCGTCCCCGAAATGGGGCACCATCGAGGTTCGCACCTTCGATGGAATCTCCACATCACGGGAGATCGGTGCCATCGCCGCGCTGACACAGTGCCTGGTGGAGCGGTTTTCGCGGACGCTCGACGCCGGCGAGACAGTCCCGACGATGCAGCCGTGGTTCGTCAGGGAGAACAAATGGCGGGCTGCCCGGTACGGGATGGACGCCATCATCATCCAGAACGCCGCCGGCGACGAACGTCTGGTCACCGAGGATTTGCACGAACTGCTGCCCGCGCTGGCTCCCGTCTCGCAGGATCTGGACTCCACTTCTCAGCTGGAAGACGTCTTCGACATCCTCGCGCGCGGCGCCAGTTATCAGCGGCAACTTCGGGTGGCGGCCGAGAACGACGGCAGCCTCAAGGCTGTCGTCTCATCGTTGGTGCGGGAGCTGCGTGACGGACAGCCTGGGTGAGTCCTCCAGGACGGCTCGGTACCAACACATTTCGGCCGCCTTCGGTCAACTCGGCTGCACGACAGCTACCCCAGCTGCGCGAGCGGCCGTCGCGAGCTCGGTGTCATAGGTGATCAACTCGTCTGCGCCGACGCGCAGTGCGACAGCCAGATGGACGGCGTCGTTGGACCGCAGTCGGCCAGGGAGTGTCCCGGCTGTCAGCAGGTCACCACGAGTCAGATCGATCAGTGAAACGGTGTCCAGCACCAGCCCGGCCGAGGCGAGGTCGACGTCGGCCGGGTGACGATTGGCGGCACAGTGCAATTCGGTATGCAGCAACCATGACGCGGCAAGCTGCCGCTCGTCGTCGGTCGACTGCAGATAAGCGACCAGGGCCGCGGATTCGGATTCCTCGACCAGCAGCTTCATCGCCGCGGAGGTGTCGAGGTAGCAGATCACCAAGCCCCTCGGGCGTCCTCGACAAGCTGGGAGCTTGTCCGCTGCGCAGGACGACGGCGGATGGCGCTCAGATCAGCGACCCCGCGCCGGGCGGGCCGCACCTGACCCTGCGCCGCCAGTCCGGCGAGCGAGTCGGCGGTCGCTGGAGAAATCACCGCGGCGATGCGCCCATTGTTGGTCACCAGCAGCGTCTCACCGGCCGCAACCGCCCGCAGGATCTCTCCACTGCTGTTGCGCATCTCCCGATGCGTCACCGTCCTCACGTAGCACACGGTAGCACTCCATCACCGCGGCATCACTGCGGAACTGGTGACAGGTGCTCGTGCACCGCGAGCACCCGTTGGCCGTGCAGCGCGAAGACGATCGTCTCGCGCTCGTCGGTGACCGACTCCTCGGTCCCGACCGCGGTCACCGTGTGCACCCGGTGGGTGAAAACCGCTGTGGTGCCGAAGATCTGCACCAGCCGCTCGCTGCTGTCACACGAGACGACCCGCCAGCCCTCGGCGAGCCATCCATTCCACACCTGCTCGTAGGCGCTGCGGTCGTCGAATCGCGACGACTCGGGATAGAACACGAACGACGCGTCCGGCGCGAAACTCTCGAAATATCCGGCGGTGTCGGTCGACGCGAACGCCGCGATCAGCCGGTCGGCGGCGGCGAGCACAGCGGACTCGGTGAGCCGGCCGGTCGTGGTGAGGTCCGGCAGCGGCGTGAGGCTGCGAATCAGCTTCTTGTTGACGAACTCGTCCATGCCGTAGCGCCCGAGCTCGCGGCCGAAGCCGGACCGCTTGATGCCGCCGAACGGCAATTCGGCGCCATCGAGCAGCACGCCGTTGACGAACACCATTCCCGCGTCGATGCCGTCGGCGACCCGGGCGGCCTGCTCCGGGTCGGTGGTGAAGACGTACGAACCGAGTCCGTACGGCGTGTCATTGGCGATCGCGACGGCCGCCTCCTCCGATTGCGCCGGGAAGATCATCGCCACCGGGCCGAAGAACTCCTCGCGGTAGGCGTCGTCGCCGGGTCCGACGCCGGTCAGTACCGCGGGCGGATAGTAGGCACCCGACCGCTGCCCGCCGCCGATCAACCTCGCCCCCTGCGCCACCGCCCTGTCGACCTGCGCCTCGAGCCTTTCGGCGGCGGCGTCGGACGACAGCGGCGCGATACCGTCGGCCCGTTCCAGCAGGGCGGCGCTGAACCGCTCCACGAACGGGTCGTACAGGTCCCCGCCGATGATGAATCGCTTGGCGGCGTTGCAACTCTGGCCGGTGTTGTCGAACCGGGCCGCGACCGCGGCCTCGACCGTGGCGTCCAGATCGTCGGTGGACAGCAGCACAAACGGGTCGGATCCGCCGAGTTCCAGGACGACCTTCTTCAGGTTGCGCCCGGCGATCTCCGCGACGGCGGCCCCGGCCCGTTCGGAGCCGGTCAACGAGACGCCGGCGATGCGCGGATCGGCGATGATGGTCGCGACCTGGTCGTTGCTGGCGTAGACGTTGACGTAGGCGCCGACCGGAAACCCGGCGTCGAGGAACAGCTGTTGCATGGCGGCAGCCGACTCGGGGCACTGCGGCGCGTGTTTGAGCACGATGGTGTTGCCGGTGGCCAGGTTCGGGCCGGCGAACCGTGCCACCTGGTAGTAGGGGAAGTTCCACGGCATGATGCCCAGCAGCACACCGACCGGCGCGCGGCGGACGATCGCGGACCCGTCACCCTCCAGCAGGTCGACCGCCTCATCGGCCAGGAATTCCTCGGCGTGATCGGCGTAGTAGCCGTAGATCGCTGCCGCGAAGTCGACCTCGGCGAGCGCCTCTTCCATCGGCTTGCCCATTTCCCGGACGATGATCGCGCCCAGCTCGTCTCGCCGCTCGGTGTGCAGGGTGCCCACCCGGCGGACCAGCGCGGCCCGCTCTGCGACGGTGGTGGACCGCGCCCAGCCACGAGCGGCCGCTGCGGCCGCCGCCACGGCGTCGTCGATGTCCGCGTCGGTGGCGCTCTCGTAGCGGCGGAGGGTCTCGCCCGAGGCCGGGTCGATGACGGCGTACTCATTCATGGTCTGCTCCGTGTTCGAGGGGACTGGTCATTTCGTGCTGGACGGCTCACGGGGTGGGCCGATTCTGCCGTTGTTGCTGCACCGCAAGCAGACCGAGCAATTCATAGGCGACGTTGGCGGCCGCGATGGTCGTCAACTCGGCGTGGTCGTACGGCGGCGAGACCTCGACGACGTCCGCGCCCACCAGGTTGAGTTCGGTGAATCCGCGCAGGATCAACTGCAACTCGCGGCTGGTGAGCCCACCGGGTTCCGGGGTGCCCGTCCCCGGAGCGTGCGCGGGGTCGAGCACGTCGATGTCGATGGAGATGTACACGGGCCGATTCCCGACCCGCGAGCGGACCCGGTCGATGGCTTCGTCGACCCCGCGGCGGGCCACCTCGGCGGTGTCGACAATGGCGAATCCGAGCTCCTTGTCGGCCACCAGATCATTCTTCGCGTACAGCGGACCCCGAATCCCGACGTGCGCCGACGTGTCCAGTTCGAGCACGCCCTCCTCGGCGGCCCGGCGGAACGGTGTGCCGTGGGTGTAGGGCGCACCGAAGTAGGTATCCCAGGTGTCCAGGTGCGCATCGAAGTGCACCAGCGACACCGGGCCGTGCTTGGCCGCCACCGCGCGCAGCAGGGGCAGCGCGATGGTGTGGTCACCGCCGAGGGTGACGATGTGGTCGGCGGTGCCCAGCAACGCGCGGGCCGCCGCCTCGACCTGACCGACCGCCGCGAGCAGGTCGAACGGGTTGACCGAGACGTCACCGGCATCGGCGACCTGGTGCACCTCCCACGGATGGACGTCCAGGGCGGGGTGATAGGGCCGCAGCAGCTTCGACCCGGCGCGGATGCCACCGGGCCCGAACCGGGCACCGGGCCGATAGGACACCCCGGAGTCGAACGGGACACCCAGGATCGCCACCCCCGCCCGATCCACCTGATCCAGCCGTGGCAACCGGGCGAAGGTGTCCGGGCCGGCGAAGCGTGGGACCTCCACCGCACTGGGTGGGCCGAGTAATTCCGGGTTCATTCGATCTCCCATGAGGTCACGGTGTCATTGCGTGCCGACGGCGGGCGGAGCGGCTTCGGCGGCGCCGTCAGACGGCAGGAAGGCAATGGCGCGCACCGGCGCGCCGTCGGCGTCGATGGCGAGCGGAAAGAACCCGATCAGCGTTGATTCCGGCAATCCGTCGAGGTTGGTCAGGTTCTCGACGATGAGCCGATCGGACCCGAGAACCACGGCGTGCACGGGGAAGTCGACCGAACCGGTCAGCGTCGGGTCGGGACTGAGCGTGTCCACCGCGAGCAGGTGCATGCCCCGGCGGACGAGTTCGGCAGCGGCGCCCGCCTCGAGCGCCGGATGCTCGGTGGCGGTGGGCGTGTCGAAGTGCCGCGACCATCCGGTGTTCACCACGATGATGGCCGGAACCCTGTCGGGCAGCCCCTGCGGCAGCGCGGCGTCGAGGGCGTCGAGGTCGTAGATCGCCCGGGCCGGCAGTGGCGGCAGGTGCACGATCAGCGCCGCACCGGTGAGCTCGTCGAGGCCGATGGAGCCGGTCGCCCGGCCGGCCGGGACGGTGTGCGCGGGCGCGTCCAGGTGGGTGCCGGTATGAGATCCCAATCGCAGCCGCGCGACGGCGACCCCGTCACGGTCCAGCGTCAGCGCCGAGGTGATCTCGACGCCCGGGTCGCCGGGATAGACGGTCATCCCCGTCCGGACGGGCCGGCTCAGGTCGCGGAGGCCGGCCCGCGTCATGGCGTTCCCCACCTTCACCCCTGCTCGACGGTCGAACCCTGTTGGGCGAAGCCGCTGTCGTCGGCGGAGCCATCCGCGGCCAAGTGGACGCCCGGCGCAGCCGCATGCCGGCCGCGCTCCCCCATCATGATGGCCAGATAGGCGATCACCGAGCCCGCGAAGACCGGCAGGGTTGCGCCGATGGGGCTCGGCCAGACGAAGGTGAGCAGGTAGGAGGCTCCGGCGCCGAGCACCCAGACGCCCACGGCAACCCAGTTCACACCGTTGCGATACCAGTAGCGACCTCCCCTCGCGTCGAGCAGGTCCCGGGTGTAGACCGAACGCTTCACGAAGTAGTAGTCGACGATCATGATGGCGAACACCGGCACGAAGAAGGCGCCGATGATCGACAGGAAGCTGGTGAACTGATCGAGCAGCGCGAGCCAGGTGGATCCGGCGATGGAGATGATTCCGAGAATCAGCGCGGTCGGCAGGAACCGGGCTCTTCCGCCGATCTTCGCGTTCACCACCGACGTCACCATTCCGTAGACGACCATGGTGTTGGTCGCCATCACGGACAGGAAGATCACGATGGCCAGCGGCGCCCCGAAGGCGGCCACCAGCACGGTGGGGTCGAACTCGACGGCGTCGCCGCCGGCGAGGATGACGTAGCCGAGTGCCGTCGCGCCGAGCGTCATGGCAATGACGGTGGAAAGCGTGTACCCGACGCCGGAACCGATGATGCCGGCGCGACTGGAGCGGGCGAACCGGTTGAAGTCCGCGGACAGCACGGTCCACGAGATCGCCGTCGCCAGCACGACGTCCAGGGCGATGGCCGGACTGAGTTCCAGGGACTCGTCGACCGGGATGGCCTGGAACTGGTCGGGCCCGTAGGCACCGAACGCGACGACGAAGATCCAGCCGATGATGATCAGGATGAGGACGGCGAGCCAGGGCTCCACCCTCGAGATGCCGTCGTGGCCGAAGATTGCCAGGACCACCACGATCAACTGGCACAGGACGGAGAACAGCACCGGGCTGGAGAAGCCGGTGAGATCGTCGACGACGTAGTTGACGGTGATGCCGGCGAGCATGGCCTGCACCCAGCTCCAGCCCATCAGCACGATCACGTTGGCGGCGACCGGGAGGAGGCTGCCGCGGGTGCCGAAGGAGCCGCGGGTCAGGGCCATGGTGGCCAGCCCGGTCCGGGTGCCGATGTTCCCGACCAGGCTCAACACGACGGCGCCGCCCAGCGTTCCGATCAGGATCACCGTCAGCGCGGTCCCGTAATCGAGGCCGGGCACGAACAGGGTGCCGGTGAGCAACGTGGTGACGACGAGATTGGCCGCCAGCCAAATCATCCCGATCCGGGGCAGGGTCAACGTGCCGCGAACGGCGCCACCGCCCTCGGACTGCGACTGGAGCCGTTCGTCGAGGCGTCGGTAGAAGGACATCGTTGGCTCCTCTGAGTCGCGCGGGCCGGTTCGACGCCTTGTTCCCACATCAGGGCAACCGCAACCGGACCGGGCGGTTGATCCATCGCCGAGATCGTTCCGCTGGCGGGTGTCGAAGGGGTGTCGAAGGGCAACCATGAAGCGTCGGACAATCGGCGGGGCTTCCGCCGGGTCTCGCAGCACCGAATGGCGCGGCGATGAGTGGCGCGCACACCGCAAGTCGGACCTGATACAGCTCCCCGGCCGGGCGGCCGGGTCGACATGAAGGGAGGTCCGCGATGACGGATCTGACAGTTGATGCGTTCGTGTCCGTGGACGGCTGGGCCGGGTCGGACGGCCTGCCAGGCTATTTCGGCTATCTCGGTCCGGAGCTTGCGGAGTGGATCAGGACCGAGGGCGACGCTCCCCAGGTCGTGATCCTGGGTCGCCGGACCTATGAAGTGCTGGCCGGGCTTCCGGAGCAGTTTCGCGACGAGGGCTGGGAGCGGCTGAGCCGGCTGGACAAGGTGGTGTTCTCCCGCACGCTGACGTCCGCAACCTGGTCGAATACCCGGATCTGCAGCGGTGACCTCGTCGAGGAGATCACCTCGATGAAGGCGAGCAGCACCGTGCCGTTGCGCACGATGGGAAGTCTGTCGTTGGCCAGGCAGCTGCTGGCTGCCGGTGTGGTGGACCGACTGCGGCTGATGGTGTTTCCGCTGTTGGCCGGCCCCGCAGGACGCGAAGCGATGTTCGACGGTGTGGCATCGACCGACTTGGCGCTCGTCGGCCAGCGAATCCTCGACGGGCGGGTGCTTGTCGTGGAATACCGGCCGACCGGGCAGGACATCCCTCGTGCGTGATGCGGTCAGGGTCAACGGGGTCACGCTCGGCGTCGAGTCCTTCGGCGACGCAGCGGCTCCGCTGGTCCTGCTGGCCGGCGGTACGACCATGCTGTCCTGGCCCGACGCGCTGTGCGAGGCGCTCGCCTGCAGCGGACGTCATGTGGTGCGGTACGACCTGCGTGATTCCGGCGCGTCGACCACGAACGCTCCGCAGGCTCCCGCGTATACGCTGCGCGATCTGGCCCGGGACGCCGCGACGCTCGCCCGCGAACTCGACCACCGGCCGGCTCACCTCGCAGGCATTGGCGTCGGCGGGATGGTCGCCCAGGTTGCCGCGCTCGACCACCCGGACGCGTTCTCGGCGCTGACTCTCGTCGCAACGCGGCCCGTCGCCCCCGGCCCGGTCGATCCCGACCTGCCGGACCACGACCAGACGGTGATGCGCCGATTGTTCTCCCGCTCGATGCCCGACTGGACCGACCGCGACGCGGTAGCGGACTTTGCCGCCGCAAGCGCCGAGATCCGCGGTGACGACCCGGGTGGAGCGCGCGTATCCGCCGCACGCATCTGGGACCGCTCTCAGAGCACGGAGCCTGCGGTGCAGCTGGCCAACCAGCTCGGTGCAGTGTTCGCCGCCCTCGATTGCGCGCCGCGTTGGCGCGAGCGGCTACCCGAGCTCGCGCTCCCGGCACTTGTGGTGCACGGTCGACACGACCCGTTCTTCCCTGTCGGCAACGGGAAAGCGCTCGCCCACGAGATTCCCGGCGCTCGGCTGCTCGTGCTGGAGGAGGCCGCGATGACGATCCCCGATGCGGACATCGGTGCGGTCGCGGCAGCGATGCTCGAGTTGTGAGTGCTGACCGACGCGCGTCGCGACGGACGGCGGTGGTTCCAGTTCCTGGCGCCCTCGCGCCGGGCGTTGATCATGGCAGCGCCAGGAAGTCACGAAGCCAGCGGTCGACCTCCGTCATCGTCGCCACATCGACGGTGCCCGCGAGGTCGAGAAGCCGGTCGCGGGTGACCGTCCGCGGCTGTTCGGTCATGGCAAAGCTCGGCTGATCGAGCGCCAGACCCGGGCCGGTCAACAGCACATGACTCGGCCAACCACGATTGTTCGTGGTCACCGGAACGATGATGGCAAGCGTGTCGGCCTGCTCCAGGTAAAGGTCACTGGCGATCACCAGCGCGGGCCGGCGTCCGGCCCGCTCCCGCCCGCGCACGGGATCCGGTTCGGTCCACGCCACGATCCCCCGCCGGAGATCAGTTGCCATCTTGTCCGTCGCCGATTGCGATGTCCCAATCCCGCAACTCGTCTCGGTAGTCCTGGTCGGCGCCGCGGAACGCGCGCCCAAACGCCTCCACGCGCTTGCGCCGCTCGTAGCCATCGAGCAGCTTCTCGATCAGACCGGCGGCGGTGAGACCCCGCTCCTGCGCATCCCTGTTGATTCGGTCGCGAAGCTCGACGGGCACCTTGATCGTCGTGGGCGTCGTCATCCGCTGAGTATACCGAACGGTATACCTCCTCGCATCACACGTTGAACCGGAACTCCACCACGTCGCCGTCGGCCATCACGTAGTCCTTGCCCTCGATCCGAACCCGCCCAGCGGCTTTCGCCGCCTGCATGGATCCCGCGGCGACCAGGTCGTCGAACGAGACGACCTCGGCCTTGATGAACCCGCGCTCGAAATCGGTGTGGATGACGCCCGCCGCCTGCGGCGCGGTGGCACCCTTCTTGATCGTCCAGGCCCGGGATTCCTTCGGCCCGGCCGTCAGATACGTCTGCAGCCCGAGGGTGTGAAAACCCGCGCGTGCCAACGCATGCAGGCCGGGTTCGGACTGGCCGACGGATTCCAGCAGCTCGGCCGCCGATTCGGCGTCCATCTCGAGAAGCTCGTATTCGACCTTGGCGTCCAGGAACACCGCATCGGCCGGTGCGATCGCCTCGACGAGTTCCGCTCGGCGGGCCTCGTCGGTCAGCACCGATTCATCGGCATTGAACACGTACAGGAACGGTTTCGCGGTGAGCAACGACAACTCCCGCAGGGCAACGAGATCCAGCGTGGCCCGGGCGGAGAACAAGGTCCGCCCGCCGTCGAGCAGCGCGTTCGCGGCCTGCGCGGCGTCCAACACGGGTTTGCGGTCCTTGGCGTTCCGGGCCTCCTTCTCGAGCCGCGGGATCGCCTTTTCCAGCGTCTGCAGGTCCGCCAGGATCAGCTCGGTGTTGATGGTCTCGACGTCGGCCAGCGGATCGACGCGACCGTCGACGTGCACGACGTCGTCGTCGGAGAACACCCGGACGACCTGGCAGATGGCGTCGGCCTCACGGATGTTGGCGAGGAATTTGTTGCCCAACCCGGCGCCCTCGCTGGCGCCCTTGACGATGCCGGCGATATCGACGAACGACACCGTCGCCGGGACGGTCTTCACCGAGTGGAACAGTTCAGCCAGGGTGTCCAGCCGCGGATCCGGAATCGGCACCACCCCGACGTTCGGCTCGATGGTCGCGAAGGGGTAGTTCGCGGCCAGTACGTTGGCACGGGTCAGGGCGTTGAACACGGTGGACTTGCCCACATTGGGCAGGCCGACGATGCCGAGGGTCAGACTCACGAGGGGTCAGTCTACGGTCGGGGCCGCGTCACCCCGGCCGCCGAAGGACCGTCACCGCCCAGTCCGCCTCCGCCCGCCAGGGATCGAGGTGCCAGGTCGCGAAGCGGTGCTCGATCGTCAGGCCGACGGCAGCGGCGTCCCGGTCGAGGTCGGTCACCGCGTACTCCCGGTCCGTCGCGAACCCGGACACCAGCCGGCCGCCGGGCACCAGCAGGGCCGACAGCGTCGCGAGCACCGCCTCCTCCGTGCCCGGGGCGACGTAGACCAGCACGTTCCCGGCCAGCACGATGACGTCGAACTCGGCCGGGCCGCCCGCCGCCGCCAGGCCGTCGGCAGTGAGCGACAACAGGTCCGCGGCGAGAAAAGTCGGCCCCGGATAACGCCTTTGCGCAATTTCCACCAGACCCGCGTCCCGATCGACGCCGATCACCCGGTGACCCATCCGGTGCAGCGCCGCCGTGGCCCGGCCGGTGCCGCAGCCGCCGTCCAGCACCCGGGCACCCCGCGGCGCCAGCACGTCGACGAACCGGGCCTCCCCCTCGAGATCGGCGCCTTCCGCGTATTCCCGGTCGAACCGCTGGACGTAGAAGTCCCAGCGCTCGCCGGTGACGTTGGTCTCCCAGCGGGTCGGTGGCGGCTGCACCATCCCAGTGTGACCGCGGATCCGGCTGCCGGCGATCCGGCCGCTGGCACAGTGGCGGACGTGCCGACCGACCCGCCGCAAGAGCACCGCGTGGAGCTGGACCTGCCCGTGCGCCGGCCGTTCGCGGCCACCGCGCTGCTGGGCTTCCTTGCCGCGCACACGGTTCGCGGCGTCGAACACGTCCGGGGGAGGACGTATTTCCGGTCGCTGCGGCTGCCGGCCGGCCCGGGCACCGTGGCGCTCACCCTGCCGCCGGACGAAGGTCCTGCGGCCGTCCGCGGGTCCTTCCGGCTGAGCGCACCGGCCGACCTCGCGGTCGCCGTCCGGCATGCCCGGAGCCTGCTGGACCTGGACGCCGAATCCGACGCCATCGACGCCGCGCTCGCCGCCGACCCGGCGCTGGCCGGCAGCGTGGCGGCGATGCCGGGCCTGCGGGTACCCGGCACCGTCGACGGGCCGGAGACGCTGATCCGCACGGTGCTGGGTCAACAGGTGTCCGTGGCCGGCGCACAGACCGCCGCCGCTCGGCTCGTCCACGGGGTCGACGACCGCCTCCCGGCACCGGACGGCGAGCTCACCCACCTGTTCCCGACGCCCGCGGCGATCGCGGCACTCGGGCCGCAGGCGATCGCCGGCCCGCGCCGACGGGCGCACGCCGTGTGCGCCGCCGCAGCCGCGATGGCGGACGGTTCGCTGTCCGTCAGCGGCGACCGGCCCACCGCCGAGCTGACCAGCGACCTCGTCGCGCAGCCCGGCATCGGCCCGTGGACCGCGGGCTATGTCGCCATGCGATTGCTCCGCGACACCGACATCCTGCTGGTCGGGGACCTGGTGCTGCGCAAGGGTGCGGCGCTGCTCGGGCTCCCCGGCTCGCCGGGCGCGTTGGCCGCCCACTCGGTGCGGTGGCGGCCCTACCGGTCGTACGCCGGCATGCACCTGTGGCGCACGGCCCTGGAACGGCGTGGCCGATTACACTCCGGCCCGTGAGCACACCTACCGGGGCCAACACCCCAGCCGACGGCGACGACACCCCGCACCGGTCCCCCGGCGAGGAGCTGGAGTGGATCGGCGCGGAGGTCGAAGCCCGGCCGAAGGTGATGTTCTGGGGCACCATCGCCGTCGCGGTCGTCGTGCTGGCCGCGTTGGCGATCTTCATCTACGTCACGTTGACCGCCAACTGACCCGACTGACCGGGCGGGGACCTCAGCGCACTGCGCCGACCAGCGCCTCGTCGTAGCGCTGCAGCACCAGTTCGGCCAGCGAGGTGCCCAGCGGCTCGGCGACCTCGGCATCGATGGCCACGGCCTGCCTCGCGGTGGCGTCCAGCAGCAAACCCGGGGCCAGGAACAGCGGTACCACGCCGATCCGCCGACCGGAGCCGGCCGCGCGATGCAGCACGTCCTTCGCCGACGGATCCCCGGTGGTCGCGAAGCCCGCCCACACCGGGCCGACGCGGCGGGCGCTCCACCTGTCGGCCAGCGCATGGACGGAGTCGTTGGCCTCGGTGCGGCCGGATCCGACGGCCAACAGCAAAATCGCCTCATGGACGGCGATGTGCGCCCGACCGGCGGAGTCCTGCAGTGCCTCCAGCACCTCGTCCCCGGTGCCGAGGATCTGCCCGAGCCGCAGGCTGACCCCGGTCGCCTCCTCCGCGTCGCGCACGGCGCTGGGGGTGTCCACCGTGGCGTGGAAGGCCTCGGTGAACAGCAGCGGCAGCACGACCGCCTCCTCGACGGCACGGTCGATGCCATGGTCCGCCTGCAGCGCCGTGACCGCCGTCGTCAGGTCCGGCTCGGACAGGTCCAGGAACGCCGGCACCGCGAGCAGGCCGGGTCGCATCTGCTGCACCGCCCGCATCAGGTCGGCGATCATGCACGCCGCCCGGGGGTCACGACTGCCGTGCGCGAGACCGATCAACGGAGGAAAGGCGTGGCGGGCCATTTCTGCAGGCTAGTGCCCCGCCACCGCGACCCGCTCAGCGCTTCTTCGCGGCCAGCCCCCGGGCGTCGAGGATCGCGCGCTCCAGCGGCCGGAACATGATCAGCTCGACGCCGACGCCGACCACGAAGATCAGGATCAGACCCGAGTACAGCAGCGGGGCGTCGGAGAGATCGCGGCCCTGATTCATCAACTGGCCCAACCCGAAGCCGAGCTTGGACGACGTGACGATGAGCTCGGCCGCCATCAACGACCGCCACGAGAACGCCCACCCCTGACGCAGTCCGGCCAGGAACCCGGGGAGCGCGGCGGGCAGCAGCACGTGCCGCGCCTGACCCCACCAGCCCAGGCCGAGGACGTGCCCGACGCGCGAGTACAGCGGCGGCACCTGGTCGATGCCGGCCGTCAACCCGTTGGCGATCGACGGGACGGCACCCAGCAGGACGACCATGTAGATCATCGCCGGGCTGATCTGGAACCACAGGATTGCGAGCGGCACCCAGGCCACCGACGGCATGGACTGCAGCCCGGACAGCAGCGGGCCGACCGACGTGCGCAGCCAACTGAACCGGGCGATGGCCAGCCCGATCGGCACCGCGACGACGATGGCCATGGCGAAACCGATCAGTCCGCGGGACAGGCTGGTCCAGATCGTCTCCCAGGCCTGGCCGCCCTGCAGCAGCCGCAGCAACTCGTCGAACACCGCGGCGGGCGATGGCAGCATCACCTCCGGCTTGAGCTTGAGCAGGTAGACGATCTCCCAGATCACCAGCACCACGACCAGCGCCAGGACCGGCGGGACGATCGAGCTGCCGAGCTTGCGCCACCAGGGGTCGCGGAACCGGTCCGGCTCCTCGAGCACGTCGAGGCCGGCACCGACCGCCGCTGTGTCCTCCCGCTCGACCTCGTCGCGGGCGATCACCGAATCGTCAAGAGCGGGCATGGCTGGCGATCTCCTCTCGCAGCCGCACGGTGATCTCGGCGGCCAGCGCACCAACCTCGGGGTGCTCGATGGTCCGCGGACCCTTGATGTCGACCTTCCAATCCCGCACCACCCGGCCGGGGCGGGAGGACAGCAGCACCACCCGCTGGCCGAGCCGGACCGCCTCCCGCACGTTGTGGGTGACGAAGACGATGCTGTTGCCGGTCGCCTTCCAGACCCGGGTGAGCTCGTCGTGCATGACGTCGCGGGTGATCGCGTCCAGCGCGGCGAACGGCTCGTCCATCAGCAGCACCTTGCTGTCCTGCCCGAGCGCCCGGGCCAGTGCGACCCGCTGCCGCTGTCCGCCGGAGAGTTCATGGATCCGCCGGTCGGCGTGCCCGGAGAGCCGGACGAGGTCGAGCAATTCCTCGATCCGGGCCTTGCAGCGTTTGCGCGGCACGCCCGCGTACTTCAGCGCCAGGGCGACGTTCTGCCCGGCGGTCAGCCACGGGAACAGCGCCGACTCCTGGAACATCAGCGCGGGCCGTCCCGTGGTGGAGACGGTTCCGCTCGTGGGGTGGTCCAGGCCGCTGATCAGGTTCAGCAGGGTGGACTTCCCGCAGCCCGAGGCCCCCAGCAGGCAGACGAACTCACCGGGAGCCACCGTCAGGCTGACGTTGTCCAGCGCGGCCACCTTCCCGCGGCGACCGGTGAACACCTTGCTCACCCCGTCGATCCGGACGGCAGCCGTGTCCCCGTCGGTCTTCTCGGGCAGCGGGGGCACGACCCGCGGATCGTCCGGCTGAAATCCGGTGTGTGGCTGGCCGACGAGAGTCGTCATTCGATTCCCCTATTCCGTGCCGAGTCCGGCGGCGCTGACCGTGGGTTCGCCGTTCGCGGCGAGAACCTTGTTCAGCGCCGCGAGGTCGTAGATGCCGTTGAGATCCGGCACCGCGGTGAGGGTTCCGGCCTCCACGCCGTGCTGCGCGATGGTGTTCAGGGTGCCGGCCAGCGGATCCCAGGTGGGCTCGATGTTGCCGAACGCCGCCTGGATCGTGGCATCTGCCAACGGCTTTCCGGTCAGCTCACCGATCGCCGCGTTCAGGTCCTGCTGCGCGGTCGCGGGATCGGACTCGATGGCCTTGATCTGCTCGACCTCGCCGGCTATCAGCGCCTCGATCGTGCCCGGGTGGTCCTGCAGGAACTGCCGGGACGAGATCAGGACCGTGGTCTGGAACTTCTCGTCCGGCCACAGGGTCTTTTCGTCGACCAGGGTCTTCGCGCCGGCCTCGAGCACCAGCCGGGACGCCCACGGCTCGGGCAACCACGCACCGTCGATCTCGCCCGTCTTGAACAGGTCCAGGGTCTGCGAGTTCTCCTGGTTGACGATGTCGACGTCATCGCCGCCGGTGGTCTGCACCTTCAGGCCGTTGTCCAGCAACCACTTCCGCAGGGCGACATCCTGGGTGCCACCGAGCTGCGGGGTGGCGAGGGTCTTGCCCTTCAGGTCCGCGGGGCCATTGATCTCCGGCTTGACCACCAGCGCGGCACCGTTGTTGGTGGCGCCGGCGACGATCCGCAGCGCGTCGCCGTTGGACTTCACGAAGGCGTTGATCGCCGGATTCGGCCCGATGAAGGCGGCGTCGATGGCGCCGGACAACAGCGCCTCGATGGCGGCCGGACCGGCGTTGAAGGTCGAGGTCTCCAGCTTGGTGTTGCCGAGCGCTTCCCGGAACGTGCCGTCCTTCACCCCGAGGACGGCGGCGGCGTGGGTGACGTTCGGGAAGTAGCCCAGCCGCAGGGTTTCTGCGTCCGAGACCGGCGCCGCGGCGCCGTCCGACCCGGCCGCCGACGACGTGCCGGATGACGCGTGCCGGCGGACTGCCCGGCGGAGGACGGTTCCTGCGGCGACCCGGCGTCGAGACGGCGATGCCGCGGCAGCGGAGGAGGAACGGCTGAAGATTCAGCGGAGGTGCTGGAGGACGAGCACGCTGCGGTGAGGGCGGCGAGTGCGATCGCTGCGCCGGCGGCGAGAAATCGGGACGGTTTGAACCGGATGGCGCTGTGGGGACGGGACGTCGACACGGAATTGCCCTTCGGGGTCACGCCCGGTGCTACGGACCGGGAGTCGGGAGATTGGTCGGAGACAGCGCGATGTCGCGGCCGGTGACGGCCGGCCGCGGACATCGGTCCGGCATCGAGAGCGCGGAGCTGGAGCGGTGATGCATCAGAAGTCCTCCTCGGCTTGTCGGGGCGACGGTCGACGGCCGTCGGATGCAGGGCCGCCCGGCGGTCGCCGACCATGCCGGCGGCGAGGGTGGTCCCGTCCGCCGGGTCGATGAGCAGAAACGAGCCGACGGCGCCGCCGGGCCGGTAGTCCTCGACCGGCAGCGGGTCCGCGGTGCGCAGGGTGACCTGCGCGATGTCGTTGAGCGACAACGCCGCCGGAGCCGGTAGATGAACCAGGCTGTCGATGTCCAGCAGCCCGTCGAGCGAGCTGATCTGCACCCTGGTCGTCGTGGTGCCGTACCGCAGCAGGGCCCTGGCGCCTGCCCGCAGCGGCCGCTCGGCGAGTTGGGTGATGGTGGCGCCGAACTGGGTGACCGGAACCGGCGCCCCGGCAACGCCGGCGAGCAGGTCGCCCCGCGACAGGTCGAGATCGTCGTCGAGCAGCAGCGTCACCGAGTCCCCGGCAACGGCGACATCCCGTGGCCCGTCGGCGGTGTCGATGGCAGTGACGACCGACCGCAGCCCCGACGGCAGCGCGACCACTTCGTCACCGGGCCGCACAGTGCCGGCGGCGACCCGTCCGGCGTAGCCGCGGTAATCCGGCAACTCGTCGGTGCGCGGCCGGATCACGTACTGCACGGGGAATCTCAGCGCACCGGCCGCCGAATCGTCGGCCAGCTCGACGTTCTCCAGGTGTTCCAGGACGCTGCGCCCGGTGTACCAGGCGATCCGCTCGGACCGGGTCACGACGTTGTCGCCGTGCAACGCCGAGATCGGGATCGCGGTCACCTCGTGGATGCCGAGTTCACGGGCGTAGGCGGCGAATTCCGCGGCGATGGCGTCGAACACCCGCTGGTCGTAGTCGACCAGGTCGATCTTGTTCACCGCCAGCAGCAGATGTGGGACGCCCAGCAGGGCGGCCACCGCCGCGTGCCTGCGGGTCTGGTCGACCACCCCGGTGCGGGCGTCGGTGAGGATGACCACGAGATCGGCGGTGGACGCTCCGGTGACGGTGTTGCGGGTGTACTGCACGTGCCCCGGCGTATCGGCCAGGATGAACGTCCGGGCCGGCGTGGCGAAGTACCGGTAGGCGACGTCGATGGTGATGCCCTGCTCCCGCTCCGCGCGCAGGCCGTCGACCAGCAGCGAGAGGTCAACGGTGTCAAGGCCTCTGGCCTCGGACGTGCGTTGCACCGCGTCGAGGGTGTCGGAGAGCACCGACTTCGAGTCGTGCAGCAGCCGGCCGACCAGGGTGGACTTGCCGTCGTCGACCGAACCGGCCGTGGCGAACCGCAGCAGCCCGCGCGCGGAGCCGCAATTCCGCCGCGAGTTCGTGGGCGCGTCGGCGCGGCACCGTTCGGCCGCCGGGGCCGGAGCGTGATGGTGCCCATCAGAAATACCCCTCGCGCTTGCGGTCTTCCATGGCGGCCTCACCGAGCTTGTCGTCGGCCCTGGTCGCTCCCCGCTCGGTGATCCGGGTGGCGACGATCTCCTCGATCACCGCGCGGACGTCGGTGGCGGTCGGATTCCACCGCGCCCGTGCAGGACATGTCGCCGACGGTGCGGTAGCGGACCAGCCGCCGCTGCACCGTCTCTCGTTCGGTCGGGCCGCCCCACTGCCCCGGCGCCAGCCACATCCCCTGCCGCTGGAACACCTCTCGCTCGTGCGCGTAGTAGATCTCCGGGAGGTCGATGCCCTCGGCCTCGATGTAGTTCCACACGTCGAGCTCGGTCCAGTTCGACAGCGGGAAGACCCGGACGTGCTCGCCAGGCGCGTGCCGGCCGTTGTACAGCCCCCACAGCTCCGGACGCTGCCGCCGCGGATCCCAGCCGCCGAACGAGTCCCGCAGGGAGAAGATCCGCTCCTTGGCCCTGGACCGTTCCTCGTCCCGGCGGGCGCCGCCGATCACCGCGTCGAACCTTCTGCTCGGCGATGGTGTCGACCAGCGGCACGGTCTGCAGCGGGTTGCGGGTGCCGTCCGGCCGTTCGGTGAGCCGGCCGTCGTCGATCCAGTCCTGCACCTTGGCGACCTGCAGCCGCAGCCCGCCCTCGGCGACCACCCGGTCGCGGAAGGCCAGCACCTCGGGGAAGTTGTGCCCGGTGTCGACGTGCAGCAGCGAGAACGGCAACGGTGCCGGGTGAAACGCCTTGCGCGCCAGGTGCAGCACCAGCACCGAGTCCTTGCCGGCGGAGAACAGGATGACCGGCTTGTCGAACTGGCCGGCCACCTCCCGCAGGATGTGGATGGCCTCGGACTCCAGGGCGCGCAGGTGCGGGCTGGCCGGTCTCCTGCTGGTGGATCGAACTCGCGGCGTGCCGGGACGCTCGATGGTCGTCATACCAGGCCCCTTGCGGTGAGCAATGTCGAGCAGCGCCGCGACCGATCGGTCGAGATCGAGCGTGGAGGTGTCCATCCGCAGGTCCGGCGTCGCCGGGATCTCGTAGGGGTCGTCGACGCCCGTCATCGCGCTGATCTCGCCGCGAAATGCCTTGGCGTACAGGCCCTTCACGTCGCGTTCCGCGCAGACCTCCACCGGAGTGGACAGGTGCACCTCGAGCAGCGGCGTGCCGTGGTCGTCGTGGTGGCGCGCGGACCTTCGCCCGCGCATCCGCGTACGGCGCGATGACCGGAACGAGCACGATGACGCCGTGCCGGGCCAGCAGTTCCGCCACGAAACCGATCCGGGTGACCTGCGTCTCCCGGTCCTGCGCGGCGTGAAGCCGAGTCCCGCGGACAGGTGCGTGCGGACCTCGTCGCCGTCCAGGATCTCGACGTCGATGCCGCGGTCGGCGAGCACCCCGGCCAGGGCCAGGGCGAGGGTCGTCTTTCCGGCGCTGGGCAGCCCGGTCAGCCACACGGTCGCGCCGGTGCCCGCACCGGGCGCCGGGCCCGACACCGTCGAGTCCGAGGCCGCGGTCGGGGCGTGCTGCGTCGTCGTCACAGGTTGATCCCGCATTCGGTCTTGGTCAGCCCGGCCCACCGGCCGGCCCGCGCGTGCTGGCCGGGCAGCACCCGCCGGGTGCACGGCTCGCAGCCGATCGACGGGTAGTCCGGGCCCATCAGCGGATTGACCAGCACGTTGTTGGCGGTGATGTACTCGGCGACGTCGTCGTCGGACCAGGCGGCGAGCGGCGCGAACTTGACCTTGCCGCGCTTGGCGTCGAACTGGACCACCGGGGTGCCGGCCCGGGTCGGCGATTCGGCACGCCGAACACCGGTCGCCCAGGCCTCGTATCCGGTCAACGCCCTGTTCAGCGGCGCCACCTTTCGCAGCGCGCAGCACAGGTCCGGATTGCTCGCGAAGAGGTCCTTGCCGTACTGCGCGTCCTGTTCGGCGACCGTCTGCAGCGGCAGCAGCCGACGCAGCGTCACGTGGTAGACGGCCTCGACAGCGTCCGCGGTGCCGATGGTCTCGACGAAGTGGTAGCCGGTGTCCAGGAAGAGCACGTCGATTCCCGGCAGCACGGCGGACGCCAGGTGCACCAGCACGGTGTCCTGCATGGACGCCGTCACGGCCAGGCCGCCGCCGAACTCCTCCGCGGCGAAGCGCAGGATCTCCTCGGCGGACGCGTCGGCCAGTTCGAGCGCCGCGCGTTCGGCGACGGCAGCCAGTTCGGCCCCGCCGCGCAGGGCGGTGATCATCCGCTTTCCTCCGCCGCATGAACCTCGTGCGGGACAGCCGTTGTCGCGACGTTCCGGCCGGCCAGCCCGATGAACCGCACCGCGAACACCCGGTAGCAGTCGTGGCAGCTCCACGCCCCGTGGGAGTCCTCGTGCGGCCACAGGTTGGTCTCCCCGCAGTACGGGCAGTACTGGGCGGGTGCGCGGTTCTCGCTCATGATTCCCGCCCGGCTTCGCTCGGGCGCGAACCATGCTGCGCCGATGGTTCGCTCGCACGCTCGCTCATGATTCCCGCCCGGTTCGCTCGGGCGCGAACCATGCAGCGCCGATAGTTCCCCCCTCGCACGCTCGCTCATAGCAGCGCCGCCTCGTCGGCCCTGGCGACCCACTGGGCGAACCGCTCGCCGGAATCGCGCTGCGAGTCGAAGGTCTTGATGACCCGCTCGACGTAATCGGCGAGCTCGTCGCCGGTCACCTTGTGGCCGCGGACCTTCTTGCCGAAGCCGGCGTCGAGTCCGAGGCCACCACCGAGGTGCACCTGGAAGCCCTCGACCTGGGCGCCGCCGGCGTCGGTGACGATCATGCCCTTGAGCCCGATGTCGGCGATCTGGGTACGGGCGCAGGCGTTGGGGCAGCCGTTGATGTTGATGGTCAGCGGGACGTCGAGGTCGCCGATCCGCTTCTCGAGCTCATCGACCAGCGCGATTCCCGCGGGCCTTGGTCTCGACGATGGCGAGCTTGCAGAACTCCAGCCCGGTGCACGCCATCATGTTCCGCCGGAACGTCGACGGGCTCACCGAGAGCCCCAGCTCGAGCGAGGCCGGCGACCAGCGAATCGACCCGGTCCGCCTCGATGTCCAGGATGACCAGGCCCTGGTCGGTGGTGGTGCGGATCCGGTCGGACCCGTGGGCCGCCACCAGGTCGGCGATCCGGGTGAGCAGCGTGCCGGACACCCGGCCGACCGTCGGGTTGATCCCGACGTAGAACCGTCCGTCTTTCTGCGGGTGCACCCCGACGTGGTCCCGTGGCCCGCTCGGCATCTCGGCGGCGGGCCCGTCGATAAGCGACCTTGAGGTATTGCCGTCTCGAGCACCTCGCGGAACTTCTCCGGTCCCCAGTCGGCGACCAGGAACTTCAGCCGGGCCCGGTTGCGCAGCCGCCGGTAGCCGTAGTCGCGGAAGATCGAGATGACGCCGGCCCAGACGTCGGCAACCTCGTCCAGCGGGACCCAGGCGCCGAGCCGCTGGCCGAGCATCGGGTTGGTGGACAGCCCGCCGCCGACCCACAGGTCGAATCCGGGGCCGTGCTCGGGGTGCACGACACCGACGAAGGCGATGTCATGGATTTCGTGCGCCACATCCTGCCGGGGCGAACCGGAAATCGCGGTCTTGAACTTCCGCGGAAAATTGGAGAATTCCGCGCTACCGATGAATCGCCGGACGATTTCCTGAATGGCCGGCGTTCCGTCGATGATTTCGTCGGCGGCAATGCCGGCGACCGGGGACCCGAGAATCACCCGCGGAGTGTCCCCGCACGCTTCCGCGGTGCTCAGGCCCGCGCCCTCGAGCGCCTGCCAGATGTCGGGGACGTCCTCGATGCGGACCCAGTGCAGCTGGACGTTCTGCCGGTCGGTCAGGTCGGCGGTGTCCCGCGCGTACCTGGTGGAGACCTCGCCGATGGTCCGCAGTCCCGCCGTGGTGAGCTGCCCGCCGTCGATGCGAACCCGCAGCATGAAGTACTTGTCCTCGAGCTCCTCCGGCTCGCAGGACCGCGGTCCGGCCGCCGTCGATGCCCGGCGCACGCTGCGTGTACAGCCCCCACCAGCGCATCCGGCCACGCAGGTCGCTGGGGTCGATGCCATCGAATCCGGTGTAGCGGTAGCGGTTCTCGATCCGCTGCCGGACATGCAGGCCGTCGTCGTCCTTCTTCATCCGCTCGTTGACGTTCAGCGGTTCGCGATGGCCGAGCGCCCACTGGCCCTGTCCGCGGGCGAGCGTCGGACCGGGGCCGCCGGGCCGGGCGCGGAGCGGCGTCAGCGGTCGGTGCCGCCGGGGCGCGGGGCTCGGCGGCAGCCGGGCTCGCCGGCAGGCGGCGGGATGAGCGACAGGTTCCAGTGGGCACAGGGAATCCTTGCGGACAGGCCGAAGACCGTCACACCAACACGGAAGGACCCGGGGTCTGCGCGCCGACATCACAGCCCGGCGCTGGGGAGCGGCGGGTGTCAGGCGGCAGAACAACAGGCTGCGCTGGCGACGCGCACGAGGTCAACCTCGCGGCAGCACACCAAGAACACACCCTGGGCAGACATGGCGCAGAGCATACCGCGTCGTAGCTCGCTGACCGCAAAAGCTGCTCCGGAGAAACTGTGGCGATATCGTCGCACCGGTCCACCCATTCGGCGGCTCCGGCAGGCCCTTATGCATCTGCAATTTTCCGGCCGCCACCAGCGGCGCATCCTCGGTGAAACGGCCCTGCAACAGCCCGGCGAGGGCCATCGCGCGACGGATCGAACCGCCGCCGGGTCTTCGTATGCTCTGCGCCGTGACTCTCATCGACCGGATCAGCCGTGCCCTGACCAGCGGACCCGCCGATGTGGTGATCGACCCGCCCGGGCCGGCGAGGGATTCTGGGCCGGCGGGCCCGAGCGTGGTGGCCGACGACAGCGGAGCCTTCTACCTGGCGTACCGGCTCCGTCGGCCGGTGGACCAGGGCCGCGGTTACGCCAACGTTGTCGCCCGGTCCACCGACGGCATCACCTTCGAGACGGTGGCGGCCGTCTCCGCCGCACCTTCGACTGCGCGTCGCTGGAGCGGCCGGCGCTGATCCGTCGGCCGGACGGCGGGTGGCGTCTCTACGTGAGCTGCTCGACCCCCGGCTCCAAGCACTGGTGGGTGGAGGCGGTCGACACCGAGGCCGGCGGCACGCCCGCCGACCTGGTGAACGGCCGCCGCACCGTGGTGCTGCCGGGCGACGAGCTGTCCGCATGGAAGGACGTCGTGGTGTCCAGGGACGGCACGCGCTGGCGCATGTGGGCCTGCGAACATCTGCTCGACCAAGGGGACGACCAGGCCGACCGGATGCGGTCGGTGTATCTGACCAGCAGCGATGGCCTGAGTTGGAACAACGCAGGCACCGCGCTGGGACCGACGGCGCAATCCTGGGACCGCCGGGGCGCGCGGATCACCAGCGCCTGCGAACGGACGGAAAGTGGATCGCCAGCTACGACGGGCGTGCGTCGGCGGCGGAGAACTGGTTCGAGCGAACCGGGTTCGCGCTCGGCGCCACACCGCGGCGATTTCGTCGCCGGTGGCCGGCCCGTTCGACCGGGACGGACGCACTCTGCGGTACGTCTCGGTCGCCCACCTCGCCGGACGGCCTGCGGCTGTACTTCGAGGCGGCGCGGCCGGACGGCGCGAACGACCTGCGGACCACCTTCCTGCCGCGCTGACCGTTGCCGCCGGTTCGCCGTCCGCGGCGGGTGTACCCGGGTTGTCAGCGGCACCTGATCAGACGGCGCCCGCAGACCGCGGGCGTACGGTCGATGGCTGCCGACGCGGCGCGCGCGTCTATCGGCCGACCGGCGATCGGTAGCGCGGCATCGTGCCGGCGGCAGTCGAGCCAGCAGAGCAACAGATCGGAGTCATTCGTGACCGAAGCAACAACACAACGACCGTGCCGAACGTCCGGCTGAACAACGGGGTCGAAATCCCCCAACTCGGCTTCGGCGTCTTCCAGATCAAGCCCGACGACACCGTGGCCGCGGTGACCGCCGCCCTCGAGGTCGGCTACCGGCACATCGACACGGCCGAGATGTACGGCAACGAGAAGGAGGTCGGTCAGGCGATCGCCCGGTCGGACCTGGACCCGTCGGACGTCTTCGTGACCAGCAAGCTCAACAACGGATTTCACGCGTTCGACGACGCGCTGCGGGCGTTCGACCAGACACTGGACCGACCTCGGGCTGGAGCAGATCGACCTGTTCCTGATCCATTGGCCGCTGCCGAAGGTCGGCAACTACGTCGAGACCTGGCGGGCCATGGAGCGGATCTACGCGGACGGCCGGGCAAGGGCGATCGGGGTGTCGAACTTCCAGCCCCATCACCTGCGCCGGCTGCACGAGGAGACCACGGTGATCCCGGCGGTCAACCAGATCGAGCTGCACCCCTACCTGACCCAGGAGGAGCTGCGCGCGTTCGACGCCGAGCACGGGATCGCCACCGAGGCCTGGTCGCCGATCGCGCAGGGCGGCGTGCTGGACGACGCGGTGATCACCGAAATCGCCCGCAGCTACGGCAAGACGGCGGCGCAGGTCGTGCTGCGCTGGCACATCCAGCTCGGCAACATCGTCTTCCCGAAGTCGACGACGCCCAGCCGGGTGCGGGAGAACTTCGAGATCTTCGATTTCGAGTTGACCGACACCGAGCATGGGCCTGATCTCCGCGCTGAACAAGGACGAGCGGACGGGGCCGAACCCGGACGAGTTCAACTACGTGCCCGGGAAGTAATTCGGGGCTGTTCCGCAGGGGCTCCGCGTCGTGTCAGCGACGCGGAGCCCCTGCCGCGTCCTGAGCCGTCTCGCGGGCCGGTTGCCGGTCGGCGAAATCCTTCCCTGCCGGTTTCCCGCTCCAGTCCGAGTGGTCGACGCCGGTCAGCCGGCCGAGCAGCGCGTTGTCCGCCTCGCAGCACGGAAGCAGGGCGGTGCGGTGCTGTCGGTGTGCCCGGTCATGCTGTCGCCATGGAAGCGACCGCGCTGCTCATCGGAGCGCTACTGCTGGTCGTCGGGCTGGCGATCGGCGTGCTGATCGGCCGGTCGGCGCCGCGGACGGACCGCGGGAGCGGCGTCGGCGAGGTCGCCGCTGTCGCTGGCCCCGGCGTCTGACGCCCTGCAGCGGGTCGAGGACCGCCTGCAGGAGGTGGAGCGGGACCGGGTCGGCGCCTACGCGGGGTTGCGGGAGCAGGTCGCCGCGCTGCACCGGACCTCCGCCGAACTGGGCAACCAGACCCGGTCGCTGGTCGGCGCGCTGCGCGCCCCGCAGATCCGCGGCCGGTGGGGTGAGGTCCAGCTGCAACGGATCGTCGAACTGGCCGGCATGGTCGAGCACTGTGACTTCCAGACCCAGGTCAGCGCGCATGCCGGCGGCGTCGACGGGGCCGGGGTGCGGCCGGACATGATCATCCGGCTGTCCGGCGGCCGGCTGATCCCGGTGGACGCCAAGGTGCCCGTTCGCGGCGTGGCTGGAGGCACTGGACTGCCCCGACGACCGCCGGCGGGCCGCGTTGATGGCGGCGCATGCGCGCGCGCTGCGGGGGCATGTCGACGCGCTCGCGGCCAAGGCGTATTGGCGGCATTTCCAGCCGGCGCCGGAGTTCGTCGTGCTGTTCGTGCCGGGCGAGCCGCTGCTGGACGCCGCGCTGGCGGTCGATCCGGGGCTGTCCGAACACGCCTTCGGCCGCAACGTCGTCATCGCCACCCCGACGTCCCTGATCGCCCTGCTGCGCACCATCGCGTTCACCTGGCGGCAGGAGCGGCTGTCGGCATCGGCGGCGGAGGTGCACGCGCTGGGCCGCGAATTGCACGGCCGGCTGGGCACCGCTGGTCGGGCATCTGACCGGCCTGGGAGCGGGACTGGAGCGGGCGGTGCAGTCCTACAACCACACCGTCCGGTCGATGGAAACGCGGGTGCTGGTCACCGCCCGGCGGTTCACCGACCTGGGGGTGACCGGCGAGGAACTTCCGACCCCGGACCAGGTGGACCTGCTCCCGCGGCGGCCGCAGGCGGCGGAGTCCGCCGCCGAGCCGGAGCCCGACGAGCACCTCGCGGCGCAGGTCATGCCGCTGCGCAGTGCTTCACGACGGGCCTGGGACGCTACCGTGGACGGGTGACCACGAACGCCGCGACCCGATCGCCGATCGCCGACGCTCGGTGCTGCCCGGCGGTGCGCGGCCTGCCGTCGTGGGCGGTGATCCTGCTGGCGGTCGTGCTGACCCTCGGCGGCGCCGCCATCGACGGGCTGACCAGCGGAGCGCTGTCCTGGGGGCTGCGGATCGGCTTCTACCTGGGCGTCGTGCTGGCCGCGCTGCTGGTCCGGCGCGGGTCGATCTTCACCGCGATGGTCCAGCCGCCGCTGGTGCTGGTGGTCGGCGTGGTGTTCGGCGGAATGCTGTTCACCAACGCCGGCGGCTTGTACAGCACCGGCCTGAAGATGATCGGCACTCGTTCCCGACGATGGCCCTGGGCACCGCCGCGGCGGTGCTGATCGGGTTGATCCGGATCCTCGCGCAGCCGATGAGGCGCAGCCGGCAGGCCGGTCGGACGCCGGCGTCGCACGCCTGAGCGATCAGGCCGTCGCCGGCCGCAGGTCCTTTCGCAGTTCCTTCGGCAGCGAGAACGTCAGGGTCTCCGTTGCCGCAGTGAATTCCTCGGCCGCCGGGATACCCGCGGTCGCGCAGGAAATCCAGCACCCCGGTCACCAGATCGTCCGGCACCGAGGCGCCGCTGGTCACGCCCACCGTGTCGACGCCCGACCAGCCACTGCTCGTCGATCTCGCCGGCGTCGTCCACCAGGTAGGACGTCCGGGCGCCGGCATCCAGCGCGACCTCGACCAGCCGCACGGAGTTCGACGAGTTCTTCGACCCGACCACGATCACCAGATCGCAGTCCGGAGCGATCTGCTTGACGACCTCCTGGCGGTTCTGCGTGGCGTAACAGATGTCGTCGCTCGGCGGCGCCGTCATCAGCGGGAACCGCTTGCGCAGCAGATCGACGGTGCCGAGGGTCTCGTCGACCGACAGCGTGGTCTGGGACAGCCAGATGACCTTCTCCGGGTCGCGGACCGTCACACTGTCGACGTCGGCCTGGTCGTTGATGAGCTGGATCGACTCCGGCGCCTCGCCGTGCGTGCCCTCGACCTCCTCGTGGCCGCGGTGCCCGATCAGCAGGATGTCGTAGTCCTCGGCGGCGAACCGGCGGGCCTCCTTGTGCACCTTGGTCACCAGCGGGCAGGTGGCGTCGATCACCTGCAACCGGCGGCGCGGCCGCCTCCTCGTGCACCGCCGGCGACACCCCGTGCGCGGAGAACACCACCAGCGCGCCCTCCGGAACCTCTTCGGTCTCCTCGACGAAGATCGCCCCGCGGGCCTCGAGATTGGCCACCACGTGCTTGTTGTGCACGATCTGTTTGCGGACGTACACCGGCGCGCCGTACTGCTCGAGCGCCTTCTCCACCGTGACGACCGCCCGATCCACGCCGGCGCAGTAACCGCGCGGGCTCGCGAGCAGGACACGGCGGGTGGGTGACGTCATGGGTTCATGGTAGGTGGGCCGACCTCCCCGAACCGGCCATCGGGCCCGCGCCGGTGGCCGACACCACACCGTCCCGGACGGCCGGTTGCCACCGTCGCAGCGGTTCCGGCCGTGATCGGTCGGCCGCGGTGACGCCGTCAGGGCCGATGGGGCAGGCTGGTGCCATGGCCATCACTCTTCCGCTGCCAGTCCGCGTCGCCGCCGGGATCCTCGGTGCGGGGATCGACCGGGTCCGTGCGCTGCCCGAGGACATCCCCGCCCTGCCGGTCTCACTCGTCGGAAACGCCATGCGGCTGTCGATGAAGGTGCAGCAGGAGATCGCCACCCTGGCGACCAGGGGCGACGAGCTCCTCGGCGGAGTGATCGGCGGACCGCAGGAGAACCCGTCATGGGCGCGGTTCGACGATGACGAACCGGCAGCACCGCCGCCGCCGAGGCCGAGAGGCGACACCACGGGCCGCCGGATGACGGCCTCGGGACCGGACAGGGCGGACACATCCACCGCGGTCGGGTCCGAGGAGGGCCCGGAAGACGGCCATCACCTCAAGACGCCGGAAACGACGTCCATGGCGCCGGAGACGACAACGGCGATGGCAGCGGCCGTCGAGGTACCGGACGCCGTGGTGGAGCAGGCGTTGATCGCGGCCGACGACGCCGAGCAGCTGCTGAGCGAGCAGCAGGCTGAGGCAGTCATCGACGACATCGTGGAGGCGGTGGCCGGTGGAACCGATGCGGCTCTGCTGGACGAGGTGTCCGACCCGGTCGCAGACGAGGCAGTGGCCGAAGCGGCAGCCGGACTCGAGGAGGCGCTGGTCGAGGAGGCGGTCCTGGAAGAGGCGCTGATCGAGGAAACCGTCCCCGGAGAAGGGGCGCTCGAGGAAGTCGCAGTAGCCGAGGAGGCGCTCGACGAGGCTATCGAGGAAGCAGCCGAGCAGGAGGCGATCGAGGAAGCGGTCGAGCAGGCCGTCGAACAGGCCGTCCTCCAGGAGACGCTGGGAGTGGTCGCGGAGGAGGAGGCGATCCTCGAAGGCGCCCTGGTGGACGCCGCCGTGGACGAGGCCGTTCTGTCCGAGCAACTGGAGGAGGTCGTCCGGCAGCACGCCGAGGAGGAGGCCGCGATCGCCGAGGCGATCGACGACACGGTGCACGCCGAGGCGGTGCTCGAAGAGGCGCTCGAGGAGACACTCGATGAGGAGGCGGACATCGAGGCCGCACTCGACGAGAGTGCCGACGCCTTCGACGATGCGGCAGCAGACGGGGTCGACGGAACAGACGGTGCCGGCCTGCCACTGGCCGGCTACGACCGGCTGACCCTCGCCCAGGTGCGCGGTCACCTGCGCGAGCTCACGGCCGGCGAGGTGGCGGCACTGCTGCAGTACGAGCGGGACACCGAGAATCGACCGCCCTTCCTCACCCTGCTGAGCAACCGGCTCGTCACGCTGGACGCCCAGAACTCGTGAGCGCCGGGCTCTCTCGCGACCCGGCCGGGATCCAGGGCACCGCGGGCGGCGGCACGGCGGGTGGCGCCCGCTCCGACGCCCGGCCACCGCTGCCCGAGAAGGCCGGCGACACCACCCGCGAGAATCCCTGGCCGGTCAGGGCGCTCGCGCAGCGGATGGCGCAGTACATCGCCAGGGCGCCGGCGGCGTGGGTGGAGGGGCAGTTGGCCGAGGTCTCGATGCGCTCCGGTTCGCAGATGTCCTTTCTGACGCTGCGCGACCCGTCGGTGTCGATGTCGATGCAGCTGGTCTGCTCCCGGGCGATCCTGACAGCGCTCACCCCGGCGCCCACCGAGGGTTCCCGGGTGGTGGTGCACGGGCGGTTCGAGTTCTATCCCGCCCGCGGGTCACTGACGTTTCGGGTCGACCAGATCCACCCCGTCGGCCTGGGTGAATTGCTGGCCCGGCTGGAGCGGCTCCGCCGGCTGCTGGCCGCCGAAGGGCTGACCGCGCCGGAACGGAAGAGGCCGCTGCCGTTCCTGCCGGGTGTCGTCGGTCTGATCACCGGCCGGGCCAGCGCCGCCGAGTCCGACGTGCTGGCCAACGCCCGGGCTCGCTGGCCGGCGGTCCGGTTCCGGGTCGAGAACCCGGCGGTGCAAGGCGTTCTCGCAGTGCCGCAGCTGATGGAGTCGCTCGCCCGATTGGACGCGGACCCGAAGGTCGACGTCATCGTGCTGGCCCGCGGCGGCGGCAGCGTCGAGGACCTGCTGCCGTTCTCGGACGAGGCGCTGTGCCGCGCGGTCTCCCGTTGCCGGACACCGGTGATCTCGGCGATCGGTCACGAGCCCGACCACCCGATCGTCGACGACGTCGCCGACCTGCGGTGCTCGACGCCGACCGATGCGGGCAAGCGGGTGGTGCCCGACGCCGCGGCCGAACTGCGTCAGGTGGAGCAGCTCCGCGGCCGGGCCCGCCGGGCGCTCACCGGATGGGTGACGACGGAGCAGGCCCGTCTGCGGCGGTTGACCTCGGCCACCGTCCTGGCGGATCCGATGACGCCGATCGACTCCAGGGCCACGGAGATCGGACGGCTGCGTGACCGCGGCCGCTCCCAGGTGGCGATGCTGCTGGAACGGATGGACCGGGACGTCGCGCATCGGCGGGCGCAGTTGTCCGCCCTCGGACCCGCGGCGACGCTGGCCCGGGGCTACGCCGTCGTCCAGGCGGACCGGCAGATTGTCCGCTCTGTCGCCGACGCCCCGCCCGGGACGGCGCTGCGGATCAGGGTGGCGGACGGCGCCGTGCATGCCACCAGCGACGCGGTGGAGGCGGCGCCGTGACGGACAGCGGGCGGTCCCGGCCGACCGCTGACAGTAACCAGAAGCGTTGCTCGACAGGAGATCTCATGGCACCGCCACGTGACGCCACACCGCCGAACACGGACGACCCGGCCCCCGGCCCGACTCAGGATCCCAGCGCGAGCTACGAGCACGCCCGGGACGAACTGGCGGCGGTGGTGGCGCGACTGGAATCGGGTGGGCTGTCGCTGGATGAATCACTCACCCTGTGGGAGCGCGGTGAGCACCTGGCCGCCGAGTGCACGCGCTTCCTGGACGGCGCCCGCGAGCGGGTGGAGAACGCCCTGCGGCAGTCCGACGAGCAGGACTGACGGACTGGGCCAGTCGATCAGGACCGGCCGATGCCCGACGGCATGAGGCCGAAACCCAGCGGCACGTCACCGGGATCGGTGCCGAGTGAGGCGATGTGGTTGTCCGCGTCGACGAACACCACCCGGGCCTGCCGGGATCGTGCCTCGGCATCGGTGAGCATGCCGTAGCCGATGACGATCACCACGTCCCCCGGATGCACCAGGTGCGCCGCCGCGCCGTTGATCGCGACCCCGCCGCCCCCGCGCTCGCCGGCGATGACATAGGTGGTCAGCCGCGCACCGTTGGTGACGTCGACGACGTCCACCTGTTGCCCCGGAAGCAGGTCGGCGGCGTCGAGCAGGTCCGCGTCGATGGTGATCGAGCCGACGTAATGCAGGTCCGCGGCCGTGACGGTGGCCCGGTGGATCTTCCCGATCAGCATCGGACGGAGCATCATGACCTCCCGGCCTGATCGAGGAACGAACGTCGCGCAGGCCGGCAACCGTGCCGTTCACCGCGCAGTCCAGAATGACACGCACAGCGGCGCCACCACGGGTGAAGGTGGTCACATCACAGCCGATCCCGGCGGCTAACCTCCCAGCCATGGACCCGATGGCCGCGCTCCGGCGGATAGCCTTCCTCCTCGAGCGGTCCCAGGCTCCGACGTACCGGGTCCGAGCATTCCGCACCGCCGCCATCGCGATCGCCGAACTGACCCCGGCGCAACTCGAGAAGCGTTCCAGAGCAGGGACTCTCAAGGACCTTCGCGGTGTGGGACCGAAGACGTCCGCCGTGGTGGATCAGGCGCTGGCCGGCGGGGTGCCCGAGTACCTGGCCGATCTGGAACGGGACGCCCGCCCGCTGACCGAGGGGGGCGAGCAGATCCGGGCCGCCCTGCGCGGCGATCTGCACTCGCACAGCGACTGGAGCGACGGCGGCAGCCCGATCCAGGAGATGGCCGTCACCGCGATGGAGCTGGGTCACGAGTACCAGGCGCTGACCGATCACTCGCCGCGGCTGACGGTGGCGAACGGGCTGACCGCCGAACGCCTGGAAAAGCAGCTGCGGATCGTCGGCACGCTGAACAAGCATCTGGGCGATTTCCGCCTGCTGACCGGCATCGAATGCGACATCAACGAGGACGGCTCCCTTGACCAGACCGACGACCTGCTCGGCAGGGTGGAGATCGTCGTCGCATCCGTGCATTCCAAGCTGCGCGCCGATGCCGGCTCGATGACCAGGCGGATGCTCAAGGCCGTCGAGAACCCGCACACCGACATCCTCGGGCACTGCACCGGCCGGCTGGTGACCGGCGGCCGGGGCACCCGGCCGGAGAGTCAGTTCGACGCGGACCGGGTGTTCGCCGCGTGCGCCGCGAACGGGGTCGCGGTCGAGATCAACAGCCGGCCGGAGCGGCTGGACCCGCCGCGGAGGTTGCTGCGGCAGGCGGTCGACGCCGGCTGCCTGTTCAGCATCGACACCGACGCCCACGCGCCCGGGCAGCTCGACTGGCAGCCCTACGGCTGTGCCCGGGCCGAGGAGTGCGGGGTGCCGGTGGACCGGATCGTGAACAGCTGGCCGCTGGACCGATTGCTGGCGTGGACCAGCCGCTGAACGGCGGAGACCCGGCCGGCGCGGACAGCCATACGGCGATACCGGCGGGCGCAGCGCTACTATCTGCGTATGAATGCGAATAGCAAGGTAGTCCGTGAGCCGTTGCCGGCGGATCAGGTGGCGTTGGCCGTCGAGGTCTTCCGGATGCTCGCCGACACCACCCGCGTTCACATTCTCTGGTCGCTCATCGATCGGGAACTGCCGGTCAACGAGATCGCCGCCACGATCGGCAAACCCGGGCCGTCGGTGTCCCAGCACCTCGCCAAACTCCGGATGGCCAGGCTGGTCCGGACCCGCCGCGACGGCACGCAGATCTTCTACCAACTGGAGAACGATCACGTCCGCGTGCTCATCGTCGACGCCGTGCACAACGCCGAACACGCCGGCCCCAGCGTGCCCGCGCACCATCTGCGCGGCAACGAACCCAGTGGCGTCACCCTGCACCCATCCGCCGGCACAGATGCCGGCTGACGTGACACCCGCCGATGGGCGGCCCGCCCCCGCCCACATCCACGACCACCACCACGACCACGACCACGCCCACGCCCACGACCACGACCACGACCACGACCATCGGCACCTCACCGGTGCGCGCGGCCTGGTGGCGTCGATCTTCACCCCGCACAGTCATGACGCCGCAGACTCGGTGGATTCGGCCTTGGAGACCAGCCGGCAGGGCATTCGCGCGGTGAAGATCAGCCTGGTGGCGTTGGGCGCGACCGCGTTGCTGCAGCTCCTGGTGGTCGCCGTGTCGGGGTCGGTCGCGCTGCTGGCCGACACGATCCACAACTTCTCGGACGCGTTGACCGCGGTGCCGCTGTGGATCGCGTTCGCACTGTCCCGGCGCGCGGCGTCCCGCCGGTACACCTACGGCTACGGGCGGGTCGAGGACCTTTCCGGGTTGTTCATCGTCGGGATGATCGCGCTGTCCGCGGTGCTCGCCGGGTGGGAGGCGATCGACCGGTTGCTGCACCCGGCCCCGGTCACCAATCTGGGCTGGGTCGCCGCCGCCGGAATCATCGGGTTTGCCGGCAACGAACTGGTCGCAGTGTTCCGGATGCGGGTCGGTCGGCGGATCGGCTCCGCCGCCCTGGTCGCCGACGGATTGCACGCCCGCGCTGACGGGCTCACCTCGCTGGCGGTCGTGCTGGGGGCCGCCGGGGTGGCACTGGGTTGGCCGGCGGCGGACCCGATCATCGGCGTCCCCTACCGGGTGCGGCCATGACCCCGATCCAGCAGACGCTTGCCTGGTTGTCCTAGATCGGGGCGCGTAAGCTGCGAGATCGGATGGTGGATGACCGTTCATCGCCTGCACGGATTCGGCAGTTTTCGGTTGGTTCCCCGGGGTCCGGCCCGTACGCGCTGACCACCGGACCCGACGGCGCGCTCTGGATCACGCTCGTGCACGCCGGTCAGATCGCTCGTCTGGATCCCGGCGGCCGCCGCGATTTGTACGAGCTGGACTCGACTACCTGCCGCCCCTCGCAGATAGCCACCGGACCGGACCGCGCCCTCTGGTTCACCCGTCCTGGTGACGACCGGATCGGACACATCACCACCAGCGGGGAGGCCACGGCCTTCCCAGTCCCGGCTGGGAGCGCTCCGTTCGGGATTACGGTCGGCCCGGATGACGCACTGTGGTTCACCGCGATGGGTACCGATCAGATCGGACGCATCACCGCCGACGGGCAGGTCACCGAATTCCCCCTGCCCCAAAGCGGCGCGATGGCCTCGATGATCACGGCCGGCCCTGACGGCGCGCTCTGGTTCACGCTCAACCAGGCGCACGCCATCGGACGAGTCAGTATCGACGGAGACGCCACGATCTACTCGCTTCCTACCCCCGACGCCGCGCCGGTTGGTATCGCCGCGACCTCCGACGCGATCTGGTTCGTCGAGATCGCTGCCGGGCAAGTGGGCCGCATCAGCACCGATGGCGCGATCCGTGAGTTCGCGTTGCCAGACCGCGCCGCCCGCCCCCACGCCGTCATCGCCGACCCCCACGACGGGTGCTGGCTCAGCCAATGGGGCAACAACCGCATCGCGCGCGTGACCGCGGACGGACACGTGCGCGAGATCGCCTTGCCCTCGGAGAGCGAACCGCACGGACTGACGATCGGCCCCGACGACGCCCTCTGGGTCGCCCTGGAGACCGGATCAGTAGCCCGGATCGACATCTAAACGATGCTGTCGAGTCAGACAGACCGCGCGACGATTACCAACAGCTGTCATCTATAGTCGCGACTGAGTCGCGTCGCCTCAACTCACTTCCTACCATTAGACTAGACCCCCTTGCCAAACCTAGCACCAATGCGCTCGGGAAGACTACGAGCAGGTTCAGAACGCAGCCCACGCACTGATCTCGCTGGATGAGCGAGCCCCGGACGCGAAGTACCGCGCAAACACCGCAGCAGGTCTCAAGCGGCGCTGGCGCTCCCGCAATTCCCGCCAGGACCAGGGCCATCGGGCAATCGCTCCGTGCGGGGGTTCGCCTGGGCACGCAGGCCCCGTGAGCTGCATGCGCACGCGCGAGGAAGCCAGCGAGCGCTCGATATGAGCTCACTACTGGAATCACGAACGACGGGCATCCCGCGCGCGGCTCCGCCCGGCGGTGGCCACCTGACTCCGGGACAACCCAGAGCAGCAGCGGCGATCTGGTGGCTGGGGTCGGCGACAAACGGGCAGTTTTGCCCCAACGCTTCGGTTTCCGAAGCGCGAAGCAGGGTGTTCGCCGAGCCCGCGGGAGTAGTCAAGGCGGGACCAACGCAGGGCAGGCGCGTCGACCCACGTCATTCGATCATCGGTGCGACGGACCTCGGCTCACTTGCCCTATCCGTGCCGGCAGCAGGTCGGCTCGCGCCTGGATTCTCAGGACGAGCTGACCTGGGTACGGGCCACACGATATAGAGCAGGGTGAAAGCGCCACCGCAGGTCGGCGCTGGCTTCCCGGAAGCCGGGGCTGCTGACCGCCTCGGTGAACTCCTCGGCGCTGCGCCAATGCGCGATGTTGACGAACTGAAAATCGGCGTCTGAGCCAACTGCCTGGTGCAGGGCGGTGTCCAGATGTGCGGAATAGCGCTGCAAGTAATCGCGAGTCTTCTCCCAGGCCGCCACAAACTGCTCGGCGTCGGCCACCGGGACCTCGAAGACGTTGATCAGCACGACGGGCTCGGACACGGCGGTTCCTCTCTCTGGTCGTCCTCCCTGTGCGCGTATGGCGGAAGGGAGAAGTATCGCGACATCGAACCCGCGAGTCACTCCGGCGATGGCGCTTCCTTGCTCGATCGCCAAACGCAAGACGCGAGATCGCTGCCCGGGACAAGCTCGCGGACACTTCCCATCCACGAACGACCGGTCGCGTCGAGCTTCATGGCGCCAACGATCAGAGCTTCGCTTCGGCCCCGCGGGCAGCCAAAGTGGCAGCGCCGCGACCAGACCCGTGTCGGCGACGAAGCAGAAGACGTGCCGGCCGGTAGCCTCCTTAGAGCCAGCCCTGTTCCTCGGCGATCCTGACCGCCTCGACGCGGTTGCGGGCGCCTGTTTTGGCGATCGACGCCGACAGGTAGTTGCGAACGGTTCCGTCTGACAGGAACAGCCGCTTGGCGATCTCGGCGACGGTCGCGCCGGGCTTGGCGGCGGCGAGCACGTCGCGCTCACGGGCGGTGAGTGGCGACTCGCCGCTGGCCAGCGTCTCGGCGGCGAGCGCCGGGTCGACGACCAGCTCGCCGGCGGCGACGCGGCGGATCGCGCCCGCCAGCTGCTGGGGCGGGGCGTCCTTGACGACGAAGCCGCGGGCGCCTGACTCCATCGCGCGGCGTAGATAGCCGGGACGGCCGAAGGTGGTAAGGATCAGCGCCCGGCATTCAGGGACCTCCTGGGATAGGACGGCGGCGGCGGCCAGCCCATCGATCCCTGGCATCTCGATGTCCAACAGCGCGACGTCCGGCTGATGCTTCAGGGCCGCAGCGACGACCTCGTCACCACGCCCGACAGAGGCAACGACCTCGAAGTCGGGGTGCAGCGCAAGCAGCGCGGCGAACGCGCTGCGGATCAGCTCTTGGTCGTCGGCCAGCAGCAGGCGGATCATCACGAACCCGGCCGCGGCGGGACAGTAACCTGCAGCCGCCACCCCCGCGGCTGGACCGGCCCCACGTCCACCGTGCCACCGGCCGCGGCGACCCGCTCCCGCAGCCCGGCAAGGCCGCTGCCGGCGGGCCCGGCTCCGTTGGCGCCAATCCCGTCGTCCACGATGACTACCGAAGACGCGTCGAGCTGCACCGTGCACGCGCTTGCCTGTGCGTGGCGCACGACGTTGGTGAGACCCTCACGCACCACCCATCCGAACAGCTCCTGGTGCGCGGGATCGACCGTGTCGACAGCGTGGGGAAGCTCGGCGCTGATCCCCGCGGCACGCAGCAGCACGCGGCCCGCCGCGAGCTCACCCGCGAGCGTGACCTGACGGTAGTTGGCGACCGCCGCCCGCACGTCGCCGAGCGCGCGGCGCGCGAGCGACTCGACCTCCGCGATTTCCTGAAGCGCCCCCGGGACATCGGCCTGCCCCAGTTGGGTCGCGAGGCCGGCCTTGACCGTGATCGTGGTCAGCGAGTGGCCGAGCAGATCGTGAAGGTCACGCGCGATCCGAGTCCGCTCGTTCTCGACCGTAAGCCTAGCCAGCTCCGCCCGCGCGTCTGCGAGCGCCTGGTTGCCCCGAAACACCTGCAGCATGCCGAACGTTATAAGCGCGACGACCGGGATCGGCGCGGCGATGTCCACCGCAGTCCCAAGGCCGTCGTGCCAGGACGGAACCGCGAGCGTGACGACCAGCGCGACGAGCGTCAGCGCCAGCACCACCCGTATCGCGCGCGAGCCCAGCACCACCACGGTCATCACAGTCAGGTAGATCCACATCACGAATGCGGTCTCATGGGCAAAGGGCAGCTCGGCCAGTGACAGCGCCGCCAGCACCGCGTACAGGACCCAGCGCTGCCCGCTGGTCGCCGACCGCGCCACACCAATCGCGAACAGCCACCACGCGCAGAAGACCCCGATCACCGCGTAACCGGCTACCGCAGCCACCCCATGGGAGTGCTCTGGCACCGCCTGAACCACAAAGATCAGGTAGATCAGAGGGATCGCCGACAGCGCAGTGCGCCGCCAGCCGCTGGTCCATCGACGCTGCCCGGAGACCCACTGTGCCTCGGCGGCGGTGCTGGCGCCGACATCCACACCCATCGCGGCCCCAGCGTACCTGTTCCCGGCGCGCCTGAAGCGTGACACCCAGGCCCGCCAGGACAGGCTTTGGATAACCACCGGCGGCGACTCGGTCGCGGCCTCGTGGGTCAGCGACGCGATCCGTGCTCGAGCGCCCGGCCCGCGTGCCGATGGTCATACAACGCACTCACCAAAAACAGCAGCCCGACCACAGCCGAGATCACCCCGGTGCCGATCAGATGACCGTCGGCAAAGGAGCCGACCGAGACCAGCACCAAGGCGAGCGCCGTAACCGCCGCCCCAATGCTCGTGCGCGTCTGAACGCTAAAACGACGCAAAAACGGAAGAAGAAGAATCATGGTGCTCTCCGATCCGCGAACGGACCCCGTCCGTCCGCCTACAGGGTTCAGGTCCCACGACCGACACGAGACGACTCCCGAGCCCGACGTGTCGTGGCCAATAAGCCATGCCAAGAGGCTGACGCCCGGGACCACGCCCCGGTAGAGCCAAGCCTCACCACATCGCCATGACAAAAGTCATCCGCCGGGACGCCGACGACAATCAGACTGCTCGTCCCACGAAGCTGCAGGTCTGTGACGATGCCGCCTGAGGCGCCGCGAGGCACCCCCTTTCCCACGTGAGCAGTCGGCGCGGGACGCGTGCTAACTCGTTTCGGGCTAGCACGTTATAGCGCTTTGGACGAGAAGGAGCGGTCGGCTGCATGGCTGCCGCATTCTGGCTGAACGACAGCCGGCGGCGAGCGCGAGACAGCTGACCAGCGGTCCGGGCATCCCCGCTTTCATCCGCCCTCTACCACGCGCTGGCGAACGTGCAATGTACTCATCGGAGGGAGACGCCGACTCACACGACGGTCGGGAGCTTCCCTCGTTTTCGCCACCTGCGGGGCTCGCCGCGTCATCGGGGCGTCGGACCCGATCGCTGATCGGGCTGACGTCCCTGCTTTTCCGAGTCCGCGGGTACGCGCGACCGGCCGGCGCGGGACCGATCCGCCGCCCCGCTTTGACTTGCCGGGAGACGCGCGTCGGCCGCGAACACACGCGCGCCTCCTGTCGCCAAATCTGAGACCGCTCGGTCGCGACCCCGATCGGCGTCGGCTACCGAACCGCAAGAACCGCTGGGATCGGATCAATTCCTTGTCGCTGGGACTGTCCGCCTCCTGACGCAGCGCCGCTGCGCATGCGGCGGCCCAGGTTCCGAACAGCCGGGTAACGACGCTCGCTGATGGCGACGCTGTTCTCTCGAGCCGCTCGAGCGCATCTCCCCCACGCCGCCGCCCGGGCGTGCGCGACCAGTCGTAGGACGACGGCAGTCTGTCCGTAGCGGGCGCGCCATACGAGATCGCATCGAGCACGCGCTCGAGGCGTCCAGCGGCGCTCGATCGCGCCCGGGTGGCACGCCTTGCAATACGCGTAGGCGTCCCCCTTGCCGTTGCGCGGTTGCGTGTAGGCGCCGCAGCCGCGGCACACGCCCGCTGGTAGCGGGCCTTGACCGCGCGTGCCTTATCGCCGGTCGGATCGGCTGAGGTAGGGCCTCGGCGAGGTGCCTTGTGGCCCTTTTCCGAGACCCTCCTCCCGAACCCGGCGTGGCCATTTCTGATCACCGGGCTCTCCAGCGACTATTCCGTGTTTGACGCTCACGGAGGACACTCAAGACCGTTTCGGCGCTCTGCATTACGCATACCTCCCGGTTCTCGGATGTCCAGTCACCTGTGCCCCTTCGCCCTCTATGTTGCGCGCAGAATTATGTTGCGTACCGCGCTTGAGCGCGAAGGCGCATCTGGCTGGTTGGGCGACCGCGGCCTGCGGGGAAGGCGGCGTTTCCGACCGTTTAGTCGTCAGCGCAACATATTTTGGGCTGGTTTGACATCGCGACCGTCGCGCTGCGGTCGGACCATGAGCTGCTCGACTGGGCTGACATGTACGCCCAGGCCAGCACGGAACTCAAGCGATGCGTGCTCGATCGCGTTGGGCCGCCGAATCGCCAAGCCTGGCCGGTGTCGCACCAGCCACGCCGCGCGCCGGGCCGAGAGCCGTCAACCGGCCGAAATTATGTTGCGCTGGTAAGTCCCGATCCCCCTGCAACGGCGCCCACCCTCGCTCGAGGGCAACATAGTTATGTGCGCAACATAGAGGGCGATATGTTGCGCGCAACATATCGCCCTGTGGACGGCTCTCCCGTCCTCCTTGGTGCGGCGTGAATCGCACGACTACGATGGACACTCCGTCACCCTGGGGCTCGCGCCCCGAGGGTTGATCCCGCGTTCGTCCCTGTCGTACGTCCGAGCGTGACGTAGGCGTCCGACTCATCTCCTTAATCGCCCTCGCTGGGCAACGCTCCACGCCCCGAAGGTTGCAGCGACCTCTCTACGATGCCGCCGCAGAGCATGGCGCCGGTCTCGGGTGCCTTTCCGACGGACGGACCTTTGCGTCTTCTGGAGATTCGGCTTCAGGCAGCAGGGTCAGGGGCGAGCCGCCGGTGCCGCGCTCACGCGCGGTGGTCTGCTCGCCCCTGCCCTCCGAATCGGACGCAGGGTCGGCGGCGAGCCGCCATGCCGCGCTCACGCTGGTGGTCTGCTTGCCGGCGCCCTCCCAACCCGTTAGTGGAATTTAACGTAACGGGTTGTATGTCCGGCCGACGGTTATGTTGAACCCGCGCTCGAGCTGCGGGGTTTGCCCTGCTCAGCGCGATTCGGCGGGTGGTGCGTTCCACATAATCAGAGGGCTTCGAGGAACGCGAGGAGCGTGTCGGATGGTCGGTATCTGCCGGGCTTGGTGCCGAGCGGGGCGGTTCGTGCGATCGCTTGTTCCTTGAGCGCCGGGTCGGCGTGCTCGTAGATGTGGGTGGTCTGGGTGCTCTCATGCCCGAGCCACAGCGCGATCGTCGCGATGTCGACGCCTTTGGCGCTGAGCAGCATCGCGTTGGTGTGGCGGAGCGTGTGCGGGGTGACGCGCTTGGCCTCAAGCGACGGGCAGCTGGCGGCCGCGGTGGCGGCGTGTTTCGCGACGAGCACGCCGACCGTGTAGCGGCTGAGCGGCCGGCCTTGCCGGGTCGGGAACAGCGGCTCGTCGGGCTGGCCGTGGCGTTCTTTGAGCCACGCGCGCAGGATCTTGACGGTCTCGGCGGTCAGGGTCGTGGCGCGCTTCTTCCGGCCTTTTCCCAAGACCCGGATGTGGGCTGCCGGTGCCGAGGTGGACGTCGCCGACGCGCAGGCCGATGAGTTCGGAGACGCGCACGCCGGTCTGGATCATGAGCGTCAGTAGCGCGTGGTCGCGGCGGCCGAGCCAGGTGCCTCGGTCGGGCGCGGCGAGCAGCGCTTTGATCTCGTCGAGATCGAGGTAGGTGACGGTGTTGCGCTCGTGAGCGTTTGGTCGGGATCGCCATCACCCTGCGCGATCGTGTGGCGTGCTCGGGGTGCTCGAGCGCCGCGAAGCGGTAGAAGGAGTGGATCGCTCCGAGGCGGGCGTTGCGGGTCCTCGGGCTGTTGCCGCGGTCTTGTTCGAGATGGTTGAGGAACGCGCCGATCAGCGGCGCGTCGAGATCGTCGATGTCCAGCTCGAACGGCTGCTTGCCGGTCTGCTCGTGCGCGAAGCGCAACAGCAGCCTGAACGCGTCGCGGTAGGCGGCGATCGTCTCCGGGCTGGAGCTGCGCTGGGTGATCAGACGCTGGGTGAAGAACGCCTGAAGCGCGGGCGCGAGCGCGGTCATGAGAGCACCTCGCGGCAGCTGCTCCAGCCGCCGGCTGATCAGCTCGAGCAGCTCGGGGACCGCCTCCAGGTACCAGTACGTGCTGGCCGGGTCGACATGCCCGAGGAACGTGGAGAGCAGCGGCATCCGCCGGTCGATGTCCTCGCCGGCCTCATGCCAGTCCAGCAGCGTGTGCACGGCCAGCGCATGCCGGAGATCGTGCGGGCGGGGTCTGGCGCGGGCGCCGCGGCCTTCCAGGCCGACCTCGCGGATCAGCTGCGTGAACGTCCGGTTGAGCTCTTCGCGAGGCATCCGCCGACCTCGCGCGCCGATGAAGAACGCCGGCGTTGAGGGCTCGGGGAAGCGCGCGTCGCGCAGCCGGGCGTAGTCGCGCAGCGCGCTGATCGTGCTCTGGTGCAGCGGCACCTCGCGCTGCTTCTTCTGCTTGCCGGCGCGGACATGCACCACGCCGTGGCGAAGATCGACGTCCTGGCGGTCGAGCGCGAGCGCCTCCCCGGGGCGCATCCCGGTGACGGCAGTAGCCCGATCAGCGTCTGGTGACGCGCGGCGCGCAACGGCGGCCTGAGCCTGCCCGCGGCCGCCATCAGCGCCGCGATCTCCCGCTCGGTGTAGATGTATGGCGCGATCCGCGGGCGGTGCCCGGCAGCAGGTCCTTGGAGGGAACCTCGCTCGCGGGGTCGATCGTCGCCAGATAGCGCGCGAACCCGCGCACGACCGACAGCCGCTGGCGCCAGGGGTGCGGGTGCGCGTGCACCGGCATGCGGGCCCACGTCAGCGCCAGCTCGGTGGTGATCCGCTCAGCGCCCGCCCGCTCGAGGAACTCGACGAAGCCTTCCAGCAGCCGGCCGTCCTGCGGCATCTCGAACCCAAGCCGGCGGCGGACGCGCAGATAGTCGGCCAGCGCTTCGCGGAGCGTCATGCCGCACCACCTTCCTGCGATGGCCACGGCCGCGCGAGCGCTCTGAGCGCCCTGCGGTCGACCTTGGCGTATATGCGCGGTGGTCTTCTGCTCGCGGTGGCGCAGCACCTGGCCGATCTCCGCCAAGCGACGCGCCGTGCCTGAGCATCTCGGTCGCGGCGGTGTGCCGGAGGCGGTGCGCGCCGACCCGCGGCAGCCCCGCGCGGTCGCACGCCGCGCGAACGATCCACCTGACCGTGCTTCGGCCAGCGCCGTGCGCGGCGCGGTCACCGCAAAACAGCGCCCGGCTCTCGCACCGCGGCCGGCGGCGAAGATAGGACACGATCGCCTCGCCGACATCGACCGGCAACGGCAACACGTCATGGCGGCTGCCCTTCCCGCGCACGAGCAGCAGCCCGGCGCGCCAGTCGATGTCATCCAACCTGATCGCGGCGACCTCGCCAGCGCGCAACCCAAGCCGCGAGAGCAACAGCAGGATCGCGTAGTCGCGACGACCGACCGTCCGCCGCCGGTCGCAGCTGGCCAACAGCTCTTACCGCCGCGGGCTCCAGTCCGCGCGGCAGCGTGCGATCTCGCAGATCAGCGACCGACGGGACCGCCCACACCAGCGGCGTCTCGATCAGCCCCGCCAAGTGCAGGTAGCGCAGAAACGACCGCAGCGCGCACACCAGATCCCGCGCGCCGGACACGCTGCGCTTCGGGCACTCGCGCGACGAGGAACGAGCTGACGTCCGCCGCGGAGAGCCGCTCCAGCCCCAGCCCGTCCGGGCCCTCCCGCCCGGCCAGGAACAGCCGTGCGGCCGGCCCATACGCGTCGCGCACCGTGTGCTCTGAGAGCCGCCGCTCGACCCGCAGATAGCGGCGGTACTCCGCCAGCAACTCCTCAAGCGGCCGTGCGCGACAGCCGCCGCCGGCGTCGGCACCACCCCGAGCTCGCGCAAGTACCCCAGCGGCAACACCACGCTCTGTGGCGAGACCCACGACACCAGGCCGGCCGCGCGCCGCGCCGCAAATCCGCTCGGCCTGCTCGACGGTCAGCTCGCCGCGCCAGCCCCTCCCGCTCAAGCCAGCGGCTCAACTGATCGAACTGACACAGCCTCTGGCCGCCGCTGACGGCGAATACGCCCGAGACGCCAACCACGACTCGAACCCCGCCGCGTACGGCGCCAACGGCCCCGACACCACCGGGAACCACACCTTCCTGCCCATCGCTGCCTCCTGACGGATCGCAGAACACGAATCCGCCAAGCCTCGACAGAAAGGCCACGATTATGTTGAACGCATCACCCGCAGAGAAATCGCGCTGAGCAGGCAAAACGTCGCGCCCTGAGCGCGTCTTCAACATAACCGTTCGCGGGACATACAACCCGGACGTGCCCGGTTTCCACCGCATCCGGGCTCTCTCACCAGGACATGCGGTGGCCGATCGTGACGCTGGGCTTAGGCAACGGCGGTCTCCGGCGGGGTGGTGGCCCGTCCTGTCTTCCGGGGGTCGCCGCCCATGGCGAGGGGATCCGGTGGCCGCGATAGCGATATCGGGTCACCGGGACCTCGTAGGGCCATGCGAGCCTTGTGCCTCTCGGGGCTGGTCCTAAGTCGCGCCCCCAGTACCGTCGCTTGATCTGTTTCCAGGTCATCCGCGGGTGCTTGGCGCGTATCCACCTGAATCACTCGCCACCACAGGTGAGTAGCTGAGGTAGGCGAAGCAGCGCTTGCTCGCGTTGTGGCGATGGTAGTTGGCCCATCCGCGCAGGATGGGGTTGAGCGCTTGGATCAGCTCGTCGAGCGAGAGGCTCCATCGTGCTGCGTTTGGTCAGCGTCTTGATGCGGTACATGACATCGCGTAGCGCTCGCTGGCTTGGGAACGAGTGTAGGCGACTGGCGCTTGTTGCCCCCCCGCCAGGGTTGTCGCACGATGCGGAACCCGAGCAGGTCAAAGCCGGCGTCTACGTGGGTGATGTGGGTTCTCGGGCGAGAGCATCAATCGCATCTGCTCTGCCATGAACTCGGCCGTCTGCTGCTTTGATCTGGGTGGGCTTGGGCTTCGGTGCCGCGGACCAGCACCACGAAGTCGTCCGCTTATGCCGGTACTCAGTTATGCCGAGCGGCTGTCGCGATCGCCTGTGGTTGCTGGGGTCGGCGCTGAGAAGCTCGGCATAATCAGAGCGCTTCGAGGAAGGCGAGTAGCGTGTCGGGTGGCTCGGTAGCGGCCGGGGGTGCTGTTGGGCGGGGTGGTGCGTGCGAGCGCTCGTTCCTTGATTGCCATGTCGGCTGGCGGGGAGATAGACTGCGTCGCTTCGATGGACTCGTGGCCGAGCCACAGCGCGATCGACTGTGCTGTCGATGCCGGCGTGGGAGGAGTGTTCATCGCTGCGGTGTGCCGGTTACGTGGAATGCCACGTAAGCGGCATTACGTGGACGGCTGGGTTATGTGGCCGGCTGGCGTGTTTCCCTTGCTGGGCCTGTCGCTGAGCCTCCGGTTCCGGCCACATAATCCGGGCGGTTATCGGCAGATCTGGTCGAGCCATTCGAGGAGATCTCGGTCGGCTGTCCAGCTGGGCAGGGGCTCGGGGGTGAGTGACTCGTAGGCGTTCTCGATGGCTTTGCGTTTGGTCTCCGGGTCGGCGCGGGCGTAGATCTCGGTGGTTGAGACGTCGGCATGGCCGAGCAGGTCGCGGATGTAGATCACGTTCACTCCGGCTTTCAGCAGGTGCATCGCTCGGGTCCTTCTGATCACGTGCGGGGTGATGTTCAGCCCGGCCGCGTAGCTGGGGTCGCGGCGGCGTAGGGATTGGACGTGTTTGGCGAGGAGTTTGGTGACGCCCCAGCGGGTCAGGCGGGTCTGGTGGGGACCTTGGAACAGGGGGTCGGCATCTGCGCCGACGCCGGGATGAGGGGTGCGCCGGTCGAGGTAGTCCTGCAGGAGTCGGGCGGTGGGGTCCATCAGCGGGACGCGCCTGGTTTTGGGAGCCTTTGCCGTGCAGCGTGACGAGCATCGGGCGGGCTTTGCGGACGTCGGCGGTGTTCAGGTCGCAGATCTCTTGGACGCGGGCGGCGGTGTCGTAGAGCGTGGAGAGCAGGACGGTGTCGCGCAGTCCGCGCCGGGTGGCCGGGTCTGGTGCTGCGAGGAGGGCTTTGACCTCCTCGCCGGTGAGGTAGCCCATGTCGGTGGCCGGTGTCTTCTTCTGTTTGACGGCGATGATCTGGGTGGCTTGGTCGAGGAACGCTCTGGCCGCTCGATCGCGGTGTACCGGGCGAGCGACTTGATCACGGCGAGCCGCTGGTTGCGGGTCGCCGGCGAGTTACCGCGTTCGGCCTCCAGCCAGTCCAGGAACGCGAGCACCCGCTCCCGGTCGAGGTCTGAGAGGCGCAGCTTTTCGGGCGGGGTTGCCTGCACGTCGCGAAACCAGGTGAGCAGCAGTTTGATCGCGTCTCGGTAGGACGCGATGGTCTGGGGGGACAGGTCCCGCTCGCCGGCGAGGTGGTCGGTGAGGAACTTCGACAGCCACCGGCCGGCTAGTTCCCCGCGGTCCGGGGTGACGCGGCTCACTGTTGTGCTCCTTCCGACGCGGCTCGGGTTCGGGGATGACGTACCCGAACGTGGCTTGGGCGATCGCGGCGACCTGGGGGTACGCGTCCGCGGTCAACTGGAGGTAGTACTGGGTGCCGCGTAGGTCGGCGTGCCCCATGTACGCGGACAGGTAGGGCAGCATCACCACCAGGTCGCTGCCGTCCACGGCCCAGCGGCGCAGGTTCTGCACCGCGAACCCGTGACGCAGCGAATGGATGTGCGGGCCGCCCGGGAAATGGGGAATGTCCGCGTCGCCGAGGTAGCGGCGCAACCGGTTGTAGATCGTGGACTTGTCGGCCGGGACATACGAGCCTCTGGCGGGGGCTTTCCGCTGGTTCGGGGGCGCTCATGGGCGGTCGCCATTCTAGCGGCGCTCCCGCGGCCCTGTAAGCGAGCCGGTGGCGCGGGGGTGTGAAGAGGTGATTCGATATGATCCTCCGCGATGGAGCCCCCCGCCGTCGCCGCCTCCGGCTCGCCCACGCCCGCCGCCGGTGGCCGATCCGCTCGTGAGGCCGATCGAGGTCGCCCGCCAGGCCGGCGAGCTGGCGACGCTCACCCGGCGCGCCTTCGTCGCCATGGTCTCGCCGCCCTACGAGGTGCGCGCCTGGGTCGTCCAGATGGAGCAGATCGGGGTGCGCTCGTTCGGGGTGGCGGCGATCACCGCCACCTTCACCGGCATGGTGCTGGCCCTGCAGACGGCGATCTCGTTCGCCTCGCTGGGCGCCAAGTACTACATCGGCTCGGTGGTGTCGGCCTCGCTGGTGCGCGAGCTGGGGCCGGTGCTCACCGCGCTGGTGGTGGGCGGGCGGATCGGCGCCGGGATGACCGCCGAGATCGGCACCATGAAGGTCACCGAGCAGATCGACGCCCTGCGCTCGATGGCCGCCGATCCGGTCAAGAAGCTGGTGGCGCCGAAGCTGATCGCCACCCTGGTCATGCTGCCGGCGCTCACCGTCCTCGGCGACGTGCTCGGCATCCTCGGCGGCCTGATCCTCGCCATGGTCGAGCTCGACGTGCCGCCCGGCCTCTACATCAACAACGTGCTCGCCTCGCTCACCCTGGGCGACGTCGCCAGCGGCCTCGGCAAGACCTTTTTCTTCGCCTACTTCATCACCATCGTCGGGTGCTACAATGGTTTGACGGCGCGCGGCGGGGCGGACGGCGTCGGCCGGGCCACCACCAACACCGTCGTGCTGGCGTCGATTCTGGTCCTGGTCTCCGACTTCTTCTTGACCAAGCTGTTCTCGATCTTCGGCTGATCATGACCGAGGCGCTGTTCATCATCCGCGGACTGACCAAGGGCTACGGCGACAAGGTCGTGCTCGCCGGCCTCGACTTCGACGTCCAGCGCGGCGAAAGCCTGGTCATCCTCGGCGGCTCGGGCAGCGGCAAGAGCGTCACCCTGCGCCAGCTCAACGGCCTCGACCAGCCCGACGCGGGCACCGTGGTCTTCGACGGCATCGAGATCTCCCGCCTCGAGGAGCCGAACTCTACCCAATCCGGCGCCGGATCGCCATGCTGTTCCAGGGGGGGGCGCTGTTCGACTCGATGAACGTCTTCGACAACGTCGCCTTCCCGCTGCGCGAGCACACCGACCTGGGCGAAGAGGAGATCCACGACAAGGTCGGAAGAGAAGCTCGGCATGGTGCGGCTCTGCGGGGTCGAGGACAAGATGCCGGCCGATCTCTCGGGCGGGATGAAGAAGCGGGTGGCGCTGGCCCGCTCGCTGGCCATCGAGCCCGAGGTGGTGCTTTTCGACGAGCCCACGACCGGTCTCGACCCGCGCACCGCCGCCACCATCGGCTCGCTGATCCGCGGCGCGCACGACATCGTCGGCGTCACCTCGGTGGTGGTCACCCACGACCTCGCCCTGGCCCGCCGGGTCGGCGACCGGGTCGCCTTCCTGTGCGGCGGCCGCTTCCGCTTCATCGGCACCTGGGAGGAGGCGGACGCCTCTGACGACCCCGAGCTGGCCGCCTTCCTGGCCGGCCGTGAGGAGGTCGAGAATGCCGCATGACAGCGGGCGCGAAGTGCGGGTCGGGACGCTGCTGCTGGCGGCGCTGGCCGCCCTCGCCGTCGGCATCTTCTTCCTCGGCCGCGAGAGCAACCTCTTCGTCAGCAAGAACGAGTACTTCGTCCGCTTCAAGACGGTGGCCGGCCTCAAGCCCGGCAACCCGGTGGAGCTCAACGGCGTCGACGTCGGCAAGGTGAAGCGGGTGATCCTCCCCCGCCAGGTGGACAGAGCGCGATCCAGGTCTGGATCGCCATCGACCAGCGCTACGCCGACCGGGTGCGCGAAGATTCGCAGGCGCGGATCAAGACCCTCGGCCTCTTGGGCGACAAGTACGTCGAGCTCACCTCCGGGTCGCCCGGATCGCCGGTCCTCCCCAACCGCGGCGAGATCCCGGCGGCGCCGATGACCAGCGTCGACGAGCTGCTGGCGAGCGGCGAAGACACCATGGACAACGTCGTCGCCATCTCCGCCTCGCTGCGCAACATCCTGGCGCGGATGGAGCGCGGCGAGGGGCTCCTCGGCCAGCTCACCACCAACACCGAGAACGGCGAGCGCTTCTCCGAATCGGTGGCGGCGACGATGGATAGCCTGCGGCGGATCGCCCAGCAGATCGAGCACGGCAACGGCCCGCTCTCCCGGCTGATCAACGACCAGCAGATGGGCGAGCGGCTCGATCAGGCGCTGGCCCGCTTCGAGGGGTTGCTGGCCAGCGCCGAGGGGGGCGACGGCCTGCTGCCGCAGCTGTTGAAAGACCCTGATACCAAGCAGCGCTTCGACGACCTCCTCGCGAACCTCAAGGAAGCCTGGGCCGACCTCGCCCGCTTCGCCAAGAAGGTCGACTCCTCCGACGGCCTGATGCAGAAGCTGCTGACCGACGAACCCTACGCCAAGGAGGTGAGCGAGGACCTGCGGCAGCTGATCGAGCGGATCAACGGACTGAGCGAGAAGCTCAGCAATTGGTGATGTTCGTCTTCGACAACTACGAGTACGTATTGCTGAAAGCCCCGAAAACCCCACCCCCAAAGGACCTCCTCCATGATCATCAAGGTGCTCGGCCCCGGCTGCACCAACTGCGTCAACCTCGAACGCGTCACCCGGCAGGCCGTAGACGCGCTCGGTATGGATGCCACCATCGAAAAGGTCACCGACTACCCCACCATCGCCGGGTACGGCGTGATGGCCACACCCGCCCTGGTAGTCGACGAGAAACTGATGCTGTCCGGCCGGGTCCCCAGCACCGCCCAGGTCCGCCAACTCCTCGCCCCACTCGCAACGTAGGTATCCGCGAACGTGACGGTCGCCCCCGCCTGTCATGGCTGAGGGCGATCGTCTCGTGGTCGTGGGTCAGCTGTCGCGGTGGCCCATCCGGTACCCGGTTCCCATCCCGGTGCCGTCACCCATCCCCATGCCCTGGCCGTCGCCACGGGCACCGAGCGGAGCGCCCGTGCCGGCGCAGAACGCCGCATCGGTCCCGCCGTTCACCGCGTTGGTGAACGCGTCCAGGTGATGCTGGGAGGCGGCGAGCAGGTGCGTGAACACTCGTTGCACGTCGGCCTCGGTGTTCCTGGCGAGGATGCCTTGCAGGTCGGCGATGTCGGTCTGCTCGAGCGCGACACCGACCGCGTAGGCGTCCTGGACGGAGGTCAGACCCTGCGCCTTCCACTGGTCGTACAGCTTCTGCACGTCGGCGTTGGCGTAGGTCCCTGCCGGTTGTCCAGCGGCGGGGTCGGTGATGGCGTAACTGGTCAGCAGTGCGCCGACGGCGTCGAAGTGCTGCTGTTCGCTGGCCGCGATCCGGGTGAAGATGGCCGCGTCGTAGGTCTGGCCGAACAGCGTGTACAGATCCCGGCCATCCGCTCCTCATCGCGGCTGAAGGCAAGATCCGCGGCGCGGGAGTCGTCCGCAATCGCGGTCGCTGACGACGCTGCGGCCGACGGGGTTTGCGCGGTTGCGACCGCGGTGCTGGCCAGACCCGCACCCAGGAGGACTGCCATACCGCCTGCCAGGAATGCCTTCTGAATGGTTCTCATCGTGCCGCCGCCTTTCGTGTGGTCCGCCCGTTCGGCGGATGACCTCAGTCAACGGCCCGGGGATGAAGCCTCTACGACGACGATCGTGAAGACATCGTGAAACCCGCGACTTGGGGAGAGCGTGGCCTTCGACCACGGATGGCAACGACCCACACCCGCCACAGCAGCGAGGTCGGCGCCAGCGGCAGGCCCGGCGAGAAGGTGGTGCTGCGGTCTCCTACAGCTGGAAGCAGCTGCCGACGGCGTTGGGCCGGAACACGCCGGGGAGGCCGGCAGCGAGTGCCTGCTGCGCCTTCCAGCTGGTGCAATGCGCGGGCACCACCACGGCCGGGTGTTCGGCGGTGAGCGCGGTCACCGTCTTCGGGATGATGTCGCCGTCGCGGAGGTGGAACCCGCCGAGCACTGCGTATACCTTCTCGATGCCGGTGATCCGTTTGGCGTGCCGGACGATGTTGACGATCCCGGAGTGGCCGCACCCGGTGAGCACCACCAGTCCCTTGTCCCTGACATGCAGGACGACGGCCTGATCGTCGTGCACGGCCTGGTCGGGATGCCAGCCGCCGTCGTGCCATTTCTGATGCGCGGGCGGCATTCCCACCTCGAAGTCGGTGGTCCGGTCGACCTCGCCGGTGATCAGCAGCTGGCCGTCGAGGAGGAACGAGGGCTGCCGGTCCTCGATGATCACGAACCCAACGCCCTCCATCGCCTGCCGGCTCGGGGTGGGCAGTTCGAACGCGGCGTCCGGTCCGACGAGGCGGCGTTTGGTCCAGAAGTCGGGGTGGACCAGCACCGGCATGTTGGTGCGGCCCAGCCGGCGGGAAACCCCGTCGATGCCCATGACGTGGTCGAAGTGGCCGTGGCTGAACACGATGGCCTCGAACGTGTCGGGTGCGATGCCGAGCCGGTCCAGGTTGCCGATCAGACCGTCCGGGGTGATGCCGGCGTCGAACAGCACCCGCCTGGTGCGGCCGTCGACGGTGGGCTCCACCAGCGCGGAGAATCCGTGTTCGGCGCGGAGGAAGTCGACGCTGTGCCCGTCGACGGCCATGCCGTCCGGGATGACGGGCAACGGACCGGCGGTGCCGTTCAATCCCCAGCGGCGGACCAGGCCGCCCTCGTCGGGCAGCAGGACGTCGGAGGAGTTGTCCATCAAGGTGGTGACGTGGACGCCGTCGACTTCTCGGAGCGAGATCGATTGCATGTGAGTCCCTCCCACCGTGAATTCACTCGGGAGATGAACAGGGAAAGCCTACCGCCGCTGGACGAGGCGGGCGCGACCGAACCCGGGACGGGTGATACGTCAGACAATTGGGGGGGCTTTCCCGTTTCCCACCCGGCCGTTGTCGGCGCCTGTTCGGGGTGCGGTGCTCGCGGCTCGATCTGCGGTTCGGTGGGTGAACCCGAAGCATGCGTTGGCCATTGGCGACGACGGGCGAACCCGCCGCAGACCGCATTCGATGGTGCGCTGTCCCTTCGCCGTTCGCCGTCTCGTTCACCAGGAGGCGACCGGGTCCGGATGAAATCAGCCGATCCAGTATGAAAACCAGGCGATAAAGAATTCTTCGCTACCCGCCGCTGACGCTGGTGGCAAGTGCGGCCATTACCACGATTTCGCGTTGTATCAGGAGTATCCGCTCGTGTAGGACATGGCGGCGTTGCGGGTGCGACCGCCGCGTCATGCGGGGTGTACCTGACGGGGACTCTGCTGTCCGTCGACGACCGGCGCTGTCCGAGTAGCATGTAGCGGCTCCGTCGGGGTAGTGATCGGCCGGAATGGGGTACTTCAGGTTTCGCGACCGCGAGGGCGGCCCGGCCGGTCAGGAGGAGTTGTGGCGATCAGAACGAAACGGAATGAGATCAATCGCGGCGACGTCGCCCGCATCGGTCTGCCAGGCACGATCCTGGGGATCGGTCTGGGCGGTTTCGTGGACGGGATTCTGCTGCACCAGATCCTGCAGTGGCATCACATGCTGACCAGCACCGATACCGACAACGTCGGGATCGAGTATTACCCCGCGGACACCGTCCACGGACTCCAGATCAACACCGTGTGGGACGGTCTGTTCCACACCTTCACGTGGCTCGCCGTGCTGACGGGCCTCGGCCTGTTGTACTCCCGGGTCACCCATTCCCGGGACGGGTATGGGCGTCCCGCGCTCTGTGGGGATGGATCCTGTTGGGGTGGGGGATGTTCAACGTGGTCGAGGGTGTGGTCGACCACCACATCCTCGGCATCCACCACGTCAGGTCCGGCGAGTACCAAACATGGTGGGACATCGGGTTCCTCGTGTTCGGAGCGGTGCTCGTGGTCGGCGGCTGGCTGCTGCAGCGCACTGCCGCCCCGGTGAATGTCTGCCGTCCCGGCGACCCGGCCGATCGCGGATGAGCGTCGCGAGTCTGGCGCACGGCGGACACGACGAATCGTCTGCGTTCACCGCCGAGACCTGGTTGCCGCTGCTGATGCTGACGGTCCTCGCGGCCGGCTACCTGGTGCTGGCGTGGCGGCGCCGCCTGGATCCCCGCGGCTGGAGCGGCTGGCGAACGGTGAGTCTGCTGCTGAGTGCGGCTCTGCTGACGGTCGCGCTCGTTCCCGGCGCCCAGCTCTACCCGCCCGGAGACTTCCGCGGACACCTGCAACAGCACCTGATCACCGGGATGATCGCACCGCTGCTCCTGGTGCTCAGCGCACCGGTGACGTTGCTGCTGCGCTCCATGCCCTCCCACTACGGCAAGATCGTGGGGCGCTGTCTGCGGTCCGGGCCCATGCACGTGCTCGCCAATCCCGTGACGGCGCTGGTGCTCAGTGTGGGTGGACTGGCGGCCCTGTACTTCACCCCCCTGTACGCAGCGATGATGGACAACGACGTCGTGCACGACCTGGTCCACGTGCATTTTCTCTTCGCCGGGTACCTGTTCGCCTGGGTCATCGCCGGACCCGACCCGGCGCCCCATCGGCCCTCGGTACCAGTCCGGTTGGTCGTGCTGGGCGTCGCGGTCGCGCTTCACGCCGTCATGTCCCAGATGCTGTACGCGGGGATTCTGGTCCAGGTTCCGGTGTCGGCCGCCGAACGTCAGGGCGCCGGGGAGCTCATGTACTACGGCGGCGACATCGCCGAGCTGCTCCTGGCCATCGCTCTAGTCACCACCTGGCGGCCTCACCGTTCCCCTGCTGGCACTCGCCCTCGGGGAGGCGGTGATGACGGCGGCGGCCAGGGTCAGTCCGGCCAGCACCGCGGCGGTGACGGCGGCGCCGTGGGCGGCATCGGTGGCGGTGGTCGCGGTGGGGCCTGCGGTGTTGGCGGCAGCGGTGAACACCAGTGTCCCGGCGGCGACGCCCAGGGCGGTGCCCATTCCGCGGGTCATGTTCAAGATGCCGGCGGCGGCACCCGACTTGGTCCGCGGCGCGGAGCTCATGATGGCGGCGTTGTTGGCCGGGGTGAACAGCGCCATGCCGACACCGACCAGGGCGTACGCGCCGAGCAGCACCGGTAACGGCGGCTCGGCGGTGATCGCCAGCAGCCCGCCGGTGGCCAGCAGCATGCCCGCGGTGGTGACCCGCCGGGCGCCGAACCGGTCGGCCAGGCCGCCGGCCAGCGGCGCGGTCAAGCCCAGGGCCGCGGGCAGGCAGGTCAGCGCGAGCCCGGCTTGGCCGTGGGTGAGGCCGTAGGTGGCTTCCAGGAACCCTGGCGCGGTGAACAGCAGGCCGAACATGGCGGTGTAGGACAGCAGCCCGCTGGCCAGCCCGGCGTTGAATCGGTGGCTGCGGAACAGGGTGAGGTCCAGCGCGGGACTGGGGTGACGGCGGGCGTGCGTCACGAATGCGGCGCCCAGCGTCAGGGCGGCCGCGGCCAACGCGGCCAGCAGCCACTGCGGTGGGTTCTGCGCGGCCAGGGACAGGCCGAGCATGACCGCGGTGACGGCGGGTACGAACAGCGCGAGCCCGACCCAGTCCATGCCGCGGCGCGGCGCCAGGGAACGGCTGCGGGGCAGGAAGATCCATGCCGTCACCAGCCCCAGCACGGAGGCGGGCAGGTTCACGAAGAACAGCAGCCGCCAACTGCCCATGTCCAGCAGTAGCCCACCCACCGCGGGACCCAACGCCAGGCCGATGGCCTGCGCGGCGCCCTGCACCCCGACCGCACGGCCCAGCCGGGCGCGCGGGACGGCGACCGCGATCAGGGCGACGCTGTTGGCTTGCAGCATCGCCGCGCCGACTGCCTGCAGAACCCGGAAGAGGTCAAGGTCGATCAGGTTCGCGGCCAGCGCGCAGCCCTTGACGCCGCGGCGAAGACCGCGAACCCGTAGGTGTAGAGCAGTTTTCGGCCCACCGAGTCGGCCAGCCGGCCGATCGGGGCGACCAGCGCGACCAGGGTCAGCAGGTAGGACAGGGCGACCCACTCGACCTGCCCGGTGCTGCCGCCCAGGTCGTGGCCGATCGCGGGCAGCGCGATGGAGACGATGCTGGCGTCGAGCTGCCCGATGAACGCCCCGATACAGACCGTGCCGACGACCAGCCAGGGCGCCCGCGGCGACGACGCCACCCATCGTGGGCGGGCCGGCTCGCGCAGGAACCAGTGCGCGGATCCGCCGCCCAACAGCCGTTCGTCGACCGACCCGGGACGACCGGTGCCGTTCATCGGACCGACGGGTCGTCCGCACCGGGCGGCCCGGGTTCCAGAGCTCCGAGATCCGTGACTGCGTCGGTGGTGGTGGCGACAGGTTCACTGGCGCGCGGTGTGCGCGGGCGCCGGACGATCAGGTAGACCACCGCGCCGACGAAGACGACCAGGGAGGTCCAGTCGTTGAGGCGCAGGCCGAAGAAGTGGTTCGCGTGGTCGACCCGCAGCGCCTCGACCCAGGCCCTGCCGAAGGTGTAGGCGGCGATGTACAGCGCGAACAGGCGGCCGTTGCGCAGCGCGAACCGTCCCGGCCCAGATCAGCAGCACCGCGACCGCGACGTCCCACAGCGACTCGTACAGGAACGTCGGCTGGTAAAGCCCGATGTCCGGCGTAGTCGGCTGGCCGGTGGGCGGGGTCGATCATCAGGGCCCACGGAAGCTTGGTGGGCCCGCCGTACAGCTCCTGGTTGAAGTAGTTGCCCCATCGGCCGATCGCCTGCGCGAGGACCAGGCCGGGCGCCGCCGCGTCGAGGAAGGCCGCAGGCTGATGCCATGGCGGCGGCAACCGATCAGTGCGCCGACGACGCCGAGCGCGACCGCTCCCCAGATGCCCAGCCCGCCGTCCCAGATGTACAGCGCCCTGATGGGGTCCTTGCCTGCGGTGAAGTAGAGCTCGGGGTCGGTGATCACATGGTAGAGGCGTCCGCCGACGATGCCGAAGGGCACCGCCCACATCGCGACGTCGAGCACATCGTCGGCCTTCTCCGCCTGCGGCTCCACCGCCTCCTCGTCCACCAGATGGCGACGAAGATTCCCGCGAGGATGAACAACGCGTAGGCCCGAATCGGCAACGGGCCGAGGTGCCAGACACCCTGGGAGGGGCTGGGAATGTAGGTGTGGAGCATGTCCGTTCCTCGTTCCCTGGGGACAATTTATGTCTGACACCGAGATAGTCGCACACCGAAGCGATTCGCGCTATCGGCCCATGCCGGACAGCGACGGGGGTGGGGCGACCCGGCGGGCGCACAGGTACTCACCGAGGTCATCACCCGGCTGCGGCGGGCGCTGCGGACGAGCATCCGTTCCGACGACCGGTGGGAATCCCTCCCCATGGCGCGCGTCGAGGTACTGCTGGCGCTCCAGAGCACCAACCGGTCAGAGTCGGCGAGCTCGCAAACCTGCTGCAACTCGCGGCAAACACGATGAGCGGCCTGGTGCAGGCGCTCGTGGAGGACGGGCTCGTCACCGGGGGTCCGACCCCAGCGATCGGCGGGTGGCCATCGTCGCACTCACCGAGACGGGTCGCACTCAACTTGCCGAGTGGGAGCGAGCCCACCAGCAACGCATCGGCGATGCCCTGGGGCAGCTGCCCGCGGCCGACCGCGACGATTGGGGCGGCGCTGCCCGCGCTCGACCGCCTGGTCGATCAGCTTGCCGATCAGCGCAGCCAGACACCCTGACCCGTCAAATGCCGCGCGACTCGCGTTCCGATCGCGCGGACTCGAGAGGCGGGTACCGGATTCGAACCGTGTCGACGGCTTTGCAGGCCGCTGCCTCGCCTC
>CAVWTC010000012.1:0-56537 GCA_963757645.1 uncultured Actinomycetota bacterium
CCGTGGCCAACGCCCATGCCTGAGCGGACTCCGGTGGACCGATCCGGCTCAGCGCACGCCCGGCCCCGCCCTCCCGGCGTGCACGGTGGGGAACCGGGTGCGCTGATCCGGTGGCCCCGGTACGACCTGCTCCTCGCCGCGGCCTTCGTGGGCCGCGGGCGGTGCCGCGCGCACTTCCAGGTGGCCACCGCGCAGGTTCTGCCCTTCCCCGCCGCGTCGTTCGACGCCGTGGTCACCAGCCTGACGATTCACCACCTGCCCGAACCCGACCGGCTGCCCGCCATCCGGGAATTGCTGCGGGTGCTCCGCCTGGGCGGGACCCTGGTCATCGCCGAATTCCGGCCGCCCGCCGGGCGCATCCGCCGCCGAGTCACCTCGCACGTCCTGGGCCACGCGATGGCCGGCAGCAACCTGGATGGCGTTCGTGCCCTGACCGCCGCCGCCGGTGCGGCCGACCTCACCCTGCAGAGCACCCCGGTGCCCTGGCTCGGCCTGATCGCCGGGCACCGCCCACCCTCGACCGATCCGTGACCTCGAGCTTCAGCACTCGTTCCCGGTACAGCAGGAACGCGGGCACAGCGAACGCCATCGCGATCAGCACCCCGACGACCACGAACAGCACCGGGACGAACAGCGGCATTCGCAGCCGTCGCGACTCGGCGAACACGAAGATCGTCACCACGGTTGCGACGACCAGCAGATCGACTGCGGCCGACGCCGCAGCGTCGTTCGCGAACCAGGCCGCAAGGTAGCCGACGTCACCGTCGTAACGAAGGTTGAAGAACCAGGTGGCAATGCCGCCGAACACGGCAAGGACCCCGTAGGCGCCTTGCCGGACCGCCGAGCCCGTCATGCCGGCACATCCTGGTCGGCCCGCAGATCCCAGATCACCAGGCGGGCGCCGAGTCCTACGACAAGCAGGACCCCGACCAGGGCCGCGGCGATCACGGTGACATCCGGACCCGTCAGCGGTAGGCCGCGCTCGGCCTGAACGGCGAGCAGGATGACCAGACCGGCGGTGGCGGCCGTCGCGAGCCGGACGAGCCCGGTCTGGGTCTTCGTGGTCAGCCGGGTCGCGTACCGGCGCAGCAGCCAGGCCAGTAACGGCAGCGCCTGCAACGCGTGCAGGCCGACGAAGTGCGCGACCCGCAGGTCGCCGTCCAGGGTGCTCCAGCCCGTCAACGGCAGCCCCGGTCCACCGTCGGGCGCCCCCACCGTGTGGCCGCCACCGGGGTTGAACTCTGTGTTGGCGAGCATCAGAAACGCCGTTCCCATGCCGAGGACAGCGACCGCCACTCCGCCCCTGATGCCCGTTCCCAACACCGGCGGCAGATTCCGTTGCCTGAAGAGCAGAGCGCCGGCAACCAGCGCTGCCAGGAAGACGAGCGCGACCAGACCACCCATCGCCGAGAAGATGGTGCTGTCGAAGTCGGTGCCGGTGTTGAAATGACTGGTGGTCCCGCGAACGACCTGGATGCTGATCAGCACCAACTCCAGGGCGAGGGCGAATCCCGTCACCCAGGCAATCGCCCGTACCAGCCTTCGATGGCCTTCGACGAGGGTGAGGAGCCAAGCCAGGGTGGCGCAGTAGGCCGCGATCGAGACGGCGAACTTGGCCGGCTTGAGCCAGGCGGGCGCCGCAGTGATGGTGCGGCCGTCCGCTGCCAGCCCGAGCGCCGCCAGCAGCAGGCCCAGCGCGCTCAGCGCCGTGACCACCAGCAGGATGCGGATCCGGCGGCTGCGGAACCAGGGCTCCGAATCGGCCCTCGACGAGTCGGCCGTCGTCTGTGTCATCGCATCTCCTCCGAACAGTGATCGCATCGTGAACAGTGTTCGCATCTCCGGTCGACTTTGTCAACGGTGTGCGCGAAGAGAGCGCTGTTAACCTCGGTTGGTGAACGCATCTGTCGCGACCCGACGAATTGATCGGCGGCTGGCCACGGTGGCCGAGATCAAAGCGGCGGCCTGGGCGGACATCGAGGAAACCGGTACACCGGATTGCTCACTACGCGCGGTGGCCCGCCGGCTGGGCATGGCTCCCTCAGCGCTCTACCGCTACTTCGCGAGCCGAAACGACCTGCTCACCGCACTGATCGTGGACGCCTTCGACGACCTGGCCGTCGCATTGGCAGCCGCGTACCGGTCAGCGAAGGTATCTGTGCCGGCGGACGACCCGGCCGGCGTCTTCGCCGCGGTTGCGGCTTCCTGCCGGCAGTGGGCGGTCGAGAATCCACTGCGGTATCGGCTGGTTTTTGGCACGCCGATCGACGGCTACGAGGGCAACGAGGCGACCACCGCCGCCTCCCAACGGTCGTCCGCCGTTCTGCTCGACGTCATGACCGACCTGGTCTCGGCCGGGGCGGTGGACCTCGAGCGGGTGAGTCGCGGGCTGTCACCCGACGCCCGGCTCCGCTTCGAGCAGTGGAACGACACCATGCCGAGGTCGCTGCCGCCAGAGGCGCTGGCGGTCGCGCTCGACTGTTACGTGGCCATGCACGGCGCCATCAACACCGAGGTGAACGGCCACCTCCCCCTACCGCTCCGGAAACAGGAGGCAGTGTTCCTCGACACGATGCGCCGCGTCCTCGGGGCGGGCCTCCGTTGACACAATTGACATCCTCGGCAGCAGCACGCCACCTTGCTCAGCCCGAGGTGGTCACCTGCGCGGCGAGCGTGCGGAAGTCGTCGATCGATGCACTGCCGGTGATCAGGTAGGTGACGTCCCCGGACGTCCGGAACCAGGCCTGCTCCGCGCGCCGCCCCGCCGTCACCGTCCAGTCCTGCCCGCTCGCCTGCACGGTCCCCGTTGCCGGAGCAGCGGCGCCGAGTTCCGCGGTCAGCACGTCGGTGACAGCGCCACTGGACTGGACGAGGGTGATGAACCGGCCCTCCGGAGTCAGCCAGCCCGCCCGGGCCGCCGGCGGTTGAGTGGAGCTACCGGGATCCTCGGTGAACGAGAACGAGTTCGGCGTCCAGCCCGACGGCAGACCGGCGGGGATGACGACCGGGAACCCGACAAGCGGCTCGGCCTTCTGCAACCCCCCGGTGACGTCCGTCGCCACCACCTGGCCGCCGCTGGGGCCGCCGGGCGAGAAGCTCACTCCCCCGTACATGCCGACCAGCACCAGGGTGATGACCGCCAGCAACCCGACGGACAGCGCCATGTCCCGCAGGGTCTTGGGTCGCCGCTCCGCCACCCGTCCATGGTTGCACGGGCAGTACCCGACCCCCGGATGCCGACCCCGCAATGCCCGACTCCCGTAATGCCCGATCCGATGCCAGGCAACGTCGGTGTGACGGAGTCGGGACGATGTCGGTTGGTGGGTGCGCGACCACCCCGGATAGCGTTGCCCGCATGGTTGAACACAGCGTTGAGTTCCCAGCCGGCATCACGACCGAAGACGCCCGGGCGAGCGCCGATGTCGAGTACCGCATCGAGCACGACACGATGGGCGAGGTCCGGGTCCCGAAGAACGCGAAATACCAGGCGCAGACGCAGCGCGCCGTGGAGAATTTTCCGATCTCCTTCCGGCCGCTGGAGCAGTCGCAGATCCGGGCCCTGGCGCTGATCAAATCCGCCGCGGCCAAGGTCAATGTCAAGCTCGGGGTGGTGCCGCAGGACATCGGCGAGGCCGTGAGCCAGGCAGCGGACCGAGTCGCGGGCGGGGAGTTTCACGCCGACTTCCCGCTCGATGTGTTCCAGACCGGATCGGGCACGAGCTCGAACATGAACGCCAACGAGGTCATCGCGACCATCGCCGCGGAAACCCTCGGCGGTAAGGTGCACCCGAACGACCACGTCAACGCCTCGCAGTCGTCCAACGATGTGTTCCCCACCTCGATCCACGTCGCTGCGACGGAATCCGTTGTGCGGCATCTACTTCCTGCCCTGGACCACCTCGAGGAGACCCTCGAGGCGAAGGCGCAGGAGTGGGCGACGGTGGTCAAGTCGGGTCGCACGCACCTGATGGACGCCACGCCCGTCACCCTCGGCCAGGAGTTCGGCGGTTACGCCGCGCAGATCCGCAACGGCAAGGAGCGGCTGCTCGCGTCGCTCCCCCGGCTCGCCGAGTTGCCGCTCGGCGGCACCGCAGTCGGCACCGGCATCAACACCCCGCCGGGCTTCTCCGCTGCGGTGATCGAGGAGCTCGCCGCCGAAACCGGTCTGCCGTTCACCGAGGCGCGCAACCACTTCGAGGCGCAGGCGGCCAGGGACGGGCTCGTCGAGGCCTCCGGGCAGCTGCGGACCGTCGCCGTCAGCCTGTTCAAGATCTGCAACGACCTGCGGTGGATGGGCTCCGGTCCGACCGCGGGACTCGGCGAGATCGCCCTGCCCGACCTGCAACCCGGTTCATCGATCATGCCGGGAAAGGTCAATCCCGTCGTTCCCGAGGCGACCATGATGGTGTGCGTACAGGTCATCGGCAACGACGCGACCATCGCGGTCGCCGGGACCCAGGGCAACTTCGAGCTGAACGTGATGCTGCCGGTGATCGGCCGGAACCTGCTGGAGTCGGTCAAGCTGCTCACCAACACCAGCCGGGTGCTCGCCGACCGGTGCATCTCCGGGATCACCGCGAACGTCGAGCGGCTGCGCGCCTACGCCGAATCCTCACCGTCCATCGTCACGCCGCTGAACAAGTACATCGGCTACGAGGAGGCGGCCAAGATCGCCAAGCAGGCCCTGCGGGAGAACAAGACGATCAAGACGGTGGTCCTGGAACGCGGTCACGTCGCCAGCGGGGCGCTGACCGCAGAGCAGCTGGAAGCGGCGCTCGACGTGCTGTCCATGACCCACCCCTGAGCAGTCCCCGGACGGGGCCGGCTACCGGCCGGCCTGACCACCGCCGCCCGGTGGGTCGGTGTCGTCCTCGTCCGGCGTCCACGCCTCGGTGTGCGGGCCGTCGGAGTCGGCCGGCGGCGGGCGCAGTGCCTCCGTCGGCTGATCGGGTGGCCCGGGAGCGTTCAAGGCGGACGGACCGCCGCCCTGGTCGCCGTCGGGCGCCCCCAGCACGTCCGTCGGCCCGGCACCCGGGTCCCGCCCGGAGTACAGCGTCGGGCTGTCCGGGTGATCGCGACCGGACAGCAGCCCGTAGGGGTCCTGGCCGGGCGGCGGCCCGCCCGACGGCACCGGCGGGAGGAAGACGGTCGGCGCCTCGGACTGCGCCGCCGCCGCCTGCTCCCGGGCGGCTGCGTCGGTGATCGCCTGCTCGTCCGCTTCTCGCTGCTGCTGCTCCTTGTTGCGCCGGTAGACCACGATCGCCGTGATGATCCCGGCCAGCACCACGATGCCGATGATCAGCCACAGCCACCAGAGACCTGAACCGCTGTCGTCGTTCGCCGGAACGACGGCGCTGGTGACGACCGTGCTGCTGGCGGGTGCGGAGCTGCTGGCGGCACTGCTGGAGCTGGTCGGTGTCGACGACGCCGTCGTGCTCGGTGACGTGCTGGTCGACGGCGTCGATGACGCCGATGTCGGCGGCGGCGGAGCCGTCACCTGGAAGGACGCCACGCCCACCGTGCGGGACTGCTGACCGATCGCCTCCAGCCGATGGGTTCCGGCCGGGAAGTCCGCCGGCACCACGAACTCCGCGCGGGCCACCCCGGTCGGGTCAGCGGTGACCGGGGAGAGCGTGATCGGGTCGGAGAACAGCGTCAGGTTCACCTGCTCGTCCGAGGCGAACCCGGAGAACACCACCAGCTGGGTCTTGCCGGCCTCGATGTCCGGCGTCGAGATCACTTGCACGATCGCGGTTCCCGGCGCGGTGGGCACGGTCGGCGACGTCGGCGCGGTCGGTGAGGTCGGTGCCGAGGACGTCGGCGGCGGCGAACTCGACGAGGTGGGCGGTGCGGTCGCGAACGTCACCGGGACGGTGTTGTCCTCGGTCCGGATGCCGGCGGCGTCGCTGGCCGTGTAGAGCGAGCACTTGCTGGTCACGCAGTTGACGTCGCCCCCTTCGACGTCCGGCAGCGCCAGGGTGACCGAGAACGACCCGTCCTCGCCCCAGGCGGCCTTGACCCCGCCCGGCCCGGTGCCGTCTTTCGTGACGTGCGCCCAGGCGGTGCTGGTGTTGCCGTCCGGAATGGCGCCGCCGACGCACTTCGTCAGCTTCTGCGGCGCCCCGGAGCCGTCCGCGCAGACCGCGATGTACAGACCCTGGGCGGTGTCGAAGCCCCGGCCCTGCACGGCGATCGTCGCGTTGCTGACCGGCAGGTCGGTGGTCTCGTCGACGACCAGGGTGCGGGTGCCGTTGGCCGTCGTGGTGGGGTCCGCCAGCTGCGCAGCGGCCGGCGCCAGGGGCGGCGCAGCCTGCGCCGGGACGATCGCGGACAGCACCGCAGCGGCACCGACGGTCAGTCCGGCCAGCAGTCCGGCAGCTCTACGGGCTCGTTTCATCGGCACCTTCTCAGCTCTCCACCGACGCCGCGGCCGGACGCCCGCGTGTCACTGTGCCGGTTGGCGGCGGCGGACGCACGCCGACAGGCCGCCGGGCGGGCCGGCTTCCGGGCGCGCTGCGAACGGGCGCGGTTCGCCGCCGGCGGCGGCAGCCCACCGCCCGCTCAGGCCAGGTCGGGCATTTCCAGCAGCTCGGTGACGAGCGCGGCGATCGGCGACCGCTCGGAGCGGGTCAGCGTCACGTGCGCGAACAATGGATGCCCCTTGAGGGTTTCGATGACGGCGGCGATCCCGTCGTGCCGGCCCACCCGCAGGTTGTCCCGCTGCGCCACGTCGTGGGTCAGCACCACCCGCGAATTGGTGCCCAGCCGGGACAGCACGGTCAGCAACACGTTGCGCTCCAACGATTGTGCCTCGTCGACGATGACGAACGAGTCGTGCAGCGACCGGCCCCGGATGTGCGTCAGCGGCAGCACCTCGAGCATGCCGCGGGCGATGACCTCCTCGATGACGACCGGTGATGCGACCGCGGACAGCGTGTCGAACACCGCCTGCGCCCAGGGCTGCATCTTGTCGCCCTCGCTGCCCGGCAGATAGCCCAGTTCCTGCCCGCCGACCGCGTACAGCGGGCGGAACACGACGACCTTGCGGTGCGCTCGGCGCTCCATCACCAGTTCCAGGCCGGCGCAGAGGGCGAGGGCGGACTTGCCCGTGCCGGCCCGGCCGCCGAGCGAGACGATTCCGACCTCGTCGTCCATCAGCAGGTCCAGTGCGATCCGCTGTTCCGCGGACCGGCCGCGGAGCCCGAACGCCTCCCGTTCGCCGCGGACCAGCCGGATCTGCTTGCCCGGCGTCACCCGGCCCAGTGCCTTGCTCGACGGCGTCACGAGCTTGACACCGGTGTGGCACGGCAGTTCGCGGGCCTCGTCGGCGTCGATCAGGCCGGCGTGGAACAGCGTGTCGACCTGCTCGCCGCTGACCGGCAGCTCCGCCATACCGGTCCACCCGGACGGCACGATGTCCTGTGCGTGGTACTCGTCGGCGGCCAGCCCGACGGCGGAGGCCTTCACCCGCAGCGGCATGTCCTTGGTCACCAGGATGACGGTGTCCGGCGGCCGTTCCAGCGCCAGGTTCAACGCGCAGGCCAGGATCCGGGAGTCGTTGCTGTCGTTGCGGAATCCGGCGGGCAGCACCGCGGAATCGGTGTGGTTGAGCTCCACGTGCAGGGTGCCGCCGGCCGCGCCGACCGGCACCGGCGAATCCAGCCGGCCGTGGTCGATCCGCAGGCCGTCCAGGATCCGCAGCGCCTGCCGGGCGAAGTAACCCAGTTCGGGGTGGTGCCGCTTGGCCTCGAGTTCACCGATCACCACCAGCGGCAGGATCACCTCGTGTTCATCGAAACGGTTCATCGCCCACGGGTCGGACAGCAGGACGGAGGTGTCGATGACGTAGGTCAGCCGCTGTGCCGGATCCGTGCTGTTCTGTGTGGCGACTGCTGTTGGTGCGTCGCCGTTGTCGAGCGGCGGGCCGCCCGCCGGACCAGCGGCGGTGGTACCCGTGCCTACTGCGCCGGACCGATCCGGCAACCCTGAGATCGGGGCTGGAATCTGGCCTGGGACCTGGGATGTGGCGGAACGACGTGTGACCACGAGCGGCTCCCGAACGGACGCGGACCATCGCGTCCGCCACAAGAAGGGCCGGCGGTGTCCCTGTGGCCCGGACCGACGAGGCGTCGGTGGGCACGGGGGCCCGGTGCCGGCCCCCTCGTGCTCGGTGCAGCGCAAGCGGCACGCACGATTTGGGGCCTCCCGTATGAGCCACGTGACGTGTGGCTCACTCCTCGGACGCTACCCGCGCCGTTTCGCCCAACCCGGCTAACACGCGAACAACTCGGTGAACATCAGATTGCCGCGGTGTTCCCGGATGCCGGCGCCGGCGGGTCCAGCCGGACCTGGCCGGTCGGCGGCGCCGGCGCCTGCCCGCCCGGGGCGATGCTCGGCCCGGCGGCCGGATCCCGCGTGTCGGGCGTCGAGCCCGCGGCACCCGACTGGGGCGGCGGGACGGCCGCGGTCCCGGTTGCCCTGGGCAGCACGACCGTCATCGTCAACCCGCCGCCGGGCGTGTGGGTGGCCTCGATCCGGCCGCCGTGCGACCGGACGATCGCCGCCACGATGGACAGCCCCAGACCGGTTCCGCCGTTCGCCCTGCTCCGCGACGGGTCGACCCGGTAGAAGCGGTCGAACAGCCGACTCAGCGCCTCGTCCGACACTCCTGGCCCGTCATCGCTGACGCTGACGGCGATCTCGTCGAGCCCGGGCAGCACCGACACGGTGGTCGTGGTACCCGGCGGGGTGTGGGTGCGGACGTTGCCCAGCAGGTTCGCGAACAACTGGTGCAGCCGGAGCCGGTCGCCCAGGACGACGACCCGCCCGTACCCGGTGGCCAGCCGCCAGGTTCGGGTCGGGTCGATCACCGCGGCGTCGTCGACGACGCCGGTCAGCAGGTCGGCCAGATCCACCGCGTCGTTCTTCATGGTGCGCTCGGCGTCGGCCTGGATCAGCGTCAGCAGGTCCTCGACCAACGCCCCCATCCGCCGGGACTCGAAGCCCATCCGTTGCATGGCGCGCTCGACGGCGCCCTCGTCCGGGAGCGCCCCCGCCGCGTACAGGTCGGTGTAGCCGCGGACCGCCGCCACCGGCGTCCGGAGTTCGTGCGAGGCGTCCGCAACGAACTGCCGCAGCCGGTGCTCGCTGCGGCGGCGCTCGTCGAGCAGCGTCGAGATGCCGTCCAGCATGTCGTTGAAGGCCACGCCGAGCCGGCCGATCTCGGTGCCCGGGTCCGATTCGTCCACCCGGCGCTGCAGATCGCCCTGGGCGATCGCGTCAGCTGCGGTCGCCATCGACTCCAGGGGCCGAAGCTCACGCCGGATCACCAGCGACGCCGTAGCGCCGAGCAGCACCAGCAGGCCGGCGGTGACCGCGAGCTCGATCAGGATCAGCCTGCGGAAGGTGTCGTCCACGTCGGTCAGTGGGATCCAGGCGACCAGGTAGCCGGGCTCGCCGTTGATCAGTACCGGGTAGCCACGGGCTCGGTAGCGGCGATCGGGATTGCTCGAGTCCCGCACCGTGGTCGCGCCGTTGACCCACTCCACCCCGCTGAGATCGGGATTGGCGCCGCCGTTGACGGTCGGGACCTGGACCACCGAGATGCCCGAGCCGGACACCGACGACCAGCCGATCTCGCCGCGCAACTGGGCGACGTTGCTCAGGTTCGACAGCATCTGGGGGCTGATGTTGTAGTCGCGCCGCGCGGTGGTGATCACGCCGGCGAGGGTGGCGTCCTTCGCGGCGATCGCGGCGTCCCGGACCACCAGCGGCAGCACGATGTTCACCGCCACCAGTGCGATCGCCGCGGTGGCCACCACCAGGGCGATCAACCGCGCGCGCAGGCTCCAGCGGCGCGGCGACACCGGCGCCGCAACGGGACGCTGGCCCACCGGCACGGCCGCCGGCGAAAGGGTGGCCGCGACGACCGGGGTGGGGCGAGCCCGCTGCGCGGCCGAACGACCGTCGGTGTCCACCATGTCGCCGCCTCCCGCGGACCGAACCGCTGCGCTCCGTCGATTCAGGATCGTGCAGCCCTCAGTGCCGTTGGCCGCGCAGGACGTAGCCGAACCCGCGGTGGGTGTGGATCAGCGGTTCGCCCGTGGCGTCGATCTTGCGCCGCAGATACGAGATGTACGTCGCGACCACCGAATCGTCGCCGTAGAAGTCGGTGCCCCAGACGGCGTCGAGCAGCTGCTGCCGGGACAGCACCACGTTCGCGTTGATCATCAGGTGACGGAGCATCTTGTACTCCGTCGGCGCCAACTCGATCGCCACCCCGGCCCGGGTGACCTGGTAGGTCTCCGGGTCCAGTTCCAGGTCGGCGACCCGCAACACTCCGTCGTCCTCGGTGTCCGGACGGGTCCGGCGCAGCACGGCCGCCACCCGCGCCGCGAGTTCCTCCAGCCCGAACGGCTTGGTGACGTAGTCGTCGCCGCCGGCGGTCAGACCGGCGATCTTGTCGGCGGGCGTGTCCCGTGCGGACAGGAAGACCACACCGGACCCGACACCGGCGGACCGCACCCGCTTCATCACTTCCAGGCCGTCGAAGTCCGGCAGCATCACATCCAAGATGATCAGGTCCGGGTGGGTATCGGTGGCGATCCGCACCGCCTCGCGTCCGGTGGCGGCCACCGCAACCTGGTACCCGAGAAATCGCATCGACGTCGCGACGATGTCCTGCAGGGACGGTTCGTCATCGACGACCAGCAACCTGGCCTGATTACTCATCGGTACTCCTCATCGTTTCCCCCGGCGTGGACCGGGCACACACCGTCGATCAGCAGATCAACTGCGGACGGGACTGTCCGAAGAATCCCATGGGAAGCCGCCGTGAAGCTCCGCTCCGCGAGTTCATCGGGGCGTGTCGAGCGGCTGGTTGCTTGTGGCCTGCAACGCAGCTATCGTCGGTCATGTCAAATTAGCTGTGCTAAGCACCTTTGCAGAACACCGTGAGGAGGCCCGATGACCGTCACGACCGACAGTTGCCTGGCACTGCTGGAGGAACTGCCCGTGCTGGGCGTCGTCAAGCGGGAGCTCCGCCGGTTGGGATCACCTCCCGGCTCCGCGGCCATGACGGCACTGGCGGTGCTCGACCACTCCTCCGCCGCCCGGCACACCGACCGGGACAGCTGCGGGAACACCGCCGACACCCCCGCCGACACCGCCGTCGACACCCCCGCCGCGAACGACCCCGCGAACGACGCCGCCGAGCCGCTGCGACTCACCGCGCTCGCCGAACGGCTCCAGGTCGACCTCTCGGTGGCGAGCCGTCAGGTCGCCTCGTTGATCGAGCTCGGCGCAGTGGAGCGGGTGGCCGACGCGCGCGATGCCCGGGCTCGCCGGCTCCGGGTCACACCCACCGGGCATTTGCTGCTGCAGCAAGCCAGGCAGGCGGTCGCGCGGGTGCTCGCCGACCAGCTCGAGCGCTGGCAGGAGCCGGAGCTGATGACCCTCGTCGAACTGCTCGGCCGGCTGCGCACGGACATGACCGGCGGACTCGGCGGCCGCCCGGACCCGCGCACCGACGCGCCGATCCCGGCCGGCTGTCCACCGATCGACACCGCACCGGCCGACACCGCACGGGCCGACACCGCACCGGCCCCCTCCTGGCCGGCGGGCGAATCACCACCCCCGCAGGACTTTTCCCCATCCGCAGCCTCGCTGCCTCAGCATTCGCCCGCAGACCCATCCGGAGTTTCCCTGTCATGAGCACCCAGACCTCTTCCACCGACGGCGCACCCGTCGCGGGCCGATCGACCGCCTCGCCGGGCCTACCCGGCGCCGCCGACGCACAGATGACGCACCGCGAGATACTGCAAGCGCTGTCCGGGCTGCTGCTCGGGCTGTTCGTCGCCATCCTGTCGTCGACCGTCGTCTCCAACGCCCTGCCGCGGATCATCAGCGACCTGCACGGATCGCAATCCGGCTACACCTGGGTCGTCACCTCGACCTTGCTGGCGACCACCGCCAGCACCCCGATCTGGGGCAAGCTCAGCGACCTGTTCAGCAAGAAGCTGCTGGTCCAGCTGTCGCTGATCGTCTTCGTCGTCGGCTCCGCAGCCGCCGGCCTGTCCCAGTCCATCGGCCCGCTGATCGCCGCCCGGGTGGTCCAGGGCCTGGGTGCAGGTGGCCTGACGGCGCTGACCCAGGTCTGCATGGCAGCCATGATCCCGCCACGCGAACGCGGCCGCTACAGCGGTTATCTCGGCGCCGTCCTCGCGGTCGCCACAGTTGCGGGCCCGCTGATCGGCGGCGTCATCGTCGACACCAGCTGGCTCGGCTGGCGCTGGTGCTTCTACGTGGGCGTGCCGTTCGCGGCCGCGGCCATCGTGCTGCTGCAGAAGACGCTGCACCTGCGGACCATCCGACGGGAGAACGTCAAGATCGACTGGCTCGGCGCGACGCTGATCACCGGATCGGTGTCGTTGCTGCTGATCTGGGTGTCGCTGGCAGGCAACAACTACGACTGGTGGTCGTGGCAGACCGTCGTGATGGTGCTCGGCGCCGTGGCGCTCGGCGCGCTGGCCGTCTTCGTCGAATCGCGCGCCGCGGAACCCGTCATCCCGCTCAGCCTGTTCCGGCACCGGAGCATCTCGCTGGCCGTCGCGGCGAGCCTGTTCGTCGGTATCGCGCTCTTCGGCGCGACCGTCTTCCTGAGCCAGTACTTCCAGATCAGCCGCGGCGACAGCCCCACTCAGGCCGGGTTGAGCACCACCCCGCTGATCCTGGGGCTTTTCGTCTCCTCGCTGGTGTCCGGCCGGATCATCACCCGCACCGGAAAGTGGAAGCGGTTCCTGGTGGCCGGCGCCGCGCTGATCACCCTCGGTTTCGCGGCGATGGGCACGCTGAGCTGGGACACCCCGTACTGGCAGCTCGCCTGCTACATGGCGGTGATCGGCCTCGGTCTGGGGATGACGATGCAGAACCTGGTGCTGTCCGTGCAGAACGCGGTGCCGATGAGCCAGCTCGGTGCCGCGAGCTCCACGGTGGCGTTCTTCCGCAGCCTCGGCGGTGCGGTCGGGGTTGCCGTGCTGGGTGCGGTGCTCGCCCACCAGGTCAGCTCGCACATCGCCTCCGGCCTTGCGAGCCTTGGTGTTTCGGCGGGAGCGAGCGGCGGCGCATCGCAGATCCCCGACATCTCGACGCTGCCCGCGCCGGTCGCCCAGGTGGTGCAGGAGTCGTACGGCATCGGCGCGGGGGACATCTTCCTGGTCGCCGCACCCATCACCTTCCTGGCCCTGGTCGCGGTGCTGTTCATCAAGGAGGTGCCGTTGCGGACCAGCAACGACGCTCCGGACCAGCTGCGGGACACCGGCATGGCCGGATCGCTGTCCGAGGGTGCCGCGGTCGTCGAGCTGGGCGGCGGGACCGCCGAAACGGGTTCCGTCGCTGCCGATCCGGCCCCGCCGGAGCACGGCGGCGGGCGGAGCGGCGGCGCGACGAGCAACGGAGCCACTGCGAACGGTGCCACTGCGAACGGTGCCACTGCGAACGGTGCCACTTCGAACGGTGCCACGGCGAACGGTTCAGCTTCCGACGGAGCTTCGTCCAACGGCGTAGCCCTGAACGGTGCCGCTTCGAACGGTGGCGCTGTGAACGGTGGCGCTGTGAACGGAGCCACTGTGAACGGAGCTGCGTCCGCCGGGGTCCCGCGGAACGGCCGTTCGCGCCGGTTCAGCAACCAGGCCGTGCTGAGCGGGACCGTCCACACCGGTGACGACACGCCGGTGGTGAGCGCGAGTGTCACGGTGCTCGCCGCCGCCGGCGGTCAGATCGCCCGCGCCGCAACCGATGCCGGCGGGCAGTACCGGGTGACGCTGCCCACCGGGGGATCCTTCCTGCTGGTCGTGAACGCCGCGGGTCACCGCCCGGCCGTCACGGCGGTCACGGTGGCGGACGGCCGGCTGGAACGGGACTTCCAGCTCGACGCCGTCGGCAGCCTCGGCGGGCTGGTGCGGACCACGTCGGGTCGGCCGCGGGGTGGGGTGACGATCACCGTCATCGATGCCCGGGGTGACGTGGCGGCCGTCGCGGTCACCGGTCCCACCGGCCGGTACGAATTGGCGGACCTGCAGCCCGGGGATTACACGCTGACTGCCATCGTCGGGGACGCCAATCCGGCGGCATACGGCGTGCACATCCCCCACCACGGCCGCGCGGACTTCGATGTCGAGCTTCCCGAGAACGGCTCGCTCCGGGGCACGGTGCGCGGGCGCGACGCGGACCTGCCGGTACCGCATGCGGCGGTTGCCGTGCTGGACCGCGCCGGGATGGTGGTGCACGCCGTGCGGGCCGACGAGTTCGGCCGGTACGAGATCGATGCGCTGACCCCCGGCGAGTACACGGTCGTCGCCAGCGGGTACGGCCCGGTGGTCCGGTCGGTCACCGTTGCGCCGGTGCAGGACCAGACCTTCGACGTCACGCTGGGCCACGACCCGGACCCCGACGGCGGGGCGATGCCGGCGGGTCGGCATGCCAGGATCGACAGCGTCGCGGGCGGGATGCTGCGATGAGTTCCGGGCACCGGGTCGGAGCGTCACGGCTGCCGGACGGTACCGACAACGGCGTGCCGCCAACCGATTCTCCTCTTACCGGCTCGGCGGTCGCCGGGGCTGTCGTCGCCGGCTCGGAGGTCACCGGCCCCGTCGTCACCGGCACGGTGGTCAATGGTTCGGTGGTCAGTGGCGACGGCTGGCCGCTCAGCGGCATCACGGTCACCGCCCTCGGCGGCGACGGCAGGCAACTGGGCCGCCGGACCACGGACGCCACCGGGGCATTCGCGGTCGACATCCCCCGCGGCGTTGACCAGTTCACGCTGGTGGTCGCCGGACCCGGCATCCGGCCGTACGCCAGAACAGTCTCCGCAGCCGGCTCCGACGTCGTCGACGCCGGACGGATCGTGCTGGGCGACGCCACCACCGGTGATCGACCGCCCGCGGGCCGCTGGCAGATCGACCCGGCGCACAGCATCGTCAAGGCCACCGCCCGCCACCTCGCCCTGACCAGGGTCGAGGGCCGGTTCCCGGACCTGTCCGGCTCGATCGTCGTCGCGGAGGCGATGGAGGAGTCCACTGTCGAGGTCACCATCGACGCGGCGAGCCTGACCACCGGCAACGCGGACCGTGACAGTCACCTGCGGTCGGCGGATTTCCTGGACGTGGAATGTTTCCCGGCGTTGCGCTTTCGCAGCACCGCCGTCGGCCGCGATGAGCCTGGACGGTGGCGGGTTGACGGTGAGCTGACCATCCGGGACATCACCCGACCGGTCGTGCTGGACATGACCTACGCCGGCAGCGGCGCGGACCCGTGGGGTGGCACCCGCGCGGCGTTCACCGCAAGCACCCAACTCGATCGGCGGGACTACGAGATGGGATGGAACATCGGCCTGCCCGGCGGGCTGTTGCTGGTCGGGCCGACCCTCCGGATCGAGGTGGACGTCCAGGCCGTGCTGGCCGGATAACGGCAGCGTCATCCGTCAGCTGGACACCGAAGCCATCTCGTCCATGATCACGGCCGGCGTGAGCGGCTCATCCAGCAGTCGCTGGAATCGTTGCAGCGCAGTGGTTTCCGCACTCCGAGCGGCCAGCCAGGGCCTCAGCAGCCGGTCACCCTCGACGTAGGTCGAGGTGTAGGCCCGCCAGAGCGGGTCCGTGAGGAACCGCATCCGCTGCCGGGCCTGCTCCTCGGTGGCCAGGGCCCAGCGCTGCTGGTAGGCGACGATGTCCTCCGGGTCCACCCCGCGGTCGTGCAGCAGGATCGCCGCGTTCTGCCGGACGGTGTTGAGCGGTCGGGAGGCGACCTCCAGCGCTTCCACCAGGTCGGGGTCGAACGCGGGCCCGATGCCGTCCAGCACCCCGGCCAGCCAGCGGCCCCAGCCGGGACCGATCGCCGCGGTCAACGCCAGATCACCGAGGCCCTCGGCCATCAGGCACTGCGGGGTGTTGACCAGAAAAATGGTGTGTTCGGCCTCCCCGCCGCGGTTGACCAGGAGGTCCTCCTTGCGGCAGTGCTCGGTGTGGTGGCCCGGGTAGCACTCGTGCGCGACCAGGACGCCGAACTGGCTCATCCGGTGACCGATGTCGGCGTTCACCGCCACCCTGGAGCGGAAGCCGCCGAGGTAGTAGTTGAAGCCGCTCCACGCCACGTCCCTGGCGATCTCGAAATCGATGTGCTCCGGCAGCCCGGCCAGCCCGGTGGGCGCGCTGACCCGCTGCCGCAGGGCCGCCGCCACCGTCTGCACCACCGTCTCCACCAACTCCGGTGGGCACAGTTCACCTGCCCGCAGCGCCGCGAGCCGGTCGCGGACCGGGCCCGAACCGCCGAGCAGCGAGGAGATCTCGTCGTGGGCAGCGGCATAGACGTCGGTGTCGACCTCGGCGATGCGGACCTGGAAGTAGCTGTGCACCTCCTCGATGAACGACATCTGCTCGCCGGCCAGGCTGCCGCGCCGCGGCGGCCAGGGCATCGAGGTGGGCGGTGAGGAAGGCCGCCCGGGCGGGGCTGAGTTCGGTGTCCGCCACCGCGGCGGACAGCGCCGACGCCTGTCGGGACAGTTCCGCTGGATCGGGGGCCGGTTCGTCCGCGACCTGCGCCCGCAGCGCCGGGTCGCCGGTGTAGGCGTCGACGAATCCGTCGACGACCCTGTCGAACCGCAGGCCCAGCTTCAGGTACTCGGTGACCAGATCCACCGGCCCAGGGTAGTGGTGGTGCCGGGGGCTGTCGGACGACCGGGAGGCAGGCCGCGGGGCTCGGCGGGCGTGTCGGGGCGGCGGAAAGTTGCGTGCACGTACGGCGCGATTCCCGCCCGGATCTTCGCCCAAGGTGCACGCAACTCGCTCCCGACGACCAGCCGCCGGCAGGCCCTACTCCCCGTACCGCCGGTGCCGGGCGGCGTAGTCGCGGAGCGCCCGCAGGAAGTCCACCCGGCGGAAGTCGGGCCAGTAGGCCTCGGCGAACCAGAACTCCGAATGCGCGCTCTGCCAGAGCAGGAACCCGGACAGCCGCTGCTCCCCCGACGTCCTGATCACCAGATCGGGATCGGGCTGGCCGGAGGTGTAGAGGTGTTCACCGATCGTGTCGACGTCGAGCGAGTCGATGACCTCCCTGATGCTGTGGCCCTGCTCGATGCCGGACTCGAGCATCGACCGGACGGCGTCCACGATCTCCTGACGCCCGCCGTACCCGACGGCGATGTTGACCTCCAGGCCGCTGCGGTTGGCGGTCCGCATCTCGGCGGCCGCGAGCCTGGTCGACATCGCGGTCGGCAGCATGTCCTGGGCCCCGACGATGCGCAGCTTCCAGGGCTGCCCGGGGGCGGCGATCTCGTCGACGACGTCGGTGATGATCTCCAGCAACGGCAGCAGCTCGTCATCGGCCCGTCGCAGGTTCTCGGTCGACAGCAACCACAGCGTCACCATGCCGATGCCGGCCTCCCGGCACCACTGCAGCAGGTCGGCGATGTGGGCCGCGCCGGCGCGGTGTCCCTCCGTCGGATCGGTGAAGCCTGCCTTGCGCGCCCAGCGCCGGTTGCCGTCCAACATGACCCCGACGTGATGCGGGATTTGCGCTCCGATCAGTTCCCGGGTCAACTTGCGTTCGTAGACGCGATAGACCAGCGACGGGAGCTTCACGGGTGTTGACCCTACTGTCGCCCGGGTACCGGAGTGGGTATTGGCACCATCGGGTGGCACGGTCGCCCACCGTGCGGCAGGCGAGGACGATGAAGCAATGAGCACTGGCCAGATCGCCGCCCCGGCGGCTCTCGGCCGGCCGCGGGCCCGCGGCTGGATCCACGTGTATTCGGCGGTTGTCGCCGCCGTCATGAGCCTGGCTTTGATTCCCATCGCCGCCGTGTTGGTCGGTCTCGCCGGCGCGGTGGCCTGCGCGGTCTACGCGCTCACCCTGATCGGCTTGTTCAGCGTCAGCGCCATCTATCACCGGCACATCTGGGTGTCGGCGCGCGCCCGCACCTGGATGAAGCGGGCCGACCATTCGATGATCTTCCTGTTCATCGCCGGCTCGTACACTCCCCTTGCGGCGCTTGCCCTTTCACCACCGACGAGCACGGTCGTGCTGGTCGTGGTGTGGGTCGGCGCGGCCGGTGGTGTGGCGTTGAAGATGCTCTGGCCGCACGCCCCGCGATGGCTGGGCGTGCCGTTCTACCTGGGTCTGGGCTGGGTGGCGGTCTTCGTCCTGCCGGACATCCTGCACAGCGGCGGCGTGGCGGTCCTGGTACTGATTGCGGCCGGCGGAGTGCTCTATTCGGTCGGGGCGATCTGCTACGCGTTCCGGTGGCCGAACACCTGGCCGGGCACCTTCGGGTATCACGAGTACTTCCACGCGTGCGTGACGCTGGCAGCGCTGTGCCACTGCGTCGCGATCTGGATGTTGCTGTTCAGCGTCCGCTGAAACCTGCGCTCTCCGCGGCACCAGGCGCGAATGGCAGGTCGAACACCGGACGGGCCGGCGGGGGCGATCAGTTCTCGCCAACCCACCGGCCCGCCGGCCGACCGGGACCGACGTCGGCACGCTGTGTGCGAACGTCGGCGGAAACAGCCATCAGCCGAGGTCGGGACCCTGGTCCCGGAGCCGGTTGACCTCCTGCATGGCGGCCCGGAGATCGCCGAGCCAGGCGTCGGCGTTCTCGCCGACCAGGCGCACTGCCCAGACGACCGCGTCCGACCGCGACCGGGCGACGCCCGAATCGACCAGGGTGTCCAGAATCTGCCGTTCCGGTTGACGGAGCCGGGTCATCACCGGAGCGGACAGCGTGGTGAACAGCTCCTCGGAGCCGCCGAGCCGTGCGCCCCAGGAGATGTCCCGCCCGTAGCGGTGCTGCCCCTGGCGGGCGATCTCGATCCGCTGCTCGCGGGTGTCCTCGCGGAACCTGGAAATCCGGCCCGACTCTGCCGCCGCACGGGCGGCGTCGTCGGCGAATTCCTCGGTCAGCGCGGGCAGTTCCCCGACGATGATGATCTCGTCGCGGTCCACGGTGACCGTGGGTGCGCCGGTGAACCAGTCGTCCGGCAGCCGCCCGGCGAACCATGCCGCGGCGTCGGAGGCGTCAGGAGCCTCCGGTGCGCCGCCGCGACCACGGCCGCGCGGGCCGAAGCCGCGACCGGGTCCGTAGCCACCGAAGCCGGGACCGCGGCCCCTGCCGTCGCCTCCACCGCGTCCGTGGCCGTGCTTTCCTCTTGCGTCGGGGCCGGGCTGCTCGCCCTCACCCCACGCTGCGAAGTATCCCTTCATGGGAGCCTCCCTTTCTGTTCGTACGTTGCAATGATTACAACGTTACACCCGCTACAACGCGCGGAGGAGGGTTTTGTTCCCCGCCCATGCTGAGCGGCACGCGGACGCGTGTGCACGGAACAAGATGAGGCGGTTGCCAGGCACTGGGGGCCGGGCGTCTGCGGACGACGCGCCGCGCGCCATGAAGTGTGGGGATAGATCGAATGTCCGGGCCGATCGAAACGTCCGGCCGACGGAGTGTCAGGGCCGACGGATGGTCGGGGCCGACGGAGGGTCAGGGCCGACGGAGTAGCAGCCCCCACCTACGACACCGGCGCAGGTGTCGCATGGACGGGCAGCGCCGGCCTCAGCGCCGGTCGGCTCGATCCGGTTCGGCGAGATCCAGGGGTGAATGTTGATCGACATCCGGTGCGTCCGCCGGATCGTCGACGGTCGGCTCGGCCGCCGGAACCTCCGCAGGTTCGACGTCAGCCGGCGCTACCGCGGGATCGAAGCTCTTTGGCACCTTGCGCATGTTCCGGGTCATCGATCGAAGCAGGAAGAACACCGCGATGCCCATCAGCAGGATGACCAGCAGGCCGACCGGCGCCGCCTTGCCCCACTCGGCCCCCTTCCCGGTGGCCGGATCGATGTCGGTGGGCGGATCGTCGGCCAGGGCGATCACCGCTGTCAAGAGCAGGCTCACGGAGTCGCCTCATCCCGCAGACCCGCGAAGAGGTCGTCCTCGGGCAGCGGGGCATCGACGAGGGAACGCGCAAGCTCGTAGTCGTCGGTCCCCCAGATTTCGGCCTCGAGGTCGTGCGGGACGGCGAACCAGTGCGAATCCGGGTCGATCTGCGTCTCATGCGCCTTGAGGGCGGCGTCGCGGTGCTCGAAATACTCGGCGACCGGCACCTTCGTGGTGATCCGGCTCGCCGGGTCGGGCCGTGGATGGTCGGCGAACCGCTGGATCCACTCGTCGAACGGGCCTTCGCCGGTGCGCTCCCTGACGGCGTCGTTGATCGCCAGGATGCGCTCGCGGGAGAAGCCGACGTTGTAGTACAGCTTCGACGGTTGCCAGGGTTCACCGGCGTCGGGATAGGCATCGGGGTCGCCGGCCGCCTCGAATGCGCCGACCGAGACGACATGGCACCGGATGTGATCGGGGTGCGGGTAGCCGCCGTTCTCGTCATAGGTGGTCATGACGTGCGGCCGGTACCGCCGGACCACCCGCACCAGGGCCTCGATCTCCTGCTCGGGCGGCAGTGCCCCGAAGGAGTCGGCCGGCAGGTCCCAGGACTCCGGCGGCCCCTCGTGGTACCCGGAGTCGTGGAAGCCGAGCCAGACGTGGGCGACTCCGAGGATCTCGGCGGCCCTGGCCATCTCGGCGATCCGCACAGCGGGGATGTCGATGCCGTCGACGGCGAACTTGGGATTGAGGATGTCGCCCCGCTCACCGCCGGTGCAGGAGACCACCACGACGCCCGCACCCTCGGCTGCGTACTTGGCCAGCGACGCGGCACCCTTGCTGGATTCGTCGTCCGGGTGGGCGTGCACGGCCATCAGCCGCAATGGGGCGAGCCGGGCCCGCTCGTCGCGGTCCGCCGCGGCACCGGTCAACAGCTCGCCGGCCTCGTCCGCGCTGGGCGCGGTGACAACGCCGTTCCCGCCGTTGGCCATCGTGACGTCTGTCGGCGCGGCCGCAGCCGTGTCCGCGACTCCTGTGTTGCTGTTACTCACCGTGTGCCGCTCCCCTTCCGATCCCGCCGAGCCGCCGGGATGGCTCCATTCTCCACTCCGCACCGACAGTTCCCGAACACCGCGGCGATTCGATCGAGCCCGACGACATTCCCGCAGGTCAGCAGCGGTGGATGGAGCGCGTTGGTCCCTCCCGACCGGCAATTGGCGGGGATTCGCTGTGTGGACAAATCGCGACGGTCGGGTGTCCTATCGTGGTAGAATCGGTGACGCCAACGGCCCCCGACGGGGCCGTGACGTGTTTCTCGGGCCGGGGGGTCGCGCGCTCAGCGCCTCACCACCGGCTCAGTACGTCAGCACAACCCGTCCCCGCGTCGCCGATCCCGGTGCTGCGCACGATATCTGCAGTAGTGAGGAGTTGCCATGACCGAGACTGTCGTGACCTGGCTGACCCAAGACGCCCACGACCGCCTCAAGCAGGAGCTGGACGACCTTGTCGCCCATCGCCCGGTCATCGCCGCGGAGATCAACGCCCGACGCGAAGAGGGCGACCTGAAGGAGAACGGCGGATACCACGCCGCCCGCGACGAGCAGGCGAAGCAGGAGGCCCGGATCAGGCACCTGCAGGAGATCCTGCGCAGCGCGCAGGTCGGCGTCCCGCCGGCCGACGACGGTGTCGTCGAACCCGGCATGGTTGTCACCATCGCCTACGACGGCGACGACGAGGACCGCGAGACGTTCCTGCTCGGCTCCCGCGAGGAGGGCGTGCACGGTTCGATGCAGGTGTACTCCCCGCAGTCGCCGCTGGGCCAGGCCATCCAGGGCGCGAGCCGCGGCGAGCAGCGGGAGTACATCCTGCCCAACGGCCGGGTGCAGAAGGTCAGCGTCATCGACGCCAAGCCCTTCGCCGGCTGACCGCACCGACCGTTCCGACGGCCACGCACCGACCGGTGCGTGGCCGTCGGTGTCGTACCGGTCGACTCAGTGCTGTTCGAGGACCCGGAAGCCTCCCGCCGCCAGCGCCGCGGCGATGTCCGCGCAGTGTGCGGCACCCTTGGTTTCCAATCGCAGATTGACCTCGACATCGCCCAGCGACAGCGTCGATCCGACCCGCGAATGCGCGACGTCCACGACGTTTCCGCCCAGTTCGCCGACCAGTCCGAGCAGCCGGGCCAGCGAGCCCGGGCGATCGGTGATCTCCAGCCGCAGGGACAGGAAGCGCCGGGCGGCGACGAGCCCGTGTTGCGTCACGTGCAGCAGCACCAGCGGGTCGATGTTGCCGCCGGACAGGATGGCGACCACAGGGGGCTCGAACGCCTCCGGGTGCGCCATGATCGCGGCGACGGCGGCGGCCCCGGCCGGTTCCACCACCAGCTTGGCGCGTTCCAGGCAGAGCAGCATCGCCTGCGACAGCTGATCCTCCGACACGGTGATGATGTCGTCGACGAGCTCGCTGACGTGGCGGAAGGTCAGCGCCGAGGGTTCGCCGACCGCGATGCCGTCGGCCAGGGTGGCCATCTCCCGCAGCCGCACCGGACGACCCGCGCGCAGCGATCCCGGCCAGGCCGCGGCCTGCTCCGCCTGCACACCGACGATCCGGACGTCCGGTCGCAATTGCCGGACCACCGCGGCGACGCCGCTGATCAGTCCGCCGCCGCCCGCCGCGACCACCACCGTGGCCACTTCCGGTACCTGCTCGAGGATCTCTAGCCCGACGGTGCCCTGGCCGCGGAGCACGTCGGGGTGGTCGAACGGGTGCACCAGCACCGCCCCGGTCTGGGCGGAGAACTCGGTCGCCGCGATCAACGCATCGTCCAGCGTCTCGCCGACCAGGTCGACCGTCGCCCCGTACGCCCTGGTCGCGGTCAGTTTGGCGATCGAGGCACCGACCGGCATGAAGACGTTGGCCCTGGTGCCGATCAGCTCAGCGGCCAGCGCGACGCCCTGGGCATGGTTGCCCGCGGAAGCGGCAACGACACCCGTGGCCTTCTCCTGATCCGACAGCCGGGAGATCCGCACATAGGCGCCCCGGATCTTGAAGGAGCCGGTGCGCTGCAGGTTCTCGCACTTGAGGTAGACCGGCCCGCCGACCGCCGTCGCCACCGGGCGGGATGACTCCATCGGCGTGTACCGCGCGACGCCGCGCAGGAGTTCGGCGGCCGCCCGGACCTCGTCGACGCTGACCTGTGCCAAGGCAACCTGTTCCATGCCGTGCATCCTGCCAGCGCGCGGGCGCCCTCGCGGCCCACCGGGTGCCGGTTCGCACTCCCGATCAACTGCCGCGGGCGTCAGGCCGTCGACGGCCAGTAGGACTGCGGGTCCAGGACCACCGCTGCCGCCCCGATCAGGCCGGCTGTTCCGCCGAGCATCGCCGGGACGATTCTGGGCCGCGCCGCGAAATCGAGCGTTGCGTAACGGCTGTAGGCCCGGTGCAACGGAGCGAAGAGCACCTCGCCGGCAGCCTGAACACCGCCGCCGATGACCACCAGATCCAGATCGAGCAGCGTCACCGCACCGGCGAGGACCATTCCGAGGGCGCCGCCGGACCGCCGGAAAGCGGCGACGGCGACGTCGTTCCCGGCGGCCGCGGCGGTGGCCACGCCTGCCGCGGTGCCATCGCCGGCGGTGAAACCGTTCCGCTCCGCCCACCCGACGATCGACGGCCCACTGGCGATCGCCTCCACACACCCCGTTCCGCCGCACACGCACGGCGGCCCGGCCGGGTCGACCGAGACGTGACCGATGTGGCCGGCGTTCCCGGTGGAGCCGACAACCGCCCGACCGTCGAGGATCAGACCGCCGCCGACGCCGGTGGAGACCACCATGCCGAGCACGTTGGCGGAGCCTCGGGCCGCACCCTTCCAGTGCTCGCCGACGGCGAACGCCACCCCGTCACCGATCATCCCGACGGGAACTCCGTACCGCTCGGAGAGCCTGGGCCGCAACGGGAATCCTCGCCAGGCAGGGATGTTGACCGGCGACACCGTCCCCTCCAGCTGGTCCATCGGCGCCGCCGTTCCGACGCCGATCGCGCGGGTCAGCCGCGGGTCGCCGAATCTCAGCCCGGTCGTCTCGAGGGCGCCGTCGATGGCCGTCAACGCGGCCGCGAAGACCGCCTCGGGGTCCGTGCTGACCGGGGTCGGTACCCGTCGCCCGCCGACCACTTCGCCCGCGCCGTCCACCACGGCGGCAGCAAATTTGGTTCCGCCGACGTCGAGGGCCATTGCCAGCGACGAGGGTTCGGCCGTCATCGGCCGAAGGTGGCTGCTGCGCCTGCGTTGTCCGGGAGGGTCCGCATCTGTGACATCAGTCCAGTGCGTCCCGCAGGTCCACCAGCAGGTCGTCGATGTCCTCGATGCCCACCGACAGCCGGATCAGGTCGTTGGGAACCTGGAGCGCGGAACCGACAACGCTGACGTGGGTCATCATCCCGGGGTGTTCGATGAGTGATTCCACTCCGCCGAGCGACTCGCCGAGGATGAACAGCCGGGTTCGCTCACACACCTTCAGCGCCTCTTCCTGGCCACCGATGACGGTGAACGACACCATTCCGCCGAACCGCAGCATCTGCCCCGCGGCGACCTGATGGCCGGGATGGTCGGGCAGCCCCGGGTAGAACACCCGCCCGACCCGGGGGTGCCCGAGCAGCAGGTCGGCGACGGCTTCGGCATTGTCGCAATGCCGATCCATCCGCAGCGCAAGGGTTTTCAGGCCGCGGAGCGTCAGCCAAGCGTCGAACGGGCCGGGGACCGCACCCATCGATTTCGCGTGGAAACCGAAGGCTTCGGCCAATTCCTCGTCATTGGTGACCAGTGCGCCGCCGATGACGTCGGAATGCCCGCCGATGTACTTGGTGGTCGAGTGCAGCACCACGTCGGCACCCAGCGCCAGCGGCTGCTGCAGGTACGGCGAGGCAAAGGTGTTGTCCACCAATAATTTCGCTCCGCACGAGCGGGCGATCTCGGCGAGACCGGCGATGTCGGCGATTCCGAGCAACGGGTTCGTCGGGGTCTCGCACCAGATCAGCTTGGTTTCCGGGCGAATCGCTGCGCGGACCGCATCCAGATCTCCCAGTGGCACCGTCGAATAGCTCAAACCCCATGGCACGCCGATCTTGTCGATCAGTCGGAAGGTGCCGCCATAGGCGTCGTTCGGCAGGATCAGGTGATCGCCGGGCCGAAGCACCGCCCGGACCATGGTGTCCGATGCGGCCATCCCGGACGCGAAGGAGTGCGCGAAGCGGGCGTCCTCCAGGCTGGCGATCGCCTGCTCCAGCGCGGTGCGGGTGGGGTTGCCGGCCCGGGAGTAGTCGTACCCGGCCCGGGGCCGGCCCACCACATCCTGCGCATAGGTGGAGGTCTGGTAGATCGGGATTGCGACGGACCCGGTCAGCGGGTCCGGGTCCTGGCCGGCGTGGATGGCGCGGGTGGCGAAGCCGTCATCGGCCGAGAACGTCATGCGACCCAGGGTAGTGGCGCACCGGCCGCACGCCGAGCAGGCCGCTCACATCCCGGGCCACAGCACCGCGCCGGAGTCGGTGGTGCCGATCACCGTGGACGGCCGGTCGACCCGGCGTGCCTTGCCGACCCACCGACCGGTCGCCGGCAGCAGCCCGAGCACGGCCACCGGGACACCGCCCCAGTACAGCGGCCACTGGTCGACCACGACCTCGGCACCCGCACCGCCGTAGCCGGCGCCGTACTGGGCCCAGAGGGTCGTGCCGATGGCGATCAACGCGCCGAAGATCAACAGCTTCCGACCACGCCGGAACATCAGCAGCACGGCCCCGATCACCATCAGGACCGAGGCGACGGCCCATCCGGCGGTGGGTATCGCGGTCGTCGCGAGGGAGGACTGCAGGGCGTCCTCCTGCGCGGTGCCGAGCTGACCGCGGGCGGCGTCGATGACCTCCCGGACCACCGGATACGCGTACTTCCCGAGCACCCAGGAGGTGATCAGCGCGATGGTGGTGGTGAGAATCGCCGCAAGCGTCGCTGCCAGGTCATCCTGCTGGGGCGACTCATAGGGCGCCGGTAGGTAGCTCACGGGACCTCCAGGCGGACGTGGCCGCTCCTGGTCGTCGCAGCCAGCCCAATGGTAGGTCCGAACCGGCGTTCCGGCGGCGTCCGGTACCGGACGTCAGGTCAGGCGGCGTTCCGGTGGCCGGTCGATCGGCGCGGTGCGGCCAACGGTCCGGGTCAGGACCTGCGGTTGCCCGCCAGAAAGGTCAGCAGATCCGCCCGGGTCAGCACGCCCACCGGTTTGCCGTCGTCGATCACCATCACCGCATCCCGGTCGTGCAGCGATCCGCGCAGGGTGGCCAGGTTCTCCCCGGACCCGACCAGCGGGAACGCCGTCGCCATGTGCCTGGACACCGCATCCGACAGCGCCGCGGTCCCGGCGAACAGCCCGTCCAGCAGTTCCCGTTCGGAGACCGCGCCGACCACCTCGCCGACCATCACCGGCGGTTCCGCCGACACGACGGGCATCTGCGACACCCCGTATTCGTGCATGATCTCGACGGCGTCCCGGACCGTCTCGTTCGGGTGCGTGTGCACCAGCGACGGCAGTTCCCCGCTCTTGCCGCGGAGCACCTGGCCGACGGTGGCCTCGCCGTCCCGGGCCAGGAAGCCGTACGACGCCATCCAGCCGTCGGAGAAGATCTTCGACAGGTAGCCGCGGCCACCGTCGGGCAGCAGCACGACGACCACGTCGTCCGCCGTCAACCGCTCCGCCAGCCGCAGCGCGGCGGCGACGGCCATCCCACAGGACCCGCCGACCAGCAGGCCCTCCTCGCGGGCGAGCCGGCGGGTGGTCGCGAACGAATCGGCATCCGAGACGGCGATGATCTCGTCGGTGACGGACTGGTCGTAGGCCGACGGCCAGAAGTCCTCGCCGACCCCCTCCACCAGGTACGGCCGGCCGGTTCCGCCGGAGTACACGGACCCCTCCGGATCGGCTCCGATGATCTTCACCCGGCCGCCGGAGACCTCCTTGAGGTACCTGCCGGCGCCCGAGATGGTGCCGCCGGTCCCGACCCCGGTCACGAAATGGGTGACCCTGCCGTCGGTGTCGGCCCAGATCTCCGGGCCGGTGGTCTCGTAGTGGCTGGCCGGGTTCTGCGGGTTGGAGTACTGATCCGGCTTCCAGGCACCCGGGGTCTCGCGGACCAACCGGTCCGACACCGAGTAGTACGAGTTCGGGTCCTCGGGTGCGACCGCGGTCGGGCACACCACGACCTGGGCGCCATAGGCACGCAGCACGTTCCGCTTGTCCTCGCTCACCTTGTCCGGGCAGACGAAGATGCAGCGGTACCCGCGCTGCTGGGCGACCAGCGCCAGCCCGACCCCGGTGTTGCCGCTGGTGGGTTCGACGATCGTGCCGCCGGGCTGCAGCGCGCCGGACTGCTCGGCCGCGGTGATCATCTTCAGCGCGATCCGGTCCTTGACCGAGCCACCGGGGTTGACGTACTCGACCTTGGCAAGGACCAGCGGCGGAACGCCCTGGGCAAGCGGTCCCAGTTTCACCAGCGGCGTGTTGCCGACCAGGTCGATCACGGACTGCGCGTACCGCACGGAGGTTCTCCTCGGGTCGTCGAAACAGAGCTGCGAAGCCGGCGTCGGTGGATCCGCCCGGTGCGGACCCAGGCTATCCGGCGCGGCACGGGCGGCTGGTCCACCGGCCATCGGTATCACCGCGGAAAACCGTCGCTCCTGCCGCCGTGACCGGAACAACGCTGGTCCGTCAGTGTTAGAACAGGAGAAAATCGGCGTCTTCGGAACGGGAGAAGGCGGCGGATCCGGAGAACGCGGCGGCGGCGGCGGAAACAGGACTTGGCCGCATTCGCCGTGCGCCTGCGGCGCCTCGTGGAGGGGGTGGGACATGAGCATGTCGTCGAGCCGGCCCGCCATTGCGCGCCCGAACGGGCCGACGGAGCATCGCGCCGGCGGCCCGAGCTGGGTCGGGGTCGGCGCGGTCGCCGGCCTCGGCGTTCTGGCCGGGCTGAGCAGCGCGGTGCTGGCCCTGATGGGGCAGGCGCGCAGCGCGACCCGGACCATCGAGGAGGCCGCGGTCGAGGCGGCGCTCGCCGACGGCACGCTGGTTCCGCCCGCCGTCCCCGGTGCCAGCCGGGCGCAGCAGCGGCTGTCCGATCACCTGGTGCACGTGCGACTGCCGCAGGGCGAGGGCGTCTACGCCCCCGACGGAACGCGGTTGGCGCACGGGGATGCCCCGGTCCGGCAGCTGACCCTGGCCATGCTGGGCGACTCGACGTCCGTCGGTTATGGCACCCGCAGCGCCGATGAACTGCCCGGTGTGCTGCTCGCCCGCGGCGTCGCCGCGCACGCCGGCCGGGCCGTCCGGCTGGTCTCGCACGGGCTGACCGGCGCGCGGACCTCCGACCTGCCCCGCCAGCTCGAGCTGTGCCTGTCCGATCCGCCCGACGTCGCGGTCATCCTGGTGGGCGCGAACGACCTGCGCGACATGGTGCCGCCCCGGCGTTCGGCCGCGCAGCTCGGCCGGGCGGTGCGGGACCTGACGCTCTCCGGGATCCCGGTGGTGGTCGGCACCTGTCCCGATTTCGGCGTGATCACCGCCATCCCGCAGCCGTTGCGGACCGTGCTGAGCACCTGGTCGCTGCGGTTGGCCGCGTTGCAGGAGCGGGCCACCGTGGCGGCCGGCGGGGCGTCGGTTCCACTCGCGCGGTTGGTCAGTCCACAGTTCGTCGGCAATCCGGAGATGTTCGCCCGCGACCGCTTCCACCCGTCCGGGGCCGGGTACGAGCGGGCGATGGCGGTGCTGCTGCCCGCGGCGATCGAGCAGCTCGAGCAGTGACCCACGGTCCTCGACCCGAACAACACCCAGTCGACCCGAACGGCACAAAGCCCGGGCCCGCATCCGACGAATCGGTGCGGGCCCGGGCTTGCGTCGTGCCGCAGCGGTGGGTTACTGCCGCATGTAGCTCAGCAGCCGCAGGATCTCCAGGTACAGCCAGACCAGGGTGACCATCAGGCCGAAGGCGAAGTACCAGGCGGTGCTGGCCGGCGCGCCTTCCTTGATTGCCTTGTCGATGGAGTCGAAGTCCAGCAGGAAGCTGAACGCGGCGAGCGCGATGCAGATGATCGAGAAGATGATGGCCGTCGTGCTGCCGTCACGCAGGCCCATGTTGACCCCGAACAGGCCCATCACCAGGTTGAACAGCATCAGCACGGCGACGCCGATGATGCCGCCGATGATCATCTTGGTCAGTCGCGGGGTGACGCGGATGGCACCGGTCTTGTAGACGACAAGCATGCCGCCGAACACGCCCAGGGTGCCGACGATCGCCTGCGCGGCGATGCCTGGGTACCACTGGTTGAACACCCCGGTGATCGCGCCGAGGAAGATGCCCTCCGCGAGGGCATACCCGATGATCAGCGGCGGGCTGATCTTCCGCTTGAAGATGACGACCAGCGACAGCACGAAGCCGATCAGCGCCGCGGGCAGCGCGAGCCAGTAGGCCTGGGTCCACGCGGTGGCGAAGCCCGCCACGACGGCCAGCACGAGGATCATCGCGGTCTTGGTGACGACGTCGTCCACCGTGAGGAAGCGCTCGCGAGCCGGCGCCTGATAGGCGGGCTGCTGGTACATCTGGTCCAGGTACTCAGCGCTGGGCGCAGCCTGCTGCTGGGCGCTGATCACCTTCTCCATGTTCTTGAAGGCTGGGTTACTGCTGCTCTGCACGGTGACCTCCGGTGAGGCGGGTTGACGCTGACCTGGTGCGGATTCCTGACGGCGATCTTCATGGATCGGACGCAAGACTTCCATACGCTGCAACGCCGGCATCATCGCCGAAGTTCCCGGATGGCGCAGGGATGCGCACACAGGGTCGCCGAGTGCACGCGGCCGGGCGGCACCGGCCGATCAGGTCGACGGGGGCCTGTCCCGGCGGCCGGTGGAGGCCGTCGTCCCCCCGGGCGATCCGGCCGGTCCGCGCACTGGGCCATGCCCGGTTTCCGGGCCGGCGCTAGTGTCGGCAGATGGGCAGCGTCGCGCCGCGGGCGACCCGTGGTCGGCATTCCGCTGGCCCGGACGAGCACGGTGTCGACGAGGCGGACTACGTGATCGTCGGCGCCGGCAGCGCGGGCTGTGTTCTCGCGGCCCGGCTCACCGAGGACCCGGCCGTCACGGTGCTGCTGCTGGAGGCCGGTCCCGCGGACCGGTCCGACGACATCGCGGTGCCGCTGGCGTTCTCCAAGCTCTTCAAGACCCGGTGGGACTGGAACTACCGGACCACCGAGCAGAAACAGCTGGGCGGACGCAGCGCCTACTGGCCGAGGATGAAGGCCCTGGGCGGGTGCTCGTCGATGAACGCGATGATCTACATCCGCGGCAACCGGCTGGATTACGACCAGTGGCGCGATGAGCACGGCGCCGGCGGCTGGGGATACGCCGACGTGCTGCCGTACTTCCTGCGGTCCGAGGGCAACGCCCGTCTCGGCGGACCCTTCCACAACCGCACCGGCCCGCTGCGGGTCGAGGATGCTCGCTTCCGGCACGAGGTGACGAGCGCCTGGCTCGATGCGGCGGCCGCGTGGGGGCTGACGCCGACCGACGACTTCAACGGCGCGGAGCAGTACGGGGCGGGTCGTTACCAGCTGACCTGCCGGCGCGGCCGGCGCTGGTCCGCGGCCGACGCCTACCTGCGCCCGGCGACCGAGCGACCCAACCTGCACGTGCGAACCGGTGCACACGCCACGGGGGTCGTGCTGGACGGGGCTCGCGCGGTCGGGGTGTCGTACCGCCGCAACGGCGCGCAGCGGACCGCCCACGCGGGACGGGAGGTGCTGCTCGCAGGTGGCGCGGTGAACTCCCCGCAGTTGTTGCTGCTGTCGGGCGTCGGGCCCGCGGGGCAGCTGCGCGAGCACGACATCACGCCGGTGCTGGACCTTCCGGTGGGCGAGAACCTGCAGGACCATCCGGTCGTCCCGTTGCTCTGGCAGACGCGCGGCACCAGCGACCTGCAGGATTTCCTGACGCCTGCCCGGCTCGCGCAGTGGCGGCTGGTCGGCGGTGGTCCGCTGACCTCCAATGTCGCCGAGGGCGGCGCGTTCCTGAACAGCCGGGACGGCCTGGCCGCCCCCGATCTGCAGGTGCACATGGCGCCGACGGGTTTTCTGGACAACGGCCTGCGGGAACCGACGGCCCGGCTGATGACGACCGGGGTGACGCTGGTCAGCGTGGCCAGCCGCGGCTCGGTGCGGCTGGCGTCGGCAGATCCGTTCTGGCGGCCGGTCATCGATCCGGGTTATCTGGACGACCCGGCCGACCTGGACGCGCTGCTGGCCGGCTGCCGGGTGCTGCTGGAGATCGCCGAGCAGGCGCCGTTGTCGCGACTGCGGGACCGCCCGTTCCTGCCGGCGGCGGGTCGCGGCGTCACCGACGAGGCGTTGGTGGAGCACATCCGGGCGACGGCGCAGACGCTGTACCACCCGGTCGGGACGTGCGCGATGGGTCCCGCTGACGCCGCCGTCGTCGACACCGAGCTGCGGGTGCACGGCATCGACAACCTGCGGGTGGTGGACGCCTCGGTGATGCCGACCGTTCCCCGCGGCAACACCAACGCCCCCACCATCATGATCGCCGAGCGCGCCGCGGACCTGATCCGCGGACGCCGGCCCCTGCCGGCGCAGACGCCGGCAGCAACGGAGGTTGTGCCATGACGACGACGCTGCCCGGTGCGGCACCCGAGACGTCGGGGACGCAAAAGACTTTCGAGTCGTTGGACCCGGCGACCGGTGAGGTGGTGGGCGTCCACCCGGTGCACACCGAGCAGGACGTTCAGGCGGCGGTCGAGCGGGCGCGGCGCGGAGGGCAGTTCTGGGCGGCGCTGTCCTACCGGGAGCGGGCGCGACGGCTCGATGCGTGGGCCGGCGTCCTCACCAGGCGCATCTCGCAGCTCGCCGACGTCATGCACCGGGAAACCGGGAAACCGCATTCCGACGCCGAGCTCGAGATCATCATGGCCGTCGGCCATGTCGCCTGGGCGGCCCGGCACGCCGGCAAGGTGCTGCGCCGCCGCCGGGTGGCCCCGGGGCTGCTCAGCGTCAACGTGTCCGCCTCCGTGGAATACCGGCCACTGGGTGTGGTGGGCGTCATCGGACCGTGGAATTACCCGGTCTACACCCCGATGGGTTCGCTGGCGTACGCGCTCGCCGCCGGCAACGCCGTCGTCTACAAACCCAGCGAATACGCGCCGGGGGTGGGTGCCTGGCTGGTCGACGCCTTCGCCCAGGTGGTGCCGGAAGCTCCTGTGCTGCAACTGGTCACCGGCTTCGGCGCCACCGGCGAGGCGCTGTGCCGGGCGGGCACCGACAAGATCGCTTTCACCGGCAGCGGCACGACGGGCAAGCAGGTGATGCATGCCTGCGCCGATGGTCTGGTTCCGGTCGTCATCGAAGGCGGCGGGAAGGATCCGCTGCTGGTGGACTCCGATGCCGACCTTGCCGCTGCGGCCGAGGCCGCCGTCTGGGGCGGCCTGGTCAACGCGGGGCAGACGTGCATCGGGGTCGAGCGGGTGTACGTGCACGCTGAGGTGTACGGCCGGTTCCTCAGCGAGATCCGCTCCCAGGTCGAGGATCTGCGGGCCGGACCGGGCGCCAAGATCGGACCGATGACGATGCCCAGGCAGCTCGAGATCGTCCGGCATCACATCACCGAAGCGGTGGCACGCGGCGCCACCGCCGTCATCGGCGGCCCGGATGCCGTCGGTGATCGGTACATCCAGCCCACCGTGCTGACCGACGTCCCGCAGGACTGTGCCGCCATCCGCGAGGAGACGTTCGGGCCCACACTCACGATCAACCGGGTCAGCGACATGGACGAAGCCGTCCGGCTGGCGAACGCATCGGAGTACGGCCTCGGTGCGGCGGTGTTCTCCCGGGCCCGCGGGGCAGAACTGGCCCGCCGACTGCAGTGCGGAGTCGTCTCGGTCAATTCGGTCATCCAATTCGTCGGCATTCCGGCGTTGCCGATGGGCGGCGTCAAGCAGTCCGGATTCGGGCGCATTCACGGCTCGGACGGACTGCGGGAGTTCAGCTTTGCGCAATCGGTGGCGCGAGCCCGTTTCCGCAGCCCGCTCCCGGTCGCCACCTTCGCCCGGACCGCCGCGACCGACGCAACCCTGGTGACGCTGACCACCCTGCTGCGCGGCGGGAAGGGCACCCTGCCGGCACGCCCACGTCCGTTCGCACGGCGGAACAAGCACCGATGAGGGTGACGCACCTTCATCAGCTGGAAACGTGACGCGGTCTTTCGCCGAAACATGACGGTCTTAGGTTGCGCCGTGGAGTGAGGCTGTTCGCGGGGGTCCTCGTTCCGCGCATTCTCGCGCCCTCACCCCGCGGGCTTCGAGAGGACCGACATGACCCCATCCGAGGGTCCCGGTGACCCGCAACGTCTCGCCGCCGGCGACGCATCCACCACGGTGGCCTACGACCCAGGAAGTATTCCCAGCGTCCCGCCCAGCGCCGTCGAACTGCCCGCCGGAAAGGCGACCAGCGAAACCCTCGAGGACTACACCCTCCGATTCGCGCCGCGGTCCTACCGGCGGTGGGGTACCGGGGTGGTCGCGACATCGGCGCTCGGCGGCATCGCCTATCTCGCCGACTTCGCGATCGGTGCGAACATCGGCATCGCCAACGGCACCACAAACGCTTTGTGGGGCATCGCGATTGCCGCGGTCATCATCTTCGTCACGGGATTCCCGCTGGCCTACTACGCCGCCCGGTACAACATCGACCTCGACCTGATCACCAGGGGATCGGGGTTCGGCTACTACGGTTCGGTGCTGACCAACGTCATCTTCGCGACGTTCACCTTCATCTTCTTCGCGCTCGAGGGTTCGATCATGGCGCAGGGACTCGAGCTGGGACTGGGCATTCCACTCTGGCTGGGCTATGCCGTCTCCACCCTGATGGTCATCCCGCTGGTCATCTACGGCATGAAAGCGCTTGCCAAGCTGCAGGTCTGGACGACGCCGCTGTGGTTGGTGCTGTTCATCATCCCGATGGCCTACCTGCTGATCAGCCACCCCGATTCGGTGGAGACCTTCTTCGCCTACCAGGGCGCGGACGGCGACGGCGCGCCGAGCTTCGCCTCGATGATGCTGGCCGCGGGGGTCTGCCTGTCCCTGATGGCGCAGATCGCCGAGCAGATCGACTACCTGCGGTTCATGCCGCCGCGGACCGACTGCAACCGGCGGTCCTGGTGGCGCGCAGTGATTCTCGCCGGCCCGGGCTGGGTGATCTTCGGCGCGATCAAGCAGGTCGTCGGCCTGTTCGTCGCGGTGTACATCATCGCCAAGCTCACCCCCGACGCGGCCGCCACGGCCAACGAGCCGGTGCACCAGTTCCTCACCGTCTACGAGCAGTTCCTGCCCGGCTGGGCCGCGATGACGCTGGCCGTGTTCCTCGTCGTCATCAGCCAGATCAAGATCAACGTGACGAACGCCTATTCCGGCTCGCTGGCCTGGACGAACAGCTTCACCCGGGTCACCAAGCGTTACCCGGGGCGGCTGGTCTTCGTGATCTTCAACGTCTCGGTGGCGTTGCTGCTGATGGAGCTCAACATGTTCAGCGTGCTGAACACGATCCTGGGCTTCTACGCGAACTGCGCGATGGCCTGGGTGGTGACGGTGGCGGCGGACATCGTGATCAACAAGCACCTGCTGAAGATCTCGCCGACCGTGCCGGAGTTCCGCCGCGGGATGCTGTACGCGATCAACCCCGTCGGCTTCGTGTCGGTCATCCTGTCCGCGGGACTGTCCATCGCGGTCTTCTTCGGACTGTTCGGCTCGTGGATCGCGCCGTTCTCGCCCATCGTGGCCATCGTGCTGGCACTGGTGCTGACGCCGCTGATGGCGGTGATCACCAAGGGGAAGTACTACCTGCGCCGGGATGACGACGGCATCGCGCTGCCGATGTTCGACTCCGACGCCAATCCGTCCGGCGAGACGCTGACCTGCCACGTCTGCCACCAGGAGTACGAGCGACCGGACATGGCCAAGTGCCTGACCCATGACGCGTACGTCTGCTCGCTGGACCTGTCCACCGACAAGGTGGGCGACCACGTGCTTCCCGCGCGGACCTGAGTTCGGCTCGCCGGGAGGACGCGCGACGTGCGTCCTCCCGGCGGCCCAGGAGCAGGCGTGTCGGACCCCGGCACTATCGTGCGGTCGCCGGCTGACGCCAGCCGGGAGCCGAGCAGCGGGGAGCGTTCATGGCCGAGATCATCGTGTTCCACCACGCCCAGGGATTGACCCCTGGGGTCCACGCGTTCGCCGACGACCTACGGGCCGCCGGGCACCGGGTCAGCGTGCCGGATCTGTTCGACGGCGCCACCTTCGACACCGTGCAGGAGGGTGTCGCGCATGCGGAGGCCGTCGGCTTCGACACCATCCTCGGGCGCGGCCGGACCGCCGCGGCGGAGTTACCGGCCGACGTCGTGTACGCAGGCTTCTCCCTCGGGGTGATGCCGGCCCAGCTGCTGACCCAGACCCGTCCGGGCGCCAGGGGGGCGCTGCTGTTCTCCGGCTGCGTCCCGGTGTCGGCGTTCGGCGGCGCCTGGCCCGCGGGCGTACCGGTGCAGATCCACGGCATGGACGCCGATTCGCTGTTCGTCGACGAGGGTGACCTGGACGCCGCCCGCGACCTGGTCGCGTCGAACGACCGCGCCGAGCTGTTCCTGTACCCGGGCGACAAGCACCTGTTCGCGGACAGCAGCCTGGCGTCCTACGACGAGACCGCCGCAACCCTGATGCGGCAGCGGGTGCTGGAGTTCCTCAGCAGACTGGAGTGACGTCCGGCGGTGCCCCCGGTGGGACTCGAACCCACACTGGAACCATTTTAAGTGGCCTGCCTCTGCCGATTGGGCTACGGGGGCGTGCTGCGCGGACGTCCCGGGAGATTACCGCGGTCGGGGTGGGTCACCGGGCTGCATCAGCCCGTCAGGGGTCAGAGTGCCGGAGCCATCGACAGCGCGATGCCGTCCAGGATGTCGTGTTCGGACACGGTGATCTCGGTGATCGGCGCCCGCTGCCCGACGAGCTGGACCACCGTCGACAGGATCAGGGCGCCGCCGCCGATCACGTCGACCCGGCCCGGGTGCATGTACCGCAGCGCCGCACGATGCGAGCGGTTGGCGCCCATCAGGAATGTGGCGACCTGGTGCACCTTCTCCGCGGGGATGCGGGACAGGTGGATCCTGGCCGGGTCGTAGGACGGGAGCTTCAGGGCGGCCGCGGCGACGGTGGTCGCCGTCCCGGAGACCGGTACCAGCCGGCGAACCGTCTTGACCGGCAGGCGATCCAGTCCCCCGATCAGCATGTCGCGCGTCCAGCGGGTGGCCGCCTCCCGCTCGGCCGGAGTGGGCGGATCGGAGCGCAGGATCCGCTCGGTGATCCGGACGCAGCCGATGTCCAGGCTGACCGAGCCGGTGATCGTGTGCACCCCGCCCCGGCGGGTGCCGACCACCAATTCCGTGGAACCGCCGCCGATGTCGACCACGAGGAAGGGACCGGTGGACGCGTCCAACTCCCCCACCGCCCCCGCGAAGGACAGCTCCGCCTCCTCCGCGCCGGTGATCACCTCCGGATCCTGGCCGATGGTGGAGCGCACCATCGTCACGAAGTCGGCCCTGTTCTCGGCGTCCCTGGTCGCCGAGGTCGCGGCCATCCGCACCCGGACGGCACCGGAGGCGCTCATCACCGCGGCGTAGTCGGCCAGCGCACGCCAGGTCCGGTCCAGCGCGGAGGTGGCGATCCGGCCGGTCGCGTCGACGCCCTCACCGAGCCGGACGACCCGCATCTCCCGGTGCACGTCGACCAGTTGTGGTGACCCGTCATCGCCGCGGACGACGTCGGCGACCAGCAGCCTGATGGAATTGGTGCCGCAGTCGATGGCCGCGACCCGCATGCCTTCGCCCGTCACGGCCCGGCCGGTCGGTGTCGATCCGTGCGGACGATGGCGCCGGTAGACGTCACCGGTGCCGTCCATGCCGCATGATCGGACGGTACCGCAGCGGTTATCGCGGCAGAGGAGGCCCCACCGTGCCGACCCACTCGGTGCAGAACCAGGTGCCGCCGCTCGTCGATCACGACGTGAGTGCCTGCGATCCCGCGCTGCACGCGGCGTTGGCCGCGGCGGGCAACTCGCTGACACCCCAGCTCCGGGAGTTGGCGGTGCAGGCCGGTTCCGCGGGGATCGCCGAGACGGTGCGGCTGGCGGACACCAACGGTCCGGTCCTGCACACCCACGACCGGGCGGGCAACCGGATCGATGAGGTGGAGTACCACCCGGCGTGGCACGCGTTGATGTCCCTCGCCGTCGCCGCCGGGCTCGGCGCTGCGCCGTGGGCCGCCGACGCCCCGGCGGATGCGCACCTGCGGCGGGCGGCCGGTTTCTACCTGTGGACGCAGACCGAGTCCGGGCACCTGTGCCCGATCTCGATGACGTACTCGGCCGTTCCGACGCTGCGGCACCACCCCGGCCTGGCCGGCCGTTACGAGCCGGGCCTGCGGTCCCGCCACTACGACTTCGGGCTGCGCGAGCCGGGCTCGAAACAGGGCCTGCTGGCCGGGATGTCGATGACGGAGAAGCAGGGCGGCTCCGATGTCCGGGCCGGGACGACGGCGGCCGTGCCGGTGGCTGGAACCGCCGACGAGTACCGGCTGACCGGTCACAAGTGGTTCACCTCCGCTCCGATGAACGACGTGTTCCTCACCCTGGCGCAGGCACCGGACGGTGTGACGTGCTTCCTGCTACCCAGGGTGCTGCCGGACGGAACGCGCAATGCCATCGCGCTGCAACGGCTGAAGGACAAGCTCGGGAACCGATCCAACGCGTCGGCGGAAATGGAGTACGACGGCGCCACCGGATGGCGGATCGGTGACGAGGGCCGCGGCGTCCCGACCATCCTGGAGATGGTGACGGCGACCCGGCTGGATTGCGTGCTGGGTTCCGCCGGGCAGATGCGCGCGGCGTTGTCGCAGGCGGCGTTCTACGCGTCACGGCGGGCGGCGTTCGGCCGGGCGCTGATCGATCAACCGGCGATGACGGCGGTCCTGGCCGACCTGGCGGTGGAGTCGTGGGCGGCGACGCTGACCGCGATCCGACTTGCCGCCCTCGTACCAATCGAGCATTCAGGACAGCGAGCGACACCGGCGGGGACTCGGCCCTGCTGCGACTGGCGTTGCCGGTGTCGAAGTTCTGGATCTGCAAACGGGCCGTCCCGACGATCGCCGAGGCCCTGGAATGCCTGGGCGGCAACGGCTACGTCGAGACCTACCCAATGGCCAGGCTGCTCCGCGAGTCCCCGCTGAACGGCATCTGGGAGGGATCCGGAACGGTGACCGCCCTGGACGCGATGCGCGCGGTGCAGCGCTCGCCCGCCTCCGCCGACGCGCTCCTGGACGAACTGGCGCCTGACGTGGGTATGACGCCGGCGTACGACGCTGCGGTCAACCGGCTGAAGCGCCTGCTCCACGCGCCGCCGGATCCGGCGTCGGCCCGGCCGCTGGCCTCGCTGGCGGCCCGGACGCTGGCGGCCTCGCTGCTGATCCGGCAGGCACCGGCCGAGGTCGCCGACCTGTACTGCGCGACCAGGCTGGCCGGCCACGGCGACCGGGTTTTCGGCGAGCTGCCCGCCGGCTACCCGGTGCGGGCCATCGTCGCGGCCGTGACGCCCTTGCCCCCGGCCGACCCAGCCGGGCCGGCGCGCGCAAGGTGATCACCGCTGGTGAACATTCAAGGTCGTCCTGCGACCTCATCGGTACCCAAACGTTGATCATCACGCGCTCGGCGACGTCACCGGTACCCAAACGTTGATCAGCGGATGTCGAGCCGTCTGGTACCGGTGTGATCTTTGACGTTGGGCGCCTCAGGCCAATCGCGCGCACACCGGCCGGCCGCGGAAGTACTCGGGTAGCGCGTCGACGGCCCGGTCGCCCAGCGGGTTGACGCCCCGGCCCATCGCCAGGGAGTGCGCGACCAGCACGTGCAGGCACTTGACCCGGTCGGGCATGCCACCGGCGGTGACGGCGATGCCGAGGTCGTCGAGGTCGTTGCGCATCGCCAGGTACGACTCGTGCGCAGCCCGGTACTGCGCGGCCAGGTCAGAATCGGCCTGCAGCCCGGCGGTCATCTCCCGCATGACGCCGACCGACTCCATCCTGCTGACGGCGGCGTTCAGCTCGGAGCAGCACAGGTAGAACATCGTCGGGAACGGCGTTCCATCGGGCAGCCTCGGCGCGGTCTGCACCACGGCGGGAACGCCGTGATCACAGCGGTACGCGACGGCGAGCGCACCGCGCGGCGGCCGGCCGAGCTCCCGGGTGAGCAGTTCTACGTCGGCAGCGGTGACGTCCTGCCACTGCATCTCCGTCAGCTGCCCTTCGATCCGCTCAGAACTCAACCCGTCAATCCGCCCGGAAGTCAGCACACCAGCATGCTCACGCTGGCGGCGTGCTGCCTTCGGACAGGGTCGACCACAGCGATCCGTACCACGGCTGATCCGAGACCGGTCCGGCCGCCGCGGCGTCCGCGCTGCCGGCCAGGGTCGGCGCATGCACCACGAAGACGGTGTCGCCCGGCGTCACGTACTGCAGCCGGCGACGGGCCTCGGTGGCAATGTAATCGGGGTCGGACAGCGCGGTCTTGCGCGCCTGCAGGTCGTCCCGCTGCCGCTCCAGATCCTGCTGCGCCGACACCGCCTGCGCCAGTTCCGTGCGCTGCTCCAGATAGCTGCGCAGTGGGAACGCGATCGACAGCGCGATCGCGCACAGCACCAGGCCGAGGATCGCCACCTGACGGGCCAGGGCCGACTGGGGCAGCAGGGTGCGACCGGGTAGGGCCGGCAACGTCATCCGCCGGCCGGACCGGCGGGCCATCCCGGTTGCCGACGCGGCGGGAGCGGAGGCCGGCCGGGTGGCGGCCGGGCGGGACGAACCCGCCCGGGTCCGACGGCCGGACCCGGACGATGCCGTCCGCTCGCCCGCGGCGCCCGCCCGGGACGATCGCGAACTGCGGGACCGATCTCCCGGGCGGTGCTGCGGTGAAGGGTTCATGACGCGGTCAGGAGCCCGGGGTGTAGCGGGGGAAGGCCAGCTCGCCGAGGTAGCGAGCCGCGTCGCCGAGGTTCTCCTCGATCCGCAGCAGCTGGTTGTACTTGGCGACCCGCTCGGACCGGGCGGGGGCTCCGGTCTTGATCTGCCCGCACCCGGTGGCGACGGCGAGGTCCGCGATGGTGACGTCCTCGGTCTCGCCGGAGCGGTGGCTCATCATGCAGCGGTACCCGGCGTTGTGCGCCAGCGAGACCGCGTCCAGGGTCTCGGACAGGGTGCCGATCTGGTTGACCTTCACCAGCAGCGCGTTCGCGGCGCCGCGGGCGATGCCGTCCTCGAGCCGCTCCGGGTTGGTGACGAACAGGTCGTCACCGACGATCTGGATCTTGTTGCCGAGCTGGCCGGTCATCGAGATCCAGCCCTCCCAGTCGTCCTCGGACAGCGGGTCCTCGATGGACACGATCGGGTAATTGGCGATGAGATCGGCATAGATGGCGATCATCTCGTCCGAGCTGCGGGTGCTGCCCTCGTAGGCGTAACCGGCGTCGGAGTGGAACTCGGTGGCGGCGACGTCCATCGCCAGCACCACGTCGGAGCCGAAGCCGAAGCCGGCCTTGCTGATCGCCTCGGAGATCAGGTCGAGCGCCGCCTTGCTGGAGGCGGCGGCGGGGGCGAAGCCGCCCTCGTCACCGAGAGCGGTGGAGAACCCGGCCTTCTTCAGCACGGACTTGAGCGAGTGGTAGACCTCGGCGCCCCAGCGCAGGGCCTCCCGGAAGGTCGGCGCACCGATCGGCGCGATCATGAATTCCTGGACGTCGACGCCGCTGTCGGCGTGCGCGCCGCCGTTGACGATGTTCATCATCGGGACCGGCAGGATGTGCGCGTTCGGGCCGCCGATGTAGCGGAACAGCTCGAGCTCGGCGGATTCGGCGGCGGCCTTCGCGACGGCGAGGGAGACACCGAGGATGGCGTTCGCGCCGATCCGGCCCTTGTCCGGGGTGCCGTCGAGGTCGATCAGCTTCTGGTCGATGACCCGCTGCTCGATGGCGTCATACCCGATCAGTGCCGGCCCGATCTCCTCCAGCACGAACTCGACGGCCTTCAGCACGCCCTTGCCGAGGTAGCGGTCCGGATCGCCGTCACGGAGCTCGACGGCCTCGTGCTCGCCGGTCGATGCTCCCGACGGCACCGCCGCGCGGGCCAGCGACCCGTCGTCGAGGGCGACCTCCACCTCGACGGTGGGGTTGCCTCGGGAATCGAGGATCTCGCGTGCGCCGATCAGTTCGATGGCCGCCACTGGGCACATCCCTTCTCTTGCGGTTGACGGGTCGGTTGGGGTTCGGGCGAACAGTACTGAGCTGGGTACTGCCGGCCGAAGGGTGGTGGACGGAGTGTGCTTCTCGAAGGCTCGCGGGAAACGACGTGGTGAACAGTGCGGGTCGACCGTGCGCCCAGATTCGCCCGAGTCGCGGGCAGCAGCGGAGACGCAAAGCCGGCATCGGCCGGACCGGCGCGACGCCGCACTCAGACTAGAGGCGAACACTCAGCGACTCTTGTCGGACTCGCCAACACGGTTGAGCGGACCGGATCCCGATCGGGGCCTCAGGCCAACGCGCGCAGTCGCGGCAGCACCTGCTCGCCGTAGAGGCGCAGGAAACGCTGCTGGTCGGGCCCGGGCGCATGGAACACCAGGTGCCGGAAGCCGAGGTCCAGGTAACGCTTGATCTTCTCGACGTGCTCGTCCGGGTCGTCGGAGACGATCCAGCGGGACGCCGCCTGTTCGACCGGCAGGTCGTCGGCCAGTCGCTGCATCTCGATGGGGTCCTCGACGCCGCTCTTCTGCTCCGGGGTCAGCGCCAGCGCGCCCCAGTACTTGCAATCCTCGAGCGCACGGGCCTTGTCCGGGTCGAACGACACCTTCATCTCGATGAGCAGGTCCAGGTCGTCCAGGGTGCGGCCGGCCTTGCCCGCACCCTCGGCCAGCGCCGGTAGCAGGGTCTCCGAGTACAGCGAATCCGCCTTTCCGGAGGTGGTGATGAAGCCGTCGGCGACCCGGCCGGCGAGCCTGGTGGCGGCCGGGCCTGATGCACCGATGTAGATCGGCACCGAAACCTCGGGCCGGTCGTAGATCGTCGCCTTGTCGGTGCGGTAGTAGGTGCCCTCGAACGTCACTCGCTCCCCCGTCCACAGTTCGCGGATGAGCGTCACCGCTTCCTTCAAGCGGGCGAACCGTTCCTTGCCGTCGGGCCACTCCAGCCCCAAGGGCACCTCGTTCAGCGATTCGCCCGGAGCCGACACCGAGGATGACCCGGCCCGGGTACATCACGCCGAGGGTCGCGAATGCCTGGGCGATGACGGCTGGGTGGTAGCGGAAGGTGGGCGTCAGCACGGAGGTGCCGAGCAGCACCCGCTCGGTCCGGGCGCCGACCGCGCCCAGCCAGGGCAACGCTGCGGGAGCATGCCCGCCATCGTGCCGCCACGGCTGAAGGTGATCGGAGATGAAGACCGAATCGAATCCCGCTTGCTCCGCCTCGACGGCGAAGTCGGCGAGCTGCACGGGCCCGAATTGCTCGGCGGATGCCTTGTAGCCCAGTCGCAATGGCATGGGGGTCTCCTTCTCGTTCCGGATCCGCGGGACCCACCCGCGCTTCCGGTTGCACGGCAGGCAACCGGTCCGGCAGAGCGGGTAACTGCCGGCCAGCCTAGTGATCAGCCGGTCGGCGTCACGAGGTGCGGGGCCGGCTCGCCATGGCGTCCCGGACCACGGTTGCGATCGCCTCCGCCTCGATGAGGAAACCGTCGTGCCCGTAATCGGAATGCATGGTGATCAGCGGCCGGGCGTTCGGCGCCGTCGTCAGGGCGGCGCCCTGCGCGGGCAGGAACAACCGGTCCGAATCGACCACGGCGACCGTCAGCTCCCCGGTCATCCGGCGCAGTGCGGCATCCAGACCGCCCCGGTCCCGCCCGATGTCGTGGCTGTTCATCGACTCGGTCAGCGCCAGGTAGGAATTCGGGTCGAACCGGCGGCCGAGTTTCGCCCCGTGGTGCTGCAGGTAGGACTGCACGGCGAACCGTCCGCCGGTCAGCGGGTTCTCGGCGCCCTGCGCGGCCCGGCCGAACCGGGTGTCCAACTCCAGCGCCGACCGATAGGTGGTGTGCGCGATCTGCCTGGCCACCGCCATCCCGTCCAGTGGCGGTGGCCCGTCGTAGTAGTCGCCGCCGCGGAAGTTGCCGTCGGCCCTGATCGCCGCGAGTTGCGGGACGCTCCAGGCGATCTGGTCACCGCTGAAGAGCCGCAGGTGGCGATGGCGATGCACCGGTCGACCCGGTCGGGGTAGGTGACCGCCCACTCCAGGGCCCGCATGCCGCCCATCGACCCGCCGAGAACGGCGGCAAACCGGGCGATGCCAAGGCGTCTCGGCGAGTCGGTGCCTCGGCCTCGACCTGGTCCCGCACGGTGATCCGGGGGAACCGCGACCCGTACGGGCGCCCGTCGGGGGCGAGTCGACGACGGCCCGGTGGTCCCCCGGCAGCCGCCCAGCACGTTCGCCGCGATGGCGAAGAACCGGTCGGTGTCGATCGGGGCGCCCGGGCCGATCAGCCCGTCCCACCAACCCGGCGTCGGCTGGTCGGGACCGGCCGGGCCGACCACGTGGGAGTCGCCGGTCAGCGCGTGCAGTACCAGCACAGCGTTGTCCCGCTGCGGGTTCAGCTGCCCCAGGTCTCGTACGCCATGGTCACCGAGTCCAGCCGTTCGCCGGACTCGGTGCCCAGCTCGCCGATGACGGCGTACCGCCGGCCGCCGACCGGTCCCGGTGCTATGGGGACGGCCGGCGGGGCGACGGGCCTGCCGATGGTGACGCTCACTCTGCCTTGGCGGCGGTGAAGCCTGCCTCCAGATCGGCGAGGATGTCGTCGATGTGCTCGATGCCGATGGCGAGCCGGATCAGCCCCGGCGTGACGCCGGTGGTGAGCTGTTCCGCCGGCGAAAGCTGGGCATGGGTGGTCGACGCGGGGTGGATGACGAGCGAGCGGACGTCGCCGATGTTGGCGAGGTTGCTGAACAGCTCCAGCGCATCGGTGAAGGTCTGCCCGGCCTCGACCCCGCCCTTGATCTCGAACGCGACGATCGGGCCACCGCCGAGCGGCGCGTACTTCTGCTGCAGTTGGCGTGCCAGCGGGCTGGACTCCAGGCCCGGGTAGGACACCGACTCGACCTCGTCGCGACCGCTCAGCCATTCGGCGACCCGGGTGGCGTTGGCGACGTGCCGGTCGATGCGCAGCGAGAGCGTCTCGATGCCCTGCGAGATGAGGAAGGCGTTGAACGGTGAGATGGCCGGGCCGATATCCCGCAGGCCCTGCAGCCGGGCCTTGAAGATGAAGGCGACGTTCGACTTGAACAGCCCCTCCGGTCCGAGATCGACGCCCCAGGTCAGGTTGTTGTAGCTGGGGTCGGGGGTGTTGAAGTTCGGGAACCGCTCGGCATTGGCGACCCAGTCGAAGTTGCCGGAGTCGACGATGACGCCGCCGATCGCGGTGCCGTGGCCACCGAGGTACTTGGTCGCCGAATGCACGACGATGTCCGCGCCGTGCTCGATCGGACGGATGAGATACGGGGTGGGCACGGTGTTGTCGACGATCAGCGGCACGCCGACCTGCATGCGCGACGGTCGGCGACGGTGGTGAAGTCGAGCACGTCGAACTGCGGGTTGGAGATCGACTCGGCGTAGAACGCCTTGGTGCTGCGGGGTGGCCGCCGCGCGCCAGGATTCCGGGTCGTCCGGGTTCTCCACGAAGCTGACGGTGATGCCGAACTTGGGCAGCGTGTAGTGGAACAGGTTGTAGGTGCCGCCGTACAGCCGCGGTGAGGAGACGATGTGGTCGCCCGCCTCGGCGATCGTCAGGATCGTCAGCGTCTCGGCGGACTGGCCGGACGCGACCAGCAACGCGCCGACTCCGCCTTCCAGCGAATTGATCCGGTCCTCGACCACGGCCTGGGTCGGGTTCATGATGCGGGTGTAGATGTTGCCGAGTTCTTCCAGCGCGAACAGCTTGCGGCCGTGCTCGGACGAGTCGAACGCGTACGAGGTGGTCTGGTAGATCGGCAGCGCCCTGGCCTTGGTGGTCGGGTCGGGCGTCTGGCCGGCGTGGATCTGGCGGGTCTCGAAGGACCAGTTCGGGCTCATCGATCGTACTCCTGGGCGTGGTGGACGGCCGTCCACGGATGGAAGGGATGAAACCCCGGTCGTCGCGGCGGGGCGCGATGAAGGCGGTGGCGCAGCGAGTCCACGCTGACGGCACGAGGTGTCGGCTCGTGTTGGGGGAATGGTGTCCCCGGGTCCGCACCGTGAACGGGGTGCGGATTGCGGCTGGGCCGCCGGGGTCAGCCGCTACAACACATCTGGTCCGCATGGCGGCACTCCTGTCCGTGCTCGACAGGGTCCGACGATGTGCGGACCCGCGCTTGCGGACCGCCGGGGCCGGGGGTCCGCCTGGTCATCACCCGGGGCACCCCACCGCGTGTGGAGGGTTGCCGTCCAGCGAGCCGGGGCTGGTGCTGGAACTCATGACCTGCGGCGAGTCTAGCGATCAACGTCACCGGAGGCGATGGGGTTGGGCTGGGGGTCGTGAGCCGGATGGTTGGCACGTCACACGGGCGTCCTATCGGCGTGCGGCGGACTCCCGCACTGATCAGAAACCGACGATCACGCCGAAGATCAGGACGGCGTTGAGGGTGACGATGGCCGCGGTGATCAGCCACCCGACGAATCGCACACCTCGGCCGTTGCTGTCCGGCCCATCAGCTCCGGGTCGGAGGTCAGCCGCAGCAGTGGCACCAGGACGAACGGCAGCCCGAAGGACAACACCACCTGCGAGATCACCAGCACCGTGGTCGGGTCGGCCCCGACGGCGAGCACGATCAGCGCGGGGATCAGGGTGATCACCCGGCGGGTCAGCAGGTGGATCCGGATCCGCAGCAGGCCCTCCATGATGACGCTGCCGGCGTAGCAACCCACCGAGGTGGAGGCGAGTCCGGAGGCCAGCAGTCCGATGGCGAACAGCATGCCGACCACCGGCCCGAGCGACTGCTCCACCGCGGCCTGTGCGCCCTCGATGGTGTCGACGTCCTGTCGGAGCCGCGGCAGCGCGGACGCCGCGAGCAGCAGCATCGCGATGTTGACGGTGCCGGCCAGACACCATGGCGAACACCACGTCGGTCTTGGTGGCGCTCAGCAGTCGGCGCCCGGCTCGCCCGGCGGCACCCGTCCGAAGCGGTCGCGGGTCAGCGCGGAGTGCAGATAGACGACGTGCGGCATGACGGTGGCGCCGAGCATCGCGGTGGCCAGCAGCACCGAATCCAGGCCGTCGAACCTGGGCACCAGGCCGGCGGCGACGTCCGCGGCCGACGGCGGCGCCACGAAGAGCCCCGCGACGAACCCCACCGCGATGATCAGCAGCAGGCCGGTGATCACCCGCTCGAACGGCCGCTGACCGCGCCGGTTCTGAACGGACAGGAGCGCGAGGGAAACAACGCCGGCGATGACGCCGCCCAGCACCAGTGGCAGGTCGAACAGCAGGTTGAGCGCGATGGCGCCGCCGATCACCTCGGCGAGGTCGGTGGCCATGGCGACGCCCTCGGCCTGCAGCCAGTAGGTGATCCGGGCCGGCCGGCCGAGGCGCTGCCCGACGAGCTCCGGCAACGACGCCCCGGTCGCGACGCCCAACTTCGCTGACAGGTACTGGACGACGCCCGCGGACGCCGTGGCGACCACCAGCACCCACACCAACAGGTAGCCGTACCGCGCGCCGGCCTGCAGATTCGTCGCGACGTTGCCGGGATCGACGTACGCGACGGCCGCGACGAAGGCCGGTCCGAGCAGGCCGATCCGGACGGCCACCCGTCGACGCCGACTCAGCACGGCGCCCTCGGACATCGGGGCGCCGGGGCTGACGGCGTCGTTGTGGTCCCCCGGTTTCACCGCCCCATCGTCATGCATCCCGCCGCGGGTGGCGCAACGAGCCGCTGAGACACTGCCCACCCTCTCCAGCGGATCTCCGACCTGCGCGACCCTGCCGAACGCTGACTACAGCGCGCCACTACCGATAGCTCTATGTTACTAGACTTCGCCTCGACCAGGGATAAGGCTGCGCTTTCCGCCCGCTTACCGATCAAAAGAGCGATCCATACAGACTTTCTACACTCTCGGTGACATACGTCCCCTAAAGGTGCACACCTATGGGTTCTGGTGTCGAACCGGCCCATCGGTAAGAATCTTTGTTAGGCCGAACGGTTGAGAGCCACTGCTCATGATCGATCAAGCAAAGCTATGGCTCGTCAACGGGCGCTCAGCAGCGGCCCGGTACTCACACGAACGTGCATGGCAAGTGCGGTGACAACACCGCGAAGGGATGGGTCACCGTGAGCGAAATCGCCGCCGCGACCTACGTCGGTCAGGTCGAACGCGACGCCGACGGTGTCCTCTGGGCCGTCCTGTACTGCGGCGGAATGGTGATCAGCCGGGAGCCGGTGCGGTCGCTCCGCAAAGGGAAGCGACGGGTCGCCGACCTAGTTCTCGGCGCAGCCGACAGCACAGCTCGGGAGGCGTTCCGCGCCGCAGCCGATGCACATGAACCGGCTCATCGAGAAACGATCAGCCGCCCAACGTCACCGGCATCCCGTGCCGGTGATGCAGCCGGCTGCCGCGACATCCCACGGCGGCGTTGCGCCGCGGGTGACTCGGCCGGCTTTGGCGCCCTGAGCCGGCCAACCTGGACGATCTGGCCGTACCCCGGATCACGTGTTCGGCCGTGACACGATGTCCGCTGTGACGATTTTCCCCATAGCTTGCCGACGTCCCGCGTGCCGGACCCGATGACGGCCCCACCGCTCCGCTGGGGGGTGCTCGCACCGGGCCGCATCGCCGGGGCGTTCGCCGATGCGCTCGGCCGGAACACGCAGCAACGGATTGTGGCTGTTGGCTCGAGATCCATCGATCGGGCCCGAACCTTCGCCTCCGCTCACGGCGCCAACCGGGCCTACAACTCGTACGAGCAGCTCGTTGACGACCCCGAGGTGGATGCGGTGTACGTGGCTTCCCCGCACAGCGAGCACAAGTCGCTCGCACTGTTGGCCATCGCCGCCGGCAAGCCGGTCCTCGTCGAGAAGCCCTTCACCCGCAACGCCGCCGAGGCGCAGGAGGTGGTTGACGCCGCCCGATCGCAGGGCGTGCTCGCGATGGAAGCGATGTGGACCCGCTATCTGCCGCAGACCGACGTCATCGCCCAACTGCTCGCGGACGGAGCGCTCGGCAACATAACGACCGTGCTGGCCGACCACGGTCAGTACTTCGACGTCGACCCGACGAGCCGGCTGTTCAACGCGGAGTTGGCGGGTGGGGCCTTGTTAGATCTCGGCATCTACCCGCTGTCGTTCGCGTCTTTCGTGTTCGGCGCGCCCGATGACATTGTTGCGAAGGGGTCATTGACCTCCACCGCTGTAGATGCCCAGGTCTCGATGGTGCTGACGGCCGGGTCGGCACAGGCCACGCTCAGCACCACGCTGCTTGCGAAGACCCCGACCCGCGCCTCCATCTCCGGAACCGACGCAACGATCGAGATTTCCGGCCCGTTCTACGCACCTGGGACGCTGACCCTCACCGCCAACGACGGACGCAGTCTCGTCAGGGAACAGGACCAGATCACCGGCCACCAGGGCCTGTGCTTCGAGGCCGCGCACCTCGCCACGCTTCTCGCGGAAGGTGCCACCGAATCGCCGCTGCTTCCGCTCGACGAGACCGTGGCCGTGCTGCGCACTGCGGACACCATTCGCCGACAGATCGGCGTCAGCTACCCCGGCGAGTGACCGCCTGCGCATCCGGCAGGCATCCGAAGGAGCCCCCCAACGTGACCGACGACCCATACGACCTCGACCGATTCGTCGTAGCGCAGGATGCCGGCGGCACGTATCCGAACGCGGTGGCCGAACTACGGCGCGGCCGAAAGGCCTCGCACTGGATGTGGTTCGTCTTTCCTCAGGTCGCCGGTCTCGGAGCCAGTCCGACCTCGCGCCGCTACGCGATTTCCGGCCTCGATGAGGCCAGCGCCTACCTCGCGCACCCCATCCTCGGCCCCCGACTTCTGGAAGTTGCCGGCATCATCGCAGCCGCGCAGCAAGCCTCCGCCGAGGACATCTTCGGATCGATCGATGCGCAGAAACTGCGCTCGTCGATGACGCTCTTTCTCCGCGCCGCGCCGCAGGAGCAGACCTTCCAAAGGGTCCTCGACCGGTTCTTCGCCGGCAGCGCAGACCCGGCCACCGACCGGCTGCTGTAGCCCGTCGTCCGCCGGGAGTGTCCTGGATCAGGGTGGGCGATAAGCCCTTGCCAGTTGACTGAACACGTGTTTAGTATTCTGTCTATGCGTTCAGTTTTGCGTGACCGCGAGGATCTGACCACCCGCGCCAAGATCCGCGATGCCGCGATCGTGCACTTCGGCAGGCACGGCTTCGGCCGGACGACCATCAGGGCGATCGCCGAGGCGGCCGGCGTCTCGCCGGCATTGGTCATTCACCATTTCGCGTCGAAGGACGGGCTGCGCGACGCCTGCGACAGCTACATCACCGACCTGATTGACGAGCAAACCGCTTTTGCCGCCGAGCAACTCGGCGCCGCAGACGTGTTGGCGATGTTGGCGAAACGGCCGGATTTCATCCATATCGCGCCCTACGTCACCACAGCGATGACGGAAGGCGGCGACTTCGCGGAGCGGCTGTTCGGACGGCTGGTCGTGGACATGGAGGCCTACCTCAGAGCGACCGTGTCCGCCGGCGTGGCCCGACCCACCGGCGACGAGCGCGCCCGCGCGGAGATGATCACGTTGTTCAAGCTCGGCATGTTGGCATTCGCGCCGTATGTCGTCCCGCACGGAACGGCCGAGGATGACGTGCTGGAAACCGCAGCCGAGCGACTCACGGTCCCCGCGCTGGAGCTGTTCACCCACGGGCTCTACACCTCGTCGGACTACCTCGACGCGTACCGCAGTTCCGCGCAGCAGCGTAACGGCACCAACGGTCCGGATCCTGCTCCCCGGACCCGCCCGCTCGCCGGAGCAACGGTCGCTCCCGCACTTCCTCGTTTCGCTCATCGGAAAGGTGAGACAGCATGACTACCCCCGACAACGCGGTCACCACCACTGGTCTCATGAAGACCTTCGGCCCGGTCACCGCGCTCGACCAGCTCAACCTGACCGTCCGCACCGGGGAGGTGCACGGCTTCCTCGGTCCCAACGGCTCGGGCAAGTCGACCACGATTCGTGTTCTGCTGGGGCAACTGCGCGCCGACTCCGGCAGCGCAGCGGTGCTCGGCGGGGATCCGTGGCGCGACGCGGTCGAACTCCACCGACGGCTGGCGTACGTACCCGGTGAGGTCAACCTCTGGCCCAACCTGTCCGGCGGCGAGGTCATCGACCTGCTGGCCCGGCTGCGCGGCGGCATCGACACCAAGCGGCGGGACGAGCTGCTCGAGCGCTTCGAGCTCGACCCACGGAAGAAGGGGCGCGCCTACTCCAAGGGCAACAGGCAGAAAGTGGCGATCGTCGCCGCGCTGGCGTCGGATGTGGAACTGCTGATCCTCGACGAGCCGACCACGGGGCTCGACCCCTTGATGGAAGAGGTCTTTCAGCAGTGCATCAACGCCGAGAAGAACCGGGGCAGAACCGTTCTGCTGTCCAGCCACATCCTGTCGGAGGTGGAGGCGCTGTGCGACCGGGTCAGCATCATCCGGTCCGGCACCATCGTCGAAACCGGCACGCTGACGGAACTTGCGGCACCTCACCCGGACCGCCATCAGCGCGGAGCTCGAGGTCATCCCGGACGGTCTGCGATCCAGCACGGGTGTCCACGATCTGGTGCTGGAGGGCAACCGCGCGCGCTTCGACGTCGACTCCACCGAGATCGACCGGGTTCTGCGGGTGTTGATCGACGGCGGCGTCCGGAGCCTGACCGCCACACCGCCCACCCTCGAGGAGCTGTTCCTGCGCCACTACGGCGACGGTGCTGCCAACGAGTCGTCGCAGAGTCAGAAGCCCGGTCCAGTTGCGCGCCGCTTCGGGCGCCACGAGAAGGCGGTGGCCCGATGACCGCCATGGTGCTCGATCGAGCGCCGACCACCGGCGGCGGCGCGACCCGGGACCGATTCACCGGTACCGGCGCTCTCGTGCGGTTGAACATTCGGCGCGAACGAGTCCCGCTGGCGGCCTGGATTCTGTCCATCGCAGTGGTCGCCGCCTCGACGTTCTCGGCCATTGCGGCCCTGTATCCGGAGCCGGCGCAACGCCTGGCCCTGCAACTGTCCATCGCCGCCAACCCCTCGTTCCTGGCCATCACCGGCCCGATCACCGACCCGTCGATCGGCGGCATCGGCGCCTGGCGGGTTGCCGCGGTCGGCACGACTCTCGTCGGGCTGATGGCCCTGTTCACGGTGATCCGGCGCACCCGCGGTGACGAGGAGGCCGGCCGCACCGAGCTCTTGGCCTCGGCGGTCGTGGGTCGGGCCGCCCCACTGGCGGCCGCTGTGATCGTGGCGATCGCGGCGAGCCTCGCCATCGGCGTGCTGGTGGCCGCGGCCGGCATCGGAAGCGGTGAATCCGCCACCGGCTCAGTCCTGTTCGGAGCGGCAATGGCCGGTTGCGGCCTCGTCTTCGCCGGTGTCGGCGCGATCGCCGCCCAGCTTGCCGAGAGCTATCGCGACCGCCATCGGAATCGCCTGTTCGGTGGCCGCGGCGACGTTCGTGCTTCGGGCCATCGGTGACGTCCAACCGTCCCTGCACTGGTTGACGTGGCTGAGCCCGCAGGGCTGGTCCGCCCACGTCGAGCCGTTCGGCGCCAACAACGCGGCCGTGCTCGTGCTGTTCGTTGTCGTCACCGCGATCACATTGCTCGTGGCGGGGCGGTTGCTCGAGCGGCGCGACCTGGGTCTCGGGATGTTCGCCGCCCGACTCGGTCCGGCGGAGAACCCACGGATGGCCTCGTCCGGTGCGCTTGCCATCCGGCTGCAGCGCGGCTCATTGATCGGTTGGACGGTCGGCTTCGCGCTTCTGGGTGCCGTCACCGGTGGTGTTGCGTCCACCAGCACGGACCTGCTCGACGGCAACCCGCAATTGAACGAAATGTTGGCCAGGATCGGTGGCGCCGGCGCAATGACGGACATGCTGCTGTCGACGATGGGCGCCATCGCGGGCTTGATCGCCGCCGGATACGCGATTTCCGCCGCCCTGCGGATGAGCACGGAGGAGACTGCGGACCGGGTCGGGCCGGTTCTGGCGACAGCCGTCGGCCGGCCGCGCTGGATGGCCGGGCACCTGGCGTTCGCCGTTGCCGGCCCGGTTGTGCTTCTGGCGGCCGCCGGCGTGGTCGCCGGGGTGTTCAACGGTACCCAAACGGGCGACTTCTCCCACGGAATGACGTCCGCATTCGGCGCGATGATCGTTCAGCTACCGGCCGCGCTGGTGCTGGGCGGGCTGGCGGTTGCGTTGTTCGGTTGGCTTCCGCGGTTGACCTCGGTCGCCTGGGCGGCGCTGGTGGTGGCACTGCTCTTGGGTCAGCTGGGTGCGTTGCTGCAATTGCCGCAATGGGTGATGGACATTTCGCCGTTCACCCACATCCCGACGGTGCCGACGCAGGACGTGCGGTGGATGCCACTGATCGTGTTGACCGGTGCTCGCGGCCGGGTTGATCGCCGCCGGGGTGGTCGGTTTCCGGCGCCGGGACGTCAACTGACGGCGCGGATCGCTGCGCGCCCGGCGCGCTCCGGCGGCTGCCATCGCGTCGGCGTGCGCGAGGGCGACCGCCCGCAGCGCCGACTCCGGGTCCTCGCCGCGCGCGCCGGCGGCGTAGGCGATACGGAAAATTGCTTCCGGCTGCAGATTCGCCGGCGGGCGGGTCGACGGCGAGATCGAACTTCGACGCCCTGGAACCGAGTTTCGCGGCCAGCGCGGTGGCCGGCTGACCGAACGCCACACCGTCCAGAACGCCGGACCGGCCGTGTTCTGTTTTCTTCAGCTGGTCCCAGCGGTGCTGCTGGTCGGAAGCGGTGTGCACCGGCCGCGTGCTCGGGGTCGAACACGTGCGGATGCCGGCGGACCAGCTTCTGGACCAGGTCGCCGGCCACGTCGTCGATGTCGAACCCGCCGAGCTCCGCGCGGTTGTTCGGCGGCGATCCGCGCGTGGAAGAGCACCTGCAGCAGGACGTCACCCAATTCCTCGCGGATGGCCGCCGGATTCCCGCTCTCCACGGCCTCGACCAGCTCGTAGCACTCCTCGATCAGGTACCGCAGCAGCGACTCATGAGTCTGTTCCGCATCCCACGGGCAACCGCCGGGCGAGCGCAGCCGATCCATCACGGCCACCGCATCGAGCAGGCGGCTGCCGACGGGCCGCGCCGGCGTCCGTCGAGCTGTTCGGGTTCGCCGCCTGTCACAGCCCGCTGCCGCCGGGGACGACCTGCAACGTCAACGGATCCCAGACGCCCAGCCGTGGATTGACGGTGACGCCCGCCTGCTCGGCGTACGGCGCCAGCAGCAGGGCGCCGAGGTCGAATTTCCCGACGAGCTGCTGCGGTGTCAGGTCCGCGGCGGTCAGCACGGCCGGTTCCACCGCCCGTTCCAGGATCCGGATGACGTAGAAGCCGTCCTGGCTCGGGTAGACGATGACGTCACCCTGCTGGGCGTTGAACACACCCGTCGGGGCGACCGTCGGATTCTTGATCAGGCTGACGGTTTGTGGCTGCACCGGGGAGGCCGAGGCGGCGATGATCGGCGTCGATGGCCGCCGGGTCCGCCAGGAACTGGCTGCGCATGGTGACGGCTTCGTCTCTGGTCGGGACCGACACGCCGTCGATGCGGACCGTCACATTGGTGACGGGCGCCCCTGCGCCGGCTGGGTCGGAGACCAGACCCTCCAGGCGCAGCAGGTCGCGGACGGTCTGTTCCACCATCGACTCGGGTGCGCCGAGCTGGCTCGCGGCAGTGGATCCGTTGCCGCCGGCCATCGCCGTGTTGACCTGATCATTGGTGACGACGACGCCGCGGTCGGCGGCGGCAACCTCCAGCAGCCGGCTGCGGATCGCCGATGTCGTCTGCGCCCGGTTGAAGACGGCGACGGTCGACGGTTCCAGCGGGGCGGCGCCGGACGTTTGAGCCTGGTCGACGACGGCCGTTGTGCGGTCGAAGATCGCCGCTTCGGAAATCGACACGTCACCGACCTGGGCGGCGGAGGTGCGCCGGGGTGCCGCACCCGGCAGCGGTCAGGCCCACGACGCCGATCATGCCAACGTGGTCAGCATTCGACGAGCAGACAGCACTCGTGCCACCTTTCGGGTTCCCTTGCCGCCACGATGCTCGCGGCTCTCACCCGACACCATCCCACACCGGCGCCTCGCACGCTCGCGGCAGCGACCGACGGCAGTTGGCCCGGGGTGGCTCAGTAGGCTCCGGCGGAGGAGACGACGGCCTTCCAGGTCTTCCAGATGATGACCATGTCGCCGGTGATGGACCAGTTCTCGACGTAGTAGACATCCAGGCGGACGGTGTCGTCCCAGGTCAGGTCCGAGCGGCCGGACACCTGCCATAGGCCCGTCATCCCGGGCTTGACCAGCAGCCGGCGGCGGGCCTCGTCCTCGTACAGGTCCACCTCAGCCTTCAGCGGCGGCCGCGGGCCGACCAGGCTCATGTCGCCGATGACGACGTTGAACAGCTGCGGCAGTTCGTCGATGCTGAACCTGCGGATGAATCTGCCGACCGAGGTCACCCGCGGGTCGTTCTTCATCTTGAACAGGATCGTGTTTCCGGCGTCGCGCTGCTCGTGCTGCAGCACGTCCAGCCGCGATTCGGCGTCGACGACCATCGACCGGAACTTGATCATGCGGAAGATCTCGCCGTTGATGCCGACCCGGTTCTGCCGGAAGAACACCGGTCCCTTGCTGGTCAGCTTTGATGGCAAGCGCGACGGCCAGCAGGATCGGCGAGAACAGCAGCATCAACAACACACTGCCGACGACGTCGAATGACTTCTTCAGGATGCGGTTCGCGCCGCGGTAGGTCGGCCGGTCCACGTGGATCAACGGAAGGCCGGCCACCGGCTGGGTGTGCACGCGCGGACCGGCGATGTTGGTCAGCGCGGGCGCGAGGATCAGTTCGGCGTCGGTGTCCTCGAGCTCCCAGCTGAGCTTGCGCACCCCGCTCGGCCCGAACGATGCCGTGGAGGTCACCGCGACGGTGTCGGCGCCGGAGCTGCGCACCATGTCGGCGACGTTGTCCAGGCCGCCCAGGATCGGGACGCCGTCGATGCTCGAGCAGCGGGCCACCGTCGGCGTCGACCGCCTTCGTGTTCTGGCTCAGGCAGACGCCGATGACCTGGTAGCCGGCCTGCGGGGCCCGGCGGAGGTCGCGCAGCAGTTCGGTGACGGTGTGCACGTTGCCGACCGCGAGCACCTGCGACAGGTACTCCCCCGCGGCCCGCTTGCGGTGCAGCCAACGCCGCCAGGCGTACCGAGTCAGGAGCAGCGCGGCCAGACCGGCCGGCATCATCACCAGCAGGTATCCGCGGGAGATCTCGAGCTTGAACAGGTACGAGACGATCGCCATGACGCCGAACACCGCGAAGGTGGCGTGAATGATGCGCTTGTACTCCAGTGCCCCGTACCCGATGGACTTCGGGTCGCGGCTGCCGGACCAGGTCAGCGCCAGCATCCAGGTGACGCAACAGGCCCGCGGTGAGTGCGATGTAACTGGCCGAGAACTGATCGATGGCGGCTTCAGGGGTGACAGATGGCATGCGGATGACGAGCGCCAGCGCCGAAGCCAACACGAGAGCCAAGAAGTCAGTGACCAACAAGCGGGCGGCGTAACGCCGGCCCCACCCCCGGTATCCCTGCTTCTGCCGTGCAAGCCGCTCGCCCGGAACACCCGGACGCAGTGGTGCGGGCGTCGACACATGCTGCAGCGGAGACGGCGCGACGAAGCTCTGCTTCGACCACCTGACCGGTCGGCGCCGACCGCGTTGACCCGAGACGACCGGTCCGGTCGTGAGCGCCATCCTGGTTCCCCCACGTGCCTTACATCTTCCTGGTGACGACAGCGGCCCACGGCCGGTGCCACGCGTCTGCTGCGTTCGCATTGACCCGGGCCGGCCACAGGCTCACCCGGTTACCAATCGGGGGCCCCCGCACCCTCTTGATCTTGTGCTATTCAACTCTAAGCAACCAACAGAGGGAAGACTTTCCCGAAGAACCCTCCGAATGGGTGAAGCCCATGCGATCGGATACAGCGGTTGACCACGGCCGGAGCTTAGCCGGTCGCCTCGGCCCCGTCGCGTCCGCCCTCGAGCGTCGCAAGGACGCGACGGAGCATGCTGCTCGACGTGTGCATCGTGTACGGGAAGTAGACGATCTCGACTCCGACTCGCGCGAAGTCGCGTTCCAGCTTTTCGCCCTTGGGTGTTCCCCGCCAGTCGTCGCCC
>CAVWTC010000013.1:0-169398 GCA_963757645.1 uncultured Actinomycetota bacterium
TGGATGACCGGCAGCGACGACCGGGGATCTGCCGTTGCCGAATTCGCTCTGGTGCTCGTGCTGCTGTTGATGCTGTTCCTGGCGTTGATCTCGGTCGGCCTGTGGGCCTACACCCGCACCCTGCTGACGTCGGCGGCCGCGGACGCCGCCAGGATCGCGGCGAATTACGACAACAGCGGAATCGTCGCGACACAGCAGGTGTCGACGCTGCTGGGTGGCGGCATCACCGGGGCCACGCGATCAACCCTGAGTTGCTCGTCCGGGGTGCAAGGCCTGCTGGTCCGGGTCGACTGCCGGATGGAGGCCCCAGGAATCATCTCGCTGCTCGACGGGGTGATGCCGACGATCGAGGTCACCGGTCATTCGGCCAAGGAGTCCCTCGGATGATCGTCGACAACCGCAGAACACTCCCGGCGCGGTGGGTGCATGGCGTGCGGTTCGGCACTTCGCCGACCCGGGACGCAACAGCGCCGGCCATTCCGGCTGATGGAGGTTCGAGCACGCCACCCGCCGAGAACGGGGATGACGGCCGCGCGCTGATCGAGGTCGTCTTCCTCGCGGTCCTGTTGCTCATTCCGACCGTGTACATCCTGGCAACGGTGATGCGAATCCAGGCGGCGACCTTTGCCGTCTCCCAAGGTGCGCGAGATGCCGGCCGGGTGATGGACGCTGCGCCGACACCTGCGATCGGTGTGGCACGTGCCCAGGAGATCGCACATCTGGCGCTGACGGACCAGCGCGTGTCGGCGGATGGCATGCAGCTGCGGTTCGTGCCGACCGGAAGTGACTGTGTTTCTGCTCCGCAGGTTCCGCCCACGCTGCGCCCCGGCGACGTATACGACGTCTGCGTCGTTGCTCTGGTGACCTTCCCGGGTGTCCCGTCGGTCGTCACTGGCAGCCAGAACACCGTGACCGGCGTCTTCACGCTGCACGTCGGGGACTTCAGGGAGGGCCAGTGACGAAGCTCGCCCTGCCCGTTGACGACCAGGACCACGACGCCGGTTCTGGCGACAGGGGTTCGGTGACTCCCCTCGTTCTCGGGATGATGGTGTGCCTGCTGGTCCTGACGGCGGGTGTCACCGCCGCCGGCTCCGCCTTCCTTGCCGGCCAACGCCTGCAGCGGTTGTGCGACGGGGCGACCGCTGCAGCCGTCGGCGCGATCGATCCGCGTCGGACGAGTGCAGAGTCGGTGGGACTTGCTGATCCGATCGCCGCCGCCAACCGCTACCTCCAGATCCGCGGACCCGACGTCGGAGCGGTCGTCACCCTCGGCGCGACATCGGTGTCCACCCAGTGCAGCAACGAGGCACCGATCACCTTCGGTGCCCTGTTCGGGACGCCGACGCTCAGTCGAACCGTGACGTCGACGAGCCAACCGGTCCTGCGACAGAACGCCTCAGCGCCTGTGACGGGTGACCAAGTGATGTCGGAACAGGAGGAATCCGTATGAGCATCGCTTGCCGACGTTCGCTCGTCGTGTGTTCAGCGCTCGCCTTGGTCTTCGCAGCAGGGTGCACGGCTAGCGGTCAGGCTGCCCAGGACCCGACGACGTCGCCAAATACCGTCAGCGCCTCGGTGGCCCAGCCCAGTTCGCCAGCACAACTCTCGCCGACATCAGCTTCGCTGCCGAGCACGAGCGCCAGTGCGAGTGCATCAATTGGGGTGACAAGGGCGTCGCCGAGTGTCGCCGACGTTTCCACACCGAGTTCGAACTCGACTGGCATTTCGACTTCCGCGGGTCGGCCAGGGCAAGAAGAATTGGACCGCGCCGCAGTAGAAGCGCAGTGGCTGCGTTTCTGGGACGTCTACATTAATAGTGTGAGGACGCTACCGGATCGGCGGAGGACGGCGCTGTCAGAAGTGGCCGTAGATCCCATCCTGTCCGACATCCTGCAATCTGCCGAAAATTTTGATAAGCAAGGGCTCGACTACTACGGGAACGTTCATTACGCGTCCCGTATTGGATTACGCCAATTGCAGGTCAAGCCTTTGCGGTCATGCGCGATTGTCAGGATCAAAGCCACTACGGCTCAGTTTACGTGGCCACAGGCAAGAAGCGATCCGTTGGTCCGGCGCGTGACAATCTGCAGGTCGGTTTTGTGCTCGGCTCGGACAAAGTTTGGCGCGTTCAGCAAGTCCAATATCTTGGACAACGTGCCGTGCTGAACGTCATTTCGTTCCCAGGCCTCCTACTGACTCTTATGAGTGTTGTCTCGAGTCCGACTCCGGCACCGACCTTTCCGGATCCTCCTGTCGAGGTCACTACTAATGGCGTTCGTGACATCGCGCATTGTTTTCCACATAAGCCAGACGGTAGCGGAGCCCACCTCCGCCGGGCACGGCAACGTATGAGTCGTCGGTGCAGGCATCGAATAAACAGAGGTGGGACGGAGATCCCGCCCGATCCTCTCGCAGGCTTAGGGCAGGTGCAGGACGAGAGTTATTGTGGCTGGACGGACTTAGCAGAACCACTTCCTGCGACGGACCCAGCATGGGCCGGCAAGACCGCGAAAGACGGTGTCATCAAGTGGAAGAGCTGTGCAGTTCTGTTGCCTGGGACCCCTGGGGCGCCAGGAAACTTTGAGGGACGACCAGTTGAGCTCCAATTCTTTCCCAATGATGCCGCGGCCGCGTCGCCACCGCCTCCCGACCCCGCCGTCCTTGCCCAGGAAGCAATAGGACAGCTAAAGATTCCCAGCCCGAGGATCAGCGTGGGTCCCGACCGTGCCAAGATCGCTGTCAATTTGTGGACATGGCTTTGGATTGATGATCCAGGTGCACTCGCCGCGACCGTCGCCGCGGGAGGTGTCTCTGTCACGGCCACCGCAACGCTGGGTTCCGTGACGTGGTCCCTTGGCGAGCCGACCACCACTGGCGACACATTTGCACCCGGCGCGCCGGCCACCGTCATGTGCGAAGGCGCCGGTATCGCGCCGACGGCCGCCGACGACTGGCAATCCGAACCACCATGCGGTTATAAGTACCGCTGGCGATCGACCAAGGAACGCACGGGCGGTACTGGCACCTGGCCGATCACCGCCACGTCAAACTGGGACGTTACCTGGCAATCCAATACCGGCGTCACAGGTGCGACGACATTGGCCGCGACGGCAAATGACGCCTTCGATGTCGGCGAGTTCCGCACCGTCCTTGTACAACATCCTGGCGGATAAGTGCGGGGAGGGGCGAGCCATACGAATCCCAACAGCCTTTACCCGGCGCATGGATATGCACGCTCGAATCCGATGAATCACCAGACTCCGCTTCGAAGACCAGAGATCAAAGGCAAAACGGCTGCGAATCGGGACTGGAGACAATCTTTGAGAACCGGCTTTTTCTCCGCGCGACCGATTACACCTCTGCATGAAGGCACCAGCATCCTCATCGCCCCGCGCCGGGCCGTGCAGATCACCGGCGGCTGGTCGACGACCTCCCCGTCGGCGTACCCACTTCCTGAGCCGAAACGGTGATCTCTGCGCACCGGATCGTCAGCACCTCATGAGGCGCCACATACGTCGCCGGGAACACCCGAGAAAACAGACGAAGCAGCGTCGCCCGGCTCATTCCGGCGACCACGTGACGTCCAACGAACCGTCATCGGTGCCGGCACCCGGGCAGGCCCGTGTGCCGCGCCGTACCTGAAACCGCTACCCACGGCGACCAGTATCGCCTCGAGTTCACGCCTGAACCCGTTCATCTCGGGCACGAACGCAACGGCCGGAACGCGGTTCGGCACGTCGGCATGTCTCTGCAACCGCGAAGCGGTGGGGTGTTCTCACCCCTGCTTGATGGCTCTCCGGAAACCTTCCCGTGCTCGTTGCGGGAGCGTGCGGGCATGGGGGGCGGCATTGACCGACCGTCGGGGTGACTCAGTCTACTTGGCTCGACAGTTCATCGTCTATACCGCTAGATTGTTGTCACGACGATCGCGGAGCAATCTGCCCGCGTCGTCAAGAGGATGATGAGGGCGGCCGAGTGGACATGTGTTCGCACCAAAGGCAGCCACTCGATGCGGAAATGTCCATCGGGTGAGCATCAGGTTCCTATCCCTACGGGTCATCGGATGATTTCGGCTGGTGTCATGAGAAGTATTCAAAAGAAGTTGGATATCTGCACCTGCCTTGGGAGGACATCATGACGACCTACACCGCGAGCGTGACTCGCGAGGGGCGCTGGTGGATGGTGCACGTACCAGAGATCGACGAAGTCACCACCCAAGCCCGACGGGTCTCGGAAATCGAGAAAATGGCTCGTGAGCTCATCGCCGTTACTTTGGACGTCCCTATGTCGCAGGTGACCGTCAATCTGCGTATTGAAAAAGTCGGGAACGTTGACTGTGTGACCGACAAAGCCGAAGCGATCCAAGCCGAAAAGCAAGAGGGTGAAGAACTGGTCAAGCGCGCGAGTGCAAAAACGGCTGATCTTGCTCGCGCCCTGGCCGAAGCCGATGTGCCATATCGTGACATCGGAACGATCCTTGGCGTGTCCTATCAGCGTGCCCACCAGTTGGTGTCGCACTGAGGTGGCGCGAAGACCATTCCAAGCCGGTCAAGGACTGCGAATCGCCTGCATCCGGTGGAGCGATCGCCCGCCACTTTGAGCAAGATTTCTGCCGGAGTCATGGAACCACCTGTTGCCGGTCTCGGAACCCCGCCGTGGCGTGACGTCGGCCCGCGCGGGCGCTTGTTCGATCTCCGCGTGCTGTTGCCAGACCTGGAGGTCCAGTTGGTGACATTCCGGGCGACGTCAGCGCCGGGGTTCGGGCACGACCGGTTCCGGCACCAGCACCCTCACCGCCCCGCGCCGGACCGTACACGTCACCGGCAGCTGATCGATGAACTCCCCGTCGGCGTACCCAGACACCTCTGGAGCCGAGACGGTGATCTCGGCGCATCGAAATGTCAGCACCTCCCGCCGCTCCACATGAGTACCCGGGTAGACCCGATGAAATAGCCGGACCAACTTCACCCGGCTCAGCCGGGTGATCACCGTGACGTCCAACAAGCCGTCATCGGTGCGGGCGTCCGGGCAGATCCGCATCCCGCCGCCGTAGGTGGACCCATTGCCGACGGCGACCAGCATCGCTTCCAGTTCACGCCGGACCCCGTCCATCTCGAGCACGAAGGGCAACGGCCGGAACGCAGCGAGTTCGGCCACCATCGCGGCGTGATACCGGGTACTCCCCCGTACCCAGCGCATCGCGTTCATCCGGTCGGCCACCCGGGAATCGAAACCCGAGGCCAGGACGGTGCCGAACCACCGACCTGCCACACAACCCAGGTCCATCGCAACAGTTCGGCCGCCGCGGACGGCCGAGACCGCCGCCGGAACGTTGCGCAGCGGGAGACCCGCGGCACGGGCAAAGTCGTTGCCGGACCCGGCGGGAATCACCCCGAGCGCGGTCCCGGTCCCCGCGACCGCCTGCAGAGCCACGTGCACGATGCCGTCGCCGCCGCAGACCACCAACGCGTCGTAGCCGTCACGGACCACCCGGCGGGCGAACGCTTCGGCATCGTCAATGCTCGTGCTGACGAACTCCCGCACCGTGACACCGGAGTTCCGCAGCAACTCAGCGGCGACCGCACCGGCCCGTCGGGAACGTCCGCGTCCGGCGGCCGGATTCACCAGCAGTGCCATGTCGTCGATCACCTGACGGCACACCCCGAGCCGGATGCCCGGCGACCGAGAGCTACCCGCGCGTCCATGGCCGCCCCTCACCCGCCTGCAGGGCCCGGAGCCAACCCCTGGCCGCGGGTGCAGCGAGTGTAGGCGCGGGTACGCGCGCTGCCGCGGGTCGATGACGCACCGCGCCGCCACTCGGCGGGCCGGCACCGGCGCCAACGCTCCCGAAGCGACTGGACCGGCACAGCACAACGCCCGCCGACCCCCGCGGGAGGGCCGGCGGGCGCTGGGCCCGTCTCGGTCAGACGGTGGCACCGAGCTTGGGGGCGTGCACACCGACCGGGGCGGTCGGAATGATGACGACGGGGCAGGAGGCGCGACGGACGCACTCGGCCGACACCGACTGCCGCAGGATGTCGACCACACCACTGCGGTGATTGCGACCGATCACCAGCAACTCGGCATGCTGGGACTGCTCCACCAGCACCTTCGCCGGGGAACCCTTCACGCTGAGGGTGGCCATCTCCGGCTCGACACCCGCTGCGCGCACCGCCGACTTGATCGCGGCGTCCAGCATGCAGTCCGACGCGGTCTTCTCCTCGCGAGCGGTCATCCGGCCGGCGTCCCGCGCCGGAATGTATTCCCACGCATGCACGACGGCGAGCCGGGTTCCGCGCAGTGCGGCCTCCCGCACGGCCCACTCCAGCGCACCCTGGCTCACCGCGGTGCCCTCGATACCGACCACAATTCCGTTGCCAGCGCGACTGTTCATGACGTCTCCTCTTGGAGCACGGGCCCTGCCATGAGCCCCTGCGATACTCGACGGTAGGCCGGGCGCGGCAGGGCCGGGCAGGGCCGAAAGACCCAGGTCGCAGCGCTCTTGTGCCCCCATCGGCCAGCGACCGGGCGGCCACCGGTCGCCGAGCGAGCCGGAGCGTCCGCCGATCCCGCGTAGGCTGATCCCTTGTGAATCTCGACGACGCAGCCGCTGTGAAGGCCCTCGACACCACCCTGACCAGCATCGAAAAGGTCATGGATGTGGACAAGCTCCGGGCCAGCATCGCGGACCTCTCCGAGGCCGCCAGCGCCCCCGACCTGTGGAACGACCAGGAGAACGCGCAGCGGGTCACCAGCCGGCTCTCCCACGCGCAGTCCGAGATCCGGCACATCGAGGACCTGCGGCAGCGGCTCGACGACCTGTCGGTGCTGTTCGAGCTCGGCGACGAGGATGCCGACACCCTGGTCGAGGCGCAGCAGGAGCTCATCTCTCTGAAGAGGGAGATCGACGCGCAGGAGGTTCGTACCCTGCTGTCCGGCGAGTACGACGAGCGGGAGGCGCTGGTCACCATCCGCTCCGAGGCGGGCGGGGTGGACGCGGCGGACTTCGCCGAGATGCTGATGCGGATGTACCTGCGCTGGGCGGAACGGCACAACTACCCCACCGAGGTCTACGACACGTCCTACGCCGAAGAGGCCGGCATCAAGTCGACGACGTTCCAGGTCAAGGCCCCCTACGCCTACGGGACGCTGTCCGTGGAGCAGGGCACCCACCGGCTGGTCCGGATCTCGCCGTTCGACAACCAGGGCCGCCGGCAGACCTCCTTCGCCGGCGTCGAGGTCACCCCGGTGGTGGAGACCAGCGACCACGTCGAGATCGATGAGAAGGAACTGCGGGTCGACGTGTACCGCTCCTCCGGCCCCGGCGGGCAGGGCGTCAACACCACCGACTCCGCGGTCCGGATCACCCACATCCCGACAGGGATCGTGGTGTCCTGCCAGAACGAGCGGTCGCAGATCCAGAACCGGGCGTCGGCGATGACGGTGCTGCAGGCCAAGCTCCTGGCCCGCCGCCGTGAGGAGGAGAAGGCCACGATGGATGCCCTGAAGGACGCCGGCAACTCCTGGGGCAACCAGATGCGCTCCTACGTGCTGCACCCGTACCAGATGGTGAAGGACCTGCGGACGAACTTCGAGGTGGGCAACCCGTCGGCGGTCTTCGACGGGGACATCGACGAGTTCATCGAGGCCGGCATCCGCTGGCGCCGGTCCGCCGAGAACAACTGAGCCGCCACCCCGCCACTTCGTCCAGAGGCGCCGAGCCGGTGCCGCCGGCCGGGTCGAGCGGCGGGCGACGCGAACCGGCAACCCCGCGACGACTCGATGACCGACATGCCGGCCTCGAGCCGCGACCTGCGGCCGCCGTTGTCGCCACAGTCCGGCCGATGATTCGGGCGGCCCCGGATCGTCATCACTGCAACCATCAGCCAGCCCGCACAAAGGGAGTATCGATGTCCTTCCAGGCTTACCTCGACAACGTCGAGGCCAAGACCGGCAAAACTCCAGCCCAGCTCGTGGAAGAGGCGCACGAGCGCGGTTTCGACAGTGCCACCAACAGCGCCGACATCGTCGCCTGGATGAAGGACCAGTATGACGTCGGGCGCGGGCAGGCAATGGCGCTGGCCCACGTGATCCGCAACGGCGCCTCGATCAGTGACAAGCACGTCGGTACCACCGGAACCCACCGGGACGAGTCGAACGTGCTGCGCCTGGACGGGATCGCAAACCGCTGACTCCTGATCTGGGTGCCACGAGAGGTAGCTCGGCCGCGAAACCGTTGTGCGAAGCGGCATTCCCGATCCCGGGCGTCACCCGGTATGGCTCGCGGCCCCGTCCGGGACGAGACTGAACGCGCCCTCCTCTTCTTGGGCGTTGTGCAGCCGGAGCACGGCGTAGAGCCCGTAGAGCAGCCGGCGGAGTTCGATCACGTCCTCGGGTTGGACGGGGTCCACGCTCTGCCCCTGCAGCAGCCGGTGCAGCCGGGACACCTGGTGCTCGATCTCGGCGTGGGTGCGGCTCATCGCCGCGGTCGCGTCGGTGCCGCCCAGCGCCCGGTCGACCAGCGGAACCAGCAGTTCCTCGTCGGCCCGCTCGTGCGGCAGCAACTCCCCTTCCAGCCGGCCCAACAGGACCCGGACCGGTTCGAGATCACCGTCGTGGGTGGACAGATCGTCGGCCACCGACCGGATCTGCTCGATCAGCGGAAGCGTGGCGTCGTGCTCGGCCCGCAGCCGGACCGCGGTGGCAACGTCCTCGGCGGGCATGACGATGCTGTGCACCGGGCCGGGCAGCACCGCCCGCAACGCGAGCAGGATCGCCAGCACGTCGATGACCTCCTGCACGACCGCACCCACGGCGGGCGGCAGCAGCCCGACGGCGGCGGCGATCATCGCCACCAGTGACAGCCCCATGCCGACCAGGACCGCCTGCAGCGCAATCTTTTTCGAGCGCCGCGCGATCAGGATGGCATCGCCCAGGGCATCGATCCGGTCCACCGTGAGCACCACATCGGCGGCCTCGGACGACGCGGTCGCGCCCCGCGCAGCCAGCGCCACCCCGACCCCGGCGGCGGCGAGCGCGGGGGCGTCGTTGAGCCCGTCCCCGACCATGATGGTCGCGCCGTTGGCGGATTCCTTCTCGATCGCGGCGAGCTTGTCCGCCGGGTCGCAATCGGCGAGCACGGTGTCCACGCCGACGATGCGCCCGATCATGTCCGCGATGTCCGGCCGGTCACCGGTGACGAGCACGACGCGGGTGATCCCGGCCGTGCGCAGTGTCCGCACCATCCTGGGGGCGTCGGGCCGGATCGCGTCCTGCAGCAGGAACGCGCCCGCCGGTTCGTCGTCGACGGCCGCGAACACCGTGAGCGAGCCGTCCAGGTCCGCCCGCCGACGCACCTGCCGCACCCACGCCGGCGCTGTGCCCCCGACGATCCACGACCCCTTGCCGAGCCGGACCCGGTGACCGCCGACGGTCCCCTCCAGCCCGTAGCCGTGCACCTCCCGGACGTCCTCGGGCATCTGCAGCGCCAGCCCGCGCCGGGTGCCGCCGGTGACGATCGCGCTGGCCAGCACGTGCGGCGACACCTGGTCCAGCGACGCGGCCAGCCGCAGCACCTCGTCGGCGTCGACCCCACCGGCGGTGATCACCTCGGCCAGCACCGGGTGCCCCTGGGTCAGGGTGCCGGTCTTGTCGAACAGCATCACCCGCCCGGCGGCCAGCGCCTCCAGCGCGCCACCGCCCTTGATGACGACGCCGATGTGCGCGGCCCGGGACAGCCCGGACATGATGGCGATCGGCGCGGCGAGCAGCAGCGGGCACGGCGTCGCGACGACCAGCACCGCCACGGCCAGCACCGGATCGCCGCTGACCGCCCACGACGCCCCGGCCAGCACGAGCGTCAGCGGGACGAAGAAGAGGGCGAACCGGTCCGCGGTGCGGACGAACGGCGCCGAGGAGGCCTGGGCCTGCTCCACCAGGCGGACCACGCCCGCGTAGGTGGACTCGGCCGCGGCCGCGGTCGCCAGCAGATCGATCGGCTGGCCCGCATTGACCACGCCGCTGCGCACGTCCGCGCCGGTGATCCGCTCGACCGGGAGCGGCTCGCCGGTGAGTGCCGATTCGTCCAGCATGGCGGTGGACAGCAACCGGCCGTCCACCGGGACGATCTCGCCGGTGCCGACCAGCAGCCGGTCACCGATCACCACCTCGTCCACGGGCACCTCGACGACCGTGCCACCCTCGTGACGGCGTGCCGAGCGCGGGGCCCGCTCGACCAGCAGACTCAGCTCCCGGCGCGCCCGCGCCGCGGCCCTGGCCTCCAGCAACTGGCCGCTGGCGAGCATCACCGTGATCATCGCGCCGGCGAACGGCTCGTTGACGACCAGTGCTCCGGCCAGCGCGAGCACCGCGATGACGTCAACGCTGAGCTGGCCGCTGCGGATCGCGGTGACGGTCCATCCCACGGAGAACACCAGCCCGAGAACGGTTCCGGCGATCCACAGTGCGCTCGCCGCAGTGGACGCGGACAGCAGCCACGCTGCTCCGCCGACCAGCAGCAGGACCGAGGAGGCGAGGAACAGCACCCGCTCCTTGTTGGCAGCCCAGGTGCTCTGCGCCATGGTCGTCACGACCGCCAGCCTCTCGAGATGGACACATCTACTCGGAGTGTGCTCCCGCTGGCGGCCCCGGGTCAGGGGCGAAGGTCCTCAGCACCGCGGGCAGCGAACCGCTCCTGACCCGCTGCCCCACAGGTACGCGCGCACGACCGCGCTGCTCCTACGCTTTGAGAGCCCTGAACGCGTACGTGCTGCCCCCGACGATGTCGGCGTCCTCGCCGGTCTGCAGCACCGTGAAGGTCGCGGCCGTTTCGTCGCCGGGTGCGAGATCCCGGGTTCTGATCAGAAACATGACGTCCTCCCGTTCGCCGGCGTCAATGGTGACCGGCAGGTCGACGGCCTCGCGACGCGGGCCGAGGGAGTACTGCCGGCTGACATCGAAGGTTTGCAGGATGCGATCCCATGACTCTTCGGTTCGGGTCTCGTGCTCGAGCCAGTACACCTTGAGCTGCTCCAGATCCTTGGCCGTCAGCCGCGCCGTGCGCAGGCCGCTGAGTCGCTGCGACATCATCCGCTCGCTGAGCCCGACCGAGAGCAGCATGCTGATCCGGACATCGCGGCGAGGCGACGCGGGGATGTGCAGCGTCTGGTCCTTGGCCCGCACGGCGGAGCCGTGGGCATGGAGCAGCAGCGGTCGCAGCGCGTTCGGCAGCAGGTCCACCAGGTGCAGGTTCTTCAGACCGGCCCGCTTCTCGGTGGTGACCAGCGTGGCGATGTCGACGATTTCCTTGGTGCTGGCCGGGATCGGGTCGTCCACGCTGTCGATCACCACCAGCATGCAGGTGTGCGTATCCGCATCCGGCGCCGGAGTCCAGTCCCACCGAAGGACCGTGGGGCGCAGCGGATCCAGCGTTGCAAGCGTCTGCGGAGCACCCACCGCCGTCCAGTTCGCGTCGCCGGGACTGTTCGGCCACGCGCTCCAGAAGTCGGGCGGCAGGTCGGGAAGACCCGCGGACGCTCCGGCCGTCATGATCCTGACCACCACGGAGTTCGCCGGGCGGGGGCCGCGGTTGTGGACCTGCACGTAGACGCGGTTCTGGTTTCCCTTCTCTGGGCTCTCGTGGGTCAGCCGGGTCTCGAAGGCGAGGTAGTTCGCGTCACCCGCCGGGAGTTGCCAGTCCGGCGGCGCATCGGCCTTGATGTCGGCGCACTGCCACCAGTAGCAGGGGTCGTTGAGCGCGACGTACCGGGTCGGGTCGTCCCACGCCGCGGCGACGGGTCCCCCGCTCGGTGGCCGGCCGGTGTCCATCAGGTGATCGCGCACGAAGAGGTCGACGGTCGGCTGCGTCGCGAGATCGGTCCGCAGTTCCCATAGGCCGCGGCCGTGGGTCGCGGCCCGCAACAGGGCACCACCCGAGCGCAGTCGCAGATCGTAGATCGCCGTATTCGGCAGGCCCTGGGTGAAGTTCGTCCACGTCGTGCCGGCGTCCGTGCTGCGATACACACCGATGTCGGTGCCGACGAACCATTGCGTAGCGCTGCCGAACGCCAGGGCGTACATCGGCACGTCCGGCAAGCCGTTGCTGACGGCAACCCAGGTCGCGGTCCCCGCCGCCGGCACGGTGCCCCGCCAGACATGCTGGGCCAGACCAAATCCGCTGTAGGCGACGACCACCGTATTGGCGTCGCCCGGCACACTGTGCACATCCCAGATCCACTGTCCGGCCGGCAACGGGGCGGCGTGCAGCGCACGCACGGCCCAGGTCGCGCCACTGAGGTCCAGTCGATACACCTGGCCGCTGGTGGTGGCGCAGTAGATCAGTGAATCGTTGGTGAACGAGACGGCGGACACCCGGCCGTTGAGCCCCGGTAGGGCCACCCCCGGTCCCGGCCAGCCGCCGGTACCCATGGCGTCATCGATGTTGATGACGGTGGTGGCCCAGGCCACCCGCTCCGACGTCGGACTGATCGCAGACGGCGGATAGAACAGGCCATTACCGGCGAGCCCGCCGGCAACGCTGGCATACGAGCTGAACCGACCGGCGCCGACGCTGTGCTCGGGCGAGTTGCTGTAATAGGCGTGATTCACGTTGTTGCCGTTGATCTTGCTGACCACGCAGTACCCGCCATCGCCGTCGGCGCTGTGGTAGTGCACCGGGCTGTTGCGGTACTGCTGGGTTCCGTTGTCCTGGGTGCCGCCCTGCACGAAGGCGTCCGAGCTCCCGTGGTTGTCGATCGCCTCGTACTGCATCAGGCACAGGCCCTCGTTGGGGCTGTCGTCCCACGTCGTGCCGCCATCACGACTGACGAAGAAGCCACCGTCGTTCCCGCTGTAGATCGTCTGGTTCAGCGTCGGATGCACACCGAAGGTGTGGCTGTCGGGGTGAATGCCGCCGCCGATGTTGGTGGCCGTCCAGGCCCCGGTGCCGGCGTTGCGCCGGCACTTGTAGAGCTCGACCCCGGACACATAGACGACGTCGGGGGTCGTGGGGTCGACGTTCACGTCGCTGGTGAAGGCCCCGTACACCTCGATGGTGGCGCTGTTGGTGCACAGCTCCCACGTCGTACCTGCCGCAGTGGTGCTGCGGTACAGCCCGAGGAACGCATCGGAGCTGCTGGCGATGAGCGCATATCGGTGAGCGGGACTGCTGGCCGACTGCTTCAGGCTGATGCGGCTGATGCCGGCGGCGGCGGGCAGCCCGGTGGTCACCGCAGTGAAGGTGGGACTGGCGGACAGGGCGTTGACGCTCTTGTAGATACCGCTGCCCCAGAAAGCCGCGTAGACAGTGTTGCCGGTGGCGTCACCGCGATCGATGAACGCGTCGGTGCAGGCGATCACCGTGCCGCTGATGGTCGGAAGCCCGCCGCCGGTCAGCTGGTTCCAGGTGGCTCCGTCCGTCGTTCGGCACAGCCCGCGGCTCGTCGCTGCGAACGCCCGGTGCGCGTCGGCGGGGTCCACCGCGATGCGGTAGAAGCTGTGGTTGGCCAGCAGAGAAGCCGCGTGGTGCGTCCAGCTGGCGCCACCATCGGCGCTGGCAAGGACGCCCACGCCCAGATAGACGCCGGGCGCCGAGCTCAGTGCATAGGCGGTGCTGTACAGCTGGACGTTTCCCTCCCCGGTACCGGCGTACAGCACGTCGGGGTCATCGGTGCCGATGCCGAGGGCGCCGATGGCGAGCGAGGGTTGGTCGTCGCCCAACGGGGTCCAGGTGTCACCACCGTCCAGAGTGCGCCACACCCCGCCGCGACTGGTGCCGATGAAGACGGTCTCGCCGTCGACGGGATGGGGCGCGATCGCCGTGACCCGGCCGCTGATCAAAACCCTTGCGCCGCCGTAGGTTTGCCCATTCGGCACGGCCAGCGGACCCATCGGCGTCCAGTTGGGACGGGTGCCGTCGACGGGGAGCGGTCCGGCACCTCTGGTTGCGTCGGATGCGTCTCGCTCGGCCAGCGCCCTCAGTCGCAGCAGCGCCGCGTTCGCCTCGTCCGGCGCATCGACCCCCCGCGTCCGCATCGACTCCGCTGCCGGGCCCGTCCGATCCTGCTGTTCACTGCGAACGGCCGCAAAATCGAGGGCGAATCGGCCGACCAGCTTTCGGGTGTCCTTTTTCCGAGCACCGGTGGCCGGAGATGTGCGCCGTCCGGATCTTGCCGCGGCAGCCGGCTCGTCCGGCGTGGTGGGTGACCGGGGTGGGGGGTTCATGATTGCGTCTCCTCGAGGAAGGACGTGCGAAGCGTGGACTGCAGCGCTCCGATTGCGATGTGAGAACCGCAGTGGCAATGTGCGGACGCTGTTCTGCGTCAGGATTTCCTGCCCCGACCACGGCCCGAGCATAGTGCTGATACACCGAAATGGCTCTGATTTTTTGTGATCGGCTCAGGTCAACCGGTGGCAACCTCCCGAAGACCAGAATTCACACCGGGCTTCACTTTCTGGCGGTGGCTTCACCTTGCATCGATCGTGCTGCACGTATTCATGCTGCAAGTATTCGACGAGCACCATTTCCACGGCCGCTGTGAGCTTCGGGAGTTTCCTGGTCCCGAATCTCGTCTGCTGAAAACACGGGTGGCGGGCAATCCGCTCCCTCGGTCTGTGACCGGCCATCTCGAGCAGGCAAATAGTTTGCACGCGCGCCCGTGAGGTCGGCCGGGATCACCCCGGAACGGTTCCGCAGAATGCGCAGCGCCCCATTCTTGGTGGGGACCGAGAGCCAACCCGGCAGCGCGTTCGGTTCGCGGATCGAGCCGAGGTTTTCAACGGGACGGAGCGGCACTCTCTGACTGACGTCGTCGGCATCCCTGCTCGAGAGCTGGAACCCCCGGATGACGGACAAGACCAGTGCAGGTGGCGCTTGACCAGGCAGTCCCTTGCCTGCGGCTTTCCTTCGGCGGCTGCGGCCAGTAGTTCTGGCACATCCGCGGGCCGGCTCACTTTCGCACCTGCACTTTCGACGGCGTTGTGCAGACACCTCTGGAACGTCTCATGACCGACAGTGATCTGATGCCGGAATGTCGTTGGTGGGTACAGCCTCGTACGTCGATTGGCACGAGTACACCGCGCGGATCAGGTTCCACGAAGGGCTCGATAGTCGCGACCGGCTAGCACCGCCGCCGCCACCGCGAGCAGCCCGAACACTCCGACGACACCCCATTCCAGCAGTCCGGACCCGGCGTCGGGGCTCTCCTCGAACAGCGCCTCGATCCAGGTCGGCCAGATCGCTGTCACGATCGCGAGAACCGCGAACACCACTGTCATCACGAGCTCCGTGCGTACCCGGGTCATCCCGTCCTGCCTCTCGTCAGATGTGTTGCCCAGCAACAGGACCGGGCATGCCCACGCGCAGTATCGCGTTGGTCGACGTCTGTTATCGGAGGTTGACATGGACCACACCGGGTTCGACGTCATTGCGCATTTTCCCACTCCGCGCGGTGACCGGGTCATCTACCTACGCAGGCATTGGTTGCATCGCAGCCTCGCGGCACATCAGTAGGCTTGCCACCCGGCCGGGCGACCTCGCCGAAGAACTCTCCCAGGATTTGCCCCCTGCCAGAACCGGACAATCAGACCTTCCCGCTGCCAACGCTACCGCTCGAGTCAAGACACTTTGTGGGCCTGCCATCCGCCGACGTCATTCACCGGCGTCGATCGGTTACACCCACCCGCCGACTGCTGAGGATGCCAGAAACCCGAAGAAATACATTGACTGCTTGATGCGACCCACACACCCTGAAGGGGCCCGTAACGCACCATTTCCTGGAGCCGCAATGCCTTTCACTGCCAGTGGTAGAAGAGCGATCGTGGTGTGCGTTCGGCATGCTGAGGTCACCGGTGGAGGATCGGACCCATCGCTGTCGAGCGCTGGACAGATCCGGGCGGCGCTATTGGCACACATGTTGCAGGACGCGTCCGTCAGGGCCGTTTATGTCAGCCAGTTCGTTCGATCCGCGCAGACGGGCACCCCGACAGCGACAGCCGCAGGGCTGGCCGTCACCCCGTACTCGGCGACCGACACGGCGGGGCTGGTGGCATCCATCGCTGGCCACCGAGGTGGTCTGGTGCTGGTGGTCGCGCATTCCAACACGGTCGGTGACATCGCCGCCCGGCTCGGTGCACCAGGTGTCGGCGAGCTGGAGGAAGGTCAATTCGACCGCATGTTTCTCATCTCGAGGCTGCTGTTGAGCGGGCCCACCCTCGCCCGGCTCCGCTATGGCGCATCGACTCCCTGAGGCCGACAACACAAGTCGACGGGCATCGGCGCGGGTTGTATCTGTCGGACGTATGCCTCATCCGAGCGATTGGCCTACTCCCCTGGTCGTCCAGACGGATGGCTCTGTGGTCCGGCTGTCCAACGGCTTCGGTCGTGACGACGCCCTCGGAAACACGCACAACACGTCGCTGATGACACTGGTCGAGGAGTGGGACGCCGAACCGCTGCGGCGCATGGCTGCCGATCTGCATTCCGCAGTTGAGCCGGACCGAGACCAAGTTCAGCAACTGGCACGAGCGGCTCATGCGGCCTGCGACCCGGACCCCGGTGACGGCGGCACATGAGCGAGCCGTTCGGCACTGAGGCAGCCGCCCCCCGCGCATGTCGGGATGGATGACGGCCGCCTGAGGCCCGAGAAACCCAGCCGGTCATGTGGGCCAAACATGTGAACAAAGACAACATGGTGGCCGGCACCGCGGGTCGGTGATGGCACCGTCATCCGCCGGGCCGGCCGTCGGGAGCTCTTCTGGGCTGGCCGGTCCGGCCACTCAGATGGCTGGCAACAAGGCAAGACCGTCGGCCAGCTCATCCTCCTCGTACGCCAGGTGCGACCGCAGCACGTCGCCGAGTTCCGCTGCGAGCGCACCGATCTCGGCCGCCCCGCCGGCGCCCGGCACCTCGGCATCAGCCCGTTCCCGGACCAGGTCGACAAGCGCGCGATCGAACCGGTCCAGCACGTCGGCGATGACGTGGTGTTCCGCCTCGAGACGGTCCAGGACCGGCTGCAGTGACGGGGCCACCGAACCGAGACCGGGGAACATGTAGGCGTCCTCGATGCTGTGGTGCATCGTCACGATCCGGCAGTACGACGCGCAGAACGACCCGAGCGTCCAATGGTTCTGCCGCATCGTCATCCGGTTGATCAACGACCGTGCGGCGCCGGGAGCCAGGTCCCCGGCGGCGACCTGCTCGACCGCCCGCGCGATCTGGTCGAGCTCGGACCGCAGGTGGTCGTGGATCGCGACGAGGTTGCGGTGATTGTCGGCACCGACGACCGGACCGGTCGCGGCCGGGTCCAGCGGGGCGGCGCGGGGCCGGTCGGTCACCGGCAGACCGCCCGCGCTCCCCCAGTTCCCGTCCCGTTCGGGCGCCGGGCCGTTGGCAGCCGCCACCCCATCGTTCCAGGCGACAGCCTGATCAGCCCCTACGGTCACGGACCCGCCAAGGACATCGTCCGGCGCAGGCGCCACCGGCCCTCTACCTGCGGAGGCCCGTTCCGCCGTCACGCGTTCCCGGACGTCCGGCACCACGTCCTGCGCGAAGGTGCTGATCGCGGTGGCGATGTCGCCGGAGGCGCCAAGCACGAACGTCGAGAAGCCCTGCAGCAGAACCAGTTCGGTGAGCTGCTCGGCCCAGACGGCAGGCGGGCCGTCCAGGAAACCGCGACCACGGCCGGAGAACCGGCCGTTGATGTTGTAGATTCGCTTGATATCAGCCGGTTTCCGGCCGGCGTCGACAGCCAGCACGTCGATCCGCTCGTTCAGCCGGGCGGTCTCCGCCGGGTCGGCGTACGCCTGCGACGGCACCCAGCCATCCGCGAGTCGCGCGGTCAGCGACAGCATCCGCCGCCGGTAGGACCCGACCCAGATGCCGATGTCGTGCGCCGGGAGCGGGCCCGGCGCGGCCGCCGTCAGGGAATGGAACCGGCCGTGCACGGTGATCGGACCGGCCGACGACCAGATCGCCCGGATCACTCCGATCCCCTCCTCCAGCGCGTCCACGGCGTCGCCCCGGGTGAGCGATGGTCCGCCCATGCCGGCGATGGGATCGAGGAAATAGCCCGCGCCAAGGCCGAGTTCCACCCGGCCGCCGGACAACAGGTCCAGGCCCGCCGCCGACCGGGCCAGCACCGCCGGCGGACGCAACGGCAGGCAGGCCACGTCGGGGAACAGCGCGATCGTGCTGGTGACGCCGGCCAGGTACGACAGCAGCGTCCAGCAGTCCAGCAGGTCCGGGTTGTACGGGTGGTCCTGCACCCCGATCAGGTCAAGGCCGCGCTGCTCGGCCAGCTGCCCGAGCCCCACGACGCCCTCGGGCTGTTCGACCGGGTTGGGCAGGAAGACGCCGAAGCTCAGCGGGTGACCCAGGTCGGGCATGTCGTCTCCGGTCGCGGGTCGTGAGGATCCGGGCAGAAACCTCACCGTAGGCGGCCACGCTGAACACCTCGCGCGCCGGTGCGCCACGAACGGAGGCGTTCACGCTCTCGGGTTCAGCGCAACGACGACGATCAGCGAGACCGCCAGCGGCGTCGGCGACCAGCAGGATCTGTCCACCCCAGCACAGCACTCGTCCCCACCGGCCGAGTCTGTCGGCGGCGTGACTGCGTACCGTCGTCGTCCACCGCAGCGATCGGTAGGCGCGAACAAGGTGCAGCAGATCGGCCCACACCGTGAAGGGGCGCCGCAGGTCCGGGCCCGTCGCCGGGCCGGATGCACCCCTGCTCTGCGGGTAGACCAGGACGAGCGCGGCGGCCTCGACCAGGAAACGCGGCGCTATCGCGATGGCGATGCCCGCAAAGGGTGAGAGCAGCAGGCGGAGCGCCTGGCCCGGCGTGGTGACCCTCCGGCATCGACTCGAACCGACGCCCGCTGACCAACAGCAAATAGATGAGGCCGGCGATCAGCAGGGTGAGCGTCGCACCGCGCAGCACCCACAGCACGAGAAGCGCGGCCGGTCGAACGCCCCGGAACGCACCGCGGTGGTGGGATCGAGCGGCAGCCGGAGGGATTCGACCCGTGGTGCCGGGACTTCGCGGTCGGCCACAGACGTCCTTGTTTGGATCCACCCTCCCACAGGCAGCCGAGGTCCGGTCGGGGCCGCGTCGTTGGACAACGACGGAGCAGGCAGCGGCGAACCGGCCGTCAGGCTGATCCCGCTCGTTGCTGTCCTCCCCTGCTGCACGCCATCAATGCGTTGTTCGGGCAGTCCGTCGGGCGACATTGGCCCGGCTGGTTTCCTCCTTCGTCGCCGGCACCGCCCTGCGCGTCACGCTGATAAGGGACTCCTTCCGCGGTCGGGTGAGCGTGGAAGACAGGTCAGGACGAGCGGAACTCGGGGGCCCGATCGTGCTTGTCGGTGTCGCGCATGGCGTCCAGGGTTTGCATGTCGGCGGTGGAGATGTCGAAGTCGAGCTCTGCGTTCTGGCGGATGTGCTCCGTCGAGGTCGCCTTCGGCAGGACGACGGCACCCTTCTGCAGCAGGTAGCGGATACACAGCTGAGGCGCGCTGACGTCGTAGCTGGCGGCGATGTCACCGATCTCCGGATGGTTGACGATCAAGCCGTGCGCGAACGGTGAGTACGCCTCCACCACGATGTCGTGCTCCGCGCACTTCGCCACGGTTGCGGACGGGTTCAGACCGATGAACCAGCGGATCTGGTTGACCATCGGCTTCGTGGTGCAGGCCGGCAACAGACTGTCGAGGTCGTCCGGGTCGAAGTTGGAGACGCCGATGGCCTTGACCCGACCGGAGGCGAGGAACTCCTCCATCGCCTTCCAGATCTGCCGGTTCTCCTTCCGGTAGTCCTTGCCCATCTCATCCCAGGGCCATGGCGCGTGCACGAGATACAGATCGATGTAGTCGAGACCGATGACGGCCATGGTGGTCTCGAATTCCCGCAGCGCCGTGTCGTAGTCCTTGGCCTCGGCAGGCAGTTTCGACGTCACGTAGATGTCCTCGCGGGCGATGCCGGAATTCCGGATCGCCCGACCCACCGAGCCCTCGTTGTCGTAGGCGCGGGCGGTGTCGATGTGCCGGTAACCCAACCGCAGCGCGTCGGCCACGGCGTTGTAGCACTCGTCGCCGTCCTTGAGCAGCCAGGTCCCGAAGCCGATCCTGGGAATCGGGTTGCCGTTGCTCAAGGTCGTGGTCTCGTTCAGCACGGACATTGCGTCACTCCTGGTTCGGGCGGGTTGTCATGGCCTCGACGGCAGACTGCAGCCGATGACCAATAGATGGTGGTGCGTTGGTACCCCACGCTGCATTCCTGACGCAATCCCACCGGATCGCCCGGGCAAGCACTGCCCGGTCATGCCCGGAAGGCAGCTCCTCCGACGCCTGCTAAATGTCACGACGCTGTGGGAACGTCACCGAGCGCCCGACGCAGGAGAGCAATGCTGACGGCCAGCAGATCCTGCTGTCGTTGTACGTCGCCGATGAAGGCAGCCGGCTGAAACCGGCCACGTTTGTTGAACCAGGAAGCCTCCGCGGTCGGCAGGTCGTCCTGCCCGATGATCTCCACCAGATGCAGGGCGACGTCGGCCGGTCGACGGGTGCTCAAGGCGAAGAACGGCGCCAGAACGGCCCGGACCGCACCCGGTATTTCCCGTCGAATCTGCGTCCTCACCGATCCCGGCCCGTATCCGATGGCGACCAGGCCATACCGCTGGGGCGCCTGGATCGTCAGCAGGTCGTTGGCCAACTGCGCCTGGCCATGGCTCTTCATTCCGACCCGGGCTTCCACCTCGGCGATCGAACCGAATTCCAGCCGAGCGTACGGAGGAATTCTGGGACCGGCCGCAGAGATGTTGACCATCCGCGTGCCGGGCGTGAGCAGACCTCTGCTCTTGAACTCCTCCAGGAAGGCGAACCTCGCCAGATAGCTTACGGCGAAGTCCTTCTCGATTCCTTCGGCGGTGTGTTCGGTTCGGGGCAGCAGGATACCGACGGCATGGACCAGGATGTCGATTCTGTCGATGATGCTCGCCAGCTGCTCGGCTGCATCGACAACGTTTCCCATCAGGCTGACGTCGACGACGATGGCGCGCAGGGATCCGCCGCCTGCCCGGGCTTCGGCAGTCACTCTCGCCGCCTTGTCAGGCGAGCGGCCGATGACGACCACATCGGCGCCTTGCGCACTGAGCGCAAGTGCCGTCGCAGCCCCGATTCCGTCGGTTCCGCCGGTCACGACGGCCACCTGTCCGCTGAGATCGGTCACTTTTCGTTCGCCCGCAGACGGCGCGTCAGTGCCGCCAGCACTGTGGAGGCGTCCACCATGCCGATCGCTGCCGCAGTCGCCGGAACCCTCTTTTCGGCGCTTCGGGGTGGCGTGGTGGTGGTCGGTACCTGTTGCATGTGGATTCTCCGTTTTCTTGATGGGGAAGACGTTTGTTGGCCGCAGGTCCGCAGGTGGGGCCGCGAAAGTGCGGCTGATTCCGGTAGCGACCTTCAGTTCAGAAATAAACATTGGGGCACGTCGGCCCGCCCATGACGGTGGATCACAGGCTTCGCGTGACCTTCGCGAGCGTTGCGGCGAGTTCCGACAGCTCGTCGCCGGAGAGCGACCGGAATTGCTGTTTCATGAAGGCACGCTGGTCAGGTATCAGCCGGTCGACGAGGACTCGGCCCTCCTCGGTGAGTCGGAGTTCGTTCGCCGCCCCGCGGGGCACCCGGATGACCAGCCCCCGAGATTCCAGTCTGCTCACCATCTGGCTGACGTTGCCCTTGGTGACTCCGAGCTGCTCGCTCAGCTCCTGCTGCAGCGGGTCGGACCCGCCCCGCAGCCGCAGCATCAGCTGATACTGGGGCGGCGTCAACTCATGTCGGCGCAGCTCGACGGCACCCGCCTGACTCACCAGGTGCACCAGCCGCACCATCTCCGCGAAGACCCGCATCTCGGGAGAAGTCTTGCCGGCCGCCATCGGCTTAGTTTAGGTCTAAACACCGATTGGGTGCAAGCAATGCCGAGCTGAGCGAGAATGACGCTCGTGGAGACCGCTGCAGACGTCACAGACGGGGTATCGCGGGGCCGGCACCATTTGCATCGCCACCCTCGAGGGTGACCCGCTCGCGTGGAACTCGACGATGGGATGTGATCGCCCGCGGAGGCGTCCGGCGGACCGCCGGCGCACGGGAAGCCCACTCAGACCTGGCCCTGCGCGATCGCTCGCAGAACTGCAGGTGCCGACCCGACGGGTGGACGCCGGAGCCCGTGGCTTCCTGAGTGCACTGGCGGCGCTCGACCAGCCAGCGTCTGCGCATCGGACTGAGGAAATACTCGGATGTAGACCCGGGCAACCGGGCGGCATCGCCGACATCAAGCGCGACTTACCAACATGAGACGACAATGGCCCCCGACCTGAGTTTCCTCAGGTCAGGGGCCATTCCGTGGTAGCGGGGGCAGGATTCGAACCTGCGACCTCTGGGTTATGAGCCCAGCGAGCTACCGAGCTGCTCCACCCCGCGTTGGCGGTGACACCACCTTAACAAGCTGATGCCACCGCAACCAAATCGGTTCCGCCACAGGCGATGTGACGACTGCGACAGCCTGACCTGGCACTGTCGATCCCGATTCGGGCATTCGCCACGTTACCCTCCGCCACCCGACGCCGGCGGCGCCAGGCTGGCACTGTTACCGGCATTGGCCTGGTCGGCAAGCGTGAGGTATGCCTTCACAGCGTTCTCCAGCTGCTGCGTAGCCGAACCGATCTGGCCGAGGTCGCCGGACTTCTTGGCGTTGTCCAGGTTCGTCGCGGCCGTGTCCATGGCGGTGACTGCGGCCGCGAGGTCGGCCGGTGGCGCCGCGGCCGAGGTGCTGGGCGATGTCGCACCCGATGACGTCGGTGACGGAGTCGGATTACCGGTTGCGCCCCCGTCCGCCGTGAGCTGCACCGGCGCGTTGTCGGCGGCCTGCGTTAACGCCTGCTGCAGCGTGCTGCCCACGCCGACCCGCCCGGCGTACCAGACCAGCACCCGGTTCAGCTGCGGGAACGACGTCGAAGACGCCTGGCCCTGGATGTAGAACGGCTCCACGTAGAGCAGACCATCGTTCACCGGCAGGGTCAGCAGGTTGCCGAAGATCACCCGGGCGCCGCCCTGCTGGGTGGACAGCGTGACGAGGCTACTGACCTCCTGGGTGGTTCGGAACAGTTGCTGGACCTGTGTCGGTCCCGGGGTCTGCGTCGATGTCGGTAGTCGGAGCACGGTCAACTTGCCGTAGTTCTTCGGATCGGAGGACGCCGCCACATAGGCGCTCATGAACTCCCGCTGGAAACCGGTGAGCACGCTCGTCAACTGGAACTCGGCCTTGTCCGAGCCGGGCAGCTTGACCTGCAGGTAGTACGGCGGCTGGGGCGCCTGGATCGCCTCGCTGACCGTCGGGTCGTTGGGCACCCGCCAGAAGCCGGAGCTCTGGAAGAAGTCGACCGGATCGTCGACGTGGTACCGGACGAGCAACGACCGCTGCACCTCGAAGAGGTCCTGCGGGTACCGGAAGTGCGCTTGAAGGTCGGGCGACACGGCGCCGGCCGGCTTCACCAGGCCGGGGAACACGCCCTCCCAGGCCTTCAGCACCGGATCGGACTTGCCGTCGGCGGCCTTGACCTCGTACAGCGTCACGGTGCCGTCGTAGGCGTCGACGGTTGCCTTGACCGAGTTGCGGATGTAGGACACCTCGGTGTTGGCCTGGCCGGTTCCGCTGCGGGCCGCCAGCGAGTTGTTGGTGGCGTCGGACAGCGTGACGTTCTGCGCGTAAGGGTAGTTCTGCGCGGTCGTGTAGGCGTCGACGATCCAGACGATCCGCCCGTCCACCACGGCCGGGTAGGCCTTGGTGTCCGTGGTCAGGAAGGGCGCTGCCTTCTGCACCCGGGTCAGTGGGTCGCGGTAGTACATGATCTTGGACTCGGCGTTGATCTCGGAGGAGAACAGGAAGTTGGCCTCGCCGTATTCCGTGGCGAAGACGGCCCGCTGGAACAGGTTGCCCATGTCGACGCCGCCCTTCCCGGTATAGGTGTACCGCGTCGTCTCGGTGTCGTACTCGCGGGCGACGCCGCCCTCTGCCGCGCCGACGATGGCGTAGTCGGTGGTCAACTGGCCGTAGTAGGTCCGAGGTTGCTCCACCGGGATCGGGTTGTTCGCAGCGCCGACGCTGGCGATGTCCGAGACGTTGTAGTCCGGGTAGCCGTTGTTCACCTTGTTCGCCGGCGCGGCCACGAACCCATCCCCATGGGTGAAAACCATGTGCTCGTTGATCCAGTTCTTCTGCGCGTCGTTCAGGCCGTCGGCATTGAGTTCGCGGGCGGCGACCACGTAATCCTGGTTCTTGCCGTTGACCTTGTACCGGTCCATTGCCAGCTGGTCCGGGAAGCCGTAGAAGTTCCGCAGCTGCTGCTGCTGGGTGAACGTCGGCGAGAGCACATTCGGGTCGAGCAGCCGGGCGTTGGGCAGGGTGTCGGTGTCGCTGATGATGTCCCTCGGATCGCCGGCGAGCACAGCGTTGTAGTCGACGTAGTTGATCTGGTCGTCACGGATCTGATACGCGGTTCTGGTCGCCTCGATGTTGCGCGCGATGTACTCGGGTTCCCGGTTGATGCCGTTGGGGTTGACGACGACCTGCTGCAGGACGAGCGGCCAGACACCCCCGATCAGCACGCTGGACAGCACCAGCAGGCCCAGCGCGATCGCCGGCAGCTTGATGGAGCGGGTGAAGGCGCCGACGACGAACCCGATCGCGCAGATCGCGGCGATCAGCATCAGGATCAGCTTGGCCGGCAGCACCGCGTTGATGTCGGTGTAGGACGCGCCGGTGAAGGTGCCGCCGCGGTTGGAGAACAGCAGCTCGTAGCGGTCGTACCAGTACTGCACGGCCTTGAGCAGCACGAACGCCGCGACCAGCAGGGAGAGCTGCAGGGTGGCCTGCGGGGTGATCCGGCGGCCCGGCCCGCTGAGCCGGAGGCCGCCGAACAGGTACTGCACGACGGCGACGCAGATGAAACAGATGGCGATGATGACGAACAGCCAGCTGAGCACCATCTGGATCATCGGCAGGGTGAAGACGTAAAAGCCGACGTCGTTGCCGAACTGCGGGTCCGCGGTGCCGAAGTCACCGCCGTTGAGCCAGAGCTGCACGACGGCCCAGTTGGACTGCGCCGACAGCCCGCAGATCAAGGCCACGAGGCCGGAGATCCCGAACAGGAAGACCTTCGGCCGGGTGCTGACGATGGTCCGGTACGGAGCCAACGGGTCGACCTCGTTCGTCGGCACGAAAACCGGCCTGGACCGGTACGCGACGTAGAGCGAACCCCAGACCAGCCCGCCGCCGACGACCGCGGCAATCAGGAACAGGATGACGCGGCTGATCGCCTGGGTGGTGAACACCTCGCGGTAACCCACCTCGCCGTACCAGAGCCAGTCGACGTAGATGCCGACGAACTGGAACCACAGGATCGCCAGCACCGCGAGACTGACCAGCGCGATGAGGACCCGCTTGGCACGTCGGGACATGGTGGGCAAACCAACGGGGGGCCGAATGGCCACGGGTGAACTCCTCGGGTCGAGACTTCTCAGCACTACCAGCGCACGGGTGCGGCGTGACGGGCGCTCCGGTGGGGACCGCAGCGAAACCCGGACCCCGCCACCTCAACTGTAGGCACCGCCGGGAGGTTCCCGGTTGGGGCAGGTGGGTCGCAACGGGATCGTTGTTCACCCGCACGCCCGCCGGCCTTGGCTGGCCCGCCTGGCGTCGGCCGGATCCGCAGTCCATCACCCGCACGGCCGAGATGGCTGTGAGCCCCGTGCGAAGATCATCGACGTGAGCACGCCGGACTGGTGGGAAGACCCCGACCTCGCGGTCGCGGTCGCCGAGGTGGAGGAGTTCGCCGCGACCGCCGGCTGGGACGCTCCGCCGCAGCTGTTCGCGCTGGTCGCGACGGAGGAACTGCGCGCCGCGCAGCCGGAGCTTGCGCCATCGCTGGGCGCCGCGGTGTACACGCCGATCGCCCAGGAGTCGCTGCCCGACGGTGAGCTGTCCGAGGCACTCGCGCAGATCTCCTGGCCGGCGGAGGTCGCCGGCTGCGTGCTGGTTCAAGAGATCGTCGTGTTGCCGCCGGACGTCGGCGCCGAACTACCCGACGACCCGGAGCAGGCAGCGAGACTGGCGGCGGAGCATCCCAACCGGACCGAGGCCCGGTTGGTCGCCGGGGTGTTGCGCGAGGCCAAGGGCGGGGCGTGCCTGATGCGGTTGCGCGGGGAGCACGACGACGCTCCGCTGCGCGGCGGGGACCTCGCCCCGAATCTGCTGGCCACCCTGCACCTGACGTTCGAGGACTGACCTCGAGGAGCATCCCCGCCCCCGGCGCTGCGGGCCGGTCAGCAGCCCGCCGGTGTGCCGCCGGCCTTCAGCGTCTCCAGCGCGGCGACGGCCTCCTTGACCGTGCCGACCTTCACCAGTTCGAGCCCCTCGGGAACGGCGGTCACCGCCTCGGCGCAGTTGTCCGCCGGCACCAGGAATACGGTCGCCCCCGCTTCTCTTGCGGTGATCAGTTTCAGCAGCACACTGCCGATCCCGCCGACCTGTCCGTCCGCGTCCACCGTGCCCGTGCCGGCGATGAACCGGCCGCCGGTCAGGTCGTCATCGGTGAGCTTGTCGATGATGCCGAGGGTGAACATCAGTCCCGCCGACGGCCCGCCGATGCGTTCGAGGGCAATGGACGTGGTGAACGGGGCGACCGGCCGTTCTACCGCGCCGACTCCGAGGAAGCCCTGCGGACCGACTGACTCGTTGCTGCCCAGGGTCACCTTCGCGGTGACCTCCTTCTCGTCGCGGAGCACCCTCACGGCCACCACCTGGCCGGGCGAGGTGGCCTTCAGGGCGGCCTGCAGGGAAGCGAAATCGGTGACCGGGGTGCCGTCGATCCCGATGATGCGGTCCTGTGGCTGGAGCACGCCGGCGCTCGGCGATCGGTCGGGGATCTCCCCCACGTACGTCACGCTCGGATAGCCGAGGAAGCGCAGCGAGGCGATCTCGGCGGCCGACTGGGAGTCGCGGAAGTCCCGCGCGTCCTTCTCCTTCACCTCGTCGACCGTCTTGTCCGGCGGGAAGTAGTCCTCTCTGGGTGCGAGCGCATACCGGCCGGTCGCCCACAGCCCTATCGCCTGGAAGAGCGGGACCTTGTCGGTGATCGAGACCGTGGTCATGTTCAGGTGACCGCCGGCCGGCTCGGCTCTGGTCGCCGACGCGGGAATGTCCTTGCCGCTGAAGGAGATGACCTCGGTGCCGTCCACCGAACCCAGCGTGTTGTAGGTGACCCCCGGGCCCACGGCGACGTAGGGAACCGGAATGACGGCGGCCGCAAGCACCAGCACGGCTGTCACCGAGGACCCGACCAGGACGGTCCGCCCGCGCAGCGTCATACGTGAGAACCAGGACATGGGTTCCGAGAGTAGGCGGTGAGGTGCTGAGAATTCCGCCCCGATGATCGGGGCGGTTGCTGTGAACCGTTCGCCGTGGGCGATCAAGGCACCGCGGCGTCTCTGCGAGAGGCGAAGTTCAGTACCGTAGGCCTATGACGAATCTGCCATTCGGCTTCAATCCCCCAGGTGACGACGACCCTGAGGGCAAGGGCGGTCAGGGCCCGGTGCCGGGCGGTTTCGACCTCAATCAATTGGGCTCGATGCTCTCGCAACTGGGCCAGATGATGTCTCAGGCCGGCGCCTCCGGCACCCAGACCGGACCGGTCAACTACGAGCTCGCCAAGCAGCTCGCCACCTCGCAGCTGCCGGCGACGCACCCGGCGTCCTCCATCGACGTGGCGAAGGTCGCCGAGGCCATCAAGCTGGCCGAGGTCTGGCTCGACGGGGCCACCGCGATGCCGGCAGGCGCGCGGACGTCCACCGCTTGGACGCCGCGGCAGTGGATCGACGCCACCATGCCGATGTGGGAGAAGCTCTGCTCACCCATCGCCGAGCAGGTGTCGAAGGCCTGGATCGACGGGCTGCCGGACCAGGCGAAGGCGCAGGCCGGCCCACTGCTCGCGATGATGGGCTCGATGGGCGGCATGGCATTCGGTTCGCAGATCGGCCAGGGACTGGCCCAGCTCGCGCCCGAGGTGCTGACCTCCACCGATGTCGGCCTGCCGTTGGGGCCCGAGGGCACTGCCGCGCTGATGCCGCGGTCGATCGCGGAGTTCGGCTCCGGTCTGGACCTGCCAGAGGACCAGGTCCGGCTGTACCTGGCAGTCCGCGAGGCAGCGCACCACCGGCTGTATGCGGGCACCCCGTGGCTGCGGGACCAGATCATCTCGCTGATCACCTCGTATGCGAAGGCCATCTCCGTCGACTTCTCCGCGGTCGAGCAGCTGGCGTCGTCGCTGGATCCGTCGGACCCCTCCAGCATCGAGGCTGCGCTGGGTCAGGGCATGTTCGAGCCGAAGATCACCCCGGGCCAGGAAGCAGCGATGGCGCAGCTGGAAACCCTGCTCGCGCTCGTCGAGGGCTGGGTCGACACCGTGGTCGCCGAGGCCGTCGGCAACCGGCTGCCCGGTGCGCCGGCGCTGCGCGAAACGCTGCGACGGCGCCGGGCGACCGGCGGACCGGCGGAGCAGACGTTCGCGACGCTGATCGGCCTGGAACTGCGACCCCGCCGGCTGCGGGTCGCCGCCGACCTCTGGCGGGACGTCACCGCCTCCCGCGGGATCGAGGGTCGGGACGCGCTGTGGGCGCACCCCGACCTGCTGCCGTCGTCGGCGGACCTGGACGACCCGGCCGGATTCCTCGACCGCGACAAGCAGTTCAGCGAGCTGCTGGCCGGGCTGGAGGACATGGAGGCCGAGCTGCTCGAGGGCACGGACGCGGACTCGGCGGCGAAGGACGCCACGCAGCCGCAGTCCGACGACGCCGCCGACGACAAGCCCGACGATGAGGGGCCGGCCCCCCGGGCGGTCTGACGACCCGGGTTGACCAGGCTGACCTTGACACCGTCGTTCCGAACTCCTGCCAGAACGCACGGGCGTACCCGGCCAGCCCGTGTTTGCTGGCACCTCCAGCACCGACCGGGACAGCGGCGGATCATCCACCGCGTCCGCCCACTCGAACAGTCCTGCGGCGTACACCACCACCCGCAGCGGTTCCGACACTGCCGCGGCAGCGGCCCGCACTCCGGCATCGTCGAGGACGTCCACCACAGCGGTGTCCGCGCGCCGCCGGCGCAGGCCCGGTCACCCTCCTGCAGAGCGTCCGCGTTCCGGCCCCACAACATTGGCCGCAATCCCAACCTGGACAGCTCGACCGCAACGCTCGCTCCGATGGTGCTGCTGGCACCGACGACAAGTGCCGCACCCGGGGACCGCCGTTGTCGCCCATCGCCGTCATCAGACCGCCGTCATCAGACCCGCCGTCATCAGACCGCGCTGGACGGGCTCCACAGGTTGATCCCGGAGTCCACCGCGTGGGACTCGATCGTTGACAGCTCGTCGGCGGTGAACGACAGGTTGTCGATGGTCGCGACGTTGTTCTCCAGCTGCCCCACCGACGAGGCGCCGATCAGCACGGACGTCACCCGCTCGTCACGCAGCGCCCAGGCCAGTGCCAGCTGGGCCAGCGACTGACCGCGACCCTCGGCGATGTCGTTGAGCGCCCGGATGTGCTCCAGGGCCTCGTCGGTCAGCAGGTCGGTGGACAGCGACCCACCACGCGACGCCCGGGAATCGGCCGGGACGCCGTCGAGGTAGCGGTCGGTCAGCATGCCCTGGGCCAGCGGGGAGAACGCGATGCAGCCGACGCCGAGGGTGCCGAGGGTGTCCAGCAGCCCGTCCTCGATCCAGCGATTGAGCATCGAGTACGACGGCTGGTGGATCAGCAGCGGCGTGCCCATCTCCTGGAGGATCCTCGCGGCCCGTTCCGTCCGTTCCGGCGAGTACGAGGAAATACCCGCATAGAGCGCCCGGCCCGACGCCACCGCGGTGTGCAGCGCGCCCATCGTCTCCTCCAGCGGCGTGTCCGGGTCCGCGCGGTGTGAGTAGAAGATGTCGACGTAGTCCAGGCCCATCCGGTGCAGCGAGGCGTCGAGCGACGCCAGCAGGTACTTGCGGGAGCCGAAGTCGCCGTACGGACCGGGCCACATGTCGTAGCCCGCCTTGGTAGAGATCACCAGCTCGTCCCGGTACGGCCTGAAGTCCTCCGCCATCAGCCGGCCGAAGTTGGTCTCCGCGGAGCCGTACGGGGGACCGTAGTTGTTGGCCAGGTCGAAGTGGGTCACGCCCAGGTCGAAGGCACGGCGCAGGACGGCGCGCTGCCGGTCGAGCGGATCCACGTCACCGAAGTTCTGCCACAGGCCGAGGGACACCGCGGGCAGGTGCAGGCCGCTGCGGCCGACCCTGCGGTAGGGCATTGAGTCGTAACGATCGGGAGCTGCGAGGTAGACCATCGGGCCAGTTTGCCAGCACCCGATCGGGTCATCGCCCGGCCCCGAGGCCGGACGGGCAGCCGGCGGGGACGAAGCGCCCAGGCGAACATTTCCGTCACCGCTCAGCCGGGAATGCCGATATCCACGCTCAGCGGCGGGTACGGTGAGCGCCGGTCCGTTCGAAGGATCGCTGGCTACGGGCTGTGAACTCCGGCGTCCGCCGTGCACCTCGCACGCGGGCTCCCCGATGAAAGGAAGGCCGATGGCCGAGACCTACAACGGTTACTGCGTGAAGTGCAAGGAGAAGCGGGACTTCGAAGGCGAGGTTGCGGAGACCAACGGTCGCCGGATGGCCAAGGGCATCTGTCCGGTCTGCGGGACGAAGATGAACCGCATCCTGGGCAAGGCCTGATCGCTTCCCGACCGGCCATCGGCCGGTCGACGGACCGCCTGCGCCACCCGGGCGCACCGTGGTCCCGCTTGATCCCGGACGTCGCCGGCGCCACCGAGGTGCGCCAGGTCGCCGGCGGCGTCTGATCCCGCGGCCCGGCGCTGACGTCGGCAGCGCACCTGGCCAGCCGGGTGCCGGACTGTGTCGTGTGGACAACTGCCGCTGGCAGGCCCGCGCTGCTGCACCCTTGTCTCGGGGTGAGCACCGTGAAACAAGACCAACTGCAGGCGCACGACCGGCCACACGCACAGCACCGGCCGGACGGCCCGCACGCGGCATCCCGTCCCGACCGATCCGGCAACAATGGCGGCACTGCGTTCGACCCGGACGCCCGCTATGCCCTGCCGTTCGGGACCCGGGTGATCCAGCGAGAGAAAAACTGCGTGCAGATCGGAACCGACCCGCCCCGGACGGTCCTGATCCGGAACGCGCCCGCGGAAGCCGCCGCCGTCCTGGGCGGGCTGGACGGCGGGCGGACCGTCGCGGAACTGCTCCGCACGCACCGGCAGGCACCGCAGGACGCGCGCTGGTGCGGTCTGCTCGAGCAACTGTTGGCGGCCGGTGTGCTGCTGCCGGTGGAGCACCCGGAACGGGCCGGCACGCCGCTGACGGTCGGGGCGCACCTCACCGACGAGCGGGCGGCGCTCACCCACCGGCACGGCCATGCCGCCGCGGCCCGCATCCTGCAGGCCCGCGACGACGCCCTGGTCGTCGTCCGCGGCGAAGGCGACATCGCCTTCTCGATCACCGCGCACCTCGCGGCCGCGGGCATCGGGCACCTGCACCACGACCCGGTGACCAGGACGCTCCCCTGGTCGGCCGACGCCTCGCAACCCGACCGGCCACACCCCGACGAAGCCGCAGCGGCGGCGCGGCGGTCCGCCGACCTGCGGTCCCGGTTCCCGGCCCTCCGTCTGCACACCCCCGCCGCACACCAGCACCCGACCGCAGTGGTCCTGACCCGGTCCCCGCCCGACCTCGGGCTGGCGGCCGGGTACAGCAGGGCGCAAGTACCGCACCTGTCGGTCGCCGCGGGCGCCGCCCGGGTGGTGGTGGGACCGTTCGTACTGCCCGGTCGATCGACGTGCCTGTCCTGCGTGCACCGGCACCGGACCGACGCCGACCCGGGGTGGCCCGCCGTCGCCGGGCAGCTCGGCGCGCTCGCGCACGGGGCGCCCGCCGCCCTGGTCGCCGCTGCGGTGTGCCTCGCGGTCGGGGAGGTGCTCGAGCATGTCGACGGAATGAAGCCCCCGCAAACGGTGTGCGGGACCCTGGAGTGGCGACTCGGCGACATCGGCCCGCGTCGGCGCAGCTGGTTCCAGCATCCCGACTGCGGCTGCCACCGCAGCCCTTCACTGTGAAACCGTCTCGGCCACAGCGATTCTGGCTCCTCTGACGCGGCCACCGAGCGCCGGAGGTAGCCCGCCGGATCCGGCGGAACCGCGAGCGGCTGCCAATTGCGACCCGCCGGAGCCAGGTGTTTGTCACAATGGTCGGGTGGCCGACATTCCCAGGGGCGCCCTGAGCCGAACAGCTCGGCTGGCGAGCCTCCCGCTCTCGGCTGCCGGGCGGGCCACGCTGGGTCTCGGGCAGCGCCTGGCCGGCCGGGACCGGGACGAGATCTCCTCGGAACTGCAACGCCGAACCGCGGAGCAGGTCTTCGAGGTGCTCGGCACGCTCAAGGGCGGGGCGATGAAGTTCGGTCAGGCGCTCAGCGTCTACGAGGCCGCCATCCCCGATGAATACGCCGCGCCGTACCGGGAGGCGCTGACCAAGCTGCAGAACGCCGCGCCGCCGATGCCGCCCGCCACCGTGCACCGGCTGATGGCGCAGCAGTTCGGCACCGGGTGGAGCGCACGGTTCCGGGAGTTCGACGACCGCGCGGCCGCGGCGGCCAGCATCGGCCAGGTGCACCGGGCGGTCTGGAAGGACGGCCGCGAGGTCGCCGTCAAACTGCAGTACCCGGGGCCGACGCCGCACTGCGGGCCGATCTCGACCAGCTGTTCCGGGTGTCGCCGCTGATCGGTGTCGTCATCCCCGGCCTGCAGATCCGGCCGCTGCTGGCCGAGCTGCGCGACCGGATCCTCGAGGAGCTGGATTACGCGCAGGAGGCGGACAACCAACGCGCGTTCGCCGCCGCCTACGCCGGCGACGAGGATTTCGCGGTGCCCAGGGTGGTCGCCAGCGCGCCGAAGGTGATCGTCTCCGAGTGGGTGGACGGCACCTCGCTGAGCCGGATCATCGCCGGCGGCACGACCGAGCAGCGGAACCGCGCCGGAAGCCTGCTGACCGAACTGCATTTCGCCGCCCCGGAAAGGGTCGGCCTGCTGCACGCCGATCCGCATCCGGGCAATTACATGCTCACCGACGACGGCCGGCTCGCCGTCATCGATTTCGGCTCGGTGGCCCGGCTTCCCGACGGTGCGCCGCCGATCATCGGCCGGGTCACCCGGCTGGCACTGGACGGCCGCGCCGACGGCGTGCTGGAGGCGTTGCGGCTGGAGGGGTTCGTGCCCGCCGACTACGACCCGGACCCGCAGGCGCTGATGGATTACGTCGTGCCGTTCATCGAGCCGTTGCGGCACGAGACGTTCCACTTCACCCGCAGCTGGATGCAGGGTCAGGCGGCCCGGATGTCGAACTTCTCCAGCGAGGAGTCGAAGATGGCGCGTCGGCTGAACCTGCCGCCGTCCTACCTGTTGATCCACCGGGTGACGTTCGGATCCATCGGCGTGCTGTGCCAGCTGGACGCCCGCGCGCCGTTCCTGGAGATGGTCACCGGTACCTGCCGGGATTCGCCGAACCGGACTGACCGCACGGCCGGCGCCGCCCGTCACCACCATTCCCGGTCGAGTCGTGCTTCGATCCCGCGCAGGTTTTCCCGCGCGCAGCGGTCGCACACCCAGACGTGCCGCGCCGCGGGTCGATCTCCTGCATCCACGTGATCGGCGGTGGAGCGACCGTCATTCCGCACATCGAACAACTCGCAGCAGGTTCCGCGTCGGGCATGCGGGACGATAGCGGTACGTCGGGCCGGCAACACGCGGTGACGACCGGACGCGCGGCGACGACCGCGGCGGAAAGCCAGCCGGCCCCCGACTGCCGGAGCAGGCGGGGGCCGTTGGGTCGTGGTGCGGCGGCGCGGGAGGTGCCGCCGCACCGGGTGGGAGCGCGAAGACGAATCGGCTGTCGGTGACTTTGCGATGCGTCGTCGGGCGCAAATTCAGCTCTGCGGCATTCGCCGCCCGGCGCACGCGCGGGCGTGCCGAACCTGACGCGCCCTTTCGCTGTCCCGCTGGATCTGGCGCATGCGGTCGCGAGCCAGATCTTCGATCATGGAACTCATGTCATTCCTCCGGAGATGATGCACGGCCGTCGGGTGGCCGCGCAGAAGCTGTGATGTGTGAGGTTTCGTCGATGCCGTTGCCGGACAGCATCTTTCACTGGTGGAGCAGCCGCTCGACGGAGCCGGGCGGCGGTGGGAACCAGACAGGACCGTCTGCGACGTCCGGTGCAACCGGGCGAGCACGCTGTCATGCCGCGATCTTCCGCGGACGTCCACGTGGACGCTTGCGGGCGATCACCACTCCGTGGTCGAAGATCTCGCCGCCCCAGACGCCCCATGGCTCGCCCGTTCGAGGGCGGCTGCGAGGCACTGCTCGCGGATCGGGCAGTCGGCGCACAGCGCCTTGGCCTTCTCCAGTTCGTCGGGCCGTTCGGCGAAGAACAGGTCGGGGTCGCCGGTGTGGCAGGGCAGATCGTCGATGAAGGAGGTTTCGGGTAGTTCGAGCAGTTGCATCACGGGTGTCTCTTCTCCGTGAGAGGAATGGATGGTGAACAGAAGCTGGATCGGGCCGGCAGGGGTTCGGAGTCCGGTGACGGTGCGGGAGATACGAAACGGCCGCGGAATTCGTCCCTATTCGGGCGAATCCGCGGCCGGAGGCGAGCGACTGACTGGCTGATCAAGCCAGGTGCTGCACTCCGGGCCGCTGGGGTGGCCATGCCGTCGCCAAAGGCGACGAGCAGGCCCCGTGACGCGGACGCGCCGTCACGGTGGCGAAAGGCCTCGAACCGCGCGGGAGTCGGCGACGCCGGTGCCGAGCCAACCGCTGGTGTTCATCAGGTTGGACATTCGGCACCTCCCTTGCGTCCGCGACCCCGCTCTTGCGGAGAGCCTGAGCTGATACTGCTCGATCTCAACTGCATGCTGCGTCTGGCTCATCATCTGCCTGCTGAGCACACCGGACACGACATTGGGATGCCGGACGTCGGGATGCCGCCGACCAACCGGCTAGATCGAACATTAGGTCGGTTAGCAGGTCCGCGCACGGATGTGCCGCAGACCGAATTCGCGAGAAACCGTTCGGACGATATTCGCGTGAGTCCGACATGGACCGCGTCGGCAGGCTCAGCGGGTGCGGCTGACGATGCCGATGACGTCCTGCCCGTAGGCGTCCAGCTTCGCCCGGCCGATGCCCGGGAATCGACAGCAGCGCGGCATTGTCGGTGGGCCGGCGCTCGGCGATGGCCAGCAGGGTGGCGTCGGAGAACACCACGAACGCCGGTACGGACGCCTCGGTGGAGCGGCTCTTGCGCCAGCTGCGCAGGGCGTCGACCAGGTCCGGGTCGGCCGCGACGGGCAGATTGCGCAGCGGCCGACCTTCACCTGCGCCGGGGTGAGCAGCCTCCCGCCGCAGACCCGGCAGCGTCCCGGTGCGCCCGCGGTGTGCACCGGCCAGGTCGCCGAGTCCGGCGCGATGCCGGTGAGGAACCGGCTGCGGCGCCGGGTCTGCCGGCCACCCTGGGTCCGGGACAGCGCCCAGGACAGCGCCAGCCGGGTCCGCGCCCTGGTGATCGCCGACGTAGAACAGCCGGCGTTCCTCCTCGATCTCCTCCGGGGTCTCCGCGTGCTGGATCGGCAGCGTGCCGTCGGTGAGGCCGACCAGGAACACCGCGTCCCACTCCAGGCCCTTGGCGGCGTGCAGCGACGCCAGCGTCACCCCCTCCACCGTCGGCGCATGCTGCGCCTCGGCGCGCTGGTCCAGTTCGGCGGCCAGGGACCCAGCGTGGCGGTCGGTTCGGCGTCGGCCAGTTCCTCGGCGACCGTGACGATGGCGGTCAGCGAATCCCACCGGTCGCGCAGCGCTCCGGCGCGGCGGCGGTTCGTCGCTCAGCCCGATGGTGCCGAGCAGGCCGCGCACGGTCGGCACCAGCGTGCGTGCGCGCCCGGTCGGCCGTCGCCGCGGCACCGGCGTCGGCACGGTCGTCCGGCCATCGGCGGAATCCGGCGTCGGCCGTGCTCGCGGCGCCGCGTTGCGCAGCGAGACGCCAGCGCCTGCCGCACTTCGGCCCGGGCGAAGAAGCGCTCGCCACCGCGGACCACGTACGGCACGGCCTGCTCGGTCAGCGCGGCCTCGTAGACCTCGGACTGCGCGTTGATCCGGTAGAGCACGGCGATCGCGGAGGCCGGCATGCCGCCCTCGATCAGCGCGGCCGCGGCCGCGGCGACCGACGCCGCCTCGGTGGGTTCGTCGGGGTGCTCGGTGAAGGTGCGTCGCCGGCCCGTCGGGCAGGGCGGCGGTCAGCCGCAGCCGGTACTTCGCGGCGATGCCGCTGGAGCCGGCGATGATCCGGTTGGCCAGCGACACCACCTGCGGTGTGGAGCGGTAGTCCCGCTCCAGCCGGACGACCGTGGCGTTCGGGAACCTGCGCTCGAACCCGAGCAGATAGCCCGGCGACGCCCCGGCGAAGGAGTAGATCGTCTGGTTGGCGTCACCGACGACGGTGAGCTGGTCCCGGCCGCCGAGCCAGGCGTCCAGCGTCCGCTGCTGCAGCGGCGTGACGTCCTGGTACTCGTCGACCACGAAACACCGGTACCGGGAGCGGAATTCGCGTGCGACGGCCTCGTCGTCCTCCAGCACTGCGCAGGTGTGCAGCAGCAGGTCGTCGAAGTCGAGCTGCTCGGCCTCCTGTTTCACCGACTCGTAGACCTCGAACACCTTGGCGACCGTCTCGGCAGGCAGCGGGGTGTCCCGCTGGTGTTTCGCCACCGCGGCCAGGTAGTCCTGCGGACCGGCGAGCGTCGCCTTGGACCATTCGATCTCGCTGGCCAGGTCGCGCAGCGTCGCGGCGTCGGTGCCGGCGTTGGCCCGGCGGGCGGCGATGGCGACCAGCCGCAGCTTGTGCTCCAGCACCGGCCACAGCGTGCCGCCGACCGACCGGGGCCAGAAGTACCGCAGCTGCTTGAGCGCGGCGGAGTGGAACGTCCGGGCCTGCACGCCGCCGGCACGCCGAGCGAGCGCAACCGGACCCGCATCTCACCGGCCGCCCTGGTGGTGAAGGTGACCGCCAGCACCTCCGACGAGGGGTGCGCTCCGGAGCCGACCAGGTGCGCGATCCGATGGGTGATGGTCCGCGTCTTGCCTGTTCCGGCGCCGGCCAGCACGCACACCGGGCCGGACGGGGCGAGGACCGCGGCCCGCTGGCCGTCGTCCAAGCCCGGCCAGTACGTCCTGCTTCACCGCATCATTTTCGCACACGCTGTACGCCGGATCCCGATCACCTGCGGCGCGAATGTGGATGGGTCCCGGCGCGCCCGGGTGCGGATCCGGCCCGGCTCGGGCGGTCACCGCCGGTCGGCCCAGCCCTCGATCATCCGGCGGGCGATCGACACCTGCCCGGGCAGGATCACCGCCGGCTCGACGGTGCCCGGACCGGAACCGGCTGCGGCCAGCCATCTGTCGGCGTCGCCGGGATCATCGGCCTCGGCCGCGAGCACCGCGCGGATCTCGTCCCGGTCGGTACCAGCTGCGCCTCCTCGATTTCGCCGTCCCGGGGGAACAGCGGCGCGGCGGCTTCGGCCCGAGCTTCGAATCCGATCATCAGCGACCGCGGGAACGGCCACGGCTGCGATCCGAGGTAGCCGACGTCGGTGACGTGCACTCCCACCTCCTCCAGCACCTCCCGGACCACGGTGCCCTCAAGCGACTCGCCGGCCTCGACGAAGCCGGCCAGCACGGACATCCGTCCGGCGCGGCCAGATCGGTTGCCGGGCAAGGACCATGGAGTCCGCGCCGTCGTGGACCAGGACGATGACGGCGGGGTCGGTGCGGGGAAACTCCTGGTGCTCACGCGGGCAGATCCGCGACCAGCCGGCAGGTGTCGGGGTGCTCGGCTCGCCGCAGCGCGGGCAGTAGCCGGCCGCCGCATGCCAGGTGAGCAGGGCCGTCGCGGTGGTGAGCAGACCGGCGTCGGCATCGGCAACGAGCAGCCCGCTCCCGCAGCCGCCCCCCGCCCGGCCACCATGGTCGGCCGCGTCCCCGCGCACGGCCCAGTGGTCGACTCCGTGCACGGCGCCGAGCAGGACCGCATCGACCGGTGGCGGCCGTCGGCGACGTCGGGGCGTCGGCGGTGATCAGGCGCGCGGACGCCGGGTCGATCGCCGCCCGGCCGCGATGGTCCAGAGTCAGGACCTTCGCGCGCGGCCATTCCCGCTCGACGGCTGCGGGTCACGGAGATCCTCGGACCGGTCGGCGGTGCCCCTGGACAGCACCGGGGTGTCGATCCGGAACGTCGCCGGCGATGCCGACGGCGCGACGGCGTGCCCGGCTCGGCGGTCTGCCGAGGGTTGCGCCTGCTCCGGGTGCGGCTGGTGCGGGTGCTCTGCGAAGCTGGTCCGGTGCGGTGCGCTCACGCGAAATCCACGTCGCCCAGGCCGCGCAGTTGTGGCTCCAGCACGCCGATGTCACCGACCACCACACCGGTGAAACGGGCCGGTGCGAGCATGTCCGCCGCCGCGGCCGCGCGACCTCGTCGACCGTCACCGCGGCCAGCGCCGCGGGATGCTCCCGCAGCCAGGTCTCGTCCAGACCCTGCGCCGGCCAGCATCGACAATGTCGAGGCAAAGCCGGACTGGGTGGACAGCGAGGTCGCCAGGGTGCCCAGCGCGTAGTTGCGGGCGGATTCCACCTCGTCGGCGGACGGCGGCGACCAGGCTGATCCTGCCGAGCTCGTATCTGGCCTCCAGCAGCGCCGGGCGCGGTGGAAGGCGTGGTGGTGTCGAACGCGACGGACACCGCCGCCGTCTGCGGCCAGAACTCCAGCGACGACCGCGCGCTGTAGGTGTAACCCTTGTCCTCCCTGATGTTCTCGACCAGCCGGGACGAGAAGTACCCGCCGTACACCAGGTTCGCCAACTGGTGCGCCGGATAGGACGGGTCGCTGCGCGGGACGGCCGGGCCGGAGAGCCGGATCTGCGACTGCACCGCACCCGGCCGGTGGTGGGCCAGCAGATCGGCGCCGACGATGGCCGGCGGCGGCTTGAGGGTACGGGCCGCCGCGCCGGTCCTCGGCGGTCCATCCCGCCAACGCGGCGGCGGCCGCGTCGATCGCCTTGGCCGGGCTCGAGATCGCCGACCAGCACCAGCGTCGAGCCGCGCGGCACCAGGTTGCGCTCGTGCAGCCTGCGCAGCACGGCGGGGCCGACGGCGGCGACGAGCTCGGGATCGGGCATGTCCCAGGCCGCCGGGTGTTCGCCGAATCGGCGCTGCTGCAGGTAGCGGTGCGCCACCGCCGAGGGCTGGGTCGCCGAGATGGCCAGGTGCTCGACCAGCCGCTCGCGCTCGCCGACGCACGTCGGACCGGCGGTATGCGGCGTCGGTCAGGCAGTCGGCGAGGACCGCCAGCAGCACCGGCAGACCGGTCGACAGCACCGAACCGGTGATCATCAGCCGCTGCGGATCGACCGATGCGTCCAGGTGCCCGCCGACCAGCGCGAGTTCGGCGTCCACCTCCTCGCGGTCCCGGGATCCGGTCCCGAGAAGGATGCTGGCGGCGAGCATTTCGGCGCGCGCCGCATGCACCCGGCTGGTGCCGGCGAACGGCACCCGGAGCCGGACCTCGACCAGCGGGCTGCGCGGCTTGCGGGCGGCGATCACGGTCAGCCCGGAGTCCAGCTCGGCGCGGCGCAGGGTCGGTGGCCGGATGCGACCGGTCGGCGTCATCGCCGGGAACGGGTCGCGGTCCGACCTCGGTGCGGCCGATCTCCTCCGCCGTGCGGGGCGCCATCAGCGGGCCGCCCGCCGGGACGACGCGCAGGACGGCGCAGCGGTCCGGGGTCCAGCGAACGCGCCGCATCGGCGACCTGTTCCGCCGTCACCGCGTTCAGCAGGTCCGGCAGCTCACCGAGCAGTTCAGCCCTGCCGTGCAGCAGTTCCAGAGCGCCCAGCGATCGGGTGCGGCTGGCGATGCTGTCGTTGTCCCGGTACAGCGCCGAGGCGAACCGGGCCCGGGCGCGTTGCATCTCTGCCTCGTCGGGGCCTTCGGCGGCGAGCAGCGCGATCTGCTCGGCGGCCGCATCGATCACCGTCGACGCCGGCACCTCCGACGGGTGCAGCGCGCCGAGCACGAAGACGTCGGGATCCCGGGAGTCCAGCGGACCGCCCAACAGCCCGGGCGTCGCCCAGATATCGGTCGCCAGCGAGGCTTTCGCCACCACCGCACTCTGCAACCGGGAGGACTCGCCCTCGGTCAGCATCCCGGCCAGCACCACATACGCCAAATACCCGGACAGGTCGGAGACCGGATCGGGCAGCCGCCAGCCGACCGCCAGCGCCGGGGTCGGGGCGTGCTGGTCGATCACCTCGGCCTCCCGCACTGACGTCGGCCACGGCTCGTCGAAGGACGGCCGCTCCGGCGCCGGCCGGAACGGCGCGTCGGCGAAGTGCCGATTGATCAACTCGGTGGCCACGTCGACGTCGACGTCGCCGCACACGGTCAGCACCGCATTGGCCGGCGTGTAGTACGTCTCGAAGAACTCCGCACAATCGGCAACCGTTGCCGCCTGCAGATCCACGAAATCGCCATACCCGTTGTGCGAGTTCGCGAACGAGTCGAACATGATCGCCGGCAATTGGATCCACGGGAACCCGCCGTAGGGCCGATTCAAAACATTCAGCCGGATTTCCTCGCTGACCACGTCGACCTGGTTCGTCAGGTTCTCGGCGGTGATCCTCGGCGCCCGCATCCGGTCCGCCTCGAGGAACAGCCCGCGTTCCACTGCCCCTGCCGGAACCACCTCGAAGTAGTCGGTGTAGTCGGTGTGGGTCGAGCCGTTGAAGACGCCACCGGAGGACTGGACAAGGCGGAAATGCTCGAGTTTGGGCAGTGACTCGCTGCCCTGGAACATCAGGTGCTCGAACAGATGGGCAAAGCCCGTGCGGCCCTGCGGTTCCGAGCGGAATCCGACGTCGTAGTGGACGGCGACGCCGACAACCCCGGCACCCTTGTCGGGCGCCAGTACCACCCGCAGCCCATTTTCCAGACGGAATCGCTGCACCGGATAGTCGGCGCGCGGGATCCGGCCGAGTGTTCTGGAGGTACGGGCGGGTGGCCTGGTGGCGGTGGGCACGCGACCCACCCTAACCGCGCCGCGACCCGGCTCGGCGACGACACCGGCGGGCCACCTCCCTCGATGGGCGGACGACCTGGTCGGTCAGCCGGAGACGCTCCGGTGGGTGAACAACTCGTCGTGCAGCCTGGCCGCCAGGCTCGAGGAATTCGGCAACCCGGTGTCGATGCCGTCGACCTCGTGACGTGTGACGGCGGTTCCGCGGGTTCGGGACGACGACATCGCCTCCGGGGCGGCGTCAGCCGCCTCGCCCAGCTGCAGGGTGAACGGCGGTGCGGAGTGGTCGATGGTCGCCGTCGCGCGGGCCAGGGCGGCGGTGAACGGTCCGTGACCGTTGCGGTCCGGGAACTCCGTCGATCGAGGATTGATCGGGAGAAACGCCCACGGCGCGGTCAGCACCGCACCGTCGGGTGACGAGGCGGCCTGCTTGTCGGCGCCGTCCGCAACGAACGGACGCAGCGCTGTGCCGTCGGGCGCGGTTGCCGGGCCGACGGCCGACATGTCCTCGACACCGGCGGTCATTCGTCGGGAGGTGCTCGTCCGGTGGGTGGCGACGGGCGGCTGCCCACTCTCTTCCAGCCCGGCATCGTCGGGGTACCGGCCATCGCGGACCTGCTCATCGGCATCGACGCCGGCAGCGTGTCGGCGGCCGAGGGGACGGCGCCGGCCGTCCACGTACACCGCCAGGGCGGCGCCGACGGTGAGCAGTCCCGCGACCGTCAGTCCCAACGGCAGCAACGCGACCGTCGCGGTGCCCGTGTCCCCGTCAGGTGCCGCGGTCACCTGGGTCAGGTTCCCGGCCGGGTACTGCACCGCCACCGGCATGCCCTCCTGGTAGCCGCAACCGACCAGCGTTGCCCGGACCAGGTTGGCACCGTCCGCCTGATTGCCGGCTGTGCCGACATCGACGATCGTCTGCCGGGAGCCCGCCGGGCAGGGAGGTGAGGACACCACCACTGCGGTGGCCGCGACGGTGTCGGCGCTGGTCACCGCCTCCGAGCGCGACCCCATCAACGAGCCGCCGACAACGATCAGCCCCACGAGCACTCCGAGTGCAACAGTGGCCACCGGCACCCGCGAACCGACCGCCCCCCGGGCGTGTCTCCCCATAGCAACAGATGATCGCACAGCGCGCGCCGACAAGCGTCCGGATTGTGTGGATCGGGACACCCCGGCGCGTCGCCGGATCGCGAACGCGCTCGAGCACCGGCACGCCGACCGGAGAAGCCCCGATCGGGGCACGAGGTGTCGCGGGCGACATCGGTTGCCGCAGGACTCCAGCGCCGCTGGTCACGCCGTTCGCTGGGGGAACCCGCGGCAGCGCCGGGCTAAGCTCGACCGGGCAGATCATCATGGGGTCGGCTCAGGAGTCGAAACCCAGCTTGCGCAGCTGGCGCGGATCGCGTTGCCAATCCTTGGCGACGGCGATGTGCAGATCCAGGTACACCTTGCTGCCCAGCAGAGCCTCGATCTGCATCCTGGCCCGCTTTCCCACATCCGCCAGCCGGGATCCCTTGTGGCCCAGCACGATCGCCTTCTGCGAGTCGCGTTCGACAAAGATCGTCACGAAGATGCGGGTCACCTTCGACGATCCCTGCTCCGGCGGCAGGATCTCGGTCACCAGGGCGGCCAGGGAATGCGGGAGCTCCTCGCGGACACCGTCCAACGCCGCTTCCCGGACCAGCTCGGCGATGCGGGTTTCCAGCGGCTCGTCGGTGACCTCGGCGTCCGGGTACAACCGCGCCCCGGGTGGCAAACGGGCGATCAGCAGGTCGGCCAACAGATCGACCTGGTCGCCGGCAACCGCCGAGACCGGGACGATGTCGGCGAAGTCGCCCAGCGCCGAGACGGCCAGCAACTGCTCTGCGATGCGGTGCCGCGGCACCCTGTCGGTCTTCGTCACGATTCCGAGAACCGGTGTCCCGGCCGCCTGTTCCTTCAGCTCCGCGGCGATACGGCGATCCCCGGGCCCTACCGCCTCGTCCGCGGGCAGGCAGAATCCGATCACGTCGACGTCGGCCCACACGGTGCGGACCAGGTCACCGAGCCGCTCGCCGAGCAACGTGCGCGGGCGGTGCAGGCCGGGGGTGTCGACGACGACCAATTGCGCGTCCGGCCGGGTGAGGATGCCGCGCACCGCCCGCCGGGTGGTCTGCGGCTTGTCGGAGGTGATCGCGATCTTCTCGCCGACCATGGCGTTCAGCAACGTCGACTTGCCCGCGTTCGGCCGGCCGACGAAACACGCGAAGCCGGCCCGGTGTGGCGGCGAGGTGATCTCGGCTGCACCGGTGACGTCGGTGGTCATCGGGTGGTCCGGCTTCGGACGGTGCCGTCGGCGGCCGCGAGAACCGTGACGGGTGTGGCCAGGTCGGCGGCGGCGGCGGTCGAGGCCGCATCCAGTTCTTCGGCGTCTCCGACGACGGCCAGTGCCTCCAGCACCGAGGCGCCGGACGCCACGGCGGCGGCGATGGCCGCCTGCGCAGCGGTCAACTGCAGCGACGGCAGTGTGACGGTGGCAGCGGCGTAGGTGCGGCCGTCCTCGTCCCGGACCGCTGCTCCCTCGGCGGCACCGGCGCGGGCCCGTGCACCCCGCGCCAGGGTCACCAGCTTGGCGTCCTCGGCGTCCAGCTGAGCGGGGGCGGCTTGCCCGACCGATGCTGCGTAGGACCGTTTCGCCGTGTTCATCTGCTCACCGTCGTCATGCTCAGAATGGTCATCTGCCGACCGGCTGATCATCCGAAGCCGGGGTGGTGGGCGGCTGACCGACCACCGGGCCGTTGTGCCCGGCAGCGTGCGCCGCGCCGTTGGTCTCCGAATGGAACCCGGCGGATGCATCGGCGCTGCGCCGCGGAGCGTCGCCGCCGGTGCGGGCCTTCGTGGGGATGGAGCCCGCGGAGGGTCGCCCGTCCTTGACCGGCTCCCCGACGAGATCGCTGGGGGCCACCAGCTCTTTGCTGCGGGTGAGGTCCTCGGTGCGCACCAGATCCTTGCCGGGCGCCGGCTTCTGCGGCTGCTTCGCCCGCCCGGACTTGCCCTGCTTCTCGGCCTTGCCGGACTTGGCCGCGCGCTTGTCGGCGTCCGCCTTCTGCGCCTTCTCCCGTTTGACGGCGTCCGTCCGGTCGGCCTTCTTGCGCCGCTGCGCCGTGTCGGCCTGCTCCTCGCGTTCGGCCCGCTCGACCCGATCCGCCCGGTCCGCCTCGCGCTGGTCGGCCTCGTCCTGCGCTTCCCGGCCGATCTCCTCCGCGGTGAGCCGCCGCACCAGCAGCGCCTGCACCCGTGGCCGGCCGCGCCGATCGACGCCCGGCTCGCCCAGCAGGTGCAGGGTGTTCACGGTCGCCTCCGACCCGGGCAACGGGACACGGCCCAGCAGCTGGGCCAGCAACCCGCCGACGGTGTCGACATCGTCATCGGGCAGCTCGACGTCGAACAGCTCCCCGAGATCCTCCACCGACAACCGCGCCGACACCCGGTACTGCCCGTCGGGCAGCGGCTCGATCGGCGCCGGCGTGTCGGCGTCGTACTCGTCGGTGATCTCGCCGACGATCTCCTCCAGCAGATCCTCGATCGTGACAATGCCCGCCGTGCCACCGTATTCGTCGACCACGATGGCGAAATGCGTGCGGTCGCGCTGCATCTCGCGTAGCAGCGCGTCGATGTTCTTGGACTCCGGAACGAAGCCGGCCGCTCGCATCACTTCGCCGAGCATCGGGCCGCGGTCATCGGGGGCCAGTGACAGGGCGCGGGCGATGAGGTCCTTGAGGTAGACGACCCCGAGCACGTCGTCGACGTCCTCGCCGACCACCGGAATGCGCGAGAATCCGGATCGGGTCGCCAGATGCAGTGCCTGCCGGAGCGTCTTGTCCTGCTCGATCCAGACCACCTCGGTCCGCGGCACCATCACCTCGCGGACGATGGTGTCGCCGAGATCGAAGACGCTCTGCAGCATCTCGCGCTCGCTCTCCTCGACGACGCCGCTGTTGCCGGCCATGTCGACCAGCTCGCGCAGTTCGACGTCGGAGGAGAACGGGCCCTCCCGGAAGCCGCGCCCCGGGGTGATCGCATTGCCGATCAGGATCAGCAGCGATGCCACCGGGGACAGCACCTTGGCCAGCGCCCTGGTCGTCCCGGCGAGTGCCAGCCCGACCGTGTAGGGATGCTGACGTCCGAGAGTCCTCGGCAGTACGCCGATCGCGACGTAGGTGAGGACGACCATCACGGCCACCAGCGCGACGCCGACCCAGAGCTGGAATCCCCAGAGGCTGAGCGCGACCTTGGCCGCCATCACCGTTGCGGTGATCTCCGCGCCGGTGCGGAGCAACAGCAGCAGGTTGGTGTAACGCGGCCGGTCGTCGGTGATCCGGCGCAGCGATGCGGCACCTCGCCGCCGCTCCCGTTCCAGTTCCTCGACGCGGGCCGGTGACACGGTGGTGATCGCCGCGTCGGCGGCGGCGAGCACACCGGCGATCGGCACCAGGGCGGCGGCAAGGACCAGCAACAGCACATCCATGCTGTCCATCGGCGGGTCAGCCCCGCCCGTGCGGCTCTGAACCCGATGGGCTGGAGTTCGGTTCCATCCCAGCGGCGGGATCGGCCAGGCCGACGGTGTCCAGGACCGCGGCGTCGACCGCCGCCAGCCGCTGCTGGCGGGCGAGCGCGCTGCGGTGATCGCGCCAGGTGTCGAGCAACTCGTTCTGCAGCCGGAACATCTCCCGCTCCTCGGCGGGTTCGGCGTGGTCGTAGCCGAGCAGGTGCAGCACGCCGTGCACGGTCAGCAGGTGCAATTCGTCGTCGAGCGAATGCCCGGCCTGCTCGGCCTGACTGCCGGCCACCGCCGGGCACAGCACGACATCGCCCAGCAGCGCGGGGCCGGGTCCGGATTCGTCCGGCCGGCGGGCTGTGTCCAGCTCGTCCATCGGGAAGCTCATCACATCCGTCGGACCAGGCTCGTCCATCCACTTCACGTGCAGCTCGGCCATCGCGTCGACGTCCACCAGCAGGATGGACAGTTCGGCGAGCGCGTTGATCCGCATCCGATCGAGCACATACCGGGCCACCGCCACGATCGCGATCTCGTCGACATCGACGCCGGACTCGTTCGCGACCTCGATGGTCATCGACTCGACTCCCGATGGTGTCCGCCGGGTGCCCGGCCGAGCCTGCGTTGCTGCCGGTCCCCGGCCGGGTGGGGGTCACCGTCGGCCGCGTTCTCCGCGTCCCACCGTTCGTAGGCGTCCACGATCCGCCCGACCAGCCGGTGCCGGACGACGTCGGAGGACGTCAGCACCGAGAACAGCACATCGTCGACGTCGTCGAGGATTTCGCGGACGACCTGCAGGCCGGAGCGCTGCCCGCCGGGCAGGTCGACCTGGGTGACGTCGCCGGTGACGACGATCTTCGAGCCGAACCCCAGCCGGGTGAGGAACATCTTCATCTGCTCTGGTGTGGTGTTCTGCGCCTCGTCCAGAATGATGAACGCGTCGTTCAGCGTGCGGCCGCGCATGTAGGCCAGCGGAGCGACCTCGATCGTGCCGGCGGCCATCAGCCGCGGAATCGACTCCGGGTCGAGCATGTCGTGCAGCGCGTCGTACAGCGGGCGCAGATACGGGTCGATCTTGTCCGAGAGCGTGCCGGGCAGGAACCCCAGCCGCTCACCGGCCTCCACCGCCGGCCGGGTGAGGATGATCCGGGTGACCTGTTTGGCCTGCAGCGCCTGCACGGCCTTGGCCATCGCGAGGTAGGTCTTGCCGGTGCCGGCCGGGCCGATGCCGAAGACGATCGTGTGCTGGTCGATGCCGTCGACATAGCGCTTCTGGTTCAGCGTCTTCGGCCTGATGGTGCGGCCGCGGCGGGAGATGATGTTCAGGCCGAGCACCTGGGACGGGGAATCTGAGCCGCCGTCGGGGTCGGCGAGCATCCCGATCGTTCGGCGGACCGCGTCCGGGGTGATCACCGAGCCCGACTCCTGCAGCGCGAGCAGCTCGCGCAGGGTGCGCTCGGCGAAGGCGACGTCCTCGGCACTGCCGCGCAGGGTGACCCGGTTGCCGCGGACGTGGATGTCGGCGGACAGGTGTTCCTCGAGCAGCCGCAGCAGCGAGTCGCGCGATCCCAGCAGGCCCATCATCTGCCGCTCATCGGCCACCACCAGGGTGGATTCGCCGACCGAGCGTTCGCTGGTCCTGGCCGAGAGTTCGGCGGCGGACGGCACCGGGTTGGCGGTGCCGAGCTGGCCACCGCGCTGGTCGCCGTCGCGGCCGGACACATCGGCGGCGGAAGGAAGGCTGCGGGTGCGATCACTGCTGGTCGTGACGCTGGTGCGATCGCCGCTTCGTCGGTCACCGAGGGGGCTGTTGGCGGTGGCGTCGTCACCGCGGGGAAGGTCGGACCGCGCTGCGGCCGACGGGGAATCCGGCACCTGGTGCACTGCCTGCTTTCGCTGATTGTCTGTGATGGAACTGCCGTACTGATTCTACCGTCGGGTAACGCCGGATCGGCCAGCTCATTCCCCGCCCTACCCGTGGCGATGACGTTTTCACCCCGCTGCCGCACCGATTCCGGCCCGGGAACACAGTCACGCCAGGAAGGTCAGGCGGACCGTTCGTCCAGTTTCCGGCCACCCAGCAGGTGCAGGTGGGCGTGGAAGACGGTCTGGCCGGCGGCCGCGCCGGTGTTGGACAGCAGCCGGTAGCCCGCCCCGCCGATCCCTTCCGCGTCCGCGATTGCCCGCGCAGTCAGCACCAACGCGGCGAGGGCGTGCGGGTCGTCCGACGCCACCTCCGGCAGGTTGTCGTAGTGATTGGTCGGCACCAGCAAGACGTGCACCGGCGCCTGTGGGTGGATGTCGCGGAACGCGACCACGTGGTCGTCCCGGTGCACCTCGTCGGCCGGAATCGCACCGGTGACGATCTTGCAGAACAGGCAGTCGTCGCGGATGTACGGCATGCGGCACAACCTATCCAGCCGGCCTGTCACCGTCCTCGCCTGCCCCTGATCGGCGTAAGTGAGCTTCCCCTTCTGCTCGGCAGCTCAGATCTTCGGGAGCGGTGATCCTCCGGAATCGCCGAGGCGCCCGCGCTCGCGCTCGGGTTGGTGAAAATTCATCAGCTGTTGACATCCTTGTGGGCACGTCCTACGCTCGGGCCAGAAATTCACCAGCCGATGAAATAGAACGCCGAGGAGGGCTCATGGACGACGCGATCATCGTCGCCGACCTGACCGTCGAACGAGGCGGGATGACGGTGCTGAAGGATCTCAGCTGCCGCATTCCGGCCGGCTGCATCACCGGGTTGCTCGGCCCGTCCGGTGCCGGCAAGACCACGCTGATCAGGGCGGTGGTCGGCGTGCAGCGAATTCGCTCCGGCTCCGTCACCGTGCTGGGCAGACCCGCCGGCTCGCCGGAACTGCGGGCGACGGTCGGGTACGTCACCCAGGCGCCGTCCGTCTATCCGGACCTGACGGTGCTGGAAAATGCCCGGTACTTCGCCGCCGTCGCCGGTGCATCGGCGGCCGCCGCGCACGCCGCCGTCGACCAGGTTGGGCTCAAGGCGGCCGAGCACCAACTCGTGGGGACGCTCTCGGGTGGCCAGCGGTCACGCGCCTCGTTGGCCTGCGCGGTGGTCGGCGACCCGTCGGTGCTGGTGCTGGACGAGCCCACGGTCGGCCAGGACCCGGTGCTGCGCGAGGAACTGTGGGCCTCGTTCCGGCAGCGCGCCGACCGCGGGACCACGGTGCTGGTGTCGTCCCACGTGATGGACGAGGCGAACCGGTGCGACCGGCTGCTGCTCCTGCGGGACGGCGGCCTGCTCGCCGACGAGACCCCGGACGTGGTCAAAGAGCGAGCCGGCACCACCGACCTCGACCAGGCGTTCCTCACCCTCATCCGACAGGGAGCGGCGTCATGAACACCCACGTACTGGGCGCCACGATCACCCGCATCCTGCAGCAACTGCGGCACGACCCCCGCACCATCGGCATGCTCATCGTCGTCCCGATCGTGTTGATGGGGCTGATCTACGCGATGTTCGACGGCAGCGGACCGGTGTTGGACAACGTCTTGCTGGTCATGCTGGCGCTCTTCCCGTTCGTGATCATGTTCCTGATCACCAGCATCGCCATGTTGCGGGAGCGGACCTCCGGCACCCTCGAGCGCCTGATGACCACCCGCACCGGCAAGGGCGATCTGCTTTTCGGCTACGGAATCGCCTTCGGCACCGCGGCCGCAGTACAGGGCAGCGCCGCGGCGGCGTGCGCGTACTTGCTGTACGGCATGCAGACCGCCGGCAGTGCGGCCCTGGTGGTGCTGGTCACCGTGCTGACCGCACTGCTCGGTGTCGGCCTCGGCCTGCTGTGCTCGGCCTTCGCCCGCACGGAATTCCAGGCGGTGCAACTGCTTCCGATCGTCGTCATCCCGCAGATCCTGCTGTGCGGCTTGTTCGTGCCGCGGGCCGAGATGGCCGGCTGGCTCCAGGCGGTGTCGGACGTGCTGCCGCTGAGTTACGCAGTCGAGGCACTGCAGCAGGTCGGTGCCAACGTCGAACCGACGTCGACCTTCTGGGGGGACCTCATCGTCGTCGGTGGCTGTGTGATCCTTGGGCTGACGCTGGCCGCGGCGACCCTGCGGCGACGGACACCCTGACGCTGTGCAGGGCAGCCCGCAGCATCACTGCCCAGCGTCACGGCGCAGCACCGACCACAGTCCCCGACCGGGATCCGGAGAACCATGATGGCCCCTGGCTCCGCCGCCGCACCAATACCCCGGCCGGCAGCCGGCGGAGTCGCCGATCCCGCCGAAGCGGGCGGTGGCGGTGACGGCCCCACCCGGACGGGCCGCCGACCCGGTAACCCCGACACCCGGCGGGCCATCCTCGACGCCGCCCGGACGGCGTTCGCCGATCTTGGCTTCACCGGCGCGTCGATGCGGCGGATCGCCGCCGCTGCCGGCGTCGACCCGGCGCTGGTCCACCACTACTTCGGAACCAAGGAAAAGCTGTTCCTGGCCACGGTCGAGGTGCCCATCGACCTGCCCGGCCTGCTGCGCAGGATCGGCGAGCAGGGCCCGGACGGTCTCGGCGTCCGGCTGGTCAGCACGATGGTGGGTGTCTGGGAGTCTCCGGCGGGCACCGGCCTGGCGGCGGCGCTGCGGTCGGCGCTGGCCGATCCGCACCGGGCCAGGATGTTTCGCGAGTTCCTGGTGCCCCGGATCGTCGGACCGCTGATCGAGCCGCTGGGCCTGCCGCCGGACGAGGTGGATCTGCGAACGGGGCTGTTGATGACGCAGATCCTCGGGGTGATCACCGGCCGGTATCTGCTGGCGGTGGAGCCGCTGGCCTCCCTGCCGGCGGACCAGCTCGCGGCGAACGTCGGCGCGACCATCCAGCGCTACCTGACCGGACCGCTCAGCGAGCGGGAGAAAGCGCTGTCCCGGGCGATCGACCTTCCCCGTCTGGCGCCGTGAGGCCGCCGCGTCGGCCGACAGCGCGGACGGACACCCTTCGTCCATCTGCTTGAACGCAGGGCCGCCGTCGGCTCGTCGCGCGGTGATCACCGTTCCGGAACGTCTGCTGTCGTCCTGCGACCTGTAACGTTCACAGGCTTTGATCACCGGCTCGGACAGCGCGGTCCGGCCAGCGCGGTCCGGCTCGGTCGCGGCTCGGTCCGGTCCGGCCCCGTCACGGATCCCGGTCGCCGCGCAGAATCGCGATCAACGGCCCAGCGATCGGCGCCGGCAGGACCTCGACGTACTGCGCGCGGGCGTCCGCGGTGAGCCGGTAGAAGCCCAACCGCGACTCGAACGACATGGCCCGCACCGCGGCCAGGGTCCGCGCGGACGGCGCGGTGCCGGGGGTCCTCAGCACGGCGTTGGCCAGCTCGTCCAGGCACGCGGAGATGAAGGCGGCGACCGCGTCGAACTGCGCGACGCTGCCGGTGTTCATCATGGCAACGGTGCAGGCCCGGTTCCGCACGCTGTCCAGGTGCCGATCGACGAACACCAGCGCAGCGGCGTTCATCGACAACCGCCCGCGGTCCGCCGGGTTGAGCAGCCCGTACGCGGTCTTGATGGCAGCCGGGTCGCCGCGCACCAGCGCGTCGTAGAAGGCGGTGATCCGCGGGCTCTTGTCCGGATTCAGATCTCCGGTGTACTCCACGCTGGTGGGTGCGCCGAGCGCCCGCAGGACCCTATTGCGGGCGCCCTCCGCCAGCTTCGCCAGCAGCGGCGGGATGACGGTCGCGCCGGCCGCCTCGGTCCGTTCGGGGATCGGCAGCCGGATGATCGCCAGCACGACGTCGTCGACCGTCGCCGGATCGGCGGCGGCCGCGGTCAGCAACTGGAACAGTTTGTCCAGCCGCGGACTGCTGGTGAGGTTGAACCCGTCTGGCCGCTTGTGCCCGTCGACCTGGGCCTTGAACGCCGGTGTGGTCCAGTACGCCGCCTGCAGCCGGCCGTAGGCATTGGTGGCCGGGGCCGGGTTGGTGGCGCTCGTGCCGACCAGCAGGTTCTTGATTCCGGTGGCCTTCGCGTCCGGGCCCAGCGCGCCGAACCGGCTGTCGAACGGGTCGATGAAGTACGCCCGGAACTCGTCCCGGTACCGGTCGAAGCTGGCGGAGTTGCCCGGGTGCTCGCCGTAGGAGGCGACCAGCACGTGGCTGGTCTCGTGCACCAGGATGCTGGAGAAGCTCTGGTCGGACCGGGCGCTGCCGTCGGATTTGCTGCCGCGGATCAGCGCGGTGTTGCCCTGGATCGTGCCGGCCACGCTCGGCTCGAAGACCTTGGTGCCGGCGGGCAGCGGGCCGCCCGGCGTCCAGGCGGGCTCGGTCACGCCGGTGAAGAAGTACTCCCGGGTGCCGGTGGTGCCGAGCTGAGCGGCGATCGCGGTGGAGTCCGACCGCCGGGTCATCGGGGTCCAGCTCATCCGCGGAGAAGCACCGGTGTAGAGCTGCGCCGTATTGCTGACGGTGCGGTTGCTGCTGCGGAGCATGGTCTGCAGGACGGCGGTCATCCGGGTCTGGGTGTTCACCGCGTCGGCGACGGCCGCGGCCACCGCCGGGGCGGGCGGGGCCGGGGCGGGCTGCCGCTGCAGGGCAACCGGCCCGGCGGCGCCGGCGCGGCACAGGTACTCGCTTGTCGCCGCGTTCCCGGCCTTTCTCTGCAGCCCGAGCACCGCCTCGAACCTGGCGGATGTCTGCTCGCGTTGCGGCGCCGGCGACGTCTCGGTGCCTCGGGGCCCGATGCCGCGCCGCTGCGGGACACGGTCCTTCATCGCGGGGCTCAGCCCAGCCGCGCGGAGTCGAGGATGCGGTCCAGCACGGCTCGCCAGTCGGCCGCGGCGGAGTCGTCAAGCCGGTACCCGAGTCGGACGGCCGAGCCGCCGTGCTGCCAGAACCGGAATCTTGCGCGGCTGGCCGGCTCCCGATCGCCGGCATGTGCATGCCCGTGCCCGGCGCCGTCGGCGGTGAATGTTCGCGCCGCGGTGGGGCGGGCCAGGAACTCGAGGTGATGCTCGCCGGTGGCCGCGCCCGCCTCGTCCCGCAGCACGGTGACGGTGGTGTTGTCCAGGCTGCCCTCCAGGGCGAGCAGTGAAGCCGCGGTCCGCTGTTCTGCCTCGCCGGCGCTGACGGTGAGCACCGCGCCACCGGCCGGCGGTGTCCAATATCGGACGGAACCTTCGGCGGCGCCCGGGTCGTTGCGCAGCGCGGCGCCGGCGGGCAGAGCTACCTCCAGCGGCCCCAGGACGGTCGGGATCCGCTGGGCCACCAGATCGAGGTCAGGGTCCGGCATGCCACCAGGGTGCCGGTCCCGGTGCCGCGGGGGAAGGGACGATCGGGCAGCCGGTCGGGCACATTCCACGTTCCGGCCCGCGGCGGCGAAGAACGTCGGCGATCGTCAGCATCAGTCGGCGGGGCGGGCGCCGCCGCGTCCGGGCTCCGACGGGTGCCCCGTGCGGCGACGGCCTACAGTGCCGCCACCAGCAGCATGCCGTCACAGGGGAAGGAATCAGATGAGCTCGAGGATTCTGGTCACCGGCGGCACCGGCACGCTGGGCCGGGTGCTGGTGGACCGCCTGCGCGCGGCGGGCGCCGACGCGGTTGCCCTGAGCCGGCGTCCGGGACGCGACCGGATGGTCGGAGATCTGCGGTCCGGATCGGGCGTGCCCATTGCCGTGCGGGATGCGGAGGTCATCGTGCACGCCGCCACCGGGTTCCGCGGCGACGCGGCCCTGACCGGGACGCTGATCCAGGCGGCCCGCCGGACCGGCCGGGACCCGCACCTGGTGTACGTCTCGATCGTCGGTGTCGACCGGATGCCGCTGCCCTACTACCGCGAGAAGCTCGCGGCGGAAGAGCTTGTCGAACGATCGGGGCTGCCGTGGACCATTCAGCGCGCGACCCAGTTCCACGACCTGATCGCCGCATCGCTCCGGGCTCTTTCCCGCAGCCCGGTGCTTCCGGTGTTGTCCGGCACCAGGTTTCAGCCCGTCGACGTCCGGGACGTCACCGACCGGCTGATCGAGGTGTGCAGATCCCCGGCGGCGCACCGGATGCCGGACTTCGGCGGGCCGGAAATCCGGTCGATGGACGATCTGGCTCGGTGCTGGCTGGCCGCGACGCACCGCAGGCGGTCGGTCGGCGCGGTGCGGTTGCCTGGTGCGCTGGCCCGGGCACTCCGCGACAGCCACAACGTCACACCGGAGCATGCCGACGGCCGGATCACCTTCGACGAGTACCTGGCCGAGCGCACCGGCACGAGGTGAACGCCGTCAGACCATCCGCAGCACCTGGTCCCGGCAGGCGGCCCACGCCGGGTGGCGGTCGTCGATGAGTTCGAAGTGCCCGATGCCCGGCAGCACGATCAGCCGCGCCGGGTCGCCGGCCCGCAGTGCCGCCTCGACGTACCGCTCGGACTGGCTCAGCGGCACGGTGTCGTCGGCGTCGCCGTGCACGCATATCACCCGGGCGCCGTCGCCGACCTGGGCCAGCGGCGAGGCGTGGTGGTAGCGCTGCGGCAGGGACCGGGCCTCGCCCTCCATCAGCGCGATGACGGCACCCTCGCCGAGCCGTTCGTCGGCGGCGGACACCAGGTCCAGCAGGCCGGCCTGGGTCACCGCGCCGACGATCGGCACGTGCGTCTCGCCCGGCCCGACGGATCCCGCCGTTCCGGCCCGCAGCGACCCCCGGTGCGCGAGCCACGCGGCGAGGTGGCCGCCGGCGGAGTGGCCGACGGCGGCCACCCGGTCCAGCACCAGACGCCCGTCGGCGACCTGCTGGCCGGGCCCGGCCAGCGAGTCGACAGCGCGGGCGGCGTCGGCGAGGGTGGTCGGCCAGCCGCCGCCCTCACCCACCCTGCGGTACTCGATGACGGCCGCCGCGACACCGAACCGGGTCAGGTCGCGGCCCAGCGGCTCGGCGAGCTCCCGTCCGTAGGCGGCCCGCCAGTACCCGCCGTGGATGACGACCGCGACCGGCAGGTGGGCACCGGTCGGCAGGAACAGCGTCACCGTCTGGCTGGGATGCGGCCCGTAGGCGTACTCGTGGGTGTCGATCCTCATCCGGGGCCACCCGCCGCCGGCCTGCCCAGCGGCACAGATCGGCTGCGCACGCCGTCGATCAGCACGCGACCGAACACCAGGTCATCGAGGAGGACCGTCATGTCCACCTGCCGGTGACGACGCCCAGCGCACCGAGGGCCACCGCTGCGGCCGTCGAGGTCCGCAGCACCTGCGGTCCGAGTCGCACCGGGACGCCGCCGGCCGCGGTGAACACCGTCAGTTCCTCCTCCGTCAGGCCGCCTTCGGGCCCGACAATCAGTACCACGTCTCCCGCAGCCGGGATCGGCGCGGACCGGACCGGACCGGCGGCGGCATCGTGCAGCACGAGCGTGCAGTCCGACCGGCTGATCAGGCCGGCGACCCGTTCCGTCGATGCGAGGTCGGCAATCTGCGGCACGAAGGGCCGGCGGGACTGTTTGGCCGCCTCCCGTGCGGCGGCGCGCCAGCGTTCGGTGCCCTTGGCCCGGTGTTCGGCGGTTTTCCACCTTGCGACGCAGCGCTGCGCGGCCCACGGCACGATCCCGTCGACGCCGGCCTCGGTCGCGAGTTCGACGGCCAGTTCACCACGTTCGCCCTTGGGCAGCGCCTGCACCAGGGTGATCCGCACGGCGGGCGGTGCGCTGCTCTCCGCTGCTCCGGCGTCGACCGTCAGTTCCGCTCGACCGACGTCGACGACCACCGCCGGGGCACGGTTTCCCCGGCCGTCGGTGAGGACGAGCGGCTCCCCGACCCGCAGCCGGCGGACCGTCGCCGCATGCCGTCCCTCCGGCCCGGTCAGCCGGAAGGCACCGACCGGGGGAAGCTCCGGAACCAGGAAGTACGGCAGCGCCAGCCAGCCAGGGCCGGCGCCGGTCGCGGCGCCACCAGCACCGGGCCGATCAGCCGGAGCAGGGTGCGGGTCGCTCACTTCCCGACGAAGGAATCACGGATCCGGGAGAAGAACCCGCCGTTGTGGGCGCGGGCGGCCAACTCGGGCTGCTCCTCGCCGCGCAGCGTGGCGAGCTCGCGGAGCAACTCCGCCTGCCGCCCGTCCACCTTCGTCGGGGTGACGACCTCGATGTGCACGTGCAGGTTACCGATGCCGGTCCCGCGCAGCCTGGGCATGCCCTGCCCGCGCAGGGTCAGCACGGTGCCGGACTGAGTTCCGGGATTGATGTCGAGATCCTCGACCCCGTGCAGCGTCTGCAGGCCCATCGAGGTGCCGAGCGAGGCGGCGGTCATCGGGACGTGCACAGTGCAATGCAGATCGATCCCGTCCCGGGTGAAGCGTTCGTGCTGCAGTTCCTGAACCTCGACATAGAGGTCGCCGGGCGCACCACCGCCGGGGCCGACCTCGCCCTGACCGGCCAGCCGGACCCGGATCCCGTCCCCGACGCCGGCCGGGATGTTCGCCCGCACCGTCCGCCGCGCGCGGACCCGGCCCTCGCCCTGGCACTGCCGGCACGGCTCCGGGATCACCTCGCCGTAACCGCGGCAGACCGGGCACGGCCGGGAGGTGACGACCTGGCCGAGCAGCGACCGCTGCACCTGCTGGATCTCCCCGGAGCCCTTGCACATGTCACAGGTGCTCGGGCTGGTGCCCTCGGCACAGCCCGACCCGTGGCACACCGAGCAGAGCGTCGCGGTGTCGACCGCAAGGTCCTTGGCGACCCCCGTGGCGCATTCCTCGAGGGTCAGCTCGATCGGGATCAGCGCGTCGTCGCCCTGCCGGACCCTGGACCGCGGGCCGCGGGAGCGGGCACCGCCGCCACCGCCACCGCCACCGCCGAAGAAGGCGTCCATGATGTCGCCCAGGCCCATGCCGCCGAACGGGTCGCCCGCGCCGCCGGGTGCACCCTGTCCGCCGCCGCTGCCCAGCGGGTCGCCGCCGAGGTCGACCACCTGCCGCTTGGCGGGGTCGGAGAGCACCTCATAGGCCGCCGTGACGTCCTTGAATTTCTGCTGGGCGGCGGGATCGGGGTTGACGTCGGGATGCAACTCCCGAGCCAATTTGCGGTACGCCCGCTTGATCTCGTCCGCGGACGCGCCTCTTGCCACGCCCAGCAGCCCGTAATAGTCCCGTGCCACGCTCTGCACCAGTTGCCTTCCCGCGGGCTGGAGCCCGCACCCGCTCGATCATCCGCCTCGCGGATGACGTCAATTCGGTCCTCGTTACCGGTTCTCTCGGTGTGAATCTCGGTGTGAACTGGTGCCGGTGTGAATCTCGGTGTGAATCTCGGTGTGAATCTCGTTCGATCTGAAGAATCTCGGTGAATCTGGCGCGCCGATCCGGTCCTGCCCGGCGTTCGGAGTCCGTGCCGCCCGGCTCGGGTGATCAGCGCCCCGCGACGATCTCCCCGACGTACCTTGCGACCGCGCGCACCGCGGCCATCGTCCCCGGATAGTCCATCCGGGTCGGCCCCACCACCGCCAGGCCGCCCATCAGTGTGGTCCCGGTGCCGTACCCCGCGGACACCAGCGCGGAGGTCGACAGGTTGACGTCGGCGTTCTCCCGGCCGATCGAGACCATCACGGCGTCCGGGGATTCCAGCGCGGCCAGCAGCTTGAGCAGGGTCACCTGCTCGTCGAGGGCCTCCAGCACACCGTGCAGGCTGGCCGGCTGATCGGCCCAGGCACCGGTGGCGTGTGACGTCCCCGACAGCACCAGGCGTTCCTCGGGATGTTCGACCAACGCATCGAGCAGCACACTCACCGACGGTGCCACGACGTGCCGGACGGAGGGGTCGGCGTTCGCGGCCAGTGAACTGACCGCCGACGCGGCCTCGGCCAGCCGGCGCCCGGAGATCTGGCTCGCCAGCAGCGATCGCAGGGTCACGAGCGCGTCGTCGGTGATGTCGTCCTCGAGTTCCACCAGCCGTTGCTCGACCCGGCCGGTATCGGTGATGACGACCAGCAGCAGTCTCCGGCGGTCGAGTGCCACCGCCTCGACGTGCCGCACCAGCGACCGGGACAGGGTCGGATACTGGACAACCGCGACCTGGCGGGTCAGCTGGGCGAGCAGCCGGACCGACCGGCGCAGCACGTCCTCGAGGTCGACGGCCTCGGACAGGAAAGACTGGATCGCCTTGCGCTCACCTGGCGACATCGGCTTGACCTGCGACAACCGGTCGACGAACAGCCGGTAGCCCTTGTCGGTGGGGATCCGGCCGGCCGACGTGTGCGGCTGGGCGATGTATCCCTCGTCCTCGAGCACGGCCATGTCGTTGCGGATGGTCGCGGGCGACACCCCGAGCTGATGCCGGTCGACCAGCGACTTGGAGCCGACCGGCTCGCGGGTCGCGACGTAGTCGGAGACGATCGCGCGGAGAACCTCGAAACGCCTGTCGTCCGCCGTCATGATCACCTCCGATGTCTGCGTACCTGCTGTGCGCCGCGGGACCCGCGGTGATGTGAACGGTCGAACCCTCCGCGGCGCCGGTCGAGCGCGCGCGGAGCGGGCTGGCACTCGCAAGGCCCGCCTGCCAAGTGTAATCGCCGCCCGCTCCCCGCCGACTGGTCCGGACCGCCGCGCCGGTGTGCCGCACCGCGGCCGGAAGCCGGCAACAGAGACCGCTCCGGATACCCTGGATCCGGCAGAAGCGGCGAAGGGCCCCAAAATGATCTTCAAAGACGTCCGAGACGGACGGCCCTATCCCGATCACGGGCTGTCGATGCGCGATTGGGCGCGGATCCCGCCGCGGCAGATCCGGATGGACGAACTCGTCACCACCAAGAAGGAACTGCGGCTGGACGCCCTGCTCGACGAGGACTCCACCTTCTACGGCGACCTCTTCGGCCACGCCGTGTTGTGGCAGGGGGACATCTACCTGGAGGACGGCCTGCACCGTGCGCTGCGGGCGGCCCTCCAACAGCGCACCGTCATCCACGTCCGGATCTACAACCTGGACGCCGCGACGGCCGGCGTCGGCACCGCAGCCCTGGCCACCCACCCGCGCGGCTGAGCCAAGCTGGGGTACGGGTCAGCCGGCGAGCCGCAGCGCGATCCCGTCCGCCAGCAGCCGGCCATGCAGGGTGAGCACCGCCCGTCCCTCGGCGAGCGATCGCGGGTCCAGCAGACCGTCACCGGCCGCCTCCTGCGCAGCCGACCGACCCGCCTCGGTGAGCCGGTGGACGCCCAATCCGGAAACCAGCCGGAGCCGGAGCAGCACGTGCTCGAGCCGTCGGGTGTCGTCATCCAGCACCTCCCTGGCGTGCCCGGGGCTGCGGCCGGCGGCGATCGCTGCGGCGTAGGCGCCGGGGTGTTTGACGTTCCACCACCGCACACCGCCGACGTGGGAGTGCGCGCCCGGGCCGATCCCCCACCAGTCGCCGCCGGTCCAGTAGGCGATGTTGTGCCGGCACCGGGCATGCTCGTCGGCGGCCCAGTTGGACACCTCGTACCAGCTGAGCCCTGCGGTCGACAGCGCGGCGTCGGCCTGCAGGTACCGGTCGGCCAGCACGTCGTCGTCCGGCATCGGCAGCAGTCCGCTGCGCACTTGCCGGGCCATCCGGGTACCGGGCTCCACGATCAGCGAGTACGCCGACACGTGGTCCACCCCGCTGCCGATGACGGCGGCCAGCGAGTCGGCGAACTCCGCGTCGGTCTCCCCCGGGGTGCCATAGATGAGGTCGAGGCTGACGTGCTCGAACCCCTCCGCGCGCGCCTCCCGCACCACCTCCAGCGCGCGACCGGCCGTGTGCGTGCGGTCCAGGATCTGCAGCACCCGCCGCGAGGTGGACTGCAGGCCCAGGGACAGCCGGGTGAAGCCGGCTACGCGGATCGAGGCCAGGAATGCTGGGTCCGTCGATTCCGGATTGGCCTCGGTGGTGACCTCGGCGTCCGGGGCGAGTCCGATGCGTTCGTCGACGGCGGCCAGCAGCGTGGTGAGCGCGTCGGCACCGACCAGCGACGGGGTGCCGCCCCCGACGAACACCGTGGACACCGGTCGGTGCGTGCCCTGTGCGGCGAGAACCTTCGCAGCCAGGTCGATCTCGGCCAGCGAGGCGGTCAGCCAGGACTGCGGTGACGCGTCCGAGCCGAGTTCGCCCGCGGTGTAGGTGTTGAAGTCGCAGTATCCGCACCGGGTGGCGCAGAACGGCACGTGAAGATAGAAGGACAGCGTGCGCTCCGCCGCTCCGGCGTACGCCTGGTCCGGCAACGACCCGTCCGCGGGGACGGGGTCGCCTTCGGGCAGGGTGGACGGCACCCGTCCATTCTGACCCAGTCCGGAGGACCCACCTTGCAGGATTCAGGGATGCACGATTCAGGGACGCCCAACGCAGCAGCCGCCCCGGCTACGCGGCAAGAGCTGGTACGGCTGCACGTCGCCGGCGGTGTCGCGACGATCACTCTGGACTCGCCCGGCAACCGCAACGCCCTGTCGGCGGCGGTCCGCGCGCAGTTGCGGGACGCGCTCGACGCTGTCGCGGCTGACGACTCCGCCAGGGTCGTGGTGCTGACCCATGTAGGACCGGTGTTCTGCGCGGGGATGGACCTGAAGGAAGAGGCGGTGGCCCCGCCAGGCCGGCAGGGCGTCAGGGAGCTGCCGGGCATCCTGCAGCGCATCGCGCACTGCCCGAAGCCGGTGCTGGCCAGGGTGGCCGGGCCGGCTCGGGCCGGCGGGATCGGGCTTTTAGCCGCCGCGGACATCGTGGTCACCGTCCCGTCCGCGACCTTCGCCTTCTCCGAGGTGCGGATCGGGCTGATCCCCGCCGTCATCACCGTGCCGGTGCTGCACCGGGTGCAGCTCACCGCTGCTCGCGAGTTGCTGTTGACCGGCGAGGTGTTCGACGCCGCGAGGGCCCGGGAGATCGGGCTGGTCAATTCGGTCGCCGAGGACATCGACGCCGCGGTGGATCGGTACGTGACTGCCCTGCTGGCGGGTGGTTCGACGGCGTTGGCCGGGACCAAGGCGCTGCTGCAACGGGGTCTCGACGATTCGGTCGAGCGGTACGCCGCGCTGCTAAGGATCTCGGCGGCGCAGTTCGCGTCCGCCGAGGCCCGGGAGGGGGCGGTGTCGTTCGCCGAGAAGCGGCCTCCGGCCTGGGTGGCCGACTGACGGGTCGGGCGCGGCGGACCGGTGTGCTGACGATCGATTGATCGGGCGGGCTCGAGGTCCGTTGAGCTGCAGGATTGGTTGGCCTGCAGATCGGGATCGAGCTCAGCGGGTAACCGCGACCAGCACCGCGATCACGATCATCGCAACCAGTGCGATCGACATCCAGCGCCTGGTCAGCACCGGCAGCGGGCGCCGACTCATTCGGCGGCCGTGTGGATCGAGGTGATTCGATCGGAAACCGGTTCGGCTGCGGGTTCCGTCGCGGCCGGCCCGGCCGGTACAGGTCCACCCGGGTCCCGGCGGCTGTGCCAGGCGAGGACGGCTTCCACCACGCGGTCGATGAAGCCCGCTGCCAGGTAACACAGCGGTCCCAGGACGCCGAGCAGCAAAAGCACCTGAATCCAGTACGACTGGCCCGCGACCCATGACTCGACCGCGTCGATGACGTCGAGGACGGTCTGCCAGAGCACCCGCTCAGGGTACGGCCGTAGCCGTATTGGAAGCCCCGCGTTGGCTGCCCGACTGGCAGTTCACTGACGTACCCGGCCCGCTGCCCACCTGCGGGGGTTATCGCCGCGATCCCGGACGGTGCCTCCGCGGTCAGCGTGCTTCGGTTCGTCACCGAGCCGAGTGTGGAGATCTACATCGCAGGTGCCCCGGTACCACCGCGTCAATGGCTTCTCGCTGGACAGGACCCGGGGCCGGTCGTCGAGATGGTCCAGCAGCTCGATACATGGTGAAGTTGCCCCGGAACCCGCCACACCCGGTGGTCATCGATGATCAGGATCTGACGAACTGGCCGGACAGACGGATGGTGCGGATCCCCGGAACCGTTGGACCTCTCGCGATGCCCTGGCCCGAGCTGCGTTCACTTCGGGCCAACGCGAACCCGGTTCGAACCGCATCCTGAGCCACCACGATGCGATTGCGTTGTTCCTGCCGAGCCGCGACTCTTTCCCGGACGCCGCCGAGCTGTCCCTGCCGCTCAGCGCCCCGGGCCTGGTTGGCGTGGTGCGTTGCGCTGCTCACCGCATTGAATACGCGGTCGACTGACCCGGACTGCCGCTTGTTGCCTTTCCGACCGTTCCATCGAACTGGCGTCGTGCCGCTGGGGGCGCACCTGTGCGGCCAGCCCGGCGCCGCCCGTGTTGAGGATCATCCTCATCGCGGCGGCCGGGGTGCCGCGGACCTCGACTCTCCGGTGACCGGGCGGCGTTTCCGGGTCTGAGGGTCGAAAGGGATGGTCGGTTGCGCGTCGCAATCAGCCGACCGTCACCCCTGTCGAGGAGCACTCACGACGGTGGCCACCAGCATTTGCGTCTCGTCGGCTCCTGCCGTCGCCGAACCGTCCGGCCACGCTGCCACGCATACCCTGTTGCCCGCCCGATCCGCGAGGATCCAGCCCTCCGGCGCACCCGAGTCGTCGACGATCCGCCCACCTGCGGCCACCGCCGCGGTGACCCTGGCCAGGGCATGTTCCCGGGCCACCGACACGTCCAGGTGCATGGCGTGCCGCAACGTCTTTTCCGGGCTCAGCTCCTGCATCCAGACGGTCGACGAGTGCCCCAGTCGGTCGACGGCATTGTCGGGGGCAAGTTCTGCGTACCCCAGGACCGCTCGCCAGAACCCGACGTCGATGTCGCCCGGCACCGCCGCCACCGCGACCTGGACCTCCTGCACGGCACCGCGGTCGGCGACCGCTCCCACCGCCCGGGCGGCGTCCGACACCATTCGGGCGAGCGGTGGATGCCTGGCATCGAGGAACTCGAGTCCCCTGGTCAGCCGCACCGTCACCCGGTCGTCGCCCATCGTGATGAGTACTCCGGCCCCGGCGACCCCGGGTACCGCCGAGATGGCGGCGGCCAGCCGCGCCGCCTCGCCCAATGACGAGACCATGAAGACCGCCGCCGCTCCGCCGTGCAGCACGACCCAGTCGTCGAGACCGTCGGCATTCACGAAGTCCCGCCAGCCCTGCTCGCTCACATCCGCCTCCGCGTCTGAATCCGTCCTGCAGCCAGTGTGGTTCCAGCCGCCGGATGCTCCTCGATCTGGTCACGGTCCTGGTGTTCCCACGGCCGCGGCGATCGACTTCTTCAAGGGTCATTGATTTCGACGGCGCGAGGATTTCATGTCGGTCACCAACGACGGCACTGGACCCAAGCGGTGGTCGGTGGTTCACTCGCCGGGTGGTGGCACCGGCAGTTTCTTGGCCGGGAGCCCGATCAACGCGTAGTGCCATCACACCTACTGCGCCGGCGTCGGTGTCCAAACGGTGCAGGGCCGGATGCCACTCGATCGTCAAGTACTGGACCGTCTGCAGCCCGGCGAGTCTTGCGGTGTCGCCTTATTCGGACCGACCAAGAAGAACTTGCGACGTTCTGACGCACCGAGATAGTCTCGCTCTTGCCGTATGTACACGGTTTTTGGCCATCCTCATTGCTGCGATTAGTCTCTGATCGAGTTCGTGCACTCGCATGCATTTACCTGAGATGGACTGACGTCTGTGCGCCTGTTCGCGAAGTGGTCGCACTTGCCGTTGTTGGCAGGTGTCACTCAATTCGGCAATTCACACACACCTGCATTTCGCGGTACGACCCGCGAAGATCCCATCCGACGGTGGATCGAGCGTAAAGCACACCCGCGCTGATGGCGCGCCATGTGGAGGCGAAAGGATGCCAGCGGTGCCGGAAAAGGATCCGAAGATGAGGGAGCAGTGCGTGCCGCAGATGGCGGCCCACTCGCCGGAGTACCCGTCGCTTGCCGCGGAGCCTGACTCAGCCGCCGACATCCGCTTCCGGTTCATGCATCCAGTCCGGGAAAAAAGGACCTTTCCCGTCCCGGTGCAGGTGCCGAAAACGCGGCGGGGGGAGATGCCGACCGTGTCGGAGTCCGACCGCACCCGGCCGGTGCGCGTCGAACGACTGATCTCGGTGCTTTGGTTTCGGCTCGACCGCCCGCCGGCCCGGCCGTATTTCTTGCAAGAGTCAGTGGTTTCGCGGGAATGGATTCGCGTCGACCCGCGGTTTCAATTCACCCGTTGGCGAGCCAGCCGCGTCCCGGCCTGGTTCTCGGTCCGGAGACACACAGGTCGTGGTGAGGGCTCGATCGGCCTGACATTCGACGGGTTCCGTGTCAACGCCGTTACCCGGCACGCCCTGGTGGCCCGATCCCGATGAGCGAACACTCTGCAGGTAGTGGGCGACGGATCTATTGGATACCCGGCTTGTTCCTATTGGTGACAGCCGCTGCAAGTCTGTTCGTTCTGTTCTGGTTCTGGCCGGAACAAGATGCCGACCATCGGTTGGAAGTCACCAAGGCCGCGCTGCAGGTGTTGGGCGTTGCAGTGCTCGGTGGTCTGGCCGCGCTTGCCCTCGCCGTGATTCAACAGGATCGAGCAAATCAGCAGAAGGCACGCGACGAGCGCGCCGAACAATGGCACCGAGAAGGCGACGCTCTCGAGTCCCTCGCGTCTGAGACCATCGCGGCCTATAACGAACTCAAATCGATCAGGCGAATGATCAGAGTAGATATAAAGGCCGGGTCCAACGTCGATTTCCAGGTGCACATGCAAAGGTTGAGCCTGCTCGAGCTCGAGTTCGAGCGGTTCAGGCGCATCGTTCCCTTCACATCGTTCGAAAGGGATGCCGTTCGCGTCAAATACGTGAGAACAGGAGCAGATGCAGACGGAAAAGCAACCAATGAAGTCACTGAAAAAGACAAAACCGTCGCGGGCTTGGCGGCCGACTATGATTCGATCTCCACATTCCTAGGACCGGCTGTCACGGCCTTCGAAGGAGAGAGCACGGTGCCAGCGGAGATGCCTCCACCCATTTCAGGAACGTCCGGAGCAGCCGGTCTGGGCGATTTCCTCGGCCGGACGAGTTTCCGTAACGGAGTGACCATGTACGTCAACGTCATCCTTGAAGTCCTTCTGCGGGCCCGACTGAGCCCGTTGCCCCGCGACCTTGACTTGACACCATCAGCCGCCACCCGACCGCCCGAACCGCGCGCCAGGACAAACCCCTAGCTGGGTTGAAATCCAGGGCAGGATTCAGGTCCTGTTCGCGCATTGAATTCCGCGGAGAGGCGTCCGGGGCCTGACGCAGGACCAGCGCGCGGCCTGGGCGCGGACCACTGTTTGCTGAGCCGCAGGCACCAGTCGTCGCCGCCGACCGAAGGAATATCTGCACCCCCCGTCGGTGGGACGCGGTGGAGACCGCGCCGTTGGAGTTCGCCAGACCGAACCGAACCGGACCTCGCCCCGCAGCCTCCGGCGTGCCCGCGGGGCTGGCAGGACGCTCGGGGCCGTTCAGCTGTACGCGCCACGCGGTGACGCCCCGTTGACACGATCGTGACGCCTCCGGCCGATGCTCACGGAGTGGGAAGCTTCCCGGTCAGCCCCAGGGTGTTCCGCGGTGCCATCGTCGCCGTCGAGCTCACGTCACCGCTGTCACGGATCGTGATCTTCCAGTACAACCCGGACAACGTCACCCGCGCCCTGACCCCCCGCGCACCGACCGCGGGTGGCCGGCAGGCCGCCGACGCGAGCCGGATCTGGGGCGCTCCCATCGAGAAGATCACCCTGACGGTGGACATCGACGCCACCGACCAGCTCGAGACCGGCGACCCGGTTGCGGTGACGACCGGGATCGCCCCACAGCTGTCGGCACTGGAAATGCTCCTCTACCCGAGCACAGCGCAGGTGATCGCCAACACGGCGCTGCTGCTCGCCGGCACCATCGAGATCCTCCCGCCGCAGGCCCCGTTGACGGTGCTGGTCCTCGGTCCGGGGCGCGCCGTACCGGTCCGCGTCGAATCGCTCACCATCACCGAACAGGCGCACGACACGCTGCTGTTCCCGACGCGGGCGACGGCAGCACTGAGCCTCCAGGTCCTGACGTACAGCGACCTGCCGGTCGCCGACCCGGGCTACGCGCTCTTCCTGGTCCACCAGGTGTTGAAGGAGACCCTCGCGACCATCGCCGGGGTCACCGGCGCCATCGGTGCGGTGACCGAAGCCATCGGAGTCTGACCGTGGTCAGTCGGTACGAGGCGTCCGAGATCGCCGAACTGGACGTCGGCGGCGTCCCGATTCGCTATCTCAAGAGGAGGTTCCCACCAACCCCCGCCATCGACCGGCCCGGGGCGCCTCCACCACTGGCCACCCACCGGGTCCGGCTCGGCGACCGGCTCGATCTGATCAGCCAGACCTACCTCGGCGATCCGCTGGCCTACTGGATCATCTGCGATGCGAATGCCGCGCTCGACCCGGACGGGCTGACCGCACCCGACGCCGAGGACTCGATCCTCGTGATCACCCCGCCGGAGCGATGAGATGGGGCTCCCCGCCGTACGGCTGACGATCCTCGCCGGGCCCAGCGTGCCCGTCCCGCTGCCGCCGGCGCTGGCCGAACGCTTCCGTGACGCCAAGGTCACCGAGACCGACGACGAACGGTCGGTCTTCACCCTTACCTTCGACGCCGGCCGCACCATCGGACCGGGGGCCCTCGACGCGCCGTTGATCATGGGCTCGCCGCTCGCCGTCAATGCCCGCGTGGTGCTCGTGCTGAGCTTCGGGATTCTGCCGGAGGTGCTGTTCGACGGGATCATCACCCAGATACAGCTCACGCCCGCGGGTGGCGGCGGCGCGGCGACGGTCAGCGTCACCGGCGAAGACCTGTCGGTGTTGCTCGACCGGGAGGAGAAGGACGCCGAATACCCGGCCCTCGACGACTACCCGCAGGCCCTGATGATCCTGGCCCCCTACGCGACGCAAGGCCTGATCCCGATGGCCTTCCCGCCGATGGACATGGACCCGCCGCTGCCGATCGAACGAGTCCCCACCCAGCACGGCACCGACCTGCAGCAGTTGATCATGCTCGCCGAACGGCACGGCCACGTCTGCTACGTGCTGCCCGGTCCGTTGCCCGGTACCTCCCGCTTCTACTGGGGACCACCGGTGCGGATCGGGGTCCCGCAGCCGGCCATCTCGGTCGATCTCGGCCCGGAAACCAACGTCACCGCCGCACCCACCTTCACCATGAACGCACTGGAACCCGTTGCCGTGCAGGGATCTGTGCAGGATCCGCGTACCGGGACCGCGGTTCCCGTGCGGAGCGGGCCGAGCGTGCAACCGCCGCTGGCTGCGCTGCCGCTGTGGCTGACCGCGGCCGGCCAGATCCGCACCCGGCGGTTCCGGGAGAGCGGCACGTCGACCGTCTCGGCCTTCGCCCGGGCCCAGGCGGCGGTCGAGCTGGGAGCCAACGCGGTGACCGGCACCGGAACGCTCGACGGCGGCCGCTACGGGTCGGTGCTGCGGCCCCGCGGGCTGGTCGGGGTCCGCGGCGCCGGCTGGTCGCACGACGGCCTCTGGTACGTGAAGTCGGTCGAGCACACCGTGCGACCCGGCTCGTACGGGCAGGCCTTCACGATCGCCCGTGAGGGCTACGGCTCGACGGTTCCGGTGGTGCCGGTATGAGCCAGCGGTTCTACGGGAAGTACCGCGGCACGGTCGCCCAGAACGTCGATCCGATGATGCTGGGCCGGGTCCAGGTGAAGGTGCCTGCGGTACTCGGTGACGGCCAGCTGAGCTGGGCGGAGGTGTGCGTGCCGTACGCCGGGGATCAGGTCGGCATCTTCGCCGTCCCGCCCTCCGGGGCCGCAGTGTGGGTCGAGTTCGAGGCGGGCGACCCCGAGCGGCCGATCCTCGCCGGCTGCTTCTGGACGACCGGCCAGGTGCCGGCCTCGCCGGCGGTGCCGGACGTGAAGATCATCAAGACCGGCTCGGTGAGCATCCAGTTGAGCGACCTGCCCGGCGGCGGCGGACTCACCATCGAGGTGTCGCCGCCGGCGGTGTCCGCTCCGTTGAAGTTCGCGATGACCTCGGCCGGCATCGAGCTCAGCGTCGGGGCCTCCAAGATCGAACTCGGCCCGGCGTCGGTCAAGATCAACGACGGCGCCCTCGAGGTGATCTGAGATGGGCTACCTCCTCGAGCAGTCGGCCACCGTGATGTGCAGCCACGGCGGCCAGGTGACGCCGACGAATCCGAATCCGCGGGTGGTGCTCGGCGGCACCCCTTCGGTGACCTCCAGCGCCCCGTGGTCGGTCGCCGGATGCCCCTTCCCGCCCAACTCGGGCGGCCCGTGCGCCACGGCGATGTGGAGTGTGGCGACCGTCCGCGTCACCTGCGGCGGCCAGCCGCTGGTGGTTTCGACCGGCATCGCGACGTGCGTGCCCACCGGCGTACCGGTCAACGTGGTGACCTACCAGATGCGGGTGCAGGCCCAATGACCACCGCGGCGGGTCCGGCATGAACATGCATCTGGGTTTCCCGCTGCGACTCGACGCGCGCGGCCGCACGGCCACGGTCGAGTTGGAGGACTACCTGCGCGGACTCGTCGAGGCGGTGTTGTTCACCCGGCCAGGTGAACGGGTCAACCGGCCCGACTTCGGCAGCGGCATCGACCGGCTCGTCTTCGCCCCCGGCAACGACGAGACCGCGCACACGACGCAGGCCCTCGTCCAGGCCGCCCTGCAGCGTTGGCTGGGCGAACTGATCCGGGTCGAGGACGTCCGGGTCACCTCCGAGGACGCACGGCTCGATGTGACCGTGATCTACTCCCCGCTCCGCGCACCCACCAGCGACCAGCGCCGGGTTGTCACCGTGAGCGGGGGTGCCCCGTGAGCTCCCACGCCTCGAGCGCCGTCGGGATGTTCGCGGCGGCGGTGGATCGCGACGCACGCCGGCAGTTGGTGCTCGGCCTGATCGGCGGCGCCGGCGACGTCGACGGGATCGACTTCGTCGAGGTGATCAGCAACCGGCGTGGGCAGCCAGGGTTCGAATCCGGCGCGCCGGCGCAGCGGACCCTGCTCGTCCACCTGCTCAAGCGCCCGGTGCCGGCGGGGTGGCGGGCGGAGCGGGTGCGGATCCTGGGCGGCGTGCGACCCGACGCCCGCATCAACCCGGTCGGTGTCGACTGGGCCTACCCGGCCACGTCGCTGGTCGACGGCGGCCCTCCGCTGCCCGGCGTGAGACCCGCCGACCGGCGGCTGGTGACGGGCGCCCTGCTCGACGAGGCAGCGCGGCCGCTGGTCTTCGTCATCCGGACCACCAGTGCCGGCGACTTCTCCGGGTACCTGCTGCAATTGCGGGACAGTTCGGGCGCGACGGCCCCCGACGGCTTCGACCCGGTGCTCGCCGAGGCGCCGTTCGACTTCAAGGTCGATTGCCCGACGGTCCTCGACTGCGCCCCGCCGGAGGCCCCGACCTTCCTCGATCCGGGTAGCCCTGCCCTGGACTACCTCAGCCGCGACTACCCCGCCCTGCGCACCCTGTTGATCGACCGGCTGGGCACCCTGCTGCCCGATTGGCGCGACCGCAACCCCGCTGACCTCGGGGTCACCCTGGCCGAGCTGTTCGCCTACCTCGGCGACCGGCTCTCCTACCGCCAGGACGCGATCGGCGCGGAGGCCTACCTGGGCACGGCCCGACGCCGCACTTCCGTCCGCCGGCACGCTCGACTGCTCGACTACCGGGTGCACGACGGCTGTGCAGCACGCACCTGGCTCGCACTGACCACCGATGCCGCGTTCACCTGGCCGGCGGGCGGCGGAGTGGCCGATCTCGTGCCCGGCAACCTCGGCCGGCCGCCCACCCCGCTCGACGCCCACGAAGCGGGTGCCGTGGTGATGGAGACCGGCGCTCCGGTTCGGCTCGATCCGGCTCGCAACGCCCTGCCGCTGTATGCCTGGGGGGACACCGACCACTGGCTTGCTCCGGGTACCACGGCCGCTTTTGTCGCCGGTCCGCCGGGACTGCTGCACGCCGGGGACGTGGTGATCCTGGCCGACCTGCCCGCCCACGGCGATGTCCACGACGGCGACCCGACGTCTCGTCAGGCCGTCCGGCTCGCCGCCGATCCCGCGGTCCACACCGACCCCACCACGGTCCCGCCGACCAGCGTGCTCGAACTGAGGTGGACAGTCGCCGACGCGCTCGTCGCGCCGTTGCGGGTCGGCGAGCCGGGCGGCACCGGGATTCCGGTCGTCCGGGCGGTTGCGCTGGCCAATGTCGTCCTTGCCGACCACGGCGCGTCGGTCGAGCCGGAGCCCCTGGTCCCGGGACAGGTGCCGCCGACCGGGACATACGCGCCGCGGGTCGGCCGCACCGGGGTCAGCGTCGTCGATCCTCTCCCGGCCGATCATCCGGTCGGCGAATCCGCCGACGCGGGCGCCATGTTGCGGCCGGACCCGACCCGCGCCCTGCCCGCCCTGGAGCTGGACGACGGCCAGCGGACCTGGACCCCGGTCCTGGATCTGTTGGCGAGCGGCCGGTTCGACGCGCACCTCGTCGTGGAGCCCGAGGCCGACCGGGTCGCGCGGATCCGGTTCGGCGACGGGACCGTCGGGCGTCGGGCGACCCACGGCGCGCACGTGAGCGCGTGGTACCGGCTCGGCGGCGGCCTGCGCGGCAATGTCGCTGCCGACGGGCTCACCCAGCTGCTCGCCGCCCCGAGTGGTGCGGCCACCATCCCGGTCGGTGCCGCCGTGACCGTCTGGAACCCGCTGCCGGCGTTCGGCGGCGCCGAACCGCAGTTGCTCGACGAGGTGAAGGAGCTGGCCCCGCAGGCCTTCCGAACCCAGCTCCGCGCGGTGACCTCGGCCGATTACGCAACCGTCGCCATGGGGGACGCGAACGTGCAGCGGGCGGTCGCCCGGAGGCGCTGGACGGGATCCTGGTACGCGCAGGAGGTCACCGTCGACCTGGTCGCCGGCGCCGAGCGCAGTCAACCGACCGAGTTCGCCCGGGTCGCCGCCACTCTGGACCTGCGTCGGATGGCCGGCGTCGATGTCGAACTGGCCGAGCCGGTCTTCGTGCCGCTCACCCTGCGGCTGGTCGGCTGTGTGCTGCCCGGCCAGATTCGGGCCCATGTGATGACCGCGCTGACCGAGGCGCTGTCGGTGCGCCGGTTCTTCGACCCGGACCGGTTCACGTTCGGTCAGCCGCTCTACCTCAGTGACCTGGTGGCGGCGGCAATGGCCGTGCCCGGCCTGGCCTGGGTCGAGGTGACCCGTTTCGGCCGGACCGGCGAGCGGCCGGTCACCGGTGGAGTGCTGACCATGGGACCGCGCGAGGTGGTGCGCTGCGACTCCGATCCGAGCAACCCCGAAGCCGGCCGCGTCGAGATCGAGCTGCGAGGTGGGGCATGACCGACTGCGGCTGCGGCACGGGCGTCGCCGGGCCTCGCTCAGGGGGCGACGACCGGCGGGTCGAGGAGTGGCGGATGAGCCCGTACGCCGCAGCGCTGGCGCGGATGCGCGACGACGTGGCCGCCGGGGCTCCGGGCCGGCCGCCGGCGCTGCGCGGGCTCGCCCGGCACGTCGGTGACGACCCGGCGATCGCATTGCTCGACGCATGGGCCGTGGTGGCCGACATCGTCTCCTTCTACACCGAGCGGATCGCCCAGGAGGGATTCCTGCCGACCGCCACCGAGACCCGGTCGGTGCGCGAGCTGGCCCGAACGCTCGGGTACGAGCTCCGGCCCGGGGTGGCCGCGCAGGTGGAGCTCGCGTTCGAGGCGGAGACCGCGGCCGGCGCGCCGGACACCGTCGCCGTACCCAAGGGCACTCCGGTGCAGAGCATCCCCGGACAGGACGAGACCCCGCAGACCTTCGAGACCTCGGACGACCTGGAGGTGCGCGGCGTGTGGAACGCGCTCGCGGGGCGGGCCGGGATGGCCCAGACCTACAGCCGCGCCACCGCGGAGATCTGGCTGGCGGCGAACAGTACGACCGTCCGTCCCGGCGACCACGTCCTGGTGGTCGGCGACGAGCGGATCGCCTACGGATTGGCCAGGGCGGACCGGCGTCCCGCGCTGGGCCACGAGGCGAAGGAGACCTGGGACTTCCGGACCGTCCAGGCGGTCCACGTCGCGCCCGAGGGGCGGTCCGGCTGGGTGCGACTCGATCTCGACGCTCGACTGGGCAACTCCGACGACCGGCCGTTGATCGCCAAGGTCGCGCCGCAGGTGTTCACCTTCACCGACCGAACCAGGCTGTTCGGCTTCAACGCGCCCGATCCGAGCATGCTCGGTGCCGGGGAGAACCCGCCGCCCGGCTCGTCGTCGACGTCGGGCGATGACACCCCTACCGAGCCGCGCCGGGTCTGGGCCGGGTTCGAGGATCTCGGCGACACCGACCTGCTCGAGCTGGACGGTGACCACGCCAGTGTGCGGGCCGACACCTGGCTGGTCCTGGAACAGCCGAGTTACACCGAGGCGGTCCGGGTCGAGCGCGCCGACGCCGACGGACGGGCCAGGTGGGGTCTGACCGGGCCGATCACCCGCGTCCGGGTCGACGTGACCGACGACCTGCACCGGTTCCAGCGGCGCCGGGTCAAGATCCACTGCGGGTCCGCGTCGTTGCCGGCCGACGACCGGCCCGCCGACGCGATCGTCACAGGGGCGACGCTCGAGGTCGCGGCCTGCGATCCGCCGCCGCCGCCCGGTCGGCTGCTGATGATCACCGGTCGGGACGAGCTGACCGGACTGCCGGTCGGCGAGCCGGCGACCCTGGTGGCGGTCGAGCCCACCGATCCCGGCTGGGTACGGCTCACCCTGACCGCGCCGCTGCGCGCCCGCTATCGTCCCGAGGGCCTGGTGGTTCGGGCCAACGTCGTTCCCGCCACCCACGGCGAGACCGTGCGGCAGATCCTGGGCAGCGGGGGCAACGTCGCATTCCAGCGGTTCGCGCCGCGCCGGACGCCACTCACCTATGTCCGCGCGCCGGTGGCCGAAGGGGCCGTGCCCGCGCTGGAGGTGCGGGTCTCCGAGGTGGCGTGGCGGGAAGTTCCCGGGCTCGATCAGGCCGGGCCGAGCGACCGGGTCTACACCATCCGGCAGGCCGAGGACGGCGGAGCGACCATCACCTTCGGCGACGGCGTGCACGGCGCACGGGTGCCGACCGGCGCCGAGAACGTGGCCGCCACCTACCGGGTCGGGATCGGTGCGCCCGGTGGTGTCCGGGCCGGCCAGGTCAGCCTGCTCACCCGTCGGCCGCTCGGCATCCGCGGCGTTGCCAACCCGACCACGGCCCACGACTGGGCACCCCCGGAGGCTTTGGACGAGGCCCGGGTCAACGCTCCGCTGCGGGTCCGCACGCTCGCCCGCGCCGTCTCGGTCGAAGACCATGCCGACTTCGCCCGGACGTACGCGGGAATCGGCCCGGCCCGCGCCGACCTGGTGTGGAACGGACGCGCGTACGTCGTGGTCGTCACCGTTTTGGGCACGGCCGGCGCCGACCCCAGCCCCGGACTGATCGCCGACCTCGAGTCCGCGCTGCTGGCCGCCCGCGACCCCGGGCACGAGGTCGAGGTGCTGGCCGGAGACGTCCTCGACTTCTCGGTCCGGGTCGCCGTGGCCCACGATCCGGCCCACCTCCGTGATCTGGTGGTGGCCGACGTGATCACCGCCGTGACCACTGCGTACGGCCGCGCGGTCCGAACCCTCGGCGCACCCGTCACCTCGGCGGAGGTCCTGGTGGCGGTCAACGGTGTGCCCGGCGTGGTGGCCTGCACCATGCCCGAACTGCACACCGAAGGCGGAGTCCGGCGGCGGCGAAGTGGCGTCCTGACGGCCGAGCCAGGACGCTACAACCCGGCCGAGGGTCTGCTCGCGGCGCAACTGCTGGGCGTCCGGAGCATCACGGTGACGGACCTGGTCGCATGAACACGACCGAAGAACTGTTGGACCTGCTACCGGTCCACCTCAGGGTCCGCGACGAGGAGACCGGCGGGCTGCTCCGCGCGCTGCTCGACGTGGTGGCCGGCGAGCTGGGGATCCTGAACGCCGATCTGGACGATCTCTACGCCTCGTGGTTCGTCGAGACCGCACCGGAATGGGTGATCCCCTACCTGGCCGATCTGGTCGGCGTGGGCGACCTACCTGCCGAGGCCGAGGGGACCGTCAGCCGCCGCGCGTACGTGGCGAACACCATCGGGTACCGCAGGCGCAAGGGCACGGTCGCCGTCATCGAACAGGTCGCCCGCGACGCGTCCGGCTGGCCGGCGACGGCGATCGAGTTCTTCAGCCGGTTGAGCGCGTCCGGGAACGTCAACCACGTCCGGCCGGACCGGCCCGCGACGGCGTCATTGCGCGGCGCGGCGCAGCTCGACCTGGTGCCACCCGCGGTTGCCGTCGGTGCGCTCGACCCGCTCGGCCACACCGGCGAGGTCCGGCACATCGCCGGTGGGGGTGGCCGCTACAACATCGGACATGTCGGCGTCTTCCTGTACGGGACACAGGTCTACGCGTTCAACTCGGCGGACCCGGACGACTGGCCGGACGCGGTGCCGACCGCCGACGGGTACGCCGTCCATCCGCTCGGCCGGCCCACCCCGCTGTTCGCGCCGCCCACGCTCGAGGACACCGTGGAGCATCTGGCCGTCGAGGCGGACCTTCCGGTTCCGCTGCGACCGCGTCGCCTGCTCGACCTGCTGACCGCCGCCAGGGTCGACCCGCGGTTGCCGTTGCCGGTCGGCGTCGAGATCGACGGCACCGTGCTGCGGCCGGATCGGCTGCGGGTGACCGGGCTCGAAGAGCTGGCGACCGGCGCCGGACCGCAGGCCATGATCGACCCGGTCGGCGGACGCCTGGTCACCTTCGAGGGAACGACTCGCAGCACCCCCGCGCTGGTCCGGGTCGCGCACGCGTACGGGTCCGTCGCCGACGTCGGCGCGGGCCCGTACGACCGGGCGGGGGTGCACGCGGACGCCCTGGCCCGGCAGGGATTCGTCGGCGACGGGGACAGCACGCGCCCGGACGTCCGCGCCCAGGTGGCGGTCGGCGCGGGCGACAGCCTCGCCACGGCGCTGACCGACGCGGAGACGGCCTGGGCCGGAGCGGACTCCCCCGCCGGCGGGACCTACGTGCTCAGCATCGCCGGCTCAACCCGCCAGGCCGGCGATCTCGCCGTGACGGTGCCACCTGCCACCCGGTTGATCATCGTCGCCGCGAGCTGGCAGGACCGGGTGCTGCGGACCGGCGAGGTCCTCCCGCCGGTGCCGGGCGAGTACGCCCCGGAAGGCCTGCGGCCGGTGCTCGACGGCCGGCTGGAGATCACCGGCGGCGACGGGTCGGCGGTCCTGCTGGATGGGGTGGTGATCACCGGCGACGTCGTCGTAGCCGCGGGTGATCTCGGTTGGCTGACGGTGAGCCAGTGCACGCTGGCCGGCGAGGTGCGGGTCAACGGCACCGGGGCGACGGCGAACGAACGGTGCTCGGTCGCGCTGTGCCGCACGCTGGCGACCCGGGTCCGGCTGGCGGATTCGGTTCCGGCGTTGACGATCGTCGACTCCGTCCTCGACCGGCCGACCGCGAAGGCCGTGCTCGGCGCGGCTGTCGCGGTGGCCGTCGAGGGCAGCACGATCCGGGGCGCCGTCGACTGCCGCACGTTGGAGGCCGGTAACGCGATCTTCGACGGAACGGTGACCGTCGAGCACCGGCAGGTGGGCTGCGTCCGCTACAGCTACCTCGGAGCAGGATCGCGGGCGCCACGCCGGTTCGCCTGCGTGTCCGGTGACGGCGGGCGGCACGCGCCCGCGCCGGTCTACTCTCGATCGAGGCGGGCTCGCCCTCCTATCTGGCCCTGGCGAATCGCTGCCCGCCCGAGATCGCGTCCGGCGGCGAGGGCGAGTCGGAAATGGGTGTGCACCACTGGCTGCAGCGATCGGCCCGGCTGCGTGCCACTGCACGGCTGCTGCAGCCGTACGTGGGAGTGGGCCTGGAGATCGGACTGTTCGGGAGCTGACATGCACGGTGACTTCTCGCGCTGGACCTACCGCCCCGGCCGCGGCTACCGATCGGTGCTGCTCCAACAGGGCAGGGTGCTGCTGGATGCGGACTGGAACGAGCAGACCGAACTGATCCGCCAGCACGAGGAGACCCGCACCCGCGACGTGGTGGGCGACTCCGGCGGCCCGGTCGGCGACGGCGGGTTCTCGATCACCGACGACACCGGGTCCGCACCGGCCGGCGCGGCGTGGGCAGAGCTCCGGCTCACCGGCGGCCGCTACTACGTCGACGGCATCCTGTGCGAGTCGACGCTCACATCCCTTGCGGCGCAGCCGTTCCTCGGCCTGGTCGAGCCGCCCGCCGGCACCTACGTGGCGTTCCTCGACGTCTGGCAGCGTCAGGTGACGGCCGACGAGGACCCACAGTTGCGCGAGCCGGCGCTCGGCGGGCCCGACACCACGACCCGGTCGCAGACGGTCTGGCAGGTCCGGCTGACCGACCGGGGCGCAGCGCTGTGCTCGGACCTGGACCGCGACCTGCTGCCCCGAACCATCCCGCGGCTGACGGCCTCCATCGACGACGCGCCGGCCGGCGCGGACCCCTGCGAGATCACCGCGAGCGGTGGCTACCGACTGCTGGAGAATCAGCTGTACCGGGTACAGATCCACCGGCCTCGAACCGGCGGCAGGCCTGCCACCTACACCTGGTCGCGCGAAAACGGCAGCGTGGTCGCCCGCGTGCTCGGGATCGACCCGGTCAGCGGGCACCCCGACCAGTCCATGCTCACCCTCGACCGGGAGGGCCGCGACGACACATTGTCCTTCAACCGTGGCGATCTGGTCGAGCTGACCAGCACCACCCGGGAGTTGCGCGGCGAGCCCGGCAGCCTGGTCATCGCGGACTCCCCGATCGGCACGACGCTGAAGATCACCTGGGCAGCCCCGGCCGACGTCGTCGACCTCGCCGGACTCGGTGAACATCCCATTGCCCGTCGCTGGGAGGGCACCGACACCGCGACCACCGCGGCCAAGGATCTCGAGGGCGGCGTCCAGGTTGCCTTCCCCGAGTCGGCCGACGCCCGGACCGGCGACTACTGGCTCATCCCGGCCAGGACCGTCCGGCTCGAGTACGGCGTCGGCACCCGGGCCGGCACGATCGACTGGCCGACCGACGCCGGCGGCGACCCGGTGCCGCAGGCACCGGCTGGGCCTCACCACCACACGGCGGCGATCGGGCTGCTGACCCGGGACGCCGCGGGATGGACGCTGGACGGCGACTGCCGCCGGCTGTTCCCGCCGCTCACCGAGTTGATCACGCTCGACCTCGCCGGCGGTGACGGTCAGGAGGCCATGCCGGGTGACCCGCTGCCGGAGCCGGTCCGGGTGGTCGTCCGCAACGGCGGCCTGCCCGTCCCCACCGCGGCCGTGGAGTTCGTCGCCAGCGATGGCGGGGCGCTCTCGGTCGACCGGACCACCTGGACCACAGGCGCCCACCCGGTGCTGACCGAGGCCGACGGGGTGGCCGAGATCGGCTGGCGACTCGCCGCTGGTGGCCCCAGCACGCAGACCCTCACGGTGCGGCGGGTCGACGATCACGGGGTCGCACTGGACCCGGACCTCGTCGTCACCGGCCGGCTGTCGATCGCCTCCCAGGTGCAGTGGAGCCCGGTGTGCGACGGCTTCGCCGCCACCCGTACGGTCCAGGACGCGCTCGGCCAACTCGTCACCACGCTCGGTTTCGCCCTGCTCGGCGGTGACGGACAACACGCGACGGCCCAAGGTCAGGTCCTTCCCCAACCCGTACGGGTCCGGCTCGACTCGCCGTGCGGCCCGGCGGTCAAGCAGGAGGTCGTGGCCACCTGCTCGGACAAGGGGCTGGTCGAGCCGGCCGATCCCGGCAAGCCCAGACCGACAGTCCTCACCGGACCCGACGCGGGGCAGCAGACGACGGCGCTCACCGACGCCGACGGGGTGGCCACCTTCTGGTGGCAGCCCGGCTTCGACAACGAGCCGTCGTCGGCGCTGAGCCTCGTGTCGGCCGAAGTGCCCGACACGGTCGCGGTCGTCGGCGCGCAGTTGATCATCCCGTACGTCCCGCCTGCCGGGGTGCACGTGGTCAAGCTGCAGTTCGGCGACGACAAGCCCTTCGTCAACGATTCGACGGTGGGCGCCCGTTCGCTGGGCCGAGGCATCCAGGCGACGCTGGACGGGGTCGTGGTGCCAGAGACGGTGAAGGCCAAACCTGTCGTCCGCGTCCTGCTGGACCTGCCGTGGCCGTTGGGCGAGGACGGCACCATGTGGGGCGACCAGCCGATCGGTTTTCGTTCGATCACCCTTGCCGGCGAACAGACCGGCGAAGGACGGTCGCTCCACTGGGTCCCGGACGAGATCACTCGTGGGTGGCTCGAGGACACGCTGTGGGGCGTCCTGGCGCAGAACAAGTGGGACCGCCCCATTCTCGGCCGGTACGAGCTCGACGGCTGGGCGGTGATCGGCGCCGACGACGCCGAGCTGCACCTCAACGGACACTCCCGGACAATCGGCCGCGGCGGACAGACCTTCGTCGACCTGCCGTCCGACGACGCGGTGACCGGCGGCCGGTTCGAGCAGTGGTTCTGGCTCGTCGCGGACCAGGGCGTTCGCCGCATCACCATCCCCGATCTGACGGGTAAAACCGCAGCCGCCGGGCGGGCCACGCTGGAAGGCCTGGGGTTGGCGGTGGACCAAATCGAAGAGATCGGCGGCCGCAAGGGCCTGGTGCTGCGAACCGAGCCGAAGGCCGGCACCGATCTGGATCCCGGCGAGCGCGTTGTCCTGGTGGTCGGGACGGGCCGGCTGCAGCGCCCGCGCCAGCCGCGATGAGCCAGCGGGCAAGCGCCGAGGCGGCCGCCGACCAGGCGACCGAGCACGGTCAAGCACGCGGGGTCGCCTTGGCTGCGCTCGCCGGGCTGCCCCGGAGCCTCGGTCAGGGGGTGCCGCTGCCGGCCCCGGTGCGCTCGACGATGGAAACCCGGCTCGGCCACGATCTGGCCGACGTCCGGATTCACGCCGACACCCAGGCGGACCGCCAAACCTGGTTGGAGGGTGCGACGGCCTTCACCCAGGGCACCGACATCGCGTTCCGGCGTGGGGCGTACGACCCGGGCTCGACCGACGGCAAGAGGCTGCTCGCCCACGAACTGACCCATGTCGTGCAGCAGCGGGTCGCCAGGCGCCAGGTGCTGCAACGCCAGGACGCCAGCGTGGATTGGCAGGTCGAGGCGCGTGGGATGACCGACGAGGAGTTGCAGTCGGCCGTCGACCGGCTGGAACTCGAACTGCAGGCCGCGACCGAGAGCTCGCCGGAAACCGAGCAGAAGACCCGCGAGCTGGACATCCTCCATCGCATACAGACCGAACGGCAGAGTGGCATCGCGGCGGCACGCGCGGTGACCACCGCCCGGCGGGCCGTCACGACCGGCCTTGTGTCGCGCACCGACTCCACCGCCGTTGCCGCCGCAGTCGTCGCCATCGAGCTGGACACCAGTGTTCAGGGTCTGTTCGGCCTGGGCTTCCTGGCGGGCTGCCAGGCGGCGATCCCGCCGGCCGAGCTGGACGAGTTCAGCAGCGACCTGAGGGAGCACTTGCCGACTTTCTACGGGGGTTACCTCTACGGGTTGCCGGTCGGCCTCGGCCACGGGCTGGTCAACCTGATACAGGGCCTCGGCATGATCGTCCAGCTCGGGATCTCCATGTCCCCGCCCGCCCTGATGGACGCGGCGACCACCGAGGCGTGGCATCTGATCCTCAGCAGCGAGCATCGAGCGCTGCGTCGCCGGCAGTACGAGCAACTCCAGCGGCTGAACGCGGCCCTGACCGCCCTGCTGGAGGAGTTCAGCTCGGATCCGACCATCTTGATGCAGTGGTCCAACGAGTTGGGAATCGCCGCGGGCGAGGAATTCGGGCGCTCGCTGACCACCGGCTTCTTCCGCACGACGGTCTTCGAGCAGGGCCAGGCGGTCGGGGACGTCGTCGGCCAGATCCTGTTCGAGGTGCTCTTGGAGATCCTGCTGGCGTTTGCCACCGAAGGGATCGGCAACGTACTGCGTGGAGTCGCGGCCGGTGGCGAAGGCGCCGCGGCCGGCGGACGGCTGGCCCGCCTGCTCAAGCAGGCGATGGAAGCGTCGCCTGCGGTCCGCCGGCTGATCGAGATCGCGAGCGAGGGTTCTGCGGCGGCCGGGCGCGGGGAACGGCTGGCCGATGCGGGAGCCGAGGCCGCGCGGACGGGAGAGCGCGTGGTCGAGGGAGCCGACGCCGCACGCACCGGGGAGCGGCTGGCCGAGGGGGAGCGCGGTGCGACGCGGACGGCCGAGGCTGCGGCCCATGATGCACCGCTGGCCGAGAGCGCTGCCACCGATGTCGCCGAGAGTGCGGATCCGCGCAGTTCCCGCTGGAATCCCTTCAGCGCAAGGAAACTCAGGGAGTTCTGGCCCCCCAACCAGATCAGCAGGGAGATCGTGCAGGGAGTCGAGATGCAGGGCCTCGAGAAGGTCGGCGGAGGCGGGCGTATCTGGGCGTCCACCGACGTCATCACCGCCAACCACGTCGAAGAGCTGGCCACCCGGATCAACGGCGGCAGCGGCACAGGCGGCCGAGCCATCGACATCATCACCGGAACCCACGGGGACGAAACCGGATTCTTGACCTGGCTGCACCGCGAAACGAAATTCCTCATGGAGGACTTCGGCGCGCTGCCGTCAGCAACCAACATCAACGTCCACGACATCTCTCGGCTCTCCGACGCGGAGCTGACGGCCCTCCTGGAAAACAACGGCGACACCATTTTGGCGTGGTGTCACAGTGAGCGCTCCCGACGGATCGTCCGCGCTCTGGGTCTCGACTTCTGAGGCGTCAGCGCACCACGGCGGCTGACCTCGGGCGCGTCGGCGGGAGGGTCATCGTGCGGCCGCTCTTGGCCAACTCCCACCGCGCGGCCTCCAGCACGTGTCGTTGGCCGACAATGTCCCCGTCTGCGGCGGCCAGGTAGGCGGCGGTCAACGCGGCCGCGGCGATGCCGCCGCCCGGGAGGTCGATGCATGCCAGGGCTACCGGGTCGATGGCCGTCGGCGTCCGGGTCGGGAAGGCGCGACGCCACAGCTGCTCGCGCAACTCGGGGTCGGGGTACGGGAAGGACACGATGGCCGACAGCCGGCGACTGAAGGCGGAGTCGATGCTGGACCTGGCGTTGGTGGTCAACAGGGCCAGCCCGCGGAACTCCTCCATCCGTTGCAGGAGGTAGCCGACCTCGAGGTTGGCGTAGCGGTCGTGGCTGTCGCGCACCTCGGAGCGCTTACCGAACAGCACGTCGGCCTCGTCGAACAGCAGCACGGCCCCGCCGGCCTCGGCGGCCTCGAACAGCTTGCGCAGGTGCTTCTCCGACTCCCCGATGTACTTGTCGACGACCTGGCTCAGGTCGACGCGCACCAGGTCGAGCCCGAGATCGCCGGCCAGCACCTCCGCGGCGAGCGTCTTGCCGGTTCCGCTCGGTCCGGCGAACAGGGCGCTCGTACCCAGTCCGCGGGCCGTGCGATCAGCGAAACCCCACTCCTCGAGCACCCGGTGCCGGTGCCGTACGGCTGCGGCCAGGCTGCGCAACTGGCGGAGTTGCGTCTCCGGCAGAACCAGGTCGTCCCAGGTCGCCCTCGGGGTCCGCAGCTGCGCCAGGCCTCCGAAGCCCGCCCGCGACCGGCGTCGGCTCGCCGACCACACCGAGTGCCCGGCGGCAACCTCCGCAGCCACGTCGGCCACGGCGTCCACCGACAGGTCGAAGACCGCGCTGACGGTCTGTGCGTCCCCGCCGGCATCGACCCCTGCGTCACGCAGGGCCTCGGACAGCAGCCAGGCCCGCTGACCCGGCCGGACGCGGGGGACCTGCAGGGTTGACGCCCCGAGGTCGACGTTCGCGTCGGTCGAGGCGACGACAACGAGCGGCGCATCCAGGCCCGCGAACAGGGTGACCAGCCGGCGGACGTCCGGTGCGCTCTCGTCGCGTGCATCCACGACCCAGCCGGAACGGCTCAGCACGGTCTCGCGCTCCATCCGGCGCAACAGCGTCGACCCGTCGCGGCGCAGCAACTCGGCCGCGGGTACGCGGAGCGGGACGACCGCACATCCAACAGCGGCCCACGCGGCAACCGCGAAGGCGTTGCCGGCCTGCGGGCCGGTGAGGACGACCGGCCGATCGGCCCGCCAGTGCTCGGCCAGCGCATCGGCGATCGTCGCGAGCGTCGGCGGCAGCCGGGCGGGCGGGTGGATCGGCCGACAGATGCCCAGGACACGGGTGTCGACCTGGCCGGCCCCGACCAGGTGATGCAGGATCGGCTCGTCGGCGATGAGTGGGCTTCCGGTCACGCTGCCGGGCTCGGTCAACTCGATGAGTTCCCAGCGGCGCAGCGGGCCTTGTGGACCGATGGCCGACCAGTGCCCGTCGGGCAACAGCGCGAGTGCCGCGCCGAACGTGATGCTCCCGACGCCGGTCGCCGTCGCCAACTCCGACCGGACGGCCGACGTCAGCTCGGGCGCAGCGGCCAGCAGGAGCACCGACCGTTCGAAGCCCGTCAGGCCGAACCCCCGGGAGATGTCGTCGAGCGGGCTGGGCCGGTCCAGGGCGGCTCGCAGGTCCGCCAACCGGCCGGCGGACGGCTCCAACGGCTCACCGCGAAGCCGTGCCCGCAGTACGGCGAGTTCGGCCACCAGCACGTCGCGGTTGGCCAGTTCGGCGCTGGTGCACCTCGATGCCGAGCCGCTCGGCTCGGTCATCGGGTGACGACCGGAGCGCCGTACGCGTCGCCCACCAGGGTGGGGACGCTGTCGGCACCGGCCACGTTGACCTGAACCAGCCAGGTGCCGACGCCGGGCGACGGAACCGAGACGCTGGACCGTGCGGCCGTCCCTGGCGGCTCGGGAGGCACCGACCTCGTCGTCCAGGCCGGGTCGCCCCCTGAGATCCGGCTGAACGAGACCGTCACCGGCTGGCCCGGCTGGATGCTGGGGCTCACCTGAAGGACCACCGGCGGATCGGCCCCGGCATCAGGTGCCGCGACGGTGACAGTCGGCCGGATGAGCAGCGGCAACGCATTCGAGGCCGCGACGATGCGCGACGGCCCGCCCGCCGGTGGGGCCGGCGTTCGCTGGACGACCCGGACCAGGTGCAGCCCGGCCGGGACGGCGGCGTCGAGGGTCAGCTCGATCTCGGTGGGAGCGACGGAGGTCGGGACCACTTCGGTGCCACCGATGTCGAGCACGGTGACGGGGCCACGCAGGGCGGAGCCGGTGAGCCGCAGGATGCTGCCGCTGGACAACGGCTGGGTCGGGTCCGCGGGCGCGGCGCTGAGCAGGATGGCCGAGCCGCTGGGCCGGAGGTCGATGCTGGGCTGCCGGACCGGAAGCGGGGTCCGCGGCGAAACCTGGGCCTCGAGGAGGACGACCGACGCGCGGTAGGTCAGCGACGGCAGGTACTGCGTGCCGAAGATCCCCCACAGCTTCGACAACTCCTCCAGCGACAGCGTCGTCGGCGCGAACTTCACCAGGTCGGGCTGGTCGGCGAGATCGGCGTCGTCCAGGTAGGACATGCCGTCCTCACCGCTGTACAGATCGATGGCCTCGGTCAGCACGGTACGGGTCAGCATCGGCGTCACCGACAGCGCGAGGACGGCGCGGGCGAGCAGCCGCTGGTCGTCCAACGTCGCGTCGTTCCCGTACCCGGTGATCAGGTAGCTGAGGTCGACAGCGGCGATGGGGCGTCGCACCAGAGCGCCGTCGGCGCCGCGGGTCGGCAGGTCGTGCAGATTCCAGGCGTGGTTGGGCGCGATCTGGTAGCAGAACACGTTCAGTCCGGTCGACGGGTCGTCGCCGGTGAGCAGGTCGGCGATCTTGTCGGGCCGCAGCGTGGTGACGGCGGCCTCGCTGACCGCGCCCGGCTCGATGCCGCCGAGCGACTGCTCGAGGATCCAGCGCAACCCGGTGGTGGCCGCGGCGATCGCCAGGCTGTTACTCATCGGCCCGCCTTCCAGCGCGTACTCATCTGCCCGCCTTCCGGCGCGCGAGGTACGCGGCGTGATCGACCACCGGCAGCTCGTACGCCGGCCCGGCCGGCGGGGCCGGGTGCGCGGCAGGAGGCGGGGCGGGCGGTGCGGCTGGCACGATCTCGATCCGGTCGATCCGCACCTCGATGCCGGGCCGCCCGATGGTGCGCTCGCGGATCTGGCCCACACGTACGCGTGGCCGACGCGGGGACTGTTGATCGTCGGCTGGTGCCTCGCCGTCGCCGACCAGCTCGGCGTCGGCGCTGACCAGGCCCTGCCCGACCAGCTCGGGAAGGACGTGCGCCCCGATCAGGTCGGCCGGGATCGCCGCGCCCTGCTCCGGATGGTCGGCGAGCGTGTCGGCGACGGGCGGCGCGGCGGTGCGCGGCGGTGTCGCCGGCGCGGCAGTTCGACCGGGCGGACGGGGAGCAGTCGGCGAGGCAGCCGGCCGAGACGTCGGCCGCTGAGTCACTCCTCGGCGGGCCGCCGCCGCCGGCGCCGGCCGGATGATCACTGCACCGGCCTCGGCTGTGCTGCGCGGGTCGGGAGAAGGCGTCGTGATCCGGGGCGGTCCGCCCGCTGGTTCACCCGCCGCCGGGTCCGACGACAGATCCAACGCGGGCTGCACCGGCTCGGTTGCCGTGATCGTCGGCCCGGCCGGTCCGAGGGCGGCGGAGGTTGGGACGTCCGCGGACGGTTCCCGAGCCGGCTCCGGCTCGCGGGCTCGGCGGCCCACCGGCCGGAGGCTGGGCGGCGTGGGCACGTCGACATCGAGGTCCCTGTCATCCACTTCGACGATCGTCGTCGGCGGTGCGTAGCGGGACGCGGCGGGCAGCTGGACGACGTGCTCGGTGCCTGCCGCCCGCGCAGCCATCCGGTCGAGGAACCCGGTCACGACACGAGCTCCAGATAACGCGCCCGGCGGGTCGGCGCGAGGCCGAGCACCTGCTCCTCGGTCCACCCGTACGCCCGGGCAAGAGCGTCCACCTCGGTCAGCCGGTCCTCGGCCCACTGGCCGACCCGTCGCCTGACAAGGTCGGCGACATCGACACCGGCGCGTTCGATCGCGCCACACTCCGGACAGGTCATCGCGAGCACGACACCCGCCGCGCCGGCCTGCGTCTCGGCGGTTTCGTCCACGGCGGCGAGATCGGCATCGGTCAACCGGCCGGGCGAGTCGATCATGGCCGCGAGCAACCTGTCGCGAGGGTCGGCGGCACGGGCAGCGGCGAGCAGATCGACCGGCCGCAAGGGACGAACGTCGACGGGACCGATCGACAGTGCGACGGTGCTCATCGCCGATCCGGTCGGCAGAGCCGACAGGTCGAGGTCGGTCGACAGTTCGGCATCGCACGCGGCACAGGTCACCACGACCGACAGGACCGGACCGAGCAACTCGGAGTGGACAGCAATCAGCGCCGCTGCGCACTCGGCCAGGGGCGCGCGCACGCCGTCGGGCAGTAACCCGAGCCGGTGGGTGAGGTGGGCTCCGCGGAGCAGAACCGGAAGCGCCTCGGCGTCGTCCCAGGCGTCGAGCAGCAGAACACTGTCGATCATGGTCGGACCGCCGGGCGGATCAGGGTTCGACGAAGGACGGCTCGGTCGGTTCCTTCACTGCGTAATCGCGTTCCCAGCCCTCGTTCTCCAGCTTGATGGACTGGATGGCGACCGCGTTCGCATTCGCATCGAGATCGGGCAGCAGTTGCGCCTCGGAAACCCAGCAGCGATAGACCCTGTAGGAAAGCACGTTCTGGCCCGCTTCGTTGTAGACCTCGATGATCACGTCCTTGCGGAAGTCCTTCAGCGAGGTCTCGGCGCCGAGCCCGGAACCGTAATTCCAGATCTTGTTGGTCCACTTTTCGAACTCCTCGTCGTGGGTCACCCCACGCTCGAGGGAGATCGCCTCGTATTCGCTGCGGCCCGGTGACTTCCGGCTGCTGCTGGGATCCCCGCCGCTGCGGTGCTTGACCACTTCCGTGGTGCGCTTCAGCGCGCCGACCTTACTGACGCCGGCGACGTACTTGCCGTCCCACTTCACGCGGAACTTGAAGTTCTTGTACGGATCGAAGCGGCTCGCGTTGACGGTGAATTCGGCCATGATCATCTACTCCTACGCGCCGGCTTCGGCAGTCTTCTGCTGGACCGAGATCACCACGAACTCGGCGGGCTTGAGCGGGGCGAAACCCACGTTGATGTTCACGATCCCGCGGTCGATGTCGTACTGCGTCGTGGTCTCCTCGTCACAGCGGACGAAGTACGCGTCCCGCGGCGTCGCACCCTGGAACGCGCCCTGGCGGAACAGGTCCTGCATGAAAGCGCCGATCGACGCGCGGATCTGCGACCAGAGCGGTCGGTCGTTGGGCTCGAAGACCACCCACTGCGTGCCGCGGTAGAGGCTTTCCTCCAGGAACAAGGCGAATCGTCGCACCGGCACGTACTTGTACTCGTCGGCGAGCACGTCGGCGCCGCGCAGGGTGCGCGCCCCCCAGACGACCGGGCCGATGATCCGGAACGAGCGCAGGCAGTTGATCCCGATCGGGTTGAGCTGACCGTTCTCGCCGTCGGTGAGCGGTAGGGAGACCCCTCCGGCGCCATTGATCCCGGCTTCGATACCGGCCGGCGCCTTCCACACGCCCCGGCCCGCGTCGGTGCGGGCCATGATCCCGGCGACCGCCCCGGCGGCGGCGAAGTCGGCACTGGCCCCGCCGCGCAGTGGGTCGGCACTGCGGATCCGCGGGAAGTAGAGCGCGGCGTTGCGGGTGTCGGTGCCGGCCAGTCCCGCGGTGCCCCCTGCCCAGGTCTTGACGGTGTCCAACGTGGACGCCTGGGGTGGGTCGACGACGAGGAAGGCCCGTCGCCTGCGGCAATACGCCAGCGCGCTCACCCAGAGATCGTCCGGCGCATCCCCGTCCGGCGCGGACGGCGGCAGCACCAGGATGTTGAACAGATCGGCCTTCTCCAGCGCGTACAGGCCCCGCTTGGCGGCCTCGAATCCCGTTCCGGCGTAGTCGTCGGTGTCCGGTACGGCACCGTCGGTGCCGTCGGTGGTCACGGGGTAGACGGTGGCGGCCGGCGCCGTGGCGCCGAGACCGCTCGCCCGCAGGAAGCGTGAACCCAGCAACACCAGGTCGACCTGCCGGGGACCCTCCTTGACCGTCAGGTTGAGGAAGGTCTCGTCCGCGACGGGTGAGTCCTGGTCGGCGCGGATCTCCAGGTTGAACAGGTCGTCGGCGGTGATGTCACCGCCCTGGCTGGTGGCGATCTCGGCGGCATCCGACGGGTCCGGGTGGGTGACCGTGACCGACATCGAGTTGGCCTGGATTCCGGGGCCGATCGCGCTCAGGGTCAGCGTGCCGAGGTCCAGCTCGGCGGTGACGGCGCCGCTGGCCACCCGTACGACCAGCGCGGTCCCGCCGCCGTTGAGATAGAACTGCCGGACCGCGTAACTCAGGCCACTGAGCCGCCAGAGCCCACCGAAGGTGCGCTCGTATTCGGCGAAATTCTCGATCTGGATGGGTTCGTCGACCGGTCCGGCCAGGGTGCGGCCGACGAAGGCGGTGATCGAGGTGGCGACCCCGGTCAAAGTCCGGCTGCCGCTCGGCACCTCGGTGACGTAGACGCCCGGATAGGACAGGGTGAGTGACATGGCCGCTCCTCGACGACTGACACGTGCTGTGCCCGAACAGGTTGCCCGTCGCCGCGTCACCGCCCTGTCACGGATTCGTCAAACCGGGCTTCGAAAATCCGCGGTGACGTGGTGGTGACAGTGCCATGACGACGGTGGCCCATCGTGGACTCGCCTTGGAGAAAGGAACTGATCATGGTGCAGGTTCAGGTCACCGCGACGGTGAAGGTGGCCGGCGGGCCCACGGTCCCGGCCACGGTCTCGCTGTCCCCCGACACGTACGCCTTCGGCTCGGTTCACCTCGACGCGGCCGGCGGTGCCGCGGAGGCGGCCGACGTCGCCCTGCTGCCCGACGGCGGTGACGTGAGCCTGCTGGCGATCAACGTCCGGCCCACCTCCGGCGACGCCCGGTCGGTCACCGTCGTGCCCAAGCACGACGGGGACACCGGCGACGCCCTCACCGTCGACGGAAGCCTGCTGGTCGCCAATGCCGGCGTCCTCGCCGCGCTCGTCACCGGCAGCCCCCGCACACTGACGATCACCAACCTGGCAGCAGTCGAGGTCGACGTCGACGTCCTCGCCGCCCGCGCCGACTGAGCTGTCCCGCCGGATCGCGTCGCGGGCCTTCAACGCGGGCATTCCTGACCGATCCGCCGAGCCCGTCGAAGCGCATCCACTGTTCGCTCTCTGCCGCCCGGACATGCTGCCCGCCCGGACCGGCGGCGCGCGCCCAGCCGGACTGCTGAGACGTCTCCAGGCCCTGCACCACCCTCGCTCCTCGCCGTTGGCTCACCAGATGCTTTCCGCCCCTCCCGTTCGCGAGGGGCGGGCTTGCACTGTGACGCGGGTGTGACGCCGGTGCGCTGCTGCGGGCGACCCGGCGCTGACGTGTCGTTGACGGCCCTTCTGGTCGACTATGGGCGACGGGAGGAGACGTTGTGGTCCAGGTTGTTTCAGCCGTACACAGTGACCAAGAGGCGCCGTGCAGTGTGCGGCTGCTCGGCGGATTCGAGGTCCGCGCCGCCGGACGTTTCTTGGAACTCCCGCGCGCTGCCGAACGACTTGTCGCCTACCTCGCCCTGCAGGAAGCCACGCCGTCCCGGTGCCGGGTAGCCACAACGCTGTGGCCGGACGCAAGTGAGGAACGCTCGCTCGGGTGCCTGCGCTCCGCGCTGTGGCGGGTCCGCACGGCGAGCCGCACGCTGCTGCAGCAGGGCCCGAACCGTCTGGGTCTCGGCGCACAGACCTTCGTCGACACAGCCGAGTTGACCCGTGGAGCAGTCGATGCGGATGATCGGCGGTGGGAGGACATACCGCTGAACCATTTCGGTGCCGAGTTGCTGCCGGACTGGGACGAGGAATGGGTGCTGATCGAGCGCGAACGGCTCCGTCAGATCTCCCTCTGTGGCCTGGAGGCATTGAGCCGACAACACTTGGCCTCCGGTCGTATACCACGAGCCGTCGAGACAGCCTGGCGCGCGATCACCCTGGAGCCGCTGCAGGAGAGCGCGCATCAGGCTCTGATCGATGCGCATCTCGCGCTGGGCAATGTGGGCGAGGCGGTACGAAGCCTCCGATCACTGCAGGTGATTCTCAGGCGAGAACTAGGCATCGAGGCGAACACAGAACTCGTCCGGCAGGTCCGAATGGCAGTGGCGAGCCGTCGATCCAGCAATGGTTCTCCGGGTTCAGTGGCGGTCGTCGTCGACCAGACGTAGCCACTGCTCAACGATGCTCTCCACCTGCTGGGGAGTTCCGGCTGTGATCGAAATAGGCTCTGCGCTGCTGTCGTCAGTGGTGTAGGTGATCCGCGCTCGCAAACCGGTCCGCTCACGCCAGGCAGCGACGAGGAGAATCGCCGTCGAACTCCTTTGACGAATTGCCACGCAGCCAGCCTGACCGATCGGCGTCACCGCGGCGTGTTCGCGGCGTTCCTTGCGGATGTCGTCGGTGTGGACCACACCGGAGTGGCGTGTCGCGCACTCACCGCGAGCTCGGCCCAGTCGACGCCAGGCTCGAGGTCGAGCTCCCGGCGTAGCAGGTCGCTGTAGTGGTCGTAGCAGCGCCGGGCGTCGGCTCGGTTCCCACATGCCAGGTATGCCTGGATCAGCAGGACGTGCGCGGACTCGCGAAGGGGCTCGGCTCCAACGCACCGGATGCCGATGTCGACAGCCGAGAGGGAATCGCCAGTTCTCAGACACATCTGCCCGAGAATCTCCAGCGCGTGGATGTGAAGCTGGCGAATCCGCTCACGCTCGAACGCCAGCCATTCGTCGTTCCACCCGGGGAGCAATGGCTGGCAGAGAAGTGCGACCGCAGCCGGTTTCGGATGGACGTGAACCTGGCCCGCCAGCAGATCATGTACCACGTCGCTCGCAGCCTTCAAATCGACCTGTACGAAGTCGGCGATCGACAACAAAGTCCCGGTGGAGCTGACCAGGCTCCGACACGGCTCCGTCAGCCGCCACACTGCTGCCCGGACGTTGGCCAGTGCTCGGCGTTCAGTCAGCGTCGGCCAGAAGTCGCCGGCGATGCGCGACCGTGGAACGGGCTGGTCGTGCACGGCCAATCGGGCGAGCAATCTCGCCGCGTTCGGGGAGACCGCGACGGTGCTCCCTGAGCTGACAACCCTAAAGCCGCCGAGCACGTGGATGCGGAGATCCGCTGTCATCATGTCAAGTGGTAACCCTCCGAGTGCAGTTCAAGGCGCTGCATTACCTCCATGATTTCCCGCCTGTCAACGGCCTTCTATTGGTCCTAGGCCCGGGACCACGGGTTGTCCCCGCTGGTGGACAGCACTTTCTCGCGACAGGCGTGGGATTGCCCCGTCCGTATTCGTTGTGGCAAGGGCTCACCTCGTGGCCGGCGGTGGCTTGGACGAGTCGGTAGCAGCGCCCTTCGGTGACGCAGATGATGGCGTGGCGAGGAGCCGATCGACGCTGGCGGTGGCGACGTTTTTTGGCATGCTCGCCGAACGGTTGATCCGCAGGTGCACGCGCGGAGCCCATATCCGGTAGGTCTCGCGGTTGCTCACCCCTCGAGCAATCGACCGCACAATACGCCTGCTTTAACGTCAGCGCGCGCCTGCATGTGTTGTCCGGGACCGTCCCATCGCGACATCCCCCGCCGTCGGGTACTGCGACGTTAGCTGGAATCCGCCTGACGAATCTTGACCCCCCCGTCAGAATGAGGGTGTGATCAAGTTGGAGGATTGGGCAGAAGTCCGCCGGTGCATCGATCGGAGGGCTTGGGGGGTGTGAACGGTCATATTTCTTGGTTGTGGCACATTGCGTGAGGCCGGTTTGTGGCTGGGTGGTGGCACCCGAGCCGGTGCCACGAGGTCCGCCACGCGTCTGTGGTAGTCGCGATTCACCCGCGCCGATATGCGCCCGGACCGGCCACAGCGTGACTTCCGCCCATGGTGTGTGTAATTGGTCGAATTATCTGGTTCTGGCACACATTCCGTCGCGGGATGCGCCGGCTCCGGTCGGGGGGTGTGACACCAGGGTTAGCGGGCCTCGATCTGCCGGGCCGCAATAATCAGTGTGTCTAGTTGTTGCTCCATCATATTTATCCGCCCGTCAACGCGGAGCGCACCATGAAACCAGTTCTTGGCCTTGACATAGCGGTATCATGGATGCAGACATTCATCCGTGACGGTTAATTGGAGGGATCCAATGGCGTGGCACTCGGTACTGCTGACCCAAAATGGGAACAGCGTTGTGACGTGGGGTTTCGGGCCAGGCGGAAGCATTTCAAGAAAGGACAACGTCGTGGTCGGGCCTGAGTCGGGCAACTCTCACATAGAAATTGAGCGTTGTCGTGTTCGCGCGAACCGGAACTACCTTCTTACGACCCGTGTGACTGGTTCAGGGGCTGTCGGATTCCGGTTCTGGGCTGAGGAAATGGATTAAGGGAGAGGAAAGCACATGCAGATGGAGATTGTGCGAGATGCCAAGGGCGAGGTCCTGGCGGCCATCGATTTGAGTGGTGACGACGGAGTTGTTCCGGAGGTAGTTCTCGAACAAGGCCACACACTCGAATTGAAAGAAATCAGGCGCGCGGAATTATTCGACGACATGGACGGTGCGCTCAAGAAACTCAGCCAACAGAAGTAATTTCGTCCAAACAAGCTCCCAACGCGCCGACCTTCTAGTAGAGCGCCGATGACGGGACGAACTTGTCGAAGGGTCCGGCCTCGCGGCGGGCCGCCTTTACCGTTTCCTCCAGCTCCGCAGGAGTTGGCCTTTGGGCCTGCGATAAGCCGTCGGCAGCACTGTGTGTCACTCGACCCTCACTGACGCGGCAGGTCTGCGGTTGAGGCGTTGCGGCGTTCTTGCGTTGTAACGGCTTATCGCCGTTTCCGGCCCGTTTTGGTGGGGTCGGTCGGTTGAGCGCTGAGGTGGTCGCGGATCTCGCCGATCGTCATGTCCTGTTGCAGACGGCGTAGGGCGAGCCTCACGACGGCGCTTTGGAGATGTCGATACGCGGCCGGCTGCGGGGCCGGCGATGTGAACTTCTTCGAGAAAGCCGTTGTGGCTGTTGTCGATGTACACGGTCGTTGGTTTCGGTGCGCCACTCTACTCCCCCACCGGCACGTCTACGGGTGCCGGTGAGCGCGCCGCGGTCGGCTGGAGGCGCCGTGGTTTTCACAACCGGTGCTGCTGGCTCAGGGCTCGGTTCGGGCGTCGGCCGACGGCGGGATCGCCACTTCCGTTGCGGCGCCGAGTTTCTCGGCGAGCTGGGTCTGGCTGACGGCGGCAGTGGCCGGCGCGGGGTGCCGCGGTTGCGGCATCGCGCGCCGGGCTCGGGGGGTCCCGGGTCATGCTCGCCAGTCCGCGGGGGGCGTCAGCCATGGTCGTGTGCCTTCACATAGGGCGCCAGACCGTGCATTGCTGCGACGAATTCGGCGTCGACCTTGGGTGTGGGGTGTTCGGAGGTGACGGCGCCCCGCTTCTTGCGGGTTTCGATCCCCCGCACGTACGGGGAGGGGCTCGACGACGGTGATCGGTGTTCCTTCCACGATGGCTCCGATGCGGCGGATCTCGGCGGCACCGGATACGCGTAGACCCTGAGCACGCAACGTTGCCAGTAGTACGTCTGCCTTGGCCTCGACGTGATGTCGACGCGCGGCCCGTAGCGCGGACACCACCTGGCTGCGGGTCAGCTTCGCCGCCCGGCCCCGGCGCAGGCGCCCGGGCCAGCAAGAGCGAGTCCTTCGCCGCCAAATCCTCGAATGCCTCGATCGCGGCCGGGAAGTACTCGCGCAGCGTGGATCTCAGCCGCAGGACCTGGCGGGTCCGCTCCCAGATCGCGGTCTGATGCGCCCGCGCCAGCAGCTTCACCGCGTCCACAGGTCGGTGTCCCCAGCGATCAGCCGACGATGGTCACGATCGAGCCGGACGATCTCAGCCAAAACCTGCGCATCAGCCGCATCGGACTTGGCGCCGGAAGTGGAGTGCCGCTCCCGCGAACACCTGGTACCCGGCCGCCCGCAACGCCGTCACCCACGGGCCGCGGTCGGTCTCGATCCCACGAAGACCCGGCCGGCGACGTCCTCCGACGGCAGGTCCGCTCAATCCGCCGGGGCGGACTCGGCGACCAGCGAATGCAGTCGGGTGATGCCCTCCAAACCCTCCGGCAGGCGGGCCTTCGCCAATCGGTTGCCGGACTCGTCCACGAGCTCGAGGTCGTGGTGATCCTCAGCCTTGTCGTCCCCGATGAACAACAACACTCGCAGCAACTCCTTGATGATCGCCGGACAAGGGAACACAGCACCCGGCGACATCTGCAACCTAATGATCAAGTGCTCACGCCGAAGCGGGCACGACATACCATCAGCAGTCCAGCCACCGGCGAACCGGCGGCCGCACGATCTGTCAGTAGGCCTCCCCGAGAAGGGGACCAGGAACCTGAAGTGCAGACCCGCCGGCCCCTGCTGGCCAAAGCCTCCCAGAAGAAGGGCCCGGCTGGTCTCTAGGAAACCACCAAAATTGCCGAATAATTCGATCAATCAGTGCCAACTACCGCGACCAACAACAGCCCTCACCGTCTGGACGGGCCCTGCACTGGCTTCAATGTCCCTGCGCAAGGGTGCCACGGCGACGTCGAGCGAAGTGGACGAGCACGCGTTCCTGAGCGGGGATGTCGAGATCGACGTGCAGCATTCCAGTTTCAATTACAAGGACGGGCTCGCGGTCGCCGGTACCGGCGTCGCCCGGGCTTGGCCGTTGGTCCCAGGTATCGACCTGGTAGGGCAGGTGACCAGCTCAGATTCATCCGACTGGGCACCGGGCGACATGGTGGTTCTCAATGGTGACGGGCTCGGGGAGTTCCGCCACGGCGGGTTCGCTACCCGCGCTCGGGTCAGACCAGATGCCCTGGTGCGTCTGCCGGAAAGAATCAGTCCGCACCGAGCGGCGGCGATCGGCACCGCCGGGTTCACCGCCATGATCGCAACGTTGAAGCTCGCAGACGCCGGGATCGGGTCGGACGCCGGGGACATCCTCGTCACCGGCGCAGCAGGCGGAGTCGGCTCGGTCGCGATCTCATTGCTGGCCCGGCGCGGCTACCGGGTCGCCGCCTCGACCGGGCGTCACAGCTGGCTTCATGAAGAATCGTCGCAGGTCACGGCCAGCGCGGCTGGTCCCAGGCGATGGATTGAGCGCGCCAAATAGCGCGACCAAAGTGAGCCACTTCGCGCGACCACCGACACTGCGGGGCGATGTCCAGACCCAGAAAGAAGCGGGAATGGCCGAATTGTTCGGCTCTCTTCGATCGCGCTGTCTGGCGCTACTCGGGGCCAGTGACGACCCCGGTGTGCTCACACCGCGGCATGCGACCGTCCGCACACAGCTGGTGGGTGGCCCGAAAGTGCCGGATGAATTGCCCCTCTGGCCGCCCACATGGTGGGTGACACCTGAAGCAACACGGTGCCATGGTTGCGTGAGACGACGACGGTGATTGGCTGGCACCCCGTGACCAACTTCAGCGCAAGGCTCGACGCGAATGATTTCGCCAGGGGCGTGCGGAATCGGCTGCCGGATACCACGGGACGATCGGCGGACGGGTCTGCGTTGGGGTGCGGCTCGGCGAGGCGTGGGTACGGTGTTTCAGGGCGAAGCCCTCGCGGGTTGGTTGAACTTCAGCGGGTGGCAGGGAATCAGGCGGTCATCGGCCTTTTGGCAGTACAGCGGCGCGCCGACGACACCGACCTCTCCCCGCGCCCGGATTCGGGGTCGTCCACCCGCCCGTCCGCCCATGAATTGAGTCAACAGGCAGCGGCGCCATCGAGTGTCCAACGTAAGGTCCCGGCACCGTTCGTCGGGCACCGTGTGCAGGGCACTTCGGAACAGGGAGTCGACCCGATCCTGGCGCCGCATGTGCAGCGAAGTGGAGGTGATTCCGACCAATGCGGCGGGGGCACCTGCGCCCAGCCGGGCGAATGTGCTTCGCCCGATACCGGCCACGAAGGGGCAGGGCAGCCCAGCACCCGGTGGGAACTGGAACTCAACATCGATACGGCCGCCTCGAGCTGGGAAACGGCGATACGTACCCAAAGCTTCGGTCATGCCTTCGTACGGTTCTGGGAAAGCAGCGGCCGGCAGTACACCTACGGGTTTTACCCGGCAGGGACGCCGCCCAACGAGAACCGGCGGAGCGTCCCGGGTTGCGTGCATCATCCGGACACCACCCACGATGCATGTATCGACCAGAAAGTCGGCTACACGCTCACGTCGGAGCAGTACCGACAAGGACTCGCCAGCGCCCAGTCGGTGTGCTCGACGGGAGCGACCTACGGACAGGAGTACACCTGCGTTACCTTCGCCGCCGACGTGGCACGCGCGGCGGGTCAATCGCCACCCGCGACGAAGAGCCAACCCACCAAGGTCTTTTTCATCAATGTGCCACCCATCGACAACCCCAACAGCATGGCCGAATCGGTTGTATCTGCTCAGGCGTTGAAGACAGACGATCAGGTACGGGTCTGGATCAACGGGCAGGATGCCACTTCGTTGAATGCGGTTCCGACGGCCGAAGCGATCCGATTGGTCGCTCTGCTGCTCGGTGGAACCTGGATCAGCGAGGATGACGTGGCCGCCGTCGAACGACTCTGCGGCGCTATGGCGACCTCCGAGCAGTTGGCCCAGATCCGGGTAGGAGTCACCAATTCGGTTGACGCCATGTGGAAGCCGACCCAGCAGACCCGAGTGCGGTCGGCCCTCAACCGCGCGCCGTGAGGGGCCCTGTCCATCGCGACTGGCCTGGAACACACCATCGTCGCCGCCCCAGTCGACGTCCATGAGGTTTGTGAGCAGGTTGTGGTCCACCTATTCGGCCGTTATTGGGCGCCGACTACCAGGGGTTTTGTCGTGCGGCTTCGACGACGTCCGCAGTGATGGTGTCGAGCAGTTGCCTCGATTCCGACACGGGCGCTGTCGGCCGATGGATCCGGCGGGCAAGCAGTCTGAGGGGCATCGGGTGAGCATGACCATCACCGCGGCTGTTCGGCCGGCGGCTGTTCCGGTCGCCGCTGCGCGGATCGCGGCATGTCACCGAACTCTGACCTCGAGCTCGGCGGTTCGAATCGCCTGGTTACCTTGACGCCTCGGCGAAGATCGAGCGATGCATTGGCGAGGCGGCTGGCGCACGGAGGTACGTAGCGGCGACGTTGACCCGGTGGGTGACGAGCATCCACCAGTTCCGCACCGCCGCCGGTTTTGCTGCGCCGGGCCGGTCGGAGGTGGTGCGGCGGGCGTTGTCGGGAGGGCGGTGGATCCGGGCCATCCCTCCGGCCCCCGCGCACGGTACTCCTCGACGATGTCCGCACCCTGCTGCTGAACCCGTCGACTCGGGTCACCGAGTGGCCGGGTGGGTGGCGGCGCGACGGGATGTGGAGGTGTTGTTGATGGGGTTAGCGGGCGAGCACCGCCGCTCAGATGTCGTCGCTTTCACCCTCGGGGAGTGGTGCCACAGAGAAGTGATGGGTTGAAGTGCGGTGCGGTCCTCGAAGACCGATCAGAACGCACGGCACCGTGAGGGGCGTTGCCGTTCCGGCGGGACCCACAGGGCGTCGTAGGAGATGCCCGCCGTGCGCGTTGCCGCAGTGGCGGCTGGTGCTGCACGACAACGACACCGCCGAGCCGGACGCCCTCCGGCGGGCGGTGCTGTCGGTGCTGCGCCGGCAGGCCGCCGCGATGGTGACCGCGGAAGGGGGTGGCGGTGGCGCACGGCAGTGTTTCTAGGTTTGTCGCCGGTGGGGGATCGACCGAGTCGACAACGGTCGCGGTAACGGCTTTGGCGTGGACCGCATTTCTGAGCTGGTGCGGTCGCGCTGCTGGAGGGTGTTGGCTCCTCGCTGCAGGTCCTCCGTTCGCGGTGAAGAGCCTTTGGCGGCGAGTGCGGATCGGTTAGCGGCCGGCCAACACCTGGTTGTTCAGCAGTAGGTCCGCCGGGTCCCGCCGGGGGGTGGCCGTCACCGGGCCCGCGAAACCCAGGTGCAGGATCGCCTGCGGGTGACGTCCATCGGCCAGCAACCGGCGTAGTTCCCGCCGTTTGTCGTTGACCTCGATGGGTTGTGACAGGAACGAGGCGGTGAGCCCGAGGGCGGTTGAGGTCAGCAGAACCCGTTGCAGGGCCTGTCCTGCCTGGACCTGGCGGTCGGGCCCGTCCATCTGGGTGGACAGAACCACGATGTGTGGCTCGGCCGGGTGTTCCTGTCCCCGGTGCGGGACCCGGAGGTACCGTTCGCCGAGGTCGCGGACGGCCAACGGGTCCTGGGTTTCAGGTTGCGGCCCGGCGACGGCCAGTGGCACCCCATCGGGGTGGCCGTACCGATACCCGGTCCAGGCCTCCGACTCGGCCCGGCACACCACGTTGTCGCGTTGCTGCCTATCTGCGGCGGCAATGATGCACCGCAACTCGAACTGTTCCGTTGGGGTTGTGACGGCGTGCAGGTCGGCGCCCTCCGCGGCGGCGGCGTAGGTCAGCACACGCCGGTACACCTGTGGGATCGGGGCATCGACGAAGGGGTGCCGGTTGGTTCGCCGCCGGTGGATCGCCTCATGCAGCTCGGCGTCATCGTGGGCGTGCACGGTGGGTGGACCGGTCCTGATCACGGCGAGCGCGTCCGGCAGGTCAGCGGGAGTGAGGCACACCACAGGTGTCACCCCCTGCGCCTGCAGGGCCAGCCGCAGGTTGAACAGCGCCGCGCCGCAGGCTATCCGCAGTTCCCGGTCCCCAGGGTCGTGGCCGATCAATCGGCGGCCCAGATCGGCGTGCAGCTCGATGCGGTCCGGACCGAGCCGGAACAACCACGGCTGGGTGTTGAACAGCGACGGAGCCATGCACGCCGCCCTGAGCACCTGCCTGGTCGACGACTCAGATAATCCAAAGGCTGTCTGCATCACGCCAGAACCTCCGTCGTTGTGTCACCGACCCCGCCCGACGGCTCACTCCTGAATCCCCCTGACCGGGCAACCCGGTCAGGGGGATGGGCAAGCGCCGGACTCGCGGGAGAACCGTCCCCGCAGGCGGCAGCGTGGTCTTAAATGGACTCTCGGCAACCCGGTTGTTGACCCACCACCAGGGGTCGTCCGCGGCGCCGATCTGGCCGCCAGACCGTCAGGTTTATCGGCGAGGCGATCATGCAAAAGCACTGATGGCGGTGAAGCGCGCCGGTGGACACGCAATCCTGGAATGGGTGTGTCGGCGGATGCCATGAACCAGTGGTCATCTTGAGTGTTCCCCGATCACCCGAGCCCCGCCGGTGAAGCCTCGTTGTGTGCGGTAACGCCGAGCGGCTGCTCCGCCAGACCCCTGTTATTGCGGACCGGATTCCTCTAAATTAGAGGCTCTGATCGAGGAAGTCAACGATCCCGGGGGTGCGCAACAGTGGACCCACATTCTCGCCGCGGGGTGGGTCGACGTGCTGCGTCGTGGGTGCAGCAGTGCCCGCTGAATTGCAGCGCCCGGGGACCCCGGGCGCTGTATGTGCAGCCGGGTGAATGCGTCTACTGCGGTGAACCGGCCCGGTCGAGGTGATCACCGATCGGCACGCCGTTCCCGCCGGGTGCGCGGCGTTCACCAACGACCACGACCTGCTGTGCAGCGCCTCACCCGGCCCTGCATCACCACCGTATTTCTTCGGCGGAGCCTGCGAAACCGACGGCTTCGGGCTCAACACTCCACCGGGCGCCGGGTGTCGGCCGGCGGCGAGCGCATGAGCGAGGACCCCGGTCCGGACGTGGACCGACCGACCGGGGATCAGTCCGCTTCCAAACCCCGACGGCGCCTGCTGACACTGCTGCGCCGTAGCGACACTGCGTTGGACGTCTACGAGCTAGCGGCGGGGACCGGGCTGCACATCACCACCGTCCGGTTCCACCTGGACGTCCTGACCAAAGCCGACCTGATCACCTCGCAAACTCTGCCCCGGACCACCCCGGGCCGGCCCCGCACCGTCTACACGAGCCGCGTGGAGGAAACGCCGCACGACGCGTACCGGCAGCTGGCCGCGCTGCTCGCCGCGAACCTCGGGCCGACCCCCCGGACGCGTCGCCACCGAGCCGAAAAGGCCGGCCGGGACTGGGCCACCAACCTGCTGTCACCCGCAGCGCAAAAGTCCCCTGACTACCACGAGACCGCCGCCCGGATCACCGACATGCTCGCCGAGATGAATTTCGACCCAGCTCTCGCCCCCGCCGCACCGGGCACCGGGGAACTAGAGATCCGGCTCCGGGCCTGCCCGTACCGCGATGTCGCCCGGGCGCACCCGGAAGTGGTGTGCGCGATCCACGAAGGCCTGCTCCACGGTGCCCTCAACCAATTCGGTGGCCCCCCCGTGACCGCCCGTCTGCGGCCTTTCGTCACTCCAAAAGTGTGCGTCGTAAGTCTGATGCCCAACCCACCGGCAACCGGGCCACGCCCGGACCCGCCGCCGGCGACGCGCACGGCGACCGGTCACTGAAATCGGCCGCCGCCGCCCAGGTCATCTGCGCAGCCCCGCCGTCGGGTGTCTACGGGGATCGCCAGGCAGCGGCAGTGTGCGTGGACCCGGTTCGGTCGTCGGTGACCAAGAGGTGCCAGATAATTCGATCAATCAGTGCCAACTACCGCGATCAACGACACACGTGCGGGGCCGTCGATGGTGGGTCCTACTGTGCCTGTATGCAGGCTGCGGTTCAGACCAGGTACGGCCCACCGGAAGTTGTCCGGATCGTTGAGGTGGACAAGCCGACTATCGGGGCCACGGACGTGCTCGTCAGGGTTCACGCCACAACAGTGAATCGGACGGACTGCGCGTGCCGGGCTGCCAAGCCCTTCTTCATGAGGTTGTTCACCGGGCTGATCAGGCCGCGGGCGACCGTCCTGGGGAGTGAATTCGCTGGGGTTGTAGTGGAGGTTGGCAGCGACGTCACGGCGTTCTCGATCGGTGAGAAGGTGTTCGGCTACAACGAGGGCCCGTTCGGTGCTCATGCCCAGTATCTGGCGATCCCAGCGACCGGTTCGCTCACGACCATGCCGGCGAAACTGACCTACGTCGAGGCCGCTCCCGGCACCGAGGGGTCCCACTACGCCCTGGCCAACATCAGAGGGGCCAAGATCACCGCTGGTCAGGACGTCCTGGTCTATGGGGCCACAGGGGCGATCGGCTCCGCTGCGGTCCAATTGTTGAGCAGTCTCGGCGTCAATGTGACGGCGGTCTGCGACACGGTCAACATGGACCTGGTCAAGAAACTGGGTGCTACTCGGGTCGTTGACTACACCACCACCGATTTCACCCAAGACGATCAGACATACGATGTGGTTTTGGACTCGGTGGGCAAGACCTTCTTCGGTCAGTGTCGGCCGCTGCTGAGACCGGCGGGGCTTTACATTTCCTCCGAGCTCGGTCCTCATTTCCAAAATCCGTTTCTGGCGCTTATGGCTCCGCTTCATCGGGGAAAGCGGGTGATGTTCCCCATCCCGAAGCATGACCAGCAGATGGTGGTGTATCTCCGTGAGCTGATGGAGTCCGGACAGTTCAGGCCGGTGATCGACAGGACGTATCCGTTGGACCGGATCGTCGAGGCCTACCGGTACGTGGAGAGCGGCCAGAAGATCGGCAATGTCGTTGTCACCGTTGATCACTCCGACTAGCGCTCTGGGCAGGGGTTCCCGCCGCACTCTGCCCCCACCGGAATGGCATTCGCACCTACGGCCGTGTGGAAGCCGCGGGTGCGAGTGGTGGCTCCGTCAAACTCCAGCGAGGACGGGCTCACCGGGCTTCCCGGCCTTCTCGGTGTTGATGCCGATCGTGAATAGTTGGCCAGCCATTCAAATCTCCGCGACCGTGACCGGAATGAGAAGGAAGCAATGGATCAGCTGGTTGAGGTCAGGCGTGAGGAACGCCGTCAGCACGTCCACCAGGTAGCAGGCGGCGGCCCAAGTGAAGCGGGTGTCAGCCAATGCCGCCCGCGTCCAGACCTATTATGTCTTCGGGCCCGCCGATTAACCGAGCAAGTCTCGCTCACAACCCCATTCGGCTGCATGATTGATCACAGTGCAATCCGGGCAGGACGTCCGAAACATCCCAACACCGCCCGTGGTCCACAGGCAACTGGGTGGTTTTGACTCTGCGGGGCCAACGCCGGTTGCTGCGGCTTCCCACCACCGACTACGGTCCCGGCTGTTGTGACCTACGCCATAGGCGCAGCGTCGCGAGAGGCAGTTCGGTCAGGGACCAGTGTGGGTTCCGGCTGCGCCCGGCCGAGTCGTGGGCGCATCGCCGGCCCCACCCTGGAGACGCCCATGTCGCGCACGCGACCCGCTACCCGCCGCCGCCGGATCCTGTCGCTGATCGCCGCCGGAAGCCTTGCTGCTTCGCTGCTGTCCGTGGCCCCGGCCGTTCCGGCCGCGGCACAGGAACCCGACCCACCAGCGTCCCTGCCGGATTCGGTCACCCTGGTCGGCAGCCTGCAGTCGGAACTGGGCTGCCCCGGCGACTGGCAACCCGATTGCGCCGCCACGCATCTGGAGCTCGACGTCGCCACCCAGACCTACAGCGGAACATTCGCAGTTCCGGCGGGAAGCCACGAGTTCAAGGTCGCGATCAACGACAGTTGGGACGAGAGTTACGGCCAGGACGGCGCCAACATCCCGTTGACGCTTGCCGGACTGGCCTCTGTGGAGTTCGGCTACGACCCCGTCTCGCACCGGGTGTCGCTCGCCCCCGTCGACCTGCCGGAGACCTCGCCCGAGCAGAACGCCGCACTGGCCGGGCAGAGCCTGCGCAAGGACCTGACCAGGGAACAGTTCTATTTCGTCATGGCCGATCGATTTGCCAATGGTGACCCCAGCAACGACGCCGGAAAACTGACCGGGGACCGGCTGACCACCGGCCTCGACCCCACCGCCAAGGGCTTTTACCACGGCGGCGACCTCAAGGGAATCACCGACAAACTCGATTACCTCAAGGGCCTCGGCGTCACGTCCATCTGGATGACGCCGTCGTTCAAGAACAAGCCGGTGCAGGGCACCGGCGACAACGTCAGTGCCGGATACCACGGCTACTGGATCACCGACTTCACCCAGATCGATCCGCACCTGGGGACGAACGAGGAGCTGAAGACGCTCATCGACGAGGCCCACGGCAAGGGCCTCAAGGTCTTCTTCGACATCATCACCAACCACACCGCCGACGTCATCAGCACGAAGAGCAACTACATCACCAAGAAGGACCGGCCCTACACTGACGCCGCCGGCAACGCGTTCGACGACATCCCGTTCGCCACCGGCGACACCTTCCCCACCCTGGACCCGCAGACCTCCTTCCCGTACGTCCCGGTGCTCGCGCCAGGCGACGAGGACGTCAAGGAGCCGGGCTGGCTCAACAATCCGACGTACTACCACAACCGCGGCAACGCGAATTTCGACGGCACCGAGGGCGACGTGTACGGCGACTTCGTCGGGCTGGACGACCTGTTCACCGAACAGCCGAAGGTGCGTGACGGCCTGATCGACATCTACAAGAGCTGGGCGGAGTTCGGCATCGACGGGTTCCGGATCGACACCGTCAAGCACGTGAACATCGGGTTCTGGCAGAAATTCTCGCCAGAGGTGCTGAAGGCGGCGAAGGAGGCCGGCAAGGACAAGTTCTTCATGTTCGGCGAGGTCTACGACGCCAACCCGAAGAACACCTCGCGGTTCACCACCGAGGGCAAGCTGCAGGCCACCCTCGATTTCGGCTTCCAGGCCCAGGCGACAGCCTTCGGTCAGGGAAAGCCGACCGTGGGGTTGCGGGACCTCTTCGCGAACGACGACTACTACACCGACGCCGATTCCAACGTCTATTCGGCGCCGACGTTCCTCGGAAACCACGACATGGGGCGCATCGGCAACTTCCTGACCTCGGCCTCCAGCGGTCCGGCGGAGCTGCAGCAACGCGACGAACTGGCGCACTCGCTGATGTACGTCACCCGCGGACAGCCGGTTGTGTACTACGGCGACGAGCAGGGCTTCGTCGGCGACCTGGACTCTCCCGGTGATCAGAATGCACGGCAGGACATGTTCCCGAGCCGGGTGGCCACCTACAACGACGACCCGCTGATCGGCACGGACAAGACCACCGCCGACGACAACTTCGACACCTCGCACCCGCTGTACCAGTACATCTCGCCAGCTGTCCGAGCTGCGGAAGAACAACCCCGCGCTCGCCGATGGCGCCCAGATTCACCGGTACGCCTCCGACAAGGCGGGCGTCTACGCCTTCAGCCGGATCGACGCCAAGGACCAGATCGAGTACGTCGTCGCGGCCAACAACTCGACCTCCGAGGCCACCGCGACGTTCGACACCTTCACCGCGAAGGGCCGCTTCCGCGGTGTCTGGCCGCAGGGGCAGCAAGCGCTGCGCAGCGACAAGGAGGGCCGGGTCACCGTCACCGTGCCGCCGCTGTCGGTCTCGGTGTGGAAGGCGGCGGCGCCGGTCAAGCGCTCGAAGTCCGCGCCCGCCGTGTACTTCAGGACCCCGGGCGCCGGCGGGGTCGTCGGCGGGCGCGCCGAGGTCGGGGTGTCCGTACCGGCCGGCGGGTTCAACCAGGTTTCCCTGGCCTGGCGACCCGTCGGGACCACCGAGTGGACGCCGCTCGGCACCGACGACAACGCGCCGTACCGGGTGTTCCACGACGTCAGCGCGCTGGCGAAGGGCACCTTGGTGGAGTATCACGCCGTGCTGAAGGACAACGCCGGTCACTTGTCGGACGCCAGCACCTACGCCGTCGTCGGGGACGAGGCAGCACCCTCGCCGGGTGACGGTGGCGGCGGCGGGCCGGTCGAACAGCCCGAATCCGTCACGGTCGCCGGCACCCTGCAGAGCGAGCTCGGCTGCCCCCCAAACCCCGGAGACGGGGACTGGCAGCCGGACTGCGCCAAGACGCAACTGACCCTCGATCCGAAGGACCAGATCTGGAAGGGCACGTTCACCCTGCCCGCCGGCACCTACCAGTACAAGGCGGCGATCAACAACAGTTGGGACGAGAACTACGGTGCCGGCGCGGTCTTCAACGGCGGCAACATCGGCCTGCCGGCGCTCGAAGCCGAGACCCAGGTCACGTTCTACTACGACCACCGCACGCACTGGATCACGACGGACCTGCAGGAGCCGATCATCACCGCGGCCGGTTCGTTCCAGGATGAACTCGGCTGCCCCGCCGATGCGGGTTCCGAGGAAGGGCAGCCCGACTGTCTGATCTCCTGGTTGCAGGACCCGGACGGCGACGGCACCTACACCTACTCGACGTCCGGTATTCCGGCCGGCACCTACCAGGTGAAGGCCGCGCACAACCTGTCCTGGGACGAGAGCTACGGCCAGGGCGGTGTTCTCGGCGCGGCTGCCATCCCGTTCACCGTCGCCGCCGGCGACCGCGTCACCTTCAGCTACGTCCTGGCGACCCACCAGCTGACCGTGACGAGCAGGCGCGCCGGCGCGGCACCGGACCTCGCACTGCGCAAGGGTCAGTGGTTGCAGACCGGGCTGCTGGCCTGGAATCTCGGGTTGGACGAGACGATGGCGCGCAGCTCCTCCTTCCGGCTGCACTACGCGGCGCAGGGCGGCCTGGCGATCGACGCCGAGTCGATAACCGGCGGCTCCTCCATCCCGCTGACCTTCGACCCGGCCGGCCTGCCGGCGGACATCAAGACGCAGTGGCCGCACCTGGCGGATTACAACGCCCTGCGGCTGACCAAGAAGGACGCCGGGAACCGCAAGCTGCTCACCCAGATCCTGACCGGGCAGGTCGTTCTCGCCGAGTACGACGACCTGGGCCGACTCGTCGACGCCACCGGGGTGCAGATCCCGGGCGTGCTCGACGACCTGTACCGCGGCGCCGCCTCCCGGCAGTTGGGTCTCTCCTGGGCCCTGGGCAAGCCGGCCCTCGCGCTGTGGGCGCCGACCGCGCAGTCCGTCACCTTGCTGGTGGACCCGCCCGGAGCTGCCGGGGAGACCCGCGTCCGGATGGCCAGGGACCGGGACGGCGTCTGGACCGCCTGGGGGCAACCCAAGTGGCGTGGCGGCAGCTACCGCTACGAGGTGAAGGTCTACGTGCCCACGACCGGCAAGGTGGAGACGAACGTCGTCACCGACCCGTACAGCGTGGCGCTCACCACCAACTCGACGTCATCGGTGATCGCCGACCTGAATGACCCGCGGCTGGCGCCCAAGGGCTGGTCGACCCTGGCCAAACCCGGCCTGGCGCAACAGGAGGACTCGACGATCTACGAGCTGCACATCCGGGACTTCTCGATCAACGACGCGTCGGTCCCGGCCGCCAACCGCGGCACCTACCTCGCGTTCACCAACCGGAACAGCGCGGGGATGAAGCACCTCGCCGCGCTCGCGAAGTCGGGGCTGAACACCGTGCATCTGTTGCCCGCCTTCGACATCGCGACGATCGAAGAGAATCGCGCCGCCCAGCAGCAGCCGGAGTGCGACCTGCCGGCACTGCCACCGGACAGCGACCAGCAGCAGGCCTGCGTCACTGCGGTTGCCGACAAGGACGGCTTCAACTGGGGTTACGACCCGCTGCACTACACCACCCCGGAGGGCTCGTACGCGACCAACCCGGAAGGTGCCTGGCGGACCAAGGAGTTCCGACAGATGGTCGCCGGGCTCAACAACACCGGCCTGCGGGTGGTGATGGACGTGGTCTACAACCACACCGCCGCGTCCGGCCAGGACCCGAAATCGGTGCTCGACCGAGTAGTTCCCGGTTATTACCAGCGTCTTTCGGCGACCGGCGAGCAGGAGACCTCCACCTGCTGCGCGAACACGGCGTCCGAGCACAGGATGATGGAAAAGCTGATGATCGACTCGCTGGTGACCTGGGCGAAGCAGTACAAGGTGGACGGTTTCCGGTTCGACCTGATGGGCCATCACAGCAAACAGAACATGCTGAACATCAGGGCGGCGCTGGACAAGCTGACCCTGCGCCGGGACGGCGTCGACGGGAAGAAGATCATCCTGTACGGCGAGGGTTGGAACTTCGGCGAGGTCGCGGACAACGCCCGGTTCGTGCAGGCCACCCAGGCCAACATGGCGGGCACCGGCATCGCCACCTTCTCCGACCGGCTCCGCGACGCCGTCCGCGGCGGCGGCCCGTTCGACGACGATCCCCGCATCCAGGGATTCGGCACCGGGCTGGCCACCGACCCGAACGGCTCACCCGCCAACGGAACACCCGACGAACAGCGGGAAAGGTTGCTGCACTACCAGGATCTGATCAAGGTCGGGCTGACCGGCAACCTCGCCGACTACCCGTTGATCAACGCCGCAGGAGAACCCGTCACCGGTAAGGACATCGACTACAACGGCTCCCCCGCCGGTTATACCGCCGACCCGTCGGAGGTGATCAGCTACGTCGACGCGCACGACAACGAAACCCTCTTCGACGCGCTGACGCTCAAGCTGCCGGTACCCACCACGATGGCCGACCGGGTGCGGATGAACACCGTGTCGCTGGCCACGACGGCGCTGAGCCAGGGACCGGTGCTCTGGCACGCCGGGAATGATCTGCTGCGGTCGAAGTCGTTGGATCGCAACAGCTTCAACTCCGGTGACTGGTTCAACCGGATCGACTGGACGGGGCGGGAGAGCACGTTCGGTTCCGGGCTGCCGCCCAAGGCCGACAACGAGTCGAAGTGGCCGTACATGCAGCCGCTGCTGGCCGACCCGGCGCTCGCACCGACGCCCGCTGCCATGGGTGCGGCGACGAAGGCGGCCCAGGAACTGTTGGCCCTGCGGTTCTCGTCGCCGCTGTTCCGGCTGGGGTCGGCGGACCTGATCGGGCAGAAGGTCTCCTTCCCGCACGGCGGGCCCGAACAGACACCGGGCGTGATCACGATGGTGCTGGACGACACCGTCGGACCCGACGTCGACCCCAAGATCGACCGGATCGTCGTGGTGTTCAACGCCTCTCCGGATCCGCGTACCTCTGCGGTGAGCGACGCCGAGCGCCTCCAGCTGTCCCCGATCCAGGCCCGTGGGGCGGACCGGGTGCTGCGGGAGGGAACCGTCGCGAACGATCCGGCCGGCACCGTCACCGTCCCCGGCCGCAGCGTCGCCGTGCTGGTCCAGCCGCAGAGCTGACCCGACGATGAAGGCGTGAACGCGCCGTCTCGATCGGCCCGGGGTTGACCCCGGGGCGGTCGAGAGGCGGCGGGCGGCGCGGCCGGTCTACCGTGTCGCCCATGCTGGCCGTCTATGCCTCCGAACCCCATCCCGACAACCCCCTGGAGGGCGCGCAGGTCGGCGAGCGGCCGGAACCGGAGATTCCCGATGGCTGGGAACGGGTGCGGGTGAGGGCGGCGTCGCTGAACCGGCACGATCTGTGGACCCTGCGCGGGGTCGGGATCAAGCCCGACCAGTTCCCGATGATCCTGGGTTGTGACGGCGCCGGCGTCACCGACGACGGGCGCAGCGTGGTCATCTACCCGATCATCGGCACACCCGGCTTCTCCGGTGACGAGACCATGGATCCAGGCCGCACCCTGCTGACCGAGAAGCACCAGGGGACGTTCGCCGAGTACGTGACCGTGCCGAGCCGAAACCTGCTGGCACTTCCGGATTCGCTGAGCTTCGAGCAGGCGGCCACGCTGGGGACGACCTACCTCACCGCCTACCGGATGCTGGTCACCCGCAGCGGCCTGCCCGCCGGGTCCACCATCCTGGTGCAGGGCGCCAGCGGCGGGGTGTCCACGGCGCTGATCCAGCTCGGCCGGGCCGTGGGGATGCGGGTATGGGTCACCTCCCGGTCGGAGGAGGGGCGGGCCAGGGCCGCGGACCTGGGCGCGCACCGGGTGTTCGAGCAGGGCGCCCGGTTGCCGGAACGGGTGGACGGGGTCTTCGAGTCCGTCGGCAAGTCCACCTGGTCGCATTCCATGCGGGCGGTCCGCCCGGGCGGGGTGATCGTCTGCTGCGGGGCGACCTCAGGTCCCGACCCGTCCGCCGACCTGCAACGCCTGTTCTTCCTGCAGATCTCCGTGATCGGCTCCACGATGGGCACGCTGGACGAATTCCGCCACCTCATCGCGTTCTGTGACGCCACCGGCGTGCGGCCGGTGGTCGACCGCGCCTTTTCGCTCGAGAAGGGCCGCGAGGCGCTGGAGCTGCTGGAGAACGGCACCCCCGGCAAGCTGGTCCTGACATCTCACGGGTCACCGGCGTAGAGCCACCACGGTGCACCTCGCAGCGAGGGGGCGGCGCGCTGCATCGCCCGAGCACCCGTGGATCGTCCGGCGCCCGTCGGAGGTTGGTCAGCCGAAGATCTCGGCGAAGAAGTCCAGCATCGCCGTCCACGACCGGCGCTCCGCTGCGGGTTGATGGGCGGCGCCGTGTTGGGGTGAGTCGGCCTCGGGTTGGCTGAAGGCGTGCAGCGCACCCCCGTAGCGGACCAGTTGCCAATCCACCATTGGCGCCGCCCGCATCTCGTTCTCGAAGGCAAGAATCTGCTCGTCGGGCACCACCGGATCGGCGGCCCCCGAGAGCACGAGGACCTTGCCCCGGATGCTGGCCGCCTCAGCCGGATCGGACGCGGTCAACGCGGCGTGGAACGTCACGACACCGGCCAGTTCGGCGCCGCTGCGGGCCAGTTCCAGCGCAACCCAGCCGCCGAAGCAGTAGCCGATGACGGCGATCCGCGCCGGGTCGACCAGCGGATGTGAGCGGAGCCGTTCCAGACCCGCCGCCGCGCGGGACCGGGTGAGCCCTGGGTCGCGGTAGTAACCACCGGCCACCCCGGGTGCGTCCCGCGGGCCAGGGCGCACATCCACGCCGTAGATGTCGGCGGCGAGCGCGACGTACCCGAGCCGGGCCAGCATCTGGGAGCGCACCTCGACGTACTCCCCCACCCCGCCCCAGTCGTGCACCACCAGGACTCCCGGACGCCGCTCCGGACGAGCACCGTCGAACGCCAGATACCCGCGCAGCGCGGTGCCGTCGAGGTCGTAGTCGAGATCTGCGGTTTCGATGGCCGCACCCTCCGGAACAGGTGTCCGGTCCAACAGGGCGGTGTGCGCTGCGGAGATCGGGAACTGCGTCATGTCGGTGGTCCTTTTTACGCGCGACGGGATTGCAGGTCCATCTTGTCTCGCGTCTGTCTCGCGTCCCGGGGCGGTCAGCGTTCGACGTTCGTCGTCCCTGCTGTGTCGGTCAGCAGCGTGACGATCAAGATCCGGTCGATGCCGGTGAGGAACCCGACGGCCCGCGGCGCGCACCACAGCACCCCGGAGCCGAGCACCGCGAGAATCGCCATCCGTGGCCAGGTGTCGACGAAGAAGTCGGGCCACCACTGGGTGCCGCGGTGCAGCGACCCGTCCGATGCCATCTGCTCCGGCAGGTGGGTTCGCCAGGCCGGATAGCTGATCGCGCCCAGACCCGCGGCGTAGCCGGCCACCGCCACGGCGAAGGTCACCGGAGCCAACACGAGTTTGATCACGAAGTAGCCGACCGCCCGCCACCCCGCCGGGTTCCGCAGCACCGCCACCAGTGCACCGACCGGGCCGCTGCGCCGGGAGGGCGGCCACCCGGGTGCGGTGCTCGGCAAGTCGAGCAACGCAAGAGCCAGAGCGCGTTGCAGCATTCCGCCGAACCGCGCGACGAGCAGGGCCAGGGCGAGCATCGGCACCCCGAGATAGATCACCGACAGCCCGAGGCCCACCGCGAGAAACGTCACCGGCAGCACGAAGAACACGATCGACGGAAACAGGTCGATCAACGTGTAGACCAGCTCCTTCCACGACTGGGCTGACCTCAGGCCGCGGCGCGGCGGCGTGCTGACCGGCAGAGATCTGAGGCGGTCGGCCGGAACGTCGACCGGCGACCAGGGGAATGCGGTTGTCATGCCCTCATGTTGTCCGGACGGTCCGGGGCGCACCGGCCGCTCAGCCCGCCGATGAGGGTGGGCCTACCCCTACCATTCCTTCGATCACCCCGTGACCAATAAAGGGGGCACACCGGTTGATAACGGTCGTTTGAGGCCGCGCGCCTTTCCAAATCACCACTGAAAGTGTTCGAATAGTTCCCTTAAGCAACGGCGCTCCGGGGGGGATGCCATGCAGCGCAGGTCGGTGTCGGTGGCTCTCGGCCGGGCTCCGGGCACCTCGGACGGCACGGCCGGTGATCCGGTGCAGGGCTCGGCGGTCGGTGCAGCCGGGCACAGCGTCCCGGACAACGACGGCGACGACGACGCCCAGGCGACCGGACCGGGCGGGGTGGATTGGCGGGCGGTCGCCGCTGAAGAACGCGCGTTGCGGATCAGCGAGCGCGCGTTGCGGACCGACGCCGAACAGGCCCTGTCCAGGGTGCTGGCGCGGGTTGCGGAGCGGCAGCGGGCGCTGCTCGCGGCGGAGGAATTGGCTCAGCTCGGTAGCTGGGTCTGGGAGTTCGGGGCGGCCGAGGTCACCTGGTCTGAGCAGGTGCATCGGATCTTCGGCACCGACCCGTCCGGACCACCGCCGAGCTACGACGTCTACGTGGCGGCGATCCATCCCGACGATCGGGACCGGGTGCTGGCTGCCCTGCGGGAGTGCGCCGACACCGGCGGCCGGTTCGAGGTGAGCTACCGGATCATCCGTGTCGACGGCGAGGTCCGTGATGTGCACAGCCGCGGCCGCTGGGATGTGACCGGCGACGGTCAGCCGGTGCAGATGATCGGCGGCGTGCAGGACGTCACCGAGCGGAACGCCGTGGCCCGCGAGTTGCGGCGCTCGCGTGACCTGTTCGCCGGGGTTCTGAACGCGGCGACGGAGCAGTCCATCATCGCCACCGACCCGGACGGTCTGATCACGGTGTTCAACGCCGGCGCGGAGCGCATGCTCGGGTACCGCGCGAAGGAGATGCTCGGAACCACCCCGGAGCGACTGCACGACCCGGTCGAGATTGAAGCGCGCGCAAAGGAACTCGGAATGGAAGCCGGCTTCGGGGTGTTTCTCGACGGTCCTGCCCAGGGTCATCCCTCGACGCGGCAGTGGACCTACGTGACCCGCAGCGGTGAACGGCTGCAGGCCTCCATCACGGTCACCGCGATGCGCGGACCCGACGGCAAGGTCAGCGGGTTCATCAAGGTCGGGACCGACATCACCGCGCGACTGAAGGCCGAAGCGGCGTTGCTGGACAGTGAGCGGCAGCTGAGCGACACCTTCCGGTACGCCCCGCACGGGATGATGCTGGTGGGCCGCGGCGCGGACGATCTGGGCCGGTTCCTGCGGGTCAACCCGGCATTGTGCCGACTGACCGGCTACGCCGAGGCGGAACTGCTCGGGATGAAGTTGACAGACCTGGTCGCACCCGACGGCCAGGAGGCGCACCTGGATCGGGTCGAGGCGTACCAGCGCGATCCCGACGTCGAGATCAGAGCTGAGCGACACTGGATCCACGCCGACGGTCACGACGTGTGGGTGCAGCTCAGCGTCAGCCCGAGCCCGCCCGGCTCCACCGCCCCGTATGTGGTGGCCCAGGTGGAGGACATCACCGCCCGCAAACAGGTGGAGGCGAAACTCCGCTACCAGGCTCTGCATGACGGGTTGACCGGTCTGCCCAATCGACTGCTGCTGATGGACCGCATCGAACACGCCTTGAGCACGACCCTGCGGTCGGGTGCACAGGTGACGGTGCTGTACATCGACCTCGACGGGTTCAAGGCGCTCAACGACACCGCGGGCCATGCGGCCGGCGACCAGGCACTGGTGCACGTCGCCCACCAGATCCGGGCGGTGTTGCGGCCCGGCGACACCGTGGCCCGGCTCGGCGGGGACGAGTTCGTGGTGGTGTGCGCCGGCATCGACGGACCCGACGTGGCCATCGCGGTCGCCGACCGGGTGCAGGCAGCGGTCCGGGTTCCGTTCGTCGTCGACGCGGTTCCGTACGCGCTGAGCGCCAGCATCGGCGTCAGCCTGTCCAGTCCGGGGAGCACCGCCGAGCAGTTGCTCCGTGACGCCGACAACGCCATGTACCGGGCCAAGCAGGACGGCAAATCGCGTTACCGGCTCGGCCACGCCGACGACCCGGCGATGTTGACCGCGTCCGCGCAGGTCGTCCGGGCGATGCGGGTCGAGGGTGAGCTTCGGCGGGCGCTCGAACGCGACGAACTCGTCCTGTTCGGTCAGCCGGTGCACGACATGACCACCGGCACTGTCGTCGCGGTGGAAACGCTGCTGCGCTGGCGCCACCCCAACTGCGGACTGCTGCTCCCCGCCGAGTTCCTCGACGTCGCCGAAGCCGGCGATCTGATGAACCCCATCGGCCGCATGGCACTTGAGGAGTCCTGCCGGATGGCTGCCGACTGGCTTCACCTGCTCGGCCCGGCCGCACCAGCAGTTCACGTCAACGTATCGGGCCGCCAACTCGAGACCGGCAACTTCACCGCCGACGTCCGGCAGACGCTGGACCGCCATCAGCTGCCCGCATCGCAGCTGGTCCTGGAGCTCACCGAAACCCGAATGCCCCTGCTCGCCGACTCGATGCGCCGGGACCTCGTTCAACTCCGCACCTCGGGAGTGAGAGTCGCCATCGACGACCTCGGCACCGGATACAGCAGCCTCGCCCGGATCACCGAACTGCCCGTGGACATCCTCAAGATCGACGTCGCCTTCGTCGCCGGCATGGACACCTACCCCGCCTGCGCCGCCGTGGTCCACGGGATCCTCGCCATCGGCGGGACGCTGAACATGGCCGTCATCGCCGAAGGCGTGGAAACACTCGCCCAGGCACAACAACTCCGCCAGGCCGGCTGCATCCTCGCCCAGGGCTATCACTACACCCGGCCACTCCCTGAGCCTGACCTCACCGCCCTGCTGACGACTCGGGCCGCACACCGCGGGGCCGACTGACCCCGCCTTGTCGCGGCGGTCGACATCGCCGGCATACCTTCAGTTGGTGATCACCTCGGAGGGCAGGTTCTTCCGCTGCAACGCCGGATCGGGGGTCGGTTGGTCGTGCCGGTCACCGGAGTGTCGGGTCGTCGCTGCCGCCTGGCCGAGTGCTTCGACCAACGGCTGCAGCCGGCCGGTCTTCATCAGGTACTGATCGGCCCCGGCGGCGAGCATCGCGCTCCTGGTTTGTTCATGCTGCCAGGCGGAGAACACGATGATGTGCATTCCTGGGTTCATCCGTTTCATGGCCTTGGCGAGATGTGGACCGCCGCCCGGCATGCTGACATCCAGGATGAGGATGTCCGGACGGGATTTCCTCACCTGCTCCAGACATGTGTCCGCGTCGAAGGCCTCGCCGACGACTTGGAACTCAGAGACGGTCGACAGCACCAGTTTCACGGCGTCGCGGACGTGTTGGTGGTCGTCGCAGACGACGATCGTGCGGGGGGTGTGCAGGTTGGCGGGGATGGGCGCCGGCACTGCGCCGACCGGTGCGGGAGTGCTGGTCACCGCATGTGCGGGCATGGTGAGGGTGACGACGGTGCCCAGGCCCGGGACGCTCTCGACATGCAGTTGCGCGCCTTCGGCTTCGGCCCTGGCCCGCATAGTGGCCATCCCGAGGTGCCCGGCACCGGCGTTCAGGCTGGCGGAGCCCACGCCGTCGTCGGTCAGGCTGATCACGACGAACGCGCCGCGCTCCTTGAGGCGCAGCACGGCATGGTGGGCGTGGGCGTGCTTGCGGACGTTGCCGAGCCCCTCTCGGAAGATGCGATAGGTCGCCTCTTTGGCCCGTGCGCTCAACTGGACGTGATCGAGACCTTCGACCGTGAAAACCGTCTGCGTGCCGGTGAAGATGTTGTGCGCCAACGAGGCCAGCGCGGGTCCCAGGCCGGCGGACAGATCCGGCGCGGTCAGGGTCACCACGATGAGGTCGCGGAGCCAGTCCACCGTCGTCGCCAGTTGTTCGGTGACATCGTTGACCTCGCTGGAGGTGACCGGGTCCAGCCGCGGGCTCAGGTGGTCGAGCCGCAGAATTCCGGCCACGATCCGCTGGATGGGCTCGTCATGGATCGCTTCGGCGAGCAGGGTCCGTTCCCGGGTTTCCATCCCCTCCAGTTTCTCCAGCAGTTCCGCCTGCTGCTTGCGCAGTGTCGTCAGCTGCCGGTCCCGTACCCGTTCCGCCTCCTGCCAACTCCTGTTCTCCGCAATGGCGGCACCCGCACCGTCCGCCAGGACCTGCAGCACGTCGCCGTCACCGGCAAGGTATGGCGCGTCCGGGTCCATCCGGAACACCGCCAGCTTGCCCAGCACCGTGCCGTTGTGCCTGACCGGCGCCACCATCATGTGGGCGGCCTCGTCGAACACCCGATCGGTGAAGTTCTGCCGGAACTCGGGTTTCCAATTCCCCTGACGGGAGTCCGACAGCAGTCGGCCCTTGTCGACGATCTCCGCGAGAATGCCGCTGTCCGGAATGGGGTCCCGGGCCGATCGCTGCAGGGAAGCCGCGAGGCGCAGCCGGATGGACTCGTTGGGATGAGCGATGACGTCCCGCTCGATCGCCCGGTGTCCCGGGGTGAGGATCCGGATCGCCGCGCCCTCGCCGATGGCCCCCGCGGCATGCTCGACGATGGTCCGGAGCAACTGCTCGGGCCCGAGTCGGCTGGTGGCCAACATGTCGCCGAGCTGGCGCAGCAACCGAGATCGTTCCGCCGCGGCCGCCGCCTGCTCCAACTCGACGCGGATGGTCGCGGCGACGGCGTCGGTGACATCGACGTGGCTGGCGATGACGTGCATCAGCACCCCGGCATTGTCGACCACCGAGTTGGTGACGCACTGCAGGTGCCGCAGTTCCCCGGTCCGGCCGTGGTTGATGGTGTAGGACAGGGAGTATCGCCCCGTGGTGGTGAGCACCGTGGACCAGTCGTAGGTGGTGGCCGCCTGCTCGTCGGACGGCAGCAGATGCATGGGCAGCCCGGACAACTGCGCGGTCTCGTCGATCCCCCACAACCCCAGCAGGGCGTCGTCGTACTCCCAGCCGGACCGTACGTCGAAGGTGCTGCCACCGAACCGGCCGAACTTGTGGATCTGCTCCAACTGGGTGACCAGGGTGCGGTCGGCAGTCACGTCCTCCATCACGGACAACCCGCCGACCACCTCGCCCTCGGGGTTGAGCACCGGCCGGACCCGGGTCCGGAACACCCGACCGACCACCGGGCTGGTGTACATGAAATCGGTCGATCGGCCGGCCAGTGCAGCGCGATACGGACCGTCGAGCAGCTCCACGCCCTGTGACGGGAAGGCGTCATGCAGCAGGGCACCGGCCAGGCTTTCGGAAGAGTAACCACTGGCGGCCAGCGCCTCGCCGGCGGCGACGATCAACCGCAGATCCCGGTCGAACAGCAGCACCGAGGTGTCCGGGAGGCTGTTCGCCAGCTGCCGGTACCTGGCCTCGCTTGCGGCGAGATCGCGTTCCTGCTGCCGATCAGCGGTGACGTCGCGGAGCTGGGCGAGGAAGTAGCGGCGCCCGGACGGCAGCACCACGGCGTCCAGCCGAACGACGGTGTGCAGCGTTTCCCCGGTCCCGGTGACGATGTCGGTCTCCCGATCGAGGCGGTTCAGCTCACCGCCGAGCCACGACTCGTTCTCCCGTTCCGTCCGGGCCCGGTTCTCCGGAGCGCTGAACTGGCGACACCGGACGACCGATGAGCGGGTCGGCTGCCAACATGCGGTGCGCGGCCAGGTTGGCGGCAACGATGCGCAACGAATCATCGACCAGGATCATCGCAACCGAGGACAGCTCGAAGGCCACGTTCATCGATGTCACGACATCGAGATCGGACGGCTCCCCGGTCCGATCTGCCGGCTCATCTGCATCAGTCATCCATTACCCACACCCACGCCCATCTGGATCACACAGTGCTACAGATTGATTACTCTACGCAGAGCATGGTGGATAGGTCGCGGGACAACCGAAACACCACCCCACCGTGTTGACGGAGTGCTCAGACACTCACGGCCGACTGACAGACCTCGGCACACCGGCCGCACAGTGCAATTCGGGATGCCCGCTCGGGTGAGATGCGACCGCGGTTTCCGCCGCTGACAGGTGGGGTGGTTGCTGTAGGTTCCGATGAGCCGAACAAGCCAGCCACGCCTGGCCCATCTGCATCACTCAGCCACCGCAGATGCCACCCGACCACTGTCCGGGGCCACCGGCGAGACCGAATTCGCGAAGCGACCGAAACGACACCGGTCAGCACTGCCGGCCCGGTGGTAGCGGGTGCACTGCAGGCGGTCTCTGCTGCGGCGTGATCGGCGGAGCAGCCGCGCTCGGCGGGGCTCAGCCGAGCGTGCGCCGGGCCGGGTCTTGATCTCGTCGGTGACCCGTGCGGGTTCCGCAGGGTGATCGGACTCGGCCACCGATGAGTCTGTCGGCCGACCCCGGTCCAACTTGTTGTCAATCGGTTGGTTGGATACGAGGAGGAGAAGACATGGGAACAGTGGTGGCGCAGGCATCGATGTCGCTCGACGGCTACATCGCCAAGGCGGACAACAGCATCGGGCGATTGTTCGATTGGTTCCAGAACGGTGACGTGGTCGTCCCGACCGCCACCCCGGACATCACTTTCCACCTCACGCCGGACAGCGCTGCCTACTGGCGACGGTGGAGGGCGGACCTCGGCGCGATCGTCTGCGGCCGAACGCTGTTCGACTTCGTCGACGGCTGGGGCGGGCGGCACACGATGGACGCGCCGGTCGTCGTGGTGACCCACAGCGTGCCGACGGAGTGGGTGCAGGCTCACCCGGACGCGCCCTTCGAGTTCGTGACCGACGGCGTTGCCGCGGCGCATCGCCCGCGCGCAGGAGATCGCCGGCAACGGACGGTCGCGGTGACCGCCGGGACCATCGCCGCCCAGTGCCTGCAGCTGGGACTGCTGGATGTCGTGGCGATCGACCTGGTGCCGGTGGTGATGGGCGGCGGCCGACCCTTCTTTCCCGGCCTGCCGATCGAGGACGTCCCGCTGGGCGACCCGGAGGTGCTGCGTTCCGAGTGCGCGGGTGACCCACCTGCGGATGCCCGTGCTGCGATCCGACCCGACGCTGACGCCGCCCGGCCTGAACTGCCGCGCCCCGGTGCTGTCGCCTCGGTCAGCCGGGCTGGATGGGTACCGCCATTGAATTCGAATTCATGACTTCCAGTTGTATTCGCTCGCGGCGATCGTGTTCGACAAGATACTCCCGGAGGTCAGCAAGGGTGCGCTGCCGGCCAGGATCACGGGCCGCACCAATCCCTACCCGCAGATCCGGCACGGCCGATCAGCCGCGTTCGACCCGCACACCAACGGCGGCTTCAGTGAGCTGAAAGTCGTTCGCGCGGAGCAGTCCGGGTGCGGCCCGAAAACGTGGGCACCCACTCGGAGCGCTCGCCGAGCCACTCGAGGTAGCCCTGCACGCGGTCGGCCGCTCCGGTGACATCCGGGGTCGGGAAATCTTGGTCAACGGCGCCGGCCCGATCGGATTACTGGTCGTCGCCGCCGCGAGAGATCGTGGGGCGCCGTCGGTGACCGTCGCGGACCTCTCGGCGGCGACGCTGTCGATCGCCCGGGCGATGGGCGCCGGCGAGACCATCGACCTGTCCGCCGGAGATGCCTTGTTCAGGGGACGCCGAAGTGGTCTCGAGGCCTCGGGGCGGCCGCGCCCCCGGCGCGGCGCTCCGGGCCACCGCCAGGGCTGGTGCGGTGGGAAACACTCGACGGCACACCGGTCCCCGCCGTCCTGGGCGATCTGGGGTCACCAGGGGAGATCACCTGGATCGGCTCCTACCGGTTCATCGACGAGATCACCGACGCCGTCCGGGCATCGCACGAGGGTCTGGACCTGGCGCCGCTGATCACCCACGCCGTTAAGATCGACCGGCCGACGAGGCCATCGCGGTGGCCGCCGATCGGAGCTCGGGCAGCGGCAAGGTCATGCTCCACCTCGGCTGACCCGGCCGGCACCCAACGCAGGAGAGTGAGGCGAATACCGATGCACGGCGACGGCCCGGCACTCCGGCACCGAATCGGCGCGGTCGTCATCGCCGCCCAGCACCCGACCGCGACCACCGGGCTGATGGTCAAGGAACACCGGGGCGGAACTCCCCGTCGTGTCCGGTACCACAGCAGTAACAGTGGGGCGGCACAACTCTCACCCGCGGACGTCGATGAGCGGGTCATCGGTGACGCCGACGCGCTGCACCTGACGGGGCTCGACTCCGGCCCTGGGGCCGGCCCGTCGCAGGGCGGTTCGGCGGGCCATCGAAGTCGCGAAACAGCCGGGCACACTCATCTCCTTCGACGTCAACTACCGCGCGACGCTGTGGCCGCCGGAGGAAGGCTCGGCGGTGCTGTCGGATGGGACCGTTCCCGATTGCCTGCGAATGGGCAACGCCCTGGGCGGAGCCGCCTGCCAACAGCCCGGCGACTGGGAGGGACTTCCCGCCCGGGACGAACTGGCCGAGGTCACCGGAGACCGGGAGGTCCTGCGGTGACGGCACATCCATCCGTCCAGACCACTGCCGAAACGAGAATGGCCATGCCCCATGAGTCCTTGTTGAACCGGTGCCGGGTCGTTCCCGTGGTGGTCATCCAGCACCCCGAACAGGCGATCCCGATGGGGGAGGCGCTGCTGGCCGGCGGGATCGACATCGCCGAGATCACCCTGCGGACCGTTGCGGGACTGGACGTCATCCGCACGCTGGCCGTGGCACTGCCCGACCTGTACGTGGGTGCCGGTTCGGTGCTCGTTCCCGGCCAGGTAGACCAGGTTCTCGACGCCGGCGCGAAGTTCGTGGTCAGCCCGGGTTTGTCGGTCGCCGTCCTCGACCGAGCCGCGCAGCGGGGCATCCCGGCCCTTCCCGGCATCGCCACCTCGTCGGAACTGATGACCGCCGTAGGTCTGGGGCTCAGCGAGGTGAAGTTCTTCCCAGCCGGCATCCTGGGTGGCGCCGCCGCCATCCGCGCGCTGACGGCACCGTTCACCGAGATGACGTTCATGCCGTCCGGTGGCGTGAACGTGCAGAACATGACCGAGTATCTGAAGATCCCCGCCGTGCCCGCCGTCAGCGGCAGCTGGATGGTCGATCCCGCACTGCTGGCCGAGGGGCGCTGGGACGAGGTGACCGCCCTGGCCGCTGCCGCCGTCCGCACGGCCGCGGAGGCCATCTGGGACGCAACATGATCGGGCGGCGCCGCCGCCGGCGTGCCGGGTGATCGATCGGGGGTGAAGGTCCCGGTGTCGGTCGGTCCGTGTCGGGCCGTGGCGGCTACTTCTTGTCCCGACCGCCCGCGGAACCGGCGGGCTCACTGGAGAGGGCGGCAATGAAGGCCTCCTGCGGAACCTCGACCCGGCCAACCATCTTCATCCGCTTCTTGCCCTCCTTCTGCTTCTCCAGCAGCTTGCGCTTGCGGGTGATGTCACCGCCGTAGCACTTGGCGAGGACGTCCTTGCGCATCGCCCGGATGGTCTCCCGGGCGATCACCCGGGAGCCGACGGCGGCCTGGATCGGCACCTCGAACTGTTGCCGAGGGATCAGCTCGCGCAGCTTCGCCGTCATGGAAACTCCGTAGCCATAGGCGGAGTCGCGGTGCACGATGGCCGAGAAGGCGTCGACGGGCTCGCCCTGCAGCAGGATGTCGACCTTCACCAGGTCGGCCGGCTGCATCCCGGTCTCCTCGTAGTCCAGCGACGCGTACCCGCGGGTCCGCGACTTCAGCGCGTCGAAGAAGTCGAAGATGATCTCGCCCAGGGGCAGGGTGTATCGCAGCTCCACCCGGGTCTCGGACAGATAGTCCATGCCGCCCAACGTGCCTCGCCGGGACTGGCACAGCTCCATGATCGCCCCGATGTACTCGCTCGGGGTGATGATCGTGCACTTCACGATCGGCTCGGTGATGGTGGAGATCTTCCCGGCCGGCCAGTCCGACGGGTTCGTGACGACGTGCTGCGTGCCGTCCTCCATGGTGATGTTGTAGACGACGTTCGGCGCCGTCGAGATCAGATCCAGGCCGAATTCTCGCTCCAGCCGGTCGCGGGTGATCTCCAGGTGCAGCAACCCGAGATAGCCGCAGCGGTAACCGAATCCGAGAGCAGCGGACGTTTCCGGCTCGTAGGTCAGGGCCGCGTCGTTGAGGCGCAGCTTGTCCAGCGCGTCCCGCAGCAGCGGGTACTCCGAGCCGTCCAGCGGGTACAGCCCGGAGTACACCATCGGTCGCGGTTCCCGGTAGCCGCCGAGGGCCCTGGTGGCGCCCTTGCTGGCCGAGGTGATCGTGTCGCCGACCTTGGACTGGCGGACGTCCTTCACCCCGGTGATCAGGTAGCCCGACCTCGCCGACGCCGAGGCCGACGGTGGGGATCGGTTCCGGGGAGATGACGCCGACCTCGAGCAGCTCGTGGGTCGCCCTGGTGGACATCATCTGGATGCGCTCGCGCGGGGTGATCTTGCCGTCGATGACCCGGATGTAGGTGATGACGCCGCGATAGATGTCGTAGACGGAGTCGAAGATCATCGCCCGCGCCGGCGCCGTCGGGTCGCCGACCGGATGCGGGATCTCCGCCACCACCTTGTCCAGCAGTTCCTTGACGCCGGCGCCGGTCTTGCCGGACACCTGCAGCACGTCCTCCGGCGAGCCGCCGACGATGTGCGCGATCTCCTCGGCGTACCGCTCGGGCTGCGCCGCCGGCAGGTCGATCTTGTTCAGCACCGGGATGACGTGCAGGTCGTTCTCCAGGGCCAGGTACAGGTTCGCCAGGGTCTGCGCCTCGATCCCCTGCGCTGCGTCGACGAGCAGCACGGCACCCTCGCAGGCTGCCAGCGACCGGGAGACCTCGTAGGTGAAGTCGACGTGCCCGGGGGTGTCGATGAGATTGAGCACATGATCGGTCTTGACCCCGTCGACGCCGGGTGCCGCCCAGGGCAGCCGGACGGCCTGCGACTTGATGGTGATGCCGCGCTCCCGCTCGATGTCCATCCGGTCGAGGTACTGGGCGCGCATGTCCCGGCCTTCGACCACCCCGGTGAGCTGCAGCATGCGGTCGGCCAGCGTCGATTTGCCGTGGTCGATGTGCGCGATGATGCAGAAGTTCCGGATCAGCTCCGGGGGGGTGAACGTGCGGTGGGCACGCGAGGCGAGGCTTCCAGAGGTCACGAGAGTCTTTCTACGCAGGCGATCGGTCTCCTCATGGTCCCACGAGGTGCCGCACGTCGAGGCCGCGCGACGATCGACGCCCCCCGGCGCCCGCGGACCGAGGATCACGGAGTCCGGATCGTCATCGACCGGCGTGACGGCAACGCGCAGTGGCCGATGCCGTCGTCACATGTTCAACAGATCAGGTCACACCTGGAGCGGTCGCCTGTCAAATTGTCGCGTCGACACGTGATACCACTGACCGGTGGATCGACTGACCCTTCGTCACGCCGGGCGGCCGCAGGCCGAAACGACCCCGACGCCCAAAAGGCGCATCGAGGGGCTCGATCTGCTGCGCGGGCTGGCCATCGCCCTGGTGCTCATCCGGCACTCCCAACTGATCCACTTCGGCGGTGGAGGGATCGTCGGCGTCGTCATCTTCTTCGCGCTGTCCGGCTACCTGATCACCGGTCTGCTGGTCAAGGACCTCACCTCGTACGGGCGGATCCGCTACGGCCGGTTCTACCTTCACCGGGCGACCCGCCTGCTGCCGGCTCTGTTCGCGCTGCTCGCGGTGTACGCCCTCATCACGTTCATCTGGAACCCGCTGCGGGAGGACCGGGGCACGCGATCGGTCTGGTGGTGACCGGACTGACCTACACCGCCAACATCCCGACGCTGCCGCACGGCGGCGCCCTGGGACATCTGTGGACCCTCGCGACCGAGGAGCAGTTCTATCTGGTCTGGCCCCTTGTGCTGGCGCTCGGCCTGCGGTTCCGGCGGATGAAACTGTTGACCGCCATCGCGGCGGTCGGGGTCCTCGCCGGGCTGCTGATCCAGTTGCGGTGGAACGCCGGGCACATCACCGAGATCTACACCATGCCGTTCTCCTGGTCGCTGGCCATCATCATCGGGGCCCTGGCCAGGCTCGGCCGCGACCGGGTGCGGCGGGCGTTGCCCAGCGCCGGTGCGCCGCGGGCGGCGCTGTCCTGCTTCGTTCTGGCAGTCCTGCTGGGACTCTGTTTCCTGCCCGACAGCAAGAACCAGCCGATCATGTACCTGCTGGTCGGCCCGCTGATCGGGCTCTGCACCGTGGTCCTGATCCTGCACCTGGAGACCTGGGCCACCGTTCCATACCGGTGGATGCGGCCGGCACTGGCCCTGGGCACCATCTCCTACGCGGCCTACCTGTGGAACTACCCTGTGGCGAACTGGCTGGCCGGCCCGGACCGGAGCCTGACGACGGCGCAAAGATTCGCCACGATCGTGGTCACGATCGCGATCGCCGCGGTGTCGTGGTTCGTGGTCGAACGACCCGCACAGCGCTGGCGGCAACGGATCGAGGCGCGAAGAGCCGAGCGCGAGCTCGCCGCGGGCTAGAAGCTGCGGCCCCGCCCGCATGCGGCGGGGGCTCAGGCTGGCACAGTGGCCGCATGTCCGATGCCGGTTTCCCCGACCCCACCTCCTCCTCGCCCACCGGCCCCACCATTGCGATCACCGGTGCGCATGTGGTGCCCATCGACGGCGCGCCGTTCGACGGCACAGTCCTGCTGCACGGCGGCCGGATCGCCGCGATGGGCAGCGATGTGACCGTCCCGGACGACGCAACGGTCATCGAAGCGGACGGCAGCTGGTTGCTGCCGGGGTTCATCGATGCGCACACCCATCTCGGCGCGCACGAGGAGGGTGAGGGCTGGGCCGGCAACGACACCAACGAGCTCACCGACCCGGTGACGGCCGCGGTGCGGGCGCTGGATGCGATCAACCCGGCGGAGACGGGCTTCGACGACGCGCTCAGCGGGGGTGTCACCGCGGTGAACGTCAACCCCGGTTCGGGCAATCCGATCGGCGGCCTCACCGTCGCGGTGCACACGCACGGCCGGACCGTGGACGAAATGGTGCTGCGCTCGCCGTCCGGACTGAAGTCCGCGCTGGGTGAAAACCCGAAGCGGGTGTACAGCGAGAAGAAGCAGACGCCGTCGACCAGGCTCGGCACCGCCCAGGTGATCAGGGCAGCGTTCGTCGAGGCGCAGAACTACCTGGACAAGCACGAACACGCCGAGGAGGGAAAGCCTCCACCCGCGCGGAACCTGACCTCCGAGGCGCTGGGCCTGGTGCTGCGCGGGACCATCCCCTGGCGGCAGCACTGCCACCGCGCCGACGACATCGCCACCGCGGTCCGCATCGCGGACGAGTTCGGTTACCGGCTGGTGATCGACCACGGCACCGAGGCGCATCTGATCGCCGATGTGCTGGCCGACAAGAACATCCCCGTGCTGATCGGCCCGCTGTTCACCTCTCGCTCGAAGGTGGAACTGCGGCAACGGTCGCTGGCCAACCCGGGCAAGCTGGCGGCGGCGGGCATCGAGATCTCGATCATCACCGACCACCCGGTGGTCCCGATCAACTTCCTGGTGCACCAGGCCACGCTCGCCGTCAAGGAGGGCCTCGACCGGGACACGGCACTGCGCTCGCTGACGATCAACCCGGCGCGGGTGATGGGCCTGGACACCCGGCTCGGCTCGCTGGCCGTCGGCAAGGACGCCGATGTGGTGCTGTGGAGCGGTGACCCGCTGGACGTGATGCAACGGGCGCTGCGGGTCTTCATCGCCGGGCGCGAGGTCTACACCTTCGACGAGGCGACCCGGACCGGTCGGGTGGCCGGCAAGTGACGGACCGGCCGGACTCCTCGGGCCTGGACCGCGCGCAGGTGCTGTCGATGGCCAGGGCGCTGGCCGACCTGATCGACGCAGCGCGCACGGAGGTGGCCGGCGGTGCGCCGTCGCTACTGCTCTCCTCGCTCTCCGAGCACCTCGGCGTGGACGCCCGGCAGGCCACCATCGTCAGCCATCACTGGGCGCCGTGGGAGCACGTGTCGCTGCACCGGGGGGTGGCCGCCCACCTGGCCGCGGTCACCCCGGGTGCGGCCTGGATCGGGTTGCCCGGTGGGCCGATGCGGATGCACAACGACCTGCCCTCGCTGCTGCAGATGGGTCCGGCGGAGCAGCTGACCAGCGCCGACTACGTCCTGCTGCCGATCAGTCCGACGGCGACCGAGGACGTCGTGTCCTGCGGGCTGGTCTGCACGACTGACGTCGCGGGAAACCCGGTGGTGCTGGCCCTGCGCGAGATCCAGCTGGCCGGACCCGGTCAGCTGGCCGTGGAGGTGATGGCCGCCGACCGGGCGATTGCCTCCGGTCTGCTGGCTCATCTGCAGGACCTGGTCGCCGACCACGACATCCTGCGCGGCCAGGTGCTCTCGTTCTCGGTCAACGAACACCAGGGCAACCAGATGGTCAGCTTCCTGCCGCGACCGGCGGTGCCGGCATCGGACGTCATCCTGCCGCCCGAGGTGCTGCCGACGATCGAGAAGCACGTCACCGGGCCGGCGGAACGCGCGGAGCGGCTGCTGCAACTGAGCATCCACCTCAAGCGCGGTGTCCTGCTGCACGGCCCGCCCGGCACCGGCAAGACCCACACCGTCCGGTATTTGATGGGCCGGCTCGCGGACAGCACGGTGCTCGTCCTCACCGGCAACGGACTGATGTTCATCGAGCAGGCCGCCGCGCTGGCCCGCCGGCTGGCGCCGAGCGTGGTGGTGGTCGAGGACGTCGACCTGATCGCGCAGGATCGGTCGTTCTCGCCGACGGGCAACCCGCTGTTGTTCAGCCTGCTGGACGCGATGGACGGGGTCGCCGTCGACGCCGACGTGACGTTCGTGCTGACCACCAACCGGGCCACCATGCTGGAGGAGGCGCTCGTCCAGCGCCCCGGCCGGATCGACCTGGCCGTCGAGATACCGCGGCCGGACGCCGACGGCCGGCGGCGACTCGCGGAGCTGTACCGGGGCGGCGCCACGGTGACGGCGGACCTCGAGCCGCTGATCGCGGCGACCGCAGGCGCGACCGCGTCCGCGATCAAGGAGCTGATGCGCCGTGCCGTGCTCCGCGCGCTGGACGCCGATGTGGCGCCCGACCCACCGGTCGTCGACGACGCCGTGCTCGCGGCGGTCCTGCAGGACTTCGTCTCCGAGACGCAGGCCCTGAGCAGGTCGCTGCTCGGCGCGGCCGGTGAGCCCGGGGACGGGAGCGCCGGCCCGGACGGTGCGGACGGTGCGGACGGTGCGGACGGTGCGGAGTGGTTCGTTGGTCACCAGGGTCCGGTCCCGGGACTGGCCCCGGCGTTCGTGCATCGGACGATGCCGGGCAGCTACGGCGGCTGGTCCTCGGGCTGACCGTCCGGCATGCCGGCGACGTCCGCGGACGGCCTCAGGTCGCGGCGGACCGACCGACCCGCAGGGCCCACAGCACCAGCGGCACCTGCAGCGGCAACCGGGCGACCAACACCGCCCGGTACCAGAGCGGTCGCCGACCCGACCGCAGCGTCATGGAGATGTTCGCCGGGAAGACCGCGGCGAACAGTGCCGCGGTCGCCGGACCGCCCCATCGCCGGGTCGCCGGAAGCGCGAGCAGCCCCGCGCAGACGATCTCCGCCGCGCCGCTGACGGCCACGAGTTCCTTCGGACGCGGGAGGGCCTTGGGAACGATGGCAACGAACGGTCCGGGCCGCAGGAAGTGCATCATCCCGGAGCCCGCGAGCAGGGCGATCAGGAACATCCGCACCCGTGGCACGCTGATCTCCCGGCCGGTCAGAACGCGTAACAGGTGCATCAGCCCATCGTGCCTGCCCCGTGCGATTAGCGTGACGGGGACATGCTGACGAACCCCCGCCGCACCATGCGCGCTGCCCGAGCCCGGGTCACGGTGGTGGTGGCACTGCTGCTGCTGACGTCGGCCGGCTGCACGATGTCCGGCTCGGCTCAACCGGCGCCCGGCACGGCTTCGATGACGCCCTCGCCGACCGTGTCGAACAGCCTTGCGGCGACGACTGCCGATCCGGGCTCCGGGTCGGCGACCTCGCCCGGCACGAGCCCGACGACCACGTCGCCGGGAACGCCTGGCGCGTCGCCTGCGTCATCGTCCTCCGCGCTGCCGCCGGCGCCGTCCGCGCCGCCACCTGCCGTGGCACGGTCTGCATCCCGAACCTCCCCGGGCGCGGCGCCGGTACCGTTTGCTGCTGTGGGCCTTCCCGGTGTCAACGACCCGTCGTGCAGCTCGGAGCACCGCCCGGTGGTGTTGCTGCACGGAACCCTGGCGACCGCACAGGGCGACTTCGGCGTCCTCGCACCAGCGCTGCAGGCCGCGGGCCGCTGCGTCTTCACACTGGACTACGGAATGGGCGGTGTCCGGTCGGTCCGCAGTTCGGCCAGGACGGTCACGGCGTTCATCGACCAGGTGATCTCGACGACCGGAGCCGACCAGGTGGACGTCATCGGGTACTCGCAGGGTGGCCTGGTGCTGCGGACGGCGCTGCGGCTCGAGGGGCTGGCTCCCCGGGTTGCGGTGGCGGTGCTGATCGCGCCGACGTTCCACGGCAGCACATCACCGCTGCTCACCGCCCTCCCGCCGGCGCTCTGCCCATCTTGCGCGGACCAGGCGGCAGGGTCGGCGCTGCTCAAGGAGCTGGACGCGGGTGGTGACCTCGACGGGGACGTCCGTTACGCGGTCATCTCCAGTAACGGCGACACGGTGGTGACGCCGGTCTCGGCGCAGGCGCCGGTGGGCCCGGCGGACCGGGTGACCTCGCTGCTGGTGCAGGATCAGTGCCCGGACAGCCGGCTGGACCATCTGTCGCTGCGCGGGGACGCCGGGGTGGCGAACTGGGTGGTGCAGGCGCTGGACACGGACGGCAGGCCGGACCCGGCGGCGTTCGCCTGCTCGTGACGGCGGACCCGCACCTCTGCTCCTGGCGGCGGTCCCGGCTCCCCCTGACCTGTGTCTGACGGGCACCTGACGACCGAACCGCGAGTCGATGCACTTGTTGGGTACCCGCTACTCCTGCTGCAGCAGGAGCAAGGGACCAGCATCGTGAGCATCGGTCCGCGCGGCCGCGCGGACCGGTCCCCCCGAGCTGGCATCCGCCCTGTCCATTGCGGATTTGGGCCGCGGGAAGCCCAGCTGGTAACCTCGAAGGTCGTGTGTGCCGGTCCGGCACAGGCACCGTGAGCATGATTCCCCCGACGAAATGAAGGCAATCCGGCGTGGCCAATATCAAGTCCCAGATCAAGCGCATCCGCACGAACGAAGCTGCGCGCCTGCGCAACAAGTCGGTCAAGTCTGCGCTGAAGACCTCTGTCCGTCGCGTCCGTGAGGCCGCTGCGTCCGGCGACAAGAGCGCCGCCCAGGTCGAGCTGGTCGCCGCGTCCCGCAGCCTGGACAAGGCCGCGTCGAAGGGCGTCATCCACGCGAATCAGGCGGCGAACCGCAAGTCCGCCCTGGCGCAGTTGGTCAACCAGATCTAGTCCTGCGTACCGATCACCACCGCCCGCGTGCAGCGGTCCGGCGGTGATCAGCTTCACCAAAGCCGTCCGGCGCTGTTGCTCGGGCGGCTTTCTTGGTGTCCGGTCCGGCTCAGCGACGGTGTCGGGCGGCCACCAGATCCAGTACGGCCTTCTCCAGGGCGTACTCGGGATCGACCGCTGCGCCCTTGACGTCCGCGTTGAGCTGCGCGACCAGGGCCATCCCGGCGACCAGCCCGTCACTGGTCCAGCCGCGCCCCGCTGCCCTGGCCTTGTCGATCTTCCATGCCGGCATGCCCAGCTGCGAGGCCAGCGCATAGGAATTGCCACCGCGGGCCCCCGACACCTTGGCGATGGTCCGCACACCGTCGGCCAGTGCATCCGCGACCAGCACCGGCGCCACCCCGACGCCCATCGCCCAGCGCAGCGACTCCAGAGCAGCGCCAAGGTCGCCGGCCATCACCGAGTCCGCGACGGTGAACCCGCTGACCTCGGCGCGCCCGCGGTGGTACCGGTGCACGGCGTTCTCGTCGACCATCCCCCCGGTGTCTGCGACCAGCTGACCGGCCGCAGAAGCCAGCTCACGCAGATCCGACCCGACCGCGTCGACCAGGGCCGCGACCGCATCAGGCGTCGTGCTGCCGCCGGCCTTGCGGATCTCCGAGCGGACGAAGTCGATGCGTTCGGCCGGCCTGGTGAGCTTGTTGCAGACGATCACGGTGGCGCCGGCCTTCGTCATGGTCTCCGCAATGGCCTTGTTCCGGGCTCCACCGGCGTGGTGGACGAGCAGGCACACCCCCTCGACCGGGGAGGCGCAATACATTGCCAGCGCGCCGGCCAGATCCTTCGCCGACTCCTGAGCCCCTCTGATCGCGACCACCCGCGGCTCGGCGAACAGGCTCGGGGCCACCAGATCCCAGAACTCGGCGGCGGCCAGCCCGGCCGCTGTCGCGTCCCGGCGCTCCACGCCGGGGTCAGCTCGCCGGGCGGCCGCGGCGGCCCGCGCGATGGCCCGGTCGACCAGCAGCATCTCGTCGCCGGTGACCAGCACCAGGGGCGGCGGACCGGTGGCGGCGCCGTTCCGGGCGGGGAAGTCAGCGGCCGTCATGGCGCCCATGGTGCCAGCCGCCCCCGACAGGAAGGACCACCCTCTCGTGCGAGCTGGCGTCGTGGCCGCGGGCCGCGGGCCGCGGGCTGCACCTTCGCCGGCCGGGCGGCAGGTCCCGCGTCGATAGGCTGCTGTTCCACCCGACGACCACCGCACCACGAGGACGCCTGTGACCGGCCAGTCATCCCTGCACAGCCCGCCACACCGGTTCGCCCGAAACCGCCGCGCACCGGTCGCGATTCCGGCCGCCGGAGCAGCGATTCTGCTGATGCTCGGCGGCTGCTCGTCGTCGGCATCGACCGGGTCGGCGCCGGCACCGACGGCACCCCCGGGGAGCACGGTGTGCAGTTACCTGCCCAGCCAGCGCCCGGCCGCCAAGGAGGTCTCGCTGCCGCCGGCCGTCGAACCGGCCACCGGGACGACGCCCGCGACGATCGCCCTGACCGGCGACGAAGTGGTGATCGAGCTCGATACGGCGACCACCCCGTGCACCGTCGGCAGCTTCGTCCACCTGGCGCAGAGCGGCTACTTCGACGACACGCCGTGCCACCGGCTGACCGCCGACCCATCGCTGTCCGTACTGCAGTGCGGCGATCCGTCCGGCACCGGCGGCGGCGGGCCGGGATACACCTTCCCGGACGAGACCAACCCGGAGATGCGTTATCCGGCAGGCACTGTCGCGATGGCGAACGCCGGCCCCGACACCAACGGATCGCAGTTCTTCCTGGTCTATCAGGACTCGACGCTGCCGCCGGATTACACCGTCTTCGGCACCATCACCGCGGGCATCGATGTGCTGCAGCGGCATTGCGGCGCAGGGCATCACCGGATCGGGCAACGCCACCGCCCCGGTCCAGCCGGTCACCATCTCCTCGGTCACCGTCGGCGGCTGACCGGTCCGTGGGTGCCCGAGCCGGCCACGACCGAGCACACCGCACGACTCCCGAGCGCGGACCGACCGCACCGTCCGGTGCGCTACGATCACCGGACAACTTCATCCCACTCATCCAGAGGGGCAGAGGGACACGGCCCGACGAAGCCCCGGCAACCACTGTCGATGATCACTCTTCTCGTGACGGCATTTCGCCCGAGCGAGGCCGATCGTCAGTAGGTGCCACATCCGTCCCGCGGAAGCGGGGAAGATGAGGAAAGGCCTCGCCATGACCACTGTTCTGCCCACCCCTGCGCCCGCTGTCGGCGCCGCCGCCGACGGCGGCGTTCTCACCGACGGCAGCGCGCCCGGCATCGACCTCGGCCCCGCTGTTGCGCTGTCCTGTCGGGAATGCGGCCACCGCATCGACCTCGGGCCGTTCTACGCCTGTACCGAGTGCTTCGGACCGCTGGAAGTCGCCTACGACTTCGCGCTGCGCGGCCAGGCACTCAAGGACGAGATCGAGGCCGGACCGCAGAACATCTGGCGGTACGCGCCGCTGCTGCCGGTACCGGCGGACGTCGCCCGGACCCGCAACATCAATCCCGGTGGCACCAAGCTGATCCGGGCGGACAACCTCGCCCGCGAGCTCGGGATGAAAACCCTGTGGGTGAAGGACGATTCGGGCAACCCGACGCACTCCTTCAAGGACCGGGTGGTCGCGGTCGCACTGGCCGCAGCCCAACAGCTGGGTTTCTCCGTGCTGGCCTGCCCGTCCACCGGCAACCTGGCCAACGCCGTCGCCGCCGCCGCGGCCCGGGCCGGCATCCGGTCGGTCGTGCTGGTGCCCAGCAACCTCGAGCAGCAGAAGATCCTGACCACCGCCGCCTACGGCGGCACCCTGGTGGCGGTCGAGGGCAACTACGACGACATCAACCGGCTCGCCGGTCAGATCGCCGCCGAGCAGGAGGACTGGGCGTTCGTCAACGTCAACGTCCGGCCCTACTACGCCGAGGGATCCAAGACCCTGGGCTACGAGGTGGCCGAGCAACTCGGCTGGCGACTGCCGGAGCAGATCGTCGTCCCGATCGCGTCAGGTGCACAACTGGTGAAGGTGGACAAGGGTTTCACCGAACTGGGTGACCTCGGTCTGGTGGACCCGACGCCGTACAAGGTCTTCGGTGCGCAGGCCACCGGCTGCTCGCCGGTGTCCGCGGCCTTCAAGGCCGGCGAGGACTCCGTCAGGCCTGTCCGGCCGGACACCATCGCGAAGTCGCTCGCCATCGGCAATCCCGCCGACGGCCCGTACGTCCTGGATGTCACCAGGCGCACCGGCGGGGCGGTGGAGGACGTCAGCGACGACGAGGTGATCGACGCCATCAAGCTTCTCGCCCGGACAGAGGGCATCTTTGCCGAGACCGCCGGCGGTGTCACGGTGGCGGTGCTGCGCACGTTGCTGGCCACCGGCCAACTCGACCCCGACGCGGAGACCGTCATCTTCAACACCGGTGACGGTCTCAAGACCCTCGATGCGATCGCCGGTTCGGTCGGTCCGACCGCCACCATCGCCCCGACGCTGACGGCCTTCGAGCAGGCCGGGCTGGCATGACCGGCGACGCGGCGCCGCGTGCGCGATCGGGCCCGCAGGTCCAGGTCCGCGTGCCGACGATCCTGCGCGCCTACACCGGCGGTGCCTCCACGGTGCCGGTGCATATCGACGGCGAGGCAACGGTTCTCGACGTGATCGGCACCCTGGAGACCGATCACCCGGGGATCCGGGCGCGGGTGCTCGACGAGACCGGTCAGATTCGCCGGTTCGTGAACGTCTACGTCGACGACGAGGACGTCCGGTTCGCCCAGGGCCTGCGGACAGCGATCCCGGCCGGCGCGACATTGTCGATCATCCCGGCCGTGGCCGGCGGCTGACCACCCGAGTCTGCGTGCCGCAGCGGTCGATCAGCTGCTCAGTCGAAGGGCCGGACCATGGCCGGGCGCCTCGTCAGCGAGGTCGATGCCGAACAGCGTGTGCAGCGCCTTGAGATAGTCGGCGGTGTCGCCGGTCCTGGCCAGCTCCCCCGCCCGCATGGTCGGGGTGTGCAGCAGCGACTGGGTCACCCGGTGCAGCGCCAGCTCGACATCAGCCGCGACATCCGCCGGGTACTTCGCCCGGAGCCGGGCCATCTCCTTCTCCACCGCGACCGAGACGTGCTGGCGCAGGGCCACGATCGCCGGATCCAACTTGCGGACCGCCATCCGGTCCTCGAACGCGGCCACCCCGGCGATGACGATGTCCTGGGCGGCGCCGACCGCCGCCAGATGCGCCGGATCGACCTGCTCGGACACCGTGTGCAGGTCGATCACCCGCACCCCGGGAACTGCCCTGGCGGCCGCGGAGACATCGGCGTGAAGGGCGAGATCGAGGACGGGCAGGGGTGATTCGCGTCGGGCGACGGCGGCGGACAGCACCTCGGCGGTGAGCGTCTCGGTCGACGTGCCGCTGCAGGTGACGACGAGGTCGACGGCCGCGACGGCGTCCGCAAGCTCGTCCGGCTCGACCGGAACGGCCCGGTGCCGGTCGGCGAAGCCGCTCGCCCGGCCGCTCGGCGAGAAGACCGACAGCTCGGTGCAACCGCGGGAACGCAGTTCGGCGGCCACCACCCGGGCGTAGGCGCCGGTGCCGATGACAAGTGCCCGGGCGCCGTCCAGGACGACGGTGCCGGACGCCAGGTCGAGGGCGACGGATGCGATCGAGCGACCCGCGGCGCCGACCCCGGTGTCGGTGGCGACCTGTTTCGCCGTGCGGGAGGCGTACTGGAACAGCAGATTGATCGCCGGGGTCGCCGTGCCGGCGGCCTGCGCATCGCGCAACGCCCTCGCAACCTGACCGCCGATCTCGGCTTCTCCGACCACCATGGAGTCGAGCCCGGACGTCACGGTGAACAGGTGCGCGACGACCGGCGCGCCGACCCGGACCTTGAGCAGCGTGCTGACGTCTGCGGCGGCGAATCCCGACGCGCCCGACACCGCGGCGGCGACCTCGTCGATGGCGTCATGGAACCGCACCGCATCGAGATAGATCTCCAGCCGATTGCAGGTCGAGACGACCACCACGCCGGAGATCGCCGGGTCCTCGCGCCGGCACAGCGACACCAGGGCGCGGCCGAGCGCCTGCGAACCGCTGGTGAGCCGGTCCAACTGCGTCAGCCCCAGGTCGTGGTGGCTGGCGCCGAGAACCATGAGCATGGGTCAATGATATCGGTGGGACAAGGATTCTCGGTAAGAAGGCCACCCTTACCTTCCCCTCTCGACCCGCTCTGACCTGCGGAGACGGGTAAACGTGAGGTGAATCGCCCCGACCTCCGGCGGCACCGGGCCTCGACCGGGCGGCCGGCCCTGGCCGGGGTGACACCATGGACGGCATCATGAGTGCGCCTCCCCCACCCGCCGTTGCCGGGCGATCCACCGGCCCAGGAACGGCCACGTCCGGCTCCGCGCCGGCCCGCCACCCTGCCGGGGCCGAACCGCAGCCGCCGTCGGAGGCGCTCGCGCCGTCCCACCCGCTGCGCAGCGGACGGACCGCCGGTTCGGCGTTGATCACCGCCTACCGCGGCGGGCGACCCGCCACCCGTCCGATCTGGTTCATGCGTCAGGCCGGCCGATCATTGCCGGAGTACCGGGCGGCCCGTGGCAGCACCGGAATGCTGCAGGCCTGCCTCACCCCGGACCTGGCGGCCGAGATCACCGTCCAACCCGTTCGCCGGCACCGGGTCGACGCCGCCATCCTCTTCAGCGACATCGTCGTCCCGCTCAAACTCGCCGGCATCGACGTGGAGATCGTCCCGGGGACCGGACCGGTGGTCGCCCACCCGATCCGCACCACCGACGATGTCCGGCGGCTGCCGATGCTGGAACCCGATGCGCTGCAACCGATCAGCGCCGCGGCCGCAGCCACGGTCGACCAGCTGGGCGGCACGCCGTTGATCGGGTTCGCCGGCGCCCCGTTCACCTTGGCGTCCTATCTGGTCGAGGGCGGGCCGAGCCGGGAACACCTGCGCACCAAGGCACTGATGCACGGCGACCCCGACACCTGGCACGCCCTGATGTCCTGGGTGGCGGGGGTGACGACCGCCTTCCTGCGGGTGCAGGCTCTCGCCGGCGCCTCGGCGTTGCAGCTGTTCGACTCGTGGGCCGGAGCGCTGTCGTTGCCCGATTACCAGGGCTACGTCGCACCGCACTCGGCTGCGGTGCTCGCCGGGGTCGCCGATCTCGGTGTCCCGCGGGTGCATTTCGGGGTCGGCACCGGCGAACTGCTGGTGGCCATGCGGGACGCCGGTGCGGACGTGATGGGCATCGATCACCGGGTCCCACTGGACACCGCGAACGTACGGCTCGGGCACCGAACTCCGTTGCAGGGCAACATCGATCCCGCGCTGCTGTTCGCCGGACCGGCGGCGCTGCACCAGCAGGCGGCCGACGTCATCCGGCGCGGGGCCGGTGCGCCCGGGCACGTGGTCAACCTCGGGCACGGAGTACCGCCGGACACCGATCCCGATGTGCTGACCCGCCTGGTGGAGTTCGTGCACGGCGCTGCCGCTGCCCAGGCCGACGCCCAGCGGCCGGATCGAGCCGAGCCGCCGCGACCGTGACCGGCCCGACCGAGATGGCGACGGTGACGGGGGCGAACGCAGGTGCCTCCCTGGCGAGCTCGGCGGCGAAGCCGGCCGCCGAACCCGGTAGCTCGAGCGCGGCCGGCGTGCTGGTGATCGGCGGCGGCATCGCCGGCCTGGTGACCGCGCTGGACCTCGCGCGGGCGGGCCACCGGCCGGTGCTGGTCGAGGCGAGCGGCACCCTCGGCGGCGTGCTGTCGGCCCACGACGTGGGCGGATTGACCCTGGATGCCGGCGCCGAATCCTTCGCCACCGCGCGGCCCGCTGTTGCCGAACTGCTGGCCGAGTTGGGTCTTGCGGACCGCATCGTGTCGCCCAACCCGGCAGGTGCCTGGGTGCGGCACCGGGCCGGCACCGCGCCGCTGCCCGCGGTCGGACTGCTCGGCATACCCGGACGGTGGTGGGCGGCCGACGTCCGGCGGGTGATCGGAATCGCCGGCGTGGCCCGGAGCGCCGCGGACGCCCTGCTCTCCGGGAGATCCGGGGTATCGGCGGGAACGACGCTCGGCGCGCTGGTGCGGACCAGGATGGGACGGAGAACGCTCGACCGGCTGGTCGAACCGGTCGCCGGCGGGGTGTACGCGGCGGACCCCGACCGGCTCGACGTTCGCGCCGTCGCGCCGGGCCTGGACGCCGCGGTGCGGGAATCCGGATCGCTGGCGGCCGCCGTCCGCCGTTTGCGGGGCAGCGGGGAGCGGTCCGGATCGGCGGTGGCCACCCTCTCCGGTGGCCTGTTCACGCTGGTGCCGGTCCTGCTGGACGCGATCGTGGCGGCCGGCGGGGTCGTCCACACCGGCACCGCGGTGCGGTCGGTCCGGCGCGGGCCCGGCGGGTGGCACGCGACGCTGGCCGGCGGCTCGGCGATCGTGGCGCCGGCCGTCGTGCTGGCCGTGCCGGCCCCGACCGCGGCCGCCCTGATCGCCGAGGCGGTACCAGGCTCACCCGTTCCGGTGCTGCAGGCGCCGATCGCGAACGTGCTGATCTGCACCCTGGTGGTGGACGATCACCGGTTGGACGCCGCCCCGCGGGGTACCGGCGTGCTGGTGTCCGCGCACGCCAGCGACATCACCGCCAAGGCGCTCACCCACGCCACCGCGAAGTGGCCCTGGCTGGCCGAAACCGCAGGCCGCGGAAGGCATGTGCTGCGGCTGTCCTACGGCCGGGGCGAGGACCTGCCGGCCGCGGACGATCTTCCTGCCATCGCGTTGAACGATGCCGGCGCCTTGCTGGGCGTTCCGCTGGACCCCGCCGCCGTGCTGGATTTCGCCGTTGTCGGGTGGACCTCCGCACTGCCGGCGCCCCGCCCGGGGCACGCGGAGGCCGTGGCCGCGTTGCGGGGGGCCCTGACGCCGATGCACCTGCACGTCGTCGGTGCCGCGGTCGCCGGCAGTGGCCTGTCCGGGGTGATCGCCGATGCCCGCAGCCAGGCGGCGGCCGTGTCGGATGCACTCGAGCGTGTGGCGATGATCGCGTCGGCCACTCCGCCCGGACCCGCGGAACCCACCCGACGGTGAGGGAGGATGGAGCGGTGACGAAAGAGACCAACGCTCCCGCCCCCGCCCCGGCCCCGGAATCGACAGGCGCAGCAACTACCGCGCCCACCAGGACCCGGCCGACAGCTCGGGAGATCAACGCCCAGATCGTCTACACCGCCTTTGCGGTGTACTCGCGGGTCGGTGACCTGGATGCGCCGCGGGACAAGGCAACCGCCGAACTGGTCGATCTGGTCGCCGAGATCGGCGAACAAGGGGTGACGGTCCGCGGCTTCTACGACGTGTCCGCGCTGCGGGCGAACGCCGACCTGATGGTGTGGTGGCACGCGCCGGCGGCAGAGGCGCTGCAATCCGCCGCCCGGTCGCTGCGCCGCACCACCGTCGGCCGGACCCTGTCGCCGTCCTGGTCAGCCATGGGTCTGCACCGGCCCGCCGAGTTCAACAAGGGTCACGTCCCGGCCTTCCTCGCGGGTGCGGCAGCGAAGAACTGGGCGACGGTGTACCCGTTCGTCCGGTCCTACGAGTGGTACCTGCTGCCCGACGAGGAGCGCCGGGCGATGCTCGTCGAGCACGGCATGATGGGCCGCGCCTACGACCAGGTGCTGTCCAACACGGTTGCCGCCTTTGCGCTGGGTGACTACGAATGGCTGCTCGCCCTGGAGGCCGACGAACTGCACGACACGGTCGACCTCATGCGTCATCTGCGCAGCTCCGGCGCGAGACTGCATGTCCGCGAGGAGATCCCGTTCTTCTCCGGGCGCCGGATCGACGAGGCCGAGGTCGTCGAGGTGCTGGCGTGACGTCGGTCAGCGCCGGCGACGAAGCAGTGACGCAGGCCGTGACGAACCCGGCCAGGCAGCCCGTCGCGCACCAGCAGGACCTGCTCGCCGCCGGGTACGACGCAGTCCTGCTCGCCGGTTTCGGCGGGCCGGAGGGCCCCGACGACGTGATGCCGTTCCTGCGCAACGTGACCCGTGGTCGAGGCATCCCCGAGGAGCGGCTGGTCGAGGTCTCGCACCACTACCAGGCCCTGGGCGGCGCCTCCCCGATCAACGAGCAGAACCGAGCCCTCCGGGCCGCCCTCGAGGCGGAACTGAGCCGGCGGGGGCTGGGGCTGCCGGTGTTCTGGGGGAACCGCAACTGGGCGCCCTACCTGGCCGACGTCATCACCCAGGCCCATGACGCGGGTGCGGTGCGGCTGCTGGGGTTGGCGACATCGGCGTACTCGTCCTACTCGTCGTGCCGCCAGTACCGCGAGGACTTCGGGACGGCACTGGCCGGCACCGGCCTGGTCGGGTCGGTGCGGATCGACAAGGTCCGTCCCTACTTCGACCGCCCGGGTTTCCGGCAGCCGTTCGTCGACGGCACGATCGAGGCCGTTCACAGGGCGGCGGCGGCCGGGCTGCAGGTCTCTGACGTGCAGATCGTCTTCACCACCCACTCGGTGCCGACGACGATGGCGGACACCTCCGGATCGGCCGAGCTTGGCGATCATCGCCCCGGGGGCGCCTATGTCACCCAGCATCTCGCCGTTGCGGCGGCCGTCATCGACGCCGTGACCGCGGAGATCGATGCGGCCCCGACCTGGCAACTGGCCTACCAGTCGCGGTCCGGCCCGCCGTCCATTCCGTGGCTCGACCCCGACATCAACGACGTCATCACCGGTCTCGCGGCGCTGGGCCGCCGCGGGGTGATCGTCGTGCCGATCGGCTTCGTCTCCGATCACGTCGAGGTCGTCTGGGACCTGGACAACGAGGCGGCCGAGACGGCCGCCGAACACGGCCTGTTCTTCGCCCGCGTCCGCACCCCGGGGATCGACCCGCGGTTCGTCGGCGAGCTGGCCGATCTGGTCCAGGAGCGGTTGACGGCCGGCGGGGACGCCACAGCTGAATTGCCCGGGGCCCGCCGCCGACCCGACTTCTGCGCTTCCCGGTGCTGCGCGAATGCCCGGACCACCAAGCCGACGACGGCCGCCGTGGACTCCGCCGCGGACTGGGCGGGTGTCGAGATCGACGGCGCCGCGGTCGATCCGACCCGGTTGGCGGCGTCCGGTATCCGAGGCACGGGTCCGGGCGGCACCGCGGTGAGCCGGTGACCGAGCGGGTGCTGCGCGTCGGTACCCGGGGCAGCGCCCTGGCCCTCGCCCAATCCGGCGCCATCGCCGAGCGGCTGGCCGACACGGCCGGCAGCGGCTACGAACTCGTCCGGATCAAGACCGAAGGCGACGTGAACACCGGCCCGCTGGCGGCCATCGGCGGCACCGGGGTGTTCGTCACCGCCGTGCGGACCGCGCTGTCGGACGGCCGGGTGGACGTCATCGTGCACTCCTACAAGGATCTGCCCACCGCCCCGGCCGACGGGTTGACCCTGGGCGCGGTGCCGGCCCGGGAGGACCCGGCGGATGCGCTCTGCGCGCGCGACGGTGCCACCCTGGAAACCCTTGCCGCCGGTGCACGGGTTGGCACCGGGTCCCCTCGTCGCACAGCGCAATTGCTGTTGAGCCGCCCGGACCTGACGGTGCTACCCGTCCGCGGCAACGTGGACACCAGGCTGCGGATGGTGACCGAAGGGTCGGTGGACGCCGTGGTGCTGGCGGCGGCCGGACTGTCCCGGCTGGACCGGACCGACGCGATCACCCAGACCCTGTTCCCGGAGGTGATGCTGCCGGCGCCCGCCCAGGGCGCACTGGCGGTGGAGTGCCGGCAGGGCGACGTCGACGCCGCCTGGTTCGCGGGCGCACTCGCCGCGGTGGACAGCGCGGACAGCAGGGCCGCGGCCGCCGCGGAACGCGCCCTGTTGCGGACGCTGGAGGCCGGCTGCATCGCACCGGTCGGCGCCTACGCGACGGTGACCGGTGACACGGTCACATTGACCGGCGCGGTGATCGCGGTCGACGGCACCTCCGCGGTCCGCGGCGAGCTGTCCGGCGCCGTCGCCGACGCCGACGCCGTCGGCCGGGAACTGGCGATGGAGTTGCTGTCCCGGGGCGCGGGCGCACTGCTTGGAACGGCGAGATGACCGACGCCTCAGGTCGTCTCACAACCCCATCGACGGCAGCAGCGGCCGGCAGTGCGCTGCGCGGCTGGCGGGTGCTCGTCCCACGCGCCGCGGACCGTTCCAGCGAACTGGTGGATCTGCTCGCCACGGCCGGCGCGACCCCGGTGGCCGTCCCGCTGATCGCCGTCGCGCCGCCGGAGGACGAAGGGGCGCTGGACGTCTCGCTGGTCGAGCTGGCAAAAGGGGCGTTCGACTGGGTTGCGTTCACCTCGGCGTCGGCGGTGGATGCGGTGTCGCGAAGGGCGAAGGCGCTGCGGCTGTCCCCCGCCGTGCCCGCGGACACCAGAGTCGCCGCGGTCGGGCCCGCCACGGCGAACACGCTCCGTGCGGCCGGCCTTCCGGTGGACCTGGTGCCCGCCGCCGGCGGTTCCGCGAGGGCGCTCGCCGCGATCTGGCCGCACCCCACCGGTGACGCCTCCGTTCTCCTCCCGCGCTCCGACATCGCCGCGCCGACCCTGCCGGACGCGCTGTCGGCACTGGGATATCGGGTCCGACCGGTGGTCGCCTACCGCACCGTTCTCGCTCCCCCACCGGCCGGGACGGCCGCCGCGCTGGCCGCCGGGACCATCGATGCGGTGCTTTTCACCTCGCCGAGCACCGTGCGGGCGGCGGCGGGCATCGAGATTGCCGCTGGAACCGTGTTGTGCGCGATCGGCGAGCCCACCGCGGCCGAGGCCGCCGACACCGGCCGCCCGGTGCACGTCATCGCCGAGCGGCCCACCGCGGGCGGGCTGCTGGAGGCCCTGACCGATTTCGCCCATGCCCACCCTCGACACGTGGAAGCGTGAATCTCCTGATGTCCGTGCCTTCCTTTCCCGCCGTGCGGCCGCGCCGGCTGCGGCGCACCCCGGCGATCCGCCGCCTTGTCGCCGAGACCCGTCTCCACGCAGCGGATCTCGTCCTGCCGATGTTCGTCAAGGAATCGCTGGACGAACCCGCGCCGCTGACGTCGATGCCCGGGGTGCTGCAGCACACCCGGGAGTCGCTGCGCCGGGCCGCGGCGGAGGCCGTTGCCGCCGGCGTCGGCGGGCTGATGCTGTTCGGCATCCCCAGCCACCGGGACGCGATCGGCTCCCAGGCCACCGACCCGTCCGGAATCCTCAACGTGGCGCTGTCGGATCTCCGCGCCGAGGTCGGACCGCGGACCGTGCTGATGGCCGACCTGTGCCTGGACGAGTTCACCGACCACGGGCACTGCGGCGTGCTGACCCCCTCCGGGGCCGTCGACAACGACGCGACCCTGCAGCGGTACCGCGAGATGGCCGTGGCCCTGACGGAATCCGGGGCCGACATGGTGGGCACGTCCGGGATGATGGACGGCCAGGTGGGCGCGGTCCGGCAGGCGCTGGACGACGCGGGACTGATCGACACCGCCGTCTTCGCCTACGCCGCGAAGTACGCGTCCGCCTTCTACGGACCGTTCCGGGAGGCCGTCGACTCCGCGCTGACCGGCGATCGGCGGACCTATCAGCAGGATCCGGCGAACCGCCGGGAGGCCGCCCGGGAGGTCGCCCTGGACCTGGCCGAGGGGGCCGACCTGGTGATGGTGAAGCCGGCGATGTGCTACCTCGACGTGCTGGCCGATGTCGCGGCGACCGCGTCCGTTCCCGTTGCGGCGTACCAGGTCTCCGGCGAGTACGCGATGATCGAGGCCGCCGCGGCGAACGGCTGGATCGACCGGGACCGGGCGATCGCCGAGTCGCTGACGTCGATCCGCCGCGCCGGCGCGCAGATCGTGCTGACCTACTGGGCCGCGGAGCTCGCGGCGCAGCTGACCGCGGGCCGGGAACTGTGAGCACCGCCGACGTCCGCCCCCACTTGTAGACTCAGGAGAGAAGCCGATGACCGACGCAGCCAGCGCCGCCCTGTTCGAGCGAGCGCTCGCCGTCACCCCGGGCGGCGTCAACTCGCCGGTCCGCGCGTTCCGATCCGTGGGCGGCACACCGCGTTTCATGCGGTCCGGGAAGGGGCCGATGATCACCGACGCCGACGGAAACGAGTACGTCGACCTGGTCGGGTCCTGGGGCCCGATGATCCTCGGGCACGCCCATCCCGCCGTGCTGGACGCCGTGTCGGCCGCGGTGCAGCGCGGGCTGTCCTTCGGCACCCCGGGCGAGGGCGAGGTACTGCTGGCCGAGGAGATCGTCGCCAGAGTCGCGTCCGGTGCAGCAGGTTCGGCTGGTGTCCTCCGGCACCGAGGCCACCATGTCGGCCATTCGGCTGGCCCGCGGGTACACCCAGCGGTCCAAGATCATCAAGTTCGCCGGCTGTTACCACGGACACGTCGACGCCCTGCTGGCCTCCGCCGGATCCGGCGTCGTGACGTTCGCGCTGCCCGATTCCGCGGGGGTGACCGCGGCGACGACGGCCGAGGTGGTCGTGCTGCCGTACAACGACCTGGCGGCCGTCGAGGCCGCCTTCGCCGCCCATCCGGGCGAGATCGCCGCGGTGATCACCGAGGCAGCACCGGCCAACATGGGTGTCGTACCACCGGAGCCGGGTTTCAACGCCGGTCTGGCCCGGCTGGCGCACGCGGACGGCGCGTTGTTGATCACCGACGAGGTGATGACCGGGTTCCGGGTCAGCAGGTCCGGGATGTTCGGGCTCGACGGCGCGGTCGAGGGCTGGCAACCGGACCTGATGACGTTCGGCAAGGTGATCGGCGGTGGGCTGCCGGTCGGGGCGTTCGGCGGCCGGGCCGACATCATGGAGCACCTCGCCCCCGTCGGCGCCGTGTACCAGGCCGGCACCCTGTCCGGGAACCCGATCGCGACGGCCGCCGGCCTGCGACGCTGCAGGCCTGTGACGACGCGGTGTACCGGCACCTCGACGACACCGCCCGCACCGTCGGGCAACTCGTCTCCGACGCGTTGGAGCACGCCGGCGTTCCGCACCGCCTGCAGCGGGCGGGCAACCTGTTCTCGATCTTCTTCGCCGGGCACCCGGTCAGCCAACTACGACCAGGCCCGCGGGCAGTCCGCGGCCGCGCTACGCGGCGTTCTTCCACGGCATGCTGGATGCCGGCGTGTACCTGCCGCCGTCGGCGTTCGAGGCCTGGTTCGTCTCCGCCGCGCACGACGACGAGGCCCTGTCCCGCATTTCTTCCGCGCTGCCCGGCGCCGCCGACGCGGCCGCCACGGCGCTGGGCTGACGCCGGTGTGCATCTCCGAGATGGTCTCCGCCCTCGTGGCGGCCGACGCGGCGCAGGACTGACGGCCGGTGCGTAGGTGGGCGATCGTCTCGGCGGCGGTGGCGCCGGTCGCCCTGATCGGCGGCTGGACATGGGCGCAGACCCGGCAGCCGGCCGCCTTCGACCCGACGGCGGACACCATCAGTGCCCTCGCCGCGCAGGGCGCGCAGGACCGGTGGATCATGACCACCGGCCTGTTCGTGCTGGGGATCTGTCACATCATCACCGCCGCCGGGCTGCCCGAGGCCGGCCGGTGGGGGCGGCTGCTGCTGGCGCTGGGCGGCCTCGCGACCGTCGTCGTGGCGGCGTCGCCGCAGCCCGCCGCGGCGCACAGTCCCGCCGCCGCCGTTGCTTTCGTCGCGCTGGCGCTCTGGCCGGCGTTCTCCCGGCTGCCCCGCCCGGCGGTCGGTGTCGCGGCGACGGCGGTGCTGCTGGCGCTGCTTGGCTGGGTCGGCGTGGAGATCCGCGGTGGTGCTGCGCTGGGGTTGAGCGAGCGGTTGCTGGCAGCAGCCCAGGCGCTCTGGCCACTGATCGTCGTCGCCCTGGTGTCGGTGTCCCAGCGGCGCGGGCGAACGCACGCCGTCCGGGTGGTGGGTGACTGACTGACTGCCGGACCGGACGGCCGATCGTCGCCGCGGCGCGTCGGTGTCCCTTCTGATCAGCGGTGATCGACGGTGTCGGTCGTCGGTGGCAGGATCGGCGGATGCCTCCTCGCCGCCGCGCCGCAGCACCGCCTCCGATCGATGTCGAGGCGGTCCGCCGAAAGCTGGCCGAGGGCAAGATTGTTCGGGTCGGCATCAGCCGGTCCGCGCAATTCCCGGACGGCGGCACCGGCAGGGTCCGTCGGGTCGGTGATCCGGTTACCGACGGCGACGAATACGTGCTCGTGGAGTTGAGCCTGAACGGCACCCGGGACATTCTGCCTTTCACGCCGTCGGATCTCACCCCGGCGACCAGGGGCCGGCCGCCCGGGTCCGGGACGAAGGCCGCGGCCAGCGGAACCAGTTCGGGTGCCCGCACCGGGTCCAGGCCGAACGTTCGGGCGGGTTCGGGGGAACGCTCGGCGACCCCGGCACCGCCTGGCCGGGCCCCCGCAGGAGGAGGATCGTCGGGGCCACCGCCGACACCGGCCGTGCCCACATCACTGCCCCCCGATGGCCTTTCGTCGGCGCAGGCCGCCCCGGCCCACTCCGCCGGCGCCCTGTCCGCGGACGGGTCGGAGCAACCGCCGGCCGGCTCCCCCCGGCCGATTCTGCGGGCGTCCACGACCGATCCCGGCACCGCCGCGGGAACCGATTCCACGACCTCCGCGGCCGATCAACCAGTGCAACTCCCCGCGGTCACCAGATCGACGGGTCGCAGCAGGCGCCCCGCGGCCGTGTCCATCACCATCGCGACCGCAGCCGCGGAGCCGACACAGTGGCGGATCGAGGCGCGCATCGGTACCAAGGCCGCGGTGAAGTCCGCTGCCGTGTCGGCGGCGCGGGTGTGGGAGTTGGTGCAGACGCTGGACAACGAGCCGCTGAGCCGCGCGGTCGGCGCCATTCTCGAGGAGCAACGCTCCGCCGCGCAGGCTCGGGCCGACGCACTGGCGTCGGAGCTTGCTGCGGTGCAGGCGGAATTACAGGCCTTGCCGGACGCTCGCCGGTAAGAGCCGGCGCATCGCCCGAGAGCTCCACCCATCTGGGGCGCACCCCCACCAGCCGTTATCACCGCAACAGGTTGTCGGGTGCCGGGTTCGGCCCGAAAGTCCCCGGCCGCGTGCAGCCCTTGGGAGTCCTGCTGCTGAGCCTGTTTTCCTTCACCAGCCGGCGGCGGCCCCGGGCGATCCGTCGGGTCACCGTGCTGGAAACTCTCACCCCAGCCGGTCCAGGATCAGGGTGTGCAGGGCGTCCATCAGCGCGTCCTCGCGTTCGGTGTGAGCGGTACACGTCACCGCGGCGCCCTGTCGCGGATCGATGATCACGAACTGCCCGTACCGGCCGTGCAACTGATACCGGCCGTCCCGCTGCGGCCACACGCCCAGGCCGTACCGGCGATCGTCCGGGTCGCCCGACGGTCGGGCCGGCCCGGTGGAGCAGTCGACGGTGTCCGTGCTCATCCGCCGGACGTACTCTGCCGGGATCAGCTGCCGGCCATCGGTCGAGCGGCCCTCCCGCAGCAACAGCAGCGAGAACCGGGCCAGCTCGCCGGTGCGCAGGAACAGGTCGCTCTCCGCCAGCGGATAGCCCAGCGGACAGGTGTGCCAGGGCGGATGGACCAGGTTCAGCGGCGTGAACAGCCTGGGCAGCAGGTAGTCGCGCAGGGTGGCCCCGGTCGCCCGGGCGATCACCCGGCCGATCGCATACGGACCCGACCCGGTGTAGGTGAAGCGGGTGCCCGGTTCGGCAACCAATGGTGCGCTGACGATCTCGGTCAACAGGTCGGGGGCCAGGATCGGCTGGTCGGCGAACCACACATGGCTGGTGCCGCTGGTCATCGTGAGCAACTGGTGCAGCGTGACCCGGTCGAACCCATCGGCCGCCAACGGGCGTAGCTCCGGGAAGTGGTCGAGCAGCCGATCCTGCAGCGTGAGCCGCCCTTCCGCTTCGGCCAAGCCCACCGCGACCGCGGTGAATCCCTTTGCGACCGAATACAGATTGACCCGGTCATCCGAGCGCATTCGATGCACCAACCGCGACCCGCCCGCCCCCTGGACTTCGATCCCGTACACACCCAGGGCATCCGCCTGGTTCGCAGCCACGAAGTCCGCCAGCAGATCAGTGCCCATCAGGTTCCTCTCGTCGTCGATCGCCCGGATCGGCAGCCCGAATGCTCGATCCACCCTTGCCGTCGCGGGGGCAGGCCACCGTTGAGGAAAGCGTCGACCCTGCCGAGCCAACCACGGACGGTGCCCGCCCGGCCATCGAGCGCACGGTCGGTGCTCGGTCCGAAGCTCGACGTCAAGCCGACCGGGCGGTCCGCTGGACGCATGGACCGGGTCCGGCGCAGGTCATGTCGAGCCGGACCGAGACGGAGAGATCGGCCGGCGCGCCCCCGCGCCGGCCGGCGCCCGATCGATCACGACCGGGATCGCGGACGCGCTCCGCGCAGGCACGGATTGGGATGCCGGTCACCGCCCTTGCGCGGCTGTGCTGGCACCGCGTCGAGTGACGGTCAATGCGCCGTCGCTTGCCCCCACCGCTACGTCGCCGTCGGTGTCGGTGCGCAGAACGGTGCCGATGCCGGCCCGGGTCAACGTGTCCAGTGCGCGTTCGGAGGGCTGTCCGTAGTCGTTCCCAACCCCGACGCCGATCACCGCGACATCAGCCGCAACGGCCTGCACGAAGCTGTCCAACAGCTTCGACGAGCCGTGATGCGGCACCTTCAGGACATCCGCGCGGAGATCGACACCGGCGGTCAGCAGCGCCTGTTGCGCTTCCCGCTCGATGTCCCCGGTCATCAGCATGCGCTCCCCGGCCTGTTCGGCCATCAGCACCACCGAGTCGTTGTTGGGATCGGAATCCGTTCCGTGGAACTCCTTGTCGGGACCGAGCACGGTGATCGTCAGGGCGCCGCCGGACCATCGCGCGCCGGGCGCCACCGACGTGATCGGCACGCCGCGCTGCTCCGCCAGGGTCTGCACGTGTTTCCAGGAGCCACCCGGTTCACGACCCGGGCCCAGCGCGATCGCTCCGACCTGCCTGCCGTCCAGTGCTCCTTCCAGGCCGTCGGCGTGATCGGCATGCAGGTGGGTGAGGACCAGCAACGGGATGACCCGCACGCCGAGCCTTGACAGACAGCTGTCGACGAGCCCGGGATCGGGCCCGGCGTCGATCAGCACGGCGGTGCCCGGCTCCCCGGTGGACAACACCATGGCGTCGCCCTGCCCCACCTCGCAAGCCGTCAGCATCCAACCGTCGGCCGGCCAGCCGGGCGTGACGAACTGCGCCGGTATCAGCACGAGCACCATTCCGGCGACCACCGCCGCGAAGGCGAGCCGGACCCGGTGTCCGCGCAGCAGCATCAGCAGCACGACGGTCAGTGCGATCAGGCCGACCGCGGCGGTGACGGTCGCCGGCCAGGCAACCGTTGCGTTCGGCAGCCGTGCCAACGTGTGCGCAACGGTGGCAACCCAGTCGAGCAGCGGGGCGGTCGCGTGCGCCAGGGCGACGGGACCGGCAGACCAGCACGGCCCGGCGAGGGCACACAGCACACCCAGCACCAGGGCCGGCGCGACGACCGGCGCGACCAGAAGGTTCGCCAGCACGCCCACCACCGAGATCGAGCCGCTGATCAGCGCGATCACCGGCATCGTGACGATCTGCGCCGCAACGGGAATCGCGATCAGGTCCGCCCATCCGCGGGGAATGCCGCGGCGCTGCATCGCCTCCGACCACGCCGGGGCCAGCAGGATCAGACCGCCGGTGGCCAGCACGGAAAGCCCGAACCCAGCCGAGACGGCCAGGGTCGGCTCGATCAGCAGCAACGCGATCACCGCGGTCGCCAGGGCCGGCACCGCCGTCCGGGTGCGACCGGTGAGGATGGCCAGCATGCCGATTCCGCCCATCACCGCCGCGCGGAGCACCGACGGCTGTGGACCGACCAGAACGACCAGGCCGACCATGGCCACAGCGCCGCCGGTCGCCGCCACCCGCGGCCCGGCGCGGCGAAGGATGATGACGACGAAGCCACACAGAATGGCGAAATGCGAGCCGGAGACGGCCAGCAGGTGAGCGATCCCGGTTGCCTTGGCATCCGCATCGAGCCCGTCACTGATGCCGCTGGTGTCACCGACGACCAGCCCTGGGAGCAATCCCTTCGCGTCCCCATCCAGTTTGGCCGCGTTGGCCGACAGATCGCGTCGCACTGTGGCCGCGGCGGAGTACCACCACGGCGGCCTGCTGAACACGGCCGGCGGATCGCGGGCACGCAGCACCAGCAGCGACACGGGCCCGCGATCCTGCCGGGAAAGCCGACCGGACAGCGAGATGTCCTGGCCGGGAACAGCTGTGGACCAACCGGGACCCTGACCGTAAACCGTCAGCCGGGTATCGGAGTGCCAGCGCCGGCCCGCGACGGTTGCCTCTCCGACGACGACCTCCACTCGCCAGCGGGCTCGCCCGGCATCCGCATCGGGTGCCGCGTCCGGCAACCGCACGGCGTTGTCCATCACGATCGGATACCCGGACACCGTCGCGACGAGTTCGGCCCATGAACCGCGGCCGGCCGCCTCGCCCAACGGGTCGGATTCCCTTTCCTGGGCCCGGAGCCCGGCAACGGTGATCGACGCCACGAGGCAGCCGATCGACGCGAGCACGCCCGCCCGCCACGACGGCCGTCGACGGCAGAGCAGCGCACCACCCGCAACCGCGGCGCCCGCCGCAGCCCACGCCGAGGAGGGCGCCACCAGCACGATCAGTGCGCCCGCCCAGGCCGTCAGCGCCGCGGGAACCAGCCGGAGGTCCAGCGGCGGAGCCGGCTGCTCCTCCACCCATGCCTGCCTGCGACCGGCGGGCCGATTCACGAAACCGTGACCAGGCCGGAGATCTGGGCGAACCGGGATGGACCGATGCCGGTGATCTCCTGCAATTGCTCGACAGTGCTGAACCGCCCGTTCGCCTGCCGCCAGGCAATGATGTTGCCCGCCATCACCGGCCCGACCCCGGGCAACGCGTCCAGCGCGGCCTCATCGGCGGAGTTCAGGTCGATCAGGCCACCCGGCGGGAGGGTCTGCCCCGTGGCGGCCGATCCGCCGGCCGTCCCGGGCGCGACAGAGAGGGCGGGCGCCGGCGCCGCCGGCGTGTCGCTCACCACGATGGAATCTCCGTCGGCGAGTTTTGCCGCAAGGTTCATCCCGGTCACGTCCGCTTGCGCCGCGGCTCCGCCGGCCGCGGCGATGGCATCAGCAACCCGCGACCCCCCGGGCAGGGTCACGATTCCCGGCTTTCCGACCAGCCCGGTGACCGACACCACGATCGGGCCGCCCGGTGCGTCCGCCTGGGTGGATGACCCGTCGACGATGGCGCCGGACACCTCCGCGGACGGCGCGGTGGCCTTGGCCGCGGCCCTTCCAGCGCCCGACGATGCCTCGACCCCCGACGGCTCGGCCATCGCCGCGAGACTCGGCGCGGCGACCGGCACCGGCTCCGGCCGGTCGCGCCACACCCCCACGGCGGTCACCACGGCCGCCACGGCCGCGACCAGCAGCAGGATCCACATCCCCCGGCGACCCGGGTCGACGCGCGCGTCGCGCAACGGTTCGGGAATCCACAACTCGGCGAACCGGCCCCATGTCCTTGCCGCCCTCGGCGCCCGTACCGCCCGTCGCCCGTTTCCCGCCGTCTCCGCCCGACCCGCCGGCGTCCCCGGGGTGTCAGCACCAGGGATCGGATCTACTCCGGCATGGCTGCCGACCTCGCCGTCGAACTCGTCGTCGGGCTCGTCGTCGCGCTCGTCATCCATGGAAACCGCGGAGGCGGCCGCGTCGTGCACGGGAAGTTCCGACAGCGCGCCCGGTGGCCACTCGGGCAGATCGTGGAACCACCCCAGTTCGTCACCGGCACCTGCGTCGTTCGCCGCGCTGTGGCCGTCGGAGTCGCCGGCCCCGAGGGCAGCAGAGGCACCCGATCGCGGTGAGCCCGGCGTTCTGCGGTCGGCCTCCGCCGGTGCGCCTGCCGAAGGTCGGCGACGCTGCACCTCGGATGGCGCGACACCCGACGGGCCGGGCCGAAGGGCATGTACCGCACCGTTCCGGAACACAGCCGGATGGGCCAGATCCCCGTCAGAGCCGGGGAGATGATGCCGCCCGGACGGGCTGACCGACGACGCCGCCGATCGAAACCCGTTGCTCACGAGCGTCTCTCCGGCGTGCCTCGACCGGTGGTCAGGCGGGTCCATGGGTGCGCCGCTGTCGTCGGGTGCCCGGCTCGGCGTAGCACCGTCGGCCGGCGGTCGCACTGTGGGTGGGGTTCGGAGCGCGGCAAGGCGGCTCATCGGATCCGGTCGGGGACGCACCGGCCAGACGATAGGGAAACGATGCGGCGCGGGGTCGATCCCGCCGGTGGATGTGGACAGATTCGCGGATGGCAACCAATCGGCGTGGTCAGTGCTCGCCGACCGGGGCCGCTGTCGGACCGCCGGACCACAGTGTCGTCATGACTGCTGCAACGACGAACCAGCGATCGCCCACCACTGGAGAAGCCGGGATCCACCACCGTGGCAGACCGCGGCAGACCCGGCCCACCACATTCCCGGGACATGACCGCGGTCACCATCGGCGGCTCAGGCCCACCTGGCGTTACCGTGTGTCGTGGCAGCAGACCATGCGGTGCTGATGGAACTGCTGGACGCCATCATCGCCGACGACCTCGCGACGGTATCCGGGCTGCTTGCCGCGTCGCCGGAACGAGCGCAGCTGCGTGCGCACATCGGCGCAAACCGGCAGGCGGCCACCGAGCAGTACATCACCGCGATCGAGCATTACCTGTATGCCGGAGACAGCGCCTTGCACATTGCCGCTGCCGCCCACCGGCCGGCGATGGCACGGCTCCTGGTGGGCACCGGTGCGGACGTCGGCGCACGCAACCGACGCGACGCCCAGCCGTTGCACTACGCCGCCGACGGCTCTCCAGGTTCACCGACCTGGATGCCGGTGGCACAGGCCGCCACCATCAAGTGCCTGCTCGATGCCGGCGCAGATCCCAACGCGACGGACAGGGGCGGGGTGACGCCACTTCATCGTGCCGTGCGCACCCGATGCGCGGCTGCGGCGGCCGCATTGATCGAGGGCGGCGCGGACCCCCAGCGGCCCACCAGGCGCGGCTCGACGCCCTGGCACCTTGCAAGCTGCCCCAGTGGGCGCGGTGGGAGCGGCTCACCGGAATCACGGGATCAGCAAAACCAGATCCTGGACCTGCTCGAACGGCTCGGCGGCGGACAGCTGCCCCGGAACAACGCCCCGCCGCGGCCGAGCAACTCCGGACCAGGCTAGGTCCCCGCAACCTCGTCCTCGCCACGCGGCAGGACCACCCCACCGAGCCCCGCATTGTACGAGTGCAGCCGCCAGGCGCCCGCATAACGGTGCAGCACCACCCAGTGGCAATTGCCGACGCCGATCAAGGTTCCCCAACTGTCCTCGGGCAGCGCCAGCAGGCACCCGGTCAGGCCGACGATCAGTCCGCCGTGCGACACGAGCAACGCGCGGCCGTCGGTTCCGGCGTCCAGCTCCTCGACCACCTTGTTGGCCCGTTGGGCCACCTGCCAGCGCGACTCACCCTGCGGTGGCGAGGCATGCGCCGAGGTCGTCCGCCACCGGTCCCACTCCCCCGGCCAATCGGCAATGACCTCGTCGCGGGTCAGGCCCTCCCACAGTCCCATCGACGTCTCGCGGAGGCGTTCGTCGACGGAGGCTTCGATGCCGGTGAGAACCGAGACAGCTGAGGCGGTCTCGCGGGCCCGTTGCAGGTCCGAGGACACGATGACCGACGGCCGGAGGGCCACGATGGACGGTGCGGCGTTGATGGCCTGGTGGTGTCCGGCGGCGTTCAACGCGATGTCCCGGTGCCCTTGCAGGCGTTGTGTCCGGTTCCAGTCCGTCTCGCCGTGCCGCAGCAGGATGAGGTGTTCCAGCGTCATGGCGACGCGACGACGCCGGGCCGGCCACCGGGAGAGTCCGTCGTGCCCGCCTCCGGGGAGTCGGGCAGGGCGGCGTCGACGAACGGCAGCGTCGGGCAATCCTTCCAGAGCCGGTCCAGCGCATAGAAGACGCGCTCCTCCGCGTGCTGGACATGCACGACCACGTCCACGAAGTCCAGCAGCACCCAACGACCGTCACGCTCGCCCTCCCGCCGGGCGGGCTTGGCACCCACGGCGCGCATCTTCTCCTCGACGGCGTCCACGATGGAACTGACCTGCCGCTCGTTGGAGCCGGTCACGATCACGAAGACGTCGGTGATCGCCAGCCGATCGGAAACGTCGATCAGCAAGATGTCTTTCGCGAGCTTGTCGGCGGCAGCCTGCGCTGCGACCTGGGCCAGTTCGATGGCCTCAGAGGTGGCGGTCATATCTCTCCCTGCTTGGAAATGGTGATGAACAACGACGACGGCGGGCCCGACCCTGGCGATGCGCGCGACCACCGGTCTCTGCCACGCCAACGGCGGCCGGGTTCACCGGCACCCGCGACCGGCAACGGGAGCTGGGCGCCGACCACACCGGGGTCCCGCCCGCGAACCCTGGTGACCGTCACGAATCCACCGCGTACAAGCGGTGTTTGGCGATGTACTGCACCACGCCGTCGGGTACCAGGTACCAGACGGGCGCACCGCTGTGCACCCGCGCCCGGCAGTCGGTGGACGAGATGGCAAGGGCTGGAACCTCGATCAACGCGGCGGCACCGGCGGGCAGATGCAGATCGTCGAGTTGGTAACCGGGCCGGGTGACACCGATGAAATGAGCGAGGGTGAACAACTCGTCGACATCACGCCAGGACATGATGGCGGCCAGCGCATCGGCGCCGGTGATGAAGAACCATTCCGCCGTCGGTTCGGCAGCGCGCAGATCCGTCAGGGTGTCCTTCGTGTACGTGGGGCCGGGCCGGTCGATGTCGACCCGGGACACGGTGAACCGCGGGTTGGCGGCCGTCGCGATCACCGTCATCAGGTAGCGGTGTTCGGCCGGGCTGACGGTGTACGTGCTCTTCTGCCACGGTTGGCCGGTCGGGACGAAGATGACCTCGTCCAGCGAGAACTGGTCGGCGACCTCGGAGGCCGCCACCAGGTGACCATGGTGGATCGGGTCGAAAGTGCCGCCCATGACACCGATCCGGCGGGGCTTGCCAACCGTCACGCCGCACCGCATCCGACCGGATGTACTCGGCCGAACCCGATCGCGGCCTGGACGAGCGCGGCTTCGCCCGGGCGCACCGACCCGACCGGTTCGGGGACGCGGGTCACGGCGACCGCGCTCGCGGAATCGATGTGGACCGCCACCATCGGCGGCCGACGCGTCACGAGGATCCCCGGATCTGGCCGTTGCCGGTCACCACGTACTTGGTGCTCGTCAACTCGGCCAGCCCCATCGGCCCGCGGGCGTGCAGCTTTTGCGTCGAGATGCCGATCTCGGCGCCGAACCCGAACTCGCCGCCGTCGGTGAACGCCGTCGAGGCATTGACCATCACCGCGGCCGCGTCGACGCGGGCCACGAACGTGTCGGCCGCCGCCAACGACGACGTGACGATCGCCTCCGTGTGACCGGTGCCGTGCTCGGCGATGTGGCTGATCGCCGCGTCGATCGTCGGCACGACCGCGACCGCCATGTCCAGTGAGAGGTACTCGGTGTCGAAGTCCTCCGCGGTGGCCGGCACCACCCCTGGCACCTCACCGATGATCGTCCGCACCGCGTCGTCCGCATGCAGCGTGACGCCGGCCTCGCGGAGCGCCGCCACCGCGGCGGGCACGAACGACGCGGCGACATCGGCGTGCACCAGGAGGGTCTCGGCGGCGTTGCAGACGGAAGGCCGGCGGGCCTTGGAGTTGACCAGGATCTGCAGTGCCATCGCGCTGTCGGCGGAGGCGTCCACGTACACATGGCAGTTGCCGACGCCGGTTTCGATCACCGGCACCGTCGATCCGTTCACGACGGCCTGGATCAGACCCGCGCCGCCGCGGGGAATGATCACGTCCACCAGCCCGCGCGCCGTCATCAGGTGCTTCACCGATTCCCGGTCCGTGCCCGGCACCAGCTGCACCGCATCGGCCGGCAGCCCGGCTCCCACCGCGGCCGCCGCGAGGATGTCGACGAGCACCCGGTTCGATTCGGTGCGCGGACGCGGAACCCCGCAGCAGGGCCGCGTTGCCGGCCTTCACCGCGATCCCGGCGGCATCGACGGTGACGTTGGGCCGGGCCTCGTAGATGATGGCCACCACACCCAGCGGCACCCGCACCTGCGTCAGGTGCAGCCCGTTCGGCAGCACCGAGCCGCGGACCACGGTGCCGACCGGGTCGGGCAGGCCCGCCAGATCCCGGAGGCCGGTTGCCATCCCGTCGATCCGGGAGGCGTTGAGCCGCAGCCGGTCGACCAGCCGTCCGGCGGTTCCGGCGGCGATCGCCGCCTGCACGTCGACCTCGTTGGCGGCCAGGATCTCCGGACGGTGATCCAGCAGCGCGTCGGCCATCGCGAGCAGGGCGCGATCCTTGACCGACCGGGGCAGCAGCGCCAGTTCGGCCGCCGCCACCCGGGCTGCCGCAGCGGAGGCCAGGACCTCCTCGCGGGTGGCGGGCGCGGCAACCCGCCCGGCCGCGGCACCGCCGCCCGCGACCGCAACGGGCACGGCCGGATCGGCCACAACCGGGTCGATCACCACCGGCTCGATCAGAGCCGGATTGGTGACACCCGGATCGGCCACAACCGGCTCGGCGGTCCGCTCGCTGACACCGCTGTCGATCATTGCCATGTTCGTACTCCTTCGTCCGTGCGTTCACGTCCTGGACCGGTGGAAACGTCGCCCGGCGCCCGCGTCCCGGACACCGCGATCAGGTCGTCGGCGTGCACCACCGGGTGCCGCAGTTCCGGCGCGAGCTCGGACAGCGAGCGGCCGATGATGGCGGGCATCTCGACGGCGTCGTGCCCGACGAAGCCGCGGGCGACGACCTGCCCGGCCGGCGCCACCAGGTCGACCACGTCACCGGATTCGAAATCGCCGGTGCACCCGGTGATCCCGGCCGGCAGCAGCGACTTCCGACGGTGCAGACGGCGGCGACCGCACCGTCATCCAGAATGATCGAGCCGGACGCGTGCGCGGCATGCCGCAACCAGAACAACCGGGCACTGGTCCGCCTGGTCGCCGGGGCGAACGCCGTGCCCACCGTCGGGGCGTCTGCGTCATCGGTCGGCATCCGAGAGCCGCAGCGCCGCAACGGCATCGGCGGCGGACGCCAGCAGCACCGGAATGCCGGCGCCGGTGGCGGTCAGCGCGGAAGTCAGCTTGGATTCCATCCCACCGGTGCCGACATCGCTGCCCGGAGCGCCGATCCCGATGCCGGCAAGCGCGCTCGGCGTCCGGCACCTCCCGGACCGGGACCGAACCGGGCAGCCGGGGATCGCCCGGAGTACAGGGCATCGACGTCCGACAGCAGGATCAGCGCACCCGCCCCGACCAGGTGCGCAACCAGCGCGGCGAGCCGGTCGTTGTCGCCGAAGCGGATCTCGGCGGTGGCCACCGTGTCGTTCTCGTTGACGACCGGCACGACCCCGAAGGACAGCAGCTTGCCGAACGTCCGCTGCGCGTTGCGGTAATGCGCCCGCCGAACGACATCGTCACTGGTCAGCAGGATCTGGCCGACCGTGAGCCCGTGCCGGGCGAAGGATCCGGCGTACCGCTCAGCCAGCAACTGCTGACCGACCGACGCGGCGGCCTGCTGGGTGGCCAGATCTCGCGGGCCGGCGCTGCAGACCGAGCGGTGCGAGCCCGGCGGCGATGGCGCCGGAGGAGACCAGCACCACCTGCGAGCCGGCGCCGACCCGGCCGGCGACCGCGTCGACCAGCGCATCGAGCCGGGCCGGATCCAATCCCCCGGCGGACGTCGTCAGCGACGACGAACCCATTTTCACCACCACGACCTTCGCCCGGCCGACGGCCAGCCGCGCGGCCGACAAGGCGGCCGCGGGCACCTCCGTCGGGTGCACCCCGTCGGGGGCACCGCGCGGCGGCGGGTCGCCGTCACCGACCACCCAGCCGCCGCGCCCACCGTCGCGCCGATGTTCACCGCGTGTCGCGTCACCGGCGGCGTCGTCCCCGGCGGCATCGTCCCCGGCGGCACGCGGCCACCGGCGGCATCGACCCCATGGGATTCAACCCTGGCCGCCGATCCGGAACCGGCGGTCGCCGCACCCGGGCGAGCGGCACCGCCATCGAAATCGCTGCCGCAAACCGGTGTCGTCGTAGCTGTGGCCGTCCACCTCGAGCCCGCGGCGCAGCCGGTGCATCGCCTTCCGTTCGGCGGCGCCGACGCGGTCCAGCTGGTCCAGCCGCAGGTCGGTACCCCGACCGGTGGGCACCATGTCCACCCCGGCGAGCGTCGTGGGTTCCCAGTCGAAGGTGACGTTGCCGATGGTCACCGGCGCGCCGGGCCGGGCGCCGTGCGCGGCCAGCTGCGCCTCGACGCCGAGCCGGGCCAGCCGGTCGGCGAGGTACCCGACCGCCTCGTCGTTGTTGAAGTCGGTCTGCCGGATCCAGCGTTCCGGACGGGGCCCCGTGACGATGAAACCGCCGTCGACCTCGGGATCGGCCTCGACGTGGAACTGCTCGCCGTCCACCGGCTGCGGCCGCACGACGATCCGCGGCGCCACGGCCTGCGGCTTGGCCGCCCGGTCCGCCGCGACGACCTCGGCCAGCGCGTACCGCAGATCGGGCAGACCCTCGTGCGTCACCGCGGAGATGGCGAACACCCGGTACCCGGCGGCCTCCAGGTCCGGCCGGACGAACTCGGCGAGTTCCCGGGCCTCCGGGACGTCGATCTTGTTCAGCACGACCAGCCGCGGCCGGTCGGCAAGGTCGGTGCTGAGGGCCGGCGTGTACTCCGCCAGTTCGTGCTCCAGCGCGAGGATGTCCGACAGCGGGTCGCGGTCGGCCTCGTAGGTCGCGCAGTCGATCACGTGCACCAGCACCGAGCACCGCTCGATGTGCCGCAGGAACTCCAGCCCCAGGCCCTTGCCCTGAGCTCGCGCCGGGGATGAGCCCGGGGACGTCGGCGATCGTATAGACCTCGGAGCCGGCGGTGACGACGCCGAGGTTGGGCTCCAGGGTGGTGAACGGGTAGTCGGCGATCTTCGGCCTGGCCGCCGACAGCACGGACACCAGCGACGACTTGCCCGCGCTGGGGAAGCCGACCAGCCCGACATCGGCGACGGACTTGAGCTCCAGGACGACATCGGCGGCCTCGCCGGGCTCGCCGAGCAGGGCGAAGCCCGGGGCCTTGCGAGCCCGGGAGGCGAGCGCGGCGTTGCCCAGGCCGCCGCGACCGCCGCGGGCGGCGATGTAGCGGGCGCCGGGGCCGACCAGATCGGCCAGCACCTTGCCGTCCTCGGTCAGCACCACCGTGCCCGAGGGAACCCGGAGTTCCAGGCCCTCGCCGTTGGCGCCGTCCCGGTCGTCGCCCATGCCCGGGTCGGCCGTTGCCGGCCTTCGCGTGCGGGCGGAAGTGGAAGTCGAGCAGGGTGTGCACGTTGTCGTCGACGACCAGCGTCACGTCGCCGCCGTTGCCGCCGTCGCCGCCGTCCGGGCCGCCGAGCGGCTTGAACTTCTCCCGATGCACGGACGCGCAGCCGTGACCGCCGTCGCCGGCCTGCAGATGTAGGACGGCGCGGTCGACGAACCTGGCCACGGAACACCTCCTCGGGTGCGGGCCGGATCGCCGGCCGATGGTGAATGCTGGGAAGAAGATCTAGGCAGAGGACTGATCTGTCAGGCGCGGGAAGGTGCGGACGGGTCAGGGCGGTGCCGCACGCTCGAGGTCGATGCAGTGGTCCTGGCGCCGAGCCGCGGCCGGGTCATCGGTCGGACGGCGCGAAGCGACGCAGCGTTCCCGGCCACCCAGCGTTCCCGGCCACCCAGCGTTCCCGGCCACCCAGCGTTCCCGGCCACCCAGCGTTCCCGGCCACCCAGCGTTCCCGACCACGCAGTGTTCCCGGCCACCCAGACGCCGCAAGGGGCGGACCCGGTCTCGGGCCCGCCCCTGAAAGCGATGTCGGCAACTCGTCGGGGATCAGGCCCCGGCCGGGACCGTTGCCTGCTCGACGCCCGGCTCGCTGGTCGCTGCGACGTCGCCGACGATGTTCACGGTCTTGCGTCCGCGCTTCGATGCCGAACTCGACGGCGCCGGCGACCAGCGCGAACAGCGTGTCGTCCTTGCCGCGGCCGACACCCTCGCCCGGGTGGAACTTGGTGCCGCGCTGACGGACGAGGATCTCGCCGGCGGCGACGGTCTGGCCGCCGAACCGCTTGACCCCGAGACGCTGAGCGTTGGAGTCGCGGCCGTTCCGGGAGCTGGATGCACCCTTCTTGTGTGCCATGGTGGTGGCGCCTTTCTGGAAAGAGCGGTGAATCAGAGCAAGTCTGATCAGACCGAGGCGGCGGCCGCGGCCGACCCGACGGAGATCCCGGTGACCTTGACCTGGGTCAACTTCTGGCGATGGCCCTGCCGCTTGTGGTACCCGGTCTTGTTCTTGAACTTGTGGATGACGATCTTCGGGCCCTTGGTGTGGGCGACGACCTCGCCGGACACCGTCACGTTCGACAAGGCCTCCAGCGTCGCGGTGACCGAGGGGCCATCGACGAGCAGGACGGCCGGAAGGGTGACGGCAGCACCGGGCTCACCCTCGAGCTTCTCGATCTCGATGACGTCACCCTCGGCGACCTTGTACTGCTTGCCGCCGGTCTTGACGATCGCGTACATGTGGACGCGCCTTCCTGCCTGTTGTGATGCCGGTGTATCCGGTTCGGTGGAGTTCCTTCTGCTGTGTTCGGTCCTGCTGTGTCGTGCTGGTGGCCGAACGCGCTGCCACCCGCCGTGCCGTTGTCGCAACGGGTCACGACTGCCATCACCGCCCGCCACCGCAGCGACGCACCGTGAACCGGGCGAGCTGCATCGGTATCGGGTCGACGCCCCGGCCAACACTCTCGGACTCCGTCCGGGAGTGTTCCGACCCGCCACGACACACCGGCGAACCAGGGCACCGCAAAGCCCGCTGCGCAGCAGCGTGCCGACCGCCTACAGTACGCGGCCGATGCGGGCCGGGGCAAACCAGCCCCGGCCCCCGGCCGCCCCGTCGATCGTTCTCACGCCGATGGATCGGCCGGCACGGTCAGCACCAGCGCCTCGCCGGCGGTCGCCGGCCGCCGGGCCGGCCGGCCGGGACGCCGCCCGTCGGCGGCGCGGTGTCGATTCGGTCGGCGCCCGACCCGGCGTCGTCGCGGGCCCGCCGTTCTGCTCGCCGGCCGTACTGGCCGTTCCGTTGTCGGACGACGCGGCACCGTCCACGGAGGCGCTGTGGGATGACGCCGCTTCGTCCGGCGCTCCGGCGTCCGGCCCGGCTGCCGGGTCGGCGGCGAGCGGGCCGGCCGGACCGGTGGCGACCGGTTCGCGAACGATGATGTCCACCGGACCGGACGCGCCTTCCGGTGATCCGGCGGGTCGGCCGGCGGCGCGGCGACCCCGGCGACGGGGCGGTTGCGCCGGCGGGGCGTCCTGCTGCGCCGCCGCCGGTACCGGCCTGCCGTTGTCCGTGGTGTCGCCGTCCGTGGTGTCGCCGTCCGTGGTGGCGCCGATCCGTGCTGGCGCCGTTCATGGTGGCGCCGTCCGTGGGGGCGCCGCTGGTTGAGTCCTTGCCGTCCGTCGAGTCCTTGCCGTCGGTGACGTCGTGGTCGCGCGCGAGACCGTCGACCGTGACGGCGTCCTGCGCCTCGGCGGCAGAGGCCGTGCCGGCCTTGTCCTGCTCGCCGTGAACGGTGTCGGTGCCCCGGCTCTCGACCAGCACCTCGTCCGCGGGTGCGGCGCCGTCATTTCTCCGCCCGGACCCCGCCGCTGCGTCGGCCCGCTCGCCGAACTCGAAGCCATCGGCGTCCGCGGCGTTCGCGGCGGCGATCCCCGCGGTGGCGGCTGCCTCGATCCAGTCGACCTCGTCGGCATCGACGCCAAGGTCGGCGGTCCGTTCGACGCACGGGACGACGGGAGTCCACGCCGTCCCGGGCACCGGGAGGCCCATTGCGCTCCCCGGCCACGGCGGCGGGCGGCTTCGGCCCACGCGGGTCCGGACGCCGGCCGGGCGTCTGCTCGACCACCCGCGGCACCACGATCTCCTCGGTGCGGTCGTCGCGGCCGCGGTTGCGGCGCGACTTGCCGGTGCGCCGCTCCGGCTGGCTGTCCTCGACAGCGGCGGCGACCATCGGCATGTCGTGCAGCACGATGCCCCTGCCACCGCAGTGCGGGCAGGGTTCGGAGAAGGCCTCGACCAGCCCGGTACCCATCCGCTTGCGGGTCATCTGCACCAGGCCGAGCGAGGTGACCTCGGCGACCTGATGGCGGGTTCGATCCCGGCCGAGCGCCTCGGTCAGCCGGCGCAGCACCAGTTCCCGGTTCGACTCCAGCACCATGTCGATGAAGTCGACGACGATGATGCCGCCGATGTCCCGCAGCCGGAGTTGGCGGACGATCTCCTCCGCGGCCTCGAGGTTGTTCTTGGTGACGGTCTCCTCGAGGTTTCCGCCGGAACCGGTGTACTTGCCGGTGTTGACGTCGACCACCGTCATCGCCTCGGTGCGGTCGATGACCAGTGAGCCGCCAGAGGGCAGGTGCACCTTGCGTTCGAGGGCCTTGGCGATCTGCTCGTCGATGCGGTAGGTGGCGAAGACGTCGGGCCCGTTCGGGTGTTGCGCTCTCGTAGCGGACCAGCCGGTCGGCGAGTTCCGGTGCGACGGCGTTGACGTACTCGGCGACCGGCTCGTAGGCCTCGTCACCGTCGACGACGAGCCGGGTGATGTCGGAGTTGAACAGGTCTCGGACGACCTTGATCAGCGTTCCGGGCTCGGCGTAGAGCTGGGTCGGCGCGTTGTTCTTCTCCGACGCGCGCCGGGAGATCTCCTCCCACTGCGACTTCAGGCGTTCGACGTCGCGGGCGAGTTCGTACTCGGCGATGCCCTCCGCGGCGGTGCGGATGATGACGCCGGCGTCCTCGGGAACGATCCGGTCCATGATCGACTTCAGCCGCTTGCGCTCGGTGTCGGGCAGCTTGCGGGAGATACCGGTGGCGCCGCCGCCGGGCACGTAGACCACGAACCGGCCGGGCAGCGAGATCTGGGTGGTCAGCCGGGCGCCCTTGTGGCCGACCGGGTCCTTCGACACCTGAGCGAGAATGGTGTCGCCGCTGGACAGCGCCGTCTCGATCCGCCGGGCCTTGCCGTTCAGGCCGGCGGCGTCCCAGTTCACCTCGCCGGCGTAGATGACGGCATTGCGGCCACGGCCGATGTCGACGAACGCCGCCTCCATCGACGGCAGGACATTCTGCACCTTGCCCAGGAACACGCTGCCGATCATCGAATCGGACCCGGTCTGCGAGACGAAGTGCTCGACCAGGATGCCGTCCTCGAGCAGCGCGACCTGCGCCAGACCGCCGCGCTGACGCACGGCCATCACCCGCTCGACGGACTCCCGCCGGGCCAGGAACTCGGCCTCGGTGAGGATCTGCGGACGGCGGCGCGAGGAATCCCTGGAATCGCGGCGGCGCTGCCGCTTCGCCTCGAGCCGGGTGGATCCGCGAACGCCCTGCACCTCGTTGGAGGCGCTGCTGGTGCCAGCCGTCGCGGCCTGCGAGAGCCGCGGCTCGCGGACGTGCACGACGGTGTTGTCGGGATCGTCCTCGCGCGGGGCCTCATCGCCGTTGGTCCTGCGACGCCGACGCCGACGCCGCCGGTTGCCGCCGCCTGCCTGACCGTTGTCGCTGTCGTCGTCGGTGTCGTTGTCGGTGTCGTTCTCGCGGTCGGCGTCGCCACCCGATTCCGAGCCGGTGTCCCCGGACTGGTCGGCGGTCGCCGCGTCCACGGAGTCCTGTCCCGCCCGAGCTCGGTCACCCTCGGCAGCGGTGTCGTCGGAGGCCGGCTGCCCGGCGTCTCCGGCGGTGCCGTCGCTCTGCTGATCATCTGTGTCGCCGATCCGGCCGCGTCCGCGGCGCCCCCGGCGGCGACGGCGGCCACGCGCCGAGGAGTCGTCATCGGCGTCGTCACCCGTACTGCTCGACCCCGGGCTGCGATCGGTCGCGGCCGCACCGGCGTCCGTGTCGGTGTCGGTGTCGGTGTCGGGGGACGCTGCACCGGACCCGGCGGAACCGTCGCCCGGTGCCTGCTCGACGGTCTGGTCGGATGCGGCGCGCTCGTCGTCGGTGCGTTCGTCGGAGCGGTCGGCCGTTCCGCGGCGACCCTTCCCGGACCGGCCGCGTCGGCGTCGACCGGCCGTTGGGCCGGCGTCGTCGTCGGTCTGCTGCTGGTCGGCGGGCCCACCGTCGGCCGGACCGGCGTCGGCCGAACCGGTGTCGGCGTCCTGGGTCACGTCGGCGTCGGGCGCCGGTTGCGCCCTCCGGCGGCGTGACGGCCGAGCTGGTGCCACCTCGGCAGGAGGCAGGAACAGCGGGTTGATGGCCAGGCCGGCGCTTCCGGGGGTGTCGCCCGGAATCCCCGACCCGGTTGGGGATCGGTCGTCATCGACAACAGCCGGATCGGCGGCCGGATCACCGACCTCCGCGGCGTCACCGCCGAGCAGGGCGGTGATCACGTCCTGGGCGATCGCCAGTGGCACGGAGGCCGAAGCGCTGGTGATGGAAAGACCGCGCTCGGCAAGCGCCGCCAGCAACTCCTTGTTGCTGATACCGATGCGCTTGGACAGCTCGTGCACGCGGGGCTTCGCGGGCAGGCCGGCCAGTGCGGTTTCCAGGGTGGGCGTCATGAAGACAGTTCCTCTCCGAAGTCCCCGGGCGCGTACTGGACGCGTCCGCACAGGAACTTCGTACTTTCGTGGCCCGCCACTGATGTCGGATTCGACACCGTCGACGGGAAGTCTGGTGGTGGTCGGGCCGATCGGTTCCGAGGCGGCCGTTCGCCAGCCCCCGATGTCTCACCCACCGGGGCCGGCACTAAGCTGCCGCACCCACCATGCCCGGGTCCGTCGCCGCACATTGCAGCACCGAACCGATTCCGAGTATCCCACACCGCCGCGGGACGACGGTCAGGCGCGACCGCGGGAAGCCCGCGGAACGACGGCCAGGGTTCGGTGCCCGCCGCCGCGGCACACGGCGCCACAAGGCTGGGCCGCCTGATCGCGGCCTCGATCAGCGCAGCAGCAGCCGGACCAGTCGCCGGGACGTCAGCACGATGCCGATGGCGGCCATCACCAGGAAATACAGCACATGCCAGAGCAACCCCCAGGACACGATGCCCAGGCAGAGCCCGCGCATCAGCTCGATGCCCTGATACAGCGGCAGGCAGCGCACGACGGCCGCGATGCCGGGCGGGTAGACGGTCAGCGGGTAGAACGTCGTGGAGAACAGGAACATCGGCAGGATGGCCGTGTTGATCCATTCCATCTGCTGGAAGGTCCGCATGAACGAGGTGATGGCCATCCCGACGGCGCCGAAGCCCAGTGCGATCAGCAGGGCGGCCGGCACCGCCAGCAGCGCCCACCACGATTCCAGCAAACCCAGCACCAGCATGATCACGACGAAACCGGTGGAGTAGATGCCGCCGCGGAGCAGCGACCACGCGATCTCGCCCAACGCCACGTCCATCGGCCCCAACGAGGTGGCGAGCATGGCGTCGTACAGCTTGGCGTACCGCATCTTGAAGAACACGTTGACCGTGGAGTCGTAGATGGCGCCGTTCATCGCCGACGTCGCCAACAACCCGGGCGCGATGTACGCGGCATAGCTCACCGGGCCCGCGCCGGCGTCGACCGTGCCGATCAGTGCACCGAGCCCGGCACCCAGCGCCAGCCGAGTCGAAGTAGCCGGAGTCGGAGGTCTGCTCGTAGCCACAGGTCATCGGCACGGGGGCAGGGTACGGGCTCGGCGGCGTCCGCTACGGTCCGCCACGTGGACGCCGACCTCTCCGATCGGATCGGCCAGGCCGACGAGCGCTTCGTCCCGGGGACGGCGGACGGCGAGCTGATCGAGGTCGAGCACTTTGCGCGCTATCGCTGGGCAGGGCAACTGGTCGATGGCCGCAGGGTGCTCGACGCGGGCTGCGGCGTCGGATACGGCAGCGCGATGCTCGCCCGCGCGGGTGCCGCCGAGGTCATCGGGCTCGACCTCTCTGCCAGGGCGGTCGAATCGGCCGCACAGGGCGCCCCCGCCAACGCCTCGTTCGTGGCCGGCGACATCCACGCGCTGCCCTTCGATGCCGGGCGCTTCGACGTCGTCGTCTGCTTCGAGGTGATCGAGCACGTCGAAGGCCAGGACGAGGTCATCGTGGAGCTCGCACGCGTGCTCGCCCCCAACGGCGTCCTGGCCATCTCCTCGCCCAACCGCGACGTCTATCCCGCCGGCAACCCCCACCATCTCCACGAGTACGTGCCGGACGAGCTGCGCGCCGCGCTCGCCGCGCACTTCGAGCACGTCGAGCTGCGCCGCCAGCACGCGTGGCTGGCCTCGGCCGTGCTCGACGACGAGCAGGCGGCCGACGAATCGCTTGCCGTGCGCGACGACGTCGGCGTGGCCAAGGGCGTGCGCCGCGAGCCCGGCTCCGAGCCCTACACGATCGCCTTGGCCGGCCGCGAGGCGCTCCCGCCCATCGCCGGCACGGTGGTTCTGGGCGCCGTGGCCGAGGTCGCCCTCGGCGCCGAGCTCGAGCGCACGAGACAGGCGCTTGCACGTCAGCAGGAAAAGGCCCAAGCCGAGTTCGCCGCGCTGCAGCGAGTCGAGGCCGACCTCCGCCAGGACGCCGCGACGCTGCTCGGCGAGCTCGACGACAAGCGCGCCGAACTGCGCAACGTGTACGGATCACTGTCCTGGCGGGTGACCGAGCCTCTGCGGCGCGCCAAGGGGCGCCGGCGCCGCTGAGTCAGCTCCCTGAGTCGTCAGCTTCATCGTCGGCCAGAACTCGCCAGTAGGCGACGAGCACCGCCGCGGGCACGCCAAGGACGAAGAGACCGGCCAGCGGCCACAGCAGCCACGAGCCGATGAAGGGCGGGCGGAAGGTGTCCATGCGCGCGACGATCGTGGGCAGGCGGTGCGCGATCGAGGTGCGCTTCGCCTCGTAGAAGGCGAGCCAGGGGTTCGTCCCGACCGGCTGGCCATCGAGGGTGGCGGTGACCGGGCCCGGTTCGGCCGCGGTGGTCGCGAAGAGCGCGGCGCGACGCGTGCCCGCGTTGGTCACGCACGCCTGCACGAAGGTGTCGCGATGGGGCGCCGGCACCGGCAGGTTGATGATGGCCTCGTCCTTGTAGGCCGACGCCGGCACGCTCAGCGCCGTGCGATACCCCTGGCCGGTGAGCGTGAAGCGCAGGGGAACCGTCGGCTTGCCGTAGGTCTCGACCTGAAAGAGCGCACGTTGGCTGTGCGTGTCCATGACCGCGTCGTGCAAGCACACCGACTGGCCCGGCTTCATCGGCACGAGTTGGATCGCGACGACCGACGGCGGCTGCGGAACCGAGGCGGGGTAGTCGCGCTCCTTGGTCAGGTAGGGGCGACCGATGGCGACGGCGGCGACGAGCACCACGAGCGCTCCCGCGAGAGCTGCCGAGGAGGGGCCACCTACCCATAGAAGCGCTCCACCAGGATGCCGACGGCCGAGAGCTGGAGAACGGCCAAGCCGCCGAGCACGACACCGCCGGCCACGCCTGCCAGTCGCCTGGGCAGCCAGGAGACGGCGAGGGCGATGCCGAGCCCGTAGATGGTGATGAGCGGCAACAGGTACCGGCCGGTCACCACCGGGTCGCCGTCGCCCGCGGCCAGCGAGCGGTAGGCCGCGACGTGCATGTCGAGCAGGTAGGCGACCGCACCGACGACGAAGACCGCGAGCACCGACAGCGCGTTCGACCGGGCGCGCACGGAGCGCAGCCGAACGAAGAGGCCGACGAGTGCGAGCACCACGGCCGCCACTGTGAGTCGCGCCAGCAGCGTCATCACGCCCGGCGAGAAGTAGACTTCGAGCTGCGCGAACGTGCCATAGAAGCGATCGATGAAGGCGTCGCGCACCGTCCAATCGGGCCGGAAGCTTGGCGCCATGAACGACAGCTTCGGGAGATAGAACTGCCAGAGGTAGGACACGAACTGGCGCGTGGTGCCCGCGGTCGGGGGCCCGAGCGTCGCATAGCGCAAGGCCAATATGCGGCGGCCAGCGCGACGATCGCCGCGGCGCCGAGAAAGGCGACAGCGGCGCGCCGGCTCGGCGGGCGCAATCGCCACCACGCGAGGATGAAGACGAACGCCGCTGGAACGACGATGGCGATGCCGCGACCGTGCGTGAGGCACGAGGCGACGCTCAGCGCGGCGATGCCGGCCAGGCGCCCACGCGTCGGGCCCCGGGTCACCACGATGATGGCCAGGTAGAAGAAGGCCGCCCATATGGTGGCCAGGAACAGGTCGGGGTTGACGACGGCGGCGAGGTGCGTCAGCTGCGGGTTCAGGGCCACCGCGGCCGTCGCGAGGAGCTGCAGCGAGCGCCGCGGCAGCAGGACACCAGCGATCGCCCACGTGAGCGCGACGAGCACCAGCAGCAGCGGAATGTTCGCCAGGCGCATGGCGAACTCGCGATCGAAGAAGTCCAGCGGGTAGGTCGCGAGGTAGGGCAACGCCGCGTAGGCGTAGTACAGCGGTGGGCTGCCCATCGCGGATGCGAAGCCGCCGTCCGAGCGCGCGGCGTGGTCCGTGCGCGCCGGCTGGCGCCTCCAGAGCTCAACCGACAGGTCCGAGCCGGGCGGACGGGCGAACGGGTTGCGCGACTCTGCGAGGACGCCGGCGTAGAGGGCCGCGGCGTTCGTCTCCGTAGAGGTCGAGTGCCCCGGGTTGCTGGGAATCCCACCCGGATAGAACGGGATCGACTGGGTCTCGACCATCCGCTCCGTGTAGGCGAAGTGGCTGATCTCATCCGGGCCCTGGAGCGGCGGGAGGACGATGATCCAGGTCAGGGCCTCGAGCGCGGCGACCACGAGCAGCACCAGTAACGCCGGGTTCATCTTCACGCGTCGGCGCCGCGCCGCGCCGCGCGAGGGGACGGCGGAGCGGGTCGTGTTCGATGTTTCGGCGCGGGACAGGGTCGACATTCGCGGGCCGCTCACACTAGAGGGAGGCGCTTGCGCTGCGTCGCGCCCGGGCACGGGCGCGAACCTACGTCGCATCGGTGCTCGCTACCGTTTCGGGCCGTGCCGAGCCTTCACCGCATCGTTCGCCCTGGCAAATCCGTTGGTGCGTCGTCGAGCCTTACGCTGAAGTGAGTGCAGCCCCGCTACCGCATCCCCGCGATCGCGCGCATCCCGTGACAAGCCGCCACAGCGACATCACGGTCATCGTGACGAACTACAACTACGGCGCGTTCCTCGAGGAGGCCGTGGCGAGCGTGCTGGGGCAGGAGGGGGGGCCGCCGAAGGTCATCGTCGTCGACGACGGCTCGACGGACCCCCACACGCTCGAGGTGCTCGACAGGCTGCCCGATGAGGTGCGCATCATCCGTGGCGAGAACGCCGGCGTGGCCTCGGCACGCAACATCGGGCTCGCGGCCGCCGAGACACCGTTTCTCATGATCCTCGACGCCGATGACCGGCTGCGTCCACGCGCGCTCAACCTGCTGCGCCAGACGCTCGAGGACGACCCCGCGCTCGGGTTCGCCTACGGCATCACGCGCTTCTTCGGCGAGTGGGAGGGGGAGATGACGATGCCGCCCTACGACCCCTACAAGCTCTTGTACCGCCACACCATCGGTACGACGTGCCTCATGCGTCGCGAGCTGGTCGCATCGGTCGGAGGGTTCGACGCCGAGTTCGGCGGCTACGAGGACTGGGAGTTTTGGCTGCACGCGCTGCAGGAGGGCTGGCACGGTCGTCGCGTCGAGGAGATCACGTTCGAGTACCGACGTCACGGCTCGACGAAGCTGACCGCAGACCGGCTCGAGTACCGGCGCTGGTTCAAGCGCCTGCGCGACAAGCACGCGGACCTTTATGCCCGCCGCTCGGAGCTGGCCAGCGAGTCCGACCTCTCGCCGGTGGGTCGCGTGGTCTACCGGTGGTGGTGGGGCGCACGGCCGATGCCTGCGCGCTTCGAGCATTGGCTGCACTCCCTGTTGTGGGGCGTCGCGCGCTGGCGCTCTGACCGCTAGGGGCCCAACAGCCTGCGCTTGATCGGCCGGGTCAGCGGCTGCGCCGCGATCAGGAGGCGCTGCACCGACTTGCGACGGCGCAGCGCAAGGAAGTTGCGAACGCCGGGCAGGCGCTCGTAGCGGCTGACCTTCCACATCAGCGCGTTGCGGTCCGCCACGAGGTACCGCTGCTCCTCGATCCCGGCGCGCACATCCGCCATGAGGCCCGCGAGCGCGAGAGTCGGGTCCGGCTGGGGCTCGCGGCGGATGGCGTGCAGCGCGCCGGCCATGAACTCGCCCGCCTGCTCCCACGTCGGCCACGTGCGGGCGGTGTCGAGCGCACCGAGGCGCAACCGGTGCAGCAGCACCCGGTCCCGGGCGAGGAGGTCGAGCTGGCGGGCGGTACCGCGGGGATCGTCCCAATCGCACACGAGGGCGTTGACGCCGTGCTCCACGTACTCCTCGTGGCCGGTGACCTCGGTCGTCACGCATGTGGCGCCCATGTGGAAGGCCTCGAGCGGCGGCCCGTACATGCCCTCGACGCGCGAGAGCTTGACCAGCACGTCGCTCTCGGCGTAGAGCGCGGCAAGCTCGCGCTGCGACAGTGGCCCGACCACGCGATCGGCGCCGTCGGCCACGAGCCCCGCTCGGTTGGGCGCCACGACCGTCAGCTGGTGGGCCTCGTTCATCTGGCCGACGGCCGCCACAGCCTCGTTGACGCCTTTGAACCAGACGTTGGCGTTGCCCTCGACGAGCACGCGCAACGGCCCGTCCAACCGTGGATCGAGCTCGCCGGCGGCTGTGAACACGCGCTTGTCGACGCCGTTGCGCACGAGGTGGGACGGCGCGCTCGGGCGCAGGCCGGCGAGCGTGTCGGCGATCCACCGCGCCTCGGTGATGAACGTCACGGGGAGGTCGAGCACGAGCCGTGCACCAAGGCGGTCGGCCTCTCCGGGCCGATAGAAGCGGTCCTCGAGGCTCTGCACGAACGAGGCGTAGCGCTCGGCGCGCAGCTCGAAGAGCGAGAAGGCGGTCTCCCACCACGTGGAGATCGCGATGTCGTACTGCTGGCCGCGCGCCTCGTCGAGCGACACGACCGGCAGCCCCTCGAGCGGCTCGTGGCTCCAGTGCGGATCCTCTTGTTCACGGGCCAGCACCAGCGTGATGTCGAAGCCATGGCGGTCGTGGAGCTGGCGAGCGTGGGCGACCACCACCCCGACGCCGCCGCTGAGCTGCAGGTCGTTGACGAGGAAGGCGACCCTCACGCCGTGGCCTCGGGCGGCTGACCGCCGTTGGCCGGCGCGAGCTGCGGACGATCGTCGAGCGCAGCGACGCGAGCTCGCAGCACCTCGAGCTCCGCGCTACGCGCGCGTTCGTGGGTGCGCTCGGCGCTGAGGTCGGCAGCCGCGACCTCCGACGTGCTCTGGAGGCGCTGCGCCCGCGGCCCGAAGGCGAGGACGAATCCGGCCGGCGCGCGTGCCGGTACTTCGGTGTCGACGTCCACGCTCAGTGCATGGGGGCCACCAGCCGGCACGAGCGCCGCGCCGCGCAGCGCGACGAGGTTGAAGGCCACGTGGTCAGACGGCAGCAGGCCGCGCAGTTCCGCCACCGCGCCTTCGCCCCACACGCTGCGGCGCGCGCCGGCGTTCGCGCCGACGGCGGCGTCGTTTGGCAGCGCAAGGACGACCGTGGCCTGGCGCTCGGTCGCGAGGGCGACAAGCGCATGCACGACGCCGGCGAAGCCCGACAAGCGCTCGAGCACGCCGACGCAGGCGATGACCGAGCCCTCCTGCGTCCGTTCACGCAGCGCCGCCACGAGCGCGTCGGCATCCGGTGGGTCCCCCGCCAGGGCGGCCGCGTCCAGCGGCGCGCGATCGGCCGCAAGCGCCCCCACGGCGCGATCGACGACCGCACGCTCGAGCGCATCGGCGCCCCCGGTGATCTCCTCGGAAGCCGGCATGGGCAGGGATGGTAGCCCTAGGGTGTCGCGTCATGGGACCGCGCCTGAGCGACCGCAGCGGCTCGCGCGCGAACGTCTTCGACGTCCTGCGTCTGGCCGCCGCGCTGGCTGTGCTGCTCTCGCACTGCTATCCGCTCACAGGCCGCGACGAGCCGTTCGTGCGTGTCATGGGCGAGACCCTGGGGGACATCGGGGTTTCCGTCTTCTTCGCCATCAGCGGGTTCCTCGTGGCCCGAAGCTGGGCCTCGCAGCCAGGGCTGCGCCCGTTCGCCGCCAAGCGCGCGCTTCGCCTTTTGCCCGCCCTCGTCCTGTGCGTGTGGCTGCTGGCGCTCGTGCTCGGCCCGATCACGACCACGCTCTCGTTGGGCGATTACGTCACAACACCACAGACGTGGGTCTATCCGCTCCGCTCGAGCGTCCTGATCACCTTCGCCGGGCGCCTGCCCGGCGTCTTCGAGCACAACCCGTTCGTCGGCGCCGTCGACGGCTCGCTGTGGACGCTACCGCTGGAGGCCTGCTGCTACGTCATGGTCGCCGTCCTCGGCGCCTTGGCGCTGCTGCACCGCCGTGCGCTCCTGGCCGGCGCCCTCGTGGTGGGTCTCGTGGCGCTCTCGCCGCCGGTGGATATCGCCTCGCGCCTGCCGGGCGGCGCCCAGAACACGGCCGCCGGCGGCAATGCCGAGATCGTCATCCACTTGGTCGTGCTGTTCCTCGCCGGCTCGCTCCTCTACGCGGCGCGCGACCGGGTCAGGCTCTCGTGGTGGGTGGCCGGAGCCCTCGGCGTGCTGTGGGTGGTGTCCTGGAAGAGTCCGTGGGTGGTCGTCACGGCGTCGCTCTTCATCCCCTACGCGATCCTCGTCGTCGCCTACCGCGCGCCCGTGGGCCTCAATGCCCTGGTGCGCCCCGGTGACGTCTCCTACGGCGTCTACGTCTACGCGTTTCCCGTCCAGCAGACCATCGCGCTGGCCTGGAAGGGCGTCGCTCCGCTGGCCATGCTCGTCAT
>CAVWTC010000014.1:0-99373 GCA_963757645.1 uncultured Actinomycetota bacterium
CACCTCCGAGGGCGCCGACAAGGCCCAGCAGGGCGTGATGGAGTACCTCCTGATCAACCACCCGCTCGACTGCCCGGTCTGCGACAAGGGCGGCGAGTGCCCGCTGCAGAACCAGGCCATGTCCAACGGTCGGGGCGAGTCCCGGTTCTCCGCGTCCGGGGGCGTCAAGCGCACCTTCCCCAAGCCGATCAACATCTCCGCGCAGGTGCTGCTCGACCGGGAGCGCTGCGTGCTGTGCGCCCGCTGCACGCGGTTCTCCGAGCAGATCGCCGGGGACCCGTTCATCGCGCTGATCGAGCGGGGGCGCTCCAGCAGGTCGGCATCTACGAGAAGGAGCCCTTCGAGTCCTACTTCTCCGGCAACGCGATCCAGATCTGCCCGGTGGGTGCGCTGACCTCGGCCGACTACCGGTTCCGGTCGCGCCCGTTCGACCTGGTCTCGACACCGTCGGTGGCCGAGCACGACGCGTGCGGTGCCGCGATCCGCATCGACCACCGTCGCGGCAAGGTGATGCGCCGCCTCTCGGGCAACGACCCCGAGGTCAACGAGGAGTGGATCACCGACAAGGACCGCTTCGCCTTCGCCTACGCCCGGCTCGAGGACCGGCTCACCCATCCGGGTGCGTGAGAGACGGCGGCTGCGCCCGGCGTCGTGGCCAGAGGCGTTCGCCGTCGCGGCGCGGGGCCTCCCGGCCGCCGGCCCCGTGGGCGTGCTGCCCGGTGGCCGGCTCACCGCCGAGGACGCCTACGCCTACAGCAAGTTCGCCCGGGTCGCCCTCGGCACCAACGACGTCGACTTCCGGGCCCGCCGCTTCGGCGGAGGAGACCGGGTTCCTGGCCGCGCACGTCGCGCTGGCCGGCCGGGTACGTACGCCGACCTGGAGCGCCGCCGGCTCGGTGGTGCTGGTCGGCCTCGAGCCCGAGGACGAAGCCGGCACGATCTTCCTGCGGCTGCGCAAGGCGTCCGGGCCGGCACCCGACGTGCTGACCGTGGCGCCGTACTCCTCGCGCGGTCTGACCAAGATGGCCGGCCGCCTGCTGCCGGCCGCGCCGGGCGCGGAGGCCCAGGCGCTGGCGGACCTGCCCGCCGACGTCCCGCTCGACTCCTCCAGCGTCATCCTCGTCGGCGAGCGGCTCGCGACCTCCCCGGGTGCGCTGAGCGCCGCGGCCGACCTGGCCGCCCGCACCGGCGCCGCACTGGCCTGGGTGCCGCGTCGCGCGGGCGACCGAGGCGCCGTCGAGACCGGCTGCCTGCCCACGCTGCTGCCCGGTGGCCGGCCGGTCGCCGATCCCGCGGCAAGGGTCGACGTGGCGACCGCGTGGGGCGTCGACCAGCTGCCGGCCGACGCGGGCCGTGACGCCGACGCGATCGTGGCCGCCGTGGCCCAGGGCGACCCTCGGCGGGCTGGTCGTGGGCGGCGTCGACCCCGACGACACCGCGGACCCCGCCGCCTTCCGGGAGGCGCTCGACGGGCCGGTTTCGTGGTGGCCCTCGAGCTGCGTGAGACCGACGTGACCCGCGCCGCCGACGTGGTGTTCCCGGTCGCGCCGGTCACCGACAAGGCCGGGACCTTCGTGACCTGGGAGGGCCGGCTGCGGCCCTTCGAGGAGGTCTTCGGGCACAACCCCGCCTCGCTGCCCGACCTGCGGGTGCTCGCCGGCATCGCCGAGGAGCTGGACCGGCCCCTCGGCTTCCGCACCGTCGCCGAGGTGCGTCGGGAGTGGGAGCAGCTCGGGCCGTGGGACGGCGAGCGCGCCGCGGCGGTCCCGGCGTCGGGGGCGGCGCGAGCCCGCCCCGGCTCGTTCGCGCTGGCGAGCTGGAAGCAGCTGGTCGACCTCGGGTCGATGCAGGACGGCGAGGAGCACCTGCGCGCCACCGGCCGGGCAGCGGTCGCACGGGTCGGTCCGGCGGCCTACGCCGACCTCGGCGCCGACCGGGTGACCCTGACCGGCGACCGCGGGTCGCTGACGCTGCCCGCCGAGGTCGCCGACGACATGGTCGACGCCACCGTGTGGGTGCCGGCCAACTCGGTCGGCAACGGGGTGCTCGCCGACCTGGCCTCGCCGGGCAGCCGAGTGACGGTGAAGGGAGCGCGGTCAGTGAGCGCACTGTCGATCTCCGCCGCCGGGATGCTCTCCCTGGGGCTCCCCACGGAGGCCGCCGACCTGTCGGCGTTCGGCCAGGACAACGTCTGGGTGATCATCCTCAAGACGGTCCTGATCTTCCTCGTGCTGGTGCTCCTCACGCTGTTCAACATCTGGCTGGAGCGCCGGGTGGTGGCCCGCATGCAGCACCGCATCGGCCCCAACGTGCACGGCCCGTTCGGCCTGCTCCAGTCGCTGGCCGACGGCGTCAAGCTGGCGCTGAAGGAGGACATCATCCCCAAGGCCGCCGACAAGGTGGTGTTCGTGCTGGCGCCGGTCATTGCCGTGGTCCCGGCCTTCGTCACCTTCGCGGTGATCCCGTTCGGTCCCGAGGTCACGATCCCGTTCACCGACACCGTGACTCCGCTGCAGCTGACCGACATGCCCGTCGCGGTGCTGTTCGTGATGGCGATCGCCTCGGTCGGCATCTACGGCATCGTGCTCGGCGGCTGGTCGTCGGGATCGACCTACTCCCTGCTGGGCGGTCTGCGGTCCAGTGCGCAGATGATCTCCTACGAGGTCGCGATGGGGCTGGCCTTCGTGGCGGTCTTCCTCTACTCCGGCTCCATGTCGACCTCGCAGATCGTGGCCCCGCAGAACGACGGGTACTTCTGGTTCGGCCTGATGCTCGCGCCGTCGTTCATCATCTACATGATCGCGATGGTCGGCGAGACCAACCGGGCGCCGTTCGACCTGCCCGAGGCCGAGGGCGAGCTGGTCGGCGGCTTCCACACCGAGTACTCCAGCCTGAAGTTCGCGCTGTTCTTCCTGGCCGAGTACATCAACATGGCCACCGTCTCGGCCGTCGCGACCACGCTCTTCCTCGGCGGCTGGCACGCGCCGTGGCGGATCATCAACGTGTGGGCCGGCGCCGACCAGGGCTACTGGCCGCTGCTGTGGTTCTTCGGCAAGGTCTTCTTCTTCGTCTTCATCTTCATCTGGCTGCGCGGGACCCTGCCGCGGCTGCGCTACGACCAGTTCATGCACTTCGGCTGGAAGCGGCTGATCCCGATCTCGCTGGTGTGGATCCTCGCGGTCGCGACCATCGAGCTGGTCAAGAACAACGGCGGCTTCGACACCGCAGCACCATGCTGATCGCGCATCGTGGCGGCCGTCGTGGTGTTCCTCGGCTGAGCCTGCTCGCCGACCGCGGCGGTCGCGAGCCGGGCTGTCCGAGGTCGACGACGACGCGACGCCTTCACCGGCGGCTTCCCGGTGCCCCCGATGCCGGCCGGTGGGCCGTCCGCGGCGCCGCCGCACCGCTGACCTTCGGGGCCGGCCAGGACCTGGCCACCACCCCGTCCACCGCGACCTCCGGTGAGGAGAGCTGATGAGTGAGTCACGTCGCTGAAGGAGCAGTTCTGGGACCCCGTCGCGGGCTTCGGGGTGACCTTCCGGACGATGTTCAAGAAGGTCGTCACCGAGCAGTACCCCTTCGAGAAGCTGCCGACGGCCCCCCGCTTCCACGGACGCCACCAGCTCAACCGCTGGCCCGACGGCCTGGAGAAGTGCATCGGCTGCGAGCTGTGCGCGTGGGCCTGCCCGGCCGACGCCATCTACGTCGAGGGCGCCTCCAACACCGAGGACGAGCGGTTCAGCCCCGGTGAGCGCTACGGCCGCGTCTACCAGATCAACTACCTGCGCTGCATCCTGTGCGGACTGTGCATCGAGGCCTGCCCGACGCGCGCGCTGACGATGACCAACGAGTACGAGCTGGCCGACAACAACCGCGCCGACCTGATCTACGAGAAGCAGGACCTGCTCGCGCCGCTGCTGCCGGGCATGGAGCAGCCACCGCACGCGATGCTGCTCGGTGACGACGAGGGCGACTACTACCGCGGCACCTTCTCCGGCTCCGGGTCCGCCGCCGACGAGGGGGCCGCGATGACCGCCTTCTGGATCCTGGCGCCGATCATGGTGCTGGCCGCGCTCGGCATCCTGTTCGTGCGCAAGGCAGTCCACGCCGCGCTGCTGCTGGCGGTGGTGATGATCAGCCTGGCCATCCTCTACGCCGTGCTCGAGGCGCCGTTCCTGTTCGCGGTGCAGATCATCGTCTACACCGGCGCGATCCTGATGCTGTTCCTGTTCGTGCTGATGCTGGTCGGCGTCGACGCCTCCGACTCGGTCGTCGAGACGATCAAGGGGCAGCGGCTGATGGCGTTCCTCGGCGGCATGCTGCTCGGCGGTGCTGCTCATCGCCGCCATCACCCAGATCGCGCTCGGCGCCGCGACGGGCTCAAGGCCGCCAACGCGACGGCAACGTCCAGGGCCTGGCCAACGTCGTGTTCTCCCACTACGTCTTCGCCTTCGAGGTCACCTCCGCGCTGCTGATCACCGCTGCGGTCGGGGCGATGGTGCTGGCCCACCGGGAGCGGCTGACGCCCAAGCCCACCCAGGCCGACCAGGCGCGCAGCGGATGCGCGACTTCGCCGAGTCGGGCAAGCATCTCGGTCCGCTGCCGCCACCGGGCGTCTTCGCCCGCCACAACGCGGTGGACACCCCGGCGCTGCTCCCCGACGGCACCGCCGTCGGAGTCCTCGGTGTCCCGGGTGCTCGCGGCCCGCGGCACGGTCCGCTCGGCCCCGGCCGAGGCCGACCACGTCGACGAGATCGAGCGCCCAGCTGCACGGCGAGGACGGAGGCCAGGCATGAACCTCACCGCCTATCTCGTGCTCTCGGCGATCCTGTTCACCATCGGCTGCCGTGGGCGTGCTCACCCGGCGCAACGCCATCGTGGTCTTCATGTGCGTGGAGCTGATGCTCAACGCCAGCAACCTCGCCCTGGTGACCTTCGCCAAGCAGCACGGCAACCTCGACGGCCAGGTCGCCGCCTTCTTCGTGATGGTGGTCGCCGCCGCCGAGGTGGTCGTCGGCCTGGCGATCATCATGACCATCTTCCGGACCCGCCGCTCGGCCTCGGTCGACGACGCCAGCCTGCTGAAGTACTGAAGGACGCGACGTGACACTCACTGAAGCGAATCTCGGGGCTCGCCACCGAAGGCGCCCACGAGGTGCCGGTCATCGACCCCGGCACCGCCTCCGGCGTGTTCAGCCTGCTGTGGCTGGTCATCGCGCTGCCGGCGGCCGGCGCCGTGGTCCTGCTCCTCGGCGGGGCGCTGTGCCACAAGGCGTGTCGCCGATGGGGCCACCTGCTCGGCGTGGCGACGGTGCTGGGGTCCTTCGCGGTCAGCCTGGCGATGTTCGTCGGCCTGCTCGGCCGCGGCGAGTCGGAGCGCCAGGTCGGTCAGCACCTGTTCACCTGGTTCGAGGCCGGCAGGCTCAACGTCGGCATGGACCTGCTCTACGACCAGCTGTCGGCGCTGTTCCTGCTGCTGATCACCGGCGTCGGCTCGCTGATCCACATCTACTCCGTCGGCTACATGGAGCACGACCCCCGCCGGCGGCGGTTCTTCGGCTACCTCAACCTGTTCGTCGCCGCGATGCTGATCCTGGTGCTCGCCGGCAACTACATCGGCGTGTTCCTCGGCTGGGAGGGCGTCGGCCTGGCGTCGTACCTGCTGATCGGCTTCTGGCAGCACAAGCCCTCGGCTGCTGCCGCCGCCAAGAAGGCCTTCGTCATCAACCGCGTGGGTGACATCGGGCTCAGCCTGGCGATCGCGCTGATGTTCGCGACGTTCGGCACCACCGCGTTCGCCGCGATCTCCGCGGTCTCCGGCGAGGCCTCGCGAGGCACGCTCAACGCGCTCGGGCTGCTGCTGCTGCTGGCCGCCTGCGGCAAGTCGGCCCAGGTGCCGCTGCAGGCATGGCTGCTGGACGCGATGGAGGGCCCCACCCCGGTCTCGGCGCTGATCCACGCCGCGACCATGGTGACCGCTGGCGTCTACCTCGTCGTCCGCTCCAACTTCATCTTCGACTCGCACCGAGCGGCCCAGACCGCCGTGGTGGTCGTCGGAGCTGTGACGCTGCTGTGGGGCGCGGTCATCGGCTGCGCCAAGGACGACATCAAGAAGGCGCTGGCGGGCTCCACCATGAGCCAGATCGGCTACATGATGCTGGCCGCCGGCCTCGGCGCCGCCGGCTACGCCTTCGCGATCTTCCACCTGCTCACCCACGGCTTCTTCAAGGCCAACATGTTCCTCGGCGCCGGTTCGGTGATGCACGGCATGGACGACGACGTCGACATGCGGCACTACGGCGCGCCTGCGCACCGCGATGCCGTTCACGTTCTTGACCTTCCCGTTCGGCTACCTCGCGATCATCGGCTTCCCGGGCTCGGCCGGCTTCTTCTCCAAGGACAAGATCATCGAGGCGGCCTTCGCGGAGAACGTGCTGGTGTCGGGCTGGCCGCGCTGGTCGGCGCCGGCGTCACCGCGTTCTACATGACCCGGGTGATGCTGATGACCTTCTTCGGCGAGCCGCGCTGGGAGAAGGACGTGCACCCCCACGAGTCGCCCCCGGTGATGACGGTCCCGCTGATGGTGCTCGGTGCCCTGTCGTTGGTCGGTGGCGCTGATGCTGTTCGGACTGGATCGTCGACTGGCTGGCGCCGGTCGTCGGCGTCGAGGGCGAGCTCCACCTGCCGCGAGGCTGAGCGCGCCGGTGCTCATCGCGCTGAGCCTGTCGTGTGGCGTCGGCGTCGCGATCGCGTGGCTGACGATCGAGCGGCGCGAGGTGCCGCGTGAGGCTCCCCAGGACGTCTCGTTCGTGACCCGGGCGGCGCGCGCCGACCTCTACGGCGACGCCATCAACGAGACCCTGGTCGTCGGGCCGGGCGCGGCCCGGTGCGGGCTCTGACCGCCATCGACGACGGCCTCGTCGACGGCGCGGTCGAGGGCGGTGCCCTCGCCGTCGGCGGCGCCGGGTCAGGCTGCGCCGGCTGCAGAACGGCTTCGTCCGCTCCTATGCCCTCACGATCCTCGGTGGCGTGCTGCTCGTCGCGCTCTCCCTGATGGCGGTGACGCTCGCATGAGCGGGTTCCCCTGGCTCTCGCTGCTGATCCGGTGCCGCTCGTCGGCGCCGTGGTCGTCGCGCTCGCTGCCGCGGACCAACCGCGACCTGGTGAAGCAGACGGCATCGGCATCTCGCTGCTCACCCTGGCCCTGGCGATCGGCGCTGCGACAGTACACCTCGGTGGCGGGATGCAGCTCGAGGAGCAGCACGCCTGGGTCAAGCCGCTCGGGGTCCACTACGCGCTGGGCGTCGACGGCCTGGGGCTGTTGATGGTGCTGCTCACCGCGGTGCTGGTGCCGCTGGTGCTGGTCGCCTCCTGGCGGGACGCCGACGAGGGCAGCACCACCGCCTTCGTGGCCTGGACACTAGCATGAACTGTTCCCGGCCGCATGCGGCCGCCTGGGGCCGCACGCGCTTCGGATCGAAGCTATTTCCTACCGCCACATTCGAAGCGGGCGATGGCGCTGGTGCTGCGGGCTCGAACACTCCGAGCCCGCCGCGCGGAATCGCGGCTGGCGCCCTGATGAGCGTGGCATGCGCGCCGGCCAGCGGTGCTGGTGCCGACGCCGCGGTTCGCGGGGCTGCCGGCGTCGTCCAACAGCGGCGGCAGCGCAATCCAGAGCAAGCCACCAGCCCAATCGAAATAACGAGCGCCAGCCGCTCGGGCCGCAGCGGCAATCGCGAGTTTGCTGCAACGGCGCGGTCGACACCACCCCAGAGACGCGATCGTCGCTGGCGAAAGGCAGGACGCCGCGGATCGCCCGCCACGCTGCCCGCGAGGGTTCCGCCGCCAGGGTCTCGGCCGCCCCATAGGGTTTGAGCAGCCCGGCCGACAAGGCGACACGATGCGCGACTGAGGGCGCGGACAGAAGCGATACGCATAGGATCATTGACTTGCCGCCGAACATGCCTCTCCAGGTCGCCCAGCGGCGGAACCGGCCAATAGGCCTCACCCGACACCTCACAGGAGCGAACCCATAGCGTCAGCCACTGCCTGCGCGGCGCGCCGGTCATCAAGCCCAGTCAGCACCACGCTGATCTCGGTCTCGGCTCGCGGCAGCGTCTTGATCGTGACGTCGGTCATGGCGCCCAGCGTGCCCCAGGACCCGGCCAGCAGCTTGCAGAGGTGGCGTAACGGTGACGTTGTTCACGACGCGGCCGCCTGACTTTGAAGGTCTCGCCGCGGCCGGACACGGCACTCACACCGAGGAAGTGATTGCGGGCGGCGCCCGCCTTGATCCGGCGCGGTCCGGACAAATTGGTAGCGAGCACGCCTCCGATCGTGCCGATGCCGGACGCGCCGCCCAGCAGCGGCCCGTAATTCGCCGGTTCGAATGCCAGCTCCTGGTTTCTTTCAGCGACCAGCCGCTCGATCTCTGCGATCGGCGTGCCGGCGCGCGCCGACAACACCAGCTCTTCCGGCTGGTACAGGGTGATTCCGGTCAGGCCTGACAGGTCGATCGTGAGGTCGGACTGGGACGGGCGGCCGATGCCGCGCTTGTGCCCAGACCGGTCAGCTCAAGGGACCTGTTTCCGCAAGCGCCCAGACGACGGCGTCCTCGACGTCCTCGCATCGCGAGGATCGAGCGAATCCAAAGTCGTCCTGACACGTGGCAGGTCCAAGGCCCGGCCTGAACTGTCCTTCGCGCCCGCTCATAGCAGAAAAAGACGATCCAACGCCTCAGCGATCCGCGTTCGCCACCATCCCCCAAAAAGCCCCTTGCGGGAATTCTACTTAAAGTAGCATAAATAGATATGCACCTTTATGGAGACCCCCGGATGACACGGCTGCCAATCATTCCTGCGCTTCTCTCCGCTTTGATTCTTTTCCTCAGCGCTCCCGTTCATCCGCAAACAATGTCGGATCGGATCTGCAACGCGGTCCGGGGCACCTCGCCGGGACTGCTGCCTTGGTAACGCCCCACCTTCTTCGCCGCGGCAAGCCTCAACAGCCGCACGTGGCAGGCCATAGCCGCTCCGTCAGTGGAACGAGCTCGGCGCTCCCGACGGCGTCAATATCTCTAGTGGCCATCTCCGGCCGAAACCGTTCGAGGACGCCGGCGCCATCTCTGTCGCATTCCGGTCCCGCGGGACAAGACCGAAAGCCGACGAACGAGGTCGAAATTACAGGCCAGCGATCGCCCAGGGATAATTGATGTGAAGCCGCCGGCCGATACGAGGTCGATACAACGGATGGCATCCCCAGCATATCGACTACCACACGAAGCGGACACCCGCGCGAACTCAACACTCAAAGATTTTCATTCTTCCTATCCCGTGTATCGAGAAATTGCGTGAAAACCGATCGCGGAGCGTTGGTTCGCACATTCGCGTTCGGCAGCGACGTCACGGGCCGCACGCAGGGTGACACCTTCGCACAACGCTATCTTCGCTTTGTCGGTCCGGCTTACGCCGTCACACATAAATTCTCGCGGTTGCGCTCCGAACTGCACTACAGGCCAGCGGCACAGCTCGACGTGACCTGTATCGGGTTCACAGTTCCGCTGAAAAAGAACCCGGCTACGGTCACGATAGGCGGTGACGGCTGGATCGATCTGGTGGACCCACCGAACCTGGCGTTCAGCGTTAAGCGGGAGGTGCACCTTGGCCATCAGGATCGAACCTTGTTCCCAGCTTTCGGCGTTGATTTGATAAGCTCGTGCGGTGAAGATTTGTCCCGGGAGAATTGACACCGTCGGAGGAAACGCTGTCCTTCAACACACTGACGCTTGCGGTCGCGGTCTTTATCTTCGTGCTCGCCCGCAGCACGACAACCGCCAACAACGATGCCATCGCGCCCCAGTTGGTCGCGATGACGATTTCCGCGCTGATTACCTTCGCCACCGGATATGTGGCGCTGATATCGCACCGCCGCGGACGGGATGGCACTATCGAAGAAATGGACGATTTTCTTCGTCCATGTCTGGCTGGCAAGCCTGATCGCACTGATTGTCATCGATGGCATCGCGGTCTCGACCGGACATGACCGGCTAATAACCCTGTTGATCGATTCCGTATATCGCCGGATCACTGACCGCGGGTCGAGAAAGACGAAATCGGGCGCTGATTTTTTCCATGATCGCGTTCATGTTCTTGCTGATCAAGACCATACGGCAGGATGACGACTTCACGCTCTCAAGCGGGTGTGGGCAGGCGCCGCATATTGGGAGTGGTGGTGAATCAGCACTTCTGCTGGCTTTGTTTCCGGCAATTGCTCTGACGCTTCTGATCGCATCGGAGGGACCATCAGGTCACCGGCCGCTCGTCGGCAATGGCCTTGCCGTCATTCGGCAGGCTGCCGGCCGGCGACGAGTTCACCGCACCCTTCAGCTTGGTGACCGCTTGCAGCGTGGCGGCGATCGCGTCCGCGAGCCCCTCACCGCCGGGGCTCTCCGCATGGAGCGTCGTCGCATCCTGGTCGGCCTCGCGCGAGCCCACGAGCCGCAGGCGGCCCAGCTCCGGGTGCCGCTTTGCGATTTCCGCGATCTGTTCGGGCCGCACCAACATGCCCTTCACCTTGGTGGTCTCGTCGGCGCGGCCCATCCAGCCTTTGATCCGCGTATTGGTGCGCCCGCACGGCGAGCGGCCCGGCAGCACGGCCGAGAGATCGCCGGTCGCGAGGCGATCATCGGGTAATCGGGATTGAACGACGTGACGACCCTTCGCGACATCCCCTCAGGGACGGATCGCCTGTGCGGCCGCACGATCTCGACAATGATATTTTCGTTGATGACCAACCCCTCACGCGCTTCATCGTTCGTAGGCGATCACCCCGGTCTCGGCGATGGCGTAACATTGCTGCACCTCTACGCCACGCGCTGCCAGACCTTGCAGCGAAGCGGGAAGCGCGGCGCCGGAGACGAGCCCGCGCTTGATCGACGAGGCGTCCTTGCTCGAAGCTGCGCGGTGTCGAGCAGCGCCTTCAGAAAGTCCGGCGTGCCGGTGTAGCCATCGGGCTTGAGCCGCGCGATCGCCTCGACCTGCTGCTCGGTATTGCCGTCGCCGCCCCGAATAACGGCGCAGCCCAGCGCCTGCGCCGCGAATTCAACATCGACGCTCCGGGCGTCAGGTGATACGAGAAGCAGTTGAGCACGATCTGCCCCTCGCGGAAGCGCGGCGAACATCGCGCGCGACACCGGCGAAATCCTTCTCGTGACCTTCCGGTTCGAAAATCGGACCGGGCGACATCAGGAGGCGCTTCGCCTTGCCCGGCGGCGTGACATTGAAGCCGCCGAACGGCGGCGTCTCGGCCTGCAGGCGTGGCAGGTCGGATTTGCGAAGGAGCGGCAATTCGGCGAGCGCCGCGCGTGACGTGACGGATTTCGGATCAATGGTCGAGGTGTTTGCCCGCCCAGCCGGGGGCAAACTTTGCGTTTTCAATAATATCCGGCAAACGCGAGAACAATATCCGGCTCTCGTCGCTTCGCTCCGAGTTGCCAGTTGGTCGGGGTGCGCTTTCATGGGTTTCCTTGGTCGAATGGCTGTTGGGTGTCTGCATGACCGGCCGCGTAGGGTGATCTATTTGCGACCGCGGATGATGACATACAGAAAAAGAAACAAAAAGAGATGTTACGGCTAGAACAGGCACATAAACGCGGTCAGCATCAGACACCTTAGATCGCCCGGCATCAGCCACGCTACAAAACGAGGACCCGAAATTCGAAGACGCGGTCAGATGACCGCCAGCACAATGCGGTCACAGGCGGCGCCTTCAAGCCAACCGTCCACCACTTTGTAATGCTTGCCATCGCGGAACGATTTACGCTGCCCTCGGCGATGTACGAGGGTACGGATCCTTGTTGGCCTTGCGCAGCAGCGCGATCACCAGAGCGACGCCGATCCCGATCGCTGCCCCGCCGGCCGCCGCCCAGACGAAGTCGCGGGTGATGCTGGCGACCGTGACGGCGCCGCCCACCGCGACGATGGCCGTTCTCAGGCCCACCAGCGCGGTGGCGTCGTTGAGCAGCGATTCACCCTCGAGCACCGTGATGATCCTGCGGGGCAGGCCAATCCGGCGGGCGATCGCGGTCGCCGCAACCGCGTCGGGCGGTGCCACGACCGCGCCGAACGCGAAGCCCGCGGCCAGCGGAATGGGCAGCAACCACCAGGCGACCAGGCCGACCAGCACCGTGGTCGCGATCACCAACCCGACGGCCAGCCAGGCGATGGCCCGCCGGTTGGCCTTGATGTCCACCAGCGAGGTGCGGATCGCCGCCGAGTACAGCAACGGGGGCAGCAGGCCGATCAGCACCAGCTCGGGACTGAGTTCGAACGGTTCGACGAAAGGCAGGTACGAGGCACCGATACCGATGACCACCAACAGCAACGGCGCGGGCAGCTCGAAGCGGCGTGCCCCTGCGCTGACGGCGGTGACCGTGGCGGTCAGGGCGAGGATCCAGATGGCGATGTCCACCCCATGATCGTTCCACCCCGCGGGAACCGTCTCTGCCGGCTGCGCCGGTGCGGACTCAACCTGCGTCGATCACCGCGCCGGTACTGCGCCGAGCACGGCCGCCTTTGCGTCCCGGACTCCGGTCGGCGGCCCGGCGACATGCCAGCGGTGGCCGCCGTACTCGAAGACGTCGACGACGCCGCCCGCCGCGGCCACGATCGCCGCACCGGGGTACCAGTCCCAGGTCGGGGTGTCCGCGTGCAACCAGACACCCAGCCGGCCGGCCGCCACCGCGGCCAGCTCGACCGACCCGGACCCGATGATCCGAACCGACGCCGCCCCGGCGATCGAGCGGAGCAGGCCGTCACGCAGCGGCAGGTCGCGGACCCTCGTGGGATGAAGGTAGGTCGAGATGGCGACGTCCCGCAGCGGGCGGTCGGCGAGGCGCGGCAGCGGTACACCGTTCAGGGTGGCCGGCAGATCCATGCCGCCGAGCCAGATCTCGTCCGTCGTCGGCTGGTAGATCGCGCCCAGCACCAGTCCCTCGCCGTCCAGCAGAGCGAGTGCCGAGCACCAGGCGGGCAACCCGGAGACGAAATTGAACGTTCCGTCGACCGGATCGATCACCCAGGTGCGGCGACCGGGCGCGGCCGCGCCCTCCTCGCCGAGGACTCCGTCAGCCGGACGGGCCCGCGCCAGTCTTGAGACGATCATCGCCTCGGCCGCGTGATCGGCATCGGACACCACGTCGCTGACGCTGGTCTTCCGGTCGACGGTCAGGCCATCGGTGCGCATCCTCGCGGCCAGCCGCCCTGCCGCGGTCACCAGTGCAGCGGCCAGCTCCGCGTCGGTCAGCTCCGCGTCGTGCGTCGGTCAGTCCCGCGTCGGTCAGTCCGGTCAGTCCCGCGGCGCCCGATCCCGTACCGCTGGGTCCCACATCCGGGGCCTCGTCAGGGGTGGCGGCGGTCTGGTTGGCGGGCACCGCCCTACCGTAACCACCGTCGACATGCCCGATCCACGGGGCGGTCGACGGCCGCCCGCTCGCCGCGGCCGGAGGAGTGCCGAGCCGGAGGGGGCGGATGGTAGACAGTCCGGATGACCCGACTCCTGCTCGGTCCGTTGCTGCGGCACGTCGGCGCGACCGACGCCACCGTGTGGGTGGAAACCGATGGACCTTGCGAGGTGGAGATCCTCGGCTTCCGCGAACGCACCTGGACGGTGGCCGGCCATCACTACGCGCTGGTCCTGGTCGAGGACCTACCGGTGGGCGCGGCGACCCCGTACGAGGTCACCCTGGACGGCGAACGGGTGTGGCCACTGCCGGACGGCAATCGGCCGCCGAGCCGGATCCGCACCTGGGCGAAGCAGGAGTCCGTCGACATCGCGTTCGGCTCCTGCCGGTACGCGACCGCCGAGGCCGTGTTGCCCGGGCACAAGTACGACGCCGACGTCCTGCAGGCGTACGCGGTGAAGATCGCGAACCGGTCCGAGGACGAATGGCCGCACGCGCTGGTGATGCTCGGTGACCAGGTGTACGCCGACGAGACATCGCCGAAGACACAGGACAGGATCCGCGAACGCCGGGACATCACCACCGGACCGAAGGAACAGGTCGCTGACTTCGAGGAGTACACCTGGCTGTACGCCGAATCCTGGACCGACCCGGACGTCCGCTGGTTGCTGTCCACCATCCCGACCTCGATGATCTTCGACGACCACGACGTCCGGGACGACTGGAACACCTCCGCCGCATGGCGCCGCGACATCCAGGCCACCGACTGGTGGGCCGAGCGCATCGTCGGTGCCCTGTCCTCGTACTGGGTGTACCAGCACCTGGGCAATCTCTCGCCGGCCGAGCTGGCCGAGAACGATCTGTATCAACAGGTTCGGGCGTTCGACGGCGACGCCGAGCCGCTGCTGCGGTCGTTCGCCGTGCACGCCGACCGGGAGGCCGACGGCGCCAAGGGCACCCGCTGGTCGTACCGACGCGACTTCGGCGCGGTACGGCTGCTGGTGATCGACAGCAGGTGCGGCCGGATCCTGGACGACGGCCGGCGCAGCATGCTCGGTGACGCGGAGTTCGACTGGGTCGAGCAGCAGTTGGACGGCGACTTCAACCACCTGCTGATCGGCAGTTCGCTGCCCTGGCTGTTGCCCCGTGCTCTGCACGACGTCGAGGCCTGGAACGAATTGCTGTGCAGCGGGCACCGCGGCCGGACCGTCGCCAGGATCTCCGAGAAGATCCGCCGTGCAGCAGATTTCGAGCACTGGGCGGCGTTCCGAAAATCCTTCGAACGGCTCGCCGTGATGATCCGCGACGTGGCCCGTGGTGATCACGGCGGCACCGGCGGCGGGGCCCCCTCCACGGTCTGCGTGCTGTCCGGCGACGTCCACCATGCCTATGTCGCCCGGCCGGAGTACGGACCGGAGATCACCTCGGCGGTGTATCAGTTGACCTGTTCGCCGCTGCACAACCGGGTGCCGATCCCGGTCAGGTTGGCCTTCCGCGGCGCGTGGAGCCGGGTCGCCGAGCGGTTCACTCGCGTGCTGCTCGGTGCCGTCGCGAAGCCGCCGCCACCGATCGTGGAGTGGACCAGGCTGGCCGGGCCGTACTTCGGCAACGATCTGATGACGTTGCGCCTCGAGGGCAGCAGCGCAGGACTGCTGCTCGAGCAGGCCGGCCCGTCCGGCGAGGAACCGGAGTTGACCGAGGTGACCAGGCTGGTGCTCGCCTGAGTTGCGCTCGGGGGCTGCGCGCTGACCGAACGCCGGGCTACGCGTCCGGCGCCGAAAGCCGCCGGGCGAGTTCGGTGCTGTCGACCCCGCACTCGGTCAAGAGCACCGCCACCGGATCGGGGCGCTCCCTTTCCAACAGCGCCATCAGCAGGTGCCGCGGCATGATCCGGCGCGACCGTTCCGCCGTGGTGAAGGCGACCGTGCGCTGCAGAACGGCTCTGGCTCCCGAGGTCAGCGGCGTACGGGTGAGTTTCCGCGGGTGAACGGGCGGCCGGAAGTCACCGATCGGCAGGCCGATGGCCTCCAGCGCCTGGGTGTCCAGCGCGTCGGCGCCGGCCCGGGCGTCGGTGAGGCTGACCCCGACGACCGTGGCGGTGTCCTGGTCGTGCAGCAGGCCGAGCAGCAGGTGCTCGGTTCCGATCCGGCGATCACCCCGTCTGCCGGCCTCCTCGAGTCCGTACCGGACCGCGTTGCGTGACGGCTGGGCGAACTTCTCGAACATGACTTCCTACTTTCCTTCTTCGGCTACTTCCCGTGTTTGGCGTGCACCGATTGACGCGACACCCCGAGGGCGTCGCCGATCTGCTCCCAGGACCATCCCTGTTGCCGGGCCAGCGCGACATGGGTCGCCTCCACCTGCTCGGCCAACCGGTGCAACGCACCGACGGCTCGGAGCCCCGTCGCGGGATCGGTCGACCCGATTCCCTCCATCAGTCCATCAGTGGTCATGGCTGTCAGTTTACATTGACAGATAGGTATTTGTCAACCCAGACTGACACCGGGTGTCAATCAGGACTGACGGTTGGCCGCGGGACGGATCAAGGATGGGCGCATCATCGACTCCCGGCACGCGGCGCGCAGGTTCGTCCGTTCCGGGGTGAAAGCGGGGCATAATGACCGCGGCTCGGCGCTCAGGCGGGCCATCGGCGAGAGGGTGGCACCGTGCTCATCATTGCGATCATCCTGTTGGGCATGCTCGCGGGAGCCGCGGCGCAGCTCATCTTCAGGAGCAACAAGCGGCCCATCGACTGGACCGCTGCGATCGTCGTCGGCCTGATCGGCTCGTTCGTGGGTGGCCTGCTGGTCAGCCTGCTTTCCGGCGACGGCCTCGCGCTGCGACCGAGCGGGATCATCGGTTCCATCGTGGGCGCGATCGTCGTCACCGGCGTCTACAAGCTGGCCACCGGGCGAACTCCGGGGGCCAACGCCCGGCGCTGACGGTCGGTCAGCGGCCGGCGGCCACCAGCCGCACCGCCGACGACGGAGCGACCACCGTCGGGTGCAGGATGGCAGCGATCGCCTCCACCCCGTCGACGAGCCGCGGGCCGGGACGCACGACCAGGCCGTCGGCGTCGATGGCCCACACCGGCACGCCCGGCACCTCGGCCCGAACGCCGGCCGCCTGCTCCGCCGCCCCGTCGAGGTGGAATCCGCACGGCGCGACCAGCACCAGATCTGGTTCGCTCGAGCGGATCTCGTTCCAGGTGGTCTGCGCGGACCGGTCTCCCGGATGGCCGCCGACGGGTTCGCCGCCCGCCGCGGTGACCAGGTCGGGCACCCAGTGCCCGGCCGAGAACGGCGGATCCACCCACTCCACCACCGCCACCCGGGGCCGCGGTCGGCCCGCGACGGCCCGCTGCACGGCGGCCAGTCGGTCACCTAACCCCTGGACGACCGCGCCGGCCCTGTCCGCCACGCCCGCCCGGGCGCCGACCTGCTCGATGGTGGCCAGCACGTCCTGCAGGGAATGCGGGTCCAGGCTGAGGATCTCGGCACTGCAGCCGAGGTACCCGAGCGCCTCGTCGACATCGCCGGACGGGATGGCGCACACCCGGCACAGGTCCTGGGTGAGGATCAGGTCCGGATCCAGCAAGGCGAGCGCCTGCGACCGCAGGGTGTACAGGTCTTCGCCGGCGGCCATCGCCGCCCGCACATAGTCGTCGATCTCCCGCGGCGTCATGCCGGAGGTGTCCCGGCCGCCGACCACCACCGCCTTGTCGGTCCGCGCCGATGCCGGCTCGTCGCACTCGAACGTCACGCCGACCAGTTGGTCACCCAGGCCGAGCGCATAGACGATCTCGGTCGCGGACGGCAGCAGAGACACGACGCGCATCAGCCAACTCTAGGCACCGGCCTTGATCGAACCGACCACCGGCGTCGGGCAGCAGGCGTCGGGACCCCGGCTTGGCCGGCCGGTGCGGGGTCAGAGGGCGCGCATCCGGTTGTTCCGCGGGTTGTGTTCCAGTTCCGCCAGCCTGAGTTCCTCCAGCAGCGGCGGGATGTAGACGCCGAACCGCCCGCGCAGCCCCTTCTTCAGGCCGTACCAACCACCGACCGGGTTGTCCGGGGAGCGGCCCCACGCCTCGACAGTCCCGTCGGGCGCCGGTTTCTGCTCGTCGGCACCGCCGAGCGGCACCCAGTCCCCGGCCGCCACCAGCATGGCGCGCAGGTCATCGATGCAGCGGGCGTTGTAGGTGAGCACCGTCTTGCCCACCGTGCAGACCAGGATCGATGGTTCTGCCGCGTCGTCGCGATACAGGGTGTACGCGGACGTTCCCGGCGGTGTCGTCAGTTGCCAGGGGTCTTCCTTGGTTCCGGTTCCGGCCATTGCCCGGTCACGATAGTCGGCACCGCGGCCGGTGCGCGAGGTCGGACAGCGGCCGGTAAGGCTTCTAAGCTGACCTGATGCAGCAGTACCTGGACCTGATGGACCGCATCCTGGCGACCGGTTCGGTGAAGACGGACCGCACCGGCACCGGCACCCGGAGTATCTTCGGCCACCAGATGCGTTTCGACCTCGCCGAGGGCTTTCCCCTGGTCACGACGAAGAAGGTCCACCTGCGGTCGGTGGTGGTCGAGCTGCTGTGGTTCCTACAGGGATCGACGAACGTCCGGTGGCTGCAGGACCGGGGGGTCAGCATCTGGGACGAGTGGGCAGACGCCGAGGGCGAACTCGGGTCCGGTCTACGGGCACCAGTGGCGGTCCTGGCCCGCGCCGGACGGGCGGCACATCGACCAGATCGCGGCCGTGGTGCTGTCGCTGCGGACCAACCCCGATTCGCGGCGGCACATCGTGTCGGCTTGGAACGTCGCCGAGGTCGTCGGAGATGGCACTTCCGCCGTGCCACACCATGTTCCAGTTCTACGTCGCAGACGGGCGGCTGTCCTGCCAGCTGTACCAGCGCTCGGCGGACGTCTTCCTGGGGGTGCCGTTCAACATCGCCTCCTACGCCCTGCTGACCGCGATGATGGCCCAGGTGGTCGGGACTGCGGCCCGGGGAGTTCGTCCACACGCTGGGCGACGCGCACCTGTACGCCAATCACCTCGAGCAGGCCCGGCTCCAGCTGACCCGGACGCCCCGGCCGCTGCCCACCCTGCAGCTGGAGCCGGGCATCACCGAGATCGACGACTTCACCGCCGAGCACATCACGGTCCTGGACTACGACCCCTACCCGGCGATCAAGGCGCCCATCGCGGTGTGACCGGGCAGCCGCCCGACCGACCACCGCCGATCACCCTGGTCGCCGCGGTGGCCAGGAACGGCACGATCGGCGCCGCCGGCGGGCTGCCCTGGCATCTGCCGGCCGATCTGCGGCGGTTCAAGGCGCTGACGATGGGCCACACGATGATCATGGGCAGGCGCACGTTCGAGTCCATCGGCAGGGTGCTGCCCGGCAGGCGCACCATCGTCATCACCCGCGACCCGTCGTGGCAGCTGCCGGGCGTGCTGGTCGCGCACTCGGTGCAGCAGGCGATCGAGCTGGCAACGCCGGGTACGGACGGGCCCGGTACGGACGGGCCCGGTACGGACCGGCCCGGTACGGACCGGCCCGGACGGACGGGGACCGGGCGGTGATGGTGGTCGGCGGCGGCGAGATCTACCGGCAGACCATCGCGCGGGCCGACCGGCTGGAGATCACCCACGTCGACGTGGACGTCGACGGTGACACAGTGTTCCCGGAGATCGACCCTCGGCTGTGGAGACGGATCGTCCGGGAGGAGGGCGACGGCTACCGGTTCGTGACCTACGAGCGGCGCCGCGGCGGCACCGGCACCGATGACCGGCTCCGGGACCTGACGATGTTGCAGGCATCGATCGAGCCGCACCTGCACGCCGGGGAATACGCCTTCTGCAGTGTGCCGGTGGGGTCGGTCCCGAACGGGCTGCACCCGGTGGCGACGATCGTCGAACGAGAAGGCACCACGCTCGTCCTACCGGTCGAGGAGGCCGCGGATGCCGGGCTGGCGGGCGACATCGGCTGGGCCTGGATCACCCTGGGGGTTCGGTCCGCGCTGGACGCGGTGGGCCTGACCGCCGCGGTGGCAACAGCGCTGGCCGGACACGACATCTCCTGCAACGTGATCGCCGGCTACCACCACGATCATCTGTTCGTGCCGGTCGAGGCGGCAACCCGGGCCATGGCGGCACTTGTGGGCCTGAGCAACCCGCGCGGTTGATCAACGGCATGGCCAGGGTCGGCATCCCCGCCGGAGATACCCGGCACGCGAAGCGGACGGGTTCAGCGGGCGGGACTCAGCCGACCGGGGCGCCGGGCCGGGTCGAGCCGTAGGGCACCACGATCCGCAGCGTCGGATCGATCTTCATCCGATCCATCGCGGCACGCGGCCGGTTGGAGGCGCCCATACCCGTCTTGACGGAGTTGCTGACCACGCTGCTCTTGTCCACCGGAACCATGTCGGTGCGCATCGCAGCACTCACCGAATCCAGGAGGTCGGACAACTCCAGATCCAGGGCATCGCAGATCGAGGCGAGCAATTCGCTCGACGCTTCCTTCCGGCCCCGCTCGACTTCCGAGAGATATCCGAGCGAGACATTGGCCGCGGTCGACACATCGCGCAGTGTGCGGTTCTGTCGGTTGCGAGCGTCGCGCAGGGTCTCTCCGAGAGCATCACGCAGGAGCATGTCGCACCTCCTTTCCACCTTGGGCAATTCGGAACTGCCGTTCGGAACCCAGGACCGGCGCACTTCCCGGTCCGCCCTGCTCTGCCGAAAACACTGGTGGCGCCGAACTTTCAGTCCAATGGCGTAGATACCAGTTTCCTGCACCGAAGAGATGCACTCCGGTGGCATTACTGACCACTAGTGACGCTGGGATGGTTCACCCTCTTACCGAGAGCCCGGACGGTGGCACCTGAGGCTTCCACGCTACCGTGCGCTATCTCATCACCGGCTACATCCGCCGACAATCATCACAACGTGAACGCTCCCACCGATGTTCCAGTACGCCGGTCACCACCCGGTTACGAAATCGTTGCGGGGATGTTGGACAGCATCTCGAGGGCGGCGCGCACCGCCGCCGCCCTGATCAGCCGCCGGCCCTGCGCGGCCGGCGCGCCACGGCCGTCGCCGACAGTGGGCACGGCGGCGCGTTCGTCCCGGTAACCCCCGGGACCGGCCAGCGCGCAGTACCAGGTACCGACCGCGGAGCCGTCCTGAGGATCCGGGCCGGCGACGCCGGTCAGCCCGATCCCGACATCGGCCGCGCAGCGTTCCCGGCACCCCGTCCGCCAACTGCCGGGCCACCTCCGGATCGACGGCGCCGCGGCGCGCCAGCAGGGCGCCGTCCACACCGGCCAGCGTCCGTTTCAGGTCCGTGGCGTACACGACCACCCCGCCCCGCACGACCGCGCTGGAGCCCGGCACCTCGGTGAGCAGTGCGGTCAGCAGGCCGCCGGTCAGCGATTCTGCTGTCGCCACCGTCATCGAACGTCCGGCCAGCATCGCCAGCAGGTCGACGACGACGTCCTGGGGAACGCCCACCACAGCAGCGAGATTCATCGATCCCCACCGGTCAGCCGGGCGGCCGCTCGACGTGGCCGGCGGCCTTGGCCCTGGAATAGACGCCCCACGCCCGTGCCACGTAATCCAGCCCGGTGCCAACGGTGAGCAGCACCGCCGCCGTCATGGTCGCCACCTGCGCCCAGGACAGCGCGGGCGGCAGCGGCAGGATGTACAGCCCGATCGCGATGATCTGCACGAACGTCTTCGCCTTGCCGCCCGGGCTGGCGGCGATAACCCCGTACCGGATCACCGCGAACCGCAGCAGGGTCACGCCGATCTCACGGATCAGGATGACCAGCGTCACCCACCAGGCCAGATCGCCCAGCATGGACAGCGCGATGAGCGCCGACCCGGTGAGCGCCTTGTCCGCGATCGGGTCGGCGATCTTGCCGAAGTCGGTGACCTGCCCGCGCTTGCGGGCGATATGCCCGTCATACCGGTCCGTGATGGCGGCGATCGCGAAGATGGCCCAGGCGATCCACCGCCACGTCGGGTCGTGGCCGCCCTGCGCGAACAGCGCCAGCAGAAACACCGGCACCAGGATCAGCCGCAGGACCGTCAGGGCGTTCGGGAGGTTCATCAGGGAGACCGGCGGCGGGCGTTCGGTCATGGCGCGGCAATCTCACGGGCCCGCGCGATCAGGTCGATGCCATCACTGCCGAAGATGTCGCAACGCACCAGCATTCCGGGGTGCAACTCCAGCCCGCCGCGATCGACGATCCGGACGTTCCCGTCGACCTCGGGTGCCTGATGCGGGCCGCGGCCGGCCGCGGTTTCACCCGCCGGCGCCTCGTCGACCAGGACGGGCATCTCGCGGCCGATCCGGTCCTCGGCCCGCTGCGCCGTGAGTTCCTCGACCAGGGCGGTCACCCGCTCGACGCGGTCGGCGATCTCGTCGTCCGGAAGCTTGCCGGGCAGGTCCGCGGCGGCGGTGCCGTCCTCGTCGGAATAGCCGAACACACCGACCGCGTCCATTCCCGCGCCGGTCAGGAAGGCCTCGAGTTCGGCGAGGTCGTCCTCCGTCTCACCGGGGAAGCCCACGATGACGTTGGAGCGGATCCCCGCATCGGGTGCGGCGGAGCGGATCTGGGCGATCAGGGTCAGGAACGCCTCCCGGGAGCCGTACCGGCGCATCCGGCGCAGCACCGGTTCCGAGGCGTGCTGGAAGGACATGTCGTAGTAGTCGGCGACCCCGGGGATGCCCGCGATCGCCTCGATCAGCCACGGCCTGGTCTCCGCCGGTTGCAGGTAGGACAACCGGACCCGGGCCACTCCCGGGACCGCGGCCAGTGCAGCCAGGAGCCGCTCCAGCTGCCGCTCGCCCGGCAGGTCCTTGCCGTAGGAGGTCGAGTTCTCGCTGACCAGGACGATTTCCCTGACACCCTGGCCGGCCAGCCAGCCGGCCTCGGCGACGATCTCGTCGATCGGGCGGGAGACGAACGCTCCGCGGAAGGACGGGATCGCGCAGAAGGTGCAACGCCGGTCGCAACCGGAGGCGATCTTCAGCGGTGCCACCGGTCCGGAGTTCAGCAAGGTGCGATGGGAGGGCCCGGACGCGGGTCCGTGCCCCGGCAGCGAGACGCCCGCCGAGGCGTTCGGCCTGGCCGTCGGCGAGATCGGCAGCAGCAGCCGGCGGTCGACCGGGGTGTGCGCGGCCGGCCGGTGGCCGTCCACGACCTCCCCCAGCAGCGCGGCCAGGTCCGGGTAGGCGTCGAAACCCAGGACGGCATCCGCCTCGGGCAGCGCATCGGCCAGTTCAGCCCCGTACCGCTCGGCGAGGCAGCCGACCGCGACGACCTTGGCACCGGTGTCGGCGGCGGCCAACACCGTGTCGATGGAATCCTTTTTCGCGCTGGCGACGAAGGCGCAGGTGTTCACCACCACGACGTCGGCCGCGGTGGGTTCGGCGACCAGCCGGTAGCCGCCGGTCTGCAGCCGACCGGCGATCTCCGAGGAGTCCACCTCGTTGCGCGCGCAGCCCAGCGTCACCAGGTTCACCGTGGTGGGTGTTCGTCGGCCAGGATACTGCGGATCGGTGGCGGATTCGGGGTTCGCCGTCCGTCCGTTCGACACCGTTGAAGGGAGGTCGAACACGGCGGACACTGCCCCACCCTAGTCGGCACCCGGGCCCGTTCGGGAATCGACGACCTGGTGGTCACCTCCGCCGGCCGGGCGCGGGACGGCGGCTATCGTGATGCGCCGTGACCGAGAACCAGGCGCCGGTGCTGGTCCACCGGGCGAGGGTCACCGACGTCCGCGGCATCAAGCGGTTGGTGGACGCGCACGCTGGGCCCGTCCTGCTGGAGAAAACACTGGCGAACCTGTTCGAGGACGTCACCGAGTTCTGGGTTGCCGAGGTGGACGGCGTGCTCGTGGGATGCGGTGCACTGCATGTGCTCTGGGAGGACCTCGGGGAGATCCGCACGGTGGCCACCGACCCCACCGTGCGGCGGCGCGGTGTCGGCCGTGCGGTCTGCGCGGCGCTGATCGAGCACGCCCGTTACCTCGGGGTGCACCGGCTGTTCGTGCTGACCTTCGAGGTCGCGTTCTTCCGCTCGCTGGGGTTCGAGCCGATTCGCGAGCTGAATCTGTCGGAGGAGGGCTACGCAGAGCTGCGCTCGTCCTACGACCGCGGCGTGGCCGAGTTCCTCGACCTGCCCTACGTCAAGCCGAACACGTTGGGAAACACCCGGATGCTGAAGGTTCTGTGATCTTCCGGCCCCGATCGAGCCGGGCTCGCCGGTTCGCGGCTCAGGTCTGTGGCGTGCGGCGATCGGCGATCCGGGCGAGTGCCTCGGCGAGCAGTGCCTCGCCGTCCTCCTCGGACCGACGCTCCTTCACATAGGCAAGGTGCGACTTGTACGGCTCCACCTTGGGCGCCGGCGGCGGCTCGGAGCGGTCCTGGCCGGCCGGCAGACCACAGCTGGGGCAGTCCCAGGTTTCCGGGATCTCGGCGTCCATCGCGAAGGCGAGCCGGGTGACGTGCCCGTTCGCGCAGAAGAATTCCAGCTTGTGCCGGGGTGCCGAGTCGCCCCGGTCGGACTCGCCCATCCGACCTGCACCCACCCGTGAACCGCGAATCGGATTGCCACCCGCCATGTCGACCTACCCGTTTCGGAAAAGATGCCGGTGTGTGATGACCGCGGAGAGTCGTACCGGCCCGCTCGCCGCGCCGCGTGGAGTGCGGGTCCGACGGCCGGGCCTAGGAGATCCCGACCTTCAGCAGGAGGCCGACGCCGACAATCGAGATCCCCCAGACCGCCGCGACGAACAGGGTCAGCCGATCGAGGTTTTTCTCCACGACGGACGATCCGGACAGCGACGACTGCATGGTGCCGCCGAACAGCGAGGACAGCCCGCCGCCCTTGCCGCGGTGCAGCAGGATCAACGCCATCAGCGCCAGGCTGGTGATCAGCAGCAGAATCTGGAGAAAGAGTGTCATGGTCGCCTTGCTCGTCAGGCGGTCGGCGCAGCAAGAGCCGCGCGGACCAGGGTCGCGACGAGTCTAACCGCTCTCATCGGTGTCGGAGTGCGCGTCGCGGTGCGCGCTCGGGTCAGGTCAGCACCCCGACGGCGTTGGCGGCCAGGTTCGCGAACTCGGTGCCGTCCAGCGAAGCACCGCCGACCAGCGCGCCATCGACGTCGGGCTGCGCGGTGATCTCCGAGACGTTGCCCGACTTCACGGAGCCGCCGTACAGGATCCGGACGCCGCCGGCGATCTCGGCACCGTACTTGTCGGCCAGCGCGGCGCGGGCGGCCCCGCACACCTCCTGGGCGTCGGCCGGGGTGGCGACCCGGCCGGTGCCGATCGCCCAGACGGGTTCGTAGGCCAGCACGATCGTCGCGGCCTGCTCGGGGGTGACGTCGGCCATCGCGGCGAGCATCTGGCCCACCGAGTGCTGCACCTGGTTGCCCGCCTCGCGGATCTCCAGCCCCTCGCCGAAGCACAGCAGCGGGATCAGCCCGTGGCGGTAGGCGGCGTTGACCTTGCCGGCCAGCAGCTCGTCGGACTCGTGGTGGTACTCCCGGCGCTCCGAGTGACCGACCAGCACATAGGTGCACCCGAGCTTGGCCAGCATGCTGCCGGAGATCTCACCGGTGTAGGCGCCGGAGTCCTTCGCGGACAGGTCCTGAGCGCCGTAGACGATCTTGAGCTTGTCGGCGTCGACCAGGGTCTGCACCGACCGGAGCGCGGTGAACGGCGGGATCACCGCGACTTCGACGTGTTGGTAGTACTTGTCCGGCAGGGTGAAGGCGATCTTCTGCACCAGGGCGATGGCCTCGAGATGGTTGAGGTTCATCTTCCAGTTGCCGGCGATCATTGGTTTGCGTTGGCCGTTGGTCATTGCGGTCATGCCTCCAGTACGGCGAGACCGGGGAGTTCCTTGCCCTCGAGGTATTCGAGGGAGGCACCGCCACCGGTCGAGATGTGGGTGAAGCCGGATTCGTCGACACCGAGGATGCGTACGGCAGCCGCCGAGTCGCCGCCGCCCACCACCGAGAACGACGTTGATGCGGAAATCGCTTCGGCGACGGTGCGGGTGCCGTCGGCGAATGGTGCGAGTTCGAAGACGCCCATCGGGCCGTTCCAGAACACGGTGGCCGAGTCGGCCGCGATCTGGGAGAACTTCGCGCTGGTCTCCGGGCCGATATCCAGACCCAGCCAGCCGTCTGCAATGCCGTCCGCGCCGACGATCTGGATAGCGGCGTCGGCCGAGAACGCGTCCGCGATGACGACGTCGGTCGGCAGCACGATCTTGTTCCCGTGGTCGGCGAGGAGCTGCTTGCAGGTCTCGATCTGGTCCTCCTGCAGCAGCGACGCGCCGACGCCGTACCCCTTGGCGGCCAGGAAGGTGAAGGCCATCCCGCCGCCGATCAGCAGCGCATCGACCCGGGGCAGCAGCGAGGTGATGACGCCGAGCTTGTCCGAGACCTTCGACCCGCCGAGGATGACCGCGTACGGCCGCTCCGGGTCCACGGTCAGCTTCTTGAGTACCGCGGTCTCGGCGGACACCAGGTAGCCGGCGTAGTGCGGAAGCTTCTGGGCGATCTCATACACCGAGGCCTGCTTGCGGTGCACGACGCCGAAGCCGTCGGAGACGAAGGCTGCTCCGTCGCCCACCACGGCGACCAGGTCGTCGGCGAGCGCGGCGCGCTCGGTCTCGTCCTTGGAAGTCTCGCGGGCGTCGAATCGCACGTTCTGCAGCATCGCGACGCCGCCGTCGGTCAGCGCGGCGACGGTCTCCCGCGCGGACGGCCCGACGAGGTCGTCCGCCAGCGGCACGGTGGTGCCGAGGAGTTCGCCGAGTCGGGCGGCCGCGGGGGCCAGTGAGTACTTGGGATCAGGCGCGCCCTTGGGGCGGCCGAGGTGTGCGGTGACGACGACCTTGGCGCCGCCGAGGACGAGCGCCTGCAGGGTGGGCAGCGACGCGCGGATCCGCCCGTCGTCGGTGATCACGTCCCCGTCCAGCGGGACGTTGAGGTCGGAACGGACCAGCACGGTGCGGCCGGCCACGCCGGAGGCGAGCAGGTCGTCGAGAGTGTGCACTTCGCGGACTCCTTGACGGTTCTCAGGACCGAGAATCAACGGCGCCGTTCTGCGGCGGTGTTCAACGGCGGTGGTCTCGAGGGCGGGTTCGAGAGCGGTTTGGGATGGGCGGGCCACACGAGGAGGCGCCACTGCGCCCCTCGGGCACGGCAGACCGCGGGTGGCGCCCACCGAATCCGGTGAGCGCCACCCGCGGAGAGGCACGTCAGAGGCTCTTGCCCACCAGCGTGGTCAGGTCGACGAGCCGGTTGGAGTAACCCCACTCGTTGTCGTACCAGCCGACGATCTTGAAGAAGTTGCCGCCCAGGCCGATGGTCAGCGGCGAATCGAACGTGCACGACGCCGGCGAGCCGACGATGTCGGTCGACACGATCGCATCGGTCGAGTAGAACAACCGGTTCTGCAACGGTCCGGAGTCGGCGGCCGCCTTGAACGCGGCGTTCACCTCGTCCACCGTGGTGCCCTTCTCCAGCTCCACGGTCAGGTCGGTGACCGAGCCGGTCGGGACCGGGACGCGGAGCGCGTAGCCGTGCAGCTTGCCCTTCAGTTCCGGCAGCACCAGCGCGGTGGCCTTGGCGGCACCGGTGGTGGTCGGGATGATGTTGATCGCTGCAGCGCGGGCGCGGCGCAGGTCCTTGTGCGGGAAGTCCAGGATGACCTGATCGTTGGTGTAGGCGTGGATCGTGGTCATCAGACCCTGCACCAGGCCAAAGTTCTCGTGCAGCACCTTGGCCATCGGCGCCACGCAGTTCGTGGTGCACGAGGCGTTGGAGATGATCGTCTGCGAACCGTCGTAGGCATCGTCGTTCACGCCCAGCACGATGGTCAGGTCCTCGCCGGTGGCCGGCGCGGAAATCAGCACCTTCTTGGCGCCCGCCGACACATGCTGGCGAGCGGCATCTGCCTTGGTGAAGAACCCTGTCGACTCGATGACGACGTCGACGCCCAGCTCGCCCCAGGGCAGGTTGCCCGGATCGCGGTCGGACAGCACCTTGAATTCCTTGCCGTCCACGCTGATGACGCCGTCGCCGGCGTGTACCTCGTACGGCAGCTTGCCCATCACCGAGTCGTACTTGAGCAGGTGGGCGAGGGTCTTGGTGTCGGTCAGGTCGTTGACGGCGACGATCTCGATGTCCTGGTCGAGAGAGTCGACCGCTCGCCAGAAGTTGCGGCCGATTCGGCCGAATCCGTTCACTCCGACGCGCACAGTCACGTGTGTCAGCCCTCCTCTAGGGAATCCCGCCGACGGCCCTTGTGCCATCGGACGGGTTGATCTTCTGGTGCACACCACACCTTGGGGGCGGCGACCGGACTCACTGTATCGGTGTCGCAAGTGGCGGGCTCGTCGGCATGGTGATCGACGCGAAAGGACATCCGGGAGGTCTCGGTCATCTCTGTCAAGCGTGAAAGTGCGCAGCGGAAGGCCTCGGCGGGCCGAAAGGACCTGGACGAGGCGGATGAAATCTCGGCGACGCAGTGATGAACCGACAATGAACGACCCGGTCCGGGTCGGCCGCCGCCCGTTGCGACGACAGGGTCGGGACGCGGCCGACCTCAGCCGTCGAGCATGTCGGCGGTGACGGCCGATTCGGTGTCCGGAATCCCGAGGTCGGCGGCCCGCTTGTCGGCCATCGTCAGCAGCCGGCGGATCCGTCCGGCGACGGCGTCCTTGGTCATCGGCGGTTCCGCCAGTTGGCCGAGTTCCTCCAGGGAGGCCTGGCCGTGGGCGATCCGCAGCCGGCCGGCCTGGCTCAGGTGGTCCGGCGCCTCATCGCCCAGGATGGCCAGCGCTCGTTCCACCCGTGCCGACGCGGCCACCGCCGCCCTTGCCGAGCGACGCAGGTTCGCGTCGTCGAAGTTGGCCAACCGATTCGCCGTCGCCCGGACTTCGCGGCGCATCCGCCGCTCCTCCCAGGCGAGCATCGAGGAATGCGCACCGAGCCTGGTCAGCAGCGCAGCGATCGCATCGCCGTCCCGGACCAGCACGCGGTCGGCGCCACGGACCTCGCGGGCCTTGGCGCCGATCCCCATCCGCCGCGCCGCGCCGACCAGCGCCAGCGCCGCCTCGGGGCCGGGACAGGTGATCTCCAGCGACGCACTGCGGCCCGGTTCGGTGAGCGACCCGTGCGCGAGAAACGCGCCGCGCCAGGCGGCTTCGGCGTCGCCGACGGAGCCGGCGACGATTTGCGGCGGCAGGCCCCGGACCGGCCGGCCGCGCTGGTCGAGCAGCCCGGTCTGCCGGGCCAGCGAGTCGCCGCCGGCGACCACCCGGACCACAAACCTGGTGCCCTTGCGAATACCGGACGCGGACAGCACCTGCACGTCCGCGACGTGTCCGTACAGCTCGCCGATTTCCCGCCGCAGCCGGCGGGCGACCGCGCCGGTGTCCAATTCCGCCTCGACGATCACCCGGCCCGCGACGATGTGCAGGCCGCCGGCGAAGCGCAGCAGCGCGGACACCTCCGCCTTGCGCGCCGACACCTTGCTCACCGACACCCGACTGAGTTCGTCCTTCACCGTGGCCGTCATCGCCATTACGGGCGCTCCCTGTCCGTCATCGAAGACATTTCACCCGATCCGCCATCCCGCCCCACGACCGGCCGCGGTTTCGTCCGGTTCGCCGTTCGATCGAGGATCACTCGGAGCGACGCCGCCAGCCTGCGAGCATCGTGCTGGGCCGTTCCGGTGACGGCAACATCGTGCAGTTCAAGCTCGGCGCCGATCCGGGCGGCGGCCGTCCCCAGCCGTTGCGGCAACGGCACGGAGCCGCGATCCGCCAGCACCGTGTCGACCCGGAGATCCGGCGCGTGTGCTGACAGTACTTCCAGGTGCTGTTCGGGCGAGAATCCCTCCGTCTCACCGACCTGCGGCGCGAGGTTCAGCACCACCAGCCGGCTCGCGGCACTGGAGATGATGGCCGTGGCGAGGTCCGGCAGCAGCAGATGGGTCAGCACACTGGAGTACCACGAACCCGGCCCGAAGGTGATCAGGTCGGCCTCGGCGATCGCCGCCAGCGCCTCGGGACAGGCCTTGGCATCGGCCGGCTCGAGGCTGACGCTGAGCACCGTGCCGGGGGTGCTCGCCACGGCCACCTGACCCCTGATCCGGCGTACCGCGAGCGGGTCCTCGTCCAGGCCCTGGACGTCGGCGACGATGTCCAGCGGCTCGCAGGCCATCGGCAGGACCCGCCCCCGCGCGCCGAGCAGCTCGCCCGCCGCGTCCAGCGCCGCGACCGGATCGTCGAGCACCTGGCTCAGTCCGACCAGGACGACGTTGCCGACCGGATGGCCGGCCAGCGCGCCCTGGCCGCGGAACCGGTGCTGGAAGGTCTTCGTCCAGAGCTCCCCGCGGGTGTCCGGTTCGGCCAGCGCCGCCAGCGCCATTCGCAGGTCCCCGGGCGGCACGATTCCCGGCACCTCCCGGCGGAGCCGTCCGGACGACCCGCCGTCGTCGGCGACGGTGACCACGGCGGTGATGTCGACATCGAGCTCGACCAGCGCCGTCAGCATGGCGTGCAGTCCGTGGCCGCCGCCCAGCGCAACGACCTTCGGACGCACCCGCGGGCGCTCCGCGGCGAGCATTGCCGTCGACCCGGCGCTGCCCGGACGGTCCGGCCCGGTCGCCATCACTCCCTGCCCAGGTCCCGGTGGACCACCTGGACGGCGAGCGCGTCGCTTTGCAGACGACGGCGCAGCTCCTCGGCGGTGGCGACGCTGCGGTGCTTGCCTCCGGTGCATCCGACGGCAAGCGTCAGGTACCGCTTGCCCTCCCGCTTGTAGCCGCCGCTGATCAGCGCGATCAGCTCGACGTAGCGGTCGAGGAATTCCGAAGCGCCCTGCTGTGAGAGCACGTAGTCCGACACGTCCGGGTCCAGCCCCGTCTTGGGCCGCAGTTCCGGTATCCAGTGCGGGTTCGGCAGGAACCGCATGTCGATCACCAGGTCGGCGTCCAGCGGCAGGCCGTACTTGAACCCGAAGGAGACGACGGTCAGCGTGCCCTTGCGGTCCGGCGAGGTGGGGCCGAACGCGCGTTCCACCTCCGCGCGCAACTGGTGGACCGACAGGTGCGAGGTGTCGACCACGACATCTGCCTCCTGGCGCAGCGGCTCGAGGGCCGCGCGTTCGGCGGCAACCCCGTCCGCCAGCCGCCCACCGTCCTGCAGGGGGTGCGAGCGCCGGTTCGCTTCGTAGCGCCGGATCAGCGCGGCGTCGCTCGCCTCCAGGAACAGCACAGTCGGCCGGTAACCCCGGGCGTCCAGATCCCTGATGACCGCGGCGAGATCCTCGGTGAACGCTCGGGATCGGACGTCCAGCACGATCGCGATCCTGGTGACGTCACCGCTGGTCCGCGAACCGAGATCGACCATGGTGGTGATCAGCTCCGGCGGGAGGTTGTCGACCACGAACCAGCCGAGGTCCTCCAAGGCCTTGGCGGCCGTCGACCTGCCCGCGCCGGACAGGCCGGAGACGATCGCAACCTGGATCCCGCCAGTTGTCGCACCGAGCTCCGGCCCCGTGGCCAGTCCGGCCGCCGGTCCCCCATCGGATCCGGATTCAGCTGTGCCCATGCGCTACCCCTCCCCCTTGGACGCCTCCCCCCGGAACGGCTGGGATCGGAACGGCCCGGACGGTGTCCCTGACGAGTCGGACGATGTCGACATGGACGGTATCGGTACCCGACCCGCCCGGCCGCCCTGCGGTCCGACCAATTCGTCCGATTCGCTGTCGTTTCCTCCCGCGGACTTGGCGGCACCGGACGGCGTGGCCGTGCCACCCAGCGCGTCGACCACCGCCTCCGCGGTGCGCCGCCCGATGCCGGGCACCGCCAGGATGTCCTCGACCCCGGCCCGGCGAAGTGCGGCCACCGAGCCGAAGTGCCGGACCAGGGCCTTGCGGCGGACCCCGCCCAGCCCGGGAACGTCGTCCAGGGCGGACACCGTCATCGACTTGGACCGTTTCGCCCGGTGATAGGTGATCGCGAACCGGTGCGCCTCGTCCCGGAGCCGCTGGAGCAGATACAGCGCCTCGCTGGTGCGCGGGAAGATGATCGGGTCCTCCTGGGCCGGTACCCACACCTCTTCCAGGCGTTTGGCCAGACCGCACACGGTGACGTCGACGACGCCCAGCTCCGCAAGTTCGGTGGCGGCCGCGTTCACCTGAGGCGCGCCCCCGTCGACCACCAGCAGCTGCGGCGGGTAGGCGAACCGCCGCGGCCGGCCCGTCTCGGGGTCGATCCCGCGCCGGTAGGTCGGCTCGGTGGGCGCCGCCGGTGCATCCGCCTCTGGCGTTCCTGCCCCGGCCGAGTCCCCGTCCGTTGGCGCTTCGTCAGCCTGGGCGCCGCCGGGCAACGCGCCGGACGAGCCGACCGACCGGTTCATCCCGTGGCTGAACCGCCGCCGGACGACCTCGGCGATGGAGGCGACGTCGTCGCCGGGGCGGTCCCGGATGGCGAACCGCCGGTAGTCACTGCGCTTGGGCAGGCCGTCCTCGAACACCACCAGCGACGCCACCACATCGGTGCCCTGGACGTGCGAGATGTCGATGCACTCGATCCGCAGCGGCGCCACGTCCATCCCCAGCGTGTCGGCCAGCTCCGTCAGGGCAGCCGATCGCGCGGTCAGGTCGCTGGCCCGCTTCAGCCGGTGCTGGGCGAGCGCCTCGGCGGCGTTGCGGGTGACGGTCTCCGCCAGGGCACGCTTGTCGCCGCGTTGCGGCACCCGAAGCGACACCCGGGATCCGCGGAGATCGGAGAGCCAGGACACCAGCTCCGACTCCGTCGCCGCCTCCTCGCTGGGCAGCACCGGCACCAGGATTTCCCGCGGCACGGCCGTCGCGCCGTCGTCGTCGGCGCGCCCGCCGTAGAACTGCAGCAGGAAGTTCTCCACCAACGACGGCAGTCCGGAGTCCCCGGAGCTGTCGGCGTCCACATCGACGATCCAGCCGCGCTGGCCACGGACCCGGCCACCTCGGACGTGGAAGATCTGCACCGAGGCGAGCAGTTCGTCGGCGGCGATGCCGATGACGTCGGCGTCGGTGCCGTCACCGAGCACGACGGCCTGCTTCTCGACCGCCCGGCGCAGCGCGCCGAGGTCGTCGCGCAGCCTCGCGGCCTTTTCGAAGTCCAGCTCCGCCGCCGCCGCCGTCATCTCCTTCTCCAGCCGGCGGATCAGTGGATCGGCCTTGCCCGCCATGAAATCGCAGAAGTCATCAACGATCTCGCGGTGTTCCTCGGCGGTGACCTGGCCGGTGCACGGCGCCGAACACTTGCCGATGTAGCCGAGCAGGCAGGGCCGGCCGATCTGCTGCGATCTCCGGAAGACGCCCGCCGAGCAGGTACGGGCGGGAAACACCCGCAGCAGCAGGTCCAGCGTCTCCCGGATCGCCCATGCGTGCGCATACGGTCCGAAGTAGCGGACACCCTTGCGATGCGGCCCGCGCATCACCTGCAGTCGCGGGTACTCCTCGAACAGCGTCACCGCCAACTCGGGGTAGGACTTGTCGTCGCGGTAGCGGACGTTGAACCGGGGGTCGAACTCCTTGATCCAGTTGTATTCCAGCTGCAGCGCCTCGACCTCGGTGGACACCACCGTCCACTCGACACCGGCGGCGCTCGTCACCATCTGCGCGGTGCGCGGGTGCAGCGAAGTGAGGTCCGCGAAGTACGAGTTGAGCCGTTGCCGCAGGCTCTTCGCCTTGCCGACGTAGATCACCCGGCCACCCGGATCGCGGAAGCGGTACACGCCGGGCGACTCCGGGATCGACCCCGGGGCAGGGCGGTACAGCGAGGGATCCGGCACATCGGCGAGGGTAATCGAGTGCTCCGACGGCGGGCGGCGGCCGAGTGGTACCCACGCCGGCCGCGGTCAAGCGGGAGCTACTGCACAGCCGGACGGTCCGGGGGTGTCGACTGCCGCGGTTAAAGTTGACCGGCCGTGTGGCTGTTCCCAGGGAGTGATCCGGGCGCGGTCCAGCGGGCTGTGAGCGTTTCAAACCTGCATCTAACGGGCATTGATGCTGTAACCATATGAGCAAGGAGCACCATGGAGATCTGGCCGGGACAGCCGTATCCGCTGGGCGCCACATTCGACGGCACCGGCACCAACTTCGCGATCTTCAGCGAGGCCGCTGAGCGCGTCGAGCTGTGCCTGATCGGCGAACGGGGCGGCGAGACCCGCATCCCGATGCCCGAGCAGGACGCCTACGTCTGGCACTGCTACCTGCCGACGGTGCAGCCCGGGCAGCGCTACGGCTACCGGGTGCACGGACCGTACGAGCCGGAACACGGTTCGCGGTGCAACCCGAACAAGCTGCTGCTGGATCCGTACGCGAAGGCCGTGTCCGGCGCCATCGACTGGGACCCGGCGCTGTTCTCCTACAACCTGGGCGAACCCGACACCAAGAACGACGCCGACTCCGGCCCGCACATGACGCACGGTGTCGTCATCAACCCGTTCTTCGATTGGACCGGCGACCGCTCGCTGCGCATCCCGTACAACGACAGCGTCATCTACGAGGCGCACGTCAAGGGCCTGACCGCGCTGCACCCGGAGGTGCCGGCCAACCAGCGCGGCACCTACGCCGGCGTCGCGCACCCGGCGGTCATCGACCACCTCACCCGGCTGGGCGTGACGGCGATCGAACTGATGCCGGTGCACCAGTTCGTCAACGACAGCACGCTGATCGACCAGGGCCTGTCGAACTACTGGGGCTACAACACCATCGGCTTCTTCGCCCCGCAGAACACCTACTCGGCGTTCGGCGAGCGCGGCCAGCAGGTGCAGGAATTCAAGGCGATGGTCAAATCGCTGCACAACGCCGGTATCGAGGTCATCCTCGACGTGGTCTACAACCACACGGCCGAGGGGAACCACCTCGGACCGACGCTGTCCTTCCGCGGCATCGACAACGGTGCCTACTACCGCCTGGTCGAGGACGACAAGCGCTACTACATGGACTACACCGGCACCGGCAACTCGTTCAACGTCCGGCACCCGCACTCCCTGCAGCTGATCATGGACTCGCTGCGCTACTGGGTGACCGAGATGCACGTCGACGGGTTCCGTTTCGACCTCGCGGCGACGCTCGCCCGGGAGTTCTACGACGTGGACCGGCTGTCGACCTTCTTCGAACTCGTGCAGCAGGACCCGGTCGTCTCCCAGGTGAAGCTGATCGCCGAGCCGTGGGACATCGGCCCCGGTGGTTACCAGGTCGGCAACTTCCCTCCGCAGTGGACGGAGTGGAACGGCAAGTTCCGCGACACGGTCCGCGACTTCTGGCGCGGCGAGCCGGCGACGCTCGGCGAGTTCGCCTCCCGGATCACCGGTTCGGCCGACCTGTACGAGACGTCCGGGCGCCGCCCGGTGGCGTCGATCAACTTCGTCACCGCGCATGACGGCTTCACCCTGAACGACCTGGTCTCCTACAACGAGAAGCACAACGAGGCCAACGGCGAGGGCAACCGGGACGGTGAGTCCCACAACAGGTCCTGGAACTGCGGCGTCGAGGGACCGACCGACGACCCGGACATCCTGGCTCTCCGCGGCCGCCAGCAACGCAACTTCCTCGCGACGCTGCTGCTGTCCCAGGGTGTTCCGATGATCGCGCACGGCGATGAGCTGGGTCGTAGCCAGTTGGGCAACAACAACACCTACGCGCAGGATTCGGAACTGAGCTGGATTCACTGGCTTGAGGCCGACGAGGCGCTCATCGAGTTCACCGCGTCGGTGGCCCGGCTGCGCCGTCAGCACCCGACCTTCCGCCGGCGCCGCTTCTTCGACGGCCGGCCCGCCGCGCGAGCCGAGGGTGAGCCGCTGCCGGACATTGTCTGGATGACCCCCGGCGGAACGCTGATGACCCCGGAGGACTGGGGCGCCGGGTTCGGCCGCTCGGTCGGGATCTTCATGAACGGCAACGGGATCCGCGGGATGGACGCACGTGGTCAGCGGATCGTCGACGACTCGTTCCTGATGCTGTTCAACGCGCACGACGAGACGCTGGACTGGGTCCTGCCGCCCGAGGAATTCGCCCCGGCCTGGCGGCTGCTGATCGACACCTCCGGCGTCCCGGAACAGGCCGAAGCGATCGTCGGCGGCGGCAAGGTGCAGGTCTCCGGCAAGGGCACCGTGGTGCTGCAGGCACTTGCCACCATCGAGGAGGAGCCCACGCCCGGACTTGCCGCGGCAGCGGTGCCCACCATCGCGCCGGTGCCGGTGCCGATGCGGGCCGAGTCGGGGGCGACCGTGGAAACGGCGCCGACCCGCGACGCCGCAGTGCCGCCGGAACAGGTCAGCGAGGTACCGACCGAAGCCGCGGACGACGGTCCGGTCACGGCACCGGTGCGCACGGAGGAGCAGGCAACGCCCGCCACCGGAGAGGACACCACCAGCCCGGAAAGCGGTGGGCGAGTGACGAAACCCCGCACGCGCAAGAAGAAGTGATTCGGCGTACCACTCAACGGGAAGTTCAGCACTGTGACGCAGGAGCAAACGGCCGGGGACAGCCCGGCCCGGCAGGCCGAGCCGGCGCAGCAGCCGGCAGCTCGTCCCGAGCACGGCGCGAGTACCCCCGGACACGTTGACGCGCAACGTGTTCCGCGGTCGACCTACCGGTTGCAGATCACCCCGGAATGGGACCTGGCGGACGCCGCGGCGCTCGTGCCGTACCTGGAGAAGCTCGGCGCGGACTGGATGTACCTGTCCCCCGTGCTCGCCGCCGAACCAGGATCCGAGCACGGCTACGACGTGGTGGATCACGGTGAGATCGACGACAGCAGGGGCGGCGACTGGGCGCTGGCCAAGGTCGCCAAACGGGCTCGCGGTGCCGGGCTCGGCGTCCTCATCGACATCGTCCCGAACCACGTCGGGGTCTCCACGCCCGCCCTGTCGGTGTGGTGGTGGGACGTGCTCAGCAGAGGACGCGAGTCCGAACACGCCGCGGCATTCGACATCGATTGGGATGCCGGCCACGGCAAGCTGCGGCTGCCGGTGCTCGGCGACGGCGGGAACGAGTTGGCGGCACTGCGTGTCGAGGACGGTGAGCTGCACTACTACGACCACCGGTTCCCGATCGCCGAGGGCACCGAGGGCGGCTCCCCCACCGAGGTGCACGCACGTCAGCACTACGAGCTGATGAATTACCGGCGCGCCGACGCCGAACTGAACTACCGCCGGTTCTTCGCCGTGAACACCCTCGCCGGTGTCCGGGTGGAACTGCCCGAGGTGTTCGAGATGACCCACAGCCAGGTGCGGCAGTGGGTCGAGAACGACTGGATCGACGGGTTGCGGATCGACCACCCGGACGGCCTCGCCGATCCCGGCGGGTACCTCGACGACCTCGCGAAACTGATCGAACACCGGTACGTCCTGGTGGAGAAGATCATCGAGGGTGACGAGCAGCTGCCGTCCGCCTGGCAGTGCGCCGGCACCACCGGGTACGAGGCGCTCGCCGCCCTCGACCGGCTGTTCATCGACCCCGCCGGCGAGCAGATGCTGGACCGGCTGGACACCGAGCTGCGCGGCGGCCTGCGGGTCGACTGGCCCGCGATGACCCGGGCGACGAAGCGGGCCGTGGCGGACGGAATCCTGCGCTCCGAGGTGCTGCGGCTGGCTCGGCTGGTACCCGATCTGGGCGATGACGTCGACGACGCCATTGCCGAACTGCTCAGCTCGTTCGGCGTCTACCGCACCTACCTTCCGGTCGGCCGGAAGTATCTCGACGAGGCGCTCGAGACGGCGTGCTCCAACAGGCCGGAACTGGCATCCACCCTGCGCGCGGTGGCGGAGCGGCTGACCGATCCGAAGACGGAGTTCACCGTCCGGTTCCAGCAGACCTCCGGCATGGTGATGGCCAAGGGCGTCGAGGACTGCGCCTTCTACCGGTGGACGCGACTGACCTCGCTGACCGAGGTCGGCGGCGAGCCGGCCCAGTTCTCGATCACCCCCGAGGAGTTGCACGGGATCAACCGGCGCCGGCTGGAGCGGAACCCGGCGACGATGACCGCGCTGTCCACCCACGACACGAAGCGTTCGGAGGACGTCCGGGCGAGGATTTCGGTGATCTCCGAGCTCCGAGACGAGTGGGCGGCCGCCGTGCGGCACTGGGTTCGACTGGCGCCGCTGGGCGACGGGCCGCTGGCGAACCTGGTCCTGCAGGCCGCGGTGGGCGCCTGGCCGATCGAGTGTGAACGGTTGCACGCCTACGCGGAGAAGGCCGCCCGGGAGGCCGGGAACTCCACCGGGTGGATCGACTCCGATGCGGCGTTCGAGCAGCGGCTGCACGCCCTGGTCGACGCCGTCTACGACGATCCCGCGCTGAATGCCGGCATCGTCGCCATGGTCGACCGGCTGCGGCCCTTCGGCTGGTCGAACTCGCTGTCCGCCAAGCTGATCCAGCTGACCTCGACCGGCGTGCCGGACGTCTACCAGGGCACCGAGCTGTGGGACCTGTCGCTGGTCGACCCGGACAACCGGCGGCCCGTCGACTACCTGCGCCGGACCGAGCTGCTGATCAGGATCGACGACGGCTGGCGGCCGGAGATCGACGACGAGGGCGCCGTCAAGCTCCTTGTCGCCAGCCGGGCGCTGCGGCTGCGGCGGGACCGTCCGGAGTTGTTCACCGAGTACACCGCGCTGACCGCGGCGGGCCCCGCCGCCGGCCACGTCTTCGCCTTCGACCGCGGTGGGGCGGTGACGGTGGCGACCCGGCTGCCGGTTGGTCTGGAAGCCTCGGGCGGCTGGCGCGACACGACAATCGACCTGCCGGCCGGCAGCTGGACCGATGAGTTGACCGGCACATCGTTCGACGGCGGGACCGTCCCGGTGGCCGCGCTGCTGGAGAGCTACCCGGTGGCCCTGCTCGTCCGCGAGGGCTGACAGCCGGCCGGTCCCCCCGGGACTTCGGCGGGTGCTCCTGCGGTGCAGGGCCTCGCCGATCCACAATCCGACGAAGAACCTGGTGAGGCGATGACAACCCGAACAGCACGCGTGTGGGCGCCACGGGCCGCCAAGGTCCAGCTGGTGGTCGGCGGCGTCGATCATCCGATGGACGCCCAGGACGGCGGTTGGTGGACGGCCGACCTGGCAGCGACCGCCGGCACCGCCGGCAACGGGGTGGTGCCCTCGGACACCGGGGGCGAGGACGACATCGACTACGGCTTCCGGATCGATGACGATCCCCAGGTCCTGCCGGACCCGCGCTCCCGCCGGCAGCCGGGCGGGGTCGAGGCGCTGACCCGGACGTTCGACCACTCCGCCTACGCCTGGGGCGACCAGGCGTGGACCGGCCGGCCGCTCGGCGGCGGGCTGATCTACGAGATGCACGTCGGGACGTTCACCCCGGAAGGCACGCTGGATTCGGCGATCGAGCGACTGGACCACCTGGTGTCCATCGGCGTCGACATGGTGGAACTGCTGCCGGTCAACGCCTTCAACGGCACCCACAACTGGGGTTACGACGGTGTGCTCTGGTTCGCCGTGCAGGAGAGCTACGGCGGACCGCGGGCCTATCAGCGCTTCGTCGACGCCTGCCACCAGCGCGGCATCGCCGTCATCCAGGACGTCGTCTACAACCACCTGGGCGCCGGCGGCAACTACCTGCCGCGGTTCGGCCCGTACCTGACGGACACCGGTGCGCGCAGCACCTGGGGCGACACCATCAACCTGGACGGGCCGGACTCCGGTGAGGTGCGCCGGTACATCCTGGACAACGTGCTGATGTGGCTGCGCGACTACCACGTCGACGGCCTGCGACTGGACGCCGTGCACGCGCTGGCCGACAGCCAGGCCCGGCACCTGCTCGAGGAGATCGCGATCGAGGTGGACGCGCTGGCCCCGCACGTCCGGCGCCCGCTGACACTCATCGCAGAATCGGACCTCAACGACCCGAAACTGATCACCCCCCGGGACGCCGGTGGGTACGGGCTGACCGCACAGTGGAACGACGACTTCCACCACGTGGTCCATGTCGCGCTCACCGGCGAGAAGGACGGCTACTACGCCGATTTCGGCTCGATGTCCGCGATCGCGAAGGTGCTCACCAAGGCGTTCTTCCACGACGGGACGTTCTCCAGCTTCCGCGGCCGGGACCACGGCCGGCCGGTGGACACCCTGGTCACCCCGAGCTGGCGGTTCGTCGGCTACGCCCAGGACCACGACCAGATCGGCAACCGCGCGATCGGCGACCGGTTGACCGCCCAGCTGTCAGCGGCCGATCTGGCGATCGCGGCGGTGCTGGTGCTCACCGGGCCGTTCACCCCGATGCTGTTCATGGGTGAGGAATGGGCCGCCTCCACACCGTGGGCGTTTTTCACCTCCCATCCCGACGAGGCACTCGGCGAGGCGACCCGCAAGGGACGGCTGGAGGAATTTGCCCGGATGGGCTGGGACCCGAACGTCGTCCCCGATCCACAGGCGGAGTCGACGTTCCTGGCCGCCAAGCTGAACTGGAACGAGCCGGCGTCCGGCACGCACGCCGAGATACTAGCTCTCTACAGGGATCTGGCGCGGATCCGGCGGGAACGCCCGGAGTTGACCGATCCCCGTTTCCAGAACAACGACGTCGCGCTCGACGACGATCAGCGGTGGCTGCTGGTGAACCGGTCGGGCGTGCGGATCGCGGTGAATTTTGCCGGCGCCGAGCAGAAGATCCCGCTGGACGGTCCGGTCGGCGAGATGCTGCTGGCGACCGTGCCGGGCGTCGACGTGCAGCCGGGCAGCCTGATCGTGCCGGGACATTCCGCAACCATCCTGGCGCCGGCCGGAGAATGACCGCGGCGTTGGGGTCCGCGGCGGGCACCAACGATGTTCGCTGGCTGTTCGGCGATCAGCTCGGCCCGCACTTCCTGGACTCCGCCGAGCAACTGGTGCTGCTGATCGAGTCCCGGAATGTGTTCTCCCGTCGCCGATTCCACCGGCAGAAGGCGCATCTGGTGCTGTCCGCCATGCGGCACCGGGCGGCCGAGCTCGGCGACCGGTGTGACTACCGCAGATCCTCCACCTACGCCGAGGCCGTCGGATCCGCCGCGGTCTCCGTCTGCCACCCGACCAGCTTCGCCGCCCGGCGGCTGGTCGACCGGCTGCCCACCGTGACGGTGCTACCGGCCCGCGGGTTCGCCACCACGATGGACGATTTCCGTGCCTGGGCGGACGGCCGCGGTGCCCGGCGGCTGCTGATGGAGGACCACTACCGGCTCGCCCGGCGGCGTTTCGGCGTGCTGATGGACGGCGACGAGCCGACCGGCGGACGGTGGAACCTGGACGCCGACAACCGGCAGCCTCCCCCGAAAGGCAGGTCCAGCCTCGGGGTGCCGGAGCCGTGGTGGCCGGTCGAGGACGACATCGACGACGAGGTGCGCCGCGACCTGGACCGGTGGGAGAGCGACGGCGACGTGTCGTTCATCGGGGTGGACGGCCCGCGGCGTTTCCCGGCGACGACCGCGGAGGCGAGCGCCCGTTTCGAGCACTTCCTCGAGCACCGGCTGGCGACATTCGGACCGTACGAGGACGCGATGCTGGCCGATGACCCGTGGATGGCCCACTCGCTGATCTCGGCGCCGCTCAATCTCGGTCTGCTGGACCCGCTGGACGTCGTCCGGCGGGTCGAGAGTGCCTATCGGGCAGGTGATGTGCCGCTGGCGTCGGCGGAGGGTTTCGTCCGTCAGGTGATCGGCTGGCGGGATTACATCTGGAACCTGTACTGGTACCTGGGTCCGGACTACCGGCACCGCAACGCCCTGCGCGCCGAGACCGACCTGCCGACCTGGTTCGCCGAGCTGGACGCCGACGCCGTGCAGGCGCGGTGCCTGTCGTCCGTGCTGGCCGGCGTGCGGGATCACGCCTGGGTGCATCACATCCCGCGGCTGATGGTGCTGGGCAACTACGCGATGCAACGCGGGTGGCAGCCGGGGCAGGTGATGGACTGGTTCCATCGCGCCTTCATCGACGGCTACGACTGGGTGATGGTTCCCAACGCGGTCGGCATGTCGCAGTACGCCGACGGCGGGCAGATCACCACCAAGCCATACGCCTCGGGCGGCGCGTACATCGACCGGATGAGCGACTACTGCGGCGGCTGCGCGTACCGGCCGTCGGTGCGGGTCGGTGAGCAGGCCTGCCCTTACTCGGCGGGGTACTGGTGGTTCCTGCACCGGCACCGGGCCGAATTCACCGGCAATCACCGCCTCGCACAACCACTCCGCGGCCTCGACCGGCTCAAGGATCTCGAGGCGCTGGTGGAACAGGAACACCACCGGGGTTCCGCCGCACCCTGAGCTCGGCTCCCGAGGTCGGCGCCGCACCGAGCCGTTGGACAGTGCTTGACGCGGAACTTGTTTTTTGCAAGTGTGGTCCCGTCCACCTACCGGACCACCCGAGGAGTGCACGATGACCGCAATGTTCGTCAACCTGCCAGTGACCGACCTGGAGCGCGCGAAGGCGTTCTACACGGCGATCGGCTTCACCATCAACCCGGCCTTCACCGACCACAACGCGGCCTGCGTCGTCGTCGAGGAGGACCACAACTACTTCATGATCCTGGTACGGGAGTACTTCCAGACCTTCACCGACCTGCCGATCGGTGACCCGGCGGTGAACCCGTCGATCGGCGACCGCGATCTTCTTCGACAGCCGGGAGGCGGTCGACAAGGTGGTCGCCGACGGTGTCGCCGCGGGCGGCGCGGAGCCGCACCCCGCCACCGACTACGGCTTCATGTACCAGCGGCAGCTCACCGACCCCGACGGCAACTTCCTCGAGTTCGGCTGGATGGACCCGGTCGCCGCCGCGCAGGGACCCGAGGCCTTCGCGAAGCAGCAGGCCTGAGGTCGATGGCCGCACGCGACTACGGGCAGTACGGCGGCATCACCCGGGCTCTGGAGCTCGTGGGCGAGCGTTGGGCCCTGCTCATCGTCCGCGACCTGCTCGTCGGGCCGCGCCGCTACGGCGAGCTCGCCGCGGGGCTGCCCCGCATCCCGAGCAACATCCTGGCGGCGCGGCTGAAGGAGCTGCAGGCGGCCGGCGTCCTCCGCCGGGTGCCGCACTCGCGCGTCATCGTCTACGAACTCACGCCGTACGGCCGGGAGCTCGAGCCCGTGGTGCTCGCGCTCGGCGCCTGGGGCTTCAAGGCGCTGGGCGATCCGCGGCAGGAGCAGATCATCACCCCCGACTCGATGACGATGGACCTCCGCACCGCCTTCCGGCCGGAGGTGGCGGCGGGGCTGCCGGCGACCGCCTACGCGGGGCAGTTCGGGGCCGCCGAGTTGCTCATCCGGGTGGACGGCGCCAACCTCGACGTGACGCGCGGCGACGGTCCGGTCGACCTGGCCTTCGCTGCGGGTCCGGGCATCCGCCGGCTGATCACCGGCGAACTCCCCCCGGATCGTGCGATCGCGACCGGTGTGGTCGAGGTGTTGCGCGGGCGCGGTCGATTTGCTCGACCGCTTCGCGGACACATTCCACCTGGCCGCCTGAGCGGCGTACACCCAACTCGACCTCGTGATCGGTCCGGCCATTGCCGGAACGGGACGCTTGCTCTCGACGACCTGCCGGCATGGGTTCGCATCACCCGGCGGGTTCGGGCTCCTGCACCACGGTGCCCTGGTGGAACACCGCCCGCCAGCTGTTCCCGGTCCGGCGCCACAGCGTGGAACGCCTCGTCTCCCGCAGCCCCTGCCACAGGGTGTAGGTCACCTGGAAGAGTTCGGGCGCGAGCGGGCGACAAGCGAAGTCCTCGATCCGCCAGGGGTCATCCGTCATCGGCGAGCGGTGCCGATCCGCCAGTACCTGCAGCACGAACTCGCGGCTGTACACCCGCCCGGACGCACCGATCTCCCAGTAGTCATCGGTGATCATTGCCGCGAAATCCGCTGCGGTGGTGCCGAACTCGGGCCGGTGGAAGATCGGCTCCCGGGCCTGCAACGCGTTCCGGACGGCGTTGTCCCCGGACCGTGCGGTGGCAGCGGTGCCCTCGATTCCCACCCGCCGAGGGTAGATCCGGAATTGGCCCACCCACTCAGTACCCAGCACACTTGTCGGGTGAACAAGCCCGACACACCAGCCGCCGCAGCCGAGATCGCCGCGGCCGGACTCCGGACCGCGGTCGTGCTGCGCGTTCGGGAGGACGCGTGCCAGGTGCTGATCCGGAACGAGCCGTCGTGGGTGCCATTCGCGATGATCTTCCCGGCGCCCCGTTCGGAGCGGGTGTCCCCCGGCCATCTCGTGGCCGTCTCGACCGACCCGGCCGGAACTCGGCAGGTGATCTGGCGCTGGTTCGACGCGGTGATCCTGGGTGAGGAAGCCGATCTCGTGCGGTTGTGGGAACCGGCGCACGGTGAGGTGCTCGCCAGGCCCCGCGGCTCCCGTCCACGGCCGCCGGGAACGCGTGCCTACCTCTCGGCCGGGCTGCCCGGCGCCGACTGGTGGCTCGCCGGTCCGGTGCCCGGACCGGGACAGGAAGCCGACGTGGAGCTCGACGAGCTCGCCCGGTTCTTCACCGACAACGGCCTCTGGGACCGTCTCGGGTAGAGCGCGACAACCGGCGGCCGCCCCCGGCGTCAGCGAACCAGCCGGCCGAGGGCGATGCGGGCCATCGGTGCGTACCCGAGCACCACGGGCGCGGGGCCGTCGATCACCAGGCCCGTCGCGGAACCGTTCAGCGTCCTCTCGTTGCAGACCCGCACCCCGTGATGCAGCGTCAGCCCGATCCCGGCGGACCTGACCCGCCAGCTCCACGATGCGCTTCTCGTGGTCGACGTCGAGCACCTGGAAGGCGACGCCGACGCCGCACGGCCCGTGCACGGTGCCGTTGGTGCCCGCCCTGATCGCCTGGTCGGTGCAGTCCACCGAGCTGATCTGCGGAGACCAGTTCGGCCACGGCGCCGGGTGGACGTACCGGTCCCAGGCACGTGCCGGGGGCGGCAGCGTCCTGGGCGCGCGATGGTCAGGTTCACGCCGGGCCGTCCGCATCGGTGCTCCGGCCGACGGAGCGGCGGAACTCGCGGTGGATGTGCCGCAGTTCCTCGACCGTGGCGCCCAGCAGCGAGGAGGCGAAGATCCGGCCTGGCCCCTCCGGCACCGCGCACCTCGGAGGGCACCACCAGCACGGGGATCCCGGCGGCGACGGCCGCCTGCGTCCCGGACGGCGAATCCTCCACCGCCAGGCAGTCGGCGGCGGTCAGCCCCAGGCAGTTCCATCGCGCGCAGGTACGGCTACGGATCCGGCTTGCCGCTGCTCACCTCGTCGCCGCAGATGGTGGCGTCGAACCGGTGCTCCCCGAGCAGGCCGAGGGCGACGTCGACCAGCTTCCGCGGCGAGTTCGTCACCAGCGCGGTCTTCAGCCCGGCGGCCCGGATCGCGTCGATGAGTTCCTCGGCGCCGGGTTGCCACAGCAGTTCCTCGGCGAAGATCTCCGCGGTGATCGCCAGCAGCAACTCGGTGGTGTCCTCGACGGAGTGCGTCGGAGCCGAGTTCGTCGAGCATCATCCCCACCGAGAACGGCACCGGCTGCCCGAGCATCGCGGCCCTGGTCTGCTCGGACGACCACCCCGCCGAGGTGCGTCGGCGACCCGGTCCATGGAGACCGTCCACAGCCGCTCGGAATCGACCAGCGTGCCGTCCATGTCGAACAGCACACCGCCGAGCTCCTCGATGTCTGTCCGGTCCGGCCTGGCGCACCGTCTCCGATGCGCGATGCTGGATGCGGTCACCTGCGCCGCGAAGTACTTCGCCTCGGGGTGGTGGGCCACCAGCGCCGACGTCGACTGCTCGGGATGCAATTGGAATTCCTCGGACAGCTCCACGCCGATCCGGCCCGGTTCCAGCAGCGTCACCACCTTGGTCTGCTCGGTGCAGGTCCGGGCAGGCCGGATAGCCGAACGAGTAGCGCGCGCCGCGGTACTCCAGGTCGAAGAACTTCTCGATGTCGTCGGCGTCCTCGGCGGCCGCCGAGGTGCCATCGGGGAACACCAGCTCGGACCGGATCCGCTGGTGCCAGAACTCCGCCAGCGCCTCGGTCAGCTGCACGGACAGCCCGTGCACCTCGAGGTAGTCGCGATAGGCGTTGGCGGCGAACAACTCGTTGGCGAAATCGGCGATCCGCTGGCCCATCGTCACCACGGTGAACCCGATGACGTCGGTCTCGCCCGAGGATCGCGGCCGGTAGAAGTCGGCCAGGCACAGGTGCCGGTCCCGGCGCTGCCGCGGGAAACGAGAACCGGGCCACCTCGGGCGCGGCGATGTCCGGCTCGGCGAGCACGACGACCTCGTCGCCCTCGGAGACGCACGGGAAGTACCCGTACACCACCGCGGCCTGCAGCACCTTCTCGGTGTGCAGCCGGTCGAGCCAGTACCGCAGCCGGGGCCGGCCCTCCTTCTCGACGAGTTCCTCGTAGCTGGGGCCGTTGCCACCCTTGGTGCCGCGCAGTCCCCACTGCCCCATGAAGGTGGCCCGCTCGTCGAGCATCGACGAGTAGTCCGCCAGCGGCAATGCCTTTCACCACCCGTGAGCCCCAGAACGGCGGCGTGGGAACGGGATTGTCCAGCGCCACATCGGACCGGGCGGGATGGCCACCTGCGTCGTCCTCGACAGTCCGCCGCGGCCCGGCGCTTCTCGGCGATCCGCATGGACCGCTCGTGGCGCGCCTTGCGCTCCGCGACCTTGGCCGCGTCGGCGGCGGCGGCCTGCGGGTCGAGGCCCCGCTTGCGCGGACATCACGCCGTCCATCAGCCGCAGCCCCTCGAAGGCGTCCCGGGCGTACCGGACGTCGCCCTTGAACACCGACGACAGGTCGTTCTCCACGTAGGACCGGGTCAGCGCCGCGCCGCCGAGCAGCACCGGGAATTTCTCCGCGACGCCGCGGGCGTTCATCTCCTCCAGGTTCTCCTTCATGATCACCGTCGATTTGACCAGCAGACCGGACATCCCGATGGCGTCGGCGCCGGCGTCCTGCGCCGCCGTCAGGATCGTCGAGATCGGTTGCTTGATGCCGAGATTCACCACCGAGTAGCCGTTGTTGGACAGGATGATGTCGACCAGGTTCTTGCCGATGTCGTGCACGTCGCCCTTGACGGTGGCCAGCACGATCGTGCCCTTGCCCGCCGAATCCGCCTTCTCCATGTGCGGCTCCAGGTAGGCGACCGCCAGCTTCATCACCTCGGCGGAGGTCGAGCACGAACGGCAGCTGCATGGCGCCGGAGCCGAACAGCTCGCCGACCGTCTTCATGCCCTCCAGCAGGGTGTCGTTGATGATCTCCAGCGGCGTTGCGCTGCTGCATCGCCTCGTCGAGGTCGGCCTCCAGGCCGTTGCGTTCGCCGTCGATGATCCGCCGCTGCAGCCGCTCGTCCAGCGGCAGCAGCAGCAGCTCCGCGGCCCGGGTGGCCCGGCCCGCCGCGGTGGTCGCGCCGTCGAACAGCTCCAGGACCTTCTGCAGCGGGTCGTAGTCGCCCGGACCGACCGGTCGTAGACCAGGTCGAGCGCCGACCGTCCGCTGCTCCTCCGGGATGCGGGCCATCGGCAGGATCTTCGACGGGTGCACGATCGCCGAGTCCAGGCCCGCGGCGGTGCATTCGGCCAGGAACACCGAGTTCAGCACCTGACGGGCCGCCGGGTTCAGCCCGAAGGAGACGTTCGAGACACCGAGCGTGGTGTGCACATCGGGGTGCCGACGCTTGAGTTCCCTGATGGCCTCGATGGTTTCGATGCCGTCCCGGCGGGTCTCCTCCTGGCCGGTGGCGATCGGGAAGGTCAGGCAGTCGACCACGATGTCGGACTCGGACATCCCCCACCTCCCGGTCAGGTCGGCGATCAGCCGCTCGGCGATGGCCACCTTGTGCTCGCGGGTGCGGGCCTGGCCCTGCTCGTCGATGGTCAGCGCGACGACGGCGGCGCCGTGCTCGGCGACCAGCTGCATGATCCGGGTGTAGCGGGAGTCCGGCCCGTCGCCGTCCTCGAAGTTGACCGAGTTGACGATGGACCGGCCGCCCAGGTGCTCCAGGCCGGCCTGGATGACGTCCGGTTCGGTGGAGTCGATCATGATCGGCAGGGTCGACGCGGTGGCGAGCCTGGACGCCATGCGCCGACATGTCGGCCGCGCCGTCCCGGCCGACGTAGTCGACGTTCAGGTCCAGCACGTGCGCGCCGTCCCGGGTCTGCGCCCGGGCGATGTCGATGCACTGCTGCCAGTTCTCGGCGAGCATCGCCTCCCGGAACGCCTTGGAGCCGTTGGCGTTCGTCCGCTCGCCGACCATCAGCACGGAGGCGTCCTGCTGGAACGGAACGGCCTGGTACAGCGAGGACAGCCCCGGATCCGGCCGCGGCCGGCGCGTCGCCGGCGCGACGTCGCGGACCGCCTCGACCACCTGCCGCAGGTGCTCAGGGGTGGTGCCGCAGCAGCCGCCCACCAGGCCGAGCCCGAACTCCCGGACGAACCCGGACAGCGCTTCGGCGAGTTCCGGCGGGGTCAGCGGGTAGACCGCCCCGTTCGGGCCGAGCTGCGGCAGACCCGCATTGGGCATCACCGACACCCCGACCTTCGCGTGCCGGGACAGGTACCGGAGGTGCTCACTCATCTCCGCGGGGCCGGTGGCGCAGTTCAGCCCGATGTAGTCGATCCCGAGCGGCTCCAGCGCGGTGAGCGCCGCGCCGATCTCCGAACCGAGCAGCATCGTCCCGGTGGTCTCCACGGTGACGTGCACGATCAGCGGCACCTCGATGCCGGCGGCGGTCATCGCCCGCTTGGCGCCGAGCACCGCGGACTTGGTCTGCAGCAGGTCCTGGCAGGTCTCGACCAGCACCGCGTCGATGCCGCCCTCGAGCATCCCGGCGACCTGCTGGTGGTAGGCCTCGCGCAGCGCCACGTAGGGTGCGTGACCGAGGGTGGGCAGCTTGGTTCCCGGGCCGACGGAGCCCAGCACGAACCGCGGCTGTGCCGGGGTGCTGAAGGCGTCCGCCTCCGCCCGGGCCAGGGCGGCGCCGGCCTGCGCCAGTTCGAAGATCCGGTCCTGGATGTCGTACTCGGCCAGGTTGGCCAGGTTGGCCCCGAAGGTGTTCGTCTCGATGGCGTCGACGCCGACCTCGAGATACTCGCGGTGCACCGCCCGGACGATGTCGGGTCTGGTCACGTTGAGGATCTCGTTGCAGCCCTCCAGCCCGGCGAAATCGTCCAACGACGGATCCTGTGCCTGCAACATCGTGCCCATCGCGCCGTCCGCAACGACGACGCGCTCGGCGAGCGCGGCCAGCAACGGGTGCACGGAAGGTTTGCTCACTGATACAGGGTAAGTCGTCGCGCCGGCGGTAGCTCACGGCGGTCGGCGCGCGCGTGAGCGCCGCCGCTGCGACGAACGGACGTAGGCTGACCTGCGTGAGTGAGTTCCCGGCCCTGCGCAACCCGGTGATGATCGCCGCCTTCGAAGGGTGGAACGACGCCGGAGACGCCGCCACCGCCGCCGTCGAGCAGCTCGGTCTGACCTGGGATGCGACCCCGCTGACCGAGCTGGACCCGGAGGGGTACTACGACTTCCAGGTCAGCCGGCCGACGGTTCGGTTGATCGACGGCGTCACCAGGACGATCGACTGGCCGACCACCAGGTTGTCCGCGTGCCGGCTCGAGGGTTCGCCCAGCGACGTCATCCTGGTGCACGGCATCGAGCCGAACTTCCGCTGGCGGGCGTTCTGCGACGAGCTGCTCAAGGTCGCGGTCGATCACCAGGTGGCGACCGTCATCGGTCTGGGCGCGCTGCTGGCCGACGTGCCGCACACCCGGCCGATCCAGGTCACGGGGTCGGCGCACGACCAGGAGACCGCCGCGCGACTGGGGTTGGCCCGATCGCGGTACGAGGGCCCGACCGGCATCTCCGGCGTCTTCCAGGACGCCTGCGTGCAGGCCGGCATCCCGTCGCTGTCCTTCTGGGCTTCCGTGCCGCACTACGTGTCGCAGGCGCCGTCGCCCAAGGCGACGCTGGCGCTGCTGCACCGGGTGGAGGAGATCCTGGACATCGAGGTGCCGCTGGGCACGCTGCCCGGCCAGGCCGCCGAGTGGGAGACCGAGGTGTCCCAGATCGCCTCGGAGGACGACGAGATCTCCGAGTACATCAGGGCGCTGGAGGAGCGCGAGGAGGAGGACGAGCCGCTCAAGCCGGCGTCCGGAGAGTCCATCGCCGCCGAGTTCGAGCGGTACCTCCGGCGCCGCGGCCCGCGTCCCGGGGAGGCCGGCGGGCGGTCGCGATGACGCTCGAGTGGGAGCAGGTCATCGTCGACGCCGCCGACCCGCAGGCGCTCGGTGCCTGGTGGGCGCGCGCGTTGGACTGGGTGTTCGTCGGGAACGAGCCCGACGAGGTGGAGATCCGTCCGGCGCCGGACACCATGCCGGGGCTGCTCTTCGGCCGGGCGGCCGAGCCGAAGACGGTCAAGAACCGGCTGCATCTGGACTTCCGCCCGGTGGACCAGGACGCCGAGGTCAACCGGCTGCTGGAACTGGGCGCCACCCGGGTCGACATCGGGCAGGGCGCAGATGGATCAGGTGCGGTGCCGTGGGTGGTGCTGGCCGATCCGGAGGGCAACGAATTCTGCGTCCTCGGCCCGCGCCGGGCGACGAACGCCTGACGCGGGCCGTCGCAGAACCCTTGTTCAGCAGCGACCACGCCGGGCCGCTGGAAGCGGTCAGGCCGGTCGGCCGGGCTCACCACCGCCGGTGCCCGCCTGGTCGCCGCCCGCGAGGTCACCGCCCGACCTGTTCGGATCGTCGGGGTTGCCCTCGCCCCGCGCCGACGGCGCCTCCCAGACCTCAGCGAATTCCGCGTCGCTGATCGGCTCCCCGTCGTAATCCTCGGCGCCGGCCGCGGCTCGCAACTCCTCTTCGGTGGGCTTGTCCCGCTGTGGCTCGACGTCAGCCATGAAATCCCCTTTCTTCGGCGGGCCGCGGCGCACCGCGGACCGTGTTGTGGTCCGTGCAGCAGCCCTGTACCCCTCAGCGCAGCGCGATACCCAGCAATGCGTCCGCGGCGTCCGCGATCAGGCCACCGTCCAGCGTGTCGTCCGCCGCCCACCGGTCCAGGACGGCCAGCGCGGTCGGCGTGTCCAGGTCGTCGGCCAACGCCACCCGCAACTCCTGCACCACCGCGGCCGGGTCGGCGCCGGACCGAGCGGCGGCCGCCCGCCACCGGGCGAGCCTGCCCTCGGCCGCCGTGAGCAGGTCGTCCGACCAGCCGCGGTCGGTGCGGTAGTGACCGGACAGCAGCGCCGTCCGGATGGCCATCGGGTCGAGGCCATCGGCCAGCAACCGGGACACGAACACCAGGTTGCCCCTGGACTTGGACATCTTCTCGCCGTCCAACGCGATCATCGCGGCGTGCGTGTAGTGCCGGGCGAACGGGGTGATCCCGGTGAGCACCTCGCTGTGCGCCGCCGAGCTCTCGTGATGCGGGAAGATCAGGTCGCTGCCGCCGCCCTGCACGTCGATGGTCGGGCCGAGCCGGTTGCCCGCGATCGCGGCGCACTCGATGTGCCAGCCGGGCCGTCCGGGGCCCATCGGCGACGCCCACGACGGCTCACCCGGTCGCTCCATCCGCCAGAGCAGCGGATCCAGGGCGTTCCGCTTCCCGGGCCGGTCCGGGTCCCCGCCGCGTTCGGCGGACAGCGCCAGCATCGTGGCCAGGTCGTAGTGCGACTCGTAGCCGAACTTCGGGGCGCTGGTGATGTCGAAGTAGACGTCGGGATGTTCGCCGTCGTCGACGCGGTAGGCGGCGCCGGCATCCAGCAGCGCCTGGACGGCCGCGGACACCTCGTCCATCGCCTCGACCGCCCCGATGTAGTCCTGTGGCGGCAGGACGCGCAGCGCCGTCATGTCGTCCCGGAACAGCTGGATCTCCCGGGCGGCCAGATCCCGCCAGTCGATGCCGTCCCGCTCCGCCCGCTCCAGCAGCGGGTCGTCGATGTCGGTGATGTTCTGCACGGCGTGCACAGCGTGCCCGTTGTCCAGCCAGACGCGCTGCACCAGGTCGAACGCGAGGTAGGTCGCCGCGTGGCCCAGGTGGGTGGCGTCGTACGGGGTGATGCCGCAGACGTACAGGGTGGCCGTCTCCCCCGGCGCCGTGGGCCGCACGGACGCGGTGGCGGTGTCGTGCAGTCGCAACGGGACCGGGGTGCCGGGCAGGGACGGGACGGGTGGACGGTTCCAGGACTGCACCGGTCCACCCTAAACGTGCCCCGACGGCCGCCCGCCCGGTCCGCCGCGCGATGCCGGTGACGCTGAGCGATGCAACTGCCGTTGCGGATGTTTCGGCCGCTTCATCCGACAGGAACATCCGCGGCAGCCACTCCGAGCGGCCACCCTCTCGGGTCTCCGCCAGGTCGCGAACGTCACCCGGTCGCCGTCAGCCGGGTACGCCGGGTACGACGTGCCGGTTCGCGTGCAGGATGGCCGCCTGCCAACCCTGCAGTTCGGTGCCGCGGATCTGTTCCGGCGGCGACGACGCCGGGAACATCAGGTTCCGCGCCATCCGGACGTGCGGCAGGTTCAGCGCATGCCCGAGTTCGTGGGCCAGCACGGTCTCGTCATAGGTGGTGCGCTGCGCAGGATCGAACAGCGAGGACTGCACGATCACCCAGTCCGCGGAGATCCCGAGCGAGCAACCGGTGACCCGGCCGGCGATGTTCCGCACGACGACGACGGTCACCGGTGCGCCGACCACGATCTCCGACAGGCCGATCGGCGCGGCGTGCCGCCGGTAGAAGTCGGTGCGGCCCAGCACGTCGTCGAGCAGCAGCAGCTTGTTCGCCCGCGGATCCAGCGCCCGGGCCGGGGCCGGCTCGGCGATGACCTGGATGCCCGTGACCCGCACCCGGATACCCGCCTGCGCTGTCAGCACCTGCGTCGCCAGTTCCAGCGAGGGGCGGATTGCCTCGGCGGTCGTCAACGGGCGGCCCTGCTCGTCGGACAGGATGACCACCTGAACGCGCAGCGTCGCGGGGCCGACGGTGGTGCCGGTCAGCGCGGCGCGGGCGGCCTCGCCGGCCCGGGCGATGCCGCTGGACGCGTCGAGCGCGAGCCCGCCGAGCGCCCGGGAAGCGGTGCGGGCCACCCCTGCGAGCAGGCTCACAGCGGTGGCCACGGGATCGGTGTGCGGTGCGCCGGTGCGCGCGGGAAGACCTTGGCGGCGCCGAGCTTGTCGAGCCTGGCCCGGAACGCGCGGAGTTCGCCGATCGTCAGCAGAGCGGCGAGGTCCTCGCCCAATTGCCCGTCGAGATCGCCCTTCAGTCGGGCGATCCCGTCCAGCACATCGTCCGGCAGACTGCGCCCGGCCCAGCCCCACAGGATTGTGCGGAGCTTGTCGTCGGTGTGGAAGGTCAGCCCGTGATCCACGCCCAGCACGCGCCCGCCCGGAACCGGCAGCACGTGCGAGCCCTTGCGGTCCGCGTTGTTCACCACCAGATCGAACCCCGCGAGGGTGGCCAGAGCGGGGGTGTCGGCATGCACGACGGCAACCGCGCTGCCGTCCACGTCGACGGCCCGCAGCACAGCCAGCCAGCCCGGGGGAATCTTCTTCACCGGCGCCAGGTCGACGACCTCTTCGGGATCGGCGTCGCCGATCCAGCGTTGCACCATTCCGAATCCGTACGGGCCGTCGCGGAGCACCGTCAGCGGCACGCAGTCCCACCCCGCGCTGCGGGAGACCAGGTATGCCGCGCGTTCCCGGTCGGCGAGGGTGCCGTCGGGAAAGTCCCACAGCGGGCGCTCGCCGCGCACCGGTTTGTAGATGCAGGACACCGTCATTCCGTCGAGCGCCACCTCGCCGAGCAGGGTGAGGTTGGAGGCGTCACTGAGTCGTCCGGTCACCGAAATCTCGCCGCTGCAGATGATCTCGGCGATCACCTCGTCCGGAATTCGCTCCGCCGGGTCAGCCGATGGCACCGCGGTGGTACCCGTTCAGCCGCGGACAGATGTGGCCCTCCGCATCCAGCGGGTTGCCGCACAACGGACACGGCGGGCGGCCGGCGGCGACGATCATCTCGGCGTGTTTGGCGAAGTTGCGGGCCTCGCCCAGCGAGAGGAACACCCGCAGAGCGTCCGGACCCTCCTCGTTGTCCTCCAGGACGACGTCCTCGCCGACCTCCTCCTCGGACAGGGCAAGGAGCTCCACGATCACCTGCGACCCCTCGCCGTCCCAGGCCAGGCCCATGGTGCCCACCCGGAACTCGGCGTCCACCGGCGTCGCGAGGGCGAGGTCCGTCGCCGCGCCCGCTGCCGGATCCGGCTCCGCCTGGGCACCGAAGCGCCGCGCGACCTCGGTGATCAGCGAGCCGAGCCGGTCGGCCAGCACCGCGACCTGCTGCTTCTCGCAGGCGACCGACAGCACCCGCCGTCCGTCGACGACCTGCAGGAAGAATTCGCGTTCACCGGGCTGCCCCACCGTTCCTGCGAGGAACCGATCGGGTGAGCGGAAGACGTGGATCTGTCGCGACATGGCACCTCCGAGCTTAGGGCAACACTTCAGCGGGAAACCCCGCCTGGAACGGCGTCCGACGCCGACACGGCACCGTCCGCCGGGCCGCCGGTTCCGGCCAGCACCGCCGCGTCGGCCAGCGCCACATCGTCGGGCTTCGCGGCGGCCGATTGAAAGCTGCCAGCCGCCGCACTCGCTGGCTCCTCTGCGGGAGGCGGCGGCCGCAGCGAGCCGAGATCACCGGTGTCGTTGATCCGTTCGACGAACGGTCGCAGCGCCGTGTAGCGAACGACGGACAGTGACGCGGGAGCGACGACGATCCGCTGGAAGCAGTCCAGGTGCATGCCCAGCGCGTCGGCCAGCACGGCCTTGAGCACGTCGCCGTGCGAGCAGATGAGCACGGTCTGGTCCTTGACCGCCGAGAGCCGGACGTCGCGGATCGCCTCCGCCGCGCGGCTGGACACGGTGGCCAGCCCCTCGCCGCCCGGGAAGACGGCCGCCGATGGATGCTGCTGGACCGTTCGCCACAGCGGTTCGCTGGCGAGGTCCTTCAGGGGCCGTCCGGACCAGTTTCCGTAATCGACCTCGGCGAACCGGTCGTCGACCTCGATCTCCAGGCCGGCCGCCGTGGCGAACGGCGTCACCGTCTGCAGGCACCGCTCCAGCGGCGAGGAGATCAGCCGGTCGACCGAGATGCCGGCCAGCCGCTGAGCGATGTGGTCGGCCTGCTCCCGGCCGTGATCGTCGAGCTGCACGCCCGGGGTGCGTCCGGCCAGGATGCCGGCCGTGTTGGCGGTCGACCGGCCGTGCCGGACCAGCAGCACGGTGACCACCGGTGGGCGCTGGTCCTTCGCACCCCCGTCACCGCTCGCCTGCTCGTCCCGGCTCGCCTTCCCTGCACCGCCCCCGGGCCGGGCGGCGTCGCCGTGCAGGGTCGGCTCGACTGCGTCGGGCGGTGCTCCGGCGGTGCCGACGTGCTCGCTCATCTGTGCTCTTCCTCGACTGTTCGGTCCGACCCGGCGGCCAGCACCGGCGCGACGGCCGGCGGAGCGGCTCGGATCAGGTCGCCGTCAACGCGCCGGTACTCAGCGCCACGATGATCGCCGCCGCCAATGCCCATCGATACCAGACGAAGATCTTGATGGTGTGGCCGGCGACGTACCGGAGCAACCAGGCGACCGAGGCGTACGCGACGACGAAGGACACCAGTGTGCCCACCAGGGTCGGAAGCCAGCCGACCCCGCCGTCCGCCAGGGCGGGTGGAAGTTCGTAGATGCCCGCACCGACGAGGGCGGGGATGCCCAGCAGGAAGGCCAGTCTGGTGGCGGTCACGCGGTCCAACCCGCGCATCAGGCCGACCGAGATGGTGGCGCCGGACCGCGAGACACCGGGGATCAGCGCAAGGCACTGCGCGAAGCCGATCAGCAGGGCATCGGTGAGGTTGAGGTCACGTTCACCGCGGTCCTGCTTGGCCACCGCCTCCGCGAGCAGCATGACCCCGCCCCAGATGATCAGCGCGAAGGCGACCACCCACAGGCTCCGCAGCGGCCCCGTGACCAGGTGCCGCCCGAGATAACCGACGACCACGATCGGCAGTGAACCGATGATCACCAGCCAGGCCAGCCGGTAGTCGGGGTCCGACCGTCGACGGGCGTCGAACAGCCCGCGGAACCACGCGCGGAGCAGGGTGACGATGTCCGACCAGAAATAGATGATGACCGCGATGATGGCGCCGACCTGGATGACGGCCGTGAACGCGGTCACCGACGGGTCGTCGATGGACAGCCCCAGCATTTTGGCGACGATCGTCAGGTGCCCGGTCGACGACACCGGCAGGAACTCGGTGAGCCCCTCCACGATGCCCAGGATGATGGCCTGCCAGATCGTCACCCGCGTGCTCCGGATTCCTCGGCGGCCCGCATCACCGTGGTCAGGGTCGCAATCCTGGCCTCCAGATCGGCGTCGAAGCAGCTGACGCTGACCGAGGTGACCCCTGCGTCGGACAGCCGCAACATCCGCTCCGCGATCCGCTCCCTCGGGCCGAGCAGGCTCGTCCGATCGATGAACTCGTACGGCACGGCCGCCGCGGCGCCCGCGTAGTCCCGGGACAGGAAGCGTTCCTGCACCTGGTCCGCCTGAGTGCGGTAGCCCATCTCGCTGGCGGTGCGGTGGTAGAAGTTGGTCGTCGCGGAGCCCATCCCACCGATGTACAGGGCGGCGTAGCCACGGACCCGGTCGGCGGCGGCCATCGGGTCGTCCGCCACTGAAACCGGGATGGACGCGCAGATGTCGATGTCGCCGGGATCCCGACCGGCCCGGGTCGCGGCGTCCTTGAGCCGGCTGATCGAGCCGGCCGCGGATTCCGGGTCGAAGAAGATGGCCAGCCACCCGTCCGCGATTTCACCGGTGAGGTCGAGATTCTTCGGCCCGAGCGCGGCGAGGTAGACCGGGATCGCCGACCGGACGGGCTGCAGGGCCAGCACCAGGGCCTTCCCCGGCCCGTCGGGCAGCGGCAGGGTGAAATGGGTGCCGCCGGAGGTCACCCGCCGGCGGGTCAACGCCTGCCGGACGATCTGCACGTACTCGCGGGTCCGACCGACCGGGTCGGCGAAGCGGACGCCGTGCCAGCCCTCGGACACCTGCGGTCCGGACACGCCCAGACCGAGGTGGAAACGCCCGTCCGACAGTGCATCAAGGGTGGCCGCCGTCATCGCGGTCATCGCCGGTGTGCGGCCCGGGATCTGCAGGACCGCCGAACCGACCCCGATCCGATGGGTCCGGGCCGCCACCGCTGACAGCACCGTCACGGCGTCCGAGCCGTAGGCCTCGGCGGCCCAGACCATGTCGAAGCCGAGTGATTCGGCGGCCTGGGCCAGGGCCAGATTGTCCGCGAGTTCCCCCGCGGTGGTGACGTACCCCAGGTTCAGCCCGATGCGCATTCGACGTGCCACGCTGCTGATCGCCCCCTGCTGTTTCTCGTGACGGTGACCGGTGCGCCACGAGGTGGTCGCGGCGCGCGGCGCTGATGTCGGCTGTCGATGGTGTGCGGCGCGCCGTCCGCGACACGCTGTGCCCGACGGGTGCACGACTGTCACGGCGGCCCGCTCGGCGTCGATGCCGGCCGGCCGGGAACGCCGCGGAGGCCGTCACGCCTCGGTCACGGTACCCGCGACAGGCACTGCCCCGGCCCCGACGCCCCGTCCCGGGCCGGGGAGGCCGCCCGAGAAGGGCCGGGAGATGCACGGCACACCGCCGCTGAAACGCGCGTCCGGTGCCGGCTTGGGCACCCGGCAGTCGATAGGTTGCGGTCATGGAATCCCGTCGCGTCGGCCGAAGTGGTCTGCAGGTGTCCCGGCTGGCCCTCGGCACCATGACCTGGGGTCGGGACACCGACGCGGACGCCGCGGCTGCACAGTTGGAGGCCTTCGTCGGCGCCGGCGGAACCCTGGTCGACACCTCGAACATCTACGGCGACGGCGATGCAGAAGCCATCCTGGGCACGCTCGTGCCCGACGTGGTGAGCCGGTCGTCGGTGGTGCTGTCGACGACCACCGTCGGCGCCGGCTCGGGGCGCGGGTCGTTGCTGGCCGCGCTGGACGGCTCGCTGGGCAGGCTCGGCACGGACCACGTCGACCTCTGGCAGGTGCACGGATTCGACCCGGCGGTGCCGTTCGAGGAGACCTGCGCGGCGCTGCGGACCGCCGTGGACTCCGGGCGGACCCGCTATCTCGGGGTGTCCGGTGTCAACGGCTGGCAGCTCGCCACCCTGGCCGCCTTCCTCCGCGCGACGTCCCCCGGAGCCCCTCTGGTCTCGGTGGAATCGGAGTACTCCCTGCTGGAACGGGGCCCGGAGCAGTCGGTGCTGCCGGCCGCGGCCGTGCACGGGATCGGTCTGCTGGCCTGGGCCGGGCTGGGCCGCGGGGTGCTCACCGGCAAATACCGGCACGGCACGCCTGCGGACTCCCGCGGTGCGTCACCGCAGTTCACCCGGTACGTCGGCCGGTACCGCACGGAGCACGCGGCGCGGATCGTGGAGGCGGTGGCCACCGCCGCGGACGGGCTCGGCACCTCGCCACTGGCGGTGGCCTGCGCCTGGGTCCGGGACCGCCCCGCCGTATCCAGCGTGGTGATCGGAGCGCGAGACCGTGCGCAGCTGCTGGGCTCGCTCGCCGCCGAGGAGATCACCCTGCCGGCGGAGATCCGCGGTGCGCTCGACGATGTCAGCACCGGGAGCGGTTCGACGTCCTGATCCGTGTCCGGCGCGGGTCCCGGCCGCGCGCAACCGGGCGGGACGGCTCGCGCCGGTAGTGTCCCTGGCGTGCCTGACGTGTTCGCGGAGTTCTGCGCTGCGGGCCTGTGGCCCGGTCTCGGCGCGGCGACCGCGGCCAAGCTCGCGGACGCCGGCATCCGATCACCGGCCGATGTCACGGCCGGCAACCTGACCGAGATCCCGCGGATGACGGACCGCCGGGCCAACCGCCTGGTGATGAGTTTCATCGGCGCCGGGCAGATCTATTCGATCGCCGAACTGCTGGTGCCGCAGGAGATTCCGGTCAGGTGGGCCAACCGGCTTGCCGACGCCCTCGGCGAGGACGCGGCCGGCGCCCTGCTGGCGGACCCATGGCGGCTGTTGACGCTGCCCGACGCCGCGGTCGCGCAGGCGGATCGGTTGGCGCGGTCCGTCGAACCGGACGTCAGCCGGGAGGATCCGCGTCGCGGCCGTGCGCTGGTCGAGTGGACGCTGGCCCGCTACGCCCGGGACGGCCATACCGCGGCCCCGGCATCCCAGGTGGCCGGCGGGCTGCGACCCTTCGGTGTCGACGCCGATGCGGCGATCCGGGCCGCGGTCGGCACCGACGCGGTGGTCAGCGTGAGCGACCCAACCGGTGTCGCGCCGGACGATCAGTGGATCGCCCGGGAACCGTTGGCGCGCGCGGAGTCCGACATCGCCCACGGGATCGCCCGGCTGGTCCGGACGGCGTCGACGATGGCCGGTCAGCGCGCCGTCAAGGGCGTGGTCGGCGGGCTGGACGAGGTGCAGGCGGGGGCGGTGGCGCTGGCCGCCGCACACGGGGTCAGTCTGCTGACCGGCGGCCCCGGCACCGGCAAGAGCCGGACGGTGGCAGCGATCGTCGCGCTCTGCCGCAAGGTCGACGCGACCATCGCGCTGGCGGCGCCGACCGGCCGCGCAGCCAAGCGCCTGGAGGAACTCGCCGGCAACAACGCGACGACGGTGCACCGGCTGCTGGGCGCCAGGCCGCCGGCGCCCGGAGCGACCGGCTCGGTGTTCGACCGCGACGCGCTGAACCCCATCGAGGCGGACCTGGTCGTCGTCGACGAGGCTTCCATGTTGGACGTCGAACTCGGCGCCGCCCTGGTCCGCGCGCTGTCCGATTCGACGCACCTGGTGATCGTCGGCGACCCCGCCCAACTGCCGTCGATCGGACCCGGACGGGTGTTGGGCGACCTCATCGACAGCGGGGCCCTGCCGGTCACCGAACTGACCACGCTGTACCGGCAGACCGAGGGTGGATCGATCGCCCGGCTGGCCATCTCGGTCCGCGCCGGGGACCTGCCACCGGTCGACGACCCCACCCACGAGGTTGTCGTCGTCCCGGCCCGCGGGTCAGAGGACGCGGCCCGCCGCGTCGTCCAGTTGGTGACCGACTCGGTGCCCCGGGTGTTCGGCTGCGTCGGCGACCAGATCCAGGTCGTCACCCCGGTGCATCGGGGACCGGCCGGAACTCAGGCCCTGAACCGGGCGCTGAAGGCCGTCCTGAATCCGGGGCACGGGACCGTCCGCGGCTTCGACAAGGGCGACCGGGTGGTCGCCACGGCGAACCATCTGGACGCCGAACCGACCGGCTTCGCCAATGGCGAGGTGGGTACGGTGCTGTCCTGCGGCGACAACTCACTGCAGGTGGCCTTCACCGGAGGGGAATCCGCCATCGCCGGTAAGGCACTGGGCGACCTGCTGCACGGATGGGCAATCACGGTGCACCGCGCGCAGGGGTCGGAATGGGAGGCCGTGGTGGCCGTCATGCCACCCGAGGCCGGTGCCATGCTGTCCAGGCCGCTGGTCTACACGGCGCTGACCAGAGCGCGCCGGCACCTGTCGGTGGTGCACGCCGCCGGGCCGGCGCTGGCCAGGGCGGTACGGGACATCGGGTCGATCCCGCGGCGAACCCGGCTGGCGTCCCTGCTGCCCGTCGAACTGTCCGCAAGCGCCGGCGAGGAGCCGGATTCGCCGGCGGCCGGCCCCACTGCCGCGGCCGCAGTACCGGCATCCGGCTGACCGGAGTCCGGGTGACGGGCGGGGCGGGGCGCAGCCGGTCGATGGCTCTGAAGTCCAAGGCCTCCCCTCCCGCATGCCTGGCCGGGTGGCAGCGATCCTCGGTCGCGGAGGCGGTCCGGCGTGGCGCTCTGCCGCAGTCATCGTCTGGGTCCACCGCGCCCGTCGCCGACGTCCGCGCGGTTGTGGGTAGGGTGCGGTGTCGGCTCGCAGGGGCCGGGCGGCGTTCACGGGCCGGCATCCGCCGCCCCTTGATCACGGAGGTGACGGCCATCACCGGTCAGGAAACATCCCAGGCGGCAGACGGTCCGGGGTCTACCTCGGCCCAGCGGGCGGCCAGTGATCGACCACCGCGGCCCGCCTGGGTGCCGTCCGACGATTTCGACTATCAGCCGCTGCGGATCGACGCCCGGGTGTCCAGGTCCGCGGCAGCGACCATGCTGGCCATCCGGGCGGAATTCTCCGGCTGGGAACTGGCCCGGGTGCTGCGCTTTCCCGACGGCAGCCGCCGGGTGTGGTTGCGGCGGCGCCGGACGTCCGGCCTGCTGCCCGACCTGACGCCCTGACGAGGCGTGTCCACCGACCCGGCGTGGCGGCTGACCCGCTCCCAGGTGATTCGCGACGCGCTGGGCGTCGGCATCGCGACAGGTGCCTACGCGGTCTCGTTCGGGGCGATCTCCCTGGCCGCCGGGCTGACCTTCTGGCAAACCATGGCGCTGTCCCTGCTGATGTTCACCGGAGCCAGCCAGTTCGGCCTGATCGGGGTGATCGCGGGCGGCGGCGCCCCGCTGGCCGGCGCCGCGACGGCCATCATGCTCGGGGCCCGCAACGCGCTCTACGGCCTGCGGTTGTCCGAGTTCCTCAGGGTCAGCGGTGCGCGGCGACTACTGGCGGCGCACCTGGTCCTGGACGAGTCAACGGCGATGTCCATCGGGCGGGACACCGAACGCGCCGCCCGACTCGGCTTCTACGCCACCGGTCTCGGCGTCTACGTGTTCTGGAACCTGGGCACTGCCGTCGGGGTTCTCGGCGCCTCCTGGTTGTCGGAACCACGGGTGCTGGGCCTGGACGCCGCCGTGCCGGCCGCCTTTCTCGCCTTACTGGCCCCCCGCGTGCGCGGCCGGGAGGCATGGGCAATCGCCCTTGCCGCCGCCCTGGTCGCGCTGGTCGCCGTCCCGTTCGTGCCGGTCGGGTTCCCCGTTCTGATCGCCGCGCTGGTCGGGGTGGTCGCCGGCCTGCTCCCTCGGCGCACCGGGGCGAAATCGTGACGCTGTGGATCGGCATCGCCGTCGGCTGCCTGGGCTGCTACCTCCTGAAGCTGGCCGGTCTTTCGATTCCGAAGACCGTGCTCGAGCGGCCGAGGGTGCTGCGGATCGCCGGGTTGCTGCCGATCGTCCTGCTGTCCGCCCTGATTGCGGTGCAAACGTTCTCGTTGGGATCGGAGCTGGTGCTCGACGCCAGGGCAGCGGGCCTGGCGGTGGCCGGCATCGCCGTCTGGCGCCGCGCGCCGTTCCTGGTCGTCGTCGCCTTGGCCGCCCTCACCACCGCGCTGGTCCGGCTCTGGCTTCCCACCAGTTGACCCGAGCCTTTTGTTGATCCCGCAGTTCGTGGGCGGCGTCAAGAAGGTGATCCAGCTCAGCGACGACCGCCTCGAGTGGGTCTTCGAGATCGCCGGGGTGAAGCGGCAGTGGGGAGGCCAAGATCCTGCGGCAGGTTCCCGATCAGCAGGTTGCCTGGGCGGCGACATCGGGCGCGACCAACACCGGCGAGGTGAGCTTCAGCGATGTCGGTGGGCGGCAGACCTCTCCGCCTCGTCCTGGAGTACGAACCGGAGGGTGTGGTCGAGAAGGTCGGAGACAGGCTGAACATCGTGGAGAACCAGGCGAAGGCCGATCTCGATCGGTTCAAGACCTTCATCGAGTCCGAGGGCTACGCCAGCGGCGCGTGGCGGGAATCGGTCAACGGCAACGGCAATGCCGCCACTGCGGGGATCGCGCACGCCGATGCCTCCCGCGGCGACAGCGGGAAGGCCGGTGTCTCCGGTAAGGCCGTCGCGGCCGCCGCCGGGTGGCCGCCGCGGCGGTCACCAAGAAGAAGTCCGAGCAGGACGACCTGCCGGAACTGCCGATCAGGTCGTCACGACCTACGCGCCGTCGCACAGCGGTGACGAGCTGATCGAGCCGGTCAGCAGAGACATCACGTACCCGGCGGCCGAGACGGAGGCCTACGCCGACAGCGCAGGGACCACCGCAGATCGCCTGTAGTACCGACGCGATCCAGCCGCGCAGCGCCCCCTGCGAACAGTCCGCGCGGGCGTCTGCCGGGTCAGCAGCTGCGCAGCAATCGGTCCAGTACCCGGGTGCCGAACAGCAGCGCGTCGATGGGGACGCGTTCGTCGACGCCGTGGAACAGTGCCGAGAAATCCAGGTCGGCGGGCAGCCGCAATGGTGCGAAACCGTATCCGGCGACACCCAACCGATCGAACGCCTTGTTGTCGGTGCCGCCGGAGAGCATGTACGGGATGGCCGTTCCATCGGGGTCCTCGGCGTGCAAAGCCGCCGTCATCGCCTCCACCAGGTCACCCTCGAAGGGGAACTCCAGCGGCGGGTGCCAGGTCCAGTCGATCTGCACGTCGTCCCCGACGATGCGCGCGACCTCGTCCCGGAACGTGTCCTCGGAGCCGGGCAACACCCGGCAGTCGACGGTCGCGGTTGCCGACGACGGGATGACATTCGCCTTGTAACCGGCCTTCAACATGGTGGGGTTCGCGGTGTTGCGGAGCGTGGCGTTGAGGATGCGGGCGACCGGGCCCACCTTGGCGACGGCCGATTCGAGGTCCTCCTCCGGGAACTCCAGGCCGGTCAGCTCGGTGATCCGGGTGAGCAGGGCGTCGACGGTGGCGGTGTGGGTGATCGGGAACTGGTGCGAGCCGAGCCTGGATACCGCCGCTGCGATCCGGCTGACGGCGTTGTCGTCGTTGATCATCGAACCGTGGCCGGCCCGGCCGATCGCGGTGAGATGCGCCCAGGCTACGCCCTTCTCGGCCGCCGCCACCAGGTAGGCCCGCCGGTCGTCCGCGATGGGGATGGAGAACCCACCCACCTCCGAAATGGCCTCCGTTGCACCCTCGAACAGTTCCGGGTGGTGGTCGACGAGCCACTGAGCCCCCCAGTCACCGCCCGCCTCCTCGTCGGACACGAACGCGAAGATGAGATCCCGCGGCGGCACGTAGCCGGAGCGCTTGAAGTCCCTGGCGACGGCGACGGTCATCGCGACCATGTCCTTCATGTCCACCGCGCCGCGACCCCAGACGTAGCCGTCGCGGACGGCGCCGGAGAACGGGTCGACGGTCCATTCGGTGGCATCGGCGGGCACCACGTCGACATGGCCATGGATCAGCAACGCACCCCGATCCGGGTCCGATCCGGAAAGACGGGCGATGACGTTGCCGCGCCCGGGAACGGACTCCACGTAGGTGGTCTCGTACCCGACCTCCTCCAGCTTCCGCTGCAGGTAGCGAGCCGCTCGGGCCTCACCGTCGCCGATGGTGTCCGGATCGCCGGTGTTCACCGAGTCGATCTGGATCAGCTCGCTGCACAGCTGCACCACCTCGCGTTCGGCGGCGGACGGCGCAGTGCTCCCTCCGGACAGGCTGCTGCCGGCTGGATCAGGGTTGGGCTCCGAGGCGGTCATCGGACTTTCCTACCACCAGCAATGACGGGTCCGGCACTGCCCCGGCGGCACGGCTCGGCCGCCTTCCCGGTCGGTTGGGGAGACGGCATGCATCGAGTAAGCTGAGCCACCGCGGTGCTCCGGCGCCGTGAACACCTGTCCGGGTGGCGGAATGGCAGACGCGCTAGCTTGAGGTGCTAGTGCCCTTAGGGGCGTGGGGGTTCAAGTCCCCCCTCGGACACCCATCTGACCTGCGAAAACAGACGGAAGTAGGACGGGAACGGGCCGATTTAGGACGAGAGTCCCGTAGATTAGGGCTGCGGCCAGCCTGCGGCAGCGTCCTCGATCCGACGGATCGGTCAATCACGAGGTCCGCTCGATGGACCCCAAGACTGGTTCGCAGGTCTCGGTTCCGTACGATTCTGAAACCGAAGCACGCAAGTACATGACCGTGCTCGACACCCACAAGGGGCAACATTCGGCAAGCGCTGGTGACTCTGTCCGCCAGTCGGCGTCGGGGTCCTCTTGTCGGCGAGGTGCTGTACGAGCACATCGACCCACTCACCCGGGTGTCTCCGGGTCAACTCACGCGGTACCGGCATCAGGTCCGTGACCATCTGACCGGACCGATCGGTGCGACCCCCCATCGATACGGTTGACATCCGCTTCCATGTGCCATCAAATTCAGCCATTCAGACACCGAGAAGTACTGCCCTGCAATCATTATCGACCAGACCTGTCTCAGCTTCATCAGTGGGACATGGCGACAATGCCTGCGAGGCGCCTACTCGCCTCCACCAGATTGCAACAAGATCGTGAACGGCGAGCCGGCCCTCAGTACTCGGAAGTACCGCGCGTGGTTTAGGAAACAGAACATTTGACCAGGTCATTGAGCTATTCCCGCTGAGTCGGTTGCTTTCGATGATGTGAGCGGTTGTGTTGTGCCGCATTTGAGCTGATCCTTCACTGCAAATGTATGGTAATCTTCGGCCACCGTCACGACTGCAAGAGTCGAGGTACTCACATCTGCAGTTGATCGCGCTCGTCAAAACCTAGGCAACCCGAACAGGTTCCAGCCATTGCTGTACCAGTTGGTGGTGCCTTCGGGTCAATTGTGCCTCCGAACACCCTCTCGCGGATTGTATGTTCCCATTCTTTGAGCCTATCGCCGAGTACAAATTAGAATACTGTAGGTTGAACCACCGACACAATTGGCAGCGGATTGGTGTCTTTCAGACGGGCGTCGAACCGGTGATGTTGCTGACTCCTCGGCCATTACAGCTCACCCCTTCTGTGGCAAGTTCCGTCAAAGTTGCACTTGCTCGCAGTCGTCCATTCCCGGGGCAAAATGAAATGCATGCAGACACTGCTCGACCTCCTCGAATGCGAACTCGGCGCGCACCTCATCGAGGCCTGACGCATGACTGGTCGCAGCACCCTTGGGCGACCGGCCTCCAACACTCGGGGTGATCGACCTCCAGTCGTGCCCTGCAGTCGGCGAACCCGTGTCGTCCCAGCATTACGGGACTAACCTCACGTGCACAGTTTAGAGGAAGTGGCTGGCAAAACAGGTCTGACTCCTCGAATTACGACGTTGCCGCGATGTACTGCTCCATCACCGTTGCCGGGATCCGGCCTCTCGCCGAAAGTGCCACATCGTTGTCCGTGGCCCACTCGCGAACTTGGGCGGAAGTGGCTGTGGGGACTGCCGCCGCTCTTGGTCGTGGGCTTGCACTGCGGGAAGGTCTCACTCGGCGCGCGTGCTCGACGAAGCCGCCCAAGGTCTTCCGCAGCGCGTTGGCATTCCTCTTGCTCAAATCAATTTCGTACAGAACTCCGTCGATACCGAATCGCAGCGTCTCCACCGCCTTACCACCATCGAGATCGTCAACCAACGTCACCGACTGCTGTTTTGCCATTCTGCGCTCCCTCACCACGACACCTATGTTTCGATCGAGCCTACCCGGCTCAAGGCAGCCAGAAGATCTGTCGTCGCGTGCCCAATGGCCAATCCCGTTGTACGAAAGGAGGTTGGTCGGCGATATGCCGCAGCGAATCTTGCCGACCACGGTGCACCACACCCGGCTGTACGACCCCGTAAGCGGGGCTCGGAGAAACCTGCTGGCGCCACCGGCCAACCTGACCTTCCCGACGACACAACGATCCCTCCCCGTGCCGAATCCACGTGCGGCCACCGAATCGATCGAGATGCGACCAGAACGGAGTTGGGCGCCGGCACCGGTACGGTGCCGGCGTGCGGAACGGTGTGCCCCTGCCTGGGCAGACTCCGGAGCAACTGGTGTACCGGGTGCTCGGCCCGCTGCGGCGGGACCGCGTCCGTGGGTGTTGGACTAGCACGGGCTCACCGGCCGCCCCGCCGTCACGCCGGAACAAACGGCGGACGCTGCGCCGTGACCGTCGGCATGATCACCGTCCGCACCGCCAAGGTTCGCGCGGCCGGCGCCATACTCCCGCTCCCGGCGGCTGTGGTCGCCGCCGCGATGCGTGACGGCGTCCCCGGTGACGACCCACATGGGTCGGGTGCGCATCGCACTGACCCTCAAGCTGCCACCACCCAGATGGCACCACCACCACCACCTGCACAGACGCCGCGCGCCGACCTGCGCACCGCCCACGCGGCAGTGCGGATCCTCGCCGCGACGGGCCTAGTCGATCCCGACACTTGGCCTGGGTTTGGGTCCCGTCCAGCCCCAGATGCGCCGATGCTGCCTGCCGGTATTTCTCCGCGGCGAGCCGGTTCACCGGCTGACTGAGGTGCCTGACGAACGGTCCAGGCGCAGGACGATTGATGGTTGGCCGGATTCATCGGCGCCTGGAGCGTTTGCATCGAGTTGTTCGGTCGCTGGCGCCTCAGGATGCCGATCCTGCGGATGCACCACGCCACCCAGAGGGTCGTGGACGACGACCTGGTCACGGCCATCACGCTTGGCTTGAAACAGTGCCTGGTCCGCGCGGTCGATCAGGGTCGGCAGGTCCTGCTGCGGGTCGGCTTGGATGACCCCGATGCTGACGGTGAAGTTCGGCAGCCCTGCAACGGTGATGGCCGCGGCGAGCCTGCCGCGGATCCCGTCCAGCACGATCCTGGCGCTTTCGACCGGGCAGTCGGTGAGGGCAATCACGAATTCTTCGCCCCCGTGCCGGCTGACGATGTCCTGGGTCCGGACCGAGCCGGCCATTACTTGGGCGAAAAGCCGCAGGGCGCGGTCTCCGGTTTCGTGGCCGTAGGTGTCGTTGAGTCGTTTGAAGTGGTCCAGGTCGGCGATCGCAATTGCGAGCTCGGGGCTTTCGCGACGGACGGCGGCCACCTTTTCCTCGAAGGAACGTCGGTTGAGCAGGCCGGTGAGGCTGTCGGTCGCCGCCTGCAGCTGCGTCTCGTTCATGATCCGGAGCAGCCCGATGCGGGCGCCCGCCAGCTTTGCCAGCGTGCCCAGATCCTGCACCCGGTCAGCAGCGAACCTGGAGTTGGGTCGACCGGTGGCGTGAATGACACCCACGGTGCGGCCCATGATGGAGACCGGAACGCAGATAGCGGACACGGCGCCCGCAGGCCGGCCGCGAAGTTTTGGGCAGGCATCCAAATTATCGCTGTTGTCGAACAGTTGCACCTGCGCGCGGCGCGCGGCGGGACACCGATCCGGCGAATCCACGGCGCAGCCTGGGCCGAGGGCGGTGTCCACACTGGCCATTCGCAGCAGATGCGCGTGGCTGTTGTCGGCCAGCAGCAGCTCGATAGGAGAGTCCGGCAACCGGGACGCGAGCGACCTTTCGATAACATCGATCACCTCCGGCTCGCCCTCAGCCATGTCAAGGGCGTTTGCCAGTTGGGTCTCGAACTCCTGACGGCGAGCCTGGTTCGCCCTCTTCATCGACTCCTGATCAGCCAGGTTGACGGCGTCCGCGAGTTCGCCGGTGAACCTGCGAATTCGCTCATCGTTGTCCTGCTGGGCCTTGAGACCGCTCCGCACCATGACCGCTATCATCGGACCCACGATGGCCATCAGGATGACCGTCGCGACGACGTAACGCAGAAGGCCCGTCACCATCCATTCCGCCAACCACCACGAAGCGACGAACAGCGCCGGCGCGATCAGGAACCCGACCAGGCCGTTTGCCTGGGCCTGTCGCCGCGCCCGCGCCTGACCGGCTTCCCATTGGGCTGTGCTGGACTCGTTGCTCGTCTCTGCCATGCACCTACCCCCGGGATCGACACCATCAGCTTACCCCATATGGCGTAGCGGCACGGAGGTAACCAGATGCCGATTCGACAGATCACTCGCTTTCTCCCTCGTGCCCGGCGCGAATGAGTGATGCCGGGTCAACCGTTCGGCTGCGACATATGGTCAGACACAACCCCTCGACAACAGCCGCGTCAATGCCGTCAACCACCGACCGGGGACAGATGTAAAGCGGGGGCCCCTAACCAGGGCGTACGCGGTGAGTCCGGAGCGGTCGAAGCCGATCTCGGTGCCGCAGGAGTTGTAGTCCCCGCCGCCGCGGGCGCAGCCGTTGTCGGGGCCGGCACCGCTCCCGCCGCCGCCCCACACGTAGGGCATGCCCAGGGCGGCGAAGCCGGCGGCGAGTCCTTTGGCGACGCCCGCGATTGGGGCTTTTATCGTTTTGCCGGCCAGTGCTGGGGTGAGGTAGGCGTTGTCGGGGACGGTGACTCCGGTCCTCTCGCGGCGCCGGCGACCCGGGCGGGGGTGCCGCCGCCGGTGCGGACGCGGTACTCGGTGAACAGCCGGAAGAAGTTGCGGATGCCGTAGGAGCTGCAGGCGTCGACCTTTCCGGGGTAGGCGGCGAGGCTGGCGGCGTTTGGTTGGTAAGGGGTGTAGGTGTACGGGGTGGCGGTCGCGCGGTTCCTCACAGTGACTGGTGCGCTGCCGCAGCCGGTTTCGGCGACGTTCCAGAGTATGTCGCTGGTTCTGCCTTCTGGGTAATTCACCCTGGACGGGTCGGCGGGAAGCCGAGCGAAGGCCTGGAACATGCCGAACGTCTGGGCCCAGACACCGGGCGGACCCGACGTCGCAGTTGGCGGTTCCGCCCTGTCCGGTGTCCGGGCAGCCGAGCCCGGTGAGCGTTGCCGGCGGGACGGGCCGGGTGAGGCCCTGGCTTTCCTTCTGCACGATCACGATCGCGACATTCGGGTTGATGCCGCAGGACTTCCCGAGGTGGAACAGCATGCTGGCGTAGGACTGCGAACCGGTCGGACCGGGCCAATCCCTGCACCAGGTCAGGCGGTAGGCGCTTGGCGTGTAGGTGCCGCGGCGCAGGCAGGTCGATGCCACGCCTCTGCCGGCGATTCTGTCCAGCGCGGCCTGGACGGTGCCGACGTCGGGGAACGCGGAGTCGTTGTAGAACACGGCGTCGCTGATGATGTTGCCCGCGTCGAAATCCGTTGGCGTGTCGGTTTTATCTGCGCGCAGACGATGTCGCGCAACGGCGGGGCCGTTCCGGAAACCGGTACGGTGCGCGCGCCATTGTTCAGGTCCTGCCTCCGCTGAGCGCCACTACCCGGGATTTCAGCGGCAGCAGCGACCGGGGGTATGGACCGCGACCCGGTGGCGGCAACGGTGCACGCCTGGTTGATCGCCTCCGGCGCGACTGCGGAAGCGCGGCCGGCCCGGCGTTGCCGAACAGGGTGATCACGACCAGCAGGATCAGTACCAGGCTGAGGGCCGCGGGCCAGGAAAGCGCTACAACCACCGCCCAGCGGCTCGCAATCCTTGTGGCGGCCCACGTTGCTGGAAGCTCAACCGATGTCACCGCCCTGCCCGGCCACCGGCCGTCCCGGGCGGCACGGGCGGCCGCGCGACGGGGCAACATGCGCACAGTTGTCCGCGGGGTCACCTGAAGCAGGTGGCGTGGACCGGGCTGACCCGGTCAGGGCGTTGCCTGATCGGGTTCCCAATGCCCGTGGTCTTCGTAAATCGCCAGCATGTCCGCGTCTCGTCAATTCGATCGCTCGCGGGCAGCGTCTCGTCCGCTCGTGAGCGCTCGGCGGCCGAGGACCAGCCCGGCGGCTCCGGCGACCAGCGGGGCGCCGACGGTGGCGGCGGCCAGGGGTGACACCGCCGGCGGCCGCGGTGCGCCGCCGTTTCACCAGTTGGAGTACCGCGGCCTGCACGCCGGCCATCACCAGCAGGCCCCAGCTGCCGACCAGCAGCATTGCCGGGACGGTGGGCAACAGGCCGATCCCGAAGGCGGCGGCCGCGACGAGCACACCGCGGAACGGCAGGTCGAAACCCTGGATCATCACCAGTCGGTTCGCGCCAGCGGTTCGGGTCAGGCCGGTCAGCGTGTAGCAGGTGGGCACCGCCGTCATCGGCTGACCCGGTTCCACAGCGTGATGCCGGCGTTGAGAATGATGTTCACGGCCGTCAGCATTATCGGCAGCACCACACCGGGGGTGACCCGCGGCGCGCCGATCAGCATCGTCCACAACAACCCCGACGAACCGTGATTGCTCCCTGTACCGCGGCGCTTCTGCCACAGACAGGAGGCGAAACCCAACACCACGACGAGGGTTCCGAACACGGTGAGCGCACCGCCGACACCACCGAGGGCGCCGCTGACGGAGTCCCAGATGACATGTCCAGCCACCGGCGAGATTAATCCTGGTGCAGTTCATCCGTGCTCAGATCACCACCGCCCGTCCTCGCGCACTAGGGCACCGGCCGCCGACTCGCGCAGCGACGGAACATGCGCAGGGTCGTCCGGCGGCTGCAGCCGGCTCAGCCTGTTTTGAGTCAAGAGAGTGGCGGGCAAGCTGTGCCGGAGGCCGATCCCTCACCGGACGGCTGCATCACAGAGTGCGTCGGCTGGCTTCGGATCGAAGCGGAAGATCGACCGCCGGCAACGTCAGTGTTTGTCGGCCTAATTTTCAAGCGCGCCTGGGAGGGTCGGCTCCCCATGATCGCCTCGCCGAACTCAAGAGTCGTTCCTCGGGGGTGAACAAGATAAGAAACCGGTCATGCCTGCAGGTCGGTAACGTAGATGCGGGCGCTGCGCCGCGACTGCACCGCCTTGAGTTGGTCGACTCCCTCGAACTCGTTGCAAAGTAAGAACAATTGCTGGCGTTTCGGGCCGCCGAGGGCGCATGAGAAACACGGAACGTCGGTCTCGGCTCGATGGGTAATCTCGCCGCCGTCGAGCACGCGGACGACTGCTCCAGCGGGGGCGCCCGGGACGCGGGTATGCGCAAAGGTGTCGGCCGTCTGGGACCAGATGCCGCCCGCGTCGTCAATGCAGATGCCGTCGGGCCCGAGGCCCTCGGCCCAGGTGCGACGCCCGGACAGCGAACCGTCGTGGCCGATGTCAAATGCCGTCAGCCTGCCGGCGAAGGACTCGGCGATGACGAGTGTCGATCCATCGGGAGTCACGACCATGCCGTTCGGGAACTCGATGCCACCTGCGACCTCGCGAGTCGTTCCGTCTGGGGCTACCATGCGGATCCACCCTGGTGTGGGTTCCCCTCCACCGGCGAAGTCGAAGTCAGCGCCGTTCACATAGACGTGGCCGACCGGGTCGACAATGACCTCGTTGCCACCCTGTTCGCTGTATCTCTTGGTTGCACCGTTTGGGTCGTTGAGGGCCAGATCCTCGCCGGAGACGAGCAAACCGCCATTCGGCAACCAGTCGATCGCCCAGCCCATTGTTGTGCGCCCGGGTGCCATGACCTCTGTCTGGCCCAGAAGGTCTACGGCCACCACCTCGCCGGCACCCCAGTGGGCGAACCAGAGGCGGCCGTTGTGCCAACGCCCCGACTCGACCATCACGAAGCCGTCGGCAAGCAAACGCGGGGCGGGAAGCATCTGTGTCATGACACCGACACTGGCAAAGCCAGGCTGGTGGCGCCAGACCGGACGCCACGGCATCTCGCCCCAGCGGCCAAGCGGCAGTCGCACCGACATGCGGCCGGTGCTGCCGGGTCGGCCTGCTTGCCTTTTCGTCGCGGGTTCGGAGGTGCCCGATGGCGATCCTTGGGGTCAAGCCGGTGGTCGCAACACCGGTTGAACCAACGGAGGCAGATCCAGGCGAACTGCAATCGGCGCCGTCGGCGGTCCGAGGCTTTCACACATCCGGCGCCCCCCGTGTCCGATCTCAACTCGCCGCCAGATCCGGTCAGGAATCGAGAAGCGCACTCGGTGCAACACCCTTAGCGTGATGACACGGTCCACTCGTGACCGGCCGCCAGCCGGCACAATCCCGAAGGAGACGTTCATGAGCAATGCGATTCGCAGCGTGGTCATTCCAGTGTCCGATCTGAACGCCTCCAAGGCGATCTACACCGCGGCCTACGGAACGCCGCACACCGACGAGTCTTATTACGTCGGCTACAACGTCGACGGGTTCGAGATCGGCCTAAATCCGGCGAACGACACCGACGGGCCCGTGGTCAACCTCGACGTCGACGACCTCGACGCGGCCCGAGAGGCGCTGCTCGACGCCGGCGCCGTTGAGAAGTCGGCGCCTCGCCAGGTCGCACCGGAGGTGCGAATCTGCGTCCTAGCGGACAAGGACGGCAACCCAATCGGTCTCCGCGGCAAATAGCCGCAACGCGTCGAGCAGGAAGATCGCGGCAGGAGGACTGCGGAAAGAAGAAGAGAGGACTACGCGGGCCGCGAACGCGCTCGAACGCAGGAACGCTCGGCGACGCGCCGCTGCTGGGTGCAACCCAACGAATCGCGCCGCTGGAGCGTTCAAGGAATCGGGCTGACTCGAGGTGCCATGATCGGCAACATGACGGAGCCGCGTCCGCCCTCGCCGAGGACATGTCAGGTCAAGAGCTGCTGCGCTGGTTTTGGTTCCGAAGTGAGCTCGCTACCCTCGCCCTGTCCGTAGGCGTGGCCGCGAGTGGCGGCAAGCAGGAGCTCACTGCGCGACTCGTGGCCCACCTCCATGGCAGTACGCCGCCACCCGCGGGTCCGCGACGTCTGCCGGCGCCGCCGTTGCTGGCCGAGCCGTTGACCCCAGCGACTCTGATTCCTGCCGGGCAACGCTGCACACAACAGCTGCGCCGCTATTTCATCGCCGTCATCGGACCCTCGTTCTCCCTTAGCCACCGCGTCCGACCGTCCCGTCTAGGGAACCGCGTTCGGGACGTCATCGGTCGCCCCAAGAATGACCGCTGCCCATGATCATTTGCGTTCCGCGGGGGATCCCTCTGCGGGACCTGACGCGGCTGGCGCTACGGGCTGACGTCGGCGATGGCTTGATCGGCTGAGGGGGCCGCCCGGCGTTGCGGACCCGACGATCGATGGTGAGTCGTAGGTGTGATGCAAGCCCCGATGCTTTTGGCCCGTTCGACAACTCCAGGCGATTGCTCACACCGAGCGAGTCTCCGTATACCGACCGGAGGTGTGTGCTGTCGCGGTGACAGACTGCTCAGTCTAACGGTTCGACTTCGCCTGGGCCCAGGTCTTGTCGAACCAGGGGTCGAGCGGCCCATGCAGCCGGATGTGGGCCAACCAACTCTTTCCCGGAATCGTCTCGATCCAATTCGCTTGTGACCGGCGGGCGCAGCCGGCCCGAAGTAGAGGTCCACCGAACCGTCCGGGTTCACGACCACGTCGCCGCGCTGGTTGATCTTGCTCGGCCGTGGGCGCCCGGGGGCGACCGTTCGCTGGTTGTCGACCCCTCGCGCCGGGTCTTGCCGAGGAATTCGGTTCGGGACACTATGGATGAGGCAACACATCGGCCAGCACGGTTTCGGCCGACGGCATGGCTTCGATGTCGTCTTGGAGCGCCGAAGCGGCGTCGGTAAACGACGGGTCGTCGAGTACCGACTGCAACGCGGTCCAGATCTGATCGGGTGATTTTTGGTCGGGATGGAGACAAATGCCGGCGCCGAGGTGGACCAGACGTTCGGCATTGATGAACTGATCCGCTCCAGCGGGCAAGCAGACCTGCGGCAGCCTCGACGAAAGCGCGCCCAGGACGGTCCCGGAACCGGCATGTGAGATGACAGCCGCACAATGTGGCATCACCAGTTCCTGCGGCACGAAGGTCAACGCCGCCACATTCCGGGGCAACGTCCCAAGGGTCGCCGGATCGACCACGTGCCCGGTGGTCAGGACCAGATTCACCTCCCGGTCGGCCACCGCGTTGACCACTGCCCGAAGGGTGTTGGCCTCGGTGAAAACGGTGCCCAGCGTGGCGTAGAGGGTGGTGTGGTGCGGCAATCTACTGATCGCATCAGGCAGCTCGGCATCGGGTGGCGCCGGTTCCTGCTCGGGACGTATCGGATGGACGCGTCCATAGGGGCACGGTTCCGTTGACCGAAGGGCGGCCGGCCACGGGTCCACGTAGATCGCCTCGGACAGCGGTGTCATGGTTTGGCCGCCGCCGATCCGATCGCTGCCGAACTCGAACAGCAATGCCGCGATTTCCCGGGTGAACGGCAGATGCGGGCCGTACCCGTGCACGATCGCGGGTTGGTCCAATCTGGCGGCGATCAGCCAGCCCGCGAGATCGCTGTGCTCGTGCACGATCAGGTCGGGAGGATCCGCCGCGATCATCGGGAGCAGGTCAGTTGCTCGAGCCACGCCAGGCTCGCCGAAGTAGGCCATTGCGGCCTGACGTAGAGCGGCCCTTGGATCAGCCGTCGGTTCCGCCGGTTTGCTGTGAATCCCGACCAGCACGTCTGCCATCCGCGGCCCGACGTTCCAGCACGCCAGTCCTCGTCGATGAATCTCATCGGCCAGATCTGGTCCGGTTGCTACCGCGACAGTATGGCCAGCCCGACGCATCGCGCTGATCAACGGAAGCATCGGGAAGAGGTGCCCGTACAGCGGCGAGGTCGTGATCAGGATCTTCATCATCATTCCCGGGTGCTCACTTGGTTCTATCAGAAACCACCCCACTGTGACTTGGCGCCACACTGCGGGAGCCGGAAGTGCCCCCTGAAAGAAGTGGACTGTGATTCGCTGCTCGGAATCTATTCGACGCCGTTGATTGCGGCGATAACCTCTGTATTGATGATAGCCACTCGCTCGGCCCGTGGAGCCTGGGCCAAGGGTAGCGGCGGTCTCGGACCGCCACTCGGGCTGCGCCCTTCGGCAAGGACTGAGCCGACGTACACCCGCGAAACTTCCCGGACGCGATACCTCGGTGTCGGGAGAATCAGGGAACGGGCGGGCTCAAGCGCAAGAGACCTGGATTCGCGAGACGGTGGCCCTGATGTCTGAGTAGACCTACGCAGAGGACCGCGTCGGCGGCAGGAGCTCCATCGGCCGCACTATCCCGCCCCGCCGTTCTACAACCAGCTCGACGATCGCGACGGGCGATGTTCGACGACGCCCAGGGCCGTCAACGACGTGGACAACGGCTTACCCACGGTGTACCACCGCTCGGGAATCTCCGGAGCGTCGGCCGAGAATGGTCCCACAGGACGATCGGCCGGTCATCGGGGTGTCGATGACGAGTGATCGGCGATCTCGCAGAGCAGGGTTCACGTGTCGTCCTACGGTTTTATGGATTGGGATCTGACTGTCGACGGTCGGCGCGAAGGTCGATACCGAACCTCCTCGGCGTGCCAGGAACCCATGGTGGGAGGGCCATTCCGCTGGCCCGGGTCAGGGTTGGGTGCCGGTGGTCTTCAGGGTGGAGAGGGTGGCGGTCACTGTGGGTAGGCCGTCGCCGGTGAGTTGGGGCAAAGCGGCGGGGCGGTCGGTGAGCAGCAGGAGCATCGCGGCGATGGGTCCGCGGACGTCGGCGCCGTGACCGACTGTCCAGGTGGTGTCGGTGGCGGTCAGTCGGAGACCGCGGAGTCGGCGTTTCGCCCAGAACGGCCAACCCATGGTCCAGACCCGGGTCGCGCCGGTGCGGGCGGCGTCGACCGGCATGTCGCGGCGGATTCCGAGCGGGATCGCGATGTCCTGTCCGTGGACCAGGATGTCGAAGAGAATGTTCTGGTAGTTGGTCACGACGGGGAGCCGCCGGGAGGCCGCATGTTCCCTGAGTTCGGCGACGATCTGGGTGCTGGGCCGGGTTGCGTGGCGAACCGCGAGGTCGTGGTTGAGGAGGTTGAAGTTACCGCGGGCTCGGACCGCATCGGCCAGCATCGAGGACAGACTCGGGACCTGGGGTGCCATGGCGATATGGGCGGCGACGTCGCGCACCCGCCACCCCTGGCACAAAGACCGTTTTTCCCATTGGGTGTCGGTCAGTCCCTCGAGCATGTCGGCCAGGGTGTGCCGCTGCGCCTGGATGACTCGCCAGCTGTCGTCGCGATCCATTCCGCTGCCGTCCTTTCCGGTCTATCAGTCGAAGTCGACCGGGCCGTTCAAAGAGTGTGGTTGAGTTCCGCGCCGTGTTGGTATCTCGCAAGCCGATCTTGTGGCACAAAAAGGATCGAGCTCCTGACTCGACCGCGGGGCCAGGGTCATTGGCGACACCTCGACGGGCGACGGTACTGCTACCGCCCGGTCTCGCAGGGCCGTAAGCGTCGCGAGACTGCAGCGTAAGCGTCCGCGATCGCCACGTACCCGGCGTCTGATGGGTGGGCGTCGGCCCCATTGGTGGTGCAGGCCAAGGTGTAGCTGCAGGTTGCCGCAACGCGGGCGTCATCACTGGGCGGGTTGAAAAGCGCTCGCGTGTCAGCGATCTCGGCCCGGGATTTGGCCGCGATGTTCGCGATCGCGGTATTCAATGCGTTGTACAGGGCATCGATCTCGGGCGAGGGCGGTGGAAAGGCGTGGAAGGCTGTCAGTACCGCGATATCGGCGGACGGCGCGGCCGACCGCAGCGCCCGCATTATCGTTCCGAGCCTGCCGACGAAAGCCGCTATCTCCACCGGCGCCTTCTCAGACACGCACGCCAGGTCGCCACCGCACGCGATGCGCAAAGCCAGAATGTCATTGCCCCAGATGGCCAGGGTGATGGTGCCGGTGACCTTCCGGTGGCCCCGGAGGAAGGCCTGGGCCGCGGCCAGTTGGCTGCCCCGGTAGTCCTCGTGAAGGGCGAAACCCGATTGCCGCCAAGGGCACCCGCCACTGATGAACGTAGATGTTGTTTCCCCGGGGCAGCTGTAGTTGTGGACGTCGAGTGACCGGTACCTGGCGGCAAGCACGTCCACGTAGCCGGTGTCGAACAGTGCCGGGTTCGGTGGGTCGGTCACCTTCGGTCCCTGGAATCCGAAGCTGATGGAATCACCGAGCGCCAACAGATACCGGTCGGATCGGTTGTCGGGCCCGTGGGGTGTGGTCGATGACGCCGAGGCGGCGGGCGCGACCAGCACCAGTACCACCGCCGTCACTACCATCGCGACGATCGCAGACGCGAAACGAGGACCGCCTTTTGAGCTGCAGACCGTCGTCGTCATCATCCGGTCCTTTCGTGTCATCGGCCTAGCACCCGTGGGCAAGCCTTCCGGCCTGGCAGCGAAATATTCACGGCCAGGCGGGTAGTGGCGTCAAAGGCCAGTCCCAACCGCGAAGTGGCCCGGCTACGGGCTCGCCAGGTGATGTCGTGCCCTGAGCGCGTCGGTGCCGGCGCCGGCGAGCATTGTCAGGGCCGCGGACCGACCGGTCAGCAGCAGCAATTGAGCACTGATGGGGCCGCGGACCTCCGCGCCGGCCCCGACTGACCAGTACGTATCGGTTGCGGTGAGTCGGTACCCACGCAACCGCCGCCGCGCCCAGAAAGGGAACCCCATGCCCCACACCCGGGTCGCGCCTGCCGCTGCCGCGCCGGGCGGCATCGGCCGGGAAAGCCCCAAAGGGATGGCGATGTCCTGGCCGTGCACCAGGATGTCGAACGCCAGGTTCGGCGCGGTGGTCGGAGGTGACAGCGTCCGCGAGTCGGCATGATCACGCAGCTCCGCGGCGATGTCGGCGGTCGGTCGATTCGCGTATCGCACCGCCAGGTCGTGGTTGAATCGATTCGGGCTACCGCCGGCCTTGAGCACACCGCCGATCAACGCCAGCACCCCTGGGGCGGTGGGGACCAGGGCGAGGTGGGCGGCCACGTCCCGCACCCGCCAGCCCGCGCACAGTGACGGCGTCTCCCATTGCTCATCGGTCAGCGATGCGAGCAGCTCGGCCAGGCCGCGCCGCTCGGACCCGATGACGCTCCAATGACTCTCAACGTCCATGGCAGGCCCCGGAGAAGTTGGTACGATTCCCTGACCAGATAATCAGGGAATCGTACTACTGTCAAGGGGTGCTGCACTGGTGACCGATCCTGCCGAGCCGGCGACCACCGATGAGCAGGACCGGCTGAACATCGGCCTGTTGCTGTTCATCCCTTACCGCGCGTTGGAGAACCGGGTGTTCGCCGCCCTGGCGAATGCAGGTTTCGGTGACATCACCACCGCGCAAGCCCGGGTCTTTCAACGCATCGGACCTGACGGCACCAGGCTCACCGAACTCGCCCAGGCCGCGCAGGTGACCAAACAGACTGCCGGATTCCTCGTCGATCAACTCGAACGGGCCGGGTACGTGGAACGGACAGCGGACCCATCTGACGGCCGGGCCCGATTGGTCCGCATCACCGCCCGCGGCGCCCGCACCATCCCGATCAGCGCCGAGGTCATCGCCGACATCGAGTCGGAATGGACAGCCCACCTCGGCGCTGATCACATGGCCCACCTTCGGAGAACTCTGACAGCGCTGCGCGAGATCACCGACCCCTACCGATGAATCACTCGCGGCCAGGGAGCGCGAAAGGTCCGTCCCGTGCGGCGTCCAGCAAGCAAAGGTGCCGCACCCGCCACAAAGATCCCTCTCAACTCGCAGACGCCAGAATCCTGCGAATCTGGCAGCGAACGCCACACAGCGCACAAGCTGGGACATCGACGGTGCGGTCCCACAAACCCAACCTCGAACAGGACGTCAACGGTGCTGTCCCAGGGTTGTCGCTGTCTTGATCATCTTGGTTCCGCACCGGATCGCCTTCCAGGCCAGGCCAGGCCAGGCCAGGCCAGGCGCGGCTCGGGTGCGGACGACCGGCCAACCACCGTCTGGTGCACGGCAGATGCCTACAACGCCTCCGGGGCGCGATAAGCCTCGGCCCAGAAATACTGCATCGCCCGCGACCCGACGGGCTTGCCTGAGCCCCGTTTGCCGGGACGACTGGCACGCGCGGTTCTGAAGGGCGTATGGGTTCATCACCGTGGCGCTGATCGTCATCGAATCAAACGTCTGGATCGGAGCGGCCGCGACGATACTGCCGGGCGTGACGATCGGACACGACTCGGTGGTCGGCGCGGGTGCCGTCATATCGAATGACGTGCCGCCGCTGACGGTCGTCACTGGTCGGGGTCAAATGGTCCGCAAGACTTGTAGCCCGCACCTGCCGGGAGAGATCACGAATGCCGGTTATCTCGAGCCGTTGGCTCATGATGATGCTGGCGCCCCCCGGTGAGCATTTCGGTCAGCGACAGGCCGGGCCCTGAAACGTCACGCAGACGCATTGCGGCTCAACCACCAGGCGAGGATAACGGGCCGGATTGCAGCGAACGGGCCTGGGGCGCGGAAGTTTCGGGCGCTTGGCTGGCACCGCCTTCAACATCGTCCCCGTGCAGCCGAGGTGAGGCGGCAGCTTTGCCGTACCGCCCCGGTACTGCGCAGCCATTGGCCGCAGCAATCGCAGACGGCAACATTGACGGTGTTACCCGCTCCCCCGGGGTACCGGGCACCATCGGATCAGGCCGAGCAGCCCCAGGTGACCGTCCAGCAAAGCCAGGTCGCCCCGGCGTCGGCCGGCATCGGTACCAGCGGAAGCGGTCCGGTGGATCCCGCCGGTCTAGCAATGCGGGGTCCGGGTTGGCCGTCGAGTGGTCATGCCGGTCCTATGCGGTGCCCGCCGGGGCGGTGGCTACCTACGTTGGACGAGCGTCACCAGTAGTGCCGGGTGATGCCCAGGACGCGGGCATCTGGTGCGCCGCGGTGAACTGCGCGCCAGCCGCGCAGGTCCGGTCGAGTTCCGTAGAGGACCCATGTTGCGCCGTCGCGGTTCTCGGCGTCGTGCAATCCGTTGTGGGTGATCTGGCCGCCGGCTGAGCCGGGCTGCAGGGCGGCGGAGGGGGCGATCAGCTCGGTGACGCCGTGGGCGCGTTGGTCCCGGGCGTAGTCCTGGCAGGGCGGGTAGGAGTCGGGTCCGCCAGTCATGTCGGGCGCGACCGTCGCGTCGAGTTCTGGGCGGTGTGCGCCGGTCAGCGCCTCGTCGGGCACGTCGATCGCCCACAGGCTGCGGGCGACGCCGGGAAGGTCTGCCGGGTCCGTGATTTCCTCGTGCCGCAGGAACTCGGCCCACGCCCCGTCGGGAGTGTCGGCGACATACTGGCACGGGCCTTCCCCGTCGGCGTGCCAACGCCCGGCGGGTTGCGCCGCCGTCTCCCACAAGAACGCGTAGCGGTGGTCGACGTGCCGGAACCCGATGCTCATCCGGTCCCTGCCCCGACCAGGGCGCCGGCCAGGGTGGCGACCGCCGCCGCGTCGTCGCCTTCGGGGTCGAACTGTCCCAGCAGGGTGGCCGGTGACCGGCCACCAAGCGGGGTGCGCGGGCGTTTGAGCCACCGGCGAATCCCGAAGTCGTTGTAGCTGCCAGCCAGGTCGGCGATCAGCAGCGCCAGAAAGTGCAACCGCTCCGCTGTGTCCTGCGGGGTGTCCCGGGTGCCGCCCGCGTACCGGCGGACCGATGACACCGACACCCCGACGAGTTCGGCCAGCAGGTCCTCCCCGAGCGTGCCCAGAACCGGCGCCCACTCGACAGCCGGCTGCGGTGACATCTCGAGCTGGTCGTTGATCTGCCGCACCGCGCCCAACAGGGCGCTGCCTATCCGGGCCGGAGCACCTGTGCTGTGGCCGTTGCCGCCGGTCAGGCCGTGCCATTGGGCGGTTCGCTCCAGCTGCTGCCACCTGCTACCGATAGGTAGTCCCCGCTCGGTCATCGCGGCGACGACGTCGGGCAACCACACCCAGGCCTCGTCCGGCCGGTTGCTGGCGTCCTGCTTGAGCAGCCCGAGGTACTCAGTGCGTCGAAGCAGGGTCATCAGGGCGTCCGGCAGCCCGGGCTCGGACAACGCCGGACCTGATGCGGACTCGATCACGCCTGTAGCCATAGTCCGTATCGTATCCGAAACGGGTCCGCGATGGCGGAGCGAGGTCGTCACGCCGCGGGCCGGTGCCGCAGGTCCGCGACAACCCTTTCGATCAGCAGCAGCCGGTCATGCAATTCGGCCTCCACCATCGCGGGCACGCTTCCCAGCGGTGCGGTCGGATAGCCCGCTGCCCGCGTGATGACCGCGTCGAAAGCTTCTGGCTCCCTGGCTTTTCGGCGCGCTGTCTTGGCGGTGGCGGTGCGGTGGGTCGGCGAGAACTCGCTCGGCAAATCACTGATGTGAGGCAGGAACGCGTCCACCAACGCGGCCGCCAGGTCAGCCCGACCCGGGTCGGCCGGCACCGCCCGCCGCACGTTGGCGGCGAAGGCGGCCGCCACGTCGCGTCCGATCGCCGGCCGCGGCGCCACCGCGCCGGTGGCTACGGCGTGGGCGAACCAGGGGCTCCCGGTCCGCCAGGGCGTGGAGGGCGTGCACGGGATACCCGTTCCACAGCATCGACATCGGGTCCGCCGCGACGTCGATCCGGACCGGTGCGGCTCGCCTACGGCGGGCCAGCTCCGCGCGCACACTGTGCCGGGCGGCCTCCGGGTCGCTATCCAGCGCGGCAACGATACGGCGCCGCGCCCGCAGGTCGGTCGGTCGTACCGGCGACGGGACACCCAAGGTGCGACCCAGATGCGCCGCTCCGCGGTGCCGCCGGGAGCCCGGCCGCATTCCCGCCACCACCAGCAGTCCGGCGTCCGCCCCGCTTGCCGCCCAGGACGACGTGTCATGTGCCAGCGAGCAAACCAGGTCGGCAACTTCGACAATCGTTGTGCATTTCTTCGGCGCGTCGGTCATTTCGTCGGCACCGGCGAGTACGGGAGTTCCCGCTGCCGAACCCGAACGTCTCGCGCCGAACTTGGCAGCGCCGCCCGGCACAGCTCAGTGGCCCAGCCACTGGTGCTCGCCCCCGCCGCCACCCGATCGAGCCGGAACCCGCCGGCGGTGGACTGCATCGCCTTGGTGAACAACCGCATTCGCAACCGGTCCGCGATGTCGACGCGGAACTGTCGCTCGCCATTCCACCCTTCGGCCGCCGACTCCGGGATCGCCGAGCCGTATGACAACGCAGCGACCACCCGCCGCGCAGGAGCCGGGGACACCACGCCTTCCCGTGCCGCCGCGACGACACCTGCTGCGCGCCGGTCAATCTCAACGCGGTCGAACCGACCGATCACCGGAAGCCTGGGCAGGTGACCGACAGCGGCACCATCCTCCGAAGCCGTGAGCGGTCGAGTCGGTTGAACGGAGGCGGTGATTGTCACGGCGAGCATGTGTGCGGCGACCACGCACTCTTTTCCCCCGGTGATCGGGCCTTCCCGGATGACCAACCCTGTCGAAGAAATTCAGGTTTGACCCGTCAAGAAGTGTCGAGATTGGCGTTTACCGGATGCCCGGGTGCCGACGCTCCGCCGGCTGGTGACCCGCCCACTCTGACGTCGAGAGATCCGCAGTGACCGGGCTGAGCTGTTATTGGTGCCGAGGGCGTACCCGACCGGATCCGGGTCGCTTACAGCTCGCACCCGGCACAACCGGGCCAGCGCTGAGACGACTGGTGGCGTTACAGCGCGCCGTTGACCCTGGCGTGGGCACCACGAAGTGGGTGACTATCGACCATGCGAATCGTCGTCATCGGTGATCACTGTCCTGTGCTGCCAGGCGTGAGCGTCGGGTTGCAACGCGGAAAGGAGATAGAGCAGGAGTTCCCCGCCGATGGCTCCGTCCTCACCTGGGTGCTGGACGCCCGGAAGGAGGGCGCAGACCTTGGCGGCCCATACGTGCACGGTCGACCGAGGAACCGATTCCTGTACCTGTCCTGGCAGAGACACGGCTCAGGCATGTTCCGCCGAGCAAAGCTGATGCTGAATGCCGTGACCGCGAAGGAACTGGAGGAGGCGGACCAGCATGGCCTGACCGCACGTCTTTCACTGGTCATGCCGGACGGCACCCCCCTGTGCGCCGCCGTTTCCCCACCACAGATTGACTGGTTCACAACCAGAGCCTGAGCCGTCCGGACCTCCACGGAAATGTCGCCGGTGAGGCCAGCCGACCGCCGCCCCGACCGGCATGATCTGTCCGAAGACCCGCACCAGACGTCGATCCGCAAAACCCAAATGTGTTCAAGCACGCCTGCCTCGTCGAGCAGTTGGTCCTCGTCGAAATGCGTGCACCAGCCGCGGCCTGTGGTCTGGACTCCCCCCGCCAACATCGCCGAGCGGAACCGGCTCGAGGGAGAAGTTCGCCGACGTTTGAGCGTCGGCCCGGCTCAGTCTGGTTTTGTTTGGCCTAATCAGAAAATATTATCCGTCGCCGCGGGCGACACCAAAAGGCACCGACCTGAGGACCACACGCCCAGCCTCGGATTTGATCGCAGCCGCGATACAGCCCAACAGCAGACAACGGAAAAGTCGTCTGGGACAAACCAGCGGAACGCCTTCGTTTGATAAGCTCCTCAAGTGCACCGCATAACAACCGCTTTCCTGAGACAACGGAACGCTCGTGCCAAAACCGGCATCAAATATCGCGGCAAATGACAACGCAAGAAAGGTGCGCCGGATGCCTATAGTCAGTGCAACCTGTCCGGATAGTAGGGTGGCCGCTTGACTGTCACGAACGCCCTGGGGTGAGCGGGACGGGGCACCCACCAAACTTGTTCTTTCCCAGGGCGATTTGTTCCAGCGCGTCTCCATCTGCGACCAAGGGCGTCCGTGAAGGTCAGGACCGCATCCGCAAAATGCACTTTTACTTCTTCATTTTCGTAAAGCTTCACGCCAGGCCGAATTTCTTGCTCTATAGTCCATCGGTCGTTAACGTAACCCTCCGAACCTGCGGGCAGTTCCGCCTCACGCCTGTCCCGTTTTTGCTCAAGTGTTTCTGAATCGCTGAACTCTGGCGGATCCCAAGTCAGGCGAACCCCGTAAATCGTTGCGTCTGAACGGTTTACTACGTGCAAAATAACGTCAACGATTAAAAGGAAGCTTGCTGGATCATTCTCGTGGTGTCTAAACTCTGTGGATTTAACGGAGAACCATGAGGCGACTCGGGCGGCCTGGTCGCGCTCATTATCCGCGACGCTACGGCGGTAGGTGGATAGCGCAACGAGGGCAGATAAACCTGCTATGAGCGTTCCGACCCAGACGGGGAAGCTACCCCAATCGACAGCTGTCACGTTCTCCTCCGAATCTGCGAAATCGGTAAGGAAGTCTTCACGGGCGGGCTTCCGCAGGGCGCGCGGCCAGTCTAGAACGAGATGGCGGATATGTCCCCACAGACAAGTGAACCCTGGATACCTCGTTCAACCGACCAGCCGCGGACTTTCGTGCATAGGATGCTTGCTCGGCAGGTCCCGGGTGACCAGGTGGTCGGCAACAATATAACGCAGAAGTAACTGCAAGACTGTGCCGCAGAGGTGATTCAGGACGCGGCGGAGCTGATCCAACGCCTGGGTGAAGGTGCGAATTCGACTCGACGCAATCAAGCTGGGTCGTCGAGTTCTGATCCGAGTCGTTTGTTGATCTTCGCGGATGAGACCGTGATTAAGAAGTAGGCAGTTGGTAGTTGTTGAACGACCGGTGGCCGCGGGCTGCCTGAACCGCCCTGGACAGTTCGACAGCCCGGTCCGCTGGCTGGGCTGTGGTGAGCCTAGAACGCGTCCTCGAGTTTTCCCCGTTGGATGTCACCGCAGTACTCGCAGAGCCCGCTGTAGTTGAACCAATCGACCCACTCGGCTGGTGGCGAAGTCGACTTGTGCGAGGGACCGGCAGGGCCGCGGGGTCCAATGAGCTCGGTTTTGAACAGCCCGTTGATCATCTTGGTGAGCACATTGACGCTCTCATAAAATGGGCACTTTCGTCACCACAACACGGACTTGCGGCCGGTCAACGACTTAATACGGCTTGGTGCCGCGGAACTACCGCGGGCTATGCGAACTAGATCGACGAGTCCGCACGGATTTTGATTGATCGATCGCTGTGCAGGATGGTGTTCTGTGCCCACGTCCACTGAACCCGGCGAGAAATCCTATTGAAGCGCAGAAGTTGGCGGCGGAGTCCAGATTCTCTGGTATTTGCCTGGGAACCAGTGCATCTCGGATGAGGCTGTCGATCGCGATTGCGAACACGGCGCCTACGTGAACATGCTCACCAACACAGAGTTCTACCGCGATCTCGGCGCCGATTACTACACCCGCCAAGATCCCGCGAAGACCAGATCCTGCGCCGTCAGACAACTCGAAGCCCTGGGATTCCAGGTCACCATCCAACCCATCCAACAGGCTGGCTAGCCACAAGCACAGCGGCTCCACTGCAGCATCCATCGGAGCTACCGTGACGCTGAGCCATGTCACCTACCTACATGGTCACCAGCTTGGGCTCACCCTAATCTTCACGTCAGAAGGTGCCACTTACTGTGACAGACGACAACGTCAAGAAGCCCCGTCGATCAGGGTATTGAGGTAGTCACTAAGCGGCCGGTGATAACGGCCGGCCCGGCCACGGATGCCTTTGGGGTTTGACGACTTCCGGTGCTGTTCTTCGAGATAGCGCGTCACGAAGCGCCTCCAGGGTCGAAGACGACGACCAATGCGAGTTTGATTCGACCGCGGGCGAACCACGACCAACGACGCTCCCGGGGTCAGCGGTTCCCCGCTTCGACCAGCGAGTGGTCAAGGTCGCCGTGGTGATCAGCCCCGCGATGACGGATGACCGCGACCAGTGTCCGGGCGAGGACCCGTGCGCCGAACTCGCTGGGATGGACGTCGCAGGTGCGGTCGGGCAATCTGATGAGCAGTCCCGCCGCGCAGGTGTCCCCACCGCTGCGGGCTGCGACCGCGGCGAACGCTGTGAACCCGTCGGCTGTTGTGCCGTGGAATTCACGTATCACCCTGGTTGTGACCCTGTTCAGCGCCTTCAATGCGCCGGTGACGTCCTGGTTCCGATAATCGGTCGAGTAATAGGTGACGGCCACCAGCTGGTGGTGATACACCTTGCGGATCGCGGTCAGGATCGATCGGAGGTTTCGCTCGTAGGTGGTAAGAACCCGGTCGAAATCTTCCTGTGCTGCGCACGCATTGGGGCACAGAATCAGATCGTTCGCCCCGAGGGTCAGGGTCACCAGCTTGGTGTGCCGGTGGGACCGCAGGAACGACACCGCAAACTGCAATTGTGAACCGTCGTAGGCGGTGTGCATCGCACCTGGGATCTGTCTGAAGCCGAAGCAACCGTTGTCCGTTCCGGAGGTCTTGATGAAGCCGCTGCTGGTCTGGCCGGGGCAGCTCGCGTTCGTCAGGGCTAATTTCAATGGCGCCGAGGCGCGTTCTGGGTACCCAACGTATTGAGCCGCTTCCGGGGGATCGACCAGCGGGTTGAATCCGAATGGAAGGGAGTCCCCGAGAGCCAGATACTGCTGCTGACCCCGTCCATGCCCTTCGTCATCCGCCGCGGCCGGCTGGGCCCCGACCCCGGCCACCATCACCGCGATCAGCACCGCGCCGGCATACTTGCTCAACCGTCCACGCATGATCTGCCTTCTCTCGCTCACGACGCCGGCGGGCTTCCGCCGGTCGGACGTACCGGAAACGCGTTGCGCACCATGCCCACCAGATTGACCGAAGAATCCGAGTACATCGACTAGAACCTGCGACGCATCAGGACCGCATCGACGGGCCAGCGTCCGCGGAAACGAAAGTTGACGCGTCGCTGGACAGATCAAAGGTGCGCACTGGTGACGTAATTGTCCTGCTGCGGGATGGGGAACCCTTCATTGAGTAGCGGTACGGAGCGGTAGTTGGCGTTGTACCCGACGTAGGCGCGGTCGTTCGCGGCGAAAACCTCGATGTAATCGCCGATGAAGTTCGCTCCCAGGATCGGGTCGGCTTCAGGTTCGTTCGATGTCTTGGTGAGGCGTTGAATGCGTGGAACGCCACCGGTCTGCGCGTTCACGGTCGGCAGGACGACGTCCTGCCGGTTGTCGAACACCGGGTCGTAGCGGCTGGTGAACCAGGCCACCGCGAGTGAACGCCCGCCTCTGTTGTCCGAGATTGGGGGGAAGTAATTGTCACCGCCGGTTGACAGGACGCTGCGTTGCCAGCTCCGTCCCTGATCGTCTGACCGGGCCAGGCTGATCTGGGGCTCCTCGCAGACCACGTCCAGTGCCTTGGCGCGGCAGCTCTCCCAGGTCACGAAGACCCGGGGTCGACCGTTCACGATCTTCACTGCATTCTTCGGGACGGTGGCAACCCGGAAGCTGTTGGCGTGCAGCGGCAACAGGTCCTGAGGTTCCAAAGCAACCTGACGGGCGGGTCCGAAACTGCTGCGGCCGGGTTCGGCCACCCTCATCCACAGCCGCTGGTTGCTCGGCGGTTGCCCCTGGCTGGACAGGAAGTTGTCCTCCTCCCAGGTGATGTAGGTGCGCCCGTCCGGACCGACCGTTACGTCGCTGAACTGCAGACTGTTCTGTGCCCCGCTGATCAGAATCGGCTGCATGCAGCTTCTCAGGTCGGCGGTGCACCGAACGGCCTTGATCTGGTTGGTGAAGCTGATCGGATCACCGAAGCAGTCATCGGCATTCCACTGGAAGTCGGTGAACGTCACCCACACCACCTCACCCGCGGCTCCGCTTCGACCCACGGCCATCCATTCCTTGTCCGCGAAGTGACGGGCAGGCACCGTGGCCACGACCCTGCGGACCGGCCGACAACTTGGCTGGGTCAGCCCGGCAGGGTCGGTTCCCTGTGGGCAATTCACCAGGGTGTTGGGTGTACTGCGGTACACCCCGACCCCGCTCGGCGCGTTCTCCATCAGAACCGGGTCGTAATTCAGGCTGGCCGCGTACAAGGAGCAGCCGCTACCGGCCGCGTTGACCGGGTCTCCGCCCGACGGGACCGGTGACCCGGCGATCGGCAACGCCGGCAGCAGACCTTCGTTGCGGACGGTGCGGCCGCCATCAACGGAGAAGTGCCAGCCGGTGAAATTGCCGTCCGGGTCCAGCAGGCCCCGGTAGTCGTTTGTACCCTCCAGCACGTTGTTGCCGCAGGCGGCGACTGATTCCTCGTTCTGCGGCAACCCGACCGAATCGCGGTTGAAGACACCCGCAGTAGGTCGGGCGGCCGCCCGCGCACTGGTCAAGTCGGCCGGCCCGTTCCGGCCTCGGTGATGGCGTCCATCACCGCGCGCTGGTTGGCCGGGACTAGATCCGGATGCGCCAACCAATACCGGGTCACCACCGCGGTCGACAGCCGGGCAAGACCGGCCGGAGTGGGCGACGGGTTAGTTCCACCTCCGCCGACGCGAAGACCGCCAGCATCGAAATCAACAGAACAGTGACCGCCGACCAGCGGGACCAACGGCGAGAGGTATTGGCCATGGCGGCACCGTACTGATCAGCGAGCCTATTCGCACGCTGAAAAACAAGATCTTTTGACGAGCCGCGCGGGCGGTTGAAAAGCAATCCCAGTTCAAGCGCAATACTCGGGACTAGCGTCACCCGAATGCTCCGAGGCACTTAGGCTACGGGTCGCCCAAATGCGCTGGGATAGAGGCTGTGAGTCGCATTATCGCGCCGGAAACTGGCTGCGCCTGGAGCGCAAACGAACATCAAAGCTTCATGAAGCCAGCAATACCTTCGAGGCAGTGGGCTATCGGTTCGTTTCCGCGGCCAGGATGGCCGCGGTGCGTTGCTGCAGTTCCTTGGCCTGGGCGTCAACTTTGTTGAGGACATCCTCGACGCCGGCGATGTCCTGAAGGCCGGCCCGGCGCCGAGCCCACGCCCCGCGGCGCGTCGTCCCTGCTCTACGCCGCCTGCGGCACCGGAATGGTCTCCGGAGCCGATGGTCAAGTTCCTCGTCGCTGTCTACGGGCAGGTCCCGGTGTGCGCCCAGGTCTCCGGCCAGGAGGTCCCGTACCCGGCGGGACAGCGAATGGGGGGTGAGTCGCTGGACGGGGCATCCTGCACCGAAGGCCCAGGTCGGCGCTGCTTTGGGGTCCGGACCGGGACCCGACCGGGGGTTCTTGCGTCGAGAGACCGAAGAGCCTCCGTCACGTGACGGAAGAATCTGTTGCTTGCTGAGAAAGCGGCTTGGGGAGCCGCCGCGGGTGAACGCCGGGTAAAGCTGGGCGCTTGAGAATTCACGGCTGCGTGCACCTTCGGGCAGCAGGGCTTGCGCTTTCGTGACTGGGTGATGCGGGTGGTCGAGAGGACAATTGGACCGGGACGCCGTCCGGACGCGCGGGCCGAGTGCGCGGGCCGATTCCAAATTGGTGCCGGTCGGGGGTGCAAGCAAACGGCACAGGAGGGAGTCCATTGCGTTTCCTCGATACAGCGAGCCGCTGGTCGCCGGCCTCGACGCCTCAGCGGCCAGCCAGCGCTGCGGTGACCGGGGCCACTGGCCGGTTGAGATGCAGGTCGACGGCCGATTTGGTGGCTTTGCAACGGGCTATCGGCAATGCCGCGACGAGTCGAGTCGTCGCGCGTCAACCGAGCAATGTGGGGGACGCCGGTGCCTCGACTTCTTCGACGGCGACGGTCGATCGGCCGGTATCGGCCGATAGCCTGATGGAATCTGTGATCCGGGCGTTGACCGGGATCACCGCGGTGCAGGCGGCCCAGTTCCGGGGAGCGATCGAAGCGCAGCTGACGGTGCCTGCCGGGCAGGAGACTTTGACCCCCTTGGCCCGGATATTTCCCGGCCTTTACGACCCGCAGTTGGTCGACGCGATGCGTCGGCTGCCAATGCTCGACCAACCGATCCTGGTACAGGCAGTGCGCGCCTGGCTGACCCAGACCGTCCGCAAGAACGTCACCGACCGGACCGTCGCGGCACTTGCCAAGTTCGACGGCCTCGACTACAAGAACTCCTGGCCGTCAATCGGTGTCCAAATCCACGATCCGAAACCGCTGCCAGACAAGGAGGCACAGCAAACCCCGCTGCAGAAGAGGTTCACCACACTGTATGAGGCACCACTGTTCGATGAGCTGACCGCCTTGGACGCCACCGGCCGAGCCCAGGTAGCGACCGCCGTCGCAGAGGCCCTGATCGCCCGGGTCGCCGGCGCCCCAGCGGACATGGTCGCCGGTGAGTACGAGCGTCTCGACCCGTTCGTGCAGGCGAACATCGAACAGGACGAGCGCGGGTATGTCGCTTGCCGTCTCGCGCTGATGGAAAAATTCGGGTCGGTCGAGGGCATCAACGCCTACTACCAAGAGATTGAGCAGGGAGCGGACTTTCTCGGCCATCCGATCAACGTCCACCCTGTGCTGAAGCAGCACCTGGATGCTGCCGTTGCCCTGCTGGACGCCACTGCGTCGCCGGACGGTCGCACGTGGGGTCAGATCGCCCGGGCCTCCCTGCGTACCGCCGGCGGATTCAACATCAGGGAAAACAGGAACTTCACCACGCAACTCAGCCTGCACAGCTTCGGGTGGGCAGTCGACCTGAACGCACCGGAGAACCCGAACACCCAGAAGGGCGTTTTTCAAGGGAACCCGAAGAAGAATGTGCCGGGTAGCCCGGTCGAGGAACTGACCGGAGTCGACCTGTTCGGCGGAGAGGAGTACACGGCGATCCGCGCCGGCGGAACCGCCGCGCAGATCCTCCCCCACGCCGCCAGTATGCGAGAAGCCAGCAAGCTTTACGAAGCTTCGTTCGACTCGACAGACGCGCTAGTCAACGCTTTGGCCAACTACCTCGCCGGTGAAGACCTACTGCACCAGCCGTGGATGAAGGACGACCTGTGGCCAACCCTCGAGCGAGCCGGCGCCCAACCGAAGTTCTCCGAACAGGTCCGCCAGCTCACGGACTGGGTCCAGTACATCTGGGACGTCCGACGCGACGAGGAACCGGCCTCCGTCGACGAACCGGCAGAACCGGAGCAGTGCTTCCCAGGTCAGACCGTTCCCGAACTAGAAGCAGGCGGAACCTGCGACATGGCGGACCTGCCCGGAGCTGTCGCCGATCGAATCGCCAGGACGCTGGTCAGCGCCCACAACGCATTCGTGCAGTCCCGGTTCCAGAAGGACACCAAGAACAATAAAAAGGGCGATGAGAAACCGGCGAACGCCATCGGGTCGATCGGATCGATAGCGGCGAACGGCTTCCTCGACCTGGCCCCGGAACTCGTCGCCGCACTTCGCGGCAACGATGGCGGAAACCTCACCTGGCTTGGCGTAGCCAGCGACACCAAGGACTTCATGCACTTCGAACTGCAGAAGACCCAGACACCGACAATCACCAAGATCGCCCCGGTCGGCTCCCCCTAGTCGGGTTCGTCTACGTCGCGTTCATCCTCGATGTGTTCGGTCAACGGATGCCTGGAACGTGGCAGCGTCCAAGGCCCTCGAGCTGGTCGACGTGCCGCTGAGGATGGCGCTGTGGCAGCGTGGTCGCGAGGGTCACCCCGTCGTGCGGGATGAACTGATCGGTCACGCCGACGCCGGCTCGCAATACACCTCCTTGAACTGCCCTGGGTCCTGTGGAGACTCCCGACCTTGGGATCGAGGATGGATCCATGGGAACCGAGATCACTCCCGGGAAGCCGACGACGCGTCGGTACACGCCGGCTGAGAAGGAACAAGCGGTCCGGCTCGTCCGGCAGCTATGCAAGGAGTTGGGAACTGATCACGGCACGGTCTGGCGGATAGCGGCGCAGTTGGGTTACGGGACGGAGTCGCTGCGGTCCTGGGTCGCGCAGGCCGACATCGACGACGGCCGGGCACCGGGTGTCAGCACAGCGGACGCGAAGCGGATCACTGAACTCGAGCAGGAAGTCCGAGCACTGAAGCGCGCCAACGAGATCCTGAAACTGGCAGCCTCTTTTTCGGGGCGGAGCTCGACCGCCAACACGAGAAGTAGTGATGTTCATCGACGCGAACGGCGACGAGTTCGGGGTCGAGCCGATCATCACCACGCTGGCTACGGCCGAGGTGAAGATCGGCCCGAGCACCTACTACGCGGTGAAGGCGCGGCCGCCGTCGGCCCGGCACGTCCGTGACACGGAACTGATCCCGCGCTCCCGCTGAGTACGAAGCCACGTCTCTGCGCTACGAAACGGACCGACCAACAACTGGTCGAAATCCAATAGCCCGAGCCTCCATCACACCCAGGGGCGCATCAGTTCGCCAAGCCAACTCAGGTTCCGATGTGTCGAGCATCGGGTTGATTGATCAAGCAGGGTTTAGGATTTCGCGCAGATACGCGGCGGTGGGCACGCGTCCGGACAGCACGAGCTTCTCGTCGACAACGAGTGCAGGGGTGGACATGACGCCGTAGCCGGCGATGGTGGCGTAGTCGGCGACCTTCTCGATGGTGGCGTCGATGCCGAGCTCGTCGATGGCCTGCCGGGTGACGCGTTCGAGGTTCTTGCAGTTGTTGCAGCCGGGGCCGAGCACCTTGATGATCATGGAGATTCCCTTCCGGGGTCGGGGTTTCTGGGTCAGGCGAGGAGCAGGTTGAACAGGTAGCCGATGGCGACGATGCCGGTGGCGGTGACGCCGATGAACGCGGCGAGCAGTGGTGGTTTGAGGACCCGGCGGAGCAGGATCAGCTCGGGCAGGCTGAGCGCGACGACGGCCATCATGAACGCGAGCAGGGTGCCCATCGGCAGGCCCTTGTCGTACAGCGCCTCGACCAGCGGCATGATTCCGGCGGCGTTGGAGTACAGCGGCACGCCGATGGCGACGGCGACCAGTACACCGAACGGGTTGCCGGGGCCGGCGTAGGTGGTGAAGAAGTCGGTGGGCACCCAGCCATGGATGACCGCGCCGAGCCCGATGCCGACCAGCAGGTAGGGCCAGATCTTGCGCAGGATGGTGCCGACTTCCTCGACGCCCATCTGGATGCGCTGGTCGAACGTCAGACCCGGCGGCGGGGTCGATGGTCTGCCCGCCGAGCTTGGTCTCGAACACGAACGGTTCGACCCACTTCTGCACGCCGAGGCGGCCGAGGACCCAGCCGGCGACGATCGCGACGATCAGCCCGGCGCCGATGTAGATGGCGGTGACCTGCCAGCCGAACAGGCTGAACAGCATGCCGATGGCGATCTCGTTGACCATCGGGCTGGCGATCAGGAAGCTCAGGGTGACCCCGATGGGCACGCCGGCGGCGACGAACCCGATGAACGCCGGGACGGCGCTGCAGGAGCAGAACGGGGTGATCACCCCGAGGCCGGCGGCCATCACGTTGCCGACGCCTTCGCGTTTGCCGCCCAGCAGGGCCCGGGTGCGTTCGATGCTCATGTAGGACCGCAGCACGGTGACGATGAAGATGATCGCGACCAGCAGCAGGGCGATCTTGATGGTGTCGTAGACGAAGAAGTGCAGCGTCTCGGTCAGCCGCGCATCCGGGTCCATCCCGAACCCGTTGTACAGCAGCGCGTCCCACAGCCACCCGTTCACCCAGTACACGCGTGACCCAGGCCACGGCCGCGGCGATCAGGGTGAGGACCTGCCCGCGGTGGGTGGTGGGGATGCGTTCGGCGACGCTCATCACGACACCGGCGGTTCCGTCCGGCACCGGGCAGCGCGGCGTGCAGTCGGTTCAGCGCGCCGGGCGCCAGTGCGTAGTCGATCCACCGACCGCGGCGGCTGGTGGTGACCAGGCCGGCTTCGCGCAGCACCTTGAGGTGATAGCTGAGCAGGTTCGCCGCGATCGGGACGCGGGCCTGCAGATCGCACACACAGGCACCGGCCGCTGACAACTGCTGCAGGACGGTCCATCGGACCGGGTCCGCCGCCACCGCCAACAGTTCGGCACCGCTCAGTGCCGGTCCCGTTTCAACGCTTGTTGATGCAATCACAGTTGAAGTGTGGTCCTGGTACTTCTCACGGCACAGAGTCGAAGGTCATGTCCTGGCGGTGATCTCTGAGAGCGGCTTTGGGGTCGTGCGATTGTCGGCTGACGCACCGGTGGCGCCGACGCCCATCGACCGGGCAAACGAGGGTGAGGAGATGACGACGGGACGGTGAGCGCTACCGGCGCTGGGTGCTGCTCAGGACGTCGGCCAACCCGGATCGACATCGAGGACTACACCGGGGTGCCTTATCCCCGACGTCCGCGGCGCCGTCTGGCCGTTGGAGGAGGGCGCAACCAGGACCCGTCGGCGCCTTCGATGCCACGGAGCGCTGTGCCTCCGGAGCGGAGGTCGGCAACGGATGTCGGCCACCAGTTCGCCGGTCACCAGTGGCGCGCGGGTCGGGCCGATCAGGGCCAGCAGGGCTCCGATGAACCGTTCGGCCCGACCATCGGTCTCATTGATAGTGGCCGCGCTCTGTGGCCCCCAACGCAAAGGCAGGTGAGGAGATGTCCTCGCAGACTCCCACCACCCGTTCACTTCGCCAGTTCGATGCCGGCGATCGGACCCTGATGGTCTGGCGACTCCTCAGCGCGGTCCTGCTGCTGGCGATGGGCGGGATCCACCTCTACCTGGTAGTCGACGGGGTAGGCGGCTTGCTGGGAGTTCTCTTCGTACTCAACGCCATCGGCGCGCTCATCCTCGCCATTGCGATCCTGACACTCCGTGGCAACTGTTGTCGCTGGCAACGGTACTGAGCCTGCTGTTCATGGTCGGAACGCTGCTCGCACTCGTACTGGCGCTCACCATCGGGCTCTTCGGTATTCACGAGGTCTTGAGCTTCAAGCTGGTGACAACCACGCTCGTGGTCGAGTCCATCGGCACGATCATCCTGGCGGTAACCCTTGCGCTGCTGCTCCGGGCCCGCCGAACATCCTGACGCTGCTGACCGGCCCAAGCTCCTGGCCGGTCCTGCATCAACAACGCTCAGACCGATGACTCCGGCGGCATCGCGGGGTCAGCACGGCATGACGATGACGACGAGGGTGCTGAGCGTCTCCATTCCGGTGGCAGACCAGGACGCCGCGCTGAAGTTCTACACGCAGGTGCTGGGCTGCGATGTCCTCACCGACGTGGAGGTGTGGCCGGGAGCACGGATGATCGAGGTGGTCCCGCCCGGCTCGACTGTCGCCCTGGTGCTCCTGCCACCTGACAGCGAGATCCCGATTGCGGTCCGGCTGGGCACCTCCGACGCCCAACAGGCCATGGACACCGTCCGCGCATCCGGCGTCACCGTGCATAACGAGGAGCTGATCCGGATGGACGGAGTCCCGCCGATGTTCTCCTTCACCGACCCGGACGGCAACGGCCTGGTGTACCTGGAGGACGCCGCCCTCGACGACCGGCAGTGACCATACCGCCGGCGCGGCGGGATCAGCACCGTTTGACGGAGGCGGCACGACGGCCAGCTCGCGGCCGAAAATAAAGTGCCACACGACTTGCCGTGAGCTGGCGGGTGGCCCACCCGATAGTCCGAAATGATGAGACCCTCCTCGAATGGGACTCGCGACATAAGTCCGACTTCAGCTGCCCCGACCGAACCCGGGGCGTCGGCGACCAGCCGATGGCCTCTCCGGCCAAGACGGTCAAGAACTTGTAAGGTTTGTTCTCGGCGGCCATGAAGACCGCGGTCCGACTCGGGTATCGGTCGAGCAATTCCTGCGTCGGCGTCGCAGTTCCGACATCAACTGCGACGGACGATCTGATGTGCGTTGTGACGCGTGATGAATTCACAGCGGGGGGCGCTGGCGGGCTTGAACAGCAAGGGGAAATTGCTGATGATGGATTCGACGGACACCCGGGCCGCCAGGAACGCGCGTCTTGTCTGTAGACCAGCGCTATCCGCCCCGGCGCATCTGCGGGCCTGGGACGGCGACGTAGCTGGAAACCGAACTCGCCGACGCGCTGCACCACCGGACCGCCGACCTGTAGGGCAACCAACGCGCCCGGACCACCGCCACCGCGCTGCTGGGCATGACCGACCGCACCGCGATGATAGAGGCACGGTATCGACCGCGCGGAATTCCTGCGCGAGTTGCGCTTCTCGGTGCGGGCGGGGACCTACCAGGCGTACCCCGCCAACCGGTTCGAGCCGCCCGAGTACTCGAGGCGGGGTGTTCTCGAGGTGCGCTCCGACGGCGAGCCGCTGACCACCATCGACTTCGGTGAGGACGGCCCGGACATCTACGGCACGCTGCTGTCCCCTGCCCTCGGGTGACACCCGGCACGGGCGCCAGCGCTGACACCGGCGCTGAGCCCGCGCGTATCCACCGTTAGAGCACCCACGGCCACCGACCGAAACACCGAAGTACCTGACGGTTCTCGGGCCCGTCAGGTCACCGTCGGCCAGGCGCTGGTGGCCCGCGACCTCAACCGGCAGCCAGGTGGCGCCATTGCTGGCAGGGAGTGAGTTCAGTACCGGCAACGCCGGCTCGGACACGGCCCGCGCAGGCGCGGTCGTATCCAACCCACTGGTCGCCGTTGTCGCAGAAGTGGCCCGCGACGGGACTGGTGATGGGGCGGAACTGTGCTCGAGAAAACGCAGGAGTCAACCGGGAAGGGCAGCACCAGCGTCGAGTTCTTTTCGGCAGCCACTTCGACGATGGTTTCCAGCAACCGGAGTTGCAGCGCACCGGGGGTGTCGGCCATTGCGCCGGCCGCTTCCGCAAGTTTGGCCGATGCCTGCAGTTCACCGTCGGCGTGAATCACGCGGGCGCGCCGTTCCCGCTCTGCCTCAGCCTGCCTGGACATCGATCGCTTCATCGAATTCGGCAGCGCGACGTCTTTTGTTCAGGCCGTCGGGCGCGCAGCCGATGCGACACCTCGGCGCCGAGCTCGTGGAACACCTGGGTGCGATCTGATAGGCCGCGCCATGGGCAGCGTCGACCACGATCTTGAGGCCCCTCAGCGTCAGATCGTGGCGAAGTGCTCTTGCAGAACTCGATGTAGCGCCCGGCGCATCGTCCAGGCGGCGGGACTTGCCCAGTCGGCGAAGTGGCCCAGACGGCGGCTCTTCCAGCGCGGCCTCGACCTCGTGCTCCCACTCATCGCTGAGCTTGGCGCCCTGGGCGCTGAAGAACTTGATGCCGTTGTCCGCGAAACGGGTTGTGGCTGGCGCTGATCACCACGCCCAGGCTGGCACGCTGGGCACGGGTCAGATAGGCCACGCCCGGCGTTGGCAACGGGCCGAGCAGCACCACATCGACGCCGGCCGAGTTGAACCCGACTCCAGCGCGCTTTCCAGCATGTAGCCGGAAATGCGGGTGTCCTTGCCGATCAGCACCGTCGGGCGCGCCTCGGTCGCTTGAGCACCCGGCCCACCGCATGCGCCAGGCGCAACACGAAGTCGGGCGTGATGGGCGCCTGCCCGACCGTGCCGCGAATGCCATCGGTGCCAAAGTATTTTCGTGTCATGTCTGTCCTCCTGTTCTATCGGTGGTTCATGTCCGGAGCCGATCTTGCGCCAGCACGCTCAGCGCCTGCCACGGTCTCGCGCACGTCGTGCACGCGAACGATCGCGGCGCCCCGCTCCACCGCCAGCAAGGCGGCTGCCACGCTGGGCGCCATGCGCGCATGCCATCGAGCGATGCCAGGCTCGCCACGAGTTGCCGGTCACGGCGCCCAGCGACGATTTGCGCGACCACCCGCCAGCAGCGGATAACCCGCCGCCAGCAGTTCACGCTGGCGCGCCAGCAGGCTGAAATTCTGCGCCACGGTCTTGCCAAAGCCGATGCCAGGATCCAGCACGATGCGAGCTGGCTGCAACTCCCAGTGCCTGCAGGTCTGCGGCAGCCGTACCAGGAACGACAGCACCTGGGCAACACGTCGCCTTGCATCGGCTGCGACCTGCATGGTCTGCGGCTCGCGGTGCATGTGCATCAGGCAGACGCCGCAACCCGGATGCGCGGCCACCCTCGCAGCGCGCCGCGCTCTGGCGCAGGGCCCAGATGTCATTGATGATGTCCGCGCCCATATCCAGGACCGCCTGCATCACCTCGGGCTTGTAGGTGTCCACCGACACCGGCACGCCCAGCGTCGACCGCGCTCGCGCACGACCGGCAACACCCGTGCCAATTCGTCCTCCAGCGGCAGGGGCAGGCGCCAGGCCGGGTGGACTCGCCACCGATGTCGAGAATGTCCGCGCCATCGGCGAGCAGCTGCTCGCAATGGCGCAAGCGCGGCCAACGTGCTGGCATGATGCCCGCCGTCGGAGAACGAGTCAGGCGTGACGTTGACGATGCCCATCACCGCGGGCGTGCGTCAGGTCGAGGGCGAAATCGGGAGGTCTGCCAGATCATGGGCGGTGATTACGAAAAAAACGGGGCCGAGGCCCCGTTGTCTGTCGCATGTGACACGCGCCGTTCAGGCCGCCGTGGGCGCCGGATCGGGCTTGCACCGCCGGCGAACCACCGCTGCCACCGCCGCCACCGATCGCAGGGGTCCTCGGCGTCCAGTCCTTCGGGGGACGCGGGGGCTTGCCAGCCATGATGTCGTCGATCTGCTCGGCGTCAATGGTTTCCCATTCCAGCAAGGCCTTGGCCATGGCATGCATCTTGTCCTGGTTGTCTTCGATCAGGCTTGCGCGCCAGCGCATATTGCTGGTCGATGATGCGCCGCACTTCGGCGTCCACCTTCTGCATGGTTGCTTCGCTCATGTTGGTGGTCTTGGTCACCGAGCGACCCAGGAACACTTCGCCTTCGTTATCGGCATACACCATCGGGCCCAGCGCGTCGGTCATGCCATAACGCGTGACCATGTCACGTGCGATATGGGTGGCACGCTCGAAGTCGTTGCTGGCGCCCGTGGTCATCTGGTGCATGAACACTTCTTCGGCAATACGGCCGCCAAACAACATGCTGATCTGGTTCAGCATGTATTCGTTGTCGTAGCTGTAGCGGTCCTGCGCCGGCAGGCTCATGGTCACACCCAGCGCGCGACCGCGCGGAATGATGGTGACCTTGTGCACCGGATCGCACTTGGGCAACAGCTGCCGATCAACGCATGGCCGGACTCGTGGTAGGCCGTATTGCGACGCTCTTCCTCGGGCATCACCATGCTCTTGCGCTCTGGGCCCATCAGGATCTTGTCCTTGGCCTTCTCGAAATCCTGCATCTCCACCACGCGTGCATTGCGACGGGCCGCCATCAGCGCCGCTTCGTTGCACAGGTTGGCCAGGTCGGCGCCGGACATGCCCGGCGTACCACGCGCGATGATGCTCGGCGTTGACGTCCTGGCCGAGCGGGACCTTGCGCATGTGCACATTGAGGATCTGCTCGCGGCCGCGGATATCGGGCAGCGTCACATACACCTGGCGGTCGAAACGCCCGGGCGCAACAAGGCTGCGTCCAGGATATCGGGCCGGTTGGTGGCCGCAACCACGATCACGCCGACGTTGGTCTCGAAGCCGTCCATCTCGACCAGCATCTGGTTGAGTGTTTGCTCGCGCTCGTCATTGCCACCGCCCAGACCTGCACCA
>CAVWTC010000015.1:0-423878 GCA_963757645.1 uncultured Actinomycetota bacterium
GACAATTTCTAACCCCGCTCGCCCGGAGGCGAGTGGGGGACCGGGGAGTGGGACAGCGTGCCACGTGCTGGCGCTCTACACTCGGCATCATTATGGCCGTTCAGATCTCGCCCAGCATCTTGTCCGCGGACTTCGCCCGGCTCGCCGACGAGGCCGCCTCAGTCGCCGCCACCGCGGACTGGCTGCACGTGGATGTCATGGACAACCACTTCGTGCCGAACCTCACCCTCGGCCTGCCCGTCGTCGAGTCGCTGCTCAAGCACGCCACGCTGCCCCTCGACTGCCACCTGATGATCGAGGACCCGGACCGGTGGGCGCCCGGGTACGCCGAGGCCGGCGCGAGGAACGTGACGATCCATGCCGAGGCGGTGCACGCCCCGGTGCGGACCCTGCGCGCGATCCGGGCGGCCGGCCCCGGGCCGGGCTCGCGGTCAACCCGGGCACCGCGGTCGAGCCGTACGCGGACCTGCTGCCCGAGGTGGACATGCTGCTGCTGATGACGGTCGAGCCGGGCTTCGGCGGCCAGCACTTCCTCGACATGGTGCTGCCCAAGCTGCGCCGGGCCCGTGCGCTGGTCGGCGGGCGGGACGCCGCGGTGTGGCTCCAGGTCGACGGCGGGGTCAGCGAGGAGACCATCGAGCGCTGCGCGGAGGCGGGGGCCGACGTGTTCGTGGCCGGCTCGGCCGTCTACGGTTCCGACGACCCGGCTCGCGCTGTGCAGGCGCTCAGGACCCAGGCCGAGCGCGCCACCGCGCACGCGGCCTGGGTCCGGCCAGAGCGCTAAGCCCTACGCCGAACGAGCCTGGCTGGAACTGGCCGCGTCCGCCGCTGCGCCGGGGACGGCGGACGCCGCCTGGGGTTCCCCGGGACCGGTACGCACGAAGTCCTGTCTGCGGATGAGCAGCAGCGCGCATACCGCCCCGGCGAAGGCGAGTATCCCGGTCACCATCAGCAGGTCATTGAGGCCCGCGGCGAAGGCGGACCTGACGGCTTCGGCGACCGCCCCGCGCCGCGCCGGCGGCAAGCTGGCGAGCAGCCCGCCGACCTGGCCCTGCCGGACCAGGCTGACCACGCGCGGAGCCGATGACGCCACGGCCGGGTTGCCGGCCAGGTTGTGCTGCAGCGCCGAGTTGAAGATCGAGCCGAGGGCGGCGATGCCCGCGGCGATGCCGATCTGGCGGAACGTCGAGTTGATACCGGACGCCATGCCGGCCTTCTGCGGCGGGACCACGCCGATGGCCGTCGAGGCCAGTGGCGGGTTGACCAGTCCGCCGCCGAGCCCGGACACGATGAACCCGGGGATCAGGTGGGTCCAGGCGCTGCCCCCGGTGAGGCCGCCCATGATGATCAGCCCGACGCCGACGAGCAGCAGGCCCGGCCCGATGAGCCAGCGAGCGGGCACGTGCTCGCTGACCCGGCCGGCCACGACCGCGGTGGCCAGCTGGGCGCCGCTGATGACAGCCAGCCGCAACCCGGTGTCCTGCGCCGAGTAGCCCAGCACGTCCTGCAGGTAAAGGACCAGCCAGAGCAGCACGGCGTAGAGCGAGCCGTTCATCGCGAAGGCCGCGATCGAGCCCCCCGCGAAGGTCGGCGTGCGCAGCAGGGACAGGTCGAACATGGGATGCGCGACGCGCCGTTCGGCCATGATGAACCCGGTCAGCGCCGTGGCCGCGAACGCCAGGCAGATGATGACGCCCACGTCCGACCAGCTGTTCTCGCCCGCCCGGATGAGCCCGTAGATCAGGCTGACCAGCCCGGCGGTCAGCAGCGCGAACCCGGCCCAGTCGGGCGGCGTGGGGTGCGGTGACTTCGACTCCTCGACCCGCCAGGCCGTCAGCGCGACGGCCAGCACGCCGATCGGCACGTTGACCAGGAAGATGCCGCGCCAGCTCCAGTCGGTGGTGATGATCCCGCCCAGGACGGGACCGAGCGCGGTGGATACGCCCATGACCGCCCCCCAGACGCCGAACGCCACCCCGCGGTCCCGGCCGCGGAAGCTATGCCCGAGCAGCGCCAGCGACGTGGCGAACATCATCGCCCCGCCGACGCCCTGGCCGCTCCGCGACACGATCAGCATCAGCGGGTCTTGGGCCACCCCGCACAGCAGCGACCCGAGGGTGAAGATGACCAGGCCGATCTGGAACATCCGCCTGCGGCCGTACCGGTCGGCGAGCACGCCCGAGGTCAGCAGCAGCGAGGCCAGGGTCAGGGCGTAGGCGTCGAGCACCCACTGCACGTCGCTGAACCCCGCATGCAGGCCGCCCTGGATCGCGGGCTGGGCGACGGTCACGATCGTGACGTCGAGCAGCAGCATGAACATCCCCGCGCACACCGCGATCAGGGTCCACCACTTCTTATCCATCGGTTTCCCTCCGTCAGCGCCTTCCCCCGGCGCTGTCCATCATGCTCGCCCGCCCGCGGAGGTTAATCCACGGCGAAGCGCGATTGTGCCGGATCCTGACTCTGAATACGCTCATTTGCGTGGAATCAATGATGCTGGACGCGGTGGATCGCCAGATCATCCATATCCTCTCGATCGAGCCGAGGGCGTCCTTCCGCATCATCGCGGACGTGACGGGGATCTCCGACCAGACCGCCGCCCGGCGTTACCGCAGGCTGTGCGAGAGCGCCGGGCTGCGGGTGCTCGGGATACCCGAAGGATCCCGGCTGGGCTGGACCGACTGGTTCGTCCGGCTGCAGACTACGCCCGGCGGCGCCGACTCGATCGCGGAGGCCCTGGCGCGTCGGCCCGACACCAGGTGGGTCCATCTCGCCTCCGGCGGCACGGAGATCATCTGCACGCTGCAGGCCCGCACCGAAGAGCAGCGCGACGCCCTGTTCCTGCGCGGCCTGCCCGGCAGCCGCCGCGTGGTGCAGATCTCCGCTCACTCGATCCTGCACAACTTCACCCCCGGCCCGTGGCGCGAGGCCACCCGCGCGCTGTCCCCCGCGCAATTGGCTCTGCTGGCCGGGGGGACGACCCCCCAGACCCCCCCGATCATGGGGGGGCTGCCCGCCCCCCATGCCCCCCGGGGCCCCCGAGGGGGCCGAGAGGGCCGAGGGGGCCGAGGGGGCCGAGAGGGCCGAGGGCCCGAGGGTCGAGGGGGCGGGGCGTCGCTCGCGGCGGAGGATGAGCCGCTGCTGGCCGAGCTGGCCCGCGACGGCCGGGCGAGCAACGCCGCGATCGCCACGGCAATCCACTGGCACGAGTCCACGGTGCGACGGCGGATCGACGAGCTCAGGCGCTCCGGCCTGCTGTACTTCGAGGTCGATCTCGACAACCGGGTACAGGGCCTGAACGCGCACGCCCTGCTCTGGCTCTCGGTGGAGCCGGCCCGGCTCGAGGAGGCAGGACGGGCACTGGCCGCGCATCCCGAGATCCCGTTCGCCGCCGCCACCACCGGGCCGGCCAACCTGGTGGCCAGCGCGGTCCTTCGCGACACGCAGCACCTGTACGAGTACCTGACCGGCGAACTGGCCGCCCTGCCCGGGGTGACCTCGGTGGAGACCGCGCCGATCATCCGGACCCTGAAGCGAACTGGCTCAGTTCACTAGCCGGGCGTTACGGCACCCGGCGGCCGCCTCGGTTCCCGGGCTGGACGAGCTCGGCGGCGGGCAGCTCGGCGAAGGCGGACTCGGAGTGACGTTGACCTCGATCAGGACCGTGACCGTGATGTCGCCGGGATTGACGGTGAGCGTGCAGTTCACGCACACCCCGGCCGCGCCGTCCAGCGTCGCGCCCGCCGGAGCGGCCCGGGCGGCCACGGCGCCCGCCCCGGCGCTGACCTGGAGGCCGACGGTCGCGCTCTGGCCCGCCTGCAAGTGCCCGGAGGACGGCGTGACGGCCAGCTCGCCGATCAGCCCCGGCGATTCCGTGATGGCCCAGTCCACCGGGCCGCCCGAAGCGGTCAGCGTAGGGCGCCGCCGCTCAGCGGCCCGAGCACGATCGTCCGGGGGGTCACGCTGAGCGTGCCGGGCGGGGAAGGGGGAGCCGGCTGGCTGGTGGACGGTCCGGGTGACGGGCTGTGGCCCGGCGACGCGGAGTGCGACGTACTACGGCTGGGCGGCGCCCCGGGGACGAGGCTGCGGGTGAGGGCCCGGCGGGCGGCGCGTTGCCGCCGGCCGACGGCGAGGGCGACACGCGGGCCGCGGCGCTCGCCGTGGGGCCCGTGCCGCCGGGACGGCCAGAGCCGCCTGTGCCGCCGGGCCCCGTGCTACCCGGCCCCGCGCTTCCGGAGCCCGTGCCGCCGGAGCCCGTGCCGCCGGACCCCGTGCCGCCTGGTCCGGTACTGCCCGACGGGGCGGCGGCGCCGGGAGCGGACGAGCCCTGATCCAGCGCGCTCAGCTGGCTGTTGTGGCCGCCGAGCACGCCGGTCACGGCCAGGATGATCAGTACCGCGGCGGCTGCGACCACGGCCGCCGCCGCGGCCGCCGACATCCTGCCGGCGCCGCAGCGGTGACACCGCCTCGGGTTCCGTTGTTGCGTGCAGCTCGACGCCGTCGGTCGAGGGTTCGGCCGTGATCGACCCGTTCCCGGCAGCACCGCGTTCGAGATCGATCGCAGCGGGCGGCGCCGGCTCCGGCCCAGGTTCTCCCCTGGCGTCGGCGACAGTGCTGCCCTGGTTCGCTGCCATCACTCGGAGGACCTCCCGTGTCTTCGCAGCCGACGACCCGGCACGTCCGGAAGGCCGGCCCGGTGATGATCGAGCACAGGCCCTTCCGGAGGTGACCGGTCGTCGAGTCGCTGCCGAATCTGTATCAGCAGCTAAAGGGTGGCACATATCGCCCGGGAAGGGCCCGCACCCCTCAGTCAGGTCTTCCCGCACAGCCATCAGGAGCGCGGAGGGCACCCGCTGATACAGCCGGCAGCAAAAAGATCGTAATCGGCGACGTGACGCCGATCACCCGGTCGCCGGGCCGGTTCAGGCGGTTTCGTCCGGGGTGTCGCTGAGATGGCCCGCGTCATCGGGTGACCCACCGGTAGGAACGGCTTCGGTCTCGGCGGGCGCCCCGTTCAGCAGAGCGGACAGCGTCTGCCCCTGGATCCGCCGGAAGGTCCGGCCGGCGACGGTGCGGTCGAGCACGGCCACCTCCAGCTGGGTGGGCAGCAGCTCGCGGGGGGCACCTTCGCCTGCGGTGCCGAGCGCTTCGGCCGCCGCCCGGAGCGCGGTCCGCAGGTCCCAACCGGGGGTGAAGGACGCGGTCAGCGCGGTGATCACTGGCTCGGTGGCGCCGCCCATCACCACGAACCGGCGCTCGTCGACGATCGACCCGTCGTAGGAGATGCGGTACAGCTGGTCCGCCCCGACGGCGGTGCCGACACCGCCCGCGCCGGTGCCCGCTACCTCGGCGACGCACAGCTCGACCTCGAACGGCTTCTGGTGCTCGGAGAAGATCGACCCAACCGTCTGAGCGTAGGCATTGGCGAGCCAGCGCCCGGTGACGTCCCGCCGGTCGTACGAGAAACCACGAACGTCCGCCAGCCGGATGCCCGCCGTCCGCAGGTTCTCGAACTCGTTGTAGCGGCCGACCGCGGCGAAGCCGATCCGGTCGTAGATCTCGCTGACCTTGTGCAGGGTCGGCGAGTGGTTCTCCGCGACGAACAGCACGCCGCCGGAGTAGGTGGTGACGACGACGCTGCGGCCGCGGGAGATGCCCTTGCGGGCGTACTCCGAGCGGTCCCGCATGAACTGTTCGGGCGAGGCGTAGATCGGCATCGTCACGGCGGTGGTGGCTCCTCGTGCAGCGGTGTCGCATGGGGGGTGTGGCGGCGGGTCGGGCGTGGGGGCTGCTCGACCCCATTTCAGTCCCAGTCCCGGTATCGGCGATCCGGCTGGGCCGGTGTTCAGTCGGGTGTCAGCCCCCCGGTTTGAGCATCCGGCCTGCGACGACCGCCTCAGCGATGACGCCGACCTCCTCGTCGGTCCACCGCACCGCACCCTGCGCGGTGACCGAGACGACGACCGGGAAGATCCGCCGGGTCAGGTCGGGGCCGCCGGTCGCGCTGTCGTCGTCCGCCGCGTCGTAGAGCGCCTCGACCGAGGCGCGGACGGCGGTGGCCAGATCTGCGCCCGGCTCGTACCGCTTCTTCAGGGCGGAACGGGCGAACATCGACCCGGAGCCGACGGCGTAGTAGTCGTGCTCCTCGTACCGGCCGCCCGCGATGTCGTAGGAAAATATCCGGCCAGGCCCGGGCCCCGGCACGGATTCCGGGTCGGCGCCGAATGCGGCGGCATCTTCCAGACCGGCGAACAGCGGCACCACGGCCAGGCCCTGCATGGCCATCCCCAGGTTGCCGCGGATCATCGTCGCGAGCCGGTTCGCCTTGCCGTCCAGCGACAACCGGACGCCTTCGATTTTTTCGTAGTGCTCTAGTTCCAGCCGGAACAACCGCACCATCTCCACCGCGACACCGGCGGTGCCGGCGATCCCGATCGCGGAGTGTGAGTCGGCCACGAAGACCTTTTCGATGTCCCGCTGGGCGATGATGTTGCCCATCGTTGCCCGCCGGTCACCTGCCATCACCACACCGTCAGCGCAGGTCACCGCCACGATGGTGGTGGCGTGCGGCACAGCGGGCACCGCCGCCGAGGACCGGCTGCCGGGCAGCAGATGCGGCTCCGCCACCGTCAGGAACTCGGTGAACGAACCGCTACCCGGCCGCATGTAGGCGGCAGGAACTGCCGAGACGGGCCACTGACCTGGCTGGTGCTCGCCCGTCACTGGCCGCCCTTCTGCACGTAGGAACGCACGAAATCCTCGGCATTGGACTCGAGAACATCATCGATTTCGTCGAGGATGTCGTCGGTTTCGGCCGCGAGTTTCTCGCGGCGCTCCTGGCCGGCGCCACCCGCAGCGTCCGCGGCATCGTCCCCGTCGCCGCCGCCACCCTGCTTGCTGGTCTGTTCCTGGGCCATATCGTTGCTCTCCGATCAATGGGTCGCTGGCGCCGACTTTACCCACCTGCACCGACATCGCCCCGGAAACGGCTACTTCCTGGTCAGCGCGTCGACCAACTCGGTGGCGTCCGCCGCGGCGTCGAGGAGCGCGCCGACATGGGCCTTCGTGCCCCTGGTCGGTTCCATGGTGGGAATCCGGACCAGCGAGTCCCGGCCGATGTCGAAGATCACCGAGTCCCAGGACGCGGCGGCCAGCCGGTCGGCGTACTTGGCGACGCACCGGCCGCGGAAGTAGGCCCTGGTGTCCTCCGGCGGCGTCGTCATCGCCTCCACCACCGCATCCTCGGTGACCAGCCGCTTCATCGAACCGCGGGACACCAGCCGGTTGTACAGACCCTTGTCCATCCGCACGTCGGCGTACTGCAGGTCGATCAGCGCCAGCCGATGCGCGCCCCAGGACAGCTGGTCACGGCTGCGGTAGCCCTCCAGCAACCGCAGCTTGGCGGGCCAGTCCAGCTCGTCGGCGAGGTTCATCGGGTCGAGAGCCAACCGGTCCAGCACGCTGATCCAGCGGTCGAGCACGTCCTGCGTCATGTCGTCGACATCGCTGCCGTACTCGGCGTCGACATACTTGGCGGACGCCTCGTGGTAGGCGCGCTGCAGGTCCAGCCCGGTGAGCTTGCGGCCGTCGATCAGCGGCACCGTGACCTTCAACGTGGGGTCGTGGGAGATCTGGTGAACGGCCGCGACCGGGTGCGCCAGGTCGACGCCGGGCAGCGGCCAACCGGACTCGATCATCGACAGCACCAGCGCGGCTGTGCCCAGCTTCAGATAGGTGGCGATCTCGGCCAGGTTCGCGTCGCCGATGATCACGTGCAGCCTGCGGTGCTTGTCGGCGTCGGCGTGCGGCTCGTCCCGGGTGTTGATGATGCCGCGCTTGAGCGTGGTCTCCAGGCCGACCTCGACCTCGATGTAGTCCGAGCGCTGGGCGAGTTGAAAACCCTCGGTCTGACCGGACGGGCCGATGCCCACCCGGCCGGCACCGGCGAAGACCTGCCGGGACGCGAAGAACGGCACCAGACCGGAGATGATCGCCGGGAACGGCGTCTCCCGGCTGCACAGGTAGTTCTCGTGGGTGCCGTAGGAGGCGCCCTTGCCGTCGACGTTGTTCTTGTACATCTGGATCGGCTTCGAGCCGGGCAGGGACGCGGCCAGCCGGGCAGCGGCCTCCATGACCCGCTCACCGGCCTTGTCGAACAGCACGCCGTCCAGCGGGTTCGTCACCTCCGGTGCGGAGAACTCCGGATGCGCATGGTCGACATACAGCCGGGCGCCGTTGGAGAGGATGACGTTCGCCGCACCGATGTCATCGACGTCCGGTTCCTGCGCCCCGAACAGCGACGACAGGTCGTACCCGCGGGCATCCCGCAGCGGCGACTCGACCTCGTAGTCCCAGCGCGGCCGGCGGGCCCTGGGCGCGGCCACCGACGCCGCATAGGCCAGCACCACCTGGGTCGATGAGATGACCGGATTGACCCCGGGCTCCCCCGGCACCGAGATCCCGTACTCGACCTCGGTGCCCATGATGCGTCGCACTGTCATGCCGTCGAATCTAGTGCGGCAGGATCATTGTCATGGCATCCGGACCGACCACGGACGCGGACCCGCAGCGGCGGCGTCGGTGGCAGGGCGCGCCTGGCCGCTGGCTGCAGTCGCTGACCGGCCGGGCGCGGTGGCGGAACCGGCAGCTGAGCGAGGTGGTCGCCATCGACCGCGGCATCCTCGTACAGGCGTTCAAGATCTCGTTGTCGGCCGGTGTCTCGTGGGCGCTGGCCGTGTGGTGGCTCAGCTCGCCGTCACCGATCTGGGCGCCGATCACCGCGTCGCTGATCGCGTTGCTGACCGTGCGGGCGTCCGTCCGCGACGCGCTGGAGAAGGTGTTCGCCGTCCTGATCGGCATCCTGGTGGCGATCTGGCTGGGCGGACTGATCGGGCTGCACGCCTGGTCGATCGCGTTCATCGTCGGCCTCGGTTTCCTGGTCGGCAAGGTCCTGCGGCTCAACGGCGGTGCGGCAGCACAGATCCCGATCAACGGGCTCTTCGTGCTGGCGCTGGGCAGCGCGCAGGTCGAGCAGCGTTTCCTGGACACGCTGATCGGGGCCGCAGTGGCGGTCGCGGTGAACTTTGCGATCGTGCCGCCGAACTACGTGCGGGAGGCGTCCCGGTCCGTGTCGTCGTTCGCGGACGGCCTGGTCGAGGTCTTGGCGACCATCTCCGCCGGCATTGCCGCGCCGTGGACCCGCGAGGCGTCGGCGGGGTGGCTGCGCACCGCGCGTGAGCAGGGCCGGTTCGCCACCAACGCCGACTCCGACGTGGACAAGGCGGCCCAGTCCCTGCATTTTCATCCCGGAAGGGCGTCCTGGACGAACGCATTGGACCGGCTGCAGCAGGCCAACGACACGCTGCAGATCGTCGAGGTGCAGGTCCGCACGTTGGCCCGGACGGTGCGCGACATCGCGACGAAGGTCGCCGACTGCGACGGCACCCAGCCCCCGATGCCGATGGCATCCGGAATGCTCCGGTCGGCCGCGGACGCCATCGAGGCCTTCGCGCACACCCTGCTCCGGCCCGAGAAGGACGCCGCCGCCGTCGTCGTCGGCGGGGCCGCGCGCAGATCCATCGAGCTCGCCCGGGGCAGGATCGCCGACATCAACGCCGACCTCGGCGACATGCTCGCCGCGCATTTGGCCCGCGGCGTTTTCCTGGGTGCGATGGTCGTGGAAACCGGTCGGGTGCTCGACGAACTGGAGGCGGGGTTGACCGCCTTGGGCAGCGATCCGCCCGCGGCACCGGCCGATCCGACGGACCCTGGAGACGCCGCGGGGCGCGATCGGAGCAGCCACTCCGCCGAAGTCCGGACAGCGGACAGCGGAAGCCCCTGACCGCCCGGGCTGCGGGCCTGGCACGGCCGAGGGCCCAGAAAGGCTACCGCCAGGGCAGTGCCGACCGCTGCTGCCAGTACTCGGCCGGGTCGAGCGCGCCGGACGTCAGCCGGTCGAGGTCGGCCTGGTTGAGGGACAGGGCGTCTGCACGCAGGTTCGCGTGCAACTGGTCGACGCCCGCCGGTCCCAGCAGCACCCGGTTCGCCCAGGGTTGGGCCGCCGCGGCGGCCAGCGCGACGGCGTCCGGGGTCGCCTGCAACCGGTCGGCCAGTTCGCGCAGCGCCGAGGGCGGGTCGGTGACGAGCCGGCCGTTGGCCAGCGCCTCCTTCACCATCACGGTCAGCTCGCGGCGGGACGCCAACCGCAGCGCCTCCCCCGCGCCGGTCTCCAGCAGGTTCCAGGTGGCCTGCACGGCGGAGAACAGCCTGGCGTCGGCCCTGCTGATCTCCATCGCCCGCAGGATCGTCTCCGCCTGCCCGGGGCCGGAGGTGGAGAAGCCGACCGCGACGCCGCTGTCGCGGAGCCGGGCCAGCGCGTCGAGGAGTTGACCGTCGTCGAACAGCGGCGAGTCGTGGGTGAGCGAGTGCACCTGATAAAGGTGCAGCCTGGGCAGGGATTCGGTGGTCAATTCGAGCTGGCGACGGAACTGTTGCAGCGAATGCTCTTTCACCTCGTGAACGGTGGCGCCGGGATCCCAGTTGCCGACGTAGGCGTACCCCCACTTGCTGGACACCGTGGGGGCATGTTCGGGCCAGTCCGGGTCGGCGGCGGCCCTTCGCCGCCACCACTGGCCGACGAACTCCTCGGCCCGACCGTACGAGCGGGCGGTGTCGACCCAGTCGACTCCGGCGTCGACCGCGGCGTCCAGGACCCGGAAGGTGTTCTCCCGGAACGCATCGACCCCGCGGTCGGCGGGCAACTCGTTGGCGCTGCCGGTGTTGATGTAGGCGGGGCGGCCGAGGACGGCGGTGCCGATCGCCCAGCGCGCACGCGTGCGCCTCGGCGGCGCACCACGCCGCGGCACGACGAAACCCCCGAACGTCACGCCTGGGTTCCGTTCGGGGGCATCGCCTTCAGCGCTGAGATGGAACTACAGGTACTGGCCGGTGTTGGACGCGGTGTCGATGGCCCGTGAGCCCTCCGACTGCTTACCGGACACCAAGGTCCTGATGTACACGATCCGCTCGCCCTTCTTGCCGGAGATCCGCGCCCAGTCATCGGGGTTCGTGGTGTTCGGCAGGTCCTCGTTCTCGGCGAACTCGTCGGTGATGGCATCGAGCAACTGCTGCACCCGCAGGCCGTTCACACCGGTCTCGATCCGCGCCTTGATCGCCGCCTTCTTGGCCCGATCGACGATGTTCTGGATCATCGCCCCGGAGTTGAAGTCCTTGAAGTACAGCACCTCCTTGTCGCCGTTCGCGTACGTCACCTCGAGGAACCTGTTCTCGTCCGTCTCGGTGTACATCCGCTCGACCGTGTGCTGGATCATCGCCTGGATGCAGGCCGTGCGGTCGCCGCCGAACTCCGCGAGATCCTCGGGGTGGATCGGCAACTCGGGCAGCAGGTACTTGGTGAAGATGTCCCTGGCGGCCTCGGCGTCCGGTCGCTCGATCTTGATCTTGACGTCCAGCCGGCCCGGCCGCAGGATCGCCGGGTCGATCATGTCCTCCCGGTTGGAGGCGCCGATCACGATGACGTTCTCCAGGCCCTCGACGCCGTCGATCTCGCTGAGCAGTTGCGGGACGATGGTGGTCTCGACATCGGAGGAGACACCGGTGCCGCGGGTCCGGAACACCGAGTCCATCTCATCGAAGAACACGATCACCGGGGTGCCGTCGGACGCCTTCTCCCGGGCACGCTGGAAGATCAGCCGGATGGTGCGCTCGGTCTCGCCGACGTATTTGTTCAGCAGCTCCGGGCCCTTGATGTTGAGGAAGTAGCTGGTGACCTTTTCCTCGCCACGGGACAGCGCGACCTGCTTGGCCAGCGAGTTCGCGACCGCCTTGGCGATGAGCGTCTTACCGCATCCGGGCGGGCCGTACAGCAGCACGCCCTTCGGCGGCCGCAGCTGGTACTCGCGGAACAGATCCGCGTGCAGGAAGGGCAGCTCGACGGCGTCCCTGATCTGCTCGATCTGCCTGGTCAGGCCGCCGATGTCGCCGTACTCGACGTCGGGCACCTCCTCCAGTACCAGGTCCTCGACCTCGGACTTGGGCACCCGCTCGTAGGCGTAGCCGGCCTTGGTGTCCACCAGCAGGGAGTCGCCGGGCTTGAGCGGGATGTCCATCAGCGGAGCCGCCAGGTGGACGACGCGTTCCTCGTCGGCGTGTCCGACGACCAGTGCCCGATCCCCGTCGAGCACCTCGCGCAGCGCGCAGACCTCACCGATGACGTCGTAGTGACCGGCCTCGACGACCGTCAGCGCTTCGTTCAACCGCACCTGCTGACCGCGCCTGAGCTGCTCGACATCGACGGTCGGCGACACGGCGAGCCGCATCCGGCGGCCACCGGTGAAGACCTCGACGGAACCTTCGGGTGCGATGGAGAGGAAGACGCCGTACCCGCTGGGCGGCTGCGCCAGCCGATCGACCTCTTCCTTCAGCTGCAGCAGCTGCGCCCTGGCGTCACGCAAAGTCACGACCAGCTTCTCGTTACGCTCGGACAAAGCGTTGATTCGATTCGCCGATTCGGTGAGCTGCCGCTCGAGCGGCCTGGTGTCGCTGGGTACCAGCGCCAGCCGGCGACGCAGCTGCGCTATCTCGTCGTTCAGTACCCGGATCTGGGCGCTCAGCTGAGCCGGAGTCTGCCGGTAACCGTCTTCCGGGCCGGAGCCCGAGGAACTTTCGGAGCCTTGCGGCGAATCGAATTCGGTCACGTTGCCCTCCCCTCACATCGGAGCCTGCAGGTTTCAACCCTACCTTCGGCCACCGACAGAGCCCGGGAACTCAGCGCAATCCCCACCCGCGCTGCCGGCCCATGCGGCCGCAACTCTTCTAGATGTAACCCGCTGATCATGTCGCTAAACGCCTATTCGGTGACAAAGTTCATCTTTGGGCTGAGAGCCGCCGAGATCGCCGTCACGACGCGGATTTCAGATCGTTACGTGCTCGATACGACACGGTGCGTGTGTGGTACCGCCGGGGATCCGGGGCGATGGTCACGCCCAACCGATGACACGGCGGGGCAGCTACCTGCCACCCGAGGTGGGGCGGCGTTGCGGTCGGGGCGCGGTCACCCCGGGCGCCAACCGGCGGGCCGTCAGCAGGAATGCCGTGTGCCCCATCATCCGGTGCTCGGGCCGGACGGCCAGACCCACCAGGTGCCACGGGCGGTGCAACGATTCCCAGGCGGCCGGCTCGGTGAAGCCGCCGTGCCCGCGCAAATCCTCGGCGATGCGCGACAGCTGGGTCGTGGTCGGGACGTACACAGTCAGCACTCCACCGGGCACCAGCTGCTCGGCGACCGTGTCCAGCACCGACCAGGGCTCCAGCATGTCCAGGACGATCCGGTCGACCTGGCCGTCGTGGTCGTTCATGTCACCGACAGTCAGCAACCAGTTCGCCGGCCGGGAGCCGAAGAAGCGCTCGACATTGCGCACGGCGTGATCGGCGTGGTCCTGCCGGATCTCGTACGAGATCACCTTGCCCTCTGTGCCGACGGCCCGCAGCAGCGAACACGTCAACGCCCCCGAACCTGCGCCTGCCTCGAGAACCGTTGCGCCGGGGAAGATGTCGCCCCAATGCACGATCTGGGCGGCGTCCTTGGGGTAGATCACCGCGGCACCACGGGGCATCGAGAGCACGTAATCGGTGAGCAGCGGCCGCAGCGCGAGGTAGGCGGTGCCGCCGGCCGAGGTGATGACGCTGCCCTCCGGTCGGCCGATCAGGCTGTCGTGCGCCAGGGCGCCGCGATGCGTGTGGTAGGTCGCTCCCGCCTCCAGCACAACGGTGTACTTGCGTCCCTTGGAGTCGGTCAACTGCACCCGGTCGCCGGGCCCGAAGTCGCGATTCACTCAGGCTTCTCTCTCGTGCACACCGTCGGCTGACGGTTGGGACATGCCGGGCGCGGCGGATGTCGGCGGCCGCGCCCGGAAGGAACTCTGCTTGTGGAAGACACGGTGGCGACCCGCCGCCGCGATGACGTCGGTTCGGCGCAACACTCCGGAAGGCTGTCCCGCAGCGTCGATCAGCAGCAGGAACGGCGCATCCACGGTGCGGATGCGCCCCACCACCTCGGCGGGATCGTCATCGGACAGCACGATCGCCTCCGGCGGGATCGGGTGCGCGGCCAGCGACGACGGAGCCCTTGGGCTCGACACGGCGAGCGCGCGCGCGGCCGAGATGTCCAGCAGGCCCTGAGAGACACCGTTCTGCCCGACCAGCAGGACGGACCTCCGCTGGGCCGCCTCGAGTGACAACTCCACGGGCGCCTCGGCGGGCAGTTGTGCGACGGGCCTCGCCAGCGAGGCGATGCTGATCTCCGCCGGCCACCGGTCCGCTCTGCGCCGGCCCCGTTCCGCGGCGGCGCCGACGGCGACGAACAGCGCCATCAGGATCGCGATTCCGGCCGGCAGCAGGGCATCCAGGCCGTCTCCGAGGAGCAGGGCGACCGCCCAGCCCGCCAGCAGCGCGGCGATGACGTAGCCACCGATCACCGCGGCCGCGGTTCCCCGCCGGCGGTTCCCCGACACCTGCCACACCCCCGCGCGCAGGACCCGGCCACCGTCGAGCGGCAGCGCCGGCAGCAGGTTGAACAGTGCCACCAGCACGTTGGACAGCGCCAGCAGCATCACCAGCAGCCAGCCGACGGTGCCGGACTCGGTGAGCTGCGAGACCAGCCAGGCGATCCCGGCGAGCACGCCGGACACCGCCGGTCCGGCGGCCGCGACGAGCGCCTCCTCACGAGGGGACCGGGGTACCCGCTGCAGCTCCGACACCCCGCCGAGCAGGTACAGCCGGACCCCGGTGACGTTCATCCCGAGCAGCCGTGCGGCGAGGCAATGGCCGAGTTCATGGGCCAGCACGCTGGCCCCGAGCAGGATCCCCAACAGGACCGAAACGCCCACCGCGACAACTGATGCGGTGCCGGGGACAACCTGCATGATGACGGGCACGCCGAGCGCACCGATCACCACGACCGACAGCACCCAGGACGGCGCGACCGACACCGGGACGCCGCCGATCCGGCCGACCACCACTCCCCGCGACGACGCGCGGCGCCGTGCGCCGGGGGTGGAATCGCTGCGGCTCACTCTCGAAGGGTAGTGGCAGTGGCCGAGCCGAATGCCGGGATCCGGGACCGGGACCTGCCCGATGAGCCCCGGGTGTCGGTGGTCTGTCCTACCGTTGCCTGCATGACCACCTCCACCGCCGCGGCGCCGCTGTCGGCGGGCCCGACGCCGGTCGGCGGGCCGCCGCCGGTCGAGGCGTCGACGGCTGCGGATCCGGCGGACGCTGGCGGTGCCGACCGGGGGGCGGGGGCCGACCCGGTGGGTGCCGACCCGGTGGTTGCGGACCCGGTGGGGAGTGCCGACCCGACAGGTGCCGATCCGGCCCGGCAGCGGCGTCCGCTGGCCCTGTCGCCGTCCCGGGCGGGCGACTTCAAGACCTGCCCGCTGCTGTACCGGTTGCGCGCGGTGGACCGGCTCCCGGAACCGCCCAGCGCCGCGGCCGCCCGCGGAACCCTGGTGCACAGCGTCCTGGAGCAGATGTTCGGCCGGCCGGCTGCCGAACGCACGCCCGATCTCACCGCGGCCCAGGTGCTGCCGGTGTGGCAGGCGATGGCCGCGGAGTACCCGCCGCTGGCCGACCTGGTGCCGGACGAGGAGCTATCGTCCTGGCTTGCGTCCGCTGAGAGCCTCGTCCGGACCTACTTCCGGTTGGAGGATCCACGCAACTTCGATCCAGAATCCTGCGAGTTGGCGATCGAGATCGACGTCGCCGGCTCGGTGCCGCTGCGCGGCTTCGTCGACCGGATCGACCTCGCCCGCACCGGCGAGCTCCGCGTCGTCGACTACAAGACCGGCCGGCCGCCCGGACCGGACTTCGAGGCGGCCGCGCTGTACCAACTGAAGTTCTATGCGTTGATGCTCTTCCGGCTGCGTGGGGTGGTGCCCACCCAGCTCAAGCTGATCTACCTCGCTGACGGCCTGACGCTGCAGTACACGCCGTCAGAGACGGAACTGGTCCGGTTCGAATCCGCCGTCACCGCCCTGTGGGCCGCGATCACCGCCGCGCTGCGGACCGGCGACTTCCCGGCGCGCCGCAGTTCCATGTGCCAGTGGTGTGCCCACCAGGCACTGTGCCCGGAATTCGGCGGCACGCCGCCGCCCTACCCCGGTCCCCCGGAGATTGCCGCGGGTACCGGCCCGGGCGCTGACGCCGGAATGCCTGTCGGTGCCGGTGGGGATGTCGGCGCCGAGCCGCCGCGGGTGGTCGATCCGGCCGCCTGACCGGAGCCGCTAGAGCCGGCAGGACCGGATGTCCGAGGCCAGGATCGCCTTGGCGCCCAGCTCCACCAGGGCGTCCATCACCGGGTTCACCTCGTCCCGCCGCACCATGGCCCGGACCGCCCGCCAGGCGGGGTCGGCCAACGGCGCCACGGTGGGCGACTCGAGCCCGGGCGTGATGGTGGTTGCCCGGTCGAGCAGGTGCTCGGGGCAGTCGTAGTCGAGCATCAGGTACTGCTGGGCGAACACGACACCCTGCAGCCGGCTGCACAACTGCCGCGCAGCTGCCGACACCTCGTTCCCGCGCCGGCTCAGCAGCACGGCCTCGGAGGAACAGATGACGTCGCCGAAGGCGACCAGACCGTGCTGCCGCAGCGAGCGACCGGAGTCGACGACGTCCGCAATGGCGTCGGCGAGCCCCAGCTGAACGGAGATCTCCACGGCGCCGTCCAGCCGGATCACGTCGGCCTCGATGCCGTGCTCGGCGAGGTCCTTGCGGGCCAGCTGAGGGTACGAGGTGGCGACACGTTTGCCCGCAAGGTCGGCGATGTGCCAGTCGTGATCCGCCGGACCGGCGTACCGGAACGTCGAGTAGCCGAAACCCAGGCCGATCAGCTCGTCCACCGGTGCACCGGAATCGGCCGCGAGGTCCCGTCCGGTGATGCCCAGATCGAGTTCGCCGGATCCGACGTAGACGGCGATGTCCTTGGGTCGCAGGAAGAAGAACTCGACGTCGTTGGCGACGTCCAGGACGGTCAGGTCGCGCGACTCGTAGCGCTGCCGGTATCCCGCCTCACGCAGCATCGCCGCGGACGGTTCGCTCAACGTGCCCTTGTTGGGCACGGCAACTCTCAACATCGGTGCTCCTTCGCCGAACGCCCACGCGGTGTGGGCGGCACTGCTGGATGGTGGTCGCCGGGTGGTGCGGGCCCGGCGGGCCTGCCGCCCCGGCCGGCACCGGCGCGATCGGGCCCGGACCGCGCTGGGTCGGGTGCGTCTCGCCGCTGCGGGTTCGCCCGGTCGAATTCCGCGACCGGCGCCGGTCCGTGGCGACCCGGTCAGAGGTGCCGGTAGACCTGCTCGAGGGTGACGCCGCGACCGATCATGATGACTTGGGCGCGGTAGAGCAGCTGGGAGATCTCCAGCGCGAGGCTGTCGTCGTCCTCGTGTTCCGCGGCGAGCCACACCTCGCCGGCCTCCTCGAGAAGTTTCTTGCCCTGCGCATGGACACCGTCGTCCAGGGCGGCGACGGTGCCGGAACCCGCCGGCCGGGTGGCGGCCCGATCGGTGAGTTCCGCGAACAGGGCGTCGAACGTCTTCACGGGGTCAGATTCTCACAGAAATACGGACCCACCTGCCCGGGCCGGCTGCGCCGCCGCGGTCGCCGCCGGGAGGTCGTCGCCCGACCGACCGTGGGCGACGGTGTCAGACGTTGGCGAGCAATTCGAGCAGGTTCAGCGACGGGACCGAGAACAACGACCCGGTCACCGGCCTCGAGACCTCGAGGATCCGGTCGCGTTGCCGAGGGTTTGCCGACGTACATCGTGCTGAGCAGGCAGTGTGTCGGATCTCCTCTCGCGTTCAGCAAGGCGCCGAAGGGTGCGGAGCCGGGACCGTCTCCGCGGAAACGCCACGGCGATCCGTGCGCCGCTTCCGCGGACTCACGCCGACCGGCCGACCGGCACCGACCGATCCGGCGATCTGGCCGGCCGTGGCACGCTCGGGGCTGATCGTGCGGCGACGGGAAGGACTGCCAGCGTGCCAGCGAACGACGGCGAGCGCCGGGTGCTTGACGACGACGGCGGGGTGGCCCGCCGGCTCGCCCGCCGCTCCCGAACTGCCTCGGCGGTTCTGCTGGTGGTGGGCGTGGCCGTGCTGGTGGTGGTTCTGCTCCTACCGTCCGGCCTCGTGACGGTCCTGGCCGCACTGTTGGCCGTCGTCGTGATCGCCATCGGCGCCGTGCTGGCCGTCCGGGGATTGCTGTGGGCGGGCGTGGACGCCCTGCCCGTTCCGGTGGCCGGCGGCACCGCGGCCGTGATCGGACCGCCGACTCACCTCTCGCCGGTGCGACCGGGTGCGCCGCTGCGCCGCAAGCTCGGCGCGAAGGTCGTGCCCATCCGAACTGCCGACGGGCCACAGCCGGGGGGTGGCGCACTTCTGGTTCACGCACGGTCGGACGGCGAGGCCCTGGTTGCCGACGACCGGGTGCGGGTGTGGTTGGCCACTCGGCGCAAATTCGGCCCACTGGAAAATGGCCGACCAACGGACCTGGTCCGCGGCCGGTTCATCCTCCGTCGGGATTCGGACGGCGCACTGTTTCTGGCCACGACCCGACTGAGCGACGTCCTCTGACCTCGACCACCCGACCCTATGACCCGATCAGGTTCGACCCGGCCGTTCAGATCAGCTTGGCCGCCCGCCGCCGCGCCTTGGCGGCGGCCGCTGCCGCAGGCTCCGGAGTCTTGACGGTGGTTCTTGGGGTGGTTTTGGGGTGTGGGGTGGTTCTTGGGGTGGTTCTTGGGGTGGTTCTTGGGGTGGTGCCCTTCTTCGCCGTTCCGTTGACCGCGGCCGCCTTTCCGGCGCCGCCGCCGCCGGCCGGGCCATTGATGGCGCCGTTCTTCGCCGTCCCGTTGGCTCCGTTCACCGCACGAGCGTTGACCGGCGCCTTTCCCACGGTTCCGACCCGCGCCGGCGCGGCACGCCCGGCCCCCCGCCCGGCCAGCACCGGCGCCAGGAACTGCCCGGTGTAGGAGTCCGGGTTCGCCGCGACCTGCTCGGGGGTGCCCTGCGCGATCACCAACCCGCCGCCGGAGCCGCCCTCGGGACCCATGTCGATGACGTGGTCCGCGGTCTTGATCACGTCGAGGTTGTGCTCGATGACGATGACGGTGTTGCCCTTGTCGACCAGGCCGTTCACCACACCGAGCAGTTTCTCGACATCGGCGAAATGCAGGCCGGTGGTGGGCTCGTCGAGCACGTACACCGTCCGGCCCGTCGACCGCTTCTGCAGTTCGGACGCCAGCTTGACCCGCTGCGCCTCACCGCCGGACAGCGTCGGCGCGGGTTGCCCCAGCCGGACGTACCCGAGACCGACCTCGACCAGGGTCTTCAGGTGCCGGTGGATCGGCCCGATCGCCTCGAAGAACTCGGCCGCCTCCTCGATCGTGGTGTTCAGCACCTCGGCGATGTTCTTGCCCTTGTAATGCACCTCCAGGGTCTCCCGGTTGAACCGGGCGCCCTTGCACACCTCGCACGGCACGTAGATATCCGGCAGGAAGTTCATCTCGATCTTCAGCGTGCCGTCGCCGGCGCACGCCTCACAGCGGCCGCCCTTCACGTTGAACGAGAACCGGCCCTGCTGGTAGCCGCGGACCTTCGCCTCGGTGGTGGAGGCGAACAGCTTCCGCACGTGGTCGAACACACCGGTGTAGGTGGCCGGGTTGGACCGCGGGGTGCGGCCGATCGGCGACTGGTCCACGCCGACGACCTTGTCCACCTCCTCGACCCCGGTGACCCTGGTGTGCCGGCCGGGCACCATCCGGGCGCCGTTGATCCGGTTCGCCAGCACGGCGTGCAGGATGTCGTTCACCAGTGTCGACTTGCCCGAGCCCGAAACACCCGTCACGGCAATGAGTGTGCCCAGCGGGAAGTCGACCGTGAGGTCCCGCAGATTGTTCTCCCGGGCGCCGACCACGGTCAGCTTCCGCCGCTTGTTCACCGGCCGCCGGACCATCGGAACCGCGATCTCCCGCTTCCCCGAGATGAACGCGCCGGTGATCGACTTCGGCGACGCCTCCAGGTCGGCGACGGTGCCGGACACGACGACCTCGCCGCCGTGCTCCCCCGCTCCGGGTCCGATGTCGACCACCCAGTCGGCGGTCCGGATGGTGTCCTCGTCGTGCTCGACGACGATCAGCGTGTTGCCCAGGTCGCGCAGCCGGGTCAGCGTCTGGATCAGCCGGTGGTTGTCCCGCTGGTGCAGGCCGATGGACGGCTCGTCCAACACATACAGGACCCCGACCAGGCCGGAACCGATCTGGGTGGCCAACCGGATCCGCTGCGCCTCGCCGCCGGAGAGCGTAGCGGCCGGCCGGTTGAGCGAGAGGTAGTCCAGTCCGACGTCGAGCAGGAATCCGAGCCTGGCGTCGACCTCCTTCAGCACCCGTTCGGCGATCATCCGGTCGCGCTCCGACAGGATCAGCCCGGGGAAGAACGCGGCCGCATCCTTGATCGACATCGCGGACAGTTCCGCGATGTTCTGCCGACCGAGTTCGGCGTGCTCGATCGACACGGCCAGGATCTCCGGCTTCAACCGGGTGCCGTGACACACCGGGCAGGGCACCTCCCGCATGTAGCCCTCGTACTTCTCCCGGGCGAACTCGGAGTCGGTCTGCGCCGCCCGTCGCTCGAGATACGGGATGACGCCCTCGAACTCGGCGTAGTAGGAGCGCTGCCGGTTGTAACGGTTCCGGTAGGTGACGTGCACCTGCTCGTCGACGCCGTGCAGCACCGCCTTGCGGACATGCGACGGCAACCGGTCCCAGGCGGTGTCCATCGAGAAACCCATCACCTCGGCCAGGCCCTGCAGCAACCGGGTGAAGTACTCGCTCGTCGTGCCGGCCGACCACGGGTGGATCGCCCCACCGCCGAGGGACTGGGAGCCGTCGGGCACCACCAGCTCCGCGTCGACCTCCTTGCGGGTGCCGAGGCCAGTGCACTCCGGGCAGGCGCCGAACGGTGAGTTGAAGGAGAACGACCGGGGCTCCAGCTCGTCCAGCGCGAGCGGGTGATCGTTCGGGCACGCGAGCCGCTCGGAGTACCGGCGCTCCCGCAACGGATCGTCTTCCGGCAGGTCGACGAAATCGAGGATGACGACGCCGTCGGCCAAGCCCAGCCCGGTCTCCACCGAGTCGGTGATGCGCTGCTTGGCCGTCTCCCGGTTCACCAGGCGGTCGACGACCACCTCGATGGAGTGCTTCTCCTGCTTCTTCAGCTTCGGCGTCTCGGTCAGCTGGTGCACGACCCCGTCGATCCGGACCCGCGAGTACCCCTTGGCCTGCAGGTCGGACATCAGGTCGACGTACTCGCCCTTGCGCTCCCGGATCACCGGGGCAAGGACCTGGAACCGGGTGCCCTCGGGCATCTCCAGCACCCGGTCGACGATCTGCTGCGGGGTCTGCTTGGAGATCGGCTCGCCGCAGATCGGGCAGTGCGGATGCCCGATCCGAGCGAACAGCAACCTGAGGTAGTCGTAGATCTCGGTGATCGTGCCGACCGTCGACCGGGGGTTGCGGGAGGTCGACTTCTGGTCGATCGACACCGCCGGGGACAGACCCTCGATGAAGTCGACGTCGGGCTTGTCCATCTGCCCGAGGAACTGCCGAGCGTAGGACGACAGCGACTCGACGTACCGCCGCTGCCCCTCGGCGAAGATGGTGTCGAAGGCGAGCGACGACTTGCCCGATCCCGACAGTCCGGTGAAAACCACCAGGGAGTCGCGCGGCAGGGTTATATCGACGTTCCGCAAATTATGTTCGCGGGCGCCCCGCACGATCAGGTGGTCAGTCACGTTGAACCATGCTAGGCGCGACGTCCGACAGCCCCTCATTCACGCAGCTCAGGGCCCGGGGCAAGGATGGCGGGATGACAGCGAACGCGACGCCACCGATCCGCTGGGCGCTGGCCGGGTACGGTGCCGGCGGCCGGACCTTCCACCGGCCGCTGATCACCTCCGCCTTCGGGTTGCAGCTGGTCGCGGTGGTGACCGGCAACCCGGAGCGGCAATCGCTGGTCCGTGCGGAGATCGACGGGGCCACCCCGGTCGGCTCGCTGGCCGACCTCGCGGCAGTCGGCGTGCAGGGGGTGACCATCACCACACCCAGCGGGACGCACGCCGCACTCGCGCACGAGGCGCTGAACCTCGGCCTGCACGTCGTGGTCGACAAGCCGTTCGCACTGACCGCCGCACAGGCGCGGGAACTGGTCGAGCACGCGGCGGCGGCGGGTCTGGTGCTGACTCCGTACCAGAACCGCCGGTGGGACAGCGACTTCCTGACGCTGCGCAGGCTGATCGACGACGGCGAGCTCGGTGCCGTGCACCGGTTCACCTCGCGCATCGACCGGTTCAAGCCGGTGAAGGCGAGCTGGCACGGCGGCACCGCCGAGCAGGGCGGCGGAACACTGCTGGATCTCGGCCCGCACCTCGTCGACCAGGCGCTCACCCTGTTCGGGCCGGTGGACACGGTGCATGCCGAGCTGCGCACCGTGCGCCCCGGTGCGCAGGCAGAGGACGACATCGAACTGCACTTGCACCACCTCGGCGGCGTGTACTCCGCGCTGGCCGCCGGGATGGCATCGGCGGCACCTGGCCCACGGCTGCAGGCCAACGGCTCCCGCGGCGGGTTCGTCATCGACGGGTTCGACGTCCAGGAGGAGCAGCTGAAGGCCGGCGGTTCACCGGCTTCGCTGGGCGAGCAGTGGGGTCGGGAACCGGAATCGGCCTGGGGCACGCTGCACACCGGCGACACCCGGCTTCGGGTCCCCAGCGAGCGCGGCCGCTGGGACACCTTTTACCCCGCCGTCGTGGAGGCGATTGCCGGCGGCGGCGCGCCACCGGTCGACCCGTGTGACGCGATTGCCGCCGCTGCCGTCCTGGACGCGGCGCGGGAGTCCGCCGCGACCGGCACCGTCATCAGATTCGGCTGAGACGGCAGGCGACAAGCCGGTCGACACGTCTGTGCACACTGCCGTTGCGATCGGCCACCTGGACGATGTGATGAGCCGTCCTGCGTGGCCGTGATCAACGAGGTGCGGCGATCCGGCACCAATGGCTGTTTTTCGGTCGGGATCTGTCTTCGGCCGCGACCTGACATCGACGACATCCCTCGCGTGCACGCAATTCTTTTCGCCCTTCGCCACCGGCGATGGCGCGATGCGAAACATCCGCCGACCGATGTCACAGGTCGCCTGCGGCTGCGCCGGCCGGTTCTTGTGAGCAATGCTGATGAATGCGCGAACCCTACGAAACCACGGCCGCGGCACCCCGGTCGGCATGCCGGGTCGCCAAGCGGTCTGTGAGGCAGGCATACGACGGGACAAGACGCCGGCCCGCGAGGAAGCGCGGTTGATCAAGTGTCAATGCAAGCGCCGTAGCGTTGGACGGCACAACGGGCGTGTCCCCCAATGGCTGTCAGATCGCGGCAGAAGGGCGGGTCCTTTATTTCGATTGTGTCCGACGTTGTGACCTGCCATGGTTATCCGGGGGGAGGCAGCCAGTTGGTCCGGCGTCGAAACGTCGAACGATCACTGGGAATCGCCCACGACCCGCTGGCCGGCGAGCAACGTCACATCACTTCATGTTTTTGCTCAGCGCGCGACAAAACATGTCGTCGTGTTGCGTGACCACGCCCCAATTCCATCGTGAATGTGAATGGACAACGGAAGACCTCAGAAGTCGCGACCGCAGTGGTGGGACCCCGGAGCCCGCCGCAACAGGCACCTGCCACCAGAACATCCCATCGCGTCCTCGAGCGCGATCGAACCAGAGGAGCGCTTCATGACCACCGCACCAGTCCTGGAAGAGGTCGTATCCCCCGGCAAGGACATCCCGACGTGCTCCATCAAGCGTCTGCCGAAGGAGTTGTGGGTCACCGCGGCCCAAGTGGCCTCGCGGATCAATCCGGCCAACGCTCCCGATACGGCGGCTTTGCGCGCCATTGCCCCGCAGGTGGTGATCAAACCCGATCACCTGGCGCTACTGACTGCGAAGTATTGGGGCAGCGCAGGCGTCCATCTGACGGTCGGGTTCATGGACAACCCTCCCGGCGACCTGCGAGCCCGGATATTGTCACACATGAATGCCTGGAGCATGACGGCAAACGTGCAGTTCGTTGAAACTGCCGTGAATCCCCAGGTGCGAATTGCCAGAACTGCGGGAGACGGTTACTGGTCCTACCTCGGCACCGATGTCCTCCAGATCCCCGCCGGCCAGCCCACCATGAACCTGGACAGCTTCAGTATGACCACCCCGGACTCCGAGTTTTTCCGGGTCATCCGCCACGAAACCGGTCATACCCTGGGTTTCCCGCACGAGCACATGCGCGACGAGATCGTCAATCGCATCGACAAGGCGAAAGCAATCGCCTACTTCATGGCAACTCAGGGCTGGTCCGAGCAAGAAGTCATCGCCCAGGTCCTCACACCGCTGCAGAACTCGGCACTCATCGCAACCGCGCACGCAGACATCAATTCGATCATGTGTTACTGGCTGACCGCCTCGATCATGAAAGACAATGTCGCGGTTACCGGAGGCACGGACATCGACGCACAGGACGCCCAATTCGCGGGAACCGTCTATCCGAAGCCGGAACCCCCGGTCACGAATGTCGACCAACCATTCCAGTACAGCGCCGACCTCACCGGCGACGGCCGCGCCGACATCGTCGGCTTCGGCGACGCCGGCGTGTGGGTATCGCTGAACAACGGCGACGGCACCTTCCAGCCGATCAAAAAGGTCGTCGACAACTTCGCCTACTCCGCCGGCGGCTGGCGAGTCGACAAGCACCCCCGGTTCCTCGCCGACCTCACCGGCGACGGCCGCGCCGACATCGTCGGCTTCGGCGACGCCGGCGTGTGGGTGTCACTGAACAACGGCGACGGCACCTTCCAGCCGATCAAAAAGGTCGTCGACAACTTCGCCTACTCCGCCGGCGGCTGGCGAGTCGACAAGCACCCCCGGTTCCTCGCCGACCTCACCGGCGACGGCCGCGCCGACATCGTCGGCTTCGGCGACGCCGGCGTGTGGGTATCGCTGAACAACGGCGACGGCACCTTCCAGCCGATCAAAAAGGTCGTCGACAACTTCGCCTACTCCGCCGGCGGCTGGCGAGTCGACAAGCACCCCCGGTTCCTCGCCGACCTCACCGGCGACGGCCGCGCCGACATCGTCGGCTTCGGCGACGCCGGCGTGTGGGTATCACTGAACAACGGCGACGGCACCTTCCAGCCGATCAAAAAGGTCGTCGACAACTTCGCCTACTCCGCCGGCGGCTGGCGAGTCGACAAGCATCCGCGGTTCCTCGCCGACCTCACCGGCGACGGCCGCGCCGACATCGTCGGCTTCGGCGACGCCGGCGTGTGGGTATCACTGAACAACGGCGACGGCACCTTCCAGCCGATCAAAAAGGTCGTCGACAACTTCGCCTACTCCGCCGGCGGCTGGCGAGTCGACAAGCACCCCCGGTTCCTCGCCGACCTCACCGGCGACGGCCGCGCCGACATCGTCGGCTTCGGCGACGCCGGCGTGTGGGTAGCACTGAACAACGGCGACGGCACCTTCCAGCCGATCAAAAAGGTCGTCGACAACTTCGCCTACTCCGCCGGCGGCTGGCGAGTCGACAAGCACCCCCGGTTCCTCGCCGACCTCACCGGCGACGGCCGCGCCGACATCGTCGGCTTCGGGAATGCAGGGGTGTGGACCGCCATCAACACCAGCAACGCCGCCACGTTCGCGGCGCTGCAACTCAGCATCAACAACTTCGGATACGAGGCGGGCGGTTGGCGAGTTGATTTGCACCCGCGGGCCGCTGTCGGACCCCGGTGATGGCCGATCCGGCTGCGTGACGATGAGCCCGGCGCACACGCGCACGCGCTGGGGGCCTTCCTCGTCGCCATCACAGGTCCTGTGATGGGTCGATGAGACTCCGCACCCGCTCTGCGACCGCAGTACCGGCACAACCGGTACTGCGGTCGCAGTCGTTACCCGGCTTGCGAACCTCTCGGTGAAGCGGCCGGATATCGTCGTGAGCTGAAGAAGCTGCACTGCCCCGGGCGCCGACCCCAGACCAGCGCCGGATCGGCCAGGCGCCCAGCCGCGACGATCCCGGCGCCCCGACCCACCCCGACGCGACAGCGTGGGAAGGACCGGCCGTGGAACCCGCGTCGCCCGCTCCGTCCGGTACTCACCACCAACCCCACCGCCTGGTAGCAGACCGGTACCGGCCGGAGAGGCTGATCGGTCGTGGCGCCACCGGCACGGTCTGGGCCGCGTACGACGAGTTGCTGCGGCGCCGGGTGGCCTTGAAGAAGATCGACATCCCACGGAACATCACGCCCGCCGCGGCCGAGGAACTCCGCCGACGAACGCTCCGCGAGGCGCGGGCGGTGGCGGCGCTGTCCAGCCACCATGTCGTGACGCTCTACGACATCGTGGCGGCCACCGACACCGGGCCGGTGCTGGTGATGGAGTTCGTGGACGGTTCGTCGCTGGCCCGGATTTTGGCCGAGCACGGACCGCTACCGCCGGCCGTCGCCGGTACCATCGGCGTCGCCGTGGCCTCGGCACTGCTGGAGGCGCACGCCCTCGGGATCATCCATCGCGACGTGAAGCCGTCGAACATCCTGATCACCGCACAGGGTTTGGCAAAGCTCAGCGATTTCGGCATCGCCCGGAAGAGCTCGGACAGCTCCATCACCTCACCTCGGGTCGTGCTGGGCTCACCGGCCTACCTCGCGCCCGAACTGGCCACGGGCGAGCCGGCCGGACCGGCGACCGACGCGTGGAGCCTGGGCGCCACCCTGTTCACCTGCGTGGAGGGCCACCCGCCGTTCGACCAGGGAACCGCCATTGCCACCCTGGCGTCGGTGGTGAACGACCCCGTCCCGCCGCTGCTGCATGCCGGACCGCTGCGACCGGCCGTCGCCGGGCTGCTGGTGAAATCCCCCGCCCTCCGGATGCCGTTGGACCGCGCGATCGCCATTCTGCGGAGCGCGGCCCACGACCCGTCCGGGATGGACACCGGCCTCGGCCGGGTCGCCCGACCGGCCGGCCCACCCGAAGCATCCGGCGCGCACAAACGCAGCCGGCCATCCGACCTCACCGAAAGCGGGAAACCATGAACCTGCCACGTCCCGCCCGACCGACCGCGCCCGTTGGGGCCGATGTCCAGCGAGCCGACATCGAACGACTGGCGAACGCGACCGGCAGGCTGGACACCGCCGTGCAGGAGGTGCTCGACCGGGGCGGCGCCGATGCCTTTGCAGCTCCGTCCCTGCTGCCCGGCTGGACGATCGGCCACGTCGTCACCCACCTGGCCCGCAATGCGGACGGGCTGCAGCGGGTGCTGGTCGGCGCAACGGTCGGTGAGCAACTGCAGCCGTACACATCGCCGCAGGCGCGCGATGACGACATCGAGCAGGGCGCCCGGCGCGGAACCGACGCGATCGCGATCGACTTCCGGACCTCCGCGGAGCGGCTGGCGGAGACGATTTCCGCGCTGCCGCAACCGGTGTGGGCAGCGACCGTCGATCTCGGTCGTGGCGGTCCGGCCACCGCCGACGTCATCGTCGCCACCCGGCTGGCCGAGGTGGAGTTGCATCACCACGACCTCGGCGCCGACCCCGGGCTGCAGCTGCTCGATGACGATCAGGCTGCCGCGCTGCTCGCGGCGATCCTGCGGTCCTATGCGCGAACCCGCGGAGTGCAGGGCTTCGTACTGTTACCCGACGGTGGCAAACCGATCACCCTCGGCGAGGTGACCGACGCGGTACCGAGCACCGTTGCCGGCCCGGCCCTCGAGCTGGTCGGCTGGCTCAGCGGGCGCATGGACGGCGCCTCGCTGCGCACCAGCAAAGGCCTGCCGCAGCTGCCCGGGTGGTGAGCGGCCGGCAGCCGGGAATACGGTTCGCCGATGAGCAACACCGCATCCGAACCGATCGACACCTACACCGGGCACGTCGAGCAGCGCGGCCCGGCGGCCACCCGCGACCTTCCCGACATCGCCATCACCAAGGTGTCGGTGGGCCCGATGGACAACAACGCCTACCTCCTGACGTGCAAGCACACCGGAGAGGCGGTGCTCATTGATGCCGGCAACGACGCCGACCGACTGCTGGAGCTGATCGACGCCACCGGGCCGCTGCGCGCAGTGGTCACCACCCACTCGCACCGCGACCACTGGCAGGCACTGTCCGCGGTGCGGGAGGCCACCGGAGCGACGCTGTACGCCGGGGCGAAGGACGCCGACGCAATCCCGGTGGCGGCCGACGTCCGTCTCGAGCACGGGGGTTCGGTGCCGCTCGGCGACTGCACGCTGAAGGTGATCGCGCTGCGCGGACACACCCCCGGCTCGGTCGCGTTGCTCTACCGCGATCCGCAGGGGCGCCCGCACCTGTTCACGGGCGACTCGCTCTTTCCGGGCGGCCCGGGGAAAACGTCCAGCACGCAGAACTTCTCGTCGCTGATGGACGACCTGGAGAACCGGGTCTTCGCCGAACTGCCCGACGAGACCTCGGTCTATCCCGGGCACGGCGATGACACCACGCTCGGCGCGGAGCGCCCGCACCTTCAGGAGTGGCGCAGTCGGGGGTGGTGACCCTGGCGCAGATCCGGTGATTTCCCTGAATCGGGGGCCGGCGGTGCATGTCACCCTCACCGGATGACGGCCAACGAGATCACTTTCGGCCTCGTCCTGACCCCACGCGGCGGCGGAAAGCAATGGGTGGACCAGGTCCGCCGCGTCGAGGACCAGGGCTTCACCACGCTGCTCGTGCCGGACACGGTGTGGACGCCGTCGCCCTTCCCAGCATTGGCAGCCGCCGCGGCGGTGACATCGCGGCTACGGCTGCGCACCTGGGTGCTGGCCGGACCGCTGCGCACGGCACCGGCCGTGGTGCGCGAGGCATCCGCACTGCAGGTGCTGTCCGACGGCCGGTTCGAGCTGGGAATCGGGACCGGCCGGCCGGACGCGGAGCGGGAAGCGGCCATTCTCGGTGTTCCGTGGGGGTCGGCCGCCGACCGGCTCGCGCACATCCAGACCGTCATCGCGGCCGTGCGTTCGGATGTCACGCCGGCCCCACCGGTCGTCGTGACAGGCAGCGGCCCGCGGACGCTGGCCGCCGCGGCCGCGACCGCGGACCGGGTGGTCCCCGCGCTCGGCCCGACGGCCGGCCCCGACGACCTCCGCGTTGCCGTCGACCGGATCAGAGCAGTTGCGCCGCAGTCGGTCCGGATCAGCCTGCAGCTGTCCGGAGTAGCCGGCAAGCTGCCCGAATGGCTCGCCCGCGGCGGCCTCGATGCGGCCGCACTGGCGGACGCCGGTGCGGTCGGGATGCTCACCGGTGACGTGCAGCAGATGGCAGACACGGTGCGCGAGCGGCAGGAGGTCTTCGGCATCGACGAGTGCGTCGTGCCCGGTGACCTGGCCGAGGACTTCCTGCCGGTTCTCACCGAACTCAGCCGCTGACCGCAGCCGGCGTTGCTTTCGGCAGGGCGTCGTCAGCACCGTCCGACGGGACGGCGTCGACGGGCGCCGCACGGCGCAGTCCGACGAAGGCGGCCACCCCACCCAGTGCCACCAGCCCGGCGGCCAGCAGCAGCCCGGCCTGGTAGCCGCCGAGGAACGCGTCGGTGGGCGTCGAACCGCCGGCGAGCAGCGCGGACTGACGGGCGGTCAGCACCGCACCGATGACGGTGATGCCCAGCAACCCGGACACCTCCCGGGAGGCGTTGAAGATGCCCGATGCGACGCCGGCCTCCGCGCGCGGCATGGCGTCCAGCACGCTGGAGGTCAGCGGCACGGTGAGCCCGCCGCCGATCCCGATCACGGCGAAACTCGGCATCAGGGACCAGAACCCGGCGTCCGCGCCCAGCAGGCTGACCGAGGCGATGCCGCCCGCCATCAGCAGCATCGCCACCGCGACCACCCGATACGCCCCCAGCCGGTGCGAGACCCGTTCGGAGACCACCGCTCCCGCCGCCATCAGCAGCGCCATCGGGACGAAGGCGGCGCCCGCCTCGGTCGGCGAGAACCCGAGCACGCCCTGCAGGTACAGGGAGGTGAAGAAGTAGATCCCGAACAGGCCGAAGCCCCACATCATCAGCGCCACGAGGCCGCCGCTGAAGACCCGCTCACCGAACAGAGACATCTTCACCATCGGGTCGGCCACCATTCGCTCGATCCGTACGAAGACGATGCCGAGCGTCAACGCGACCGCGAACGATCCGAGGATGACCGGTGAGGTCCACCCGCGGTCATGTCCCTCGATCAGCGCAAAGGTGAGGGCGAACAGCGCCCCCGCCGACGTGAGGATCCCCGGGGTGTCGAGCCGACGGGGACCGGAATCGCGTGCGGATTCGCGGATCGCGACGGCGGCCAGCGCGAGCGTGCCCAGCCCGACCGGCACGTTGATGAAGAAGATCCAGCCCCAGCTGAGGTACTCGCTGAGCAGCCCTCCCAGCAGTGGTCCGACCGCGAGAGCGAGGGCACCGACGGCACTCCAGATTCCCACCGCGGCGGCCCGCCGGCGTCCTTCGGGGAAGGTGGCCGAGATGATCGCCAGGGTTGTCGGCGTCACGAGCGCTGCGCCCAACCCCTGGACCGCCCGGCTGACCACCAGCACGTCCACTGTGGTGGCGAACCCGGCCACCAGCGAGGCGCCGGTGAAGATAGACAGCCCGATGAGGAACAGCCGCTTGCGCCCCCAGACGTCGGCGAGTCGGCCGCCGGCGAGCAGCAGGCTGGCGAAAACCAGGATGTAGGAACTCACCACCCACTCGAGACCCGAGGTCGTCAGCCCCAGATCCTGCTGGATCGCCGGGATCGCGACGTTGATGATGTTGTTGTCCAGATAGGTCATGAAGGTGGCGAGGGCCACCGCCAGCAGGGTCAGGCGGGATCGTTCCACGAGGTCTCCTCTACGCCGTACATGTATGCCGTATAGGTAACCCTTTACGGTGTAGAGTTGTCAACATGATTGCGACCTCGAGTTCTGGTGCCGCACAAAAAACCGCCCCGCTGTCCCGCGAGGCGGTCATCGACCACGCGCTGGCCCTGGCCGATGTGGATGGGCCTGCGGCGGTTTCGATCCGGCGCATCGCGCAGGATTTCGGCGTCACCCCGATGGCGCTGTACTGGCACGTGAAGAACAAGGACGAACTGCTCGCAGCCATGGGCGACCGGATCCTGGACAGCGTCGAACTCCCCGCACCGGACCCTTCCGGCGGACTGGACGAACTGCACGGCCTGCTGACCGCCCTGGTCGCGGCGCTGGATGAGCACCCGGGATGCACGGCCCTGGCTCAGCAACGGGTGCTGGTCTGCGACACGGGTCGAGTGATGGCCGAGCGATCGCTGGACATCCTGCGCCGCAATGGATTCGACGTCCGGCAGAGCGCAGACCTGTCCCGGGCGGCGCTACAGACGGCCATCATGCTGGTCTCCGGACGCCCCGGCGCGGAGACGAGCACGCCCCAGGACGAACGGGCAGCGGTGCTCGCCGGCAAGCGGGCCGCACTCACCGGCCTGCCGGCGGACCGGTTCCCGCACCTGGTCGAATGCGCCGATGCACTGACCGACTGCGACGACGAGGCCGCCTACTACGGCGCCGGGATCGACCTGTTCATGGCCGGTGTCGCGACACTTGCCGAACGGCAGTCTGTTTCGCGCTGACCGCCGCGGCGGGCGGTCAAGGGTTGACCGGGATCAGCCGGTGCGGTGCCGAAAGGCCAACCCGGACAATGCGATCGACACCGCCAGAATCCCGCCGCACCACGCGATGGCCAACCACGGCGCGTTGCCGACGGGGACGTCGTTCAGCAGACCGCGGACGCTCTCGATCACCGGTGTGATCGGCTGGTTCCGTGAGAAGCCCTGCAGCCACGACGGCATCGTGTCGACGGGGACGAAAGCACTGCTGGCGTAGGGCAGGAACATCAGGATGAACGCGAACCCGTTGGCAGCCTCGGGAGATCGCGCCAGCAGGCCCACCAGCGCGGCCAGCCACGAGATGGTTGCGATCAACAGCAGCAGGATGCCGCCGGCAGCCAGCCAGCCCGCGGGACCCGCCGACGACCGGAAGCCGATCAGGAAGGCCACCCCGAACACCAGCAGGGTGGACGCCATGTTCCGCACGATGCTGGCGGTGACGTGGCCGGCGAGCAACGCCGCGCCGCTGACGTCCAGCGACCGGAATCGGTCGATGATCCCGCCGTGCATGTCCTGGCTGACGCTGACCGCGGTGACCGCCGAGCCGAAACCGGCGCAGAGCACCAGCACGCCGGGCACGACGTAGAGGACATACCCGCCGCCGGGTTCCAGGGCCCCGCCGAACAAATAGACGAACAGCAGCATCAGGATCACCGGCAGCAGCAGCGAGGTGATCAGGACGTCGACGTTGCGTCGGCCCAGCCGGAGACAGCGGCCCACCATGGCGGACGCATCCGCGAGGAAGCTCGCAACGCGGCCCCTTCGGAGGGTCGGAACAGGGGCCGTGACCTGTTCGACGGTATCCAGGTCAGACATGTGCCGGCTCCGTAGGTTCGGTCGCTGTCGGGTGAGCTGCGGGTGGCGGGGTCGTGGTCGCCGGGGACGCGGTCGGCGGGGTCGCAGTCGGGTGCCCGGTCAGGGCCAGGAACACGTCGTCGAGCGTCGCGGCGTGCACGCTGAACCGTGCAATCGAGTGGCCGCCCGGGTCGATCTCGTCCAGTGCACTGCGGATGTCCGCGGCCGACCCGTCCGTCCGGATGCCCACGGTGCGCAGCGCGGGGTCGACGCAGATCGCCCGGTTGCCCAGCAGGTCCACCACCCGCCGGTGCGCCGGGTCGTCGACCAGCACCAGGTCGAGACGCTGCTCGGCCACCTGCCGTTTGAGCTCCGCCGGAGCACCGGAGGCGACAACGACACCGCCGTCCAGAACGACGATGCTGTCGGCCAGTTGATCGGCCTCCTCCAGGTACTGGGTGGTCAACACGATGCCGACTCCGGCGCGGACCTGCTCGCCGATCACCTCCCACATCGCCTGCCTGCTGGGCAGGTCCAGTCCCGTGGTGGGCTCGTCGAGGAAGATCACCGCGGGTCGCCCGACCAGTCCGCACGCCAGGTCCAGCCGTCGCCGCATGCCCCCGGAATACGTTCCGACCGTACGGCCGCCGGCATCGACAAGGTCGAAACGCTCGAGCATCTCCCGTGCCCGAGCCCGCGACTGCCGGGCCGTCAGACCGCTGAGCGCGGCCATCATGCGGAGGTTCTCCGCTCCGGTCTGCAGTTCGTCGATCGCGACATTCTGGCCGGTCAGGCTGACCCTGCGGCGGACCTCCCGACGCTCCCGGACGATGTCGAACCCCGCTACCGTCGCTCGTCCGGCGTCCGGTCGCAGCAGGGTGGCCAGGATGCGCACGATCGTCGTCTTTCCGGCCCCGTTCGGCCCCAGCAGGGCGAGGACCGACCCGGGCGGGGCCAGCAGATCGACGCCGTCGAGCACCCGCCGGGCGCCGTAGGACTTGGTCAACCCGTGCGCCGCAACGGCGTAGGCGTTTTTCTCGCGGTGCTGCTGCATGGCGACTCCCGAAGCGATTGCGGTCACTGCTGCCTGTCCGTGCGTACGTCGTATATCACCTGCCTGCGTACACCGTAAACAGCCCATCGGCGTCACGGCAAGACTTTCCGTGCAGAGTTTCGAAGTCGCTGGCGTGACGCGGTAGTGCAGTAGTACGGTCGGCTGCGGTCGGCGACAAGATCCTGCGCGCGCGCCGATCGCCAGCGTGCAGGCCGACCGTACTAGTGCACCATTGCTGACAGGAGTGCTTGGGATGCCCGACCGCAGCGCCGGCACCACCACCCCGTCGGCTCGGATTGCCGGGGAGATCGCCAGCCGGATCGCCGCGGGCGAGCTACGGGCCGGCGACCTGGTGCCCTCGACCCGTCAGATCACCCGGGAATGGGGGGTCGCGATGGCGACCGCAACCCGGGCGCTGACGGCACTGCGGGAGCGGGGTGTGGTGCACTCGCGGGCGGGCTTCGGAACGGTGGTCGGGCCGCCCGGCGGGACCGTCGGGCCGACCGCCGTATCGGACCCGGCCGAAGCCGGTCAGCGCACCGCACCGGCGTCGGGATCGGGGCCGGTGCCGACGCAATCGCCGGACCCGCTCGAGGCCCATCCCGCGCTGAGCAGGGACCGGATCATCACCGCGGCGATCGAGATCGCCGACGCCGAGGGCCTGGGCGCACTGTCCATGCGAAGGGTCGCCACCGAACTGCACACCGCGACGATGTCGCTGTACCGGCACGTCCGGAACAAGGACGAGCTGCTGACGCTGATGGTGGACCACACCTTTGCTGGCTCGCGACTGCCGCCCAGGGGGAATGACCCGAGGGCGGCCCTGGAGGCGTTGTGCCGGCTGCAGTGGTCGAGCTACCAGGAGCATCCCTGGCTCGCGCAGTGGGTGTCGATGAGTCGGCCGCAACTGGTGCCCAGCGCCATGGCGCACACCGAATTCGCCATGGCCGTCCTCGCCGACCTCGGAATGGCGGTCGACGACCGGCTGCACATGGCGGTGACGCTCGCCAACTACGTCCGCGGCACGGCCGTCAACCTGGAGCCGGAAGTGTTGGCGCAACGGGACACCGGCCTCACCAGCGGGGAGTGGATGGCCTCGCAGGAAGCGGTGATGAGCGGCATCGTCTCGTCCGGGAGCTTCCCGATGTTCGCCGAGCTCGCCCTGGACCCGACCCTGGATCTCACCCTCGACTCGCTGTTCGAATTCGGACTGGCCCGGTTGCTCGACGGGCTCGAAAGGTTCACCCGGCCTTGAACTCGGATCGACTGTGTCCTAGACTAATTAGCGTTCTTAATGACTTGGCCGGTGGGAGACGCCGGCCGCCGTCCCGAAGGTCCCCCACACCATGCAGACAGATCCGCCTGGCACCCTGACGCGCGCCGCGTCCGGCCCCGCCCCGACCGAACCCGTCGGGCCGACCGATTCCGACACCACCAACAGCGCCCGGCAGCCGCTGGCCGTCTGGGTCCTCGCCTTCGCCGCGATGGTCTCGTTCATGGGCATCGGACTGGTCGACCCGATCCTGAAGTCGATCGCCGCCAATCTGGACGCGACCCCGAGCCAGGTGTCGCTGCTGTTCACCAGCTACCTGCTGGTGACCGCGGTGGCCATGCTGGTGACGTCGTTCGCCTCCAGCAGGTTCGGTGGCCGCACCACGCTGATGATCGGGCTCGGCGTGATCATCGTCTTCTCCGCGCTGGCCGGGACGTCCGATTCCGTCGCCGCCCTGGTCGGCTGGCGGGCCGGCTGGGGCCTGGGCAACGCGCTGTTCATCGCCACCGCGCTCGCGGCGATCATTGCCGTCGCCCGGGGCGGCGCCGAGAAGGCCGTCACCCTCTACGAAGCGGCGCTCGGCATCGGCCTGTCGGTCGGGCCGCTGGTCGGGGCGGTGCTCGGCTCGGTCAACTGGCGTGCCCCGTTCTTCGGGGTCGCGGTGCTGATGGGTATTGCGCTGCTGGCGATCTCGCTGTTCCTCAAGGACCGGGTGCGGATGGCGCAGCGGGTCCGGCCGGCCGATCCGCTGCGCGCCCTGGGGCACGGCGGGCTCCTGGTTCTCGGGATTGCGGCCCTGCTTTACAACGGCGGGTTCTTCGCCGTGCTGGCCTTCACCCCTTTTACCCTGCCGTACGGAGCGTTCGGCATCGGTTTCCTGTTCTTCGGCTGGGGCGTACTGCTTGGCATCTGTGCCGTCTGGGGCGCTCCCTGGATGCACCGCCGATTCGGCCTGACCCGTGCCTTCGCCATCGCGCTGGGGACGTTCACCGGGCTGCTGGTCGCCATGGCACTTGCCGTCGACAATCACATCGCGGTCACCGTTCTGGTGATCGCCTGCGGTGCGCCGCTGGGCGTCCTGAACACCCTGTTCACCGAGACCGCGATGAACGTATCCCCCGCCCCCCGCCCGGTGGCCTCGGCCGGCTACAACTTCGTCCGGTTCCTCGGCGCCGCCGTCTCGCCGTTCATCTGCGGCAAGCTCGGCGAGAGCGTCGGGCTGTCCGCGCCGTTCTTCTTCGGCGCCGGCTGTGTCCTGGTGGGCCTGGCGGTCCTGCTGATCTTCGGGCGCAGGTATCTGGCCGGCATCAACTCCCGGCACTAGCGGCCCCCGCATCGCCTGGGTAAGGGGGCGCCACGCCCCACCCCCAGCGCGGTACCGGAGCATGCGCGACAACGTCGGCGCCCGGTTGCGAGTTGGTTTGCGCGAGCCGGGTGCCCCACTCGAGATAACCCACCAGGGCCGCCCGGAACTCCGGGTCCGCCGGCATCCCGGCGTCATCCGCGGCCAGGCTCATCAACGACGCGAACCGGAAGCGCTGCTCACCGGTGATACCGAGGTCGCGGTGGTGGGCCACCATCCGCTCATAGCCGCCGAGCTGCTCGGTGTAGTCGGCCGGCCCACCGAACACCTCGATCCACCAGCGGCTGACGTGGTCGCGGTGCCGTTCGGCAACTCCACCCGGGAAGAACGGACCCAGCAGATCATCACGTTCCACCCGGTCGTAGAAAGCGTCGATCATCTTCCGGAATGCCGGCGCGCCGCCCGCCCAGCTGAACAACGTCGGTACTGGTTGCGAACTCATCGCGGCGACCTCTCGTTTCTTCGTCATCGGGGGCCCCGAGCAACACCGCACACCGCCCGCGATGGTTCCGCCGGCCGGGCCGATCGGGAGCGTTCGGGGAAACCCGGACCCCGACACATTGCGTGCGTAAGCTGTCACTGTCCAGGGCTTTTTTGTCTTGGGGGGAGTAGGAGCTATGGCGCTCTCAGAGGGCGAACAACGACGACTGGACGAAATCGAGCGCGCGTTGCGCAGCGAGGATCCCGGGTTCGCCGACACCATCACCATCAGTCGGGTGCGCCGCCACCGCGCCGTGCTGGCCGCGGTGGTCTTCGTCGTGGGGATGCTCGCGTTGGTCGTCGGCCTGGTGACGACCGACGCCGCCCTCTGGGCGGGCGTGGTGATCGCGGTACTCGGCCTGGTCGCGATGGCCGCGGGCGCGGTGCTGTACTTCCGGCCGCGCTGGTCGGTCCGGCTGGCACTGCCCGGACGGCGGTCCGGACGCCCGCGTCGCCGCGGTTGATCCCGGCATGACAGATGTCATGCCCGATCCGTGACGCCTGGCGCACCTCTCCGCGCCCGCGGCGCAGCAGGCTCGGAGGATGACCAGACCTTCGTCGAACGATCCGCACCGTCCCGTTGCCCGCCACCCCGGCCGGCACCCCACAGGGGCCGCCGGTGACGGTGCCGCCGTCCGACTCAGCAACGTGCACAAGAGCTTCGGAGCCGTTCATGCGGTCCGCGGGGTCGATCTCGTCATCGCTCCCGGCGAAGTGGTCGCGTTCCTCGGGCCGAACGGAGCTGGGAAATCGACCACCGTCGACGTGCTGCTGGGGCTGACCACCGCGGACACCGGCACGGTGCGAATCTTCGGCGCCGATCCGGTCAGCGCCGTTCAGGCCGGGCAGGTCGGCGCAATGTTGCAGGGCGGCGCACTGCTGCCCGACGTCACCGTCCGCGAACTGGTCTCCGTCTTCGCCGCCCTGCATCGCCGGCCGATCCCGGTCGACCGGGCGCTCGAGCTCGCCGGGATCTCGGACATCGCCGGCACCCGCACCACCAAGCTCTCCGGTGGGCAGGCGCAGCGGGTGCGATATGCCCTGGCATTGGTGCCTGATCCGGATCTTCTCGTGCTGGACGAGCCCACGGTGGCGATGGACGTCGAGGTGCGGCGGTCGTTCTGGGCGTCGATGCGGTCGTTCACCGAGCAGGGCCGGACGGTGCTGTTCACGACTCACTACCTGGAGGAGGCGGACGCCTTCGCCGACCGCGTGGTCGTTCTCGCCGACGGCGTTGTCGTGGCCGACGGCACCGGGTCGGAGATCAAGGCCTCCGTCGCCGGGCGGACTGTCTCCGTTGTGCTGGACGGCGTGACCGACAGCGCGGCGGCCGAGCTGCCCGGGGTGGCCGCAGTGGAGCGCAGCGGTGGACGACTGCTGCTGCGCTGCAACGACTCCGATGCGTGCCTGCGCGCGCTGGTCGGTTCCTATCCGGAGGCCCACGACATCGAGGTCGCCGCCGGCAACCTGGAGGATGCCTTCCTCCAGCTCACCCACCGCGGCTCCCAGGAGGGAACACGATGACAACTCTCGATCGATCCCGGGCCAACGGCACCGTCGCAATGACCGCCCGCTACGCCCTGCTGTCGACCAGAACCGCCTACCGGAACATCCGCTTCCTGGTGCTGACGGTGATCCTTCCACTGCTGCTGTTCCTGCTGTACTCCAGCGTCTACGGGGGCCAGACGACGGACGCCGGGCTGTCGGTGGTCGCGTACCTGATGGTCTCCATGGCGTCGTTCGGCTGCATCGGTGCCGCGATCAACACCGGCGCCCGGGTGGCGATCGAACGCCAGACCGGCTGGAACCGACAACTGCGGCTGACCGCGCTGCCGGCGAACTCCTACCTGATCGCGAAGGCGGTGGTGTCGATGCTGGTGACGCTGCCCGCCCTGATCCTGGTGTTCGCGGCCGGCGCGACGGTCGGGCACGTCGACCTTTCGCCGGGACAGTGGCTGGAAACCGGCCTGGCTTTGTGGCTCGGGTTGATCCCGTTCGCGGTGCTGGGCCTGGTGATCGGCTTCGCCGGGACGGTGGACACCGTGCAGCCCATCTCGATGATCACCTACCTGGGGTTGTCCGTCCTGGGCGGGCTGTGGTTCCCGGTGGAGCAGTTCCCGGCCTTTTTGCAGGACGTCGCGAAGGTGACACCCTCCTACTGGCTCGCCGAACTGGGACGCGACGTGTTGGCCGGCAACGGCATCTCGATGACGGCCGTGCTGGTGCTGGCCGCCTGGACGCTGGCGCTGGGCGCGGTGGGCAGCGTCGCCTACCGGCGCAGCGGGCGCAAGGTCTGAACCCCCGATGGCGGGTCGGATCCGCCGTCCTGGATGTGCGGGAGGATGCAGGCATGCAGGCGAGGCCACCGGGGGCGCACCCGGCCGGCAACCAGGACACGGTGCGGCGGGTCGACGGCCGGCACCGGTGGATGATCGGCGCACTGCTGGCGCAGGTGTTCCTGGTCTCGGCCTACGTCGCCGTCCTCACCTCCGGCAGGCCGACCTGGCTGGTCGCCGTCGCGCTGGCCGACCTGTTGGCCTTCTCCGGCGTGTACATCTTTGTTGCCGGCCGGCAGATGCTCGCCCCGATCGGCCGCCGGATCGCGGTGATCGTCGCACTGATGGCGCTGTCCGTTCCGCAGTTCCTGGTGCTGGGCCCGGACGCCTCCGCGCTGTGGATCTTCGTCGCGGTCGCCGGGGGCCTGCTGTTCTCGGCGCGGGTGGCGATCGGGCTCGGTGTCGCGCTGGCGTCGGGCATGCTGCTCGTCGACGTCCTCTCGGCGCAGCAGCTCGGGTGGGAATTGGCGCTCACGCTGATCGCGCTGACCGCCTTCATGGTGGGCTTTGCCGGCAACGTGCGACTCAACATCGCACTGCGGGAGACCCGCGAACAGTTGGCGGTTGCCGCGGTCGCCGCGGAGCGGGAACGGATCGGCCGCGATCTGCACGACATCCTCGGTCACTCGCTCACCGCGATCGCCGTCAAGGCGGGGCTGGCCCGCCGGCTGCTGGAGCGCGATCCGGCCGCCGCCGCCGCCGAGATCGCCGACGTGGAAACCCTGACCCGCGACGCACTCGCGGACGTTCGGGCGACCGCGTCCGGGTTCCGGGATGTCACCCTGGCCTCGGAGCTCGCGGTGGCGGCGTCCGTGTTGCGCGCCGCCGGCATCGGCGCCGCGCTGCCGGACAGCGTCGATGCGATCGACCCGGCCGCGCTCGAGCTCTTCGGTTTCGTCGTCCGGGAGTCGGTGACCAACGTGGTGCGGCACTCCGGCGCGGCGATCTGCACCGTCACCGTGGGCCGGAACTGGGTTGAGGTGCGGGACGACGGCAGCTGTCCCCGGCGGGGCGACATCCCGTCCGGCACAGGCCTGAAGGGCCTGCGGGCCAGGGTCACCGCCGCCGGCGGACATGTCGAGGCCGGACCCGCGGCTGATGGCGGCTTCGTCGTCCGGGCGGAGCTCCCGCCGGCCGGCCGGCCGGACGCCGCCGCCCGGGCCGGCCGGGCCCTCGGGTGACGGACCAGCCGATCCGGGTGCTCGTCGCCGACGACCAGGCCATGATCAGGGGCGCGTTCGCGACCCTGATCGGCCTGGAGCCAGACATGATCGTCGTCTCGCAGGTGGCGACCGGCGACGATGTGGTACCCGCCGCCCGGCTGAACCACCCCGACGTCGCACTGCTGGACGTCCAGATGCCCGGCCTGGACGGCCTGTCGGCGGCGAACGCCTTGCGCGAGCAGCTCCCCGGATGCCGGGTGATCATCCTGACCACCTTCGGCCGACCGGGTTATCTCCGGCGCGCGATGGAGGCCAAGGCGGCCGGATTCCTGGTGAAGGACGCCCCGCCGGAAACCCTGTTGGACGCCATCCGCCGCGTGCACGCCGGCCTGCGGGTGGTCGACCCCGCGCTGGCGGCGGAAAGCCTCAGTCTCGGCGAGTCACCGCTCACCGGCCGCGAGCGGGACGTCCTGGCGGCTACCGCGGACGGCGGCACCCTCGCCGAGATCGCCCGCCGGCTCTACCTTTCCGAGGGAACGGTGCGGAACCACCTGTCCTCCGTGATCGGCAAGACCGGCGCGCGGACCAGGACCGACGCCCTCCGGATCGCCACCGAGCGGGGCTGGATCTGATTGCTCCGGGTCGCTGCCGTGAGGCGCGGACCCGGCGAGGACGGGCTCCGGCTGCGCAGCCGCCACCATTCGTCGCCCGACAACGTCGGCGGCGTGGCGCATCTCGGGGCAGCCGAGAATCCGGTACGGCACCGGGATGCCGGCCAGCTGTTCGGCGTACCACCACGGGTTGCTGGTGCTGCCGACCAGCCGGGTGGTGCCGTCGGCCAGCTCTTCGATGCGGCCGAGAGCGCGCGGCAGCGACCGCGAGACATCGTCGATGCTCGCCTCGATGACGACCTCCACCCCGTATTCCCAGCCGACGGCCAGGTGGTCCTCCAGCATGGCCACCGGGTCGAGATCGGCCGGCGGGTCGAAGGTGTCGGCGAGCGTCTCAACCCCGCGGACGCGGTCCACCCGGTAGGCCCGACGCTCGCCGTTGCGGTGCGAACGGCAGAGCAGGTACCACCTGCCGTGTCGGACCACCACCGCCCAGGGGTCCACCTCCATCGTCGATTCCCAGCCGGCCTCCGAGCGATAGCCGAGCCGGACCCGGTGGTGCCGGGAGCAGGCTTGGACCAGCGCGGTGGTGGTGGCCGGGTCGGGCCTGGCCGCCGAGCGGTCCGGCGCGGGCGAGGTGGTCCGCCGAACGGCTTCCACCTGTGCCGCAACGGGTTCCGGAAGGGCGCGGACGATCTTCGCCAGCGCGGCGCCCACCGGGTCGGTGCTGTTCGCCTCGTGGTGGCCGTCCAGCACCGCCATCACCAGCGCGAGCGCCTCCTCCGCGCTGAAGGTGAGCGGCGGGAGCCGCACACCACGACCGAGCCGGTACCCGCCGAAGGGGCCGCGGCTCGACTCGATCGGGATGCCCGCCTCCCGGAGGATCGCGACATAGCGCCGGGCGGCCCGTTCGGTGACCCGCAGTTCCCCGGCGAGGCGATCCGCGGTGATGCCGGGGCTGCTCTGCACCAGTTCCAGCGTGAGCAGCGCCCGGGCGGTCGGGCTCGCGTCAAGTTTGATCGGGGACCTCTTTTTCTCACCTCGGTAAACCGGAAGTGCATCGTCCGGAACGGACCCTAGCATTCCCCGGCATGACCGAAACCTCCCTGAACACGTCCATCTCCGAACCATCCATGACACCGGGCGAAGCCGAGATGCTGGTCTTCGCCCTCGACCGGTCGCGGGCCCAGTTCGCCTGGAAAACCGGTGGTCTCGACGCGGCGGCGGTGCACCGGACCTTCCCGCCGTCCACGATGACGATCGCCGGGATGCTGAAGCACCTGGCCTTCGTCGACGACTGGACGGCGGTTCGACTGGCGGCCTCCCCGATGCCCGAACCGTGGACGGGGGTGGATTGGGACGCCGAACCGGAGTGGCCCTGGTCGTCGGCCGCGAACGACACCCCGGAGGAGCTGTACGGGCTGTGGCGGGACGCCGCGGAGCGGTGCCGGTCCGCGGTGGCCGACGTGCTGGCCGACGGCGGACTGGACCGGCCGGTCAGATTCACCTTCGACCCTAGCGAGGTGCCCAACGCGAGAAGAATTCTCATCGATCTGCACGACGAATATGCCCGTCATGTCGGCCACGCCGACCTGTTCCGCGAGTCGATCGACGGCCTGGTCGGGGAGGATCCACCGCAGTCATGAGCGTTGCGGCGCAAAGCGTTCCGTCGGATGACGTGTCGGTGGTACCCGCCAACCGGGCCACGTGCGAGGACATCGAGCTGGTGTTCGGGAGGACGGGTGATCCCGCCCGGTGCCGGTGCGAGTGGTTCAAGGTCGCCGCACCGGCGTGGCGGGCCATCACCCTCGACCGCCGCGTCGCCCGGCAACGCGAGCAGATGTCGTGCGGTGATCCGGATGCGGTCGCCACCAGCGGGTTGGTTGCGTAAGTCGGGCCGGCGCCGGCGGGATGGGTGGCGGTGGAGCCGCGGAACGCGTACCCCCGACTGCGCAACTCGCGCATCCCGTGGAACGGCCGGGACGAGGACAAGGACGACGCCGGCGTCTGGGCGGTCACCTGCTTCGTGGTCCGCAAGGCCTACCGCCGCAGTGGTCTGACGTACGCGTTGGCACAGGCCGCGATCGATCATGCGCGGGGCCGTGGCGCACGGGCGATCGAGGCCTACCCGATGATCACCGAACCGGGCCGGGACGTGCCCTGGGGCGAACTGTTCGTCGGCGCCAGGCAGGTCTTCGCCGACGCTGGGCTGCGGCAGGTCAGTCGGCCGACCGCGCGCCGGGTCGTGATGCGGATCGATTTCGGGCCGGCAGCGCGCTGACCGCGGATGCCAGGATCTCGACCGCCTCGGCGATGGCCCGCTCGCCCAGCCGGGCAAAACCGAAGATGACGGCGGCCTCACCGTCGGCGATCCGGTGCGGTCTCACCCCGGTGATGGCGACACCGCGCTCGGCGGCCACCCGGACGACCTCGTCCTCGTCGAACCCGGCGGGCAGCCGGGCCATCAGGTGCAGACCGGCCGACACACCGACCGGGCGGAACGCCGGGAGGAACTCGGCCAGCGCGGCCAGCAGAGCGTCCCGCCGGCGGCCGTACGTCGGCCGCATCCGGCGAAGGTGACGGTCGTACTCGCCCCGGTCGAGGAAGTCCGCGAAGATCAGCTGATCGAGCACCGGTGATCCGCGGTCGGCGTCGACCTTGGCCGCCGCCAGCCGGTCGACCATGCTCGCCGGCGCTGAGATCCAACCCAGTCGCAGACCCGGCGCCAGCGTCTTGCTCGCAGACCCCATGTACAGCACCCGATCCGGGGCCAGTCCGTGCAGTGCACCGACCGGTGCCCGGGTGTACCGGAACTCCGCGTCGTAGTCGTCCTCGATCACCAATCGGTCGCCGCGCTGCGCCCATCGGATCAGCTGCGCGCGGCCCTCCGGCGACAGCACCGCCCCGGTGAGCTGATGCGCCGGGGTGACCAGAACCGCCTGCGCCGGGCTGCGCTCGAGGGCAGCGACATCGATGCCCGCCGCGGTGACCGGGATGCCGACGATCTCCAGGCCCGCGACGGAGGCGGCCAACCGGACGTCGTCGAAGGACGGGTCCTCCACGGCGAGCACCCGGACGCCCGCGGTGAACAGCACCCGGCTCACCAGCGCCAGGCCCTGGGCGAAGCCGTTGCAGACCACCATGTTCGCCGGGTCGGCCCAGGTTCCGCGTACGCGGTTCAGGTAGTCGGCCAGCGCCGCCCGCACCTCCGGCGCACCGCGCCCGTCGAGGTAGAGAAAGCGGTCCGCCGGTGTTTCGGTGATCACCCGGCGGGCCGACCGCAGCCAGCCGGATCGCGGGAACTGCGTGACGTCCGGTCGGCCGTAGAGCATGTCGAACCGGATCGCTACGGGCCGCCGCCCGGGCACCGCGGCTTCGATCAGCGGGCGGAGTGCGGCAACGGTCGTCGCCCCGCCCGGGCGGCATGCCAGATAGCCCTCTGCCACCAGCTGCTGGTAGGCCTCCACCACCACGCCGCGGGAGACGCCCAGATCCGCTGCCAGGCTTCGCGATGACGGAACGGCGGCGCCCCGGCGGAGCCGCCCCGACCGGACGGCGTCCCGGATCGCGGCCTCGAGCTGCCGGTGCAGTGGCCGGGCGGTGTCGCGGTGCATGGGAACGAGCAACTCGACCCCGGTGAGCGAACTGGTCCTGTTTTCGAACATCGCACTGGACCTTACGGGCAGACCAGTGCGCTGTCAGGGTTGACAGCACACCGCCGAAGGAATCGGTCGGACGACAGAAGGGACAGCGACATGTTCAACCTCCGGAACCACCACTGGGACCGCGGTCCGAGCGGCCGGCGTGGCCGTCGGGAATTGGACCGAGCCGTTCTGGAGGCGGAACCGCACGTACGAGCGGAGCTGCTGGCCGCTGCGGAGCGGTACGCGGCCGACTCAGCGCGATCCGTCGACCCGGCACAGCCTCGTCGGCGCCGAAGGCGGGCGCACCTCGCCGTGCCGGTCGTCGGCTGATCCCGGTCTCGTTCGTCGGACCAACGCGCGTCGCTACGGGCCAGCCGCCGGGCGGACGGTGCACCGTCGCGACAGGTGTTGGAGCGAACCCTCCCGCGAGCGCCTCGGGGCGGCTCGGCGGGCGGCGGCGCTCAACCTGTTCACCCGGCAGCCTGGTGAACCGATGCTCACGGTATGGACAGGTTGCTCCAGCTGCGGCACGAGCGCCGGGCCGACAACATGAGCATCGCCCGATCGCAGTTGTCGTGCGACCACCGAATTCCTCGAATCGAAGGAGCTGAGAGATGAGCACCCAACGCGCCGATATCGCCACGGCTTTCGCGACTCACGAATTCCCCGACGCGGCCCCCCATCTCGCCGGCGACGTGCGGTGGAACCTGGTCGGCGGATCCACGCTGACCGGTAAGGCCGCCGTCACGGCCGCCTACGAACAGACGCTGACCGAACTGGCGTCGACCACGACCCGGTTCCGCGATCTTCGGGTCATCGAAGCGCAGAACGCTGTCGTGGTGCAGTCCGTCGGTGAGTACCGCGATCCGGGCGGCACGGTGTCGGTGGTCGCCTCGTGTGACATCGTCGATTTCACCGGTGATCTCGTCACCGCCATCACCTCGTACACCGTCGAACTGAGCGACGGCAGCCGTTCCTGACGCACCGGCGGCTGCTGCCCGGCCGTGACTCCTGACGGCCGGAGACTCGACCGGCCGGCGAAGCCCGGCGGACCGTTGATCACCCTCATTCCGCCAGCAACGCGTCCAACTTGGTGAAGGAACTGTCCCAACCGTTCTTCGCCATCGGCTCCATCGCGGCGGCGTACGGGCCCTGCTTGATCACCAGTCTGGTCCTGTCCTCGCCGAGGTCCTCGAACTCCAGCCGCAGCGTCATGGTGGTCGGCTCCTGCAGGCCGGGTACTCCGATGAATTCCTCCGTACCGATCAGCGCGTCGTTCTCGACGACCTCGAGAAATCGGGCGTTCACCGGGGAGGTCACCTCAGGGTCGTCCTCCTTGACCATCACGAAATGCTGGTGCCCGCCGGGCCGCGGGTCGATGTCGACGGTCTCCCGCGGAACGGTGAAGCCGGCCGGGCCGTACCAACGGGCCAGCTGGTCGGGGTCGGTGAACGCGCGGAACACCCGCTCGCGCGGCGCGTCGAAGTTCCTGGTGATGACGAGCTCCCCCGTCGACGCCTCGTGGGTCGCCGACGTCAGGGCGTCGCGACGGCTGGTGTCGTGACCAGTGGCGTCGTCCCTGGAGGTGTTCTTCTCGGGGGCGTCGTTCTCGGGGGTGTCGTTCTCGGGGGTGTCGTTCTCGGGGTGTCGTTCTCGGGGGTGTTGCTGTCCGTCATGCGTGAGGTCCTTCGTTCGTGGCCGGGTCCACCCCGGGGGGTTCGATGCGGCCTGTCGGTGGTGCTTCGTAAGGTGTTCCCATGGCGTACGACTTTCAAGTGACCGTGGACTGTTCCGATCCTCATGTCCTGGCGGACTGGTGGGCCGACGCCATCGGGTGGGCGGTGGAAGCCAGCGACGAGGACTTCATCCGGCGGATGATCTCCGAAGGTCACGCGAGCGAGGACGACACGACGACGCACCGCGGGACGCTGGTCTGGAAGGAAGGCGCGGCGATCCGCAACCCGGACGGCCCGATGACGGGACCGGGCGGTCGCCGCATCCTGTTCCAGGTGGTCCCGGAACCGAAGACGGTGAAGAACCGGATGCATCTGGACGTCTCCGTCGGGCCGGACAACGTCGAGGCGGAGATGGATCGGCTGGTGAAGGCCGGTGCCACCTTCCTGCACCGCGGCCAGCAGGGACCGCACGGGTGGGTCACTCTCGCCGACCCGGAGGGCAACGAGTTCTGCATCACCTGACGGGGTCGCCAGGCGAGGGGGCGGGCGGCGACCCTGCCGCCTGCAGCGCGAGCCATCGGCTGATCTCCTCGCCGGCCAGCAGGCCCACCGAGGCGGTGACCCGGACGTGGTCGGCGATCCAGCCCAGCTCGGCCAGTTCACCGTGCCGGGGCCGAATCCCCGCCTTCGCGAGGGACAGGAACCCGGCGTCCAGCGCACCGTCGCCGGCGGCGATCAACCGGTCGCCGCCGGCGCGGCGCTGCACCTCGGCGACCGCGGCTTCCTTGGTGAGTCCCCGGGGCAGCGCGTAGATCTTGCGTCCCTGCAGCGACACCACCCAGTTGCGTTCCGCGCACCACCGCGACCAGTCCGGCAGGAACTCGTCAGGCAGGAGGTCGAGGTCGACCACGAGGTAACAGAACAGCTCGTCCGCCACCCGGCGACTGCGCACCCAGCTCACCTGCGTCCGGCGGTCCAGCTCGGTGACAACCTCCGCGAGACCCGCGCCGTCGCAGGCGATCCGGTCGTCGACGCCGCGACGCCAGCCCCCGTCGGCGTGCCCGTCGACCACGATGTGCCCACCGTTGCTGGTGACCGCGTACCGAACCGGGCCGCCGGGGAGCTGGACCCGGCCGTACTGCTCGAGCGTTCGGGTCGTCGTCGGCACCAGCACGGCGGATGCCGCCAGCCGTTCCAGCCATCGGCCCGCCGATGCCGTCAGAAACGACTGCGGCCGGCCGTCGAGGAACTCCACGCAGATCAGCGGCGGCACCCCCTCGGGCCGGAGCGTCTCGTCGATCGCCGCCCGCGAATAGATCAGGGTGCGGTCGAGGTCGACCGCCACCACCGTCGTCATGCGTGGTCCCGACCCTCGGCGGGGCCGAGCTCACCGGGTTCGTCGAGTAGCCGCACCAGCCCCACACAGGAGTAGGCCAGATCGGGCACCACCTCCACCGGAACGCCGCGCTGGGCCGCCAGCAGTCGCAGGTGCTGGTGATCGGGGTGGTTCGGTTCGCGGACCAGGATCCTCCACGGCACCCGGCGGAGCAGCACCCTGGTCGTCTCCCCCACCCCGGGCTTGACGAAGTTGACCGACTCGATCCGGTACCGGCGGCGGATCTGCTCCACCGCCGCCCAGCCGGCGAAGGTTACCGTCCGGTCGGATCCGGCCAGGGCGCCGATGCCCCGCCGGACCTCGTCTTTGACCTCGTCGAACCGTGCGCTGACGGCATCGAGCAGCACAGCGGAGACGTCCGACGGCGCGAGCTCGCGGTAGAACTTGGCCCCGTGGAACTGGTCCGGCCGCAGCAGGGTCCGGTTCAGCACCGTTCGGGACACCAGGCCGGAGACCGTCGAGTTCAGGCACGCGGAAGGGATGAGGAAGTCGTCGCGGGTGCCGAAGGTGCGGACGCAGTGCCCGGGATCGGCCAGCACCGCCAGTTCGTCGGAGAACGACGGGCCTCCCGCGGCGACGACCTCGGCGAGCGCCGCCGTCAGTTCCATGGCGATGGCGCCCTTGCCGGTCCAGCCGTCGACGAACACCACCGACGCCGGATCATGATGCGCGGCAAGGTATTCCAGCGCGGTCAGGTCGATGCCGCGGCCGCGGACGATGGACACGGCGTAGTGCGGAAGCTCGAGCCCATGGACCTGCTGCGCCCAGCGACGGATCAACACGCCGATCGGGGTCCCGGCCCTGGCCAGCGAGGCGAGAACGGACTCCGGACCCCGCTCCCGCAGGATCAACTCGGTGACGGATCCGACCGCGTGCGCCAACCGCGCGGCCGCCTCGGCGAGCACCGCGTCGAACAGTGCCTGGTACTCGGCATCGGGTTGGTATTCGACCGGCAGCGATTCCGCGTAGTGCGCACGTCCGGCCTGGATCTCCCGTTCCCGGGCTTCGATGTCCCCCTCGAGGTTCACGTCCGACAGGTCCGTCAGCAACCAACCGACTTCGTCGGGTCGGTAGCTCCCGAACGCGGGCCCGCGAAGCGCCGGCGGCAGGTTGCTGGGGCTCCAGCGCTGGGCCGCGACGGTGCTCACCGCCGGCTGTCCGAGCCGATGGCGGCGAGGACGACCCTCGCTCCGTTCGCTGCGGCGACCGCGGCGGCCACGCCCGCCGGGCCGTTGAGCGCCGATCCGTCGTCGTCCAGGACCAGCACCAGATCGGGTTCGCCGTTGGCCCCGCCCGACCCGGGTGGCTCGCTCGGCCAGGAGGCGTTGTAGAGGAACCGGCGTGCGGTTCCCTTCCCGCCGTCGACCGAGGCCCGGAAGAGGATGCGCCGCCGGATGGGGTATCCGGGTTCGTCGAGGACGTGCACCGGCGACCGGGTCGTCGACTGGAAGGCGACCGCCGGGCCGGACGCGTCCACGAGGGCCAGCGCCACCCGCAGCGGCAGGTACATGAACTCCTCGGTGCCGATGACGAGCAGCCGGCGGGCCTCGCCGAGTTCTGCCCGGAGCCGGTCGGCGACCGCGTCGACCGCCGAGGCGAAGGCGGCGCCCTGGTCGGGCAGGAACCCGAAGGTGCCGCCCGCCGGAACGGTGCCCGGCCAGTCGATCGAGACCACCTCACCGCTCGCCAGCCTGTTCGATGCGGCCGGCGGGACGGGATCCACCTGGTCGACACCTGTTCGGCCCGAGGCGTTCTCGCTGATGCCATGCTCTGCGCCGAGGTCCGCGGCGACCCGCTGGACCGCGTCGGGCGGTACCCACACGGAACCCCGGACCAGGGAGACCACCTCGATCGGGCAGCCCAGCCGCTCGGCGACGGCGGCGCGCTCGGCATCGGCGTCCGCGGATCGCACGTCGACCAGTCCGGCGAGCACGTACCGCCGCCGCGGCCGGATGGCCTGCAGCACCTCGATGACGTTGAGCGCCGTTCGTCCGGTGGACAGCTCGTCGTCCACCAGCACCACGGTGTCCGCGGACGAGAGCAGGTCCGGCGATGCGGGCCGGAGCAGGTGTGCGGTGGCGTGCGAATGCGTTTCGGAGAATTCCGCGGCAACCGGGACTGCACCAGACCGCCTGCGGGTGGAGTGCAGATAGCCGGACCCCAGCTGGTCGGCGACGAGATGACCGAGCGCCGTTGCCGTCTCGGCGAACCCGATGGTGAGCACGTCGCCGTGGTCCCGCGCGGCCGGCCGGCTCGTCAGCCGGCCGCTCGTCGACTGGCCGTCCAGCAGCCGCAGCAGCGCAGCGGGGTCGGCGTCCGTGACAGCGGCGGCCGCGGCCTTCGACCAGGCGTTCGGAACCGGCGCGTGATCCTCGGTCAGGCGCCGGTCGACCAGCGCGCCGAGCAGCCGGCCGGCACCGGCGGCGACCCGGGGATCGACCGGGACGTGCTTGCCCAGCACGGTGGAGACCAGCAACTGGGCACGTCGCGGGTTCCGCCGCAGGGCGGGTTCGACCAACGCGTCAACTGCCAGACCAACCGGAGAACCGTTGTCCGCGAGGCTGATCCCGTACCGGGCCGCGACCGGGGACGTCATCCGGCGCTCTGCAGCGCGGTGAGGATGTCGACGTGCGAGATGCCCTGCGCAGCGACGCCGAAGACCTGCGCGCGGCGCAGCGTCCGCTCCGCCCAGATCCGGTGCGGCCGCACCTCGTTCATCTTGTTCCGGTACCCGGAGCGGCGCACCCCGCCGTCGACCGCGCTGGGGTCGAGCACATCGACCGCGTCGAGGTACTCCTCGTGCGGCACGACGGCCAGGGCGTGCACCGGGGCGACGTGCGACGGGTGGATGACGGACTTGCCGGTCAGCCCGTTCGCCCGGTCCAACAGCGCCTCGCGGATCAGGCCGTCGAGGTCGCGGCTCATCAGGTTCCGACGCAGCCCGCCGGCGTGTCGTTCGTCGAACGGGGTCTGGCGCAGCTGCGGCCGCAGGATCCGCTCGTGATTGGCGAAGTACTCCCACACCGGCCCGGTGATGGCGAACCCGGTGCCGTCGCTGCGGCCCAGGTGGTTGACCACCTGGGTGATCAGATCGGCCGCCACCCCGACGTCGTAGATGGACAGGTCACGATCCCGGCGGATCCCGAACAGCCCGCACAGGTCGGTGGCGCCGATCCGGACCGACAGCACCCGGTCCCGATGGCCGTCGAGCAACCCGCGGAGCCCGATCAACTCCTGCTCCCGCGACTCCCGGTACAGCACCTCGGGCGTCTCCAGCACCGGCATCGCATACAACGGATACTGCGAGCCGGCGGCGACGGTCGCCACCGCCTGCAGCAGCCCCGGTCCGTTGCCGAGCGAGAACTTGGGCAGCACGAAACCGCTGATGATCCCGAGCCCGTTGCCCAGGGCGTCCGCCAGGACCGCGATCTGGTCGGCCGAACGCACCCTGACGAACAGCAGGGCGTCCGGCGGATCCTCGGTCAGGCAACGCAGCGTGGTCCCGGTGGAATCAAGGGCCGCGTCCACCGAGCCGTCCGCGATCGCGTCCTCCAGGTCGATGACCATCGACTTCGCACCCGCCGCGGCCTGACGGCGCAGCGCGGTGGCCAGGTCCTCCTTCGTCGCGGGCACGTACAGGGTGGCGCCCAGGGCGTGCGCCAGCAGCACCCGCTCGCTGTCCCGGTCGAAAGGTTCGGGCGCGCGTTCGAACAGGGCACCGATCGCCGAGGCGTCGAGCTGATCGAAATGGCGCATGAGGGTCCTTCCGGGGTCGGTCGGGTGATCCGGGGAACTCTGTCATGACGGCCGGAGTTGGCGTCAAGGACGTCGGACGGAGTCCGTCCGGCAGTCGCATAGGTTTGTCGGTGGTGCGAACGCAGCTGCCGGCGGCAAGTGCCCCCACGGGCAGCAACGAACGGCGAAAGGGACAGTTATGGGTGTGAGCCTCTCCAAGGGCGGCAACGTCTCGCTGACGAAGGCCGCTCCTGGTCTGAAGCAGGTCGCGGTCGGACTGGGCTGGGATGTCCGGTCGACCACCGGTGCCGACTTCGACCTCGATGCCAGCGCGCTGGCGCTGGCCGAGAACCACAAGATCCTGGGTGATGAGTACTTCGTCTTCTTCAACAACACCAGCTCGCCCGAGGGCGCCATCGTCCATCAGGGCGACAACCTGACCGGCGAGGGAGAGGGGGACGACGAGGTGATCAACGTCGACCTGAGCACCGTTCCGGCCACCGTCGGATCGATCGTTTTCCCGGTCTCGATCTACGAAGGGGAAACCCGCGGCCAGTCCTTCGGCCAGGTGCGGAACGCCTTCATCCGGGTTGTCGACCAGTCCTCGGGCACCGAGCTGGCCCGGTACGACCTGACCGAGGACGCCTCCACCGAGACCGCAATGGTGTTCGGCGAGCTGTACCGCAACGGCGCGGAATGGAAGTTCCGCGCCATCGGCCAGGGCTACGCATCCGGGCTCGCGGGCATCGCCCGTGACTTCGGCGTCAACCTCTGACCCGCACGACCGACGTCTCCGCTCACCACGTCTGACGGCCCACCGGCGCTGCCCACGAACGGCAGCCACCGGTGGGCCTCGCCACGTCCCCCGGAAGGGCCGCCATGCACCTGAAGATCTTCATGTGGTCCTACATCGTCACCGCCGCGTCGCTGGTTGTCGCGTTTTTCTACGGCAGCTGGTCCGCCGTTCTGCTGTGCGCGATCCTCGGCGTCCTGGAGGTCTCGCTCTCCTTCGACAATGCCGTCATCAACGCGACGGTGCTGGAACGGATGAGCGATTTCTGGCAGAAGATCTTCCTCACCGTCGGCATCGTCATCGCGGTCTTCGGCATGCGGCTGCTGCTGCCGCTGATCATTGTCTGGCTGGCGGCCGGGCTGCCGCCGCTGGAGGCGTTCAACCTCGCGATGAACCCGCCGCCCGACGACGCGGCGTATTTTCCGGACGGCTCGCCGAGCTACGAGACCCTGCTGACCGACGCCCATCCGATCATCGCGGCGTTCGGCGGGATGTTCCTGCTGATGCTCTTCCTGAGCTGGCTGTTCGAGGAGCGCGAACACACCTGGCTGACCTGGCTGGAGAAGCCGTTGGCCAAGGCCGGCCGGCTCGACGCGATGGCCGTGCTGGTCTCCTGCCTCGTCCTGCTGGTGGTCTCCGAGACCCTGGCCGAGGACGCCGAGACGGTGCTGTTCTCCGGGCTCTGCGGCCTGGTCACCTACCTCGCGGTGAACGGGCTCGGCACGCTGTTCGAGAACACCGGCGATGACGACGTTCCCGTCGACTTCGAGCACCCCGACGGGGCATCGGCGTCAGCCGGAACTGCCACCGCCGGCAAGAGCGGCGTGACCCAGCTGGCCCGAGCGACCGGGAAGGCCGGTTTCTTCCTGTTCCTTTACCTGGAGGTGCTGGACGCGTCGTTCTCCTTCGACGGCGTCATCGGCGCGTTCGCGATCACCTCGGACCCGATCCTCATCGCACTGGGCCTCGGGCTGATCGGCGCCATGTTCGTCCGGTCGCTCACGGTCTACCTGGTGCGGCAGGGCACACTGTCCGAATACGTGTACCTCGAGCACGGCGCGCACTGGGCGATCGGCGCCCTGGCGGTGATCCTGATGATCTCCATCGGGGTGCACATCAGCGAGTTCATCACCGGCCTGCTGGGCGTCGCCTTCATCGGGGCCGCCTTCCTGACCAGTATCCGACGCAACCGGGCCATCGCCGCGCGCGGCGAAGAGGTCCATGAGGTGAATGCCTGATGCCCATCGACTACACCAAGCGCCCCGGCACACCGGCGGCCGGCGCAGCGCAATCGGCCGCAACCGGACCGGCGGCACCCGGTCGCAAGGTGACGCTGACCAAGGGTGCGCCACGGGTCTCACTCACCAAGTCCGGCGCGGTGGGCGGCATCGCCCGGGTCAATCTCAACTGGTCCGCGGTGGGCACGCCGAGCGCCCCGGCACCGTCCGGCGGGTTGTTCTCGCGGATGAAGGCAGCCGCCGCGGTGACCGTCTCCAAGGGGATCGATCTCGACCTCGGCTGCCTCTACGAGCTCGGGGACGGCCGCAAGGGCGTCATCCAGGCGCTGGGCAACGCGTTCGGTTCCCTCGACTCCGCGCCGTGGATATCGCTGGACGGCGACGACCGCACCGGAAGCGTCGCGGGCGGCGAGAACATGTCGATCAACCTCGGCCAACCGGGACGCTTCAAGCGAGTGTTGATCTTCGCGATGATCTATGAGGGCGCCCCCAACTGGGCCGCCGTCGACGGGGTCGTCACCCTGACTCCGGCGAACGGCCAGCCGATCGAGGTGCGGCTCGACGACGCCGGCGTCGGTTCCCGAATGTGTGCGGTCGCGCAGCTGGTCGAGTCCGGCGGCGACCTGACCTTCCAGCGGGAGGTCCGTTACATCGAGGGCGGTCAGCAGGCCCTGGACCAGGCCTACGGCTGGGGCATGAACTGGGCGCGCGGCCGCAAGTAGCCGACCCGGCCGAGACATCACAGCGGGCCGCACCGACGTGGTGCGGCCCGCTGTCTGTCGTGGCGCTGTCAGTTGTGGCGCCGTGGAACAGCGGGATCAGAGGTCGAACTCGGCCGCGGCGATGCCGACCGCGTTGCATGCGTCCCGCACCGCTGCCCGTTCCTGGGCGTCGAAGTCGCCGTCGGCGCCCCCGATGATGATGCCGATCTGGATGACCGCCCTGGCCTGATCGGGTTTGCTGCGCAACTTGCCGATGGTGGCGATCGCCTCGACCTTGCCGAACTCGAAATCGCCGGCGAGTTTGCTGCAGTACCAGTCGAATTTCTGCTGGAGTTCGTCGGGCGGGAAGACGGCCAGTACCGAGTTGCTCCGGATCAATGACGCCGTCCTGGCCTGTTCGGCGGCATCGATGGAGCCGTCGGCGGCCGCGATCAGCGCGCACATCGCCATGCTCGCGTTGGCGAACTCCTTGTTCTTGAACTGTCCGGCCTTGGTGGTGAGCTGACTGTTCATCTCGCGGCTCTTCGCCTTGAGTGAGTCCCAGAATGCCATGCAAACGTCTCCTCGGAGGTCGGGGATCATGCCCGATCGGGATCATGCCCGATCGGGATCCTGCCCGATCGGGATCCTGCCCGATCGGGATCCTGCTCAGTGGGGATGACCACCCCAGGACACAACGTCGATGCGGCGCACCAGGTTCCGTTGACCGGCCTTGTCGCCGTCCGGGTCGACTGCCTACGCTGGCAGTTCCATGCAGGAGCACATCCCGGACCGCGTCGCCGCCATCGGCGAGGAATTGATCAGGGTGCACCGCACGCTGCGGACAGAGCTCGTCGCCGTTCGGGACGGCATGGCCGCTGCCGCCGACTCCGGTGAACTCCCCACCCGCGGGCTGCCCGCGCACTGTCTGGCGTTCTGTTCGGCGGTCACCACCCATCACACCGACGAGGACAGCTCGGTGTTCCCCCGACTGGCGGCCGATCTTCCCGAACTGGCCGGCATCCTCGACGAGATCGCCCGCGACCATGTGCTGATTGCCGGGATCCTGCGCCGCGTCCGGGAACTCGTGGAGAACCTCGGTGAGGACAACCTCGCCCGGGCACGCGACGAGATCGAGGGACTGGCCGCTGTTCTCGAGTCGCACTTCCGTTGGGAGGAGCGGCGGATCCTCGAGCAGTCCAGGAACCGGCCACCAACTGCGCCTGCGCACCGCCCCGGGCCCGGAGTCGAACTTCACGGCGGTGGGTCGACCTCGATCTGGTAGGACAGGCCCATGCACGCGTGCGGCGTCCGGTCACCAGGCGGTCAGGTCGAACTGCTGGACCTCCCGTTCCCCTCGGCTCCCCGGCAGGGCGAGGCGGTGCTCGCGGTGCAGGCCGCCGGGATGGGTCGGTGGGACGGGCTGCTGCACACCGGCGGGTGGGAGGTGGGCCTGCGGCCGCCGGCGGCATCACCTCGACGGATCTCTACGTCCGCCCGGACGCCGACCAGTTGGGCCGGCTCGCGGCCGACGCCGCCGCGGGCCGGCTGGTGCTCGAGACCCGCGGTCGGGTTTCAGTGCCGTCAGCCGATCGTTGATTGGCCGGGACCCGCCGTTTGGAGCGTCACAACGTCGATCGCAGCACCGCGACCGCGGGGTGATGATGGGGCGGACCGTAGCCGTGCTCAAAGGGCCAGCGGACGCTACCGAGGGCTCGCATCGACCACCATGCGCGGATCAGGTCGAGGTCGACGTCGGTGCCGTAGCCGGCGAAGAAGACATGGTCGACCTGCAGGTCGCCATGGATGAAGACCGGTGAACACGGCCGTATCGCGGTCTCGGCGAGCCTGCGGTTGCGAGAGACCGCGTCGGCGGGAACGACCTCGTTCTCGACGAGCCTTTCGCACTCACTGCTCAGACGCGGGGCAAGCTCGTAGAAGTTCCGACTGGGCCATGGCGGCAGTGGTGCGTCATGAAGCGCCCTGATGGCGGCACCAGCCGCGGCCCACGCCGCTGAACATGCGGACGACGGCTCGCCCAGGTGGCCGAGTTTGCGCCCTGGGACAGCGGCCAGTGCGAGGACGGGTGGATGCCGCCGGAGCAGTGGCGGGGTGGGGATCGGCGCCATGGCCATCGCCTCGACCTCGACGTCGGCGCGAGCCTGATCCGCGTCGATCTTGAGGAACACATCGCCAGGCGGATCAGCGACGACGGATCAGAGAGATTGCAGGGCCAGCGGCACCAGTTGATCAGCGGTGCGCGCGTTTCCGGGGGTCCCGACGGCGGTGAAGGCCCAGCCCGTTCCGGCCCTGGACAACCGCGCCATGACGATCGCCGTGTGCGTGCCCGAGCCGCTGAGCTCGTAGCGCACCAACTCGCGGTCGCGGTCGGCCGAATCGACGACCCGGGCCGTCGCGTTCTCGATCTGCGAGAAGTTCTGTCCGCTGAACGAATTGACCACGAAAACGATGTGCGCGACCGTCGGTGGCACCCGCGGAAGGTCGACCATGATCGACTCGTCATCGCCGTCACCCTTGCCGGTCAGGTTGTCACCGGTGTGCATCAGCGAGCCGTCCCGGGAGCGGAGACTGCCGTAGTAGACGATCTCCTGGACCTGGTTGTCCGCCGTGAGCAGGATGGCCGAGGCATCGAGATCCACCGAGACCTCTTTCATGCCACCGAAGAAGCCCTTTTTCTTGATCGTGTCCCAGCCCAGTCCCATCCGCACCTGGCTGAGGCTTCCCCCATTCTGCTTGACCAGGCTGACGGTCTGTCCCTTGCTCAGGTTGACGCCCATTTTTGTCCTTTCGCTGGGTCGGTGAAGTCGAGCTGGTCAGCAGATGTCGGGTCAGAGATTGACGCCGTAATCCTGCGCAATTCCGGCCAGCCCGCTGGAATATCCCTGCCCGATGGCTCGGAATTTCCATTCCGCTCCGTGCCGGTACAGCTCGCCGAACACCATGGCGGTCTCCACGGACGCGTCCTCGGTGAGGTCGTAACGAGCGAGCTCGGACTGGTCGGCGATGTTCACCACCCTGATGAAGGCATTACGTACCTGACCGAAGGAAACGCCGTTCGTCTCCGCCTCGTAAATCGACGCCAGGAACACCACTTTCGACAGTGCCGGTGGAATGGCAGCCAGGTCGACGGCGATCACCTCGTCGTCACCGGCGCCCGCGCCGTCCCGGTTGTCCCCCTGATGCTCGATCGCGCCCTCCGGAGAGCGCCGTTGGTTGAAGAAGATGAAGTATTGGTCCGACAGGACCTTTCCGTCCTCGCCGACACCCAGCGCGCTGGCGTCCAGGTCGAACTTCACGCCGGTGGTTGTCCTGGCGTCCCAACCCAGCCCGACGGTGATGGCACCGAGACCGGGCGCCGCCTTGGTGAGGGACAGATTGCCGCCCTTGACCAGACTGATCGTCATCCTGCAACTCCTTCGGTGCACCGACAACGGCGGCCACACCCGCCGCCCGCGAACAACCCTACTGTCAGCCGACGTTGACCCCGAAGTCCTTGGCGATACCGGCGAGTCCGCTGGCATAACCCTGACCGATGGCGCGGAACTTCCATTCCTGGCCGTACCGGTACACCTCGCCGAACACCATTGCGGTTTCGACGGATGCGTCCTCGGTCAGGTCGTACCTGGCGAGCTCGGCATTGTTGGCCAGATCGACGACCCGGATATAGGCGTTGCGCACCTGACCGAAGGACTGCTGGCGGTTCTCCGCGTCGTAGATGGAGACCGCGAAGACGATGGACAAGACCTGCGGCGGCACCTGACGCAACTCGATGTTGATGACTTCATCGTCGCCCTCGCCCTCGCCGGTCAGGTTGTCGCCCTGGTGCTCGATCGAGCCGTCCGGAGATTTCAGGTTGTTGAAGAAGACGAAATAGTCGTCGCCGAGCACCTTGTGGTTGTCGCCGAGCGCGAGCGCGCTGGCATCGAGGTCGAAGTCGCTCCCAGACGTCGACCGGGCATCCCAGCCGAGTCCGACCCCGATCGAGATCAGATTCGGCGCGGCCTTGGTGAGACTGACATTGCCACCCTTGCTGAGGCTGACACCCATTGCGGCACTTCCCTTCTGTGTGGTTCCGGAGCCGGGCTGAGCAGCACGCCCAGGGCCGTCGGTCCGCGGCTGTGAACAGCACCGGCCTGCCAGCCTACGGGGCGCGCTTGGGACGACCGGGATCAGTCGATCGGCGAGACGTCGTCCAGCCAGGTGATCCGGTCGAACCCGTAGCCGCGGCAGGCCTCGCGGATCGAGTGGCCGATCAGGTCCATCTCGGACCGCACCACCAACTCGCCGCGGACGTTGTAGACGGACGCCAGGACGGCGACCGCAGCGGTCGGCGGCAGATCGATGGGCATCTCGACGCGGTCTCCCGCGAAGGTGGTCAGCACCAGGGTGCCGCCCCAGCGCAGCTGACCGCCGTCCCCGGAGAACGCGTACACGATCAGCCGCTCGAGATCGTCGACCTGCCGCAGATCCACCGCCAGTCGCTCGAACTGCTGGCGGGAGGCCAGCAGGATCGGCCGGCGCGACTCGTGCGGCGGTGCGAACCGGCGGCCGGCGGAATGCTGCACCGTGGACGACAGGCCGGACCGCAACTGGTACGCCGCACCGAGCCGCAGGTCACCGACCGTCGCGGCGACCGCCGCCTCGACGGTCAGCGTGCCCACCCCGGATTGCAGTCTGGTGAGGGTGACGGTCGGATTCTGCGTCTGCAGGATCGTCGGCACGCCGGGCACTGTCCTGGGCTCCGCCCGGCGGATCGAGACCTGTGCCGGTGGGTGGTACTGCGCCGCCGATCCTGCTGCTGACCCACCATGCCCGGCAGGCGCCGAGCCCGGGCCCGGCCGGGCGGGCGGCGAGAGGCCGGGCTGGGCCGGTGGAACCGGCGCAGTTGCGGCGGACAGATCGAGTGCGGTGTCGCGCGCCGCCGGTCGCCTGGCCGAGGACGGGCGAGCGAGCGGCACCGCGCCGAGATCGAGCGAGGTGCTGCTGCCGGACCGCAGCGGATCGGCGGTGGGTGGCTCGGTGGCGGGCGGGCCGGGGCTGGCGGGCGCCGGTGCCGACAGGTCCAGCAGATCCGACCCGCCGGGCGGCGCGGCGGCAGCTGGCCGGGGGGGCGGCGCGGAAGGCGTGGGGTCCGGGGTGGAAGGCGCCGCGGGAGCTGACGGCGACACCGGAGAGGACAGATCCAGCAGCGAGTCCGATTCACCCGGTGGCGGCTGGCGCACCGTCGAGATGCGGCCGGGTTCTGCGGTTCTCGGCGGAACCTTCAGTGGCGGTGACGCCTGGGTCGACGGCGGACGCCGCGCGTGCGCGCTGGCCCGGCCGGCCACGAACTCGGCGATCGCCGGGTTCACCGTTCGAACGGGCTTCGCCCGGTGCCGGAGGAACGTCAGGTCGGCGCGCCGCGGAGCCCGCTCCGGGGCGCCCGCGTCGATGTTCATCGCCGTCCCGCGCGTGAGCCGGTCGGCGGCGAACCGGTCCGGGGGCTCACAGCGGCACCCCGAAATCCGCCGCGATCCCCTTGATCCCGTCGTCGTACCCCTGCCCTATCACCTTGAACTTCCACCCGGACGGGTGCCGGTACAGCTCGCCCAGCAGGATCGCCGTCTCCGAGCGCAGGGCCGGCGCGAGGTTCTCCGACCGCACCAGTTCCTGTCCGTTGGACAGGTCCAGCACCCGGATCGAACATTCCCGCAACTGCCCGAGTGTGCGTCGGGCACCCGGTCCGTCGTTGATGTACAGGGCCACGACGATGCGATCGATGTCCGGCGGGACATCGGGAAGGTCGACCTCGATCTGCTCGCGGTCGTCTCCCAGGGCCTGCGCCAGTTGACTGACGGAGAGCTCGGGAGAGGTCAGCTGATTGAAGAAGACGAAGTACTCGTCCGACGGCGCGCGACTGTCCCGATCACAGAGAATTGTGGCGGCGACCAGGTTGTCGGACAGCGCCTGTTCGGCGCCGGCGTTCCACCGCACTCCGAGCACCACCCCGGTCAGGCTCGGTATCTCCTGGGTCAGGGCAACGTTCGCACCGCGTTTCATCGGCGCCGCCATCAGAGATCGAGCTCCGATCGGCCGAACTTGGTCCGCAGGAAGCTGCCCTGTGCGGCGAGCGCGTTGGCGTCGTGGTCCCGGACGGCGGTCAGCACCTCGGAGGCCGAGTCCAGCAGAAAGTCCAGTTGCTCCTCCAGCGCCGTCGTCGGGGTCCGTCCGTCCCGGGTGGGTTGATCAACCGTCGCGGGGGCGAGCGCGAGGTACGTGCGCAGGGTGGTCGGCAGGTAGTCACGAAGGATTCCGTTGAGCGATACCCGGGCGTGGATGTCCAGGTCGCGGTCGCGGGTGGTGTGCAGCACCGCACCGACCACGTCGGTGATCCGGCGGCCGGCCACCACGGCCGGCGCCGGTAACCGGCCGGCCGAAGCGTTGATGAACTTGTTCAGCCGGAACAACTCCGCAGCGAGTTCACCCGGGCTGTCCGGCTCCGCCGCTGAGGGTGTCGAGCCGGGAGTGGATCGCTGCTCCTCCGGCGGCCGCCCGAACAACCAGTTCATGACCACGCTGACATCACCCTCCTCCCCCGCCAGTTCCCCGACCTGCCGCCCAGTCGGGCGGCACCGTCAACCTGTTGCCCGGGCGTCAGCCGGAGGGCAGTTCGCCCCGCCGCACCCGCTCCAGATAGGGCTGGGCGCGGGTGATCTGGCTCTGCAGCGCATCGACGGTCTGCGCCATGCTGTCGACCGCCTGGGCCCGGAAGTTGTCCACGGCATCCATCGTCTGGAACACGTTGTCGAACGCAGCCTGCAACTTCTCCACCGACACGGTCGAGCTGGCGGCCTGCTCGTTGATCTGCGCGCCCTGGATCTTGAGCTGCTCGGACGTGCGTTGGATCAGGTCACCGGTGGCCGCGTTGAGGCCGGTGATCTGGTCGAGCACCAGCTTCTGCCGGGCCAGCGCCTGGGAGACGATCACCGCGGTCCGCAACGCCGCAATGGTGGTGGTCTGGGCGCGGTCCACCCCACGCATCAGCTCGAGGTTGTTCTTGCGCACCAGGTCCAGCGCCATGTAGCCCTGCACCGCCACCGCCATCTGCGTCATGATGTCCTGCCGGCGCTGCCTGATCGGGAACAGGGCGTCCGAGCGCAGGGTGTTCGCCTCCTCGGTGCGCCCGGAGGCCTCCAGGATGCCGACCTGGTCGGCGACCGCCTCGTCCAGCGCGCCGGCCAGTTCGTTGTACTCACCGAGCTTGCCCATCAGCGCCCACATGTTGGCCTTCTCGACCTCGATGCTGGCGTTGTCCTTGCCCAGTTCATCCTTGCCCGACGCCAGCGATCGGACGATCGCGTCCAGCTGACTCTGTGCGGACTGGTACTTGGCGAAGTAGTTGTCGATCTTGTTCCCGCCGGGGATCCACTTGAGGACCTTCTTGATCCCGGTCAGGTCGGCGCGGTTCGGATCCAGATCGGTGATCTGCGTACGCAGCTCCGAGAGCGTCTTGGCCACCCGGGTCTGCGCGTCCTGGCCACCGCCGCCCCGGGCGGCACTGACCGCGGCGGCGGGCCGCTCCAGCATCCGGTTGGAGACGTTGGCGGACTCGCGCATCTCCCGGTCGCCGAGCGCGGTGATCGATTCGACCTTCCGGGCGAACTCCGGCGAGCGGACGTCCAGCGCCGCGAGCTCCATCGCGAACGATGCGGCGCGGGTCTGCAACTCCGTCTTTCGGGTGTCCGGCACCGCCACCGCGCCGGCGGCCTGGTCCGGCGCGACCACCTGGACCGGCGCAGGCGGTGTCAACACCAGCGCACCGCCGGTGGCGGCGGGCGCCGGGCCCGCGGTGGACGCGCCACCGGCGCCGAGATCGAGGTCGGTCATCGAGGAACTCCTTCAACTGGACGGCACGGCGCCCCGGCCGCGGCACTGGGACTGTCGACGGGACTGTCGACCGGGCCGCCACGGTCCGGGAGCAGCCCCCATCGTAGGACCGAGCGGATCGGCCGGCCGGTGACTATCCGGACGGCACCGAGGGAACAGCATCGACGCAGTACGGGGCGGCGGGAGCGGCGGGAGCGGCGACCGGAACACAGCGGGGACCACCCGCGATCGGAACCATGATGGAGTGACCGGGTGCGAACCTTTCCCCAGCGAACGAACAGTCGGCCGATGCACCGATGAGCACCCGGATCACCCCGAAGAACGCCGTGGCGATCGTCTTCGTCGCCGCGATGTTCATCAACATCATCGACGCCACCGTGGTGAACGTGGCGCTGCCGACCATCGCCGCCGACCTCGGCGTCCCGGTGGAGCTGACCGCCACGGTCAACATCGGCTTCCTGGTCGCGGTCGCCGTCGCCATCCCGGTGGCCGGCTGGCTCGGTGACCGGTACGGCGCCCGCGAGGTGTTCCTGCTCTCGGTCGGTCTGTTCACCGCCGCATCCGCCGCCTGCGGGCTGGCCGGTTCGGTGCAGCAGCTGGTGATCTTCCGGATCGTCCAGGGCATCGGCGGTGGGCTGATGACGCCGGTCGGCATGAGCATGCTCTATCGCAGCTTTCCACCGGCGGAACGGGTTCGGCTCAGCCGCATCACCAACATCCCGATCGCGCTGGCCCCCGCGATCGGCCCGGTGCTCGGCGGCCTGCTGGTGGAGAAGGCCAGCTGGCGGTGGATCTTCGGGATCAACGTGCCGATCGGGATCGTCGCCGTGGTGTTCACCGTGCTGGCCGTGCCGACGATGGCGCGCAAGACAGCCAGCCATCTCGACGTCCCCGGCTTCGTCCTGGCGGCGGTCGGCTTCGCCTCGCTGATGTTCGCCGTGTCGGAGGGGGCATCCCGCGGCTGGACCACACCGATCATCGCGATCCCGGGGATCGTCGGCGTGCTGCTGCTGGCCCTGCTGGTCGTCGTCGAGGGCCGGGTGTCGGCACCGATGCTGAAGTTGCGGCTGTTCCGGTTGCGACTTTTCCGGTCCGCGAACCTGATCACCTTCGCGTCGTCGGCCGGGTTCCTGGGCGCGCTGTTCGTGTATCCGCTGATGCTGCAGACGACGTTCGGCTACCAGCCACTGACCGCCGGCCTGCTGACCTTCCCCGAAGCGATCGGCATCATGATCGGCACCCAGGTCGCCGCGCGGCTGTACCGGCGGGTCGGGCCGCGCCGGTTGATCGCCGCCGGTCAGGCCACCGTCGCCGTCGTTTTGGCCGGCCTGGCGGTGGTGGTCAGCAGCACCGTCCCGGCGGCGGTGCTGGTGCTGTTGATGCTGCTGCTGGGCGTCGGCCAGGCGCACACGTTCATGCCGACGCAGGCATCGGCGTTCGACACCGTGGCGCACGAGAACACCGGCGCCGCGACGGCGCTGTACAACGCCACCCGGCAGGTCGGGGCGGCGGTCGGCGTCGCGGTGGCCGCGACCGTGATCGCCACCATCGGGATCGGCGGCGGTGGGACCGGCGGTGCCGACGAGGCCAGGGCACTGCTGCCGTTCCAATGGGCGCTGGCCGGTTGCGCCGCGTTCGCCGTGCTGGGCTCGCTGATAGCGGCGTTCACCGTCCGGGACGCCGATGCGGCACCCAGCCGCGGGCTGGCGCCGACCACCCGGTCCACCGGGCCCCAACCGCCGACAGTGCAGCCGCCGAGCGCCGCGGCGGTCGGTGCGCCGGACGCGCACCCGCCGAGCGCCGCGGCGGTCGGTGCGCCGGACGCGCAGACGCCGATGCCCGCCGACCCGGGAGGGTCGGCGGGCATCACAGCGCGCTGACGGTCGCCGTCGACGAACGGCACGGGGACTACCCCACGGGCACGGCCTGCACGTCGGCGACCTTGTCCTTGCCCGCATTGATCAGCACCAACGACGCGACGATCGCGGCGCCGAAGATGATCGCCGACCACATGAAGGCGACCCCGAACCCGTGCACCTGGGAAGCCGCGACGGCCGCGCCCACGGCCTCCGGCGTCTGACCCAGCGGCGGGTTGGCGACCAGGAACGACGCCGTCGCCGTGGCGGCGATGGTGTTGAGCAACGCGGTCCCGATGGAACCGCCGACCTGCTGCGTGGTGTTGACCACCGCGCTCGCCACGCCGGCGTCGTTGTGGTCGACACCCACCAGCGCGAGGTTGGTCGTCGACATGAAGATGAAGCCCATGCCGATCGCGATGATCAACATCGCCGGCAGGATCGTGCCGAAGTACGTGGTCTCCAGGCTGAGGCTGGACAGCCACAGCATGCCGATCAGCGCGAGCGCGAGGCCGGCGGGCACCACGATGCGCGGGCCGATCCTGATCGTCAGCTGCGATCCGATGCCCGCGCCGATCACCACGCCGGCGCTGAACGGCAGGAACGCGAACCCGGCCTGGACGGGCGTGTACTGCAACACGCCCTGCAGGTAGTAGGTCAGGAACAGGAAGACCACGAACAGCCCCGCGCCGACCAGCAACCCGACGATGTAGGCGCCCGCACGGTTCCGGTTCTCGACGATCCGCAGCGGCAGCAACGGCGCCGAGGAACGCATCTCGACCAGCACGAAGGCGATCAGCAGCACCACGGAGACGGCGAACCAGCCCAGGGTGTTGATCGATCCCCAGCCGTGCTCGGCCGGCTGCGTGCAGCCCCACACCAGGGCGCCGAGGCCGGTGGTGGCCAGCACCGCACCCGGGATGTCGTAGTGGGTGGAGCCCTCGACCTTCGATTCCCGCAGCACCGGGATGGCGAGCAGGACGGCGACGATCGCAACCGGGATGTTCACGAACAGGCACCAGCGCCATGACGCGTACTCGGTCAGCACACCGCCGAGCAGCAGACCGATCGCGGCGCCACCACCTGCGATCGCCCCGAAGACGGCGAAGGCCTTCGCGCGTTCCTTCGCCGCGGTGAACGTGACGGTGACCAGCGACAGGGCGGCGGGCGCCAGCATCGCCGCGAACGCGCCCTGGAAGGCGCGGGCGATGAACAGCTGCCAGCCGACCTGCGCGGCACCGCCGACGGCGGAGGCGAGCGCGAAACCGGACAGCGCGATGATCAGGATCTTCTTGCGGCCGACGTAGTCGGCGATCCGGCCGCCGAGCAGCAGCAGCGCGCCGAACGGGAGCGCATACGCCGTGACCATCCACTGCCGGTCGGCGTCGGAGATGTCGAGCGCGGCCTGCGCCTGCGGCAGGGCGATGTTCACGATCGTGGCGTCCAGGATGACCATCAGCTGTGAGATGCCGATGACCAGCAGCGCGATCCACCGCTTCGGGTCGAGCGCCAGTGCCTGGTTCGGATCCGTCGCGGCCGGGTCGGATCCGGCGGCGCCGTCGCCCTGTTCGGCGCGCAACGCCTCGATCTCCGCCGGGTTCGGCTTCGCCGCATGCGCGCCGTAGCTGAGGACTTCTTCGGGTGGTGGTGTTGGCACAACTACTCCTGCTGCTGCTTGGGCGTTGCCGAGCTCCGGATGGAGCCGGCTCGGGTGACGCCCGCGAGAGCGTCAGGGGGTTGACGCCACCGGGGCGACAAAGCAATCGGCGCGGCGACGCCACTGACGCCGCGATTCGTGCCCGAGTATCACCGATGGCACCGACAGCCGGTCAATGCAGTTTTCCCACAGCGCAACGTTCCGGTTCGTCCCGGATATTCCGTTGCCCGGAAACTGCCGGTTGGCGGAGGCCCACCTGACACGATGCAACCGGTCCCGTGCAGTCCGGTCACCCCCGAGAAAGCAGACAGATGCCCGAGCTCGAGCCGGTGGTGTTTCTCGTCGTCGGGGTGGTCCTGGTCAACGGCGTCGCGGGGCGGATCCGGGTGCCGGCGCCGATCCTGCTCGTGCTGGCAGGGTTCGTCGCGTCGTTCCTCCCCGGCGTGCCCGATTACCAGATCAACCCGGAGATCGTGCTCTCCGTGCTGATCCCGCCGCTGCTCTACGCGGCGGCGACGGAGTCGTCGGTGATCGCGATACGCACCCTGGTGCGCTCCATCACCCAGCTCGCGGTCGGCATGGTGATCGTCACGGCGCTGGCGGTGGCGGCAGTGGTGTATCTGCTCGTCCCGGACATGCCGTTCGCGGCCGCGCTGGCGCTCGGTGCGATCGTCGCGCCGCCGGATGCCGTCGCCGCGGTGGCGGTGGCCAGGCGGGCCGGTCTGCCCCGGCGGGTGGTCACCGTGCTGGAGGGTGAGTCGCTGTTCAACGACGCGACGTCGTTGGTGCTGCTGCGGGTGGCGGTGGTGGGGATCACCTTGGGCACGTTGTCGATCGGGGACGCCCTCGTCGAGTTCGCCTGGGCCGCGGTCGGCGGGGTGATCGTCGGGCTGCTGCTCGGGATCGTCCTGTCAGCTGTTCGCCGGTACACCCGGTCGTCCCTGGGGACGACGGCGCTGTCCATGGTGACCCCGTTCCTGGCCTATCAGGTGGGAGAAATCGTCGGTGCCTCCGGCATGCTCGCCGTCGTGGTCACCGGGCTGGTGCTGGGTTTCCGCGCCCCCTACGACCTGCAACCGGAGGTGCGCCTGACGCTGCGCGCGACGTGGGCGTCGATCCAGTACGTGCTCGAGGGTTCGGTGTTCGCGCTGATCGGGCTGCAGCTGTGGAGCATCGTCACGGCGCCCGACATCGGCCGTCGCCCGGTGTTGCTGATCTCCACGGCCGTCCTGCTCACCGTCATCGCCATCCGGCCGGTGTGGATCTTTCTCACGGACGGCATCTGGCGCCTGCTGGGCCGGCCGGGAACGTTCGGCTCGTGGCGCCCGCTGGCGGCGGTCTCCTGGGCGGGGATGCGCGGCGTGGTGTCGCTCGCGGCGGCGCAGACGCTTCCGCTCGACACGCCGTACCGCTCGCTGCTGCTCACCTGCACGATCGCCGTGATCCTCGGAACGCTGGTGGTGCAGGGTCTGTCGCTGCCGACCGTGATCAAGGCGCTGCACCTGCCCGGCGATCCGGATTCCGATCTCCGGCACGAGCGGGCGGCCGCCCGGGCCGAGGCGGGTCAGGCGATCAACGACGCCGTCGAACGGGAGATCGCCGCCGGGGACCTGCCGCCGCCGGAGGCCGACCGGATGCGGGCCTGGGTGTCGTTCCGGGACTGGCGGCGGATGACCGAACGGTGGGACCGCTCGGGCGCCGACGCCGGCGAACGCATCGACCGGATCGCCCGCTGGAACCGGGACATGGTCGCCATCGAACGGGACGTCTTCGTCCGGATGCGTAACGAGGGCCGGCTGTCCGAGGAGGTGCTGCGCGAGGTCGAGTACGGACTCGACCTGGAGGAAGCACTGCTGGAGCAGCGGATCGAGAACGCGAACGGCCACCTCGACCAGCTGCACGCCGGCACCGGGGACCACGCAGCCGGTGACCTACCCGGTCACCCGGAAGACGGTCATGACCCGGAGGGCAGGTGACGGCCCCACCACTGCAGGATCGCCTCGAAGCGTTGCAGCCGGTGCCGGGGGCGCCCCGACCGGGAGAGCTCGTGGCCCTCGCCCGGGAACAGCACCATCTCGGTGTCTGCCCCCCGGTTCTTCAGCGCCACGAACAACCGCTGGGCCTGCTCGACCGGGCAGCGCCAGTCCTGCTCGGAATGGATGATCAACAACGGCAGATCGATCCGGTCCGCGTGCGCCAGCGGGGACGCCGCCCACTGGGCGTCGCGGTCCACGCCGACGTAGGCCCGCGCGAAGTAGTAGCCGATGTCGCTGGATCCGGCGAAGGAATCCCAGGCGTTCACCGCCCGTTCGCTGATCGCGGCGACGAACCTGCCGGGCGCGTGGGAGGACAGCCATGACGTCATGAACCCCCCGTAGGACCCGCCCATCACGCCGACCCGCTCGGCGTCGCAGTCCGGCCGCGCCAGCGCCGCGTCCAGCAGGGCCAACAGATCGTCGACATCGACCGTGCCGAGGGCGCCGACCACCGCCCGACCGTGCCCTTCGCCGTACCCGGCCGAGCCGCGGGGGTTGCCCAGCACCACTGCATAACCGGCGCCCGCATAGACCTGTGCCTCGTCGAAGAAGGCCGGGCCGTACGCGGCGAACGGACCGCCGTGCACCACCAGCAGCACCGGATGCGGTCCGTTGCCCTCGGGCACGACCACCCAGCCGTGCACCGGGTAGCCGTCGGGTGCGGTCGCGGTGAGCTCGATCGCCGGACGAATCCCGCCGTCCGTCAGCCCGCTGGAGAACTCCGAGCGCCGCTGCGGGCCCAGCCCGGACCCGTCCAAGTCGATCCCCGAGCCGATCCCCGAGCCGATCCCCGAGCCGATGTCTGCGGTCACCACCTCTCCGCTGCTGCGCCCGTCCGCAACCACCGCCGCGACGGTGGACCCCCGGACCGCGAAGGACCCGACCACCGCGCCGTCACCGAGCACCACCGGCAGCTCCGGCAACGGAACCTGCCGAGCGGCGAGCGGAATGCTGCGAACGGTCACCGCGCCGCGGTGCAGAACGGCGGCCAGCACCCGCTCCCCGGCCACCTGCGGCCGGCCGACGGCGCGCTCGACGTGCACGGTGGCCCGGTCGGTGAGCCGGCGCGGCGGGCCGCCGGAGAGCGGGGCAGCCCACACGCCCAGGGTCTGCGCGACAGCGCCGACGCCGGAGAACTCCGCGCCCAGAAAGATCACCTGATCGTCGGTGACCACCGGCCAGGCGGCCGACCCCGCGGTGCGGACCAGCACCGTCCCACGGCCCGGCACCTGCGGCGGCTCCGCGGTCAGGTCCGCCGGTACGTCGAGGACGGCGATCTCGTCGGTCAGCTCGTCGATCCCGGTCGACCTGACGTAGAGCAGCCGGTCGTCTCCGGCGAAGAACGGGTCGGCGGCACCCGAGGGTTCGTCGGTGAGTTGGACCGGCGTACCACCGGCCAGGTCCAGGACGAACAGCTGCGACTGCTTGTCGATGACGAAACCCTCGCCGTCCAATCGATAGGACCGGCGGGTGATCCGCCGGGGCGGCTCGGCGACGGCATCGACGTCGGCAGCGGTGCCGTACCGGCCGGGCTCCGGTACGGCCGCCAGGTAGGCGATCAGGCGGCCATTCGGTGAGAACACGACCGGTCCGGCACCCAGTGGGTGTTCGGCGATCCGGTGGGGTTCTCCGCCGTCCAGCGGCAGCAGGAAAAGCTGTGCCGGCCCGGTCTTCGCCGCCCGCCGGAAGACCACCTGCAGGCCGTCCGGACCGATCACCGGATCGGAGTCGCGGGGACCGAAGGTGAGCTCCGTGCCCTGCCCCGGCGGGTCCGTCTGGGCCGCGCCCGCTTCCGTGCTGGGCGGTAACCGGCGCAGGGTGCCGCGGTAGAGGTCGGCGTCCACGTCCGGCGCGGTCACCGCGACCACCACGGACCCGTCCGCGGTGATCGCGGGCCGGCTCAGGGTGCGGATCCTGGCGATGTCGGCTGGCTTCACGAAGGCAATCTCTCATCCGTCCGTCGTACGTCGGCGCGGACCCCCGGGTTCGGTTCGGGGTTCGCCCTGGACGTCCCCTGCCGTCCGTTCTGGCACCCTGGTGGGATGAACGAACAGGTCATCCGCAGGCAGTCCCCGCCCGGTACTCCTCGGTGAAGAGCCGCCTGCGCCGCCTGTTCAACTCGCGGGAACGAAAGATCACCGCCGTCGTCGTGGCCGTCGCGCTGGTCGCCGCCGTGACCTGGGCCGCCTGGCCGACGCCGGCTCCGGCGGCGATCGCCACCCGGGACGTGACCATCACCGCGCCCGGCGGCCCCGGTGTCGACGAGCCGGTGCAGCTCGACTCGACCCTGTACCTCCCCGCCCGGACGCCTGCCCCGGCGGTGATCATGGCGCACGGCTTCGGCGGCTCGAAACGGTCGGTGGCCGCGGATGCCGAGCAAATGGCACGGGACGGTTTCGTCGTGCTGGCGTATTCCGCGCGCGGATTCGGCGCGTCCACCGGCCAGATCGGACTCGACTCGCTGGACTACGAGATTCCGGACGCCCGAGCACTTGTCGACTGGCTCGCCGGCCAACCCGAGGTCGTCCAGGACGGTCCGAACGATCCGCGGGTCGGCGTCACGGGTGCGTCCTACGGCGGCGCGCTGTCGCTGATGCTGGCCGGCACCGACCCCAGGGTCGACGCCGCCGTGCCGCTGATCACCTGGAACGACCTGGAGCAATCGCTGTTCCCGAACGCGCAGGCCACCCCGGCGGACCTGCGGGCCGGTACGCCGGCGGCCGCAACCGGGGTTGGCGACGGCGTCTTCAAGAAGTTCTGGGCCTCCACGCTGATGGCCTCGATCACCACCGGCGCGGCGCTGTCCGCCTCGCCGGCCGGGGTCGCGCAGGGCGATAGCGGCGACAGCGGATTCGTCCGCCGCGGCGGAACCACCTCGTCCTCGTCCGCCCCGGCACCCACCGAAGGCAATGCACAGCAAGGCACCGACCAGCCAGCGGCGGGCGGCGCGCAGTCGAGCGACGGCGCGCAGTCCCCGGCCGCCCTCGCCGCCACCTGCGGCCGGATGCGGGTCGAGCTGTGCTCCGGCTACGCCCTGGCCGCGCAGACCGGACGGATCACCCCCGAGTTCTCCACCCTGCTCGAGAAGTCCAGCCCGAATGCCGTTGTCGGGGACATCACGGCGCCGACGCTGATCGTGCAGGGCGAACGGGACACCCTGTTCCCGCTCAGCCAGGCCGACGCGAACGCCCGGGCGATCGCCGCGAACGGCGCCACCGTCGCGATGACCTGGTACAACGGCGGGCACGACGGCGGCAGCCCGGACCCGGCCACCGAGGCCCGCATCACCGGGTGGTTCCAGCACTACCTGGCCGGCACCGGCCCGGCGCCTTCCACCGCCTTCCGGTACACCGTCGACGGTCCGCTGTCAGACACCGGATCCGCGCGCAGCCGGACCCTCGAGGCCCCCAGCTACCCGGGGCTGGCGGACGGGACCAGCACGGACCGGGCGGCCATCACGCTCGGCGGAGCGCCGCAGTTCGTCGTCAACCCACCCGGCGCCTCCCCCGCGTCGATCTCCAGCCTGCCGGGCCTGTCCGGCCTCGCCTCCACCGCGCTGTCCACCTTCGCCGGCGGCCTTCCCGGACAGACGGCGAGGTTCGCCTCGCAGCCGTTCAGCGAGCTGACCCTGATCACCGGCACCCCCCGGGTGGCGGTCACCGTGTCCCGGTTGCCCATCCCCGGAAGTGTCGACGGCGCGTCCGGTGCCGCCGACGACGACGGTGCCGTGTTGTACGGGTCCCTGGCCAAGGTGTCCGAGGGCGGCACCCGGACGCTGGCCGGCGGCGCCGTCGCGCCGATCCGGCTGACCGATCTCCCCGCCGACGGCAGCCCGGTCACGGTCACCGTCGACCTGCCCGCCACGGCACTGCAGGTGGAGGCCGGATCCACCATCGAGGTGGCGCTGTCCACCACCGACCAGGCGTACGCCGGCCCGACCGCACCGGCCGCCTACCGGATCGCACTGGCCGGTGGCACCGTCCGCGGCGCCGAGGTCGCGGGCGGGGTGAGCGCGCCGGAGGTGCCCGGGGTGCGGGTATCCGCCTCGGAGATCCCGGTCGGCCAACTGATCGGCCTGGCCGTGCTGGCGTTGATCGTGATCCTCGGGCTGGTCTTCGGCGGACGGGTCCGGTCCCGACGTTCGGATGTCGATCCGGCGCTGATCGGCGTGCCGCTGGCGATCACCGGGCTGGGCAAGTCCTACCCCGGCGGGGTGAAGGCCGTCACGGACGTAGGTTTCCGCGTCGAGGCCGGCCAGGTGCTGGGATTGCTCGGCCCGAACGGGGCGGGCAAGACCACCACCCTGCGGATGGTGATGGGCCTGATCACGCCGACCGAGGGCGAGATCCGGGTGTTCGGCCACAGGATCCGGCCCGGCTCGGACATCCTGTCCAGGATCGGCAGCTTCGTCGAGGGGTCCGGGTTCCTGCCGCACCTGTCGGGTAAGGCCAACCTGGACCTGTACTGGCGGGCCACCGGCCGGCCGGCGGCCGACGCCCACATGGCGCAGGCGCTGGAGATTGCCGGACTCGGCAAGGCGGTCAACCGCAGGGTCCGCACCTACTCGCAGGGCATGCGGCAACGGCTCGCCATCGCCCAGGCGATGCTCGGCCTGCCGGACCTGCTGCTGATGGACGAGCCGACGAACGGGCTCGACCCGCCGCAGATCCACGCCATGCGAGAGGTGCTGCGGCGCTACGCGGCAACCGGGCGCACCGTCCTGGTGTCCAGCCACCTGCTGTCCGAGGTCGAACAGACCTGCAGCCACGTCGTCGTAGTACACCTGGGCCGCACCATCGCGTCCGGCACGGTGGCCGAGCTGGTCTCGTCCTCGGGCGAGATGGTGTTCGCCGTCGACGATCAGGACGCGGCCGCCGCGGTGCTCCGGACGATGGCCCATGACGTCGAGATCACCGAGACCGGCGTGCAGGCCGACCTGGATGCCGTGCCCGCGTCGACCGCGGTCTCGGCGCTGGTCTCCGCCGGAATCGCGGTGACCTCCGCGGCGCCGCGCAACCGGCTCGAGGACGTCTTCCTCGCGCTGATCGGCGCCTCCGGGTCCGACGGCGCCGGCCCCTCCGAGACGCCCGGCGCGCCGGGAAGTGCTGCAGGCGGCGAGGATCCGCCACCGGGAGCACCGCCCGGCAGGGCGCCGGACGACGGGCCCACGGACGACGACGCAGGCCCGCGCACCCCCGTCACCAGTTCGCAGCGTGGAGGTCCGGAATGAGCCCCGTCCACCAGGACCACTCGGCCGACGCCGCGGTGGCCGCCATGAGCTCGATGTCCGTCGCCGTCCCCGTCACCGACAGCGGTACCCCCGTCGGGTTCGCGGTCGGCCGGACCCTGCCGGTCCGGGTCGAGCTGAGCCGCCAGCTCCGCCGCCGCCGCACCCAGCTCGCGCTGGGATTCATGGCATTGCTGCCGGTGATCCTGGTGATCGCCTTCGCCTTCGGCAGCAACAACGGCGGCCGGGGAGCCGTGTCGCTGGTCGACCTGGCCACCTCGGGCTCGATCAACTTCGCAATGGTGTCGCTGTTCTTCTCCGCAAGCTTCCTGCTGATCGTGGTGATCTCGCTGTTCTTCGGCGACACCATCGCGTCGGAGGCGTCGTGGTCGTCGCTGCGGTATCTGCTGGCGATGCCGGTCCCACGAACCCGGTTGATCCGGCAGAAGGTGCTCGTCGCCGGTCTGCTGTCCATCCTCGCGCTGGTGATCCTGCCGGTGACCGCGCTGATCATCGGTGGGTTCGCCTACGGCTGGAACCCGCTGTCCACGCCGGTCGGCGAGCAGTTCACCTTCGGTGAGGGCCTGCTCCGATTGGGCATCATCGTCGGGTACGTCGCCGTTCAGCTCGCCTGGGTGGCCGGGCTCGCCCTGCTGCTGAGCGTCTCGACCGACGCCCCGCTGGGGGCGGTCGGCGGCGCGGTGCTGATCTCGATCCTGTCGCAGATCCTGAACCAGATCGACGCCCTCGGTGACATCCGCAACTGGTTGCCGACGCACTACTCGTTCGCCTGGACCGGTGCACTGGTCGATCCGGTTCGCTGGGACGACATGATCCGGGGCGGCTTTGCCAGTCTCGCCTACGCCGTGCTGTTCACCGCGCTGGCGGTGCTGCGGTTCCGGCGCAAGGACATCACCAGCTGAACCCCGTTCCAGGGTCGTGACCGTCGGTCCGCTCCTGACGTTCGAGAGTGTTGTCCGACGTGTACGGCGTCACCCGGCCGTGTGACGGTGTCACACCGCGTCGCGCTGCCCGGCATTCGGATGTCCCGTCCGGATCAGCCATCTGCGTGATCGGCGTCGCCCGTCAAGCGGTGACTCGCGGTCACCACGCTGGCTAATATCCGGTTTGTCCCTTGCAGCCCGGCTGATCGCCATGTCGTGCAGGTAGGTCCGGCCATGTTGAATCGTTGGAGGCGCGCCATCGTCGGGCGCCCGCCCGAGGCACGCGAGGCAAGGCCACCGACCATTCTGCCGAAGCTCGCCGAGGTGCCGGCACTGCCGGTGGGTGATCCGCGTGGGCTCTCGGCCGTCGAACCCGCCGTGATCAGCGACTACCTGGGGCGCCGGGTGCGGGCGGTGGAATTCGTGCCGCCCGACGACCCCCCGGCGGGCACGACCGGGCCGGCGATACCCCGCCCGGCGGGCGACCACAGCGGGAAGCGCTGGTTACTGCACTTCGACGATGGCGTCACCGCCGAGGTGCGCCTGCATCTGGTGGGCGCCCCCGGCAGTGCCTTTCCCGGGTTGCAGGCCCGGTTCGTCGCAGAACGAGACGGGTCCACGGATCCGGCGGCGGAGAACATCTCGGTGGCGGCCGCGGGATCGCTATCCGCCGCGCCGTACGAGACCTACTTCCAGAGCACGACGCTGGCCGCGCGCGGATCGCGACACGAGGCGGTGGTGCTGGCGTCCAGCTTGGACCCGCCCCGTTTTCACGAGACGATGGCGGGCATCGCGGTGCTCGCCCTGCGGCTGATCGACGAGTGATCGGGGCCCTGAACCGCCGTCACCTGACGGCGGCGACCACTCCCGCCGAGTCCATGTCCCGGATCTCCCGCTTGAGTTCCTGGATCTCGTCCCGCAACCGACCGGCGAGCTCGAACTGCAGGTCCCGCGCCGCGCTCATCATCTGGTCGGTCAGCTGCTGGACCAGGTCGGCCAACTCGTTGCGGGCCATTCCCACCGTGTTGTGGCCGGCGTACACACCGGACGTCGACCGGCCCGGCCCCTTCTCCCCTGCGGCCCGGCGGCCACGGGAGGAACTGCGGCCTGATCCGCCCTGCCGGATCGGGGTGGCACCATCGACCGAATCCTCGGCCTCGGCGTACACCCGCTCGAGGATGTCGTTGATCTTCTTCCGCAGCGGCGTCGGGTCGATTCCGTTGGCGGCGTTGTAGTCCCGCTGCTTCTGCCGCCGGCGGGTGGTCTCGTCGATCGCCCGCTCCATCGACGGGGTGATCTTGTCCGCGTACATGTGCACCTGGCCGTTCACGTTCCTGGCGGCGCGGCCGATGGTCTGGATGAGCGAGGTCTCCGAGCGCAGGAAGCCCTCCTTGTCGGCGTCGAGGATGGCCACCAGCGACACCTCCGGCAGGTCGAGGCCTTCGCGCAGCAGGTTGATGCCCACCAGCACGTCGAACTCGCCCATCCGGAGTTCGCGGAGCAGTTCCACCCGGCGCAGGGTGTCCACCTCGGAATGCAGGTAGCGCACCCTGATCCCCAGCTCCAGCAGGTAGTCCGTCAGGTCCTCGGACATCTTCTTGGTCAGCGTGGTGACCAGCACCCGCTCGTTCTGCGCGGTCCGTGTCCGGATCTCGCCGATCAGGTCGTCGATCTGCCCGCGGGTCGGCTTGACCACGATCTCCGGGTCGACCAGGCCGGTCGGCCGGATGACCTGCTCGACGAACTCGCCGTGCGCGCGACCCAGCTCGTACGGTCCGGGGGTGGCCGACAGGTACACCGTCTGGCCGATGCGGCTGGCGAACTCCTCCCAGGTCAGCGGCCGGTTGTCCAGCGCGGAGGGCAACCGGAACCCGTGGTCCACCAGGGTTCGCTTGCGGGAGGCGTCGCCCTCGTGCATCGCCCCGATCTGCGGCACCGTCACGTGCGACTCGTCGATCACCATCAGGAAGTCTTCGGGGAAATAGTCGATCAGCGTGGCCGGCGCCGAACCCTGCGGCCGACCGTCGATGTGCCGCGAGTAGTTCTCGATGCCCGAACAGAACCCGACCTGGCGCATCATCTCGATGTCGTAGCTGGTCCGCATCCGCAGCCGCTGGGCCTCGAGCAGCTTGCCCTGCTTCTCCATCTCCGCGAGCCGGTCCGCCAGCTCCTGCTCGATCGCCGCTATCGCCTTCTCCATCCGCTCGGGGCCCGCGACGTAATGCGTCGCCGGGAAGATCCGCAGCGATGGGACCTCCCGTACCACGTCACCGGTCAGCGGGTGGAGGTAATACAGCCGCTCGATTTCGTCACCGAAGAATTCGATCCGCACGGCGAGTTCCTCGTACGCCGGGATGATCTCCACGGTGTCGCCGCGCACCCGGAACGAGCCCCGGGTGAAGGACACGTCGTTGCGGGCGTACTGGATCTCGACCAGGGCACGGAGCAGGGTGTCGCGGTCCACGCTGTCCCCCACGGCCACCGGCAGCGAGCGGTCCATGTAGGACTGCGGAGTGCCCAGCCCGTAGATGCAGGACACCGACGCGACCACGATGACGTCGCGTCGGGACAGCAGGGACATGGTGGCCGAGTGCCGCAGCCGCTCGACGTCGGAGTTGATCGAGGAGTCCTTCTCGATGTAGGTGTCCGTCTGCGGGACGTACGCCTCCGGCTGGTAGTAGTCGTAATAGGAGACGAAGTACTCGACGGCGTTGTTCGGGAACAGCTCCCGCAGCTCGTTGGCCAACTGCGCGGCCAGCGTCTTGTTCGGCGCCATCACCAGCGTCGGTCGCTGCACCTTCTCGATCAGCCACGCGGTCGTCGCGGACTTCCCGGTGCCCGTCGCGCCCAGCAGCACGACGTCCTTCTCGCCGTCCCGGAGTCGCTGTTCGAGCTCGTCGATCGCGGTCGGCTGATCCCCCGACGGCGAGTAGTCACTGACCACCTCGAAGCGACCGGTGGAGCGCGGAATGTCCCCCACGGGCCGGTGTTCGGAGACCGCGATGACGGGATGCTCGGTTGCGAAAGCCACGTGTCCACGGTACGCGGGGGGTCCGACAGTCCCCTCCGGTTCGAAATTCCGCCCCGCAGCGCATCCCTGTGAGCATCGGCCGAACCCGGCCGGTCGGCGGTGTGGGGTCGATGCCGTCAGCGCGCGTCCGGGGCCCACCCGGTCCGCCTGGCCCAGTGCATTCCGCGCCGGTAGGCGCCGTCGATCCACGGTTCCTTGGCGATCGCATAGCCGTCCGTCGTTCCGTCCGACGAGTGCCGGGTAGCCGCCTGCTCCTTGACCGCCAGGTAGCCGGCGAACTCGGCCGGGTCGGCGGCCAGCCAGTCCCGGAACAGCAGCGCCCACCGCCAATTCGGCGAATCCCTCACCCTCAAGTGCAGGTTGAGCTTTTGCCCCGGATCGGCGTTCACATGCAGCGTCTTCCGCCACCGGGACGGGTTGTCATCGGCGGGTTCGGGGTTGCCGGGGTGCGGCACGTCCCGGTCGACGCTCGACTGCCGAGGGAAGCCGGCAGCGGCCAGCGGGGATGCCAGCCGGTCGGCCGCCTCCAGGTCCGGCACCGTCAGCTGCAGATCGATGACGTCCTTGGCGGGCATCCCGGGGATCGCCGTGGAGCCGATGTGATCGACCCGCAATCCGCCTGCCGCTGCGGATACCCGGGCCGCCAGCCTGCCGCCGTCCACCGGCCATCTCGGGTTCGGCGGGACGAGTTGCGGGCCACTGCGGAGTGCCGGGCGTCGCAACCTGGTGTTGGCCTCGAACGGCAGGAGGCGGCGTGTCCAGAGCTCGTCGACCGCCCGGGCCAGTTCGCCGACGTCGCCGTGGTTGTGCAGGGTGACGTCACACAGCGCGGCTCGTTGCTCGTCCGTCAGCTGGGTCGCCATCCGCGCCCGGGCGTCGGACTCGGACAGCCCCCGGCCCGCCAGCCGCCGGACGCGCACCTCCGGATCTGCGACCACGCCGACCACCAGGTGGAACGAAGCGGCGACGGAAAGACTGGTCAGCAAGGGGATGTCGTTGACGACGACCGCGTCCTCGGGCGCCGCCCCGCGGAGCTCGGCGAACCGCGCGCGGACCAACGGATGGGTGATGCTTTCGAGACGGTTGCGCGCTGCCCGATCGCTGAAGACCACAGTCGCCAGCGCGGCCCGGTCGAGGGCGCCATCGGACCCGATCATCGCCGGACCGAACTCCTCGGCGATCGCGGCAAGGCCGGCGGTGCCCGGTGCGACGACCTCCCTGGCGAGTTGGTCGCTGTCGACGACGACGGCTCCCCGCTGCCGCAGCTCGGCCGACACGGTGGACTTGCCCGCGCCGATGCCACCGGTCACCGCGATGGTGATCATGGACCAACCTTTCCTACCTGCACCGGCTCCCCGAGGTCGGCCGAGCCGACACGCGCCCCAGCCTCCGGGGCGGGACACAGCCTGCCACGTAGCGTTTGCCGCAGGCAGACCCCGTCCCCGACGGGCGATGCCAGCGCGGAGCAGATACGCCGCGCGCGAGACGAGGAGACGCCGTGAGCACGATCAGCATCACGCAGGTTGCCGTGCCGACGGGTGGTCGGCACCGCCTCGGCCGCCCGGGCCTGGTGAAGGTCAGCGCGCTGGGCATCGTGGTACGGCGCGGATTGCTCTCGTGGTTCCGGCAGGGTCGACACCGGTCGACTTCGCCGAATGGCGCGACCCGACGCTCCTCTGTGCCAGTTCCCGCCGCCGTCTGATCCGGCCGGACGGCGCCGCGGTCCTGCCTCTGCGTCCGCCCTCGCGAACGCCCCCGAACACGCCCCCGCGAAACCGCCGGGGCGTTCGTCGTTGTCCTCAGCCCTTCAGGATCCTGGCCAGCGCCGCCTCGGCGACCTTCGGCAGGCCCTGCTCCAGTGCCGCCGGTGGGATGTCCGCCGACGTCGCGATGGCCAGCGTCCAGTTGTCGTACGGCATGATGATCAGCCCGCCGTCCCGCAACGCCACCGTCGCCGGGTAGCCGCTGACCGTCGCGTCGGAGATCTTGGCGTTGTTGTCGGTCTCGTTCTGGACGGTGACATCCACCTGTTTCTTGGCGGCGGCCGCGTTGGTGTACTGGGTCAGCGCCATCGAGAACGCCCCGGACTTCTTGTCCCCGCTGAGCCCGTAGAGGCACCGGATCCGGCCCGTCTGCCCGGCATCCTTGTTCAGCTCGGCCACCGTGATCTTCAGCCGGTCATTCGGGATGTCCTTCTTGAAGATCTTCTTGATGTCCGCGGCGCTCAGGATCGACGCACAGTCCACCTTGAGCGGGTCGACCTTCTGGATCGGCGCGGGAGCGGACGACGTCGGCGACGACGCCGCGGCCGAGGACGCCGGCGCCGGGGACGAGGCGGCGGCGCTGGCGCTGGCCGACGCGCTCCCGGAGGCAGAGCCGTTCGCCCCGCTGGACACCGTGACAACCGCAGTGACAGTGCGTCTTTCGCCCGCCGAGTCGGACCCGCAGGCGGTGAGCAGCAGCACGGCGGCGGCCATGGCCGCCACAACCATCCGGGAACGTCGCATGCCATCACCGTAATGTCCGGCGCGGCCCGAAAGGGCCAGAAGCGGCCCGTCGCGACGGCGTGTCAGGTCACAATTACCAACAGGGCCGTCACCGGCTGTGGTGACGGCCCTGCTGGTCGGAATTCGTGCCCGGACGCATCCGGACGTGGTCAGCTTCCGGCGAGCCGCTCCCGCAGGGCGGCCAGCTGCTCGTCGTTCACCAGCGAACCCGACGGGGTCTCCGGATCGGACGGCGCAGCGGTCCCGGACGAGTAGTTGCTCGGCTCCGCCGCTTCGGCGTCGGCCACCGCGGCCGCCGCGATCTGCTTGAGGTGGGACTCGTAGACGGCGTGCGCCTCCGAGTACTGCTTCTCCCACGCCTCGCGCTGGGTGTCGAAACCTTCGAGCCACTCGCCACTCTCGACGTCGAAGCCCTCCGGCGGCACGAAGTTGCCGGACTCGTCGTAGTGATCCACGACGCCGTACTGCGCGCGCACCTCGTCGAACTCGGTCTCGGTGGTGATGCCCTCGTTCGCCTGCTTGAGCGACAGCGAGATCCGCCGACGCTCGAGGTCGATGTCGATGACCCGGACGAAGATCTCGTCGTCGACCGTGACGACCTGCTCGGGGATCTCCACATGCCGGCCGGCCAGCTCGGAGATGTGCACCAGGCCCTCGATACCGTCGTAGACGCGGACGAACGCGCCGAACGGAACCAGCTTGGTGACCTTGCCGGGGACGACCTGTCCGATGGCGTGGGTCCGGGCGAAGTGCCGCCACGGATCCTCCTGGGTCGCCTTGAGCGACAGCGAGACGCGCTCGCGGTCCATGTCGACGTCGAGAACCTCGACGGTGACCTCCTGGCCGACCTCGACGACCTCGCTCGGGTGGTCGATGTGCTTCCAGGACAGCTCGGAGACGTGCACCAGACCGTCGACGCCGCCGAGATCGACGAACGCACCGAAGTTGACGATCGAGGAGACGACGCCCTTGCGGACCTGGCCCTTGCCGAGCTGGTTGAGGAACTCGCTGCGCACCTCGGACTGGGTCTGCTCCAGCCACTGGCGGCGGGACAGCACCACGTTGTTGCGGTTCTTGTCCAGTTCGATGATCTTCGCGTCCAGCTGGCGGCCGACGTAAGGCTGCAGGTCGCGGACGCGGCGCATCTCGACCAGGGAGGCGGGCAGGAAGCCGCGCAGCCCGATGTCGAGGATGAGGCCGCCCTTGACGACCTCGATGACGGTGCCGGAGACGACGCCGTCCTCTTCCTTGATCTTCTCGATCGTGCCCCACGCGCGCTCGTACTGAGCCCGCTTCTTGGACAGGATCAGACGGCCTTCCTTGTCCTCCTTCTGGAGAACCAGGGCCTCGACGTGCTCGCCGATCGAGACGACCTCACTGGGGTCGACATCGTGCTTGATGGACAGCTCGCGCGAGGGGATGACGCCCTCGGTCTTGTAGCCGATGTCGAGCAGGACCTCGTCGCGGTCGACCTTGACGATGGTGCCCTCGACGATGTCGCCATCGTTGAAGTACTTGATCGTCAGATCGATGGCAGCGAGGAAGTCCTCAGCCGACCCGATGTCGTTGATCGCGACCTGCGGGGCGGTGACGGTAGGGGTGGACATGTGGTGGGGTACTCCGGAGGGTGGATTGGTGAGAACCAGACGGTGCCCTGGCGGGCGGACGGCGGGTCCGGACGGTCGGCACGCGGCGGGGCAGATTTCATCCGGGGCGACCGAGGACGACGCCCTGGATTGAGGCGATGCTGACGGTGCCTGACCACGTTGAGATGGCCGGATGAGTGCGGCCTGCTCCATTCCGAGACAGCACAGACCCACAGCGCGGCCTCCAGGGTACGGCATTCGCCACCCGATCGAGTACCTGCCCGACGCCGATCCGCACAGGCAACCGACCCGGGTTCTGCAGAGTCGTGCCGAGGCGCGCGGCGGATGGCGGGACCTGCCGGGCTGCGCCGCGGTGCGACGATGACGGCGTGCTCCCGCCGAACCCTGCCGCTGCCGACTCCACCCACCAGGCCGGTACCGCGGCAGTCGCGCCGATCGGGCCCACCCGGCCACGCAAGCGGGGCGCCGACCAGGACGTGTCCCGCACCGCGAACCGGCGATGGTGGGACGCCGACGCGGACGCCTACCACACCGAGCACGGCGACTTCCTCGGTGATCTGGACCTGGTGTGGTGCCCGGAGAACCTGCGCGAGTCGGACGCCCGGTTGCTCGGCGACGTCACCGGGCGCCGGATCCTCGAGGTGGGCTGCGGATCGGCACCGTGCTCGAGATATCTGCGCACGCAGGGCGCGTCGGTGGTGGCCTTCGACCTGTCCGCCGGGATGCTCGGCTTCGCCACCGCTGCGGCTGCCCGGACCGGCGTCGCGGTGCCCCTCGTGCAGGCCGACGTCTGCGAGATGCCCTTCGCCACCGATAGTTTCGACCTGGCGTTCTCGGCCTTCGGCGCCATCCCGTTCGTCGCCGACTCCGCGCTGGCGATGCGTCAGGTCGCCCGGGTGCTGCGACCGGGTGGTCGGTGGGTGTTCTCCGCGACGCACCCCATGCGCTGGGTTTTCCCGGACGATCCCGGTCCGGTCGGGATGACGGCGATCCAGTCCTACTTCGACCGGTCCCCGTACGTGGAGGTCGATGCGGACGGCGTTCCCGCCTACGTCGAGCACCACCGCACGCTGGGTGACCGGATCCGTGAGCTGGTGGCCGCGGGTTTCATCCTGCAGGACGTCATCGAGCCGGAATGGCCGGACGAATTCACCGGGGTCTGGGGTCAGTGGTCGCCGGAGCGGGGCCAGGTCTTTCCCGGCACGGCGATCTTCGTCAGCCGGTTGCCCGGCTGACGGGGCTGACGGGGCTGGCGGGCGCCGGGGCATTGGGGAGGCACCGGGCGCCGGGGCGGCACCGGGCACCGGGCACGGGCACCGAGGCAGCCACCGATTCCCGGCCCCGCCGGTCCGGCGGAGCCCCCTGGTGCTATCCCTGCTTACCGAATCCCTCGGGGCGGTATCCCTGCTGGCCGTATCCGGGTTGTGCCGGCGCACCGGCCCCCCGCTGAATCTGACCAGCCCACCCGCGGAGCTCGGCCAGTTCGCGCTGAATCGGCCATTCCTTGTAGGCGAAGACCAACAGCATCACCACATTGACGATCGGCACCAGCAGGATGAAAATCCACCACCCTGAGTAACCCGCCTTCATGATGACCTTGATGTAGGCGATGATGAAGACCAGCCAGATGGCGATTCCCGCAATGACCGCGAAAACCACCGCTGTCGTACTGAGGCCGCTGGTGTTGATCGAATCCATGTGCATGCCGCCTTCGTCGGTGCGGGCCGGCGCCCGCGGCCAGCGATGCACGGAGCGTAACTGACGGCGACCGATTCACCGCCGAGAATGCGTCAATGTGCTGCGGCGTCCCAATTGATCCCGGAGCCCACCGACACCTCCAGCGGAACGGCCAGCGGGTACGCACCGGACATCTCCTCTCGGAGTAACGAGGTCATCGCGTCCTGCTCGCCGTCGACGACCTCGCAGACCAGCTCGTCGTGCACCTGCAGCAGCATTCTTGACCGCAACCCCTCGCGCTCGATCCGGCCCTGGACGTTCAGCATGGCGACCTTGATGATGTCCGCGGCGCTGCCCTGGATCGGCGCGTTCAGCGCGATCCGTTCCGCCATCTCACGCTTCTGCCGATTGTCGCTGGTCAGGTCGGGGACGTAGCGGCGACGGCCGAACACGGTCTCGGTGTAGCCGTCGAGCCTGGCCTGGGCGACGGTCCGCCGGAGGAAGTCGCGCACGCCGCCGAAGCGGGCGAAGTATGCCTCCATCTGCTCGCGGGCCTCCTCGACGGAGATCTTCAGCTGGCCCGAGAGCCCGAAGGCCGACAGGCCGTACGCCAGGCCGTAGGACATCGCCTTGATCCGTCGCCGCAGCTCCGGCGTGACCTCCTCGGCGGGGACGCCGAACGCCCTGATCGCGACGGCAGTATGCAGGTCCTCGCCGGAGTTGAACGCCTCGATGAGCCCGGCGTCCTCGGAAAGCGTTGCCATGATCCGCATCTCGATCTGTGAATAATCCGCCGTCAGCAGCACCGCGGCGTGCGGCCCGGGCACGAACGCGCGGCGGATCTGCCGGCCCTCGTCGGTCCGGATCGGGATGTTCTGCAGGTTCGGCTCCGTGCTGGACAGCCGGCCGGTCGCCGCGACGGTCTGCTGGTAGGTGGTGTGGATGCGGCCGTCGTCGCTGACCGATTTCCGCAGACCCTCGACCGTCGTCTTGAGCCGGGTGACGTCCCGGTGCCGCAACAGGTGGGTCAGGAACGGGTGCCCGGTCTGCTCGTGCAGGTTCACCAGCGCGTCGGCGTCGGTGGTGTAGCCGGTCTTCGTCCGCTTGGTCTTCGGCATGTTCAGCTCGTCGAACAGCACCACCTGGAGTTGCTTGGGCGACCCGAGGTTGACCTCCTTGCCGATCTCCGCGTAGGCGGCCTTGGCGGCGATCTCGGCCTCGGCCGCGAACTGCGACTGCAGGTCGTCCAGGTACTCGACGTCGACCGCGATGCCGTCCCGCTCCATGATCCCCAGGACTGTCATCACCGGCAGCTCCATGTCGGCGAGCAGCGATCCCTGGCCGAGCGACTCGAGATGCTTCTCCAGCGCGTCGGCCAGATCGATGATGGCCCGGGCCTTCACCATGTCCCGGGTGTCGACGTCCCGGGCGGTCGTCTCGTCCTCGTCGGGGATCAGCGACAGCTGTTGCTCGGAATTGGTGCTGTGGTCCGGATCGAGGCTGCGGTGCAGGTACCGGTGCACCAGGTCGTGCAGGTCGAAGGTGGCCTGGCCGGGCCGGGCCAGGTAGGCGGCGAGCGCGGTGTCGCAGGCGACCCCGTCGACCGGCCAGCCACGCGCGGTCAACGCGTTGATCGCCGCCTTCAGGTCGTGACCCACCTTGGTGGGCGTGGGATCGGCGAACCACGCCGCCAGCGCCGCCTCGTCGTCCGGGTCGGCGCCGACGACGTCGACCACGGCGGCCGCTCCGTCGGCCGCCGCGAGCGCCAGGGTGTGCACGTCGCCGCCGTCGGGTGCCCAGGTGCCGCGGACGTGCAGCCCGACCCGGCCCCCCGCGTGCTCGGTGAGCCAGCTGCCGGACCGCCCCGGCCGCGAGCCGGGCACCGGCGACCTCGAACCCTTCGGTGCTGGTCTCGTCCTCCTGCACGAACGTTTCCAGCAGGCGCTCCCGCAGTACCCGGAACTGGAGGTCGTCGAAGATCTTGTGCACGGCCTCCCGGTCGTAGGGGACGGCGGGGAAATCGGTGGCCGGGTCGGCGTCGATCGGAACCTCGCGGACCAGTTCGGTGAGCCGGCGGTTCATCAGCACGTTGGCCAGGTTCTCCCGCAGCGCGTCGCCGACCTTGCCGCGGACCTCGTCGACCCGGTCGGTCAGCGTGGTCAGGCTGCCGAACTCGCGGATCCATTTGGCGGCCGTCTTCTCCCCCACCCCGGGAATGCCGGGCAGGTTGTCGGACGGGTCACCGCGCAGCGCCGCGTAGTCGGGGTACTGCAACGGCGTCAGCCCGTACTTGGACTCGACCTCCTCCGGGGTGAACCTGGTCAGCTCGGAGACTCCGCGCTTCGGGTACAGCACCGTCACGTCGTCGGACACCAGTTGCAGCGCATCGCGATCGCCGCTGCAGATCCGCACCTGCATGCCCTCGGCGACGGCCCGCATGGTCAGCGTCGCGATGACGTCGTCCGCCTCGTAGTTCTCCGCCGTCGCGGTCGGGATGCGCAGCGCGGCCAGCACCTCTTTGATCAGGTCTATCTGGCCGTTGAACTCCGACGGCGATGCGGAGCGGTTCGACTTGTACTCGACGTACTCCTCACGCCGCCAGGTCTGCCGGGACAGGTCGAACGCCACCGCGACATGGGTCGGCCGTTCGTCGCGGAGCAGGTTGATCAGCATCGAGGTGAATCCGTAAACGGCGTTCGTGAACTGACCCGTCGTCGTGGAGAAGTTCTCCGCGGGCAGCGCGTGGAACGCCCGGTAGGCGATGAATGCCCGTCCAGCAACAACAACACCGGGCCCACCGGTTGCTCCGCCGGTCGCGGTCGTCGCCGGTGCTGCCGCGCTGCGGGCCTCGGGTGGCGGCTACGTGCTCGGGTACCTGTCGTCGTCGGACTCACGGGCCCGAGTCTAGGGTCAGGCACCGACAGTGCCGGCCGCATCAGCCGCCGCCGAGCCACCCGTCGACCCCAGGATCAGACGTTGGAGACATCGATGACCGACCATCCGGACCCGCCGGCGTGCGAGCACTGCGGGAGTTGCCGCAGCCCACGGACCCGGAGGCAATCCTCGCCATCGTCCGCGAGATGCGCGGCGAGCTGGCGGAAAACCTCGGCATCGAGGTCGTCGAGTACACCCGCGATCGGGTGGTGGCGACGATGCCGGTGGCCGGCAACCGGCAGCCGTTCGGGCTGCTGCACGGTGGCGCCAGCGCAGCCCTCGCCGAGACGATGGGCTCCTTCCACGGTGCCTTGATCGGCGAGGGCAAGTCCCCCTTGGGTATCGAACTGAACTGCACGCATCACCGGGCCGCCGCGCACGGCCTGGTCACCGCCGTCTCGGTGCCGGGGCACATCGGGCGCACCCTGTGCACCTTCGACATCGTGATCACCGATGACAGGGACCGCCGGATTTGCACGGCGAGGCTGACGGTGCTGCTGCGTGATCTCTGATCCCGGCGGCTGCGCGCAGCGACCGAACCCGGGCCGCCACTGACTGCACCCGGCGCCCGCCTGGCCGCATCCGGCGAGCATCGATAACGTCGCATCGATATTGTTCCTGTCGACAGATCAGGCAAGGTCGGCGCGCAGACGGCACGTTCCAGGGGTGAACCGTGTTGGCCGTTTCCCCCGACTCCCCGAACGCTCGGCACACCTACGCGGCCATCGAGAGTGCGGAGCATGCCGTCGAGGTGTCCGCGGCGTTCGTGGCCGCGGGCCTGCGGGCCGCCGAGCGGGTGATCCTCATCGGGTTGACCGAATCCGGTGCCGGTGCCCTGCTGAATCGGCTGCGGGAGGACGGAGCGGAACCAGCCGGGCCGCTGCACAGTGGTCAGCTCATGGTGCTCGACTCCACCACAGCGCTTGCTCTGTACACGATGTCGGGCCGCCAGGTCACCGAGCAGTTGCTCCAGCGGGCGCGGGCGGCGGTCACCGACGGATACACCGGAATCCGGTTCGGCGGGCTTCTCCCCGGCACCGTCCTCAGCCCCCACGAGGAGATCCTCGACTCGGTGGTCCGCCGTCAGCCGGCTTCTGCGCTCTGCTTCTATGACGCGCAAGCGCCGCCCGGCATCCTGTCCGACGCGGACCGACTGCATGACCGACGAGTGCCGTCCACCGCGTTGCTCGATGACGGAGATCTGCGGGTGACGTCGGTTTCCGCGCACGTGGTCCGGCTGTCGGGCCGGGTCACTCCCGGCAACCGGGCGGCACTGCTGACCGCATTGACGGAGGCGGCGCGGCACGGTCGCCGCGTCGTCGACGCCGCATCGCTACGGGTGATCGACCCGGAGAGCCTGCGGTCGCTGTTGACCTCCGGCCACGGACTGCAGCTGCGGCGCCCGCATCCCGCCGTGCGGTCCCTCGCCCGCCAGATCGCCCTCCGCTCCGCATCGTCGCCGTCCGCTGACGTCGGGATGCGCGCCGGAACCCCGGTGTCCGGTCAGACCGCCTCGGCCCTGATGGCGAACCTGATCTGGCGGACCTTCGGCGACACCCGGCCGGGTCGTGCCGAATCGGTCCTCGACTGGGCAGGATTACTCGGACGGAAGGCCCAGCCGGTGTCCGACGTCGCGGCTGCACACCGGATCAGCCGGGCAACCCTGCACAACCGGGTTCGGCAGGTCCGGAACCGGGGCGCGGACACCCCGCTCACACCGATGGTGCTGTGGGACGTCACCCGGCCCACGCAAGCGACGGAGGATCACCTCGGCCGCGAACGCATCGCCGGGCTGCTCGGCCTCGAGGTGCCCGAGTTCCGCGGCCGCTGAAGAGGCGTCACGCAACGCCGAGGTACGCCTCCTTGATGGCCGGATCGGCCAGCAGCTCCGGGCCGGGGCCCGACTTGACGACCTCACCGGTCTCCAGGATGTAGGCCCGGTCGGAACGGGAAAGCGCCTGCTGAGCGTTCTGCTCGACCAGCAGGATCGTCACACCGGTGGCATTGATCTCGGAGATGATCCGGAAGATCTGCTGGATCATCATCGGCGCCAGGCCCATCGACGGCTCGTCCAGCAGCAGGACCTTGGGACGAGCCATCAACGCCCGGCCGATGGCCACCATCTGCTGCTCCCCGCCGGACAAGGTGCCGCCGAACTGCGACCGGCGCTCCTCCAATCGGGGGAAGAGCTCGAACACCCGGTCGAGGGTTTTCTTGTACTCCGCCTTGCTGTCGAACTTCCGGCCGTAGTGACCCATGTCCAGGTTCTCCTGAACGGTCATCCCGGGGAAAACGCCCCGGCCTTCGGGGGCCTGCACGATGCCGGCGAGCACCCGCTGGTAGGCCTTCATCCTGGTGATGTCGCGGTCGTTGAAGAGAATGGAGCCGCGGATCAACGGCCGGATGCCGGAAATGGCCCGCATGGTCGTCGTCTTGCCGGCACCGTTGGCGCCGATCAGGGTGACCAGCTCGCCCTCCTCCACCGACAGCGAGATGCCGTGCAGTGCCTCGATCCGGCCGTATCCGACCGCCATGTCGCGAATCTCAAGCAGTGGCATCGTCCGGCACCCCCAGGTAGGCGGCGATCACCGCGGGATTGTCACGAATCTCGGCGGGGAGCCCCTCGGCGATCTTCTTGCCGAATTCGAGCACCACGATCCGGTCGGTCACGCCCATCACCAGCCTCATGTCGTGCTCGATCAGCAGCACGGTGTAGCCGTCGGACCGGATCTTGCGGATCAGGTCCATCAGCGCCGCCTTCTCGGCGGGATTGAAGCCCGCGGCGGGCTCGTCCAGGCAGAGCAGCTTGGGTTCGGTCGCCAGTGCGCGGGCGATCTCCAAACGGCGCTGATCGCCGTAAGGCAAATTGCGAGCCTTCTCGGTCGCCCGACCTCCGACACCGACGAATTCCAGCAGCGCCATGCCGCGGTCGATGGCGTCCCGCTCCTCGTGCCGGTGCCTGGAGGTTCGGAAGGTTGCTCCCGGAACTGATGTCCTGTGGCGGGCATCGGTGCCGACCACGACGTTTTCCAGCGCGGTCATCTCACCGAACAGCCGCACATTTTGGAACGTGCGAGCGATCCCGAGCCGGGTGATCTGGTTGCGCTTGAGCTTTGCCATCACCTGATGATCGAAGGTGACAGTTCCGGAAGTGGGCCGGTACACGCCGGTCATCGCGTTGAAGCAGGTCGTCTTGCCGGCACCGTTGGGGCCGATCAAGCCGAGGATCTCCCCGCGGTTGATGGTGAATGTGACGGAGTCCAGCGCGGTCAGACCGCCGAACCTCACCGTCACCCTGTCGAGCTCGACGAGCGGCTCGCCGACCGGGGTGTCGATCTCCCGGGTGGGCGCGACCATCTCGGCGACCAGCGCGGGATCCGCCAGTTCGGGCATGACGTCCTCGACGTCGACCTTTACCGCCTCGTCCAGGATCATCGGACCGACGGGGCCCTCGCCGAACGCCTCCTCGGACATGTGCCGGTACTCTTCGCCGACCTCCGCCCCGGCGCCGACCGCCCCGGGATCGTGCGCCGAATCCGAGTCGTCGCGGCTCACTTGGTCACCTCCGCTTGCTCGGTCTTCGCACGCCGGCGGGCCGCCACGTACAACTCGCGTCCGTAGGTGAGCAGCTTCTGCCGTACCGGTATCAGACCCTGCGGTCGGAAGATCATCAACACCATCAGCGCCAACCCGAAGAACAGGTACTTGTACTGGGCAATGCTGTCACCGTTGATCGGGATACCGAGGATCTCGCTGCGCCCGAGAAAGAAGTTCGGCAGGTACACGATGATGAACGCCCCGAGGATGACGCCGAGCTTGTTGCCCTGCCCACCGAGGACGACGGCGCACAGGAACAACACGGAGTTCACGACATTGAAGTTCGTCGGCACGACGAATTGGACTTGACCCGCATAGAGCGCTCCGGACATGCCGCCGATACTCGCGCCGATCACGAACGCCCACAGTTTGAACTTGAAGGTGGGTACGCCCATGATTTCCGCGGCGTCCTCGTCCTCGCGGATCGCCACCCAGGCCCGTCCCACCCTCGAACGTTCGAGGTTCCCGACGAACAGCAGCACGATGATGATCAGCACGATGGAGAACCAGAACCACCAGACACCCGAGTTCAGGGTCTTCCCGACGTTACCGGCGGAGAACACTCCGAGCGGGAACTCGTCGGTCACCCCGATGCGCGGGTACGCGACCTGAGCCAGACCACGCCCGCCACCGGTGATCTCGATGAGGTTGTCGGCCAGTAGACGGACGATCTCACCGAAACCGAGGGTGACGATGGCCAGGTAGTCACCCCGCAAACGCAGAGTCGGGGAACCGAGAATCAGGCCGGAAATGGCTGTAATGGCGATCGCGATCGGCAAGCAGGCCAACCACGCCCAGGAGGTGGAGAGCCAACCACCGGGGCCGGTCTGGTTCCAGGGACTGGCCGGACTCGTCAAGAGGGCGACCGTGTAGGCCCCGACCGCGTAGAAGCCGACGTACCCCAGGTCCAGCAGGCCGGCCTGCCCGACGACGACGTTCAGGCCGATGGCGATCAGGGCATACATGCCGAATTGCGCCATCACCGCACCGAAGTTGGTGCCTTCGGTGGTCAGTAATGGGATGTTCAGCAGCGGCAGCAGTGCAATGAAAAGAATGAAGGGAGCACCGAACGCCCACTGGGTCGGCCTGGCCAGTGCATTCCACCAGCCACGGAAGCCGTCACCGACGCCACCCTTGGCGCGTTGATCGAAGGACGGACTGCTCATACCCGCGCCCTCCCGAGGGTCTCGCCGAGGATGCCGGTAGGCCGGAACATCAGAATCAGGATCAGCAGCACGAAGGCGACCACATCTCGCCAACCCGCGCCGAACAGGACTTGCCCGTAATTTTCCATCACGCCAAGGATGAGGCCACCCAGCAGGGCGCCGCGAAGATTGCCGATGCCGCCGAGCACGGCCGCGCAAAAGGCCTTGATTCCCAAAATGAAACCGCCTGAATAGATGATCCCGTTGGGCACGCGAAGGGTGTACAGCAACGCCGCGGCGCCGGCCAACAGACCGCCCAGCAGGAAGGTCAGCATGATGACCCGCTCGCGGCTGACGCCCATCAACGTTGCCGTGTTCGGGTCCTGCGCCACCGCCCTGATTCCGCGCCCGAACTTCGTGCGGTTGACGAAGGTGTCGGTGCCCAAGGCGAGGACCAATGCCGCGCCGAGAATGATCAGGGTGATGTTGGTGACCGAGGCACCGAAGATCGTGAACTGCTCCTGCGGAGCCACCAGCCGAATGGGCACCTGGGCGTTCAGGCCGCCGAGTTCGCCGCCGGTGAGCTGCGGAAGGACGAAGTGCACGAACTCCTGGATGACGAACGACGCACCGATGGCGGTGATCAGAAAGACCAGGGACGGCGCGTTGCGCTTACGCAACGGCCGGTAGGCGATGCGTTCCAGGCCGACAGCTGCTCCGCCCGAAACGGCCATGCCGCCCAGCAGCGCCAGGCCGAGATAGAAGATCGTGAGCAGGGTGCCCTCGTTGTAGACGTTGCCGCTCGGGCTGAAACCCAGCGCCAACAGCACCGCGTACTGGCCGAACATGCCCAGCATGAAGACTTCGGAGTGCGCGAAGTTGATCAGGCGAAGGACGCCGTAGACCAAGGTGTAGCCGACCGCGACCAACGCGTAGATCGCGCCGTACGAGAGACCATCGATCGTCAACTGCCAGAAAAGGTTACCCAGCGCCTCGATGTTGAAATTGATCGGTGGGGCGGCCAACATCAGGCTGTCGGCCAACGGACCCGTCATACATGCTCCTTCGTGCCTGAATGCGTATCAGGAAGGTTCGACCAACGCCCCAAACGACCGGCGACCGGAAACCCACCCAGGGGTGGATCCCGGCCGCCGAGTCGCGTGGCGGGATGCTACGAAACCTTGTAGATCCAGACCAAGGAGGCGCCGAGTTCGCCGGTCGCGTCCCACTTGTACTGCCGGGCCAGGCCGAGGCCATCGTAGTTCTTGACGTAATCGATCAGGCCCGCCCGATCGGTCACACCCGAGTCGATCCCGGTGAGCATGATCGTGGTCAGGTCATAACCCTCGACCGAATACACACCCGGCACGGCACCCTTGTTCTCCGGCAGAGCCGTGTAGGCCGCAGCGAACTCCTCCGGTGCGGGACCACACGGGCAGGACAGGATCGCGTCCTTGGTGGCCGCACCGCCCTGAGCGACGAACTGCGGGTCGTTGGTTCCATCGGCAGAAACGAACTCACCGGTGAAACCGCCGTCGCGCAGCTGCTGCACGAAAGGTGCTGCCTCGGCGTAGTAGCCGGCGTAGAACACCGCATCCGGCTCGGCGCCCTTGACGAGCTGGACCGTCGCCGAGAAGTCCTTGTCACCCGCCTTGACCTGTCCACTGCAACTCGCATCAGCTGCGTCACCGAGCACCGGCTTGACCTCGTCGGCCAGCCCGGCACCATAGGAGGAACTGTCGTCGATGACGCAGATCTTCTTGAAGCCCAACGTCTTCACGAGGTAGTTGCCGACTGCGGGTCCCTGGACCCCGTCATTGGCAAGACCGCGGAAGAAGTTGGTCCAGCCGTTGGTGGTCAACGACACCCGGGTCGCCGACGCTGTCAGAGACAGCAGCCCGGCCTGGAAGAAGATCGGTCCGGTCGCCTCCGTCTCGGTGGAGAAGGCCGGCCCGAGCATCCCGATGATAGAGGCGTCGCCGACGATCTGCGGCGCGACCTGGGTGGCCTTCTGTGCGTCACCCTCGGTGTCGAACTGCTTGAGGGTGACCTGGCAATCCGGGTTGGCCTTGTTGTGTTCGTCGATCGCCAGGTTCGCGCCGTACAGGATGTTCAGACCAAGGGCGGCGTTCGCTCCGGTGAGCGCACCTGCCATGGCGATGGAGGTGCCCGCGGCGCACTTCGCCTTTCCGTCACCGGCCGGGCTGACCGGAGTGCCGCCCTCGGCAACGGCAACTTCCTTGCCGTCCTTGTCGACCTGGAGTTCGGCCTTGATCGCCAGACCCCCGGCGTCAGAGGCGCCACTCGATGCAGCCGCACTCCCGGACGCCTCACTTCCGGACGCGGCACTGCCGGCGGCCGATGAAGCTTCGCTCGCGGCAGGTGCCGCCGCCGAGCTCGACGAACTGTCATTGGACTTGGAACCACAGGCCGCCAGCGTCAAGGTGGCAATGGCCACCAGGACGACGGCGGATCGCATCGAACGTCGATGCACAGGCCACCTCCGAGGATTCATTTCGCCGGTCTTGCTTACCGGCCGTGCCGACGACGCCGGACACGCCCGGGAACCTATCCCACAGATGGAGCCTGCTCACGCATTTGCGCGGGCTCGTAACCAAAACGCGACTCGGTGGACATACGGTCCAGTTGTCCGGTTCTGCACCGGTCAGTACGCCTCCCTGACCTGCGGCGACGGCCAGAATGTCACGATCGGTAGTCAACGGTTGATGTGCGTGACAAGGCTATCTTCGGCAATTGGCCTCTGATGACGTCGTTTCTGCGGCTCGACTGAGCTGGCACCGCAGATCAGCCAGCCGTCGGCGCGGCACCACGACCGCAACCCGATCCGCGCCGCACCCTTATGACGATCACGCTGCGTGCTCAGCTCTTGGCGGCCAGGCCTTCCAGCACCGCGCCGGCCACGGCCTGCATCGAGGTGCGCCGGTCCATCGCAGTCCGCTGGATCCAGCGGAAGGCCTCGGGCTCGGTCATCTTCTGATGCGTCATCAGCAGCCCCTTGGCCCGGTCGATGACCTTGCGCGCCTCCAGTCGCTGGGTGATGTCGGCTACCTCGGCCCGCAGCGCCGCGGTCTCGGCATACCGCGCGACGGCCAGTTCGATCGCCGGCAACAGGTCGGCCTTGGAGAACGGCTTGACGAGGTACGCCATCGCCCCGGCGTCCCTGGCCCGCTCGATCAGGTCGCGCTGCGAGAAGGCGGTCAGGATGACGACGGGCGCGATCTGTTCGGCGACGATCTCCCCCGCCGCATCGATGCCGTCCCGCTTGGGCATCTTGACGTCCAGGATGACCAGGTCGGGCCGCAATTCGGTCGCCATCGCGACGGCCTGCTCGCCGTCCGCTGCCTGGCCGACGACCTCAAAACCCTCTTCGGACAACATCTCCGCCAGGTCCAGCCTGATCAATGCCTCGTCTTCGGCGATGAGCACTCGTCTCGGAGTCGTCATCGGCACCCCTCCAGCCATGCCGATGGCCGCGGATCGGCCATTGGTCCCGGCGGTCAGCGTAACGGGGCAATGTGTCCCGCAGGCTACGTGCGAACCCGCGGCGGTGTGATCTGAACGGCCGCATCGCCGCGCAACCCGACATCGTTGTCGTCGCGGTCGGCTCGACACAGTGGCCTCGACCCCGCGACCGGCCGTCTAAGATTGCTGCTGCCCCGTTCGCGGGGCCTGGCCCCCGTATCCCAATTGGCAGAGGAAGCGGATTCAAATCCCGCACAGTGTGAGTTCGAGTCTCACCGGGGGCACAGCACGCACAACGGGCGGCGCGCTCGAGACTGGCGATCCGCGCAGACCGCTTCCGCCGGGGGCGGCGGCGCTGTTCGGATGCCCGGTATCCCGAATACCCACGCCCGGTATCCCGAATACCCACGCACTTCGAATTCCATCGGGTCATTCCTGATCCGGTCACCTGGAACCGGCCGGCATTCCGCCGTTTCGGCGGTCGTGGTGGCCCCCTTCCGGCATTGTGCGCTCACACGTATTACGGATGATCTGGTTGACGCCGTAAGTATTATTGAGTCGCAGCCGGAAGGCGCAACTGTGTGACGGGGGCCCAGTGATGGTGTTCGATCGCAAAGCGCGGCGTGCCCGCAAGAAGCTGATCAACGAAGAGTTGGCACGTCAGGACCAGGCGCGACGGTCCCGGCTCGACAAGCTCGACGGAGCCGCGAAAGTTGGGGCGGATTACGCCAAGGGCATTTCGGCCGATGAGAGTGACGTTCCAGATGGTGACGATTAGGCCATTGGGATGCATCACAATGGCGATGCACGGCGATTGCTCCGACTATTGATCGTCGTCGTCACCGCACTGCTGCATTTTCGTACCAATGGTCCAATAACGACGGGTTCACAGTCTTCGCAACGCGACCGGCGACCGGCGACCGGCGACCATTCCGGAAGGGCCGGACAATCGTAGTCGCGGACGCAGATCCGCCGATCAGGGTCGCTCGGCCAATGCCAGACCCGCTCGCAGTGATCCGGCGGAGTGCGCGACCGCTTCCCGGCAGCGGACGGAAATCCCCAGCAGGTTGGCGAAACCGTGGATCAGGTCAGGTTCCCGGCGCCGGATCACCGCGACGCCGGCCTCCGTCAGCCGGTCGGCGAAGGCCTCCCCTTCGTCGCGCAACGGATCGAACCCGCCGGTCACCAGATAGGTCGGCGGCATCCCGGACAGGTCGTCCGCCAACGCGATGGATACCCGCGGGTCGGCGCGGTCGGTACCGGGCGGCAAGTATTGATCGGTGAACCACTCGATGTCCTCATCGGTGAGCCCGAATCCCTGCCCGAACAGCTCCCTGGACGAGGAGCGGTTGGCGGTATCGCAGTGCGGATAGAACATCAGCAGAAAGGCCGGCGGGGGCTGCCCCCCGCGAACCGCGAGATGCGCGACTACGGCGGCTAGGCCGCCGCCGGCGCTGTCCCCGCCGACGGCGACGGTGTTCGGGTCGGCGTCCCACTCCCTGGCGTGGCGCTCGGCGTACCGGTACGCCGCCACGGCGTCGTCGACGGCTGCCGGGAACGGGTGCTCGGGCGCGAGGCGGTAACCGACGGACAGCACCCGAAGAGCCGCGTGCGCGGCCAGGAACCGGCAGAGCCGGTCGTGACTGTCCAGGCTGCCGGTGACCCACGCGCCCCCGTGGTAGAACACCAGCAGCGGCGAACCGGGCGGCAACCCGTCCGGGGTGTACAGCCTCCCGCGCAAGTCGGAATCGCCTGCCCGCAGGGGAATGTCAACGGCGCCGACGCCGGCTTCGACGGGACCGCCGACCAGCGGTCCACCGACCTCGAGCTGCTGACGCCTGCTCTCCAGCGTCGGTTTCGGCGCCCGACGGGACGTCACTCTCCCCAGCCGGAGCAGCAGCTGCAGATCGGTATCGAGGATCTGACCATCGCGGTGGATCGGGTGACCCGCCAGCAACCGACGGGCACCCGGCGGCAAGCCGTGGAAAACGATCCGCACCGCCCATGTCAGCTTCCGGTTCTGTTTGACCGTTTCCACGTTGGGAGCATATGGCGGATGTCACCCCGGCTGCGGTCGGCGGTCATCGTCAGGCCCACCCGCAGCGCCCCGGCGGCCTGCGCCAGCGCCTCGCGGCAGCGCACCGAGATCACCAGCATGCTGGCGAACCCGTGGATGAGGTCGGTTTCCCTGCGCACCGTCACCCGCGTCCCGGCCTGCGCCAGCCGGTGGGCGAACATCTCCCCCTCGTCCCGCAGCGGATCGAAGCCGGCCGTCACCAGGTAGGTCGGCGGCATGCCGGAAAGGTCGTCGGCCAGCAGGATCGACGCCCGCGGGTCCGACCGGTCGACCCCGACGGGCAGGTACTTGTCGCAGAACCACTCGATGTCGGCGTCGGTCAGGAAGAAGTCCTTCGCGAACAACTCCCTCGACGCCGAACGGTGCGCGGCGTCGCACGCCGGGTAGAGCAACAGCAGGAACTCCGGGCCCTGGCGCCCCTCGCGGACGGCGCGGTGAGCGACCACCGCGGACAGGTTCCCGCCGGCGCTGTCACCGCCGAGCGCGATCGCTCCCGGGTCCGCACCGAGGTCGGCGGCGTGCGCCCGCGCGTAGCCGAAGGCGGCGGTGACGTCCTCGAGCGCAGCGGGGAACGGGTATTCGGGGGCGAGCCGGTACCCGACGGACAACACCCGGATTCCGGCGTGCACGGCGAGGAAACGGCACACCGCGTCGTGACTGTCGATGCTGCCGTTCACCCAGCCGCCGCCGTGCAGGAACACCAGCAGTGGCGACCCGGGAGGCAGCGTGTCAGGCGTGTACAGCCGTGCCGGGAGACCGGCGGCGGGGTCACCACCGGGCACGGTCAGCTCGCGGGTTCCGACGCCACGCACCCGGCCTCCGACCAGGGCACCCGCGACGTCGAGGTGCTCGCGGCGGCGCTCCAGGGTGGCCGCCGGTGTCCCCGCCTCGGTGAGCCGCTCCAACCGCAGCAGCAACTGGAGGTCGGCGTCCAGCGTCAGGCCATCCCGCCGCACCGGCCGGCCCGCCAGGAGCCGGCGCAGGCCCGGGGGCAGGCCGGTGAAGATCGCTCTGACCACCAGTTCGAGCGCGATGGTGGAGCGGGGCACTTTCACCGCCGCAGCCTAGGACCCCACTGCCAACTCGGCTCCTCCGTCGCCAAGTCGGTTCAGTGCGGTCCTCCGGTACCGATTGGCGCCCGGCTCCTTCGTCGCGGGCGACCAGAGGGCGCGGTCGCGCTACCCGCCCTCCGTGACCGCAGCACCGATCCGGTGGATCGACCTGGGCAGATAAACCGCGGCCGATGACGGCTGCACCGACTGGCAGGTCAACCACTCCCGCGGCGACTGCGCCACCAGGACGGGAACGTCCAGCAGTGCGGTGCCGGCCCGCACCCGGACGACCGTCAGGTCCGGTGCCGACCGGGTGGATCTCAGTGGTCGCACGTCATCGACGTGCAACCCGGCCATCTCCCGGTGCACGTGGGCCATCGCGGCCTGCTGGTCCGGCGGGAAGCCGACCCTGCCGCGGAGGTGATGTTCCAGGACCAGACCCTGATCGGCGGCTTCCACCATCAGCTGAGCGGACGACTCCGGCACCCGCCCGTAGAGCAGCCCGGTGGGCAGCACGAGAACGTTGGCGGCGAACCGGTCGCCGCCGACGTGACTGCACTCCCAGACCCGATCGGGTCGAGCCGCCGCCAGGGCCGCCGCGACCGGGCGGCCACGCATGGCGCAACAGACGTCGTGCGTGCCGTGCGCGCAGACCAGGAACACCGGGACGTCGTCTCGCTGCATCTTCGGCGCCCCGGTCCCGGCCGGGCTCTGGACGTCGAGGTCCAGCAGGTCCACGTCCCGGCGAAAGGTGCCCCAGCGCAGGCTCTCCCGACCCGGGCGGCAGTCCACCAGACCCCAGCGACGATCACCCGACGCAGAGGACCGGCCCGGCCGCCGGATGGTCAGCACCCGGACGCCGACCGGGTCGAGCCGGGCGATCAACCGGTGCGCGACCGAACGCTCGAACTTCGAATCCAGCAGACCGGCCCTCCCCCACGGCCCCGGCTGCTCCACCAGCAGCAACCGGGCGGCAGGAAAAGCGGTGCCCAGCATGGGGTCTCCGCGCAGCGCCGACTGCGCCGCGCACCGCTCGGTGCGATCAGCCGGGACCGGCGCAGCCGCCCGAGGGGCGTGCTCACTCACCGGGACACGGAGTCCGATCGCCCGCGCGGGTCGGCGGCCACCACAAGCCCCTCGCGGAGCAGCCGACGGGCCATCACCAGCTGCTCGTCGGGGTCCAGTCCCGGCAGCTCAGCGGGACGGAAGACGTTGCCGGACAAGGCAAGGCGGAGGGCGGCCGCGGCCGGCGCCGGCCAGCTGACGGTCGTGTCGAGGACCTGGACCACCGTCCGGTCGCCGCTGCCGCGGTACGTCGGCCGGGCGCCGGACCGCCGCCGCAGCGCGGTGGTGCCGTCCACCGATCGCAACACCGCCAGTTGGGCGAGCGGCGGCAACGGCGCCGGGCGGCTCTCGGCAGCCTGCCGACGCCCCACCCGGGCCGCGACCGCGGCGATCTGCTCGGCGTCCGATCCGTCCACCGCCGCGGCCAGCCTGGCGGCGGCGGCCTTGACGTGGCCGGCCAGCGCGTCCAGGTCCGTGACGTCGATGCCCATCGGCAGCGACCGGCGCAGCTCACGGTCGGCGGCGGCACCCGCGATCAACTCGCGGGCAAGGTCGTAGGCCGTCAACGGGTGCACACCCACCGTCAGGTGGATCGACACCTCGCCCTGCGCGACCGCGGAATGCAGGAATCCGCGCGGCAGGTAGAGCGCATCGCCAGGCTCCAGAACGGTATCCAGGAGGGGCTTCTCGGCGGCCCGGGCGGCGACCTGCGGCTTGCGCTGGTCCCAGGTCTGATCGGGCAGTGGGTCGTCGATCACCGGCCGGTGAATCGTCCACCGCTTGGTGCCGGCCACCTGCAGAACGAAGACGTCGTGCGTGTCGTAATGGGCGGCGAAGCCCTGGTTCTGCGGCGGGGTGATGTAGGCGTTGATCTGCACCGGGTGACCGAGCTCCACGGCCAGCGCCGAGCCGAGGTCGATCAGCGGCGGCCAGCTGCGATGCAGCGCCTGCAGCACCAGCGTCGCCCCGCCGGCGAGCTGGGCGAGAACCTTGTCGTCGGCGACCTGGTCGGCGATGCCGGCCCCGACGCCGCCGGATCGGGTGAACGACGCCGACGCGAGCACGGAGCCGTCCTTGGCCATCCGGAGGAAGGGCGTCCGCAACCCGTGCCGGGAGATCAGGTCGTCGACGGCATCCGCGGAGAACAGATCGGTGAAGTCCCGGTCCAGCTCGGCCGCCGGGGTGAGCAGCGCATCCGTCCCCCAGTACCGGTCGGCGAACTCGCCGGGGGCCAGGGACAGACAGCGACGCAGCGCGCCCGCGTACGGAGCCGGCACGGGACGGGGGCGCCCGGATCCGGGCGCCCCCGCGAGTTCAGTCCCGGGCATCAGCTGCCGGCAGACCCGTCGGCGCCACCATCGGCCCCGCCGTCGGCCCCGCCGTCGGCCCCGCCATCGGCACCGCCATCGGCACCGCCATCGGCACCGCCGTCATGGACGCCCGGCTTCCCGGACGCGCCACCGTCGGCCGGACCCTCGGCGCCGCACCATCGGCGCCCCGTCGGCACCGCCGTCCGCCCGCCATCGGCCCCGCCATCGGCACCGCCATCGGCACCGCCGTCATGGACGCCCGGCTTCCCGGACGCGCCACCGTCGGCCGGACCCTCGGCGCCCGCACCACCGTCGGCGCCCCCGTCGGCACCCCCGTCCGAGACCCCCGCGACACCGTCGGCGCCACCGTCCGCCGGGCCTTCCACCGCGGCGGATCCCGTCGTGATGTCGTCGTCACTCAGGCTCATGAGCTCTCCTTTGCGTCTCCCGGGACCGGTCGGTCCACGGCGTGCTGCACCGGTACCCGAACCGGTCAATGGCCACGCTACTGATCATCGGCGATGGCCCGTCACCCGCCCGGCGATCGCCGCCATCAGGTGAGGAACCCGCGCAGCAGGGCGGCCGTCCCGGCGAGGTGCTCGATCATCGACGCCCGGGCTGCGGCGGGGTCGCCACGCAGCACGGCGCCCACGATGGCCCGGTGCTGGGCATTGGAGTGGCTCAGATTGGGTCCGAGCAGCGGTATCCGGTCGAGCAGCAGGTTGGCCTGCATCCGGGACTCGGCGACGGACCGGATCACCGACGCGGACCCGGTCAGCTCGGCCAGGGCAAGGTGCAGCCGGGAGTCCAGCCGACGGTACTCGACCTGCCCCGCCGAGCAGGCGGCCTCGAGGTGGCCGGTCAGCGTCGATCGCGCGGCGGCGGACAGCGGGGCCGCGGCGGCCAGTTCCACCGCGCCCACCTCGAGGACCCACCGGCAGGTCAGGACGTCCTCCACCTGCTGCGCCGTCGGTGGCGCCGGGTCGCCGGTCCCGCCACCGGTCGGTGACACACCTGCGGGCGACAGATCCGACGACGACAGATCCGACGACGACAGATCCGACGACGACAGATCCGACGACGACATACCGAACGGCAGCGGGGGCCGGACGAAGGTGCCGCCGGCTCGTCCCCGGCGCACCTCCACCTGACCGGCGTGACCCAGTTCGCGCAGCGCGTCCCGCAGCTTGGCGCGGGAGACACCGAGGCGCTGCGCGAGCTCCCGCTCCGGTGGCAGCCGCTCGCCGGGCGGCACGATGCCCAGTTTGATCACCTGCAGCAGGCGCTGCACCGTCTGCTCGAAGGCGTTCCCGGCGGCGATCGGGGCGAGCAGCGCTCCACCCAGCGGGGCGAGCGCGCCCTGCTGGTCCAGCGGCATCGCCTCCGGGCTCACGGTGCCTGGCGTGATCCACTCCTCAAAGCGGTGTGACGTACGCGGAGGACACCCCGCCGTCCACCAGGAAGGTGGAGGCGGTGATGAAGGAGGAGTCGTCACTGGCCAGGAACGCAACGGCCGCCGCCAGCTCCTCGGGTTCGGCGAAACGGCCCAACGGTACGTGGACGAGTCGGCGGTGGGCCCGCTCGGGATCCTTGGCGAACAGGTCCCGCAGCAGCGGCGTGTTGACCGGCCCCGGACACAACGCGTTGACCCGGATGCCTTCCCGGGCGAATTGCACCCCGAGTTCGCGGGTCATCGCCAGCACCCCGCCCTTCGATGCGGTGTAGGAGATCTGCGAGGTGGCCGACCCGAGCACCGCGACGAAGGACGCCGTGTTGACGATCGACCCCTTGCGCCGCAGCCGCATGTACGGCAGCACCGCCTTGCTGCAGAGGTACACCGATTTCAGATTCACATCCTGCACCAGGTCCCAGGTGTCAGGGCCGGTGCTGAGAATGGAATCGTCGGCCGACGGCGAGATGCCCGCGTTGTTGAACGCGATGTCGATGCGCCCATAGGTCTCGTCGGCCGTCCGGAACAGCGTTTCGACGTCCCGTTCGCTGGTCACGTCGGCGCGGACGAACAATCCGCCCACCTCGTCGGCCGCCGCCGCCCCGGCGGCGTCGTCGATATCGGCGATCACGACGGACGCCCCTTCGCCGGCCAACCGCCGGGCGGTAGCCAACCCGATGCCGCTGCCGCCGCCGGTGACCACGGCGACCCTTCCGGGCAGCCGCCGGCAAACGGGCTGCTCGTCCGGTGCGGTGGTGTCCTGCAGTGTCATCTCGTCGCTCTCGGGTGTCGATGGGGCACAGAAACGGACGTCAACGGTGAGCTCGACGGTCGGCTCATCGATCGGCGATGAAGACGTTCTTCACCTCGGTGAACGAGTCCAGCGCGTGCGGGCCCAGTTCGCGGCCCAGTCCGGATTGCTTGAAGCCGCCGAACGGGGTCGAGTACCGCACCGAGGAATGCGAGTTCACCGACAGATTGCCGGACTCGATTCCGCGGCACACCCGCAGCGCCCGACCGAGATTCTCCGTCCAGATGGAACCGGACAGCCCGAACCGGGAGTCGTTCGCCAGCCGGACGGCGTCTGCCTCGTCGTCGAAGGGCGTCACCGCCACCACCGGGCCGAAGATCTCCTCCTGCAGCAATCGGTCCCGGGGATCGTGCGCCAGCACGACCGTCGGACGCATCCAGTAGCCGGGACCATCGGGAGCCGATCCGGTGAAGGCGACGTCGACGTCCCCGGTCAGGAAGGACGCCACCCGTTCGCGGTGGGCGGCCGAGATCAGCGGTCCCATGTCCGCATCCTCGGCGCTCGGGTCCTTGACCCGCACGGCCTTCACCGCCGGCTCGAGCAACTCCAGGAAACGGTCATGCACGCTGCGCTGCACCAGGATCCGCGACCGGGCGCAGCAGTCCTGGCCGGCGTTGTCGAACACCCCGGTGGGCGCCGAGGCGGCCGCCGCGGCCAGGTCGGCGTCGGCGAAGACGACGTTCGCGCTCTTGCCACCCAGTTCCAGGGTCAGCCGCTTGAGCTGTTTCGCGGCCCCGGTCATGATCGCCCGGCCGACCTCTGTCGAACCGGTGAAGACGATCTTGCGAACCAGTGGATGATCGACGAACCGCTGCCCGACCACGGTGCCCTTGCCGGGCAGCACCTGGAACACGCCGGACGGAATCCCCGCCTCCAACGCCAGTTCGCCGAGCCGGATAGCCGTCGACGGGGTCAGCTCCGCGGGCTTGAGAACGACGGTGTTCCCGGCGGCCAACGCCGGCGCGAAGCCCCAGCCCGCGATCGGCATCGGGAAATTCCACGGAACGATGACGCCGACCACGCCCAGCGGCTCGTGGAAGGTGACGTCGACTCCGCCGGCCACCGGGATCTGGTCGCCGACGTGCCGCTCGACCGCGCCGGCGAAGTACTGCAGAACGTCCCGGACGTTGCCGGCCTCCCATCGCGCGTTGCCGATCGTGTGCCCGGCGGAGGCGACCTCGAGCTGCGCCAACTGCTCGAGGTCGCCGTCCACCGCGTCGGCGAATCGGCGCAGCAGCCGCGCCCGGTCCGCGGGCGGCACCGCCCGCCAGGAGTCGAACGCCCGGGCGGCCCGGTCGATCGCGGCATCGGTCTGCTCGGCATCGAAGAGCGGCACCGTTCCAACCACCGCCTCGGTGGCCGGGTTGATCACCTCGACGCTGCTCACATCTTCTCCAGAATCTCGGACCGCCCGGCGAGGCAACGGATCACAACCGCTCGAAACCCCGGATCCGTTCCCAGTCGGTCACCGCCGCGTTGAACGCGTCGAGCTCGACCCGGGCAGCATTGGTGTAGTGGTCGACCACCTCGTCACCGAACGCCTCCCGGGCGATCGCGGAGTTGGTGAACAGGTCCGCCGATTCGGCCAGCGTGGTCGGGACGTGCGCGATGTCCAGCTCGTAGGCGTTGCCCGTGGTCGGCGGTTCCAGTTCGAGATCGTTGGTCAGGCCGTGGATTCCGGCCGCGATCAGGGCCGACGCGGCCAGGTACTGATTGACGTCACCGCCGGGGACCCGCTGCTCGAACCGCAAGCCGGGCCCGTGCCCGACGACGCGCACCGCGCAGGTGCGGTTGTCGTGACCCCAGGCCACCGCCGTGGGTGCGAAAGAGCCGTTCGCGTAGCGCTTGTAGGAATTGATGTTGGGTGCGAACAGGTAGGTGAGCTCCCGCATCGCCGCCAGTTGCCCGGCGACGAACTTCTGCATGACCGGACTCATCCCGTCGCCGTCCGGAACCGGGAAGACCGGGTCGTCGTCGAGCGAGCGCAGGCTCAGGTGGATGTGGCAGGAGTTGCCCTCGCGCTCGTTCACCTTGGCCATGAAGGTCACCGACATGTCGTGCTGGGCGGCGATCTCCTTGGCGCCGAGCTTGAAGACCGAGTGGTTGTCGCAGGTGGTCAAGGCATCGGCATACTTGAAACCGATCTCCTGCTGGCCGAGATTGCACTCACCCTTTGCGGTCTCGGTGTAGAGGCCGGCCAGGTCCATCTGGTTCCGGATCTGCCGCAAGAGCGGCTCCACCAGTCCGGTGCCGAACAGCGAGTAGTCGATGTTGTAGTTGTTGGCCGGCTCCAGGGCCGCGTAGCGGCTCTTCCAGAGATCGTTGTAGGACGTCTTGTACAGGTTGAATTCCAGTTCGGTCGCCATCAGGGGCGTAAACCCGAGCGCTGCCAACCGCTCCAGCTGACGCCGCAGGATCTGCCGCGGTGATTGCGGCACGGGTGAGCCATCGAGGAACTGGATGTCGCACAACACCATCGCGGTCGCCGGATGCCAGGGAATCAGCCGCAGTGTGCTCAGGTCGGGATGGAAGACGAAGTCGCCGTAACCACTGCCCCACGAGGTGATCGCGTAACCCTCGACGGTGTTCATCTCGACGTCGACGCCGAGCAGGTAGCTGCAGCCCTCGGTCCCGTGCCCCAGCACCTCATCGAGGAAGTAGCGACCGGTGACCCGCTTTCCCTGCAGACGGCCCTGCATGTCGGTCATGGCCACCAGCACGGTGTCGATCGAACCGTCGCCGATCAATTCCTTGAGCTTGTCGACGGACAGTGGGGCATCGGGCATTGGCATGACCTTCCTCGCCGCGGTGGTTCTGGCCGTAATTGGTCCATACTCGTACCGTTGGACATCAGAACCTGCCCGCTGCGCGCTGTCAAGGTCCGACGAAATGGATCGATTCTGAACCATTGACCGGCGATGATCACGGGCCGATACTTGCCACGCCGCATCTCGTGCCGGCGACACCCGACGCCCTCGGCGCGGTTGTCCCGCTTGCTCAGCTGGGAGGTACCCCGTGACCGAACCGCACAATCGCTCCCGACGTGTCGAATACCAGTCGGTCGGTGACGAATACCTCGAAAAGCGTCAGCTGAAGACCGGAGCCGCCGGCTGGGTGCTGCTGGCCGGCCTCGGCATCGCCTACGTCATCTCCGGCGACTTCTCCGGCTGGAACCTGGGGCTGGCCGAGGGCGGCTGGGGCGGACTGCTCATCGCATTCGTGCTGATGGGGATCATGTACACCTGCATGGTGTTCGGCCTGGCCGAGATGTCCTCGGCAATGCCGGTGGCCGGCGCGGGATACGGGTTCGCCCGCCGCGCCATGGGACCGCTCGGCGGGTTCGCCACCGGCATCGCGGTGCTGATCGAGTACGCAGTTGCGCCGGCCGCCATCGCGACCTTCGTCGCCGGATACGTTCAGGGACTGGGGTTCCTGACGGACGTGCACCCGTGGCCGATCATGTTGGCCTGCTACCTGATCTTCGTCGGAGTCCATCTGTGGAGCGTCGGCGAGGCGCTGAAGTTGATGTTCGGCATCACCGCCATCGCGGCCATCGCATTGATCGTCTGGATGGTCGGCATGGTCTCGAAGTTCGACTGGGCCAACCTTTTCGATATCCCGGTCGAGTCGGGCGCTGCGGGCGCGAGTTCGTTCCTGCCGTTCGGTGTCACCGGCGCGGTGGCCGCCCTGGTGTACGGAATTTGGTTCTTCCTTGCGGTGGAAGGGGTTCCGCTGGCCGCCGAAGAGGCGAACAACCCGAAGAAGGACCTGCCGCGCGGCATCATCGTGGCGATTTGCGTGCTGCTGGTGTTCGGCGCGGGCGTGTTGTTGCTCGGACCCGGAGCCGCGGGCTCGTCGGCGCTGCAGGCTTCCGGCAACCCGCTGCCGGAGGCCGCCCGGATCGCGCACGGCGAGGACAGCCTGCTGGCGACCTTCGTCAACTGGGTCGGACTGCTCGGCCTGATCGCCAGTTTCTTCTCGATCGTCTACGCCTACTCCCGGCAACTGTTCGCGCTGTCCCGAGCCGGTTACCTGCCCAAGGTGCTGTCCGTGACCAGTCGGCGGAAGACGCCCTACCTGGCGCTGATCGTCCCGGGAACCATCGGTTTCCTCCTGGCCGTCGCGCTCTACGACCCGGATGCCCCCGGCGCGCTGCTGATCAACATCGCCGTGTTCGGCGCGACAGTGTCGTACTGCCTGATGAATCTGTCGCACATCGTGCTGCGCAGGCGTGAGCCGGAGCTGGAACGGCCGTACCGGACCCCGGGGGGGGTCGTCACCACCGGAATCGCGCTGGCGCTGTCGGTTGTCGCGGTGCTGGCCACCTTCTTCGTCGACATTCTGGCGGCCGGGATCACCGCAGCGCTGTTCGTCGCCTTCCTGGCCTACTTCTGGTTCTACTCCCGGCACCACCTGGTCGGCGGTGCCCCCGAGGAGGAGTTCGCGGCGATCAAGGCGGCGGAGAAAGAGATCTCCTGACCCACGACCATTCCCGCGGCGTCAGCGCAGCCGGACCAGCCCCTCCTGCACCACGGTGGCCAGCATCCGGCCGTCCTGGGCGAAGAAGTGCCCCATGCCCAGGCCGCGGGCCCCGGAGGCACTGGGCGAGCTGACGTCGTAGAGCACCCAGTCGTCCACCCGGAACGGCCGGTGGAACCACATGGCGTGGTCCAGCGACGCCATCTGCAAACGGTCGAATTCGGCCGACAGCGCATGCGTGGCCAGCACCGAGTACAGCAACGTCAGGTCGGACAGGTACGCCAGGATGCAGACGTGCAGCAGTTCGTCGTCGGGCAGCACGCCGTCGGTGCGGAACCACATCCTGTTGCGGGCCTGCGTTTGCGGGCCGGACAGCCGGGACACCCACGGCGGGTCGTCGACGTAGCGGATGTCGAACGGCCGGGGGATCCGCCCCCACACCGCCATCCGCTCCTTGATCGGCGCGATCCGCTCCGCGTACCCGGCGAGCTCCTCGGGGGCCGGAACCACCGGCATCGGGACGGCGTGATCCACCCCGGGTTCGTCGGCCTGGAAGGACGCCGACATGGTGAAGATCGGCTTCCCGTTCTGCACCGCCACCACCCGGCGGGTGGTGAACGACATGCCGTCCCGGGTCCGGTCGACCTGGTACACGATCGGCTGGTTCGGGCTACCTGGACGCACGAAATAGGCGTGCAGCGAATGAACCCGGCGGTCCGCCGGTGCGGTGCGGCCGGCGGCGATCAACGCCTGCGCGGCCACCTGTCCGCCGAACACCCTGGTCGGCGAGACCTCCGGAGACACCCCGCGGTAGAGGTTGTCCTCCAGTCGCTCCAGGTCGAGCAACGCCACCAGAGCGTCGACCACCGCCTGACCGCGCGGCACGCCGTCGATGTCGAGCTGAGCGGACGTCTGCCGCAGGCCGGTCGCATCATTCACGCCGCCCACCGTAACCGCCGGGCGAACCGGTTCCGCACGGCCCAGCAGCCGATGCACCCTCAGCCGCTGGACCTCCGCGCACCGCCACCGCGCCAGGCGCCCGTCCCGGCCGGATCCGATCCGACCGGTCCGCAGTCGTCAGTCCCGGTGGCCCAGCCGGTGCACCCTGATCAGGTTCGTCGAGCCCGAGGTGTTCGGCGGCGAGCCGGCGACGATGATCACCGTGTCGCCCTTGGAGTAGCCCGGCACCTTGAGCAGCCCGACGTCGACCTGCTCCACCATCTGGTCGGTGTTCTCCACCGCCGGGGTGACGAAGGTCCGCACGCCCCAGGTCAGCGACAGCTGGTTGCGGGTCTCCTCGATCGGGGTGAAGGCCAGCAGCGGCAGCGGGGTGTGCAGCCGGGCCAACCGCCGGACCGTGTCCCCGGACTGGGTGAAGGCCACCAGGGCCTTGGCCTCGAGCCGCTCGCCGATGTCCCGGGCGGCGTAGGACAGCACGCCCCGCTTGGTCCGCGGCACGTGGGTCAGCGGCGGCACGGCCACCGACTCGGCCTCGACCGCTTCGATGATCTTGGCCATCGTCTTCACCGCGATGATCGGGTACTTGCCGACCGAGGTCTCACCGGAGAGCATCAGCGCGTCGGCGCCGTCGAGCACCGCGTTCGCGACGTCGGAGGCCTCCGCCCGGGTCGGCCGGGAGTGCTCGATCATCGAGTCCAGCATCTGGGTGGCGACGATCACCGGACGGGCGTTCTCCCGGGCGATCTGCACCGCCCGCTTCTGTACCAGCGGCACCTGCTCCAGCGGCAGCTCCACACCCAGGTCCCCGCGGGCGACCATCACGCCGTCGAAGGCCAGCACGATCGCCTCGAGGTTGGCAACCGCCTCGGGCTTCTCCAGCTTCGCGATCACCGGCAACCGGGGCACCCCGACCTCGTCCATCACCTTGTGCACGAGTTCGACGTCCGCCGGCGAGCGCACGAAGGACAGCGCGATGACGTCGACGCCCAACGACAGCGCGAACTGCAGGTCGTCGACGTCCTTCTGGCTCATCGCCGGAACGGACACGTTCATCCCGGGCAGCGAGATGCCCTTGTTGTTCGAGACCGGGCCGCCCTCGGTGACCGAGCAGAACACGTCGTTGTCCTGGACCTGGGTGACGACCAGGCCGACCTTTCCGTCGTCGATCAACAGCCGGTCGCCGGGTCGGGCGTCCTGGGCCAGTCCCTTGTAGGTGGTGGACACCCGATCCCGGGTCCCGACGATGTCATCGACGGTGATCGTGACGTTCTCCCCGGTGTTCCACTCGTGCGGGCCGTCGGAGAACCGGCCGAGGCGGATCTTCGGGCCCTGCAGGTCGGCCAGCACCGCCAGCGCCTTGCCCGATGCGTGGGCGGCGGCGCGGAGCCGGTCGTAGATGACCTTGTGGTCGGCGTAGTCGCCGTGACTGAAGTTCATCCGGGCGACGTTCATTCCGGCGTCCAGAAGGGCAGCGATGCCCTCTTCGGACGACGTCGCCGGTCCCATGGTGCACACGATCTTTGCGCGGCGGTTCGAAGGCATGGCCGCTACTTTAGCCGCCATCTGAACCGATTCTGCGGTCGCCCTCACATCATCATCACGAGCCGGTAACGAAGATCACTCCGGATCACCCCAGCCGACACGGACCGCAAACAGCCGCTAGCGGAGGGCTACCGCCGTCGGTTCCAGCGGATCGGGCAGGAACGACGAACCGGCCAGGTAGGCATCGACACCGGCCGCAGCCGAGCGACCCTCCGCGATAGCCCACACGATCAGCGACTGCCCGCGGCCCGCATCACCGGCGACGAAGACCCCTGGCACGCTCGTCATGTAGTTCTCGTCCCGCACGATCGTGCCGCGCGCCGACATCGTCACGCCCAGTCCGTCGAGCAGGCCCTCCCGCTCGGGACCCACGAAGCCAAGGGCGATCAGCACCAGGTCGGCGTCGATGTGCGTGTCGGTGCCCTCGGTCGGGATGAAGCCCCCCGGAATCCGCTGACCCTCGATCAGGTGCAGGCCGGTGACGTGACCGTCCCTGCCCTCGATCGAGGTCGAGTTCACGCCGAACACCCGCTCTCCGCCCTCCTCGTGCGCCGCCGAGATGCGCAGCATGAGCGGGTACGTCGGCCACGGGGTCGACGGGTCGCGGGTGGTCGGGGGCTGGACGTGGATGTCGAGCTGGGTCACCGACGCAGCCTGCTGCCGCAGGGCCGTGCCGTAGCAGTCGGCACCGGTGTCGCCGCCGCCGATGATGATGACGTTCTTGCCCTCGGCCGAGATGTCGACCGATTCCCTGCTGCCCTCCAGGACCTGGTTCTGCTGCACCAGGTAGTCCATCGCCAGGTGCACGCCCTCGAGGTGCCGGCCGTCGACGGTGAGCTCGCGCGGAACGGTGGACCCGGTGGCGATCACCACCGCGTCGAAGTCGGACTGCAACTGCTCGACGGTGACGTCGACACCGACGGCGCAGTCGACGACGAAGGTGACACCCTCGGCCTCCATCTGGCCTAGCCGGCGGTCGAGCACGCCGCGGGCCATCTTGAACTCGGGGATGCCGTAGCGCATCAGGCCGCCGATCCGGGCGTCCCGCTCGTAGACGGTGACGGCATGCCCGGCGCGAGCGAGCTGCTGTGCGGCCGCCAGGCCGGCCGGCCCGGAGCCGACGACGGCGACGGAGCGGCCCGTCGACAGCTCGGGCGGCCGCGGGGTCAGCCCGTAGCCGTCGGCGATGGCGTGGTCGGCGATCTCCTGCTCGACCAGCTTGATCGCGACCGGCTCGTCACCGATGCCCAGCACGCAGGCCGCCTCGCACGGCGCGGGGCACAGCCGCCCGGTGAACTCGGGGAAGTTGTTGGTGGCGTGCAGCCGGTCGGAGGCCTCTTCCCACTTGCCGGTGCGCACCAGGTCGTTCCACTCGGGGATGATGTTGCCCAGCGGACAACCCTGGTGGCAGAACGGGATGCCGCAGTCCATGCAGCGCGCGGCCTGCATCCTGGTGTCCTGGTCGGCGAACGGTTCGTAGACCTCGCCCCAATCCCGCAGCCGCAGCGGGACCGGCCGGCGGGGCGGTCCCTGCCGCTGGTACTTCAGGAAGCCGCTGGGATCAGCCATGGCTGGCCTCCATGATCATCTCGTCGGCGTCGACCCCGCGAGCGGCCGCCTCGGCGCGAAGACCGAGCACCCTGCGGTAGTCGCGCGGCATCACCCGGGAAAACCGCACGGCGGCGATCGGCCAATCCGCGAGAAGCGCTGCGGCGGAACGTGATCCGGTGAGCTTGGCGTGCGAGCTGATCACCTCGCCGAGCCAGAACACCTCCTCCGGATCGAGCGCCTCCAGGTCCACCAGTTCGGGGTTCACCTTCGCCGGTTCGGGGTCGAGCAGGTAGGCGATGCCGCCGCTCATCCCGGCGCCCACGTTCCGTCCGGTCCGGCCCAGGATGACCACCCGGCCACCGGTCATGTATTCGCAGGCGTGGTCGCCGGTACCCTCCACCACCATCAGCGCACCGGAGTTGCGAACGGCGAACCGCTCCCCCACCCGCCCGCGCAGGTACATCTCGCCGGACGTCGCGCCGTAGCCGATGGTGTTGCCGGCGATCACCTGGATCTTCACGCCCGGCGCCTGGGACGGCGAGTTCTCGTCCGGCCGGACCACGATGCGCCCGCCGGACAGGCCCTTGCCGACGTAGTCGTTGGCGTCACCGAGCAGGTCGATGGAGACCCCGCGCGGCAGGAACGCGCCGAGCGACTGGCCGGCCGTTCCGGTCAGGTTGACCTCGATGGTGTGATCGGGCAGCCCCTCGGGCCCGAACACCCTGCTGACCTCGGAACCGAGCATGGTGCCGGCGGTCCGGTCCACGTTGCGGATCGGCAGGTCGATGCGGACCCCGCGGGCGTCCTGCAGCGCGGGCGCCGCGAGCTCGATCAGTTTCGCGTCCAGGGTCTGCGACAGGTCGTGCTGCGCGGGATGCGTGCACGAGTGGTCGCTCTGCACGTCGGGGATCTCCAGCAGCGGCGCGAGGTCGAGTCCACGCGCCCGGTGATGGGCCACGGCGTTGGAAACGTCCAGCATGTCCGCGTGCCCGACGGCCTCCGCGATCGACCGGAATCCGAGCTCGGCGAGGTACTCGCGGACCTGCTGCGCCAGGTACAGGAAGAAGGTCTCGACGAATTCCGGTGTGCCGGTGTACCGCTCGCGCAGCACCGGGTTCTGGGTGGCGATGCCGACCGGGCAGGTGTCGAGATGACACACCCTCATCATCACGCAGCCGGCGACCACCAGCGGCGCGGTGGAGAAGCCGAACTCCTCGGCGCCGAGCAGCGCGGCGACCAGCACGTCGCGGCCGGTCTTGAGACCGCCGTCGACCTGCACCTTGACCTGCTCCCGGAGCCGGTTGAGCCGCAGCGTCTGCTGTGTCTCGGCGAGGCCCAGCTCCCACGGCTGGCCGGTGTGCTTGAGCGAGGTCAGCGCCGCGGCGCCGGTGCCGCCGTCGTTGCCGGCGACGATCACCTTGTCGGCGTGCGCCTTGGTGACGCCGGCGGCGACGGTCCCGACACCGGGCTCGGACACCAGCTTCACCGACACGGCGGCGGCCGGGTTGGCGTTGCGCAGGTCGTGGATGAGCTGCTTGAGGTCCTCGATCGAGTAGATGTCGTGGTGCGGCGGCGGCGAGATCAGCCCGACGCCCGCCGTGGCGTGCCGGGTCGCGGCGATCCACGGGTACACCTTGCTGCCGGGCAGCTGCCCGCCCTCGCCCGGTTTGGCGCCCTGCGCCATCTTGATCTGGATCTCGGCGGAGTTGACCAGGTACGCGCTGGTCACCCCGAACCGCCCGGAGGCGACCTGCTTGATCGCCGAGCGGCGGACGGGGTCGAGCAGCCGTTCGACATCCTCGCCGCCCTCGCCGGTGTTGGACTTGCCGCCGAGGCGGTTCATCGCGACCGCGAGGGTCTCGTGTGCCTCGATCGAGATCGATCCGTAGGACATCGCGCCGGTGACGAACCGCTTGACGATCTCCGACGCCGGCTCGACCTCGTCGAGCGGGACGGCCGGGCGAAGCCCGGTCCGCAGGTCGAACAGCCCGCGCAGCGTGCCGCCGTCCCGGGACAGCTTGTCCACGGCGTCGGTGTACCGGCGGAAGACCTTCTCCTGTTTGCTGCGTGCGGAGTGCTGCAGCAGGTAGACCGTTTCCGGGTTGAACAGGTGGATCTCGCCCTCGCGGCGCCACTGGTACTGGCCGCCGGTCTCCAGCCCGCGGTGCTCGAGCGCGTGCGGATTGGGCAGGAAGGCGAGGGCGTGCCGCTGGGCGACGTCGCCGGCGATGGTCGCCAGCCCACTGCCGCCGGTGCGGGTGGTGGAACCGGTGAAGTACTCGTCGAGCACGTCGTTGTCGATGCCGAACACAGCGAACACCTGCGCGGCGCGGTACGAGCCGACGGTGGAGATGCCCATCTTGCTCATCACCTTCAGCACCCCCTTGCCGAGGGCGTAGACGGTGTTCTGGATCGCCTTGTGCGGGGTGACGTCGCCGAGCAGACCGTTCCGGGCCAGGTCCTCGGCGCTCTCCAGCGCGAGGTACGGGTTCACCGCGCCGGCGCCGTAGCCGAGCAGCAGGGCGATGTGGTGCACCTCGCGGGCGTCCCCGGACTCGATGACCAGCGCCACCTTGGTCCTGGTCTTCTGCCGGACCATGTGCTGGTGCACCGCCGAGGTGAGCAGCAGCGACGGGATGGGCGCCCGGTCGGCGCTGGAGTGCCGGTCGGACAGCATGATCACCCGGGCGCCGGCGGCGATCACCTCGTCGGTCTCCCGGCGACATCGTTCGATCGCGTCCGCCAGCGCCTCGGCGCCGCCGTGCACGTCGAAGAGCCCGGAAATGGTGGCGGACGCGAAGCCGGGCAGTTCTCCGTCCGCGTTCATCCGCATCAGCTTGGCCAGGTCGTCGTTGTCCAACACCGGGAACGGCAGCACGACCTGCCGGCAGGACCGCGGGCCCGGCTCGAGCAGGTTCTGCTCGGGGCCGATGACCGACGACAGCGAGGTGACGACCGCTTCCCGGATGGCGTCCAGGGGCGGATTGGTGACCTGCGCGAACAACTGGCTGAAGTAATCGAAGATCAGCCGCGGCCGGGTGGACAGCACCGCTTCCGGGGTGTCGGTGCCCATCGAGCCGATGCCCTCGGCGCCGCTGGCGGCCATCGGGGTGATCAGCACCCGCAGCTCTTCCTCGGTGTACCCGAAGATCCGTTGCCGGGCCAGCACACTGCGGTGCGAGACGGTGACGTGCTCGCGGGCTGGCAGGTCGGTCAGCCGGACCAGCCCGGCGTGCACCCACTCGCGGTACGGCTGTTCGGTGGCCAGCTCTTCCTTGACCTCGGTGTCGTCCAGGATGCGGCCCTGGTCGGTGTCCACCAGGAACATCCGGCCGGGCTGGAGGCGTCCGCGTTCGAGCACCTTCTCCGGCGGGATGGGCAGCACGCCGGCCTCGGAGGCAAGGACGACGGTGTCGTCGGTGGTCAGCCACCACCGGCCGGGGCGTAGGCCGTTGCGGTCCAGGACGGCGCCGAGCAGGGTGCCGTCGGTGAACGTCACGCACGCCGGGCCGTCCCACGGCTCGATCAGCGAGGCGTGGAACTCGGCGAACCCGCGCAGCTGCGGGTCCATGGTGGCGTTGTTCTCCCAGGCCTCCGGGATCATCATCATCACCGCGTGCGGCAGCGTCCGGCCGCCGAGGTGCAGCAGCTCCAGCACCTCGTCGAAGGATGCGGAATCCGACGCACCGGGGGTGACGATCGGGAACGCCCGGGCCAGGTCGCCGGGGATCAGCTCGGACGCCAGCATCGCCTCGCGGGCGCGCATCCGGTTCCGGTTGCCCCGGACGGTGTTGATTTCCCCGTTGTGCGCGATATAGCGGAACGGGTGCGCCAGCGGCCAGGCCGGGAAGGTGTTGGTGGAGAACCGGCTGTGCACGATCGCCAACGAGCTGGAGGTGCGTTCGTCGGTGATGTCGGGGAAGAACACCGGCAGCTGCCGGGTGGTCAGCATGCCCTTGTAGACCAGGGTGCGGCTGGACAGCGACGCGAAGTAGATCGCGTACTCGCCCTCGTCGAAGGACGCGGTGTCGTGCTCGATCCGCTTGCGCGCCGGGTAGATGGCCCGGTCCAGGTCCACTCCGGACGGCAGGGTGCCGTCGGCCCCCGCCGGCGCGGCGACGAACAGCTGCTCGAAGGCCGGCATCACGTCCAACGCCATCTGGCCGACGCCGGCGAGCACCGGCTCGGTCGGGACGCTCCGCCAGCCGAGCAGGGTCAGGCCCTCCTCCTCGAGGATCGTTTCGGCGATCCGCTTCGCGTCCGCCCTGGCCGCGTCGTCGGCCGGCAGGAAGGCGATCCCGACCGCGTAGGCCTGGCCGTGCCGCGGATCGTCGCTGACCGGCAGCGGGAAGTCCGCCGTCGCCCGGAGCAGCTCGTCGGGGACCTGGATCAGGATGCCCGCGCCGTCACCGACAGCCGGGTCGGCGCCCGCGGCGCCCCGGTGATCGAGATTGATCAGTGCCGTGACGCCGTCGTTCACGATGGAGTGGCTGCGTCGGCCCTTGATGTCCGCAACGGCGGCCACCCCGCAGGCGTCGCGCTCGAACTGCGGGTCGTACAGCCCTTGGGGGGCGGGTGTTGCCGAGTACTGCACGGCAGACCTCCCGTCAGTAGGGAACCGGACCGGCGACGTCACCGCCGGGCGGCGCCGTGCTCGGTGGAGACATCACATCGAGAACCGGGTCTTGCTGAAATCGGTGCGAGCACCTGTTCGATCTGGTGCGGTGATCTGGTCCGCTGATCTGGTGCGCGGTGCGGCGCGAGGGACTGCGGGGCCGTCCGTGGCATCGGTGAGCCACCGGGCCCGAGGCGGGCCATGGCCGACCGCGGGATCGCCGCCCATCGTCTCCGGAACCCGCGCTCGATGATCATGACGATCACCGGGACGACAATGGCCCAGCGCGGTCTCAAAGTTACCGCACCCCGGACGCGGATGAGTACCCGCCGATCGGCACGGGAAAGTGGGCCGGGACACGTCGGCCCGGCGTACTCAGTCCGGTGTCGGGCGTTCACCCGGCCGGGCGCCCGATCCGGTCCACTCCGGGTTCGCCGGCGGCCCGATCGGCTCCGCGGGGTGACGAACGGCGCCGCTGCCGACGCCGGACGGCTCGTCCTGCCCCCCGGTGGCGGGATCGGAGTCCGTGTCCCCCGTTCCGCCGGCGATCGATGCATCACCGCTGGTCGCCGGACCGCCCGGAGGCTCCTCCGCGGTGGCGGCGCCGCGCCGACCGGGCCGGTCCGGTCCCCACACCAGGGCGGGATCCTCCCGGCCGACGTGCCGCCGCAGTACCAGGAACGCCACCGCACCGGCGAACACGATCACCGAGGTGAAGACGTTGATCCGCAGCCCGAGGATGTGGTTCGCCGGATCGATCCGCAGCATCTCGATCCAGGTCCGGCCCAGGGTGTACCCGGCGACGTACAAGGCGAACGCGCGGCCGCCGCCGAGCCGGTACCGGCGGTCCGCCCAGACGACGACCGCGGCCACCGCCAGGTTCCACAGGATCTCGTACAGGAACGTCGGCTGGTAGACCCCGCAGAGCACCTCGGGGGCGGCCTTGACGTAGTCGGTCGGGAACTCACAGGTGCCGGTGGTGGGCACCGCACCCGGCACTCCCCCCGGGGTCCGGACGAACACCTCCAGACCCCACGGCATGCTGGTTGCCGCGCCGAACAATTCCTGGTTGAAGTAGTTGCCCAGCCGGCCGATCGCCTGCGCGAGGACGATGCCCGGCGCGATGGAATCGGCGTAGGCCGCGAGCGGGACCTTGTAGTATCGGCAGCCGATCCAGGCGCCGACGGCCCCCAGGGAGATCGCGCCCCAGATACCGAGCCCACCGTTCCAGATCGCAAAGGCGTTCCAGGGGTTGCGACCCTCGCCGAAGTAGAGCTGATTGTCGGTGATGACGTGGTAGATCCGGCCGCCGACGATGCCGAACGGAACGGCGAAGACGGAGATGTCGGTGACCCGCCCGGGTCGCCCGCCGCGGGCCACGAAGCGCTTGTTCCCCCACCAGACGGCCACGACGATGCCGATGATGATGCAGATGGCATACGCCCGCAGGGCGATCGGCCCGACGTACCAGACCCCTTGCGGCGGTGAGGGAATGGTCGCCAGTTGCGCGGCCAGCAACTGGCTCACCGGCTGCCTGCCCGGACCGGCGCCGTCGACCCCCGGCCGGCGGAGGCCGCACCCGCGTTGGTGGCACTGCGGATCCCGGCGATCAATTCCCCGGCGAGCTCTGCCGCGGCGTCGGGGCCACCCCGCTCGGCCGCGCTGACGAAGGCGGAGCCGACGATCACCGCGTCGGCGAAGCCGGCGATCTCCGCTGCCTGCTCACCGGTGCGCACCCCGAGCCCCACCCCGATCGGCAGGCCGGTGATCTCCCGGCAGCGGGCGACCAGTTCCGGCGCGGCGGCGGAGACGGTGTTCCGGGCGCCGGTGACGCCCATCGTCGAGGCGGCGTAGAGGAAGCCGCGGGTGGCCGTCGCCGTTCTGGCGATCCGCTCCGCCGACGAGGACGGCGCGACCAGGAAGATCGGGTCCAGCTGCTCGCGGTGGACGGCGTCCAGCCAGGGGGCGGCCTCGTCCACGATCAGGTCGGGCGTGATGACCCCCGCGCCGCCGGCAGCGGCGAGGTCCCGGGCGAAGGCGTCCACCCCGTAGGCGAGGATCGGGTTGAAGTACGACATCACCACGGCCCGCCCACCGGCCGCGGTCACGCTCTGCACCACGGTGAAGACGTCCCGCACCCGGAAACCGTCCTCCAGCGCGGTCTGCGCGGCGAGCTGGATGACGGGCCCGTCGAGCACCGGGTCGGAGAACGGCAGCCCGACCTCGACCAGGTCGCAGCCGCCCTCGATCATCGCCGCCAGCAACTCGGCGGATCCGGCGACGGTCGGGTAGCCGGCCGGCAGGTAGCCGACCAGCGCGGACCGGCCCTCCGCCTTCAGGTCGGCGAACATCTGCTCCAGTGCGCTCATCGGGAGACCCCGATCTCACCGGGCTGAGCGTCGACCGGCTGGATGTCGCCGGCGTTGACATCGACGGGTTGCGGATCGCCCGGCGTGACGTCGCCGGTGGCCGCGGTCGGCTCGTCCAGCTTGAACCACCGCATCGCCGTCTCCATGTCCTTGTCACCCCGACCGGACACGTTGATCAGCACGATCCCGTCGGGGCCGATCTCCCGGGCCAGGTCGACCGCGCCGGCCACCGCGTGCGCGGACTCGATGGCCGGGATGATGCCCTCGGTGCGGGACAGCAGCGCGAACGCGTCCATCGCCTGGGTGTCGGTGATCGAGCGGTACTCCGCGCGGCCGATCTCGGCCAGGTGCGAGTGTTCCGGCCCCACCCCCGGGTAGTCCAGGCCCGCGGAGATGGAGTGCGACTCGATGATCTGGCCGTCGCCGTCCTGCAGCAGATAGGACCGGGCACCGTGCAGCACGCCGACTGTGCCGCCGCTGATCGTGGAGGCGTGCCGGCCGGTGTCGATGCCGTCACCGCCGGCCTCCATCCCGACCAGCCGGACCCCCGGGTCGTCCAGGAAGGCGTGGAAGATGCCGATGGCGTTCGATCCCCCGCCGACGCAGGCGGCGACGGCGGTCGGCAGCCGGCCGGTGAGCGCCAGCACCTGCGCCCGGGCCTCGAGCCCGATGATCCGCTGGAAATCCCGCACGATCACCGGGAACGGGTGCGGACCGCCGACCGTGCCGAACAGGTAGAAGGTGTGGTCGACGTTGGTCACCCAGTCGCGGAACGCCTCGTTGATCGCGTCCTTGAGGGTGGACGAACCGGAGTCCACCGCGACGACCTCTGCACCGAGCAGCCGCATCCGGGCCACGTTGAGCGCCTGCCGCTCGGTGTCCACCCGGCCCATGTAGATACAGCAGTCCAGTCCGAGCAGCGCGGCGGCGGTCGCGGTGGCGACGCCGTGCTGTCCGGCGCCGGTCTCGGCGATGACCCGCTTCTTGCCCATCCGCTGCGCGAGCAGCGCCTGGCCGAGCACGTTGTTGATCTTGTGGCTGCCGGTGTGGTTGAGGTCCTCGCGCTTGAGCAGGATCTGCGCGCCGCCGACCTGCTCGGTCAGCCGCTCCGCGACGGACAACGGGCTCGGCCGTCCGGCGTAGCTGGCGGCCAGGTAGTCAAGCCGGCCGAGGAACTCGGGATCCCGCCGGGCCTTGCGGTAGCTGTCGGCGACCTCGTCCAGGGCGCCGACCAGCGCCTCGGGCAGCCAGCGTCCGCCGAAGGAGCCGAAGTACCCGCGCTCGTCGGGGTCGTGCGTCGTGCCGGCAAGCCCGTCGGACGGCCGCGGCAACGCGCCGTCCGCGACGGTTGCCCGGGACACCCCCGGGTCCGGGACGGAGTTGGCATCAGCGGCGGGGGTGACGGGGGCAGAACTGACAGACACTCGAACTCCAGACGGTCGTCGCGCGACCCGGCTCAGCGGGACGGGCGCGGGCAGGACGGGTGCGAACCGGCCGTCACCAGGTCCGCGACGGCAGCGCGCGGATCCTTGCTGGTGACCAGCCCCTCACCGACGAGGACGGCGTCGGCGCCCGCGCCGGCGTAGGCCAGCAGATCGCTCGGGCCGCGGACACCGGATTCGGCGACGGTGACGACGCCGCTGGGCAACCCGGGGGCGATCCGGCCGAAGGCGTCACGGTCGACGGTGAGCGTGGTGAGATCCCTGGCGTTGACGCCGATCACCTTGGCGCCGGCGGCCAGCGCCCGGTCCGCCTCGGCCTCGGTGTGGATCTCCACCAGCGCCGTCATCCCCAGCGATTCGACCCGTTCCAAGAGCCCGTGCAGCACGTTCTGCTCCAGCGCCGCGACGATCAGCAGCACCAGGTCGGCACCGTGCGCCCGCGCCTCGTGCACCTGGTAGGGGCTGACGATGAAGTCCTTGCGCAGTACCGGGATGTCGACCGCGGCCCGGACCGCGTCCAGGTCGGCCAGCGAGCCGCCGAAGCGCCGGCCCTCGGTCAGCACCGAGATGGCCCGTGCACCGGCGTCGGCGTAGATCCCGGCAAGCCCTGCCGGGTCGGTGATGGCGGCCAGTTCACCGCGAGAGGGGCTGGCGCGCTTCACTTCCGCGATGACGCCGACCCCGGGTTCGAGCAGCACCGGAAGAACGTTCCGGACCCGGGGGGCATCGGCCGCCATCGCCTTGATCTCGGCCAGCGGCACTCGTGATTGGCGCGCGGCAAGATCCTCTCGAACTCCGACGAGGATCCCGTCCAGCACGTTCACCCGATCGTCTCCCGTCCGCTCACCGATCAGTGTTGCAAATCCGTTTCGACCAACGGCCGGATTGCCGACCGGTGTTCCGCTCACCCCCACCGGCGCATCCTTACCGGCCTGTCGCTCAGTCGGGGCCGTTCAGGGTCTGCCCATTCATGTCTGGCGCCTTGCCTGCGGGTCATCGTAACCGTCCGCAGATGTCTGTTCTGACACAGTCCCTCCGGCAGAACCGGACTTCGTTCGCGGCAGGGTCGGGTCCGAACCCGAACCCGAACCCGGAGCCGTTGCGGAACCCGTCGCGGACGCCGTGCCGACATCACCACCGGTGGCACCGACCACCTCGGATGCAGAACCGCCAGTACCGTCGACCTCCGGGTCGCTCCCGGTGGCTGTCCGCGGTGCGCCGTCGGTCGGATCCGTTCCGGCGTCCAGCGCCTTCCACCAGTCGCCCTGCTCGAGGGCGCCGGCGTCGCCGGTGCCGGTGGAGCGGCGGCCAGCCGTCCGGTCGTAGCGGGCGCCGAGCCGGCGGGCGCCGACTCCCAGCGCAACCAACACGCCGGCCGCGGTCAGCAGGATGCCGCCCAGCAGCGCCAGGGCGGGGCCGAGGGCGTGCAGTTGCGCTTCACCCACCAGCTGCGCCGGGCGGGTCAGCGAACCGGCCAGTCCCGACGGTGGCGTCCCGAAGGAGAAGGCGGCGCGGGCGGTGACGGCGATCCCTGCGGCCAGCAGCACCAGACCGACGAGCCGGCGGGCGACGCCGCCGGTGGCCAGGGCGGCGCCCAGCCCGGCCAGACCCACCAGTGCCAGCGGGACGAGTTCCGGCAGGCAGGACGCACCGGACAGGGTGACCGTCAACGGCCCGGTGAGCGGGTCGACATACTCGGCGGACCACCAGGTCACGCCAGCGGAGATCGCCACCAGGGCGGCGCCGCCGAGACCTACCAGGAGGACGACGACCACCCGGCGCCCCCGGCGAGCAGCCGCTGAGCTGCCGTTCGCCGCCGTCGCCGCGCCGTTCTGCTCAGTCACCGACCGGCCTCAGCGTGGCCGCCGCGCCGATGGCCGCGAGAACCGCCGCCGCCTTGCCCTGACACTCGGCGTCCTCGGCGGCGGGGACGGAGTCCGCGACGACCCCCGCCCCGGCCTGCACCCGGGCCATTCCGCCCGCGACGAGGGCGGTGCGGATGGTGATCGCGGTGTCCGCGTCGCCGGCGAAGTCGAGGTACCCGACGACTCCCCCGTACACCCCGCGCCGGGACGGCTCCAGCTCGTCGATGATCTGCATCGCCCGGGGTTTCGGCGCTCCGGACAGCGTGCCGGCCGGGAAGCAGGCGGCGAGCGCGTCGTAGGCGGTGCGGTCGGGAGCCAGCCGCCCGGTGACTGTGGAGACGATGTGCATGACGTGGCTGTACCGCTCGATGGTGAAGAACTCGACCACCTTGACGCTGCCCGCCGCGCACACCCGGCCGAGGTCGTTGCGGCCCAGGTCGACGAGCATCACGTGCTCGCTGCGTTCTTTGGCGTCCGCCAGCAGATCCTTGGCCAGCAACACGTCGTCCTCGTCCGTGCTGCCCCGCGGCCTGGTCCCGGCGATGGGGTGCATCGTCACCAGACCGCCCCGGACGGTCACCAGGGCTTCCGGCGACGACCCGACCACCGCGATCGGATCCCCGTCTGGGGTGGGCAGCCGCAGCAGATACATGTAGGGGCTCGGGTTGGTGGCCCGGAGCACCCGGTAGATGTCCAGCGGGGCGGCCTGTGTCGGCACGTCGAATCGTTGCGACAGCACGATCTGGAAGGCGTCTCCGGCGCGGATGTGTTCCTTGGCGACCTCGACCATCGCCCGGTACTCGGTGGACCCGATGCGCCGGGTGACGTCCGGGTGGGTGTGCGAGAACACCGCAGCGGGCAGCGAGATCGGCGCCGCGAGACGTTCGCTCATGGCGGTGAGCCGCTGCACGGCGTCGTCATAGGCGGCGTCCACCCGCTCGTCGCTGGCGTCCCAGTTGACGGCGTTCGCGATCAACGTGACGGTGCCCTCGTGGTGGTCGAGCGCGGCCAGGTCCGTCGCCAGCAGCATCACCAACTCCGGCACCCCCAGCTCGTCCACCGCTCCCCCGCCGGCCGGACCGCCGATCCGCTCGAGCCGGCGGACGACGTCATAGCCGAGGTAGCCGACCATCCCGCCGGTCAGCGGCGGCAGGTCGGCCAGCGGCTCGGTGTGCAACAACCGCAGCGTGTCGGCGAGTGCCTGCAGCGGGTCGCCGCCGGTCGGCAACCCGACCGGGGGTTCGCCGAGCCAGTGCGCCTCGCCGGCCCGTTCGGTCAGCGCCGCGGGCGCGGCCACGCCGACGAACGACCACCGGGACCAGGAGTGCCCGTTCTCCGCCGACTCCAGCAGGAACGTGCCGGGGCGGTCCCCGGCCAGGGTGGCGTACAGGCCCACCGGAGTGATCGAGTCGGCCAGCAGCCGCCGGGTGACCGGGATGACCCGCCGATCTCGGGCCAGATCGCGGAACTCCTGGCGGCTCGGGGTGACCTCGCCGAGGGCGCGCTGGGTGCCGCGCGTCGGCGGAGGCGAGGGCACGGACATGGCGGCCATTGTGCCGGTCGTACCGTGTGCCGGTGACCGCCGCGCCCGATGGGCAAGACCCTGCCGACCACTCGATCGACTCGGCCCTCGACGCGGCCGCCGGCGCAGTGGCGGCGCGGGCCCGGGTCGCGGCGTGGACCGACCGGCAGACCGAGGCGGACCTGCGCCGCCGCGGGTCGCTCAAGTGGACGGCCACCGAGCAGGGCGTCCTCGGCGCCTGGGTGGCGGAGATGGACCTGCCGCTCGCCCCGGCCATCGTCGACGCCCTGCACGCCGCCGCGGATCGCGGCCTGACCGGCTACCTACCGGCGCACCTAAATGCTGCGGTCGGCGCCGCCACCGCGCGCTGGCAGGCCCGATACGGCTGGCAGATCGATCCGACCGGCGTGCACCCGGTGGCCTCCGTCGTCGCCGCGCTGCGGATCGTGCTGAACCACCTGACCGACCGGGCCGCGCCGGTCGTCCTGCCGACGCCCGCCTACATGCCGTTCCTGACCGTCCCGGAGCTGGCCGGCCGGGAGCTGATCACGGTGCCCATGCGACTGGACGCCGACCGGTGGTCGCTGGATCTGGACGCCATCCGCGCGGCACTGCGACCCGGCGCACTGCTGGTGCTGACGAACCCGCACAACCCGACCGGCAGGGTGTTCGGCACCGAAGAGCTGCTGGCGGTGGCCGACCTGGTCGCGGCGGCGGACGCCACCGTCTTCGCCGACGAGATCCATGCCCCGCTGGTCTACCCGGGCGCCACGTTCCGGCCCTACGCGTCGCTCGCCGCGGAGACCGCCGCACACACGATCACCGGCACGTCGGCCTCCAAGGGCTGGAACGTCGCGGGTCTCGGGTGCGCGCAGCTGATCCTGTCCGACGACCGCAGCCGGAACCGCTGGACGCAGATCGATCCGGTGGAGTGGTACGGCGCGACTCCACTGGGCGCCGTCGCGACAGTGGCCGCGTACACCGAGGGCGGCGAGCATCTGGACGCCGTGCTCGATTACCTGCGCGGAGGCCGGGACCTGTTCGCCGCCGAGCTGTCGGTGTCGCTGCCCAGTGCGCGGATCTTCCCGCTCGAGGGCACCTATCTCGGTTGGCTCGATCTCCGTGAGACCGGCTGCACGCCAGGTGATGTCGTCGATCGGGCCAGGGTGCGAGGGGTGGACGGCAGGTTCTGCGGCACGCCCGGTTTCCTGCGGGTGAACCTGGCGATGCCGCACCACCTGGTTCGGGAGATGGCGGTCCGGTTGGGTGGCTGTGCATCCTCCTGACCCGGCGACCCGGACCGGAACCGGTCGAGCCGGCCAGGGCATCGGCGTGCTGGACCTGGAACGGGTCGCCGCCCGGGGCTGGCAAGCCACCACCACCGCCCGGCTCGGACAATGGCTGTTCCGCGCCGGGTCCGGTTTCACCGGCCGGGCGAATTCGGTGCTGCCGCTGGGATCTCCCGGCCGCGATTTCCCGGCGGCCCTGACCGAGGTCGACCGGTTCTATCGGCGTCACCGGCTGCCCGCGCTGTTCCAGGTGCCGCAGTGCGACGGGACTGCCGATCTCGAAGCCTTTCTCGATCAACGAGGATGGCAGCCGTTCAGCCCGACGCTGGTGCTCACCGCCGACTCCCACGCCTGCGCCGCGCTCTGTCCCCCGATCGCCGGATGGGGACCGGCATCGTTCGCGGACCGGCCGTCGGCGCAGTGGCTGGACGGTTACCTCTATCGCGGCCGGACGCTTCCGCCATCCGCCGTCGCGGTTCTGGTCGACGCCGATCCGGTGGTTTTCGGATCCGTCACCGATTCCGACGCAGTGGTGGCGGTCGCCCGGGGAGTGTTGACCGACGGATGGCTGGGCGTCACGGCGCTGACCGTCCAACCCGCCCGTCGGCGTGCTGGCGCCGGCCGGCACCTGATGGGAGAGCTGTTGCGCTGGGGGGTGGCTCGCGGCGCCCGCGACTGCTACCTGCAGGTGGCCGCCGACAACGCCGCGCCGCTCGCGCTGTACGAGCGGCTGGGCTTCGCCGAACGTCACCGGTACCACTACCGACGGCACCGCGCCCCGCCCTGACGGCGCCGGGCAGCCGGGTCGGGGCCGCCGGACCAGGGCCGCCGGACCAGCGCCGCCGGACCAGCGCCGCCGGATCCGGACAGCCGGCTCGGGGCTGCCGGATCATGGCAGCAGGATCATCCCGTCGTCGAAGCACGTCCGGCTGCCGGTGTGGCAGGCGACGCCGGTCTGGTCGACCAGCACCAGCAGGGTGTCGCCGTCGCAGTCCCTGCGGACCTCGACCACCCGCTGGGTGTTGCCCGACGTTGCCCCCTTCACCCAGTACTCCCGGCGGGACCTGGAAAAGTACGTCGCCGCACCGGTTGTCACTGTGCGGCGCAACGCTTCCGCGTCCATCCACGCGACCATGAGCACCTCTTTGCTGTCGAACTGCTGCACCACCGCGCACACCAGGCCGGCGTCGTTGAAGCGCAGCCCCTCCGTGGGATCGGTGGCAGGGCCGGCATCCGACGTCATCGGTCCACCGCCTGCAGCGACTCGCGGACCGGGTAACCGGCCGCGGCGAGTTGCCGTTTGACCGCGTCGATCCGCAGCTGCCCGAAGTGGAAGACCGATGCGGCCAGCACGGCATCGGCACCGGCGGCGACGGCCTCAGGGAAGTGGTTCAGCGAGCCTGCCCCGCCCGAGGCGATCAACGGCACCCCGACGGCGTCCCTGATCAGCCGCAGCATCTCGGTGTCGAACCCGTCCTTGGTGCCGTCGGCGTCCATCGAGGTGAGCAGGATCTCCCCCGCGCCCGACGACTCCGCCAGCTCGGCCCACCGCAGCGCGTCGATGCCGGTCCCCCGCCGGCCGCCGTGCGTGGTGACTTCGAAACCCGACGGGCAGTCCGGGGCACTGTCCGCGGTGACCCGCCGTGCGTCGATCGCGATCACCACGCACTGCGAGCCGTAACGGTTGGCGGCCTCGGACAGGAACCCGGGCCGCGCCACGGCCGCCGAGTTGATCGACACCTTATCGGCGCCGGCTCGCAGCAGGGCGTCGATGTCCTCGATCGTCCGCACGCCGCCGCCCACGGTCAGCGGGATGAACACCTGCTCGGCGGTGCGGCGGATCATCTCGTAGGCGCTGCGCCGGTTGTCGCTGGTGGCGGTGATGTCCAGGAACGTCAGCTCGTCGGCGCCCTCCGCGTCGTACCGGCGGCCCAGTTCCACCGGGTCACCTGCGTCAACCAGGCCGACGAAGTTGACGCCCTTGACCACCCGGCCCTCGGAGACGTCGAGGCAGGGGATGACGCGAACGGCGACGGGCATGCGACCAGCCTACGAAGCGCCGCGGGCCGCCGGCGCTCGCTATCATCACTGGCGGCGCCCAGGACGCCACCGGTCCGCGGAAACAGGCTCAGCCTGCCTGGGTTCACAGGCACGATCGACCGGCCTCCCCTTCGGCCCGATTGAGCGGACATCGGGTTGCCGAAAGGGGTCCGTGTGCTGTCGCTGCAGAACAATCCCGATCTGGCGCATTTCCGGCGGGACGCAAGGAATCTGCTCCGCGCAGCCAGGGCCGGTGATCCCTCCGCGCTCGCCGCTGTCACCAGCCAACGGGCACCGCAACCGACGCTGGCCGCGGCCCAACGCGCGGTCGCCCGCGCCTACGGTTTTGCCACCTGGCCCCGGCTGCGGGCCTACCTGGACATCGCGCGGGATCTGAGCCGCGACCCGACCAGGGATCAACCCGGCGAGGAGTCCGCGGATCGATTCGTCCGGTTGGCCTGCCTGGTCTACAGCGAGAAGGACGGACCCGAGCGTTGGGCGGCCGCCGCAGGCCTGCTGGGTGCCAACCCGGATCTCCCCCGACGCACTATCGCCGCCGCCGCGGCGGCCGCCGACCCCGCCGCCGTCGCCGATCACCTCGATGCCGACCCCGGTGCCGCCGTGCGGCAGTCGGGACCCCACCGATGGGCGCCGCTGCTGTATCTGACGTACTCCCGGGTGCACACCGCCGAGCCTGCCGACCGTTTCCTGCGGGTGGCGGGGCTGCTGCTCGACGCCGGCGCGGACCCCGACGCCGGTTACCTGTGGTCCGGGCTGCCGACACCGTTCACGGTGTTGACCGGCGTCTTCGGTGAGGGCGAACAGGGTGCGGGCAAGCAGCCCCGTCATCCGCACGAACAGCAGCTGGCCCGGGCGTTGCTGACCGCCGGTGCCGATCCGAACGACGGACAAGCGTTGTACAACAGGATGTTCCGGCCGGACGATTCTCACCTCACGATCCTGTTCGAGTTCGGCCTCGGCCGCCGCAGCGGCGGGCCGTGGGTACGGCGGCTGGGCGATGCCCTCGAGCCGCCGCAGCAGATGTTCAGCAGGCAACTCGGCTGGGCCCTCGATCACGGCTTCGACGACCGGGTCCGCCTGCTTCTCGAACACGGGATCGACGTGCGCCGCCCGTTGCTCGACGGTCGGACCGCCGTCGAGCACGCGGTCGCAGCCGGTCGGATGCACCTGCTTCCGGAGCTGTATCGGGCGGGCGCGGCGGCGGCGATGGTCGACCCGGCCGACCGTCTGGTGAGTGCATTACTGCACCCGGGAGCGGCCGACGCGGATGCGGCGGGCCATCAGGCCGCCCTGGACGCCCTGCGCAGCCGGCGACCGGACCTGATCCACGACGCCACCACTGCGGCCGCGGTGGCCGCCGTGACCGCCGCGGGCTTCGATGTCGATGCCCGCCGCGGCGGCTCCACCGCGCTGCATCAGGCAGCGTTCGCGGGCGACATCGCGGTGCTGTCGGCGCTGCTGCGGGCCGGCGCCGACCCGGCCCTGCGTGACGACGAGCACCACAGCACGCCCCGCCACTGGGCGCTGTATGCCGGCCAGGCAGCGGCGGCCGCATTGCTGAAAGGCGGACCGGGCTGACTGGTTCGTCGGTCGGGCGCGAGAACTCCCCACCGCACTCGTGCCGGCCTCGTCCGCCGCCGGTCAGCCGGGATCGGTGTCGCTGGGCCGGACGCCAGGGGCGGCCCCGGCACGCAGCTGGGGCAGCGCGAGTAGTGGGCAGGCGATGACCGAGAGCAGGCCGGCGGCGACGAGCGCCGCATAGTTGGCGGCAGGGATCAGGTCAAGGTCCACGCCGATCGCTCCGGCGACGACCGGGATGCTCAGCGACGTTGCCTGCAGCAGTCCCGCGCCGACGAGTTGGCCGGGCCGGTCGGCGAGTGGCCTGTAGAGCAGCGCGGGCACTGCGCGCACGATGAGCAGTGCGACGAGGAACAGTCCGACCTTGGCCAGTGCGGATGGTTCGGCGAGGCTGCGGATGTCGAGCGACATGCCGGTGGAGACGAAGAAGAACGGTACGAAGATGCCGAACCCCGCCGCCCGGAGCTTGGTACGGAAAAGCGTGTGTGTCATCTGCTGGTCGCGGTCGACGACGGCGAGGGTGGCACCTGCCAGGAAAGCGCCGAGTATGGCTTCCACGCCGAACCCGGTGGCCAGCGCCGTGCACAGCAGCAGCGCGAAAGCGCCGCGACGCGGATCTCGGCGGTGGTTTCTTGCAGCGCGAGCAGTGCCCGGGAGATCCGCCGTGATCGCTCCAGGCTGGAGAGCGCAGTCGTCGCGGCTAGGACGAAGGCCAGGAACGCCGCGAGCAGGGTCAGTTGGGAGCCGATTCCGGTTGCCTGCTCGGAGAACAGCAGCGACAGCAGCACGATGGGAACCACCTCGGCGATCGACGCACCGGCGATGATCACCTGCCCGAAGCGCGTGCCGGTCTGGCCCGCATCTTTCAGGATGGGCAGGATGATTCCCAGACTGGTCGCCGACAGGATGACGGCGATCAACAGCGGCGAGTGGACGACGCCGGTTGCGCCGAGCAGCCAACCGGCGCCGATCGCGATCGCAAATGACAGCGCGAAAGCGGCGACCGTGAGCCGGAGAACCCGGCCGCGCAACCGGTCGAAGTCGATTTCCAGCCCGGACAGCAGGAGCAGAAAGGCGAGGCCGATCAACGACAAAACCCGAACCGGTTCATCGACGCGTGCCCACGCAAGCACCTGCGGACCGATCACGATGCCGACGAGAATGTCGACGACAACCTCCGGAACGCGAATCCGCAAGAGCCGCAGGACCAGCGGGACACAAAAGGCCACCGCCGCGACGATCGCCGCCGAAGCCAGGGTCACCGGGTCACCCGTTCCGACGTCGGCAGCTTCGACGACGATACCGGTGCCAACGTCCGGTAGTTCGTGCAGCGGTGCTCAGGCGCGCCAGTAATTGTTCGCCGCGGCGATCGTCTGGAATTCGATGGCCACCACCTGACTGGCTGCGATGAGGCTGTCCGGGTCGGTGGAATAATGTGGCCGGTCGCCCTTGAGGATGTCCAGGTCCGGCTGGATGTTGTGCACGCTGTGCCGGGCCAGCAGAAATGCCAGTGCTCGTCCCTCCTCCGGGCTCGGGGTGATCAATGTCCCGCCCGGGACCATGACGAGTTCTTCTGCCGGGAGATGGTTCATGTCATTTCCTGTTCTGCTTCGACGTGTACATCGGTGATGAAGGCCGCTGGTTCAGATTTCCTGCGCGTCCAGCCAGGACAGGCAGGACTCGGCGATTTCCCGCCACCCCGAGTCGATGGTCAGTGAGTGACCCCGATCGGCGAATTCGGCGATGTCGGTGACGGCGGTGGAATGGCGGTACTGCTTCAGGGTCGCCGTGGTGATGGCCTCCGGGACGGTGTGGTCCCGGCCGCCCATGACCAGCAGCAGTGGGCCCCGCTCGTTGTTGTCGGTGTGCACCTGCGCCGGCGAGTGCGGGCTGAAGTTGGCCGCCGCCGCCTCGAACAGGGGCCGCCCGGGTGCCGGGACCACCCAGGTGTCGTACAACCGATCGGATTCCTCGCGGGTGATGGCGTTGCCGAAGGCGTAATGGAACTGATCCGCGGTCAACGACACGGTCCGGTGCTTGTTGGCCGGGTTCTTGAACACCGGCAGGGTCGCCCGCAATGACGACAGCGGCAGCGGGAGAACACCTTTGATCTGCGCGGCGTCGATCGCGATGCCGGCGGCCGCGTGATTGTCGCCGATCAGCTTCTCGACGATGAGGCCGCCGAAGGAGTGCCCGATGAGCACGGGTGGTGCGGGGAGCCGGGCGATGATCTCGGCGTAGTGCGCGGTGACGTCGTCGATGCCCCGGTTCGCGAGCGCGTCGGGGTTGTTCCGGGCTTCCTGGACGGTGTCCGGTTCACCAGGCCAACCCGGCGCCGACGGCTGATAGCCGCGCTCCGCGAACAGTTCCTGCCATGGCTGCCAGGAGCTCGGATGCAGCCAGAGGCCGTGGATGAAGAGCACTGGTCGGTGGACGCCGGTCATGGATGTCTCCCTCGGGTGGGTGGTGGTGGCCGCACCGGTGAGCCGCAGCCCCGCTGGACGGCGCGATGGCGCCCGCCGGCCGAACCGGTGATTCATCGGCTGATCGCGGTCGACGGGCCGGGGCTCGGCATGCGGGGCCGCCTGTGATGGTGGTCGACACACGCCCCCCGAGGCTTGGGTCGGATGACTGAATCCGCCGCGCCGTTTCAGAGGTCGGATCCGGCCGGGCTCATCTGCTGCAGCGCCCCGGCCAACTGGTGACGCGAGGTGATGTCCAGCTTGGGGAAGATCCGGTAGAGGTGGGATCCGACGGTGCGGTGAGACAGGAACAACCGCGCACCGATCTCCCGGTTGGTGAAGCCCTTGGCCGCGAGCTGGGCGATGTGCAATTCCTGTGGCGAGAGCACCGACGACGCCGACGGTCGCTGATGTCTGCTGCCGCCGCCTGCCGCGGCCAGTTCCGCCGCCGCACGTTGCGCCCACGCGGGGGCGCCGAGATATTCGAACACCGTCAGCGCGTTGCCCAGCGGGCGCCGTGATTCCACGGCACGCCGCCGGCGGCGAAGTGACATACCGTGCGCCAGGTCAATTCTGGCGTCGAACCAGATCGACGAGCGACCCGGGGCCCGCCTGGCCCAGCTGATCCGTTCGTCGATCTCGGCGTCGTCGGCCAGGATCACCTGGGCCAACCGCAGCGAACGGTGGTAGCCCGGCGACGGCACCTGCGCGATCAGCGGTTCGATCTCGGCCAGCACCGACCGGGCGTGGTCGACGTGTCCACTCGCGGCTGCGGCTTCGGCGAACGAATCCACCAACCACAGTCGCTCCACCGAATGGAAGGCCGGATCGCCCGGTTTCATGGTGCGGGCCAGGTGTTCGTATGCCGCCCCGGGTCGCCCGCGCCCGAGCTCGATGATCCCGCGGACGTATTCCACGCCGCCCAGCACGGTTGGGCGGCCGGTGAGCACCGCCAGCCGTTCGGCGTCGACGATCAATTCCAAGGCTTGGTCAGTCCGCCCTCGACGGCCCTCGAGATCCGCTTGACCGAGTCGGGCATGCGCCGCCCACACCGGTTGCCGGGTTTCCACCGCCAACCGGTACGCCTCGTCGGCGGCGACGTACGCCTCGTCCCAGCGGCCCACGAGCAACGCCGCCCACGCCCGGGTCACCTGAACCTGCGCGACCACCGACAGCCGTCCCTGCGCCCGCAGCAGGTCGATGGCGCGGTCGCCGAACACCAGGGTCCGGTCGAAGTCGGCGAGATTGAACGCCGCGCCGGCCAGCGCCGCAGCCGATCCGGGATCCCCGGGTGGATCGGTCACCCAGCGAGCCAATTCCGCCAGCACCGCACCGCCCCGCGGCAGCGCGCCGGCGAAGGCGTCGATCGCCAGCAGTCGGGGATCGGCCGGATCCACGGCCAGGCTCCCGGCGGTCTGCACGACGGGCCGACCCTCGTCCCGCATATCCGCCCACCAGCAGCGGCGTGCGGCACCGGACAGCAACAGCAGCGCGAGGTCGGTGTTCCCGGCGTCCCGCGCTCGGAGCGCACCATCGACGAGGGTTCGAACGCCGTCCAGATCGCCAGGGGCTCCGTCGTCGAAAACCCCTTCCAGCCAGGCCAACCGATCCGCCTCGGGGCGGTCCAGCACCTGTCGGCGAACGTCGGTCAGCAGCCGGTGCACCTCTGCGGGCCGGCCGACCTCGTAGGCCGCTTCCGCGGCCTTCAGCAACCGTCGTTGCCGGCCCGGGCGGTCCGCGGACAGTGCGGCGGCGCGTTCCAGCCACCGCTGCGCGGCTGCCGGCGATCCGCGCGCGGAGGAGCGCTCCGCCGCTGCCTCCAGTTCCTCGGCGACCCGGTCGTCGGGGCCGCGCACCGCCCAGGACAGATGCCAGGCATAGCGGTCGTCATCGAACGGCCGAACGGCCTCCGCCCAGGCGCGGTGCGCCGCGCGCAACAGATCGGGCGAGACGGCCTGTCGGATGGCCGACCGCACCAGCGGATGCCGGAACGACACGACCTCTCCGCGCACCGTCGCCAGGCCGGCCCTTTCGGCGGCGCCCAGTACATCAGCGGAAAGCTTTGTTCCGCAGATGCTCTCGCCGACCGGCCAGGCGTCGGCCGGCACACCGCCGTCCTGGACCGCTACCGCGACCAGTAGGGCACTCGCCGGCCGGGTCAACTGCTCCAGCTGCCCGGCAAATGCCCGTTCCAACGCCGCCGGCAGCGACGCATCGTCTCCAGGGGCGGGTTCGGACTGCGGAGCCCGCGGCAGCTCCAGCAGCGCCAGCGGATTACCGACCGCCAACTGCAGCGCCCGGTCGATCGCCAGGTCGGTCAATCCCGGGTGAGCGGTCGTCAGCAGCAGCCGAGATGCTTCGTGGCTCAGCGGGTTCAGACTCAGTTCGGCGATCATCGGGTCGGCCCCGCCGGTCGGGACCGGTTCCCGGGTGGCCAGCACGACCGCCATCCTTTCCCCGTCCGCTCGGCGGGCGATGAAGGAATGGACGTCCACGCTGGCTTCGTCCATCCAGTGCAGGTCATCGGCGACGATCACCAGGCACCGATCGGATGCCCACTCGGTCAGCAGGTCCAGGACCGCCAGGGCGATGACGAACGGGGCCGGCGGCGGTGCCACGGACGACAGTCCGAAGACCTGATCCAGGGCGACCCGCTGCTGCTCGGCCAGCCCTGCCGCTGCGCCGAGCGCCGGTCGCAGCAGCCGATACAGGGCCGCATACGGCAGGTGCTGTTCCGCTGCGGAACCGGTCGTCCTCAGCACTGCGTGCCCGAGTCCCGCGGCATGGGCTGCGGCCGCGGCGAGCAGCGCCGACTTGCCGATGCCCGGGTCACCGCGAACGAGCAGCGACCCCCCGGCGTGCTCCATCGCCTCGACGAGCGCGCGGATGCGTGCGAGTTCGGCGTCGCGGCCGAACAATGCATCACTGCCCGGCTCGGAAATCCCCCGCGCGCTCACTGCTGGCTGCCCGGGGCCCGCCGAACTCTGCACCTGCTGATCTTGCCACCGCCGGAACGCCGTCCGGCGGGCAATCAACAAAGCGCGACCCGGTCCGGACACCGGGGTGAGGGCGGTGACCTCCCCGGCCCTACCCTCGAGGCCAGGCCTGGAACATCCCAACCGCGAGAAGTCCTGTCGCGGCCAGTGTTCGCACCAGATCGGCGCGCAGCAGCGCTCGATGGGCGTCGGCACTCCATCCGGCGGACAACCTGCGGTGCAGCGGCACGGCAACAACCGCCGTGACGCCCACCACGACGGCCGCCAGCACCGTGGCCACCACGGCCACCCACACCCCGACACCCTGCGGCCGTCCCACGACGAGCCCGCCGGTGCCGATGACCAGCGCCGCGAAAAGGGGGCCGACGACGATGCTGATCCGACCTTGATGCCGACGTTCGTACTCGACGAAGGCCGCGGGCGGTACGAGCGCGAACTGCGGATACACCACGACATGGACCGTCCATTGGAACCCGGCGTACGCCGCCGTCGAGAGCAGGAACAGCGCGGACGTCAATGGCATGACGTCATCATGTCCCCGTGCGCCGGACCGGCCGTGATCGCAGGCACCTGTTGTATCGGCGACAAGCGCGACACAGGCCAAGTCGCGCGGCACTGGCGTCAGGAGTCGCCGAACCTGCTCAATGCAGCGCGGGCCGGTAGATGAGCTCCTGGATGTGGCCGTCCAGCGTGCGGTGATCGATCAACTCGAGGTCGAAATCGGCGGCGTCCATGAAGACCGGATCCCGGCCGGTCCGACCACTGATGACCGGGAACAGCGTCACCTGGACGCGGTCGACCAGGCCGGCGGCCATCAGTGATCGGTTCATCGACAGGCTGCCGTGCGAGCGCAACGGCACGGTGGATCCCGATTTCAATCCAGCGACGACAGCCACCGCGTCACCCTTCGCCAGTGTCGCGTCCGGCCAGTCGAGCGGTCCTTCCAGCGTCGCCGACACCACAGTGGTCGGGAGGCTTCTCATCCGCGCATTCACCGGGTCGATCTCACCGAGCTCTCCGGTTCTCGGACCCATCAGCTGGACGAATTGCCGGAACGTGGTGGCCCCGAGCACCATCCGCTGCTCTTCGCCGTACAACTCCAGACGACGCTGGAGAAACTCGGGGCCGTGCTTACCCCAATAACCGCCCCAGTCCCCTTTCTCGTCGTACGAACCGAAACCGTCAAGGGTGCAGAAGACGTCGAAGGTGTACAGGGCGGTCATGACACTCCCTCGCGAACTGGGGTCAATCAAACTGACCAGGTGAATCAACCTGCCGTACAGACCGGTAATGACCGCGAAGTTCATCGCCGGGTGGTCGGTCCGGCAGCCGTCGCCAACGCCTGCGGTCGGTACAGCTAGCCGGTCCGCGCCTCGCGCAAGCCCTCCTGATCCAGGACACGCACGGTGTGTCGGTACCCGACCACCTCGTGGCCGACCACTTCGACGACGGCGGCCAGGGCGATCAGTCCGACAACAGTCGCGAGGATCGTCAGGTCCGCGGAGTTGTCCAGATCAATGGGTTCGGTGCCGCCGGCGAAGGCCGCAACGGCGACCGCCGCCAGCAGCGGGACGAGGGTGAGGACGAACAGGGGCACGTGGGTCAGATCGTAGGTCTTCATCAGCACGCTCCAGGTCACGAAGATCATCACGACCAGCGCACCTACCGGAATGGCCAGTGCAAGCGCGATCTGGAAGACGGACAGCTCCCGTTCGGCCACCGCGGTCGCCGCGACCCGCAGGCCGGCGCCGACCGCGGCGATAGCGCCGAAGATCGGCAGGTGTGCGTATCGCCAGGCGAAGGTGCGCTCGGGCCAGCGCTCGAGAGTGGTGCGGGAGGGAATGAGGAAGTACGCCCACCAGAAACCTGCCGCGAGCACGATTCCCGAGGCGGTGATCACCACGGCAGCCGAACTCCAGCCGACCTCGGCGGTCAGTGCCGACACCGCACTGACCGTGGCAGCGATCACCTCCCCGAGCACGATCAGGGTGAGCAGACTGAATCGCTCGGCGATGTGGCCGGCGTTCCAGGGAGGCTTCCCCAGTCGCCGCTCCTGCAAGACGGGCAAGATCATCTCGGTGGCCGCCAGCAATACGAGCGTCGCGACGGTGAGGGTCACCGACAAGCCCGCGATCGCCGAGAGGATCCACGTGGCCTGCGCGGCCGAGATCGTGACGGCGTAGGTGATGTCGATCCGCCGGTGGGCGGGGTCCTGCCTGGCGGCGCGCAGCCACAGCCCGATCAGCGGCACGCGCATGACGACATAGCCGACGACCATCAACGTGTTGTTGGGACTCTCGACATGTGCCGCCGCCTCGAAGCTCACCGGCAGGCCGAAAGTGAGGATGATGACGCCGATCATCTGCACGAGTGTCGCCACCGGAACAGCGCGTCGTCGTTGCCGTACGCGGAGGCGAACCAGGTGAAGTTCATCCAGGCCCAGGTCACGGCGAAGATGGCGAAGGCGTACGCGCCCAGCGCCGGCCAGACATGCCCCTGGCTGACCCCGTGTGCGAGTTCCTCGGCGGCCGCCGCAAAAGCAATGACGTAGGTGAGGTCGTAGAGCAGCTCTATCGGGGTTGCCGACCGGCCCCGCTCTGCCGGATCCCGGCCGGACATCGGTCTGAGCCGATGGTGCAGATCGGTCTTCAGCAATGACCGCAGGGTGGCTGATTCGTACGCCATGCGCATCAGTACACCCGATCCCGCAACACTCGGCCACTGTCAACCCACGACATCGCAAGGAGGCGCAGTCGTGTCGCAGACGTCGGCGGCGATCCGTGGTTTCAGGACAGCGACTGCCGCGTGGGACCGTGTGTGGGAGGAGCGGGTTCGACTGCCGCGATCAGCGCTTCGATGGAGACGTTCTCCTCGCCCTGGTGCACTGCCCATTCCGGGCGGTAGTCCGGGTGATCGGCAAAGGGCTGGGCCTCCCGTCGCAACGCGGCCTCGACCGTGGGCGGGTCGTCCTGTTCCTGATAGGCGCCGACCAGGACGAAGATCGACAGGCGCTGCTTCTCGGACAGCCCCGCATCCTCTGTTCGGTGCATCAGGAACGCGGCGAGGTCGTCCAGGGTGTCACTCATCTCGGCTCCATCATCTCGCGTTGGCGATCTTCCGGTCACCGGGGCACCCGGGCTGTTGCCGGGTGCCCCGGCGGTGCATCGACCCGAAGGATCAGCCGGTGAGGAAGGTCAGCAGGTCCTTGTTGAACTCCTGCTCATGCGCTCCGGTCAACCCGTGGGGGCCACCCGGATAGATCTTCAAGGTCGCGTTCGGCACGATCTTCGACGACTTGAGAGCCGCGGCCCCGATGGGGACGATCTGATCGTCGTCCCCGTGCAGGATCAGCGTCGGAACGTCGATCTTCTTCAGGTCTTCGGTGAGATCCGTTTCCGAGAAGGCCTTCACGCAGTCGTAGGCGCCCTTGATGCCGACAGTCATCGACATCAGCCAGAACGCATCCCTGGCGCCTTGCGAGACGGTGGACCCGTCCCGGTTGGCACCGTAGAACGGGTACGCCAGGTCGCGGTAGTACTGCGACCGATCGGTCAGCACACCGTTGCGGATCTCGTCGAACGGTGCGATGGGCAGACCTTCGGGATTGCCGTCGGTCTTGAGCATCAGCGGCGGGATGGCGCTGAGCAGGACCACCTTCGCCACCCGCGCCGTTCCGTGCCGGCCGATGTAGCGGGTGACTTCGCCACCACCTGTGGAGTGACCCACCAGCACAACGTCTTTGAGGTCGAGCGACTCGAGAACCGCGGCCAGGTCGTCGGCGTAGTGATCCAGGTCGTTGCCACCCCACGGTTGGCTGGACCTGCCGCCGCCCCGACGGTCGTGGGCGATCGCGCGGAAGCCGTGGGAAGCCACGAAGTTCGCCGGACCGTCCCAGACGTCCGCGGTGAGCGGCCAACCGTGACTGAAGACCACGGGTTGCCCGCTTCCCCAATCCTTGTAGAAGATGTCGATGTCGTGGCCGCTCTCCTGGCCGACGGTGACCTTTGGCATTCTGCTGCCTTTCTGCTGCGGGCCCCCAAGGGGGCTTCGGGTAGGTTGCCGGCAACGGCCGGCACGGTGCGACGGGGTCGCTGATGCCTGTCCGGGAGTTCGTCGAACTGGCCGTGGATCGCCTGTGCTGCAATTCATCTGGCCGCTCCGAACAGGTGCTCTGGGAGAAATACTCGCAAGCCGAAGAACCGAGCACCAGACCTGCTGGCCCGACGCTGATGTCGGGCTGTCTGGAGGCCACCCTCCGGGCAGCCCTACCCTTCAGGACGTGCGCACATCCGCGGATCGCTCCTGGAGCGGCAGGGTGGCACGCACCACGGTGCCGGCGCCGGGTCTGCTGGTGACGGTCAGGGTGCCGTTGGCGGCCTCTACGCGGTCGAGCAGTCCGGTCAGACCGGTACCGTCCCGCGCGTCCGCGCCTCCCCGGCCGTCGTCGCGGACCTCGATGACCAGAGTTGTTCCTCGAACGGTGATGTCGACCGTCGCACGGTTGGCGTGGGCGTGCTTCACCACGTTCGTGATCGCCTCGGCGACGATGAAGTAGGCGGTCGTCTCGATGGGTGGCGACAGCCGTGGGGCGCTGACCCGGAGCTCGACCGGCAGGGCGAGGTCGACCAGCAGTGAATCCAGGCCGCTGCGGAGCCCGCCGCGGGTCAATGCCGCCGGGAGGATGCCTCGGACGATGTCGCGCAGCTCCCGGCTCGCTCGTTCCGCATTCGTCAAGGCCTCGTCCAACAGATCGGCGGGCACCACACCGGCCTGTGCAGCGTCCCGCGCCATCTTCAGCACGATGATCGTGTGAACGAGTCGTTGCTGGGCGCCGTCGTGAACGTCGCGCTGCACCCGTCGACGGGTCTCGTCGGCAGTCGCGATGACCCGGGCGCGGGACGCGGTGAGTTTCGACTTGTTCTCCGCATTGAGGATGGCAACGGCGGTCAGCTCCGCAAAGGGGGTCAGCCGTTCGTCGCTTCCGGGCGGCAACAGTGCACTCGGGGCGGCGACCGCAAGTACGCCCCACACCTGCCCCTCGACGGTCACCGGCACAGCGACGGCTCCGACCTCGGTACCCGCCGCGAAACCGGCCAGCACCACAGCTCGCTCGATTGCGCTGAGGTCGCCGAGCGGGTCGTGCGGCACCGGTAGGTGAGACCCGACCGGCGTCAGGCCGCCCCCGGCCATCACGACCGCGACATCTTGCTGCTCCTCCTCGTACCGCAGCACGGACGTCGCCACGTTCCCCAGCAGTGACGAGGTCTCGGCGGCCACGGCGTCGAAGATCTGTTGCAGAGGTGCGCTCCGGGCGACGAGCTCCGCCACCCGGCGTACCGCCGCCTGTTCGTCGGCCAGCAGCCTGAGTTCGTGACGCGCGTGGGCGGCGGAGATGGCCGTTGCAGCCAGTTCCGCGAAGTTGGACAGGTGCTCCTCGACGGGCGGTGGCACTGGGCCGCCGCGTCCACACACGATCAGCGCACCCCACAGCCTGCCGTGAATGACGATCGGCACCCCGGCACTGGCCTTGAACCCACGCTGGTGGGCCAGCCGCGGCCAGAGGCCGGACATCTTGCCGAGGTCGTCGACCCGCGCCGCCCGTCTGGTGTCCCAGACCCGCAGCACCGCACTGTCACCGGTGCCCGGCGCGCGCATGCCGACAGCGAAGTTGTCGGGAGCTCCGTTGAGCGCAACGACGCGGTTGGCACCGAGTCTCTCGTACTGCAGCACCATTCCGAACTCCACGCCGGCCAGACTCGAGGCCTCGACGGCGACCGCATGCAGCACCTGCTCTGTCGGTGCGTCCTGAGCGGCCAGCTCCGCGATGCGCCGCAGCGCAACCTGTTCGGCGGCAAATTCTGTGAGTCGACCTCGTGCCTCCGCGTTTGCCACGGCCGCCGCCATGAGGCCACCGAACTGCTGCAGGCTCTGCTCCGCCGTCGTCAACACCCGACGGCCGGCGGCATGAGCGCTCAGCACTCCCCACAACCGGTCCCCCACGATGATCGGTACGCCAACGCCGGAAGTGAGGCCACGAAGGTGGTAATGGTCGGGTGGTTCAGCTTGTCCCGAAGCATCTTCGGGCTCGGTGAAACGCTCCGCCCGCGCCGGACGGCGGGTACGCAGAATTTGGGACACCAGCCCGTCGTCGTCCGGTGCGAAATCGACGTGGGTGCCGACCGCTGGGACGGTTGCGTGCGAAGGGAGAGCTGCGGCGTCGCCGCCACTCCCGACGACCTCGTAGGAACGCGATTGATGGAACCGGATCAACGTGACGGCCTCGTCGATGATCCCCGCCGCCTCGACGCACACGGCGTCATAGATCTGTTCTTCCCTGGCACCTCTGGCAATGACTTCGGCCACCCGCCGCAGCGCGACCTGTTTGTCCGCCAGAGCGCGAAGCTCGGCACGCGCCTGCGCACCGGCAACGGCCGTCGCAACGGTTCCGGCGAATTGGCTCATCCGACTCTCGACATCCGCCGGTAACGGCCCGTCCATCGACGTTGCGGCCAACATGCCCCACAGCTGACCATCGACCGAAATCGGTACGCCGGCGGATGCGTGGAGATTGGCGATCTCCTTGGCGAAATGATTTCCCGGCGCTTCCCGATAGTTGTCGATCCGCGCGGGCCGGCCTGTGCGCATGACCTGAGCCGCGACACTGTCGGGATCGATGACGAGCCTTTCCCCACTTGCCGCAATGCCCGCGCCACTGAACGCAAGGACGTCGGCCACCTGGTCGTCGACAAATCTCATCAGCGTGGTCAATTGACCGTTCAGAACAGCCGACGCCGATCGGACGACGGCGGCGAACACCTCGACCGGGTCCGCTCCGCCCGCTGCGATCTCGGCGACCCGGAGCAGTTCCGATTTCTCCCGGGCCCGTTCCCGCAACTCATCATTGGCCCGGGCATTCGACAGCGTTGTGGATACCATTTGGGTGAAAGCGGTGATGCTGTCTTCGATGTCCTCCGCGAACGGCTCGTCGCGAGCGGAACCCAGCAGGCTGGCACCCCAGACCTCGCCGTGCAGCAGAATCGGCACGCCAACGCACCACCGGAGTTCCATTCCGCCGTCCGCGTCGGCGACAGCCCCGTCCAGGGGCCAGCCGCCGGCACCGAACCGCAGGGCACGACCGCTGTCGCGCACCGCGCGGATGTCGTCATTGAGCACGAGTCGACGGCCGAGCGCGGCGGGGGCGTCCACGGTCGCGGAGACGGCCAACAGCTGTGCCGTGTCATCGGTCTCGAAGCGCATCATCAGGCTGACGTCGACTCCTGCGAAATCCGCGATCACCTGGTTGGTCACGGCAACGAGGTCGCGCTCGGACCCGCCCAGCGCGACCTGCTTCTGGACACGTGCCAGAGCAGCTTGCCGGTGCGCGAGGCGTGCCGCCTCCGCTCGCGACGGCACCTCGGCGATCGGACTCCGGTCGGTCTGGGACGGGGAGTAGTAGCTGTGCAGCGAGATCAGCCGATGCCCGCGCAACCGAAGGACCTCACAGGTGACGCCGTCCAGGCGCCACGGGTTTGATGGTTCCGCGGGAACGCCGGAAGCTGCAGCGACATTCGCCATCGGATTGGTGAGCCGGAATTCCGACACCACTGCGTCGCCCGAAACGGCGACGACCCGCCGATCCGACACCATGACTCCGGGATACGCCTCGAGAATGCCGTTGAGGTACCGGAGCGCAGCCCCCCGGCCACGCAGCACTCCGGCGTCGACCAGAACCTCCACGTCCTCGTCCAGGGTGTCGAGCCATGAGTCGTTGTCACGTGCATTGAAAGCGTCGTAGTAGCGGTTGGCCAGCGTCAGCGCGATCGATATGCCGGACGATCTCGGAGCGCTCATCGACATGCCCGCGCCGAAGGTGTACTCATCGCGCTGCGCCGATGAGACCCCGAAGGGCCGGAATCACCCGAGCTGCCGACTGCATCTCCCTCAGCCTCGTTCTAAATATCCGCGCAGCTCAGTACCCGACAATTCATCCTTCGCCACGAATCCGCAGGCCCCCGCGCGGCGAGCGGCGGACACGTTCGCCCTGTCCGAATCCGACGAGATGATGACCACCCGCAACGGCCACGGCATGGCCATCAGCTGCTCTGTCAGCTGGAAGCCGTCGCCGTCGGGCAGCCCGATGTCGACGAGCACGATGTCAGGACGCAGCTCCGAGGCGCGAGCCAGCGCACCGGCAACGCTGCCGGCCCGGCCGACCACGACGTGGCCCCAGCCGGTGACGACCCTGGCCGCAAGGTCGCTGAAGGCCTCGTCGTCATCAACGATCAGCACATCACGGGCCACGCGCTCAGGATTCCACGGACCACGGCACCGTGCGGTAGGGCTGACCGGAAAATTCGCTCATCACAGCGGTTGGCGCGTTTGCCGTAGCAACTCGGCTGCCTGCCCCTGAGCTGCGCCGGGCGCTCGTTCACGGGCGCCCACAGCAGTGCAGGCAGATCGTCCCGGACGAACGGCGAGCCTCGCCCGACCGGCGTCTCGCGCGGGCTGGAATCGGCTGCGGACCTATCATGAGCGCACTGCCGGACCCATTCCAGCCGAAGGAGGACGCCGGTGAGCGAACAACTGCGCAGAGTGCACGCGCTGCTCCGGGCGGGCAATGTGCCCTGCTCGCTGAGCAGCACCTCCGGCGCCCGGGACGGTCGGGGAACCATTCTGCTGGCCGGAACGCCGAATCCGGGCCCGTGGGAGGTACAGCTGCAGGAGTCGGCTGGACGGCTGGTGCTGATCAACGAACGGGAAGCCGTGCAGATACCGCCCGGTGCCGGCGACGCAGCGATCGCCGACGCGGTGAAACTGCGGGTCGTGCAGGCCTGGGCCGAGCAGGGCGACCCGCAGGCGATCGCCGTGCTGCGGGCGCTCACCGGCGTCTCCGGTCCGGGGCCCCGGTCGGGTCCGCGGCCGTCCGCAACCCGCGACCACCGCGGCCGACCGGGCGATTTCGGGGTCCGGACAGTCACCATCGAGTTCGTCGACCCGATGCAGATTGCGGGCGATCTGTTCGCCGCCGCCGCCAGGATCGGCTGGGATCTGGTCAAGGGTCGGGTGCCCGGTTATGCCGCGGCTTTCACGCTGTTCAACCCGTGGCTGACCTACCAACGGGAGTCGATCAGGCGATGACCGGGTGGCCTGCGCGCATCGAACCTCATCGCTGAACGATCATCCGATCGGTTCGCTCCAGGCTGTCAGTTCCACCTCGACGAGCATCTGCGGGTCGATCAGGCCCGCGACGACGACCATCGTCGCGGCCGGCCGGACCTCCCCGAGAACCTCCAGGTGCGCCTGACCGATCGCGTCCGCGTGGGTCGGGTCGATGATCGACATGCGCACCGCGACAACATCTTCCGGCCGGACACCGACACCGGCGAGGGCCGACAGCGCCGACCGCAACGCGTGCACGGTCTGCGCGCCGGCGTCCCCGATGTGCTGGACAACGCCGTCCTCGACGGAGGTGCATCCAGCGGTCATCGACAGCGGACCGACCCGAACCACCCGGGAGTAGCCGTACCGCTGCTCGTAGGGGCCACCGCTCCCGTGCCGCTGCCCCGGCAGGTCCATCATCTCAACCGGCGACCGCGGCCAGCGCCTGCGGCAAGGTGAAAGCGCCTGCGTACAGGGCTTTTCCGACGATCGAGCCCTCGACACCGAGCGAAGCCAGCGCGGCCAACGCGACCAGATCGTCCAGCGACGACACGCCTCCCGAGGCCACCACGGGCGCCGGCGTGGCCGCGCAGACCTGGCGCAACAGGTCAAGGTTCGGACCACGCAGGGTGCCGTCCTTGGTGACGTCTGTGACGACGTACCGGGAGCAGCCCTGCGCGTCCAGCCGGCTCAACGCCTCCCACAGGTCGCCACCGTCCTCGGTCCAGCCGCGCGCCGCCAGCGTGGTTCCGCGGACGTCGAGCCCGACGGCGATGCGGTCCCCGTACCGGGCGATCACCGAGGCGCACCAATCAGGGTTCTCCAGCGCCGCCGTGCCGATGTTGACCCGGGTGCAGCCGGTCGCCAGCGCGGCCTCGAGCGTCGCGTCATCCCGGATCCCCCCGGACATTTCGACCTTCACGTCCAGCGCCCCGACCACGGCGGCCAGCAGATCGGCGTTCGATCCGCGACCGAAGGCGGCGTCCAGATCCACCAGATGGATCCATTCCGCGCCGTCGGCCTGCCACGCCAGCGCTGCGGCCAACGGCGGCCCGTAGCTGGTCTCGCTACCGGCACGACCCTGCACGAGCCGGACGGCCCGCCCGTCGGCCACATCCACCGCGGGGAGAAGTTCGAATGTCACGGGCGTGAACCCTACGGGCCGACCCGGGACGGTTCGACCGGCAGGCACCACAGCGCCCGGGGGTCCCGGCCGATCCTGGCCACCACCAGGGTGGCAGCCGAGGTGGTCGGCCCGGTGAGCGCCGGGCGCAGCCGCCGGCGCAGCTCGTCCGGAACGACCGGCGTCCCGCGCTGTTTGATCTCCAGCGTGCCGATGCGGTCACGCCGCGCCCAGCCGGCCACGGTGCGCTCCCGGAAGGCCGCCACCTCGACCACCCGGAACGCCCGGATACCCTGCGGCGCAACGGGTCCGAACAGATAGGCCAGATGCGGGTCGAGCAGTCGCAGGCCGTGCCGCGCAGCGTAGTGACGCACCAGGTGGGAGCGGACGACGGCCGGGTCGGGGTCGACGAGCAGGTCCCCGGGGCCGATCTCGCCGACCGCCGGGTCATCCGGGTCGTCGGTGGTCACCTCGTACCCGGCGATCCCCGGCCGGGAGGACAGGACCGTCGCGCGCCGGCCCACCCGGGCGAGTTCCGGCGGCCAGAGCACCGCCTCCCTGGCGCCGCCGTCCAAGGACACGATCTCCACCTCACCCGGGCGATCGAGTGCGTCGTAGTCGATCCCCGGCGGCAGCCGCAGCACCGGGCGGCGGTCGGCATGCGCCGCGTCGATGTCCGTCACGGACGGCAGGGTCGACGTCGAGGTGATCCGCCGGCCGCCGTCCCGGCGGGCCGGATCGGCGTAGCCCAGCAGTCCGGTGGAGACCCTGGTCAGGGCATCGGCGAGCACCAGGCCGGCGCTCAGGCCGGCCGTCTCGAGGTTGTGCCGGGCCATGGACACCCGGATCGGATCGAGGTCGGATCCGAGCGGCGGTGGCCCGCCGGTCGCGGCCAGCGCGAGCAGGTCCGCGCCGATGGAACAGGTCAGATCATGGACCCGGAAAGCCGCGAGCCGGCGGGCGCGGTGCTCGGCCACCGGCGCCGGCGTGGCCTGCTGCAACGCCTCGTCGGTGAACAGCCACCAGGCCGCCGCCGGACCGAGCTTGCCGACGGCCCTCCGCCGAAGCCGCACCGTCTCCGCGACCGGGCCGGCCCGATCCCCCAGGGCGGCGCGCAACCCGGTCAGGTCGGCGAGCAGGCTGGCATCGGTCAGCGGCAGCCGGGCGGCGTCCGACAATGCCTGTGCCCCGGCGGCTCCGGACAGGTAGCGGACGTCCTCGGGGGTGAATCGGTAGGCCACGGTGCTGTCCCAGGTGTCCCGACAGTCGCGGTCAGTGACCGACGAAGGTGGCCTTCCCGGGGCCATGCTCCAGGAACGAGGTCATCCCGATCCGCTGGTCCTCGGTCGCGAACAATTCGGCGAACCGCCGGTTCTCATTCTCCAGGGCGGCGGCGAGCGACTCGTCCGGACCATCGTCGATGACCCGCTTCGCCGCCGCCAGCGCGGCCGTCGCACCGGACGCCAGGCGGGATGCGAAGGCCATCGCCTCCGGCAGAACCCGGTCGGCCGGAACGCTTCTGCTCGCCAGTCCGATGCGGACCGCTTCGGCTCCATCGACGGCGCGGCCGGTGAAGATCAGCTCCTTGGCCATGGTGACCCCGACGAGCCGCGGCAACCGCTGGGTTCCGCCGGCACCGGGGATCACCCCCAGGGTGATTTCCGGAAGCCCCAGCCTGGCGTTGTCGGCAACGAACCGGAAATCCGCGGCCAACGCCAGTTCACAGCCTCCGCCCAGCGCGAACCCGGTCACCGCGGCGATCACAGGCTGGGGCAACCGGGCCACGGAGGTGACAGCTTCGTTGAGACTTCTGATCGGGACGGCGACCTGACCGGGATTGAGATCCGCCATCTCCCTGATGTCGGCGCCGGCCGCGAAGGCACGCTCTCCCCCGTACAGCACGACCGCCCTGATGCTCTGATCCTGCGCCAGGCGGTCGGTGATCTCGATCAGTTGACGGTGCATCTCGGTGTTGATCGCATTGACCGGCGGTCGGTCCAACCGGACGACGCCGACCGCACCCTCGATCTCCAACCGTACGAGCGTCGTCATGACTGCCTTCCCCTGGTCTCCGTGCATTTCAGAACCCATCCGACCGGCACCGGATGCCGACGGCGCCTCAGCGCGCGAAGGCGAAGAACCGGCCGTTCCTGGTCTCGAGCGACAGCGCCATCCCGAAGGTCTCCGAGAGCGTTTCCTCGGACAGGGTCTGTTCCATGGGCCCGGCCGCCACGACCCGCCCGCCGCGCAGGAGCAGCACATGACTGAACGCCGCCGGGATCTCCTCGACATGATGGGTGACCAGCACCGTGGTCGGGGCGAACGGATCGATCGCGAGCGCCGACAGCCGCCCGAGCAGGTCCTCCCGCCCGGCCAGGTCGAGACCGGCGGCGGGTTCGTCCAGCAGGAGCAACTCGGGATCGGCCATCAGCGCCCGCGCGGCGAGGGCGCGCTTGCGCTCGCCCTCGGACAGCGTTCCGTACAGCCGGTCGGCCAATCCGGCGATGCCCATCGCGGACAGCAGATCCCGCGCCCGGGCGAAGTCGAGCTCGTCGTACTCCTCGCGCCACCGGCCGATCACGCCGTATCCGGCAGAGACGACGACGTCCAGCACGGTCTCCATCGGCGGCACCCGCCCGGCCAGTGCGGCGGAGGATAGACCGATGCGGGGGCGGATCTCGGTGACATCGACGGCGCCAAGTCGTTCCCCGAGCACGTGCACCCGACCGGACGTCGGAAACATCTGCGCGGACGCGATCTGCAACAACGTCGTCTTGCCTGCCCCGTTCGGCCCCAGGATCACCCAGCGTTCGTCGATGTCGACATTCCAGTGCACAGCGTCCAGCAGCACCGCCGGACCACGCCGCACGGTCACTTCGGCCAGGTGCAGCACCGAGTCGGGTCCGGGCAGGATCGACGGGCGGGGCGCAGGCGCTGATCTCGTCACGGGCGCCATTGTGTCCCACCATGCGACCGGCGCAGCGGACGCACCCCGTCCGCCGTCGGGCGGCGCCGGGTCGGCAGCGCAACGCCGCTGGCAGCGCCCGTCAACGCCAGGGGATGGCCCCCGGCACGGCGGCGGCGGGCGGCGTGGACCGCGGCGGGCGGGGTCCCAGGAGAGGACGCCGCCGATCCGATCAGCGACAATCCCCCAATGTCCCGCCCCTCGCCGCACTTTTCCTCGCCGCCTGTGTCGGATTTCGACGCCGGCCGGGTCAGCGCTGCGCCGCTCGCCCCGGCCCGGAAGCGTAAGGCCCGGGACGCGGGACGGCCCGGACAGATCGACACCCACGCCGAACCGCGCGTCGGTTCCTCGCCACATCCCGGCCTGCCCTACCCGCTCGGCGCCACCCCGTACGACGGCGGGACGAACTTCGCCGTCGTCGCGGACGGCGTGCCGGGAATCTCCGACGTGCTGCTGAGCCTCGTCGCCGACGACGGCACCGAGCAGTTGCTACCGATGCGGGAGCGCACCTACGGCATCTGGCACACCTTCGTTCCGGAGATCGGGCCCGGGCAGCGCTACGGGTTCCGGGTGCCGGCCCGCGATGCATCCAAGATCCTGCTCGACCCGTACGCCCGCCAGGTCACCACCACCGAGTACGACCTGGTCGCGGCGGCATCGTTGGGCATCGACACCCTGGGCAAGGTGCCACTGGGGGTTGTTGTCGGCGCCGAAGGGACCCGGTCGCAGTCGCGCCGGCCGTTCGTCCCGTGGGCGCAGACCGTTGTCTACGAGGCGCACGTGGCGGGCCTGACGAAATCGCACCGCGATGTGCCGCCGGAGTTGCGCGGCACCTACCTGGGGGTGGCCCACCCCGCGATCATCGCGCACCTGAAAAGCCTGTCGGTGACCACGCTCGAGTTGCTGCCGGTGCACGCCAGCACCGCCGAGCCGGGATTGCGGGCGACCAGCCGGAACAACTACTGGGGCTATTCGACGCTCGGTTTCTTCGCGCCCGACCCCCGGTTCGCCACGGCGCCCGGCAGGGAGGTCGTCGAGTTCGTCGCGATGGTCGACACGCTGCACGAGGCGGGGATCGAGGTCGTCCTCGATGTCGTCTACAACCACACCTGCGAGGGCGGGACGGGGCTGCACGTCGACCTGTCCTGGCGGGGGCTGTCACCGCAGAACTACTACCTGCCCGACGGCCGGGACATCACCGGCACCGGCAACACCCTCAACACCGGCAAACTGGCCGTCATCCGGATGGTCACCGACTCGCTGCGCTACTGGGCCGACGAACTCGGCGTCGACGGGTTCCGCTTCGACCTCGCCTCCGTGCTGGCCCGCCCCAGCGGTGGCCATTTCGACCGGAACGCTGCGCTGCCCAACGCCATCGCATCGGACCCGGTGCTGCGGACCCGCAAGCTGATCGCCGAGCCGTGGGACGCCACCGGCGAGGGCTACGCGGTCGGCGGCTTCGGGCCGAACTGGGCGGAATGGAACGACCGGTTTCGCGACACCGTCCGCGAGTTCTGGCGCGGCGGCCACGGCATCCGCGATCTGGGCTACCGGCTCTCCGGATCCTCGGACCTGTACGCGGCCAACCGCCGACCCTGGGCATCGATCAACTTCATCACCGCCCACGACGGTTTCACGCTGCGAGACCTGGTCTCCTACAGCCACAAACACAACGACGCGAACGGTGAGCACAACCGGGACGGCACCGACAACAACCGCTCGGCCAACTACGGCGCGGAAGGCGACACCGACGATCTGGCGGTGATCGCCCTTCGCGAGCGGCAGGCGCGCAACCTGGCGGCGACGCTGCTGCTGTCCACCGGCACGCCGATGATCACGATGGGCGACGAACTCTGGCGCACCCAGCAGGGCAACAACAATGCCTACTGCCAGGACAACGAGATCAGTTGGGTGGACTGGACAGCCGCCCTCGGTGCTGCCGGGACCGCTGGTCCCGGCAACGCCGGCGCGGACATTGACGGTGCCGGGACCGGCGGCAGCTGCGACCCGGATCCGGCCCGGGACATGTTGGCCTTCTTCCGCCGCACGCTGGACATCCGCACCGGCGCACCCGCGCTGCGGCAGGCCGAGTTCTTCGACGGGCGGGCGCCGGACGGCGGCGACCATCATCCCGATCTGGTCTGGTTCCACCCCCGCGGGGTGCCGATGACCGGGCACGACTGGTTCGACGGATCCCTGAACACGGTGCTGATGTGGATCAACGGACGGGACGTGCGCGGCTACACTTCCGGCGGTGAGCCGCTGACGGACGATTCCTGGCTGCTGCTGCTGCATGCGGGAGCGGACCCGGTCAGCGTCCTGCTACCCGGAAGTCCCTACGGCACGCGGTATTTCCCGGTTCTGGACACCGGTACGGCGACCGGGGAGCCGGCGGACCCGGCCCCGCTCCCCGGTGGACAGAGCGCGGCCGTCCCCGGCCGCACGGTGTGGTTGCTGCGGGCGGACCGGTCCCCGCTTGCCCATGCCGGCACTGCCGACGGACTCGCTGCCGGCGGTGCCGAACCCGGGCATGATCCGGTCCGCCGCTGACGGCACCCACCCGCCGGGCTGGTCGGTTCGCTGACCGGTCTGCGCCGAAACCCCGTTCTCCGGTTCAGCTGTGATGGACCAGGGCGCCGTTGTCGTTGGAGGCCCCGGCGGGTTCCTCGGCGTGCACCACTTCGGCCAGTGCAAAGGTGACCGCGATTCCGGCCATGAACGCGGCCAGCAGCACCTCGCTTGTCGCGACCCAGACCGTCGCGATGCCGAGAGCCAGGGTGACAATGCCGATTGCGAGGGTGATCCGGTGCCACAGACCGGGCGCGAACATCGCCGGGCCGGTCAGCGCCGCGGCCGCCAGGCCCAGCACCAGACCGGTGGCCGCCATGCCACGCGGGTCCTTCAGGAACGGCATCTCACCCCAAACCAGGTAGCCGAGGTACGGCACCAGGATCGCGGCGATCAACAGGGAGGCGATGGTGTTCTTGTAGGCGAATCTCATGGTCGCCACCTTCTTTCTGTGCACCCCTCAGAATCGTCCAGCGGTCGGTCCGGGAACAGAGGCGAAGGTCCCGTCGCGGCCATCGGATCCGCAGCGGTGCACCATGTCTGGCTGCTGCCCAACGATCGCGGGCAGCAGGTCGGCACGATTTCGCACCGGCGCCCGCCGACCGGACAGCCGGTGCGACCAGCGCAAAGAACCACCCCGGCGGGGCTTTCGACCGATGTGCTTCACCCCGCTGGCCGAGGCCGGCCTGGCCGCTGCCGCGGACAGCCGGGTCGGCGGGTTCTCCCGTGGCATGACGCAGCGGCTGGGACTGGGCCCGCGCGCTGGTCACCGACCCCGACCCGTTGATCCCCGACGAACCCACGTCGGCGCTCGACCCCGCCGGGCGCGGAGGTGCTGGCCCTGGTGGCCCTGGTGGCCGGGCTGCGCGGCCGCCGGACGGTGATCTTCTCCAGCCACATCGCAGCGACGTCCAACGTGTCGCTGACCGCGTCGGGATCCTTCGTCAGGGTCGCCCGCTGTACCAGGGCGGACCCGGACGCCGATCGACGACCACCTGCAGCCCCACCGGCTGGTCCGGGTCGCCGGCAGTCCCGCGGCCCTGCGCGGTGTTCTGCAGGACTGCGCGTGGGTGACCCCCATCGATGACGCCGGACCGGCCGCACTGCAGGTGGAAGCGGTGTCGATCGAGGCCGGTGAGCGCGGGATCCCGGCCGCCGTTGCTGCCCGCGACGAGCGGCTCGTCATTCGAACCCGTTGCGCGTCTATCTCGTGTTCGGGATGCTCGGCCCGGTGCTGCCCGGTACATGGCACAGCTGATGCAGCGGGTGCAGTCGGAGATCACCATCATCGTCCCTCCGCCGCAACCCGGGGCGGGGTGGTGAACTACCTGAGCCAGGTCGGCCAGATCGGTCTCCTCGTCGTCGTCGTCGCCGCCTCGTCCCTGACCCGCAGCACTCTCGGTACGGTCGGCGTCAGTCTCGGTGCCCTGATCGCCTTGTCGATCGCCGGCAGCATCGGTGTGCTGCACGACTGGTTGCCGACCACGCTCGCCGGGGCACCGGTCGCCGTCCTGCGGACGGACCCCTTCGCCGACTTCCTGCCGGCCCTGGCGATCGGCGTGGTGACGTCCGTCGCACTCGTCGCGGTCGCGGTTCGCCGTCACCGGCATGGGGAGATCTGAGCCGATGCGGCTGGCGAAACGCGTTGCCGCACAAGGTACGTCACCGGTCGCCAGCGCGGCGCCAGCAACTGCCACCGACAACCTAGGCGCATCGACGCCGCTCGTCCCGCAGCGAGAGGTCGTATGGCCCTGCCGCGCCGAGCCCGACCGGGTCAGGGTGAAATCAGCAGCAGACTGCCGTCGCCGGAAACCGGCCGGCAATCCGTGTGCGCCGCCCAGCCGCATCGGACGGCGTGACTGGCGCCATCGCGGCGGCCGGATCAGCCCGAGAGAAAGGGGTCACGATGACCACCTACGACATTCGAGTCGCCCCCTCAGCGCAGCGCTCGCACGACACCGCGGTGCGCCATCGCGCCGGAGCCGCACCGATCGCCGTCAGCACCGGGGTCGCCGGAACCGGCCCGCTCGTCGTGGCCGGAGTCGACGAATCGGGGTGGGGACGGCGCGCCGCCCGCTGGGCCGCCGACGAGGCGGATCGCCGGCACGGACGGCTGTTGCTGGTCCATGCGTACGCGCTTCCGGCCGCCGGCTACTCCGGATACAACCCGTTCCCGGCCGACCTGCTGTCCACCCTCGAAGAAGAGGCCAGGGAAGCCCTCACCGCGCTCGCCCGGCAGTTGCAGGCCGACCACCCGAACATCTCGGTCGGCACCTTCGTGACCTACGGCGACGCGGTCACCGTGCTGCGCAGCGCCGCCTCCGGTGCGGCCCTGGCGGTGGTGGGCGGGCACCGGACCAATCGGGTCGCGATGGCGCTCGGGTCCGTCGCCGGCAGGTTCGCCGCCCGCAGCCATGTTCCGGTCGTCGTCGTTCATTCCGCCGAAATTCCAGACAGTGGACCGATTGTCGTCGGCGTCGATGGGTCGCCGGGCGGCGAACCGGCCATCCGTTTCGCCTTCGAAGAAGCGGACCTGCGCGGCGCCCCGCTGGTCGCCCTGCACACCTACGCCAGCCCGGTCGCGCTGGCCCCGGTACCTGCGTATTCGGCCGCCATCGTCGACCAGGAGATGATCGAGCAGTCCGAGGGCGCGCTGTTGTCCGAGCAGCTCGCCGGCTGGTCGGCGAAGTACCCCGACGTGACCGTCCAGCAGGTCGTCGTACGGGGTGTGCCGGCCCGGGCCATCCTGGAACGGGCAGCGTCGGCGCAGCTCGTCGTGGTGGGTACCAGAGGCCACACAGCGCTGACCGAGTTGCTGCTCGGTTCGACCAGCCAGGCCCTGATCACGCACAGCGCCGCACCGGTCGTGGTGGTCGGGTCCTGACCACCGGCCAGCAGCGGACCCGGTCGGCTGCTGCTGCTGCGTAGCGCAGATCAGGCCGCCGGTCGGTACCCCCGACTAGGGACTTTGTGCCCTGGCAAGGCCTCCCGGCGCGGCGGCATGCTGGGCCGGATGAGCCGTCGCCGTTGACCTGACACCCCTCGAGGATCCCCATGACAGAATCCGACCCCGACGAAGGATCGACGTTGGAGCGCCTCGAGCGCCCGGAATGCGTCCGTCTTCTGCGGAACGGGCTCATCGGCCGAGTCGTCTACACCTACGACGCCATGCCGGCCGCGCAACCCGTCAACTACGCGGTCGACAACGACGAGATCATCTTTCGCACCGACGGCGGCGACAAGATGAAAGCGGCTGTCAACAACGCCGTCATCGGATTCGAGGTGGACGAATTCGACTCCGCCGCGCGGACCGGCTGGAGCGTCCTGGCGGTGGGTCAGGCCTACCACCTCATCGACAGCGAACGGCTGGCCGCACTGTCCGCTGCGCTGCCGGCGCCGTGGGCGCCCGGCCGGTCGACCTACACCGTTGCCGTCCCGCTCACCAAGCTGACCGGGCGCCGGTTGGTCAGACAGGACAGCGAGCCCGGATAGCCGGCTCGGCACTGCCCTGACGGTTGTCCCGCATCCGACCGAATCCGTTTGCGCCATGTGGCCGCACCTGCCGCTGGGTCGACGCTGAAGTGGGAGCGGTCATGCTGTCGCTGGTCAGGGCGCTGCGCAGGATGGTGAGCCGCCTTGTCGGCTCATTCGGAACCGGCCAGCGGGAGTACCGGCAATGAACTGCCGGGCGTGTAGCGGCTGGCCGAGGAGTGCGTCACCGTCTCACGTCGGCGACCGGATCGGCACAGCCGGCGAGGGCGGGCGTCCGGACGCGCCGCCCCGGGTGGCCCAGCCGGCATGGGTCGTCAGCCGACCGGGCCCGATGACCGTGCGTCCTGGGCGTCATGGGTCACCGATGGGGTATATGCCCATCCCTGGCCGGTTCAATCCGATATTGCCATCTGGTTTGTTCGTCGGACTGCCATGGTCACCCACCTAGGGGTGTGCCGCCCCCCGGTGAACGGTGGTTGACTCCCGGTTCGTGGTGATCTCCCCGTCCCTCGCACGGGCTCCGTCGCAGCCGCCGGATCCCGGAGCGCCGACCCCGGAGCCGTCGTCGGTGCGGATGGCGATCGCAGTCGACGCCGATGTGGTCGCGGCGCGGGCGGCGGTCCGGCGGATGGCCGCGTCCGCCGGCTATACCGGTTCCGAGTTGACCGTGATCGCGACCGCGGTCTCGGAGATTGCCCGCAACATCGTCAGCTTCGCCCGCGGCGGCGAGATGGTGATGCGCTGCGTCCGGGAGCCGGCGCGGATCGGCATCAGCATCACCGCCCGCGACAAGGGTCCGGGCATCGCCGACGTGGCCGGCGCGTTGCAGGACGGGGTCAGTACCGGGAGCGGGCTCGGGCTCGGGTTGCCCGGCGCCCGCCGCCTGATGGACGACTTCCACCTCGATTCACGCCTCGGCGAGGGAACAACCGTCTCGATGACGAAGTGGCGCCACTGTTGACCCCCCGCTGAGCCGGCATCGCAGCTGACCCGGTACCGCGGTCGCAGCACCAGCCGCGCCCACCGAAGCGGGCCCGCGGACGCCAGCCCCGCCCGGTCAGGCCGTCGTAACCAGGCCGAGCTCCGCGGGCGAGGCGAGCAGTTCGTGCTTGGGCAGCACCCGCACGGTGTACCCGACGGCGCCGGACTGGGTCAGCGGCAGATGCGCCTCATAGCGGTATCCGGTGTCGGCGGACCCGGAGGCATCGACCGATGCGAAATCCATGTCCACCGTTGCGATGTCGTGCAATTGCTCGTTGATGTCGACCCGCCCGGTGACCGACTGCACCTGGACGTCCTCCGGACTCAGTCCGCCGAGGTCGACAAAGGCCCGCAGCGTCATGACGTTGCCCAGCGATGGTTCGGTGCCGATTCCCGAGGTGTCGACATTGATCACCCGGACACTGGGCCAGGCAGCCCGGATCTGGTCCTTCCAAGCGGCCAGCCCCTTGGCCACTGTCAGGTCGCCCGTGACGGCCCGGGAGAACACCGACGCCGGGCCGTAGTACTCGTTGACGTAGTCGCGCACCATCCTGGTCGCCTGCACCCGCGGTCCGAGGAACGCCAGCGTGTGCCGGACGGTGTCCACCCAGCCCTCCGGCCGCCCACTGTCGTTACGGCGGTAGAACAACGGCGCGACGCGCTTCTCGACCAGGTCGTAGAGAGCGGCAGCCTCCAGGTCGTCACGGCGGGATTCGTCCCCGACGCCGTCAGCGGTCGGGATGGTCCAGCCGTCGTGGCCGTCGTACAGCTCGTCCCACCAGCCGTCGGAGATCGAGAGGTTCAGCCCGCCGTTCAGCGCGGCCTTCATTCCCGACGTTCCCGACGCCTCCTGCGGGCGGATGGGGTTGTTCAGCCAGACGTCGGCGCCGGCGCAGAGCACCGCCGCCATGCTCATGTCGTAGTCGGGCAGGAAGACGATCCGGTGCCGGATGGTCGGGTCGTCGGTGAACCGAACCATCTCCTGCATGTACCGCTTGCCGCCGTCGTCCGCCGGGTGGGCCTTACCGGCAATGACGATCTGCACCGGGCGGTCGGGGTCGAGCAGGATCCTGCGGAGCCGGGCGGGGTCGCGCAGCATCAGGGTCAACCGCTTGTAGGTCGACACCCGGCGGGCGAATCCGATGGTCAGGATGTCCGGGTCGAGGATGGTCTCGGTCCAGCCGAGTTCGGCGACCGTGGCGCCGCGCTGCAACTGCGAGGTGCGCACCGTGTGCCGGGCCATGGCCACCAGGCGGGACCGCAGCTTGTTCCGCAGATCCCACAGCCGCTCGCCGGACACGGCGTCCGGCGCCGGCCACTCCGATGCCGACGCAAGATCCTGCCAATCGGCCATGTCGCCTGCGACGTCGTACATCTCGCGGGCCGCCCAGGTGGGCAGGTGTACGCCGTTGGTCACCGAACCGATCGGCACCTCGTCGGCTTCGAATCCCGGATACAACGGCGCAAACATGTTGCGGGACACCGTGCCGTGCAGCCTGGCGACACCGTTCGCGCGCTGCGCGAGCCGAAGCCCCATGTGCGCCATGTTGAATCGGCTCCGATCGTCCTCCGACCCCAGCGCCAGCACCTCGTCGACCACGAGCCCGGGCACCAGCCGGGAGATCCCGTCCGCACCCGCATCCAGATAGTGCCGCACCAGGTCGACCGGAAACCGGTCGATGCCGGCCGGCACCGGCGTGTGGGTGGTGAAGACGGTCCCCGCCCGCACCGCGGACAGTGCCTCGGAGAAAGACAGCCCGTGCTGCGCGATCAGCGCCCTGATCCGTTCCAGCCCGAGGAAGCCGGCGTGCCCCTCGTTCATGTGGAAGACCTCGGGCATCGGGTGGCCGGTGACCTCGGCATAGGCGTTGACGGCGCGCACGCCGCCGATCCCGAGCAGGATCTCCTGCTTGATCCGGTGATCCTGGTCCCCGCCGTAGAGCTTGTCGGTGGTCGCGCGCAGCGCGTCGTCGTTCATCTCGTTGTCGGCGTCCAGCAACAACAGCGGCACCCGGCCGACCTGCGCACACCAGATTCGCGCCGTCAACTGACGGCCACCCGGCATCGGAACGCTGATCGACAGGTGCCCGCCCTTGGCGTCCAGCACCCGCTCGATCGGCAACCCCTGCGGGTCGTGCGCCGGATAGTGCTCCAGCTGCCAACCGTCGGCGGACAGCGATTGCCAGAAGTAACCGAACCGGTACAGCAGACCGACACCGATGATCGGCACACCGAGGTCCGATGCCGACTTCAGGTGGTCGCCGGCCAGGATGCCCAGGCCGCCGGAATAGTTGGGCAGCACCTCGGTGACGCCGAACTCCATCGAGAAGTACGCCACCGCGGCGGGCAACGACTGCCCGATGGCGACCTGGTGCTGGTACCAGCGCGGGTCCTGCAGGTAGTGGTCGAGGTCTGCCGCAAGGCCGTGCATGCGGGCCAGGAAGGACTCGTCGCGGGCGAGCTCGTCCAACCGGCGTACCGATACCGCGCCCAGCAGTTTGAGCGGATCACCGGCGAAGCGGTCCCACAGCCCCCGGTCGATATCGGCGAACAGGTCCTGACTCGCGGGATGCCATGACCACCTGAGGTTGCGGATCAGCGCGCCGAGTGGCTGCAACTCCGGCGGGAGCTGTGGTCGGACGGTGAAACGACGGAGAGCCTTCACGGGAGCGAATTTAGCCCCTCGACCTGCCTAACTCCTACTTCCCGGGGCCGCGCCGGGAGCACGTTACGCAACGTTCACCGGCGCCGGGTGGTGCCGGCCGACCGCCTCCCGGCGCCGGTGGCAGCGCCCATTTCCTGCGCCGGGCCCGGTCCGGACGTGGTCGGCGGTGCCCCGGCATCACCGGTACGTTTGGCCCGTGGCCGGCCGTCTCGCTCGATGCGATCCCGCGGCCGAGGTGGCACTGCAGCACCGGCACGACGCCCCCGCCCGGGACTCCCGCCCACTCTCCGTTGCGCAGGGTGCGGCGGCTGGGGCGGCCGACCCGCCGGGCGCCGCACGGCGCGGAGTTGCGGCACCGGGTGGCCGTTCGACGGCCCGCCGGTTTTTCAGCGGCCCGTCTGTGGGAACCCTGCCGTCGGGGCGGCGCACCGGCACCCGGATCGTCATCCGGTCCGCCGGACCGTTCGCCGACCCGGCGCGCGGTCGGGAACGGCCGCGAAAGCGGACATGACGTCCGTCGTCGACGACCTCAGGCAAGACCTCGGAACAGGAAACAGAAAGGTGAGCATGTCCCCAACAGACGGGCAGAGCGCGGTCCGGGAGCCCGTCGCCAGCCAGTACGGGTCGGCGCGGCCGATCGCCGGCGGCGAGAACGACCGGGAGTGGTACAAGCGGGCAGTCTTCTACGAGGTCCTGGTCAGGGCGTTCGCCGACTCCAACGGTGATGGCACCGGCGATCTCCGTGGCCTGATCGACAAGCTCGATTACCTCGCCTGGCTCGGTGTCGACTGCCTGTGGTTGCCGCCGTTCTTCGACTCGCCACTGCGCGACGGCGGCTACGACATCTCTGACTACCGCAAGGTTCTGCCCGAGTTCGGCAGCGTCGAGGACTTCGTCGCCCTGCTGGACGCCGCGCACGAGCGCGGCATCAGGGTGATCACCGACCTGGTCATGAACCACACCTCCGATGCGCACCAGTGGTTCCAGGAATCGCGGCAGCACCCGGACGGTCCCTACGGGGACTACTACGTCTGGCGTGACGACGACACCGGCTACCCCGATGCGCGGGTCATCTTCGTCGACACCGAACCCAGCAACTGGACCTTCGATCCGGTGCGCAAGCAGTACTTCTGGCACCGGTTCTTCTCCCACCAACCGGATCTGAACTTCGAAAATCCCGCCGTCGGCGACGAGATGATCGACATCCTGCGGTTCTGGATGGATCTGGGCCTCGACGGGTTCCGGCTGGATGCGGTGCCCTACCTGTTCGAGGAGGAGGGCACCAACGGCGAGAACCTGCCCAAGACCCACGAATTCCTCAAGCGCTGCCGCAAGGTGATCGACACCGAGTATCCCAATGCCATCCTGCTGGCCGAGGCGAACCAGTGGCCGGCGGACGTCGTGGACTATTTCGGGGACCCCGCGGTGGGCGGCGACGAGTGCCACATGTGCTTCCACTTCCCGCTGATGCCAAGGATTTTCATGGCCGCCCGACGGGAATCCCGGTTTCCGGTCTCGGAGATCCTGGCGCAGACGCCGGCGATCCCGGAGACCGGCCAATGGGGCATCTTCCTGCGCAACCATGACGAGCTCACCCTCGAGATGGTCAGCGACGAAGACCGCGACTACATGTGGAACGAGTACGCCAAGGATCCCCGGATGAAGGCGAACATCGGCATCCGACGCCGGCTCGCCACCCTGCTCGAGAACGACACCAACCAGCAGGAACTCTTCACCGCCATGCTGCTCAGCCTGCCCGGCTCACCGGTGCTGTACTACGGCGACGAAATCGGGATGGGCGACAACATCTGGCTCGGTGACCGGGACGGCGTCCGGACACCGATGCAATGGTCGCCCGACCGCAACGCGGGTTTCTCCCGCTGTGATCCGGCTCGGCTCTACCTGCCCGCGATCATGGACCCCATCTACGGTTTCCAGACGGTCAACGTCGAGGCGCAGATGAATTCGACCGCGTCGCTGCTGCACTGGACCCGGCGGATGATCGAGATCCGCAAGCGGTACGCCGCTTTCGCCGTCGGCCAGTTCACCGATCTGGGAGGTTCGAACCCGTCGGTGCTGTCCTACACGTTGCATTTCGACGGCGACACCGGCGGGATCAAGGGCGAGTCGCACACGGTGCTGTGCGTCAACAACCTCTCCCGGTTCCCGCAACCGGTCGAGCTCGACCTGCGTGAGCACGACGGCGCCGTCCCGATCGAGCTGACCGGCCACACACCGTTCCCGCGAATCGGTCAACTGCCCTACCTGCTGACCCTGCCCGGACACGGTTTCTACTGGCTGGACATCACCGGCCGACCGGAGGAAATGTGACCAGCCGACATACCGGCAGCCGACATATCGGCGCCGCCGACCATGACCTCGTCCCCATGTTGGTGGAGTACCTGCCGCACCAGCGGTGGTTCTCGGCGAAGGGGCAGCAGCTGGACACCACGTCCGTGGAGATCACCGCCCGGACGGTCGTTGCCGAGGACCCGGACGGCACGGATGTCGAGCAGATCCTGTTCACCGTGCGGACCGCGACCGGCCCGCAGCGTTACCAGCTCTGGATCGGGTGGACCGACCAGCTCGCCGATCACCTGACCTACGCCACCATCGGCGTGAGGGACGGTCGTACCGGTTTCGACGCGCTGGCCGACAAGGATGTCTCGGCCCTGCTGCTGCAGGCCATCGACCAGGACCGGGACCTCGGCAACGGCCTGCTGGCCCGCCGCGAGCCGGACGCGGTGATCGACACCACCGCAGTCGGCAGGGTGATCGGCGCGGAGCAGTCCAACACCTCGTTGATCTACGGGCATTCCGCCATCCTGAAGATGTTCCGCAGAATCGAACCCGGTCCGAATCCCGACGCCGAGATCCATCGCGCGCTGCATGCCGTCGGATCGACGCACATCGCCACCCCGCTGGGCGAGATCGTCGGCCCGGTCGACGGCGAGGAGACGACCCTGGGCCTGCTCACCGAGTACTTCGCCAACAGTGCGGAGGGCTGGGCGATGGCGACCTCCAGCGTTCGGGACCTGATGAGCGAGGGCGACCTGCGGGCAGACGAGGTCGGCGGCGACTTTGCCGCGGAAGCCGAGCGGCTCGGCAACGCTGTCGCCGCGGTACACGGCGACCTGGCCAGGGCCTTCGGGACCACCGAGGCGCCGCCCGACGAAGTGGCCAGGATCTTCGACCGGATGCGCGCCGACGCGAACGCGGCCGCCGATCTGGTGCCGTCGCTGGCCGAGCACCGCGACGGCATCCTGGCGGCGTTCGACCGGGCCGCATCGCACGACGGCGACCTTCGCCTGCAGCGCATCCACGGGGACCTGCATCTGGGTCAGGTGCTTCGCACCCTGCACGGGTGGAGCGTCATCGACTTCGAGGGCGAGCCGGCCAAGCCGCTGGAGTACCGCCGGTCCATGCACAGCCCGCTCAAGGATGTCGCCGGGATGCTGCGCAGCTTCGACTACGCGGCCCGGGGGCTGGTGGTGAACCCGCACTCCGACGCCCAGCACAAGTACCGGGCCGCGGAGTGGGCGCAGCGCAACCGGGAGGCCTTCTGCGACGGCTATGCAGCGGCCGCCGGTAGCGACCCGCGGGCGGCCGGTAGCCTGCTGCGAGCCTTCGAGTTGGACAAAGCGATCTACGAAGTCGTCTACGAACACGGACACCGGCCGCTGTGGGAGAGCATTCCGCTGCAGGCCGTCGTCGCCCTCATCAACACCGGAGGTTCCTCTTGAGCACCAACACCCCGGATTCGCCTTCCGGCACCCAGCCGGCCCCGACCGCGGACGACGCAACCGGCGCGGCCACGCCGGCCAAGGCGGCACCCGCCAAGGCAGCATCCGCCAAGACAGCGCGAGCCCGCAAGCCGGCCGCCGCGAAGTCCACCACCTCTTCATCGACGGGGGCGGCGAAGGCCGCCGGAACCCGGAGCAGGAAGCCGGCGGCCGAGTCCGATGACGCCGCAGCGGCGAAGCCGGCGCCGCGCCGCCGGGCCGCCGCGAAGCCCAAGACGGCTGCCGGCACCGAATCGACGGCGCCTGCCGGCACTGAGCCGGCGGCGCCGGTCGAGGCCGCACCGGAGGCGCCCGCTGGCCGCCCGGCCAAGCCGGCGCCGGTCGCCGGCGGCAACGTCGACACCCCACTGGCGCCGGACACGCCCGCTCAGGTGCCTCCGGTGGAGGCCAAGCCCGGCGCGCCTGCCGGTCCCGAGCCCGCCCAGGGGCCCAGCAACGACGACTACGAGAAGCTGATCGGCGGCGACACCCACAACCCGCACGGCATTCTCGGTGCCCACCCGCAGGGCGACGGCACCACTGTCGTGCGCACCCTGCGGCACCACGCCAAGAACGTGACCCTGCTGCAGGAGGGCAAGGAGGTCCCGTTCGAGAGCACCTACGGCGGCGTCTTCACCGCCGTCATCGAGGGCCCGGTCGGCGACTACCGGGTCCGCGTCGACTACGGACCCGGCGCGGTGTACGAGGTCGACGACCCCTACCGGTGGTTGCCGACCCTGGGCGAGATGGACCTCTACCTGATCGGTGAGGGACGGCACGAGAACCTCTGGGATGTCCTGGGCGCCCACGTTCGCACCTACAACACCCCCGGTGGCGCCGTCTCCGGAACCTCGTTCGCTGTGTGGGCACCGAGCGCCCGCGGCGTGCGGGTGACCGGCGATTTCGACCACTGGTCCGGCGCCGGCACCCCGATGCGCTCCCTGGGGTCCTCCGGCGTCTGGGAACTGTTCGTTCCGGGCGTCGGCGAAGGCACCCGCTACAAGTTCCAGATCCTGGGCCAGGACGGCGTCTGGCGGGAGAAGGCGGACCCGATGGCCTTCGCCGCCGAGATCCCGCCGGCCACCGCGTCGATGGTGACGACGGCCCGGCACGAATGGAACGACTCGGACTGGATGCACACCCGGGCCCAGACCGATCAGCTGGGCGGTCCGCTGTCCATCTACGAGATCCATGCCGGCTCCTGGCGGGAGGGCCTGAACTACCGGCAGCTCGCCGACGCCCTGATCGAGGAACTGGCGGACACCGGATTCACCCACGTCGAGTTCCTGCCGCTCGCCGGCCACCCGTTCGCGCCGTCCTGGGGATATCAGGTCACGTCCTATTACGCCCCGGACTCCAGGTTCGGCTCGCCGGATGATCTGCGGTATCTGATCGACCGGCTGCACCAGGCAGGCATCGGCGTGATCATGGACTGGGTCCCGGCGCACTTCCCCAAGGACGAATGGGCGCTCGGCCGCTTCGACGGGACCGCGCTGTACGAGCACGCCGATCCGCGCCGTGGCGAGCAGCCGGACTGGGGCACCTTCGTCTTCGACTTCGGCCGCCGGGAGGTGCGGAACTTCCTCGTCGCCAATGCCCTGTACTGGCTGGAGCAGTACCACATCGACGGCCTGCGGGTCGATGCCGTCGCATCGATGCTGTACCTGGACTACTCCCGCGAGGACGGCCAGTGGCTGCCGAACATTTACGGCGGCAACGAGAACCTCGATGCCGTGGCATTCCTGCAGGAGACCAACGCAACCGTCGGGAAGCGCGTTCCAGGCGTGCTGATGATCGCCGAGGAGTCGACTGCCTGGCCGGGTGTCACCCGGCCGACGCACCTGGGCGGACTGGGGTTCCACCTGAAATGGAACATGGGCTGGATGCACGACAGCCTCGGCTACATCGCCCGCGACCCGATCTACCGGTCGTGGCACCACAACGAGATGACGTTCTCGCTGATGTACGCGTTCTCCGAGCAGTTCGTGCTGCCGATCTCGCACGACGAGGTGGTGCACGGCAAGGGTTCGCTCTGGTCGAAGATTCCCGGCGACGAATGGCAGAAGGCGGCGACGCTGCGCACCTTCCTGGCGCACCAGTGGGCCCATCCTGGTAAGCAATTGCTGTTCATGGGCCAGGAACTGGGCAATCCGTGGGAGTGGAACCAGGCCATCCAGCTGCCCTGGCAGCTCAAGGACTACCCGTTGCACAACGGGATTCGTTCGCTGGTCGGGGATCTCAACCGGGTGTACAAATCCAGTCCGGCGCTGTACTCACAGGATTTCACGCCGGCCGGGTTCACCTGGATCGACGCGAACGACCGTGAAGGCAACGTGCTGGCCTACCTCCGGTGGGGATCCGACGGCTCCGTGGTGGCCTGCATCCTGAACTTCTCGCCCAGCCCGCACAGCGGGTACCGCATCGGCCTGCCGTTCGCCGGGGTGTGGCGGGAGGCGGTCAACACCGACTCCGAGCTGTACGGCGGATCGGGTGCGGGCAACATGGGTGCGGTGGTCGCCTCCGATCACCCGTCGCACGGGCAGCCGGCGTCGGCGACGATCACCGTTCCGCCGCTCGGCGCGCTGTGGCTGGCGCCGGAGACCGGTCAGTAAAGTGGGCCGGGATGAAAAGCGCGGCCCGCTGACCGAGCACGACCAGGGACGCCGATCCGACCGGATCGGCGTCCCTTCGTCGTCCCGCGACCTCACCCCTGGCGACCCGCCACTCGGCACCCCGCCACCTGCCGACCTGTCAGCTGACGCCCCGCCACCTGCCGACCTGCCCCCCCACGGCCGGAACAAACGGCGACGCGCCGGCCCTGCTGTGCTCACCCTGCTCGGGGTTGCCCTGCTGGTGACCGGGTTCGTCGTGCTCAGCTCCGCCGGCCATCGACCAGGTACCGGCCTCGCCGCGGAGCGGCTGGACCTGAGTGTGCCGGGCGCGCCCGTGCAGGCCGCGTCCTCCTTCGGAATTGCGGACGGGGATCCCCTGTCGCTCGCCAGTTCGGCCGACGGCAACATCGCCGTCGGCGCGGTGCTGGCCGACGTGCAGGACTTCTGGACCGGGCAGTTGACGGCGGACGGCGGCCCGGGCTTCGTGCCGCTGGCGGGCGGCTACGTCTCGATGGACTCCACGGCGACCACCGGCTCGGCCCTGTGCGTCACCGACCCCGCACAGCTCGCCGGCAACACCTTCTACTGCCCGCAGGGTGACGGCATCGTCTTCGACTCCTCTTCACTGGTCCCCGTGCTGCTCGGCCGGTACGGCACGGCCGGGTTGGCCGCATCGTTCGCCCATGAATTCGGCCATGCCATCCAGGCCCGGATCGGCCCCACGCCACAGGACCGGCAGAGCGACCCGGAGCGCTACCCGTCCCTGCTCATCGAGGCGCAGGCGGACTGTGACGCCGGCGCCTTCCTCCGGTCGGCCTCGTCGGGCGAGACCCGGCGCCTGCGTCTGCCGCCCGAGTCGCTGCTGCGGGCGGTCGCCCCCCTGCTCGACTTCCGCGACCCGGCCACCCTCTCGCCCACCGACCCGACCGCGCACGGACTGGGTTTGGACCGGTTGTCGTTCGTGCTGACCGGTTTTCGCGGCGGGGCGGCTGCCTGTCCGGCGATGACGGCCGACGGTCTCGATGTCACCCTGGGCCGCTCCGGGGTGACCACGAGCAAGCCGTCGACCCTGCCGCGCTACCCCACCAGCCGCGCCGCACAGGACGCCGCGGCGGAGTCCGTCACCGCGTACCTGGCCCGGCTCGGGCCGCAGCGAGCAACCCGGCCACCGACCGCCGACGCGGCCGACCTCGAGGCCGCGGCACCCCTGGGTCAGTTCGCGACCGGTGCTGCGGTGGCGCTGGCGGCGGGACGCGCCGTGACCGGTACCGAGACCGGAGCGTCCTGTGTCACCGGCGCCTGGACGGCCTCGGTGTTCGGCAAGGCGAGCGTCGACGAGCTCGGCTCCTGGCCCACGGACGCCGACGAGGCGATGGACCTGATCCGCACCCGGCCGGGCGCCGACTTCGACGATCTCGCCGGTTTCGCCGACGGCTTCCACCACGGTCTCGACGCGTGCCGTTGACGTCCCGTCCCGCCAAGGCCGCCGCCACGGTCGGTGCGGTCCGTGGTCGGTCGGGGCGGTCCGCGGAGCGGTCAGTACAGCGCGGCGGCCAGCGCCCTGCGGGCCTTGATGACCGACGGGTCATCGGGCGGGAACAAGGAGAACAGCTCCACCAGGTGCTCCCTGGCCGCCGCGCGGTCATCACCTACGGTCCGCCGTACGGTCTCGACCAACCGGGCGAACGCGCCGTCGATGTCGCCGTCCGCGAGTTGCACGTCCGCGGCGTCGCGCTGCGCCTGCACGTCGTCCGGAGCCGCGTCCGCCCGTGCGACCGCGTCCGGTGACAGCTTCTCGACCCGGGCGAGCAGACCGGTCTGAGCCAGCGCCGCCTTCGCCTCTGCGTTGGCCGGTTCCGCGGCCAGGATCTGCTGGTAGGCCAACTCGGCGGCGGCGTAGTCGCCGGCGGCGAGTGCTTCCTCCGCGGCCAGGAACCGAGGGTCCTCGGGCTCGGGCTCGGGGTCGACCGCATCCGGGGCGGTTCCGGCGCGGGCCTCGGCCTCCCGGATACCGGGCAGCTGGTCCCGAAGGGCATCCAGCAGGGCGGTGATCCACTGCCTGACCTGCGGTTCCGGCAACGCCTGATTGAAGGCGTCGACCGGTTGACCCTTGGCCAGTGCGACCACCATCGGGATGGACTGCACGCCGAAGGCCTGCGCGATCCGGGGGTTTGCGTCGACGTCGACCTTCGCCAGGATCCAGGCTCCGCCGGCGGCCGCCGCGAGGCGCTCCAGGATGGGTGAGAGCTGCTTGCAGGGCTCGCACCAGGTGGCCCACAGGTCGACGACCACCGGGACCTGTGCCGAGGCCTCCAGCACACTGCCGAAGGTCGCTTCGTCGACGTCCACCACGAACGGCGATCGCTGACCTGCGTCGGCCGGCGCCCCGTTGCCGACGGAGCCGGCGCCGCCGGAGGCGGGCGCGGCGGCGCGATTCTTCAGTGCTGACAGATCGATGGCACCGGCGAAAGCCGCCGGCATGACGGCGGCCTGCTGACGGGGGTCCGGACGGCTCATGCCGGTATTTTCTCACGGCGCCTGCACCTGACGTGCCACCGCCCGGCCGCTCCGATCGAACCGCCGCCCGTGGTTGTCGGGGCGTCGGGGACACCCGGGACGGCGGCGGCCTGCACCGACAGCGTTGTCGCAGCGAGCGCGTCCGTCACCCGATCGTTGCGCACTCATGGACGGAAATCTCGACATCTGTTATCGCACCGGACATCTCGCCAATGAAGAGATCTCGTTTTGGTAACGAAAGACCTCGCTCGGGTGTTACCTGGATCACCCATCGGTAGCGTCCCTCGGGCCCGGAAGATCTCCGGTTCGAGCGCGGTGAGCACCGCGAGTGTCCTGGTGTGGAGGCTTTGTGCGAAAGAGAGCAGCGTTGGTGACGTCGCTGATCGCGGCAACCATGATCGTGCCGGTATCAGCGGCGACGGCCGCGGTCGACGATGTCAACACGACCAAGCTGACCAAGGCGGTGACCGTCAACGGGATACTCACGCACGAGCGAGCCCTGCAACGGATCGCGAACGCCAACGGTGGGACCCGCGCGTCTGGCACCCCCGGTTATGAGGCGTCGGTCAAGTACGTCAAGTCTGAACTCAGCAAAGCCGGGTACGGCGTGACGGTCCAGAAGTTCGACTTCCCGTCGTTCACCGAGGTCGGGCCCGCCAGCCTGGCCCAGGTCAGCCCCACACCGACCGACTACAAGGTCTCGACGCTCGAGTACTCCGGGAACGGAGAGGTCACCGGTCGGGTGGTTCCCACCAACGACGTCCTGATCCCGCCGCCCGACGAGCCCGGTTCCACCTCGGGCTGCGAAGCAGGGGACTTCGTGGAGGCGTCGGCGACCGAGCCCGAAATCGCCCTGGTCCAGCGCGGAACATGCAACTTCTCGGTCAAGGTCGCCAACGCGGAAGCCGCCGGATACGACGCGGTGGTGGTCTTCAACGAGGGCCAACCGGGACGGGATGAACTGCTGACCAACGTCACCCTCGGCAATCCGGTCGACATTCCGGTCGTCGGCGTGAGTTTCGCGGACGGTGCGGCACTGTACGAAGCGGCTCAGGCCGGATCGGTGATCGTCGACGTCTCCACCAACATCCGCGTCGACACCGTCACCACCTCCAACGTCCTCGCGGATTCCCATGCTGGAGACCCGAACAAGGTGGTCGTCGTCGGGGCCCATCTGGACTCCGTGGCCGAGGGGCCGGGCATCAATGACAACGGCAGCGGCACGGCGACGATCCTGGAAACCGCCATCCAGATGTCGAAGCTGGGCATCAGGCCGCGGCAGCAGCTCCGGTTCGCCTTCTGGGGCGCGGAGGAGTCCGGTTTGCTCGGCTCGACGTACTACGTCAACAAGCTCATCAAGAACAAGAAGATCTCGTCCATCTACGCCAACCTGAACTTCGACATGCTCGGCTCGCCGAATTACGTCCGCTTCGTCTACGACGGCGACGGGTCCGGCGATACCGAAGCCGGCGGCCCTCCCGGATCGGCGCAGATCGAGGACATCTTCAACAACTACTTCGCCGACAGGGGTCTGGAGACGGCTCCGACAGATTTCGACGGGCGTTCCGATTACGGCCCGTTCATCGAGAACGGCATTCCGGCCGGCGGACTGTTCAGCGGTGCCGAGGGGACCAAGACGCCCGAGCAAGCGGTGATCTTCGGCGGAACCGCCGGCGTCGCCTACGACCGGTGCTACCACGAGGCCTGTGACACGATCAACAACCTCAACACCAAGGCGTTGAGCGAATTGGGCGATGCCGCTGCGCACGCGGTGATGACGTTGGCGCGCACCAAGTCCGGGCTCTTCGAGGACGGCAGCCGGATGGCGAACAGGGCGGCGGCGGCCGCTCCGCAGCAGCGGACATTCGACTACAGCGGAAACCAGCTGGTTCGCTGATTCACCGCCCGCGAAACCCGCGGGCGACAGCAGCGGGCGACCACCAGGCGGCCCGGCGGACGGAAACGTCCTGCCGGGCCGCTGTTTTCCCGCGCCACGCTGCAGGTCGCCGATGCATTGACGGTGTCGGCGTTTTCCGTGCGGGCTGGTTCCTTGCGGGCTGGATGTACCGCTAGATCCTCGCGGGCTCGGTGTAGGTCCCCCACACCGCGCGCAGGGCGTCGCAGATCTCGCCGAGCGTCGCCTCCGCGCGGGCCGCCGCCAGCATCGCGGGCACCATGTTGCCGGTGCCGCGGGCGACCGTCATCAGCCCATCCAGCGCCACGGTCACCGCGACGGGGTCACGCTGGGCACGGCGCTTGGCGAGCAGGGCGTTCTGCTGGATCTCGACGTCGCCAGAGATCCGCAGGATCTCCAGATCCTCGCCGATTCCACCGACCAGCGCGTTCACGCCGACCACCTTCTTCTCCCCCTTCTCGACGGCGAGGGTGTACGCGAAGGAGGCGTCGGCGATCTCGCCGGTGAAGTAGCCGTCCTCGATGCCCCGCAGGATTCCGCTGGTCATCTTCCCGACGGGATGTTGCCCTGACGGAACCGCCAGCGCCGCGAGATCGGAGATGCGGCTGAAGATCTGCTCGGCCTCGGCCTCCATCCGGTCGGTCAGCGCCTCGACGTACCAACTGCCGCCCAGCGGGTCCGCCACGTTGATCACGCCGGTCTCCTCCATGATCACCTGCTGGGTGCGCAGCGCGATCTGCGCGGACTTCTCGCTGGGCAGCGCAAGCACCTCGTCGAGAGCGTTGGTGTGCAACGAGTTCGTGCCGCCCAGCACCGCTGCGAGCGCTTCCACCGCCGTCCGGGTGACGTTGTTGTCGGGCTGCTGCGCGGTCAGCGAGACACCGGCGGTCTGGGTGTGGAACCGCAGCCATTGGGCGCGCGGATCGGTGGCGCCGTAGACGTCGCGCATCCAGCGGGCCCAGATCCGGCGGGCCGCGCGGAACTTGGCGATCTCCTCGAAGAAATCGATATGGGCGTCGAAGAAGAAGCTCAGTCCCGGCGCGAACCGGTTGACGTCCATCCCTCGGGACAGGCCCAATTCGACGTAGCCGAAGCCGTCGGCGAGGGTGTAGGCGAGTTCCTGAGCGGCGGTGGAGCCGGCTTCCCGGATGTGGTATCCGGACACCGACAGCGGTTTGTAGTCCGGCATCGCGCCGGTGCAGAACTCCATCAGGTCACCGATCAGCCGCAGGTGCGGTTCCGGCGGGAAGATCCATTCCTTCTGCGCGATGTATTCCTTGAAGATGTCGGTCTGCAGCGTGCCGTTGAGGTGGCGGATGGCCTGGTCGCCCGCGCCCTGACGCTCGGCCGCAACCAGGTACATGCAGAACACCGGGACGGCGGGTCCGGAAATCGTCATCGAGGTGGTGACCTGCTTGAGATCGATGCCGTCGAACAGGGTGTCCATGTCGGCGGCGGAGTCGATGGCGACGCCGCAGTGGCCCGACCTCGCCGAGCGCCCTCGAGTCGTCGGAGTCCCGGCCCATCAGGGTCGGCATGTCGAAGGCGACGCTGAGCCCGTGACCGCCCTCGGCGAGGATCATCTTGTAGCGCTCGTTGGTGTCCTGAGCGTTGCCGAAACCGGCGAACTGCCGGATGGTCCACGGCTTTCCACGGTATCCGGTGGCGTGCAGACCCCGGGTGAAGGGGAACTCGCCGGGCCAGCCGATGCGCTCGAAGTCCGCCACCACGTCGCCGGGCGCCGGGCCCGTAGACCGGGTCGACGCTCATCCCGGACAGCGTCGTGTAGTCGATGTCGCGGACCTGGCCGGCGTCGCGGGCGGCGGCGAACCGCTGCTCCCAACGCCGGCGGCCGTCGGCGATGCCGCGCCGCGTTCGCCGCTGAGTCGTCGGGCATCGAGTGCCACCTCTCTCGCGCCGGGGTCTCCGGACTGCCAGGATATCCGCAGACTGCAGGATATCCGATAGTCGGACGTCCGACCAAATCTGCGATTCCAGCCAGAGAGCCACCGCGGGTCGGCCGGCCGCGCCCCTTGCTACGGTGCAGCAATGAGCCCGAACGTCACGGCCCCGGCGTTGCCCTTCGACCCGATCGCCAAGGCCGCACAGACGTGGTCGGAGCGAATCGGGCCGAGCGCCGCGATGTCCGCGGTGACGAACGTCATGCGGGTGCAGCAGATTCTGCAGGCGACCGTCGACGACCGGCTCAAGCCGCACGGGCTGTCCTTCGCCCGCTACGAGGCGCTGGTGCTGCTGTCCTTCTCCCAGCGCGGTTCGCTGCCGATGCGGCTGATGGGCGAGCGGCTGCAACTGCACCCGACGTCGATCACCAACATCGTCGACCGACTCGAATCCGACGGGCTGGCCCGCCGGCTGCCGCATCCCAGTGACCGGCGCACCACCCTGGTCGAACTCGACCGACGCGGGTCGGGAACGGTTGACCAGCGCCACCGAGGCCGTCACCGGCGGCCGAATTCGGCTTCGTCGGCCTGGAGACACGGAACTCGAGCAACTGTCCGTGCTGCTGACCAAGGTGCGGCAGGCGGCCGGCGACTTCGCCTGACTTCCGACCGTCAAGCTGACACCTGACGCCTACGCCTGACGCCGCACTCCTGAGGCCGAAGCTCAGGCGGTGTCCCAACGGAACACCCGGGTCGCGATCGAGGTGATCACGACCGCGAACCCCAGCAGGATGACGATCGGCAGCAGCGCGGCCGACGGGCCCTCGCCGCGCACCATGACGTCCTTCATGCCCTCCACGAGGTAGCCCATCGGCAGGAACTTGGAAGCCGTCGACCAGCCACTGCGGGGCGGACTCCAGCGGGATGAACGCACCGGACAGGAACGCCATCGGCAGGGTGATCAGGTTCGCCAGCCCGCTGCCGCCCTCCGCGGTCTTGGCGACCGAGCCGACCAGCAGGCCGATCGCCAGGAACGACAGGGTGCCGGCGATCACCAGCGGCACGGCCATGTACCAGGCGCCGTTGAGCTGCAGGCCGAGGAACGGCAGCACCGAGATGCCGACGAACAGCACCAGCTGGCCGACGGCCACCGCGATGGACACGATGACCCTCGACCCCACCACCGTCGAGGTGGAGACCGGCGCCAGCCGCAGCCGGCGGAGCAGCTTCTTCTCCCGCCAGGTGATCAGGGTGAGCGCCGCGCCGAAGACCGCGCCGACCGCGATGCCGTAGCCGATCATGCCCGGCGCGATGTACTGGATGGGCTGCAGCGACTCGTCCTCGACCTGCTGCGTCTGCAGCGTAGTACGTCGGCGGGACACCGGAGACCGCGATGTTGGTCTGGTCGACGAAGGCGGAGAAGATGCCCTGCACCGAGCCCGCGACCGCCGGGTCGGCCGACGAAAGTCCAGCAGCAGGGTGTCGCCCTGCTGCTGCACGAGCCGCGCCGGCCTCGCCCTTCTGCACCTGTTCGAGCGCGGCGTCCAGGGTGGTGCCGGGCACCAGTTCGATGGCGCGGTCCAGGCCGGCTCTGGCCTCGGCGGGCAGGTCGTCGATCAGCGGCACCGACGCCGACCTCGATGACCTTCGGCCTGGCCGCCTCGTCGTTGGCGAAGATGGTGCCGAAGATGACGATGAAGAACAGCGGGAACAGGATCGCGAAGAACAGGCTGACCTTGTCCCGGTAGAAGCCCTTGAGCATGGCCGAGGACAGGCTGGAGAACGCCCTCATGTGCGGTACTCCCGCCCGGTGAGCTCCAGGAACACGTCCTCCAGCGTCGCGCCGCGCACCTGCAGGCCCGGTCAGCGCGTCGGCCTCGGCCAGCGCGGCGAGCACCGGGGCCGGGCGGCGGGTGGCGATGATGGTGGACACCGCATCCTCGCTCGCCTCGTCGACGCCGTCGATCGCCCTGGCGGCGTCCGACCGCGACCGCACCGGCCTCCACCGAGATCCGGACCGGCGCGTCCAGGTCGCGGACGAGTTCGGCCGGCGCTCCCAGCTTGCAGGATCCTGCCGTTGTCCATGATCGCGACCCGGTCGCACAGATTCCTCGGCCTCGTCCATGTAGTGGGTGGTCAGCACCACGGTCTTGCCGCGTTCGTTGATGGCCCGCAACACATCCCACAGGTTGCGCCGCGCCTGCGGATCCAGCGCCGCGGACGGTTCGTCGAGGAAAACGATCTCCGGGTCGTGGATCAAGCGCGCAGGCGATCGACAGCCGCTGCGCCTGGCCGCCGGACAGCTTCTCGGCCTGGGTGCCGCCTTGTCGGTGAGCGCCGACCAGCTCGAGCATCTCGTCGACCCGCCGGCCGGGCCGCCGTAGAGCGCGGCGAAGGTGGCCAGTTGCTCCCTGGTGGTCAGCCGCTCGAAGAACGCCGTCGCCTGCAGCTGCACGCCGAACCGCTGCAGCAGGTCGGGGTTTCGCGGCCAGACCGGCTCGCCGAGCACGGTCACGCTGCCGGAGTCGGCCTCCCGCAGGCCCTCGATGATCTCCAGCAGCGTGGTCTTGCCGGCGCCGTTGGGTCCGAGGATCCCGAAGAACTCGCCGTGCCGGACGGTCAGCGAGACGTCGTCGACCGCAGTGAGCGATCCGTATCGCTTGACGACGTTCGTGACGACGATGGTGTCCGGCATCCGCCGACACGCTAGCCCTGCGAAGAATCAGACCCGTTGGCGGCCAACCAGGCCAGTACGGCGACGGCGGCGTGGTGATGATCCTGCTCGCCCGCGGCGACCAGCGTCGCCGCGTCCGCCAGCTGCGCCCTTCCCCCAGCCGACGCCAGCATGGCGCCCACCCGCTCGAGAACGACGGCGTGCACGGCCATCTCGGCCCGTTGCACGCGGCGGGCGACCGCTCCCCCGCCGGCCTGCAGGCTCCGCCGGTGCTCGTCGACCGCCGTCAGCACCTCGTCGATCCCGACTCCCGGTGGAGGCCGTCGTCGACAGCACCGGCGTCCGCCACTGGCCGGGCCCGGCGACGCCCGACCGGCCCAAGGCGATCATGCCCTTGAGGTCGCGGACCGTTGCGGCCGCACCGGCGTGGTCGGACTTGTTGACCACCAGCAGATCCGCGATCTCCAAGATCCCCGCCTTCGCCGCCTGGATGCCGTCTCCCATGCCGGGTGCCACCACCACCAGGACCGAGTCGGCCAGCCGCATCACCGCGATCTCGTTCTGCCCGACACCGACGGTTTCGACGATCACCTCATCGAAACCGATGCAGGAGAACAGGTCCGCAGCTGCCGGCGCGGCGGCCGACAGACCACCCAACTCGCCGCGACTGGACATCGAGCGGATGTAGACACCGGAATCGGTAGTGTGCTGGGCCATCCGCACCCGGTCCCCGAGAAGAGCACCGCCGCTGAACGGGCTGGAGGGATCGACCGCCAGCACCGCTACCCGGCGGCCCGTAACGCGCAGCCGCGATACCAGGGCCGTGGTCAGGGTGGACTTCCCCACTCCGGGCGGACCGGTGATCCCGGTGATCACGGCCTGCCGGTGCCGTCCGGTCAACGCGTGCGCGACCTCCGCCGCGCGCTGTCCCCCGGACTCGATCCGGCTGAGCAATCGGGCGATCGCCCGGACCGATCCCCCGTCGGCCGCCGCGAGCAGGTCGTCGGTGGACGGCGCCGCTGCAGGAACCGAGCGGGCAACCATGCGGGGAAACCTAACCCACTGCGGGTTTACGGTGACCTCATGAGCGGCGACGACCTGAGCAGCAACAACACCACCGGTACGCAACCGGGCATCGCGGAACACACCGGCGTGGCCATCACGGCCATCGACCATGTGGGCATCGCGGTCCCCGACCTGGCGGCGGCGATCGCCTTTCACACCACCGTCCTGGGCGGCACTCTCGCCCACCAGGAGCGCAACGAGGAGCAGGGCGTCGAGGAGGCGATGATCGCGTTCGGCGACGGCGCCCAGATCCAGCTCCTCGCGCCGCTGACCCCGGAGTCCGCCATCGGTCGGTTCCTCGACCGCAGCGGGCCCGGTCTGCAACAGCTCGCCTACCGGGTGACCGATGTCCGGGAAGCCGCCGTGGCCGCCCGCGCCGCCGGTGTGCGCACCCTGTACGACGAGCCCCGCAGGGGCACGGCTGGGTCGTCGATCAACTTCCTGCACCCGAAGGACACCGGCGGCGTCCTCGTCGAACTGGTCGAACCACCCAACGGGCACACCACACACTGAGCCGGTGTTGCTGCGCGGAGTCCGGAGCGCAGAGTGGGACGATAGGGCCCATGAGCTCCAACGAGTGGTTGCCTGCCCAGATCCCTTTCGACCTCGTCCGGCGCGGTTACGCTCCCGACCAGGTCACGGCGCACCTCGAGCGCCTGGAATACGACCTGCGCATCGCCACTGCCAACGGTGACGCCACCAACCAGCGGCTGTCCGAGGTGACCGCCCAACTACAGGCGGCACAGCGTGAGGTCGACCAGCTTCGCACGCAGCTCGACAACCTGGCCAAGGAACCGGTTTCCATGACCGGCCTGTCCAACAGGATGCAGCGGATGATCCGGCTGGCGGAGGAGGAGGCCGCCGAGATCAGGGCCCGGGCCAACGCCGACGCCGAGAAGGTGACCGCTTCCGCGGCCGCGATGACCGCGGCGACCGCGGCCGAGCGTGACCGGTTCGACGCCGAGCGCGAGCGCACCCGCCGGCAGCTCGCGGACCAGGTCCGTGACCTGCTGTCCGAGGCCTCCACCGAGGCCGAGAACACCAGGGCCACGGCGGCCGCCGAATCGCAGGCAGCGCTGTCCGCCGCCACGGCGGAGGCCGAGCGGCTGCTGTTGGCGGCCACCGAGGAATCCAGGACGACGCTGACCGCCGCGCGCGAGGAGGCGACCGCGACACTCGGCGCCGCGCGGAACGAGGCCACCGCGACGCTGACCGCCGCCCGCAACGAGGCCGCCGCGACGTTGACGGCGGCCAGGTCCGAGGCCGAGCACACCCTGACCTCCGCACGGGACGAGGCCGAGGCGCTGACCGCGGCCGCCACCGCGGAGCGGGACCGGCTCGACGCCGAGGGGTCGGCTCGACGGACCGCCATCGAGGAGGACTTCGAGATCGCGATCAGTGCGCGCCGGGCCGAGGCGCACCAGCGGCTCACCGAACGGGAGGAGATCTCCGTCGCCGACGCCAAGCAGCGAGTCGCGGAGGCCACCGCCGAGGCGGAGTCCCGCATCCGGGAGGCCACCGCCCAGGCCGCCGAACTGGTCCGCCGGGCAGCAGCCGAATCCCATCAGCGGGTGTCCGAGGCCGATGCGGCGTTCCGGCAGTTGACCGGTCTGCGCGGGTCGGTGCTGGACCAGCTCGCCTCGCTGCGCGACCACCTGAGCCAGGTCGACCAACTGGCGGCGACCGCGCCGACGCTGCTCGATCCGCCCGACGGCGAGTCGTCCCGTCCCGTCACCGATGACTTTCCGGTCGATCCCGCACAACGGCCGACCGGTCTCCCGACCGACTACGGGAACAGCCGTGGCCCGTGGGACGAGGTGACGGTCGAGTCGCTGCGGACCCAGCGCGGCGAGGAGCAGCGCGCCGCAGCAACTGGGGATCAGCGGGCCGCGGCGCAGCAAGATCAGGGTCCGGCCTCGGAGGACCCGGCCCTGCAGGCGCTGGCCGAGCACTTCGATTCCGGTTCCGACGTCCCGGCCGAGGTGGCGGAGTCCGATACCGACACCTTTCCGCGCGTTCAGCAATCCGGGCGCGACGATGCACCGATGCCCGCCCAGCAGCGCAAGGGAGTCCGGGCCTTCGCCGAAAGGGCCATCGGCGGCCGCTGACCCAGCTGCCGAAGCGCCCTTCCCGAAGGGCACCCGAACGCAGTCATCCCGCCCGGCCACCTACCCGTGGCCGGGCGGGTTTCGGTTGGCAGCACCCGTCGCCCTGCACCATCGAGTGCCGCGCCAGCAGGGCAACTAGGCCACCGGAGCGCTGATTGCCCTGCAGGCATGACCGTCGACTGGTGGGTGCCCGGGGTGCCTGGGAAGCTCCGGAGGTGCCGATGTCCGAGAGGACCCGGGACCCACCGATCTACACCCGGTCTCCGACCGAGACGACCGCGAAGATCTCGGTGGCCTGCTCCAGGTACCGATCCGCCGTCTTCCGGGCCGCGATCAGCAGGGCAACTGCGCCGACGACCGGCCCCACGACCAGGGCCACCCAGCCCCAGACCGGACCGACCACGATCGACAGCACCGCGGCCACAGCGGCCGGCAGGGCGACCACGATTCCGCCGCCGATGACGCCGAGGCTGGCGGCGGCGGTCCTGCCCTTCTGCCCGGGAACGCTGGAGGCGAACAGCGACTTTCGGCTCTGCGGCATGGCGTAGGGAACCGCCGCGGACAGGTAGCTGGCGGCCGCGAGCCCGCCGAGCAACGCGCCGAAACAGACGCCGAGCGCCGCCGGGATCTCGTCGTAGTCGCCGTGGAGGACCGCCTGGACGGCAACCGCGACGACGACGATCACGATCCCTGGTACGAGCACCGTCACGGCGTGACCGAGCACCTCGCCGCGGGCGCGCACCCGATCTGTGACCGTCTGCAGGTGCAGCCAAAGGCCGGATCCCTCGACCCCGTACTGGTTTCCGGCCTGCGAGCCGCACAGCACCGCTCCGAATGCCACCGCGAAGACGGCACCGGAGCCCCGCACCACCAGGAACGGCCAGACCACGGTCAGCACCATCAACATCAACCAGGGCATCCGGCGCATCGGATCGCGCCAGGCGAGCCGGCGGTCACGACCCGCCACCACCTGCATGGTGCCGCCGACACCGACCCCGACCGCGGTGTCCTCGGGACCGTGACCGGCCGGCGAGGAACCTGCGGTCGTGGACGGGGCCGTCGTCAGGCTCCGGTTCAAGGCGACCGCCCACCACCACCAGGCGAGAGCGACCGCGGCGAGGGCGATGAGCGCGGACAGTGCGGCCCGGCCCCACGCACCGTCGGCGATCTGCCCGGGCAGTGCCGCCAGCGCCCCGGGCGGGGTCCACTGCAGCACCGACGCGGTGCGCCGGACACCGCTCTGCAGCGCGGTGCCGTCACTGCCCGGATTGTTGATGACGGCGACGAAGGCCAGATACAGCACGAACACGCCCAGCCCGACGGCCATGCCGAGGTCCCGTCCCCGGCGGCTGGACATCAGCGCCGACATGGAGGTCGACGCGGCCCGGGACAGCACGACGCAGAGCAGCAACTGCACCGCCGCACAGACCAGTGCGATCGGCAGTACGGACAGCGGCACGCCGATTCCGATCGACGCGCCGATCAGCACGATGACGTTCCCGGCCGGGAACCAGCCGATCAGCGCGGTGACCAGCAGCCCACGTTGCAGCGTCTGCGGGCGGATGGGCAGCAGCGCGAAACGGGCCGGATCGACGGTCTCGTCGACGCCGAACGCCACCAGGGGCGTCAGCACCCAGGCGACGAGCTGCACGGTGAACACCGTGATGATGATCGGCTGGCTGTAGTCCGGTAACGCCCGCAGCGCGGCCAGTCCGAAGGCGACGAAGCCGAGCAACGCGACCACCACCACGAGCAGCACGATCATGCCGATCTTGGTGGCTCCCCTGCTGGCCCTGATGCGGCTGGTGACCAGTCGCCATTTCAGGCCGGCGAAGATCCCAACCACGTCAGGCCCCCCTCCTGCACATCGGAGGCGCCGACCAGGTGCATGAAGGCGTCGTCCAGACTCGCCGCCGAGCCGCGGACAGCCGCGAGTTCGCCGGCGGCGATGATCCGGCCCTTGGCCATCACCGCGACGTGCGAGCACAGGCCCTCGACCAACGCCATCACATGGGAGGAGAAGATGACGGTGCCGCCGCTGTGCGTGTACCGGGCCAACACATTACGAATGATCCTGGCGGACACCGGATCCACCGCTTCCAGCGGCTCGTCCAGCAGCAGGACGGCGGGCGAGTGCAGCAGGGCCGCGGCCAGGGTGATCTTCTTCCGCATGCCGGTGGAATAGTCCGCGACGAGCTTGTTGCCGGCGTCGGTGAGGTCCAGGACCGCGATCAGCTCGGCGGCCCTGGCCCGGACCACATCGGCCGGTATCCCGCGCAACCGGCCGAGGTAGCTCAACAGTTCCGGCCCGGACAGCCGCTCGAACAGTCGAAGCCCATCGGGCAGCACACCCATCTTGGCCTTGGCGGCCGCCGGGTCACTCCAGACGTCCACCCCGGCGACCACCACCCGGCCGGCATCCGGTCGGAGCAGCCCGGTCACCATCGACAGCGTTGTCGTCTTGCCGGCGCCGTTCGGTCCGACGAGCCCGAAGAACGAGCCGGCAGGTATGTCGAGATCGATGTGGTCGACGGCGATCCGGTCGCCGAAGGTCTTTGTCAGTCCGCGCAGCGCGACGGCTTCCCCGGCAACGGCCCGAATCAGATCCTGGGCTCCGGGATAACTCGGCAGCCCGGTTGTGGACAGCTGGTCGTCGTGGCTCATGGTCATCGCCTCCCTCTGCAAACACCCTGCCACACGCGAAATGATGGGCCCGGGCCGGCGGGGGCCGTCAGAAGTGCCGGCCGAGCCAGCCGAGTAGGGCGGTGGCGAAACCATCCGGATCTTCCGCCGGGCTCAGGTGACCGACCTCCGGCAGCTGCACGAGTTCGGCACCGGAGACGGCGGCTGCCATGTCCCGCGCGACGTCGGGCGGCGTCACGCCGTCGGTCTCGCCGACCACGACCAGCACCGGCAGACCCGCTCCCGCCAGTTCCGGGGTGGAGTCCGGTCGCGCGGCCATCGCCCGCTGCGCCCACCCGACGGTATCGGCGGGCACACCGTCGGCCATCGCCGCCAGCGACGTGCGAACCGGTTCCGCGGCGCCCTTGCCGATCAGTGGGCCGACCGCGTCCAGGCCCGAGGCGATCTCGCCGCGGTCGGCGCGCTCGGCGGTGACGCGGCGACGGTCCAGCGCTTCCGGGTCGTCGGCGCCGCTCCGGGTATCCGCCAGCACCAGCCCGGCCACCCGCTGCGGCGCCACGCGCAGCAGGGCCAGTGCGACGTACCCTCCCATCGAGACACCGCCGACGATGGCCCGGTCGATGCCCTGGTCGTCCAGATCGGCCAGCACATCCCGGGCGAGCAGCTCCAGGTCCGGCTCCGGCGGCGGGTCGCCGAGGGCCGGCCCGGAGCCGAAGCCACGGAAGTCGGGCGTCAGCAGGTCGACCTGCTCGGCGACCAATGGCCGGATGGGATCGAACATCCGGGCGTCGAGGGGGAAGGCGTGCAGCATAACCAGGGGTGGCGTCACGCAGCAGATAGTGCCACGGGGCCGACGGGTACAAACAAAGCCAACAGCGCCCAGCTGACGACGGCGGATGGCAGCAGGGAGTCCATCCGGTCCATCACGCCGCCGTGACCGGGCAGCAGATTGCCCATGTCCTTGACCCCGAGATCTCGTTTGATCAGTGACTCGGTGAGATCGCCGGCGGTGGCCACCACTGCCACCGCCGCGCCGGCGACGACCCCCTGCCACCACTGCCCGTCCAGTAGCAACTGGAGGCACAACGCGCCGCCGACCATCGCGGCCACCGTGGAACCGGCGAAACCCTCCCAGGACTTCTTTGGAGAGATGCTGGGCGCCATCGGGTGTCGGCCGAACAGAACGCCCGCCGCGTACCCGCCGGTGTCCGAGCAGACGACCATGATCAGGAAGGTGATGATCCGGGCGGAGCCGTCGGCCGGCGCGAGCATCAACGTGGCGAACGAGGCGAACAGGCCGAGGTAGACCACCACGAAGATCGAGACTGCGAGGTCGGTGAGATATCCGGCGGACCCCCGGGGGAATCGCCAGATCATGCAGACCAGTGCGGTCAGCGCCAGCCCGATGCCCTGGGCGTTCTGACCGTAGGGCCACACCAGGGCGACGGTGGCCGCGGATCCGAGAACCATCGGTATCCAGCTGATCCGGATCCCGCGCGCGCGGAACAGGGTGCCGCGCAGTTCCCAGATCGACGCGGCGACGGCGGCGGCGATGATGACGATGAAGCTGGGCCGGTAGGTCAGCAGGCTGGTGATCGCCAGCGCACCGAGCAGCAGGCCGACACCGATCGCCCGCGGAAGGTCGCGCCCGGCCCGAGACGTCCCGCCGACCGGAGATGGCGGGCCGGCTGCCGGTCCCCCTGATGCGGCCGGTCCGTCCGGCTCACCGGGTCTCGGGGCGTCCATCAGACTTCGAGTAGCTCGGCTTCCTTGTGCTTGACCAACTCATCGACCTGACCTACGTACTGGTCGGTCAATGACTGCAGTTCCTTCTCCGCCCGGGTGACATCGTCCTCGCCCACCTCGCCGTCCTTGGACAGCTTGTCCAGGGTGTCCTTCGCCTTGCGCCGGATGTTGCGGATGGAGACCTTGGCATCCTCGCCCTTGGACCTGGCGGTCTTGCCCAGTTCGCGTCGGCGCTGCTCGGTCAGCTGCGGGAACACCACCCGGATGACGATGCCGTCGGTGCCCGGGTTCACGCCGAGATCGGAATCCCTGATGGCCTTCTCGATGGCCTGCAGCTGCCCGGCGTCGTACGGCTTGATGACCGCCATCCGCGCTTCCGGGATGTTGATGGTGGCCATCTGGGTCAGCGGGGTCGGCGCACCGTAGTAGTCCAGGACCACGCGACCGAACATGTTCGGGTTCGCCCGCCCGGTGCGCAGGGTGGCCAGATCGTCCTTGGCCACCGACACGGCCTTTTCCATTTTTTCTTCGGCGTCGAAGAGTGTCTCGTCGATCATGTCCTGCGCCTTTCCGGTTCCGCCTTGGGCGGGGTGTACACCAGGGTGCCGATCGCGGCTCCCCGAACAGCTTTCCCGATATTGCCGTTGGTCAGCAGGTTGAACACGATGATCGGCATGTCGTTGTCCATGCACAGGCTGAAGGCTGTCGCGTCGGCGACCTGCAAGCCGCGCTCGAGGACCTCGCGATGGGTGATCTCGGTGAACATGGTCGCGTCCGGGAACTGCCGCGGGTCCGCGTCGTACACGCCGTCGACCGCCTTGGCCATCAGCACCACCTCGGCGCCGATCTCCAGCGCACGCTGCGCAGCCGTGGTGTCCGTGGAGAAGTAGGGCATGCCGACGCCGGCCCCGAAGATGACGACGCGGCCCTTCTCCAGGTGCCGAACGGCCCGCCGCGGGATGTACGGCTCGGCGACCTGGCCCATCGTGATGGCCGTCTGGACCCGGGTGTCGATGTGGTGCTCGCGTTCCAGAAAGTCTTGCAGGGCAAGGCAATTCATCACGGTGCCGAGCATGCCCATGTAGTCGGCGCGGGCCCGGTCCATCCCTCTTTCGTGCAGTTCGGCGCCGCGGAAGAAGTTGCCGCCGCCGATGACGACCGCCACCTGGACCCCGTCGGCCGACACCTCGGCAATCTGGTCGGCAACGGTGGACACGACGTCGGGATCGACACCGACCTCGCCGCCCCCGAACATCTCGCCGCCGAGCTTGAGAACGACCCGGCGAAACGGCCGTCGTGGGTGTTCCTGCGTCATGCCGCTCCCGCCGTCGGTCGATGCTCGGTTCGCGATCGGTTGCCGGGTGTGTCCCGGTTCCCTGCCGACCCTAGGACCCGACCCTAGGACCCCGACCCTAGGACCCGGCCCATCCGTTCCGCGCGCCGCGGCCGGTGGTCGACAACGGCCGCGGCACACGCAGGGCGATCAGGCCGTTCCGACCTCGAACCGGCTGAACGCCGTCACGGTGACGCCGGCCCCGCTCAGCAGCGCGCCCACGGTCTTCTTCGAGTCCAGCACCGAGGACTGCTCGGTGAGCACGGTCTCCTTGAAGAATCCGTTGACCCGGCCTTCGACGATGCGCGGCAGGGCTGCCTCTGGCTTGCCCTCCTCGCGGGCGGTGGCCTCGGCGATCCGCTTCTCCGACTCGACGACGTCCGCCGGGATCTCGTCCCGGGTTACGTAGCGGGCCTTGAGCGAGGCGATCTGCATGGCGGCCCCGCGGGCGGCCTCGGTTGCCGCGTCGGCCGCGGAATCGGAATTGCCGGTGTACTGCACCAGCACGCCGATCGACGGCGGAAGGTCCGCCGACCGCTTGTGCAGATAGACGGTGGTCGGGCCGTCGTACTTGACAACCCTTCGGAGCTCGAGCTTCTCGCCCAGCTTCACCGATGCCGCGTTGATCGCGTCGGCGACGGTGCCGGCGCCGAGCGGGGCGGCCAGCACCTGCTCGACGCCGACCCCGGCGTCGAGCTGAGCGGCAGTGTTGACGACACTTTCCGCCAGCTGCTGGAACTCGGCGTTCTTGGCGACGAAGTCCGTCTCGCTGTCCAGCTCGATGAGCGCGCCGCCGGCCGCGGCCACCAGGCCCTCTGCCGTGGTGCGCTCGGCCCGCTTGCCGATGTCCTTCGCACCCTTGATGCGCAGGAACTCGACAGCCTTGTCGAAGTCGCCGTCGGACTCGTCCAGAGCCCGCTTGCAGTCCATCATTCCGGCGCCGGTCAGTTCCCGGAGCCGCTTGACATCGGCCGCACTGAAGTTCGCCATGGTCGGCGGTGTTCCTTGTCTACTCAGATCGTGATTGATGACTGTTCGATGCAGGCACCCGGAAGGTGCTGCTGCGGCTCAGTTGTGGTGAGCCGCGGCGCCGATCTGCTCGTTCGGGACGACCTCGGCGACGCCTTCGGCAGCGTCGGCCTGGACCTCCAGCAGCGCCTCGGCGCCACTTTCCGTCTCGGACACGGCGTCCGCGATCGGGGCGTCCGGGGCAGGAACGTCCGCTGCCGGAGCGTCGGCGGGCGCACCGTTGTCGGCGACGGCGACCGGCGTGGTCTCCGCCCCCGAGGCCAGCAGTTCGCGCTCCCACTCGGCCAGCGGCTCCTCGCCGGCGGCAACCGCGGCACCACCGGAACGGGCGATGAGCCCGGCAGCGACGGCCTCGGCGATCACCTTGGTCAGCAGCGCGGCGGACCGGATGGCGTCGTCGTTGCCCGGGACCGGGTAGTCGACCTCGTCCGGATCGCAGTTGGTGTCGAGCACTGCGACCACCGGGATGTTCAGCTTGCGGGCCTCGCCGACGGCGATGTGCTCCTTCTTGGTGTCCACGATCCACACGGCGGAGGGAACCTTGGCCATGTCGCGGATGCCGCCGAGGGTCTTGGCCAGCTTGTCCTTCTCGCGGGTCAGCAGCAACACCTCTTTCTTGGTGCGGCCCTCGAACTCGCCGGAGGTCTCCATCGCCTCGAGGTCCTTGAGGCGCTGCAGGCGCTTGTGCACGGTCTGGAAGTTGGTCAGCATGCCGCCGAGCCAGCGCTGGTTGACGTACGGCATCGAGACGCGGGTGGCCTGCTCGGCGATCGCCTCCTGCGCCTGGCGCTTGGTGCCGATGAACAGCACGGTGCCGCCGTGGGCGACGGTCTCGCGGATGAACTCGTAGGCCCGGTCCACGTACTGCAGGGTCTGCTGCAGGTCGATGATGTAGATGCCGTTGCGCTCGGTGAAGATGAATCGCTTCATCTTCGGATTCCAGCGCCTGGTCTGGTGTCCGAAGTGGACACCTGCGTCCAGCATCTGACGCATGGTGACGACAGCCATTGCGGCGCGTCCTCTCGGTGCGGGCGCCCGCCGGCCCTCTCGGCCTGAAACGGACGCAGTCTCGGTTGTCGCCGACGGTCGGTTGACCTTCGGCCCTGACGCCTTCCGGGCGCACCACCCTTACGGGACCAACGGTGCACCTCGGGCCGGTGAGCGATCCACGTACGGCAACAAGGCGTGCGAAGTCAGCCCGCTGGTCACGGGCTGCCAGGCAAGGATAGCCGATCGGCGACGGCCGCCGGAACCGTCCGATCCCGATTCGGGGTGGGCGCGGCACCGGCCCGATCCGGCCGGTCGTGCCGCTGGTTGTCCACAATCGGCTGGTCGACGGTACGGGGCCCGCTTCGGTCGGCAGAATTGCCCGGTGACGACAGCGCGGGCAACTCAGCGGCTCGGGGTACTGCTGCCGGTGCTGCTGTTCCTACTCGTGGCCGCGACCGCACCAGCGGTCGCTGTGCCGGGCAGCATCGCAGACCGCACCCCTAAGCCGGCGTTCGTGCTTCCCGTCGCACCTCCCCCGCTGATCCTCACGCCGTTCACCGCGCCGGCCAGCCGGTACGGGGCGGGGCATCGCGGGGTCGACCTGGCAGCGACCGTTGCCGCGCCGGTGCGGGCCGCGGGCGGCGGTGTCGTGGTCTATGCCGGGGTGCTGGCCGGCCGTGGCGTGGTATCGGTGGAGCACGACGGCGGCCTGCGCACCACGTACGAGCCGGTCACGGCCCGGGTCCGGGCCGGCGACCGGGTCGAGTCCGGCCAGCTGATCGGCGCTGTACAGGCCGGTCACCGGGCATGTGCCCCGGCCAATTGCCTGCACTGGGGTGCCCGGCTTCCGGACCGGGTCTACCTCGACCCGATGTCGTTGCTCGGCCCGTGGCGGGTTCGGCTGCTGCCCTGGGAGGGGCGCTGATCGCGCTTCCGTCGCCTCGTCGGCGCCGGAGAGCGCTGCCGGTAGACCGCGTCACGTTCAGCTACCTCGTCGACAGAATTCTTAGAAGATTTGTTCGTTAGCGGGTATGCCCGTGCAGGTGTTCCGGTCTCGGGTGTTGATCGGGAGGCCGTAGGGCACATGGGTTCCGTCGAGGCTGTCCTCACGGATCCAGCCCACTCCGGAAGTCTCGTTGTAGGCGGCGCCGATGTCCTTCGTGTAGCCCGACGGTAACGCCGAGGCGTCAGGTTGGAAGTTGATCTTGGCGCTGAGCGCAGGGGTCGGCTCCGCAGCGACCACCGGCGGGGCCCCCACCACGGCGAGCGGAATCGCGATGAGCACAGACAACAGCAGGACCGAGACCCTGCTGACGACGCTGGAGCGATGAAGATCGGTGCCGCCGGCTTTCGCCACGAAGTCCCCCACGGGTTCGAACAAGAGGTATGCACGCAGAAAAGATGTGCGTCCCTACAGTCCGGTCTGTGAAAGCTCTGTGCGTCCCTGACAAGGGGGGTATTCGCGTTGGTTGTTGCCAACGCAAGCATGTGTCGCGATCGCGAACTCCAAAGGGCGATGTACTGCCGCAGCAAAGGTGCCCGCAGAATCGACTACCAGCGGAACGTGCTGTGCGACAACTCATCTCATCGTCGTCAAATCGGTGTGAGGCTTCGCTGCGACAATCCCGGTGTAGATGCGGCTGCATGGACATCGACAAACGGGATTTCATAGCGCGGGGCGCCGGGCGGGCGGATTGCCCTCTTGAGCAAGTGGTCCGTCCCGGGTCGACCGCGCACGCGCGGAGCGCGTGACAGGTCCCGGGATCACCTCCACCTGCCGTGCCGGGACGCCCGGTGCGGGATGGAGGGCTTCCGGGATTGTCGGTGCGGGGGCGCGGCCCCCCACTGGATGTTGGCCGTTGCCCTGATCGACAGCGGTCAGGCCCGGGGGTGGGCCTGCCGGTAGATCGCGCTGAGGCGTTCGGCCGACACGTGGGTGTACAGCTGGGTCGTCGCCAGGCTCGCGTGCCCGAGCATCTCCTGCACGGTGCGCAGATCCGCGCCACCCTCGAGCAGGTGGGTGGCGGCGCTGTGCCGCAGCCCGTGCGGCGCGATCTCCGTGGCGCCCGGGACGGCGGCGCTGCGGGCGTGTACCAGGGTGCGGACGGCCCGCGGGTCGATCCGTCGGCCCCGCCGCCCGAGGAACAGGGCCGTCCCGGATTCGCTGCCGCGCAACAATTCTCGCCCAGCTGTGAGCCAGGATTCCAGGGCGCGGTCGGCGGGCACCCCGAACGGCACCGTCCGTTGTTTGTTGCCCTTACCGAGCACCCTGATCACCCGCCGGGAACGGTCGACATCTCCGACGTCAAGGCCGGTGAGCTCGGCCACCCGGATCCCACAGGCATACAGCAGTTCCAGCATTGCCTGATCGCGCACCGCAACGGCAACGGCCAGCGGGTCGTCACCGGAGCTCTCCACGGCGGCATCTGGACGGGCGAGCATTGCGGCCGCCTGGTCGACGCGCAGCACGGACGGCAGGGTCTTGTCCGGGCGCGGGGAGGCGAGCCTCGCCGCTACGTCACTGTTGATCCGTCCGGTGCGGTGCGCCCAGGCGCTGAACGACTTCGCCGCCGCGGCACGCCGGGCCATCGAGGCCCTGGCGGAGCCGGTGCTCCGCTGGCGGGCGAGCCAGCTGCGCAGCACCGACAGTTCGAGGCGGTCGAGGGCGGGCTCGGCACCGGCGCCCGCCATTCGGCGCAAGTGCTCGAGCAGCGCCGTCACGTCCGAGAGGTAGGCCCGCACCGTCGCCGGTGACAGACCCCGCTCGACGGCGAGGTGACGGCGGTAGCTTTCGAGTGTTCCCAGATGTGGCTGCGCAACGGCCGACCCCGGGCCACCGTCGGGTCGCACGGCTGTTGCCCGGCGGCGCGCGTTCATCGCCCGACGGTGCGCCCGGATGAGGGCCGGGTCAAGGCAGCGCGCCGCGAGGTCGCTGTCACGTTCCTGTTTCCGCGGGTCGTCCCCGTCGTCCGCCGGGTCCATTCAGACCTGGTAGCAGATCGCCGCCTCGTTCCGGTCCCCGACTCCTGCTGCTTGCGGCTGGCGCGTCGGACGCCGCCGCCGGCGGCGCTCAGGCTTCCCGCTGCCGATTCTCTACCGACAGATCGCTGAGGTAATCGGCCATCCCACCCCGGACCCGGCCGGCCATTCGCCCACTCGTCAGGACCGGGCTCGAGGCGGTGCTGACGATCTGGCCGCCCAGCCGGCGGACCGCCGCCGCGAACAGCACGTCCTCGTCCCCGCCGGTGGCCGGGAACCCGCCTGCCCGGCAATACATGTCCCCCCGCACCCCGAGGTTGGCCCCGTGCACATGCGGGTGCCCGTCGGTGACCTCGTGCCGCAGTCGCCACGCGGCCAGCACACCGGCGGCCAGCTCGTCGGGGTCGGGTCTGACGGTTCCCAGCACCAGATCCGTTCCGGACCACGCGTGGCCGAGCATCGTGCACAGCCAGTCCTCCGGAACCGCCGAATCGGCGTCCGTGGTGCTGATCCAGATCCGGCGGAGGTCGCCGCCGGTCCAGGACGCCAACAGGTGGTCGACGCCGCGACGGCGGGCCGCGCCCACCAGTCCGGAGTCGCTCACCACGGTCTCCACGCCCGGCCACGTCCGCGCGATCTGCAGGGTTCGATCGTGGCTGGCGTCGACGACGACGATCAATCGGATGCGCACGCTGTCGCCGGACTGCTCGACGGAACGAATCGCGGTAGCCGCCGCGGTCAGGCAGCGGGGCAGCAGTCGCTGCTCGTTGCGGGCCGGGATCACCACTCCCACGGTGTCCACCGGGACGACCGGCGCGGTCATCTCACGAGGCCCTCGGTGCGGGCGACCGACCGGGCCGGCGGCGGCACCAGGACGTCGAGCCGGAAGTCCTCCTCGACGTGTTCGGCCAGCAGCGACAGCCCCGATTCCCGGCGCAGGGCGGCGTGCACCTGATCGCCGGACAGCGGGTAATCCGTCACCGGATGCCGCCAATGGCAGGCGACCAGCACGCCGTTGCGGGTGAGCGAGGAGGTGGCCTGCCGGATCACCGTCGACAGGTCCGTCGCAGACCAGTAGTAGCCGATCTCGGACAGCACGATGAGGTCGAACGCACCGGGAGGCCAGTCCCGCGGCACCGTCAACTGCCGGAACTCCACGTTCCCGGCAGCACTGGAACCGGCGGTGGCCAGCCGCTGCCGCGCCCGCTGCAGTGGCGCCGCCGAGATGTCCGCCGCCAGCAGGTGATCGCACCTTTCGGCGAGCTCCGCGGTCAGGACCCCGATCGAACACCCTGGTTCGAAGCCCGACCGGAATCGACGCCGCGGCAGGCTCGCCAACGTCAGTGCGCGCTTGCGCTGCTCGTACCAGCGGTCCGCGAATCCCCACGGATCGGCGGTCTCGCCGTAGAAGTCGTCGAAGAATTCCCGGTCCAGGGAGGGCCGGCCGGGGACCACGAACAGCTCGACCGGACGGCGGAAGTGCGCGAGAAACGTCTGCTGCACAACCGCTTCGTCGCCGGGCTGATCCGACAGCGGCCGAAGCTGACTGACGTGTTCGGCGAGTGCGGCCTCCTTGGCCGCTTGGGCATCGGCCGACAGGGTCAGCCCGGTGAACATCCCGCGGGTGAACGTGCCGTCCTCCGGACGTGTCCAGTGCCACGCCCACACCGGGTACTCCAGCAGGGTGGCGCCGGTCCGCCCGGTGACGCGCTCCGCCGCCAGGGCGGCCGCCGCGTGGTCGGGGTGGCGATCACCGCGCCAGGGCGCGACCAGCAGGGTCCGGGGCCCCGCCGGAACACCGACCAGAGCTGTCAACTCCTCGACGATCGTGTCGACGGACGCCGCCAGCTCGCCGTCCGGTATCGCGAGCTGACGGACGACCGCGTCCGGCGCCAGAACGGCGATCGCCCGACGCACCTCCGCCCGCCGGAGCGTGGCGAGCTCAGCCGGGGAGCGCGTGGGTGAACCGGGGTGCGAGCCCTCACCGGCCGAGATCACCAGCACCGCAACCGGTATCCCCCGCCCGGCCGCCATCGCCAACAGCCCGCCGGCGCCCAGCGTCTCGTCGTCCGGGTGCGCCGCGACCACCACCACTCGTCGCACCGGGTCGATGTTCAACGGTTCGGCGCCGGTCCAGGGCGACGCGGCGCCCCACTCGGATTCGGCGGTGCCCGGATCGCGGTGATCGAAGACGGGGCTGCTCACCGATGCCGGGCCTGCCGGGGCTGTGCGGTCGGCCACCTAGGGCCATTCGCCGAGGTTGAGCACCTGCGCGCCGAGGGCGGCCTCGTCACGCTCGGCGTGATGCTGACGGATGTACAACTCCAGATCGGCGACCCGCCGTGCGTGCGGCAGTTCCAGGGCCAGCGGCGCAGGGCCGAGGGCGTGGCCGACCCGGCGCAGGATGTCCTCGGCCGCGCCGGCCACCACCGCGCGCACCCGTGCCGCGAGCAGGGTGCCGGTCGATCCGTTCGCCTCGCCGGTGTCGATGTCGGCGGCCGCCGCGGTCAACACGGACCGGGCCGCGGTGAGCACGGCGTCGACGGCACCCAGGTGCATGAGGGCGATCTGATCGGGCGTCCGGGTCGCCGCCGCCGCACGCAGCCGGCGCGCCACGCCGACGGCGCCGCCGTACCAGCAGGCGGCCACACCGATCCCTCCCCACGCGAACCCGGGTCGTCGCAGGTACCAGTCGTCGGGACCGACCGGCACCGCCGGGCAATCGGTGAGCCGCACCACGCCGGACGGGACATCAGCCAGACCGCGCGCCACCCAGACCGTTTCACCGGTGTGCACGGCCGGTTGAGACAATTCGATCGCAAACAACCTGCGCGCACCCCCGCCGGTGTGGGCGGTGATCAACGCGTGGCTCAGCCGGTCGGCAAGCGAGCCCCACGGCTTGCTGCCGGTCAACACCCAGCGGTCGCCGTCCGGCCGGGCATCCAGCCTGGTGCCGCCGCCCTCGGCGGCGAAGACACCCCAGGTGCTCGCGTCGGGGACGTCGAACTGCTCGCCGACGCCGACCTCGAAATCGGCCGCCGCTTCGCCGAGGATGGCCAGCGCGTCGGTGTGCGCCTCGACGACTCGCGCCGCGGTGAGGTCACCCGCCGCCACCGCGGACAGGTACCGCCACCGCTCCGCCGTTCGCCCACCACCGGGCAGGGGCAGCCACGTCCCGATGTCGGCGGCGAGCTGCAGAGCGCGTTCGGCTCGACCGTCAACGGCGGCCGCCGCCTGTTCCACCTGGGCCGGCGTGGACCCGGGACTGGCGGCGTGGGCATGGGTGGTCGCCGTACCGATGACTCTGCCTCCGCTCAGCCGGTCGGCGATGCCGCCGGCCATCTCGAGAAACGACGTCGCTTCCCGAGCCAAGTTACCTGTGGTTCTCCCCGCCCTGACAGGAGGAACGACTCCACCCGTCCGCACCGCGCCAGGTGTCGCCAGACCCGGGTCGGGCGGGTCGTCCTGCACCTCCGTCGCGCTCCAGCTGCTGGCACCCGGCGCCATGAGGGATCGGTGTGGCTTCGAAGGTGTGTGAGTGTTGGAAACGGCGGTGCGGCAGTTCGATCCGGCCTGCGTGAGCCTGACTCCGTCCAGCCATGGCAGGTGAACCGGAAGTCCCGGGCGCACCACACGGACCGGGCACCGGAGCACGAGTCCTGTTCTGCGGTGCTGGCTGATTCCGTGGGCGGCTGGAAGCGGTGCGGGACAGGTCTACCCCGGCATCGGCCACGTTCAGGGACTGGCCGGCGCCGTCGTCGACGGGCGGCTATCGCGGAGGCAGCACGCAGAACTCGTTGCCATCGGGATCGACCATGCCGATCGCGCCGACCCGGCCCGTGTCATACGGGCCTCGATCGGCAGCACTCCGACCGACAGCGCTCCGACCGACAGCGCTCCGACCGACAGCGCTCCGACCGACAGCGCTCCGACCGACAGCGCCCATGTGGGTCGCCCCGCAGGCGAGCGGACAGCTGTCTGGAGATCCTGATCCCAGACCAGCGGCCAACCCAACGCCTCGCTCCAGAAGTGGCCGACGGCCCGCGTTCCGTCGCAGGCGACCGCTCCGAGAATGCCGCATTCGGCCAAGAGCCTGTTGCCCGGTTCGATGACGCAGAATTCGTTCCCCTCCGGGTCGGCCAGGACCACGTGCCCCTCCTCCGGCCGTTGACCGACGTCGATGTGCCGGGCGCCCAGTTCCAGCCATCTCGCCACCGTCTGCCACTGGTCGTTCAGGGAGGTGCTGGTCACATCGAAATGCATCGAGTTCTGCCGGGTCTTGGGTGCCCGGCTCGGCGTGAATCGGATCCGGAGGTCGGCGTCGTTGTCGGGCAGCAGGACGACGGCGCCGGCAGCATCGTCATGGGACATCTCACGGTTCAGGACGCCGACCCAGAATCGGGCGAGGCCCGGCGGGTCGTCTGCCCCGAAGGTCAGCGCGTGAAGGTGGGATGAGATGGCGCAGACCGCCGATCTGCCGAACTGTGTTCATCCGCCGAGCGTTCTGTCGACGCATCAGATGATCGAGCCCGGCGGTCGCCGAACTCGAGCCGTGATGCGCGTCCCATGTCCTCCACGGGCGGGTCCGGACCCGGGCCGGCCTGCCGATGGGCCGGACCGGACCCCGGGCCGGATCTTTGATGTCGGCTCGTTCGCGTCATCCGGCAGCGGCCGCCGACTCTTCACAGGAGACAACCGAACGGCCACCGGCGTTCCGGACGGCGCGGGCAGCTCATCGTCCCGCCCCGAACCGCTCCTCGGCGCGCTCGGGCGCCGCCAGACATCCGGATGCACCCGTTCTGCCCGCCCCCGGGGCGGATCGGGCACCCGGAGGGTCGTTGCCCGGTGCGACGCGATCGGTCGTACCGGGCACACGATCAGCCCGGGTACGACAACCGGGACAGACTCGACCGGGCTCGTGACCGGGACGAGCGTTGCGGTCAGTCGACGCAGAGGCAGAACGGGTGGCCGGCCGGGTCGAGAAAGACCCGAAAGGTCTTGCCGGGCTGGTTCGGGTGCTTGGAGGCGCCGAGTTCCATCACGGCCGCCTCGGCGTCGTCGAGGTTGTCGACCAGCACGTCGACGTGCATTTGTTGCGGCACGTCCTGGTCGGGCCAGTTCGGTGGCCGGTAGCTCTCGACCTCGTGGAAGCCGATCGAGTCGCCGTATTCCGCACGGATCTCGGCTCCACCTTTCTCCAGAGTTCGGACCGGCCAGTCGAGCAGCGCACCGTAGAAGGTGGCCAGCGCCAGCGGGTCGGGGCAGTCGATGACCAGGCTGGGGAAACGAGCGATTGCCATGCTGGCCAGGGTAAGGAGCAATCCGGTCGATCGGCTTCCGGTTCCCCAGGCGTTCTGTGCAACGCGCGGGCCTCCGGCGCGATGTCGCGGCCGTCGGCGCAACTGCCGTGCAAGGCCGGCCGAGTGATCCGCCCGGTTCCGCCGCCGCATACCGGATGGTCGGGCAACCGCCGGAGGACGCCCGGCGCCAGCCACCTGGTCTGTCCAAAGACGCGCCCAGCACGAACGCGCTGTCCCGCCCCGTCGCCCGAACGACGGCGCCCAGGACCGCCACCTCGTCGTCCACCGACGTCGGCATCGGACCGTTGCGGTCCGACGCTGCGGCCGCCGACCCTGGTGAAGGCGTCTGCACAACCCGTCGACGCACTACATGCCGAGATGCGTACGTCCCAGGGACTCGATCGCGGCTTTCTCTCCGGTCACCTCGACATCTGCCGCATCCTGCCGTCCGAACAGGTAGAGCAGCAGTTCGCCGGGCGGTCCGCTCACCTCGACCGATGGCTCACCCCGCGGCGGCCGAATGATTTCCGCGGTTCCGGCCCACCGCAGCTGCAGGCCGACGGCGCGCAGCCGCCGAGCGAGGAAGAGGTGCCCGCGACGAACGTTGTGCCACAACGCCTCGTCCATTGCGCGTTCCTGCTTCCGGGGACCGAAACCGTTGGCTCGGCGGACGTCCTCCTGATGGACGAAGTATTCGTTCAGGTTGGGGATGCGGCGCACCCAACCCACCCGGAAGAAGCCGGGCGGTGGCCCGGACCGGACCGACGCGACCAGCTCGCGGTAGTCGCTGCCGGCGAGCATCGTCCTCCGCCGTTCGGCGAAGCGGCTCCACGCACCGGGCAGCACGAGCCCCGGTCCGGCGAGCGGGTCGTGCTCACGCAGGACCAGGTGCGCAGCGATGTCGCGCGTCGTCCACGGCGCGAGCAGGGTCGGAGCCCCGGGACCGAGCTCGTCGAGAAGGTCACTGAGTCGTTCTCTCTCGATGCCGTCGAAGAGTGGCGGCCGGGGGCGACCACCCCCGGGGCCCTGCGGCCATGGCTCGTTTGCGCGGTACCGCTTCACCGCGCCGGGGTGACCAACAGATCGCGAATCTCGTCCGCGGTGGGCACCTGTCCGGACAGCACCAGCTTCTCGTCGATGACCAGGGCCGGCGTGGAAATCACCCCGTACCGGGCGATGCCCGGGAAGTCGGTGATCTTTTCGATCGTCGCATTCGCGCCGAGAGAGTCGACCGCTTCGCGGGTGACCCGCTCGAGGTTCCTGGTGTTCCTGCACCCGGGTCCCAGCACCTTGATGATCATGAGAATCCCTTCCGGCCCGCGGATTTCAGCCGATCAGCAGGCCGAAGGCATCCACCGCCGGTGGCGCTCGCAACGACGAACGCGGCCATCACCGACGGTGCCGGGATGTCGTGGAGCGACCGGCCGCGCCGCGTCACCGCGAGCATGTCGACCTCTGGCGAGCCGTCAGTAACCACCACTGAAGTGTCGGCCCGCCGGACCGAGGCGGCCAGAGGCGAAGGTCATCTCATCAGGTGTTCAGGCAGCGAGCGCCTTGGCCTTGATCTGATCGAATTCGGCCTGGCTGATCGTTCCGTTGTCGAGCAGACTCTTCGCCGAAACGATCTGATCCGTGGCGTTCGACGAGGACGGACCGGCCACCGACTTGATGTACTCACTCTGGGCTCGCTGGACGTCCTTCATCTGCTCGAGCTGGCGCTCGTGCATGCCCTTTCCGCGGACGATCAGGTACACCAGGATGCCCAGCCAGGGAATCAGGATCACGAACAACGCCCAGAACGTCTTGCCGCCGCCGCCCAGATCCTTGCTGCGGAAGATGTCGCCGAAGATCCAGAAAAGACACATGAACCACGCGAAGAACAGGAACAACTCGAACAGCGCGAGCAGGAACGATCCGTTGTTGTCGAACATCGAGCAGCCTTTCCCGGGCAGTACGTTTTCCGCGGACCCGCGGCTGTGGTGGACGGTCGGTGGGAACTATGCCACTCCCGCACGACGTTTGTGCCGAACGCGCCAGTGACGTGCCGTCAGAGTTTCGTAAGGTTGGTCCCGGTTGTACGTAACCGCCCGGCGGGTGAACACTCCTTGGGGGGAGTGGCGGGGCGAGTGGCGGAGCGGCAGCGGCGGCGGTTCCGACGGGGCGCTGCAGGCGACCCGGATGACCGCCCGCCCACCGTTCTGCGGTCTCCCCGCGGTCGCGCATCACGCCGGCGGCACAGCCCACGGGCGGGCAACAGGACAAAGGATGACTGATGCAGGAGAACGGCTCACCGGACTTCGCCGGACTCACCGCGCTGTTCGTCAACACCACCCTGACCAGGTCACCAGGCGAAAGCCACACCCAACTGCTGATCGACGTCAGCGCGGGCATCATGGCCCGGCAGGGCGTCACCGTCGACCAGTTCCGCTCGGTGGATCATCAGATCGCCACCGGCGTTTACCCGGACATGCGCGACCGCGGCTGGGACGTGGACGACTGGCCCGACCTCTTTCCCCGGGTGCTGGCCGCGGACATCCTGGTGATCGGCGGCCCCATCTGGCTGGGGGACAACAGCAGTGAGACCAAGAAGATCATCGAACGGCTCTACGCACATTCGTCGGAATTGAATGACAGGGGTCAATGGCTGTATTACGGGAGGGTCGGCGGTTGCCTCATCACCGGCAATGAGGACGGCATCAAACATTGCACGTCAAATGTGCTGTACAGCCTTCAGCACATCGGGTACAGCATCCCGCCGCAGGCCGATGCCGGGTGGATCGGCGAGGCGGGGCCGGGCCCGAGTTATGGTGACGTCCTGGACGACGGCACCAGGGCCGGCCTGGACAACGATTTCACCAACCGCAATACGACCTTCATGACGTGGAATCTGATGCACCTGGCCCGGCTGCTCAAGGACGCCGGCGGTTTCCCCGATCACGGCAACCAACGCCGGGAATGGGACGCCGGCAGTCGTTTCGACTTCCACAACCCCGAATACCGCTCGTAGCGAGCCGATGGCGGAGGGCTTGCCGACAAGTCTTCTTCCGGCCGTGGTGACCCGAGTCAGGAGCCGCTGGCAGGCTGACCGACATGACCATCGGTTCTGTTGCCGTCCTGTCGGACATCCACGCGGTGCTCCCCGCCGTCGCGGCGGTACTGGCCGAACCGGACGTCCAGGCGGCGGACCGCATCGTGCTGACCGGGGACATCGCCGCCGGACCGCAGCCGGTCGAGGTGCTGGACCTGCTCGTTTCGCTGGGTGAGCGAGTCATCTGGGTCAGGGGGAACGCCGACCGCGAACTCGTCGCGCTGGCCGGCGGCGGCACGACCAGCATTCCCGACCCGGTGGCTCCATGGGCCGCGACCCAGTTGCGCCCTGACCAGATTGCCCTGCTGGCGGGGCTTCCCCACCCGGTGCGCCTCTCGATCGATGGCTTCGGTGTCGTGCTGTTCTGCCACGGCAGCCCCCGCGACGATGACGAGGTGATCCTGGTCGACACCAGGCTGGAGCGGTGGGCGGAGGTGCTCGACGGACTGGAGCCCGAGGTGGGCACCATCGTCTGCGGACACACCCATATGCCCTTTGTCCGGCTCGCGCACCGGCGGCTGGTGGTGAACCCGGGAAGCGTCGGAATGCCCTACGGCCGGGCCGGCGCGCACTGGGCGCTGTTACGGAACGGCGCTGTGCAATTGCGCCGAACGGACTTCGACGTGGATGCCGCGGTCGCCGCCATCGCTGCGGATTCCGGCTATCCCGGCGCTGCGGCTTTCGCGGACTATTTCGTTCGATCGCGGGCGTCCGATGTCGAGGCGCTGACGGCGTTCTCACCACGCGACGGGCGGAAGTGACAGCATCGGCTGATTCGACCACCGCTCCGCCGGGAACTCTGCCTGAACAGCGGCGGTCACGCAACGGCTCGCCGCCGAGATGACCGTTCACAGCGCATGTACAGGGAGCAAACAATGGCACTATTTCGCAGATTGTCCGCACTTGGCGGTGTTCTCGCCTTCGCCCGGAGCCCGCAGGGTCGTCAGCTGATCCAGAAGGCGAAGCAGGTGGCGACCGACCCGGCCACCCGAGCCAAGGCCAACGACATGCTGTCCAAGGTCCGGACACCGAAGGACAGCACGCACTGACCGCCAGCACCTCACGAGCCCGCCCTCCGATCCGGAGGGCGGGCTCGGGTGTTTCAGCGGGTGGATCCCGGCTTCCCGGCGGTGGGCAGGCATCGGGTGGTCACCACGGTGTCGGCCAGATCGTGCAGGTCCACCCGGCTCCACTCACCGATCCGGATCAGCAGGCCCATCGCCTGTGCCTGGTCGACGTGGTGCAGTGCCATCACCACCCCGACCGCGGACGCGATGCGACGGTTGCGGGACAACGTGGTGTGCAGCTTCTCGGATCCGGTCTGCAAACGGTGCAGCGTTCCACTGGACTGCTCTCGGTGCACCAGCGCGACCGCGTGATCCACCATGAGGTGCAGCAGAGAGGCATCGGTCGCGGTCGGCAGGTAGCCGTCGGTCCATCTGCACACCACCGACCCACTGAACAATGCACCGTCGGCCAACGACGGCGCCGGCCGCACGGCGACTGTCACCGAGTCGCCGGATCGAAGGACCGACCGAAGCGCGTCGCCCGACGCCGAGCGGGGTGTGCGGGCTGCCGTCGGATCCGCTGCGGGACGCCGGATCCGGTAACCGTGCCCGTTCTCCACAAGATCGATGATGATCTCGTCGCACACCGCCGGCACGCAGACGGCCGCGAGGTGGCTGAACACCATCGCCGGCTCCGCCGAGGGGTCGATGTGCCGCAGGCCCGCCGCCGCCCGTCCGACATCGATGCGGCCGAACCCCGAGGGACCGTCCGTCCGGGGTTGGGCGCGTGATCGGGTCGGGTGAATGGTCGTCGGCGCCGGAAGCCCGACCGGGAGCCCGTCCTGATCACGCCCGCTCTGATCCAACTGGGTAGGTGCGAAGGTGTCCACGCGAGCACTCCAGGAGAGCAGATCGCGCGTGAGAAAAACGGCGCGCGCGACTCTTGCGGAGGGCTGCGAATTTGAACCCGTGCTCACTATATCTACTCTCGGCATACACCGACAGTGATTGCACTCCTACTGGGAGTTCCTCCGGCACGTCGCCGTCGGGATCGAGCCGCCAACGATCCGCTGGGCTACGCGTTCGGAGTGGTGACCTCCAGGGTGGACGGTGCCGGCGTGCCCACCACGATCACCTCATCCTCGACGTAGCTGGGCACCGAGGCATCCTGTTGCTTGCGATTCCTGGGGAGCAAGCTCGAAAGCTTCGCCTGCAGCGCGCCGGCCGCACCCTGCACCGCCGGGTGGTCCACCGCCTTCGAGCTGAGCCGGGCAATCTGCTCGTAGCGCTCGCGGCCGGCCTTCGAGCCGGCCACGTACCCAATGACAAAGCCAAGTCCGATGCGGAACATGATCGACCCTTCGAGTAACTCGCGTCCGTGTGCCACGGCTGACGAAGTTCCAGTGCCCTGCCGACGTGGGGGCAAACCACCCGGGCAGCAGGTCACATCAGCCGTCAAGCCGCGCGAGCGATCGGGCCGATCACCCGATGAATCACCGTTGCAACTGCAGGAAGTGCGCGATGCCGGTGCGCCGCAGGATCACCCGCTCCACCCGTCCCGCGGCGCGCAGCGCGACGGCCGGCTCCACCAACTCGGGGCGGCTCACCCGGAACTCGCGTCCCTTCCAGCGGATCCCGCATTCCCCGGCAGCGAGCACGTTGCGGACCCAGTTGGTCCCGGGCCCCCAGGGCAACCCGATCACAAAGGTCGTCCGGGTCACCAGGACCGCCACCGGGATCGCGTACTCCGTGTCGGACCGGCGGCCCCGGTGGCGCAGCACGGCCCAGATCGGGAACCAGCGGCGACCCGCGAACTGGCGCGCCATCGGAGTGGTCAGCTTGACCAGCCGGGCGGGCGGCCGGTGCCGGCCGTCCGGGTTCATCACCCCGGCGGGTCGTTCATCGTCCTGGCTATTCGTCTGTTCCATCACGGTCTCCCAACGTTGCATCGCGAAGTGCCGCTGCGCTGTCACACCAGCGGCCGATGGTGGGTCACAGTCTTGACCCACCAACCGACCAGGATGTGACCGTGACCGACGATGATCTGCTCACCACCTTGTTTCAACAGCAGCGCCCACGCCTTCGGGCGGTGGCCTACCGGCTGTTGGGCTCAACGAGCGATGCCGACGACGCCGTCCAGGAGGCGTGGATCAGGCTCCACCGCAGCGACATGGCGGCGGTTGCCAACGTGCAGGCATGGCTCACGACGGTGGTGGCACGCATCAGCCTGAACCTGCTGCGCAGCAGACGGCAGCGCGCCGAGTCGTCGTTCGATGTGCACCTTCCCGATCTGGTCATCGGGCCGGCAGAAGGGCCGGACCCCGAACGCGAGGCATTGATCGGCGATGCAGTGGGACTCGCCCTGTTCGTCGTCCTCGAGACGCTGTCCCCTGACGAGCGTCTTGCCTTCGTGCTGCACGACGTGTTCGGCGTGCCGTTCGACGACATCGCCGTCACCCTGGACACGACCTCGGCCGCGGCCCGGCAGCTGGCCAGCCGGGCGCGCCGCCGCGTGCAGGGTTCGGCGCCACCAGCCGGGGGCAGCCCGGCCGCCCAACGAGCGGTCGTCGAGGCGTTCTACATCGCCGGGCGAACGGGAGACTTCAGCTCGCTGCTGGCCCTGCTGCACCCGGACGTCATGCTGCGGGTCGACTCCGGTGCGACCCGCGCGACCACCGTCCTGCGCGGCTCGGAGTCGGTCGGGGCGAGGGCGCAAATGTTCGCCGGAACGGGCCGGACGATTCGGCCGGTGACCGTCAACGGCTCCCCGGGTGTGCTGGTCTATGTCGGCGATCGGATGGTCGCCGTCATGGGCTTCACCGTTGCCGACGGACAGATCCTGATCATCGACGTGCTCAGCGACCCGGGCCGGCTGGCAGACCTCGACCTGACCGCCGTCCCGAGGCCGATCTGAGGACGGTCGGCAGCCGGAATGCAGCCCTCACACCATCGTGGAAATGTGCACCCGTTCGGAAACCTCGCCGATCGCCCGGCATTCCTACACTCGATGTGGGGGCAGGGGAGAACAATGGCCGAGGGGGCAGCACGATGATGATGCAGATTCCGTTGCCGGTGATCGCAACACACGACATCCGCAGGGGTGCGGGGATTCTGGTCCGGAACGGCACTCCGGGGGAGATCACCGAGACCGACGGTGCGACGCCGTGCGAGTACACGGTCAGGTTTCGGCCGCCGGAGGCCCGCGGTGACGTGGTGACCGTCGACCACCTGACGCGCACGGACCTGCGCGAGGCCTGAGGTCCTCCGATTGCAGCGGCAACCGGAGCGACCTGCGCGCCGGTGTCGGTCCGGGCTAGCGTCTGCTGCATGACGGCACCGGCGGCACCGCGGGCAGGCGGGGTCGGGGCCCGATGAGGGTGCACATCGCCGCCGATCCGGACGCCGCGGTGGCCGGCATCGTCGACGGGGCAACGGTCCTCATCGGTGGGTTCGGCAGTGCCGGGCAGCCGGTGCAGCTGATCGACGCGCTGCGCCGGTCGGGCGCCGGTGACCTCACCGTGGTCAGCAACAACGCCGGCAACGGCGACGTCGGACTTGCGGCGCTGCTGTCCTCCGGCGCCGTTCGCAAGATCATCTGCTCCTATCCCCGGCAGGGCGATTCCTGGGTGTTCGATCGGCTCTACAGGGCGGGCAGGATCGAACTCGAACTGGTGCCGCAGGGCACGCTGGCGGAACGCATCCGCGCCGCGGGGGCGGGCATCGGCGGGTTCTTCTCCCCTACCGGAGTGGGCACCCCGCTCGCCGAAGGGAAAGAGCGCCGAACAATCGACGGTCGCGATTACCTGCTCGAATTTCCGCTCCGGGGTGACGCGGCGCTGATCAAGGCACATCGCGGCGACGCGGTCGGCAATTTGATCTTCCGCAAGACGGCACGCAATTTCGGGCCGGTGATGGCGACGGCCGCCGCGCAGACCATCGCGCAGGTCGACGAGATCGTGCCCGCCGGCGGGATGGACCCCGAGGTCGTTGTCACGCCCGGCATCTACGTCGACACCGTCGTCGTGTGCCCGGCCCCCAGATCCGATGCCCCGCCATGGTCGACGAGTCGGTGACTGCGGTGACCGTCGAACACCTGGACCGGGGACCACTGAGCCGTGATGAGATCGCCCGCACGGTGGCGACGGACATCCCGCCCGGTTCGTATGTCAACCTGGGCATCGGCCGACCCACCACGGTCGCCGACCACCTGCCGCCGGAGGCAGGCATCACGCTGCACACCGAGAACGGCATGCTCGGGCATGGGTCCCGCCGCGAGCGCCGACCAGGTCGACCCGGACCTGATCAATGCGGGAAAGAACCCGGTCACCGAAACCGCTGGGGCGTCGTATTTCGACCACGCCGATTCGTTCGCGATGATGCGCGGCGGGCACCTGGACGTCTGCGTCCTCGGCGCCTTCCAGGTCTCGGCACGCGGTGACCTCGCAAACTGGCATACCGGTGAACCCGATGCCATCCCGGCCGTCGGGGGCGCCATGGATCTGGCGATCGGGGCCAAGCAGGTCTTCGTGATGATGTCGCTGTTCACCCGGGACGGCACGCCGAAGCTTGTGCAGCACTGCAGTTACCCGTTGACCGGGCTCAGGTGCGTCAGCCGGATCTACACCGAACACGCCGTGTTGCTGCTGGACCTGCACGGCGGCGTCCGGGTTCGAGATACCTGGGGCATCAGCGTGCACAGGTTGCGCGGACGGCTGGATGTCGAGCTGTCCGACTGATCATCCGGCGGCTGGCCCTCAGACGAGAACCGGGAGCAGACGCGGTCCGCGCAGCGTCGTGCCCGGACGCATCAGCACCGGCCCGGCCAGTCTGAAGCCGGGGAAGACGCTCGGCCAATGCCCGGAACGCGGCGGTCATTTCCAATCGCGCCAGTGCTGCTCCCAGGCAGTAGTGAATACCGCCCGAGAACGCCAGGTGATCGGCGGCATTGCTTCTGCCGATGTCGAAGCGGGCCGGGTCGGGAAAGACCGCGGGATCCCGGTTGGCAGCCGCCAGCATCAAGAGAATCCATTGCCCCGGAGGCACGGTGACACTGCCCAGGCGCACCGGCCCGGACGGCGGCAGCAGGACCCGCGCTGTCTGCTGCACGGGCGGATCGAACCGCAGCACCTCCTGCGCGACCGCCGCCGCACGGCCAGGGTCCTGCACCAGCAACTCCCACTGATCGCGGTTGCCGAGCAATGCACGGACACCGTTACCGATGGCATTGACGGTTGTCTCGAATCCGGCCAGCAGCAACAACCCGACCAGGGATGCCAGCTCCGCGGAGGTGATCCGCTCGCCCTGCTGGGCCACCAGCACCGAGGTGAGGTCGTCACCCGGATCCTCGGCCGCCCGCAGCAGCAGCGCATCGAACGTCGCGCGCATCTGCCGGTCGGCGACGAACAGCCGGGCGGCGTGCCACAACGAGGTGATGCCGTCCAACGCCGAGGCCGCGGTCGCCCCGACCCAGCGCAGCCGGTCCGGGTCGTCGGACAGCCCGAGCATTTCGGTGATCACCGCAATGGGCAGTGGCGACGCGAACGCCGACATCAGGTCGAAACTGCCGCGGCCGGCCACCCGGTCCAGGAGCCGGTCGACGGAAACCTCCACCAGCTTCTCGTAGCCGGCCATCCGTCGCGGGGTGAACGCCGGCGCGGCGAGCCGGCGCAACCGGGTGTGATCGGGCGGGTTGAGACCGAGCAGGGACAGATCCAGCAGGTCTTCGCCGGGCCTTGGAGCGGACGGATCGGTGACCCCGAACGCTCGACTGCGCAGGACGCGTTGGCAGAGGTCATAACTCGTCGTGCTGAGATTTCCCAGCCGGGTCGGCAGCATCGGCCCCTGCGCGCGCATCTGCTCGTAGACGGAATACGGGTCGGCTCGCCCAACCGGAAGCTGCAGGCGGCTGAGCAGATCACCGCGCACCAGCCCGTGGTACAGCAGCTGCGCCCGGGCGGTGTAGATGCCGGCCGCAAACCGGCCGACGCCGACGGCTCGCCTGGTCACCGTTTGAACACCCAAGGTCATGACGCATTATCACCGCTCCCCCGGAGCCGCGGGGCTGACTCCGGCTCGCGGACACCAACATCGCCGGCGCTCCCTGCATCCGGGTCAGGCAGCGTGATGTCTGGTCGCAATTTCGGCCAGCAGCTGATCCACCGCTTGCTCGACCCGCAGCTGGCAAGAGTCGATCAGGACGCGATCCCTCGTCCACGGCTCGTATTCACGATCCATCACCTGCTCCCACGTCGGCTTGACCAGGCCTGCGACGTCGGAGGGGCGTGCCGCGACGCGGCGGCGGTGCTCGTCGGCATCGGAGCAGACCACTTCCACCTCGACGATCCCCGCCCCGGACCCCGCCGCCGTGCCCGGCCAGGCATCCCGGGTCAGTGCAACCGGGTTGACGCATTCCACGATGACGTCAAGGCCCAGCGAGAGCTGCTCTGCCGCCAGCCCGTGCGCGACCGCATAACCGGCCGGTCCCACCGGATGATCGAGCGCAGACCAGTCGACGATCGCCTGCTCGATGCGGTCGACGCGCATGTACGGGACCCGGACACGGCGGGCCAGGGCCACCGCGATGGTCGACTTGCCACTGCCGGGCAGCCCGCCGATCACCACCAGCACAGCCGTCATGCGATCGATTCTTCCAGTACCTTCATGACCGGTTTGGCCCCCGCGCTCCGGGACGAGCCGCTGTTGTCCAGCGCTGGGCGATCCGCTGGATCAGATTTGTCGTCGAGGTGGAGATGTCGGGAATCATGATCGGATGTCCGACGACTTTCTCTCGGGACTGGAGCTGTCCCGACGGTTCTACCTGGAAGCTGTCCGACCGATCATCGAGCGGCACTTTCCGGATCTGCCGCACGCCGCGGCACGCCTCGGTTCGGGTTCGGAGGTGCTCGGCTACGACACCCCCCGGTCCGCCGACCACGAGTGGGGACCGAGGCTGCACCTCTTCCTGGGTGACGACGACACCGGTCGGTATGCCGACCGCATCGTCGACCTGCTGTCACAGGAGCTTCCCAAGTCATTTCTGGGCTACCCGACAAATTTCGCCGCCGGCGGGGACGACCCGCGAATCCGTCGGATGGAACTGACCGGCGGACCGGTGTATCACCGGGTCGGCGTGACGACCTTCGGTTCGTTCGCAGGGCCGCATCTCGGATTCGATCCACGAAACCCACCGGCTCTGCTGGACTGGCTCGCGACCCCGTGGCAGCGGCTGCTGGAGTTCACCGCCGGTTCGGTGTTCCGCGATGACATCGGCGTGCTGACCGCTACACGGCGGGATCTGTCCTGGTATCCCACCGAGGTCGACGCCTACATCCTGGCCTGCCAATGGGTGCGGGTCTCGCAGGAGGAGGCGTTCGCGGGACGATGCGCCGAGGTGGGCGACGACGTCGGTTCGGCGAATGTGACGGCGCGCATTGCTCGGGACCTGATGCGCATCTGCCTGTTGCTGCACCGGCGATATCCGCCCTACACCAAATGGCTTGGCAGCGCGTTCTCCGAGCTTCCCGATTGCGGCGACGTCGGTGGCCATCTGCGTGCCGCGCAGCAGGCGACCCGCTGGGCGGTGCGGGAGCACCACCTGGCCACCGCCTGCGAGGCTGTTGCGCACCTACAGAACACCCGGCGACCGGCCAGGTCGATCGAACCGCAGGTGCAAAATTATTATGACCGACCATTTCTGGTCATCAACGGCGGACGTCTTGCCCAGGCACTCCGGGAAACGATCAGCCACGACACGCTCTCGGGTCTGCCGCCGGTCGGATCGGTCGACCAGTGGGTCGACAGCACGGACGTCCTGTCGGACGTGGCCCGCTGCCGACGGGCGGTGGCAGCCGCCCTCGGGCTGCCGGAGCGCACAGGCTGAAATCGCCGCACCACGGGACAACGGCACGGACCCCAGACCGTTGGCGAATCCTTACAGGAAAAGGAACGCACCACCGGCGGGGTAAGGGCGGCGGCGAGATCGACACCAAACCCAGGACCAACCGCCGAGCTCCTGGAGGAGACGCATGAGACCCCTTGCCCGATCGAGCATTCTGGCCGCATTGGTGGCCACCGCCCTTGCGCTGTTCGCCGGACCGGCATCCGCCGCCGGGAACAGCCACCCCCATGGTGACCGCGACGACGCGGTCTTCGTCCAGACCGACAACCTCAGTGGCAACTCGATTGTCGCCTACCACCGGAGTCGTGACGGGGGCCTCACCGAGGTGGGCACGTACCCGACCGGCGGTCTGGGCGGGGCGTTGGCGGGCGCCGTCGTCGACAACACAGCGTCCCAGGGATCTCTCGCCTACGACCGCGATCAGCGACTGTTGTATGCGACCAACGCCGGCAGCGACACGATCACCGTTTTCGACGTCAGGGGGGACACGCTTTCCCGGCGGCAGGTCATCTCCTCCGGGGGATCGTTCCCGGTGAGCATCACCATTTCCCGTGATCTGGTCTACGTCCTGAACGCCCGGGACGGCGGTTCCGTGCAGGGCTTCAGCCGGGTCGGCCACACTCTGCGGCTGCACGCCGACTGGCACCGACCGCTGGGACTGGACCCGACTCAGCTGCCGGAGTTCACCCACACGCCCGGTCAGGTCGCCTTGACGCCGGACGGAAAGCAGTTGGTGGTCACCACGAAGGCAAACGGCAACAACATCCTGGTCTTCGGGATCAAGGGACACGGGCGGCCGTCAACCGTGCCGACCGTCAACGCCGACCCGGGCGCGGTGCCGTTCGCGGTCGCCTTCGATCAGCGCGGCCGGCTGGCCGTGGCCGAGGCCGGCACCAACTCCGTGGCGCTGTTCTCGATCAACCGGGACGGGTCGCTGCTGCTGGTGAGCAGGGCGGCGACCGGCCAGGCGGCCACCTGCTGGATCGTCGCGACCGATGGCAAGCTGTATGTCTCCAACGCGGGGAGCGCCAGTGTGTCCGGCTACCGGGTAGACCGGGCGGGCGGCCTCCAGGCGCTGGGTGACACCGCCACGAATCCCGGCACCGTCGACGCGGCGGCTTCCCGGGACGGGCGTTTCCTGTACGTCCAAACCGGCCGCAACGGCGGCGTGGACGGTTTTCGCGTCAATCCGGACGGGTCGCTGACCGGTGTCGGTTCCGTCGTCGTGCCGGGCGCTGTCGCCGGCGAGGGCATTGTCGCCACCTGATCGCAGCGGGACGGGCGGTGCCCGCGGACCACGATCCGCGGGCACCGCCGTGGTCAGCCGCCGACGATCAGGTCGAGCAGTGCCTGGAAGTCCTCGCCGCACGGACCGCAGGCCCGCAGATGCTCCGCCACCCCCGGATGGCGCCCGATCGCCGATGGTCCGGCCGCGACGAGTTCGACGTAGCGGTGCAGCACCCGCATCGCACGGCCGCACCCGACGTCTCGTGGATCGGTGTGCAGGAACCGATCCAGATCCAGCGGGCGGCGCGTCGGCCCCCGCTCGGGTGTCGACGCCGCCGGTTGGGATTCCGCCGGAACTGCACCGCCGAGAAAGCCGCCGGCGATCAGATGCGCCCGCAGCTTCCGGCGGGCGTCGAACATCGTCTTGTAGACGGCATTGCGGGTGGTGCCGTACTCCGCAACAACCGCATCCAGCGGAATCCCGTTCAGCGCCACCGCCACGAAGATCCTGCGCTGCCGCTCGGTGAGCACCTGCTCCACCCCGGCCCGCAGCGCACCCAACAGCTCCGTACCCTCCGCTGCGGCACCGGGACCGGTGCCGGCCCGGGCCGGCAGCGTGTCCCAATCCGGCGTGTCCGTCACTCGTGCGTCGCGCCAGAAGTGCCGGCCCAACTTCGCCGAGACCTCCAGGACGGCGAACTTGTACGCCCAGGTGGTGAAACGGCTTTCCCCACGGAACTTGGTGATCTTGGCGGAAACCGCCAATGTGGCGTCGGCCGCCGCGTGGTGTGCGAGATCGTCCATCTCGGGCCCGAAGAGACCGAACCGGGCGCTCCGCCGGTGCACCTCGGCGGTCGTCACGCGCAACAACATGGCGTGCAGCCGGACCACTGCGGCGTCCCGTTCGATGCCCGTCGCTGTCAGTCCCTGCAGCCAGGACGCCGATTCGGGATCGAACCGCCCAGCCGGAACGGCAGCGTTCGTTGCCGGTTCCGAGGTCACCATCCAACGGATCCTACGGGTTGCCCGCAGCGCGCCCCTGCCCACCGGCCGCGTCACAAACGCTGAGCCGCAGGGGCTTTCCCGATCGGCAGATCGGCGCCGGGATCTCCACGATCGACACCACGTCCAAAGCCATTCCGGAGCTCACGAACAAGACCGGAACGAAGAGTCCGTAGCCGACGGCGTCCAGCTTGTCGGGCCGCGCGGATCGGCAGCAGCTCGCCCACCGCTGCGCTGCAGCCCATTTCCGGTGAGCACCGCCGGACAATCCGTTCCCGGCCTACAGTTTTCCCATGCGCGGGCGAGCGGTCGGGCTCGGTGTGGTGGTGATCGGTGTGGTGGTGATCGGTGTGGTGGTGATCGGTGTGGTGGTGATCGGTGTGGTGGTGATCGGTGTGGTGGTGATCGGTGTGGTGGTGATCGTTGTCCTGGCCGCCCTGATCGTCCACTGCGCTCGGGGCGCAGGATCGCCGGAACCGCTGCGGCACTGGCCGTGCCCACCGCGCCGCGGGTCGGCGACTGCGTGCAGGGCGCCACCGCCGGTCCCGGATCACCCGGTGTCGGGCCGACGATCCGGATTGTGCCCTGCGCGTGGCCGCATGAGAGGTCATCACGCAGCCCGCCTCGATCGCCCAGGCGGCGCCGGGCCGACCCCGGGCAGCACGGCCCAACCTCGCCGCCTGGGCCACCACTGCGTACTCCTACCTGGGATTCCCTCCGGTGGACGCCGACGGCGAGCGGTCGGTCGTTCTCGGACCGTGGTGGCCGGCGTTCGCGGTCTCGTTCCAGACCCTGCGGCCCGGGCCACCGCAGACCCGGGTCGGCCGATCATGGGAGGCCTGCGTGATCGTCGGGCTCCACGGACCGGTCACCGGCGGCACGGCGCGGCTGTTCGACTACTGGCCACTGCGGCGGAATCCGATCGCGCTGTGCAGCCCGGGCGCCACCCTTGTTCTGCACCTGTCCATCTCCTGCCGACAACCGCATGCGACCGAGATTCTCGGCTGGCGGGTCACCGACGCAGCCATCGACGCGGCGACGTCATTCGCTCTGTCGTGCGCGGCGTCGGCCTGCCGGATGATCCTGAGAACGGATCCGACCTCTGGCGGGCAACTCCAGGTCCGCGTCGTCGTGCTCCGCACCCCGGACGGCGTGGTCCGAGAAGGCTGGGGTCCGGGGCACATTGGGCCGTATCGCGCCGCCTGCACGATCGGCACGGCGTCGGCTCGAATGCTGTCCGGTTTGCTCGTCGGACTGGGTACCGCGCCGATTCCCTGGGCCCAGTTCGCCGCCGGGTCGAGCCCCGCCGGCCCGGCAGCGAGCCGGCGATCAGGATCGAATGAACGCCAAGAGGTCGGCGTTGATGGTCTCGGCCTGGGTGGTCGGCATGCCGTGCGGGAAGCCTGCGTACGTCTTCAGCGTGCCGTTCTGGACGAGTTCCGCGGACAGCGGCCCGGAATCTGCATAGGGGACGATCTGGTCGTCGTCTCCGTGCATCACCAGCACCGGCACGCTGATCTTCTTCAGATCCTCGGTGAAATCGGTTTGCGAGAATGCCACGATGCCGTCGTAGTGCGCCTTTGCGCCGCCCATCATTCCTTGCCGCCACCAATTCTCGATGATTGCCTCCGACGATTCCACCCCCGGCCGGTTGAATCCGTAGAACGGTCCCGCGGGCAATGCCCGGTAGAACTCCGACCGGTTTGCCGCCAGCTGCGCCTGCAGGTCGTCGAAAACACTCTTGGGCAGACCGCCGGGATTGGCCTCGGTCTGCAACATCAGCGGTGGGACGGCAGAGATCAGCACCGCCTTCGCCACCCGGTCCTCGCCGTGCCGGGCAATGTAGTGCACGACCTCACCGCCACCGGTGGAGTGCCCGACATGGACGGCGTCATGCAGGTCGAGATGCTCGGTGAGGGCCGCGAGATCGTCCGCATAGTGGTCCATGTCGTGGCCGTCGCTGGTCTGGGTGGACCGTCCGTGGCCGCGCCGGTCGTGCGCGATGACCCGGTATCCGTGCTGAAGGAAGAAGAGCAGCTGGGTGTCCCAGTCGTCGGCCGACAGCGGCCAGCCATGGCTGAACACGATCGGCCGACCCGTCCCCCAGTCCTTGTAGAAGATCTCGGTGCCGTCCATTGTGGTGATGGTGCCCAATGCCGCCTCCAGGTCGGGATGGACGCTTCGCGTCGCGAGCCGGGAGCATAACTCGCCGGATTTGCGAGCCACGCCCGCATCTCGGATTGTCCGACTCATCCCTTTGCACGGGAGTTCTGCCGCCGCACGGCAGGAACCCGGAACGCGCCTGCTCACCGACCCGAAGTTCCCGGTGTCGGTGCGTCCCGACCGGTGGATGCGGCGATGCCCTCACGGTAGGACGCAAACGCGGGGATCCAGCCGAGTTCGGCGCGGGCGCTGGCATTCGAGACCGTCATGTTCACCCTGGTCATGAACAGGCCCGCGTACGGCGCCACCGCCCGCAGCAGCCAGCCGGGCAGCACCATCGGCCCGGGGGCGTCGACCGCGGTGGCCACGGCTTCCACGTAGCTGCGCCAGGTCACCGGGGTGTCGTCGACAATGTTGTAGGCGCTGTTCCGCTGTCCCCGGCGCAGGGCGGCCAGGGTGGCGGCCGCCGCGTCGTCGTGGTGCACCATTGCGAGTCGACCTCCCGATGACGGCGCCGGCAGCATCCGTCGGCGCAGCAAGGTCGCAGTCGCCGTGATGTCGGCCCCGTAGAACAGCCCGTACCGCAGGGCGATTCCTTCGAGGTCCGGATGGTCGAACACCTGGTCCTCGGCCGACCTCATCGCGGCGACTATCGGTGCCGCGGCGCCTGGCACCGGTTCGCCGAACGGGGTCTGCTCCGTAACGATCGCATCACCGTGGTCGGAGTAGCCGTACCCGAACACGATGGACTGCGTGACGAAACGAGTGGCACCGACCCGCTGCGCGGCTTCCAGCAGATTGGCCGTTCCGGTCGTGCGCAGCGTGTTGGTCGCGGCCATGTCCCGGTAGCGCGCGGGCGGCTTCTTCAACGCGGTGAGCTCATGGACCACCGCATCGAAGCGCCTGCCACCGACGGCTTCCAGCAGCCCGCCCCGGTCGAGGACGTCGGCGCGGACCGTCGCGGCGCCCAGCCGGCCCAGTGTTTCGGCCGCCGCAGCTGAACGAGCGATGCCGGTGACCTGGTCACCCGCGGCCAGCAATCGACTGACCAGGGGCACACCGATCGCGCCGGTGGCGCCGGCAATCAGTACCTTCATGTTTCCTCCGGCTCGAGAATCGCTGCGGCGCAGCGCACCACCATCGACAGGTAATCGTCTGAACTCACTGTTGCGGGATGGGAGCCGAAAACGTCGTTCATCAGCCACAGGTGACTGACCGCACCGATCAGCACCGCGGCCAACGCCTGCGCGTCGGGTTCCGTGATCGGGCCTGCGGCGGCCAGTTGAGCGGCGAGTCGGGCATGCACGGGCCGGATCTCGCGGTCTGCGGTCATCTCCAGCAGATCGGGCAGGTTCCGCAGATCGCGGACCAGGATCCGGTTGAAATCCCGATCGTGCTCGAGCCGGGCGAGCCCGGCCCTGGCCACCGCTTCGAGTCTGACCGCCAACCCGGGTTCGGGAGCGGCCGCGCGGGCACCGTCGGGATCGGCGATCGGTGGCAGGGCGGCCTCCGGCTGAAGGATCGCCTCGAGCCCCGCCCGCAGCACCGCTTCCTTGGAGCGGAAATGCGCATACAGACCGCCGGCACCGGGTGTCAGCCCTGCTTCGGCCTCGATCATCGCCACAGTCGTTGCGGCGTAACCGCGTTCGCCGAACAGGCGCATCGCGGCCGCGAGCAGCCGATCGCGTCCCGACCCCACCATCATCGCTCCTCAGTAAGTGATTACTGATTATTCTGGCGTGACCAGTCGACACCGTCAAGGACACGATTCGGGTCAACGGGTCTCGTCAATCAGCAAACGATCGCCAGGACCGTCGGCGTGGGGCGCCGGGGGAACTGCCGCCGCAACTCTCTGTCGACCCAACGGCACACCCGGCCGCGGTCAGAGCCAGCGGCGCACCCGTTGCCGGTAGTCCTCGTATTCAGCGCGGAACCTGCGGCTGAGATATCGCTCCTCGGGCGCGATCGCCCCCCACCACAACAGCGCGATTCCGACCGGAACTCCCAGCAGGGCCCACGCCGACGGCCACAACAGGGCGAGCGCGACGTCGAGCACGACCAACCCGAGGTAGAGAGGATTCCGGCTCAACCGAAACGGACCGCGGTCCAGCAGGACGCTGGTGGCGCCGCCGGGCAGCACCGCGGTGCGGGCGGCCGCCATCACGATCAGCGTCCATCCGTTCCAGATGCCGAACACGGCGAGCAGGACCGCACCGATGATCCGGGCGCCGTCCCGAGGCAACGTGAACGGATCGCCCACGAAGGCCGTCAGCATCAATCCCACGAGCAGGGGGGCGCCGAGCGCGATGGGGGGCCAGATCCGATAGGCGGGTGCGTCGGTCACGGCACCATGATGGCCGCGGCGACCGGTCGCAGCGACCGCGATTCGAAAGCCTGCACCCTGACCGTGAGAACGGATGTCCGCTGGGATGACGCTCTGAACGAACCTGAGACGGACCGGGCCGGGTCCGACGGCAGCGGTGAAATTCGAGGCACCGACACATTCGGGATGCGCCAGGGTCCGGGAGGAATTGCCAAGCGGAATTGCCAAGCGGCAGCCTTCGGACGGCTCCGGCCGGCACATTGCCGAGAGCCATGCCTGAAAATGCTGGGGTGTGCGAGTGGGTCTGCCGAAAAGCCGATCACGATCGGGACGCTTTCGATACCGCGGCCCATCACGAGGGCCTCGGTTCCCTGCGGCTGTGCCTCCAGCAGTATCGAGCCAAGCTGAATCTGCAGGCATTGTCAACCTCACGGTCATCGAGCGGCACCCACGGCGCGCTGGGTCGACGAGTGGCGGAGTAACCCGATTCCAGCGCTTACCTTCGGCCGGAGGCGTTACGATGATGACGCCGGAATTCCTCGTCGACGGGCGCCGAGAATCTTTCTTCGGTATGCTGCGACGCCTCAACCGAGTGGTCTCTTCCATCGCACGCCAATCGGGCGTTATGAGCGCTCCTGGAGTATCCCCTTTGTGGAATTCCCATTGATGTCATCCGGAAACTCGACCTGTTGACCGACGCCCTGGAGGACCCGGGCACCGACCTGGGCATCGTTCTCGCCGCGCTACTCGGCGACCTTCGCCTACGGCTTGGGTGACCACATCGTGGTCGACAGGCACCTGCCTTCACCCGCTCCCTTCGCCGGGTGCACGGCCCCGACGGCGGATCCACGCTGGTCGCGGCCGCCCGGCAACTGCTCGACACGGTGCGGCCAACCTTGGGTAGATGACGGACCCATTCAGCCCCGATCGGTCGCTGACCGGACCGTCGCCGGTCGCCGTCCCCCGATACGGACTATGTTGAGGCCAGTCGATTCAGCCGTCAAAGGAACTGGTCATGGATTCCGAACCTCCCGTTCTGTCGGGACGGCCTGACCCACTGGCCGCCCAGGCTTCTCCGCAAACGGCGGCCTCCAGCGAGGCACCGGAAGACGACCTCACCGGCAGCCTGACCGCGTTGGCCGGGTTGTCCACTGCCCGGTTGTCCCTGGAGGACCTGCTGACCAAGGTCGCGAGGTACGCGGTGCAGGCCATTCCGGGCGCGGACGGTGCGGGTCTGACTTTGATCGAAGCCGACTGGTCGGACACCACCGTGAAAAGTGCGCCGTTCGTCCGGGAGATCGACGACATCCAGTACGGCATCGGCGAAGGACCCTGCATCAGCGCCGCCACCACCGGACAGACCATGCGGTCCGGCTCCTTGAGCGCTGACTCCCGCTGGCCACGCTTCGGACCCCGCGCGGGCCGACTCGGCGTGCACAGCGTGCTCTCATTGCCGCTGCTCGTCGAGGACACGGTGGTCGGCGCGATGAATGTGTACGCCCACCCCAGGGATGCCTTCGACGAGCGCGCCGAACACATCGGTCAGCTGTTCGCGATGCCCGCGGCAATCGCCGTACAGAACGCGCAGATTCTCGCCCAGACCCAACGCCTGGCCGCGAACCTGCAGGCGGCGCTGACCAACCGGGCGGTGATCGACCAGGCAATCGGCATCATCATCAGCCGCACCGGCGTCAGCCCCGAGCAGGCGTTCGAACGGGTCCGCACTCGCAGCCAGCACGATCACGCCAAGGTGTCGGTGATCGCGCACCAGATCGTCGAGGAGGCCGCCCGCCGGGCCAGGAGCCGCCGCACTCAGACTGCCGACCCGAGCTGATCGATCGGTCTCGCCCCGGAGTGAGTCCCGTTGGCGAGAACCGATTCAGCCGGCAGGCAGCATTCGGGCGCCGTCCGCTGACCAATTGGGCAGATCGCGCAACGCCGCCTCGGAGGGCGGCACGATATCGCCGTCTGCTGCCGCGGCTATCAGCGCCCGCGCCAGATCAGCTCTCTTCGTGTCGTCGTCGCCGACGATGTGCCGACGGAGCGAGTCGACGCTGTCCACACCTGCCGTCACCAACAGAACGAGTATCGCGCGTCGATCCTTGGGCAGGTACTCATGAAGTCTCGCGAGTTGCGCCCAGCGTCCGGTCACCGCTCGGCTCAGTCCCAGTTCGTCGGCGATCCACCAAGCCTCGAGTTGCGCCACATCAGCAGCGGAGGTGATCCCACGGGCGGCCAGTTCCTTGATATGTGGCTTGATGTCGTCGAGATCCGTGAACGATTTGGGCAGGGTGTCACCGACAATCTGCCTGAACCGTGTGAGGTGTTGATAACGAGGGCGCCCATCGTCCGCCGCAGATTCGGCCGCAGGGGTATTCGTCCATTCAGTGGGCCCGAATCCGATCGTGAGACCTCTGAACGAGGGGTCCGAGCGTGCCCACGCTCCATTGCTCGGGTCGGCCAACGTCGCACGCTCGAGCCAGTCGAGACTTGCCGTCCAGCGGGCGGGTGTCGACTCTGCGGCGAATGCGTGAGCACAGGCAATTTCGTACATCGACAGGGCACCGTCGACGTCCTCGTTCAAGGAGACGCCATCCGTCAGGATCGAAAGCAGCACCTCTGTACTGCGGCGGATCTCTCGAACAAGTGGCTGCAAGTCCTTTCCCGATGAACCTTGCGCGTTGAGCGAACCAATCAATTGATTTCCGGCTTCGCGCGCTCGTCCGCGCGCATCGGCCCGGTTCCGGCCGTCCGCCGCCAACCAGGTGTTCGTGTAGGCGACGAGAAGGTTGAACCCGAGACGCAGACGCAGGGCCGCCATGTCCCCTACAACCGTGCCCTCCGGCAGTTCGACGCGTGTTCTGAGCTTCTCCAGCTCCGCCTGGAAGTTGCTGTTCTGGTCGGCGTTCCGTGCGAATCGTTCGACGACAAAGGCCAGTTGCGCAGAGAGATTGTTGTGGTCCATAGCGACGGCATTCGCCAGCAGTTGCTCGCGATGCGCCGCCGACAGGCTCTTCGGACGTTCAGCAGTCGCGATCACCTGCGCCGCAACGCTGGCCCAACGCGTTGCCCCGTTCAGCCCTCGGGCCAGGTCGGGGTGCCGGGTGGACAGGGCCAGCAGGACGAAGGCCGCGGCAGCCACGGTCAGGTCGCCGGGGGTGACCGCACCGCTCGCATCCGACTCCTTCGCTTCCACTTCCGCCGGGCCCACGGCCGGGCGGTCCGCCGCGGGCCAGCCGAAATCCCCGCTGCGGATGGTCAAGCCGTCGGCGAAGCGTCCGTTCCTGGTCAAGATCACTTCGATGGTCACCTCGTCGACGCAGGTGAGGAGAACTCGCCATGGGCGAGGCGGTCGAGTCAGGGAGACCAGGAACGCTCCTACCTTCGCCCATGTCCCTTCGGGCAGGATCGACAGGGCTTCCTGCTGCAAAGAACTGACATCCGTTGACACGGGCATCATCGCGCCGCGCGGGAAGGAGACGCACATGTCGCTCAGCGCCACCCTCATGAGCTGGGAGACTCCTGCATCCGGGGTGCCGTCGGCCTTCATTCCTTCAATGCTCAATTCTTTGCGAAGACCCCGCGAGTACCCGATCGCCACGATGCCGAAGCCGGCCGAGGCGAGGCCCATGGCCAGCGTGCCCGCCATTCCCAACCCGATCAGGACCAGGATCAAAGGCACGATGAGAACACCACAGGCGAAGGCCAGCACCAACCTGGTCGGGCGGGTCGCATTGTTGAGGTTCGAGAGATACAGGGCATTCAGCGCGATGATCGCGCCACCCGGCAGCAGCAGCCACCATCCGATCCCGGTCGGGGGCGCCAGGAGTAGCAATGCGGCGCCGACAAGGATCGGAAGCCATCCGCAACAGACATACAACCAGGTGGGATGGTCCATCACCTCGTCCGTGGTGACCAGGAACCGGGTCGACACCTTGGCGATCAGCAGGAAGACGACGACGAGGATCGCGAACGGCAGCAGCACATTCCACAAGGGAGTCAGGTAGCTGCTGCCGAAGGATGCCACGGACTTGGACAGATCCGAGATGGGATTCGATGGTGCATCAGGCGCGTCGATGACGATCTTGGCCAATCCCGTCGCCGCGCAGGTCCTGGCTTGCGCGTCGGCACCTTCGGCGTCCAAGACGGACCGGTAGAGCTCTTTGGCCTCGTCCGGATGCGTTTGCCGTACCAAATCGTCGCCGTTTTGAATGACCCCGGAAAAGTCGCTTTCGGTCAAAACGGGGGGACGGCTGCCACTTGTCTGCGTCGTCGAAACCGTGCACAGCGGGATTTCGGCTGCTGACTCGTCGTCTGTTGCCGCCGCGAGTCTGGCCTGCGCGAATGCCGTCTCATGCGACGACGCTGCTCCGACCCCACCGGCCAGCACCAACAGCGCACCCAGTGACGCCGCCAGCGCCAGTCCGGCGACGAATGTCTTCGCGGGGCGACCGATCACTCCATACCTCCTCGTGGGCCTTGCCACCCGTCGAGGTCATTGTCCGGAGTGTGGCGTAGCTGCGCGCGGCGACATCGGCCCCCGACGCACCGATCCGGTATGGGCGTCAGATGTCATCAGTGCCAAAATGCGGTGAGCTGCTCGACCATTTGGCTGCCTTGTTGGTAGCCGGCCCGAGCAGCGGGCGGCCGCAGCGACAGATCCATCGCGTGTGCGCCGAACATGTGCTCGGCGTCGCTGTCCGGGAAAATGGTCTCCACCCCACTACCGCCCGCTCGGAGGGCGTCGACCTGTGTTGCCAGATGCAGGCCCCAGTCCAGCGGAGTTCGTGTTCTGCCGCCGAACGGTGAGAGCACCAGTACCCGGCCGTATCCGGCTGCAAGGTCGGCATTCTCGGCATTCGATCGGTACCCGCCGTCGATGTATCTGTTCCCCCCGATTTGGTAGGGACGGCCACTGGCACAGCTGGCGGCAACGGCGTTCACAAGGTCGACACCGCTGTGCCGGTCGAACACGACCGGTTCCCCGCTGTCAGCGTCGACCGCCGTGATGAGCACCATTCGCTGCGGCCAGCGCAAACCGGGCAGCCGTGCGGCGACGGTGGCACGCCAGTGAGTTTGCCAGGAACCGTCCGACCCGGCATCCATCTCGATTGCCGCGGCACCCAATCTGCGGCGCATGTCAGCCGCGTCCACAGCGGAAGCGATGATCTTGCCGGTTCTGTCCAGGTGGTCCGCCACCGGCTTGGCCGGGGCGTGTCCCCGGGCGGATCGATCCGGACCGTTCGCATGCTGAGGAGCAGCAAGAATGGCGGCGAACAACTCGGTCGGCGTCGCGCCGGCAAACTGGGCCGCGGCGGTCGAGCCGGCCGACGTGCCGATCGTCAGATCAGCTGCGGTGACGTCGAGCCCGGCATCGAACAGGCCGGCGACGACGCCGATCAGCCATGCATTGCCTGTCGATCCGCCACCCCCGAGGACCACCGCCCGCCCGCCCGCGGCGGGCAACCGGTTCGTGGCGTCAACCTGCGGCTGATCATTGTCCGGCTTCGGCCGGTCGGCGGCCGTCGCCGGGTTGTGCTGCGGAGTCGGAGAAGCTGCTGAGTTCACGGGGAACGCCTTTCGCGGAGTGCCTGGTGGGCGCTCCCCGCCGCGCCGACCTCAGTCGCGCGATCCTGCCCTGCAGGAAGCACCCATGACGGATACTGCGCACATAGGTGTCACCTCCCTGCCGACGGATGACGCGATGGTCGCATACCCGCTCCGTGAGGCGCAATCGTCATCAAGGCTGTTGCGGCCGCCCCACCGACGCCGCATCCCCTACGACAGAGGGCCGGCCCTGCCGCGTCGACGAAGACCAAGGCTCGTCCGATGGCCGGCCGCGGGTCGCGGGTCGCGGGTCGTTCATTGTCATCGGATCGGGAGCCTCCACGAACTGACAGCGGCGCGAGAGACGAGCCGCACCGACCATCGGCGAGTACGGTTCCAGCCGTCGTGCACGACTGACCCGTGGGAGCGGACTGTGACCGGAATCGAGTATGGCGACCAGGGAGCGGCCGGCGCATCGACGACGCAGTCGCTGGATTCGCCCACCGCGGATGTGCTCTTCGACGGGGAGACGACGGCCGCGGTCCGCGAACTCGATCGGATCTTCCAGGACGGAACGTTCGATCAGCGGGCCACGTCGGCCGTAGTGGAGAAATTGAACGATGCTCCACCGATCATGTACACCCGCGGCGGTGCGTTTGCCGACCGTATCGGCGTCAACTCCGGCGGCTCGATCCTGGAACTGCTGCGCGGCATCTACGTTCCGGTCGAGGCCGAGCCGGCCTGGCTTCCTGCGTCGCAGCGGTACATCCACGAGCAAATCTGGACGGCGCCGATGGGATCGGCGTCTGCGTACAAACGCAACGGCAAGTTGACCTGCATCCAGAGCGTCGACACGACGGTGCCGTCGGAATCGACGTCCGCCGGTGTCTATGCCAGTTTCCGGGCTGATCGCGCCCGGTTCGGGACCCTCAGCCGGGTGACCGTGGACCCCGAGATTCATTGGACGGGCAGGGATCTGCTCGACGTCAACCACGTCTGGGCCGAGAAGGTCGACGGCCGGATCTGGTTCGACTACCGGCTCTGGACGCGCGTCTACCAGCTCAATCCAGTCTCCGGCGGATGGGAGCCGTTGCTGTCCAACCGATCCGCGGTGGTGACGACCGTTGCCAGGGCGGATTGGGGCATCGTCGGCGGCGGTGTCTACGGTCACGGCGGCAGCTTGACCGACGGCGACGCGGCGTTGTCGTTCGTGGTCGAACCCGACCGCACCTATCTGTTCGGCGTCGTGGCTCAGATCCAGGTCTCGCAGTCCCTGCGGCGCATCGACCATCAACCCATTCCGCAGCCGGCGCTGTCCGACCTCAACGCATACGCCTTGTTCAAGGTCGACGTCCCGGCGATGTATCTCTCGCACGTCGTGCTGGCCCCGTAGCAAACGGGTCCGCGTTCCGCGGGGATCGAGGATGCATACGTCTGGACCGTGCTCGTCAGCCGGGCCGAATAACCGTCATCCCGGTCGACGGGGCAGTTCCCGCTCCGGTCAGGAACTCGGCACCTTCCTCCAGCGTGACGATGCGCCCGACCAGCCCCTGCGGTCGTAGCGATCCACTGGTCACCAGGTCGAGCATGACCGGGTAGTCCGCAGCCGCCATGCCGTGGCTGCCCAGGATGTCCAGCTCCCAGCCGATCACGCGATCGAGCGGCAGCCGGGGAAGTTCCTCCTGGGACAGCAGGCCGATCTGCACGTGTCGACCGCGCCGGCGCAGACACATGATCGCTGCGATCGCGGTGCTCGCGGATCCGACCGCGTCGATGGCGACGTGTGCTCCGCCGTCGGTGAGTTCGACAATGTGCTCGGCCGCGGACGCCGCGACCACGTGCGCGGCGCCCGCACGGCTTGCAATAGCCAGCGCGTCCGGGTTGCGGTCGACGGCGATGACCCGCGCCCCGGCCCCGGCGGCAATCATGACGGCGCTGAGGCCGACCCCGCCGGCCCCGAAGATGGCCACCCATTCGCCGGTCCGGACATTCGCGCGTGCCTTGACGGCGCGGAATGCCGTCGCGAAACGGCAGCCGAGGCCCGAGGCCGCTTCGTCGGAGATGGCCTCGGGGATCGCGACGAGATTGACGTCGGCTGCCCGGATCAGCACCAGTTCGGCGTGCGATCCCCAGTGGGTGAACCCCGGTTGTGTCTGATTCGGACACACCTGCGCCTGGCCGGCGCGACACCATTCACAGCTTCCGCAGCCGCACACGAACGGTGCGGTGACCCGGTCGCCGACCGACCAGTGACGCACGCCCGCGCCGAGGAACTCGATCGTTCCGGCGAATTCGTGCCCGGGAACGTGTGGGAGGCGGACCGTGTCGTCGTGCCCCGCCCAGGCGTGCCAGTCACTGCGGCACAGTCCGGACGCCGCCACCCGCACAACGGCATCCGCCTCACCCGGTATGGGGTCGGGAACGACCCGCACCGAAATCGGGCCGCCGAAGTCGTCGTACATCATTGCTTTCATCACGACTGCCGATCGCTGCGGTTGACGTCCATGACCTGCTGTCTCGCCGTTCGGCAAGCTGCCGCCTCGACTTTAGGCAACGCCCACATCGGTCTGCGGGTCAGCACGGAGTCCGGACAACCTCACTGCGGGTTCCGATCAGTTTCTGCGATGTGCCGGGTCTGTCCAGCACAGGCTCACAGAGGAAGGTGCCAGATGTCGGATTTGAAGGCCCAGGCAGAGCAACTGCGTCAGCTGCACCGTGATCAGCTGCTGGTGCTGCCCAACGTATGGGACGCGGCGAGCGCGCGGATTGTTGCCGATGCGGGATTCCCCGCTGTTGCCACGGCCAGCGCGGCGATCACCGCGATGCTGGGCTATCCCGACGAGGAGCGCGCGCCGTGGGAGGAGATGTTCGCGGCGGCCGGCCGGGTCGCCCGAGCCGTCTCGGTCCCGGTCTCCGTGGACGCCGAGGCGGGCTACCACCTGGCGCCCCGCGACCTGGTCGATCGGCTCCTCGAGATCGGCGCGGTCGGCTGCAACCTGGAGGATTCCGACCATCGAAGCGGTGGCCTGGTCGAGGTGGGGGCGCAGGCCGACTGGCTGGCCGCCGTCCGGTCAGCCGCGGACGACGCCGAGGTTCCCATCGTCATCAACGCCCGCGTCGATGTGTTCCTGTCGACCAGCGCCGTACCGGAATCACATCGGCTCCAGGAAACCATCGGGCGAGGTCAGCGTTATCGCGAGGCCGGGGCCGACTGCCTCTATCCCATCGGTGTCCGACGAAAGGCCGACCTGGCCGCCATCGTCTCCGACCTGCCGGGCCCGATCAACGGTAACGTCAGTGACGAGTTGAACCTGGCCACACTCAGCGATTTGGGGATCGCCCGGGTCTCCTACGGGCCCAGCTTCTACCGCGCCGCGATGGCAGATTTTAAAACCGCGGTGCAGAAGCTGCTGGCCTGACCTGCCGACGATCCGCGGGTTCGCCCCCCCACCTCGGGGCGGGCACGTCGCGCCATCAGCCGTCCAATTTATCCACGTGACTGGTTTTAAAACCGTCGCCAGCGCCTCGTTTCGAACGTTGTGGACAAGAATCAGACGGCCGAACAAGGCGCCGACCGCACTCACCGGACGCAACGGGCAACACGTCTGCAGCGCCGCCTCAGTTTTCGACAACTGCCGTCGACTGACGTCCGGCTCCCTGGTCAGCCTGGCGATCTCCGCCTGCTCCGGCGTTGGCCGGCCGACCCTTTCGCCCGGCTTCTTCCCCGTCAGCAACCCAGCATCGCGGAGTTGCCGCCACCGAGTGATCTGCAACGAATACAAACCCAGCTCCCGCAAGTACGCGCCGACGCCTCCGTCACCGGCGGCACACGCCGCCTTCTACGCCGTCAGGTGTAGCAGCTTCTCGGTGATGGTGAACGCCCGACGACGTCGGGGACCACCCTCACGCGGGACCAGGAGTACTCACCGTTTCATCCTGGACCATCACATTGCCGGCACTACGACCTCAGAATCTCGCCCTACGGGTGGCGGACTTGCTACGAACCGCTGGCCTCAACGGACCCTGACACGCAGGGAAAGCGCCAGAGCCCGAACTTGCCGGTGTCGAGCGCCTCGACGGCGCGGAATCCTGGTTGAAGGGCGTATCGCCGGAGTGTGTCGGGGTGCATCAGGGTGCCGGTTCGCGGAGTTGTGGTGGCTCAGCGAGTCCGGTAGGCACAGGGTGTCGCTCCATCGACGGCGACCGCCAACTGGGCCGCTTGTCAACGATGGGATTTGAACACCAGTACTTCGCCGGCCAGGCGCGAAGGAACCCGTTCACGTCAATCTGCCGGGCGGCACAAGATCGCTTCGCTGCTCAAGCGTTGGCTCACCGGAACCTTGCATTACGCGGTACATCACCTCAACGACCGAGCAAGAGTTCGAAGAGTCAACAGTTGCGGACATGGAGTTTCGGTTGCCAACCCGGCCGGCGTTTGTCCCAAGCCATTCCCACTCAGCTGCCTCAAGAGTTTTGCGCACGCCCAGGTAGAACTCGCCGGGCTCGTCCCGCTTCAAGTTCGGGTTTCTGCGGCGAGTGACCAAACTGGCTGAGAATGGAACCGGCTACGGCGATAATCAGCGGAGCCAGCAGAAACCAATAATGAACACTGCCACCGGCGAAGAGGATGAAAAACAATCTTCTCAAGAACCAGACCATACCGAACGCTACCGCCGCGGTCACGGCGATCGTTCTATGTCTGCGTCCGAACCGAGACAAGGCAACGGCAAGCGCGAACACGACAATGGCCACAGGAAGCCAATCGGCCAGCCGGTTGGCTGATGCTGGTCGCGCTAGACCAGCAATCATGAACGCGAGCCCCACCAGAATCAGCCCGACCCCGCCAGCGGTCCAAAAGTCGCGCTCAACGCGAATCGACGTTCCCGGTTCGGTCTGCTCTTTCAGAGCCACGACTACGCCCACCACGGCCAGCAACGTCCCAACAACGGACACCCACCATCCGATACCCAAAGAGGGATAAGTCCCGGGATCCAGAAAGTCAAGTGCGCTACTCAGGCACAGCAGCAGATTATAGAGCGTCGCTCCAGACACCACGCCAAGTAAGATGGAACTATGTGGCAGCCATCTCCACAAGATCACGGCAAGAACCGTTATCAAGGACGCCATCTCCAACGTCAAGAAATCGGCCACGTCGTTGACGGATGTTAGAGGGACGCGTCCCAGTCGTGGCAAAGAAGCAGCTATCCCGGTCAAACAACCGCCCACAAGAATCATTGAGAAAGCTAACCAAGATCGACCAGTTCGACGGGTCCCCGCTGCATCGGCATTCGTTGACCGACCGAACTGACTGAGTATGCAGCCGGACACGATGGCCATCAACGACACGAGTAGATACCAGTCCAACACGCTGGTATTGATGTCGTCGTCAATATCCGAAAGAGTTCGTCCCAAGATCCAGACCGCTCCAAAGGTCACCACCGCCGTCACTGCGGTTATTCTATACACAGGGCCCAACCGAAGCATTGCCAGTGGGCCTGCCAGCACAACAATCAGTACTGGCAGATTCCATCGAGTCAGCGTGCTGGCGTCAGCTTGTCGCGTTATACCTGCGATCATTATTGCGATGCCAGCCATAATGAGGGCGACACCACCAGCGGTCCAGCGGTCGCGTTTTATGCTTATCGGCATCCTTCGTGCGCTGCCGGCGGCCCGCAATGCCACGGAGACGCCCACCAACGCCAGCGACGCTCCCACAACGCTGACCCACCAGCCAAATCCCAAGGAGGAATAGGGGGAGTCGAGAAGGAAAAAGGCACCATTGACGCACAACAGCACGTTGTAGAACGACGCTCCAAGAGCTGCGCCAAGTGCCACAAAACGATGCGGGAGCCATTTCCACGATGCAGACGCAAGAACTGTAACCAGAGACGCCAGTTCCGCCCCCAGGGAACCGGCCAAGCCATTAACGGCCTCCAACGGGATCAGTGGATTAGAGCCGGCAAATTGTGGCAGAACGGCGGCTATCCCGCTCAGACAACCACCCATAAGCAACAACAAGAACGCTACCCACGACGGTCGTTCGGACGTCGGCAACGGCCCGTCCGGCGGCGGGTCGACAATCGCCGTTATTGGCGCGATCGAGGTCCCGATGGGACTATCGATGGCGACCTGCCCTGGAATGCGCGCATGTGCTGCTGGGTGTGTGTCGGTGTCGGTGTAGATGTTCGATGGTCGCGGTTCAGACCGAGTTGTCGCCGGCAGATTCCTGATCGTTGCTTGCCCGCCGGCGTCCAGTGCATGTTTGGCGGCTGCTGCGAGAGCGCGGCATGACTGGTACCTGTCGGCGGGTATTTTGGCCATGGCGACAGCGACGACTTCGTCAAAGCTGGGTTGGAGTCCGGGTACAAGCGTCGAGGGGCGTGGTTGCGGCAAATGTAGGTGCCCGTTTATGACGGCCGCGATTGACGCGGCCGGGTAGGGTACCGAGCCTGTTAGCAGTCGGTGCAGCACGCAGCCGAGACTGTAGATATCGGTGCGGTGATCGAGTTGTTTACCTTCGATTTGTTCCGGGGATGCGTAGACGAACGTCGCGATCACCGACCCGGTCACGGTCAATGCCGCGACCTCGTCGATCGACTTTGCAATGCCGAAGTCGGTGAGGAACACCCACTCCATTTCGTCGATCTCGTCAGGAGGTGCCAGCAGGATATTCGCGGGTTTGACATCGCGGTGCAGCAGGTGCTGACGGTGCGCGTAATCCAGTGCCGACCCGACCTGCTCAACGATGTGAACCGCGAGTTCTGCCGGCATCCCCTTTGGGGAGGCACTCACCGCTTCTTCGGCGTCCCGCCCCTGCACGTATGGCATGCTGAACCAAAGTTGCCCGTTGTAGGAACCACGATCATGTACGGGCAGAATGTGTCGATGGCTCAATCCAGCGACGATTCCGCCTTCCCTCAGGAACCTTTTTGCGAATTCATGATCCACACTGAATTCGGGGTTCAGCAGCTTGAGTGCGTCCAGCCGTGGCAAGTTCGGATGCCGCGCCAGGTACACCGATCCCATGCCACCGACGCCGATCAGCCGTTCGATGACATACCCAGCGAACACCGACCCCGGATCCAGTGACATACAGACATTCTGACCGTCCTTGTCAGACATGTCAGTAGCCCCGCGTTGACTCATCGAAAAGGTCCGCGTAGTTCGGTTCGTTGCCTCATGTAGGAAGGGCCGGCTGGGCGGCGTGTGGTTTGCGCTGGTGAGTTCCGCAATCGGGGTGTCGAGTTCGGCGATCTGCAAGGCGAGGTCGCCAGCGGCGTGGCAGGTCAGCATCCTGGAACAACCGACACCATCCTGGCCGAGGCCAGACAGCCTGGAACGGCCGGCGCGCATCTGGTCGTGGTGCAGTCAACGCCGGCACCGAATACGTTACCGAACGAACGATGAACAGCACGACGCCGCGCGCACCCTGCTGGGCCGCCCGAACAATCGATCTAGGGTCTCGGGCACTACGCGCACCTCGTACAACCACTGCCAAAAGTCAACGGCAAGTGGGTGATTTTGGGTAGGCAAAGGCACCGCTGCCGCAGCATTCCGGATCGCCAGACACTCATCCGACGAGCACCTCATCGTCCTGGACGAGGCCTCACCGGGTGACGTGTCGTTGGTCGTAGTAGTTGGCTCAGCATGTCGAACTCTTTTGAACTGCCTGGACCCGTCGATCTGGCCCAGCGTGCCTTCCTACGTGCAACGAATTGGTGAACTAAGGGCCTTGCTTCGCAGAGGCGTTCGGAACCTGGTGTCCCGCGCCGGCGACTCGTTGAATAAGTCGTCCGATCGAGGTGAGGATCTGTTCGGCTGTCTTGATCCAGATGAACGGCTTGGGGTCACTGTTCCAGGCCTTCACCGCAGGCGCGGATGTCGGCTTCGAATGCTTGGACGGATCGGTGGTCGCCGCGGCGGATGAGTTGGTCCGTGATGTAGGCGAACCATCGTTCGACTTGGTTGATCCAGCTGGAATAGGTGGGGGTGAAATGCATATGGAACCTGGGATGGTCGGCAAGCCATTTACGGATCGCCGGCGTCTTGTGTGTGCCGTAGTCGTTGCAAAGGCGGCTGCGGTCGCTGAGATGGCCGTGCCGACGGTGCGCATCGAACTGGTGGTCAGGGGGCTGCACGAGGTGCCGGTGCCCAGCGCGCCGCGCATTCACCTACAGGCCCGGCCGCCCCGCCGATCAGCTGGTCGCTGCCCCCGCCCGTCACGGTCGTGCCGTCCGCTACGCCGGTCCTCGCGTCGGTGGCGGCACCCGCTGGCGACGACCGGGACGACCCGATCAGTGCCGCGCGCTGAGCTTTGCGAGCAGGGCAGGCGATGAGGGTGTTTGGGAGCATGAGCACACCGGTGTCGGGCAGTTCCGGGATCTTGCGGGTAGGCCGGAACGCCAGCACGGGCCGCAGAGTGCGGTCCCCCATCGCAAGCATCAGTATATCCGCTGACGTACGCTTTGGATATACACGGAGGAGCGACATGACGAAGACTCTGATCGATCTCGATGACGACCTGCTCGGGAGTGCCCAGCAGGTGCTGGGCACCTCGACGAAGAAAGACACGGTGAACGCTGCGCTCAGGGAGGTCGCCGCGATCGCCGCTCGTCGACGCGACCTCGAACGACTCGGCGGAAACGGACTGCCTGATCTGCTCGACGAGGCCATCATGCGGCAGGCATGGCAGCGGTAGCCCGATACCTCGCCGACACCAGCGCACTCGCGCGGCTGCATCTGGCAAGCGTCGCGGCGGTCCTGAGTCCGCTGATAGAGGCTGCCATGGTCGCAACCTGTGGCGTGGTCGAGTTCGAGCTCGGTTGGGCGACGCGGTCGGCGGATGAGTTCGACCAGCTTCGCCGCGACCGCAGTGCAGGATACGAATGGCTGCCCACCGTCGACCAGGACTGGGCTCGGGCATTGGCGGTGCAACAGTCGCTGTGGCGGCGCGGACAAATGCGAGCGGTCGGATTTCCTGACCTGCTGGTCGCCGCCGTCGCCGAACGCGAGCGGGTGGTGCTCATCCACTACGACGGGGATTACGACCTGATCGCTGCGGTCACCGGACAGCCCACGGCCTGGGTTGTGCCGCGCGGATCCGCTTGAAACTCGGTCAGCCGGCAGCGCTCTGCGGCTCGGACAGGAACGCAACCGCGGCGTCGCCCAGCGACATCTTTCGGTTGAACCGTTTCAGCGCGGCCCGGCAGGTGCGGCTGGAGGTGACGCAGGTGAACTCGCTGCCGGCGGGTTTGAGCAGTCGCGTATCGACCACTGCGACCAATCCCGGAATCATCGACGGACCTGACCCACATGCGGTGCTATCAATCAATTGCATCAATGCGAAGGTCTGCGGGCGGCATTTGCGCTGAGCCGCCGCCATACGGTGCCTTCTTTGGTGGTCATGCCGTGCATTTCCAGAACGGCGAGGGACCCGAGGACCTCGTGCGGCAGCAGCCCGGACTCGACGACGATCTCGTCCACCGTGGCGGTCTCGATGGTGGGCAGAGCGTCGTAGACGCGGGCGGTGACCAGGTCCAGCCCATCGGTCGGATGCGCGCGGGTCCGCGCCCGGGCAGTGCATCCTCCGTTCCTGGCCGGTTGCAGGGGAACCGTCCGGCGCCGCCTGCCCGACCGCGGCGAGCACATCACCGGCGTTGGTGACCAGTTGCGCGAACCGGTCTGCCAGCAGCAGGTGACACCCCACCGACATCGCCGACGTCACCGGACCGGGGACCGCCATCACCAACCGGCCCAGCTGCTCCGCCGCGGCTGCTGTGCTCAACGTCCCGGACCGGCGGCCGGCCTCGACCACCACCGTCCCCGCACCGAACGCGGCGATCATCCGGTTCCGCACCAGGAACCGGTGCCGGGCCGGTGTCGTCCCGGGCGGGTACTCACTGACCACCGACCCGTGCCGGCCGATCTCGTCCAGCAACGCCCGGTTCGCCTCCGGATACGCCCGGTCGATCCCGCACGCCAGCACCGCCACCGTCACCGTGCGGGGATCACCCGGCCGCGCAGACTCACGCCAAACCCGCCCTGGCCGCCTGCAGCGCCGCCCGATGCGCCGCGGTGTCGATGCCGAACGCGGCACCCGGACATCACCGACAAACCCCGGCCGGCCAACTCGTACGACATCTCCCCCGCCACCCGCTGCCCGTACGCGCTGCTCGCCCGGGACCCGACGATCGTCACCCCGCCGCCCGGCAGCCCGGCCAGCGCCCGACCCCGCACATACAACCCGAACGGCGGCCCGGCGCCGCGCACCCCCGGGCCAGCGCACCATGAACGACTCAACACGCGTCCGCCGGCCATTCCGGGTCGCCCTGCACCGATCACCCGCGCCCCGCACCCGCCCGCAACGCCAGATCCTGTTCCGCCCTCGACATCAACTCTGCGGCAGTGACATTCGCGTCCGCGCCGCCGTCGCCGCCAGCACCGCCCGCGGCGCCCGCCGGTCCAGCACAGCGTTCCACGCCACAACCGGGCCGACCCGGTGCACGAAAGGCCGACAGCACCGCGCTCGGCGGCTCGCACACCCGCAACAACCCGGCCAACGCCACCGCCGTCTCGTTGCTCACTCATGACGTTCTCACCGCATCGCAACGCCAACGCCGTCGCCACGTCCACCGCGGACGGGTGATCCCGTCCGGCCAGATCCGCGCCGGTGAACGCCAACCGCAGCACCCGGTCATACCCCCGACCGGTCAACCGACCCGACCGCACCGCCCGGTCCAGCAACTCTGCCTCCCCCCGCCCCGGCCGCCACGACCGGCGAACCACCGACCCCGGAACCTGCGACGAACACCGCCATGGAGTTCCCCGCCACCGCCGCGCCGACCGCTCCCGCGCCAGCAGCACCCGCTCACCGCACCACTGCGCTCGACTCCCCCAGCGGCGCAGACGATGTCAACACCGACGGATCCAACGCCGCCACATCAACCCGGATATCCACCCTGTCCATCAACGGCCCCGACAACCGACTCAGATACCGCCGCCGCACTCCCGCCGGACAACTGCAATCCACATCCCGGGCCGCCGCACACGGACACGGATTCGCCGCCACGATCAACTGGAACCGCGCCGGGTACCGCACCACCCCAGACGCCCGCGCCAAGAACACACCACCCGACTCCATCGGCTGACGCAACGCATCCAACACAGTCGGCTTGAATTCCGCCGCCTCATCCAGGAAGAGGACACCGCAGTGCGCGAGGCTGACACTGCCCGGCCTGATGTGCGCCGACCCGCCGCCGACGATGGCCGCCAGCGACGCCGAGTGGTGCGGGTCGACGAACGGCGGACGGGTGATCAGCGGAACCTTGCCATCCAGCGTTCCGGCGACCGAATGCACCGCGGTCACCTCCAGCGCCTGCTCGGGATCCAACGGCGGCAACACGCCCGGCAGCCGGTTGGCGAGCATCGTCTTCCCGGCGCCGGGCGGGCCGATCATCGCCAAGATGGTGACCGCCGGCCGCCGCGAACTCCAGCGCCAGCCTGGCCTCCGGTTGACCCAGCACGTCCGCCAGATCCGGCCCGGCATCGGCGTTGCAACTCTCGGCTGCCACCCCGGCGACCAGCCGGTGCACCTCACCGGTCAGGCTCGCCACCAGGTCACCCAGCGAGGCGACACCCCACACCGACATCCCGGTGGCCAGCGCCGCCTCCGCCAGATTCCCCACCGGCACGATCGCCCGTTCCCGCCCCTCGGCCCGCGCCGCCAGCAGCGCGGGAAGAACCCCCCGCACCGGACGCACCTGCCCGTCCAGGCTCAGCTCACCGATCAATACGGTGTCACCGGCAGCGGTCGGCACCACCCCCGCGGCCGCGAGAACCGCGACGGCGAGGGCGATGTCGTACCCGGCTCCGCGCTTGGGCAACGCTGCCGGCGACAACGCCAGGGTGATCCGCCGATCGGGCCAGCGGTGCCCCGAGTTGACCACCGCCGCCCGGATTCGATCCCGCGCCTGGGTCACCGCGGCGTCACCCATCCCGATCACCGTCGTCCCCGGCAGACCCGCGGCCAGATCCGCCTCGACCGCCACCAGATACCCCGCTATGCCGTTCAGGGCTACCGCCCACGTCCTCGCCAACGTCACTGGACCACCGCCACAGATACCGCCACGCCCGCCCTACCCATGGCCGTCAGCATGCGGATCCGCCCCGGCCCTCGTGCGACGTCGGCAGGGAATGTGGACAGATCCGAGCATGGGGACAACTCCGCCGCCCCAACCAGCAAATGAGCACCTCGGCGGCAGGCGCCGGCGAGCACGTCGCACCAGTGAGACGTGATGTCCACGTGGAGCTGCACTATCCCCTTACGCCGCAAGGCTCCCGGGGTGACCGGAGGATCGGCAACCATCCGTGCCGCAGCCCCCGCGAAGGACGCTGGCCTGCCCGAAATTGGTCGCGACGATCGACGGCGTCGATGTGGGACGCACGCCAAGGCCAACAGGCCACCAGATGAACCGGTCGGCCCCGACGATCCGTCTTGTTGGTCGACGGCCGCGGCTTGCGCGACCCCAATTCCCCGAAGGCCGGGGAGGAGATGTCCTCGCAGACTCCCACCACCGATTCACGTCGTCAATTCATCGCCGGCGACCGCACCCTGAGGGTCTGGCGACCCCTCAGCGCGATCATGCTTCTGGTGATGGGCGGGATCCACCTCTACCTGGCGTTCGACGGGGTGGGCGGACTGCTCGGAGTTCTCCTCGGGCTCAACGCCATTGGCTCACTCGTACTCGCCATTGCGGTCCTGGTGCTCCGTGGGCAGCTGTTGTCGCTGGCAACGGTGCTCAGCCTGCTGTTCATGGTAGGCACGCTGCTGTCACTGGTACTCGCTCTCACCGTCGGGCTCTTCGGCATCCGCGAGGCACTGAGCTTCAAGCTGGTCACCACCACGCTCGTGGCGGAGTCCATCGGTTCGATCGTCCTTGCGGTAACCCTGGTACTGGTGCTCCGGGTTCGCCGCGCAGTCTGATCGCTACCCGCGGACCGGCCAAAGTGCGCCGTCTCCTGCCGGTCGACTGTCGGTGCAACAGAAGCATTCCGACCGACGATTCCTCGGGCACCGCAGGGTCCACACTCCATGACGATGACGACGAGAGTGCTGAGCGTATCCGTTCCGGTGGCAGACCAGGACGCCGCGCTGAAGTTCTACACGCAGGTGCTGGGCTGCGATGTCCTCACCGACGTGGAGGTGTGGCCGGGAGCACGGATGATCGAGGTGGTCCCGCCCGGCTCAACTGTCGCCCTGGTGCTCCTGCCGCCAGACAGCCAGATTCCGATAGCGGTCCGGCTGGGTACCTCCGATGCCCAACACGCCCTGGACACCGTCCGCGCATCCGGCGTCACCGTGCACAACGAGGAGCTGATCCGGATGGACGGAGTCCCGCCGATGTTCTCCTTCACCGACCCGGACGGCAACGGCCTGGTGTACCTGGAGGACACGGGTCCGAGCGATACCCAATAGGGCTGCGCGGTCACCCCGCTCATTCGGTAGGGCGCAGTCGTTTGCCGCTCAGGACGAGCAGGGCGAGGACTGCTGCCATTGACACTGCGGCAGTGGCGACGGGTGGTCGCGTGTCGAAAGCCGTCAGGGTCAGCAGCGGGACGGCCGCCCCGCCGGCGGCGCCGACGGCAACCAGTGCTGATGATGTTGAGACTGCCACGCGGTGGGAGGTTGTCGTGACCGCGACACCGAGAATCAAGGCGTAGCAGGGGCCACAGGCGATGATCGCGATGCCGATCAGGCTCACTGAGGCGGTGGAACTGCGGTCTGCCAGGACGGCGCTGAGCGCCAGAGCGCACGCGGCGACCAGCGAGCACGCGAGCGCGGCAGTGGTTGCCCTGAGGGGTCTGTTCAGCCGGGTGCCAACAAGGCGTCCGACGGTGATCAACAACCAGAAGCCGCTGGTACCCAAGGCTGCCGTGTTCGGGTCGGCGCCCAGCGTGGCGGTGATCGTTGCGGCGGACCACCCGGACAGGATGCTTTCGGCGCCGACGTAGAAGAACAGTGCGGCGCCGAGCATCGCCACCGCGCGCGGTGTTCCTGGTGTCGGATGTGCTTGTGCTGTCGTGAACGGACTCGGCTTTTGAGGTGACGGCAATTCCGCACCCCGGGACCTGATCAGAGAAATGACCTGAACCGCGGCGGCGGCGAGTAGGGCGAGACGGGTCAGCCCAATTCCTCCGAGCAGCACACCCGCAATCGGCGTGACGGTGGCCGTCACGCCGACAATGATGGTCAAGAGGGTCAACCGGCGGGGTGTGTCCGCGTTGTTGATCAACCGCGTGACGGCGGTGGCAGCGCTTTCCACGATGCCGAAACCGGCACCGGCAATCCCGGCCGCTGCAATGAACCACGCCGGACCGGTGGCCAGGCCCGCCAGTATCAGACCGATGGCCTGGGCAGCTGCGCCGCAGCGGAGCACGCTCGGCAGGGCAACCCGAGCGGCGAGTGCGGGGGCGCAGACCACACCCAGGAACAACCCCAGGAACAGGGCGGGCACCGCAGGGAGCACGGCCTCCACGGGGACGACGAACGCTGCTGCGACACCCGGGATCACCGCTGGGATCGCCGAGGCGGTCGCACCAAGCCCGGCGAAACACCAACACACGCTGGAGTTGATGCGCCGCAGACCCGTTGTCAGCGAGGTCATATCCCGTTACTCCGCTCGGTGTCGCCGGCAAACGGGAACCAGCTGCGCGTCGCCGTCACCAATCCGACCTCACGGTCCCGCCGGGCGGGTATCCGACCGTTGCCGGCGGGCAACGCACCGGCACCGTGCTCATCCGCGGATGGCCAGCGCGGCCGGCGTCCTCGGCGTCCCGTCGGGCGGCGGAAGACCTCGCCGACCGGGGGTGATGGATCCGAGGATGCTGGCGTGTCTGGCGCCGGTGCAACTCGGCACCGTCGCGGGTAGCCCGACCATCGTGTGGTAGCCGAGGACCGCGAATGCATAGGCCTCCTTGGCCGAGCTCGGCAAACCGAGGTCGTCGGTTGTCAGGAGCGCGATCGGGGCGATGTGGGATCTCACGGCCGACATCAGAGCGGGGTTGAGGGTGCCCCCACCGGAGGCGATGACTTCGGTGGCCCCGGCCTTGATGACAGCATCGGCAACGGTCCTTGCGGTGAGCTCGGTGAGAGTCGCGATCAGATCATCCGGCGCGATTTCCCCCATTCCGGCGAGGTGCCGTTGGAGGTACTGGTCGTGGAACAGTTCCTTTCCGGTGCTCTTGGGCGCCGGAAGGGTGTAGTACGGCTCGGCCAGCAACGGCTGCAGCAGAGATTCGTCCACGGTCCCGCGCTGCGCCATTTCGCCGCCGCGATCGAACGACTGCTCTCCCGAGGTCAGGTGTTTCACCGCCGCGTCGATGAGGGCGTTGGCCGGGCCGGTGTCGTAGGCAATGGCTTCCTGATCGCCCACGACGGTGATGTTGGCGATGCCGCCGAGGTTGAGGGCCACCGATGTGCCGGCACGGGTGCGCAGCCACAGCACGTCGAAGGCGCTGACCATCGGCGCGCCCTGGCCGCCGGCGGCGACGTCCCGGGACCGGAGGTCTGATACGACCGTGCAGCCGGTGCGTTCGGCAATCCAGGCCGGCTGTCCCAGTTGCAGTGTCCCGCGAACAACGTGGTCCTCCACCCAATGGAACATGGTCTGGCCGTGCGAGACGACGACCTCGGCGCGACCCTCGCACAGCTCTGCGTTGGCTCGGTGGGCCAGGGCGGCGAACGCCTGGCCGATCTCGGTGTCCAGACGGCAGACAGCCGCCATGGTCGTGGCCCGGGGTGGCAGAGCGTCCACGACCGCAGACCGCAGTCCCGGCCGGTACGGCTCGCTGACCATGCCCAGCGGTGACAGGACCAGGGTCTCGCCTTCCACGATGAGGTCGGCCGCGACCGCGTCGATCGCGTCATGTGAGGTGCCGGACATCATTCCGATAACCCGCATCGGATAACCCTTTCCGTCGGATTCGAGGCTGACCGATCGCAATCGGGGCGGACGTCTTCAGGCCTTGAGTTCCTGCAGGTGGTCGTCCTTCCGCAGGGTTGCGAGCGCGACGGCGCTGATCGCGCAGGTGATCATGACGTAGAAGGCCGGGATGTCGAGGTTGGCGGTGCTGCTGATCAGTGCGGTGATGATCAGTCCCGCCGAGCCGGAGAAGACGGCGTTGGACAACGAGTACGCCAGACCGAGACCGGTGTACCGGACGGTGGTGGGGAACATCTCGGACAGCATCGCCGGGCCCGGACCGGCGATCAGACCCACGGCCGCGCCGGCGGCGAACACCGCGATGGCCTTCACGGTGAGACTGCCGTCGGGATCCTGCAGCAAATTCAACAGCGGTAGCGCAAGAACAAGGATCAGCAGTGTGCCGGTCAGCATGACCGGTCGCCGTCCGTACCGGTCGCTGAGCACACCGGCGGGCAGGATGGTCGCGGCGAACCCGACATTGGCCAGCACCGTTGCGATCAGAGCCTGCTGGAACGTTGCGTTCAATGACGTCTGCAGATACGACGGCATGACGACGAGGAATGTGTAGCCGGCGGCGGACCAGCCCATCAGCCGTCCGATTCCGAGCAGAATCGCTCTGGCGACCTCTCCGGCGCCCGGTTTGGTGACAGCAACGGGGCGCCCGCTCGGGGACGATCCGGCTTCCTTCTCGACGCGCTGAAACGACGGCGTCTCCTCGAGCTTGAGCCGCAACCACAGCGCGACCAGGCCCATCGGGAGTGCCAGCAAGAACGGAATGCGCCATCCCCAGCTGTTCAGCTGCTCGGCTGTCAGCAGACCACCGAGAATCGCGGCGATGCCCGCTCCGGCGAGCAGTCCCAGCGCGACGGTGAATGACTGCCATGACCCGAAGAATCCGCGTCGACCCTTGGGAGCGTATTCGGTCATCACCGAAACGGCGCCACCGAATTCCCCGCCGGCGGACAGGCCTTGCAGAATCCGGACCAGCGTCAGCAGGATGGGGGCCGCCGCACCGATCGTGGCGTAGGTCGGCAGGACCCCGATCAGGGCCGTGGCACCGGACATCAGGAGCAGCACCAGGATCAGGGTTGGGCGGCGGCCGATCCGGTCACCGAGCCGACCGAACAGTGCCGCACCGACGGGGCGGAAGAAGAACGCCAACGCGAAAGACGCGTAGGTCTTGATGAGGCTTTCCAAGCTGCTGCCGCCGTCGGAGGTGAAGAAGTTGGCGGCAATGATCGTCGCGAAAAACCCGTAGACGCCGAATTCATACCATTCGATGAAATTGCCGACAGAGCCGGCAACCAGCGCGCGGCGTCGTTGAGCCGGATCGACGGTGATGACGTTCTGCTGCGTGGCGGACATGGAAACGCCTTCCTGAGGAGTGAGTTCACAGATGTCGTGGAGGTTCGTTCCGGTTACGGTCGCTGAGCCGTCTCGGCGGCGGTGACTGCGCCGCGGACGAATCCGCCGGATCGACGAAGCCGTTCGGCGGCTTCCTCTCGGGTGCAGTCTGCGATGATCATCACGATCGCGGTCTTGGCATTCCCGTCGGCGGCGGCATAGGCGGCCTCTGCCGTGTCCTCGTCGCAGCCCGTCGCGGTCATCACGATCCGCTTCGCCCGGGTGACCAGCTTTGCGTTCGTCGGCCGCAGATCCACCATCAGATTCCGGTACACCTTGCCGGTCTGCACCATCGCGGCGGTGGTGATCATGTTCAACACCATTTTCTGGCTCGTGCCTGCCTTGAGCCGGGTGGAGCCGGTGAGGATCTCCGGACCGTTGTCGATCTCGATCGCGACGTCAGCGTGCGAACTGATGGGTGCAGCAGAGTTGCACGCGATTGAGATGGTCGGGGCGTCCACGGAGTTGGCGTAGTCCAGACCACCGATCACGTAAGGGGTTCGGCCCGATGCGGCAATACCGACGACAACATCGACCGGTCCGAGCGCGATGGCTTGAAGATCTTCCCGTGCCAGTTCCGGTGAATCCTCCGCGCCCTCAGCAGCTCTGGCGAATGCGCTGGCACCGCCCGCGATCAGCGCGATCACCTGACCCGGGTCCGTGTCGAATGTCGGCGGGCACTCCACTGCATCCAACATCCCGAGCCGCCCACTCGTCCCCGCACCGATGTAAACCAGGCGTCCTCCGCGGCGAAACGCTTCCGCCACCAACACGACTGCGGCCTCGATCTGGCTGAGGGCTGCAGCAACCGCACCGGCGACCCGGTGGTCTTCGTCGTTCATCAGCCGCAGCAGCGCGCTCACCGGCATGGTGTCCAGGTTGTCCGACATGACGTTGCTGGTCTCCGTCGTGAGCCGGTCCAGATCCACCATCAGCTCCTCCCTTCAGAACATCAGCGCGACCTCGAACATTCTCCGGTCCGGGAAGACTGACAACCGAACGCTGTTGGTATAGTCTGGTATAGACCACCTGGTGTCAAGCCTTCGTGTCGGACCTACAGGTCGGTGTGGTCAGTGACGGATGTGACCGAACGGAAGGTGGGCAATCCGTGGCAGCTGAGACAACGGCCGATCGCGTTCAGCGGGGCGGCCCGGTGCCGGTGTACTCGCAGATCTACCAGGATCTGCGGACCACGATCGAGCGAGACCTTCACTTCGATGATCCATTGCCGTCCGAGCGCGATCTGTCGCAGCGGTACGGCGTTGCCCGGATGACCGCCCGGAAGACGATCGACCGGCTGGTGAGTGAGGGCCGGGCGTATCGGATCGCGGGCCGCGGAGCATATGTGGCCCGGCCGCGGCTGATGATGCCCGTCGCATTGAAGTCCTTCAGCGAGGACATCAGCTCCCGCGGGATGCGTCCCGACTCACAAGAGCTGAGACGCGCGGCTATTCCGGCAGACGCGCTTCTCGCCGAGAAGCTCTCGGTACCGCTCGGTGACCCCGTTCACGTGTTGGAGCGGTTGCGGCTGGCCGACGGAGAACCCATCGCGGTCGAGTGCACGCACCTCCCCGCGGACCGGACCCCTGACTTCCTGAACCAGGAGCTCATCGACGGGTCCCTCTACGCGCTGCTCGAGCAGCGTTACGGACTCGTCGTGGATGAAGGCGAGCAGACCATCAGCGCCAGCCCGGTGAGCCCCGCGGCGGCGAGACTTCTTGGCGTCGCCAAGGGGTCGGCCGCGTTGTGCTTCGAGCGGCTTTCTTACGCCGCGGGCGCGCCCATCGAGTACGCCACGTCGGTGTATCGCGGCGACCGGTACCAGCTCCGGGTCACGTTCGACACCGCTCGCCGTTGAGACGGCCGCCGTAGGTCACCTGCACCGCCTTCACACCGATACCGACACCGGCGCGGTTCCGCGACCACGACTTCCGTCCCGGGGCAGCGATGCACTCACGCAGCCGGACGCCCGACCTCGTTCCGGATGTCCGCCTACAAACCGCACCATAGAAAGAGAGTCCGACGACGATAACGGGCAGGATGGTGACAATTCGCCGGCCCGACACTCACCGCGGCGCTCGGTCACACCATCGCCGGCCGAAGTGACGTGCATACCGCCGCCGGACGCCACCCACTCAGATTCGTCGTCGCAACCGTTGTTCGATGGCGGGTGCGCGTTCACGCAACGCCCGCAGGGCCCGGCTCGTCGGCCCCGGTTCACCGGTGGCCGCCATCAGGCGCCGCATGCCGCGGTCGCCGGCCGATGCGGCCGCCAGCAGCCCGGTGATCGTGTGCTCGGTTCGGCTGATCGTCGCGTCGAGCACGTCGGCCGGACCCACCCCGCCGTAGGCGTCGGCGATCAGCCGCAGACGCGCGGCGCACCAGCCATCAGGATCATCGACGTCAGGTCGGCGGTAGAGCGGGACGCAGTTCCAGGCGATGAACCCGAGCTCGAACAGCACCGTGGTCGGGCCGGCGAGGTCCCAATCGAAGACGCCGACCAGATTTTCGCCATCGAAACACACGTTGTAGGGGGCGATGTCGTTGTGCCCGACGATGTCCGCGTCCGGCGGCGGGTAAAACCGCCAGGGACCGGCGTCGACGAAGTCCTCGGTCGCCCGGTGGAGGCATCGCGTCCAGGCGCCAATCGCGGCCAGCTGGGCATCAGCAAGCACCTCGCTGTCCACATCGACGATGCGGCCGGGCAGATAGTCCAGCACCTCGCGGCCCAGCTCGTCGATCCCGTGGAATCGCGGCACCGCCGCCACACCGTCCAGATGCGCGAGCAGCCGGTGCACGGCCGGCGACCACGGTCCGGTTTCCCGGCGCACTGTGTTCCCGATCCGCCACACCTGGCCGACGTTGCCGCCGGCCAGCGGTTTGCCGCGCTCGACGACCATCTAGCGCCCCCCTGTTGAGCACGAGTTCGACGCGCAGACGGTACGACGCCACGTCCCGCGACGGAAGCCCGATCCAACTGCGGCCAAGGCGCGACACCCAGTCCATCCCCCGGCTTGCGGCACGACCTGACAGCCCTCTCACCACCGCGGCCACACCCCGCATGACCTGTCGCCGGGTGTGGGTGCCCGCTCGCGGACGAGCGGCAACGACTGCAGGCCCTCCCAGTCAGATCCCCGTCAGCGGAAAGTGATCCACACCGACAGCAGCCGCCTGGAGCACCGCGAGTTGCGCCCGACGGCCGACCAGTTGGGTGGCATCGAACAGATTCCCCATGGATCCGATCCTGACATACAGCAACTCCCGCCTGTTCGGTTTTGTGCCCCCGAGGTTTCCGCGATGGGAGCGAGAGACGCCGCGGGCGGTGTGGTTCTGCGGGTGGCCGCCGACACAACGTCCGTGCGCTGCCGCACACTGGGCCGATGGACCTCGACACAGCATTGATGTTCATCGCCGATCACTCGCGATCCGTGCTCTCCACCCAGCGGCGGGACGGGGGCCAACAGATGTCCCCGGTCAACGCCGGGGTGCTCGACGGCGACGTGGTGGTCTCCAGCCGCAGCCCGCTGGCGAAGGTCAACAACATCCGCCGGGACGGACGGGTGTCGGCGTTGTCCTTCACCGATGACTTCTACGGACCGTGGGTGCAGGTCGACGGCACGGCGACCATCGTCGACCAACCGGAGGCGCTGGACCTGCTGGTGGCCGTCTACCGGGCCATCTCCGGCGAACATCCCGACTGGGACGACTACCGATCCGCCATGATCCGCGACGAACGAGTCGTCATCCGCATCACGCCGAGCAGAGCCTCCGGGAGCCTGTGACCGGTCGGGGCCGGTCGATGCGGTGGGCAACCGGATCGGTCCGCCTGGGTGCCGACGGTTCACAACCGCCAGAATGGAACCGTGACAAACGCACAGGATCAGCCCGAACCGGCCGACCGCGTCGACAAGCGACCCACGAACGCCGAGGAGGCTGCGCAGCGGCCCGAGCCGCGGGGCCGGCAAGGCGAACGGCGGTGGCCGATGGCGACTGCCGTGGTCAGCGTGGGGATCCTGCAAGAGCTGGTTCCCGCGGACTTCCGGGTGCTGCCACGGCTTGTCTATCCGGTGGTCCTGCTGTGTTTTCTGACCGTGCTGATCGTCGGCGACCCCGGGCGGATCGACCGGCAACGCCGGTGGCTGCGGGTCACCACGCTGTTGATGTTCGGCCTGATCACGCTCGCCACCGCCTCGGCTGCCGTTCGCCTGGTCATCGGGATCTTCGACGATGCCGCCTTCAGCACCGCCAGCCAGCTGCTGGTCATCGGGGGATGCATCTGGTTGACCAACTCGATCGCCTTCGCCCTGTGGTACTGGGATCTTGACGCGGGCGGGGCCGCCGCCCGGGCCGTCGGGTCCCACCCGACAGGGCCGGCGTTCGTCTTTCCCGAGATGACGATGCCGCAGTATGCGCCGGACTCCTGGTATCCGACGTTCGCCGACTACCTGGTCCTGTCGTTCAACACCGCGCTGGCGTTCAGTCCCACGGACGTGTCAGCGGTTCGGGTCTGGGCCAAGCTGATGATGATCTTCGAATCGATCGTGTCCCTGGCGCTGGCCGCCCTGGTGATCGCAAGAGCGATCAACATCCTCTGATCTGCCGCGGGCCGCGCAAGTAACGCCCGCCTTCTCGTGTGGGCAACGGGATAATTATCGACCGTCCACCGAAACCCGGCGAGCAGCACCGGCCGTTCCCAGGGCTCGGGATTCCGTGTATCTGCGACCCCGTCATCGTCTCCGTTTGATACCAGATGAACGTGGTTCGACCGATGACAGGAGTCAGGACAATGCCGGTCCCCTTCGAAGGTGAGGAATTCACCTTCACCAATCCCGACGGCTCGCAGGTGCAGGTCCGCGGCTGGGGCAATCAGTTCGAGGCGGTGTTCGAAACCCTGGACGGCTACACCGTCGTCCAGGACCCGGAAACCGGGTATTACAACTACGCGACGCTGTCGTCCGACCTGAGCGGACTGACGCCGTCCGACAGTGCCGTCGGCACAGCCGATCCGGAACAACTCGGCCTCGGCAAACACCTGCGGGCACCCAGGGAGAACGGCCGCGCCCGGGCCCGCGCCGCTCAGGACGAGCTGGGTGGCCGCCCGCGCTGGCAGCAGCGGCGAGAGCAGCGGCGCGCGCAGGCCCGTCGCGAGGCACAGGGCGACTCCGCTCCCGGTGCCGCACCGGAGCCGGCCGGCACGGTTGGTGACTATCGCGGCCTGTGCCTGCTGGTGGAATTCCCGGACGTGCCGGCCACGATCACCCGAACCGAGATCGACAATTTCTGCAACCAGGTCGGCTACACGGGTTTCGGAAACAACGGTTCGGCGTACGACTATTTCCTGTCGGTCTCGGACGGCAGGTTGCGGTACACCAACGCCGTCGTCGAGTACTACACCGCACAGCATCCCAGGTCCCATTACACCGATCCATCGATCCCGTACGGTCAGCGGGCCCAGGAACTGATCAAGGAGGCCCTGGATCATCTGTCCGCCAGCGGGTTCGACTTCTCGACGCTCAGCGCCGACGGATCCGGATTCGTCTACGCCCTGAGCGTGTTCTACGCGGGCCCCAGGGTCAACAATTGGTCAGAGGGCCTGTGGCCGCACTCCTGGGCGCTGGCGAACCCCTACCACGCCACGGGCACCCGGACGTTCTCCGACTACCAGATCACCGACATCGGAAACCAACTGACCCTGCGCACGTTCTGCCACGAGAACGGCCACATGGTCTGCGATTTCCCCGATCTGTACGACTACGGCGGAGAAGGGAACGGTGTGGGCAGCTACTGCCTGATGTGCTTCGGCGCCTCGAACACCAACCCGTGCCAGGTATCGGCCTACCTCAAGGACGCCGCCGGCTGGACATCGCAGATGACCATCCTGACACCCGCTATGACGGCCACCGTCGCCGCCGGATCGAATGATTTCCTGGTTCACCGCAAGGACGCCAACGAATACTTCATCATCGAGAACCGAGAACGGTCCGGACGGGACAGTGCAATTCCCGACGCCGGACTGGCGATCTGGCACGTGGACCGTCTCGGCAGCAACAACAACGAACAGATGACGCCGAACCTGCACTATGAGCTGTCACTGGAACAGGCCGACAACCGCTTCGATCTGGAGCACCGCGTGAACGGCGGCGACGTCGACGACCTGTTCGGCAGCCCCGCCGCCCCACTGTTCGGAGCCGCCACCGCGCCGAACAGCAAGTGGTGGGACGGAACGGATTCCGGACTCGAGATCACCAGCATTTCCGCCCCGGGCCCGGGGATCACCGTCAGCACACAGACCGGAGGCAATGCAATGGCAAGCATCGTGGGTACCTGGCCGGTCGTCGTGGTCGATTGGGGTGCCGACGGCGCCCCGGTCAGGGCGAGTTCCTTCACTTTCAACGCGGATGGCAGTTGGGCCTACGCGTTCGGCGGCGGTCGGTGGATCCAGGTCGACTCGACCGTGTTCTTCACCTTCAGCAACGCGGCCGGCTTGGTCTACACCGCCACCGTGAATACCGATGCGATGTCCGGCGTGATGGGATACGCCGTCGCGGGCGCCGGCCCCGGACAGGGCTGCTTCTACGCCCTGCGTGCGCCGTCCCCGGCTGCCCCGGCAGCGGGAACGGTGGGCGCCGGAGACGCTGCGATCGGAGTCTGAAGCCGTCCGTATCAGCCGACCAGGACGGTCCGGGTGATCTGGCCGTTGTTCTCCCAGTATGTCCGCCTGCTGGCCAGGTAAGGATCGTCCGGAGTGGGCTGCATCTCGCCATGCTCACCGAACGCTCGTGATCGGATCGAGTAGGTGCCGGCCGACGGTCTGCCCCAATCAAACGTCCAGAAACTCCAGGAGAACTCCCTGTCACCTTTTGTCCGCATACGGCGAATCCTCGCTCGTTGCCACGGACCATCGCCGATCTGCACTTCGACGCGGTCGATCTTTGCTCCCCAGGCCGCACCTTGGACCGTGTGCCACTCGCCGTGCCTGACAACTCTCGCCGGCGCCGACTTCAGCCGGGTGTGGCCCACGGTCGTAAAGGTCCAGACGGTCTTGCCGGCGGCTTCTTCTTCGCGGATCGAGACGTAGTCGCGGGCCATGAACCGTCCCGCAAATCGACCGTCCCGCAATTCGATCCGGGTCAGCCATTTGACGTTCGCCACGCCGTACCAGCCGGGCGCAATGAGCCGAACTGGATAGCCGTGCAATGCCGGGAGGGGTGCGCCATTCATTTCGTAGCACAGTATGTTGTCCGGGTGCATGGCTTCGGCCAAGCTCATGCTCCTGGCGAATTGTTCGGTGATCGACAGATCGAAGCCGCCGCCGGAATCGGGCTCGGTGGTGCCGGTGGCTCCGCCGGTCAGGATGCCCGAATCATCCCGGATCGTCACTGGACCTTCGTCGGCCCCCCAGAAGACGACTTCCACGCCGTCGTGCTGGGGCGCCGCTCGCCGAAGCACGGCAGCCAGTGACGTTCCGGTCCACCGGGCGTTACCGATACCGCTAGCCGGGACAGCCACGGTTTAGGGTTGATCAGCCGCGGGTATCCCAGCACCGAGCGGAGGGAGCACCAGGTGCAGCCGAGCAGCGATTCGCCGGACGGGAGACATCGGTCCGTGCGCTCCAGGCTTGGGTCGTCGACGCTGCTGGGCTGGCCGGTGCTCCGGCAGCTCCTCGGCAAGGATTCGACGGGTCGCGGATCTGCCGTCACCTCCGCCCGCACCCAGGCGCTGACGCCACGCACCAGCCACCGCTGACCGGGTGGTGCAGAGCGTCTGCCCGTACTGCGCGGTCGGCTGCGGGCAGCGGGTCTTCGTCAAGGACGAGAGGGTCATCCAGATCGAGGGCGATCCCGATTCTCCGATCTCCCGGGGCCGGCTGTGCCCGAAGGGTTCGGCCAGCGAGCAACTGATCAACAGCCCCAAGCGGCAGACCGCGATGCTCTACCGGCGCCCGTATGGCACCGAATGGGAGTCGATCGACCTGGAGACGGCGACCGACATGATCGCCGACCGGATGGTCGAGGCCCGGGCACGCACCTGGCAGGACAGCGACGACCAGGGACGCAAGCTCAATCGCACGATGGGCATCGCGGGTCTCGGCGGCGCGACCCTGGACAACGAAGAGAACTACCTGATCAAGAAGCTCTTCACCGCGATCGGCGCCATCCAGATCGAGAACCAGGCCCGTATTTGACACAGCGCCACCGTCCCCAGTTTGGGGGCCTCGTTCGGACGTGGCGGGGCCACGGGTTTCCTGCAGGACCTGGAGAAGTCCGACTGCATCGTCATCCAGGGTTCCAACATGGCCGAATGCCATCCTGTCGGTTTCCAGTGGGTGATGGCCGCCAAGAAGCGCGGTGCGACGGTGATCCACGTCGACCCTCGCTTCACCCGGACATCAGCGGTCGCGGACATGCACGTCCCGCTCCGCGCCGGCAGCGACATCGCCTTCCTCGGCGGCATCGTCAACTACATCCTGTCGACCGAGCAGTTACTTCCACGACTACGTCCTGGCGTACACGAACGCCTCGGTGATCCTGCGCGACGACTTCCGGGACGTCGACGACCTGGACGGGGTGTTCTCCGGCTACGACCCGGAGACCGGCACCTACGACACCGAGTCGTGGAACTACGAGGGCGCGCAACCGGCAACCTCCGCCGCTTCCGGCGAGGAAGAGATGCTGCGCAATTCGGCATCCGACGATGCGGCGGGTGGTCGCGACGGCGGATCGGAGGCAGAAGTGAGCGATGCCGGCAGGGGCGGCGGCGCGAACCGGGACGGCGGCGGAGACTCCGAGGAGGGTGAGCAGTCGCAGAAGGAACGCGGCGCCGCGCACGAACTCGGCGGGCACGGCGCGAACATGCCCGTCACCGAGGTGCACCGGGACCCGACGCTGCAGCACCCGCGCTGCGTGTTCCAGGTGCTCAAGCGGCACTACGCCCGATACACCCCGGAGATGGTGCAGCAGGTCTGCGGGGTCCCGCCCGAGCAGTTCCTCAAGGTGTGCGAGGCGGTGACGAAGAACAGCGGGCGCGAGCGGACCACCGCCTGGGTGTACTCGGTCGGCTGGACGCACCACAGCGTCGGCGTGCAGTACATCCGCGGGTCGGCGATCATCCAGCTGCTGCTGGGCAACATGGGTCGCCCGGGCGGCGGGATCATGGCGCTGCGCGGGCACGCCAGCATCCAGGGCTCCACCGACATCCCGACGCTGTTCAACCTGCTGCCGGGCTACCTGCCGATGCCGAAGGTCGGCCGAGCACGAGACGCTGAGGACTATCTCGCCACCATCGCCTCGCCCGACCAGAAGGGCTTCTGGACCGCCGCCGACGCGTACACCGCCAGCCTGCTGAAGGCCTACTGGGGCGAGGCCGCGACGAAGGAGAACGACTTCTGCTTCGACTACCTGCCCAAGCTCTCCGGTGACCACGGGACGTACCAGACCGTGATGGACATGCTCGAGGACAAGATCGAGGGCTATTTCGTGCTCGGACAGAACCCAGCCGTGGGTTCGGCGCACGGAAAGATGCAGCGGCTGGGCATGTCCCACCTGAAGTGGCTGGTGGTCCGGGATCTCAACATCATCGAGTCGGCGACGTTCTGGAAGGACGGGCCCGAGATCGAGACCGGCGAGCTGAAGACCGAGGAAATCGGCACCGAGGTCTTCTTCTTCCCGGCCGCGTCGCACGTGGAAAAGGAAGGGACATTCACCCAGACCCAGCGCATGCTGCAATGGCGGCGCAAGGCCGTCAATCCGCCGGGCGACTGCCAGAGCGAACTGCAATTCTTCTACACGCTGGGCCGGAAGATCCGGGAGCGGTTGGCCGGCTCGACACTCGACCGGGACCGCCCGATCCTGGATCTGACCTGGGATTACCCGGTCGACGAGCACGGTGAGCCGGACGCCGACGCCGTGCTGCGGGAGATCAACGGCTACCACCTGACCGGCGACAGGGCGGGGCAGCTGCTGAACTCCTACACCGAGATGAGGGCCGACGGCTCGACGTCCGGCGGATGCTGGATCTACACCGGCGTCTACGCCGACGGCATCAACCAGGCCGACCGCCGCAAGCCCGGCAAGGACCAGAACTGGGTCGCCGGGGAATGGGGCTGGGCATGGCCGGCCAACCGGCGCACCCTCTATAACCGCGCCTCCGCCGATCCGGAGGGCCGGCCGTGGAGCGAACGCAAGGCCTACGTCTGGTGGGATGCCGACGCCGGAAAGTGGACCGGGCACGACGTTCCCGACTTCGTCGTCGACAAGGAGCCGGGGTACCGGCCCCCGCCCGGCGCCAGTGGCCCGGACGGTCTGGCCGGTGACGATCCGTTCATCATGCAGGCAGATGGGAAGGGCTGGCTCTACGCACCGACCGGCCTGCTCGACGGGCCGTTGCCCGCGCACTACGAGCCACAGGAGTCCCCGGTCGTCAACCCGCTGTACCGACAACAGTCGAACCCGACGCGACAGGTGTTCCGCCGCAAGGACAACCTGCAGAACCCGTCGGCGGACGAGGTGGGCGGCGAGGTCTTCCCGTACGTCTTCACCACCTACCGGCTGACCGAGCACCACACAGCGGGTGGGATGAGCCGTTGGGTGCCGTACCTGTCGGAGCTGCAGCCGGAGTTCTTCTGTGAGATCTCGCCGGAGCTCGCCGCCGAGCGGGACCTGGAGCATCTCGGCTGGGCGACGATCGTCACGGCGCGGACCGCCATCGAGGCCAGGGTGCTGGTCACCGATCGGGTGGTGCCGTTGCGGGCCGGGGGCAAGACATCCACCAGGTCGGGCTGCCCTATCACTGGGGCGTGGGCAATGATGCCCTGGTGACCGGCGATGCCGCCAACGACCTGTTCGGGGTGACGTTGGACGCCAACGTGCACATCCAGGAGTCGAAGGTGGCGTCCTGCGACATCCAGCCCGGCCGTCGGCCCAAGGGTCCGGCCCTGTTGGACTACGTGCAGGAGTACCGCCGCCGGGCGGGGATCACCATTTTCACCGGGAACGAGGTGCGCTCGGGTGATCCGGGCTCCGGCGGCGCCGCGGCCCTGATGCGGGCGGCCGCCGACGGCGACACTGCACTGGAAGGCACGGCATGAGCTCACTTCTCGGACCCAAGGACCCCGCGCCGGGTGCCGGCTGGGAGGACCCGCCGCCGCGCAAGGGCTTCTTCACCGACACCTCGGTCTGCATCGGCTGCAAGGCGTGCGAGGTGGCGTGCAAGGAGTGGAACGGCGTCCCGGAGGACGGGTTGAACTTCCTCGGCTCGTCCTACGACAACACCGGGGCGCTCGGCGCGAGCACCTGGCGGCACGTGGCTTTCATCGAGCAGCCGCAGCGACTGGGGCAACAGGACATCAACCTGCCGCTGTACCCGGTGGGGCCGTCTGCGTCGAAGGCGGTGAACCGGGCAGCCGATCAGGCGCTGACCGGGGACCGCAGCATGCTCGGTACCGACAACAACGCCGTCGACCTCGGGATGCCGGGCTTCGACCTGCCGGGCGCAACGGCGGATCCCGAGTCACGTACCGATTTCCGCTGGCTGATGTCCTCCGATGTCTGCAAGCACTGCACCCACGCCGCCTGCCTGGACGTCTGCCCGACCGGCTCGCTGTTCCGGACCGAGTTCGGCACCGTCGTGGTGCAGGACGACATCTGCAACGGCTGCGGCTACTGCGTTCCGGCCTGCCCGTTCGGCGTCATCGACCGGCGCATCGGTGACAAGAACACCAAGAACGTCGGCATCGCGCAGAAGTGCACGCTGTGCTACGACCGGATCGGCGACGGCCAGACCCCGGCGTGCGCGCAGGCCTGCCCGACCGAATCCATCCAGTTCGGTGACGTCGACGAACTGCGGGAGCGCGCCGCCGCCCGGCTGGCGACCCTGCACGAGAACGGCGTGCCGGAGGCCCGACTGTACGGCGAGAACCCCGACGACGGCGTCGGCGGTTCCGGTGCGTTCTTCCTGCTGCTGGACGAGCCCGAGGTGTACGGGCTGCCGCCGGACCCTGTCGTGACCACCGCGCACATCCGGGAGATGTGGCACATGGCGGTCGGCGCCGCGGCGACCCTGCTGGTCGGGTCCGCGCTGACCTTCTTCCGCCGGCCACAGCTGGTGCGCCGCAACCGTCTCGGCAGGCGTCAGTGACGACCCGGCGGCGCCCTCGAGGAGTCGGGGCGGCCACGGCTCCGGGAAGCGTCGGGGACGAGGTGAGGAGCCCGTCGTCCCGGACGCGCAGTTCACCTCCTACTACGGTCGGCCCATCCTCAAGCCCTCGCCCTGGGAGGCGGACATTCCGGCCTACCTGTTCATGGGCGGGGTCGCCGCCGGCTCGTCGCTGCTGGCCGCCGGGGCGGAGCTCACCGGCCGCGCGTCGCTGCGCCGCACCGGGCGGGTCGGCGCGGTCGTCGCCGTCACCGGCAGTCTTGTCGCCCTGGTGCACGACCTCGGTCGGCCCGGCCGCTTCCTGAACATGTTGCGGGTGGCCAAACGCACCTCCCCGATGTCGGTCGGCACGTGGATCCTGAGCCTGTACGGACCGTTCGCCGGTCTGGCCGCGGCGACGGAGTTCCGCCACCTGATCCCTTCTCGGTTCACCCGCATCACGGCGCTGCTCGACCTCGTCGACCGGCCGATCGGGTTGATCGCGGCCGTCACCGCCCCACCGGTGGCGTCCTATACCGCGGTCCTGCTCGCCGGCACGGCCACCCCGACGTGGCACGAGTCGCGACGCCAGCTGCCCTTCGTCTTCGTCGGATCGGCGGCGGCGGCAGCGGGCGGTCTCGGCATGATCGGCGCCACGGTGGCCGACGCGGGACCGGCCCGCCGGTTGGCCGCCGGCGGAGTCGCGTTGGAACTCGCCGCGGCGCACCGGATGGAAAGTCGGATCGGCATCGTCGCCGAGCCGTTGCACACCGGCAAGGCCGGTCGGCTGATGAAGGCCGCCAAACTGTTGACCACCCTGGGCGGGGTGGGTGCGCTGCTCTCCGGGCGGAGCCGCACCCTCTCGGTGCTGTCCGGAGCAGCATTGATGGCGGGTTCCGCCTGCACCCGATTCGGCATCTTCGAGGCCGGCCAGGAGTCGGCGCGCGACCCGAAGTACACCGTCGTCCCGCAGCGGGAACGCCTGCAGCAGGCCGAGCAGGCGTCTACCGCACCTCGATGACGTTGGCCCCCCGCGCAACGGTGGAACCGATCACCGGCGCGCCGGGCACCTCGCCGACGACGAGCAGGCCGCCACTGGTCTGCGCGTCCGCCAGCAGCAGCAATTCCAGCTCGTCCACCGACGACTCCAGATGCGGCCGGACCCAGTCGAGGTTGCGACGGGTGCCTCCGCTGATGTAACCGGCCCCGGCCGCCTCCCGCGCACCGTCCAAGTACGGCACCGCTGATGAATCCACCACCGCGCTGATTCCCGACGCCCGCATCATCTTGTACAGGTGCCCGAGCAACCCGAACCCGGTGACGTCGGTCGCCGCCTTCGCTCCGGCGGAAACCGCTGCGGCACTGGCGGTGTCGTTCAACGCGACCATGTTGGCGACGGCGTGCGGAAACACCTCACCGGTGGATTTGTGCCGGTTGTTCAGCACGCCGACGCCGAGCGGCTTGGTCAGGCTGATCGGCAGACCGGGCTCCGCGGCATCGTTGCGCAGCAACAGATCCGGGTCCGCGAAACCGGTGACCGCCATGCCGTACTTCGGCTCCGGGTCGTCGATGCTGTGCCCGCCGCCGACGACGCACCCCGCCGCCTGCGCGACCTCCAGTCCGCCGCGCAGCACCTCGCGCAGCAACTCCATGGGCAGCACGTCCCGTGGCCAGCCGACGAGGTTCACCGCAACGGTGGGGCGGCCGCCCATCGCGTAGATGTCGGACAGCGCGTTGGCCGCGGCGATCCGGCCCCAGTCGTAGGCGTCGTCCACCACCGGTGTGAAGAAGTCCGCCGTATGGATCACGGCGAGGTCACCGGATATCCGCACCACGGCGGCGTCGTCACCGTTCTCCAGGCCGACCAGCACATCGGGCGAGGTGGAACCGGCGAGCCCGCCGACGATCGCCTCCAGCTCCCCCGGCGGGATCTTGCACGCACAGCCACCGCCGTGCGCGAACTGGGTGAGCCGGTACGGCGCATCTGTCAGTGCGGTCATGCAGGGAGGGTATCTGGGGCGATGACGCGGCAAACCCTTATCGCGGCACACCGGGCGACGAGGGAGGGTGCGACCCCTGCTCCAACTCCAACGTATAGCGCAGGGTGGGGCTTGCGGCAAGCCCCCGTCGGTGCCGCACACTGCCGACATGTCAAACGATGTCGTGGATCTCGAACAGGTCGACCGGACGAACGCCGCGATCGTCGGCGGCAAGGGCGCGAACCTCGGCGAGCTGATGCGGATCGACGGCGTCGTTGTGCCGCCCGGCTTCTGCGTGACGGCGCCGGCGTTCCGGCGGATCGTGAACGGACACTCCGCGGTTTCGGAACTCCTCGAGCGGTTGGCATCCGTCGATGCCGATGACGCACGGTTGATTCGGAACCTCAGCGCCGACTTGCGGCGCGCCATCGAGGGAATCGCGATGCCGGACGACGTCGCCTCCGAGATCACCGGCGCCCTCGGCCGGTTCGGGCCGGACGCCGCCTACGCCGTCCGGTCCAGCGCCACGGCGGAGGACTCCCCGACCGCCTCGTTCGCCGGCCAGCAGGACAGCTACCTCGACATCACCGGTGCGGCGGCGATCCTGCGTGACATCAGCCGGTGCTGGGCGTCGCTTTTCACCGAGCGGGCTGTGACCTACCGCCTGTCGAAGGGGCTCGACCACCGGACCGCGGAGATGGCCGTCGTGGTGCAGCGCATGGTCTTTCCGGACGCCGCCGGAGTGCTGTTCACCGCCGACCCGTTCTCGTCGAACCGCCGGATCGCGGCCATCGAGGCTGTTCCCGCAATCGGCGAGGCCCTCGTCTCCGGACGGGTCAACCCGGATGTGGTCAAGGTGCGCGACGGGGAGATCGTCGCCAGGACGGTCGCCGGCGACACACCATCGCTGACGGATGCCCAGGCGATCCGGCTTGCTGGTGTGGGGCGGCGAATCGAGGCTCATTTCCAGCACCCGCAGGACATCGAGTGGTGCCTGGTCGACGACGACTTCCAGATCGTCCAAAGCCGGCCGATCACCACGCTTTTCCCGATCCCGGCCCGCCGCGACCCGGGCAACCACGTCTACCTTTCCGTCGGTCATCAGCAGATGATGACCGACCCGATGAAACCCTTGGGATTGTCGGTCTGGCAGCTCACGGCGATGGCGCCGATGCACGAGGCCGGGGGCCGATTGTTCGTCGACGTGACCACCGCGCTGGGGTCGGCCGCGAGTCGGACCGGCCTGCTGGACCTGATGGGCAGGTCCGACCCGCTGATGCGGGACGCACTGCAAACCGTTCTCGACCGCGACGGTTTCCTTCCCGCGCCCGACCGCACAGCGGCCGCGGTGATGCCGGTCGGCAGCCTGCCCGCGTCGATCGAGACCGATCCGGCGATCGTCACCGGGCTCATCGACCGGAGCCAACGGTCGATCGAAACCCTGAAGCGGGACATCCGAGCGACGTCCGGGGCCGAGCTGTTCGACTTCCTCCTCGAAGCCTTTCAAGAGCACAAACGGGTGCTCAGCGATCCGCTGAGCATTCAGGCGATCCTGGCCGGCATGCAGGCGACCTGGTGGCTGAACGAGCACCTGCTGACCTGGCTCGGCGAGAAGAATGCGGCCGACGTCCTCACCCGGTCCGCGCCGCACAACGTCACCTCCGAGATGGGACTGGCCCTGCTGGACGTGGCCGACGTCATCCGGCCCCACCCGGACGTCATCGCGTTCCTGCGCACGGTCGTCACACGTGATCCACCGGGGGACGACTTCCTGACCGAACTGGCGGACATCGATGGCGGCCCGGCGACACGCGACGCCATCCGGGCCTACCTCGACCGCTACGGCATGCGCTGTGTCGGCGAGATCGACATCACCCGGCCACGGTGGAGCGAGCAGCCGGGCACCCTGCTGCCGGTCATCCTCGGCAACGTCGCACACTTCATGCCCGGCGCTGCTCGACGCCTCTTCGAACAGGGCCGGCAAGAGGCGATGACCAAGGAACGCGACGTGCTGCAACGGCTGCGGGAGCTGCCCGATGACCGGCACAAGGCCGAGGAAACCACGCGGATGATCGACCGCGTCCGGACCTTCATCGGTTACCGGGAGTACCCGAAATACGCCATCATCAGCCGTTACTTCAGCTACAAGCAGGCGCTGATGAAGGAAGCGGGTCGCCTTGCGAGGGACGGCGTCATCAGCGCACCGGAGGACGTCTTCTTCCTCACCTTCGCCGAGTTCCATGACGCCGTGCGCACCGGTCTGGTGGACCGGGCACTGATCGGACGGCGCAGGGACGACTTCGCCACGTTCGTTCGAAGACTTTGCCGCCAAGGGTTCTCACGTCCGACGGCGAGGCGATCACCGGGTCCTACCGACGGCGCGACATGCCGGCCGGCGCGCTCGTGGGTCTGCCCGTGTCGGCCGGGATCGTCGAGGGGCGGGCCCGGGTGATCCTCGACATCGAGCACGCCCGGCTGGAACCGGGCGACATCCTGGTCACCACGTTCACCGACCCCAGCTGGTCACCGCTGTTCGTCGCCGCCGGCGCGCTGGTCACCGAGGTGGGCGGCCAGATGACGCACGGCGCGGTGGTGGCCAGGGAGTACGGCCTGCCCGCCGTGGTGGGCGTTCAGGACGCCACCGCGCTGATCCGCGACGGACAACGGATCCGGGTCAACGGCAATGACGGCTATGTCGAGATCCTGCCCGTCGAGGACCAGGTCGGCGTCCGATAGCGTGACCGGCGGAGGCGTACAGGCGCCTGGTGGCCCTCCCGGTCTTCAAAACCGGTGAAGCCGAGCATCTCGGCTTGGCGGGTTCGATTCCCGTCCGCCTCCGCCACTCCCAGACCCTGGTGATAGAACGGCCCGGTGACGGTTGACCCCCGGCGACTGGTGCCACGCACCGACACCGTTCTCGCCGACCCCCGGCTCGCGGCGGCGAGCCTCCGGCTGGGCGCCGACATCGTCCGCAGCCGGGTGCGCGGGGCGCAGGAACAGGCCCGCAGCGGGGCCATCGCTCCGGAGGCCGTCGCCGATGCCGCCGTTCGGGCACTGCCGAACTCCAGCACCGGACTGACGCCCGTCCTCAACGCGACAGGCGTTGTGCTGCACACCAATCTGGGCCGGGCACCGCTGTCGGCGGCGGCCGCCGAGGCGATGGCGGCGGCCGCCGGCTACGTCGACGTGGAGTTCGACCTGGACGACGGCAGGCGGGCAACCCGGGGACGGGACACGCTCGACGCACTGCTCGCCGCGGTGCCCGGAGCCGAGGCCGCGACGGCGGTCAACAACGGGGCCGCCGCGCTGGTGCTGGCCACCTCTGCGTTGGCCGGCGGCCGGGAGGTGCTGATCAGCCGTGGCGAAATGGTGGAGATCGGCGCCGGTTTCCGGCTGTCGGACCTCATCCGCTCGACCGGTGTCCGGATCCGAGAGGTGGGTTCCACGAACCGCAGCGGGTTGGCCGACTACGCGGCCGCCGTCGGCGAGCACACGGCGGCCATCGTGAAGATCCATCCCAGCAACTTCCGGGTCACCGGTTTCACCTCGTCCGTGCCGGTGAGGGAGCTGGCGAAGTTGCCGGTGCCGGTCATCGCGGACGTCGGGAGCGGCCTGCTGCGACCGGACCCGCTGCTGCCCGACGAACCGGACGTCCGGACGGCGCTGCGGGACGGCGCCGCGGTGGTCACCTGCAGCGGCGACAAGCTGCTCGGCGGCCCGCAGGCCGGGCTGGTGCTGGGCACGACGTCCGCCGTCGAAGCCATGCGCAGGCATCCGCTGGCGCGGGCGTTCCGGCTGGACAAGGTCGGTCTCGCCGCCCTGGAGGCGACGCTCCGCGGCCCCGTCCCGCCCGCGTGGCAGTACCTGCGCGCAGATCCCGATCGGCTCCGCCAACGGTGCGAGAGCATCGCTTCGGCAACGGGTTCGGAGGTGGTGCCGAGCGACGGCGCGGTCGGCGGCGGGGCCGCACCGGGCACTGATCTACCCGGCTGGGCGATCGCCGTCCCCGCCTCCCTCGCGCAACCACTGCGCCGCGGGCACCCGCCGGTGGTCGGCCGGGTGGAACGGGACAGGCTGCTGCTCGATCCGCGGTGCGTCCCGGAGGACGCCGACCCCCTCCTGCAGAAGGCGATCATCGCCGCCCTCGCCGCGCGGGACGGCTGACGCAGTGCACGTCCTGGCCACCGCCGGTCATGTCGATCACGGCAAATCCACCCTGGTCCGTGCCCTGACCTCGATGGAGCCGGATCGCTGGGCGGAGGAACGCCGCCGCGGCATGACGATCGACCTCGGGTATGCGTGGACGTCGCTGCCGTCGGGCCGAACGGTGGCCTTCGTCGACGTCCCCGGCCACCAGCGGTTCATCGGCAACATGCTCGCCGGCCTGGGCCCGGCTCCGGCGGTGATGCTGGTCGTCGCCGCGGACGAGGGCTGGCGCGAGCAGAGCACCGAGCACCTCGCCGCCGCCGACGCGCTGGGCATCTCCCGCGGCCTGCTGGTGGTCACCCGAGCCGACCTCGCCGACCCCGCCGCCGCGCTGGCGCAGGCACGAGAACAACTGTGGCACAGCAGCTTGCGCGGCGCCGAGGCGGTGACGGTGTCCGGAGTCACCGGGGAAGGGCTGGACGGGCTGCGGTCCGCGCTGGACCGGTTGATCGCGGGCCAACCACCGCCGGTGACAACGGGCCGGGTCCGGCTGTGGGTCGATCGGGCGTTCACCATCCGCGGCTCCGGCACCGTCGTCACCGGCACTCTCGAGTCCGGCACCCTTCGCTCCGGCGGGACCCTCGAACTGGCCGGCCGCACGGTCGGCATCCGTGGGCTGCAGAGCCTCGGCCGTCCGGCGGACACGGTGGGCGCGGTGGCCAGGGTCGCGGTGAACCTGCGCGGCCTGCCGCGGGAGGCGGTCGGCCGGGGTGACGCGCTGCTCACCCCGGGCGCCTGGCGGCCGGTGACCGTGTTCGACGCCCGGATGGCCCGGCCCGGCAACGACTTCGCGGATCTGCCAACAGAGCTCGTGTTGTACGTCGGCACCGTCGCGATCCCCGTCCGGCTGCGGCCGCTGGGCGCCGGCACCGCCCGACTGACGCTGAGCCACCCGCTGCCACTGCAGGCCGGAGACCGGGCGATCCTGTCGGACCGGACCCGGCTCCACCTCCCGCGCGGGATCGTGGTGCTCGACCCCGATCCGCTGCCGCTGCGGCGTCGGGGTGCAGCATCGACCCGGGCGGCGCAGCTGGCCGCGTTGCACGGCACTCCCACCGTCGACGACCACGTCCGGTGGCGGGGGGCGGTGCGCGGGGCCGACCTCACCGCCTGGGGGGTGAGCGGGAAGGCGTCATCCGACACCCTCCGGGCCGGGGACTGGCTGATCGACCCGGAGGAATGGAGCCGGTGGGGTGACGCCCTCGCTGCCGCGGTCACCGCGCGGGTCGCCGCGTTCCCGGCCGATCCGTTCCTGGCCGTCGACGCGGCGGCCGCCGCCGCCGGGGTTCCCGACCCTGCGCTCGTCGGTGCGCTGGCAACGGCGCGCCTGTTGTCGGTCACCGGCCGCGGGGTGGGGATCCCCGGCCGGGCCGCATCCCTGGGTTCCGCCGAAGATGCCATCAGGGAGATGGAAACCGCCCTGACGGAACGTCCATTCATCGCGCCGGAGCGCACCGAGCTGCAACGGCTGCGGCTGGGCACCCGGGAACTGGCCACCGCCGCCGCACTGGGCCGGGTGCTCCGGCTGCAACCGGACATCATCCTGCTGCCCGACGCGCCGGCCAGGGCCATGCGGGTGCTCGCAGCGCTCCCCCAGCCGTTCACCACCAGCGAGGCGCGTCGGGCGCTGAACAGCACCCGCCGCGTCGTCATCCCACTGCTGGAACACCTCGACGGCCGCGGCTGGACCGAACGGCTGGACACCGACCACCGCCAGGTGGCTCAGTCCAAGTCCACGAACAGCGCCCGGTGATCGGACAGCGGCAGCTGCGGTGCGCCGCTGGAACGGACCTCGCCCACCGCGCCGCGGACCAGGATGTGGTCCAGCTGCCGATCGGGTGGGTCGACGGGAAACGTCGGGGCGGTCGCCAGCGCGCGGTACCCGGTGATCGCCGCGGGCCTGGGCGCTTCCATGTTGAAATCGCCCATCAGCACGACCGGCTCGTCGAACGCCGACAGGTCCCGGCGGATCCGCCGCAACTGGTGACCGCTCCAGCCGGGCACGAACGACAGATGCGTATTGGCCACGGCCACCCGACCGGCCGGCGTGTCCAGGTGCCCGACGACGACCGCCCGGGGCTCCTCGTGCACGACGAGCACCTTGCGCGGCGCCCGCAGGTACATCGGGAACGGCACCGGGATCCGCGGCAGCCGCAGCACCTGCCAGCTGGAGGCCGGGTACCGGGACAGCAGGGCGATCCCGTAGGACGCGGTACCCGGCAGCTCCTTGCCGGTGGCCGCCATCCACGTCGCACCGGGGGTTCCGGACAGCGCGGCGACGAACCGGTGGGTCACCGCCCCCATCGCCTCTGCGGCCACGGCCGTCAGGTCGGCGAGCCCGGACCGTGGTTGATCACGGTCCACCTCCTGCAGGGCCAGAACGTCGGGGTCCAGCGTCCGCACGGCGTCCCGCAGCCGGTCCAGATTGACCCGGCCGTCCGCGGGGGACCGTCCATGCAGGATGTTGAACGTTGCCAGCCGCATGCGAAGGAAGGTACCCACCATCTCCGACCCCACCCCGCTCCGGGAAGCGCTGAAGCGATCGACGTCCGCACTCAAGGCCGACGGCATCGGATTCGCGCTCGCCGGCGGCTGTGCGCTGTGGGTGCACGGCGCGCCGGAGAGCGCCCACGACGTGGACATCGTCGTCGACGAGAAGGACGTGGAACCCGCGGCCGCCAGCCTGGAAGGAGCCGGCTTCAGCGTCGAACGGCCCCCGGAGGACTGGCTGTTCAAGGCCTATTCCGGCGGTGCGATGGTGGATGTCCTGCATCGGCTCAACGGCGACGTCGTCGACCGCGGGGTGCTGGCGCTGGCCGAGAGCTTCGACGTCCTCGGGCTGCACATCCCGGTGCTGCCGGCCACCCAGGTGATCACCACCAAACTCAACTCGCTGTCCGAGCGGTACTGCGACTTCGGCCAGCTCATCGCACCGGTCCGGGCGGTGCGGGAACAGCTGGACTGGCCCGCCATTCGGAAGGCCACCGCCGAGAACGATTTCGCCGCAGCGTTTCTGGTGCTCGTCGAACGACTGGGCATCGCCGACCCGCCCTGACGCCGCAACGACCGAAAGGCCCCGGGGCGGTGCCCCGGGACCTTCCGAGTTCATGGGGGCGCGGAGTTACTCCGTCGCGGCCCGTCCCGCTTCCAGCCGGGCGACCGGCACCCGGAACGGTGAGCAGGACACGTAGTCCAGACCCGCATCGTGGAAGAAGTGGATCGACTCCGGGTCGCCGCCGTGCTCGCCGCAGACGCCGAGCTTGATCCCCGGCTTCATCTCGCGGCCGTCCTGGACGGCCATCTTGCACCAGCCGGCCGACACCGTTGGCGTCGATCGTCTCGAACGGCGACACCGTGAAGATGCCCTTGTCCATGTACTCCACGAACATCGACGCCTCGACGTCGTCGCGGGAGAAGCCCCACGTGGTCTGGGTCAGGTCGTTCGTGCCGAAGGAGAAGAAGTCGGCACTGGCGGCGATGCGACCGGCGGTCAGTGCGGCGCGGGGCAGCTCGATCATCGTCCCGATCGGGATGGTCATCTCGACGCCCGCCTCGGTGGTCAGCTTCTTGATCAGCGCTTCGGCCTCGTCCCGGACGATGTCCAGCTCACGGACGGAACCGACCAGCGGCACCATGATCTCGACCTTCGGGTCCTTGCCGGCCTTCTTCTGCGCGATGGCGGCCTCGGTGATGGCGCGGATCTGCAGGCCCGGCAGCCCCGGGGTGAGCAGACCGAGCCGGACGCCGCGCAGACCCAGCATCGGGTTCGCCTCGTGCAGCCGCTGCACGGCTGCCAGCAGCCGGGTGTCGGCGTCGACCTTCGGCGCCGGTGTCGCCGTGATCGGTTTCCAGCGCGACCCGGACGGACAGTTCGGTCAGGTCCGGCAGGAACTCGTGCAGCGGCGGGTCGAGCAGCCGAATGGTGACCGGCAGCCCGTCCATCGCATCGAGGATCTCGATGAAGTCCTTGCGCTGCAACGGCAGCAGCGCGTCGAGAGCCTTCTCGCGATTTTCGAGACTGGTGGCCAGGATGAGCGTCTCGATCAGTGCGCGACGCGCGCCGAGGAACATGTGCTCGGTGCGGCACAGGCCGATGCCCTGCGGCGCCCAGCTTGCGGGCGCGGATGGCGTCCTCAGGGGTGTCGGCGTTCGCCCGGACGCCGAGCCGGCGCACCGCGTCGGCGTGCGTCAGCACCCGGTCGACGGCACGCACCAGCTGCGAGGTCTCCTCGTCGGCACCGGTCGACCGAGGAGATGCCCTCCTCGATGTAGGTCTCCACCGGGGAGGCGACGACCGGCATCGCGCCGACGTAACACCTCGCCGGTCGAGCCGTCGATGCTGACCTGGTCGCCCTCTTTGATGACGATCTTGCCGACGGTGATCTTCTTGGCGGCGACGTCGATGTCGAGTTCCTCGGCGCCGCAGACGCAGGTCTTGCCCATGCCGCGGGCGACGACGGCCGCGTGCGAGGTCTTGCCGCCGCGGGCGGTGAGGATGCCGTTGGCGGCGATCATGCCGCCGAGATCGTCGGGGTTGGTCTCCCGGCGGACCAGCAGCACCTGCTCGCCGCGTGCGGCCCATGCGACCGCTGCCGCGGAGTCGAAGACGACCCGGCCGACTGCCGCGCCCGGGGACGCGGCCATGCCCTGGGTGAGCAGGGTGCGCTTGGCGGACTTGTCGAACTGCGGGAACATCAGCAGCGCCAGCTGCGCGCCGGTGACCCGTTGCAGGGCCTCGTCCATGGTGATCAGGTGCTCGTCGACCAGCGTGCTGGCGATCCGGAACGCGGCTGCCGGGGTGCGCTTGCCGACCCGGGTCTGCAGCATCCACAGCTTGCCGCGCTCGACGGTGAACTCGACGTCGCACAGGTCGCGGTAGTGGGTCTCCAGCCGGCGCATCGCTGTCATCAGCTCGCCGTGCGACTTCGGGTCGATCCGAGCCAGGTCGTCGAGGCTCAGGGTGTTGCGGATGCCGGCGACGACGTCCTCGCCCTGCGCGTTGGCCAGGTAGTCGCCGTACTCCCCGGTCTTGCCGGTCGCCGGGTCACGGGTGAAGGCGACGCCGGTGCCGCTGGTCTCGCCGAGGTTGCCGAAGACCATGGTGCAAACGTTGACCGCGGTGCCCAGGTCCTGCGGGATGCGCTCCCGGCGGCGGTACAGCCGGGCCCGGTCGGTGTTCCAGGAGTTGAAGACGGCGGTGATCGACGATGTCCAGCTGCTGCGCGCGGGTCCTGCGGGAAGTCCTTGCCGGACTGTTCGCCTGGATCTCGAGCTTGTACATGGTGACCAGCGCACTTGAGCCCGTCGACGTTGAGGTCGACGTCGCTGACCACGCCCTGGGTCGGACTTGGCCTTGTCCAGCGCGTCGGCGAAGACGTCGCCGGGCATGTCCAGCACGGTCTTGCCGTACATCATCAGCAGCCGCCGGTAGGAATCCCAGGCGAATCGCTCGTCGCCGCTATCCTCGGCCAGGCCCTTGACGCTGGCGTCGTTCAGGCCGATGTTCAGCACCGTTTCCATCATCCCGGGCATCGAGAACTTCGCGCCGGAACGGACGCTGACCAGCAGCGGGTCTGTGCCGGCCGCCGAGCCGCCGGCCGACGATGTCCTCCAGGTGCCGCAGCGCCATCGTCACCTGCACCCGGAGCTTGCCGGGTTCCTGACCGAGCGCCAGGTACTCCCGGCAGGCCTCGGTGGTGATGGTGAAACCGGGCGGCACCGGCAGGCCCAGGCTGGTCATCTCGGCGAGATTGGCGCCCTTCCCGCCGAGCAGATCCTTCTGATCCTTGTTGCCCTGGGTGAAGTCGTAAACGAACTGGGTCATGTTCCTTTGGCTCCTTTGCCGGTGGGCGGGCGCGTTGTAGGGGCACAGCCCGAGCTTCCACGCCGCGGACTCCACTGCAGGATGTCGCAGCGCCCGCGTCCGCAGGCAGGGTCATTGGTCCCCCTGCGCCGGGCAGATCGGGGGGGCCGGGACCAAGGTCCCGCAGGTGGGACCGAAGGATCCTTACAGCGGCAAAGCACCCGGGGCTGCAATGAGCACGGCGACAGACCGCAGGTGGCACCTCACGCCGGGGTACCGAGTCGTCGCCGGTCCAGGAAGTTGAGCGCCGCCGCACGTCCCCAGCCCCACCAGCGACCGATGCCCGGTCGCCGGGGTTGGGGGACACGGATCGGCACCCGGCCCCCGACTCTGTTCAGAAGGTGCCCGTTCAGAACGCCTCCGGTCGGTGCTCGACCGTCGGTTCCTCGCCCGGACGCCACAACACACCGATGACGTCGAACCGCATCCTGGGATACCCGCGGATGTGCGGCTGCGCCAGCCACAGCAGCCCCAGCCGGCGCAGTTTGCGGCGCTTGCCCTGGGTCACGGCGTCGAACGGTGACCCGTACCCCTGCCCGCTGCGGGTCTTCACCTCGCAGAAGATGACGACAGCCTCCCGCTGCGCCGGATCGGTCGCGATGATGTCGAGTTCGCCTTCGGGGCACCGCCAATTGCGCTCCAGCACCACCAGCCCCGCACGCTCGAGCACCAGGGCGGCGACGGCCTCGCCGCGCCGACCCAGCTCGTCCTTCGCCGCCATCGGCCCACTGTGCAACGCCAGGGCGCCCCGCGGGGAGATCGGGCGCACATGTGGACAACTTCGCCGATCAGCCCGCCAGCAGCCACTTCTCGAACGACGGGTTGGACAGGCAGACCGGCGAGCGCTTCTCCCGGATCAGGTCGACGGCCGCCCTCGGCGCCATGCCGCCGAGCATCAGGGCCCGACCGACCACCAGGCTCGACCGGTTGAGGCCCGCCTGGCAGTGCACCAGCGTGGGTCCGTCGTCGCGGCTGGCATTGACCCATGCTGCGATGCCATCCACCTGGCGAAAGCCTGTTCGTGCTGTCGAACATCCGCACCTCGAGCGGGCTGCCCAGGTCGTGCTCGCACGGTGTACTTCTCCCACGGATACAGCGACACCAGGTGCCGGATGAACCTCGGCAGCACCAGGTCGTCCTGGCAACCGCCGAGCCACAGGTCGGGTACGATCTCGCTGATGAACGGCACGTCGAACGGCAACAGGCCGTGCGCCGAGACCCCGACCAGCCGTTGCCGTTGCGGGTCGACGGCGATATCGATCCTGGTCGGGTCGACTCGCCCGGGGCGGTCGTCATGTGGGGTCCCCATCCAGGAACTCCTGCCAGCCCGGCCAGCAGCCTGTCGACGTCGGACTGGTCGGTGTACGGGGCGAGCCCGATCCGCAGCCCGCCGCCGTCGCCCAGCCCCAGGAACCGGGAGGCCTCCAGCGCGTAGAACGATCCGGCCGGCGCGTAGACGTCGAGCATGGCCAGGAACTCGTACGCCTTCGACGCCTCCCGGCCATGGAAGGTGAGCAGCAGCGTCGGGGTGCGGCGCGCGGCGCGGGAGTGCAGCACCACGTCCGGGCAGACCGGCCAGACCCTGCTCGATCGAACCCGCCAGCCCGTCCTCGTGCTCCTGCACCGCCGACATCGCCGGCCAGCAGCCGCGCCCGGCGGTCGCCAGCCGGACCCGGCGCGAGCGCGCGATGAAGTCGACTGCCGCCGTGGTACCGGCCAGCAGCTCGTACGGCAGGGTGCCCAGTTCGAACCGCTCCGGGCACGAGATCCGTTGACGGCAGAGCTTGTCGGGGCGCAACTGCTCCAGCAGCTCGACCCGGCCGGCGAGCACGCCGCAGTGCGGGCCGAGGAACTTGTACGGCGAGCAGGCGTAGAAGTCGGCGCCGAGCGCGGTGACGTCGACCGGGCGCGTGCGCTGTCAGGTGCACGCCGTCGACGTAGAGCAGGGCACCGGCATCGTGCGCGCGCCGTGGCGATCTCGGTCGACCTCCGGCCTGGTGCCGATCAGGTTGGACGCCGCCGTGACCGCCACCAGCCGGGTGCGCTCCGACAGCAGCTCCGCGACGTTGTCGACCGGCAGTTCGCCGGTGCCGGCGTCGAACTCCGCCCACCGCACGTCGCTCCCGACCGACTGCGCGGCGATCACCCACGGCCGGATGTTGGCGTCGTGATCCAGCCGGCAGACGACCACCTCGTCCCCTGGCCGCCAGGTCGGCGGCATCGTCCGGGCCAGGTCGAAGGTCAGCGCCGTCATGCTGCGCCCGAACACGATGCCCTGCGGGTCGGCGCCGAGCAGGTCGGCCATCGCGATCGTGCCTCGATGACGACGTCGTCGGCGTAGCCGTTCGGCCGGGCGTGACGAGCCCGCGGTTGGACAGCCCGGCGGTCAGAGCGTCCGCTGATGGCGTCCGCGACGACATCGGGCACCTGGGAGCCGCCGGGGCCGTCGAAATGCGCGGCGCCGCTCGGCCAGCGCCGGGAAATGTGCGCGGAACGCGGCGATGTCGGACGTCACGAGTGCAGGGTCCGATCAGCCGAACGGGTTGTCTTCCGGCAACCGCAGGTCGGGCTTGTCCAGCTCCTCGACGTTGACGTCCTTGAACGTCACCACCCGGACGTTCTTGACGAACCGGGCCGGCCGGTACATGTCCCAGACCCAGGCGTCCGACATCCGCAGCTCGAAATACATGTCCCCGTCCGGGATTCCGCACCTGCAGATCCACCGCGTTGCACAGGTAGAACCGCCGCTCGGTCTCCACCACGTAGGAGAACTGCCCGACGATGTCCCGGTACTCCCGGTAGAGCTGAAGCTCCATCTCGGTCTCGTACTGTTCGAGGTCCTCTGCGCTCATGTGACCGCCTGTGCCCTCTCCTGCTCGCTACGTTCCGGTCGCTCATGAGCTCCGATCATCGTCCAGGCTGTTCATCATGCCTCCGGCTCGGCCGGCGGCCGCCGTCCGGCTCGCAGAACAGCCCGGGTTCCTCGAACGGCAGCCGCCAGCTGCGCCGATGCACCGCGCGACGGCCCGTGTTCGCGCAGCGCGGCCAGGTGTTCGGGCGTGCCGTAGCCCTTGTTGACGGCGAAGCCGTACACCGGGTGCGCGGGCGACAGCCGACCAGCAGCCGGTCCCGCTCGGTCTTGGCCAGCACGCTCGCGCCGGCCACCGCGGCGCAGGTCAGGTCGGCCTTGATCCGGACGTGCACCGGCGGTTCCGCCGGCCGGCGGGCCGGTGACGGACGACGTCGAACAGCGGCGGATCGTCGCAGGTGCGGCGAGCACCGCGCGGGGCGTGCTGAGGTAGTTGTGGTTGCCGTCCAGCAGCACCGCGTCGACCGGCGCCGACAGGGCGGCCAGCGCCCGCCGGCCGGCGGTCCGCAGCGCCGCGATGATGCCGATGGTGTCGATCTCCGCGGGGCTGGCGTGCCCGACGGCGTACTCGGTGACCCAGCGCCGGACCGGGCGACCAGCGCCAGTCCCGGGCGGCGGGGGTGAGCAGCTTGGAGTCGGCGAGCCCGGGCGGCACCCGGCCGATGGCGGCGGTGACGACCACGACGCCGACGGTGACCGGCCCGGCGAGCGCGCCGCGGCCGACCTCGTCCATCGCGGCCAGCCGCGCGGTCCCGCCGCGCAGCAGTTCCTTCTCCACCCGCAGATGCGGCCGGCGCCCGCGTCTGCGGCGGGGGTTTGACCTGGGTCCGGTGCCGTACGGGCGGGACCGGCGGACCGGCTGCGCCGCGGCCATCAGTTGGCCGGATTCCCCGGATCGATGTCCGGGTTGCCGATCGTGCCCCACCGGGACGGCGGCATCACGATGACGACGGCCTTGCCGATGACGTTGTCGACCGGGATCGGCCCCTGGCACATCGCGCCGCTGGCCGGCGGGAAGCCCTGGCACTGGTAGGAGGAATCGGCGGAATCGGACCGGTGGTCGCCCATCACCCACAGCTGGCCGTCCGGGATGGTCACCGGACCGAAGCAGCGGCGGGACATCTGCGGTGGTCGTGCAGTCCAGCTCGCCGGGGATGAACTCGATCGGCTCGTAGATGTACGGCTCGTCCAGCGACCGGCCGTCCACCGTGACGTTGCCCTGGGCGTCGCAGCACTGGACGGTCTGCCCGCCGACGGCGATGACCCGCTTGACGTAATCCTTCTCGTTCGGCGGGGCGATGCCGACCACCGATCCGACGGACTGCATGGCCTGGCCGAACCAGGTCGACGGTCCGGCGATGCGGGTCTCCGGCGCCCAGGTCGGCGGACCGGCGAACACCACGACATCACCGGGCTGCGGGTCGCGGAAGTCGTAGACGACCTTGTTGGCCAGGATCCGGTCGCCGCCGCTGGTGGCGCCGTGCAGCGTCTGCTCCATCGACCCGGACGGCACGTAGTAGACCTTCGCGACGAACGTCTGGATCAGGAACGTCAGGCCGAACGCGATGACGATCAGGATCGGCAGTTCGATCCAGAACGGCCGCTTCTTGCGGTCCGCCGGGCGTCGCTCGGCGGGCGCGGCGTACCGGGGTGGGCGCGCTGCGGCGATGACCGGTGCTGTCCGCCGACGGTCGGGCCGGCCGTCTCTGCTCGATGCCGGCGTTGGCAGGGCCGGCGTCGGAACCAGCGACGGCTCCGGGTCACGAAGTCTCCGTCGTTCTCGCTCATCACGGTCAGGCTACGGTCCGGCCGTCAGTTGGCCCTGATGCCGCACCCCGCTGGAGCTGTCCGGCCAGCTCGTCAGCGGCCCTGGCGCTTTTCCTTGATCTTGGCGGCCTTGCCGCGCAGGTCGCGCAGGTAGTACAGCTTCGCCCGGCGGACGTCGCCGCGGGTGACCAGCTCGATGCGGTCCAGGTTCGGCGAGTGCACCGGGAAGGTGCGCTCGACGCCGACCCCGAAGCTGATCTTGCGGACGGTGAAGGTCTCGCGGATGCCGCCGCCCTGGCGGCGGATGACGTGCCCGGCGAAGACCTGGATCCGGGAGCGGGTGCCCTCGATGACCTTCACGTGCACCTTGACCGTGTCCCCGGGACGGAAGTCCGGGATGTCGGACCGCAGCGAGGCGGCGTCCAGCGCGTCAAGGGTGTTCATGGTCATGTCCTCGTCAGTAGTCAGCAGGTGTCGCGCTCGGCAGCGCGCCGCGCGCGTCAGTGGCGCGCGAAGATTCCTGCCGGAGCGACGAACGGCAACCGGTCCATTGTGCCAGACCGGGTGGGCGAATCAGGAAAACAGCGGGATCAGGCAGCAGGTCGGGCCGGTTCGCCGCGGTGCGGCGCAGCGACTCGGTCCGCCGGTAGGCGGCCGACCGCGGCGTGATCACCGCTGGTCAGCACGTCCGGGACGGTCAGGCCCGCGGTAGACCGGCGGCCTGGTGTAACTGGGCGCCTCCAGCAGGCCGGTCAGCTCACCGGAGAACGAATCCTGCGCCGGCGGAACTCGGATTGCCGAGCACCCCGGGCATCAGCCGGGTGACCGCCTCGATCATCACCATCGCCGCGACCTCGCCGCCGGCCAGCACGTAGTCGCCGATCGACAGTTCCAGCACCGGCATCCGGGTCTGCGGCGTCGGTGATCACCCGCTGGTCGATGCCCTCGTACCGGCCGCAGGCGAACGACCAGGTGCTCGGCGACCGGCCAGGTCCTGCGGCGACGGCCTGGGTGAAGCGGCGGCCGGCCGGGGTGGGCACCATCAGCGTCGGGTTCGCGTCGGCGCTGGCGCCACGTCGTCCAGCGCCCGGCCCCAGACGTCGGCCTTCATCACCATGCCGGGACCGCCGCCGTAGGGCGAGTCGTCGACGGTGCGGTGCCGGTCGGTCGTCCAGTCGCGCAGGTCGTGCACGTCCAGCCGGATGACGCCGTCGGCGATCGCCTTGCCCAGCAACGATTCCCGCAGCGGTTCCAGGTACCCGGGGAAGATGCGTGATCACGCTGATCCGCATCGCTGTTCCATTCACTGGGAGGCGAACATGCCGTCCGGCGGGTCGACCACCAGCGAGCCGGCCGCCAGGTCGACGACCGGCACGATCGCCGAGACGAACGGCACCAGCTCCTCCGACCCGTCGGGCCGGGTCACCGCCAGCACCGGCGACGCCGGCGGGTGCCACACCTCGCACGACCGTGCCGAGCACGGTGCCGGCACCGTCGAGCACGGACAGCCCGACAAGCTGGTGGTCGTAGAACTCGTCCGGGTCGTCGGGCACCGGCAGCGTCGCGCGTCCAGGGTCAGCAGCGTGCCGCGCAGCGTTTCCGCGGCGTCCCGGTCGGTGATCCCGTCGAAGCCGAGCACCAGCACCGGCCCGGACCGGCGCATCCCGGTGACCGTCAGCGGGCCCCTCGAGGCGGGTCGGTGCCGAGCACCGCGCCGGCGGCGAACCTGGTCGTCCGGATCGTCGGTGCTGACCTGGACGGTCACCTCGCCGCGCAAACCGTGCGGCCGGCCGATCCGCCCGACCACCACGTCCACCGCCGGATGCCGGGTCAGCGGTCGGTGTCGACGACGTCGACCCGGATGCCCCGCCCGCCGACCGCGGACATCACGGTCCGCAGCGCGGTGGCGGTCCGGCCGCCGCGGCCGATCACCTTGCCCAGGTCGTCCGGGTGGACCCGGATCTGCAGGGTGCGGCCGCGGCGGCCGGTCGATCAGCTCGACGCTGACGTCGTCAGCGTTGTCGACGATGCCCCGGACCAGATGCTCCAGGGCGTCCTCGAGCACGCTCACGACGCGTCGGTGCTCTCGGTCCGGTGCGGCGGGCGTCTCGGCGGCGGGTGCGTCGGCCGCTGCCGCGTCGGCGGCTGGCGCGGTGCGCTTGCGCTTCGGGGTGGTCGCGGACGATGCCCTCGTCGCCGCCGACGGAGGCCATCGCGGCGTCGTACAGCGCGCGCTTGTCGGCCTTCGGCTCCGCGGTCCGCAGGGTGCCCTCGGCACCGGGCAGGCCCTTGAACTTCTGCCAGTCGCCGGTCACCTTGAGCAGCGAGCCAGCACCGACTCGGTCGGCTGCGCGCCGACGCCGAGCCAGTACTGCGCCCGATCGGAGTCGATCTCGATGACGCTGGGTTCGGCCTTCGGGTGGTACAGGCCGATGTTCTCGATGGCCCGGCCGCTGCGGCGGGTGCGGGCGTCGGCGACGACGATGCGGTAGAACGGCTCGCGGATCTTGCCGAAACGGGCGAGCTTGATCTTGACAGCCACGGTGGTGGAGTACTCCTTGCAGTCTTTTTGGGGTGGGCGTCGTGGTCCCGTGTGGGGCAGCGGGTCCGGACGCACCAATGGCGGCCGCGCCCGGAGAGAGGGGCCGGACGGCAGCCGTAACCGAGACATTCTGTCACATCGCAGCGGGGCGAACGACCTTCCCGGCCCGCACCACGAGGACGAGGCGTGCAGCACATCGAGATCCTCACCCGGGTCCTCCGCGTACACCATGAGGTCCGCTGAGCCCCCGAGGTCGTAGATCGGCAGCCGCAGCCAGTGCCGGGCGCTGTGCGAGGTGGCATACAGCGCCTGCCTGGCGCCGAGCAGTGCGCCGAGCGCCTGCACCTCGTCGGCGACCCTGCCGTGCTCGACGAAGCCACCGGCGTCGGTACCGGCGTGCACGCTGATCCCGGCCTCCACCGCGTGCCGACCATGTCGGCGTTGCGGGCGTGCAGCTCCCGCATGTGCTTGGCGTACGTGGGGTACTTGCCGGCGGCGTCGGCGAAGGACGGGAAGTTCGCGATGTTGATCAGCGTCGGCACCAGGTGGACACCCCGCTCCGCGGCCACCGCGATGGTGTCGTCGGTCAGCCCGGTGCCGTGCTCGATGCAGTCCACCCCGGCGGCCAGCAGACCGGGCAGCGCGTCCTCACCGAACACATGGGTGGTCACCCTGGCGCCGCCGGCGTGCGCGACGGCGACCGCCTCGGCCAGCACGTCGTCGGGCCAGAGCGGCGCGAGGTCGCCGACGGACCGGTCGATCCAGTCGCCGACGATCTTGATCCACTGACCGCTGCCGTACACCAGCTGACGGCCGACCTCCGCCGGCAAGGTCCGCCGGGTCCTCCAGGTCCACCCCGAGATCGCGGATGTACCGTCGGGCTCTGGCGATGTGCCGGCCCGCCCGGATCAGCACCGGGAGATCGTCCCGGTCGACCAGCGAGTGGGTGTCCAACGGAGAACCGCAGTCCCGCAATGCGAGTGCACCGGCGTCCAGGTTGGTCCTGGCCTGCTCCTCGGCCTCGTCGAGGGTGGCCGTGCCCTGCGGGGAGTACCCGACATGGCAGTGCGCGTCGACGAAGCCGGGCAGCACATAGCCCTGGATCTCGACCGCGCCGGCGATCGGACCCTCGACGAACCGGCCGTCGACCGCCCAGAGCTCGACAGGCTCGGTCGTCGCAGGGTCCAGGCCGGTGATGTGCAGGCCGCTGACCTGAGAGCCGGTCATCTCACTTCTTCGGGAACTTCAGCTGCGACGGATCGAAGCCGGGCGGCAACTGGTCAAGCCCGAAGCCGCCGGGCGCGGCGTCCGGGCCGCCCATCCCCGGCATCGAACCCATCCCCGGCGGCAGCGCCCCCATCCCGGGGAATCCGCCCGGCATGCCCTTGACCTTGGGCTGCGTCGGCCCGCGCCCCGTGGAGCGCTTGCCGCTTGCCCTTGCGGCCCTTCGCCGCCTTGCGGTTGGACGGCCGGCCGCCGGGCAACCCGAACCGGCCGGCCATCGACGACATCATCTTGCGGGCCTCGAAGAACCGGTCGACCAGCGCGTTGACCTGGGCAACGGTGGACCCGGAGCCCTTGGCGATCCGCTGCCGGCGGGAGGCGTTGATGATCTTCGGCTCGGCCCGCTCGGCCGGCGTCATGGACTGGATGATGGCTGCGGTGCGGTCGATGTCCCGGTCGTCGACGTTCGCCAGGGCCTCCTTCATCTGCCCGGCGCCGGGCAGCATCCCCAGCAGGCCGCCGATCGGGCCCATCTTGCGGATCATCATCATCTGCTGCAGGAAGTCCTCCAGGGTGAAGTCGTTGCCCGCCATCTTGGCGGCCATCGCCTCGGCCTGGTCGGCCTCGAAGTGCTGCTCCGCCTGCTCGATCAGGGTGAGCATGTCGCCCATCCCGAGGATCCGGGAGGCCATCCGATCGGGGTGGAAGGTGTCGAAGTCGGCCAGCTTCTCGCCGGTGGAGGCGAACATGATCGGCCGGCCGGTGACCTGCCGGACGGACAGCGCCGCACCACCGCGGGCGTCGCCGTCGAGCTTGGTCAGCACGACACCGGTGAACCCGACGCCGTCCCGGAAGGCCTCGGCCGTGGCGACGGCGTCCTGGCCGATCATCGCGTCGACGACGAACAGGATCTCGTTCGGGTGCACTGCGTCCCGGATGTCGACGGCCTGCTGCATCATCTCCGCGTCCACGCCGAGCCGGCCGGCGGTGTCGACGATCACGATGTCGTGCAGCCGGACCTGCGCGTGCTCGATGCCGCTGCGGGCCACCGCGACCGGGTCGCCGACGCCGCTGCCCGGCTCCGGGGCCCAGACCGGCACGCCGGCCTGCTCGCCGACGATCTGCAGTTGCTGCACGGCATTCGGGCGCTGCAGGTCGGAGGCGATCAGCAGCGGCGTGTGGCCCTGGCCCTTGAGCCAGAGCGCGAGCTTGCCGGCCAGCGTCGTCTTGCCGGCGCCCTGCAGGCCGGCCAGCATGATCACCGTCGGCGGGTTCTTGGCGAACGTCAGCCGGCGGGTCTCGCCGCCGAGGATGCCGATCAGTTCCTCGTTGACGATCTTGATGACCTGCTGCGCCGGGATTCAGCGCGGCGGACACGTCGGCGCCGGTGGCCCGCTCCTTGATCCGGGCGATGAACGCGCGCACCACCGGGAGCGCGACGTCTGCCTCGAGCAGGGCGATGCGGATCTCGCGGCAGGTGGCGTCGATGTCGGCCGGGGTCAGCCGGCCCTTGCCGCGCAGGTTCGGAAAGACCGTGGACAAGCCGGTCGGACAGGGTTTCGAACACGAATCAAGCCTCACTGCCGTTGACGGGGGATCTGGGACTGACCCTCATTGTCCCGCTTTTTGCCGGACCGGCCTCCCGCAGGGGTCGCGGTGACCGCCCGCGGGTTCCCCGTGACCGGAAACGCGCCTCAGGCCAGTGCCGCAGTCACCGCCGCCGCGACCTCCCGCGCCCGGGCCGGCGACAGCGCGCGAGCCGTCGGCGTCCTGCACATAGAACACGTCCACCACGTCGGCACCCATGGTGTGCACCCGCGCCGAGACGACGCCGACCCCCAGGCCGGTGAGCGCCGAGGCCACCGAGTACAGCAGACCCGGGGCATCGTGCGCCCGGACCTCCAGCACCGCGGAGGACTCCGACGCGCCGTCGGCGACGAGCACCTCCGGTGGCGCGGCCGGGCCGCGGCGGCCGGACGTCACCCGCTTGGCCAGCCGGGCACCGACGTCCAGGCTGCCGTCCAGGGCCCTGATCAGGTCCGCCCGCAGGGTGGCGGCGGCCGGCGCCTCACCGAACTGCGGTGCGACGGTCCAGGCCTGCACACCGGTGCCGTCGATGGTGCGGACGGCGGCCGTGGTGACCGTCATCCGGTGCAGCGTGAGGACACCGGCGGCGGCGGCCAACAGGCCGGGACGGTCCGGGGCGGCGATCGTCACCCGCAGCGCCCCGGGGATCTGCTCGATGACGATTCCCACCCTGCCGCCCGCCACCAGTTGCCGCTCGACCTCGGTGATGGCCGGCGGCCTGGCCGGATCCCGACCGGCCAGCGCGCGGCGGACCCGGGAAACCAGATGGGCGATCTGCCCGGCTCGCCAGGTGGTCCAGGCGTTCGGTCCCGCCGCCCGAGCGTCGGCCTCGGACAGCGCGGACAGCAGCTCCAGGGTGGGCAGGTCGCCGACCGCGTCGACCACCAGGGCGATCGTCGCCGGGTCGTCCGGGTCGCGGCGGGCGACGGTGTCACCGAGCAACAGGTGGTGACGGATCAGCCGGGAGATCACCGCGATGTCGTCCGGCGCGACACCCATCCGCCGCAGCCAGCCCACCGAGATCTCGGCGCCGGCGACCGAGTGGTCCGGGTAGTCCTCGCCGTGCCCCTTGCCGATGTCGTGCAGGATCGCGGTCAGCAGCAACAGGTCGGGACGGGCCACCCGGCGGACCAGACCGGAGGCGATGACCGCGGTCTCCATCAGGTGCCGGTCGACGGTGAACCGGTGGATCGGGTCGCGTTGCGGCTTCGAGCGCAGTCGCTCCCAGCCGGGCAGCAGGGCCGCGATCAGGCCGGCCTGGTCGAGGTCCTCCCAGGCGCCGATCATCGGTGCGCCCGACCCGAGCAGGGCCAGGAAGGCCTCCAACGCCCGCGGTGGCCAGGGGTCGGGCAGCGGCGGACACGACCTCGCGAGCCGCAGCACCGTCGCCGGCGACACCGGCAGTCCCGCCTGCGCGGCGGCCGCGGCAGCGCGCAGCACCAGGGTGGGATCGGTGACCGGGTTTGCGGCGCGGGCCAGCACCGCCTCGCCGTCCTGCTCGACGATGCCGTCCGCGAGCGGCGTCCGTTCCGCCCTGCGGACCAGGCGTCCACCGACGTCGGTGATCGCGCCCTGCGGCCGGCTCAGCGCGCGGGCCACCCGGTGCCAGGTCAGGTCGCTGGCGTGGTCGACGGTCCTGGCGATGCCGGCCACGTGCCGCAACAGCACATCCCGGTCGTCCAGGCCCAGCACCTCGGCGACGGCGTCCTGGTCCTGCACCTGCAGCCGGTCGGTCGCCCGGCCGGTGAGGGTCTGCACCACGTCCCGGACGTCGAGCAGTGCCGAGCGTGCCTCCTCCAGTCCCTGGTGCGGGCAGTCGGCCACCCAGGAGGCGGCGACCGCGCGCATGACGACCAGATCGCGCAGGCCACCGCGGGATTCCTTGAGATCGGGGGTGGTGGCGAAGGCCAGCTCACCGGACCGTTCGGCGCGTTCCTGGCAGGACCCCCGCAGCGCCTCGAGGCGGTTCCGGGCGTCGGAGCGCCAGTCCGCGAGCACCCTGCGGTGCAGGGTGACGGCCAGTTCGGGATCGCCGGCGATGTGCCGCAGATCGAGCATGCCCAGCATTGCCGGGAGGTCGGTGCGGGCGATCTGCCGGGCACCGCCGACGGAGCGGACCGAGTGGTCGAGCCGGATCTTGGAGTCCCATATCGGGTACCAGAGCCGCTCGGCGAGCATTCCGGCGTACGACGCCGGGGTCTCGGTGGAATGCAGCAACACCAGGTCGAGGTCGGAGAACGGGGACAGCTCACCGCGGCCGAAGCCGCCGACCGCGACCAGGGCCACCCCGCCGACGTTGACGCCGGCCTCCTGGGCGACCTCCGCGAGCCAGCCATCGGTCAGCCGGGCAAGGGCCCTCCGCCGGGCCGGACCGGGTACTCCGGTCCGACCCAGCAGCTGGGCCCTGAGCTCAGCGAAACCGCCCGCCGTCCCCACAGGCGAATTCGCCATATTCCTAGAGCGCTTCCTGCCCGCGCTCGCCGGTCCGCACCCGGACGACCGTCTCGACCGGAACGGACCAGACCTTTCCGTCGCCGATCTTGCCGGTGCGCGCGGCCCGGACGATCACATCGACGACGTCATCGCCGTCCTCGTCGTCGACCAGGATCTCCAGGCGCACCTTCGGCAGCAGCTCGACCGTGTACTCCGCGCCCCGGTACACCTCGGTGTGACCGCGCTGGCGGCCGTAGCCCGAGGACTCCGACACCGTCATGCCCTGCACACCGAAGGCCAGCAATGCTGCCCGAACCTCATCGAACTTGAACGGCTTGATGACCGCGGTGACAAGCTTCATGCCTTGACCTCCTGGTGGCGGGCCTGGCTGGTCAGGACACCGGACATGCCGCCGTTGCCCGACTGCGGCTCGATGTCGTAGGCGCTCTCGCCGTGGGTCGTCACGTCGACGCCCTCGGTCTCGTCCTCGTCACGGATCCGCCAGCCCATCGTGTACTTCAGGGCCAGCCCGATGATCAGGGTGAGCACCCCGGACATCACGACGGCGATCAGCGCGACGATGGTCTGGGTGGCGAGCTGGGTGGCCCCGCCGCCGTAGAACAGACCGTCGAGGGCACCGTCCGGAGCCCAGGTCGAGGTCGTCGCAACACCGTCCGCGTCACGCGGCACGTTGGCGAAGAAGCCGATCAGGATGGTGCCGACCAGGCCGCCGACGAGGTGCACACCGACCACGTCGAGCGAGTCGTCGTAGCCGAACCGGTACTTCAGTCCGACCGCGAGGGCACACAGCACGCCGGCGATCAGGCCGATGAACATGGCGCCCACGACGTCCACCGCGGCGGCCGCGGGGGTGATCGCCACCAGGCCGGCGACGACGCCAGACGCGGCGCCGAGGCTGGTGGCGTGGTGATCACGAATCCGCTCGACGATCAACCAGCCGAGCGCGGCGACACAGGTCGCGGTCAGCGTGTTGACCCACGCCTGACCGGCGGTGCCGTCGGCGGCGAATTCCGAGCCGGCGTTGAAGCCGAACCAGCCGAACCACAGCAGCGCGGCGCCGAGCATGACGAACGGCAGGTTGTGCGGCTTCATCGGGTCCTTGAGGAAGCCCTTCCGCTTGCCGACGATGAGCGCCAGCATGAAGCCCGCCATGCCGGCGTTGATGTGCACGACCGTGCCACCGGCGAAGTCGATCGGCGTCGACAGCCATTCGGCGATCTTGCCGCCGCCGGACAGGAAGCCGCCGCCCCAGACCGCGTGCGCGATCGGGCCGTAGACCAGCGTCACCCAGAGGCCGGAGAAGACCAGCCAGGTGCCGAACCGGGCGCGGTCCGCGATCGCCCCGCTGATCAGCGCGACGGTGATGATGGCGAAGGTGGCCTGGTAGCCGACGGCCACCATGGCGGGCACGCCGGATGCCGCCATCAGGCTGTTCTCGTCGGTCAGCCCCTTGAGTGCGAAGTACTCGAAGGGATTGCCGATCAGGCCGCCGAGAGCGGGCTCGCCGAAGGTCAGTGAGTACCCCCACAGCATCCAGATCGGCCCGACGATCGCGAGGGCGCCGAAGCTCATCATCATCATGTTGAGGACGGACTTCGACCGTGTCATGCCGCCGTAGAAGAACGCCAGTGCCGGGGTCATGAGGAGCACCAGTGAGGCAGCGGCGAGCATCCAGGCAGTGTTGCCGGTGTCCAAGGTGAACGGTTCCATCAAGCCTCCAGGCTCTAGGAGAGGTGATCAGGCCGGCCGCGGGCAGGGCGGCACGCGGCTGACCAAGTGACCTCGAAAGATTCGCCTGGAAGTATTTCCATCGGTACTCGGCGACGTTTCGCCGCTGTGAACTCGGACGTGAATGTGTTTCCGGGTCGTTTCGTTTTCGTCGATAACGTGTGACGCGCGACTACAGGCAGTGAATCCGGTCAGTCGCCGAGCAGCGCGTCGACGAAAGCCGCGGGTTCGAACGGCGCCAGGTCGTCCGCTCCTTCGCCGAGCCCGACCAGCTTCACCGGGACGTTCAGAGTTCGTTGCACGGCAACGACAATGCCGCCCTTGGCCGTTCCGTCGAGCTTGGTCAGCACGATGCCGGTGATGTCCACCACATCGGCGAACACGGTCGCCTGGACGAGCCCGTTCTGCCCGGTGGTGGCGTCGAGCACCAACAGGATTTCGTCGACTGCCGCTTGTTTCTCGATGACCCGCTTGATCTTTCCGAGCTCGTCCATCAGCCCGCTCTTGGTGTGCAGCCGGCCGGCGGTGTCGATGAGCACGGCGTCCGCACCGTCGGCGACGCCGCGCTTGACGGCATCGAACGCGACCGAGGCCGGGTCGGTTCCAGCGTCGGCCCGGACGACGACCGCGCCGGCCCGTTCACCCCAGGTGGACAGCTGCTCGGCGGCGGCCGCCCGGAAGGTGTCGGCCGCGCCGAGCACCACGTGCCGGCCGTCGGCGACCAGCACCCTGGCGAGCTTGCCGGTGGTGGTGGTCTTGCCGGTGCCGTTCACCCCGACGATCAGCAGCACCGACGGCCGCCCGTCGTGCGGCAACGCCCGCACCGAACGGTCCATGCTCGGATCGACAGCCTCGATCAGCACCCGGCGCAGCAGGGCGCGGGCGCTCGCGGCGTCGGTGATGCCGTGCGCGGCGACCTCGGTCCGCAGGCGCTGGGTGATCTCCGCCGCGGCCCCGGCGCCGAGATCGGCCATCAGCAGGGTGTCCTCGACGTCGGTCCAGGAGTCCTCATCGAGCGTGCCCGCACCGAGCAGGCCCAGCAGCGAGCGGCCGAACGCGTTCTGGCTGCGGGAGAGCCGGCCGCGAAGCCGGTTGAGCCGTCCCGCCGACGGTTCGATCTCTTCAAGTGCCGGGGGCTGGGCGACCTGCGGCTCCGGCGGGGCCTCGGGCGCGGGCTCGGGCTCGGGCTCGAGCTTCGGCGGGGCCTCGGGAGGGGCCTCGGGCAGGGCGACGTCCACGATCTTCCGGGTCGGTGAATCCCGCGGGATCGCCGCGTCATCGCCAACGCCCGGTTGGCCGTCGGTCTCGGTGCGCTCGCGTTCCGGGGCCGGTGTGGGCTCCGGTCCCGGCTGCGGCTCTGGTTCCGGCTGCGGCTCTGGTTCCGGCTGCGGCTCTGGTTCCGGCTGCGGCTGTGCCTCTGGTTCCGGCTCGGGTTCCGGCTGTGGCTCGGCGCGGGGCGGTTCCGGCTCCTCGACCGGGACCACCGGGAAGGGCCTGGTGGGCGGCGGGGCCAGCGGCTTCGTCACGACTGTCGGCGGGGTCGTCTGCTGCGGGGGCGTGGTGGGCCGTGGCGCGGTGGCGGTACCCGATCCCCCGCCGCCGGATCCGCCACCGCCGGAGGAGAAGGAGATCGACCCGCCGGCCTTGTACCCGCCCTTGGGTGGCGGCCCGTCCGACACCGCCGCCGGCGGCGTCGCATCCCGCAGCGAGACACGGCGCCGGCGCGCGCGAACGGTCCCGATGACCAACACGATGGCCACCACGACGACAACTGCTACAACGATCCAGATCCAGGTCGGCACCCGGCAATCCTGACAGATCAGCCGGTGTCGAAAACCCGATCCACGACCTTGCGGGCGCGGCGCGTCGCCCGCCGGTAGTCGTCCACGAACTCGCCGGGATCGCCGCCGGCCGGGTAGCCCAGGGCTCGTGCCACCGCCGCGAGCTCCTTGCCCTGCCGCGGGATCTGGTCCTCCGGCTTGCCGCGCACCAGCATCAAGGCGTTGCGGGTCTTCGACGCCTGCAACCAGCCGTTCTTCAGGTTCGTGGCGTCACTGTCAGTGATCAACCCGGCCTTCGCGGCGGCGTCGATCGCCGGCAGCGTCGCCGGGGTGCGCAGCCCGGCGACCTCGTGCGCGTGTTGCAGCTGCAACAACTGGACGGTCCACTCGATGTCCGCCAGGCCACCCCTGCCCAGCTTCGTGTGCGTGGTCGGATCGGCTCCGCGGGGCAGCCGTTCCGCGTCGACCCTGGCCTTGATCCGCCTGATCTCCACCACGTCACGCTGGGAGAGCCCACCCTCCGGATACCGGAAGACGTCGGCGGCCTCGATGAACGCGCGAGCGAGGTCGGGATCCCCGGTGGCCGGCCGGGCCCGCAACAACGCCTGCCGTTCCCAGGGCGCGGCGACCTTCGCCCAGTACCCGCGGTAGGAGTCCAGCGACCGGACCAGTGGACCGTTCTTGCCCTCCGGGCGCAGGTTCGCGTCGATCGCCAGCGGCGGATCCGGCGTCGACCGGCCGAGCAACCGGATCATCAGATCCGCGGCCGCCGCCGCGTCGCCGCGGGCCGCCTGGTCGTCCTGCCCCGGCAGGGTGTCCATGACGAAGATCACGTCGGCGTCGGAGGAGTACCCCAGTTCCGCGCCGCCGAGTCGACCCATCCCGATCACCGCCAGCCGCGCCCGGAATCCGCCGCGCTCGGCGGTGACCTGCTTGACGGCGGCGTCGTAGGCCACGCCCATGCTGCTCTCCGCGACGCTGGTCAGTCCCCGGGCGATGTTGGTCACCGAGATCAGTCCGAGCAGGTCCCCGCAGGCCAGTCGGAGCATCTCATGGCGCCGGGCCGACCGGGCGGCGTCGACGGCGTCCCGCGCGGTCGGCGCCCGCCGGCACCGCGCCTCCAGGGCGGCGGCCACCGTCTCCGGTTCCGGCGCCAGCAGCGCATCGTCGTCGGCGAGCAGCCGCAGCACCTCCGGCGCCCTGGTCAGCAGGCTGGCGATGAGTCGGGAGCCGCCGAGCAGGGTGGCGAGCCGCTCCGCGACCGAGCCCTCGTCACGCAACAGCCGCAGGTACCACGGCGTGTCGGCCAATGCCTCGGACACCTGCCGGTACGACAGCAGGCCGCCGTCGGGGTCGGGGCTGGAGGAGAAATAGTCCAGCAACACCGGCAGCAGCGTCCGCTGGATGGCCGCACGCCGGCTGACCCCCAGGCTCAACGCGGCGAGATGCCGCATCGCCGCCTCGGGCGCGGTGAAGCCCAGCGCCGCCAGTCGGGCAGCGGCGGCCTGCGGGGACAACCGGGTCTCGTCCTCGCCGACGGCGGCGACGGCGTGCAGCAGTGGCCGGTAGAAGAGCTTCTCGTGCAGCCGCCGGACCGTTCCGGCGTGCCGGATCCGCTCCGCGCTGAAGACGTCCCCCGGGCTGGACGCGCCGGACGCGGTGTAACCGTCCGTCCGGGCCAGCCATTCCATGTCGGAAGTGTCCTCTGGCAGCAGATGGGTGCGGCGCAGTCGCTGCAGCTGCAGCCGGTGCTCCGCCCGGCGCAGGAACGTGTACGCGGCGGCCATCTCGGCGCCGTCGGTGCGTCCGACGTACCCGCCCCGGATCAGCGACCGCAACCCCATCAGCGTGCCGGGAAGGCGCAGGCCGGGATCCATCCGGCCGTGCACGAGTTGCAGGAGTTGAACGGCGAACTCGACGTCGCGCAGTCCACCCGGGCCGAGTTTCAATTCGCGGTCGCGGTGACCGGTGGGGATGTTCTCCTCCACCCGGCGGCGCATCGCCTGCACGTCGTCGACGAAGGAGTCGCGCCCGGCGGCCGACCAGACTCCGGGCGCGGCGATATCCAGGAACTGCTGACCCAGGTCCGGGTCGCCGGCTGCGGGCCGGGCCTTGAGCAGGGCCTGGAACTCCCAGGTGTGCGCCCACCGCTGGTAGTACTGCGCCAGCGAGGCGGGGGTCCGGACCAGCGCGCCCGCCTTGCCCTCCGGTCGCAGCGCGGCGTCTACCTCCCATGCCGCGGACCCGCAGATCCGGATCAGACCCGCGGCCAGCGTGCTGGCGGTCGCGAGCATGGCCGTGTCGTCACCGGCGTGCTCCGGATCGGGATGGTCTGCGACGAAGATGACGTCGACGTCGGAGAGGTAGTTGAGCTCCTTCGCACCGCACTTGCCCATCGCGATGACGGCCAGCCGCGCGGGCGCCGCGCCCGCGGGCAACGCCGCGGCGGCGACGGCCAGCCCGGTCTGCAGGGTGACGTCGGCCAGGTCGGTCAACGCCTGGCACACCGCGGGCAGGGCCGTCGTGGGCAGCGAGGTCTCGACCGCGGGAGCCAGGTCGTGCGCAGCGACGACGAGCAACTGCGAGCGGTAGGCCCGGCGGAGCGCGGCGATCGCCTTACCGCCGGTGAGGGTGGCCCGCGCCCCGTCGGTACCGGTGCAGCGCGGACCGTCGGGTTCCAGACCGACGGCCTCCGCAAGCACCCGGCGCAGCGACTCCGGCTCCAGCAGCGACTCCGCCGAGGCCTCCGGTACCAGGGCATGCCAGTCCCCTGGCCAGGCGGCAAGGTGTTCGGAGAGCACGGTCGACGCCCCGAGCAGCGCGATCAACCGGCCGCGGAACCGGGGGTGGTTGTGCAGCTCGGCGAGCAGATCGGCGCTGTCGTCGGCGGCCTCGACAATCCTGGCCAGGCCGTGCACCGCCAGTTCCGGTTTGCCGGCGCGGGACAACGCGATCAGCACGTCCTCGCTGCCGGGCAGCGCCCCGGACGGCCCGAACAGCCCGATGACGCCGAGGTCGGCGCGGATCCGCTCGGTGTCTGGCAGCCCGTACCTGGCCGGCGTCCTGGTGGCGGGCCTGCTCATCTGTCCGGCCTGCTCATCGGTCCGGGGTGACAACCGGCAGCAGGGTCCGCGCGGGTCGATGCCGGTCCCGGGTGAGGTTCACGAACCGGTGCGCGAACTCCCGCCACACCTCACCCATGGCCTGCTCGGCGTCGTCCAGCGCGGGTCCGAGGCGACCGGTGATCGGCACGTTCTCGCTGCGCGCCCACTCCCGGATGGTGTCGGCCGGCGCTTCGATGTGGAACTGCAGGCCCCACGCGGCCTCCCCCTGGCGCCAGGCCTGGTGCGGGTACCCCATCGAGGACAGCAGCAGGACGGCGCCGGGCGGCAGGGTCGAGACGACGTCGTAGTGGTAGTGCATGACGTCGGGCGTCATCGGCAGGTCGGCGAACAACGGGTCGGACATCGCGGCGTCCCGCTTCGCGGCCAGGTACGCCCCGATCTCCGCCCCGTCGGTTCCCTTCTGAACGGTGCCACCGGCGGCTGCGGCCAGCAGCTGGCCGCCCAGGCAGACACCCAGCGTGGGCGTGCTCGTCCGGATTGCTTGATTCAGCAGGGATCTGGTGGCGGGTAACCAGGGCGCGCGGTCGTCGTCCCGGGCGCCCATCTCGCCGCCAAGGCTGATCACCGCATCGAAACCCTCGAGGCTGGCAGGGATCTCGTCGCCCATGTGCGGCCGGCACACCGTCAGCTCAGCGCCGGCCTCGGTCAGCCAGTCCCCCAGCAGCAGCGGCGGGTCGGACGGGTCGTGCTCGATCACCAGGATGTTGGTCATGTCGGCCCCAATTCGACCATCACCGGTGCGTGGTCGGAGGGCAGCTTGCCCTTGCGTTCCTCCCGGTCGATGACCGCGCCCGTGACCCGGGCGGCGAGTGCAGGGCTGGCCAACGCGAAATCGATGCGCATCCCGCGGCGCTTCTGGAACGCGAGTCTGGTGTAGTCCCAATAGGTGTAGACGTCGGGGCCGGGGTGGTACGGCCGGACGACGTCGCTGAAGCCGGCATCGACGAGGTTGAAGAAGGCCTGCCGCTCCGGTGGCGTGACGTGGGTGGAACCGCGGTAGTAGTCGACGCTCCAGATGTCGTGATCGGTCGGCGCGATGTTGAAGTCACCGCACAGCGCGATCTGTGCATTCGGCTCTCCCGCCAGGGCCTTAGCGCCGTAGTCGTGCAGCGCGCCGAGCCAGGCGAGTTTGTAGTCGTAATGCGGGTCACCGATCGCCCGGCCGTTCGGGACGTAGAGGCTCCACACCCGGATTCCGCCGCAGAGCACGCCGATGGCCCTGGCCTCGGTCACCGCCGGATCGCCGAACGGCGGTACGCCGGGCACGCCGACCTGGACGTCGTCGACGCCGACCCTGGACAGCACCGCGACGCCGTTCCACTGGTTGGTGCCGTGGTGAGCGACCTGATACCCGAGCTCGGTGATCCTGGCGTACGGGAACTTCTCGTCCGGGACCTTGGTCTCCTGGATGGCGACGATGTCGATGTCGCTGCGGGCCAGCCAGGCGGTGAGCCGGTCGATCCGGGCACGGACGGAGTTGATGTTCCATGTGGCAAGGCGCATCACCTCACCCCAATACCGGTGCGGCCGGTGGTGCCGGGACGAAGAACGCCACGGTCCATTCCGGACGGGATTCGCCGTCGATCCTGGCTCGCCAGAGCAGCACCTGCCCGGGCGGGAGCGGCAGCCCGGTGTTGAAGTACAACACCACATGGGACCGGGTGGGCAACGCCCTTCGCGGCACGCCGCTGCCGCGGAAGTTGGGTTCCTCGATCTGCAGCGTCTGCCCGAAACGCATCACCCTGGCACCGGGAACGGCCGCGGTTTCGTCCAGTTCCACCGGTGTGCCGTTTCCGCGCTCCAGAACCACCTCGAAGGCGTACTGCTCGTTGAACAGTTCCGGCGGGAACGTAAGGCTGACCACGAGCGCGAAGGCGGCGGAGATTCCGCTGGCGTGGTCGCGGCCGATCAATTGCAGTCCGCCGCCGACCATCTGAAGTTTGCCGAGCTGGTCGGCGACGGCGAAGTCGGCCAGTATCAGCGATACCGACGCCTGTTCGAAGACCTCGCTCATGGGCACGATCGTGCCAGACCTGCGTCATCGGAAATCCCGGGAGGGCGTCGTGGCAACCAGGTCCACCGCGGCGATCCGGTCGGCGACGACCGAGATGGCTCCACCGGCCCGTTCCACCACCCCGCGGATCACCAGCGACGGCGAGCCCCGGGCGACCCGCCGGTACCGGGACCACAGCCCGATCGAGCAGATGACGTTGACCATCCCGGACTCGTCCTCGAGGTTGATGAAGATGACCCCGGACGCGGTCGCCGGACGCTGCCGGTGGGTGACCACCCCAGCCACCAGCACCCGGGTTCCGTGTTCCACGGAGTGCAGATCCGTCGCGGTCCGCACCCCCCACCTGGCGAGAGTTTCCCGGGAGAACTCGGTGGGATAGCTCTCCGGCGAGATCCCGGTGGCCCAGATGTCGGCGATCGTCAACTCGATGTCGCTCATCCCCGGCAGCACCGGGGCGTCCAGACCGACGGTGCTCCCCGGCAACGTCCCGGCGATCGGACCGGCCGCCGCGCCCGCCGCCCACAGTGCCCGCCGCCGATCCTTGCCCGCCCGGGCACGCATCCCGGTGAGCACATCGAGGGCACCCGCCGTCGCCAGCGCCTCCGCCTGCGGTGTGGTCAGGGTGACGGCCCTGGTGAGCTCGTCCAGCGTCGTGTACCCGGATTCCGGACGCCGGTCGATGATCTGCTGCGCCACCTCGGTGCCGATGGTCCTGATGCCGGCCAGACCGAGGCGGACCGCCGGTGCGCCATCGGGTCCGGGCTCCAGATCGGCATGCACCCCGGAGGTGTTGACGTCCGGGCGGCGCACCGTCACCCCGTGCCGACGGGCATCGGCGACCAGCGACTGCGGTGAGTAGAACCCCATCGGCTGGGCGCGGAGCAGCGCGGCGCAGAACGCGGCGGGGTGATGCAGTTTGAGCCAGGAGGAGTAGAACACCAGCGCCGCGAAGGACAGCGCGTGCGATTCGGCGAACCCGAAGTTGGCGAACGCCAGCAGCCGTTCGTAGATCCGGTCGGCGGCGTCGCCGGTGATGCCGTGCAGGGTGCGCATCCCGTCGTACAGCCGGTCCTTGAGTTTCTCCATCTTCTCACTGGAACGCTTGGCGCCCATCGCTCGTCGCAGCTGATCGGCACCGCCCGCGTCGAAGCCGGCGACGTCGACGGCGAGCTGCATGAGCTGCTCCTGGAACAGCGGGATACCGAGCGTCTTCTCCAGGGATCGCTGCATGACCGGGTGGTCGTAGACCACCGGTTCCTCGCCGTTGCGGCGACGGATGTAGGGGTGCACGGAGCCGCCCTGGATGGGGCCGGGACGGATCAGCGCCACCTCCACCACCAGGTCGTAGAAGGTGCGCGGCTTGAGCCGGGGCAGCGTCGCCATCTGTGCCCGCGATTCGACCTGGAACACCCCGACCGAGTCGGCGCGGCGCAGCATCTCGTACACCGCGGGTTCCTCCAGGTCGAGCTTGGCGAAATCGACGTCGATGCCCTCGTGCTCGCGCACCAGGTCGACCGCGTAGTGCAGGGCGGAGAGCATGCCGAGGCCCAGCAGGTCGAATTTCACCAGGCCCATCGCGGCGCAGTCGTCCTTGTCCCATTGCAGGACCGAGCGGTTCTCCATCCGACCCCACTCCACGGGGCAGACCTGGGCGACCGGACGGTCGCAGATCACCATTCCACCGGAATGGATTCCCAGGTGCCGGGGGAAATCCTGGATCTGCCCGGCGAGCGCCAGGACGTCGGCGGGAATGGGATGCTCGATGCTGCCGCCACCGGACGTGGCCTCCTTGATCTGCGCGGCCAGCGGGGTCCAGCCGTCGAGCTGTTTGGAGTAGGCGTCCTGCTGGCCGGGCGAATGACCGAGCGCCTTGGCCATGTCCCGGACCGCCATCCGCGGCCGAAAGGTGTTGACGTTGGCCACCTGCGCGGCGTAATCGCGGCCGTACCGCTGGTAGACGTACTGGATGACCTCCTCACGGCGATCGGATTCGATGTCGATGTCGATGTCCGGCGGGCCGTCACGTTCCGGGGCCAGGAAACGTTCGAACAACAATTGGTACCGCACCGCGTCGACGGCGGTGATCCCCAGCGCATAACACACCGCGGAATTGGCGGCCGATCCGCGACCCTGGCAGAAGATGTTGACCCTTCGGCAGAAATCGACGAGGTCGTGGACGATCAGGAAATAGCCGGGGAAGTTGAGATCGGCGATGATCTTCAGTTCCTTCTCGATCTGCTGGTAGGCGTCCGGCCTTTCCTTCGGCGTTCCGTATCGGTGTGCGGCACCGGCGAGGGCGAGTTGCCGCAGGTGCGAGTTCTCGTCATGCCCCGGCGGCACGTCGTAGGGCGGCAGTTGCGGCGCCACCAGGTGCAAGTCGAACGAACACTCCTCGCCGATCACGGCGGCGGTCGGAACGGCCGTCGGGTAGCGGGCGAACAGCGCTGCCATCTCTGCGCCGGACCGCAGGTGCGCACCCGGACCGGGCGGCAGGAACGGGTCGGCCTCATCCAGGCTGCGCCGCCCGCGGACGGCCGCCATCGCCGCCGCCACCCTGCTCGACTGGGGCGTCGCGTAATGGGCGCCGGTGGTCGCTACGACCGGCAGGCCGAGTTCCGCGGCGAGGTCGGCGAGGGCGTCGTTGTCCTCGTCGTCGGTGGGCAGCAGCTGGGTGGTCAGCTCCACCAGGACGTTGGCGCGCCCGAACCGGTCCATCAGGTCCCGGATCTCGGCTCGCGCGGCGGCCGGGCCATGGCTGGCCAATGCCCGTCGCACCCGGCCCTTGCGGCACCCGGTGAGGATCAGCCAGTGGTCCTGGGAGGCCTGCGCGAGCGCGTCGAGATCGTAGATCGGGCGACCCTTCTCACCGCCGTTCAGCTGGGCGCGGCTGATCTGCGCGGACAGCCGGTTGTACCCCTCCTGACCTCGGGCCAGGACCAGCAAATGGTCACCGACTGGGTCGGCGATGCCCATCTGCGGTTCGGGCAGCCCGAACGACAACTCTGCGCCGTAGAGCGTACGCAACGGGGTGTCGGCGGCCGCCTCGGCGAACCGGACGATGCCGTACAGCCCGTCGTGGTCGGTGATGGCCAGGGCGTCCAGTCCCAATCGGAGCGCCTCGGCGACCAGCAGTTCCGGGGTGGAGGCACCGTCGAGGAAGCTGAACGCGGAGTGGCAGTGCAGTTCCGCGTACGGCACCCGGGTGGCCAGATCCATCGGGGCGACGGTTTCGACCGTGGGCCGTTGCCGTCGCTGTGAGCTGGGGTACTCGATCGGCTGCGCGTACTCGATCGGCTGGGGGTCGGGCTCCGGCCGGTCGTGGCCGAGCGGCCGGAGCGGTCCGACGGGTCCCCGGCCCGGTCTCGGTGGCTTCCCGGACAGCGCCCGTTCCAGCTCGCTCCACGGGACGACGGGGTTGGACCAGCCCATCAGTCGTACACCCCTTCGATGTTCCAACCGTCGGGTGTCGACCTGGCGAGCAGCGCCATCCCGTCGTCGGTGACGAGTTGGACGCGCGCACCCGCCGGCCGCTGATCCGTCGACCACCAGCGCTCGTCGAGCAGCCACGGCCCGGCCCACGCCTCGATGCGGTGGCGCGCATCCTGGACGAGCCAGGTCGGTGACCCGGTGAGCAGGCCACGGCCGGTGAGCTGCACGGGGCGTCCGGTGTCGTCCAGGACGGTGACTTTCTCCGGATCCCCGAGAACCCTGGCCGGTGAGGGCGCGGGAAGTGAACCCGGCCACGGATCGGAAGCGTTTCTCGCGCCGACCTTCTCGTCACCCCACGGCACCAGGGTGACGCGGTCCGCGGGACTGCGGCCACCGGAGGGAACCGGAGCCAGCACGGACTCCGGGCCGAGCAGGCCCTGCACCCGGGCGAAGGCCCAGCCGGCGCGCTGGTCGTCCTGCCCGTCGGAACCCCACAGCCCGTATTGGATGCGGCCGGCACCGAGCGCCTCGATCGGTTCCAGGGTCAGCCGGGTGATGGCGCCCGGCCCCCCGGCGGCGGTGACGCCGGGGACGGCACCGGTCCGGCCGGCGGTGAGCCAGCCGTCGAGTTGCCAGCGCAACCGGTCCGCAGTGGCGGCCGCGGTCAGTGGCGCCGCGCAGCGCCAGATCCTGGTGAGCGTCGCGTCTCGCTCGGTGACGGCGGTGATGGCCAACCTCGTGCAGGCCAGCCCGGCGTCCGCGAGCCGGGCGTGGAACCGCTCGGCCAACGCCCTCGCCGCGAACGCCGCGGTGTCGACGCGTTCCAGCGGTGGATCGCAGACCTGTTCCACGGTCAGCTCCTGCGGCAGTTGCCGCCGGGACACCCCCCGTTCGCCAAGCCCCCGGGCGAGCCGGTGCGCCTGCACGCCGTCGGCGCCGAACCGGGTGGCCACCTTTCCTTCCGGCAATGCGGCGAAGGCACCGGCGGTGGTGATGCCCAGGCGGATGAGCAGGTCGGTCAGCGCTGCACGCTCCGGCGGGCTGATGGCCGGATCGCGGGCGAGTTCGGTGATCGGCAGCGGGGCGCAGAAGGCGGCGGATCCGCCGGGTGGAACAATGGTCGCGCGATGCGCCGCCAGCACCGCAACGGACAGCACGTCGGCGATCCCCACCGAACATTCGATGTCGAGCGATTCGACCACGTCGACAATGCGCTCCGCGGCTGCGATCTCGCTGCCGAAGTACCGGCGTGGCCCACGCGCCGAGCAGGCGACGACCCCGGAGCGCAAGATCTCCACGGCCGGAGCGATGGATTCGACGGCGGCGGCCACTGGTTCGAAAAGGCGGCCGTCGCGGTCGTGATCGACCTGGGCAATCAGCAGGTCAGGGCATCGGGATTGGGCGTCCCGGCGGCGTTGGCCGACGGTGATCCCCTCCGCCCGCGCCGCGGTGGTGCACGCCTGCACCCGGTTGGCGTGGAAGACCGCGACCGGATCGCTCGCCGATCGGCCGGCCTGCCGCGCCGCCGCCACGGCCGGCCAATCCGGGCACCAGACGACCAGGGTGCGGGCACGTTCGCCCGGGTCGGCATTCATGACATTTCCGCGGCTTGGCAGAACACGCTGACGGAGTCGGCGAGGTTGAACGGTTCGCCGCGCCATCCCGGGCGGATGCTGTCGGGGTCGAACGGTCCCTGGTCCAGTGGTGACGGCCCGGCCGGCGGGTCGGTGGGCAGGGCGGGGCTGGCCGGTATCGGGGTCCGGTCGGGTCTGCGGAACAACCACCCACCGGCAGCCCCACCCCGGCCAGCACCGCCGGGTTCGGGGTCGCCGGCGCCGGCGTGTTCAACGGTGAACCCGTCCTCGTGCACGGCCATGTGATGCGCCCGGCACAACAGGATCAGGTTGTCCAGATCGGTGAGCCCACCGTGCAACCAGTGCACGACGTGATGGGCCTCCAGGTGCAACCGCCGGTGACACCCCGGGAACCGGCACCCACCATCGCGGATCCGCAACGCCCGCCGCAGCGCCGGCGAGATCTTCCGGGTCTTCCGCCCCAACCGCAGCTGCTCACCGGGCACCGCCGAATTCATCAACGCCACTAACGCCGCATCACAGGCGATCCGCCGCGCCGTCGCCGCCTCCACCCCCGGGCCGTGCTCGATCCGGCACACCGCCTCCGGGTCGTCCGCCGCCCCGGTCAACACCCCGGCATCGGCGTGCACCACCACCAGGTGCCGGTCATCACCGGAAGAATCCACCGCGCCCGCCGCCAACGCCGCATACGCCACCCCCATCACCGCATCCGCCGCCGAACACACCTGCGACACGCCCTGGGTCGGTGTGGAGCTCTGAGTTGCTGCTGGACCCTGGGTCGCGGCGGCCTGGGTCAGGGCGGCCACCAGCACCGCCCCCTCATCGGCGGGTAACCGGGCGGTCAGCACCAGCATCCCGTCCTCGTCGAAGAACCACCGCGCCCGCCGCCGCCGCTGCTGATCCCGCGCCGCCCCCTCGGCCCTGCGGTACCCCCGCACCAACCGCTCCAACTGCGCCGCCGTATGCACCAACGCCTGCTCCAACAACACCGGCTCCGGCACCCGGTCGGCGACCCTGGTCACCGCCCGCACCTTCGAATACGACAACCGACCCGCCGCGAACGCCTCATCCAGCAACGGCAACCCGGTCAACGCCGACGCCACCCGCACATACTCCCGGGCCGCCCCCGGCGCCACCGAACACGCCCACGCCAACCAATGCGCACAAGAACGCACCCCCACCTGCGCCCACCCCTTACGCCGGTCGAACTCCGCCACCAACCGCAACCACCGCCCCGTCGACGCCGCCAACCGCCCCGCCAAAGCGCAGATCTCCGACTCCAACACCGGCAACGACACCGGCAACGACACCGCCCCCGGCGGATCACCCACCACCGGATCGGCAGGCCGCACCGGACCCTCGGCCGGCACCGAACCGAACGGGAACGGCACCACACCGGCCGGGTCGGTTGGCGGGACCCAGGTTTCCCGCTGCCCGGCAGCACCGCCGCCCCGCCGCGGCGCGCTCTGCCACATCAGCGTCAGGTCGTCGTCCTCGCCCGTCCCGTGGAACTCCATCACCCACACCACCCATCACTCGAACATGTGTTCGACACTAGGGCATGGCACCGACAGCCGTCGATCACCCGAACCGGGGAACCCGACTGACCTCCACCCGGGCAATCACCACCAACATCGTTTCCGTGAAAACGCCCCACGGCCGACTTATCACCCGCCTCAAGGCACCAACAGCAGCTCGCGGTCCGGCAGAAGGGCCGGCGCGACCGTCTTATCCGGCGCAACCCTCAAGCTGCAGTGCATGTTTAGGATGCCTCGCGAACGTCGTCATGCCCCTGGGCCGGCCGGCAGCGCCTACTGGTGGGAGCGACGTCTCCGCGGAAACGTTTCGGGCGTGATGAGACAGGTTCAGCCGGATGCGCGCCAGGCGTACAGGTCACGGAGCAGGCTGATCTCAGCACCGTGATGGATGACCTCACGGTTGATGTGCAGCACCAGCCCGGCCATCGGGTCCTGTTCGAAACCGTGCTCCCCGCAGGGTCGTTGCAATGCCTGCGCATCCAACGACCGGACCCCGGCAATCCAATCCGCGTACTGCGCATCGAGCCGAGCGAGGGCATCGGCGGCGGTGGACGGGTAGTCGTAGGAGTCGTAGTCGACGGGCGGACCGCCGAAATGGCTGGCCAGCCGGGAGCCGAAGACCCCGACCAGCAGGTGACCCATCCGCCAGGCAATCGTGGTGGGCGGCGACGGCGACGGTTCCGGGATGGTGAAGTCGATGATGAAGTCCCCGGATCCGGCCGCGATCTCCGCCACGCCCTGACCGCGGGGACGCACGTTCCACATCCCCGCAACCGGTTCCCAGAAGTACTCCTCGTCGCTGAGTCCATCCCAGCGCGGGCGCAGGTGGTTTTCCCAGTGCCAGCTCAGTTGCTTGTCGAGTTCCTCGGTCCAGTTCACTGTGCCTCCGGTCGTTCGGTCATCCCACATCGGCCACCGGTTCGTAGGTACCCAGTTGCACGCGAGCCGCCGCCGGCACGGCGGCGGCGGCAATCTCGACACTGGTTCGCCCGGCACGCAGCAGCAACGCGGCCTGATGTGACCGCCCGGCTGCCGCACCACGGCCACCGACCTCCACCACCAGCTCGCGGTCGCGGAGCCGGCCGTGACCCTGACCCAGCCCTGCCCAGCCGACCCACCGCGCGGTGAGTACCAGATCCGCGCCCGGCCACGGACCCATCACGAGCAGAACCGCGCCGCGTTGCCGGAGCCGGCCGGTGAGCACCCGCTGCCGGGACGGGCTGGGTCTGGCCGTGGGCGGAAGTGCGACGGCAATCAAGTCGACGCCGTCCACCAGGATCGACAACACCTGCAGCACGTCGGGTCCCGGCTCGGGGATGACGACAACCCGGTTCAGGTCGATCCCGAACTCGGCGGCCGCGGCCAGGCCGACCCCGGGCATCCCGACCAGCGCCGCCCAGGCATCGGGCGGACCGGAGAGCAGGGTGAACAACAGGCTGGTCGCGCCGTGGCCGCGCACGCTCACCACAGACCCCGGGGCCAGCCCACCGCGCGGCAGCACGGCGGCGAGCGGAGCCGCGACCGGGATCAGCTTCCCGATCTCCGGGGGCGGCTCGGGCGCCACCGTGCCGATGCGAGAACGCAGCTCCTGGAGCAGCTGAGCGCGTTCATCGAACATGCGTTCGAGAGTAGGTGTCGAATGACAGCATTGGCAACTACAGCGTGGCAACCCACCGGCGCAGCACTTCGGCGCCGGCGTCACCGGACTTCTCCGGATGGAACTGGGTCGCCGACAGCGGACCGTTCTCGACGGCCGCGACGAACCGGTCGCCGCCGTGCTCCGCCCAGGTCACCACCGGAGGGGCGAACGGCCCGTACACCTCGAGCTCCCAGCGGCGCACGGCGTAGGAGTGCACGAAGTAATACCGGGTGCGCGGGTCGAGTCCGTCGAACAGCACGGAGCCGTCCCCGGGTTGCACGGTGTTCCAGCCCATGTGCGGGACGATCGGCGCCTGCAGCCGCTCCACGGTGCCCGGCCACTCCCCCACGCCGCCGGTCTCGACACCGTGCTCGACGCCGCGGTCGAACAGGATCTGCATGCCCACGCAGATGCCGAGCACCGGCCGGCCCCCTGCCACCCGCCGGTCGATGATCCGCTGACCACGCACCGCCGACAACCCGGTCATGCACGCCTCGTACGCACCGACACCGGGAACGACCAGGCCATCGGCGTTCAGTGCGGCGTCGAAATCATCGGTGACGACCACGTCCGCGCCGGTCCGGCGCAGCGCGCGCTCCGCGGAGGCCAGATTGCCCGATCCGTAGTCCAGCACGACGACACCGCTCACGATTCCCCGATCAGCCACAGGATGCCGCCGGCGATGCACCCGGCGGCGAACACCCCCAGCACAACCGCGGCCGGCACCGACTTCTTCCGCAGCGACAGCACGCCGCCGACCAGGAAGCCACCGAAGGCCAGCAGCAGGATCGGCAGGAACTGGCTCACAGCACGCCCTTGGTCGACGGGATGCCGGACACCCGCGGATCCGGTTCCACCGCCTGCCGCAGCGCCCGGGCGATCGCCTTGTACTGCGCCTCGCAGATGTGGTGCGGGTCACGGCCGTAGATCACCCGGACGTGCAGCGCGATCCGCGCGTGGAAGGCCAGTGAATCGAAGACGTGCCGGTTCAGCACGACCGGATAGTTGTTGCCGACGGTGAAGCCCAGCACCGAATCCGGCTCACCGGTGTGCACCGAGAACGGCCGCCCGGACACGTCGACGGCGGCGTGCGCCAGCGTCTCGTCCATCGGGATGAAGGCGTCGCCGAACCGCCTGATGCCCGCCTTGTCACCCAGTGCCTGACCGATAGCCTGACCCAGCACGATGGCGGTGTCCTCCACCGTGTGGTGCGCGTCGATGTCGACATCGCCGATCGACCGCACCGTCAGGTCGAAACTGCCGTGCACCCCGAAGGCGGTCAGCATGTGGTCGTAGAACCTGACCCCGGTGGAGATCTCGACCCGTCCGGTGCCGTCGAGATCGAGATCGACGAGCACCGACGACTCGCTCGTCGCACGCTCGATCCGGGCGTGACGCTGCATCAGGATGGCTCCTTGCTCGGGGTGAACAGTGCTGACCTCACCAGGCGGGAACTCACGTTGAGCAGCACGTCGTTCTCCGCGTCGGTGCCGATGGTGGCCCGCAGGTACCAGGGAATCCCCATGTCCCGCAACAGCACTCCGGCGTCGCGGTACTGCCGCCAGGCGGACGGGGCGTCGTCGAAGCGGCCGAACAGCAGGAAATTCGCATCGGAGTCGATCACCTCGAACCCGTGATCGGTCAGCACCGCGCTCACCCGCCTGCGCTCGGCGACCAGATGCGCGACCGAGGCCAGGGTGTCGTCGGCATGCCGCAGTGCGGCCGACGCGGCGGCCTGGGTCAGCGTCGACAGGTGATACGGCAGCCGCACCAACAACAACGCGTCGATGACAGCCGGTGCCGCGGCAAGGTAGCCGAGCCGGCCGCCGGCGAACGCGAACGCCTTGGACATGGTCCGCACCACGATCAGCTGCGCCGGGAACTGGTCGATCAGCCCGATCGCGCTCGGCCGGTCGGAGAACTCGCCGTACGCCTCGTCGACGATCACCATGCCTGGTGCGGCTCGAATCAGCGTCCGGATGTCCTGCAGCGGAAGCGATCCGCCGGTCGGGTTGTTCGGGCTGGTGATGAACAGCACGTCCGGTGCGTGTTCGGCGATCGCCGCTGCAGCAGCGGAGATGTCGACGGTGAAGTCGTCCCGGCGTGGGCAGGACAACCAGCTGGTGCGGGTCCCCGAGGCGATGATCGGGTGCATCGAATACGACGGCTCGAAACCGAGAGCGCTGCGGCCGGGACCGGCGAAGGCCTGCAGCACCTGCAGCAGGATCTCGTTGGAACCGTTGGCCGCCCAGACGTTCCCCGCGGACAGCGAAACACCGGTGGACCGGGACAGATAGTCCGCCAACTGTTCCCGCAGCGCCACCGCGTCCCGGTCGGGGTAGCGGTTCAGGTCGGCGGCGACGGCGGCAACGGAGGCGGCGAGGTCCGCGACCAGCGCTTCCGATGGCGGGTAGGGGTTCTCGTTGGTGTTGATCCGCACCGGGACATCCAGCTGCGGGGCGCCGTAGGGCGAGCGACCGACGAGGTCATCCCGCAGCGGCAGGTCCGCCAGCGTGACGTCCACCCCGATCACGAGACCCCGATCACGAGAACCGGGCCGATACCGCTTCACCGTGCGCGGGCAGATCTTCGGCAGCGGACAGGGCGAGAACGTGCGGCGCCACGGCGGCGAGCGCATCCCGGGAGTAGTCGATGACCTGCATCTGCCGCAGGAAGGTCATCGCGCTCAACCCCGCGGTGAACCGGGCCGACCCACCGGTGGGCAGCACGTGGTTGGAGCCGGCGCAGTAGTCGCCGAGCGACACCGGTGAATAGGACCCGACGAAGACCGCGCCGGCGTTGGTGATCCGCCCGGCAACCGCCGGGGCGTCCCGGGTCTGGATCTCCAGGTGTTCGGCGGCGTAGGCGTCGGCGACGATGATGGCATCCTCCAGCGACGAGACCATGACGGTGCCGGACTGCCGGCCGGACAACGCCTCCCGGACCCGTTCGTGGTGCTTGGTCAACGGAACCCGTTGCAGCAGAACCTCCTCGACCGCATCGGCCAGCGAAACAGAGGTGGTGATCAGCACCGACGCGGCGACCGGATCGTGCTCGGCCTGCGAGATCAGGTCTGCCGCAACATGAGTCGGGTCAGCGGAATCGTCGGCGATCACAGCGATCTCGGTCGGACCGGCCTCGGAATCGATGGCCACCGTGCCGCGCAGCAGTCGCTTGGCAGCCGTTACGTACACGTTCCCGGGACCGGTGATCACGTCAACCGGCTCCACCACCGAACCATCGACGTCGACGGCGCCCACCGCCAACAGGGCGATCCCCTGCGCTCCGCCGGCGGCATATACCTCCTCCACACCTAGCAGCGCGCACGCGGCGAGCACATTCGGGTCCGGCCAGCCGTCGTTGTCCCGCTGCGGCGGGGATGTCACGGCGATCGCCCGCACCCCGGCAACCTGCGCGGGGACGACGTTCATCACGACGCTGGACGGATAGAGCGCGAGTCCGCCGGGGACGTACAGCCCGACCCGCCGGACCGGTACCCAGCGCTGGGCCACGGTGCCACCCGGAGCGATCTCGGTGACCCGCTCGGTGGGCAGCTGCGCGGCGTGCCCGACCCGGGCACGGGCGATCGACTCGGTCAACGCTGCCCGGACAGCGGGGGTGACGGCGCCGAGCGACGCGGCCAGCACCGCGGCAGGCACCCGCAGTGCGGACGGGCGGACACCGTCGAACCGCTCGGCCGCGTCCAGCACGGCCGCCGCGCCGCGCCGCCGGACGTCATCGATCAGCGGCCCGACGCTCGATGCTGCCGAGCCGATGTCGACCGCGGCCCGCGGCAGCACGCCGCGCAGGTCGCCCAGTCCGGAGCGAAGGTCGATCCGCTGCAGCATGCGTTCAGGGTAAGGGCTGGGCCGTCAGGTCCAGACCCAGGTCGAGCGCCGGCGCGGAGTGCGTCAGCGCCCCCACCGCCAGGAAGTCGACCCCGGTGGCGGCGACCTCATGCGCCCGGTCCAGGGTCAGCCCGCCGGACGCCTCGAGCAGCACCTGCCGACCCGAGGAACGCGCGACAGAGACGGCCTCGATGGTGTCGGCGGTCGAGAAATTGTCCAGCAGCACCAGTTCCGCGCCGGCCGCGATGGCTTCCGTCAGTTGGTCAAGGGTGTCGACCTCGACCTCCAGCGGGACGGTCGGATTGCGCGAGCGCACGGCTTGGACGGCGGCGCGCACGGATCCGGCGGCCGCGACGTGGTTGTCCTTGATGAGAGCAGCGTCACCCAGGCTCATCCGGTGGTTCACCCCGCCGCCGCAGCGGACCGCGTACTTCTCCAGCGCCCGCAGGCCGGGCAGGGTCTTGCGGGTGTCCCGGATCCGCGCTCCGGTGCCGGCAACCGCGTCCACCCAGGCGCGGGTGGCCGTGGCGATCCCGGACAGGTGGGTCAGCAGATTCAGGGCCGTTCGCTCGGCGGTCAGGATCCCGGCGGTCGGTCCGGCGACGGTCAGCGCAACGCTGCCCGGGGTCAGCACCCCGCCCTCGGCGACGAGTTGCTCGAATTCGGCGGTGAACGACACGGTCTCGAACACCGCCATCGCCACCGGCCCGCCGGCCAGCACACCCGCGGTCCGCGGCACCACGTTGGCAATGCTGAGCTGCTCGGCCGGGACGGTCGACTCTGTGGTGACGTCGGGCCCGTCCCGCAGGTCCTCGGCGAGCGCCCGGTCGATCACCGCCGTGACAGCGTCGGCGTCCAACCCGGCGACGGCCAGCGCGGCCAGGGTCTGCTCGGTCAGGCTCATCCGACTGCCGCCCGGTCGTCGGCCACCGATGCCACCAGCGCGCCGGCCACCCGGCGGACGAGGATCGAACCCTCCCAGGACGGGTCGCGGTCGGGATGGTCGTTGCGAACGTGCGAGCCGCGGGATTCCGCGCGCAGTTCGGCCGCCACCAGCAGGGCGGTCGCGCCGAGGGCCAGATTGGCCGTCTCCACCGACCACCGGTCGGCGCCGGCTGCCGGTGCGGCGGCCGCCCGACCGACGGTGGACTGAGCGGCCAGCAGGCCGACCAGATCCCGGCCGATGCCCGCCGACCTGCTCATGGTGGCCTGCAGCTCGACCCGTCCGGCCGGGTCGGCACCCGGGATCGGGGTCAGGATCAGTTCCGCCGGCCGGCTGCGGGCGGCCAGCACCTCGGTGCCGATGGCCGCGGCGGACCGCTCCCCCATCACCAGCCCCTCCAGCAATGAATTGGAGGCGAGCCGGTTCGCGCCGTGCAGGCCGGTCCGAGCAACCTCGCCGACCGCGAACAGCCCCGGCACCGTCGTCCGGCCGTCGAGGTCGGTCAACACGCCGCCGCAGTAGTAGTGCGCAGCGGGCGCCACCGGGATCGGCTCGGCCGACGGGTCGATACCGGCCTGCGCACACGCCGCGGACACGGTCGGGAAGCGGCGGACGAACACGTCCCTCGCGATCCCGGTGGCATCGAGGTAGACATGGTCGCCGATCCCCCCGGGAGCCAGTGCCAGCCGCCGAGAGATGGCCAGCGACACCACATCCCGTGGTGCCAGGTCGGCCAGCGGGTGCACACCGCGCATGATCGACCCGCCGACGCCGTCGATCAGCACCGCGCCCTCACCGCGCACCGCCTCGGTGATCAGCGGGCGGTGGCCGAGGTCGCCGGGACCGGTCCACAGCACGGTCGGGTGGAACTGGAAGAACTCGGTGTCGGCCAGCGCGGCGCCCGCCCGCAGCGCCATCGCCAGGCCGTCACCGGTGGCGACGCCGGGGTTGGTGGTCGCGGCATACAGATGACCGGCACCACCGGTCGCGAGCACGACGGCGGCACTGCGGATCAGCCCGACGGTCCCGTCGGGGGCGAGCACGGACAACCCGCGGGCCCGCCCGGAGCCGTCCAACACCACATCGAGCGCCTGGTGCCCGGACAGCACTGACGGCAACCCGCGCACCGCGAGCAGTGCGCGCTCGATCTCGGCGCCGGTGGCGTCACCGCCGGCGTGGATGACCCGGTTCGCGGAGTGCCCGCCCTCCCGGGTGCGCAGCAGACCGTCCGGGCCGGCGTCGAAGTGCGCGCCCCGGTCGATGAGCCGCTGTACCGCGGCCGGACCCTCGGTCAGGATCAGCTGGACAGCGGCCGGATCGGACAGTCCCGCCCCTGCGACGAGGGTGTCGTCGATGTGCTGCGCCACCGAGTCGCCGGGATCCCGCTCGTCACGGACCACCGCGACGCCGCCCTGCGCCCACTGGGTACTGGCCTCCTCCGCCCGGCCCTTGGTGATCAACAGCACCGACAGTCCCGCCGACGCGGTGGTCAGCGCCGCGGTCAGCCCGGCCACTCCGGTGCCGACCACGACGACGTCGGCGGACGCCTCCCAGGACGGCAGCAGCGCACCGGCGGCCGCGCTCAGCGCCGTCATTCCCCGCCGCCGCTCTGGCCGATGGCGATCATCCGTTCCACCGCGCCGCGCGCGCGGGCGGCGATCTGCGGGTCGACGACGACCTCGTCACGCAACTCGCGCAGCGAGGTGAGCAGCTTCGCCGGGGTGATCATCTTCATGTACCTGCAGGACGCTCGCTCGTTGACGGCCTGGAAGTCGACGCCGGGCGCGGCCTTGCGCAGCTGGTGGATCATCCCGATCTCGGTGGCCACCAACACCTGTCGCGACGTGCTGATCAGCGCGGCGTCGACCATCTGCCCCGTGGACAGGATCTTCACCCGGTCCGCGGGCACGGCGCCGGCGGTCGCCAGGTACAGCGCGCTGGTGGCGCAGCCGCACTCCGGGTGGATGTACAGATCGGCATCCGGGTGCGCCTTGGCCTGCGCGGTCAGCTGGCCACCGTTGATGCCGGCGTGCACATGGCACTCACCACCCCAGACCTGGATGTTGTCCCGGCCGAGGATGCGCCGGACGTGCGCGCCGAGGAACTGATCCGGGCCGAACAGCACCGGGGTGTCCGCCGGGATGGAGCGAACCACCTCGACCGCGTTGGAGGAGGTGCAGCAGATGTCGGTCTCCGCCTTCACCTCCGCCGTGGTGTTGACGTAGGACACCACGACCGCGCCGGGGTTGTCCGCCTTCCAGGCCCGCAACTGATCGGCGGTCAGCGAGTCGGCGAGCGAGCAGCCTGCGTTCGCGTCCGGGATCAGCACCGTCTTTTCCGGGGAGAGGATCTTCGCGGTCTCGGCCATGAAGTGCACGCCGCAGAACACGATGGTCGACTGAGGCGCGGTGGCCGCGATCCTGGACAAGGCGAGCGAGTCGCCGACGTGGTGGGCGACGTCCTGGATCTCGGGCACCTGGTAGTTGTGAGCGAGGATGACGGCGTCACGTTGTTCTGCCAGCTCACGGACCTCGCTGGCCCAGGCGGCGAGATCGCCGGGCGCGTCGGTCAGGGACGGTGCGGTCATGGAAGCCCTCCTGGGGGCGAAGCCGAGGTTTTCGACTTACAATCGATAACGTGGTCGATAATAGCAGCTCTGCGGTCGAGGTACTGGCCGCCGTCTTCACCGTCCGTCCGGACGGAACGGGGCAGCCCTCGCTGCAGGTGCTGCTGTGGCAGCGGGCGAAGGAGCCGGACGCGGGCCGGTGGGCGCTGCCGGGCGGGCTGGTGCTGGACTCCGAGGACGTCGACTCCTCCGCATCGCGACAGCTCGCCGAGAAGGTGGATCTCGACCGGGTCTCGCACCTGGAGCAGATCGGGGTGTTCTCCGACCCGGGGCGGGTGCCGGGGGCCAGGGTGATGGCCACCGGCTTCCTCGGCCTGGTGCCGCTGGGCGCCGACCCGCACCTGCCGCCGGACACCCGCTGGCATCCTGTGCACCACCTGCCACCCACCGCGCTGGATCACCGGCTGATCGTCGACCGGGCGTACCGGCGGCTGCAGGCCAAGCTGTCGTACACGAACATCGGTTTCGCCCTGGCGCCGACCGAGTTCACCATCGCCGAGCTGCGCCGGGTCTACGCGACCGCCCTGGAGCACGACGTCGACCCGACGAACCTGCAGCGGATCCTCACCCGGCGCGGGATGCTCGAGCCGACCGGGACCACCGCACTGCCGGGTCCCAGCGGTGGCCGGCCGGCGGCGATGTACCGGTTCACGATCGGGGAGTTGCGGGTGACCGATCCGTTTGCGGCGTTCCGGCCGCCCCTGTGACGTCGACCGGTGTGATGCCCAGATCCGGCCGACCGTTCCAGGCGACCAGGAACGTGTAGACGGCGGCCGCCAGCGCCGGCTGGGCGAGCACCACCAGAATGGTTCCGGTGGTGGGCGGGGCGGTGACGATGATGTCGGCCGGGCCGGGGCCGACGGTGGCCGGATCGGTGCCCGGAGCGATGAGAAGTCCCAGGCCCCAGGCGGTCAGCGCACCCAGCAGCGAGCCGCCGACCAACGCCAGCAGCGCCTGCCAGCCGCGGATGCCGCGGAACTGCCACAGCGCCGCGGCGAGCAGGATCCCGATCACCATGCCGGACAGCGCGAACACCGCGACGTCGACGAAGTGGTAGGTGGAGGTGGTCGGCAGCGCGCCGTACCGGCCGTCGGTCAGGACCTTGTACGGAATGCCTGGCGCCAGGAATGCCCAGAGCACCCCCTGGACGACGCCGACCAGGACGCACCCCGCGACGATTGCGAGGACGGCGCGCTTCATGCCAGACAGTCTGCGCCCAGCAGTGCCTTGAGGTCACCCATCAGCGCCGACGTCGGCGTCACCCGCAGCCCGTCGTCCAGTCGCAGCGTGGTGGCCCTGCTGCCGTTGAGCAGCTTGAGGTGCACCGCGGTGGTGCCGGGGTGCGCCTGCAGCACGTCCTTGAGCCGGTCGACCACCGGCGGGGTGCACCGGGCGGCACTGATGCTGACCTGCACCGGTCCCTTGCCCGCAGAGCTGGACAGGTCGGGAACCACGACCTGCTGGGCGTGCAGCGACAACCGGTCCTCCGACCTGGCCACCCGGCCCTTGACCAGCACGATCGCGTCCTCGGCGAGCAATAGCGAGCAGTCCAGGTAGACCTTGGGGAAGAACGCCACCTCGACACCGCCGGCGAGGTCCTCGAGCGTCGCCGACGCCCAGGGATCGCCCTTCTTGGTGAGCCGGCGCTGCAGGCCGGTCAGGATGCCACCGACCGTGACCACTCCCCGGTCCGGCACCGTGCCGTCCAGGATGTCCGGGATGGAGGCGTCCGACTGCGCGGACAGGATGTGCTCGACGCCGGACAGTGGATGCCCGGAGACGTACAGCCCGAGCATCTCCCGCTCGAAGCCCAGTCGCAGCTTCGTGTCCCACTCGGTGTCCGGCACGCTGCCGCGGAAGGAACCGCCCTTGTCCTCCTGGCTCATCTCGCCGAACAGGTCGAACTGGCCGATGGCCTCGGCCTTCTTCAGGCCCAGCACCTCGTCGATCGCCCTGGCGTGCTCCATCAGCAGGCCCTTGCGCGGGTGATTCAGCGAGTCGAACGCGCCCGCCTTGATCAGCGACTCGACGACCTTCTTGTTGCAGGCGACCTGGTCGACCTTCTCCAGGAAGTCGTAGAAGTCGGTGTAGTCGCCCTTGTCCCTGCGGCTCGCCACGATGGACGCCACGACGCCCGTGCCGACGTTGCGCACCGCGGACAGCCCGAACCGGATGTCGGTGCCGACCGGGGCGAAGTCGCGGACCGAGCTGTTGACGTCGGGCGGCATGACCTTGATCCCCATCGCTCGGCATTCGGCCAGGTAGATGGCCATCTTGTCCTTGTCGTCACCGACCGAGGTGAGCAGCGCCGCCATGTACTCGGCGGGATAGTTCGCCTTCAGGTACGCCGTCCAGTAGGACAGCATCCCGTAGGCCGCGGAGTGCGCCTTGTTGAAGGCGTAGTCGGAGAACGGCAGCAGGATGTCCCACAGCGTCGTGACCGCGGCCTTGGAGTAACCCCGGGTCGCCATCCCCTCGGAGAACTTCTCGAATTGGGCGTCCAGTTCCGATTTCTTCTTCTTGCCCATCGCCCTGCGGAGCAGGTCGGCCTGACCGAGCGAGTAGCCGGCGATGTGCTGCGCGATCGCCATCACCTGCTCCTGATAGACGATCAGACCGTAGGTGTCACCGAGGATCTCCGACAGCGCCTCGGCCAGCTCGGGATGGATGGGCACGACCGGCTTGCGGTTGTTCTTGCGGTCGGCGTAGTCGTTGTGCGCGTTCGCGCCCATCGGGCCCGGCCGGTACAGGGCGATGACGGCCGAGATGTCCTCGAAGTTGTCCGGCTTCATCGAGCGCAGCAGGGCCCGCATCGGACCGCCGTCCAGTTGGAACACCCCGAGCGTGTCGCCGCGGGCCAGCAACTCGTAGGCCTTGCCGTCGTCGAGCGGGAGTTCCTCCAGCACAACGGTTTCGCCGCGGTTGGCCAGCACGTTCGCGACCGCGTCGTCCAGGATGGTGAGGTTGCGCAACCCCAGGAAGTCCATCTTGATCAACCCGAGCTTCTCGCAGGTCGGGTAGTCGAACTGGGTGATGATGGCGCCGTCCTGCTCCCGTTTCATGATCGGGATCAGGTCGAGCAGCGGATCGGAGGACATGATGACGCCGGCGGCGTGCACGCCCCACTGCCGCTTCAGACCCTCCAGGCCCTTGGCCATCTCGACGACGCGCTTGACGTCCGGGTCGGTCTCGGCGAGCGTGCGGAACTCACCGGCCTCGGAGTACCGCGGGTCCGACGGCTCGAACATCTTGGCCAGCGACATGTCCTTGCCCATCACCGGCGGCGGCATCACCTTGGTGATCCGGTCGCCGACGGAGAACGGCATGCCGAGCACCCGGGCGGAGTCCTTGACCGCCTGCTTGGCCTTGATGGTGCCGTAGGTGACGATCTGCGCGACCCGGTCGTCGCCGTACTTCTCGGTGACGTAGCGGATGACGTCACCGCGCCGGCGCTCGTCGAAGTCCACGTCGAAGTCGGGCATCGAGACCCGGTCGGGGTTGAGGAAGCGCTCGAAGATCAGCCCGTGCTGCAGCGGGTTGAGATCGGTGATCCGCATGGCGTACGCGACCATCGAGCCGGCGCCCGACCCACGGCCCGGGCCGACCCTGATCCCGTTGTCCTTGGCCCAGTTGATGAAGTCGGCGACCACCAGGAAGTAGCCGGGGAAGTTCATCGCGGTGATGACACCGACCTCGAAGTCGGCCTGCTTCTGCACCTCGGGCGGGATGCCGTCGGGGAAGCGGATCGCCAGCCCGCGTTCCACCTCCTTGACGAACCAGGTCTGCTCCGTCTCCCCCGCCGGCACCGGGAACCGCGGCATGTACGAGGCGGACTCGTCGAACGCCACCGAGCACCGCTCGGCGATCAGCAGGGTGTTGTCGCAGGCCTCACGCAGCTGGTACTTGCCGTCCCACAGCGCCCGCATCTCGGCCGGCGACTTCAGGTAAAAGTCGCGGGCGTCGAACTTGAACCGGTTCGGGTCGTCCAGGGTCTTGCCGGACTGCACGCACAGCAGCGCCTCGTGGGCGTCGGCGTCAACAGCGTCGGTGTAGTGCAGGTCGTTGGTGGCGACCATCGGCAGTCCCAGGTCGCGGGCCAGCCGGAGCAGGCCGTCGCGCACCCTGGTTTCGATGCCCAGCCCGTGGTCCATCAGCTCAAGGAAGTAGTTCTCCTTGCCGAAGATGTCCCGGAACTCCGCGGCGGCGGCGCGGGCCTTGGCGTAGTCGCCTATCCGCAGCCAGGTCTGCACCTCGCCGGACGGGCATCCGGTGGTGGCGATCAGCCCGTCGGCGTACTGCGCGAGCAGCTCGCGGTCGGCGCGCGGCTTGTAGAAGAAGCCCTCGAGGGAGGCCCTGGACGCCAGCCGGAACAGATTGTGCATGCCCGTCGTCGACTCGGACAGCAGGGTGATGTGCGTGTAGGCACCGGCCCCGGAGACGTCGTCCTCGCCGCCGTCGGCCCACCGCACCCTGGTCCGCTCGAACCGAGACGTGCCTGGCGTCAGGTAGGCCTCCATGCCGATGATCGGGTTGACCCCGGCGGCCCTGGCCTGACGGTAGAAATCGTGCGCACCGAACACGTTTCCGTGATCGGTCATCGCGAGGGCCGGCATGCCCAGTTCGGCGGTGCGCTCGAACAGCCGGCCCAGCCGGGCTGCGCCGTCGAGCATCGAGTACTCGGTGTGCACGTGCAGGTGAACGAACGAATCAGTAGTGGACACCGAGCCCCTTCCGCATAGGCAGCTCGTTTGTATCACTGAATCCCGACAGTGCCGGGCGCGTCCGTCCCCGCGAGTTCAGCTCCCGCCGGTGCAGTACCGCTGCGCGTACAGCTGGACGTCGTGCCGCTCCGGGGCCAGCTCGGTGATCAGTTGCTGCACATGCGACTTCACATGCTGGGCATCGGCATTCGTCTCGCCGACGAGGTGCTCGGCGAGCCGGTCCAGCTCGTGCAGAGCGGCCGCCGGGGCGACGCCGCGATGGCGGGTGGCGTCCTCCAGCGTGTTGACCCACTGCTCGTAGTTCTTCTCGTTCACCGTCATCTCCTCGTGGCCGACGCCTCGTCTCGCGAACCTGACGACGCTGTCGGCTCCAGGTCCATGCTGAGTGAGCCTGCATGGACCATCAAGGGACCAAAGGCCCGTTAAGGCTTGTATCGCTTGCGGCCGATCAGGAAACCGGCGATCAGCCCGCCGACCGCGGCGATGGTCAGCGCCACCCAGAGCGCAAGGGTGGTGGTGAAGAACACGAACGAGACCTCGACCTGGTCCCGGTTGATGGCGATGAAGATGATCACCAGTGCGGCGACCACCAGCCCGCCGATCGCCCGCCCGCTGATCCCGCTCCTCTTGGCCGGCGCGACGCCGCCCGGGTATTCGCTCATCTCACTGATACCGCCTCACCTGAACAATGTGGACCGGCTCGTTCTCCGGGCCGAGCCAGCTCCAGTTGTGCTGGGACCAGTGCCACGTCGCACCGGTGACCAGATCGTGCGCTTCGAACGAATCATCCCATCCGAGTCCGATGTCCGGCATGTTGAGATGGAACCAGGTCGACTGGTTGTGGTGCGGGTCGAGATTGGCGACCACGATGATCGTGTCGTCAGCGGTGTGACCCGACTCGGTGATCACGGTCCGGCCCTTCGAGAAGACCATCACTGACGAGTTCTCGGCGTTGTGGAACCGCAGGTTCCGCAGCCAGTGCAGGGCGGGGTGCTCCCGGCGGATCCGGTTGATCAGGCTCAGGTACGGCGCGATGGACTGCCCCGCCTTGGGGCCGTACTCGTCGTAGTCCTCCCAGTGCCGGTCCTTGAACTCGTACTTCTCGTTGTCCAGTTGCTCCTGCACGCCCGGCCGCGGCTCGCTCTCCATCAGCTCGTACCCGGCGTAGATGCCATATGTGGGAACCAGGGTTGCGGCCAGCGCGGCCCGCAGCTTCCACGCCGCCCGACCGCCGGTCTGCATGTACGGGGTGAGGATGTCGTGGGTCGTCGGCCAGAAGCTGGGCCGCATGTAGTGCGCGGAATCCCGGGCCAGCTCCTGGCAGTAGCTCTCGAGCTCCCACTTCTCGTTCCGCCATGCGTAGTAGGTGTACGACTGCTGGAATCCGACCTTGCCCAGGCCGTGCATCATCGCCGGCCGGGTGAAGGCCTCGGCCAGCCAGATCACCTCCGGGTGGTCCAGGGCGACGTCGCCGATCAGCCACTCCCAGAACTCCACGGGCTTGGTGTGCGGGTTGTCGACCCGGAAGATCTTGACCCCGTGGTCGATCCAGACCTGCACGACCCTGCGGACCTCGGCGTAGATGCCCTTCGGGTCGTTGTCGAAGTTCAGCGGGTAGATGTCCTGGTACTTCTTCGGCGGGTTCTCCGCGTAGGCGATGGTGCCGTCGTTGCGAGTGGTGAACCACTCGGGGTGGCTGGTCACCCAGGGGTGGTCCGGTGCGCACTGCAGCGCCAGGTCCAGCGCGACCTCGAGCCCCAACTCGCCGGCCCGCGCGACGAAGTAGTCGAAGTCGTCGAACGTGCCGAGCTCGGGGTGGATGGCGTCGTGCCCGCCCTCGGCCGAGCCGATGGCGTAGGGCGAGCCGGGGTCGTGCTCACCGATCACCAGGGTGTTGTTGGGCCCCTTGCGATTGATCGTCCCGATCGGGTGAACCGGCGTGAGATAGATGACGTCGAAGCCCATCCCGGCGACGGCGCCCAGCCGTTCGGCGGCGGTGCGCAGGGTGCCGCTGCGCCAGAGGCCGGTCGACTCCTCGTACCGGGCGCCCTCCGACCGCGGGAAGAACTCGTACCAGGCCCCGTACAGTGCCCGTTCCCGCTCCACCAGCCAGGGATAGTCCGGGCTGGGGGTGACGTAGTCGCGCAGTGGACGCGCCGCCAGTTCACGCTCGACCCACGGCGAGATGCCCGCGCCGAGGCGGTTTCCCGGTGAATGGCCGGAGTTCCGGAGCTTGTCGATGGCGTCCCGCAGCGGCGCCTGCTGCTCCGGGGTGCGCTCCACCTCGGCCAGCGCCCGCTCGAGGACGCGGGCGCCCTCCTCGAGCATCATCTCGGTGTCCACGTCGGCTGCGACCTTGATCGCCGCGTCGTGATGCCAGGTGCCGTAGGGGTCGGACCAGCCCTCCACCCGGTAGGACCAGCGACCGGTCGTCGGAGCGCTCACCGTTGCCGTCCAGTGATCCAGGCCGGGGTTCACGCACACCATCGGCAGCCGGGTCTCGGCGCCGTTCGGGTCGGTCAGCACCACTGTCGCGTTCACCGCGTCGTGGCCCTCCCGGTACACCGCCGCGGTGACGTCGAACTGCTCGTCGACCACCGACTTCGACGGCCGGTTGCCGCAGTCCACGATCGGGAAGACGTCGGCGACCGGGATCCGCCCGAGCTTGCGCACCCCCGCCGTGGGTGGCACCCGTTCTGGGACCACCGCCTTCTTGGCGGCGGGCGCGCGCCGGGCGGGGGTCTTGCGGGTGGTGGTGGCTGCTGGCTTCTTCGGAGTCGCTGAGGTCACGCGAAGACGGTACCCAAGTTGCGGTCGGGCGCTGCGCCCGCCTCAGCCGGTGCGGGCCGCCCGGTACCGGCGGATCAGCTCGTTGGTGGAGCTGTCGTGGCCGAGTTCGGGCTCCTCGTCGGACTGCAGTTCGGGGATGACCCGCTGCGCCAGCTGCTTGCCCAGCTCGACCCCCCACTGGTCGAAGGAGCCGATCGACCAGATCGCGCCCTGGGTGAACACGCTGTGCTCGTACAGGGCGACCAACTGGCCGAGCACATAGGGCGTCAGCCCGTCGATCAGGAACGTCGATGAGGGGTGATTGCCCTCGAAAACCTTGAACGGCACCAGGTTCTCGGGGGTGCCCTCGGCGCGCACCTGGTCGGCGGTCTTGCCGAACGCCAGCGCCTCACCCTGGGCGAAGACGTTCGAGGTCAGGTAGTCGTGGTGGTCACCCAGCGGATTGAGCGAGTGCGCGAAGGCGATGAAATCCACCGGGATGAGCAGCGTGCCCTGGTGGATCAGCTGATAGAAGGAGTGCTGGCCGTTGGTGCCCGGCTCCCCCCAGTAGACCGGGCAGGTGCTGTAATCGACCCGGACTCCGTCGAGTGAGACCGACTTGCCGTTGGACTCCATCGTCAACTGCTGCAGGTAGGCGGGGAACCTGTTCAGGTACTGGTCGTACGGCAGCACGGCCTGGGTCTGGGCGCCGAAGAAGTTGGTGTACCAGAACGTCAGCAGCCCCATCAGCACCGGCAGGTTCCGCTCCGGCGGCGCGGTCCGGAAGTGCGTATCGACGGCGTGCGAGCCGGCCAGCAGCGAATCGAAATTGTCCGGGCCGATCGCGATCATCGTGGACAGCCCGATAGCGGACTCCATCGAATACCGGCCGCCCACCCAATTCCAGAAACCGAACATGTTGGCGGTGTCGATGCCGAATGCGGACACCGCCTCGGCATTGGTGGACACCGCGACGAAGTGCTTGGCCACCGCGGACTCGTCGCCGAGCGTGGCCAGCAGCCACTCCCGCGCGGAGCCGGCGTTGGTCATCGTCTCCAGCGTGGTGAAGGTCTTGGAGGAAATGATGAACAACGTCTCGGCCGGGTCGAGATCGCGGGTCTTCTCGGCGAAGTCGGTGCCGTCGACGTTGGACACGAAACGGAAGTCGAGGTCCCGCTGGCTGTAGTGCCGCAGCGCCTCGTAGGCCATGACGGGGCCGAGGTCGGAACCACCGATGCCGATGTTGACCACGGTGCGGATCCGCTTGCCGGTGTGGCCCTTCCACTCCCCCGACCGGATCCGGTCGGCGAAGGCCCGCATCCGGTCGAGCACCTCGTGCACGTCCGGCACGACGTCGTGGCCGTCGGTCTCGATCACCTCGCCGGTCGGTGCCCGGAGCGCGACGTGCAGCACGGCGCGGTCCTCGGTGATGTTGATGTGCTCGCCGCCGAACATCTTCTCCCGCAGTTCGACCACGCCCGATTCTCGGGCGAGATCCACCAGCAGCGAGATGGTCTCGGCGGTCACCCGGTGCTTGGAGTAGTCCAGGTAGATCCCCTCGGCCTCCAGCGCCAGCGTGGTGCCGCGGTCGGGATCGGCGGCGAACAGGTCCTTGAGAGTGCGGTCCTGCATGGCCGAGAAGTGCTGCTCGAGAGCCTGATATGCGGGGCGCTGGCGCAGCGGTGTGGCGACGGTGACAGTCATGGCTGGCAACCTACAGCCGCACCTTTGCAGCGTCTCCGGAGCCCCAGAGGTCAGTCCGGCGTACCCAAGGCTACAAGTCGAGGTGAAGGCGAATGGCATTGTCGAGTTCCATCAGGAGCGGTGCCTGAGCTGACCGAGCGCCGGACCCAGTCGCTCGTAGGCCACCGATCGAACCTCTTCGGCCTGCGCCTTCGAATCTCGGCGAACCCCCCGGCCTCGGCGGGAACGAGGACCTGGAACGGGAAGACCCTGGCGGTGTTCGTCGTGAGCGGTACGACCGCCACGACACCCCGACCCAAGCGCTCTGCGGCCGCGTTCGCACGGGCCAAAACTCCGTTCTGTACCGGGATGCTGACGTGGTAGTTACCGGTTCGCGTCCTACCGGGACAGCACCTCGAGCGCGTGCGCGAGGTCGGCCGGGTAGGGGCTGGTGAACTCCACCCAGCGACCGTCCTCGGGATGGGCGAAGGCCAACGACCGGGCGTGCAGCCACTGCCGGGTCAGCCCGAGCCGCTGGGCGAGGGTCGGGTCCGCGCCGTACGTCCGGTCACCGACGCACGGATGACGCAGCGCGGCGAAATGCACCCGGATCTGGTGCGTGCGGCCGGTTTCCAGATGCACCCGCAGCAGGCTCGCGGCGCTGAACGCCTCCAGCGTCTCGTAGTGGGTGATGCTCTCCCGGCCGCCGGCGACGACGGCGAACCTCCAGTCCGACGACGGATGCCGGCCGATCGGCGCGTCGATGGTGCCGGAACTCGGATCGGGATGACCCTGCACCACGGCGTGGTAGATCTTCTCGACCGTGCGGTCGCGGAAAGCGTCCTTGAGGACGGTGTAGGCCCGTTCGCTCAGCGCGACCACCATCACGCCGGTGGTGCCGACGTCCAGCCGGTGCACGATCCCGTGCCGTTCCTCCGCTCCGGAGGTGCTGGTGCGGATCCCCAGGCCGGCCAGCGCGCCCAGCACTGTCGGGCCGGTCCAGCCGGGGCTGGGGTGTGCCGCCACCCCGGCCGGCTTGTCGACGACGGCGATGTCGGCGTCCCGGTAGAGGATCGTCAGCCCCTCGACGGTCTGCGCCACCACCGTCGGCGGCCGCACCGGTTCCGGCAGGGTGATCTCCAACCAGCTGTCCGGCGTGAGCCGGAGCGACCGGATGGCGGCCGAGCCGTCCACCAGCACGTCGCCGGCGTCGATCATGGTGGCCACAGTGGTGCGGCTCATGCCGAGGAGCTTCGCGACGCCGGCGTCGACGCGCATGCCGGCCAGCCCGTCCGGGACCGGGAGCCGCCGGACCTCAGGCACTTTCTGTCTTCCGGGCTCTGCTGCCGTCGAAATCGATGCCGAGCAGCGCCGTCACCACCAGACTGATCCCGCCGATGGTGATCGCCGAGTCGGCGACGTTGAAGACCGGGAAATACTCGGCGTTGGGTCCGAACACCGAGACGAAGTCGACGACATGGCCCTGCAGGAAGCCGGGGGCGCGGAAGATCCGGTCGATCAGGTTGCCGATCGCCCCGCCGAGCACCAGACCCAACGACACCGCCCACGGGGTGGACCGCAGCCGCGGCGCCATCCGGATGATGACCACCACGACGCCGATCGCCACCAGGGCCAACAGCCAGGTCATGCCGGTGGCAAGGGAGAACGCCGCGCCGGAGTTGCGGATCAGCGACAGGTACACCAGCCCGCCGAGCACCCGCACCGGTTCGTTCGGCTTGACGGTGGCGACGATGATGACCTTGCTGAGCAGATCCAGCACGACGACGGTGCTCGCGATAGCCGCCAGCAGGCCGACCTTGCGGGGTGGTGGCGGGGACTCTGTCACCCGTCCATTGTCCCTGCATTGCCCCGCTCCCCGAACCAGCCGGCCAGCGCTCCACCGCGCCCGACAGCCCGCAGCCGCCGTTCGGTGGCCGCTCGCACCCGTTCCGGGGCGACGATCAGCAGCTGGTCGCCGGACTGCAGCCGCACTGTCGGCGTCACCGCGACCGGTTCCCCGTCGCGCACCAGCAGCCCGATGGTGGACGGTGCCGGCAGCCGGAGCTGGGACACGTACACGCCGTGCATCCGGGAGTCGACCGGGATCGTCACCTGCAGGACGTGGGCGTTCATCTCATCCAGCGGGGCCGCTTCCAGTTGGATCTCCAGCGCCTGGCCGGCCTGGATCACCTTCAACCGGCGGGCCACCCACGGCAGGCTGGTGCCCTGCAGCAGGGTGAAGATCACCACCACGACGACGATGACGTCCAGCAGGAAGGCCGCGGACGGCACCTTGTTCAGCAACGGGATGGTGGCCAGCACGATGGGAACGGCGCCACGCAGGCCGGACCACGACAGGAACGCCTGGTCCCGCCAGGGCACCCGGAACGGTGTGGCGGCGGCCAGCACCGACAGCGGCCTGGCGACGAGCAGCAGGATCAGTCCGATGGCGATGCCGGGCAGCAGGGCCGTGGGCAGCCTGCTCGGTTCGACGTACAGCCCCAGCATGACGAACAGCCCGATCTGGGCCAACCAGCCGAAGCCCTCGGCGAAGGACAGCGTGGACGCCCGGTGCGGCAGGCTCGAATTGCCCAGGATGACTGCGGCGACGTAGGTGGCCAGGAATCCCGACGCGTGCGCGAAGGTGCCGACCGCGTAGGCTCCGCCGATCAGCGCGATGGTCGCGAGCGGGTAGAGCCCGGCCGCCGGCAGGGCCTCCCGTCGCAGCAACCATGCACCGGCGAAACCGATCGCTGCACCGACCAGCGCACCCGCTGCGAGCTCGTACACCACCAGCAGGGGGTCCAACCAGGTGATCTGGGTACCGCCGGCGAGCAGCCCGACGGCGATGACCACCGGCGCGTCGTTCAGCCCGGATTCCAGTTCGAGCGCCGCGGACAGCCGGGGTTTGACGCCGATCCCGCGAAGGACCGAGAAGACGGCGGCAGCGTCCGTGCTGGACAGCACCGCGCCCCACAGCAGTGACGTCCGCCAGTCGAGGCCGAGCAGCAGGTGCACGCCGATTCCGGCCACGACGATTGACACCACCACCGACACGGTGGCCAGCGCGACTCCCAGGCCGAGCACCGGCCGGACGTGCTGCCAGCGGGTGGTCAGACCGCCCTCGGCGAGGATGAACACCAGCGCGACGAATCCGAGCTGCTCGGTGAGCAGATCGTTGTTCAGGTCGATGATGCCGAACTGGTCAACTCCGAGCACCATCCCGATGCCCAGGTACAGCAGCAGCGATGGCATCCCGAGACGGCCGGACAGCCGGACAGCGACGACGGCGAGCAACAGGACCAGCGAGGCGATACCGAAGGCGCCTTCGGGTGTGTCCAGGCTCAGGTCCATCTGCTCAGCGACGCAGGACGGGTGTCATGCCGAGCGCGCTCAGCACCTCGATCGTCGCCTTGGACCGGTTGAACGTATAGAAGTGCAGGCACGGCGCACCCTCGGCCAGCAGTTGCTCGCTCATCGCGATGGCGTGCGCCATGCCGACCGCCCGGCCGGCCGGTGGGTCGTCCTGCACCTCTCGCAACTCTTCGGCGAGATCGGCGGGGATCCGCTGGCCGGACAGTTCCTGGATCCGCATCAGCCGGCCGTACGAGGTGATCGGCATGATCCCCGGCAGCAGCGGCACGTCGGCGCCGGCCGCTGTCATCCGGTCCCGCAATCGGCAATAGTCCTCCGCCGAGAACAGCATCTGGGTGATCGCGAAGTCCGCGCCCGCGTTGATCTTCCGCACCAGGAAGGCGGTGTCGGAGTCCAGATCCGCCGATCGGGGGTGCTTGTCCGGGTAGGCGGCAACCCCGACGCAGAAGTCGCCCAGCGTGCGGGTCAGGGCGACCAGCTCACTGGTGTACCGCAGGCCCTGCGGATGGGCCACCCACTCACCGAGCGGATCGCCGGGTGGGTCGCCGCGCAGCGCCAGGATGTTCCGCACGCCGACCGCGGCGTAGGACCCGATGACCTGCCGCAGTTCGGCCACGGAGTGACCGACAGCGGTCAGGTGGGCGACCGGCACCAGGGTGGTCTCCTCGGCGATCCGCTGGGTGACCCGGATGGTCCGCTGCCGGTTCGACCCGCCCGCGCCGTAGGTGACGGAGACGAACGCCGGCCGGAGCGGCTCCAGCCGGCGAACCGACGTCCACAGCACGGCCTCGTCCGCGTCGGTGCGCGGCGGCATGAACTCCACGGAGAAGTGGGGTCCCGGCGCGGCGAGTTTCTCGCGGACGGTCGGCATTTGCGGAAGCCTATCCGGGCAGACTGGCGGGGTGAACCACGACCGGTTACAGAAAGTATTGGCCGACGAGCTCGCGCGTCGCCGCGGCGAGGTACTGGCCGTCGACGGCAGGCTGGCCCCCAGCTTCGATCTGCTGGCCGCCTTCGTGCTGTACGGCGGCAAACGGCTGCGGCCCGAGTTCCTGTGGTGCGGTTGGACCGCGGCCGGCGGGCCGCCGGACGTCGGGGCAGCCGACGACGGGGCCACCGATGCCGTGCTGACGGTGGGCGCGGCGCTGGAACTGATCCAGGCCTGCGCGCTGATCCACGACGACATCATCGACCGCTCGGAGCGGCGACGCGGCGGCCCGTCAATGCACCGCGGGGTGGCCAAGCAACATGCGGACGCCGGACTGGCCGGCGACTCCGAGCACTTCGGCGTGTCGGCGGCCCTGCTGCTCGGCGACATGGCGCTCGCCTGGGCCGACGACCTGTTCACCGCCGGCGCGCAATCGCTGGGCGCCGTGGACCGCGCGCTACCGATCTGGCGGGCGATGCGGACCGAGGTGCTGTCCGGGCAGCTGCTCGACCTGCTGGTGACCGCCTCCACCACGGCCGACCCGGAGCGGCAGGCCGCGGATGCCATGCGGGTCAACAGGTTCAAGACTGCCGCCTACACGGTGGAACGACCGTTGCACCTGGGTGCGGCGCTGGCCGGTGCGGCACCGGCCACGGTGGCGGCGCTGCGCCGGTACGGCGCGGACATCGGGATTGCCTTCCAGCTGCGGGATGACCTGCTGGGTGTGTTCGGCGATCCTTCGGTCACCGGCAAGCCGGCCGGCGACGACCTGCTGGAGGGCAAGCGCACGCTGCTGCTGGCGCTGGCCAGATCGCAGCTCGCGGGAGGCCCGCTGCTCGACGAGCTGGACGCCGGTATCGGCGTTCCCGGGGCCGACCGGGGACGGCTGTCCGCGATCATCGGAGACACCGGTGCCGTGCAGGCGCTGGAGGACCGGATCACCTCTCTGGTCGGGTCCGCGTTGACCGCGATCTCCGCCACCGGCGAGGACGGTCGGCCGCTGGTCACCGACGCCGGACGGGAAAGGCTCGCCGCACTGGCGCACGCCGCGACCGCCCGGCGGTCGTGAGGTCAGAACCCGGCGACCTGTGCCCTACGGTGCACCTCCCGGCCGCGGTTCTCCCGCAGCGCCTGGATCGGGCTGCCGGGCAGCGACTCGTCGGCCGTGTACAGCCAGTTGATGATCTCCTCGTCCTGATAGCCGCCGTCGGTCAGCAGGGTGATGGTCGCGGGCAGCCCCTTCACCACCAAGCCGTCCTGGACGAACTCGGCGGGGATTCGCAGCACGCCCTGTACCCGTACCGCGAGCAGCTGGCGTTCGCGGATCAGCTGATGGACCTTGGTGACCACGATCCCGAGTTGATCGGCGATCTCGGGAACCGGCACATACGTTGGCGATGTCGACACGAGGGACAGGGTGCCATCCCCGCCGGTCAACCCGGTACGCCGACGACCTCCCCCGCCGCTCGCCATCACCTTCACGACGTCGACTTTCCGCTCCGCACGCTCCGCTGGGTGTCGATCAGTCGCGGTAGCACGGTGCCGCCGGCGATGTCCCTGATGTCGGTCCGGTCGGGCAGGTCGGGAAGCCGTCCTCGACCCCGGCGATCCGATCGCCGTCGACCAGCACGGTGGCGTTCCCGGCGGGAAATGCTCGCCGTCGAACAGTCGCGACGTTCTGATCGCCAACATCGGTCCGGAGTACTCCGGACGAAGCGGACCGTCAAACTAGAATCAGCTGTTGTGGAACCCCATACCGGCCTGACGAGCGGCACCGTGCTCGAGGGCAGGTACCGGGTCGGGGCCGTCATCGCGCGGGGCGGCATGTCCACGGTCTACCGCGGCATCGACACCCGGCTCGACCGGCCGGTGGCGATCAAGGTGATGAGCCCGCAGTACGTCTCGGACGTGGCCTTCCTGACGCGCTTCGAACGCGAGGCCCGGCTGGCCGCCTCGCTGCGCCACCCCGGGGTGGTGGCCGTCTACGACCAGGGGCGCGACGGCGACCTGGTGTATCTGGTGATGGAACTGGTGGACGGCGGGACGCTGCGCGATCTGCTCCGCGAGCAGCGCTCGCTGTCGGTCCCGGTGACGCTGTCCGTGCTGGAGCCGCTGCTCGCCGCGCTCGGCGCCGCCCACGCCGCAGGTCTGGTGCACCGCGACGTGAAACCCGAGAACGTGCTGATCTCCGCCCGCGGGGAGGTCAAGATCGCCGACTTCGGGCTGGTCCGGGCCGTCACCTCGCAAACCATGGCGACCGGTGATGTCATCCTGGGCACGGTTGCCTACCTGTCCCCGGAGCAGGTCGCGACAGGCGCGTCCGACGCCCGCTCCGACGTCTACGCCACCGGCATCATGGCGTACGAGATGCTCACCGGCGAGCCACCTTTCGCGGGTGAGACGCCGATGTCGGTGGCCTACCGGCACGTCCACTCCGACGTGCCTCATCCGGCGGCCAAGGCCCTCGGGACGCCGGAGGCGTTGGACGAGTTGATCGTCGCCGCGACGCGTCGGGACCCGGCCGCCCGGCCCCGGGATGCCTCGGCGTTCCTGGCCGCGCTGGTCGGTGTCCGATCCCAACTCGGGTTGCGCAGGGTCCCCGTTCCGGTGCCCCACCGCCGGCCGGTGCTGGCCGGAGCGGCCGCCCCGGCGCACGCCGCGTCCGCACCGCCGGCGGGCGCCGCTCCCGGCGGGACCCGGGTCTTCGGGCCGCCCTCGGCGCCGCCGTCGGCGGATCCAGCGTTGCCGAGCCGAACGCAACCCGCCCCGCCGTCCGAGCAGCATGCACCAGGACCATCCAGACCGGCGCACGGCCAACCGACGCACGGCCAACCGACCCAGGCCCAACCAACACAGGCCCAACCAACACAGGCCCAACCAACACAGACCTACCAGACACGGGGCGCGCCACGGGTGACCACTGCGGCCGCGCGGCGCCGACGGCGGTGGCTGATCGCCATCCTGGTGATCGTGCTGCTGGGCGTCGGCGCCGCCGCGGGCGGGTGGTGGCTCGGCGGGCGCTGGGCCGCGGCCCCCGCCGCCGTCGGGCTCAGCCAGGCGCAGGCCGAAGCCGCGGTCCGCGACGCCGGACTCGTGCCCCGGATCAGGACCGGGCATCAGGACACGGTGCCCCGCGGGGTGGTCGCGAGCATCGACCCGGAAGCCGGCTCCCGCTTGCTGCGCGGTTCGGAGGTGGACCTGCTGGTCTCCAGCGGCCGACCGCAGGTACCGAAGATCGCCGCGGGCACCACCCCCGATGCAGCGAAGGCGGCCGTGAAGGCAGCCGACCTGACCGCCGTGGTCGCCGCGGCACCCGCCTTCGACGACACCGTGGCGGCCGGCGCGGTGCTGCGGACCACTCCCGCGGCCGGCACGCCGCTGCCCGTCGGGGGCGCCGTCACCCTGGTGCTGTCCGCCGGACCGGCTCCGTTGGCCGTGCCCGACGTGACCGGCAAGTCCGCCGAGGACGCCGAGAACAAACTGCTGGCCACGGGTTTCACCGTCGGACCGCGGAAGCGGATCTTCGATCCGCAGGCGCAGCCCGGTTCGGTGCTCGGATCGACGCCGGCAGCGGGGACGACGGCGACCAAGGGCAGCGAGGTGTCGCTGCGGGTCGCGGACGCGCTGACCGTCCCGGACGTTCGCGGCTCCGCCACAGACGACGCGGTGGCCACCATGGAACGTGCTGGCTTCACCGTCACGGTCGGCGACCCGGCCTTCGACGCCGACATCAACGCCGGCGACATCCTGCGCACCGACCCCGGCCCGGGCGCGCTGGTCGACCCGGAGAACGCGCAGGTCTTCCTGGTGCCGTCCAATGCGGTGAGTGTCCCGGACGTCACCGGGGGCACCGTGCAGCAGGCCACGGACAGGCTTGCCGCCCTGGGTCTGTCGGCCAGCGTCCTCGGGCTGTTCGGCGCGGCCGACTCCACTGTCTGGGATCAGAGTCCCGGCGCCGGCGGCCGGGTGGAGCCCGGCGGCACGGTGCGGGTCTCGGCATTCCCCTGAGGTCGACCCGCCGGCAGCCGGATCAGCCGCGCAGCATCTCCGCGACCAGGAACGCCAGCTCCAGCGACTGCTGGGTGTTCAGCCGCGGGTCACAGGCTGTCTCGTACCGACCGGCCAGATCGGCGTCGGAGATCTCCTGCGCGCCGCCCAGGCACTCGGTGACGTCCTCACCGGTCAGCTCGACGTGGATTCCGCCGGGATGCGTGCCGAGCTCGCGATGCACCTCGAAGAAGCCCTGCACCTCGTCCACGATCCGGTCGAAGTGCCGGGTCTTGTACCCGGTCGACGCCTCGTGGGTGTTGCCGTGCATCGGGTCGCACTGCCAGATCACCTGATGCCCCGAGGCCTGCACCTTCTCGATGATCGGCGGCAGCACGTCCCGGACTGCGCCGTTGCCCATCCGGGAGATGAGCGTCAACCGGCCCGGCTGATGGCGCGGGTCGAGCTGCTCGACGTACTCCACCGCCTGCTCCGGCGTGGTGCCCGGCCCGATCTTCAGCCCGATCGGATTGGACAACAGCTTGGCGAAGGCGACATGCGCACCCTCCAGCTGCCGGGTGCGCTCCCCCACCCACAGGAAGTGGCCGGACAGGTCGTACAGCCGCGGCTCGTCGTGCCGGGTGTCCAGCCGCAGCATCGCCCGCTCGTAATCCAGCAGCAGCGCCTCGTGCGAGGCGAAGATGTCCACCTGGTGCAGCGAGTGCGAGTCCACCCCGCACGCCGACATGAACCGCATCGCCCGGTCGATCTCCCCGGCGACGCGCTCGTACCGCTCCCCGGCGCGTGAGGTGAGCACGAACTCCTGGTTCCACTCGTGCACCCGCGCGAGGTCGCCCATGCCGGTGCTGGTGACCGCGCGCACCAGGTTCATCGCCGCCGACGAGTTCGCGTAGGCCCGCACCATCCGGGACGGGTCGGCGACCCGCGCCTCCGGGGTGGTGGCCAACGAGTTGATGATGTCGCCGCGGTAGGACGGCAGGCCCAGCGAGTCGATCTCCGAAGAACGCGGCTTGGCGTACTGCCCCGCGATCCGGGCCACCTTGACCACCGGCATCGACGCCCCGTAGGTCAGCACGACGGCCATCTGCAGCAGGGTGCGGATATTGCCCCTGATGTGCGGCTCGGTGTTGTCCACGTAGGTCTCGGCGCAGTCGCCGCCCTGCAGCAGGAAGGCCTCGCCACGCGCGACGGCCGCCAACTGGCCCGCCAGGTTGTCCACCTCGGCGGGCACCGTCACCGGCGGCACCGCCTCCAGCACGGCCCGCACGGCCAGCACCTGCTCGGGGTTGGGCCACGTCGGTTGCTGGGCCGCGGGTCGCGCCAATGCCTCGTCGAGCCGGTCCCGCAGGTCCTGCGGCAGCGGCGGCAGGCTCGGCAGGATGTCGGCCGGGATGTCGATCGTCCAGTTCACGCGCACCAGCCTAAGCCGAATTGCCGGTGGTTCAGGCCGGGTGCTTGCGCGCCTCCAGCGCGTCCTGCGCCACCCGCCACCGGGCGTAGCCGAGCCGCGCGTCGGCCAGCGCATCGTGCCGATCCGCTCCCGGTCCCGGGATGGCCGGAGAGCCGGCGGCCTCCCAGTGCTGCCGGATCTCCCGGGTCAGCCGGGGCACGTCCCGCGGGAGGTCCGGCATCGCACCCCACAGCTGGGCGAGCACGACATGGTCGTAGGCGGCGAACCACGCCCACAGCTCGATCGGCTGCCCGGGCGCGGACAGGAAGGCGTAGAGGTCCTCACGGATGGCGGCGCGTGATCGCCAGGCCTTATCCGCCGGCGGCGGCAGCTTGTCCAGCACGTGCCGGCGCACCCACGGGTTGGCCTTCGCCGGGTCGAACTCCGTGGAGACGGCGTAGAACTCGCGGCCGTCCTCGGCGATCACGCCGATCGAGACGAGTTCGATCGTGCGGCCGTCCTCGAGGAACTCGCAATCGTAGAAGTACCTGGCGACCAACCCGGTCAGCCCGCTTTGGTGCCCGGCAGCCGGGTGACGGTGCCCGGACCGCGGCCTTCGGCACTGATCCCGGATGGTGCCGCAGCCGGTGTCGTCTCGGACGCGGCGGCGTCGGCCTTGACCTTCGCCGCGTACACGTCCACGTACTCCTGGCCGCCGAGCTCCATCAGCCGGTACATGATCTCGTCCGTCATCGAACGCTCGACGAAACGGTCACCGGCCATTCCCTCGTAGCGGGAGAAATCCAACGGCCGGCCGACGATCATCGCGATCCGGCGCGGCCGCCACATCTTGGAACCGATCGGATTGACCTTGTCGGTGCCGATCATCACCAGCGGGATGACCGGGACGTTCGCCTCCAGCGCCATCCGGGCGACGCCCGTCTTGCCCTTGTACAGCCGCCCGTCCGGCGAGCGGGTGCCCTCCGGGTAGATGCCCAGGATGTGGCCCTCCTTGAGCAGCCGGACACCGGTGTCCAGCGCCGCCCGCGCGGCGGAGGCGCCGCTGCGGTCGACCGGGACCTGACCCATCCCACTGAAGAACCACTTCTTGAACGCGCCCTTGACGCCCTTCTCGGTGAAGTACTCCGCCTTGGCCAGATACGTCACCCGGCGCTTCATGTGCAGCGGGGTGAAGAACGAGTCCGCCACCGAGACATGGTTGCCGGCCAGGATGGCCGCGCCGCGCTCGGGAATGTATTCGGCCCCGATGACCTTGCAGGGAAAGAACAGTCGCAACCAGGGCCCGAGCAGCACGTACTTCATCAGTTTGTACAGCACGCGGGAAAGCCCCTTAGCTTGCCGGTCGGGATGTGCGATAACCGTACGCCGCTGCGCAACCCGGCGCCCCCGCCGCCACGCGTGCGACCATGGACTTTGACGGCAGCGACAGCTCGGGAGCGCAGATGACGGACCTTCCCCCCACCCGGGGGCGAACAGCGTTTCGCCACGACGGCGGGGACGTCGGCGTCCTGCTGATCCACGGCTTCACCGGTGTCCCGGGGTCGTTGCTGCCGTGGGCAGAGCACCTGGCCGCCGAGGGCTACACCGTCCGGCTGCCGTTGCTGCCGGGTCACGGTACCCGGTGGCAGGACGCCAACCGCACCACCTTCGACGACTGGCTCGGCGCCGTCACCGCCGAACTGCAGTTGCTGCGGCAGCAGTGCCGTGCGGTCGTCGTGGGCGGCCTGTCCATGGGCGGGACCCTGACCCTGCGGCTGGCGGAGCTGTACCCCGATGCGATGGCCGGCATCGTGCTGGTCAACCCGTCGGTGCTGACGTTGCGTCGGGAGGCCAAGCTGCTGCCGGTGCTGCAACGGGTGCTGCCCAGCTTCCCGCCGATCGCCGGCGACATCGCCAAACCCGGGGTGGTCGAGCCCGGCTACGACCGACTGCCGGTGAAGGCGATGCACTCGCTCTGGAAGGCCTGGCCTGTCGTCCGGGCCGACCTGGTGACGGTGACCGCGCCGGTTCTGCTGCTGCACTCGCGGGTGGACCACGTCGTCGAACCGGTCAACTCCGAGATAGTCCGCGACGAGCTGCGATCCACCGAGGTGACCGACATCGTGCTGGAACGCAGCTACCACGTCGCGACCCTGGACCACGACGCCGAGCTGATCTTCAGCTCGTCCGTCGAGTTCATCGAGAAGGTCACCGCGAGCCTGCCGTGACGAGTTTTCCGGGAGAGGACGACGGATCCTCGCAGCACGACGACGACCGGCCCGAGGCCACGCCGTCAGATCGGGTGCCGGCCGACGGGCGCGCCCGGGCGTGGCGCAGCCACCCGTCGGACGCCGATGTCGACGCCGCCTTCCTGCAGATCGTCTCCGGGATCATGGTCGACGGCGGCCAGCAGCGGCACCCGTCCGGCGGCGGGGCGACGCTGGACGACGAGACCGAGGCGACGGACCCTCAGACGGGCCAGTACGACACGAACCAGCACCGGACCCCGCCGCAGGGCGGCACCCGGCACGAGACCGGCGCGGAGCGGGCCAGGCGCCGGGAGCTGCGCCGGCTCGAGCGCGCCGAAGAGGTCGCCGCCTTCGCCGCCAGGGAAGCCGAGGTGGCGGCGGAAAGAGACGCCGACGACGCGCATTTCGAGCCGCCGGAACCGCCACCGTTACCCCGACCGAAGGGCCGGACGATCGGCGCGGCGCTGATGATCCTGGCCGGGGTGGTGCTGCTGGCCAAGCCCGGTTTGCTGGCCGTCGAGGTCGACCTCACGCTGGTCCTGGCGGTAGCGCTGATTCTGGGCGGCGCGGTGGTGCTGCTGACCGGGATCTGGCGGCGGCACGCCGGTCGCGACGGAGATGACGGCGCGGTCGTCTGACCGGCGACAGGCGGGTCAGGCTCCGGCGGCGAGCAGGGCCGCACCGAAGATGCCGGCCCGGTCGCCGAACCGCGCGAGTTCGACCCTGGGCACCGGCCGATGGCCGGCACCGGTGATGGACCCGGCGAACTCCGACGCCGCCAGTGGCAGGAACATCCCGGCGGCGCTCGCGACTCCCCCGCCGATGACGATCATCTCCGGATCGAGCACGTCGGTGACCAGGGACAGCCCGACGGCCAGCCAGTGCCCGAGGTCGTCCATCGCGGCCAGCGCGGCGGGATCGCCCTCGGTTGCGGCGATTGCGACCATCGTCCCGGTGAGTGCGGCCGGGTCGTTCCCGCTGAGCTGACGCAGGACCGGCGCATCGCCGCGGGCCATCAGCACTCGCGCGGTCTCGGCCAGGGCGGTCCCCGAGCAGTAACGCTCCCAGCACCCGCGCTTGCCGCAGGGGCATGGCCGACCCTCCGGCAGCACCGTCAGGTGACCGAGCTCGGGGGCGACACCGTATGCGCCACGGTAGATCTCGCCGTCGATGATCAACCCGGCGCCGATGCCGGTGCCCAGCGCGATGAGCAGCGCGATGGACGCGCCGGCCGATGCCCCGCGGCGATACTCCGCCCACGCAGCGGAATTCACGTCGTGATCCATCACCACCGGCAGCTGCACCCGGGCCGAGATCCGCTCCGGGACGTCCGCGTCCCGCCAGGCCAGGTGCGGCGCGAACATCACCCTGCGCCGGTCGCGACTGATGAAGCCGGCGACGGCCAGCCCGACGGCCGAGACATCGTGGGTACCGGCCAGTTTGCTGATCAGGGTGACCAGGCAGTCCTCGGTTTCCCGCTCGGTGTGCGGGGTGGCGTCCCGCAGTGACGCATGGATCTCTCCCGCCGAGTCGATGACCGCGGCGCGCACCGAGGTGCCACCGATGTCGATGCCGATGGTCGCGGGGGCACTGCTGCGGCTCATCGGATGTCGATGTGCTCGAGGCCGCCGGCACGGGTGCCGGGCGCATCCGGCCGGGCGGCCGGCGGGGGTCTTCGGTCGGTGGCCTCGGCCGTTTCCGGTATCAGGGACCGCAACGTCCGGACGATCAACAGGGCGCCGTCGACCAGCCGCGCGGTCGCCTCGGGGCGTTCCCCGCGCAGCACGGCGAGAAAGCGGCAGAGCGGGCAGGCGGTGCAGGATCCGTCCGGCAGCGCGCCACACTCCGGGCACCGGTCGGTCGCCCCGCGCTCGGCGCGGCCGGTGCCCACCGCGGGCGCGTCGGTCTCCCCCCCGCCCGTCTCGGCCCGGTCCGTGTCGCCCCTGTCCGCCGCGTCGGTCCGGCCCCCGGGGTCGTCGGGTTTCATCGAGGTCAATCGATCGGCGACGACCTCCAGCAGCAGGGCCGCCTCCTGTGCGAGCGGCCCGACCGCCGGCTGCCTCGGCGGGACGTCGCTCATCCGGCACCGACCAGCGTCGCGGCGGCCAGGCCGGCCGGCCACTGGTCGGGATCCGCGGCGAAATCGATGATCAGCCTGCCGTGGTCGAACCGGGCACCCTCGGTGGTGCAGCGCTGCAGCATCGACGGCAGCGCGATCCGCCTCCGGACGTCCCCGACCGTGAGGACCAGGTCGGTGCCCGAGCGGGACAGCGCGATGTCGCCGCGCTGGGCCAGCGGCAGCGGTAGGGAGAGCTGGTACCAGCCGTCCGAGCCGCCCACCTCGATGCCGATGGCTGCCGCGCCTGACTCCAGCGGGTCGACGCCGCTGAACATCTGCTCCGCCAGCACGGACAACCGCTGCACGCCAATGGGTTCCACCGGGCTTTGCGGCACCTGCCGGAGCGGCAGCCCGGCGAAGGACTCGCGGACCTGCGTCATCGCGTCCCGCTGGCCCTCGCGCTGCCGGCGCAGGAACTCGCCGCCGACCCCCTTGGGCAGCAACCGGTTCACCGTCACCGCCTCGACCCGGAAGCCGTGCAGCGACAGGGCGGTGAACAGCCGGCGGGCCTCGGCGACGACGACCCGTTCGGGGGTGAGCACCAGCCGCACCCCGGTGATCGCGGGATCGGCGAGCAGCGCACGAGCGGCCATCAGCTCCGCCAGCAGGTCGCCCATCGCGTCCCGGACGGTGGCGTTGGGCGCGCCGGCCGGCGATCCGGTCAGTGACGCCGCGATGGTCCGCAGCACCCGTTGCGGCGCCCCTAGCAGGCGTTGCGCGTAGAAGCCGATGGTCTCCGGCAGGGCGAGCAACCGCAGCGTCTCGCCGGTCGGCGCGCAGTCGACGACGATGACGTCGAACTGGCCGGATTCGGCGAGCCGGCGCAGTTCCAGCAGCGCGACGATTTCCTCCGCACCGGGCAGCACGGTGAGTTCCTCGGCGTGCACCTCCGCCATGCCGCGGGCGGCGAGCACCCCGACCAGGTAGCCGCGGATGTGCGACCAGCTCTGCTCGAACCGGCCGCGGGTGTCCACCTGAGCCGCCCACAGCCCCGGCACACCGGGCACCGGGGTCGGGTCGGCGTGCACCGGCACCGCCAGCACATCGGCGATCGAGTGCGCGGGGTCGGTGGACAGCAGCAGGGTGCGCGCGCCACGTGCGGCACAGGCCACCGCGGTGCCCGCAGAGATGGTGGTCTTCCCGACGCCGCCCTTGCCGGTGTGCAGGGCGATCCTCATTTACCCTCGACCCGCTTGCGGAGCTCCTTGAGCGCGGTGTCCAGGATGACCTTCTCCGCCTTGCGCCGCAGCACGCCGATCATCGGGACAGTCAGGTCCACGGCCAGGGTGTAGGTGACCTCGGTGCCCTTGGGCGTGGGCCGCAGCACGTACGAACCCTGCTGGGCACGCTGCAGCTGGCCGGAGACCAGCGTCCAGGACACCGACATGCCGTCATCGGGCCAGGTGTACGCCAGCTCGTAGGTGTCCTTGAGCAACCCGGCATCCATGCTGAACCGCACCTGCCTGGCCCGGCCGCCGTCACCGGCGTCGGTGACCTCCACGGACTTCACGGCGCCGGTCCACTCGGGGTACGCGGTGAAATCTGCGATCACATCCATGATCGCCTCGGGGTCGGCAGCCATCAGCAATGACTGCGAAGAGGGGGTGGCCATGGATGGAAGGCTACCCAGGTCGGTGACCGATGTCCGACTCCCTCCCGGTCGCGGTGTCGGCTCCACCCGACCGTTCACCGCAGCCGCTGCAGGTCCATCTCGAACGGCTCCGGGAAGCGTTGGAAGTGACCGACGTTCACGCATTCGGTGAACCCGTGACGCAGCCTGCGGGCGATCGGTTGATGCACGTGGCCGAAGAGCGCCATGGCGGGGCGGTGCTCCTCGACGGCCTCCACCAGACCGGGCCCGTACATCTCGAGCCGGCCCGGGATGACGTCATAGCGCAGCCGCGCGAGCCCCGGCGGCACGTGCGAGCACAGCACATCCACCGGACCCACAGCCTTGACCGCGGCGGTGTATTCCTCGGCGGACCGGATCAGTGGCTGCCACACCGAACTCGGGGGCCGGAACGGAACGCCCGGCCTCGACGAGCCACCGGCAACGAAACCCAAAGTGCGACCGCCGATCTCGACGGTGCTGGCATCCAGGTACGGCAGCTCCGCGCCCGCCACGTCGTTCCAGACGGCGGCGACGTCGACATTGCCCAGGGTCAGCATGGTGTCCGGACCCACCGCGTCGAGCACCTCCCGGTACCGGGCGGCCACGACGTCGGTCAGCACGCCGACCGGGTCGTCCACGTCCTCCCACAGGCTGTGGTTGTAGGCACGCAGCGCGGGGAAGTCACCGGCCAGCCGCAGCGCGATGAACGGCCGAACCCGTTCCGCCCCGAAGATCCGCCCGATGATCCCGGCGGACGGGTCGTGGTAGTCGACGTAGTCGAGCAGGTCGCCGAGCACCACCAGCTGCTCGACCCGCCGCGCCACGGCGGCCAGGCCGTCGATGTTGCCGTGGATGTCGGAGACGAACGAGAGCCGCACGATGGGCCAGCGTAGGCCGCCGCAACCGACGAGCCAGCATCAGCGGCGTCAGCGATTGACCCTGTGCCCTGTCGGGTTCGGGCCGGCCGCCGCGAGCGGGACCACCTTGATCGGAACGCCCGGCATCGAGGCGTGCAGCACCTTTCCGTCGCCGACGTACATGCCGACGTGCGAGACAGGCGAATAGAAGGTGACGAGGTCACCGGGCTGCAACTGGTCCAGCGGGATCTCCGGCAGCGCGTCTGCCTGGGCGGCGCTGTTGCGAGGGATGGTCACGCCCGCCTGGCGCCAGGCCCACATCATCAGGCTGGAGCAGTCGAAGCTGTCCGGTCCCTCCGCGGCCCAGACGTAGGGCAGACCCTGCCGGCTCAGCGCCGCCTCGACGGCGATGCCGGCCTGCGGGTTCGGCGCGTGCCGGGCCGCCCAGGCGGAGAACTCCGGACCGGTCTCGATCGGCGCTGCGTCAGCAGCGAGGCCGCTGCGATCACGTTGCGCCGCCTGCTCGGCCTGCCGCGCCTGGGACGCAGCATCGAGATTGGCCGACTCCGCGCCGGCGACCGCGTCGCTGATGTCGGCGGTCGAGAGCTTTGCGTAGGCCAGTTGGTAGCCGGCGATCTCGGCATCGAGCTTCTTCTTGCCGGTGTCCAGCGCGGCACGTGCCGTCTGTGCGTCCGCGGTCGCCCGGTCGGCGGCACTCTTGGCCTTCTCGGCCCGGGTCTGCGCCGCCTGCGCGGTGGCCCTGGCGTTGTCGGCGGTCGCCCGGGCGGCCAGCGCACCGGTCAGGGTGTTCTGCTGATCCGCCGCGACCTGGCTCAACGAGCTGGCCTGGTCCAGGTAGTCCTCGGGCGATGCGGCCGTGAGCAGCACCGACAGGTCGGTCAGCCGGGCACCCTGGAAGCTGGCGTTGGCGAAGGAGTCCACCTTGACCTGGTACGACGCGACGACCGCATCGGCGGCGGCAACCTTGCGCTGCTCGGCGGTGGTCCTTGCGGTGGCGTCCTCGAGCTTGCCGGCGGCGGCGGCGGCCGACTTCTTCGCAGCGGTGACGGCGGCCTCGGCCGCGAGCACCTGCTCGTTGTAGGCCTCGGAACGACGGGCGGCGGCCAGCCACGCCTGCTTCGCCTCTTCGGCGGTGGCCGGGGCGGCCGCTGCCGCGGCGACCGGGGCTGCCGGCCGGGCAACAGCGGGGAGCGACCCGGCCAGCCCGAGCACCAGCACCAGGACCAGCACGGAGAGCAGAATCGCGCTGCCCGCGCGGATGAAGCGCAGGGGGTAACTACCGTCGTGCGACGTCACGGAAACGTGGCCCTTCTTCCTTCGCCGCCGACCGAGTTAGCTGACGGATTCGGGCCAGGAAGTAGCCCTACCACCCGCGACGCCGCACCACAGCGCGACTCGTGGGTCGATTCACCCCAGACAAACAGTGGGTCCCCGGTTCGAGCTCGGCGAAGGCGGTCGGCCTTGATGCGAGAGCATCGATTGGGCGGTGACCGAGGGGGCGCCCGTGTGGCGATCCGCTTCCAAGGTCACGATCAGGTTACGACGCAGTTGGGCAGGTCAGCAATGGTCTGGGCGGTGCGGGGTTCCCCGATCGAGGTCCCTGGCACGTAGTTGAGCACGAAATCATCACCGGGCTGTGACCAGGTTCACCCGTCAGTGGACAGCAGGGTCGCCAGCCGCTGGGCCGAGGTGTCCCAGTTCCACTGCCTGCTCACCCACGCGCGGCCGTTCGCCCCCCACTGCCGGGCGCGTTCACGGTCGAGCAGCAGCGACGCCGTGGCATCGGCGACCGCGGCAACGTCCCGGCCGTCCACCACCAGACCGGTATGGCCCTGCTGAACGGTCTCCGGTGCGCCACCCGAGGCGCCGGCAACCACTGGGAGTCCACTCGCGGCAGCCTCCAGGAACACCATCCCCAGCCCCTCGACGTCCAGACCCGACCCGCGCGTCCGGCACGGCATCGCGAAGACATCACCGGCGGTGTAATGGCCCGGCAGCTCGGGCAATGGCACGTTGCCGGCGAACAGCACCCGGTCCGTCACTCCGACGTCCCGGGTGAGTTCGCGCAGCCGGCGTCCGTCCGGTCCGTCGCCGACGATCAGCAGCCGCAGATCCGGGATCTGTTGCACCAGCGCCGGGACCGCCCGGATCAGGGTGTCCTGACCCTTGCGGGCGACCAGCCGGGACACGGTCAGCAGCAAGGGGGCGTCGCCGATCCCGTAGCGGTCCCGGATAGAACGCCGGGCGATCGGGTCGGGCCGGAACGTCTCCACCCGGACGCCCGGGGGCAGGTATTCGAGCGCGGCGTCGGGGCCCAGCGCCGCCGAGATCCTCCGTCGCGCATAGGAACTCACGAAGGTGAGCACGTCGTTGACCCTGCCGATCCGGCGCAGCAACTGCCGGGCACCGGGCACCATCGACCAGCCGACCTCGTGCCCGTGCGTACTGGCCACGGTGCGAACGATGCCCTCCGCGCGAAGCGCGGGGCTGAGCAGCGACAACGGTGCCGCCGCGCCGTACCAGACGGCACCGATCCGGTGCTGCCGGACCAATTCGACGGCTCGGCGGCGGACATCACCCGCCGGCAGCATCAACGAACCGGGGTGCCGATAGATCGGGAACGGCTGCGCAGTGTCGAATTCCGCCGCCCCGCTCCAGTGCGGCGCATAGACGACAAGGCTGCGAGCAGGCAGTCGTTCGGCCAGGGACTGCACATAGGACTGGATCCCACCCGCCCGTGGCGGGAAATCATTGGTGACCAGCAGCGTTCGCCGCACGACAGGCAGGGTATCCGGACCGGATGCGCGGATGAGCCGTCCGTTCCGCCCGCCCCCGGCGGGCGGAACGGACGAGCCACGGATCGGTCAGCCGCTGACGCGGTGGCCGGTCGGGTTCGGGCCGGCACCGGTCACCGAGGTGATGTACACCGGGCGGGTCTCGGTCGAAGCGTGGATGACCTGGCCGTTGCCGATGTACATCGCGACGTGACTCACCGGCGAGTAGTAGGTCACCAGGTCGCCCGGTTGCAGAGCGTCGAGCGAAACCTCCGGCAGTCCAGCCTGTTCGCTGGAGGTTCGCGGGATGCTCACCCCGGCCTGCGCCCAGGCCCAGGAGGTCAGGCCGGAGCAGTCGAACGCGTCGGGGCCGGCGGCGCCGTAGACGTACGGCGCACCCTCCTTGGACAGCGCGGCGGCCACCGCGGCGGAGGCCGCGGAGCTGCCCGCGGGTGCTGCAGGTGCCTGCTCGACGGGCGCCTGCGACGACTCCTCGGACGATGCTGGGGCTGCGGGAGCCTCCGCGGCCGGAGCCTCGGCCGGAGCATCGGCCGGAGCCTCCTGCGGCTGCTCGACCAGCGGGGTGCGATCGGATCGGTCCGCGGCAACCAGGGCCGGCTCCGGAGCCGGTGCTGCTTCCGCAGCGGCCTGCTGCGCGGCGGCCTCCTGCGCGGCCTGTTCCTCGGCGGCCTGGGCCGCGGCGGCCTCGGCGGCCGCTTGTTCGTTCGCCCGGCGCTCCGCCTCGGCGGCCGCCTGCCGCTCCTGCTCGGACAGCGAGTCGTACAGCGCCCGGTACCGGGCGGCCTCGGTGTCGAGGGTGGCCTTGCGGGCCGTGACGTCGGTGGTTGCGGCCTCGGCCGCAACAGAAGCCGCGTCGGCGTCCGCCTTGGCCTGCTCCGCGGCAACCCTGGAGGCCTCGGCATCGGTCTGAGCCTGCGCGGCGGCCTTGCGGGCGGCGAGCGCAGCGTCCAGCGTCTCCTGGGTGTCGGCCGCCACCCGGTCCAAGGAGCTGACCTGGTCGAGGAAGTCGTCAGCGGAGTCGGCCGTCAGCAGAGCCGACATCTGGCTCAGCCGGGCCCCGCGGAAGCTGGCATTGGCGAACGCGTCGACCTTGCCCCGGTAGCTCTCGGCGGCGGCGGCGGCGGTGGCGGCCTGACCCTTCGCCTTGGCAGCAGCGGCGGTGGATGCCTTGACCCGATCGGCGGCGGCCTTGACGGCAGCGGCCGCCTTCTTCTCCGCCTCCTTCGCGAGGAGCACCTGCTCGTTCAGCGCGCCGGCTCGCTGCGAACTCTCCAGGTAGGCCTGCTGGGCCTGGTCCGAGGTCGTCGGGGTCTCCGGCTCGGCCATCGCGGAACCGGTCCACAGCAAGCCCAGGCTCAGCGTCGCGACGGTACCGAGGACCACTCCCCTCGTCCGCCACCGGGAAATCCGCAGCACGGCGGAACGAGAGCACACTTCACTGGTCGCCAAGGCAGGCGTACCTTCCTCATCGCCGCCTACCGGGTTAGCTGACGGATTCGGGCCGGGAAGTAGCCCTACCCCGGTTCCGTGCCGACGCGCAGCACTGCTCCCGGGGATTCACCCCACAACACACCTGGTTCCCCGGTTCGACGGTCTGCGTCGATTCGGCGGTGACCCCGCGGACCACCCGAATGGCGGACCCGATCCAAGGTCTCGGACAGGTTACGAGAAGGACACGCTCGCGTCCAGCAGCGGTTGGAAAGTTCTGCATGTTCGATGTGCGTGGCGGGTGAAAACCCTTGCCGCACAACCGCTGACCTGCCCAAACACCACTCACTGTCGACTGCGACACAGAGGTTGCGACAAAGAGACGACGATCACAATTCGTGATGAATCCGACTCTGGCCGGGTCAGCCGACTGCCCGTTCGGGTCCGGGCCGCCGCCGGCCGAGGTGCTCTGCACTGACGAAGATGGGCACCATCCGCAGCGGCGGCACCAGGCCGGAATCGGCCAGCACCCCCAGCGCAGCCCGCTCCGTTTCGTCCCACTCCACACCGTCCGGCGTCGAGCCGAGCAACGCGGTGACCACACAGCCTCCGCAGGCCGGCCCACGGACCGCACAGGTATCACAATCGATCTGCATGACGTCGGTTCCTTCCGGTCGCACCCCGGGCGGGGTGTTCGTTCACCGGACCGTAGGACGAGGTACCGACAGTGCCGATTCGCGCCAACCTGCCCGGACGGGAAGATGCCGACCCCGCCGCGCCGTCAGCCGCCTCGCGTGTTCAAGACCCCCCGCCGGCTCCGGCCATGACGCCGAGCAGGGCGACCGACGCCGCGGTGCGGGCGCCATCCGCGCCGGCCCGGTCGGCAACCTCCCGATCGGAGGTGACGACGAGAATCACCCGCCCTCTCGGCTCGGCCCGGACCAGGTCGTTGATCACCGTGTCTGCCAGCACCCCGGGCGGCGAGAACAGCACCCGCACGCCGCGGGCCGGCGGCCGCGCCGCGGCGACCGCGGCGCCGTCGAAGACGACCGTCACCTCGGCGGAGGTTCGCGCGGCCAGCGCCCCCAGTGAGCGGACGAGCCGATCGCGCTGTTCCGACAGGGACAGCTCCGGAAATCCGGTCTTGGTCACGTTGTAGCCGTCCACGATGAGATGCGCACCGGGCAGGCCGGCCCAGGCGGTGAGCCGGGACGGGTCCGCGGTGCGCTCGCTGTCGGCCGGCGGCGCCGGCAGTTCCGCGGCCACGACGTCGGCCGGGGCCGGTCCGCCACCCTGCAGGTTCCATTCCCGGCGCAGCCCCGACGCAGCACCTTCCAACGCTCCCAGCAGCAGCTCCAACCGGCGATCGGCGGCCGCTCGCCGCTCCCCCGCCGATTTGCGCAGCCCTTCGACAACCTTGCCGGCCGCCTCCGCGCGGGCTGTTGCGGCTTCGGCGCGCTGCCGCCAGCTCTCGGCGTCGGCCAGCGCCCGGTCCCGGGCCGCCGACGCGAGCTCGATGTCGGCGGCCGCAGAACGCGTCAGCGTCTCGACTTTCTGTTGCAGGTCCCTGATCCGGCCGCCCTGTTCCCGCAACCGCAGCCGTAGCCGGTCCGCCTCCCCCGAGTCGACCGGATTCTCGGCCCCGCGTCGCGCCGCGAGTTCGGCGGTCAGTTGCTCGAGTCGGCCGGTCAGCGCCCGCAGCTCGCGCTCGAGGACCGAAACCCTTGCCCTTGCATCGTTGTCGTCGGCCCAGGCGGCGGCCGCCGCGAGCAGCTCGGGCTCGTCGGGCAACCGCAGCAGGTGTGCCCGCGCGGCTGCGGTGACCGGGTCGGCCGGCTGCGGTTCCCCGTTCACCGGGCCGTCGCCGGACAGCGCAGCGGCCCGCTCGGCGACCAACGCCCGAAAGGCCGCGTCGGACTGGATCGCCTGGGCCAGTGCCGCCCCGCCGGACCTGGCCCGCTTGGCGGGTGCGAAACGGGCGACCCTGGACAGCACCTGCGGAATGGCGTCCGGCGGCGCCACACCGACGGCATCGGCCGCCCACTGCACGATCCTCTGGCGCACCACCTCCGGCACCTCGCCGAACGGGCTAACGGTCCCGGGGCCGTCCTGCTCGTCGGGTCGGCCGTCGGTGGTGGTCACTCGGTCATCCTGACAGCAGCGCGATCCCGGCATCGGCGCGCCACCACGGGACTGTCGTACTGGCGTTCTACGGTTCGGCACATGTCACTGTTCCTGGACTCGCGGCCTCTGGTCGCCAGCCCCGCCGGCAGCGGCCGGCCGGCCGGCTTCGACCGGCCGACGGTGGCCGAACCGATTGTCCGGCCGGGCATCTCGACGCAGCGCAGCTTCGACGAGCTCGGTGAGCCGCTGCGCGAGGTCACCTTCGTCGTGGTCGATCTGGAGACCACCGGCGGCTCCGCGCAGACCGAGGCGATCACCGAGATCGGCGCGGTCAAGGTCCGGGGCGGACAGGTGCTGGGCGAGTTCGCCACCCTGGTCGACCCCGGCCGGTCCATCCCGCCGCAGATCACCATGCTGACCGGCATCACCGACGCGATGGTGTACGACGCACCGCGGATCGGCGCCGTGCTGCCCGCCTTTCTGGAGTTCATCCGCGGGTCCGTGCTGGTGGCCCACAACGCGGGTTTCGATGTCGGATTCCTCAAGGCGGCCTGCGCCCGGATGGACCTGCCGTGGCCGGGACCGGCGGTGGTCGACACCGTGCGACTGGCCCGCAAGGTGTTGTCCAGGGCGGAGGCGCCCAGCGTGCGGCTGTCGGCACTGGCCCAACTGCTCGGCGCCCGGGTCGCACCCGACCATCGCGCACTGACCGATGCCAGGGCCACCGTCGACGTTCTGCACGCCTTGTTCGAACGGCTCGGATCCCTTGGCGTGCACAGCCTCTCGGAACTGCAGGACGCCGGTCGGGACGTGGCACCCGAGCGGCGGCGCAAACGGCGGCTGGCCGACCATCTGCCGTCCGCCCCCGGGGTGTATCTGTTCCGCGGACCGGGAGATGAGGTGCTCTACGTCGGGACATCGGGAAATCTGCATCAACGGGTGCGGTCCTATTTTTCGGCCGCCGAGACCCGCAACCGGATCAAGCACATGGTCACCCTCGCGGAGCGGGTGGACCACGTCGAGTGCGCGCACGCTCTGGAGGCGCACATCCGCGAGCAGCGGCTGATCGCGGTGCACCAGCCGCCCTACAACCGTCGATCGCGCAAACCGGGCGGCGGATGCTGGGTCACGCTGACCGACGAGGCCTTCCCCCGGTTGAGCATTGTGCGGATGCCGCCGGAGAAATCGGTGTGCTGTCTGGGGCCGTTCACGTCCCGGCAGGCGGCACAGACGGCGGTCGAGGCGCTGCAGGATGCGGTTCCGATCAGGCGCTGTACCGCCAGGATCCGGCGGATCAATCCCGACGGAAGCCCCTGCGTGCTCGCCGAGCTGGGTCGCTGCGGCGCCCCGTGCGCCGGCACGGAGGACGTCACGGGGTACGCGGACCACGTGGCGCGCGTCGTCTCCCTCGTCGACGGCGCGAGTGACGAGGTGCTGCGGAAGCTGCACCGGCGGCTGACCGAACTCTCGTCTGCGGGCCGGTTCGACCAGGCGGCCTGGGCGCGGGACCGGTTGTCCGCGCTGGCGGCCGCCGTCGACCGAAGGCAGCGGCTCGGGGCGCTGGCCGCGATAGCGCAACTGGTCGCCGCACGTCCCGACGAGCACGGCGGCTGGGACCTGACGGTGATGCGCTACGGACGGTTCGCGGCGGCCGGCCGGGCGCGGCGCGGGGTGGACCCGATGCCGTTGGTCGAGATGCTGGTGGCCTCGGCCGAAACGGTGCTGCCCGGCTCGGGACCGCTGCCCGCGGCGTCGGCCGAGGAGACCAGCACCCTGCTGCGCTGGTTGGAGCGGCCGGGTTCACGGCTGGTCCGCGCGACCCACGCGTGGGCGAGCCCGATCGCCGGTGCGGGGAGATGGCGATCGTTCATGAAGGCCGCCGACGTGGCTCGCGGCACCGACCCGGGCTCCTGGCGGGTGGCATAGCATCGGGCCGCCGATCAAGGCATCGGCGAACGCCCAGAGAGGTCGCAGACCATGGTCACGGCAATTGTGCTGATCGATGTGGAGGCCGACCGGATTCCGGAAGCGGCGCAGGAGATTGCGGATCTGCCCGGCGTCGACCAGGTCTACTCCTGCGCCGGCGACGTCGACCTGGTGGCGATCGTGCGGGTCGCCGACCACGAGGCCGTGGCGGACCTGGTGCCCGGGCACGTGTCCAAGGTCGCCGGGGTGCTGCGCACGGTCACCCACATCGCGTTCCGGGAATACTCCCAGCGCGACGCCGACGACGCCTTCTCGATCGGCATGCAGGCCTGACGACTGCTCCGCGCCGGGGCGACCGACCCGATCAGCCGCCGCCGGACAGCGCCCGGCCCGCCGTCACCCACCGGTCCAGCACATCTGCCGCGGCACCGCTGTCGAGCGCGGCGGACGCCCGGGCCGCCCCGGCGCGCAGGTCGGCCAGCAGGTCGCTGGTGAAACCCGGCATGAGCGGCCAGCCCCGCGGCGGCGTTCAGCACGACCGCGTCCCGGACGGCCCCGGTCTCGCCCGCGAACAGCGCCCGTGCCACGGCCACGTTCTCTGCGACGTCGCCGCCGCGCAATTCCGCCGGCTCCGCGCGGGCGATGCCGATCTCCAGCGGGTCCAGCCCGACCCGACGCACCGTTCCCCCGGCACCTGCCAGACCGTGGAGGTGGTGGTGGTGGTCAGCTCGTCAAGTCCGTCGTCGCCGCGGAACAGCAGCACGTCGGTGCCGCGCGCGCGCGAACACCTCGGCCATCACCGGCGCCATCGCGCATTGCCGCAGCCGATCGCGCCGGCCGCCGGTTGTGCGGGGTTGGTCAGCGGCCCGAGGAAGTTGAAGACGGTCGGGATGCCCAGTTCGCGCCGCGGGGCGCCGGCGTGCCGGAACGACGGGTGGATACACCGGCGCGAAACAGAACCCGATGCCGACGTCGGCCACCGTGCGTTCCACCGCGTCGGCGGGCAGCGAGATGGCAACGCCAAGTCCCTCCAGCAGGTCCGCCGCACCGCACTTGCTGGAGGCCGCCCGGTTGCCGTGCTTGACCACGGGCGCACCGGCGCCGGCGATCACCACCGCCGCCATGGTGGAGATGTTCACGGTGTTGGCGCGGTCGCCCCCGGTCCCGACGATGTCGACGGCACGGACCGGAACCTGTACCCGGACGGCGTGCGACAGCATGCTGTCGACCAGCCCGGACAACCTCGGCGGCGGTCTCGCCCTTGGCGCGGAGCGCAACGGCGAACCCGGCCAGTTGCGCCGGGGTGGCCTCGCCCGCCATGATCCTGGTCCATCACCCAGCCGGTGTCGGCACCGTCCAGGTCCACACCGTCGAGCAGGCTGCTGAGGACCGCCGGCCAGGACCGACCGACGCTCACCGCGGCCGGGGGTCGGTGACCGCCGGGATCAACCCGCCGGCTCGCCGGCGCAGCAGCCCGGCGATGCAGTCCGCGGCCGTCACCGGGTCCAGCGGGTGTACCAGGATCTCGTCCGCGCCCGCCCAGGTCGCCAGCCAGCGATCGTCCGCCCTGCGGACGACCATCACCACCGGCGGGACGACCTCCGCCTCCTGGTGGATCTGCCGGCTGATACCGATGCCCCCGGTCGGCTGCGCCTCACCGTCGAGGATCAGGATGTCGGCCTGCCGGCCCTGGGTCGCCATCATCACCTCGTGCACGGCGGAGCACTCCAGGTAGTCGACCCGGCCGACATCCGGCCGCCGGTCGCCGACCGATGGCGGTCATGATCCGCTCCCTGACCTCGGGGCGGTGGCTGTAGACCAGAAGCACGGGATTGCTCACCCGAGGGATGCTAGTCGCCAGCGACCCCGGGCGCGTCCCCGCCCCGCGGACCCGATTTCGACAAGATGTCGAAGCCGATCAGGCGCCCTGACCTGCGCCGATCGATCCGACACGGCGGCCGCGACCCGCCGCGGGGCGAACCCGCAGGCGCATGATCGCCACAGGCAGTCCATAATCCACCTGTGACGACAGCGACCAGCCCATCGGGGCCCCCCGCGATCAGCTCCAGGATCCACACCCTGAACCGGCCCGAACATGGTCAGTGTCGGCGTGATCGTGTGGCTGTCCAGCGAGCTGATGTTCTTCGCCGGACTGTTCGGCATCTACTTCACAGTGCGCGCGCAGGCCGAGGGCGGTGGCCGCCCGCGCCCGCGGAATTGAACATCCCCTACGCCCTGGTCTTCACGATCATCCTGGTGGCCGTCTCGTTCACCTGTCAGTTCGGCGTGTTCGCCGCCGAGCGCGGCGACGTCTTCTCGCTGCGCCGCTGGTACCTGCTCACCTTCGTGCTCGGCACGATCTTCGTGCTGGGCCAGGCGAACGAGTACCGGATCATGGTCACCGAGCACGAGACGACGCTGTCGTCGTCGCCCTTCGGCACCGCCTTCTTCCTGACCACCGGATTCCACGGGCTGCACGTGATCGGCGGCCTGATCGCGTTCGTCCTGTTGATCGGCAGGACGAAGATCTCCAAGTTCACCCCGGCGCAGGCCACCAGCGCGATCGTCGTGTCGTATTACTGGCACTTCGTGGACGTCGTCTGGATCGGACTGTTCGCAACGATCTACATCATTCAGTGAGAGCTCTTCGCATCCGCCGCCGGAACTTCTACAGTAGTTAGAAGTACGGCAGACCGGCATTCCTGCGGGCATGCCGCACCAGCACACCGCAGGTCCCGCATCCGCCAAAGCCGCAGCAACCGAGCACGAGGTGTCAGAGAATGTCGGTCATCGACACACCGCCAACGGGCGGTCGATCCGAGAGTGTGCGCCGTTCGAAGGCGGTGCGCCGGGTCACCGGCGCGCTGGCGCTGTTGTTCGCCCTGACGACCGTGGCCTTCGCCTACAGCGCCTTCACCGCGAACAGCAACGAGGCGGTCGCCTCGGATGTGGACGCCGAACTCGCCGCGCAGGGCAAGTCGATCTACCAGAACTCCTGCATCACCTGCCACGGGCAGAACCTGCAGGGTGTGGTGGGTCGCGGTCCGTCACTGGTCGGCGTCGGGCAGGCCGCGGTCTACTTCCAGGTGTCCAGCGGCCGGATGCCGGCCGCCATCAACGGCGCCCAGATCCAGCGCAAGGAGCCGGTGTTCGACGCCGAGCAGACCGACGCACTGGCGGCGTACATCCAGCAGAACGGCGGCGGGCCGGTGATCCCCGGCGGCGAGCTTCGCGCCCCCGAGCAGATCTCCCGGGGCGGTGAGCTGTTCCGGCTGAACTGCGCCTCCTGCCACAACTTCACCGGTCAGGGCGGTGCGCTCTCGCAGGGTAAGTACGCGCCGAACCTCGGGCCGGCGACCGACCAGCAGATCTACGGCGCCATGCTCAGCGGGCCGCAGAACATGCCGGTGTTCGGTGACGGCCTGCTGACGCCGGATGAGAAGAAGGCGATCATCACCTACATCCAGAACAACAAGGAGACGATCGATCCGGGCGGCTACGAGGCCGGCGGTTTCGGTCCGGCCCCCGAGGGTCTGATCGCGTTCCTGGTCGGCATGGGCGCCATCGTCGCGGCGACCCTGTGGATGGGATCCAAAGCATGAGCGAGCGTCAGCGAGCGAGTCATCGGCACCGCGCCGGTTCTCTGCGACGAACGAGCGGAGGAGTGGCATGAGCGGGAATCCGAACCTCCAGGTCCCCGATGCGGCCGAGCGCGCCACCATGTCGCGCGAGGAGCTCGAGCAACCTCGGCATGGCGCTGGACGGCGTCGAGCTGGCCGAGTACGGCGAGCGCTACGTCCCCGGTTCCCCGGCAGAGAAGCGGGCCGAACGTTCGGTCGCGATGTGGTTCCTGCTCGCGGCGCTGTTCGCGGTGATCTTCATCGTCGCGTTCATCTGGTGGCCGAGCGAGTGGGTCCCGGCAGAGTCGGACGGCCAGCTGGCCTACGCGCTGTACACCCCGATCATCGGCGCCACGCTGGGCCTGACGGTGCTGTGCTTCGGCGTCGGGGTCGTCTCGCTGGCCAAGAAGGTCCTGCCGCACGAGGTGGCCGTTCAGCAACGGCACCAGGGGATGTCCGATGAGGTCGACCGGCAGACGCTGGCCGCCCAGGTGCTCGACACCGGCGACAAGGCCGGCGTCAAGCGCCGCGGCGTGCTGAAGGGCTCGTTGCTGCTGGCCGGCGGCGGACTCGGCATCGCTGCCGTCGTCCCGATCCTCGGCGGGTTCATCAAGAACCCCTGGGCGGAAGGGCCGGACTCCCCGTTGTGGGTCACCCCGTGGGCCCCGCTGGCCGACGGCACGAAGGTCCGGCTGACCCAGATCGACGGCACCCCGGTGCGACCGGAGGACCTGGACGCCGGCTCGATGGCCACCGTGTTCCCCGGTGTGCCCGGCGGCGCCAAGGCAGCCGATGCCGCGGTCATGTTGTTCCGGGTGCGGTCGGACTCGGTGATCCGGATCCGGGACGGCCAGCAGGGCTTCCAGTTCGGCGACTACTACGCCTTCTCCAAGATCTGCACGCATGTCGGGTGCCCGGTCTCGCTGTACGAACAGCAGACCGGCCGGGTGCTGTGCCCGTGCCATCAGTCGCAATTCAATCTGTACGAGGGGATGTTCCCTGTCTTCGGCCCGGCCGCCAGGCCGTTGCCCCAGCTCCCCATCGAGCTGGACGAAGAGGGTTACTTCGTCGCCTCGCGTGATTTCATCGAAGCAGTCGGTCCCGGTTTCTGGGAAAATGGCAAGTTTCCCGCATGGTATTCCGAGCCCAAGGAGGCAAGCGGATGAGCCGCCTCACCACCACCACCAAGGCGTCAGCCGGCCCGTCCGTTGCCCAGAAGGCGCTCGACGGCGCGGACATTCGTTACCACGGCGCCCGCCCGCTGCGCACTGCGCTGAACAAGGTCTTCCCGAGTCACTGGTCGTTCATGCTCGGCGAGGCGGCGTTGTACTCGTTCATCGTCGTGCTGCTGTCCGGCGTCTACCTGTCGTTGTTCTTCGACCCGTCGATGGCGGAAACCGTTTATCAGGGCGTCTACGAGAAACTCCGTGGCGTCCCGATGTCGATGGCCTACGCCTCGAGCCTGGACATCTCGTTCGAGGTCCGCGGCGGTCTGCTGATGCGGCAGATCCACCACTGGGCAGCGTTGCTGTTCATCTTCTCGATGTTGATCCACATGATGCGGATCTTCTTCACCGGCGCATTCCGCAAGCCGCGTGAGGCGAACTGGGTCATCGGCGTGCTGCTTCTGGTGCTCGGAATGGCCGAGGGTTTCCTGGGCTACTCGCTGCCGGACGACCTGCTCTCCGGCACGGGACTGCGGGCGGTCAGCGCCTTCATCCTGTCCATCCCGGTGATCGGCACCTGGACGCACTGGGCGGTGTTCGGCGGCGACTACCCGGGCGAGATCATCATCCCGCGGTTCTACTCGCTGCACATCCTGCTGCTTCCTGGCATCATCCTGGCGCTGATCGGTGTGCACGTTGCGCTGGTGTGGTTCCAGAAGCACACCCAGTTCCCGGCCGCGAAGGCGACCGAGAACAACGTCATCGGGCTGCGGGTCCTGCCCTCGTTCGCGGCCAAGGGTGGCGGCTTCTTCGCCATCGTCTTCGGCCTCATCGTGATGATGGGTGGGCTGTTCCAGATCAACCCGGTGTGGAATCTCGGGCCGTACAACCCGTCACAGGTCTCCGCCGGTGTGCAGCCCGACTTCTACATGGGCTTCCTGGACGGCATGGTCCGAGTGTGGCCGGACTGGGAGGTCCGCAACCTGTTCGGGCACTACATGATCCCGTCGGTGTTCTTCCCCTCGATCCTGGGTGCGACGGTGCTGATGATCATCGTCATCGCCTACCCCTGGATAGAGAAGGCGTTCACCAAGGACAACGCCATCCACAACCTGCTGCAGCGGCCCCGCGACGTGCCGGTGCGGACCGGTCTGGGCGCGGCGTTCATGGCCTTCTACATCGTCAATCTGATCAACGGTGCCAACGACCTGTTCGCCTTCAAGCTGGACATCTCGCTGAACGTGATGACCTGGATCGGCCGAATCGGGTCGATCGTCTTCCCGGTGCTCGCCTACATTGTCGCGTACCGGTTGTGCCTCGGCCTGCAGCACTCGGACCGGGCGGTCCTCGAGCACGGCATCGAGACGGGTGTGATCAAGCGGCTGCCGAACGGCGAATTCATCGAGGTCCATCAGCCGCTGGGTCCGGTGGACGACCACGGTCACCCGATTCCGCTGGCCTACCAGGGTGCTTCGGTGCCGAAGCGGATGAACCAGCTGGGATCCGCCGGTGTCGCGGTGCCGGGTCTGCTCAGTCCGGCAGACGAAACAGGAACCATCGCCTACGACGACGAACTGCATCCGGTGCCCGAGATCGAGGCGGCCACCAAGCGCTGAGCTCTCGCACCCGCTGCCCCCGTCACGAAGTCCGTGACGGGGGGGGGCGTCGTTTCGGGGCGGGACTCGGCATCGGCGGTGAGTACACCGCGATCAACTCGGCGATCGACGAATTGATCCCGTCCAAGTACCGCGGCCGGGTCGACATCGCGGTGAACGGAACCTACTGGGCCGGCGCCGCTCTCGGTGCGACGGCCAACCTGTGGCTGACCGATCCGGCGTTCGTCTCGCAGGACCTTGGCTGGCGGATCGCGTTCTTCATCGGGCCGGTCCTCGGCCTGTTCATCATCTACCTGCGCCGGCACATCCCCGAGAGCCCGCGCTGGTTGCTCACCCTGGTCGGGCCGACGAGGCCAACCGGACCTTCGACGAGATCGAGGCGAGGGTCCGTGCCGAAGGCATCGATCTCCCCGATGTGCCGGAGAGCAAGGCCATCTCGGTGGTCGAGAAGCCGCCGATCCCGTTCAAGCAGCTGATCGGCATCTTCATCAAGGTGTACCCGAAGCGGACCGCTGCTGGCAGTCGCGGCAGCGGCGGACCTCCTGGTGATCGACGCACCGCAGCGAACCGATCTGTCCAACGGGCCGAGGTTCGCCCACCGCCTGGTGTACCAGGCGAGGTGCCCGGTGGTGATCATGCCGCCGGCCATCTCGGGGCAGTCGGACACCGCCGCGGTGGCAGCCGGCAAACGCATCGGCCGGGAGCTGCTGAATGCCGCGGGTACCGCCGGTCGGCCCGGAGTTCGTGCGCCGATCACCCCGGCCGGTGACGAACTCGAGCCGTCGCGGCCGGGCTGAGGCGCCGGCCTGATAGCGCTGGGACAACAGCAAAGGCCGCCGACCGGATGTCCGGATCGGCGGCCTTTGTCGTCGGGAGCCTGAGCCGCAAGTGTGCACCGGCCCGCAGGTGACGACCCCTGGCCGGCGGGAGTCAGTGGTGAGCGGGCCGCCGGTGATACTCGAAGACGAGGCCGCAGATGGCGAACATCAGGAAACCGACGCCGATCACCATCAACCAGACCAGCAGGTAGGCGGTGGCGAAGGCGGTGAGCGCCGCCGACAACGCGATCGCGAAGGGCCAGTACGAGCCCGGCGAGAAGAACCCGACATCGCCCGCACCGTCCGAGACCTCGGCGTCGTCGTTGTCCTCCGGACGCGGCTCGTCCAGGCGCCGGGAGACGAACCGCAGGAACGTCCCGACGATCAGCGTGAGGCCGGCCGTCAGGAACAGGGCAGTGATGCCGACCGGCTCGTTGGGCGCGAGGAACTTGTAGATGATCGCGGCCAGCAGGAAGAACCCGGTGAGACCGAGGAAGATCCACGTCTCGACCTGCATCCCACCCTTGGCGGCCCGCGGCTTCTCCGGCAGCGCCTGCTGGTCGGAATTGCTGCGCGGGGCCATCAGCTTCCTCCTCCGCCGGCGGACCCGGCCTGGGCGGTGACGCCCTTGTCGATCCGGTTCGGATTCAATGGATAGGTGGTGGTTGCCAGCGGCGCACACAACTCGCCGCACGACGGATCGGCGGCGCCGACTGCACGGAGGGCGTCAGCCGCGGAATACGCCTGTCCGGTGGCGGGATTCTCCTTCTGCCGCTGATCCAAGTAGGCCGTGTAGATGTTCTCCGGGACCGCCCGCACCTCGAAGTTCATTGCGCTGTGATAGGTGCCGCACAATTCTGCGCAACGCCCGACGAAGGCGCCCGGCGTCTCGATGGTGTTCTGGAAGATGTTGTTGGACTGGTTCTCGGCGGGGTTGGGGAACACGTCCCGCTTCATCAGGAAGTCGATCGTCCAGAACGAATGGATGACGTCCTTGGACCGCAGTCGGTACTCGATCAGCTTGTTCACCGGAACCACCAGGAGGGGTACCTCCTCGCTGGTACCGATGGTGTGCACCTCACCGCCGCCGGGCACGGTGGTGCCCGGGTAGCCGAAGTCCCAGTTCCATTTGAAGGCCGTGACCTCGACGACCACGTCCGGATTCGGCTCGGTCTTGATCGCGAAGTTCTCGGTGACCACCGTGAAGTAGAACAGCACGCCGACCATGAGGAACGGGACCGCGGTGTAGACGAGCTCCAGCGGTAGGTTCTCCTTGGTCTGCTTCGGGTACAGCGGACCGTTCTTACGCTTGTGGTAAACGATGAACGCCCAGAACATCAGTCCCCAGACCAGGGCACCGATGAGCAACGCCGCGGTGAACGCGCCCGACCAGAATTCGCGCATGCGCTGCGCCTGTGGGGTGATGCCGTCGGGCCAGCCGTAGTTGGGCAGGTCGGCGACGGAACAGCCGCTGATCAACACCAAGGAAAGGCCGAGCAACCCGGCGAGCGCCAGCCGCCGTTTCGCGCGAGACCGTGTCACGTGCGCCCTTTCTCTCACCTGCGTGTCGCCGTCACCGTTGCGGGCGGGCCCCGATGACCGCGGCACCTGTCCCCGACACCCGGAAGATTACCTCTAGGCGGGGCGATCGACGCGGTCGGGGCCCGGCAATTTCTACAGAACGTCGACGGTCGCCGTCGCGGCGGCGACAGGGCGCGCGGGCGGGTCGCTGGACGGACGGCGCCGCACCACCCGGGATACTGGATCCGCGGTCGACCCGATGTGCTGGGGGCCGGGTTCGGCGGTGGTCGGACATGTCCGACGAGGTGAGGATGGTGGCCGCGGGTGTGCGGATTGATGGGCTTCGTGTCGGCAACGGGACAGGCGGCCGGACGGGTCGACGCCATCGCGGCGGGCATGGTGTGCGCCCGGCACCGTGGACCGGACGAGGCGGGCACCTGGGATGACGGCGACGTCGTGTTCGGGTTCAACCGGCTGTCGATCATCGACATCGAGCACTCCCATCAGCCGCTGCGCTGGGGGCCGCCGGAGTCGCCGGATCGCTACGCGCTCGTCTTCAACGGCGAGATCTACAACTACCTCGAACTGCGCGCCGACCTGGCGGAGCAGTTCGGCGCCCGGTTCCGCACCGAGGGCGACGGGGAGGCCATCGTCGCCGCCTATCACCACTGGGGACCGGACGCGGTGTCCCGGCTGCGGGGGATGTTCGCATTCCTGATCTGGGACACCGAGGAGCGGGTGCTGTTCGGCGCCCGCGACCCGTTCGGCATCAAGCCGTTGTTCGTGGCGCAGACACCGGACGGCGTCGGGTTCGCCTCCGAGGCGAAGAGCCTGCGCGAGCTGACCGGTTCCGCCAGCGTGAATGTGCCTGCGCTGCAGCACTACCTGGTGCTGCAGTACGTGCCAGAGCCGGCCACCATGGACCCGGCGATCCGCAAGATCGAGTCAGGCACGCACGTCACGGTGCGGCCCGGCCGGCCGATGGCGACCAAGCGGTACTTCCATCCCGTTTTCGCCGGCCGGCCGGCGATCTCCGACGCCGAGCGGTCGGCGCTGTACCAGCGGATCGCGGCCGTCATGGACGATTCGGTCGCCAAACACATGCGCGCCGACGTCACGGTCGGCGCGTTTCTGTCCGGCGGTATCGACTCCACCGCGATTGCCGCGCTGGCCAAGCGGTACAACCCCGACCTGATGACGTTCACCACAGGCTTCGAGCGGGAGGGCTTCTCCGAGGTCGACGTCGCCGCCGAGTCCGCCGCCGCGATCGGCGTCCGGCACGTCATCCGCACGGTCTCCGAGCAGGAACTGACCCAGACGCTGCCGCTGATCATCTGGTACCTGGACGACCCGGTCGCCGACCCGGCGCTGGTGCCGCTGTACTTCGTCGCGAACGAGGCACGCAAGCACGTCAAGGTGGTGCTGTCCGGGGAGGGCGCCGACGAGCTGTTCGGCGGCTACAACATCTATCGCGAGCCGAGCAGCCTGCGCGGGCTCACCGGCATGCCCGACCCGCTGCGCAAGGGCCTGGCCGCGGTGGGACGCGCACTGCCGCAGGGCTTTCGCGGCCAGGACATGCTCCGCCGCGGCTCGCTCGAGCTGGAGGACCGTTATTACGGCAACGCCCGGATCTTCCGCGAGGAACAGCTCGCCGGGCTGCTGAACACCTACGACCCGCGGCGCTCGTTCCGGGACATCACCGACCCGGTGTACGCGCTGAGCCGAGAGACCGACCCGATCGCCCGCATGCAGCACGTCGACCTGTTCACCTGGCTCCGCGGTGACATCCTGGTCAAGGCGGACAAGATGACGATGGCCAACTCCCTGGAGCTGCGGGTGCCATTCCTGGACACCGAGGTGTTCGAGGTGGCCAGAACCGTGCCGGCCGATCAGAAGGTCACCAAACAGACGACCAAACTGGCGCTGCGCAGGGCGATGGAGCTCGTCGTCCCGCCGCACGTGCTGCACCGGCGCAAGCTCGGCTTCCCGGTTCCGATCCGGCACTTCCTGGCCGGCGACTCCTACGAGTGGGCGCGGAACATCATCACCAGCGCGCACACGCAGGAGTACCTCGATCCCGCGGCCGTGCTGGCCATGTTGGACGCGCACCGGGCGGGCGAGGTGGACCACTCACGGCGGATCTGGACGATTCTGGTGTTCCAGCTCTGGCACGAGATCTTCGTGACCGGCGCCATCACTCCGACGGTTCCGGAGCCCGCCTACCCGGTCTTCCTCTAGCCGGCCCAGTGCACCGCACGGGCGATCTCCGCCGCGGCGTCCTCGCCGTAGGCGTCGGCGAGCCGCACCCGCGCCGTGTCGGGGTCGAGTTGGTACTCCTGGGTGCCGACGGTCTCCAGCACCAGCGTGGCCATCAGCGAGCCGAGCTGCGCGGAGCGTTCCCTGGTCAGGCCGTAGGCGGCACCGGCCAGGAAACCCGCGCGGAAGGCGTCGCCGACGCCCGTCGGGTCGACCTTGGCCTTTTCCGGAAGGGCGGCCACGGTGAGCCGGGTGCCGTCGGCGTCGACGATCTCGACGCCCTTGGAACCCAGCGTGGTGACCCGGTAACCGACGGACTGCATGACCTTTTCCTCGCTCCAGCCGGTCTTGGACTGCAGCAGGTTCAGTTCGTAGTCGTTGGTGAGCAGCACGCCGGCGCCGGTGATCAGCGAGACGACGTCGGGCCCGTCCATCCTGGCCAGTTGCTGGGACGGGTCGGCGGCGAACCGGTAACCGCGTTCGCGGCACTCCTGGGAATGCCGGACCATCGCGGCCGGGTCGTCGGCGGCGACGACCACCAGGTCCAGCCCGCCGTACGCCCTGGCGATCGGCTCCAGCTCGATCTCCCTGGCCCGCGCCATCGCACCGGCGTAGAACGACGCGATCTGGTTCATCTCGTCGTCGGTGGTGCAGACGAACCGCGCCGTCTGCACGTCCGAGCACAGGTGCACCTTCGTGCAGTCGACTCCGTGCCGGGTCAGCCACGACTGATAGTCGCCGAAGTCGGCGCCCGCGGCGCCGACCAGCACCGGATTCAGCCCGAGCAGCGCCATGCCGAAGCAGATGTTGGGCGCCACCCCGCCGCGGCGCACCACCAGGTCGTCGACCAGGAACGAGAGCGACACCCGGTGCAACTGGTCGGGCAGCAACGAGTCCCGGAACTTGCCGGGGAAGTGCATGAGGTGATCGGACGCAATTGATCCGGCGACGGCGATCGGCATGGTCAGCTCCCTGAGATGTGCTGTTTGCCTGCGGCACAGCCGTGGGCGGTTCGCGCGTCGTTTCACGCTCGGGCCGGGGACGACCTTACCGGGAGTTCGCCGCACCGTTCCCCGACACCAGGAAACCCCCGGCCAATCGGCCGGGGGTTTCTGGGGAGCGGTGCGGCGAAGGTGCCGCGCATCGATTCAGCGCATCAGTGGAACGAGTCGCCGCAGGCGCAGGAGTTCTGTGCGTTCGGGTTGTCGATCGTGAAACCCTGCTTCTCGATGGTGTCGACGAAGTCGATGACGGCGCCGTCCAGGTACGGCTTGGACATCCGGTCCACCGCCAGCCCGATCCCGTTGAAGGTGACCAGGGCATCGCCGTCCAGGCTGCGGTCGTCGAAGAACAGTTCGTACCGCAGGCCGGAGCAGCCGCCCGGCTGGACGGCGATCCGCAGCACCATGTCGCTGCTGCCGTCCCGCTCGAGCAGGGCCTTGGCCTTGGCCGCGGCAGTTTCCGACAGCGTCACCCCGTGCGCGGGTGCCTGCACTCCGGTCGTGCTCGCGGTGTCAGCAACACTCATCTGGAACTCCCTCTATGGAAGCGGTTGGCCTGCGCCGGAACCGCTGCTCGTGTGGCGACCGTGCTACAGGGAAGGGCACGGACGACCGCTCCCTGCACTGATGATGCCACGTCGGGGGTCGGTCGAGCAGCACCTGAAATCGAGACGTTGCCTCGACCCACATTCCAACGGGCGCCCGGTGGGCGGTATTCCGAGGGCGGCGTTCCCGTCCGTGAGGCCACCCACACTTCCTCTAGGCTGCCGATGTGAGTTTTCTGCGTCGCAAACCCGCCGACAGTGCCGAACCGACCGCGCCGAAGGCTCCCTTGGAGGCGGCCACACCGCCCGTCGGTAAGGGCAGGCCGACGCCGAAGCGGCGTGAGGCGGAGGGCCGCCGCGGCCCGGTGGCACCGCCGCCGAAGACCCAGCGTGAGGCGATCAAGCGGTCCAAGGTGCAGAGCAAGAGCATGACCAAGGACGAGAAGCGCGCGATGGCCAGGGCCAACCGCGAGCGGATGATGAGCGGGGACGACAAGTATCTGCTCGCCAGGGATCGGGGCAAGGTTCGCGCCTACGTCCGGGACCTGGTCGACAGCCGGCGCAACGTCGCGGGCATCCTGCTGCCGATCGCCGTCCTGTCGTTCGTCATCCTGCTGATCCCGGTTCCGCTGCTGCAGTCCTACGGGCCGCTGGTGCTGCTGGTGGCCATCGCGGCTGCCGTCATCGACTCGGTGATCTTCGGCCGCCAGCTCGCCCGCAAGGTGCGGCAGCGCTACCCCAACGGTGACGATTCGGGGTTGTCCACCAAGGGGTCCTCGCTCGGCTTCTATGCCTTCAACCGGGCCTGCCTGATCCGCCGCTGGCGGGTGCCCCGGACCAGGGTCGGCCCCGGCGACGTGGTCGACTGACCGCCGGTGAACGACGACCTGCAGCGGGCGGCTGCCGCGAACGCCGACGCCGTGGTGAAGCGGTTCTTCGGGCCGGACGGCCGACTGACCACGCTGCCCGCCAAGCAATCCCGCCAGCTCGCCCTCTACGACCTGATCGTCCAGCGGTTCATCCCCGGTGTCCGCTACACCGAGACCGAGGTCAACCGGGAGCTGATGGCGGTGTACGACGACTACGTCACGCTGCGCCGCGGGTTGATCGACTTCGGGCTGATGGACCGCGCCGGCGGCCAGTATTGGCGCAGTGGCGGCTCCGTGCCGCTCGGGCCGGCCGAGTCGACGTCCGGAACCGCGGGGTCCAGGCCCCCCTCCTCGGCGCGCGGCGCGGCCCGGCGGGAGGCGATCCTGACGGCCGCCGCCCAGCTGTTCGCCGACAGCGGGTACGCGGCCGTCGGGATGGACGACATCGGCGCGGAGGCCGGCGTCACCGGGCCCGCCATCTACCGGCACTTCGGCGCCAAGGCCTCCGTGCTGGCGGCCGTCTTCGACCGGGTGATCGACGCCGTCACGACCGACCCGGACGGCGACCTCGCGGGTGGGGTCGGCGCCGCATCCGACGATCCGGCCGCGCTGTTGCGCCACCTGGTGCTCACCTACGCCACCGCGGTCGCCGGGCGCCGCCGGTTGATGGCGGTCTTCATCCGGGAGGTTCACCACCTGCCCGCCGAGGACCGGGACCTGCTGGTGGCGCGGCAGCGGGCGCTGGTCAGGCGGTGGCGCACCGTGCTCGGCGCGGTGCATCCTGACTGGGACGACGAACGGGTCCGGACCGCCGTGCACGGCGCATTCGGCATGCTCAACGCGGTCGGCACGTTCACCTCTCCGTTGTCGGATCAGGAATTGGCCCGGCAACTCAGCGCCCTCGCGCTCACTTCCCTGGAGGTCTGACCACAACCGTCATCATCGCGACGGGGTCATCACCGCGACGGGGTCATGACCGCGACCGTGGCGACTGCGCCGAGTCCGGCCAGCATGCGAAGACCCCTCTCCCGCCCACCACTCTGGGCACCGGCACCCGCCAGTTCGACTGCCTGCTCGTAACTCTCGCCCAGGACGCTCCAGGCATCGGCCGCGGCGGACCCATCACCCCGTAGGGCCGGCGCCCATGGTCCCGCCGCATCGGGCACCGGGTCGGGTTCGAATCCGGCACGACGCAAGTACACCGAGAGCTCGCCCTGCATTGCGGTGTGACACGCGCGAGCCGCTGCGCTGAGCGTTGTGGTCACCAAGGGCGGCACCGTCGCAAGGGTTCCGGTCAGCCAGCCCACCTCCAGCGCCGCAGCGGCCAGGGGGCCGCACACGTAGCTGTCGTCCTGCACGATCGGGTTGCCCATCGCCTCTGCCAGCAGCGGTACGCACTCGGGGTCGCCCCGCCGCGCGAGCAATCTCGCCAACATGCTCTGGGCGAAGATCGCCATCACCCCGGGACTTCCCCGGCTTCCGACCAGTCTGCGAAGGATCGCGACGGCACGGTCCCAATCGCCTCTGCTGCAGAGAACAGCTGCCGAAGTCAGGCAGAGCCGGTACTCGCCCGCGGCGAACTCGGTGTCCGCCGCGAGCTGGAGCCCGGTCGCAACCAATCGCTGCGCCTCGTCCATCCGACCGCATCGGTAGGCGCATCCGGCCGCGTTGACGTGGGAGCGCACCCGGGTCTCGGGTTCGACGACGCCCGCGCCCATGGAAAGGGCACGCTCCACATCCCCGAACCAGCGGGGGTCGCCCAGTGCCAGTCGCGCGCTGCCGAGGTAGCACAGTGCTTGTGCGCGAAGTTCATCGCGACCGATCCGCTCGCACATCGCCACTGCGCGCCGGGCATGCTCGAGAGCGTCCGCGCTCGGTTGCGCCACGATGCCCACGGTCACGAGATCGCTGTGGGTACGCGCCAACTCGGTGAGAGCGACCGCAAGGCGGGACTCGTCGACAGCGGGACCGGAGGACTCCAGGGCCGCCACGGCGCGACCTGCTGCCAATCGGGCCGTCATGGGGCCGCGCGCGAAGAGCGCGATCCTGGACAGCACCACCAACGCAGTGGAGATGAGCACCGGGTCCTGCGTGCTCTCGGCAACCGCGACACCTGCCTGAGCGGTCTTCAGCGCGGCCTCGTACTCGTTGACGACGTAGAGCGAGTACGCCCGTCGGATCAGCAAACTCGCCTTCGTCGGGGCGTCGAGCCGGTCGGCGAACTGCAGCACCACCCGCAGGGTCTCGGCGGCCTGCCGGTGCGCCCCGGCGTGCTCGGCCGCCGTCGCAGCCACCGGGCCGTAGTGCAGGACGACTTCCATCCGGGCGGCGCGCACGGCATGGTGGACGATGCGGGAGGGGTCGACGTCCGGGTGAGCCAGCAGGGCGTCGAGCACGACTCGATTGGCCAGGACGACTTCCCCAACCATCAATGACGTCTCCACCGCACGCCTGGACAGCTCGTGCCGGAAGGTGACGTGCTCGGCACCACCGTTGATGACCCCCGAGCGTTCCGCCTCGAGAACGACATCCGGATCGCCATCCGTGAGCGCTTCGGCGAGCCAACGTTCGGCGCGCGAAGGCACGACGGCGAGGCGCTGCACGAAGCGGCGCACAACGGCAGGTAGCCGTCCCACCCGCGCCAGCACCGCATCACGCACGGTCGCGGGAACCTCACCGTCGGGAGCGTCGAGTATCTCGGTGACGAAGAACGGGTTGCCCCTGGTCACCCGATGGATCTCACGCGCATCGATCGACGCGACCCCCGCCAGTTGCCCCACGGCGGCGACAGAGAGCGGTTTCAGCTCGATGCGCCGGAGCATCGAGCTGTTCAGCCCGCCGAGGATCCGCCGGAGCGGGTGCGCGAGGTCGACCTCTTCATCCCGGAACGTCAGCAGCAGCACGGACGGCAGCCCGCCCAAGCGCCGGGACAGGTAGCGGATCGCGTCGAGCGTGACGTCGTCCGCCCAGTGCACGTCTTCCAGGATGACCAGCGTCGGTGCTGCGGCGAGGTAACGCAGCAGCGTGGTGAAGACGTCGGACGGGCGAGGGTCCGCGGCGAGCAGCGGTGCGAGATCGGGGAGCGCCTGGACCATGTCGCGAAACGGCGACAGGCTCACCGGGGCCAGCAGGTCGTCACAGCCGCCGATCGCCGTGACGATCCCATCACCGACGGACTCCAGAAAGGCCCGCACCAGGGAGGATTTGCCGCTGCCGGCTTCACCGGTGACGGTGACCAACGCGCCTCGACCGCTGTGGCGCACTGACTTGAGCGTTCGGGACAGGGCGTCGAGTTCGTCCCGACGCTCGAGCAGGGTCGGCCCGGGCACGGGCCGGTCTGCGACGACCTCACCGACCGTTGGAGCGCGCATCCGTGTTGCCGCGATGCGATCCCGCAGCAGGATCGCCTCGGCCCCCGGGGTGACGCCGAGTTCGACATCGAGAACCCGTTCGAGTTCGTCGAACCGGCGAAGGGCGGCGGTTCGGTCGCCTGCCGCCACAGCCCGCCGGAGCAACTCGACATGCGCCTTCTCGTCCGTCGGTTCGATCTCCAGGAGCTCTTCCCATCGTCCGGCGTTCCGCAGCAGCCGCACGTATTGCAGCCGGCTGTGGCTGCGGGGTTCGTCCGACCATGCCTGCGCAAGATCGTCGGGCAGCAGGTCGCCCTGGTACCGATCGATGGCAGCGGACACCGCCTCGACCGATCCCGGTTCCGCCTTCAGCGCCTGCGCGGCGGCGCGCTCGAAATCAGCGACGTCGACGACGAGGTTCCCATCCGGGAAGAGGGAGACCATCTGATCGCGCAGAACGATCCCGCCCGGGGTTTGCATGGCCTGCCTGGCAAAATGTGCGGCCTTGTGCAGGCGGGACAGTGCCGTCTCGATGTCCAGATCCGGCCAGAGCAGGTCGATGACACGATCACGCCGCAGCCGTGCCCGCGGCGCCAGGGCGAGGATCTTGACGAGCGCAACGGCGTCCCGCCTGCGCCACGCCGACGGTGCCACCGTCCTGCCGTCGACGGTCACCGTGAACCCGGCCATCACACCTACGGTGACCTGCACCGACGGATTTTACTGCCGATCTACCCGAGAAAACCTGCTGACGCCCGACGAGTCGGCTCCTCATCGAACCGCACTGCACTCCACCTGGGTGAACTCGGCGATCGCCTCGAAACCGAGCCCGCGGTACACCGCGTTGGCCGGCGGGTAGTCGAGGTCGGCGAACAGGGTGACCTCGGTGGCCCCCATGGCCCGGGCCGAATGCACGGCCGCAGCGGTCACCGCCGCGCCGTAACCCCTGCGCCGCTGTTCGGGCGGGGTGTAGACGGGCGCAATCCGCGCCACCCCGTTGCGGGGTGTGGAATGACCTGCCAGTGCCACCGGGACCCCGTCCACGCACCACAGCAACGACACCTGGCCCCGTTTCGCGTTGGTCAGCACCATCTCGCGGTCCGGTGCGGGGAGCCCGCGGCCGACGCCGGTTTCCTGACCGAAATGGTCCAGCCAGCGGGACAGCAGGTCGAGTTCGGCGCCATCGGTCAGCACCGCCGGCCGCACATGTCCGGGCACTGCAGACGGTTGCACCAAGGTGGTCAACCGGTAGAACAGCGTCGTCATCCGGACGCTGCAGCCCGCCCCGGTGTGCACGGTCCATGACTGCGCCAACGGCAGCACCGTCGAGGTCCTGCCGGTGAATCCGGTGACCCGGTCGGCGTCGCTGCGCAGTATGCCGACCAGTGCGTCCCGCACGTCGCCCGGTTCCGTGACTGCGGGATCGAGCACGACCAGCACCGGATGGCGCTGGGTCTGCAGCGCGGCGAGTGCGACCACTCCGTCCAGCCGCACCGCGACCATCAGCGGCGGACCGCCCGGGTAGGGATCGGCCAGCTGACCGGCGAGCACGTGCGACACCATGGTGGCGCCCACCGCGTCGCGCCCGACGAGCGCGCCGATGGCGGCCCCGAACTCCGTCGGGTCCGGGAAGCGCTGCGCCGTCGTCATGGTGGACATCGATCAGAGCGAGAGGTATCGCTTCAATTCCTGGGGCGTCACCTGACGGCGGTAGGCCTCCCACTCGGCCCGCTTGTTCCGCAGGAAGAAGTCGAAGACGTGCTCGCCGAGGGCCTCGGCGACCAGTTCCGAGCCCTCCATCACCGACAGCGCCGACTCCAGCGACGTCGGCAGCTTCTGGTATCCCATCGCCCGCCGCTCGACCTCCGACAGCGACCACACGTCGTCCTCCGCCGGCGCCGGGAGCTCGTATTCCTCACGGATGCCCTTGAGCCCGGCCGCGATCACCACGGTGTACATCAGATATGGGTTGCACGCCGAATCGGGCAGCCGGAATTCCAGCCGCTGGCTGGACGCCTTTCCCGGCGAGTAATTCGGCACCCTGACCAGCGCGGAGCGGTTGGCCGTCCCCCAGGAGGACGTGGTCGGCGCTTCGTCGCCGACCACCAGCCGTTTGTAGGAGTTCACCCATTGGCAGGACACCGCGGTGATCTCCGGAGCGTGCCTGAGCACGCCGGCCAGGAATGCCTTCCCGGTGGCAGAGAGCTGGTACTCGTCATCCGGGCTGTGAAAGGCGTTGGTCTCGCCGTCGAACAGCGAAAAATGGGTGTGCATCGCCGATCCCGGATGGTCGACGAACGGCTTGGGCATGAAGGAGGCGCGAACGCCCTGGGTGAGTGCGACCTCCTTGACGACGTACCGGAACGACATGATGTTGTCGGCCATCGTCAGCGCGTCGGCGTACCGCAGGTCGATCTCCTGCTGACCCGGCGCACCCTCGTGATGCGAGAACTCCACCGAGATACCCATTGCCTCCAGGGTTTCGATGGCACTTCGACGGAAATGCGGTGCGGCGTCGTGTGATGCCTGATCGAAGAAACCGCCCTGGTCCGCGGGCTCGGGCACCGAGCCGTCGTCGGGCAGGTTCCGGAACAGGAAGAATTCGATTTCCGGATGGACGTAACAGGTGAAGCCCATCGACGCCGCCTCGCCCATCGCCCGGCGGAGAACGTGCCGGGGGTCGGCCCAGGACGGCGACCCGTCGGGCATGGTGATGTCGCAGAACATCCGGGCCGAGTACACCCGGCCGCCGTCGGCCTCCCAGGGCAACACCTGGAAGGTGGAGGGGTCCGGCCGGGCCACCATGTCGGATTCGAAGACCCGGGCGAAACCCTCGATCGCGGACCCGTCGAAGCCGATTCCCTCGCTGAACGCACCCTCCAGTTCCGCCGGGGCAACCGCGACCGACTTGAGGATTCCGAGGACGTCGGTGAACCACAGGCGGACGAAGCGAATATCACGTTCTTCGAGGGTGCGCAGGACGAACTGCTGCTGACGGTCCATGGGCACCACCTTATGAGGGCCCTGTTACCCAGGGGTTGCCGCACCCGTGAATCAGCGTCCGCGGCGACCGGTGACGTACCGTGTTGCGATGCCCAGAACCGCCCCGGCGACCTCTGCTGCCGCAGCGGCGGTACCAATGCGTGGACCTGTCGTGACCGCCGACCATGTGGAGTTCGCCTTCCGCGACGAGAAGCGCCAACTGTCCGGTGTGCGACTCGAGGTGGATTGGGTCCTCGGCGACGTCGATCCGGAGTTCTCCTGGTCGGGCGGGACCTGGTCGCTGCGGATCCCCCGGCCGGACGCGTGGCGCCTGGAGTACCAGCTGACCACCAGGGTGGGCCAGGACTACACGTGGATGTGCGATCCGTCGAACCCGTTGCGGGTGCCGAACCCGTTCGGCGAGAAGAGCGAGGTCCGGTTCCCCGAGTACCGCGAGCCCGGCTGGTTGCTGACGTCCCCGGACGGTCCGCTTCGCCCGGTGACCACCGCGAAGGGCCGTCTGGCGAAGGCGGTACCGGTGCAGCTGTGGTCGCCGCCGGGGCTCTCCGCGGACACCTCCGCGCCGCTCCTGCTGGCGCACGACGGCAGCGACATGGCCGATCGCGGATCCCTGCTGTCCTGGGCGACCGCCATCTCCCGCGACCTGCCGATCCGGGTCGGCCTGCTCGATCCACCGGCCGGGCTGCGCGACGACTGGTACGCGGCCGATCCCGGCTACGCCGATCACGTCGCTGACGTGGTGATCCCCGCACTCACCGACAAGGTGCTCACCGGTCCGGTGATCGGCCTGGGCGCGAGCCTTGGCGCGCTCGCCATGCTCACCATCGCGCGCCGGCACCCCGGGGCGATCAGTGCACTGGCCCTGCAGTCGGGCTCGTTCTTCACTCGCACGCTCGACGGGCAGGAAAGTTCGTTCCCGCATTTCGAGCAGATCTGCAGCGCCGTGGAGCGCATCTGCGCGGGCCCGGAGCCGTCGGCGGCGGGCGCCCCGAGGCCCGTTCCCGTGCTGATCACCTGCGGGAGCATCGAGGAGAACCTGGGCAACAACCGGGAGATGGCCACTGCCCTGCGGCGCCAGGAGCACCCGGTGACCCTGCGGATCGTTCCGGACACCCACACGATGATCGGCTGGCGGGACGCCTGGTTCCCCGCCCTCGACGAGTTGATCGGCTCGCTGCACCGCACTCCGCTCCCCCCGCGGACCACGCCGCGATGACCCGAACGGAATATCACCGCATCGACGCTCCCCCGCTGGGTGGATCGGCTGAGATCGCTGTGCACGGGCACTGGGGCCGGCCGGTCATCTGGTTCCCGTCGGAGGCCGGCGATCCGTGGGATTTCGAGGCCAACGGCATGCTCGACGCCGTTCGTCCGGCCATCGACGAGGGCCGGATCACGGTGTTCTGCCTGCCGTCCTTCGACAATTCCTCGTGGTCGGCGTCCTGGATGCCGCTCACCGACCGCGCCCGCAATCACCGTCGCTACGAGGACTGGCTGATCTGGCACGTGGTGCCGTTCATCCGCGACAAGTGCGGTGGCCGTGACGACATCGCGACCGCGGGCCCCTCGATGGGCGCGTTCCACGCCGTCCTCTTCGCCCTCCGGCATCCGCACGTCTTCGGTCGGGCGGTCGCCTTCTCCGGCAACTACGACCCGTGGGCCTGGCGCGCGTGGGGCCAGGCGGACGACGAAACCTATTACGCCAGCCCGTTGCAGTTCCTGCCGGGCGCGCACGGCGGGCACCTGGACTACCTGCGGTCCCGGCTCGCCCTCACCCTGGTGGTCGGCAGCGGGATGTGGGAGGACACCACCGGGGCCCATGCGTCGACCCGGGCCCTCGCCGGGGTGCTGGCCGAGAAGGGCATCCCACATGAGCTTTTCGTCTGGGGCCACGAATGGCCGCACGATTGGCCGAGTTGGCGGGCGCAGGCCGCGATCTACCTGCCGGCCCTGGGCTGAGCGATCGGCGCCGGCGGCGGCCGGTGCGAGTCGGGATCCGTGCCGGCGGCGCGCCGATGCCCGGCGTCGAGAAGCAACGCCGGGCATCAGGAGCCTGCGCGAAGGTCAGCTGTTGAAGAGCTTCGGGTTCGGCAGGACCGGTCGGCCGAACGTCGAGCTCAGCACACCCGCCACGCACAGGTACCAGGCCAGCGCGGCGGCGACCAGACCAAGGATTCCGCCGGCCGTGGTCAGCACGGTGCTGGCTGCCAGTGCGCCCGCCGCCAGCAGGACGAAGACCACGGCGACGACGGCGAAGAGCCCGGCGAGCACGGCGGTGGTGCGCAGCGCGGCGGCGAACATCAGCGTGGTGAAGATGGCCCAGGCAATCAGGTACCAGCCCGCCGCCACGCCGTGGTGCTCCGTCGGGATCCCCTCGGCGAAGAAGGTCAGGTAAGCCCAGAACGACAGCCAGAAGGCGCCGTAGGAGCTGAACACCGTGGCGCCGAACACGTTGCCCTTCTTGAACTCCCACATCCCGGCGAGCAACTGGGCGACACCGCCGTAGGCGAGCGCGACCCCGAGCATCACCGGTTCGGTGTCCTTGGGGAGCACGCCGGCGTTCACCAGGCTCAACAGGAAAGTGGTCAGGGCGAAGGCGCCGAGGCCGAGCGGCGCCGGGTCGGCGATCATCCGGACCTGTTGGGAGGCGAGCTCACGGGAGACAGCGACCGTGCCTGCGGTCGGGTCGTTGGTGTCGGGCAGCACGTCCGGGACGACGACGTCCGGTGTTGAGGGTTCGAGAATTGCCGTGCTCATGAAGCGCTCATTTCTGGTGGTTGGTGACGGGGGCGCGCATTGGGCGCGCTCTCAGCGGAAGGCGTTGAGGCCGGTGATCGCCCGGCCGACGATCAGCGACTGCGAGCAGTTCGACCGGCCGCCAGTACATAGTCGGCGTCGTCCCAGGTGCGCGCCTTGGCCAGCCGTGCGCCAGCGGGAACCCGGCGCGCCCGGGTCTCCAGCGCGACCACGTCGGAGCCGTGCTGCGGCTCGGTCAGCGGGAACGCGCCGAGCACCTCGCAGCGGGCCATCCGCGGCAGGTACCGTGCACGTTGCTCCGGTGAGCCGACCATCGCGATGGTCGTCATCGCCAGACCGGAATGCACGGCGTTCAGGGTGGCGATGCTGCCGTCACCACAGGCGCACCCGGTCGCGGATCTCCCGCTCCTGATCGCTCGGCAGCTCGTCGAGGCTGTAGAAATCGGTACCCCGGGACAGTGCCAGGTCGTCGCCGTCCGGAAACTCGATGTCGTCGGGCACGGCGCCGGCGTTCGGCGCAATTGCCTGTCGATGTCAAGTGCCGCGCAGTCATCACTGAATCCTGCTCTCATGGCCGGCCCACTCCGCCTGGCGCAGCAGATCCTTCCGGATCTTGCCGGTCGAGGTCCTGGGCAGATCGACGACGAAATCCACCGTCTTGGGTGCCTTGAATTTGGCGATGTGTTCCTTCACGTGGACGATCAATTCTTCTTGACCGGCGAGATGGCCCGCGGCCAGGACCACGAAAGCCTTCGGCCGTTCGCCCCACCGCTCGTCCGGGATCGCGATCACCGCGACATCGGCGACCGCAGGGTGGCTGGCCAGTGCGTGCTCGACCTCGACGGTGGAGATGTTCTCGCCGCCGGAGATCACGATGTCCTTGGCCCGGTCGAGCAACCGGATGTACCCGTCGGGATAGCGGACACCCAGGTCGTCGGAATGGAACCAGCCGCCTCTGAACGCGGTGGCGGTTCCCTCGGGATCGCGGAAGTACTCCTTCATCACGGTGTTGCCGCGCATGACGATCTCGCCCATGCTGAGGCCGTCGGCCGGAACATCGACAAGTTCATCCGAATGCCCGTACGACAGCACGACCCGCGCCTCGTCCGCAGTGATCATGCCGACACCCTGGCGGGCCATCAGGCGCGAGCGTTCCTCGGCTCCAAGGTCGCGCCAGGAGTCCTGCGGTTCGCACACCGTGTACGGGCCATAGGTTTCGGTCAGGCCGTAGACATGCACCACGGTGACGTTGAGCTCGGCGAAATCGGCGATGATCGACGGGCTCGGCGGCGCCCCGGCGGTGGTCACCGTCAGCGCCTGCCGCAGCGGATGCGACAGCGTCGATTCCTTCATCATCATCAGCACGGTCGGTGCCCCGGCCATGTGGGTGACACCCGCGCGGTCGATCGCCCGCCAGATGTCGTCCGCCTTCACCGCCCGCAGACACACATGGGTGCCCGCGACGGCCGTCAACGCCCACGTCGTGCACCAGCCGTTGCAATGGAACATCGGCAGCGTCCACAGATACTTGGACCCGTCGACGAGGCCCTGGTGGTAGACCTCGCCGAGGGAGTTGAGGTAAGCGCCGCGATGGGTGTACACGACGCCTTTCGGCTGGCCGGTCGTCCCCGAGGTGTAGTTCAGGCTGATAGCGGCGTCCTCATCTTCGACCGCGAATTCGATCGGGCTGTCGCTGCCGGCCGCGAGCAGATCGAGATAGCCGGTGGTGAAGGGAAGTTCGACCTCCCGCCCGCTCTCCGCCGGAAGGCAGATGACCTCGCGCAAAGTAGTGATGGCGGCGAGCTTCTCGAGCGCGGGTTCTACCAGCGGCGCGTCGGCAAGCAGGAGCACAGCACCTGAATGCTCGATGATCACGGCGATCTCCTCCGGGGAGAGCCTGGTGTTGATCGTGACGAGCACCCCACCGGCGAGCGGCACGGCGAAATGACCGACCAGTGTTTCGGCGCAGTTCGGTGCCAGATAGGCGACCCGATCGCCGGGTTGCAGCCCCTTGGCGCGGAGCGCGTTTGCCAGTCGCACCACCTGGGCCGCCATCGCCGCATAGGTGAGGGAACGGGGTCCGTCGATGATCGCGGTGCGATCGGGATGCACCGATGACGCACGCTGGAGAAAGCAGAGGGGTGTGAGAGAATTCTTCATGGATTTGGGCCACCTCAAATTGACGACGCATTCTGCGCCTGAGGTGAACCTACGCTGTACTAAAGGGTCGAAACGAGATACCGCCGAACCAGTATTTACCAGTGCCGAAAGTCCTGTTTCCTGCGTTTGACAAATGCGGCGCAACACCTACCCTTGGCACCCCACTGCACGGCATCGGCCGACGGATCGCCGCGCTGCCTGCCCGGAGGATGGCAGCCGTTCCGGCTGACCTGTCCCATGACCGGCTCGCCGGACGATGACCCCTCGCGCGCGGGCGGCGTGGCCCGGGCGGGAGCCGGGGGGTCAGATGAACGCACGGGAGTTCATGGACACCGACGCGGCCGATGATGTCGGTGATCACGCACGTCGACATCGCATTTGCGGGCGTCAGGCGGGCGCCCAGGCGCAGGCGGAGTACCAGGTCTCGTCCGCGCCCGTGGTCGAGTAGCCCAGCAGACGCCAAGTGTCATCGCCCGAATACTTGCTGTTGTCCGGCGGCAACAGCAACCAGGCGGCCCGAGCGGTATCCCCGATGATGGGCGCGTCGTCGCTGGGCGCGAGCCTGAGATGCACTGGGGGTGTGTGCCCTCCGTCAGTGCCGATGGCATGCGGGCAGATCCCGCCGTACCCCTTGTTCGGTGAGAATTCGGCGAGCCAACCGTCACGAATTCCGACTGTCCGGGCGATGGCGATCGGCGGCTGGTCGGCACAGGATGCGAGGTCGCCCTCGGTGCGATGTTCGTTGACGGTGAATCCGCGGGCGGCCGGTTTCACCGAATCCACCACGTCTCCGCAGCGGGGGCTACGGGCAAAGGGATCGTCGATCTGGACGGCCCTTCTCGTCGCCCTGTCCCACACAACGATGTACCAGAGCGACTCGAAGCCGTTGCCGTCCATGACCTGGATCTCGATCGCGGCGTCCGGAAAGCCATCACCGTCGGCGTCGGAGTAGACCGTGTCGGCCAGAGTGGTGGTGCGGCCGAATTCGTCGGTGGCGGTGCCGTTGTGCAAGCTGACCGCCCGGTCGCCGGCCACCTTGAACGACGACGACCGGAGATCTATCTGCCGGATCGTCTGCTCGGCCGGCGCGGAAGACGACGGCCCGGATGTGCGACTCAACGGGGCGGACCGGCCCGGCCCGGTCGAACTCGGGGTCGAACCCTCGGTGGTGGCCGACGGCGGCGCGGCCGTGGGTGCGGGGCGGTCGCTCGACAGAGCTCCTCCGCCGGCCGATCGCACGTCACTGGATCGGGCGGCGGGGTCGGACGACGACCCTTTGATGACCGTCCCTGCAGCGACGGACGTCAACGATGTCGACGCAGCTCCGCCCGCCGAGGAGCCGGATCCAGCCGCTGAGCACGAAGCCGCCAGACAGAGAACCATGACAGCGCCGAGAAGCCCGAAGCGTCCCTGCCCCACCGGCCGGCCGGCCGATGCACAGCGCATCCGCTCACCCCCTTGGCTCCCAACTTAGGGGAACGGAGTTCGGGAGGGCCAGGCAGCCGTGGGAATGGTCGGCGGCACGGTGTGGTGATCGCCGTGCGACCGCCTGTCGGCGTGCGCTCGGGCACCCCGCGTTGCCGCCCCGGATCCACCCGGCAAGGATCACGTCATGACCGCGCCACGACGAGACTCCGCAACCCACCTGATCGGGCTGCTGCTGGGCACAGAGAAGGACTGGCCGATCGCCTTCGAAACCCTGACCCGAAGGCTGGATCCCGTGACGTACCAGGGCACAGCGCACCAGGTCGCCACGGAAAGGCTGACGATCGAGCCGTTCGACCTGCGGGCACCGGTCCGGCACGACGTCGTGATCGACCGGCTGGCGTGGTGGTACTACCACCCGCGGGAGTGGCTGAAGAAGGCGGCGCTGGTCAACGACACCTACCTGATCAACAACCCGTTCACCTTCCAGGCCATGGAGAAGCACTCGGCGTACTGCGCCATGATGCGGCTCGGGTTCGACATCCCGGAGACCGTGCTGGTGCCCTACAAGAACCCGGTCGACCACGAGAAATGGGCGTACACCGCCGAGACGTACAACCTGCCCTTCGATCTCGACGAGGTGGCGTCCCGGGTGGGCTTCCCGCTCTACATGAAGCCCTTCGACGGCGGCGCCTGGCGCGGGGTGTCGCGGGTCGATGACACGGCAGCACTGCACCGGGCCTACAACGAGTCCGGCCAGATGTTGATGCACCTGCAGGCGGCGTCGGAGTACGACTCGTTCGCCCGGTCGCTCACCATCGGCCCGGAGACGAAGATCATGCGGTTCCGCCCGGAACTGCCGATGCACGACCGTTACGAGGTCTCGCACAATTTCCTGCCGCCGGAGGCGGGCATGGAGATCCTCACCCTGTCCCGCACCATCAACGCCTTCTTCCGCTGGGAATTCAATTCCTGCGAGTCACTGGTGAGCGGAACCACGGTGAAGCCCATTGATTACGCGAACGCCTGCCCCGACATCGCCATCACCTCGCTGCACTACTACTTCCCGTGGGCGATCACCCAACTGGTGTCCTGGTCGGTGTTCTGCGCAGTGACCGGGCGAAAGCCGCAGGTGGACACCAACAGCCGCGCGTGGTTCGACGTCGCCGACGATCCTGAGCTGAACTGGTCCGACAAGCTGGGCCGCTACGCCCTGATGGCCGACCAGTACTTCGAGGCCGACACCTACCGGGAATTCTGCTCCACGGCGCTGGCGTCACTGCCGGAGATCGTCTACGACTGGATCAGTTCGCCCGATTTCGACCAACTGCTGGTCAACACGGTGAAGGCCACCTATCCCCCGCATGAGCAGGAGAAATTCCTGGCCCATTTCCGAGGACTGCTGGGGCTCTGGGTCGCCGACCAGGGCGGCTGAGTCAACTGCAGGTGACACCGTCCTCCGGGAGCTGCAGCGTCGTCAGGTAGGTGGTTCCGATGTCGTCGACGCAGGAATTACCGATCCCCAGGTATGCGGTGTGATTGGTGCCCTCGACGGTCACCAGCGACGCACCGAGCGCCTTGGCCAGGTTCACCCCGGCCTGGTACGGAGTCGCGGGATCCTTGGTGGTGGAGACGACCAGCACCTGTGGCAATCCCGTGACATCCGGTCGTGGTGCGGAGTTCGGCGGCACCGGCCAGAAGTCGCACGGACCCTTGACGGCCCTGGGCGGGTCGCCGGAATCCCGGAACGGCGCGGCGGCGGCAAACTTCTCCGCCAGCTGCTGAACCAGATCGGCGGGCACCGTCAGCGACCCGTCGATGCAGCTGATCGCCTGGAAGGCGTCCTGAATGTTGGAATAGGTGCCGTCAGCAGCGCGACCCTCGTAGGTGTCGGCGAGCAACATCAATGCGGCGCCGTCGCCGTTGGACAGGTCCTGCAACGCGGTCGACAGCGACTCCCACAGCCCGCGCGAGTAGAGCGCTTGCGTGGTACCGGTATTGGCGTCGCGGAACGACAGCACCCGCCCGTCGGCGAGCTTCACCGGGCTGTCCAGCAGCGGCCGGACCAGCTGCTGATAGGCCTGGGTGGCCCCGGCCGGGTCGGTGCCCAGCGCGCACTGCTCCTGCTGGGCACACCAGGCGGCGTAGTCCTCGAAGGCCTTCTGGAAGCCCTCGGCCTGGCCGACGGTCTCTGCGACAGGATCGGCGTCCGGATCGACCGCGCCGTCCAGAACCATCGCCCGGACGTTCTGCGGGAACTGCTCGGCATAGGCAGTGCCGATGCTGGTGCCGTACGACCAACCGACGTAGGTCAGCTTGTCGTCACCGAGCGCGGCCCGGAGGACATCGACATCCCTGGCCACCTCGGGCGTCCCGACGTTGGCCAGGAACGTGGCGCCGTCGATGCCCTGCTGGCTGCCGGAAAGCGCAACGCAGCCCTCGGCCACCTTCTTGGCATCGGCGTTGGCGGCGTCGACCTCCGCCTGGTTCCGGGTTCGGGTCGACTTGGCGCGAGCCGCGTCACGCTGCTCGTCGGTCTGGCAGCGGATCGCCGGGTTCGAAAAACCCACCCCGCGCGGATCGAAGCCGACGAAGTCGAAACGTTTGTTCAGCTCCGCACCGTAACCGTAGGCACCCATGGCCGCAGCGTTCTCGACGCCGGAAGCCCCTGGTCCGCCAGGGTTGGTGACAACCGAGCCGATCCGCTGCGCCGGTTCCGTGGCGGGCTTGCGCACCACCTTGAGGGTGATGGTTTGCCCTTCCGGATCGTCGTAGGTCAACGGCACGGTCAGGTCGGCGCACTGCAGCGATGCCGACCGGTAGAACTTGTTCCGATCCGAGGTCGCCAGGGCCGCACAGGATCCCCAGTCGAGCTGCTGGTCGTAGAACTTCTCCAGCCCGGCCGGCACCGCGCCGGGGGTGCCGGCCGCGGTCGGCGGCGCGGCTCCGGACGAGCCCGAACCGGACTGCGCGGCGCTGGACGATGCGGCGGTGGACGATGCGGCGCCGCCGGTGCCCGCGGTGGCGGAAGATGCGGCGCCGCCGGTGCCCGCGGTGGCGGCGGTGCCGGCCACCGAACTCGAGCATCCGGAAAGCGTCACCGCCAGCAGCGCGGCGACACCGGCGAGCAGGGACCGGGAACGCCGTCGTACCGGGCGAAAGGTGCAGGACACCGTTCGATCATGCCATCGGCGCCGCGGCGACAGCCGGAATCGCGATACGCGCGATACCGGGCAATCCCCGGGACTGCCCGAGCGGAGTTACCGCACCCCCGGCGCGAGTTGATCGGGGAGGACCTGAACCGCCGGCACGGTGGCTCTGGACTCGTGCAGGGACAGCGCGGTGACCGCCCCGACCACCAGCAGCGCACCCAGCCATTGCCCCGGCCGCAGGTGTGCGTCCAGGAAGGCGACGCCCACGACGGCTGCGGTCAGCGGGTAGGCCAGCTCGGCGAGCGTCGCCCTGGACGCGGCCGTGCGTCGCAGCCCCACGTAGTACAGCCAGATCGCCAGCAATCCCGGGATCAACGCGATGCCCGCAACGGCCAGCGTGCTGGAGACGTCGGGCACCCAGAGCGACGAGCCGGTGGCGAGCACGATGATCAGTGCCGCCGGCAGCCCGAAGGCGAATCGCAAGGTGGTCAGCTCCACCGCGGTCAACCTGGTGGCGACCAGCCTTCCGAGCACGGTGCCCGCGGCCCACAGCGTCGCCGCGCCGAGTGCCAGCAGGGCCACCGTCGCCTGGTCGACACCGATGCTGAGCGGGTCGGGAAAAGCCAGCAGCCACGCCCCGACCAGCGCCGGCACCGCAAAGAAGGCGAAGGACGGCCGCAGCCGCTCGTGCAGCAGGACGGCAGCCCCGGCGATGGCGATCACCGGCTGGAACTTCTGGATGACGGCCGGCGTCACCGGATCGCCGAAGCGGAAGGACAGGGTGAACAACGTGGTGGCGACGGCGGACGCGCCGGCGCCGATCGCCACGACAGCGAGTCGAGCCATCGGGTCCAGGGCGGCGAAGGCCCGCAACGCCCGCGGCAGGAACGGCAGCAGCACCAGGACCAGGACCGCGTGCTCGGCGAACACGATTGTCGGCGCGGCCGCCTCGCGGGCGAGCGGCAGCCGCAGCAGCGCGTCGGTACCCCACAGGGCGGCGGCCACGGCGACCACCCAGGTCAGATCGCGGGATCGTGTAGGCGTTCTGCCGATGCTGGGGGTCACGGAACCGTCAGCGCGATCAGCGGTCCCGCCATTCCCGATCTTCGGCGTTCTTGCGTTCCTCCCGCAGCCGGATGATCTCCAGGGCGTTGGCCGCTTCCTCCTTGGTCGGGAACGGACCGAGCAGGTCCTTTGCCTTGCTCTTGCCCTCCGGCTCGACCTCCCCGGTGCTGATGTTGTAGTAGAAGGCCGTCGACCGGCCGATCTCGTCTCCCATACACGGCAGCGTGCCACCTGTCGGTACTGCAAGCGCAGTCAGCCCACCCGCCGCACGACGAACCGGTGTGTCGCGGGATCGGCCGAGACCAGGCGCACCCTGATCACCGAACCCTCGGTGAGGCCGTCCGGGTCACAGTGCGCCCGCACGGGTGGCTCGTGCAACACGACGACGGCGCGGTCCCGATCACGGTCGATCTGCAGCACGGTTGCGCTGAACTCCTCCCCCTCCCGGCCGTGCAGCACGAACACCGATACCGCACCCGAACAGGCCTTGGCCAGTTCGGACGACTTCCGGTCGGCGGCGGCCATCGCCTTCGGCAGGTCCGGCAGCGCATCCCGTGCCCACCCGGGCACCGCCGTGCCGGCATGGAGAGCCAGGCAGATCTCGGTGGCGTACCTGTCGGCCAGCCGGCGCAGCGGGGCGGTGACGTGTGCGTACGGAGCACCGACGCCGCCGTGCTCCCGGCGTTCCGGCGGCCCGCCGTCGAACGGGGTGTAGCCGGCCCCGCGGAGCAGTCGCACGGCATCCTCCAGGAAGGCCGCGTCCCTCGGCCTGGATCCGTCCAGCCGGCCGATGACGTCACCGGGCGGGACGTCATCGGGCCATGGGATACCCAATGCCGCAGTGGCTTTGCGCAGCGCCCGTACCTGATCGGCGGTGGGCGCGGGCAGCGTGCGCAGCAGCCCGACGCCGCCGACGAGCATCATCGACGCCGCGCACATCCCGGTCAGCAGGCTGATCTCGGCGTTGTACTGCTCCACCGGCAGCACCGCACGCAGCTCCAGCGTCCAGTGGCCGTCCGGCCCGCGGACGATCTCGGCGTCCGGGATGTCCAGGCTGATCGCATGCCGCTCGGCAGACCGCTCACGGCGGAGCCGACCGACCTCCGGCAGCAGGGCGATCGAGGGATGCAGGGAACCCGCGTCGGCGTCCGCCTGGACCGCGGGGTAACCGAGCTGGGCGACCGACCTGACCACCGCGCGGCGGACGTCGACCTCCGTCGGCTCCCCCCGCGCGTCGAGCCGCATCGTCCACAGCACCGCGGCCCGGTCCTGGCCGGGCAGCAGGCTGGCCGCACCCTCGGACAACTCAACCGGGTGCAGGGGCGTGCTGCGGTCCGGGCTGTACAAGGTCGCCCCCCGGCGCCACGATTCGGCCGCGACAGCGCCGCCGGCCGGGACGAAGGACGCCACGTCGGCGATCGCGTAGTGAACCAGGTACCCCTGGCCGTCCCGGGCCAGATGGACGGCCTGGTCCAGATCCCTCGATCCGACCGGATCGACCGTGACGAAGGGCACGGCGACGGCCTCACCTGGCGGTGGCAGTCGGGCCACCGCAACCGCTTCGGCCACCGCGTCCGGTGGGTAGGCCGCGGGTATCGAAAGTTCCGCGCGGATGGCATCGAAGTCGATCGCGGCCGGCGGAACGGCCGTGCGGACAGGCATTGACCCAGGCTAAGAGATGCCGGCTCGTGCGAGGATCAGGCGCGTTCGATGCGATGCCGGGAAGGGTGGCCGCGGTGGCTCTGTTGAGGTGCGACTTCTTCTCCGACGCCTTGTCGCTGAGCGTGTCGATGACGGTGATCCTGCCGCAGCAGACGACGTCGCAGGTCGGCATGGCGGGGGTGGAACGTGCCGGCGATCCCCCGGTGCTGTACCTGTTGCACGGGTTGAGCGATGACGACACAACGTGGGTGCGCCGCACCTCGATCGAGCGCTTCGTCGCCCCACTCGGTCTGGCGGTGGTGATGCCGGCGGTGCACCGGAGCTTCTACACCGACGAGGCTCACGGCCTGCCGTACTGGGCGTTCCTCACCGAAGAGCTGCCGGCCGTGGTCGCCGACTTCTTCCGGGTCTCGCAGCGCCGGGAGGACACCTTCGTCGCCGGCCTGTCGATGGGCGGCTACGGCGCGCTCAAATGGGCACTGCGCATCCCGGAGAAGTTCGCGGCGGCCGCGAGCCTGTCCGGAGCGCTCGACGTGGCGGCGCTCCAGTTCCGGCCGGAGGTCAGGTCGGATGTCGACGATCGGGTGTTCGGCAACATGACGGTGGCCGGCAGCGGGGACGACCTGTTCGCGCTGCTCGACGGCCTGGACCCGGATCGGGCACCCGCGCTGGCGGTGCACTGCGGCACATCCGACCCGCTGCTCGCGGACAACCGCCGCTTCTCGCAAGCGTTGTCAGACAAAGGCTTTGGCTTCCTGTCCGACTTCGGTCCGGGCGCCCACGACTGGGCGTACTGGGACGGCCGGATCCAGGATGTGCTGAGCTGGCTTCCGCTGACCTCTTCGCCCACTTCCGAGGAGGGACGGACCGGCTGACCCACCGGTCCGTCCGGCCCGTCACGCCGCGATCTGCAGCGACATCCATCCCCGGTTGGTGAGTTGCGGCCGCCCGATCGGCTGCAGCCGAACCATCCCCTTGATCACCAGCGCACGCAGTGGCCAGATGACGTCATGCCCCTCGAGCAGGTGCGGCTCCAGCGTCCCCAACACCACGCCCCGCTCGATCCGTTCTTCCGCCACGGCATGCAGAACCTCTGCCTGCCGGGCGGTCAGCGGGCGATGCACCGCTGTACTTCTCATGCTTCCGCTCACCATGAGCCTCCTTTGTCATGCCCGTTCAGTACCCCATTATTCACCCTCGAAACGGGTGAGGGGCACAGAAACGGACGAAACCTGGAAAGATTTTCCGAAAGCTGCTCGTCGCAGGCCCCGAGAAGGGGGAACAGGGGGTGCATGCGCATCGTCATCGTGGGAGCCAGCGGAAACGTCGGGACGGCCGTTCTCCGGCTGATCCAGGCGCGATCGGACGGCTTCGAGGTGGTTGCCGTCAGCCGTCGGACTCCGCCGCCACAGCCGCCGTACGACATCGCCCGGTGGCACCGCATCGATGTGTCCGCACCGGGCGCGTCGGATCTGCTGGCGGGCGTCTTCGACGGCGCGGACGCGGTCGTCAACCTGGCATGGGGTTTCCAGCCGACCCGGGACGCCGCCCAGTTGGAACGGGTCGGCGTCGGCGGCGTCACCGCGATCACCGAGGCCGTTGCGCGGGCCGGAGTAGGGCACCTGGTGCACATGTCATCGGTGGGCGCCTACCGGCGGGCCCAGCCCGGTCATCGGGTGGACGAGAACTGGCCGACGGACGGGGTGCCGTCGTCGGTGTACAGCAGGCACAAGGCAGCGGCCGAACGGGTGCTGGACGCGTTCGGCGCCCGGGCCGCCAATGACGCGCTCATCACCCGGTTCCGACCCGGCATCGTGCTGCAACGCGCCGCGGGCAGCGCACTGCTGCGCTACGGCCTTCCCGGGTACGTCCCCGCGCGGATGATCAACGCCCTGCCGCTGTTGCCCCTCGACCGGAGCTTCACGGTGCCGGTGGTGCATGCCGACGACCTTGCCTCGGCCGTGCTCGCCTCGATCGACCGTCGGGCCGGCGGCGCCTTCAACATCGCCGCGGAACCGCCGATCACCCGCAGCGACGTTGCCGCCGCACTGGGCGCCCGGCCGGTCCAGCTGCCGGTGGCCGTGCTGCGGAGCCTCGCGTCCGTGACCTGGCACGCCCGGCTACAGCGGATCGACGCCGGCTGGATCGATCTGGCGTTCTCGGTGCCGACTCTGGACACGGGCCGGGCCCGCGCGGTGCTGGGGTGGGAGCCGCAGGTTGACGCCGTCGAGGCGCTGAACGAGGCGGTCGCCGGGATGCGCGACGCGGCGAGCACCGCGAGCCCGGTGCTCCGGCCCCGGACCCCGCGGGGGCAGCTCACAGAATTGGTGCGGAACGGGCCCATCACCCGCCGCCGGCTGTCCTGACGGACGCCGCGGATGATGGGCCCCATTCGACGCGCTGCCGACCGGCGACTGCCGGGTGGCGCTGGCTGCCTCAGAGGCTGACCCGCTCGTTCTCACCGCCGTCGTAGGGCTCGCCGGTGACCTTCGCCTTCACGAAACTCAGCACCGACGCCACCCGGCCCCCCGGGGTGTCCCAATACTCCGCGCTCTCGGCGCTGACCTTGATCAGCACGACGCTGGGGTCGTCCGGACCCTGCGGCATCCACGCCTCCACCCAGCTGTTCCACAGCTGCTTGGCTTTCGCCGGGTCGTCCACCACCGTTGCGGTGCCGTTCAGCGAGATCCAGCTGTCGTTGGACGTCAGGGTGACGCCGACGTGCGGATCGGCAGTGATGTGCTGCACCTTGCGGGAATCCCGCTCGGCGAAGAACCACAGATCGCCGTCGAACTCCACCTCCTGCTGGGCCATCGGGCGGCTGATGAAGTGACCGGAGGCGTCCAGGGTGGTCAGCATCCCGATACGGATGTCCTTGGCCAACTCGGCAACCTTTGCTACTGGGGACTTGTCGTCAGACACGTTGCTTTCCTTCGCTTGTGGAGTAATGGAATTCGGTACGCGGCGGCCGGTCAGCCGGAACGCCAGTCGTCACTGGTGATGTGGGAACCCGCCTGCGGTCCCATCAACAGCATGCCACCGTCGACCGGCCAGGACGCCCCGGTCACACAGCGGGCCGCCGGGGAGGCGAGGAACCCGACCACTGTGGCGATCTCACGGGCGTCGCCGGGCCGGCCCAGCGGCCCGCCAGGACGATGCGTCTCCCGCGGCTCCTCGTCGGTCCGGCCCGTCAATCGGGGTGGCGATCTCGCCGGGTGCCAGGAAATTCGCAGTGATGCCTGCAGCGGCCAGTTCGAGCGCAAATGGTCTTCATCAACCCGCCGAGGCCGTGCTTGGCGGCATCGCAAGCCGGCATCTCCAGAAACGGCGCGTTGTCGCCGGTACCGGCGTTGTTGACGAACACGGCCGCGCTGTGACCAAGTCGATGGCGACCGCCCGACCGATACCGGAATCGGCTCCGGTGACGATTGCCGTTCGTGGGTCAGAGGTCATACCCCGGTATTCCCGTCGGCGCCGGCATTGAATCCGACCGTTGAACCTCACCCGAACGTGTCCGGGTGACCCGGTTGCTCCCGCAAGGCCCTTTCTGTTGATCACAGGTAGTCTCGACCGTCCCGGCCCCGGTCGGCGCCCCGCGACGACGCACCAGGTGTGCTCTCGCGATCGGGACATGTGGTCGAAGCGGACCGGAAGGAGATGGCATGGCCATCGGACACGTTGTTGCCGCCGAGGCGAGCGTGCGGCAGGTGACCGTGGCCGGCCAGGACTTCCGAGTCGATATCCGACGCGGCGACCCCACCCGAAGACCGCTGTTCATGTTCAGTGGGATCGGGGCGGGGGTGGAGCTGTTCCAGCCGCTGGTCGATGCGATCGATGCCGACGTCGAGGTGATCCGGGTGGACACGCCGGGCGTGGGCGAGTCACCGGCCGGTCTGCGTGCGTATGCCTTTCCGGAGCTGGCCTGGATGATGAACGACCTGCTCGACCAGCTCGGGTACGGGCAGGTCGACGTGCTCGGCTACTCCTGGGGCGGCGCCCTCGCCCAGCAGTTCGCGTTGCAGTACGCGAGCCGCTGTGGGCGGGTGGTGCTGCTCAGCACCAGCACCGGCGCCCTGTCGGTTCCCGGCGACATGCGTGCCCTGGTAGGACTTCTGCTTCCACCGGACGTCCAGCTGCCCGGCCTGTCGCTGAGCCCCACGTCCCTGTTCGCCACCACCGGACGGCACCGCAGGTCGGACGTGCGGACGCTGGTGGCCGCTCTGCGCGGCGACGGAACCGGGCGCGGTTATCTGCACCAGCTGGCGGCCCTGGGGGTCTGGACCAGCTTGCCGTTCCTGCCGATGCTGACCCAACCGGTCCTGGTGATGAGCGGCGACGACGACCCCATCGTGCCGGTGTCGAACGCCCACCTGATGGCGCGCCTGCTACCGGACTGCACACTTGAAATCTTCCCGGGCGGACATCTGGAGCTGATCAGCGCCGCCGACAAGCTGGGCTGGACCATCTCACGGTTCCTGGAACCCGTCACCGCGGGCTGACCGGCCCATCTGCTCGGCTTCCGACCTGCTCCACGCACCACCCGCGGGCATGACACCGGCGGCCCTCACATCGGCCAGCCCGACGGGCCGGTCGAGCCGGCGGGGTACTCCTCCAGCGCAACTGCGCCCGCTCGCCAGGCCTGCAGCACCGGATCGACGATGCGCCAGCACTCTTCCGCGGTGTCGCCGCGTACGGACAGCGTCGGGTCCTTGGCGAAGACGGCCGCGAGGACCTCGCCGTAGGCGGGGAGCCGCCCACCGTTGAAGTCGGCGGAGAGCTCGATTCGGTCCAGTTCGAAGGGATCCGCGGGTCCGTTGATGTTCACGTCGAGAGCCATCCGGTCCGGACCCATCGAGATCCGCAGCCGGGTGGGCAGTTCCCGCCCTCGCAATCCCGGCAACAACCACGGGACCTGCTTGAAGGTGATGACGATCTCCTTCCGGGAGGCGGCCACCGCCTTGCCCGAGCGCAACCTGAATGGCACGCCCGCCCACCGCCAGTTGTTCACCTCCAGCGTGAGCTCCGCGAGGGTCTCGGTATTGCGCCGCGGGTCCACCCCCTGTTCGTCGACGTAGGCGGGCAGATTCCGGCCATCGATGGTCCCGGCGGCATACCGTGCCCGCCGGCTCGCCGACGCCGCGTCGCCAGCCCACATCCGGCACGCCCGCAGCACCTCCGCCTTGCGATCCCGCAGGTCCGCCGCGCCCAGGCTGGCCGGCGGGTCCATCGCGATCAATGCCAGCACCTGCAGCAGGTGCGACTGGATCATGTCGACCAGCGCGCCCGCGCCGTCGTAGTAGCGGGCCCGGTTCTCCAGGCTCAGCGCCTCGTCGAACACGATGTCGACCTTCTCGATGTGCTCGGCGCTCCACAGAAATTCGAACAGCCGGTTGCTGAATCGCAATCCCAGCAGATTCAGCACCGTCGACTTTCCCAGGAAATGGTCGACCCGATGGATCTGGTCCTCCGGCACCAACCGGGCGATCAACGCGTTCAATGCCGCCGCGCCGGCCTGGTCCGTGCCGAACGGTTTCTCCAGGATCAACGCCGTAGCCGGAGCCAACTCCAGTTGCCCCAACGCCTTGCACGCCAACACCGTCACCGGCGGTGGCAGCGCGAAGTAGATCGCCGGGGCTCCTTCGCACCTGTCCAGCAGTCGCCGGAGATCATCCGGCTTCGTCACGTCGGCTGGCAGGTACGTTGTCGTGGAAAGGATGTCGTCGATGCGCCGGCCTTGTGCAGTCACCGTCGCAAACGACTGACCAACGCGCTGCCGCCAGGCCGTGTCGTCCCACTGCTCGGTGCCGGCGCCGACCAGCTGCAGCGTTTCGGGTCCGTTGTCGCTGGCCATCAGCTGTCCGAGTGCGGGCAGCAGCAGGCGGCCGGCCAGATCGCCGCTGGCTCCCAGCACCAACAGGGACCGGATCGAATCCGTCATGGGTCACTCCTCGAGCAGAGATCGGTGGTCATCAGCGGTGGCGAAGGAGGATTTCGAGCCGGTCGATCAGCGTTTCGAGCGATTCTTCGAACTCGTCGGCACTGCGATCCTGGGACAGTTCCGGTTGCATCGTCTGCAGCAACGGGTAGTCGGTCAGATCAGCCGGATCGGCTCTGCCCGGATCCGGCTCTTCCACGGGCCCGATGTCGGCGCCGTGGGCGGAGACCTCGAGCAGCAGGTGACCGAGCAGGAAGCTCGAGAACGATCGGTACGTCGCGACCGCGTCGGCGTCGGAAAACCCGCAGTCCTTCAGTGTCTGCAGAAACGATTCCATCCAACGCAGGCTGCGCAGGGGCGGGCGGACCCACGGAGCCGCCGGCGGCCGTGTCGCAATCAACGGGAACACCTGTGGATGGGCCAGGGCGATTCGCCGGACGCCGTGCGCGAGGCGCTGCAGATACTCCTGCCACTGCGGATGCGACAAATGCACATCGGGATCGCCGTAGAGCTCGTCGATGACGGTCTCGACGATTCCGTCGAGCAGAGCCTCGCGGCCCGGGATGTAGTGGTAGAGCGCCATGCCTTCCACACCGAGGTGGGCACCGAGCCTGCGCATCGTGAGATAACGCAATCCGTGCTCGTCGATGAGGCCGATGGCGGCGCCCAGAATCCGGCGGCGATCGAGCGATCGCCGACCCGAGCCTGGTTCGGCTGCGGGCAGAACCGACGCGGCTGCACCCCGCGCCTCAGGAGTGTCGGGATCGTCGATCGCGCGCTTCATCCAGTCTCCAGCGCCCTTCACCCCGGGTCGGGGGCATCGTCGGGCAATCGGTCGAGATCGGCCTTGCCGAGCGCCCCGGTCCTGACCAACTGCTGCGCCAGCGAGGCCAACTTGGTGTTCTGCTGTTGCGAATAGCGGCGCAGCAGGGCAAAGGCCTGCTCGGAATCGAGGTGATAGCGCTCCATCAGGACCCCTTGCGCCTGGCCGATCAGGGTGCGCCCGTCGATCGCACGCCAGAGGTTCTGCTGCATTTTGGCGTGGGCAACCACGACGGAAACATGCGCTCCCGCCAGATCCGCGCGGCGCAGGTCGTCGACGTGCCAGGTGCGGGGGTTGCGACCGTAAAAGGTGACCACGCCGAGCGGGCTGTCGGTGAACAGCGGAACGGCCACGGCCGAGGCGATGCCCAACTCGACGGCGACGGACCTCCACAACGGCCATCTCGGATCGGTCGCAGCATCCTCGACGGTGAGCACCGACCGAGCCGCGACGGCCGCACAGCTCGGCCCCTGCATCAGCTCGTGTTGGTGCGTCTGCGCCGCACCGGCTCTGTGGTCCGATGACGCCGCCGTACTGATGGTGCCCTTCGCGCCGAGCACCGAGATTGCCGCCGAGTCCCACGGGCCCGCGCCGGCCACCGTGGACACCATCACGTGGAGGGCCTGTTCCGGGCACCTGGCCGCGAGGGCGGCCCGCATCGACTCGGCGATCGCGCCGAGTGGCGCACGCCTGCTTGCACCGCCCCGTGCTTCGCCGTTCGCCACGCCACCACGCTCCGTCCCTCACCCCAGAGCGATCTTACAGCGTAAAACATCTCCGACTGCAGTGGCCTGCCCGCCGCGGTGACTCAGCCCTTGACGTCGCCCCGTTCGGGCTGCACGTCCAGCTTCTCCGCCAGGGCGGCGTCCTCCTCCAGCGGGGTCCCCGGCGTCATGTCATCCACGACCGAGTCGAGCGTGTGCCGCGCCCGATCGGACAGACCGCCCGGGAGATGCTCCCCGGACGGCCCGTCCGCGCGGTCATCGCCTCGAAGCCTCATTCCTCGCAACCTCGCGACGTCGGGATCTCGTTGCGATGGCTCATCTCTCAGACGTCGGAACGGCCGCGGTTGGTGTCTGCGGTGCCGTCCGTGGTCGAGCCCGCGACGCTGTCCACTGCATCGTCGACCTCGATCTGCTCCTTGCGCACCGTGCCACTGACGGTCTCCTGATCGGTGACGGTCTCGGTGCCCAGGCGCACCCGCTCGACCGGAACGGCCTCGGTGTCGACGACCGGACGCTCGGCGTGCAGCACCACCTCGTGCTCCTCCTCGGTGATGTCGGCACCCGACACCGCTGCGCCGCGGTTCGCCTCGGTGATCGGCTCGCGCTCGACCCTGACCTCCTCGCGGGTGACCGGAACCTGCACGGACTGCTGCTCGGTGACGACGTACTTGCGCAACCGCGCGCGTCCGGCCGCAACCTGCTCGGTGCCGACCCTCAACTGCTCCTCGGACCGGGTCATTGCGTCATCGGTGTTCGGCCCCGAGGTGTCGTAGCCCTCGCCGCGGGTGCGGTCGGTACCGACATTCACGTCGTCGGTACGTCCGACGCTGATGTCGTCGGTGCGTCCGACGTTGACCTCGTCGGTGCTGGTGCGGGTCTCGCTGGAGCCCGCGCCGAGGTAGCGGTCGTAGTACGAGTACAGCGACTCCTGCTCATCCACATCGAGGTGGCTGGCGTCGGCAACGTCCGGGGCGTCCTTGACGACGTCCTTGTCGAACGGCAGCACCAGTTCGTCACCGTTGAAACTCGAGCCGGCCAGCGGGGCGAAGTGCTCCTTGGTGCCGAAAAGGCCGGTGTTGACGGTGATCCAGTCCGGCTGGCCGGTCTCGTCGTTCAGGTAGACCTGCCCGATCGAGCCGATCTTGTTGCCCTGCTGGTCGACGGCGTTGCGCCCCATGTAGGCCTCGGGTCCTGTTGCGTTCGTCATGCTTTCTCCTTCTCGATGGACCGCCTGTGTTGGCGGTGCGGTCACGCTGATGAGCCGTGAAACGCGTCCTGGAAACGGATTCCAGGCGCGGAAACTTCGGAAGCTAGAAGATGTTGCCCAGCTTGCCGCCGAGCTGACCGAGCAGGTCCTGGGGATTGATACCGAACTTGGACAGCAGGTCGGAGTGCTGATCGGTATCGACCTGATCCGGCAGTTCAGACGACGCCTGCTCGGCCTGATCCCCCTGCCCGCGGTCGCGGAGCAACTGCAGGATCTGTTCCTTGCTGATGTTCACACGCTCTCCTCTCGGGTTCTGTCGATGACGACGGCGACCGCCCCCCTTCCGTGGCGCAGTGCGTACATTGCCCGCGAATTTTTCGTTGTAAACCGCGATCATCAAATCTTTCGATCGGCATCGCGGCGGGCTGCCGCCGCCGTCGGCCGGACCCGGTTCCGCGCCCGGTTTTTCGGTACCCGACCGCCACGCGATCAAACACGGCGCAGCCGAACGCCATGCCGCCCAGCGCGTTTACGCTGCACACTCGCGGGTACTGCCAGAGACACAGCTGTCGACCGGAATGTTGTCGCGGCAACCACAGGGAGATTCGATGAGCCATCCAATCGAACCGCAAGGGCGGGAAAATACGCCGGAATCCGACCGGTCGTCCGTTTCAGCCGGTAACTACAGCACCGAAGCCGGTGACCACGGCATCGAACAGAACGGCCGAAGCGCGGATCCCACGATCGATCTGGGCGGTGTCGACCGCCGGGCCGCCCGGGACCGCGCCGAGTTCGACCAGGACTTCGACGACCAGGCACGGCTGCACGACGGAGGTGCCGCGGCAGCGGGACCGTACGGCGGGGCCGCCGAGCACAATCGGTACCCAGACCAGGACCGCACGGTGCGTACGGATTCTCCGGGCAGCGAACGGACGGTTCCCGCCGGCGGACTGCCGAACGGGGGTTACGGCGATCCGGCAGGAACAACCGCCCGCTATCCCGCTGTCACGCCGGGCTCGGCCATCGATGACGAGCAAACCCACCGCGCCATGCCGACGACCATCCCGCCCGACCGGCAGACGGTGGCTGCCAGGGAAAAGGAACGCTTCGGCGGGATGTCCTTCGGTTCCGGTTTCTTCGGATGGCTCACCGCGACGGGAATGGCGGTTCTGCTGATCACGCTGGTTGCCGCCGCCGGCGTCGCGCTCGGCATCGCCTCCAACGACACCGTCGATCAGGTCGTGCAGGATTCGCAGACCGACAACGGGACGGCGCGAACCGTCGGTCTGGTCGGCGGCATCCTGCTGCTGGTGATCCTGTTCATCTCCTACTTCTGCGGCGGCTACGTCGCGGGGCGGATGGCCCGCTTCAGCGGCGCGAAACAAGGGCTGGCCGTGTGGTTGTGGGCGTTGATCACCACCGCGGTGATCGCCGCTGTGGCCGCCATCGCCGGCTCCCAGTACAACGTGCTCGCCCAACTGAACCTGCCCAGGATCCCGGTCGACGAGGGCAGTGTGACCACCGCTGGCATCATCGCGATCGGAGCCGCCATTCTCGTCGCCCTGATCGGTGCGCTGCTCGGCGGCATCGCCGGAACCCGCTTCCACCGAAGGGTGGACGCGGTGGGCTTCTCCGACGAAGAGCGGATCTTCTGAACGGCAGCTCGGGGCGAGTCACACCGGGTCGGCGGTCACGACGACGTTCTCCTCGTAACTGCCGGTCGCCGCATCGAATTCACCGCCACAGGTGATCAACACCAGCAGCGGCCGACCGCTGAAGTCGAACAATTCGGTCGGGAGTCGGTCCGCCTTGGAATAGAACTGCCGACCGGTGACCCGGTAGGTCACTGCGCCGCGATCGGCGGCCCGCACGATGATCTCGCTGTCGGCCGGCAGTTCGGCGAGCCGGTACAGCGCTCCGGGTCCGGCGACGGCGGAGTCCACGTGTCCGGCGATGACGGTGCTGCCGCGGTCCGCTCCGGGCGGTGAGCTGCCGATCCACCAGCCCAGCCTGGAGGGGTCATCCGGCGGCCGCAGCACAGCGCTCTCGCCGAGCACCGGGTCGACCGGTGCGTCGACCTCCAGCGCGGGGATGCCGACCCGGACGGGAGGACCGGCCGGCGGAGCCAGCCCACCCGGTCCGAACTGCCCTCCTCGATCACTGGGCGCGACCCTGGCCGCCGCCGTCGCAGGTGACGTGCCCGATGCCGGGGTCGCCGGCCGGGTCCGCGGTGACGCTGCCGATGATCCCCGGGTTCCGGGCGGATCAGTGCCGGGACCGGCGGTCCACCTCGGGGCATCAGCGGGACCCGTTGCACTGGCGACGTTGTCGCTCGTTCCGGCGGTCGCCGAGGCACTGCCCGCTGCTCGGCGACCGACGGCGTCGAAGGTGGACGCATGCAGCCGGTTCTGCCCGATCCACCACACAGCGACTGCCAGGACGGCCACTCCCGTCGAGATCAGGACCACCGCCGACACCCGAATCGCGGTCCTCAACGAACCCGCCACTGCTGCGTCACCGCCGGTCCTGCCCTGTTGTTCGGTCGGAACCCGACGCGCCGGATCCGGCGCGTCGGGTTCCGACGGGTCAGCGCGAAACGGCCTCACGGCGCGCCAAGACGGCTCCACCCGCGAGCAGCATGACCGCCAGGGCCACCAGTCCGCCCTGCCAGACCATGGTGGACAGCGGCGTGGTGCCGGCCGCTCCGCCGGTCCCGGCGGGCACCGAACCCGGGGTCAGCCCCAGCTCGGCGACCAGGTTCTGCGCCATGTCCAGGTGCATCTGTGCCACCGGCAGATAACCCTGCGCGTAGGCCAGCAGGGTCTCGTCCGAGCCGCCCGCGAGCTCGTTCTCCGTGCTCTGGATGCTCTTCTGGTGCCCGGCCACCTGGATCTGGGCGTACGCGTCGTCGAAAGCCTCGCCCGTCAGACCCTGCAGGGTGGCCGCCGCCTGCTGCTGCTCGGCATTCGGCGCATCGGGCAGGTCCACCCCCAACTGGCCGGCGACGTCCTGCAGCTGGCCGAGGGCGGTCTGGTGATCGGTCAACGTCATCTGGGCGAGCTCCCTGGTGGAGTCGTTGACCGCCCGTTCCAGGGCGAGCTTGCCAAGAGTGATCTCGGCCAGATTGGTCTGTCCGTTGGCCGTGATGAACGTCAGGTCCTGGTCGTTCGTCTCGGCCGACGCCGTGCCGGCTGCCGCCAGGGACAGCGCCCCGATCATCGTGACCGCGGCCGCCCCCGCCAGAAACCGCCGCACCGCTGTTGTCATGAACCGCCTCCTGTGATCGGCTGCCGCGGGTCATCGATGACGCGCGGCGTGAAGTGATCAGGAGATTCCCCTCAGTGATCGGTCGAAACGACGAAAGTGCCTCGTACCGGCCGGTTTCTGCCACCGGGCCCGAGGGACTCCCTGCACGTGAGGGCCGATCGCCGGCCGGATCACCAGTGTCGATGCGCGGAAGGAGAAGAGGTTGTCCACCGACCAGTACACCAGCCAGAACGCGACCACCCAGTACGACCGGCCCGCCGCCGATGGCCGGCAGTTCGCCGAGCCGGGGCGGACGGGCGACATGGAGGATCAGCCGGACCACGGCGAGCAGTCCACCGCGGTTCCGGCCGGTTGACCTGCGCGCGCTCACCTGCCCGGTAGACCCGACCAAAGAGGAGCAGTGCCGTCGGCTGATCGACACCGCCGTCGGCCTGTTCGGCGCAATCGACATCCTGGTCAACAACGCCGCGTATCAAATGGCCCAACAGGGTGGCATCGAGGACATCACCACCGAGCAATTCGACCGGGTGCTCAAGACCAACCTGTACGCCACGTTCTGGCATCCCCGACTTCACCAAGGCCATGGGGCAGCTGCTGGCCGGCAAGGGCATTTGGGTGAACTCCGTCGCGCCAGGGCCGATCTGGACGCCGCTCATCCCGGCGACGATGCCCGCGGAGCAGGTGTCGTCACACGGGCTCAGCGCCCCGATGGGACGGGCCGGGCAGCCGGCCGAGCTGGCGCCGGCGTATGTCTTCTTCGGTTCTGAGGAGTCGCGCTACATCACCGCGGAGATGCTCGGGGTGACCGGAGGCAGCCGGTGGGCTGACCCTGGGGCGACCCGCGGCCGGTCACCGTCGCGACCGCCCGTTGTGGCGTCATTCCCCGGTCGGTGGGGACCAACCGGCTAAACTTCCCGATCAGAGTGCATCCGGACCCGCCCTGACGCCGGTACAACGGCCAATGGGTACCTCGAGACGGGATCGGCGGTGGACAGCCTGATCGGGATGGCGCGGAACGAGGAGCGGTGCGTCAACGAGACGCGGCGGCGTGGTTGCCGGGTGTGCAGTGGGGCGTGGTTCGCCGACCGGCGATACCGGTGCCGTCGGCAGCCGGTGCAACAGGAGGCGAGATGACGGCGGTTCGGAGCATGTCCGCACCTTCCGTCCCCGATTCCAACAGCACGTCTCACGACAGCACCCTCAACGACAGCACCCTCAACGACAGCACCCACAACGACAGCACCAGCGATCGATCCGCGGCTGCTGCGGCGGTGACTTTGCTGCGCTCGACCTCGGTGGAGAAGGCACTGCTGGGCGCCCTCGACGTGCTGCCGGAGCCGTTGCGCACCGGTTGCCACCGGGTCGTCGACGCCGGCGGCAAACGGCTGCGACCGGACCTGGTGCTGCGCTGCGCGGACGTCGGACCGGCCGGAAGCGCGGCAGCGGTCGGTGCCGCCGTCGCCGTCGAATTGCTGCACAGCGCGTCACTCGTGCACGACGACCTGCTCGACGACTCCGAGACCCGCCGGGGCGTGCGCGCCGTCCATCGGCACGAGGGTGCGTCGACCGCCGTGATCGCCGGTGACGCGATGATCGCGTTGAGCTGGCGGGCGATCGCCGGCAGCGGCCCGGACGCGGTGGACGACCTCGGCGCCGCACTGTCCGAGATGTGCCAGGGGCAGGCGCTGGAGGAACAGCTCAGGTTCGATGCGACCGCTCGGCAGCAGGACGTGCTGCGGGTCGCGGAGCTGAAAACCGGCGCACTGCTGAAGGCGGCCTGCCGGATCGGCGCCAGGGTCGGGCAGTGCTCGCCCGAACAGGTGGACGCGTTGGGCAGGTTCGGGTCCGATTTCGGCGTGGCGCTGCAATTGATGGACGACGTGCTCGATCTGATCGCCGATCAGGCGGCACTGGGCAAGCCCATCGGTGCCGACTTCCGCGCGGGCACAGTGACCATGCCGACCGTGTATTCCCTGGAAAGGGTGTGCGACGCAACGGGTGCCAGGCTCAGCTCGCTGTTGCGCCGTGACCTGTCGGATGACGGTCTGCGGGAGGCCTGGGAGTTGGTGGTCGATTCGGGTGCCGTCGGCCGAACCGTCCAGCTGGCCCGCGATCTGGCTGTGCGGGCGGCCCGGGCGGCCACGGACGCGGGCGCTCCGACCGAGCTGGTGACAATGCCCGAGCGCTACGTCCGGCGGCAGATGGACACCAAGGTGGCGGCGGCGCATCGCGGACTGCTGCCCGGCGGCGGGAGCGACTGGGAGAACGAGCGGGTTGGCTGATCGCAGCGCGCCGCGGGCAGCGTTGCACACGGCCGGCGAGCTAACGCTCGGGGTCGCGCTGGACCAGCTCGTCCGGCGCAATCTTCGTGGAATCTGGGTCCGCGGCGAGCTGCCGAGCGGCGCGGCGGTCTGGACGGCCAACCACCACAGCTGGTGGGACTACTTCGCCGCGGCCGGGGCACAGCGCGCCGCCGGGCATCCGAACGTGGCGGTGCTGGTGGACGCCGCCACCATGCGGCGGCCCGGTGCGTTGCGGATGGCGGGCGTCGTGCTGACCACCGAAGTTCGCTCGGCGTTGCAACGGTTGGCGTCCGGAGCGGTGCTGGTGGTGTTTCCCGAAGGTGCCCTACGGCCCGCCGGACCGGTCGGTGAGTGCCGGCCGGGTGCGCGCTGGCTCGCCGACCGGGCCGGTGTCCCGTTGCTCGTGGTCGCCACCAGGGTGCTGTTGCGCGGGAACCAAGCCCCGGAGGCCTACCTCGAGGTCAGCCCCGCCACTAGGGCCGCGGGACGATCCGCGGGAGGCCCTGGCGACCGCGCTGGCCGGCTGGATGCCGAGCTCGCCGGCGCCGACCCGATGGCTGCCCTCCCCGGCTTCCGCCGAGTGGTCCGCGGTGTCCGCAGTTGGAACGAGCGGTTCGGCGGCGCCATGGTCAGGTCATGACCGGGCTGGTCCCGCTGCTGTCCCGGCTCGTCGTCGCATTCCTGGCAGCCAAACTGGTGATCGTGCTGGCGAACCTGCGCTGGTTCCCGGTGCTCGGCCGGTCACCGTGGCGGCCCTTGGCAGGGTGGGCGGCGTACCGGGACTCGAGCCACCGGTCGGCCCGGACGGCGCGGCGGGCATCACCTGCTGCTGCCGATGCGCAACGAGGCGGATCGGCTGCCCGGAACGCTGCCGCGGCTGTTCGCCTCCGGGGCGGCGCGGTTGATCTTCCTCGACGACCAGTCGACGGACGGTTCGGCGGACCTGGTTCGGGCCGCAGCCGCCGCCCGCCCGCCCACCGAGCGGGGACCGGTGGTGACGGTGCTCGACGGAGGGCCCCGTCCGGACGGCTGGGTCGGAAAGACGTGGGCGTGCGCACAGCTCGCTGACGCCTGTCTCGAGTCCCCGGTCGTCCGGCCGCCCGACACCGACCTGCTGGTGTTCTGCGATGTCGACGTCGAACTGGCGCCGGGCGGTATGCACACGGTCGTCAACGAGATGCGACGCCAGCAGGCGGACGTCTTCTCGGTGTTTCCCGGTCAGCGGACGATCAGCTGGGCGTGAGCGGCTGCTCATCCCGCTGATCGACGACGTGCTGCTGTGCTTCCTGCCGTTCGGGCTGCTGAGCGCCCGGCCCGTGCCGCCCGCAGCGCAGCCACCGCCTGCGGCGCCCTGCTCGCCTTCCGCCGGACCGCCTACGAGCAGCTCGGGGGGTTCGCGGCCGTCCGCGGTCAGTTGGTGGAAGATGTTGCAATGGCCCGCTTGTCCCGCCGTGCCGGGCTGCGTCTCGGACTCGCCCTCGGCGGCGACGAGCTGCGGGTCCGGATGTACGACGGCTACCCCGCCGTCATCGACGGCCTGGGCCGGGGCCTCACCGCGACCGCCGGGGGGCGCCGGTGGCTCGTCGCAGCCGGATATGCCTGGCACGTGCTGGCATACACGCGTCCCGGTTGTCCTGCTGCGGCGGTCATGGTGGTGGCGAGCGCGCGCTGATGGCCGTGGCGGAACGAGCCATGGTCGAGCTGAAGACGGGCGGCCGGGATTGGCCGGCGGCGGCTGCGATCGCCGCGTCGCCGGTGGCCGCGCTGCCAGTCGTTGTCCGCGCACTGCGACGTCAACAGCGGTGGCGGGGGCGGGTCTACGGATGAGCAACGAACCATGATCACCCAACCGATGAGCACCCGACCGACGAGCAGCCAACGCGATGAGCACCCGACCGATGAGCACCGGGCGATGAGCACCGTGCAGGCGCCGTCGCAGCTGCCGTCACCGTCAACCCGGCCGCCCTTCGGCCACCTCTCCCGCTGGACGGCCAACGGCTTGGACCTGTTGGAGGAGGGCGCCCGGCTCGGCCCGGTGTTCGGGATCCGGTTGTGGCGCAAGGCAATCGTCGGCTACTCCCCCGACTGGAATCGATTCGTGCTCGGCGATCTGCCGCTGTTCCGCAGCCGGGGAAGCCTGAGCCAGCTGTCGCCGTACCTCTCCGCCGGCCTGGTGGCCACCGACGCACCGGAACACCGCGGCCGCCGCGCACTGGTCAATCCGTCGTTCCACCGCCGGGAGGTGACCGAGCGATTCGCCGAGCAATTCGCCGAGATCGCCCAGCGGCATCTGCCGGCGGGCCCGTTCGACGCGGTGTCGTGGTCGTCGGACCTGGTCCGGGCGATGATCGTGACGGCGTTCCTCGGGCCGCACTTCCCGGACAAGGTGCTCCGCTCCTACGTCGCGCCGCTGGACGGGCCGATGCCACAACCGTTGCTGCGCCGACCTTTCCGGGTCCGGCGGATGGAGCGTGCGCTGCGCGTCGACGTTCGACGATCCCGACCCGTCGACCTTGGCAAAGCTGTTCGCGCGGCTCCCCGGCGGGGTCGAGGAGGCCAGGGTCGCAATCGCCGCGGCCTACGACACCACCGCGCACGCCATGGCTTTCGCCCTGTGGGAGCTGGCCGACCGGCCGGACCTGCAGATCCCCGACGCCGCGGCCGACGTCGTCCACGAGGCGCTGCGGTTGTACCCGTCGGGCTGGATCGGCAGCCGGGTCGCGACCCGCGACTGCGAATTCGACGGGACATCCGATCCCCGCCGGACGGCTGGTGCTGTACAGCCCCTACCTGACCCATCGCAGCCCGGATCTGTGGCCGGATCCGCTGGCGTTCCGGCCGGAACGGTTCGGCGAGCCGCTGCCGGCCTGGGGGTACATTCCGTTCGCCGCGGGCGAGCGGACCTGCCTCGGCGGGCCGCTGGCCACCGTCATGCTGCGCGCCGCGGTGACCGCCTTCGCCGGCTCGACCCTCAGCCGGATCGACGAGCGTGCCGGCGTCCGCGGTGGACTGACGCTGACCCCGGAGAAACCGTTGATGCTGCGATGCAGCACCTGACGTACCTGGCGGTGATGGCCGCCTGCCTGATCGGCACCCTGCCGCTGGAATTCGACTTTCACTCGCGGGTGTACGGCCGGCTTCGCCCGAGCGGTCCAGGCCATCGCTCCCGTCGCGGCGGCCTTCCTGATCTGGGACTACTTCGCGATCCAGGCCGGCTGGTGGTGGTTCGATCCGAACTACATCACCGGGGTGTTCGTCGGTGCGCTGCCGGTCGAGGAGATCACCTTCTTCGTGGCCATCCCGATCTGCGCCATCCTGACGCTCGAAGCCGTCCGGCACCTCAAGCCGCAGTGGGCCGAGCCCTGGGGTCGGACCCGGACGGCGCGGTCGGCCCCGGGACCGGGCGCACCGCAGGACAGGGCCCCACAGGACAGGGCCCCACAGGACAGGGCCCCACAGGACAGGGCCCCACAGGACAGGGCCCCACAGGACAACGCGCCTCAGGACAACGCGGTGGAGGGGCCATGACACCTGGCGTCTACACCTGGGCCTCGCTGACCGCGATCGTCGTCGCGGTGTTCGTCGACCTGTTCGTGCTGCGCACCGGGCTGCTGCGGACGGAGCTGTTCTGGGCGAGCTACGCGATCGTGCTGTTCTTCCAATTCATCGTCAACGGGATCCTGACCGGCCTGAACATCGTCCAGTACAGCCCGGACGTCATCCTCGGTATTCGGGTTTTCTATGCCCCGCTGGAGGACATCGGGTTCGGCTTCGGCCTGGTCACCATGGTGCTCAGCTGCTGGGTGTGGCTCGGACGCCGTGCTCGGGATCCCGACCTGCTGGATCCGGACGGCGCAACCGGCGCCTGACGCCGGTGCTCGCCCCGGTGGCCAGCGTCTGCGCCGCGATCCGCGCCCGACGCCCCCGGGATACCCGGATCCTGGGCCCGAAGACCTGGTAGTCGGCCTGCTCGACCGCCGTCAGGATGTCTCCGTACAGCTGGTAGGCCACCCGCACGCATCCCCTGGCCCCGGGTGCGAGCATCGCGATGCCGGGCTCGGCACGCCGGTAGATGCCGCGGGTCCGTTCGATCTCGATACGCCAGCAACTGCCCGGACGGGATCGTCGACGATCCCCCACTGCAGCTGCGCACGGTCGACGCCGAACCTGTGCAGGGACTCCATGGGCAGGTAGATCCGGCCGAGGCGCAGGTCCTCGCCGACGTCACGGATGAAATTACTGAGCTGGAAGGCGATCCCGAGGTCCGCCGCATACGGCGCCGCCTGCTCTCTGGGCACGACCGTGCCGAGGATCGGCAGCACCATCAGGCCGATGACCGCGGCGCTGCCCCACACGTAGATGTGCAGATCGTCGTAGGTCTCGTAGTCGGTGACGGTGAGGTCCATCTGCATCGACGTCAGAAAGTCCTCGAACAGCTGCGGGTCGAGCTGGTACCGGCGCGCGGTGTCCAGCGCGGCCGCACCGACGGCTCCCGTCGCCGCCTCCGGGCTGCCGAACTGGCCGATCAGGGCCTGCAGGCCCGCTCGTTTCGCCTCGACGGTGACGCCCGGGGTGAAGTCGTCGACGATGTCGTCGGCCGTCCTGGCGAAGCCGTACAGCGCGTGGATCGCCGGCCGCCGCGCCGGCCGGCAGGAAACGGGTGGCGAGGAAGTATGTCCGGCCGTGTTCGCGGGCCAGCTCGCGGCAATGCAGGTAGTCGGCCCGCAGACCGGGGTCGGTGATGCCCGCCGCGTCGAGGGCGCGTCCGGGCTCACCGTCATCCACCGCTCATGGCGGCAAACATATCGGCCGGGACGCCCGGATTCAGGCACCCCGGTCGCGCCTGGGTTCCGTCCAGCCCGGTGACCCGCTCGGCGGCCAGCCGCCCGGACACCAGCACCATCGGCACGCCGACGCCCGGTTGGGTGTTCGCGCCGCAGAACACCAGGTTCTCGATGTGCCGATCCAGCGTGGGCTGCCGCAGCGGCCCGGTTTGTGGCACGTGGTGGCTGGCCGAGAACGGTGCTCCGGCAGCGATTCCCATCCGCAGCCAGTCCTCCGGCGTGACCAGCCGCTCTGACCTCGATGGCGTCCCCGAAGCCGGTCATGCCCGCGGGATTCCATGGCCTGCGATCATCTCGTCGCGGTACCGCGGCCCGCGGGTCGCCCAGTCGATGTTCCGGCCGCTGACCGTGTTGGGCGTCGGGAACAGCACGTAGTAGGTCTGCTTGCCCTCCGGCGCCAGCGTCGGGTCGGTGAGCGACGGATTGCTGACCAGGAACGACGGGTCGGACATCACCTCGCCGCGATGGATGATCTCGTCGAACGTCCGGTCCCAGGAGGCACCGAAATCGATGGTGTGGTGGCCCAGTTGGTCGTAGGTTGCGGTGGAACCGGCATGCAACAGGACGCAGGACGGCGAGTAGTTCAGCCGTTTGACCCGGCGCGGGGTGTACTCCGGCGCCAGCAGGTGCCGGTAGGCCATCGGCAGGTCGGCGTTGACCACCACCACGTCGGCGTTGATCCGTTCCCCGTCCGCGGTCACCACGCCCGGTGGCCCGCCCGCCGGAGACCTCGATCCGGGCGACCTCGGTGTCGTAGCGGATCTTGACGCCGTGATCGGTGGCGGCGGCTGCCATCGCGACGGGCAGCGCGTGCATGCCGCCGCGGGGCAGGAACACCCCCCGCGACGCAGTCCATGTAGGCGATCACGGCGTAGATGCCCAAAGCCTCCTGCGGCGCGAGACCGGCGTACATGGCCTGGAAGGAGAAGATCCGCCTGAGCCGCTCGTCCTGACGATAGTTGCCGACCAGCGACGGCAGCTTGCGGACAGCGCCCATGGTCAGCAACCGGATCGCGTCCGGTCCGATCGACATCGGTGACGCTGTCCAGGTTCCGGTCGATGAAGGTGGGCATCTCGAGGTCGAAGAGCCGTCCGAGGTAGTCGACCAGCCGCTGGTAGCCGTCGGCGTCGGCCGGCCGCAGGTTCGCGCGATCTCGGCGGTCATCGCCGCCGCATCGGTGTGCACGTCGATCACCGAGCCGTCGGGGAAGCGGGCCCGGTAGGCGGGATCGATCTGGATCAGCTCCAGCCGGTCGGCAAGCGTCTCCCCCACGCAGCCCAGCGCGTCGTCGATCAGCTCCGGCATGGTGAGAACCGTTGGGCCGGTGTCGAACCGGTACCCGTCGATCTCCAGCCGCCCGGCCCGACCCCCGGGCACCGAGGCGCGTTCCAGGATGGTGACCTGGCGGCCGGCCCCGGCCAGCCGCAGGGCGGCGGAGAGCCCGCCCAGGCCCGGCCCCGACGACGACGACGGAGTCCGTTGGACCCGGAACAGTGCGCATGGTTTCCGGTGTACACGACAAATCGCCCCACACGCCGTCACCGCAGCTGATTCACCGCGATCGCGGTGTCATCCCCGTCACGGTGTCGGTACACCGTGGAGGCACTGGCCGCCGCAGAACAGCGGCCCGGGAGTTCAAGCGGCCAGCGCGCGTTGCAGTTTCTGGGTGATCGTCCGCAGTGTCCGGGACACCTGCATCTGGCTGACACCGAGTTCGGCACCGATCCGGGATTGCGACCAGCCATGCTCGAAACGCATTGCCACGATGCGCCTCTCGGTTTCGGTCAGGGTCGTCAGCAGCCGCTCGGTGGTGACCCTGTCCTCGGCCCGGCCCAGCGCCTGATCCTCGGAACCGAAACTTTCCGCGATGGTGGAATCGCCACCGTGCGGCTCATCGGTCGACCGCGGGTGGCACAGCAATGTCGAGGAGCGGGCCTCGGCGACGGCATCGGCGGAGACGCCGGTGAGCTCGACGATCTCGGCCTCCGTCGGGTATCGCCCGTGCCGCTCCCAGAACTGCTCGCGCACCTGCTCGATCATCGCCCGGAGATCGGACACCCGGCGGGGCGGCCGGACCAGGGCCAGATGGTCACGGAAATACCGCTTGATCTCACCGACGATGGTGGGAACGGCGAATTGGAGGAAGTCCTCGCTGCGGCCCGGAATCCACCGGTTGACCGCCTTCACCAGCCCGAGGCAGGCAAGCTGGCGAAGATCGGACCTGTCGACGCCGCGGCCGCCGTATCGGGCGGCGAGCGAGAAGGCCACCGGCAGATAGGTGATCACGACGGTCCTGCGTCGCTGCAGCAGTTCGACCTCGTCCTGGCAGTCGGACAGGCTGTCCAACAACTCCCGCATGTGCCTGGCGATGTCGTCCGACGGCGCGGAGGCGAACCGGTGGGCCTGACTGTTCCGCTGGGCGGTCGGCGAAGGGGCTGACGACGGCACCGGTGATGCTGGGGGGGGTGTGGGAAGTTGGTCGAGCACCGACGACTCCTGCAATTTCAGGGTTCATCCGGCGCCTTGTTCGGACCAGACCACGATCACATCAGACGAACTCGGCAAAGACAAGACCGGCCGATCGCTGTGCCCCGGTCCACGGCGGCCCGCGGGGTCAGGTCACCCGCCTGACGGGGTGTCCGGATGCGCTGGCAACAAGGGCAGCCGCCAATTCGTACAGCTTGATGTTCTGGTCCATGGACAGTTTCCGCAGCATCGCGAAAGCCACCTCACCGGTGCATTTCTGTTGCGCCATGATGATGCCCTTGGCCTGGTCGATGACGCTGTGCGACTCGACCGCCCGCTCCAGGTGGCCGACCCGGTCCCGGTGACCCAGCGCCGTCTCGGCGAGACTGAGGGCGGCCGTGACGTGCCGGGCAAGAGCGAGCCCGAGCGCTATCCCGTCCGAGCTGAAGGCATTTGGCCGCAGGGAGTACACGTTCAACGCGCCGACGAGGTAGTTCTCCACCGGCAACGGGAACGACACCGAGCTGGCCAGCCCGAGCTGCCGCGCCTCGGCGACGTAGGTCGGCCAACGGGTTTCGGTCGCAGCGTCCTCGATCTGCAGGAGCGCGTCGGCGCGCCCGGCGTCCAGGCAAGGTCCGTAGCCCTGCTCGTACTGCGCCTCGTCCAGCTTGACCGCCAGCGGTCCGGTCGCAGCCACCGTGCTCGCCCTGTCGTCACGGATCAGCGTGATGGACGATTCGTCGGAGCCGGGGATCCGCCGGCTCGCGAAGTGCACGACCCCATCGAGGATGGCGGACATGTCGCTGTCCCCGGCGACCAGCCGGGACAGCTCAGCCATTGCCCCTGTCGGGTCGATCGGATCTGTTGTGCCGGACAACCGTGGCACCTCCACTCACGCTGTTCGGGCGGTTCGCCGCACGCTTCGGTTCAGGTGTTCCCGCTTCCCGGCGCATCACACCGGTCCGACATGGGCACCCTCCGCGCCTGCGCGGAGGGTACGGAGGCGAGATGGCCGGACAAGGCGTGACAGTGCCTCACCGGGGAACTGACACAGTGGGCGACGCAGCCGGTGCGCCGCCGGAGGCCGGCACAGGGCCGGACCCAGGAGCGGGGGCAGCTGATGAATGCTCGGCCGGATGTCGCCGCCACCAGGGCGACGGGACAGTCCGCATCCAGTACCCCGGACGGGCGCCGGGTGGTCGGCCGAGAGGTGCACGCACCATCGGAGGCCGTGTGGGACGTGCTCTCGGATGGCTGGTTCTACGCGGCCTGGGTGGTCGGCGCGTCGCGGGTGCGAGACGTCGACAGCGCCTGGCCGGCACCCCGGACCCGCATTGCCCACTCCTTCGGTATCTGGCCGGCCGTCATCAGCGACGTCAGCGAGGTGCTGGAGTGCGAACCCGGGCGGATGCTGCTGATCAAGGCGAAGGGCCGGCCGGTGGGGGAGGCCGAGGTTCGGCTGACCATCGCCCCCGGTGGGGCCGAGCGGTGCACGGTGAGCATCGTGGAGGATGCAGTCGCGGGACCGGGTCGGGCGGCTCCACGCGCGCTCCGGCAATCGGTGATCGCCCCGCGCAATGCCGAGGCGCTTCGCCGGCTCGCGCTGATCGCTGAGGGTCGGCACGAACGGACGGCCCCCTCGCCGCACTTCTGACGACCGTTCGGGGGACAATCAGTCCGGCCGCCCGCCGTGGCTACCGCCGAACGACAGGAGTGAGATGTCCTCACACGAGCAATCGACGCGCGACGACCGCAACACGGTCGACGCCTCGGACCAATCGACGGACGACCATCAGCAGGATGAGGCCAGCCGAACCCGCGGCCCGCTCGTCACCATCATCCTGGTCGGCGTCGCCGTCGTCGTCGTGATAGCGGTCGGCTTCGCCATCACCATCGCGGCGGGCCGGGTTCCAGAGGATCGCGGCCGTGACCATCCCATCGCGACCGAGACGTCGTCCCTGCTGGGTCCGCCCGGGGACAACGGCTGAGGCACCGCGGCCCGGGCGGTACGACCTGCTGGCAGCGCGGCCGGCGGCGATAGGGCCGGCGGCAGTAGTGCACCGCGGCGGCACGAGGAGGCGGCATCGCCACCGGCGCCCGGCAGTCGGGCTACCGCCGGGCGCCGGTACCGCGAGGTGGCGTGCAGCACAGCGGCTGCCCGGACTGGTTCGCAGCGCACAGCGCGGGGAAACATCCCTGTAACAACTGTGCAGGACGAACCTGAAGGACGACCATGGCTCCGCCATCGATGACCGGCATGCCGCTGCCCGCTCCGCGCGGGCAGCTCAGCGAGCAGATCGCCCGCGCCCTGACCGGTCGAGGCGCGAATCTGACTGACACGCTGGCGTTGGCGAAGACGTTCGCACCGGCCGGTGTACTGCTGGACGAGGACGCACAAATAGCGTTGCTCACCTTGTACGAACTGCATTACCGCGGTGTGCATGGGGTTTCCGACCGCTGGGAGTGGGAACCCGACCTGCTCGCCGTGCGCGGCGTTCTCGAGGAACGGTTCGAAACCGAGATCCGGGACCGGACAACCGTTCCGGACGTGCCGGCCGACGGCGACATTGCCGCCGCGCTGTTCGCGATGACCGCTCCGCAGCCGGGGCCGAGCCTGTCGAAATACCTCGCCCACCGCGCCACTCTCGACCAGTTCCGGGAATTCCTCACCCACCGGTCGATCTATCACCTGAAGGAAGCCGACCCGCACACCTGGGCCATCCCGCGACTCGGCGGCACGGTCAAGGCCGCCCTGGTCGAGGTGCAGGCCGACGAGTACGGCGGCGGCCGCGCGGAACGGATGCACGCCAGCCTGTACGCCCGCACGATGCGGGCGGTCGGGCTGGACGACGGCTACGGCGGGTACGTCGACCGGGTCCCGGCCGCAGTCCTGGCCGGTGTCAACGCGATGTCGATGTTCGGCCTGAACCGCCGCCTGCTGGGTGCCATCGTCGGTCACCTGGCCGCCTTCGAGATGACGTCCTCCTTGCCGAACCGGCAGTACGGCAACGGGTTACGTCGGCTCGGGTTCGGTCCTGACGCAACTCTATTCTTTGACGAGCACGTCGAGGCGGACGCCGTGCACGAGCAGATCGCCGGACGGGATCTGGCCGGCGGATTGGCCCGCGCGCAACCGGACCGGGCCGGCGACATCCTGTTCGGCGCCGCGGCCGGACTGATGCTCGACGACCTTGCCGCCGACCACCTGCGGTCCTGCTGGGACAACGGCACGAGCTCGTTGCGCCGCGGGTCGCGGTGATGGCCGCCACGGCGGCCACCCAGCCCCGTCCGACGCGCGGTCCGCTTGCGCGACAACAAGAAACTGCCGACGGGCCGGATCGCGAGACCGGTCAGCAGCAAGCGGTGGCGGCGAGATGAGCGCGGACGACGGTGCTGACCCGGTCGCCGCCACGATCACGGTCTGCCCGGACGGCCCTCTGCTGGTCCGCGGCAGTGTGTCGATCGTCGATGCCGACGGCGCGCTGATCCCGCAGGGCCGGCCGACCGTCGCACTGTGCCGGTGCGGGAAGTCGCGGATCGCCCCGTTGTGCGACGGCATGCACAAGCTGCTCCGGTCCCGGGTCGGCGCCGAACGGGCCGGCGCCGAACGGGTCGGCGGGGCGCGGTTCGGCCGGGCGGGCGACGACGAGGCCGAGAGCGCCTGACGGCGGGTTCCGTGCCGCGCAGCCCGGCGGTCAGGGGTTCGGCCGACAAAGCGGCTGCGGTCAGGGTGCTGCGGTCAGGGTGCTGCGGTCAGGGTGCTGCGGTCAGGGTGCTGCGGTCAGGGTGCGGCGGTCAGCGGTGCAGTTCCTCCAGCAGCGGCGGCAGTTCGGCCATCAGCTCGCGGGCCAGGAACCCGACGGTGCCGACCCGGGCAGCGAGCCGGTGGCCGGCATTGAGGTGGAGGTAGGTACCCCAGCACGCCGCCTGGGTGGCATCGGCACCACGGCCGAGCAGGCCGAGTACTGCGCCGGCGAGCACGTCACCGCTCCCGGAGGTGCCGAGCCCGATACAGTTCGGGCCGCACCGCCAGATGGGGGTGTCCGTGCCGGCGATGACGTTCTGACAGGTCACGCCGGCGCCGAAGCGGGCCGCCGCCGCGCTGACTGCCCCTGGAACTCCGCATCACCCAGCTCACCGACATCGAGTTCGAGCAGTCGTTCCAGCTCCTGCTGGTTCGGCGTCAGAACCATCCGGCCGGACCACCGCTCGGTGACCTCCGGCACGTCGTGCAGCACACCCAGCGCATAGGCGTCCAGCACGACGGCCGCGTCGGCGCCCAATGCCGGCGCCAAACGCCGTAGCAGGTCGGCGGTTTCGTCGGGATGGTCCAGGCCGGACCCGATCAGCACGGCGTCCACCGAACCGATCGCGTCGGCCAGGACGTCGGCGGAATCTGCCAGCACGGAACCCGAGCCGCCCTCCGGCAATCCGATCACACCGGATTCGGGAACCTGCACCGCGACGGTGGATGCGACGGTTTCGGCCACCGCCATGCTGAGCTTGCCGGCCCCCACCCGCAGCGCCGAGATGCCGGCCAGGATCGCGGCACCGGGGGTGCCCGCGGCACCGCCGATCACCTGGACCTTGCCCCGGCTGTCCTTGCCGGTCACGGTCAGGGGCGGCAGGGGCCATCCCCGCACTACATCGACCGTCAGCTCCGTGACCTCGCCGGCGGCGCCGACGTCGTCATTGCGCGAAGGCATCTCGCTCCCCCGGGTGCTCGGTGACGGGCACGCCCTCGGTCTGTAGGTGATCGTCGGCGTTGAAGGTGTCCGCAGTCCACCAGCCCGTTCCGCCGGGCCGGACCAGCCGCGTGACGGACGCGTTGCGCACGGAACCGGACCGGACGACGGCCAGCAGGTCGGCCTCGAGCATGCCCTCGCAGACGTAACGGAAGATCAGGATCATCGCGTCGTGACACACCAGCAGTACCCGGTCGGGAACCTCCGGTCGCTCCAGATCGACCAGCACCGAGCGGACGCGGAGCGCAAGGTCGGCCCACGACTCACCGCCGGGCGGCCGGTAGTAGAACTTGCCGACCCACTGCCGGCGTGCGGCCTCCGCGGGGAGCCGGCTGTTGACCCCGAGTGTCGTCAACAGGTCCAGGATGCCAAGTTCGCGGTCCCGCAGCCGCTCGTCGATCCGCAGGCCGAGCTCGAGCCGGGCTTCGCGGAGGGCGACGTCCGCGGTCTGGACGGCCCGCGCGTACGGCGAACTCCACACCGCCTGCGGCGCCCGATCGGGATCGAGCCCACCGAGATAGGAGCCGAGCGCGGCCGCCTGCTCCTCACCGGTGGGACTGAGCGGCACGTCGGCGTCCCGCATCCCGACCGGGATCACTTCCGAGCCCACCGCATCCGCTTCGGACGCCGCGACATTACCCAGGCTTTCGCCGTGTCGGACCAGCCACAACTCGGTCGCTCCCATGCTCGGCGACGTTATAGGAGTCCGGAATCGCGCGGCAAAGCGCCTCTCCCACAACAGGAATGTGCCGTAGTCGGACATCGCGCCGGTTGTCCGGACTTGACCGGTTCCGTCGGTGCCAGCCTTCGTCCGGGTGGCCGGCGATCGCTGCCGACCAGCACGATTTTCGGTGTCGCCGTCACGAAGCGTGGTCGTTTCGTGGACACTGCTCTTGGGGCGTCTCGCCGTGAACCCTGGGATGGGCTGGATGCTCAAGGCCCGGCCGGTTGAAAACACAGCCAGCCGGGCCGCCCCGGCACGGTTGCCGCCAACGCCGCGTCGCCCTGCCTGCGCCCACGCACCGCCTGCCCACCCAAGCTTGAGCAACCCCACTCAGCCACCGACTATCGAGGAGCAAGCCGTGCCGGACCTGGGCAATCAGTACGCCGAGCAGGACGCCGTGGCACCGGAGGAGGTGCCGGCGGAGTCCGTCGCCACCCGGGCCGACCTGCTGCCCGAGGAACTGGCGGTCGGCAGCGACGACGCACAGGCCCAGGCGGAGGCGATTCTCCGGGAGTCCGAGGCGCGGGTGGAGGACCCGGACGCGGGCATCTGACCATCGACCGCCCGTTCGATCACCCTGCGCAAGGTGAGCGGGCCGCAGCCGATCAGTCCCGGAATTCGATGACGACGTCGCCGTCGCCGGACCTGCGGTGGGCGGTGCCGAAGGAGCCGAGCAGCGCCAGGGCGCGCTCGTTACCGGCGGCGATCTGGGTGAGGATTCGACGTGCCGGTCGCGGCCGGTGAGCGGCCAGCAGGTCCGCCAGCGCCCTGCCGAGGCCGGTGCCCTGATAGTCGTCGGCGACGGTGACCGCTACGTCAAGGCTGTCCGGGTCGCCCGGATACCGCAAAATGCGCCCGATACCGACAATCCGGCCGGGTGCATGCTCGCGGTGATACGGGCCGACCTGCTCGCCGCCGTCCTCCGGACGGTCGTCCCCGCGCTCGACGTCCGGCGCGAAGGCGGCGAAGGCAACGTGGTCGACGCCGTCCACCCCGTCGACGAGCCGTCGTAGCGCCGACCGGGTCAGCAGTCGGGGGGCGACCCGAACCGCGACCGCGCGGAGTCCGCGGACAGCCGCTGGAAGGCCTCGGCGAGGGCGGGTCCGTCACCGGCCCGCACCGGGCGCAGATGGACCGGCCTGCCGTCGCGCAAGGTGAGGTCCCGTTCGACGGCCGTTACCCTTCCTCGTGCCCGGTCGATGCCGGGCATGTCCTGCTGGTGGGGCCAGCCGTTGACCTGGCGCGCCTGCTCGTCCCGGTGATGGCACAGAGCTCCATCAGGCCCCGGACTCGCTTGCCTTGATCAGCAGGTCGTCGATCGTCGTCCGCCGAAACGGCAACGCCCCGGTGTCGACGACAACGGACGCAACCTCCCGAAGCTTGCTGTTGGTGTGCTGGCTGGAGCGGACCAGCAGCGCGAAACCCTGCTTGGCGGTCAACTGATAGGTCGCCATCATGATGCCCACCGCGGTGCCGATCAGCCGGTTGCTGTCCAGTGCACCGCGAATCTGCCGGGCCCGGTCCTCGGCCTGGTCGACCGCCTCCTCCCGCAGCTCGTGCAGCTCGTGATTCGACCGGACGCGGGCGAGAAGTTCACGGGACGCGAACGGTTTGGTGATGTAGTCGTCGGCGCCCGCGGCCAGACCCTCCCCGGCGGCGTCCACCCCGCCGCGGGCGGTCAGCATGATGATCGGGAGGCGTGCGGTCGCCGTCCCGGAGCGCAATTCACGCACCATTTCCAGCCCGCTCCGGCCGGGCAGCATCAGGTCGGTCAGCACCACGTCGAAGGGCCGCTCGACAGCGCGGGCGATGGCCGTCAGGCCCGATTCGGCATCGGCGACCGCCTCGACGGCCCAGCCGTCCCCGACGAGCAACCTGCGCAGGTAGCTCCGCAGATCGGCGTCGTCCTCGACGACGAGCACCCGTGGGAGATCGGCCAGGTCGTGGTCGTGCGGCCGCGGCAGGCCGTGCGCCGAGACGGCGGACGGCACGGTGTCCAGTGGCAGGGTGACGGTGAAGGTGCTGCCCCGCCCGGGTTCGCTGATCACCTCGATGGCACCGGACAGTGCACCCACCAGATCGGAGACGATGGCGAGACCAAGGCCCGCCCCCTCACCGGCCTCCGAGCCGGCGCCACGATACGAACGTTCGAACACCCGGCCGATCTGATCGCGCGGAATTCCGGCCCCGGTATCCCGCACGGTCAGGGTGGCCAGCGACTGGTCACCGTCGGTTCTGTCCAGCGTGACCTCGATCGTGCCCTCTGCGGTGTACTTCACCGCGTTGGACAGCAGGTTGGTGACGATGGTGGACCACATCGCCCGATCGACCATCGCGGTCACCGGGCCGGGCGGTACCGTCACCCGGAACGCCAGCCCGGCGTGCTGGGCCGTCGAGCGGAACATGCTGGCGACATCGGCCGTGGCGCCGGCCAGGTCGATCAGGTCCCGGCTCGGCAGCACCGACGGGGTGTGACCGCCGGACAGGTCCAGCAGGGCGTCGACCATTCGGCCCAGCCGCTCGGCGGCCCGCACTGCGGCCTCCAGGTCCTCGTGCTCGGCCGAGCTGCGCACCGACGTCGCGAGCAGATCCTGCAACGGCGCGAGCAACAGGGTCAGCGGCGTGCGCAGCTCATGGCTGACGTTCTGGAAGAACTCCATCTTCGTGTGATCGAGGTCGGCGAGGACCTGCACCCGGCTGCGCTCGTACTCGTAGGCGACGGTGTCGGTGAGCGCCACCCGGATCTGCCGGCCGACGAGAGCAAAAAAGGCGCGGTACTCGTCGTCGAGCTCCCGGTACGGGTTCACCCCGAGCACCAGCGCGCCGATCGCATGCGGTCGGCCGCTCACGGTCAGCGGCAACACGACCGCGGCGTCCGGCGTCAGTGGGCCCAGCGGGCCGGCCAACAGCGCGCCGGGATACCGCTCCCGAAGACCGGTCAGCTCCTCCGCCTTGCCGAGCGTGATCACCCGGTCCAGGGTGCCCGCTTGATGCTCCGACAGATCGGTCACCCCGCGCAGGGAGGCGTCCCGCACGAGACCGAATGCTGCGACGCGTTCGGGTTCTCCGCCGCCGTCCGGCTCGAGGAATGCGACGGCGAACGGAACGCTCTCCCGGGTCCTGGAGATGACATCGAGAGCGGCCATGCAGGTTTCGGCCGTGCTGCCGCGCTCGGTCACCGACAGCAGTCCCAGTTCCCGGACCATCCGCATCCGGCGTTCGTTGAGGACCTTCTCGGTGGTTTCGTTGCTCACCGTCAAGATCCCGACGATCGTGCCGTCGACTTCGGTGATCGGGCTCTGCGCAAAGGTGAAGTAGCACTCCTCGGGATAGCCGTTGCGGTAGAGGATCCTACGTCGATCGTCCGCGCGGAAGCTTTCGCCCTTCACCGCGACCCGCTCGATCTCCGGGCCGATCTGCTCCCAGCTCTCGGGCCAGGTCTGCTTGACACTGCTACCCAGTGCGCGGGGGTGCTTGGCACCCATCAGCGGCGCAAAGGCATCGTTGTAGAGGGCCGTCAGCTCCGGGCCCCAATTGATGCTGATCGGGAATTCCGACTGCAGCATCATCCGCACCGTCCCCCGGAGCAACGGCGACCAGGACGCGACCGGCCCGAGGTGGGTGCCGGCCCAGTCCAGGGAACGACCGATCCGGCGCACCTCTCCCGGACCTTCGAAGACGGAGTCCGCGTCCTGCGCTTGCATGACGCTCACCACCCATCGACTCGTATCGGCACACGGGCGACAGCGACCGCACAACTCATCCTAGTTTCGTGGGGTACCACACGGAGTGTGACGGTGTTGAGTTGTTAGGTCCGATTCTCCGCCGGTGCGACGATCTGTCCAGTTCAGCGATGGACCGCGCGCGGCGGACGCCGAAAGCCTTCGGCGGTCGGGTCAGCGACCCGGCGGCGGCTGGCCGTAGCCCAGTTCGGCGGCGGTTTGGCGGGCACCGTCGTCCACCGGAATCGCGATGACTGCGGTGCCGTAGGCGCAGATCTCGGTCCAGGTGTCGCCGATGTCGGAGGTGTCGAAGCGCATACAGATGATCGCGTTCGCGCCGCGCCCCTTGGCCGCGTCGAACAGCCGCGACATGGCCTCGTTGCGGGACTCGGTGAGCTGTTTGGTCATGCCCTGCAGCTCACCGCCGAACATCGACTTGAAGCCGGCTCCCATCTGGGCGAACGCGTTGCGGGAACGCACCGTCAGGCCGAACACCTCGCCGCACACCCGCTGGATCTGCCAGCCGGGCACTTCGTTCGTGGTCACGCACAGCATCGGCACTCCTTCGTCGGGTCGGCGCTCGTGATCGAGGCACGCTCCGGTGCAGTGTGATCCTGCTCGGGCCGAAACACCGGACGATCACCGCAGGTGTCGACCGATCGGGTGTCCGGGCCAGCCGGTCGGCTCAGCTGTGCGTCATCGCGTCAGCCGGTGCCGCGAGGTACTCCGGCGCGCCCTGTTGCGGTTCGGGGTCCGGTGCCGGCCGTCCCGGTGCGCGGTGCGGTGCGGGATCAGGTGCAGCCACGGGCTCGGGTTCCGCCGCGGCCGGCGCCGCGGACGCCACCGGTACCGCCCCGTTGTCGGTGGTCGCGGCGGCCGCTGTCACCGGGGCGACGACCGTCTGGGCGACGACTGTGGGCGACGGGGCCTCGACGGTGACCGGGATGGGTCCTTCGACCGCGGCTCGCAGCAGGGCCAGCCGGGCCGTCAGCACCGCGATCAGCTCCATGTCACTCGCCTCGGCCAGCGGCCGCAGCCCGGCGGCCGGTGCCGGCGGCGGGGGTGCCTTGGTCGGCTCGGGGTGCGCGGCGATGAAGTCGGCGAGCTTGGCCTGACCGGCCCGCAACCGGGTCCGTTTGCCCTTCTCGTAGTCGCGCAGGGTCTTCACGTGGACCCCGAGGATGTCCGCCAGCTGTTGTTGGGTCAGGCCGGCACGGTTGCGGGCGGCCTTCACTTCGCCGGGTTCTGCCATGCACGGGATGGTAACCGGCGCAAAAGGTGCGCTCCCTCTTGAAGCCTCTGCATCGAGGACAGCAAGCGGGTTGTGGTGGATGAGTCGGCCTGTAAGCCGGGTTCTGTTCCCGGGCGCCTTGCGGCGATCCCGTTCGGCGACCATCCATCTCGGCGTGCCGTCGCCGGCACGCTCATGCGGTCCACCCGCAGGCTCGGGCGGGCCACCCTCGAACACCTGCGCGCCGAGTCCCTTGCGGGAGCGCGGCTTTTCGACCTTGCTCCGGGTGGGGTTTACCAAGCCGCCCCGGTCACCCGGGACGCTGGTGGTCTCTTACACCACCGTTTCACCCTGACCGACCGTCCGAGGACGGCCGGCGGTCTGTTCTCTGTGGCACTGTCCCGCGGCTCGCGCCGGGTTGCCGTTGACAACCACCCTGCCCTGTGGAGCCCGGACTTTCCTCGACGCCGGCACCGTTGCCGGTGCGGGCGACGCGGCCGCCCGGCCGACTCATCCGAGGAGAATCCTACGGCCGTCATCGAGCCTGACGTACCGTCGGCGTCCATGGATAGCGGCCGGCTGCAGCATCCGGGCCGTCGGTGACCCAGCCGCTGGCCACCGCCGCCGGGCTGGTCGTTTTGTTGGCGGTGCTGGCCTTCGCCATCGTTCGGCCGCGGGGGCTGCCCGAGGCCGTGGCCGCGGTGCCCGCAGCGGCGATCGCGGTGGCGACCGGGCTGATCAGCCCGGCGGCGGCCGGGGACAGCGTTGCCGCGCTCGGCCCGACCATCGGTTTCCTCGCGGCGGTCCTGGTGATCGCCTACCTGGTGGAGGTCGATGGCGTCTTCAGATGGCTCGGTGCGGTGCTCGCCGATGGCAGCCGCGGGAAGCCACAACGCCTGCTGGGACTGGTCTTCGCAGCGGCTGCGGTCACCACCGCGGTGCTCAGCCTGGACGCCACCGTCGTCCTGCTGACGCCGGTGATCCTGACCACCGTGCGCCGGTTGCGGGTCCGCGGTGCGCCGCATGTGTACGCGACCGCGCACCTGTCCAACAGCGCGTCGCTGCTGCTGCCGGTGTCCAACCTGACCAACCTGCTGGCCTTCCACGCGTCGGGCCTGAGCTTCGTGGGTTTCGCGGCGCTGATGGCGGGTCCGTGGCTGGCCTGCATCGCGGTGGAGTACGCGGTGTTCCGGGTGTTCTTCCGCCGCGAACTGAGCACACCGGCCGACGGCGCACCGCCGGCGGCCGGGGCGGCGCCCGGGGTTCCGGTTGCGTCGTTGCTGGTCCTCGCCGCGATCCTGGCCGGACTGGCGATCGGTCCGGCGTTCGGCCTGGAGTCGTGGGTGGTCGCCGCGGCGGGTGCGGTGGTTCTGGCCGTGCGGGCGCTGTGGCAGCGGCGGACCAGCCTCCGCGCGGTGGTCGGGCAGACCAATCCGCCGTTCCTGATCTTCGTCGCCGCGCTGGCCGTGGTGGTCGATGCCGCCACCGGACACGGTCTGCAGGAACGGCTTTCCGCGCTGCTGCCGTCCGGCACCTCGCTGCCCGCGCTGCTCGCGCTGGCCGCGATCGCAGCGGTGCTGTCGAATCTGATCAACAATTTGCCCGCCACCCTGGTGTTGCTGGCGGCGCTCGGTGCGGCCCCCGCGGCCGGGGCGGTGCTGGCGGTGCTGATCGGGGTCAATGTCGGGCCGAACCTGACCTACACCGGCTCGCTGGCGACCCTGCTCTGGCGGCGGGTGCTGCACTCGAAGGGTCACCGGCCGTCGCTGCGCAGGTTCACCGTGCTCGGACTGCTCACGGTGCCGGCCTGTCTGGTGCTGGGGACCGTGGCACTGTGGGCGGCGCTGGCGGTGTGACACCGCGATGAGCACGTCCCGCGCCCGCTCCGGCGAGCGCGGCCAGCACCTGCTCGTCGGAGGTCTGGGAGAAGTCGTCGTACCCCTGATAGACGGCGGAGAAGCGCTCCGGGGTGAGCGCGCACACCACCTCGTCCACCCGGCCGCTCCAGCCGGAGGCCATCCCGGGCGGACCGACCGGCACCGCGACCACCACCCGCTCCGGACGCTGCCGGCCGATCGCGGCCACCGCCGCCCGCATCGTCGCGCCGGTGGCGAACCCGTCGTCGACGATGATGGCGACCCGGCCGGTCACCGAAATCGGTGGACTGTTCCCGCGGTAGCCGGCGACCCGCCGGCGCAGCTCGACAACTTCCCTGCGATAGACCTCGTCGAAGGCCGCCGCGCTGATCTGGAGCCGTCGCAGGATGTCGGGATTCGTCACGGTCTCGATGCTTGTCCCGACGTCGGCGATGGCGCCCATGGCGAGCTCCGGCCGGCCCGGCGTGCCCAGTTTTCGGACTACGAGCACCTCGAGCGGGGCGCGCAGCGCTGCGGCGACCTCTGCGGCGACCGGAATCCCGCCCCGGGGCAGGCCGAGCACCACGACATCGCTGCGGCCGGCGTATCCGGCCAGCAGCGTTGCCAGGTACCGGCCGGCATCGGCGCGGTCCGCGAAACGCCGTGGTGCTGGGCCTGCTGCCACCCGTTCAGTGAAGTACCGCGGCCGTCGGGCGGCAAATGGACGGTGCCGGGCGGCAGAAGGACGGTTGCCGGGCGGCAGATGGACGGTGTCAGCCGACCAGGTGACCGGTCTCGTTGACGGCCCAGACCATCACCGCTCCGTCGGGTTGAACGGTGAACCCGGACAGCGACCCGGTGTCGATGCGCAACCGGTAGGCCACCGCGGATTCCGTGCCGAGCGCCGACGCCAGGATCATCTTCGCGGGCGCAGCATGGGTCACCAGGACGATGGTGGTGCTCCGGTGCCGGGCAACCACGTCATCGACCACCGGCGCGACCCGCTGCCGGATCCCGGTGAACGACTCACCACCCGGCGGGGCGGCGTCGGGGTCCGAGCGCCACGCAGCGAACTGCCGCGGCCATTGCTCGGCGATCTGATCGGCGCGGAACCCGGTCCAGTCGCCGAGCAGTCCGTCGATCAGCCGCTCGTCCACGGCCACCGTTGCGCCCACGTGTTCGGCGATCGCCTGCGCTGTGCTGGTGCACCGCTGCAGCGGCGAGGTCAGCACCCGGGTCGGGGCGAGGGCGCTGATCCGTTTCGCGACGGCGGTGGCCTGCCGCCGTCCGCGACCGGTGAGCGGGACGTCCTGCCGTCCGGCGAACCGCATTTCGGCGCCCCACGTCGTCTGGCCGTGCCGGACGACAACGACACGAGTTGCGCCGTTGGCTGTTTCGGACGGCAGCGGGACCGCCGGTGCCACTGCGGCAGGATCCACGGCGGGATCGGGGCGGCCGAATCTGTCGATGCCGCGGATGTTGCCGGTGGCGCCGGTCGCGCGAGTGGCGCCGGTGCCGTCCGCGGGGTCGGTCGCGCCGCTGGCGCCGGTGCCGTCCGCGGGGTCGGTCGCGCCGCTGGCGTCGGTCGCGCCGCTGGGGCCAACCGCGCTGCTCCGGGCGGTTCCTCCGGTGCCGGCAGTGCCGCTCCGGGCGGCGTCGTCCATCGCCTGGTTCGCCAACCTGTCCGCATGCGCGTTCTCCGCACGCGGCACCCATTCGAAGTCGACCCGTGCGAAGTTCGCGACCAGCGCGGCCGCCCGCGCCGCCAGCGGCTTGAGGTCGGCGTGCTTGATCTTCCACCGCCCGGACATCTGCTCGACGACCAACTTGGAATCGAGTCTGGCCGTGACGACCGATGCGCCCACATCACGCGCCGCCTCCAGCCCGGCGATGAGCCCGGCGTACTCGGCGACATTGTTGGTGGCGACGCCCAACGCTGCGAATCGCTCCGCCAGGACCGAGCCGCTTCTGTCCAGCACCACCGCGCCGTATCCGGCCGGCCCGGGATTTCCGCGCGAGCCACCGTCGGCGTGCACGATCACCGCGCCGCCGGTAGGTCCGGCCGTACCGTTGGTGGGGCTCACGAACGGATCAGAATGGCGCCACATTCACTGCATCGCACCACGTCCTCGACGCCGGCCGCCCAGATCCCGGCCAGCGCACTGCGATCCAGGTCCATCCGGCAGGCCTCGCAGCGCGACCCGTTCAGCTTCGCCGCGGCGACCCGGCCCCGAGCGCGCATCTGCTCGTAGAGAGCGACGAGCTCCGCGGGCATCCCCTCGACGAGCGCCTTGCGTTCGGCCGCGGAACGCCGCAGCTCGTCGTCGATGTCGGCGAAGGTGTCGTCGCGCCGCTGCTCCGCCGCGGCGAGCTCGGCGCGCGCCGCGGCCAGGTCCCGTTCGGTGACGGCGAACGCGGCGTCGGCGACCTCTCGCCGCTCCATCAGCTCCAGCGCCTCGTCCTCCAGGGTCGCCTGCCGCCGCGCGAGCGACACGATCTCGTGCTGCATGTTCTCCAGGTCCCTGGCGGGGGCACTGCCGGAGGCCAGCCGGTCGGCGTCCCGCTTGGCTCGCGCCCGCACGGCGTCGATCTCGTTGTCCAGCCGCCGCGCGGCCCGGTCGAGGTCGCTGATCTCGGTCTCGGCGAGGATCCGGGCGCTGCGCAGCTCCGCCGCGGTGGTTGTGCGCGCGGTGATCAACGCAAGCTCGGGAAGCGTGCGGCGACGATGCTCCGCCGCGGAGATCACCTGGTCGAGGCGTGCGACGTCGAGCAGGCGGCGTTGCACGAACGGATCGGCTTTCAGGGGCACGGGCTCATCCTCTCAGTCCCCGGCAGCTGCGGGGGACGGGGCGTGCACGGTCCACGGATCGGTTCGCAGGCTGGAGACGACCACCCGCAGCGCCGGGATCTCCTCCCGCAGCAGTGTCGCGGCGGTCGCCAGCCACGGCCACTCCCCCGCCCAGTGCGCGACCTCCACCAGCGCCGGTCTCAGCGGGTCGGCGACGAACTCGGCGACGACGTGGTGCCGCAGGTCCGAAGTGAGGTAGACATCGACCGCGGCGTCGGCGGCGTCGTCGAGGAAGCCGTCACCGGCGCCCCCGCACACCGCGACGGTGCGGACCGGCCGGTCGGGGTCCCCGGCGGCGCGGACGCCGCCGACGGTCGGCGGCAGCACCCGGGCGACCCGCTCGGCGAAGGCGCGCAGGTTCGTCGCGCCGGACAGGGTGCCGATCCGGCCGCTGCCCGCAGCGGAGCCGTCGCTGTGCGGCACCAGCGGACGGACGTCGGAGAGCCCCAGCACCGCGGCCAGGGCGTCATTCACCCCGCCGACCGCGCTGTCCGCGTTGGTGTGCGCGGCGAGGTGCGCGAGGCCGGCCAGCAGCATCGGGTGCAGCAGCGCACCCTTGGCGGTGTCGGCGGCGATCGACTGCACCGGCCGGAACAGCAGCGGATGATGCGTGACCAGCAGTTGTGCGCCCAGCTCGATCGCCTCCCGCACGGTGTCCCGGTCGACGTCCACGGCCAGCAGCACGGTGCCGACCTCCGCGCCCGGGTCGCCACAGGTCAGGCCGATACCGGTGTCCCAGTCCTCGGCCAGCGTTGCCGGGTAGGCCGCCCCGAGGACGGCCTGAACGTCACGGATTCGGACCACGCTGCTCCCTCTGTTCTGCGTTCGGGCTCGGCTCGGGCTCGGCTCGGGCTCGGGCTCGGCTCGGGCTGTCCTAGGCTCGGGCTCGGCTCGGGCTTCGACAGCTTCCCATGATCAATGTTTCTGCCCCCTCACTGTCGCTCAGCGACGCCGGAAGTACCGAAACGGTGATCACCGGCACCGGCGCTGCGGCGCCGACCTGCGCCGGCCCGTGGACAATGGGCCTGTGCCCTCCGCCCCTTCCACCGATCGTCGGTTCCACGTCTGTGTCGTCTGCTCGGGCAACATCTGCCGCTCGCCGATCGGTGAGCAGGTGCTGCGGGCGGCCATCGCCGAGGCCGGGCTGGCTGATCGAGTACGGGTCAGCAGCGCCGGCACCGGGGACTGGCACATCGGGCAGGGTGCGAACCCGCGGGCGATGCGGGTGCTGCGGGCGGCCGGTTACCCCGAGCACGACCACATCGCCCGGATGATCACCCGTCCCGACCTGCAGGACATCGATCTGGTCCTGGCCGCAGACCGCGGTCACCTGCAGGACCTGCGGGTGCTGAGCGACGATCCGGACAAGCTCGTGCTGCTGCGGTCGTTCGACCCCGATGCCGATGACGACGAGGTGCCCGATCCGTACTACGGACCGGACGCGGGCTTCGACGACGTGCTGGCGATGACTGTGGCCGCCGCGCCGGGCATCGTCGCCGAGATCCACCGCCGGCTGGCAGCCGACGCTCCGCCCACCGGCGCCGAGCAGACCGACGCCGGACCGCTGCGCCGGCGACCGAGATCGACGCCGCGGTGAGGCGGCGCGGCCGGTGGGCATTCCTCTTCAGCCCCGGCTGGATCGCCGCCGCGCTGGCGGCGCTCGCGTTCGCCGGCACGTGCTTCTTCCTGCTCGCGCCGTGGCAGTTCTCCAGGCACGACGAGCGGTCCGCCCAGAACGCCGCCATCTCGTCCGCCCTCGCCGCGGCGCCGGTACCGGTCATCGAGCTGCTGTCGGCCAGCGGGCAGCCCCCGCCAGAGGCCCGCTGGCGGGTGGTCACGGCCACCGGCACCTTCGACCCGAGCCGCCAGGTGCAGGTGCGGCTCCGGCAGGACGAGAACGGCAACCCGGTCTCCGAGGTGATCACCCCGTTCCGGCTGGAGTCCGGGCAGTGGCTGCTGGTGGACCGCGGTTACGTGTCCTTCGCCGACGTCAGCAACAACGTGCCCATCGCGGCCCCGCCCACCGGGCCGGTCACCATCACCGGGCGGGTGCAGCCGGAGCAGGTCGATCCGCTGAACCGGCCGCCGCTTGCCGTGCAGACCAGGGTCGAGGCGTACGCGATCAACGTCGCCGCGATCGGCGGCCCCGGGCCTTCGGAGCAGTTCATTGCGGGTTACCTGCAGCTGACCGACTCCAGCCCGGGCGTGCTGACGCCGATCGAACTGCCGCAGACCGACGCCGGTCCGTTCCTGTCCTACGCCCTGCAGTGGGAGGCGTTCGGCGTTTTCGCCCTGATCGGTTTCGCGGTGTTCGTCTACCGCGAGGGCGTCGCACCGCGCCCCCCCGACGACCATGAGGGCGTGCGCGACACCGTCGCTGCACAGCCGCAGGCGCCGGTCCCTGCCGGCGGTCAGCGACGCCGGGCCAGGGACGGCTTCGATCGCTCACAGCTGTACGACGAATGACCCCAAGCGAACGCGCGGCGGCCGCGGAGCGGGCGGTGCTGGACCGCTCCGTACGGCGGTTGTGGTGCCTTCCCGGCACCCGGCTCGCGGTGAACAGCTGGCCGCCCACGCTGCTGCACCGGCTGTACCTGGGCTGGAACTACTGGTGGCAGGCACACCTGCTCGATTGTGTCGTCGACGCCGCGGTGCGCGATCCGGCCGGCCCGACAGCCGCCGGGCGACCGGGGCTGGCCGAGCGCCTCGTCCGAGGGATCCACCTCGCCAACGGTTTTCGGTGGACGAACCGGTACTACGACGACATGGCGTGGTTGGCGCTGGCGCTGCAGCGTTCCGACTCTCGGTTCGGAAGTGATCATGCCGAGGTGGTCAGCACGCTGACGGCGGAGATCACCGATGCCTGGACCGACGCCGAGGGCGGCGGGATTCCATGGCGGCGCGGCGACGTGTTCAAGAATGTGCCGGCCAACGGTCCGGCGGCGATCCTGCTGGCCCGGGCGGGCGCCGTCGCGCGAGCCGTCGACACCGCGGAGTGGATCGACCGGCGGCTGCGGGACCCGGTGTCGGGGTTGATCTGGGACGGTCTGCGGCCGGCGGCCGACGGCGGGACCCGGATCGAGCCGATGATCTACACCTACAACCAGGGGGTCGTGCTCGGGGCCGACACCGAGCTCGCGCTGCGACACCCGGAGACCCGCGACGACAGTGTCCGGCGCGTCGCCCGACTGGTGGACGCCGTGCACACCGGGCTGAGCCGGGACGGCGTACTCATCGGCCACCGGGGTGGCGACTCCGGTCTGTTCAGCGGAATTCTCAGCCGGTACCTCGCACTGGTGGCGACCCGGCTGCCCGGAGATGACGCCGCCGCGACGCGGGCCAGGCGGACGGCGGGCGCGCTCGTCGCGGCATCGGCCCACGCGGCGTGGACGCACGCGTACTTCCCGGCCGGCTCCCGGTCCGGCCCGGTCTTCGGACCGGAATGGTCACGACCGGCCGCGCCCCCCGACGACGATGGCCCACCCGAGCGGGACCTGTCGGTGCAGCTGTCCGGCTGGATGCTGATGGAGGCCGCGGCGGCCCTCGAGACCGCGCCGACCACCGCCGGCGGAGACCGGCCCGTCGGATAGCCTCTCCGGCATGCGCGTCGGTGTCGTCCTCCTCCCCCAGTTCCGCTGGCCGGAGGCCCGCGTCCGGTGGAAATCGTTGGAGGACAGAGGATTTGCGCACGGCTGGAGCTACGACCACCTGGCCTGGCGGGAGCTGGCCGACCAACCCTGGTACGGCACCATCCCCACCCTGACCGCCGCGGCAACCGTCACCGAGCGGCTCCGGCTGGGGACCTGGGTGACGTCACCGAACTTCCGGCACCCGGTGACGCTGGCCAAGGACCTCATGACGATCGACGACATCTCCGGCGGCCGGCTGCTGGCCGGTATCGGCGCCGGTGGAATCGGCTGGGACGCCACGGTCTTCGGCGGGCAGCCGCTCCCCCCGGGCCGGCGCATCGACCGGCTGACCGAGTTCCTGACGCTGCTCGACCTGCTGCTGCGTCAGGGCGAAACCAGTTGGCAGGGAACGTACTTCACCGCGGACCGGGCGAGAATGGTGCCGGCAGGCAGCCGCTCGCGGATCCCGCTGATCGTCGCCGCGAACGGCCCGCGGGCGATCAGGCTGGCGGCGGAGCGGGGCGACGCCTGGGCGACCACCGGACCGGAAGCCGCCGACCTCGGCCAGGATCAGTGGTGGGACGCGGTGGCGGAGTCGGTGCGGCGCTTCGAGGACGCCGTCGACGCCCTCGGCAGGATTCCCCGCCAGGTCGAGCGCTACCTCAATCTCGATTCCGCGCCTGTGCTGTCGGTCAGCAGCCTGGACGCGTTCACCGACGCCGCCGGCCGGGCCGCCGCGCTCGGCTTCACCGATGTGCTGGTGCACTGGCCGCGTCCGGAGGGCATCTACGCCGGCGATGACGCGGTGCTGGACCGGATCGCCGAACTGCTGGTCGACGGGGAGCTGCGGGGCTGAGGCAGAGCCCTCGACACCACCGTCGCGGCCGGGGCCCGTTCACCGGCCGGTGATCGCTGTCCGCCGGTTTCCGAGTTCTCGACGATTCCCTGACTCGGGTCGGTGCGCTGCTGTCACACCGAACGACCCGTCGTCGTCTTGATGTGCAGGACGAAACGACAGGGCGATCGAGACAAAGGAGATCGAGATGAGCAATGGTGCCCGTATCCCCAAGGCCCCGCTGACCGGCGTGCGGGGTCGTCTGGTCAAGCTTGCGGCGCGGAGGAAGCTGGGCCGGGTGCCGGAAAATCTCGAGCTGATGTGGCACCACCCCACCGTGCTGATGGACCTGTCCAAGGCCGGAGCCCGCGCCGAGAAGTGGGACCGGGTCGAACCGACTCTCTCCGCCTACGCGGTGATGGCCACCGCCGCGCAGATCGGCTGCGGCTTCTGCCTCGACCTGCACTATTTCGCCGCCCATACCAAGGGGCTGGACACGGCGAAGGCACGTGAGGTGCCGCGGTGGCGCGAGGCGTCGGTGTTCACTCCGCTGGAGCGGCGGGTGATGGAATACGCCGAGGCGATGACCGCGACCCCGCCGGCGGTGAGCGACGAGCTTGCCGCTCAGCTGCTCGCCGATCTGGGCGCCGACGGGCTGATCGAACTCAGTGCGCAGAGTGGGCTACATGAACCTGGCCGCACGGTCGAACGTCGCGCTCGGGATCCGGTCGGAACACTTCGCCGACAGCTGCGGACTCGAGCCGCTGGCCCCGCGTCCGGTGGTCACCGCGGACCGATGACCGACGACCCGTACGTCGTCCACCGGCGTCTGCTGTTCACCGTCGCCTACGAGATGCTCGGGTCCGCGGCCGACGCCGAGGACGTGCTGCAGGAGTCGTGGGTGAAGTGGTCGCGGGTGGACCAGTCGCAGGTCCGAGATCCGCGGGCCTACCTGGTACGGATCGTGACTCGGGCCGCGCTGGACAGGTTGCGCGTCCTGACGCACCGCCGGGAGGACTATGTCGGGCCCTGGCTGCCCGAGCCGTTGCGGACCGCTCCCGACGTTGCGGAGGATGCCGAGCTCGCCGACAGTCTCTCGACCGCAATGCTTTTGGTCCTCGAGACGTTGTCGCCGACCGAGCGAGCCGTGTTCCTGCTCCGGGAGGTCTTCGACCTCGGCTACGGCGAGCTCGCGCAGGCGGTGGGCAAGAACCAGGCGGCGGTGCGGCAGATCGCGAGTCGAGCGCGCGCCCACGTCGCCGCCCGCCGGCCACGCGGAGTGGCCTCGCAGGCCGACTGCCGCCGGGCGCTCGAGGCGTTCCTGACCGCACTCGATACCGGCGATCTGCAGCCGCTGGTCGACGTCCTGGCCCCGGACGTGGTGGCACTCGGCGACGGCGGCGGGATCAAGCGGGCACTGCCGCGGCCGGTGTCCGGCATCGGGAAGGTCGGCCCGCTGATGCGGGTCGGCGTCCGGGCAATGCGGGATCTGGGGATCACCGGGGAGATGGCGCACGTCAACGGCTGGCCCGCCCTTGTGCTCCGCCTCGACGGGGCGATCGAGGCGGTGCTCTCGGTGCGGGTGGACCACGGGCTGGTCTCGGGCATCTACACCGTTCGGAACCCCGAGAAGCTGACCAGAATGCTGCAGACCGCGGATGTCGCCCGCTGAATCGGGCTGCGGACCCTGACGGGCCCTGTGTCCCGGCGCGGTCCGGCCGTCCGTCCATCGTGCAGGGCCGGACATACCGGCCCGACCCGGCACCGGGCAGCGACACGTGCCACGAGGGCGACCATCGCGGCAACGATCAGCCTGGTCCGGGGTCACCTCGGTTGGATGGGCCGCCTCCCGCTCGGCGCAGGCTGGTCGATCCGGCCGACGAAGATCACCACGGCCGATGCGATCGCCAGGACGCCGCCGACTGCGGTCAGCCACGGCCCGGGTCCGGCCGATGCCTCTCCCGCCTGAAACACGTTGGCATCGCCCGGTTCCAGCGCCCGGTAGAGCCCCCATCCCCCGGTGACCAACCCGCACAGCGTGAGAACGGCGGCGGTGACCCGGTGCGGCCGCGGTCCGGTGGCCACGGCGGCCACCGCGATGGCCGCGACCACCGTGATGACCCCGAAGATCAACCCGATCAGCCCGGGCCGATATGTCCCTTGGCCGTCGAGGACGTCGTTGAGGTTGGTCCCGGCGATTCCGCTGCTGCCGGTGATGCCGCCCCAGCCGGTGATCGACGTGGATCCGCCGTCCTCGGTGGCGGTGCTGATCCACGGCAGGAACGAGGACACGATCATCAGCAGTCCCCGGCGGCGGCCGCCGCGGCCACCCACCGGCGGACCACCGTTGCACTGCGACCGGTCGGCATGCGTCGAACCGTACGCAAACCCCGACTTACGAGCCCGGCACCACGTCGATCAGGACCTTGCCGACCACGGAGTTCTCCACCGCGGCGTGCGCGGCGGCGGTGTCCTCCAACGAGAAATGGTGCAGCGGCAGACCGGCCTCCTCGCCGACCCGCACCGCGCCGGCGGCCACGGCCGCCGCCACATCCTGCACGGCCCGCGCCTTCGCGGCCGCCGGTGCGGTGTAGACGAGGACGAACTGCCAGCGCGCGTTGGGTGCCATCAACGGGCGCACCGGCAGGGTCAGCTCGGCGCCGCCGTTGTCGGCGTACATCGCGACCGATCCGTGCCGGGCGATCACCTGGGCGTCGATCGCCGCGTTCGCCGCGGGCGACACCTCGACGATGGTGTGCACGCCGTGCGGGGCGAGCTTGCCGATCTCCACCACGACGTCCTGCTGCCGGTAATCGATGACATGGTCGGTGCCCGCCGCCAACGCCGACTGCGCCTTCGCCGCGCTGCTCACCGTGCTGATCACCGTGGCGTCGCTCCACCTGGCGAGCTGGATGGCGGCGTTCCCGACGGCGCCCGCACCGCCGGCGACCAGCACCACCCGGTCCTGCAGCTTTCCGGGGCCAAGCTCGCGTCGGCCCGTCCTCGGTGACCGTCAGGCAGCGGTGCGCGGTGAGGAACGGGATCCCCAGCGCCGCCCCGAGGTCGAACGACGCGGCGTCCGGCAACGGCACGACGTGCCGCTCCGGCACCACCGTGAACTCCTGCGCGGTGCCCTGCGGGCGACCGAAGGCGGCCTCCCAGATCCAGACCCGCTGCCCGACCAGTGCCGCGTCCACCCCGTTCCCCACGGCGTCCACCACTCCGGCGCCGTCCTGCCCGGGGACCTGCGCCGGATCGACCACCCCGGACCCTGTGCCGCGACGGGACTTCCAGTCGGTCGGGTTCACCCCGGACCGGTGCACCTGGACGCGGACCTCGCCCGGTGCGGGCTCGGGTTCCGCACGGCGCGCGACCTGCAGGACATCGGGATCACCATGACGGGAGTACTCGACCGCTCGCATCGGACGACGGTAGCCCGCGGCCCGGAAACGGCGTCGGCCAGGTCGTTAGGCTGCGGTGCGTGCGAGCGCCTGTCCCCCGGACCGTCGTATTGCGGTTGGACGGCGTGGTGCACTCGGGTGATCTGGCGGCTCAGGCCTTCGCCCGGCATGTCGCCGCCGCGCTGCCGGCCGAGCCGGGACGCGCGGTGCTGGCCGGCATGCGCGGTTTTCTCGAAGGCACGCCGGACCTGCTGGCGGCCGGGATCGAGCTCGCCGGTCCGGACCTGGCCGCGGCGGAGGACGGCGAGCAAGCCGTGGAACTGCTGGCGGCCGCCGCCGGGCTGGATGCGGCCGGTGTCGAGGCGGCGCGGCGGGCGTCACGGGTGGATCTGGCCGCCAGTGCGTGGGTGCTCGACCCACCGGACGGGTTGGCGGAGATCGTCGCCGCGACCGCCGGGCGGGCCGGCGTCGCGGTCCTCACCGTGCCGAACGATCCGGCGGCCGACCCGGTGCTGGAGGCCTGCGAGCTGACCGGCTCCGTCGACGCGGTCGTTCGGCTCCCGGTGAGCACGGCGCTCGGGCAACTGCTCGCCGCCGGCGGTGCCGATGCGCCTGCCGGCGGTGCCGATGGCCTGCCGGCGGTGCCGATGCGCCTGCCGGCGGTGCCGATGCGCCTGCCGGCGGTGCCGATGCGCCTGCCGGCGGTGCCGATGCGCCTGCCGGCGGTGCCGCTGCGCCTGCCGGCGGTGCCGATGCGCCTGCCGGCGGTGCCGTGCGCCTGGCGGCGGCGGTGGCCGGGCGGAGCTGCTGGTGATCGGCACCCGGTGGTCCGGCGAGCTGGAGGCGGCGGCCGCGGCCGGCTGTGCCACCGCGCTGATCGACCGGTTCGGGCAGCATCGCGGCGCGCCGACCTGGCGGGCGCCAGACGTCGCCGGGCTGGTGGATATCGTCCGTTCGTGGACCACAGAAGCGTGAGCGGGCCGGGCGGCCGGCATGACCGTCATCAGGGTTGGTCGACCCCCGACGGCAGCCCGCCGGCCGTCCCCACGCACGTTCTCGCGCACCTCTCGGACACCCACCTGACCGCGGCGGGGACCCGGTACAACGGCGTGCTCGATGCGGACGAGGCGCTGCACCGTGCGGTCGCCGTGCTGCAGGAGGCCGTCGCCGGCGGACGGCGACTGGACGCCATCGTGCTGTCCGGGGATCTCACCGACACCGGGGATCCGGACGCCTACCGGCGGCTGGCCGCGGCGGTGACGACCATCGACGCGGTGCCCGTCTTCGTTCCGGGCAACCATGATGTCCGGACCGTCCTGCACCGAGAGTTGTTGGCGCGCATCGAGAGCGGGCCGATCCTGCAGGTCCACGATGTCAACGGGCTACGGATCCTGGTGCTGGATTCGACGATCCCCGGCGCCGGACACGGCCGACTCTGCGATGATCATCTCGACGCCCTGCGCGCGGCGCTGGAACACCCCGCGGAGCACGGCAGCGTCGTCGTCCTACACCACGCCCCGGTCCCGCCGCCGTCCCCGCTGCTCAGTTATTTCGCCCTCGAGTCGACGTCGCGGAACGCGCTCGCCGCGGCCATCGAAGGCACCGACGTCCGCATCGTCCTGGCGGGTCATCACCACATCGCCCAGTCCGCGATGCTCGGCAGTGTGCCGGTCGCGGTCGCGGGATCGACCGCGATCAGAACCGACCCGCTGGCAGGCGCCGGTCACGACCGGACGTGGGCGAGCGGGTCGTTCAACCTGGTCGAGGTCTATCCAGGCACCATCGCCGTGTCGGTCATCCCGGTGGACGGCGCGGGCGAGGTTTTCGACCTCGACGAGCAGGCCTGCCGTGAGGTGATCGAGCAGCACCCCATCGAGCAGCACCCCATCGAGCAGGGCCCCATCGGCCAGGGCGCTGATTGAGCAGGCCTGACGCGCGGTCAGCGCGGCTGATGCACCGTCTGCCGCCCGGTCACCGAGTAGGTCCGGATCCGGACCCAATTCGTGCGTTCGATCAGGTCCGCCCACGGCCAGACGCCGAGCAGGTTCAGTCGCGCGACGTCGGCCGGATCGGTGACGGTGACCGCGACACCGCGGATCATCACACTCCAGCCGGACCGCCGGTCGGCGTCATACCCGTCCACCTCGAAGGCGACCGGCAGCTCGCTGTCCGACGCGAGCAGCTTCGAACCGTTGGCGGTCCGGAAGACGACCGACTCGCCGTCCAGGCCATGGTTCACCGGCAGGATGACGGGGTCGCCCTGGGACACGAAGGCCAGCCTGCCCACCCGGGCGCCGGCCAACCTGCGCAGACACTCCTCGCGTGGGAGAACGGCAAGTCCGGAGTGATCGAGCGGCAAGGAAGTCGTCACGGTAATGTCCTTTCCGGCCACAACGCCCGCGTTGCTGGCCCGTGTGGCAGCCTCCCGCGGCCGCCACCACGACGATCCGTCAGCCATCCCGGCGCCAACAGGGTCGAAGGGCCCATTCGGCGAACTTCGGTTCGACCGGGGCTCCGGCCCGCCGATCGACGGCCCCTCCGACGACCTTGTTTCGGTCGCAACACCTCAGGGTAAGGTTCAGATTGGTTCGGGAATTCGCCGATTCCGGGATGTCAATTCACCATTGCAGTCTGACAGGGATCGGCGGTACGAATGCGGCAGACGCACACCTCACCGGGCCGGCCCCATGCCGACGACCACCTCAGGTCGGCACTTCGTCCCGCGAACGACAGTGCGTTCTCGCTCCAACTCCTGACCTGCACCGTCCGATCGACGGCCCCTCCGATCTCGAACAGTCCCGTGCGAGCTGAACACAACAGCCACGGGGAGAACGGTGCGGTGGCCGACTGGCCCTGAGTTTCCCGCGGCATCCAGTCGCACCTCCGGACGTGCCTCCCAGCCCCGGAGATCGATTACCCCGACGACCGGCCGACCCCGATCGGACGTCTGAACGCCTGCCCTTCGATACCCGGCTTCCTGACCCACGGTGATGCCCGGTATCCCACCGAACACGTGAGGCAACCCATGACCACAGCAGTGACCAGGACCCGTCGACCGCGCACTCCAAGACCGCCCACCGAGTACTCGCAACTGCTGCAGACCGTGCAGCAGGCCGGTCTGATGAAGCGTCGCTACGGCTACTACGCCGTGAAATCGTCGGTCATGATGCTGGCCGCGGCCGGCATCGTCGCCGGCATGATCCTGCTGGGCAACAGCTGGCTGCAGCTGCTGCTCGCCGCGGCCCTCGGCCTGGTCGTCGCGCACTTCGGGTTCCTCGGCCACGACGCTGCTCACCGGCAGATCTTCCTGTCGAACAAGGCGAACCAGCGCGCCGGCCTGGTGCTGGGCACGCTGTTCAGTGGGATGAGCCTGACCTGGTGGAACGGCAAGCACAACAAGCATCACGGGGCACCGAACCAGATCAGCAAGGACCCGGACATCTCCCCGTCGGTCCTGCACTTCTATCCGCAGGAAGAGCAGCCCGGTCGCTCACGGATCCTCGCCTTTCTGCGCCGCAACCAGGGCTGGTTCTTCTTCCCGCTGCTCACCCTGGAAGGGGTGAACCTGCACGCGCAGTCGATCATCACCAGCGTCACGCGGCGGTCCGGTAAGCGTCAGCCGGTGGAGATGGCGATCCTGGCCGTTCGTTGGATCGCCTATCTTGGCCTGGTCTTCTGGGCGATGGACATGGGCAAGGCCGCGGCGTTCCTGGGGCTGCAGGTGGCGGTCCTCGGCGTGTACCTGGGGTGCACGTTCGCGCCGAACCACAAGGGCATGCCGATCCTGCCGGCCGATGCCAAGGTCGACTTCATGCGCCGGCAGGTACTGATGAGCCGCAACATCATCAGCAACCGGTTCACCACGTTCGCCATGGGCGGGCTGAACTACCAGATCGAGCACCATCTGTTCCCGAGCATGCCGCGGCCCAACCTCCGGCGCGCCCAGGCGATCATCAAGCCGTTCTGCATCGACAACGGCGTCTCCTACACCGAGACCACACTGCGCAAGTCGTACGCCATCGTGGTCCGGTATCTGAACATGGTGGGGCTGCGCGCCGGTGACCCGTTCACCTGCCCGCTGGTCGCGACCATGCGCCCGCGCATCTGACGTCCGTTATTCGACAACCCGGCGCTGCCCAGTGCAGCGCCGGGTTTCGTCTTTTCCGCTGAGCTGTTCGAGATTCTGCAGGCCTGGTGTGCGCTCAGAACTTCAACTGGATCCCGGGCTGACAGAAAGATGTGCGTGTTCTGCACGATCGTGACATTGGGCGCCTTGGTACAGCCGGGAAGTCCCCGCCCGCCCTGGAACTTGGGATCCTGCCGCCGCCCGGACGTCCAGCTGGACCGTGATACCTGCCGGGAAGAACGACTGACAAGGGCCGTTCGCGCCGTCGGCGTTGATCACGCAGTCGATTCCGGCGGGCTGCGAGGTGACCCTGCCCGCGCCGTTGCCGCCCGGAATGATGGCCAGGAATCCGGTGCCCGTGCTGGGCGGATTGGGTGCACGTGGGGTGGGAGCGTTGTGACCGCCACCGGCTATGGCCGACGGTGCGGCAGCGATGCCCAATGGCGGGGCAAGTCCCGCCCCCAGGGCGCGGATGGTGGCGGAACGGTGAACCTGGGTGCGGACCGAAATGGGAATTCTCCTTGGGCTGCACTGCACGGGAAGTGATCCCATGCTGGTGTGGGCACCGGTGACGCCGCACCATCGGGCCTTCGCACTGGTACCCCCGGCGATCCCGTGGTGACCCAGGACCCCCGGCGTCGGCCCGTGGAAGTCGGGCATCGCTGGGCAGGTTGGGGTCCAACGCCTCATGTGGAACGCGGCACCTGCCAGCTACGGTCCATAGCGGGGACGCAGGGCGAGAAGGTGATCGTGATGGCCGCGGCGAGGGCTGCAGTATCGCTTCGTCCGGAGGACCTGTTGTCCTGCATCGGGCAGGCGGTGATCGCGACAGACCTCGAGGGCGTCGTCGTGTACTGGAATCCGGCCGCCGAGCAGTTGTACGGCTGGACGTCCGATGAGGCCGTCGGCCGCACGATCACCACACTGACAGTCCCCGAGGTCACCCAGGACGTCGCGGCGGACATCATCGCGGCCCTCCGGGACGGCGTCAGTTGGTCGGGCGGCTTCCTCGTGCGACGCCGGGATGGCACCCGATTCCCGGCGCTGGTCACGGATTCCGGTGTCCACCGCGACGGTGCGTTGGTGGGCATCGTCGGGATCTCCACCAATCTCGGCACCGCGCTCAAACCATTGCTCGAGCGTTCCACCGACGCTGCGTTGGTGCTGCGGTCCGACGCCGTCGTCACCTATGCGAGCCCCGCCGTTCAGCAACTGTTCGGGTGGCAGGAGGACGAGATCACCGGGACGTCCATCATTCCGCGTATTCATCCCGATGATCGGGAAAATGTCGGCCGGCTCATCGAGGAGTTCCTCAGGCGCCCCGGCGCGCATCCGCCCGTCGAGTTCCGGGTCGACAGCCGCCGCCACTGGGTGTCGGCCGAGGCCGCGCTGACCAACCTGCTGGACGACCCGATCGTCCGCGGTGTTGTCTGCAATCTCCGCCGCAGCAGCAGCGCCGGGACGTCGGAGGCGCTGAAACGAGTGGAGCAACTCGAAACCGCGCTGCACTCGCGGCTGATCATCGAACTCGCCAAGGGCTACCTCCTCGGACACGACGGCCTGGAACCGGAAGAGGGCTTCGAGCGGCTGCGCGCCTACGCCCGGAGCCACAGCCTGCCCGTGCGGGACGTTTCACAGCGCGTGGTCAGTGGCGAATTGGTGCTCGCGACGTAATTGACGGGTCTTTCCGGCACCCTTTTCCGGCGCCGGTTTCGGCGTCCCATTTCTGCGCCTGCATCAATTACTTATTTCTCAGGTTCGATCTGATGATGTTGTTCCCAAGATGCGCAGCAGATCGAATTCCGTCGGCTGCCTGTTGTGGACAGCGCGGCTCGCCGTTCGCTCAGCCGCCCTGTGCGGCAGCAGATCTCACCATCCCTGAGGTTCACGGCGAGGCAGACGCCGGGTCCGGCCGTTGACGACCGTGTCCGAAGAAGGCATCCCGGACGCGCGTCCGGAGATTTGGAGCCGCACGCATTCGGGCTGGCCATCCCAGCGATTGCCTTATCGGCGACCACGGTTTACGGTAGCCATGGTCTCGTCGCCCCAGACTCCGGCGACAATCCCGCGGAACGTCTTCCCGGGGCACACCGACATCGCACCGCACATCCCTTGGTCAGCACCCTGCCAGCATCGTGCCGGGCCGGGTGGGTCGATCGACCACGCGACCTGCGGTCGGCAACGAGTTGGTCCCCTTGGTGCGGTGGATCGGAGCGGTCAGCACCTCCGGTGCGGCTGCGCCCACGACTGAAGACGCACGCGGCACCGCGAAGGCAAAGGAGTTCACCGACCATGCCGCTGCTCAGCCTCATCGATCACGTTCCGTCGACCGATCGGGATCCCCTCGGCTACCACTATCCATGGATCAGGTCCGTGCGGGACGACGCCGGCCGGCGCACTCCGTCACGGGAGCGGCAAGCGATGGGCACGGCGATCGACACCGGCCGAACCCTGGTGCCGGGCGACCGGGTCACCTTCCGTTGCGAGGGGACGGATGTGCACGGCCGCGAACTGCGCTGGTGGGTCCACCCCTTCGGCGTCGATCCGGCGCCCGCAGTTCGCGGGCACCGCGTCGAGCTGACCTGGGTCGTCGAACCGGTGTCCCGCGGACCCAGGGTTTATGTCGCCATCGGCATGGCGGCGGAGAGCCGGCATCACCGTCAGGGCGCGCTCAACAGTCAGGGGTACGACGGTTGGGTGGTGTTCTACTACCAGGTCGCGCCCGCCGAGCCACCCGCTCGGCCGGATCCGCCCCCACTGGCGAAAAGGGTGCGACTCGTCCGTCCGGTTCGCCCGTATGCAACCCGACCATGACAGCAGCGATGGAAACCCGCCGACCGGCGGCCGGGCCGGAGGCCGCCGGACTCTGGCAGAACTTCGCCGAGGCCAACAACAGCGGGTCTGAGCGACTGGTCGCCGCGGCCGAGGACGCGGTGTTCCGTCACTACCTGCCATGGGCCCGGTCGTTCGCCGCGGCGGCAGCCGCGGACAACTCGCACGGCGCGGCGCGGCTCGCGTACCGGGATGCGGCGGAACTGGGCCTCGCCCAGGCCATTTTGGCCTGGCGTCGCGCCGACGGTGACCGATTCGGACCCTTCGCCCGCCGGTTCATTGCCGGCCGGATACGGCGAATCACCCGAGAGCAACCCTGATCGTCGAGCCCGAAGCAGCACCTGGGGATCTTGGTGCGGACTCGTGGCGGGCGCCCGACATCACGGGACGCGGTCATCGATCATCTGCTGGTTTCCGCCAGGACCCCGCAGCGGCGATGATCGCTTCGAGGTCGTGCCGCAGAGCGCGTGTCCGGTCCGTTCCCAGCACGGCGGCAACCCGTTGCTCCAGGTCCGGAACGAGCCGTTGGGCGACGGCAACCACTTTCCGGCCGCGATCGGTGGGGACGACCAACTTGGCACGGCGGTCGGCCGGATCCGGATCCCGGGTGACGTATCCGTGGCCCTCGAGATGACGAACCAGTTCCGCCATGGCCTGCTTTGTCATCTGCGCCCGCTCGGCGAGGTCCGACACGGTCGTGCCGTCGTCATCGATGTACTGGAATACCGCGCCGTGGGCGGGCCGCACCTGCGGGAACCCGGACGCCGCCAGATGATCGATCACCAGGTCGTTCAGCGCCACGAAGGCGTCGCGCATCAGGACGGCGAGGTTGACCGGCCGTGCCCGACCGGCCGTTCTGGGTCTCGGTCTTGATGTCGACATGCTTCCTGTCTATTCTTTCCGGATGGACAAGCTACCTGTCGATCTTCGCACACCCGACCGATTGACGATGGGCGGCGACGAGATCAGCATCCTGGCAACCAGCGCAGAGACCAACGGCGCCCTGTTCGCCGTGCAGATCCGGATGCTGCCGGGGGGCGGCCCGCCGGTGATGCATCGTCATGCCCCCGGCGAGGTGTACTACGTGCTCGACGGCGAGTTCACCTTCTACACAGGCGGTTTCGGCGAGCCTGTCCGGCGATTCACCGCCAGCGCCGGGCACACGGTGCCGCTCGCCGGTGGAACGCCGCACACCATCCGCAACGAGTCGGCGGCGCCGGCATCGGCCTTTGTCGTGCACGCCCCCGGCGCGCCGATGGAGGGCTTCTCCCGAGCCGCGGCGGCACTCGCCGACAACGGGGATGCCACCATGGACGCGGTCCTGGGCGTCGCCACGCGGCATGGCATCGAACTGCTCGGACCGATCCCCGGGATGGGTTGACCGACGGCCGGATCCAGGCGGCTCAGCCGAGCTCCTCGAAGAGCGTGAGTTGCAGTCCGGCCGGGCCGTCCAGCCGGGAGTTCAAGGAATCCCACGGCGTTCGGGTGGGCGGCGCGATCACCGTCGCCCCGGCATCGGTCAGCTCGGTGGTGGCTGCTGCCGCGTCATCCACCTGGAAGGCAACCCGGATCGGCCCGGCCACGCGTCGGCCGACCTCCACCTCGTCGATGTACTCCGCGTAGGCCGGATCATTGATCTCCAGTGTCGCGCGTCCGGCCTCGAGGATGGTGACCCGCCCGCCGTTGGCCTCGTAGCTGCCCTGCATGGGCAGCCCGAGCGCGTCGCGGAAGAAGGCAACGGCCTCGTTGTGGTCGGCGGCGGTGACCACCAGTCGCAGTTCCCGTACCCGAGCCATGGGCACCTCCCGATCGCAGAAGACCAGATATCAACCTGGCGGCCAGTATCCCGGGGGATGCCGGCAGGCGGTATCCGGATTCCAGATCCGGTGGGCGGGTTCGCCGAGACCCTCTGCTCACGGGCGTCGGGTCGCGGTCGACGGCGCCGGCTCGACGTCCTTGACACGCGCCTCGGACAAGCGTTGCCGCATAGGGGCTGAACCCACAGCCGCCCTGGAATCGTCGGCGCCGACTTTGCCGTCCGCGTTGCTGGTCGAGCAGCCCGCTCGGCGCCAGCTCTGACTGCGCTCACCCGACGTTCCTCGCGCACTGCCATGCGCGGTGTGAACCACCGGGTTTCCGCCGCGCCCCGGCGTGTCGCCGCCGACTGACAGATGTCCGCGGACGGGACTTTCGGCCCTGCCTCGCGTCGTTTCGCGGTCCTTACGATCCTGCTGACCGAATTCCGAAAGGAGTCGATGGCGATGGCATTCAGCGTTTCGACCGTGGGCACAATCGTCTCAGCGCCCGTGCGGGCATGACGACCAGCCGGCCGATCTCCCTTCCCCGCACACCCAACCTGAGGCCCAACGTGTACCGCTCCCGGTCCGCGGCCCGGCCCGGCGAGCCCGTCCGGGGGTGGTAGCCGTGTGCAGCTATTGCGGCTGCCGGGAGATCCCGATCATCGCCCAGCTGAACGCAGAGCACGACGCCATCGTGAACAGCACCTACGCGCTGCAGATCGCCTACCGGGACAACGATCTCGACGCATCCAGAGCAGCCGGCCGGGCGCTGGCCGCGCTGTTGCATCCGCACACGGAGCGCGAGCAGGACGGCCTGTTCGCCGAGATGCGCAAGGACGAGCTGTTCACCGAGCACATCGCGTCCCTGTGCGCGGAGCACGACGAACTCGACTCGCTGCTCACCGCCATCGACGGCGGCGACATCGAGCGCATCAGCGAGATGCTCACGTTGCTGCACAACCACATCGACCGCGAGGAGAACGGCCTGTTTCCCGCGGCGCTGGCCTACCTCGACGACGACCAGTGGGACACCATCCAAGGCCCGCAACCTGGGCCGAGGGTCGCGGAGCACGACAAGCATCGGCCGACGCCGATCCGGCCACAACCGCGGTAACGGGGGCGATGCGGACCGCCGGTCCGCCCGCCGGAAACTGCCACAGCAGGACTATCCACGAAGGAGTACGAGCCATGTCACCAACGGTGTTGCAGGATCGTCCGATCTCGCTGTTGTCCAAGGAATCCGGGGAGGTCGTCGCGGCCACCGCCGGGGTCGTCGCAGCCCATGCCGAGCAGATCACCGCGGTTTTCTATCCGCGCATGTTCGCCGCGCACCCGGAACTGCTTGACGTGTTCAACATGGGGAACCAAGCCACCGGCGAGCAGAGCCGGGCGCTGGCGGGATCTGTGGTGGCGTACGCGGTCCAGCTGATCGACCCTGACGCACCCTCCTTCGCGCACGTCCTGAAACGTATTGCCTACAAACACGTTTCGCTCGGCATCCGACCCGAGCAGTACACGATTGTCGGGCATCACCTGCTCGCCGCCGTCGGAGAGGTCCTCGGCGCAGCCGTCACACCGGAGATCGCCGCTGCCTGGGACGAGGTGTACTGGTTGTTCGCGACGCAATTGATCGCCGAGGAAGCGCGGTTGTATCAACAGGCCGAGGTCGACCCGACCCGGCCGACCCGGCAGTACCGGGTGATCCGGAGAATCGAGGAGACGGTCGATGTCGTCTCGCTGATCCTCGAACCCGCTGACGGGCACCCACTTCCGCGGATCAGCCCCGGGCAGTACGTCTCGGTGTTCGTCGACCTGCCCGACGGGTCCCGGCAGCCGCGGCAGTACACCGTGTCGTCCACCGCGCTGGGTGGGCGGATGCAGATCACGGTGCGGCGGGTCCGCGGCGTCGACGGTGCACCGGACGGGCGGGTCTCCAGCCACCTGAACGACGATGTCCGCCCCGGGGATGTGCTGGACGTCAGCGCACCCGCCGGGGACTTCGTCGTCGACCGCTCCGACAGTCCGCTGCTGCTGGCCAGCGCCGGCGCCGGGATCACCACGGTGCTCCCGATCGTCGAGCACATCGCACGGTCCCAGCCCGAACGGCAGGTGATCATCGCGCACGCCGACCGCACGGCACAGGACCACGCACTGCGGGAAACGGTGCTGCACGTCGGTCGGCAACTGGATCATTTCACCGTCTACTCGTGGTACGAGACCGTCGATCCGGGCGATCGTCGGGCGGAGTCCGGGTACATGGACCTGTCGACGGTGCCGCTGCCCGACGACGTCCAGGTGTTCACCTGCGGGCCGCTACCGTTCATGAGGCATGTCCGAGAAACCCTGCTGCGGCGCGGCGTCCCCGCCGAAGCCATCCGGTACGAGATATTCGGCCCGGATCTATGGGCCGCGCAGATGGACGGCGCGTCCGCCGGCTGACGACGGGCGGGAATGGCTCGTTGCTCCCCGCCACCGTCGGCGGCGGAGTGGCCGGCACCGGCCGATCCGGGCACCATGACCCCGGAACCGCCCAAGTCGGACGGCGCGTTCCGTCCGAGGCGGCAGCGCCGAGCCCCGGCGGCATCGGGTGTTCAGCGACCCGAGGAAAGGGGGCAGCACGGTGACAGCGGCCGGCGCTCCGGGGGTGAGAACACCGCCCTGCCCACACCGGCGACGTCATCCCCGCCCCGTTGCACATCGCCGGCGGATGACGCCGGAGTGATCCGCCGGCAGGCAGCCCTCGGCCTCAGCCGCCGCCCACCCTTTCCAGCCGGTCGATCCTGCCGCGCAGGAACACTTTCTCCGCCGGGTTGCCGGTCACCGCCAGTGCCCGGCGATAGGCGGCGATGGCCTCCGCCGGGCGCCCAGCGCGACCGAGCAGATCGGCGCGGGTGGCGTGAAAAGCGTGGTAACCCTCCAGCTTCAGTGCGTCGAGGATGGCCAGCCCGGCCAACGGCCCGTCGACCTCCGCAACGGCGATCGCCCGGTTCAGCGCGACGACCGGCGACGGGTCCACCGCCATCAGCTGGTCATACAGGGTGACGACCTGCCTCCAGTCGGTATCTGCCGCGGTGGCCGCATCGGTGTGCACGGCGTTGATCGCGGCGAGAATCTGGTAGCGCCCGGGTCTGTTGCGGCGCAGGCAGGTGCGGACGATGGCGTGCCCTTCCGCGATCAGCTCCCGGTTCCACCGCGACCGGTCCTGGTCGGCGAGCGGCACCAGCGTCCCGTCCGCGAATCGGCTGGGCGTGCGGGCGTCGGAGAGCAGCATCAGAGCCAAGAGCCCCAGTACCTCGGGCTCGTCCGGCATGAGGGTGGCCAGGATCCCGGTCAACCGGATCGCTTCCGCGCAGAGGTCGGTCCGCACGTCCACGGATTGCGGTGCCGACGACCCGGATGATGACGCCGAGGATGCCGACGACCCGGATGACGACTCAGGGGATGACCACGCCGGGAGCGGTGCGGACGGCAGGTAGCCCTCGTTGAACACCAGGAACAGCGTCGCGAGCACTCCCTGCAGCCGTCCCGGCAGCTCGGCGTCCGGGGGCACCCGGTAGGGAATCCTGGCTGCCTTGATCTTCTGCTTCGACCGGGTCAGCCGCTTGGCCATCGCGGCCTCGTCGACCAGGAACGCGCCGGCGATCTCGGCAATGGTCAGCCCGCCGAGGAGCCGCAGGGTCAGCGCCACCTGGGCGCCGGTCGCCAGCGCCGGATGGCAGCAGGTGAACATCAGCCGCAGCCGGTCGTCCACCACCGAGGAGACGGCGTAGTCGGGATCGTCGCCGTCATAGGTCATCGTGTCGTGGATCATCGCGGCCTGGCCGTGCCTGGCGTCCCGGGTGGATTCCCGGCGGATTCGGTCGATCGCCTTGTTCTGCGCGGTCGTGGTGAGCCAGGCACCAGGGTTCGGCGGCAAGCCGGACTCCGACCACCGTTGCAGCGCAACGAGATACGCCTCTTGGGCCGCCTCTTCGGCGACGTCGAGGTCACCGAAGCGGCGGGCCAGTGCGGCGACGATCCGGCCGTGCTCAGATCGGAAGACACGGTCGAGCTCGGTGTGGTCGGGCGCGGGCATGGATGTCAGGCGTCCGGCTCGGGCTGAAACGGCCGCACCTCGACCGAGCCGCGGCAGGCCGCAGAACCCCTCCGGGCCAGCTCCATCGCGGCGTCCAGATCCGGGACGTCGACGATCCAGAAGCCGCCGATGTGCTCCTTGGACTCCAGGTACGGGCCGTCGGTGATGATCGGGTCACCGGCGCCGGTGGCGTCGACGACGGTGGCAGTGTTCGCCGGATGCAGGCCGCCGGCGAACACCCACGAACCCGACGCCTTCAGGTCAGTGTTGAAACGGTCGACCGCCGCGAAGAGCTCCTGCAGGTCGTCGGGGACGGGGTCGGTGTCGCTGCCGTGCACGGAAAGCAGGTACTGGGCCATGGGAGTGCTCCTTGGTGTCGTCGGGCGGTGCTGATCGTCGGGCGGTGCTGATCGTTGCGCGTGTTGTGTGCGTGTTCGCAGTGGCTGACGAACGTCGCGGCGGGACAGTGCGGGAACAGTGCGGGAGAGGCGGCCGGGGTGCTGTCCGGTGCAGGTGCCGGTGTCAGGCGGGCCGGATCACTTCCCTGCCGTCCACCACCTCGATGTCGCCGGTGCCCAGCGAGCCGGCCGGCCGCAGGGTCATCGCGACCGCACCTGTGGTCGTCACGGTCGAACCGACCAGGGTGAGCGAACCCGGAACGCTGCCGTCTGGGAACAGCCGCTTGCCGCCGCCGACCACGACCGGGAAGATGATCAGCCGGTATTCGTCGATCAGTCCGGCGTCGTGCAGGGTGTGCGCCAGAGCGCAGCTGCCGTGGACCTGCAGCTCGCCGCCCGGCCGCTGCTTGAGCGCGCGGACGGCGTCCACCACGTCGCGGTCGATGACGGTGGCGTTGTTCCACGAGGGGTCGGTCAGCGTCGTGGAAACGATGTGCTTGGGCCGGGTGTTCAGGATCGTGGCCACCCGATCGTCGGGATCGGTCACGGTCGACCAGAAGGCGTACATCATGTCGTAGGTCGTGCGGCCGAGGAGGATCTCGTCCGTCTCGCGGAACCAACCGTCGACGACGGCGCCGAAACCGTCGTCGACGAACGGCACGACCCAGCCACCCCGGTCGAATCCGCCGGAGCGATCCTCGTCCGGGCCGCCCGGTCCCTGCATGACGCCGTCGAGGCTGAGGAAGGTGTGGACGGTGAGCTTCATGAGATCTCCCCTTCTGGTCGCGGGCATCCACCGTGGCTGCCCCTCACCTCCACCACGAACGTGGTCGGGCCGTCAGGACACCATGTTGCGAAGAATTTTCTACAGCACGGCGGGAGCCAATCCCGGCAGCGCGATCACCAGCCAGGTGCCGGCCAGCAGGCAGGGCCCGAACGGGATCGCCGACGTCATGGTCAGTCGCCGCGCGGCGAGGCCGACGAGCGCGACCGCGGCCCCGAGGACGAAGGCGATCGTCACGGCGAGCACCGCCGATGCCACCGACAGGTAGCCGGCCAGCAGGCCCAATGACGGCACGAGTTTGACGTCGCCCATCCCGATGGCCTTCGGGGCGACGGCGGCCACCAGCCGGAGCAGCCCGGTCAGCACCACCGCAACCACTGCGGCGACCGACAGCTGCCCAGTGCCCGGCGCGGCCCAGCCGGTGAGCACCACCAGCACGGCGGTGATCGGCACCGCCGGCAGGGTCAGCGCGTCGGGCAGCCGGTGGTGCACGATGTCCACCGCACCGAGGGTCACGCCGAGCAGCCCCGCCCAGATCACCAGCGGCACGGTCGGCCCGGGCCAGAGCAGCGCCACGCCCAGGCCGGTGACCACCGCTGCGCACAGCTCCAGCACACCGGGCCGGAGCAGCACACCACGCCGGAGCCGGCCCAGCAGCACCCGCGCCGCCCCGCCGGCCGCCGCACCGGCCAGCACCCCGACGAGGGTGGCCCACGCAGTACCGGCGTCCATACCGCGACGGTCTCACGACGCGGCCACTCCCGGCGGCAGCTGTCCCCACCCGCCGGGTTCAGCAGGCGCGAACTTCTGAATGCGGTAGTTCCGGAACCAGGCACCTCGAACCGGCTGCGTCCGATCGTCGGCGGCAGCCGGTCCGGGCACCTACCGACGCCCGCAGGGGCTCGAATCCGCCGCCCGAACCAGTCGCTCAGACCGGCAGGGGCAGGTCGGTTGCGGCGGCCACCCGCAGCCCGTCCCGCATCGCGGCAACCGGCGCCGGCAGCCCGGTGAACAACTCGAACTGGCGAAACGCCTGATGCAGCAACAGGTCGAGCCCGGTGACGGTGACCCGGCCGGGCTTCCCGGCGGCGGCCATCGGGGTGGGCCACGGGTGGTAGACGACGTCGAACAGCAGCGGCACCGCCGCGAGCACGCCGGCAAACGGGTCCGCGGCACCGGCCGGGACGGTGGACACCACCAGGTCCGCGTCCGCCCCGTGCTCGATGTCCCGCAGCGTCCAGCCGATCGCGCTGATCGACAGGCCGAGTCGGGCGCCGAGGTCCACCGCCGCTGCCGTGCTCTGCGGCCGGCGGCCGGCGACGACCACCCGGGTGGTGCCCAGCTCGGCCAGCGCGGCCAGCACCGCGGCGGCGGTGCCCCCACCGCCCAGCACCAGCGCGGACCCGGGCGTTCCCATCCGGGTGGCCCGCAGCGCACCGAGAACGCCGTCGACGTCGGTGTTCTCGGCAAACCAACCGCCCGGACGGCGGACCAGGGTGTTCGCCACGCCGAGGGCGCCGACCCGGTCGGAACGCTCATCGGCCATCGCCGCCGCGGCCGCCTTGCCGGGCATCGTGACGGAGAACCCGGCCCACTCCGGACCGGCCGCGGTCACCAGGCCGGGCAGCGCGAGCGCGTCACAGTCGATCGCGTCGTACCGCCAGCTGGTCAGGCCGGTGGCCGCGTACCCGGCCCGGTGCAGTGCCGGCGACAACGAGTGCGCGACGGGAGAACCGAGGACGCCCGCGCGCCGGGCATCGCCCGCCCGCCGCACGTCCCCCGGGTGCTGAACGGCCCCGTCCCGATGAACGGCCCCGTCCCGATGAACGGCCCCGTCCCGATGAACGGCCCCGTCCCGATGAACTGCACCGTCCCGCCCGACGCCGCCGGGCTCGTCAGCCGAAGACACCGGCCGCTCTCGCCTTGGCGACGCAGGCCTCGTGCTCCTTGACGGTGACGCTGAAGCACGACTCCCCCTTCGCGTTCGCCTTGACGAAGAACAACCACGAACCCTCCGCCGGATCGATCGCGGCCGCGACCGCGTCCGGGCCGGGAGAGGAGATCGGGGTCGGCGGCAGACCTTCGTGTGCGTAGGTGTTGTAGGGGCTGGGGTTGGCCCGGTCCTTGGCGGTCGTGGCGATGCTGGCGCGGTCGAGCGCGTAGTTGACGGTGGAGTCGAACTGGAGCTTCCAGGGTTTGGCGAGCCGGTTGTAGATCACCCGGGACACCTTGGGCATGTCGCCGGCGATGGCCTCCCGCTCGACCAGCGAGGCGATGATCGCCGCCTGGTACGGGGTGATGTTGCGGGCCGCCGCGTCGGCGATGATATCGGTGCCGTTCCACAGCGCGGCCGAAGCGCTCAGCACGGCCGTCAGCGCCTGCTCCGGAGTGGAGCCGGGCGGGATGTCGAAGTCGCCGGGCAGGATCATCCCTTCCAGCCGCTTGCGGGGGTCCGGCGCCTTGCGCACCTCGTCGGCCGCCCACTCGATGACGCCCAGCGCCGCCGGGTCGGCGGTTTCCGCGACCTTCCACAGATCGTCGGCGGTGAAGCACTCCTGCTCGCCGTTGAGCGGAACGCACGCGGCCTCGGTGATCTGGGTGATGTACCCGGGGACGACGGTGGGCGGCGCCGCGGGATCGGTCGACACCGCAGTGACGTCGGCCAGTTGCCGGCCGGGAATGAGCCGCACCTGGCCGACGCGATTGTCCTTGTCCGCCAACGCGTCCGCCGTCGCCTGGGCGGAAGCGTTCTGCCGCACCTTGTAGTACCCGGGGCGCAGCGCCTGCACGTCGGCGTCCAGCGCGGACTGCTGCTCGAACGCCTCGGGGCTGGCGATCACCCCGGCGTCGGTGAGTGTCCGGGCAATGTCCGGAATGCCGTCACCGCCCTGCACCCGGATGACCACCTCGGTGTCGCCCGCCCCGGCGTAGTCCGGGACGACGTCGGCGGTCGAGCGCCAGAACACGAAGCCGGCGACCAGCCCGGCGACGATGACGACCAGCACCACCACCGCGAAGACCAGCCACCGCCGGTGCCGGCGCACGGCGGCCCGGGGATCGGCTTCGCGTTCGGGACGGCGGGGCGGCGGGACGGGGTCGCCGGCGTCGTCCGAAGGCCCGGCGGCGAGGGCGGCCTTGAGCTCGTCGACGTCGAGCTCACCGGTCTCGCCGTCGCCCCGGCCGAAGATGCCGAGCTGATCGCTCACCGGCCGCCACCGGCGAGGTTGTCCAACCGGTTCTGCAGGATCCGGATGGCGGCCAACTGGTCGACGACCTTGCGCCGGGCGCGGCCCCGGACGCCGGCCTCGGTCAGCTGCCGGTCCGCCGAGACGGTGGTCAGCCGCTCGTCGACGTACACCACTGGGACGGGTGCGATCCGGGCGGCCAGGGCGGCGCCGTAGGCGCGGGCGGCGACGACGGCCGGGCCGTCCGTGCCGCGCAACGTCTTCGGCAACCCGACGACCACTTCCACCACCTCGTGTTCCTCCACCAGCGCCGCGAGGGCTGCCAGGTCCGCGTCGCCGGACGGCCGGGCCAGCGTGGTGACCGGGGTCGCCAGGAGGCCGTGTGGGTCGCTGATCGCGACGCCCACGCGAACGGTACCGACGTCAACCCCCAGACGCACGCCTTTGCGGGGCGTGTGCTGGTTTCTTCCGGTATCTGATTCTCCGGTCACCGCCGGCCCAGCGGGGCTGCGGGAACTGTCCGCACCGCCGTCATCCCCGGCCGGCCGCGAGGGCGGTGCGAAGGGCCTGCACCGCCTGCGGCACGCCGTCCGGATTGGTTCCGGCACCCTGCGCCATGTCCTTCTTGCCGCCGCCGCGGCCCTCGATCGCCGGCAGGAACACCTTCGCCAGGTCACCGGCCGCCCAGCCGGCGGAGACCGCCGACGGGGTGAGGGCCACCACGAACGCCGCCGTGCCCGGTCCGGGCGCGAACAGCGCGACGACCGCGGACCTGCTGCCGAGCCGGCCCCGCACATCGGTGGCCAGATTTCGCAGGTCGGCCGGTGCCGTCCCGGCGGCGCGGTCGCCGCCACCAGGGCGACGCCGCCGACGTCGGTGGCGCCCTCGACGAGCGTGCCGGCGCTCGCCGACAGCGCAGCCGCGCGCAGGGCGGACAGTTCCTTCTCCGCCGCCCGCAGCCGCTCGACCAGCGCCTCGACGCGGGCCGGCAGCTCGCTGGGCTGCACCTTCAGCGAGGACGCGAGCTGGGAGACCAGGGTCCGTTCCGCGGCGAGCCGGTGGAACGCCTCGATCCCGACGGCCGCCTCCACCCGGCGCAGCCCCGACCCAACGGAGGACTCCGCGGTGATGGCGACCGGACCGATCTGCGAGGAATGCTCCACGTGGGTGCCGCCGCACAGCTCGACCGACCACGGACCGCCGATCTCCACGATCCGCACCGTTTCGTCGTAGGTCTCACCGAACAGGGCGATCGCGCCCATCGCCTGTGCCTCGGACTGCGAGCCGTACAGCACCCGGACCGGCAGGTCCTGCCGGATCGCCCGGTTGGTGACCTCCTCCAGCTCGCTGCGGGTGTCCGCGGACAGCGCCTCGTTCCAGGCGAAATCCAGCCGCAGGTACCCGGGCTTGTTGTACGACCCGGATTGCAGGGCCTCCGGTCCGAGCACCTGCCGCAGCGCGGCGTGCACGACGTGCGTGCCCGAGTGTGCCTGCCGCGCGCCGAGTCGCCATTCCGGGTCGACCTTGGCCTGCACCTGGGCGCCCTCGGCGAACTCACCGTCGGTGATCCGGACGCGGTGCACGATCAGCCGCTTGTCGACCTTCTGCACGTCCAGCACCTCGGCCGACGCCCCGTTGCCCAGGATGACGCCGGCGTCGGAGTCCTGGCCACCGGACTCCGCGTAGAGCGGGGTGCGGTCCAGAACGAGTTCCACCTCGTCGCCCGCGGAGGCGACCGGAACCCGTTCGCCGTCCCGGATCAGCCCGCGGACCGTTGCTTCGGACTCCAGCTCGGAGTATCCGGTGAACTCGGTGCGGCCGTGCTCGAGCAGCGGCCGGTACACGCTCAGGTCGGCCAGCTTGCCCTTGCGGGCCTTGGCATCGGCCCTGGCCCGCTGCCGCTGCTCCTCCATCAACCGCCGGAACTCGTCGGTGTCGACGGTCAGCCCGGCCTCGGCGGCCATCTCCAGCGTCAGGTCGATCGGGAAGCCCTGGGTGTCGTGCAGCAGGAACGCCGTGGAACCCGGAACCACGGAGCTGCCGGACTCCTTGGTTTCCTGGGCGGCGACGTCGAAGAGCTTCGAGCCGGACGCGATGGTGCGCAGGAACGCCTGTTCCTCGGCGACGGCGATCCGCTGGATCCGCTCGAAGTCGGTGGTCAGCTCGGGGTACGACTGACTCATCAGTTCGCTGACGGTCTGCGCGAGGCCGGGCATCACCGGGTCGGTCACGCCGAGCAGCCGGGCGCTGCGAACGGTCCGGCGGAGCAGCCGCCGCAACACGTACCCGCGGCCCTCGTTGCCGGGGCTGACCCCGTCGGAGATCAGCATCATCGACGAGCGGCTGTGGTCGGCGATGATCCGCATCCGCACGTCGGCGTCGTGCGCCTGCCCGTAGGTCAGCCCGGACAGCTGCTCCATCCGCCCGATGATCGGCCGGAGAAGGTCTGTCTCGTAGACGTTGTCGACGCCCTGCAGCAGGAACGCCAGCCGTTCGACGCCGAGCCCGGTGTCGATGTTCTGCTGCGGTAGCGGGCCCAGGATCGGGAAGTCGTCCTTGCCCCCTGACCCGTCGGAGTCGCCGCGCATGTCCTGCATGAAGACGAGATTCCAGATCTCCAGGTAGCGGTCCTCATCGGCGATCGGGCCGCCCTCGATGCCGTACTCGGGGCCGCGGTCGTAGTAGATCTCCGAGCACGGCCCGCACGGACCGGCGACACCCATCGACCAGAAGTTGTCCGCCATCCCCCGGCGCTGGATGCGCTCCGGCGGGACCCCGGCGACCCGCTCCCACAGGTCGGCGGCGTCGTTGTCGGTCTCGTACACGGTGACCCACAGCCGGGACGGATCGAGCCCGTAGCCGCCGTCGTCGAGGGAATCGGTGAGCAGCGCCCAGGCGTGCCGGATGGCGCCTTCCTTGAAGTAGTCACCGAAGGAGAAGTTGCCGGCCATCTGGAAGAAGGTGTTGTGCCGCTGGGAGACCCCGACGTTCTCGATGTCGAGCGTCCGGACGCACTTCTGCACGCTGGTCGCGCGCGGGAACGGCGGCGTCACCTGACCCAGGAAGTACGGCTTGAACGGCACCATTCCGGCCACGGTGAACAGCAGCGTCGGATCCTCACTGATCAGCGACGCTGACGGCACCACCGTGTGGCCGGTCTTCTCGAAGTAACCAAGGAAGCGGCGCCGGATCTCGTGGGTCTGCATGGGTCCTCGCTGACGTGCTCGAAAGAAGGGCGGACGGGCGGTTGCCGTCAGCCTGCCCGCCCGTTCGGGCGGTGCTGGTGATGGTCGGGCTGGCGATGGTGGGGCTGGCGACGGTGGGGCTGGCGACGGTGTGCTGGCGACGGTGGTGCTCGCGACGGCGTGCTGGCAATGGTGGACTGCGGTACTCCGGTCAGGCGGAACTGCGCCCTGCCCGCGCGGGCTCGCTGCGCTGCGCAGTGGGCCGGGCCGGCGGTGCGCCCGGCGCCCGCGGTTCCACCGGGGCGGGGATCGCCGGGCCGATCGCCTCCGGACCCACCAGCATCACCGCACCGGTGGTGCTGTCCACCAGCGGGCGATAGCTGGCCCGCCGGTTGATGGCGCCCTGCCGGACGTCGGCGGCAAATGCACCGACCGCATTGCCGAGCTCGGCGATCGCGTCGGCCACATCGGCGGCGATCGCGGACGGGGTCACCTTCGCCTTCAGTGCCTCGCGGGCGGCTTCCTTCGCCCTGCGGGTTCGCCGGGTGGCGGCAACGCCCAGCGCCACGCCTGCGCCGAAGTAATAGATCCGCTTCACCTCTGCCGCCGTCCCTGTCCTTCGGCCCGCTCGGTCAGCGGACCGGCCGCCGGTCCCGTTCCCGGCGGGCGTTCGAGGGAAGGGTACCCGCCGGGCGACCGCCGATGTGGTTTGCCGATGGGTCTGGGCCGGATTCGACCCAGGTGGAGAAAC
>CAVWTC010000016.1:0-24856 GCA_963757645.1 uncultured Actinomycetota bacterium
GCTGATCGACACCGCGCTGTCCCTGATGGCGCCGTTCGTGGCGTACCTGCCGGCGGAGGAACTGCACGCCTCGGGCGTGATCGCGGTGGTGACCGCCGGGCTGATCCTCGGGCACAAGGCGCCGCGAATCCAGGACGCCACCTCCCGGCTCAACGAGCGGATCAACTGGGAGACCATCCAATTCCTGCTGGAGAACAGCGTTTTCCTGCTGATCGGCCTGCAGGTCAGCCAGATCCTCGACGGCATCAGGGATTCCGAGCTCTCACCGTGGACGATCACCACCTTCTGCATCGGTGCCCTGGTCGCGGTGATCGTCGTCCGGCCACTGTGGGTGTTTCCGATCGGGTACTACCTGATCCGGCCGCGCCGGGCCCGCGGCGAGGCCTACTCGTGGCGCTCCACCGCGGTGGTCTCGTGGGCGGGCATGCGCGGGGTGGTGACGCTGGCCGCCGCGTTCGTGCTGCCGGACAGCATTCCCAACGTGCAGGTGCTGGTGCTCGGCGCGTTCGTGGTCACTGCGGGAACGCTGCTGTTGCAGGGATTGTCGCTACCGTGGCTGGCGCGCCGGCTCAAGGTGGACGGACCCGACGAACGCGAGGACGCGCTGGCCGAGGCGACCGTGCTGATGCAGACGGTGGAGGCCGGCCGGGCTGAGCTGAAACGGATCACCGCCACCGAGAAGGACGAGCCCGAGGTGCTGGACGTCCTGCGGGACCGCGGCGAGTCGCGACTGAATGCGGTCTGGGAACGATTGGGCCGCACCGACAGCGAGCAGGAGACACCCACCGAGCAGTATCAGCGGCTGCGGATGGCGATGCTGCGGGCCGAACGCGAGGCGGTGCTGAAGATCCGCGACCACGGCACCACCGACAGCGACGTGCTGGCCGAGGTGATGGATGCCCTGGACGTGGAGGAGTCGATGATCGACCGCCGGTCTGCCAGGGCATCGTCGGTCGACGACCGGACGCTGATGACGCCGGCGAAGACGGCCGGCGCCTGCCTCCACCTGGAGCGGGCCCTGTCCGACATCGAGGCGACCAGCGACTACGGGTGCCCGGACTGCCTGCGCGAGGGAACCACCTGGGTGCACCTGCGGTTGTGCCTGACCTGCGGCAATGTCGGATGCTGCGATTCGTCGCCGGCGCGGCACGCCGATCGGCACTTCCATCAGTCGGAACACCCGGTGATGCGTAGTCACGAACCCGAGGAGGCGTGGCGGTGGTGCTACGTCGACGAGGTTCTCGGCTGACCGATCCGGCCGGCCGCTGCAGCCGTGCGGCCGGCGCTGCGCCGCCGGATCGCGCGCCGCGGGGACGCCCTCGGGTCAGTTGGATGCGTACGGGGTGCGCGGTAGCTCGACGGCGGGACGCAGCGACAGCGCCCCGACCATCGACGATTCCCGCTTGAGCAGGGTCAGTTCCATCCGCAGCATGTCGTCGACAGTTGCCGCGGCCAGCAACTGCTGCTTGTCCGTCAGGTCCAGGATCATCGCGGCGGCCACCAGGAAAGCCACCTCGGTCGGGTCGCTGGGCAACTCCGGGGCGGCGTTGTCGGTGGCCTCCTGGACCCCTTGGGCGTCCAGCAACGCCTGTCGGTAGGCGGTGAACGACCGCCGGACGCGGTTGGCCAGCGGCTGGGCCTGTTCCGTCGCCGGGTTGGGCAGCAGCTCCACCCGCGCCCGCATCGGCTCGGAGTCGTCGACCTCCAGCAACCGAAATCGCGTCATCCCGGTGGCGATGATGTCGAACCGGCCGTCCTGATAGGCCTCGGCATAACGCAGTTCGGCGGTGCAGCCGACCTCGTGGAGGGCGGTGACACCGTCGGTTCCGACCTCACGGCCGGCTTTGATGGCCACCACCCCGAAGCGCCGCTCTCCGTCGGGCAACTCCAACAGTTCCTGCACCAATCGGCGGTAACGATCCTCGAAGATGTGCAGCGGCAGCATCACGCCCGGATACAGCACCAGGCCGAGCGGGAACAGCGGCAGAGAGACGGAGGTCGGCACCCTTTCCAATCTACGGGCGCCGAACCGCATGAACCCGCCGGTCCGCCGGCCGTTGGTCCGGGCATCTCGGTCGGACGAAAGGTCACCCCGCCCTGCACGGCGCGCTGACCTCGCGTAGTCGATGCACCGGGGTGATCACCGGTTCGCCCACACAACCCCGGCCGGCGCCCGATCCGACCACGCACGGCAACCTGTGCGGACTCACCGAACCGGACGACCGGATTGGTGCCAAGGATGATCTGATCAGCCTCGTCCCGGCGCGAAAGCAGGTATGCGATGACGGTGGTCCGCCGGGGCCCCGCCGGCTGGACTCTCCTCGCTGTCGTCGGGTTGATCGCCCTGGCCGGCTGCACCGTCGACGACACGTCCGGCTCTCCCTCGGCCACCACCCCGGCTCCGGCGGCCGGCGCACCCGGTCGGGACGCGTTCGCGCGGGGGATGATCGAGCCGATCTCCGCCTGGCGCACGTCATACCGCAATGGCCCGTTGGGAGTCGCCATTCCCGGAACGGTGGTCGGCACCGCGATCGCGGACGGCCAGGTGCGTCTGGTCGCCGACGGGCATGCGGTAATGGGATCGCAGCCGATGGCCTCCGATGGCGCGTTCCACATCGGCAGCATGACGAAGTTGTTCACCGCGGCACTGATCCTGCAGCTCGACCAGGAAGGCGTCCTGTCGGTCGACGACACCATCGATACCTGGTTCCCGACCGCACCGAACGCTCGAAGATCACGGTGAAGATGCTGCTGCCACACGAAAGCGGCTTGTCCGAGCTGGATTTCGGCCTGGTCGGCAGGACGGGCAATCAGCAGCTCATCGACAACGTCTTCGCTCAGCCGCCGATCGCCGAACCGGGGACCCAGTACCAGTACCTCAACGCCGGCTACATCATCCTCGGGCGGATCGCCGAGATCGCAGCCGGCACCTCCTATTCCGACCTCGTCCGGACAAGGTTCAGCACGCCGCTGGGCTTGACCGCCACCCAACTCGACGGCGATGGCGCCGCCACCGAAGCGGTGCACGGGTACGAGCTCGCCTGTGCCGGCGCGACGGGTGACGACTGTTTCGGGCCTCACCGAGCTGACCCCCGCAGCGCTGCGCTCCGCCGGCGGTTGACGACGAGCCGGTGATCCCGCGGCGGCGGGGCGCTGCTTTGCTGGCCGCTCAGGCCACCAGGGTGTCGATCTTGACGTCGATGTTGCCGCGGGTGGCGTTCGAGTACGGGCACACCAGGTGCGCCTTGGCCACCAGGCCGTCGGCGGTGGCCTGGTCGACGCCGGACATCTCGACGTGCAGCGCGGCACCCAGGACGAACCCGCCGGACCCGTTCGACTCGAGCGACACGTCGGCCGTGACCGCGGCGTCGTCGATGTCGACCCGGTCGAGCCGGGCCATTCGCTTGAGGGCGTTGAGGAAGCAGGCGGCGTAGCCGGCGGCGAACAACTGCTCGGGGTTCGTCGCGCCGCCCGGGCCGCCCATCTCCGTCGGGGTGGCCAGATCGACGTCGATGAGGCCGTCGGACGAACGGCTGTGCCCGTTGCGGCCCTCCCCGGTTGCGGTGGCTGAAGCGGTGTACAGGGCGGCCATCAATGCCTCGGTTCTGTCGACTGGGTGTGTCCTGGGCGGTGGCGCGCCGGTGCGGCGGGCCACCGGTGGGGTGTTTCCCGGTCGCGGCCCGCCGACACCTGTGGTGACCAAGCGCACCCGGTCACTGTGTGGCGGCGTTCTGCCCTTCGTCGACTGCGTCATCGCTGACTGCCGCGTCACCGACCGGGGCGTCGGCCAGTGGGTGCGCCAACTCGTCCGGTCCCAGTCCGGCGATCAGCAGCGTGCCAACGGCCAACGCCACCGGCACCAGACCCGCGACCAGGAACGTCGGTCCGATTCCGATCGATTCGCCGACCGGGCCGGCGATCGCCATCGAGATCGGCATCAGCGCCAGGGAGACGAAGAAGTCCAGGCTCGACACCCGGCCCAGCAACGCCGGTGGCACCCGGCGCTGCAGCAAGGTGCCCCACAGCACCTGCGCGCCGGAGAAGATGAAGCCGACGACGAACAGCGTCACCACCACCAACCAGAGCTGATCGGTCAGCCCGATGATGGCCAGCGGCGCCGAGCCGACGCCCCACCCCAGGATCATCAGCGTCAGGTAACGCCGGGGGAGCCGCGACGACGCCATCGCCAACGACCCGGCCGCGCCGCCGATTCCGAATGCCGCCAGCGCCAGGGCGAAAGCCCCGGCGCCGCCGCCGGTCTCGTTCTTGACGGCGAACGGCAGCAGCACCTCGATGGGTCCGATGACGACCAGCACCAGCAACGTCGCGAACAGCAGCGTTGCCAGCAACCACCGGGTCCTGACCATATATGCGAAGCCGTCCCGGATGTCGATGGCCGCCGACACCAGCGGATGCCGCGACCGGTCGATCTCTCGCCGTACCGCGGTCGTCCGCATTCTGGCCAGCACCGCGGCCGCGCCGACCTGCAACAGGGCGACCAGCAGAAAGGCGATCCCCGGCGACCAGGCGGCGATGATCACGCCGGCCAGCGCGGGACCCGCAGCCTGCATGATCGTCGGCCGGAGCATGCCCTCGATTCCGTTGGCCGCCAGCAACTGCTCCGGCTCGATCAGCGCGGGCAGCCAGGCCGAATACGCCGGATAGAAGAAGCCGTCGGCGACGCCGAGGATCAGCGCCAGCACCGCGAGATGCCACACCTTGATGGACCCGGTCAGCGCCAAGGCGGCCGCGGTGCCGTAGCACACGCCGCGGACGGTCTCCACGACCAGCAGGATCAGCCGCTGTGGGACCCGGTCGGCGACGGCACCGCCGATCAGCACGGAGAAGACCAGGCCGAGCGCACCGCCGGCGGCGACGAAGGACAGGTCGGAGGCGGTCCCGCCGATCTGGATCAGCTGCCACACCGACGCCACCAGCCAGATGCCGACGCTGAGCAACGAGAAGAACAGCGCCGAGGTCAGCAGCCGGTACTGGCTGTTGCCGAACGGCCGCAGCGCCCGTGGCAACCCGGACGTCTGCCGGCTCATGACATGTCCTCTCGCGCGATCGGTTCGGGGTCCGTCCTCCGACCGGCGGTGCGGCGGGGAACGTCCGGGGGTGGTGACCCGCTGAGCCTGCCGGACTCATCGTCGCGGCACCACTGGGTTTCGCCCCGGGCGGGAATCGTCGTCCCGTCGGTGAATTGCCGGCGGGCAGTGCCGTACGCGGCCTCAGCGCGCCCAGTGATCGGGGCGACGCAGGATCGGGGGCAGGACGGTCCCGGCGTTCCCCCGCGCAGCGCTGATCTGCGATGGCGTGAGGAACAGCGCACCGGTCATCTGCGCGCCCCCCAGGTCCGCACCCCGCAGGTCGGCGCCGAGCAGATCCGCGCTGCGCAGGTTGGCCTCCCGCAGGTCGGCCCCGAGAAGCAGCGACCCGCGGAGGTCGCAGCCCTCCAGATCGGCGCGGAACAGCCTCGCCCCCACCAGGTCGGCGCTCCTGCGGCTGCGCCTCTTCCGATCCGCCTTCGACCGCAAGTAAGGTGCGCGCGTCGCCTCGCTGGCCGCGGTCAACAGCGGGTCGACAGTCCTTCGCCACTGCGCCAGGTCGGCGTCCAGCAGATCGTCCGGCGCGGCTCCGGTGACGTCCTGGATGTCGTCCCTGGCCCGTTCGAGGGCGGGGCGGACCTCTGCGATGCCCTGCAGGACAAGCGCTTCGGTCAGCAACCACAGAAGTTCGTGCAAGCCCCGCATCACCGGCAGCGCGGCGAACATCGCCGATGCCGTCTCGGGAGCCCGGTGCCAATCCTTGCCACCGAAGGTCACCTGTGAGACCTGTTGACCCGCACCGAAACAGTCGAACACGGTACAACCGGGGAAGCCGCGATCGCGGAGGTTTCGGTGGATGCCGCAACGGAAGTCGTCGGTGTGCAGGTGGCGGCACGCCTCCCCGGCAGCCTTGTCGAAGGCGAAATCCGCCGACCGCGCGAAAGGCAGTGCGACGCAGCACAACCCGAAGCACCGCTCGCAGTCGGCCAGCAGATTCGCCCGGAGGTCGGCGGCGCCGGCCGGATCGGGTGGGACCTCCGGTGACACGTCGATCACCTCCTTTGCTGCGAGCGGGCGTCGGACGTGCCCGGCGTTCCCCGTCCGGGCGGCGCCGGGCGCCGCGGCGGAGTCGAGACGACGGTACCGTCCAGCGGGCCGCGCGGGCGGTGGTGATCCTGCAGGATGAGCCGGTGATGCCGTCCGCGCGCGCCGTCGTCCCTGGTCTGATCCTGCTGGTCCTGCTCACCGCGCTCGGCGCGCTCAGCATCGCGGCCGTGTCCCCGCCCGCCGTGGTGGCCGCCGACGCGCCGGTGGAGGAGTTCAGCGCCGAGCGCGCATACCGGCAGGTCGAGCAGATCGGGTCCCAGGTGCACCCCGCCGGGTCCGCGGCGGCCGGCGACGTCCGCGAGCACATCACGACAGCGCTGCGCGAGGTCGGCCTGGAACCGGAGGTGCAGCAGGCGGTCGGCGGCACCGGGGCGCTGAGCGGTCCGTACGGGATGGCCGATGTCCGCAACGTCGTCGCGGTGCTGCCCGGCAGCAACCCCACCGGCACGCTGTTCCTGGTCGCGCACTACGACTCGGTGCAGGTCTCGTTCGGCGGCAACGACGACGGCGCGGGGGTCGGGACACTGCTGGAGACCGCGCGGGCTCTGGCTGCCGGACCGCGACCGGCCAACGACGTCCTGTTCCTGTTCACCGATGCGGAAGAGGCCTGCCTGTGCGGCGCGGAGGCCTTCGTCTCCCAACATCCCGCCGCCCGCCGCGGCGGCGTCGTGCTGAACGTCGAGTCCCGCGGCAGCCACGGACCGGCGGTGATGTTCGAGACCTCCGCCGGCAACAGCGATGTGGTCGACGTCTACGGTGCGGCCGCGCCGTACCCGGTCGCCACCAGCTTCGCGGTCGAGGTGTACAGGCTGCTTCCCACGGACACCGATTTCACGCCGTTCCGCGAGTCCGGGCGGTTCACCGGGCTCAACACCGCCTACATCGACGGCTCGGCGGTGTACCACTCGCCGCAGGACACGCCGCAGGCGATGGACCGCGCGAGCCTGCAGCAGCACGGGTCGAACGCCCTCGCCCTGGCCCGGGCATTCGGTGCGGCCGACATCGCGCCGCTCGCCATCCCGAGCGGGGGCGACCGGACCTACTTCCCCGTGCTCGGAACCCTGGTGCGCTATCCCGGGTGGCTGAACTGGCCGCTGGCCGTCCTTGCGGCACTCGCCGTCCTGGGGTTGGCCGTCGTGGCACGGAGCCGGGGGCTCACCAGCTGGCCCCGGGTGCTGGTGGGTACCGGCGCCGCACTGATCCCGCTTGCCGCGGCGCCAATCTCAGCTCAGTTGCTGTGGGCGTTGCTGGTCGCCGTGCGTCCTGCCTACGCGAACATGATCGATCCCTGGAACCCCGGCTGGTTCCGGGCGTGCGTCCTCGCGCTGGTGGCGACGATCGTGCTGACCTGGTTCGGGCTCTTGCGGCGGCGCTGCGGACCCTGGTCGCTGGCCATCGGGGGGTTGATGTGGCTGGCCGTTCTCGGGGTCGTGCTCGCCGCGGTGGCGCCCGGCGGCTCGTACCTGGCCGTTGTTCCGGCGGTCGCCGGCGCCGCGGCCGGCATGGTGGTCGTCGTCGCGGGCCTGACGTGGCTGCGGTGGATTGCTCTCGGTCTCGGCGGTGCGGTGGCGGTGGTGATCCTGGTGCCCACCGTGTGGCTGTTCTTCCCGGCGCTGGGGCTGGCGACCGGGGCGGCCGGGGCGCTGTTCGCGGTGCTGCTGGCCTTGGCACTGCTCCCCGTGCTCGATCTGCTGTACCCGCCCTCGGGAATGACGACAGTGCCGGATGAGGCGCTGATCGAGGTGGAGCCGCGACGGGAGGCCACCCGGCCGGAACCGGCCCGGGTGCGGGCGCGGCGACGGTGGGCCGCCGTGCCGGCGACGATCGCGGCCGCTGCGGTCGTGGTGACCCTGGTCGCCGGCCTGCTGACCGACCGTTTCGACGCGCAACATCCCGCTCCCACGCACCTCGCGTACGTCCTCGATGCCGGGTCGGGGAGGGCCCGTTGGGTGAGCACGGATGATCGGCCGGGGGAGTGGCTGCAGCAGTATGTCGGCGGCCAAGAGCCCCTGACCGGCTTCGGCATTGTCGGTACCGAGGTGCTCACCGGACCGGCCGAGGTGGCCGCGCTGCCGGCGCCGTCGGTCCGGGTCACAGCGGGAACCGCCACTGCCGGACGTCGGACGGTCTCGGTGACCATCAGCCCGCAGCGGCCGGTGCGGCTGGTGTCTTTCGAGCTTCCCCGGGCTGACGTGCTCAGTGCGACGGTCCAGGGACGGCAGGTACCGCTCACCCATTCCGACGAACCGTTCGCGGTGGTGTTCCACGCACCGCCGGCGGACGGGGTGACGCTGGTGCTGGAGCTGTCCACAGCGTCCCCGACGACGCTGCGGGTGATGGATGGCAGCGACGGACTGGACGGCTTGCCCGGCTTTCGGCAGCGACCCGCGGACGTCGGTGTTCGCGGCTCGCACACGTCCGAGATGGTTGTCGTGGCAACCTCTGTGCAGATCTGAACGACACCGATTCCGGCAGAAGGTGGCCCAACGTGAACATCGACCTGGTGGCTGTCGTCGTGCACGAGTACGACCCGGCGATCGCCTTCTTCGTCGACGTGCTCGGCTTCGAACTCGTCGAGGACTCGCCGGCGGTCGGCACCCACCACGGGCAACCCAAACGATGGGTGGTCGTCCGCCCGCCGGGTGCCGCCACCGGAATACTGCTCGCCCGGGCGGACGGTGCGGATCAGGTTGACGTCGTCGGCCGGCAGTTCGCGGGCCGGGTCGGCTACTTCCTGCGCGTCGACGACTTCGATGCCGCATACCGCCGGATGACGGCGGCCGGGGTGGAGTTCCTCGGTGAACCCAGGTCCGAGGTGTACGGCCGGGTGGTGGTCTTCCGCGACATCGCCGGGAACCGATGGGACCTGCTGGGAACCTGACTGCCGGCTGGCCAGTGGGGTCGGTCGCGGCGGCGGGTCCTTCGACCCGGTCCGTGCCCGCGGACGGCGGCGGAAGGGCCAGCCGCGTCGCCTCGGGCGACGGGATCCCGATTGCTGGGGGATCCCGCGTCATGGCGGGGGCCCGGGCGCCTTAGAACAGACGACACCCAAAACGACGGTGACGCCGGTGCAGCGCGCAGCGGCAGAACCGAGGCGCTGCCGGTTGCCGCCCCGGCGAACCACCATCTCTCGGAAAGGCCCTGCCATGAATTTCCTCGCTGACGAGCCGGTGGCTTCCGGCCAGCAGTACCCGGTCACCGATATCAATGGTCGCCCGCCGCGGGCCCTGGAGGACTTCAGTGGGGAGAACCTCAGCGGCGATGTCTGTCTGACGGTGATCCGGAACGAGAAGGCTGTGCATCTGCTCGGCGCAGGCTGCCCGGTCGACGGGTCCGCCGTTCGCTTCCATCAGAAGGACCCTGGTCCGGATGGCAAGGACATCCGCGTGTGGACCATCAGCGAGGGCGCCGACGGCACCTTTCTGGCCGTTCCGTTCGCGGCCTTTTGAACCGCCCGGCGGTTCCATGCGGCGCCGGGCGGGAAACGCCGATTGGTGCGGATTCCGGCTCGGTCGTCGGTTGCGCCCGACAGTCCGGACGTCGTCCGGGCGATGGTGAGTCGTCGGGCCGGGGCTCGATGATCCGGGTGCTCGTGGTCGACGACCACGCGATCGTTCGTGCCGGCATCTGTGCAGTCCTGCAACGGACCGACGACATCGTGGTGGTAGGGGAATGCGCCGACGGCGACCAGGTCCACCGTGCCGTCACGACCACCTGTCCCACTGTGGTGGTGATGGATCAGCAGATGCCCGTCATGTCCGGCGCGGAGGCGACCCGGCGGCTGCGACTGACACATCCGACCCTGCCCGTCATCATCGTGTCGGCCGCTGCCACGCCCGGCGAAGTGGTGGAGGCAGCCACGTCCGGCGCCAACACCTTTCTGGCCAAGGACGGCAACGTGGGCGCGTTGGTCAGCGCGATCCGCGATCTGGCCGGCGGCGCTGCGACGTCGTGTCGTGGACCCGTCGGATAGGCCTCCTATGCGGTGCCGACCCCGTTGCGCCGCGGTCGCGGCGGGATGACCCGGTCGACGTCGGGGAGCTGTCCGGTGGAGATCAGTTGTTCGGCGACCGCGGTGATCTTCGTGTTGTGGTGCTGGGAATAGCGGCGGAGCACAGCGAAGGCCTGCGTCGGGGTTACGCCGTACCGCTGCATCAGCATGCCCTGCGCCTGCCCGATCAGCAGGCGTATGTCGATGGCCCGCCACAGGTTCTCCTGAGCCCTGGTGTGCGCGACGACCACCGATGCGTGCGCGGCGATCACCCGGGCTTCTTCGATGTCCGTCTCGTCAAAGGTCCTGGGCGCGGTCGAGTACAGATTCAACGAACCGAGCGTGTTGTCGGTGAAAAGATGCACCGACAGGACGGCCCCGATGCCCGTGTCGGTCGCCGCGGCCGTCCACCGCGGCCACCGCCGGGCGGCGGGTATGTCGGGGACGACATAGATGCCGTCGGTCCACACCGCATCCACCGACGGGCCCTCGGCCAAGGTGTACTGAAGCTGATCCGACTGCAGGATCCGCTCGTCGGAGTAGGCGATGCTCTCCAACACCCGCCGAGCGCCGGGCATGGTGATGCTCGCGGCGTCGCAGGGCCCACACTCGATCGCCATCTGAATCACCGCCTGCAACGAGTCCTCCGGTGCCGGCATGGCCACGGCGGTGCGCACCGCCTCCGCGGCATCGCCGGCCGAGAGTTCGACCGCGCCACCGCTATAGACCGCTGAACCGTCCATCTGCGAAACCGCCTTCACACCCTCGCGCCCAGAAACGGCGAGATGCCGGATATATCCCGCCCAGTATTGCGCGTGCTGTCGGCGGCAGGCTCCACAGCGCCGATCGTGTCGATGGAAGGAGACAAAAGCCCGACCGTGGAGGAGGAGTGCAGGTAGCGACCACACCTCACGGTGAGTTCGTGTGGCCTGCGCCGCTATTCCCGAAAGATGGGTTGCAGCACCGGATGCCTGGGAACTGTCAGCACAGGTCGCTGGTTCCCATGCCCCGCGTCCTAGGCCCGTGCGGTTCAGCAGCGTGCCGCCGGGCCGCCCCTACGCAGGTTCAAGGGCCTGCGCCCAGGGCATCGCCGCAGTGGTGCTCGACGCCCGATCTGGTACGGGGCGGCGGCGCCCTGGCGTCGGTAGCGAAGGGACCTTGGGCTGAGCCGCCTGGTCAGCTGTTGGCGAGGATCTCGTCCAGTCGTTCGTAACCCTCGGTCATCCCGCCCTGCATGTTTCCGGCGATCATCCCGTCTCGCGCGTCCAGCGACGGGTAAACGGCATGCCCGCGCAGTCGTGTCCGGTGCCCACCCAGGTCCTCGAACCGCAGCGATTCGACGCTGACCACGTCCGGGAACTGCTCGAACTCGAAGGTCTGGATCGCGAATTCGTTCTCCCGGACGACATGGAAGACGCCATTGAAGGCGTACTCCTGGCCTTTGTCATCGCGGTGCACGTAGCGGTAGCGGCCACCGGTGGTGAAGTCGTAGGTGTCGATTTCCATGTGATACCCGCGTGGACCTAGCCATTGCCGCACCAGATCGGGTTCACGGTGGGCACGGAAGACCGCCTCGACCGGCGCATCGAAATCCCTCTCGAATTCGATGAAGGGCATGCCGTCGGGCGCGATGACGGTGACGGGATGGGTAGTTGCCATGGTGCTACCTCCGTGGTGGAGCCGCTGGTGCGGCGGAGTCGTTGACGGTGTTCACAATTCGACGCCTTCGCCGAATCGGCCGCGGGCGTCCCGGGGGATCAGCGGCTTCTCGGCCCGGGCCTTGATCTGTTGCACCGCCCAGCTGTTGCCGTCCGGGTCCTGGAAGCCGAAAAACGTCCCACCGTCCCGATCGTCGAAGGAGGTGATTTCGCCGGCCTGCACCCCGCGGTCGAGCAACTCGGCCCTCGCTGCGGTCGCGTCGGCCACGACGAGTTGTAGGCCGCGCATGGACCCGGGTCTCATCTCATTCTGCGACGGCAGATCACCGATGACGATGGAACAGCCGGACCCGGGTGGGGTCAATTGCACGACGTGCATGTGTTCGTTCTTGGTGTCGTGGTCCAGAACGAAACCGACCTTGTCGCGGTAGAACTCGACGGCTCGGTCGATATCCGAGACCGGCAGGACGACGACTTCGAGGGTCCAATCCACGTTGCTCTCCTTTGTGCGGTGGCGTTCTTGGGCGTCGGGATCAGGGTCAACGGCGATGGTGGTGAGGAGGGCGTCGAGGCTGCGGAAGCGCTGTTCGTGGATGAGCCGGTATTTGTCGATCCACGCGGTGAGCTGCTCCAGCTGTGCGGCGTCGAGGTGCACGGGCCGGCGTTGGGCATCCCGCGATCTGGTCACCAAACCGGCCTGCTCGAGTACCTGGATGTGTTTGGAGACTGCCTGTTTCGTGATGGCAAACGGCTCCGCGAGCTCGTTCACCGTGGCCGGACCGCGACTCAGTCGAGCGATGATGCGTCTCCGGATGGGGTCGGCCAAGGCCATGAACGCCCTGTCCAGCCTGTCGTCGGCGGACGGATCGATCATCACCCGGGTTCCTTGTCAGTCCTGTGGTTGATCAACCTTCTGATTGACTTAATGTACGAGGAGGTTCGTGCGCCGTCAAGGGGACGATGCGCCGCGGGTGGGTCGGCCAGACTCTGGGCTTCGGCAGGTGGGACCAAAGTCCCGTGAACAGCGCTCCTGGTCCTCTACCGGCTGGGCGGCTCGTGCCAGATGCTCAGGGGTGGAGGCGATTGGCATGACCTCGACACAGGGGACCCAACAACCATTCGTGACCGGGAAACCGGGCGGAACCTCGACCGCGATCGCCCGCGGCGGCCTCATCGCCGCGGAATTGTTCGTCGCCGTCGGTGCGCTCTACGGCGGAGTTGGCTTGATCGCCGACAACTCGATCGGGATGCTGCCGGAGTGGCTGGACGGCACGCCGTTCACCAGTTGGATGCTTCCGGGGATCTTCCTGCTGCTCGTGGTGGCCGCACCGATGACGACGGCGGCCATCGCCGAACTGCGCCGGCTGTCCTGGGCGTACGCCGCCTCTGTGGTGGCCGGCGCCGCGATGGTCGGCTGGATCCTCGCGCAGCTGGCGATCATCCAGCGGTACTTCTTCCTGCAGCCGATCATGGCCGGGTCAGGAGTGCTGGTGCTGGTGCTGGCATGGTTCGTGCACCGCGGGGAGCGTGTGCTGCCGAACTCCTGACGGGTGTCCGCCCAGAGTCTTCAGGACCCGGTGACCGCGATCTCGGTCAACGGTTCCGGTGTCGAAACGGGTTCCGGTGACGTAACGGGTACTGCTGACGCAACGGTTTCCGCTGCGGCGACGGGTTCCGGTGTCGCGGAGGAACGCCGGTCCGGAGCGGCCTGCGGTTCCTCGAGCGCGCGATACTCGTCCTGCCGGTCCTGATTGTCGTCGATCTTCCTCTTCACCCGGCCCAGCCCGGGTAGCGAGCTGATCAACTCGTTCAGTTCCTTGGACACGTCCAGCAGGTCACGAACGTCCGGCGCCACCGTCGCGAGAGTGTCGACGACCGGCAGGATGTCGGAATCGAGCCTGTCGACGATGCCGGGCAGGGCATTGATCAACCCGACGATGGCGTCCACCTCGTCGGGGCTGGTGGTGTTCGCCAACCGCGCAAGGATCGGCTGCAGCTTGTCCAGCGTCGGCTGCAGACTGTCGAGCACCGGTTGGACTTGGTCCGTCATCCGCGTCGCGGAGGCGACGACGCCCTCCGTCTGCTGCAGGAGTCCCTGGGTCCGCTGCAGCAACGACGTCACGTCGGCCTGGATGACCTCGATGCGGTCCACCGCCTTGTCCGCCCGGCCGGCGATGACGTCGGCGCGGTCCAACATGCCGTCGGCCCGGTCCGCCACGGTGGAGGCCCGCTGCAGCAAGTTGTCCGCGCCGTCCGCGATGCCGTCGGCGCGGGACAGCAGAACGCCTGCACCGTCGGCAATGCCGGACGCCCTGACCAACAGGCCGTCCGCCGTGCCAGCGACGTCCGCCGCCCGCGCCAGCAGACCATCGGCACCGTCGGCGATTCCCGACGCCCTGCTGAGCAGGACGCCCGCGTCGTCGGCGATGCCGTCCGCTCGGGACACCAGGACGTCCGCGCGATCTGCGATTCCCGACGCCCGGGATACCAGTGGCTCCACGGTGTCGGCGATCCGAGTCGCCCGGCCGACCAACGCATCCGCCCGCTGAGCGATGCTCTCGACGCCTGCGATCATCTGCCGGACCGTGGTCAGCAGCGACTCGGCGTCGGACACCATCGCCACCACCCGGGGCACCAGGCCGATGGCCCGCTCCAGGGCTTCATAGCCGTCACCGGCCACCCGGAACACATCGCCGGGGCCAGGGATGCGCACGATATCGCTCCGATCTGCGGGGGACAGCGGTTTCGACGAGCATCGGGTGGCTGCCGGATGGCCGCTCACGCCCCGGTCACTTTACGACGACTGCCCGTCAGCCCGTCTGCACCCGATGCGCGCTGCGCTGGTGGAGTGAGTTCTGATGCCGGCGAATCAGTTCGCACTGCGTGGTGATCGCACAACGAGGCACGGCCGTGCGCTGACCGCCGGGCGTACCGTTGGCGAACATGCGAATCACCGCTCCCGCCGACCTGCCGACAACCCTGGGAGAGCTCCGCTCCTCGGGTCACGAGCTTCGAGATATCAAGACCGAACTGCGGTCCAACCTGCTCACCGCGCTCGGCGCCGGCGTCGACCCCTGGCCCGGCATCGTGGGTTTCGAGTCGACCGTGCTCCCGCAACTGGAGCGGGCGCTGATCGCCGGGCATGACGTCGTCCTACTGGGCGAACGCGGCCAGGGCAAGACCCGGCTGCTGCGAACCTTGAGCGGTCTGCTCGACGAATGGACGCCGGTGATCGCCGGATCGGAGATCGGCGAGCACCCGTACGACCCGATCACCGCCGCATCACAGCGGCTGGTCGGCGAGCTGGGCGACGACCTGCCCATCGGCTGGCGGCACCGCAGCGAGCGGTACACCGAGAAGCTCGCCACCCCGGACACCGCGGTCGCCGACCTGATCGGTGACGTCGACCCGGTGAAGGTCGCCGAGGGGCGCTCGCTGGGCGACCCGGAGACCATCCACTTCGGCCTGGTGCCCCGTGCGCACCGCGGGATCATGGCGATCAACGAACTGCCCGACCTTGCGGAGCGGATCCAGGTGTCGCTGCTGAACGTCATGGAGGAACGGGACATCCAGGTCCGCGGCTACACCCTCCGGTTGCCGCTGGACGTGCTGCTGGTCGCGTCGGCGAACCCGGAGGACTACACCAACCGCGGCCGGATCATCACCCCGCTGAAGGACCGGTTCGGTGCGGAGATCCGCACCCACTACCCACTCGAGCTGACCGACGAGATCGCCGTCATCGGCCAGGAGGCGCACCTCGCCGCCCCGGTTCCCGGGCACCTGCTGGAGATCATCGCCCGGTTCACGAGGCTGCTGCGGGAATCAACCGCGGTCGATCAGGGCTCCGGGGTGTCCGCGCGGTTCGCAGTCGCCGCGGCGGAAACCATTGCGGCGGCGGCGCTCCGGCGGGCCGCCATCACCGGTGAGCAGCTGCCGACGGCGCGGCCGATCGACCTGGAATCAGCGCTGCCGGTGTTGCGCGGCAAGCTGGAATTCGTCACCGGGCAGGAGGGCCGGGAAGATGAGGTGCTCGAGCACCTCCTGCGGCGGGCCACCGCCGACACGGCCCGGAACCGGCTCCGCGGACTGGATCTCGGACCGCTGGTCACAGCCGTCACGAAGTCCCCGCTGCGAACCGGAGATCGGATCACCGCGGCGCAGATCGTCGCCGCACTTCCGCAGGTCGACGTGCTGACCGCCGTTGCGCAACGGCTCGGGGCCGGCGGCACCGAGGACCCGGGCCCGATGGCCTCCGCCGCGGAGCTGGCGCTCGAGTTGCTGTTCCTGACCCGGAAGTTGACCAAGGAACCCAGCGACGACGGGGACACCGTCAGCTATGGCTGAGCAACAGGGGCCGCTGAACCGTCGGCAGGTCCGCCGCCGGGGCTACTCCTACGGCCCTTACTCCGACGGTCCGGATCCGCTGGCCCCGCCGGTCGATCTGCGCGCGGCGCTGGACAGCATCGGCCGGGATGTGATGGAGGGCAGCTCGCTGCAGCAGGCGCTGCGGGAGCTGATGCGCCGCGGCACCGGCGACCGTCGCGGGTTGGACGAGCTGTCCCGCCAGCTGTGGGAGCGGCGACGGGAGCTGCAGCGGGACAACCGAATCGACGGCACCCTGCAGGAGGTGCGGGAGCTGCTGCAGAAGGCGCTCACCGCGGAACGGCAGGCGTTGGCCCGGCAGGATTCCGAGGATGCTCGCTTCCGGGAACTGGACCTGGATACTTTGCCGGACAACACCGGTCGCGCGGTGCGGGCGCTGAGCGAGTACGACTGGCAGTCCGCGGAGGCCAGGCAGGCCTACGAGGACATTCAGGACCTGCTGGGCCGGGAGATGCTCGATCAGCGGTTCAGCGGGATGAAAGAGGCGCTGCAGCAGGCGACACCGCAGGACGTCCAACGCATTCGGGAAATGCTGGACGACCTGAATTCGTTGCTCGCCAACCATGCCGCCGGTGCCGATGCGTCGGGCCAGTTCGCGGAGTTCATGGCCAAGCACGGGGACTTCTTTCCGGAGAACCCGAGCACCGTCGACGAGCTGATCGACGTCCTCGCAGCCAGATCGGCTGCGGCGCAGCGGATGATGCGGTCGCTCAGCCCGGCACAGAGAGCCGAGCTGGCAGAACTGAGTCAGCAGGCCTTCGGTGATCCTCGGCTCGGGCAGGCGCTGGACCAGCTGGACTCCCAGTTGCAGAGCCTGCGACCCGGCGAGGACTGGTCCGGGTCCGGGCGTTTCCGCGGCGACTCGCCGATGGGACTCGGTGAGGCGACCCGGGCCATGGAGGAGCTCGGGCGGCTAGAGGAGCTCACCGACCAGCTCGGTCAGAGCTACCCGGGTGCCCGCCTCGACGACATCGACCTTGACGACCTCGAGGCGGCCCTGGGCCCGCAGGCGCGGGCCGACGCGGAGGCCTTGGCCGCCCTTGAACGCGAACTTCGCGACCAAGGCGTCTTCGAGCGGGCTCCCGACGGATCGCTGCGGTTGTCGCCGCGAGCGCTGCGCAGGCTGGGGGAGTCTGCGCTGCGGGACGTGGTGGACAAGATCGGCTCGCGGCGTGGTGAGCGGGTCACCCGGCGGTCGGGCGCGACCGGTGAACCCACCGGCGCGAGCCGGCCGTGGGCTTTCGGTGACACCGAATCCTGGGACGTGCCGAGAACCTTGCTGAACGCGCAACTCCGGCAGGCCGGCGGTGATCCCCGTGCGATGGACGTCACCGATGTCGAGGTGATCGAGACCGAGCACCGCACCAAGGCCGTGGTGGCTTTGTGCGTCGACACCTCGTGGTCGATGGTGCAGGACGGCCGATGGGTGCCGATGAAGCGTACGGCACTGGCTCTGCACCAACTGATCTCGACCCGCTTCCGCGGAGACGCGCTGCAGCTGATCACCTTCGGTCGCGGCGCCGAGAAGGTCGAGCTCGGTGAGCTGATCGGGCTGGAGGGCGTGTACATGCAGGGCACCAACCTGCACCACGCCCTGCTGCTGGCCGGCGAGCACCTGCACCGGCATCCAGACGCGCTGCCGGTGGTGATGGTGGTGACCGATGGGGAGCCCACAGCACACGTCGAGCCCGACGGCGAGCTGGCGTTCAACTACCCGCCGATGCCGGAAACGCTGCGCAGCACGGTCTCTGAACTCGACCGGCTCACCGCCCGGCGGGCGGCTATCACCTTCTTCATCCTCGGTGACGATCCCCGGCTGGCCGCGTTCGTCGACGGCCTCGCCAGGCGGTGTCACGGGCGGGTGGTGGCACCCGACCTGGACGGTCTCGGTGCCGAGGTGGTCGCGGACTACCTGCGGACCCGGCAGTAGGTGGGGACGGCGCCGAACCGGCGTCCACGCCGCGACGCTGCAGTCAGCCGACGGACGTGTTCTGGTACGCCGGCGTCAGCCGGCTCCAGCTCTCCTTCCATGCCAGTGCCGGGGTGTCCGCCGACCAGCCGTCGGGGTGCACCGAGCCGTCGGTGACGAGCGAACGTCCGAGGTCCTCCAGGTGGACCTGCCAGCCCGCACCGTAGAAGTGGAGCTGGCCCAGCGGGACGTTGCGTTCCTCCACCACCAGCTTCGTCTGGGACCCGTCGGCGATGAGCCAGGCCTCGATCTCGGTCTCCTCATCGGTGCCCGGTTCCGATGTGACCAGCAGATGGTGTGGCGCGTCGCAGATCTCGATTCTCACCGGACCGCTCCACGTGCTGGTGAAGACCGCGTGCGCCGTTCCCCTCACGCTCAGATCGCCGCAAACCTTGGCAATCCAGTTCTCCAGGCGCTCGGGTGTCGTGCACGCATTCCAGAGATCGTCGATGTCGGTATCGAAGACGTCCTCCACGCGCACCGCGCCCCGGGTCTGGTCGAGCGTGCGCATCGTTCCGGTGATCTTCACTGGGGTGCCTTCTTTCGTCGTGAGATTTCTGTGTGCAGGGCATCGATCCGGTTCTGCCAGAGCACGCGGTAGTCCGCCAGCCATTCGTCCACAGCGACGAGAGGGTCCAGCCGCAAACTGTAGATCCTCCGCTGCGCCACCTGCCGGACGTCGACCAATCCGGCCTCCCGCAGGACCCGCAGGTGGCGCGACACTCCGGGCCGGGCAATCGGCAGCGCTTCGGCCAACTCGCCGACCGTCGCCGGGTGGTCCCGCAGGATGGTGAGCACCGTGCGCCGGCTCGGGTCAGCCAATGCCTGCAATACCGCGTCCATCTCCAAACCGTACCCAATTGGATACGTAACGACAAGGGTACAGAGCTTCGGTGTCTTCCGAGCCTGACTGACCTGCGTCGTCAGCTCGAAACTCGGCACACTGCAGTGCCGTTGCCTACCTGTTGACGGAGACGCCCGTCAGCGCAACCAGTTCGTCCTCCAGGGCAGCCGCAATGTCACCGAGATCGGTACAGCTGTCGGGATCGGCGATGACTGTCGTTGTCAAGGTCCCGGCGTACGACAAGGCTGCGAACGCGACGCTGACGTTCCCGGTGATCATCGGCAGCGCGATCACCTGCTGGACCTCGGCGCCCAGGAACCGCAGCGGGCGGTTCGGACCACGCAGGTTCGTCACAAACGTGTTGATCAAACGCTGGTGGGCGATGAACCACCCGAAGACGCGTAGCCGGGCGAGCAGCCGGAACACCGGCCCGATCAGCGCCGCGGACGAGCCGGGCGCGGCGGTCTTGCGCCCGGCGGTGATCCGGGCGATCGCAGGTAGCCGCTCCGCCGGGTTCCCGGTGGTCGGCAGCTCGACCGGGATGACGCCTACCTGATTCCCCAGATCGGTCGCACTGGCACGCTGCCGGCTGGACACCGGCACCGAGATCACCACCCGATCCAGCTGTTCGCCGCGGTCCCGAAGCACCCGGCCCAGCGCCCCGGCGACCGCCGTCAGCAGCACGTCGTTGACCGTGCCGCCCGCGGCGTGCGCTGTTCGGAGCGTCGCGTCCAGGTCCACCCGCACGGTCGCCAGCGCACGCGTCGTCCCGACCCGCGCGTCATTCAGCGAACAGCGCGATGCGTGGGTGCCGCCGCCCGCGCCGAGTTCGCGCCCGGCCGAGCCCAGCCGGCGTAGCTGCGGCACCGCCGAGCGCACAGCTCGAATCCGTGAGCCCCAGCAATCCCGCCACAGCTCGGCCAGAGCCGGCGGCCGGCGCGGGAACCCGGAGACCGCAGTCGGCGGCAGACCGTCGACCAGGTGCGCCAGCATGGCCAGACCGCCCATGCCGTCGGCGAGGGCGTGGTGGAACACGACCAGCAGCGCATCCGGACCGGTCGCACCGCAGTCGATGAGAGTGGCCGTCCACAGCGGCATTTCCATCGGCAGCCGCCGGGTGACCAGCTCCGCGACCACCCCGAGCAATTCGCCGTCCGGAGAGTCCGATGAGGGGCAGGTCACCGCGGTGACGTGCCGGGCGACGTCGAAATCGGGGTGGTCGACCCAGACCGGGCGGCCGCAGCCGAACGGTGCCGGAACAAGGCGCTGCCGCATCCTGGGCACCGCGGTGATGCGCTGCGCCACGGCCGATCTGACGGCCTGCAGGTCCAGTGACCGGCCGGGTTCGAGCACCAGCAACGCGGCGACCTGCATAGAGGTTCCGGTGACGTCACAGACCAGTTCCATCACGTCGGACGGGCTGGCGCGTTCGATCACGGGCGCGCGCTGCCGCCTTCGGTGCTCCATGACTGCCACGGTGCTCCGGGGGTGTCCGGTTCGGTAGAGGCGCAGGTCCCGCACCCAGGTCGCCTGGTCCGCGACGGCCCGGAGCGACGACGAGTAGGGCTAAATATCCTCAGCCACTTCCCATATCGTGCCGTCCGGATCGGCGAACGCCGCGGTCCGTTTGCCCCAGGGTCGGTCGATCGGTCCGTTCAGCAGCTCGATCCCGGCCTCGGCCAGCCGTGCACATTCCGCATCGACGTCGTCGACGAAGAAGGAGAACATCGCCCGCGCGGGCTCACCTGCGGTGGCGACCGTCGCCGGGGCGATCAGGTCCACCGCCTCCGTGGAGATGAGCAGGTTCAGCATCGTGTTGCCGGCGTCGAACACGACGGAGTCCGCGCCCTCGAGAATCACCCGGCCGCGCAGCGCCCTGGCGTAGAAATCCGTCGACCGAGGAAGATCACCGACGAACAGGGTGATGGCACCGATCCCGCTGAGTTGTCCTGCCACACCGGATCCTTTCCCGACGGCTGCTGTCAACGACGGCCGACGTTAGCGCGGATGTTCGCCACCAGGATCACCAGGGCTGCCAGGACGGCGAGAATACCGATTCCGACTCGAAGATTGGTGAACAGGACGACGGTCAGCGCCACGATGGTCGCGATGACGGCCAGCCCGAGGACGAACACCGGCAGCTGCCGGCGCAATGCCGCCTCGACGGTCGTCACGATCAGGATGGCGAAAATGGTCGCGCTCCACAGTGATGAGTAGTCGAACAACACGGCGAGCCCGAGAAGGGCGAGCAGCACCGACAGCGAGATCTCCGTCCAGAACCGCAGCAGCAGCCCCGGCGGCCGGGCCGGGCTGACGTCCGGCACGGTGCGGTGCCGCAGATGCGCGTGCGGTGGGGTGACCGGTGGTTCCCGCAGGTTCCGCTCCAGGTGCTCCCGCTCGATCACCGCGGCCCGCCGTCGGCTGCGCAGTACGTCGGCGGCCCGTTCCTGGTCCTTGAGCCGGGCGGTGGCCCCGATGCCGCCCCGGCGGCCGCCGGCGACGGTCGGCGGAAGGGCCGCCGTGCCCACCGCCAGGGACTGCAACGCGCTCTCCGCCGCGGTGATGTCCACCGTCAGCTGGTCGATCTCGTCGGCCAGCGCGGACACCCGGACGGTGGAGGTGGCCAGCAGCAGCTGCCGCGTTGCCGGGACCTTGTCCAGCCCGGCCCAGCCGACCGGGTCTGCCCAGGACGGCCGGATGGTTCCGTTTCGTTCGTACCGTGGGCCGGCCGGAGCCCGCTCGCCGCCGAAGGGGTCGGTCGTGTCCAGCCCCCACAACCCGTGGAAGTCCTGCACCCATCCGGTCCGTTCGTCGATCAGCACCGGCGTCCATGGATGATCCCCGCCCGGCCCGATGCGGACACCGTCACCCCGCTTGTAGTCGATGAACGGGATGCCCAGACCCATCCTGGGCCGGTCGCGCGTCCACGGGAAGACGATGCCGCGCAGCCGGGCCAGGCCGTGCAGCACCGGGCGCAGCGCAGGCGGCTCCACCCTGACCAGGTACTCGCCGGGCAGGTAGGCGCCGGAATGCGAGCCGGCTCCGGCGTAGACGACCGGGTGGGTGCCCTCCACCCATTCGATGTCGGGGTCGTCTGCGCGCCGACGAAGATCGTCGCCGACCTCGTCGTGCGACGAGAAGGCAACCCAGGCAACGTGGAACCCCGCCGCGCCGGGCGCGGACGGCCCGTCGTCGACCCGCTCACCGGCATCGGGTGCGTCGGGCACCAGGAAGACCGACACCTGCTCCCAGTCCGCCTCGTGGTCGTTGACCCCGCCGAACGTCGAACGCCAGTCGTTCATCGCGTAGAAGAACCAGTACTGGATGACCACATAGCCGCCGTGCTCACTGACGTGCGCGTAATAGGGGAACTCCGACGCCGCGGCGGACTGCGAGTACGCCTGGTGCAGTGCGGCCGTCAGCCCGCCGGGTACCGCGCCGCGCAGTACCAGGGACAGCCGGAACAGGGAATCGAGCACCCGGCCGAGCAGACCGACCGCGGCGAACCGGGTGGTGCTGCGGAATCTGGTGCGGTGCGGACCGCGACGCCACCGTTTGGCCTCGCCGCGGCTGAGCGGGCGAGCGACATAGCGCAACTCCAGTACGGAATCGGTGCGTGAACGTCCTGTGCGGCAGAGTTTGTCGACGGTGAGTTCGCCGTGATCGGCGACCCGTTCCGGTTGCCGGACACCGGGTCGGCGTTCCCAGAGGGCCGAACGGCTGACATACGCCTCGACAGACATCGGAAAGAACAGCTCGCCTGCGGTGAACCGGACCACGGGCTCGAACCGACGGATGAGGTCCTCGGTGTCGGATCTGCTCGTCGGGTCGTCCGGCTGGCGCTGTTCCATCCGCCGATCATCGCTCAACGGCAGCGGCGGACGTCCGCGCCGCGGTTCCTGGGGCGTGCCGGGTGGTTGTCGGTCGGCATCGAATGCCCCGGACCGGCGGCGCCGCGCCGTGCCTGTAGGGCCTGGGCGAGGCTCTGCGGGGCCGCGCTCTGATGGTCCGCGGGCATCAGGTACGTCTCGGGGAGAACGCTGCTGCGTCCCTGCCAGATCGCGAACAGTACGACGGTGCCAAGGGTGACGGCCACCACGGAGACCGGGCGGATCCGACGGCCGGTCGGTGTCCTGGGCACTGGCAGGACATCGGGACGTCTCAGCACGGTGGCAAGGCCCACTGCGACGAGGACGCTGACCACCTGACCGGTCGGCCCCGGACGGTTGACCGGGAGATGGACCTCGGTGATCGCGAGAACGGCACCGGACAGCACGGACGGGGCCGCCGGGTCGGTGCCGGACCCGCGAAGCATCCGGGCATCGACCACGGCGATCCGCCCGGCCAACAGCGCCAGCGCCGCCGCGAACACCAATGGCCCACCACCACCGAAGGCAAGCCCGCCGCCCAGGACCACGAGCGGCCACAGCAGGATCGGAACGGCCACCGCCACCTCCGTCCGCGATCTACTCGAACCGACGCTAGGAGCGGACGGTAATTCGCGATTCAGGACACACCCTGGTTCCGGACCGGGTGCCTCGCGGGGCGAACCCCTGATCGCCAGGGCGGCGGTCGTCGTGGAGTTCAGCTCGGCGCGATGACCGGCACCCACTCCTGCCATCGCCCGACCGGCCGAAAGCCCGCCCCGAGGTAGAGACTCTCCGCCATCGAGGTCGCCTGCAGACTCGCGGTCGCCGAGCCCAGGGCCGCGGCGTCGGTCAACGCCGCGCGAAGGAGGGTGCGTGCCCTGCCCTGGCGGCGCGCGGCCGGTGCCGTCACCACGAACGAGATGTTGACGTCGTCGTCGGACTCGATCGTGAGCAGGCCGGCCAGCCCGTCGGACGTCGCGTACCCGGTCGCCCCCGGCACCCCGCGGCGAGGGCGTCCCCGTTCATCTCGCGAAAACGTCATGCCCGGATCCGATCTCCGGTCGCTCGCCCGCGCGACCCTCCCCCGCAACATCATCGGCACCTTGGTGTCGTGGAAGCCCTCTCGATGATCGTGGCGCGGAGGCCGGCCTCCCCGCCGGTCTGCCCTCCACCCAGACCCCGCCGCTCGCGGAGGCGACTGCGGACCACGGCATTGTTCAGGACCGGGTCCGGATGCCGCAGGCCCACCAGGTCCGGCCGGCGCACCATGTGCGCCTCGGGGTACGGCGCCGCGAACGCCCGCCATGAGCCCGACAACGCCTCCAGGTAGCGGGCGAAGTCGTCAGCCACGGCGAGCCACCAGCATCAACCCTTGGGCTCCCCACTGAAAGGGGCTGCCATCCGGTCCCGCCGTACCGTTGGACGTCGGTGAATCCGGCCTCGGCGAGCAGCAGTTGCGCCATTCCCGGTCGAGCCACCGCGGTCGGACACAACCGCGGTGGGTGAACCCGGGACCGGTCCCGGGTAGCCATGGCATCCTCCGTCAGTGCGCGACCGGGACGCCCGACCGCAGGCGGAGGCTAACAACGTCGTTGCGGGCCGGCGACCGATTTATGTTCGGCTCCGTGCGGTCCACGTGTCTCCCGGACGTCGGTCACCGGCCGTCCGCCGGCGGCGCTGACCGCTGTCGGCGACGCCCAGGGTCCCCGCTGCCGGTGGCAGATGCCGCGGTCCCACCCGGGGGCGGTGCTCCGGGTGGGAATACCTCTGATGTGCTGACGGTTGGCGGCTGTGATGCGATGCGCGTCACACGTCCGTCAGTCAGCAACCCGGCTCACGGCCCACGACGAGAGAAGGAAGCCCATGCACGCTCTCCAGTTCAGCTCCTACGGCGGCCCCGAGGTCCTCACCTTCGGGGAGGCGCCTGATCCGCACCCCGGACCCGGCCAGGTGCGGATCGCTGTGCGCGCGGCCAGCGTCAATCCGG
>CAVWTC010000017.1:0-1221304 GCA_963757645.1 uncultured Actinomycetota bacterium
AGCCGCCGCACGGGCTCTCGGCCTGGTGCAAATCCCCACCGGCGTCGGCTACGAACAGGCACTGCTGGACCTGCCCCGCCCCACCGACGACGCCGAAGACGTCCCCCGGCAGTTCCTGTTCTACTCCCGCGGCGGGAACGGGTTCAAAGAACTCATCGAGATCGCCCGCGCCGGTGACCACCTCGACTGGCTCTGGGCCGCACTGGAATCCGCCCCCGGCCAAACCTTCCACCGGGCCGCATCATGACCGGCGCACGCCGTCGGCTGTGGTCGGTCGCCATGGTTGTCGGGATGTTGCTGCGTCTCGCGGCGCCGCCAGCGCGTGCCGCCGCTCCTGTGGACCCGGTGGGTGGCGGGGTGCCGGATGCGACGGATTACTGCCGGCTCGCCCCACCCGCGGAGACTCCCGGCGCGGGGGTGGCCGGGTTTCTCGACCCGCAGCAGGACTTGCCGTTCGACGGCACCGCCTACGGTGACCACGGGTACGCCGGGTTCTTCTGGTGGTCCTACGACCCCGGCTGCCTGAACTCCGTCACCCAACTCGTCGGGATCCAGTCCCCATGGGATGCCTCCGGCGCCTCCCAGTCCACACAGGTCGGGAACTGGCTCCTCGGCGGCGCCGTCCTGCTCGATGCCTGGGCCACCGGCATGCGGGCCCGCGCCCTGGACCCGGACACGTTCAGCAGCCTGGACACCTTCATGTCGACCGTCACCTCCGCCGGGTACGCGGTGCTGATCCAGCCGTGGGTGTGGCTGCCCCTGGCCATGCTCGGCCTGATCGTCCTGGCGTTGGCGATCCGCGGGAACCTGCCCGAGGTGCTTCGCCGGGTGACCGCGGCGTCGCCGGGCTGACCATCCTGACCATCGCCGCGGCGTCGCCGATGGACCTGGTCCGATCCGCCGACCAGGCCCTGGTCGACGCGCAGCAACGCATCGACACCGAAGTGCTCAGCCGGCTACCGGCGGATGTGCTGCCGCAGATCCAGCACTGCCAGTTCGACCAGACCGCCATGTATCAAACCGCGTTTCGACGAGAACGGTCTGCTCAAGATCGCAGGCACCGCTTGCACCACCCAATACACGCCGGACCCGAAGAACCCCGCGAATGCCGAGTACCTGCGACGGTGGCTGTACCCGGAAGTGTTGGTGCGCAACACCATCCAACGCTACTGGCAGCAGGGCATGATCGGGTCGCAGAACCTGACCGGCCCGGACGCCGACCTCGGTAACCGGTTCCTCAACGGGCAGGCGGTCAACCTCAAGCTCCCGGACCTGACCAAGATCGAGCAGGACGCGCCGGCCGGCGCGGTGTGGTGCACCTACCAGGACAACAAGCAGGTCTGCGGCCGCAGCGACAAGCCAGGCCCACCCGGCAACGTCGTCGACGCCACCGAAGCCGGATACCGCTCCGCCGTCGAGGATGCCGGGGACGAGATCTACCCGTACATCCAGGGCCGCGCCGGTAACCGCACCGCCGCCGGGTTCAGCGCGCTCGCCGCAGTCGGCGGCCGCCGCGCCGTTCCCCGCCGCCGCCTACACCGCCGTCCTGACCGCCCGGCTGCTGCTCCGACTGGGCCTGGTCGCCGGCCTGTTCGTCGGCATCGGGATGATGGTCCGCCCGCACCTGGCCCGCCGGGTCCTCAATGTGATCGCCGGCAGCCTGCTCGTCGTGCTGATGTTCAGCGCGGCCGGCGCACTCATGACGTACCTGTCCATGGTCATGCTCAGCCCCACCACCATCGCCGGGATCCAGCTCGACCCGACCGCCGGGGTGATCATCCTCGCCCTGGCGTCGCTGCTGGCGTGGCTGCTGACCCGCCCGATCAAACGCATCACCGGCATGCTGTCCTACGCCGCCACCGGCAACCCGCACCAGCTCTCCGAGCAGCGGCGCCGGGCGATGGCCGGCCTGGGACGGCTCACTCCACTGCCCCGCTGGCGCCGCGGCCGCAGTCACCGGGTCAGCGACCCGCAGGAGAACCCGACCGGACCGGTCACGCCGACCGAACCGGCCCGGCCGAGCCGCCCCGAACAGGTCACCGTCGTCCGACGCCGCAACACCACACCGCCGCCGAGCAAGCCCGGACGAACGCGACCGGCACCGTCCCCCGCACCGGCGCCCGTCGAGCCAGATACCACGCTCATCCCGTTCCAGGGACCGCCGTCAGGTGTCCGTCCCCCGGATGAAACCCGCCATCACCGGCGACTCGACACGAACGGGCGGCCGAGCCTCAGCATCCGAACCGACGCGGGTCATCCCCGTCGTCGCGCCCGCAAACGGGCACCGAGACCCGGTCGCGGCCAACCCCGGAACCGACGGACGGCCAGCCGCGGGCAACATCCACCGGCAGGTCTGGAACGGCCGCGGCTGGGTGCTCGCCGACGACGACCGCATCTTCCGACCCGCAGATCCCGATCACCGGCCGGTCGCGCCGGCACCAGATGAACCGGCGGTGTTCCGGCCACCGGACGCGCCGCTATGGGCCGACCACGGCCGACCCGAAACCCGTACCACCCGCTGGCCCAGCACCGTCGACGACCCGAGGAGGACCCCATGAACACCCGAAACGCCTGGCGCTGGCCCCTCCGGTCCCGCGGCCGACTCATCGCCCTCGTCCTCGCCGGCCTGGCCCTGGCCTTGATCACCAAGACCATCCTCGACACCGCGACCAGCACCGCGGCACCCGCTGGCCCCGGCCGCACCGGCCACCGGATCGACCACGACCGCGAACGACGGACAAGCCGACCGCGGTCCCCACCAACCCCGCCGAATGCGTCGCCCTATGGGCCAAGGGACCCGACCGGGACGCCTGCCTGTACCGGGAGTACGGCTACACCCCGTCGACTCAACCGACCCGCGACCGGAGCGAGCGGATCGTCGACGCCACCGGTGGTGATCGGAATCCCAGTCACAACGACCATCGAGGGTGGCGGCTCCGGTTACCTGCCGGAAGCCGACCAGGCCGCCGCCCTGGACGTGGCCGCGCGGTTCGTCGATGCCTGGTACGCCGGTGGCTCCGACCAGGCCTGGCGCGACCAAGTCAGCCGCTGGGCCGATCCCACCCTCGCCCAGCAGCTGGCCACCCTGAACCGAGATGTGCTGCCCGGTAGCCGGCGTGTCACCGAGCCGGCGATGCGCGCGTTCCAACCCGGCCTGGCCAGCACCGGCGTCGCCACCAACAACGGTTCCCTCGCTCTGACCGTGATCTACACCGACGCCGGCTGGCGCGTCGTCACCGTCACCACCGAAGCGCCATGACCACCGCGCCGTCTCGCCGCTGGGCCGGGCTGCTGCTCGGCATGGCCGGGGTCCTGCTCACCGGCTGCACCATGGCCGGCGCCCGCGGCGCCACCATCAGCACCATCGCTGGGGCCAGCAGCGGTGGGGACTGCCCACCCGCCACGGTCACCGGCACCGCACCGGGACTCGACCAGGCGCAGGAGGCCAACGCCAAGACGGTCGTCGGCGTCGCCCTCGGTCGTGGTCTCGGGCCGACGGGCGCGGCCATCGCGGTCGCCGCCGCGCTGGCCGAATCCAGCCTGTACAACTACGCCAACGACGGAACCAGCACCCTGGTCGGGTCCGCCGAAGGCCGGCAACTCAACGACGCCGAACGGGCCGTCGCCCGCGAATCACTGACATACCCGCACGACAAGGTCGGCAACAACCTCGACAGCATCGGCCTGTTCCAGCAACGACCGATGACCGGCTGGGGCACCCCGGCCGAGCTGATCAACCCCGCCACCGCGACCGGGAAGTTCCTCGACCAGATGGTGAAAGTGGCCGACTGGCAGACAATCTCACCGTGGACCGTTGCGCAGAAGGTGCAGGGTTCACCGTCCAGCGACGGCGGGATCTACCGCGACTCCTACCAGCGGGCCACCGATATCGTCGCGTCGCTGGACACGACGCCGGCAGCCAGCGGCCAGCAGTCGATCGGTCGCCGTGGTCCAGGCCGTGACCAGCGCGAACTGCGGCCAGCCGGTCCAGGCGGCGTCCGCTGGCGGCGGATCAGCGGCCTGGGGTGGACACCAGAACGGGCGAATCCCGGCGCAGTGCGCTGTGCCCGGTCGCCTTCGGCGCCCGACCCTGCAACTCGAATGCGGCGCCGCGAACGCGTTCGACCAGCTCAACACCGCATTCAAGGCCGCGATCGGGCAGAACATCGGCATCACCGACGGCTACCGCTCCTACGACGAACAAGTCCAATGCCAGCTGGCCGTATCGCGCACGAAGGTGTACGAACTGATGGCGGCCGGCACGCTGCGTTCCATCCACATCGGCCGGCTTCGCCGTGTTCCTGTGGATGCCCTCACGGACTTCATCGCGAGATGGAGTCACTGTGAGCGGGCGGGGTCGACGTGGACATGGTGAAGGATCCGTTTTCCAACGTTCGAACGGGATGTGGGTGGCCCAAGTCGATCTCGGCTGGATTGGAGGTCGTCGGCGGCGCCGCACCGTGTACGGCAGTTCCGAGCGCGAGGTTCTGGCCAAGCGAGACCAGTTGCGGAGCCAGTTGGGAAAGGGCGTCAACCTCGCCGATCCGCCGCGAACTGTCGAGCAGTGGCTGAACGAATGGCTCAAGACCGTGAAGGCCGGCGACGGAACAAGCCCGTCAACTCTCGACCGATACGACCAGATCGTGCGGGTGCATCTCATTCCGCTCGTCGGACGGATCAAGTTGTCGGCGCTCGCGCCTCGTGACGTCCAATTGATGGTCAGTCACCTTCGCGAAACTGCTCTCCCGCTTCGGTCATCAAGATTCACGGCGTGTTGCGAAATGCTCTCGCGGACGCCGAGCGGATGGACCTAGTCCCCCGCAATGTCGCGAAGGCGGTCCGTTCCGCGACGCTGACGAGGAACGAACGACGAGCACTCACACCGACGGAGGCATCAGCACTCCTCCGCCAACTGCAGGGAGACCGCCTGGAGGCGGTCTTCGTCGTGGCCCTCTCGACTGGCCTCCGCCGCGGCGAGGTGCTTGGACTCCGCTGGCAAGATGTCGATTTGCCCGGGCGGACACTGTTCGTTCGCCAGACCGTCCAGCGGATCGCCGGCGAACTGCGTTTCGTCCCTCCCAAGACTCACAGATCGACACGGTCGATGCCGCTGTCCGACCTCACAATCAGCGCCTTGACGATGCAGCGGGTGCGTCAGGCAGAGGACCGACTGCTCGTTGGCGCAGCCTGGGAAGACAACGGCCTGGTGTTCGCCACCCACCTCGGCACGCCGTTGGAACCCAGGAACGTGAACCGGCGATTCAGTGCGGCACGATCGGCCGCCGGACTGGAATGGGTGCGTCTTCACGACTTGCGGCACGCCTTCGCCACATTCCTGCTCGACCAGGGCGAAGAGCTGAGAACTGTCATGGATCTGTTGGGCCACTCGACGATCCGACTCACCGCAGACACCTACGGACATGTCCTGCCATCGCGCGCAAGGAGCGCAGCAGACGCCATCGATCGAGTGTTAGGAGGAGGGAAATGACGACGCCGAGAATGCCCTTGGCTGTAGTTAGGCTGTACTCGTCGAAGACTGCGGATGCATTTGGACCGCGTGACGACCAGAACCTGCAGGTCAGAACCTGTGGAGACGAAGAGAATCGAACTCTCAACCCCCGCCTTGCAAAGGCGGTGCTCTGCCAATTGAGCTACGTCCCCGGGCGGACCGGCGAACCGGCCCGGACGAGCGGTACTACGAGGTGGCGGGTGCCGCCGGCGGTACGGGTGTGGTGGGCGCGCGGGTGGCTTCCTCCCACAACGCCGCCTCCGCTGCCGCGGCCTGCCGTCTGCGCTGCACCAGGGCGGCGGCCGCGCCGGCCACCGCGAGCAGCACCAAGATCTTCTTCATCAGCACCATCCAGTCCAAATGCAGGGATCGAGCACTGACCCCGAACCGTACTGCAGAGGTCCCTGGCGGGCATCAGCGACCACAACCGTGGGCCTAGGAGGACTTGAACCTCCGACCTCTTCCTTATCAGGGAAGCGCTCTAACCGTCTGAGCTATAGGCCCGCGAACACACCACCGCGGCACCGGAGTCGGACGGGATCCGACGGGTGCCGCGGTCATCCAGGCTACCCCACCGGCTCCGGCGTCCCAAACCGCTGAAGATGCCGACAGGACCACCCAGCGGGCGATGAGTTGGTGAGCATTGCTCAGTCGAACACCATGACACCCGAGGCACTCAGACCCGGGCGCCACCGGACCCGATCACACCGCCAGCGGCCATGCCGCAGAAGAAGGAGTCCGTCATGCCGACCATGGTCTTCGTGAACCTGCCCGTCAAGGACCTCGACAAGTCCAAGCAGTTCTTCACCGAGCTCGGCTACACGATCAACCAGCAGTTCACCGACGAGAACGCCTCGTGCGTGGTCATCAGCGACACCATCTACCTGATGCTGCTGGTCGAGCCGTTCTTCAAGACCTTCACCAACAAGGACGTCGCCGACGCCACTACCAGCACCGAAGCCATCATCGCGCTGTCCGCGGACAGCCGGGAGGCCGTGGACGAGCTGGTCGACAAGGCCATCGCGGCCGGCGCTGGCCCGTCGAAGGAGCCGATGGACCAGGGCTTCATGTACAACCGCAGCTTCGCCGACCCGAACGGGCACCTGTTCGAGGTCATGTGGATGGACCCGGCCGCGGTGCAGCCCACCAACTGAGCGACCCTCGCCGGGTCGCTGCGAAAGCGGTGCACGCACGTGGTGCAGTGGGCGGTCGACCGTCTGGACGTCCGGCCCGACCAGCGCATCCTCGGGGTGGGCCGCGGGCCGGAGGTCGCGGTTGGGCTGATCGCGAGCCGGCCTCCGGTGGGCGCGGCGGTCGAGGACTCGCAGGGCGTGCTTGCGACTGCCCGTCCGGTCTGGGCTCGCGGAGCAGCCGGCTCACCGCACAGCTCGACCGGCTCGGAGCGACGGCGGCCGCCGACCGGCTCCGATTTGACGCCACCCAACCACCGGGCGATCACCGTCCGGGCCGAAGAACTCGGGCTCGTCCGAAGAAGCCATCGGTCGCGGGGCGCTGGACGAACCGACAGTTGATCACCGAGACTGACACGCAGCGTATGGCACTGGGCACCGTCAGTCACAGGGCATGGATGGCGCCTGCCGCGACCCTGAGGAGATATCGATGAGTCCGAGTTCGTTCTTCGCCCATCCCCACCAGGCGTTCACCGCCGGCTTCTACAAGTCGGACTGGGACTTCGAGGTCCGGATCGTGCTGGGCATGTCGGCGCACGGCGGCGCGGAACCCGGCGAGGTGCTGGCGACCATCGCCCATGTCGGCAACGGCGACCACCAGGAGTGGTTCGACGCATGGGTCGCCGTGGGCAGGCGGGTGGCGGCCATCGCAGAAACCTGCGCTCACGCCGGTCAGCGGCAGAGCGCGGCCGCCGCGTACCTGCGGGCGGCCAACTACCTCGCTGTCGCAGTCAACGCGGTGGACGGGCTCAAGAGCCCGGATCCGTTGCTGCCGACTTTCCGGGAACACCGGGCGGCATGGGACGGATTCGTCAGCAATTCCCCGTATCCCGTCGTGGCCGTCGACATCCCTTACGAGGAAACCACTCTGCCCGGCTTCTTTTTCTCGCCGCAGACCAGCGCAGCCTCTCGGCCGACGCTGATCATGACCAACGGCAGCGACGGCGCCATCAGCAGTTTGTGGGCAAGTGGCGCCGCCGGCGCACTGGAACGCGGCTACAACGTGTTGTTGTTCGACGGTCCCGGGCAGCAAACCATGCTGTTCGAGCGCAACGTGCCATTCCGCTACGACTGGGAGGCCGTCACCACACCGGTCGTCGACTTCCTGCTCACCCGCACCGATGTCGACCCGGCCAGGATCGCGCTGTACGGGATCAGCCAGGCCGGTTACTGGGTGCCGCGGTCACTGGCCTTCGAGCACCGCATCGCGGCGGCCATCGCCGACCCGGGGGTGGTCGACGTGTCGACCTCCTGGACCGACCACATGCCCAAGAGCATGATCAAACTGCTGCAAGCCGGGGACCGCGAGAAGTTCGACAAGGACATGGCCATCGGCATGAAGATGCCCGGGGCCGGCAAGACCGCCTGGTCATTCCGGGCCCGGCCGTACCACCAGAGCAGCTATTACGACACGATGGCCGAGGTGCTGAAGTACAACGTGACGGACGTGGCCGGGTCGATCGCCACCCCGTTGCTGATCACCGATCCGGAGGACGAACAGTTCTGGCCCGGCCAGTCCGAGAAGCTCGCCGCACTCCTGCCGGGCGAGACGAAACTGGTTCCGTTCACGGCCGCCGAGGGCGCCAACTTCCACTGCCAACCGATGGCGCGGCTGCTGACCGAGCAGCGGATGTTCGACTGGCTGGACGCCAGGCTCGGAAACGTGCCGGGCGGCTGAGCTTTTCACGATCCGCCCAGGCGCTCCGCTCAAGGCTCGGCTGGGCCGCGACCGCGCGTTGGCCTTGCTCACATCGGGGGCTCCATACTGGGCGCCCGCGTCTCGGATCTAGTTGAACTTGCGACGGTAGATGCGAATCGCGATGGCGTAGGCGGTGACGAGGATGCCGACCATGCACGCCAGCGCGATCCAGATGTCATTTCCGACCGGTTGCTGGCCGAACAGGTCCCGGATGGTGTTCGCGATGGCGGTGACGGGCTGGTTCTCGGCGAACCAGGCGACCGGGCCGCTCATCGAACTGGTGGGCACAAAGGCGGAACTGATGAATGGCAGGAAGATCAGCGGGTAGCTGAAAGCGCTTGCCCCGTCGACAGTCTTCGCCGACAGCCCCGCGATCACGGCGATCCAGGTGAGCGCAAGGGTGAACAGGATCAGCAGGCAGGTGACCGCAATCCAGGCTCCCAGGGATGCACCCGTGCGAAATCCGATCAGCCCGGCGACTCCGATGACGATCGCCACCGACACCATGTTGGCTGCCAAAGAGGTCAGCACATGTGCCCAGAGCACGCTCGGTCGGGCGATCGGCATGGACTGGAAGCGTTCGAAGATCCCGCCCTGCAGATCGAGGAAGAGGCGGTACGCGGTGTAGGCGATCCCCGATGCGATCGTGATGAGAAGAATTCCGGGAAGCATGTAGTCGATGTAGGACTCGTCGGTTCCGATGTTGATCGCGCCGCCGAGCACATAGACGAACAACAACATCAGTGCGATCGGGGTGACCGCCGTGGTGATGATGGTGTCCGGGCTACGGACGATGTGACGCAATGAGCGCCCGGTCAGGGCGCCGGTATCGCCGAGGCCCAGCCGGAATGGGACATGCGTGGTCATCAGTCTTCCTTTCCACTCGTGACCGTGTCGTGGGCTTCGTCGTCGGCCGGGTCGGGTCGGCGGTTGTCGCCGACGAGGGCGAGGAACACGTCCTCGAGTGAAGGTTGTTTCTCGACGTATTCCACTTTGCCGGGCGGAAGTAGCTGTTTCAGTTCCGCGAGCGTGCCGCTTTGGATGATGGTGCCGTTGTGCAGGATCGCGATGTGGTCGGCTAGCTGCTCGGCCTCGTCCAGATACTGGGTCGTCAACAGCACCGTTGTGCCGCCCCGTGCGAGATCTTTGATGGTGCGCCAGACCTCGACCCGGGCCTGGGGGTCCAGGCCCGTCGTCGGCTCATCGAGAAACAACACGGGTGGATCGCCGATCAGGCTCATCGCGATGTCGAGTCGGCGGCGCATGCCGCCGGAGTACGTCGCCACTTTCCGGCCTCCCGCATCGGTCAGCGAGAAGCGTGCGAGCAGGTCGTCGGCAATGGCCCCTGGGTTCTCGAGATGACGAAGCTTGGCCATCAGCACAAGGTTCTCGCGGCCACTGAGTATCTCGTCGACTGCGGCGAACTGGCCGGTCAGGCTGATCGATCGGCGCACTTCGGCGGGATCTTTTCCGACATCGAAGCCGTGCACGGCTGCGCTTCCGGCGTCCGCCTTGATCAGCGTCGACAGAATGCGCACGAGCGTCGTCTTGCCGGCACCGTTCGAACCCAGCAGGGCAAAGATGCTGCCCGCCTCCACGTCCAGGTCGACTCCGCGCAAGACGTGCACGTCTTTGAAGGACTTCTCGATGCCCTGCACGTGGATGGACGGTGCGGCGATCATGACCGCTCGCCCCGTTCTGCCTCTTCGATCGCCTTGACCAGGCGAGCGCGTTCCTTGTCGATCCACTGCCGGCCGGAATAGGCCTGCGCGAAGGTTTCGGCGAAATCGACCGGATCGTCGCCGACGATCTGACGCACGGGCGTCTCATCGGTGGCTGCGCGTTCCCAGAGGTCGGTCAGATCGCCGAACATCAAGATCAGGGTGTCGCCATCGGTGACACCGCCGTAATACGATGAGGTACCGGTGCATCGCCTTTGCGCCGCCGTCCGGTACGGCTCGGCAAGGGCGTCGATGCGGGCCTTGTCGTGCCGGTACTGCTTCTTCTGCTCCAGCGACCCGGTCAGGGTCTCGATCCACTTGGCGACCATGTCACTCTTCTCCTTCTGCATTGGCTTTCGTGTCCGCTGCTTCGATGCCCGATCGCAGCGTTCCAATCCGTTCCGAGAGGAAGCTCCATGTCCTCCAGAACTCCGAGAGCTGTTCGCGCCCCTGCGCATTGAGCGAATACACCTTGCGGGGCGGCCCCTTCTCGGAAGGGACCTTCTCCACGTCGACGAGACCGCGCTGCTCGACACGGTTCAGCAGGGCGTAGACAGTTCCCTCGACCAGATCGGAGAACCCCTGCTCCCGGAGCCGTGTGGTGATCTCGTAGCCGTACGCCGGTCGGGTCGCGAGCACCGCGAGGACGATGCCCTCCAAAGTCCCCTTGAGCATCTCTGTCATCTGATTGCCCATGGCTGATCTCCCTGGTCTACTCTCTGACGCTGAGTACCGGTCAACTGTAACGCTAGGTACTGGTACTTGGCAACACTGACTACTGATTCGGTCCGGTACCTGGTTGGCGGACATCGCTGGTCGGGACGGACGCACCGGCAGGAACACTGGTGAGGTGTTCGCCAACCTCGCGCCCGCCCGCCGTCGCCTGGTGTTCGGGCTGCTGGCCACGGTCTGCGTGACGTTGGTTGCGTTGGGCGTCGTGTTGGTCGTGCCACGGGTGATGGGTGGATCCGCTGAGCAGGCGGATCAGAACCAACCCGGCCCGGTCCTGCTCGTGCCGGGATACGGGGGGTCCACCGGATCCCTGCGGTCGTTGGCGGCGAAGCTCACCGCGGCGGGTCGGGACGCGACCGTCATCGAATTGCCCGGTAACGGGACCGGTGATCTCAGTGCGTCGGCCGACGTCCTGGGTGATGAAGCGCGTGCCGCGCTGGCCAGGACCGGTGCGACAAGTGTTGACGTGGTCGGCTATTCGGCCGGCGGCATCGTCACCCGGCTCTGGGTCGCCGACGGCGGCTTGGACCTGACAAGGCGAGTCGTGCTGCTCGGCTCGCCCAACCACGGCACCTCGCTGGCGGATCTGGCCGGGAACCTTCCGATCGACGCCTGCCCCGCGGCGTGCCGGCAACTCGCCACCGACAGCGACGTCCTGCGCCGCCTCAACGCGGGCGACGAAACACCCGACGGTCCGACGTGGGTGTCCATCTGGACCACCCAGGATGAAACTGTGACCCCACCGGAGACCGCGCGGCTGGACGGCGCGGTCAATGTGCCCATCCAGTCCGTGTGCGCGGACGCCCGGGTCGGGCACAGCGCCTTGCCCAGCACACCGTTGGTGCAGGCGATCGTGCTGGCCGAACTGGGGGCAGGCCCCGCGGTGCCGCTGACCGACGCCGACTGCACTCGTCTGAGACGAGACTGAGCTGTCTGTGCTCGGTGACGCCTCGCCAGGAGCGCCGCCGGCCCGGACAGCAATCCACTGGACGATCCATGCATCTCCGGCAATTCTGAACAGCCTCCATCACCGATGATCATGACGAGGTAAGCCATGCCACCCCCCGCTGCTTCGAGGCTCCGGGAGAACCTCGCGCAGGACGAATCATCCGACCGATTGAAAGCCGCTCTGGAGGCCGGGACCCGACCGGATCCGGAGTACATCGACGTGCTGGTCGAACGCTGCGCCATCGAGCCTGACTTCTACGTGCGCGACATGCTGACGTGGGCGTTGACCCGTCAAGCCGCGACGGCGACCGTGCCGCGGCTGTTGACCGAATTGCACCGAAGCGCCCCGCAGGCCCGCAGTCAGGCGCTGCACACCCTGTCGAAGATCGGCGACCCCGTCGCTTGGCCGGCCATCACCACAGACCTGCTCCGCGATCCCGACGAGAGGGCACCCGGGCGCACGCGCTCGCCACCCAGCATTTACTCGACCATCCGGAGGAAACGTTTGACGAAGCAATTCACGAGGCGCGGCGCATTTTCTCGTTGACCGGCGCACCGCTGATCCCGGCCCCCGAAACCGATCAGTGATGCTTCGCGGATGGACGTTGTTGTCTGCGCCCGCCGCCCCGGCGTCAGGCTGTCGCCGGACGTGGCGGCGCTGGAGGAGCCTCACACCCCCGGCTATGCATCAGGGTGCCGTCGCAACGGGTCTGGATCGGAAGGTCGGCACCTTGGAGGTCGAAAAGACGCCGACATCATCCTGATCCGTGCCACCGACCTCTCGATGGTGCCCTGCCACAATCCGTCCGGTGCGCTCGTCTATCACGCCCACGCCGGGATGGTCGATACCGTGCTCGTTGCGGGTCGCGTGGTGAAGCAGAACGGACGACTCCTCGCGGTGGACATCGGTCGCCGCAAGGCGGAAGCGGAGACCTCCGTCGAATACCTCTTCGCCGCCGCCCGGCAATCGGTGGACACGGCGCAAGCAGAACGCGGTGGGAATTGGGCACCAGCACCCGCCGGCACATGAGACATCGGTTCAATTCAGTCGCTGAATGGTCCGGACTGGCCCCGGACGGCGGCGACCCAGCCCTTGATGGTTGCCGCGGCGTCTGGTCCTAAGAGGGTCTCCGTCTCGCGCTGCACCACTGCCCATGTCTGCCCGGCCTCGCGGAGCTTCTCGCTTCCCGCGGCCGTGAGCGCCACTGCCATCGACCGCCCCGTCGACGATGCCGTGACGGTGGCCACCCACCCCTGCCGTTCGAGCACGGCGAGGTTGCGGCTCATGGTGGAACGCTCGACCGCCATGATGCCCGCGAGCTCGCTGGGTCTGACCGGTGCGTCCTGCCCTTTGAGCCATGCCAGGAGCTCGAGCTGAGCCATGGAAAGCCCCAGCGGCCGCAGGGCCTGATCGAAGCGGCGGCCGACGGTGCGCTGGAGCCGAGCGACGCGCGTCCCGAGACAGCCTTCCATCGCGACTGCGACGTCATCCGCCGACTGGAGTTGCATGTACACCTCATTCCGGCTAACGTGTTGCATCTACACCACAGATTACACGAAGGGACGGACACGGATGAACCACATGGACCCTCTGCTGGTTCGCAATGCCCAACTTGTAGCCACGGGAGGACTGCCACAGCTGACCGTGCTTCCGCCGCTCAGGGTCTTCCTGGTGACCTGTCTGGACCCCCGCGTCGATCCGGCTGGGTTCCTCGGCGCACACGCCGGCGAGGTCATGCAGGTGCGCAACGCGGGCGGACGCGTGACGGACTCCGTGTTGCAGGACGTAGCGCTGATCGCCCAGCTCGCAGCCCGGATTGTGGATGGTGACGGACCGCTGTTCGAGGTCGCGGTCGTCCACCACACCGACTGCGGGACCGGCGTCCTGGCCGACGCCGACTTCCGCGCGGTCTTTGCTCGGCTGACGGGCAGGGACGAACAGTCTCTTGGCAAGCAGGCCGTCCTGGACCCCGAGGCGACGGTCCTGGCCGACGTCGCCCGCGTGCACGCCGGCGACGCCATTTCCGGCCGCGTCATCGTTTCCGGCCACGTGCACGACATCGCCACCGGACTGGTCAGGACGGTCGCCGCCGCCACGCCGCGCGGCCGGTCCGCACTCGCACACACCACGAGCGTCTCGGCGGTGGCGGGGTGAGCGCCCCGCTGACGCTCGTGACAGGCGCAACAGGCAGGACAGGCTCCTTGGTCGCGCAGCGACTCCTCGAGCACGGCGCCCGCGTGCGGGCCGTGGCACACCGGATCGACGCCCGGAGCGAGCGGCTGGCTGCGTTGGGGGCCGAGATCGTCGCGCCCGACGTCTTCGACCCGGCTGACGTCGCCGCTGCGATGGACGGCGTGCAGCGGCTCTATTACCTGCCGCCCTGGCACCCGCACATGCTGCACAGCGCGACCGTGTTCGCCATGGCCGCCCGCGCGCAGGAACTCGACGCCGTCGTGCACCTGTCCCAGTGGCTGGCCAGCCCAGCGCACCCATCATTGGCGACGCGCCAGAACTGGCTGGTGGAGCGGCTGTTCGCCGACCTTGTGCCGTCCGCCGCGCACGTGACACTGAACCCGGGATTCTTCGCCGACAACTACCTCGGCAACGGCCTCACAGCGCTCGCCGCGAACCTCGGGGTCTATCCCCTCCCCATCAGCGAGGGCCGTAACGCCCCGCCGTCCAACGAGGACATCGCCAGGGTCGCTGCCGCCATCTTGCTGGACCCCGCCCCACACGCCGGCCGACGCTACCGGCCGACCGGACCGGCAATGCTCAGCATCGCCGAGATCACCGGCGCCATTGGCGACGCCGTCGGCCGGCGGGTCAGGCACCTGCCAATTCCGATGTTCATGTTTCTGCGCGCGCTCCGCGTCATGGGACCCAGGAACGGCATCGACCCCTACCAGATGTCCACGGTCCGCTGGTACTACCCAGAGCATGCCCTCGGCAGCTGGGAGGCGGGCGGACCCACCACCGACGTTCAGGACGTCACCGGTAGCGAGCCGGAGAGCTTCGCCACGGTCGCCGACCGCTACGCCAGGCACCCCGCGAACACCCGGACCGCGAAGCACACGGCCTCCGCCTTATGGGACATGACCCGGATCGGCGTCACGCCGACACCACGCCTTGACCGGTTCGTGAGGCTCCAACAGCAACCCGCCCCGCAGAAACCCTGCTACGCCGCCGAGTCACGGTCCTGGACGCGGAGCCGAATGGGGATCGGACTCGCCGACCCGACCGGTCAAGGCAGCACACAACCAGGACGGGAGCTGCAGACAATCGAGCAGGGCGGCACCCGGCGCTGACGCCAGTCGGGGCCGGTAGACAGCGGTCACAACAGGGAGGCGCCGCAGCAGCCACCAAGGCCTACGCCGGGTTGAGCGGCTCCATTCGGTCGAACGAATGCTTTGGTGGGTTTGTCGCGGGTTGACGGCCGGGGGTGAGCCACCGTGAGACGTCGCTGGCGCTCTGGTCGCCGGGTTGACCGACACCGGTTTGCACATGACGGCGTCAGTGAACATGCGGATGTGGCGTTCCACGCATGCGCGTCCTGGCGTCCCGATCCTTGGCGGCCGCTGGGGTGGCCGGGTTGCCCGACTTCCGGCGACGCGACGGCCCGCTGATCAGAGTTGGTCGCGGAAGGACTGCAGTTCCTGGTGGCGCTTGTCGGTCGTCTCGGGGTAGGCCATCTTCAGTTCGGACAACGTGTCGAGCAGGATCTGAGAGATGATCAGCCGGGCATTGCGCTTGTCGTCTGCAGGTACGACATACCACGGGGCGTGCCCGGAGCTGGTGGCGGTCAAGCAGTCGCCGTAGGCGGTCATGTAGCTGTCCCAGAAGGACCGTTCGTTGATATCGGCGACGCTGAACTTCCAGTTCTTGTCCTGTTCGTCGATACGGTCCCGGAACCGCTCCGCCTGCTCGTCCTTGGACAGGTGCAGGAAGATCTTGACGATCTGGGTGCCGTTGCGGTGCAGGTGACTCTCGTGGTGGCGGATGGAGCGGTAACGCTGTTTCCAGATCGTCTTCTCGTCGATCAGCTCGTCGGGTAGTCCACGCCCGTAAAGGATTTCAGGGTGGACGCGGGCGATGAGGACATCCTCGTAGTAGGAGCGGTTGAAGACGCCGATCCGGCCGCGTTCGGGCAAGCACCGGGTGGTGCGCCAGAGGAAGTCGTGGTCGAGTTCCTGGTCGGTGGGTTGTTTGAAGCTGAACACCTGGCAGCCCTGCGGGTTGACCCCGGACATGACGTGCCGGATCGCGCCGTCCTTACCGGCTGCGTCCATGCCTTGGAAGATCGCGAGCAACGCCCAATGGCCGGAGGCGTAATGCAGCCGCTGCAGTGAGGCCAGTTTCTTGACTCGCTTCTTCAGATGCTTCTTGTATTTCTTCTTCGACTTGTAGAGAGGTTTCACGGCGGTGGGCCGATCGGTCAGGTCTACCCGTTCATCGGACTCAACACGGAACTCTGCCGTTTCTATTTTCACCGGCTTATCCTTTCGTCTCGGGGTGCCCGCCACGCCGTGGAGTGGGGTCAAGGATGCTTTCGAAGGTCAATCCTGTGCCTATCCGCGGACGCCCGCTGGTGGAGGGACCGCCCGTCTTACCCATTGCTGTTCCCTCGCATGCGGTCCAGGACTTCTTCGGCCAGTCCGCTGTAGGCGGCAGTGGGGTCGGGGTTCGCGGCCGGGTCCCCGACGACTAGCCAGTCTGCCACCTGGTCCTCCGCAGCGACGCGACGGGGGATTGTCGTTTCAAATGGTGGAACGTCACTCTCCTGGAGTGCTTCCACGACTTCTCGTGTGATGCGGGTGCATGGTTCCGTCATGTGATCAGCACGCCGAGGAGTGGGGCAGCGATGAGGCCTTCTGAGCGGAAATCGTCGGTCCAGCCCAGGAAGGCACCGCGGCCGCCCATGGCGAGTTTGGTTGCGCTGACCGGCGCGATGAGGTCGGTGGCTGCCACCAGCGCTGCGCTGGGTGAGCAGGGACAGCTGGGTGCGAGATCCGGTACGGCATGCCCGCAGCAGCGTCGACACGCTACGACGGGCCATCGTCCAACTCGCCGGCCCACATCGCGCCGCTGCTGCCGACCTGGGACCCGAATCCGCGCTCCCGACCCGGCGGGCGAAGCAGTGGCGCACCTGCATCGCCTCAGGTGCCCGCGGAACAGTGTGAGGTTGGGCGGCCACTGCGTGCCCGCACGCCCACGTCGTGCCGGGCATGGCCACAAATGATTCATGACCATGACATCCCCTGCGGCGGAGAGCATCATTCCCGCATGGGTGACGAGATCAGGGTCGATGGCTTTCGGGTCGAGGCGCTTTCGCCTCGGACGTGGGACGCGTACGCCGGGCTGGCAGAGCGGCACAACGGGGTATGGGGCGGATGCTGGTGCACCTGGTTCCACCTCTATCCGGACCCACCTGAACGGAAGGAACTGGGAAACCGGGAGTTCAAGCATCAACTCGTCGAGCAGTTCCGTGCGCATGGGGCGGTGGTCTTCGACGGTGACGAAGCCATCGCCTGGGCGCAATACGGGTCGGTCGCGGAGCTGCCGAACATCCACCACCGCAAGGAATGGGAACAGGGCGTCGTCGACCGGCCGGACTTCCGGATCACCTGCCTGTTCGTGGACCGCCGCTACCGGCGGAAAGGCATGGCCGCCATCGCAGTTCGCGGCGCGCTGGCGCTGATTGCCGAGGCGGGCGGTGGGCTCGTGGAGTCGTATCCGCACGACCTGCCGCCGGACAAGAAGACGTCGTCGTCGTTCCTCTACAACGCCACCCGGACCATGTACGAGCAGCTGGGGTTCGACTACCAGCGGCCCAAGGGCAAGGGCAATTGCGTCATGACGAAAACCATCAACGCCGGTTGATCACTGTGTCGGTGGCCCCTTGAGGCCGCGGTCCGCGTGGTGTGCGTGGGCCGCGACGAAGTCGGTGACGATGCGCCGGGCGAAGTCGGCACCGACCGGCCGACCGAGGATGATGCGCTGAAAGAGCAACGGCCCCACCAGCTGTGACACGCCTTCGTCGAGATCGAGCGGTCGCACATCGCCGCGCTGCACGGCGTCCATCAGGATCCGATGGACGGGCTCGCGCTGGCGAGCGACGAACAGGTCGTGGAACGAGGCGAGCTCGGGATCGGTTCTCGCGCCGGCAAGCAGCGAGGGCACGAGGGCCGCGAACTCCTCGGTGTCGATCTCCTCGGCCAGCGGACACAACAGCGACTGGAGCTGTTCAATGGTGCCGCCCCTGGCGTCCGGCGTGGACAGCGGCGGCATCAGTTCCGCGAACGCCGCCGCCACCATCTCGCCGCGGGTCGGCCAGTGCCGGTAGATCGTCGATCGCGCCACCCCGGACCGTTGAACAACCGCCTCGACCGTGACGGCGCCGACACCTCCCTCGACGAGTAGGTCGACGGCTGACCGCACGACGGCCTCTCTGGTCCGGTGCGTTCGCGGGCTCTCCCGCTGGATCGGCATTGGTTCTCCCTTGACAGAACAGAACAGTACAGTATCGTTTTTATCAGGACAGAACAGTACTGTTCTGTTGGTGATGCTACCCAATCCGACCCGCCCATAGGAGAGCCATGACGACACTGACCACCTCGCGGCGCGCCACCCGCATCGAGACGGGAGGCCGCTACGTCACAACCATCGACTTCCTGCACGTCGAGCCCGCGGATCAAGATGCGGCGCTCGAGCTGGCCGTCGATCTCGCCGCCCTGACCACCACTCGGGCGGGGGTCGGCCGGGCGACGGCGAACGTGCTCCGGTCGATCGACGGCAGCCGCGTCTGTACCTACGCGCAGTGGCCGAATCGAGCGGTGTGGACCGCGGCACGGTCGGCGAACGAGGTCGAACAGTTGACGCGCCGCGTCCGCAGCATCGTCAGCAACGATCCCCGGCCCCGGCTGTACAGCGTCGTGTACACCGACGACCGCAGCGCTGAGGGGGTCAGCACCATCTCCGCGGACTACATGGGCGCGACCTTCATCAACGAGATCACCACCGCGCCAAACACGCAGCGCAGGCTGCTGGAACTCGTCATCGCGAACAACGCCGCCCAATCGATCGGCACCACCGGCTACCGGTCGGCGAACTTCCACAAGAGTGCGGACGGGCAACGTGCCGTCAACTACTCGTTGTGGGACACACCTCAGCACTGCATCGATGCCATCAGCCGCATGGCCGACATGGACGAAAACCTCGAGGAAACAGTGCAGATCGCCGAGCCGGACTTTCGCTTCTACACCCTCGTCCACGGCGCGCAGCCGCGCTGACCACTGACCCACAACGCAGCCCATCCAGACCTTGGAGGAAGACGTCATGACCACACCTACCGACATCGAATACCGATCCGCGGTCGATCATCTGCGGAGCCGCCTCACCGATCACATACGCGCCGAAATCGGTGCCGTGTATGCCTTCCGGTTCGAGGACGGAACCGGCGCGACGCTCGACGGGCGCCATGACGGTGCCGGCTTCGTCGAATCACCTGTCGAGACACTCGGCCTGGCACCCGATTTCGAGGTCACGCTCAGCCGGCACGACTTCGCCGAGCTGGTGTTCGGTCGCCTGCACCCGATGGCGGGGATGGCCACCGGCCGGATGCGCATCAAGGGCCCGATCAAGCAAGCCATCAAGCTCGATCGACTGCTCAAGGCTGCGTAACACCGACGTCGGCCCATCAATCCGGGCGGCGAGCGGTCACCAGCCAGGCGCGGGAGTCGAACAGCACACCGTCGCCCGTCAGCCGCTCCGCCACAGCCCCGCGGAGCCGGTTGATGGCCTCGGACTCCGCGATGTGGTCCATCCGCTCGAGAGCCCTGGTGACGGTGCTGAACCCGCGAATCCACTGCAGAGCCGTCGCGACGTCCGGGCCGTAGTACACCGGCTCGCGGACGTCGATGAACGTCACATCGGTGAACCCCGCCGCCTGCAGGACCTCGGTCACAAAGGTTGGATCCGACAGTGAGAACGCGTCCGGCCCAGCGGTATCACTGTCCTCCTCGCCGCTTTCGAGGCATTGCCGGATGACGGTTGCCCACTCGTTCAGTTCGGATGCCTGCCACACCGTCATCACCAGCCGCCCGCCGGGACGAAGCGCGGCACCGATGTTGGCGAACGCGGACACAGGGTCGGCGTGAAACATCGTTCCGAACCGGCTGATCACCAGGTCGAAACGTTCCCGCGGAAACGGGTGCGTCTGCGCGTCACCCTGCTCAAAGCTGACGTTGGCCACACCCTGCGCAGCGGCCAACTCGCGCGCGCGGCCGACAGCGGCCGCCGAGATGTCCACGCCGAACGCACGACCCGCCGAGGCAGCCCGCGCGGCCTGCCGGGTGGTGTGTCCGGTGCCGCAACCGATGTCGAGCACCTGATCCAGCGGCTCGACTGCGGCCACGCGCTCCAGAATGTCGTTGTGCCGGTGCAGCTCGGCGTCATACCCGGTGTAGGCGACCAAGGCCCCGACCGTACCGCCCGGCGTCGGACGACCCTTTCCGACCGATCACACCGAGCTCGGCGGCGTACTCCTCGAGCCGGTCCACCAAATCCCTCGGGCGACTCAGCGCCGGGGTGTGCCCGCCGTCGATTTCATCGGGAGTCAGACCGAGCCGCTCCTGAGCGACACGGCGCACGTACGCGGCGGGAAGCACCCGGTCGTCACGACACAGCAGCACCCGGGTCGGGACGTCGGGCCAGGCGCAGAGCGGGAGCGGCTCGTCCATCCGGGCCTCGGATTGGTCCCGGCCCCGGCGCAGCGCTTCAGCGGCCAGGTCCGGTGAGACATCCTGGTAGAACAGCTCGATGGGGTCGGCGTAGTACTTCTCCGGGTGATATCCGGTGTTCGTCCAGTAGTCGGCGGGCGATTCCCCCGGCGCGGGGATCAACGGGGCGATCAGCACCAGGAGCTGGACCGGCACCCGCTCACACACCAACGGTGCGGTGAATCCTCCTGCGGATTGGGCGACGACCACGAGATCGGTTCGGTCTCCGATCGCCTCCACCACACTGTCCGCATATTCGACCGAACCGGCCTCATCGTCATCGCACGGAAGATCCGGCGCGATCGAGTCGTACCCTCGCCCATGAAGTTCCGCCTGCACGAGATGCCAGTACCACCCCACGTCACCGGCGCCGTGAATGAACACAAACGTTGCCACACCGTTCCCTCCGAATCGACGGTCGCAAGGTTGACCGTCGTGACGGTGATTTCTGAGCGGTGCTCCACCTGTGGGCATGAACCAGGTGAGGGCGATCAGCTGGTGACGTCCTTGGTGGTGAAGTTCGCCCACGCGCCGAGCAGCAACACCCCTACGTACACCCCCTGCAGGCCGAGGCCCCGGACGATGTCCCGCCACAGGATCGGGTCGCGGAAGAAGTCGACGAAGGACAGCCAGTACCGGGTCGGCAGGTAGGGCGCGATCGGCGAGGCGGCGTCGAGGGTGAACAGCAGCGACGAGGCCACCAGCATGGCCAGCGCACCGAGGGTCGCGCCGAGCGGCGAGTCGGTGAACGTGGAGAAGAACAGCGCGAAGGCGGCCACCCCGCACATCGACACGGTGACGTAGCCGATGGCCAGGATGGTCCTGACCGTCAACTCCTGCGCGGTGAGCGTGGTCCCGGACACCGAGGTCCCGGCCAGTGGCTGCGCCTCGAACAGCGTCATCCCGAGCAGGTAGCCGACCACCGCGACGATCAGCACGGTGACCAGGGCGAACGCCAGGACCGAGACCAGCTTGGCGACCAGCAGTCGCGTCCGGCCCGCCGGCCGGGCCAGCAGGTAGCGCAACGTCCCGGCCTGCGCCTCACCGGCGATCGAGTCGCCGGCGACCACCGCGACCGCGATCGGCAGGAACAGCGGCAGCACGATCGCCAGTGCCGCCAGCGGGTACAGCGCGCCGTTGGTCAGGACCGCGGACAGGAACGCCGGTCCCCGCCCGGGCCGCGGCGCCAGGTCGGTGACCGCGAGCAGCACCGCGACGACGATCGGCAGCGCGTTGAGGATGCCGATGGTGGCCCAGGTGCGGGGCCGGCGGAACAGCTTGCGCAGCTCGACGGCGATCACGGCGCGTCCACCCGGTCCGGGCTGGTGCCCGCCGCGGCCAGCACGACCTCCTCCAGCGTCGGGCGCTCCAGGGCCAACCCCGTGACCGGCACGCCGGCGGCGACCAGCCGGGCGTTGACCTCGGCGGGGTCGGCGCCGCGGACGACGACCCGCTCCCCCACCGTCGAGCTGACCCGCCCGTTCAGCGTCGCCGCACCCGGGCGGGCTCCGGGGTGGTGACGATCGTCGACCCGGTGGGAGCGGTGAGCACCGCCAGCTGGTCCTGCAGCACCAGCCGGCCGCGGTCGAGAACACCCACTCGGGTTGCCATCTGCTCCACCTCGGCGAGCAGGTGACTGGACAGGAAGACCGTGGTGCCCGCGTCGTGCAGCTCGAGCAGCAAGGTGCGGATCTCGGCGATGCCCTGCGGATCCAGGCCGTTGGTCGGCTCGTCCAGGATCAACAACTCAGGCCGGCGGAGCAGCGCGCCGGCCAGTCCGAGCCGTTGCCGCATGCCCAGCGAGTACGCCCGCACCGGCCGGCGGCCGACGCCGGACAGCCCGACCTGCTCGAGGACGTCGGCGATCCGGCCGCGCCTGGTCCGCCGGGCACCACCGGTACCGGAGGCGTCGAGCAGCGCGAGGTTTTCCCGGCCGGACAGGTGCCCGTAGGCGGCGGGACCCTCGATCAGCGCGCCGACCCGGGGCAGCACCCGCTTTCCGGCCCGCGGCATCCGCTCGCCCAGGACGTGCACCTCCCCGGCGGTCGGCAGCACCAGGCCGAGCAGCATCCGCACCGTGGTGGTCTTGCCCGATCCGTTGGCGCCGAGGAACCCGTAGACGTCGCCGGCCCGGACGTCCAGGTCGATGCCGTCGACGGCGCGGACCTTGCCGTAGCGCTTGACCAATGCCCGGGTCGAGATGACCGTCGTCATGAGGCCCCGTCCCGTGCCGCGAGTTCGCGCGCCGCCTGTGCCAGCGCGTCGAGGGTGACCGTTCCGGTGATCACCGACGACGACCGTCCCGGGCTCCCGACCAGCAGGATTCCCAGCGGCCCGGCGGTCAATCGGACGCCCAGGTCGTCGGAGACCGCGTTCGGGTCCTGCGCGGCCGCACGCCGGAGGTCGCCGGCGACGCCGTAGGGCAACGGGACCACGGCCAGCAGCGTGACGCCGCGGCCGTAGAGGCCGACCGCCTCCGGGGAGCCCTCGATGGTGCGGCGCGGCAGGCCGGCGAGGGTGTCCGGAAGCGGCACGGGGAGGAGTTCGCGAGTCGCGCTCCGCAGCACGCCGAGGTTGTCGCCGCGCTCGAACTCCGCCCCCGGGGGTGGGCTGAAGGTGACCACGTCGGCGGCCGGGACGGTGAGATCGATCTCGGTGAAACGGGTGTCGAGCGCGGGGTTGGTGGCGCCCTTGCCGAAGACTTGGACCTGCAGCGGCAGGCCGGTGTCCGGTTCGACGAAGATGTCCACCCGGCCGATCGACGACGCGGTCGCTGCCGGCTCGAGGCGCAGGCCCAGGGCGGTGCGGCCGGCGATCCGCTCGGCGCCGATCCTGGACAGTTCCCCCGGGTCGGCGTCAACGAGCACCCTGCGGGCCAGCGCACCCGGGAGCAGGTCCGGCGCGGCGGGCACGGTCAACGGGGCAGCCTCCGTCCGGGTGACCCGGTTTGCCTCGTACTCCCACGTCCAGGATCCGTCGGCGTCGGTGTAGGTGTCCGTTTCGCCGACCGGGCTCACCACGTCCACCCGGTTCTCGGCCGGACCGCGCCACCAGACCCGCATCGTGGTCCGGTCGCTGAACAGGTCGGCGAGCGAGCTGAGCTGGTCCGTCACGGGAAAGGACAGGCCGCCGGCGGACTCGGCGTAGCCGGAGAACGGGACATCGACGCTGGCCAGCGCTGCCGCGCGCAGATCGGCGGCGGACCTGTCCTCGTCCGTTGCCGGCCACGCCCCGACCACCGCCGGCAGCGCGGCGAGGACCGCGACGACAACGGCCACGAGGGCCCACCGCCGTGCGGCACCGTTCCCGCGGGCCATGCGATCCACCGTACGTGCGGACGTGGGGCCTCCGTTCAATGCGACGCCTGATCACTCAGCCGGGTCGCATGCATGTTCAACATGTCCGGTTCGGGGAACACTGCTCGGGTGAGAAACACCGACGTGCGGTTGGTGGGCTACGAGGACGCCGACGCGCAACTGCTGATCAGCCAGGTCCAGCAGGAGTATGTGCAGCGGTACGGCGGGCCGGACGGCAGCCCCGTCGAGCAGGACGAGTTCAGCCCGCCGCACGGGCACTTCATCGTCCGGTACGACGGCAGCCGGCCGGTCGCGATGGGCGGCTGGCGGTTCAGCGATGTCGTCCGGGTCCAGCTGGGGTTCGACGACCGGGTGGTGGAGCTCAAGCGGATGTACGTCGTCCCGGACCGCCGCGGACGCGGCCACGCCCGCCGCGTGCTCAGGCACCTGGAGCAGAGCGCGGCGACCGCAGGGGCCGGCTGGATGGTGCTGGAGACCGGCAGCATGCAGCCGGAAGCCGTCGCGCTGTATCGGTCCTGCGGCTACGTGGACGTTCCGGCGTTCGGCCACTACGCCGGCAGCCCGCACTCCATCCACCTGGGCAAGCGGCTGACGACTGCCACCTGACAGGCAGCGGCGCTCGGCCGCGCTACCTCGCTCTCGAAGCTGACGCCTTGCTCGCGGCGCAGCATGAGCAACGCAACCGCTACCAGAGCAAGAGCCGGGATCGCATGATCATTGACCGCCGCCGGCGCGGCGACCGGCGCCCAGGGCGGCACGCCCTCACTCTCGAAGCCGACGCCTCACTCCTGCTGCAACACGAGCAAGGCGCCGGCACCGTGAGCATCGCCCTCGCCCAGTCGAACCAGAACCACCCCGCAACGCAAAAGGCCGCCCCCGCCAACGGGGACGGCCTCAGCGCAGAAGGCAGCACAAGCAACCGGAAAAGCTAGTCCCGCTCCCCAAGCGTCAGCTCCACCCCGCCGGACATCGCGGCGGCGGCGTTGTAGATGAACGCGGCAACCGTCGCGAGCAGGGTGAACAGCACGATGTTGATCGCCCCGACGACGGCGGTCACGCCGAACACCCGGGTCGCGGTGATCAGGTCCGTCTGACCGGCCGAGGCCTGGTCCGGCGACGACGTCAGGGTGGAGAAGGTGTCGTTGATCTTGCCCCAGACGTCCATCGCGCCCAGCGTGTAATACAGCAGGCCGACGGCGATCATCCAGACGAAGAACATCACGATCGACACGATCAGGCTGATCTTCAGCACCGTCCACGGGTCGACCCGCTTCAGTTGCAGCGACGCCAGCCGCGGCGGGCGCCGGGGGGCCTTGGCTCGGCGGGCGCTCTCCGACCCGGCCCGCGGCGGCGGCACGGCAGGCGCACCGGGGCGCGGGGACGGCGGGCCGACGTGCTGGGACGGTGCCAGCGAACCGTCGCCGTTGCCGCGCGGTGAATCCGCGGGCGAGGCGGTGGACGAGCCGGGACCCGAGGTGGCCGTCACGATGAGCGACCCCCGTTGTTGCTGCCGCCCGCGGAACCGTTCGTGCCGGGGGCACCAGTGCCGCCCGAGGTTCCCGAACCGGAAGAGCCGGGCCCACCGGTGCCGAGCACCGCGTCCTCGACCTGCTCCGCGGCGGCGTTCCGGGCGATCGCCACCAGGCTGTCGCCGTCGGACAGGTTCATCAGCCGCACTCCCATTGTTTGGCGCTTTGCCTTGCGGACCTCCTTGGCCAGGGTCCGGATGACCCCTCCGCTGGAGGTGATGGCGTACACCTCTGTGTCCAGATCGACCATCAGTGCGCCCACGAGTTTGCCACGCCTGCGGTCGTACTGAAGCGTCAGCACACCCTTGCCGCCGCGGCCCTGGACCGGGTACTCGGCGATGTCGGTCCGCTTGGCGTAGCCGCGCTCGGTGGCGACCAGTACCTGGGCGCCTTCCTGCACGACGTCCATCGACAGCAGCTCGTCGCCGGCGTTGAACCGCATGCCCAGCACGCCCGAGGTCGCCCGGCCCATCGGCCGCAGCGCCTCGTCGGAGGCGTGGAAGCGGATCGATTGGCCCTCGGCGGAGATCAGCAGCAGGTCCTCCTCGGAGCCGCAGAGCACGGCGCCGACCAGCTCGTCGTCGTTGCGCAGGTTGATGGCGACGATCCCGCCGGACCGGTTGGAGTCGAACGAGGTCAGCTCGCTCTTCTTGACCAACCCGCCCTTGGTGGCCAGCACCAGGTACGGCGCCACGGTGTAGTCGCGGATCTGGATGACCTGGGCGATCTTCTCGTCGGGCTGGAACGCCAGCAGGTTCGCCACGTGCTGGCCGCGGGCGGTGCGGTTCGCCTCCGGCAGCTCGTACGCCTTCGCCCGGTACACCCGCCCCTTGTTGGTGAAGAACAGGATCCAGTCGTGGGTGGAGGCGACGAAGAAGTGCGCGACGATGTCGTCGGCCTTCAGCGCCGCGCCCATCACGCCCTTGCCACCGCGGCGCTGCGCCCGGTACAGGTCGGTCTTGGTGCGCTTGGCGTACCCGGTGCGGGTGATCGTCACGACGACGTCCTCGACGGCGATCAGGTCCTCCATGGACACGTCGCCGTCGTAGGGCACCAGCCGGGTCCGCCGGTCGTCGCCGTACTTGTCCACCGCCTCGGTCAGCTCGTCACGGACGATCGTCCGCTGCCGCTCCGGCTTGTCCAGGATGTCCCGCAGATCGGCGATCAACCGCTCGATGGCGGCGAGGTCGTCGACGATCTTCTGCCGTTCCAGGGCGGCCAGCCGGCGCAGCTGCATGTCCAGGATCGCGACGGCCTGGATCTCGTCGACGTCGAGCAGTTCCATCAGGCCGGCCTTGGATTCCTCGGCCGAGGGGGACCGCCGGATGAGGGCGATGACCTCGTCGAGCATGTCCAGCGCCTTGACCAGTCCGCGCAGGATGTGGGCCCGCTTCTCGGCCTCGTCGAGCCGGTACTGGGTGCGCCGGACGATCACGTCGATCTGGTGCGCGACGTAGTAGCTGATCATCTGGTCCAGCCGCAGGGTGCGCGGCACCCCGTCGACGATGGACAGCATGTTGGCGCCGAACGACGTCTGCAGCGACGTGTGCTTGAACAGGTTCGCCAGCACGACCTTGGCGACCGCGTCCCGCTTGATGGTGATGACGATCCGCATGCCGATCCGGTCGGAGGACTCGTCGGCGATGTCGGCGACGCCGCTGATCCGGCCGTCCTTGTGCAGCTGGGCGATCGCCTCGACGAGGTTGTCCGGGTTGACCTGGTATGGCAGCTCGGTGACCACCAGGATGGTGCGGCCCTTGGCGTCCTCCTCGATCTCCACCACCGCGCGCATCCGGATGGACCCGCGGCCGGTGCGGTAGGCGTCGCGGATGCCGTCGGTGCCGACGATCAGCGCGCCGGTCGGGAAATCGGGGCCCTTCACCCGCTCCATCGCGGCGTCCAGCAGTTCCTCGGCGGAGGCATCGGGGTGGTCCAGCGACCACACCACCGCGGCCGCGATCTCCCGCAGGTTGTGCGGCGGGATGTTCGTCGCCATCCCGACCGCGATGCCGGAGGACCCGTTGACCAGCAGGTTCGGGATCCGCGCCGGCAACACAGTGGGTTCGGTGGTCTTGTTGTCGTAGTTCGGGATCCGGTCGACGGTGTTCTCGTCGATCCCGGCCAGCATCAGCATCGCCAGCGGGGTGAGCCGGCACTCGGTGTACCGCATGGCGGCGGGCGGGTCGTTGCCCATCGAGCCGAAGTTGCCCTGCCCGTCGATCATCGGGTACCGCAGCGACCAGGGCTGCGCCATCCGGACGACTGTGTCGTAGATCGACGAGTCGCCGTGCGGGTGGTAGTTGCCCATCACGTCGCCGACCACCCGGGAGGACTTCACCGTGCTGCGGTCGGGCCGGAAGCCGGAGTCGTACATGCCGTACAGCACCCGGCGGTGCACCGGTTTCAGGCCGTCCCGCACGTCGGGCAGCGCCCGGCTGACGATGACGCTCATCGCATAATCGATGAACGACCGCTGCATTTCGTGTTGGATATCGACCGGCTCGGTGCGATCGTGTTCCGGCGTGGTGGGACCTGTCACGGCTGCTGACCTTCCATGTCACATTGCTGCGTCGCTGCGTTTCTCTTTCCGGCTTCGAGACCGGATTGTTGCCCTTCGTCGTGCCAGGTCACGGCGCTGCCGCGACCGGTGCAGGCATTGGCATTTCGCGCTCCACTGCCCGGTCCTTCCCAATGGCCCATTAGCTGACCGCTTCATCGCCAAACATCGGCCGCGAAATTATCCACATGTGGATGATTACTGTGTATAGATCGCGGCTGGTCCGATCGGTGCGTTCCTGGCCCTGCCGCATGTGACGGATGTCGCATTTGTCACGCTCCGCGGGTCTTGCGCCGCGAACTCACCCGGTCCCGGGCAGCGGCGGCACGCCGCCGGAACCCATCCGGGCGACCGCGACCGCCGGCGACCAGGTCAGAAGTCAAGGAACCGCACATCTTTGGCGTTGCGGGTGATGAACGCCCGACGCGCCTCTACGTCCTCGCCCATCAGCACCGAGAACAGGTCGTCCGCCTGCGCGGCGTCCTCCAGGGTGACCTGCAGCAGCAGCCGGTGCGCCGGGTCCATCGTGGTCTCCCACAGTTCCTTGGCGTTCATCTCGCCCAGGCCCTTGTACCGCTGGATCCCCTCGTCCTTGACGAGTCGGCGACCGGCCTCCTCGCCGGCGGCGATCAGCCCGTCCCGCTCGCGGTCGGTGTACGCGAACTCCTGGGCGCCCTTTGTCCACTTCAGCTTGTACAGCGGAGGCTGCGCCAGATAGACGTGGCCGGCCTCGACCAGCGGCCGCATGAACCTGAACAGCAGGGTCAGCAGCAGCGTGCGGATGTGCTGGCCGTCGACGTCGGCATCGGCCATCAGCACGATCTTGTGGTACCGCAGCTTGGACAGGTCGAACTCGTCGTGGATGCCGGTGCCCAGCGCGGTGATCAACGACTGGACCTCGGTGTTGCGCAACACCCGGTCGATCCGGGCCTTCTCCACGTTGATGATCTTGCCCCGGATCGGCAGGATCGCCTGGAACATCGAATCCCGGCCGGACTTGGCGCTGCCACCTGCGGAGTCGCCCTCGACGATGTACAGCTCGGAGCGGGCCGGGTCGGTGGACCGGCAGTCGGCCAGCTTGCCCGGCAGGCCGCCGATCTCCAGGGCGCCCTTGCGGCGCACCAGGTCGCGCGCCTTGCGGGCGGCGGCCCTGGCCTGCGATGACGACACCGCCTTGCTGATGATGGTCTTCGCCTCGGCCGGGTTGCGCTCGAACCAGTCGGCGATCCAGTCGTTGCCGGCCTTCTGCACGAAGGACTTGGCCTCGGTGTTGCCGAGCCTGCCCTTGGTCTGACCCTCGAACTGCGGCTCTCGCAGCCGGATCGAGATGATCGCGGCCAGGCCCTCGCGGACGTCCTCACCGGACAACGACGGGTCGTTCTCCTTGAGCAGCTTCTTCTCCCGGGCGTACTTGTTGACCACGGTGGTCAACGAGGCGCGGAAACCCTCCTCGTGGGTGCCGCCCTCATGGGTGTTGATGGTGTTGGCGAAGGAATGCACCGACTCGTTGTAGGAAGAGTTCCACTGCATCGCGACCTCCACCTCCATCGTGTCGCCCTTCACCTCGAATCCCACGATCGACGGGTGAATGGCGTCCTTGGTGGCGTTGAGGTGCTTGATGTAATCGACCAGCCCACCGGGGTAATGGAAGGTGCGCACCAACGGCTTCCACGCCTTCTCCTCCGGAACCTGGGCCGGCAGCGGATCGGCGGCGGCACTGCTCTCGGCGAACTCGACGAGTTCGCCGGCATGCCGCTCGTCCCGCAGGTTGATGGTCAATCCCTTGTTCAGGAACGCCATCTCCTGCAAGCGCCGGGACACCGTCTCGACGTTGTACTCGGTGGTCTCGAAGATGTCCCCGTCGGCCCAGAAGGTGATGGTGGTGCCGGTCTGCGAACTCGGGCCGAGATCGACCAGCGGACCGGGCTTGGCGAACTCGTAGACCTGCCGATAACCGCGGCCGTCGCGATGGATCTCCACCTCCAGTCGGCGGGACAGCGCGTTCACCACGGAGATGCCGACGCCGTGCAGGCCGCCGGACACCGCGTAGGAGTCGGAGTCGAACTTGCCGCCGGCGTGCAGGATCGTCATGACGACCTCGACGGTCGGCCGCTTCTCCTTCGGGTGCATCTCGGTGGGGATTCCGCGACCGTTGTCGACGACCGTCACCCCGCCGTCGGCCCGCAGCGTCACGCTGACGGTGTCGGCGAACCCGGCCATCGCCTCGTCGACGGAGTTGTCCACGACCTCCCACACCAGATGATGCAGGCCGCGCTCGCCGGTCGAGCCGATGTACATGCTGGGGCGCTTGCGGACGGCGTCCAGGCCCTCCAGCACGGTGATCGAGGATGCCCCGTAGTCATTCTTCTTCGTCGTCACGGATCTGCTGCTCGCTCCTGTGCTCGCTGCTCGGCCCGGCCACCGGAGGCGGGGCCGGCACCACCGCCCGGGGTACCGGGGAGGCAGCACGATCGGCCCGCGAAGCGATCGGGAGGCACGCACGCGGCGACCGGGAAGGTGTCACCGGGGAGTTCTCCGGTGCCGTCGGCGATCGATCTGCGGTTCACTTGACCGAACCGCTCGATCCGCCAGCGGAGCCCTCAGGGCCTATTGCGGACGAAACCCTCCCGAGTCTACCGGTTCGCACGCGCAGAGGAGGCCAAATGCGGGCCCTGTGGATGCCGTGGCGCTTCCGGCGGAGGGAGTCGGTAGTGATCGGCCGTGGGGTTCCTCGTGCGGACCGATTCCCGGGCGCTGAGCCCTCCGTTCCACCCGCTGCGATCCCCCCGACAGGCCGAGGAGCGGAGCCGATGAGCCGGTGTATCGCCGGACCGCCTCGGCGCTCCTGCTGGGCGGCAGCCCTGGTGGTCCGGCCGTCGGGCCAACGCCGCGCGTGCCCTGCGGCCGGGTGGGCGGCCTCCGCCGATCGGCCGGCGATCCTCGTCGGCAGCCGGGTGAACGGCTGACCGGCCTCGGAGCGCCTCCGTGTCGGAACGCTGATCAGCGGGTACAGACAAGAGGCCGGGTACGGCCGCGCCGCAGTACCGCCCCGGGTGAGAGCACCTCCGCTGAAAAGGATGTCGCCGAGCATGACCAGTTTGCATCCGCCTGCCGCCCGTGCGCTGAGCACGACGAGCCATCCGTACGCGATCTTCGATGCCGCCGTCCGGCACGCCGTTCTGCGCGACCTGCACCGGTTGGTCGATGCCCTCGACGAACCGATCACCGACGTCCGGCGGTCCGCCCTGGTCCAGCACACCGGCTACCTGCTCGACCAATTGAAGGCCCACCATCGCCTGCAGGACGAGGTGATCTGGCCCCGGGTCGCCGTCGAGCGGGCGGACCTCACGGACGTCGCCGAGCAGGTCCGGCAGTCCCACGCGGCGCTGGGCGGCCCGACCCGCGACCTGTGGCGGGCGGCACAGAGTTGGTCGACGGTCGGGACGCTCCGTCCACAGGCACGACAGGCGGGTGTGGCGATGCTCGACGTCTCGACGCCGGTCCTGGACGACGACGCGAATTGCCTGCCGGTCGCCTGCGAGGTGCTGCCGGACCAGGACTGGGCGGAAGTGGGCCGCCGGCTGTCCCGGCCCGGTGGTCCGACGGCGCGGGCGCGCAGGCTGTTCTGGTTGCTCGACGACGCGGACGCCGATCTCGCCTCGCTGGTGCTCGCCCGCACACCGCGTGCGGTGCTGTGGGTACTGCGGAACGGATTCAGCGGCGGCTACAACCGGGCCGCCTACCTGAGGTGGGTGGGCGGCGGGACCGGACCGGCGGTCTGATCGCCCAGCTGCCGACTCAGCCGTAGGTGTCCCGAGGGCCGCGGCCCGGAACGTGCCGGTACCCGAACTTCCAGGACGGCCCGGACGGACCGCGCGCCTTGATCCGGGTCACCGTCCGGTTCCCGATCTCGGCGTTGATGAGCCTGAGCAGCTGCGGGGACAGCATCCGGATCTGCGTCGCCCAGGCCGTCGACTCCGCTTGCAGCAGCAGTTCGCCGTCGACCAGCTTCACCGGTGAGCAGTGATCGGCGATCTCCGCGCCGACGATCTTCTCCCAACCCGCGAACAGGGTGGCCCTCTTCAGGTCCGCGGTGGTTCCGGCGGTGCCGACCCAACTGCGCAGGGTGGCCGACAGCGGTTGCGGATCGCGCGAGTCGGGCCCCGATCCGGACCAGCGGCGTCGGCCCAGCCGGCCTGCGCCACCGCGTCGGGTGATCGGGGTCCGGCCGGCGGCCTTGCGCCGGGCGGCCGCGCTCGCCCTGGCGTCGGCCAGCGCATCTCGTGCCAGATCGGCCCCGCGGGTCGCCCTGGGGAGCGCCGATTCGGGTTCCGTCGGCGATTCATCGTCCACGGACGGTGCACCCCTCATCCATCTGCATCACTCCGCCGGGTCGAAAGTTCGCGTGACGTTGCCTGACCCGCCCCTCTTTCGGACAATCTTCCCAGCAACGATCTTCGCTGCGTCAACCCGTTGGCGGGGTTGTCGAAACGCCACGACGGGACCGTGTTCAAGGGGCGGATATGGGAATCATCATCGGGTTCGTTCCATGGATCGTGTACTGGATCCTCGTCGGCAACATTCCGTTCACCACGGCGGTGACGGTGGCGTTCGCGGTGACCCTACTGATCCAACTCGCGCTACGGGTCCGCAGGCAACCTCTGCGCACGCTGGACATCGGCAATCTGGCCGTGTTCGCCCTGCTGATGCTGGCCGGCTACCTGCTGCCGGATGACGTGCTGGAGCGGTGGCTGCAGCCACTGAGCTCCTTGGGTCTGCTGTTGATCGCGCTCGTCGGGGTGCTGATCGGCAGGCCGTTCGTCCGCGAGTACGCGGAGTCGTCCGTCGACCCCGAAACGGCCAGGACCCAGGGCTTCCGGACCATCACCAACGCGATGACCTGGATGTGGGTCGGGGCGTTCGCCGTGATGTTCGTGTCCGCGATGATCCCGCCGATCGTCGACGGCACCGCGACCATCCTCGATATGGACGATCAGCTGTCCATCGCCTGCTACTGGATCATCCCGTTCGGCGTGCTCGGCGTCGCGGGCGCGCTGTCCGCAGCGTTCCCGCCGTGGTTCCAGAAGAAGTCCACCGCGCTGGACCAACGCGCGGCGGAGGCACCGACGGCCGTCGTCCACCAGCCCGCCGCGCCGGCGGACCTGGACGATCTGGTCATCACGGCGCCGGCGGACAGCAGGTTCGACGAACCGTTCCCGGTGACCGTCACCGGGGTGCACGGCGGGTCCCGGGTGCGGCTGACGACCACCGGCAGCGACCTGTTCGGTCGACGGTGGCGGTCGCGCGCCGAGTTCTCCGTGCCTGCGGACGGCGTGCTCGACGTCGGGTCAGCGGTGCCCCAACCGGTCGACGGACAGCCCCCGGACTGGTCGCCGGCAAACGGCGATGCACCCCTATGGGCCATGCGGTTCGACGACGACGGGCGCACCCCCGAGATGTTTGTCCCGCCCGCGGAGCCGTGGCAGGTGACCATCGAGGTGGCCGGCGTCGCGGCTGCCGACAACAGTGGCTCCGAAGTGGCGCCCGAGCACGCCCTCGCCGGCCGGCGCACCGTGCTCCGCCGCACCGGTTCGGCGGATCTGCGGTACGAGCCGACCACCGTGGCCGGCCTGCCGGGGATGCTGCTGCTGCCACCGGGTGAGGTGCCGGCCGGGGGGTGGCCCGCCGTCGCCTGCTTCGGCGGATCAGAGGGCGGTTTCGCCTCGCAACTGTCGAACGCGGCGGTGCTCGCCTCGCACGGCTGTGCGGTGCTCGCCCAGGCGAGACAGCGGAGGCACGGCCCGGCGGTCACCCCGCGGTGCTGGACGCCGCCGGGGCCAAGTGCCCGCTGCTGATGCTCGTCGGCCGCGACGACCTGCTGTGGCCCTCGGAGCAGATGGCCCGGATCCTCGCCGCGCAGCGCCGGGCGGCCGGCGTCGACGAGCACGATCGGCTCGAGATCTATCAGGGAGCGGGCCATCTCATCCGGCTCGGGGTGCTGCCGACAGACGCACCGTGGACGAACGGCATCGCGTTCGGCGGCTCCCGGGAGGGGCTGGCACACGCGCAACGGGACGCGACCGCGCGGGTGCTGGAGTTCATCGGTGCCCGGGTACCGGTTCGGGTCTGACCTGCGGACGCTGCCGGACCGGTCGTTGTCGATCGGGCAATCAGTTTTCCGGTGACGCAGTCTCCGGTGAGGCGATCTCCGGGCGAACGCCGTCGGCGTCGACCACGAACCGCCGGCCGCCCAGCGCCTGCGGAACGTCCGCGGCCACGGCGGCGGTGATCAGTACCTGGTCCGCATCGGCGATCAGGCCGGCCAACCGTTCGCGGCGGGTGACGTCCAGCTCGGCGAACACGTCGTCGAGCACCAGCACCGGATCGACCCCGTCCGAACGCAACAGGGCGAACGCACCCAGCCGCAGCGCCAGCGCGAACGACCACGACTCCCCGTGCGAGGCGTAGCCCTTGGCCGGGCCGCCGGCGAGGAGCAGGTCCAGGTCGTCGCGGTGCGGCCCGATCAGCGAGATCCCCCGGTCCAGCTCGTTCGGCCGGACGACGGTCAGTTGCGCGAGCATCGATTCCCGCAGCGCGCTCACCCCCGGGACCCCGGGGGCGCAGCGCCCCCGGCGGACCCGTCCGCCTCGAGCACACCGGGGGCGGCGTGGGCTCCATGGATCACGTCCTCGCCCGGGATCAGGTCCTCGCGGGGCGGGTCGTCGGACACGTCCCCGGGCAGGGGCACCGTCGAGCGGTAGACCAGGTCCACCAGCTGATCACTGCCGGCGACGTCGGCGTACGCGGCCTGCACGTGCGGCCGGAGTTCGGCCACCAGCGCCAGCCGGGCATTGACCAGTTCACCGCCGACGGCGGCCAGGTGCTCATCCCAGACATCCAGGGTGGCGAGGTTGCCGCCGGACCGGCGGGCGGCACCGGCGGTCTTGAGCAACGCGTTGCGCTGCTTGAGGACCCGGTCGTAGTCGGCGCGCACCCCGGCCAGTCGCGGCGCCCGCATGATCAGCACCTCGTCGAGGAACTTCCGCCGCTCGGTCGGGTCACCGCGGACCAGCGCCAGGTCCTCGGGGGCGAACAGCACCGTCCGCAGCACCCCGAGCAGGTCCCGGGCCCGGGTGAGCGGCGCCCGGTTGATCCGGGCCCGGTTGGCACGGCCGGCGGTGATCTCCACCTCCAGCAGCAGCTCGCGGTCCTCGGAGACAACGGCGGCCCGCACCACCGCGTGTTCGGTGCCCCGCCGGATCAGCGGGGCGTCCGCGGCCACCCGGTGCGAGGACAACGTGGCCAGGTACCCGAGCGCCTCGACGAGGTTGGTCTTGCCGGTGCCATTGCGCCCGATCAGCACGTTGACGCCGGGACGCAGCGGCACCTCGGCGGTGACCCAGGACCGGTAGTCGATCAGCGAGAGGTGCCGCGCAAACACCCCGACCGCTCCCTGCTGATGTTGATGGGCTGCTGCACCGGCCAGGGCCGATCGCCACCGGGAACATCACCCGCCCGGGTGTCTACTGCGTGCGTCAGCTGACCGGGATGGTTCCGGTGGTGCCTTCCTTGCCCACGGCGTGCCCGCCGAACTGGTTCCGCAGCGCGGCGACGACCTTCATCGCCGGGGACTCGTCCTGCCGGGAGGAGAACCGGGCGAACAAGGCGGAGGTGATCACCGGCATCGGTACGGCGTTCTCGATCGCCGCCTCGATGGTCCACCGGCCCTCGCCGGAGTCCTGCGCGTAGGCGCGGATGTCCTCCAGGCCCGGGTCCTCGCCCAGCGCCTTGACCAGCAGTTCCAGCAACCAGGAGCGAATGACGGTGCCCTCCTGCCAGGACGCCATCACCGCATCCGGGTTGGGCACCATGTCGACCGCCTGGAGGAGCTCGTAGCCCTCGCCGTAGGCCTGCATGATCCCGTACTCGATGCCGTTGTGGACCATCTTGGTGAAGTGGCCGGAACCGTTTGGGCCGGCGTGCACGAACCCGCCGTTCGGCGGCTTGAGGCTGTCGAAGATCGGCTGCGCGACCGCGACGGCCTCGGCGTCACCGCCGACCATCAGCGCATACCCCTCGGTGAGACCCCAGACGCCGCCGGACACCCCGACGTCGAGGTACCGGATGCCCTTGGGCTCCAACGCGACCGCGTGCTTCTGGTCGTCGGTGTACCGGGAGTTGCCGCCGTCGATGATGATGTCGTCGCGTTCGAGGACCTCGGCCAGCGACACGATGGTGGCCCGGGTCGGCTCACCGGAGGGCACCATCACCCAGACCACCCTGGGCGTCGACAGCGCGGCCGCCAGCGCCTCGAGCGAATCCACGTTCCGCGGGCTGGCGGGGTTGCGGTCGTAACCGACCACCTCGTGACCGTCGCGGCGCAGCCGCTCGGCCATGTTGCCGCCCATCTTGCCGAGCCCGATGAGACCGATCTGCATGTTTTTCCCCTTCGACATGACGGTCACGGTCGACCGATCGCCGGCCGAACTGGGTTCATCCCAGCACACCGGCTGAGCGATCACGGGGACTGACCCTCGGTCAGCCCGGCAACCGGGCCGGCATCACCAGATAGCGATAGGCCGAATTGGCGCTGCCCGGAGCTCCGTCGGGTCCGTTGTCGGACCCATTGCCGGACGAGCCGTCTGCCGGCTCGCTCTTGCCGTCGGCGGTGATCGGCACCAGCAGCGCGGGCCTGGCCGGGGTGGTGAACGCGAGCCGCACGGAGTCCGAATGCACGACGCCGAGCCCGTCGAGCAGGTACGTCGGGTTGAACGCGATCAGCAGCTCGGCGCCGTCCACGGAGGCTGCGAGGCCCTCCTCGGCGCGGCCCTCGTCGTCACCGCCGGCGGTGAGGGTCAGCGATCCGTCACCGACCTGCATCCGCAGGTGGTGCCCGCGGTCGGTGACCAGCGCAACGCGCTTGATCGAGTCACCCAGCTCGGACACCGGGATGTCGACGGTGGTGGTGTGCGACGACGGCAGCAGCGACCGGTATTTGACGAACTCCACGTCCAGCAGCCGCACGGTGGTGCGGCGGCCGCCGGCCTCGAGTCCCAGCAGTCCCTCCCCCAGGGCGATGGTGACCTGGGACGCCCCGCCGAGCGTCTTGGCGGCGTCGGCGAGGGTCCGCGCCGGCACCAGCACCGCGGTGGACATGTTAGGGCTGTCCGGGATCCAGTTCAGCTCCCGGACCGCCAGCCGGAAGCGATCGGTGGCCGCGAGGGTGAGCGTGTCCCCCTCGATCTCGACCCGGATGCCGGTCAGCATCGGCAGCGTGTCGTCCCGCCCGGCGGCCACCGCGGTCTGGGCGACCGCCTCGGCGAACACCGCGGCGTCCACTCGGCCGGAGGCAGCCGGCATCTGCGGCAACGGCGGGTAGTCCTCGACCGGCATGGTCGGCAGCGTGAACCGGGCGCTGCCCGCGACGATCGACACCCGCGGACCGTTCACCATCAGCTCGACCGGCTTGGCCGGCAGCGAGCGGGCGATCTCGGCGAGCAACCGGCCTGACACCAGTACCCGCTCCGCGGTCGGCTCGCCGTCCTCGCCCTCTTCGGTCAGCGCGTCCAGGGTGTCCACCGAGACGGTCGCCCGGGTCGACACCTCGTAGTCGAAGCCGGCGACCGTCAGCGTCGAGCCCTTGATTTCCAGCAGAATCCCGCCGAGCACCGGAACCGGCGGGCGGGTCGGCAGGGACTTGGCCACCCAGGCAACGGCATCGGCGAGGTCGTCACGGGCGACACGGAACTTCATCGAGAAGACCTCCAGGGTCGCGGCACCAGCACACAGGGTCAGATCGGATCAGATCTTGCGGCCGCACCGACCGGCGGGTGACGGTGATCCGTCGACCTGCCCGGATGGCGGCGGGGCGTCCGAGCGTACGGCCAACTGCCCGTTCCGCGACAGTCGGGGTGTCCGCGCCGGGTGGTGTGCCGCTCCGCTGTCCGCTGCCTGGCGCGGTCCGGCGGAGGTCGGCCGGCGGTGAGCGTCCAGGGTGTCAACAGCGCTCCGGCGGGGGTTCTCCCCAGCGTTACTTCTCAAGGGATCTCTTCTAGAGATAAAGGCAGTAGCAGTAGTAAGCGGTGTGGACGGTGTGGATCGGGCGTCATCGGCGCTGGTCAGCAGGCGTGGCGTGAAGGTGCACAACGGGTGGGACGAGATCGGGACTTCCGGGCCGGATGTGGAGCGTTGTCGTTTCCCGGATGTTGTCCCCGGCAGCTCCGAAGCTGTCCACAGGGTTGTGCACACGATGTGCATGGGTAATCACCGCCGTGATGTTTCCGTGACCGAGCCGCCCCCAAGGTCACCAAAAGGCCGCCACATTGGCCGGAAAACCGCGAGAATCGACCAGAATCCGACACCCGAGAGGTCCCGCTGACTTGCCACGGCGAGCCCGGCAGCACCGCGCTGGGGGTGGTTCTACGTGGGTTGGGGGTGGGACGGCCGACGGAGATCGGCTCGCCACCATCCGGCGGGTGATCAATGCCGGACGCGGTCCCGCACCCTGGCGGTCAGTTCCTGCACGTGGTCGTAGGTCTGCCGGCGTTCGGCGAGCTCGGTGCGGATCTTCTTCGCCGCGTGCATGACGGTGGTGTGGTCGCGGCCGCCGAAGGTCTGGCCGATCTTGGGCAGCGTCAGGTCGGTCAGCTCGCGGCACAGGTACATCGCGATCTGCCGGGCCGAGGCGATCTGTTTGGTCTTCACCGGCCCGCACAGCTCGTCCAGCGTCACCGCGAAGTACTCCGCCGTCACCGCCATGATGGTGGCCGCGTCGATGTCGTTGGCGACCGGATCGCGGATGAGGTCGCGCAGCACGATCTGCGCCAGCGCCAGGTCCACGGTCTGTTTGTTCAGCGATGCGAAGGCGGTGACCCGGATCAGCGCGCCCTCCAGTTCGCGGATGTTGCGCTCGATCCGGCTGGCGATGAACTCCAGGACGTCGTCGGGCGCATTCATCCGGTCGAGCGCCGCCTTCTTGCGCAGGATGGCGATCCGGGTTTCCAGCTCGGGCGGCTGGATGTCGGTGGTCAGCCCCCACTCGAACCGGGTGCGCATCCGGTCCTCCAGGGTCTCCAGCCGTTTCGGCGGCCGATCCGAGGAGATGACGATCTGCTTGTTCGCGTTGTAGAGGGTGTTGAAGGTGTGGAAGAACTCCTCCTGGGTGCCTTCCTTGCCCTCCAGGAACTGGATGTCGTCGACCAGCAACACGTCGACGTCGCGGTACCGCCGCTGGAAGGCGACCTTCCGGTCGTCACGCAGCGAGTTGATGAAGTCGTTGGTGAACTCCTCGCTGGACACGTACCGAACCCGCATCCCGGGGAACAGCCGCTGCGCGTAATGGCCGATGCCGTGCAGCAGGTGGGTCTTGCCCAGCCCGGAGTCGCCCCAGACGAACAGCGGGTTGTAGGCCACCGCCGGCGCCTCGGCGACCGCCACCGCAGCGGCATGCGCGAACCGGTTCGAGGCGCCGATGACGAACGTCTCGAACGTGTACTTCTCGTTCAGCCTGGTCTGCGACGGGTTGGGCGGCGCCTGGTCGCGACGGCCCGAGTACGTCGGCCAGATCGCGGTGACCGCCGCAAGGGCATCGGCCTCCTCGTCGGCTTCCTCGAAGTCCTCGCTGTCGCGGAAGTCGGCGGCCGCGCGCTCGCTCATCGGCCCCTGGCCAGGGCGGCGCTGCACCGTGTCGTTGTCGCCCTTGTTGGTGTTGGTGGCGTAGTTCAGCCCACCGTTGACGAATCGGTCGGGCGGCGGACGCCGGTCACTGGCGGGGGGCATCGGTGCCATCGCCCCGTCCTCGCTGACCGTGACCGCGAGATTGATCTGCTGGCAAAGCTTGTCGGACAACGCACCGGTGATGGCCTCGCGCAGCGTCCGCTCGATCGCCTCCTTGGCGAACTCGGTGGGCGCGGCCAGCAATGCCGTCGTGCCGAGCAGACCGACGGGCTGGGTGAGCGTCAGCCACGCCCGCTGCTGCTGGCTCAGGGTGGGCTCGAGATCGGTGACCACTGCCCGCCAGACCGGCGTCAGTCGGTTCTCCGACTCTTCGAACGTCACCGGTCAACCCCTCGCCCCATACTCCGCCCCCGTCCGCCGTCCACAGCAGTTATCCACAGGTGTGGACAGAAGCTGCAACGGTAACGGCCCACCTTGCCCGCTGATACCTCCCAGGGGCAACGCGGCGGTGCCGGGGGACCCGGTGATTCCGAGTCGTGCGAAGCGGGACGCTAACAACTTTCCTGCTCTTCCCACAAGGGTGTCCGGTGCCCGGATGAAATCTTGCGGCGTGTCTACCCGGGTGGATCAGTCGTAGCTGTCACCGCTGGTTTGACCCTGCCACCGGGCGATCCGTACCCTGGGAGGCATCCGGCGTATCCCGGTCGTTTTCTGCTGCCCGCTGACGCGGCCTGCACGGCACTGTGCCCTGTAGTCGGTGCCCACCACTGGTGGTGGGTGCTGCGGTGCGATCCGAGTACCGCCGGCGACGTCCAGCAGCGAACCAGATTTTTCAGCAGTTCCCGACAGTGGAGAGATAGCCGTGAGCAAGCGCACCTTCCAGCCCAACAATCGCCGGCGCGCCAAGACGCATGGATTCCGGCTGCGGATGCGGACCCGCGCGGGCCGCGCCATCCTGGCTGCCCGTCGTCGCAAGGGTCGCGAAGAGCTGTCGGCCTGACGGTCCCGACCGCCGGACCGATCGACACCATGCTCCCCGCTGGCCGTCGGCTGCACACGTCCCAGGAGTTCGCCGTGGTGGCGCGCTCCGGTCGTCGCGCGGGCAGCCGTTCCCTGGTGGTGCACCTGTTGCACACCGGGACTTCGGCGTCGCCGCGGGCGGGTTTCGTGGTGTCCGCGAAGGTGGGCAATGCGGTCGTCCGGCACCGGGTGACCAGGCGGCTGCGGCCGCTGATGCGGACCGAACTCGACCGACTTGCACCGGGTACGGATGTCGTCGTGCGGGCCCTGCCGACCGCGGCCGACGTCTCCAGTGCCGACCTCGCAACGGACCTGCGGGCCGCGCTGACCGCTGCGGAACGCAAGAGCCGGGCCGCTCCGACCCCGACCGGCGGCCGGCGATGACGTCGCTGCCGGCGAAGGTCCTGATCGCGCCGATCCGGTTCTACCAGCGGTTCATCACCCCGTACACACCGGCGACCTGCCGTTACTACCCGACCTGCAGTGCCTACGCGGTGACGGCCCTGCGCACCCACGGCGCCGTGGTCGGCACCGGACTGACCATCTGGCGATTGTTGCGCTGCAACCCGTGGAGTGACGGCGGGATCGATCACGTCCCCGCGAAGGGACAGCTGCGGCACCGTGCCGGTGAACAAGGCGAACACGACGGACGGGAACGCGAGCACACTGTCGGGAGTTCCCCTACCGGCGCCGCGATCGACCCCACCGCAGGAATTGGCGCCGCCACTGACCTCGACGCGCCGCAGTCCGCGGCCGCGGAACCGATGACCGGGAGATCTGCCGCGTGAGTTTCAACTTCTGGTCCTTGGACTACATCTACTACCCGATCTCCGGGATCATGTGGATCTGGCACAAGGTGTTCGGGTCCTTCCTCGGGCCGGACACCGCGCTCACCTGGGTGTTGAGCGTCATCTTCCTGATCTTCACGCTGCGGGCGATCCTGTTCAAGCCGTTCATGAAGCAGATGGACTCGCAGCTGAAGATGCAGGCCGTCCAGCCGCAGATGAAAAAGTTGCGGGAGAAGTACAAGGACGACAAGCAGCGGTTGTCCGAAGAAATGATGAAGCTGAACAAGGAGGCGGGGGTCAACCCGCTCGCCTCCTGCCTGCCTGCGCTGATCCAGGCCCCGGTCTTCATCGGCCTGTTCCACGTGTTGAGGATGTTCCAGCCGGTCTTCGAGAACGGCGAGTGGATCTACCGGCAGAACGTGTACTTCTTCGGCTACTCCGACGTCGTGTCGATGGGCAGCGCGAAGCTGCCCGGCGGGGCCCCGTTGGTCGGTTTCATGACGATGCCGCTGGACCAGCTGACGTTCATGGCCGGCGACCGCGCCGCGATCATCTGGTGGGGCGTCCCGCTGACCATCCTGGCCGGCATCGCCACCCACCTGACCAGCCGTCGTTCGGTGGCCCGCCAGCGGGAGATGAACATCGACGCCTCGGCCAGCCCGCAGACCGCGATCATGAACAAGCTGATGTTGTACTTGTTCCCCTTGTTCGTCGTGGTCGGCGGTCCGTTCTTCCCGCTCGCCATCCTGTTCTACTGGCTCGCCAACAACTCCTGGACCTTCGGTCAACTGTGGGTGGCGCACCGTTTGCAGGACAAGAGGGCGCTGGCCAAGGCGCAGGTGGTCGAAGAGGAGAAGGACTCCTCGAAGTTCTCCACTCCGCGACCTGGCGCCAAGCCGAAGGCCGTGTCGGGTCGCCCGGTGATCACGCCGTCCAAAGTGGGTGACACGAACGGGACCCCACCCGCGAACGCGTCGACCGCACACGGCGGTGGCAACGGCAGCCCGAGTCTGGCCAAGGGCGGTAAGGCGACCGCCGGGTCCACCCCGGCGGCCGCCTCACCCACCCAGCGCACGGGCGCGCCGAAGGTCGGCAACAAGCCGGGCACGAAACCTGCGCCGGGTGCCCGTCCGCAACGCAGCAACGGGCCGAAGAAGAAGAATTCCGGCAAGCGTTGACGACGGTCGCGTCGGCGACGCGGACCGTGACCGGTCACCGCAGTGGGGCTGAGCGACGCCGTCCGCACTGCACCGGCCAACGACCAGGTAACAGCAGCAGGGAGAACTGATGACCGAGAACGCCGTGGATATTGCCGTGCAGGACGAGTCGGACCCGTCGTCGTCCCAGGGGCAGCCGGATGCCGCGTCGGCTCCCGGTCCCCCCGAGGATGCTGCGGAGGGCCGGGGCACGATGAGCAAGCACGATCTGCTGGTGGCCGAAGGTGACGCCGCGGGCGACTACCTCGAGCGGCTGCTGGACATCCTGGATTTCGACGGGGACATCGACCTCGACGTCGAGGGTGAGCGGGCGGTCGTGTCGATCATCGGTGACGGCGACGTGGACCGCCTCGTCGGCGAGCACGGCGAGGTGCTGGACGCGCTGCAGGAGTTGACCCGGTTGGCCGCGATGGCCGAGACCGGGCAGCGATCCAGGTTGATGCTGGACATCGCCGGGTACCGCGCCCGGCGGCGCGCGGAGCTCACCGAACTCGGCAGGAAGACCGCCGAGCAGGTCGTGGAGACCGGTGAACCGGTCCGGCTCGCCGCGATGAACCCGTTCGAGCGCAAGGTGGTGCACGACGCGGTCGGCACCGTGGAGGGCGCCTCGTCCTCCAGTGACGGCGAGGAGCCCCGCCGGCGGGTCGTCGTCAGCCCGGCCTCCTGACCGCCGAGCGGTCGGTGGAGCCGGAACCCGCCGGTGCGGCGGTGGTTTTCGGGGAGCGGATCGACCTCGCCCGCCGCTATGCGCAGGCGCTGGCCAGCGACGGCGTCGTCCGCGGGTTGATCGGACCCCGGGAACCCGAGCGGCTCTGGACCCGTCATCTGCTCAATTCCGCGGCGCTCGCTGCGGTGATCGGCGAGGCGGTGATCGGCGAGGCGGTGATCGGTGAGGCGGTGATCGGTGATGCGGTGACGGTCGTCGACATCGGCAGCGGGGCCGGCCTGCCTGGCATCCCGCTGGCCATCGCCCGCCCGGATCTGCGGGTGACGCTGGTCGAACCGCTGGAGCGTCGGGTCCGCTTTCTGCTCGAGGTCGTCGCCGAACTCCAGCTGACCGGTTGCCGGGTGATCCGGGGCCGCGCCGACGAGGTGATCGCCGACTGCGGCAACGCCGACGTCGTCACCTCCCGCGCGGTTGCCCCGCTGCACCGGCTCGCCGAGTGGTCGGCACCTCTCGCTCGGGACGGCGGGGTGATGCTCGCGCTCAAGGGCGCCACCGCGGCGGAGGAGCTGGACCGGGACCGGGCGGCGCTGACGGCGGCCGGGCTGGTCGACGCCGAGGTCCTCGGGCTGGTGGTTTCCGCCGGCGGTGTCGGCACCGTCGATCCCGCCGACGCCGGGGAGGAAGCTCAGACCACCGGTGATGCGGACGGCACATTCGTCGTCCGGGCGCGACGCAGTGTCGTCCCCGCCGCGCGCCGGCAGCGGCCGGCCCGCCGACCGCGACGGCGATCGGCCGGTCGCTGAGGCCCGCACCGTCGGGCCCGGTCGAGATCCCGGACATCGCAGCGCTCACCGGCGATGACTGACGCTTCACCTTCGCGGTCCGGGTGCCCGGCAGTTACCGGCTGGTCGCCTTCGGCGACGTCGGGCGGGCGAGTCTGACGTCGGAGGTCCCGGCGGGCGGCGTCGACGTGCGAATGATCCTGATCGCGGACGGGCAGCCCGCTGCGCCGGTTCGGCGGCAGAACCCGCGGGGCTGTATCAGGGTGTGCGCCGGACACTCCGCCCAGATATCGGGGTCGGTGGAAACGCCCGACGACGCACGACACCGACACCGCACCTCGTCCACGCATCGCCCCGCGCGAAAGAAGAGACGAATGGTTCAGCAGGCCACTGAGTCGGCCACCGCACTTCCGCTGCAGAACGGTGCCGTCAGCGGATCCGCGGTCGGGCCACCGGCAACCGACCATCGAGAACGCCGTGCCTCGGAACCGGGCTCCGGGCAATCGGTCCCATCCGTTCCCGGTCCTGCAGAGGTCGGCGCGGTCGGCGGACCGGTCGCCGTGGCGTGGCGGGAGAGCACCCTCACCCGGGTCAAGGAACTCCAGTCGCTGTGCGCCTGGTCCAAGGGGCATCACTGCGTCAAGAACGAGGAGGTCTTCTCCGCGGCCGTCGAGGACCACCTGCGGGCGGCCAAGGACGCCGCGATGGCCGTCCGGCCGACATCACCCAGACCGCACTTGTTCCGCAGCAGCTCGCTGCGGGAACGCGCCTTCAGCAATCTCGATGCGGCGGAGGCGCAGCTGCTCAATTTCGCACCGCCCGCGTACCTCCTGGGTCAGATTCCCAGCCTGCTCGCGCACGTCCGCTGCCACCTCACCAAGTCCGACCCGCGCCGCGTCGAATTCGAGCGGATCGCGCAGAAACTGGGCGTGCAGGACCCGGATCATCCGCTGGTCGATGACCGGCGGCTCAGCCACGAGAACCGGGTGGCCGAAGCCGGTCGCGAACGGGGTCAGATCGTCACCGCGACCCGCGCCGCGAGCTCCGCCGCCCTGCGGGAGCAGGTCCAGCTGCGAAGCTTTCGCAATGTGCTGGTGGTGACGGCGGTCCTGATGTCGCTGCTGGCCGTGGGCATCGCCGTGGTCGGTTGGCTCTTCCCCACGTTGATCCCGCTGTGCTTCGCGCCGCAGGAGGACGGCGTCGCGACTGTCGTGTGTCCGACCGCCCAATCGCTGCCGTTCGAACTGAAGAGCCCGTTCGATCCGAACGCACCCGCCGCCGTCCCACCGCCCGCGGACATCGACGATTCGATCCAGCAAACGGCGTCGTCGAAGGACCTGCTCGTGGTGGAACTGGTCGGGCTGACGGCCGCCGCCGTTGCGTCGGCAACGGCGATCCGCGGTATCCGCGGATCATCCGAGCGGTACGGGATGCCGGTGGCTTTGGCGTTGCTGAAATTGCCGACGGGTGCGATCACCGCGTTTCTCGGGCTCCTGCTGATGCGCGGGCAATTCGTGCCGGGGCTGTCTGCGCTGGACACGTCCGCCCAGATCCTCGCCTGGGCACTGGTTTTCGGTTACGCGCAACAACTGTTCACCCGGCTGGTCGACAAACAGGGCCAGGTGGTGCTGGACAGTGTGCGCGCCGCCGACAAGGCGCAATGAGCCTCGAGCGATCGTCGGCGCGAGCCACCGCCTGAGCGGTGCTCGCCGGGCGGCCGGCAATTCACCCGGGTCAGGTGATGCCCCGCCGTCATCACCGGCACGACGATGACGGGATGGGTCTCTTCAGGCGCGGGCACGACGGACCGGAACCGACGCGGTACCAGATGAGAGAGAAGCTGCTGTCCATCGGTGACGACTCGTGGATCGAGAACGGCTCCGGGGACAAGGTGTACAAGGTCGACGGCAAGGCGCTGCGGATCCGCGAGACGTTCATCCTCGAGGACACCAATGGCAACCAGGTCGCCAAGATCCAGGAACGCAAGCTCAGTGTCCGGGACAAGATGAAGATCGAGCTCGGCGAGACGACGGCGACGGTGCACAAGGCGCTGATCGGCCTGCGTGACCGTTTCCAGATCGACGTCGACAACGGCCCCGACATGAAGGCGCACGGCAATTTCGTCGACCACGAATACGAGATCGAGCGGGACGGCGAAACCGTGGCGACGGTGTCGAAGAAATGGTTCCGGGTCCGCGACACCTATGGCATCGAGATCGATCCGGGCGAGAACGAGGCGCTGCTGCTGGCCGTCACGGTGTGTATCGACGAGCTCACGTCGGACCGGGGCTGAGCTGAGGACTTCCGCCGTGCCAGCGGTGCAGCGCATCGCGGGACGGCGGAACGGTTCTGCGGACGGCCGAACGGCCGCGCGCCCGACCGAGAAAGACCGTCGGACAACGAACGCCGACAGACCCGCCTGCTGGACCCTACGAACAAGGAGTGTGCATGGACATCGGACCGGTCGACATCCTCGAGGTTGCCTTTCCCGGCAACGAATTCAACGGTGCGGTCCTGCCCGCGCTCGAGGACCTGATCAACTCGGGCACCATCCGGGTGCTCGATCTGCTCTTCGCCTACAAGACCGCCGACGGTCAGATGGGGTCCATCGAGCTCGCCGGAATCGACGCGCAGTACGGCCCGCTGTTCGAAAGTGTGGACGGCGACGTGCCGGGCGGTCTGCTCGACGCCGAGGACGTGGGTGAGCTGGCCGACGTCCTGGAGCCTAACTCGTCGATCCTGGTCATCTGCTGGGAGAACACCTGGGCGGCGCCGTTCGTCGCGGCCCTGGAAGGTTCCGGCGCCGTCGTTCTGGATCAAGCCAGAGTGCCGCGGGACACCGTGCTGGCCGCACTCGGAACCGTCGCGGGCTGAGGCGCCGTTCCTGGGAGTACCAGCAGGCCCCGGCTGAGCCCGCGGGCGGTTCCTCGGACCTGCTCGACCAGCTCAGGCAAGCTGTCGGTGCTGAAGAACCAGGGAGTGCTCAGCGACGACGAGTTCACCGCGGCCAAGGCCGAACTGCTCGGCACTCGACGCCGTCGGGCTCCGGCCGCCCCGTTGCATCCGGCACCTGAGCCGGCCCCGTTGCCTCCGGCACCTGAGCCGCGGGCCGTCAGGGGATGGGGAGGTCGGCGAGCCGGGATGCCGCCACCGCGATCGTGCCCAACGCCAGGACGATCAACAGGGCGCGGGCCGGCCGGTACCGGAACGACGAGGTGACGCCGGCGAAGAACAGCGCCACCGCCAGCAGAATGGTGGTCAGGACGTAGTCGTCGGCGGTGGCGCCGGCGGCCTGACTTTCGACGCTGAGTTCCTCCGACCTGGCGGCCGCGTCGTTGTACTGCTGGAACTGGGTCTTCAAGTACACCGGATCCTCGAAGATGTTCACCTTCTGTCCGGCGGCGATCTGTTTCTGCCAGGTATCGAGCTGCGGAAGGAATTCGGGCCGGGCCAGAGTGTCGCGATAGAGCTGCGCCAACCGGGTGTTCCCGGCCTGAACCGCCTGGGCGTAGTCGGCCGCGAGACTGCTGTCATAGGCGACCCGCTGGGTGGCCAGGCCGAATTGCCGGTTGGACTCGACCCGCTGATCGGAGGATTGGCGGGCGAGTTCGGTTTGCACGCCGTTCCATTGCGACGACTGGTACCCGCACCACGCGGTCCCCAGGGTGCTCACCGCAAGCAGCACGACGGCGATGATTTCCAGCAGGCGATCGCCGGCCGTCGTCGTCGACTCGTCGCTCACGAAGATGTCCCCGGGTCTGTCGGAAAGGGGGTAACGGTCGGGTCGACCGGCGGCGGTGACGGCCTGGACCCGACGGCGGGACCCTCCCGGAGGGCCAGGTTGAGGGCCTGTGCCTGCTGCACCAGGTCGCGCCAGACATCGGTCTCCCGATAGCGCCACGCGCCGTCACTCGGCGCGGACAGCTTGACCTGCAGGTCGGCGTCGTTCATCGCCCGCACCGTTCTCGTCGCCGCCTCGGCCTGCTCCCGTTCGAGTTCGTAGCGCGCCCGGACGGTCGCCTGGATCACCTCGCCGGTCCGGCCCAGGTCCACGGTGCCGATGACGACGGCCGTCACCTCGATCCCATCGGCCTCCAGGGCCGCCCCGATCCCGGTCAGCAACCGGTACTGCGCAGCGTCGCGGGCCGGGCCGAACAGGTTGTCGACGCCGAAGTCCGGGTCACCCAGCGTTGCCGCCACGGCGCGGGTCATCTCGTCCCGGACGATGCCGAAGATGCCGTGCGGACCGAACCGCTCATGCACCCGCCGGAGTTCGCCAGGCATCAGCCGGAAGCGGACGGTCAGCGACACGGTCGCCGTCGACCGATCGCCGAGCGATACCTGGAGCGGGGGGCCGTTCCGCTCCAGCGTCGTGGAGCGGCGGCCCGGGCCGGTGCGACCCCCCGCGGCCCGTTCGCCGAGCAGGGTTTCCTCGGTGTCCGGTTCACCACCCGCGCGGTACGCCATCTCCACCGACGGGTATTCCTCGACCATCCGTCGTCGCAATGCCGGCACGAAGTGCGGTCCGGGCAGCAGCACGGTATCGGTGGCGCGGCCCCTGGCCATCACCAGCCCGAGGCTGCCGGACGGGACGCGCACCAGGGACGCGGTGATGAGGACGAAGATCAGGATGCCCAGTGCCGGCAGCAGCACGATGATCAGGATGATCCATCCGATGGTGCTCATCGGCGGTCCCTTTCTTGCTTCGACGTCGGACGGCACTCCGGCCGGCCGGGCACTGCGACGGCACCGCGGCCAGGCACCGCCACGATCGCCGCGCCGCCGGCCGGGCACAGGTCCCGTCGAACCGTAGGTGCGGGACGGCCGTGTCGCCTCATCCGAGCCGGGCGAAAGACTGTCGCCGATTCGCGCAGCACGACCGCCCCGCGGCGGTCCGTGCCCACAACGGCCGGTCCGCCCGAGGCCATCTCGGCCAGGCACGGTGGGGTTTGAGGCGTGGTCCCGTTACAGGACGCCGGTGGCGCGTGCCTTCTCCACCGCTTCCCGGCGGTTCGCCACGCCGAGCTTCCGGTAGATGGCACGCAGATGTGCCTTCACCGTGTTCACCGAGACGAACAGATCGTCGGCGATCTCGCCGGCCTTGAGCATCGTCGGAAGGTATCGCAGCACGATGGCCTCCCGGTCGGTCAGGTGTTCGGTGACGGAACCGTCATCGCTGCCCGGTGGGGTCGACAGTTCCAGGAGCGGGCCGAGTTCCCGGGTGAACGCGTCGTGTCGGCCATCGATGTTGCGGTAGCGGGCCAGCACGGTGGGAACGCGATCGCCGACGGCGACGAAGGGCCGGCGAATGCCCTCGGCATGTGCGAGATCCACTGCGGTCTCCATCGCCGAGAACGCCACCGTGTCCCGGTGGCTCCGGTCAGCGAGCACGGACTGCAGCAGGTGGGCGGCGATGGTTGCCTCCCGGTCAGGGCCGGTTCGGGAGAGCAACGGATCGATCAGCGTTGGGATGGCTGCGGTGTTGCCCAGTGCGAGCGCTGCGCGGGCCAGGCAGATCCGCTCCCGCGGAGTCAGCTCCGCCGATTCCTGGCCTGCGGTGGCGTGGCCGTTGGCGGGGGGGGTTGGTGGCGTGGCCGTTGGTGGCGTGGCCGTTGGTGGCATGCCCGTTGGTGGCATGCCCGTTCGTTGAGGCCATCGGCGTCTGCACGGCGATCCGCGCGCGTGCCTTCTCCGGTTCCCCCGCCGACAACAGTGCTTCGGCGCCGGCCGCGGCTGCCCAGCTGCGCAACAGTGCGGGTGCCGCCGGGGTTCGGTCGATGCCGTCGATCACCCGCGCATCGGCGGCGATGGCGGCCCGCGCGTCGCCGCGCCCGATGGTCGCCTCCACCCAGGCGATACCCAGCGCGATCCGCAATGTGCGATCCGTGTGCTGCCCGCTCGCGGCCAGGCCGCGCCGGACGTGCTGGCCGGCTGCGGTCGGTCGATGTCGGGCAAGGTCGATCAGCGCCTGAGCCAGATACGTTGCCAGCGCCTGCGGCTCGGATCCCCAGCCGCGGCGATCGATGATCTCCGTCGCCTCCGCCGCCCGTCTGGCGGCAGCCGTGCATCGCCCGGCGAAGACGTCCAGCAGGGCCAGGTGGCCGAGGGCATTGAGTTGGGGAAGCAGCAGTCCCAGTTCGAAGGCCTCTTCCGCGGCGTCGTTCAGGACCGTTGCGGTGTCCGCGGTGCCGCCGGTCCAGATCTGTGCTCCGGCCCGGTTGATCACCGCGATGACCCGGAAGGCCGGACCGGCCGGGAGGACCCGTCGGGTGGTGTGAGCGACCAGATCGATGACCTGTGCGGCGATGGTCTGCACGGCCGCACTGTCCGCCGCACACCGACGGCCGGCCATGTCGAACAGGAACAATGCGGCTTCGGTGCCGGCGCGGGCGTCACCTGCCTCGTCCAGGAACTGCCGGGCAGCAGTGACATCCCTTTGCATGGCCGCAATCTCGTAATGGTGATAGTGGCAGACGGCCGATGCGAGAAGAGTGGGAAGACAGGGTCTTTCGATGGCGGCGGCGGCGAGGGGTGCGATGGCGCCGGCCAGCGCCGGTCCTTCGGGCGAGAGCACCTTCGGGATGACTCGCAGCAGGGTCCGGCCGGCGACCTCGTCGTCGCCGGCCAGAATGGAATGCTGGATTGCTTCGATATGATCGCCGATGGTCGAGAACCATTGTGCCGCCGCCCGATGCGCCTGCCGCAGTGCCGCCGGCTGTTCGAGTGCGAATCGGTACAGCAGCAGTTCACGTAGCATTCGATGGTAGGTGAACCACCCCGAGTCACCACCGATACCGATGACGAAAGCGTTGGCGCGGGCGAAGTTCTCGAGCAGGACGGAACTGTCGGAACGCCCGGTCAGCTGGTCCGCCAGCGGCCCACTGATCCGTTCGACCACACTCGTCCGCAGCAGGAACTCGCGATTGTGCGGCGACAACTGCTGCAACACTTCGCCGACCAGATAATCGGCAACGGCCTTGTCCGTCCCGGACAGCCGATGGATGGAGGCATCGACATCGTCGCGATTCAGCGACAGCACGGCCAGTCGCAACCCGACAGGCCATCCTTCCGTGCGGTCCTGGAGCACCTCGACCTGGTCCGCGCGCAGTGGGACACCTGCGTTCTCGAAGAGAGCGGCGGTCTCCTTCGCAGTGAACGTCAGATCCGTTGTTCGGAGCTCGGTCAGGTCTCCGCTGGCTCGAAGCCGGTGCAGCCGCAGCGTCGGGTCGGATCGGCTGATCAACACCAGCCGAAGCGAGTCCGGGAGGTGGTCGACCAACTCACCGAAGGACGTCAGCACCGTGTCGTCGGTGACCTCGTGGAAGTCGTCGAGGACCAGGACGATCGGTCGGGGCAATTCGGCCAGCCTGGCACGCACGGCCAGCACCTCCTCCGGCCCGAAACCGGCTGCCGGCGTGATGTCTCGCAGTCCGTTGTCATCGGGGACTCCGCCGCACGCGCCTAACGTGAACAGCATCGACGACCAGAACGACTGCACACTGTTGTCGGAGGCATCCAGACTCAGCCAGGCGATCGGCCACGGGGCGTCGTCCGACTTCGCCCAGGCGGCCACGGTGAAGGTCTTGCTCGTTCCGGGTCCCGCACTGACCAGGGTGACGGGGCGGGCGGTGGCAGCAGTCAGCCGCTCTGCGAGGAGCGGGCGGCCGACGAGCCCAACCGGAAGCTCGGGAGGTCTCGCCTTGAGTGCGAGAACGGACTGCAGCAGTTCGAGCACCTGCCCCACCTCGTTCCATTCCCGGCCGCCGTCGCGGCCGCGGACGCGCCGAAAGCCGGGCACCGGGGTCGTGGAGGTCCAGCTTGGCACATCGGACACTGCGGGCAAAACTACTCAGTCCGGTGTCGGGTGATCATCACCCGACTGCTGTCCGAGGGAATGCGCCACTCATTGTCAGGCGGTGGGTGGCCCGCTGTCGACCCGGTGAATTCTCATTTCCGTATCCGCGAGGCCCAGCTCGTCGAGTTTCTCCAGCAGCTGCGCCATGTCGTTCCGGTCGGGAATTGACCCGGACAGGACGCATGCCGGGGGCGCTGCCTCTGTCGTCAACTCCGGCATCGCGGAGCGGGTCACTGGTCCGATGGTGCCGGAGACCCGGAACTCGTAGACGGCGTCCATCTCATAACTCTTCGGTGGGTGGCTGTTTGGCGGTCACCGGAGCGGTAGGCGACTCCGGATCGGTCGAAGCGGGGCGGATCCGTCGGACCTCGATCAGGTCCAGACCCAGGCGCTGCAGCCGGTTGATGATGCCGTGCAGCGCCGCCTGGTCGGCGACCGGACCGCGCAGGACGGTTTGCACGGGCTCCACGACGACATGGGCGCCCTCGATCTCGACGAGAACGGATTCCGGGATGGCACCGGATACGCGGATCTCGTACTCGAGCGAAGTGGTCACAGCTGCCTCCGGTGCGATGTCCGTTGGATCCCCACCCTGCCCGTTCGCCAGCGTGATCGCGTCATCCGATTCGGGTAGAGCGCGCCCGGTGCTCTGCTCCGGGGGTGCTGACCCCTCGATGCCGACGGCGGGGGCGCGGCGCGTGCTCGTGCGGCCCGATGCCCTCCCGATCGGTCCCCGCCTCCCGCCGTCACTGCGCGATGGGGTCGGGCCGTGCCAACGCGACAAGTGAGCCGATGGCGGCAATGACGCTGCCCACCACGCCGACGACGATCAGCACCCGCATCACCATTGACCAGTCCAACACGGCGTCACCGAACCCGAACGGGAAGACCTGCCACAGGCGCACCAGCGCCACCGCACCGACCGCAGTCGTCAGGATTCCGCCGACGGCGCACAACCGGGGCGGGTCTTCGGCGATGTAGACGGCGTTGGCAACTTTTCGCGACGCGCGTCTGCGCAGTTACCGGACCGTCCCGTAAAGCGTCACGTGACGAAACTCGGTCCGTCGCCACCGTGGGGCGGCACTGTTTCACGTGAAACCCAGGAGACTGTCTGAGCGCCCCGCACCCCGGGCGGTCATCGGGTGAATCTGTCCGCAGCCGGGACTTCCACCGCTGTAAGGCGGGCCCGGTGCTCGTCGGCCGGACCAGGCCATCGGTGGCGAGGTCGGGATCAGCGGCGATCACGACCCGGTGCCAGGCGCGCGACCATCGGGGGTGAGTGCCGCAGCGGCTCCCGTCGTCGAGACCTTCCGTTGCCGCTCGGGTTGGACGCGGGGCTTGCCGGGCATATGCGGAGACCAACCCGAGGTGCCCGGCACATCGTGGGTCGCGACCGCCGGCCGTGCGCCTGTTCGGCGTTGGGTGGAACGGTGGTCGCGGACGCTTCGCGGCATCACAGATCGACGAGGGCCGGTGAGGACGGACTGCGTCAAGGACGTCCGACCGGCTCGTTCCACGCAGCGGGTCACCGCCGCATCCGGTTCCACGTGAAACAAGAGGGAGCGCTTCCAGGGGCGTACGGGCCCCGCCCGTGGACGAACGGGAACCAGCGACTTCGACGCCCCGGGTCGAGTGGGTTACTCACGCTGCCTCGCGGCGTTTCACGTGAAACAACCCCGCACCGTCTCGACTCCGGGTGCAGGCACAGCGCAGACTCCTGGTGCCGACCTTCCGAGGCGGGCGTCGAGCACAAGACACGTGCTTCGGGCTCGGTCGATCTGGAAGGTAGTCGCGGTGCAGCGGCGTCTCGCTGCGTGCGGCGAACACATTCTCGTAGAACGGCGGGCACGCCGAGGGCGCTGGCATCCGACGGACGACGCGTGCGGCACTGGACCGGTACGAAGGCCGTCACCTCGCCCATCCCTGCGAGACCGTTGGGCCGCCTCAACGAGCGACCCGACGCTGAGGAGGCCGGGCATCCTCGACAACCGTCCGTCAGAGGTGTGACCGCAGTCCGGTGGATCGCCGTGAAGGGTCGCTCCGTCGCAGGCGACACGACCTTTCCAATCCACACGAAATGTCGGAGCCACCATCCGGCCGGGCATCCGCCGGACGAGCACGCAGTCGATGGCAGGCCGGCCGTGGTTGACGGGGTGGGTCACCGCGGCCGTCCGTCCGGCTTCGTGTGCCGAGAGCCACCTCAGCAGGGAGAACTGGGTGAGATCGAGCGCGAAACCCTGCAGGGGCGGCGGTGGCCGCACTCGGCCCTCGATCGCTGCGTTTCTCGGCACGAGCGGACCTCCGGACAGGGCTCGCCGACCGTCGGCACGAACCAAACGTTTCACGTGAAACGCCGGCGGCCAGCTCAGCAGGGACCGCGGCGCAGTGTGTGCCGGGAGGCCCTGCGGCAACATCAATCGCCGCACTCCCGGCGCGACTGAGTCCGCGCACGGGCGCCGGACACATGCACGGACGGCACGTTTCACGTGAAACGCCGACGACACGCCGTCCTGGTGCGGCAGACGGGTCACCTTTCATCGCACGTCCGGCGTGGTGCACGTATCCGCGTACAGGTGAGCCGTAGCGTCCGCTTCGCACCGGCCATCACCCGATCGTGGCTACCCCGCTACGGTGCGGCCGCCGGCCACGGATCCGGACCTGGAGGCAGCATGAGTATCGACTTCGACGTTTCACGTGAAACACCGGGTGTCGACGAGGAAGACACGCCCTTGGCGCGCGCGACGGAAGCGGCGCTGGAGATGCGTTCGGGAGACCTGACCCTCCCGAGACCACGGCATCGCCGGGTGTTCTCGGTCGCCAATCAGAAGGGCGGTGTCGGGAAGACGACGACCACCGTGAACATCGGCGTCGCACTCGCGCTGTCCGGCCTGCACGTGCTGATCATCGACCTGGACCCACAGGGCAACGCGTCCACGGCCCTGGGGGTGCAGCGGACCGCCGGAACTCCGTCGGTGTACGACGTGCTGGTCGGCGAGATCACTCCCGCCGAGGCGATCCAAACCTGCCCCGACGCGCCGCGATTGGGCTGTATCCCGGCAACCATCGACCTGGCCGGCGCCGAGATCGAGCTCGTCACCATGGAGGAGCGTGAGCTCAGGCTGAAGAAAGCCATCCAGGCGATCGACGTCTACTACGACTACATCTTCGTGGATTGCCCCCCGTCACTCGGGCTGCTCACCGTCAACGCCATGACGGCCGTCGACGAGGTGCTGATCCCGATCCAGTGCGAGTACTACGCGCTGGAGGGGCTCGGCCAGCTGTTGAACAACATCAACCTGATCAAGGAGCACCTCAACCCGGACCTGCTGGTGAGCACGATCCTGCTCACCATGTACGACGCCCGGACCAAGCTCGCCGACCAGGTGGCCAACGAGGTGCGGAACCACTTCGGTCCGAAGGTGCTCAGCACGTCGATCCCCCGCTCGGTGAAGATCTCCGAGGCGCCTGGCTATCAGCAATCGGTCATGACCTACGACCCGGGATCCCGTGGCGCCATGAGCTACATGGACGCCGCCCGTGAAATCGCCGAACGAGGCACGAAGGAGCTGTCATGACGGGCAAGGCACGAGGCGGCCTCGGGCGGGGACTTGCGGCCCTCATCCCGACCGGACCGGACACCACCACGGTGGCCGATGTGCTCATCAACGGGCCGGCGTCGCGGCGTGAATCCCCGCCGCTGTCCCTGGTCGGCAACTCCGGAGCCGCGGCTGCTGCGGCCGACGAGACGACGGCGGCACAACCCCCCGTGATCAAGACGGTTGATCTGTCATCTATCGATCTGACCACCCCCACGGGTCCGAGATACCTGGACATCCCCGTCGACCAGATCCGCCGCAACCCACGGAACCCGCGGACCGTGTTCGACGAGGACGCCCTGGTCGAACTGACCCATTCGATCCGCGAGTTCGGTCTGCTGCAGCCGATTGTCGTCCGTGACGTCCCAGGCGGCGGGTATGAGCTCGTGATGGGAGAGCGCCGGTGGCAGGCGGCCCAGCGGGCCGGCCACACGACCATCCCCGCCATCGTCCGGCGAACCGAGGACGCCGACCTGTTGCGTGACGCCCTGCTGGAGAACATCCACCGCGCGAACCTCAACCCGCTGGAAGAGGCCGCGGCATACCAGCAGCTGCTGGAGGAATTCGACGTGACCCAGGAGGAGTTGGCCTCCCGGCTCGGCCGTAGCCGGCCGGTCATCTCCAACACCATTCGCCTGCTGCGGCTGCCGGTGCCGGTGCAGCGTCGGGTGGCGGCGGGCGTGCTGTCCGCGGGTCACGCCCGCGCGTTGCTGGCATTGCCCGACCCCGACGACCAGGAGCAACTCGCGGCACGGATCGTCGCGGAGGGGCTCTCCGTCCGGGGCGCCGAGGAGGCGGTCACCCTGCTCGCCGGCCGGCCGGCGCCACGGCGCCGGGCCGCCTCGACGAAGAAGGTGATTCCCGGGCTCGACGATCTGGCTGTCACCCTGTCGGACACCTTCGACACCAGGGTGAAGCTGGAACTCGGCCGGACGAAGGGCCGCATCGTCGTCGAATTCGCCACCCATGAGGACCTCCGGCGGATCGTGACGGTGATGGCGCCGCACGCAATGCCGGCCGGGTCGGCGAACGGCGAGACCGGTTTTCGGGAAGCCGATTCCGTCGAACCCTCACCCCAGGTCGAACTGTCACGGTGACGCATCGACCGGAGGGTACTGCGGGATGAGCCGAGAAGTGTTGGCACACAACAACTCTCAGCCCAGCGGCAGCCCTCCGGTCATGCCGGCGCGGTTGATCGCGCGCTCCACCAGCTCCGCGTAGACCGCGCCCAGGTCGCGACCGGATTCGGCGACGGCCATGGGCAGCATGGACGTCTCCGTCAGTCCCGGCGAGACATTCACCTCGAGGAAATGCACCACACCGTCTTCGGTGGCGATGGCGTCGGTCCGCGAGATGTCCCGCAGGCCGAGTGTGCGATGAGCACCGAGCGCCAGTTCCGCGGCGGCCTCGGCAACCTCGTCGTCGAGACGGGCCGGGGTGAAGTAGGTCGTCAGTCCGGCCGTGTACCGGGACTCGTAATCGAAGATCCCGCTCTCCGGAACGATCTCCACGGCCGGCAGGGCGAGGCCGTCGTCCCGCTCCTCCAGAACGGTGATCGCCAGCTCCACGCCGTCGACGAACTCCTCGACGACGACGATCTCGCCGTAGGCGAAGGCACCGACCAGGGCGGCAGGCAGCTCCTCGGCGGAACGGACGGCAGTCGCGCCGAGCGCTGATCCACCGTGCTGCGGCTTCACCATCAGCGGAAGACCCAGGTGGCTGATCATCAGCCCGATCAGCGTCTGCGCTCCGAGATCGCGAAATGTGGCGTGCGACAACGCCATCCACCGTGGTGTTGCATACCCGGCCCGACGCATCAGATTCTTGGCGATGTTCTTCTCCCAGGACAGCCGGCAGTTGGCACCCTCGGTTCCGACGTACGGGGTGCCGGCCATCTCGAGAATCCCCTGGATTGCGCCGTTTTCGCCGCGGCCACCGTGCAGCGCGATGATGGCCGCGTCCGGCTTGGCCTCGATCAGCCACGGGATCAACTCCGCGTCGGCATCCCGCAGTGTCACATCCATCCCGTGCGCACGGAGCGCCTCGTGCAGCCGGGAGCCGGATCGCAGTGACACGTCACGTTCGTGACTGAGGCCGCCGGCCAGCACCACCACGTGACGGGTCATCGACAACTCCTTGCGGGACAACTGCTTCGGACAAGCGGGATTCGGCGGACCCGACCGGTTGCTGTCACGCGGTGTCCGGGGACGGCGAGGACGGACTGACCGCCGGACGGGACCAGGTGGTGCCGAAGGTCCGCATCACGTCCAGTTCGCTGTCCAGCACGCCGGCCAACCGGCGAACCCCCTCCTCGATGCGCTCCGAGGTCGGGAAGCAGTACGACAACCGCATCTGCCGCGACCCGAGACCGTCGGCGTAGAAGGCCGTTCCCGGCACGTAGGCCACCCGGGCGGTGACCGCCCGCGGGAGCATCGCCGCCGCGTCGAAGCCCTCCGGCAAGGTCACCCACACGTAGAAGCCGCCGTCCGGATGTGTCCAGGTGGTGCCCTCGGGCATGTGCGCCTCGAGGGCGGCGAGCATCGTGTCGCGCCGTTCGGCGTAGGTCTGCCGATACGCCTTGATCTGGCCCAGCCAGTCGAACTTGGCCAGGTAGCGGGAGATCAGCATCTGGTTGAACACCGGCGGGTTCAGGGTGGCCGCTTCATTGGCCAGGACCAGCTTCTCGCGCACCGCGTGCGGGGCGAGCACCCAGCCCACCCGCAGCCCCGGGGCGAACGTCTTGGAGAACGACCCGAGGTAGATGACGTTCTCGGCGTCGTCCGCCCGGATCGCCCGGCGGAGCCTGTCGTCGAAACCCAGTAGCCCGTAGGGGTTGTCCTCGAGGATCGCAATGCCCGCCCGCCGACAGATCCCGGCGATGACGCCGCGCCGGTCGTCCGACAGCGTGACGCCGGCGGGGTTGTGGAAGTTGGGGATGGTGTACAGCAGCTTCACCCGGCGACCGGCCTCGGCGCAGGCCTCGATCGCCGCCTCCAGCGCCTCGGGATCCAAACCGTTGTCGTCCATGGCGACGTGCACGACCTGCGCCTGGTACGCCTGGAAGGTACCGAGCGCGCCGACGTAGGACGGTGCCTCCGCCAGGATCACGTCCCCCGGGTCGATGAAGATCCGCGTCGTCAGGTCCAGCGCCATCTGCGATCCGACGGTGACCATCACGTCGTCCGGGTGCGCCTTGATCCCCTCCAGCGCCATCACCTGACAGATCTGCTCGCGCAACTGCGGGATGCCCTGTCCGGATCCGTATTGCAGGGCGACCAGGCCGTCCTCGGCGACCAGCGCACCGGCCTCCGCGGCGATCGACTCCAGCGGCAGCGATCGCAGGTACGGCATGCCGCCCGCCAGCGACACGACCTCCGGGCGGTTGGCGACGGCGAACAGTGCCCTGATGGCCGAGGCGCGCATGCCGGCGGTTCGGTGCGCATATCGCTGGACGTGCTGGTCCAGGCTGTTGCCCGTCATCAGAACACCTCGAAGTGTGGCCGGCGACTACCCGACCCTCGGCCGGCAGCGCGGTCCTGTCCGGCGCCGGAACGGTCCGCGTCATCGTAACCGGGACGCCACCGACGATCCCCGCTCGGCGCCCGGGGCACGGTGTCCGTCCGCCCGCGGTGCCGGCGACGTCCGCCCGCGGTGCCGGCGACGTCCGCCGCACCGACGGCGGCTTGCGCCACCTATCCTGACCGTTGACGGAGATGGGGCTCTTCGGGTCCAGATTCTCCGTCAGCCAAGGAGCGGCCGCCGATCTGCCGTGGTGATTCGCGTGTTTCGATGTACCGTCACGGCCCGCCGGGCCTGCACCGCGCCGACCGTCCTGGCGGCTACGGCGACCTGCTCGACGACCTTCAGATACCGGGGAGTGGTGTGACCCGAGCGCTGGTGCCCCTGTCGATGACGACGATCGGCCTGCTGCCCGCGCGGTGCCGGGGCTGTGTGGCATGGGAGCTGGACGCGGATGCCATCCGGTCCGCGGTACGGATCGGTGACACCGAGTTCGAAAAGGAGGTGTGGCTCTCCGGGGTGATGCTCACCTGGGGTTCGGCCGGCCAGGTGGTCACCGTGGACGACGTCCCTGTCGGCTTTGCGCTGTTCGCGCCGCCGACCGCGGTTCCGGGCGCAGCGGCGTTCCCGACGTCACCGGTGTCCCCGGACGCGGTCCTGCTGACGACCGCCCGCATCCACCCGGAGTTCACCGGCCAGGGGCTGGCCAGGTATCTGCTGACCGGCGTGGTGCGGGAGCTCACCCGGCGCGGCGTTCGGGCGATCGAGATGTTCGGGCGCGAGGAACCTGCCACCCGGTCGTTCGGCAGCCGGGACATCGAACGCCTCGGGGTCGACGAGGGCGAGTTCGGTTGGCTCGAGGCAGGCCGGGTGCAGGCCGCCGGCGTGGACGTGGAATGGGCGGAATTCGATGCGCGCGGCTGGGCGGCCGCGGACGTCCCCGTCGAGCCTGCGGCAGCAGGGGACCGGGACGATGACGTTCCGCCGTGCCTGCTCCCTGCGGGTTTCGCCAGGGCCGTGGGGTTCGAGGTCGTTGCCGCACACCACCGCTATCCGCGGCTGCGGCTGGAGCTGGGCCGGGACATCGGCTGGAAGGCCGAGGTCGAGTCCGCCCTGGAGAAGTTGTTCACCGTCATCACGGTGCCCGCCTCGCCGTCGCCGGTTGCCGAGTTGGCCGGCCGACGCTGACAGAACGGTCCGGCGGTGTCGGCCAGGGGGTACCGGATCAGGGGGTACCGGGGATCAGGGGGTACCGGATCAGGCGGTACCGGATCAGGCGGTACCGGATCAGGCGGTACCGGATCAGGCGGTGTCCCGGATGGTTCGCTCGTGGGCCAGCAGGTCCGAGAAGCTGAAGCTTCCGGTCTGTGGGTCGTCCCGGCCGTCCAGGTAGAGCCGTTTGACGGCCACCAGGATGCCGTCGGCCAGCCGGTTGCGGAAATCGTCGGAGAGCAGCAACTGCCGCTCCTCGGGGTTGGACAAATAGCCGATCTCGACCTGGATGGCCGGCATCACGGTGAGCCGGAGCACGTCCCACGGTCGGTGATGGACCCGGCAATCGGCGAAACCGGTCCTCGCGACCAGTTCCCGCTGGACCAGCTGGGCCAGTGTCTCGCCTACCGTCGAGGTGGCGCCGGAGTCGGTGCCGAAGTGGAAGGTGGCGACGCCGCAGGCCTGCGGCGAGGTGGACCCGTCGATGTGCAGGCTGAGCAGCAGGTCCGCTCCCACCCGGTTCGCGTATCCGGCCCGCTCTTCGGCGGTCGGGTTCTGTTCGGGACCGCGGGTCAGCGACACCCGCATACCGGTCGTCGCCATCCTGGACCGGAGCCGCTCGGCGATGTCGTAGGTGAGGTCTGCGGCGCGCACGTCGCCGACCGTCCAACCCGGGTCGTCGCCGCCGTGGCCCGGATCGAGCACGATGTGTTTGCCGTGCAGGCGCGGACCGGACTGCCGAACCAGTTGGTACTCGCGCAGGTACTGCGGGCGACCGCCGGTGACCATCCGGCCGATGCGGTTCAGCTCGCGGTAGGTCTGCGGACCGAAGACGCCGTCCTCCTGCAGGCCGCGATGGCGCTGGAAGTCCCGGACGCAGGCGTCGGTCAGCGGGCCGAAGATCCCGTCGGGGCGGCCGGTGTTGTAGCCCATCTCTGCGAGCCGGGTCTGCAACGCCATGACGTCGTCACCGGTCATCCGCGCCGACAGGGTGAAGGTCAGCGGTCGGTCGCCGAGGGTCCAGCGGGCGTCGGTCAGCGATCGGACGGTGACCGGACCCACGATGCCGTCGACGATCAGGCCGCGCCGCTGTTGGAAGTTGCGGATCGCGCCATCCGTCGTCGCGTCGAATTCGACCGTGCTGCGATCGACGCCGTTCAACGACGGCATCAGTCGGAGACTGGCCAACGCCTCGCGGAGTTCGGCAACTGCCGGACCTCGATCACCGCGCCGCAACAGCATCGCTCTCCTTGACCTATCAACACATCAGCATGGACTTCGGACATCGACGGGTACTTCAGGACACACCGGCTCGGACATGGAACGCACATCCGAATCTCATCCCCTGTACAGGACGCACGGCGTGCATTCCGGTTGACACCGGCCCGCAACGAAACCCGTCATCGAGCGCGGCGACGGTGCTTATTGTGCAACGGATCGACCCACTGCTCGACCAGTACACGCCTCCGCGCCGAGCCTTCCGGCGGTCACGGCCACCCTGGTGGCGATCGGACTCCGCGACCCCCGGGGCCCGCGTGCGGTGGCGATCGGGCCCGGAACGCGCAACTGCCGCCCGCCCGGAGGTCCGGGTCAGGCGGCAGCGAACGGCGGGTCAGGCCAGAACGTCGGCGAACTCGGCGAGCAGCGCGGCCTTCGGCTTCGCGCCGACGACCTGCTTGACGGGCTTGCCACCCTGGAAGACCAGCATCGTCGGGATCGACAGGATCTGGTACTGCTGGGCGGTCTGCGGGTTCGCATCGATGTCGAGCTTGGCGACGGTGACCTTGCCCTCGTTCTTGGCGGCGATCTCCTCGAGGATGGGCGAGACCATGCGGCACGGGCCGCACCACTCGGCCCAGAAATCGACGATGACCGGGACGTCGGACTGCAGGACGTCGGCGACGAAGCTCTCGTCGGTGACCTTCACGGTTGCCATGGGATACCTCTTTCTGTGGATGACGCTCTTGCGATGATGACGCCTTGCCGGAGCAGCGCGCCGCTGGGGCGAACGCCCGGGATCAGACGTTCAGCGAGTCGGCGAACGCCTGCACCGGCTCCTGCGGAAAAGGGTTGGTGGTGTGCGTGACCGGCCCGTCCGCCGTCGCCAGCGGGTGGGACGCCAGGTAGTGCTGGGCGTCCAAGGCGGCGGCACAACCTGATCCGGCGGCGGTGATCGCCTGCCGGTAGGTGTGGTCGACGACGTCGCCGCTGGCGAAGACGCCCTCCAGGCTGGTGCCGGTGGACGCGGTGGCACCGACCGCTGCGCCGGTCAGCACGTAGCCCTCCGGGTCGGTCGCGACCTGTCCGGCGACCAGCCCCGACCGCGGGTCGTGACCGATGGCAACGAACACGCCGGTGACGGCGAGCTCGGTCTGCTCGCCGGTCACGGTGTCGGTGATGGTCACCCCGGTCAGGCTGGTGTCGCCGTGCAGGGCGTTGATCGCCGCGTTGGTGATCCACCGGATCTTCGGGTCCTTGCGGGCCCGATCGAGCATGATGGCGCTGGCCCGGAACTCCTGCCGGCGGTGCACGATCGTGACCGACCGGGCGAACCTGGTCAGGAAGGTTGCTTCCTCCATCGCGGAGTCGCCGCCGCCGACCACGACGATGTCCTGATCGCGGAAGAAGAAACCGTCACAGGTCGCGCAGGCCGAGACGCCACGGCCGATCAGTCGCTGCTCGTCCGGCAGATTCAGGTAGCGGGCCGCCGAGCCGGTGGAGAGCACGACCGCGCGGGCGCGATGCGTCACGCCGTCCACGGTGACCGTCTTGATCGGACCGGTCAGGTCCACCCCGTCCGCGTCCACCGTCCGCAGGTCCGCGCCGAAGCGCTCCGCCTGCTCGCGCATCTTGGACATCAGCTCCGGCCCCTGGATCCCCTCGGGGAAACCGGGGAAGTTCTCCACCTCGGTGGTCGTCATCAGCGCCCCACCGTAGGAGTAGCCCTCGAAGACCAGCGGCTTCAGCTCCGCGCGCGCCAGATAGATGGCGGCCGTATATCCGGCCGGGCCGGACCCGACGACGATGACGTCGTGCACGGGCTCCGTCACCTCGCCCGGCACCTCGGTCGAGACGATTGTGGCGACAGTGTGGTCCATTGAGAAAATCCCTTCCTTCCACGCCCGCGGGCTTCCGGGCGGGGCCCCCGGATGATGTCGTCGTTCGCGTCTCAGCTGAACACACGAGCCGCCGCGGGGGTCGGCGGTACAGCTCTGTCAACGCCGAACGACCGGCGAAAGATTCCCCCGCCCGCGGCCCGGGCACTCAGCTGCCGAGCACCGTGACCTCGTTGATCTTGCCCTGGAACTGGCTGTCCGGTGTGGGGCTGAGCTTGGTGAGGAAGACCAGCAGGTACTTCGATTTCGGCGCCTTGGTCAGCGGGATGTCCACGCCGCCGTTGTTCACCGTGCCGGTCCCCACCACTTTGGTCTGGTCGAGCGTGGCCGTGGGTGACGTGGCGGATCGGACCTCCACCACCGAGCCGTTGGTCGCGCTCTTGATGTTCACCGAGGTGGGCGTGACCTCCCGCTCGAGCTCCAGCATCAGGCCGACGCCCGTCTTCAGCGTCGGGAATTGCTGCTTGTAGACCCAGGTCAGCCACGCCGACTCCTCGTTGCCGTCGAAGGCCCGGTCGACATAGTCCTTGTAGTCAGGGCTGCCGTCGCCCTGCGGGTCGTACACGCCGCCGCCGACGATCGGCACCGGACCTGCGGCCGGGGCCGCGGCCGAGGTCGAGGACGACGCGGTCGACGGTTTCGGGGCGGACGGGTCCGCAGCCTGCGTGGTGGTGGCCGGCGCCGACGCGGCGGCCGAATCGATGATCGGCAACTCGTCGGGCGCGCTGTTCTGGAACGACGCGACGACCTGGTTGGTCAGGCCGCCGAGCGCGATGATGATCAACACGGCGAACACCGACAGGACGACCGCGGCCAGGCTGAGCTTCACCCGGCGTTCTTTGATCAGCCGGCGGTCCGCGGCGCTCAGTGGCCGGACTTCCGCCGCCGCGGCCGGTCGCGGCTGCCCGACGACCTCGGGGCTGCGCAGCAGCGCCGCGATCGCCCCGACGGCGTGGATGCCGTCGGGCTCCTCTGGGTGCAGTGCCCGCTCGGCCAGCGCGGAGAGCGCCTCGGGCACCGAGTGGTTGACCTCGTACGCAGGCAACTCGCGGCCCAGGCTGGTGGGCGCGGCGGGCAGTTCCCCGGCGATCGGACTCCCGGCACCGGGCCTGATCGGGTCGCCGAGCGGCCAGGTTCCGGTGAGCATCAGGTAGAGCAGCGCACCGATCGCCCGGATGTCCTGGTCGGTCGTCGCCGCGCCGTGCGCGATGACGTGGGACAGCCGCACCTGGCCGTCGAAATTCACCCGGATCAGCGACGGATTCAGCGCCCCGAAGGCGATCCCGTTCCGATGCGCCTCGGCCACCGCCTCGGAGAGTTTGGCGGTGATCGACGCCGCGACGTCCGCCTCGAGCGGACCGCCGGCGACCAGGTCCGTCAGTGTCGCACCGTCAACCCATTGCCCCACCACGTAGGACTGGCCGTGGTCGGTGCCGACGTCCAGGGTCTGCGGCAGCCCGATGTGGTGCAGCCGGCCGGCCCGCAGCGTCCGGGCCACCGTGGCCGAGGAGCCGCTCGTGTCGGGCAGCATCGTGACCGCCATGTCCCGGGGGAGCACGGTGTCCTTCGCCCGCCAGAACCAGTGCCCGGCCGAGTCCTCCGACACCAGGCTGACCAGCCGGTAGCGGCCGCCGACGGTGGTGCCGGGATGCAGTTCCGCGGCGTACCCGGCGTGCCCGTCCGCCGCCGACTGTGCCGCCGCGCCGCCGAGGCGGTCACCGGCAGCGTGCGGTCCGCGCGCCCATCACCGAGCAGGTCGTCGGTGCGCTCCGGCGGCTGTTCGCCCCGGAGCATGCCGCGCAGGTCCTGATCGTTCGGTTCGGCGACCGTCGGCCCGTCATCCGGAGCGGCGTGCGCACCGACCTGCCGGGGCCCCGGAACATCCGACCCGGCCGCGTCCGCGTGCAGAGCGGTTGTTGCCTCCGCATCGCTGCCGTCCGGGTGGCTCTCGGGGGGTGGAGACGCTGCGGCTTGCCCGGCGTGCAGCTGATCGGCGCCCGAGGACATGTCCGGGGCTCGCGCGTCGTCCTGATCGGTGCCGGCTCCGTCGCTGCGGACCGCCGGGCCACCACTGTCGTTCGGCACCGCGTTGAACACCCGCTCCCTGCTGCTCGATTGCCTGAAAACCGTACCGGCGGCGGGCGGCGATACGGCCGCCGCTGCGCCGACCGACGCCGCGCCCGCCATCGCTGGTGCTCCGAGGGTGTCACGTTCCGGCCCGACGGCGGGTATCGCCGCACCACCGGCGCTCGGCCCGGACCGCGGCCCGCTCCCCGGGTCGCCGTCCGGTGCTGCGGAACCGCCGCCTCGAGCCGACCCGGTTCGGGACCGGATCAACCGGCGGATCCGGGTACGGACCGGGATCAGTTCCTCGACCTTCAGCAGGGTCGCGACGGCGGCGATCACCAGCAGGCCGACGGCCCCGGCGATGACGATCTGCAGGACGGCGCCACCCAGGCCGGTGATCTCCAGCCCGAGCACCGGGCCGCTGACCAGCAGCGCCGCGCCGGCACCGGCCGCTCCGGCGAGCGTCATCTTGACCAGCGTGATCAGGGTGCGGCGGGTGCCCATCGGCCCGTACCGGGCGCGCAACCAGATCTCGCCGGCGATGGCACCGGCGAGGTAGGACACCGACATCGAGATGGCGAGCCCGGGCACGATCAGCCGCTCGTCCAGCGAGGCACTCGCGATCATCAGCGGCACCCGCACCACGACCATGATCGCGTTGATGATGGTCGGCGTCCTGGCGTCCTTCATCGCGTAGAAGACGCGCATCTGGACCAGCGTGACGGCGAACGGGACCAGCCCGAACGCGAGCGCGGCAAGTGTCGTCCCGAGCACGACCGTCTGGTCGAGCCGAACGGCTCCGTACAGCGATGTGATGACGGCCAGTGAGGTGGCCAGCACGATCATCCCGGCCGCGATCGGGGTCAGCGCGACGATCGACAGCCGGCTGGCGAGGCCGGCGTCCTCCTTGACCTCCGTCATCTGGCCGGCCGCCGCATGCCGGCTCATCCGCGGCATGATCGCGGTCAGGATGGACACCCCGATGATCCCGTAGGGCAGCTGGAAGAGCATCGAGGCAAAGGCGTAGAGCGTGATGCCGCCGGCCTTGTCGGATGCGACGTTCGTCGTGACGATGTACCCGACCTGGGACACCAGGACGTAGGCCACGGCCCACAGCAGCAGGGCGCCGGCCTCGAGCAGGCGCCGGTCGCCGCCCCAGCGCCAGCGGAACCGGAAACCGGACCGGAGCAGCGCGGGGACCATGACCGCCGCCTGCAGCACGATGCCAGCGGTGGTGCCGAGGCCGAGCACCAGATACTGCTCGCGGCTCAGGCTGGTCAGGCTGCCGGACTGCTCCGACGGCATCAGGTGCAGCGCGACACCCACCCCGATGACGAGCAGGTTGTTCGCCACCGGCGCCCAGGCGGGGATGCCGAACTTCTCCTTGGTGTTGAGGATCGCGCCGAACAGGGCGGCGATGCCGTAGAAGAAGATCTGCGGAAGCAGCAGGTACGCCAGCGCGTTGGCAAGGCCCTGATCGACAGCACCGCCGTCACCCGACAGGTACAGCCCGGTCAGCAGCGGTGCGGCCGCGACCGCGAGCAGGGTCGCGCCCAACAGCCCGACCAGCGCCACCGTCACCAGGCGCTGCGTGTACAGCTCCCCACCGTCGGGATCGGCTCTGGCCCTGGACAGCAGCGGGATCGCGACCGAGGTGAGCACGCCGCCGATGAGCAGCTCGAAGATGATGTTGGGCAGCGTGTTCGCCAGCGTGTAGGCGTCGTTGACGATGCCGAAGCCCAGGACGCTCAGCAGCACCACCTTGGATCCGAACCCGGTGACCCGGCTGACCAGCGTGGCTACGGCCATCACCACGCCCGCCCGGACGACGCCGCCGGTGCGGGCGGTCTTCATCCCGGTCACGTCGTCGATCGCCACGGTCAAGAGCGGGGCCGCCCCCGGTGCATTCGGTGGCAGCGGCTGCTGCTGGTCCTGCGCGATCCGCGTCGGCGCTCCTGGTGTCGTCACGAGCGCTCCGTCCCGACCTGATCAGTCGTCTTCACCGCGGCCTTGTTCACCGCGGCCTTGTTCACCGCGGCCTTTTCCCGGTCGGCCTTGTTCGGCGCGGCCTTTTCCCGGTCGGCCTTTTTCACCGGGGTGGCGTCGGCCCGCGCCTTCTCTGCCGGGTCGGCGAGCAGGACGTCCCGCAGCGCGGCGTGTTGCACGTCATCGGCGTCCCGGCTGACCGCGGCATTGGTGCCATCGTCCACCGGTGCGCCGGCCGCGGCCGCCGCGACCCGTGCCCGCCGGGCGCGGAGTCGCTGCGCGATCCGCAGCACCACCATCAACACCAGGACGCCGCCGGCGACCACGATGATCACCACCGTCAGCGCACCGTATGCGGTGGATTCGACGGACAGCTCGACCGGCGGTCCCCATGACGTGCCATCCGCGGCGAGCAGCTCCGCGGTCACCTGGAACTGTCCCGACCGGGACACCTCCGCCGGGATCCGGACCTGCTGGGTCCGCCCGGCGGGCACGACCTGGATCTCCGGGCTGGTGACGGTGAGACCCACCCGTTCCCCGCCGCTGATCCGCACCCTGACCGGCACGTCCCACGGCAGCGTGTTCTGCACGGTCAACAGCAGCGGCGAGGTCGAGGACGCCAGCGTGTAGGAGTTGCCGGCCGACAGGATCTGCACGCCCTGCCGGATCCCCGTGGTGGTGGATTCGACGGTGCTCAGGTTCGCGTCGCCGACGGCGGGATCCAGCCGGAAGGCGGTCGACCCGGCATCGTCCAGTGCGCTGTCCAGCGGCGCGAGCACCAGTTCCGGGTCGCTGGCCTGCGGGGTGCTGCCCAGGGTGGTCCGCAGGCTCGACACCTCCCGGCGCCCGGTGGAGATCCGCTGGAGGTAGCTGCCCGGCAGTTCCTGCGCGCGTGCCTGTTCGGGGTAGGCCGTTGCGGCGGCCGTGCTGGCGTCGCCGGCGATCCGGGTCAGCGGCATGCCCGCGATGACCCGGCTCGAGCCCAGGGTCGTCAACAGGTCGGTCAGCACCCGGAGTCCGGAGGTGCCGGGCGACCACCGCCGGTCCGGGGTGAACACCACCGGCCCGACCGCACCGTCGAAGGAGCGCTGAGCGAGGGTTCCGGTCAGCGCGTTGACCCGGTTGGCCCACCCGTCCAGCTGACTCTCGTCGAGCAGGCTTCGTACGCCGTCCAGCACGTCCGCCTCTGCGATCACCGACGGTAGCCGGTTGGCGGCGGCGGTGTCGGGGGATGAACCGGCCGACACCACCGCGGCGCCGTCGATGGCGGAGCCGGCTCGGACCGACGAGGCGGCCAGGATGCCGGTGGTCATCCCCGCCTTGCGCAGCTCCGACAACGCCGACGCGTCCACGGCGCCGTTGATCGGGTAGGCGGTGGTGGTGTTCAGCCCGGCTGCCGTGCCGAGGATGCGCCGGGTCACCTCGGTCCCGTGCTTCACCGCAGCTTCCACCTCCCCGGTCAGGCCGTTTCGCGTCATGGCGACCACGTCCGGGTCGCCGTACGGCAACGTCACGACCGGATACCGGGCCGCGAGCGCGCGCAACTGCTGAAGGAACGACGTCGCGGCGGCCTGGCCGGTTCCGGCTCTGGTCCCGGGAATGTCAGTTGTTCCCACGACGTCGGTGCCGTCGGGAGCCGCGCTGGTGGAGGGGGCGGTGCTGGCGGTGCCCGGAGTGGTGGCGGTCGATGCGTCGGTGGGTGAGGGTGGAGCGGTCGCCGCCGTCGGAGTGTCGGTCGGGCTGCCGGCCGTCAGGCTGTCGGTCGCGCCGGCCCCGGGGGTGGCCCCGGCCGCGGCGGCGGCCGGGGAACCGGACGGCAGCGCGGGGGCCGTGACGACCCGCTTGGGGGTGGGCCGGGCCCGGGAGGTCGGCGATGCGTCGGTGGCCGACGCAACGGCGCCGGAAGGGGCGGTGCCGCTGGTCTGCGCGGAGGATTGGGCGCAGCGGAGGATTGGGCAGCGGAGGATTGGGCGGCGGAGGATTGGGCGGCGGACGATTGTTTGGCCTGGAGGATCTCGTTCATCGACGGTTGCGGCCCGCCTGGGTCGGCGACCACCCGATACGGCCGCGTCATCCGGTCGAGCTCGTCGAGCAACTGCGGGTCGAGCACCACGGTGACCGATCCGAGCGGCAATGACGCGGCGGCCGGGTCGGTGAGCGCGGTCACCAGGGTCGCCAGTCGGCCGTCGGGAGCGATGGCCGCGAGCAGGTCCTCGTCCAGAAAGACGCCGCCGACGCCGAGATGTGGTTGGTCGACGACCGGCCAGACGACGTTCACCGGCACCGGACGGGAACGGGCCGGCGTTCCCGTCCCGGTGCTGCCCGGCGCCGCGCTGCCGGGCACTCCGATCACGGTCAGCAGCAGATGGAGCTCGCCGACCCGCGCGGCCAGCGGTCCGTCGGGGAGCACCACGCCGCCGTTGACGTTGATCATCAGCGGGTAGACGCCCGGCTCGGTGACGCCGAGGCCCTGCTGATCGGTGATGGAGGCGGTGAACCGGAAGGGAATGGATTCCCCGGCGACCAGCGTCCGGTCCGTCGGCGTGGGAACTGCGGCGAAGCTCGGCTGGACCAGATCGGTCGGCTCGCTCGGTTCGGCGATCTCCTGCCGCACGGCGGCCGAGTCCGGCAGCGCCGGGCCGCGCTGGAAGCGGTAGATCGGGTCGGTGATCGCCTCGGGACCGGTGTTGGTGAGGGTCCCGGTCACGGTGATGGTGGCCGGGCCGCCCGTGGTGACCAGTGCCGGGTTCACCGCGGTGACGTCGAAGGTCAGCCGGTCGACGTAGTCTCCGAACGGCTCCGCCGCCGTGGTCCGGCTGGCAGGATCACGTGCCGCAACCGGTCCGGCGAAGCCGATGGCCGCCGCGCCGGTCATCAGGAACACCGCGACCAGCAGCGCGGTCAACCGGCTCAGCCGAAGGGTCACGCGGTGTCCGCGAGCATTTCGACCGCCCGCCGCGCCAGCCGCCGCTCTCCGGCGTACGCCAACCGGGCCGGCAGGTCGGACAGCGGTACCCAGGCGACCTCGGTGACCTCGACGTCGGCGTCGGACAGTTCGCCGCCGACGGCCTCCATCAGGTAGTGGTGCACCCGCTTGTGGATCCGCTTGCCCTGCGCGACGAAGGTGTACTCGACACTGCCCAGTCGTGCGGTGATCCGGCCGGAGATACCGGTCTCCTCCTCGACCTCACGGACGGCCGCCTGCTCGTGCGTCTCGCCGTGTTCGACGTGGCCCTTGGGCAGCGACCAGCGCAGCCGCCCCCGACGGTCCAGCCGGCCGATCAGCGCAACCGACGACGTGCCCTGCTCCGTCCGGACCACCAGGCCGCCCGCGGAGGTCTCGTCCGCCTTGCGCCGCCGCGGCGCAGTGCCGGTGGCGGGGTGGCGGACGGTGGGCATTTGCCGATGGTAATGCGGACGGATACCCCCGGACGGCGTCAAACGCGAACCGCCGGCGGCGGGTTGTCGTCCTGGCCGGCTTCCCCGATCCCGGTCCCGGTCGTCGTCCCGGTCGGCTCTGTCGCACGGATCGGTGCCGCGCCCTGAGCAGCACCGATAGACTGGCTCGTCGTGTCCCGCCCGCCTCGTAGGTCCCCACCTCGCCCGTCCACAGCGTCCCCGCGTCCCGTCCCCCCGGGAGCCGCGGGCGTCTCGACGCCGTCGGCGACAGGGGCCGCGGTGCCGGCGGATCCCGCGCCCTCGCCGGGCCGGTTGACCGGTCTGCAGCAGGCGGCGGTCGCCGAACTGCTGCGCATCTCACCGGTCGCGGACGAACTCGGGGCCCGGTTCGCCGCCCGCGGCCATGAGCTGCATCTGGTCGGCGGCTCGGTGCGGGACGCGCTGCTGGCCCGCCTCGGCGACGACCTGGACTTCACCACCGATGCCCGGCCCGAGCGGATCCTCGCCGTCGTCGACGGCTGGGCGGACGGCACCTGGGGCACCGGCATCGAGTTCGGCACCGTCGGCGTCGCCAAGGCCGGACTGCGGTTGGAGATCACCACCTTCCGCTCGGACCTGTATGACGGGGACACCCGCAACCCGGTGGTGACGTTCGGCGACTCGCTCTCCGGTGACCTGCTGCGCCGGGACTTCGCGGTGAACGCGATGGCCGTGTCGGTGCCCGAACACCGGTTCACCGACCCCTTCGGCGGTCTCGAGCAACTTGCGCGCCGGGTGCTGGACACCCCGGGGGAACCGGCCGACTCGTTCCGCGACGACCCGCTGCGGATGCTCAGGGCGGCGCGTTTCGTCTCTCAACTCCGGTTCAACACGGCACCGCGGGTGGTCGCCGCGATGACGGCGATGGCCGCCGAGATCGACCGGATCACCCCGGAGCGGGTTGGCGCGGAGCTGGTGAAGCTGATTCAAGGGGCCGACCCGCGGGCCGGGCTGGCACTGCTCACCGACACCGGGCTCGCCGACCGGGTGCTGCCGGAGCTTCCGGCACTGCGGCTGGAACGCGACGAGCACTTCCAGCACAAGGACGTCTACGAGCACACCCTCACCGTCCTGGACCAGGCCATAGCCCAGGAAACTGACGGCCCCGACCTGACGCTCCGGCTGGCGGCGCTGCTGCACGACATCGGCAAACCGGCGACCCGCCGCTTCGAGACCGGCGGCGGAGTCAGCTTCCACCACCACGAGGTGGTCGGCGCCAAGCTCGTGCGTAAACGGCTCCGGGCGCTGCGGTTGCCCAAGGCGCTGATCGAGGACGTCGCCACGCTGACGTTCCTGCATTTGCGCTTCCACGGCTACGGCACCGGCGCCTGGACGGATTCGGCGGTGCGCCGGTACGTCACCGACGCCGGGGAGCTGCTGCCCCGGCTGCACAAGCTCGTGCGTGCCGACTGCACCACCCGCAACCCCGCACGGCGGGCCGCGCTGCAACGGTCCTACGACGATCTCGAGCAGCGGATCGCCCGGATCGCCGCCGCGGAGGATCTCGCCCGGGTGCGACCGGACCTGGACGGCAACGCGATCATGACGCTGCTCGGGGTTCCGCCGGGCCCGATCGTCGGTCGGGCGTGGGCGTTTCTGAAGGAACTGCGGCTGGAGCGTGGCCCGCTCGAGCGGGACGCCGCGGAGCGGGAGCTGCTGGGCTGGGCGCGGCGGGAGGGGATCATCGGCCCCGACCCCACGGGCCCGGACACCGCGGGCCCGGACACCGCGGGCCCGGACACCGAGCGCCCCGGCGCCGCCGGCTGAGCCGGTGGCGCACCCGCTCGAACCGCTGCCGACCGGGTATGCCGGCTACCGCGACTGCGAGTTCGGGGATCCGGGCACGGCGCCGGAGGTCGGGGTCGAGTCCGCGGCGGGTGGGACCGGGCCGCTCCCGGAGCCCTCCGCCGACGGGTCGACCAGCAGATCCAACTCGTCCAACTCGACCGGCCCGCTGCGCAGCCGGGATACCGCCATGCCGTATCCGAGCCCGGTCAGCAGGAACAGCACGGCCACCAGGATGACTGCACCGACCCCCGCCCCGTTGGCCGGCACGATCACGACGCCGAGGGCGAACGCCCCGACGTAGCACAGGGTGTTGGCGGTGTCGTACAGCGCGAACACCCGGCCGACGTGGGCGTCATCGGAGTCCGCCTGCACCACCGAATCCATGCAGACCTTGCTGGACTGGTACGCGAAGGCGATCGAGAACGTCGTCACCAGTGTCGACCAGATCGTGAACTGGACGCCGAAGGCGAGCACCAGCACCGACGTCACACTCAGCAGGATGACCAGGTAGCGGGTCCGGCCGATCCGGCGCACGATCGGCGCCGTCACCAGGGCGCCGGCGAACACCCCGATCGCCCCGACCGCGAGAACCTCCGCGATGCCGGTCGCGCCGGTCGCCAGTATCCCGGAGCCTTCGGTGAAGTACTTCTGGAACAGCAGCAGCACCACCAGCGTGCAGATGCCGAAGCAGAACCGGACCACCATCACGACCAGGATGGCCAGGCCCACGGTCGGCCGCTGCCAGACGTGGTGCAGCGCGCTGGTCAACCCGGCGAGGACGGCGAGCAACGGCTGCGCGGGCTCGTCGGTTTCGTCGGGTCCGAGTTGCATCAGCGAGAACCGCATCGCGATCAGCGCGGCGGCGAGGTAGAACAGCAGGATCGTCGCGGTGATGATCGCGATCCGGTCGCTGGTGTCGCCGAGGACATTGCGCAGGGCGATCGCATACCCGCCGCCGGCGGCCGTTGCCACCGCGCCGGCCGTGGTGGTCAGCGCGTTCGCGCCGACCAGGGAATCCTTCGCGACCGTGTGCGGTGTCGATGCGGACAGTCCCGATCCGACGAACCGGCCGACCCCCATGATCAACAACGCGGTGACGAACAGGATGATGCTCGGCAGTCTGGCGGCGATCTGGATCGCGACGACCCCGACCAGGGCGCATCGGATCAGGTTGGCCCAGACGATCACCCGTCGTCTGCTCCAGCGGTCCAGCAGCGCGCCGGCGAACGGCCCGATCACCGAATAGGGCAGCAGCAGGACGGCGAAACCGGCGGCGATCTCGGCCGGATCCGTCTGCCGCTCCGGGCTGAACAGCACCAGAACGGCCAGTGCGCCCTGAAAGGCGCCGTCACCGAAGGCGCTGAGCACCCGGACGAACACGAGCCGGCGAAGACCCCGCACCCGCCACAGCTGCAGCAGTCCGCGAACCGACGGGCGGGTCGTGACCGGGTCGGCCGCCGCTGCCGCCTGCTCCGCTGTGCCGGCGCTGGTCGCCGACGGATCTCCCGGGGTCACGGTGGAACGGTACGCGGGAAACGGTGTCGCGTACCTGGTCTGGTGCGCGATCCACCGGTCCGGGGGACAGCGCGCTGAGATCGGCCTGGACCGATGACGCCGGGCGACGGAGGGGCTGTCGCTGCGGCCAACCGAGGACAAGCCGCAAGAAATCTGTCGCTGCGTAAAGTTTGCGAGGCAGTGGTCAACGGCAGCACCGCGGACGGAGGTCCGGTCCTGTGACGACGGCGTCCTACCTCCTCACCACAGGTCGGGCTCACCACAGGTCGGGAGGCCACGGCCAATCGGCTCTGCCGGACGGGCGGCTGCAGGTGCAGCAACCGGCCGCAAGCTACTTCACCCGCAACTCCTTCTCCGACAGTTCGACCGACGACCTTCCGATCACCCAGGGGCGCGCCCTGTCCCCGCTGACCGCCGGCAACTGAACTCGGCCGGTTCCCGGTGCTCGGGCACGCTGCCCGCCGCACCCGCACCGCCCGCACCTCCCTTTCCCCGACGACCCTCACTCGCGCTGTGTACGCCTTACTCGTGCTGCAGCAGGAGTAACCCGTACCCGGCGCCAGCAACGCGCCGGAACGGGAGCATCGCCCGCCACCGCCGGGCCGGACGGACGGCCCGCTCCAGTCGCTCGGGACCGACGCACCGCCAGCCCCACTCGCGCCCCCGCCCCTCACTCGCGCTGTGTACGCCTTACTCGTGCTGTAGCAGGAGTAACCCGTACCCGGCGCCAGCAACGCATCTGAGCAAGAGCAACGCCGCCGCGGGCCGCCACACTGCCCGCGCACGCACGGAGGGAGAATGCGCGCGGACGAAGGAGATCGCGATGCCCGTGCCCGGCCGCCCCCTGCGCAAACTGGGATTCCTCAGCATCGGCTCGTTCGACGGTGCCGACCCCCGACCGGGCCACGAGTCGACCCTCGAGGTCATCGAGCTCGGCGAGCGCCTCGGCTTCGACAGTGTCTGGGTGCGCAACCGGCACCTGCAGTACGGCATCTCGTCGCCGGTGGCGGTCCTGGCCGCCGCCACCCAGCGGACCAGCCGGATCGAGTTGGGCACGGCCGTCATCCCGCTCGGTTGGGAGAACCCGCTGCGGCTCGCCGAGGACCTGGCGACCGTCGACATTCTGTCCGGCGGCCGGCTCAATCCCGGGGTGAGCGTCGGGCCGCCGATGCACTTCGATCGGATCAAGCAGGCGCTGTACCCGGACACCGCGGACGTCGAGGACTTCAGCTATCAGCGGGTGCTCAGGTTGCTGCGGCTGATCCGCGGCGAACCGGCGTCGACGTTCAGCGGGGTCGAGGGCATCGAGGTGTTCTCCGACCTGGTGCAACCGCAGTCGACGGGGTTGGCGGATCGGATGTGGTACGGCGGCGCGAGCCTGCGGTCGGCGCAGTGGGCGGGGAAGAACGGGATGAATCTGCTGGCCAGCAGCGTCGTCCGTGCCGAGGAGTGCGAGGACTTCGCCGAGATCCAGCTCTCCCACATCCGCTCGTTCCGCGCCCACCATCCCGACGGCGAACGCGCCCGGGTGTCGCAGGGCCTGGTGGTGATCCCGACCGACAGCGCCACCGCGGAGCAGCGGGCCAGGTACGAGCGGTACGCCGCGGCCCGGACACCGCGGACGGCGCGGCCGCAGGGACCCGCGCGGATGATGTTCGCCGCGGACCTGGTGGGTTCGTCGGCGCAGATCGCCGAGCACCTCTACACCCACGCGGCGTTCCGGGAGGTCGACGAGGTCGCCTTCGCGCTGCCGTTCAGCTTCGAACACCACGACTACGTCCAGATCCTCACCGACATCGCGACAGCACTGGGCCCTGCGCTCGGCTGGCGCCCATCCGGATGACCGGCGGACGTGTCGCCTCCGACCGGCGTGCGGCTTCCTCGGACCGGCGCACGTCCGCCGCGACCGGGATGCCAGCCGCCTCGACCGGCGCAGCGCCGCGCCGACACCGGTGATCACACCGCGCACGCTGTTCCGAAGGGAGAATGATCGGCAATGAAGCGGATCGAGACCCTGCGGGCCGGCACCCTGTTGGTTGCCACCCCGGAACTGCGGGACCCGCACTTCCGGCGCACCGTGGTCTACCTCGTCGCGCACGGCGAGGACGGGACGGTCGGGGTCATCCTCAATCGGCCCAGCGAGACGGCGGTGCAGAACGTGTTGCCGACCTGGGCGTCGCACACCTCACGTCCGCACGCCGTGTTCGCCGGCGGTCCGGTGCAGACCACCGCGGCGATGTGTCTGGGGGTCTGCCGGGTCGGCACGAACCCGGTCGAGGTGGACGGTGTCGTCGGGGTCACCGGCCCCGTGGTCCTGGTCGACCTCGATGCGGATCCGGAACTGGTGACGCCGGCGCTGCGGGGTGCCCGGATCTACGCGGGCCGCGCCGGGTGGGACTCGCAGCAGCTGGTCGACGAGATCCTGGAGGGGTCGTGGTACGTGGTGCCCGGCCTGCCGGACGACGTCATCGCCGGGCCGCGCACGGACCTGTGGTTCTCGGTGCTGCGCCGGCAGCCGTTCCCGCTGGCGCTGATGGCCTACCACCCGGGCGACCTGACCCGGAACTAGCCGACGTCTTGCTCAGCCGGGTTCGGCCGCCGCCGGCCTGGTCCGGCTGATGCCGGCGCACCCGCCGCCGCCGCAGGCACAGCCCGAACAGCCGGCGCCCGCAGCCCCGCCCGGACGCCGGGCCGGGATCGGGACCTGACGGGCCGCCCGATCGCCCAGCACGCCCGCGACGACCAGCAGGGCGAGGCTGCCCGCCAGCCCCACCAGCCCGATGACGACGGTCGCCGCCGCACCGACCGGCAGTACGACGACGAGCACGGCAACCACCCCGGCCACCACGGCGGCGCCGCCGGACACCGGGGACGCCACCCTGTTCGCGGCGGTGAACGCCGCGTCGCTGGCCATCGCGGCCGGGGTGTGCACCCCCAGCCGATCGGTGCGCCGCAGCGAGCCGGAGCGGCCACGGATCGCCATCACCGCGGCGGCGGCGGCGAGCACGACCAGCAGCAGAGCGAGGGGAACGACCAGGAACAACGGCGCGGCGGACACCCTGCAATGGTAGTCGGCCGACCTTCGGCGCGTGCGCGGCAAGGAGCCGGTCGCCGAGCCCGGTTGGCGCCGGGATCGCCCGAACCGGATGGTGCGGCCTGTCCGGATTGTTCCTAGCCTTCGAGGTTGACAACCGGCGCGCACACCGGAGGTATCTGATGAACGCTCACCGTCCACTGACCGCCACCCTCGCGGTGCTGCTGGTCGTCCTGCAACTGGTCATCTCCCTGGCGGCGGCGATCATCGCCTGGACCAAGCCGGCGGACTACCAGACCTACGCCGTCACCGCGCCGCTGTTCCTGTTGGTGCTGTACGCCGTGGCCGCCTATTACCTGTGGGCCGGGCGGGAGTGGGCGCGGATCCTGACCCTCGTCGTCGCGCTGATCGGCGTCATCGGCAATCTGTCCGTGGTGCTGTACTACGACGACAAGACAACCGTCGCGGCGAACGTCGTCGGACTGGTGATCGCCGCCGCAATCGTGGTGTTGCTGTTCGCGCCGGCCAGCAGGGCCTACTACTCCAAACGCGCGGCGGTCGCGGGGTAGACTTTCCCGCCATGGCAGTGATCCGGCTTCTTGACAGGCCGCGCTGACCGTCGGGCCCGGCTCCAAGGGTCCGTCCGGCCAGTGCGGCGATCCCTCCTGCTCCGCAGGGGGGATTTTTTGTGCTCACGAGACGGCTGATCAGTGCAGAAGAGGGAGACGATTTCGATGACGAGTTCGGCCCAGACGGCGGCCACCCACACCGCGGCGACCCGGACCGCCGGCGACGAGGCACCGCCGTACCGGTACTCCGCGGCGCTGGCCGCCGAGATCGAGGCCCGCTGGCAGGACCGGTGGGAGGCGGAGGGCACGTTCAACGCGCCCAACCCGACCGGTCCGCTGGCGCCGGCCGACGGTGCGCCGGTCCCGCAGGACAAGTTCTACCTGCTGGACATGTTCCCCTACCCGTCCGGGCAGGGGCTGCACGTCGGGCATCCGCTGGGCTACATCGGCACCGACGTGATCGGCCGGTACATGCGGATGACCGGGCGCAACGTCCTGCACACCATCGGCTACGACGCCTTCGGGTTGCCCGCCGAGCAGTACGCGGTGCGCACCGGAACCCACCCACGGACGACCACCGAGGCCAACATCATCCGCTACCGCGCCCAGCTGCGCCGGCTGGGTTTCGGGCACGACCAGCGGCGCAGCGTCGCGACCACCGACCCAAGCTTCTTCCGCTGGACGCAGTGGATCTTCACCCAGCTGTTCGAGGCCTGGTACGACGAGGCAGCCGGCCGGGCCCGGCCGATCAGTGCGCTGGTCGAGGAGTTCGCGGCCGGCGCGCGGCCCACGCCGAACGGGCGGCCCTGGCCGGATTTGAGCCGCACCGAGCAGCAGCAGGTGCTGGCCGGGTACCGGCTGGCCTACATCGACTTCGCGCCGGTGAACTGGTGTCCGGGTCTGGGCACGGTGCTGTCGAACGAAGAGGTGACGCCGGAGGGCCGCAGCGCGATCGGCAACTATCCGGTGTTCCGCCGCACCCTGCGGCAGTGGATGATGCGGATCACCGCCTACGCCGACCGGCTGATCGACGACCTGGACCGGCTGGACTGGCCCGAGTCGGTGAAGGCGATGCAGCGCAACTGGATCGGCCGCTCCGCTGGTGCCCGGCTGAGCTTCCCGGTCGCCGCGGAGGGTGAGCTGCGGGGCAGTGACGGGGCGATCGAGGTCTACACCACCCGCCCCGACACCCTGTTCGGCGCGACCTACATGGTGCTTGCCCCCGAGCACCCGCTGGTCGACGTGATCACCACCGCGCAGTGGCCGGCCGGCACCGACCACCGGTGGACCGGCGGCGCGCAGACCCCGGTGGAGGCCGTCGCCGGTTACCGCCGCGAGGCCTCGATGAAGTCCGACCTGGACCGGCAGGAGAACAAGGAGAAGACCGGTGTCTTCACCGGCGCCTACGCGGTCAACCCCGCCAATGGAGCCGGTCTACCCGTTTTTATTGCCGACTACGTGCTGATGGGCTACGGCACCGGCGCGATCATGGCGGTCCCGGCCCAGGACACCCGGGACTGGGACTTCGCCACCGCGTTCGGGCTGCCGATCGTCCGGACGGTGCAGCCGCCCGCCGATCATCCCGACGACGAGGCGTACACCGGCGACGGGCCGGCGATCAACAGCGCGAACATCGAGATCTCGCTGGATGGAATGGGTGTCGCGGAGGCGAAGGCCGCGATGATCTACTGGCTGGCGGCGAAGGGCTTCGGCCGGCCCGAGCAGCAGTACAAGCTGCGGGACTGGCTGTTCTCCCGGCAGCGCTATTGGGGCGAGCCGTTCCCGATCGTCTACGACGACGACGGCGTGGCCATCGCGCTGCCCGACGACCAGCTGCCGCTGACCCTGCCGGAGGTGTCGGACTACTCGCCGCAGTCGTTCGACCCGCAGGACGCCACCTCCGAGCCGGTGCCCCCGCTGGCCAGGGCGACGGAGTGGGCGCAGGTAACGCTGGACCTGGGTGACGGGCCGAAGTCCTACCGGCGCGAGCTGAACGTCATGCCGCAGTGGGCGGGGTCGTGCTGGTACGAGCTGCGCTACCTGGACCCGACGAACGAGAAGACCTTCTGCGACCCGGGTGTCGAGCAGTACTGGATGGGTAAGGATCACTCCCGGCCCAACGATCCCGGCGGCGTCGACCTGTACGTAGGCGGCGTCGAGCACGCGGTGCTGCACCTGCTGTACTCCCGCTTCTGGCACAAGGCGCTGTACGACCTGGGCCACGTCAGCAGCGAGGAGCCCTACCGGCGGCTGTTCAACCAGGGCTACATCCAGGCCTTCGCGTACACCGACGAACGCGGTATCTATGTTCCCTCGGAACAGGTCGTCGAGGTGTCCGCCGGGGTGTTCGAGTACGAGGGCCGGCCCGTCTCCCAGGAGTACGGGAAGATGGGCAAGTCGCTGAACAATGTCGTCACCCCGGACGACATGTGCAACCGGTACGGCGCGGACACCTTCCGGATGTACGAGATGGGCATGGGCCCGATGGACATGTCCCGGCCCTGGCAGACCAGGGACGTCGTCGGGTCGCTGCGCTACCTGCAGCGGCTGTGGCGGCTGGTGATCTCCGAGACCACCGGCGAGACCGTCGTTGTGGACTCCGAACCCGATGACGAGTTGCGGAAGCTGTTGCACCGCACGATCGACGGGGTCTCCACCGACTACCGGCAGATGGCGTACAACACCGCGATCGCCAAGCTGATCGTGCTGACCAACGCGCTGACGAAGTCGGCCGCTCCGGTGCCGCGTTCGGTCGCGGAGGCGCTGGTGCTGATGACTGCCCCGCTGGCGCCGCACATCAGCGAGGAGATGTGGCAGCGGCTGGGTCACTCGACATCGCTGGCGCACGGCCCGTTCCCGGTCGCCGACCCGGCTCTGCTGGTCGCCGACGAGGTGGAGTACCCGATCCAGGTCAAGGGGAAGGTGCGGTCCCGCATCACCATTGCCGCCGACGCCGCGGCGGCGGACATCGAGGCGGCGGCGCTGGCGGACCCCAGGATCGTCGAACTGCTGGCCGGGGCGGCGCCGCGCAAGGTCGTGGTGGTGCCCGGAAAGATGGTGTCCATCGTTCCGTGAGGTCGGTGTGTCGTCCGCGCCCGACCGTCGGGTGCGGGCGGTCTTCCTTCATCACCTTTCGTCAGGAGTCGACGTGACCGAATACCCGATCGTCAGGTTGCAGGTGCAGCGCTACCCGATGAAGGCGGGCCGGGCGCCGCTCCGGTTCTACGACCCGCGGGCACTGGTGTCCGTGCAACGAGTCTCGGCTGGTCCGCTGGGAGCCCGCGGGACCACTGCCGACGGCGAGACGGTGCTCGACGTTCATCACCAGCATCATCCGCAGTCCCGGGACAGGCGCGGCACCGCGGGCGTGTTGTTCATGGGGACCGGCGACTACGTCGCCCTGCGGGAGCGGTACGGGGATCACGTGGTCGACGGCATCGCCGGTGAGACGATCCTGCTGGACGCGCCGGACGGGTTGGCCGCCGCCACCCTGCCGCCGACCGTCACGGTGAATACCGCCGACGGGCCGCTCGTCCTGCACGGGGTGCGGGAGGCCGATCCATGCGTCGAGTTCAGCAGGTTCTGCCTGCGTCAGGAGCCATCGCCGGTGGTCGGTGACGACGTCCGGAGCACCATGGTCGCCCTCGACTTCGGTGCCCGCGGGTACCGGTCCAGCGCCGCCGGCGAGAGCGTCATCGCCGTCGGTGACACCGTCACCATCACGTTCCCGGCGCCGCGGCCGGCGCTCTGGTAGCCCGGTGCCGCGGCGCGGCTACGGCGAGCGGCTCGCGGCGGTGCTCGGCGGGACGATCGCCGGCGGGTGAGTCGATCGCGGCCTGTCCGTGACGGGCGCCCGTCTCACCCCGCCGGTTTCCGGTTGATGCGGTACCGCAGGACCAGGAACGGCAGGCCGAAGACGGAGAACGCGTGCTCGGCCCGCAGCTCGCCGTCGTCGAGATAGACGTCGAGCTGTTCGGCGAACCCGTGGATGGCCGCGGTGGTCAGTTGGTTGCTACCCGGGTCGATGTAGCTGAGGTAGTGACCAGGGTGGGAAAGCTCCCCGCCGAGTGGAGTTGTGCCCCGGCTGGACAGCACCAGCCCACCGCCGGGACGGGCGCGGGGCAGCAGGGTGGCGGTGAAACTGCCCTGCGGAATCGGAAATCCCACGCTCACGTACCCGCGGCTCTCGTCCCGGTAGGTGGTGTAGATGCCGACGAAGATCGGTTCGTCGGTGTCGGAGAAGGATCGGATCCAGCCGCGGACGGTGAGATCCTGCTGGTCGGGCAGGGTGATGGTGTCGATCCGACTGCGAATGCCGCGTTGGGTTTCCCGCTGATTCATCGGCACGTTCGCCTGTCCGATGGGGCGCGCGACGATCGATCGGTACAGCAGATAGCCCGGTCGGACCCACATCCGCCAGTGCGGCACGATGTCGAGCCGGAACCGCGTGGTGTGTTCGTAGAACTCCCGCACTGCCGGGTCCACCGCCGCCGGGTCGAAGTCGGGGCCGGCCAGCGCGTCCAGCGACGCCACGATCCCGACGTCGGCGGCGTCGGCGACATAGCTCCCACCGAGGTCGGTCGCCAGCTCGCGGACGTAGTCGGTACCCACGTACCCGGACCGGGCGGCGCGTGGCACCACGAACGGGAGTTCCTCGGCGGCAACCCGGTCGGCCAGCAGGCTGACCTGCGCGGTGCGGAACACCAGCGGCGAGACGACCCGGTAGCCGACCATCGTCGCGGCGGCGACCACGGCCGCCGGGGTGGTGCCTTTCCGCAGCAGGAACGCGCGACCGGCCGCGGCGCCGAACAGCGGTCCCAGGAGCACCTTCTGGGGGCGGATGCCGAGCAGTCCGGCGAGCGCGCCGGTTGCGGTCGCGACGCCCACCGGCCCGACTCCCGCCACCCGTTCGACCGCCCACCCGAGCGGTGCCACCAGGGCGGCGCTGGCGGCGATCCGCGACCACAGCGGCGGAATCTCACCCGAACGCTGTACCCGGCGGGCGATCCGATCGGTCAGCACCATGCCCGCAGCCCCGACTCCCGCTCCGGCCACCGCCGCCCACCGGCCGCGGGACGCCGCCAGCGCGGCCCCGGCCGCTGCGCCGACGGTCGCGGAAAACACCGCCGACCCGGTCCGATTCTCGACCGACCCGGTCCGATTCTCGACAGCCACGTCCCCAAGGTAACGGGCGGGCGTCGTCGCCTTTCCAGGGTGATCGCCACGGGCGAAAGGGGACAGAACGGACAGATAGCGGGACAATTGACGACCACTGGTGCGTCACGGTCGGTGTGCCCGCCGAGCCGGACGCAGCAGCTGTCCGACAAATGGATGCGGCACGCGTGTCAGCGGCCGCACACCGAGGGGCTTGCTCGCCGATCCTGACGAACAGGAGTTCACATGCCGCGGAACACAGCAGAAAGCGCGTGGTTCGCACTGTGCCTGGTCTGGGTCACATCCCTTGTGGTGGGTTGTGCCGGTTTCGCCGCCACCAACTCCGCACCCGACACGTATGCCGGGCCGGATGACCTCCTGGTCAGGATGGCAGCAGGAGGCGTCCCCTGTGTCGCAGCGAACCCGGCGCGAAGAGCGACCGAAGACGGCGGGGTGTCTGTGGCGTGCGTCATCAAGAGAACTGTGCTGATCGTGACGACGTACCCGTCGGCTGCCGAACGGGCGGAATCGCTGCAGCAAGCCGCCGCGGTCATCGATCGGCCGGTTGATGTCCTGGTCGGTCGAAATTGGACCGTCGCGTGTGAAGCGGCCGGCAACTGCGACCGGCTGGAGGCGATCCTGGGCGGAACGGTCGCTCTGGTCTGACGACCATCCGACGACCACGGCCGTCGAGTCCGCCGGAGTGGGCCGGAGCGCCGGACTCGTCCGGTCGAGTGAACGTCGGTCTTCTCACCATCGGGATCTACCCCGCTACCGGCGGACGTGCTGGACTACAGACAGATCGGGGATCGAGGGGAGCGGCGGGTGTCGCAGCGGGCATCGGGCCGACACGCATGACGCCGGGCGGGCCGAGCGAGTCGTCCGGATCCGCGGTGGACGGGTCTTCCTTCGCCGAGGCGTACGCGCACCTCATGCGGCGCTGGCCGGGCCACGAGAAGCTGGACGTGGAAACGGCTTTCGGCAGAACCCGCGTGCATGTCGCCGGGCCCGCCGACCGGCCGCCGCTGTTGTTGCTGCACGCGTACCAGGCGACCTCGGCGGAGTGGATCGAGGTGGTGTCCGCGCTGAGCGGCGACCTGCGGGTGTACGCGGTCGACTCCCCCGGAGATGCCGGTGGCAGCGTGCGCGGCGACCGCGCGATGGCCACTCCGGCCGATCTGGTGTCGTGGATCGACGCAGTGCTCGACGGGCTCGACCTTGCGGCCACCGCGCTCTGCGGGCACTCGTACGGGGCGTGGATCGCGCTGCACTACGCGATCAGCCGGTCGGACCGGGTCGGCAGACTGATCCTGGTGGATCCGACGATGACCTTCGGCCCGCTCGCCCCGGCGTACCTGCTCCGCGCCGTTCCGGCCCTGCTGCGACCGACGGCGGCGCGTCGCCGATCCCTGATCCGCTGGGAGACCCGCGGCGCCGCCGTCGATCCGGAATGGTCCGATCTTGCAGCGGCTGGCGCCGGCGCCTACCCGAAGGCGCCGACGGTGCCGACCAAGATCCCGAAACCAGCGGCGCTCGCCCCGCTGCGGCTGCCGGTGACCGTGGTGCTCGGCGGTGCCAGCCGCGTGCACCCCGTGCGTCGGGTGGCCAGGAACGCCCGCCGCCGGTTGCCCGATGTGCGCATCGAAACGCTTGATGGGGCAACCCATTACGGCCTGCCGCTGACGCACGCGGCCGATCTGGCCGCCGTGCTGAGGTCGGTCGGCTGACTCCCCGAGCCGGCCGACCGGACCGCGTCCGGGTCCGCTCGGATCGCGTCCTCCAACGCTCAGCCGTCACCCCGCAAGCCGGCCTGCAGGACGTCCGCCCGGTGTTGGACGTGCGAGTCGGTTCGCCGAACTCTGACGGAGCTCAGCCGTCGATTTCGCCGGCGATGAACTTCTCCACGTTGTCGCGCGCCTGATCGTCGGGGTACTGCACCGGCGGGGACTTCATGAAGTACGACGAGGCGGACAGGATCGGGCCGCCCACGCCGCGGTCCTTGGCGATCTTCGCCGCCCGCACCGCGTCGATGATGACGCCGGCGGAGTTCGGCGAGTCCCACACCTCGAGCTTGTACTCCAGGTTCAGCGGGACGTCACCGAAGGCACGGCCCTCGAGGCGGACGTAGGCCCACTTGCGGTCGTCGAGCCAGGCGACGTAGTCGCTGGGGCCGATGTGCACGTTGCGGGCACCCAGATCCCGGTCCACCTGCGAGGTGACGGCCTGGGTCTTGGAGACCTTCTTGGACTCGAGGCGATCGCGCTCGAGCATGTTCATGAAGTCCATGTTGCCGCCGACATTCAGCTGCATCGTCCGCTCCAGGACAACGCCCCGATCCTCGAACAGCTTGGCCAGCACCCGGTGCGTGATCGTCGCCCCGACCTGCGACTTGATGTCGTCACCGACGATGGGAAGCCCTGCGGCGCGGAACTTCTCGGCCCACTCCGGGGTTCCGGCGATGAAGACGGGCAGCGCGTTGACGAAGGCGCAGCCGGCATCGATCGCGCACTGCGCGTAGAAGCGCGCGGCGTCCTCCGAGCCCACCGGCAGGTAACAGACCACGACGTCGACCCGGGCTTCACGCAGCGCCGCGACCACGTCGACCGGATCGGCGGGAGATTCGGTGATCGTCTGCTGGTAGTACTTCCCCAGCCCGTCCAGGGTGTTGCCGCGCTGCACGATCACGCCGGTCGGCGGGACGTCGGCGAACTTGATGGTGTTGTTCTCGCTGGCGCCGATCGCGTCGGCCAGGTCGAACCCGACCTTCTTGGCGTCGACGTCGAAGGCGGCGACGAACTGCAGATCAGAGACGTGGTAATCGCCGAACTGCACATGCATCAGGCCGGGGACCTGGGTGCCGGGAACGGCGTCCTTGTAGTACTCGACACCCTGGACGAGCGAGGACGCGCAGTTGCCGACCCCGACGATCGCGGTGCGGATTTTCGTTCCGGGGGTACCCATGTTTCCTCCTGGTGATGGCGGCGCGCTGTGGCCGCCGGGATCGGTTCGGTGTCTGGCTGTGCGGGTCTGTGTTGAGACTGCGGGTTTTGCCGGTGGGTCTCGGCGGAACGGGTCGGGTACGTCACCAGGGGGTCAGCCGGGGGGCGGTGCCTTTCGGTGTGGCGCTCCCTGGCGTTCCTGGTCGATCAGCTCGTTCAGCCAGCGCACCTCACGGTCCGAGGCCTCCAGACCGAGCTGGTGCAGTTCGGCGGTGTAGGTGTCCAGCCGCTCCGCGGCCTTCGCGACCGCCGACCGCAGACCCTCCCGGCGCTCCTCGACCCGTCGCCGCCGACCCTCCAGGATGCGCATCCTGGCGTCGGAGGTGGTGGTGGCGAAGAAAGCCAGATGCACGCCGAACCCGTCGTCGGACCACGACTGCGGCCCGGTGTCGCCGAGCAGTTCGGCAAGCCGCTCCTTGCCGTCGGCGGTGATCCGGTACGTCACCCTGGACCGCTTGGACGACAGCGGGACGGCGTCGATGTCCGTCACCGGGTCTTCGGTCGCGATCTGGCCGGCCGTGTGTAACCGACGCAGGGTCGGGTACAGCGAACCGAAGCTGAACGCCCGAAACGATCCGAGGGTGAGATTGAGCCGCTTCCGCAGCTCGTACCCGTGCATCGGCGATTCGCTCAGCAGTCCGAGGACGGCCAGCTCGAAGACGGTGGACGTCTCTCTGACGACGATGCTCACCCTCTTCCCGTCGGACTGTTCCGTTGCGCCGGACCATTGCCCGGCACTGTTTGCTGCTATCTCCGCAAACTATATCGCCACGATACATCAGCGGAGGTGGTGGATCGGCGCGCGTTCCTGGGCCATTCCCTCGGTATGTTGTTTGCGCTGATGCTCGTGGGATCCGAGCCGCGCGCGACGTCGATGTTGCCGCCGGCGGGGAACATGAAGGCAGAACGAGCACGACGGCCGGAGGGCGGCAGCGGTGGCGAGAATGGATCCGAACTCGTCAACGGCTGCGACCCCCGCGGGTGATGCTCCGGCGGGCGATGCCGTCACTGCCGAACCTGCCGGTCGCACGCCCGCCGTTCCTGATCGGGCTGTTCGTGTTCCTGCCGTGAACGATCCGGCGGTGAACGATCCTGCAGTGCTCGATCCCGCACCTACCGGTCCAGGGTCGAACGGGCCGGTGCCCAACGGCACGGCAAGGGGCGGAGCACCGTCGAACGGCTCGACACCGAGCGGCCCGGAACCCAGTTGCGCACCCAGCGGCCCGGCACCCAGCGGCCCGGCACCCAGCGGCGCCGAAGCACCGGCCGCAGCGGCCTCCGCGGAAGAGGTCGCCGCGGCCGCCGAGCCGGCGATGCGGGTGCGGATGGACATCCACGACATCCAGCGCGCGACGATCCGCATTCTGCTGATCGTCTCCGCCTGGCTGATCGGCATCTCCGTGCTCGGGTCGGCCAGGCACTTCCTGTTCCTGATCCTGCTGGCCTGGTTGGTGGCGATCGCCGCGGAGCCGGCCATTCGCTGGTTCGTCAGTCGCGGTGTCAGCCGGGGACTGGCCACGGCTGTCGTCGGCGGGACGTCGTTGCTCATCCTGCTCGGGCTGTTCGTGCTGTTCGGCACGACGGCCTTCCAGCAGGCCAGCCAGCTGGTCCGACAGGGCCCGGCGGTGATCGAACGGGTCACCGCGCAGCTGAACGACACCTTCGGCCTGACGATCGACCCGACATCGATCAGTTCGAGCCTGCAGCTCGAGGCGACGGGCGTGCAGAACTTCGCCGAGGACCTCGGCGGCGGCGTCATCGGCGTCTTCGGATCTCTGGCGTCGGTGTTGTTCGACCTGGTCACCGTGATCGTCTTCTCGTTCTACATCGCGGGCGCAGGGCCGGGTCTGGTGGAGCGGCTCGCGGTCTGGCTGCCGCACGAACGGCAGCTGGTGTTGGGTGAGCTCTGGCAGATCGCCACCGAGAAGACCGGAGGCTACGTCGCTTCCAAGGTGGTGCTGTCCGCCATCTCGTCGTTCTTCTACGGCATCTTCTTCTACGTCGTCGACCTTCCGGGCTGGCTACCGCTCGCGCTGCTGGTCGGGCTCACCGCGCAGTTCATCCCGCTGGTCGGCACCTACATCGGGATCGCGGTGCCGATCGTCGTCGCGTTGGCCGACAAGCCGATCACCGCGCTGTGGATCCTGATCTTCTCCGTCATCTACCAGCAGATCGAGACCTACCTGTTCACCCCGCACGTCTCGCAGCGGACGATGGACGTCAACCCGGCCGTAGCGCTGGGCGCGGTTTTCCTCGGGGCGGCGATCTGGGGACCGATCGGCGCCATCATCGGTGTGCCGATCGCCGCGGTGATCGTGGCGCTCATCGACGCGTACGGCCCGGAGCACCCCCTCGCCCCCGAGATCCGGGCGACCGGCGATCACGGCATCCCGTCCGCCAGCGGCGCCGCCGCGCGTCGGCGCCGCCGGTTCAGCCGCCCACCGTTCGGGTCCCACCCGGCCCGCAAGGGCGGCCAGTAGCGCCGGCTGTCGGACCGGGGTCGCCTCGGGTCGAGCGTCGGCCCGGGTGCGGGCGGCGGCGGGTGTGGGTGCGGTACGGGTGCGGTGCGGAAGGCCTTGCTCGCGCGGCGTCCGCGTTGCTCGTGTTGCGCAGTGAGTGAGGCGTCGAGTGGGTGAGTGAAGCGCGAAAGCGTGAGCAGCGGCTGCTCAGGACCACGGTCCGGACAGTGGTTCGGAGCTCGCAGCACGAACGGGTGAGCGGCCGCCGGCGTCACCATCCGGGGGGTGCGGGAGCCCGGAGTGCGTCATCCACCCCCGCGTACTCTGGATTGGTGCGGACCCAACGGGGACTGGTGGACTATGCGTTGCAGCGCAGGGCGCTGCTCGCCGAGGTCCGCTCCGGCAGAACCGGTGTCGTCGAGGTCTGTGACGCATCCCCCTACCTGATCAGGGCGGCGAAATTCCATGGAGTCGCCACCCAGACCGCCTGCCCGGTGTGCCGGAAAGAGCCGCTGACGCACGTCTACTGGGTGTACGGCGACGAGATCAAGCACATGGCGGGCTCCGCCCGGCTGCCCGCCGAGCTGGAGACGATGGCCGGCTCCTTCGGCGAGTTCTCGGTCTACCAGGTGGAGGTCTGCCGCACCTGCTCCTGGAACCACCTGGTTGCGTCGTTCGTGATGGGGTCGAAGGGTGACACCGCGCCGAGGTCCCGGCGCCGCGCCGCCAAGTGAGTGCCCGGCAGGGTGGGTGCCCGGCAGGTGGGTCCCCGGCAGGTGGGTACCCGCAGGGTGACTGCCGCGGGATACGACGGCCGGGACACCGCGGTGGCGGCGACCACGGTCTGGTCGGCGGGTGCGGTCCGGCCGGGGCTGCTGGAGCCGATGGGCGTCCACCCCGAGCCGGAATGCAGGCGCCGTGGCGACCTACGCGTCCGCCGGGTTTCGCTCCATGCCGGCGGTCGCCGACTTCGCCTTCCCGCGCTGACCGCGCAGGTACCGAAGATCGCGCACCCGCGAGGGACCACTTCCGTCGGATCCTGAGCGGCCCGGCGCAGGTCCACGAGCACCTCCGTTCCCGATCGCGGCGCAATGATCACCGATCCTGAACACACCGACCAGTAGCATCGCGCCCGTGACAGACGCCCCCGCGGACGAACCGTCGCCCGGGGAGCCGCCGCCCGGGGAGCCGGCGGGCCGGGGTGCGGACGGTGCGCCTGGAGGAGTCACCGGGCCGGCCCGCTCCACCTCCCTGACGGTGACCGACCGGGTGATACCGACCTGGACCGATCCCACGGTCCGGCGGGCCAGCGATCTCATCGGCGGGCCGATGGGCCGGCACGCGCAGATCGGGAGGGCGAGGATCTTCACCCCGCTGCGGGTGTGCCTGCTGATGGCGATCGTCGTGCTGATCTGCGGGTGGCTGGCCAAGTCCGCGTGCATCCAGCAGGGACCCGACGGCGCCGGCGGGGTGACTCTCGACCAGGGCGGAGAGCGGCCGTGGATCAGCGCGTGCTACAACGACGCCGTCCCGCTGTTCGGCAGTCACCAGCTCGACAAGAGCGCCCTGCCGTACACCACGTCCTGGCAGGACAACGGGGAGACCCGCTACATGGAGTACCCGGTCGTCACCGGTTACTGGATGTGGGCGGTGTCGGAGATCTCCAACCGCTACGTCACCTTCGCCCGGTCCAGCGGCGTCCTACCGGTTCCGTTGGACGTCGGCGCGTACTTCACCATCGGGGCGATCCTGCTGGGACTGCTGTACCTGTGGGCGGTCTCGTCGACGGCCCGGATCGCCCGCCGGCGGATCTGGGACACGGCGATCATGTGCCTGTCGCCGCTGCTGATCGTGCACGCCTTCACGAACTGGGACCTGCTGGCGATCGGTATCACCGCCGCCGCGATGCTGGCCTGGGCGCGAAAACACCCGGTCCTCGCCGGGGCGCTGTTCGGCCTCGGCGCGGCGGCCAAGCTGTACCCGATCCTGCTCCTCGGGCCGCTGCTGGTGCTGTGCCTGCGGGCCGGGAAGATGACCGCCTGGACGCGGACCGCGGTGGCCGCGGCGGTGGTCTGGCTGGCCATCAACGTGCCGGTCTACCTGGTCGCGCCGGAGGGCTGGTACGAGTTCATCCGGCTCAATTCCGAGCGCCCACCGGAGTACGACTCCTGGTACTTCATCTATTCGACGCTCACCGGATCCAAGGTCTGGGAGGCCGCCCCGGGCAGCGCCACGCCGACCCTGGTGAACCTGCTGTCGCTGAGCTTGTTCCTGGTGGCCTGCGTGGCCATCGGCTGGCTGGCGCTCTCCGCCCACCGCCGACCGCGGTTCGGGCAGCTGGCGTTCCTGGTGATCGCCGCGTTCCTGCTGACCAACAAGGTCTGGTCGCCGCAGTACTCGCTGTGGCTGCTGCCGCTGGCCGTGCTGGCGCTGCCGCGCTGGCGCCCGCTGCTGATCTGGCAGGCGTCGGAGGTGATCGTCTGGATCCTGCTGATGCTGTCCTTTGCCGGCGTCGCGAACAAGGGTCTGTCCATCTACCCGTTCGTCAACGCTGCCCTGCTGCGCGATGCCCTGCTGCTGGTGCTGATCTTCCTGGTGGTCCGGGACGTCCTGCGGCCGTCCGGGGACGTGGTCCGGATGGCCGGCGATGACGACCCATCGGGCGGTGTGCTGGAGAACGCCGCCGACCGGTTCACCGTGCCGTCGCTACCGGGCCTGATCACGAAGCTCCGCCGGCGCTCCGCCGAGCCGGAGCCGCCGCCGGAGAGCCCCGAGCCCGAAGGTGCGGTGGCCGAGGACCCGGCCGCTGCCCGCCGGTAGCGGACGGCCGATCGCCGTCGACCGTCACCGGGCCGCGCCGCAGGCCCGGAGGGTTGTGCGATCGAGGGTTCCGCGAGTGACATCCTGTGTGGTGGCGTGAACGGCACCGGACGGGGTCCGGGATCGTCATGCCGGCGACCGGACGGGTCTTTCGCGAGGCACCTCCTCGGCCGCTGCACGAGAACCGCCCGCAAACCGCGGCCGATCGCGACGGCAGCCCCCGCACGATCCAGGCGACGATCCAGGTGAACGATCCAGGAGATCCGATGACGAACACCACCGCCGGTAAGCCGGTCGAGAGCCTCAGCGAGGTCATCATCCGGTTCGCCGGCGACTCCGGTGACGGCATGCAGCTGACCGGCGACCGGTTCACCACGGAGACCGCCGCCTTCGGCAACAGCCTGTCGACGCTGCCGGACTTCCCGGCCGAGATCCGGGCTCCCGCCGGCACCCTGCCCGGCGTGTCCGCGTTCCAGCTGCACTTCGCCGACCACAGCGTCGTCACCCCCGGCGACGCGCCCACCGTCCTGGTCGCGATGAACCCGGCCGCACTCAAGGCGAACCTGCCGGACCTGCCGCGGGGCGGCACCGTGATCATCGACACCGACGAGTTCACCAAGCGGAACCTGGCCAAGGTCGGGTACGCGGTCAGCCCGCTGGAGGACGGCAGCCTGGGCGACTACCAGGTGCATCCCGTGAAGCTCACCTCGCTCACGGTGGAGGCCGTCAGCAAGGTGGGCCTGAGCCGCAAGGACGCCGAGCGCGCCAAGAACATGTTTGCGCTCGGGCTGCTGTCCTGGCTGTACCACCGGCCGCTCGAGGGCACCCGGCGCTTCCTGGAGACGAAGTTCGGCGGCAAGCGGGAGATCCTGCGGGCCAACCTGGTGGCGCTGGAGGCCGGCTGGTCGTACGGCGAGACCACCGAGGGCTTCGCGGTGAACTACGAGGTCAAGCCGGCCGCCCTGCCGCCGGGTCGGTACCGCACCATCCGCGGCAACCAGGCGCTGGCCTACGGCCTGGTCGCGGCCGCCGAGCGGTCCGGGCTGGAACTGTTCCTGGGCTCCTACCCGATCACCCCGGCGTCGGACATCCTGCACGAGCTGTCCGCGCTGAAGCATTTCGGCGTCCGCACGTTCCAGGCCGAGGACGAGATCGCCGGGGTCGCCGCCGCACTCGGCGCCTCCTACGGCGGAAGTCTGGGGGTGACGACGACCTCGGGCCCGGGTGTGGCGCTGAAGGCGGAGACCATCGGGCTCGCCGTCGCGCTGGAGCTCCCGCTGATCGTCGTCGACGTCCAGCGCGGCGGGCCGTCCACCGGCCTGCCGACCAAGACCGAGCAGGCGGATCTGCTGCAGGTGATGTTCGGCCGTAACGGCGAGGCGCCCGTCCCGGTGATCGCTGCCCGCTCGGCGTCCGACTGCTTCGACGCGGCGCTGGAGGCCGCCCGGGTGGCGACCACCTACCGCACGCCGGTGTTCCTGCTCTCCGACGGTTATCTGGCGAACGGTTCCGAGCCGTGGCTGATCCCCGACGTCGAGTCGCTGCCCGACCTGCGGGTGCGGTTCGCCACCGCCACCAACCACGGTGAGGGCGACGGCGCGGCCTTCTGGCCGTACCTGCGGGACCCGGAAACCCTCGCCCGGCCCTGGGCCATTCCGGGGACCGCCGGGCTCGAGCACCGGATCGGTGGCATCGAGAAGAAGGACGGTTCCGGCGCCATCTCCTACGACCCGGCCAACCACGATCACATGGTCCGCACCCGCGCGGCGAAGGTGGCCGGCATCGAGGTCCCGCCGCTGGAGATCGACGATCCCTCCGGCGACGCGGAGGTGCTGGTACTCGGGTGGGGGTCGACCTTCGGCCCGATCACCGGCGCCGTCCGCAAGCTGCGGGCCGCCGGGGTCAGCGTCGCGCAGGCGCACCTGCGCTACCTGAACCCGATGCCGGCGAACACCGAACAGGTGCTGCGGGCGTACCGGACGGTGGTGCTGCCGGAGATGAACCTCGGGCAACTCGCCCTGCTGCTGCGCGGGATGTTCCTGGTCGACGTGATCGGGGTGAACCAGGTGCGCGGCCTGCCGTTCCGGGTCGACGAGCTGGTCACCGCGGTGCGGTCGGTGATCGACGGCAGCTACGTCCGGACCGTCGTCGGCAGCGCCGGCCGGTTGGGCACGATGGGCGTTCCGACGATCGCCGTGGGCGAGTCGGGCGCCGGCCAGCCGCGCCTCGACGAGGCCGCGCCCGACGAGCCCGCGCTCGAGCAGGCCACCGTCGAGAATGCCGACGCGGGCGAGCACCGGCCGCAGTCCCAGAACGCGCCGCGACCCGTGCCGGCCGCGGCAACGAACGGAGCAGCAGGATGACCGACGCCCAGCCACACCCGGCGGAACCCCGCCCCGTCCGCACCCGGCCGCAACCGGTCTCGCTGGCCGGCGCCCAGGCGCTGAAGCTGATCCCGAAGGCCGACGTCCAGCAGACCGCCAAGGACTTCAAGTCCGATCAGGAGGTCCGCTGGTGCCCGGGCTGCGGTGACTACGCGATCCTGGCCGCGGTGCAGGGCTTCATGCCGCAACTGGGGCTGCGGAAGGAGAACATCGTCTTCATCTCCGGGATCGGCTGCGCCGCGCGGTTCCCGTACTACATGAACACCTACGGCATGCACTCCATCCACGGCCGGGCGCCGGCCATCGCGACCGGGCTGGCCAGCACCCGGCGCGACCTGTCGGTGTGGATCGTCACCGGCGACGGCGACGCCCTCTCGATCGGCGGCAACCACCTGATCCACGCGCTGCGGCGCAACGTGAACCTGAAGATCCTGCTGTTCAACAACCGCATCTACGGCCTCACCAAGGGCCAGTACTCGCCGACGTCCGAGGTCGGGAAGCGCACCAAATCCACCCCGCTCGGATCGCTCGACACACCGTTCAACCCGGTGTCGGTGGCGCTGGGCGCGGAGGCCAGCTTCGTCGCACGGACCATCGATTCCGACCGGGCCCACCTGACGTCGGTGCTGCAGGCCGCGGCGGTGCACCCGGGGACGGCCCTGGTGGAGATCTACCAGAACTGCAACATCTTCAACGACGGGGCGTTCGAGCCGCTCAAGGACGCCACCAGTAAGGACGAGGTCACCATCCGGCTGGAGCACGGCAAGCCGATCCGCTTCGGCATCGGCGGCCACCGGGGGATCCTGCGGGACCGCTCGGGGCGGTTGCAGGTGGTCGATGTGGACCAGGTCGGGGAGGCTGCGCTGCTGGTGCACGACGCCCACGACCAGGACCCGTCGACGGCGTTCGCGCTGTCCCGGCTGTCACATCCGGAGACGCTGGACAACACCCCGATCGGCATCTTCCGGGACGTCCGGCGCGGCACCTACGACTCTGCGATGAGTGCGCAGATCGACACCGCCATCGCGCGGCAGGGGCACGGCGATCTCGCGACGCTGCTCGCCGGCCGCGACACCTGGACCGTCAACTGAACGGCACGTCGGCCGACGAGGTGCCGACCGTCAGTGAGGTCCGCCGACCGCCGTACGGGCGCAATCCGGTGCTGGCCGCCGGCGGCGTGCGGGCGCGCGCCGAGATCATCGAGGCGGCCCGGGAGTTGTTCGCGCGCCACGGATATCAGGCGACCACCGTCGAGTCCATCGGGGAGGCCACCGGTCGTTCCGGCGCCGCGGTGTACCAGTACTTCGAGGGAAAGGCCGAGATCTTCGGCATCTTCCTGCGGGAGGCGGGAGCCGAACTGTCGGCGGTCGGGGATGGCTTTCCGGTGCTCACCGACGACGCCGACGGGCGGAAGCAGCTCGCCGACTGGATAGGCACCCTGACCGACGTGCTGAGCCGTCACCAGGGCACGTTCCTGCTGTGGGCGCAGGTGCAGTTCAACGAACCCGGCCTCGCGGCCATCGGCCAGGTCAATCTCAGCGCTTTCCAGCGCTCGGTGCTGCAGCGCCTGGCGGCATCCGGGGCACACCCGCCGACCCCCGGCATGGTGGCCGTCGGCATGCTGTCGGTGATCCAGTGGTCGTACTTCCTGTTCGTCGCGCGGTTCCCCGAGCTGGGTAGGGCGCGGGTCGAGCGGGCGTTGGCGGCTGTCCTGCACGCCTATTTCTTCGGTCCGCCGGGCCCGGCGGCGCAGTGGCCGGTCAGCGCGGAGCAGCGCGACGAACTGCCCAGCATCCCGTTGGGTGACGCGCTGGGTCTTCGCCGGCCGGTCACCGCCCGCGGAGTCGGCACGGTGCAGCGGATCCTCCAGGCGACCGCCGATCGGTACCGCGAGCTCGGTTACCACGGAACGAGTCTCACCGAGGTGGCGACCACCGCGGGGGTGAGCCACGGCAGCGTCTACACCTATTGGCGAGATCGGGAGGCGGTGTTCCGAACCCTGGCCCAGGATGCGCTGGCCGCCGTCGAACTCCGGGTCCCGGCACTGCCCGCGGCGATGCAATCCACCGACGGTCTGGACGGCTGGCTCGACGAGTGGGTGGGGATGCTGGATCAACACGGTCCGGTGCTGTTCGTCTGGACCCACGAGGTCGACAGCCCCGCGCTGTCCGAGCTCACGAACCGGATGAACCAGGCCTTGGACGCCGCCGCCGCCTTCGTCGAATCCTCGGCCGGATCGGCAGCACAGGACCCTGCTGCGATGCATGTCGTGCTGCGTGCCATCCTGACCGACGTGCCCTACGTGCTCTCCACACAGCTGGGCATCGTGCAGCGGGACGCCGCCTACGGCTTCGTCGCCGGGCTGCTGCACGCCGGGATCGGTGCGCCCGGCTGCGTGAACCCGCCGGCTGCGCGCTGACCGGAACCGCACCTGCCGGAGTGGACACGACCCCGGAGCTGGTGACGACCATCAGGGCAGCACTCACCCAGGCGGCCGACCCCGCCCGTGCCCCGCAGATGCAGGCGTACATGAAATCCGCGATGCCCTACCTCGGGGTGCCGATGCCGGTGACCCGGCGGCTGACGAAACAGGCTGCGGCGGATCACCCGCCGGCCGCTCTCGCGGAGCTCATCGGTTCGGCCGCAGAGCTCTGGCGTGGCGCGGAGTACCGCGAGGAACGGTACGCCGCAACCGAATTGACCGGGGTGAAGATGGTGGCCGGCCGGTTGGAGTTGTTGCCGCTGTGCACGGAGATGATCGTCACCGGTGCCTGGTGGGACCATGTCGACGCGACCTCGCAGCGGATCGGGGCGATGCTGCTGGCCCATCGGGATGCGGTCGAGCCCGTCGTCCGGACGTGGAGCACGGACCCCGACCGGTGGCTTCGCCGCAGCAGCATCATCTGCCAACTGGCGCTGGGCACCCGCACCGATACCGACCTGCTGCGGGACGTGATCGAGCCGAACCTGCCCGACCGGGAGTTCTTCGTCCGCAAGGCGGTCGGCTGGGCTCTTCGGCAGTACGCCAGGACCGACCCGGACTGGGTTTTGGACTTCGTCGACCAGCATGCGGCGGCGATCAGCCCGCTGTCCCGTCGGGAAGCGCTCAAGCACCTGAGTTGATCTCGCCGGCGAGCTCGGGCGGTGATCGTCGGGCAGTGGTCGTCTGGTGGCGGGTCGTCTGTGGCGGGTCGTCTGGTGGCGGGGCGTCCGGTGGCGGGCGTCCCGGTGGCAGGGTCGTGGCCGAGCCGCCACAGTTGGGTCCTTCGGACGAATTGAGAGCAGGTCGAGAACGCAGGGAGAAGAGGAATGCAGGTCGAATTGCGGCACAGCCCGTCCTATGCGGTGGCCAGGCTGCACCTCGCGCCGGGTGAGCAGTTCCAGGGCGAGGCCGGCGTCATGGTCATGCAGTCGTTCGGTGTGACGGTGCAGTCGCAGATGCAGGGCGGGTTCATGAAGGCGCTCAAGCGATCCGCGCTGGGCGGGGAGTCCTTCTTCATCACCACGTTCACCGGGCACCCGCAGAGCCCGACCTGGGTGGACGTCGCGGCGCGACTGCCAGGCGATGCGACGGTGGTCGAGGTTCAGCCCGGGCGGGGGCTGGTGCTGACCAAGGGGTCCTGGCTGGCATCGGAGCCGACCGTCAACCTGGACACCAAATGGGGCGGCTCATCGATGCTGTTCGGCGGTGAGGGCGGCTTCATCGTGCACTGCACCGGCCATGGCAAGGTTGTCGCGGGTTCGTTCGGCGCGTTGGACCTGCTGGAGTTGCCTGCGGGGCAGGGCTTCACCATCGACACCGGACATCTTGTCGCCTACGACGACGGCATGCAGGTGCAGGTCCGCAAGGTCGCGAAGGGCTGGATCCAGACCGGCAAGTCGGGTGAGGGCCTGGTGATGGACATCCAGGGACCCGGCCGGGTGTGGACGCAGTCCCGCAACGCCACCGCGCTGGTCGACTGGCTGACCACCGTGCTGCCGTTCACCCGCTCCTGACGGTGCGCCCTGCCGGGCAGGGCCTGCCGGGTGCAGCCGGGGTGTCGAACCGCTCCCGTCGTTGCCGGGACGGTTCGACGCCGCGAAGAAGTCCGGGCTGATATGCACCGGCTACTGGCACAATGCCGGACATGTCGCTTCGGCCGGGTGATGTGTTCGCCGGCTACACGATCGAGCGCGAGCTCGGCTCGGGCGGAATGGGCGCGGTGTATCTCGCGCACCATCCCAGGCTGCCGCGAATGGATGCGCTCAAACTGTTGCGGCCGGAGCTGTGCTCGGACACCAATTTCGTCACGCGCTTCGAGCGGGAAGCCGACATGGTCGCCCGCCTCGATCATCCCAACATCGTCTCGGTGCACGACCGCGGCTCCCAGGACGGTCAGCTGTGGATCAGCATGCGGTTCATCGATGGCACCAACGCCGAGCAGGCGCTGCGGGAGGAGCCCGCCGGTATGCCACCCGAGCGGGTGGTCCGGATCATCGGCAAGGTCGCGTCGGCCCTGGACTACGCCCATCGACACGGGCTGCTGCACCGGGACGTCAAGCCGGCCAACATCCTGCTCACCCCGGGGTCCGATGATGAGGACGAATCCGAACGCGTCTTCCTGTCCGACTTCGGTGTCGCCAAGGCGATAGGGGAAGCCTCGGAAAGTATGTCTGCGCTGACCAGCACCGGCAGCGTCGTCGCCACTCTCGACTACGCCTCCCCGGAGCAGATCAAGGGCCAGCCGCTCGACCACCGGTCCGACATCTATGCGCTGGGCTGCGTGCTCTACAAGCTGCTCACCGGGGATGTTCCCTACCCGGCGGAGTCGGTCGTCGCGCGGGTGTACGGGCACTTGAACAAGGAGATTCCGCGGCCGACCGCGGCGGTGCCGTCACTGCCGTCCGGGTTCGACGACGTCGTCGCGATGGCGATGGCGAAGGAGCGCGACGACCGGTACCAGACATGCCGGGCGATGGGGGTGGCGGGACGGGCGGCGCTGACCACCGCCCCGTCGCCGCCGGGTGCCGCCGAGGCATCTGACGACGGCCTGCCGACGACGGCATACCTGCTGCCGGGCGTTGCGCCGCGGGCACATCCGGGATCACCGTCGGCGCCCGGGCGGGACACCACATCCGCTGCGACACAGGCGAACCCTGCACCGTCCGAATCCTCTGCCGACGGGTCGGCGACGGTCGCGGCGGCGCAGCACCCCGATGCCGGGCCGTCGGCGTCATCACCCGGTCCAGACGCCTCGTGGGTGCAGGATCCGCAGGCAGCCGATTCCGCGGCGCCGAACCGGCGCCCGTACGGATCCGGTGCCGACGATCCCCGGGCTCATGGCTCTCCGGCCCAGTGGAACGCCGCGCAACCCTGGCCCGAGGCCTCGCGCGGCGACGCCCCGCCCGCGCAGCCGGCGGGTCCGCGGGGAACGCTCGAGCAACCTTCGTTCGCAGGTCCTCCGCCGGGCGGCGGGTACGACGGTGCCCGTGGTCCGGCCGGTCCACCGCCCGGCCCGACCGGTCCGCGGTCGGACCCGTCGCCCGGCTCTCCCCGCCGCTGGCCGCTGATCACCGCGATCGTCGCCGCCGTGCTGGTCGCCGCCGCCGTCGGCACCTGGTTCGTCCTGCGCGACGGGACGAGCAGCACCGCGCCACCGGGCACCGGTACCTCGACTGCGGCCAGCGGCCCGGCCAGCGGCAGCCCGTCCGAGTCGCCCAGCGCGTCTTCGTCCAGCCCGTCGCCGTCGAGCGCGTCAGCGTCGTCCTCGAGCGTGGTGGGCACGCCGCCGGCCGGACCGGTGGCGGGTCTGCCGCACGCCACGCCGCTGCCGGAACAGGTCCTCATCGGGTCCCGGGTCGTCGACGACTCCTCGAACATGTACCTGTACAACGGCTCCACCGGCGAAATCGACCAGCAGCTGACCAGCGGTTCGCCCGGTGCCCAGTACCCGGTGCTGTCGCCCGATCGCGGTTCCGTCATCTACCTGCAGACAACGCCGAACGGCCCGAGCACGTTGCGGACGATGGCCGTGGACGGCAGTGGCGACCGCCAACTGTTCGACCTTCCGGCCGACTGCATCAAACCCACCCGACCGGCGTGGAACCCCCTGGTTCCGACCGAGATCGCCTTGGCCTGCGGTAATGCCGAGGGCGAGGTGTCGGTACACCGATGGACCGTCACGGGTGAGGACGTCGCGCCGATCATCACCGGGCTGACCGTGGCGGACGATTTCACCTATTCACGGGACGGATCGACGCTTGCCTTCTGGGGTGCGGACGCGGTGGGAAGTCAGAGCGCCATCTTCGTCCAGCCCGCGGACGGGAGCTCCCCGGCGCGCAAGGTGACCCAGCCGCCGGCCGGGGCGAGCGACGCCGACCCGGTTTTCTCGCCTGACGGCCGGACAATCGTCTTCCGCAGGCGTGAGGGGGACGGGCCGAGCAACGACACCAGACAGCTCTTCGCGATCGGTATCGACGGCACGAACCTGCGACCGCTCACCGACGCCGGAGGTTTCGACCAGAATCCGAGCTATTCACCCGACGGCACTCAGGTCGTGTTCGACAGCAATCGCCAGGCCGACGGGGGCAAGGGCCGGACTCAACTGTGGGTCGTCAACGCGAACGGAACCGGTCTGACCCCGCTCGCGGCCGACGCCCCCGGATCCGCCAATTCGGCCCCGGCCTGGAGTTCTCGGTGAGCTGATCCGACGATGCCCCCTCGACCATCACCCTGCTACAGCAGTTCCAGGATGGTGGCGTTCGCCTGCCCGCCGCCCTCGCACATCGTCTGCAGCCCGTACCGGATGCCCGCCGCGCGCTGGTGATGCACCAGCGTGGTCATGATCCGCGCGCCCGAGGCGCCGAGCGGGTGACCGAGGGCGATCGCGCCGCCATTGGGATTGAGCGCCTTCTCCAGCGCGACATCACCGCCGCCGCCGATGTCGGCGAGCCAGGCGAGCGGCACCGTCGCGAACGCCTCGTTGACCTCGAACACCCCGATGTCCTCGAGCCGTAGACCGCTGCGCTGCAGTGCTTTCCGGGTGGCCGGAATCGGGGCGGTGAGCATGATGACCGGATCCGCGGCGGCCAGCACCGCGGTGTGGATCCGCGCGAGCGGGGTGAGCCCGAGTTCCCGGGCCTTGTCCGAGGTCATCATCAACAACGCCGCGGAACCGTCGGAGATCTGGCTGGCGTTGCCGGCCGTGACGACACCGTCCTCCGCGAACGCGGGCCGCAGCCTGGCCATCGCGTCGAGGGTGCCGCCCCGGCGCACGCCCTCGTCGGCCGTTGCGGTTGCGGCACCGGTCAGCTCGGCCGGCACGGGGACGATCTGCAAGTCGAACAGCCCGGCATCCTGTGCGGCCGCTGCCTTCTCGTGCGAGAAGAGGCTGTACTCGTCCAGCTGGCCACGGGTGAGGCCCCACTGTCGCGCCATCATTTCCGCGCCGACGCTCTGGTGCGGCATCACGTCGCCGTACCGGCCGGTCCAGCCGCTGGCGGTGTACGGGTTGCCGGCCACCTGCACCGCCGACCCCATCGGAACCCGGGACATCGACTCCACTCCGCCCGCGACGACGATGTCGTACTGGCCGGAGATCAGCCCGGCGGCGGCGAAATGCACGGATTGCTGGGACGAGCCGCACTGCCGGTCGATCGTGACACCCGGCACCGACTCGGGCCAGCCGGCCGCCAACAGCGCGATGCGGGCGATGTCCAGGGTCTGCTCGCCGACTTGCTCGACGCATCCCCAGATGACGTCGTCGACGAGGGCAGGGTCCACCCCGGTCCGGTCGACCAGCGCGCGCAGGACGTGCGCGGACAGGTCGACAGGGTGCGCGCCGGAGAGCGCACCGTTCCGCTTGCCGACCGGGGTGCGGACGGCGTCGACGATCACTGCGTCACGCATGGCATCTCCTCGCGGGCCGATGTGCTGGCTGTTTACCCAGGTTCACTTTACGGCTCGCACGCCCGGGCGAAGTCCGGCGGAACACGCTGCCCACCGGGACGATTGGACCCTCATGGCGTGATTGTTGATCGGGCTCCGGATCTCGTGCGAGCGCACCCTCCCGGCACACCACAATGGCGCGATGACCACCGGTTACTCCGGTACGCCGTTGCCGCGCAAGCTCGGCGTGCGGCCCGACTCCCGGGTGCTCGTCCTCAACGCGCCGGCCGGGTTCGATCCGGGTGCCGACTTCGACCCGGTCGCTGACGGCGATCCTTACGACGTCGTCGTCCTGTTCTGCGAAGACGTCGCCGCACTACACGCGAGCTTCGATGCGACAGCGGCCGCGCACGGACCTGCGGGGATGGTGTGGGTGTGCTGGCCGAAGCGCTCGTCAGGCGTGCGGACCGACCTCTCCGACGGCATCGTCCGGCAGTTCGGGCTCGATCACGGTCAGGTCGATGTCAAGGTGGCCGCGATCGACGCGACCTGGTCGGGGCTGAAGTTCGTCACCCGGCGGCGTGATCGGTAGGCCCCGCCCGCTCCGTCGACCGGGCGCACATGCAGGCCGTGCCGCGCAGTGCCAACGGCAGTGCCAACCGTGCGGCGCCGGTCGTGCGGCGCCGTGCCCGTCCGGCCGCATCCACTGCCACGGGTGCAGGGAATTTTCGGTTGTGGCGGCCCGGAGACCCTGCTGTGGTGGCAGTCGAGGGTGCGCCCCGGCCGACGGGAACCAGCGGCCGCGAGCAACCCGACCGCCCCGGCTCGGCAATCCGGGCGAGCGCCGCGCCAGCAGGTCGGAGCAACCGGTCCCCGCTGGTAAGATCGAGTGGTTGTGCACAGCCCGCCAGGTCCTCCGACAGGGTCCGGCGGGTGCTTGCTGTTCCACCCTCCTGCCGCGGAACGACCGCGGCCGACCAGCCCACAGGAGGTGCACGTGAGCGTTTCGACTGCTCCACGTCACTACGAATTGCTGCTCATCCTCGACCCCAACCTCGACGAGCGGACGGTTGCACCGTCCATCGACACGTTCCTGAACGTGATCCGTCAGGGTGGCGGAACCGTCGAGAACGTCGACATCTGGGGCAAGCGCCGTCTTGCCTTCGAGATCAGGAAGAACCCCGAGGGCATCTACGCCGTCATCAAGGTGACCTGCCCGTCCGCGGTGGTGACCGAGCTCGACCGTCAGCTGAACCTGAACGAGTCGGTGCTGCGCACCAAGATCACCCGTCCCGACGCCAAGTAGGGCAGGCAGACATGGCTGGCGACACCATCATGACCGTGGTCGGCAATCTCACCGCCGATCCCGAACTGCGGTTCACCGCTTCCGGCGCTGCGGTCGCGAACTTCACCGTCGCGTCGACCCCGCGCACGTTCGACCGCGCGTCGGGGGAGTGGAAGGACGGCGAGGCGCTGTTCCTGCGCTGCAGCATCTGGCGGCAGCCGGCCGAGAACGTGGCCGAGTCGCTGACCCGCGGGTCCCGGGTGATCGTGTCCGGGCGCCTCAAGCAGCGTTCCTTCGAGACGAAGGAAGGCGAGAAGCGCACGGTCATCGAGCTCGAGGTCGATGAGATCGGCCCGTCGCTGCGCTACGCGACCGCCAAGGTGAACCGGGCCCAGCGGTCCGATTCCGGTGGCGGCGGCGGGTACGGCGGCAGCGGATCGGGTGGTTCTTCGCGCCCGAGCGCACCCGCCGACGACCCGTGGGGCTCCGCCCCGGCAGCCGGTTCCGCCGGCGGCTACTCGGACGAACCGCCGTTCTGACCGGCGCCCTTTCCTGATTACTTCCAGATAGACACGAGGACATTCCATGCCCAAGCCCCCCGTCCGCAAGCCGAAGAAGAAGGTGTGCGCGTTCTGCAAGGAGAACGCCCAGCCGATCGACTACAAGGACACCACCCTGCTCCGCCGCTTCATCTCCGATCGCGGCAAGATCCGCGCCCGCCGGGTGACCGGCAACTGCACCCAGCACCAGCGGGACATCGCCACCGCGGTCAAGAACGCCCGCGAGGTGGCCCTGCTGCCCTACACCTCCACCGCTCGCTAGAAAGGGGATCAGACGTGAAGCTCATCCTGACCACCGACGTCCCCGGCCTCGGTGCGCCCGGCGACATCGTCGAGGTGCGTGACGGATACGGTCGTAATTTCCTGCTGCCGCAGAACAAGGCCATCGTCGCCACCAAGGGCGCCGAGAAGCAGGTCGCGACGATCAAGCGGGCGCAGAATGCCCGTGAGATCCGCGGGACCGAACACGCGAACGAGGTCAAGCAGGCGCTGGAGAACCTCGGCGAGAAGCTGACGATCGTCGCGCGCACCACCGGCGACGGCAAGCGGCTGTTCGGCTCCATCACCGCCGTCGACGTCGCCGACGCCATCAAGAACGCCGGCGGGCCGGTGCTCGACCGTCGCACCATCGACACCGGCGGGCACATCAAGACCGTGGGCGCGCACCCGGTGGCGGTCAAGCTGCACCCGGGGGTCACCGCCGCACTGACCGTGCGGGTGACCTCGGGCGGCTGATCACACCGCTCGCGGCACCGGCTACGAGGCCGTCATGGGACCCGCCACGGTTCCCGTGACTGCCTCGCTGCTTCCCGGGACCACTCGATGAACATGGACCGGTGAGCCGTCGGCACCAGCCGATGCGTCCGCCGCCGGGGTGGTGCCCACGGCAGAGGCGTCGGTGACCGCGGTTTCCGCCCTGGCCGCCGCGAGGCCGGCCGGGACGACGACTACCGGCACCGGTGAGTACCGGACGATCTTGATGGCCTTGGAGCCGAGAAAGACCCGGGCCAGGGCACCCACCGGCGAGGACCCGACGACCAGCACCTCGCCGGGGATCCAGTCCAGCTCGTCCATTGCCTCCGACCAGCCCGCACCGGTCGCGAACGAGGTGCTGGTGTCTTCCGGCAGCAGGCCGTGCAACCGCAGCCGGGCGAGCGCCTCCGATTGGTCGGAGAGGACCTGCTCCTTCCACTGCTCGAGCACCAGGTCCTCGGCGTGCAGCCCCACCTCCGGTGGGTACATCGTCCGCCCGCGGACCCCGAACGTCACGATGCGCAGGGCGCCGCCGACCCGCAGACTCATCTGCGCGGTGGCGACCAGCAGATCCTCGGACTCCCGGGTGCCGGAGAAGGCGCAGGTGAGCCGGGTGACGCTGCCGCCCCTGGGGGCGCGGTAGCCGCGTGGGGCGATCGCGATCGGAACACCCGAGGAGTGCAACAACGGTTCGGACGTCGATCCGACGACCACCTGGCCGGCGCGCCCGTCGGACGATGACCCGACCACCAGCAGGTCGCCGCCGATCTGTTCGCACGCCTGCAGCAGCGCCGCCGAGACGGACCTGCCCTCCACCCGGTGCAGGGTCGCAGCGACGTCCGGGGCGCGCTCCGCCAGGTAGTCAGCCGCCTGTTGCAGGACGGCCTCGCCCTGCTCGTGCGCCCAGCCGGCGAACTCGGCGTCCACCTTGGCCATCGACGGGGTGGACCAATGTCGCGGCACGACCGTGGTGACCGCGATTTCCTCGCGGCGTCCCGAGCGCGCCAACATCGCTGCCAATTCCAGTGAGGCGCGGCCGCCCTTGGTCGGGAGGTAGCCCACGATGATCGTCATCGCGCTGCGTCCCCGGGACGGTCCCGGCCGCCGCGCTGCACGCTCAGGTTCAGCACCGAATGCTTCCTGCCCCAGAGGAAGTAGAAGGCGAGCACGACCGCCAGCCAGACCAGGAACCACGCGTAGGTGATCCAACTCAACCCGGACAGCACGTAACCGCAGGCGATCACCGAGAGCACCGGAGTGACCGGGTAGCCGGGCACCCGAAAACCGCGCGGCAGGTCGGGTTCGATGCGGCGCAGGATGATCACTCCGACGGACACCACGATGAACGCCACCAGGGTGCCGATCGACACCAGATCCGCCAGCCGGTCCAGGGGCACCAGGGCGGCGAGCACGGAAACCGCAACGGCAACGACAATGGTGTTGAAGACCGGGGTCTGGGTGCGCGGGCTGACGGTGGCGAACCGACGCGGCAGCATGCCGTCCCGGCCCATCGCGAACAGGATGCGGGTCTGCCCGTACAGCGTCACCAGGGTGACCGAGAAGATCGAGATGACGGCGCCCGCGGCGACCACCGTGCCGGGCCAGGTGCTGCCCACGATGTTCTCCAGGATCTGCGACAGACCCGCCTCCTGGCCCTCGAACTCCGGCCATGGTTGGGCGCCGGCGGCCACCAGCGCCACCAGGACGTACACGGTGATCACGGTCAGCAGGGCGAAGATCAGCGCGCGCGGCATTGTCCGCTGCGGGTCCTTCACCTCTTCGCCGGCGGTCGACACCGCGTCCAGGCCGATGAAGGAGAAGAAAATCGTTCCGGCCGCTGCGCCGATGCCGGCAACCCCGAACGGAGCGAAATCCTGCAGGTTGCCGGAATCGAATGCGGTGAATCCGATGACGATGAACATCAGCAGTACCGACAGCTTGATGACGACCATGACGGCGTTGACGGCCGCCGATTCGCTGGCACCCCGGATCAGCAGGATGGCGCACATCGCGATCAGGATGACCGCGGGCAGGTTCAGCGCGCCGGGATCGTCGTCGAACGGTGCCGCCGACAGTGCCTGCGGCAACTGCACTCCGAACAGGTTGTCCAGCAGTTTGTTCAGGTATTGACTCCAGCCGACCGCCACCGCGGCGGTGGAGACGCCGTATTCGAGCAGCAGGCAGGCAGCCACACCCATCGCCACGAGTTCGCCCAATGCCGCGTAGGCGTAGGAGTACGTGGAACCCGAAACCGGAATGGTCGACGCGAGTTCTGCGTAACACAGGGCCGCGAGCCCGGCGGCGATGCCCGCAATGACGAAGGAAACCACCACGGCCGGGCCGGATTTCGGAACCGCCTCGGAGAGCACGAAAAATATGCCGGTGCCGACGGTGGCTCCGACCCCGAACATGGTGAGCTGAAAGGTCCCGATCGACCTCTTCAGGTCACCTCCGTGTTGGTCGCCCGGCGGGGTCCGGTTCACCGGCTTTCGCCGGAACAACTGCGTGGACATACCGTTCCCGACCGGGGTCATCAGCAACTCCGCAAACGCTGCAGCCGTTGCCTGCGGCGCTTCCCGACGAGCACCGAGGTGACACGGATGGCGGGAAACCAATCATGCCCACGATCACTTCGTCAAGGGCGTGGTGATCGCGGGCACCCCGGTCGAGTGTTCAGGGAACCCGACCTGGTACCCGAACGGGGTGTGACTCGATTTTGCTGACTCTCAGTAGTATCGCCCGACGACGGCACGCCGGGACTGCAACCGCTGACCGGGCGGTTCCGCAAGCCCTCCGTTCACCCGGCAAGGACCGGCGGTGGGCACCCAGATCACGGTCCGATCACGGCTGGGTGACGATCATGGGAAGGGTGGCCGGCGACGACACGCCGGAACGCGGCGCGCCGACGTCCCTCGAAGAATCAGTTGTCCACATCGTTCGATCGCCACGTCACCGCCTTGACCTGGGGAAAGACTGGTTTCGAGCAGAGTTTTCCCCACGCTGTCCCCATCGTGCGAAGGTGTGTCCGTGCGTGCCGCCGCGAGCTGTCCACATTGTGTCCCGGAACTTGTGCACACGGCGGTTTGGTGCTGGGACGGGGTCGCTCTACCGTGCCAGAAGTGGTTCCGCGGAAGCCGCCCGACGGTTCGCTGTTCGGGTGGGACGAACACAGTCGGTGAGCACCGCCATCGGGTAACCGGGGGCGCCCGGGTAGGCGCTCGGCACAGTGCCGGCGGGGGTGCCTGTCGGTGCTCGACGGTAAACAGAACGCATGTCCACAGCACCGGCCGGCTCGGTCAGTCCCAGAAGTGCACGGGGAGGCGGTTCAGCGATGGTGGTTGTCGACGAGCGGTGGTCGGATGCTCCGGTGCGGTCCGCACCTCCGGCCGCTTTCGACCGGCAGCCGCCACAGGATCTTGCCGCCGAGCAGTCCGTGCTGGGCGGCATGTTGCTGTCCAAGGACGCCATCGCCGACGTCATCGAGTCGCTCAGCATCGGCGACTTCTACAAGCCCGCGCACGCCCTGGTTTTCGAGGCGATCCTGGACCTGTACTCCAGGGGCGAACCGGCGGACACCATCACGGTGGCTGCGGAACTGGAGAAGAGCGGCACGCTCGGGCGGATCGGCGGGGCGGTGTACCTGCACACCCTGATGGCCACCGTGCCGACCGCCGCCAACGCCGCGTACTACGCCCAGATCGTCGCCGAGAAGGCGATCCTGCGGCGGCTCGTCGAGGCGGGAACGCGGATCGTCCAGCTCGGCTACGGCGGCAGTGAGGGCAGCGCCGGCGGCGGCGAGGTCGACGAGATCGTCGACCGCGCACAGGCCGAGATCTACGACGTCACCGAACGGCGGACCTCCGAGGACTACGTCGTCCTCGAGGAACTGCTGCAGCCGACGATGGACGAGATCGACGCCATCGCGCAGCAGGGTGGCCGGGCCGCGGGTGTGCCCACCGGGTTCGCCGATCTGGACAACCTCACCAATGGGCTGCACCCGGGTCAGATGATCATCGTCGCGGCGCGGCCCGGTATCGGCAAGGCGCTCGCCGCCGACACCCCACTGATCACCCCGGCCGGCTGGACAACCATGGGCGAGGTCGTGGTGGGTGATCGGCTGATCGGGGCGGACGGCCGTCCGACCACGGTGCTCGCGGCCACCGACGTGCTGCTCGATCGCCCGTGCTTCCGGGTGGAGTTCTCCGACGGCGAGGTGATCGTGGCGGACGCCGAGCACCAGTGGTTGACCTGGGATGCGCAGGCGCGCAAGAGCTTGGAACATCCCGCGTCGGGCGCACGCGGATGGCCGACCACAGGTCGCTGGAACGGCAACGGTGCCGGCCCGGGGCCACGCTGCAGAACCACCGCTGAGCTCGCTGCCGGCCTGTACGACGGCGCCGAGCTCAACCACGCCGTGCCGACGTGCGAGGCGCTGCAGCTGAGCGACCGCACCCTGCCGCTCGATCCGTGGGCGCTGGGTTACCTGCTGGGCGCGGGGGATCTGGCCGGGTCCGGCGCGGTGCTGTGTCCGGTGCAGGACCGGGAATGGGCGATGAAGGAGTTCGACCGACTCGGGCTGCGGGTACGGGAGTCGGCCGGGCCGGCGGAGTTCGTCGTGCGAGATGTGCAGCAGACGTGGCGGGCCCTCGGGCTCGATCAGGGGCGCCGGATCCCGGCGATGTATCGCGCCGGTTCGGTGGAACAGCGCGCCGCGCTGGTGCAGGGGTTGATGGACAGTGACGGGGATGTGGACACCCATGGCAGGTACCGATTCAGCACCACCGATGTCGAACTCGCGGAGGGGCTGCGCGAGCTGTTGGCGTCGCTGGGCTGCGCGTCCCGGCTGTCGCGGCGGTACCTGAGCCATGAAGGACGTCCGCGGCCCCCGGTGTGGGAGGTCGTCGCCAGGTCCCGCGCGGCACTGGCACGGTTGCCGCGCAAGGCCTGCTCCGTCGGCAGCGACTGGCACCCCGATCACGAGAGCCACTACATCGTCGATGTGCGGCCGGTGCCGAGCGTGCCGGTCCGGTGTGTCCAGGTCGACGGTGCTGATCGGCTGTACCTCGCCGGACGATCCATGATCCCGACGCACAACTCCACGCTGGCGTTGGACGTGGCCCGGCACGCGGCTGTGAAGCACCGGCAGGCGTCGGTGATCTTCTCCCTGGAGATGAGCAAGACCGAGATCACCATGCGGCTCCTGTCCGCGGAGGCCGGGATCCGGCTATCCCACATGCGGGCCGGGACGATGGGCGAGCAGGATTGGCAGAAGATCGTCCGGCGGATGACCGAGATCTCCGACGCGCCGCTGTTCATCGACGATTCACCGAACATGACGATGATGGAGATCCGGGCCAAGGCGCGGCGGCTCAAGCAGCGGCACGACCTGAAGCTGATCGTGGTGGACTATTTGCAGCTGATGACGTCGGGTAAGCGGGTGGAGTCCCGGCAGCAGGAGGTCAGCGAGTTCTCCCGGCAGATGAAGCTGCTGGCCAAGGAGCTCGAGGTGCCGGTCATTGCACTCAGCCAGCTCAACCGTGGTCCCGAACAGCGGACCGACAAGCGACCCATGCTGTCGGATCTGCGGGAGTCGGGGTCGCTGGAGCAGGACGCCGACATGGTGATCCTGGTGCACCGCCCGGACGCGTGGGAGGCCGACGATCCGCGGGCGGGCGAGGCCGATCTGATCGTCGCGAAGCATCGGAACGGCCCCACCGCCACCATCGCCGTCGCACACCAGTTGCACTACTCGCGGTTCGCCGACCTGGCCGGCTGATCCCTCAAGCGGCGGGGTGGGCGTTGCGAGGCAGCCCATCCGCGCGCCGGGTCGAGGCGCCGACCAAGGTTCTGCGACTGGCCGGTTCGCAGGAGCAATCCATGATCATCACGGGCCGGGGAGGGTATCGGACGAAGCGGTGAAGTACAGCGGGACATCCTGGCCCTTGCAGGCGTCCCGGTTCACGCCGGTGTTCGCCAATGTGACCGTCACCTCGCCACCAAAAATACTGGCTCCTGGCGCTAATTGTCCTGGAGCGGGCGGGGTCGTGATGGTGGCCGTGTAATCGGCGAGCAGACAGCCCGTCGGTGGTACCCACGGCTGGGTCGCCGATGTGGCAATAGCGACCGTGGCCGAACCGAAATACAGCGTGCTCGGCCCCGGATCATAGATCTCAAATGCCACTACCTGCCCCGAGGCTCAACGCACCCACGGCAGCGATGACAATGATTTTCTTCAGTCGGGAGTGCCCGGCCATGACGGCCTTTCTTGCCGATGTATCGGAGGTAGACAGTCGCGACGAACAATTCCGAGGAAACCACCCCGAATGAGGGCTACCAACAAAAAGGGCGCTACGCAACCAAGCTGGGTCGGCGGGTTCTGATCCGTGTCGTGTGTTGATCTTGGCGGATGAGTCCGTGGTGAGAAGTAGTTGCAGTCTGCCGGCGAAGCCGCGGTGCCCGAGGGTGTCCTGCTGAACGCGGAGGCGAACCTCATCCACGCAGGTCCGGCCAAGCTTCACGACGTGAAAAGGATCAAGGACCCGGGTCACGTCTGGTAGCTGCGCGGCCAGTGCGGTGGCCTACCCCCGAAGCGGGTCGAGTGAGGCGGTGCGGATCCCGGCCCGCCACGCCGAGTCCCGGTCGGCGAGCCAGGACCCCAGAACCCGGCCGGAGCGGCCCGGCACGACGTCCAGCAACCGCGCCGCCCGGCCGGGTGTCAGGTCGGCCATGCCGGTCGCGTACAGCGTTGGATGCGTACCCGTCGCACGCAGGAAAGCAGTCTCGTCGACACCCACGGCGTCGACGCCATCGACCCGGGCCGGGTCGTCCAGCATCGGCTTCCCGCGATCGATGACCTGTTTCATGATCGTGTGCCAGGCGACTCCCAGCTGATCGGCGACCGCAGCGACCGACCGGTCATGATGGGCGTCCTGCTCGAACGCCCACTGCCTGGCCCGGTCGGTGAGCACCGCCCGCGGCGCGATCGCGGCGTGCTGCTCGGTCCACGACTTGTTCGGGCACGACGCATGTGTGCAGTGAAAGCCTCGCTTACGCCACCTGATCAACACCGCAACCGCGGCGATCGGCAGGTCCCGGACCGTCACCTCCCGGCGGTCCTTCACTCGGCGACCGCGCCGCACTCCCCGCATCCGACCAAACCCGCGGTGTCTGAACACCCAAATGCCATTCACCATCGACGTTCTCACCGGATAGCACCTGGAATCCGGGGCAGGCCGAACAGGGCAGGAACATCGTCGTTCACCTGGGCTCCTTGCGTTGTGTCCACTTGGCGGTGAACACGGATCGTGAGGGCCCCAGGCCCCACATCAGCGCATCTCAGCCCCGGCGAGTCGCCCAGAGATCAACCCCGCAACCCAGCTCTGATGCGATGAGCCCCAAAAGGTAGCAGTGAATAACTACCGGGCCGGTCCAGCGCTGCAGGCCCCGCCGTCAAGACCCCTCACCTAGCGTCACAATTCGTGTTCCTGTTCACTGAGGTCGACGAAAGGACGCTCGCTCGGTGGGCCTGTCACGACAGGTCATGCTGTGGGCGAAAAAGTCCCACGATCGGGAAAATGAACGGGTAAGAAGGCACCCGTTTCAGTCTGATCACATGTTCGTGGTGATCGCGCGGGTCGAACCCGGAGGAATGTCGGCCGCCCGAATCAATTCCTGTTACCGGTTTCAACTGAACACCGGGACGGAGGGCAACCCGTCAGGCGGGGTTTGCGGTGTACAAGAGCTGGATCGTGGCGCCTTTGCAGGTGTCCTGGTTGGTGGATTTGTTGTTGAAGCCGATGGATGCTCCGGCGAAGGTGGTGGAACCGCCGGGGTCGAGGGTGCGTCCGACGGGCATGAGTGAGTTGACGATGAAGTAGTCGCTCGGTTCGCAGACTCCTGGCGCGGCACCGGCGGCGGCGGTGACCCCGGTGATCTGGACGTCGACCGCGACGATGTCCGTGCTGTCGGTGCCGATGTTCGACACGATGCCCGTGATGGGCACCGGCGCGATCCCGGGCGCCAGTCCTTCCATGGTCGAGGTCTGGGTGACGGTGAGGGAGTTCTGGCCGACGGCCGGGGAGGTTTGCGCGGGGGGACAGTCGGAGGCGTCGTCGGCGTGTGCGGGTGTTCCGGTGGTGATCGACATCCCGGCTCCGCAGAGCAGGACGAACAGCGCCACCGTGACCGCCCTGCCGCGACGCCGGCTGAGCAGCAGCAGTAGGCCGCCACCAACCAGGCAGATGATCCCCACCGTGAGCAGCAGGCCCAGCTGCACACCGGATCCGGTGTAGGCGAGAGGTCCGGCGCCGGCGAGGGATCCAGGGTCAGCGAGGGATCCAGGGCCGGCGAGGGCGGCGGGGCCGGCGACGGGTTCGCAGGTCATGGCGTGGTCACCCCCGTGCTGCTGCTGGTGGTGCTGGTGGTCGGTCCGGGTGTGGTTCCGGATACCGGCGGGCTGGATTGCGGCGGGCCGGCCGTCGCCTCGGGTGAGGTGTCGCGCGCTGTGGAGACAGCCGTTGTCGCAGGCGTTGTCGCAGTAGTGGTCGCAGTGGTGGTCTCGGGCATTGGCTCGGGAGGGGTCTGGTTGGGTGAACTCGTCGAGGGCGTTGTGCCGGGCGGTGTTTCCGCCGGTGGGGTCGCTGCGGTCGCCGTAGCGGTCTCGGTGGAGGTGACCGCGCCGCTGGCACCGCCCGTGGTGGATGCAGGGGTCTGGTCCGTGGTGGAGGGTGCGCTCGGGGGGGATGTGCTGGAGGGGGGTGCGCTGGAGGTGGATGCGCTCGAGGTTGTCGCCACCATCGCCGCTGCCCGACGGGCGAGGCCTGCCACCACAGGCACGGTGATCGTGCTGCCCGCCATGGTCACCGCCGCACGGGACAAGGCCCGTCCGGCCAGCTGGGTGCCGGCCCCGAGAGTGATCGCACCGGTGGCGAGAATGGTGCCGGACAGCGTGCTGCCGGCGCCCGTTCCGGCCGCGTCCCCGACGACCCAGTAGACATTGGCGGCCTGCGCACCGTTGGCCAGAACGACGACGCTGTCTTCGGCGGTGTTGAAGGCGGCGTCGGTCACGAAAATGAAGATCGCGTCCGGGTTGTCTTCCGCGTCCAGCGTGACGGTCCCGGTGAGGGCCATGGCCGCGGTCTGGTGGTGGATGCCGAGGTGAAATGTCTGACCGCCGAGATCTGCGGTGATCTCGGTGTGTTTGGTGCGCGCGCTGACCTCGGTGATGGCTGCGGCTAGCGCGTTCTGCGCATTACCGGCCTCTGTGTCGTTGAGGTGGGAGGTTCCGTTGACAACACCCGGCGGGAATCCGGTCACCGTGGCGCCGGGGCTGACGCCCAGGTCCCCGTTGACCACCGACGCATCGGTGTTCGTGACGGAGGGGTTGGCGAGCACCGCAAAGCTTGCCGCCGCACCGAGGTTCACCGGGGCCGGGTTCACCTCGACGGTCAACACCTGTGAGGCGGCGGTGCCGTTGCCGGCGGGGTCGCGGACTTTGGCCACCACCGGGTAGGAGCCGGCGGCGAGCACGGTGGCCGTCACGCTCCAGGTGCCGCCGCTGACGACCGTGGTCGAGAGGGTCTGCCCAGCGATGGTCACGGTGACCGGGCTGCCGACCGGCGCATTGCTCGTCCCGGCGATCGTCGGGGTGGTGATCTTGGTGGTGAACGTGGGGCCGCCAGTGATGGTGATGGTCGGCGGAAGCGCGGCGGTGAACCGGATGGTGCTCCCGTCCAGGGTGACAGCGGCCCGCGACAGCCCCCGGCCGATCAGCAGAGTCCCAGCGCCCAGGGTGATCGCGCCGACGGCCAGGATCGAACCGGACAGCGTTGCGTTTGCGCCGGTGCCGGCAGCGCCGTTGACGACCCAGTAGACGTTGGCGGCCCGTGCACCTTCAGTCAGGATGACATTGCTCGTCGCCGCGGTGTTGAGGGCGCCGTTGATCTGGAAGATGAACACTGCGTCCGGGTCATTGTTCGCATCCAGCGTGACCGTCGATGTCAGCGAGAGCGCACCGCCGCTGTGATACACCCCGGGGAGGAACGTTCCGCTGAGGATGGTGATCTCCTGATCAGCCGTCCGTGTCGACAGGTCCGCATAGGCGGTGACGAGGGCGGTCTGCGCGGCGGCAGCCGTCGAGTCCAGCAGGTGAATGTCCCCGCCGACCTGGCCGGTGGTGAATCCGCCAATGGTCCCCGGCGGGCCCGGGCTCACGCCAACATCGCCGCTGACCGACGAGGTTCCGGTATTCGTCACCGCCGCATAGGCCAGGATCGAGAAGCTCTGCGCTGCACCGAGAAGAGGCGGTACGGAGACGGTGAACGCGTCGCTGGTGCCATCGGTCAGATCCGCACTTTGAGCCCTGAGGATGTAGCCCTCGCCCGGCTCACTGATGGCGAGGTTGTCGAAGGTGGCCACGCCGTTGGCGTCAGTGAGGACCATCAACGTTCCGCTGAGGGGGCCGTGGTTGATGGAAAGGTTGACTTCCACCCCGGCTGACAGGAACGGGCCTCCGTCGGCCGTCCGCAGGGCCACGGTTACCGCCGGCGTGATTATCGCATCCGCGACGGTTTCGGTGGGTTGGCTGACAAATTCGAGGTAGGCAGCGTTTTCGACCGTGACGAAACCACTAGGTTCGCTGGCCGCGGTCCACGATGCGTAAACGGCGGTGACGATGTACGTGAAAGTCCCGTCTCGTACTGACATGTCGGTACAGGTCGGTCCAGCGATCAGGTCGGTGGGACTGCTGGCGCAGGCCGCTTCGGTGTCCGTCCCGTCGTTGCGGGTGACGAAGTATCCGGTGGGAGTGACGCCGCCGGTGCCGGCTGTCCAACTCACGGGGACGTCGGGCGCGGCGGCGCCCGGGACGGTGACACCGGTCGGTGCGCTGAGCGTTCCGGTTGTTGCTGTCGTGGACCCGGTTCCGGTGCTGGTCCAGTACGCCGAGGCGGGTGCGGCGAAGGTCGTCACGATGACCGCGACGCTGGCAACCAGCGTGACTGTGACGCGGGTCCAACGCGCGACGGCGGACCCGAGCTGAGCTCGAATCCGCCTGCGGGACCTTGTCATTTCCCCATCATTCTGTTGGCGAGACATGGTCCCTCGTCCAGCGGACGGACCGTTCGGGGCAGCAACCAGCGTCCGGGTGGGCCACCCGACGGTGGCTAACCCGGAGGCCCTGGTGACTTACCCGAGATCGGAGGAAGCGGTGAAGTACAGCGGGACATCCTGGCCCTTGCAGGCGTCCTGGTTCACGCTGGTGTTCGCCAATGTCACTGTCACCACGCCGCCACTGGCCGTGGCAGCGGCGGCGAGTTGTCCGGTAGTGGGCTGGGTGGTGATGGTGGCCGTGTAATCGGCGAGCAGACAGCCCGTCGGCGGTACCCAAGGGACGCCGTCCGCATCAGCGATAGTGACTGTCGCGAAAGAGAAGTACAGCGTTCCCGGCCCAGGGTTGGTCACCGTGAAGGCGACCGTCTGGCCGGCGCTGCCCGGTGCCAGAGTTCCGACAGGGTCCTCGGCGAGGATGGTGAACTGAACCGCTTGCGCGGTGGATGCCCCGCCAGTACCGGTACCGGTGGACGTCCAGTACGCGAACGCGACACCCGCCCCGCCGAGGCTCAACGCACCCACGGCAGCGATGACAATGATTTTCTTCAGGCGGGACATTCGCTGGGCCATTGTGGCCTTTCCTGCTGGGTAGGCGGGCATGCAGCCAGGTCGAAATAGAACCGAGGAGGCCACCCCCCGAGCGGGGGCTGCGGGCAAAAGATAGCACCGCGAATTCGGTCGGCAGCGCGTAATCCACCAGCCGGACGACCACCGTTTCTCACCCTGCGCTGACAAAGCGAATCTATCGGCACCGGACTCACCCGGAAAGGGCCTCGGCGAACAGGGCCTCCACTGTTCGTGGCAGAGCCGAGGTGAATGTGCGCCCCATCGTGCATGTCGATGCTCCATCAGGGGAACGGACCTGAGGTCACGATCACACCACGAAACCAATGCACACGCAGATGATTTCCGACCCTGCCGCAGCAGCGTCGTTCAGCGGGGTGCCTGATCTCGGACGAAGCACCGCTGAATTGACGATTGTGCTCGAAATAGACCCTCAGTGGTGAAAAAGTTGATGGCGATCGGTGGCAATAGGAATCTGGACGGTCGGCGAAGCACCGCCGAGGCAAGGTTTCCACGGACCTCATTTGCCCACCGGGGCTATCTGCCGAGGCGACCGGTTTGCGGCGAACTCCCGCACTGCATGATGCGTGCCGCGCTACAACCCGTTGGCCGGTCCCAGCACCCAGCCGAAAGGTAATGGATCGGTTACCATTGACCCGATGGACGTCTTCACCGCGCTCTCCGACCCGGTCCGCCGGGACCTGCTGGTGGCGGTCTCCGGCAACCCCATGCGAGTGGTCGACCTGACCGCGGAGCAGGTCATCACCCGACCGGCCGTCAGCCGTCATCTCCGATTGCTGGTCGAGGCCGGCCTGGTCGACGTGGAGAACCGTGGCCGTGAACGCCACTACACGTTATGTCCGCAGGCATTGGCGCAGGTGCAGCAGTTCATCGATCTGCTGCGGCGCAACACTGTGCCTGGACCCCTGTCGACGAATGCGCTTCATGCTCTTGACACCGAGGTCCGCCGGACCTCCCGCGAGCGCCGAACGGCAGGCATTTCTCCGACCGAAGGTCGGGCAAGGAGCACTCCAGCGTCACGAGAGGACAGTGCATGAGCATGGTTCCGAACGGCCGGATCGACCGGACCCCGGAGGGCAGAACAGTTCTCGTGCTGACGCGGGACTTCGCAGCCCGCGCGGAGGTCGTGTGGGCGGCCATCACGGAGTCCGACCGGCTCGCCCGCTGGATCGGCACGTTCTCCGGTGACCCCGCAACCGGACGGGTGCTTCTCCAGATGAATGCCCGAGGGTGAGGGCCTGGCATCAGCGGCGGACATCGACGAGTGCGACCCCCCTCGACTGCTTTCGGTGACGTCACATGCCGGGAGCGGTTCGTGGCGGCTCCGGCTGGCGCTCACCGACATCGCAGGCGTGACGCGGCTGACCTTCACCCACTCCGACATCGACCCGGCTGAGGCGGAGAGCATCGGCCCCGGGTGGGAGTTCTACATGGACCGGCTCGTGGCCGCCGAGACGGGTGGCGATGTCGCCGCCATCGATTTCGACCGGGACTACTACCCGGCCATGCTGGAGTACTACCGCGGTCAGCTGCCCTGACCATCGGGCCTCAGCCAACCGACGGATCGGTGATGGCTGCTTGGACATTCGCCTGCGCTGATCAGATCAGGAGGGCAGGGCCGGTGCGGTAGTGGTTCGGTGACGGACTGTCGCAGGTGCGGACCGCCGGTGGTAGAACGGCGGTGAGCATACTGTTGTAGCAGCAGCTGGCGGAGCGGATGCCGGAGATCGTCCGCGCGGCAGCGGAACCGTTCGCGCACGTGGGGCAGATGACGGTGCTGAACGGCGCCGACGGTGTCAACGCCATGCTGGGCGGCATCTTCGCCCAGGTCGGCACCTTGCTGCCGCAGCTCACCGCGTCGCTGCGGAAGAAGGATCAGTCCGCCGGCCAGAACGGGAGCCCGCTCCCGTCGCCGGCCACGGAGGGACCGAATGCCCGACAGCGGTGATCCGGTTGGGAAGATCGGCCGGGTCACGGGTCGGGTGGCCCCGGGGGAGGTGGGCGAGGTGATGCTCGCCGTCCGCGGCGGCACCAGCGCCTTTCACGCCTCCCCGGCGGACGGTGTGAGTGTCGTCCCGGTCGGGGAGAAGGTCCTGGTCATCGAGTTCCGTTCGCCGCAGACCGTCCTCGTCGACCCGTTGCCCGCCTTTCTCGCGTGAGCGGGAGTGCGTGACCCGCTCGTCCAGCGACCACTCGGCCCAAGGAGGTCGATGTTCTGCCTCGGCGCCCGATGCGTTGTGGCTCAGAGGCTACCCGAGACCTGGCGAATAGGTAAGCGATCGGTTACCATTCTCTCGATGGACGCCATCGACGCCTTGGCAGATCCGGTCCGCCGCGATCGGCTGGTTGCGGTGGCAGGCGGTCGCAGGCGAGTGGTCGACCTGGCTGCGGATCAACGCATCACCCGGCCGGCGGTGAGCCGTCATCTTCGGTTGCTCACCGACGCCGGACTGCTCGATGTGCAGGACCATGGCCGCGAGCGCCATTACCGCTTGCGGCCGCAAGCACGGAGCAAGGTGCAGGACTTCCTGGACAGATTGCAGCAGATCAGTTTTCCGACACCGCTGTCGGCCGGCGCGCTCGCCGCGCTGGACACCGAGGTGCGTCGTACCGTGCGAGCGCGCCGCGCGGCACCTTCTCCGAGGCCACGAGAGGACACCGCATGACCAAGATCCCGACCGGCTGTATCGACCGAAACCCTGACGGCAGCAGGGTTCTGGTGGTGACCCGGGACTTCGCAAGCGGCATGGACGACGTGTGGGCGGCGATCACCGAGCCCGACCGGCTGGCCCGGTGGATCGGCACCTTCTCCGGCGAACCGAGCACCGGTCGTGTCCTGTTCCAGATGACCGCCGAAGGCGAGGCCCCCCCGGAGCCGATGGACATCGACGAATGCGATCCACCGCGGTTGCTGGCGCTCACCTCATATTCGACGGCCGGCACATGGCGGCTCCGGCTGACTCTGGTCGAGATCGACGGCGGGACCCGGCTGACCTTCACCCAGCCCGGGATCGACCCGGTCGAGGCCGAGAGTGTTGGGCCCGGATGGGAGTACTACCTCGACCGGCTGATGGCCGCCGAGACCGGCGGTGACGTCGGGGCGATCGATTTCGATCGGGATTATTACCCGGCCATGCTGGACCACTACCGCGGGCAACTGGGCGGGCAACTCGGCGGACCGTGACGGCCGGAGTCAGCCCGCGACCTGCTCGACGGGCGACACCTCCAGCGTGTCCTCTCGAACCAACCGCACCACCAGCCGGTCGACGGCGGCGTTGATGCGGTCGGTCTGCCCCGGGTCGTCCACCGAGGCCTCCGCGCCCGCTACCGGTAGCCATTGCCGCAGCTCCGTCAACAGCCAGCTGCGCCAGGCGCCGACGATCTTCTCAATCTCGCAACGGCCCAACGGGGTGAGCGTCAAGACGTCGCCGTCGCGGACGAGATAGCCATCCACCACCAGCTCGTCGAAGAACGACCGCAGCACACCGGGCGGCACCCCGACGCTGTCCTCGATCGCCGACCGGGTCGCGACGCCGTTGATCGCGCCGCGCAGGTACACGCCCATCACACCCCACGACTGGGCGAGATCGAGCGCCGTCCCGGATGACGCCAGGATGTCCGGCGCCGCGGAGCGGCCCTCGCGCCGCAACACCTGACCGATGACGTTCTCCAACTGGGTGTCTGCGTCCGAGCCCTCCGGGATGGCGAATCCCTCACCGGTGCCGGACGCTCGCTCGGTGCCGCGCAGGGTCACCTGGGGAAGGAACAGCGACACCACCAGCGCGACGAGTGCGACCGGCACCGCCCAGATAAATACGTTGTGCAGCGAATCCGCGTACGCCTCGACGACCGGCGCCCGGGTGGCCGCCGGAAGCGCCCACAGCGCCTCGGGACTGGTTGCCGCGGCCGGCGGGAACCCGGGTTCGGACAACACCGCCGCGGGCAGTCGGTCCGCCAGGTTGTTGGAATAGACACTGCCGAGCACGGCCGCGCCGAAGGATCCGCCCAGGGTGCGGAAGAACGTCACACCGGACGTCGCAGTGCCCAGATCCCGGTATTCAGCGGTGTTCTGCACGATCAGTGTGAGGATCTGCATGATCAGACCGATGCCGGCGCCCAGGATGAAGAAGTAGGCCGATTCGAGCAGCAGCGGTGTGTTCTGGTCCAGCAACGACATCAGATACAGGCCCAGCGCGGTGACGGCCGAACCTGCGATCGGGAAGATCCGGTACCGGCCGGTGCGGCCGACGGCGTTCCCGCTGGCGATCGCGGTCAGCAGCAGGCCGATCACCATCGGGAGCATCCGGACGCCGGACGAGGTCGCGGAGGCGCCGCTGACGTACTGCAGAAATGTCGGTAAGAAGGTGATCGAGCCCATCATCGCGAAACCCACCACGAAGCTGAGGATCGATGCCATCGTGAACACCCGGCCGCGGAACAGCCGCATCGGCAGTATCGGCTCCTCGGCTCGCGTCTCGACCCAGACGAAGATCGCCAGCGAGATCAGCGATGCGCCGAACAGGCCGATGATGGTGGCCGATCCCCACGGGTACTGGGTGCCACCCCATGACGTCGCGAGGATCAGCCCGCTGGCGCCGAGCGAGACGAACAGCACACCGAGATAGTCGATCCTGGGCCGTTTTCCGCCGCGGCCACCGGGGATGGTCCGGGCCGCCATCAGGATCACGATGATGGCGATCGGCACGTTGACGTAGAACGCCCACCGCCACGACAGGTGGTCGGTGAACAGGCCGCCGAGCAGCGGGCCGAGGACGGTGGTGACACCGAAGACGGCACCGAGGGCGCCTTGATAGCGGCCCCGCTCGCGCAGCGGGATCACCTCCCCGATGAGCGCGGTCGCCGTGACGGCCAGCCCGCCGCCGCCGATCCCCTGGACGCCGCGGAAAATTATCAGCGTCGTCATGTCCTGGGACAGCCCGCAGAAGAACGACCCGACGATGAAGATCAGCACACTGAGTTGAAAGACCCGCTTGCGGCCGAAAAGGTCGCCGAATTTCCCGGCCAGCACCGTCGAAATGGTCTCGGCAAGCATGTAGGACGTGACGACCCAGCTCATGTGGGCGCCGCCGCCCAGGTCGCTGACGATGGTCGGCAGCGCGGTGGACACGATCGTCTGGTCCAGTGCCGACAGCAGCATGCCGAGCAGGATGGTCGCAAAGATGACGTTCATCTGTGTGCGGGACAACCGCGCCGGTTCGCGCATGGCAGGCGCGTCGGATTGCGTGATGACGTCACTCATCGCAGACCCCCACATCGAGACCGATGCCGCCGCCGGCTCACGCCCTGCGGCCCGCGCCACCCCCGGCGGCGCTACCCCGGCGCCGACATTACACTCCGTGTGGCCAAAACTACTGAGTGTGTAACGGCTATCTTGCGCCGTCGATTTCGGCGACCCGGTACCGGACGATGTCGACGAGTACCGCGTCCGGCATGGGCTTGTCGAGGGAGAAACGGATCGTGCCCTTGGAGAGCGAGAATCCATCGAGCCGGCTCCGGGCGGAGTCGATCGCCCGCGGGCTGAACGGAAAAATGCTCAGGTGGCCCTTCGCCGCCAGGAAGCCGAGTAACGGCCGGCCGCGATATTTCAGCGCGGGCATGCCGTAGCTGGTGCCCTCGGTGACCGACGGCTCGGCCGTGGTCACCACCTCTCGGACATGCTGCAGTGCACTGCGTGTGGCTTCGTCGACGCCGGCGAGGTAGTTGTCGATATCGGACACACCGGACAGGGTAGTCTCGGGCGGCCGGACCTAGGACTTGAGCGGGTCGTTGCCCCAGTTCATCAGGGAGTACCGCCAGCGGGAGTGCTCGACGTCCGAGGACGGACCCTGCGCCCCGTGCCGGTGCACGTAGCCGACGACCTTGTGCATCCATTCCACGTCGCTGTCGGTCAGCTCGGACTTCTTCTTGCCGAGAATCTCGACGATGCGGCGGCCCGAGTGATGGCCAACCGATTCGCCGCCGCCCTTCTTGTCGCCCACCGACTTCGATTCGTCGGTGACCAGCCACTTCTCGAGTTCCGAGGCGGTCATGTTGACCGCCTCGTTCCAGTCGTCCCACACGTCGTCGACGCCGGCAGTCTGCTTCGCCATGGCAGCGATGTATCCCGCCGGCGACGCAGCGAACCAGCTGTCCGTCGTACCCGACCGAGTTCGATCGTTTGCCGAGTGCGTTCGACGGCGCCAGATCGGTGGCGCCAGATCGGTGGCGCCAGATCGGTGGCGCCGGCCCGTGGGAACACGTTCACCGGCCGCAGGACGTCGGCGGGAACTGGAACGCCTCCCGGCCTCCGTGGCCGCCAACACGCGCACCTGTCGTCGCCGGAGACCGGTGGTCAGTCGGTGTTGGTGACCGGAGATTCGGCGAGTGCGGCGTCGACCACCAGGGAGACGCCGATACCGACCAGGAAGATGTCCTTGGCGAGGCCGGCCCCTTCCTGGGTCGGGCGGTAGTTCTTGTCGTGCACTCCCGCTGTCCGTGCGTAAAGGCCGACCAGAGCGGCCCCAAAACCGGTGAGCAGGATCCCGGCCAACCCGGCCGGCACGACCGGCAGCAGCAGCGCCGCGCCGACGGCGATTTCACCGGCAGCCAGCACCTGGTTGAAGACCTTCGGCTCCACCCGCTTGACGACCGGGTAGGCGCCGGAGGCCATGCCGTGCACGCCCTCCGCACCGCCCTCACCGGCGGTGAGCTTGGTGACGCCAGAATTGACGATGTAGGCGCCGGTGACCAACCGGAGTGGTGCACGGCGCAATTTGCCTGCCAACGACATCTTGAACTCCTCTGTGCGCGGTGACCGGCCCCGGGACTTCCACGGGCGGCTCGAGCCTCCAGTGCAGTCAGGTTCCCCCGGGTGAGCGAGGTTAAGCAGGAACGGCTCCGGGAACCACGGCGGGGTGATCGTGGACTGCGCGGTGTACCGGGAAGGCCGCCGGGAGCACCTGGAGCGGCTGAGCCTTTCGGAGGCCGCCGCCCATCGGGCAGCCGGCGCGTTCGTCTGGCTGGGAACCGTGGATCCGTCACCGGCCGAGCTTGCCGAGATCAAGGACAGCTTCGGCCTGCACGAGGTCGCCGTCGAGGACGTGCAGGAGTTCCACCTGCGGCCCAAGGTCGAGCAGTTCGACGACGGCGTCCGGCTGGTGATCCTGCGAACCGCCCGCTATGACGACGACCGCGAGGAGATCGACTTCGGCGAGATCAGCGTGTTCCTTGCGGCCACCTTCGTGATCACCGTCCGGCAGGGCGTCGCGAGCGAACTCCGCGGCGCGCGGGCCCGTCTCGAGAACCGTCCGGAACTGCTCCGTGCCGGCAGCGTCTCGGCGCTGTGGGCCATCCTCGACCAGGTCGTCGACGGGTATGCGCCGGTCATCGGCGAGGTGGACCGGGACATCGAGCAGGTGGAGGCCACTGTCTTCTCCGGCGCCGTCGCGCCGACCGAGCGGATCTATTTCCTGCGCCGCGAGGTGACGAACTTCTATCGGGCGGTGCACCCGCTGCTGGCGGTGATCGCGACGGTCGAGCGCGGCGCCCCGGAGAAACTGCTGCCGTACCTGCACGATGTGCACGACAACCTGGCGCTGGTCAACGAGGAGGTCGCCGCTCAGCGGGACCTGCTGACGACTGTGCTGGAGGCCAACATCGCGGTCATCTCCGTGGAGCAGACCAAGGTCAGCGTCGCGCAGAACGCAACCATCGAGCAGCTGACCAAGCTCTCCACGATCTTCCTCCCGCTGACCTTCGTCACCGGCTTCTTCGGTCAGAACTTCGGTTGGCTGGTGGACCACATCGGCAGCCTGGAAACGTTTCTCGTGTTCGGCGTCGGTGCACTGGTCATCCCGTGCGTGCTGCTGCTCGGCTGGTTCAGGCTGAACGCCAGCCGGCGGGCGGCTCAACTACCTGCGGACGCGGTGCCCGGCACTGCGCCCCCGGTCGCGAAGGTCACCGGCCGGTAGCGGCCTTCGCGAGCGGCGTGTTGTCCAGGCTGTCGCGCAGTTCGATCAGCGAGTCGTAGACCCCGATCGCTCCGGCCTCCCGCAGCTCCTCCACCGAGAACCCGCCGGTGCGAACGGCGATCGTCGGAACGCCCAGCTTGCCGGCGGCGATGCTGTCATAGGTGGAGTCGCCGACCATCAGCCCGCGCGCCCCGGACACCTGCGCCAGCGCGGCCTTCACGATGTCGGGTGCCGGCTTGCTGGTTTCCGCGTCCTCCGACGTCGTCCACGCGTCAGCGAAGTCCTTGCCGCCGAACAGGTCCAGGAAGAACTCGACGTGCTTCTTCTTGCCGGAGCTGGCGAGCACGAGCCGGAACCCGCGGCTCTTCACGTCCTCGAGCAGGTCCCGGACCCCGGCGAACGGCTGTATCTCCTCGATCAGCTTGTCGAACTCCTCCACCCAGCCGTCGCGGAGTTCGTCGCCGTGCTCGGCCTCCACCTGCTTGCCGGCAACATGCTCGACGTAGAGGTCGCCGCCCATCCCGATGCCGCGGTGCAACTGCCACAGCGGCAGCGTGATGTCGAACTTGCGGAAGGAGCGAAACCACGCCAGCGCGTGCTGATAGTTGCTGTCGACCAGCGTGCCGTCCACATCGAAGATCGCGGTGTCCAGCTGGGCGGTGTTGTCAGGTGCGTCGGTCACACAGCGGAGGTTTCCTCATCTGGTCCCGCCGAAACCCCTGCTGAGCCGGTCGAGCGCTTCCGCACTGTCGATGACGTCGGCGTACTTCGCATCGAGGTCGCGGAGATTGCTCCGGTGCAGTTCCTCGGTGCGGTCGGCGCAGCCGTCCCGCACCACCACCGGCCGGAACCCGTGCTGCAACGCATCGGTGGCACTGGCCCGGATGCAGCCTGACGTGGACACCCCGGCCATCAGCACGGTGTCGACATCCATCGCCCGGAGCGTGGAGGCCAGGGAGGTGCCGAAGAACGCCGACGCATACTGCTTGACGATGACGACCTCGCCGGCATGCGGAGTCACCTGCGGCATGAATTCGCGCAGGTCGCCGTCCGCGTCGTCGGCGAGCAACGCGAGGGCGGGCACCTTGGGGACGAAATGACCGGCGTCGACGGCGCCGGCGCGATACCGGACGGCGGTGTGCGCGACCGGAATCTGTCGCAGCCGTGCGGCCTCCAACAGACGCGCCGCGGTGTCCAGGGCCGACGTGGAGCGCAGATCCAGCGGGCTTCCGGTGGTGAAGTAGGCGCGCATCAGGTCGATGAGGACCAGCGCGGGGCGGCGGCCCCAGCCGATCCGGCCGCCGAACGCGGGCTGCTCCGGCGTCTCGGCCGGCGGCCGGTCCCCGGACGGCTGGTCACTGCCCGCCGCCTGCCGACCGTCGGGCGGCGCTTCACCGCCCGGACCTGGGTTCACAGCCACACCGGCGGCTTGGGCGCCGGCAGACCCGTCTCCTCCTCGCACCGCTCCAGCAACTCCTCCAGCCCGGGACCCATGTCGAAGACGGGCAGCTCACCAACCCGGGCGCCACGGATTTCCGCGCGCAGCGTCTCGGTCTCCACAGCGTCCAGTCGGCCGCCCGCATCCACCACGACGCCGTAGCGCCGTGCGCCGGCGGCGCTGACCAGCCCGCGGCGCACCTCGAGCGCGACCAGTTCCGGGTCCCGCTCGAGGGCGTCACCCCAGCCGCCGCCGCCCCAGGTGACGAAGTGCAGCACGTCGCCCGGGAACACCGGAACGTCATGACACTTGCTCGGCAGCACCTGGTGGGTGCCGTCGGCCCGGTCGAGCCACTTGGTGCCGCGGGTGCCGGGTTCGCCGCCGTTGACGCCCCACGGATAGGTCAGCCAGCGGTCGTCGTGGATCGCGATAGTGCCCGGCTCCAGGAAGCGGTACGCGACGTCCACGCCGTTCCCGCCGCGGTGCACACCGGACCCACCGGTGTCGGCGATGGTTTCCCACTTCTCGATCCGCAGCGGGTAGTACGACTCCAGGAACTCGCAGGGGATGTTGACGAAACTCGGCCAGAGCGAATGCCCGTCGGGACCGTCACCGAGCGGCCGGCCGGGAATCCCGCCGAAGCCGATCGAATACAGCTGAAACCACTCGCCCTTGCGATCGCCGGTCGAGTAGTTGCCGGAGTACATGAAATGCGGCGATGACGAGAAGCCGGCCGCGTTCAGCAGCGCCGGGTTCGTCTGGCCGAGCAATCCGCCGAACAGGTCGAAAACCCTTCCGATGCCGTGGTTGCGGGCATTCAACGCGGCCGGGTGCTTCGGCTTCCAGAACGACCCGTCGGGAATCGTCACCTCCACCAGCGGGTAGAAGCCGTCGTTCCAGAGGATCTGCGGATCAGCGACGGTGATCATGTAGATGCCGAAGAACATCCGGACGAGGTTCTCGTTGATGTAGTAGTTGATCGGTCCCTGCGCCTGCGGCGAGGAACCGGTGAAATCCAGGTGCACGGTGTCGCCGGTGCGGGTGAGCGAGAGCTTCAGCTCGTACGGCCCGTATCCGACTCCGTCGTCGCAGATGTAGTCGGTGAACGACAGGGTCCTGCCCTCGGCGAAGACCAGGTGCAGCAGTGTCTTCATCGCGTCGTAGTTGCGTTGCAGCAACGCGTCCAGTGCGGTCAGGTAGGTCGCGGTGCCGAACCGCGCACACATCTGCTGGACGCGACGGCCGGCCGTGCGGCAGGCTGCGACCAACCCGTTCAGGTCGGCCCGGTTCCAGTCGGGCACCCGCACCTGGTTGAGGATGATCCGCAACGCGTCTTCGTTGATCTTGCCCGCCGAGTACAGCTTGAAGGGCGGGATGACGACGCCCTCTTCGTAGATCGTCCTGGCGTCGGTCGGCATCGACGACGGGGTCTTGCCGCCGACGTCGGACATGTGCCCGAACATCGCGGCCCAGCCGACCAGCCGCCCCTCGACGAAGATCGGGGTGACCACCAGCCAGTCGTTGGCGTGGCTGATCGCCGCACCGCAGGCGTACGGGTCGGAGGTGAGAAGCACGTCACCTTCGCCGATGTCGCCGTCGAAACCGTCCAGGAAATCCGGGATGGACAGGCCGAACTGGCCGACGACCATCTTCCCGGAGGGATCGGCGATCAACGGGAATTCGTCGTGCTGCTCGCGGATGCCGGGAGACAGGGCGGTGCGGAACAGCACCTCGTCCATCTCGTAGCGGGCGTTGCGCAGACCGTTCTCGATCAGGTCGAGGGTGACCGGATCGACATCCGCCGCCGGCAGTGGTGTCGTGTCGGTTTCGATGAGGCGTGCCATCGCTCAGTCCTCGCTCTTCGGATCGGTCTGACCGGACAGACTCCCGCTGCCGGACACCGGCCGGATGAGCAGGCTGCCCGAGGGATGCGTAGTCGCGGAGTGGTCGGGGAGAACCAAGGTGGTGGAGTCCATCTCGGCCACGATGGCCGGCCCGCTGATCACGTCCCCGGCGCGCAATCGCTGCCGGTCGTAGATCGCGGCGTCGGCGAAGCCGCCCCGGACGTACACCTTGGTCGTGCCGGTGCGTGCGGCGGACGGGTCGCCGTCGCCCTGCTCCAGCAGGGTCGGTGCGACCTCCGGCCGCGGACCGCTGACCGAGGCACGGGCATTGACCAGCTCGTGGTCGGTGTCGAGCAGAAACGAGAACAGCCGTTCGTGCTCGGCGTCGAACGAGGAACCCAACCGCGTCAGGAGACCGTCGAGATCGTCCAGCCACGCCGGGTCGACCGTGACCGGGATTTCGAAACCCTGCCCGAAGTACCTGACGTCGACCTCGTACTCGATCTGGTGCTCGGCCAGATCGAGTCCCTGCGCGGCAAGCCGTTCCGAGGCGTCGCCGGACAGTCCGGTCAGGATGTCGCGCAGCTCGGCGCCGGTGAGGTCGGAGAACCGGCGCAGGCAGGTCCGCGCGGATTCGTCGCGGACGGAGGTGGTGGCGTCCCCCAGCGCACACAGCACGCCCGGCGAGGGCGGCACGATCACCGGCCAGGCACCGGTCAGCGCACCGATCGCGTTGGCGTGCAACGGTCCCGCGCCGCCGAATGCGACGAGGGCGAAATCCCGGGGGTCGAATCCCTGCTGCACGCTGACCAGCCGCAGACCGCCGAGCATGTTCTCGTTGACGATGTCGATGATTCCGGCGGCAGCCGCCTCGGCGCTGGGCAGGCCCATCGCGTCGGCGATGCCCTGCACCGCCGCCCGGGACGCCTCGACGTCCAGGGTGATCTCGCCACCGGCCAGCGAGGTCGGCAGGTACCCGAGCACCACGTTGGCGTCGGTGACCGTCGGCGCGCTGCCGCCGAGGCCGTACCCGGCGGGGCCCGGGACCGCACCCGCGGACTGCGGGCCGACCCGTAGCGCCTTGGTCAGCTCGGGGACGTGAGCGATCGAACCACCGCCCGCGCCAACCGTCCGCACGTCCACCGAGGAGGCCCGGACAACCAGGTCACCGACCTTGGTCTCCCGTCCGGTGCGCGGCTTGAGTCCCTGCACCAGCGCGACATCGGTGGATGTGCCGCCCATGTCGAATGTCAGCAGGTCTTTGCTGCCGGTCTGGCCGGCCAGCCAGACTGCGCCGGTGACCCCGCCCGCCGGGCCGGACATCAGCATGGTGACCGGCGAATCCGCGGCGACCTCCGCCGCGGCGAGCCCGCCGTCGCTGCGCAGGATGGACAGATCGGCCGACAATCCCTGCTGGGCAAGCTGATCGGACAGGTTCCGCACGTACCGGGCCACCTGCGGCTGCACGTAGCTGTTGGCGACGGTGGTCAGCGCCCGTTCGTACTCGCGCATCTCGGGCAGCACGATGCTGGACCGGGAGATCGGGATGCCGGGCAGTTCTTCCGCGGCGATCTTCGCGATGCGTTCCTCGTGCTCGCCGTTGGCGAAGGCGTTGATCAGCGAGATGGCCAGTGCCTGAATCCCGTTGTCCCGCAACTCCCGCAGCCGGCGGCGGGTCTCCTCCTCGTCCAGCGGGAGCACGATGCTCCCGTCGGTGGCGATCCGCTCCGGGACCTCGATGGTGTTCTCCAGCGCCGCGAGCGGCTCGGGCTTCGGCCAGATGATCCAGCCGGCCAGGCCGCCGGGGACGAAGGACCTGGCGATCTGCAGCACCTGCCGGAAGCCCTGGGTGGTGACCAGGCCGACGACGGCGCCCTTGCCCTCCAAGATGGCGTTGGTGCCGACGGTGGTGCCGTGCAGCACGGTGGCGATGTCGGTGTGCGCGATACCCGCGTCAGCGCATACCTTCTCGATGCCGCGCAACACGCCCTCCGACTGGTCGGCGGGGGTGGACGCGGTCTTCGTCCGCCAGGTCTGCCCGCTGTCGGAATTGACCAGCAGGACATCGGTGAACGTGCCGCCGACATCGACGCCGAGCCGATAACTCATCAGTCCTCCTGCTGTTGGGTCGCATTGCTTTCTGGTCACACTGCCGGTCAGATCACTGCCTGGTCCTGGTAGCTGCGGATCTCCGCCGAGGACAGGCCGATGACGTCGTGCCAGATCTCGGTGTTGTGCTCGCCCAGCGCCGGCCCGGCCGTCCGCACCGCCCCCGGCGTGCGGGAGAGCTTCGGCGCGACGTTCTGCATCGGAAGCTCGCCGAGTTCGGGATGCACCACCCGGACGATGGCCTCCCGCGCCGCGAAATGCGGATCGGTGAACATGTCCCTGGCGCGGAAGATCCGGCCGGCCGGAACGCCGCCCCCGTGCAGCAGCTCGAGCAGGTCGTCGGCGTCGCGGGTGCTCGTCCATTCGGCGATCAGCGTGTCCAGTTCGGTCATCGTCGCGCCGCGCGCGGAATGGCTGGCGTACCGCTCGTCAGCGGCAAGCTCGGGACGGCCCATCACGTCGACCAGCCGCTTGAACACCGAATCCTGGTTGGCGGCGATCAGTACCAGATCGCCGTCGGCGGTCGGATACACGTTGCTGGGGGACACGTTCGGCAGCACGGCGCCGGTTCGCTCCCGTTGGTAGCCGGCGATCGCCCACTCCGGCAACAGCGACTCCATCATCGCCAGCACCGCCTCGTAGATCGCGGAATCGACGACCTGACCCCGGCCGGTCCGGCTGCGGCTGTGCACCGCGACCAGTGTCCCCAGGCAGGCGAAGGTGGCGGCCAGCGAGTCTCCCAGCGAGATGCCGGCTCTGGCCGGTGGCTGATCGGGATTGCCGGTGACGTAACGGATCCCGCCCATCGCCTCGCCGATCGAGCCGAAGCCGGCCCGCGGCGCGTAGGGGCCGGTCTGGCCGTACCCGGTCACCCGGGTGACGATGAGCCCGGGGTTCGTCTCCCACAGCGTTTCCGGACCCAGCCCCCAGCGCTCCAGGGTTCCGGGCCGGAAGTTCTCCACCAGGATGTCCGCGGTGTCGATCAATCTGCGGAGCAGGCGTTGGCCGTCGGCGGAGCGCAGATTGCAGGTCACCGACTTCTTGTTCCGCGCCACCACCGGCCACCACAGCGACTTGCCGTGCGGCTTCTCCCTGCCCCATTGCCGCATCGGGTCGCCGCGGCCGGGGTCCTCCACCTTGATCACCTCGGCGCCGAAATCACCCAGCAGTTGGCCGCAGAACGGGCCGGCAAGCAACTGGCCGAGTTCCACCACCCGAAGGTCGCCCAGCGGGAGATCACCAGCAGGACCGCTTGCGTGCAAGGCGCTCTCGTCACCGGCCGCTTCGGTCACGGCTGGGTCCGCGGTGGGCGGTGGGTGGGCAGCATGGTGGCCCGCGCGTTGTACAGATGCGCGTGCATGACGCTGTTCGCCCAGTCCGCATTGCCGGCCCTGGCCGCCGCGACCATTTCCACGTGGTGGGCCAGGCTCCGGGCCAGCGCCTCGGGCGAGTAGTTGTGGAAGTTCTGGTTCACCACCGACGCGTGGGTCACCGTGAGCAGTGCGGAGGCCACCGCCGGGTTCGCCGCCCGGTTGATCAGCATCCGGTGGAACTGCCGGTTGAGGTGCACAATTCCGTCGAGGTCCTGTGCGCGGCCGGGCTTCCCCAGTCCCTGCATGCGGTGCGCGAGGTCGTCCAGATCGTCGAGGTCGGCGTCGGTCAACCGCGGGACGGCGAGGGAGACGGCATACGGCTCGAGACGCAGGCGCAGCTCGAAGATCTGTTCGAGTGCCTCCTGGGTCCAGCGGGCCACTCGGGCGCCCCGGTTCGGGACGAGTTCGACCAAGCCTTCGGCGGCGAGTCGGGACAGCGCCTCGCGGACCGGAGTGCGGCTCACCTCGAGTCGGGTGGCCAGTTCGGCCTCGCCCAACTTCGCCCCGGCCGGCAATGCTCCCGCGAGGATCATCTCGCGCAACAGCACCGCTGTGTTCTTCGAGGCGTGGGCCACGGAACTCCTAGGTCGGATGTGGAGGAACCGGAGTGCGGGAGACGATTGCATGGAATGCTGGCAGACCGCGCACGACCCCGCAAGACATGGCCGCGAGGTCTTTCAGTTAGTTGCTCGCGGTTGTATACATATCGGGTGGAGATTGTCGAGGTCGCGCCGCGCGACGGCCTGCAGAACGAGTCGGCGGTGCTGTCGACCGAGGCGAAACTTCGGTTGATCGGCGGGCTGGTCGCGGCGGGTGTGCGGCGGATGGAAGCCACCAGCTTCGTGCACCCCGGACGGGTTCCGCAGATGGCGGATGCCGAGGCGGTCGCCGCGGGGCTGCCGCGCGGCGAGGTGTCCTACATCGGCCTGGTCCTCAATGAGCGCGGATTGGACCGGGCCATCGCCGCCGGGATGGACGAGGTGAACACCGTCGTCGTGGCCAGCGAGACCTTCAGCCGGCGCAACCAGGGCATGACGGTGGGTGAGGCCATCGCGTCCTGGCATCGGCTGGCCCGGCGGGCGGGGGCTGCGGGGCTGCGCACCACGCTGACCATCGCGGCGGCGTTCGGCTGCCCGTTCGAGGGCGAGGTGTCGCCGGACACCGTGCTGGACCTGGTCATTCGCTGCCTCGAGCAGCCGCCCGACGAACTTGCCATCGCCGACACCATCGGCGTCGGGGTGCCCGCCCAAGTGGGCGCACTGGCCGATGTGGCGGCGTCCGCCGCGCCGAACATCCCGCTGCGCTGGCACTTTCACAACACCCGCAACACCGGATACGCCAACGCCCAGGTCGCCCTGGACCGTGGCGCGAGCGCATTGGACGCCAGCGTCGGCGGTATCGGCGGCTGTCCGTTCGCGCCTGCGGCGACCGGCAACATCGCCACCGAAGATCTGCTCTACCTGCTGCACCGCTCCGGTGTGCCGACCGGGATCGACCCGGGGCGGCTGGTCCGGGTGCTGCCGGCATTGAGCGCCGAGATCGGGCATCCGGTCTCGGGTCAGCTCAGCCGGGCCGGCTGGTTCCCGGTTGAGTCGAGCAGGCGTTCCGGTGCTGGCGACCGGGCGTCGGCGGGCCGGCCCCGATAGGTCGCCCCGGTCGGCCGTAGCGACATCGGCGACGGCCGGGGATCGGCATCGACGACGACGCGGCGGGCGTGAACCGGCGCTGACATCGCTCGCCGGGCCGCCGAAAGATTGTCGTCACGGTGCGTCCCGGCGGTCCGCCATCCCGGCGGCACCGAACAGTGCGCGCACGGCTTGCTGGTACTGATCTGCCGGCGGTCGGTGCACCATTGCCTGCTGGACGACGAATCCCTGGACCAGGGACAGCAGGATCGGGGTCAGGTGGTCGGCCGGGACCGCCAGCACGTTGCCGGCGCCGGCCCACCGCTCGAGCATCGCGGTGACGACCGTTCGCAGGTCCGTCATGATCTCGTCGGCAAGGGTGATCAGCGCCGGGTTCCGGGTGGCCTCCCCCCAGACGGCGAGCAGCAGCGGGAACACGTCCGCTGGTGCCTGCTCCTGCGCCAGGACGGGCTGCCGAACCAGGTAGGCGGCGATCTCCGCCGGGGCAGGTGGTGTTTCCTGCGCTGCGAACTGGGCGAGTCTGCCCCGGATTCCGTTGAAGACCTCGGTGCCGACGGCGACGATGATGTCGTCCTTGGACCGGAAGTAGAGATAGACCGCGCCCGCCGACAAGCCTGCCTCGCGGATCACGTCGGCCATCGAGGTGCTGTGAAAACCGTTCCTGGAAAAGCACTTCCACGCCGCGGTCAAGATTTCTTCGCGGCGGTCCGCACGGTGTTGAGCGGTGACCTTCGGCATGACGCCAGGGTAAACCGAATATCTGTTCTTGACGATCCGGCACCCGAGGAGCATGCTTCTAAAAACGAACGATCCTTCTCGGAACGGAGCAACCATGACATTGTCGGACGGCACCCCGACGACCGCACCACCATCAGCGGATGCCCCCACCGATGCCGGTCGGCGGTCGGCGACGCGAGGCCGCGACGACCGACGCAGGGCGGTCGGGCTGGTGCTGGTGGTGACTGCCGGCCTCTCGCTGGTGCTGGCGCTGTTCGTCGGTCTCGCGGTGAACTCGGGACCGAGCGGCGTCCGGCTCGTGGTGGCCGGACCGCCGGCCGCGATCGAGCAGCTACGGGCCGAGCTCGATGAGTCCGCCGGCGCCGATGCCTTCGAGGTCACGGTGGTGTCGGACGAGCAGGCCGCCCGATCGGCGCTGGTCGACCGCACCGCCGACGGCGCGATCGTCCTCGGGCAGGCCGGCCCGACGCTGCTCACCGCGGGCGCCGGATCCTCCGCCTTGTCCCAGCTGCTCACCTCAGCTGCGGCCAGCCTGGGTCAGACACCGACGACGGCACCCGCCGTGGTCGACGTCGTCCCGCTGCCGGCAACCGACAGCAGGGGCGTCGGCCTGTCTGCCGGGTCGTTCCCGATGATCATCGCCGGGCTCGCGCTCGGAGCGAGCTCCGCCCTGGCCCTGCGCAGCCGTTGGTGGGTGCTCGGGACGGTGGTCGTCGGAGCTGCCGCAATCGGTGTCAGCTTCGCGGGAGTTCTCGGCTGGCTCGGCGTCTCCGGCGACCGATTCGTCGCCGCAGCATCCGCGATCTCGTTGACCGTCGCGGCATCGGCGCTCGTGGTGGCCGGTCTGGTGCGGTTGATCGGCGCGGCCGGCGCCGGGCTGGGTGCGCTGCTGCTGATGATCCTGGGTAATCCGTTGTCCGGCATCGCCACCTCGCCGCGCCTGCTGCCGGACCCGTGGGGCGATCTCGGTCAGTGGCTGCCGACCGGAGCGGGCGGCACCCTGCTCCGCACGGCCACCTATTTCCCGGCCGCCTCGGTCTGGGGGCCGGTGACGATCCTGCTCGGCTGGGCGGTGCTCGGAGCGGTCGCGGTCATCGTGGGCCGTCGCGCCGGGGGAAACGAACCGGTCCCCGCAGGGGGTGGCGTGGAGTACCTACCAGGGCAACGGCCGGGTGTCCCGGAAGAACCCGCCCGAGGGTCCGCCGGACGGTAGCGTCGCAGCCCACACCACCCCCCGGGCACTCTCCTCGACCGGTCGGGCGCCCATCGCCTCGGCTCCCGGGTAGGTCGCGGTGAGCCCCGGGCAGACGGCGTTCACCAGCACCCCGGTCCCGGCCAGTTCGGTGGCAAGGGTGCTGGTGAGTGCGTTGAGTGCCGCCTTGGTGATGCCGTAGGAGGCCGCGGCTCCGCCCCTGGCGGTGAGGCCGAATGCCGGATCGCCGTGCGACCCGGCGCCGCTGCTGATGTTGACGACCCGGCCCGATGGGCTTTCCCGCAGCATGGGCAGGAACGCCTGCGTGACGCGCCACGGTCCGTAGAGATTGGTCTCCATGACCGCGCGGGACCGATCGAGGTCGGCGGCGCCGGCAGTCTCGGTCCAGTCGACGTACGCGGCGGCGTTGTTGATCAGCACGTCGAGCCGCCCGGTGATCGCGCCGATCTGGTCGACGGCGGCGGCGACGGACTCGTCATCGGCCACGTCGAGGCCGACAGGGAGGGCTCGGGCGCCGATCTCGGCCGCAGTCGCTTCGGCCTGGCGTGGATCGCGGGCGGAAACCAGCGCGAGGTGCCCCTCGGCCGCCAGCTGACGGGCGACCTCGCGGCCGAGACCGGCGGCGGACCCGGTGACCAGGATGACGAGTTGTGACATGGGAACCTCCTGCATCGCGTGATACGTACCGTTCCGTAACATAGCGTCATGAGTGTTCTCCCGGTAGCCCCCACCGGTGCCCCCACCGCCGGCGCTGCCGGCGGCCGTCCTGCCCGTCGGAGTCGGGCAGAGCGCGAGCACATCGTGCTCGACACCGCAGCGGACCTGTTCTACGCACGCGGCGTCCATGCCGTGGGAATGGATGAGCTCGTGCGGGCCACCGGCCTGTCGAAGCCGACCGTCTACCGCCTCTTTCCCACCAAGGACGTACTGGTGGGCGCCTACCTGGAACGGCTGAGCGGCACCATCCTCGACCTGGTGGACGCCGACCGCGCTCGGCTGACCCCGGAGGGCGCGCTGCATGCCCTGCTGGACGCGGTGGGACGCGATGCACGCCGCCGCATCTTTCGCGGCTGTCCCTTCCACAACGCCGCCATGGAGTACGCCGACCCGCAGCATCCGGCCCGGCTCGCGGCGAAGTCCTACCGCCGCGCGCTGCGGGATCGCCTGACGGCGATGGCCGACGATGTGGTCGGCGTCGATGGCGATCACCGGGCCGCAGCCCGGCTCGCCGACCAGCTGGCCGTGCTCGTCGACGGCGTGTACACCAATGCCGCGCACCTGGGCGGGCGGGGTCCGGCCGCCGCCGGGTTGGACCTGGGACACGCGCTCGTCGATGCCCTGGCGCGCAGCTGAACTAGTACAGAACTAGCACCGGGCGCTGCCGGTCAGCTCTTGTGTGCCGACGGTCAGCGTTGTCCGGCGGTACCCGGCGGGTGGACCGGTGTCTCGAGGTCGGTCGTCGACGGTTCCGGGGCACCGCCGAGTACCGCTCCCAGGGCGGCGCCGATCAGGATCGCGTCGATCGACTTCCGGCCCTCTTCCCCCAGTAGACGTCGTCGAGGTGGACCACAGCGCGAACTCGTCCAAGGTGCGGGCCGCACCGACCCCGAACAACGCGGCCAGCACCTCGGCCCACGGCGACTCGGGGCGGAACCGGAACTCGAGCAGGCCGGACAGCGGCACGAGCAGGATGCCCTCGACCTGATGGTGGACGTGCACGCCCGCGATGTAGATGTCCGACAGGCCGCCACCGGATGCGGATTCCGGCGCCGGGTCGGCGTTCTTCGCCGGGATCCGCCGGGTGATGCCCCTGGTCACCGCGAATGTGACGAGGAATCCGATCAGCGCCCAGACTGCCGCGGCCCCCGACCAGTACCCGCTGGTACCAGTCCACCCACGTCTCCTTGGATCCTTGAACGACAACCGGACATTGAGTGTGAACCAGACTTGAGACCGGAGTGCCGTCCGCAGCCAAGTCTGCGGTGTGGGGATGCTCGGGTGATCGCCGCAGCGCCCAGCACGACCGCGGGATCGGCCGACGCGGCGGGATGGGGCGGCGGGACGGGGCGGCGGGACGGGGCGGCGGGCCGGTGACTCCAGGCGGCATCACCTGCACGAGTTCCCCAACCCCCTGCGCGAGCCCGGCGTATTCGCTTTCTCGGCTCTCATTCCGGATATGCCTTTCCGGCCTTCGGTGGCCGACCCAATTCGAGGTGTTGATCCGCTCGGGTGATCCTGAACACGTCAGGGAAGCGCGGGTACGCGCGGGCCTTTAGTCTTCGGTCATTCGGCCCGCAATTGATTCCGCATGATGCGTGCCCGCTTTCTGTGCCGTCCGGGCTCCCGAGTCGCGCCGCCGTCCCTGCGGGATCGGGCGTCGAGCCCCCGCCCCACCCGGTGCAGCACCACTGTCTGACCGAGGAGTCACACCATGCGGTCACCGGTCCGGACGGGGGCGATGCCGGTGAGCGAGGTGGATGCCCAAGCTCCTGTGGTGGTTCCGGTTCCGGCAGATCGACGACCGCGGCTCATCGCCGAACTGGCCATGGCGCTCGGTGCGGCGCTGGTGTCCACGGTGGTTGCCGCGCTGGCTCTGGGCATCACCGCGTCGACCATCGGGCAACGCTGGACGGCCGGCACCGACGACCAGATCCTGCACTACACGTTGTTCACCAGCGCGGCCCAGTCGTTCCCGTTCGCGACGAACGGGAATCTCGGATTTCCGCACGGTTTCAACGCCTTCTTCAGCGCGCAATTCGACGTGTCGTCCGCGCTGGTCGTCAGCGTCCTGACTGTCTTTGTGGACAACGGCGTCGTGCTGCTGAACGTCTTTTACCTGCTGACGTTTGCCGGGGCGGCGTTCACCGGGTACCTGTTCTTCCGCGCCCTCCGCGTCCGCCCCTGGGTGGCGGGCTTCGTGGCGGTGGTGTTCAGCCTGGCGCCATACCACTTCCTCCGGGTCGGCGCCGGGCATGCCTTCCTGGCCAACTATTGGGCGATCCCGTTGGTCGGGATCCTCGTGCTGGTGGTCGCGGGGAAGCGGACCGACCCGTTCCGGGACTGGGCGGCGCGGGCGGCGACACCGCGGGGCAGGTGGCTTCGGCGCGGGCTGCCCGTCGTCGGTCTCGGACTGGCCGTGGCCTCCTCCGGCGGCTACTACTACGTCTTCGGTGTCATCGTCGTTGCTGGCGTTTGGCTGCTGGCCGGTCTGGGTCACCTGCTCAGCGGGCGTCCGGTGCGCCAATGGGGTTGGCCGACCGCGGGGTTGGTTGCCCTGGTGGCGTTCGTCGGAATCGAGCTCGTGCTGCTGTCGCTCGACTTCGGGGAGCGGTACGAGCCGTACTTCCACGGCCGCAGCTACGGCGAGTCGGAGAAATACGCCGGGCGGTTGTTGCCGCTGATCCTGCCCTGGCAGGGCAGCGGACTACCGAAACTGGCAAGACTGACCGCCGCGTACAACGACGCCTCGGTCACCTCGACCACCACCGAGCCGCCGGGTCTGCCGTTCGTCGCGTCGATGGCGTTCGCCGCGTTGATCGTGGCCTTACCTCTGCTGGCGTTGGCCGGCGGATCGAGGCTTCATGCGACGGCCGTTGGTCGTCTCGTCGCTGACGTCCGGGTACGGGTGCTCGCGGCCGCAACCCTGTGGACCGTGTTGTTCTACGCCGTCACCGGTCTCGGAATCGCCGCCGCGTTCGTTGCCGGACCCACCATCCGCGCCTGGGGCCGGCTGTCGATCGTGCTCGCGCTGTTCGCGCTCGGCCTGGTCGCGGTGGTGCTCGATCGGGTGATGGCGTCCCGGTCACGCCTTCGCTGGATGGTGGCGGCCGTGCTGGCCGTCGTGGTGCTCTTCGACCAGGTGCTGGGCGTCGCCCGTGCGACTCCGATCCGGCCCACCGCCGACGCCGAGATGTCGGCGTTCGTGGCGGACGCCGATGCCCTGCTGCCGGACGGCTGCGGGATCGTGCAGCTCCCGCTCAAGAGCTTTCCCGACAGCGGACCGGTGGGACACATGGGCGACTACGACGAAGCACTGCCGTACCTTTCCACGCCCGCCGGTCGGCTCAGATGGAGCTACGGTTCGATCGGCGGGACACGTGGGTGGGACTACTGGGGTTCGGTGACCGACCCCACCTCCTTTGCCGCCGCGGTCCGCTCCTCCGGATCCTGCGCCGTGTACGTCGACACCGCCGCATACGGCAGGTCCGAGAAGTGGAAGCCCGACGTCGCGGCGGTCACCGGCAACCGCGCCGAACCCGCCGTCACGTCGTCGTCGGGGAGATTTCTGTTGTTCAGGGTGACCGGGTAGCGATGCTCGACGCCGGCCGGAGCCGAGCAGCGCCGGCGGCCGACATCGGCATCCCGGATGTTCGTCCCCTTGACCGAGTGAGGTGGGCGCCCGTGTTGCAGACTGACCGGGTGACCGCCGCCACCACGCCGCCGCAGGGCATCACCGTGATCGGGTCCGGGACTGCCACCGCGGCGGTCGACCAGGTGACGATCTCGCTGGCCGTCGAGGTCACCCGCGCCGAGCCCGGGGATGCGTTCTCGGTGGCATCGCACACGGCCACCCATCTGCTCGCCATCCTTGCCGACGGCGGGGTGGACGCCCGATCGGTGCGGACCTCGGACCTGACCCTCGGCCCCCGTACGGAGTATGCCAACGGACGGCAGCAGGTCCTGGGATACCAAGCGGGGCAACGGCTCACCGTCCGGCGGGAAGGGCTGCACGGGATCGAACGGCTGCTGACCGACGTCGCGTCGCTGGGCGGTGAGGGGGTGCGCATCGACGGGGTCGCGCTCAGCCCGGCACATCCGGAGCAGGCACTGGCACGGGCTCGGGAGGCGGCCTTCGCGGACGCGACCGCAAAGTCCGAACAGTTCGCGGCGCTGGCCGGTCGCACCCTGGGCCGGGTGCTGTGGATCGACGAGCGGCCGCCCGGCGCTGGACCCCGGCCGATGATGTCCCTGCGCGCCGGCGCGCCCGAGTCGATGCCGGTCGCCACCGGAGATGCGCAGGTCGGGGTCGACGTCACGGTGCACTGGGAATTCCGGGAGTGATCGCCGTGCCGGATATCCAGGCGTTGCTGCTGCAGGCCGTCGCCGTCGCCGCACGGGCCAGAGAGCACGGGAACCATCCGTTCGGTGCCCTGTTGGCGGACCCCGACGGGCACGTCCTGTTGATCGCCGAGAACACCGTCGTGACAACGGCAGACGTGACCGGGCACGCCGAGACGAACCTGGTTCGCGCGGCGTCGACGGCCTATCCCGTCGCCGATCTGCGGGGGCTGACGCTCTACACCAGCACCGAACCGTGTGCGATGTGCTCCGGCGCGATCTACTGGTCCGGGATCGGGGCGGTCGTGTACGCCCTCGGTGAGGACGAGCTTCGCGAGCTGACCGGGGCAGACCCGGAAAACCCGACCCTGGCAATGCCGTGCCGGACGGTGTTCGGGGCCGGGCAGCGGCGGGTCGACGTGCGGGGACCGTTCGCCCTGCCGCAGGCGCGCGAGGTGCACGCCGGATTTTGGCACCCGTGACCGACCCCCGTCATCCGAGCACCGCGGGAGTCGAGATGATCAGGTATCAAACGGGTTTCGGCAACGGCTTCGAAACCGAGGCCGTGCCGGGCGCGTTGCCGGTGGGCCGCAATTCACCGCAGCGGGTGGCGTACGGGCTGTACGCCGAGCAGCTCAGCGGGTCGCCGTTCACCGCGCCCCGCACCAGCAACGAGCGTTCCTGGCTCTACCGGATCCGGCCGACCGTGCGGCACGGCGGGCGTTTCCGGAGGGTCGATGCCGGCTGGTGGCGCAGCGCACCGAACCGCGAGGTGGAGGTGCCGATCGGCCCGCTGCGGTGGGACCCGGTGCCGATCCCCGACGAGCCGATGACGCTGATCGACGGCGGGCTGCGCACCGTCACCGCGGCCGGTGACACCGACACGCACGCCGGGATGGCGAACCACCTGTACTTCTTCACCCGCTCCATGCGTGCCGAGTATTTCTACAACGGCGACGGGGAAATGCTGTTCGTGCCACAGCAGGGCGCCGTTCGGTTCTGGACCGAATTCGGCATCATCGACGTCGAACCGGGTGAGATCGCCGTTCTCCCGCGGGGTGTCAAGATGCGCATCGAGCTGATCGACGGTCCGGCCCGGGGCTATGTCTGCGAGAACTACGGCGGGACCTTCACCCTGCCCGAGCGCGGGCCGATCGGCGCCAATTGCCTGGCGAATCCCAGGGATTTCCTGACGCCCGTCGCCGCGTACGAGCAGCGCGACGAACCGTCGGCGCTGTACGTGAAATGGGGCGGGTCACTTTGGCGCACCGATCTCGGGCATTCACCGCTGGACGTCGTCGCGTGGCACGGCAACTACGCGCCCTACAAGTACGACCTGCGGCGGTTCTCCCCGGTCGGGCCGTTGCTGTTCGACCACGCCGACCCGTCGATCTTCACCGTCCTCACCGCGCCGTCGGAGACACCGGGGACCGCCAACGTCGACTTCGTGGTCTTTCCGGACCGATGGATGGTGTCGGAGAACACCTTTCGCCCGCCCTGGTATCACATGAACATCATGAGCGAGTTCATGGGGCTGATCTACGGCGTGTATGACGCCAAACCGCAGGGCTTCGTCCCGGGCGGTTTCAGCCTGCACAACTGCATGCTGCCGCACGGACCGGACACCGAGGCGTTCGAGGCGGCGAGCGCGGCGGACCTGGTGCCGACCAAGTTGGTCGGCACGATGGCGTTCATGTTCGAGACCCGGTTCCCGCAGCGGGTCACCCGGTACGCCGCCGAGCTGCCGCAATTGCAGGACGACTACGCGGACTGCTGGGCCGGACTGGATGCCCGCTTCGTCGCGCCCGAGAATCCCGGCGCCGCATCGTGATCCCCGGATCGCCGTCCACCGCCCTTGACGCGACGCACGATCCGGGCACCACGAGCTGGGTGGAGACCGCCAATGGGCATCCGGATTTCCCGCTGCAGAACCTTCCGTTCGGCATCGTCGCGCCGCGGCCCGCCGGCGGTTGGGACGCCGATGCGCGCGGCGCTATCCGGATCGGCGACAGCGTGCTGGACCTGCGCGGGCTCGCCCGCTCCGGCCTGCTGACCGGAGCCGCGCTGGCCGGTGCGCAGGCGGCGGCCGGTCGGAGTTTGAACAAGCTGTTCGCAGCGGGTCCTGCGCCGCGGCGGGCGCTGCGCGCCCGGGTCCACGCCCTGTTGACCAGTGGGGCACCGGAGACCGCGGACGTTCGACCCCTGCTGCACGACGTTCGCGACGTCGTCGTGACACTGCCTGCGGCGGTGGGGGACTACACCGATTTCTACGCCGGCATCCAGCACGCCACCACGGTGGGCGCACTCTTCCGGCCTGATACGCCGCTGCTGCCGAACTACTCCTGGGTACCGATCGCCTACCACGGCAGGGCGTCCTCGGTGCGGGTCAGCGGGGAGCCGGTCCGCCGGCCACGCGGACAGTTCCGGCTGCCCGCGGAGGACGGACCGCGTGTCGCGCCCACCGAGAAACTCGACTTCGAGCTCGAGCTCGGCGTCTGGATCGGGCCCGGGAACGCCGCGGGGGAGCCGATTCGCGTCGGTGCGGCCGCGGCGCAGGTGGCCGGGTTCTGCCTGCTGAACGACTGGTCGGCGCGCGATATCCAGGCCTGGGAGTACCAGCCGCTGGGTCCCTTCCTCGGGAAGAACTTCGCCACCACGGTGTCGCCATGGGTCGTCACCCCCGAGGCGTTGGCCCCGTACCGGCTGCCGGCGACCGCCCGACGCCCCGGCGATCCCGCTCCGCTGCCGTATCTGTTCGATCCCGATGATCAGGCCGGCGGGGGGCTGGACATCGACCTCGAGGTGCTGTTGCTCACCGCTGCCATGCGCGCCAGAGGCGATCAGCCGGAGCGGCTTTCGCTCAGTTCGACCCGTCACCTGTATTGGACGGTGGCGCAGATGATCGCCCACCACACCAGCGGCGGCTGCGACCTGCGGCCCGGGGACCTGCTCGGCACCGGAACCCTGTCCGCGCCGGACCCGTCCGGCTACGGCAGCCTGCTGGAGCTCACCCGCAACGGCACCGTGCCGCTGGTGCTGGCTTCCGGGGACACCCGCACCTACCTGCAGGACGGCGACGAGGTGATCCTCCGCGCCCGTGCCGCGCGGCCGGGCATGCCGGGCATCGGGTTCGGCGACTGCCGCGCCATGGTCGTGTCCGGGCGCGCGGACTGACCGCCGGCTGCCGTGCTGCCGCCCCGGTCACGCCCGGACAGCCACCCGCCACGGCACGCGGCGGACAGCACGCCCGCATGCCAGGACGGGTCAGTGTCCTACAGCACACGCCGGCCGGGGTCGGTCGTGGAATGCGACCGGCCCGCCACCAGTGTTAGAACCGGTGGCCGTCACCTGATTGCAGCGCCCCCACATCCGTTCAGCAACGAGCGGGTCCCGCCGGTGAAATCGGCGACCGAATCGTCAGCTATGTAGAGGTGGACTTGTCCGAATCGTTAGGCCTGCGAAGGGTGGGCGGGTCGCTCCGCCGCATTCCCTTCTGGGCGCAGACCATCATCGGTCTGGTGGCGGGTGTCGGCCTCGGGTTGGTCGCCCGGTGGTTCGACGTCGGGTGGTTGGACGGCCTGCTCAACCAGGTCGGCTCGATCTTCGTGACGGTGCTCCGCGCGGTGGTCGTCCCGCTGATCCTGCTGGCCCTCATCGTGTCGATCTCCCGGCTGGGCGCGGTGGCGAACGCCGCTCGCCTGGCAATTCAGACTGTTGTCTGGTTCGCCATCACCGCGCTGATCGCCGTGGTCATCGGTCTGGTCTTGGGTACGGTCACCGATCCGGGCACCGGAACCGGCCTGTCCACCGAGGGCGCGCAGTACGCCGGCCGCACCGGCGGCTGGACCGACTTCCTCACCGGCCTGGTGCCGTCCAACTTCCTCGGTCTGCAAGCGTCGACCACCGTCGGCGACGGTGGCGCCACGACGTCCGTGTCGTTCAACGTGCTGCAGCTGGTGGTCATCGGCATCGTGCTGGGCGCGGCCGCCCTGAAGACGGGCGCGAAGGCCGAGCCGCTGATCAAGTTCGCCGACTCGGGCTTGTCGGTCGTGCAGACGGTGCTGTGGTGGATCATCCGGTTGGCGCCGATCGGTTCCGGTGCGCTGATCGGTCACGCCGTGTCGGCCTACGGCTGGGATCTGGTGGCCCCGCTGGCGGTGTTCACGGTCGATGTCTACGTCGGATGCCTGATCGTGCTCTTCGCGGTGTACCCGTTGCTGCTCAAGGCCCATGGCCTGTCGCCGAAGGCTTTCCTGGCCGGAGCCTGGCCCGCGATCACCCTGGGGTTCGTGTCCCGCTCCTCGGTCGGCACCATGCCGGTCACCCAGCAGGTGACGATCGACAACCTGGGGGTCCCCCGCGAGTACGGCAGCTTCGCGGTCCCGCTGGGTTCCACCACCAAGATGGACGGTTGCGCTGCCATCTACCCGGCGCTGGCCGCGATCTTCGTGGCCCAGGCCTTCGGGGTTCCGTTGTCGATCACCGACTACCTGCTCATCGCCTTCGTGTCGGTGGTCGGGTCGGCGGCGACGGCCGGACTGACCGGTGCGGTCGTCATGCTGACGCTCACGCTTTCCACCCTCGGGCTGCCGCTCGCCGGTGTCGGCCTTCTGTTGGCCATCGACCCGATCCTGGACATGATGCGGACCGCGACCAACGTCGCCGGTCAGGCGCTCGTCCCGGTCATCGTGGCCAAGCGCCAGGGGATTCTGGACATCGCTCGATACCGCGGCCCCAACGGTGACGGGCTGCCCGCACCGACAACCGAGGAGCGCGCACTCGTCACCGCGCAGGGCGCCGGCGCCTGACGGCATTCGCTCGCACTTCGCATTCGAAGGGTCCCTTCCGCCTGGTGGCCGGAGGGACCCTTTGCGTTCCGCCGCAGCGTCCCTGCGATCGGCGGGTGGTACATCTTCTGCTCGGGGCAGCACGATCCTTCACGATCCGCGGCAGCGTCCCGGCGGGAGAGCCGCGCCATGTACCGGTCTCATGCGGTTGGCGGTAAGGCCGGCTTTGGCCGCGGTGAAGCAGTCCAGGGGCGGCGTCACCAACCCGGCACCGACCTGGCCGGTGCCGGCCACCTTGCCGGCCGTTCCGCTGTTGATCTGCGGCAGGATCCCGGTCCGCAGCACTAAGCTGAGCTAAGTTAGTGCGGACCTGTTTACGCTGCTGCGCACCCGACGCTGTCCGCGACGAAAGACCACTCCGGAACGGCTCTCACTGGCCAAGAGCCGGCAGCTCAGTCATCACCAGTTCCTGGGACAACTCCTCACCGACGATGAGGCAAGTCTCTCCTAGTACAAAAACAAGACTTTCCCAAACCTCAAGGCGCTCGTCGTCGAAGGCTTTGCCGTTACTCGGGGGCATCCCTTTCTGCGTCGACTTTGTCGGGCGCAAAGAGACTGCTGACGCCGTAGGCAAGCAAGGCAACGCTCCCACTGGTCACGATCAGTACTGCCCAGGGAACAGCCCCTTGGGGAATTAGTGAGTTGGCAAGGGCCCTTGTAGGCGGATAGGTCGCCGACGAGGACAATGCGACCAACAAGACCACGCCGACGCTGACAGCTGTAGCAGCCAACGCTCCTCGCCACAGCCCGGTCGCGAAACGAACGAGATTGAGTCCCTCGATGACGGACCCCGCGAGGATTAGTACAACAAGCACCCAGAATACGGCGTGCGGAACTGCCGCCAGAAATTGCTCGCCTGGGACCCCCCATAGGAGAAGCGCAGCACCAACACTCAACGCCAAGATATGAATGCTGAGTGGCACACCACCGCGAGGCAGCGCTGCCCCCTTGTTCGCCACGAACGCCCGACCGCGCAGCCGAAGATAAAGGTCACGCCCGACCTTGCTCAATTGATATGGATCCTTCTTGGGCCACACCAGAAAAGCATAGGCCGATCCACGCCGCGCCAGGTCGACCAGAAGTTTGTCCGGGCTGGCGTCGGACTCACCCAAACTCCTGATGAGAAAGGGATCGCTTGCCAACTCGTCCGTTATGCGCTTTCGGTATCGTCGAGGAGCGACCGTTGGAATGACGACGGTCAACAGCACGACGAATACCACCGCGTTGAGTAAGATCGCGCCGGCCCAATCCTCATCAGAGTTGACCAGAAAAATAGCAGTGCCGAAGGCAACCAGACTAAAAACGGCGCCATAGACAACGGACCATGTAGCGGCCACAGCTGCAGGCAGCGATAACCGATTGGAGTCGATCAGAGTGATTCGCGGATGGTCGGCCGACCACTTCGACGACAGACCAGCAGTTACCGAGTCCGTGCGGACGTCTTGGTAAACTCGTAACGATCGGCCGTTGATTTGAGCTATGCGCAGCCCAAGAACGCACAGCGCGATACATCCGGCCAGCACCCACACGGCCAAAAATGACCAATCTTCGATGGCGTTGAGTATTGCAAGTCCGTCAGCGCCAGCCCCAAAGAACCTGAAAACCACTACGGTACCGACCGTCAGGCTTAGAGTCCACGCTGCGATGCGCGAGACCGTGCGCACGATTGTGGTCGTCAGATACTCCCATGGAAAACTGTTGGGTGTTTTGGGGCGACTCTCACGGCGTCCCCGGTTGAAGGCGAGACGCCACCGATCGCAGGTGCTCGACATCCATAGGGATTGGGTTGCCTTAGGGCCGATCTCCCGAATCAGAAAACGTCGAGTCTTCATTTCGACGGCGTCAGATATGGTGGCCGACGGTGTGTGCATGGGGTTTGGGATGCTGCCCAATACCACAAGGCCAGCAACAACTAGTGCGGTCACCACAATGGTGGAAATGCCTATAGCGGCGCTGTGGGCGGTATCGTTTCCGCCGGGTTGATTCTTCATCGACTCGACTGCCCGCTGTACAGCGAGAACAAGCGCGGGTACGACTAAACCAAGCATTGCGATCCCATGTAGAAACGTCCCGCTTCGAAGCGCCGCAAACCCCAGCGCGGCAAGGAGACTGGCCACTCCCAAGGCTGAGCCCGCGCTCGCTGCCCAACCCGGAAGCGCATCCAGCAGGCTGAGGACCAAGAGTAGCGCGCCTATTGCCAGAGCGAACAAAGACAGATATCGAGCTGTTGCAGATCCCTTACTCAACCCAGTCAAGATCCAGTACGGTATCAGCGTCAATCCCTTGGCGACCCTTGTCACAGGTTTGGCTGCCCCGAGGCCCGACCTCTCAGAGTCGAGCATCGTTACCGCCACCGCAACGGAGGTTGCGGTCGTACGGATCATCTGGTCGCTCGAGACCTCCTCTCGAAGTGGCTCCCGGCCGATTCCGGAATCGCTGAACGCGTCCAGTCCGCGCTTCCCCCGGGTCAGCCAGCCTGTCGAATTGCTGTCAGCCCGTTCGAGCTGCCTTATTGCCGCAGCGTGCTTGACCAGAAAGATTTCACCGTGAGACCTCGAATTGGAGCCCTCGACCGCGTCCGACGCGATGGAGGCAGCGAGAACAGGCAACTCATCGGCAATTATCTTGGCGTGCAGCGCGTAGGCAGCGAGGTTCGCGAGGTTCGGTAGGGCAAGCGGCCGACTACTGACACCTACAGGGTCAGAGACCCAAAGATTTGAGAGCTCTTGTTCCGCTGCGCGCATGACTGCGCCAAGTAATTCGGGCATCTCTTCACGCCCGTACAGTTCCTTTACAAACTGATTAACCATGGCCGCTGCAGATGGGGCCGCCAGGCCTGGTTCAGTATACCCGGCCACCTCACCCAGCCTTCGCATTCGGTCGGGTTGCAGGACGACCTGACACAGCAAGGTCGCGGCATCCAGGCGTCCCCACACCCAGTCGTTCATCCGCCATGACCGCTTGAGGAAACCTCCGAACCTACTCAACGCCTGACCCGCTAGTTTGTCTGCAGTCGGGAGTTGGTTGCCGGTGAAGAAATTGCTCACCTGCGCGCTCAACTGCACAAGAGTAATAGGCTGTTCGGTGCCTCCGACTGAACGATCATCGGATATCAACCAGGTCGATATCTCCAGCGTCAGGAGCCGGGTCAGCAGGCACATGCGATAACGCCAGATCAACCTGTCAGGAAGCAACATTTCGTGCTGTACGGCGGACGGTGGCATCCCCGACAGTGGGTCCTCCCGCGAGTGCACCGCCTGGTCGAGCAGCACTTCTCGACCCAGCTTTGACTGCCGTGTCTCGCCCTTTGACAGGGAGTCGAGTCCGGTCAGCCTGCGAACTATGTCGACCACCTGGCTCAGAGCCTTGATCGCGCGCCAAACCTGGAATGCCACCGCGTCCCCGGCCCAGCGCTGAGGGATGTCGGTGCGGCCTTGTTGCCTACTGATCAACATCAGACCACAGAATGAGGTATTTCGTTCGACATCAGTTTGTGTCTCGAGGTCGATCCCCGCCCTGTCGAGCACGCTATCCCGAATTTCCGCGGCCGTTTTGGTGGCCGGGCTTGGCGGCGTCTGCGTTCTGCTCCTGCCGACGTCGTCGAGGGGCGCACCGAGCATCGCCAACGAATACGCCTCAAGCCGCAGGCTCCAGTAACCCATGTCCGGATCGAGTTCGCTCCACGGCCTCTTCAGCCATGGATCATTCGTGAGGTCGCGAGACGCGTATAGGGCCGCGCGTGCCCCGGACACTTCGAGCATCGATGCTGCCAATGGTTCGGCGAGCGACTCTGGCGCGGTGGCCTGGGCGCGCCGTATCAGTTCGCTGACGCTATCGGCAATACCCAGGGCGGTGGTAATCCCCCAGTTCCATCCACGAAGTGGACACTCTTCATCGTATTGATTTAATACAGGTCCACCCTTCGCAGCGTCCAACCAACTGGAATGCGTTGGGGTGGACGCGCCAGTATAGGATGGTGACGCGTCGCCAGGAGGCGACTCTGTGTACGAATCTTCGGGCAGGTAAGGCAGCTCACCATATTCGCGCACCCAATATTCGTGGGTCTCCAGCACCGCCTGGCGCTTACGCTCGTACGACCAATTTGTCATGGCTTGCGGTCTCGCCGCCAAGTCTCGCGCGGCCCGTCGTATTCGCAGGGTGCGATATTGATTCCACCAGACCGTTGAATCGACAAGATCATACAGATCATCGATAGAGGTCAATGATTTCAGGATGTCTGTTCGGCCGCCGCGGCCGCTCGTCGCGCTGCGGTTATGATCCTCTATCTGTTCGACGAAGCTGCGGTTTCCTTGACTTGCTAGAGCGCCGAGCAAACCGGAGATCTCTCTGGTTAGCGTCGGCGGGGACTCAACTGAATCCGCGGGCAGATCCTGCTCCGCCGCCGCGTGTGGATGAACCATGAGCATTATTCGCCGTACGGGGCCCTCGGTGCCCATGCGCCCGATACCTGCCAGCGCCGCCTTTGTTGGTGTATTTGCAAGGACTCCGCCGTCAATGGCGTAGCGTGACGAGTCCCGTGGCGAGGCACTCGAATCCGCCTCTCGCCAGCTCGCCCATTGACCCATGTCGGGCCGAAGCGATGCACCGTTCTTCAGCGGTCTAGCGCTGCTCCCCGCCGCTGGCACAAAAGTCGGCTCGAAAGCGACCGGGAAGCCTGCACTGCATCTGGCAGCGAACGCCAAGGCGCTGGCGGTATCGTTGAGGTTCGCCTTCGAGAAGGGATCGTCGCGAAGGAGTCGTGCCGCCGGGCTATCACCGTCTGTTGGCGCGCGGCCGCGGACTCTGTCAAGGAACCTTGCCGCGTCGGCATCACTACGGGTGTTGCCTGAGAAGTGGAATTGACCCTCGTGGACCTGTTGATACACGTTTTGGCCGAGCGCGTCCACGGTGACCACAGAAGCGGGATTCAGGATGGTGGTCGTGATTGTGAGATCGACTACATTGTCCAGTTCGATCTCGGGCTGGGAAGCCAACGCGTGCATCGCCCGATTCAGTTCGGGCAGGAAGTATTCGTCGCCCTTCAGCAGGGAGGACGGGTGGCCCTGAAAGGGTGTTCTCAACAGAGATTCCAACCGGCCCTGCTCTGCCCACAGCCTACGCATGATGCTCAGATCGGCTTTTCTATTGACCTGTGCGATCGCCAATGCGGCGCCATTGATACCGCCAGCGGATGTTCCGGCGATCACATCGCACTTCGCCGTGGTGCGCGCCAAACCCAACAGCGTACCGTAGGCACCTTCAGCCCGGGTCAAACGGTTCAGCTCATGGCTTGCGCCGCCCATCCACACGGCGAGGCTGATTCCGCCGTTGAGAACTACGGCGAAGCGGAGCTGCTCGACAGGAACGGTGGCGCGGAAGGGGTCGAACTGGTTCTGCCCAGCAGGAGTTTCATCCGGCACTGTCATCCCCTTGCCTGCGTTGGCTGGGTACCCCTGCAGATGCCAGGCCTGATCGCGACTGCGGCGTATCACTGGCATCGATCCCCCGCGAGAACGTCGGCCGTTCAACAGATCCGAGCATGCGAACTGGCCCGTTGGGAGCAACGTCGTCGACGATTGCTCCGTTGACCTCGTCGGAGCTTCGCGGGGCCTGCCCTGTAGGAACTAGCAGCTGCGAGGGTGGAATGTTGAGGACCTCGACCGCTCGGCATCCAGCGGCGTGACCCAGGCTGCGATACGCCTCGAACTGCTCGTCTGTGTACATCTGTTTGCTCGTTGAGTGGTTGGGAAATTGGCTGTCACGATCACTGAATGCACGAAGGTCCCAGCTGGCTCCTTCGGGCAGTGTGGCCTTTGCGTATACAATCCGAGCCTCGGTGAGGTCGGGATAGCGGATGGTGCCCTGGACGGCGCAATCCTGGCTCGAACCCCCGCGTTTACTGGCCAAAGTCGGTGCTGGGTCGATATCGATGTCAATTCCAAGGTCGCTGCGAGCGAGAGCGATGGCTCGACCTAGATCCTGGCCGCCGCCAATCTGCCCCGAGCTAGCGTCGAAACACAGGACGTGCGTGCAGCGCCGACGGAGCAGCTCGACCAAGCCCAGGTTCTCCCAGTGGCCTCCATCGGAGAGGTAGATAAAGCGTTTGTCCACGCCGAGGCGACCCACTGCCTCGCGAAGGACGTACAAAGCGCCGGGCTCGTACCAGCCGTCGCGGACCGCGGCGCCGAACGATCGCAGCTTGCCCCTCTGTCGGACCGACGGCTCGCTCCAAGACGGGTGCCTTGGGTTTCGGACCCAGACTCCGAGGCGAACGTCCGTTAGCGCCATCAGAAACCTCAGCGGCGAATAGGTGTAACGGCCCATGAGGGGCGCGAGTGCAGCTCCGGACACCGCCATGATCGACGGCAGCGTAAGTTCGGTACCCCTTGGTCCGTCGCGCAGCTCGAATCGCCTGGTCTTGTGGTATCCAAAACGCGGTCCCCCACTCATGTCATGCTCGAAGGTAAACGATTCTGCGTATCGGCCCACCGGAACGTCGTCTGAAGTCACGTTTGCGGCACAGCACACGATGAGTTTCGGTAGCCTCTGGCCCGGCTGTTGTGCGAGTTGTTCACCAATTTCGGAGAAGTTCAGAACCTGGTTGTAGTCGAGCTTCCGGACAGCAACAGTTTCGTCATCAACTCGAAATCGTTGCAAGGCGAAAGCGCTACTGAGCCGCTCGCGGTAGAACAGGTGCATCGAGTATCGGCGGTTATGAACTCCAACTGCCATGAGTAGGACGACTGCAACCGCAGACGCCAGCCCTATTAGGTCGTTTCCTGATTGTAGCCCATGGCTCGCCGAATAGTTGAGGGATGACAGCAGCGGCACGAGAAGCAGGCCACCTCCCGCTATCGCGGACAGCATGACCATAGTTCGAAGCGCGCGGAAGCGGCGGCTCAGTGCCAGTGCCACCGCAGCCAAGATGATGGCCACCAACAGCCATAATCCGGCCGCGATCAGACGAACCCGAAGTGTCTGGAAATCGCTGGGATCTGCGTGCAAGACATTAGCCAGTATCGTCTCGGAGATCTTGCCGTACAGCCCAGCCAGGGTCGGCAACACGAGCAGAGAAGCACAGAACAACGCCAACCCGACCAATACCCCAGCCAACTTCTCTGCGAGACTCTTGCCATACTGCCCGACCCCCGCGGAACCGTCTCGAAAACGCCGCGCCGCAACCATGGCAACGGCGAGGAACAGCAGCAGCGCAATTGCGGCCAATATGACGACCACAACTTTCGACGCGGGGATTGCGAGCCAGTCCAGATGGAGGTCCGCCAATTTGACATTGTTCCAGTATGCGATCCAACCAACAAGTCTGCCCGCGATGAACATGCAAAGCAGAAGCGGCAGGTAATTAAGGATGAATCCGTAAGTGATGCTCAATACGAACCAGACTCGGCCCCGGTAGCCAGGCGCCAGGAAATTGGTGTTCAAGCGCAGATGCCGTTCTTCCGGCGACGCATGAGCCCAAAGTGGTGGGTCTGCGGGGCCGGTATCGTCGGCTTTGGCATAAGCGCGAGAGATCATGAGAGCGCTGGCGATGTAGTTGCCACCGGAAACCGCGGCCAGGTAGTCCGCGCTGCCCAACACTCCCTTTTCGCGCAATGCCTGTAGCGCCCCGAGGTTGAACGCCGACGATCTGAAGCCACCACCAGACAGCGCAATGCCGATACGGCGGCCGCGTGGGTGGGCGGCGCGGTACTCGCCATCGCTTGTGACAGCGTCCGATGTGCGTGAACTCAGCGCCATATCAGCGACGTCCTTCAACGTAGCCCAAGAGCCGGACGCGGTAGTCGCCCTCGGCGGGATCGGTCCCAAAAGGATAAGTAGGCAACTCGCCGGCTCTGGCGAGTCGGCTGATGGAGTTTTCGAATAGGTATCTCGTGAACAGTGGGTGGAAGCAGAGGAAGTCGACATCTTCCTGCGGGTTGAGCTCCGTATCGAATGTGTACTGGAACTTCGCACGGTTGTACTTGGCCGTCCGATCCTCGCGGATGCCAAGGACGCCAAGGGTGATGAGCATGTTCAAGAACTCTTGGAAGTCAACACCTGCGGCCTTCTTTATTCCGGAGCGGTTGAAGACGCGATGCAGGTCATTAGCAGGGAAGCAGATACTAAGTCGATTGGCGAGCCGCTTCAATGCGTCGGATGCGTAAGGGAAGGATGCGTAGTGCGCCGCGAGTATTCCATCAACGATGATTTTCTCACCCCGCCGGGTACCCAAACGAACGGCCTCCTCGGTCACTGACCAGGGGCGGGATCCGCCTGCTGTCTCGGTGAAGACGCTGTTCATGATCTCGATGAGATGGCGGGGCAATAATTGGGTATGTCGAAGTAGGTAAGCAATAGGATCCTCTTGGTGGCCCAACCCGTTGTGCACTCTTGTCGGCAGAGCCGCACGCAGCAGGTCAATGTCCGGTTCATCGGTATGCGGTGGGCTTCGCCGAAGATCGACGAGTTGATCGGGATGGTGGGCCTGCATGAATAGACGGAAGCGTGTGGCCGCCAGATGGAGAAGCTCCTTAGACGTCCAGTATATTGCCAGATAATTACCGCCGAAGTCCTTCTCCGGGTTGCTGGAGATGACGTGCAATTGATCCCAGAGCTCCGAGGGTAGGCATAGCTGCAGCCCGAACGGAGTTGCAGGCGAGCGCTGTCCGATGACCTTGCCCACCGCGTGGAACAGGCCGGCGAGTACCTGATGGAGCTCCGAGACGCGTGAGTGGAGATCTTCGAGATTATCCATCACCATTACCAATGGGCGTGATCGTCGCACCAGGACCGACCGTAATGCCGGTCGTACCTGCGCGAAATTGACGCCCCCTCGAGTGATACCTTCAATTATCTCGTGCAGGCCGTGGGCGGATCGGTCTTCGATTCGGCGCCCTAACTGGGCAAGGAATTGCTGGGGCATGACACCGACATCCCTGGCCCATACTGGCGCGCCAGCGAGGTAGTCCCAGAGGATTTGAAGCTCACGCGGGGGATCGTCGGCTGACGAGGTTGAACAGACGTAACTCACCGCGACGTGCTCGAAAAGTGCCAACCAAATCTCCGCGACCTGCTCAACAAAGATGAGCCCACGGATTTGCTCGTAGAGCTGCAAGACGGCCACCATCTCGGCGTAGACAGTGGCCGTCTCCAGGCAGACGCTGTTACTTGTGCCCATGACACTTGAGCCTCGGAGAAACGCCGTTTTTCCAGCGCCCTTTCGGCCGATGATATATGTTGGGCTGAAGCCGCCAGACGCCTGAGCATATATGAGGTTTGATCGATCGAATAGTTGGTCGGTTGCGGGCTGGCCCGGCTCGAAGAGACTCTCTGACGCCCGGGGACCGAACGGCTGCCTGGCAGTGAGTATTTGACCGACCGGAATCAGTGGAACATCGGGTCGGCTCGTCTCGGTCGTCATGGCACCCCTTGTCAACGAGAGCGTGTGGCCTTTTGAACCAACGTTTGCGGTTGGGGGCTGGCGCCGGGTGCATGGATCAACTCGCTAGACTGCGCAGTGCACAGCGCCGCCACCGTCGGCCTGTAGATCGTGAACCCCCGTCGCCAGCCCCAAGAAAATGGTTCCCCGCTTTGCGATCGTCTCGTAAAGGTCTCAACTGTGCAATGAGTTAACTCGTTTGCGCGTGATCACCGGCACAGCGTCACCCGTATAGGACGACTGCAACCCGAATGCCGCATAGCGCGGCGCAACTGGGGCGGGCCCGTGATGCCGAGATGGGTACCAGCCGGTTATCACTGTCGGGCAATTACTGGCGACGGCGGTGCCTGAGCAGAGCTCCGGGACGATTGTCCTCGAGCGCCTTTTGGAGGTGCGCAGGACAGAGGTGAAGAGCGTCAGCCCGTAGGTCTAGCCAGGAGCTTGTCGATGGCTGGGTAAAGCTCGCTACAGACCGGTTGTCGACAACACTTGGCTTGGCCGGTCAGAGGCCGGCGTGGAGCAGGGCTTCGGCAACCATCCCAAGGTGCGACCGATCCACGGCTGCCCCCCGACTCTGTGCCAATCAATTGGCCCGTTCCCGGACGGTGTGGTGTGTGTTGAGCATGGATCACCAGGGCCATGTCACGAGTCGCCAGCCTGCCCCTCGGGCCTTGGATTGGTCGCGCTTCGGCCCCGTGGCGGCAAACAGCGCGGTGGCGGGTCGGGCGAACCGTGTATGTCTATTGCGACCAACCGGCTGTCGGGCGCGCCGCACCACCGTAACGCCAAGAATCGGCGATATATGCACGGAGCATCTCTCGATCGGTCTACGGTGGAATGCGGCACGCTCGTCGCTATGCGGCCGGATCGGTCGGCGATGAGGTCGGCATCGTCTCCGCCGTGGCCCCAACATGATGTCGCACCGGGCCCTCGTGCTGTCCGGATCTGAATCGGGATGTACTACTGCCCCAGACGGTGCGGTTGATCAGGCGCTCCCCGGACAGGGAAGGGATCGCAAATGCCCTCGCTCGGTTGCAGGTGTCGCTTTCCGCACTTGTCGGGGTCTTGTTACGTCGGATGGGGACTTCGGACTCCCGGAGTGATGGTCGTTTGCCCAAAAACCTCGGCTCGCGTTGCGCGATCCAGACCGTCCCCATACAGCGTCCGGAACGAAGGCCTAATAACTAAGGGCCGCGTGCCTTCGTACTACGAGCCATGTGTACTCGTAGCGCGATCGGTCGCGAATCGGCGCCGCGCTCTTATTGTGCCGGGAACGCCGGAGACCGGCACGATCCCGTTGTCAGCCGGTGAACAGCTGACCCGGGTTGTGCTGGCGAGGGGTTGCCGCAGAAGTTGAAGACTGGCATCGCCTTTTCAGGCGTTGGCCACGAGCCCGGCGATCGCCGCGGTGAAGCAGTCCATGGGCGGCGTCACCAATCCGGCCCCGACCTGTCCGGTGCCGGCTACCCGACCCGCCATCCCGGTGTTGATCTGCGGCAGGATACCGGTCCGCAGCACCCGGGTCACGTCGATTCCGGTTGGCGCGCCGCGAAACTCGAGAATCGGCACCGCGAACGCGGGGTTCTCCGCCTCGGTGATCTCGTACATCCGCCCGGTGACGGCCAGCGCGTCCGGCACCGAGCCGCCGACGAAACGGACGATGGCCGGGGCGGTGGCCATCACCATGCCGCCGATCCCCATGGTCTCTGCAATGGCGGAATCGCCGATGTCGGGGTTGGCGTCGTCCGGACCGAACCCGGCAAGGAAGAGCCCGTCGGGATACAGCGCCGGACCGGTGAACCACCTGTCGCCGGTACCGGACACCCGGATGCCGAAGTCGGTGCCGTTGCGGCACATCGCCGTCACGATCGTGCTGCCCGGGATTCCGGCCGCGGCATCACCCATCAGCTTTCCGGCCGGCATCACCAGGTTCAGGAAGAAATGGTCGTTGCCGGCGACGAACCGTGCCACCTCGGCGATGTCGCCCGCCGGCAATCCCGAGGCGATCAGCGACGGCAGGATCTCCCGCAGGAACATCAGCGTCCCGGCGCGGTTGCGGTTGTGCCCCTCGTCGCCCATCTGCACCATCTGGCCGATGATCGCGGTGATGTCGACCGGCCCGGCGGCGCGGACGGCGATCGCCAGTGCCGGCCCCAGAACGTCGGCCATCCAGCGGAGCCTGGTGATCACCTCCGGCGAGTAGGCGCCGTACCGCAGCACCTTGCCGAGGCCCTCGTTCAACGAGCACCAGGACCGGGCGCCGGTGTCCTCGTCGGCCAGTTCGAACAACCACATGGACGGGGAAATGACGCCGGCCATCGGTCCCACCGCGTGCCGGTCGTGGCACGGCTGCAGCGAGATACCTTCACCCGAGGTCAGCTTCGCCGTCGCATCGGCCTCGTCGGCGGAGAGGCCCTCGAAGATCATGGCGCCGATCAGCGCACCGCGCAGCGGTCCGGACGCACGCTCGAAGGTGATCGGTGGCCCGGCGTGGCAGAACTCGCCGGGCCGCAAGCCCAGGGCGTCACTCGCCGGCCGAACATCCACCAGCTGCGCGCGGACCGCCAGCATCCGTTGTGCCGCCAGCGCGTTGGCGGCGGCCCGCCGCGGGTCGGCCAGCACCTGGCGCAGTGCCTCGGGAACAGTGGCTGCGTCGGGCGTCTCCAGCAGGGCTGGCCGGTAGTCCACAGTCGTGACGTCGACGGCCTGCTCGCGCAGCGCATCGGCGAGCAGATCGACGCCCGCGCACACCACGGCGGAAAGCTCCAGCGGCACGACCGGGATGACGCCGGATGCGGTCGGCTCGTCGTCGCCAACCGATGCCGGAGGCGCGGCGGTCGTGGCAGGCGGGTCGAGCACCGGCTGGCCGGACGGCGGCTGATCGACCAGAGCGGCCGGCGCCGTGCCCGCGGCAAGTTCCGCGGCGAACCGAGCGGCCTCGGCGTTGGATGCGAAGACCGACGCACCGGCCGCGGCCAGCGCGACGGCCTGTGCCTCACGGTCCTGCGGGTCGGCGCCCGTCGCGCACAGTCCCACGACAACGGCCAACGATCGCCCGGCGCCGTCCGCCGCGGCGATTGCACCCGCGATGGCGGGGGACAACCTGCCGGCGGGGTCCGGATCGGCGGCGTGGCCCAGCACGACGTCCAGCAGCACCACGGCGACGTCGGGGTCCGCTGCCTGCTTCTCGAGCAGCGCCAGCCGGACCGACGGGTCGATCATCGGGTGCGCCCGACCCGCGGTGAACTCGTCATCCCCCAGGTCGACTATCACGTGCCCCAGGCCGGTCAGCGCGGGTTGGCGGTGGCCGGGGCCCGGGGTGGGCAGCGCCAGGTCCGGGCGGAGCGGGATGTTGGAGCGGATGTCGCCGAGGACGGCGCCCGCGACGACCATCGCCTCGTCCGCCAGGGTTCCGCCGGAGTACAGGCCGCGCAGCGCCCCGGGGCGTCGGGGCCGGGCGGCGGACGTCGGCAGCCACCGCCGCCATCGCGGCGGCGTGGTGTCCAGTGTGAAAGCCAGATCAATGACAGCAGAGCTGATGTCGGGCTGTCCGGCGCCCATCAGCAGAAAGCTGACCGGCGTTGTCAGGGACGCGGCGAGCGCCCGCACGGCGTCGGCGACAACGGGATCCGGCGGCTTGGAGATCAGCACGATGTGGTCGGTGCCCGGGTCGGCAGCCAGCACCCGCAACGCCGTGACCGCGCTGCGGCCGCCGACTTCAGCGGACAGGTCCCGGCCGCCGACGCCGATCACCTGGGACACCGCGACCCCGGCATCGTCCAGCAGGCAGGTCAGCTGTTGTGCGCCGGTGCCGGACGCAGCGACCACCCCGACCCGCGGCCCGCCCGTCGCGGTCAGCACGTTGGCGAACCCCAACCCGACCCCGCCGATGACGGCGGTGCCGCAGTCCGGCCCCATCATCAGGAGCCCAGCGTCGGCCGCGGCGTCCTTGAGCGTCACCTCGTCCTCGATCGGCACGTTGTCGGAGAAGACCATCACGTGCCGGCCCGCACCGATCGCGTCGAGCGCCTCGCCGAGCACGGCGGGACCGGGTACGGACAGCAAGACCAGGGGAGCGTCCGGCGTCGCGCCACACGCGGTCCGCACGGTGCGGGGTGCGGCAGCACGACCCGATGACCCGGACGCCGGCGCCGAGCGGGCGGCCAGGGCGACCTCGACCGCCGCGAGCGCCGCGGTGACGGCGGCGTCGGTGTCCCCGGCCAGCGCGATCAGCAGGTCGTTGGGCCCAGCTCCGTCCGGCACCGCGAAGCCCAGCCCGGACGCCAGTTCGGTGTTCAGCGGCGTCGCCATCGCGACCTGCGCCGCCGTGATCCCCGGGGTGGCCGCCGCGCTCTGCGATACCCGCAGCAGCGTCACCGAGTCGTGGTAGGCGCCGCGACGGACCGAGACATGCTGGTGTGCTGCGGATATGGTGTCGGTCATCGTGGCCCCTGGCATTCGGCTTCGGTTGGCACGGTCACGGCGCTGTCCACCAGCGATGGTCGCGCCATGCCGACGGACAGGCCGATCGCCAGGCCCGTCGCCAGGTCCGCACCGCTGGTGTGACCGATGGACAGTAACCGGCTCACCGTCGCGGTGTACGCATCCTCCGCGCCGGAACCGCTCACCATCCGCAGGACATCCAGGGCTTCCAGGCACGCGTGCCCGCGGACGGCGAGCCAGAGCAGGTCGGCGGACAACGCCGTGGTCCGCTCGGGAAGCCGGTTCAGCCGGGCGGCGATCGTGCCGACCAGGACCCTGCCCCCGGTGGCGTGCAGACCGGCGATCAGCCCGGCCAGCACGTCGTCACCCCCGGGCGTCGATCCCTGGCCGAGGCCGACCAGCCCATCCACCGCATCGGCCAGCGCCGCATCGGCCAGCGCGGCATCGGCCAGCGCGGCGCGATTCGACGTTCCGGGTGAGGCCTGCGCCGAGCCGGCCAGCGCCTTTCGCAGCGCCGCCACCGCGGCCGGGGGCACACCGCCCCTGGCATCGGCGGCCGCGCGGGACAGCCGCTGCACCCGCGCAGCAACCGGCCGGCCGGGACGGATCGCGCTGTCCCAACTGCGAACAACCCGCACCTCCAGCGCGCCGGCCCGAACCCGTCGGTCACCGACGAAGGCGTTCGTGCCCGGGGCGATCCAGGTCAGGTCGACGGGGTCCGTCAGCCGAACACCGTTGGGCACCCCCGCCGCCGACGGCCCCAGCACCGATACCAACCGCCGGCCGGCCGCCGACGGCACCGCGACGATCACCGCGGCGCGATGGCTGCCCAGGACCCGACCGGGCCGGGACGGACCGGTGAGCAGCGGCAGAATGCCGGACGCCGCCGCGGCTACTTGCGGGTCCACTGGTTCGCCCGCTCACCGCGGCCGGCCTTTTCGGCGGTTTCGGCGATCCGCTTGGAACGGGTGGGTGCTGTCTTCGCCTGCACGATCCATTCCAGGATCCCGCGCCGGGCGGACCGGGGAAAGGCGTCCCAGTTCTCCCGCGAACCCGGAACGGTGGCAAAGGCGGCGTCGAGATCGTCCGGCACGACGAGGTTCTCGACGTCGTCGAGCATCGACCACGCGCCGTTCGCCTTCGCCGTCTCGATCGCGGCGCGACCGGCGGGCAGCAGGCGCCCCTCGCGTTCCAGCAGCGCGATGCGCTCCTTGTTCGGCCGCGACCACGCGCTGGTCGGCTTGCGGCGGGCGAACCAGAGCATGCTGCGCTCGTCATCGATCCGGACCTGCACGGCGTCCACCCAACCGACTGCCAGGGCCTCGATGACGGCCTGCTCGTAGGTGAACCGCGGCTTGCCGGTCGCCGACCGCCACGACACCAACCACACCCCGTCGGTGTCGCCGTGCTTCTCGATCAGCCACTCGCGCCACTCGGCGACCGTCTCGGGGTGGACCCGCTGCCGATGTTCGTGAGCGACCACTGATGACGTCCTTCCTGCCAACCCGGCGTCCAGTTCATCACGAACGGCCGTGGATCAGGGGCAACGGTCGAGCCCGAGGTGCGCCCGCCTGGGAGGGCGGTGTGGTGGAGTGATCGGGTGAGTCCGCCGTCGTCAGCTCAGCGCTTGGATCAGGACGACCTCGGCGTGCCCGACCCGGCCTTGGCGCTGGGCGAACTGGGTGCGGCGCTGCTCGACGCCGGCTACGCGGTCACCGACGTCCAGCGGATGCTGTGCGAGGTTGCGCAGGCGCACGCCAGGTCGGACATCGTGATCGGGGTGCTGCCGAGCGCGGTGCTGATCGACAACCCGGCGGACGGCCGGACGAGACTGGTCAATGCCACCGGTGAGCTGATGACCTTCCGGCAGGTGGCCGCGGTGGCCACCATCGCGAGCGCCGCGCAGACCGCGGCCGAACCGCCCGTCGTGTTGCGGCAGCGGCTGCACGCGGTCCGCGATCTGCCGGCCAAGTTCGGCAGGCCCGTCGCGGTGCTCGGCAGCGGGCTGATGTCGGCGGGCATCGCCGTGGTGTTCCGCACCACCTGGTGGGCGGTGCTCATCGACTTCGTGCTGGCCCTGCTGGTCGGCGTCGTGTTGGTCTACGGAACCGGCATCAAGGGCCTGGCAGCATTGCTGCCGTTCCTCACCGCATTCGGGGTGTCCGCGGTCGTCTACGGTCTCGCCCCCTACCTGCAGACCGGCGGCGTCACGCTGTTCGTTGTCTGTGCGCCGCTGGTGGTGCTGATACCGGGCGCGACGATCACCACCGGTGTGGTGGAACTGGCTGCCGGGGATGTGGTGTCGGGCGGCGGCAGGTTCGTTTCCGGGCTCATCCTGTGGGCGATGCTCGCCGTCGGGATCGCCGCCGGCGCAGCGGTGATGAATGCGCCGGTGGACGGCGCCGGCGCCGCACCGGCCTATCCGGTGCCGGGGTGGGCGGTGCTGCCGGCCGTTGTCGTGTTGGCCGCCGGCGTCGGGCTGTTTTTCGACGCATCGTGGTCGCTGATCGCTGTGCTGGTCGTCGTCTGCACTGCGACCTACGGGCTCGTTGCGATCACGCAGATCGTCACCGTCGCGCCGGTGGCCAGCGGTGTCGCCGCAGCCGTGATGCTGCCGCTGTTGCGGCTGCTGGAGATTCACAGCCCACGCTGGCCCGCCGCCGTCACGTTCCGGCCGGCGTTCTGGCTGCTGGTGCCCGGCTCCCTCGGACTGGTCGCGATCACCCAGGTGTCGGCGAGTGGTGACGCGCCGTCCGGGCAGGCCCTGCTGGGCAGCGTGGTGGCCACCGTCATTGCGATCGCCGTGGGGGTGCAGATCGGCGCGGTGGTCAGCTCCGCCGCGCGGGCAGAGCCATCGGGCTGATCGCGGGGTGCCGGTCGAGGGCCGCGGACGAGCGGCTCGCACGTACTGGCGTGCTCGACTCGCGGGCAGTTCGCCACCCTGAACCGCATCGACCCACTGTGGGACCACACCGCGCGTTGGACAACGACCCCGCCGGTCGACGGGCCGCAACCACTGCGCACGAGTCCGGTTTCCGCCACGTCGTCACCGATGCAGTCGTACCGGACCAGGTCGAACAGCACCTTTCCCGCGGCGTTCGTCCCAGGGAAACCTCGTGGTCAGGCCGGGTTCGGCATTGTCGAAGTCCTGCCGGTTCCGCTATCCGGCGACTGATCGGCTTCACTCAACATGCTCGATCAGACCACCGGGGTCTTTCACGGGAATCTGCACGAGTTTCGGCGTCAACCGGCGATGGATTTGTCTGTGACGCCGGTCGGAAATCGGTCGATCGAAGCCGTTTGGACGGCATCTCAAGTAATTCTGCCGGCAACTAATCATCAAAAGGACCAGGGCCGGTTTCATTTGTCGTCTTATTGAGACGTGGGTCTCCGCGAGCGTCATAGTTGGTCCAGCGATGGCCGCCGATCCCCGGAGACGCAGGAGAGCCCATGACGACAGAACCTGTCACGCCCCCGGATGCCGAGACGGACATACCCCGCACGCGCAAGAAAGTCAGCACGCACTGGCTGTACGTGGCGGTCATCGTCGCGGTGGTTGCGGGCACGGCGGTCGGGTTGATCTTTGGCAAGCAGGCCGCTGGGCTGGCTGTCCTCGGCACCGCGTTCGTGAACCTGATCAAGATGATGATCGGCCCGATCATCTTCTGCACCATCGTGCTGGGCATCGGGTCGGTCCGTAAGGCATCGCAGGTGGGCCGAGTCGGCGGTATCGCCCTGCTGTATTTCGTGGTGATGTCGACACTTGCCCTGGGCCTGGGCCTGCTGGTCGGAAACCTCCTCCACCCCGGTGCGGGACTGCAGGCCGCTGCGCAGAGCGCAACCTACACCGTCCCGGAAATCCCGACGTCGGGGAATTTCCTGCTGGATATCATCCCGACCACGCTGTTCTCGGCACTGACCATCGGCAGCGTGCTGCAGGCGCTGTTCGTCGGTCTGGTGGTCGGTTTCGCCGTGCAGGCCCTGGGCGCCAAGGGTGAGCCGATCCTGAATGCCGTCGGGGTTCTTCAGCGCCTGGTCTTCAAAATCCTGGCCGGCATCATGTGGCTGGCTCCGATCGGTGCGTTCGGCGCGATTGCCGGCGTGGTCGGAAATACCGGATGGTCCGCCATCGGGTCACTGAGCCTGTTCGTCCTGGTGTTCTACTCGACCTGCCTCGTTTTCGTCGTCGTCATCTTGGGGACGATGCTGAAGGTGACCAGCGGTCTTTCTATCTTCAAGCTGCTGTACTACCTGCGCCAGGAATACCTCCTGATCGTCGCTACCTCCTCATCGGAAACCGCCCTTCCACGGCTGATCGCGAAGATGGAGCACCTCGGTGTGTCCCGTCCGGTCGTCGGCATCGTGGTACCGACCGGGTACTCGTTCAATCTGGACGGCACGGCGATGTACCTGACGATGGCGTCGCTGTTCATCGCCAACGCCATGGGCACTCCGCTGGACTGGTCGGACCAGCTGTCCCTCCTTCTCTTCATGATCATCGCCTCCAAGGGCGCGGCCGGTGTCACCGGCGCCGGCTTGGCCGTCCTCGGTGGCGGTCTGCAGGCGCACGCACCGAACCTGGTTCCGGGTGTGGGTTTGATCGTCGCGGTCGACCGGTTCATGTCCGAAGCGCGTGCGCTGACCAACTTCTCCGGCAACGCGGTGGCGACCCTGGTGATCGCCCATTGGGTCAAGGAGATCGACCGCGACAAGACGGACCGCGTCTTCTCGGGAGAAGATCCCTTCGATGACACCGACATGTTGGACGAGCACGGCGCCGCCGATCACAGGGCGGATGTCGATTCCTTCCACCGTCATGAGGTCGCCGTTCACTGACGCCGGCAGGGCCACCGAGAACTGTCCGGGCGAATTGGCCCCCCGGTGAATTGACCCCCGGCCGCGGCGCCCGGGCGCCTGTCCCTGCAACGCCGCAAATCTCGAAGGAGCCGAAATTCAGCCAGGGCAGGCCGCATCGAGCTGCACCCCCACGGACAGCGAAACCTGATTCGACCTCAGTCTTTTCACCAGATGAAATTTTCGTATGACGGAAATGGAGGAACCACGGGAATGTTTTCGCGCATCGCGGTGATCAACCGGGGCGAACCGGCGGTCAGATTCATTCAAGCGGTTCGGGAACTGAACGCGGAATTCGGGTACGCCATCAAGGTGATCGCGCTGCATGCCCGGGCTGACCGCGGCGCGTTGTTCGTCCGGTTGGCTGACGAGCGTGTGCTGCTTCGGGACGCGGGTGACCTGGGCAGTCCGTACCTGGACCATGCCGAGCTGGAACGGGCGATGATCGCGGCCGAAGTCGATGCCTGCTGGCCCGGTTGGGGCTTTGTGTCCGAGGACGCCGGCTTCGTCGACGTGTGCGACCGCATCGGGGTGAGGTTCATCGGCCCGCCGGCCGCCGCGATGCGCACGCTCCGCGACAACATCCAGGTCAGGTATCTGGCCGAGGCGACCGACGTACCGGTGGCGCCCTGGAGCAGGGGACCCGTGGAGGACGTGGCCTCCGCACGCAAGCACGCCGAGGCCATCGGCTACCCGGTGGTCCTCAAGGCCCGCAGCGGCAGTGGCGGTCGCGGCAGCCGGACGGTATTGCACCCCAGCGAGCTGGAAGAGGCGATCGCGCGCACCCGGTCGGAAGCTCACCAGGCGTTCGACGACGACGCCATCTTCATGGAGAAGCTGATCGTCGGTGGACGGCGCATCGAGGTCCAGGTCATCGCCGACAACGACGGCAACGTATGGGCGCCCGGCATCCTGGATTGCTCCATCCAGCGCGGCAACCAACAGCTGATCGCGGAATCCGGCTCACCCGCACTGACCGAGCAGCAGGAAACCGACCTGCGGCGCAGTGCGGTCGCCCTGGTCAAGGCGGCCGACTACAGCGGCACCGGAACGGTGAAATTCCTGTACCACCCCGAAGAGAGGACGTTCGCCCTCCTCGGCGTGAACACCCGGCTCCAAGCGGAGCATGCGATCACCGAACTGTGCACCGGGCTCGACCTGGTGAAGCTGCAGATCACGGTGGCCGACGGCCATCGGCTGGAAGGGGACCCGCCACCGAACGTCGGCTACGCGATCGAGACCCGGCTGACCGCGGAGGACGCCGATAACGGCTTTGCCCCCTCCCCTGGGAAGGTGGAGTTGCTGACGCTGCCGAACCGGCCCGGCGTCCGGGTGGACACCGGAATCGCCACCGGCGACGAGATCTCCCCGGAGTACGACCCGCTGATCGCCAGGATCGTCGCCTGGGGCCGGGACCGAGCCGAGGCGATGGCCCGGCTGCGGGTCGCGCTGCGCGGGACGACCGTTGTGGTGAAGAACGGGACGTCCACCAAGTCGTTCCTGTTGGACCTGCTCGATCACCCCGAGGTCGTCAACGGCACTGCGGATACCGGTTGGCTGGACCGGGCCGGGCTGCCCGAAAGATCAACGGTCGCACCGTATGCGGACGCGGCGCTGCTGTATGCGGGTGTCGAGGTCTACGAAGCCGAGGAGGCGCTGGAACGCGAGGCGTTCCTGCTCTCCGCACGGGGTGGTCGGCCCCGTGCCGGTCACACCGCCGGTCGCAGGATCGAGCTCGGCTACCAGGGTCAGACGTACAGCCTGACCGTCGCCCAGATCAGCCCGAAACGCTTCCGGGTCGAGATCAGCGATGCAAGAACTGACGGCGGAGAGACCGTCGTCGACGTTGAGCTCGACCGGAAGAGCACGTTCGAGAGCGGGTTGAGCCTGGGCGGCCGGCAGCATCACATCGTCGCGTCGAGCACCGCGCACGGCTACCTGGTCGAGGTGGACAGCGTCAGTCATCGGGTCAGTCGGGACGAGGGTGACGTTGTCTGTTCGCCCTCGCCGGCGGTGGTGGTCGCCGTCCGCGCGGCCGCCGGCACCGACGTCGAGGCCGGCGACACCGTGATGGTCCTGGAAAGCATGAAAATGGAAACCCCGGTCAAGGCCCCGCACGCGGGCCGGGTCCGGGAGATCCTGGCCGGGGTGAACTCCCAGGTCGACCGGGGCGGCGAGCTGCTGCGGATCGACCGGATCGATGACGGAGCCGCTGCCAGCAGCACGCCCACCGTGGAGTTCACCGCGGGCGCTACCCGGTCGCCGGATACGAGGGCGCAGGCGCTGTCCGATCTGGCCACGATGCGTGCCCTGGTGTTGGGCTATGACGTGAGCACCGATCGAGCCAAGGAGGCACTCGCGGATTACGACCGGATTCGTGACCAGGTGCCCCGGATCGACGATGAACGGTTGACCGCGTCGCTCGATGTCCTCGCCACCTTCACCGATATCTGTGAGCTGTCCCGGAACCGGCCGGCCGGAGACGAGGAGGCCGGTGGCGGGCGGGTGCACAGCCCTGGCGAGTACTTCCACTCCTACCTGCTCTCACTGGACCCGGAGCGGGAGGGACTGCCGCAGGCGTTCCGCAGTCGGCTCGCCGCAGTGCTGGAACATTATGGTGTCACCGATCTGACGCCGAGCCCGGCGCTGGAGCACGCGGTGCTCCGCGTCTTCCGGGCCCAGGAGCGGGTCGCGGACCAGATCCCGATCGTCTCCAGACTGCTCGAACGGTGGCGCAACGCCGTCCCGCGGTTCGGCAGCGACATGCAGCGGGCGGCCGGTGAGGTCGTCGACCGCCTGGTGGTGGCGACCAGGCTGCGGTATCCGGTGTTGGGCGACCTGGCCAGCAGTATCCGTTACGAGACGTTCGAGCGGCCGCTGATCGACGACGCCCGCAACCGCGTGTACGCCGACGTCCGCGAGCGTCTTGCGCACCTGGCGGAGAATCCGAACCCCGCGGAGTACTCGGCACTGATCGACGCCCTGGTCGCCAGCCGGGAGCCGCTGCTCGGGGTGATGACCGAACAGGTCACGTCGAAGGCGCCCGGTCAGCAGGCGATGCTGGAGGCGATCACCCGGAGGTACTACCGGATATGCGCACTGGAGCAGGTCAGGGCCTCCCGGCAGGACGACAGGCCCTATGTCACCGGCATCTATGAACTCGGTGGGCAGCGCCGCGAGTTGATTGACGACGATCGCCGACTACGACGACCTGCCCGGCGCATCAGCTGCGCTCAGCGCCTTCGCGGAAAAGGCGAACGATCCGGCGAACGTGGTGATCGACATCTACCTGGCCTGGCCGGATGCGCCGGCCACTGGTGATGCCGTCTCGGCGGCCCTGCGGGCCGCGTTGCAACGACACCCCCCGCTGACCGTCGGCCGGCGGGTCACCGTCACCGTGGCTTCGGCCGGCGACGTCCCGGTGCAGCAGTTCACCTACCGGCCGTCCGCCGACGGGCTGTCGGAGGAACGGGCGATCCGGGACATGCATCCCATGACCGGGCAACGGCTGGATCTGTGGCGGCTGAAGAACTTCACGGGCACCCGGATGCCGTCGACGGAGGGCACCTTCCTGTTCCATCTCGTGGCGCCGGGCAACCCGAAAGACGAGCGGCTCGTCGCGCTGGCCGCGGTCAGGGATCTCACCCCGTTGCGGGACGCCGACGGTCGGGTGGTCTCGTTTCCTGCCGTTGATCGGGTTCTCGCCGCCTGCCTGGAAAGCATCAGGCGGGCGAAGGCGCAGCACAGCGGCAAGCGGCGGTTGGACAACAACGAGGTCTTCCTGCACGTCTGGCCGACCATCGATGTCACGCTGACCGACCTCGCCGGGGTCGCGCAGATGAGCGCGCCGTCGACGTTGGGCACCGGGCTGGTCGAGATCACCGTGCTGGCCCGGATGAGAGGGGACAGCAGGTCCTCCGGTACTGATTCATCGGACCCTGCAAGCAGGTCCTCCGGTGTCGATTCCTCGGACCCTGCAAGCAGGTCCTCCGGTACTGATTCATCGGACCCTGCAAGCAGGTCCTCCGTGCGAAAGGTGGCCCTGCGCTTCGCCTATCAGGCCGGTGCCGGGGTGACCGTCACGGTGTCCGATCCGCCGACCGAGGCGTTGGCCCCGTTGGACGAGTACACCCAGAAGGTGCAACAGTCTGGTGCGCGCGGCGCGGTGTACCCGTACGAGATCGTTCCGATGCTCACCGGCCCAGCGGGCAGCTTCACCGAGTACGACTTCACCGACGGGGTGTTCGGTCCGGTGGATCGGCCCCGTGGCAAGAACACCGTCGGCGTGGTGGCCGGGGTGGTCACGACGCCGACCGAGAGGTATCCCGAAGGCATCACCAGAGTCGCGTTGTTCGGCGACCCCACCATGTCCCTCGGCACGGTGGCCGTTCCGGAGTGCGCGACTGTCGTTGCGGCGGTTGATCTCGCCGAGGAGTTGAGCGTCCCGGTGGAGTGGTTCACGTTGTCCTCCGGCGCAAAGATCTCGATGGATACCGGCACCGAGAACATGGACGCGGTGGCCAGGGCGCTGCGCCGGATCATCACGTTCACCCAGGCCGGCGGCGAGATCAATGTCATCGTGGCCGGGATCAACGTGGGTGCCCAGCCGTACTGGAACGCCGAGGCCACGGTTTTGCCGCACACCAAAGGCATCTTGGTCATGACGCCGACCAGCGCCATGGTGCTGACCGGAAAGATGTCGCTGGACTACTCCGGCGGCGTTTCGGCTGAGGACAACTTCGGTCTCGGCGGCTACGACCGGGTCATGGGCCCGAACGGTGCAGCCCAGTACTGGGCACCGAACCTCCCCGCAGCCACGGAGATCCTGTTCGCCCATTACGACCACGCCTACGTCGCCCCCGGGGAGCGGTATCCACGCCGGGCGAAGACCACGGACCCCTTGGACCGGGACGTGCGGACCTTCCCGCACATCCACCCGGACAGCCCGTTCACCACGGTGGGGGAGATCTTCTCGCCGGAGACCAACAAGGACCGAAAAAAGCCCTTCGACATCAGAACGGTCATCCACGCAGTCGCCGACCAGGATCATCAAACCCTGGAGCGGTGGGCGGGAATGGCCGATGCCGACACTTCCGTCGTGGTCGACGCGCACCTCGGCGGGTATCCGGTCGTCGTCGTCGGGATCGAAGCGCGGAACATTCCGCGACGCGGTTTGATCCCAGCCGACGGGCCGGACCGGTTCACCGCAGGAACCATGTTCCCGAAGTCGTCGAAGAAGACGGTACGGGCGATCAACGCGGCCTCCGGCAGTCGCCCGCTGGTGGTGCTGGCGAACCTGTCCGGATTCGACGGCTCACCGGAATCAGCGCGCAACTCGCAGTTGGAGTTCGGGGCCGAGATCGGCCGATCCATCGTCAATTTCGACGGCCCGATCATCTTCTGCGTCGTCTCCCGACTTCACGGCGGTGCGTTCGTCGTGTTCGCCGGCGCGCTCAACGAAAACATGGAGGTCATCGCCGTCGAGGGGTCGTTCGCGTCGGTGATCGGTGGCGCGCCCGCAGCCGCGGTGGTCTTCACCCGGGACGTGAACACCCGGACCGTCAACGACAAGCGGATCAAGGAACTCGAGTCCGACATCGCCGGCGCCACCGACGACGCGCAACGAGGCGAACTCCGGGCCCAACTCGCGCAAATGCGCAGCATCGTGCGGTCGGAGAAGCTCGGCGAGGTCGCGGCCGAATACGAACAGATCCACAACATCGAACGCGCCCGCAAGGTCGGCTCCGTGCACACCATCATTCCGGCCGTGCAGCTGCGGCCATATCTGATCAAGGCCGTTGAACGCGGGATGGCCAGGAGTAGCTGACCGCCCATGGGGTGGATGGGCCGCGCCGGCCGCTACTGCACCGACCGGGGTTGGACCGGTCAGGCCGCCCTGCTTCGACAGGTCGGACAGCGGCGGCGCCGACGGCGGACGGTTGGCAGGTCGGGTGGGACCAACTGACTGCCATGGCGCGGGCGCGGGCCGGCAAGTCATGACCGGCCAGTGCCGGGATCTCTGGGCAGCGAGGACGGCCGTCGAGAAATGCCATGAGCACCGATCCCCGTGCCGACGACGTTCGCCACCGGGCTGGACGTAGCCTGACGATCTTGGCGCGACAGCAGGCGGAGAGCTGCGGAAGGATCATCGGATGAAGCCGGCCCCGTTCACCTGGCACGGACCGCGGTCCGTCGCCGAGGCGGTCGCCGCGCTGGCCGAGCACGGCGACGAGGCGAAGGTGCTCGCCGGCGGGCAGTCACTGATCCCGGTGCTCGCCATGCGGCTCGCCGCCCCGGCGCACCTGGTCGACATCAACGCGCTGAGCGAACTGGACTTTGTCCGGGTGGATCCGGCGGGAGTGACGGTCGGCGCGCTGGCCCGTCATGCCCGGGTCGAACGGGACCCGACGGCCCGGACCGCACTGCCGCTGCTCGGTCAGGCGCTGACATTGGTTGCCCATCCGACGATCCGCAATCGGGGCACCACCGTCGGGTCCCTCGCGCACGCCGACCCGGCCGGCGAGATGACAGCGGTGCTCGCGCTGCTGGGTGGCAGCGTCACCGCCGTGTCGGCGACGGGTACCCGGGACATCCCGGCCGCCGACTTCTTCCGCGGCCCGCTGGAATCGGCGCTTCGCCCCGACGAGCTCGCCACCCAGGCGTTCTTCCCGGCGCCGCCACCCGGCAGCGGATCCGCCTTCGTCGAGATCAGCCGCCGGCACGGCGACTACGCGCTGTGCGGGGTTGCCGCGATTGCCGAACTGGACGACGACGGTGCCCTGGTCGGCCTGCGCTGCGGTTACCTCTCCGTCTCCGACACCCCCATGGTCCTCGACCTCACCCGGGCCTGGACCGCCGGTGAGCAGGACGCCGCCGAGCACGCCCGCGGCGCCGTGGACACGCAGACCGATCTGCACGCGACCGCCGACTACCGTCGCCATGTCGCCGGCGTGCTCACCGTCCGCGCCGCCCGGCAGGCATTGTCGGCGGCGGCTCCGGGAAGGCGGGCAGCATGATAGAGGAACCGGAAACCGAACCCCGGCACCAGGTCGCCGTCACCGTCAACGGAATCAACCGTGCGGCATCGGTCGTCGCCCGGCGCACCCTGTCGGACTACCTGCGGCACGACATCGGTCTGACCGGAACACATGTCGGCTGCGAGCACGGGGTGTGCGGGGCGTGTACCGTGCTGCTGGACGGTGCCCCGGTCCGGTCCTGCCTTGTCTTCGCCGTCTCCGTCGCCGGCCACGACGTCACCACCGTCGAAGGGCTCACCGACAGCGAACGCTCCGAGCCCGACGGGCTGTCCCCGGTGCAGCAGGCGTTCCGCGAGTGCCATGCCCTGCAATGCGGCTTCTGCACGCCCGGATTCCTCACCACCATCACCGCCGGGCTGGTGGACAATCCGAGTCCGACCCGGGCGGAGGCGGTCGAGATGATCGCCGGAAACCTGTGCCGCTGCACCGGATATCACAACATCGTCGATGCCGTGCTGCGGGCGGCCGAACTGACCGCACACGCCACGGGGGCACTCGAGGGTGAGCGCGGCTGATGGCCACCCGCTACGTCGGCCAACCGATCCGCCGGGTGGAGGACCTCCGGCTGATCACCGGGCAGGGCCGCTACACCGACGACATCGGCGAGGGCACCGGCACTCTCGAGGTCGCGTTCGTCCGGTCGCCGCACGCGCACGCCAATGTGGGCGAGATCGACGTGGTCGGCGCGCTCGACGTCGAGGGCGTCGTCGCCATCTACACCCACGAGGACCTGCAGGGCCCGGCCGCCGAACCGCTGCCGGTGCTGATCCCGCACCCGGCGCTGCACGCCCCGCGCACCGGTTACGCGCTGGCCAAGGACACCGTCCACCACGTCGGTGAGCCGGTGGCCATGGTGGTCGCCGAGAGCCGTTACCTGGCCGAGGATGCCGCCGCCAGGATCACCGTGCAGTACGACGTGCTGCCGGCCGTGGTCGGGGTGGCCGCCGCCCGGGCCGCCGAGCACGCCGTGCACGAGGACATCCCGGACAACGTGGCCGCGAACCTGATCCAGCAGGTCGGGGACGTCGACGCCGCCATGGCCGGCGCCCCGCACCGGTTGGAGTTCGACCTGCAGATCGAACGGTCCTGCTCGATGCCGATGGAGGGCAAGGCGGTGCACGCCCGCTGGGACCCGGACGACCGCAGCCTGCGGGTGTACTCGTCCACCCAGGCCGCCACCTCCGTGCGGGCCGCGATCGCCGCGAAGCTCGGTCTGCCGCTGCCCAAGGTCGAGGTGATCGCACCGGACGTCGGCGGCGGATTCGGCGTCAAGATCATGCATCCCTGGCCCGAGGAGATCCTGGTTCCGATGGCCGCGATGCGACTGGGGCGCCCGGTGAAATGGACCGAGGACCGCCGCGAGCACTTCATCTCCTCCGCCCACGAACGCGGCCAGGAACAGCACATCAGCGTCGGATTCGACGACCGGGGCAGGATTCTCGCGCTGGACGTGACCTTCTGGCACGACAACGGCGCCTACACCCCGTACGGCATCATCTGCCCGATCGTCACGTCCACCCAACTGCTCGGCCCCTACAAGCCGGGCGCGTACCGGGTGGAGTTCTCCTCGCTGTACACCACGACCGTGATCGTCACGCCCTACCGCGGTGCGGGCCGGCCGCAGGGCGTGTTCGCGATGGAACGGACGATGGACCGGATCGCCGAAACGCTCGGGCTGGACCGGACCGTGGTGCGGGCGGCCAACTTCATCCAGCCGGACGAGTTCCCCTACGACCACCACCTGATCTTCCAGGACGGCCGGCCGCTGATCTACGACTCCGGCGACTACCCCGCGCAGCTGACGATGATCAAGGACCTGATCGGCTGGGACGACTTCGCGCACCTGCGCGCCGACGCGAGGTCCCGCGGGCGGCTGCTCGGCATCGGGATCGGCTGCTACGTCGAGGGAACGGGGCCCGGACCGTACGAGGGCGCGCACATCCAGGTCCTGGGTGACGGCAGCGTCGAGGTGGCGATCGGGCTCACCACCCAGGGGCAGGGGCATCAGACGGTGTTCGCCCAGATCGTCGCGGACGAGCTGGGTGTGCCGTTCGAGTCCGTCCGGGTCACCTCCGGCGACACCCGCCGGTTCGGTTACGCCGTGGGCACTTTCGCCTCCAGGGCCGCGGTGATGTCCGGTTCCGCGGTTGCGCTGGCCGCGCGTTCGGTGAGGGCAAAGGCGCTGCGGGTGGCTTCCGACGCGCTGGAATGCGCGGCGGAAGACCTGGTGCTCGCCGACGGCGTGGTGTCCGTCAAGGGCAACCCCACCGCGTGTATCCCGCTCGGCCAGGTCGCGGTGCTGTCCAACCCGTTGCGCTACGCGTTCGACGAAGCAGCCAAGGCGGCAACGCAGTTCGCCCGGCCGGCCGACCCCGACGTCCCGCCGGTGGCGGAGGGCGAGTCGCCGGGTCTGGAATCGCGGGACTACTACTCGCCGCCCCGGTGCACGTTCGCGTCCGGGATGCATGCCGCGATCGTCGAGATCGACCCGGACACCAGCGAGATCATCATCGACCGGTACTGCGTGGTGCACGACTGCGGGACGCTGATCAATCCGATGATCGTCACCGGGCAGGTCCACGGCGGTGTCGCGCAGGGCATCGCCGGCGCGCTGTACGAAACCCTCGCCTACGACGAGCACGGTCAGCTGCTCAACGCCTCGTTCATGGACTTCCTGATGCCCTACGCGACGGAGATGCCGCGGACGCTGGAGCTGGGGCACCAGGAGACACCGTCGCCGCTGAACCCGCTGGGCATCAAGGGTGCCGGCGAGGCAGGGGTGATCCCGGTGGCCGCCGTGATCGCCTCCGCCATCGAGGACGCGCTGGGCCTGCGGATCGACCGGATGCCGCTGTCCCCGAGCGTGCTGTTCGAGCTGCGCCGGGACGCCGCGAACGGCCTGGTGGACAAGGTGCCGAGACGGTGAAGGGGCGTACGCCATGAAGGTTTCGGGATCCGCGGAGCTGCACGGCTCCCCCGAACAGGTGTGGGCGGCCGTCACCGACCCGGCCGTGCTGGCCGGCGTCATTCCCGGGTGTGATGCCCTGACCCCGGTGGCCGACGATCGTTTCGCCCTCACCGTGACCCTCGGCGTGGCCTCCATCAAGGGCTCCTACACCGGTGAGGTGGCGTTCAGCGACCTGCGGCAGCCGGCGGCGCTCACCATGCGCGCCAACGGGTCCGGCGGACCCGGAACCATCGACACGACGGTCCGGGTCGGCTTCACCGCATTGCCGGACGGCACCACCAGGGTCGATTACGACGCCGACGCCATCGTCGGCGGCATGGTGGGGGGCGTCGGGCAGCGGGTGCTGGGCGGCGTCGCGAAGAAGACCGCCGGGCTCTTCTTCGCCGCGATCGACGACGTGCTCACCGGCGCCCGGCCCCTCGCCGCCGCGCCCGCCGCCACGCCGGGACCCACTGTGCCCGGACGCGGGGCGGCGGCGCTCACTCCGGCTGATTCCGGGGGCGCGCAGCGGGCCATCGTTCAGCGGCAGGGCGCATTCCCGCTGCTCGGTGCGGCGGTGTTCGGTGCGGTGTCCATGTTGGCCGGCGTGCTGGTCGGTGCCGGGATCGCCCGCCGCCGCTGATCCGTTCGCTCACCTGCGTTGTCGATGACGAGTCGACCTTCGCCGGACGGGAGCGCGTCTCTGGGAGGCGTCGACATGAGAAAAGTGCTGGTCACCGGGATGTCCGGCACCGGTAAGTCCGCCGTTCTCGCCCGGCTCCGGCAACGCGGCCACCGGGTCGTCGACACCGATCACGGCGACTGGGCGGAGGAAATCGTCTCCGCGGAGTCCGTCCCGGAGCAGGTCTGGCGTGAGGACCGGATGGCCGCGTTGTTGGCCGAGCAGGGTTCGGGTTACCTGTTCGTCGCCGGCTGTGTCGCCAATCAGGGACGGTTCTACGACCTGTTCGATGTTGTCGTCCTGCTCACGGCACCGGTTGATCTGTTGTTGGAACGCATCGCGACCAGAACGACCAACCCGTTCGGCAAGGATCCCGCCGAGCGGCAACGGATCCTCGATGACCTGAGGGAGGTGGAACCGCTGCTGCGGGCGACCGCCGCCGTCGAAATCATCACGAACCGGTCGATCGACGACGTCGTGGACGCCGTCGAGGTCGCGGCCGAACGCCCTCAGCGAAGGGCAACCGCGCTCGCCGGAAATTCTCGCACCGCGACAGGCGTTCCCGACACCATGACCGATCTCATCCCAGAGGACTACGCACACCTCCTCGAGCAGCCGCTGTACGGCCATCTCGGCACCATCCGCCCCGACGACACCGTCCAGGTGAACCCGATGTGGTTCGAGTACGACGGTGAGCGCCTGCGTTTCACGCACACGGTGACGCGCGCCAAATACCGAAACCTGCAGCACAACCCGTCGATGAGCCTGTCGATCATCGACCCGGACAACCAGTTCAGGTACCTGGAGCTGCGCGGCAAGCTGGTCGACGTCGAGACCGACCCGACCGGTGCCTTCTACGTCCGGCTCGGTCAGCGGTACGGCAACGCCGAGCAGCAGCCGCCCCCGGACAGCGCCGACCGGGTCGTGCTGGTGATGAGCATCGAGAAGACCACCAAGCAGTAACGCCCCCCGGCGCCGGCGGTGCCTCGCCCCGGGCGCCGAACGTCGCGCCGATGCGTACGCCCCGACGCGACGGCCACAGCCAGCCGCCTCACTCTTGCAGCCCGCACCTCACTCCCGCTGCACCACGAGTGACCCGTACGCGGCAAGAGCAACGCACCGGAACGGGAGCAACTCCTCCGCGACGACCGGCGCCCGGCCCGAACCGACGCCCGCGCGCCGCACCGCCATCGGCCAGGCATTCTCACCGCCGGGGCGCTGCGGGCTCGGTGATGCGGTCGATCCATTCCTCCAACAGGTCGCGCTCCCGGCGGGTCAGCCGGGTGGTCTGGTGGAGCGCCGTTCTCAGGTGAAGGGCGGAGCTCGTCAGGTCGGGCTCGCTGCCGGCCGGCGACGGGTCGACCGCGATGGTCCCGATGATCGCCTCTCGAGCCAGCCGGCTGAGCGTCAGGTCGCGGCTGTCCTCGGGCGTTCCGATCAGGGCGAGGGTCACCCCGCTGGCCCCCGCGGTCATCAGCTGCGCCGCATGCTTCTCGGTGAGCCGGAGCCGACCGGCCTCGGCGACGCGGCGCAGGCGCCCGGCGAGCCGGTGTGCGGCATCTGCCGCTGCGGGCGACATGGGGCCGGGATGCGGTTGGCCGTAGGTCATGACGTACAGGGCGGGTTGGTCGAGACCGAACTGGACGTGCAGATCCCACCCACGGCGTAATCCGTCGACGGGATCGGCGACCGGCCGGCCACCTGCATGCCGCCGGGCGTAGGTGGCGAAACCGTGTGCGGCAACGGCGTCCAGAAGTCCCTGCTTGTCGCCGAAGATCCGATAGATGGTGGGTGCTTGCACGTGGGCTGCCGAGCACACCGCGCGGGTGGAGAGGGCTTCCGGTCCTCCGACGCTGATCAGATCGATCGCGGCCCGAAGGATGCGGTCCCGGTTTGTGTCCGGTTCGCCGCCTAGGTCCGGGTCCATGGCGATCAAGCTAACACCGTGCTGTTAGCGCCGATGTCAGCGGTGCTAACGTCAAAGCGTTAGCGGTCGGCCCCCGGTGGAGGACCCGCCGCGGCGTCACGACCGGTCGTCCCCGCGGAGGCAGCGTTGCAGATCAGCAGGCGTCAATTTCTCGGAGCGGCCGGAGCGGTGACGATCCCGCTGGTGCTGGCCGGTTGCGGCTTCACGACGTCGGACACCGCGGCGCCGTCGAGCGAAAACACCTTGACGTTCACCACCTGGGGCACCGACAGCGAGCTGGCCGGCTTCCGGTCGGCCATCGCGGGATTCGAGCAGGCCAACGCCGGAAGCAAGGTGGAACTCAACGCGGTTCCCTACGCGCAGATGTTCACCAACATCGATGCCCAGCTGCAGGCCGGAAATCCGCCCGATGTCTTCCGAGTGCCGTATTACACCTTCGGCCGGTACGCGGGCAGCGGCCAGCTGCTGGATCTGACCTCGCACCTCGACGGCGCCTTCGGCGATCGGTTCACCCCGGCGGCGTGGGCGGCGGTGCAGAACAACTCCAAGCCGTACGGAGTGCCGCACCACACCGATACCTCGGCGATCCTGTACAACAAGGCGGCGCTGCAGTCCGCGGGCATCACGTCCGTGCCAACGACCGTGGACGAAGCCTGGACCTGGGAGCAGTTCCAGCAGGTGCTGCAAACGCTGCGGCAGAAATTGCCGGCCGCCAAGTTTCCCTTCGCCTACAACTGGCAGGGCAATGGCGTCACCCGCTGGCTCAACTTCCTGTTCCAGGCCGATGGTCGCTTTCTCGCGCCTGACCTGATCGCGCCGGCCATCGACTCCGCCGCCGGACGGGCGGCCGTCGACTTCACGAAGAATTTCTTCGGACAGCAGTTGGTACCGCCGAACAGTTCGACGAAGTCCTCGACCCTGGCGGCTGACCTCTGGTATTCGCAGACCACCGCGATGGTGTCGTCCGGGGCATTCGCCATTCCGGATGCGACGAAGACGCTGACCTTCGAGTGGGGTGCCACCTTCGCCCCGCAGAAGACCCGCGGCGGCAGCGATTTCGGCGGCAACGCCCTGGTGGCCACCGCGACGACCAAGCAGCCGGCGCTGGCCGCGTCGTTCCTGGATCACCTGACCCAGCGGGAGCAGATGTCCACCTTCTGTTCCGGTGCCTCGCTGCTGCCGACGCGCCGCGACCTGGTTGCCGAGGGGATCGATTTCGCCGTGCGTCCGGAGCTGTCCCCGGTCTTCATCGGCCAGGCCGGCACGGTGCAGCCCAGCGATTCCGGACAGGTGGCCTCGCCGTCGATGTCGAAGATCATCACGGTGCTCAAGGACCAGCTGGAGGAGGCCTTCATCGGCGGGCAGAGCACCGCGGACACCATTGCCGGTATCTCGACGGGAATCGCGACGGCGACGGCGCCCGCCAAGTGAACGCCGGCCGGGACATCGGCGACCTCGGCACCGAGATCCCCGATCCACCGCACCCGGGCCAAGGGATCTCGGAGTCCGGCGCGGCCGGTGCCGTGCTGCCCGGACGCCGGGCACACGGGCGACCGGCCGGCGAGGCGTTGACCGCGTACGCATTCCTGGCGCCGAACATGCTGCTGCTGGCGGGTTTCGTGCTGGTGCCGCTGGGCTGGGCCGCGGTGGTCAGCCTGCAGCAGACCAACGGGTTCGGCACGGGGATCTTCGTCGGAATGGCGAACTACAGTCGGCTGTTCAGCGATCCGTTGTTCTGGCGCTCCACCGTCAACACCATTCTCTTCACCGTGGTCGTCACTCCGGTGTCCATGGGGCTGGGTCTGGGGATCGCTGTCCTGCTCAACTCGGTCCTGCCGGCCCGCGGCCTGTTCCGATCGATCCTCATCACGCCGATGGCGATCTCCGGGGTGGCCACGGCCCTGCTCGGGCTGCTCCTGTTCGACGAGAACAACGGCGTGCTGGACAGGCTCCTGGTGTTCATCGGTCTGCCGGCGGTTTCCTGGCAATCCGGCGGAACGGCCGCCTTCGCGTCCGTGGTGCTGGTGACGCTCTGGTGGCGGGTCGGCTTCAACATGCTGATCTATCTGGCCGGCATGCAGGGCATCGGCCCGGAGCTGTACGAGGCAGCGCGATTGGACGGCGCAGGTGCCTGGCAGCGATTTCGCTTTGTCACCGTCCCGCTGGTCGGACCCTCCAACTTCTTCCTGCTGATCCTCAATGTCATCTACTCGTTCCAGGTGTTCGACATCATCTTCGTGATGACCGGGGGTGGTCCGCAGAACGCGACGTCCGTGCTGGTCACCTACGCCTACGACCAGGGCTTCGTCACCAGGGATCAGGGCTACGCCGCGGCCATCGGCATGTTGCTGCTGCTGGTGATGATGATCTTCACGGTGGTCCGGTGGACCCTGAGTCGCAACCGGGATCTCATCGAATGACCGGCCAGAGAACGACGTCGGACGTCACCTCCGACACCGACACCACGGTCTCACTCGGCACCCGGGTCGGACGCGGCGTGCACGATGCGCGCCGCCGCCGGCAGCGACGGGAGCGGGCGGGCCGGGCAGCGCGGGTGGTCGCGGCAATCGGGATCAGTGTGGTGCTGGTGTTCCCGCTGTACTGGATGGTGGTCGTCGCGTTCTCCTCGAGGGCCGAACTGGTCGCCGGCGATCTGCGGTTGTGGCCCCGCGCGTGGACGCTGGAGAACTTCCGGCAGGTGCTGTCGTCGTTTCCGGTGCTCACCTGGTTCGGCAACTCGGTCGCCATTGCGCTGGTCGTCGCGGCGATCACCGTGACGGTCAGCATGCTCGCCGGATATGCCTTCGCCCAATTACGCTTTCCCGGGTCCAGCGTTCTGTTCCTGATCTCGTTGGCGACGTTGATGATCCCCGTGCAGGTGATCATGGTGACGCTGTTCAAGCTGGTCACCACGCTGAACCTGTACGGCAGTTACTGGGCGGTGATCCTGCCGACCTCAGCCTCGGCCTTCGGCGTGTTCCTGGCCAGGCAGTTCATCCTGGCCATCCCGCGGGATCTCATCGAGGCAGCAAGGATCGATGGAGCCGGGCATCTCAAGATCTTCACCGGGATCGTCCTGCCGCTGTCCCGGCCGTTGCTGGCGGTGCTGTTCTTCATGAGCGTGTTGCAGACCTGGAACGATTTCGCCTGGCCACTGATCGCACTGAAACAGAACGAGCTGTTCACCCTGCCCATCGGTCTGCTGTACCTGCAGGGACAATTCGGGTCCGACTACGGCGGCACAATGGCGTTCGCGCTGATCAACGTCGCGCCCATGGTGGCCCTGTTCCTCATCTTCCAGCGGTATTTCGTCCAGGGGTTCGCCCGCAGCGGCATCCGCTGAGGACTCGCGCCGAGCTCCGGTGAGGGTCGATCGCGGCACGGATTGGCACGGTGTGCAGGATGGCGGCATGATCTCCACCGAGCCGATGGCGGAAACGCCCGAGGTGCACGAGGTTCTCGTCGACACCGACTGCGGGATCGACGACGCCCTCGCCCTGCTCTATCTCGCCGGTCGGCCCGATGTCCGGATCGTCGGCGTCACCAGCGTGTACGGGAACTGCACCGTCGACGACGCGGTCCGCAACATCGGTCACGTGCTGCGACTGGCCGGGCTGCCGGACGTCCCGGTCGCCCGCGGCGCCGCCGGTCCGCTGGTCGGCGAGGCGCACATCGCGCACTACGTGCACGGGATGGATGGACTGGGTGACGTGGTGCCCGCGGCCGAGAAGGCCGATCCCGCGGTGCTGTTGCCGGTGGACTCCGCCGACGCGCTGATCGACTGGGCGCGGGCCGACCCGGGCCGGTACACCCTGCTGACCCTCGGGCCGCTGACCAACGTCGGCCTCGCGCTACAGCGCGAACCCGGTCTGCTGCAACGCTTCCGGCAGGTCGTCATCATGGGCGGATCCGGGCCGTTCCCCGAGGTCGGTACTTCCCTGATGGTCGATGCGAACGTGCAGAACGACGGCGAGGCGGCGCGCCGGGTGTTCGCCGCACCCTGCCGGCGGCGGATGATGGTCGGGGTGAACGTCACCCGCACCGTCGTCACCGACGAGGCTGCAGTGACCCGGCTGCACGCCTCGTCGTCGGCCCGGGGCCAGTTCGCGGCTGCCGTCCTGGAGTCCTACATCGACTTCTACCGGCTGGCCTGGGGCAGGCGGATCTGCCCGGTACACGACGGGCTGGCAGCCGCGCTGGCGGTGCAACCCAACTGGGTGACCGCCGAGATGACCGGCCCGGTGAACATCACCTTCGACGGCTTCGCGACCAGGGCGCATGTGATGCGGACCTGGGAGAGTGGATCCGTTGCCTGGGACATCACACCGGCGCCGGACAGTACGGCGGTGCTCGCAGTCGACGCCGACGCGTTCCTGGCGGACTTCCTGGCAGTCCTGGATCGCGGAATCTGACCACCTGCAACGGATCCCGGACACTCAGCGGATCCGGACCACCTCGAACTCGCAGTCCGGCTCGGCGATCGCGCTCTGCGCCTCGACCAGGCAGATCTCCCGGGATCCCGCGACGTGGGTGGCGGCCAGGATCCCATACACCGAGGACGCGACCCGGGCCAGCGCCACCTCCACGCCGTCCCGCAGGTGCGCCAGGAACAGCGCCGCCGTCACGTCGCCGGCACCGTTGACGCTGATCGGCAGTTCCGGCGTCCGCACCAGGTAGGCCCCGGATCGATCGACGGCCAGCATCCCGATCTCGCCATCGCCGACCCCCGCCCCCTGTACCGAGGTGACCAGCACGGTGGACGGCCCCATCGCCAGCACCGTGTCGACGGCGGAGAGCAGACCCTCGACGGTGCCGACCGAACCGACGTCGACGGCCGTGGGATCACCGCCCGCGGCGAGGTAGGCCAGCTCGAAGGCGTTGGGGGTGACGACATCCGCCGTCGGCACCACCCGCTCCCTGATCAGCTCCGGCAGGCCCGGCAGGACGAACATGCCGCGTCCGACGTCGCCCATCACCGGGTCGCAGCAGTACACCGCGTCCGGGTTGAGGTCCCGGACCCGTCGCACGGTCGACAGCACGACGTCGGCCACGCCGGGTGAGCCCTGGTACCCGGTCAGCACCGCGTCCGCCGTTCCCAGCACGCCGCGGTCGGCGATCCCGTCGATCACATCGGCGATGACGGCCGGATCGAGCACCAGCCCGCGCCAGCTGCCGTAGCCGGTGTGATTGGAGAAGTGCACGGTGAGCACCGGCCACACGTGATGGCCCAGCCGCTGCAACGGGAAAGTCGCGGCGGAATTGCCGACGTGGCCGTACGCGACCGAGGACTGGATGGACAGGATCCGCATGACGGGACAGCGTAGGCGTCCGGCGGTGCCGCACCGGCGGCCGTGCGAGACTGGGTCGGTGTCGGACCCATGGGACGAGGGGCAGCATCCGGGGGCGGTCCTACCGAGAGAACAGCTCGCCGGGCGTATCCAACACACCCTCATCGGCCAGGCGATCACCGAAAGGCAAGTGCGGCAGCACGTCCGGGAAACCCTGACGCACGGATTCGATGCGGCCGTCGTGCCGCCGTGCTGGATCTGGGCTGCGCAGGACGAGCTGCGCGGATCGGCAGCCAGGATCGGGTCGATCGTCGACTTCCCCAACGGGTCGGGTCTGACCGTCGCCCGGGTGGCGGAGGTCAAGGCCCTGGTCGCCGCCGGCGTCGACGAGGTCGACGCCACCGTCAACGTCGGGTACCTGCTCTCCGGCAGGGTGCGGGAATTCGCCGCCGATCTGGCCGCGGTGGTCGCGGCCGCGGAACCGGTGGGCGTCAAGCTGATGCTCGAACTGCCGCTGCTGAATGTGCGGCAGCGGGAGCAGTCGGTGCAGGCCGCGATCGACGCCGGCGCAGCGTTCGTCTCGATCGCCTCCCGGGGCGCGGTCGGCATCGCCGACCCGGCGACCATCGGCTACCTGCGCAGATCCGTGCCTGCCTCGATGGGGGTGAAGGCGTCCGGCGGGGTGAAAACCGTGGAGCAGGTGCGCGCGCTGCTGACCGCGGGGGCCGACCTGATCGGCACCTCGGCGGGCATCTCGATCGTCACCGGCGCGGGCAGCGTTCGCGGCTCGCTGTACTCGTACTGAATCGTTATACGGCCTCGCAGCGTCGTTCCGATGCCGTCCGCGGCGACCGCTGTCGCACGGCCGGGTCGCCCGCTCGTCGCTGCGTCACCCTTTGCAGCCAGGTAACAAAGCCGGTCGGGTGACGGGCAGACTTCGTTGGGACACTTACTAAAATGTGACCTCTGGGGGGATTGACGCGGCGAGTCGCGCTCCATAGTTTGTGTGACCACCGTACTAGTACATGTCGGGCAGATGTTCGACAGGTAAATCGGCGCCTTACGGTCCTGCGGCCGCCGAGTCGACCCGGGCCGGGATTCCATCCCCGTGGTCGTCAAGTTCTGTGCCTCCGCCCACCATCCGGCCGGGCGGTTTCGTCAGAGAGGGAAATGTTCATGCGTCTGAAGACCTCGGCAGTACTCGGTCTGGTGGCAGCTGGTTCGCTGCTGCTGGCTGCCTGTGGCTCGAGCAACGACAGCTCGACGAGCACCTCGTCCGCCGCTGCTGCTGCAACCTCGGCCGCCGCGAGCGCCACCAGCGCGGCCGAATCCGCGATGACGTCTGCCGGCTCGGCAGCCGAGAGTGCGGGTTCCGAGGCATCCAGCGCCGCGGGTGGTTCCGGCGCCGCGGGCGGTACCGGAAAGGTCGGCATCATCCTGCCGGACACCAAGTCCTCGGCCCGTTGGGAAACGCAGGATCGGCCGAACCTCGAGGCCGCCTTCAAGGAGGCCGGGGTCGACTTCGACATCCAGAACGCCAATGGTGACAAGGCCGCGATGGCCACCATCGCCGACCAGATGATCGCCAACGGCGCGACCGTGCTGGCGATCGTCAACCTGGACAACGAGTCCGGTGCAGCCATCCAGAAGAAGGCCGCGGCCCAGGGCGTCCAGACCATCGACTACGACCGGCTGACCCTCGGCGGCGACGCGGACTACTACGTGTCGTTCAACAACACCACCGTCGGCGAGCTGCAGGGCAAGGGCCTGGACAAGTGCCTGGGCGGCGGCGACAAGAAGATCGTCTACCTCAACGGCTCGCCGTCCGACTCGAACGCCACCGCCTTCTCGGCCGGTGCGCACTCGGTGCTCGACCCGATGTCGAACTACAAGGTCGTGGCCGAGCAGGCCGTTCCGGACTGGGACAACCAGCAGGCCGGCACCATCTACGAGCAGATGTTCACCGCGCAGGGCGGTGCCATCGACGGAGTCCTCGCCGCCAATGACGGCCTGGGCAACGCGGTGATCGCGATCAACAAGAAGAACGGCCTCCAGATTCCGGTCACCGGCCAGGACGCGACCGTTCAGGGCCTGCAGAACATCCTCGCCGGCGATCAGTGCATGACGGTCTTCAAGGACACCACCAAGGAGGCCGGAGCTCTCGCCGAGGTGGCCATCGCGCTCGCGAACGGTGAGACCCCGAAGACCACCGGCACCGTCAAGGACACCGAGGGCAACCGCGACGTCGCGGCCATCCTGGAGACCCCGGAGGCCATCTACAAGGAGAACGTCAAGGACGTCGTCGACGCGAAGGGCGTCACCGCGGCCGACCTGTGCAAGGGCGAGTACGCCGCCGCCTGCACCGAGCTCGGCATCAGCTGACCTGTTGTAGCTCGCCGGGCCCGGACGACGCAGTGCGTCGGCCGGGCCCGGCTCCGGTCGTACCGTCCCCACATCTCCAAGCCCCACATCTCCAAGCCCCAGTCTCCCGAGCCGAGGAGTGAGACCGATGACGCAACCAACCGCCCCGATCCTTGAACTACGGGGGGTGAACAAGAGTTTCGGCGCCGTCCAGGTGCTGCACGGCGTCGACCTGTCGATCTATCCGGGCCAGGTCACCGCCCTCGTCGGCGACAACGGCGCGGGCAAGTCCACCCTCGTCAAATGCGTCGCCGGCATCTACGGCATCGATACCGGTGAGTACCTTTTCGAGGGAAAACCGGTGCACGTCAGCAACCCTCGTGACGCCGCAGCTCTCGGCATCGAGATCGTGTACCAGGATCTCGCACTCTGCGACAACCTCGACATCGTGCAGAACATGTTCCTGGGTCGCGAACCAAAATCCGGCATCGTGCTGGACGAGGGCCAGATGGAGATCAAGGCGCGGGACACCCTGGCCTCACTGTCCGTCCGCACGGTCTCGTCGGTCCGGCAGCTTGTTGCCAGCCTGTCCGGTGGTCAGCGGCAGACCGTTGCCATCGCCAAGTCGGTGCTGTGGAACTCCAAGGTCGTGATGCTCGACGAGCCGACCGCGGCGCTCGGCGTCGCGCAGACAAGGCAGGTGCTCGATCTGGTGCGCCGGTTGGCCGACAACGGCCTGGGCGTGCTGTTGATCAGCCACAACATGAACGACGTCAAGGAGGTCAGCGACCGGATCACCGCGCTGTACCTCGGCAGGGTCGCCGCCGATGTCCCGGCCGCCGACGTGAGCAGCAGGGAGATCGTCGAGTTGATCACCACCGGTCGTTCCGGCCAGCACGGACTGGCCTCGGCGATCGCGCAGGAGTCGGCATGAGCGCCCCCGAAAAGCCCGGCCTGATCAAGACCGTGCCCGATGTCGAGGCCCGCGCCGCCTTCTCCGGGGACGCCGCCGGACCGGTATCCGTCGGCCAGTACTTCCAGGCGTACCGCAACAAGCTGCGGGCCGGCGATGTGGGTTCGCTCCCAGCGGTTCTCGGGTTGGTCGTGCTGGTGATCGTGTTCACGATCGCCGCCCCGAACGTCTTCCTGTCGACGTTCAACCTGGCCAACCTGCTGACCCAGGCGGGCTCCATCTGCGTGCTCGCGATGGGCATCGGCTTCGTTCTGCTGCTGGGCCACATCGACCTGTCCGCCGGCGTGATCGGCGGCGTGGGTGCCGGCGTGATGGCCATGCTGATGATCAAGCAGGGCCTGCCCTGGTATGTGGCGGTCCTCGCGGCGCTGGGCGTGGGCATCCTGATGGGCATTCTCACGGGCGTCCTGGTGTCCGCGGTCGGGATCCCGTCGTTCGTCGTGACCCTCGCGACCTTCCTTGCGTACCAGGGTGTGCTGCTCTGGATCATCGGCACCGGCGGGACGGTGGCGATCAACGACGAGACCATCATCAAGATCTCCAACGGCAACATGCCCGTGGTGTTCGGCTGGATCGTCGTCATCGCATCCATCGCCGCCTACGCGGCGCTCAACCTGCTCGTCTTCCAGCGCAGGACCGCCAACAAACTGGTCACCCCGCCGCTGGCGATCATCCTGCTCCGCATCGGCGTGCTGGCCGTGCTGCTGCTGGGTGCCACATACCTGCTCAGCCAGAACCGGGCCTTCGGCAACATCGTGTTGGAGGGCATCCCCTGGATCGCCCCGCTGGTCGGTGTGCTACTGGTGTTCTGGACATTCGTGCAGAACCGCACCGCCTTCGGCAGGCACATCTACGCGGTCGGCGGAAACGCGGAAGCCGCCCGCCGGGCCGGTATCCGGGTCGGTCAGATCACCATTGCCTGCTTCGTCATCAGCTCGGGCATGGCCGTCATCTCGGGCATTATTGCCGCGTCCCGGCTGAACTCGGTGACGCCGGACGCCGGCGCGGGCAACACCCTGCTGTACGCGGTTGCCGCGGCCGTCATCGGCGGTACCTCGCTGTTCGGTGGGAAGGGGAAGGCCCGCGACGCCATCATCGGCGGTCTGGTGATCGCCGTCATCGACAACGGGCTGGGCCTGCTCGGGCTGCAGGCGTACATCAAGTTCATCATCACCGGCGTCGTGCTGCTGCTTGCGGCGAGCGTCGATGCCATCACTCGCCGCAGACGAGCCAGTTCCGGCGGCTGACCATCCGCCCAGTTCCATGCACGAGGGGTGATCCCTCCATCACGACGAAAGGCTCCTTGTGCCAATCGCCGTTCGGTCCGCCGGCGGTTCCACTCCGGCTGACCAGGCCACCGTCCGCAGGCTGAACCTTGCCCTGCTGATGCGCAGCCTCGCCGACGGCGGCCCGCGGCCGCGGGCCCGGCTCGCCCACGACACGGGGCTGACCAAGGCCACGGTCTCCAGCCTGGTGACGGAGCTGATCGATCGTGGCCTGGTGATGGAGGGCAACATCGACCGGGGCGGCCTCGGCCGCCCCGGCCGAACCGTGGAGCTGGACCCGACCTGGGTCCGGTTCCTGGGGATCGAGGTGCAGGTCGATTACATCGCCGGAATGGTGCTGGACCTGCGCGGCCGGGTGCTGTGCCGGCGACGGATCGCCCGGTCGATGGCCGAGCTCGGTCCGGCCAGGGCGCTCGGCATCGTCGCCGACGTCGCCCGCCTCCTGGTCGAGGAGACCGGCTGCACGGTGGAGCAGGTGCAGAGCCTGCACATCGCGCTCCCGGGACTGGTGGACGCGGACGCGGGAATGCTGTCGTTCGCGCCGAACCTGCACTGGCGCGACGTCGACATCGTGCACACCCTGATGGGCCGGCTGCAGTGGGCGGACACCAGGATCACCGTCGACAACGACGCGAACATGGGTGCGATGGCGCACTACGCCGTGGGGCAGGTCGCGGGCGCATCCAATCTGCTGTACCTGGCCGGCGCCGTCGGTGTCGGCGCGGGCATGATCGTGGACGGACACATCGTCCGCGGCGCAGACGGTTTCGCCGGCGAGGTCGGGCACATGACGATCGGCGCGCCCGACCGGCTGTGCGGCTGCGGGCGGCGCGGGTGCTGGGAGACCGAGGTGGGGTTGGCCGCCCTGCTCGACATGGTGGCGGCTCCGAACCCGGCTTCACCGGCAGGGGTTGATCTGGGCGCACAACTCGTCCGGGTCGTCGAGCGCGCGCACGCGGGTGACCGGGTCGTGCTCGATGCTCTGGCCGGCCAGGCGCGCTGGCTGGGGACGGGCATCGCCGTGCTGGCCAACGTCCTCAATCCCGACACCATCGTCCTGGGCGGCCACTACCCGGCGCTGCGTGAGTATCTCGAGGAACCGGTGCTCGCCGAACTGCGCGCCAGGGTGCTGGCGGGCCCGGCCGCGATGTGCCGGCTGGAATTCTCCGAGCTCGGTCTGGAGGCCGCGTCGCTGGGCGCCGCGCACGCCGGCATCGAGCAGATGATCGCGGACCCGACGCTCGCCAGGCCGCGCGCGGCATAGCCGGCCGGCGTCGTACCGTTGATCCCCGAGGTAGGACGACGGACCACGATCGAAAAGGATGGCGCGCCTTGACCGACGACGTTCTGGTAGCCGGAATCGACTCCTCCACGCAGTCCACCAAGGTGGTGCTGGTCCGGGCGGAGGACGGGTCGGTGGTCGCCGAGGCGTCCGCGCCGCATCCCGCCGGGACCGCTGTCGATCCCCGGCACTGGTGGGATGCCCTGCAGCAGGCCGGCTCGGGCCTGTTGGACCGGGCGTCCGCGGTGGCCGTCGGTGGGCAGCAGCACGGCATGGTCGCGCTGGACGCCGATGGCGGCGTGGTCCGGGACGCGTTGCTGTGGAACGATCTGCGGTCCGCGCCGCAGATCGCTGAGGTGGTCGAGCATCTCGGTGGGCCGCAGCAGTGCGCGCAGACCATCGGCTCGGTGCCCGCCGCCTCGTTCACCGTCACCAAACTTCGCTGGATGGCGCAGAACGAGCCGGAGAATGCCGCCCGGACAACGGCTGTGCTGTTGCCGCACGACTGGCTGACCTGGATGCTGGCCGGCGGCCCCGGATCGGGCGCACCGATGACGACCGACCACGGCGACGCGTCCGGAACCGGGTACTACTCACCGGCCGAACGGGCCTGGCTGCCCGAGGTGGCGCAGTGGGCGCTCGGCCGAGGACCGGGCGATCCCGCGGTGCAGTTGCCGCGAATCGCCGAGCCGGCCGAGGTCGTCGGGCGAGCCGGCTCGGGCGCCGCACTGGGTGCCGGAACCGGCGACAACATGGCTGCCGCACTGGGTCTGGGCCTGGAGGACGGCGACGTCGCGGTCTCGATCGGCACCTCCGGGACGGCGTTCTGCGTGACCGACACGCCGATGTCGGATCCCAGCGGTTCGGTGGCCGGCTTCGCCGATGCCTCCGGCCGCTACCTGCCCCTGGTGGCGACGGTGAACGCGGCGAGGGTGCTGGCGGTGGTGGGCAACCTGCTCGGCGTCGACCACACCGAGTTCGCCGACCTGGCGCTGTCGGCGCCGGCGGGTTCCGGCGGCCTGACGCTGCTGCCGTACCTGGACGGCGAACGGACCCCCAACCGACCGCACGCCACTGGGGTGCTGCGCGGGCTGACCTCCGCCGTCACCAGGGCGGACCTGGCCAGGGCCGCCGTGGAGGCGTTGCTCTGCTCGCTCGCGGACGCGGTCGACGCGCTGGGTGTGCAGGCGCAACGGGTGCTGATGATCGGCGGGGCCGCCCGTAACCCGGCCATCCAGCAGTTGGCGCCCGCCATCTTCGGCACCGACGTGCTGGTGCCGGCTCCAGCGGAATATGTGGCTCTGGGAGCGGCCCGGCAGGCGGCGTGGGCGCTCTCCGGGTCGGCGCAGCCGCCGGAGTGGCCCGCCGCGCCGGCGAGGTCCTTCACCGCACCCGCGACGCCCGAGGTGCGGGAGCAGTACGGGGTGCTGCGGGACGCCACCGGCGATTGGTGACCCGCCAAGGGTTTGCCGGCGACGGAGATCCGTCGACCGACGGCGGCCGGGCGGACGTGGAAGTGACGGGGAAATGTGAAGATCGACCTGAAGAAGGACCGGAAAGACCTCTATCAGCCTGGGTCGAAGGAGTTCACCGAGGTCGACGTCCCGACCATGACCTACCTGGCGATCGACGGACACGGCGACCCCAATTCGTCCGCGGACTATGCGGCGGCAATTCCGGCGCTGTACGCGGGCGCCTACGCGATCAAATTCGCGGTCAAGGCGCGCGGCGGTGACGACTTCGTGGTCGGCCCACTGGAGGGCCTGTGGTCTGCCACCGATCACTCGGTCTTCGTCGAACGGAGGAAAAGTGAGTGGGACTGGACGATGATGATCCCGCTGCCCGACCCGGTGACCGACGACGACATCGCCACTGGTCTCGCGGGCGCCGCCAGGAAGCGGCCGGATCTCCCGATCGACGGTCTACGAACCTTGAAGCTGACCGAGGGGCGGTCCCTACAGATCCTGCACATCGGCAGCTATGACGCGGAGGCGGCCACCCTGGCCCGACTCCATCACGACGTGATGCCCGCCCGGGGACTCACCTGGAACGGACGGCACCACGAGATCTATCTCGGCGACCCCCGGAAGGTCGCGCCGGAGAAACTCAGGACCGTGTTGCGCCAACCGGTGCGACCCGCACCCTGATGACGGAGGTCGGTGCCGACCGCTGAACAACCGGTCCGCCCGGCCACTCTCGGTGGAGGACCCAGGAATTGAACCTGGCAGGACGCCCCAAGTGCGTATCCCCCTGGACAGCCAACGCTGCTGGCTGCAGAAGGACTGTAACCAGCCACCCCGAACCCCGCAACCGGAGCACGGTTCGTCGGCGCCGGCGGCCTCGGGGCGTGGCTGGTCGGCGTCCGGCAGTGGCAGCGGCGATCGAACGGTAGGTCGGCCGTCTGCGGTATCCGGGTTGGACGAGCCTTGACAGGTGACCAAATGGTCACCTATTCTTCTCCTCGTGATCGACGACGACCTGGTGTTCAAGGCGTTGGCCGATCCGACCCGACGCCTGCTTCTCGACCTGCTCTTCGAGCGTGACGGCCGCACGCTCACCGAGCTGGAATCCCAGGTGGAGATGACCCGCTTCGGTGTCATGAAGCACCTCAAGGTGCTGGAGGATGCCGGGCTCGTCCTCACCCACAGGTCGGGCCGGGAGAAACAGCACTTTCTCAATGCCGTTCCCATCCGGCTCATCCACGATCGCTGGATCGACAAGTACACCGAGCCAGGGCTTTCCGCGCTGGCCGACCTCAAATCCGAATTGGAGAACCCGTCATGAGCAGTGCTCCCACCGCGCCCACCGCGACCACCTCGACCACCGCCGGGTCGGACACCGGCACCTCGAGCGTCGTGCAGATCAACCGGATCTACATCCGGGCCACCCCGCAGGCGATCTGGGACGCCATCACCCAGCCCGACTGGACCGAGAAGTACGGCTACGGCGGCCGCGCCAGCTTCGACCTGCGCCCGGGCGGCGCGTTCAAGATCATCGCCAGCCCGGAGATGCAGCAGGCAGGGATGCCGGAAGTCGTCGTGGACGGCGAAGTGCTCGAGTCCGACCCGCCGAACCGGCTCGTGCAGACCTGGCGCGCGGGTTGGGATACCGAACCGGCGACGAAGCTGACGTACACGATCGCCGAGAAGGCAGACGGCGTCAGCTGTCTCACCGTCACGCACGAGCTGGACGGTGCACCGAACACCGCCACGATGGTCGGCGGCAACGTCGAGGGCGCCGGCGGAGGCTGGGCCGAAGTGCTCAGCGACCTGAAGACCCTGCTGGAGACCGGGACGTCACTGTCCGCGGCCGCGGCTGCCGGCTCCACCGCATAGGCGGCCTCGCCGACGTGTCGAGCACTGCGAGTTGGGTCGAGTTGGGTGGGTCCTCGTCGCCGGTTTCGCGCCGCAGCTCCACCCAGCTCGCGACCTCGAGTCGAACTCAGTCCTCGGCGGTGGGCTCCGAGGTGGGAATGATGATGACCTCGGCGACCTGCTCGGACAGCACCTCGGCGGCGCCCGGAGGGAGCCGGTCGTCGGTCAGCAGGGTGGTGACGGCGCGCAGCGGCGCGATCTGCGCCAGCCCGACCACACCCCACTTGGTGTGATCGGCCACCACCACCAGCCGGCGGGCCGATTCGACCAGCGCTCGGTTGGTCTCGGCCTCCAACAGGTTCGGCGTCGTGAGGCCGGCGCGCTCGTCGATCCCGTGCACGCCCATGATCACCATGTCTACGTGCAGCGAGCGGATCGCCTGCACCGCAACAGGTCCCACCAGGCCGTCGGACGGTGTCCGGAGCCCCCCGGTCAACACGACGGTGAGGTCCGGTCGCTGGCGGGCGTTCAGCACCTCCGCCACCTTGAGCGAATTCGTGACGACGGTCAGGTTCGCGATGTCGCCGAGATGCCGGGCCAGCGTCCAGGTCGTGCTGCCGGCGGTGATGGCGATCGCCATGCCGGGCCGGACGAGCTGGGCGGCCCGCGCGGCGATGGCTTCCTTCTCGAAGACCTCGCGCTGGCTGGTGACCTCGAATCCGGGTTCGATCGCACTGGCGGTGTCCATCGCGGTCGCCCCGCCGTGCACCTTGGACAGCAGCCCCTTGCGGTCCAGCGCCTCGAGATCACGCCGGACCGTCATGTCCGAAACGCCCAGCAGGGCGGTCAGGTGCGCCACCCGGGCCCCACCGGTCCGGCGGACCTCATCGAGGATGCGGGCCTGGCGCATGGCAGCGAGCACGCTACGAACCTACCGCCCCCCAACAGGCACCCGGGGGCACCTGTCCGGGTGACAAGATCATGGTGTGTCGCAGAGCAGAAGGGTGCGCGGCGGTAACCCGGCGGTGACCGCCGCCGACATCGACGCCGCGGCCAGGCGGGTCGCCGGGGTCGCAACGTTGACCCCGCTCGAGGAATGCCGCCGGCTGTCCGAGGAAACCGGCACCACGGTGTTGCTCAAGCGGGAGGATCTGCAGGTTGTCCGCTCGTACAAGGTGCGCGGAGCATTCAACCTGATGTCCCAGCTGGACACGACGCAGCGGTCGGCCGGGGTGGTCTGCGCGAGCGCCGGCAATCACGCGCAGGGGGTGGCCTTCGCATGCCGCGAGCTCGGCATCAACGGCCGGATCTATCTGCCGAACACCACGCCGCGGCAGAAGCGGGACCGAATCCTGTCCCACGGCGACGGCACGGTGGAGCTGGTGCTGACCGGCGACACCTTCGACGACGCGGCGGTTGCGGCTGCCGAGCACGCGGAGCGGACCGGGGCGGTGCTGGTTCCGCCGTTCGACGATCCGCGCACCGTCGCGGGGCAGGGCACCGTGATCCGCGAGCTGCTCCAGCAACTGGGCCGGCCGCCCGACGTGGTGATCGTGCCCGTCGGCGGCGGCGGGCTGATCGCCGGCGTGCTGACCTACCTGCGGGAGCGCGCACCGGCGGTGACGGTGATCGGCGTCGAACCGGCCGGCGCCCCCGCGATGATCGCGGCCCTGGAGCACGGCGGACCCATCCGGTTGGAATCGATGGACCCGTTCGTGGACGGTGCGGCGGTCCGGCAGATCGGGTCGCTGCCGTACCGGATCGTCGCCGAGTCCGGCGCCAGGATGATGCCGGTTGACGAGGGTGCCACCTGCACGCAGATGCTGCGGCTCTACCAGAGCGAGGGGATCGTGGCCGAGCCGGCGGGGGCGCTGGCCGTCACCGCGCTGACCGAACTGGACCTGCCACCCGGATCGACGGTGGTCGCGATCGTGTCCGGCGGCAACAACGACGTCTCCCGGTACGGCGAGATCCTCGAGCGCTCACTGGTGCATCTGGGGCTCAAGCACTATTTCCTGGTCGACTTCCCGCAGGAGCCGGGAGCGCTGCGCCGGTTCCTGGACGAGGTGCTCGGGCCGGAGGATGACATCACCCTGTTCGAGTACGTCAAGCGCAACAACCGGGAGACCGGCCCGGCGCTGGTCGGCGTCGAGATCGGTTCCGCCGACGGGCTTCCCGCGCTTTTGAAGCGGATGTCGACGGCGCCGATGGAGGTGGAGCGGATCCTGCCCGGGTCGGCCGCCTACCGATATCTCACCTGACTTCCGCAGTGGTGTTCTCCGGCGCATCGGGAACGTCGGCCCGCTCCGCCGCGCCGAGCCCGGAGTGCTTCAGCCCGGCCCGTCGGGATGGGCGAGATCGTAGGCGCGCGAGAGCTTCTTGGGGACCACCAGGCGCCAGGCGTCGACGACCAGCTCGCGGGCCTCGCCCGGGTCCAGTGCCCCGAGATCGGCCTGCACCCAGTTGAAGCGCAGGTCCGACGCCGCGGGCAGGTGGAACTTCAGCGGCTCGCTGCCGACCAGGGCGGCCCGCTCCTGCAGTGGAAAGGCAAATCCCATCTCGCTCTCGTCGAGGGAGAATGCCACGTAGACGATCGGCCCGACACGGAACTTCAACCGGTCCCGGACGTACACCGGGTACGAGCGCTCCAGCTCCTCGCCCAGCGACCGGACGTCCTCGATCACCGCCATCACCGCTCCTCGTGCGTCGCAGTCACCGGGCCGACTGCACGCGGCGCTCGGATTCATCGCCGTACCGGCCGGATCATCACCCGGACCAGGTACCGAAGAGCGATTTCCATCAGTTGACAGCGCGCTGTCAGAATGACAGCATACTGACATGACAAACCTCGTTTACCTGGGTGTGTACGACGGGATGACCGACTGGGAGACCGGGCACGCGGTCGCCCATCTCAACAATCCGGAGCATCAGCGGGTGCCCGGTCGCTACACCGTTCGTACAGTCGCTGCCTCCGCGGCACCGATCACGACGATGGGCGGGGTGCGGATCCTGCCCGACCTCGCGCTGGGCGATCTCGATCCGGAAACCAGCGCGCTGCTGATCCTGCCGGGCGCACCGATCTGGGAGGACGGTGGGAACACCGAGATGGCCGCGGCGGCAGCGGGCTTCGTGTCCGCCGGGGTGCCGGTGGCGGCGATGTGCGGCGCCACCCTCGGTCTGGCCCGGGCGGGGCTGCTCGACGATCGCCGGCACACCAGCAACGCGGCGGAGTACCTCTCGTCGACCGGTTATCCGGGCACGCACCACTATGTCGAGGAACCGGCGGTGACCGATCGCGGCGTCATCACTGCGGGGGCACTGCATCCGGTCCCCTTCGCCGCGGCGATCTTCGCGCTGCTCGAGGTGTACCCGACGGCCGTCCTGGAGGCGTGGACCGGCTTGTTCTCCACCGGCGACCCGGCGTGGTTCCCGCTGTTGATGCAGTCCGCCACGGCGTGAGCATCGAAACGAGCCGAGACGAAACGAGCCGAGACGTCGGGAGCGCGAGGGTCACCGAGGCCGGACCGGCGTCGGGTCGATCGCCGGGCGGCGATGCCCTGACCGAGATCGTGCTGGCCACCTTCGCTCTCAACGGTCGCTTGCTGGCCGCGGCCGAGATACTGGCGAAACCGGCCGGCCTGACGGCCGCGCGCTGGCAGGTGCTCGGCGCGGTCCTGCGGGAACCCAGGACGGTGTCCGGCATCGCCCGGGTGATGGGGCTGACCCGGCAGAGCGTGCAGCGGCTTGCGGACGTCATCGTCGACCAGGGTCTCGCCGAGTACCTACCCAATCCGGCGCATCGGCGGGCGATGCTGCTCACCGCGACACCGGCCGGCCTGCAAGCGGTTCGGTCGATCCACGACGATCAGGTGGCCTGGGCGGACACGGTGACGTCCGGCGTCGACGCCGCGGAACTGCGCCAGATGCTGGCCACGATGGAGCGATTGATCACCGCGCTCGATCGCCATCCGCCTGCGGCGGCGAGCGCAGCCGATGACGCCGCCGAGCCGCCCTTCGATGATCAACAGGTTGCCCGGGGCGACGTCGCCGTGGAACCACACTCCCGGCGCGGCGTACGGCGAGCCGAGCGCGAGCTCCCAGATCCCGGTGGCACGCACCGGATCGACGAGATCGGCGAGAACCTCGATGCAGTGGCGAGTCTCGGCGTCGTACCAGTCGATCGGGCCGCCTCTGTACCCGGTATGCAGGCCAGGCCGCGGCCCCCGGTCGGGTCGGTCGCCTGCAGTGCCAGCAGGAATTCGGCGAGGTCGGCGGCCAGGTCCGCGGGCTCGATCTCGGCACCGTCCAGCACGGTGCGTCCCTCCAGCCAGCTGTAGACCGACCAGCCGAACGGGTATCCGTGCCCGGGAACGCCGCGCCCGAGCGGTACCGGGATCCGGAGCGGCAACGACCGGGCGAGCACCGGTAGCCACCGTTGCTCCTTGTCGACCTGGACCGCGTAACCCTCGGCACTGGGCAGCCGCACCAGCATCGCCGAACCCAACCGGAACGTCCGGTGGTCGACGCCGCCGGGCAGTACCTGGGTGATCGGCAGGTCCGCCCACTGCGGGAACTGGCTGCGGATCAGCGCCTGCACCAGCGGCACATCGATGGAGATCAGGGTCGGTCCCTCCTGGTTGTCGCGGGAGTGCCGGGTCGGTTCCTGCCGGCGTGCATCGTCCAGCGCGACGGGCGGCGGGCCGCCGCTGGTGGGATCGTTGGCGGATGGACCAACGGCAGCAGGTGGCGGCAGTGTTCGACGCGGCCGCACCGACCTATGACCGGGTTGGTGTCGAGTTCTTCCAACCCATTGCCGCGGGCCTGGTCGAGCAGTTGGCGCCGGTGGCCGGTGAGCGGGTGCTGGACCTGGGCTGCGGTCGCGGCGCGGTGCTGCTCCGACTCGCGGCCGCCGTCGGCCGGGCGGGGGCTGCGACCGGTCTGGATCTCGCTCCGGAAATGGTCGCAGCCGCCACCGAGGAAGCGGACCGGGCCGGCGTGCGGGTTCGGGTGCTGGCGGGGGATGCCCAGGAGCCGGAGCTGCCGGCCGTCTCGTTCGACGCGATCACCGCGTCGCTGGTGCTGTTCTTCCTCCCCGATCCGGCCGCCGCCCTCCGAGCATGGCGGAGCCTGCTGGTTGACGGCGGTCGCGTGGCCGTGTCGACGTTCGGTCCCTACTCGCCCTGGTGGGACTCCGTCGACGAGCTGTTCACCCCCTACCTACCGCCGGGCATGCGCGATGCCCGAACGTCGGGGAAGCAGGGCCCGTTCGAGTCCGACGCCGGCGTGGAACAGCTGCTCACCGACGCCGGGTTCGCCGACGTCCGGACTGTCGGCAGCGTGGTGCCGGTGCGGTTCGACAGCCCGGAGCACTGGCAGCGCTGGACCATGTCGACCGGTCAACGGTTCTTCTGGCAGCTGGTACCCGAAGGCGACCGCGACTCGGTGCGGGCTCGCGCGTACGCCGCGGCCACGGAGACGCAACGGCACACGTCGGACGGCCGGATCGGGTTCGACCAGCAGGTTCGCTACACCATGGGCGCCCGCTGACCCATCCCGCCCAGCGGCATCCGGACCCTGCGAACCTCCGCCGCCGTGACCACCGGCCGCAGCACCGATGACGCGCTACCCTCCGGTTATGAGCGAGAGCGACGCAGATCACGTCAACACCTCCGGATCGACCCCGACCGAGGCCGCACCGGCCGAGGAAGTGGCGTCCGACCGGACCAGAGGCGGCGAAGAGGTGGGCAACTTCGCGACGCACGACATCCTCACCCCACACGAGGAACGGAAGGAACACGTCGGCAGCTTCGACGAGCACGACGAACAGGCTCCGCACGCAGAGCGCCAAGAGGAGATCGGCAGTTTCGAGCGGCACGACGTCCAGGATCTCGGCGAGACGAACGACGACTCCGTCCCCCGGTACGACCGGCACGACCAGTAGCACCCGGCCGTTGCGGGTCGGTGGCACACCGGCCGTCGAACCCGGCCCGGGTGCGATCATGACCCGATGACGCACCTGCGGATCGGCATCGACACCGGTGGCACCTTCACCGACGTGGTCGCCGTCGACACCCGCAGCGGCACGGTGAGCACCACCAAGACGCCGTCGACACCGGCGAACCCGGCCGACGGCTTCCTCGCCGGCGTCGCGAAGATCCTCACCGCAGTGGACGCCGGGCCTGCCGACATCGAGTGGATCCTGCACGGAACGACGGTGGCGACCAATCAGTTGTTGCAGGGCCGTGCCGGATCGCTCGGGTTCGTCACCACCGAGGGCTACGAGTCGATGCTGGAGATCGCCCGCCAGTCCGTCCCCGACGGCTACGGCAATTCCTATTTCTGGGTCAAGCCCGACCGCATCGTGCCGGCCGATCTGGTCCGAACCGTCGGTGGCCGGCTCGACTTCCGCGGCGGCGAGCTCCGCCCGTTCGACCGGAAGGCCGCGGTCCGCGCCGCGCAGTTCTTCCGGCGCCGCAACATCGCCAGCATCGCTGTCTGTTTCCTGCACTCCTATGCCAATGACGACCACGAACGGATGATGGCGGAGGTCCTCGCCGCGGAGTACCCGGAGGCGGTTGTCTCGTTGTCGAGCGAGGTGCTGCCGGAGTACCGGGAGTACGAGCGGGCCATGACGACGCTGATCGATGCGGCAGTGAAACCCACGGTGGCTGCATACGTCTCGGGGATCGCCGATCGGCTTCGTGAGCTGGACGGCGGCCGAGGCACCCCGTTCTCGATCATGCGCTCGAACGGCGGAGTGCTGTCCGCCGCCCACGTCGTCCGGCAGCCGATCAGCACCGTGTTGTCCGGTCCGGCGGCCGGGGCGCTGGGGGCCGCGGCGATCGCCACCCGGGCCGGCTTCCCCGCCGTCCTGACCTGTGACGGCGGCGGGACCTCCACGGACGTCACCGTGATCACCGACGCCCGTCCGTCGCTGACCACCGAGGGCTCGGTCGGGCCGTTCCCGGCCAAGATCCCGATGATCGACGTCGTCACCGTCGGTGCGGGAGGCGGTTCGGTGGCGTGGATCTCGGCGGAGGGAACGCTGAAGGTCGGGCCCCGGTCGGCCGGCGCGGACCCCGGCCCCGCGTGCTACCGACAGGGCGGGGTCGAGCCCACAGTCACCGATGCCCATCTCGCGCTGGGCCGGATACCGGCCCACCTGCTCGGTGGCGAGATACCGCTCGACCGCGCATCGGCCGAGCGCGCCATCGCGACGATCGCCGAGCCACTTGGGTTGTCGCTGGAGGATTGTGCGGCCGGCATCCTGGAGATCTCAGCCTGGAACCAGGCCAACGCGGTGCGGCGGATCACCATCAAACGGGGGCTGGACGTCCGGGATTTCCCGCTGGTGACGTTCGGTGGTTCCGGCTCGCTGCTGGCCTGCCGGCTGATGGACATCCTGTCCATCTCAGCGGTGCTCGTCCCGCCGCATCCGGGCAACGTGTCCGCCTACGGGCTGCTGACCGTGGACGTGCGCAACGACGGGGTGCGGACGGCGGTGGTCGCCGACCGGGACCTGGACCCGGCCACCCTGCAGGCGCACTACGACGAGCTCACCTCGGACGCCCGGACCGCGCTGCTGGCAGAGGGTTTCGCGGCGGAAACCGGCGTCGTCGAGCGGTCCGCCGATCTGCGCTACGTCGGCCAGGCCTTCGAGGTGACCGTGCCCTGCCCGCCGGGAACGGTCGACCGGGCCTGGGCGGACGCCATCGTCGAACGGTTCCACGACGCGCACCGGGCGCTGTACGGCTACGACTTCCGGTCCCGGGCGGACCAACCGGTGGAATGGGTCAACCTCCGGGTGGCCGGTGTGGGACCGATCGAACGACCGCGGATCCGGGAGATCGAGGCCGGGACAGGCGCAGGGGCTGCGCAGATCGGTGTCCGGCGGGTGCATTTCGGCCGGTGGTGCGAGGCGACCCTGTATGACCGCGCACTGCTCGGTGCGGGCGATGTGGTGACAGGACCCGCAGTCGTCCAGGAATTCGGGGCCACCGTGCCGGTCTTCCCCGGCCATTTCGCCACCGTCGACCCATTGGGGAATCTGGTGGTGCGGCCGGTCGGCGGCGCGCAAACCGCCAACAAGCAGAGCTCCGGCGGCGCAGCATGATCGACCCGGTGCTCGTCGAGATCGTCAGCGGCACACTGGCTTCCGTCGAAGCCGAGGTGGAGACGGCGATCGGCCGAACGGCGCGCTCGCCGATGATCAGGGACGCCCACGACTACCGCGCCGGCATCCACGACGTCAAGATGCGCAAGCTGACCGGACGGTCCTATTCGGCGCTGGTGCAGCCGGTGGTCCGCGACTTCCCGATCGAGGAGATGGAACCCGGCGACGTCTTCTTCCACAACGACGTGTATCTCTCCGAGGGCGGCATCGGCCACCTGCCGGACCTGTGCGTCACCGTTCCGGTTTTCCACCATGGGGACGTCGTCGCGTTCGTCCAGGCCTTCGGGCACCATGACGACATCGGTGGCACCGTACCGGGTTCCATGCCGTCGCACGCCACCAGTGTCTTCGAGGAAGGCCTGATGGTGCCGCCGATCAAGCTGTGGGCGGCGGGTGTGCCGAACCGGGCGGCGCTGACGATCATGACCCGCAACTCACGGATGCCGGAATCGCTGGCGGCCGACCTGGACGCGGAGTGTTCGGCGTGCCTGATGGGGGCGCGCCGGCTGGCGGAGCTGTTCGAGCGCTACGGTCGGGGACAGATCGAGGCGGCCTTCGAGGCCATCCTGGCCGCGACCACCCACACCTACCGCACCGAGCTGCTGTCCAAGATCCCGGACGGGGAGTACGTCTGGGAGGACTACGCCGAGCACGACGGCGTCGACCCGCCCCGGCTGCACGCGCAGCGGATCACGCTGACCAAGCTGTCCGCGGGCGACGGCGTCACCGAGGGCCGGCTGATCCTCGATTTCACCGGCACCTCCCCGCAGGCCAAGGGGCCGATCAACCATTGCGCCGACTTCTCCGACGGGGTGTTCCTGGCCAAATGGCTGGCCCCGATCCTGCGCAACCTGGCCGACACCCCGGAGCGGATGGCCGAGCTGGAGGTCAACGAGGGCGTCGTACCGCTGATCGAGATGCGCTTCCCGCCACCGGGAACGCTGCTGACACCGGTCTTCCCCGCTCCCACGAACGCCAGGACCTTCGTCATCCTGCGACTGCTGGGCGTGCTCGCCGGCGTTCTGGCAAAGGCGGTCGACGGCCGGATGCCCGCCGACCAGGAGACGATCCGGTACACCGGGGTCTACGGCATCGACCTGAACGGCCGGCCGTACCTGATGCGCGAGGTGCTCGGCGGCGGCTCCGGCGGTCGGTACTACGCCGACGGCGAGGACACCATCCACGTGGTGCCGGATTCGAGGAATCTGCCCACCGAGTTCACCGAGGCGCGGTTCCCGTTCGTCGTCGAACGATTGGGCCTGGCGGTGGACTCCGGCGGGCCCGGCCTCTTCCGCGGTGGTCTCGGCTACGACAAGCAGATCAGGATGCTGGTCGACGCGCGCTTCATGTCCATCGCGGACCGGTCGATCCTGGCCTGCTGGGGGGTCGCCGGGGGCAAGGCGGGCCGGTCGTTCAGCGTCACCATCGACCCGGGTGGGCCGAACGAACGCCGGGTGGACGCGCTGGCCGACGCCGAACCGGTCGCGGCCGGCGAGCTGATCCGCATCCGCACCACCGGTGGTGGGGGCTGGGGGGACCCGCTGGCCAGGCAGCCGGAGATGGTGCTGCGGGACGTCCGCTGGGGAAAGGTCTCGGTGGACGGCGCGCTCGCCGACTACGGCGTCGTGATCGTCGGCGACCCGGATTCCTACCGGGTGGACGACGACGGAACCGCCGCCGCCCGCAACCTGCGCGCCGCCGAGATGGCCCAAGCCTCGACGTTCTTCGATCGCGGCCCCGGCTATCAGCTGCTGTCCGGTGGACAGGCCTTCGCCGACGTCGACCACCGCTGACCGACCAGGTTTGCAGCGGCGAAGTGCAGGAACCCGCGAACTCACGTCACGGTGAACTGCACCGGTTCGCTCGTCACCACACCGTGGAAGATCCCGTCGGGCGGGCGGGCCGCCGGCTCATCGCATTGGTAGTGCGCCGTCAGCCGGTACTGCCCGGGCCGCATCACCTGGTACCAGGCCAGCAGATCGAAACCAGCCTGCACGGACTCGCCCGGGCCGAGTTCGCCGTAGTCGTCGGGCCCCGACATGTCCCGGTCGTACTTCCGTTTGCGGTACGGACCGTCGATGTCGCAATAGATCTCCCGGGAGATGCTGTCCCGGTAACCGGGCGCCATCCGACGATTGATCAGCACCGGTTCCGCGCCCTCGTTCACCAGGCTGACCGTGATCTCCGCGCCCCTGGAACGGACCAGCGGTCCCGGCGGAACGCTGACCAGCAGTCGGAGGGTCACGGTTTCACCACCGCGTTGTATCCGGTCAGGATCGTCTGATTGGCCGCCGACAGCGGGTGCGGCGCCCTGGCGAGCCGTGCGCGGACCTTGTTCCGCACCTCCACGAACTTGCCGAAATTGGCTCGGCGCTGCGCCGCGGGCATCAGATTCCATTGCGCCAGCGCGCGTCCGGCGTCGTCCATGAACCCGGCGAGGTCCTCCTCGTCCATGCCCTTGGACAGGATCTCCACTCGTTCGCCGAGGAACTCGCTGATCGGCAGGTCGGCGATACCGACCCGGTTCTGCCGCACGTGCTCGAATTCGTGGGCGATGGTGTGCACCAGCCCGGCAAATCCTTGGGTGAAGGCATTGGGGGAGATGGTGATCCGTGAGTTACCGGGGATCGCCTGATCCGTCGTGGTGGCGTTGTTCGGGTCCGCCGCATCGAAATGGATGTCCACCAGGCCGTTCTGGTCCAGCCGGAAGAAGTCGATCACGGCTCGAATGGCGGTGTTCTGACTTCCCGCCGCACCCATGCCCATCACCAATGGGTTGACGGTGACCCGGCCGATCGCGCCGTCCTCCTTCAGGCCCGCGCCGTTCTGGAAGTTGGCGATGCGCTGCACGGTGTCGGCGCTGAACACGCCGTCCGGGGTGGCCCCGATGAACGCCTGGATGCCGCGGATCGACCGGGGGTCGTGCCATTTGCTGCGGTTGAAGGCGACCGCCGCCTTCTCCTGCTTCGGCGTCAACAGCGTGGGGGTCGGCCCGGGTGCAGCCGCGGCCGGCGCGGGAACGGCGAGCTGCGCGTTGATGGTGTTGCGGATGGTGGTGGCGTTCGTCATCCCGGTCGGGCCGAGGGTGATCACCCGCAATCCTCCCGCCTCGAAGCTGCTGGCACCGGCCGTCGCCTGCGCGCCGGCGAAGCTGACCGTCAGCGCGGCGGTCCGTGTGGGAAGGTCGAAGAAGTCCGCGGCCGCATAGATCCCGTAGTCCTGATCGCCGTTGGCGACGCACTGCGCGACGACGGCATCCAGCGTCGGCAGATCGACCTGGCCGGTGACGGCAATTCCCCGCGCCTGTTGGAAGGTGGCCACGGCCTGCGCCGACACCGGCCCGAAGGAGCCGTCGACCTTGGTGCTGACGATGACCTGCACCACCCGGACCGCGTTGACGTCGTACCGCGCACGGTTGAAGCTGATGGCCGTCCGTTCCTCGGCCGGGGTGAGCGGGCCGGGCGCTCGCTGCACGACGACCTGCGAGTCCAGGGCGCGGGAGACCGACAACGAGTCCGGGCGTTGCGGTGTGACGTCGGCACGCAGCAGTCGCGAGGCGGGGTGGCCGCTGCGCACCAGGCTGTTGACCGCCCGGTTGCCGGCCCGTCGTTGCAGCACCGTCGCCAGGTCGGTGGGCTCCGCGGAGGCCGGGCGGGCGGTGGAGCGGGTCGCCGCGGGCGGATCCGACCGGCGGCGTTCGCTCGGCGCGTTCTTCTTGGCTGCCTGCGGCATCGGGTCCCCCGGGCTGCATCGTGTCCGTTGATGGTATTCGCGGTGGGGGCCGTCGCCGCAGGTCAGCCACGCATTCTGCCCGAAGGTGCAGGCATCGGCAGATGCCATCGAGGTCATCACCAGCGCAGCGAGGCAACTCTCGCGGGGAGGAGGTTCACCGAGTGGATTCCCGAACGGCGCCGTTGCGGGCGGACGATGTCCGCTTTAGCGTTCAATGACGTGATCGGGTATCGCAGTCCTTCCTCGCGTGGAGATCGCGATCGGTGGCGAACAGCCCGCCGGCCGGACCCGTCGGCGTGGTGACGAGCAACTTCAGTGAGTCGAGGTCGTGATGAGTGTGGTCGATCCGGACGCGATGTTCGACGGCGCCTCCGCCGAGCTGCGGACTCTGCTGAACGGGATCGACTGGTCGAGCACGCCGCTCGGCCCGACGACCTCGTGGTCGCCGGTGCTCAGACTGATGGTGCAGATGGCTCTGCGGTCCGGTTTCTCGACGGAGATCCATTGGGGGCACGACCTGGTCACGATCTACAACGACGCCCACGTTCCGCTTCGCGGGAATCGGCACCCGGACGGCCTCGGCCGGGCGACGCGCGAGGTCTGGCCCGAGTCCTGGGAGCGGGCCGGACCGCGGTTCGAGCAGGTGCTGAACGGCGCCACCCTCCGGTTCGACGACGAGCGACAGATCATCTACCGCAACGGCTACCCGGAGGAGTGCTATTTCACCTTCTCCCAGAGCCCCATCGTCGAGGTCGACGGCAGCGTCGCGGGGGTGATCACCGTTGCCACCGAGACCACCGGGCAGGTGTTGTCCGAGCGGCGGATGCGGGTGGTTCGGGAACTGGGCGGGCTCTCCGCAACGGAGCTCGGCGGCGTGGCCGAGACGTGCCGGGCGGCACTGGACGTCCTGGCGACGGTGCGGGAGAGCATTCCGTTCGCGATGGCCTTCCTGACCGACCGCGACGGCGGTGCGGGTGGTGACGGCGCGAACACCCAGGTGGCGGCCTACGGTCTTGCCCCGGGTGTCGGTGAGGAAGCACTCCGCGCGCCCGCCGGGGTGACCGAAGCCGTGCAGCGGGCAATCCGATCCAGGCGACCCGAGGTGGTGCCCGATCTGCGCGCACGATCGGCGGCCACGCTGGCCCCCGGTCCGCTCGGTCCGCTGCTGCCGGATGTCGCCGTCGTTCTGCCGCTACCGGAGAACGCCCACACCTTCCCGGTGGGCGCCGTCGTGCTGGGAGTCAATCCGTACCGGCCGCTCGATGAGGCGTACCGGTCGTTCTTCGACCTCATCGGCCGGCAATTCCGGGTCGCCGTCACCGACGCAGAGGCGCGCGAGGCGGAACGACGCCGGCTGCGGGCGCTCGCCGACCTGGACCGGACGAAGACCGAGTTCTTCCAGAACGTCAGCCACGAACTGCGGACGCCGCTCACGCTGCTGCTCGCACCGTTGCAGGACCTGATGGCCGCCACCCGCGACGGCCGGACCGACATCACCGATCTTCGGGACGATCTGAGCGCCGCCCTGCGCGCGGCGAAGCGGCTGCGGGTGATGGTCGATGCGCTGCTCGATCAGTCGATGAACAAGTCGGGGTTCCTGGCGGCGAAACAGCGGCCGATCGATCTGGTGGCGACCACCGCCGACGCCGCCGCGATGTTCCGCGCGACGGCCGAGCACGCCGGTCTGACATTCGACGTCGACCTGCCGGCGAAGCCAGTGGTGGCCGTCGCCGACGATTCCATGTGGTCGACCGTCGTGACCAATCTGCTGTCGAATGCGGTGAAATACACCGACCGCGGCGGTGTTTCCGTCGTGCTCACGGCGACTCCGACCGAGGCCGTGCTGACCGTGACGGACACCGGCCAGGGGATCGCGCAGGAGGAGCAGGACAGGGTCTTCGAGCGGTTCTACCGTGCCGATCAGCGCCGGGTCCCGACCAGGGGCAGCGGTTTCGTGGTCGGACCCGGCGGGTCGTCGGTCGCGGAGCCCCGATCGTCGGCCGCCCAAGGTTCCTCGGCCGGGCCGGCCCCGACGGCTCCGGCCGGTTCGACCGTGGGTGCGGGAATCGGCCTCGCGCTGGTGCTCGACCTGGTGACGCTGCACCGGGGTCTTGTCGATCTCTCCAGCGCGCCGGGCCAGGGGACGACGGTCTCCGTCACCGTGCCGCTCGAGGTGTCCGCGGCGCCGCAGGCGGCGGCCGCGGCGGCGGATGCCGCTGCCGGTATTCGCCCGACGGTGCTGGTGGTCGAGGACGACCCGGATCTGCGCCACTACCTGACCAGGCTGCTGACCAGGGACGGCTGGGCGGTGACCGCGGTGAACGACGCGGAGGCCGCCGGACGGACCGCGTTGGCACCGTCGACGACGCCCGATCTCGTGCTCACCGACGTCATGCTGCCCGGTGACAGCGGCCTGCAGCTCGTCGCCCGACTACGCCAGGAACCCGGAACCGCGCGGCTGCCGATCATCGTGGTCACCGGACGAGGCGGTGCGGACGCCGCCGGGGAGGGCCTGGCCGCCGGCGCCGATGACTATGTCACCAAACCGTTCTCCTCCCGTGAGCTGCTGGCCAGGGTGCGCGCCAATCATGAGCTCCACCTGCTGCGGGAGAGGGCGGTGGAGGTGGCGCAGACCCGGGCGGACCAGATTCGCGGTGCCCTGGAGAGCAACCGCCTCGTCGGCACCGCGATCGGCGTGGTGATGGCGACCTACCAGCTCACCGCCCAACAGGCGTTTCGGCTGTTGACCATGGCAAGCCAGAACACGAACAGCAAACTGCGCGACATCGCCGCGGTGGTGGTCGATTCCGGCGCACTGCCGTACCGACCGACCGTGGTCGACGCACTCCTCGAACGAGTCGGCCGGGAGGCCGTCGGCCGGGATTGAGCTTCCGCCGCGTCAGGCACAGCGCAGGCGGATCGGGTCGTTCAGGCGGTCGACCCGCCGACCGCTGTCAGAGGGCGAGCAGGCACGTCGGCTGCCGTCTGCGCCGGCGCCCGGAACAGCAGGGCGACCGCGGCGCCGGTCGCCAGGGCCAGCCAGTAGGTCACACCCCGGTAGATCACCACGGCCGCAGCCGCAGGGGCGGCGGCCACGCCGGCTGCCAGCAATCCGGCCAGCAGGGCAGCCTCGATGACGCCGACGCCGCCGGGTGTGATCGGGGCCTGACGCAGAACCTGGACCGCGACGTAGATGCTCGCCAGGGCCAGCAGGTCCGCGTTCGCGCCCACCGCGAGGACGGCGCCGGCCAGCACAGCGAAGTCCGCCGTCCACTTGGCGACCGCCCACCCCGCGCCGGATCGCCAGGTTGACCGGGGCAGCGCGGCCGCGGTGACCCGCACCGCCCGCAGGTAACGGCGGACCAGCCGCAGCGCCGCCGGAACGGCCGCGACCAGCCGAGGGATCCGACCGGCCGACGGGGCAGCGGCCACCGTCGCCTGGACCGGAGCGGCGGGCAGTTGCGGATCGCGACTGCCTGCGGACCGCTGCGCCGAGCGAAGGGCCAGGACGACCAGGGCAACCACCAGGAGCAACAGTGCCGTGACGGCGTTCGCGCCGATGGCGGACGCCAGATCGGTGATCAGGCCGGGCCCGGTCACCGCCAGATACAGCACCGCGAGCGCCGCGGCGAGCAGGCCGGCCGACCCGACCATGCTGACCCCGGCGTCGGCGGAGCTGAGGCCGGTCCGGCGCAGCCGCCGGTAGGTGTAGCCCGCGCCGACCGCGGAACCGGCCGGCAGCGCCATCGAGATCGCCCCGCTGGTCAGGGTGAGTTCGACCGACCGCGCCACGCCCAGGATGCCGCCCAGATCTGTGACCAGCCGCCGCTGCACCATGGCGACGGCCAGCACCGAGGCGGCTGCCGCGACCAGCGCGACGCCGAGCCAGAACGGCTCGGCACCGGCGAGCAGGTCCACGACGGCGCCCGGCGACGGCACCTGATCGCGGACGGCGTAGCCGCCCAGGGCGATGGCCAGTGCGGTGACGACGAGTGCGACGGCCGTGCGGCTGCGACCCGTGCTGCGGTGGGCGGCGCCATGGTTTCCCGGCTCGCCGCCTGATTGCGGACCGGCCGGTGCCGGCGGCTCCGCCCGGACGGCGATCGGACTGACCATGGCCGACTCCCAACTCCATTCCCCGCGTTGATCCTCCGCGGCGGAATGGTGGGCGTCGTCGTCCCGCAGGTGGCTCTTTGTCGTACCGCGGGTGCGGTAGGACGCGGCCGGTCAGTCAGGGGCAGGACCTTGGCGGACCAGCCCGCTCTCGTAGGCGATCACCACCAGTTGCGCGCGATCCCGCGCCCCCAGCTTCGCCATCGCCCGGTTGACGTGCGTCTTCGCGGTCAGTGGGCTCACCACCAGTCGCTCGGCCAGTTCGTCGTTGGACAGCCCCATCGCGACCAGTGAGAGCACCTCCAGCTCGCGCGGCGTCAGCGCCGAGAGCCGTCCCGGGGAAACCACATTCGACCGTTCCGGACGGTCGAGAAAGGTGCCGATCAGGGCGCGGGTGGCGTGCGGGGACAGCAGGGAGTCCCCGCTGGCGATCACTCGGATCGCCTCGAGCAACTCGTCGGGGCCGACGCCCTTGCCGAGAAACCCACTGGCGCCGGCCCGCAGGGCCTGGAAGACGTACTCGTCGAGCTCGAAGGTGGTCAGCACCAACACCTTCACGCCGGGAAGGCCCGGATCGGCCATGATCGCCCGGGTCGCGGCCAGACCGTCCAGCTCCGGCATCCGGATGTCCATCAGCACGACGTCGACCCCACCGGCCTGCACCAGGCTCAGCGCCTGCTGTCCGGTGGTCGCCTCGCCGACCACCTCGAGATCGTCGGCGGATTCGATCAGCACCCGAAATCCCGCGCGCAGTAAAGCCTGGTCGTCGGCGATGAGCACCCGGGTTCGGCCGGGACCGACCGGCTGCTCGGCGTCGGACATCACACCGGTGGCACGGGTAGGCCGGCCGTGACGCGAAAACCGCCGTCCGCCAACGGTTGCGCCTCGAAATTGCCGCCGACGCTGGCCACCCGTTCGCGCATGCCGAGCAGCCCGAAGCCACCGGCGGTTCCGGTCCGTCGGCCGGCCCTGACGGACTGCTCGCCCGCCCCGGAGTTCGCGATCGTCAGGCCGAAGACGTCCGGGTGGTAGTCGAATCGCAGCAGCACCTCGGTCCCGCCGGCATGTTTGCTCGCGTTCGTCAGGGATTCCTGCACCACCCGGTAGGCCACCAGATCGACCGCAGGCGGCAGCGCTGATGGCGTTCCGCGGACCACCGTGTCGACGGTGAGGCCGGCGGCCCGGAACTCGTCCACCAGCGCCGGCACGCCGGCCAGGCCGGGTGCCGGTTGCGCGGGTTCCGTCGCGTCGTCGGCGACCGCCCCCGGCTCCCTCAGCACGGACACGACGGCCTGCATCTCCGACAACACGGATCGGGCGGCGTCCCGAACATGGTCCAGCGCCTCGCGGGCCTGATCCGGTTTGCGTTCCAGCAGGTGCCCGGCGACCCCGGCCTGCACGTTGATCACGGCGATGTGATGGGCCAGCACGTCGTGCAGTTCGCGGGCGATGCGCAGTCTCTCGTCGGCGACCCGGCGCCGGGCGTCCTCCTCCCGGGACTCCTCCGCACGCCTGGCCCGCTCCTCCACGGCCGCGACGTACGCCCGTCGGTTCCGGACGGCGTCGGCCAGGGCGATCGCCAGTGCGCACAACGCGGCCACCGCGACCGGGCGGGGATGCGACCAGTACTCCGCGTCCCGGATGGTGCCGATGCCCATCGCGGTGAGCGTGACCACCACTGCGGCGCCGATGGCCGCCCAACGCTGACCGCCGAGGGTGATCGTCACCAGGGCCGTCACGACGGCCAGGATCAGCGACGGCACGTCATGGCTGAAGGCCTGCACCAGAAAGAAGCACACGGCGGTGACGACCAACACCGGCCATGGATGACGGCGCCGGAACAGCACGGCGAGACATCCGACGGCGGTGGCGACCCAGACGCCCGGCGGTGGGGGCGGGTCGACGCCCATCCGTGATCCGGCGAAGTATCCGCCGGCGCTGAGCAGGAAGATCAGCAGCGCCAACCCGGCGTCGAACCAGTGCGGGTGCGTGCTGCAGCCGCGCTGCCACTTGCGCCGCCACCGACCGGTTGGCGGCCTGGTCGGTGTCGGTGTCGGTGTCGGTGTCGGTGTCGGTGCGGGTTCGCGGACGGAACCCGTCGGCGTCGTCTCCTCGAGCTGCTGCCGGCGGGTGACGTCCAGGGCGTGCACGGCGGCGCCCGAAGCCGTGGCCCCGGGCACCGTCGTCTCCCTCATGGCTTTCACCCTAGGCACGCCTCAGGCGTCCCGGCGACGGATCAACACCGCCGCGCCGACGAGCAGCACGACCAGCCAACCGACGAAGACCGCCGCCCCGGCCCCTGGACTCAGTGACGTCGCGGTCGCGGTCACGCTGCTGAAGGCCGACCCGGCAGTGGACGGCAGGTACGGCGTGATGGCGTCACTCCAGCTGTCCGGCAGGATCACCCCGATCAGCCCGGGGATGATCAGCAGCGCCGCGACGACCACGGCGATCGCCCCCGCGGTGTTACGCAGCAGGGCGCCGACCGCGATGCCCATCACCCCGATCCCAGCCAGGTACAACCCCGATCCGACGACGGCGCGCAGCACCCCGTCGGCCCCGAGCGTGGTGTTCTGCCCGTCGCCGAGGATGAGCTGCCCGACGAAGAAGGCGACCACCGCGGCGAGCACCATCACCACCGCCAGCGAGGCCGCGAGCACGACGGCCTTGGCCCACAGCACCGGCAGTCGGCGCGGCACCGCGGCAAAGGTGCTGCGGATCATGCCGTTGGCGTACTCGTTGCTGATGAACAGCACCCCCAGGATGCCAAGGATCAGTTGCGCCAGGGTGACCCCGGCCAGGCTGAGCGCGGTGGGGTCGGTGCTGGCGAACGGGCCGCCGCCGGGACCCCCGCCGTTCTCCGGGGTCACCGCACCGGTGGCCACGGACGCGGCGAGAGCGCCGAACGCGATCAGCAGCACCGCCGCCGCGGCGATCATGATCGTCCACGATCGGACCGTTCGCAGCTTGATCCATTCCGAGGTGATCACCCGGCGCTGCGTCACGGCGAGCTTCGCACCGCCGGACGTGCCGGCGCTCCGGTACCGGGCGGGGGCCGGCGCCGGGCGACCGGTGGAGGCGTCGTTGACGCCGAGGGAGGTAGGGCTCATCAGGCTGCGCCCCTGTCGGTGGCCGGAATCGGCGCGCTCGCGCCGGCTGGCACCGGCTGGTCGGCGCGGGCATGCGCGGAATAGTCGGAGCTGTCCCTGGTCAGGTCCAGAAAGGCTTGCTCGAGCGACACGGTCCGCGGGGTCAGCTCGTACAGCACGATGCCCGCCTCCGCCGCGCGGGAACCGATGTCCTTGGCCGGCAGGCCGGTGATCTCCAGGACCTCGCGGTCGGCGCCGGCGCGGATCTCGATGTCGTCGGCGAACAACGCCTGCGCCAGTCCGGCCGCCTGCGGCGAGCGCACGAACACCGAGCTCTGCGCGGCCCCGGCACCGAGCTGCGACATCGGGATCTCGGCGATCAACCTGCCCCGCCCGATGATGACCAGGTGCTCGGCGACCGCGCCGAGCTCGGTGATCAGGTGCGAGGACACGAAGACGGTGCGCCCCTGTGCGGCGAGATCGGCGAGCAGCCCGCGGATCCACAGGATGCCCTCGGGATCGAGCCCGTTGACCGGTTCGTCGAAAAGCAGGATCTGCGGATCGGCGAGCAGTGCCCCGGCGATGCCCAGCCGTTGCGACATGCCGAGGGAAAAGGTGCCGGCGCGCCGGTCCGCGGCTCCGGTGAGACCGACCATGTCCAGGACGTCGTCGACGTTGCCCTTGGGCACGCCGGTGCTCGCGGCCAATGCCCGCAGGTGGTTGCGAGCCGAGCGCGACGGGTGCACCGCCTTCGCGTCCAGCAGCGCCCCGACCTCGTGCAGCGGTGCGACGTGATCGGCGTACCGGCGCCCGTCGATGGTGATCTGGCCGGCATCCGGCCGGTCCAGTCCGATGATCATCCGCATGGTGGTGGACTTCCCGGCGCCGTTCGGGCCGAGGAAGCCGGTCACCACGCCGGGTTGAACGGTGAAGCTGAGGTCGTCGACGGCGACCTGATCGCCGTAACGCTTGCTGATGTGGTCGATCACGATCAAGGCGGGCTCCTCGCGGCATGTACGAACTGTCCGCTTCAGCCTGCCGATTCACCGCCGCCCGGTCGTCGTCCAGCTGGTGACACTTGCCCGTACCACAACGGCGGTACCGTCCCCTGACCGGTCGGCGCCGGCCCTACCCCGTGCGGCTCAGTGCCGGAATCCCGACGGCCCGCTCAGCGTGGTGGCGCCCGCCTCGTCGTTGAGGTTGTCCACCGCGGACAGCAGATCCTTGAAGAACAGATCGGCGAGGTCGAGGGAAAACCCGTTGCGGCAGACGACCCGCAGCACGGCGAGGTCCTGCCGGTTCTCCGGGAAGGTGTACGCCGGCACCTGCCAGCCGCGTTCCCGCAGCCGCCGGGACACCGCGAACACGTCCCAGTTGGTGACCGCGTCGGAGGTGGTGAAGGCGAAGACCGGGAGCTCGTCGCCCTTGGTGATCAGCCGGAACTCCGGCAGGTTGCCGATCCGCTCGGCCAACGACGTCGCCACGTCCCGGGACGCCTGCTGGACGGCGGTGAATCCGCTGCGGCCCAGCCGGAAGAAGTTGTAGTACTGCGCCACCACCTCGGCCCCCGGGCGGGAGAAGTTCAGCGCGAACGTCGGCATGTTGCCGCCGAGGTAGTTGACGTTGAAGACGAGTTCCTCCGGCAGGTGCGCCTTGTCCCGCCACAGCACCCAGCCGACGCCCGGGTACACCAGGCCGTACTTGTGCCCAGAGGTGTTGATCGACGACACCCGCGGCAGCCGGAAGTCCCACTCGAGGTCGGGGTCGAGGAACGGGGCGATCATGCCGCCGGACGCGCCGTCGACGTGCACCGGGATGTCCGGGCCGCCGCCGGCCAGCAGCTGGTCCAGCGCCGCGGCGATCGCGGCCACCGGCTCGTAGCTGCCGTCGAAGGTGGAACCGAGGATGGCGACGACGCCGATGGTGTTCTCGTCACAGGCCGCGATGGCGCCCTCGGGTTCGAGGTGGAAACGCTCGCCGTCCATCGGTACCGTCCGCGGCTCGACATCCCAGTACCGGCAGAATTTCTCCCAGCACACCTGGACGTTGGCGCCCATCACCAGGTTGGGCTTGCGGACGTTGAGGTCGCCGCCGCTGTCGCGGACCTTGCGCTCCCACCGGCGCTTGAGCGCCATCCCGGCGAGCATGCAGGCCTCGCTGGAGCCGGTGGTGGAGCAACCGGTGGCGTCGTCGGGCGACGGCGCGTGCCACAGGTCGGCCAGGATCGCCACGCAGCGGCGCTCGATCTCGGCGGTCTGCGGGTACTCGTCCTTGTCGATCATGTTCTTGTCGGCGCAGTCCGACATCAAGGTCAGGGCCTGCGGTTCCATCCAGGTCGTGACGAAGGTGGCCAGGTTCAGCCGCGCACTGCCGTCCAGCAGCAGCTCGTCCCGGATCAGCTGGTAGGCCACGTCCGCGGGAACGGGCTCGTCGCCGATGGCGATCTCGGGAAGCTGCACCTCGTCCCCGACGGCGGGGTTCCCGAGGCCGTAGATCGGATTGGAATGCTGGGCGCGGACGGGCTGCGACGAGCCGGTGTGCAGGGCCATGGCCGAAGTATCACGCAGGAGCGGGTGCGTTCTCGTCGTCCGGAACGGGTGATCAACCGGCCCGATGTCCCCGACGACGAGAAAGGCCGCCGCCCCGGTTGCGGGGCGACGGCCGGACTCTTGGCGCGCAATGGAAGAAGATCAGTTGGCGACGTCCGCGCGCTCGGCGGCGGTCCGCTCGGTGGCGGCCCCGTTGGTGGACAGGCTGCCGGAGGAGGACTCCAGGTGCGCCCGGACGAACCAGTGGAACAGTTCCAGCTGCTTGAGCTGGCCGATCAGCAGGTCGTTGGTCACCGGGTCCGACTCATCGGTCTTCTCGGCCGCCTCGCGGTGATCGGAGATGACGCCCTGGTAGACGAGGTCGAGGGCGCCGAGGTGCGCAATGGCGTCGTCCCGGCCGACGGAGTAATCGTCCCAGGAGCGCTGCTTCACCAGCGCGCCCGGCGTGCCGACCGGCGACGATCCCAGCGTCGCGATCCGCTCGGCGACGTCATCGGCCATCTCGCGAACGGCTTCCACCTGCGGGTCGAGCATCTGGTGCACCGCGATGAAGTGCGGGCCGACGACGTTCCAGTGCACGTGCTTGAGGGTCAGCGCCAGGTCGTTGAGCGCGTTCAGCCGATCCTGCAGTGCACCGGCAACTTCGGCGCCCTGCTCGACCGTCATGGACGGAACTGTGTACTTGGGCAAGGTCATGTCAGATCTCCAGTCCTTCTACCGTCCGGGATGTCTGATTCCCGGGATGCATTTCCGTCGTTCCTGTTCCCAGGAACGGTCAGATCGACACGCTGGTAGACGGAGTGGCCGGCGGGACAGCTGACACGGCGGTGCGGCGGGATCAGTCCCGTTGGGTCTGCGGCGCGGGCAGCACGATCCTGTGCTGCAGGGGACGGGCAGCAACCTGGTCGAACGCGAGAGGTGCTTCCGGCGGAGCGTCCCCGTCGGCGGCAGTGCTCTCCGCGGACGCGGGCGATGCCAGCGATCCCCGGGTGGACCGGTGAACCGGCAGGACGATCAACGCCACCACGAGCCACAGCAGTTGAACGCTTCCGGCGAACGCCAGCACGGGTCCGCCGGCGTCGTAGTCGCCGTCCTGTACGTGCATCAGCGAGCTGGTCGGCGTGCACCAGATGGCCAACCCGGCCGTCATCAGCACCGAGTAGCCGACCACCTGGGCGATGCGTCCGGTCAACGCCCGATCCGAGCGTGCATAGCCGCTGTCGTCATTGGCCAGGGTGCGGATGCCGGAGACCAGCCGCAACCCGAGCAGAACCATCGCCGGGAAGACCCAGATGATGTGGTGCACCCAGCTCACCGGGCTGACCAGCACACCGACCAGCCCCGCGAGGGTCAGGCCCGCCAACTCGTCGCCGGCCAGCGCGGCGCGCCGGGCCCGCCACAGGCCGAGGACGGCGAGCGAGCCGGCGAGCACCAGCCAGGGCAGCCGGCCGGGCGCCAGGGGGGCATCGAGGCGGGCGAGCAACCCGTTGACCGACTGGTTCATCGTGGTGTCCAGGAAGCCGACCCGCGAGGTCTCCCAGAGCAGCGAGGTGAAGTACCGCCAGGTCTCGCTCGGCGCGATCAGCGCGCTGACCAGGTTGGCCGCCACGACGGTGCCGACCGCGGTGACCGCCGCCCGCCACCGGCCGACCAGCAGCAGGTAGACGATGAAGATGCCCGGCGTCAGCTTGATGGCGGTGGCCAGGCCGATGCCGACCCCGGTCCACCTGCTGTTGCGCCGACCCAGCACGAGCAGGTCGACGAGCACCAGCACGCCGAGATAGATGTTGATCTGACCGAACGACAGGGTCTGCCGGAACGGCTCGAGGGTGAAGGCGAAGGCGGTCGCAACTCCGGCGACAGCGAACAGCAGGGGCCGGGGTAGCCGGATCCGCTCCCGCAGGATCAGGTACACGAAGACCCCGGCGGAAGCGATGATCGCGGTCAGCGACAGCAGCAGCACCACCGGGTACGACAGCCACGCCATCGGAGACATGAGCAGTGCGGCGACCGGCGGATAGGTGAAGCCGAGCGAGACGTTCACCGCATCGGGTTGCGAGTAGGAGAACAGGTCGTGGCCGGACTGCCAGTAGTTGATCGCGTCGTAGTACAGCCGAAGGTCGAACTGGGAATGGTGCTGGCCCATGATCTCGCCGAAGACCCATGAGGCGAACGCCGCGACGGTGACCGGCAGCGCGACCATCACGATCCGCGTGGCGCGGGGCAGCGTGTCCCACCAGCGGACCGCCTTCATCGAGGTCACGGTGGGCGGATCAGGAGTCATCACGCCGGCGATTATCGCAGCCCACCGCATTTTCCGGGAACATCTTTGACCATTTCGGTACCTCGCCGCTCATCGTTCGGCTGGCTAATCCAGCCGACCGGGAACGGCGTAGGGACACGGTGGCCTTTCCCGACAGGCTCTTGTGAATGGGACCTGCGGGCGAGCCGAAGACGCTGGCGGACGGTGTGTTTCACGTACCGCAGGACGGCCGGGCGACAACCTCCGGGAGTAAAGAAATGGTCAACCAATGGGCGCGTGGGCACAGCCCATTGCCTCCGGAGCCGCCGGACCCGATTGCCGGGTGAGCGAACTCACCAGCGGTAAAACGGCCGAAAGGGGATGGTCCGGCCGCCGGCCGGCGCCGCTGGTGACCTGCCGGGACGGGCGGGTATCCCCGATCGGTACGGTTCCGAGCAGGTCGCACCGGACGATCCAGTTGAGAAGGAGCACCCGTGCCAGCACCCATCGAGGTCCGCAAGATCCCCCTGCACAGCGTGTCCGACGCCAGCGAGCTGACGGCCCTGATCGACGACGGCGTGCTGGAGGCGGACAGGATCATCGCGGTGATCGGCAAGACGGAGGGCAATGGCGGCGTCAACGACTACACCCGGATCATCGCCGATCGGGCGTTCCGGGAGGCCATTGCCGCGAAGGGCACCCGGTCGGCGGAGGAGATCGGGCAGATCCCGATCGTCTGGTCCGGTGGCACCGACGGGGTGCTGTCACCGCACGCCACGGTGTTCGCGACGCTGCCGGCGGAGTCCGCACCGTTGACCGACGAGCCGCGGCTGACGGTCGGGTTCGCGATGAGCGACACCCTGCTGCCGGAGGACATCGGCCGCGTCGCGATGATCAGCAAGGTGGCCGACGCCGTCCGGGAGGCCATGCAGCGTGCCGGCATCACCGATCCGGCGGACGTGCACTATGTGCAGACGAAGACCCCGCTGCTGACGATCACCACGATCCGGGACGCGAAGTCGCGCGGGAAGACGGTGTGGACGGAGCACACCCACGAGTCGATGGACCTGTCCAACGGCTGCACCGCGCTGGGCGTCGCGGTCGCCCTGGGGGAGATCGAGATGCCCACCGACGCCGATGTCATGCACGACAGGTCGCTGTACTCCGCCGTGGCGTCCTGCTCGTCGGGGGTGGAACTGGACCGCGCGCAGGTCGTCGTCGTCGGCAATGCCCCCGGCATCGGCGGCCGGTACCGGATCGGGCACTCGGTGATGAAGGACGCGCTGGACGCCGACGGCATCTGGGACGCCATTCGCAGCGCCGGGCTGGACCTTCCGGACCGGCCCCGAACGGCGGACCTGGACGGGCGGCTGGTCAACGTGTTCCTCAAGTGCGAGGCGTCGCAGGACGGTCAGGTCCGCGGCCGGCGGAACGCGATGCTGGACGATTCCGATGTGCACTGGCACCGGCAGATCAAGGCCTGCGTGGGCGGGGTGACGGCCGCGGTGACCGGTGACCCCGCGGTGTTCGTGTCCGTGTCGGCGGCTCACCAGGGTCCGGACGGCGGTGGGCCGGTGGCCGCGATCGTCGACCTGGGCTAGGGTCTCCCGCTCACTACCGCCGGCGACCAGTTCGTCGGGCCCGAGCGGTGGCTGATCGTCTTCCATGACGCGCTGCTGTCAGCACCGAGACACCCCTATCCGGCGGAGGTCGGGCACGCCCTACCGCCTGACGAATTCCAGGTCGAAGATCTCGTGACCGGCGGCCAGGCCGCGCCGCTCGAAACGGGTCTTCGGCCGGAACGCCGGCCGCGGAGCCCAGCCGGCGTGCGCGTTGCGCAGTCCCTTGGTGGCGGTGCAGGCGGCCAGCATGCTCTCGGCGTACGGGGCCCAATCGGTCGCCAGCCGGAAGATGCCGCCGCGGCGCAGCCGGGAAGCGACCAGCGCGGCGAAGTCCGGGGTCACCAGCCGGCGCTTGAGGTGCTTGGTCTTCGGCCACGGGTCGGGGAAGAAGAGCCAGACCTCGGCCAGGCTGCCCGGCGCGATCAGGTCGGTGAGGACCTGAACCCCGTCGCCGCGCAGCACCCGCACGTTGTGCAGGTCGGCTCGGCTCAGGTGGTGCAGCGTCTGGGCAACGCCGGGCTTGTAGACCTCGACCGCGAGCAGGTTGATCTCCCCTCGCGCCGCTGCCATGCCGACCGTGGACTCGCCCATTCCCGAACCGATCTCCAGCACCGGGTCCGCCCGCCGGCTGAACAACGTCGCGGGGTCGATGTGATTCTTCAGCTCGGCTGCTTCCAGGTACCAGTGATCGGCGTGCGTCTCGAATGCCTTGCGTTGGACGGCGTTGAGCCGCCCGCCCCGGGGGTGGAAGCTGACCACCCGGCGGAAGTGGCTCGGCAGGCCGTCGTCGATCGTGGCGGTGACGATCCTGGTGTCCGGCATGCCGGCCGATCGGCCGGAACCGGCTGCGTCGTCGTCCGACCGCTCCAGAACCGGGACATCCGGAACGGAGGCGTCTGGAATCGACATGGCTCAGACCGTACGTCGGGGGCGGCGACAATCCGGCATCGGATCGCCAGTCAGGACGCGCCCTGCGTCTGCTCCCGCTGCTTCATCTCGGCCTCGAAGACATGCGGCGTCCCGCCGGCGAGCCGGCGCCGGACCAGTTCCTCGGCCGCCTTGAAGGCGCTCCAGTACTGCTCGTCGTACGACTCGACGATCTGGAACGTCCACATGTCGCCCACCACATCCCGGCCGACCAGGACGTCGTCGACCTCGTCGGCGAGCTCGTGGTGACCGGCGTCCCGGAGCGCGGCGATGGCCTCCTGCAGCGCCAGGTCCGCCTCGCCGGACATCCGGTGGAACTGGTACAGCATTCCGCGCGCGTTCTCCACCACCTCGAAGGCCGCGGAGATCTTCCCGACGGCATCGACTGTCGCGTCGTCGGTGCCCGGCGGGCGGGGATGCTCGACCTGCCGTTCCGCGTGCCGGGCGGAACCGAAGGCTTCATGGAGTTCGCCCATCTCAGGCATCCCGTCGCTGCAGCAGGATCAGGGCCACCAGCCACAGCAGCACGGCGGTGCCGGCGAACACCAGCAGCCCCTGGATCGGCGTCGGCCCGGCGCTGGGCTGGAAGAGGTTGCCGATTCCGGATGTCGGCGTGACGAACCGGTCGCCGGCGGCGAACGGCAGCCACGGCCCGGCCTTGCCCACGGTCGGGATCAGGCTGAACAGACCCTCCAGGACCAGCGGCCAGAGCAGCAGGATGGCCACCGCGCCGGCGGACTGCCGCACGATCGTGCCCACCGAGATGGCGATGACGCCCGCAATCGCGAACAGCGCCCCGTACCCGGCCACCTGCCGCCAGTCGTCACCGGTGGTCAACTCGAGCGGGACCGGCGGGTCGGTGGCGAGCGCCTTGGCGAGGTAGAAGGCGCCGAACGCGGAGATCAACCCCACCACGGCACCGATCACGGCAATGACGACGGTCTTCGCCGCCAGCACCGCAGGACGTTTCGGGACCGCGAGGAAGGTGTTGCGGATGGTGCCGAAGCGGTACTCGGTGGTCACCGACAGTGCCGCGAGCACCATGAAGATGCTCATCCCGAGGTTCACCCCGCGCAGCACCAGATAGGGCAGCGCCGCGCTGCCCCGGTCGACCAATCCGAACAGGGTGGCGAAACCGAGTGCCGCGACGGCGATCGCGACCAGGCACCAGTAGGGCGAACGGGTCGAGAACAATTTGATGCGTTCGACGTTGAGCAGGGTCATCGCTGGGCCCCTTCCTGCGGGTCGGCCGACGGCGCGGGTGCCGGGGGCGAACTGGGCCCGGCGGCCGCCGCCGGCTGCGACTGTCCGGGTGAATCGGTCTGGACCTGTGCGGGACGGGCATCGGGCCGTTGACCGACCGGCGCCGGACCGACACCGGGTGGTGGGCCGTACCCCTGTTGCCCGCCAGGTGCCTGCCCGTAGCCCGGTGGCGGCGCGTAGCCCTGGGGATGGCCCGGTGCGGCCCCGACCTGGGGCGGTGGCCCGTAAAGCTGGGTACCGGCACCGGGCGGCGGGCCGTACCCCTGCGGCCCAGGTGGCCCGTACCCCGGAGGCGGCGGGTACCCCGCTGCGCCGATCCCTCCTGGCCCGATCCCTCCTGCGCCGATCCCTCCTGGCCCGATCCCTCCTGGCCCGATCCCTCCTGGCCCGATCCCTCCTGGGCCGACGCCGGCGGGTGCGCCCGGTCCGAACCCGGCCGGTACGGGACCGACCGGACCCGACGGCGGCGCGGGGACGCCGGCCAGGCCCGGAACAGCTCGCGAGGTGCCGTACTCGACCGAGTCACCGGTCAGCTGGATGAACGCCTCCTCCAGCGAACCGGCCTGCGGGGACAGCTCGTGCAGGGTCACCGACGCGCGGGCAGCCACGTCACCGACCTGCTCGATCGGTGCGCCGGTCACCTCGACGGCGCCGCCCGAGTCGGTGAACGTCAGCGCCGCCTCGCGCAGCGCGGTCCGCAGGTCGTCCATCTGCGGTGACCGCACCCGGACCGAGGTCTTCGTCGACCGGGCGATGAACTCCGCCGTCGACGCCTCCGCGATCAGCCGGCCCCGGCCGATGACGATCAGATGGTCGGCCGTCAGGGCCATCTCGGACAGCAGATGGGAGGAAACGAGCACCGTGCGGCCCTGCTGAGCCAGGTTCCGCATGAAGTTGCGGATCCAGAAGATGCCCTCGGGATCGAGCCCGTTGACCGGTTCGTCGAACAGCAGCACCTTGGGATCGCCGAGCAGCGCGCCGGCCAGGCCCAGGCGTTGCTTCATCCCCAGCGAGAACTTGCCCGCCGACTTCTTGGCGACGCTGCTCAGGCCGACCAGGTCGAGCACCTCGTCGACCCGCTTGGCCGGGATGCGGTTCGAACCGGCCATGAACCGCAGGTGCGCGCGTGCGGAACGGTTGGGGTGGATCCAGTTCGCGTCCAGGAGGGCGCCGACCTGGGTCAGTGGCCGGACGAGTTTGGCGTACGGTTGCCCGCCGATCAGCGCCCGGCCGCTGGTCGGGTTGTCCAACCCGAGGATCATCCGCATGGTGGTGGACTTGCCGGCGCCGTTGGGCCCGAGGAACCCGGTCACTGTCCCGCCCCGCACCGTGAAGGACAGGTTGTCGACGGCAATGGTGCTGCCGTAGTGCTTGGTGAGTCCGATCGCTTCGATCATGCGTCATGTCCCTGACTGGTTTGTGGTGTCGGACAGCTCTGGGATCGCTCTGTTCTCGTGCCGATCCTGGTGCCGTCGTTCCGGCCCGGGGAGCGATCACTCCCGGCCGAACCTACAACAGCCCCCCGCGCCCGAAGGTCAGCTTGCTTACCATTGAGCTGATGAACAGAGAGTCGATGGATTACGAGCCGATGAACAGTGGATCGACGAAAACCGTGGACGCCGCCACCAGACCACGGCCGGACGCCGAAGCGGGGACGGCACGCCAGTGGCTGGTGCTCGCCGGATTGCTCGCAGCGTCCTTCCTCGTCGCCTTCGTCGGCGGGCTCTCCAGCACCGCCGGCGTCGACGGGTGGTACGCCGCCGCCGACAAGCCGCCGTGGACGCCGCCGAACTGGCTCTTCGGCCCGGTCTGGACGGTGCTCTACACGGCGATGGCCGTCGCTGCCTGGCTGGTGTGGCGCCGGTGGGGCTGGCGCGACGCGCGTCCGGCGTTGCTGCTCTACTCCGGCCAACTGGTGCTCAACGCCATCTGGACACCGCTGTTCTTCGGCGCCGAGCAGCTCTGGCTGGCGCTTGCCGTCATCGTCGCCCTGGATGTCGTGCTGGTCCTGACCGTGATCGCGTTCTTCCGACGGCATCGGCTGGCCGGTGCGCTGATGGTGCCGTACCTGGCCTGGGCGGTGTACGCGACCACGCTCAACGGCGGGGTCGCAGTTCTGAACTGACACCGGCGACCTGGACCGTCGGACCTGAGCGGCCGAACTCGACCAACGGTTCGTGCGTCCGCCGGGTGCTGTCGGGGCGCCCGGTTACGCTGGCCGCCGTGCAACCCACCGATGCCTCCCGGCCACCGGCGACCTCCCCGCCGCGGCACCGGGTCGACCCCGCGTTCACCGACCTGCCCTTGCGGTCGCTCGCGGACGCGGCGCTGTCCGCGGCGACCGGCGCCGGCGCGTCCTTCGCCGATTTCCGGTTCGAACGGCTCGTCACCGCCGACCTGACAATCCGCGACACCGCCGTACAGTCCGCGACCGACGCGGTGACCACCGGCTACGCCGTGCGGGTGATCGTCGACGGAACCTGGGGTTTCGCAGCGTCGGTGATCGCGACGACGGATGAGGCGGTACGCACCGCGCGGGAGGCGGTGGCGGTCGCGACGGCGCTCTCCGGGGTGGTGGCAGAGCGGGTGGAGCGGGCCGACGAGCCCGTTCACCGCGACCGGGAATGGGTGAGCAGTTATCACCTCGACCCGTTCAGCGTGCCCAGTGCCGAGCGGATCGCGCTGCTGCTGGACCGGTCGGAACGGTTGCTGGCCTCGGACGGTGTCGCGCACACCACGGCCGGGCTGTTCCAGGTCAAGGAGAACAAGTTCTACGCCGACACCGCCGGGACCGTGACGACGCAGCAACGGATCCGGCTGCAGCCCACCCTGACCGCGACGGCGGTGGACTCCGACACCGGAGCCTTCGAGACGATGTCGAGCCTCGTCCCGCCGGTGGGTCGCGGGTACGAGTACCTGACCGACGGGACCTGGGATTTCGATGCGGAGATCGCGGCGATGGGCGCCCAGCTGGCGGAGAAGATCAAGGCCCCGTCCATCGAGCCGGGCCGGTACGACCTGGTGATCGACCCGACCAACCTGTGGTTGACGATCCACGAGTCCATCGGCCACGCCACCGAGTACGACCGGGCGATCGGCTACGAGGCCGCCTACGCCGGAACGTCTTTCGCCACCCCGGACAAGTTGGGCAGCCTGGTGTACGGGTCGCCGCTGATGAACGTGACCGGGGACCGGACCATCGACCACGGCCTGGCCACCATCGGCTACGACGACGACGGCGTCGCCGGTCAGTCCTGGAACCTGATCACCGGCGGAATCCTGACCGGCTATCAGCTGGACCGGGTGTTCGCCCGCCGGCTCGGCCTGGACCGGTCGAACGGCTGCGCGCACGCCGATTCTCCGGCGCACGTGCCTATCCAGCGGATGGCGAACGTCAGCCTGCAGCCCGACCCACGGGGCGGCAGCGTCGCCGACCTCATCGCCGGGATCGATGACGGGATCTACGTGATGGGTGACAAGTCCTGGTCGATCGACATGCAGCGCTACAACTTCCAGTTCACCGGGCAGCGGTTCTACCGGATCCGCGCCGGCGAGCTGGCCGGTCAGGTCAAGGACGTCGCGTACCAGTCGACGACGACGGACTTCTGGGGCGCGATGGACGGCGTCGGCGGTCCGCAGACCTACCTGCTGGGCGGTGCGTTCAACTGCGGCAAGGGCCAACCCGGCCAGGTCGCCGCCGTCTCGCACGGCTGCCCGGCGGCGAGGTTCCGTGGGATCTCCATCCTCAACACCGTCCAGGAGGGCGCGGCATGACGGGCATCGGCCTGCTGAGCCCGCATCAGATCATCGAGGCCGGCCTGGCGGCGTCCAGGTCGGACGGCTGCGTGATCGTCGTCAACTCGAGCACCGAGGCCAACGTCCGGTGGGCCAACAACACCGTGACGACCAACGGGATGTCCCGGTCGCTGTCCTGGTTCGTGGTGGCCGTGGTGAACGGAGCGGCCGGAACGGTCACCGGCTCCGCGAACTCGGCGGAATCGGTCGCCCTGGTGCAGGAAGTCGTCGCGGCCGCCCATGCGGCGGCAACGGCAGCGGCGGCGTCCGGCCCGGCGCACGACGCGCAGCCGCTGGTGGAACCGTCCGGGCCGCCGAGCCCGTCGTTCGACGAGCCGGCCGCCGATACGTCGTTCGACGTCTTCGGCGAGCTGTTGCCGTCGCTGCGCACGGCCTTCGACGAGGCCCGCGGCGGCGACCGGATCCTGTACGGCTTCGCCCGTCACGAGAGCACGACAACCCATCTCGGGTCGTCCACCGGGCTGCGGCTGCGCTGGGTGCAACCCACCGGACTGCTGGAACTCAATGCGAAGTCGGTCGACCTGCAGCGCTCGGCGTGGTCCGGTGTGTCGACCCCCGACTTCGCCGGCGTGCGCGTCGACGAGGTCGCGAGCACCCTGGCCACCAGACTGGACTGGGCACGGCGGACGGTCGAACTCCCCCCGGTCGTTACGACACCGTGCTACCGCCCACCGCAGTGGCCGACTTCGTGCTCTTCCTTGCCTGGAGCGCCGGCGCCCGGCCGGCACACGAGGGCAGGTCGGCGTTCTCCGCGCCAGGCGGCGGTACCAAGCTCGGTCAGCGGCTCACCGAACGTGGTTTCACCCTGTTCGCGGACCCGGCGTACCCCGGGCTCGAGTCGGCCCCGTTCCTGGTCGCGTCCGGGTCGGGGGACGAGGTGTCGGTGTTCGACAACGGTGCACCGATCGGTCGCTGTGCGCTGCTGACCAATGGCGTCATCTCGAACCTGTTGCACACCAGGGGTTCCGCCGCCGAATTCGGAGAGAAGTTCGTGCCGATGGCGGACAACCTGATCCTCACCGGCGGACGGTCGGGCCGGACGACGGAGGACCTGGTCCGGGGGGTCCGGCGCGGCCTGCTGGTGACCTCGCAGTGGTACCTGCGCGATGTCGACCCGATGACGATGCTGCTGACCGGGCTCACCAGGGACGGCGTGTTCCTGGTCGAGAACGGCGAGATCACCGGTGCTGTCAACAATTTCCGGTTCAACATGTCGCCGCTGGACGTGCTGCGTCAGGCCAGTGACGTCGGCGGCACGGTGCCGGCGCTGTCCCGGGAGTGGAGCGACTGGTTCACCCGCTCCGCGATGCCGCCGCTGCGCGTCGACGGGTTCAACATGTCGTCGGTGTCCAAGGCCCAGTAGGCCGCCGGGCGTCCTGCCGGGCGTTCAGCTGGGAGGGCCGCGGTCCAGCCCGCCGCCGGCGCGGTCAGTGGGTCTTCTGGGCCGCCGCGCCCTGCGATGCCGCTGCCGTCGGCGTCAGGTCCGCCAGGGTCAGCGGATGTCGCGGGGCGGCCGGCAGCGGGCGGCTGGAGGTCACCGTCAGGTCCCCGCCGACGTGCACCAGTTCGCCGGGATCCATCAGCCGCCAGGCGGTTTCGCCGTCCATCGGCTCGCTGGCGACGATCACCGACGGCCCGCCGGACAGCTCCCGGGAGTGGGTGCGGATGCGCGGAGACCGAACCTCCAGGTGGTCCGGCGTACCGGGCCGCTCCAGCACGTACAGCTCGTGGGTCTGCGGGTAGCGCAGCGCCCAGACTTCGTCCGGCGTTGCCAGCAGCAGATTGACCGCGAAGACCGGCAGGTTGTCGGAGATCCAGCCGAGCGCAGCGGTGATCGCCGCGGTGACGTCCCCGCCGTTCCGCCTGGCTTCGGCGGTGATCAGCGCGAACATCCGCTCGCTGTCCGTCTGACCGGCGACCAGGCTCCGCACCCCGAAGTCCTCCAGCCGGTCGTCCAGCAGGTCGAGACCGCCGAACGCGCCGTTGTGGGCGAAGAGTCTGCCGTCCTGGGCGAACGGGTGCGTGTTGCCGACGGTGTGCGCACCGGTGCTGGCGTACCTGACGTGAGCGACGAAGGTGCGACTACGCGCCTTCTTCGCCTCACTGGCGAATTCGGCGTCCTCCCAGGCGGCGATGGGCTGCTTGTCCAGCACCGGCGTACCCGACGCATCGAAGACGCCGATACCGGCACCGTCGGGCTCGCGGTGACTCTGCTCGCGCAGGCTGTCGGGTGCGTCCAGCAACCAGAACGTCGCCGTGACCGGGTCCGCTCCGGCGTGCAGTGCAAAAAGTCGGCACATTGTGCGCATCCCCCAAGGTTCGAGCACCACAGGCTCTCACGATCAGCACGCCGCCGCACCCGCAAGCAGGTGTAGCGGTTCGGTGATTATCGCCAGGGAAATGCGCCCCGCGAAAAAACGCCCGCAATTCGCCGGATAACGGCTGTCATCGAGACTCGGCACAATTGAATCGCTATCATTCCGGCTGTGACGCCGATCTCGGTGATCCGCCGCTCCGGTGATCTTGGTCATGTGACGTCTGCGCAGGTAGCGGCATGTCCGACCAGGAATTGTCGCGTTCGGACAAAACTCAACATCGCGGCCCGCGCTCCCGCGGACAGGCGGCTGACTTTCTCGATTCTGTGGTACGAACGACAGCCTATTTTTGAGCGGTTCTCCCCCCTTCTCGCTATGGTCGCTCAATCGGCCGGCACAGCGCGGTGCCGCCCATTTCTCATCCCATGCGAGTCGTTCGACTGCCTGGGAACCGTTACCAAAACCCCAGGAGATGGTGCATGTGACCGCGGTCATCCGCCCGCCGGCAGCGACGTCCTCGACCAGCAACGGCCCCGCGGCGCCGCCCGCGGGCGGAGCGAAAGTGCCCGACCAGACGACGGTCTCGACCGGCGTACCGGTGCTGGGCGCACCCAAGGGCACGTCGCCGGCGCTGCTCTCGTGGGTCCTAGAAATCGCCGAACTCGCCCAACCGGACCGGGTGGTCTTCACCGACGGCTCGGACGAGGAATGGACTCGGCTGACGGATGCGCTCGTCGAAGCGGGTACCTTCACCCGGCTGACGGCAAAGCCGAATTCCTTCCAGACCGCTTCCGACCCGACCGACGTCGCCCGGGTCGAGGACCGGACCTTCATCTGCTCGGTGGACAAGGCCGACGCCGGTCCGACGAACAACTGGATGGAACCGTCGGCGATGAAGGCCATCCTGACCGGGCTCTACGCCGGTTGTATGCGGGGCCGGACGATGTACGTCGTCCCGTTCTGCATGGGGCCGTACGACGCCGAGGATCCCAAGTTGGGCGTCGAGATCACCGACTCCGAATATGTGGTCGCCTCGATGCGGGTGATGACCAGGATGGGCGCGAAGGCGCTGGAGCTGATCAACGCCGGCGCCACCTGGGTGAAGTGCCTGCATTCGGTCGGTGCGCCGCTCGCGCCGGGTCAGCGGGACGTCAAGTGGCCGTGCAACGACATCAAGTACATCGTGCAGTTCCCCGAGGAACGGGCGGTCTGGTCGTTCGGCTCCGGCTACGGCGGTAACGCCCTGCTGGGCAAGAAGTGCTACTCGCTGCGAATCGCGTCGGTGATGGCGCGCGACGAGGGCTGGCTGGCCGAGCACATGCTCATCCTGAAGCTCACCTCGCCGGAGCAGAAGGTGCACTACATCGCGGCCGCGTTCCCGAGCGCGTGCGGCAAGACCAACCTGGCCATGCTGGAGCCGACGGTTCCCGGCTGGAAGGTCGAGACACTCGGCGACGACATCGCCTGGATGAAGTTCGGCGCCGACGGCCGGCTGTACGCCGTCAACCCCGAGTACGGGCTGTTCGGGGTGGCCCCCGGTACGGGCTTCGGCACCAACCCCAACGCCATGAAGGCCATCGCCAAGGGCAACTCGGTGTTCACCAACGTCGCCCTCACCGATGACGGCGACATCTGGTGGGAGGGGATGACGGACGAGCCGCCGGCGCACCTCACCGACTGGAAGGGCCGCGACTGGACGCCCAGCGGTCTGGACGAGAACGGCAACAAGCTGGCCTCGGCGGGCGAGCCGTCCAGCCACCCGAACTCCCGGTTCTGCACCCCGATCACCCAGTGCCCGATCATCGCCGACGAGTACTTCGAGCCGCACGGGGTGCCGATCTCGGCGATCCTGTTCGGCGGCCGGCGCAAGACGACGATCCCGTTGGTCACGCAGGCCCGCGACTGGCAGCACGGGGTCTTCATGGGCGCGACGCTGTCCAGCGAGACCACCGCGGCCGCCACCGGCGCCGTCGGCGTGGTCCGCCGCGACCCGATGGCCATGCTGCCGTTCATCGGCTACAACGCCGGCGATTACTTCGCGCACTGGATCAACCTCGGCAAGGGCGCCGACGCCAGCAAGCTGCCGCAGATCTTCTACGTCAACTGGTTCCGCAGGGATGCCGACGGTGGGTTCCTGTGGCCGGGCTTCGGCGAGAACTCCAGGGTGCTCAAGTGGGTCGTCGACCGCATCGAGGGCGACGTCGGCACCGTGGAAACCCCGGTCGGCCTGGTGCCGACGGCCGGCTCGCTCGACATCGACGGCCTGGACCTGACGCTGGAGCAGGTGGAGGCGGCCCTTGCCTTCGATCCCGAGGAGTGGAAGCGCGAGGTGCCGCTCATCGAGGAGTGGTTCGCCAAGCTCGGCGACAGCGTGCCGACGTCGCTGCGTGACGAGCTGGACTCGCTCAAGCTCCGGCTCGGGATGAACTGACCCGATTCGCAGTACCACTGACCGCCAGGGCCCAGCGTCGTGTCCTGGCGGTCAGTCGTCTCCGCGGCCGACCCGTGGAGGACGTCATCGCGGTCGATGTGCCGCTCCGTTGAACCACCACCCTGCACGACCGGCCGACGCGAGCTTCCTGCGAGGCATCGGTGCACTGAACGGCCGGACCTCCCGGGTCAGTCGTCGCTGTCCACGTCGTCGGGGCCTGTGTCGTCGGGCCGCCGACGGAACAGCTTGCTGGCGAGCACCACGGCCACGAGGCCCAGCAGAACCGGCAACACCCGCTTGAGGATCGGCACCGCCGAGGCGGAGAGCATGTCGAGGTCACCCGCGGAGGACGGTGGCCCCCCGGCGGCCGTCGCACGGCCGGCAGGCGCGTCCGGGGCGGGCGCGGCGACGAACTCGGCGGCCACCTCGTCCGGGTTGACCACATCGATCAGCTCGGCGCCGGTGCCGGTGCGGCCACTGAGCTTGGTCGAGACGCAATCGGCGAACTGTGCGATCAGCTTGTTGCCGACGTCGACCATCACCCCGCGGCCGAATCGGGCCGGTCGCCCGGTCAGCGACAGGGTGGTGACCAGGTCGACGACGGTGCGGTTCGGTGCGAGAGCGGTGGCGGTGGCCGTCACCAGCATCGCCGCGGTCGAGGAGGCATCGCCGGCGTTCCCGGTCGCCTCGATCCTCGCCCGGTGCGCCACCGGGTCCTTCTCCACGATGCGCGCGGATCCCTTGTAGTTCAGCCGTTTCGGGCCGAGTTTGATCTTGACCGAGCCGGTGAACTCGTCCCCGTCGACGCTGTCCAGGCTCGCCCCGGGAAAACAGGGTCCCACCTGCGCGATGTCCAGCAGGCTCGTCCAGGCCTTCTCGACGCCGACCGGGATTTCGAAGCGGTGCTCCAGTTCCACGACGAACCTCCGGGTCTCCGGCCGGGCGATCTGATCCGCCGGCAGGGTGCGATCGTATGTCGGCCCCGCCGACCCGCGTCGGGTGGTAACACCGCAGGTCGAGGCCGTCGTGCCGCGGCTGGACAGCCGTGGCGGAAGTCGATGCGGCGATGATTCCGTGCCAGTATCGACGGTGTCGAACGGTGTCCGGACGTGTGATCCATTGCCGCCGCCGTCGTCGCCACCGTCACCGCCGACGGCGCCCGGAGGTCCCAGCGACCGCGGCCACCGCTGGTGCCGGTCCCCGGCGATCCCGGGTGCCGGGATTTCGGATGTGAAGGAGCACCGCGCATGGCAGGCGTCCCGCCCTCGACGGGCCCGATCAGCCCAGACCCGATCAGCCCGGACCCGATCGGCCCAGAATCTATCGGCGCCGACCCCCTTGGTCCGGGCAGCGCCGAACCCGTGCGGGGCGCACCGACCACCGCCGGTGAGGCAGCCGCCCGCGGCGCCGCGGGCCTGCGCGGTCAGCCGACGCCGTCCGAGGTCATCGCGGGTCTGCGGGCGACCAGCCACGGCGACGACCTGGTGCAGCTGTTGTCCCCGGAAGGTGACTTCACCGCGCACTCCGACTTCCCGGTCGAGGTGACCGCCGACCTGCTGCGCGGCCTGTACCGGGACATGGTGATGGTGCGGCGGTTCGACCGGGAAGGCAACGCCCTGCAACGGCAGGGTCAGCTGAGCATCTGGGTGCCGTTGTTGGGTCAGGAGGCCGCGCAGATCGGCGCGGGCCGGGCGATGCGCCGCAACGACATGGCCTTCCCGTCCTACCGAGAACACGGTGTCGCCTGGTGCCGTGGCGTCGACCCCACCCAGTTGCTCGGTATCTTCCGGGGGACCGACCACTGCGGCTGGGACCCCAAGGCGACCCGGTTCAACAGCTACACCATCGTCATCGGCAACCAGGTCCTCAACGCCACCGGCTATGCCATGGGACAACGGTTCGACGGCGTCATCGGGTCGGTGGCCGCGGTCAAGGAGGGTGACGCAGCGCTGGACCCGTCGGCGGGCACCGGCGAGGACAGCAACGAGGCGACCATCGCCTTCTTCGGGGACGGCGCGACCAGTCAGGGTGACGTCCACGAGGGCATGGTCTTCGCCGCCGCCTTCGACGCGCCGGTCGTTTTCTACTGCCAGAACAACCAGTGGGCGATCTCCGAGCCGGTGTCCCGGCAGTCCCGGGTCCCGCTCTGGGAGCGGTCGACCGGTTACGGGTTCCCCGGGGTTCGGGTCGACGGCAACGACGTCCTGGCCTGCCTCGCGGTGACCCGGTGGGCGCTGGAGGAGTGCCGCTCGGGCAACGGCCCGGTGATGATCGAGGCGTTCACCTACCGGATGGACGCGCACACCACCTCCGACGACCCGACCCGCTACCGGATGGCCGCCGAGGAGGAGCACTGGAAGCTGCTGGACCCGATCGAACGGGTCCGGGCGCACCTGTCCCGGCAGGGGCTGGCCGACCAGGCATTCTTCGACGAGGTCAACGCCGAGGCGGACGCCCTCGCCGCCCGGTTCCGGGCGCACTGCATCTCGATGCGGAAGCCCCCGCCGGAGCGGATCTTCGCGCACGTCTACAGCCAGCCGCACGGGCAGCTGGAGACGCAGCAGCGCGAGTACCTGGAGTACCTTGCGGGATTCGCGGATGACGGTTCGGCGCAGACAAGGGCGCGGGCATGAGGACGCCGGACGTGTCCACCGCCGTCGGTCAGACCCCGGAAGGTCTGCAGAGCTTCCTGGGCACCGCGCCGCCGCCGCCGAGCAGCACGCTGGCCAAGGCGCTGAACTCCGCGCTGCGATCGGCGATGGAGGACGACCCCAAGGTCATCGTGATGGGCGAGGACGTCGGCAAGCTCGGCGGCGTGTTCCGGGTCACCGACGGGTTGCAGAAGGATTTCGGCGACCACCGGGTGCTGGACACGCCGCTGGCGGAGTCCGGGATCATCGGCACCGCAGTCGGTCTCGCGATGCGCGGCTACCGCCCGGTCACCGAGATCCAATTCGACGGGTTCGTCTTCCCGGGCTTCGACCAGATCGTCTCGCAGGTTGCCAAGATCACCTACCGGACGCAGGGTGCCTGGTCGATGCCGATGGTGATCCGCATTCCGTTCGGCGGCGGGATCGGCGCCGTCGAGCACCACGCCGAGGCGCCGGAATCGTTCTTCTGCCACATCGGCGGGCTCCGGGTGGTGGCGTGTTCGACCCCGCAGGACGCCTTCGACATGCTCCGCGCGGCAATCGCCTGTGACGACCCGGTGGTGTTCTTCGAGCCGAAACGGCGCTACTGGGAGAAGGGGCCACTCGACACCGGATCGGGCCGCGCGAGCACCGGCCAGTGGCCGCCGCCCAGCTTTCGGAGCATCGTCCGGCGGCCCGGGACGGACGTCACGCGTGGTGTCGTACGGGCCGAGCATGCCGATCCTGCTGGCCGCCGCCGACGCCGCCGCCACCGAGGGCAGATCGTTGGAGGTCATCGACCTGCGCACGCTGTCCCCCCTTGACCTGGGGCCGGTGCTCGAGTCGGTGCGCCGCACCGGCCGCCTGGTGGTGGTCTCCGAGGCCCCGCGGGAGGCATCGATCACCGCAGACATCGCCGCCCGGGTGACCGAGGAGGCGTTCTATTCGCTGGCCGCACCGGTGATCCGGGTGGCCGGTTTCGACACCCCGTACCCGCCGAGCCGGTTGGAGGACGAGTACCTGCCGGACCTGGACAAGGTGCTCGATGCCGTCGACCGCGCCATGGCGTACTGAGGAGCACGAAGTGACCGGAACAGCACCCAGCACCGCGACAGGTGCACGGCTGCAGACGTTCTCGATGCCCGATGCGGGTGAGGGCCTGACCGAGGCAGAGATCCTGAACTGGCGGGTCGCCGTCGGCGACACGGTGACCGTCAACCAGGTGATGGTGGAGATCGAGACCGCCAAGGCCGCCGTCGAACTGCCGTCACCGTTCGCCGGCCGGGTGCACGCCCTGCTGGTGGAGCCGGGAGTGACGGTGCAGGTCGGCACGCCGATCATCACCGTGGACACCGACCCGGCGGCCGGGACACCCCTGGAGCCGGCACCGGCCGGCGACGGCTCTTCCGACGGGACCGCCAACGGCAGCGGGGTCGGCGCGGCGCCTGCGGACCCCTCGGGTGGCGGCGCCAAGATCGGTGAGGTCTCGGCGGACGGCCGGATCGCCACCCTCGTCGGCTACACCTCGGCCGGTGCGGCGACGTCCCGCCGGCCACGACGCGGCGCCTCCGGTGCCGCGCTCGAGCCGGTCGTGCTGCCGCCCCCCGTTGCCTCCGCCGTTCCGGTGCCCGAAGGAACGCAGGACCGCGAGCCGACCGCGGCGGCGTCGCTGTCCGGCCCGGCGCCGCTCGCGGCGCCCCAGGTCCGCAAGCTGGCCAAGGACCTCGGAGTCCAGTTGCACACGGTCACCCCGAGCCGGGCCGACGGCGTGATCAGCCGCACGGACGTCGAGAACGCCGCCGCGGCAGGGCAGCTCGACATCCTGCAGGACGTTGTGGCGCAGCCGGCGGGAGCGCGGGAGCGCCGCATCCCGGTGAAGGGCGTCCGCAAGATGACCGCCGCGGCGATGGTGGCCAGCGCCTTCACCGCGCCCCACGTCACGGAGTTCCTGACGGTCGACGTCACTCCGATGATGGAACTGCGGGATCGGCTGCGCCGCCGGCCGGAGTTCGCCGACGCCAAGCTCTCCCCGCTGGCCTTCGCCGCACGGGCGGTCTGCCTGGCGGCCCGCCGGACTCCGGAGGTGAACGCGGCGTTCGAGGTGTCAGCCGAGGTGGGCGGCCAGGACTCCATCGTGGTCAAGGAGTACGTCAACCTGGGCATCGCGGCCGCGACGCCCCGTGGACTGCTGGTGCCGGTCATCCAGGACGCTGATCGACTGGATCTGGCGGGCATCGCAGACGCCCTCCAGCAGTTGACGGCCACCGCGAGAGCGGGGACGACGACGCCGGCGCAGATGTCCGGCGGGACGTTCAGCATCACCAACGTCGGGGTATTCGGAGTCGACACCGGGACGCCGATCATCAATCCCGGCGAGTCGGCCATCCTCGCTCTCGGCTCGATCAAGGACGCCCCGTGGGTGGTGGACGGAGAACTGGCTGTTCGCAAGGTGTGTCAGCTGGCATTGTCGTTCGACCACCGGGTGGTCGACGGCCAGCAGGGCTCGCAGTTCCTCGCCGACGTCGGTGCGCTGCTGTCCGATCCGGGGCTCGCACTGGCTTTCTAGGAGCGGCTGCGCGGCGCCGGTCGGGGGCGAGCCCGGCCGGGCAGCCGGGTCAGCCAGTCCCGCGGTCCGGTCACCGAGACCCGCAGCGCCGCGACGTCCGCCGCGCCGGCCAGGCGCTGCGGCAACGACAGTTCCGCATCCGTCCGGAGCAGGGCGTAGGCGCCGTGGAAGGCGTCGCCCGCGCCGAGCGTGTCCACCGCGATCACCTGCGGAACGGCGACCTCCCCCGCGGCACCGCCCTGCCACCACAGCACCGGGTCCGCGCCGTTGGTGACGGCCACCGCCGCTGGCCCGGCCGCAGTCGAAACCGGCTCGCGGCGCGTTCCGGCGGCTGCCAGCATCGCGGCGGCGGAGGACGCCGTGTCCGAGCTGTCCGGCCAGCGGAAGTCCGCCGAACAGATGACGTCGCTCGAACACGGAACGAGTTCGGCCATCACCGGTTTCCACCGGCCGGCGTCGAGCACGACCGGGATCCCGGCAGCCACTGCCGCCGGGCCGGCCGCCGCCGCGAGCACTGGGTGGTGTCCGTCCAGCAGCACGACAGCGGCGCCGGCCAGCAGCCCGCCCCATCCATCCGGCGCCGCGGCCGGCGTCCCCCGGCCGGTGGCGTCCACTGACGTCACCGAACGGACCCCGGTCGAGTCATCGACCGTGATCGCCGAGACCGCCGGCGGCGTCGCGTCCTGCGGGCCGACGTCGATCACCTCCACCCCGCACGAGCGCAACTCGTCGGCGATGACGCCGGCCAGCCGATCCGCGCCGAGCGCGGTGATCAACCGGGCGCGCCCGCCGAGCGCGGCGAACGTCACCGCTGCGTTCGCCGCCGGTCCACCCGCGGCGATGTCCTGACGGACGGCGGTCACCTTCTCGTTCGGCCCCGCGCGGCGCGCCACCCGGTGGATCACGTCCAGCGTCGCCAGCCCGACGAACACCCCGAGCGGCCCGGGTGCCTCGCGCAGCGCCATCGGCCCTCCCACCGGCTCTCCGCCATCGACTCGCCCGCCGTGCTCCTGCGGATCAGCGGGAGGCCGGGGCGGCTGGTATTTCTCCTCCGTCGGTGACGTCCTGAACAGTGTGGCCGACCAGCCATCCGGCGCGGCGTCGCGCCGCTGAGGGGAGCACAATACGTCCAGCACATCCCGGGTGGCCGATCTGGACTTCGCGGCGGTCGCCGGCCGGTCGATGACGCCGTCGCCGTCAGCATGGGAGGACGAGGTGCTGTACTTCCTGCTCATCGACCGTTTCTCGGATGGCCGCGAGGCCGGTTACCTCGACGTCGAACGGCCAACCGGTGGCCGGCAGCACGGCCCTGCGTTCCGCCGGACGACGCCGGCAACGCGATCGGGAGCCCGGACGACGCGGCGCGGTGGCGGCGGCGGGAGTGAGCCGGGTCGGCGGCAGCCTCGCCGGGGTCCAGAGCAAGATCGGGTACCTGCGCAGGGTCGGCGTCAGTGCGCTGTGGATCAGCCCCGTCCTGAGGCAGGCGGTGCCGCCCGCCGGCGAGCAGAGCAACTACCACGGCTACGCGACGCAGGACTTCCTGAGGGTCGAGCCGGCCTTCGGCACGAACGACGGATCTCCGTTCGCTGGTCGCCGCCGCCCACGCCGCGGGTCTTCGGGTCATCCTGGACGTCGTCCTCAATCACGCCGGCGACGTCTTCGGCTACGACCTGGCCGATCCGGCGCGGTATCCGGCGACCGGCGACTCGCCGATCGGCCCGGTGGACCCGCGGTGGGACGGCGCGCCGTATCCGGTGGCCGGCTGGCGGTCGGCCGACGGGAGCATCGAGCCGTTCACGCCGGCGGCGGCGGCCGCCCTCTGGCCCGACGGCGCCGTCTTCCCGGCCGAGCTGCACGATCCCGCGACGCTTCTCCCGGCAGGGTCGGATCATCGACTGGGACCACTCGCCGGAGTACCTGGACGGCGATTTCGTCGGTCTCAAGGACATCGCGCACGGCAGCGGTCCGTTGGACGAATACCGGCCGTCGCCGGCGCTGCATCGCGCTGACCCGGGCGTACTGCTGGTGGATCGCGTACGCCGACATCGACGGCTTCCGGGTCGACACCGTCAAGCACATGGATCGCGGGGCCACCCGGTACTTCACCTCGGTGGTCCACGAGTTCGCGCAGTCCATCGGGAAGGACAGGTTCCTGCTGGTCGGCGAGATCACCGGCTCCCGGCAGGACGCCATCGCAACGATGCAGCTGACCGGTCTGGACGCCGCGCTCGGGCTGGCCGACGTCCAGGAGCAACTGAACCGGGCAGCAACCGGGGCGGGCGATCCGGCCGAGCTACTTCTCGTTGTTCCGCAACTCGGAACTGATCGGCAAGGAGTCGCACACCTGGCTGCGGAACACGGTCGTCACCTCGTTCGACGACCACGACCAGGTCCGGCAGGGCGGGACCAAGTCACGGTTCGCAGCGGCCGCCGACGGCCGTGACCGTTTCCTCGCGGTCGCCGCGATGAACGCCACCACCCTCGGCATCCCGTGCTTCTACTACGGCAGCGAGCAGCATCTGGACGGCAGCGGCGGCGGGGCGGAACCCGACAGGTACATCCGGGAAGCGATGTTCGGCGGCGAGTTCGGACCGTTCCGGTCCCGCAACCGACACGTCTTCGACGAGATCGTCGGACGGCTACCGCGCGCTGGCCGGGTTGCTCGGCCTGCGCCGCAGCGAACCCGCGCTGCGCCGTGGACGGCAATATCTGCGTGAGATTTCCGGTGACGGGCTCGACTTCGGCTGGCCGACCGGGTTCGGCGGGCCGGTTCTCGGGGTGGTGGGCTGGTCGCGGCTGCTCGCCGATCGCGAGGTGCTGTGTGTGCTGAACACCGACACGGCGCAGGCGCACGCGGCCTGGGTGACGATCGATGCCGTCCTGCACCACGCCGGCGACCGGCTGCGACTGCTGCATGCGGTGGCGCCCGATCCGGCCGCCGCCTTTCCCGTCGCGGTGCCCGTGCAGGCCCGGAACGGGATGGCCGCCCTGATCGAGCTACCAGCCGGCGGGTTCGCCGCCTATGGCGCAGACCTGGCCGGTGACCCCGCAGCAAGGTGACGAAGGCGACCCGGTCTGGCCCACCGCCCGGAGTTGACGGCGAATAGACTGTGATTGCTGAGTTTGACCGGAAGATCATCGGCGTGTGGTGCGTCTCACCGTGGAAACGGGCATCTTTCCGGTGGTCAGAACGTCATACACAGTGCAGTGCGAACACGCACCACCAGCACAGCAGTACCAGAGAAGGGAACAACCATGAGCCGCCTTGGACAGGCATTCCGCAACCGCCGCGACAGCGTGCGAGGCCGCCGCGAGATCAACCGGGCGCTGGACCGCGCGTCCACCCCCGCCGTGCGCGACGACCTGCGCACCATCGCGCAGGCACAGGGCTACCGGCTGCGCTGACCAGCGCGGCCGAGTGACCACGATCAGGGCTGAGTGTCACCGGAACGAATTTCCTTCCGGATGCATGTAACGCCCGCCCGGCGTGCGTCGATATGCCAATTGACCCCGGACAGCTGCCGGACCCCCGACCTGGCAGCCGTCCGGGGTCGACCTGTCTCCCGACCTCTTTCCGAGCACCGCCATGCCGGTCGCGCCCCAGGGACCACCCGGCGATCGAGAGTGCCGAACCGGCTCCGGACCGTTGGCGCCGGGCGGGGACAGCGACGGCTACGCTCGCCGGATGTCCTCGGCTGACGGCCCCGATGCTGCGCTGGCCATCCAGATGCTGCACGACCGGATCCTGATCAGGATGACCGGCGGACCGGGGGAACGGACGACCAAGGCCGGAATTCTGATCCCGGCAACGGCAGAGGTCGCGAAGCGACTGGTCTGGGGCGAGGTTGCCGGCGTCGGGCAACACGTGCGATCGGTGAAGCACGGGGAACGGGTGCTGTTCAGCCCCGAGGACCAGTACGAGGTGGAACTGGGCGGGGAGACGTTCCTGGTGCTGCGCGAGCGTGATCTGCAGGCGGTGGCCAGTGAGCGCGCACGTGGTGGGACAGGGCTTTACTTGTAGGCAGGTGACCACCTACAGATGAGTGACCGCAGGCACGAGCAGGGAGCAGATCGCCATGGACCACTACGACATGATCGTCATCGGGTCCGGACCCGCCGGCCAGAAGGCCGCCATCGCAGCGGCCAAGCTGGGCTACCGGGCGGCCGTCGTCGAGCGGTGGGACATGGTCGGTGGCGTCTGCATCAACACCGGCACCATCCCGTCGAAGACCCTGCGGGAAGCCGTGCTGTATCTCACCGGGCTGAATCAGCGCGAGCTCTACGGACAGTCGTACCGGGTCAAGGACGACATCACGGTGACCGACCTGTCCGCGCGGACCCAGCATGTGGTCGCGCGGGAGATCGACGTGATCCGCAACCAGCTGACCCGTAACCACGTGACGTTGATCGTCGGCACCGCGAAGTTCGTCGACCCGCATCAGCTCTCGGTGGTGGACCATGCGGGTCACCATCACGACATCACGGCGGACAAGATCGTCGTCGCGGTCGGCACGAAACCCGCTCGGCCCACATCGGTCGACTTCGACGGCGCGACAATCGTCGACTCGGATCAGATCCTCGGCCTGGACAAGGTCCCGACATCGATGGTGGTGGTCGGCGCCGGCGTGATCGGGATCGAGTACGCCTCGATGTTCGCCGCGCTCGGTACCAAGGTCACCGTCGTCGAGAAGCGGCCATCGATGCTGGACTTCTGCGACAAGGAGATCGTCGAGGCGCTGCAATACCAGCTCCGCGAGTTGGCGGTGACGTTCCGGTTCTCCGAATCCGTCCGCGAGGTGCAGAAGCACCCGGCCGGCACGCTGACCATCCTCGAGTCCGGCAAGAAGATCCCGGCGGACACCGTGCTGTATTCCGCGGGCCGGCAGGGTGTCACCGACGAACTCAACATCGCCGCGGCCGGCGTCTCCGCCAGCAACCGCGGCCGGGTCGAGGTCAACGACCACTTCCAGACCGAGGTCGAGCACATCTACGCCGTCGGCGATGTCATCGGCTTCCCGGCGTTGGCCGCCACGGCGATGGAGCAGGGCCGGCGAGCGACCTACCACGCCTTCGGCGAACCCGTCGGGAGCAAGCTGGGTGACCTGCAACCCATCGGTATCTACACGATCCCGGAGATCAGCTTCGTCGGGCGGACCGAGGAGGAGCTGACCAGGGAGAACGTTCCGTTCGAGGTGGGCATCTCGCGATACCGGGAGCTGGCCAGGGGAGCCATCCTCGGCGACTCCTACGGCATGCTGAAGATCCTGGTGCACGGTGAGTCGAGGGAGTTGGTGGGCGTCCATGTCTTCGGCACCAACGCGACCGAGTTGGTGCACATCGGTCAGACCGTGATGGGCTGCGGCGGCACGGTGGATTACCTGGTCGACGCCGTCTTCAACTACCCGACGCTCGCCGAGTCGTACAAGGTTGCCGCGCTGGACGCCGTGAACAAGATGCGCGCGATCGCCAAGGTCACCCAGACCGGCTCGTTCACGCCGCTACCGGAGTAGTCGGAGCAGGACACCAGCCGAGGCGCCGCCCGAGGGACCAGGCAGCCGGGTCGAGGGCCGCTCGCCCGTGGCGCAACCCCGCGAGTGAGCCGGGCTGGCTCCGCGGTGATTCATGCGCACTCAGTGTAATCAACTCCGCTTTATCCCTGGCCTGGGGTGAACTGTGCCGTCGTGACGATGATTTTGCCGTGGCACGATTGCGCCAAATGGGGGACGAAGGTGACGCTGACACCGACGCAGCCCCGCATCGGCACCAGTGAGAATGCCCGGGCCGAGGAAGCGATGGTGGAGCCGACGAGGCGATGGTGCAAAGGAGGCGATGGTGGCTACCCGCGACGCACGCCCAGGAGCGCGCACCGCGCCGGCCATGCTCCCGGCCAGGACCGTGCTGTCGCGGGTCACGGCGCCGGAACCGGTCGAGTCGAGCGGCGCCGCCTCGCCCACCGACGGGGCATGGCGCGCTCCGCGGGTCAACGGGACGCCCCGGCAGGACGCCGATGAACCGGACGTGACACCCTCGCGCGGCCTCCCTCCAGCACCTGACGACAGCGACGCAGGGCCGGCCATCTGGCGCCGGCCATCTGTGGTTGTCGCCGCGGTGTTCGTCGCCGCCGTCGGAACGGCAGTGTTCGTGGCCTCGAGGTGGGCGGGCGCGGAGTCGGCGATCGCCGCGGTGCTGAACAATCTGGGACAGCTCGCAGCCGCGGTCTTGGCGACCGTCGGCGCGGCGGTTGCCGTGGTCCGTCAGCGCGGTGATCAGCGCCGGCGGGCGTGGTTACTGGTGACCAGTGCCTGCGCGTTCTGGACCGTCGGCCAGCTGTACTGGTGCTGGATCGAAGTGGTCCTCGGCGAGGAGGTGCCGCCGGTCTCGGTCGGGGACTTCTTCTTCCTGTCCTTCATCGCGCTGATGGCCGTCGCAGTGTGGCCGTCGAACGGCCCGCACACGGACCGGCTCCGCACCCTGCTCGACGCGGCCATCATCGGCCTGTCGCTGTTCACGATCAGCTGGGTGACGACGATCGACGAGTTGGCCGCGACGGCCACCGGGGGGACCGTCGACCCGTCCCTGGTGATCAACCTCGCCTACCCGTGCGGTGACATCGTGGTGCTGACGATGGTCCTGCTGAGCGCCACCCGCCGGGAGGACCGCCGCTCCAGCCTGGCCGCCGTGGCGATCGGGATGGCATTGATCGCCGTGTCCGACGGCTTCTACGCCTACCTGTCGGCGGCCGCAGACTTCGAACCCGGCTCGATCACCGGCCTCGGCTGGATCGTCGGGTTCGGCCTCATCGGATGCGCCGCCCTCGCCAGCGGCCGCCCGCTCAACCCCCGACCGCGATTCTCCGGAGCCGGCGAACCGCTCGGGGCCGCCGACGGTGAGTCGGAGCTGAAGGACCGCGCGCGCCGTGCGAGTTCGTTGCCCTACATCCCGCTGACCATCGCGTTGCTGGTGGTCGCCACCGATCGGGCGAAGGACGGCGCGGACCGGGTGGCGAGCGTCGCGTTGATCGTGACCTTCGTCTGCGTACTCGTCCGGCAGTACCTGACGATCCGCGACAACCAGGCGCTGACCCAGCATCTGGAGAACCGGGAGCGGGAGCTGCAACGACGCGCGTTCGCGGACCAGCTGACCGGACTACCGAACCGCGCGCTTTTCGTCGACCGGGTGACACATGCATTGGAGCAGCATCGCCGAAGCCTGCGCCCGCTTGCCCTGCTGTTCATCGATCTCGACGACTTCAAGGCCGTCAACGACACCCTCGGGCACCCGGTGGGTGACGAACTGGTGATCAGGGTCGCGGAGCGGCTGCGCGGCGCGATGCGCACCGGCGACACGGTCGCCCGGTTCGGCGGGGACGAGTTCGCCGTGCTGATCGAGGGGGACATCGACTCAGTGATGGCCGGTGCCCGCATCGAGGAGTCGCTGCGGGCACCATTCACCCTGCGTCGCGACGAGCTGTCGATCGGGGCCAGCATCGGGATCGCGGACGTTCCGGCCGACCACGAGACGCCGACGCTCGACGAGCTGTTCTCCCGTGCCGACATCGCGATGTACGCCGCCAAGCGGGCCGGAAAGGGCCAGCTGGCGGTGTACAACCCGTCGATGGTGTTGCCCGAGGCCGCAGATTTGCAGTACCGGCCCCTGCTGATCGAGGCGATGAAGGCAGGGGCGATCGAGTCGGTCTACCAGCCGATCATCGATCTGCAGACCGGTCGGGTGCACTCCGTGGAGGCGCTGGCGCGGTGGCGGGTCGGCGGCGAGACCGTGCCGCAGGGCTACTTCATCGGGCTGGCCGGACGGTTGGGTCTGCTGCCGGACCTGACCGATCTGATGGTGGAACGCGCCTGCGCGCAGCTGGCCGATTGGTCCGACCGCCTCCATCGGCACGACCTGCTGGTCGGCGTCAACGTGCCGCCCGGCCTGATGACGGACCGGGACTTCCCGCGACGGATCTCCGCGATCATGCGCCGGCACGGCCTCGGCCCGGACCGGCTGATCCTGGAGATCACCGAGGACGCCCTGCTCGGTGAGACGGCGGTGGCGCAGCAGGTCGCCACGGCACTGCGCCGTTTGGGGGTGCAGCTGTGGCTGGACGATTTCGGAACCGGATATTCCTCGCTGCTCAGCCTGCGGCAGATGGCCCTGCAGGCGGTGAAGATCGACATCGCCTTCGTCGCCAACATCCACACCGATCGCTCCGCCGAACGGTTCCTCAAGGCGCTGCTGGCACTCGGCCGGGATCTCGATCTGATGGTCACCGCCGAAGGAGTGGAGCTGGTGGAGCAGGCGGAGATCCTGCGGGAGCTGGGCTGCCGCTTCGTCCAGGGCTTTCTGCATGCCCGCCCGGCCCCGGCGCACGCCCTCGACCACCTGCTCGAACCGGATTCAGTGCCGTTTCCCTTTCCGTCGTCGCAGCCGGCACGGCAGGTGGCCGAGGCGGCAGGTGTCGGCAACCGCACACCCTCCGGCGCGTCGGAATAGCCGGCGGCGGACTATCGTTGTCACTACATGGCCGGCCCTGGATGCGAAGGTAGTTTCTGCCGACAGACGGTGTGCCTCGTGCACGCGGCAGTCGAGCTTGGGCGATGCGGGAGGTTCGATTCCTCCCGGCGGCACCACGGTTCAGAACGGCGCCGTCCATCGCGGACGGCGCCGTTGTTCGTTTGAGGGTCGGGCCCCTGCGGCTCGCTCAGGTCGTCGGCCGGTGGCCCCAGGCCCTGGCCATCGACACGGCGTGCCGCCACTGCGCCAGCTCGGCCCGTCGGCGATCCGGATCCATCTTCGGCCGCCATTCGCCCGCTCGTTGCCAATGACTGCGCAGGACCCTGCGGTCCGGCCAGTACCCCTCGGCCAGTCCGGCGGCGTAGGCGGCGCCGAGGGCCACCGTCTCGGCCATCATCGGCCGCACCACCGGGATGTCCAGGGCGTCGGCCACCAATTGCATCAGCAGGTTGTCGCCGGTCATTCCGCCGTCGACCGCCAGCGACTGCGCAGGTACCCCGGCATCGGCGTTCATCGCCTCCACCACGTCCATTGTCTGCCAGGCGGTCGCCTCGAGCACTGCCCTGGCGATGTGCGCCTTGGTGACGTAGGACGTCAGGCCGACCAGCACGCCCTGTGCGGCATCGTCCCAGTGCGGCGCGAAGAGTCCGGAGAACGCGGGAACCAGGTAGCAGCCGCCGTTGTCGGGCACTCCGGCGGCGAGGGTCTCGATCTCCGCCGGTGTCCGGATCAGGCCGAGGTTGTCCCGGCACCACTGCACCAGGCCGCCCGCGACGGCGACCGCGCCCTCGAGCGCGTAGACCGCGTTCTGGCCGTCGATCTTGTGCGCGACGGTGGTGATCAGCCCGTGCCGCGAGCGGACGATCTCGGTGCCGGTGTTGAGCAACAGGAAGCTGCCGGTGCCGAAGGTGCACTTGGCCTCGCCGGCGTCGAACGCCGTCTGGCCGAACAGCGACGCCTGCTGGTCACCGATCAGCGCACCGATCGGAATGCCCGGCAGCGGGTCGGTGGTCACTCCGAAATGTCCGATGGTCGGCCGGATCTGCGGCAGCATCGGCCGTGGGATCCGAAAGGCGGCCAGCAGCGCGTCATCCCAGTCGAGCGTCTCCAGGTCCATCAGCATGGTCCGGCTGGCATTCGTGACGTCCGTGACGTGCAGCCCGGCCGGTCCAGTCCCGCCCGGGCCACCGGTGAGGTTCCAGGTGATCCAGCTGTCCATCGTTCCGAACAGCAGGTCGCCGTCTTCCGCCGCCTGCCGCAATGCCGGGTCGCTGTCCAACAGCCACCGCACCTTCGACGCCGAGAAGTACGACGCCAGGGGCAGTCCCGTCGTGGCGTGGACGGCGGCGGGATCGAGCTCCCGGTTCCGGCCCGGGGCGGCCATCCCGGCGAGCAACCCGCTGGTTCTGGTGTCCTGCCAGACGATCGCCCGGCCGACCGGGACCCCGGTGCGCCGGTTCCAGATAACCGTCGTCTCACGTTGGTTGGTCACGCCCAGGGCCACCACCTGGCGCGGCTCCACTCCGGCCTCGGCCAGCGCCTGCGGCACGATTCTCTTGACGGTGGACCAGATCTCGGCGGCGTCGTGCTCGACCCATCCCGGCCGCGGGAAGTACTGGTGATGCTCGCGCTGGGCGATGGACACCAGCCGGCCCCGCCGGTCGAACAGCATGCAGCGGGTCGAGGTGGTGCCCTGGTCCAGCGCCGCGACGAAGGTCGGCTTCACCAGTCCCGCCCGTGGCCGAGTTCCCTGGAGATCGATCGGCCGGCCCGGCTGACCTGGTTGACCAGACCCGCTCGGGGTCTGCCGCGCTCGTCGCAGAGCCGATCGACGGTCCCCTCGATGCCAACGACGGCCACCACATAACCGCCCCGGTCTCGGATCGGTGCGGCGATGCCCGCCGTTCCCGGCTCCTCCTCGCCGACCGACCCTGCCCAGCCGAGATCGCGGATGGCAGCCAGTTCCCTTTGCAGGGCGTGCTTCTCGGTGATCGTCCGGCTGGTCAACGGAGGCAATGGAAGGTGCGCGATGCTGCGGGCGGCACCCGGATCGAAGGCCAGCAGCACCTTGCCGAGCGCGCTGGCGTGCAACGGAACCGCCGACCCGGTGACCAGGACCTGCGAGCCGCCGTCGCCCCGGAAGACGTGATGGGCGATCTCCGCCCGGCCGCCCGAGAACGCCGCCACCCGGGCCGACTCACCGGTTCGGGCGGCCAGCGCGTCGGTCCAGTTCAACGCCTTGGAGCGCAACTCGTTCTGGTCCAGCCGGGCCCAGCCGAACCGGAACACCTCGGTGGCCACCCGGTACGGCCCGCTCGCCTCGTCCTGGGCGACGAACCCGACGTCCTCCAGCGTGCGCAGGATGCCGTGCACGGTGCCCTTTGCCAGGCCCAGCGCACCGGAGATCTGGGACAGCGTCACCGGCTCGTCCTCCTCCGCCAGCAGGCGGAGGATCGCCGCTGCCCGCTCCACCGACTGCACGCTCCCCGGCACCGCCTCCAGATTAGATCCTGTCGAACAAAGGGCAGTCAGACAGGACCCACTGTGTTGAACTGCGCCCGACGAGGTCGTCGCGGGCGACTGACCCGACCGTTCGGTGGCCCGGCGTTCGGCATTGCCGAACGGTGGCTGTTGTGGTCGCCCCGGTCGGCCGATACGGTCGCGAGCCGATGGGCGTGGGGCGATGGTGTCCTGCCCGGGACGGAGGCGGCGTGCCGATCATGATGCGCAAGCGGACACGCACGGTCCCCGGATGGCTACGCAGGCGACCCGCGGCCGCGGTAGTCGGAGCTGCCGGGCGACCCCGCCCGGCGGGCTCGCGCGGGACGACGCACACTTGAGCGGCTCTGCACCGCAACGGCATCGCAACCAGACCACAGGCCCTACCCACTCTCACGAATCGGCAGGAGTGCAACGGATGAGTTACACGACAACGCAGATGAGTCCGCGAGACCCGGAAACAGGCGCTGGACGAGATGGCCGCCACCGAACTGGACGTGCTGGTGATCGGCGCAGGCGTGGTCGGCGCCGGCGCCGCCCTGGACGCAGCGAGCCGCGGTCTGACCGTGGGTCTGGTCGAGGCCCGCGACCTTGCGGCCGGTACCTCCAGCCGCTCGTCGAAACTGGTGCACGGCGGGCTGCGCTACCTCAAGCAACTGAACTTCTCGCTGGTGTTCGAGGCGCTGCGGGAGCGTTCGCTGATCCTGGACGTGCTCTGCCCGCACCTGGCCAAGCCGGTGGAGTTCATCTACCCGCTGGAGCGCAAGGGGATCGACCGTGGGTACGTCGGCCTCGGCATCGGCGTCTACGACGTCCTCGGCGCCGGTAAGGGTGTCCCGTCACACCACAAGCACATGAGCAAGACGAAGACCCTGGAGAGCTTCCCGGACGGCAAGAAGGGCCATATCCAGGGCGCGATCAAGTTCTACGAAGGGCAGCTGGACGACGCCCGGCACACCATGATGATCGCCCGGACGGCGGCGGCGTACGGCGCTCATGTGGCGACCAGCGCCCGGGTGATCGGGCTGCTCCGCGACGGCGAGCGGGTGATCGGCGCGACAGTCAAGGATCTGGAGTCCGGGCAAGGAGATCGAGGTCAGGGCCAAGCGAGACGGTCAACGCGACCGGCGTCTGGACCGACGACATCCAGAAGATGATCGGCGGCAAGGGCCAGTTCCGCGTGCAGGCATCCAAGGGCGTGCACATCGTCATTCCGCGGGACAGGATCAAATCGAAGACCGGCCTGATCACCGAGACCGAGAAGAGCCTGCTGTTCATCATCCCGTGCCCGTGGAGCGAGGACTTCTGGGTCATCGGAACCACCGACACGCCCTGGAGTCTCGACCTCGCGCATCCCGCGGCGAGCAGCTCGGACATCGACTACATCCTGGAACACGCGAACGCGTTGCTGGAGAAGCCGCTGACCCGTGACGACGTGGTCGGTGTGTATGCGGGCCTGCGGCCGTTGCTGGCCGGCGAGTCCGACCAGACCAGCAAGCTGTCCCGTGAGCATGCTGTCGTCTCGCCGGTGCCGGGGCTGGTGATCGTCGCCGGCGGCAAGTACACGACCTACCGGGTGATGGCCGAGGACGCGATCAACGAGGCGGTCAAGGGACTCCCCGGCAAGGTCGAGAAGTCAATCACCGACAAGGTTCCGCTGATCGGTGCGGATGGGTACAAGCCGCTCTGGGCGACCAGGGCGAAACTCGCCGAGCGGACCGGGTCTGGATCTGCCCCGGATCGAGCACCTGCTCGGCCGGTACGGCAGCGCGATCAGCGAGCTGCTGGACATGATCGAGGCCGAGCCCGAACTGGCGCAGCCGCTGTCGACGGCGCCCAAGTACCTCAAGGTGGAGGCCAAGTACGCGGTGTCGCACGAGGGGGCGCTGCATCTGGACGACATCCTGGCGCGCCGCACCAGGATCTCCATCGACACCTGGGACCGCGGTGAGGCGGCCGCCCAGGAGGTGGCGGATCTGGTCGCCCCGCTGCTTGGCTGGGACTCCGCCGCGGTCGCGGACGAGGTCGAGCATTACCGGTCCCGGGTCGCCGCGGAGCGCGAGTCGCAGCAGATGCCCGACGACCGGACCGCCGACGCCGCCCGGCTCGGCGCCCCTGATGTCCGGGTCGGCGCCGGGTGATCATCTTCGCACCGAGGATTGCCTCGTCACGGTGCAGTAACAGCCCCGCGGTTCAAGTGACGCGGGTCACTGTCGTGGCGTAGGTTCCACGAGGATTGCCATGATCACATGCCCGTTTTTCCGGTATCGAAGCCGATGCCGGGTGGTTCTCTCTAGGAGGTCAGCGTTGGACATCTCGAACGGGACGATCTTCGTCTCCGAAGTCACCGGCACGGCGATGCTGCTGTTGCTCGGCTGTGGCGTGGTCGCCACGGCGATCCTCAAGGGCAGCAAGGGCGAGGGCGGCGGCTGGCTGCTGATCAACTTCGGCTGGGGTCTCGCCGTCTTCTGCGGCGTGTACATCGCGTTCCGCAGCGGGGCGCACCTGAACCCCGCGGTGACGCTGGCCCTGACGATCACCGGTGACATCACGTTCGCGCAGTCGCTGGTGTACTACGCGGCGAATTCATCGGCGCCTTCATCGGCGCCATCATCGCCTGGCTGGCGTTCAAGGACCACTTCGACGCCGAAGAGGACCCCGGCAAGAAGCTCGCCGTGTTCTCCACCGGTCCGGCGATCCGCAACTACGCCTGGAACACTGTCACGGAGGTCATCGGCACCTTCGTGCTGATCTTCGTCATCCTGTTTTTGGCAGGCACGCCCATCGGGTCTGGGCCCGCTGGCGGTGGCACTGCTGGTCGTCGGCATCGGTGCCTCGCTCGGTGGTCCCACCGGGTACGCCATCAACCCGGCCCGTGACCTCGGTCCGCGCATCGCGCACGCCATCCTGCCGATCAAGGGCAAGGGCGGTTCGGACTGGGGCTACGCCTGGGTGCCGGTCGTCGGTCCGCTGATCGGTGGCGCGCTCGGCGCGTTGGCGTTCCTCGCCCTCGGCGGCTCCGACCTGTTCGCCGCGGTCGGCGCCTGATCGGCTCCTCCGACCCGTCGAGAAGGGCTGTCGGGGCTCCGGCCCCTGTTGGGCGGTGCGGTCGGCCGAGAAGCAATCGCCGGCCGCGTCGCGGCTCCACGTCATGTCCGAAGACGCACTGACGAAAGGGTGTAAGCACAGATGAGTGAGAAGTACGTCGCAGCAATCGATCAGGGAACGACGTCGACCAGGTGCATGGTGTTCAACCGTGAGGGTCGGGTCGTCGCGGTCGATCAGCGGGAGCACGAACAGATCTTCCCCAGGGCGGGCTGGGTCGAGCACAACGCGATCGAGATCTGGGAGAACACCAGGGCTGTCGCGGCGGCCGCGCTGGCAAGGTCGACCTGACCGAGAAGGACATCGCCGCGGTCGGCATCACCAACCAGCGCGAGACTGCGCTGGTCTGGGACAAGACCACCGGCCAGCCGGTCTACAACGCCATCGTCTGGCAGGACACCCGCACCGACGGGATCGTGCACGAACTCGGTGATCTCGGCGGCGGCGCCGACCGGTACAAGGCCAAGGTCGGCCTGCCGCTCGCGACGTACTTCTCCGGTCCGAAGGTCAAGTGGATCCTGGACAACGTCGAGGGCGCCCGGGAGAAGGCCGAGGCCGGCGACCTGGTGTTCGGCAACATGGACACCTGGACGCTGTGGAACATGACCGGTGGCGTCGACGGCGGCCTGCACGTCACCGACCCGACCAACGCCTCCCGCACCATGCTGATGGACCTGGACACCCTGACCTGGGACGCCGATATCGCCAAGGACATGGGCATTCCGCTGTCCATGCTGCCGGAGATCCGGTCCTCCTCCGAGGTGTACGGCAACGGCCGGGCGAAGGGCTCGTTCAACGGCGTACCGATCGCCGGCATCCTCGGCGACCAGCAGGCCGCGACCTTCGGGCAGGCGTGCCTGTCCGTGGGCGAGGCCAAGAACACCTACGGCACCGGCAACTTCATGCTGATCAACACCGGCACCGAGAAGGTTCCGTCGAAGAACGGCCTGCTGACGACGGTCTGCTACAAGATCGGCGACCAGCCGACCGTGTACGCGCTGGAGGGCTCCATCGCGGTCTCCGGGTCGCTGGTGCAGTGGGTTCGGGACAACCTCGGCCTGATCAGCTCCGCGCCGGAGATCGAGACGCTGGCGGCGACCGTCGAGGACAACGGTGGGTGCTACTTCGTCCCGGCCTTCTCCGGCCTGTTCGCGCCGTACTGGCGTGACGATGCCCGCGGCGCGATCGTCGGTCTCACCCGGTACGTCAACAAGGGCCACATCGCCCGGGCCGTCCTGGAGGCCACCGCGTTCCAGACCAAGGAGGTGCTGGACGCGATGAACGCCGACTCCGGCGTGGACCTGACCGCGCTGAAGGTCGACGGCGGCATGGTCGTCAACGAGACGCTCATGCAGTTCCAGGCCGACATCCTCGGCGTGCCGGTGATCCGTCCGGTGGTCGCCGAGACCACCGCCCTCGGCGCGGCCTACGCCGCCGGGCTCGCCGTCGGGTTCTGGGAGTCCGAGGACGACATCCGCGAACAACTGGGCCGAGTCCAAGCGGTGGGAGCCGCAGATGGACGAGGCGCAGCGGGCGAAGCTGTACGCGAAGTGGAAGAAGGCCGTCACCAAGACCTTCGACTGGGTCGACGCGAGCGATTCGGACTGAGCGGGGTCGAGAGTTCCTGCGCCGAGCCGCATGAACTGCCCGGCGCGGCGGCACGCGAGAGCGCTCCGGGCCCGGCGCGTTGTCCTGTCCGACGTGGCCGCTCAACGCGTGCCACTGTCCATGCGATGTCGGCGTGATCTTCGGCAGTACGCACCAACCCGGGCCGGACGCAGCAGCGTCCGACCCGAGTTGTCTTCCCAGGAGTCGGTCACCCGCCGGCGAGATCTCGGGCCCGATGCAGCACCTGGTCGAGCATCGCCGGGGTCAGCCGGCCGGTGAAGGTGTTCTGCTGGCTGACGTGGTAGCAGCCGAGGACCGTCAGCCGCCGGCCATCGGGATGCCCGATGGAGACTTCGGCGCCGTGTCCGAACTTCGGCCGGGGCCGCGGCACAGCCCATCCGGCCTCACCCAGGCACGCAGCAAAGCCAGCCAACCGATGGCACCGAGGGTGACAGCAACCCGGACGGTGCGGGACAGCAGTTCCAGCTCCCGCCCGAGATACGACGAGCAGGTGCGCAACTCCGCCGGTGTCGGCTTGTTGGCCGGCGGCGCACAGTGCACCGGCGCGGTGACCCGTAGATCGGTCAGCGGCAAGACCGTCCCCGATGCGCGACGGAGGTGGGTTGGGTGGCGAACCCGGTGCGGAACAACGAGGCGAACAGCACGTCGCCGCTGCGGTCCCCGGTGAACATCCGGCCGGTGCGGTTGCCGCCGTGCGCGGCCGGTGCCAGTCCCACGATCAGCACCCTGGCGTCCGCCGGACCCAGGCCCGGCACCGGTCTGCCCCAGTAGGTCTCGTGCCGGTACGCCGACCTCTTGACCGTGGCAACGTGCTCCCGCCAGGCCACCAGCCGCGGGCAGGCCCGACAATCGGCGATCAGCCCGTCCAGCTGCGCCACACTGTCCGCGCCGGATGCCACTCGGCGGACCGCAGGCTCATCGGGGAGCGACGCCGGTGTCACGCCCGCACTGTAGTCAGGCTTGCGGCCGTTCGACCGCGGTGGTCAGGTTCGCCGGGGCGGCGCGCCCGGGCGGCTCCACTCAGAAACCAGCCTCCGCCACGTCCATCAGCGACAGGTCGGCGTTCTCGACGATCGCGCGGCGGGCGGTCAGCTCCGGCAGCACATTGCGGCTGAACCAGCGCGCGACGGCGAGCTTCCCGGCATAGAAGTCGGTGTCCCTGGGCGATGCTCCGCCGTCCAACGCCGCCTGGGCGACCGTCGCCTGACGCAGCAACAGGTAGCCGATCAGCAGGTCGCCGACGCTCATCAACAGGCTGACCGCGTGCTCGCCGACCTTGTACACCGACTCCGGCTCCTGCACCGACGCCATCGCGTACCCCACCAGCGATCCCACCATCGCCTGCACATCGGCCAGCGCGGTACCGAGCAGCTTCAGCTCCTCCTTGATCCGCCCGTCGGTGTTCTCCGACAGCGAGGACGCGATGAAGGAACCGATCTCGCCGGCGACGGTGCCGAGCGCGGCCCCACCGTCCCGGACGATCTTGCGGAAGAAGAAGTCCTGCGCCTGGATCGCGGTGGTGCCCTCGTACAGGGTGTCGATCTTCGCGTCCCGGATGTACTGCTCGATCGGGTAGTCCTGGGTGTACCCGGAGCCGCCGAACACCTGCAGCGACAGTGCCAGGTTCTCGTAGGCCCGCTCGGATCCGACGCCCTTGACGATCGGTAGCAGCAGGTCGTTCACCGCCGTGGCCGTCGCCAGGTCGTCGGCGCCCAATTCGCCACCGGCGATCCGGTCCTGCCACCCCGCGGTGTACAGGTAGACCGCGCGCAGGCCTTCGGCGTACGCCTTCTGCTTCAACAGGATCCGCCGGACGTCGGGGTGGTGGATGATCGTCACCCGCGGTGCGCTCTTGTCGCCGGCGCGGGTGAGGTCGGCGCTCTGCACCCGCTGCTTGGCGTACTCCACGGCGTTCAGGTAGCCGGTGGACAGGGTGGCGATGGCCTTGGTGCCGACCATCATCCGGGCGTACTCGATCACCTGGAACATCTGCGCGATGCCGTCGTGCCGCTCGCCCAACAGATATCCGACCGCGGGCGTGCCGTGGATTCCGAAGCTCAACTCGCAGGTGGTCGAGACCTTCAGCCCCATCTTGTGTTCCACGCCGGTGACGAATGCGCCGTTGCGCTCACCCAGCTCGCCGGTGTCGGCGTCGAAGTGGAATTTGGGCACAATGAACAAGCTCAGACCCTTTGTGCCCGGCCGGTTCTCGATACCGGGCCCCTCCGGCCGGGCCAGCACCAGATGGATGATGTTGTCGGTCATGTCGTGTTCGGCGGAGGTGATGAATCTCTTGACACCCTCGAGGTGCCAGCTGCCGTCGGGCTGCAGGATCGCCTTGGTGCGGCCTGCGCCGACGTCACTGCCGGCATCGGGTTCGGTGAGCACCATGGTGGAGCCCCACTGCTTGTCGATCATCGTCTGGGCCATCCGCTGCTGCAGCGGTGTGCCGTTCTTGTGCACCACTGCAGCGAAGTTCGGTCCGCCGGAGTACATGAACAACGCCGGGTTCGCTCCCAGCATCAGCTCGGCGGATGCCCAGCGCAGGCTCGGCGAGGCGCCGTAGCCGCCGAGTTCGGTCGGCAGTTCCAGCCGGAACCACTCGCCGTCCATGATCGCCTGGAACGACTTCTTGAACGACTCGGGCAGCGTGACGCTGAAGGTGGCCGGGTCGAACACCGGCGGGTTGCGGTCGCCGTCGACGAACGACGCGGCGACCGGTCCGGCGGCGACGTTCTCCAACTCGTGCAGGACACCGCGAGCCGTGTCGGCGTCCATCTCGGCGAACGGTCCCGAGCCCATCCGGTCGCCGGCGCCGAGCACCTCGAACAGGTTGAACTCCAGGTCGCGGACGTTGGAACGGTAGTGGCTCATGGCCGATGCTCCTTGAACGGTGATGGGGTGCCGGCGTGCAATCGGTCTGCCGCGATCCGGCCCGGGGCTGGTGCGGCACGGGTTCGGAGCGCCGCGGCGGCGCGTTAACCCAGGTTATTACTGGCCAGTAACTTACGCAAGGATCGGCCGGATCGAGACCCGATCGTGGGCGGAACCGGAGCGGTCCGGACGCGAGGTCAGCCGGTCGCGAGCAACTGCCTGCGAACCTCGCGCCGGAGCACCTTGCCGATCATCGAGTGCGGCAGGTCGGCCACCGCCGTGATGGTGCGGGGCACCTTGTAGGCGGTCAGCTGGTCGCGGCAGAACGCGCGGAGGCCGTCCTCGTCCAGCTCCGCGCCCTCGGCCAGTACCACCGCCGCGGCCACCGACTCACCCCCGCCGGCGACCGGGAGTCCGACGACCGCCGCGTCGATGACGTCGGGGTGCGACCGCAGCACCTCCTCGACCTCGGAGGGCGCGACGTTGAAACCGCCGGTGATGATGAGTTCCTTGACCCGGTCGACGATCTCGATGAATCCGTCGGCAGACACCCGGACCACGTCGCCGGTCCGCAGCCAGCCGCCGGGCAGCAGCACGTCGGCGGTTTCCGCCGGGCGGCTCCAGTACCCGGAGAACACCTGCGGGCCGCGGATCAGCAGCTCGCCCTCCTCGCCGACCCCACGGTCCACGCCCGGATCGGCCGGGTCGATCACCCGGATGTCGGTGCTCGGGAACGGGACCCCGACAGTGCCTGGTCGTCGGCTGGGCCCGATGGGGTTGCCGACGGCGATCGGTGACGCCTCCGTCATGCCGTAGCCCTCCACCAGCAGCCCGCCGCTGGCCTTCTCCCACAGTTCGACCGTGGACACCGGCAGGCTCATTGCACCGGAGATGGCGAAACGGATGCTACGCAGGCTGACCTTGCGCTCCGCCGCGGCGGCGGCCAGTCGCTGGTAAATCGGTGGGACGGCCGGGAGGAAGGTGGCCGGCGCGTGCTTCATCGCGTCCAGCACCAGGTTCTCGTCGAACTTGGGCAGCATCACCAGGCGGGCGCCCATGCTCATCGCGAACGTCAGGCACAGCGTCAGTCCGTAGGCGTGGAACATCGGCAGGATGCCGTAGAAGATCTCCTCGCCCGGCCGCATGCCGACCACCCACGCCTGACCCTGGGCTGCGTTGGCCCGCAGGTTGAGATGGCTGAGGATCGCGCCCTTCGGGCTGCCGGTGGTGCCGCTGGTGTACTGCAGCACCGCGGTGTCGTGCAGCGCCGGTCCCGGGTGTCTGCCGGGCAGTCTGCGTGACCGGACGAGGGTGCGGAAGTCGGTGGCACCGGCACTGAGCCGGCCGGTGGTCAGCGCAGAGCGGGCGTCGCGCGCCCGGGCCAGCGGCAGCCGCAACGCCAGTCGCTTCGCCCGCGGCATCGCCGCCGTCAGGTCCACCGAGATCACGGTCCGCACCCCCATCTCGGCGGGAAAGCCGAGCACGGTGTCTGCGACCTTGTCCCAGACGATCGCGACGGTGGCGCCGTGGTCCTCGAACTGATGCCGCAGCTCGCGGTCGGTGTAGAGCGGATTGTGTTCCACCACAATGGCTCCGAGGCGCAGCACGGCGTAGAACGCGATCACGTGCTGCGGGCAGTTCGGCAACACCAGGGCGACCCGGTCCCCGTGCCGGACGCCGCACCGGCGAAGGCCGTTCGCCGCCCGGCGGATCTGGTCGCCCAGCTGTCGGTAGGTCGTGGTGGCGCCGAAGAAGTCGACCGCGATCTTGCTCCCGAACCGTCCGACGGACTGCTCGATCATCTCCACCAGCGTCTGGTTCGTCGGCTCGATCTCGGCGGGCACACCCGGCGCGTAGGCGGGCAGCCAGGGCTTCGTTGCAAAGGCGGTCACGGCGCCATCATGCCGCCCGCGCTCTGCGCAGCCCCCCGATCCGGGCCGCTGTCACGGCTGGTCGGCGTCAGGTCGAGGGGTTGCCGTGCGGACGGGGGGCTGGACGGTGCGCCGACGAACCTGCATCCTCCGTTTAGGTTCGAACAGTTACCACCTCAAACAATGACGACGTCATGAAGGGAGGGCCGGGCACGATGGGCCGAGGCCCCCGCAGAAGTCGGTTGGCGCGAGGGATCTCGATCGCCGCGAGCGTCTGCGTGATCGTGGTCAGTGCCGGGTGCACCAGCGGCACCCCAGCTGATCGAACAGGTTCGGGCTCGACGACCGCGTCGGAAACCGCGTCGTCGGCTGGTCGAGGTGAGCAGTTCACCCCAGCACTCGATCACGACCGTCGGCGGGGCCTCCGACGTCGACATCACCCCGCCGATCGTCCTCGGACCGCCACTGGAAGGTGATGGTTGGTTCGCGGTGGGCAGCTGCTGCGACGGTCCGCACCGCCGAACAGCCCAGCCCATCAACAACAGGTTGTGGGTGGCTCAACGATTCGCCATCGACTTCAACAAGATCAACGACGAAGGTTTTCTGGTCGTCGGCGACAAGTCGAAGAACGAAAGCTGGCCAACCTACGATCAGCCGGTCCTGGCCGTCGCCGACGCAGTAGTGACCGCCGCAAAGGACGGCTTCCCGAACCAGATCCCCGAGGCTCCGACGCAGGTCACCATCGACGAAGCCGATGGCAATCACGTCATCCTCGAGCTGTCGGACGGGCGCTACGCGTTCTACGCGCACCTCAAACCCGGTTCGGTGGCAGTCAAAGCGGGCGACCAGGTGAAACAAGGACAGCAGATCGGCCGCACGGGGAACTCCGGCAGCTCCACCGGGGCGCACCTGCACTTTCAACTGATGGACCGGCCATCAGCGCTGCTGGCGGATGGCCTGCCCTACGAGTTCGACAGCTTCACCCTGTCCGGACGCGGCCCAGCGCTCACCGACTTGATGACCACGGATCCGGCCATCACCCCGGTCGCCATCAACACCGCCGGCGCCGGCCCCCGCACCGACCAGCTGCCACTCAGTTCGTCATAACGGCCACCCGGGCTGAGGTACAAGTCGGTCTGTCGCTGCAACAGCTCGGCCGTGCCCGTCACATCCATTGACGGGGTGCCCGACACAGTCCCCGCGGACGACACCGACCGCCCGGGTACCTCCGGCTGCAGCGAGATGCACCCCGAAACAAGAACTGTCAAACAGCCGAGTGCCGCGACAGCGGCGGTAGCGAAAGTCGTGGGCCGTCGCTTAGAGCAGCCATCGCGCTGACTGGGGCGGTCAACCTGCGATCCGCGCTGAGAACGACGGATGAGGGCAACGCTCTCGCCGAGAGGATCCCATTGCCCTGTCGGCTCGGGCGTCATCACAACCGAACCGTCAATCAAGACAACGCGGAGAACCGGCGGTACCGGCACCGGGAGTGCACCACCTGCGGAATATCAAGGAAGGACGCTCCGCCGACTTCCCGCGCACCGACCGGCCGTTCATGGGCGGCAGCGGCTTCGGGTAGGCGGCTGCGGTCCCGTTCGCCAGCCGTTTCAACCCGTTTGGGCATTGCATCGTCGGAATCGCGAGTCAGGCCCGACCGGCCGGGCTCCGCTCGGCCTTGCGCGCCCGATAGGCCGCCACCGCAGCCTTGTTGCCGCAGGTGCCGTCGCAGAACCGCTTCGACCGGTTCTTCGACAGATCAACGACCACGTCGTCGCAGGTGGGGGACTCGCAGATCCGCAGCCGGGACAGCTCGTCGGCGCGGACGACGTCGACGACCGCCATCGCGGCCTCCACCGCCATCCGGGACGCCAGCGGGGCAGCGTCCCGGGTCGCGTGCAGGTGGTAGTCCCACTCGTCGTGCTTGATCAACTGGGGCAGGGCGTGGAACTCACGCAGCAATTCGTTGACGATCCGGACCACCCCGTCGCGGTCGGCGAGCCAGATCTCCCGCAGCCGGGGACGCAGCGCGCGGACCTGCTCCAGCTCCTGCTGGTCGCCGGCGAACTGTCCGGTCCAGCCCCAGGTCTGCACGAAACGTTGCAACGCCGCCACGTCCGGCAATGCCTCGTCATCGGGATCCAGCACGTCCTTCGTGTTCACCAGCGCGGCCGCAGCGGCCAGGGCAACCTCGGTGTCATGAGCAAAAAGCATGTTGACTCCTGTCACCTCCCGGCCCTAGTGTCATCAGCATAAGCCGTTTTGCTGATGACTCCGCAGTCATGCCGTGCGTTGCGGACCTGCCATCCACCACCGTCGCACCTGGAGGACAGCATGCTGGAGCAACCCGTCGCCCGCACCGGATTCATTCTTGCGCTGCTGTCGGCGGCGACGTTCGGTACGTCGGGAACGTTCGCCAGCGCGCTGATCGACGCGGGTTGGTCGCCGGCTGCGGCGGTGACGGTCCGGATCAGCGTCGCCGCGCTGATCCTCGCGCTCCCCGCGGTCATCGTGCTGCGCGGTCGTTGGGCGGTGTTGCGCCGCAACATGGGGATGATCTCGGTCTACGGGCTGATCGCCGTGGCCGGTTGCCAGGTCGCCTACTTCAACGCAGTGCAGCATCTGTCGGTCGGCGTTGCCCTGCTGCTGGAGTACATGGGCATCGTGCTGATCGTCGGCTGGCTGTGGTTCCGCAGCGGCCGGCGCCCGCGGAACCTGACCATCGCCGGTTCGGCGGCCGCTGTCGTCGGACTCGCGCTGGTGCTCGACCTCACCGGCGAGACCAAGATCGATGTCGCCGGCGTGCTGTGGGGGCTGGGGGCGGCCGTCGGGCTCGCACTGTTCTTCATCCTGTCCGCGAACAGCGACGGCGAACTTCCGCCCATCGCGATGGCCAGTGGCGGGATGACGATCGGTGCCGTCGCGCTGTTGTTGCTCGGCGCCGTCGGAGCGCTGCCGATGGCGGCGAACACCGGCGACGTCGACTTCGCCGGTCACCAGGTCAGCTGGCTCGTCCCGGTGATCGGGCTGTCGCTCTTCGCCGCCGCGTTGGCCTACGTGCTGGGTATCTCGGCCACCCGCCGGCTGGGCTCCAAGCTCGCGTCGTTCGTCGGGCTGACCGAGGTGCTCTTCGCGGTGCTCTTCGCCTGGCTGCTGCTCGGCGAGCTGCCCACCGTCGTGCAGCTGGTCGGAGGGGTGTTCATCGTGCTCGGGGTCGCCCTGGTCCGGATCGACGAACTGCGCACACCGACGGTCGACAGCGTTGTCGTGGACAGCGCCGCGGGCGACGAGCAATCTCGGCGGTAATCGGGGAGGGCGGCCGCCGGTGGAATCAGCTGCGGGCGCGCTGCAGGAACTCCTCCATGTGGGTGACCAGCCCGGCGGGGTCGTCGGAGATCGGAACGTGGTTCAGGCCGGGGAGCAGTTTCAGCTCGGCGCGGGCGATCAACGGCAGGTAGCGCATCACCTGAGAAGTGATCGGGTCCGCGGTGCCCTGCAGGAACAGCACCGGCTGCTCGATGGTGTGCAGATGCGTTGCCACGTCGAACATTCCGACCCAGTTGACCGCGTCGTACGCGGGGGCGGTGGCGAAACCGGTCAGCAGGTCGCGGGCGTCCGCCGGTTCCAGCTGCCACGGCATGCTGCGGTTGCCGGAGAAGAACCACATCCGGCCGAGCGGCGTGCGGCTAAGCTCGCCGGCGGCCGGTGCCAGCGCCATGGCAACGCCGCGGCCCGTGAGCAGTCCGAAGTAACCCTGCACCCGCTCCAGCGGTGTGCCGAGTCCGTCCGGGCCGATCGCAATGACCGACCGCACCCGCGCGCTGCGGGCCAGATCCAGTGCCACCCGAGCGCCGAGCGAATACCCAGCGACGTCGAACTCGACGATGTCCAGCCGATCCAGGGTGGCCTGCACGGCGACCGCGAGGTTGGCCGCGGTCGGCGGAATGTGCGATGGCAGCGCCAGGGACTGGCCGAAGCCGGGAAGGTCGATCGCCAGCACGTCGTGGTTCCGGGCCAGCCGGTCGATCACCGGGCGCCAGCCGACGTGCGACTCGCCCATACCGTGCAGGAGCACCAGCGGCGTGCCCGAGCCCACTCGGTGCACGAACAACTCCGGTGCGTCCGTCCGGGCAAGAACGGGTCCGGGCCCGCGCGGAATGGTGGAGCTGGTGGTGGTCGGGTCGGTGCGCGTCACAGCGGGCCTCCAGGAGCTTGGTGCGGAAATGGCTGACGCCGATGCAGGCCGAAGAACTGCCTGCACCGGCGTCAGTAGATACATGGAGCTGTAGTGCGTGGTGCGACGACCGGGGCCTCGGGAGCCCCGGCGATCACTCGCTGTCGGCGCTCACCAGACGCTCGATGAGCTCGTCGACGTTGCCGGACTTCGGCAGACCCCGCTCGGCCAGCTGGTCGGCCAGCTCCACCTTGGTCAGGTGCTCGTACTGCTCGCGAGCCTTGGCGTGCGCGGCCTTGGCCTCCGCACGCTCGGCCGCACGGGCCTGGCGGGCCTGCTCCTTCTCGGCCTCTTCCTGCTCCGCCTGGCGGGCCTGCTCGGCCCGCTCCTGCTCCTCCTGGCGGGCCTGCTCGACCCGGGCGCGCTCCTGCTCGGCCTGCTCGACGAGCCTGACCTGCTCGGCCTGAACGCGCTCGACCCGCTCGGCCTGCTCGTCGGCGATGTGCTCCACCGTCTCGGCCTGCTGGGTCACCAGGGCGCCGACGGTGTCGGCCTGCTCGACGACGACGCTGCCGATCTTCTCGGCCTGCTCGCGGACGACGCCGGACAGGTTGGTGACGGACTCGGCCCACTTGGTGGCCAGGTCACGGGTCACATCGACCGAGCGCTGGACGTACTCGAAGTACCGCTCGATCGGCTGAACCAGGTCGACGGTCGGCAGCTTGGTGGCGGCGGTGGCCTGCTCGACGACGGTCTTCGCGCTGCGCTTCCACGCCTCGACGGACCGGTCGGTGACCTCACGCGCCTGGCTGGCCACGTTGGTGTAGGTGTCGGTGATGGTCATGAATCTCCTTGACAGGTGTGCGGTTTTGTCTGCCGTCGCAGCCTTGGCCACGGCGGGCGGCGACCGGGTGGTGGGGGCGCCTGGCTGCTGCGCCTGTTAGCAATGTTAGCAAGCACTTTGCTAACTAGCTAACAGGTTGGGTGTGAGGAAGGTTGCGCTCGCGAGGGTTTGGCCGGGAAATGTCGGGTCTGGAACTGATGCCGGCTTTGTTGGGTGAGAGCGTCAGCCTTCGGCGATCGCGTCCAACAGCGCGGCCACCGACCGGGCCGAGTGCCCCGAGATGAAGGTGTCCACGTGCGGCAGGGCGGCCGCCATCCCGCCGGTCAGCGGTGCGAAGCCCGGCGACGCCTTGCGCGGATTCACCCAGATCACCCGGTGCGCGAGCCGGGCAAGCCGGCCCATCTGCTCACCCAGCAGCGCCGGATCGGCCCTCTCCCAGCCGTCCGAGACGAGGATCACGACGGCGCCGCGGGCCAGTCCCCGGCGGCCGTCGGTATCCAGGAATGTCTTCAGCGCGCTGCCGATGCGGGTGCCGCCGGCGGCGTCCGGCGACGTCGCGAGCGCCCTCGCGACCGCATCCTCCCGGCGGCCGCGGTTCAGGATGCGGGACACCGGGTGCAGTTGGGTGGCAAACACGTAGGCGTGCGCCCGGGCTCCGAGCACCGCGCCCTGCATGATCCGCAGGTAGACCCGCGAATAGGCCTGCATCGAGCCGGATACATCGGCCAGCAGCACCACTGTCCGCTGGGTTGTCCCGCGCCGGCGATGACGCAACCGGATCGGGTCACCACCCGTCCGGCAGGCCGCGCGCAACGTCCGTCGCAGATCGATCGTCCTGCCGGATCCACCGGTCGGCACCCACCGCGAGGCCCGTTCCGGCGCGACCACTTTCATCCGGGCGATGATCCGGGCGAGCTCGGCCAGTTCCTGCGCGTCACAGTCCGCGAAGTCCTTGTCCAGCATGATTTCCCGCTCCGACGCGACCGCAGGAAGGGTCGGAGCGTCGTCGTCGCCCGGGTCGGCTTCGGCGGAGTCACCGGCGGCGCCGGGCGGATGGGCTACGTCAGGGCCTGCGGCTGTCGCGGTCGCGGCGTCGTTGCCGGTGTCCTTCACCTCCTCCGGTTCGGGCGGCGCCGAGGCGCGGTCGGGGGTCGGCCCGCAAGCTTCCGCCACATTGATCAGCTCACCGAACACCTGCGCGAACACCACGTCGAAGATCGGTATCCGTCCGGCCCGGTCGACCAGCGTCACCCGGGCCAGCCAGTAGAGCTCCGCGACGGTGGCCGGGCCTGCGTCGATCGTCGCCTGCGCCCACCAGGTGACGCGTTGCACCGGAACGCCGAGGCCGGCCTGCTGCAGACGGGCAGCGAATGCGACGCACATCGACGCGAGATCGGGAGTCCCGATGGCGCCGTTCGCAGCGGCGGCCGCCGCGCCCGACTCAGTCACCGACCACCCAGCTCAGCCCCGCACCGACCGCAACCTGCTGGTCCTCCCGGTACTTCAGCACCGATCCGAGAGTCGTTGCGGCGGCGGCGGAGTCCAGGGCCGGCAAATTCAGGACGTGCAGCGCCCGCACCCAGTCGATCACCTCCGCCGTACCGGGAGGCTTCTGCAGGTCCAGGGTGCGCAGCCGGTCCGTGGCCGCCGCGGCCTGCGCGGCCAGCGATTCCCGGGCTCCGGGGACGCGCTCGCGGACGATGGCCAACACCCGGGCAGGATCGGGATGGTCGATCCAGTGGTAGAGGCAGCGGCGTTTGAGGGCGTCGTGCAGATCGCGCGTGCGGTTCGAGGTCAGGATCGCGATCGGCGGCAGCGTCGCGGCGATGGTCCCGATCTCCGGAACGGTGATGGTCCGCTCCGCCAGCAGCTCCAGCAGGAACGCCTCGAAATGTTCGTCAGCGCGGTCGATCTCGTCGATCAACAGCACCACCGGGTAGGGACCGGGATGCTCGACCGCCCGCAGCAGCGGCCTTTCCACCAGATAATCGCGGCGGAACAGGTCATCGGCGCCCAGGGCGTCGCCCTTCGCCTCGGCCAACCGGATGGCCAGCAACTGCCGTGGGTAGTTCCATTCGTAGGCGGCCTCGGCGATGTCGATGCCTTCGTAACACTGCAAGCGCAGCAGCGGAGTGCCCAGCGCCTGCGAGACGGCCTGCGCGGCGGAGGTCTTTCCCACGCCGGCTTCGCCCTCGAGCAGCAGCGGCTGACCGAGTCGCACCGAGCAGAACAGCGCGGTGGCCAACCCGTCGTCGGCCAGGTAACCGACGCCGCCGAGCAGCCTCCGGAGTGCGGAAACGTCGGGAACGATCTGCGAGAGGTCCGCCGGCGGGGTCACGATTCAGCGTACCCAGCGAGCGTGCTGGCCAGGGTTGCAGGCTGCGAGGTCCACCGGACCAGTGGCGTGGGGTCGCTGCGTCAGGGCTGTGGACAGGAGGTGGTCGGTGTCGGCGGCCCGACGTACCTTGAACGCGACCCGGTCCGGCTCGGCCGAGCGAGGAAATCCCAGCGCGGAGGCGGAAGATGACCCAGCACCAGAACGACGCACCGACACCCCAAGGGTCGGCAACTGTCGAGCCCACGCCGCCGGACCCGGCGGGCCCCCCGGCTGGGGAAGGAGTGGCGGAGCCGAACAGCTTCACCCTGGCCGGCCCGGGGTCCGACCCGGCCGCCCCCGCCGTGCAGCCCGCCACGAACGCGCCTGTCGCCGATGCAAGCGAAGAGCCCGCCGCGACGGCGACTCCAGCGAGCCCGTCGAGCGGTCCGCCTGTCGGGAGCGGCACCACCGGGCCGTCACCGGACTACGACAAGTACGGCGTCCCGACGTTGGACTTCGTGCGGGACAAGATCGAGGCCCGGTACACCGCGTCGTTGGGAGCCGAGGAGCTGGCTCGCCAGACCGAGGAAGCGAAGTCGTTCGAGCAGCGTGCGGAGGAGCGGGCGAAGGCGGCCGAGGCAGCACTCGACCAGATCCGCAGGTCGCTGCGGGAACACCGCCAGTCCTGACGTGTTGGCGCTTGCCCGGAGTCCCGGCGACGGCGGCTACCGCGTTCAACGGTTCGACGAGGCCGGGCAGCCCTGCGGTCCGGTCACCGCTGTCGCGGACCCGGCCGAGCTGAGCGACCTGGCGTGTGAAGACGAACGATGGCTGTGGGACAGCACGTCGGTCATCTACCCGGCTCTGCTGGCGGTCGGGATCCGGATCGAGCGGTGCCACGACGTGACCCTGACCGAGCGAATCCTGCTCGGGCGCGCGGGCCGGTTCGGTGAACCCGGATCGGCGGCCGCCGTGCATGCGCGGGCGACCGGCGGCGAGGTGCCCGCCGAGCCCCTGCCGACGTCACAGGATCACCCGGCCTTGTTCGATCCGACCGCGCTGGGTGGGCATCGCGCCGACGTCAGCGGCCTGCAGGCGCTGAGCGCGGCCTACCCCGATCAGCGACGTCGCGCCGCGGGCGACCCCGCACTCGGGCTGCTGCTCGCCGCGGAGTCGGCCTCGGCGCTGGCGGCCGCGGAGATGGGACGGGTCGGGCTGCCGTGGCGCGCGGACATTCATCAACAACTGCTCGAGCAGCTGCTCGGTCCGAGGCCGCCGGTCGGGCAGCGGCCGCGGCGGCTGGCCGAGCTGGCCGAGGACATCGCCGAGGCGTTCGGGTTCACCGTCAACCCCGATTCCGTGCAGGACCTGCGGGCCGCGTTCCAGCGGGCCGGGTTCGACATCGAGAGCACCCGGTCCTGGGTGATCAAGGACCTGGACCACCCTGCCGTGCCAGCCGTCCTGCAGTACAAGGAACTGTCCCGGATGCACTCGGCGAACGGCTGGAGCTGGCTCGACGAGTGGGCCCGCGGAGGCCGGTTCCGCCCGGAATACCTTCCCGGCGGCGTGGTGTCGGGGCGCTGGGCCACCAGGGGCGGCGGTGCACTGCAGATTCCGAAGCCGCTGCGGCGGGCGGTGATCGCCGACCCCGGGCACCGGCTGGTGGTGGCGGACGCCGCGCAGCTGGAGCCGCGGGTGCTCGCCGCCATCTCCGGTGATCGCACGCTGCAGAAACTGTCGGCGGACGCCGACCTGTACACCGCTCTGGCCGACGACGGTTTCGGCGGCAGCCGGTCCAGGGCGAAGGTGGCCATGCTGGGCGCGATGTACGGCGCGACATCCGGGGAGGCCGGCCGCCTGGTCGCCACCCTGCGTCGGCGCTACCCGCAGGCGATGCAGTACGTCGAGGACGCGGCCCGCCGCGGTGAGGCGGGCGGCGTCGTGCACTCCGTGCTCGGCCGGGCCTGCCCTCCGCCGTCGTCGAACTGGCGGGAGGTCGTGGAGATCGGCTCGCAACAGGATGCGACCGATCCGGAGCGGCGGCGCGCCGGGCAGTACGCCCGTGATCGCGGTCGGTTCACCAGGAACTTCGTCGTCCAGGGGTCGGCAGCGGATTGGGCGGCGGTGTGGTTGTCCGGGCTGCGCCGCGATCTGCCGGCGGTGCCCGGGGCGGACCTGGTGTTCTTCCAGCACGACGAGCTGATCGTCCAAGCACCCGACGAGAGTGCCGAGCTGGTCGCTGATCTCACCATCGCCGCGGCGGAGTCCGCCCGCCGGTTGGTGTTTCCCGGCGCTGCGGCGCTGATGCCCGTGCGGCCGGTCGTGGTCGACTGTTACGCCGACGCCAAGTAGATCCGGCGACCACGATGCGGATGTCCCCCGACGAGGCCAGTGATCGGTTCGCGCAATCTCCCGTCGCGCGGCTGGCGACGGTCGGTGCGGCGGGGCGGCCGCATCTGGTTCCGGTGACCTTTGCGGTGGTTGCCGCGGGCGCCTCGGCGCGCACGGAGTTGATCGTCTTCGCCGTCGATCACAAGCCGAAGACGACCACGTCCCTGCGCAGGCTGGACAACATTGCCGCGAACCCGAAGGTCTGCTTCCTCGTCGACCACTACGACGGGGACTGGGACCGGCTGTGGTGGGTGCGCGCCGACGCGCGGGCCTCCGTGCTGGAGGACGGTGATCGCAGGCGTGCGCTGGCGGCGTTGATCGCCAAATATCCGCAGTACCGGCAGGTACGGCCGGCCGGTGTGGTGGTGGGGTCGACGGTCGAGCGCTGGACCGGCTGGCGCGCGGCCGGCGGCTGATCGCTGGTGCGGCGGCCTGCGACGCCGTGCACCCACGCGCCGCCCCAGGCGCAGGCGGAGTGCGGTACCGCCCACCGCCGGGTGCCGTCCCGGCAGGGTCGCGGCGCTGCGAGGGGCCGGGTTTGCCTGCTGCGCTGTCACTCGATGTTCGATCCGTGCGGCACGTGATCCGTCGGGGCGACCGCGCCTGCTCAGCGCAACCGGCGCGCGAGCAGCACCAGGTCGTCGGTGTGGTGTGCGCCGGCCCCACCGTCGGGTGCGATCCGCGGCCGTAGCTCGTCCACCTCGACCCGCCAGTCGGCGTCGAACAGTGCGCCGACCATCGACGGCCACACGTAGTCGGCAGGATCGAAGCTGCCGTCCTGCGGCGGATGGGTGTCCATCCCGGCGTGGTGCACCAGCAGCAGCAGACCACCGGGTGCGACTGCCGCCAGCAACGCCCGCTCGGCCGCAGCGTCGGGAGTTCGCAGCAGCGCCGGGTATTGCGCGGACACCAGATCGAACGACGCGGCCGGGAGCGCGGCCTCCACCAGTCCGGCGAGCACCCAGCGAATGACGACCGCGGCGTCCCGCGCGTGCTCGGCCGCCCGCTCGACTGCGACACCTGAGACGTCGAGTGCCGTCACCTGCCAGCCTCGGCTCGCCAGCCAGATGGCGTCCGCGCCCTCGCCGCAGCCGACGTCGAGAACCCGTCCCGGCGGAAGTCCGGTCGCCTGGGCCACCAGCGCACCGTTGGGCTGGCCACTCCACAACCGCTCGCGCTCCCGGTACCGGGTGTCCCACTCCGCCTGGACACTCGGGTCGCCGACGAAGGTGCCGCCGGCCGGGGGATCGTTGAACGACGGCAATCCGGTTCTCTTGTGCTGAGTCACCGTTCCACTGTTGCTGGCCGCGCCCCGGGTGCGCCAGCCCTGTTGCCGGTTCGGCAACGAACTCGTCCGGTCCGCACGATGGAAGACCTCGAGAAGGACGAACTCGAGTTCTCGGCGCGCCGAGCGTGGGTCGACGGCGGGCTACCGGACAGGCGGTGGTCGGTCGATGCACACAACCGTTGGCCGGAGTCGTCGCGTTGTTGCCTTGTGATGGGAACGACCTCCCGCAGAGCCGACAGGAACCTGGGGGGTAGACATCCTCCGTCGGAGAGGCAGGTGATCACTCAGAGAGCGGGCGACGAGAATCGAACTCGCGCTATCAGCTTGGGAAGCTGAAGTTCTGCCACTGAACTACGCCCGCATCGGCGCCGCCACTATACCGAACCTGCTGCAGCGCAAGCGACGGCACGAGGGGCCGGCTCGCTGCGACCAGCCCCCTGCTCGAGCCACGACCGCCGTGCTCACGCTCGCCTCACCGCGACAGCGCCCGGGCACGGCGGTGCCTCACCCTCGGAGCCGACGCCTCACTCGCGCCGCAGCAAGTGTGAGGCAACGACTACTGGAGCAAGGCATCGCTGCTGGAGCATCGTCCGGAGGCCGGCGCGAGTTCGGCGGGCAGGGGCAACCCGCTCAGCCGGTGGGGCGCTGCCGATCGTCCACGTGTGTCAGGGTGTGATGCTCCAGATCGGTGGCGTCCACGGTGGCGCTCACCTGCGGCACGCCGTCGAGGAACCGGTGCTCCAGGTGCAGCGCGCAGTCCACGCCGTCACCGCAGGCCGGGCAGGGCAGCGTGACATAGGTCTGCGGGGCGCGGTCCTGCGACTCCGGCACCCACAAGCAGTGATGCCGCTCGAACCCGACGCGTTTCCCGCGCGAATACGCAATCGGGATGCCGACCAGCAGGAGTAACGCCAGGACCGTTTCCATCATCTGTGGGACCCCCTGATTCCGCGGCGCACACCTCCTCGGGGCGGGCGCACCGTTGGTGAATTGTCCGTTTAGAGTGACTTATCATCCGCCGATGGCGCAAGGCGACGCCGATCACTGCCGGTCAGTGAGACGGCAGTTGCGCCGGCCGGCACCGTTGCGGCCGGCCGTGGGGTAGCGGACGCCCGGCTACTCTCCACGCATGCTGCTGTCCGACCGCGACCTGCTCGCCGAGATCGACACCGGGGCGCTGGGGCTGGACCCGTTCGACGCCTCGCTGATCCAGCCGTCCAGCATCGACGTGCGGCTGGACCGGTACTTCCGGGTCTTCAACAACTCCCGGTACACCCACATCGATCCGAAGGTGCAACAGGACGATCTGACCACGCTCGTCGAGGTCGACGGGGAGGATGCGTTCGTTCTCCATCCAGGTGAATTCGTTCTGGGGTCGACGTTCGAGGCAGTGACGCTGTCCGACTCGCTGGCGGGCCGGCTCGAAGGCAAGTCATCGCTGGGACGGCTGGGTCTGCTGACCCACTCGACGGCGGGTTTCATCGATCCGGGCTTCAGCGGCCACATCACCCTGGAGCTGTCGAACGTCGCGAACCTGCCGATCACCCTGTGGCCTGGGATGAAGATCGGGCAGCTGTGCCTGTTCCGGTTGACCTCACCGGCGTTGCACCCGTACGGGTCCGCGCAGTACGGGTCCCGGTACCAGGGTCAGCGCGGCCCGACGCCATCACGGGCGCACGTGAACTTCCGGCAGGACGACACCCGCCGCTGAGATGTCGCGACCGGGACGACCCTGGGCCGGCGGGATCGTGGTGAACGACGGCCGCCCGGGGCTCCGCCGTGATTGCGTTTGCCGGGCAGGCCTTCGGGTGGCCCGACGCCGGAGTGACCCGCCGAGCATCCGGTGCGATCTGTTGCGGCAGCAGGTCTCCCTGCGGTGCTGCGGGCATCCACCCGGATGATGTGAACATCGGCAGTGATCGCAGTGGCGGGGCGGTAAGTTACCCGCCAGTAACATAGTCCTATCGTTCGATCGTCGGTGATGTCCGTCGCCGCGTGCACAAGGAGATGACCAGGCCATGGCGCGGTGTTCGGTATGACCCCGGTTCCGTCGATCCGCACCGTGCGGGGTCCGAGGCTCGCGGCGTTGCGGTGGCTGCCATGACCTGGTGGTCGGTGCTGTGCGGCGTCATCGCCGTCGCATTCCTGATCGTCGGGTTCGGCATGCTGATCCGGGCGGGCCTGCAAATCTACCGCCATGTGCGGTTGGGCCGGCCGGATCCGCACCGGGCCGGACCGGTCGGCGTGCGGCTGAAGACGATGCTGAAGGAATCGCTCGGCCACACCCGGATGCTGAAATGGGGCGTCGTCGGCGCGGCGCACTGGTTCGTCATGATTGGTTTCGGTGCGTTGTTCCTGACGTTGGTCGCGGCCTCCGGTGAGACGTTCTCCCCTTCGTTCGAGATCCCGTGGCTCGGGAGCCAGGCCTGGTACGGGCTTTTCGTCGAGCTGATCGCACTGACGACGGTGCTCGGGATCGGCACTTTGATCGTCATCCGGCAACGCCGGCATCCGCGGAACGTCGGCCTGAAGTCGCGGTTCGCCGGCTCCAATTTCGCCCAGGCCTATTTCGTCGAGCTGACCATCCTGTTGATCGGAATTTGCATCTTCTTGATCCGCGGGTTCATGTCCGCCAACGGACTGTTGCCGTATCCGGCCTGGGCGGCGCCGATCTCGACCTGGCTGGGGTCCTGGCTGCCGGCCTGGCTGTGGGCGATCAGCGTGGTCGCGCTGATCAAGGTGATCATCTCGATGGTTTGGGCGATCGTTGTTGCCCGGAACCTGTCGATGGGCGTCGCCTGGCACCGGTTCCTGGCGTTTTTCAACATCTATTTCAAGCGCGAGGACAGCGGCCGGACCGCGCTCGGCGCCTTGAAGCCGATGCTGTCCAACGGCGAGGTCCTGAACCTGGAGGAGGCGGACCCGGAAAAGGACACCTTCGGTGCGGGCCGGGTGGAGGACTTCTCCTGGAAGGGCTGGCTGGACTTCTCGACCTGTACGGAGTGCGGCCGCTGCCAGTCGCAGTGCCCGGCGTGGAACACGGCGAAGCCGTTGTCGCCCAAGCTGCTTGTGCTGGCCCTGCGGGACCACTCGTTCGCGAAGGCCCCGTATCTGCGGGCCGGCGGCGGGATCGACCTTGCCACCGGGGAGGAGAAGCTGTCCGAGGCCGACCTGGCGGCGTACGCGCACGCGGACCCGCTCGGCATGCTCGAGGCGCAGCGGCCGCTGATCGGCGGGCCGGAGATGGACGACCAGGGCCACAACATCGGCGGCATCATCGATCCGGAGGTGTTGTGGGACTGCACGACCTGCGGGGCGTGCGTGGAGCAGTGCCCGGTCGACATCGAGCACGTCGACCACATCGTCGACATGCGGCGCTACCAGGTGATGATCGAAACGGAATTCCCCTCCGAGCTGGGTGGGCTGTTCCGGAACCTCGAGAACAAGGGAAATCCCTGGGGGCAGAACAACAAGGACCGGATGGAGTGGGCGAAGGACCTTCCGTTCGAGGTCCCCGTCGTGACCGACACCATCGATCCCGACCACGAGTACCTGTTCTGGGTGGGCTGCGCCGGTGCCTTCGACGACCGGGGGAAGAAGACGACCCGCGCGGTGGCCGAGCTGATGCACATGGCCGCCGTCGGTTTCGCGGTTCTGGGGACCAACGAGACGTGCACCGGGGACCCGGCGCGACGGGCCGGCAACGAGTTCCTCTTCCAGATGCTGGCCCAGGCGACGGTCGAGACCATCAACGACGCGTTCGGCGATCGGACGACCCGCAAGATCGTCGTGACCTGCCCGCACTGCTTCAACACGCTGTCCAACGAGTACGGCGATCTGGGCGGGCGGTACGAGGTCATCCATCACACCCAGCTGCTGAATCGGCTGGTTCGGGACCGCAGGTTGATCGTGCAGAAGCCCGCCGACCGCGCCGCCAAGAAGGACGTGACCTATCACGATCCCTGCTACCTCGGCCGGCACAACAAGGTCTACACGCCCCCGCGGGAACTGATCGAGGCGTCCGGGGTGACGTTGACGGAGATGCCGCGGAATTCCGCGCGGGCACTGTGTTGTGGTGCGGGCGGTGCGCGGATGTGGATGGAGGAGAAGATCGGCAAGCGGATCAACCTCGAGCGCACCGATGAGGCGCTCGACACCGGTGCCGAGAAGATCCTGACCGGCTGCCCGTTCTGCAAGGTGATGCTGACCGACGGTCTGACCGCCCGCCAGGGTGAAACGCCGGCGGCCCCGGGCCGGGACATCAGTGAGGTCGAGGTGCTCGACGTCGCGCAGATGCTGTTGGCCGGGGTGAAGGGCGAACGCTGAGCGCATCCGTCCCGGCCGCGCCGAACAATGATGCACGGCAGCTCCGTAGTGCTCCGGCTACGGGCGGTGGACGAGGGCCTGCTGACGATGACGCCCTGAACCAGCGAGATCACGACGGGTGTCAGTACAGATGGATTTCGGCAGGTGCCTGTTCCTGAGCCGGCAGCGGCTCTCGGACGAGGTGCGCGGCGATCTCGGCCGGAGCACCTGACGGACGGATCAGTCCGCCGCGATCGGCGTCAGGCTGTCACCATATGCTGCGCCGCAGCCTTTTCCGGCCGACAGGGAGATCATCATGGGGCAGATCAAGTTCCACGAGTTCGCCACCCTCGATGGCGTGATCGCGGCGCCGACGTGGACTTTCGACTACGAGTTCTCCGATCAACTGGCGCGGTCCATCGGCGGCCTGACCGACGACGCTGGTGCGCCGAAGCGTTCGTTGAAGCTGGCCGAGTGCGACGCCTTCGACAACGGCGTCGTGCACCTGGCCTACACAACGGCGTCCTGAGAGATCACCCGTGCGGACGGATCGGGCGGCACCGGTCCGGCGGCCGCCGCGGCTGGCGGTGCGCGCGCCTACCGCTGCCGAGCCTGGTTGAACCGCAGCATGTTTCCGGAAGGGTCACGGAACGAGCAGTCGCGGACGCCATAGTGCTGGTCGATCGGCTCCTGCAGCACCTCGCCTCCCGCGGCCCGAATCCGCTCGAAGGTTGCGTCCACGTCGTCGGTGCTGAAGATGACGCCGCGCAGCTGTCCCTTGGCGAGAAGCTCAGCCATGGCCTGCTTGTCGGACGCCGGGGCGTTCGGGTCCGCCAGCGGCGGCTCGAGAACGATCGACACGCCCGGCTGTGTCGGCGAACCGACGGTGACCCAGCGCATGCCCTCGTACGAAACGTCCGCGCGAACCTCCAATCCCAGGACGTCCCGGTAGAAGGCGAGGGCCTTGTCGTGGTCGTCGACGGCGATGAAGCACTGCGAAAGGTTGATCTCCATGGCGTTCACGGTAGGGGCGGTGCTGCCGTTCGTGCTTCTCCGTTCCTGACAGGTCGCATGTAGGACTTGGCGATGCAGGCGGGGATGGCGGCGCTGTCGTCATGCGAACGGGCACGGTAGGAACTCGGGCTCTCACCGACCAGTTCGGTGAACCGGGAGCTGAACGACCCCAGCGAGGTACACCCGACGGCGACGCAGATGTCCGTCACCGACATGTCTCCTTGACGCAGCAACGCCTTGGCCCGCTCGATCCTCCGCGTCATCAGGTAGCTGTACGGCGTCTCGCCGAAGGCGGCACGGAAGCTGCGGGAGAAGTGACCCGGCGACATCAGGGCGAACCGCGCCAGTGCGGGGACGTCCAAGGGCTCGGCGTAGTCCCGGTCCATCAGGTCACGGGCCTTTCGCAGCCGGACCAAGTCCTCCACCATCACCAGTTCACGATCCCACAGACTCCGCTCGGCAGGTGTGGCGCGGTGAAGGGCCACGCCCGAGTGCCCGGCGCCGCGAGAGAAGGACTGTGGCAACGCCTTCCGTTGCGCGGCCAGGATGACCGCCGCTGGCCCGGCGTTTCGCTTCGGTCGCGTGGACCTGACAAGGTCACTTGACAGTTGAGTGGCGCCGTCGCATCCTTGACCCATGATGACAAGTAACCTTGACATGCCGGACCGGAGCGACGGCGACCGGGCGAAGGCGCGCGCGTACTTCCGCGAGTTCATCCCGGGCATGGTGGCCTACACCGTGGTGCTGGTGCTGGTGCTCGTCCTCGGCGGGCTCGATGGCACCGCGCCGTCCCGGTTCGTCTGGGCGGTGCTGCCGGCGCTGCCGCTGCTGTGGGTGCTGGTCGCGGTCGTACGGCACCTGCACAGGCTCGACGACTACCAGCAGCGGCTGCTGCTGGACGGATTCGCGGTCGGCTTCGGGGCCGCCATGTCAGCAGCGATCACGATCGGGTTGCTCGAAGCCGCCGGACTGGACAGTCGGATCACGGGATGGGTGATCTTCGGTGCGGGAATGGTGGGCTGGGGGGTCGCCAGCATCCTTTCCGCGCGACGGTGAAGAACTCGCTGCGACAACTGCGGGAGGGCCGGGGCTGGACCCAGGGTGCGCTGGCCGACCAGCTTGAGGTGTCCCGCCAGACGGTGAACGCGCTGGAAACCGGTCGCTATGACCCGAGTCTCCCACTCGCCTTCCGGATCGCCAGGCTGTTCGCGGTGTCCATCGAGGACGTCTTCGATCCCGACGGGTGAGCGGATGCAGGCATGATCGGGTGATGACCCGCCCGGATGCCGCCCTGCTCGTCTACGACGGGGACTGCGCGTTCTGCCAGCGGTGCATCGACGTCGGATCCAGGATCCTGCCCGAGCGGTTCCGTGCGGAGCCGTACCAGTTCCTGCCGCTGGCCGAACTCGGTCTGACGGTCGACCAGGCCCGGACGGCGGTGTGGTGGGTGCAGCCCAGTCGGCCGCCGCGCAGTGGTCACCGGGCGGTCGCCGGTCTCTTGCAGGCGCAGCACCGATGGTGGTGGTCGAGCGCCGGGTGGTTGATCGAGCACCCGCCGGTCTCCGCCCTGGCGAGTCGGCTGTACGACGTCATCGCCCGCAACCGGCACCGGCTCCCGGGCGGGACGGCGCAGTGCCGGGTGTCGATGTCGCAGGTTCAGTCCGCTCCCAGCCGGGGCGGCAGCGCCGGTCGCTGACGGCGGCGACCAGCGTCCCCGGCCGCGCCCGCGGAGTCGGGCCAGTCCGCGCCGGATCCCGCCCTCAGGTCCCGACCCGGGCCAGCAGCTCCGCCAGCTGCCGGCGCTCGTGGTCGCTGAGAGCCTGGAAGATCCCCGCGCCCGCCGCCGTTCTCGCGTCCGACATCTCCTGCTGCACGGCATGTCCGTGCTCGGTGAGCTGCACGAGCACCGCACGCCGGTTGTCCGGGTCGACCGCCCGCCCGACGAGCCCCGCCGATTCCAGGGCGTCGACGAGGCCGGTCGCCGAACGGGGGACCACTCCGAGCGCTGACGCGAGCTCTCCCATCCGGATCGGCCCCGCGGCCCTGCTGATGGTGCGCAGCGCACGGCTCTGCGCCGGTGTCAGGTTCAGCGGCCCGAGGGTCGCCATCGATGCCCGCCTGATCAGGTGGGCCACCCGCATGACGCGTTCGGTCAGCTCGGCGGTGCTGACCGCGTCGTCAGCTCCGGCCGGAGGTGTTGCCGGCCGGCGTCCGACTCCGGCGGGATCCCGGCTCCGGTCTGGCGTCATCGATCCTCCGGAATACAACGACGGCGTGCTCGGTTCTACTGTGAGGAAACCTCACTATGAGGCACACTCAGCATAGCAAACCAGACACCGGAAGGAGCGCCCCATGACGACACCATCGACACCGTCGAGGACGGCACCGGCCTCCACCAGCACCACCCGCACGCACTCGGATGCGGACAACTCCGCACCGACCGCGCGTCCCGCAGACACCCGGACAGCGCGACGCCGCCCGGCTGATGATCTTCCGGCGCGTTCCGGCCGGCCCGGCGAGCTGCGCCGGATCGTCTCGCTGTTCTCCGAACACCGCGGCCGCCTGCTCTTCGTGGCGGCGCTGATCGTCGCGTCGGCATTGATCTCCGTCGCCTCGCCGTTCCTGCTGCGGGAGATGCTCGATGTCTCGCTGCCGGACCGCAACTCCACGCTCACCGCGCTGCTCGCCGGCGGGATGGTGGCCATCGCGATCAGCACCACGGCGCTCGACGTCGTGCAGTCCCGGCAGTCGACCATCGTCGGACAGTCGGTGATGCACCGGCTACGCACGGCGGTCTACACCCACCTGCAGCGACTCTCGCTCGGCTTCTACACTCGCACCCGCACCGGGGAGATCCAGTCCCGGATCGCCGGCGACATCGGCTCGATGCAGGCCACCGTCACCAGCACGGTGACCAGCGTCGTATCCTCCGGAACCACCGTCATCGCAACGCTTGTCGCGATGCTGGCGCTGGACTGGAAGCTGACCCTGGTCTCCCTGGTGCTCGTCCCGCTGTTCGTGCTGATCTCCCGCAAGGTCGGCGGCATGCGGCGGGAGATCGCCACCACCCGGCAGGAGCGGATGGCCGACCTGTCCAGCCAGGTGTCGGAGTCGCTGTCGGTCTCCGGCATCCTGCTGACCAAGACGATGGGCCGCAGCGGCGCGCTCGGCGACAAGTTCTCCACCACCTCCGCCGACCTGGCCGATCTGGAGGTCCGGTCGGCGATGACCGGCCGCTGGCGGCAGTCGACCATCGGGATCATCGTCTCGATCCTGCCCGCGGCCATCTATCTCGCCGCGGCGATCAGCATCTCCGGGACGACCGGCCCGGTGTCGATCGGCACCCTGGTCGCGTTCACCGCCCTGCAATCGCAGCTGTTCCGGCCGATGGTCTCCCTGCTCCGCACCGGTGTGGACATGCAGACCTCGCTGGCGATGTTCCGCCGGGTGTTCGACTACCTCGACCAGCCGGTCGACATCGACGAGCCGGTCGAGCCGCGCGCGCTGCCCCGTGGCCAAGGCGAATTGCGCTTCGCAGACGTCACTTTCGGCTACCCGGGCACCGGAACCGACACGCTGTCGCACGTCGACCTGACCATCCCGGCCGGCTCACACGTCGCGGTGGTCGGGTCCACCGGTTCGGGCAAGACGACGCTCGGCTACCTCGCCGCCCGGCTCTACGATCCGATTGGCGGTGCCGTGCTGCTCGACGGAGTCGACCTGCGCGAACTCGGGCTGACCGACCTCGCCTCCGTCGTCGGCGTGGTGTCGCAGGAGGCCTACCTGCTGCACGCGTCCATCGCGGACAACCTTCGCTTCGGACGCGACGACGCCACCGACGAGGAGATCGAGGCCGCCGCGCGGGCCGCACAGATCCACGACCTGATCACGTCGTTGCCGCAGGGCTACGACACGATCGTCGGCGAGCGCGGTTACCGCTTCTCGGGCGGCGAGAAGCAGCGGCTGGCCATCGCGCGGATGATCCTGCGCAATCCGCCGGTGCTCGTGCTCGACGAGGCGACCAGCGCACTGGACACCAGGACCGAGGCCGCCGTCACCGCCGCGCTGGCCGACCTGTTCGAGGGCAGGACGACTCTCACCATCGCGCACCGCCTCTCGACCGTGCGGGACGCCGACATCATCGTCGTGATGGACCACGGACGGATCGTGGAGAGCGGTTCGCACGAGGAGCTGATGGCCGCCGGCGGTCGCTACGCGGCCCTCGTCCGCCGCGACGTTCTCACCGTGGACGCCGCCCCGGCCGTCCTCACCGGTGACGTACCCCGGGCCGTGGAATACGCCGGACTGGCCGCCTGACACCTCGGAACGCCCCACCCTCAGGGTCATCCCGGAGGGGTGGGGCGTTCGGGTCTGCGACAGTGATCAGGTGGAGATCGGAATCCTCGGGCCACTCGAGGTGCGGGCGGGCGGCCGTGCCGTGCCGATCACCGGGACCCGGTTGCGGGCCCTGATCACCCGGCTGGCGCTGGACGCCCCGGCGGTGGTGTCGACGGATGCGCTCGTCTCCGCCGTCTGGCCCGGTGATCCGCCCGCGGATCCGATCAATGCGCTGCAGTCGCTGATCTCCCGGGTTCGGAAGGCGACCGGTGAAGCGACTGTCGTGCAACAGGTTCCGGGCGGGTATCGGTTGGCGGTCGACCGCACCGATGTCGATGCCGCACTCTTCGAGGAGCTGATGGTTGCCGGCCGTCGGGAACTCCGCGCCGGCGAGCTCGCCCAGGCGCGGACCACCTTCAGCAGGGCCCTGGCCATGTGGCGGGGGACAGCCCTGGCCGACGCCGGTGACGCCTCCTACGCCGTTGCCCCGGCCACCCGGCTCACCGAGCTGCAACGGGAGGCCCGAGCCGATCTGATCGAGGCCGAGCTCGGACTCGGCAGGGCGGTCGACGTGCTGACCGATGTCGAGGCGCTCGCCGTGGCCAATCCGTTGCGCGAGCGGTTCACGGCCCTGCTGATCCGTGCACTGGTGGCCACCGGCCGCACCGCGGAAGCGCTGGCCGCCTACCAACGGCTGCGTGAGCAGCTCGCCGACGAGCTCGGCGTCGATCCGGGAGCCGAACTGCAGGAGCTGCACCTGGCCGTGCTTCGCGGTGAGACACCCTCCGGTGATGCCGTTCTCGCGGTCGTGGACGATGCCCAGGATCGAGTGCCGGCGCCCCGGCGCAGCAACCTGCGGGCCGCGTTGACCAGCTTCATCGGTCGCGAGGACGAGGTCATGAGGGTCTCTACGTTGCTCGGCCCGGCCAGGTTGGTCACCGTCGTCGGACCTGGTGGAGCGGGCAAGACACGGCTGGCCACCGAGATCGCCCGGCAGTGGCTGCCCCGCCGCTCGGACGGCGTCTGGATGGTCGAATTGGCGCCCGTCTCGGACGAGGCAGGTCTCGCCCAGGCGATGCTCGGGGCACTCGGTCAACTGGACACCCGTGCGGTCGACCGGCGGGCGGATCGGCAGGTGCGTCCCTCGACGGAGCAACTGCTCGATGTGCTCTCCGACTCCGACTGCCTGCTGGTGGTGGACAACTGCGAGCACCTGATCGGGCCCATCGCGGCGTTGGTCGACCAGGTGCTGGCACGGTGTCCGGACGTGCTGATCGTCGCGACGAGCCGGGAGCCGCTCGCGATCGGCGGTGAGGCACTCTGCGTCCTGCCGCCGCTCGGGTTGCCGCCGGACGGTGTCGCCGCGGAAGAGGCGATCGGGTACCAGTCGGTGCGGCTCTTCGTCGACCGCGCGCAGGCGGTCAGCGCGGAGTTCATCCTCGATGCGGGCACGGTGGGCGCCGTCTGTGACATCGTCCGTCGACTCGACGGGCTACCGCTGGCCATCGAGCTCGCTGCCGCCAAGTTGCGGGTGATGCCGGTCGCCGAGATCGCCACCAGGTTGTCCGACCGGTTCAGATTGCTCACCGGCGGAAGCCGCACCGCCATGCCGCGGCACCGAACGCTGCGGGCGGTGGTCGAGTGGAGTTGGGACCTTCTCGCACCGGACGAGCGGCTGCTCATCGAACGCCTCGCCGTGTTCCCCGCTGGTGCTACGCGGGCGTCGGCGGTCGCGGTGTGCGCAGACGAACGGCTTCCCGCCGAGGACGTCGGTGACCTGCTGTTGTCGCTGGTCGACAAGTCGTTGCTGGTGACCATCGCCGGCCGGCCCACCCGCTACCGGATGCTCGAGACGATCCGTGAGTACGGCATCGACCGGCTGACCGAGCGGGGCGAGGCGACGGCTGCCCGCACCGCGCACGCCCGGCATTTCGCGGCCGTCACCGAGCAGGCGGACCCGGTGCTGCGGCAGGCGGGCCAGCTGACCGCGATCGCCACCCTGGTCGCCGAGCGCGACAACATCCTCGCCGGCCTCGGATTTCTTGCGGAGTCCGACGATCCTGCCGATCGCGCGGCGTCGCTCGATGTCGCCCTCTCGCTGACCTGGTACTGGACGATGATCGGAGCCAACTCCGACGCATCCGAATGGCTCGGCCGGGCGCTGGCCGCCACCGACGGCATGGACCATCCCGGACGGGTCTGGGCGCAGGCGGGCAGGGCGGTCACCTCGATGTTCGACGGTGCCGCCGACATCACCGACGTGCCGAAGTTGCAGGGTGAACTCGTCGCGTTCGCCGGGAAGCTCCGAACGGCCGGTCCGCCGCCGATCTCGTCGCTTTCGGTGCTGGTGCCGATGCTGGCCTATTTCGGCGGCGACATCCCGACCGCGGAGGCGTCGATGGAGCAGATCCTCCGATCGCCTGACCGGTGGCTGCGTGGCGCGGCCAGGGTGAACCGCGTCTGGTTCGCCGAGAACGAGGGCGACACCGCGTCCATGCGGGCCGACGTGGATGCGGCGTACGACGACTTCGACCGGATCGGGGACCGCTGGGGGCTGTCGTCCGTGCTCTCCGCCCGGGCAACGCTGCGTGCACAGGACGGCGACATTGCCGGCGCCATCGCGGACAACGAACTGGCCTGGAAGCTGGCGGCCGAACTCGGATCGACCGACGACACCCTGCTGGTGCAGGTGCGGTTGGCCGGTCTGTACCTGCGAGCCGGGGAGGTGACAACGGCCAGACGCATCGTCGAAGGGGTCAAGGAACAATTCGCGGGCCATTCCCAGGGTGTCGAGCGCGGGATGTTCGTCGACGGCGTGCTGCTCGGCGCCGAATTGGTGGGTGGGGATCTTGCCGCGGCCTCTGCTCTGGCGGCCGAGCTCCGCGAACGGCTCGCGAGCCACCCGCCGGGCATGCTGTTGTCGCACGCGGCCGCGGTGGTCGGCGCCACCACCGCCGCCGTGGCAATCCGCTGCGGGGATATCGAGCTCGCGTCCGCAGACCTGGTCGACAGCTATCCGAAGGCGGTGGTGACGGGCGACATGCCCATCATTGCGGCGGTCGGGGTGAGCGTCGCGGGCCTTGCCTCGGCGATCGGCAGGCCGGCCGACGCCGCCGAGATCCTGGGGGCGGCCGCTCGCCTGCGCGGCAGCATCGACCGCTCGGATCCGCTGATCGCGGAGCTGACCGAACATCTGCGCGCCGTGTTGGGGGACGGGTTCGACGCTGCGTTCGATTCCGGCAGGGCGTTGGACCGGCCGTCGGCGATCGGCCGGATCGACCCGGCCCCGCTGGTGCGGCAGACCTGACTGTGGCCCGCCCGACGGGTCCGCTCGAGGGGCGGCGGCCAGCCCCATCCCGCCGACAGCCCGACAGTGAGAACGGCACCGGAACCCAGGTCGGGTTCCGGTGCCGGTTCGTGGGCTTCCCGTTCTCAGGCGCGGCGGCGGTACCCGCGCAGCGCCAGCGGGACGAACACCACCAGCAGGATCGCCATCCAGACCAGGGTCCACATCAGGCTCTCGGCGACCGGCCCGCCGATCATCAGGCCGCGGACGGTGGTCACCAACTGGGAGATGGGGTTGGCGTTCGCAAACGTCTGCAGCCAGCCCGGCATGGTGTCCGGGTTGACGTAGGTGTTGCTGCCGAAGGACAGCGGCAACACGATCAGGAACATGATGCCCTGCACCGCACCCGACGTCCGTGCCTTCATCCCGACGAACACCGAGATCCAGCAGAAGCACAGCGCGAAGGCGATGGAGATACCAACCCCGGCGGTCGCCGCAAGCGGGTTCGTCTCGATGCGGAAGCCGATCAGCATGCCGAACCCGAGGGTGACCAGACACAGGATGAAGTAGCGGCCGATGTCGGCGATCACGGCACCGACCAGCGGTACCGATCTGCCGATCGGCAGCGACCGGAACCTGTCGAAGACGCCCTTCTCGATGTCCGCGTTCAGGTTCTGCCCCAGCGCCACGCCGGCCATCGCAATGGTCTGGCCGAGCAGACCGGGTAGCAGGAACTGCAGGTAGTCCTCCTGTGTCCCGCCGATCGCACCGCCGAAGACGTAGGTGAACAGCAGCAGGAAGATGATGGGCTGCAACGTGACGTCGATCAACGCCTCCGGTGTGCGCCACATCTTGATCAGGCTCCGCCGGGCCAGGGCAACGACGTGCCGGGGGTAGGCGCCGGCGGGGACGGCCGCCGTTGCGGGCGCCGACGCCCGGCCGTTGGTCAGCACATCTCGGTGGGCGGATCGTTCTGTGGTGAGCGTGGTCTCGCTCATGCCGCATCCTCCTCGCGGAAATGGTGTTTGCCGGTTGCGCCGGCGTGGGCGGGGTCGGCGGCGGGCTGCGGATCGTCACCGGCCCGTTCCCCGGTCAAGGTCATGAACACCTCGTCCAACGACGGCAGGTGCAGCGACAACTCGGTGACCGCAATGCCTTCCGCGGCGAGCCCGCCGACCGTCGCGGCCAGGGCGGACTCCGAGCTCACCGCGACGGTCAGCTCGTCGCGGCCGGTGGTCTGCGCCGCGGTGCCGGCGATGTTCCCGAGGATCCGGCCGACGTCGTCGAGGCGTGCGTGGTCGCTGGGTCGCACCCTGATCCGCTGGCCGCCGATCTTCCGCTTGAGCCCGTCCGGGGTGTCGTGGGCGATCACCCGGCCCTGGTCGATGACGGTGATCTCGTCGGCGAGCGCGTCGGCCTCCTCCAGATACTGGGTGGTCAACAGCACCGTGGATCCATCGGCGACCAGCCGGCGGACGACGTCCCACATGTCCTCTCGCTTCGCCGGGTCGAGGCCCGTGGTCGGCTCGTCGAGGAAGATCACCCGCGGCCTGCCGACCAGGCTGGCCGCCAGATCCAGCCTTCGGCGCATGCCGCCCGAATAGGTCTTGGCGCGGCGCTGTGCGGCGTCGGCCAGCCCGAACCACTCCAGCAGTTCCGCCGCCCGTGCTTTGGCGTCTCTGGTGGACAGGTTGAGCAGCTGCCCGATGAGCAGCAAATTCTGGGTGCCGGTGAGGTCCTCGTCGACGGAGGCGTACTGACCGGTCAACCCGATGGTGCGGCGGACCGCGCCGGCGTCCTTCACGACGTCGTAGCCGGCAATGGTGGCCCGTCCGGCGTCCGCGGCCAGTAGCGTCGCCAGCACCCGGACCGCGGTGGTCTTGCCGGCGCCGTTGGGTCCGAGGACGCCGAGCACGGTGCCCTCCCGCGCGGCGAGGTCAACCCCGTCCAGGGCCCGGGTGGTGCCGAAGCGTTTCTTCAACCCCTCGGCTTCGATGATCATCGTCATGGCACTTCTCCTCAGCTCAGGTGATGAGCCGATGGTGCCGACGGCCGCTGTCAGCGCACGCACACATCGCTGAGATGCCCGCGACGGCCCCTGTCACGGGCCGCACCGGCCTACTTCGCAGTCGCCGACCCGGTCGTGTCCGGGCCGGGCGGGTGTTCGTCGGGGTAGGCAAGGGCGAGGCTACGACCGGACAGTCGGCCCCGCTGCCAGTCCAACTCGGCGGTCGTCAGACCGGGGTCGTTCGGCTCGGACTGCATGATCGCCGCGACCGCGTAGGCCGCCGCATGCCGGGCATGCCCGCCCATCTGCGCGGCGTCGCACGCCTGGCCGGCGGCCCTGGCCGCGGAGCGGGCGGCGCGGTCGGGGACGGCCCTGGCTGCTTCGTGGGCCTGCAAGGCGAGCGCGCGGACCGTTTCCACCGGGATCTCCGCGCGCGCCCACGCCCTGGCCCCGTCGATGGCGGCCCTGGGCCGCTGGTCGTCCGGGGAGGAGTCCTCGAAGATCGGCAGCACCCGCTCGGCACAATCGGCCGCCCAGGCTGTGAGCACGCGGCGGTCGTCCTGGCTCATCGTCAGCGAGCTGGAATGACGTTCCACACCCGCGAGTGTTTCATCGCTGCACCTGGCGGGGACGTCGGACACGGGAAGCGCCGCCGCGTCGGGAGATCGGGCGCGGCGGACGGCTGATGGGTGCGGGCGGCCCAGAATGGACTGCAGGAGACGATGGAGGCTGTTGATGATCGGAGTTCCGCCGCACCGGCCGGGGCCGCGGGAATGACCGGTGCCGAACGCCGCGGCGACGGCACCGACCTGATGGATGCCGAGCTGATGGATGCCGAGCTGATGGATGCCGACCTGATGGATGCCAACCTGGTCGAGCTCGACGTGCTGATCGTCGGGGCGGGGCTGTCCGGGGTCGGCGCCGCCTGCGTGTTGCGCCAGAAACTTCCGGCCAAGACGTTCGTCATCCTGGAGGCGCGGGACACCATCGGCGGGACGTGGGATCTGTTCCGCTATCCCGGGGTGCGCTCGGACTCGGACATGTTCACCCTCGGCTACTCCTTCCGGCCCTGGGACGAGGCGCAGGCGATCGCCGATGGGCCGTCGATCCTGCGGTACATCAGGGACACCGCGCGGGAGTACGGCGTCGACCGGGCGGTTCGGTTCGGTCATCGGGTGGTGTCCGCCGACTGGGACGGCGACCGGGCCCGGTGGATCGTCACGGCGCGGCGGGCCGACGGGTCGACGGCCCGGTTCAGCTGCGCGTGGTTGTCGGTGTGTTCGGGCTACTACGACTATTCGGGCGGGTACCGACCCCGGCTGCCGGGCGAGGAGGTGTTCCAGGGCCGCTTCGTCCATCCGCAGCAGTGGCCCGCCGACCTGGATTGGACGCACCGTCGGGTCGTGGTGATCGGCAGCGGGGCAACCGCGGTCACCCTGGTTCCGGCGCTGGCGCAGCGTGCGGAGCACGTGACCATGCTGCAACGCACGCCCAGCTACATCGTCTCGATGCCGGCGCGGGACCCGTTGGCCGAGAGGCTGATCCGGGTGCTCCCGCGCCGGCTGGCGCACGGCGCCGTCCGGTGGAAGAGCATCCTGCTGACCACCGCGGTGTACCAGTATGCCCGGCGCCGACCGGAACGGATGAAAGCCTTCGTTCGCAAGGGCATCGTCCGTGCGCTGCCGCACGGGTATGACGTCGGCAGTCATTTCACGCCGCCGTACAACCCGTGGGATCAGCGGTTGTGCCTGGTGCCCAACGGTGATCTCTTCAAGGTCCTGCGGTCCGGCCGCGCCGAGATGGTCACCGACCACATCGATTCCTTCACCCCGAACGGGATCAGGCTGCGGTCCGGGCGCGAACTGCAGGCCGACATCATTGTCACCGCAACGGGTCTGAACGTGTTGGCGCTCGGCGGGATGCGGCTGAGCGTCGAAGGCCGGCCGGTGGACCTGAGCCGCGCGGTGGCCTACAAGGGCATGATGCTGTCCGGTGTGCCGAACTTCGATCTGGTGATCGGCTACACCAACAGTTCCTGGACTCTGAAGGCGGACCTGGTCAACCGGTACGTCATCCGGTTGCTGAAGTATCTGGATCGGAACGGGTACGACCGGGTGACGCCGCAGGCCCCCGCCGGCGAGCAGGGGGACCAACCGTTCCTGGATTTCCAGGCAGGCTATGTGTTGCGGGCCATCGACCAGTTCCCGCGGCAGGGCCGACGCGCGCCGTGGCGGCTTCATCAGAACTATCTCCGCGACGTGCTTCTGATGCGCTTCGGTCGGCTCCGGGACGGCATGCGGTTCAGTGCGGGCGGACCTCCCGCGGCTCGCCATTCCGGTGCTCCCGCCACCACTCCGGCCGAAGCGGACGCGGCGGCGTGAAGCGGCCCTTCGATTTCGCCGCCGGCACCGCGATCGTCACCGGCGCGGCGAGCGGTATCGGTGAGCAGCTGGCCGCCCGGCTCGCCGCCAAGGGCAGCGCACTCGCGCTCGTCGACCGGGACGCCGACCGGCTCGAAAAGGTTGCCCGCGCAGCACGGTCGGTGTCGGGCCGGCCCGTCACCAGCTACCTGGTCGACCTTGCCGATTCCGCCGCGACCAGGCATCTGGGCGCCACGCTGGCGGCCGCGCACCCGGACACCACATTGCTGATCAACAACGCCGGCGTCGCACTGGGCGGCGGGTTCGAGCAGGTGTCCGAGGAGGAATTCGACTGGCTGCTGACGATCAATTTCCGCGCCGTCGTCACGCTGACCAGAGCGCTGCTGCCCGTCCTGCGGCGCAACGATGGATCTCACCTGGTCAACGTGTCCAGCATCTTCGGGATCATCGCCCCCGCCGGGCAGGTCGCCTACTGCAGCAGCAAGTTCGCGGTCCGGGGCTTCACCGAGGCGCTGCGCGCGGAACTGTCGCCGGACATCGGCGTCACCGTCGTGCACCCCGGCGGCATCCGGACGCGGATCGCGCAGACTGCCCGGATCGCCGCCGCAGTGAGCGCCGACCAGGCGGCCGAGGGCCGAGATGACGTCGACCGGCTGCTCACCATCCCGCCGGAGAGGGCCGCGGCGCTCCTCGTCCGGGCGGTCGAGCGGCGCAAGCCGCGGCTGCTGATCGGCGCGACGGCGGTACTACCGGACCTGCTGGCCCGCGCGTTCCCGGCTCGATTCCCCGTGATCCTCGCCGCTCTGCAGCGGCAACGGGGCGGGCACACGCCGCGATGACGGACCCGAGAGCGCCGGCAACGCCGCCGCCGATGATGCGAGAGATTGTGCCAGCACCCACTTCTCGTGACGCCGTGGGATCCGGCGAGCTACCGCCGCCGTCGCAGCAGCAGCCAGATCAAGCCCGCTGCCACTCCGGCCACCGCGGTCGCACCGCCGTATCGCCGCAGCGGAACCTGCGCCGACAGCGTCGACCACAAAGTGCGGGCAGAACCGAAAACCACCGCAGTACTGCCGGTGGTGATCCGGCCCAGGGTGGACTCCGCGCCGCTGCCGAGCCGAACAAGCAGTCCGTCCGGCCCGGTGACGTCGACGGTGATGCCGGCATCGGCCAGCAGCCCGGCAGCCTGCCCGAGCGCCCGCGGGCCGTTGACCCTACCGACCCCGGACGGCAGGGCAGCGTGGTTGATCGTCGACCAAAACCGCAGCGGGCTGTCGGTGTGCAACACCAGGGAACGGCCGTCCCCGACGAGATGCGCGCGCTGGCCATCACTGTCGATCCGCAGATCCGCGTGGACGGCCAACGCGGCCCGCTGCCCGGCGGGCGAGGATGCGCTGCCGGCGCGGACGGTCATGCGGCGTCGGCGCCCTCCGCGGTGGTGATCCTCAGCGTCCCGTTGAGCCGCCAGGTCGCCCGCGGAGCCTGCGGTCCGGTTTCCCTGGGCACCTCGATGTGCATGTCGACGAATTCGTAGTTGATCGCCGCCCCGCGCTCGGTGAGGTACGACCACAATTCCCTGGCCAGGTCGGCGAAGCTGGACTGTTGCTGCGGTACGGAACGAAGCTCGGTCACGGTGCACTCCTTCGGATGGTCCCGTCGGCCCCGGGCAGGTGGTGCTCGAGGATCGGACAGACCAGATACCGGCACACGACGCCCGGTGGATGCGGAGGGGGGCACATCCGTCGCCGGACATCCATCACCGCAGGGCCCTTTCAGAACCTGCAGGGTCGTGTGCAGGTCAGCTCGTGGCCTTGCGCGGGCGTCCGCGACGTGCGGGCGGCTTGGGCTGATCGGGCACCGCTTCCTCGGCCGGTGCCTCGGCCGCAGTCTCGCCGGCGGGCGCCGGCTTTTCTTCGGGTGCGGACTGCGGCCGGCCGGCCGGACTCGGCGCGGCCGGCCGGTCCCGCCATTTCAGCTCGATCTCGATTTCGGTTTCGTCGCCATCGATCTCGATTTCCAGTTCCCACTCGACCCGGTCGGCGACGGTGAGCTTGATCGAGTCGCCGCCGGACTCCAATTCCACCTCGGAACCCGACGCGAGGGCATTACCCCAGGCCAGCAGTCGTTCTGCCACCTGCTGGCGGGTGAGGGTCGTCTTGCGGGTGAACTCCACTTTCGGCACAGCGTTTCCCTTCGTCGGGCGCAGGACCGGGTGGTGGCCGAGCGTTTGGGGCATACGGCGATCGCGCTGAGCCGACGATAGGCGTCGAGGGCTTCCGCGGGATCATCCGCTGCGGATGAAACAGAGACCCCTGCGCCGCCGTACACCTCGTTCACGGCGGGGGCGGCGGCATGCCGAAACCCGACCGGGCGACAGGTCGACCGACTCAGAATCGGCCGCCGCCCCCGCTCACACTGCCGCCTCCCCCGCCGCCGAAGCCGCCCCCGCCGCCGAACCCGCCGCCGAACCCCCCGCCACCGAAACCGCCGCCCCAGCCGCCTCCGCCGCGGCCGCCGCGACCGGAGTTCAGCACCGAGCTCAGGATGATCCCGCCCAGCAGGGCGCCGTTGATGCCGCCGCCCCGTGGCGCTCCACCGCCGCCCCAGCCGCCGACGTCCTGCTGCGCGATGTCGGCGGCCTCCCGGGCCAGGGTCGCGGCCTGCTGTGCCTCCGTCAGGCCGGCCGATGCGTCCGCCTCGCCGAACGATTCTGCTGCGGCCAGATGCCGCTTGGCCTCGGCCAACCGGGTTCGTGCCTGGCTGCCGATCGCCCCGCGCCGGGTGGCGATGAAGTCGTTCGCAGCGGCCACCTCGGCCCGCGCCGTGGACAACGCCTGGGCGAGCCCGGCCCGCGCGCGCTGCTCTCGTTGCTGGGCGTCCCGGGTCGCCGCCAGGATGCTGTCCAGGGCCTCGTCGGCCTCTTGGACCTTGTGCAGCGCGGTGAGTGGATCCGCGGCGCCCTGCGGTGATCTGGCCACCGCGAGCAGGGCCTGGATCTGATCCAGCTGCGCGGTCAGGGCGCTGCCGGCCGGTCCGGCCGCCGCCTCGGACAGCGCCCGTCGAGCTGCGGCGAGTTCGGAGTCGACAGCGGAGGTGGCGGCGGTCAGTTGACCCGCGGCCGCGGCCAGATCCTTGGCGGTCCGCTCCACCGCATCGAGCAACGTCGTCGCCTGCCCGACCGCCTCCTGCGCCGCGCCCGCGGCGAGCACCGCCGGTGCGGCCGGTGCCGTGGGCAGGGATGGGACGCCCGGCTGCGGCAGGGTGGGCGGGCCGTCGGCGGCGAGCGCCGCCGAGAGATCCGGGCTGCTGAGGTTCGGTTTCGTCAGGTTCGGGTTCGTCGCGGTCGGCGAGGCAACCGAGCCGGCGGCGGCCAGCTGGGCCTGCTGCAGGCTCGTCCCGGCGAAGGTCAATCTGGACGTCGCTTCCTGCACGTTGCTGGCGACGGTGGCCAGTGCCGCCGGGGCGTACTGCTGTTGCAGGGACTGCAGTGTCGCGCCCACCCCGGCCAGCCGGTCACGTTGGGCCTCGATGGCGCTCGGCAGTTCGGCCAGTACCTGCGGCAGCCGCGACCGCAGGTCGCGGAGCGCGTCGAACCGGTCGCTCTCGGCGTCGAGTTTCTGCGAGGCGTCCGCGCAGCGCTGCAGGATCTCGGTCATCATCGACCGCTTCGTCGCGTCGTCCTCGGGGATCTCGTCGTCGACCCGCTGCCGGATCTCGAACGCCGCGGTGAGCGATTCCCGGGCGGAATCGAACGCCGCCCGGAACTGCACCACCGCGGCCGGCCCGAAGTCGGACTCCGCGGCGGAAAGTTCGAACTCGCTTGCCCGCACGGCGTTGTCGGTGTCGATGAGGGCCTGCACGCTGCGCGCGGACAGCTGATCCAGCGGCTCCTGCTGCTGCGCGGGCGTGCCGTCCGCGCCGACTCCGGGGCCGCCGTTCTGCTGGGCCGCGGCCCTGCGGCGCCGGCTGATCAGGTAGGCACCACCGCCGACCACCACGGCGCCACCCGCGACCCACCACAGCAGCGACGAGGACGAGCCGCCGAGCGCTTCCCGGTAGCCGTTGGCTGCCGCGATGGCCGCACCGGCCCAGTCGCTGTCGACGAGCTGCGGTCGGATGTCGTTCTGGTCCACCGTGCTGAGCTGACTGCTGCTGAGCTTGAAGTTCTGTGGCACCTGGACGCTGTAGGCCCGTCCGTCGGTGGCGATGGCCAGCAGCATGTCGTTCGCCCCGAAGCCGGACAGCCCGAAAGTCTCGCTGGCCCACGCGTCCCCGTCCGCCGGGTCGTCGAAGGTCGGCACGTAGACGACGAAGAGGTTGATGTTCTCCTCGCTCGAAAGCTGGTTGAGCGCCGCCTGCACATCGGCCTGGTCGCCGCCGCTCAGCGCGCCGGCCCGGTCGGTGATCTGTCCCGGCACCCGGAAGGGCGGCTCGGCAGCCGCAGCGGTCGGCAGCAGGACGGCGATCAGGACCGCCAGCACCCCCGCCATGCCCGCAAACCGCGAGTGTGTCTTGGCCATCTGGGTCCTCCCCGTCGGATCGCTGGATGGACCTTACCGAGGGCGGAACCGCGGATGGGTCCGAGCTGCGCGTCCGTCGGCGGAGCGACGCGGGCCGGCGGCGGGGTCGTTCCTGCGGTTGCCCCGCCGGCCGGAGCAGGGCCGGGGTGACCGGAAGCTCAGGCCTGCCGGTTCGCCGGGGCGAAACCGTGGCTGCGGGAACTCTCGTCGGCCCTGATCACGTGGGTGACGGCGTTGATCAGCGCAAGATGGGTGAAGGCCTGCGGGAAGTTGCCCAGCTGCCGACCGGTGATGGGATCGATCTCCTCTGCGTACAGGCCGAGCACGGAAGCATGCGAGAGCAGTCGCTCGCACAGTGCCCGGGCACGTTCGATCTCGCCGATCTCGACCATCGCGGACACCAACCAGAACGAGCAGATGGTGAAGCTGCCCTCCTCGCCGCTGAGCCCGTCATCGGTCTCCTCGACCCGGTACCGCAGGACCAGGCCGTCGTGGGTGAGCTCGTCGGCGATCGCCAGCACGGTGGCCCGGATTCTGGGGTCGTCCGGGGGCAGGAACCGGACCAGCGGAGCGAGCAGCAGGGAGGCGTCCAACGCGTCCGATCCGTACCGCTGGACCAGCACTCCGCGCTCGTCCACCCCGTTGGCCAGGACCTCGGCGTGGATCTCATCGGCGATCTTCTGCCACTTGTCGGCGATCGCCGGCGAGTCGTGCAGCCTCGCCAGCCGCACCCCGCGGTCCAGCGCCACCCAGCACATGATCTTGGACGCGGTGAAGTGCTGCGGCTCCCCGCGCACCTCCCAGATACCGCGGTCGGGGGCCCGCCAGTGCGCGGCGGCCTGCTCGACCTGGGCGATCACGATCGGCCAGAGTTCCTCCGGCATCTGCTCCCTGGACCTGGTGTGCAGGTAGATCGAGTCCAGCAACGCGCCCCACACGTCATGCTGCTGCTGGTTGTACGCGCCGTTGCCGACCCGGACCGGAGTGGCGTCGTCGTAACCGGACAGATGGTCGAGAAGTATTTCGTCGAGCCGTCTCTCCCCGCCGACGCCGTACATGATCTGCAGGTCGTTCGGGTTGTCCCGGCAGACGTCGTGGATGAAGAAGAAGAAGTCGTTTGCCTCGCGGTCGAAGCCGAGCGTGTACAGCCCCCAGAGCGCGAAGGTGGAATCCCGGATCCACGTGTAGCGGTAGTCCCAGTTCCGTTCGCCGCCCGGCGTTTCCGGCAGCGAGGTGGTCGCAGCGGCGAGCAAGGCGCCGGTGGGTGCGTAGGACAGGCCCTTGAGCGCCAGCGCCGACGACTGCAGGTAGGAGCGCCACGGGTGATCGGGGAAGGTGCCCTGGCTCAACCACTGTCGCCAGTATTCGCAGGTCCGTTCCATCCAGTCCTTGGCCTGCCCGGTGTTCTCCGGCGGCGGCAGTTCGGAGAACGCGAGCGCCACGTAGTGCACGTCCCCGCGCTTCATCTTGGTGCGCGCCATGGCCGTGCGGCCCTCGAGGCCGATCCGCAGGGAACTCGACAGCTTGAGGGTCGGCTGGTTCTTGGCGCTCGCGATCACATCGCAGTACCCGGATCCCGGGTACTGCCACTTGGCCCCCTTGCGGGCGTAGTCGAACACCGGCTCGCAACTCACCTGCAGGTCGACGTTGCCGTAGATACAGGTGATGGTGCGGAGCAGGACGTGCGCGGCGTCGTCGTCGGTGGGGGACCGGCGGTGCGTCTTCGACCGCTGGTCGGTGTTGTGCCACGGCGCCATGATCAGGGCGTCACAGACGACCAACCAACCGGTGGGTGTCTGCCAGGTGGTCTCCAGCACCAATGTTCCGGGAAGGTAGCGGCGTGCGGCCGGCACCGCGACGCCGAACGGCGCGACCCGGAACGATCCGCCTGCCCGGTCGAGCAGCGCGGTGAAGACGCTCGGTGAGTCGGGCCGAGGGACGCACATCCACTCGATGGCACCCGACGGAGCGATCAGGCAGTTCGACTCGCAGTCCGAGAGGAACGCGTAATCGCCGATTCCCGGGAAATTGCCGGAGCCGAGCGCCGCCGGATGGCTCGGGGCCATGCTCGTCGAGGCCACCGGTGTATCGGCAGGCTTCCCGATCAGTGCTTCCCCGTTGCGGAACTCCCCGTTGCGTGATGCTGGCTCCGATTCGAGCGTGCCCAGCCCGGGGGGCGAATTACCCCCCGGCGTGCCGGTCGCGGACAGGATGTCGGCGGAGTCCGAATCACTCATCACACCATTCTCAGTCATGAATCCTGATCTCGTGTGGCAGGCAGATCACCGCTGCGTGACGCCTGCGTCGACCCGCTGGGGTGATCGGCGCAGCGTGCGCGGGCTGTCACGATGGGCCATCGGTGAGCCAATGACGGTGAGCCATTGACGGGTGAGCGGTGACGGGTGAGCAGTCGACGGGTCAGCCATTGACGAGATCGAACTTCTCCCACGGCCCGATCGCCGTGCGGTTGGCGATCAACGGTTTCGTGCCCGCCCTCTCGGCGCAGACCACGTCGTAGTTGATCTGCGCGCGCAGGCTGATGGAGCCATCGGTATTGCTGATGAGGGTGAATCGGGTCCAGTCCCCGACGACCCCGGAATTGGCGATCAGCGGCGCCGCCCCGGCGTTGGTGGCGGTCACGTAGCGGTTGTTGACCCGTGCCCGGAGCGCCACGGTGGTGTAGCCGAGGCTGACCAGATCGAACTTCTCCCACGTGCCGACGACGGTGCGGTTCGCGATCAACGCGGCGGCCCCGGCTCGATCGGCGCTGACGAACCTGTTGTTCACCCGAGCGCGGAGGGAGATCACCAAGGGCGTTGTGCAGGCAGTGGAGCTCGGACCGGCGGCGGACCATGGCAACGAGATCGCCGGTGCGTCCTGATTGTCTTTGACGTACTTCGTGGCCGGCGCTTCCCACTTGGCGTAGGCGTCCGGGTAATTGCTGCCCTGCACGGCATTGGCCGCGCCGGTCAGCGACATTGTCTGCCAGTTCGCGACGTCCAGCAGCCCGCGGGCAGGTACCGGACTGCGCGGCCCGCCGAAGAAGGCCATCGCCTCCCACCGCGGGTCGAGCAGCCGCTTGACGACCGCCGCCGGGTCGGTGAGGCCGGTGCTGACCCCGTAGTTCCCCCACCCGGACGACGGCCGCTGCTGGTACAGGCCGATCGAGTCCGTGTCGTGCGCGCCGTCGTAGTAGCCGAAGGGGTCGTGCGGGAGGGTGAGGGAGAGCTTCGTGACCGCCATCCAGTAGGCCTTCCCGGGGGACGACCAGTAGGTGGACTGCACGCTGGTGCCGTCGTTCGCCAGGTTGCGGATGCTCGACTCCTGGTACATCACCATGACGGCGATGATCTGGCCCTTGACCGGTACGCCCATGGTCTTGGCCACCCCGATGGTCGTCCGCACGGCGGCCCGCCCCGAAGACTGCGTCGGAACGGCCGCCGGAATTTGGCCCGCCGTGCAGGTTGCGGCGGCCAGCACCGTCGGAGCGGGACCCGTCGAGGCAACGGCCGGGCTGGCGGCACCGGCCGTCATACCGCCTACCATCAGGGCGAACGCGACAGCGAGCACCTGCAGCACGCGCCGGTTCGGGTTGCCGCGCGCGCGGCGCCCTTCCATCGGGACACGGTGCTCCACCCCGGGGTGGTGTTCGCCGGTGGTCCGAGCACTCATCAGCGAACCTTCGTTCTTGTCGTCGGCGACGTCGCCGAACATGGATCCGGGTACAGGTGGGTGCAGTAACGGGAGTGTGTACGCCGAGGTGCTGTGCGAGGTGCTGTGCGAGGTGCTGTGGCCCGCGGCGGCCGCCCCCGGCCCACCGCTTCAGTAGCATAGCGTGCTCACGCGATTGCGGACAGTGACACATTGGGCCGTCCGAGACGGCGACCTGAGCTCGTCACGCTGTGCAAGCGCGGCGGCGGAGGCTCTCACCACGGTGTCAGTTCCTCAAGGGCGGCCGCCGGTCACGTCTCCTCGGTCGGGCGGGAATGATCGCGCGCACTGTGCCGTTGGAACGAGCAGTAAAGTTGAGTCCGATAGGCTCAGGTCAGTTGACACTGTCCGAAGCCCCGGGCATTGTGGCGTCGGGACCACAGAGAATTCCCGCCCGGAATTGCCTGCCCGGCCGCGACCGCACGGTGTCCGACCGGACTTTCACGAGCAGAACCACACGTGCGGCGCCAACCGGTGCCGCACGAAAGCAGAACACCCGCCGAGTGTCATCGGCGGGGTAGCAGCTGGAGGATTGCATGTCGCGTGCCGTCGGTATCGACCTCGGTACCACCAACTCGGTCGTCGCCGTTCTTGAGGGCGGCGAGCCGACCGTCATCGCCAACGCCGAAGGCGCCCGCACCACCCCGTCCATCGTCGCGTTCGCCAAGAACGGCGAGGTACTGGTCGGTGAGGTCGCCAAGCGTCAGGCGGTCACCAACGTCGACCGGACCATCCGCTCGGTCAAGCGTCACATGGGCACCAACTGGACCGTCGGGATCGACGGGAAGTCCTACACCGCGCAGGAGATCAGCGCCCGGGTGCTCGGCAAGCTGAAGCGCGACGCCGAGTCGTACCTGGGTGAGCCCGTCATCGACGCGGTCATCACCGTGCCCGCGTACTTCAACGACGCGCAGCGCCAGTCCACCAAGGAGGCCGGCGAGATCGCGGGCCTCAACGTGCTGCGCATCGTCAACGAGCCGACCGCGGCCGCACTGGCCTACGGCCTGGACAAGGGCGAGAAGGAGCAGACCATCCTGGTCTTCGACCTCGGTGGTGGCACCTTCGACGTGTCCCTGCTGGAGATCGGCGACGGCGTCGTCGAGGTGAAGGCCACCGCCGGTGACAACAAGCTCGGCGGCGACGACTGGGACGAGCGCGTCGTCAAGTACCTGGTCGACAAGTTCAAGCTGGCCAATGGCATTGACCTGACCAAGGACAAGATGGCCATGCAGCGGATCCGTGAGGCCTCCGAGAAGGCCAAGATCGAGCTGTCGTCCTCGCAGCAGACGTCCATCAACCTGCCGTACATCACGGTGGACGCGGAGAAGAACCCGCTGTTCCTGGACGAGTCGCTGTCCCGCGCCGAGTTCCAGAAGATCACCTCCGATCTGCTGGACCGCACCCGTAACCCGTTCCACCAGGTGATCAAGGACGCCGGCGTCAAGGTCGGCGACATCGACCACGTGGTGATGGTCGGCGGCTCCACCCGGATGCCCGCCGTCACGGATCTGGTCAAGGAGCTGACCGGCGGCAAGGAGCCCAACAAGGGCGTCAACCCGGACGAGGTCGTCGCCGTCGGCGCCGCACTGCAGGCCGGTGTGCTGCGCGGCGAGGTCAAGGACGTGCTGTTGCTGGACGTCACCCCGCTGTCCCTGGGCATCGAGACCAAGGGCGGCATCATGACCAAGCTGATCGAGCGCAACACCACCATCCCGACGAAGCGGTCCGAGATCTTCACCACGGCAGAGGACAACCAGCCGTCCGTGCAGATCCAGGTCTTCCAGGGCGAGCGCGAGATCGCGGCCTACAACAAGAAGCTCGGCATGTTCGAGCTGACCGGGCTGCCACCGGCACCGCGCAACGTGCCGCAGATCGAGGTCACCTTCGACATCGACGCGAACGGCATCGTGCACGTGTCCGCCAAGGACCTGGGCACCGGCAAGTCCCAGTCGATGACGATCACCGGCGGCTCCGCGCTGCCCAAGGACGACATCGACCGGATGATGCGCGAGGCCGAGGCACACGCCGAGGAGGACAAGGCCCGCCGCGAGGAGGCCGAGGTCCGCAACCAGGCCGAGGCGCTGGTGTACCAGACCGAGAAGTTCATCAAGGACAACGACGAGAAGCTCCCGGAGGAGCCCAAGGAGCGCGTGCAGAACTCGATCACCAAGGTGAACGAGGCGCTCAAGGGCACTGACATCCCGGCGCTGAAGTCGGCCGTCGAGGAGCTGGCCAACGAGTCGCAGCAGCTCGGTTCCGCGCTGTACGCGCAGACCCAGGCGGATGCGTCGGCCGGCGCCGGTGACGGTGCGGCGAACGGCTCCACCGGTGGGTCCTCCTCCCAGGAGGAGGAGATCGTCGACGCCGAGATCGTGGACGAGGCTGAGAAGAAGTGACTGAATCCGGCGCCGAAGGCGCGTACGGAGAGGAGCCGGTGATCCGGGACAAGCGACGGATCGATCCGCAGACCGGCAAGCTCCGGGACGGGGGCTCGGGTCCGCTCGGCGGAACCAGCCCCTTTCCCGGGGGTCGGCACCAGGCGCCGGACCCGGCGAACCCGAACGACGCGGCGCAGCCGTTGTCGGTCGACCTGAGCGCTGCCGAGCTCGACCTGGCACGCCAGGAGGCGGCGGAGCGGACGGCGGACCTGCAGCGGGTGACGGCGGAGTACGCCAACTACCGCAAGCGGGTCGACCGGGACCGCGAGTCCGTCGTCACGGCCGCCAAGGCCAGCGTCGTGCTCGAACTGCTCACCGTGCTCGACGATCTCGACCGGGCGCGGGCGCACGGTGACCTGGTCGGGTCGTTCGGCGCGGTCGCGGACAAGCTGACCGGTGCGCTGACCAAGCTCGGGCTCGGGTCCGTCGGCGCGGTCGGCGACCCGTTCGACCCGGCCGTGCACGAGGCCGTGCAGTTCGAGACGTCCCCGGACGTCACCGAGCCCACTGTCACCTCGGTGTTCCGCAGCGGTTACACCCTCGGCGAGCGGCTGGTCCGTCCGGCCGTCGTCGTGGTGACCGGACCGGAGCACGACGCGGCACCGGCAGATATCGGCGTCGCGGAGCCCGCCTCGACTCCCGTCGAGACCGGACCCGCAGGAACATGATCACCGTGCCGGCCGGCGCCCCCGCAGTCGAGGGCGCCGGCCGGCACGTCCCGCTCCGGCGGGAGTGCAGAGCGAGAAAGTACTCCACTGACCAACACTGAGCTGACGGCTTCCGGGCCGACGACTTCCGGGCCGACGACTTTCGGGCCGACGAACATGCAATGCACTGCGCACACAGCGGCGGCAGTGCTGACGAGGAAGGGAGGTTCCGAGTGAGCGCGAAGGACTACTACGAGAAGGACTTCTACAAGGAACTGGGCGTGACCAAGAGCGCGTCCAGCGCCGACATCAAGAAGGCCTACCGCAAGCTCGCCCGGGACCTGCACCCCGACAAGAACCCCGGCAACAAGGTCGCCGAGGACAAGTTCAAGGCGATCTCCGAGGCGTACGACGTGCTCTCCGACGACGCCAAGCGCAAGGAGTACGACGAGGCCAGGGACCTGATGTCCTCCGGCGCGTTCCGCGGCTTCGGTGGCGGGGGCGGCGGAACACCAGGCGGGACCGGCGGTTTCGATGTCAACGACATCTTCCGCAACGCCGGCAACGGCGGCGGGGCCGGTGGCCTCGGCGACCTGTTCGGTGGCCTGTTCAACCGGACCAACGCCGGCAGCACCCGCCAGCCGCGGGCTCGTCGCGGTGCCGATGTCGAGACCGAGGTCCGGTTGTCGTTCAACGACGCGGTCACCGGCGTGACGGTCCCGTTGGGGCTGACCGAGCGGACCACCTGTCCGACCTGTCACGGCGTCGGCGCCCGCCCGGGCACGTCACCGCGTGACTGCCCGGTCTGCCAGGGAACAGGTCTGACCACCCGCAACCAGGGTTCGTTCGCGTTCTCCGAGCCGTGCGCGAACTGCCACGGCACCGGGTCGGTCATCGACGATCCGTGCCCGACCTGTCACGGTGAGCGGACCGTGGTGCACAACCGCCGGCTGACCACCCGCATCCCGGCTGGTGTCTCGGACGGCCAGCGGATCAAGCTGGCAGGCAAGGGCGAGCCCGGTCCCGGCGGTGGGCCGGCGGGCGACCTCTACGTGGTCGTCCATGTGTCACCGCACGAGCTGTTCGGCCGCACCGCCGACAACCTGACCCTCACGGTCCCGGTGACGTTCCCGGAGTTGGCCCTCGGCACCACCCTCACGGTGCCGACGCTGACCAGTGCAGTCAGTCTGCGAGTTCCGGCAGGGACCAGCAACGGCCGCAAGTTCCGCGTCAAGGGAGCCGGCGTGCAACGCAAGGACGCCACCGGTGACCTCATCGTCACGGTGGAAGTCGCTGTGCCGCAGCGGCTCTCCGCGGACGGCAAGGCTGCGCTCGAGGCCTTCGCCGCCGCCCAGACCGATGACCCCCGCGAGGCGATCACCCGCGCCCTGCGCTCGCGGGACGGAGCAAGGGCCGGCAGTACGTCATGACCGGGAGACGGCGTCCCGGCGACAACCCGCCGGCCGGTGGGCGCCGTTCGGGCACCCGGAGCGCCGCCGGGGAGTCGGCCGCGTCGGAACCGGTCCCGGAGACCTCCACGTCGGCCGACGGCGACCGGATGGGGCCGCCGGACGGCACGGGCGCGCGGCATCCCGGTGGGCGCGGGTTCGAGATGGACGCGCCGCTTTTCGTCATCTCCGTCGCCGCCCAGCTGGCCGGAATGCACGCCCAGACCCTCCGGTCCTACGACCGCGAGGGCCTGGTCTCTCCCGGACGCACCACCGGCGGCGGCCGCCGCTACTCGCAGCGGGACATCGAACTGCTCCGTGAGGTCCAGCGGCTGAGCCAGGACGAAGGGGTGAACCGAGCCGGCATCCGCCGGATCATCGAGCTCGAGGCCCTGGTCGACGTGCTCCGCGAGCAGCTCGACGAGGCGACCACCGAGATCGCCTCGCTGCGCGCGGATCTCATCGAGTCCCGGATGGACGCCGCCAACGCGGCGGCCAACGCCATCGCCGGGCTCCGCCGTGACGTCGTGCCCTGGCAGGAGTCCAGCACCGCCCTGGTTGCCTGGCGCCGGCAGCGGCGGCGTTGAACTCGCGGACTGAGTCAGCCCGTCGCGATCGAACTCGGATCGACCTGGTTCACATCGATCGGCTCCGGGTCGATCAGGGATGAAGAAGCGTTTCCGGCATCGCCGGCGCTAGCGTCGCGGTGGTGAACCACTGCGCGGCACCCTCTCGGTCCGATCACATCCCCCGGCGACCTCAGCGGTGCGCCGGTTCCCGTGGCGGACTCCCGCCGTTGTCGGAGCATCCATGACTGCGTCGCCGCGGTCGGGTGCCGAGCGCCGTCGCGACACGGAGCACCGGCTGTCCGTCGATGTCGATCTCTGGGTCGCCAGTTCCTCGGTCGCCGGCGAGCCGTACCTGGTGCCGCTGTCGTTCGACTGGGACGGCGAGACGGTGTTGTTGGCCACCCCGGCGGCCGGTCCGACAGGCCGGAACCTCGCTTCGGGTCGCGGAGTTCGGCTGGCCCTGGGCCACACTCGCGATGTCTGCATGATCGACGGCGACGTCGAGGTGCTGGAGATCGACGTGTTGCCCCCGGAGCGGGGCGACACGTTCGCTGCGCGCACCGGGTTCGACCCCCGCGCACTGTCCACGCCGTACCGCTGGTTCCGGATCACGCCTCGACGAATCCAGGCGTGGCGGGAGGTGGACGAACTCCCGGCGCGGAACCTGATGCGCGACGGACGTTGGCTGGTCTGAAACCGGTCCCGATGATTGCGCCCGGTCCGAGCCGTCGATCTGATAGACACCGGACCGGAGCACGCCCAGGATGGAGACACGATGAGCACCGCCACGAAGACGGGCCGGCAATCGCCCGGCCGGCATGTTGCCGACAGTCATGACCTCATCCGGGTGTACGGGGCGCGGGAGAACAACCTCAAGAACATCAGCATCGAGCTCCCCAAGCGCCGGTTGACGGTGTTCACCGGTGTCTCGGGTTCGGGGAAGAGCTCCCTGGTCTTCGGCACCATCGCCGCCGAGTCGCAGCGGATGATCAACGAGACCTACAGCGCGTTCGTCCAGGGTTTCATGCCGACGCTGGCCCGGCCGGACGTCGATGTGATGGACGGGCTGACCACGGCGATCATCGTCGATCAGGAGCGGATGGGTGCCAACGTCCGGTCCACGGTCGGCACCGCGACGGATGCGAATGCGATGTTGCGGATCCTGTTCAGCCGGCTCGGCAAGCCGCACATCGGTTCCTCGCAGGCCTTTTCGTTCAACGTCGCCTCGATCAGCGGGGCCGGGGCGGTGACGTTCGAGCGCGGCGGCACCACGACGAAGGAGCGGCGCAGCTTCAGCGTCCTCGGCGGCATGTGCCCGCGCTGCGAGGGCCGCGGCTCGGTCACCGACTTCGACCTCAGCCAGCTGTACGACGACAGCAAGTCGCTGCACGAGGGCGCCCTCACCATCCCTGGCTACAGCGTCGACGGTTGGTACGGCCGGATCTTCAGCGGGTCGGGTTTTCTCGACCCGGACAAGCCGATCCGCAAGTTCACCAAGCGGGAGCTCAACGATCTGCTGTACAAGGAACCGACGAAGATCAAGGTCGACGGCATCAACCTGACCTACGAGGGGCTGATTCCGAAGATCCAGAAGTCTTTTCTGTCCAAGGATGTCGAGGCGATGCAGCCGCACATCCGGGCGTTCGTCGAGCGCGTGGTGACGTTCACCGTCTGCCCGGACTGCGACGGCACCAGGCTGTCGGAGACCGCCCGGTCGTCGAAGATCAAGGGCATCAGCATCGCCGACGCCTGCCTGATGCAGATCAGCGACCTGGCCGAGTGGGTGCGCGGCGTCAAGGATCGGTCGGTGGCGCCGCTGCTCGAGGGGCTGCAACAGACCCTCGACTCGTTCGTCGAGATCGGGCTGGGGTACCTGTCGCTGGACCGGCCGTCCGGGACGCTCTCCGGCGGAGAAGCCCAGCGGATCAAGATGATCCGCCACCTCGGCTCGTCGCTGACCGACGTCACCTACGTGTTCGACGAACCCACCATCGGCCTGCACCCGCACGACATCCAACGGATGAACGACCTGCTGCTGCAGCTGCGCGACAAGGGCAACACGGTGCTGGTCGTGGAACACAAGCCCGAGGCGATCGAGATCGCCGACCATGTGGTTGATCTCGGGCCGGGCGCCGGTGTTGCCGGAGGCGAGGTGGTCTTCCAGGGGACCGTGGCGGACCTGCGGGCCAGTGACACGCTGACCGGCCGGCATCTGGACGACCGGGCGCGGGTGAAACCCGCGGTGCGCGAGCCCTCCGGGGCGATGCAGGTGCGCGGAGCCAGCACCCACAACCTGCGCAGCGTCGACGTCGACATCCCGCTCGGTGTGCTCGTGGTGCTGACCGGCGTCGCCGGGTCGGGAAAGAGTTCGCTCATCCAGGGCTCGGTGGCCGGCCGCGCCGGGGTTGTCACGGTCGACCAGGGCGCCATCAAGGGCTCGCGACGCAGCAACCCGGCGACCTACACCGGGCTTCTCGAACCGATCCGCAAGGCGTTCGCGAAGGCCAACGGGGTGAAACCCGCGCTGTTCAGCGCCAACTCCGAGGGCGCTTGCCCCACCTGCAACGGTGCCGGCGTGATCTACACCGACCTGGCGATGATGGCCGGCGTGGCCACCGTGTGCGAGGAGTGCGAGGGGAAGCGTTTCCAGGCGTCGGTCCTGGAGTACAAGTTCGGCGGCAAGAACATCAGCGAGGTGCTGGCGATGTCGGTGACCGATGCCGAGAAGTTCTTCGGTACGGGGGAGGCGCGGACGCCGGCCGCGCACACCGTTCTCGATCGGCTGGCCGACGTAGGCCTGGGCTACGTGAGCCTCGGCCAACCCCTGACGACCCTGTCCGGCGGCGAACGGCAGCGGCTCAAGCTCGCGACGCGAATGGTCGAGAAGGGCGGCGGCTCCGACGTCTTCGTGCTGGACGAGCCGACCACCGGTCTGCACCTGGCCGACGTGGAGAACCTGCTGGGACTGCTCGACCGGCTGGTGGAGTCCGGCAAGTCAGTGATCGTGATCGAGCATCACCAGGCGGTGATGGCGCACGCCGACTGGATCATCGACCTCGGCCCGGGGGCCGGCCATGACGGCGGCCGGGTGGTCTTCGAGGGCACGCCCGCCGACCTGGTCGAGGCCAAGTCGACGCTGACCGGCGAGCACCTCGCCTCCTACGTCGGTCGGTGATCCAGACCGGCGCGTTGCCGGCCGGAGTGGGTGACGGGTCCACCGTCTGCTGGTGGCGAAAACTGCAGCGCCGCCTGCGCTGAGCCTTTACGTTCAGGCTCAACAGACCGACAGGAGCGTGCCATGGGTGAGGTTGTGCCGTTCGCGCCGAGACCGGATCGGAAGGGCAGCGCGAAGTCCGGCCGCGGCGCCCGCTCGCTTGTGCTCGGTCATCCTGCTCCCGGTCGCGCCGTTTCCGAGGCAGCAACTCCGGGCCGGGTCGGTTTCCGACCCGCTTCGGACCGGGAGCCGTTGTGGCGTGAGGTGACCGGGGCGGTGCTGGCGGAGGAACGGCACCGTCAGCGGCGGACCCTCGCTCAGGTGGCCGCCCGGGCGGGCATGTCCGTGCAGTACCTGTCCGAGCTGGAACGCGGACGCAAGGAGGCGTCGTCCGAGATGCTCGCCGCCGCCTGCGGATCGCTCGGTCTGAGTTTGGCGGACTTCGCCACCCGCTGTGCGGGATTGGTCGGCTCGGCTGCCGGGCGGCCCAGCGGACCGACCCTGATGGCAGCCTGACGACCGAGCGGCGGGCGGAGCCGGCAGCCGGCCAGCCCGCCGCAAGGTGAACGGATCCCGTCCCCAACCGGTCAGGCCGGCCGGGCGACCGTCAGCACCCGGTTGCTGATGATGTGGTCGGCCAGGCCGTAGTCCACTGCCTGCTGCGCGGTGAAGATCTTGTCCCGGTCGGTGTCCGCCCGGAGCCGTTCCACGCTCTGCCCGGTGTGGGCGCTGAGCACCTGCTCCATCTCGGCCCGGGTCCGGAGGATCTCCTGCGCCTGCAGGGCGAGATCGGAGATCGTTCCCTGGCCGCCGGTCGACGGCTGGTGCAGCACGACCCTGGTGTGCGGCAACAGGAATCGCTTACCCGGAGCGCCGGAGGCGAGCAGCACGGCCGCGGCCGACGCCGCCTGCCCGACGCAGGTGGTGGCGACCGGGGCTCGGACGAACTGCATCGTGTCGTAGATCGCCGTCATCGACGACATGGATCCGCCAGGTGAGTTGATGTACAGGCCGATCTCCCGGTCGGCATCGTCGGACTCCAGGTAGAGCAGCTGCGCGACGATGACGTTGGCGACGTCGTCATCGATCTCGGTGCCCAGATAGATGATCCGGTCGGACAGCAGGCGGCTGTAGACGTCGACGACGCGCTCGCCGGACGGGGTCTTCTCGACGACCGTCGGCACGGTGTAGTGGCCCATGTCAGCTCAGTCCGATCCGCTGCCGGTCGCCGGCCGGGCGGACATCCGCCACCGATTCCAGCACGCCGTCGATGAACCCGTAGTCCAGGGCTGCCGCCGCGGTGAACCAGCGGTCCCGGTCGGCGTCCCGGGCGATGGTCTCGACGTCCTGCCCGGTGTGCTCGGCGATCAGCCTGGTCATCAGATTCTTGGTGTATTCGAGGTTCTCGGCCTGGATCTGGATGTCGACGGCGGTGCCGCGGATGCCGGCGGAGCCCTGATGCATGAGGATTCTGGCGTTTGGCAGCGCGAACCGCTTGCCCTTCGTGCCGGCGGACAGCAGGAACTGGCCCATGCTGGCCGCGATACCCATCGCGAGCGTGCTGACGTCATTGGGGATCAGCCGCATGGTGTCGTAGATCGCCAGCCCCGCGGACACCGATCCGCCGGGTGAATTGATGTACAGGCTGATGTCGCGGCGCTGGTCCTCGGCGGACAGCAGCAACAACTGGGCGCAGATCCGGTTCGCGACCGGGTCGTCCACCTCTTGTCCCAGCACGACGATCCGCTGGTGCAACAGTCTGGTGGCCAGTTGGTCGTCGAACGGGCCACTGGGTGGCAGATCCGATCGCATCTCGTTGGTCCGCATCGTTGTCCTCTCTCGTGGGTGCCCGGGCGGGGCACTGCCTTGACGATGCGCGCTCGATGGGCGTGGACGGGGGGGAATCCGCCCGCGGCAGATCTGCCCTGGGGCGATCCGCTCCGGGGCGATCTGCTCCGGGGGCGACCTGGGCAGGGCCGATGTTCGCCGGGGCGACCGGCGCCGTGCTGATCTGGGCCGTGCCGATCTGTCTGGCGGTGAGCTGCTCCGCCACCGCGCTGGGTGGTCGGGCGGACCGCAAGTGCGTCCGGTCCTGCGCTATCTTCAGCCGATGGCGGACGCGGATCACGGATCGTCACCTTTGTCCCCGGTTCCCGGGGCCGCCTCCCCGGCTGAGACTTCCGAAGCCGCCCCGGATGCGGGGGGATCCACCGTCGATCTCGACGAGGACATTCCCGTTCCGATTCCGGAGTCGGTGGAGGCGTACTACGCGGAGACGACGGAGGCGCACAAGTATCTGCTGACGATCCTGGCAAATTACCGGGCGAACACGACGACGCTGTTGGCGGTGGCCACGGGCGCGGCAGCCTTCTTCGGGTTCGCCGCCAGCCCGAAAGGCATCCTGTTCGTTCTGGCGCTGATCGCCTACGCCGTGGCCGCCACGATGGCCATGTGGATCTTCTGGCCCATCGGCCTGCCGACCAATATGGCCCAGAACGCCATTCGGAACATGTTCGAAGACCCGCCCCCCACCGACAAGCAGGCGAAGTTCCGCCTCACCCGGCTGAGGCAACGAGCCATCGCGCGAGCGGAGCAGGCCATCGGCGGCGGTTATGTCCGGCGGAAAAAAGACCGCAGAACGAATGCCTATGTCCCCGTGGGCGGCCTCAGCGGGCGATTGCATGCGATCGGGATATCGTGGCGATTCCGAGCATTGATCGTCGCGGTGGGTTTCACGGTGGTATTCGCGGGCGCCAATTCGATACTCGAGCAACCGAAGGCCGATCCCGGGCCGACGCGGGTGATCATCGAGAAAGGGGATTAGTCGTGCCGGACGACGAGATCAACGAGGTCCTGCAATTCAATGTCGGCCATGCACCTCCGGCCTCCGACCTCGCTTTCCCGGACGGGTTCGTCGTGGGCGAAGACCTGGACAGCGACCCGATCACCGAATCGCCGGACGAGGTGATCATCGTGGAGTACCGCGGTGATCCCGACCCCGATGATGTGGACCAGGATTCCCCCCCGAAGGACTGGCCCCACCGGTAGGTCGTTGCAGCTGTCCGGACGGGCCGACGTGTGCCGGCCGGACCGGGTAGCTGACGCGCGCTCGGCTGCTCCGTGAGCGATGCCCCGTTTGACAAGAATTGGCGTGAGAGCAGACAGGTCCTACCAGCGTGGGTGAATGTCCGCCCGGAGTCTGGTGTCGTACACGGACCGCACGGCGCCGGCGAAGCCCGGCGGCAGCTCCGAGCGGCCGGCGTCGGCGTTGCCACGCGCCTGGCCGGGGTTTCTGGCCCCGGGGATCACGGTCGTGACGCCGGGCTGCTCGATGATCCAGCGCAGCGCGGCTCGCGGCAGTGATCCGCCGTCCGGAAGGGCCGTCGTCAGGTCGGCCACCGCGGCCAGCCCGGTCTCGAAGTCGACGCCGGAGAAGGTCTCCCCTACGTCGAACGCCTGCCCGCCGCGGTTGAAATTGCGGTGGTCGTTCTCGGCGAAGGTCGTGCTGGTCGAGTACCGGCCGGACAGCAACCCGCTCGCCAGCGGCACCCGGGCGATGATGCCGACGCCGGCTTCCGCCGCTGCCGGCAGCACCTGGTCCAAAGGCTTGAGCCGGAACGCGTTCAGGATGATCTGCACGCTCACCACCCCGGCCGGGCGATCGCGGTCAGCGCCTCGTCACAGGTCTCGACCGACACTCCGTAACCGGCGAGGGCCCTCTCCTCGCGCAGCGCGTCCAGGACGTCGAAGACGGCGTCGTCGGAGTACGTCGCCGTCGGCGGGCAGTGCAACTGCACCAGGTCGAGGGTGTCCACCCCGAGGTTGCTGCGGGACCGGTCGACCCACGACCGCAGGTTCTGCTCGGTGTACGTCTCCGGTGCGAACGGATCCGCCCGCCGGCCGATCTTGGTCGCCACCATCACCTCGGCGGCGGCCACCTCGTTGCCGCGCAGGAAGCGGCCGATCAGCTGCTCGCTGCGGCCGTCGCCGTACACGTCGGCGGTATCGAAGAACCGGACTCCGGCATCGAACGCCGCCTGCAGGACGGCCAGCGCATCGTCCTCGCTCACCTCACCCCAGTCCGCGCCGAGCTGCCAGCAGCCCAACCCGACCACCGAGGCGGCGGAGTGCGCGGCGCCCGTGCGGGCCAGGCGGCGAAACGGACGCTGTTCGAGAGAGGTCAGGTTCGGAGAAGTCACGGTGTGCACGGTACCCAGCGGCGCACCGGCCACACCGGACGCCGACGCCGAGCGCTTCAGGACGAACACCGCAGGGCCCGGTCGCCGCGTCCCTGCGGCCCCGGCCACGTCGATGCGGAACTTTCGGTCGGGCGGAATCAGAGCGACCGGATGTTCCGCAATCCCGCGCGCCGCTTCCTTGCCGACGGCTCCGGTCTGCTCACTGCACGATCAGCACGTGCAGGGTGCGCGGGCCGTGCACGCCCTCGACCCGCTCGAGTTCGATGTCGCTGGTCGCCGACGGGCCGGCGATCATCGTCAGCGGCGCGGTGGGCTCGAGCATCGCGATCGCCTCGGGCACGGTTTCGACGACCTGGTCGCCGTCCAGCACGATGACGTGCCGGTCCGGCACCAGGCTGATCGCCCGGCGGCCCTGCCCTGGTCCACCGTCCAGGATGATGGTGCCGCTCATCGCGATCGCCACCCGCGCCGTGGTGACCACGGCGTCCACGGCGTCCAGGTCCTGCGGCGTCAACACGTCCGGTGCGGTGTCGGTGACGACCCGGCGGCCGCCCGCGGCGCAGGCGCCACCGATCACGTCCGGCAGCCCGGGCGCGATGACGATCGTCTGCATCCCGTCGAGCGCGTTGTCGATGGCGGCCGGCAGGCCGTCCAGATCGACGTGCTGGACCAGCGCCTTGTAGTCGACCAGTCGGTCGGTGAGCAGCTCGAGAACCGGATCGCTGCCCGGGGCGTTGTCGGTGTACTTGATGTAGTCGCGGGGGACCGGTTTCGCCGGCCCGTCCTTGGCCAGTGCGGATCGGATGCGGTCCAGGACCACGTCCCGGCTGCTCATTTGGACTCCGGGCCGGTCTGCTCCGACACCGCTTGACCGGCCGGCGGAGGCGGTTGCGGCGCGGACGCCGTGTGGTCGTTCTTCCACCAGTCCCGGAACGTCTGCGCCGGCGGCGCCGGCAGGTCGCGGCTGGTCGTCCAGGCGGACAGCGGCGGCGGGAGGTGCCGGATCCGTTTCTTCCGCCCGCCCATCACCCGGCCGATGCCCAGCGCCTTTTCGGCAGCGGCGAAACGCTTCTCGTCACTCATCAGCCAGGCAGCGGCACGCATGGCGGCGTCCCAGCCACCGGGGATGCTGCGGTCGCGGTCGTTGTCGACCGCCCGGCCGCGCAGTTCCACCAGAAGGCTGGGGATGTCGATCTTGACCGGGCAGACGTCGTAGCAGGCGCCGCAGAGCGACGAGGCATACGGCAGCGACGAATTCGGGTCATTGTGTCCGTGCATCCCGGTGAGTTGCGGGGTCAGGATGGCGCCGATCGGGCCGGGGTAGACCGACCCGTAGGCGTGCCCGCCGGTCCGTTCGTACACCGGGCAGACGTTCAGGCACGCCGAGCAGCGGATGCAGTGCAGCGCAGCGCGTCCCACCTGATCGGCGAGCGCATTGGTGCGCCCGTTGTCCAGCAGGACGAGGTGGAACTCCTGCGGCCCATCGCCGGGATGCACGCCCGTCCACAGCGAGGTGTACGGATTCATCCGCTCCCCGGTCGAGGAGCGCGGCAGCAGCTGCAGGAACACCTCGAGGTCGGTGAAGGTGGGCAGCAGCTTCTCGATTCCCATGACGGTGATCAGCGTCTGCGGCAGCGTCAGGCACATCCGGCCGTTGCCCTCCGACTCCAGCACACACAGCGTCCCGGTGTCGGCGATGCCGAAGTTGGCGCCGGACACCGCGACCCTGGCGGTGAGGAACTTGCGCCGCAGATGCTCCCTGGCAGCCATCGCGAGCCGGCGCGGTTCGTCGGTCAGGTCGGCCGGGGCGTCGTCCATCTCGGCCAGGAAGATGTCGCGGACCTGGGTGCGGTTCTTGTGGATCGCCGGCACCAGGATGTGCGAGGGCTTGTCGTGCCCGAGCTGGACGATCAGCTCGGCGAGATCGGTCTCCACCGCGGCGATCCCGCGTTCCTCCAGGTACTCGTTGAGGCCGATCTCCTGGGTCGCCATCGATTTGACCTTGACGATCTCCCGCGCACCGGTGGCCTGCACCAGCTCGAAGACGATCCGGTTCGCCTCTTCCGCGTCCGCGGCCCAGTGGACCACCCCGCCGCGGGCGGTCACGTTCGCCTCGAGCTGCTCGAGCAATTCCGGCATCCGGGCCATCACGTCCGTCTTGATCGCGGACCCGGCGTCCCGCAACGCTTCCCAGTCCGGCATCTCGTCGACCACCAGCGCCCGCTTGGCCCGGATGGTCGACGTCGCATGGGCGAGGTTGCGCCGCAGCTGGTCGTTCTGCAGCTCGCGGTGCGCGGCCTTGGGGAATTTCTCCGTGCCGCGCAGCGGCGACTCCTCCGGTGCGGAGTGGCGTCGGGGGACACCCAGGAAGGTCGTCATGCCGGGTTCTCCTTGGTGGACGCCAGGATGGACGCGAGGTGGACGGTGCGGGTCGGGTCGGCGGCACGGGTCAGGCCGCCGTTGATGTGCATCAGGCAGGACGAGTCGCCGGCCGAGCAGACCTCGGCCCCGGTGGACAGCACGTTGCTGATCTTGTCAGCGAGCATGGCCGACGACGTGTCCGTGTTCTTCAGCGAAAACGTTCCGCCGAAGCCACAACAGGTCTCGGCCTGCGGCAGCTCGACCAGGTCGATGCCTTCCACCGCCCGCAGCAACGACAGCGGCTTGTCCCCGACCCGCAGCATCCGGAGCGAATGGCACGTGGGGTGGTAGGTCACCCGGTGCGGGTAGTACGCGCCGACGTCGGTCATCCCCAGCACGTCGACCAGGAGTTCGGACAATTCGTACGTGCGGTCGGACAGCGCCGTCGCCCGATCGGCAAGCTCGGTGTCGCCGGCGCGCCGGGCCACCATCGCCTGCTGGTGCCGGATCGACCCGACGCAGGAGCCGGACGGGGCAACGGCGACGTCGAACTCGACCTCCGAGAACGCCTCCACATGGTGCCGAACGACCGGCACCGCCTCGTCGAGATATCCAGTGTTGACGTGCATCTGGCCGCAGCAGACCTGCGCCGGTGGGAACACCACCTCGTGCCCGAGCCGCTCCAGCAGGGATACGGTTGCCTTCGGCACTTCGGGGAAGAGTGCGTCACCGAGGCAGGTGGCGAACACTGCGATGCGCATGGGCCTCTCACTTCGTCTTGGTTGACGTGCCGATCGCTGCGGGTTGACCGATCGGACTGGGAACCTGCGAGAGCTGCCGACACGCGAACGGGCCGGCGACGACAACGGTGCGGCGGTGCGGACGTCATTGTCCGGCCTCGGTTCGGATACCGCTTGCCCGGACTGCTGATCGAGCTCCGCGCGACCCGCCGGGCGGCCCGCGAACGTCAGTCGGTGCCACCCCGGGCGTAGCGACGCATGGCGTCGGCGGCCTCCCCGAGGAACCGAGTCACCGCCGTTGCCTCACCCTCGGTGAGCCGCGCTGCGGCGGCGTCGATGTCGGCCAGCAGCGGCGACAGCGCGGCGAGCACCTGGCGCGCGGAGTGCTCGCTGGCCACCAGTGCCACCCGGCGTCGATCGTCGGGTCGCGGCTGCCGCCGAACGTGCCCGGACTGCTCGAGCCGGTCGACCAGCGCGGTGGCACTGGCACTCCGGATGCCGAGCCGGTGACCGAGTTCCACCGGGCCCAGCGGGGCCGGTGCGGAGAACAGGTGCTCCAGGGCAGCGACGTCGGTGATGCCGACGCCCAGGCGCCTGGCCAGTTCCTGGTTGGCCTCGATGCCGGCCTGCTGCACCTCCCGCAGGGCGCGGGCGGGTCCAGCCGCTGCGCCGCGGGAGGCGGCGGGACGCCCCGCCGCGGGCCCTTGCACATCGCTGTCCATGGTGTGATGCTATCCCGCATATTGCTAGACAAACTAGCTACAAGTTGGTCTTGTGACACTGGAGAGGACTGTCGTGATGTCGGATCGGCGGGCAACGGACGAGCACGGTTCGGCGCCGAAGCTGCACGCCTCACGCGGCGCGTTGGTCTTCCTCGGTCTGGCGACCACCCTCGCGATCATCGACGCCACCATCGTCAACGTCGCCCTGCCGTCGATCAGCACCGACATCGGGCTGACCCTGACCCAGGGCGAATGGGTGGTGTCGGGCTACGGACTGATGCTGGCGTCACTGCTGATCAGCTTCGGCCGGCTCGCCGACCGGTTGGGACAGCGGCGGGTGCTGCTCGTCGGGGTGATCGCCTTCGCCGCCACCAGCGTGATCTGCGCGCTGGCGCCGGGTGCCGGGGTGCTGATCGCCGGCCGACTCCTGCAGGGCGCGGCCGCCGCGGCGGTGCTGCCCACCGTGCAGAGCCTGATCAGCTCGCTCTACCGCGGCCCCGCGCTGGTGACCGCATTCGCCGTGTACGGCGCGACCATCGGCACCGCGGCGGCGCTCGGGCCGCTGGTTGGTTCGGCACTGGTGGACTGGTTCGGTTGGCAATCGGCGTTCCTGATCAACCTGCCGCTGGCCGCCGTCGTGGTGTTCGGGGTGCTGCGCACCATCCCGGCGGTTCCGGGTCGCGAGACGGCCGAGGGGGCGGACCCGCTCGGTCAGGCCCTGCTGTTCGTCGGTCTGGCCGCGCTGGTGTTCGGGCTGGTCGAGGCGCCCCGCGCCGGCTGGTTCTCGCCGACGTCGGACGTTTCGCTGGGTCCGGTCGACTGGGGCAGCGCGGCACCGGTCAGCGTGGGATTGGCATCCCTGCTGGTGGGGGTTGCTGTGCTGGCGGCGTTCGTGGCGGTGGAGCGCGCCCGTGGTGCAGCCGGCAAACCCGCGCTGGTCGACCTGTCGCTGTTCCGGATTCCGTCCTTCTCGGCGGGCAGTTCGGCCGTTCTGGTGGTCGCGCTCGGCGAGTTCGGGATCCTGTTCCTGTTGCCGCTCTACCTGCAGGTCGGCCGTGGGCTTTCCCCGTTGCAGGCGCAGCTGGTGGTGCTGCCGACCGCTCTCGGCTCCTTCATCTCCGCGCCGTTGACGGCCACCCGGAAGGCGGTGCCGGCCAGGACCTGGGTGCTGCTGGGGCTCGCCCTCGAGGTGGTCGGCCTGATCCTGCTCGCGGTCGTGCTGGATCCCGCCGCCTCCGTGCTGTGGATGGCGGGTCCGCTGCTGGTCTACGGCACCGGGGTCGGCTTCGCGATCAGCCAGCTGACCGGCGCCACCCTGCTGGAGATTCCGTTTCAGCGGATCGGGCAGGCCTCCGGCCTGGCCAGCACCGCCCGGCAATTGGGCTCGGCGGTGGGAGTTGCGGTGCTGACCGCGATCGTCAGTGGCGTCCTCGCGGTGACGCTGAGCGACCGGCTGGCCGTCTCCGCGCCGGGGATTCCGGAGCCGCAGCGGACCGAGATCGCCGCCGCCATCGCCGGCAGCCCCGCCGATCCGGCCGCCGGCGGCGTGATCGCCGCGCTGCCGCCGGAGAGCCTGGCGGGCGTGCAGGAGGCCACCGAATCATCGCTGGCGACCGGTGTCCGGCTGGCCGCGCTGGCCGCCGCGGTACCTATCGCCGGAGCATGGTTCCTGGCCCGCCGGCTGCCGGTCCGGCGGCCCGATGGCAGCCCGACAGCCGGCGAATCGGCAACGCGCCCGAGTTGAACCGGGGCCGGTCAGCGCTTCAGCGAAGCGACCAGGTCGCCGTCCTCGATCCGGTCCCAGACGTCGGAGAACTCATCGAATGCTCCGTGCGCCATCGCCTGCTCGAAGGCGTGCAACCGGCCGAAGATGAAGCCGGCGACGCCGTCCGTCTCGTCCTCCAGCGCCATCGAGGCGAGCAGCGATGTGGCGTACCGGGCGTCGTGGACCTCACCAAGGGTCTCCTGGATTTCCTCCAGGGCGGAGGCGAACACCACGGCATCGGAACCCAGCGCCTCGATCGCGGCCTCCGTTGCGTACCGCAAGGTCTTGGCGTACGTGCGGACCTCGTGAACGGCACCGACGTTGTCCGGATCGCTGAGTACACCGTCGGCCCGCTCGCGGAGACCGAACCACGCGGCGGCGATCAGCGACGGAAGTTCGTTCCCGGCAGCCCGTTCCCCGCGACGGGACAACGGCGGTTGCAACACCAGCGCGTCGATGTCCCGCAGCATCTGCAGGTACTCCGGCGTGTCGAGGAAGATCCGGACCTCCATGGCCGCTGCTCGCAGCCGCCGCGCGCAGGCGTCCTGCAGCCGGATACGTGCGGGAGCGGCGTAGTCCTCCGGCTCCTCGGCCAGTTGGGCGGTGAGCCTGCAGCACGCGACGTCGACATCGCGGGCGGTGTTGAGCACCGACCCCAACGTCTGCAGCGAAGAGCGGAGTAGGGGGGTGCGATCACCGTCGAGCAAGGGTGCGTAGACCGTCAGGATCGCGGTCATCCGCCTGGCGGCGGACCGCCCGTCGTGCAGGGCGCTCGGGGCGTGTGCGTGCCCCTCGCGCAGCCCGCGGTCGGCGCTGATGAGCAGATCCTGCTGCCGGCCCAATGCCGAGATCACCACTGCACCGGCGGACTTTCGGCGTCGCGTCGCGGCCGGCTGGTATCCGACGGCGCGGGCCATCTTCGAGACCGACGACGCCTTGCCGGCGCCGGCGGACAGCAGCACCTCCACCGTCGCTGCCAGCTGATCGCGGCTGCCCTCGACGATCTCGGCCTCCAATTCCCGCCACGTCGTCGGCTCGGCCGCCCCATCGAGCAGCCTGGTGCCGGTCACGTGATCGTCGGCGACCTCGATCAGCGTTCGACCGGCGCCGTCGAGGAGATGACGCACCGTCCGATCGTTCTGCACCCTGGCGACCGGTATCAGGTCGCGTCCGCGCGCGGCACCCCGGACCAGACCCGCAAGCCCGGCGGGGACCTCACCGACGGCGCCGGCCTCCAGCGGCAACTGCACCTCGGTCCTGCCGTCCGCCGCGGGAAGTTTGAGGTGCCAGCCGGCGTCCGGACCGCCGGTCCGCCGGCGCAGCGTCAACCGCGATCGGAGCAGGTCCAGGCCCTCGGTGTCGTAGTAGGTGGCGTCGAGCGCGAAGGACTGCGGCTCGGCCGTGCCGACGATGCCGACGGCGGCCAGTTTCCGCCGGCCGGACAGGGCCGGAAGCGGTGCGTCCGGGGCGATCTCCAGCTTGGTCTCGATCTCCACCTGCCGCGATGCCGCCGTGGTGTTGCTGCGGCCCTGGCTGCCGCCTCTGTCTGTGCCTGCTTTGGGAGCGACCTGGGCACCGACGGGCAGGCCGACAGAGATGGCCGCCACCAGTTCGGCCGCCGACGCCTGGCCGGCGGCGGCGTTCTTCTTCTGACGGGCGGCCATACGTTGTTGGTACCCCGTCCGGTTCGTCCTGGCCAGTCGGGCTCGCCGGGCGGGGTCGGCCGGGCGGACGTCTTCCCCGCGGGGCCGCTGCGTTCGTGCGCGGGGCTCAGTGCAGGCTGGGTCGGTAGACGAGCTCCTGGGTGTGGCCGTCGAGCGTCCGGTGCTCGATCAACTCCAGGTCGAAATCGGCCGCGCCCTGGAACACGGGGTTCAGCCCGGTCCGACCGGTGATCACCGGGAAGATCGTCACCTGCAGGCGGTCGACGAGACCGGCCGCCATCAACGCCCGGTTCATCGACAGGCTGCCGTGTGAGCGCAACGGGACGTCGGACTCCTGCTTGAGGCGCGCGACGACGTCCACGGCGTTCCCGCCCACCAGGGTGACGTCGGGCCAGTCGAGGGGTTCTTGCAGCGTCGTCGACACCACCGTGGCCGGCATCCGCCACATCCGCGTCACCCACGGGTCGCGCACCTCCGACTCCTCGGTACTCGAGGCCAGCATCTGCGTGAAATCCCGATAGGTGTTGGCCCCGAACACCATTCGCTGTTCCGGGCCGTACAGGCCCAGGCGGTGCTCGAGCAACTCCGGACCCTGCTTGCCCCAGTAACCGCTCCAGTTGGCGCTGGCGGCGGCGTAGCCGTCGAGGCTGGAGAAGACGTCGAACGTGTAGGTGGCGGTCATCTGCGTTCCTTTCGGTGTTCGGGTGTAACTGGATCGGAAGCCGGCCCGAGCCGGCTGCGGGTCAGTCCGCCGCGTTGCCGCTGCCTGAATCGTTCGCCGTCTCCGGGGTACCCGCGAGGCACCGGTACCGCAGCAGAACAATGCCCTCCGGAAACGCCCTGGGTGGCTCGAGCTGCGCGAAACGGGTGGCTGCCGCGCCGTCCGGAAAGAGCTTCTTGCCTCGCCCGAGCACCACCGGACACAGCCACAGGTTCAGCTGGTCGACCAGGGCCTCGCGCAACAGCGCCTGGACCAGGTTGGCGCTGCCCCAGGTGTGGATCAGCTGGTGCTGCCCGCGCAGGTCGCGGACCTCGGCGGCGACGTCGATGATCTGAATGCTGGCGTCCCAGCTGAGTTCCGGTGTGCCGCGGGATGCGACGTACTTGGGCACGCGGTTGAAGACCTGCGCGATCGCGCTGTCCTCGCCCGGCCAGTAGGCCCGGAAGATGTCGTAGGTGGTGCGGCCGAGCAGCAACGCGTCGGATGTCCGTGCGTCGGCGTCCATCTGTTCGACGGACTGCGATCCCCAATACGGGCGCTCCCAGCCGGCGTACTCGAAGCCTGCGTCCGGCACGGTGGGTCCACCGTTGGCCTGGATCACGCCGTCGAGCGTGCTGATCATGTTGACGTGCAGTTCACCCATGGCAAGTCTCCCTGTCGGTGGATCCGTTCGGAGTGCATCCGCGGTCGGTATCGCCGGCCGGAACGGGGCGGTGTCGAGGCCCACCCCGGACGGCGACCTGCTGTTCGTTGCGACGGACTGCTGCCAACTGCCTGCCGTGCAACACTTCCCACCGCCGCGGCCGGCGGTTTTCCGGCGCTCTGTACCGACCCGCGGAGCACCCTGAAATCATCGGGGCCGCCCGACGATTCCAACAGCCGTGAGACGAAGGAGCCCAGTCGTGAAGACCACAGCCGTTCTCACCGCCGTCGTGCCGGTCGCCCGGTGACCGCCGCCGCGGCCGCGTCGGCGCGCCGGCACATCGGGGTGGCGGTCGCCGGCTTCGGCTGGATGGGCCGCGTGCACACTCAGGCCTACTCCCGCGTGCTGCACCACTTCCCGGGTCTGACGCTTTGCCCAACCATGCTCGCCGTGGCCGATGAGGTGCCCGGTCGCGCGGTCGAGGCCGCCGCCCAGTTCGGCTTCACCGCGGCAACCCGGGACTGGCGGGACATCGCCGCGGATCCGGATGTGGAGGCCGTCAGCATTGCGGCGCCGAACTTCCTGCACCGCGAGATCGGGGTGGCGATGGCACAGGCGGGCAAGCACATCTGGATCGAGAAGCCCGTCGGCCTGACCACTGCCGACGCCACCGCGGTCGCCGACGCGGTCCGCGCCGCGGGTGTGCAGGCGACGGTGGGGTTCAACTACCGCAACGCTCCGGCCGTGGTGGCGGCCGGAGAGTTGATCGCCTCCGGCGAACTCGGTGCGATCACCTCCGTCGACATCAGGATGCTGAGCGACTACGCGGCGCATCCGGACGGGGCACTGAGCTGGCGGTTCGAGCGGGAGCGCGGCGGCAGCGGCGTGCTGGGCGATCTCGCCTCGCACGGCGTGGATCTTGCCCGTCACCTGCTGGGCGAGATCGATGCCCTGGTGGCCGATACCGCGACGTTCATCGCCGAGCGGGCCCGACCCACCGGCGCCACCAGCGGCCACGGACTGGCCACCGGCGGGGTCCGCGGGCGGGTCGAGAACGAGGATTACGCCTCTGCGTTGCTGCGCTTCGCCTCCGGTGCGCGCGGGACGCTGCAGGCGAGCCGGGTCGCCGTCGGCGAACAGAACCACTACGGCTTCGACATCCACGGCACGACGGGCGCCGTGTCCTGGGATTTTCGCCGGATGAACGAACTGCGGGTCGGCCATGGCGATACCTACCAGGACCAGCCGCTGAGCACCGTGTTCGTCGGACCCCGGCACGGTGCCTACGGCGCCTTTCAACCCGGCTCGGCCACCAGCATGGGGTACGACGATCTCAAGGTCATCGAGGCCTACAACTTCCTCCGGTCGATCGAGACGGGGCAGCCGCAGGGCGGCACCATCGCCGACGCCGTGCACAGCGCCGAGGCGCTCGCCGCGATGACCGAGTCGGTGTCCACCGGAACCTGGGTGTCGCTGCGATGACCGTCGGGCCGGCCTGATCGGTGCCGGCACCCGGGCCCATCAGACCGTTGGATCACCCGGCTCGGGCGTGCTGTGGGAACCACTCGACCGTTGAGAGAGCAGCACCTGGACCCGGGAGCTCGCAACGGCGACAAAGGCACCGATGACGACCAGGTCGAAGGCCACCTGAACCATGGTGACCACCCGGGCGAACTGGCCGACGGCGTGGACGTCGCCATAGCCGATGGTGCCCAGGGTGATCACCGTGAAGTACAGCGAGTCGGTGCGGGTGGCGATTCCGTCGAACTGGGTCGGGTCGTTGGTCTGGATCAGGTAGTAGGCCAACGCGAACAGCGCGACGACCGGGTACAGCAGGGTGATCAGGCTGCCGACCCGCACACCGGCGGCGGAATCGGCCGAGAGTTGCTTCCTCAACTCGCGGATCACCCACCACACCAGCAGGCTCAGTCCGAGGACGAACAACAACAGTTGCCACCCAGGACGCTGCTCGCCCGTGATCGGAAAGCAGTAATAGAACAACAACGCGCCGACCAGGGTCGCCGCGTTGTGCAGGACCTGGGCAGGCAACTGGGACGAGCTGTTTCTCATCCGCCGATGATCTCCCGAACAGCCAGCCGGCCGGCCACGACGTGGACGTCCCGGGACGAGAAGGCTTCGTCCGGCCCGATCCGGGTGCACAACGTTCCGTTCGGGACGGCGGGGCCGGGTCGCCGTCCAGGCGTGCGCCGAAAAACGCCCAGATGCGGATGTGGCACGGATCGTTACGCTTCCTCAATGGCTGTCCGTTCGAGGCGTCAGACGGTCGCTCTCGGCAGTCGCCGGGCGGCAGTGGTTGTCTGCCTTGGCAACGCGGTGGAGTGGTACGACTTTGCCCTGTACACCGGCCTGGCCACCGTGCTGTCGGCGGTGCTCACCCCCGGCGGTTGGGATGGGTTCCTGACGGTGTTCGGGGTTTTCGCCGTCTCGTGCCTGTTTCGCCCGCTGGGGTCGTTGATCGTCGGGATGCGGGCGGACCGGTTGGGCCGGCGCCCCGCGCTGGCAGCGACGATATTGCTGATGTCGACCGCGACCGCGGCCATCGGCTTGTTGCCGCCGTGGGCGTCGATCGGAGTGGCGGCCCCACTGTGCCTGCTGGGTCTGCGCGCCGTGCAGGCGTTCTGCGCGGGCGGCGAGATCGGCGTGTCCGTTGCCTATCTGGCGGAGCTGAGCCCACCGGAGAGCCGCGGCAGGTACGGGCAGTGGTACATCGCGACGGTGGCCGCCGGGTTCGCCGCGGGGGTCGGGATGAGCGCGCTGCTCGCGGTCGTTCTCGACCCGGAGGCGTTTCTGGCCTGGGGCTGGCGGATCGCGTTCCTGCTGGCGCTGCCGCTGGGTGCGGTCGGGATCTCGTTGCGCCGCCGCCAACTGGAATCTCCGTCCTTCCGGCCTCGCGAGAACCGCATCGCCCCGTTGCAGGTCCTTTCCGAGCACAAGCAGATGGTGCGGCGCAGTGCCGTCATCGCGGGTGCGTACAGCGCGACCTTCAGCGTGTGGTTCCTGTTTCTGCCCAGCTACCTGACCAGCATCGGGGCGACGTCGCTGGTTCTGGCGTTGCTGTCGGCCCTCACTGGTTTGGTGGCCGCCGCGGTCGCGGCGCCGCAGTTCGGCCGCATCTCGGACGCCGTCGGCCGGCGCCCGGTGTTGATCGCCGCCGCGGCCGCGCTCGCGGTCGCCGCGGTCCCGATGTACCTGTGGATGGTCGGTGGTTCGGTGCTGGCGACGGCCACCGGGAGCGTGGTGATCGGAGTCGTTCTCGGTGCTTTCGTGCTGCCGGCATTCCTCGCCGAACAGTTGCCGACGCGGGTACGCGCCACCGGCCTGGGCCTGGCATATGGCATCGGCAGCGCGGTGGTCGGCGGCACGGCACCGTTGGTCGCCACCCTGCTCGCCCGTTCCGCGACCACATGGGCTGTCCCCGCCTATCTCATGGTGTGGGCGATCGGTGCCCTGATCGCGATCGTCCGCTCCCCGGAGACCGCTCCTGCCGTTCGAGGCCCCGCCCGCCTGCGGACCCGGTCGGTCGGCCAGGACCACACGGGCGTGAGCGGTCGCAGCAAAGTGCAGCGCTGACCGCGCCGGTCAGCAACTCGATCGGCTGACGCACGCAGTGTGCAACGGGGTTGAGCGGAATACACTCAACTTTACTGCGTTGCATCGAGTAGATGTCTGCGTAGGCTGTAGCTGCCTTCGCCGACGCATCGCTTCAACCACCCGATGAGAAAGGCACTCCCACCGCCGTGAACCTGGAGAAACTGACCACCAAGAGCCGCGAGGTCCTCGCCGCGGCCATTTCTGCCGCGACCACGGCGGGCCATTCCTCGGTCGAGCCCGCCCACCTGCTCACCGCGCTGCTCGTCACCCAGGGCTCGACCGCCCCCGGCCTGCTGCGGGCCGTCGGCGCCGATCCGGGCACCGTCCGCGCGCAGTCCGACGCCATCCTGGCGCGGTTGCCGCGGGTGAGCGGAAGCACCGTCGCCCAGCCCGGCCTGTCCAGGGCCGTCGTCAACATGATCACCGGCGCCGAGCAGATCATGTCCGCCGCCGGTGACGAGTACATCTCCACCGAGCATCTGCTGGCCGCCCTGGGCCGCCCCGGTACCGACGTCGGCGACCTGCTCATCAAGGCGGGCGCCACCACCGAGGCGTTGGTCGAGGCCTTCCCGGTGGTCCGCGGCGGCGACCGCAAGGTCACCTCGGCCGACCCCGAGGGCAGCTACCAGGCGCTGGAGAAGTACGGCGTCGACCTCACCGAGCGGGCCCGGGAGGGCAAGATCGACCCCGTCATCGGGCGGGACTCGGAGATCCGGCGCGTGGTCCAGGTGCTGTCCCGGCGGACCAAGAACAACCCCGTGCTGATCGGCGAGCCCGGCGTCGGCAAGACCGCCGTCGTCGAGGGCCTCGCGCAGCGAATGGTCGCCGGTGACGTCCCCGAGTCGCTCCGCAACAAGCGGCTCATCTCGCTGGACATGGGCTCGATGATCGCCGGCGCGAAGTACCGCGGCGAGTTCGAGGAGCGGCTCAAGGCCGTCCTCGAGGAGATCAAGGGCTCCGACGGGCAGGTCGTGACGTTCATCGACGAGCTGCACACCGTTGTCGGCGCGGGTGCGACCGGTGAGGGCGCGATGGACGCGTCCAACATGCTCAAGCCGATGCTCGCCCGCGGCGAACTGCGGATGGTCGGCGCCACGACGCTGGACGAATACCGCCAGCACATCGAGAAGGACGCCGCCCTGGAGCGGCGCTTCCAGCAGGTGCTGGTCGGCGAGCCGAGTGTCGAGGACACCGTCGGCATCCTCCGCGGCATCAAGGAGCGATACGAGGCCCACCACGGCGTCCGGATCGCCGATTCCGCACTCGTTGCTGCGGCGACCCTGTCCGACCGCTACATCACCAGCAGGTTCCTGCCGGACAAGGCGATCGACCTGATCGACGAGGCGGCGTCCCGGCTGCGCATGGAGATCGACTCCCGGCCCGTCGAGATCGACGAGCTGCAGCGGGTTGTCGACCGGTTGACGATGGAAGAGCTGGCGCTGGAGAAGGAATCGGATCCGGGGTCCGTCGAGCGGCTGGGCCGGCTGCGCCGCGACCTGGCCGACAAGAGCGAGCAGCTGTCCGCGCTGACCGCCCGCTGGGAGCAGGAGAAGTCGGGCCTGAATCGGGTCGGCGAGATGAAGAAGGAACTCGACGAGCTGCGCATGCAGGCGGAGCGGTTCCAGCGCGAGGGTGACCTCGCGAAGGCCTCCGAGCTGCTGTACGCCCGCATCCCGGCCTTGGAGCGCGAACTTTCCCAGGCCATCTCGGCCGAGCGCGAGCAGGACGTCAAGGAGGCGCCGATGGTCAGCGAGGAGGTCGGGCCGGACGACATCGCCACCGTCATCGCCGCCTGGACCGGCATCCCGGCCGGTCGGCTGCTGGAGGGCGAGACGGAGAAGTTGCTCCGGATGGAGTCCGGGCTGGGCCGGCGGGTGATCGGTCAGCGTGAGGCCGTCGCCGCCGTCAGCGACGCGGTTCGCCGCGCCCGGGCCGGCATCGCGGACCCCGATCGACCGACCGGATCGTTCCTGTTCATCGGACCGACCGGCGTGGGCAAGACCGAGCTGGCGAAGGCGCTGGCCGACTTCCTGTTCGACGACCCGCGGGCCATGGTCCGCATCGACATGAGCGAGTATTCGGAGAAGCATTCCGTGGCGAGGCTTGTCGGCGCGCCTCCGGGGTACGTCGGGTATGACGAGGGCGGTCAGCTGACCGAGGCGGTTCGCCGCCGGCCGTACTCGGTGATCCTGCTCGACGAGGTGGAGAAGGCCCATCCCGACGTCTTCGACATCCTGCTGCAGGTGCTCGACGACGGCCGGCTGACCGACGGCCAGGGGCGCACGGTGGACTTCCGCAACACCCTGCTGATCCTGACGTCGAACCTGGGCAGCCAGGCGCTGATGGACCAGGGCATGTCGGAGGAGCAGCGCCGGAACACCGTGATGGCGGTGGTCCGGGTGGCGTTCAAGCCGGAGTTCCTCAACCGGCTCGACGACATCGTGTTCTTCCACGCGCTGGACACCGAGCAGCTGGGCGCGATCGTCGACATCCAGATCCAGGCTCTCGGGCCGCCGGCTGGCGGCCCGCCGGCTGACCCTGGAGGTCTCGCCGGAGGCCCGGGACTGGCTGGCCATCGGCGGGTTCGACCCGCTGTACGGCGCGCGGCCGCTGCGCCGGCTGATCCAGTCGGCGATCGGCGACCAGCTCGCCAAGGAGCTGCTGGCCGGCCGGATCCGGGACGGGCAGACGGTGCTCGTCGACGTCAACGACGACGATCCGGGTGCACTGGTGGTCCGGCCCGCGGACGCCGGTGCGCCGCTGACCGTCTGAACACCACAACCTGAGACCACAAGCTGAAACCACAACCTGAAACCACAAGCTGAAACCGCAACCTGAAACCGCAACCTGAACCGCAACGGCCCGCCCAGATGGGCGGGCCGTTGTGCTGCACGGTGTCGCTGGAGTTCTCGGGTCGCCGTCCGAACGCGGGGAACCCGAACCGCTCTGCATGGCTCCCGCGCACTCCAGCGGCGCCGCGTCGGCATCACATGTCGAGCGCCTCGTAGATCTGGACGGCACCGCCGGCGGCAAAGATCGGGCAGCTCTTCGCCTTCGCTGTGGCGTCGGCCAGGGAATCCGCGCTGACGATGGTGTAGCCGGTGCTGCGGCGGCGGCTGGACGGGGATACCGCGCCGTCGTTGCCGATGGTGGCCGAGGCGCCGAACGGGTTTCCGCCGTCGACCAGTGATCTCGCCGAGTTCGCCGAACCACGCGCCCCAAGCCTGGAAGACCTCCTGCCTGCTCCTCCGGGGTCTGCGCCAAGCTGCCGCCGGTGTAGAGGTACACGAACTTCGCCATCGAGAGTGCTCCTTTGCTTGCGCCGGCCACTCGGTGTGGCCGGTCCGGTTGGTCTGACACCACCCAGACGGAGCCGGCCGGACGCAATCGACAGCGTCGGCCGAACATTTCGTCGGTTTCCTGCCCCGCGCTCTGCTGTGGCGGTCGGGTGAGGTGCTGTACAGCGCTCCATCGCCCCGATCGGACGAAACACACAGCCCCCGCACAGCTTCCGGGCAGACGGTGGTCGTTCATGAGCCAGGACAACCTCCAGCAGCAGCCCGGGACCGGCGTGCCTCCCGGGAACACCGCTGACACCGCTGCGCCGAACGCGGAGCCGCCGACCGGCCGGCACTGGTGGGCCCCGCGCCCGCCCGAGGGCCAGCAGGACGTGCCGCCCACATCGTCGAGACCCGGTTCCGACCCGGGACCCGACCGGTCGAGGCCGTACCACCCGACGCCCGCCGGTCAGCAGCCGTACCCCGTCGGCCAGCAATCGCCGTACCCCACCGGTCAGCAGGGTGCCTACGCCGCGGATCCGTTCAGCGGCGCCGGAGAACGGCCCACGGGCCCGTATTACCCGCAGACCGGTGCGCACACTGTGCCGCCGCACCAGAGCTGGACCCAGGTGGGAGCTCCCCCTGCCGGCGCCGCCGGTCCGACGACTACGGTGGGCCCGACCGCCACCGCTGTCGGCCACCCACTGTTCGGCGACCGCGCCGACGGCGACGGGACGGGGTCGCGGCAGTCCCCCGAGCACCGCCCGGTCAAGACCTCCGCCCGCGGGCGCGGCACGCTGATCGCGGCATCGACCGTCGTTCTTGCGCTGCTGGCCGGGTTCGGCGGCGGAGCGCTGGCGTCCAGGCTCAACAGCGACGACTCACCCGTCGCCGGTCGCCAGCGCGCTGGCCAGCACCGGCACGTCGCCGACGGTGTCGTCCGTCACCCCGGCGCCGAGCGGCTCGGTGCAGCAGGTTGCCGACGCGATCCTGCCGTCCGTGGTGTCGGTGCTGTCCAGCTCGTCCAGCGCCGAAGGGGAGGGCTCGGGCGTCATCCTGTCCGCGGACGGGCTGATCCTGACGAACAACCACGTCATCGAGGGTGCGACGAATCTCCAGGTGCAGTTCAACGACGGCACGACCGCGAAGGCCACGGTCGTCGGCGCCGACCCGTGGACGACCTCGCGGTGATCAAGGCCGAGTCGGTGTCCGGCCTGACCCCGGCGACCCTCGGCACGTCGGCCGACCTGCAGGTCGGGCAGGACGTGGTGGCCGTCGGTTCGCCGCTGGGCCTGTCCGCCACCGTCACCTCGGGGATCGTGTCGGCGCTGAACCGGCCGGTGGCGACGTCCGATGCGCAGCAGCAGCAACCCCAGCAGCAACAACAGCAACTGCCCGGCTTCGGCCAGCCGCAGGACCAGGGCCAGACCGCACCGGCGGCGTCGCAGGCCACGGTGATCAACGCCATCCAGACCGACGCCGCGATCAACCCGGGGAATTCCGGCGGCCCGCTGGTCGACATGTAGGGCAAGGTGATCGGGATCAACTCGGCGATCGCCTCGCTGTCCTCTGGCGCGAGCGGTGAGTCCGGCTCCATCGGCGTCGGCTTCGCCATCCCGATCGACCAGGCAAAGCGGATCGCCGAGGAGATCGTCAAGACCGGCAAGGCGTCGCACGCCGTGCTGGGCGCCTCCGTCGGTGACGCCACCGTGGACGGCAACGCGCTGCTCACCTCCGGTGCGAAGGTCAGCCAGCTGACGTCGGGCGGCGGCGCCGAGAAGGCCGGGCTGCAGGTCGGTGACGTCATCACCAAGGTCGGCGACCAGAAGATCGAGTCGGCCGACGCGCTTGTCGCGGCCATCCGCTCGGCCGCGCCGAACAGCACGGTCGAAGATCACCTACACCCGGGGGTCGGACAGCACGACCGTCGACGTCACGCTCGGCTCGTCCACCGAGTAAGACACGACCGCGGACCTCGGTGCCGGGATGACGCGATCGAACAAGACAGACCTCCGGATGACGTGCGCCGACCGGGTGTGCACGTCATCCGGAGGTCTTCGGTGATTTCCGGACCCCGCTCGCCGCTGTGCTCTGCAGTTCCGTGCCGTTGGGCCATGACGACGGTCAGGGGAGGGTTCTTGACCTACAGGTCCAGTATGTCTAGCCTGGTGCCGTGGGCCGACCGCGGAACTTCGACGAGGACGTCGTGATCGACCGCGCGATGGACGTGTTCTGGACCAACGGCTATGCCAACACCTCACCCGCGCAGTTGGCGGAGGCGACCGGAGTCGCAAAAGGCAGTCTGTACAACACCTTCAAGAGCAAGCGAGAACTGTTCGACCGGGCTCTGGTCCGATACGACGAGCAGGTGTCGGAGCTGGCCGGCGAGCTTCTCTCTCGACCCGGGACGACCGTCGAGTGCCTCCGCGCCGCCCTGCATTTCATCGTGGATTCCGATCTTCGGCAACAGTCCCCGCGGGGGTGCTTCGCGGGGAACACGGCGGTGGAACTCGCGGGCCACGATCGGCAGATCGCCCGGACCATTCGCACGATGCAGGATCGGCAGGTCGACGCACTGACCGCACGGATCGTGCAGGGGCAGAACGACGGTGACGTCGATCCGGACATCGCCGCCCGCGCCTTCGCGGAGTTTCTGGCCACCGCGCTCGCCGGGCTACGAGTCATGGTGATGACCCACGACGCGCCGACCCTGTACCGCGTCATCGACTCAACGCTGGCCACCCTGCACTGAACCCGCTCGCACCGGCGAGCGGGGTTCTCATCGGCCCATTTTTGTCCTACAGGTCAAGAAAGGATCAGCCATGGATCTGCACCTCGAGGGGAAGACCGCGGTCGTGACCGGTGCCAGCCGGGGCATCGGCCTGGCCGTCACCCGGGCGCTGGTGAAGGAGGGTGTGCGGGTCGTCGGCGCCGCGCGCACCGTCACCCCCGAGTTGACCGCGGTGGCCACTGCGGTGGCCGCTGACCTGTCGACCGCGGCCGGCGCCGCAGCGGTGGTGCACGGTGCGCTGTCCGAACTGGGCGGCATCGACATCCTGGTCAACAACGTCGGCGCCGGCGACGCGGATCGGATGGGGATCGGCGGATTCCTGGAGGTGGGCGACGATCAGTGGCGAGACCTGTTCGACCTCAACCTGTTCAGCGCCGTCTGGATGAGCCGCGCCGCCTTGCCGAGCCTGCTCGAGCGGGGCGGCACGATCCTGAACATCGCGTCGGTCAATTCGCGGGTGCCCGCGACCGGCCCGGTCGGTTACAGCGAGGCGAAGGCGGCCCTCACCGCGTTCAGCAAGCGATTGAGCGAGGAGTTCGCACCGCGGGGACTGCGGGTCAACACGGTGTCCCCGGGCGTCACCGGCAGCTCGCTGTGGCGCGACCCCGACGGCTTCGGCGGCAAGGTCGCAGCCGCCAACGGTCTGCAGCACGAGGACTTCCTCGCCGCCATCCCCCGGCAGGCGGCGATCTCCTCCGGCCGGATGACCGAGCCCGAGGAGGTGGCGGCCCTGGTGACGTTCTTGGCGTCGGGCGCTGCGGCGAACATCGTCGGTGCAGACGTGGTGATCGACGGCGGGATGATCAAGACCAGCTGACCGGACGCCGCAGACATACCCGCCCAGCGTCCCCCGTGAGCGGGTTGTTTCTTCCTGACGATCATCGTCCGGGCGTCCCGGACCGGACCCGGGTGGGGGCGCAGGTGTTTTCATCCACGCCGGATGAGGCTCACGTCTGGAAATCGCCGGACAATCGAACCGCGGGGATGCGCGTTTCGTGTCCGATCTGGAAGATGAACGGTGAAGAACGGCACTGTTTGTCCGTCCTGCCGGGATGATGAGGGAATGAGTGGTCGAGGAGGACTCATGGATGCTGCGACAGCCGGCGCCGGGTCCTTCCCCGACGGGCGCGACGATCCGGCGCCGAACGTCCTGCGTGGGGCAGTCGGCTGGGCGGCCGGAACCGCGTGGCGGATCAGTTGGCCGCTGCGTGCCGGGGTGCGACTTTCCCTACGGGCGGCCGATGCCGCCCTCGGGCAGGTCGGCCGGCGAGTGTTCCGTGCCTCTGCCACCACCCCGTCGCCCGCCCAATCGACCGTCGGATTGTCGCGCGGGGCGCTGGAGTCGGTGGTCCAGGCGGTGCTACGGCCGGTCATCGTCCGGGTGGTGAACACCGCCCTGGCAGAGCTCGATGTCACCCAACTGATCCTGCAGAACGTCGACCTGGATGCGATCGCCGCCAAGCTCGACGTCACGGCGGTGATCAACCGGGTCGACCTGGATGCGGTCGTGGCGAGGGTCGACCTGGACGCTGCTGTCGCGAGGGTCGATCTGGATGCCGCAGTCGCCAGAGTGGATCTGGACGGCGCCGTCGCGCGGGTGGATCTGCAGCGGATCATCGACCGGATCGACGTCGATGCCATCGTCAAGACGGTCGACCTGGACGCGGCGGTCGCGCTGGTCGACCTGGATGCCGCAGTCTCCAGGGTCGATCTGGACGCCGCGGTGGAACGGGTGGATCTTCAGCGGATCATCGACCGGATCGATGTGGACGGCATCGTGGCCGGCGTCGATCTGCAGGCGGTGATCGATCGGTTGGACATCGACGGCATCGTGGCCGGGGTCGACCTGCAAGCGGTCATCGACCGGATCGATGTGGACGCCATCGTCAAGACCGTCGACCTGGACGCCGCGGTCGCCCTGGTCAACCTGAACGCCGCGGTCGCCCGGGTCGACCTCGATGCCGCAGTCTCCAGGGTCGATCTGGACGGCGCCGTCGCGCGGGTGGATCTGCAGCGGATCATCGACCGGATCGATGTGGACGGCATCGTGGCCGGCGTCGATCTGCAGGCGGTGATCGATCGGCTCGACATCGCCGCCATCGTCGCGCTGGTCGATCCCGATCCGGTGGTCGGGCGGGTCAACTTCGATGCCGCCCTCGCCAAGATCGACCTGATCCGCATTGCGCAGGGAGTCGTCGACGGCATCGACCTGCCGGGGATCATCCGGGATTCGACCGGATCGCTGGCGTCCGAGGCGGTCCACGGCGTCCGGGTGCAGGGCCAGCAGGCCGATGACGCCGTCGGTCAGCTGGTCAGCAGGGTCTTCCGTCGCAAGGGCATCGTCGACGGGTACGCGCCGCAATGACGGCCTCGGCAGTGACGGCCGCCGCGACGGCAGCAGTGACGGCAGCACAGTGACGGCAGCACAGTGACGGCAGCACAGTGGCCGGCCGACGTCGAGGACACCGGGCACCGGCCGGCCGGCATCGTCACCCGGGTGGCGGCGATGGGCGTGGACATCGCGATGGTGATCGTCATCGCCTCGGTGATCTACATCGCCTTCGCCGGGGCGAAGTTCGTGTTGTCGCCGACCACGTTCCAGTGGCCGAACCTGCCGATCTTCCTGACCCTGTCCGCGCAGTTCGCGCTGGCCGTCCTGTACCTGACCGTGTGCTGGGCGATGACCGGCCGCACCTACGGCGACTCGCTGCTGGGTCTTCGGGTGGTCAGTCGGCGCGGCCGGATCCCCGGCTGGACGTTGTCGTTCCTGCGGGCGGTGTTCTGCGCGTTCTTCCCCATCGGGTTGTTCTGGGTCGTACTCAGCCCCGAGCGGCGTTCGATCCAGGACGTCGTCCTGCGGACCGTCGTGGTGTACGACTGGCACGCCGCCACCGCCCGGGCTGCGGGCTGACCGCTCGGTGCGCGACCGGCGCGGTGGCCGGCAGGTGCGGGAGGCATTCGACGGCAGCACGGGAACCTGTTCCGGGAGGAGATGCCGCCGGTCAGCCGCTATCGGCGGCCTCCGCGGCGAGGTCGCCCGGAGCCATCCGCTGCAGGTCCGCCGTACGCGCTCCGCTCGGGTCCATCGCGTTGATCAATGTGGTCAGGCTCCGGCGGAACTGAGCGACGTCGACACCGCTCGCCTGCAGGATCTCATCGGTGATGCGTTCGCCGGTGTCGAACATCTCGGCCAGCAGCGCGGCGCCGGACTCGGTCAACTCCACCGATCGTCGACGCCGGTCGGCGGGATCGTGGCGGCGCGACACATGACCGGTGGACTCCAGGTGCGCGATGGTCCGGCCGATGGTCTGTTCGGTGACGTGCTGATCGTCGGCGAGGTCCCGCTGGCTGGTCGCGCCGCGGCCGAGGGTGGACATCACGATCAGCCCCGCGTGGCTGACGCCGTGTTCCCGCAGCCGGTTGTTCCACGCCTGCTCGACCAGCCGGGCCGCGGTACCGAGCAGGCGGCCGGTCACCCATTCCTCGGGACCCGGTTCCGGTGCCATGTGCCCTCTCCCGCAGCTTCCCCGGCCGACGCCGACGACCCGGCCACGACGGTCGAGAACGACGGTACCTGTGGCAGGATTGCGAATGCTCAGCAAGCTGAGCATCCGATTCGTACGATTCATCGGTAGTGGTTGATGTCCCCGTACCGACACCCCGCACTCGACAGAACGGAACCCTGTCATGACCACCGGGTCGAACGAAACGACAGCCGATTCCAGCACCACCGGGTCGAGCCCCGGCTCGTCAGCGCCGCGTCCCGACGAACCAGCCGGCACCGGGACGATCCCGGCCGGCGGGAAACACGAGGCAACGGGCACCGCGCAGCCGACCGTCGAGGACCTGACCGGGTCAGCGACGATTCCATCCGGTGGAAAACACCAGGCACCGGCAACCACGCCGTCGCCGTCCCGGCGTAATGCGGTGCTGCGGGCGATCGGCGTCCTGGCGGTCGTCTTCGCCTGGCTGGGGATCGCCGGCGTCGGCGGCCCGGCGATCGGCTCGCTGTCCACGGTGCAGTCCAACGATCAGGAGACGTTTCTGCCCGACGGCGCCGAGTCGGTCAAGGCCTCGAACGCCGCCGCGACCTTCGACAACTCCGGCGAGCTACCGGCCTTCATCATCTTCGAGACCACCGGTGCGCCGGCCGGCCCGGAGCAGCTCGCATCCTGGCAGGCGTTCACCCAGTCCCTGGCGGGACAGTCGGTCGATGCGGCCAACCCGGCGCTCGGCACGGTCGGAGACTACTTCGTCGAGCCGAAGGCGCCCGGGCAGCCGGTGCCGGTGCCGCTGATCCCGTCCCAGGATGGGCAGGCCGCGCTGGTGCTGGTTCCGTTGTCCGCCGACAAGGTCACCGCGGTCGATGCCGACGGGAAGAACCCGCTCGGTGACGTGATCGACGGCATTCGGGCATCCGCGGAGGCATCGGCCGCGGGCGGAACCGTGCACATCGCCGGCCCCGCCGGTCTGATCGCGGACCTCAGCGCGGCGTTCGCCGGCATCGACGGGTTGCTACTGCTGGTCACGCTGTCGGCCGTGCTGGTGATCCTGGTGCTGGTCTACCGCGCGATCGTGCTGCCGTTCGTCGTGCTGTTCACCTCGGTCAGCGCGCTCGCGTTGGCCGGCGGGGTGGTCTATCTGCTCGCCAAGAACGATGTGCTGCCGCTGAACGGCCAGAGCCAGGGCATTCTGTTCATCCTCGTCGTCGGTGCCGCGACGGATTACGGCCTGCTGCTGGTGTCCCGGTACCGCGAAGAGCTCACCAGGGTGGAGTCGAAGTGGACCGCGATGGCTCGCGCCTGGCGGGCCTGTGTGGAGCCGATCGCGGCCAGCGCGGGGACCGTGATCATCGGTCTGCTGTGCCTGCTGCTCTCCAACCTGAATTCCAACCGTTCACTCGGCCCGGTCGGCGCCATCGGGATCGCGTCCGCGTTCGTCGCCGCGATGACGCTGCTGCCCGCCCTGCTGATGGCCGGCCGCTGGCTGTTCTGGCCACGCATCCCGCGGGTCGTCGAACACGACGTGGAAGGCCATGTCGTGGGCCGGCGCAAGGCCGGCCTGTGGGAGCGGATCTCCGTCCTGGTGGCCCGGCGGCCGCGCCGCATCTGGGCCATCACCGCCATCGCACTCGCGCTGGCCTGCCTGCTGGTGCCGACGCTGAAGGCGTCCGGCACCTCGCAGACCGACGTCTTCCTCACCGAGGTCGACTCCATCGCGGGCCAGCAGGCGCTGACCGACCACTTCCCGGGCGGCTCCGGGAACCCGGTGGTGATCATCGCCCCGGAGGCCGCCGCGCAGCAGGTCGTCGACACCGTCGCGGGCGTGGAAGGCATCTCCGGGCAGCCGACGGTCCTGACCGCGGCGGGCACCGGCCCGCAGGCCGCCGGAGCGCCGCCGCTGGTGGTCGACGGCCAGGTCCAGGTGCAGGCCACGCTGTCCGCGGTCGCGGACAGCGAGGAAGCGGAGAACGCCGTTCGGGCGGTGCGCGACGCCGTCCACGCGATCCCGCAGTACGGCGACCAGGTCCTGGTCGGCGGCAACACCGCCATCCAGATCGACACGGTCGACACCTCGGCCAGCGACCTGCGGCTGATCATCCCGGTGATCCTCGGCGCGGTGCTGCTGGTGCTCATCCTGCTGCTGCGCTCGCTCGTCGCCGCCGCGCTGCTGGTGGTCGCGACGGTCCTCTCGTTCGGTGCGGCGCTCGGTGTGTCGGCATTCGTGTTCAACCACGTGTTCGACTTCCCCGGCGCCGATCCCGCCGTCCCGCTGTTCGCCTTCGTCTTCCTGGTTGCGTTGGGCATCGACTACTCGATCTTCCTGATGACCAGGGCGAGGGAGGAGGTCGCGTTCCACGGCCCGCACGACGGCGTCATGCGGGGTCTGCGGCTGACCGGCGGGGTGATCACCAGTGCCGGCATCGTGCTCGCCGCGACGTTCGCCGCGCTGGCCGTGCTGCCGATCCTGTTCCTGGCGCAGATAGCGTTCATCGTCGCGTTCGGCGTGCTGCTGGACACCTTCATCGTGCGGACCCTGCTGGTGCCGGCAGTGGCAATCGACATGGGCTGGTTCACCTGGTGGCCGGTCCGGCCGAAGCCGACGAAGCACCAGCTGGAGCATCGGGGGCCGGCCAGGATCCCGGAGGCGGCTCAGCCGGCGCACTCGGCCCCCGAGTAACCGGTGCGCCGGAGCGCAGGGACCTTCGCCTCTGGCCCCGCCCGGTCTGTGCGTCGACGCTGATTTCAGGACCTTCTTCGAATGTCGCCAAGGGAGTCAGCTGATGAGTGCGATTCGGCACGCTGTGATCACGGTGGGGGTCGACGGCTCACCCGAGTCCGTCGTTGCTGCCAGGTGGGCGGCTGACGAGGCGACGCGCCGGCAGCTGTCCCTGCGACTGTTGCATGCGTATGCGACCACACCGCTGATCGGAGTACCGGCATACGGGGTGCCGTCGGAGATCAACGAGGGCCTGATCGAGGCCGGCACCGATGCGCTGGCCCGGGCCGTGGCGGCGATCGAGCAGGTCCGTCCCGAGGTGGAGTTCACCGCCGAGCTGGTGCGCAACGATCCCCGGCCGGCGCTCATCGAGGCGTCCCGGACATCGATGTTGACGGTCATCGGCCGCAGCGGCGGCGGGCGGATCCCCGAGGTCGTACTCGGTTCTGTTGCCCTGCACGTCGCCGCCCACGGCCGGTCCCCGGTCGCGGTGATCTCCGCACACACCCCGCAGGAGCCGACCGGACCGGTGGTGCTGGGCGTCAACGGGTCCGCGGTCAGTGAGGACGCGGTGTCCTATGCCTTCGACGAGGCTTCCCGGCGGCACACCCGCCTCGATGCGGTGCTGGCCTGGGACGACCTCGCGATGCGCGGCTTCGGCGCGGGAGCGCGCGAGATGGCCGCGATGGAGGACGACGAGGAGCGCGTCGTGCTGGCCGAGCAACTGGCCGGCTGGCGGGACAAGTTCCCCGATGTCGACGTCAATCAGGTCGTCGTCCAGGGCAAGCCCGCGGAGGCGATCCTGCAGCACGCCGAGGGGTTGGCTGCGGGCAGCCCACCCCAGCTGATCGTGGTCGGCAGCCGGGGCCGCGGCGGTCTCGCCGGGCTGCTGCTCGGCTCGACGAGCCAGCGGTTGATCTGCCACTCGGCGTGGCCGGTGGTGGTCGTTCGTCAGGGCTCGTTGAACTGAGCGATCCCGCTCGCCCGGATGAGATGAACAACGTGCCCCCGGCCGAAAGCCGGGGGCACGCTCGATACCCCGCACCGCGCACCGTCGCGGCAGTGCGCAACGCGGACCGAACGCCGTACCCCTCACCGGCGTCGGCCGGCTCCTGCCGCGGCGACCGCCGATCACCGCCGCCGCGCGCGAACCGGGCAGCATTCGCCTGGCTCACTACTGGGATTCGGGCCCGACGCCGACACGGATGGGTGGGGTTGGGAAGAACTTTCGCGGAGCGAACGCAGTCACCGGTCGGTGGTCATTCGGGCCATCCCACGAAGGAAGCCCGGACCACCTGCAGCGGTCGGCGCGTCGGTTGAACGGGCGCCGTGCACAACGGCCGTGGCGCGGGCCGAGGTGGCAGGGAGCGGTTCACTCGATGGCCGGCTGCCCCGTCACCGAGCCGTGCGGCATCGATCAGTACGGGGGAGCGCCCCAGACGTACACGTTGTCGCCGACCGACAGGGTGTCGAAGAAGGTCTCCGAGGCGTCCCAGGACAGGTGGATGCACCCGTGTGACTGGTCGGACAGGCTGCCCTCGTGGAAGGCGATCCCGTTGTCGAAGAAGACCGAGTTCGGCATCGGCGCGTCGTTGAAGATGCTGGAGCGGTGGTCCTTGTCGAGCCAGAAGACCGAGAACATCCCGGTGCCGGTGCGATGTCCCTCCCGCCCGGAGGTGATCGGGACCGGGCCGTAGGTGATCTTGCCGGCAGACTGCAGCCAGGCTGTTTCGCCGGACAGGTCGACACAGGCGGCAGCGGCCGCGGGGCACGGGTTGTTCGCCTGCGCCGCCGCGGCGCCGGCCTGGTTCGGGTTGACCGGCGGTGCCTTCAGGGTCAGCGTCGCCGATGCGGTGTTCGGGTCGAAGCGGGCGTCCCCCGCGTAGCTCACCTCGACAGCATGATCGCCGGCCGCGACGGCCTTGGCGGTGCCGGTGATGGTGCCGTTCGCGTCGACGGACGCGGCGGTGAGCGGCGCGCCGTCCACCGTGATGGTGGCCTTGCCGGTGGGCGCCTGCGGGGTGCCGATGATGTCCGCGGTGATCGTCGCGTCCCTGCCGGGTGTGACGTCCTCCGGCCAGTCGATCGTGATGTCGACGTTGGTCCGGGTGATCTGCACCGGCAGGTCCACGGTCGACGGCGCGACCTTCGCGTTGCCGCCGTAGCTGACCTGGTACGTCCTGCTGCCCGGGTCGGCGGTGTTGAGGAAGTCGAGCGCGGCGTTGCCCGCCGCATCGGTCTCGCCTTCCACGACGACAGCGGTGCCGTCGAGCACGGCGACATGGCCGGTGAGATCGGCGCCGGGCGTCGGCGTCCGGACGGTGATGGTGATCGCGGAGTGGTCGCCGTACCGGATCGGACCGTCGCCCAGGGACGCGGTCACCGTGGGGGCGGCCGGGCTGGGCTTGGCCGCAGTGGGCTTCGCAGTCGGTGTCGGCGTGGGCTTGGTGGATTCGGTCGGCTTCACCGCAGCGCTGGGCGTGGCGGATGTCCGGAGCGGAGGCGCCGCGGCCGTGGTGCGGGCGCTGGCTGTGGACTGCGGGTTGACCGATCCTGTGCCGCCGGCCGTGTCCGACACGCTGCCGGCTGCCGGGGACGGAAGACCGGCGGCCCCGTTGTCCGCCGGACCGCAGGCCGTGAGCGCTATGCACAAGGCCGTCGCGGCCAGGCCGCCGACGCCGGCGCGCCACCTCGTTGCGGACATCAGCTCGCCCCCTTCCTCGGCCCTATCGCCTGCTGCGCCAGGGCCCGGTCCTCAAGACGCGCAGCGGATCGATGCGTTCCGCCGCGGCATGGGAGTCGCCGTACCGCGGAGTTCCCGTTCCCGCGGGACGTTACCGTCTGCATGCCCGATGCCCCACCGGGCGCCGCGGTTCTCTGCTGCCACCTCGGGGCGGGTGACGCCGGAGGGAGGGCCGGCCGCACCGTTTCACGAGAAATGGCGTCGCCACCTCTGGCGAGGGTCCTCGTCGAGTGGTGCCGGGTGCCGCAACTATGCGGTCAGCGCGCTGTTGCGAGTAGGCGGGCGCACAGGGCCGCGGCGATGGCCACAGCGGCGGCAGCGAGGGCGCAGACCCGGACGCCGGTGACGAAGGTGGCAGGGTCGGCCAGCAAAGCGCCGAAGACGGCGACCATCAGCAACAGCCCGGCGGTGATGACCTGACGACGCCCGAACCGTTCGACGAAACGGGCGGAGAACAGGTTCAGGGCCGCGCCGACGATCATCATCGGCAGGAAAACGGCGCCCGTCACGACCGCGGACAGCCCGCGGATCTGTTGCAGATACAGGCTCATGAAGAACGTCAACCCGAAGTAGCAGAACACGAACGCGAACCCGATGATCACCACGGCCCGGAATGTCCTGGAGTGGAACAGGTTCAGCGGCATCATCGGGTGCTTGGCGCGGGACTGCCGGAGGATGAACGCGACCAAGGCCAGGATGGCGACGACGAACGCGGCGATCACGATGGGGTCGGTGAAACCCGCGGGCGCCGCCTTCGATGGCGCCGAACGTCGGGCCGCCCATGGCCAGCACGGCGGTGATTTGACCGATCCGGTCCAACGGCGCCGGCCGCCGCCGGGACGTCCGGGGTCCGGGCAAGCAACGCCGGGGCCAGGAGCCCGACCGGCACCGTTAGGAAGAAGATCCACCGACAGTTGATGGCGGTCAAGGCGCCACACAGGACGGAGGCGACGACGAACCCGGCAACGCCGAGGGCGAAGGCGTTCCGGGCGCCGATCCGGTCCGAGAACGCGCCGCCGGACATCAGCAGGGCGGCGAACATCAGGGTATAGCCGTCGGCGACCAATTGCAGACCGGTGATGCCGCCGCCGAGATCACGGTTGATGCTGGGCAGGGGCGACGTTGACGACGACGGCGTCCAGGGTGATGACGAACATCCCCAGGACGCATGCGGCCAGACTGATCAATGGGGCCATCCGTGCGGCACCCGGACCCCGCCGCGCGGCGCATTGCCGGGCGTGACCGTCGGGCCGGGGGCTGCTCCAGCCAGGCTTCGAGGTGCGGTCGTCACGGCTGGTGCAGCACCTTGATCGCGGTCCACGCCCCCATCGCGGCATCACCTTCGGCGGCCCTGTCACCCGGACCGGTTGGATACTTCGTCGTCGGCTTGCTGGTTTCGATGTGCATCCTGAATGGTTCCTTCTGTAGGGGGCGGGGTCCCGACTCTGCGGTCAGGCGTCGCCGCGGAAGACGTTCTTCGCCACCGCCATCGCCGCCATCGCCTTGGGCCAGCCGGCGTAGAACGCCAGGTGGGTGATCGCGGCGATCAGTTCCTGCTCGGTGGCGCCGTTGTCCTTGGCGTAACCGAGGTGGTAGACGAGTTGGTCGGTGTTGCCGGAGGTGACCAGGCAGGCGACGGTGACCAGGCTGCGGTCCCGCGGGGCCAGGGCGGCGTCCTTCCAGACGTCGCCGAACAGGATGTCGTCGGTGTAGTCGGCCAAGGCGGGGGCGAAATCGCCGAACATGCGCTGCGCGCCGGACGGCTGTGGGGTCGACATATCGAAACTCCTCCGGTGAGTCGTTGCTGAAACGGGTTGTGGTGCAGGAGATTGGGCAGGTCAGTGTTCGACGAGGGCCATGTGCTGCTCGTTGTAGCGGTCACCGGCGACGCCGATCCGTGCCGCGACGGCGTTGAGGTCGGCGACGTCATCTGCCGACAGCGAGACCGCGGTGCTGCCGGCGTTTTCCCGGACCCGTTCGATGCGGCGGGTGCCGGGGATCGGCACGATCCACGGCTGCTGGGCCAGCAACCAGGCCAACGCGACCTGGCCGGGGGTGGCTTCCGCGGCCCTGGCCAGCCCGATGACGTGGTCGACCAGTGCCTGGTTGGCGGTGCGGTTATCGGCGCTGAACCGCGGGATCGTGGTCCGCACATCGCCGGCGGCGAACTGGGTGGCCTGATCGACGGTGCCGGTCAGGAACCCTTTGCCCAATGGGCTGAACGGAACGAACCCGATACCCAGTTCGGCCAGCGTCGGCAGTACCTCGGCTTCGGGGTCCCGGGTCCACAGCGAGTACTCGCTCTGCACCGCAGTGACCGGGTGCACCGCGTGGGCCCGGCGGATCGTCGCGGCGGACGCCTCCGACAGACCGAAGTGCCGGACCTTCCCGGCGGCGACCAACTCACCGACCGCGCCCGCGACGTCCTCGATCGGCACGGCCGGGTCGACCCGGTGCTGGTAGAACAAGTCCAGGCTGTCCACACCCAGGCGTTGCAGGGATGCGTCGGCGACCCGCTTGATCTGCTCCGGCCGGCTGTTCAGGCCGACGGACTTGCCGTCCTGGATCTGCCAGCCGAACTTGGTCGCGATGACAACCTGATCCCGCACCGGGGCCAGGGCCTCGCCGACCAGTTCCTCGTTCACATACGGGCCCGTAGACCTCGGCGGTATCGAAGAACGTGACGCCCAGGTCGACGGCGCCGCGGAGCACGCCGATCATCTCCTCCCGGCTGCCCGGGTTCGGCCCGTAGCTCTGCGACATGCCCATGCAGCCCATGCCGATAGCCGAGACCTCAAGTCCCTGGCCCAATGTGCGAGTGTGCATGGTGAATTCCTTTCAGTTCGAGTTGGTTCGGTGATGTCAGGTCACGGCGTGGTGGCCGCCGCGGCCGAAGTGGTCATTTGGCCGACACTACCCGCGACGGCCCGACTTCGTGGCCGAGTTGTGAAATCGGCGAGGTTGAACGCCGCACGCTGACCCGGCGGTGCGGGTCTGCTGTGCCGTCGAGAACGCGAGTCAGGTCGGTGGGCTCAAGGCGCTTCGGCGGGCACGTCGGCCTTGGATCCGGCGGGAGCGGCGGACCAACTCGCCAGCAGTCGCAGCGCCTCGTCGGTTCCGGTACCCGGCTGCGGGGTGTAGACCAGCAACGACAGGCCCTGCTCGGCGAACAGATCCAGCGCCTGATAGGTCAGGTAGAGGTCCCCGACGTCCGGGTGATGGAAATGCTTCTTGCCGCTGTAGTGCTGCTTCACGTTGTGCGCGGCCCACCGCTGCCGAAACTCCGGGGACCGTGTCGACAGCATCCCGACCAGCGTTGTCAGGTCGTCGTCGTAGGGGTCGCGGCCGGCCTCGGTCCGCAAAATGGCGACAGTGTCGTCGGCGGCGCGGTCCCAGTCCGGGTAGAACCGGTGCGCCCGGTCGTCGAGAAACGCGAACCGGGCCAGGTTCGGCGGCTTCAGCCGGTCCTGGAACATCTCGTCGTAGACGGCGCGGCCCAACAGGTTGGTGCCCAACACATCCAGCCGGCCGTTGCGGACGAACGCAGGGCCGCCGGTGAACGCGTCCAGGGTGGCCTGCACCTCGGGGCGGATCTGCTGCGGGCGGCGCACGGCTCGCTTGCGGGCCGGCCCCTGCGCCCGGGCCAGGTCGAACAGATGCGCCCGCTCGGCCTCGTCCAGGTGCAACGCCCGCCCGACCGCCTCCAACACCGAATCGGACACACCGGAGAGATTGCCTCGTTCCAACCGGGTGTAGTACTCGATGCTCACCCCGGCCAGCACCGCCACCTCGCGGCGCCGCAGACCCGGCACCCGGCGCAGGCTGCCGTCGTTGACCACGCCGGCCTCCGCCGGGGTGATCCTCGCGCGGCGGGAGACCAGGAAGTCCCGCACCTCGTTGCCGTTGTCCATGGCTACGACGTTAAGCCCGCGACGTCCGGGGTGGGAGTCTCTGCTGTTACCCCTCACAGCAGACCCACCCCACCCACTACAACGCGGTCGGCCCGGACCGCCCGTTCAGCTCGTAGGGTTCGCCCGGCGCCAAGATCCTGATCCGCCCAGGGTTGACGACCACGCCGAACAGGTCCTCGGGGTCTCCGTTGAACGGCGGGAAATCAGGGGCCGCCACCGACCCCCAGTGCTGCAGCAGCAACGGCGTGTTCGGGTAGGCGTTGGCCATCCGGACCGCCCCGGCCAGGCCGAAATGCCAGTCACTGTCGGAGAAGTCGAACAGCATCGCATCCGGCGCCGGCATCTTCAGGTGATGCTCCGGGATCAACCGGGAGTCGCCGGGCGCCCAGATCGTCCCGTCCGGCGTCTGCAACCAGAACCCGCAGGCATCCTCCGGCAGATGGAAATGCTCGTCCTCGCCGGGGATCTCGTTCTGCCACGCGTGATCGGCCGGCGTGACCTCGACCCGCACCGAGCCGACCTGGAAGACATCGCCGATGGCGTGCCCCACCGCGCCCAGACCCTCCTCGGCCATCAACGAGGCAACGTAGCTCGTGGAGTGGAACGCGCCGGTCATCGGTGCCAGCTCCCGGCAGGTCGGCCGACTGAAGTGATCGTTGTCGCTGTGGGTGATCAGGATCGCGTCGACGTGCGGCACATCCGCTGCTGCGATGGGCATCTCGATCATGATCGGCATGTCGAAACCACCCAACAGCGGGTCGATCATCACCGTGGTACCGCGACTGTTGATCAAGAAACCGGCCATCCCGAGCCAGTGCAACGTCGTCGTGGTTGATGGATCAAATGCCGACGCAAGGATGGATGCGTCGCTGGAGCCTTGGCCTGCCCGTCCAGCCGATCCAACTGAACCGTCTCTCGAACGCTTCCGGGCCGTGACTCACCCTGCATCTCGGCGCACATCCCCTCGCTGAAACCAGGGGATCGGCTACCGGACCCCGACAGGAAAACCCTACGACGGAACCATGTCGCTTGCACCGTCCGCAGCTGACTGAGCGCGATGAACGGAACCTTTGGTTGGCAACGTACCGGCGGGTGCGCCGCCGGCCAGCCAGATCCCGGACCCGGCCTGGCGCTTCAACCGGTGGACCAGCGCGACCGGGTCGGTGACCAGCGAGACGGCGGCATCCGGACTTTCCGTCATCGTGGTGCTGACGACATAGCTGGTCAGGCGTGCGTACGGGTCGGTGATTCCCACCCGGAGGGCGGGTTCGTGCTGCGCCCCATCACCACGGTGTCGAAGGACTTCGCCGAAACCGACGGGTCGAGGCCGAACTCGGCACGGAACGCTGTTGGGGATGGTCTCGGCGATTCGTCGCAGAGGATGGCCTGGACGTCGTCGGGCAGGGGAAGAAGTCGGTGTCACCCGCCGGGTCGGGTCGGATCAGTGCCGCAGGCCCAGCCGGTTGTGCAGCCTGCGCAGCGGGGCCGGCGCCCACCAGTTCCACTCGCCCAGCAGCGTCATGGTCGCCGGCACCAGCAGGCAGCGCACCAGGGTGGCGTCGACGGCGACGGCCACCGCGAGGGCCACCCCGGTCTGCTTGATCACCAGCAGCTCGCCGGCGACGAAGCCGGAGAACACCAGCACCACGATCAGCGCCGCGGAGGTGATGATCCGGCCGGACCGCTGCAGCCCGGCCACCACCGCATCGTCGTTGCTCATGCCCCTGTCCCGGAACTCCTTGATCCGGCTGAGCAGGAACACCTCGTAGTCCATGGCCAACCCGAAACCCAGCGCCACCACCAGGATCGGGATGATCGTCTCGATGCCACCGGTGGACTTGAAGCCCAGCAGCGCCTCGCCGTGGCCGTCCTGGAACACCCACACCAGCACGCCCAGCGAGGCGCCGAGCGAGACGATGTTGATCAGCAGGGCCTTGATCGGCACCAGGATCGAGCCGGTCAGCAGGAACAGCAGCACGAATGTCGCCAGAATGACGACGGCGATCGCCGCCGGCGCCTGGGTCGCCAGGGCGTGGGTGAAGTCGATCAGCGCCGCGGTCTGCCCCGTCACCCACGTCGGGTAGTCGGGCCGGTTCGCGCGCACGTCCTCCACCACGGCCTTGGCCGCAGCGCTGCCCTGATCCGGGTCGGCCAGAAAGACGTTGAGCACGGCATGGGTGTCGCCCACCGCGCGCGGCGGGGCGACGAGTTCGACGCCGGGCATCCCGGCGATCTGCTCGGCGAGCGGGGCCATCCGGTCCGGGGTGGTCTCGCCGACCACCTGCACCGTGGGTATGCCGGATGCCGGGTACTGCTCGGCGAGCGTGTCGAAGAACTGCCGGTCGGGCGCGCTCGGCGGCAACAGCTGGGCGCCGGAGCTGCGCAACTCGAGGCGCAGCACCGGGGCGGCGAGGATCCCGAGGATCAGCAGCACCCCGCCGACCACCAGCCACGGCCTGCGCTGCGTCCACCGGGCGAGCCGGGAGAAGAAGCCCTCCGCGGGGGCGACGTCACCGAAGCGGTCCGCGAGCCTGCGGACGCCCGGGATCCGGCTGAGCAGGCCCGGCCGGACCATCCGGCCGCCGGCCATCGCGAGCAGCGCGGGGACCAGGGTCAACGCCACGAGCAGGGCGATGACGACGACGCTGACCCCCGCGGCGCCGACCGCGCGCAGGATCCGCGCCTCGAACAGCAGCAGGCCGGACAGGCTGATCGCGACGGTGACCCCGGAGAACAGCACGGTGCGGCCGGCGGTCGCCATGGTCCCGACCAGCGCCTCCGTCCGCGCAGCCTTGGTCGACCGGGTGGTTCGTTCCGCCAGCCGGAGGCGGAGCTCCTCTCGGTAGCGGGACACGATGAGCAGGCCGTAGTCGATGCACAGCCCCAGGCCCAGCACCGTGACGACGTTGACGACGGTCGCGTCCAGGTCGATGAGATAGGAGAACCCGAGCAGCACGGCCAGCGCGCCGCCGATCGAGGCGATGGCGCCGCCGATCGGCATGCCGGCGGCCAGGAAGCCGCCGAACACCAGCACCATGACCAGCAGGCTCACTGGCAGCGCGATCAGCTCGCCACGGACCAGGTCCTTCTCCACCTGCCCGTTGATCGCATCGAACAGCAGAGTGCCGCCGCCGACCTGGCCGGTTGCCGAGGGGACGGCGGCGGTGATTGCTGCACCGAGGGCGGCGAGCCGATCCTGGGTGGCGGTGAGGGACGAATCCACCACGTCGGCGGGAAGGTCGGGTTGCAGGGTCGCCGACACCAGGAACCCGTTGCTGCCCTGGGCGATCAGCGCCGCACCGGCCGGCGAGCCGGGTCCGCCCGGCGCCGCCAGCGGATCGACCACCGTCGCCATCCCGGGGATGGCCAGCAGGTCGGTTCGGGCCGCGGCCAGCGGTTCGGCCAGTGCCGGATCGGTGACGCTCGCGCCCCGGACGAGCAGACTGACCGTCGGCCCGGTGGTGCTGGCCGAGTTCAGGATCGCCCGGCCCTCGGACGATTCACTGGAGACCGTCGCCTCACCGGCGTTCAGCCGGGCGAACAGCCCCTCCCCGATGGTGCCGGTGGCCGCGGCGAACCCGGCGATGGTCAGCAGCACCCAGACCGCCACGATCAGACCGGGTCGGGCGGCGATCCCCCGCCCCAGCGCACGCAACACGCGCTGATGGTGGCACAGCGGCCCCGCCACCGAGGTGGGGCCATGTCACGGAACTGAGCGGCTTACAGCCGACGCCTCACGATCCGGCGTCCCGGTAGTCGTCGTCGGCCGGAACGGCGATCGACTGCTCCACGACGTCGGCCTCGTCCGCGTCGATGTTGTCGACCACCGAGCCGGGAACGGGGCCGGTGCCGGACCCTTCGTCGGGATCATCCGCGAGCGGCTGAGCCTGCTCCAGACGATCGACGTCCGGTGTCTCCAGGCCGAGATCGTCGTCGTGCGCAGTCATGGCAACCCTTCCGGTGGCAGGCTCTGACGGTATCGCGGGGTGACGGCGGGCGGGTGTTCGGGCGGCTGCGTTGGGCTGAATGGTGCGGTCGCTCACGTTTTTCCGATCGCGCCGATCGCCGGATCGCAAGCCGGACTTATGATCCGCGGATGGACACACTCGACGGAGAGGGTCCGGTGCAGCTGGCCGGTGCCACTGCGGGTTCCGAGCAGGACTGGGAGGCGGCCGCGGCCGCGGTGTTGCGTCGGGCCGGCCGGCTGGGTGAGGACGCCGCCCCGGGTACGGCCTGGGAAACGCTGGCCGTGACGACCGTGGAGGGGCTTGTCGTCCCGCCGCTGGGCACCGCCGGCCGGCTCGCCGGCAGCGGCGGGCCCACCTTCCCGGCGGCCGCCGGAGCGCCCGCCGGCCGGGCCGGGGACGTCAGCGTGGGCTGGGACATCCGGGCCCTGGTCTCCGATCCGGACGCCGATCAGGCCTCCTCGGCGGCCACGACCGACCTGGAGAGCGGCTCCACCTCGCTATGGGTCGTGGTCGGTGGTCCGGGGACCGCGCCGGGTGATCTGCGGGCGGCCGTGACCGGGGTGTTCCTGGAGATGGTTCCGGTCGTGGTGTCCGCCCGCGGCGCGGTCACCGATGCGCAGGCCGCCGTGGAACTTGCCGAATTGTTCCGTGCCCGCGGGGTTCGGCCCGATCCCGGCAGCTGCCTGGGCGTCGACCCCGTCGGCCGGGCGGTACGAACCGGCGAAACATCCTCCGCGGCCGCGAATCTCGACATTGCGGTGGCCGACATCGTGCCGTTGGCGCAGGGCCTTGGCGTCCGAGCGATGGTCGTCGACGGGTCCGCCGCACACCGGGCCGGCGCCGGGGACGCCGCCGAAGTGGGCTTCACCCTGGCCGTCGGCGTGCTGTACCTGCGGGCGCTGGAGGCCGCCGGCGTCGCGGTCGACGAGGCGCTGCGGCTGCTGGAGTTTCGGTACTCCGCGACCGATGAACAGTTCCCCACGATCGCCAAGTTCCGTGCGGCGCGCGGTCTGTGGCAGCGGGTGGGCGAACTGTCGGCGGCGGATCCGGCCGGGCGGCAGTTCCAGCACGCCGTGACATCGGCCGCGATGCTCACCCGGTACGACCCCTGGGTGAACCTGCTGCGGACCACCGTGGCAGCGTTCGCCGCCGGCGTGGGCGGCGCCGACGCAGTGACCGTGCTGCCCTTCGACAGCCGGCTCGGTGTCCCGGACGCGCTCGGCCGGCGGCTGGCCCGGAACACCTCGTCCTTGCTGATCAGCGAATCGCATGTGGCCGCCGTCACCGATCCGGCCGCCGGTTCCTACGCCGTGGAGCTGCTGACCACCGAGGTCGCGGAGGCGGCGTGGGCGGAGTTCCAGCGAATCGAGGCGGCCGGCGGCGTCCTGGCCGCGCTCGCTGACGGCTCGCTGCAGGACCGCTGGGCTGCGACCGCCGCCGAACGCGAGCGCCGGATCGCCACCCGGCGGAGTCCGGTGACCGGGGTCAGCGAGTTCCCCCTTCTCCGGGAGACGTTGCCGGCCAGGCGGGTCGCGGTCTCCGGTGACGCCGATCCCGGCTGGGCCGACGCGTTCGAGTCGATGCGCGACTCGCCGCCGCCGGTGCCGATCTTCCTGGCCACGCTGGGGACGGTCGCCGAGCACGCCGCGCGGGCCGGGTTCGCCGCGAACCTGTTCGCCGCGGGTGGGGTGGACAGCGTGACGGCCGGCGTGACCAGCGGGGCGGACGACGTCGTCGTGGCGTTCGCCGACAGCGGTGCCACGGTCGCCTGCCTCGCCGGCAACGACAAGGCCTACGCGGCAACCGGTGTCGAGGTGGTCGAGGCGCTCCGCGCGGCAGGCGCCCGCTGGGTGGTGCTGGCCGGCCGGCCGAAGGGGCCGATCTCCGACGTCGTCGACGACCACGTCGCCGCGGGCGATGACGTCGTGGCGTTCTTGGCGAGAACCCGCGAACATCTCCAGGAAGCGCAGGTAGCCGGATGAGTGTGCCGCGCAGTTTCGCCGACCTCCCGCTGCGGGACGGCAGCACAGCAGCGGCCCCGGAAGCCGTCGACACCAGCGGCGGGGGATCGTGGCTGTCGCCGGAAGGCATTGCGATCCAGCCGGTCTACACCGCCGCGGACCTGGACGGGCTGGACGCCCTGGACACCTATCCGGGGCTGACGCCGTTCCTTCGTGGGCCGTACCCGACGATGTACACCACCCAGCCGTGGACCATCCGGCAGTACGCGGGCTTTTCCACCGCGCAGGAATCCAACGCGTTCTACCGCCGCAATCTCGCCGCCGGTCAGAAGGGCCTGTCGGTCGCCTTCGACCTGCCCACCCACCGCGGCTACGACTCGGATCATCCGCGGGTGGCAGGTGATGTCGGGATGGCCGGGGTGGCCATCGATTCCATCTACGACATGCGGCAGCTGTTCGAGAACATCCCGCTGCGATTCGACCAGCGTGTCGATGACGATGAACGGCGCCGTGCTGCCGGTCCTCGCGCTGTACATCATCGCCGCCGAGGAGCAGGGCGTTCCGCCGGAGAAGCTCGCGGGCACGATCCAGAACGACATCCTCAAAGAGTTCATGGTCCGCAACACCTACATCTATCCGCCGCTGCCGTCGATGCGGATCATCTCCGACATCTTCTCGTTCACCGCGGCGAGAATGCCGAAGTTCAACTCGATCTCGATCTCCGGTTATCACATGCAGGAGGCCGGCGCGACGGCCGACCTGGAGCTCGCCTACACGCTCGCCGACGGGCTTGAGTATTTGCGGGCCGGCGCCGCGGCGGGGCTGGACATCGACGGGTTCGCCCCGCGGCTCAGCTTCTTCTGGGCTATCGGGATGAACTTCTTCATGGAGGTCGCCAAGATGCGTGCGGCCAGGGCGATCTGGGCCCGGCTGGTCGGTGGGCTGGGCGCGAAGAACCCGAAATCGCTGTCGTTGCGGACCCATTCGCAGACCTCCGGGTGGTCGCTGACCGCGCAGGATCCGTTCAACAACGTCGCCCGCACCTGCATCGAGGCGATGGCCGCGACCCAGGGGCACACCCAGTCGTTGCACACCAACGCACTCGACGAGGCGGTGGCGCTGCCGACGGACTTCTCGGCGCGGATTGCCAGGAACACCCAGCTGCTGTTGCAGCAGGAGTCGGGCACCACGTCGATCATCGACCCGTGGGGCGGCTCGTACTTCGTCGAGAAGCTCACCCACGATCTGGCCGAGCGCGCCTGGCAGCACATCCAGGAGGTGGAGGCGGCCGGCGGGATGGCCAAAGCCATCGAGGCGGGGATCCCGAAGATGCGCATCGAGGAGGCCGCGGCCCGCACCCAGGCCAGGATCGATTCCGGCACGCAGGCCGTTCTCGGGATCAACACCTACCGCACCGAGGACGCCGACGAGCTCGACGTCCGCAAGGTCGACAACCGGGCGGTGCGAGCCGCGCAGGTGGCGAAACTGCAGCAACTGCGGCAGGAACGCGACTCCGCCGCCGTCACCCGCGCCCTGGATGCGTTGACCGCCGCCGGCGCCGCGAGCAGCGGCACGACCGGAGACCTGTCGAACAACCTGCTCGCGTTGGCCGTCGACGCGGCGCGGGCCAAGGCCACGGTGGGCGAGATCTCCGATGCCCTGGAGAAGGTGTTCGGGCGGCACACCGCCGTCATCCGTACGATCTCCGGCGTGTACCGGGCAGAGGCGGGCGAGTCGCCGCAGGTTCAGCAGGTTCTCGCGGCGACCGACGCGTTCGCCGAGGCCGAGGGCCGGCGGCCGCGGATCCTGGTCGCGAAGATGGGCCAGGACGGGCACGACCGCGGCCAGAAGGTGATCGTCAGCGCGTTCTCCGACCTCGGCTTCGACGTCGATGTCGGCCCGCTGTTCTCCACGCCGGAGGAGGTCGCGCAGCAGGCCGTGGACGCCGACGTGCACGTGGTCGGGGTGAACTCGCTTGCCGCCGGTCACCTGACGCTGGTGCCGGCGCTGAAGGCGGCGCTCGCCGACCTGGGACGGCCGGACATCATGATCGTCGTCGGCGGCGTCATCCCGCCCGGGGACATCCCGGAGCTCCGGGAGGCCGGTGCGGCCGCGGTGTTCGGGCCGGGCACGGTGATCGCCGAGGCGGCCCTGGACCTGCTCAAGGAGCTGTCGGCGACCCTGCAGCACTGACGGCCCGCGGCACAGACCGGCCCTTGGCACCGACGCTGTGCTGACCGCGCGGCGCATCCGGCCAGGCCGCGCCCTGCGGCGTGTGACGTGCCCGACGAATGATCACCGACGGGACCTTGGGCCCTTGGGGTCGCCGCCCACCCCGCGAAGCCTGGACTGCGGGAGAACTGGAGGCCGTCCGCCGGTGAGCGGCAGGGCGCCCGCCCGGATCGACCGCCTCCCGGCGCGGCGCCGCGCCGGGACTGGTTCGGGTGCACTGCTTCATCACCTGCATGTCATCAGCTGAAGGATCGCGATACCCCATGGCCATCGTCGAAGAGGTTCATCCCACCATCGCGCCGTACGCGGCCGGCGGCATTGACGCCGTCCGCACCGACGGTGGTCTGGTGCACATCAGGCCCGTCCAGCCGGAAGACATCGACGCCCTGCTGCAACTGCACAACGGGGTCTCCGAACGCTCCCGCTATCTGCGGTTCTTCTCGTTCAGCCGCCACTCCGCAGTCGGCTACGTCAGGCTGCTCATCCAACCGGCGAGCGATGATCACGTGGCGCTGTGCGCGTGGATCGACGGCCGGCTCGTCGGCGTCGCGGCCTTCGAGCGGATCGGTGACAACGCCGCCGAGGTCGCGCTGCTGGTGGCGGACGAGCATCATCATCAGGGCATCGGCACGCTGCTGCTGGAGCATCTGGCCGCGGCCGCCCGCCGGGTCGGGATCGCCCAGTTCGACGCTGAGGTGCTCGCCGAGAACGGTGCCGCGGTCCAGGTCCTGCACGATCTGGGCTTCCATGTCGGGCTGCGGATGGAGGGCTCCACCGAACTGATCGTGATGGACCTGGAGACCGACGACCGCGCGCTCCAGGCGATGGACACCCGCGAGCAGTCCGCCGGTGAGGCCAGCCTGCAGCACATCCTCTCGCCGGCCTCGGTGGCGGTGATCGGGGCGGGCCAGAAGGCCGGCAGCGTCGGACATCAGGTGCTGCGCAACATCGTCGACGGCGGATTCACCGGTGCGGTCTACGCGGTCAACCCGCACCACGACAGCATCCTCGGCATCGCCTGCGTACCGCAGGCGCGGGATCTCCCGATGGGCGTCGACCTGGCGATCATCGCCGTTCGCGCCGAGCAGGTGCCGCAGGTGGTCCGGGATTGCGGCGAACGCGGCGTCCGGGGGCTGCTGCTGCTGACGGCCGGATACAGCGAGACCGGCGAGGTCGGCCAGGCCCGGCAACGCGAGGTGGTCGGCATCGCCCGGCGGTTCGGGATGCGGGTCGTCGGACCGAACTGCCTGGGGGTGCAGAACACCGACCCGGCGGTGCGGCTGAACGCCACCTTCGCCACCCTGCCCGGCCTGGCCGGCCCGCTCGGTCTGGTCTCCCAGTCCGGCGCTCTGGGCATCGCGGTGATCGCCGCCGCCGCGCGCTGGGGGCTGGGGATCTCGCAGTTCGTCTCCGTCGGCAACAAGGCGGACGTCAGCAGCAACGACCTGCTGCTCGACTGGCAGGACGACGACCGGATCAAGGTCATCGCGCTGTACGTGGAATCGTTCGGTAATCCGCGCAAGTTCGCCCGGATCGCGCGGTCGGTGGCCGCCGTCAAACCCATCGTCGCCATCAAGTCCGGGCGGTCGGCCGCCGGTCGGCAGGCCGGTCAGTCGCACACGGCCGCTGCGGCGTCGTCGGACGTCGTCGTCGATGCGATGTTCGAACAGGCAGGGGTGCTGCGGGTGGACACCATGCAGCAGATGCTCGACGTGGCGCGGGTGCTCTGCGACCAGCCACTGCCGGCCGGGCCGAGGGTGGTCGTCATCGGCAATTCCGGTGGCCCCGGGATTCTCGCTGCCGACGCGGCGGAGAGCGCCGGCCTGCAGGTGGTTCCACTGTCCATCGAGACCGAGAGCCTGGTTCGGCAGGCCGTTCCGACGGCGGCGTCCTGCCGCAACCCGATCGACCTGGGCGCCGGCATGACGGCGGAGGGTCTGGGCCGGGCGCTGCGCGCGGTGCTCGACGCTGCGGAGGTGGACGCCGTCCTGACGGTGTTCACCGACATCCCGCTCACCGATTCCGACGAAGTGCTGGCGCAGATCGGCGCCGCCCAGCGGCGGTCGGCGGTCGACAAACCCCTCATCGTCACCAGGGTCGGCGCGGTACCCGCCTCGGTGCCCATCGCACGGCCCGCAGAGCCGGCCGAGGGAGCCGGGACAGCATCGGGCGCGGGCTCCGGATCGGCGCTGCCGGTCTTCACGTTCCCCGAACCCGCCGCTGCCGCCCTCGCGCTGGCGGTGCGCTACGGCGGAATCAGATCCAGGCGCTATTCGTCGCTGGCCCGGCCGGCGCCGATCGACCCCGCGTCCGCCCGGCGCGTCGTCACCGCGGCGCTGGCGGACGGGGACAGTTGGCTCGGAGCCGATGACATCGCCACCCTGCTGCAGTGCTACGGCATTCCGCAGTGCCCGCAGCGGGTGGCGCGGACGGAGCAGGAGGCGGCGGCCGGTGCCGCCGAGCTCGGGTTTCCGGTCGCGGTCAAGGTCGCCGTCGGCGGACTGCACAAGACCGACATCGGCGGCGTCCGGCTGAACCTTGCCGACGACGCCGCGGTGCGCAGCGCGTTCGCCGACCTGGCCGTGCTGTGCCCCGGTGCGCCGGCGATCCTGATCCAGCCGATGCAACCGGCCGCCACCGAGGTGATCATCGGCGCGGTGCAGGACGAGTTGTTCGGGCCGGCGGTGATGATCGGAGCCGGCGGGGTGCTGGCCGATCTGATCGCCGACCGGTCGTTCCGGCTGGCGCCGGTCACCGCTACCGACGGGGCGGCGATGATCGCCGAGCTCCGGACGGCGCCGCTGTTCGACGGCTACCGCGGAGCCCCCGTGGTTTCCCGCGCGGCGCTGATCGATCTGCTGGTCCGGGTCGGCGTGCTCGCCGACGACCTCGCCCAGGTCGCGGAGCTGGATCTCAATCCGGTGATCTGCCGCGGTTCGCAGCTGGTGGTGGTGGACGCCAGGATCAGGGTGGCGGTACCGACGCCGAAACCGAACCCGGCATTGCGTCAGCTTCGCTGATGGTCGGCGAGCGGCGCGCGCCCGCCGTCGTAGGCTGGACCACCGTTGGACCATCCGGTTCGCGATTGCGCGCCGTCGGCTGATTGTGGGTTGTCCGGAATGTGTGGTTGACTCGAAGTACCGGACCAACTACTGCAGCACCGCGCGCATCCGACCAACCGGTTTTGTCGAACGTCGTTCGTTCTGTGAGGCGCCCATGTCGGATCTACCGGATAGGCCCAGCGTCCCGGACGTGGCGGCCGATCGGGCTGACCCGCCGTCGACCGAGTCGGCTTTGACCTTCCCCGACCTGCCCCGACTGGAACTGGACGAACTGCTCGAACAGCTCGTCGGCCGCGCGACCGAGGTGATGGCCACCCAGGGCCGACTGCGCGGGCTGCTGCACGCGAACCAGATGATCGTCGGGTATCTCGCCCTGCCGGTCGTGCTGCGCAGGATCGTCGAGGCCGCCCGTGAACTGATCGGCGCCGAGTACGCCGCGTTGGGCGTCATCGCACCGGACGGGTACCTCGCCGAATTCGTGCACGTCGGGATGGCCCCACAGGTCGTGCAGGGAATCGGCCGGCTGCCGCAGGGCAAGGGCCTGCTCGGGGCATTGATCGACGATCCCAGACCCATCCGGTTGGACAACATCGCCGACGGATCCCCGGTCGTCGGGGTTCCCGCAGCATCACCCCCCGATGAACAGCTTCCTCGGCGTGCCGATCCGGGTGCGCGACGAGGTCTTCGGCAACCTGTACCTCACCGAGAGCAACCGCGGCGACTTCACCGCCGAGGACGAGGAACTCGCCACATCGCTGGCCGCGACGGCCGGTGTCGCCATCGACAACGCCCGGCTGTACGAGGCGGCGCGGCACCGGCAGGAGTGGTTGCAGGCCACAGCGGGGATCACCCGCCAATTGCTGTCCGCCGAACCGAGCCGGCCGCTGGCGCTGATCGCGGAACGGAGCAAGGAGATCGCCAGGCGCGGATCTGGTCACCGTCGTGCTGCCGGATTCCGACACCGCCCGACCTGCGGGTGGACGTAGCGGTCGGCGCCGGCGCCGACAGGCTGATCGGGATGCGGCTTCCGGTCGACGGGTCACTGTCCGGTCAGGTGTACAGCAGCGGTGATCCGCTGCGGATGTCCAGTCCCGGTGAGCAGCCAGGGCTTGCGCTGCCGAGGCGGCGCGCAATGTCGAGCTCGGACCGGTGCTGGTGCTGCCGCTGACGGGCTCGCAACGGGTGCACGGGGTGCTCACCGCGCCAGGTTGGCGGGGCGACCCGCATTCACGGCCGAGGATCTGGAGATGGCCGGCGGATTCGCGAATCAGGCAGCCGTCGCGGTCGAGCTGGCCGAGGCCCGCAATGAACAGCAACGAGCGGCGATGCTCGACGAACGGGAGCGCATCGCGGCGGACCTGCACGACCACGTCATCCAGAGCATCTTCGCCGCCGGGCTCACCCTGCAGGCGGTGGCCACCCGGCTGCCGCCCGGCCCGTCGACCGACCGCTGTTGACCACCATCAACGGACTGGACGACACCATCCGGCAGATCCGGACCTCGATCTTCCAGCTGAGCCAGCCCCCCAAGCCCGGGCAGCTGAATCTTCGATCACGGCTCCTGGATGCCGTGGCCGACGTCACCCCGGCGCTGGGCTTCGAGCCCGCGGTGAGGTTCTCCGGTCCGATCGAGGACGTGCCGTCCGGCGATTTGGCCGACGACATGGTGGCCGTGCTGCACGAGGCGCTGAGCAACGTCGCCCGGCATGCGCAGGCCCACTCGGTCGTCGCGGACATCACCGCGTCGGACGACGGCTTGACGATCGTCGTGCAGGACGACGGACGCGGCATGGGCGACACCGAGCGGCGCAGCGGGTTGGCAAACCTCCGCCGCCGCGCGGAGCGTCGCGGCGGTGCCATGGAAGTGACGCCCCCCGGAGCCGCACGGGACGCAAGTGCGCTGGTCGGTGCCGGTCTCCCGGCGTAGGAGGCTGCCGTGGCCGGCCCCCACGGGACTTTCGGCACTTGCCGCCCATCGGGGCCTCAGGCGCATCCTGAAAGGACAAACATCACAACAAGGCGCACAGTCGATGCGCTGGGGAGATCGCCATGGCCGCCATTGCTGAACTGATGGACCTGACCGCGCTCGACCGCGTCGAGTGCCTGCGGTTGTTGGCCGACGGGGGTATCGGTCGGGTCGTGTGCACCGATGGCGCGCTGCCGACCGCCGAGCCGGTGAGCTTCGTCCTCGACCGCGAAGAGGTCATTTTCCGGGCCACGCCAGGGGGGCGGTTGGCGACCGCCGCGAGGAATGCCGTGGTCGCCTTTCAGGCGGATGATTTCGACAGGGCGACCGGCACCGGGTGGAGTGTGCTCGGGGTGGGCCGCGCCTACGAGGTCTCCGGCGCCCGGCGGCTCGCCGAGATGAGCGATCACCGCCAGCTGACGACCGCACCCGGGCAATGCTCGATTCCCATCGCCGTGCCGCTGTGGCGGCTGAGCGGCCGCAGGCTGCTGGTCAGCGGCGCGCACCCGGAGGTCACTGTCTCCATCTGATCGGTCTCATTCCCCAGGTGTCCCTCCCGCCCTGTTGATTGCGGCACCGATCCCACGTGTCGACGGCGGCGTTTCCAGCCGGGTCGCCGATTCCGGGGGCGGGCAGCAGGTACGGCCGTGCAGACGGATTGTGACCGCGCCGGTGCAGGGCTATGGTCCGAACAGGCCAGACCTCGGTGCGGAGGGAGATGGAATGACGGCTGACCCATCCCATCCGATCCGGCGTCGCGCGGGCGCAACCGGCAACCTCGGCGCAGCCCGGCCGATGGCCGACCAGCCCGGTCTCTGCGACGCCGGCAGCCCGTCCATCGCACAACCGTCCGCCGCGCGACCGTCCGCTGCCCGCAGTCTCGGCTTCCGGGCGCGGGCGACCCCGGGTGATCCGGCCCTCGACCGGGACGATGGCGGGCTCCGCTGGGCGGCGCTGGCCAGGGCACGGGTTGACGGCTCGCCGCGGCTGGTCGCGGCGGCCGAGGATGCCGTCTTCCGGCGGTACCTGCCGCTGGCCGCGGAGATGGCTGCGGCCGGTGCGTACCCGGATACCGACGAGCTGCAGCAGGCTGCCGAGCTCGGTCTGGCGCAGGCGGTCCTGGCCTGGCGCCGGTCCGACGGCGTCGGATTCGTCGAGTCCGCGCGCAGGTCCATCGGCAATCGGCTGCGGATCGCGACGGCGCATGGGTCGACGGCGCACGGGTCGACGGTGCAGCACTGGATCGCCGCGGGACCGGCCGCCCAGCGGCGATGTGCTCCGCAGGAGGAACCGCCGGCGGGCCCGACCGATCCCACCCTGTCCGACCAGGGCGTCGAGGTGGCGATGCTCGACCGCGCCGGCGTGATCGTCTCGGTCAACGACGCCTGGCGGGAGTTCAGTGCCGCCAACGACGGCAACGGCAGCCGCACCGGCGTCGGCATGTCGTATCTGGCCGTCTGCGACGGCGCGGGTGACGACGTCCACGCCGTCGAGGTCGGTGCCGCGATCAGGGCAGCGGCGGCCGGCGACCTGCCGGCCCCGGCGACCATCGTCGTTCCGTGCCACGCGCCGGCCGTCGAACGCTGGTACGACGTGCTCGTCTCGCCGCGGCTGAACCGGAACTTCGGCACGATCGGTGTCGCCGTGACGTTGACGCTCCGGGCCGCGCGCGGCGACCGCTGACCACCCCCTGCCCGCGGTCAGTTGTCGGGTGGGCCGGGGCGCCCGGCGTGCTGGGACTCGAGGCGCAGCAAAGCCGCTTTCGCCTCGGACCCACCGATGTAGGCGCCCGGCGTCCCGTCGGACCGGACGACACGATGACAGGGCACCACGACCGGCAGCGGATTGGTCGCGCAGGCCGTCCCGACGGCCCGCACGGCGCGCGGACGACCGGTGGCCAGCGCAACCCGCGCGTAGCTCTCGGTACTGCCGTAGCCGATCAGCCCCAGATGCTCCAGCACCTGGAGTCGGAACCCGCGACTGAGCCGGAAGTCCAGGGGAACATCGAAAACGGTTCGGACGCCGTCGAAGTACTCGCTGACCTGGCGGGCAACCGGATCCAGCCTTTCGGGCGCCAGCAGGATCCGCGGGCTCACCCGCTCGGCAAGCCCGACGAGCACCCGATCGTGGTCCTCACGTTCGTAGGCCACCCGGAGGACGCCGGCCTCGGTGGCGGCCAACAGCAGGCTGCCGACCGGGGTGTCGAGGGTGCGGTAGGCGATGTCCAGCACACCGGCGGAGGCGGCCGCCCCGATCAGCGACTCGCGGAGCCGGGACAGTGCCGCGGGGTCGGTGTCGTACAGGCCGGCCGGCAGTTCGCCGCCGGCCAGGTCGCAAGCGGTGGGCGGAATCGTCATCGGGAGCCTCCGGGATCGAGTGGGAGATACGTCCTGCGCAGTGCGGCGATGCCGTCCGCCGCGGCACGGCGGGCCGCATCCGTGCTGCCCCCGAGAATGGCGGCGACGTCCCGGTGCGGTAGGCCGGCCAGGTAGTGGTAGGCGACCGCCTGCCGCTGCCGCTGCGGGAGTGCGGCGACGTCCGCCCAGAGTTGGCAATCGGCGGTCCCCGGCAGCCCCACGGAGGACCTGCCCTCGGGTGTCTGCGCGACCGGAACCGCGGTGCGGGCGCGGCTGCGCAGAACATCGATCGCCTTGTTGTGCGCGATGCGCACCAGCCAGGCCTCGACGTTGGCCCCCGCCGGCAGCTCCGGGTAGGCGCGCAGCGCCGCGAGAAACGTTTCCGACCAGGCATCCTCGGCGTCGGCGGGGCCGATGACGGCTCGGCACACCCGCAGGACGGTGCCGCCGTGCCGGTCGACGATGCGTTCGAACGGTTCCGAGATCACACCTGGAAGACGGTACCGGGGCGCATTTCGTGAGATGACGATTTCGTGGGACGGCGCATGACGACAGCCTCGCCGGTCGTGTCCACGAACCGGACGGCGGGGCCGGTGGTCCGGAGGTGATCATCCTGACATTTCGCCCCCCGACGACGCCGACGGGTGGGGGCCGGGCGGCGCCCCGGACCGGGGCGGCCCACCTGGCTGGCGTCCGCTAGCGTCGCCGCCATGCCCACCGCCCTCGTCACCGGAGCGACCTCGGGAATCGGCTACGCCTTCACCCGGTCGTTGGCCCGGTCCGGCTATGCGCTGGTCATCGTCGCCAGGGACGGCGCGCGGCTGCGGGAAAGACAGCGGGAGTTGCTCGGGCTGGGCTCGCCGGACGTCGAGATCATCGAGGCGGATCTCAGTGACCGCGCCCAGCGCGAATCGGTCGCCGAGCGGCTGGGCGATCGCCTGCGGCCGGTCGATCTGCTGGTGAACAACGCCGGGAGTTCGCTGGGGGTGGAGTTTCTGCGGGCAGACGAAGCCGACCTGATCGCCCAGGTCGAGCTGAACTCGATCGCGGTGATGAGCCTGACCCGTGCCGCGCTGCCGCCGATGCTCGATCGGGGCCACGGCGGGATCATCAACGTGGCGTCCACAGCGGGCCTGGTGCCGGGTAGGGGATCGACCTACGGGGCGACGAAGGCGTTCGTCATCTCGCTCAGCGAGGGGCTGGCGATGTCGTTGCGGGGGACCGGGGTCCGGGTCCAGGCACTGTGCCCGGGGTTCGTTCGCACCGAGTTCCATCAGCGGGCCGGCATCGATATGTCGGACACACCCGGGTGGGCGTACGTCGACGACGACGACCTGGTGAAGGCCTCGCTGGCCGACCTGCGCGCGAACCGGCCGTTGTCCATCCCCGGCGCGCTGTACAAGGCGATCTACGTCGGCACAAAGCTGGCACCGCGCGGGTTGTCCCGGCGAATCGCTTCCAAGGTCAAAGCCAGGGGCCGCACCTGACCAGCGGGGCGATGGACCACCGCAGCCGGCCGGGCACGGTCAGCACTGCCGTGCCGACACCAACGCCGCCGGTGCCGACCGGAAACTGCTGGTGGCATCGGCGGCGCTGTTGGCGCTGGAGTCGGGTTCAGCTACCGAAGACGTCGTTCGCGGCGTCCTTGGCACTGTCGCCGGCCTGCTTGACGTTGGCCTTGGCCTGATCGCCCTGGCCACGCGCCTCGAGATCCTCGTTGTCGGTGGCCTTGCCGGCGGCTTCCTTGACCTTTCCGACGGCTTCTTCGCCTGCATGCTTGATCTTGTCGCCCATGGTCATGATGTGTCCCTCTTTTCGGTATGCGGGACGCCAACCCGACGTGGAAAGCGTCAAGAAGTGTGTTCCCGAGACGAGCAGGGATCAAACACCACCGTCAAGCCTTGACCGGCTGTGATGTTTGGTTGGGCCGAACGGGGGTACAGCCTCCGCACCGGGGCAGGAGCCCCGCCGACTGAGGAGGCTTCGATGGCGACCCTGTTGTGGATCATCGCGGTGGTGCTGGTGATCGCGGGAATTTTTGCAATCGTGCGGAAGCAATTGGTCTGGGGGATCGTCCTGATCGTGGTCGGGCTGCTGGTGGGTCCCGGCGGCGTCAGCATCTTCACCTGACGCCCACCGGCCCTTCAGCAGCAGCACGGTCGCCGAACGGCGGACGGGGTGCTGCCCGCAGGTTTTCGCACCAAAACGGGTTCGCGAGCCCGCGCTGTCTGGATGGGCGGGTGTGCCAGGCTGGCCGCGTGAGCGAGAACCCTGTGCAGCACAGTGCGGTCGGCGACCGTGATGCCCCGACAGTGCCGGTCCCGGATGCCGCCGCCAAGGCCCGGCTGGCCGAACTGGTCAACCAGTTGTCCGTCGTCCGGGGCAGGGTGACGTTGTCGTCCGGGCAGGAGGCCGATTACTACGTCGATCTCCGGAGAGCGACCCTGCACCACGAGGCGGGTCCGCTGATCGGAATTCTGCTCCGGCAACTCACCGCCGACTGGAGCTTCGCCGCCGCCGGTGGCCTGACCCTTGGAGCCGACCCGGTCGGGACAGCGATGATGCACGCGCCCGGGCCGGCCCTGGACGCGTTCGTCGTCCGGAAGGAAGCCAAGGCCCACGGGTTGCAACGCCGGATCGAGGGGCCGGAGGTGACTGGCCGCCGGGTTCTGGTCGTCGAGGACACCACGACCACCGGCGCCTCGCCGCTGGCCGCCGTGACGGCGCTGCGCGAGCAGGGGGCCGAGGTCGTCGGGGTGGCGACGATCGTGGATCGCGGTACCGGTGCCGAGCAGGTGCTGGCCGACGCCGGACTGACCTACCGGTACCTGCTCGGCCTGGAGGACCTGGGTCTTCCGCCGACGTGAGAGACAGCGACGCCCGCGGCGAGGGTGATGCTTCCGGGCCGACGGAATGGCCGTCGACGCCGCCGCCGGTCGGGGTCGGACCGCATCCCTTGCCGTGGCCCATCGACCCCAGGTACGACCCGGACCTGCTTGCCGGCGGTGACACCCGCAACGTGGTGGACGCTTACCGCTACTGGCGTCGGGAGGCGATCGTTGCCGACCTCGACCGTCGCCGGTATCCGCTGCACGTCGCGATCGAGAACTTCGGGCACGACCTGAACATCGGCACGGTCGTCCGGACCGCGAACGCCTTCGCCGTCGCTGCGGTGCACATCGTGGGCCGCCGACGGTGGAACCGCAGGGGGGCCATGGTCACCGATCGTTATCAGCACCTGCGGCACCATCCGGACGTGGGTTCGGTCATGGACTTCGCCGCTGCTGCGAAGCTGACCGTGGTGGCCGTCGACAACCTGCCCGGATCGGTCCCCCTGGAGACGACGGCTCTGCCCATGGAGTGCCTGTTGCTGTTCGGCCAGGAGTCCAGCGGCCTCAGCGACGCGGCGCGGTCCCGGGCTGCGCTGACCGTGTCGATCGCGCAGTTCGGCTCCACCCGATCGATCAACGCAGGGGTGGCCGCCGGAATCGCGATGCACGCCTGGATCCGGCAGTACGCCGATCTGCGCGCGGCGTGGCCGCCGACCGCCCCGATGCATGCCGCCGTTCCGCCCCAGGCACCAGCCGCCGGGGCCGTGATCACCCCATCACCGGATGCGCCATCAGGTTGATGCGTCCGGGGCGTAACGCCGCGACCCCGCCGAACGACATGCTCAGTAAGGGGGACCACCACAGAGCCCGATCTGCAGCGCAGATCGGGCTCTGTGCTGATCGGGACCCGAGTTGATCGGGACCCGGGTTGATCGGGACCCGGGTTGATCGGGTTCGTCCGGTTGCCCTACGCCGGCGGGCGGCCCCGTCGCCGGTCAGCCGTTCCCGACGCACGGTGCCGGCCGTCGCCGGGCGTGATCAGTCCTGCCGGGTGGGTCGTCCCGGATAGATTCACCCGGTGACCGTGGACCTGCACACCATCCAGAGCACGGCGCCGTGGGTGCTGATCGCCATCGGAGTGGTCGGGATTGTTGCTGCGATCATCATCAAGAAGATCGTCGGGAAGATCATCGCGCTGGTGCTGGCCGCGGTGCTGATCTTCGTCGGCTGGCAGCAGCGGCAGAAGGTGATCGACTACGCCAACTCCGTCAGGGACAGCACGTGTGCCTCGTCGACGAGCTTCGTCGGGATCGAGGTGTCCCTGCCCGACTCCTGGTGCGAGAGGCCGTGACCCGGTCGGCCCGGCCCGGGTCGTCCAGCCAGGTGACTCCGGCCCTGTCAGTCCAGCGCCGTCTCCGGCGAACCCGGCTTGGCCGTCGGGTCGGGCAGTTCGCGGCCGCGCCGGCGCTGCATCCAGTGCGCGACGGCCGGGACCGCGCTGAACAGCACCACGACCACGACCGCGAGGAGCACGATCAGGTCGACGTTCTCGGCGATGAAATCGATCTGGCCCAGGTAGTAGCCGGCAATGGTCACGACTCCGACCCACAGCACACCGCCGATGGCGGAGTACAGGGTGTAGATGCGGGGGTTCATCCGCGAGGCTCCGGCCATCACGGTGGCCACCGTGCGGACCACCGGGACGAACCTGGCCAGCAAGACGGTGATCTTGCCGTACTTGGCGAAGAACGCCTCGGACTTCTCGATGTACTCGTGCTTGAGGAACTTCGCGTCCGGCCGGGAGAACACCGGCGGGCCGATCTTCCAGCCGATGCCGAAGCCGACCATGTTGCCGACGAAGGCCGCGAGCGAGACCATTGCGATGAACAGCCACAGGTTCACGTCGAGCGCGCCGGTGGCGATGAACAACCCGGAGACGAACAGCAGGGTGTCGCCGGGCAGGAAGAAGCCGAGCAGGATTCCGCACTCGGCGAAGATGATCAACATGATCCCCAGCAACGCCCAGGTGCCCATGGCGTTGATGAGGTTCGACGGGTCGAGCCATCCGGGCAGCAGTGCGAGCTGAGTGGTCACGGGTACCAAGGGTATCGCCTATAGGGCCGCGATCAGCCGTGACGGACGCCGGGTGAGACCGTTCGCACCCGGGCGCAACCTGGCGCCGCGAGCGCCGTCGTGCCGGTACCGTGGCGCCGGACCGTCAGCCGCCGAACGGCACCGGCTGCTCGTGCAATCCCATCAGAGAGCCCGATAGTGGGCGTCCCGCAGTGGTCAGGTAGCACGAGACGCTCACCCTGCGGTCCAGATCCGACGGGTACATCCGCTCCGGTGTGGTCTTCAGGATCAGCCGGCCGCCGTCCGTCGGGTCCTTCTTGCCGACCGCCGCGACGGCCAATCTCCGACAGGAATCGCGAAGCTCCGCCGTGGTCACCGTGGACCGATCGGCGATCACGCCCACCGACAGCAACTCCGACAGGTGTGGTTCGTGGCAGTCCACCGTCTCGACGGCGGGGGTGACGACTGGCGCGTTCCAGCAGGTGCCGTACTGGTCCGGAAGCCGGCCGGTACCGAAGGCGTCGGCGAGCGATCCGCGGTACGACGAATCGGAGGGCGGTGCGACGACGCAGGCCGCCCAGATCCGGCCGGCCGCCCGCAGGAACGGTGACGGGTACACCCATGCGGTTCGCACGTTGATCGACATCCGCCAGGCGACCACGTCCTCGGCGGCCTGCTGGGGGGACACCGTGCCTGGCCGGAAGCCGTCTGCCGATCGGGTCAGGCCCGCGTAGCGCAAGGCGGCATCATGACAGTCGATGCCCGTTTCGGCCACCCTCTGTTGTCGCGCTTCGGGGTCGCCACCCGCGCCGACGGTGAGCACCACTTCGGCGGCCACCGGGGAAGTCTGGCACGGGACGACGGCGGGGCCGAGCGGTCGGGACACGGTCGACAGCGGGGCGGCCGTGCCGGAGCGCCCGGCCGCTGCCGGCCGGTTGAAACTGGCCGCAATGCTCTCGGGCTGGTGCAGCAGGCAATCGCCCATCCGCGGGTCACGCGGAACCGGGACCGGCTCGGCGATGCCGGTCACCCGGAGACCGCCGAGCAGCGGTACGACAATCGCCACGGCGAACACCGCGACGACCAACAGCGCTCCGACGAGCCGCCGATCCATCCTTCAAAGGTAGTTCAACTACAGCGGAGCCTCTCCGACTCGGTCGCTACATCAGCGACACGAACCCGGCCACGATGCCCACCAGCAGGCCGACAGTCGCGGCGAGCAGCAGGAGCTGGCCGGTGGTCAACCGGCGCCCACCGGCTGTCTGACCGGAGCCACGCTCCGCTGCCGTACCGCCGCCCGCCATCAGCCGCAGTGCCTGGGCGAGCACCTGCTCCGCATGCGAATCTGCCGGCGGATCGGCAGCCGACTCTGCTCGGCCACGATCCGCGGGCCCGGCGCCCCGCCCGGGTGGGTTCTGGTCGCCGCTCATCGGCGGACCCTCATGAGTGGGTGGTGCGCATGATGTCGCCGAGCTTGGCGACGGCGCGGCTGGCGGTGGACTTGACCGTTCCTTTGGAAAGGCCTGTGGCGGCGGCGATCTCGGCCTCGGACAGGCCACCGTAGTAGCGCAGCACGAGGACCTCGCGCTGGCGCGGTGCCAGGTCGCCCAGTGCGGTCACCACTGCCTGGTGCTCGGTGGACAGCATCGCCAGGGATTCGGCCGATCGCGCCGTCCCGGGATCGGGTGGGACGTACGCCCGCGCGGTCCGCCGGCGACGCAGCATCGACCGGGAGCCATTGACCACCGCCGTGCGCAGGTATCCAATTGCGGCCTTGCGGTCGCGCAGGCCTCCCCAGTTCCGGTACAGCCCTGCAAACGCTTCCTGGACCACATCCTCGGCGCTGGCCAGGTCGTCCACCAGCAGGATCGCCAGTCGGACCATCTGCATCCGGTGGGTGCGATACAGGTCGTCGATGGTGATCGGCGCGACCGGCTGCTCCGGTTCGTGGTCCAGCACGTAGGCGGGATTGAGGCTGGCCAGGGTGCCGAGCGTCCGTTCGACCTCGGACTCCGGAGAGTCGGCCGCCGGGCGCCCGGATTGGGTGTGTTCGTCCCCGGATTCCGGCTCGTCGTCGCGTGCGGGCTCGGTCTGCTCCACCATCGGGGAGATCGCTCCGTTCCTCGGTGTTCCCGGGCGCGGTTCCGGCTGACCTCGATCCTGGCATGCCCGCAGCCGTCACGGGACCGCGTGCCCCGCCTCGGCGTCCCGGTCGGCCACGCGCCATTCCGTCGGCCCATCGGGGGAACCCCAGCAGGCTGTTCTTCGCTGCGTCCACAATGACGCGCGGGTTACTCAATCGTTACGGCTCGCAAGGCCATCTCGACTTGCGGATGTCCGTTGAAAACGCTTCCATTCCTGTGGTGTGTGAGCGCCCTCACAAACCTTCACCCGAGAAACGGAGGTCGGCCGAGTGACCTACAGACCGGCAAAGAAGTTCACCGCGGCGATCGTCGGTGTCAGCGCCATCGCGCTGGTCCTGACGGCGTGCGGCAGCAGTTCAGACAGCGGCAGCAGTAGTTCGACATCGGCAGCAGAAACGAGCGCCGCGGCGAGCGGTGGAGACTCAAGTGCGGCCGAGTCCAGCGCGGCCGGCGGATCCGAGTCCAGTGCGGCCTCGGGCAGTGCGTCCGAGGGCGGAGGTGCCAAGCCGGCGTCGATTCCGTGGTGTGACACGGTCAAGTCCACCTTCGGCGACCTCACGGGGAAGTCGGTCGGGGTGTACAGCGTCATCACCGCGCCGGAGGACGCCGGGTATGTCGCGGCCTTCAAGCCATTCGAGGAGTGCACCGGCGCCACGGTGAACTACGAGGGCACCAAGGAGTTCGAAGCACAGATTGTCGTTCGTGTCCAGAGCGGAAACCCGCCGGACGTCGCGGTGTTCCCACAACCCGGTCTGCTGCAGCAGGTCGTCGAGTCCAGTGGCGCCGTCAAGCCCCTGCAGGATCCTGTCAAGAGCCTGACGAACGAGTACTTCCCGGCGGACTGGGTCAAGTACGGCACGGTCAACGACATCCAGTTCGGCATCCCGAACAACGCCGACTTCAAGTCGCTGGTCTGGTACTCGCCGAAGGTGTTCGAGAAGAACGGATACCAGGTCCCGACCACCTGGGAGGAACTGACTGCGCTGACCGACCAAATCGTCGCTGACGGCAAGAAGCCGTGGTGCATCGGCATCAAGTCCGGTGAGGCCACCGGTTGGCAGATCACCGACTGGCTGGAGGAGTACGTGCTCCGGCTCGCCGGTCCGGATGTCTACGACCAGTGGGTCAGCCACGAGGTCAAGTTCAGCGATCCGCCGATCGCGGACGCGCTCAAGCAGGTCGGCGACCTGATCAAGAACCCGAAGTACGTCAACGCCGGTATCGGCAACGTCAACACGATCGCGTCCACCGAATTCCAGGACGTGGCTCCGCTGATCACCAGCGGCGAGTGCTTCATGACGCGGCAGGCGGCGAACTTCACCGCCAACTACAAGGCCGGGACCAAGATCGGCCCCGACGGCGACGTCAACGCCTTCTACTTCCCGCCGGTCAACACCGATTTCGGTCAGGTCGTCCTCGGTGGTGGAACGTTCTGGGCGGCCTTTGCGGATCGGCCCGAGGTGCAGGCGTTCCAGTACTACGTCGCGACCCCGGACTTCGCGAACAATCGCGCCAAGGAAGGCAGCTACATCTCGGCAAACCTAGGCCTGCAGCCCGAAAATGTGCCGAGCGAGGTCCAGCGAACCGCGCTCACCGTGCTGCAGAACCCGGACACCGTGTTCAGGTTCGATGCGTCGGATCTGATGCCGGCTGCGGTCGGATCGGATGCCGAGTGGAAGCAGTTCACCGCCTGGATCACCGGGCAGGACGACGCCACAACCCTGGCCAACATCGACAACGCCTGGCCGGCGAGCTGACGGTCATGCCTTGCCGGAACCTGAAGTAGCGACTGGCCCGCCGGGAAGCTTTCCGAGCTCCCGGCGGGCCACCGCTTCGCATGGACCGCGAAGGTGAGAAGGGAGCAGCAATGGACTGGTTTTTGAGGCCGGAGACGATCGGCGAGAAGTTCCTCGTCATGATCGTGGCAATTCTGTTGTTCGTCGCCGTCATGTCGTTGATCCTCTGGATCATCGATCGCCCGGGCATTCCCAATTGGCTGGTCGTTGTCGGCTTCCTGGGGCCGGTGACCATCGCAATGGCAATCGGATTGTTCTACCCCGCGCTGAGCACGGCGTTCAGATCGTTCCAGGTCAGCCAGTCTGCGGTCGGGCCGGACGGCAAGCCCATCATCAACCCGCAAACCGGGCAGAGAACGACCGAACTGGCGTTCAGCCTGTCCAATTACGAAAAGGTCTTCACCGAGTCCGGCTTTCAGAAGGTGCTCATCAACACCGTGTGGTGGGTCATCCTGGTCCCGGTGCTCGCCACCACGTTCGGCCTGATCTACGCGGTTCTGGTCGACCGGACCCGCGGCGAGAAACTGGCCAAGGCGCTGGTCTTCCTGCCCATGGCGATCTCGATGGTCGGTGCCTCGATCATCTGGAAGTTCATGTACGAGTACCGCCAGGCCAGCTCGCCCCAGATCGGCTTGCTCAATCAGATTCTGGTCTGGGTTGGGTTGGATCCGTACCAATTCATCATCACCGAGCCGTGGAACACCTTCTTCCTCATTGCGGTGATGATCTGGATCCAGGCCGGGTTCGCCATGACGGTCCTGTCGGCGGCCATCAAGTCGGTGCCCGACGACATCGTCGAGGCGGCGCAGATCGACGGGGCAACCGGCTTCAAGTTGTTCCGCAAGGTCACTGTTCCGACGATCCGCCCGGCGGTGGTGGTCGTGCTGACCACGATCGCGATGGGGTCGCTGAAGGCGTTCGACATCGTGCGGACCATGACCGGCGGCAACTTCGGCACGTCGATCGTGGCCAATGAGTTCTATACCCAGTCGTTCCGGCAGGGCGAGCAGGGCGTCGGAATCGGCGCCGCGCTCGCGGTGATCCTGTTCATCATCATCGTCCCGGTGATTGTCTACAACGTTCGGCAGATGCGGCTTTCGGAGGAAATGCGATGAGCATGTCGGGTAGTGCTGTCGAACTTCCGATTCGCGACGATGTCACCCCAGAGGAAAGGCTGACCCCGCGCCAGCTGAAGAAGCAGATGAGGATGCAGGACGCGAAGACGAAGCTGTCCTCGCCGTGGGCGTCCGGCATCGCGATCATCCTGGCGATCATGTGGACGATCCCGACGTTCGGGTTGTTCGTCACCTCGTTTCGACCGGCCGCGGACATCCAGTCGTCCGGCTGGTGGACCTTCTTCGCCAACCCCGGGATCACGTTCGAGAACTACACCAACGCCTGGTCGAACTCGGCCGGCGGGTTGGGCGGTTTCTTCGTCAACTCGTTCGTCATCGTGTTCCCTGCGGTGCTCATTCCGATCAGTCTCGCGCTGCTGGCGGCGTACTGCTTCGCCTGGATCGAATTCCCGGGCCGGAATGTCCTGTTCGTGGCGGTCTTCGCGCTGCAGATCGTGCCGATCCAGGTCACCCTCATCCCGCTGCAGTCCATCTTCGTGAACTTCGGCCTGCAGAACTCGTTCTGGCCGGTGTGGATCTCGCACACCATCTTCGGTCTGCCGCTGGCGATCTTCCTGCTGCACAACTTCATGAAGGAGGTCCCGGCCTCGATCGTGGAAGCGGCCAGGGTGGACGGTGCCGGCCATGTGAAGATCTTCTTCGTGGTGCTGATGCCGCTGCTCGTGCCCGCGATCGCCGCTTTCGGCATCTTCCAGTTCCTGTGGGTGTGGAACGACCTGCTGGTTGCGACGGTGTTCGCACCGTCACCGAACCTGCGGCCGATCACCGCCGCCGTGGCCGAGCTCTCCGGCACCAAGGGCTCACAGTGGGAGCTGCTCTCGGCGGGCGCGTTCATCTCCATCGTCGTTCCGTTGGCCGTGTTCATCGGTCTGCAGCGGTACTTCGTCCGGGGCCTGCTCGCCGGAGGCGTCAAGGGCTGATCGGGACCCGGATCGGAAGAGGAAACGCTCATGTCCGGTCCCACCATGGAGCCAGCGGGCATCGTCGAAGTAGCGGCGCTGTCCGGGTTCTCACCCGCCACGGTGTCGCGGGCACTCCGGGGTCTTCCCGGAGTGTCCGCGAGCACCCGGCGGGCGGTCGAAGAGGCCGCGAGCACCCTGGGGTACTTCCCGTCGCCGTCCGCGGCCGCCCTGACCACCGGCCGGACGAACGCGATCGGCGTCATCGCCCCCTGGGTCTCGCGGTGGTTCTTCTCGGCGGTCGTCGAGGGCGCCCAGGAAGTGCTCAGCGCCCAGGGCTACGACCTGTTGCTCTACCCGGTCGGGGTCGCGGGCGGCCGGCGGTCCGGGGGCCTGGACACCCGGTCGCTGAACAAGCGCGTCGACGGCCTGCTCGCGCTCAACGTCCCGCTGGCGGACAAGTCGATCATGTCGCTCCGCGACCTGCACGTTCCGGTGGTCACGGTCGGCACCGCGGTCGAGGGAATGTCCGGAGTCCTGGTCGACAACGTCGAGGTCGGCCGGCAGGCGACGCAGCATCTGCTCGATCTGGGCCACCGGCGGATCGCCTTCTTCGGTGACGATCTGGACCTGATGCACGGGTTCACCGCCGCCGTCGACCGGCACCGCGGGTACGACCTGACCGTGCAGGAAGCGGGCATCGAGCCCGATCCGGCGTTGGTCGAGCGGACCGGTTTCTCGATGGACGGCGGAGAGGCCGCGCTGCACCGGATGTTCGGTCGCGGGCGCAAGTCCCGCGACCTGCCAACCGCGGTTTTCGCCGTCAGCGACGAGGTCGCGATGGGCGTGCTGTACGCGGCCCGCGAGCACGGGCTGAAGGTCCCTCGGGACCTGTCGGTGATCGGCGTCGACGGCCACGACTTCGCCTACCTCTTCGATCTCACGACGATCAGTCAGCCGGTCCGCGACCAGGGCCGGATCGCGGCCAGGTTGCTGCTGGAGCAGGTCAATTCCGCGCCGCCACGTCCACCGTCGGTGGTCTCCGTCGGATCGGGGCTGATCCGACGGGGCACCACCGGTCCGGTCGGCGTGGTGTCCCGGGTGATCTCGGCGTCCCCGGGCAAGCCGGGCAAGTCGGCCAAGGCGGCCAAGCCCGGCGCGTCGGGCGCCCGGGACGCGGGCAGCCAACCCGGCGCCGGCAGCGCAGCGGGGACCGGGCAGGCGTGCACAGAGGCGCGCGACGTCGCCGTCGACCAGACGGCCTAGCCGGCCCGCCCTTTCCGCAGGGCTGATCCCCGGCCGTCGCGGTCCTGGGCATGACTCCGGTCCCGGGTTCGACGGGGAGGCTTAACACTGGATGAACGGCTCGGTCCTTCGCGGGACTTGCTGCTGCGCAACGGCTCTGGACTGCAGGCCCACGTCATCGGCGGATAGCGCACTCCAAAGCGCCGCAAACAGGCGGTTTGCGGAATACTGTGCCGCGGACCGGTGCCCGCCATCGCATTCGGGTGGGCCCGGTGTGCCGACCCTCGGCGCGGAACTCGAGTTCTCAATCAGCACGCCAACCAGCAGCCCGGTGAACGACCCGGGTCACCGTCAGTGGAAGGACCAACGCCATGCCCCTCGCAACTCCGGAGACCTACGCAGCGATGCTCGACCGGGCCAAGGAAGGCGGGTTCGCCTACCCGGCCATCAACATCACTTCGTCGATCACGATCAACGCCGCACTGCGTGGTTTCGCCGAGGCGGGTAGCGACGGCATCATCCAGGCATCGACCGGTGGTGCCGAGTTCGCCTCCGGCACCAAGGTCAAGGACATGGTGACCGGCGCCGTCGCGCTCGCCGAGTACACCAAGGTCGTCGCCGACAAGTACGGCATCACCGTCGCCCTGCACACCGACCATTGCCCGAAGGACAAGCTGGACACCTACGTCAAGCCGCTCATCGCCATCTCCACCGAGCGGGTCCGCAACGGTGGACTGCCGTTGTTCCAGTCGCACATGTGGGACGGCTCCGCGGTACCGCTGGACGAGAATCTGAAGATCGCCCAGGAGCTGCTGGAGCTGACCAAGGCCGCGAACATCATCCTGGAGATCGAGGTCGGCGTGGTCGGTGGCGAGGAGGACGGCGTCGTCGGAGAGATCAACGACAAGCTCTACACCACGCCGGGCGACTTCCTGGCGACCCTGGACGCCCTCGGGCTTCCGGAGAACAACTCCTACATCGTGGCCGCGACGTTCGGCAATGTGCATGGTGTCTACAAGCCGGGCGGTGTCTCGTTGCGTCCGACCGTCCTGAAGGACGGCCAGGCGGCGCTGGCCAAGGAGCTCGGCCTGCCCGCCGGTTCCAAGCCGTTCTCCCTGGTGTTCCACGGCGGATCCGGCTCCTCCGCGGACGAGATCGCCGAGGCCGTGTCGTACGGCGTCATCAAGATGAACGTGGACACCGACACCCAGTACGCCTTCACCCGGCCGTTGGCCGATCACTTCTTCAAGCATTACGACGGCGTGCTGAAGATCGACGGCGAGGTCGGGAACAAGAAGGCCTACGACCCGCGCGCCTACAACAAGCTCGGCGAGATCGCCATGGGCGACCGGGTTGTCGAGGCCTGCCAGCAGCTCGGCTCGGCCGGGCAGTCGCTGTCGGTCTGATCCTGATCCCGATTCTGTCCTGATTCCGCGTCCCGGCACGGACGAAACCGCGCCGGGTCCCGGATGTCAGTCCAGGGCGCCCGTTCGGTCGATCACCGGGCGGGCGCCGGCGGCGTCCGCGGAGCGGGCGCCCGTCACGGTGGCGGGTGCCACGGTCGGGTCGATCGGGTCGATCGGGTCTGTCGGGGCCGCCGCGGCGTCCGCGGGTACGGCCGTTGCCTCCGCAGGTAGGACCGCCCGGCGGGACGTCGCCAGCACCGAGCCGACGATCACCAGCGGGAAGCCGATCGCCATCCCGATGGTCAGCGGCTCGTCCAGGAGCAGCACGCCCAGGGTGATGGCCACCGCCGGGTTGATGTAGGTGATGACGGTGGCCCGCGCCGGGCCCGCCTCGGCGATGAGGGCGAAGAAGACCAGGAAGGCCACCGCGGTGCAGACCACGGCCAGGCCGACGATCGACCACACCGCCGGCGCGGTGATCCGGTCCGGCCAGACCGACACCGTGAACGGCGCATACAAAAGGGTGGCCAGGATCAGTGATGCCGCGATGACACCCATCGGCGGAAGGTCGGCGAGTTTGCGGTTGATGATGATCGGCCCGATCGCATAGCCCACGGCCACCAGGAGCAGCACACCCACGGCCGACAGGTCATCCACATGGATGTCGAGCCCGACCAGGGCGGCGACGCCAGCGAAACCGATGGCCAGCCCCGCGACGCGGCGGGCGCCCAGCCGGTCGTGACCACTGATCGTCAGCACGATCGCTGCGATCATCGGGACGATCGCGATCAGCAGACCCGCGGTGGAGCTGTTCAGCCGGGTCTCGGCGCGACCCAGCAACAGCCACGGACCGCTGATCTCGATGACGGTGTACAGCAGCAGCCACTTCCATCGTCGGATCACCGGCATCAGCGCGCGCCGGTACGCCGCGATCGGCAGCAGCAGCGCCGACGCGATGAATGTGCGACCGAACGCCACGATCAACGGATCGACATCCGTCACCGCGATCTTGATCAGCAGGTACGGAATACCCCAGATCATGCTCAGCGCGGCGAACAGCGCCCACCCTCGTCGGGACATCGTTCTCCCAGTTCTTCCGGTGCCGGCGTCGCGCTCGCGCACGACCGCCTCGAACAGTTTGCTTCATGCCGAACGCCGTCGTGCGTCGTCATCATCCGAATGCGCGCAGGGCAACCGTGACAATCGCTGACCCGGATCGTGAAGCCGCCCTGATCGATGCCGGCTGTCCCGGTCGCGTGATCGCGGCGTGTCGGCGTGGCGGACAGCAATCATTGGGACAGAATGTATGTGCTGGGAGTCTTGTGACTGTTGTGACGGGTGAACTACGGTAAAGCCGGGTCACACTTTTGTGGCTCGCCTGACGGCGCGGCTCCCCGCCCCGCCTCGTCGGGCGTCGGCACGTCGAACAGAGGTCGGGCGGGGCGCACGATCGCGATGTCGGGCAAGGGGAAGAGGCATCGCGTCGTTCGGGTGCGGCGCTGCACGCAGTCGCCGTCGCCGGTCGCCTCTGTCCCGTCGGGACCGTGGGTGACGTGGACGCGACCGTGGAAGGGCGCCCATGCGGCGTGCTCTGGCCATCGCGACCACGATCGCGACCATGATGACCTCCGCCATTTTCCTGTCCGCGGGCACGGCCTCGGCCGATCCGTCGGCGAACGACTGGTATCAGCTGCGGATGTGCGAGTCGACGAACCGGTACACCATCAACACCGGGAACGGTTACTACGGCGCCTACCAGTTCGACCAGTCGACCTGGGAGTCCGTCGGCGGAACCGGACGGCCGGATCGGGCCTCCCCCGCCGAGCAGGACTATCGGGCACTGATCCTGTACCGGGAGCGGGGATGGGAGCCGTGGACCTGCGCGAGGATCGTCGGGCTCCGTGAGGACGGCGATGCGGGCAGCAACGTCCGGCCGCCGGTACCGGGCAATCAGGGTGGCGGCGGAGCCAGCGAGGGCTCCGGGAACGCGCCGAAGCCCGCGCCGAGCAGCGGTGTTCCCGCCTACCCGGGCCGTCAGTTCTCAGAAGGTGACTCATCGGAGTCGCTCAAGGTCTGGCAACGCCAGATGGGCAAGCGCGGCTACGGACTGACCGGTACCGGGTACTTCGGGCCGAAGACGAAGGCCGCCGTGCTGGACCTGCAGCGCAAGGCCGGACTGAACGTCGTCGGATACATCGGCCCCAAGACCTGGGCGGCGGCGTGGTCGAACGCAGCACGTGCCAGCTCCGCTCCGGCGCCCGCAGCCCCACCTGCCTCCACCCAGTCGTGCGGTGTCGGAAAGCCGAAAGCGCCCGCCTGGCCCGGTCGGCAGTTCGTGGAGGGCGATACCGACGGGAAACTGCAGTGCTTCCAGAAGCAACTCGGCAGCCGCGGCTACGGGCTGACCGGCACCGGCTTCTACGGCCCGGCGACGAAGACGGCTGTTGTGAAGCTGCAGAAGCGCAACGGGATCAATCCCTCGGGCATCGTTGGCCAGCGGACCTGGGTTGCTGCATGGGAGGGAAAGTAGCCTCGAACGGCCGTCACACTTGGCGGTAAGATAACGGATCGTCAAAGAACAGTGAGATTTGTAACACGTCCAGCTCTGGCGACGACGTACTGGGTAGGGACTTGATCGGTTCCGCCGAGCCCGTCGTCAGCGAAGCACGCTCAGGACGGTGCGCAGAGAGGCCCGGAGCATGCCGCTCCGGGCCTCTCTGCATGAGCGGGGCGATCGTCACCTGCGGCGCTTTGGGTGCGTTGTGTTCCCGCCGGCCAGCTGCACCCGGTGTGTGCGGTGGCGTATCGGGCGGATCAACCCGCGGCGGCGAACACCGGTGGCAGCACCAGCAGCATGGTCAGCGACCAGGTGCAGTGGGTGAGAATCGGTCCGAGGATCCCCCCGGTCGCCCGGCGCTGCAGGCCCAGCAGCAGGCCGAGCAGAACGGCGGCGAAGACCAGCATGATGTTGCCCGTCGCCAGGGTCGCCAGCCCGTAGACCACGGTCGAGATGGCCACCGGGTGCCACACCCCGATGGCGGCGAACAGCGCCCCCCGGAAGAAGATCTCTTCGGCGACGCCATTCATCAGGGTGACCAGGACGACGAGCGGGAACGATCCGTACCGGGCGTAGGCCAGGACGCTCTCCGTCAGCTCCCGCAGCGGCTCGATCTCCCGGACGATGACTGCGCCGGCGATGAAAACTGCCGCCGTCACCAGACCGAAGAGGATCGGCACCAGGATGGGCCGGCGCAGCTCGCCGCGAAAGTTGATCCGGCCGAGATGCAAGGGTCCGGACAGAAACCCGCCGATCACCCAGGTGAAGGCGAGCGCGATCGTCAGCGGATAGAACCAGGCGCTGTCCGGGGGCACACTGAGCGAGATGCCGAGCAGCGTCGCGCCGATGACGAGGGTGATGGCGACGACGATCCTGCGGCGCAGGAATTCGGCGTCGGTCTGCCGGTGGTCCCGTTCCACCTTGTCCACCAGAACGGGGCGGAGCGCGTTCTCCAACCGATCGGGCCAGATCTTCATCGGCGGGGTCGACCTCGAACGGTGTCGGCGTGCGCCCCCTCGGGTCGGCCACCCCGGGTGTCCTCGCCCGTCCGCTCGTCGTCCGGGCGGGGTCCGCGGGCGGGATCCTGACCATTCCGTTCGGCGGCCGCCGACCCGGGTACCGGGTCGGCGTCTTTCTCGGCCTGTTCGGCGGCACGCTCCTGCAGGGCCAGCCGGACGGCGTTGTCGTAGGACATCAGCTCGCCCGGCAGCAGGCGGGTGATCGCGTCGTTCTTGACCACGACCTCGTTGTCCATGGAATCGACCAGATTCCGCGCGGTTGCCAGGTCGACGTCGGTCACCAGCGCAAGCCACCGGGAGGACAACCGGGGCGTCAACAGCGGGACCGGCACGATCGGCGGTGTCCGACCGTTCTGGATCTTCGCGGCCTGCCGCATCATGTCCACGTACCGCAGCACCTCCGGGCCGCCGACGTCGAAGACCTCGCCGATCGCCTCGGGCCGGTCCAGCACCCCGACCAGGTACCGCACGACGTCGGGCAACGCAATCGGCTGGGTCTTGGTGTTGACCCACTTGGGAGTGACCATCGCCGGCAGGTGATCCACCAGTTGCCGGGTGATCTCCCAGGAGATCCCGCCATGACCGACGACGACGGCCGCGCGCAGCACGGTCACCGGAACCCCGCCGAGGCCCAGCAGTTGCTCCACATCCCGTCGGCTGCGCAGGTGTGCCGAGAGCGCGTCGTCCAGGTCGCCCAGGCCGCCCAGATAGATGATCTGCCGCAGCCCCGCGTCGGCCGCGGCGTGCCCGAACGCCGTTGCGGCCTCGGCGTCGCGCTGCTCGAAGTCATCGGAATCGAGCGAATGCACCAGGTAATAGGCGGCCTGAACACCCTCGAGCGCCGCTCGCAGGGTGTCCTTGTCGGCGACGTCCCCGTACACCGGCTCGCCGCCGCCGTGATAGGTGTCGGGATGTCTGGTCATCGCGCGCACCCGATGACCCTGGTCGAGAAGCGCCGGAACCAGGCGTGAGCCGACGAATCCGGACGCGCCCGTGACGAGCACAGAGATGGCCATGATGTTCCTACCGCCCCGCCTGGTCGGTCGGATGCCCTCCGACGTCGTGGGTTGTCCCACACCGGCGTCAGCATAGGTCGGCCATCCGACGGTGGACCCCTTTGCCGGTCCTCGCCCCACTCACCCCGTCGAGTTGTTGGGCTACCTCGCTCTGTCCACAATCTTCGCCGCCGGCGGCCGGGGCAGCGGCGGAAAGGCCAACCTTGGAAACGGATCGGCGACGGGACGTCCGCCGCCGACCGGACTGCTGGGAGCCGTGGATGAGCGGATTGAGTATCGACACCGGAAGGATTGCCGGCGCCGGTGCGGGGGTTTCGGACGTCGGGGCGTCGCTCGCCGTCGAGATCGCAACAATGCACGACCTGTTGGGTCAGATCAGGGCCGGCTGGCAGTCCAGCGAGGCGGCCCCCAGGTTCGCCCGCGCGATGGAGGTTCATCTCGCCGACGCCGCAGCGCTCAAGGACGCGCTGCTCGGTCAGGGGTCGGCGCTGTCGACCGCTGCGCAACGGTTCGCGCAGACCGAGACGGCCGTCGCCGATTCGGTTTCGGTGCTCGGCTGATGGCCACCATCTCGGTCAACTACGGCGCGATGAGCAGCGGACACGACGGGCTCGTCGCCACCTGGAACCGGATCGAGGCGCACCTGGCCGAACTCGACGCTCGGGTGGCCGCCACCGCCGACATGTCCGCGGACACCCTGCTGGCCTACCGGGCGCTGAAGGCCCGGTGGGATGCCTCGGCGCAGCAGCGGCAGGCGGTGCTGCACGGGCTCGCCACTGCCGTGGGGAACGCCGGCGAGCAGTACCGACTGGTAGACCTCAGCATGGCCGCTCAATTCGGCTGACCTCACTCGGACGCTCGTCGGTCGTTCTCCGCGCTGGTGGCAGGATCGGCCGCATGAGCGCATCGAACCTCCTGGGTCCACCTCCCGTACGGCTGCCGGCCGACCCTGCCGCCGCAGAGCTCGCGGCCGGCGAGGACGCCGAGCAGATCGCCCGGCGGCGCCCCGAGTCGTCGCTGGCCTGGGCGGTGCTCGCGGAGGCAGCGCTCGACCGCGGGGACGACGTCGCGGCGTACGCGTATGCCAGGGTCGGATATCACCGCGGCCTGGACATGTTGCGACGCAACGGATGGAAGGGCGCCGGGCCGATTCCGTGGACGCACGAGCCGAACCAGGGGTTTCTTCGCGCGCTGTCCGCCCTCGGCCAGGCCGCCGCGCTGTTCGAGGAGGCGGACGAGGTGGCCCGGGTGCAGGCGTTCCTGATCGACGCCGACCCGCAGATCCCGGCGGAACTGCTGCCCTGACCGCGGGCGACCGGCCGGTGTGCGGCGGGGCCGGGGCCGGGCGAAGCAGTGGTGTTGACCGCGTCCACCAGCAGCCGCGCCGGTCAACCCAACCCGCGGACCAGGCGCAGCGGCTCGGTGTGCTTGTAGAACGTCCACCGGTCCATCGATCGCGGATAGGGGATGCCGTCACTCACCACCGTGGTGGGCGCGGTACCGATCTGTACCGCACGACCCAGGGTTGTCCTCGGTCGTCGGCCGACGCCCATCACCCTGCGGCGGGTGACGGTGACCGCAAGACCCTTCTCCCGGTCCGGTTCCACCCGGAGCCGCTGCGCCGCCCCGCGCAGCACCCGATGCTCGTCGACATACACGGTGCCGTTCAGCGGTCCCAGGTAGCCGGCCGCGAGGAGCACGCCGCCGACGTCGTCGCGGACCAGCGGTACCAGGTCGACCTCGCCGGTGCGGGCCAGCGCGACCGCGCGTTCACCGACCGGCAGGCTCCACAGGTCGGTCGCCGGCGTGCGACGCGGGGCCGCGTACGCCACCTCGACCGAGCCGAGCAGATCTTTGCGCAGCAGTCGCCGCACCACGGCGGCGAGATCCGGGTCGTCGCCGATCACCAGAACCCGGCCGGTGAGCAGCGGGTCGATCGGCTTCGCCGGCCGCCGGCCGACGAAATGGACCTGATCGGGCGCGCACGCCGCCACCATCCGCTCGATCGCCGCCGCGACTTTGGGCTGGTCGGGCACGTCGGCGTCGGCGTTCCCGGCGTCACTACTGCCGGATCCTGCGGCGGGGCGGCAGCACAGCACGGTGATCGTTGACGGAGCTGTCACCGACTACCCTTCCCTCTGGCGTGCGCTCGACCATGCTGACGACGATCGGAGTGTGCCATGTCGGTGATGGTGCTGATCGGCGCCCAATGGGGCGACGAGGGCAAGGGCAAGGCCACCGACCTGTACGGCGACCGGGTGCAGTGGGTGGTCCGCTACCAGGGCGGCAACAACGCCGGCCACACGGTCGTGCTGCCGGACGGGCAGACCTTTGCCCTGCACCTGATCCCGTCCGGGATCCTCACCCCGGGTGTCACCAATGTCATCGGCAACGGCGTCGTCATCGACCCCGGGGTGCTGCTCACCGAGCTGGGCGGCCTGGAGGAGCGCGGCGTCGACACCTCGAAGCTGCTGATCTCCAACGACGCGCACCTGATCATGCCGTACCACGTCGCCATCGATAAGGTCTCCGAGCGCTATCTGGGGAAGTCGAAGATCGGTACCACCGGCCGCGGCATCGGGCCGGCCTACGGGGACAAGGTCGCCCGACTCGGGGTGCGGGTCCAGGATCTGCTGGACCCGTCGATCCTCGCGCAGAAGGTCGACGCGGCGCTGGACATCAAGAACCAGATGCTGGTCAAGGTCTACAACCGCAGGGCGCTGGACGCCGGCCGCATCGTCGAGGAGGTCCTCCAGCAGGCCGAGGGCTTCACGCACCGGATCGCCGATACCCGGCTCGAACTCGGCCGGGCAGTGGACCGCGGCGACAACATCCTCCTCGAGGGATCCCAGGGGACGCTGCTGGACGTCGACCACGGCACCTACCCGTACGTGACCTCGTCCAACCCGACGGCCGGTGGCGCGGCCGTCGGCGCGGGCATCGGGCCGACCGCGATCACCTCGGTGCTCGGCATCCTCAAGGCGTACACGACGAGGGTCGGGTCCGGTCCGTTCCCGACCGAACTGTTCGACGAGTGGGGCGAGTACCTGCGCAAGACCGGCGGCGAGGTCGGGGTGACGACCGGCCGGCTCCGCCGCTGCGGCTGGTTCGACGCCGTCATCGCGCGGTACGCCTCCCGGGTCAACGGGATCACCGACTTCTTCCTCACCAAGCTGGACGTGCTGTCCTCGCTGGAGGAGGTTCCGGTCTGCGTGGCCTACGACGTCGACGGCGAGCGGTTCGAGGAGATGCCGCCCACTCAAACGGCTTTCCACCACTCGCGGCCGGTGTACGAGATGATGCCCGGCTGGTTCGAGGACATCTCGGCGTGCCGCAGCTTCGACGAACTGCCGGCGAACGCGCGGGCCTACGTCCGCCGGGTCGAGGAACTGTCCGGGTCGCGGGTGTCCTCGATCGGGGTCGGCCCTGGCCGGGAGCAGACGATCGTCCTGCACGACGTGCTCGCTGAGGCTGCCGGCTGAGCCGACTCCTGGGAGGCTGCCACGGGGAACCGCCGACACGGCGGAACGGACGGGAGCGTCATGGCGGACTGGGACGGCCGGGGTTACGAGCAGATCAGCGACCTGCAGCGGGAGCTGGCGGGCCGGGCGTTGGCGAACCTGGCGTTCTCCGGGCACGAGCGGGTGCTCGACGTGGGCTGCGGCGACGGGTACGTCACCCGGTCGATCGCGGCCCAGTTGCCCGACGGCGAGGTGGTCGGGGTCGACGCGTCGCCGCGGATGATCGAGACTGCGCAGTCCCGGCCGGATCCGGCGGGTGCTCGCGTCCGTTTCGAGGTCGGTGACGTGCTGGACCTGCCGTACCGGTACGAGTTCGACCTGGTGGTGTCGTTCAACGCCCTGCACTGGGTCGCCGACCAGCAGGCGGCGCTCTCCGCCATCGCCAGGGCCACCCGGACGCACGGCCGGGTGATCGCTCCAACAGGTCTGCGCCGGCCCGCGGACCAGCCTGGAGCAGGTGGCGATGCGGGTGACCGAGCGCCCGCGGTGGCAGCCCGCCTTCACCGGTTTCTCCGCCGCCCTTCCTGCACGTGGATCCCGAGCAGTACCCGGCGCTGGCCGAGTCCGCGGGGCTGCAGACGATGGATCTCACCGTCGACGACGTCCGCTGGGAGTTCGGCTCCCGGGAGGCCTTCACCCGCTGGTGCACCGTCGGCTTCGCCGACTGGACCGCCCGGCTGTCAGCGGATGACGTCGGGGCGTGGGTCGACGAGGTCGTCCAGGCCTACGAGCCGATCGCCGGCGGCCCAGGAGAGTTCAGGTTCCTGCAGCTGCATGCCGAGATGACGCCGACGACCTGACCGGTGACGGCTGTGGGCCCGTCACCAGGAGACCCGCACCTGCTGCCGCCAGTGCCCCAGCGCATCCACCGTGCCGTTCTCGGCGATGTCGTCACCGCGGTTCCACAGCCCCAGATACAGCGCCGCGGCGCTGCCGGTCAGCACGGAATGGGCGCCCGGGTCGGCGCCCCGGTGTGCCGACGGTGGCTCGTCCGACACCCGGACGGTCCAGGCCGCGTCCGCATCGTTCGGGCTGATGACCACGGCGAACGGCTCGTCCGTGCGGAGCCGGCTGCTGCGGCGCGGAACGAAACCGGTGACCAGCTCGTCGATCCCGTCCACCGCCAGGGAGGTCGGGATGCCGGCCTCTGCGGTGGACGGGAGGCGGCCCAACAGGGCGGACAGCGCATCGACCCGGTGGATCGTCACCTCGTGGGCCTGCCGCCTGGCCCAGAAGTGCCGCGGCTCGGCGGCATTGCGCAGGAAGACAGCCGCCCGCAGGTCCTCCGGCGCGGCGCGCAGCGCATCGGCGAGCCGGACAGCACCGGTGAGGAACCAGCCGATCAGGTTCTCACCGGGAGAAGCGAACAGCGCCGCCTCCTCGTCCGGGGTCGGCAATTGCTCGAGGGCGCCGGTGACGATCGCGGTGGCCCACCGCTGCACGCCGCCGGTGTGCTCCAGCAGCTGCGCCACGGTCCATTCCGGGCAGGTCGGGACCGGATCGGACAGCAGGACCCGCTCGGCCTGCTCGGACAGCAGCGCGGACTCGGCCCGCAGCACAGCCACCAGCTCGTCGGTGGTGAGGACGCCGGACATGGCTGCAAGGGTTGCACGGCGGCAGCAGGTCCTGGCCGCGGGGCGCACCGGGGCGTGCTGATCACCGTTGGTGAACATCGCCGGTCGGCCGCCAACCAGGAATGTTCCGCAACGTTGATCACCGAGCACCCGCGGGTGGGCCATCGGTCCACGACCGGCGTCATCCGTTCGGACTCGGGACGGGACCGTTACTCTGCGGCTCGTGCGCATTCTCGTCATCGGCTCCGGCGCCCGCGAGCACGCCCTGTTGCGGGCGCTGCATCGCGACCCCGCCGTCCGTGCGCTGCACATCGCGCCCGGGAACGCCGGGACCACCGCGCTGGCCACCGCGCATCCGGTCGACCCGGCCGATCCTGTTTCCATCGCGGACCTCGCGGAGCAGGTGCAGCCGGATCTGACCGTCATCGGCCCGGAGGTTCCGCTGGTGAACGGCGCGGCGGACGAGCTCCGCCGGCGCGGCTTCGCGGTGTTCGGGCCCGGTGCCGCGGCGGCCCGGATCGAGGGTTCCAAGGCCTTCGCCAAGGACGTGATGGCGGTCGCCGGGGTGCCGACGGCGGCGGCGGTCCGCGTCACCACCGCCGAGGCCATCGACGACGCGCTGACCCGGTGCGGTGCGCCGTATGTCGTCAAGGACGACGGGCTGGCGGCCGGCAAGGGCGTGGTGGTCACCCGCGATCGGGAGGCCGCCCGGGCGCATGCGGTCGCGGTGCTGGATTCCGGTCATCCGGTGCTGGTCGAGGAGTACCTCGCCGGCCCTGAGGTGTCACTGTTCGCGGTGTGCGACGGCGCCGTCGCGGTGCCGCTGCTGCCGGCTCAGGACTTCAAGCGGCTCGGCGACGGCGACGCCGGCCCCAACACCGGCGGAATGGGTGCGTACGCGCCGTTGCCGTGGGCGCCCGCGGGGCTGGTCGACCAGGTCCAGCGCACCGTTCTCGATCCCGTTCTGGCCGAGATGTCCCGCCGCGGCACCCCTTTCACCGGTCTGCTGTATGCCGGGTTGGTGCTCACCAACAGCGGTCCCAAGGTCATCGAGTTCAACTGCCGATTCGGCGACCCGGAAACCCAGGTGGTCCTCGAACTGCTGGACACCCCGTTGGGATCGCTGCTGGCCGCGGCCGCGGCGGGCCGGCTGGACAACCGGTCCCCGCTGACCTGGCGCGGAGCGGCGGCGGTCACGGTCGTCATCGCAGCAGAGAACTACCCCGGGACTCCGGTGATCGGGGACGTCGTCACCGGCGCCGAGGCGGACGGGATCCTGCACGCCGGTACCCGGATGACCGACGACGGGACCGTGGTGTCCTCGGGTGGCCGGGTGCTGTCCGTGGTGGCGACCGGCGGCGACCTGGCCGCGGCCCGGGCGTCCGCCTACGACCTGGTGGACCGGGTGCAGCTGCGCGGGTCCCATCACCGCACGGACATCGCGGAGGCCGCCGCGGATGGCCGGGTGCTGGTGCCCGGCATGGCATGAGGAACACCGCAGCTGATGACCGGCGCCCGGGATGCCCCACCCGAAATCGTCGTGCCCGAAATCGGAGTGCCCGAGACCTCATTGCCGACAACGGATGCGGCGACCTTCGGCCCGTCCGGGCGATCGGCGGTCGCGCCGTTCTACGTCATGCGGGTGCTCGCGGCCGCGGCTCGTCGGGCCGAGCGGGGCGAGCCGCTGTTCAACCTGGCGGCCGGGCAGCCGTCCACCCCGGCGCCGGCCCCGGTGCTGGCGGCGGCGCACCGGTCGCTGGACGAGCACATCCTCGGGTACACCGAGACCCCGGGGATCGCGCCGCTCCGCGCGGCGATCGCCGGTCACTACCGGCATCGGTACGGGCTCGAGGTCGACGCCGACGACGTGATGGTGACCACAGGCTCCTCCGGCGGCTTCCTGCTCGCCTTTCTCGCCGCCTTCGACGTCGGCAGCCGGGTCGGGCTGGCCCGACCGGGTTACCCCGCGTACCGCAACATCCTGCATGCGCTCGGTTGCGAGGTGGTGGACCTGCCGTGCGGTCCGCGGACCCGTTACCAGCCGACGGCGTCGATGATCGACGGTCTCGGGCTGGACGGGCTGATCGTCGCGAGCCCCGCCAACCCCACCGGGACGATGCTGCCGCCGGCCGAGCTGGGGGAACTGGCCCGGCACTGCGCCGACACCGGTGTCCGGCTGATCTCCGACGAGATCTACCACGGCATCACCTACACCGGGCAGACCGCGTGCAGTTGGCAGACCGACCGCAGCGGGTTCGTCGTCAACTCCTTCTCCAAGTACTTCTCGATGACGGGCTGGCGCATCGGCTGGCTGCTGGTGCCGCGGGACCTGACCGACGTGATCGATGCGCTGGCGGGCAATCTCGCGATCTGCCCACCGGCGCCCGCGCAGTACGCGGCGCTCGGCGCCTTCGACGGGTATGCCGAGTGCGACGGCCACGTCACCCGGTACGCCACCAACCGGGCCCTGCTGCTGAACGGGCTGCGCCGGTTGGGCATCGACAGGCTGGCGCCGGCCGACGGCGCCTTCTACGTCTACGCCGACATCTCCCACCTCACCGACGACTCCGCCGTCTTCGCCGCCCGGCTGCTGGCCGAGGCGGGGATCGCGGCGGCGCCCGGGGTCGACTTCGACCAGGTGGACGGCCACCGCTTCCTGCGCTTCTCCTTCGCCGGATCCACCGCTGCCATCGAGGGAGCGCTGGCCGCACTGGAGGCCTTCCTGCGCTGAGCACTGCCACCGTCCGAGGCCCGCCGGGCGGGAACATCGGGCTGCCCTGGGTCGTTGCCCGAATGGAGCCAGCTGCCCGGCGGCCATCCTGCTGTCGGCCGGAGGGCGGGAGCTGGATCGGACAAACTGGATCAGACAAGGGGGAAACCCTCAGTCGGAAATCAGGGTCCACACCTGACGCGGGCACGCCGCGGCAGGAGGACAGTAGGAAGGGAATCGGCCGGTCGGCCGCTCCGCAACAGTCCGGGTATCTCGGGAGGAAAATCATGGACAAGTTCTTGAAGATCGTCGGCATCGTGGTCGTCGCGTGGATCGCGCTGAGCCTCATCGGCTGGGTGATCGGGGCGGTGTTCTCCGGCCTGTTCTGGATTGCTCTGGTCGCCGGCGGCGTCTGGGCCGGCGTCGCGATCGCCAACCGGAGGAACCGCAACCAGGTGGGCTATCGCCGCTGACCGCGACACCGGCCCAAGGGCCACGTGCCGGCATCGGAGACAACGGCCGACCGGAATGACGACGGCGGGGCTCGCATCCTCTCGGGGGATGCAAGCCCCGCCGTTCTGCGTGACTGCGTCTGCTGCGGCGCGTTCGTCGTGTGCGGCGCGGTGTCAGCCCGGAAGCCAGGCCAGAATTCTTTCCTGTACCTCACCGTGCCGGAAGTAGTCGGTGTGCATGATCGCCTTTGTGCTGTCGAGGGTGAAACAGCGGTCCGGCGGAATGGGAAAACGTGACGAACCATTCCCTGCGAACACACCGTCGGTCGGCACCACCAGATCGTTCGTTGCCATGGTGAAGGCGCCGTCGGCGATCTTGTCCAGGGTCCAGAGAATCGGGCTGCCGCCACCGGCCGGCTCGAAATCCGCGGCGATCGACCGATAACCGTCACCGTGGCCGGTCTGCCGGCTGTTCAACATGGTCAGAAATGGGCCGCCCGGGCGCATCGACTGCAGGCCGGTCAGCCCGTCGACGCTGTTGGCCGCGAGGTCCTTCACGAGTTCGATGACCCCCGCCAGACCGTCGATGATCGGGTTGCTCGCCAGGCTGAACAGATTGGTGAACATGTCGATGTAGGAGCCGAGTTTGTCGGTGTCGGTGAGCACCGTCCCGGCGTTCGGTGACGCGGTGAAGACCACCCGATCAACGGTGACCCGGCCGAGATCCACATTGCTGCCCGGAAAACCTTCGGCCAGCACCCGGCTGACCAATCCGCCGCGGGAGTGACACAACAGGTCCACGTTCAGGGCGTTGTCACCGACCTGTTTCACCAGCCAGCGGACATTGTCCACCGGATCTTCGGTGATCGTGTAGTGGTCGAAGGCCAGCACCCGGTCGTGATAGCGGTGGCGGAGTTCGCCGACGGTCGCGTCGCTCAGTCCGCCGAAGCCACCGGCGCAGGTGCTGAAGGTGCCATGCACCAGCATCAGTGCCTTCGAACCGCTCAGGTCGGCCCAATCCGGTGGCCGGTGCGCACCGGACATGAGGTTGTTGTCGTTCAGTTGGAACAGGCCATACGGTCGGTTCGCCTTCTCCCACTTGCGAGCGAAATAGTTCGCCACCGATCTGACGACGCGGCCGGCCAGTTTGTAGACGAGGACCTTCACCACCTTCTTGACGATCCAACTGCCGATGCCGCGGGTGGCAACGGTGGCCGACTCGGGTGCGGCGTCGACCGTCAACCGGTACCGGGCAGTGGGCGGGCCACCGCGGGTCGCCCCGGCCGCCGGTTCCGGGGTGGGCTCGGGCAGCGACCAGCGCAGCGCCCCCGTGATCGCATCCTGTTGCAGGACAACCTGCCCGTAACCGGGTTCAGGCGGCTGAACCTCGATCTCGAAGACCTCGGGTTCGGCCGGTCCGCGCTCGCGAACGGTGCCATCGGCAGCGGCCCGCGGCGTCAACTGACCGTTGATGACGACGGTCTGCTGGGTGCGCAGACCGCGATCGGCCAGTGTGAGATCGATTCGGGTGGCTTCACCGGGCGATCTGGTCCGAGTGGACTGCGGGACGATGACGTCGATCGAGCCCTGCAGGTTCTGTGTACGGACCGTGACGCCGTGCAGCGTGACGTCGCGATTGAGCCGAGGGTCTACCGGTACAGCCATGATGCGGTCCTTTCATCTGTCCTGCGGATGAAGTCGGTCGGCCGTCCCGGGTTGGTCATTGTTCCGGTGACATTCAGGCCTCGAAACCGAGGTCCGCGGCGCTGATCACGGGCCGTCCCGACTGGAGTCCCCTGTTCGGGGTGAACTCGGCCCACATCGAGCCCCTGGCGTGGCGCTGGAAGATGTGCCGGACCAGTGCACCGCGGGGGTGGTTGTACCCGCCGCTGCGCAGTCCCTCGAGCACACGCGTCAGCCCCTCACCGAAAGCCGGGACGCCGGTGTTGATCGCGTTCGCGTACGCCCGGTCGGCGGCCTCCGGCCGGCCGTTCCGCGCCTCGTACTCGCCGCGGAGAATGTAGGCGTCAGCGAGCGTTGGCGCGGTGGCGATGACCTCCGACGCCAGCTTGTCCAGTTCGTCGTGGCGGCCCAGCCGCAGCAGGAGGTAGCCGGCGACCACCCCCGCGAAGGGGTCCCCGGAGGCGGCGCGCGCCAGCTGGGTGGCGAGCCGCTCGGCGATGTCGACCCGGCCCGAGACGAGGAGTCGTTGGAGGTATTCGACACGCCGCAGTTCGCCCACCGTCGATGACGGGCCGCCGGCGGTGGCCGGATGGAATTGATGCAGCTGAATGCGGTTGCTTCCCACCTGGGCGATGAGCGTCGCAAGCCGGCCGGGTAGGACGGGCAGTGCGACAACGGTGGGGTCGGCGCGCGATGTTGCGAAGGACACCCAGTGCGGCCGCGGCTCGGACACCGGCACAACGACGCTCGCCACCCCGGCGCCGGTTGCGTGCAGCGGGACACTGTGGTTCCCGACCGGCTCACCGGCCGGCCATATCCGTACCGTCAGGTCAGCCATGACGTGGTCGACCGCGGGCCCACCGGTCCGGGGATCGATGACGAAGACGGCGACACCCGATCCCCCGGCGAGCGTTCCGCGCAGGTCGGCGACACCGAGTCCGGCCGGCGGGTGTCCCTGCAGGGTCCGCGCGATGCCCGCCGCAACGACAGTTGACGGCCGGGCCCATCCCATCGGCTCCTCACCGTCGGCCATCCGCACCCAGTTGCCCTCGACGCTTCCCCCCAGCGCTTCGGTGAGGGCGCACACCGTCGGCTCCGGTGGCGGCGGCTGCAGAGTCACGGTCTCTTGTTCGCCGGCGGTCAGGACGACGAACATGGCATCCTGCGAGGCTTCCGGGCCGAGCTGCCGGACGTGGTAGAAGCCGGGATTCACCGTGACGTCCTCGCCGGCGGACTTCACCGCGACGAGGCGCCCGGCCTCGTCGACGATCTCCGCGACAGCGAGCGGGTCGAGCGATCCGATGGAGATCGACCCCGGTGGCTGCTCACGGCCGGCGGCGGCGATGTCCTCGGGCCCGACCCGCTCGGTGACCTCGTCGCCGGTCGGTGGTGTTCCGGGCGGTTGCAGTTGGATCGGCACCGTGCGGTCCCGGTAGAGCTCGATCGGCGCCTTGACCGAACCGAACAGGGCGGTCGGTGCGGTCGTGATCGCTCGAACCGCGTAGGTCCTGGGCGCCAACGGGAAGGTCTGGGACTCGCCGGTGACCTTGAGCGCCGAGGCGATCGGCTCACCGATCGCGTCCAGCACGCTGACCTCGGCCGAGGTGTCCTTCGCGTCGGTCGCCAGTTCGATGGTGAGTTTCACGTGCGGGAAGCGTCCGCTGGGATACGACACGACACAGACATCCCGGTCGCGGCCCGCGACCCCGCGGGCACCGCTGTCCTGCGGGATCTGAGCACGCCAGTTCTGCTCTGCCACATCCGGCGGGGCACTATCGGCCATGCGTTGATGGATGAACGAGGCCAGGCGCTCCCAGCGGACCTCGTAGCAGTTCCGCTCCCACGACCACGCCTTCGCGTTCTCCGTGCCGGCCAGTCCCTCCAGCAGGGTGCCCGTGAACGCACCCGCCGCCTCGTCGGGCCACCCGCGTTCTTCGGCGGCGCGACCGGGTGCGGTCGCGTAGAGGATGAACTGCTGGACCGGCTCGGCGCCCGGATCCCGCCGGCGTGGGACCGGCCAGCGCCCGACCTCGAACTCCCGGTCCGGCCAGGGAATGCTGCGGCAGGCGTCGATGAACAAGAACTGGTCGGCGAACGCGGTTGTCTCGAAGTACTCGGCGATGGAGCGGACGGCGAGGGAATGGTCGGTGTGCAGTTCGTCGAATCCCGGCGTCACCAGGGCGCTCTCGTCGCGGTTCGCCACCCGGGCGGTGATGCCGTGCCCGGCGAAATAGAAATACAGCCGGTCCGCCGGTTGCTTGGCGGCGGCCACCACCACTTCGTTGATGGCGGTGACGATGGCGTCCTTGGTCGCAGCCGGAACGGGCTTTTCGACAGCCGGTTCGTCCGAGGGCCGCGGTGACAACAGCAGCCACAGATTCGACTCGGGTACGCCGCCGCCATCCGCGTCGATGACCCAATTCCGGAATCCGAGTGCATCGGACACCGACGCATTCAGGCTCAGCTCAGGATTGCCGTAGTCATCGATGCCGATGACGATGGCCCAGCGCATGGTCGTCGGCTATTCGCTGCTCATCATGCCGGTTCATGAGACTTTGTAGGGGTGATGGTGAACGGGTTTTGCTGCTCGAAGCCCGGATTGGCCGCACCCACCACCAGGTAGTTGGGTTGCTGGTCCGCCGGCATGCGGGACCGAATCTCTTCCCGGAATTGGGCGTACGCCCCCTGCCAGGCTCCGTCGGCCCACACGGCGCGGAGATTTTCGGTGAAGAGCCCGTTACTGAACCCGTCGAGCGAGAGTTGATCGTCGCGGCAGCCGGAGATGAGGATCACCGTCGCCGCCGGGTTCGCCAGTTCCGAGCCCGGCACGCGCTGCTGAATGTCGTCATACATTCTCGCGTTGGCACGGTACGTCGCGATCATGACGTCCCGGGGGAGGGCCCGATACAACGGCGACTGCTCTGCTGCCTTGGTTCTGGTGGACACCGGATCCGGTACCGCGGCGGCAATGTCCCTGACCACGGTCCCACTGTGGCAGCTGTCCGACACAACAAAGATGCGGACTCCCTGCGCGAACTGTCCCCAGAGCGCATACAGTTCGTCGTCGACGATCTGCCGGTCGTACGCGACCCATGTCTCGTCCGAGCGATCGTCCTCCTCTTCGCCGTTGCGGTCGGGAACCTGGCCACCGTGACCGGAGTAGGACAGAAAAAACAGATCACCGTCGGCCAATTCGCCGGCGGCTCGGCTGATCGCCGCCAGCACGGCGTCGGCGGTCGCCTGCTCGGTGAGCAACTTGTTTGCTTCAAAGCCGCAACTGGTCGCGATCGCCTGCATGTCGTTGGCGTCGAACTCGCAGGCGGTGAGGGCTCCGTCCCAACCGTCGTAATGTGCCGGGTCCACCCGATTCAGCCCGATATGCAAAGACAGCCCCCGTGCCATCGCGATCCCCTCGCTCCGTGATGCCCCACCGTTTCGGCAGCCGAGTCCGTCGGCCCAGATCATCGCCGACCGCTCAACAGTTACCGACAAGAACACTCCCGGACGCCGTCCACGTCAAGGCAATTACTGGTGTCGGCCGGCAAGTGCATGTTCGTTCGCCGCAAGGAATCGGTCGCGTGCCCGCCGTATTCGGACGGCGCCGGAAGGCGCTTTTTCGGGGTCAACCCTTTGATGGGCCGCCATCGCGATGGGCGACGTCTGCGCCGCAACCCATCTCGAAGATCGTCCCAGTGGCTGCACGGCACTCGATTGCCGCGTCCGGCATCAATCGTTGATCTTGCCATCACGGTGGCGAACCAACACCCTGTTCAGTGGTCGGCGCGATTTGCGTCCATGGGTTCAACGACCACCATCGGCCTCCGCTGTGTTCGGTCACCCGCCCGTCGTCCCTGACGCGGCAGGCGTTGGCGCTGAGCAGGATTCGATCGCGTCCAGGGCGGCCAGCTCCGGCAGGGACAGGGTGAGGGTGGCCGGGGTGGTCGAGAGCCCCGTCGCACCCGCCGGCGTGGCGGGTCGCTCCGATGTCCGGTTGTTCGACCGCCGGCGTGGCGGTCACTGGACGATCATGAGGAATCGCTGACGATGAGGGAGCGGCTGGGTCAGTTGTTCTTTTCGGCGCGCATCAGGTGGATGCGGTCGCTTTCGGTGATGCCGGCGCGCTCCGACAGTGCGGGCACCGTCCGCCCGAGGCCGTCCTGGACGACGACTCGGTCGCGACCGTCGCCTTTTGCCTCGAAGAGCGCGGCGTCCGCACGGCTGATCAGGGTGGGGAGGTCCTCATCATCGAGCGCCTCGACCACACCGAAGCTGACGGTGAACGTGGGGAGTCCGGCCACGGTGATGGCGGCGGCCAGCCTGCCTCGCAAGGCGTCCAGGATGTCGCGGGCGGCGGTGCTGTCGCAGCCGGTCAGGGCGAGGACGAACTCCTCTCCGCCGTGTCGGCACGCGAAATCCTGCTGTCGCACGGAGCCGGTCAGGACCTGCGCGAACAGGCGCAGTGCCCGGTCGCCGGTCTCGTGACCGTAGGTGTCGTTCAGCGTCTTGAAATGGTCGAGATCGGCCATCGCAAGGGTCAGCAGCAGGGGGTCGTGCCGGGCCCTGGTGACCTGTTGTTCGAAGGAGCGCCGGTTCAGCAATCCGGTGAGGCTGTCGGTCGACGCCTGCAGCTGGGTTTCGATCATGACCCGCAGCAGGCCGATGCGTGCGCCGGCCAGTTTGGCCAGGGTTCCCAGGTCTCGCACGGCGTCGTCGCCCGGGTTTGCGTGTGGTTCCGCGGTGGCGTGGATGACGCCGACGGACCGGCCCATGATCGACACCGGCACGCACACCGACGAGATCGGGCCCTCGCTCCGGCCGCGGAGCTTGGGGCAGGCATCGATGTCGTCGCTGTGGGCGAATCGCTGGATCTGCGCCCGGCGAGCGGCGGGGCAATGATCCGGAGAGTCGACGTTGCAGCCGGGGGCCGATCCGGCGGGCGAAGTGCCCGCCATCCGGGTCAGGTGCGCGCGGCTGTTGTCCGCCAGCAGCAGTTCGACGGGCGAGCCGGGCATTGTCATGGCGAAGGCGCGTTCGATGACGTCGATGACTTCGGGTTCACCACCGGCCATGTCCAGGGCGTTGGCCAGTCGGCTTTCGAACTCCTGACGCAGGGACTGGTTCTCCTGCTGGCGTGCCTGCGCCTCTTGCCGGCGCGCCTGCTCGCCCGCGAGGTCGATCGCATCGGCGAGCTGCCCGGTCAACCTGCTGACGAGGTCGTCGGTCTTGGCCTGCTGTTTGCGGTTTGCGAGTGCCGATCCGATGGCGACGGGAAGGGTGATCAGCACCAGCACGCCAGCGATCAGCGCCCAGCGTGCGGCACCGGTCGCGACGGCATCGGCCACCATCACCACCAGCAGAAACAGGCAGACCGAGATGCAGGATGCGCCCAGCGTCAACGCCCACAGGAACCGCTTCGTCCGGGCCTGCGCGGCCATCCAGTCCGAAACGGTGATCGGCAGGGCGTTCTGACTCATCGCGATGCCCTTCACGGATCCGGCGGAGTTCGTAGCTCAGCTACTACTCTACGTCAGTAATTGATCGCTCTGAGCTACTAACTCCTGCGAAAGAGCCGAGGCGGCTGAGGCTGGTCAGGTCCGGACCTCTCGTGACGGTTCGTCCGGCTGCATCCCGATCACCCGGATCGGCGTGTCGGCCCACAGCCGGCGGGATGCCTCCTCCGGATAGCACTGGACACCGGTTGTTTCCATACCGCTTGTTTCGACACCGCTTGTTTCGACACCGCTTGTTTCCACACCGCTTGTTTCGACACCGCTTGTTTCCACACCGCTTGTTTCGACGACATCGAAGACGCGGGTGACTCGTCGGAGTTCGTCGTACGGTACCCAGCCCGGCCGTGCGTCGCGGGCGAACCTCGTCCACGCGGTTTGCATGCGCACCGACAGTGCTCTGGCTGCGGACGGTGGCGGATCGCCGAGCAACTGGATCGCCATTCCTTGATCGAGCGTTCCGAAGACCAAGGAAACATCGAGTGCGTGGCAGGCACCGAACACCCCGCCGGCGGCGGGGGCGGGCCAGGTCAGCTCGTACAGGTGACTGCGTCCGCCACCGGCGGTGTGCGCGGCCGCGAGTTGCAGGCTCGGCATCCGAAACATCCGGTCGGAATGCACGAGGACGTAGAGCTCCTCGGCGGTCGCATCGGGGTACGCCGAGCGAAACCGATGGGCAGCATCGGGTCCCGGCCCGAAGCGGTTCATCGCCTCGTCCGCCATCGCGTCCGTGACCCCACCGACCAGGTCGCGGAGAACCAGGAACAGTCGCCACTCGTCGCGCGTATGCCCGACGAGCAATGGCACGTCCCGCCCTGCACCGGCGGCCAACCCGGTCCATGGGTCGGTGGGCAGAATGTCTCCGTCGACGACCGGCGAAAAGGGTCCCCATTGGTCGGTCTCGGGCATGCGCCGGTCCAAGCCGGCCATGGTGTTCATCAGCAGTGCCGGTGAGACATCGGCGAGATCGCCGACTGTGGGGGTCAATCCGATCGGTTCGACCAGTGCGGTTGTGATGCGGCGTGCCAGCGCGGGATCGAAGTAGGTTCCGGGCACGCTCTGCACGATTGCCCGGCTGAAGAGGTCCCGACCGAGGGGCATGACCAACAGAGCGGCGATCGCGCCGGCGCCGGCCGATTGACCGAAGACGGTGACCCGCGCGGGATCGCCGCCGAAAGCGCGGATCTCGTCGTGCACCCAGTGCAGCGCCGCGAGCTGGTCGAGCAGCGCCCGATTGGCAGGGGCACCCTTGATCTCGGCGTAGCCCTCCACCCCGACCCGGTGGTTCGCGGTGACCACGACGATTCCGGCGCGGGCGAGTGTCGCGCCGTCGTATCCGGGATCGGCGGACGATCCGAACCGGTACGCACCACCGTGGATCCAGACCATCACGGGTAGACCGGCGGCGCCCGGGACGGGTGTCCAGACGTTGAGGGTCAACCAATCGCTGGCTTCGTGGCGAATGGGAGCTGTCCGCCCCCGGGAACCGTGGTCTGCAGGAAGTGCACCCATCCGTTCCTGAGGCGGCGGGGGGCCGAAGGCATCGACCTCACGAATTCCATCCCAGGGCTGCGGCGGGCGCGGCGCCTGAAACCGTCCGCGGCCCACCGGCGGCGCCGCGAAGGGGATGCCGAGGAACACCGCAATCGGACCGTCCCATCGCCCCCGAACGGTGCCCCTACGCGTCCGGATCACCGGAGCAGTCATCCGGTGCCAGGAAGAGTCGTCGCAGGTCCCGATGACGACGCCACCGCCGAGGTTCTGCTCAGCACCGGGTCAGCCCGAAAGCCGTTGTGGTGATTTGCCCTCGATGCAGAGGAAGCCTTCGAACCCGGTCGGGATCCACCGGCCTGCACAGGACGTCCAGCAGCACCGGAGCGGTTCCGTCCGGGCTGGAGTTTCCCAGGGGCGGCATCCCATCGTCCGGAAGCGTTGAGCAGTGGTCATGACGATTCCCCTCGCCGGACAGGCGCATCGTGCAACGCGATGAGCATTTGACGCTACTCCGGGACGAATGAATCGATGAGGAACTCATCGGTTGATCAGATCAACGTTCCTACCCGGTGTCGCCGGCAGGCTGGCCAGCGCACCCCGCAGGGCGCAGCGATCATCACCGGTGTGGCCGCCGAGCGCGGGCATCGGCCGGGCAACTGCGCAGCGGTTCGCCCGGGACGGATGGTCGATCGTCGGCCTCGATCTCGACGGCGACGCCGCAGAAAGAACTCGCCGGTGAGCTCGCCGCGCGGTTCGGGGTACCGGCATTCGGCGCACCTGGACCGGGTCTCGCCCCGCCGGCCTGATCAGCCCAGGTCGAACCGGTCGAGTTCCATCACCTTCGTCCACGCCGCGACGAAGTCGGCGACGAACTTCTCGCTGGCGTCCCGGCTGGCGTAGACCTCTGCGATCGCCCGCAACTGCGAGTTCGACCCGAAGACGAGGTCGACCGCGGTGGCCGTCCACTTCACCTCGTCGGTGCTGACATCGCGGATCTCGTAGACATTCTCGTCGGAATCCGACGCCTTCCACCGGGTCCCCGGGGAGAGCAGGTTGACGAAGAAGTCGGTACCGAGCACGCCGGGCCGGTCGGTCAGGACACCGTGCCGGGTGCCGCCGACGTTGTTTCCCAGGACACGCAGACCACCGACGAGGACCGTCATCTCGGGTGCGGTCAGGTTCAGCATGTACGCGCGGTCGACGAGAAGCGTTTCCGGTTGGAGCTTTTCACCGGCAGGCAGGTAGTTGCGGAACCCGTCGGCGCGTGGCTCGAGGACGGCGAAGGACTCGACGTCGGTCTGCTCCTGGGTCGCGTCGGTGCGGCCCGGGCGGAACGGCACGGTCACCTCGACACCGGCCGCCTTCGCTGCGCTTTCCACGGCGGCCGAGCCGGCCAGCACGATCAGGTCAGCCAGCGAGATCTGCGCGCCGCCGGCCTGATTGAACTCGCGCCGGATGCCCTCGAGGGTGTCCAGCACCCCGGTGAGCTGCTCGGGCTGGTTGACCTCCCACCCGCGCTGCGGCTCCAGCCTGATCCGCGCACCGTTGGCCCCGCCGCGCTTGTCGGTGGACCGGAAGCTCGCAGCGGAGGCCCAGGCGGTCGAGACCAGTTGCGCGGTGGTGAGACCCGACTCGAGCACCTTCGCCTTGAGCGCCGCGACGTCGGCGTCACCGACCAGCTCGTGGTCGACGGCCGGCACCGGGTCCTGCCACAGCTGCGGCTCGGCGACCCACGGGCCGAGGAAGCGGCTGACCGGTCCCATGTCGCGGTGCAGCAGCTTGTACCAGGCCTTGGCGAACGCCAGCGCGAATTCGTCGGGGTTCTCCAGGAACCGGCGGGAGATCGGTTCGTACACCGGGTCGAAACGCAGCGAAAGATCCGTCGTGAGCATCGTCGGACGGTGCTTGACCGCCGGGTCGTACGCGTCCGGGATGATCGCGTCGGCGTCCTTGGCGACCCACTGCTTGGCCCCGCCGGGACTGGTCTGCGGTTCCCACTCGTAGCCGAACAGGATCTCGAAGAACCGATTGCTCCACTGCGTCGGCTTGTCCGTCCAGGTGACCTCGAGGCCACTGGTGATGGTGTCGGCGCCCTTGCCGCTGCCGCTGGTGCTCAGCCAGCCCAGACCCTGGGTCTCCAGCGGCGCGGCCTCCGGCTCCGGGCCGACGTGGTCGTCGGCCGGGGCTGCGCCGTGGGTCTTGCCGAAGGTGTGGCCGCCGGCGATCAGCGCGACGGTCTCCTCGTCGTTCATCGCCATCCGGGCGAAGGTCTCGCGGATGAAGTGCGCCGCCGCGCGGAAATCACCGCTGCCGCGCGGCCCCTCGGGGTTGACGTAGATCAACCCCATTTCGGTCGCACCGACGCCCTCGGCCATCGCATCGTCAGAGACGTACCGCTCGTCGCCGAGCCACGCGTCCTCCGGACCCCAGATGATCTCTTCGGGCTCCCAGACGTCCACCCGGCCGAAGCCGAAGCCGAAGGTCTTGAATCCCATCGACTCCAGTGCGACGTTGCCGGCGAGGACCAGCAGGTCGGCCCAGGAGATCTGCTTGCCGTACTTCTGTTTCACCGGCCACATCAGCCGGCGGGCCTTGTCGAGGTTGGCGTTGTCGGGCCAGCTGTTCAGCGGCGCGAACCGCTGTCCGCCATCACCGGCGCCGCCGCGGCCGTCACCGATGCGGTAAGTGCCTGCGGCGTGCCAGCTCAACCGGATCATCAGGCCGCCGTAGTGGCCGAAGTCGGCCGGCCACCAGTCCTGCGAGGTGGTGAGCACCTCGGTGATGTCCCGCTTGACGGCCTCGACGTCGAGCCCGGCGAATTCCCTCGCATAGCTGAAGTTCTCGCCCAGCGGGTTGCTCTTGGAGGAGTGGGCGTGCAACACCGAGAGGTCGAGCTGGTTCGGCCACCAGTCCCGGTTCGTGTGTGGGCGACCACCGGTCTTCGGCTTCGGCGAGTCGATGGCCGGGTTCTCGCTCTCGCTCCCGTGCGCGGTCGCCGAGTCGTGCGCGACCGGGCAGCCGGCCATCTCGTCGACGCCCTGGGCGCTGGGCGAATTCTTGTCCTGGATGTCGCTCATGTAGTTCCTTCCGAACGGTCGGATTGTTGGGCAGTACTTCTGATGGCGCAGTCCTCGCAGGTGCCCCAGTAGACGACTTCCACCTCGTCGACCTGGTAACCGTGGGCGTCCGAGGCGGTGAGGCACGGCGCGTGTCCGACGGCGCAGTCGACGTCGGCGATGGCGCCGCAGGAGCGGCACACGAGGTGGTGGTGGTTGTCTCCCACCCGGGACTCGTAGCGAGCGGTCGTGCCGGCCGGTTCGATGCGCCGGACCAGCCGGGCATCGGTCAACGCATGCAGAACGTCGTAGACGGCCTGCCGGGAGACGGTCGGTAGATCGGCTCGCACCAACGAGAACACCGTATCGGTGTCGATGTGCGGGTGATCCCGCAGCACCGCGAGCACCGCCAACCGGGGCCGGGTGACGCGCAACGAGACCCGCCGCAGCTCGGCCTCGAAGTCGTTGGTCACGCAAAGGAACTTAGCGGAGTTTTCTGGAATCGATCAAATGAACGAGCATCGACGGCGCGGCTGGACCCGCTGCGCCGAGGCACCCCACGTAACCTGCCCGGATATGACCGCGCGGAGTTCGCCGACGCCGCCGGGTTCGCAGCATCTGCCGGGGCAGACTCCGCTGGAGGAGATCGCGGCGGCGGCCGCCCGGGACGCCGGACTCGCCGACGCGGATCTCCTGGGCCAGTACCTGCCGGTTCTGCTGGCCGCCGTGACGGCCGGGAACGGAGTGACCCGCAGCAACCTTGCCTCGTTCCGGGATGCCGGGCGGACGGCTGCCGCTCGCGGGATCGCGCTGCGTCCGCTGCTGGACCTGTTTCTCTCCGCCACCTGGCGGCTGTGGCCGCACCTCCCGGCGGTCTCCGATCCGGCCGACGATCCACCCGCCGTCGTTCGGGCCGGGGAACTGATGCTCCGCGGCGCCGACGATGTGGTGGGCGCGCTCGCCGAGGGCTATCAGTTGGCCAGGCGCCAGCTCGTCGCGACGCAGGCCGCCGAGCGTCGCGAGTTCGTCGACGACCTGTTGCTCGGCGGCAGCCAGGAGCTCGCCGGCCTGGTCGAGCGTGCCGCTTCCTTCGGTCTCACCCTGGCCGGTCCGCACGCGGCGGTCGTCGTCCAGGCCGAGCGGCCGTTCGCCGACTCGTCGGCGGTGACTGCTCTGCTCGAGCGCTCGGTCCTGGGCCGTAAGGGCGACGCAGATGCCCTGGTGACCACCAAGGAAGGCTCGCTGGTGGTGCTGTTCGCCGCACCCGACCGCGCCGCCGTCGAACAGGTGGTCAACGGACTCACCGGCAGCCTGCCCGCCGCCGACGCGGCCGGGGTGCAGCTGCGCCGGACGGCGCAGGTCGGGGCCTGGCGGATCGGGGTGGGCCTGGCTCATCAGGGCCCTGCCGGGTTGCGGCTGTCCTACGACCAGGCCCGGGAGGCGTTGCGGCTCGGCGCGCGGACCGACGGCAGCGGGCGGGTGTTCGACGCTGCGGACTTCCTGGTGCAACGCGTGCTGCTCCGGGACGAGACGGCGATGCGGGAGCTGATCGACGCCCTGCTCACTCCGCTGACCCGTGCTCGGGGCGGCGCGGAGCCCCTGCTGCGAACTCTCGAGGCGTACTTCGCCGCGGGCGGAAACGCCTCGCTCGGCGCTCGTTCGCTGCACCTGTCCGTCAGGGCGTTCACCTACCGGCTGGCGAAGATCGGCCGGCTGACCGGCCGCGACCCGGTCGATCCCGCGCAGCGCTTCGAGCTGCAGACTGCCGTCACCGGCGCCCGGTGGCTGAACTGGCCCAACGGACGTTCAACGCACTGATTGCCGGATTCCGGCAATTCCTGGAGCGACAGACAGCGCATCGTTGCCATGGATCGGCAGGCCAGTTCTCGGCACTGTGGAGGAGACGGGGTCAAGGGCTCCGGAGTTCCGCCCGCCTACCTTCACCGAGGACATTCCATGACAGTTCCGTTCTGGGCCTGGGCCGCATTCGCTGCCGTGGTCGTGATCATGTTGACCATCGATCTGCTCGCCCATCGGGGCGAGCACATCATCAAGTTCAAGGAAGCAGCGATCTGGAGCGCCGTCTGGGTCGGTCTGTCGCTGATCTTCGCCGTCGTCATCTTCTTCACCCTCGGCGCCGATGCCGGTGTCGAGTTCACCACCGCTTGGCTCCTCGAGAAATCACTGAGCGTCGACAATCTCTTCGTCTTCGCGCTGATCTTCGCCTACTTCAAGGTCCCGCGTGAGTACCAGCACCGGGTGCTGTTCTACGGCGTCATCGGCGCGTTGATCTTCCGCGGCATCTTCTTGGCGCTCGGTGTCGCCATCGTCTCCACGTTCACGGCGGTCCTGTTCGTCTTCGGCGCCATCCTGATCTACAGCGCCTACAAGCTCATCAAGGACGACGACGAGAGCATCGATCCGGGCAAGAGTTTCGCCGTCCGACTGCTCCGCAAGATCATCCCGGTGTCCGACGAGTACCGCGGCACGAAGTTCTTCTACAAGGAGGCCGGCAAGCGCATTGCCACCCCGCTGTTCGCGGTCGTGGTCGCCATCGAGGCCGCCGACCTGATCTTCGCGGTCGACAGCGTGCCGGCCGTGCTCGCCGTCAGCGACAACACCTTCATCATCTACTCGAGCAACGCCTTCGCCATCCTGGGGCTGCGGGCGCTGTACTTCCTGCTCGCCGGCATGCTGAAGAAGTTCCACTACCTCGGCAAGGGCCTGGCGTTCATCCTGGCGTTCATCGGCGTCAAGCTCTTCCTGCAGGCCGGCCACAAGGTGATCTCCACGTCGATCCCGGAGATCCCGTCGCTGGTGTCGCTGGGCGTCATCGTCATCGCATTGACCGTCTCGATCATCGCGTCGCTGCGCAACCCGCTGCCCGACGACGAGGCCGACAGCGCCGATGAGATCGCGGCTGCCGCCGACTCTGGCGACCGCGCCGACGCCGGGGTGATCGATGCCGATGATTCGGCGGAGCCGGACGCCGCTGCCACGGTTCGCTCCGAGAACACCGACCGGGTGGGTTCCACCTCGGCGCCAGACCGGGGATAGCACCGTCGTAGGCGAACGATGAGGGCTCGGGTTGGGCGGTGCGCGCCCAACCCGAGCCCTTCGGTGTAAGCGCGGGATGCGGCGGCGCACCCTGAAAACGTCTGTCAGCCGCCACCCTCGAAGAAGCCGAGCAGAGCCGGGGCCGGGTGCGCGACGGTGCTCACATTGGCCGCCGTGACCAGAGCGAAGAACAACGACAACATGACCAGCGCCACGACTGACGTCGTCAGCAGATGACGGCCGCGCTGCTGCCCGGCGGTGATCCGGGTGCGTCGCCGCCACAACACGACAGCGCCGATCAGCAGCGCCACGGTCACGACAGCGCCGAGGCCGGCCATGGCCAGGTGATAGGTGCTGAAGTCGTGAACCAGCAATTCCAACGCCGGGTCAGAAGCGCCGTCCGCCAGGCCGCGTCTGACCTGGCCGACGGCCGGGGCGAGCGCCGGGTCCGGCGTGCCCACAGGGATCAGCCCCAAGGCCGACGACAGGGGTGCGAAGGCTCCCTGCACGTTCGCGACCGCAAGGACGAGCGCGATCACGGCGACCAGCGCTTCGAGCGAAAGAAAGGCGCCGGTCACGATTCTCCGGGCCGTGGTCGCCGCACCCAGGTACAGCGCCCACGTCCGCGAGCCGAGTGGCGCCAGGGCCACCAGCAGTGCGACGGCGAGCGTGGCCTTGACGAGGTGGAAGCGGGCCCAGAAGTCAACCGGACCGGCCAACTCCGGACCGATCGTCCCGGAGCCCGAGTTCCACTGCTGGACGAATGCGGTGCTGAGCGAATCCACCAGGACGGTTCGGTCGGAGTACCCGCTCTGCAGCCAGACCGACGCCACGGGGAATGGCATCAGGAACACAGCAAACACGAGTGCGACCGAGAAGAGGGTCGGCCAGCGCAGGCCGCGCGGTGGGGGGACACCCAGGGTGTCGGCGACAGACACGTGCAACGTCGGTCCTTCCTTCGATGAGCGGACGAATCGGGCACGCCCCGTGGTGCCCCGGTTCATCGAGGGTAGGAAGCGCGCCGGCCGGCCGCATCGGGCCGTGGTAGGACACCTGCTCCGGCGGAACGCCACCCGGAGGAGGAAGTGATCCACCCTGGGACGGACCGGGCCGGACGGGTCGACCGAGACCGCTAGCGTCCGGTCATCCGCGGCGTGCGCTCGGGCGTTGTGCTGGCGGTTCCTGTCAGGTCGTTCCGGTCGACTGCTGTTGTCGGAGCAGGAATGTTGCGGTGGCGGCCACGCCGGGATCGGAATCACTCTGCAGACCTTCCAACAACCGCCGCGAGCGCGGTCCGGCAATGCCTCCTAGGGCCTGCGCCAGGCGCTGGCGGGACCGGTCGGAGGCGAGGGCCAGCGCGGCAGCGATGGCGTCCGTGATGTCGTCCGCGTGGCGGTGCTGAGTGGCGAGCACTGCGAGCACGTCAGCGGCGTCGACATCGTCACGGCCCTCGACGACGAGATCCACCAGCGCGGGAATGACGTCGGCCGCACCTCCTGCCCCGCGGGCCAGCGCGGCGCGCCCGTTCACCAGCGGGTCAGGGTGCGGGAAAGCATTGGTGAGGGCGGTGATGGCGCGGGTCGAGCCGATCTTCACCAGCGCCTCCACCGCACGGTGTCTGCGCCGAGCGCTCGTCGAGTACAACGCTTCCTCCAGGGCCGGGACGGAGGTGTCCCCGATCCGCGCGAGAGCCCAGTGCAGCGCGCCGGCGACGTTGTCGACAGGCTCGCTGAGCACCGCCTCGACCAGCAGAGCCCCCAGTTCGACAGCGCGGGCGTCACCCTCGCTCTCCTCGGTCAGGGATAGTGCGAAGTGCTGGCGCGCCGAGGGATCGCCGGCACCGAGCCGGCGCATCAAGGCAATGGTGCGCATCACGTCCGACCACGCCGTCGGCTTGCTGGCCTGCACCTGACTCAATCGGCGGAGCAATTCCTCTTCCTGTGCGATGCGCTCGCGCGCGAGGGTGATCAGCTGCTCCACCAACGCCGCCGGGCTGAACGAGAGGTCCTCCAGGGCAGCCGCGATGTCACTCAGGCTCAATCCGAGCGAGCGCAGCCCTTCCACATGAAACAGGCGCAGCAGGTCCTTCTCCGAATACTGCCGATACCCACTGTGCGCGCGTCCACTGGGTGACACCAGACCGATACCGTCGTAATGCCTCAGCATTCGGGCGCTGATCCCGGTTCGCCGGGACACCTCGCCGATCAACATTCGTTGATCTCCGCCCCGTTGATCTCCGCCCCGTTGATCTCCGCCCCGTTGATCTCCGCCCCCTTGATCCGTGCAAGGGGCGCGCCGAGCAGCGCAACCGTCCGTCGGGCTGCCGCCATCGCCATCCCGAAGTCATCGTCGGGGTTTCGCAGAAGGTGCTCGGTCGCGAACGCGTGCGCACGCACGTCGGGGTCGCGGTCGATCTTCGCTCGTTCGACGACCGGCACGGCAGCGGGTCCGAGCGCGGCGAGGGCACGACTGAGGCTCAGTTGCACCTGTGGACCGCCGCGGCCGAACTGGTTCGACAGCATCTTGGCGAGGTCGGCTTGACTATCGGTCGGAACCACCCCGGCGGCCGTGCGCCAGGCGGTACGGGCGACCTCGTCATCGGTGTCCCACAGCAACCCGGTCGTGATGGCGCCCCAGGTGCGTGGATCACCGATCTTGGAGAGGGTATGCAAGGCTTGACTTTTCGCTTGCGGGATCGCCGACCGCAGCTCGCGCAGCAGTCGTTCGGCGGTCACCGAGGGGTCGTGCCGGGTCAACGCCCAGGTCAGCATGTCGCGCACGAAGAAATCGGGTTCCGTGGCGCACCGCGCGACCAGGGCGTCCACATATGCCGGGTCCGGTCGCGTCCCGGCGGTGAGGGCGGCCCGCAGACGAGCCGAAGGATTCGGATCATCCAGTGCAGCTTCCAGCCACGCCTGTTGCCGACGTACTCGAGTCATTTCGGCACCTCCACACACCAGGAGAAACCCTGTCACGGTGTGAAGGTCAAGCCGGCGTCTTCCAGACATGCCGCCGGGTTGACGTGCGGCGGAGTTGATGTCGTCGCGGATTTGACGCGTTAGCCGAGCGTCCCGCTGCTACCCGCGACCGCGGAAGAGCCACTGCGAGCTCAGCCGTGCTCGTCCACGAAGGCCATGACGTCGTCGAATCGGGCGGACGCCATCCCCACCCGGCTGTCGGCGGCGCCGTAGTACATCCGGAGCAGACCCGTTGTGGTGTCGTGGATCAGCCCGCACGGGAACACCACACCGGGCACGTCCCCGATCAGCTCGTAGTCCTCGCTGGGCCCGAGCACCCACTCATCGCACCGTTTGATCACCTTGACCGGATCGTCCAGGTCGAGCAGGGCCAGTCCAGCCCGGTACAGACCGCCGGCGACCGTCTGCCGAACACCGTGGTAGATCACCAGCCAGCCCCGTTCGGTCTCCAGCGGCGGCGGCCCGATGCCGATTCGCGCGGAGTCCCACCAACCGCCCGGCCGGGCGCCGAACACCGGCTCAGGGGTGCTCCAGCTGTGCAAATCCGTCGACCGGGACATCCACACGTCGGCCCGGCCACCCGTCACCGCGGCCGGCCGGTGGAACAGCACGAATTCGCCGTTGACCCGGCGGGGGAGGATCGAAGCGTTCTTGTCTTCGGGAGTGCAGACCACGCCGAGATAATCGACCGAGATGAAATCCGTGGTCGTGGCCAGCGCGACCGCCGGACCCGCGGGGCCGAATGCGGTGTAGGCGATGACCCAGGCGTCGAGCTCGTCGACCCGGGTGATTCTGGGGTCCTCCAGGCCCCATTCCTCCTCCGGGTGACCCGGTCGCGGGGCCATCAGCGGCTGCTCGTCCACCACCCAGTTGGAGATGCCGTCCCGGGATCTGGCGACGGTGAGATGGCTGATGCCGCGCCTGTCCTCCACCCGGCACAGCAGCACGGTGTCGGTGCCCACCATGGTGGCGCCGGCGTTCATCACCGCATTGACGCGATAGGGCCACCGTTCGGGGACCAACAGCGGATTGCCGCGCGCACGCGCGAACAAGCCGTCACCGACCACCACGCCCGAGGACTTGTTCATACACCGCAAGGTAGTCGCGGACCATGCGTTCGGCGCTGAACCGCGCGGTGGCGACCTGATGGCACCTGTTGCGGTCGAGTTCACCGACCGCCTCGACGGCCGCCACTGCGGCGGTCGAGCCGTCGACCAGGAACCCGGTCACACCCTCGTCGACCACCTCCGGCATCGAACCGCGCCGGTACGCGACAACCGGTGTGCCGCAGGCCATCGACTCCACCACCGACAGCCCGAAGGGCTCGGCGAAGGCGATCGGGTGCAGCAGTGCATGCGCACCGCCGAGCACCTCCGCCCGTTGCCGGGGTTCCACCGAACCAAGGCAGACAACTTTGTCGTCATCGATGTGCGGTGCCACCCGGTCACGGAAATACTCCGCGTCCTGCACGATGCCGCAGATGATCAGCCGCCGGCCGGCACGCCGGGCGATGTCGATGGCCTCCGCGGTTCCCTTGTCCGGGGAGATCCGCCCCAGGATCACCAGGTCGTCGCCGCCGGCGGCCGAGAACGGCAGCGAAGCCAGATCGATGCCGTGGTGGACGGTGCGGATGTAGTCGAGTTCCGGGACTCGGTCGGAATCCGAGATGGAGACCAGGAAGGAGCGTCCGGTTCGCTGTGCGGAGCGGTAGGCCGGCAGGATCTTCGGATCGGAGAACCCGTGCACCGTGGTGACCATCGGCACCGCGCAGTGCTCCGCGAAGCTCAGTGGCAGCCAGTCCAGCTGGTTGTGCAGCAGGTCGAAATCACCCGAGCGGCGCAGCGCGTGCGCCACGTGCAGGGCCTCGGAGACCCGGCCGTCGACGTCGCCGCGTTCGGCATAGGGCGCGGCGCAGACGCCGTCCAACGTCGCCGACGTGATCGAGTCCGCGGTGGCGAACAGAGTCACCTCGACGCCCAGCGCGACGAGGCCCTCGGTGAGCAGGCTGGTCACCTGCTCCCACGGCCCGTAATGCACCGGTGGGGTCCGCCAGGCGACCGGTGCCAGCATGGCGACCTTCACCCCGGCACCGCCGCCCCGGTCGTCGGAGCCGTGGGCTGTCCCGCGGTCATGGCTGGGGTCACGGCTGTGGCAGCGACGACTGCAGCCCGGCGGCCTCCAGTGCGAGCAACGCCTGGAAGAAGGCCAGGGTGGACTCGGCGCCCTCGTTGTCGTTGAGGCTGTCGGTCGACAGTCCGTCGTGACACCCACCGGTGGCGAAGTCGTAGACCGGCTCGCCCAGCCGGTTGCGGCCCAGGAACCATTCGAAGGCCCGGACCGCGCGAGCGCCGTGCGCGTGTTCCTCGGTGGCCGTCCGCGCGTCGGTCAGCGCCTCGACGAGCGCTGCGGCATCCAGCGCCTGCTCGTCACCGTCCTGCGGTGCGGCGTGCGGGCTGGCCTTGGTGCGCTGCCAGCTGTTGCCGACGAGCCTGACCGCATGGCCGTCCAGCAGGCACTGGGCGCCGTACCACTCGAGGGCCTCGAGCCCGGCGGCCAGCATGTCGGCGTTGCCCAGCCGATGTCCGGCGGCGATCAGCGCCTGCGGCAGCCGGGCATTGTCGTAGGTCAGGCTCTCCTCGAACCACTGCCAGTCCGGGGTGCGATACCGGGTGTAGAAACCCGTCAGCCGGTGGGCCAGCACGTCGAGCAGGCGCTGCAGGCGGGGGGTCAACGCGGCCAGCGGTGGCCGGGTCAGCCCGATGACGGAGAACGCCATGGTGCGCATGCTGTCCGTCTGTTCGACCGTGTCCGCCAGCTCCTCGAGCAGTCGCATGCTGGGTGCGGCGACCGCTCTCGGCGGGTGCGCGGCGACGACCGCGCCGAGGGCCCAGACCGTCCGGCCGACGTGGTCGCCGTTGTGCGGCTCGTCCAGCCAGTGCCGGTCGTAGGACATCATGTTGTGCATCCCGCGGGCCTCGGCCGACCAGGCGTACCGCAGGAAGCTGAGCCCCAGGGTGATCATGCCCTTGAAGGTCCGGTCGTCGGCTTCCCGATCCAGGCCCAGGGCCACGATCACCAACCTGGCCATGTCGTCGACGCAGTAGCCACTGGAGCGGTTCGGGATGACGCCGTCCGCGTGCTGGACGATGCCGACGTCGTCGACCAGCGTCAGCAGGTGATCGGATCGGATGGACGGCGACGAGGCGACCCGGCCGGCGACGGAGCCGCGTTCGGCCGGCACCCCCAGGCCCTGCGCGTGCCGGAGCACGTCCAGGGTGAGCGCGCCGACCGCGGGCCAGGACAGCTCGGCACCCACCCGGCGGGACTCGGCGGCCGCGGCCGCCAGCGCCTGCGGGGCGCCGAGCAGTTGCAGAATGGCCTTGGCAAAGGCCTTCGGGTCGTCGAACGGAACGAGAATCCCCGCCCCCGAAGCGAGCAGGTCCTCGGCGTAGAAGTACGGCGTCGAGACGACCGGGCAGCCGGCGGCGATGGCGAAGGTCAGCGCGCCCGAGACGATCTGCTCGCGGGAGCGGTACGGGGTGAGATACAGGTCCGTGCCGGCCAGCAGGTACGCCAGCTCCTCGATGTCCAGGAAGCGGTCCAGGAAGTACACATTCCGCTCCAGGCCCCGCTCCCGGACCAGCCGTTCCAGGGACAGCCGGTACCGTTCGCCCTGGTCCTTGACGACCTCCGGGTGGGTTTGCCCGGCGATCAGGTACAGCACCTCCGGATGCAGCGGAACCACGTCGACCAGGGCCTCGATCGCCGTTTCGATGCCCTTGCCCGCCGAGATCAACCCGAACGTCGACAGCACGGTCCGGCCCTCGAGGTGGGCCATCGTCCGGTGCGCCGTCGGCGCGGTGTGGGCGACGGCGGGCGTCCGGTCGGCCCCGTGGGTTGCGTTGCGCGAGTGCTGGGGTCCGTCGATCGGGCCGACCGATCGACCGCCGTCGCCCACGGATGCGACCACCGGCAGCAGGGCGGTGGGCGCTCCGTGCGGCACCACCCGGACCCGGCCGGCCGGAGCGAGTCCCGCCTCGAGCACCATCTTCTTTGCGGTTTCGGTGAACACCGTCACCAGTGCCGCCCGATGACACAATTCGCCGAGCACGGCCTGCTGCTGTTCGGTCGGTTCCGACAGCACCGTGTGCAGCGTGACGACGAAGGGCTGGTGCAGATCCCGGACCAGGGACAGCACGTGGGAGCCTGTTTCGCCGCCGAAGATGCCGAATTCGTGCTCGATCAGCACCACGTCGGTGCCGCGTCCGTCCAGCACGGCCGGTACGGCAAGGTAGTCGGCCTTGACGTCCTGCCGGATCACCGACAGCACCTCGGGCTCCGCCGTGGCGTGGTGGTCGCGAACAATGGACACCACGTCCACGTCCACCGACGGGTCGGCCTGCAGCAGCGCCGATCTCAGATCCCTGGAGAAGGTACCGATCCCGCACGGCCGCGGGGGATAGGTGGACACCAGGGCTATACGGAAAGTCATCGCATCAACCGGATTGTCATGGCAGTGAGCTCTTCCCGGTGCAGTTGACTGTGAGCAGTGCGGTTCCCTGAAGTGCAAGGGGCAAAACGTTTGTCGCGGGGCATGGCGGGACTACTACAGCTGGGCAGGACTGCGGTGCATCGTCGCAGCGCGGAGAGAGCCCACAGTGAAGGAACTCTCATGAAAAAGCCCGACGGAACGCTCCGGGTGCGTGCCGACCGGGACAACGTCCTGGCTGCCCTGCGGGAGCATCCTCGCTCCCGCAGCTGGTCGAAATCCGCGAATGCTCTAAGGTGCGGTCTACCAAGCGCAGCGCGGTACACCAAGCTTAGCAGCTCGAAGGGACCTCGAGAACCGACATCCTCGCCGCACCGGCACCCCGCGGCGGTGCGGAAGCCGACCGACCGCCCGAGCGGTGTGAAAGCGCCTGCCCAGGGGTACTGCATGAAGGAACATGCTGCTGATCGCCGGGTCGCCGGAATCTGTGCAACAGCGGAAACAGCGGATCAATCGCCGGAGGTCAAGGATGGCAGAGATGAGTGCGTCACGGGACGACAGCACCTCGGTCAGCATCAACGAGGAGTCGCCCGCGGCCAGCGTGGGGACACCGACCGAGGGGAAGCCGGTCGTGAGCCGGACCGTGGCTGCCCCCGCCGACGTGGTGTGGTCGGTGCTCGCCGACGGCTGGTTGTATGCGACGTGGGTCGTCGGTGCGTCACGGATCCGCGATGTCGAGCGGGGCTGGCCCGCGCAGGGCAGTTCAATTCATCACTCCGTCGGTGTGTGGCCCCTGCTGATCGACGACAGCACCGAGGTGCTGCGCTGCGTACCGGATCGAGAACTGGTGCTGAAGGCGCGCGGTTGGCCCGTCGGCGAGGCGCACATCTCCATCACCCTCACCCCGGAACGGGCGGAGCACACCACCGTGAACATCGCCGAGGACGCCACGGCGGGACCTGGGCGGGTGATCCCGGTACCTGTGCGGCAGTTGGCGATCGGCCCCCGCAACGTCGAGACGTTGCGGCGGTTGGCGCTGATCGCCGAGGGCCGTTACCGGCTACACCTCGAGCAGGCCGCGACCGGAACGAGCAGCCGGTCACAGTCCTGACGGGCCGATCACTTTCCTGACGGGAGCAGCCGGGACCAGGCGGTGCGGTTGAGCCGACGCCGCACGGCGCCGGCCCGGCTGTTCGCGCCCAACGCGGCGAGCGCGGCATTCCATCCGCACGCGCCGTGCACGCCGCCGCCGGGGTGGGCGGAGGCGCTCGCCAGATAGAGCCCGGGGACAGGTGTCTCGGGACGCCCGGTGCCCGGTACGGGCCGGAAGAACAGTTGCTGGTGAATTCCGGCGGTGCCGCCGTTCGTCGCCCCTTGCACGATGTTCGCGTCCGAGCTCTCCAGTACCGCCGGGGTCTGGAGGTGCTTGGCCAACACGCTCGCGGAGAAACCCGGTGCGAGCAACTCGATCTCGTCCTGCACCCGGATCGCGTGCTGCTCCATCTGCTCGGTGGTCCACCGTGGCCCGTGTGGCAGATGTGTGTATGCCCAGGCGGATTCGGTTCCCGCCGGCGATCGCGTCGGGTCGGCCGTCGTCATCTGCCCGAACAGCACGAATGGCTTGCGGGGCAGTCGTCCACAGGTGAGATCCGCTGCGTAGTCGACGAACCCGTTGCTGTCGACTCCCAGATGCACCGTGCCGGCGCCCTTTGCGTCGGCCGCCCGCCACGGCACCGGCCGATCCAGCGCCCAGTTGATCTTGAGCGTTCCGTAGTCCCATTGGAATCGGTCGAGTTCTCGGCGCATCCCGGCCGGTAACCGATCGAGTCCCACCAGGTCGCGGTACAACGCCGGTGCCGCGACGTCGGCCAGGACGGCCCTGGTGGCCTGCACCACGGTGCCGTCCGCGCATCTGACGCCGGTGGCTCTGTCGCCGGTCATCTCGATACCGGTCACCGTGCTGCCGGTGCGGATCTGTCCGCCGCCGGCGACCAGGCGATGCTGCATCGCGTGCGCGAGATTACCTGCGCCACCACGTGGAACCGGGAATCCGACGTCCTGACCGAGCATGGCCAGCAGCCAGCCGAACACCCCGCTGCCGGCCGCGTCCGGACCGAGGTCGCTGTGCAGGGCATTGCCGGTCAGCAGCAGGCCGGCACCCTCGCCTCGAAAATTCTCCTCGGCGAGCCTGCGCACCGGCAACACCGCGAGCCGGGCGAGGTCGACGGTGCCGGAGGTGCCCAGCCGGCGGAGCAACGACAGTGCAGACTTCACCGGTGGGAACGGGGTGAACAGCGCGTCCAGCAACGGGTCCCGGATCCGTTGCCAGTGCGCGAACATGTCGAGCCAGGCCTGGCCGTCGCCGTCGGCGAAGCCGTCCAGGCTCTCGGCCGTTCGCTGCGGGTCGGTCGACAGCACCGCGGCCCGGCCGTCGTCGAGCGCATGGGCGAGCACGTCGCGGGCCTGAACCCACTGCAGGCCATGACCTTCCAGGTGCAGGTCCTTGATCACCGGGGACGCGGCGGCCAACGGATAGAAGGCGCTGAACATGTCGTTGGCAAAGCCCGGTGCTGTGACCTCGGCGGTGCGGACCGCACCACCGATGCTGTCCTGCGACTCCAGGACCAACACGTCCCACCCGGCGTCGACCAGGGCGTTGGCGGCAACCAGTCCGTTGGGACCTGAACCGATGACGACCGCATCGACCGTCGTGGTGGGGCTCACGGGCTTTCCCTTCGTTCGCCGGCTGTCCGCCGGGGGCCGGCGGCCGCTGACCGGTTGCGTCCGGTATACCCGGCCCGCCGCACCGTCACGCAGCAGGACCCAATGGCGAGCATGATCGGGCACCGATCCAGAACCGCAAGCAGCGTGGTCCGGTGCCCGTCGTCGTTACGAGACCTCGGGTTCTTCGGGTTCGAAAGTGTCCGGCTCGTTGTCGGCGCCGATCCCGATGCCGCCACCGCCGGTGGGCACGTCGCTGTCCTGCTCCGGACGATCGCCGGGAGCCGAAGTGGCGAGGTCCGCGTCGTCCCCGGACGGGACCGATCCTGGGTTCTGACTCATCGAGAGGTCTCCTTGCTGTCGGTGGTGCGCCGGTCTGCGCTGCGCCGGTGGTCGACGGAGCGGCTGTCCTGTGAAGGTGCCCTGTCCTTCGTGGTATGGCTGTCCTTCGTGGTCGGGCTGTCCCGTTCGGACCCGCCGTCCTCGGCACTCAGCGAATCGCCGCGGCTGAGCCGGAGCTGTTCGCCGCGTTCGATGTCCTGCTGGGCCTTGGCTTCCTTCTTCTTGATGGTGGTGGTGTCCCGCACTGGCAGCTGGATGTCGCGCTCCGCAGGAATGCCGGCCTGCAGTTGCCGGCCCCGCTCCATTTCGGCGTCCAGTTCCGCGCCGAACAGCAACGCGAGGTTCGTGATCCAGAGCCACAGCAGGAAGATGATGACGCCGCCGAGCGAGCCGTAGGTCTTGTTGTAGTTGGAGAACTGCGAGACGTAGAAACCGAAGGCCGCGGAGGCCAGCACCCACACCAGGATGGCCACCAGCGCGCCGATGCTGATCCAGCGGAACTTCGGCTGCTTCACGTTCGGTGTGGCGTAATACAGGATCGCGACCACCAGCGCGGCGAGCACCGCCAACACCGGCCACTTTGCGATGTTCCATACGGTCACGGCGGTTTCGCCCAGGCCGATGGCTTCGCCGATCGCCCTGGCCAGGGGACCGGACACGACCAGACCGATGGCGACCGCACCGGCGAGGATGACGGCGATCAACGTGACCACGATCATCAGCGGGCGTAGTTTCCAGAACGGACGGCCCTCGTCGATCTCGTACACCCGGTTCATCGCGCGGCCGAAGGCACCGACATAACCCGATGCCGACCACAGTGCGCCGGCCAGACCGATGATCAGCCCGATCCCCGCCGCCGAGTTGGACATGATGTCCTGCAGCGGCTGTTCGATGGTGCTGGCCACGGAGCCGGCGCCGACCTGATCGAGGATGTCCAGCAGCGACTGCGTCGTGCTCTCCTGGCCGATCAGACCGAGCAGCGACACCATCGCCAGCAACGCCGGGAAGAGCGCGAGCACCGCGTAGTACGTCAGCGCGGCGGCCAGATCGGTGCATTCGTCTTTCGAGAATTCGCGCACCGTCTTGCCGAGAATGTATTTCCATGACGGCTTCTTCAGATCCGTCGGGGTATCCGGCTGGTCCACGCCGTCGACATCCCCGCCGTCGTTTATTGCGGCGTCATTCTTCGTTCGTGCAGGCGCATCATCAGCTGTCGCTTTCGCACCCTTTGTCGTCGCTGCGCGGTCTGCCATCTATATGCCCCTCGTCGGCTTGATGCTCTCTGTCTGCCGGGCGTAGCAGCGAGCGAGACAGATTGCCTCGCAGCATGTCGCTCCCGCCCGAACTCCTCTCCGGTGCCCGGCGGCGTCCGGATTCAAACCACCTGTGACCGACGAGTCAGGCAATCAGCGCTCCTGGGCAGCGCCGCGGCAAACAGCACGAATTGCCGGGCATACCGACGATTCATCGCGACATCGTCGGGAACTAACTGCACCGCGGGGCGGCGACAGGGCCGCCCGAGTCGATCCGGCACATCCCATGAAGACCCATGAAGAGAGGAACGGATCAAATGAGCGAAGGATTTTCGACCACATCGACCAGCGGGTCGACGTACCCGCCGGCCGCGATGGAATCGCACTCGGCTGACCTCGGCGTCACCACAGGTCACCTGGATACCGGCGGGGGGGCGGGCTCCGCCACCGACGCCGCCAAGGACCAGGCCGGCGCGGTGGCCGCGACCGCGAAGGATGCGGGCAGCCAGGTCACCGGCACCGTCAAGGAGCAGGCCGGCGCCGTCACGGCCGAGGCCACCCACCAGGCACGGCAACTGCTGAATCAGGTTCAGGCGGAGATCGGCGACCAGGCGTCGACGCAGCAGCAGCGCGTCGCCGGTGGCCTGCACTCGCTGGCCGACGAGCTGCAGAGCCTGCTCAACGGTGAGCCCAAGGAAGGCATTGCCCAGGACGTTGCCAGGACGGCGTCGGACAAGGTGCACGAGATCGCGGATTGGCTTGACCGGCGCGATCCGGCGAGCCTTCTGCAGGAGGTGCGTTCCTACGCGCGCCGCCGCCCAGGTGCGTACCTCGCGATCGCGTTGGGCGCCGGCATTCTCGCCGGCCGGCTGACCAAGGGTCTGACCGCGCCCGACGACAGCGACCGGCAGTCTCGTGGAACCGGTCGGTCCGCCATCTCCGGCGGGTACGGATATGCCGGCACCACGGGCACGGGCACGGGCACGGGCTACGCGGGTACCGCCGGCTACGGGCAGGCCGGTTACGACGGGACCGGCGGCGCGCAGACCGGTTACGGCACCAGCGGCTACGGCCAGGATGACGCCGTGCTGACCGGCGCCGACGTGCCGGTCGTCCAGGCCATTCCGCCGGTCGAGGGCTACCCGGCAACGGGCTATGGCGCGGCCGATGGGGCGCAGGGAGATCTGAACCGATGAGTTCGCCGACGGAAACGGGGCGGCACCCGTCGGACCCGATGGGCGTGGGTGATCGTTCGCTCGGCGAGCTGATCTCCGAGGTCACGCAGGACCTGTCCACCTTGCTCCGCCAGGAGGTGGAGCTGGCCAAGGCCGAGGTGCAGCAGTCCGCGTCGCGGGCCGGTAAGGGTGCCGGGATGCTCTCCGGCGCGGCGGTTGCCGGTTACTTCGTGTTGCTGTTCCTGTCCGTGGCGCTGTGGTGGGCGATCGGCTCCGCCACCGGGCTCGGCTGGTCCGCGCTGATCGTCGCGGTGATCTGGGCCGTCATCGCGGTCGTCCTCGTCCAGGTCGGGCGCAAGGAGCTGCGGAGCGTGCGCGGGCTACCGAAGACGACCGCAACGGTGAAGAGGATCCCTGACGCATTGAAAGGAAACGAGGACCAGGTATGACAAGCGACCCGGAACAGATCCGCCGAGAAATCGAGCGGACCCGAACCGATCTCAGCGAGAACGTCAACGCTCTCGGCGAAAAAGTGAGCCCGTCGAGCATTGCTCGACGGCAGACCGACCGGGTGCGGGGAGCCGCCACCTCGGTGAAGGAGTCGATCATGGGTTCAGCCACGGACGCCAAGGACTCGATCATGGGGTCGGCCTCCACCGCCGGCGACGCCGGCCAGCGGACCGCAGGTGCGGTCAGCGACACCATCTCTGAAGCGCCGGGCACCGTTGTCAGCAAGGCCAGGGGCAACCCGCTCGCGGCCGGCCTGATCGCGTTCGGCGCAGGCATGCTGATCTCCTCGCTGCTGCCCGCCAGCCAAAAGGAACAACAGGCAGCGCAGGCCATCAAGGAGCAGGCCGAGCCGGTGGTGGGCAAGCTCACCGACGCCGCCAAGGAGGTCGCGGGCAATCTTCAGGGGCCGGCGCAGCAGGCAGTGGAAGAGGTCAAGTCGACCGCGACCGATGCCGCGCAGACCGTGAAGGAAGAAGGAGTTTCGGCCGCGCAGGACGTGAAGGGCCAGGCTCAGGAGTCCAAGGACACGGTGCAGCACAGCGCCACCAGCTGATCCGCACCGAGGTGACGCGCGCCGACAGGCGATCAGGTCCGGTAGGACGCATCGAGAAGCGTCTTGCACGTCACCAGTGCGAAAGGACCCGGGAAGCCAGGCTTCCCGGGTCCTTTGGCGTCTGCCGCAGTGGGCGTCGGGTGCGGCCGAGCGGTCGCGGCGCGGTCAGCCGTTGGAGCGCTGATCGAGGAAGAAGCGCACCATCTCCGCCGAGGCGTCCGGTCCGGTCGGATCGGTGTAGCTCCCCGCGGGATGCCCACCGAACCAGGCGTGCCCGCCGTTCTGCACGGTCCATCGCTCCGCAACGACGCTGCCGTCACCGGCGGTGTGCACGATCCGGGTGAATGGCCGACCTCCCTGACCGCCGGCGTGGCCCGGCCCTGTGGTGCCGGACAGGCTCGACGATCGCACCGGCCCCGATCGGGCCGCCGCGGCCACCCGGGCACCCACCAGCTTCTCGGCGCTGACCGGCGCGACGGTGGAATCCGCGGCGCCGTGGAAGGTGATGACCCGGGCCGGGCCGGCCGCCACCGGTTGACCTCCCGAGCGCATCGCGGCGAAGGCGGACGGCATGTCGTGGGCACTGCGGTAGCCGAGGCCGGAGTGGACGCCGACGGCTGCGAACAACGACGGGTAGGTCTCGGCCAGAACGGCGGCCATCGCGCCGCCGGCGGACAGCCCGGCGATGAAAACTCTTGCGGGATCGACGGAGTGCTCGGCCATCACCCGGCGGACGATCCCGGCGATGATGGACGGCTCACCGCGACCGGCCTGCTGGTCCTCGGCACGGAACCAGTTCCAGTACCCCTGCGGATTGGCCGAGCGCGATTGTTCCGGGTAGACCACGAGGAACCCGTGCTGCTCCGCCAGCGCGTTCATCCCGGTGCCGGCCGCGAAATCGATTCCGCTCTGCGTGCCACCGTGCAGCATCACCACCAGCGGAACGGGGTGTCTGCCGGATCCCGTCGGGACGTAGAGGTGAAAGTTCCTGCTGCCGGCCGGTTCGGTGTGATGCAGCCGCTGGAAGTCGCCGCCCGGAGCCGAGGCAACCGCCGCTGCGGCGGGGTTGTCACCGGCCCGCGCTGTGCCGCCCCGGAGCCCGGCGAGCAGCCCGTCGGGCCCGCCGCCGACCTTGCCCGGCAGATCCCGCAACACGGTGCCGATCCGGTGCTTGATGGATTGTGACCGGGCGCCGTTGGGGTGCGCGGGTCCGTCGGCGGACTCCGGTCCGGCGGCCGGGTCACCGACGGAACGGCTGTCGGCGGGTGATCCGCCGGTCAGCCCGAGTTGAGCCAGGATTCCGGTGGGATCGGGCAATCCGCCGATGGGCGAGCCCGGCAGGGCGGCGCCGCGGTCGATGCCGACGGATTGCGTCGTGCGGCGGATCAGTGCTCGGGCGCGGTCCATCGCCTCGGCGCGATCCGTCGGGGACGGAGTGCTGGAATTCCGGGTTGTGCTGCGTTCGGGCATGGCTTTTCCCCAAAGGTGTTGGTGGAGCAGGTGTTCGCCCGCCTCGGGAGCTGGTCAACCCGGGCGGTGCGATGGACGTGGGTGATGCACCGTCGGGCGGACGATGGCCGGCGAAGGAGATTTCAGACGATGCGGTGTGCCAGCGCGGCTTTCACCGCACGCGGAGCTCGGAACGCGCCCAGCACCTCCACGGAATCGATGGTGGCGAGAGCGAGTTCGGGGGAGACGTCATCGGCGATGCTCCCCAGACCGAGTACCCGCAACTGCACGGTGCGGCCCTGCTCCCGCAGCGCCTCCAGTTTCGCCCGGTCGTACTGCACGGTCCCGAGCGCAAGGGTGCGCCGCTCGACGGTGTCTTTGACTGCGGCGGAACGGGTTTCGAGCTGCCGCCGGATCGCCGTCCGGATGAAGTCGGTGCGGTTCGCGAAGAATCCCTCGCCGACCAGGAGGTCGATCTCGCCCAGATCGACGAGGCCGATGTTGATGGTGATCTTCTCTGACTTCTCGACTTCCGCCATGGATACCTCATCCCGTCTCGATCACCGTACACCATCCCCTGGGATGGTGTAGGGATGGTTGAGGTCCAGCAACTCGGCAAAGGGCCGCGGGGAAGTTCCCGGCTGGGTCAGGAAGCTGAAGGCGGTCTGACCGGCGTGTGGGTTCAGCCGGTCAGACCTGGGGTGTCGGAACGTCCGGACGCGCCACTCCTTGCCGCAGGTATTCCCGCTGAAAGAGCCGTCAACCCGGGGACGCCGGGAGTGCCCGGTCGGACCGTCCGCAGCGCGCCCGGTCGTCGGCGACCTCGGCACGCGTCCCGCCATGCGGGATGCCGCCGGTGTTTCGCACTGCTCACCTGCGGGTATCCGCGAGAGGTCCACATTGCATCCGGATGGAGATGAAACGATGACTGCAGCGATCAAACCCTTGGCCGTCGTGACCGGCGGTTCCAGCGGGATCGGATACCACCTGGCCGAGCAATTCGTCCAAGCCGACTACGACGTGCTGATCTGTGCCGAGGACGCCGGTGTCACCGAAGCGGCGCGCACGCTGTCCCGGCCGCTGGCGCCCGTCCGGGCCGTGCGCGCGGACCTCGCCACCTTCGCCGGGGTCGAGGAACTCATCGCCGTGATCAGGTCGACGCAGGGGGTCGTGGACGCCCTCGCGCTCAACGCCGGCGTCGGCAACGGCGGGCCATTCGTGCAGACCCCGCTCGAGGCGGACCTGAATCTCGTTGCGCTGAACGTGACGTCGGTCGTGCATCTGACGAAGGCACTGCTGCCGGACATGGTCGCCAAGGGTGCCGGCCGGGTGTTGTTCACCGCGTCCGTCGCCAGCACCATGCCGGGGCCTTATTACGCGACCTATGCCGCGTCCAAGGCGTTCGTGCTGTCCTTCGCAGAAGCGTTGCGGTACGAGACCAAGGACAGTGGCGTCACCGTCACCGCGTTGATGCCCGGGCCGACCGACACGGAGTTCTTCGACCGTGCCGGAATGGAGGACACCCCGGCCGGCCAGGGTCCGAAGAGCGACCCGGCAACGGTTGCCGCACAGGGATTCGCGGCTCTGATGGCGGGCAAGGACCACGTCGTCGCCGGTACCCGGGCGAACAAGCTGCAGACAGTGGCGGCCGCCATTCTTCCGGACAAGGTCAACGCCGCGCTGCATGCCAAGATGACCGCGCCCGACGGCCGCTCGTAGCAGGAGGGGCTCGTGCCACGCCTCCGGCGGACGCATCCCGGGCAGCCCGGTCTGACCCGGCGCCGCAGCGGGCGTGGCTGGGCTTACTTCGATGCCGGCGGCGCGCTGGTCACCGACAAGGCCGTGCGCCGCCGGATCGAGACGCTGGTGATCCCGCCGGCGTGGCAGGACGTCTGGATCACGCCGTTCGCCAACGGTCACCTGCAGGCTGTCGGCACGGACGCCGCCGGCCGCAGGCAGTACCTGTACCACCCGGACTGGCAGGCGAACCGCAATCGCGTCAAGCACGCCAGGGTGCTGGAACTGGGTGCAGCCCTTCCCCGGGCGAGAAGCGTGGTGGCCGAGCACCTGTCGGAGAACAAGCTGACCAGGGAGCGGGTTCTCGCGACGGCGTTCCGGCTGTTGGACCGCGGACATTTCCGCATCGGCGGACAGATCTACGCCGAGACCAACGGTTCCTACGGGCTGTCCACCCTGCGCCGTGACCACGTCCATCGCCGCAATGGCGCGCTCGTCTTCCAGTACGTCGCGAAATCGGGTCTGGACCGGGTGGAGCGAATCGACGATCCGGTCCTGCTCGATGTCGTGGATTCGCTGCTGCGCAGACGCATCGGTGAGATCGACGCGCTGCTGGTGTACCGGGATGCCACCGGGTGGCGGCGGCTGACCAGCGACGACATCAATTCCTATGTCAAACAGGTCGTCGAGCTCGACGTATCGGCCAAGGATTTCCGAACCTGGCACGGGACGGTGCTCGGCTCGGTGGCGATGGCCGATGAGCAACTGCATCACCCGGCCGGCAAGCCGTGGAGCAGGACCGCACTGGACAAGGCGATCCGAAGGTCCGTGCAGGCCGTCGCCGAGAACTTGGGCAACACACCGGCGGTGTGCCGCGCGTCCTACATCAATCCGCGGGCGGTGGAGCTGTTCCGTCAGGGAGTGACCATCTCCCGGGCGGTATCGCGGATCGAGCGCGAGATGGCCGACGATGTCAGCGATGACGGCCGGATACCGGCCGAGCGGCTGCCCACCATCGGCGCGGCGCCATCGGTGGAACGTGCGGTGCTGGAAATGCTCGCCGACTGACTGTTCGAGCCGCCGTCCACTTCACTGCCGGTTGTCCGACAACGCTGCCGCCCGGCTTCCGGTTGACCGTGCGTGCGGTGATCGCGGCGGCCGACCGAATCGGCCGTCATCGTCCGGAGCCCGCGCGGCGTGCACGCGCCCGCAACTGCAGGATCCGGACCGTGCCCAGCAGTGCCGCCGTGAGCGCGCCGGCCACCGCCGCGAAGGCCATGGCCACCCCCAGTGGCACGGTGCCCTCGAAACCCAGGTAGCGGACCTGTACCGGCCCGGAATTCTGCCCGACGAAGATCAACAGGAAGACCAGTACAACAGCAGCCACCACGAGTGCGACCCACGCGGCGCCGGTCCGGGAGTGCTTGTGCGGCGGCGGGCCGCCGGACACCGATCCGGTGATCGGTGCACCGGTATGCGGCACGACCGGTATCGGCCCGGTGGCGTCGCTGTCGAAAGGAGGTTGGCCGACGAACGGCGGTCGTCCGGTCGGCGAGACGGGCATCGGTGGCTCCGGGTAACCCCGGTCACCGGCGTGGACGGGCTGGCCCTGCTGCGGTATCGGCGGTCCGGGTTGCTGCTGCATGTCTCTGCCGCCCCGCTGCTGCAACTCTCCGCCCGACCGCGCGTGCTGATCTTCCCCGCCCTCCGGCATGCGCTGCATCCCCCCGCTCTGCTGCTGGTGTGCGGATCGCTCGCCCTGGCCCGGTCCGGTATCGCGGCTCGGCGCAGGGCGCGCCGGTTGGGCGGAATCTCGCCGCGGCCGGTCGCCGGACTGTGCGGTGCTCATCGACAATGGCCTCCGTGCGCTCGGCCGGTTTTGCGCTCGCCCGGATAAGTGCTTGATGCCCAGCTGAGCGTGCGCCAAACCATTCGCCGAATGCGTGCGTCAGCAGGCGGTGTCGGAGGACGAACCGGATGGTGTGGCGGTCAGGGTGACCGACCTCGCGGAGCGGCCGTGTTTTTGCCGGGCGACGCTGGGAACAGAAAGAGAGACCGAGGCGGCCGCGGAGTGCCGCCGCAAGCCGCGGAAGGAATGTCGTGACAGTCGCCCACAAGTTCGCCGCCGCCTACGCGTCGATCCATGCGGACATCACGGCACCCGAACTGGCACCGGTCGGGCTGGCCAAGGCCTGCGTCGCCGTGCTCCCGGTCGCCGGAGCCGGGATCAGCATGTTCAGCGGCAGCAGCATCCGGGTGCCGATCGGGGCAAGCGATCTCGAGGCCGCGCAGGCGGAACGACTGCAATTCACCGCCGACGAGGGGCCCTGCCTCGACGCACACCGAACGGACTCGCCGGTCCTGGCTACAGCGCCGGTGCTGGCACAGAGGTGGCCGGATTTCCATCACCGGCTGCGCGCGTCGACGCCCTTCCGGTCGATCCTGTCCTTTCCGTTGCGCGGTGAGCTGGCCGGAGTCGGGTCGGTCGACCTGTATTGCCAAGGATCGACCGAAATCGAGCATCTTGCGATGGAGGACGTCGATACGGTCGCCCGATCGCTGACCCGCCAATTGCTGGACGATGAGGTCTTCCGCGAGCGTTCCACCGACCCCTCCTGGTTGGACAGCCCGGGAGTGCTCGGCCGCAACCAGGTGCTGATCGCCATGGGCATGCTGAGCGTGGCGCACGGGCTGACGGCCGAGCAGGCGCTGGCGCAGTTGCGCAGGTATGCCACCGACACCGATCAAACGGTGGATCGTCTCGCCGTCGCCGTTGTTTCCCGTGATCTGAGCGTCCATGAACTGCAGTTCGACCGAGCGACCTGACCGCCCGGCGATGTGCGCTTCGGGACTGCGTTCTCGCCACCGCCGTTCTCGCCACCGCAGTTCTCGCGACCGCAGTTCTCGCGACCGCCGTCTTCGGCCGCGCCGCACCCGGGAAGGATCGTGATCACTCTGCAAGCCCGACAGCTGATGGCACCGGCACTGAGATGCCTTGACGAGTCCGACAGCGTGGTGCAAGCGGCACGGAGGATGCGGGCGCTGGGGGTGTCGTCCGTCCCGGTCGCCGGGCACGCCAGGAACTTTCGCGGAATGATCTTCGAGCGGGACATCGTCGAGCATTGTGTGGCGGCCGGCGTCGACCCGAGGGAGATGACGGTCGGCGCGTTGCTGCGCGGCCCGCAGGTGTCGGTCACGGTCGACCGGATCGCCGATGCGGGCGTTCTGGGGTTGGTGCTGCGTCAGCCGCTCGGCATGTTGGCGGTCGTCGACGACGGGGTGCTCGTCGGCGTCATCACGCTGGCGAGAATTGCCGAGCACCTCATCGATGACAGCGATCTGGAGTTGACAATGGGCCATCCGTGGTGGCCCACCGACCCTTCCATCAGAGTCCCCGACGACCGCTGACCCAGCCGGCGGTCAGCGGTCGACGTCGGTGAGATTGAGCCGCCGCGACACGATGTCCTCGGCGACCGACTGCACGCTGCGGCTGCGGGCGAAGGCGGCAGCTCTCAATTGAGCCAACGCCTCCGGGATGGACACCTCGAGTTGCACCGCCACCATGCCGGTGGCTTGGGCGATCTCGCCCCGCCCGAAAAGCGCGTTGGAGTCGGTTTCGGCGGAGGCCGGAGGCACGTGGGTGAGGTCGTGCAGCACCACTCGGACGATGTCGTCGACCAGCAGAAGTGCAGTGGCGAGTTCCGTCTCGTCGAGCCCGCCGTCGGCTACCCGGTACATCTCCAGCACGCCGAACGGCACGGCGCCGACCTGCAGGGGAAACGCGAAGACCGCCGCGGCTCCGGCCTGCGTTGCCTCCCTGGCGAATCCGGGCCACCGGGTGGCCGCGGACGGTCCGGCCAACTGCGCCTCCAGCACCGGGAACCGTTGCGAGAAAGCCTCCAGGCACGGCCCTTCGCCGAGGACGAACTGCAGATCGTCGAGCCGGCTGATGACCTCGTCGGTGGCGTAGATCATTTCGCGATAGTCCGTGGCGCTCCTCACCACCACCGAGGCGCCATCAACCGGCAGCACGGTGACGCACAGCTCACACAGCGCCTTGGTGTGTTCGGTCACAGACCTGACCAGCGCACCCGCCGAACCATCGGCGACTGATCCGTTCTCCGTTGCCTCCACGCGCCCCACCTCGGTTTCGGCTCGCTCGCCCGGGTTCTGGTTGTCAGTCAATTGAACTCCTACCGAACCGCCACGTCGAACCCACCGCATCGCTGGGCTGCCTTCATCATTTTGCACCGGCACGCGCCCGCAGGTCGACGGCGGGTGAGCCTGCTGGGTACCTTCGCTCTTGCATCGAGTTGGGATGCCTCGTCGCGCGAACGAGCACGATCACCACGTTGTCGGTGGTCGCGAATACTCTGAAACCATGACGCAGAACTCGAGCAATGAGACCGACATTCCAACCACTGCAGGCGAAACCATCGGACTGAACGCCGACCGGAACGATTCGGACACGATCGGCGGTGCTCGCCCGGATCCTTCGACGACAGCCAGCAAGGACCCGGACGAGTGGGTCACCGGCGACGAGCCGATGACGGGCCCACAGCGCAGTTACCTCGACACCCTCGCCCGCGAAGCCGGCGAGGAGTTGCCGGCCGACCTCTCCAAAGCCGAGGCCTCCCAACACATCGATCGGCTGCAGGGTGTCACCGGGCGCGGGAGCGGCTCCGGATCCTCGGGCGGCGGGCAGTAGTCAGCCTCAACGGGAACAAGCCCAGCAAACCTTCCGCGGAGACAGGCGAGCAGCCGGGTCGACAACACGGTGCACGAAGACGGTGTCGAAGGAACTGTGCCGAAGGAACTGTGCCGATGCACGGCCCCGTGGGGGGCGCCGAGGGTGCAGCCCGAGAACCATTCTTCAACGAACGGGAGGAAGAGTGCCGACGGCGGATGCGTCGACGTCGGCCGGGGTGGGTAATTCATCTCCTGACGCCGATGTCGTGTGGTTGGAGGGCAGTATGACCATTCCGCAGCCCACTCCCCCGGGTCCCGTCCCCGGCCCGGATCCCACCGGCCCGCCGTCGCCGCCCGGACCGGCACCGGGGGATCCCGATCGCCCACCGGTGCCGCTCGAGCCGCCGCCGCCGACCGAGCCGGGACCGGTCAATCCCGATCCAGGACAGCCGTTTCCCAGCCCCGGTCCGGTCTCGCCAGACCCGACAGCGCCGGATCCGACCCGGCCTTCCATCTGACGACCGCCGACCGTGACCCATCGGGGCGCGGCCCGAACAGTCGGGCCCTCGTCACGGCAATATGGCCGATCAGATCCGGCTCGACACGGTGACCGGCGGCCCGGACCGGTGACGGTCACATTGCGGCGGGCGCAGGCTCAGCCCGCCCGGAGAGCCTGAGCCGCAGGCTCAGCCTGCCCGGAGAGCATGAGCCGCCGGCACGACCGTGCGGGGATACGGATCGATGCCGGAACGTCGAAGCTGCTGCAGCGCAGCGTCCAGAACTTCGTCCGGCCAGATCGCCGCCAGTGCCGGATCAACGGTGTCTGCGTGCGGATCCCCCAGGTAACCACCCTCGCCATGCCACAGCACGCGATGACGGTGTTGGTCCATGCGTGGCCCCCACCACCGCGGCGGCGTCGGACCGAACAGCACCACCGACGGCGTGCCCAACGCCGTGGCCAGGTGCGCGACGCCGGTGTCCCCGCAGACCAGAAGTCCGGCGGTGCCGATGAACTCGGCGAGCCCAGGCAGGTCGAACGTGCCCGCCTGCACCGTGACGGCCTCGAACGCTTCCGCGTCGACCCTGCCCGCGTCGACCCTGCCCGCGTCGACCCTGCCCGCGTCGACCCTGCCCGCGTCGACCCTGCCCGCGTCGACCCTGCCCGTGTCGACCCTGCCCGTGTCGACCCTGCCCGCGTCGACCCTGCCCGCGTCGACCCTGCCCGCGTCGACCCTGCGCATGGCATTGCGTCGTCCGGTCCGGTCGGCGCCGCCCAGCAGTTCGAGTGCCCGGCGGGCGACCTGCCGGCACAGCGCGACCTCGGTCGGCCCGCCGCCGACCACCACCGGGAAGCCCCGCATCGCAAGCTGCGCCGCCAGCCACGCCCAACGGTCGGCGGGCCACCGGCGCGACTCACTGGCGGCTCCTGGATGCAGCACGACCGCCGTGCCGCGTTCGGCGGGGCCGGCCGGCCGCAACCGGAGGTCAGTCGCGTCGCACCGCCCGCCGACGCCGACAATCAGTCGGCACCACCGGTCGACCTCATGCTCGTCGTGACGCCACTCGGGGCCATCCAGGTGCGCGGCGGGCGGGCAGCGGAACGCCACCAGCTCGGCCGGCGCGGTGGCGGCGAGCACGCGATGGCTCTGCGGCCCGCTGCCGTGCAGGTTGACCGCGATGTGCTCCCCGCCACCCCCACCGCCACCCAGCTGCCCCCCGCCACCCAGCTGCCCACCGTCACCGACGGAGTTGCTGGGCGGCCAGTTCAGCGGCGACAGGCCGTCCGTGACCAGAATGTCGTCGACGATGCCGAGTGAGCGCAGCCACCGTCCCACCGGCGCCGAGGCGGCCAGCACCAGCCGGCGGTCCGGCCAGGCGCGGCGAATTCCGCGCAGCGCCGGGATTCCGGTCAGCGCATCACCCAGACCGAGCGCGCGCAGCACCAGGACAGGGCCGGCGGGGTCAGTCACCGCGCCTCGATCAGCGGGCGATGCATCGTGGCTGCGGGGCACCGCCAACAGGCGCCAGCGGCCGGGCGGCCGCGCGGCACGCGACGGCCGATCACGGCCACGAGCTCTCGCCGGACGCCATCACCAGCATCTCCCTGATCTCGCTGCCGACCGGCTGCCGCAGAGCCGTCAGGACGGCGTTGGCGGTGTTCGCGGGGTCGTCCAGGTCCGCGTCGGGCCCGGGCTTGTACTGCTCGGTCCGTCCGTCGAAGAACGCGGTCCGCATGCCGCCCGGGATCAGCAGGGTGACGCCCACCCGGCCGGCGAGTTCGGCGGCCAGCGCGTGGGTGAACCCGCGAACGGCGAACTTCGACGCGCAGTAGGCGGTGGCGTCGCTGACGCCCTTCAGCCCGAGGGTCGACGCGACGGTGACGACGGTGCCGCGGCTCTTCTCCAGATACGGCAGTGCCGCCCTGATCACCGCGACGGTGCCGAACAGGTTGACCCGGACAACCCTCTCCCAGTCCTCGGTCTCGATGTCCAGCAGCTGTCCACAGGCGTCGGTGCCGGCGGCCGTGACGACGGCGTCCGGGGCGCCGACCGTTTCGACGAGAGAGCCGACGGCGGCGGTGGCGGCCGCTGAATCGGACAGGTCGGCAAGGACGTGCGGCACGTCGCCGGCGGGTGCCACCCGGTCGATGACGGCGGGTGTGCCACCGGCCGCCGCAACGGCGGCGACGACGGCGGCGCCGAGACCGCTGGAGCCGCCGGTGACGTAGACGGTGCCGATGGTGCGCGGGCCGGCCGGTCGGGCCGCCGCGGACGACGGGGCGGAACCCGATTCGGGGGTGCCGGAATCGGGGTTGCTGGACGTGCTGGTGCTGGTCATGGTTCCTCTCACGCTGTTTGTTCCGAATGCGAGCGGGACCGCTCGATGATGCTGGTCGTTGATCGACCGGCCAGATACGGCAGGAACACGATGCGCCCGCCGCCGGACCGGACCATGGCGGTCTCCGGGAGTTCTGTGCCGCCGTAATCCCCGCCCTTGACCCAGATGTCGGGACGGAGACGGGCCAGGGCCGCCCGCGGGTCGTCCTCGTCGAAGACGACAACCGCGTCGACGCAGTCGAAGGCACGCAGCACGTTGGCCCGGTCCCGGGCGCCGACCACCGGCCGCCCGGGGCCCTTGAGCCGGGCCACGGAGGAGTCGGAGTTGATCAGCACGACGAGGGCATCGCCGAGCCTTCGCGCGGCCTGCAGAGTGGCAACGTGCCCCGGGTGAACGATGTCGAAGCAGCCGCCGGTGGCGACCAGGGTGCGCTTGCCGCCGCCCCTGAGACGCTGGGCCACCTGTTCGAGTGTCTCGGCGGCGTCATCGGTTTCGGTGCTGTCCGTCCCGGGCCGTTGCGGCTCGGCGCCCGTCAGGGGTACGGCATCGGCCGCGCCGCCGGGAGTGGTCGCTGGCATCCGGAACGTTGCCGAGCCTCCCGCGCCGACCCAGGCTGAGGCGTCCCGCACCCCGGCCGCCGCGGCCTCGGAGACGAGGTCGCCGTGGGCCAGCCGGACGGTGGCGGTGGCGGCGAACCGGTCTCCGGCGCCACAGGAATCCCCGGCCCGGACCGCCGGCGCCGGGAGGTAGTGCGCGCCCGCTGCCGAGCCGGCGAGGAAGGCGCCGTCCGAGCCCGCCGTCACACACACCGCGTCGACCCGCCATGCGGATCGCAGCCGCCCGGCGACGAGATCGGGCGCGCCGGAGCTCTCGGCCGGAGCGGGGCTCACCGCCCGGTCGGCCGCTGTCGCCTCGGCCAGGTTCGGCGTGACGAGCGTCGCGCCGGCCACCGGCGCACCGCCGCGGGGATGCGGATCCCAGACAAGCCGCGTGCTGCCTGCGATCTCACCGATGATCCGGCGGATCCGGTCGTCGGTGGTGGTGCCGGCGCCGTAGTCGGAAACCAGCACCGCGTCGGCGTTGGTCAGCGCCGCGGCGATCGCCTCGGCGGGCACCTCGGCCGGCCGGCCCGGCCCGCCGTCGTCGATCCGCAGCAGCGACTGCCCGCCGCTGCGCACCCGGGTCTTGCGCCGGGTGGGGCCGTCGTGGCCCAGCGCGATGAGCGCGACGTGCGGCTCGAGCAGTTCGCGCAGACGGGCGCCACCCGCGTCGTCGGCGATCGGCGCCACGAGTGTCACCCTGGCTCCGGACGACGCAGCCAGCACGGCTGCCAGCCCGGCGCCGCCGGGGGTCTCCCGCAGGCTCTTCACGTCGAGCACCGGCACTGGTGCGTCCGGGGCGAGCCGTTCGCTGGTGCCGACCAGATCCCGGTCCAGCAGGACATCACCGATGACCACGACATGCGGACGCCGGTCAGCGGAACCGTTGCTGCGCAGGGTCATCCGGTCAGCTCCGAGTCCAACTCCGCACCCAGTTCGGCGCTCCGCAGTGCGGTGCCGCGGAAAGCGGGCGAAGCGTCCACCGCCGCGTCGACGACCGCGCACAGGCCGTGCACCGCGATCAGGTGGACGGCCTGGATGGCCGCGGTGGACGGCGCGCGGACCAGAACCGCATCGTCGCAGCGCATGCTCAGCGGGTTCGGCCCGGGCCCGGTCATCGCCCAGGTGATCATCCCGACCTCGCGGGCCCGGTCGGCGGCGTGCAGCACGTTCGGGCTGCGGCCGGAGGCCGACAACAGCACCAGGACGTCCCCGGGGCGGCCGTGCGCCTCGACCTGCCGGGCGAACATCTCATCGGACCCGTAGTCGTTGACGATGGCGGTCAGACTGGAGGTCTCCGCGCTGAGGCAGATCGCCGACAGCCCGCGACGTTCGGACAGGAACCGGCCGACCAACTCGGCGGTGAGATGCTGTGCCTCCGCGGCACTTCCGCCGTTGCCGGCGGCCAGCAGCCGCCCGCCCCGGGCGAACACCTCGACCAGCGCCGCCCCCCAGTGCTGCAGTCTGGGCCAGTCCCGGCGCAGGGCGCCCATGGCCAGCCGGACCTCGCGTTCGTGCTCATCCATCCAGGTGGTCGACAGCATCAGGCGGACACCTCCGAACGGCTCTGGGCGCCCACCACGGTGCGGTAGACCCGATCGGTCTCGGCGCACACCGAGCCCCAGTCGTACAGCGAGACCGCGCGTTTGCGGGCGGCCCACCCGAAGGCGTTGCGGCGGGCCGGGTCGGCGAGCAGCTCACGGACGGCACGTGCCGTGGCGTGCGGATCCTTCGGCGGCACCAGGGTGCCGGTGCGACCGTCCACGATGGTGTCCAGCAGCCCGCCCACAGCCGAGCCGACAACCGGTCTGCCGCAGGCGGCAGCCTCGATCGGCACGATTCCGAAGGGCTCGTACCAGGGCGTGCAGACGACAACGTCGCAGGCGCGGATCAGTCCCGGCAACGCCTCGTGCGGAACGCTGCCGAGCAGCTCGACGCGATTGCCGACGCCGAGTGCATCGGCCCGCGTCCGCAGCCGGTTGGCCTCCGGGTCGGTTGCCAGGGCACTGCGATCGGGGCCGCCGGCGATCACCAACCGCACCTCGGGCAGTTCCACCAGGGCCTCGATGACGGTGTCGACGCCCTTGCGTTCCACCAGCCTCCCGACGCTGAGCAGCGTCGGGCCGGAGGACCGGGCATCGACCAGGGCCGGGTGGGAGAGCCGGTTCGCCGGTCCGCCGTCGCCGGACGACGGAGTGAACAGGGCGGTGTCGACGCCGCAGGGGACCACACTGATCGCGTCGATCGGAACGCCCATCCGATCCAGCTCGTCGATCTCGTCGCTGCAGGTGGCGATGACCCGGTCCGCGCTGCGGCCGATCCGGGCCTCGGCGCGCAGCCGCTGCGCCGGGCTGGAGTCGCGCGAGCCCTGATGCCGGCGTTTGACGGTGCCGAGCGCGTGAAAGGTGTGCACCACCGGGACATCCGCGGCCGCAGCGGCTGCCAGCGCGGCGATGCCGGACATCCAGAAGTGGCTGTGCACCAGGTGCGGGACCCCTTCGCGCGCCCATGTTCTGGCCACCCACCGCCCGAAACCCGGCATGAACGGCAGCATGTCGTCCTTTGCGATCGGCTCCGGCGGGCCGGCGGGCACGTGCACGACCTCGGCGCCGGGCCCGAGCTCGACGCGCTCCGGCAGGTCGATCGAGTCGCGCCGGGTGTAGACCCGGACCTGATGGCCGCGCGCGCCCAGCCCCAGGGCCAGCGCGGCGACGTGCACGTTCTGCCCGCCGGCATCGACACCGCCCAGCGCGGCCAGCGGACTGGCGTGCTCGGAAACCATGGCGATCCTCATCCGGTCACCTCCTTCACTAGGTGCTGCCAATCGGTCAGGAATCGGTCGAGCCCGAACGCGGCGAGGGCATGCCGCCGTGCGGCGGCGCCGCGTTCGGCCGCCTCGTCGGGGTCCGCCAACCACCGAAGGGCTGTAGCGGCAAGGACTTCGGGGTCCGAAGAGAGCACGCCGGCCGCGGCGGGGACGGCTTCGGGTGCCGCCGTGACCGGCAGGGCGAGGACCGGGAGCCCGATCATCATCGCCTCGATGAGCGACAGCCCGAGACTGGTCCAGCGGTACGGGTGCAGGTAGGCGCGGTTGGCGGCCAGCAGACGGTGCATGGCGTCTTGCGGCACGTCGTCGTGCAGGTGACCCTCCAGGGCCGGGACCTTTTCCGCCAGTGCGGCCATTCCCATGCCGTAGACCTCGAGCGGAACGGCGTCGGCGAGCCGTCGAACCAGATCTGTGCCGGCGACCCGCCATCGCCGGACCGGTTCGTTGACCACGACCGCGATCCGTTCGGCCGCGCCGGTGTACAGGTGGCCCGGATCGGCGATGCCGTGCTCGATCACCCTGGTCGGTGCCGATCCGCAGTCCCACATCAACCGGTTGAAGGCGGTGACGTGCACGACGGGGATGTCGGTGCGGTCCGCCAGCGGGTGCCGGGAGCCGGCCGCGCTGCCGCCGGGCGCGTTGTGCTCGACGTACACCGCGGGGACGTCGATGCCGGCCCGCAGGCCGGTCCAGCGCTCGAGCAGTGGCAGTTCGTCCGGACGCTGCAGGACGACCACGTCGAACGCGCTGTCCCGCAGCTCTTCCGGGCTGAGCTCCGTCGCCCCGGCGGGCCAGTCCCAGGTCCGCGCCCGCCCCCGACCGTCCGGTCCCCGCTCGGGTACCACCGGGATCAGGTAGCGGTCCGGGCCTGCGACGAACGACGTCATCCATGACCCGTGCACGTGCCAGATCAGCACCCTCATCGCGGCACCCCCGCCACCGCGCTCGCCGTCAGTCGCTCGACCGCGGCGACCACCTCCCCGCCCGAAACCTGGCTCAGGCACGGGTGACCGGGCAGCGGGCAGCTGCGGGCGCGGGAATCCCGGCATGCCGCAAGCTGATTGCCCAGCAGCACCGTCGGAACACCGTAGGGGCCCCACCTCTCGGCGGGCACGACCGGCGAGAACAGCGAGACGACCGGCGTGCCGACGGCCGCGGCGAGGTGCGCCGGCCCGGTGTTGCCGACCACGACGCAGGCGGCGTCCGCCAGCACCCGGGCCAGGCCGGGCAGGTCGGTGCGGCCGGCCAGGTCGATCGCGCTGAACCCGGCGGCGAGCGCGGCCAGGTCCCGTTCACCCGGACCACCGGTGACGACCACCGGCCATCCCGCCCGCGACAGCGCGCCGACGATCCCGGCGGCGTGTTCGGGGATGAGCGCGCGCGCCGGCACGGACGCGCCGGGGTGGACCACCACGTAGGGCTTGATCGACACCGGATTGTGCTCCGGCAGCGGTTCTCGGAGTCGGAGCCGGCCGTCGTCACCGGCCGCCAACCGGCCCCCGGCGGCCATCGCCAGGTCGAGCGCGGCCTGCACCTCGTGGCCCTCCGGGCGCTGATGACGCACATCCAGCAGCGAGCCGGGGTAGTCGACGCTGGTCGCCGCGACGAACGGGATCCGGGCCATCCGGGCCAGCAGCGCCATCGGCAGCGGGCTCTGGTGGAACGAGGTGAAGATGACCGCGCGCGAGTACGCCCTGCGGCGCAGCCGGCGGACCAGCGACCGGATCGCCCGCTGGTCCACTCCGGTGGGGGAGTTACCCGTCCACGGCGCGTCGAAGACCAGTACGTCGTCGACGCAGGGCAACAGTTCGGCGGCGGCCCGGCCGGCGGGGGACACCAGAACGTCGACCCCGTCGGCGGTCTGGGCCAGGGCTCGGAGCGCCGGTCCGGTGAGCAGGACGTCTCCGTCGCTGTCCAGGCGGACCGCCAGCACGCGGGTCATGCCGCTTCTCCGGTCGCGGACTCGGCCGTGGCTCTGCTTTCGCGTGTCGTCGCTGTCGTCGCTGTCGTCGCTGTCGTCGCTGTCGCGGTCGATCGGTGCGGTCCGATGCTGCGGACCGCGCCGGGCGGCGAACGCGAGGTGGACCGCTGTGGCGAGGTCCGCCGCGACCAGCTCGGCTGCGGTGATCTCGTCGGCGCGGGTGACCGGGGTCGGCACCAGCACCCCGACGGCGCCGGCGGCCCTGGCCGCCAGCACATCGGCCCCGATGTCGCCGATCACCGCGCACTCGTGCGGCGCCACACCGAGTGCGCCCGCAGCGGCGATCACCATTCCCGGCAAGGGCTTACGGCAGACGCAGCCGTCGTCGGCGACGTGCGGGCAGATCTGCCAGACGTCGAACGGGCCCAGTTCCCGTTCGATGCGCTCGTTCACGGCGGTGACCTGGTCGGTGCGGAGCAGTCCCCGACCGATTCCGGACTGGTTGCTGATCACGCCGATCCGCACCCCGGCCGCGCGCAGGGCGTCCAGCACCTCCCTGGCGCCCGCGACGGGTCGGACCTCGTCCGGATTGCCGTTGTACGGGACGTCGTGCACCAGGGTGCCGTCCCGGTCGAACAGCACCGCGGCGATCGGCACCGGCCAGGACGGCGCCGACAGGCCGTGCCGGCGCAGCCCCCGCAGGCGGTGCGCGACGGCGGCGAACGGGATCAGCGCGCTGGTGGCGGACATCCGGCGGAACTCCGGGGCCCAGCCGTCGTCTCCGGGCCGTGGTCCCGGCGCCAGCCGGCGACGAACGAAATCCGTTGTCAGCGCAGCCCAGCCGGCTGCGAGCAGCGCCCCGGCCCGGCGGTGCCCGGCCAGCAGTGCTGCGCCCCCGGCGGTGGCCGTCGCCACCGTCGCGAGGTGCCAGCGGAACCTGCCGCGCCCGGTCGCCGCGGCCGCACGCCAGTTCTTGCCGTGCACCGCACGCAGTAGCGCGTCGTCGGCAGCGCCCGCTTGGACGCGCACGCTGATCCAGCCGTCGGCCGGCCGCACCGGGTGCGTGGTGACCCGACCTCCCCCGGCCAGGGACCAGCCGGCCCGCTGCACGCGCAGCGCGAGGTCGGCGTCCTCGCGATAGGCCCGGGGAAAGCGCTCGTCGAACCCGCCGACCGCCTCCAGCGCCGGGCGGCGGTAGGCGATGTCGGCGGTGATCCACGCCGCGTGCTGCAGCCCGGCGGTGTTGCGCTCCCAGTCCGTCGGCGGGCGGGTGGTCGGCAGCGGGACGACCAGCCTCGCCTGTACCCCGCCGACATCAGCGGAGACAGCAGCGATGTCCGCGGCCAGCTCGCGCATCCAGCCGGTGCCGACCTCGACGTCGTCGTCCAGGAAGGCGATCCACGGCGACGCAGCCGACCGCCACCCGGCATTGCGGGCCGCAGCGGGCCCGCGGCCACCGGTCCGCAGCACCTCGACCGGCCACGGCCACGGCCGACGACCCAGGTCAAGCGGCCTGGGCTGCAACGGCAATGGCATGGTCGCGTCGAACGACCGGTCGTCGACGACGACCACCTTCTCGGGCGGTGGCCCACCCGCACACGCGACCAACTTCCCCAGCAGCCGGTCCAGGGAGGGTCTCCCGACGGACGGGATGACGATCGAGTACCGGAGCCCGGTCACCCGGTGGCCGTCCCGGCCCGCGCCGCCCCGGCGGGGGCAGTGCCGAAGAACTGGTTGCGTCGCACCAGATGCGGACCCATTACCAGCAGATCTACCGGCGCGGACCCGAACAGTTCCAGCGCATCGCGGGGGTCGTCGACCATCGGCCGGCCCGCGGTGTTCAGGCTGGTGTTGATCACCACAGGCAGCCCGGTCCTGGCGTGGAACTGGCGGAGCATCCCGGCGAGTCGCGGCTGGGCCGCTGCGTCGACGGTCTGGATCCTGGCCGTGCCGTCCACGTGCACCGCCGCCGGGATTCGATCCCGCCATGCCGGCGCCACCTCGTGCACGAACAGCATGAACGGGCTGGGGATCGGGCCGCCGGCGAAGATCTCCTCCGCGTGTTCCAGCAACACCATCGGTGCTACCGGCCTGAACTGCTCCCGGCCCTTGACGTCGTTGAGTCGTTCCAGGTTCTCCGCCCGCCCCGGGTGCGCGAGCAGGGACCGGTGACCGAGGGCCCGCGGGCCGAACTCGCTGCGACCGTCGAACCAGGCGATGACGCCATCCGCCGCCAGCACGTCGGCGACCTCCCCGGACAGGTCGTCCGGTGTGCTGAACGGCACGGCCGCGGCCCGCAGCCAGCCGGCGAGATCGTCGTCCCGCCAGCCTCTGCCGAGCGCGGCGGTGGTCATGCTGCCGGCCGGCTCGCGGTGGTCGGCGGCGACCTGCAGGGCGGCGCCGAGGGCCGTACCGGCGTCACCCGCGGCGGGCTGCACCCAGACGTCCTCGAAGGCGGTTTCCCGCCAGATGCGGGAATTGGCAACACAGTTCAGCGCCGTGCCGCCGGCCATGGTGAGGACCTTCTCGCCGGTCTGTTCGTGCAGCCACCGGGCCAGGTCGACCAGCACCTCCTCCAACCGGTGCTGCACCGAGCAGGCCAGGTCGGCGTCGTCGCCGCCCCAGGTGCCGTCGTCGATCCGCGGCGCGGACCACCGGGTCCAGTCCGGGATCTCGGCGACGAAGCCGCCGTTACCGTCCGCGTAGACCGATTCCCGCAGTTCGTCGAGGAAACGCGGCTTGCCGTAGGAGGCGAGCGCCATCACCTTGTACTCGTCGCTCGAGCGCAGGAACCCGAGGTGCTCGGTCAGCGATTCGTACAGCAGGCCGAGGGAGTGCGGGAGTTCCTGGGCCGCAAGGATCTCCAGCCGACCGTCGACGTACCGCCCGCCGAGGTGCGAGGCGCGCTCACCGCGGCCGTCGAGCACCAGCACGGCGCTGCTGCGGTGCGGGGCCGCCAGGCCCGCGGATGCGGCGTGCGCCACGTGATGGGGAACATAGGTGACGGCGTCCCGATCCAGCCCGGGGAGCGCGGTGGTCAGGAACCCGGGGGCGTGCTCGGCGTAGGTGACGCGTAGGTGATCCCAGGGGTCCGACAATCCCATTGCGTCAGCCGGTTTGGCCAGCGCGGGATCGAAGGAGTAGGCGACCGCGTCGATGTCCTGCGGGCGGAGCCCGGCCTGCGACAGACACCAGCGCATCGCCGATTCCGGCAGTTCCCACGCGGAGAACGGCACGGGACGCTTGCCGTGCTTGCGCCGGCTGAAGCGCTCCTCCTCGGCCGCAGCCACGATCTGGCCGTCGACGACCAGAGCCGCAGCGGGATCGTGGAAAATTGCATTGACACCCAGAACGCGCATGCCATCAAACCTCAGGAATAGGACCGAGCAAGAGCGTGCTTCTTACGCTCAGGTATCCATGTCCCCGTGCGAAGCCGATCCCAAACCGGCGAGCGCCGTGATTTGTCCCGGTAAGGCTCCCGAAAGCCGTCGTGAGTGCGTCACAGCTTTCGGTGCGTGAGTAACGGTGGGGCCGCGGAAGATCGGAGTGCCGGTCGGGAGTCCGTCAGCGGTGCAGCCAGGTGTCCTTCGAGCCGCCACCGCGGGAGGAGTTGACGAGCAGGCCCTCCGAGTCCAGGGCCACTCTGCTCAGGGCGACAGCGGGCACGACGACGGCGTCGTTCGGGCCGGCCAGGGCGAACGCGCGCAGATCGACGTGCCGTGGAGCCAGGCCCCGCGCGGTGAGCGTGGGGTGGGTGGAGAACCGGATGACCTCTTGGGCGATGTACCGCTCCGGTGCGGCGGCCACCTGCGCACGCATCGCGGCGACCTCCGCCCGGGTGAGGTCGGGCCCGATCATCACTCCCGCGCCGCCCGATCCGTCCACCGGCTTGACCACCAGTTCGTGCAGGATGTCCCGGACCCCGGCGTACTGGTTGGGATCGGCGAGTACCCAGGTGCCGACGTCGCCGATCAACGGCTCCTCGGCGAAGTAGTAGTTGATCATCGTGTGGACGAACGCGTACATCGCCTTGTCGTCCGCAACGCCGTTTCCGGGCACGTTGACCAGCGCCAGCGTCCCGGCCCGGGCGGCAGCCGCCAGCAGCGCATTGGCGGTCTCCGACGTCGCCGGACCGTCGATGATCTCGTCGTCGCCGAGCCTGCGGTACAAGACGTCCACGGGCAGCGAACGACCGTCCAGCTCCGCCCGGATGCCGTCGGCGTCGGCGACCAGCTGATCGGGGCGGACCACGGGCACCCCCATCGCCTCGGCCAGCAACTGGTGCTCGTACCAGGCGGAGTTCCCAGGTCCGTCGGAGAGCACCGCCACCGACGCTGTCGACCGACGGCAGGCCGGCGGGGCGGCCGCCGCCAGCGCGTCGCGCAACTGCCCGCCGACGGACTCGGGGGAAACCAGGTCCGGCCATGGGTGCAGCATCGGTAGGGCGCGGGCCGCCGTCCGCCGGTTGGCGATCGCGTAGCCGAGCCCGGAGGGCACCCGCAGGTTGTCCTCGAGCACCACCCACCGCCCGGACGGCGCGTGCAGCAGGTCGAAGCCGAGCACCGAGGCACGCGGCCGGCCGCCTGGCGCCAGCTCCCGGGCTCCCGGCAGGAATCCGGGGCAGTTGTGCACCACCGAGGCCGCGATCACGCCGTCCTTGACGATCTCCGCCGGTCCGTAAACGTCGGCCAGGAAGGTGTTCAGGGCTCGGGTTCGCTGTTGCAGGCCGGCGGTGATGGTGGCCCAGTCCGCCGCCGAGAGCAGCCGCGGGACGGGGTCCAGCGGGAACGGCTGCTCCCGAAGTTCCCCGTCGACGTCGGCGATGAACGTGATGCCCTCGGTCATCCGGACCCGATCCAGGGAGTCCGACGCCGCCCGCAGCGACTGCAAGCCCCCTTCGTCCAGGGCGCGGACCACGTCGCGATACGGCTCGCGGACCCCTCCGTCCCTGTCGACCGCCTCGTCGAGAGGCCCGGCGGGGTACCCCGCCAGGATCCCGCCCGACACCGCCGCGGCGTCAGGTTCCACGCTCGTCACCTGCGCCACCCGGTCACGCCGGCCATCCCCGCCTGCTGAGCCGACTGCGCCGGCGCGCCGTCTCGGCCGGTCACCCGAGCCACCGGGCGTGCCATCCCACGATCGCCCGGGTCGAGCTGATCCTGCCCTCGCGACCCACGATCGTGTGCCCCTCGCCGGGCAGCAGCAGCACCTCGGTGGGCACTCCGGCCGCCAGTAGGGCGTCGTGCGCGCGGACCGATTCGCCGACCGGCACGTTGGTGTCCTGCGCGCCGTGCACCAGCAGGGTGGGGGCGCGCACCCGGTCGAAGGAGTGGATCGGCGACAGCGTCGTCAGCAGGTCGGCGTCCCGAATCGGGTCGCCGTACTCGGTGACGGACGCCGCGGCCATCCACGGCTCGGTCTCGGCGAAGAAGGTGTGCAGATCGGACATGCCGGCGTGACTGGACCCCGACGCGAACAGGGTGGGCCAGCGGGTCAGCGCAACCAGCGCGAGGTACCCGCCATAGGACCAGCCGTGCACGCCGAGCCGCCCCGGCGTGGCGACCCCCGATGTCACCAGGTACTCGACGGTGGCCGGGATGTCCTGGAACGAGGACTCCCGGCGTTCCAGGTCGTCCATCGCGGTGAAGTGCAGCCCGTAGCCCGTGGAGCCGCGGACGTTGGGCGCGAACACGGCGATGCCGCCGGCGGCGAGGGACTGGATGAGGATGGAGAACGCCGGCCGCTCCTGGCTTTCCGGGCCGCCGTGCAACAGCACGACCGTCGGCACCGGTCCGCTGCTGCCGTGCGGCCGGTACAGCAGTCCCTGCAGTTCCAGGCCGTCCTGGGACGGGTAGCTGACCGAGGTCGGCACCACCATTCGATCCGCCGCCAGTTCCGGGATGGGCAGCCCGGTGATCCGCTGCGGCGCCTGCGCCGGGGGAGCCGAACCACCCGGATGCACCAGGTCGACGTGGTAGAGACTGCGCGGCGCGACAGGTTCGGTGAGCTCGAGGATGCCGGACCGGCCATCGCGGTGCACCGACCACCCGGGCATCACCTTGGCCCCGATGTCGACCCGGTAGGACGCGCCGGCCACCGGCCCACGGTTCCCGGCGCCCGCCGTGGGCAGCGCCGCCACCTCGATCTCGCTGATCCCGCCGACGTTCCAGATCAGCAGCGCCTCCAGCGGGTCGGGTGTGCCGCCCACCGCTCCGGGGTCGAGCGCCGTCGAGTGGTCGGGCGAGTCGCTGTCGGTCGAGGTCCGCCGGCCGGTGCCGAGCACCGCGTACGACTCCAGGTCGGCATCGTCCCTGGCGGCGAGCAGACGAAGGTGCCCGGGGCAACCCCGGTCGTCCAGCTCCACCATCCCCAGCGCCGTCCGGTCCCGTCCGGCCGCCGTGCGGACGAAGACCGCGGAGCCGTCGACGGAGAACCGCCCGTCCTCCGCGAGATCGGTGCCGGGAACCGGATGGTCCGCCGCCAGCAGGCGGCTCGGCTCGGCCGGCGACCGGTCGTCGCCCGCACCGACGTCGGGGATCTCGCCGAGCACCAGGTGGCGGCGGCCGCGGGTGCCGCGCCGGGCGAGAAAGCGCGCGCCGTCCGGTGACACCGACGTCACGGTATGGAACCCGCCGCGGGTGAGCGTCCGGAGGACGCCGGTGACGACGTCGACGAGGCAGACATCGGCGTCCGGGCCTCTGCCGTCGGCCAGCGAGAAGGCATAGGTGTTCGGGATCGTGGTCCAACATCCGGCCAGGACCGTGGCCAGCGGATCCGTCCCCGCGAGCACCCGGTGGTCCGTGCCGTCCGGCCGGATGGCGTGCAGCTCGGCGCGGATCAGGCCGTCCGGAGAGACCAGGTACGCCAGCCATTGTCCGTCCGGGGACCAGGCGACGGAGACGACCTCCTGCGTCGGCAGGGAGACCGTCCGGGGAGTCGCGTCGGCGTGCTCACCGGAGGGGTCGAGATGCGCGACCTCGAGCCTGGGCAGCCCGGACCGGTCAGTCACGTAGGCGATCCGGTTCCCGGCGGGCGACAGCGACGGGCACCACGCACCGACCACCCCGGCGATCTCGGTGATCGCCCGGGTGAGGTCGGGTTGCAACGCGAGCTCCGGCAGTAACGGGAACGACTTGTCCAGCACCAGGATCAGCCGATCCCGTGCTTCTGCAGCCACATCTCCAGCAGCCCGAGTTGCCACAATTGGTTCGAGCCGAGCGTCGTGCGGTGGGTGTTCGGATCAGCCAGCAGCATCTCGACGTACTCGGGGCGGAACAGCCCGCGGTCCCTGGCGGCCGGCGCGGACAGCGCGTCCCGCACCCGCTGCAGGTAGGGCCCCTCCAGGTTGATGATCGCCGGCACCGGGAAGTGCCCCTTCTTCCGGTCGATGATCTCCGCCGGAAGCACCTTGCGGGACGCCTCCTTCAGCACGCCCTTGCCACCGTGGGCCAGCTTGAGCGCCGGCGGGATCGCGGCGGCGAGTTCGGCGAACTCGTGATCCAGGAACGGGGTCCGCGCCTCCAGACCCCAGGCCATCGTCATGTTGTCGACGCGCTTCACCGGGTCGTCCACCAGCATGATCTGCGAGTCCAGCCGCAACACCTTGTCCAGTGCCGTGGCGGCGCCGGCCAGTTCCAGATGGGCGCGGACGAAGTCCCGGCTGGGGTCGCCGGGGGCGAGCCACTGCGGCTGCAGGATGGTCCCGAGCGTGCGGTGATCCCGGTCGAAGAAGTGCGCGGAGTAGACCTCCAGCGCCCGCCCCGGGTCGATGCCGTCCAGCGGGGGGTACCAGTCGTACCCGGCGAGCAACTCGTCGGCGCCCTGCCCGGACTGCACCACCGAGACGTGTTGGGAGACCGCCTCGGACAGCAGGTAGAACGCGATGCAGTCGTGGCTGACCATTGGTTCGCTCATCGCCGTGACCGCGCCGTCCAACCCGTCCAGCACGACGCTGGACGGCATCAGCAGCTGGTGATGGTCGGTGCCGAACTCCTTGGCGACGATGTCGGAGAACTCGAATTCGTCGCCCTCCCGGTCGCCGACCCGCTCGAAGCCGATGCTGAAGGTCTGCAGTCCGTGCTGCCCGGCATCGGCCAGCAGGGCAACGATGACGCTGGAGTCGATGCCGCCGGACAGCAGCACCCCGACCGGGACGTCGGCGACCATTCGCCGCTGCACCGCCGTCTGCAGGGTGTCCAGCGTCAGCTGCTGCCAGTCGTCCTCGGTCAGGCCCGCGTACTTGTCCTGCCGGGTGTGTTCGGGCGACCAGTACTTCAGATCGGTGCTCGTGCCGTCGGGTTCGACGGTCCGCACCGTGGCCGGGGGCAGTTTGCGCACCCCGGAGAGAATGGTCAGCGGCGCCGGCACGACGGCGTGAAAGGTCATGTAGTGGTGCAGGGCCACCGGGTCGATGGAGGTGTCGATACCGCCGCCGGCCAGCAGCGCGGGCAACGATGACGCGAATCGCAGCCGGTCTGCCGTCTGCGCCAGGTACAGCGGCTTGATGCCCAGCCGGTCCCTGCCCAGGATCAGCCGCCCGCTGTCCTGCTCGAGGATGGCGAAGGCGAACATCCCGAAGAAGTGGTCGACGCACCGGGTGCCCCAGCGGTGGAACGACTTCGCGATCACCTCGGTGTCCGAGGTGGAGAAGAAACGGTAGCCGTCGCCACGCAGTTCGTCGCGCAATTGCTGGTAGTTGTAGATGCACCCGTTGAACACGGTGACCAGGCGCAGGTCGGCATCGACCATCGGCTGGGCGCCGGTTTCCGACAGGTCGATGATCGCGAGCCGACGGTGGCCGAGGGACACCGGGCCCTCGTGCCACAGGCCGTGACCGTCCGGGCCACGGGGTTCCATCACCGCGGAGATCCGGTCCACGGCCGCGACGTCGGCGGGCTCGCCGTCGAACCTGAACTCACCGCTCAGTCCGCACACGATGATCCCCTTCGTCTTCGCCGGCGCCGCGGCGACGGGCCGACCCGGTGCCGCCCGGATGGCAGGACCCTGACGGGCCGGTCGGTGCCGCGAAGCTACACGGCCGATGTTTCGCGGATTTAACTCGCAGAGCCCGGGACCGCCTCCGGCTCGGTCCCTTCGTCGTCGGTCGCTTGCTCCCCGAGCCCGAACAGCTTGCCCGTCCTGACGAGCTCTTCGGAAATGACCGCCAACTTGCGGTTGTGATGCTGCGAGTACCGCTTGAGCACGGCGAAGGCACTCTCCGGGCTGAGCCCGAAACGCTCCATCAGGATGCCCTGCGCCTGGCCGATCAGGTTGCGGGAATCGATCGCCTGCCAGAGGTTCTGCTCGGACCTGGCGTACGCCAGCACGACGGAGGCGTGCGCGGCGATCACCCGGGCGCTCTCGATGTCGGTGTGGTCGTACTCGCGCGGACGCATCGAATACAGGTTGAGGGAGCCCAGGGCGGTGTCGGTGAACAGATGGACGGACAGCACCCCGCCGACCCCGAGCTTCGCGGCCTGGGGCGCCCATCGCGCCCACCGTCCGTCGGCGACCAGGTCCTTGACGATGAACAAGCCTTCGGTCCACACCGCATCCAGGCACGGTCCCTGGTCCAGTTCGTACTGGAGTTTGTCGGCGCGGGTGATCAGTTCATCCGAAGAGGCCACGGTGGTCAGGGAACGGTTGCGGCCCAGCATCGTCACCGAGGCGCCATCGCAGGGGCCGGATTGCGTTGCCATGTCGATCACCGTGGCCAGCGTGTCGGTGGACGCCCGCCGGGCCGCCGCCTGCCGGACGGCCTCTGCGAGGGTGACCGCCGACAACCGGTCGCTCTCCTCCTCGGAGACTCCCATCCGCACTCCCATCGGTCCTCGGCCGCCCGATTCGGCCGTCCGCCACCGTTCACCCTGAGCCCACGGGGCGCCGGATGCAAGGCAGCAGCCGCAGGTGGGCGGGTTGGTCCGCGGGTAACGGCCCGGAGCTCGCGGGTACCGGGGAGCGGACCGCCGCCTGCGGTGCCGGCTGTGCAGCAGTGCGGATTGGCGTCGAGCCAGGGCGCGGATTCGGGCGCAGAATCGGATCGAACTCGACGCAACTCGGGCATGCCCGCCGCGAACACCGGCCGCCGCCGTCCACGTCCACGGCTCTTGCCCGAACAGGTCGGTCAGCGACCGATCCGCTGCCTCGGTCCGGTGCCGCCACGGAGCAGCCCCCGGCCGGCGATGGCCAGGACGGCGATGGTCACCACCATCGGCCGCCGGGGCGGCGATACGGCGCCGTTGCGACGGTCGCGCCGGTCGATCCACCGCGGAATGGCCGTGACGGTGAAGTAGCTGGCATTGAGGACCGCAGGGACCAGGTAGTAGCGGCGCGGCAGCACGGCGACCGACACCATCGACTTGCCGAAGGACAGTGGTCCGCGGCGCGGCTCTGCCCCGGCGGTGTCGGTGTGGCCGGGGCGGCCGGTGCGGTGTACGGACATGGCGGATGTCCCTCTGGGGAGATGTCTACGCCGGCTCGAGCGCTCGGGCCGGTTGGCTGCTGGGTCGGAGAAGCCGCTTTCATTGTGGAGCGCCGGGCAGGCGCTGGCACTACCTCAGTCGGGTGATTGGTCTGGGTTTGTCCGACTGCGCGGTCGCAGGCGAGGATGATCCGCTGTCGTCGCCGATGGCCGCCCGGCGTCGAGCAACCGCGTCACTCCGGGCCCGGTGAGCTCGTCGTCTGCGACCGGGCGGCCCGAGACGGCCGGCAGCGCCGCTCGGCGTGCACGGCGGTCCAGTAGGTGACGCCCATCGTCGGTCAGACCCCTGCAGGTCCCAGCACGGACCGGGCCAGGCCCATTTCTCATCGCAGATGAGATGGTTGGCCGCCTGTTTTTCGACCTCCCCCTCATGGTGACGACCTCCGTCGAGGACGGACCCGATCAGCCTCCGTGGGGCGCCCGGGTCCGGGACGGGTTCGCCGCCAGCCACTCGTCTCTGGTGATCGCAAATTCCACCCCGCCGAGATCGGATCCGGCGAGGCCGTCACGGACGCCCTCGTCGTCGGGGAATGTTCGTCCGTAGCGCAGGCCGACCCTCGCCATCGTCGCGCGGGACCGGGCGTTGACCGTCATCGTCAGGGCGAAAATCCGTTGCAGAGCCAGGTCATCGAACGCGTGACGGACCAATTCACGGGCGCCTTCGCTGGCCAGGCCGCGACGCCAGTGCCGTCGCAACAACCGGTATCCCAGTTCCGCCTGTCCCGGCGCCCCCGGTGGCGGCTCGAGAAGCCACCAACCAACGAACTGGGCGTCGACCAATCCCACCCAGAACCCCAGGCCGTCGACCGGTTCAGCGGTTGCGAGTCGAAGCCGGTGCGCTGCCATGACCTGCTCTCGCGTCCGCCCGGCACCCGTCAGGTAACGCATGACCTCCGGGTCGGAATCCAACTCCACCTCGAGCTCGAGATGCTCCTCAGCGAGGGGAATGAGCCTGATGCGATCGGTCCGCAATCTCGCTTGGGTCACTGACGCATGCTCGCACCCGCACCAAGCCGTTTGTTGCCGAGCGGCAGCTGCAGCGGTCAGCGCGGGGCCGGTCACTTGCGCATCCGGCCGCTGCGCCCCGGCCGGGTGGGTCAGATGTCGAGAATGCCGTCACACGCCTCCGAGGATGGCGGCACCGCGCCCGTTTCCAGGTCCTCCATGAGATGAATTGCGGCGTACTCGAGTGGGGCGGGGCGTCCGAGTTCGTCGTACAGCCGTACCCGGCGCCGCAGGATGAGCCCGGGTCGTGCGGCCCACCGGAACGTCCATTGCAGGTGCGTGTCCGGCCAGGGCCCATCCAGGGTTGTGGTTGCGTCGGTCAGCCCGCCGGCCTGCGGCCGAACACCGGCGGAGCCGTTCCAGTACGTCTGCAGAGAGCCGTTGATGGCACGAATTTTGTTAGGCATAGGAGTCGGCCTCGATCGGGCGGGGCACCCGGGGCCAGCACCGGTCGCTGATATCGACCGCATCCGCCGCCATCAGCGTGGTGACGTTCTCCTCCGCTGGTCGCAGCGCCAGCACCTCGACCGGTCGGGTCGCCCCCGGTCGGCACAGGGCCACTCCCAGTGCGGTGTCCTCTGCGATGGGGCTGGCGGTGACCACCGCCCCGGGACCGAGCTCGAACCGGGCCGTGACGGCGTCGTCGTCGTCGTGTGCGGTCGCGAGCACCGGATGCTCCAGCGCTCCCGTTCGCGTGCCCGTCGTCCGGCCCAGCCGCCACCGCATCCCGGCGGCGCGCAGCCCGACGCGCGCGTCACCGCTGCGCCCGTGCCAGGACATGGCGGCAGCATCCGGAAACGATTCGACGTCGGCTGAGCGGTCCGCGCCGGCGTGCTCGGCGACGGTCAGGCGACCTGGTAGCTCACTGCCCCACGGGATGGCGATGGAGCGGCTCGCCCGGATCACCTCATAGGTATCGGCGCCGAGACGGCGCAGTCGGCCCGGATCGTCGTCGACCTGGATGACCAGCGGGTCGGCCGTCGCCTGCACCGCCCGGACCGACCCGCACGACCGGACCCGAACGGTGCTGCTGGGTCCACAGCGCGGTGCCGTCGCCGATCACCGTGGGCCCCGGCCAGTCGCCCAGGGCGGGCGCGGGTGGGAGTTCCGACAAACTCACGACGTCGCGGACAGCGCCGGACCGCGGGCCCAGGATCGCTGCCACCGGCTGGAACGAGTCGATCGCCCACAACCCCGAGGGAAGAGGGATCTCTCCGCCCGGGCGGAGTGAACGCATGCGCCCAGCATGGACCGATGGACATCCCCGCATCGACCCGGTTTCATGCTCCCGGCATGAAGCGCCGACGCCGGGTGTCCGCCATGGTGGGTTCGTCGAATCGGGCAAACCGCCCGTGTTTTTCCCATGCGAGAGGAATCTGCAATGACAGACCGCAACGTCAGCCTGTTGGTGGCCGGCTACGGCACCGACGCGTCCGCCGCCGAGCAGGACTTCAGGACGATCAAGGATCTGGACGACGTCGCGGTCATCGCGGCGGTGGTCCTCGAACGCGACTCGGCAGGCAAGGTACAGGTCAAGGAGCACGGTGGTGGCCTGGTCGCGGCCGGGACGACCGTCGGCGCCGTCGCCGGGCTGGTGGTCGGCTTGTTCGCTCCGCCGCTGCTGCTGGCCACCGCGGTCGGCGCGGGGATCGGGGCCGGCGTCGGCAAGATCCGCAAGCGGCACGAGGAGAAGGCCATCGGGGTCGACGCAGACGAATGGCTGCCGGCCGACGGCTCGGCGATCGTCGCGGTGGTCGACGATCTCTACCTCGACCGGGTGGACAAGGCCATCGAGAAGGCGGGCAAGAAGGTGACGAAGGCGATCGACAAGGGCGATTACGACGCCGTGGTCAAGGCTGTCAACGAGGGCAACGACAAGATCATCGAGGCCGCTGCGGGCTGACCGCCTCGCACTGCCGGCGCCAGTTGCGGATGGCGCCGGCCGGTTTCCGCCGGCGGGCAAGGTTCCGCCGACAGCACAGGGCCGCCGACGGTGATCCGTCGGCGGCCCTGGCTTCGTCACCCCCCGGCCGTCGCAGCGCGGCAGCCGGCGGGTGGGGTGATCAACTGCTCGGCGGGGTCAGCACCTGGTCGATCAGGTAGACGGTGGCGTTCTTGGTCTTGACGCCGCCGCAGATGACGGTGGCCCCGTTGACCTTCAGGTTGTCGCCGGAGCCGGTGACCTCGAGGGTCGCGCCGTTCGCGGTGGGGTGCTCGCCGACGACCTCGCTGGGCGAGAGCTGCCCGGGGACCACGTGGTAGGTCAGGATGCTGGTCAGCAGCTTGTCGTCGGTGGTCAGCGTCTTCATCGTCGCGGCGTCGACCTTCTTGAACGCGTCGTCGACCGGCGCGAAGACGGTGAACTCACCGTTGTTCAGTGTGCTGACCAGGTCGACCTTCGGGTTGACCTTTCCGGAGACCGCAGCGGTCAGCGTGGTGAGCAGCGGATTGTTCGACGCGGCCACGGCGACCGGGTCGACGGCCATTCCGTCCACCGAACCGGCGCCGGTCGGGACGGCCTTGGCGTATTCCGCGCAGCCGGCGCCGACGAGGGTGGGAGCGGCGCTGTCGCCCGACATCGCATCGGAGGACATCGCATCGGAGGACATGGCCTCCGAGGTCATCGCGTCCGAGCTCATCGCTTCTGACGTCATCGCCTCTGACGTCATCGCCTCTGACGTCATCGCCTCTGTGCTCGCCGCGGCCGAGGAGTCGGCGGACGAGGTGCTGCTGGAAGCGGTTGTCGAGTTCGACCCGCAGGCCGCGAGCGTCACGGCCAGTGCCGCCCCTGCTACCAGGGTGAGGGCGCGCTTCATCAACATTTTTTTCTCCTTGGAATCGCGGCGCCGGGAGCCGGCGCCGTGCGGGTGAGCAGGCTGCTCGGTGACGATTGGAACTTTCTTGTTCGATGGTGATTCGGTGCTGCGGGCCAGGCGGATTGCTCCGGATGGGTGATGCCGAATTCTTTTCTTTCATCAGGGCCAGGTCGAAAGGGTTGCAGCAGAGACGAACTCGCCCCAAAGGCAATTCCGGATACGCCGAGGGGTGTGACCGCCGGAATTATGCGGTGACGGTCACGGAGCGGGAATCCCATCCCGTCGCCCCGTCCGGCATCACCCCCTGCACCTGATCGGTCTGCACACCGGTCGGGTCGGTCGCGCGGCACCGGATGGTGTGCGCACCGGTGTCCCGGGCGTCCCACCTGTACGACCACTGGCGCCAGGTGTCCGTGCTGACCTCACCGGACAGCGTGGCGTCCTGCCATTCGCCGTCGTCGATCTGCACCTGTACACCGGTGACCCCGCGGTGCTGCGCCCAGGCCACGCCGGCGACGGCGACCGTTCCCTGCGAGACCTGCTCGAAGCTCTTGGGCACATCGATCCGGGACTGCGTCTTGATCGGCGCCTGCGCCGACCAGCCGCGGTCGGTCCAGTAGGCGCTCTGGTCGGCGAAGTTGGTGACCTCGAGGTCGACGACCCACTTGGTGGCCGAGACGTAGCCGTAGAGCCCGGGCACCACCATGCGGACCGGGAAGCCGTGTTCGACGGGCAGTGCCTCGCCGTTCATCGCAAAGGCCAGCAGCGCGTCCCGGTCGTCGGTCAGCGCGTCGATCGGGGTGGTGACCGTGAAGCCGTCGATGCTGGTCGACAGCACGCAGTCGGCTCCCGCCGCCGGCCCCGCCATCGCCAGCACGTCGGCGATCCGGACGCCCTGCCACCGGGCATTGCCGGCCAGGTCGCCGCCCACCTCGTTGGAGACGCAGGTCAGCGTGATCATCCGCTCGATGGACGGCATCGCAACGAGATCGGCGTAGGACACGGTGATTTCCCGATCGACGGCGCCGTGGATCTTCAGCTGCCACTCGTCGGTCGTCACCCGCGGAACCACGAACGCGGTGTCGACCCGGTAGAACTCGGCGTTGTCGGTGACGAAAGGGGTGATCCCCGGAACGTCGAGCCGAACGGCAGCAAGATCGACCTGCTGCACGTCCACCGGCGTCGGCAGCGCGACCCGATCGCGGCTCGCGGACACGTCGGCGGCGCTGGGGATCCATCGGGTCAGCGCACCCGCGGCGACCGCCACGAGGGCGCCGATGCCGGCGATCCGGAAGAACTGCCGACGATTCGTCGTAGCGGCTCCGGCTCCGGCTCCGGCCACAGCCATCGGATGGGTGGCGCCGCTGCGGCCCGGCTTGGGATTGTCCGCGTCGGCACTCGCCGGGTCGGCATCCGAGGGGGAGCCGATCTCGCCGGTCCCGCTGGCGGCGTGCTCGACGCCGGATGCGGGCGGGGGGGCCGGTGCCGGGGCGTTGCCCGAGAGCGCCGTCTCCGGCGCGGGTTCGGCGACGACCTGCAGCCGGAACGCCGACACCAGGAAGTAGATGCCGACAGCCCCACCCAGCAGGATCGGCAGCACATCGACGATCGACGCGCCGGCCCGGCTGAGCACCGCCGCGGCGGTGACCAGGATGAGGACGGCGGTGACGGCCACGGCGAGCCGCGGGCTGCGCCGACCGATGATGCCGATGACGATCGCCACCACCACCAAGGTGATGCCCATGCCGGCCTTGAGGGCGTTCTTGTCGTTCTCCCCGAAGGTCCGGATGGCGAATTCCTTGAGCCACTCCGGGGTGAACTGGATGAAGGTCTGGCCCAGCGAGGACACCGGCGACGCGGGAGCGTCCAGGAAGCCGATCCACTGGCCGAGCGCGGCGAGGAGCTCGGCAATCCCGATGGCCAGGCCCATCGCGATGACCCCGGTCAGCGCGGCCGCGACAAGGCCGGGTCGCCAGGCGCCGTCCGGTGACGGTGTCGGCCCGCTGGCACTGCCGGGCTGGACGGCGCTGGTCGGAGCTGATCGGGTCATGTCTGGAGTTCGCGCTCCGGCACCGTCTGGATGGGCCGAACGAGGATCTTCTTTCACGGAGTGTTGTGGGCTCGGCTCGGTCACGCCATTCATCGTGCGCCCACCCCGAGCCGTAAGACGGCGTTGTCCGCATTGTTCACCGTTTCGTGAGAAATGCCCCCTCTCAGCCGACCCGAAGTGATCCCTGGAGAGGTACGCCCATCTGTAAGGTCGGCCGGGGGGCCGAAATTCGCCGCTGGGCCATCCGAGCGGTACTGCGCGTCGAATCACCGGCACATGCACCCGCCCGGTGCCTTCTCCAGCCGGGCCGAAAGGATGAGCCGATGCCTCCCCCGGAGTCCTCACGGCCCGACCGGCCAGCGCCCGGATCGCCGCCGCGGACGCTGTCCGCCGTGCCCGATCTCCCCACCGAGCCCGCGAAGCCCGAGCAGCTGTTGCAGTTGGTCGCGGTCGGCCGGCAGGACGCCTTCGAGCGCCTCTACGACACCTTCGGCGCACGGGTCTTCGGGCTGGCCAGGCGCATCGTCCGCGACCCCAGCCAGGCCGAGGAGGTCGCCCAGGAGGTCTTCCTGGACATCTGGCGTCGGGCGAGCCGGTTCGACTCGTCCAAGGGTTCGGCCACCTCGTGGATCATGACGCTCACCCACGCCAGGTCGGTTGACCGGGTCCGCTCCGCGCAGGCCGCCAGCGACCGGGATGCCAAGGTTGCGCAGTCGTCGACGGAGCGGGACGTCGATTCCGTCGTCGAAGCGGTCGAGTCCGCCTTCGAGCGCACCGCCGTCCGCCGCTGCCTCAAGGCCCTCACCGAACTGCAAAGGGAGTCGGTGACCCTCGCGTACTACAGCGGCTACACCTACCGTGAGGTCGCCGAGCTGCTGACGGTCCCACTGCCGACGATCAAGACCCGACTGCGGGACGGCCTCATCCGGCTCCGGGACTGCCTGGGGGTGGCGTCATGACCGCCGCCGATCCGCATCTGGACACCGCGGCGTACGCACTGCACGCGATGCCGGACGACGAAACAGCCGACGTGCGGAGTCATCTCGAGGAGTGCGAATCGTGCTCCGCGGAACTGGTCGGGTTCCTGGAAACCGCGGCGCTGCTCGGGTCGGCGGTCGCCGAGCGGCCACCGGCGTCGCTTCGGCAGGCGATTCTGGCTCGGGTGGCGGTGACCCCGCAGCTGCCGCCGCTCACCGCCCCCGGCTCACGACCGTCTGCCGACGGGGCTGCGGATGACGATGCGCGCCGTCCGCGGAGCACCGGTTCACATCGGGCGGATGTGACGCCGCTGCGCTGGTACCGCCGTCCCGGCGCGCTGATCGCCGCCGCCGTTGCCGCCGTCGTTCTCGGTGGCGGCGCGATCGTCGCCGTCAATCAGGTCGGCCAGGACGACAACGTCGCGCAGACTCCGGAACAATGCGTCGCCCAGGCAGCGGATCAGCGGCAGATCACCCCGGCGCAGGGTGGCGGAACAGTGAAGTACGCGCCCTCCTGTGGGGCGGCGTTGCTGGACGTCACCGGGCTGCCTGCACTGCGGTCCGATCAGACGTACCAGCTCTGGGCGCTGGCCGGGCAGACGCCGCGCTCGCTGGGCGTGCTGCCAGATGCGACCGCGGGCAAGCCGCAGGTCGTCGCGGCGCAGACCCAATCCGGCGAGACGGTGGTCGCCATCACCGCCGAGCCGGCCGGCGGTTCGGAGAAGCCCACCCTGCCGATCCTGTGGCAGGCAACGCTGGCGTCCTGAGGCGCCCAGCACGGGTCACGCGTCCGTGACCAGCAGGGAATCGCGGAACATCCGGTCGCTCGAGCCGACCGGATGTTCCGCTGTGAACGCCGCTTCGGACCCCTGGCGCGATTTTGTGTCAGTGGGCATCCGTCAGCGAGACATCCCCGGTCCGGGGCTCACTGGAAGATGGCGTTGCGGAAGGCTTCTCGTTGTTCACACGCCGCCTTGATCCGGTCGAGTTGGTCGCTGGTGCAGTCGAGGCCGAAGACGTCGCGCAAGAAATCGGCAAGGTCGGGCCGGTAGTCATGGGCCCACGCACGGTAGGCCCCGGGGGTCTGCGCGTTCTTCATATCGATCAGCGACTGGTAGAAGGTCGTGACCAGGCGCCAGCGCAAGTGCGGGGAGACGCCCCGTGGGGAGCGACCGGGCACCTCTTGCGGTTGGGGCCGCTGCGGTCCGAGCCAGGCCGGCCGGCGGTTGATCAGGTCCGGCCCGAACTTGGTGACCCCGTCGTTGTCGTGGCTGAGCAGTACGTAGCGGACCTGCTCCTTCCGCTCGTCGCCGAGCGCGCAGAACTGCTCGTAGTCGTTGACCATCGCCACCAGGCTCTTGTTGACGTCGGGCCGTGGGGGACCGGTCACCTCGTGCATCCACGCGCTGGTCTGCGGTGTGCCCACCCACAGGGCACGATCGATGCCCAGCGCGCGCGGACCGACGGTGCCCCACCCGATGAGGACGTCCTGACTGGTCAAAGCACCGAGGGACTCGCCGAACAGCACCACCCTGGGCCGGTCCTCCGGTCGCATGCCGCGGACCCGTTCCAGAATGCGTAACCACAGCAGCCGGTTCTGCTCCCGGCCGCCCTGCACCTTGCCCAGTGACAGCGGGGAGGGTCGTTTGGAGTACTGCAGGGTCACACTGGCCACGTCTCCACGGGTCAGGTACTGCACGCACGCGGTGGCGACATAGTTGACGTAACCGGTGCCGGTGGGTGAGATGAGCATCAGCAACGAACGGGACCACGCATCCGTGCGGTCCATTTCGTCGAGCGCCAACTGCACCCGCTCCGTCGGTGTGGGTGCACTGTCCAACCCGACGAACACCTGTATCGGGGTGCCCCTGGGTTCCTCCTGCATCACCGTCCTGATCGACAGGTCGGGCCGGGGCTTCCCGCCGAACTCGGCGGGCCGATCGGTCAGCGGCTCGGGCCGGACATAGGCGATGGCATGGCGGCGGCCCTCGCGGCCGAGCGTGTCCCACCGAACCAGGCTGGCCGGGTCACCGCTGATCATCGGACTGGTCCACACTCCGGCAGTTGATTCGTCGGTCATCTTTTCGAACCGCGTGGTACTCGCTTCGATGTTCCGCATCGCGCGGGCCCACACCTGATGGGTGCTCACCCCGAGGGCCGAGACGATGGCGAGATGGCTTGCCCGCCGCCAGAAGTCTTCGGAACCGGGCAGTGCGCGGGCGCCTGCCCCGCCCAGCTGCCGCGCGATCCAGTTCTCCGCGGTGGCGCCGCCGGCGAGAGCGGCGACGATCCCGGTGGCCGCGGCCAACCCGGCAAGGGGACTCACGGCAGCAGGATCGGTTCGGTGCTCCGGGGCGGACTCGCGCTGTCGCAAACCTTCGATCACCGCGGCGATCAGCAACCCTGCCGGTACACCCACCGGGAGCCGAGCCAGCCGACCGTTGGCTCCGACCCGGTCGTCGACCCATCCCGCCGCGGTCACCGCTCCCGTCAGTGCCGTTGCACCCACTCCGGTGACCCCCAGCCGCAGCGCCGCCTGGCGGACCAACGCCCGCAGCTGGGTGTCGTCGTCGCGGAACTTCACCGCCGCGGCCACGCCGAAGCCAAGGGGAACGGCGACCATGTCGACCAGCAACCTGGCCGCCCGTTTGCGCTGCTGAATCGGCCAGGTCGCCGGGAAGGGCAGGATCCGGGCCAGCACCGTCGCGCCGATCTCCATGCCGTCCTGGGTGAGCACCGAGGCGATGTACTGCGTCACACTCGACAGGCCGGTGATGATGCCCTGGTCCATCCACGATCGCTCGGACAGTGACGGGGCAAAGGTCCCCGGGACCGTCGCGGAAGCGACCACGAGACCGACTTGCGGTCCACTTGCGATGATCGAGGAGTTGTTCATTGCTCCACCTCGCAGGTGCCGTCGAGGAAACTGCATTGCATCGCCGCAGCGCCCGCGGCGTCCGCCCGACAGCTACCGGTGTTGCCGGGCATCGGCCGGTCCTGGTGCACGGAGCCCATCTTGATGATGCTGCCTCCCCTACCCGGCGCGGCCATGCATGTGGCCGTGATCGTCGTTACGAAGAATGCGCTCTCGAAATCGACGTTCATCACGAAGCCGCATGTCGAGGCTGCCGAGCGTATCCGTACGGCCGGGTGCCAGCACCATTTCCCTGACCGCCGACACAATGCCGAATCGGTCCAATTCGCCTGACGTAGTTGCCTTTGTGATGTCGGGGAACCCGGCCTCGATCCGGCGGCGCTGATCAGTACGGTCGGCGGTCAGAAAGGTCTGCAGCTCATCCAGTCCTGACGATCGGTGCCTGTCGACGGCAGCCGAAATATTGACAGTGCGCGGCCTTGAGCCGGGGGTAGTGACGCTGCTGGCAAAAGGCGCGTGGACAGTGGTGAACCCGGGCGCGGGGCGTGCCTGAGATCCTGCTGTGCCACCTGCATCGCGTCGGCTCCGCTGTGCTGGTCGGGGCGGGCGAACGCGGCGGCATCGCGTCCACACAGCTGCGCGCAGGGCCGTCGGCGGCTCGTCGGGCGGTGCGGCCCAGCACCGCAGCGCAATCCGGCATCCGGTCACACCATCGCCCTGAATGACATCCACGCGCAGGACGGGGCAGCCCTGACGATGATCCGCAGTGGCGGCGTTTCTCCGGGCACATCGTGTCGATCGACGCTACCCAGGAGGTCCGCCGGTCCACCAAACAACCCCGGGCGCCTCTGTCGACCGAGTTGAGGCAGCGCCGGACCGAGCCGCTGAGCGGCCCGAGCCTTCCGCGGCCTTCCCGGCGTGCGCCCCGGCGGCCGGTGGCTGAAGATCAAGCGGATCGCCCGCCCACCCATCCGGAGGCCTTCCGCTCATGACCCGCCAGCACAGCAGCATGCTCGGCAGGGCTGCGCGGGTGGGCCGATCGAGCCGGGTTTTGCGGGTCGGCCGGGGTGCGCTGCCGGCGTTGGGCCGGGCATCATGAGGGCCTCCGCCCTGGTCGTGGGCTGCGAGGCCTACCGGCATCTCCCGGCGGACACCTCGGGCAGTGCGATCGCAGATGCGCTGGCGATGCGATCCTGGATGCTCGCCGCGGGCGGCCTGCAGCCGGCCGACCTGCGGCTGCTGCTCAGCCCGGCTCCCGATCCGGCGGGCAACGGGCTACGGGTCGACGGCCCGGCAGATCTCGAATGTTTCGCCGACCAGCTGCGGCGCTTGTTGACCACCGGAACCGGGGACCGGCTGTATGTGTACATTGCCGCGCGCGGCTGTTCCAGTGATTCCGGCCGGCCCTATCTCGGTCAGTCCCTCATCTTGTTGAGCGATTTCGATCCGACGCAACCGAGGACCGGCAGCTTGGCCGTCGAGGAGCTTGCGGCCCACCTCGCGCATGCCGACTTCCGCGAAGTGGTCACCGTGCTGGATTGCGGTCCGGGTGTGCCGGTCGACCATCGCCTGCGGCCGGCGGGGTTGGGCGGGAATTGGCAGGGCCGACGACGAAGCGGGGCGGCCATGCAGTTCCGGATCGAGGCGCCGGCAGCGGACGCATCGGCGAGGCGGGGTCGACCGCCCGGGCCCGCCCGTGGAGCGCTGACCGCGGCGTTTCTGTCGGCCGTTGCCCCGGCGGGACCGGTTGGGACGGACCGCGATGTCCGGACCGAGGCGGTGGTGCGCTGGTCGTCCCTCGAGCAGTACCTCGTCGCCGCTCTGCCGTCCCCGCCGGTCGTCAGCGGTCCCGATCCGGGTATGACGCTCACGCCGGCCGCGTCCGGCTCGGGGTCCGATGGCGGGGCCGATTCCGATTCGGGCACCGGGTTCGGCGAAGCCGCCTCCGCGGCGGCCGGCGGTGACCCCCGGACCGACAGCGCCGCTGCCGCAGGAGATGTCGAGCTGCACTGCGCCGATCCGAACGCCATGCTGGCCATCGAGGACGGTTCGGGGCTCCGACAGGCCGTCGGGGTGGGATCCATCTCGGGTCACCTGCCGGCAGGGTCCTACACGGCGCTGCTGGCCGACCCGTCCGGAGCGGACCCGCGGGTGTCGTTGACCGTTACACCCTTCGCAACGGCGAGCGTGGTGCTGGCGCCGAGACCGCGGTCCGACGGGTTCCGCGTCACCGACGAGCCGGCTCTGCTGTGGTCGTCACCGGCGGCCCAGCTGGCCATGGCGACCTCTTCGCTCTGGGCGTACGGGCATCAGTCGTATCTGCTCGTCGGCGGTGCCCCCGCGCTGCCGGGCGCCGACCTGCTGTTGGACGGACATCCCGACCGGTTCGCCCACCGCGGTTCTCTCACCGCCGCCGGCGCCGGGTGGTGGGTGGCGTTGCCGGTCACCGGCCCGTGGCACACGGTTGGTGTGCACGGCTCCCTGCTCACTGTTCCTGCAGCGCCCGATTCGGTGTCGGCGGTGGCGATCTCGCCGTCCTCGGTGAGCGTGGCACTGTTCGACACCACGCATCCCGAGCCGGTGGAGATCGCCGCCCAGGACCGGGTGCAGGAGTACCTCGGGATCGGCCGGCTCGGCGCGGCCGACCTGACGTCACGGTCGTCGGTGCCCGCGGGCCAGCGCTGGCCGTGGGGGGCGAGCGCGGCCGTGCGGCGGCTGATCGACCGCACCCGCGCGTCCCGGGCGGGTGAGGTTTCTGCGAACGAGCACACCGTCGAGCCGGGACCCGGTCCGCCGCCGCACCAGTTCCGGGCCGATGTGCCGCCGGTGTTGCGTCGCCTGCTGGTCGGTCGCGGGCCGTGGGCGGTGTGGCTCGATTGGCCCGGCGCCGCCACGTCCGACGCGCTGGCCGATCGCGAGGACGGGTCGGCGACCGATGGGGTCGGCGCCCGGCCGGCCTGATCGCCCTGCGCCGCAGTCGCCGGGCCAACCGTCGGGCGAAGTTCTCAGCCGGCGCCCGTCGGCGCGGGTGATGGAGGGCGGGCCCGGTCGGCAGGCGGTGGGCCGGACTCGACGGTGATCATCGCGGCCACCATCAGGCCGCCGCCCACCGCGGTCCGCCAGGTCAGCGGCTCGTGCAGGAACAGAACCGAGAACAGCGCCGCCCACGCCGGTTCGGTCGCCATCGTGACGGCGGCTCTGGACGGTGCCAGGTGGGCCTGCGCCCAGGACTGGACGATCATCGCGACCGCCCCGGAGACCACCGCCATGTACGCGATCGCCAGCCAGTCGAACCCGCTGGACGGCAGCACAACTCCACCGTCCGCGACCACCGCCGCTATCACGCTGACCACGGCCGTCATCGTCAACTGCACGGTGGCGAGCCCGAAGGCCTCCCGGGCGTCCGACCATGCACTCAACCCGACGATGTGCACGGCGTAGATCAACGCCGAGGTCAGGGTGATCGCCTCGCCGAAGCCGATCGACAGACCGTTGAGACCCAGTAGCGCCAGCCCGACCGTGGCGATCGCGGCACCGAGCCAGACTCGGCGTCCGATCCGCGCACGCAGCAGCACGGCCGCACACATGGGCGTCAGCACCACGTACATGCCGGTGATGAATCCGGAGACGCTGGCCGGCGTGTACTGCAGCCCGACGGTCTGCAGCAGCTGGGCGAGCCCGTAGGCGAGGCCCAGCCACACGCCGCGCAGCACAGCACGGCCGGACAGCCGGCGCAGGGCCGGGAAGAACACGATGATCATCAGGACCGCGGCGAGGGTGAACCGCACGGCGAGGAAATTGACCGCCGTCATCCGGTCCAGCAGCGCCTTCGTCAGCGGGAAGCTGGACCCCCACGCGGCCGCGACGGCCAGCAGCCCGAACAGCGCCCAGCCGGTGGTCCGGCCGGTCATCAGGTTGGGGACGGGCACGACGAATCATCGTGCCCGATGACCTTTCGCCGGACGAACCGAGGTCGCCCTGCTGGTGCGTGCAACCATCCAGCGGACGACATCCGTCTACCCGTCACGGCTGGAGGCCCGGTGAGTCCGGAGGAGGAGGCGGAATTCGCCGCGTACGTCACCGGCCGTCGCGATCGGGCGCGTCGCACGGCCTACCTGTTGTGCGGCGACTGGCACCGCGCCGACGACCTCACGCAGCTGGCCTTCGTCAAGCTCTACGGAGCATGGGGCCGGGTGCGGGACCGCGGCGCGCTCGACGCGTTCGTCCGCACCTGCCTGGCGCGCGCGGCCGTCGACGAGTCGCGGCGTCCGTGGCGGCGGGAACGCTCGGTCGACGAGCTGCCCGAGCCGTCGGGCGCTCCCGGCCCGACGGCGGATCTGGCCGCCGGTGTGGTCGACCGCGAGCTGATGCGGCAGGCGCTCGACGGGGTACCGCCGGGGCAACGGGCCGTGCTGGTGCTGCGGTACTACGAGGGAATGGACGTCGCCGCCACGGCGGCGGCGCTGGAATGTTCGGAGGGCAACGTGAAGTCGCAGACCGCTCGCGGTCTTGCCGCGTTGAAGGCCGCCCTCGCCGCGCTCGGCACGGCACCTCGGGGAGGTGATTGAAGATGGCCACCGATGACGAACGTCAGAACGCCCGGCACGACGAGGAGGGACCCGGCGAACCGCACCACCAGGAAGGCCCAGGCCACCGGCCGGCCGATCCGCAGTGGTCGGACTCACCGCCCGACGCCGAGGCCATCACCCGGTTGTTGACCGCCCTGGCCGACGACCCCGACGCCCCGCCCAGCGCCGTCACGGCGGAATCCGTGTTGGCCGCCGCGCGAGCCGAACGGCCCGCACGCGGCGGGCTGACCGCGGTGCCCGGCGAAGGCCGTACCACCGGTTCCCGCCGGCGGACCGGTTTCGTCGCGTTGTTGGCCGCGGCGGCCGTGGCCGGGCTGGCGGCCATCGTCATCCCGGTGGCCCTGAACGGCTCCGGCTCGACGAACACGGCATCCGACAGTGCGAGCGAGTTCACCGTCGGCGGGCCCGACAGCGGTGCGAGCCAGAGCTCGCCGGCCGACCGGTCCGCTGCCGGCAACGCCGCCGCCGCAGCCGCCCCCGAGCAGGGCTCAGCGGCGTCCGCTGCCGCGGGCAGTGCGACCGCGGAGCCGCCGGGCGCCTCCGCTCCGGCCGCCGCGGCGCCGGCGCAGACGTTGAACGAGAATTCGGAAACTGCCGACGGTGGGTCCGCGCCCGGGGGGTCCGCTGGCGGTGGGTCGGCAGCGGACGCCGCAGGGCACTGCTGGCCGCCGCTTTCTCCCGCGGCGGCCGCAGCACTGATCGCAGCCCTGCCCCCGGGCTCCTTCGGTGCGCCGGCGCCGCTCGACGGCGGGTGCGAGGACGGCGCGGTGGCGGGCGCGGTGCTGGCCGGGTCGGAGCCCGGCGCAGAACTCGTGGTGCGGGTGGTCGACGCCGAACCGGGGTCCTGCCTGCGCACCGCCGGACAGGCCGGCCCGCGGTGCGTCGCCTCCGCCGACCCGGCATCGGGCGGTGACCGGTACACCGCCACCGATCCCTCCGGCGCTACGACGGTGTTCGTCTACGGAGACGGCAGGCAGGTTTCGGTCGGGAGCACGCCATCGGTGGGCGGGATCGTGCCGGCGCCCACCGGGCTGACAGCGGATCAGCTCGACGCGGCCGCCCGAGCCGTCCTGGCCGTCCTGTGACAGTGCCTCGTGGCCAGTGCCCCGGGAGAGCGCGCTCTGATGTGTTCGTTGCGAGGTGCCCTGTGACAGGCGCATCCGCTGGGCTAGCCTGCGAACGTTGCGCCGGCGCCGGGTCGCCGCGCCGGAGCGGGATGTGGGGTCGCGCATGACGGTGTTCTCCAGCCCGCCGGAACCCGGACTGGCCCATCGGCCGGCGCGGTCCAACTGGGCGGGCAACTACACCTACCGGGCGCCCCGACTGCACCGTCCCACCTCGGTCGAGGAGCTGCAGCACATCGTCGCCGGCAGCGAGCGGGCCAAGGCCCTGGGCAGCCGGCACTGTTTCAACGACATCGCCGACACGGCCGGCGATCTCATCGACACCACGGCGTTGCCGGATGCTCTGGTCATCGATCCGGAGGCGGGCACCGCGACCGTCAGCGGGGCGATCAACTACGGCCGGCTGGCCACCGCGCTGCAGGCCTCAGGCCTGGCGCTGCCGAACATGGCGTCGCTGCCACATATCAGTGTCGCCGGTGCGATCGCGACCGGAACCCACGGGTCCGGGGTGCGCAACCAGGGCCTGGCCGGGTCGGTGCGGGCGGTGCAGTTTGTTCTTGGTAACGGTGAGCTGACGACGCTGACCCGCGGCGACGACGGGTTCGACGGCGCGGTCGTCTCGCTCGGCGCGCTGGGCGTCGTCAGCGCCGTCACCCTGGACGTGGAACCCACCTTCGACGTCCGGCAGGACGTGTTCGAGGACCTGCCGTGGACGGCCGTCGAGGAGCACCTGACCGAGATCGTGTCCGCGGCCTACAGCGTCAGCCTGTTCACCGACCTGCAGGGCGACGAAGTGACCCAGGTGTGGTGCAAGTCCCGGATCGGCTCCAGGATTGACACAGCGGTCGGCGCGGGCTCGCCGGTTTTCGACGAGGGCGGGCGGGTTCGCGACTCGTTCTTCGGCGCCACCCCGGCGACCGAGTCCCGTCATCCGCTCCCGGGTCTGCCCGGTGACGTCTGCACCGGCCAGTTCGGCATCGCCGGTCCCTGGCACGATCGGCTGCCGCACTTCCAGCTGGCGTTCACGCCCAGCAACGGGGACGAGGTGCAGACCGAGTACCTGGTGGCGCGGGAGCGGGCGGCGGAGGTGATCGCGGCGCTGCGCCACCTGTCCGACCGGATTGCTCCGCTGCTGCAGGTCTGCGAGATCCGGACCGTGGCCGCCGACGACCAGTGGCTCAGCCCCGCCTATCGGCGGGACTCCGTGGGGTTCCATTTCACCTTCCTGCGGGACGAGCCGGCGGTGAAGGCGCTGCTGGTCGACATCGAGGCAGCCATCGCGGTGTGCGATCCGCGCCCGCATTGGGGCAAGATCTTCGTCGCCGACGCTGCCGCGCTGGCGGATGCCTATCCGCGGCTCGGCGATTTCCGTTCGCTGGCAACGCGTCTGGACCCCGGCGGGGTCTTTCGCAACGACTATCTCGACCGGCTGGTGTTCGCCGGCCGAGTGGTGAGGCCGGACCGACTCCCGCCGGGAGCGGTCAGAGCAGCAGGGCCACCGTCAACGCGACGATGAGCACGCTGGACGCCAGCCCGGTGATCAACCGCCCGGTGTGCCCGGTGAGCGCGCGGCCGAGCGCCACGCCGCCGGCGACCAGCAGCAGTTGCCAGCTGGCCGAGGCCAGGAACGCGCCGACAACGAAGAGCGCCGAGGGCGCCCAGTCGACGTCCCCCGGGTCGCCGAGCCCGTTGGCCTGGCCACCGAGCACCAGCGCGCTGAAGTAGAGCACCGTCACCGGGTTCAGCAGGGTGATGCCGAGCAGGGCCCCGAAGGCCCGCGCGGGTGTCCGGGGTCCGCCGCCGGTGATCGTCAGCTCGCCGGACCGGTGGTCGCGGACCGCGGTCCAGGCGATCCGGGCGGCGAGGGCCAGCAGCACGACGGCCGAAATCCACCGCAGAGGGTCCGCCACCCGGGCGATCAGCCCGGTCAGCGCCGTGCCCCCGATCACCGCTGCCAGCGCGTAGAGACCGTCGGCGGTCGCAACGCCGAGCGCACCGGACGCACCGATCCGAGCCGACGTCCGGGCGGTCAAGGTGACGAGGTAGGTACCGACCGCGCCCACCGGGATGGCGATGCCGTAGCCGGCCAGCAGCCCCGCCAACAGCGCGGACGTCACGATCGTTGATGCGCGCCGCCGACCCCGTCCCCGCCCTGCTGCCGCCGCGCCGAGGGATCGACGCACAGCGGGCAGGACGCGAGGGTGGTCATGCACGAGATCGTGGCCGGCCGGTGGGTCGTCGGGCAACCGGAAATCCCGCCGTCGGTGGGCCGGGCCGTCGGTGGACACGGGTCGGCGCCGCCGGGCGTCGGTGGACACGGGCCGGCGTCGCCAGGCGACCGGCGAACCCGTCGAGTGCCACGGCAGCAGGGATTTCGGCGGAACCACGGGCTCAAAACTCTGCAGACGTGGCAGTCGGGGGCCGGTGTTGGAGGTCGATAGCCGGCGGTCGGGGGCCGGTGGTTGGAGGTCGATGGGCGGCGGTCGGAGGCCCATGGTTGGAGGTTGGGACCGGTGGTTGCACGTCGGTGGGCGTAGGCACGGCCCGCGGTAGGCAGGCCCGCGGTGGGCACGGCCGTCGGTGAGCGGGGCCGGCAGCTGGGACAATCACCCGGTGAGCACCCGCGCCGTCGAGAACATTCTTGCCCAGCGATACGCCTCCGCGGAGATGGTCGCAATCTGGTCGCCCGAGGACAAGATCATCGCGGAGCGACGTCTGTGGTTGGCGGTGCTGCGGGCGCAGACCGCGCTCGGCGTCGACGTGCCCGATACTGCGATCGCGGACTACGAGGCGGTCCTCGAGCAGGTGGACCTGGCCTCCATCGCAGCCCGGGAACGGGTCACCCGGCACGACGTCAAGGCCAGGATCGAGGAGTTCAACGCCCTGGCCGGCCACCAGCAGGTGCACAAGGGGATGACCAGCCGCGACCTCACCGAGAACATCGAGCAGTGGCAGGTGATCAGCTCACTCGAGCTGATCAGGGGCCGGTGTGTCGCCGTGTTGGATGGGTTGGGTCGGCGGGCCGCCGAGTTCGCCGATCTGGTGATGGCCGGACGCTCGCACAACGTCCCGGCGCAGGCGACCACGCTCGGCAAGCGCTTCGCCTCCGCCGCCGAGGAGGTGCTGCAGGCGTACCTGCGGATCGACGGCCTGTTGGCCCGCTATCCGCTGCGGGGCATCAAGGGGCCGGTGGGCACCGCGCAGGACATGCTCGACCTGCTGGGCTCCGCCGAGGCGGTCGCATCGCTGGAAACGGCTGCGGTGCGGGAGATCTCGGCCAGCGGGGAGGTGTTCGCGAGCGTCGGGCAGGTCTACCCGCGGTCCCTGGACTATGAGGTGCTCTCCGCCCTGGTGCAGCTGGCGGCTGGTCCGGCGTCACTCGCCACCACCATCCGATTGATGGCAGGCGCGGAACTGGCCACGGAGGGTTTCCGGCCGGGCCAGGTCGGCTCGTCGGCGATGCCGCACAAGATGAACGCCCGCTCCTGCGAGCGGGTCTGCGGCCTCGCCGTGGTGCTGCGCGGATACGCCTCGATGGCCGGGGAGCTGGCGGGCAGTCAGTGGAACGAGGGGGACGTCTCCTGTTCGGTGGTGCGTCGGGTGGCGCTGCCGGACGCGTTCTACGCCATCGACGGCCTGTTCGAGACCTTCCTGACGGTGCTCGAGGATTTCGGTGCGTACCCGGCGGTGATCGACCGGGAGCTGGAGCGGTACCTGCCGTTCCTGGCGACCACCAAGGTGCTGATCGCCGCCGTCCGGGCCGGCGTCGGCCGCGAGTCCGCCCACGAGGTGATCAAGGAGCACGCCGTCGCGGTTGCCCTGGCGATGCGCGAAAAGGGACAGGTGGACAACGATTTGGTGCAGCGGTTGGCCGCGGACGAGCGGCTGCCGCTGTCCCGTGCCGAACTGGAGGCGTTGCTGTCGGACAGGCTGTCGTTCACGGGGCTCGCCGAGCAGCAGGTGTCACAAGTGCTGGCGCGGATCGCGGCGGTCGTCGCCGAGCACCCCGCGGCGGCCGGGTACCGACCCGGCGCCATCCTGTAACCGCAGCCCGCTGCTCGTGAGCCGACCGGTGTCGCCGATCTTCGACAGTCATCTGCACATCATCGATCCGGCCTTCCCGTTGGTGGCCAACGACGGCTATCTCCCCGAGCCGTTCCGGTGCGCCGACTATCTGGCTGCCGTGGGGTCGCTGCCCGTCGTCGGAGGGGCGGTGGTCTCCGGGTCATTCCAGGCCTTCGACCAGGGTTACCTGGTGGCGGCGCTTCGCGAGCTCGGCCCGGCGTTCGTCGGGGTGACCCAGTTGCCGGCGGGCTGTTCCGACGCGGACGTTGCGGCACTGCACGAAGCCGGTGTGCGGGCGGTCCGGTTCAATCTCGTGCGTGGTGGCTCCGCGGGCCTGAACGACATCGCCGCGCTCGGCCGCCGGGTGCACGACGTGGCGGGGTGGCACAGCGAGTTCTATGTCCGCAACACCGATCTCGCGGAACTGGCGCCGATTCTGACGGCCCTCCCGGCGATCAGCATCGACCATCTCGGGCTGACCTCGGACGGCGTCGACGTCCTGCTCGACATGGTCGCCCGCGGCGCCCGGGTGAAGGCCTCCGGGTTCGGCCGCGGGGACGTCGACGTGCCGCAGCTGCTGCGACGGATCGCCCGGCTCAACCCGGGCGCACTGATGTTCGGCACCGACCTCCCCGGCACCAGGGCACCTCGGCCGTTCGTGCCGTCGGACGTGCACCTGCTGCAGGAGGCCGTCGATGACGCGGCGCTGGCGGAACGCGCGCTGTACGACAACGCCGCCGCGCTGTACCACCCCGGACAACCACCATCTGTGACACCCGGCACATCAACGGCATCCGGCGGCCCGCAATGATCGTCGATCCCGGCGGCTTTGTTTCGAGAGTTGACATATAAATCGCTGAGGAACGCGAAACACCCTGGCGCAACCCGGGTATGGGCCGAACGGACGGATGTCGGCCCCGAATGTTCCCTCATTTGGACAAGAGCGCTATTGTCGTGACAGAGTGTTGATTCGTCCGGTTGGGGCGATTCATTGGTCGCCTGGCCGTCGTTACCGAGTGTTACGCAATCCGTCTACCGTCGCCCGAACGAGTTGCAACGACGGTCGGCACAATCACGTTGGGGTCGAAATCCAACTCTCGGTGACCACCCGGTCAACACTGCTGGACGGGCCGGTGCTGCTGCCGAATCGAACTCCGGCGACACAACTGCCGAATGGGAGGGCACTGATGATCGAGGAAGGCCCGGTTTACACAGCCGTACAAGAGGACGCCACCTCGTTCTGCATGGACTGGCCCGTGGTGCAGGGCGATCCTGGACAGCGCGACGGGACGCCGACGCAGGGCGAGATCTTCGTCCTGGACCGTGGCGGTGTGCGGGTCAGCGATACGCCGCTGCGGGTGTCCAGCGATGCCGCGGCGGACGAGGCCCTGCACCGGATCGGCTGGGTGCGCTGCGGTGCATGGCAGCGCGACGGCTTCGGTCGCAAGTCGGCCCGGGTGATGGCTGTCGGGTCCGCCTCCTCCGCAGAGGAAAATCGCCGGCACATCCGCTCCGGGCGGCTCGATTCCCTGGTCGACGAGACGGTGCTGCATCTGTCCTGAGCCGATCGGCCGCCGTCCGGGTCCAAAGGATAGTCGGCCCGGACGCGTTGTCGGCAGGAGATTGAAACGAGCGATCGTGCAGAAAACCTCCCCGGCCACGGCCGGGGAGGTTTCTGTTTCAGCTGGCCGAAGAGGTGAACGGACGGGGCCATCCACCCCTTCAGGTTCTGGGGCGCCGTCCGCTACTTCGACGAGACGGTGGCCTGACCGACCGATGCCTGCAGCAGATCGGTCATTGCCTTTGCGTTGCGACGGGTGAGATCGCGCAGCCAGTCGATCTTCATGGCGTCGGCGAAGGAGATGGTGGCGTCCAGCGAGCGTTCGACGGCCAGCTGATATCCGTGCAAGGACCGCGACGCGAGTTCCGACCACTGCCCGCTGAAGGTCTCTGTCCACTCCCGGCCCGCGGCCTGGGCCTTCTGCAGCTCCTCGCTGTACAGCGCGGTGAGTTCCTTGGCCTTTGCTTCGGCGTCCTGCAGCTCGTCCGCGAAGGTCCGCAGGAGCTGATGGGTCTGCTCCTCGGCCTTCTTGACTTCGGCGGTGACGGTGCCGGAGAGCTCGGCGAGGCGGGCCTCAGCCGATTTCACGACCGGCGCGAAGGCGTCGGCGGCGGTGTGCACCATGTCGGTGGCGGCCGCGGTCGCCTTGACGACGTTGTTCGTGACCTGGGCGACCGCGGCGTCGGTGCCGGCGGTGGCGTTCTGCGCGCCCTTGGTGGCGGGGGCCATGGTGAACTCCTTCAAGCAGGGGAGGTATCGGATCCCCGATGCCTGTTAGCAACGTTAGCTGGACTGCAGCTAACTAGCTAATGTCCCGCCTGTGACGGTGGCCACCCGGGTACCCGGCCGGTTCCGCCGCCGGTCCGTGCCGCGACAGATCAAGAGCGCTGCGCCGCGGCGCGCTGCCGCTTGAACAGCACCAGACCGGTGGTGGACACGGTGCTGAACAGCGAGGCCAGGGCCGCCGGGCGGCTGGCCAGTCGGTGGCCCAGCAGTTGGTCGATCGAAATCCGCCCGGGCCCGGCCAGCGTCAGGGCGCCCGCCGCCAGTCCCAGCACCGCGGGCACCTCGAAACCGCCGGACAACCGCTGCGCGCTTCCCTCGCTGCCGCCGGTCGCGGTCAGCGCCATGCTGCTCGCCGCCGCGGCGCCCGCCGCGGGGGTCGCCGCGCCCAGCATCAGCAGCACACCGCCGGCCGCTTCGCTGACGCCGGCCGCAAGCCCCGCGCGACGGCCTCCGGCGGTCGTCGTGACCGCCGGGTCGGCCGCTGCCGCGGCGGCCGATGCACGCCCGCGGTACCAGATCTGGATCTTCTGGTACCCGTCCACGGCGAGGACGCCGCCCACGCCCAATCGCACTGCCAGCCGGACGATGTCGCTGACCAGGGATGCCACCGTGCACTCCTTCGGGTGATGGGCCGCAGCCCGGGGCGAGTCGGCCCAGGTAGTCGGTCGGGCCGTTGCAGCACCATCATGGTCGTCGAGTCCTGACCGGTGCCGACGGCTGGCCGCGGGACGTCGGCCCACGGCCATCGGCAACCGGAGTCGGGCGACTGAAATCGGGCGACTGGAAGCTGGATGTCGCTTCATTACCCGTTGTCGCTTCGCCGAAACGTGGTGGTCGGCACGTGTGATTCTTGCTATCCCCGCGCCGCTGTCCGGGTGGCGATAGCAGTATTCGGAGCAATGGACGTCACGGACTGTTGGTTTGACTCGAGACCCGGCAGGGTACTTAGCTGGCAATCGGGCGGTCACTGCCCGAATGCTTTAGTCGGCGTGGACGCCGTTCGTCCGCGCACCTCACATCCCTAGGGAGAATGCTCCATGCTCGGTCTCATCATCAGCCTGCTCGTGATCGGCCTCATCGCCGGTGCGCTGGCCCGATTGCTCGTACCTGGGAAGCAGAACCTGTCGATTCCCGCGACCGTCGTGCTGGGAATTGTCGGCTCTTTCGTCGGCGGATTCCTCGGTTACCTGTTGTTCCGGAGTGATTCCAATGACGGATTCCTGCAGCCGGCCGGCATCATCGGTTCGGTCATCGGTTCGGTCATCGTCCTGCTCCTGTGGACCAGGTTCAGCGGGCGCTCGCGCGTTCGGTCCTGACTTGTGACGTCGTGCTCGGCTGCGGACTGACGTAGCGGGCAGGACGGGAATGGCCTCGGTGCGGAAATCTTCGCGCCGGGGCCTTTCGCATTTCCCGAGCGTTTCATTCCGGCGGCGGAACACCTTTCCCGACGATGCTCCCGACGGGAGCCGACGCACCTGCCCACGCCTGATCGCCCAGCCCGCAACAGCATTGACGTCAGTCGCCGCGGCCGGTCGGACCGCCCCGCTGTGTCCGATCAGCACCTTTGTCGATACCGTGACAACCCAGATCTTGTTCGGCCGGACCTGTGTTCGGAACAGTCCCACCGTGACCGACCGGGGTTGCGGTGAAAACGGAAAGGAACATGATGTCCTCGCCCCAGGAACAGTTCGCGGCGGCGGTCCGCTCCACCCAGGCCCAGGCCGTGGACGCCGTCGAGACGTGGACGCGGATCACCCAGGAAGCGTTGGGAAAGGTCGGCGATGTCGGCGGCAGCACACCGAAACCGGACCAGGTGATCGACCAGGTCTTCGACTTCGCCGAAAAGATGCTGGAAGGTCAACGGGATTTCGCCAAACGGATGCTCGGGATGAGCGAACGCGTCGGTGAGGTGGCTCGTGATGAGCTGGAATCCGCCGGTCAGACAATTCGCGGCCAGGTGGAAACCGGAACCGAAGCGGCGCGTCAGCAGGGCGAAGTGATCCGCGCACAGGCGGAGACCGTGCGGGAGCAGCTCGAGGAGCGCGCCGAGGCGGCCCGCCGGCAGGCGGAATCGATCATCGAATCGGCGCGGCAACGCGCGGAGGCAGCCAGCAAGGCGGCACGGGACCAGGCCGAGTCGGTGCTGCAGGTGGCCAGGCAGCAGGCGGAAGCCATCCTGCAAGCAGCCCGTCAGCAGGCGTCGGCCGCGAGCCGCCCGTTGACCGAGCTGGCCTCCGGCGCCAAGGCAGCCACCGCATCCGCGGTGATGAAAGCCCCCGCAACGCAGCCCCAGCCGGTTCCGGTGGTGCCGCCCGCGGCCGACGTCGAAACGGCGAGCCCGACGGGCCCGGCTGACGGCGCGGGAGCCGCGACTGCCGACGAGGAAACAGCTCGGCCCACGGCGCAGGCCGCGCCCGGGCCGAAATCTCCGGCCGTCGGCGATTCCGCCGGCAGCGACACCGGGGGCTCGGCCGCCGTGGCCAGCGACAGTGCTGCCGAGGACACCGCAGCCAGGGATGGTGGCGGGCCGGCACCCACCGACAAGGCGAACGGTGGCAAGCGCACCGCCGCGGCAAGGGCCGACAAGCCCAAGCCGGCCAAGTCCGCCAAGAAGTCCGACGCCTACGACGGCTGGAGCAAACCGGCGCTGCAGGAGGAACTGGTCAAACGGGGCCTGCCGAAGTCGGGCAATGTCCCGGAGCTCCGGCAGCGCTTGGCCGCCTCCGACTGACCGGTGGCGGGTGAACGTCTGCGGGACGTCGCAGGGTCACCCAGCGCAGAGATACATCACCCGCCGGCCCCTGTCGGCTGGTGATGTCGGTGCGACCGGCCGGCCGGGATCAGCCGCTTGACGATGTGCTGCCCTCCGCCGTCCCGCCCGGCCCCCCTGCCGGCGGTGCCTCCGTGGTGGGCGTGGTCGGGGTGGTCGCCTCGGTCGTCGGCGTGGTGGGTGTGGACTCCGCGGTGGTGGGCGTCGTCGGGGTGGTCGGGGTGGTGGGTGTGGACTCCGCGGTGGTGGGCGTGGTCGGGGTGGTGGGCGTGGTTTCCGCCGTCGTCGGCGGTGTCGAGATCTCCGTGGTCACCTGTGTTGTCGTGACCACCGAGGGTCCGGTGGCGCCAGTGGTGACCGGGGTCGTGACCGCCGGCGGGGTGGTGGTGTCGTTGCGCTGCAGCAACATCACGATGCCGACGATGGCTCCGGCCGTGACCGCGAGGATCAACAGGGTGATCGCGAACGTGCGGCCGGCGGACGATGTCGGCCGCTGGGCGGTCGAGCGGAGGGCGGTCGACGGTGGCGGTGGCAGGACCGGAACAGGTTGCGGCAGGGTCGCCGTCGCAGCCGTTGCGGTGATCACGTCGGCCTTGCCGGTCAGCGCGGCCTCCACCTCGGCGGAGGTGGGCCGGCGGGCGGGATCGGCCTGCGTCATGGCCCGCAGCAGCGGGGGCCACGATCCCGGGAGGTTCGCCGGTACCACGGGGTCGCGCAGCAGTCGGGCGACCGCCGACTCCACCGCGCTGCCGGGGTACTCGCGGCGACCGGTCAGGCACTCCAGCAACACCAGGCCGAGGGCGTAGACGTCCGTCGGCGGACCGACCGGGGCGCCCCGCGCCTGTTCGGGGCTGAGGTAGGCGGCGGTGCCGATGACGTCGGCGGCGGCCGTCAGCCGTTCGGCCTCCAGTTCGCGGGCGATGCCGAAGTCGCTGAGCTTCACATCACCCGCGCTGGAGATCAGAATGTTCGCCGGCTTGATGTCGCGGTGCACCAGGCCGTAACTGTGCACGGCGGCCAGGGCTCCGGCCACCGCGGCGCCCACCCGGGCGACGTCCGTCGGCGGCATGCCCGCCGGGGTGATCCGATCGGCCAGCGTTCCGCCTTGGACGAGTTCCATCACCAGGTACGTCAGGTCGTCGTCGTCCGAACCGCCGGGATCCCGCCCGTGGTCGACGCCGAGCTTCGCGTCGTACACGGTGATCAGGTGCGGATGGTGGAGCTTGGCCAGCACCTGCATCTCGGTGCGTTGCCGGGCGACCGTGGTGGCATCGCCGATTCCGCGATGGAACACCTTGACGGCGACCGACCGGCCGAGCAATTCGTCGATGGCGCGGTACACCTCGGCGGTCGCACCGCGGCCCAGCAGCTCCTTGAGGCGGTAGCGGCTGTCCAGCACGATCCCCGGGACGACCTCGGGCGTCGGGTCGGGCCCGTTCCCGTCCTGGGCCGTTGACCTCTCGCTGTCCCCGGCCGCGTCATCGCCGGGGCGCAGCTCTCCGGTCGGTTCGAGGGAGTACGCCGCGGTCTCCGCAGGTTCGTCGTCGGCTCCCACGCGGATCAGACTAGAGCGTGCCTGCCCCCTCCAGCAGACATGCTCTGGCGGTGCTGGCGTGCGCCGCGCCTTCGCCGGTGTGCGTCCAGGACGGTCGTCGCCCTGCGACAGCGCTCTCCCGGCGCCTGTGGTGCACTGGTCGACTGGCGAAAGGAGCCTGATGTCCGACCCCACGACGTCCCCCGAGACCGGCCCGGCCACCGGCGCGAACCCCCTGCTGAGCGAGTCCGACCGGCCCTTCGCGCTGCCGCCGTTCGGCGAGGTCGAGGATCGGCACTTTCCCGAGGCGTTCGAGGTCGGGATGGCGCAGCAGCGGGCGGAGGTCGAAGCCATCGTCGCCGATCCGCAGCCCGCGACCTTCGAGAACACCGTCGTCGCCCTGGAGCGATCGGGCCGGGTGCTGCACCGCGCCTCTGCGGTGTTCTTCAACCTGGCCTCCACGGATTCGACCACGGCGCTGCGCGCCATCGAGAGCGAGTTCGCCCCGCTGCTGACGGCGCATTCGGACGCGATCCGGCTGGATCCTCGCCTGTTCGCGAGGGTGGCGGCGGTACATGAGGCCGAACAGGCACGGCCGACGCTCGGGCCGGAGGAGGCCATGCTGGTTCACCGTTATCACCTGGACTTCGTGCTTGCCGGTGCCGCCCTGGACGAGGCGGGACGCATCCGCCTCGCCGAGCTGAACCAGCGGCTGTCCACGCTGTCGACGAGGTTCCAGCAGAACCTGCTGCAGGCGACCGAGGCGGCGGTGCTGTTTCTCGACGACGAAACCGAACTCGACGGGCTGAGCCCGGACGCCATCGCGACTGCAGCGGCGGCCGCCCGCGCCCGCGGCCGGGACGCCTACGCGATCACCCTGGTGTTGCCGACCGGTCAGCCGCTGCTCGCGGTGCTGCGCAACCGGGATGTGCGCCGGCGCCTGTTCGAGGCGTCCGTCGGCAGGGCCTCGACCGGCGAGTTCGACAACGGGCCGGTCGCCCTGGAACTGGCCACCCTGCGCGCTCAGCGCGCGCGGCTGCTCGGGTTCGCCACCCATACCGATGCCAAGGTCGCCGATCAGACGGTCAGGTCCAGCGCCGCCATCGACGAATTCCTGGGCAAGCTGGTCGGTCCGGCGATGGCCAACGCCGACGGCGAGGCGGAGTTGCTGGCGACGGTCGCTGCCCGGGACGGCGTCGATCTGCAGCCATGGGACTGGGCGTACTACTCCGATCGGGTGCGGGTGGAGCGCTACCAGCTCGACACCGCGGCACTGCGGCCGTTCTTCGAGCTGGAACGGGTGCTGACCGACGGCGTCTTCGCGGCGGCCCGACGGCTCTACGGCATCGAGCTGGTGCGCCGGGAGGATCTCTCCGGTTACCACCCCGACGTCCGGGTGTGGGAGGTGCGCAACGCCGACGGCTCGCCGATCGGCCTTTTCCTCGGCGACTACTTCGCTCGGGAGGGCAAGCGCGGCGGGGCCTGGATGACGAACTTCGTCGACCAGTCCTTTCTGTTCGAGCAGCGGCCCGTGGTGGTCAACGTGCTCAACGTGTCACACCCGCCGTCCGGCGAGCCGGCTCTGCTCACCCTGGACGAGGTCCGGACGCTGTTCCACGAGTTCGGCCATGCGCTGCACGGGCTGTTCTCCCAGGTCCGCTATCCACGGCTGTCCGGTACCGGTGTGCCGAGGGACTTCGTCGAGTTCCCCAGCCAGGTCAACGAGATGTGGATCCTCTGGCCGGATGTCCTCGAGCACTATGCCCGGCACGTCGACACCGGGGAACCGCTCGATGCGTCCGTGGTCGCGGCCATCCGCGCGGCCGAGCAGTGGGGTGAGGGCTTCCGCACCACCGAATACCTCGGCGCGACCGTGCTGGACCAGGCCTGGCATCGGATCTCGCCCGACGAGGTGATCACCGACGTCCAACAGTTCGAGCGGGACGCGTTGCAGCGTTACGGCATTCGCCACCCGCTGGTTCCGCCGCGCTACCGGACGACCTACTTCCAGCACATCTTCGCCGGTGGTTACTCGGCCGGCTACTACTCCTACATCTGGTCCGAGGTGCTCGACGCCGAGACGGTCGAGTGGTTCAAGGAGAACGGCGGACTGCGGCGGGAGAACGGAGAGGTGTTCCGGCGCAGGCTGCTGTCCGTCGGCGGTGCGGTCGATTCGATGGCGGCCTTCCGGTCGGTGCGCGGTCGGGACGCCCGGATCGAACCGTTGCTGCGCCGGCGCGGGCTGGACGGGGCGGCGTGACCGACCGGCCGTCCGGCCGCGTACCGCTGGCCGATTACCGGCACCTGACGTCGGGCAAGGTGCGCGACCTGTACGAGGTGGACGACGAGCTGCTCCTGATGGTGGCGTCCGACCGGATCAGCGCGTACGACCACGTGCTGCCGGACCCGATCCCCGACAAGGGCCGGGTGCTGACGGCGATGAGCGTGTTCTGGTTCGACCTGCTGTCCGACCTGGTGCCGAATCATGTTGTGGCGGCGGATGATCCGCGGATTCCCCTCGAGGTCCTCGGCCGGGCACTGCTGGTCCGCAGGCTCACCATGCTGCCGGTCGAGTGCGTCGTCCGCGGGTACCTGACCGGGTCCGGGATGGCCGATTACCGGCGGACCGGAGCGGTGTGCGGGATCGAGCTGCCGCCCGGACTGGTCGAGGCATCCCGGCTGCCGGAGCCGATCTTCACCCCGGCCAGCAAGGCCGACATCGGCGCACATGACGAGAACGTGTCGTTCGACGCCGTCGTCCGGACCGTCGGGTCCGAACGGGCGGAGCAGGTCCGTGCGTTGAGCCTCGCGCTGTACTCGCGGGCGGCCGATCATGCCGCCGGCCGGGGCGTGATCCTGGCCGACACCAAGATGGAATTCGGCATGCTCGGCAACGCGATGCTGCTCGGGGACGAGGTGTTGACCCCGGACTCGTCGAGATTCTGGCCGGCGGAGGGCTTTGCCCCGGGGCGGGCCCAACCCTCGTTCGACAAGCAGTTCGTCCGGGACTGGCTGACGTCACCGGCGTCCGGCTGGGACCGGGCCGCGGATGCGCCGCCGCCGCCGCTCCCCGCCGAGGTCGTCGCAGCGACCAGGGACCGGTACGTGGAGGCCTACGAACGGATCTCGGGCCGCTCCTTCGATCAGTGGCCGGGCTGATCCGGCGCCGTCGGCTCACGATCTGACCACCAGCACGGCATCGGCTGCCCGATAGCTCACCCGGTGGCCGAGTTCGGCGAACCCGACCGACACCACCCCCGGGCCCAGTCCCTGCAGCCGCATCGAGGTGACGGTGAGCAGCCGGCCGTCGGCGCAGACAACCGTGTCCCCGATTCGGATCTCGCCCGCCCGGCGTTGCTGTGTCCGCATGGTGATGGTCCTACTCCGGGGCACCGACAGCCGGTCCGCGACGGCACACGAGGGCGGTCCGTGGGCGATCGCGCCTGCGGTGGCGCCTCGGGCCGCCGCACCGTTGACCGACGGGCCCGACCGGCCAAGGCCGGGTGAGACCTGTCGGCGTCGGGGGGTACTGTCCGCGAGTCGGCCGGTTGAGATCGGTGTCCGGTCCGATTCTCTCGACAGAGAAACTCAGGTGAGCCATGCGCGCAAGAGCAATCGTCGGATCCGTTCTCGTTGCCGGGTTGGTGTTCTCCGCCCCCGCGGCCGCGGACACCCGCGCCCCGGCCGCCTCCGCTCCGCCGGCCGCGCCGGCCCCCGGTGCACCCGGGGTCGGCGATCCGTTCTTCCCGCTCGGCGGGAACGGCGGTTACGACGTCAAGCACTACCGGTTGAAGCTGGACTGGCAGCCGACCGGCAACGTGCTGACGGCGTCGGAGACGGTGCTGGCCACCGCGACCCAGAACCTGAGCGCCTTCGACCTCGACCTGCGCGGTTTCGACGTGCGGCGGGTCACGGTCAACAGGGCGCCCGCGACGATCTCCCGGGACGAGCAGGAACTCACCGTCACACCGACCAGGGCCCTGCGCAAGCACGTGCCGTTCGTCGTCCAGATCGAGTACTCCGGAACGCCGGAGGTCGTCGTCGATCCCGACGGCTCCAGCGAGGGGTGGATTCCCACCGAGGACGGCGCGTTCGTGGTCGGCGAGCCGCAGGGGTCGCCCGGCTGGTTCGCCGTCAACGACACGCCGCGGGACAAGGCCACCTATGACATCGCCATCACCGTGCCGAAGGGGCTGACCTCCGTCGGCAACGGCGCTCTGGTTTCCACGCGCACAACCGGCGGCAAGAAGACGTTCCGCTGGGTGGAGCGTTACCCGATGGCACCGCACCTCGTGACCATCACCACCGGGAAGTTCGACGTCAGCACCGGCCGGACCAAGCGCGGCGTGCCGACGTACGTCGCGGTCGATCCGTCACAGGCCGCGGAATCCGGGCCGGTGCTGGCCAAGCTGCCGCAGATCGTCGACTACTTCTCCGGCCTCTTCGGGCGGTACCCGTTCGAGACGGTCGGCGCCATCGTCGACAACGCGCCCGAGGTCGGCTACGCACTGGAGACGCAGACCAAGCCGGTGTTCGATCGGGCACCGGACGATGCGACGCTCGCTCACGAACTCGCCCACCAGTGGTTCGGCGACGCCGTGACCCTCAAGCAGTGGCCGGACATCTGGCTGCACGAGGGCTTCGCGACATGGGCCGAATGGCTGTGGGTCGAACACACGGGTGGAACGTCCACGCACGACAGGTTCGCGGAGCTGTATGCCACACCCGCCGACGCCGACTTCTGGCAGCTCCCGCCGAACGGCCTGTCGAAGCCGTCGGATCTGTTCTCCGGAGCGGTGTACGACCGGGGGGCAATGACACTGCAGGCGTTGCGGGAGAAGGTCGGGGACAAGAAGTTCTTCGTCATCCTGCAGCGCTGGTACACCCAGCACCGTTACGGCAATGCCACCACCGCCGACTTCATCGCGCTCAGCGAGAAGGTCAGCGGCACCGACCTCGACGCGTTCTTCACCGCCTGGCTCAGGACACCGGGCAAGCCGGCGCTCGGATGACGGCCGCCGACCGACACGTCAGCAGGGTCGGAGCAGCCGAAAAGGTCCTCCCACCCCGCTGATGTGGCAGTGACGACCCGCCCCGAGGGGCCTCGCACCCGATTCGCGGGTCTTTCCCGCGCGGGCGTACTCAGTGGCCCGCGCCGGCCAGCTGCAGGCCGACCACGCCGGCGATGATCAGCACTATCGAGGAAATGGTGACCGCGTTGGCCGGGTCCTTGAAGGCGACGATCCCGACGACGGCGGTCAGCACCGCCCCGATCCCGACCCAGACCGCGTAGGCGGGACCGACCGGCAGCGTGCGCAGGGCGAACATCAGACCGGCCATCGACGCGATCAGCAACACGACGAACGCCACCGACGGCCAGAGCCTTGACAAACCGTCAGAGGCCTTGAGCGACAACGCCCAGCCCGCCTCCAGAACACCCGAGATGATCAGCACCAGCCACGCCACGGTTGCCTCCCTCGTGCACCTGTCCGCGCCCTCGCGCTGCTGGAGCCTAACGACAAGCGGGTCGGTCATCGCGGGGCGGAGCCGGCACGATCGCAGCCGTCTGGAAGGGGTCGCCGGTCGACGATCGACCAGCGGGGGCGACAGTCAGGGCGAGCAGTCGGGTGCCGACAGTCAGCCGGCGGACAGTCAAATGACCGACGCGAGCCGGTCGTCGAGGGTGAACACTCGACCGTCATGAGCAGCTCCCGACCTCACCCCGCTGCAGCCGGCCCCGCACTGCTGCGCCCGGATCCCTACGACGTCCTGCTGGAAACCGACGAGGTGTTGCGCCGACTGGCGGAGATCCACGGCCGTCCCGACCCCTTTCGGTGGAACACCGGCGGCCGAACGGGTTCCAGTCGATTCGCTGGCCTGCTGGTGCACATCCTGAGCCAGCAGATCTCCACCGCGGTGGCATTTCTGCTCTTCGACCGAATCGCTGCCGCGACCGGCGGCATGCCGGATCCGGCGCGCGTTGCCGCTCTCGGCATCGATCGGCTGCGGTCGCTGGGGCTGTCCGGCGCCAAGGCCGGCTATGTCGACCACCTCGCCCGGCTCCAGCTCGACGGCTCGCTGGACATCGACGGGCTGGACGGCCTCGACGACGGGCAAGCGACGGCCGCGCTCACCGCGGTGCGCGGAATCGGGCCGTGGACCGCCGAGATGTTCCTGATCGACCAGTTGCACCGTCCGGACGTGCTGCCCGCCGGCGACCTCGGTATCCGGCACGCCGTCCGCGATGCGTGGGACCTGGCGGACCTGCCCAGCGTCGAGGAGGTTCGGCAACGGGGGATCGCCTGGTCGCCGAACCGTACCTACGCGGCCGCGCTGCTGTGGGCCTCACTCAGCCACTGACCTCGTTACGGCTGGTCGCCTGCGTCGGAGTCGCCGGGCGCAATCCGACACAGAGGTAGCGCCTGGCCGCATTGGCCAACACGCCCTACACCTGATTCACGCCGCCGTCGACGAACAGCTCGATGCCGGTGATGAAGCTGGCCTCGTCGGAGGCCAGGAACGCAACGGCGTTGGCGATCTCCGCGGGATGTCCGACTCTGCCCAGGGGAATGTCGGAGGCGAACTTCGCCAGCATCTTCCGGGCGGCTTCCGGGTTGTCCGCAAGGCCGGTGAGGCCGGGTGTCTCGACCGGACCAGGCACCAGGGTGTTGACGCGGATGCCGCGGCCGGCCAGTTCGGCGGCCCAGGTGCGCCCGAACGAGCGGATTGCTGCCTTGGAGGCGGCGTAGACGCCGAACGACGCGCTGCTCCTGGTGGCCGAGGTCGACCCGGAGACAATGATCGAGGCTCCGTCGTTGAGGACCCGCAGCGCCTTCTGCACCGTGAACAGGGTGCCGGCAACGTTGCGCTCGAAAGTCTGGTGGTAGTGCTCGCGGGTGATGTCGGTCAGCGCGCCGAACTCTCCGCCACCTGCGTTGGTGAACAGCACGTCCAGGCCGTTGCCGCGTTCGGCGATGACGTCCATCACGTGGTCGAGGTCGGTGTCGGAGCTGACGTCCCCGGCGAGACCGACAACGTCACCGGTTGCTCCGTCGGTGATACCGGCGACGGCGGCATCGAGGGCGCCCTGACGTCGTCCGGTGATGACGACATGTGCTCCTTCGGCGGCCAGTCGGTGCGCGGCGGCGAGCCCGATGCCGCTGGTGGCGCCCGTGATCAGGGCGGTCTTGCCGTTCAGTCCCATGGGAACTCCTCGGTTTCGGTGCGCGGTGCTCATTGGTCGACAACGCCAGGTGATGCGCGAAACGGTTTCGGGATCAGGCATGTCGCGGATGGAGCAGTGACTGGATTCAGCATGTGTCCGCGACGGCGTTCGCCGCGGTGGCGATCACGTCGGCCACGGCCGTCGGTTGCGAGACCATGATCAGGTGGGAACCCTCGATCTCGGTGATCGTGGCGCCGGCTCGCTTCGCCATCGAGCGAACGACGTCGGCACCGGCGGCCTTGTCGCCGCTTGCGACGACCGCCCAGGACGGCAGCGACTTCCACGCCGGTGCCCCGGACGGCTCGCTGAAGGCGGCGTCAGCGGCGGGACGCTGCTCGGCGGCCAGCACCGCTGCCTGGTCCGCGGGCAGATCGCCGGCGAACACAGCGGGAAACGTCTTCGGGTTCACCAGGTACTCGACCGCGGTTCCGGTGCCTTCGGGGTAGGTGAACTTGACGAGGTTGGCGTTCAACACGCTGTCCTTGGAGTCCTTCTCGACATCCGACAGTCGTTCGCCCTTGTCGGGCTCGAGGCCGGAGACGAAAACCAGGCCGACGACGTTGGCCGCGCCGGTCGCGGCGTTGGTGACCACCGCAGCCCCATAGGAGTGCCCGACCAGCAGGACACATCCCTCGACCTGTTTCAGGTAGCTGGCCAGGTAGGCAGAGTCCTCGGTCAGCCCGCGCAGACCGATCGCCGGCGCGACGACCTGGTACTTGCGTGATTGCAGGATCTGGCTGACGGCGTTCCAGCTCGCTCCATCGGCGAACGCGCCGTGCACCAGCAGGATCGTCGGTGAGGTGGTTCCGGCGCTCGGCTCGGAAGCGGCTGTACTGGCCGCGGCCACCTGCTGATCGGGCGTACCCGCACACCCTGCGGTCACCGCCGCGAGAACAATTGCCAGCGGGATGGCGAGCCGGCTGCCCCTGGCACCGGTCCGGCCGTGCGGCACTCTTCTCGGTGAGACGTCCATGGCATGCTCCTCAGTTCATCGGTGCGCGAGAACTCCTGTTGCCGAGTGTTTGTCATCGACGCGACAGGAACATCGGTCGTTTGACTGGGCCGACCATTCACAGTCGGGGTCGGTCAGGTGACTGTGCTGAGCCGTCCGGGGGGTGAGCCTGTGGCGGGTCGTTGCCGCGGACTGTTGAACGCCACGGACCCGGGTGGTCGATGGCGTCGGCAGGACGGCGCCGACGAAGACGTCAGCTCGAGTGCGCCAGCCTGGTGGCCGTATTGCGGTGTCGGGCCAGCCCTACCTCGGGCCGGGTCCCGGGCTGCGATCATCGGTGAATGCCCCGGTCGCTGCTGGTCGTGTGCGACAACTGCCGTCGCGAGCCGACCGCGCGCATCCGTCGGCAGGGTGATCGTCGGTCACCGCCGGCTGAACCCGCGCGCGGCACGTGAACTCCGGACCGCCCCCGGACAACCCGACGACATCGGGCACCGGCTCCCGGGTCGAGATCATCGATGGGACTGAGTCCGCCGCAGAGGTTCCGGAGGAATCGGGCAGCGTCGTCGCAGAACGCGAGGCACTGCTCCGCATCGCGGCGTTCGCTGCCGGCGGCGGACACCATGAGGTCTTCGAGGCGATCGCGGCGGAGGCGATGTCGTGGAGTGACACGCGCGGTGCCACCCTGATCCGCCTCGACAGCGACCGCGAATACACGGTCGTCGGCAGCTGCGCCGGTTCTCACCCGGTCGGCACCCGGGTGACGGTCGGTGCCGACGACGAGGGGCTGATCGCGGAAATACTCCGGGCCCTGGCCTGGACGCCCGGTCATCGATCCGACCGGGGTGACCCGGGCACCCTGCCCGACGCCGTCGTCGGACCCGGCGGTGTTGGCATCCCACTGACCGTCGACAACAGCCTGTGGGGCGTTCTCGGGGTGACGACGGCTGGCTCGCGTCCGTCGCGCACAGCCGTGCGCCGGCTTCGGCACTTCGGCCGGCTGGTGACGGCAGCCGCCGCGAATGCGGACGCTCGTGGCGAGCTGGCGGCACTCGTCGACGAACGAGCGTCCCTCCGCCGCATCCATGGCGTCGCCGGAAGCGGGGGCACCGGCGCCGATGTGTTGGCGGCCATCACCACGGAGGGGTTGGCGTGGCTCGACGCGGCCTCCACCGCGCTGGTGCGGCTCGACCACGACGGAACATCAGCTGTGGTCGCATCCACCGGCCGCGTGCCGCTGCCGACCGAATCCGATCGGGCGAAGGAGGCGGATCTCATCGCCGCGGTCGTGCGATCCGCTGCACCCGCCCGCATCGACGGGGACGCCACGCGGCCGGCCAGCGGGGGCCCAGCGCAGATCTCCGTTGGCGTGCCGATCTCGGTCGCGGGCCGGATCTGGGGTGTTCTCGTTGCCACCTCGCCGGCGCGCAAAATGCCACCGCAGGCGGAGTACCGCCTCGCCCGGTTCGCCGAGGCCATCACCCCCACCATCCTGTCGGCGCAGGCTCGCACCCGTCTGGCAGAGGAGCAGTTCGCCCTTCGCCGGGTGGCGGAGCTGGTGGCTCGTGGCGCCGGAGCCGATGACGTTTTCGCCCTCGTCGTCCTGCAGGCATCGGAGATCACCCGGGGCGCGGACGTGACCGTGACGCGTTGGGAGGGGCCAGATCTCCTGCGCGTCGTTGCGGCACGTGGCAGCACTGCGCAGGCAGTCGGAACGCTGCTGACCGCCGACGGCCGGGTGTCGTCGGTCGAGAACCCAAGGCAACCGGACGGCCGGGTCGGCGATGACGATCACCCGCGCGATGCGACACCGACCATGGCGGCGCACCACGGGAAGTCGATGGTGGCGCCGATTCTCGTGGGCGGTGAACCATGGGGACTACTCAGCGCCACCTCGGTCACAGGTCCGCCGCCGGTCGGCATCGAGCACCTGCTCACCCAGTTCGCCGACCTCGCCGGCGCCGAGTTGGCCAACGCTCGAGCGCGCGGCCGAATCCAGGAACTCGCCGATGAACAGGCCGCCCTGCGGCGGATTGCCGAACTTGCGGCCCGCGACACTCCCATCGAGCAGGTCCTCGGCGCCATCGCCGTCGAGGCGTCGGCCGTGGCGAAGGTCGAGTTCAGCGGACTGCTGCGGTACAACCCGGACGGCTCCACCGAGATCGTCGCGCTGCACGGCGCCCCCGACGGCTTCTTCGTCGGTATGCGCGCCCCGCACGATGGAGACGGTGCGGTGCTGGATGTCCTGCATTCCGGGCAGCATGCCCGGGTGGACGACTTGGCCTCGGCCCGGGGCAGCTGGCCCGAGATCGCGAGTCAGTTCGGGCTCACCGCGGGCGTCGGAGTACCGATTTCCATCCAGGGTGAATTGTGGGGGTCCCTGGTCGCAGCGACACGACGCGAGCTGTCGGCCCTGACCGAGCAACAGTTGACCGGATTTGCCGAGCTGGCCAGCATCGCCATTTCTTCCGCCCAGGCGCGCAGCGCCGTGCGCATGCTCGCGGAGACGCAGGCGGCGCTGAGTCGCGTCGCCGCACTGGTCGCTCGTGGCGCCGCCCTGGACGAGGTTTTCGCCGCAGTGGCAACAGAGGCCTCGCACCTGGTGGAGGATGTCGCCGCAGTCCTGGTCCGGCTCGACACCGACAGCAGCTTTGTCGTGGTCGCGGCGGCCAACAGCATTGTCCCGGTTGGCTTTCGCGGTCAACCGCGCGAAGGTGCACTGCTCACCCACCTGATCCGGACCGGTGTTCGCGCACCGCTCGAGAGCTTGCAGGGCACGCCGACGACGGCCGCCGCCCCTCACCCGCAGATCGGGCCGACCGTGGCCGTCCCGATCACGGTCGAGGGCCGACTGTGGGGGGCACTCACTCTGAGCAGTGGGCATCGGCCGGTGCCGGACGACATCGATCAGCGGTTGCTGAAGTATGCCGAACTGGCCGGTGCCGCAATCGCGAACGCCGGGAACAAGGCCAAGCTGACCGCCTCTCGCGCGCGGGTGGTGGCCGCCGCCGACGAGGCGCGACGTCGTCTGCAACGGGACGTGCACGACACCGCTCAGCAGCGGCTGGTGCACACCATCCTCACGCTCAAGCTGGCCCGGCAAGCCATCGCCGCCGGCAGTCCCCCCAACGCGCTGGTCGACGAAGCGCTGCTGAACGCAGAGCGGGCGAGCAGCGAGTTGCGCGACATCGTCCGCGGGATCCTTCCCGCGGCGTTGACCCGGGGCGGGCTGCGTCTGGGTCTGGAATCACTGGTGTCGGACCTGGCGCTTCCCGTCGATCTCCGGGTGACCGCGCCGAGGTTCTCCACCGACACCGAACAGACCGCCTACCTCATCGTGGCGGAGGCACTGACCAATGTCATGAAGCACGCGAGCGCAGACCGCGCGGTGGTCTCGGTCGCGCTCGAGGGTGACACGCTCGCCATCGAGGTCCGCGATGACGGCGTCGGCGGCGCGGACCCGATCCGGGGCACCGGACTGATCGGGCTGGCCGACCGGGTGGAGGCCGTCGAGGGTGTCCTCACCCTCAGCAGCCCGCCCGGTGTCGGCACCACTGTGCTGGTACGCCTACCGGTGCACGGCCCGTCGACTTCTCACCAGTGAGCGCTGCCGGTTGCCCTGCCTGCTGTGTCACCGGGATTTGCTTCATCAGACAGCAGCCCGCGCCGATGCAGTCAGATGACCGACGCAATGGCCGGCCGAACTGCATACCGTCGGAACTGCCCACATCGGTGATCAAGCAGGGAGATGTCAATGACCACACCCACTGTCGTTCTGGTGCACGGAGCCTTCGCCGAGTCCGCGAGCTGGAACGGTGTCATCGCGCGATTGGCTGACTACGGGGTACGGACCATGGCTCCGCCCAACGAACTTCGAAGCATCCCCGGGGACGCGGCCAACCTCTCCGCCGTGCTCGGATCCATCGACGGACCGGTCGTCCTGGTCGGTCATTCCTACGGCGGTGCGGTGACCACGAACGCGGTCGGCCCGGGATCGAACGTCCGCGCCCTGGTCTACCTCGCCGGCTTCGCTCCGGACACCGGGGAGAACATCGGCGAACTGTCCGGCCGGCTTCCGGGGAGCACACTCGGCGAGAACGTCTACCCGGTGCCGCTGGCCGACGGCAGCAACGACCTCTACATCCGGCAGGAAAACTTCCACCAACAATTCTGCGCCGACGTGGACGATGCGACGGCCTTCAAGATGTCAATCACTCAACGGCCTTTGCGTGACGTCGCGCTGAACGGCGCATCCGGAGAGCCCGCGTGGCGGGCGTTGCCGTCGTGGTTCCTCATCCCGGAACTCGATCGCAACATTCCCGCCGCCGTGCATCACCTGATGGCCGATCGGGCGGGTGCCGTGGACACCATCGAGGTCGCGGGTTCTGCGCATGCCATTCCGGTGTCGCATCCGGACCAGTCGGCCGACATCATCCGTGCGGCGGTCAAACACGTCACGAGCTGACGTCGCCGAAGTGCTGGACCGTCAACTGTTCTCGAATGGGGATGGTGGCGTGGATCGCGGTTCCGGCGCCGGGGGGACTGGTCACCGTCAGCGAGCCGTCACTGGCTTCTACCCGGTCGAAGAGCCCGGTCAGACCGCTGCCGCTTGCCGGATCCGCGCCACCGACACCGTTGTCGCGAACGTCGACGACAAGCGTGTGATCATCGACGTGAACTTCAACCGTTGCCCGGTTGGCATGCGAATGCTTCACCACATTCGTCATCGCCTCGGCCACCAGGAAGTACGCGGTGGTCTCGATGTGCGCGGGAAGGCGCGGAGCGGTGACGGACAGGTCGACCGGCAGGGCGAGGTCGACCAGCAGCGATTCCAGCCCGGGGCGTAGGCCGCCGCGCGTCAGCGACGCGGGCAGGATTCCGCGGACGACGTCACGCAATTCGCTGTTCGCCCGCTCGGCATGACTCAGTCCCTCTCGCAGCAACGCCGAAGCCGGATTCTCCGCGGGCAGCAGGTCCCGCGCGAGTTTCAGCGCGATGATCGTGTGCACCAACCTCTGCTGCGCGCCGTCGTGGACGTCGCGCTGGAGGCGTCGCCGGGTTTCGTCGGCGGTGGCCACCACCCGCGCGCGGGATGCGGTCAGCTTCGCCTTGTTCTCGGCGTTCGCGATGGCCGCCGCGACGAGTTCCGCGAACGGAGTGAGCCGATCCTCACTCCCCTCGGGGAGCGGTGCGTTGGGGGTGCTCGCAGTGAGCGCCCCCCAGACGCGGCCTTCCACCGTGACGGGAACGGCGACGCCGGCGCCCACGCCAACCGCGACGGCGATCTCCGCCAGGGAGGTGCCCTCGAAAGTGTCGGCCCGGCTGGGTCGCCCGGTGCGCCGGACGGTGCCGAGGTCGTTGTCGTCGTCGATCGGCACCGCCAGCCCGAGCGGTACCGGGCTGCTGCACGCCGCCACGACAACTGCACTGTCGCCCTGGAACCGCAACAACGCCCCGGCGACGTCCCCCAGCAACGTCGATGCCTCGGTGGCGGCTGCGGTGAAGACCTCGTCCAGGATCGCGCCCCGGGCGACCAGTTCCGCGACGCGACGCAGCGCAGCCTGCTCGTCGGCCAGCAGCCTCAGCTCCTGGCGCGCATCGGCCGCGGAGACCGCGGTCGCCGCAAGTTCGGCGAAGTTGGCCAGGTGCTGCTCGATCGGGCGGGGGAAGGCCTCGCCCCGTCCCACCGCGACCAGCGCGCCCCACAGTGCGCCGCGGAGGACGATCGGAACGGCCGCGCTGGCGTTGAACCCATGACGGGCGGCGAGCTGCGGCCAGACGCCGGACATCTCGGCCAGGTTGTCGATGCGCGCCGGGTGCCCTGTTCGCCAGACCCGCTGCACCGCACCGTCACCGGTCTCCGGGGCGCGCATCCCGACGGCGATGCCGTCGGGTGCGCCGTCCAGTGCGACGATGAGGGTGCTGCCGTCCTGCTCATACCTCAGCAGGGTGGTGAACTCCACGCCGGTCAGCGCCGCTGCCTCCCTGGCGACAGCCTGCAACACCCGCTCCGCGGGGGCGTCGTGGGCAGCGAGTTCTGCGACGCGCCGGAGCCCGGCCTGTTCGCCTGCGAGCAGCCGAAGTTCATCACGCGCGTGGATGGCGGCGATCGCGGTTCCGGCGAGTTCGGCGAAATGGGCCAGTTGATCTTCCAGGACCTTGGAGAAGGCAGGCACCCGCCCGGTCACGACCAGCGCCCCCCACAGCGCGCCGCGCATGATGATCGGCGCCGCGGCGGTTGCCGTGAACCCGTGTTCGAGGGACATTCGATGCCATCGTCCGGACAGCCGGCTGCTGTCGTCGACGCGGGTTGCCCGGCCGGATCTCCAGACCCGTTGCACCGCCCCGTCTCCGGTGCCCGGCGCACGCATCCCGACGACGTAACCATCGGGAGCGCCGCCCAGGGCGACGATCTCGGTCCCGCCGTCGGCGTCGACGTAGCGGAAGACCTTGCCGAAGCGCACACCGGCCAGCGTGGTGGCCTCGACGGCCACTGCCCGGAGCAACTCCTCCGCCGGCGCGTCGTGGGCGGCGAGTTCGGCCACCCGTCGCAGGGCGGTCTGTTCCTCGGCGATCCCGGTGAGCTGACCACGGGCTTCGGCGTTGGCGACGGCGGCGGCCATCAGCCCCCCGAACTGGTGCAGGCGGCGCTCGACCGTTGCCGGCAGCAGACGGTCATCGGTCATCGCCGCCAGCAGCCCCCACAGCCGACCGTCGACGATGACCGGTACCCCGACGCTGGACCTGGGCCCGGCGACCCGGTCGGCATGCCCGGTGCTGCGGGTGTCGTTCTCGACCCGCGCCGGACCCAGCGTCCGCAGGATCTCCGCGATGAGCCGGTCGTCCGGACCGTTGTCGAGGTGGCCGACGGTCGTTGTGCTGCTCGGGCTGCTCGCGACCAGGGTGGAATTGTTCCTCGCGTCGAAGCGGATCAACGCCGTCGCCTGGTTGGTGATCTTGGCCGCCTCGATGGTCACGGCGTCATAGATCCGGCGATCGTCCGCCCCCCGGGCGATCAGCTCGGCGACCCGACGCAGCCCGGCCTGCTCATCCGCCAGCGCGCGCAGCTCGGCGCGGGCCTGGGTGCCGGCAATGACCGCCGACACCGTTCCGACGAACTGTGACAGCCGTTGTTCGGTGTCCGGGGGCAGTGCCTCGCCCGTGGAGTTCGCCAACAGCATTCCCCAGGGCTGACCCTCCACCGCGATCGGGACCCCCACCGACGAATGGAGTCCCGGGCGTTGATCCGACCGATCATCGGCAGAGATCGGATAGTCGGTGCGGGCCGCCCGGCCGCTGCGATGAACCCGCGCCGTGACGCTGTTGCTGTCGGCGCCGAGGCGGCCGCCGGCCATGGGGTGGTCGGACCCGTTGTGCGCCAGGACGTCCGCCGTGTCGTCGTCGGCGAAGCGGATGAGGCTGGCGGGGTGACCGCCCAACAGCGCGGACGCGGATCGGGTGACTGCCGAGAACACGTCGGCCGGGTCGGCCCCGGCGGCCGCGATCTCGGCGACCTGGCGGAGCTCGGACTGCTCGCGGGCTCGTTCCCGCAATTCGTCGTTGGCCTGTGCGTTGGTCAGCGCGGTGGAGGCCAACTCGGTGAAGGCCGTGATGCCCGCCTCGGTGTCGTCGGCGAACGGCTCGGCCCGCGCCGACGCCAGCACGCTGACGCCCCACACCTTGCCGCGCAGGATGATCGGGACACCGACGCACCACTGCACGCGACCGTGCACACCCGAGCCACCGGACGCCTGCACCTCGTCGCGCTGGAGCGCAGCTCGTTGCCGCTCATCCCGGTTCAGCTCGTCTGAATTCTGCCCGTCTGGATTCTGCTCGTCTGGATTCTGCTCGTCTGGGTTCTGCTCGTCTAGATTCTGCTCGTCTAGATTCTGCAAGGGCCACCCCTGCGGTCCGAAGCGCAGTGCGCGACCGCTGTCCCGGACCGCCAGGATGTCCTCGCCGACCAGAAAGCGCCTGCCGAGGATCGCCGGCTCGTCCACCACGCCCGACGCGGCGAGCAGCACCGCGGTGTCGTCGGATTCGAAGCGCATCATCAGGCTGATGTCGACGCCCGCGAGTTCCGCGGTCGCCTGATTCATCGTCGCGACCAGGTTCCGCTCCGATGCGCCGCCCGCCACATGCGCGGCGACCCGGCCGAGGGCGGCCTGCCGGTGCGCGATCCGGGCCGCCTCCGCGCGCGATGGCACCTCGGCGACCGGGGTCCGGTCTGTCGGGGCGGGTGAGTAATAGCTGTGCAGGGAGCTGATCCGGCCGCCGCGCAACCTGAGCACCTCGCAGGTCACCCCGTCCAGGCGCCAGGGCACGCCCGCGCCGTCGGGACTGGACGGGTCCGGAACGAGGGCTGCCGTCGGGTTGAGCAGCTGGAATTCGGAGACCACGGCATTGGGCGCTTCGGCGACGACGCGGCGGTTCGCCACGGTGACACCGGGGTAGGCCTGCGCGATGCCGCTGAGGTAAGCACGCGCGACCAACCGGCCACGCAGCACCCCGGCGTCGATGAGAACCTCGACATCCTCATCGAGTGTCTCGAGCCAGGCGTCGAAATCGCGCGCGTTGAACGCCGCGTAGTACTGGTCGACGACCGAGTCCCGCGCCGAGGTGGTGCCATCCGGTGGGCCGCCGGCTGCGGCACCCCCCGGCGCATCTCCCGGTGCTCCCGGTGGCTCGACAGGATCGGTCCGGACCTGCCGCGGTGTCACCGGCGCTCCCGGGAATGCAGGTAGGTGATGGCGGCCAGTACCCGCCGGTGCTCGGTGTCCCCGGCGGCGATGCCCAATTTCCGGAAGATTGCCGTCACGTGTTTCTCCACCGCCGCCTGGCTCATCAACAACGACTTCGAGATTCCGAGGTTCGACAGGCCTTCGGCCATCGCGGCGAGAACGCTTCGCTCGCGGGGCGTCAGGGGATACAGCGCGTCACCCGGTGCGGGACGCCCCAACATCCGGGCGACGACCTCGGGGTCGAGCGCGCTGCCGCCGCCCGCGACACGCTGCACTGCATCGAGAAAGGCCGAGACGTCGCCGACCCGTTCCTTCAGGAGGTACCCGACGCCTTCCGGACGGTCACCGATCAGGTCGATCACGAAGCCCGGCTCGCAGAACTGGGACAGGATCAGCACGCCGGTGCCGGGTAGCTGCCGGCGCACCGCAATGGCCGCGACCAGCCCGTCGTCCTCGTGCCGCGGCGGCATGCGCACATCGAAGATCGCCACGTCCGGTCGGAAGGCCAGGACCTCGCGCAGCAACTCCTCGGCGTCTCCCGACTGCGCCACGACGTCGAACCCGGCGCCGACCAGGATCCTGACGATCCCCTCCCGCAGCAGCACGTCGTCCTCACCGATGCACACCCGGAGCGCGGGCGCAGGCTGAGGCAGTTCCATCGGCTCAGCCCCGCTCGATCCATCGGCGGAGCTCGGCGCTGGACAGTTCGTCCTTCGGCATGAACCCGCGGGCCCCCACCCGGAGTGCAGCGGTGGCATTCGACGAGTCGGAATCCGAGGAGATCAGCACCACGCGCACCGTCCACGGTAGGGCGACAAGGTGCTCGGTCAAGGCGAATCCGTCACCGTCGGGCAGACCGATGTCGACCAATGCCGTGTCGGGCCGATCCGTTTCGGCTCTGGCCAGCGCCTCTGTGACGCTCCCGGCGAGGCCGACGACCGTATGACCCCAGCCCGTGACGACTCTGGCGGCGAGGTCGCGGAACGCAGCGTCGTCATCCACGATCAATACCGAACGCGCCACCGTCCGAGGATCGCACGGCCACCCCCCCATCGGGGTAGGGCTGACCGGAAATGTTTTTCTGGCGGGCGGGCCTACTGGCCTCCCGCCGCGCATTGGAACCTCGACAGGTCAGCACATCGACCCGAGGAGGCAACGCAATGGCGACTATCACTGTGGGGCAGCAGAATTCGCAACCCATCGAGCTGTACGTCGAGGACAACGGCGAAGGCAGGCCGGTGGTCCTGCTGCACGGTTGGCCGCTGGACAGCCGTTCCTGGGAGCCGCAGTTCCACCCGCTGCTCGATGCCGGGTACCGGGTGATCACCTACGACCGGCGCGGATTCGGACGGTCCAGCCGCCCCACCGTGGGGTACGACTGGGACACCCTCGCCGCTGATCTCGACCAGGTGCTGACCCAGCTCGACCTGCGCGATGTGACGGTGGTGGGACTCTCCCTCGGCACCGGTGAACTCGCCCGCTACATCGGGACCCGTGGCACCGAGCGGATGCGCAGTTGCGTCTTCATCGAGAGCCTCGCACCGTCGTTCGCCAAGTCCGACGCCAACCCGTGGGGCGTTGACGCCGCCGGTGTGTCTGGCGTTCAGAACGCCATCCTGGACGACCGCTACACCTGGTTGAACGGGCTGATCAACGACTTCCTCAACCTCGAGGACTACCAGGGCAAGCGGGTCAGCGAAGCAACCGTTCGTGCCCTGTGGAACGCGGGCGCGGAAGCCGGCGCGTACGCCACGTGGGCGTGCCCGCCCGGCTGGCTGGCCGACTTCTCCGGCGACATCACCCGCATCGACGTGCCGACGTTGATCATCCACGGCACCGCCGACCGCATCCTGCCCATCGACGGGCAGGGGCGACGCCTGCACGCCGCGCTGCCGGACGCCACCTACGTCGAGATCGAGGGCGGTCCGCACCTCGGGGTGGTGACCCACGCCGACGAGGTCAACCGCGCGCTGCTGTCGTTCCTGGCCGACGCCGGCGCCGCGACGCCCGCCACCTCGGCAGGCTGATCTTCCGTGTTCGCGCACTTCACCCAACAGCAGGTGCCGACCGATCGCGGGTCGGTGTTTGCCCGGGTTGGCGGTGACGGTCCGCCCCTGCTGCTGTTGCACGGTTACCCGCAGACCCATCTCATGTGGCATGCCGCCGCGGATCTGCTCGCTGAACAGCACACCGTCGTCGTCGTCGACCTCCCCGGCTACGGCGCGTCGTTCCGGCCCACGCCGGCGCCGGATCATGCGCCGCACTCCAAACGCGCCCTCGCTCTCGACCTCGTGCAGGTGATGCGGGAGCTCGGTCACGAGAGCTGGGCAGTCGCCGGCCACGATCGCGGCGGGCGGATCGCCTACCGGATGGCGCTTGACCACCCCGAACGGGTCACCGCTGCCGCGGCCTTCGATGTGGTGCCCACCGGCGAGGTGTGGGCGCGGGCCGACGCCCAGCTCGCGCTGATCTACTGGCACTGGTCGTTTCTCGCCCAACCCTCGCCGCTGCCGGAGCGGCTCATCGATGCCGATCCCGGCGCATTCTTCGACTACCACGTGCGGGTCCTGGGAATCGGGCGGGCGGAGGGCCGCTATCCCGAGGAGCTGGTCACCGCCTACCGCGAGCTGCTCGACGATCCGGCCACGGTCGAGGCGATCTGCGAGGACTACCGCGCCGGCGCCACCGTCGACCGGGAACACGACGACGCCGACCTCGGCCAGCGCCGGATCCAGTGCCCACTCCTGCTGCTGTGGAGCGCACGTGGGGCACTTCCGCGTCTCTACGGCGACGTGCTCGACGTGTGGCGGCCCTGGGCGGAGGACCTCACCGGTCGCGGCCTGGATGCCTCGCACTTCCTCGTCGAGGACCAGCCCGAAGAGGTGGCCAAAGAGCTCCTGGCACTTCTTTCTTCCGTTCACCTGACCAACTGAAAGGCCCGTCATGACAACAGACGTCGATTCGTCGAACCGCAAGGACGACCTCACCGCCGGCCTGCAGCGCACGGAAATCCAACGCCACGATTCTTCGATACCCGGCCGGATCATCGTCCAGGTACGCACCGAGATCCCGGTCGGCGTGTCCTCGGGGTGGCACATTCACCCCGGCGAGGAGGTCGGGTACATCGTGCAGGGCTCGGTGCAGATGGAGATCAAGGACCACCCCACCCTGCAGTTGAAGGCCGGTGACGGGTTCTTGATTCCTCCCGGCGTTCCGCACAATGCGCTGGACCTGGGGCCCGGTACCGGCCAGATGCTGTCCACGTACATCGTCGACCCGGACGAACCGCTCGCGTCCTTCACCCACTGAGTTCCGCCCTGGCGGTCCGGTTGCGCGCCGCGGCGCCTGCTCTTCGACGAACCCGCCGGCCGAGCCGAGGTTGCCTCGCGTTCCCGTGCTGAGCTGGGAGAGCCGTGCCGCCATCACCGCACCGACCCGTTTCACCACTGCCTGTTTCGACACTGCACCTGACGGCCAACCTGTTCGCGCTGCCGTTCGGGTTGTGCGGCCTGGCTCAATGCTGGTCCGCGGCCGCCGGTCTGGCCGATGTCCCGTCGTGGCCGGCCACCTCCCTCTGGGTGCTGGCCGGCCTGGCGTGGCTGATCACGCTGATCGCCTACGGCGCGAACGTGGTCGCCACCGGCCGCCTGCGAACCGAACTCTCCGACCCGACCTTCGCCCCGTTCACGGCAGTGATCGTGATCGTGCCGATGCTGATCGGGCTGGCCCTGGCGAGTTACCAGCCCGGTGCCGGGACCGTCGTGTTCCTGCTCGGGCTGGTCCTCACCGTCCTGCACGGCGGGTGGTTGACGGGCGAATGGATCGTGCAGGACGTCACCCTCGCGCAGTGGCATCCCGGATACTTCCTGCCGACGGTGGCCGGCGGCCTGCTCGGCGCGGCCGGCAGCGCCACCCTCGGGTACCACAACCTGGCGATGCTCATGTTCGGCTACGGAACCGTGTGCTGGATGGTGCTGGGCTCCATCCTGTTGCTCCGGCTGTTCACCCAGCCCGCGTTGCCGACGCCGCTGCTCCCGACCATGGCCATCGAACTGGCGCCACCGGTTGTCGCCGGCAGCGCCTGGTTCACCATCAACGGAAATGTGCCCGATGCGATCTCGTTCCTGTTGGCCGGCTACGGAATCCTCATGCTGATGGTGCAGTTCCGGCTCTATCCGGTCTACCGCCGGGTGCCCTTCGGCCCAGGCGCCTGGGCCTACGGCTTCTCCTACGCGGCGGCGGCAACGGTCGCCGTTCGGTGGCTCGCCGCGGCGCAGGTCGGCCAGCAGCTCGCACTGACCTACGCACTTCTCGCCGTGATCACGCTGGCCATCGGCCTGCTGTTCCTGCTCACCATCCGCGGCCTGGTTCGGCGCACGTACCTCCCCCGAATCGGGGCCGCCGGTCCGGCGAACCGAGCTCGCGTCGCCTCCGCCGGCCGGGCGGCACGCTAGGGGTCGTCGTTGGACCGCGGCGATCACCTCACCCCGCTGGTTCCAGCGCCGACAGGGCGTCGCGAAGCGCCGCCCGGGTGGTGATCCCCAGCTTCGGGAAGACGCGGTAAAGGTGGGCGGACACGGTGCGCGGCGAGAGGAACATCTTGGCGCCGATCTCCTTGTTGGTCAGCCCGGTCGCAGCGAGCTCGGCAATTTCCAGCTCCTGCGGGGTGAGCGGTGCGGTGCCGTGGCCGTCGGATCGGTGGCGGGTGCGGCCGGTCGCCTGCAGTTCGGCGCCGGCGCGCTCGGCCCACGGTCGGGCACCGAGGCGGGTGAACGTGTCGAGGGCGGCGGCAAGCTGTTGCCGGGACGGACGGGTGGCCCGTCGCCGCCGCAGTCGTTCACCGAAAGCCAGCTGAACCCGGGCCACCTCGAACGGCCATCGCCCGATCCCCGGGATGTCCAGGGCGGCCCGGAAGAGGTCGGCAGCCTGGTCATCGGGAGCCACCAGGGCCTCGGCGCAGGCTGCCCACAGTGCGCAGCGCGGTGAGAGCGTGGCGGTGTCCGCGACGGCCAACGTGGTCGCGTGGGCCCGTGCGGCGGCATGCTGACCCGACCGTAGGGCAGCTTCGACCAGGTCCAAGCCGCGTGGCAGAACGACGATGTCGTCCGTTGGGACCGCTCTCTGCGGGGTCGCCGCCCCGGCAGAGAGCCCGCCGTCGTGATCTCCCCGTCCCAGCGCGGCGAGGCACCGGGTTCGACGAGCGTCCTGGACCAACCTGAGAACGCCCCCAGCCGTGGCCCACTGTTCCATCTCGTTCGTCAACGCACGGCAGTTCTCCCACTCACCCCGGACCGCGGCGACGTGCGCCAGCACGGATCGACCCGACCAGGCCAACAATCGCCGGCCCCTCGACTCGGACAGCGCGATGCACTCGCCGGCCACTGTCTCGGCTTCGGCCCAGTGCCCGGCGTCGACGGCGTCGACCGCGAGCAGCAGCCCGGCCCGCACCGCGTCGTCGTTCGCAACCCGGTCTTCGGCCCCCCGGGCTGTGGCTCCGAGGAATACCTGCCGCAACGCCGTCCGGCAGCCGGCCGACCTGTCGAGAAGGTGGGCGACCATGCAGATCAGCACCGTCTGCGGGGCATCAAGGTCGCCGGCCGCTAGCCGGTTGACGATCCGGTCGACCTCCAGGAGATCCGCCGTCGACGCGGCGGACGGGTCCGGGCAGGTTCGCGCGACGAGCCGCAGGACGGGCGACACCACATCGCCCAGCAGGTCCAGGGTCCGTCGGAACTGCACCCACAGCTCGGAGCGAGCACCGAAATAACACACGTCGGCCAGGGTGGTGAGCGCCTGGACCAAGCCCGGCAGATCGCGACCCGGCCGACACCACGATGTGTCGATCGCCGCCAGCAGCATGCAGTGGGCCGTGTCCACGTCGCCGTCGCCGTGCAGCAATTCGGCAGCTTTCGCGATGGCCGCGCGCAGCATCGGGTCAGGCTGGCGAGCCTCGGTCGACAGCCGGGGGACAGCATCGGCATCCCCGACCAGAGCGATGGAGCGCCGTCCGGGCGCGGCGGGATCGGCCCGCCGTGCAACGGTCAGGACCGCTCTTGGCACCGCCGAGGGCAACAGCTCGACTTTCGAGAAGGGTGCGATCGTCGTCGGGGGTCAGCGCCAGCATTCGGTGGCGGTGGTTCGCCGTCAGCGCGGCGACACCTGGCTCCAGCCGCAGCCCGGGAAGCCCCACGCGATCGAGGAGACTATCCGATCCGACCCGCACCGACGCCAACAGGCCGACGTGACTGCCGGAAAGTCGACGGGCGACGAAGGCCAGCACTTCGGCGCTGGCCCGGTCGAACCACTGCACGTCGTCAACGACCAGGATCAACGGAATGCTCCGCGCGGCGTGGCGCAGCAGCGCGAAGACGGCGTTCAGGACCACCAGCCGGTCCGGACTGGGGCCGATGCCGAGCTGCAGCGCCGCCTCGATGGCGTCCCTGGTGTGATGGGGCAACGCGCGTACTTCTCCGGACAGCGGCACGAGCAGTTGATGCAGCCCGGCCAAGTCGATGTCGGCCTCGAATTCGGCGCCGTCGACGCGCACTACCCGGATCCCTCTTGCAGCGGCCGCCCGCTCCGCTGCGTCGAGCAGAGTGGTCTTGCCGACCCCCTGCGCCCCGGACACGATCAGCGCGCCGCCCCCGTCGGCCACGTCGTCGAGCAGGGATCGAATTCTCCCGAGCTCGGTTGCCCGCCCGACGAGAAGCGGCTGCCCGACCTGCAGCGGCAGTGGCTCGCCGTCATCATCGGGCTGCGGTTGATCCCGGGCGGCGACGGTACGGCGCCCACGGCCGGCGTCTGCTCGCCGAGTCGCACCGAATGCCGTTGCCGGCCAGTCCGTCTGGCTGGCGGTGACACTGCTCATGGACACGCTCCCGGATCGTCGAGGTGTTCCTCGAGAATCCGAGACACCGCCGATTCCGCACAGACCCCCTGGCCGTAGAGCATCCTCCGGTCAGCCCTACCGTCGCCGCCGCCCGCCCACCTGTCCGACTCGGTCGCCGGTCCGCCCGGACCTGCCGCGCCGCATCCTCTGCCGCACGGGCTCTGTCGCCGCCGCGCGGGCCAGGACGGTGTTCACCGCGGCTGTCAGCGTGGCGACATCGTAGGAACCGACAAGCCTTTGGCCGTTGACGAAGAACGTCGGTGTGCCGACGACACCGCTGGCCGACGCCTGCTCCACGTCGTGATCGATCCGGGCGCCGCCGGCGTGGTCCAGCAGATCCCGGCGGAATCGGTCGATGTCCAGGTCGAGCGTCTGCGCGTAGCGGACCAGGTCCTTGGGGCCCAGCTCGTCCTGGTGATCCAGCAACAGGTCGTGGAACTGCCAGAACGCGCCCTGGCGACCTGCCGCCTCCGCTGCTTCGGCCGCCATCCGGGCCCGCGGATGGACGTCGGTCAGCGGCAGGTGGCGCCAGATGTAGCGGACATCGGCCCGGTCGCGCAGCAGTTCCCGCACCGCGGGTTCGGCCCGCCCGCAGTGCGGGCACTCGAAGTCGCCGTACTCGACCAGCGTCACCGGTGCGTCGACCGGTCCGCGGAGGTGGTCATCGTCCGGGTCCGGGGGATCGAGCAGATCGACGACGGGATCGAGGACCCCGACCAGCGCGCGGGATCTGCGCGGCTCCGGCAATTTCTCGACCGCGCGGAACACCAGCAGCGTGGAGCCGGCGGCGATGGCCCCGGCGGCCAGGATGCCGATGGTGGCGTCCTCCCGATCGGCGCCGGTGAAGGCGATCGAGGCGATCAGCAGGGAGACGGTGAAGCCGACCCCGGTGCTGGCGCCGGCGCCGAGCGTCGCCGCCCAGCCGACCGGCGGCCGCAGCCGACCACCGGACGCCGCCGTCACCAGCCAGGACACCACGGTCAGCCCGACCGGCTTGCCGATGGCGTAACCCAGCACGATCCCGATGGTGATCGGCGACCGGGCAGCCCGGGACAGCGCCTCCGTGTCGAGCACAATGCCGGCATTGACGAACGCGAACAGCGGCGCGATGACGTAGCTGGTCCAGGGGTGGAACAACGCGGCGAGCCGATTGTTCGGCGACACCGCCCAGTTCACCCCGCTGCTGGTCGACCGGGCGAGCTCCGGCGTCGGTTCCTCGCGGAACCGGCGGAACAGTGCGCTGACCCGCTCCAGCTCCGACGAGTCGCCCGTCGAGGCGTACGGCAACAGCCCCAGCGCCAGCCCGAGAACCAGCGGGTCGATACCCGAGCCGCGCAGCGCCAGCCACGCCGCCACGGACAGCACGAGATACACCGGGCCCGAGCGGATCCGCAGCCGAACGAGCGCGACGATCAGCAGGTAGGTGGCGACGGCGACGGCGAGGGGCACCGGCTCGACCGCGGCGGTGTAGAACACCGCGATGACGATCAACGCGACGATGTCGTCGACGATCACCACGGTCAGCACGAAACCGCGCAGCCGGTCCCGGAACAGCGGTCCGGCGAAGGCCAGAAGGGCCAGGGCGAAGGCGGTGTCGGTGGACATCGCGACGCCCCAGCCCGCCGCGGACGGCTGCCCGCGGTTGATCAGCAGATAGCTGCCGACGGCACCGGCCATCGCGCCGAGGCTGGCCAGCAGCGGCACGCCGACCCGGCGGCGCTCCCGCAGTTCGCCCAGGTCCAGTTCGCGTCTGGCCTCCAGCCCGACGACGAAGAAGAACAGCGTCATGAGTCCGCTGTTGACCCATTCGGTGAGATCGGCGGACAACACATGGTCGCCGATACTCACGCCGATAACCGTCGTGCGGAACGCTTCGTAGGCCTCCGGGTCGGCGTTCGCCCAACCGAGCGCGCCGACCGTGGCGGCGAGAAGGACGGCCGCGCTGCTGCTCTCGGTCCGCAGGTAACGGCGCAGTGGTGTGCTGCGCGCCCAGTTCCACCAGGTGACCGGTGTCGGTCGGGCCGTCGTCGGGTCGTCGCCTGGCAGCGACTCGTCCTGGCTCATCGGCCTCCGATCCGCGGTACCGCTGTCCGACCGGCCGGTCCCGGTGTCGCGCCCGATGTGGATGCACCCCGTTTGTCGATGCTCTTTCGCGGTGTCGATTCGCGGTGTCGATTCGCGGTGTCGATTCGCGGTGTCGATGCAGGTGTCACTGGTCAGCCCTCGGGCATGCACGACTTTCTGATCTCGGCATTCTCCGCTCTCAGGGCGGCGATCTCGGCACGCAGCGCACCGAGCCGCGGTTCCAGTTCGGCCACCGAATACCGAGGGGTGATGTGCTGCGGGCAGTTCCAGTCGAAGGCGTCGACCGTCACCAGCACGGCACGTTCGACGACCGAATCGTCACCCGGGATGACCATCCTTTCCACCAGCTTCGGGTCGTCCTCGGCGAACACCACCCTGGCGTGGCCGAAGATCTTGAGCCGGCGCCGGTGCGGATAGTCCATGAAGATCGCCGCGACCCGGTCGTCCGCCGAGACGTTGCCCGTGCTGATGTATTGCAGATTTCCGCGGAAGTCGGCCCAGCCAAAGGTGTGCGTGTCGAGAACCCGGACGAAACCCGGTGCGCCGCCGCGGAACTGGACGTAGGGCCAGCCGGTCTCGCCGACCGTCGCAAGGTAGAACCCGTCCCGCTCGGCGAGGAATTCCGCGACATCGGGCGTCATCGGGTCCGGACCGTCCGGGCCGCTGCTCCGGGACTGGTGTCGGGCGTAGAACGGCCTGCTGCCGTAACGCTCCTGCACGTCGTTGACGTGGTCGGTAAAGGCGATCCCGCCGTAGTGCCTGCTCACGTCGCCGCCCCTTCGCTCGCTGTGGTTGCAGTGTCTTCGCCGGTGCGGTATTCGTTGGGTGCGGTGCCTCCGGGCGCGCACTGGCGGTCTCGGGTTGCCGGGTGCCCTCGGAGGCAGTCGAAGGGTAACGCCGTCCGCTGCAGTCTCATCCGCAGGATCGGCGGTTGGCATCGATCAGTTGACCACCGGGCAGTGCGGAAACACAGTCAGATGACCCGCGACGTCCGGCAACCGCCGACCGGGAGCGGAAGCGCCGCCCGTCCCGATAGGAACAACTCGACGCAGCCGGAGCGATGACCGTCTCATACGGATTGGGTGGTTCGTCCGGCGGCGCGTCCGAGGACGATCACGGTAGGCCGTTCCATCAACGAAGGGGAGTCCGATGGTCACCGATTCGAATGTGCAGAGCCAGCCACGAAGGGCTCCGAGCGGAGCCGCGGTCGGTCTGACGGTCTTCGCCGCATGCCTGATGATCATGGTGGGCATATTCCACGCCATTCAGGGCCTCGTCGCCCTGTTCAATGACGAATTCTATGTCGTCGGGCAGGAATGGACCTTCAAGTTCGACCTCACTCAATGGGGTTGGATTCATCTGATCGGCGGGGTGATCGTCGCGTTCGCGGGCTTCGCGCTGTTCACCGGCGCGGTGTGGGCTCGCATCGTGGGTGTTGCCGTGGTTGCGGTGAGTGCGGTGCTCAATTTCCTGTGGCTGCCGTACTACCCGGTGTGGAGCATCGTCATCATCGCGTTGGATGTCTTCATCATCTGGGCGCTGACGGCCCACGGACGGGACGTCGCCGAGGTGTAACCGCAACGCGTTGATGACGCCATCTCACAACGATTTTGGATGTGGACTGCCGGGGTGCCCGCGGGGGCACCCCGACAGGCCGCTTCCGCGAAGAAGCGCTGACGGCCGGCGCGGCCGACGGCAGGACGGCGACGGAATCTCTTGCCGCGGAGACATCGAAGACTTTCAGGAAGGTGTGGTCATGACAGAAGCGATCGATCAGCTGGGTCCTGTGGATTACCTGGTTATCGAGTTCCCGGGCAGTCAATTCAAGGGTGAAATCCTTCCCGAGTTGGCGGGGCTCGTGGAGCGCGGAATCGTCCGGGTACTCGACCTCGTGGTCATCACCAAGGACGAGGCCGGCGGGTACGAGGCCTTCGAGATCGGCGATTCGGAGAGCGGGCTGCTGGGTGAGGTGCGCGAACTCGAGAAGGAGTTCGCGGAACTGCTCAGCGAGGACGACGTCACCGCTGTCGCCGCTGCGATGGAGCCGGGCAGTACCGCCGGGTTACTCGTCTACGAGAACCTCTGGGCGGCGCCGTTCGCGTCCGCAGTGCGCAGGGCCGGCGGCCAGCTGGTGGCGGACGGCCGGATCCCGGTTCAGGCGCTCCTCGGGGCCCTGGAGGACGAGATCGAAGCAGAAGAGATCGAAGAGGCACTCGTCAACCCACAGCAGGGAGTCTGACATGTTGAGAGCAGGACGAGCAGGGCGGCGCGGGGTACTCGGCCCGGTCGGCCGCACCACCGCGGTGGTGGCCACGACGGCCGTTGCGGCCCATGGCATCCGGCGTCGGCACGATCGTCGCGATGACCGCCGGGACGATCGCGGCGACCGGCGGGAGGACCGTCGGGACCGTCGGTTCTGACCTTCCAGGGCAGCTAACGGCCGCACAGAAATGCATCTTCGCGGGCGACTTCGTCCGGTCAAGCGTTCGGGTGAGATCGGCCCGGCCGGGGCAGTGCCGCGGCCCGCCCAGACCCACACCGACCGAGTGGCTCCTCTGGCCGGAGCCACCGAAAGGGGTGCTCGGCATGGGCGTCTTCATCACTGTGTGGATGTCGCGGTTGGCGGCGGCCGTCCTGTTGAAACTGGGAACTGTGGTCGGCTGGATCGTCGCGCGTGCGGCGTTGGCCGGTTGGCTGATCACGGTGGCTGCCGCTGCGGCAGAGCAGCACAGGCCGGTGCACACTGTGACGGGCGATCATCAGCCGGTTGCAGGGAGGCACGCAGCGTGAGCAGTCCGGCACCGGCCGAGCCGACCGCGGACGGGGCGGCGACCTCCCGGTCGGCCCGGTCGGCGCGGGTCCGATCGATTGCCCAGCGGTCGGCGGTGTGGCTCGACTCGACCTCTGTGAGCGCGCTGTGGGCGAGGCTGCTGGAGATGGAGTTCGTCGATCGTTCGATCGCGCTCGCCGCGAAGTTGTTCGTGTCGTTCTTCCCCTTGCTGATCGTGGTGACCGCCCTGTCGCCCGATTCGGTGCGCGAGCAGTTGCTGGACGCTTTGCGGGCCCGGCTGGGGATCGACGGGGCGTCGATGGACCTGGTCCGGCAGGCCTTCGCGAGTCCTGATGCCACCAAGGCGGCGACGGGTTTCGTCGGCGTCCTGTTGACCGTCTTCTTTGCCATCTCTTCCACCACGGCCCTGCAACGCGTCTACCTGCGCGCGTGGCGCCGCCCGCCGGGTGGCGGCGTCCGTAACAAGGGCCGTGGAGCGATCTGGCTCGGTGCACTGTTGCTCTTCCTGGTGCTGCTCGCCTCGGTTCGAACGGTGATCGGTACCCAGGCGGGCACGACGGCAGCCTGGATCCTGAGCTTTCTCGCCGGAACCGCACTGTGGTGGTGGACCCCGCGGTTGATGGTGCGCGGCGAGGTGTGCTGGCGTGCTCTGCTGCCGTCGGCGGTGATCACGGCCGCCGGGTGCTCGTTGTACGCGATGCAGTCGGACCTGTGGATGCCAACCACCGTCCGAAACAACTTCGATCAGTTCGGGGCCTTCGGTATCGCGCTGTCGCTGGTCACCTTCCTCACCGGCCTGGGATTCATCATCGTGGTCGCCGCGGCGGTGAGCCCGGTGCTCGCCGAGCGGGACGATCGGGTCGGTCGCTGGCTCCGCGGCGGGCGGCCGACGGCCCTGGAACCGGGTGCGCCACCGGCGCTTCCCGGGCCGGGGAGGCGGGTTCGGTTCGCCGACGCGTTCGCTCGTGGCGACAGGGGCTGGGGCGTGACGCCACAGGCGCAGCCCGTCCGGGCTCGCCAGGACGACGTCGTTGCCAGTGACGACACGTAGGACCAGGGGTGCCGTGCGACCCGTGACAGCTGAATCGATGACAGTCGTCACCGGAAAGGAGTGAACGTCATGGCGCTTTCCGAACGAGAGCAGCACCTGCTCGACGAGATCGTCAAGGGGTTGCGCGAGGACCCGTCCTTTGCGGCCGGGCTGGACCCTGCGCGGGTCCGGCGCCGCACCCATCGGCGTGCCGTGGCCTGGGCGTTGGCCGGTTCCCTGCTGTTGGTGCTGGGAGAGGTGCTGGCGATGAGCGTGGTGTTGCCCGGTGTGGTCCTCGCCGTCTGCGGGTTCCTGATGATGGTGGCGGCGTTCGCCTCGCCGGTGCACCGCCGGGACCATCGCCGGTCAGGGGTTCGCCTGCCGCCGGAGGGAATTCCCCACCACCGCCAGAGCGAGTAGCGGCCGCCCGCAACTGGCGACATCGATCGCTGGAGCAGACACGAGCTGCATAGAGGTGGCAGCGCGGAAAATTCGCCCTGCAGAAGGGACCAAATGCCTTAACATCGCGTGCTCTTTCGCGGCACAGTGAGACTCGTGAGGGCACCGTCGCCTGCCGACGGCCGGCTCCTCGTGCGCAGTTGCCGTGGAGGCTCGGGTGAAGCAGGAGATCACCATTCGGCTCGGCTGGCGGGTTGGACCGCCGGCGGTCCCGGCCGGATTCCTGCGGCGCAGCCGCCTCGAGGATCGGCTGTCGCGCGGAGCGCTGCGTGCCGTCACCGTGGTCACCGGCGGGGTCGGCTCGGGAAAAACGCTGACGCTGGCATCGTGGGTCCGCCGTCTCGGTGAGGCCGGCTGCGCCTGGCTGACCCTCGACGAGGCCGACAACACACTGCAGGCGTTCTGGTCGGATGTACTGGCGGCATTGGCAGCCAGTGACTCGGTCCCGCCGGAGAGCCGGCTCAGGCAGGGTCGTCCCCGGAACCATCTTCGGATCCCGCGAGGAATTCTTGGTCCGTTCCGCCCTTGCCGCGCTACCGCACCCCGTCGTGCTGGTTCTGGACGAGTTCCAGCATGTCACCGCACGGCCGGTGCTGGATTCAGTGACCCGCCTGCTGGAGAGTCGGTTGCCCACGCTACGGATCGTCCTGGCGTCCCGTGCCGATCCCGCGCTGCGGCTGCATCGGCTGCGGTTGAGTGGGGACCTCACCGACATCCGTTCCGCTGAGCTGGCTTTCACATCGGGCGAGACGAGAGAGCTGTTCGCCATGAACGGCGTGAGCCTGAGCGGGGCACAACTTGACGACCTGCTGTCCCGGACCCAGGGTTGGGCGGCCGGTCTGAGGTTGGCACTGATGTGCCTGGACCCGTTTGATCTGGATTCCTCCCTCGCGCACCTCACCGGCAGCGAGCGGCTGGTCGCCGAGTACCTCATCGGGGAGGTCCTCGACCGACTGCCGGCCGCGGACCTCGAGTTCCTGCTCAGCACCTGCGTGGTCGAGCGGCTGCCCGGAGAGCTCGCCGACGTCTTGACCGGTCGTGACGACGGGCAGCTAACATTCGAGCGGTTGGCCGCGCAGAACGCCCTGGTCGTCGGACTGAGCGGACATGACGACTGGTTTGCCGTCCACCCGCTGCTCCGGGACCTGCTGCTGCACCGGTTGACCCTCGACCGGCCCGCGGCGGTGGTCCGGCTCCGGATGCTGGCGGCAGGGTGGTTCGCGGCGCGCGGTGAGCCGATCGCCGCGATTCGTCAGGCGGCCCGAGCCGGGCAGTGGGACGCCGTCGGCCGACTGCTCACCGAACTCGCGGCGCCGCAGATCATCACGGCCCAGGCCCAGGCCCCGGCGCTGGTTGCCGCCCTGCGTCCGGCCGCGGATCGCGCCCAGCTGCACCCGAGCACGTCGACCCTGCTGGCCTCGGCGATCTCGCATTTTCACCGGCACGATTACGAGTCGATGCGGCGCGACGTGGAGGACGCCGGTGCACTGATCGCCGATCTGCGGCCGGACGATCGTCCGGCCGCGGGTGCCTTGTTGGATTTGCTCCGTCTGGTGCACGCACGGATCTGCGAACCCGCGCACATGCTGACCCGGGCGACCACTCTGCTCCGTGACCTCGACGAGGTGTCACGCCGGCGCATGCCGACTCGCGAGATCTACCGGCTGATTGCCACGAACAATCTCGGGGTGGGGCAATTCTGGGAAGGGGATCTGCCCCGCGCCCGGGCGACGCTCGCAACAGCGGAGTTCCGCTGCGGCCGGCTCGGTTTGGGCCTGACCGGCCTCAGCGCGCAGGGGTACCTGGCGATGATCGATGCCATCGAGGGCGATCATCAGCGCGCCCACCAGCGGGCAACCGCCGCGCGGGAGGTGGCGGGCCGCCGCGGCTGGACCCGCGAGCCGCAGGCCCAGGCGCTGTACATGGCGCTCGCCATCACCGCGCTGGAACGGGGCCGTTTCGAGGACGCGCAGACGGCGATCAACGAGGGAACAAGGATGACCGGCACCGGCTCCGATGCCGGCTGTCGACTGCTGCTCGGGATCGTCGACGTGCGGATCGCCGCCGCGCGCCACGATCCGGATGCCGCAGGACTGGCCTCGTCCCGGCTTGCAGCGATCCGCGGCAGCATCGGCGCGCTCCCCGAGGCGCTGTCCCGGTGGTGCGGGGTCGCGCATGCCGACGCTTCCCTGGTTTGCGGTGATGCTGGTGCTGCCATCGCCGCGATCGGAGATCCGCCGGCCGGTTTCCCAGAATGTCTCGAACGCATCGCACTGGCCAAGGCGCGGTTGCTGCTGCGTCAACCGAAGTTGGCGCAGGAGGTCCTGCGACCGGTGGCTCTTCGCGCGCGCACCTTTCCCGCGCAGGTTGTCGAAGCCAAAATTCTGGAAGCTCTTGCCGCCGACAGGCTGCACTGCGAAACGGCTGCCATTGCCGCGATCAGCGAGGCGGTCGACAGCGCCGCCGACGCCGATATCACCCTTCCGTTCGTCACCACCGGACGCGCGTGACGGCCCTTCTGCAACGCCATCGACACATCATGGCGACGCATCTGGGGTTCACCGGGCAATTCGCTGACTTCGCCCCTGCTCAGCTCGAGCCGGTGCCGGCAGGGCCGACCGGACCGATCGCTGAGGCGCTCACCGAGCGGGAGTTGGCGGTTCTGCGATACCTGCCCACCATGTTCACGGCCGCCGAAATCGCCTCGGACCTTTACGTCACCGTCAACACCGTCAAGAGTCATCAGCAGTCGATCTACCGGAAGCTCGACGTCAGGAGCCGGCGAGCGGCCGTCGACCGCGCCCGCCGGGTCCACCTGATCTAAAACGATCTCGAAGGGCTGTCATACCTTTCGGGGGAGTCGCGCTTCCGGGCGACGTGGAAGCCTGACAAGCACGAAACAATCGACGGCGTCGGAGTGCGGCTGATGACAATCGTGGAATTCGAGATCCGGGTTGCGGGCACGGTACCCACCGACGTCCTGAACGAATTGGGGGACGTTCACGTCGTCACCCAGGCGGTGGAGACACTGCTGCAGGGACCCGTGGTGGATCAGGCCGCCCTGGTCGGCATCATCAACCGGCTGCAGAGCCTCGGCATCGAGTTGCGTGGCGTCCGGCAGATCCCGGCGATTCCCGCGGCATCGCCCGGTGAGACTCCTTCGGCGACCTGACCTCAGAAGGTGGGGGCTGTGTCGACGTACGAAATACGCGTGGCGGGTCCGCTCGGCCCGGCGGTGGCGTCGGTCTTCCCCGAACTGCGAGCCACCGTTGTTCCCCGCTCGGTCCTTCTCGTCGGAACCGTGGCGACCGTCAAAGATGTGCTCGGTGTGCTGACCGTGCTCTGTGCCCGCGGGCTGCCACCGATCGACACCGTTGTCAGCCTGTCGCACCACGGCCCGAGCGGGCCGGGCAGCAGCGCCGGGAATGGCGTGCGCCAGCACAGTTGAGCGCGGGTTTGCTGCGGACGCGGCCGGCGCGGGACGTGCCGTCCCGGTGGTGGGATCTCGGCGGTGGCATCTCGCCTGACGGTCGCGGGCGACAGTGCTTTTCATCCGGCCAGGATGGTGCATGCCGGCATTGCCATCGGCCACACTCGGGCTGACGAGGGATCGACGAACGCCGAACCTGAGGAGATGTGGGATGAAAGTGGGTCCGGCGCAGCGATGGTTGGCGCGTCTCGCGTTCGTCGCGATGGCCGCCGCCTTCCTCGTCCTGTTGCCGGCGGAGGGCGCTGCCGGAGTGCGGCTGGTCCTGCTCGGCCTCGTCGGTGCCGCGGTTTTCCTCGGGGCCGGTTTCTGGTTCCTGGCCCACAAGGGGATGCTGCGCTGGGTTGCGTTGGTCATCGCGGTACTGGTTCCCGTCGCCGTCGTGATCGGCTTCTTCCGCGCGAACGCCGTCCTCTGGGCGCTGGCCTCGGTCGCTCTGCTGCTGATCGGTGGCGCGGCGGCCCGGCATGCCCTGCGGCACAGTCCGCAACCGTGGATGCCGACAACGCCGGCGGCTCGGTCCTCGCGTGCCTTCATCGTGATGAACCCCCGCTCGGGCGGTGGGAAGGTCGTCAAGTTCGACCTGGCGCGCAAGGCGAAGGAGCTGGGTGCCGAAGTGGCGCTGCTGGACGGGCCGGGGTACGTCGATGTCGGCGCCCTCGTCCGGGACGCGGCGGATCGCGGGGCGGACCTGCTCGGGGTGGCCGGCGGAGACGGAACGCAGGCCCTGGTCGCGGGTATCGCAGCGGACCGGGACATTCCGTTGCTGGTGATCAGTGCCGGCACCCGCAACCACTTCGCCCTCGACCTGGGCTTGGACCGGGATGATCCGTCGACCTGCCTCACCGCGCTGACCGACGGGGAGGAGGTGCGCGTCGACCTCGGGATGATCGGTGACCGGCCGTTCGTCAACAACGCATCTTTCGGCGCCTACGCCGAGATCGTGCAGAGCCCGGAGTACCGGGACAACAAGAACCGCACGATGCTGGAGATGCTGCCGGACCTGCTCAGTGGCCGCCGCGGTACCGACCTCACCGCAAAGGTCGGCCACGACTCCCTCGACGGACTGCAGGCGGTGCTGGTCAGCAACAACCCCTACGGCGATGGACGAATGCTCGATCTGGCCCGCCGGGCCCGCCTCGACCAGGGGACGTTGGGGGTGCTGGCCGTCAACCTGAACAGCGCCGGTCAGGCCGTCAGCCTGCTGCGACGGGCGCCCCACCGGGGCATCACCAACCTGGTCGCGAACGGCGAGGTCGTCCTCGATGCGGCCGGCCCGACGGTCCCGGTCGGCATCGACGGCGAGGCGGTCACCATGGACACCCCGGTGCGGTGCTCGGTCCGACCCCGGGCCCTGCGGGTGCTCCTACCCAGGAACCGGCCCGGCGTGCCGCCGCCGCGACCGCGCATCGACTGGAAACGGCTGTGGCACATCGCGGTCAGTTCCGGCACCGGCGCGCACTGAGCGCGCCGCCACCGGGGTCGGCGTCGGCGCACTGCGGTCAGCCCTTCGCGGATTCCACCTCGGGACTGAAATCCGCGCTGGTGTCCGACAGCGGAGCGGCGGGTCCGTGCCCGGTGCCGGTCGCCTCCGCCCACGTCCAGTCGCGCACCGACGGGATGTCGTCCCCGTACTCGCGGGTGTAGCGACGGGCCTGCGCGCGGGCATCCACCATCTCCTGTCGCAGCAGCGCCGCGGACGACCGCAGTGACGGCACCCGGTCGATCACATCCATCACCAGGTGGAACCGATCCAGCTCGTTCATCATCACCATGTCGAACGGCGTCGACGTGGTGCCTTCCTCCCGATATCCACGGACGTGCATGTTCTTGTGGTTGGTCCGCCGGTAGGTCAGCCGGTGGATCAGCCACGGATAACCGTGATAGGCGAAGATCACCGGCCTGTCCGCGGTGAACAGGGTGTCGAAATCCCGGTCCGAAAGGCCGTGCGGATGCTCGGTGTTCTCCGTCAGCCGCATCAGGTCCACCACGTTGACGAACCGGATCCGCAGCTCGGGGAGGTTCTTGCGCAGGATGCTCACCGCGGCAAGGGCTTCCAACGTCGGCACGTCGCCGGCGCAGGCGAGCACCACGTCGGGGTCGCCGTTGTCGTTGGACGCCCAGTCCCAGATGCCCAGCCCCCTCGCGCAGTGGTCACCGGCCCCGTCCGGGGTCAACCAGTCAAAACACGGCTGCTTCCCGGCGACGATCACGTTGATGTAGTTGGTCGACGCCAGGCAGTGCTCCGTCGTGGACAGCAGTGTGTTGGTGTCCGGCGGCAGGTACACCCGGACCACCTCGGGCTTCTTGTTGATGACGTAGTCGATGAAACCCGGGTCCTGGTGCGAGAACCCGTTGTGGTCCTGCCGCCAGACGTGCGAGGTGAGCAGGTAGTTCAGCGATGCGACGGGCCGCCGCCAGCCGATCTCCCTGGTCACCTTGAGCCACTTCGCGTGCTGGTTCAGCATCGAATCGACCAGGTGGATGAACGCCTCGTAGCAGGAGAACAGCCCGTGCCGGCCGGTGAGCAGATAGCCCTCCAGCATCCCCTGGCAGGTGTGCTCCGACAGGATCTCCATCACCCGACCGGAGGTCGCGAGGTGCTCGTCGATCGGCAGGATCTCGCCCTGCCACACCTTGTCGGTCACCGCATAGACGGCGTCGAGCCGGTTCGACGCCGTCTCGTCGGGGCCGACGAGACGGAAGTTGTCGGTGTTGTCCGTCATGACGTCCAGCAGGTACTGGCCCATCACCCTGGTCGGCTCGTGCACGGAGGCGCCGGGGGAGGAGACGGGAACTCCGCGCTCGCGGAAGTCCCGCAGCGCCAACGGTTTGAGCAGCAGGCCACCGTTGGCGTGCGGGTTGGCGCTCATCCGCCGGTCGCCGTTCGGTGCGAGCAGCGAGATCGACTCCACGACGGTGCCGTCGGCGTCGAACAGTTCCTCGGGCCGGTACGACAGCATCCACTCCTGCAACAGCTTGCGGTGTTCGTCGTTGTCCCGGGTACCGGTCAGTGGCACCTGGTGGGATCGCCAGGTGCCTTCGTACTGCAGGCCGTCGATGACCTTGGGCCCGGTCCAGCCCTTCGGTGTGACGAGCAGGATCATCGGCCACGGCCGGCGGGCGGTCTGACCGCGTTCCCGCACGCCCGCCTGGATGTCGCGGATCCGCTCGATGACGCTGTCCATCGTGGCCGCCATGCTCTGATGCACCAGTTGTGGGTCGTCGCCCTCGACGGTGAACACCTCATGGCCGTAGCCGGTGAGCAGGGCCTCCAGCTCGGTGCGGGCGATCCGCGCCGGCACCGTCGGGTTCGCGATCTTCCAGCCGTTCAGATGCAGGATCGGCAGGACGGCGCCGTCGTGCAGCGGGTCGATGAACTTGTTGGCGTGCCAGGAAGCGGCCAGCGGCCCGGTCTCGAACTCGCCGTCGCCGACGACGGCCGCGACCATCAGGTCGGGGTTGTCGAAGGCCGCGCCGTAGGCATGCGACAGCACGTACCCGAGTTCCCCGCCCTCGTGGATGGAGCCCGGGGTCTCGGGTGCCACGTGGCTGGGGATGCCGCCGGGGAAGGAAAACTGACGGAACAGCTTGCGGAGGCCCTCGGCGTCCCGGGTGATCCGGGGGTAGACCTCGGTGTAGGTGCCGTCGAGATACGCGCTGGCCACCGCCGCCGGCCCGCCGTGGCCGGGGCCGGCGAGGAAGATGGCGTTCACGTCGCGCTCGCGGATGATCCGGTTCAAGTGTGCGTAGATGAAGTTCAAACCAGGCGTGGTGCCCCAATGACCCAGCAACCGAGGTTTGACGTCATCGGGAATCAGATCCCTTTTCAGCAGGGGGTTGTCGAGCAGATAGATCTGCCCGACGGACAAGTAGTTCGCCGCCCGCCACCAGGCATGGATCCGGTGCAGTTCGGCGGCCGAGAGCGGTCCGGCCGGAGCCGGGTCGGCTGCGCTCGGCTCGGCTGAACCGGAATCGGACAGGGCGGTGTCGAGCATGGGCGTCTCCCGGGACTGGTCGGACGGGCCTGCAATGGCCGGACGATACGCCGCGACGGCATCGGGTGGGTGACTGGCAGGCGACGGCTCGATGTCCGCCGGTCACCGGGTCGGGGCGCGGGGTCAGCCGACGCTCACCGCTCCGCCCGACGGGCGCTCGTCAGTGCCGTCAGCTTCCCTGGGTTCCGCACGAGATACACCGCCACGACGCGGTTCCCGTCGATCTCCGCGGTGGCCACCGTCTCCAGTCGATCGTCGACGAAGACCAGCGCGCCGGGCCGACCGTTGACCATTTCCGGATCGATGCGCAACGTCGCGGTGGGGTTGTCGCGTACCAACTTGTCCCGCAGCCCGACGAGCAGTCGGGCGACGTGGTCCGCCGACACCACGGGCCGCAATGCCGACCTCACGGTGCCGCCGCCGTCGGCGATCAGGACGACGTCCGGGGCCAGCACGTCCATCAGCGCCTGCACGTTGCCGGTGGAGGCGGCGATCAGGAACCGCTCGGCGACGTCGGGGAGGTCGTGTGGGGTCGGCTCCGACGGCTGCGGGCTCCGCGGCCGCCGCGCCCGGACATGCGATCGCGCGCGATGCGCGATCTGCCGCACCGCCGCCGGGGACTTGCCGATCGCCCCGGCGATCTCGTCGTGGGCGAAGCCGAACACCTCGTGCAGCAGGAAAACCGCCCGCTCGTCCGGGCTCAGGCTCTGTACGACCAGCATCATCGCCATCGAGACCGACTCGGCCAGCACGACATCGTCGGCGATGTCCGGGCTGGTCACCAGGGGTTCGGGCAGCCACGGCCCGACGTACTCCTCCCGCAACCGGGCAACGCTCCGGACCCGGTTGAGCGCCTGCCGGGTGGCGATCCGGGCGAGATACGCGCGCCGGTTGACCACCCCGTCGCGATCGGAGCGGGGCACCGCCGCCCATCGCAGATAGCTGTCCTGTACGACGTCCTCGGCATCGGCCACCGACCCGGTGATTTCGTACGACAGGGTGAACAGCAGGTCGCGATGGGCGGCGAATTCGGCGGCACCATCGTCGGCATCCGGGTCCGGCACCGTTCACTGCGGCTTTCGGGATGCGCCGGTTCCTGCACCGCCGACGGGCCCGGCGTCGTCGGCGGTGCCGCCCGGTACCGCCCGGAGCGGCACCCGGCACGACTCTGAGAAGCCCTGGGAGCTCAGCCCCAGTGCGGCGTTGACCCGGGAGCGCAGGTTCTCCACGGCCACCATCATCGTCAATTCCACCAGTGCCGCATCACCGATTTCCTCGCGGATCGCCTCGACCAGCTCGTCGGTCACGGTCGGCGGCGTCGACGTCATCGCCTCGGTGTATTCCAACACCCCGCGCTCGATGTCGGTGAACACGGTCGAGGTCCGCCATTGCGGAACGGCGGAGATCTTCACCAGGTCCAGTCCCGCGGAATGTGCCAGGAAGTAGCCGAAGTCCATGCACCAGGTGCACTCGATCGCGCTGGCCGCCGCCATCTCCGCGAGAGCCTTGAGTTGGGGATCGAGGGCGTTCCAGCGCGCGACGGACATTTCGAAGCGGGTGTCGGCACGCAGCACCCTTGGGTTCGCGGCCAGCGCCAGCATGCTCTCCGGCACCTGGCCGAACCGGCGCTCGGCGTACCAGGTGAACAACCGGCCGATGATTCCGCGGGGTGGGTCCAACGGAACGCGTGCGCGGCTGCGTCGGGTGCTGCTCGGTGCCGGTGGGATGGTGTCGCCTCGTTCAGCAGCGTGGTGATGGATCGCGGACGGAGTGGCGGAAGTGGTCATGTGCATGGGACACCGGCGCCCGTAGCAATGTGACAGCTCCGGGGGCGAGCAGGATGAGATAGCCGTCACGGCACGACGAAAGGGTGCCCACCGAGGATCGGCAGGCACCCTTCGGGGGCGGTCAGCGGGTCAGGTACCGACGGTGGCCACCGCCGTCCCGCCCCGGGTCGACTGGATCAGCACGCTGCGCACCTGGGTGGTCGGGCCGGGCTTGGGACGGGCGACCCACGCTCCGAGGGTGTCCACCTGGAAGTTGCCGATCTTGACCGGTGTCGCGCGGGTGGTGTCCCAGATCACGACCTGGGTCGCCGGGGACAAAGCGCCGGCGGCGCCGTCGATCAGCGAGGTGCCGTCGATCCGGAGCTCGGTGCCGAGGCGGTGACGTGCGCCGGCCGAGACCGTGACGACATCGGTTTTCACCGGGACCTCCACCACGGTCGGCGTACTGGCGGCGCCGGCCGAATTGGTCACCACCAGTTGGAAGATGATCGGGGTGGCCGCGGGTGACGGCGCGGTCGCGGTTGTCGCGGTGAAGTACTTCAGGGTGACGATCGGCTTGGCGGTGTTCGCTCCCGTGATGGTCGCGATCGGTCCGCCGCTGAGCTGGGTCCAGGCGTAGCTGGTGGCGCCGGCCGATGCGCTGCCGTCCAGCGTCACGCTCGTGCCCAGCCTGGCCGCGCTCATCGGGGCAATGGTGGCCACTGGGGCGATGGTGCCGTTGTCCGGGGTGTTGTCGTTGATCGGGCCGGGATCTGGTTCGGGTTCCACCGGTGCCAGCACCGGATCCATTGCCGGACCGCCGGTGACGCGGACCGGGACGACCACCGCAGGCCCGCTGCCGGCCTGCACGCTGACCGTGGCGGGTGGGGACAGCACGGGGAAACCGACCGGGTCGGCATTCGTCAGGGTGCCGAAGCCCGGCACGGTCAGTGGGTAGCTGCCGGAGGTGGCTGCGACGGTGAGCGTGCTGCCGTCGAAATCGGCCTGCGTGACGGTGATGTCGCTCGTCTTGATGACCGAGATGCTGACCGGTTTGTCGCTGAGATTGCGGACCGTCACCTGTGCCGGCCGGGCGCCCGCGGCGAGCTGGATGCGGGCGTAGTGCCGGTCCGTTCCCTCGTCGTGCGTCATCGGGGTGGCGGCAAAGGCCCCGGTCACGCCGTCGACCTGCAACGCGGAGCCCTTGCTGGTCGCGAACACGTCGAGGTACTGGCCGTTGACCATCGCCCGGTTCGCCACGACGCCGGTGTTGGTGGCGACCTTGCCGCTGATGGTGAACTGGGCCGTTTCCGCGGCCACGCCACCGCCGGAAATGGAGAACTTGTTGTAGCCGCCGAGCCCGCCGACCACAGTGTGCGAAGTGGCGGGATCGCCGGTGAAGCCTGCCGGTGCCTGCGGTGCAACCGCCGGGTCCCATTTCAAGAACGGCCCGAAGTTGCCCTTCAGCGCTGCGTCGAAGTTGCCGACCGCGGGGGAGATGTCCTGAATCAGGCGGCCGGCGCCGGTGTTGTCGGTGTCGACGGTCAATTCGCCGAACGGGTGCTTGACGGTGACCGTCGTGCCGCGCGGCCCGCCCTTCACCACGACCCGGGTCCGGGCGAACACCACCTGCTCACCTGGTTCGGCGGGGCCATTGGCAAAGGCGGCCTCAAGGCCGAGGGTCAGCGTTGCCTTTCCGCCACCGGGCAGGGTGATGCTGCTGTCGACGAGCTGGTAGAAAAATTCCTCCGGGAAATTGTTCGGGAAGGAAATGGGACTGTCCGGATCCGGGACATCGCCGGGCAGGAATCCGCACAGCGAGTTGTCCGGGTCGAGGCAGGGCTCCAGCCGGGTGCCGGCGCTGTCCTGGTACCAGGTGGGGAAACCGTTGGCGCCGTCCACCGGACCCGCGGCGACCAGGCCACCCGGGTTCTTCACCGTCACCTGCGTGGTCGCCAGCGAATTGCTGGCGAGGCCCAGGGGCAGCACGACAACCGTGGTGAGCAGAGCGATCCGGCGGATCCAGCCGCGCTTGGGCTGTCCCGGGCGGCCGGCCCGTCGGCCGGTGCGCAGCGGTGGATCGTTCATGGTCATGGGGGCTCCAAACTGTCGGGTTCGGCGCAGGAATGGAGGTCGGCACCGGCGGGAATTCCGCGGGTGGTGCGCTCGCCGTGCGGCCGAGTCGAGAAGCGATCAGTTCAGCCAGAATGCCGCTGCCGCGTCGATGGCGTAAGCCACAGCGTGGGGGTCGCGGAACCCCCAAATTTGGGCGGACGAGCTGGAGCGCTCATTCCCGCAGCGCGTATCTCCCGGCGGGACGGTCGCGCTTCGAGCGGGTGATCACCGTCCGGGAACATTCCGCGTCGTCCGACGACCGCAGATGTACCGAGGCGGTGATCACCCGGTTTCGGTCACTCCTGGGGCGCGTGCCCCCGGCGGGGCGGTCGCGCTTCGAGCGGGTGATCACCGTCCGGGAACATTCCGTGTCGTCCGACGACCGCAGATGTACCGAGACGGTGATCACCCGGTTCGGCCCGCGGAGTATCGGCGTTACCGGCCAGGGCAGGGGTCGACCAGCCGCTGGGCCGCGCGACCTATTCGGCGATGGATCGTGCGGGAGCCGGCAGCAGCGCGTCGATGGTGGTGCCGCGGTTCCGGGCGGTGGTGAGAACGAAGCTGCCGCCAAGACTTTCGACCCGGTCCTTGAGCAGGCGCAGACCGAGATGCCCGCCGGCCCGCTTGTCGACATCGCCGTCCTCGATACCCACGCCGTCGTCGGTCACCCGCAGGCTGACCGTCGGTGTGCCGCCGGGCCCATGAACGCCACCCGGAACCGGCGCAGAGGACAGAGCGATGTGCACCCGGCTTGCCTCTGCATGCTCGGCGACGTTGGCAAGCGTTTCCCGCGCGACGCGATACAGGGTGGTGACCGAGTCGTTGTCCAGGTCAGGAAGAGGGTCGGCGAACATCTCGACGGCGATACCCTTCTCCCGGAGCGGGATCGCCAGATTGTCGATGCTCTCGGCCAATTGTGCGGCGCTGAGGTCGGGCGGGTACAGATCGACCATCAGCCGGCGCAGCGACCCGATGGCGTGCCGGACGGTGTCGTGCACCTTGGTCGCCAGATCGGAATACTCATCGGGAACGGCGGGCGCCAGGGCGCCCAATGCGTACCCGACGCCGGCGAGGTCCTGGATCGGGCCGTCGTGCAGGTCGGCCGCCACCCGCATGCGTTCCTTGTCCGACTGGGACAGCGTGCGTTCCAGCATCGCGGAGCGCTCCCGCTCGTGCCTGCGGACCCGGCCGGCCAGGGAGACGGCAATGGGGGCCTGGATCAGCTGCAGGATGAGCAGCGGCATCAGCACCAGCGGCAGGATCGACCACAGCAGGATGGTGGCGTTGTTGTTGACGACCGAATAGTCGTAGTACGCCTCGAAAGCGAGCGTGCGGTCGCCGAGCCGCAGTGGAACGTAGACCTCGACGAACCCGGGACTGTCCTCCCCGTACACCTGGTCGGTGGCTTCCGGCTGCTCCTCGAAATCCGAGGTCCGCACACCGTTCTCGATGGCGATGCCGACCTCGGGCGGCGGTTCCTCGACCACGCCGATCTCCTCCGCGCGATCGGCGTAGAGGATCTCCCCCGACCTGTCCCAGACTGTGATCTCGGTGAGGTATCCGTCGTTCTTGCGGATCTGGATGGCGCGGTCGAGCTCTGCCCGGCTCTGCTTGTCCCCGCCCAGCACATCCACCAGCAGCGGACCCACCAGGTGGTCGGCCATTCGGGTGGTGGCGCGCTCTGACTCCCGCAGAGCCTGCGTGCGGGCGACCGAACGGCTCGCGACCACCGCGCCCGCAGCGATCACCGCCAGCGTCACTGCCGCCACTCCGGCGAACACGGTCAATTCCCGGCCGACGCCGATCCGCTGACGCGGACCGCGTCGCCGATCAGTGGTCCTGCGGGACACCGATGAGCCCCAGATGTTGGGCCCTGACGACCGCTTCGAGTTGGCTGTTGACGCCGAGCTTGCTGTGCAGCGATTTCATGTGGCCCCGGCAGGTGTGCAGGGTGATCCCCAGCGTCTGGGCGATGTTCTTGGCGGGCATGCCCCGTCCGAGACAGGTCAGGACTTCGATCTCGCGCTGCGTCAGGACCGGGCGCGCGTCGCTCATCCCGACCTCCTCCTGCTGCGGAGCACCCGAGAACGCCGATGGCGCGACGAGCATCTGGCCGGACCGGACCCGACTGAGCACGTCGATCATCTCGCTCAGCGATCCGTCCTTCGGAATGAAGGCCGATGCGCCCGCCTGCGCTGCCCGGGCGATCCAGGCCGGGTCGCGATGGGCCGTCACCATGGCAATGACGCTGTCCGGAGCGACGTTTCGGATCTGTCGGGTGGCGGCCAATCCGTCCTGTTTGGGCATTTGGATGTCCATCACGACGATGCTGGGCTGCAGTCGGGCCGCCAGATCGATGCCGTCGGCGGCGGACGTGGCAGTTCCCACGCAGACCATGCCGGGCACGGTGTTCAGCGCGGCCGACAGCAGGTCGGCAAAGGAACGGTGGTCGTCGACCACGAGAATGGTTCGCGGGGTGTCGGTGTCGCCGGAGGGAACCTTTCCTGAGACGGTGTCGCCGGCGCCGGTCGTTCCTGACCCCCTGGTGGTGGCGCCGATCGTGTGGCCGGGCTCGGAACGCCGTCGCTGCGTCCCCGCGGGCACGTCGTCCCACATGCCGCCGCTCGAACCACCGCTCATCTCGCTGCCCCCCGGCCCGATCGGCACGACAGTCTCCGGCGCCGGAGTCTGTCTCGCTGCCCGCGACCCTTCAGCGCATCGAGGTGATGGGCGACGGGACGTCCTATACATTTGGCCACTTTCGGTGGTCATTGGGCGCTCGTTCGTTGATAAATACCCATTTGGGCCAGCGCGTCTACCCGTCTGTCGCAACGAACCGGGAGCGGGAGATTCGTCCCTTTGGCTCCCGGCCGGGAATGCGCCCCATTTTGGGGGGGTGGGTCCCCCGTGGATCGGGGTTCTGCCTTCCGTTGCGGACCTTCATGCTGACTGGGCCGCTCGACCACGGATCCACGGACAGCCGTCCGGTCCCGGTTCCGGGTGGTTGTGGGTGGCCGGCGCACCCCGTACCCGAACCGGGCGCCTCGACCACATCCGTTGCAGCACAGACGGATCACCATTTCCCGTTCGTTCACCATCTGCTCAAGGGAACACGTCATGCAGCTCAGTCGCAGGGATGCTTTCAAGTTGGGTGGTCTCGGTGTGCTCGGCGCCGCCGGACTTGCCGTTCCACTCGGCCGTACCGTCAGTGGGGCGAGCGCCAGCCTGCTGCCGTCGTCGAAGATGCCCAAGCCCTTCCAGACCGCGTTCAGTCGGCTGGAGGTTCTCGCCCCGGTACGGGGAGCAGACGCCGACGGGCCGATCGACTACTACGACATTTCGGCGAGGCCGGGCGCCGCCGGCATCGTGCCCGGATTCACCACCCCGGTTCTCGGCTATGACGGACTGGTACCGGCCAAGCGGATCGACGTGGAGCAGGGGACCCGCGTTGCGCTGACGATGCGCAACAGATTGCCTGCCACGCATCCGACGTTCGGCACGCCGATGGACATCTCCACGCACCTGCACGGATCGGCGTCGCTGCCGCAGTACGACGGCTATGCCAGCGATGTCACCGCTCCCGGGCAGAAGAAGGTCTACCAGTACCCGAACTTCCAGCCGGCCCGCACCCTGTGGTATCACGACCACGGCGTGCATTACACGGCGCAGAATGCCTATTCCGGCCTCGCGTCGCAATATCACCTGCATGACCCGCAGGAACGCGCATTGCTCCCTCAGGGAGAATTCGACGTCGCCATCACGCTGTCCGACATGATGTTTGCGGCCAACGGCTCTCAGCTCTACGACGACCGGACGCATTCCGGGCTCTGGGGTGACGTCATCCTGGTCAACGGCCGGCCCTGGCCGGTGATGAAGGTCAAGAAGCGGATCTACCGTTTCCGTGTTCTGAATGCTTCGATCTCCCGGTCGTACCGGCCGAGCACCTCGCCGGCGGCTCCGATGTACATGGTCGCGACCGATGGCGGCCTGATGCCCAAGTCGCAGAACATCAGCTCGTGGCGGCACGGCAGTGCGGAGCGGTACGAGGTGCTGATCGACTTCTCCAAGTTCGCCACCGGTCAGCGCGTCGAGCTGCGCAACCTGTCCAACCCCAACAACCGGGATTACGACAACACCGGCAAGATCATGGCTTTCGACGTGGTGGCAGACCCGTTCGATCGGAACGACCCGACCGCACTGGTGGTGCCGCAGGCGCTCGACCCCGGCAATGAGGTCATGGCGCTCACCCCGACCACCGCCATGAAGGTGCGCAACATCCGGGTGCAACGGGACGACAGCACCAACGAATGGAATCTCAACGGCGAGACCTGGCACGACGTCGTCGATTCCGGGTTCAAGAAGGTGCTGGCCGACCCGGATCTGGGTGCGACCGAAATCTGGGAGATCGAGAACAAGTCCGGTGGCTGGTTCCACCCGGTGCACATTCACCTGATCGACTTCAAGATCCTCGGCCGCAACGGCCAACCGCCGTTCGCCTGGGAACTCGGGCCCAAGGATGTCGTGTACGTCGGCGAGGGCGAGAAGGTTCGGGTCATGATGAAGTTCGGTCCGCACCGCGGGAAATACATGGTGCACTGCCACAACCTGCCGCACGAGGACCACGACATGATGCACCAGTTCAGTGTCGGCCTGAAGGACGGCGTCGACGACGACAACGACCCGATCTGGGGCGACCCGCCGTCGTCGGACGACTGATCCCATGCGCCGCCGCGTCTGGGCGCTGGCCACCGGCACCGTGCTGATCGCCGCGGTGGTCGTCCGAACCCAACTGCTCGACATGGTGACGGTGTCCTCGGACAGCATGAGCCCGACGGTGTGCACCGGGGACAGGCTGCTGCTGGAGCGGTTGCGAGGCGGCGAAGCGGTGCAGATCGACGACGTCGTCACCTTTCCCAGCCCGCAGGGTGGGGAACGGGCGATCAAACGGGTGGTCGCCCTGGCGGGTCAGGCGGTCGCCATCGCCGACGCCCGACTGGTGGTGGACGGGCAGGTCGTCGACGAGCCCTACGTCGACCATTCCACCATCGACGGCGTGTACTTCGGCCCGGTCACCGTCCCGGCCGGGGCCGTCTTCGTGATGGGTGACCAACGGGAGAACTCCATCGACTCTCGGGCATACGGGCCGATCGCGAGCACGGCGTTGGACGGCCGGATGCTGCTTGACCTGACACCCGGCTGCGCTTCGCGATGACAACGGACGCAGCGGCCACCGATCAGAGACAGGGAAAAGCCATGCTGAACCTGCAGACGCCGGCAACACCCGCTGCCGGCGACAGGCTCCCCGGAGGCGGGACCGGCACACCCCGGGGTGCCGCGGTCGTCGTCGGTGCCGCCGCGCTGGCCGGCGTGCTGGCCATCGTCGGCGTGCGCTGGTGGACCGATACCGGGTACCAACCGGCCCCCGCCGCGTTGCCCGACGCCGGGCCGCTCACCTCGCTCGGTTTGCCGGTGACGCAGTTTGTGCAGCGGATCGCCGGCATCGCCGTCGTCGGACTGCTGTTCCTGCGAACGATGATGTCCGGCCGCTCGCCGGCAGCCGGGGCGCACCTGGCCGTGATGACGGTCCGGTGGGCGACGGTGTGGGCGGTCGGGACCGGCGCCTGGATCGCGTTCACCCTGTCGTTCCTGATCGGCGTGCCGGTGACCGGCCTGCCGGCAAACCTCGACGCCGCGCTGGTGCTGCTGGGCAGCCAGCAGCTGCTGGCGCAGCTGGCCGGCCTGTGGGTTGCGCTGTTGATCGCCCTGTTCGGCAGCCGGGTGTCGGGTGCGTTCGGATCCGCGGCTCTGCTGGTGGTGGCGGCGGCCGCGTTGTTACCCGGCGCGTTGACCGGCCACGCCGGGCACCACGGCAATCCGCTGGCGGCGATGACGGCCCTCGGTCTGCACGTGGTGACCGCGGCGGTGTGGGTGGGCGGCCTGCTCGCTCTGGTCGTGCACCTTCGCCGGTACCCGGTCGATCTGCTGCGCGTCCTGCCCGGCTTCAGCACCGCCGCCGGCATCTGTCTGGTCGCCGTCGGCCTCTCCGGGGTGGTGGAGAGCGTCCTGATGCTGGACGGCTGGACCGCGCTGGTCGAGACCGACCGGGGCAGGCTGATCATCGTCAAGACCGTGGCGATCGGGGTACTGGCCGCCGTCGGCCTCTGGCACCGCCGCCGCACCATGGGATCGGCCGCCTGTGGTCGGTTGCTCCCGCTGCTGCGGCTGGCCGGAGTGGAGATCGCCCTGATGGCAGCCACGGTCGGCATCGCGGTGGTGCTGTCGATGACGGGTTGATCAAGGCTTCGGATCGTTCGATCCTGACCCGCAGGAACAGGCAGCCGGAGAGCGAGGTACGGAGCCGTGATTCGTGTCCTCGTGGTGGACGACCATTCCCTGGTCCGTTCCTGGGTGACCGGGATGCTGCGCGCGGCAGGTGGCATCGACGTGGTGGGCGAGTGCGCCGACGGGAGCGAGGTCACATCGGTGGCCGGCGATGTGCTGCCCGATGTGGTCGTCATGGACTCGCGGATGCCGGTGATGTCCGGCACCGAGGCCACCCGCCAACTGATGGCGGGCGGCCCACCGACCCGGGTGCTGATGCTGACCGCCTCGGTCAGCAGCCGCCTGCTGCGGGACGCGGCGGCGGCGGGGGTGTGCGGCTACCTCGTCAAGGACGGGGACGCAGGCGTCCTTGTCGATGCGGTCCGCACCGTGGCCGCGGGTGGAACGGTGTGGCCGGCCACCACCTCCTGAGTCCGGCTCAGCCGGGCATCAGACGGACACCAGGCCCTTCCGCGGCGCCAGCAGGAACGCGATCAGGTACAGCCCGGCCACCAGCAGCAGCAGGTTCCGGTACCCGGTCAGCAGGGCCATGTACTCCAGGCACCCGCCCAGCATGGCGCCCAGCAGGTTCAGCCCGAACGCGGACCGCGAATCGTCGGAGGCACCGAACCGTTTGGAGAACGCGACGTTGGCCAGGTAGATCGGGATGAAGGCCAGCAGGATCGCGACGACGAGCCGGGGCAGGAACGGCAACGTCAGCAGCCAGGACGGCTCGATGAAATACGACACCGCCAGCGACACGGCGATGCCCGCGAAGACGATCGGTAACGGCGGCGTCCGGAACCGTCGGGTGGTTTCCACCGCGGCCAGCACGATGATCAGCACGCCCGCGAAGACCAGCGCATTCACCAGCCAGGTGGTGCCGAACAGCAGCGCGAACGTCGCGATGTTCTTGGTTTCCAGCAGCAGGAACGCCGCGCCCATGAAGAACAGGTCCGCGTACGGCCGCATCGCCCGGAACGGGCCGCCGAGCAGGCGGACGGCGATCAGCGAGATCAACAGGATCCCGCCGAGGGTCCACAGGTACAGCGACGGAATCGAGCCGCCCTGGTAGTAGAGGAACGGGCGGTCGTCGGTGGCCGGCGCGATGACGGCCCCGGCCGGCGCGTACGGCGCCGCGCATGCCTGCTTCGACTCGTCCAGCGCGGCGGTGACGACCGCCTGGCCGCCGCCCACCTTGTCGACACAGGGCTGGTGCCCGAACGCGGCCGCCGCCGTACCGGCCAGCCGGTCGATCAGCCAGTCCTCCCGGTAGTAGTTGTACATCGAGAACGAGCCCTCGGGCGTCAGGTGCTCGGCAGCCGCGGCCAGCGCCTGCTCGGTGAACAGGAAGCTCTCCAGCCGGATCTGTGACGCGCCGGTCACCAGCGCCAGCGAATCCGGCAGCGCGAACAGGATCAGGTCGTACTTGGTGTCCGTCGTCTCCAGGAACGCACGGCCGTCGTTGACGTGCCGGGTCACCCTGGGGTCGTCATACGGATGGTCGGGGTTCTCCTCCGCGCCGATGTCCATGATCCGCGGATCGATGTCCACCGCATCGACGTGCTGCGCGCCCTTGGACAGCGCGATCGCCACGTCGGAACCGGACCCGGCGCCGATGATCAGCACGTTGCGCAGCGGATTCTGCGGCGACCGCTCGTACGGCAGCCCGTACTGCGGCTCCTCGAGCAACCGCTGCTGGGCAGCGCGCATGATCTGATGCGGCACCCCGTTGACCGAGATGTCGGTCAACGAGCTCCCGCCGACGATCCGGTCCTCGGTGGAGATCTTGTAGTACGGCGACCAGGACACCCCGGGGGTCAGCGTCTCCATCACCAGGACGGTGATCATCGCCGCACCGGACAGCAGCGCGAGGTAGCGCTGCCACTTGCCGATCAGGATGACGAACGCGATGGTCACCACCACGCCCCACACCACCGACGGGGCACGCAGGAACGACATCAGGGTGAACGCCCCGATGCCGATCAGCGACCCGACGAGATCCCAGCGGTAGGCGGTCAGCGGACGGAGGTGAGCAAAGCATCGCCCGACCACCTCCGACGGACCGGCCAGGCACGCGGCCACCAGCACGAAGACCAACGGCAGCACCAGCCAGGCCGGCGGCCCCGTCGTGCTCAGCGAGGTGAAGTAGATGACCTGGTCACCGACCGCCCGGTCGATGGTGACCGGATCCATGAAGGTGAAGATCACCAACAGCGCGAGGATCACCGGGGTGAACGGCAGCACCGACCAGCTGCGCCGCGCGATCAGGAAGCCGAGCCCGATACCGAGGAACGACCCCAGCAGCACGAAGTTCGAGAAGTAGCTCAGGTGCACGATGTTCGACCCGAGCCAGCGGATCAGCGCCAGCTCGAGGAACAGCATCAGGGCACTGCCGAGGATCAACCGCCGAACGACTGCGTAATCCGGCGTCTCGGGGTTCTTGTCGATCGGCATCCGCCAGGAGCGGCGCGGCGCGGCGACCGTGCTCGCGCCGGAGCCCGCCGGGTTGCTGGTCGGCTGTCCGGGACCGTCGGCCATTGTCCTACCTCCGCCCGGCCGCGGATCGGCCGGCTCGTGCATTGGGTGTCGGGGTGCTGCTGACCTGCCGGATGCCAGGTTTCCGGCCGGGCGGCGACACGTGCGTCAGGCGCGCCCTGCTCGTCGTCACAGGACTTCGAAGTGACCGTCGTCCAGGTTCATCCAGCGAGCGTCCTTGGGTCCGAGCTTGGTCAGCAGCCCGTAGACCAGGTCCGTCGACGCCATGAGTTTGTCGTGAATCGGGATGGCTACCGCCGGATTGACCTCGCGGTAGTAGTCGATCGCCTCCTTGACGGCCATCCACGGCGCCGAACTCGGTAGCGCCAGGATCTCCACGGGGTGGTCCAGCACGGTCAGGCTGTCGCCGGGATGCAGGAGGCGGCCGCCGATGAAGTAGCAGGCGTTCGGAATCACCGGGATGTCGCGGTGGACGATGGCGTGGTCCCCGGCGAAGACCTCCACCCGGGTGCCGACGTCCAGCACATCTCCGGTCTGCACCCCGGTCGCCGTCAGGCCGGCCTCCGCGAGCACGCTCACCGAGCCGCTGTCCGAGTAGAGCCTCGCGTCGGGGTTGCCCCGCATCACCCCGGCCAGCCGCTGGGGGTCGACGTGATCGGCGTGCTGATGGGTCACCAGGACGGCGGTCAGGCCCGACAACGTCTCGAAACCCTGCGAGAAGCCGCCGGGATCGATCAGGATGCTCGCCTCGCCGTCCGCGATGTGCAGGCACGAATGCCCGTACTTGGTGATCTTCATGCGCAAACCTTCCGTCCTGGTCGTTCCGCGGTCAACCATCCCGACCCGTTCGTGGGCGGGAGGACGGCCGATTGTTGACCCGGGTCAGGTTACGTCCGGGTGAGGGTTCGTTCTGCCACCGCTGCTGGTGAGACCGGCACACCCCGGCCTCGGCGGGTGCTCGGATGGCTGAGAGCCGCCGGGCTGCTGGCCCTCGCGGCCGCAGGCGCTGAGGTGCGCGGCTGATCACCGTTTCGGAACTTTCCACGTCCTGTCGTGACCTCAGATGTGCCAAGGCGGTGATCACCGGGATCTACCGTGCGTGGGCTTTGCCGAGCGCCATTCGCACGGCCCGCACGACGTCCTGCGGGCGGTCGGTGAGGTCGAACCAGGTGAACCGCAGCACGGTCCAACCCGCCGCGGTCAACTGGTTCTGTTTCGTCCGGTCCCGCTGGAACCGATCGGGCGTGTGGTGCCACGCCCACCCGTCGATCTCGATGGCGATTCGCTCGGCGACGAACGCAAGGTCGACGGTCGACCGGGAGCAGCGATCCCACTCGTGGTTCACCCGCCAGCCGCGGATGCCGGCGTCCCGAAGCAGCTTGATGAACAGCCGCTCGCTGCCGGCCGCGGTCCGGTCGGCTGCCGCCCTGAGCAGCTTTCCCGCGTCCTTCGATCCGTGGGTCCCGAGGTTGCGGTAGTGCGCCGCCCGCACCTCCGGGAAGCTGACCTTCGTCTGCAACGCCCGATCGAGGACGGCGCCGCCGCCCTGGCCGAGGGCGACACTTCCGGCCAATGCAGACAACCCCAACGCGGTCACCTGCGCTGACCGGTAGGTGGCCCGGTCGACCGGCGACAGCGCGCGCCGGATGACGTCGATACCAATCTGCCCCCGGCGGTTCTCGGACCGCGGGATGACGACGCTGACCTGTGCCGGCTCGATCGGTGTCAAGCCCCACCACCACGCCGCCGCGTGTCCGTACAAATAGCCGTTGGAACCGGCCCACAGGGCGGCCGCCCGCACCCGGGAGACGCCTGAGTATGGGTGTTCCGCCGACCGGTAGACGGTGGGGTGGACGACGACCCACCTGCCGGTCCGCACCTTCGAGCGCAGGCGCGCGGGCGTCAATCCGGTCGAGAGGACCTGTCGTCGGGCGATGACCCCGTTCTGCCGCCCGAGAATCTCCGCCACCCACGTGTCGGCGTCATCCACGAACCGAGCATGACGCCGACGGCTTCTTCGGCTCCGGGTTGTCCACAGGAGGCGGTCGAGCGCTCGCCCGCCCAGCGGATCTGTCCGCTCGCTGGTCCCGGCCGCCCAGCCGCACTGTTCGAGCGCCAGATGATCATCGTTTCGGTACACCTGTGGTCGCGTCGTGACCAGGATTGTTCCCGGACGTTGATCAGCCGTGGTCCGGCCGAACCCGCTCGCCGTGCCGACCACCGGCCCTTGCCCACTTCGCCCCCGAGCGGATCAGCCGCCCCGTGCACGATCACCCGCCCGGACGTGGACATCCGGTCCGGGCGGCTGCCGTACATCGGTCAGAGCTGCACCCGGAGGTGGTGCCGCTCATCCTCGGCGTAGATGACGCGTGCCTTGCCGCCCTGTCCCAGCACGGCGACCGCACCGCCGGGGAATCCGGACAGCACGGCGCCGGTCCACACTCCACCGGACCTCTCCTCCAGGTAGAACCGCTGATACTCATCGATCCCGATCGTCCAGCCGACGAAGACCTTGCCCAGCGAAGCGCCGATCTTCGGTCCCACGCCGGACCCGGCAAAGGTGTGGCTGACGTACGGGCCGCTGCTGTTGTCGGCCTCCAGGATCTTGTTGTCCCGTTGCCAGGCGACATAGGTGTGGCCGTTCACCGTGAGGCTGTCCGGACGGTGGTTGGTGTAACCGCCCGTGGTGAACGTGGAGGACGACCAACCGGAGCCGGTGTTGGTCGCAATGCGCAGGTCGGACTGCCCGGGTATCGCCGGTGAGTAGGTTCGCGTCCACAGCATGGTGACCTTGCCGGCGGAGTAGCCGAGCGTGGGCTCGCCGTCGTCGATCGAGGCCGCGGTGGCGGTGATCTGGGTGGCCGGCTGGGTGCCGAGCAGGGTGTGCCGTTGGAACAGTTCGGTCTGCGCGAACTCGCCGCCCGGTCCCACCTGGCGGCTCCACACGGCCCACCACTTGCCGGCGGAGGCCACCACGTCGGCAGTGAAGCGGTCACTGCCGGTGGCCAGCAGTGTCGTGGCGGAGAACGCGCCGGTGCTCTTGATTCGCTTCGCGATCTTCAGGTCCGAACCCTGGGTGAAGACGACGTACAAGGCATCGACGCCGTCCCATGCGGTTGCCAGCACCTTGCCGGTGTAGGGACTGCCCTCACGGAACAACGGCGAACCGGGCTTCTGCTCGAAGTAGGAGATGGCGCCATCACCGATGCCTCCGGTGCACGGAATGAACCCGGAGGTGGTGCCGTCCGACGCGATGGACGCGGCCATTGGTCCGGGAATGCAGTTGGCCAGGATGATGTCGGGGCCGAATGGGCCGACGGCGCCGGCGGGCGCGGCCCCGGCGAGCAGGAGGCTCAGGCAGAGGGCGATGGCGAGCGGGAGTCGGCGCATGGCGGCCTTCCGGGGAGAGGAATGGGTCATCCCTGCAGAGCGGCGAGACGACGGGAAGATACCGCCGACCGCGATAGGCTTGTCGTCGGTTCGGATGCGCGGGAGCATTCCTGACGCGCGCCCGTCACCATGTGGGCGGCGCTCCGGGCCTTGACGGAAGAACCCCTGACCGACCTGAACCCGCTGGGAGCACCGCCGTGGCGCGCGTGGCAGTCGACGTTGTCATCAAACCCGAGATCCTCGACCCGCAGGGCAAGGCCATCCTCGCGGCGCTGGCCAGGACAGGTCATCCCGGCGTGACGTCGGTGCGGCAGGGCAAGCATTTCGACCTCGAGGTGGACGACACCGTGTCCGACGACGATCTCGAGGAGCTGGCCGGCAGCCTGCTGGCGAACCCGGTCATCGAGACCTGGACCGTGACCCGGCTCGGCGATCCGCTGGAGGCTGCCCAGGCCGCGCCCGAGGCGGCGCTGTGAGCTGGAACGCCGTCATCTCACGAGGAGCGACAGGCGCAACGCTCCCGACGGACGCCGGTGGACCTGGTCCGCGGATCGGCGTCATCACCTTCCCCGGCACGCTCGACGACATCGACGCCGCCCGCGCGGTCCGATATTCCGACGCGGAGCCCGTCGCGCTGTGGCACGCCGATCAGGACCTTCGTGGCGTCGACGCCGTGGTGGTGCCCGGCGGGTTCTCCTATGGCGACTACCTGCGGGCCGGGGCGATCGCGGCGCAGGCGCCGATCATGCGGTCGGTCATCGACGCCGCCCGGGCCGGGATGCCGGTGCTCGGGATCTGCAACGGGTTCCAGGTGCTGTGCGAGGCCGGTCTGCTGCCGGGCGCCCTGGTCCGCAACGCGAGCCTGCGGTTCATCTGCCGTGACCAGTGGTTGCGGGTGGAGAACACCGACACCGCCTGGACCTCCCGGTTCGAACCGGGCGCCGAGATCCTGGTGCCGATGAAGAACGCCGAGGGCTGCTTCGTCGCCGCCGAGAACGTGCTCGACGAGCTGGAGGCCGACGGCCGGGTGCTGTTCCGGTACGTCGGCGACGGCCCCGCCCAGGGCAATCCGAACGGGGCGATGCGCGACATCGCCGGGATCTGTTCGACGGACGGCCGGATCGCAGGCCTGATGCCGCATCCCGAGCACGCCATCGACGCACTGACCGGGCCGACCGACGACGGGCTCGGGCTGTTCCTCTCCGTCCGGGACCTGATCGGGGCAGCGGGCGGGACCGGTGCCTGAGATGACCGACGGCACGCCCCATCCCCCCGCCGGCCATCCGCCCGCCGCCCGTCCCGTCGCACCTCCGACAGTCGCCCATCCCACCGCAGCCGACCTGCTGGACATCACCGACCCGATCGGCGCGGTCGACCTGGTCGATATGGACCGGGACCTGGACACCGTGGCGCACGCCGCCGCGACACCCGACGTCGTGCAACCGTTCCGTGAACTCGGGCTGAAGGACGACGAGTACGCCCGGATCCGGGAGATCCTCGGCCGTCGGCCCACCGCGGCGGAACTGGCGATGTACTCGGTCATGTGGTCCGAGCACTGTTCCTACAAATCGTCCAAGGTGCACCTGGCGTATTTCGGGAAGACCACCACCGACGGGATGCGCGCGAAGATGCTCGCCGGCATCGGCGAGAACGCCGGCGTCGTCGACATCGGTGACGGCTGGGCCGTCACGTTCAAGATCGAATCGCACAACCACCCGTCGTTCGTCGAGCCGTATCAGGGCGCCGCAACGGGTGTCGGCGGCATCGTCCGCGACATCCTCGCGATGGGAGCCCGTCCCGTCGCCGTGATGGATCAGTTGCGGTTCGGCCCCGCCGATGCGCCGGACTCCCAGCGGGTGGTGCCTGGCATCGTCGCCGGGGTGTCCGGATACGGAAACTCCCTGGGGTTGCCCAACATCGGCGGCGAGGTGATCTTCGACCCGTCCTACGCAGGCAACCCGCTGGTCAACGCGGCCTGCATCGGCGTGCTGCGCACGGAGGACCTGCAGACCGCGCACGCGTCAGGCGTCGGCAACAAGGTGATCCTTTACGGCTCACGCACCGGCCTGGACGGCATCGGTGGTGTTTCCGTCCTCGCCTCGGCAACGTTCGGCGGCGACGACAGCGGCGGTGTCCATGGGTCGGACCCTGCGAGCAGGTCCTCCGATCGATCCCGGTCGGACCCTGCGAGCAGGTCCTCCGATCGATCCCGGTCGGACCCTGCGAGCAGGTCCTCCGATCGATCCCGGTCGGACCCTGCGAGCAGGTCCTCCGCGCGGCGCAAGCTGCCCTCGGTGCAGGTCGGTGATCCGTTCGCCGAGAAGGTGCTGATCGAGTGCACCCTCGAGGTTTTCCACGCCGGCCTGGTGGTCGGGATCCAGGACCTCGGTGGCGCCGGACTGTCCTGCGCCACATCGGAACTCGCCTCCGCCGGGGACGGCGGGATGCACATCGTGCTGGACAACGTGCCGCTGCGCGCCGACGGGATGACGCCCGCCGAGATCCTGTCCAGCGAATCGCAGGAGCGGATGTGCGCGATCGTCACCCCCGACAAGGTCGACGCCTTCCTTGCGGTGTGCGGCAGGTGGGAGGTGCAGGCGGACGTCATCGGTGAGGTCAACGCGTCCGGCAGGCTGACGATCGAGTTCCAGGGACAGACCGTGCTCGACGTGCCGCCGCGTTCCGTCGCGCACGACGGCCCGGTCTACGAGCGCCCCGTGGCCCGGCCGGAATCGCAGGATGCCCTGCAGGCCAACACCTCTGCATCCCTGAGGCGACCGACGCCGGATCAGCTCGAAGAGTTGATCCTGACGATGATCGCGTCCCCGAACCTGTGCTCGCGCGGTTGGGTCACCGACCAGTACGACCGGTACGTGCGCGGGAACACCGTGCTCGCCCAGCCCGCCGATGCGGGGATCATCCGGGTCGCCGAGACCGACGAGGGTCCGGAACGCGGGCTGGCGATGGCCACCGACTGCAACGGCCGGTACACGATGCTCGACCCCTACGCCGGCGGCCAACTTGCCCTCGCCGAGGCGTACCGGAACGTCGTCACCACCGGTGCCGCCCCGCTCGCCGTCACCGACTGCCTGAACTTCGGCAACCCCGAGGACCCGGCCGTGATGTGGCAGCTGCGGGAGGCCATCCACGGCATCGCCGACGGCTGCGCGCAGCTCGGGATCCCGGTCACCGGCGGAAATGTCAGCCTCTACAACCAGACCGCCGGGGTGAACATCCTGCCCACCCCGGTGATCGGCGTGCTCGGCGTCATCGACGACGTCCGGCGGCGGACCATCCCGGGGATCGGACAGGACACCGGCGAGACCCTGCTGTTGCTCGGCACCACCCGGGACGAGTTCGACGGCTCCGCGTGGGCCGAGGTCGTGCACGGGCACCTCGGTGGACGGCCGCCGGCGGTGGACCTGGATGCCGAACGCACGCTGGGTGACATCCTGATCGCCGGGTCCCGCGACGGGATGATCTCCGCCGCGCACGACCTGTCAGAGGGCGGGCTGGCGCAGGCGCTGGTCGAGATGTGCCTGTCCGGCGAGACCGGCGCGCGGGTGATCCTCCCCGAAGGTGCGGACCCCTTCGTCTGGCTGTTCTCCGAGTCCACCGCCCGGGTGGTGGTCGCGGTGCCGCGCACCGAGGAACTGCGGTTCACCGAGATGTGCACCGTCCGCCGCCAGCCGTGGGTCAAGGTCGGGGTGGTCGACGCCGGCAACACCGGCGCCCCCGAGGAGCAGGTCCTGGACATCCAGGATGTGGCCACGATCCCGCTGGCGGACCTGCGCAAGGCCTGGTCGGGGACCCTGCCGGCGTTGTTCGGCTGACTGTTCGGCTGACCCGGGAGCCGGTCGGCGGATTTTTCGTCCCGTTGTGTCGGATAAACTCCTGTCCGGTGCGCCGGGAAGTCTGGTCGGCAGGTCGTACAACCGACGGCCGGAAATGCCGATAGAAGGGGCCCTCACTGTGGCCATCACCCGACCCGCTCTTTTCTCGCCCGGTACCTGGGCCGAGGACGGCCGCGTCGCCCAGCTGCTCCGCAAGGAGACCGTTGGCGGGGCACTCCTGCTGTTGGCGACAGTCGTCGCTCTGGTCTGGGCGAACTCCGGTCTGTCGGAGAGCTACTTTTCGCTGCGGGACGCCACCATCGGTCCGGCGGCCTTGCACCTGGACCTGACCGTCGGAGCCTGGGCCGGCGACGGCCTGCTGGCCATCTTCTTCTTCGTCGCCGGGCTGGAACTCAAACGGGAATTCGTCGCGGGAGACCTGCGGGATCCGCAGCGGGCGATCGTGCCGGTCGCGGCCGCGGTCGGCGGCATGATCATCCCGGCCATCGTCTATCTGGCCATCGCCGGCGGCACTGGTCCCAAGGGGTGGGCAATCCCCACCGCGACCGACATCGCCTTCGCGCTCGCCGTTCTCGCGGTGATCTCCACCCACCTGCCGACGGCGCTGCGGACGTTCCTGCTGACCCTCGCGGTGGTCGACGACCTGCTCGCGATCACCGTCATCGCGCTGTTCTACACCTCCGATCTCAAGCCGCTGTGGCTGCTGCTGGCCCTGGTCCCGCTCGGGATCTTCACCCTGCTGGTGCAGCGGCGGATCAGTTCGTGGTGGCTGCTGCTGCCGCTGGCCTTCCTCACCTGGGCGCTGGTGCACGCCTCCGGGGTGCACGCGACCGTGGCCGGCGTTCTGCTGGGGTTCGCGGTGCCGGTCCGGGCGCCCAAGGTCACGGGCAAGGACGACAACCGGGCCGGCATGGCGGAACGCTTCGAGCACATGTGGCGACCCATCTCGGCCGGTGTTGCGGTGCCGATCTTCGCGTTGGTCTCCGCGGGTGTGGCGATCGGCGGCCTGGTCGGGCTGCAGTCCGCGCTCACCGATCCGATCGCGATCGGCATCATCGCCGGCCTGGTGCTCGGCAAGCCGATCGGAATCCTGATCGCGACGTTCCTGACCTCGAAACTCACCGGACGGTCCCTGCAGAAGGGCCTCACCTGGCCCGACCTGACCGGGGTCGCACTCCTCGGCGGCATCGGCTTCACCGTGTCCCTGTTGATCGGCGAACTGGCCTTCGGCGGCAACTCCGAGGCCGACGACCACGTCAAGATCGCCGTGCTGGCCGGGTCGGTCGCGGCCGCCGTGCTGGCCGGCATCCTGCTGCGACTGCGTAACCGCCGCTACCGGGCGATCTGCGAGGAGGAGGAGTTGGACACCGATCACGACGGGATTCCGGACGTCTATCAGCGGGACGAGGCCTGATCGAACCGCCGTTCGCCGCGCTCAGCCGGTGCGCGGCGGGTACATGATCACCGCGACACCGACCAGGCAGATCACCGCACCGGCGATGTCCCACCGGTCCGGCCGGAATCCGTCAACGACCACACCCCAGGCCAGCGACCCGGCCACGAAGACGCCGCCGTAGGCCGCCAGGATCCGGCCGAAGTCGGCGGACGGCTGCAACGTGGCAACGAAGCCGTACCGGCCCAGCGCGATGACGCCCGCGCCGATCCACACCAGCCCCCGATGCCCCGCACGCCCTGCCAGATGAGCCACGCGCCGCCGATCTCGGCGAGCGCGGCGAACAGGAAGAGCAGAACCGACCTGGCGATGATCACGGCGGAATCATCCCGGCTGGGCCGTCCTGGGGTGCTCGCCGGCGGCGGTGGCCGCGGCCAGCACCGACAACACGCCGTCGCCGGCCAGCCGGTGCCAGCGGCGGGCGTAGCGGAGCATCGGGTGCCCGCCCCGCTCGATCAGCACCGATTCCACCCGTGCCCCGGCCGACGACGCACGGGCGAGCCAGGATCGGGTCGACGGTTCCGGGATCGTCCGGTCACGCGTCCCCTGCACCACGAACAGCGGGACGCCGTCCAGTCCGTCGACCGCATCGTCGGCGACCAGCCACGGCGCCAGACCGACCGCGCCGACCGCCGCCGGCACGGTCCGCACCGTCTGCATCGCCACCCGCCCACCCAGCGAGTGACCGACCAGCACCACCGGCCGGCCGGGATGCCGGCGGGTGAGCTCACCGACCGCCCACCGGGCGTCCCGCAACACCGCCGCGCCGTCCGAGTTCCAGCCCCGGATCGAGAACCGCAGCCGGTAGACCGCCGCGGTCGGAACGAGGCGGGCGATCGATCGCGCGACCGGCACCAACCGCAGAGCGGCCAGGCTCAGCGGTCCGACCCGCATCGACGAATCGACCGAGCCGCCGTGCAGCACCAGGACCGTCGCCGCTGGGCCACGTGGGGACGACGTGGTGGACAGCCGGGCCCCGTTGCTGATCATGCTCACCTGTGGAGTATCCGCCGGTGCCCGTCTCGGTCGTGCCGCGTCCGGGTCGCTCTCTAGGGTGGTTCGTCATGGCCCGACGAGTGACCCGCGACCAGGTCGCCACCGCGTTGCAGCAGGCCACCGGTCCGCTGGACGCGACACAGACCAGGACGACCGTGCTGGCGACGCTGCGCTGGCTGGCGCAGACGTACCCGGGCCGGTCAGTGGAGATCCGGGTTCCGCCGCAGGGCGCGGTGCAGGCGTTCGCCGGGCCTACGCACACCAGGGGCACACCGCCGAACGTCATCGAAACCGACGCCGCGACCTGGCTGGGCCTGGTGACCGGGTCGTTGGTCTGGGCCGATGCGGTGGCCGACGGGCGGGTCGTCGCGAGCGGCACCCGCGCGGACCTGTCCGCTGTTCTTCCCCTCGATCCCGCGGCCGGGCCGAGCTGATCCCCGGCGATCGGTCCGGCGCCGTGCACGGGTCGGTGTGCGTTCGGCCACCCGCCATCGTCGACGGTGCCCCGCGAGCCCCCGGATTGCCATGTCGAGCAGGTACAGTGGGGTACCGCTGATCCCCTGGCTTGATCCGCCCGCAGAGGAGCACGGTTTTCGTGGTCATTGGTCCGTCGAAGGCAAAGATGACCGGCGCGACCCCCACCAGCACGTCCCTCCCGATGCCCACCATGGGTCGGTCGGGCGCGCCCGGGGCCGCCGGTGATGAAGCGCAGCTGTTCGACCCCGAGCGGGATCCGTCACCGCGTGAGGAATGCGGCGTCTTCGGCGTCTGGGCTCCCGGCGAAGAGGTCGCGAAGCTCAGCTACTACGGCCTCTACGCCCTGCAGCACCGCGGCCAGGAGGCCGCCGGCATCGCGGTGGCCGACGGCTCGCAGATCGTGGTGTTCAAGGACCTCGGCCTGGTCTCCCAGGTGTTCGACGAGCAGACGCTGTCCTCCCTCAACGGGCACATCGCGGTCGGGCACTGCCGGTACTCCACCACCGGATCGGGAACCTGGGAGAACGCGCAGCCGACGTTCGCGATCACCGACGTCGGATCCGGGATTGCGCTGGGCCACAACGGGAACCTCGTCAACACCGTGGAGCTGGCGTCCCGGGTGGCGGCGCTGCCGGGCAAGGCGGGACGGGGCAAGTGCTCGACCGACTCCGACGTCATCACCCGGCTGCTGGCGGCGAAGTCCACCGATTACGGCCTCGAGGCCGCCGCGATGGAACTGCTGCCGGACCTGCAGGGTGCGTTCAGCCTGGTCTTCTGTGACGAACACACCCTGTACGCCGCGCGGGACCCGCACGGCGTGCGCCCGCTGGTGCTCGGCCGGTTGGACCGCGGCTGGGTGATCGCCTCGGAGACCGCCGCGCTGGACATCGTCGGTGCCTCGTTCGTCCGGGAGGTCGAGCCGGGCGAGCTGCTGGCCATCGACGCCGACGGGCTGCGCAGCGAGCACTTCGCGCCGCCGACCCCCAAGGGCTGCGTCTTCGAATACGTGTACCTGGCCCGTCCGGACACCACCATTTCCGGCCGCGGCGTGCAGGCCACCCGGGTGGAGATCGGCCGTCGGCTCGCCGCCGAGGCGCCGATCGAGGCGGACCTGGTCATCCCCACCCCGGAGTCCGGGACGCCGGCCGCGATCGGCTACGCGCAGGCCTCCGGCATCCCGTACGGCCAGGGCCTGGTGAAGAACGCCTATGTCGGCCGGACGTTCATCCAGCCCTCGCAGACCATCCGGCAGCTCGGCATCCGGCTGAAGCTGAACCCGCTGCGGGACGTCATCCGCGGCAAACGCCTCGTGGTGGTCGACGACTCGATTGTCCGCGGGAACACTCAGCGCGCGCTGGTGCGGATGCTGCGGGAGGCCGGGGCCGTCGAGGTGCACGTCCGGATCGCCTCACCGCCCGTCCGCTGGCCCTGCTTCTACGGGATCGACTTCGCCTCCCGCGCGGAATTGATCGCCAACGCGGGTGACGTCGAGGCGGTCCGTCGCTCGATCGGGGCGGACACCCTGGGGTATGTATCGCTGGAGGCGTTGATCGCCTCCACCGAGCAGCCGAAGAACCGGCTGTGTGCGGCCTGTTTCACCGGCGACTACCCGATCGCCATCCCGGACCAGGTGGGCAAGCACGTCCTCGAGGGCATCGCCCGCGGTGTCGCCAACCCGTCGCACGTCAACGGGCGGTCGGCGTCGGACCCGACGCTGCGCAGCCCGCTGGACGGTCACGCCAGGGGAGTGGCCGGTGACGCCGCTCCGGTGACGGCCGCCGGCTACGGCGCCGAGGACGCGCTGACCAGACCATGAGACGAGTACCGGCATGAGCAGCTCGCACCACCCCATCGGTTCCGGCGCCACCTACGCGGGTTCCGGCGTCTCCATCGCCGCCGGCGAGCAGGCCGTGGACCTGATGAAGCCGCACACCCGCAAGACCCACCGTCCTGAGGTGATCGGTGGCATCGGCGGGTTCGCGTCGCTGTTCCGGCTCCCGCTGCACCGCTACCGCGAGCCGGTGCTGGCGTCCTCGACGGACGGAGTGGGCACCAAATCGGCGATCGCCCAGGCGATGGACGTGCACGACAGCATCGGCATCGACCTGGTCGCGATGGTCGTCGACGACCTGGTGGCCTGCGGCGCCGAACCGCTGTTCATGCAGGACTACATCGCCTGCGGCAAGCTCGACCCGCAACGGATCGCCGCGCTGGTTGCCGGCATCGCCGAGGGCTGCGTGCGTGCCGGCTGCGCGCTGGTGGGCGGCGAGACCGCGGAACATCCGGGGCTGATGGCGGCCGACGACTACGATCTGGCCGGTACGGCCGTCGGCGTCGTGGAGGCGGACGCCATCCTCGGCGCGGACCGGGTCCGACCGGGCGACGTCGTGCTGGGCCTGGGCTCGTCGGGCATCCATTCCAACGGTTACTCGCTCGTGCGGCATGTCCTGCTCGACATCGCCCGGCTGCCGCTGGACGGGCACGTCGAGGAGTTCGGTCGGAGCCTGGGCGAGGAGCTGCTCGAGCCCTGCCGGATCTACGCGCTCGATTGCCTCGCGCTGACCCGGGAGACCGATGTGCACGCCTACGCGCACATCACCGGCGGCGGACTGGCGAACAACCTGGCCAGGGTCATCCCGGACGGGCTGACCGCGGCGCTGGACCGGCGGGCGTGGAATCCGCTGCCGGTGTTCGGCTACATCTCCTCGCACGGCCGGGTCTCTCGGGAGGAGATGGAGAAGGCGTTCAACATGGGCATCGGGATGGTGGCCGTGCTGCCCGCGGACGACGTCGACCGGGCGATGGCGATGCTGACCGCGCGGCATCTGTGGAGCGTGGTGCTGGGAACCGTCGAGCGGTCCGGGGACCGGACCGAACGGGTCACCCTGGACGGGGATCACCCGCGGTTCTGACGTCCGGTTGCTGACGGGACGGCTGAGGCGGACAGATATCGGCCGCTTCGCCGTACACACTGACCTGCATGGCGATGGCACCGACGGCGTGCCCGGCTCGGCCGCAGCGGTGATCCGGCGCAGGATCGCCGCCCAGGGTCTGCGGGATCCGCATGTGGGCTCACCGGGACTCCTCAGCGCAACCGAACGAGAGGCCCTGCAGCGGGCCGTATCCCGGTATGGCGACTATCTCGGCCTGCCGACCACCCCGGCGGAGCCGGTCCTGCTGGATTGAGCGGTCGCCGTGCAACGGGCGGGCGCCGTTCGTCCGTCCAACGGGGGACAGCTGGGAGGCCGCCATGCCACGAACCCGACCCGCTCCCGTTCCTGCCGTCGTGCTTGTCCTGGCGCTCGTGCTCGCCGGATGTGCCGCGCGGGGGGCCGAACAGCCGGCTGCCCCCGGGTCCACCTCGGCCGCCCCGCGCGCGACGACGTCCGGCTCCAGCGCGGGGGATCTGTCGCAGCTGCGCGGGATCACCTGGTTGATGACGGCCGCCACGGTCGACGGCACCACCATGGCGGTTCCCGGTGCGTCCGAGGGCAACGGCGGGCTGACCCTCACGGTAGGGGACGGGCTCGGCGGCTACGACGGGTGCAACTGGTTCGCCTTGCCGATCCCGGGAGATCGCGCGACGACGGACGCGCAGTGGAGCACGACCGTGGCGTGTGTGGCCGGCGAGGACCTCGCCCGCGCATACCACCATGTGTTGATCGTCCCGTTCCAGTGGCGGCTCGGCGGCGATGTCCTCCGGATCGGTGACGACAGGGCGACCCACTTCGATTTCGTGCCATTCCCCGAGGGATTCCCGTCGGACGTGGCCGGCGAGGACGACCCGGCGATCGCCGCGGGCACCGATGCAGGCCTTCCGTACCGGATCCACCTGTCCCGCGACACGTCGGGTCAAATGCTGTGCGTCAGCATGGAATTCCGCAATGAGCTGGGCGAGAATCGTCAGCCGGTGTCCGCCTGTCGGTCCACCGACACGGCGCGGGACGGCGTGGTGAACCCGACCGACTTCTACAGCAGCACCGTGAACGGCCGTGGGCTGCTGCTCGGTGCCGTGCCATCCGGAACCGCCAGTCGCATTGTGGTGCAACAGCACTCGGGCGAGTCGACGAAGCTGACGCTGACACCGATGCCGGGCACGGACCACCTCGTGTTCTATGGTTTCGTTCCCGGCCCGCAGCGCGGGGACAAGGTCCTCTTCTACGACACCCGCGACAGGGCGATCGATCCCGCCTGGGTGCCGTACTGGTAGCCGCCGCGCCCAAGGCGGTGCGAGCTGCGCCGGTGGCGCCGCCGCCGGACGCCGGTCGCGGCGCGGGGCGGCAGCGACGGGCGCGGATCGGGCCACTCGGGCCGATGGATCGGTCAGCTACGCGGTGTTGGGGGACCCTGCATGCGGCACGCGGCTGCTGGTTACCGTGGGGACATGCTGGTTGCCGAGGATCTGCTGCTACTCGCCACGGACGATGCCACCGGAAAGATCACGGTGTCGTCCATGCAACTGGACCCGGCCCTGGCCGGCGCCGTGCTGATGGAGCTGGTGATCGTCGGCAAGGTCAACCTGGACGGCGACGATCGCAAGGCACGGGTCGTCGTGGTCGACTCCGCGCCCACGGGCGAGCAGGTGCTCGATGTCGCGCTGACGAGTCTGATCGAGAAAGGCCCGGTGAAGCCCGGTCAGGCCATCGGAATCCTGGCCAAGGGCCTGCGTGACCGGTTGAACGAGAACCTCGCGCAGCGCGGGATTCTCCGTCGCGAGTCAGGCAAGATCCTCGGACTGTTCCCGACCACCCGATGGCCCACACGGGATGTCGGACCGGAGGCGGGTGTCAGGGGGGCCGTCGTCGCGGCCCTGGTGACGGGCACGGAGCCGGATGGCCGGACAGCCGCGATCATCTCGGTGCTGACCGCGGCGGACCTGCTCAGGACGGTCGTCGACAAGCCCGATCTCAAGGTCGCCAAGGCCCGCGGCAAGGAGATCGGTGCGGGGAACTGGGCCAGCGACAGCGTCCGCAAGGTGATCCAGGAGGCGCAGGCGGCGATCACCACGGCCGTCGTGGTCGCGACCACGGTGACGGCCACGAGTTGACCGGGCGCCTACACGTCCGCACGATGCCCCCTGTCGAAGCGCGAGTGGGGCGCGTCGGATCGCCGGGGAAGGCCGTTGACGGATCGGGCCCCGAGCGCGGATCACCGCGCTGACAGTGTTCCCCTCGCCCGCTCGGTGGACCGGAGCCTGCTCGTCGCGCCAACCGTCAGCAGCAGACAGCAACCGGCAACCACCGCGATGGCGATGTCGGCGCCGAGCAGGTCGGCCAGCGGCCCGGCGATCAACGAGCCGACCGCGATGGCCCCGACATTGAGCTGGTCGTAGACTCCGAACACCCTGGCCACCAATGCTTCCGGGGCGGCCCGCTGGAGCAGCGTCACCGCCATCACCTCGGCGACCAGGGTGGCGGCACCGGCGATCGTCACCAAAGTGATGGTCAACGGCAACGATCCGGACAGCCCGATCAGGCCGGCGGACACCGCGAAGACGATCATCACCGCGGACAGCGCGGGCGCCGGGCGGGCGTGAGCGGCCATCTTGTTCACCACCGCCATCGACGCCAACGCACCCACCGAGAACCCGGCGTTCAGCCAACCGACGGTGCCCGTCCCGCCGAGCAGTCGCTCCGCCAGCAACACCATCGCCACCACCAGGTAGCCGTAGAGAAAGTTGTCGATGACGGCGACCGTCATCGGGCGGCGGACCGCGGCGACGAATGCGACGACGCGCAGCCCGTCCAGCAGCGCGCCGGTGGACAGCGGACCGGCCGAGGGCCGGGGTAGCCGAACCCTGACCGCGAGGGCGGCCGCCGCCGCGAACAGGGCGGCGGACAGGGCAGTGGCCAGTCCCGGGCCGCTGCCGGACAACAGCAGCAGGCCGAGGACGCCCGGTCCGGAGATCCAGGTGGCGTTCTCCACGCCGGTAACCAGGGCGTTCGCCGGTGGAAGTTGTTCGTCGGCAACGCATTCCGGTGTCGCCGCGGCGAGCGCCGGGTACGACGGGGTGGCCAGCACGGCGGCGAGGGCAGCGGTCGACACCAGCACCGGCACCGGCCAGTGGCCGAGCAGCGCCACCGCCAGCAGGACTGCACACCCGGCCCGGCTGACGAATGACCAGGTCAAGACGACGCTGCGCGAGTAACGGTCGGCGAGCAGGCCGGCATACCCGGAGAACAGCACGTAGGGCGCGAACCCGAGGGCAACGGTCACCGATACCCACACCCCGGACGACGTCCGGGCCAACACCTCGATGCCGACGGCGAGGGTGAGCACGAGCTGCGCGACGGTACCGGCGCCGTGTGCAGCGAGCAGGAACCGGAAGTCCCGGGCGCGCAGCGCGGATCGGAAGCCCGGCACTGCGGCCGTTCCACCGCTGTCACCCATCACCGGCCCCAGGCCGGATGCGCGGCGTCCGACACTCTGCGAGGTCCGCCGGCCGTCAGATACTCCTCGCGCAGCGGCGGGAAGCCGTTGAATCCGACGGTCGAGTAGGAGGCGGTGTACGCGCCGGCGGAGAGGAATCGCAGCCGGTCCCCGGGGCGCAAACTCAACGGCAACGCATACCGGTGACGCTGGTAGAGCACGTCGAGGCTGTCGCACGTCGGCCCGGCGAGGACGACCTCGCCGACGTCCCCGCCCAGCGGCCGACCGTCCCGCAATACCTGCAGGCGGTACCGGATGCTCTCCCCGTAGGCCTCGACCAGTCCGGTGAACAGACCCGCATCCAGATACACCCAACGGGTTCCGGCGCGCTCGGACACCAGCACCACCTCGGTGTCCAGCACACCTGCATCGGCGACCAGGTGACGTCCGGGTTCGGCGATCAGCGCCGGACGGTCGTCGCCGAAGTGGCGTTGCAAGGAGCCCTCGATCGCGACCCCGTACCGCTGGATCGGCGGCGCACTGGTCAGCAGGCCGGCCGGGAAGCCGCCGCCGATGTCCACCACGTCGAGGTCGCACCCCGGCGCCGCGTGCCGCAGCGATCGACGCAGAGCGGCGGCCATCCGCAGCGGCTCGTCCCACGCGGACGGATCGCGCTGCTGGCTGCCGACATGGAACGCCACGCCGACCCGGTGACCCGCCGCAACGGCCGTGCGGAGCAGTGTTGCGGCCTCCGCGCCGGAGCAGCCGAACTTCCCGCCGAGCGCCCAGTCGGCACCCATTCCGGTCGTGGTGATCCGGACCAGCACCGTCGATCCCGGCGCATGGGCGGTGACCTTGTCCAGCTCGCCGGCGCTGTCCACGGTGAAGGACCGGATCCCGCAGCGGGCCGCGTAGGCGATGTCCCGGGCCTTCTTGATCGTGTTGCCGTACGAGCAATCGGCGGCGTCGCCACCGGCTGCCAGCACCGCATCGATCTCACCGGGACTGGCCACGTCCCACTTGCACCCCAGTGGGCCGAGCGTCCGCAGGACGGCCGGTGCGGGATTCGCCTTGACCGCGAAGTGCAGGGCCACCGTCGGGAGCGCCGCCCGCAGGTCCAGAAACCGCTCGCGAATCACCGCGGTGTCGACCCGCAGCACCGGCGTCTCCGCCGGCACCGTGCCCGGCGGCGCCGGGTCCCGCTCTTGCGGCTGAAGCACCGACCGGTCAACGACGCAGCCCGCCGCCCCGATGCCGGTGTCGTCGGACTGGTCCAGCAGCACGGTCGGTGTCACATTTCCCCCAGGCCTGCATCGTGAGGCGATCTGTCCCGGTTGTCCGGAGTTCGCCGAGCCGGTCCTGATACGGCTGCGGGCGGTATCGATCGGTTGCCATGGGCTGTCGCCCCGCTACAGCAAGTCACGACTGCCTGGCGACGTGCCGTGCGTGCATCACCGCGGCATCTGCGCCACACGCCCTCGGACGCCGATCCTGCGGGTCTGGCCGCGGCCCACGGCCTTCGGTGCTGTGATGGAGTCCTACAGGGTCGACGCTGAGCCGCCCGATGAGGAGGAAAGGAGCGGCCGTGGAGGTCAGATTCGTCGCCCTGACGAGTTCGGCGCCGACGCCGGCGGAGGTGCAGCCGGCGCTGTCATCGGTGGGTCAGCCAGGTGCCCGTGCCGCCGCGGGTCCGCGGCACGGATCGGGAGTGCCGACGTCGAACGGGTGGGTGCCCGACGGCGCGGGCCAGTCCGGACGTCCCGGCGGCGAACCGGCCGCCCGGGCCGTCGTCACCGAGCACGGCGTCGACGAGCTTCCGGACCTGCTCCGGCGTGACGACGGCATCGTCTGGGTCGACGTGCCCACCTGGGACGACCAGGCGACCGCCGCGCTGACCTACAACTTCGGCTTCCACCCGCTGGCCATCCGGGACTGCCAGCAGCGCAACCAGGTGCCCAAGGTCCACCTCTACGCGGACCACCTGTTCCTGGTGCTGCACGCGCCGTTCGCCGGCAAGTCCGGCCACGTCCACTACATCGAGCTGGACCAGTTCGTCGGACGGAACTACCTCGTCACGGTGCACGGGCCGCTGAACCCCGCGGTCGACCCCCAGGTCGCCACCGTCGAGGTGCAGTCACTGCTGAACAGGCTGCAGTCCGGCCGGCTGCGGCCGACGGAGCCGTTCGAGCTGTCGCACGGGCTGGTCTCGGCGCTGACCGGCCGGCTCCGCACCTACACCGCGGAGCTGACCAGGGACGTCTGGCAGCTGGAGCAGCGCGTCACCGCCGGCCATCTGGGCAATCCGGAGGAGTTCCTGGAGGAGATGTTCCGGGCCAGGCACGGGCTGCTGACCGTGGAGACGATGGCCGGTCTCAGCCGTGAGGTGTACGCCCGGATGGCCAAGATCGAGGCGTTCGGGTCCGGCCGAGGCGCGTTTCTGTTGGACGACAGCGTCGACCAGTTCGACCGGCTCCGGGCGATGTCCCACGGCCAGAAGGAGTACCTGGTCGGGACGATCGAGTTCTACCAGGCCAGAACCAACACCAAGATGACGATCGCCGCGGAGCGGCTGGCCGTCATCGCGGCGGTCACCCTGCCGGTCACCGCCCTGTCCTCGATCCTGGGAATGAACGTCATCGTCAACGATCAGACGCACTACGGGCAGCTCGCCGTCGCGCTGACCACGATGCTGATCATGTCCGTGCTGCTGCTCATCTGGGCGAAGCGGAAGGGCTGGTGGTGACGTCCGCCGTCAGAAGAGTCGGTCGGGACGGCCGCGTTCAGGCGCCGTCGGCGATCTGCCGCAGCCGGTCGAGCCGCCCGGACTCGTAGTCGGCGAAGCCGCTGTCCCCGCCGAGCAGGGCCACCGCCGCCGCTGCGTGCCGGGCCGCCTCGTCCGGCCTGCCGGCCGCCAGCATCAGCTCGGCCAGCTCCTCCTCGACGTACCCGTCAGCGGGCCCGTGTGCGGCGAGCTCGAGTTGGATCTCCGATGCCTCGTCGAACCGGCCCAGCGAGCGCAGCGCCCGGGCGACGGCCCAGCGGGACACCCTGACCTGCTCGGCCGTGCCGTGCACGGCAGTACGCCGCGGACGCCGCCTCGAACTCGACCAGGGCCGCGGCGTGGTCTCCGGCGTGCAAACGCGCCCACCCGGCGTTGTTGTGCAGCGACCCGGCCCATCGCTGGGTGCGAGGGTCGGTCGATCGCTCGACCGTGCGGAGCGCCTGCACGGTCCAGTCGTCGGACCGATCGGTGTCCGCGATGGCCAGCATGTGGGCCGCGTCGACCTCGAGGTAGTCGTCGCCGGCGGCCCGCGCGGCGCCGAGGGCGTCCACGAAGTGCTCGACGGCCGCGGTCGGATTGCCCGATGAGGTGAGCAACCGGCCGCGTTCCAGCGACACCCGGACGGAGACAACGGGACTCGCGCACCCGCGCAGCGCCACCACATCGAGCAGGGCGCGCGCGTTGTCGAACTCCCCGCGCAGCCCCAGCGCGCGGGCCAGCTGGGTGGTCAGCTCCGCGTGTTCGGTGCTGTCCGGCGGCGCCGTCTCGATCGCGTCCCGCAGCCTTCGTTCGGACGACGGTAGGTCCTCGAAATCCCAGAGCTCATCCAGGCGCGCGGGATCAAGCCCCCGGAAATCGCTGCTTGACGTCATGCAAACATCCTGGCGGCCGTGCCGAAGCGGCCGGCCACGGGGCTAACGACGGCGGGAGGGGGCGACGTAATCGACCGGCTCGTCGTCGCTGATCTCGTCGACGTACTTCGAGTAGACGGCAATCGGATCGTCATCGTCGTCGTCATCATCGACGACCGGAGGAGGCGGGGGCTGGTACACCGCCCCACCTGTCAACTCGCGCTGCAAGGCGTTGACGTCGATCGACGAGGTGTGGTACTTGAGCTCCCGTGCGACCTTCGTTTGCTTAGCCTTCTGACGGCCACGCCCCATGGCGGACCCCCTTGCAGTAAGAAGCGGGGCGGCCGAGAAACGGCGGCCCCGGAATCAGATGTGTTTCGTGGTGTCAACAGTACAGGCTCGGTGCAGCGGTTCCCACATCGACCCGAGCCTTCGGCGTGCGAATCAGCGCACCCCCCGACGGTCTCGGGCAAGCCATCGTATGCCCGATCCCGACCGCCCACGACCATGCCGGTCGGCCCGACGAGCACCCGGTCCGGCCATGACGAGACCGAGCAGATGGCGAGCAGGACGCACGAGTCGGACGACCGGCCCGGACGCTCAGAACACGCCCGGTGCCAGCTCCACCGTGCCGACCGGGCCGCCGCCGCCGAGCACGACCCCGGTGCCGAGCTCGTCCAGCAGCTCGGCCGCCGCGCCCTCGGTTCCGATCCCCAGGCTGCGCAGACCAGCAACGAGCACCGGCATCCTGGCGCGGTCGCCGCCGTCGGTGATCTTCACGGCCACGCAGCGGCCGTCCGGCAACGCGGCGCAGTGCACTCCCTCGGCGCCGCCCTTGACCAGCAGCCCGGGTATCGCCTGCATCAACCTGGTGTCCTCCCGGCCGGTCCCGCCGACCATCTCCGGATAGCTGCGCATGGCGTCGGCGACCGTGCGCTCCGGCGTGCCGTCGGACGCGGCGGTGACACCGCCGAAGCCGCGGGCCAGCGCAAGCAGGGAGATCGCGAAGAGCGGAGCGCCGCAGCCGTCGACGCCGACCGCCGACGGCGCCTCGCCGGTCAGCCGGGTGATCTCGCCGGCGACCCGCAGCTGCAGGGGGTGCTCGGGGGAGAGGTAGTCCGCGATCGGCCAGCCCTGCGCCACGCAGGTCAGCAGCATCCCGGCGTGCTTGCCGGAACAGTTCATGTAGATCCGGCGGTCCGGACCGCCGCCCGGCGTGGTGTCGGCGGAATCGTTGCCGGAGTTGGCAGCGGCATGGGCAGCGGCATGGTCCGCGGCCCGGAGGACGACGCGCTTGGCCGCCTCGTTCATCGGGAGCGCGGGGGGGCAGCGCAGATCGGCCTCGGACACCCCGGCCCTGGCCAGGATGGCCCGCGCCCGGTCCACGTGCATCGGCTCGCCGGAGTGTGATGCGGAGGCGAGCGCCAGGTCGGCGCCGCGGAGTTCGGCGCCGTTGTCGAGCATCGTGACGGACTGGAACGGCTTGCTCGACGAGCGCGGAAAGATCGGGCTGGTGATGTCGCCGCGGGCGTGCAGCACAGACCCGTCGCGGTCGGTGACCACCACGGAGCCGAAGTGGGAGCCCTCGTGGAAGCCCGATCGATAGACGCGGACGAGTTCGGTGGGAATGCCGGACACAGCGGGTCGCTCCTCGGTGTTCAGTTGCGGCCCGCCGCTGAAGGGGACGTGCGGTGGCGGGGGTGCAGGTGGTCAGGCACCGGACAACAATGCCAGCAACACGGCCGGATCGATGTTCCCGCCCGACAGCACGGCGACGGTGCGGCCCGGCGGCAGTTGTTCGCGATGGTGCAGGAACGCCGCAGCGGCGACCGCCCCACTGGGCTCGGCGACCAGCCGGGCCTGCAGCAGCAGCCGGCGGGTGGCGTCGGCGATCTCGTCCTCGGTGACGGTCAGGATGTCGTGGACCTGGGTGGAGATGTGCGCCCACGGCAGCTCGCCGACGCTGAACGTGCGCAGACCGTCCGCCATCGTCCGCGCGGTCTGCGCGGGCGTCCAGGGGATCCGCCGACCGGCCCGGAACGACTCGGCGGCGTCCCCGGCGAGTTCCGGCTCGACCCCGACGACCCTCGCGTTCGGCAGCAGCGCAGTGACCGCCGCGGCCACGCCGGAGATCAGCCCGCCGCCGGACACCGGCACCAGGACGGTCGTCACGTCGGGTGCGTCCTGGGCGATCTCCAGCCCGACGGTTCCCTGGCCGGCGATGACGTCGGGGTGGTCGAACGGCGGGATCATCGCCTTGCCGGTCTGCTGCGCCAGTTCCAGCGGACGGCTGAACCGCTCCTCCACCGGCACCAACTCCACGGTGGCGCCGAGGTCCCGGGTGGCCTGCACCTTGCGGACCGGGGCGTTGTCCGGGATCACGATGTGCGCGGCGATACCGAAAGCCCTTGCGGTGTAGGCAACCGCCTGTGCGTGGTTGCCCGAGGAGTGCGCGAGCACGCCGCGCGCGCGGACCTCGGGCGGAAGCCGGGAGATGGCCGTCACGGCGCCGCGGATCTTGAACGCGCCGATCGGCTGCAGGTTCTCCGGCTTGATCCACAGTCCGGGCCACGGCGCGGCGAGCAGTGGGGTCCGCACCGCGTACGGACGGATCAGCGTCGCCGCGTCCTCGATGTCGGCGAGCGTGACGAGATCGGGCTGCACGGCGTCAGTTCCGCCGGATCTGGCTGCTGTGCAGCTGCCCGAGTGCCCGCCGGTCGATCGCGGACAGCGGGGTCGCCGAGTCCGCCTCGCCGAGGGCATCGTCGGGGTCGATCGCGGCGTCGATGGTGCCGGCCAGCAGCGGGGTGCCGACGTCGATGCCGCGCTTGACCAGGGCCAGCGCGATCGGGCCGTACTCGTGGTGCTGCGCGACCGTGCCGACCCGGCCGACGACCTTGCCATGGGTGGTGAGGACCGGGTTTCCGGTTTCCGGCAGCGTGCCCGACGAGCCGTCCAGATTCAGCATGACCAGTCGCCGGGGCGGGCGGCCCAGGTTGTGCACCCGGGCAACGGTTTCCTGGCCGCGGTAGCAACCCTTTTCCAGATGCACAGCCGACTGCAGCCAGGACACCTCGTTCGGGATGGTGCGCTCGTCGGTGTCAACGCCCCAACGCGGACGGCGGGCCGGGATCCGGATCGCGTCGGCAGCCCAGCTGCCGGCCGGTGTCGCCCCGGCGGTGATCAGCCGATCGGCGACCTCGGCCAGCTGCGCGCGCTCGAGCACCAGATCGATGCCGTGTTCGGTGCGGCGGGCGAAGCCGCCGGCCGCGGCAACGGCACCCGGCCCGTGACCGCTCTCCGGAAAGGCCTGGGATAGCACTCCTTCGGCGGCCGGGCCGGTCACCGTCAGAATGGCGAGTCCGGTTGTGACGTCGGCGGTCTCGACCTTCGACCAGAACCGCATGCCGTCCAGGAAGGCCAGCAGCGCCGCACCGGCGGCGGGTTCGGTGTCCAGCACCGCGGTGCCGTTCCACTCGGTGACGACGAAGTGCTGCTCGACATGCCCCTGCGGCGACAGGATCAGTGCCTGTGCGGTCTGACCGTCCGTCATGGTGCTGAGGAACTGGGTCGTCAGCGTGTGCAGCCAGGTCAGCCGGTCCTCGCCGGCGACCGTCAGGACGGACCGGTTGGACCCGTCGAACAGTGCCGCACCGGTCTCCGCCGCCCGCTGCTCGCCCATCGGATCGCCGTAGTGCCAGGCCGTTCCGGCGTCGACGCCGGGGGCTTCCACCGCCCCCGGGCGGAGCAGCAGGGGGGATCGGGACGCGCTCGAGTGCTGCGGTGATGCCATGACCCCATGGTAGGCAGCGCTGACCGATGATTGATCCGGCGGTTGTGTGCGCCATCGCGTGCGACCGGCTCGGGTGGCGCGGGTCGGGCCGAGCCGGCCTTGGCTGAACGCCCTGTGTCATCCAGGGTCGTTCGGTGCGCGAAGAAGCCCCGAACCCGTCTGCCGGAGGAACCGCTTCAACGCTGTCGAACGGTCTTCACAGTTGACCGATGCGGCCCGCCGACGCTGACGGCGCTCGAGTTCTGCTCCTTCTGCGGGCCGATCACGGCCGGCTGCCAGAGGCCGGCCAGGGTCCGAGCCGAATCTCCCGTCTTGCTGTTCGCCGCTTCGCCCCGGACGGCGACTTCGGAGTGATGGGTCACAGCTGAGCCACGCCGATTGGTCGGCGGCGCGGCTGACCGGCACAATTGCGCCTCATGGTGGTCGGCGACAGTGACGTCTGAAGTTGCTGCGGGGACCAAGGCCGACCGGCGGCGACGTTCGCCGGTCTTCAACGGCCACGGCGTTACGCCGTTCGTGGAGCTGGACCGATCGGCCTGGGCCACCTTGGCGGCCTCCACCCCGCTCCCGCTGACCAGGCACGAGATCGAGCGACTACGTGGCCTCAATGACCCGATCGATCTCGACGAGGTACAGAACATCTACCTGCCGCTGTCCAGACTGCTCAACATGTACGTCGGCGGCATCGGCGCACTGCACCAGGTCACCACCACATTCCTGGGGGAACGCACCGAACGGACGCCGTTCGTCATCGGTGTCGGCGGCTCGGTCGCGGTGGGCAAGTCGACCACATCCCGGGTGCTGGCCGAGATGCTCGGCCGCTGGCCGGATACGCCGCGGGTCGAGCTGGTCACCACGGACGGTTTCCTCTACCCGAACAGCATTTTGCAGCAGCGGAACCTGATGGAGCGTAAGGGTTTCCCTGAGTCCTACGACCGCAGATCGCTCCTGCGTTTCGTGGCCGAGGTGAAATCCGGTGCCGCGGAGGTGCGGGCACCGCGCTACGACCACCTCACCTACGACATCCTGCCGGACGAGGAAGTCGTGGTGCGGCGACCGGACGTGCTGATCATCGAGGGCCTGAACGTCCTGCAGCCGGCCAATCTCGACGAGAACGGCCGCAGCGCGCTGGCGATTTCGGATTTCTTCGATTTCTCCATCTATGTCGATGCATCGCCGGTCGATGTTCGCCGCTGGTACGTCGAGAGGTTCTTGCGGCTGCGCGAAACGGCCTTCGTCGATCCGAATTCGTACTTCCGTCGCTACGCCGACCTCACCGACGACGAGGCGGTCGATCTGGCGAAGAAGATCTGGTCGTCGATCAACGAACCGAATCTGGTGGAGAACATCCTGCCCACCCGCGGCCGGGCGACCCTGGTGATGACAAAGGGCCCGGATCATGCGGTCTCGAGGATCCGGTTGCGCAAGCTGTAATTGGCCCTGCGTGGCGGCGGTGGGTTGGCCACCATCGAACTTTCATGCCGATCTGGGTGATCGTTCCCGCCCGCCCACTTCGATCCCGAATGTCGCTTCATCATGCGCATGGGAATGCAGTAGCGCGCCGACCCGTGTCGCCATGTCGACGACGGAGTCGGTGCTGTCGCCGCAGGCGATCAGGTTGAACGTGGTGCAGCCTGCTTTCAGGTACGGGGCAAGGAAGTCGGCGACCTCATCGGGCGTGCCGGATGGGGACCACCGCTCGAAGGCTTCATACGGCAGCCGGTACGCGTCCTGCATGGCGCGGGCGACGGCGGCCTTCGCGCGGTCGCGGTTGTCGGCCAGCCCGCACCACACGTTCAGACCGTGCCGGAGCGCGCCCGGATCGCGGCCCGCGGCGACGGCCTGCTCCTCGATGGAGGCGATCGCCGCTGCGTAGCGGGCGGGGGAGATCCAGATCCCGAGCCAGCCATCGCCGAGCCGCGCCGCCCGGGTGTGGGCCGCTGCGGAACGGCCGGCAACCACCAGGGGCACGCGCAGAGCCGGTGCCGGCCGAATGACCGTGTTGTCGAGGGCGAAGTGGGATCCGGCGAAGGTGACCGGCTCGCCGGTGAGCAGCCGCCGCAGCACGCTGAGCGATTCGTTCGTGCGGACTCCCCTGGTGGCGGGTTCGACGCCGCAGGCCGTGATCTCGTCGCGGTCCTCGCCGCCGACGCCGACGGCGAGGGTGAGCCGCCCGGGGGCGAGGTCTGCCAGATCGGAAAGCTGCCGGGCGACGGTCACGGGATGGCGCAGGGGCAACAGATAGGCGCCGACGTAGACGTCCAGATCGGGGCAGGCACCCAGGGCGGCGGCTGCCTGGATGAGCCCGTCGGCGCCGTGCCCGCCCTGGAAGCTGATGTGGTCACCGAACATCACATGGTCCAGCCCGGCTTGGGCGATGCCGACCAACGCCGCGCGGCGCTCGGCGGCGCCCGGTTGGCGGCCGGCGATGAACGGGATCGCCGCCCCCACTCTGATCGAGGGGTCATTGATCGCCGGGTCATTGATCGCCGGGTCATTGATCGCCGGGTCATTGATCGCCGCTGCCTTGATCTCTGCTGCCTTGATCGCCGCTGCCTTGATCTCTGCTGCCTTGATCGCTGGATTTTCGTTCATCGGGTGGTGCTCCTTTCCTGGCCGGCCCCGGCGAGCACCCCGCGGCGCAAGGATCGAGGCAGTCCGGGGACGATTCGCGGCACCTGCCGGGCGTACTGGCTGTAGGCGGCGCCGTGTCGTCGGCGGAGGTCGCGTTCCTCGAAGTGGACCCCGACGGCGATGTAGCCGGATCCGGCGAGCGCGAACAGCAGGTGGCCGGCGGTCATGACCGGAGTGGCCCAGAACGCCAGGAGCAGTCCGGCCATCATCGGATGTCGGACCAGCGAATACAGCCATCGCCTGGTCAGCGACGTGGCCGGGAGCGGGTGACCGCCGAACCAGCCGGCCTGCCGCAGCCCGAGGAACTCCGCGTGGTCGGTCATGAAGGTCGCCGCGATCGCGATCGCCCATCCGGTTCCGTAGACGGTCCAACTGGCGGCGACCCAGGGCTGGGCGCCGATGTCCCAGACGGTCGCGGGGAGTGCGCGCCACTGCCAGAACAACAGACCCAGGGCGAGCCCGGTGGCCAGGACGTACGTGCTGCGCTCCAGCTCCCGCGGCAAGACACGGGTGAGCGACCTCTTGGCGCGGTGACGCGCCATGACTGAGTGCTGGAGTCCGAACACCAGCCACAGCCCCAGATCGATGAGAATGGCTGCCCAGGCCGGTGTCGACTGCGCCGAATCGACGGTCGTCAGCGGGCCGAGGTCGGCAAGGAACAGCACTGCCCACAGTGCGACGACGAGGAATCCGGCGTACGCCACCGCGGCGTACGTACGGCGAAGGGCCTTGCGTGCGATCGGCATGTCATCACGATCGCGGCTGGGGCCGGACATGTCAGCGGTGGAAATACCGCACTTTCCATCAGCGTCTTTCCCTCAGCGACCACCGGCCGAGTACCAGGCGGCGAGCTGCGAGCGGGACCGGAACCCGAGTCGGTCGCGGATGCGTTCGACATGCGACTCGGCAGACCGCTCGGTGATGGTGAGCTCGGCCGCGATCTGCCGGTTGGTCAGGCCGTGCGAAACCAGCTCTGCGACCTGTTGTTGCCGTGCGGTCAGTGCGAACGCCGGGCTCCTGCGCGGCGCCGGAAGACCGAGGAAGCGTCTGATGCTCGTCACCAGCGCGACGGCGTCTCCCATGTACGGCAGGTGATCTCGTCCGGCCATGGTCTCCAGGCGCGAGTCCGGGATACCGGCGGCGAGCGACCGGCCCTGCGCGAGGGGCGCCGCCCGGTCCTGCTCCCGATGGAGAACCAGGGTGGGCGCCGTGATGCGCGGCAGCTGACCGGTGATGTCGAGCTCGTACGCGACCGCGAGCATGCCGCGGGCGGTCTGCGACGAGGCAGCTTGCCGCTGATACTGCGTGAACGCCTTCCGGGTCGCCGGGTCCGCGCTGGGCGCGAAGATGTCGATCATGACGTCCGAGCCGAGACCCCAGTGTTCGCCGATCAGGCCCAGGACGTGCCGGCGGACCTCGGCGCTGCCGATGTCCTGTCCCCGGGCCCAGCCGCCGTAGAGCACGAGCCGGGACACCCGGAGCGGGTGGGTGGCGGCGAAGCTCGCCGCCACGGCCGCACCCAACGACGCTCCGAACAGCTCCACCGTGCCGGTGCCGGCCGTCGATGTTTCTGCCGTCGACGTCACGGCGGCGATGACGGCCGCGAGCGTCTCCACCTCGAGGTCAAAGGTCGGGGGCGTCGTCGTCGGGCCGGACAGCCCGCAGCCGGGTTTGTCGTAACGCACCAGGGTTCGTCCCGGGGTCAGCATCTCGTAGAAAACGCGTTCGGCCGGCAACGCCCAGCTGACCTCCAGGTGAGTCAGCCAGCCCGGCGCGTGCACCAGCAGCGGGCCCTCTCCGACGAGCGCGTAGGCGATCTCGGTTCCGTCGGCCAGACGCGTCGATGCCAGCCGCTGCTTCACACCGCGTATTCTGCCGCCGGTCGCCCGGTCACGCCGCTGTCGCGCATCGAGTGAACCGTTGCCTTCGGAAGATTCCGGTCGAGCGGGTTTTCTGCCAGGCACGAGTTCAACGGATGCGCCGCGCCGCGGGCTACCCTGGTGCGAACAAAGGGCCCTCGCCGCGCAGAATCGCCGAAGCTGCGGCGGAAGACCGGCCCGAAGAGGCGGTGGCGTGCCAGCAAATGGGGTCGGTGTGCGAGTCGTTGTCATCGGTGCGAGCATGGCCGGCCTCTTCGCGGCCGCCGCAGCGGCCCGAACCGGTTGTGACGTCGTCGTTCTCGAGCGGGATCAGATCCCGGTCGACGCCGTCGACCGGCCGGGCGTACCCCAGGGCCGACAGCCGCACGTGTACCTGCGCAAGGGACTCGAGGCCGCCGAGGAGCTGCTGCCGGGGCTCCGGGTAGAACTGGAGGCCGGCGGCGGGGTGCCGTTCGACACCGGCCGGTTGGCCTGGCTCGGCGAAACTGGCTGGGCACCGATCTCTGCGACGGACTACGCCGTCGTCTCGCTCACCCGGCCGCTCTTCGAGCAGGTGGTCCGTCGGCGTGTTCTCGCCCTCGGCGTGGATCTTCGCGGTGGTTGCCGGGTGGTCGGATTGCGGCGATCGGCCGACGGGCCGACGGCGTGGCACGTGGACACCGACGGTGGGCCGGTCGCCGCGGACCTGGTGATCGATGCGTCGGGGCGGGCCTCGCGGATGTCGACCTGGCTGACGCCGCTGGGTCTCCCGGCACCCCGGGTGACGGAGGTGGACGCCCGCATGGGGTATGCCACCCGGGAGTACAGCATCGGGCCGGACCTCGGCGAACTCGCCGGAATCGTGCTGCTGTGCACCCCGTCCAGCCCCGTCGGGGGGTTGGCACTACCGGTGGAGCGGGGCCACTGGCTCGTCCTCGCCTCCGGGATGGGCGAGCATCGGCCGCCCCGGGACAACGCCGGGTTCGAGGCGTTCCTTCGGTCGCTGCCGGATCCCGCGGTTGCCGACTTCGTCGCCCGAGCCACCCCGTGCACCGACGTCGCCGTCCACCGGCAGACCGGCAACCGAAAAGTGCATTACGAGGACATGCGGAACTGGCCCGAGGGGCTGCTGGTGATCGGCGATGCGATGGTGTGTTTCAACCCGGTGTTCGGTCAGGGTGTCACGGTCGCCGCGGCGGAAGCCCTGGTGCTGCGGGACGCCCTGGCGGCGGGCTTGCTGCCGCGGGAAAGTCGCCGCGTGCTGAGCCGTTTCGCGCGGGTGGCCGCGCTGCCGTGGAGCGTCGCGATCGGTCAGGACCTGCGTCAACCGAGCACCGAAGGTCGGCTCTCACCGTCCCAGCGCATCCTGGACAGCTGGGCGCACGAGGTGGCCGTGCTCGCGGTTCACGGCAACGCCAGGGCGATGGATTCGTTGTTGCGGCTCTACCACCTGGTGGGTTCCCCCGCGGCCCTGCTGCATCCGGCGCTGGTCGGGGCAGCGGTGCGTGGCCGCCTTCGTGGATACGGGCCGGCGACCACCAGACCGACCGCGCTCGGCGCACTGGTCGACGCGTAACGGCAGCCGAGGGCGGTCACCCGGAGGGGGCAGTCGTCCGTCCGGAGACCGGATCCGGCCGAACAGTTGCCTCCACCGCCAGCCGGTTCGCTGCCGCCAGCATGTCCCGGCGGACCAGCCCGGAGAACGGCCGGATGAGTGCCCAGTAGGCGGCGAAGCGCCGTCGCGAGGCGGAATCGGTGCACCGCACACGGGTCTCGGTGCTGAGCACCGTTCCGTCGGCGACCGGGTGCAACCGGAAATCCATCAGATAGGTGGCCCAGCCGGGCTCCTCGAACATCCGGAATTCCTCGAGCGTTCGGATCGGCCGGCGGTCGGGCTTTCGCTGCCAGGGACGCGACACCGCCCCGCCGAGGGCGTACCACGGCGCGTTCTGGATGAGCATGGTGACCGGACCGTCGGTGAAGAGCGCCTTGTCGCCGCCGGGGCGGTGGCCGCTCAGCCCGCGGACCCAGACCAGCGGCCGGGTGAGCCGCAGATCGGTCAGCGTCAACGTGCTGAGGGCGCTCCACACCTGTTCGGGCTCGGCGTGGATCAGCCGCCGGTGGCGTTCGGCGAAGTCGTACTGCGGCAGCAGGTGATCAAGGTCGGTCATGGGTCCTCGATTCGGACCGGCCTCGTGACGGGACCGGCGATGGGGGTGGACATCTGGGCAGCCACCCGGGGCGGTGCGGGGCGGTGCGGTGCGGCAGTGCGTGGCGGTACGTCCAGGGCCCGGGTTGGCTATCCGGCCGACAGCACTGCCCGGGCGCTCTCCTCCACGAGTGAGCGGAGCTGCGCCGGGTTGCGGTCCTGCAGCAGGCAACGACGCACCGCGGTGTAGGGCAGTCCCGTGACGGCGATCGCGACCCGGTCCAGACCGGCCCGGGTCACCCGGCCGTAGAGCTCGCCGGTGAGTTGCTTGAGCAGGGCCTCGACCGGGTCGTTCAGCGTGCGGAGCGCCCGCGCCAGATGCTCCGGCAGCGCCGGATCGTCCTCCAGTTCCTGCCTGCTGGCGACCAGCATCAGCCGCGCGTCCGCGCGGTTCGCGCTGCAGAAGTCGACGACGGCCCGGACGCCGGCCAGGGCGCGGTCCATCCCGGGCTCGGCCTCCGCAGTGGCGGCGAGCAGTTCGTCGTGGAAGCGGCGGATGGTCCTGATCCACAACTCGGCGACCATGTTGGCCCGCGAACCGAACCGGTGGTACAGCGTGCCGGTGGGGGCACCGCTCCGCTCGCTGATGGCCGCGGTGGTGGCTCCGCGAGATCCCTGCTCCAGCAGCAGGTCCCGGACGGCTTCCAGGATCTGCTCATCCGAGTGGCTGCGCCGGGTGGCGGGCCGGCGGCCGGCGGGGGGTCGGTCGGGCACCGGATCACCATAGCGATGCGGCGGACCACGCGACCCGACGTCGGTGCTCACCGCCGGCCGCCGACGATGGTCGCCGGCCGCGCGGCCCGAAAGGGGACGACGGTCATCACCGGGATTTCGGCCCTTCCCGCCCGCGCTCGACGGCCGAGCACGCCGGAGGCGCGGTCGAACCGCCGGAGGACCCGCACCCACGGCGATCCGGACGGCCCGGCCCCGGCGGCCGGCGGTCGGATGGCCACAGGCGATCGTCCCAGGACATGAGCGAATCGATCAGATCGCCGACGTCCCGCCACTCGGCCCGGACCGGTCGGCGGTGGACGTTGGTGACCTGCATGGCTGCCTCCGGGGTGATCGTGTCCTCTGTCGAGGCGCCAGATGAGAGCATAAGTAGAGCAGACGCTCCAATAACTCCGCAAGGGCTTTGCAGTCCGACGAGACACTGGTTGTCTCACAATGATGTTCACCCAGTCTGCCCAGCTGCCTTGAACTGATCGCTCCAGCCGGCCTCAGAACTGCGGCCTGCAGCATTGATCCGGCATCCTCGTGGGGGCCGGGCGGGGAGCGGTCCGCGGTGGCAGCGGAGGTGACCGACGGGCTTGCCCTTAGGGTGGGCGCGTGAGGGACCACTCCGCGCCGCTGGTGGCGCTGTTGGACGGAAGCCTGCTCGACCCGGAGCAGCCGCTGCTGCGTCCCGACGATCTCGGGGTGTTACGCGGCGAGGGCGTCTTCGAGACGACGCTGGTCGTCGACGGAATCGCCAGGGACCTGGACGATCACCTCGTCCGGCTGGCGGTGTCCGCGGAGATGACCGGCATGGTCGTCCCCGGACCGGACGAGTGGCGCCGCGCGGTCGACGCCGTCGTCGGTGCCTGGACCGGCGGCTCCCAGATGGTCGTCCGGTTGGTGGCCAGTCGCGGCCCCGAATCGGCGTCCGCCCCGGTGTGTTATGCGCTCGGCGCCGCCCTGTCCCCGGTCAGTATCCGGCAGCGCGACACCGGCGTTCGGGTGCTGCTCCTCGACCGGGGGTTCACCTCCGCGGCCGCTTCATCGGCGCCGTGGCTCCTCGCCGGCGCCAAGACCCTGTCGTACGGGGTGAACATGGCTGCGTTGCGGTACGCCGGCGCCAACGGCGCCGACGACGTGATCTTTCTCGGATCGGACGGCGCAGTGCTCGAGGCGCCGACGGCGTCGGTCGTTCTCGCCCGCAGCCGGACCCTGCTGACCCCGCCGCGTCGCGGCATCCTGGACGGGATCACGGTGCGACGGCTGTTCCGGGCGGCTGCCGGGGCGGGCTGGGCCACCGACACCGCGATCCTCAGCGCAGCGGACCTGCACGCCGCGGACGCCGTCTGGCTGGCCTCCAGTGCCCGGCTGCTGGCACCGGTGGTCGAGATCGACGGCGTGCAACGCTCCGACGGCGGGCTGACCGCCGAAGTCGCTGCGCTGCTGGAGGTTCCACGTACCAGTCCCTGACCGCCCAGCCCTCGACCGCCCGTCTTGTCGGCCGGCTCCGCCGGTCCGTTCGCTCAGCCCTTGACGGCGCCGGCGCTGGCACCGCGCACGAAGTACCGCTGGAAGACGAAGAACACGATGGCCACCGGAATGGTCATCAGCAGCGCGGCCGCCATCTTCAGCGGGAATTGCAGACCGGAACCGAGCTGACCGCTGACCAGGGTGGCCACACCGGAGGTGAGCGTGTTCAACTCCGGGCTCTGCCGGGAGATGATGAAGTGCGGCAACTCGTTCCAGGACGCCTGGAACGACAGGATGGTCAGCGTGATGACGGCCGGGCGGGCCATCGGCAGGACGACCGACCAGAACGTCCGGAATGCGCTCGCGCCGTCCAGCCGCGCCGATTCCTCCACCTCCACCGGGATGTTGATGAAGAACTGCCGCATGATGAAAACGCCTGCGGCGTCGGCGATCAACGGGATGATCATGCCGAGGTAGGTGTTGTAGATGCCCAGCTGGACCAGCACCAGGTACTTGGGAATCAGCAGCACCACGCCGGGCACCGCCAGCAGCGCGATGAACAGCGCCGACATCGCCGACCGACCCGCGAAGTGCAGGCGTGCCAGCGCATATCCGGCCAGCGAATCGAAGAACACCCGACCGATGGTGACGAAGAACGTGACGATCACCGAGTTCAGGAACCAACGGGGGAAGTCGGCGGCGCCGAGGCTCCGATAGGCGTCCAGCGTCCACGCCTGCGGGATGGGATTGAGTGGATTCGCGGCGGCGTCGGGATCGAACTTGAACGACGTGCCGAGCTGGATGATGAACGGATACAGATAGATCAGCGAGAAGAAGATCAGCACCAGGTAGATCAGCCAGCCCAGCCGCCACCGGCGTTTGACGACCTCGGGTGGTGTCTTCTCGACCGGTCCCGCGAGCGGGCGTCCGGACAGTGTGGTGCTCACTTACCCTCCCAGGTGGCGATCCGGCGGCGGCGGGCCAGCTTGGTGCGATCACGCATGACGAACCGCTGGAACAGGCTGAAGATGACGATGATGGCGAACAGGATGAAGGCGATTGCTGCGCCCTGACCCCATTTCCCGTTCAGGAAGGAGGCCTGGTACGACAGGTAGGCCGGGGTGAGCGTGGTCTTCGCCGGCTGGCCCTGGCTCATGATGAAGACTGCGTCGAACATCTGCCAGGTGCCGATCAGCCCGAGGGTGATGACCAGGAACATCGTCGGCTTGAGCGCGGGCAGAGTCACGGCCCGGAAACGCTGCCACGCCGTGGTGCCGTCCACCATTGCGGCCTCTTCGACGTCGGCCGGAATGTCCTGCAACGCGGCGAGAAACAAGAGCATGAAGGTGCCGGAGGTGGTCCAGACCGCGAGCGCGATGATGGCGCACATGGCGACCGACGGCCCGGCCCACCACTGCCACCAGGTGAGCCCCAGGAATTCATGACTGGTCAGCCATTCCGGCGGTGAATCGGTGTCCACCCCCACCACTCCGAGCAGGATGTGCCCCACCCCTCTGGGATCGGCGAACCAGTTCGGCCCGTTGATCCCGAACCACGCGAGGATTGCGTTGACCACACCGGAGGCGTTGAACAGGAACAGGAACACGATCGCGATCGCCACCGACGACGTGACCGAGGGGAAGTAGAAGGCGCTGCGGAAGAATCCCTTGCCGCGGAGTCGGCGTCGGTTGAGCGTGGTGGCCAGCAGCAGCGCAAGGATGGTCTGCAGCGGCACCACCAGCAGCACGTAATACATGTTGTTGCGCAGCGAGGTTGCGAGATCCCGCTGTGCCAGGCCGGACTTGGTGAGCAACGCCTGGTAGTTGTCCAGGCCGATGAAGTCCGCCTTCAGCGGCGAGCCCTTCCCGGCCCAGTCGGACAGCGACACCCACAGCGCCGAGAGCACCGGCAGCAGAACGAAGATGACGATGACCAGGACGGCCGGGGTGATGAACAGCCAGCCGGCGAGGGCGTCCCGATTCTTCGATCTGCCGCCTTTGTTGCCCGACGATTTCTTCTGTACGGTGCGGGCCCGCTCGATGTCGGCGATGGTCTCTTCGACGCCACCGGTGCCGATCGAGGTCATGGTTGCTCCTGACTGCCTGCGGCGCAGATGATGTCGCGCCGCTGCCGATGGGGACTGAGGGGTGTGACGCTGATCCCGCGGGGACCGGCCGGTGCGCGCCCGCACCGGCCGTACCCGGCAGGGTCAGCCGCCGATCGCGTCGGTCAGGTTCTGCTGCACCGAATCGAGGATGGTCTTCGGGTCCCCCCCGCTGGCCAGGGTGTCGAGCTGCGCGTTGAAGTCGGTGAGCACGTCGGTGATGCCCGCCGCGCCGATGACGCCTCTGGCGTACTCCACACCCTTGACGAACGGCTCGTTCTCCGGGAACTCCTTGAGGTAGTCCGCCTCCGCCGACTTGATCGACGGGATGACGCCGAAGGCCTTGGCGAAGGCGAGCTGCTGGTCCTTGGCCGTCATGGCCTCGACGAAGGCCTTGGCCTGGTCGGGGCTCTTGGTGGTGGCGGCGATCCCCCAGCAGTTCGTGAAGACCAGGGTGCCCTTGTCGCCGGACGGCCCGGCGGGAAGCTCGGCGACGGTGTACTTGACGTTCGGGTAGTCCTTCTGCAGCGAGCCGAGCAACCAGTTGCCCTCGATCGTCATCGCGGCGCTGCCCTTGCCGAAGGCCTCACCGGCCCAACCCGCGCCCAGATCCTTGAAACCCTTGAAGTTTCCTTCCTTGTACTGGGTCTGCACCCACTTCAGTGCCTCGATGTTCTTGGGGTCGTTGGCCGTGATGTTGCCGTCCTGATCGACCAGGAAGGCGCCGTTCTGCACGAAGAAGGCGCCGAGGCGGTCGCGGTCCGGTGCCACCGTCAGGCCCGCCACCTTGTCGGCGGTCAGCTTCTTCGAGACCTCCGCGAGCTGATCCCAGGTGGTCGGGATGTCGGCGTCGGTCAGCCCGGCCTTGGTCCACAGGTCGGTGTTGATGAACAGCGCCAGCGTCGACATGTCCTTCGGTGCGCAGTAGAACTTGTCCTCGTAGGTGAACGACTGCTTCAGCGCGGGGTAGAAGTCGTCGGCGTTGGCCAGCGAGTCCGCGTACGGCAGCAGGTTCCCCGCCTTGGCGTAGTTCGCGACCTGGTCCGCGCCGACGTAGAACACGTCGGGCGACTGGCCGGAGGAGAAGCCCTGCGCAAGCTGCTGAGGAAGATCCTGAGCTGCGGTTGCCGTGACCTTGGTGCCGGTCTTGTCGGTGAAGGATTTGGCGGCCTCCTCGATGGCCGCCGTCTCGGCGGGGCCGGAAGCGCCGTACAGCAGGGTGATCTCGCCGCCGCCGGCTGCCGCGCCACCGCTGGCGTCACCGCTCCCGGAGGCGTCCCCGCCGGCGGCGGAAGATTCGGCCGAGGTCGCGCCGTCTGCGCCGGGCGTCGAGGTGCTGGCCTCGCCGCACGCGGCGACGACCAGCAGGGTGAGGACACCGGTCACGGCAAGGGCCGTTCGCCGGAGTCTGTTGACGTGCATGGATCCTCCAGGGGGTAGGGCAGCCGGCGCGAGATGTTCGGCAGGCAGATGGTGCGGTGATGGTGTGAACTGCGGCCGGTGGGTGCCCGGCGGGCGAAGGGTGGGCAGGCAAGCGGGAGGCGGGCAGCCGGGGTCAGCCCACCGAAGCCGTGGACCCGCGGAGGGCCAGGGTCGGCGGGAGCAGGACCTGCTCCGGGGGCGGCCCCTGACCGGAGGCGGTGATCTGGTTCAGCAGGATCCGCAGGCAGTGTTCGGCGACCGCTCGCAGCGGTTGTGCCAGCGACGTCAGGTCCGCGCCCTGCGCCTTGTCGCTGTCGTCGAACCCGACCACCGCGAGGTCGCTGCCGGCCCGCAGGCCCAGCTGGTCCGCCGCGGCGAGGGCGCCGAGCGCGACGATGTCCGACACACACACGATCGCGGTGACGTCTTCGGTGTCCAGCAGTTGCCGGGCGGCGGCTCGGGCCGACTCGATGTCGTTGAGGCAGCGCCGCGGCTCCGGCGCCGGTAGACCTGCCGCGCTCATCGAGCTCGCCCAGCCGCTGAGCCGATCGGAGCCGACGTCGGAATCCTCGGGCCACCCGAGGAAGCCGATCCGGCGGTGTCCGCCGGACAGCAGGTGCCGGGTCGCCGCCCTGGTCCCGGCGGAGCCGTCGACGTCGACCCAGGAATGCGCGATACCGGCATCCCACGGCCGCCCGAAGGTGACGAATGGAACGCCCTGGGCATGTAGATGATCGGTTCTCCGGTCCCCGGCGTGGGTGTAGGTCAACAGCAGCCCGTCGACGTTCCAGCGATCGAGAAGCTCGTCATAGGCATCGATCTCGCTCTCGTCGTCCGGTGCCGTGTACAGGATGACGCGGTAGTCCGCCGCCGCAGCCGCTTCGGTGACGGCGTGCAGGAAGCGGTCGAAGATCGTCGGCTCCGGCGCCTGATGGATGCGCATGCCCAGCAGCTGGGAGCGACGGGTGCGCAGCTGCTGCGCGGCCAGGTGCGGCCGGTAGGACAGGGCGGCGATCGCCTTCCTGACCCGATCCGCTGTCTCGGGCCGCACGAGGTCGGGGGAGTTGAGGACGTTGGAGACGGTCTGCCGGGAGACGCCGGCCCGGGCAGCGACGGAGCCGAGCGTCGCCCGCTCGGTGCGGGCCCCCCTGGGTGAGGCGTCGGCGGCAGTGGGGGTTGTAGTGGTCTCGACGGCCATCTTTGCCGTGCGAATGGCGGTACCGACCGCCGCGGGGGCATCCGAGCCCGGCGCCGGTGACGGCGTCGCGGCAGGCTCCGCAGTGGTCACGCAGGGTCTCCTCATCGGGATGAACGTGGTGATTGGATCGATCAAATCTCACTGACACCGGTATTGGAACGATCCAAGGATGGTCGTAGTGTTACCGCGGTCACCAACGGTGTCAAGGCACGGTCATTCTGGAGGCGGTCACAATTTCATCACCAACACGCACCGATCCCAATCGTCCGGAATCGAACAAGACATTTGAGGACACCTTGGCCGATGACGGAGTAAGTGGCCTCCAGCCGCAGCTCCACGAACTGATCACCTGCCTTTCTGCGCCCTGCACCGTGCTGTCCGGGAAGGACGGGCAGATCCGGCCGGAGGGCGCTCAGGGTGTGTTCGTTGCGGACATCCGGGCACTGGGTGAGGCCGTGGTCCGGTTCGACGGTGTCGAGGGTGATGCGATCTCGAACTCACCGCGCGGGCCGAACGGTACCGACTTCGTCTCTGTCGTCAGGTCTCTCGGCGATGTGACACCGGACCCGTCGGTGTGGTTGCGCCGGACCAGGACGGCCGACGTCGCCGGCATGGTCGAGACCCTGACACTGGTGAACCGGTCGGCCGACGAGATTCGAACCCTGGTCAGCCTCCGGGTGGCGACCGACCTGCTCGAGATGGACCGGGTGAAGTCGGGCGGCCGCGGCGCCCCGGCCCGGCCGGAGGTGACGGCCTCCGGTGTCCGGTACGGCGCCGACCGACTGGCGGTGGAGGTCGCCTTTCCGGCCGCCCGGGTCGACCTGGACGGTTCCGGGGTCCGTGCGGAATGGCCGCTGGTCGTCGCCCCCCGCTCGGAGGTCACGCTGACCTGGTCGCTGGCCGTCCGCGACCGGGACGCTGTGGTGGTCCCGGCCAGGTCGGTGCCGGTGACGGCCGGACCGTCGGTGGTGGCCGGCGACCACCGGTTGGCGCCGCTGCTGAGTCGCTCCGTCGGCGATCTGTCGGCCCTGCGCATGGCGCTTGCCGGAGCGCCGGAAGATGCGTTCGCCGCCGCCGGATCTCCTTGGTACCTCACCCTTTTCGGTCGGGACTCGATCTGGGCGGCAAGGATGGCACTGCCGCTGGGCACCGAGCTGGCGGGCGGGACCCTGCGTGCCCTGGCCTCGTTGCAGGGTCTCGCCGTCGACCGGGACACCGACGAGCAGCCGGGAAAGATTCCGCACGAGGTGCGGCGAGCCATCACCACCCTCGGCCCGGAGGACCCTGCGTCGGCGACGCTGCCGCCGGTGTACTACGGCACGGTGGACGCCACACCGCTGTGGATCTGCCTGCTCGCCGACGCGTGGCGCTGGGGAATGCCGCTGGATCAGGTGGCCGATCTGCTGCCGGCGATGGAACGCGCGCTGGACTGGATCGCTACCTACGGCGATGCCGACGGTGACGGGTTCCTTGATTACCACGACGATTCGGGCCACGGACTGGCCAATCAGGGTTGGAAGGATTCCGACGATGCGGTCCGGTTCGCGGACGGCACGATCGCCACCGGCCCGGTCGCCCTCGCCGAGGTCCAGGGATACGCCTACGAGGCCGCGCTGTCCGGTGCCGAACTGCTCGAAGCCTTCGGCCGCCCCGGTGCCGAACGCTGGCGCCGGTACGCCGCTGAGATGGCGGACCGATTCCGCGCCGCGTTCTGGGTGTCCGACGATCTCGGGCCCTTCCCGGCGCTTGCGCTGGACCGGGACAAGCGCGCGGTCGATTCGCCCGCATCGAACATGGGACACCTGCTGGCAACCGGGATCCTGACGCCGGACGAGGCCAGGGCGGTGGCCGACCGGCTCATCCACCCCAGCCTGTCCAGTGGCTTCGGCCTGCGCACGATGGCCGACACCGCCGGTGGCTACTCCCCGCTGAGCTACCACTGCGGTTCGGTGTGGCCGCACGACACCGCGATCGTGGTTCACGGCCTGATCAAGGCGGGCCTGACCCGGCACGCTGCAGCGCTGGCCGGCGGCCTGCTGGCGGCCGGAACCGCCTTCGACGGGCGACTTCCCGAGCTCTTCGGCGGGTTCGCCGCGACCGAGCTGGCTGTCCCGGTTCCGTATCCGGCATCCTGCCGGCCGCAGGCCTGGGCGGCCGCAGGTGTGGTCGTCATGCTGCAGGCCTTCCTCGGGCTCGATCCGCACGTGCCGAACGGCACCGTCTCGCTCAGTCCGTCGACATCGGTGGGCGCCTTGTCGGTGTCGGGTCTGGCGGTGAACGGCATGCCGTTTGCGGTGCAGATCAACGCCGAAGGAACGGTGATCTCATCCAGCTGTGACCCGTCACTGACCGTGCGGGTCGCCTGAAGCCAATCGAGCCGTCAAAAATGGCCCTTCCGGCCGCCGGGAACGGTGCACCATTGACGGATCGATGTGGTCCGCCGCGGAGTCGACCGGGTTTCACGGCAGGATGCGGCCATGCCCGCGTTCGAGGTTCCGGCCAACCTGCGCGACTGGATCGAGCACCACGATCCGCCGGGCTCGCCCGGGCGCGCCTGGCTGGCCGACCTGGCGGTCCAGGTAGGCAGGGTCGCCGAGCTGTGGTCACTCCAGCCCGGACGCCCGTATCAACCGGGCGGCGTGACGGCGTGGGTGGCCCCGGCCCGGGGCGGGCGCGGACGGCCGGTGGTGCTCAAGATCGTCCGGCCGGACGCCGACCCCGGTAAGGACGAGGGCCTGCACGAGGCCGACGGCCTCCGGGCCTGGGCCGGCGACGGTGCTGTTCGTCTGCTCGACGCGGCCGTCGTCGGCTCCGGTCGGGCGCTGCTACTGGAGAAATGCGACCCGGGAACCTCTCTCGCCGACGCGATGCCGCGCGCGGAACAACACCGGGTGGTGGCCGGGCTGCTGCGCCGGCTGTGGATCGAGCCACCGACAGGTCATCCCTTCCGGTCGCTGGCGAGCATGTGCGCGTGGTGGGCCGATTCGTTCGACGCCCGCTTCGAGGCGGCATCCGAGGCGGCGTCCGGGGCCGGGTTCGATGCCCGGGTCGAACCGGCCTTGACGGTCGGCGGCCCGCCCGGTCGCGTCGGGCCGCTCGATCCCGCCGGCCTGCTGGATCGGGGAATGGCCCGGGACGGCATCCAGATGCTGCGGGAACTGCCGCTGGATGCCCCGTCGGAGGTGGTGCTGTGTACCGACCTGCACGCCGGCAACATCCTCGCCGCGCAGCGGGAGCCCTGGCTGGTGATCGATCCGAAGCCCTACGTCGGGGATCGGACCTACGACCCGCTGCAGCACATGCTGAACTGCCCGGACCAGCTGGCCGCCGATGCCCGTGGATTCGTCCGCCGCATCGCAGCCTTGCTGGATCTGGACCCGGATCGCCTACGGGACTGGCTGTTTGCGCGGTGCGTGCAGGAATCGGTGGGCCGGCCGGCGCTGGTGGCGGCGGCACGGTCTCTGGCGCGCTGAGCAGGTGCACCGCCGGGTCGGCCGGACGGCTACCACCGCCACATCGCCCCTACGCCGGCCGATTGCGGCGCTCAGCGTGCCATCGGCCGGTCGGTCGGTGACCGGACCGGGCCAGCCGTCCAGTCGGTCAACCCTCCAACCGGGCCAGCGCGTCGCCGGCCCGCCGCTGCCTGATTTCCGCGCGCCGCAGCTGGATCCGCGCCTCGTCGACCGCCCGCCGGGCGTCGGCGACCTGGTCCTCGAGTTCGCGCAGCCGGTCCACCCGCACCTGTTCCTCGTCGGCGGCCAGCAGGTAGGCCTCCTCTGCGTCGTCCACCGCCTGCCGCGCGTCGGCGATCCGGGCGCGCCTGGCCTCCTCGGCCGCGGCCTCCTTCTCCGCCTTCTCCTCGGCCTTGCGCTGCGCCTCCTGCTCCTCCGCGAGCCGCCGGGCCTCCTCGCGTTCCTCCCGGGACATGCCTTTCGTCGACGGGCGAGGCTTGGGCGGTGTGCGTTGCGGCGCAGAGGTTGTCGCGCCGCTCCCGCTGCCGGCGCGGCCGCCCGTTCCGCCGACCACGGTGAGGTCGGGGGCACCGCCGAAGCCGAAGCCCTCCCAGCGGGCGGGTTTGACCAGCGTCCCGTCGGCGACCTGCGCCGCGACCTCGGGGTCGGCGAGCGCCGCGGTGAGGGTGGACACCACCTCGTCGCGGACGGCGGAGCTGGGCCCGGCGTCGCCGATCGTCTCGAACGCCCGCCTGGTGAGCTCGTTCACCAGCCGCCGGCGGTGGGCGGTCAGCTCGCGGATCTGCCGGGGGTCGACGGACCGCTCCGCGGAGCGGAGCTGCTCACCCAGGTCGACCAGCTCGGTGATCCCGTCCGGGTCGTCGCGGGCCAGTGCGTTGACCGTGTACGCCGACCGGGTCGGCTTACGCAGCGCCGAGATCTGTTTCGACGCAGCGGTGTTCCCATCCTTCTTCGCCGCCGCGGCCAGGGCGGTGCGGCGTGCCATGAAGTCGTCGGGGTCAGCGGAGTAGAGCTCGTCCAGCGCGTTCCGGACGGCGTCGTCGGTCTCGGCCACAACTCATCCTCTCCCACTGCGCCTCTTCGATGGCAGCTGCCGAGGACTCGTTGCCCCTGCGCCGCGGCGTTCACCGGTGGACGCAAACCCGGTACCGGTGCCGATGCACCGGAAGGCACACTGAGCCCGTGCTGGTGACCCTGTCGACGACGATGCCCGACGCCGCCGACCTCGGTTACCTGCTGCACAAGCACCCCGACCGGGCCCAGTCGTTCAGCGTCGGGGTCGGCACCGCCCACGTGTTCTGGCCGGAGGCGACCGCAGCGCGAAGCACTGTCGCGCTGCTGCTGGAGGTCGACCCGATCGCGCTGGTGCGCGGCAAGGGCGGGCCGGGTGACGGCGGATTCTCGCTGTCCCAATACGTCAACGACCGGCCCTACGCGGCGTCGTCGATGCTGTCGGTGGCCCTGGGCAAGGTTTTCCGGACCGCGATGGCCGGCCGCTGCGAGGCCCGGCCCGAGCTGCCCGGCGCGGCCGTTCCGCTCGAGATCCACCTCCCCGCGCTGCCGAGCCGGGGCGACAGCGGCCTGGTCGAGCGGCTCTTCGCTCCACTCGGCTGGACGGTCACCACGTCCGCCATCGCGTTGGACGACCAGCTGCCGACGTGGGGGAACTCGCCGTACCTGGACCTCCGGCTGTCCGGGGTGATGACGGTCGCGGCTGCGCTGACGCAGCTCTACGTACTGATGCCGGTGCTGGACGACGGCAAGCACTACTGGGTGAGCACCGACGAGGTCGACAAGCTGATGCGGGCCGGCGGGAGCTGGCTTGCGGAGCACCCCGATCGGGACACCATCACCCGGCGCTACCTGGGCCACCACCGGACCCTGGTCCGGGACGCGGCCGGCAGACTGGCCGAGATCGACGACACGCAGGCCGACGACACCCAGCTCCACGAAAGCCAGCTCGACGACACCCAGCTCGACGAAACTTGGGCCCTCGGCGCGAACCTGGCCGACACCGCGTGCACTGCAACCCGGGCCGACGGACAGGCGGCCGACGACGCGGGGCACCGACCTGCTCCGCTCTCGCAGCTGCGCAGGTCTGCGGTCATCGCGGCGTTGCTCGACGAGCATGCAGCGACCGTGGTCGACCTTGGCTGCGGAGAGGGGGCCCTGCTGCGTGACCTCCTCCGGGACCCGTCGTTCAGCAAGGTGCTCGGCGTGGACGTGTCCCACCGGGCGCTGGAGATTGCCACCCGGCGGCTGCAGCTGGAGCGGATGCCGGACAGCCAACGCGCCCGGCTCGAGCTGCTGCAGTCGTCGGCCACCTACCGCGACGACCGGCTGGCCGGCCACGACGCCGTCGTCCTGATGGAGGTCATCGAGCACCTCGACCCGCCGCGGCTGCCGGCGCTCGCGCGCAGCGTCTTCGGACACGCCCGCCCGACGTCGGTGCTGGTCACCACGCCCAACGCCGAGCACAACGTCCGGTACCCCCGGCTGGCGGTGGGCGGGCTGCGGCACCGGGATCACCGGTTCGAGTGGACCCGCCAACAGTTCCACGCCTGGGCGGACGCGACGTCGACCTCGTACGGCTACACCGCTCGGTACCTGCCCATCGGCGATGACGACCCCGAGGTCGGCCCCCCGACCCAGCTGGCCGTCTTCCGGAGAGCGGCATGACCGACCTCGCGGTTCCCGAGCTGTCCCTGATCTGCCTGATCGGGGCCAGCGGCTCCGGGAAGTCCACCTTCGCCCGGGAGCACTTCGGGCCGTTCGAGGTGCTGTCGAGTGACTTCTGCCGTGGGCTGGTGTCCGGTGACGAGAACGATCAGTCCGCCACCGCCGCGGCGTTCGAGGTGCTGAACTTCATCGCCGGGAAACGGCTCGACGGCGGTCGTCTCACCGTCGCCGACGCGACGAACGTGCAACCGGAGGCCCGGCGCCAGCTCGTCGAGCTGGCGCGGGCGCATGACGTCCTGCCGGTGGCCATCGTGCTGGACCTGCCGGAGCGCGTGTGCCTGGACCGCAACGCCGGGCGCCCGGACCGGGACTTCGGCGACGTGGTGGTCAAACGCCAGCGCGACCAGCTCCGCCGCTCGATCAAACACCTGAACAAGGAGGGTTTCCGCAAGGTCCATGTCCTGCGCAGCGAGCAGGAGGTCGCGGACGCGATCATCGTCCGGGAGCGGCTGCTCAACGACTTCCGGCACGAGCACGGCCCGTTCGACGTCATCGGCGACGTCCACGGCTGCCGCGCCGAGCTCGAGGCCCTGCTCACCGACCTCGGCTACGAACTGATCCCGGACCGGGACGGCCGACCGGTTGACGCCGTCCCGCCCGCGGCGCGCAGGGCCGTGTTCCTCGGTGACCTGGTCGACCGGGGCCCCGACAGCCCCGGCGTGCTGCGACTGGTGATGGGTATGGTCGCCGCCGGTCACGCGTTCTGCGTACCCGGCAACCACGAGAACAAGCTGGTCAGGGCGCTGCAGGGCAAGCAGGTCCAGGTCAGTCACGGCCTGGAGACCACCCTGGCGCAACTGACCCTGCAGACCCCGGAGTTCCGCGCCCAGGTGCAACAGTTCTGCTACGGGCTGGTGTCGCATCTGGTGCTCGACGACGGCCGGCTCGTCGTCGCCCACGCCGGCCTCAAGCAGCAGTACCACGGGAGAGCCTCGGCTCGGGTGCGCAGCTTCGCGCTGTACGGGGACACCACCGGGGAGACCGACGAGTTCGGCCTGCCGGTGCGCTACCCGTGGGCGCAGGACTACCGCGGCTCGGCGATGGTGCTGTACGGGCACACCCCCACGCCGGTGCCGGAATGGGTCAACAACACGATGTGCCTGGACACCGGCTGCGTCTTCGGCGGCGCGCTGACCGCGCTGCGCTACCCGGAGAAGGAACTCGTGGCCGTCCCCGCCCGGCAGGTCTGGTACGAGCCGGTCAAACCATTCCTGGTCCCGGACGCCCCGGTCGCTACCCGTGATCCCGACGAGCTGGCGATCACCGATGTGCTGGGTCGGCGGGGCGTCGAGACCCGACTCGCGGGCCGGGTGACCGTGCGCGAAGAAAACGCCGCCGGGGCGCTCGAGGTGATGAGCCGCTTCGCGATCGAGCCGCGCCGGCTGCTGTACCTGCCGCCCACGATGGCGCCGACGGCCACCCAGCCGGACGGTGATCTGCTGGAGCATCCGGCCACCGCCTTCGACTTCTACCGGCGCGGCGGCGTGACCGAGCTGATCTGCCAGGAGAAGCACATGGGCTCCCGGGCCGTCGTCCTGGTCTGCCGCAGCGCGAAGGTCGCCGCGAGCAGGTTCGCCGCCGCTGACGGCGCCACCGGCGCGGTCCATACCCGCACCGGACGGTCGTTCTTCGCAGCCGCGCTCACCGAGGATCTGCTGCGCTCGGTGCGGGAGGCCATCGACCAGACGGACCTGTGGACCGAGCTGGACACCGACTGGTTGCTGTTCGACGCCGAGCTGCTGCCGTGGTCGGCCAAGGCCGAGGACCTGCTCCGCACCCAGTACGCCGCCGTCGGTGCCGCGGCGAACGCGGCGCTGCCGGCGGCCGTCGCGGCGCTGCAGGCGGCGTCCAATCGCGGCGTCGGCGTGACCGATCTTCTGGGTCGGACCGTCGCCCGGGCGACCAATGCGCGCGCGTTCACCGAGAGCTACCGACGCTACGTCTGGCCCACCGCCGGCCTGCAGGGTGTGCAGCTCGCACCGTTCCAGCTGCTGGCGAGCGAGGGGCGGACCTGGAGCGAGAAGGACCACGGCTGGCACCTGGCGCTGGCCGACCGTCTGGTACGGACCGCTCCGGCGCTGATCCGGTCCACCCGGCGCATCCTGGTCGGCACCGACGACCCCGAGTCGATCGCCGCGGCGGTCGGTTGGTGGGAGGCACTCACCGCGGCCGGCGGCGAGGGCATGGTCGTGAAGCCGTTCCACAATCTGGTCAGGACGGCCCGCGGTTATGCACAGCCCGGGGTGAAGGTGCGTGGCCGTGAGTACCTGCGCATCATCTACGGACCGGATTACACCGAGCCCGCGAACCTGGAACGGCTGCGGGAACGCCACCTGGGGCACAAGCGCTCACTGGCCGCGCGGGAGTACGCGCTGGGCATCGAGTCCCTGGAGCGCGCGGTGCGGCGCGAACCGCTGTGGCGGGTCCACGAGGCAGTCTTCGCCGTTCTCGCGCTGGAGTCCGAGCCCGTCGACCCGCGGCTGTGATGGGACGCGGGTGCCCGGCTCGACGACCGGGCCGGGACCCAGAAACGGGCCACCGGCTGGACGCTTCCGAGCATCGGCACGACCTCTGTGGTCACCTGCCAACCGCCACGCGACGTTGCGCTGTCCCCACAGGTGTTGCACCGACGTCCCTGGGGCACCGACCCACGGTGGCCAGCACCGGGGGACCCGGCGCGGCACCCAGGGCGGGCCCGGCTCAGCCAGTGCGCTCCTCGGCCAGCAACCCCCGCCGGTGGGCCACGGCCACCGCCTCCGCCCGGCCGCTGACCCCGAGCTTGGCCAGCACGTTCGACATGTGCACGCTGACGGTCTTGGAGCTGATGAACAACCGCTCGCCGACCTGCCGGTTCGTCAGCCCCTTGGCCACCAGGCGCAGCACCGACTCCTCGCGATCGGTCAGCACGCCGACCACCTGCCGGCTGCCCGGCAGGTCCAGCCGGGCCCGTCGGCCGAGGTCGCGCACGGCGTCGGCGAGGGGTCGGGCGCCCATCTCGACGGCCTCGGCCAACGCCGACAGGGCCTCCGACTGGGCCGCCGCATGGTCCCCGGCGCCGGCGAGGGCGGCGGCCAGCCGCCAGCGGCTGCGGGCGATCTCGTACCGGTACCCGTACCCGAACTCGGTGATGGCCTCGGACCACCGGGCCGGATCGTCGTCACCGACCAGCCGCCCGTACTCGGCCCGCGCCCTGGCCATCCACGCCCGGCCCTCCGGGCCCAGCCGGCCGCCGCGTGGCCGCCCGCGCCTGGCCGTTTCCACAGCACGATCGAGCAGGGTTGTGCCGGTTGCGATGTCGGCGGCCGGGTCACCGCCGGTCAGTCTGGTCTGCTCGGCCCGATCAGCGAGGGCGGCGATGCCCAGCGCGGAGAGCCAGAGCCCGCCCAGGAAGTAGTCGTTCCAGGCCGCGTCCAGGAACTCGATCACCTGTACCGTCAGGTCGACGGCGCCCTGCTGATCGCCCGACCCGGTCAGGGCGTCGATGGTGCAGCCACCGGAGATCAGCGCCACCATCGGGTCGCGGCGCCAGTCGGCCTTCACCGCGCGCCCGCGGTCGATCGCGTCGTCGTCGCCGCGCGCGACCGCCCCGTACAGGTCGACCACCGACAGGATCCAGGTGGCCGACTCCGGCACCCAGTCCGCCGACGGTGGTGCCGGCGCGAGGTCGCCCGAGACGTAGCGGATCAACTGGCGAAAGATCAGCATCCCGACGCCGTAGCCCGTCCACAGCACCCCGGCCGCCCGGGCGCGGTCAACGCCTTCCTCCAGCACGGCGGCGGCCTCGGTGAGTTGGCCGGCGTAGTACCTGTTGGCGCCGAGGTTGTGCACACCGCGGAGTTCGCCGAGGAGATCACCAGTTCGGCGGGCCGTCGCCACGGCGCCGCGGAGCAGGGCGGCGGCCCGGTCGGCATCGTCGACGTTCAGCACGGCGAGGGTGGTCAGCGCGTCCGCCTCCGCGTCGGCGACGCCCAGCAGGCGGGATTCGGTGATCGCCTTCTGCGCGGTTCGGCGGGCGTCCTCGTCGAGATCCAGGTTCAGCGCAGACCTCGCGTGCGCTGCGTACACCCGGGCCCGTTCCGCCGACGGTGACCCCTGCTCCAACACGACAAGCGCCAGGTTCGCCGCCTCCAGCGCCTCCCCGGCCCGGTCGTCGTCGATCAGCTGGGACACCGCGGCCGGGGTGATCCGGGCCGCCGTCGGTGGATCGGCGTCCGCAAGCGCGGAGGCCGCCAGGGCCGCGGCCCGTGATGGCTGACCCGCCCGACTGGCCGCCGCGGCGGCCGCCATGGTGACGTCGATCCGGTCCCGCCCGACCACCGACGCGGCCTGCGGCACCGCGTCCCACAGCTGCAGCACGGTTTCCAGGTGACGCAACTCCTCGGCGGGGGCAAGCACTTCCGCGGCTTCCCGCGCGGCGGCATGTGATGCACCCAGCGCCGCGGGGAGGTCGTGGCTCCGGAAGGCGTGGTGGGCGATCTGTGCCTGCGAGCCGAGCGCCGGGTTGGCCAGCAACTCCCGCAGGTACGCGGCGTGCAGGCCGGCGAGCTCGCCCGGCAGCAGGTCGGCGTAGATGGCCTCGGCCAGCAGCGCGTGGCGGAAGGCGATCCACCTCGAGTCCTCCGCGGCCAGCACGTGGTGGGTGACGGCCTCGCGGAGCGCGGAGTCGAAGGTCGCGACCTCGGGAAAGCACGGATCGTGCGCCGCAACCGCCCAGAGCAGCGGTTCGGAGACGCGACGGCCGGACACGGACGCGATCCTGGCCAGCGCCTGGACGCAGTGGTCGAGCCGTTCCAGCCGTCCGTGCAGCACATCCGACAGGGAGCCGGGCAGCACCGCCGCGTCGGGTCCGGCCTCCAGCAGTTCCTGGGCGAAGTAGGCGTTGCCCTCGGAACGGGTCAGCACCCGCTGCAAAGCCACCTCCGGCAACGGTTGTCCGGTGATCGCCTCGCCGAACTCGGCCAACTCGTCGTGGGTGAACGGCGGCAGCTCGAGATGGTCGACCTTGGGATGACGCAGCAGCTCGGCGAGCACCGGCCGGAGCGGGTGCTGGCGGTGCAGGTCGTCGGTGCGGTACGTGCCGACCACCAGCAGGTGCTCGTTGCGCAGCCTGGCGAGCAGGAAGCGCAGCACGTCGCGACTGGACGGATCCGCCCAGTGCAGGTCCTCCACCATCAGCAGCAACGGCCGCTGTGCGGTCCCGATCGCTCCGAGCACGGCGGCGATCCCGTCGAAGAGCTGCAGCCGCGCCGCCTGGTTCTCCGTCCCGGCCGTGTCGGCGAGCCCGCCGTCCAGCAGCCGACCGAGGGCGGGCCGTGCCTCGACGGCACGTTGCACGGTGTCGGTCGCCTCCCGGAGCTGGCCGAGAGCGTCGGTGAACGGCAGGTACGGCAGGCCCACGTCACCGAGATCGATGCAGTGGCAGGTGACCACGAGAGCGCCGGACTCCTGGGCGATCTCCCCCATCCGGCTGAGCAGCCGGGTCTTTCCGACCCCGGCATCGCCGGAGAGCAGCAGCGCCCCGGGCTCGCCGGCCCGAGCCCTGGCAAGCGCGTGTTCGAACTGCACCAGCTGCTGGGCGCGAGCGACGAACGGCGCACCCGCCGCGGACCGGACCACGTCGTCCATAGTGGCAGCAGGCACCGACAACGTGGAATTGATCAGTGCCTCACGCGGCGTGCGCCGGCCTCGGGCGGACGACCACAGCGGGCGCTTCGGTCCGTCCCACCGGAATCCGACGGGGGGTGCGGGGGGTGCTCCGGGCCGCCCGCCGGGACTCGCCCCGGCGGAAGTCGGAGCGGACCCGCTGCTGCCGGTAGCCGAGCTCGGCGTCGATCGACGGACCCCAAGGCATGCTCATCGGCTTCTCCTCTCACGTCCGGCGAACCGTGTGTTCGTCGTCGTGACAGGAACATTGCCGCTGAGTCGCAGGGACGTGCATCGGGCGATCGAGCACCAACTGGCGCACCAGGAACTCAGCTGACGCCCAACGCCGGCCCTGAGGCGGGCTGAGGCTCCCTGAGGTACCTCAGACCACCCCAGAGCTGTTCAGATCGCCCCGATTCAGGGGATCGGGACGGCGTCCGCGTGCCAGATGCGGTCGAGGTAGTCACGGATCGATCGGTCGCTGGAGAAGAAGCCCGACCGCGCGACATTCAGCACCGCGCTGCGGGTCCACGCGTGCTGATCGCCGTAGGAGATGTCGACTGCGTCCTGGGCCTCGATGTAGGCCCGATAGTCGGCGAGCACCAGGTACTGGTCGTGGTGCAGCAGCGAATCGACCAGTGGTGCGAAGGCGCCGCGGTCACCGCCGGAGAACTCACCCGTACTGATCGCGTCGATCGCCCGGCGCAGCAGCGGGTCAGTCTCGTAGTAGGTGTGCGGTCGGTAGCCGGCGGCCATGGTGGCGGCGACCTCGGGCTCGGTCATCCCGAACAGGAAGAAGTTCTCCTTCCCGACCAGGTCCCGGATCTCGACGTTCGCCCCGTCCAGGGTGCCGATGGTGAGCGCGCCGTTGAGCGCGAGCTTCATGTTGCCGGTCCCGGAGGCCTCCTTGCCGGCAAGCGAGATCTGTTCGGAGAGGTCCGCGGCGGGGATCAGCGTCTCGGCCAGCGTGACGTTGTAGTTGGCGGGGAAGGCGATCCGCAGCCTGCCGTTGACCAGTGGGTCGGCATCCAGCACGGCCGCCACCGCATTGATCAGCGCGATGGTGACCTTGGCGATCCGGTAGCCGGGGGCGGCCTTGGCGCCGAAAATGACCACGCGGGGGAGCAGGTCGATGTCGGGGTTGTCCTGGATGCGCTGGTACAGGGTGATGACGTGCAGCAGTTTCAGGGTCTGCCGCTTGTATTCGTGCAGCCGCTTGACCATCACGTCGAAGATCGCCGACGGATCGAGCACGATGCCGTCGCGCCGCTCCAACAAACCGGCCAGCCGCACCTTGTTGGCGCCCTTGATCGCCGCGAACGAGGTGAGAAAAGCGTTGTCGTCGGCGTAGGCCTCGAGCTCGCGGAGCCGGTCCAGGTCCCGCAGCCAGCCGTCGCCGATGGTCGTGGTGATCAGCCGGGACAGCCCGGGATTCGACAGCCGGATGAAACGCCGCGGGGTGACGCCGTTGGTGACGTTGGTGAACTTCTTCGGCCAGTAGGCGGCGAAATCGCTCAGCACCTGGTCACGCAGAAGCTCGCTGTGCAACTCCGCCACCCCGTTGACCATCGAGCCGGCGACCGTTGCGAGGTAGGCCATCCGCACCGCCCGGAACGGGTACTCCTGGATGATCGACATCCGCCGGGCCAGCATCTCGTTGTCCGGATCGGCGGCCCGGACCTCCGCGAGAAAGTCCTCGTTGATCTTGTAGATGATCTCCAGGTGCCGGGGCAGCAGCCGTCCGAGCAACGCCACCGGCCAGACCTCGAGCGCCTCCGGCAGCAACGTGTGGCAGGTGTAGGCGAAACACTGCCGCGTGATGGCCCACGCCTGCTTCCACTCCATCTGGCGCTCGTCGACCAGGATGCGCATCAGCTCGGGGATCGCGATCACCGGATGGGTGTCGTTCAGCTGGAAGATCACCCGTTCCGGAAGTTTTCCGAGATCGAAATCCTTCGGAAGGGTGTGGTCGAGGAAATCGCGCAACGAGCAGGCGGCGAAGAAATACTGCTGCTGTAGGCGCAATTCCTTGCCCTGCGGGGTGGAGTCCTCCGGGTAGAGGACCTTCGAGATGTTCTCGGCGAAGGCCTGTGCACGGACCGCCTCGAGGTAGTCGCCGGCGTTGAAGACGGTGAGGTCGAAGGCCTGCGTCGCCCGGGCACTCCACAGCCGCAAGGTGTTGACGTTGCCGACCCCGTAACCGGGAACCATGTAGTTGTAGGGAATCCCGCGAACTTCCCAACCGTGGTTCCAGCGTGACCGCACCACCCCGTCGGTGTCCACGTACTGCTCCGTGCTGCCGCCGAACCGCACGGTGACGGCCATCTCGGGGTGCGGGAATTCCCACGGCGACCCGTTGGTCAACCACGAATCGGGCTGCTCGACCTGCTCACCGTCGACGAAGGTCTGCCGGAAGATCCCGTACTCGTAACGGATTCCGTAACCGACGGCGGGAACCCCCAGCGTGGCCAGCGAATCGATGAAACACGCCGCGAGCCGACCCAGGCCGCCGTTGCCCAGGCCCGGTTCCACCTCCGCGTCACGCAGGCTGTTCAGGTTCAGGCCCAACGACTCCATCGACCGTTCCGCGACGTCGCTGAGCCCTGCGGCGAGCAGCGAATTGTCCAGCTGGCGGCCGAGCAGGTACTCGGCGGACAGGTAGGCGACGGCTTTGGCGTTCACGTCGAGCTGGGTGTTGAGAGTGTCGAGCCACCGGGACATCAGCTGTTGCCGGACCGTCCGCGCAAGAGCCATGTAGAGGTCGTGGGTGGTCGCACGCACCAACGCGACGCCCTGCCCGAACTGCAGTTCCTCCAGGAACTGGCGGGTGAACGTTTCGACGTCGGTCAGATCGACCTGGACGATGTGCTTTGCGGCGGTCACGGACGGATACTAGCCACGCTTCGGGCGGGCGTCCCCGCGGCGAAAGCCCGGTTGTGACGTGTTCGCCCGGTTGTCCGGGCACCGGGGCCGGGGCGGGTGCATCACGCGAGCTATCCCGCAATACGGCCGTAACGCTCCGCGGCCCGGGCCCGGGCCTTGGCGGCTTCGGTCTCCCGGTCCTTGGCGGGCGCGGTCGTCACCAGGTCGTCGAGCAGGTGCCGGGTGATGTGCGCGATCTCGTGCACAGCGCGGTCGAAGGCCTCCTTGTTCGCGGCCGAAGGCTTCGTGGTCCCGCTGACCTTCCGCACGTACTGCAGGGCCGCGGCGTGCACCTCGTCGGTGGTGGCGGGCGGATCGAAGTTGTGCAGGGTTCGAATGTTGCGACACATGCCATCCAGCCTCGCTTTCACCGGCTCGGCGCGCAAGGCCGGGAGTTTCGCTGATCGTTACCCTCGCCAACAGAAGCCGCCGATGCGACGGGAACCTGCTGGCCGAACGAAGGAGTGCGATGGAGATCGGATTGCATATCGGGGACTTCACCTTTCCGGACGGGCCGGCCGGCTTGCGCGCCGATCTGGACCGGATCGTCGGGACGGCGGAGCAGGAGGGTTTCGCCAAGGTCAGCGTGATGGACCATCTCTGGCAGATCGGCGTGTTCGGGCCGCCTGAGCGCGAAATGTTGGAGGCCTACACCACCCTCGGCTACTTGGCCGGCCGTACCTCGAGGGTTGAACTGGTCTCCTGGGTCACCGCGGTGACCTATCGCGAGCCCGGAATGCTGGCGAAGCTGGTCAGCACGCTGGACGTGCTCTCCGGCGGGCGGGCGTGGCTGGGGATCGGCGCGGCGTGGAACGAGGCGGAGGCCACCGGGCTCGGTCTGACGTTCCCGCCCACCGCGGAGCGGTTCGAGCGGCTCGAGGAGACCCTGCAGATCTGCCTGCAGATGTGGAGCGAGCAGGACGAGCCCTACAACGGGCGGCACTACCGGCTGGGCCGGACGCTGAACTCCCCGCAGCCGCTGCGCAGGCCGCATCCACCGATCCTGATCGGCGGCTCCGGGGAGAAGAAGACCCTGCGGCTGGTCGCGAAGTATGCGCAGGCATGCAACCTGTTCCCGACGCCCGAGCTGGAGCACAAGCTCGATGTGCTGCGCGGGCACTGTGAGCGAGAGGGCACCAACTACGACGACATCGAGAAGACGGTGATGGCCTCGCTCGACCCCGGCGAGAACGGCGAGAACGTCGACACCATCCTGGAGACGCTGCAGGGCTACGCGAAGCTCGGCATCAGCCACGCCCACGGCGGTGTGCCACGCGCCTGGAGCCTGGAACCGCTGAAGACTCTCGGCCGGGAGGTCGTGCCGGTGATCGCTGGCTGGTGATTCGGGCTGCCGCCACCGCAGTAAAGGCGGTTCCGAGCGGCTGACCGATGACCTTCGGTGACATGATCGCAACGAGGAGGCGTCACCGGAACCGGCAATGTGGACACTCTTCCCGGAAGCGCAGGGTCCCAGCAGCCCAATGACAACGACCCGGACACGCTCGCCGAGGCGCTGCCGGCCGACGAGATCGCGAAGGGAGTGGCCGCCGAGAACGTCACATGTGTGGTCACCGCCCCCGGCGAAGCTCTGTGCCAGCTGACACTGACCAACATTCCTGACCCCGTTCCGGCTCGAGTCGCGGTCAGCCCGAGCGGGGACAGCTACACCGTCACCAGCAGTGGCTGATGACCAGCGCAGAAACGCGGTGCTGCAGCCCGACGCGAGATCGTCGCCCCGTCCCGATGGATCTGGACCACTCACGGCTTGCTGACCTGCCCTCCGACGAGCGCGGTCGTCGCAACCGGCAGATCGGGCAATCGCCACCGAACCGACCCGGAACTGGGACCCGTGATGCCGGTCGGGGTCAAGTCCGGTTCAATACCGCCATGGATCCACGCGCGGGACAGCCCGCCCAGGCCAGCGATCTCATCGATGTGGACGCGGTTCTCGCGGCCTACGAGGACCTCCACCCAGACGTCTCGGTCCCCGAACAGCGGGTCGTCTTCGGAACCTCCGGCCATCGCGGGTCCAGCCTTGACACCGCGTTCAACCGGGACCACATCCTCGCGATCACCCAGGCGATCTGCGAGTACCGCGCCGATCAGGGCACGGACGGGCCGCTGTTCATGGGCGCGGACAGCCACGCCCTGTCCGGCCCGGCGACCTCCACCGCCCTGGAGGTGCTCGCCGCCAACGGGGTCACGGTGATGCTGGACGCGGCCGACGGTTACACCCCGACGCCGGCCGTCTCGCACGCGATCCTGAAGGCCAACCGGGGCCGGACCAGCAAGCTCGCCGACGGCATCGTCGTCACCCCCAGTCACAACCCGCCGCGGGACGGCGGCTTCAAGTACAACCCGCCGAACGGCGGACCGGCGGACAGTGATGCCACCTCCGTCATTGCGGCGCGGGCGAACGACATCCTGGCGGGCGGCCTCACCGACGTGAAGCGGATGAGCTATCAGGCCGCCAGGGACTCCGACACCACGGGCTACTACGACTACATCGGCGGGTACGTCGGTGACCTGGACTCGGTGCTGGACATCGCCGCGATCCGGGACGCCGGGGTGCACATCGGTGCCGACCCGTTGGGCGGCGCCTCGGTCGCCTACTGGGCAGCGATCGCCGAGCGCCTGCACCTGGACCTGACCGTGCTGAACAAGGTCGTCGACCCGACCTGGTCGTTCATGACGCTGGACTGGGACGGCAAGATCCGGATGGACTGCTCCTCGCCCAACGTCATGGCCTCGGTGGTCACCAAGGTTCGCGAGGGCGGCGGCTACGCGATTGCCACCGGCAATGACGCGGACGCGGACCGACACGGGATCGTCACTCCCGATGCGGGTCTGATGAACCCCAACCACTACCTGGCCGTGGCGATCGATTACCTCTACAGCCATCGTCCGGAGTGGGGCTCCGACATGGGCGTCGGGAAGACCCTGGTGTCCTCTTCGATGATCGACCGGGTGGTCGACCAGCTGGGCCGCCGGCTGGTCGAGGTGCCGGTGGGTTTCAAGTGGTTCGTCCCCGGTCTGATCGACGGGTCGATCGGCTTCGGCGGTGAGGAGTCGGCCGGCGCCTCCTTCCTGCGCAAGAAGGGAACGGTGTGGACGACGGACAAGGACGGGATCCTGCTGGCCCTGCTGGCCTCGGAGATCACCGCCGTGACCGGGAAGTCGCCGAGCGAACGGTACAAAGAGCTGACCGGGCAGTTCGGTGATCCGGCCTACGCCCGGGTGGACGCGCCGGCGACCAAGGCGGAGAAGGCGAAGCTGGCGAAGCTGTCGCCGGAGGACGTCAAGGCCGATTCGCTGGCCGGCGAACCGATCACCGCGCGCCTGGTGACGGCGCCCGGCAACGGCGCCGCCATCGGCGGGCTGAAGGTCACCACGGAGAACGCCTGGTTCGCGGCCCGGCCGTCGGGCACCGAGGACGTCTACAAGATCTATGCAGAGTCGTTCAAGGGACCCGAGCACCTGGCGCAGGTGCAGGAAGAGGCCCGCGAGGTGGTGTCCGCGGCGCTCGCCGGGTGACCCTCAGCCCGCCGATCAGCCGATCAGCCGGTCGTCGTCGCCCCGTCCGGTGGTCGTCGGTGCGGTGGTCGTCGGTGCGGTGGTCGTCGGTGCGGTGGTCGTCGGTGCGGCCGCTGCTGCTGGCGGTGATCCTCGTGCTGCTCGGGTTCGTCGTCTCCACCCTGCTGGGCAACGCGCTGCGCAACGATCTGCGGCAACGGCTGGAGGACCGGGCCGGCTACGCCGTCGTCCTGCAGCAGCAGGGAGTCGCCGGGCAGACGCTCGCCGATCAGATGTCGGGAAATGGCGTTTTTCCGCTCGTTCACCTCGAACGGCGAACAGTACGTCGGACGTGACGCCGGCCCGCGTGGGTCAGGTTCCCCGGCGGCCAGCCGCCCGGGGAGCGGGCCGCCCCCCAGATCGAGATCGGCGGGGACGACACCGTTCTGGTGACCGTGCGGGACGAAGGCCCCGGTGTGCGGGCCGAGCAGCGGGAGCGGATCTTCGAGCGGTTCGTGCTCAGCCTGCCGCGGGGTGCCGGGCGGGAGCCGACCTGGCCCTCCGGTTGGAGTTCGCTCCGGGCGGTCTCAGAGGATGGCTATCGGATTCACCGGCGAGCCGGTACCGCCGACGACCCGGAGCGGTGCGGCGACGAAAAGGAAATCCCAGTGCGACAACCGTTGGCAGGCGGCCAGGAGGCCCTCGAATTGCAGGTAGTCCAGCAGGTGCAGTCCCATCGCGTTGACAGTCAGGACATGAACGGGAAAGTCGATGCCGATGGTGCTGCTCGGGGCGGTGTCGCTGTTGCCGTCCGACCCGAGCGCCGCGATGTGTCGTGCTGCGAAGAATTCCACGCAGGTGGGGTGCAGGCCGGCCTTTGGGCCGCCGGCGTCGGTGGGACCGAGTTCCGAGTCGCGCCGCGCCTGACCGGTGCGGATGAGCAGGATGTCTCCCTCTCCGACCGTCACGCCCTGCTGGCGTTCGCACAGCTCGAGGTCGTCGGGAAAGATGTCTTCGCCGGGTTCGATCCACCGCGCTCCCCGCGTTCCGGGAACGTCGAGCAGCACGCCGCGCCCCACCAGACCGTCGGTCAGTACCCCGATGGATTGAGCGCTGGCCCCCTCGGCGGTGAGCGACTCGATCGGGGCGCCGTTGTAGAGGGCTCCCCCGAAGGCAACGTGGCAGAGCGCGTCGATGTGGCTGTGCGGCGCATTGTGGTAGTCGGCGCCGATGTAGTCCTTGGCGAATCGCAGCGTTCCGGATCCGATGTCCCGGTCGCCGAGCATGGTCATGCGATGTTCCGCGGGTACCGGGTTGTCGATCCCCGGCCGGGTCCTCAGCGGCAGGCCGAGGGTCAGTGTCTGTCCGGTCCGCACCAACCTGACAGCTGCACGGATGCAATCGGCGGTGAGGTAGTTGAGCGCACCACGTTCGTCGTCGGGGCCCCACCGGTTCCAATTCGAAACGGCGTTGAAAAGTGCACTGAATTCGCCCGTGCTGACCTTGGCGCGGCGCTCCGTATCCGGATCGTTCATGTCCTGACTCACCCCCGGACCGGTGTGCGCAGCTGAGTTCGTTGGCGATCCGCCATGGCCTTGAGCTCACTGTCGACCCGGTGCCGTCGGTCCGCCACCGGAAGCCATCGGGATTCCCACCGGCCCTGAGTTGTCGAGCAGCGGACGGCGGGTGTCCGCCACTGCCTCTACGGTCGTGCTGGTGTCCATCTGCGAACTACAGCCGGAGGATCAGGACAGTGGCCCAGCCCGCTCACGTTCCGCCACGCACCTACCCACCCGGCGTCCCCTCCTGGGTGGACGTCGAACACCGAGACATCGAGGGAGCCAAGGCCTTCTACGGCGGGCTGTTCGGCTGGACCTTCCAGGATGCAACGCCGCCTGATGCGCCCTCCCGATATGTGATCGCCCGGCTGGACGGGCTCGACGCCGCCGGCATCGGCAGTCCCGGCGACCGCGCGCCGAACGCGCCGGCCTGGAACACCTACCTCGCAGTGGACGATGCCGACGCGGTGGCAGCCCGGATCGAGGCGTCCGGCGGCCGGGTCGTGCGGGCGGCGACCGACGCGGGCGAAGGTGGTCGATCGGCGCAGTGCGCCGACCCGTCCGGTGTGCCGTTCCGTCTCTGGCAGGCCACGCGCAGGCTCGGCGCCCAGATCGTCAACGCTCCGGGCGGGTGGAACTTCAGCGACCTGCGCGCGGCCGACCCGGCCGTAGCGGCAGCATTCTATTCCGGCGTCTTCGGCTGGTCGTTCGACGATCTCGGGTTCGCGACGATGATCCGGGTCCCCGGGTACGGGGAGCATCTGGCCACCACCTCGGACCCGGGCATCCACGAACGGCAGGCCGCGGTGTCCGTGCCGCCCGGCTTCGCCGACGCGATCGGCTGGATGGGGACGGCGGCACCGGGTGAAACACCCCACTGGCACGTTTCTTTCACCGTCGCCGACCGGAACCGGATCGCCGGCGATGCCCAGCGGCTGGGTGGCACGGTGCTGAACCAGGACGACTCGCTATGGACCCGGACGGCGCTCATCCGCGATCCGCAGGGTGCGGTGTTCACCGCCAGCCAGTTCACCCCTGGCGTTGGTTGAGCCGGCCGGAGCGAGCGCGAGGGCTCAACCGGCGACCCGCTCCAGCGCGGCCGAGGAGTGTGGCGCCAGCTCGACGTCGGAGTGTGCGCGTTCCTCGACGTAGGCCAGCCTGCCGTCGGGAGTGATGCCGTACAGCCGCGTCGTACCGACCACCGGGGGTGCGGTCGGGGTGCGCCAGCCGACGTCGGTGGACAGCGCCCAGCTGGCGGCCGACCGCGGCTGCCCGTAGAAGACCTCGATGCGGCCCTCGGAATGGGCGACCAGCAACTCGATGGAACCGTCAGGCTGCGGGCGCCAGAAGCCCAGTTCGCGCGCCGCCGGCCCGCGGACGCCGCCGTCGGCGTTCAGCAGCCAGGAGATCGACTCGTAGCGCAGGAAGGGTCGGCCGTCGTGGGAGATCGTCACCTGCTGGCCGAATTGCGGATCCTTCTGGCCCGGGTCGTTGCCGAACAGTCCGGTTCCGCGCCACACGCCGACCAGCGGCAGTAGCGGTAGGCAATCGGGGTGCAGCCCGGGGCGGGACCGGACGTTGGCCGTGTCGGCCTGGACGGGCAGCGTCGGCGCGTCGGCCAGGTCGAGCCCGCGGGTGCGCGCGGCGCGTTCCTCGGCGGCCGCGACCGCGGCGGTACCGCTCGTCGGCTGCACGTACTCGCCTGCGGTGCGTTCGGCGTCGACCAGCCCGGCGATCTCGTCGGCGGTCGGGCTCTGGTGTCCGTTCTCGGTATGTCCGCGGTCGGTGTGACCGCTATCGGGCTGACCACTCACTTTTCTTCGTGCACCAACCGGTAGACGACGTAGAACGCGAACCAGGTGACCAACAGCGCCACCAGGATGAGCAGTCCGGTATAGATGATCTCCACGAACCAAAGCCTAGCGTGGGCAACATCCGCGGTCCTGCGACCGCCGCACACGTCACAGCGCCCGGGCGGGTGCGGTCATCAGTGTGAACCGGCGCCCTGGCCCCGCGCGCCGGCATTGCCCCGCGGATCCGATGGATGGGCGGTTGTCCTGGCTCGTCGCCCGGACGTGACGGCTCAGAGCGTCATTTCCTCGATCCGCTCGGCCACGATGATCCGGGCGGCGGCCTCGATCAGCGCCAGGTGGGAGAAAGCCTGCGGGAAGTTGCCCAGGTGCCGCGCGGCGACCACGTCGAACTCCTCCGCGTACAGGCCGAGTGGGGAGGCGATCTTCAGGAGGCGTTCCAGCATGTCCCGCGCCTGCTGCATCTCACCGACGATGGCCAGGCCGGAGACCAGCCAGAAGGAGCAGATCAGGAAGGTGCCTTCCTTCCCGGCCAAACCATCGTCGGTTTCGTCGGTGCGGTAGCGCAAGACGAACCCGTGCTCGGTCAACTGCTCTGCGATGGCCAGCACACTGGCGTGCAAACGTTCGTCGGTGCCCGGCAGGAACCCGAAGATCGCGGCCAGCAGCGTCGAGGCGTCCAGCGAATCCGTGTCGTAGTGCTGACGCAGCACACCGTCGGCGGTCAGCCCGTTCGCCAGGATGTCGGCCTTGATCTCCGCGGCGACGCCGCCCCAACTGGTCTCCAGGTCGGGTTCCCCACGGATGCCGGCGAGCTGCGACGCCCGGTCCATCGCCACCCAGCACATGAGCTTCGACGAGACATAATGCTGCGGCTTGCCGCGAGCCTCCCAGATGCCCTGGTCCGGGAGCTTCCAGGCGGCGGCGGCCGCTTCGGCCTGCGCCTTCACCAACGGCCACAGCCGCCTGGGCAGCCGGTCACTGCGCCGGGTGTGCAACAACACCGAATCCAGCACCGACCCGAACACGTCGTTCTGCCGCTGATCGAACGCACCGTTGCCGATCCGGACGGGCCGCGCTCCCTCGTACCCGGACAGGTCGTCCCGGGTCGACTCGGCCAGATCCCGACGGCCGTCGATGCCGTACATGATCTGCAGTCCCCCGTCCTCGTTCGGTTGAACGTCGGCGACGAACTGCATGAACTCGTCGGCCTCCCAGTCCAGGTCCAGCAGGTGCAGCGCCTGCAGGGTGAACGTGGTGTCCCGCATCCAGGTGTACCGGTAATCCCAATTTCGTTCCCCGCCAGGCGATTCCGGCAGCGACGTGGTCAACGCGGCCACCGTCGCACCGGTCGGCATGTACGTCAGACCCTTGATCGTCAGCGCGGACCGCTCCAGATACCAGCGGAGCCGGTGATCAGGGATCCGGGCCCTGGCCAACCACCGCCGCCAGAACTGACCGGTCACCACCAGCCGCCTCGCCGCGTCGGCGTGGTCCGCCGGCCCTTCCAGGGACGTCGCCCAGGAAAGAGCACAGAACACGCCCTCGCCCTCCTGCAGGACGTGCCGGCCCCGGACCGCGCTGCCCTCCGCGCCCAACGCGAGGTCGGATCGCAACCGCAGCGTCCGCCCCGCCCCGGTCGCGTCCGCGGTGTGCGCCTCCGCTCCGTCCAACGTCCACACGGCGGGGGTCCGGCCGTAATCGAGCGCAGGTTCGCAGACCAGCTCCACCTCAACGGTGCCGGCCACGCACACCGCGGTGCGGACCAGGATGTGCTCGGCGTCATCATCGGCCGGCGGCCTGGTGTGCGGGGTGGTCTCGTCCAGCACGCCCGTCCGCGGGGCCATCGTCAACGCATCCCGGATCTCCACCCACCCGCTGGGGGTGTGCCAGGTCGTGATCAACACATTGGTGCCCGGCTCGTAGGACCGGTGTGTCGGCACGTTGATCCCGTACGGCGCGAACCGGAAATACCCCGCACCACGGTCCAGCACATTGCCGAACGCACTCGGACTGTCGAACCTCGGCACGCACAACCAATCGACCGACCCGTCCGGCGCCACCAGCGCCCCGGTGTGGCAATTCGACAAAAACGCATACTCCGCGATCGGCGGAAACGGCGAACCCAGAATCCTCGTCATCACATGTTCTTTCTCGACAGCTGCCCGGCCGGCTATTTCACCCGATCACCCGGGTGTTCGGAAATTCAGCGAGGCACCCCCAGGTCCGGGAACGGGGCATCCCAGGGGCGCCGTGGAAGTCACCATCACGGGTGGACCGTGGCCCGGGGACTGCGGGCCACCGACGATGCGAGACTGGAACGGGACGCCGACCTCCGGTGCTCAGCGACGACAAAGACCGAAACCGGGGCACGCGCGGACGACACGGCGCTTCTCATCGGCATCATCACCTCGATTCAGCACCGGCGGAGAATTTCTCGATCACCGTGTACCGGGCCGATGACAACCTCCACCCACCGTGCACGGGGCCGAATCACCCGAAGGGGATGATTACCCGGATTGACGACTGACACCACCGGACAACGACGCGGCGGGTGGTTCCCGGGCGCGGCGGACGGTGCGCGGGGCTTCAGCGTGCGCGCCCCCGGATTTGTGGGCCGGATCAGGTCATCGCGGAAGGGGCGGTGACGCCGTTGGTCGGTGAGCGTGGCGGTGACTCATCCGTCGGCTGCGCCAGGACGGATCCCCGGGGGCCGCTGCTTCACTCCGCCATTGTGTCCAGCCGGGAGATCCGATCCACAGATTTCAGTTGCGCCGGGTTTAAGGTGGTTTGTCATGGCCCACAATGTGTTCCGCGAAACGTCCAGGGTCCTTCTCCGTGGTGTCATCGCGGGTGGAGTGGCCACTGCGACGATGACGGCCGCATACGCGTTGGAGCGGCGGGTCCGGCGCGCAACACCCGACCTGGGCCCGATGGACTACGACGACGGAGTCATTCCCGGTCAGATCGTGCTGCACCTGCTGCACCTGCCGGACCTGGGTGCCTCGGAGGAGACCAGGGCCGGATTGCTGCTTCGGTGGGGGTATGGCTCCGCGTTCGGCGTCGCCCACGTGCTACTGCGAAAACGCATGCCCGAACCGATGGCGACCGCGGCTTTTGGCTCCGCACTGATCGGGATGACGATGACCATGTTTCCACTGCTGGGACATACCCCACCGCCATGGAAGTGGACACCCGCTCTGATGGCGACCAGCCTCGGGACCCACCTTGCTTACGTAACGGCCGGCGCCATTACTGACGACCGGCTCTCCAAGCTTCTGTACTGATTCAAGGAGCTACCTGCGTCATCGCAGAGTCGCATTCGTTCGCCCATGGGGCACCACGCCACCCGATGCGTTCGGCTCGACGACTGCGACGACATTCATTGCCACGGTGCGGAGTCGCGGTACAGCACGACGCTCGGCTCACCGATGACGCCTTGGGGCTGCGATCACCATCGCCGCCGGCCCCCACGGCCGGCCGCCCCACGGCCGGCCGCCACGGCCGGCCGCTCGACGGGAGAGAGCCGGGCACGCAACACGCCGATGCCCCTTGGGCATCCCGGCCCGGCGAGGCGGCTCAGGACAGGACGATGTCCAGTTCGTTGAGGCCCAGGCGCACGTCGCCGCTGGCCTGTCCGTTGCCCGCGCGGGAGAGGGCGCGCACGGTCCAGGAGCCGGGGGCGGCGTAGAAGCGGTAGTCGCCCGCGGATGAGGTGACCACCTCCGCGGTGAACTCGCCGGTCGCGTCGAGCAACCGGACGAAGGCGCCGCCGACCGGCTCCGCGCCGGCCAGCACCCTGCCCTGCACGACGGACTGCTCCTGGACATCGACCCCGGCGGGGATGGGCGAACCCTGTTCCGGTGCTGCACACGACATCTGAGTGGTTCCCTTCGATACGGCGAACAAGAAACTGGTGGGTGACGCGGTGCCCGGCGGCACCGGTCTCAGGCACCGACCGGGGCGCCGATCTCAGGCGCCGATTTCAGGCGCCGACTTCTACGGGAACCCCGACCAGGGATCCGTACTCGGTCCAGGAGCCGTCGTAGTTCTTCACGTTCGACTTGCCCAGGATCTCGGTGAGCACGAACCAGGTGTGGCTGGACCGTTCACCGATCCGGCAGTACGCGATGGTGTCCTTGTCATCGCTCAACCCGACCGAGGCGTACAGCTCGGCCAGTTCGGCGTCGGACTTGAAGGTGCCGTCCTCGTTGGCGGCCTTGGACCATGGCACGTTCAGCGCCGTCGGGATGTGCCCGGCCCGCTGCGCTGCCTCCTGCGGCAGGTGGGCCGGGGCGAACAGCTTGCCGGAGAACTCGTCCGGGGAGCGGACATCGACCAGGTTCTGGGTGCCGATCGCGGCGACGACCTCGTCCCGCAGCGCCCGGATCGACAGGTCCTGATCCTTCGCGGTGTAGGTGGTCTCGACCCGGTCCGGAACTTCGGTGACCAGCGACCGGCCGTCGAGTTCCCACTTCTTGCGGCCGCCGTCGATCAGCTTGACCGCCTGATGCCCGTACAGCTTGAAGTACCAGTACGCGTAGGCCGCGAACCAATTGTTGTTCCCGCCGTACAGGATGACGGTGTCGTCGTTGGAGATCCCCTTGCTGGACAGCAGCTTCTCGAACCCGGCCCTGTCGACGAAGTCGCGGCGGACCGGGTCCTGCAGCTCGGTCTTCCAGTTGATCTTCACAGCACCGGGAATGTGCCCGCCGTCGTACGCGGCGGTGTCCTCGTCGACCTCGACAAAGACCAGACCAGGGGTGGACAGGTTCTGCTCTGCCCATTCGGTGGTGACGAGGGAATCCTCGCGGCTCATGCTTTGCTCCTTGCGGGATGGCTCCGTGCGCCGAGCGGCGACGGGAGGGACGTCCGGAGATCCGGTGTTGCGGGGAAGATGCGGGAAAACCGCACCCGCTGGGCGCGCCGAATCCTCGGCGGAGGAGTCAGGCAGGAAGGGGATGCGCCGGGGACCGGGAAACGGTCAGCAGCCGGAGGGGCATCCGGAGCCGACGCAACAGAGCGCGCTGCCCACCCGCACGAGGTCGACGGCGCGCCGGCTGGTCAGCATCGGGCCCATGGCGACAACGGTAGCAGGACCGGTCCACCCCGCCTGACCAGCGACGGGAGCAGCGCGGACGACCGTGGCTGGGACCGCAGCGGGTCAGTCGTGCGGAACGACAACGACCGGCAGGCTCAGCCGGCGCAGCAGGTCGACCGCCACCGAGCCGATCACCAGGCGGGCCAGACCGCTGTGCCGTAGCCCACCCGTGCGGTGCGAACCGACCACCACCATGTCGGCCGAATCTGCCAGCTCGGTCAGCATCTGGACCGGCTGCCCGAGCCGGACGACCGTCTCGATCCGCAGCGACGGGAACAACTCCCGAATCTCGTCCACGATGTCGGCCTGCGCCGCCGCGGCGCTCCCCTCCAGCAGGCTCCCGGCATCCACCGACGTCGCCCGGGTGTCGAACGGGTAGTGCCAGGTGGTGACCACGACCAGGGTTGCGCCGCGCTGGTCCGCCTGGCGGGCTGCGAACCGCACGGCAGCCTCACTCGCGGAGCCGTCATACCCCACCACGATCCGCTCGCGCGGCGGCTCCGGGATGGACCGGACCACGCAGAGGGCGGCCGCGGTTCGCACCGCGAGCCGGCCGGACAACGACGGCGTCAACACCTCCCGCCAACCGCCGTAGCCGGAGCCGCCGACCACCAGCAGGTCGACTTCGGCGGAGATCCCCAGCATCACCTCGGTCGCGGTGCCGTCGAGCACCCGCACGTCGACGTCGGCGTGCGGAGCGGCCCGTTGCACGGCGGCGCGCACATCCTGCACGTGTTCGTCGGCGAGCGCTCCGGTCACTGCTGCCGACTCCGGCGTGCCCCCCGGGCCGGCGGCGGCCCTTGCGATCACCGCGACGACGGCGGCGTTCCCCGCCGCGGCGGTCTGCAGCCCCCAACGCAGGGCGATGAGGCTGTTCTCCGAGCCGTCGACGCCCACGGCGATGGTGGGCGACATCGCTACCCGCCTTCATTCGAGGAATGTTCGGCATCCTTCACGGTTGCGCAACCGTACCCGGCCGGGATGGCGTCGGCTCGGACGCGCACGCGGGGGCGCCGCCGACGCTCAGGCGCGGGCTGCTCGCAGCTCCGCGAGCGTCACCGGCCCGGTGGTGGCGGTCAGCACCACGTCCCCGCCGGCGACGGCGACGTCGCTGCTGGTGATGCTGAACGGCAGGCCGGTCAGTGGGAATGACCTGCTCAGTCCGGCGACGAGCGCGTCGGCGGCGGCGGTGATGACCGGCGTGACCTCCGGCCCGGCGGCGGTCAGCGACGTCACCGCTACCGTCAGGGTGTCTTCCGACACCGTCATGGACGCGGTGCCGGTGAGCCCCACCTGCCGACCGGCGATGGACAGCTTTGTGGTGACGGCCAGAGATCCGTCGGGCGCCGCGGCCAGCGTCAGGTCGGGCTGCCCGAGCGCGTCTGACAGCGACGTGAGCGGGATCAACACCTGCAACCTGGTCGATTGGGCCGTCAACGTGGAAGTGTCCTGATTGATCACGTCGTGCAGCGGCAGGGTGACCGTAGACAGGTCGGCGACGGCCCGAATTCCGGGAAGGACGGAGTTCCGCACGTCGGCGGCGGTGACGATCACCTGCGGGTACTCGCCGCGGACGGCGTGCAGCAGAAAAGGAAAACCCTCGATCGACACGTCCGGGGCGGACACGGTACCGAGTTCGTTCTGCACGGCGGTGGCCGCCCGCGACTCCGCGTAGGCCCGGGTGACGAAGTCCGCCCCGACCAGCAGGACGGCCAGGATCACCAGGACGACCACCAACTTGCGCACCGGGCCAGTGTGGCAGCCCCGCCCCGAGGCTCCGACCGGCAACGTTGTCGCCCGGCCCGGCGTCGGTACGGCTGCGCGGCTGTGAATCGCGCGGCGATGTCCCGCTGGGCGGCGCTCGGCGTTACCCGCCCGTCACAGGCAGCTGATATTCCGGACTCGGTTTTCCGGCAGATCGGCGTCGGCAGCCGCTGCCGCCGGCGAACGGGCGGAGCGGAACCGTCCGGTGTGCGACGTTAGACTCGGGGGTCGGTGACCCGCGGTCGAGGAGGGAAACGCATGGAACTCCTGCTGCTGACCACCGACCCCACGCCTGCGTCGGTGTTGCCTGCTGTCGACCTGCTGCCGGTGCGGATCAGGTCGGCGGCCCCCGAGGCCGCCTCCCTGGTCACCTCCGGCCCGTACGACCTGCTGCTGCTCGACGCGCGACACGACCTCGCCGCCGCCCGGACACTGTGCCGATTGCTGGGCGCCGACGGCCTGGCCGTCTCCATCCTGGCGATCGTCACCGAGGGCGGCATGGTGGCGATCGGACCGGAATGGGGCGTGTCGGATGTAGTGCTGTCCTCCGCCGGCCCCGCCGAGGTGCACGCCCGGCTGCGGCTGCTGGCGGCACGGACCACCAGTGCGGCCAACTCCGGAATGATCAGCCTCGGTGACCTCACCATCGAGGAGGACACCTACACCGCGCGGCTGCGCGGACGGCCACTCGAGCTGACCTACAAGGAATTCGAGCTGCTGAAGTTCCTGGCCCAGCATCCGGGTCGGGTGTTCACCCGCGAGCAGCTGGTCACCGAGGTCTGGGGATACGACTTCTTCGGCGGCACCAGGACTGTCGACGTCCACGTGCGACGGTTGCGGGCCAAGCTCGGCGCCGAGCACGAGGCGTTGATCGGCACCGTTCGCAACGTCGGATACAAGATGGTCCCGCCGTCCAGGTCGGTGCTGCGCGACGAGTCGGCCGGCACGCCGGCGTGACTCCCGCCGGGCCGGGGGCGGCGTCCGTGTCCGCCGGCCAGTGGCGGCAGAGCGCTGCCGGTGCGTCGGCGATCCGCGACCTGACGGAGCGTGCTGTGCGGGCGGACGGCGTCGCGCCGATCTCCGGCCACGTCGTGGAGGCTCTGGCGCTGGGAGCTGCGAACTGGTTGCCGGCCGACGCGGATGGTGTGGTGCCCGGCGATCGAGCCGAGACCGCCGCCGTGTCGGCGGTGGCCGTTGCCGTCGACGCCGATCCGGCCGAGGTCGTGGTCGACCCGGACTCCCGCGGTCACGGTTTGGGCACCGCGCTGGTGCGGGCCGCGGTCGAGCGGCAGAACGCCGTGTGGGCCTACGGCGACCTGCCTGCCGCGGCACGGGTCGCCGATCGGCTCGGCCTGGTCCGCGGGCGGGTACTGCTGCAGTTGCGCCGCGGCACCATCAATCCCGACTCCGCCGATCGCGACTCACCCGATTTCCCCGGGGCCGGTCCGGCGGTCGAGTTGCCGCCCGGCATCACCGTGCGCACCTTCGTTCCTGGTCGTGACGAGGAGGCGTTCCTCGCGGTCAACGCCCGGGCCTTCGCCTGGCACCCGGAGCAGGGCCGCCTCGACATCGCCGGGTTGCGTGCCGAGATGCAGCAGCCCTGGTTCGATCCCGCGGGCTTCTTCCTGGCGGTGCGGGCCGGCGAGGTCGTCGGTTTCCACTGGACCAAGGTGCATCCGGCGGATCCGACCCCCGGCGCCGGTGAACCGGACGCGGCAGGCGACCGGCGGCCGGTGGGCGAGGTGTTCGTCATCGGCGTTGATCCCGACGCCGGCATCCGCGGGCTCGGGGCGCCGTTGACGGCGATCGGGCTGGAGTACCTGAGCGGCCGCGGCATCGGCACGGTGATGCTGTTCGTCGAGGGCGACAACGGGCCGGCGCTGCGGCTCTACCAGCGCTTCGGCTTTCGCACCCACCTGAGCAACGTCGTCTACTCCAGGCCGGCGGCACCGCGGGGATGAACGCGGCACTGTCGACCCGGACCCGCCGGCGACTGCAGCGGAACGGTCCGCTGGTGCTGGCGGTGGCCGCGGGCGGCGCGCTCGGGTCACTGCTGCGCTTCGAGGCCGGGCTGATCTGGCCGACCGGCCCCGGCGCGTTTCCCACGACCACGTTGCTGATCAACCTGACCGGGTGCCTGGTGATCGGGCTGTTCCTGGTCGTGATCACCGAGGTGTGGACCCCGCATCACCTGTTGCGGCCGTTCTTCGGCACCGGCGTGCTCGGCGGATTCACCACGTTCTCCACCTACAGTCTCGACATCGTCACGCTGTTCCGGCAGGGGCACGCGGCAGCGGCCATGCTGTATCTCGGCGTCACTGCGGTGGGTGCGTTGCTTGCGGTGGCGCTCGGGATGCTCCTCGCCCGTCTGCTGCTCTCCTCGAGGAGGTCGACGTGAACCATGCCACGACGGACGATCCGACGGCGGCGCTCCGGCTGACGATCTTCATCGGCGACTCGGACCGATGGCACCACCGACCGCTGTGCTCGGAGATCGTGCACCGCGCGCACGTCGCCGGGCTCGCCGGGGCCAGCGTGTTCCGGGGCATCGAGGGGTACGGTGCGTCCTCCATCGTGCACACCTCCCGGCTGCTGAGCATGAGCCAGGACATGCCGTTGGCCGTGATCATCGTCGACGCGCCCGACAAGATACGGGCGTTCCTGCCGCAGCTGGACGAGCTGATCAGCGAGGGGCTGGTGATCCTCGACGACGTCAAGGTGCTGCGCTACGTCGGCAGGGAACGCTGAGGTGTTGCTGCAGTATTTGCTGGTTGCGGCGGGCGGGGCGGTTGGCGCGCCGCTTCGGTACCTCACCGACCGGCTGGTGCAGAGCCGGCACGACTCGCTGTTTCCCTGGGGGACGTTCACGGTCAACGTCGTCGGGTCCGTCGTGCTCGGCCTGATTGCCGGCGCCACCCTGGTCGGCGCGGGGACGTCGAACGCGGGGCTGTTGCTCGGGGTCGGCTTCTGCGGCGCGCTGACGACGTACTCGACGCTGTCCTACGAGACGGCGTCCCTGATGGAGCAACGGGCGTGGCTGCTCGCCGCCGCGAACGTGATCGGCACGGTACTCGCAGGTGTCGCCGCCGTGACCGTGGGCTATTCGGGCACCTCGGCGCTCCTCGGCTGACTCCGCGAGGCGTCGCAATTCGCCTGATTTGTTCCCTTTGTTGCAACGATGCCCAGTGTTCATCTGCGGTTCGCCTTCCGGGCATCCCGTGTCGACATGCTCGTCGTGGCGGTGGGGCATTTCCTGCTGCCGCTTCGAGGAGGCACGGATGAATCCTTCGCACCCGGAAATCGTGGTGGCCGGGGTCGACGGCTCGGATGCCGCCACGGCGGCAGCGCACTGGGCCGCCGAGGATGCCCTGCGTCGCCGGATTCCCCTGCGCCTGGTGCACGTCATGACGCCCAGCCCGGGCGGTGAGTATCCGGCACCGCAACTGGTCCCGTCGAGCGTGAGTGACGGGACGCGTCGACGGACCAGGTCGATGTTGCACGGAGCCCGATCGGCGCTGCTGGCCGAGTTCCCCGGCCTGCAGGTCGAGACCGTCAGCCACGTCGGGGTGCCGGCGACCGTGCTGCTGAAGGAGTCGCGGCACTCCACCCTGATCGTGGTCGGAACCCACGCCGGCGGCCGTCTGTCCGATGCCCTGTTCGGCTCGGTGGGCGCCAAGCTGGCCACGCACGCCCGGGGTCGGGTGGTCTTCGTCCCGGTCGAACGGCCCCGCACCGCCCTCGGTTCGTCGCCGTGGCGAACGGTCGCCGGTCCGGTCGTCGTCGGCATCGACGGCTCCCCGCGAACCGAGGCGGCCATCGCGTTCGCGTTCGAGGAGGCCGCGGTCCGCCGTTCCCTGCTGGTGGCGCTGCACACCTGGAACGACAAGCCGCAGCACGAGAAGGCGAGCCGACCGCACACTGCAGCGATCGGCGGCATCGATGATCTCCGGCAGCGCGAGTTGGTGGAGCTGACCGTTCGCTGGGCCAACCGATTCCCGAACGTTCCGGTGCGGTCAATGGTGCTCCACGGCCGTCCCATCCCCACCCTGCTCCGCTACCTGGCTGAGGGACCCGACGGTCCGCCGCATCTGCTCGTCGTGGGAGCGCGAACCCACCCGCGGGTGAGCCGGTTGCTCACCGGCACGACCGGCCTGTCGCTGGTGCGATCGGCGCCGTGTCCGGTCGCGGTGGTGCAGGGAGAACCGAATAACGCGTTCGTCCTGAAATGAACCGGTCCGCAACCAGCTCGCAGTGGAATGACCGTGTCCTTGAAGGACCGAGTCTGAGATGAACGTGTCCTGAAATGACCGGATCTGCATCGAGGTTCATTCTTCCGACGTCTCCCGACGGATGGCATTCACCGTTCGTTCACCTAGCCACCTTAAGTTTCCGTTGCTCCTGGGGCCGGCGGCGGGCCGCCGCGTTCGCTGGAGTCCATTCCCGCGAACGGAAGCGACAGCCTCATGACCACTACGCTGTTCCTGGTGTCCGTTGTCATCATCACGGCACTGTTCTTCGACTTCACCAACGGGTTTCACGACAGTGCCAATGCGATGGCCACGTCCGTGGCAACCAGGGCCCTGCGTCCGAAGACCGCGGTCCTCATCGCGGCCGTGCTCAATGTGGTCGGTGCTTTTCTGTCCACCGAGGTGGCCAAAACCATCTCCGGCGGAATTGTCAACGATGCCCTGGTCACCCCCACGATGATCTTCGCAGGGCTGGTCGGGGCAATCTTGTGGAACCTCGCGACCTGGCTTTTCGGCCTTCCTTCGAGTTCCTCGCACGCGCTGTTCGGCGGCCTGATCGGGGCGGTCTGGATCGGGGCGGGTGCATCCGGGGTGAACTTCTCCGTGGTCGTGTCCAAGATCGTGCTGCCGGCGGTGGTCGCGCCGCTGGTCGCCTGCCTCGCCGCGGGCTCGGCGACCTTCGTCCTCTACCGGATGATGCGCAAGGCCGACCAGGAGCCCATCGCCGGCTGGTTCCGCCGCGCCCAGTCGGTCTCCGCATCACTGGTGGCACTCGCGCACGGTACGTCGGACGGGCAGAAGACGATGGGCGTCATCACGCTGGTGCTGATCACCGCCGGCTACCAGGAATCCGGGTCGGGTCCGCAGGTCTGGGTGATCGCAGCTGCCGGGCTGGCAATCGGGCTGGGCACCTACTCCGGTGGCTGGCGGATCATGCGAACAATGGGCAAGGGGCTTGTCGAGGTCCGCGCACCGCAGGGCTTCGCCGCCGAGACCACTTCGGCTGCAGCGATTCTCGCGTCGTCACACATGGGGTTCGGGCTGTCCACCACACAGGTCGTCTCCGGGTCGATCATCGGCTCGGGGGTCGGCAAGAAGCTGGCAAAGGTGCGTTGGGGAACTGCCCGAAAGATCCTTTACGGCTGGCTGCTCACCCTGCCCGCGGCCGGGCTGGTGGGTGCCGGTGCGGCTGCGATCGCGCTCACCGGAACGCTCGGCACGGTGCTGGTGTTCGCCGCATTGGTCGCCGGAGCCCTCGCCATCTACGCGATCTCGAAGCGGTCCCCGATCTCCAGCCACAACGTCAACGACGCGGCCGACGTCAAGGTCGAACTCGAGCGCACGAAGGTGGCGGCATGACCATCGACTGGAACTCATTGCTGCTGGTCGCCGTCACCACGGTGGTCGCCGCGATCGCCGTGGTCGGGATCTTCTCCATCGGTGTGCTCGCGCTGACCGGTGGCAACGGCGAGACCGCCCGAACCGTCGGCCCGTTGGCCCGGATCGCCGGCGGGGCCTGTGTGGTCATTTCCGCCCTGCTGGTCGTGTACGGCCTGTACTTGATCATTCCGCAGTTCCACTGACGGTCCGGCCCCGAACCGCATCGAGACGGGATCCGGCGAACGGGAGATGAGCGGCGAGGTCATGAGTACAGCCAGCACCAGTGTCGACGGCCGGTGGGCCGGTGGCCTGCGCGCGGCCGGGCGACTTCTGGTGCTGCTGGGGTGCCGCGCCGACGAGGCGGCCGATGTGCGCAGGGGCTGGGTGGGTCAGGCCGTTGACGTCGAGCACCGGGCCGACCTGGCGGCCATGCTCTATCTCGCCGGCCGGGTGGCTCCCGACGTCATCGTGCTGGGAACCATCGACGACGGCCTGCCGCCGGCGGACTTCCTGCGCGCACTGCGTCAGGTCGACCAGGCGACTCCGGTACTTGCCGGTGCACGGCAGCACGATCCGGCCGCCCGCAGGGCGCTCGAGGCGGCCGGCGCAACCGTGATCGTTGCGCTGCCGTTGGCCGCCGCACCACTGCTCACCGCGGTCGCGAGAGCGCTCGGCGAGTGCCCGGCGTTCCACGCCAAGCCGATGGTGCTCGACCTCGGCAGGTTGCGGATCGACGGAGCTGGCCCGCGGATCTGGGTCGACGACGTGCAGTGCGTGATCCCGCCGATGGAGTTCCTCCTGCTGCGGTACCTGGCCGAGCGGCACGGCCAGATCATCTCTCGGATGGAATTGGTGTCCGCGGCGTGGCAGGAACCGGTCGACCGGCACAGCAACAGCCTGTCGGTGCATGTCGCCCGGTTGCGTCGGCGGTTCTGCGACATCACCGGCGAGGCCTGGATAAGGCCGGTCCGAGGTTTCGGCTATCAGCTGACGGTGCCCGCCGCGCGTGTTCGCAGACGCCCGGGCACTCCGTCGCGGCTGCGGTGACGGACTGCCGTCACGCTCCGGCTGATGGGGCCGCGAGCCGCCCGAAAGGTCGATCTTCCGGTTCACTTCCCGTTCACCTTGGCGGGGTCTGCTGTCCATGCGCGGCCTCTAGCGTCCAGCCTGGCGGGCATCATCCGGTGCCCGGCCGTGCCGCCGATTGGGCGCACATCTCGAACACGTTGTCCCGAGTCAATGGAGGTTCTTGCGTGAAGATCACGCGTATGGGCGGGCTGATGGCCCTTCTGGCCGCAGGGGCGCTGACCCTCAGTGCGTGCGGAAGTGACAACAACTCCACCAGCACGTCGTCCGCTGCGGCGGAGGCGACATCCGCTGCCGACGCAGCCACCTCGGCTGCCGGAAGCGCGATGTCTGCGGCGGGGTCGGAGATGTCCTCGGCCGGATCGGAGATGTCGTCGGCCGCCTCGTCGGGGGGTGCTGCAGGCGGCGACACCACCTTCGAGGGCGCCGGCTTCAGCTGTGCCACCGGCGATCTGCGGTCATCCGGTTCCACTGCGCAGGGCAAGGTCATGGAGCAGTGGATCGCTGACTTCAACAGCAAGTGTGGCGCGAACCTGAACGCCTACGGCGGTGGCGGCTCGGGTAAGGGAATTGCCGACTTCATTGCCAACCAGGTCGACTTCGCCGGATCAGACTCGGCCCTCAAACCTGAGCAGGCGGCCGACGCCAAGAGCAAGCGCTGTGACGGCAACGACGCGCTGAACCTTCCAATGGTCACCGGCCCGATCGCGCTGGCCTACAACATCTCCGGTGTCGACAGCCTGACGCTGACACCGGAGGTGCTGGCCGGCATCTTCGACGGCACCACCAAGATGTGGAACGACCCGGCGATCGCTGCGCTGAACTCGGGTGTGACCCTTCCGGCGCTGGCCATCCAGGCTGTGCACCGTGCAGAGGACTCCGGAACGACCGAGAACTTCCAGAAGTATCTGACGGCGGCTGCGCCAGACGCCTGGAAGATCGAACCGTCCAAGTCATGGACGGCGCCCGGCGGCGTCGCGGCGCAGGGCAGCGACGGTGTCTCCAAGCAGATCAAGAGCACCGACGGGTCCATCGGTTACGTGGAGTGGGGGTTCGCGCTGGACGACGGCCTGAACGTCGCGAAGATCGACAACGGTAGTGGCGCGGTCGAACTGAGCGCCGAGTCCGCCGGTAAGGCGGTGTCCGCGGCCGAGGTGGTCGGCACCGGGAAGGATCTGGCGCTCAAGCTCGACTACGCGACCAAGGAGCCCGGTGCCTACCCGGTCATCCTGGTGACCTACGAGATCGTCTGCTCCGCGGGCAACGGCGATCTGGGGGCCCTGTTGAAGTCGTTCCTCGGCTACACCTCCACCGATGGCCAGACCACGCTGGGGGACCTCGGCGCGGCACCGCTGCCGGCGGAAATCCAGTCGAAGGTCATCGCTTCCGTCTCGTCGATTTCTTGATCAAGTGGTCCGGCCGGGGGTGATTCCCCGGCCGGACTACGCCACTGCGACGTACTGCGTCGATCCGGACGGTCGGACAGTTCGAACTCGCCGTCATGACTTTCGACTGGAAGAGTTTCCTGTCAGCGTGTATCACCCATCAGATGTGGACAACAGATGGCCGAGATGACTGACCGAGAACCGGCAAGCGACGACCGTTTCGAGGTTGCAGCGGACGGCGTTCCGGGGGCGCTCCCGGTGGGTCCGATGGATCCTGACGCAGAAGACGTCCGCTCAACGGGCGGGCTCACTCCCGACGGCCGCCCGGCCGAGGGCGGCATCTCCGGTAGTTCGGTGCGGCTGGGGGACCGAGTATTCCGCGGGTTGGCCGCAGGGTCGGGCGCGTTGCTGCTCATTGTCATGGCGGCGATCGCGATCTTCCTCATCTGGAAAGCAATCCCCGCGTTCACCGACAACAGTGGCAACCTGTTCACGACCCAATCGTGGAATCCCCAGGCGACACCGCCGTATTTCGGTATGGCCGCGGTGTTCTTCGGCACCGTGATGTCCTCGGTGATTGCCATCGTGATCGGCGTTCCGATAGCCATCGGGATTGCGCTGTTCATCTCCAACTACGCGAAACGCCGGGCGGCCACCACGCTCGGTGCGCTCGTCGACCTGCTGGCCGCGGTTCCGTCATTGGTCTTCGGAATGTGGGGTCTGTACTTCCTGATTCCCAATACTCAGGGGTTTCAGATGTGGCTGTCCACCTACTTCGGGTGGATTCCGATCTTCAAGAACTCCACGGCTACAACCGCGAGCCAGTATGGGAAGTCGCTGCTGATCGCCGGCATCGTGCTCGCCATCATGATCATCCCCATCGTGTCCGCCGTCTGCCGGGAGGTGTTCCTGCAGACCCCTCGAGAAACCATCGACGCAGCATGGGCGCTCGGTGCCACCAGGTGGGAGATGATCCGGAACACCGTGCTGCCCTTCGGGCGTGCCGGCATCATCTCGGCGGCCATGCTCGGCCTCGGGCGGGCGTTGGGCGAGACGATAGCCGTGGCCTTGGTGCTCAATTCCGGCTACGTGATCAATTGGCACATCACCGAGCCGGGTGGTGACACCTTCGCCTCCACCATCGCGCTGAAGTTCGGTGAGTCGGGGGGCAACCCGGTGGCCATCGCCGCCCTGATCGCGGCCGGCTTGTTCCTGTTCGTCATCACCCTGGTGGTCAACTCGATCGCCCGTATCGTCATCGCCCGCCGGAAGGACTTCACGGCATGAGCCGACCAGGATCTTCCGCCCCCGTCGCGACGGAGCCGCAGCCTGCCTCCGCGCCCACCGAATCGGGACTCGTCGGAGCGAGGCTGCCGAGGTGGGCGATCGCCGCGTCTGCCGTCGCCGGCTGGGGCATCGCGGTCGGGTTGAAGTACTTGCTCGGCTGGACCGGCTGGTACACGACGTTCTTCACCGGTGCTGCACTGTTCATCATCGTGCTCACGGCGTGGTCCTTCACGGTGGAAGGCCGCCGCCGAGCGAAAGACCGGTTCGCCACGACGCTGATCTACACCTCCTTCGTCTGCGCGATCGTCCCTCTGGCATTGATCCTGAGTTACATCGCCGTCAAGGGCCTCCCGCTCTTCACGCCCGACTTCTTCTTCAAGTCGATGAATGGGGTGACCAGCCGGGAGGAGGGCGGCGGCATCTATGCGGCGCTGATCGGCACGCTGATCATCGTGGGCATCGCCACCGTGATCGCGTTGCCGATCGGCATCTTCACGGCCATCTACCTGGTGGAGTACGGGCGCGGTCCGTTCGCCAGGACCGTGACCTTCTTCGTGGACGTGATGACCGGCGTGCCGTCGATCGTCGCCGGCCTGTTCGTCTACACCTTCCTGCTGCTCGGCTTCGGGATGCGGCCGTTTGGTGCGGCGGGGGCGATCGCATTGGCGATCCTGATGGTGCCGGTGTCGGTACGGGCGTCCGAGGAGATGCTCAAGCTGGTGCCGCGCGACCTTCGGGAGGCCTCTTACGCGCTCGGTGTGCCCAAATGGCGGACCATTCTCAAGGTCGTTCTACCGACCGCGATGTCCGGCCTGATCACCGCCTCTCTGCTCGCCATTGCTCGCGTCGCGGGCGAGACCGCTCCCTTGATTCTGCTCGTGGGCTACACGGCCCGCATCAATTACAACCCGTTCTCCGGGGACATGGCGACGCTGCCGATGATGGTCTGGGATCAGCTGGGGAAGAGGTCCGGGACGACATCCAATGACTTCACCGAAGCGCGCGCCTGGGGCGCTGCATTGACGCTGGTGCTGCTCGTGCTGATCCTGAACGTCGGGGCCCGGCTGCTGTCGAAGCTGTTCCAACCCAAGGCCCGATGATGGCCGGTCCGTCCGACATGCTTTCCTCCCGGCAACGATCGAAAGTGCAGATCTGATATGGCTAAGCGCATCGACGTCGAGGACGTCAACGTTTTCTACGGCGATTTCCTGGCGGTCGAGGGTGCCTCGATCAACATTGCACCGCTGTCTGTCACGGCCCTGATCGGGCCGTCTGGCTGTGGAAAGTCGACGTTCATCCGCATCCTGAACCGCATGCACGAGGTGATCCCGGGTGGCCGGGTCAGCGGCAAGGTAATGCTTGACGGCGAGGACCTCTACGGACCCGGCGTCGACCCGGTGAATGTCCGGCGGACCGTCGGCATGGTCTTCCAGAAGGCCAACCCGTTCCCGACGATGTCGATCTACGACAACGTCATCGCCGGCTATAAGATCGCCGGCACCCGTAAGAACAAGGGTGAGATGGATGACATCGTCGAGCGTTCGCTCAAGGGTGCGAACCTGTGGGAAGAGGTCAAGCAGCGGCTCAATCGACCGGGCGCGGGACTATCCGGCGGCCAGCAGCAGCGGCTGTGCATCGCCAGGGCCATCGCGGTGGAGCCGTCGGTGCTGCTGATGGACGAGCCGTGCTCCGCCCTCGATCCCATCTCCACGCTCGCGATCGAGGACCTGATCAGCGAACTCAAGGCCCGGTACACGATCGTCATCGTCACCCACAACATGCAGCAGGCAGCCCGGGTTTCGGACCGGACGGCGTTCTTCAACCTGGCCGGGGTCGGCCAGCCGGGTCGGATGGTCGAGTACGACGACACCGCAAAGATCTTCTCGAACCCGGTGCAGAAGGCGACCGAGGATTACATTTCGGGTCGTTTCGGTTGAGCGCCGGCGTCCACGGCGCCCGGGCGAAAGCCGGTTTCGTTCAGCCGGTCTGCGCCACGCCAACCGGTGCTCCGACGACGTGCGGGCGTTGATCACGGGTCGCCCGATCGGTGCGCTGGCTGGTGCTGGACTGCATGTCGATCCCCGGCATCGACTACTCGGTAGGTCTGACCGCTCAGCGGTCGAGTTCGTCAGGTTAACGGGTCCTAGGCAGTGATGGAGCCCGCCGGCTGGGGGGCCAACGCCGTCCGCGAGTCGGCATCGTCGAGTAGCCGTGGCTCGCCATGATGTGAGCAGCACCAGTGCCAGCGCCACCGTGATGACGGCGAGGCCGTTGATGATGCCCCACTGGATCGCAAGGCTGCGGATGTGATCCGTTGTGATGTCATTGCTGCGAAACTGCGGGTTCACCTCGATGATCAGGTACTGCTTCGCGGCGAACGCGACCGCGAGCGGGGCCAAGGCCCAGAGGCCGCGACGTGCGACGTACCGGGGTGCGTGTCGGTGTAGTTGGACAACGAGCACCACGGCGAGGACGAGACCGATGGGTACCCACGGCAGGTAGAAGAAGAGCGGTCTATCGCAGTCCGAATCGTCGGTGGCTTCTGATACGTCCGGCCGGCCGGCGCTGGTCGGTCTGCGTGTTCGACAGGCTGTATTGATGGCCGAGTACCTGAAACGTGGCGCATCGCCGATCATCCCGGTCCGGTCTGGTGGGGATACGGCGCTGTTCACGGAGCAGGCGCCGCGAGTGGGCGACAACCGGGTCGATCAGGAACCGATGAGCGGCAGCGATTCTCGTTGCTGGATCCTGCCGGCGCTGCTACGGAAATGTCGACGACGAAGAGATCGCCGAAAGTCGCCGACGTGCTCCCGCTGCTGGACTTCTTAGGTGTGGAGCGCGGACTTCGGGTCGGCGCTGGGCGGCGGTAGATTGCTGCGCTCGAAGTTCACCGAGTGATCGCGCTGATCGCGCTGCCGCGCCCTGTTGGTGGTTTCGATTGACCCGTGGACAGACGGCCAATCACCCGCTAGGGCCAAGGTGGATTTAGATTGTGTTCACCTTGTTCGAGTATGTTCCCGCGCCATGGCACTGATCCGTTTCCTGGACGGCAAACAGCGAGGCAAGACGACCACCGTGGACGACGCCGCCATCAAGGGCGAGGGCCGGTACCGGTTCAAGAAGCGGGACCTCAGCAAGAAGGGTGGCAGGTGGTACTACCTGAAAGAGGTGAGCAAGAAGCGCTGGGCGGACAAGAAGGTCCCGGAGTGGACAGCCGCACTCGACGACGACCGTGCGGACTGAACCAGAACCGACGGAGATTGATGTACCGGCGCGCCAAGGGAGTAGTCGCTCCGGCGGGGCACCATGGCTCCGGCGGCGCACCATGGCCCCACATCTACCGGGACTTCCGGCACCGGCCCCGTCAGTTGGTGAACGGAACTCGCTGGACAGTGAGGACCTCGGCTCCACGACGGTCGATGCTCACCTTGAGCCATTCATCGACGTCGGTGGATCCCTCGACGGTGTAGCGGGTCAGGTTCTGTGCCGGTGTGGTGATGCCGTAGAACGTCAACCATCTCGATCCGACGGCAAGCGGCCGGTCGTTGTTCTCGACATGACTGTCTCCGTTGAACAGGTACACCGGGCCGTGGAACGCCGCTGATTCCTCTGCTATCGCACGCACGATCGGCTGGAACGCGTAGTAATCGGCGAACGTCGGGGTGGCGACGGTGGGGTCGAACATGTCGGCCTGGGTCAGGAGCACGACTGCCCGGTCGCGGCGCGCGGTGGCCAGCCGGAAGGTGTCGCGGATCAGACCGATACCGGCCGCGGTGCGGCCCAGCACTTCCACGGTTTGTTCGGGCGTGGCGGTGGTGTTACCGGTCCAGGGGGCAAGCGAGTTGTTGCTGCCGACGATGTGCACGGCGGCGAAGGCGACCCGTGACCGTTCGTAGGAGACGTTCTCCGGGTAGCCCTGGGCGGTCTGCGCGGTCACCTCGGCAGGGTGCCGACCGAGCGTTCGTCCGGGGTGCGGGAAGAAGACTTGCCGGAGAGTGCTGAGCCGTTCCAGCGGGTTGTAGGAGCCGTTGTTCGGCCGATGGCAGTCGGTCCATTCGTTGTCGCCGGGTGTGTACACCAACGGGTCGGCGAATCGGTCGAACTGCGTTTTGATGTCCGTGAAGTATTGGTCCGTGCACGGCGTCGAACCGTTCTTGATGTCCCCGAGGTGGTCCACGAATCGCACCTGCGGGTCGGCGTTGACCTCGTCGATACGGGCGGGGAACTTCGCGACCTGTTCCGCACCGTAGGGGATGTCGCCGATCACCGCGAAGGTGAACCCGGCGCCGCGGTCTGCACCGTGTGTCGCCGCTGCCACCGGTGTCGCGGCGGCGGCAGTGAGACCACTGGTCACCGCCGCACATGACAAGACGCCGGCGAGGACCGCCGCCCACCGAATCCGCATAACTGACTCCTTCGTTCGCCCAACGGGTCTGGGCAAAGGTTCACCCGTGGGATGAACACTGGCGTCGCGTGTATCGGCGACCAGGTGAACGAGTGATGACAGCAGGATGACCGCCGCAGAGGCCATACTGCGGAAGCAGTGGTCCGTCGGACAAGTGCCGCGGGCCGTGCCGCCGATCAGTACCGTTGGGCATCGTGGAGCGCAGGGCCGCCGGGATTGTCGGGTTGATGCTGGCCGTGCTGGTCATTGCCGGGATGAGCGCGGTCGTTCGGCCACCGGCGACCGGTGTGGCCAAGAGGGCGATCGTGCCGACGCCGCCGGCGGCCGGCGCATGGGGGAATCTACCCGGATCTGTGCTGGTGATCAGCGATTGCGCTGACTCCCATGTCGTCGAGGTCGCGTACAGCTGGCAGGCCGGTTCGCCGGCTGCGCACAGACCGAGCTTCAGCTCTTGCCGGGACACAGTTCGTTCCTACGTGGGCCTGCCTCCGGCGTGGGAGTCCGCGACACATGAATCCGGTCGCTGGTCGTTACCGTTGCGGTACCGCCCGATCGTGGTCAGCGGACCGGGCGGCAGCACGGTCGAGGACTGGTCGTGGCAGGCCTGCCTGGTCGCGCCGCTGGGTCCGGCGCCGTTCCAGGGATATCGGGGTCAGGTGCGGGCGACACCATCAACCGGACCGGCGTCACCGGCTCTGCGCATCTGCTACCTCGATCCCAGGGTCGTCAGGGTCATCGTCCCCTGCACCGCTCCGCATCTCGGCGAAGTCATCGCCTCGCAACCGATCGCAGATGCCGGCGTCAGCGGGCAGGATCCGACGTCGATGTTGATTCGGCGGGCAGCGGGCGCAACGGAGTCCTGTGCGGTCCAAGCGCGTTGGGTGACCGGCGCGGTGGACCCCACCTTTGGTGGCGAGTTGCGAGTGGTCGTTCTGTCCGATGAAACAACGAAGGCGCCATTCGGAGCAGACATCGGCGTGTACTACACCGCCGACGACCTGACATGGTTGGCCGATCCTTTGCCTTGCTGATGATGTGCTGCCACGTGGGCTTGGCGGCATTTCCGTTGCGCCTCATCACAGTCATCCCGTCCCCGGGCAGCCGGGAATCGATGATCGGGAACGGAGACCCCAGGCGTGGCCGTCACTCTGCAACGCTGATCGTGCTGCTGGCCGGCTGCTCACTGGCCGAGTCCGGCGTCGCCTCGGCCTCCATCACCTGACCGTCATCGCTTGGACCGTCGATGACCCGGCAACCCGGCAGTACATGATCGATGCGCGCGTCGACGGCCTCATCACCAACTACCCCACCCGAACGCGAGAGCTGCTTGTCGACAAAGCATCAAGCTGCCCAAGCGGTACCGCCAGCACCGATGACATCGCGCGTGCAACGGCGCGTGCGGATGGCCCTGCGGTAGAGCCGGGAGCGGTCACCGGTTGAGCGGACGTCCGCACCCGGGGCCTTGATCGCTCACCGGGTTGGCTTCCGAACGCTGTCAATTCCGGCTGAAGTCCGAATCGCTGGTTCTAGGGCGGGTTGTCGGTGTTCAGTGGCCGACCACAGTCGATGCGACGGTGCTCTTGCGGCGGATCCGTTGCTTTGCAGTCAGTGCGGACCGCGGTCTTCCCAAGACCTTCGCCAAGCTGGGGCCGCGGGTGGCCGATGGCGTTCCGGTGGGTGCTGACCGCGGCTCCCAGTCCCAGGTGTTGTCGACGTCGTAACCGTTGGTCGCTTCGATCATCCGCCACCGGGCGGGCTGGTCATTGCTGATGCTGAGTGGCATGGCAACCTCCTGTCACCGGGCATCCGGTGGTGGGTCCTGCATCGCGAACGACCATCCTGGAACGGGAATCGATCTCATTGAATTCGAGCCGGGATGGTCACGAATCTGATCCTGAACCAACCCGGCGGAGATTATTCGTCGACCCGGTGCCCATTGGGTGGCGGTGGGATGAACGTCCGCAGCGGACACCATCTGGGTTTGCCGCCGGAGACGGCTCATTTCAAATGCCTTCCTCATCCCTCGCTGCGGCAGGACAACGACGGCAACGGGTGGCACGATGCTTCGATGGATACCGGTAAGCCGGAGCACGAGGCACGTGCCCTGGAGGAAGTCGTCGAGAGACTCGTCGATCGTTTCCCCGATGTGCCGGAGGTCCGGGTTCGGGAGACAGTCAGGGCCGCCAGCGAGGAATTCGCGAACCGACCGATCCGGGACTTCGTGCCGGTCTTCGTCGAACGGAGCGCGAGGGACGCGCTGAGCCACCTGCCGACGGCCTGATCACCGGCGTCGAAGACTGATCGACGGTTTCACCACGGTGCCATCGGTGCTTCACCGGCCGTTCATCGCTGGGTGGCACGATTCGAATGGGCCGCATCGATGCGGCACCGTGGGGGCCACAATTATGACGCCGGCATTCGGCAGGGACGTTCCGGTGCAGCCCGCCGACCGGAGCGTGTACCGGGAACGGCACAGTTCCGATCGGCGTAAGTTCAGAGTTGCCGCGGTCCTGACCCGGTCCTACCGACGGGCCAAGGCGGTCCGGGAGATCGACCGCCTCATCCGGATCGCACCGACCGCAACCATCCGCGACGACCTGATGGCTATTGCTGCCCGGAATGAGCTGGCTGGCTGACGTTGTACTGCTCGCACCCCGGTCTTGGCCCGAACGGTGATACCGGGAAATTCGCCTGCCGTTCACCTTCCGTTTGCCTGCGGTGGTCACGCTCGGCTCTGCGCCGTTACCCACCCCGGGGTCGGTCGGAGAGAGCGGAGAGCCCGGTGCTGTTCTCACCGGCTGTGTGCGTCAGCTGCGGCGGGGTGTTCGCGTCCGGTGTGGTGGTGGCCGAGCGGCGCGGCGACCCGGTGAGTTACCGCGGTTCCGCCGGTCCGTGCCCGCGGTGCGGCGGTCGGGGACGCATCCCGGGGTGGATCTTCAGCTTTCATGCCGCGGCCGTCGCCGCCCGGGAGCAGGCCGCGGCCGCGGACAACACCGCCGTCCTGGACGCCGTCCGGCGGTGTTCGCCGGGAGACCTCGACGGACCGGGTCGGCGCGCCTTCAGCACTGAAATGACCGGTGCCTGGCGCGGCGTTGCTGTGCAGTTGGGCAGGATCCCCGCGGACGAGTGGCAGGCGGCGATCGCCATGCTGGGCCCGATGCTCGACGATCACGAAGAGCCGTCCGACCCGGATCCCGGGCGGGTCATCAGAGCCAGTGCCGGGCCCGGAACACGCGATGCAGAACGAAGCCCAAGGTCAGCATGAGCAGGATCGCGAATGGGTAGCCGTATTCCCACTTCAGTTCCGGCATGCTGGCGAAATTCATTCCGTACACCGTGCCGACCAGGGTCGGCGCGAACAGGATCGCCGCCCACGCCGAGATCTTCTTCACCTCTTCGTTCTGCGCGTAGCTGGCCACGGTCAGCGCCCGCATTTCCTCGTTCTGCTGTTGGGCGACCAGGGTGGCGTTGACCGACAGCGCGCTGGCCAGCAGTTCGCGGTAGCCGTCGACCCGCTCCACCAGGTGCTGGACGTGATCGGACACGTCACCGAGGCTGTGCTGCAATTCGACGTCCACGCCGTATTTGTCGAACCCGCCCGCCAGCGCGTCGAGGATTTCCCGCAGCGAGTGCGCGGCTCGCTGGAATTCGATCACCTCGCCGGTCAGTTCGTAGATCCGGCGAGAAACGGCGGGGTCGCCCTGGAACAGCTGATCCTCTATTTCGTCGATGTCGTTCTGTAGCCCCATCATCACCGGATGGTATTCATCGACCACCTCATCGAGAATTGCGTAAAGGACTGCCTCGGGACCCCTGCACAGCAACTGCGGGGTGGTTTCCAGCCGGCGACGCACCTTGGCCAGGTCGGGACATTCCGCACGCCTGATCGTGATGACGAAGTTCTTGCCGACGAAGATGTGCAACTCGCCGAATTCAACTTTCTCGACGTCGTCGAGATAGCGCGCCGGGCGCAGCACCACGAACAAGGTGTCGCCGTACCGCTCCATCTTGGGCCGCTGATGTGCGGTGATGGCGTCCTCGACCGGGAGCTCGTGCAGATCGAACTCGTCGGCAACGGCGAGAATTTCGCCTTCCTTCGGCCGGTACAGCCCTATCCAGGCCAACCCCTGACTGCGGGCGAAGACTTCGTGCGATCCGGCGGACGGCATGGCCTCGGGCGCGCGTTGGCCGGCGACGTAGACGGCCTTGTCGATCAGGCTCATGGGTTGATCAGGGTCATCGGTGGCCCTTCGGGTGATTCCGCGTCGGTGGCTGCCGCCCGGTCCCGGTCAGTGTTGCACCGCAGCAATTCGCCGCAGCGCTCGTTCACCGACTGTTTACCCCGGCGGCCACCGATATTCATTCTGGGCTCGGCAAGGCGGACCGATGCCGCGTATTGCGAAACAATTGCACACAGTTGCAATTGCAGATTGCGGTGGAATCAGCTTTCCGGAGCGGCCGCCAAGGCCGGCGTGGTATCGCCGCCGACATTCTCGCCGGTCACCAGGAAAACGACCCGCCGCGCGACGGACACGGCGTGGTCGGCGAACCGCTCGTAGAACCGCGCGAGCAGCGCGATGTCCACCGCCGGGCCGACCCCGTGCCGCCATGCCGGGTCCAGCAGCGCGACGAACAGCTCCCGCTGCAGGTCGTCCATCAGGTCGTCCTCGACCTCAATCCGGCGTGCCAGGTCGACATCGCGCTCGCGCAGCACGACCCCGGCCTGGTCGGCCAGGTGAACGCCGACCCGTCCCATCCGTTCGATGATCGGCCGGATATCGGCCGGGACGGCGTGTAGGGGATGACGGCGCCGGGCCGCCTTCGCGACGTGGATCGCCAGGGCGCCCATCCGCTGCAGGTCCGCGACGATCCAGATGGCGGCGATCACCGAACGGAGATCCCCGGCGACAGGGGCCTCGAGGGCGAGGAGTTCGAAGGCGACCTTCTCCGCGTTGGCCCGCATCTCGTCAAGCCGGACGTCAGAGGCGATGACCCGCTCCGCGATCGTGAGGTCGGCGTCCAGGACGGCCTTGGTCGCGTCCCGCAACGCGTCGCTGGCGACCGCGCACATCGATGATCCGTGTTCACCGAGGTCGGCGAGCCGCAGATGGTAGGCCTGTCTCATGGTTCAACGATAGTTGTCCCCGCTCATCCAGCCGAACCCAGCGGGTGAACGGCCGGTGAACGACGGACGGACAACGTTGCCGGCGCCGGGGACGAGGGCTTGCTGACCGGGCCGCCCCGGCGGCGATTCAGGCGCAGAGCGCCTGACCCGCATTCACCGACGGCAACGCGCCGGAGGTCAGGGTCGGGGTGGCCACCGCGCCGTCGGGCACCGCGGTCGCCACCGTTCCGGTGACGGTGACGCCGGCCTTCACCGCGGTCACGTCACCGTTCCAGCTCTTGCCGAGCAGCAGCTGAACCCGTTTGCCGAGCCCGGCCTTCGGAACCAGCTTCGAGCCCTTGACCGCCGCGGCGACGGTCAGCGCCGCAGCGAGATTGTCGGGGGCGTATTCGACCGTCACGCCGGACTGGGTCTTGTCCTCCGGCGCCTGGAGGTCGTCGTCGCTGACGCCGAAGCCGGCGTCGTTGAGCAGGGTCATCGCCTCGGTGGCGACGCCGCTTCGCCCGGTGACGTTGACGACGGTCAGCTTCACCTTGCCGGGATCGATGGTGCGCGCCGAGTTCGGGGCCGCCGACGGGGTGGTCGGGGTTGCGGTGGTCGTCGGGGTGGCCGTCGGTGTCTCGGTGGCGGCGGGCTCCCCCGGCAGCGGGCGGTCGTTGATCAGGGCGTCGAACACCGCCGGCGCCTTCTTCTCGTCCACCTCCAGCGCATCGGGGTCCGAGCTCGCCGGCGTCGTGGGCAACGTGAAGAAGGTGACCCTGGACGGGTCCAGGGTGCCGAACGATTGGGCCAGCGCCACCAGGTCGTCGATGGTCACGTTGTCGGTGAAGGTGTTGGAGACAAATGCCTGCAGGAACGCGTCGAGGGTGACCGGGTTCAGCAGCGTCCCCGCACTGGTGACCTGCTGCAGGATCGCCGACAGCACGATCTGCTGCCGCCGGATGCGGGCCAGATCCGAGTCCTTGTCGCCCTTGACGTTGCGGGCCCGTACCAGGCTCAGTGCCTGCTGACCCTGGATGGTCTGCACGCCGCCGTTGGGTATCACGACGCCGAGTTCCGCGTCGTCGATCCGCCCGCAGACATTGACCGTGACGCCGCCGAGGGCGTCGACCATGTTCTGGAAGCCGGCGAAGTCGATGCCGATCACCCGGTCGATGCGTAGTCCGGTGAGGTTTTGGATGGCGCGGACCGAACACTGCGGCCCGCCGACCGAGAACGCGGAGTTGATGTGCCAGCGGTCGCCGGGATTCGTCGGGAAGTTCTTCTCGGAAAGTTTGCCGGTGGCGGCGTCCCAGCTCTTGCAGGTCGGTGCGTCGATCAGGGTGTCCCGGGGGATGGACAGCACCGTGACGTGCTGCCGGTCGGCGCTGATGTGCGCGATCATCTGGGTGTCGGAGTTGGCGACGTCGTCATTGGTGCTCTCGTCGGTTCCGCCGGCCGCGCTGTTCGCGGCGCCCGCGCGGGTGTCCGAGCCGAGCAGCAGGATGTTCTCCGCCTGGTAGGTGGCAGCCGACCCCTCGGCGCCCTCCGGGGCCGTCGGGATCGCCGTGGCGGTGACGATGTTGGTGTCGTCGCTGACGATGGCCTGCACGCTGCGCGAGACGATGCCGGAATCGGCGCGGGACTTGATCGCCCATTCCCATCCGGTGGCGGTCAGCACCAGCACCGCGACCATCGCCACCGCGATCCGCCCCGCGATGAGCCAGCGGTAGCCACCGGAATGCGCGCGGTGCCTCGGGCTCTCGGAGGACGGACTGCTGACGGTGGAGTTGTTGTTCCCGGACTCGTCCGGCTGGCCTGGGGACCGGTTGGAGTCGCGCGGCTCCTCGCTCACGCCACCTCCCGTCCTTGACATTGTCGTAGGGCAATGTCGTTGGCCCTGTCGCGGGCCCTGCCCCGGTGACCGGCCACCGCTGGGTTGCTGCTCCGGTGCGTTCTGCGGCATTGGGGTATCGCCACGAACGCCACCCGACCTGATGGTACGGACAGTCGCCGGATCGGCAGGACGATGCCCGACTGGTGGAGCCCGGTCGCCCTGTCGTGGAGAATCAACGTCCCAAGTACCCACCAACCACCCGAATGACGCATCGCGACGTTGTCCGTTCAGCTCACACAGAGCGCTGTGAGCGACGCCTCATGCTTCAGCACCCCGAGGTGCAGGGTGGTCAGATCGGTCCCGGTGATCCGGTCCCCGGTGTAGATCCGGATCAGCACGGGCAGTGCATAGAGCGTCCCGGACAGCGAACCGGTCCGCGGGCGCCAATCGGGGGTGCCGCGCAAACCCGGGTAGACCGGTTCCAACCGCACCGTCGCGGTGGTCGGCGGGCAGTGGACGAGTTCGGCGGCGGAGCCGGGGTCGACGACGTCGGCCAGCACCTTCTGCTGGTCGGCCACCGGCCCGGCCGCCGCGGCGTTGATCCGGTCCACGGTCGCCCGGATGGCCCGCTCGTCGGCCGCCGGCACGGTGGGCGGCGTGGCCGTCGCCGCCATTCCCGGTTGCTCGACCGCCCCGTCCGGTGCGGGCGCCGATCCGGTGCACGCGGTCATGAGCGCCGACAGCACCGCCGCCGCACACAGCAACGCCGCGACCGGCGCGCATCGGGCGCGGGCGGGTCGCCCCGGTCGGGGCCGGGCGACGCCGTCATCCCCGCGCACCGCCTCAGCCGCCGCCGTCATCCAGTTCGGCGCCGTCGGGCACCATCTCGGACTCCGGGTCGTCGAGCCAGCCGTGCGGCAGCGCGACCTTGCGTTGCGGGGAGCCCTGCCGGCCGCGGGGTCCGTCACCGGCCACCGGGAACTGCTGGTCCAGGTCCAGCCCGGCAAGCAGGTCGTCGAGCTCGTCGAGCGTTGACACCATCCCGAGCAGCCGCCGCGGTTCGGACCCGACCGCGAAGCCCTTGAGGTACCAGGCGATGTGCTTGCGCAGGTCACGCATCCCGCGGTCGGCGCCCATCTCGGCGCAGAGCAGCACCGCGTGCCGGCGGAGGATGCCGGCGACCGCGCGCAGGTCCGGTGGGGTGGGTGCGGGCGCGCCCTCGAAGGAGGCCGCGAGTTCGGCGAACAGCCAGGGCCGTCCCTGGCAGCCCCGGCCGACCACCACGCCGTCGCAGCCCGTCGCCGCCATCATCGCCAGCGCGTCCGAGGCGGCGAAGATGTCGCCGTTGCCGAGCACCGGGACGCTGGTGACCAGCTGTTTCAGGGTGCCGATGGCGTCCCAGTCGGCCTTGCCGGAATAGTGCTGGATGGCGGTGCGGCCGTGCAGTGCCACGGCCGCGACACCGCAGTCCTCGGCGATCCGGCCGGCGTCCTGGTAGGTGACGTGGTCCGGATCGATGCCGATCCTCATCTTGACGGTCACCGGGATGCCCGCGGGCGCCGCGGTCCGTACCGCTGTGCTGACGATGGATTCGAACAGCTTGCGTTTGTACGGCAGGGCGGACCCGCCGCCCTTGCGGGTGACCTTGGGGACGGGACAGCCGAAGTTCAGATCGATGTGGTCGGCGAGGTCCTCCTCGACGACGATCCGGACCGCCTGCCCGACCACGGTCGGGTCCACCCCGTACAACTGCACCGAGCGGGGCGACTCGTCCGGCGCGAACCGGATCATCTCCCTGGTCTTCGGGTCCCCGGCGACCAGCGCCCGGGTGGTGATCATCTCGCAGACATACAGCCCGGCACCGAACTCGCGGCACAGCGAACGGAACGAGGAATTGGTGATGCCGGCCATCGGGGCCAGCACCACCGGTGGCCACACCGGATACGGGCCGATGGCCAGTGCGCCGGTTCGTACCGGCGCGGTCGAGGAGCTCACCGGGCCATTGTCCCTGCCCGGCGCGGGGTGGCGGGCCACCGTCCGCGGGTGCCGACCCGCCGGCGGTGCCGCGGATGGCAGGGTGTCGGCCATGAACGCTCCGTTGACCCTCGGACTCCTGCGCGCCCAGCACGCCGCGGACCGCACCGACCTGCTGGCCCGCCCGGTCGTCGCGGCGCTGGCCGGTTGGGAGGCGGCGGTGTCCGTGGCGCCCATCGATCCGGCGCTGGCCGACACCGCCGCGTTCTGCGCCGCCTACGACGTGTCGCCGGCGGCTTCGGCCAATTGCGTGGTGGTGACCGGGAAGCGGGCCGGGGAGCAGCGCTGGGCCGCCGCGGTGGTGCTCGCCACCACCAGGGCCGATGTGAACGGGGTGGTGCGCCGGCGGATGGACGTCCGCAAGGTGTCGTTCGCGCCGATGGACGACGCGGTCGCCGTCACCGGCATGGAGTACGGCGGCATCACCCCGATCGGACTGCCGGCCGGCTGGCCGATCCTGGTCGACGCGGCGGCTGCGGCGGCTGGCCCGGTGGTGATCGGATCAGGGATCCGCGGCTCGAAGATCATCCTGGATGGTGCGGATCTGGGCCGGCTGCCGGGAGCCGAGGTGATCAAGGGCCTGGCTACTCCCATCTGATCCCGCCGCCCGCCGTGCCCCGGTTCCACCTCCAGTGCGTCAGCACTTCGCCCATCCGGTGTTCGAGACGACGAGCACTTCAGGAGGAAACATGTCCCTCGTCCGCGTGCACAACTTCTCGGTCTCCCTCGACGGCTTCGGCACCGGCGAGGGCCAGCAACTCGACGCTCCGTTCGGGCACGCCGGCGCGCGGCTGATGGAGTGGGCGTTCGAAACCCGGACATTCCGCGAGATGGGGAATTCATGGGGAGTCGGCGGGATCCGTCGGCGTCGACGAGGCCTTCGCCAGCCAGTGGGCGCCCAGGATCGGCGTCGAGATCATGGGGCGCAACAAGTTCGGCCCGGTGCGCGGGCCCTGGCAGGACGAGGAGTGGAAGGGATGGTGGGGGGACGACCCGGTCTTCCACACCCCGGTCATCGTGCTGACGCACCATCCTCGGCCGGTCCTGGAGATGGAAGGCGGGACGACGTTCTATTTCCTCGACGCAGACCCGGCTGCCGCGCTCGAACAGGCTCGCGTCCTGGCCGGCGACCTGGACGTCCGGATCGGCGGCGGTGTCAGCACCATTCGGCAGTTCCTCGCGGCCGATCTGATCGACCATCTGCACGTCGTCGTCGTGCCGATCATCCTTGGCAGGGGTGAACGGCTCTGGGACGGGCTCGAAGGACTCGACCAACGCTTCGAGATCGAAGCAACCCCTTCTCCGGCCGGGGTACTCCATCTGGTCTTCACTCGTCGGACCCGCTAGGTCGAGCACCCCGCGGCGGTCGAGATCGGTGATGTCCGTTGCATTGCTCGCCGGGATGGATCGGTATCCGGGCGGTCAGGCGTCGCGCACCGCGGGCAGTACCTCGTCGGCTATCAGCGCGATGTGATCGAGGTCGGCGAGGTCGAGCACCTGCAGGTAGGAGCGTTCGACACCCGCCGCGGCCCAGGTGCCAATGGAGTCCACCACCTGCTGCACCGTTCCGGCGAACGGGCTGGTCCGCGCCTCCTCCGGCGTCCGGCCGATCTCCGCGGCCCTGCGCTCGAACTCGGCCTGGTCCTTCCCCACGCACACCGGGTGCGCCGTGGAGTACACCAATGACCCCGGATCGCGTCCCGCCGCCTCGCACGCGGCGCGCACCCGGCCGAACTGCGCGACCGTGGCGTCCAGATCGACGAAACCGACGTTGAACTCGTCGGCGAACCGGGCGGCCAGGGCGGGCGTCCGCTTGGGACCGTGGCCGCCGACGATGATCGGGAGCTTCGGCGTTCCGGTGGCGTCGGTCTGCCGGGGCTTCGGCAGTCCGGGGGCGCCGTGCAGCTGGTAGTGCCGCCCTTCGTGCTCGAAGGCGCCACCCTGCGGCGTCGCCCACAGCCCGGTGATCACCTCCAGTTGCTCGGTGAGCCGGTCGAAGCGCTCGCCGAAGGACGTCCCGAAGTCGATCCCGTAGGCGGTGTGCTCGGCCTCGTACCAGCCCGAGCCCAGGCCGAGTTCCATTCGGCCGCCGGAGATGTCGTCGATCTGCGCGGTGGCGATCGCCGTCATCGACGGGTGCCGAAACGTCGCCGACGTGACCAGCGTGCCCAGCCGGATGTCGGGCACCTCCGCGGCGATGGCACCGAGGTTGACGAACGAGTCCGACGGTCCCGGCAGCCCGGGCTGGTCGCCCATCCGCAGGATGTGATCGGACCGGAAGAACGCGGAGAAGCCGCCCTCCCTGGTGGCCCGGGCAACGGCCAGCAGTTCGGCATGCGAGGCGCCCTGCTGCGGTTCGGTGAAGATGCGGAGGTCCATGAAGGGCAACGTAGCCAGCCGCGGCGTGGAACAAACCATCGGCTCCCGCTCGTTGTGGCATGCTCCGCCAGCATGGACCGACCCACCCCCGATCTGGCCCCCGACCCGGACCCCACGCAGCGCGACGACGTCCGGTCGGTGCCCTGGCGGCAGGGCTGGTGGCTGAACCGGCCGCCGCACGTGGCCATTCGGGAGGGACGGCTGATCGTGCGGGCCGCCAAAGGCAGCGACGCCTGGCGGACGACGTCCTACGGGTTCGACCGGGACAGCGCCCACGCCCTGCTCAGCGATCTGCCCGACGGTTGGGCGGTGCAGGTGTCGTTGCTCGCGGACTTCGACCGGCAGTTCGACCAGGCCGGTCTGCTCGTCCGGATCGACGACCGGCGCTGGACGAAGGCCGGGATGGAGTTCTGTGACGGAGCGATGCAGGCTTCGACCGTCGTCACCGACGAGGTGTCCGACTGGTCGGTCGCCTGGGCGCCGGACTGGGTGGGCAGCGAGGTCACCGTGCGGGTCAGTCGCGCCGGCGACGCCCTGACGTTCCGGATCCGCCGCGGCGACGAGCCGTGGCGGCTGCTCCGGCTGGCACCGATCGCGCCCGATGCGATCGCCTATGCCGGTCCGTACTGCGCGGCACCGGAACGGGACGGCCTGACGGTGACATTCACCCGCTGGGCAGCCGGACCGGCCGACGAGCAGTTGCACGGCGACTGATCTGATAGCGCCCATGACCACCGCCGCCGACTCGACCGAGTTGCTCGATCTCGCCATGCGGGCTGCCCGGGCCGCCGGGTCCGAGTTGATGAGCAGGTACGGGCGGATCCAGGGGTTGGACACGAAGACCTCGCTGACCGATCCGGTGTCGGATGCGGACAGGGCCGCCGAGCAGATCCTGGTCGACCTGATCACCCGTGAACGGCCCGACGACGGCCTGCTGGGCGAGGAGGGGGCCGCCCGGCCGTCCCGCACCGGGATCCGCTGGGTCGTCGACCCGCTGGACGGAACGGTCAACTACCTCTATCAACTGGACAACTTCTCGGTCAGCGTCGCCGCCGAGGACTCCGAAGGCGCGCTGGTCGGTGTCGTGCTCAATCCGGTGAGCGGCCGGACATACCAAGCGGTCCGCGGTGCGGGAGCCGCCGTCGACGGTGTCTCGCTGCACGTCAACGACCCGGTCGCGATGGACAGAGCTCTGATCGCAACGGGTTTCGGTTACGACGCCGAGCGCCGGCGGGTGCAGGGCGCGCTGATCGCGACGCTGCTGCCCCGGATTCGCGACATCCGCCGGATCGGTTCCGCGGCGCTGGATCTGTGCGCCGTGGCCGCCGGCGCCGTCGACGGGTACTTCGAGGAGGGCGTCAAGGCCTGGGACGTCGCGGCCGGCGGTTTGATCGCCAGGGAGGCCGGCGCGCAGTACGCCGTCGTCACCCCCACCGGTGCCGAAACCGGTTGCCTGGCCGCCGGTCCGGCGCTGTTCGCCGAATTGCTCGCCGCGCTGGACGACGCGGGAGTTGGCTGATCGCCGACTTTGCCGCCCCGTTCTAGTCGCTGAGTGTTCGCCGTCCGAACAGTCCCTCCGGACCTGTGACCCGAGGCCGTTGGCGGCCTCAGTGTCGGATACACCGCTTGCCAGAGGCCAGTGCTGCTGCGGGCGAGGCGCGGCCGACAAGCATTCAAGTGACCAACCACGGCGCAGATCGGTCTGCCCATGGACCGACGGCACGGATACGGTCATCATCTGATGATGATCGGCGCGCACGTCGGCCTCGCCCGCCAGGAGTAGACGACGACGGAACACCCCAGTGGCCACCAGGGGATCCATTTCTCTCGCGGCCACGGCTTGCATTGGTTGGATCAGGCGTTGACGCAGGACGGGGACGCGTCGATGCTGATTCGGTCCGCGGTTCGTGGCGCGCCGTGGTGTCGTGTCCGTCGGTGGCGCCAACCGGGTCAACGATGACGGCATACCGAGACGCGTTGCCACAACTCAGCTCAGAGCTGTTCCTCACCGGAAGCACTCTCGCCGACGCCATTCAGACTGTGGATGCCGCCCGCCACCGATGCCTACCGGGGCCTACTACATGATCAATTGCGCACATCCATCGCACTTCGCCCGGATTCTGGAACCCGGTGCTCAATGGACCGGCCGCATCAGGGCGGTCAGGGCGAACGGCTCCCGCAAGAGCCACGCCGAAATAAATGCCGCCACCGAACTCGACTCAGGTGACCCGATCGCATTCGGCCGTGAGCATGCCGACCTTCGATCGCGCTTTCCACAGGTGACCATCCTGGGTAGCTGCTGCGGAACCGACCTGAGGCACATCGAACAGATCGCTACCACTTGCCTAGGCAGCTGAGCGCAAACAGGATGTCGCCGAGTCGATCTCATTCACTTCGCCTGTTCGCAATCATTGTCGTTCCGCTGATCGTTGTCGTCCCGAGGGGGATCCTCTACCGGTGAGCGTCAGGTCCCGGCTGGGGTGCGACCCTGACCGTTCGCGCGGGCAAACCACGCCGTCGTCTGCCGTGACTTGCCTCGTCTGGGGGCCTTGCTCGATCCCGGCGCTGCGAGATCGCCACAAGCGCCCGGACAGCCACAGAGTCTCCGGGTGCTGAGCTCGATGAGGACACCTTCGGAGGAGTCAGGCTTCTGCGGGAGCGGTGCCGGCGCCGACGAGCATCTCGCACGGACCGACGAACCCGGCGGTCCCCTCGAACTGCCGCAGCGCCTGGACGATCTCGTGCCAGGTGTCCTCCTTCTCGGCCGGGGTCAGCGTGCGCATCATCTGGTGCAAGGCGCCGAACGACTCCTTCTGGAAGGCGACGCATTCCGCCGCCGAAGGGAGCGCGACGGGTGAAGGGACAGCGCGCACCTCGACGTCGACGAAGCCCGCGTCCTCCAGCGCTGTTTCCAGGACTCCGGGACTGCCGAGCGAGAATGGTCCGGGCTGGCCCGGTGCCGGGGCAGGGAGCTGGGCCCGGGACCTGATGATGGCGACCGGAATCGAGAAGAAGGCGTTGGCGCCCGGAGTGGAGTAGACGACCGCGGCGAGCCGACCGCCGGACCGCAGAGACTGCCGCATCCCTTGCAGGGCGCGCTGCTGGTTGGGGAAGTAGATGAGGCCAACGCGGCTGACGACGGCGTCGAAGCTGCCCGGAGGCAGCGAGTCGACGGTCTCTCCGTCGAGTTCCTTCGTGGAGACCTGGTCCAGTCCCTCGGCGGCTGCGTCTCGGGCCGCGCGCGCGAGCATCTCGGGCGCGATGTCAGTGACCAGGACGTGTCCGCTCGGACCGACGCGTCGGGCGATACGCAGCGACTGTTCCCCGGCTCCGGCGGCGACGTCGAGGACTCGGTCGCCGACCCCGACACCTGCCATGTCGATCATCGTGTCCGTGGCCTCGCTCAGCCAGGTGCCGAGGAAGCCGCCCCATCGGTGCCAGGCTTCGGCGGCGTCCTGCCACTGCTGTCGCGTGGTGATCTTGAATGCGACGGGGTCGAAGGTGGCGGTGCTGGTCATCTCGGTCCTCATCCCTGCTCGTGCCCTTTGGGCGGTTTGGCTTTGCTAGGCCAGCGTGACGTCGACCAGGTGGAGCCGATAGTCCTCGATCTGTACTAGCCGCGACCCTCGGGGGTTACTACCGTGATGACGTGATCGACTACGGCCAGTTCTGCACTGTCGCGCGTGGCGCCGAGGTCCTGTGTGACCGTTGGACACCACTGGTCGTCAGGGAGATGCTCTGCGGCAGCACGCACTTCAACGAGATCCGTCGAGGCGTCCCACGGATGTCGCCGACCCTGTTGGTCAAGCGCTTGCGCACCCTCGAGGAGTTCGGAGTGGTACGCCGCCTGGAGGCGGGACACGGGACGTCCTACGAGCTCACGCCGGCCGGCGAGGACCTGCGCCCCATCGTGATGGCGCTCGGACACTGGGGCGCACAATGGATCGGCGGCCGCCTCGCTCCTCGCCAGCTCGACGCGGGGTTCCTGATGTGGGACATCCGCCGGTTCGCCCGCGTCGCGGAGTTTCCTGCCGACCGACGGGTCGTCGTGCACTTCGAATTTCTCGACGCCCGTACCCGCGAACAGAACTGGTGGCTCGTAGTTCAGGACGGGATCGTCGACCTGTGCCGGGACGACCCCGGACACGAGCTCGCCCTGCAGGTGGTGTCAACGGTCCGCGCACTGACCGAGATATGGACCGGCGACCGGTCGCCGGACGACGCGTTACGCAGCCAGGACATCCAGGTGCTCGGTTTCCGCCACGACACCGAAGCCCTATGGCGGTGGCTGGGCACCAGCGCCTTCGCCGCCACCCGATCGGCGACGCTTCGGTCGAGCTGAAGCAGCCGGCCGCTGTGAACGATGAGCGCCCGAGAAGCTGCTCAGGTTCAGATGACTCTTGCCGTCATCGTCGGCCGACAGAGGAACCCGTTACGGAGACATTCGGTGAGTCGGCGGCGGCGCTGGCGGTGTCCCGCAAGAGGAGTAAACCTGCGGGACACGGCGTGCCACCGGGACTCTCGACTTTGAACTGGTTACCGGTGATCCGAAGGCGATCGTCTTGTGGGACTCGCCGGAATAACCCTGGTGTCGCCCAAGGGGCAGATACCGTGTGCGGCCTTCGCACCCCTCGGCGGGTTACGTATCGGCCGGTGTGACTGATCCTGATTCGTAGGCTATTGCTACGAAGAAGTAGGCCGCGACCACCCAAATAGCAATCCCGAAGATGCTCGATGGAATGCCATACGATAGGGTTTCTGCCCGCGCGAGGACGATCGCGGCGATAAGCGCATAGATTAAAATTGAGGCAAGGCTCCCCGGCCGGAGCGAAACGGGAAGCACCCGGTGCTGTCCGCCCCAAGCGAACCGCCCCAGCGGGGCACCGAGCACAAGCAACCCTCGGAAGAACGCTAATGCGCCAAGCACGATGTATATCAAGACGGCAGCGAAGGTACTCATGGGACCTCTATATTGATGGCGCTCGTGAAATGGTAGCCCGGTTACTCAACGGAATTGGTGCCGACATGGATTGCCCTGCCTCACAGTTGGTTACCGACTGGGCGGGTCGCCGCCGGGCGCCACGGATCGCCCTGCTTGATGACGTACTGCCTGATCACATAACGCCAGGGCAGGACGGCGAGCGGAACGACGACCCAGAGGACGGCGTAGAAAACGTTCAGGGTGGGCTGATCGACCTGACCGGTGGTCAACAGTGGAACGGCAATGACGGTCAGCCAGATCACCTTCCACGCTATTTCGAACAAAAGGATGGGCAGCATCTTGATCGGGTAGCGAAGCCCCAGAAAAAACAGCAGCGACAACGCCACCAGCATGCACGTCTCCACCCCCTCAAAGAGCGGCCAGGGCCCGTCATGGCTGATGATCAGCGGCCACTTCGCCGCGACGAGTCCGACTGCCAACACCAGATAGCCGACCCTCAACAAATACAGGCGCGGCAGCGACAGGATGGACGTTGGAGTGGTGCCGTTCAGGTCGTTCCGCCCAGGGGTGGGGTCTGCCAGGTTGGCCGGTGCGGCGTTCGTGGGGGGTTTCATTTCGGACTCCTTGGTTGATGACAGTTGTTGCGCCGCAGGCATAGACGCCGGGATTGGCCTCGTGATGGGCGAAGGGCTCTTGGTGGGACTGGCTGCGGTGATCATGGTTCAAGCTTGGCCGCGGGGACGGTTTCGCACATCGGCCGGCGGGCTGGGCCGCTCGGCGGAAAGACGCTGCGCGCCACCCGGCCGGCACCGCCTTTCGTTTCGGTAGGCGCCGACTTTGGTCGGTGTCCTGCCCGTGCGGCGGCCTCTACGCTCAGGCAATGACGGGGCCACGCGAGTTCCCGGCCGAGCAGCTGTCACCGCAGTCGTTGCTGGCACCGGTCGACCCGGACCAGCCGCACCCAGCCGGTCCGCGGACCGGCCGGGACAAGGCGCTCGACGCCGCCGGATGCCTGCTTGCGGCGGCGCTCGGGGCACTCTTCTTGATCCCGACGCTCAAAGACAGCGCCAACCCGTTGTCGACCTCGCAGTTGATCATTGACGCCGGCTGCGGAACCCTGGCCTGCCTTGCCTTGTGGTGGCGGCGGCGGTTGCCTCTCGGTGTTGCGCTGATCTGTGCCGTATTGGGGGCGGCCTCTATTTCGGCCACTCCGGCCGGGCTTCTCGCGCTGTTCTCCCTCGCCGTGTACCGCAACGTCAGGCAGGCGATGCCGGTCGCCGTTCTGTGGATCCCGTGCCTGCTGGTTTTCGCTGTCTACAGCCCTACGGCCGACGCGCTCTCGGTGGTCCTGTTGGTCACCCCGCTGGCGTTCGCGGCCACCGCGTGGGGGATGTTCATCCGAGCCCGTCGCCAGCTGCTTCTCACGCTGCGCGATCGTGCCCTGCGCGCCGAAGACGCGCAGCGGCTGCACGCTGACCGGATCCGGCTGGCCGAGCGCACCCGGATCGCGCGGGAGATGCACGACGTGCTTGGCCACCGGATCTCGCTGCTGGCGCTGCATGCCGGTGCCCTCGCATTCCAGCCGGATTTGCCGCCCGACGTGCGGGAAACCGCCGAGCTGATGCGTTCGACGGCCCGCCAGGCACTCGTGGAGCTGCGGGCCGTGATCGGAGTGCTCCGTGACGAGCCGGGGCAGGAGTTGGTACCGGCAGCTCCGCAGCCGACACTGTCGGACATCCCGCGGCTGGTCGAGGAGACCCGGCGCGCCGGCGGGAAGATTGACCTCGAGATGCGGGTCGACCACCCTGACACCGCGCCCAGCGCTCTCGGGCGTGATGCCTACCGCATCGTGCAAGAAGGGCTGACCAACATCCGCAAGCACGCCCGCGGCGCGGCGGGCGGGGTGAGCATCACCGGGGCGGCAGACCGCGGACTGCATGTCAGCGTCCGCAACCGGTTGCCAGTCGGCCCGCACACGGGACCCTCGCTGCCGGGCCCGGGTGCCGGGCTGATCGGCCTCCGGGAGCGGGTCACCCTCGCCGGCGGCACCCTGGTGCACGGCCCCGACGGTGCAGGCGACTTCGTGGTGGACGCAGTGTTGCCATGGTGAACGTGCGGGTGCTGCTGGTCGACGACGACGCCCTGGTCCGCGCCGGACTCCGGATGATCCTGTCCGCAGTCCAGGACCTGGAGGTGGTGGGGGAGGCGGACGACGGCGTCCGGGCGGTGGCCGCGGTCCGCGCGCATCGACCGGACGTCGTGCTGATGGACATCCGCATGCCCGAAATGGACGGCATCGCCGCGACCGCCGCGCTGCGGCGGCTCGACGAGCCCCCCAAGGTGATCGTGCTCACCACATTTCAGGCCGACGAGCAGGTGATGAGTGCGTTACGCGCCGGCGCGGACGGATTCCTGCTCAAGGACACCCCGCCCGAGGAGATCGTCAACGCCATCCGCCTGGTCGCAACGGGCGATGCGATGCTCTCACCTTCGGTCACCCGCACCCTGCTCTCCCACTTCAGTGATCCCCAGGCCACAGAGCGCCGCCGCGCCGCTGCACAACGATTGGCAACGCTTACCGACCGGGAACGTCAGGTCGCGGTCGCGATCGGGTCCGGCGCATCCAACGCCGAGGTGGGTGCCGCATTGTTCCTGAGTGAAGCGACGGTCAAGGCACATGTGTCGCGACTGTTCACCAAGCTGGACGTCACCAACCGGGTGCAGATCTCGATCGCCGTGCATGACGCCGACCAGTCCTGATCCGCTCCGCATGCATGACTAAATGATGAGGCGATCCGGTATGCGCCGATCTGGGCGCCCGGTGACTTTGCGAGACAGCGCCCGAACAAAGAGATGTCGTTGAGCGACCACCAGGTTGCCGGCCAACTCGGTGGCTCTTCTGCGGGACCAGTTTGACGCTCGGCACCTGCGTTGGCTCACCAGCCTGGACGATGACGACGGTCGCATCAGCGATGGCGAGGATGTCGGCACCGAAGGCGTAGTGCTGATCGTTCTGCGACCCATCTCCGTCCGGCGATCGATCGCGACCTCAGGGCCGTGGACGGTATGGCCGATGTCGATGATCAGCGCGCGCCCGGGGTCCGGGACCGCGTATTCGATCCGGTGCGTCACCCTTTCCGGCGCGGTGCCCGGCTCGAAATACACACGTTGACGACCATCAGAGCCACCGGCGAACTGAAACCCTCCCCATTGCGCCCTTGCTCAGGACGTGAGGTTGAACGGCTGCTGGTCGGTTTGGCACACGGTGCCGGGTGCGGGCACCTCCAGGTCGACCAGGTAAGCCGTCCGCGCCGCTTCGATGCACGCACTGGGGTTGTTGAAGCTGAGGTGGCCGTAGCCCTGATTGGTGAGCAGGACGGCATTGCCGAGCAACAGCTGGGAGCGAACGGCGTTGCGGTACGAAGTGTTCGGGTCGTACCGGTTGCCGATCAGCAGGATCGGTTCCTTCGTCTTGGTGTCCCAGGGTCCGGTGTACCGGTCGTCGCTGCTGGCCGGCCAGTTCGCCGCGCAGGGCGCCCACAGCCACCAACCCTGTACGGATCCGGACATCACGCTGCTGGCGTCGAGGTTGCCGATCACTGTCGGCCAGTCATCGACGGTCTTGCTCGCCGGACCGTCCAGGCAGGAGATCGCCGATGATTTCGTCGCCTCGTCGAACGCCGCCGGTGAGCGCGACTCCTGGACCGCGGTCATGAGCGCCGTGACGTCGCCATCGACCGCGGCGTTGAGATCGGCTGCGTACTTCGGCCAGAGGTGCGGATCCCGCATGGCCGGAAAAGAGGAGATCTTGAGATCGCTGTAGTGCAGTTCATCGGGCGGGCTCGCGTCGGGTGCGGGGATCGGCGCCGCCTTCACCTGGGCGAAAAGCCGGGCAACCCGCGCGGCGGCGGGCTCGCCATGGCCCGCCAGCGCGCACTTGTCCGGACCGGCCTGGTCGCACAGGGTCAGGAACTGATTGAAAACCTGGTCGGTGCCGGCGGCGTCGTTGGTGGACCTGGTTTCCGAGCTGGTGACGTAGTCGGGTGGGTAAACGACGCCTTCGAGCATCATCGCCCGCACCCGATCGGGGTACATGTTGGCGTACAGCTGCCCGATCATCGTTCCGTAGGACAGGCCAGCGTAGGTGATGGTCTCGTCGCCATTGAGCTCCCGGAGCCGATCCATGTCCCGCACGGTGTCGGTGGTCGAGATGTGTGACAGCAATGGGCCCATCGCCTCGCCGCACCGCTGCGCGAGGTCCTTCATCCTGGCGGCATACGCCGTGGATTCCTCCGGTGTGGACGGAAGCGCCACCCCGTCCCAGAAGGTCGCCGCCTCTGCTTCGCTGGCAAAACACTTGACCGGTGAGCTGGCGTGGGTACCGCGCGGATCCCAGGCGATCAGGTCGAACCGGCCGTCACCCCACTTGTCGATATCGCTTCCGCCGCCACGAATCAGGCCGACCCCGGTGTCGCCAGGGCCCCCCGGGTCCAAAAACATCGTGCCGATCCGCTGGTCGGGCTTGCTCGCCAAGTGCTTGATCACGGCCAGGTTGATCTGCTCGCCGCCCGGATCCGACCAATCCAGCGGCACCGGCACACTGGCACATTCCAGCCTCTCACCGCACGAGGTCCAATCGATTCCGGAGGCGGCTCCGGAACCCGGAGCGCCGGACGCCGCCGAACTCCCCGATGTCGAGACACCGGTACTGCTCCCGGCACTCGAGGAAGTCCCAGCCTGGTCGGCCGAGCTGGTACAACCCGCGGCGAGCAGGGCCAGCACGGTCGCTGCGGCGACAGCGGTCGTCCGCCCCCGGTTCTGCACTGAGGTGGTCACAGCGGTTCTCCTTGGGAGTAGCGGCGAAAGTGCGGGTCCGTGCGATGTGGTCAACCGGTGGTTGTCGGAGCAGCGAGATCAGATGCGGTCACTGCGAGTGGAGACTCCACCATGATCTGGTCCAGGACTTTGAGCATCAGCGTGTTGGCGGTCTGCTGCTCCGTCTTGACGTCGAGGGTCAGGGTGGTCCAGAGCACCAGGGTCACGTCGTTGGTGGTTTCGACAGCCATTTTCGAGTTGTAGCCGGCTGTTTCACCACCGTGATAGATCAAGTTGTTGGATCCCCAGGTCTGCCTGGTGATGCCGTATCCGTACCACTGGCCGCCGGGCTTTTCGGGGTCTTCGATCTGCGGGCTGTCGAGCCACAACTTCTGGTACTCAGCGTCGAGGACCTTGCCACCCACCAGCGCCTTCGTCCAGGTGGCGAGATCGTTGGCTGTGGAAATGACGTTACCGGCTCCAAAGGCGAAGGAGTGGTTGATATCCGTGTAGTCGGTGGGCTTCAGGGTGCCGTCCTCGGCGGCCGCGATCTGTTCGGGGGTGTAGTCCGGTTCGCCGAAAAGGGCAACGGACGAACTGCCGTAGAGATATCCGTGCGCAAAGGGGTCGGGAATGGTGTACGTCGGGCCGGGGGGCAGTTCCGTGTTCGTCATACCCAAGGGCCCGAACAACCGGTCCTGGAATGCGGCGGCGAGTGGTTTACCGTCGACCTTCTCGATGATCAGGCCCAGCAGGACATAGTTGGTGTTGCTGTACTCGAATTCCGTGTTCGGGGCGAAATTCGGCGGCTGCGCGAAGGCGATGTCCAGCAACTCCTGTGGTGTCCACTCCTTGGTGGGATTGTCGTCAAGGCTGGTCGCCATCTGCGGGGCGTTCGTGTAGTTGTACAGCCCGGTCCGCATCTTCAGGAGTTCCTCGACGGTGATGTTGTCTCCGTCAGGCACTCCCGAGACATATTTTGATACCGGGTCATCGAGTCTGAGCTTGCCCTCCTGGGCAAGTTGCAGGATCACTGCGGCTGTCATCGTCTTGGTGTTCGAGGCGATCCGGAAGTGGGTGTCGGCATTCGGTGGACTCTGTACACCCAGCTCAATGGTGCCGGAGGCAACCGTGAAGTCGCCTTGCGGCGTCTGCAACACCACCACTGCGCCCGGGACCAGTTGATCTTTGATCGTGGTGTCCACCAGGACCTGCAAGGCGGCCCGGTCGATGGGCTTGAGTCCCGAAGTCGTCGCTCCCGCTGTTGAACTCTCGGTGGTCGACGGCAGTGTGGTGGAAGCAAGTGTCGATCCGGTGATCGGTGCCGAATTTGCTGCGGTGGTGGCTGTGGCCGATGGCGGATCGGCGGCGTTCCCGCTGCCGCACGCAGCCGTCGCCAGCAGGAGGGCGGCCGCTGCGCCGGTGCCGAGGATGGCTCGCCGACGTCGCGGGCTGATTATCCTGCCGGTCGAACCGAACCGCGTGATGATCATTTATCTGTCCTCCGATAGGTTTCGCGGGGTGAAGACGAGCTCACCGCTGGGTTGCCGGCGGTCGTCGGGACCACCCCCGGACTGCAAGGCCCGCCTGGTCAGAACGAGCCAGTCCGGGTCGATCACCTCGTCCTCGTCGCGTAGTGTTGACGGGTCGAATTCCGTGTTATAGCAATTGATCTCGCCTTCCAAGCCGTCGGGATCGACGAATCTCAGGGAGAGCATCGGCCCGAGGGAACGGATGTCGCCGCTGGAGGCATCCACTGCCAGCAGCCGATCGCGAATCGCCCTCAGCGCAACCAGGTCGGTCACGGTGAACCCCAGGTGGTCGAGCCGGCCCCGTTCGAACATCCCGGCAGTCACCCGCTGGGTGGTCGTTCGGTCATTGGCCACCTCGAAGACATGCAGCATGGCATCTCCGGCCATGAGGATTGCCTGCCGGGAATGACCGGGTCCGCCGCCGAAGACAATGGTGGTCTGCAGACCGAGGGTGTCCTCATAGAAGGCCCGAAAGCCATCGAGATCGCCGGTCACAACGGCAATGTGACTGACTCCGCTGGGCGCGCTCATCGCCGGCGCCGATCAGCACGCACATGAGCGCAACGAGCGGATCGGCGACAGCGGGATCGAAGTCCTCATACTTGGGAGGCGTTCATCATGATGGAACAATTCGTTCCATCCGTCGGGCTCAGCGCTCGGGTGGTCGACTTCGGCGTCGGCGAAGCGCTACCTCCGGTTCGGCTGAGAAGGTTCGCCTACCTACCGTTGAGCGCTGGTGAGCGGTTCACCAGGGATCTGGACCTTCCCCCTCGCTACCCAACGGACGCGCGGTCCTCGTGGACCACCAACCTGCTACCCCTTTCCCGGTGAGGTGTCTCCTGTCGTGACTATCCAGGAGAAGGCGATGCCGGGCTCGGGCAGGTAGATGCAGTACCGCCCGGTGCGCACCGATTCCCGGAGATGCGCGCCGAGCAGTGGGGCTTGCCGGTCAATTGCTTCTATCGTTCGGCGGATGCTTCGCACGACGTTGATGCGAGCCCGCTCGGCATCGGATCCGGTGGGCCGGTCCCGCCCGCCGAGGCCGACCGCTCGCTTCAGTTCCCGCAGCAGCGCCTCCATCTCGATGTGCGCGCGTTCGGCTCGCACCAGATCATGGGCGGATTCGGCGGAATCGACCTCGGCCTGTAGCTCGTGTAGTCGGCGGCGGTAATCGCGCTTCGCCGTGGCATCCAGTCCGGGCCCGATATCGGCGGAGATCGGGCCGTTGGCGTGGCCCGCGAGCTCAACTGCCGTGACTTCGACAGCGGGCATCGACAGTAGCCGGGCCAATTGTCGCAGGCCGTTGCTGTCCGGCAATCGGGCTTCGCCCAGCGGTGAGGCGACCATCCATATGGGTCCATCCCGACGCATCGAGGCTCGATTCGGCGAGTCCGGCGCCTCTCGTGGCGACCCGGTCTGTCGGCCGGGCCGCATGACACCCGTGGTGGCGGCCAGGCTGTCGGCCTCCGCGCGCAGGGCATCCGGGTTTCCGGCCCCTCCTTCGTCGGGTCCGACTGAACCGGAGCCGGCGAGTTCGGCGCCAAGGAGGGCGCCATCGCCAGCACGTTCGAGGGCGTCCGCGAGGTGGTCCAGGCAGTGCACGAGCAGCGGCGGCGAGGGCATCGATCGGGCCAGCGCAACGGCGTCGGCGGCATGACGGACCGCGGACGACACGTCGCCGTTGAGCGCGGCCAGGCGACCGAGCACATCGTCGACCGGCAGTCCGGCGCTGTGCCCGCCTGCGACGTTGAGCAACCCGGCGTACGGCAGCAAGGCCAGGTAGGCAGGCATGGCGTAGGTCGTGGCGCCTGCCCGGGCGACCACGTCGGCGAAGTCCCTCAGCAGGTGGTCGCCGGTCATCGACCTGATCAACAGTTCGGGCCGGGACCCGAAGCGGTGCAACACTTCCTGAACAGTCGACGGATCGCCGAACAATTGGGCACCGAACCCCTTCTGCACCTGGAACACCGGCGATGGGACGTCTTTGAGCATCTCCATGGTGATCCGATGGATCTCCTGGGTCCGGGCGGTCGAATAGCCATAAAGGTCGAACAACATCAGCTGGTGCAACGCCTCGCAGCCGAGCACCACCACCGGTTCGACGTGCCCGGTTCCCACCTGCACCGCCTGGTCCATCGACGCCGCGGCCGCCGACCGACTGCCGCTGAGCGCAAGGATTGTGGTGCGCTGGAGCAGGGTGCTGTAACGCCACCAGGGAGAGGGCTGGAGGGCGGCCAACACCTCCGCTCGTCCCAGGGAGTGGTTGGCGGTACCCAGCTCGCCGCGGTTGAGGTGATAGCCGGCGCGGCGTTGATGCCCGGAAAGGGCCAGGTCCGAGCGGCCGGCCCGCTCGCCAAGGCGGATGACCTCATCCGCCGCAACAATGCTGGCCGCGAGCGCAGCCCTGGTGGTCGGGGACTGGTTCTGGTCGAGCAGTGATTGCGCGATCAGGACGGGATCACCGGTGGACCTGGCCACTTCGACCGCTTCCTGGGCCCACATCCGGACACGCTCGGTCGCGTCGACATCTGCTCCACCAACAATCGCCAGACGGGAAAGCAGGGTGGCACGGAGATGGAGTTCCCCTGCAGGGAGATTCTCCAGTGCATCCTCCAATCGACGCATCCGTGGCAGGTCGGGCACGAAGGCGTTGGCGAACAGGTTGGCGCCGACCTCGGCCCTTGCCCCGGTGATGGGATCCGAACCCCCACGGGCCAGCTCCGCCGCCTGCTCGTACAGCGTCAACGCGGGGTCGAGGTCACCGAGCCGGCTCAGCACGTCCGCCAGGTCAAGCGCCACATTCGCGCGCAATTCCCCGCTATCGACGGAACTGTCGACGAATTCCGCTCCAACTGCGTGGGCCTCCCACAACAGGCTCGCCGCCCGCGCCTGGTTGCCGGCGGCGACCAGTTCGGCCGCAACCTCACGAACGGAGCGAACTGAACCGGCTTGCACCGGCGTACCCGCGGCGGCCCGCATCCGGTGTACTGCGGCCGCAGCTCGTCCGTCGAGGCCACCTACCGTCCCCCACGCCGAGGCCAGTCGAAGGGACAGATTCCGAGCATCGCCGAGCCGTCCGGCGGCTTCGGCAAGCAAGGCGTGATGGAAGCGCACGCCAGATGCCGACACCTGCTCGAGCACGCCCGCGTGAACTGCCGGTTGGAGACGGCCGGCAAGGACGTCGGTGGGGCAGGAGCAGGCCATGGCCAGCATCGACAGCGGTGTCCCGGTGCCGGCCACCGCAGCGATCGCCAACGCATCCCGGGTGTCCGAGTCGAATCGGTCCAGCGAACGTTCCAGCACCTCACCGATCAACCCGCTCCCGCCAGGAGAGCGCAGCAGTTCCTGGACGAACAGCGGGTTACCGCCGGTCCTGGCGCGCAGCTCGACAAGATCGACACTATCTGCCGTGTCGGGAATCTCGGTGACGACCAGCTGACGCACGCCCTCGACGTCGAGCCCACCGAGCCTGACCAACTTGGACACTCGCCGCAGCGCGTCGAGAGACGCCGTCTCCGACTCATTGTCGCGGCAAGTCGCCAGCAATGCGATCGACGCGTCACCCAGTGCCCGCGGAAGATGTTCGAGCACCCAGATCGCGATCGGGTCAGCCCACTGCAGGTCTTCCAGCACCACCAGGGCAGGAGCTGCCGCGACCAGACCATCGGCCAGCGATTCGAGGTGTTCCCACCGGCGTTCTGCCACCGGCAGCGTTGAAACGGCGGCCGGCACGACGCCTACCCCGCGGTAGATCCCGCGCCACAGCTCCATCGGCTCCCGCGACAACGCATCCGCCTCGCCGCGGAGCACCCGAACCCCCGATGCTCTGCCGATCACGGCGGCCTCGTCCGCGAGCCGGGTCTTCCCGATCCCGGCTTCGCCCGTCAGCAGGACGATCGTCGGACGACCCCCTCGGGCAGCGTCGAACGCCGCCCGCAACGCGCTCAGCTCATTTTCCCGACCGACGAGCGCAGCAGCGGCCGGTGGCGCCGATTGGTCGGCAACGCCGGCCCGGCTCGCGGACTCCGATGGCTCGGGAGCCGTCGTCGATGAAATGACCGCTCCCGTGGGAAGCCCGACCATCCACCGACCTTAGGTCAGTTGGCATGGTTGTGGTTCGAAAGGACGAAAAGTACTGTGCGCTCGATCCGGGTCTCGGGAACCGTCCAGCGCCGGGCAGACGTCGGCGGCATCGGTTCGATGGACAGTGCGCCCAGCACTGCTGACCGTCCTGCCGGCATCGTCGATGAAGGAGCGGAACGAATTGTTCCGTCCCCATGAACGCCTTCCAGTTGTGGGCCGGGTTGGTCAGGGCCACCCCGGTTCAGGCAGCGAAGGGGTCGATGATGCGACACATCGCCAGATCTGACGATGAGGGCCACCGGCTGCCGGCGGCGCTGATCGTCGCTGCAGTCACTCTCGGGCTCCGCGCCGTGGGGTGTTCAGGCTCCAGCGACTCAACGAAGACCGTCCGGGCGCCCGTGCGACCGACCCCGCCGCAGACATCGCGCTTCCGGCAGCCAGGCGATGCCGGTCGCCGTTGCAACCGCTACGACCGACTCGACCGCCGTGACCGGCGGCAGCGACCACCTCGCCCCGATGCAGGGGTCGACGGGCGGAAGCTGTTTCTTCAATGCCGGGGCAGTGGAAGTCCCACCGTGATCCTTCCCCGGACGAGGTGAGCGGCCTGGTGGTCGTCGACTCACCGCTCCCGCGGAACCGGGATCTCGTCGACCCGGCGACGTGGGGGAGCGGTCAAAATGATGGGCCTCGACCAGAGCCTGGTGCCCGATTACCAGCTCGAGTCCTACGACCTGGGCAGGCTGTTCGACGAGATCGACGCTGCGGGCGCGTTGCCGGACATACCGGTCGTCGTCGTTCGGCAGGGCGCACCGTCGATGGGCGGCGATCCGATCCCGGAGGGCCTGCCGATCACCCAGGCCGAACCCGACGCGCTCGGTGCGGCGCAGTGGGACGGTCAGGCAGCCTGGGCAGCCGGCGTGCCAGGTGCCGCGCTCATCACCGTGCCTGACACGACCCACTGCATCCAGAACCAGCGTAGGGACGCCGTCGTCGCTGCTGTCCGGCAGGCCATCGCCGGCACCTGACCGATCACCGGTCACACGAACGTCACGGAATCGCAGACGGCAGACCCGACACGTCCTCAGCGGGAGGCGACGAGCTCCAGCGCGGGTGCGCGTCGTCGGCCACCAGCACCAGGCCACCGACCTGGATCCGCGCCATGCGCTACAGGTCAACGCTCGAAACGCACATTTGATCACCTGCCCGTACTGCTTTCCTCAGGCGCGTTCAACCGGCAGCCATAGCTCTGAGATTGCTGTGCTGAAGTCGGCCGAGCGGTCGAGAATGGCGACGACCGACGGGCCGGGCCTCAGTCGCCAGGGGTTGGAGGGGAACCAGTCAGAGGCCGTCGCCGCCCATGTGGACTGCAGGGCCGCTGGGTACTGTCCGGTGGTGCGGAAGACCGCCCATGCGCCGGGTGGGACCTCGATCACGTTCAGATCCGCGGGCACCGGCGTTCCTTCGCTGACAGCGACGCCGTGCAGGTACGTCAGCTCGCTGCCCTCGGTGTAGTCGGGATCAACATCGGCGCTCACCTGAAGCAGTCCTGCCGGTTCGGTATTGCTCAGTGCCTTGAGGCGCGGGTGCTCCGCTTCGGGCAGGGCGGCGATATGCGCTTCGATGTGCGGATTGGGGCCGTGGTGAATGAGCGGCACGCGAGCCGCGTGTCCAATGAGCCGAAAGGCCGGTTGATCGGCGATGCGGGTATCCATCGTGGTGTTCCCTTCTATTGTCAGGAGGAACCTGAGCTGTGGTTGTGTACGAAGGGGGCCACCGTTTCGCCGCGCTTCGCCGGTGGTGATGCCATGTACCGCTCGGAAGGCGCGGTTGAACGCTTCGGTGGAGCTGTATCCGTAGCGCACCGCGGTCCGCAACAGGTCGCGATCTCTGAGGACGTCGGCCGCGGCAACGGTCATCCGCCGTCGCCGGATGTACTCGGACAACGGCATGCCGGCCAGCGACGAGAACATCCTGCGAACGTGGTACTCCGTTGTGCCGAGGTCCCCCGTCAGGCTGGCGAGGTTGATCTCATCGGTGAGGTTGCCTTCAATCAGATCGATGACCCGGTTCAGGACTGCGATCACGGATTTCCTCCTTCGGCATCAAGTCTGCCCAGAGACCCCGCCCGCGCACCCGACTCTTGCGGTTCGATTCGGTCGGCTCCCTTGCGCAGCGGAGGGGCTGCGCTTGTCGCAGTGACGCCGGTCTTCTTGCGTAGCCGTCGCTGGCACTGTGCCGCCGAACCTACTGCGCGTTGCCCGTGCGTTGCCGGTGACCGGTGTTGACGGTTTAGCGGGTCGAAGACGCCGGCGCGGAGCCGTGAGCCGGAGAGGTCTTGGCTCTACCAATTTGGAACTGACGCTCCTCGTTGGGGGGCGAAATTAGTTGTGAGCTTCTGATTCTCGTCAACGGCGTCGCTGCTGGTTTCGAGGCCCGGCCGATCGCCGAGCGGATCGAAAGGCATTTCGCCCTGGTCGTGTCCCGGATGACGAACCGCAGTTGTGACGCACGCGGCAGGATCCCGTCTCCCGTTTCACGATCATTATCAGTTCTGCAAGGAAGTGGGATGAAGACTCAAGACAACGCCGACCAACCGGTCGACGATCTGCTCCAAGCGGGCGGCCGTCCCCAACGACGTTCCCGTCGAGGTCCACCGGCGTCGACGGCCAGGTTCTGTGGCGTTATAAGTTCGTTGCACTGCGGCGGCGAACGTCATGACCTCCGCCCTGGCCTGCCCGTCCGGGGCTACCCGCCTTTTGCGGGTAGAGCGTCTCGCCGCGCGCCAGCATCTCCACCATCTCGGTGATCTTGCGGGCCCGGCTCTCGGCGCGCTTCATGCTTTCGACGCGATGGATCAGCGCGAACCGGTTGGCGCTCGTGAGCACGTCGAACATCGCCTGCGCGTCCGGCTCCGCCGCGATCGCCGCGGCCAGGTCGTCGGGCGCCTGGCGGGTCGCCGGACCGGCGTACGCCGCGTCCCACCGCCCGTCGGCGCGCGCGGCCTCGACCGCTGCGCGCCCGGCGTCGGTCATCCGGCCCTGCTCCTCGAGCGCCGCCACGAGCCCGACGTTTCGCTGGGACCAGCTGCCCTTGGGGCGGCGCGGGGTGATGCGCACGGTGTAGCTGTCCTCGTCGCGCTTGCCGGCCTGGCCATCGATCCAGCCGAAGCAGAGCAGCTCCTCGACCGCGCTCGCCCACATGATCGTGGTGGCCGACCCGCCCTTCTTGGTCAGCACCAGCCGCACGCCGGGCGACGTCGCGTGGTGCTCTTCGAGCCACACCCGCAGCGCGGCCGGGTCGGTCACGAGCAGCTCGGGCAGCAGGGTTGCCATGGGTCCGACGCTAGCCGCGGCCGCCCACATCTGCGTCGCTCAGGCGGCGAACCGGAAGAGGGCGACGAACACGAGGTCGAACCTGTCGTGGCCAGTGGAGGTGCTGCTGGCCAGGTTGCTGGGGCTCGGGATCGGTAGGTGTGGCCGGTCGGAGTGGTGGTCTCCATCTCGTGTCGTCGTCCTGGTCGGATCCGGGAGTGCCAGTCGGCCGCTTGTTTGGCGTGGTTGCAGAACTTGCACGGGCCTTGCCCGTTGGTCTAGTTGCAGCCCGATGGAGGTGCACCGCGGGTGTGGGTGATGACCCGGAATCCTCGAAACTCTGACTTCGGCCCACTCCCGCTAGATGACGGTATGCAACCACAGGTGACACGATCAAGATCGGTTGCCGTCGATCCACGGCGTGATCGCAAAGGTGTCCTGGAAGCCGAACCACGAGCGGGATGCCGAAGGCTTGCTCAATGGAACTGGGATCGGAGTTTGAGGCCTTCGCAGCCCCGGATGCGGCCACAGGTGATACAGCTCGGGCGGCGTTCGTCGGTGACCCCCGAGCCCGCTGACTGCGCGCCGCGCTTACCCTCGATCCTGACGCCTTCGACATGACAGCGCGTGTCGGACCCGAGTAAGCGTGGGTCGTCGCGGTTAGCGTCCTGGCGAATTTCGCCTTGTTGCCTTAGCGAAGTGCCGACCGCCGGGGTGGCGGAGCAGGATGGGGCGGGTGCGAATGCGCATCCGGGCGTTCGGCGGGATGCGAAACCCCGCCAGAGGGGGATTCGCGTTCAAGGACGCCGTCGTCGAGGCGCTGCTCGCAGGCAAGTCATGGTCGTCGTGCCTTTCGGTAGCACTCGTGAACGGTGCCAGCCGACCTCTGAAGGACCAGCAATGACCGAGGCGATATACGCCACCTCGAACCGAACTGATCAGGTTCGCCCATACCCTGATGAAAAAAACAACTCCAAATGGAGTGATCCAGGTTATAGGCGCCTACCGACTTCTGACGGGTTGCCGAAGTCGGTCCTAGCAACCGCGCTCGGCATACGCTCTACGATCGAGATGGTGCACGAACCGATCCGCACCAGCAATGCCGAAGGATCTGCAGCGCATCTTAGACGCGCTCTGTTTCCGCTGATTCAATAAGAACCAACCCGTCAGCGGCTCGGTCTATTGCCTTTTTGACTGTCTCTTTTCCTGCCTTGCGGACTACTGCTTGCCCGGCCTCCGATGAAATATAGTTGGTAAGAGCCTGTACAGCATATATTCGCAAATTGACTTCAGCGATCTTCAAGTTTGACTCGGCGTGGATGCGACGCATCTCGTTCAACTTGTTGACCAGTCGCGGAATAGTGAAGGCTACCCCAGACACAAATGGAATTATGCTGAGATAGAGTGGGCTTTGCATGCTGATTTGTTCGACTTCCGCGACCTGCATCGAACCAGTGAGCTCGGGCCCAAGGCTTATAACGCCGTCTGGATTTTCCACGGCGTCCACCAAAGTGAAGAGATCCCTAGTGGACAGTAAAACACCTGCCAAGCTTTCGAGCGTACGATCGGTCTCGTGGTAGTGAACTAGAACGCGAAGAACGTCGGTCTGCGTAATCGTCATTACCAGCTCCACTCATTTAGTAGATGCAGGATATCCTGCCGCCTCGCGGCTCGACGGAGGGGGCGTGACCCGCCAAATGCGTGCATGCAGTCCTGGGCCGGCGACCTGACCCAACCGAGCTAGCTAGCGCAACTTGGCCACTCCGCAACCCTGCCGGCCCCAGCAACGTCACAACCGGGGTATCCCCAGCGGAACGACGGCGACCGAGCGGCGTTGTCGAGTTCCATCCCTCCGCGTCGCCAATTTCGACGCAATGTGCAGATGCACTTGATGCAGCGGTTGACACCGTCGCCGGTGACCGGAGCAATGTCGCCCCGGACCGGCCCAGCCTTGGAGGTGCGCCATGACGGCGCTTCTCATCGGATACGCCCGCTGCTCCACCCTCCTGCGGGACAGTGCGACCCCATCGCGAGGGGTTACGATCCGACGCTGGACAGCGATTCCCGCCAGACCCACCCGACAAAGTGCCCGGTGATGGCTCCCTATCTGGGATAACTGAGCCGACGTCGCGCCTCTTGATCGGTGCCACCCCCGGTTCTCCCACCGTCGAACAGGACCTCATCGCAGAACGGAGCACGGGACTGCGTTTTTATACTTGTCGCCGCTCACGACCCGAACGCGGCCAGGAACCGGTCCCGGAAGCTGTTCATCGGCCACACCGGTGCGACGGCGCCTGGCCGGACGCCGTCCTGCCATCCCCAGTCGGCGATGTGGTCGAGCACCGCCGGATCCCGGGCGACGATCGTGATGGGCACGTCATGGCTGGCGCCCTCGCCGCTGACCACCGTCGCGGGCTGGTGGTCGCCCAGCATCACCAGCACCAGGTCGTCGTCGCCGTAGGTCCGGACGAATGACAGCAGGCTGAACACCGAGTACGCCACCGAGTGGCCGTACTGGATCTGCACCTGCCGGGAGTCCTTCCACACCGTTCGGGCCGAGAGCCCTTGTGCGGGCATCGGGTCGAAGACGGACCCGTCGCGCACGGCGTCCCAGCTCACCACCGACGGCAGCGGCGCCCACGGCGAATGGCTGGAGGTGAGGTCGATCTCCGCCATCACCGCGCGCCGATCCGGGGCCGCCAGCTCCCGCCGCTGGAGCGCGGACAGCGTGTACTGGTCGGGCATCGTAGAGTATCCGAATTCCGGGCCGCGGTAGCCCACATTCCGCGCGTCATAGAGCTTGTCGTACCCGTAGAAGGAGGCGCCCTGGGTCCAGTTCTGCTCGTTCGACGGCACCACCCCGACGGTCCGCCAGCCCGCCCGGGCGAAGGCGTCGCTGAGGGTGAAACGGTCCGTGGAGACAACGGTGTTGTACCGGGACTGGTTGTCCACCCACAGTCCGGACTGCAGCGTCGAGTGCGCCAGCCAGCTGATGCCGCCGAAGGTCGGCGACGTCAGGAACGCGCTGCGCGCAGCGAACCCCGCCGACCGGAGCTCCGTCTCTCCGGCGTCCAGCGCCGCGACGACCGGAGGGGAGGCCACCGGGCTCTGCAGCGCCACCCGGCCGTAGCTCTCCACGAACGCGATCAGCACATCCTTCCCGCGCAACGCCGTGAGCAGCCGGTCGGCAGGGATTTTGTCCGCGGGATCGTCTGACACCTGGGCGGAGAAGGTCTGCTGATCCTCCACCCCGTTGACGATGGCGCGGGCGTGGTCGGCGGCCAGCGCGGCCGTGGCGGTGGACGCGACCGGAACTCCGGGCACCAGTTGGGCGCCGAGCAGCAGGCAGACGAGCCAGCCCGCTGCGAGGCCGGCGACCGCCCGGGCGGATGCGGTGCGGTGCCGGGCGGCGAGCCCAGCGAGCCGCAGCAGGGACAGCGGGACCGCCACCAGCAGCGCGACGGCCAGCAGGGCGGCGGTAACGGCGACCGCGATACCCGCGCCGTCGCCGATGGAGTCCCGCAGCACGCCGATCCCGGGGCCGAGATAGCCCCAGTCCGACACCAGGTCGAACGGCCGGTCGAGCGCGGCGCGGAATCCGAGATCGAGCACCTTGACGACGGTCAGGATGCCGAGCAGCGCCCCGGCGATCAACGATGCGATGGTGGCCGGGCGGCGCGGCAACACCAGCACGGCGGCCACCAGCAGCAGCCCCTCCACCGGGATCCGCAGCAGGGCGAGCGGCGTCAGCTGGCCGAGCCGGTCGGGCGCGACCAGGGCGAACCACACCAGCAGGAAGGCCAGCACGCTTGCAGTCCAGCCGACGGCCGCGCGGCGGCGACCCCGCGGGCGCGGGTGCCCGTCGGGGTCGGTGGCCGGACGTGCGGCGTCCGTCGTGGCCGCGGACCTGTCCGCCGCAAGAACCCCCACCGCCGCGCCGGGCTCCGTCGGGCCGGGCTCCGCCGCGCCGGGCTCCGTCGGGCGGCCGGCTTCGGTCATCGCGGCACCGCCATCGGGCGCCCGGGGTCGACCACCGCTGAGTCGGTCGGCGCAGGGCCGGTCAGTGCAGGTCCGGTCGGCGCAGAGTGAATGGGCGGCAAGCCGATCGGCCCCACTGCGCCTGTCGAACCCGGCAGCCCAGCCGGCCGGCGCGCCCACAGCCAGAACACGTCCCGGCCGAAGGATTCGGCGATCAGCGCAACGGTTCCCAGCAGCAGGATGGTGGTCACTGCGGCACCGCCGACCCCGGAGGCGGCGAAGGTCAGCACCACACCCGCGGACGCCGCCACCACCTTGCGCCAGTACCGTGGCGGCAGCTGCGCGCGCATCCATGGCAACAGGTACCCGGCGAGCACGAAGGCGTACCGGGCGATGCCGATGGCGAGCACCCACGGACCGGCGGAACGGGCAACAAAGACGCTCAGCACCAGCAGGAGGAACGCGTCCACCTCCATGTCGAACCGAGCACCGACCGCCGTGACCGTGCCGGTGCGCCTGGCCACCGCGCCGTCCACGGCATCGAGCAGCAGGGCCGGGACGCACAACGCCACGATGGCGGCCGGGTCCGCCGGGCTCAGGAAGGAACCCACCACCAGCGCCGCGACCCCGGCGACCAGCGTCCCGCGGGCCAGGGTGACGGCGTTGGCCGTTCCCAGCGCGGTTGCGCCGGCCCGGTCGAGCCCGGAAGTGAGCAGGGCGTTCATGATCAGCGCTACCAGCAGGCCGACGGCCCATCCCATGTCGCCGAGGCCGACGGTGGCATGCACAGCAGCGAGCAGCAGCACCGTGGCAGCCAGCCCGGCGAGCAGCCCGGTGAGCAGGGTCAGGTGAACCGTCCGCATGACGCCTCCGTATCCAAGGGTGTCAGACCTAGTACGCGGAATGCGACCATCGGGTTCATCACCGACGATCGGATACAGCACCACGGGAAGGGGTGAGACAGTGTCGGGGAATGCCCGTGCCTTCTGGGTTCGCGAGCCCGGCGTCGGCGAGATCCGTCCGGTCGAGCTCGCCGAACCCGCGCCGGGCGACGTGCTCGTCCGGACCGTGCGAACCGCGGTGAGCAGGGGCACCGAGACGCTCGTCTTCCGCGGTGAAGTGCCCGCCGCGCAGTACGACACGATGCGGGCACCGTTCCAGGACGGCGGCTTTCCCGGCCCGGTCAAGTACGGGTACCTCAATGTGGGTGTCGTCGAGATCGGGCCTCCGCAGCTGTTGGGCCGCACCGTGTTCTGCCTCTTCCCGCATCAGAGCGCCTACGTGGTGCCGGCTATGGCGGTGGTTCCGGTTCCCGATGATGTCCCCGCGGCACGGGCCGTGCTGGCCGGGACGGTCGAGACGGCGGTCAACGCGCTGTGGGACGCGTCGCCGATGGTGGGGGACCGGGTCACCGTGGTCGGCGGCGGCATGGTGGGCTGTGCCGTGGCGCGGTTGCTCTCCCGGTTCCCCGGAGTGCGGGTCACCCTGGTCGACGTCGACCCGGGCCGGGCGGGCGTGGCGTCCGCGCTGGGCGCCGATTTCGCGCTGCCCGACGACGCCGAGGGCGGGCAGGATCTGGTGTTCCACACGAGTGCGACGGCCGTGGGGCTGCAATTGTCGCTGAACCTGCTGCGCGGTGAGGGCACTGTGATCGACCTGAGCTGGTACGGCGACCGCGACGTCCGGCTGTCCCTCGGCGGGACTTATCACACCGGCCGGCTGACGATCCGATCCAGCCAGGTCGGTATGGTCGCTCCGGCCCGCCGCGGGTCGCGGTCGCCCGCGGACCGACTGGGGCTCGCGCTGGACCTGTTGCGCGACAGTGCCTTCGACGCGTTGCTCACCGGCGAGTCGCGGTTCGATGACCTTCCACTGGTGATGCCCCGGCTGGCCGATGGGACGCTGCCGGCGCTGTGCCACGTGATCTCCTATGACGCGACGCCCGCCGGTCCGGACACACTGGACGGCGCCGCCGTCGACTCGCAGCACGCCGACACACCCTGGGGCCGCTGAGATGTTCACCGTCACCGTGCGGGACCACATGATGATCGCCCACAGCTTCCGCGGCGAGGTCTTCGGGCCGGCCCAGCAGCTGCACGGCGCGACGTTCGTCGTCGACGCCTCGTTCCGGGGTGCGACCCTGGACGCGGATCACATCGTGGTCGACATCGGTCGTGCGGCAGCGGAACTGCACGACATCGTCGGTGAGCTCAGTTATCGCAACCTGGACGACGACCCGGATTTCGCCGGCATCAACACCACCACCGAGGTGCTGGCGAAGGCCGTCGCGGACCGGCTGGCGGAGCGCATCCGGGCCGGCAACCTCGGCGAGGCGGCCCGCTCGCTGGCCGGGATCACCGTGACCCTGCACGAATCGCACGTCGCGTGGGCCAGCTACGAGCGGGAGCTGGAATGACCGGGGCATCCCGCGTGCTGTACCTCGTCGTTCCCGACTGGATCGACGATCCGGCCCGGCCCAGCGGCGGCAACACCTACGACCGGCTGGTCTGCTCGGGGCTGGCCGCGCTGGGGTGGACGGTCGAGGTCTCCCGGATCTCCGGCTCGTGGCCCGTCCCGGAGCCGGCGGACCTCGCCCGGCTGGGCACCGTCCTGGATCGGATCGATGACGGCGCCGTCGTTCTCGTCGACGGCCTGATCGGGTCGGCCGCCCCGTCGGTGCTCGCCCCCCGAGCCGGCCGGCTAGGGTTGGTCGTGCTGGTCCACCTGCCGCTCGGGGTGGCCGCTGTGGATGCCGGCGCGGCGCCGGCCGCCACCGGCGAACGGGCTGCGCTGTCGGCGGTGTCCGCGGTGATCACCACCAGCCGGTGGACCCGCGACTGGCTGCTGGACCACTACGGGCTGGACCGGGAACGGCTGTACGTCGCCGTGCCCGGGGTGGACCCGGCCGAACCGACCGCCCCCGGCTCCGCCGGAAACCGGCTGCTCTGCGTCGCGGCGGTCACCCGGGTCAAGGGACACGACGTCCTGCTCGACGCGCTGGCCGGTGTCGACGACATCGGCTGGCAGCTGCGGTGCGTGGGCTCGGTGTCCGCGGAACCGGGGTTCGCCGCACAGGTGCAGGAGCGGGTCGCCGCCGCGGGGCTGGCGGACCGGGTGGCGTGGTCGGGACCGCTGACCGGTCAGCAGGTCTCAGCTGCCTACGCCGGCGTCGACGTCGTGCTGATCCCGTCCCGGGTGGAGACCTACGGGTTGGTCGTCACCGAGGCGCTCGCCCGTGGCCTGCCGGTGATCGGCAGCGCTTCCGGTGGGGTGCCCGAGTCGCTGGGGACCGGACGCGGCACGGTCCCCGGCCTGTTGGTGCCACCCGGCGATCCGGCGGCCCTCCGGACGGCAATCCGGCGTTGGCTGACCGACCCGGTCCTGCGCGGCGATCTTCGGGCGGCGGCGCTGGCGCGAGGGTCGGAGCTGCGTCCCTGGACGGCGACGGCGACCGACGTGTCCCGGGTGCTGGCCGACGTGGCGTCCCGCCTGGCAGGGGCTGTTGGGGGAGCGGCACGGGCGAACGCGATCGACACGGCGCTCGAGAACACCGCGGCGCAGCACACCGCCGGGGCGGTGGCCCGATGACGGCGCCGACGCGGGCCGCGTCCTCCTGGCTGGCGCTCCGCGAGGACGCGGACGGCCGCTCCAGAGCAACGGATCTCGTCCACCGACTTCGCGACCTGCTGCCGGCGGCCGAACCCCTGGTGGTGCACGACCTCGGCTGTGGAACCGGATCGATGGGCCGCTGGCTGGCACCGCAATTGCCGTGGCCGCAGCACTGGGTGCTGCACGACCGGGACGCCGACCTGCTCGCCGAGGCGGCGACCCGGCCGGGGATGGGCCCTGGCGGCATCCCGGTGAGCGTGCACACCAGCGACTCTGACGTCACCCGGCTGACCGGCGACGAGTTGTCCGACGCGGGCCTGATCACCGCATCGGCTCTGCTGGACATGCTGACCGCGGACGAGCTGGAACGGCTCGCCGACAGCTGCGTCGCCGCGGGTTGCCCGGCCCTGATCACCCTGTCGGTGATCGGCCGGGTCGAGCTGACCCCGGCCGACCCATTGGACGGGGTGATCAATGACGCCTTCAACGCCCATCAGCGACGCGACGGGGGGCGGGGGCTGCTGCTCGGCCCCGACGCGGCCGGCGCAGCGGTTTCGGCGTTCCGCCGACGCGGATCGGAGGTCGTCGTCGCGCCCAGCCCCTGGCGCCTCGCCGCCGACGATGCGGCGCTCAGAGTGGCCTGGCTCGACGGATGGGTCGGCGCCGCGTGCGAGCAGGATCCCGGGCTGTCCGCCGCCGCGGATGGGTACCTGTTGCGCCGCAAGGCCTCCACCCTGATCGGCGGGCTGCGGGTCACCGTGCACCACCACGACCTGCTGGTGGTGCCGCGATGAGGGTGTCCGGCTCGGCGGTGCGGATGGCGGGCGGCGCCGTGATCCTCGCCGTGCTGGTGTGGCGGCTCGGCGCCGGACCGTTCGTCGACGGGCTTCGCACGGTCACCGCCCAGTCCCTGCTGGCGGCAATCGGTATCGGGCTGGCGACGACGGTGTGCTGCGCCTGGCGCTGGACGCTGGTCGCCCGCGGTCTGGGTGCCGCGGTCCCGTTACCCGGCGCTGTCGCCGCCTACTACCGCTCGCTGTTCCTCAACAGCACGCTGCCCGGCGGTGTCGTGGGTGACGTTCATCGCGGGCTCCGGCACGGACGGGACACCGGCGACGTCGGCATCGGGCTGCGTGCCGTGGCGTGGGAACGCTCGGCCGGTCAGGTGGTTCAGCTCGTCATGACGCTGGCCGTGCTGGCGGCGCTGCCGTCGCCGGTGCATTCCGTGCTGCCCGGCATCCTCGCGGCAGCGGCGGCAGCGCTGGCCCTGACGACGATCACCGCCCTGACCTTTCGCCGTTCCGCCGGCCGGCCGGGCCGGGTTGTCCGCGGCGCGGCCACCGATCTGCGGCGCGGACTGCTGCCGCGCCGGGTCTGGCCGGGGGTGGTCGTCGCCTCCGTTCTCGTGGTGGCCGGCCACACGGCGACCTTCCTGCTCGCCGCCGGTACCGCCGGGGCGACGGCGGGCATCGGCGACCTGCTTCCGCTGGCGATGCTGGTGCTGCTGGCCATGGGTGTGCCGACCAGCATCGGCGGGTGGGGTCCGCGGGAAGGCGTGGCGGCGTGGGCCTTCGCCGCCGCGGGTCTGGGCGCGGGGCTCGGCCTGACGACGGCGGTCACGTACGGAGTGCTGGCGCTGACCGCCACGCTGCCCGGTGCGGTGGTGCTCCTCGCGCCGGCCGTCCGGCGCCGGATGGCCGATGCCGGCGACCGGCCGCCGGTCGCGCGGTCCGGACCCGACCGTACGGGTGTCGCCCGTTCCGGTGTCGCGCGTTCCGGAGTCGCCCGAACCGGAGTCGCCCGAGCCGCGGTCGACACGGCAGCGGCTGTGGCCGGGGGCATTCATGGCTGACCGGCCCTACACGCTGCTCAGCTGCGGGATGTCCCTCGACGGATATCTGGACAGCGCCACCCAGCAGCGACTGCTGTTGTCCAACGCGGCGGACTTCGACCGGGTCGATCAGGTGCGCGCCGGCTATGACGCCATCATGGTCGGTGCTGCCACGGTCCGGAACGACAATCCCCGGCTGCTGGTCAGGTCCGCCCGGCGGCGCGACGCCCGCAGGGCCCGTGGGCTGCCGGCGACGCCGATGAAGGTGACGGTGAGCCGCTGCGGCCTGCTCGACCCGTGCGCCAACTTCTTCGCCCTCGGCGACACCGAGAAGCTGGTCTACTGCCCGACCGGTGTGGTCGGCGAGGCACGCTCCCGGTTGGGGCCGGTCGCCACCGTCGTCGACGCCGGCCCGTCCGTAGACATGTCCAGCGTCAGTGAGGATCTCGCTGGGCGTGGGATCAGCCGGCTGATGGTGGAGGGCGGTGGCTCATTGCACACCCAGTTCCTCACCGCGGATCTCGCCGACGAACTGCAGCTGGTGGTCGCGCCGTTCTTCGTCGGCGACTCCCGTGCACGCCGGTTTGTCGGTGACGGCCGGTTCCCGTTCGACGGGGAGCGGCGGGCGACCCTCGCCGAGGTCCGGCAGATCGACGACGTCGTCCTGCTGCGCTATGCGCTGTCGGCCAGGTTCGGCACCGACGACGACCGGCTCTGACGCAGCAGCCTGCCGCACCACTCAGCTCAACAGCGGCAATCGTTCGACATCGGCTCCCAGCACCGTGCGCTGTTCCTCGGTCAGCGCGGCTCGACCCGTCGCCGCGCGCACCCACTGAGCGCTGTCCCAGGCCGGCGGCGTCCGGCGTCCCAGCAGATCGTCGAGAGTGCCGCGAGTGAGCGCCACGGCTTCCGGTCGGGGGCCGGGGCGGTCGAGCTCCCGGACCAGATCGAGATGATGGACGGTCGCCTCGACCACCAGCGTGGCGATCAGATCGTCCACCGTCAGCGCGTGTCCCTGGGTGGCGACCACCTCATCTTGGGCCGCCCGTTCGGCGAGAGCGATGACGGCGAGCGCGGTCTCGGAATAGCTCGCGGTCAGGAAAGGCAGCGCCCACTGGCTGGCCATCGTGCGGGTGGCCCGGATGCCGCGCGATTCGGCGTCGCCCGCTCCCGGTGCGTCGCGCCAGTAGGTCGTCGCGTCTCTGGTGGCGGGACCCGGCGTCGGCGTCGCGAGGGCGACAAGGGCGCGTTGGGCGTCTGCGAGGAGATGCTGGACGAGGTCGCGCACCGCCCAGCCGGCACATCCGGTCGGCAACCAGGACGCGTCCTCATCCAGTGACTTCGCCAGCGCCGCCAGGTCGGCGTAGGCGATCCGGAGAGCGTCGAGTCTCACCCGGACAGACAATCATCCCGCCGGGCCGACGGTCCACCGTCAGCCCGCATCAACCTGGGGGTCGGGTCCGCCGGTGGCCGTCACCGAGTCGGTCCGGTGGCTCCGGATCAGTCGGCGGTAGTGGTCGAACGACGCCCGCGGAGTCCGGTCCAGTGATACCGGGTCGACCTTGACCAGGCCGAAGCGGCGGGTGAAACCCTCTGTCCACTCCCATGAGTCGAGCAGGGACCGGTGGAAGTAGCCGGTGACGACGCTTCCCCGGCCGACGGCGGCGGCGATGGCCGCGAGCGCTCCGTCGATCCAGGCGATGCGATCGCTGTCCGGTGCCGGGCGGCCGGGATCGGCGCCGCCGGGAGCGACGGTCCGGCCGTCGTCGAAGGCGGCACCGGAGCCGACGACGATCACCGGCGGCAGTTCGGGATACCGGCGGGACAGTTCGGTGAGGACGTCGGTCAGCGCCTCGGGCTGGGCGGGCCAGCCTGCGGCGGTCAGCGGCGCACCCGGCGGAACTTCCAGGGAGAACGGGATCCGGGCGTTGTCCGGCGCCGCGCCGACCGTCACCGGATGGGAGAAGCTCACGCCGTAGAAGTCGAGCGGACCGCTGATCGTGGCCAGATCGCCGTCCTGGACGACATCGGTTGCCGCACCGTCCATCTCCAGCACCGCGGGCGGGTAGTGACCGAGTAACACCGGGTCGGCGAACTGCCTGTTGTGGTAGGCGTCGTAGAACGTCGCGGCGATCCGGTCGGCGCCGGTCCGGTGGGCGGGGCGGACGGCGGTGTGGTCGTTGACAATGCCGACGGCGCCGGATGTCTCCGATCGCAACACTCGGGAAGCCTGTCCGTGGGCCAACAACAGGTGGTGGGTCGCCTGAAAGGCACCACCCAGCAGGGTCAGTCCAGGCGCGTCGATGCCGACCGCGTACCCATAGGCCAGCTGCGAAAAGGGCTCGTCCACCGTGCTCCAGGCCGCCACCCGATCACCGAAGGCGGCCGCCGCGAGCGAGGCATACTCGGCGAACGCGTCGGCGGTCGATCTGAGCAGCCAACCGCCCTCCTCCATCAGTTCCAGCGGTAGGTCGGCGTGGTGCAGGCCGACGGACGGTGCGATGCCGTTGTCCAGCAACAGATCCAGCACCCGGTCGTAGAAGCCGACTCCTCGCGGGTCGGCCCCGCCGCGGCCGGTGGGCTGCAGCCGGGACCAGGACAGCGTGAACCGGTACGCCGTCGTACCGAGCAGCTTGAGCAACGCGAGATCGCTGTCCCAGCGGTGATAATGATCGATCGCGACGGCCGGGGAGCTGTCGTCGGCGATCCGCCCGGGCACACCCGCGAAGACATCCCAGATCGACGGGGTACGCCCACCGACCTCCGCCGCGCCCTCGACCTGCGTCGCCGAGGTGGTCACCCCGAAGGTGAACCCGGCGGGCAGCTTCCCCACGCAGCTCAGCCGGTCGGGAGCCGCACGGTGGCGAGATCCCCACCGAGGCTGCCGATCTCGGGCCACTCCGCGGCGGTCCGGAGCACCGCGATGGCCGCTGCGGGGAACCGTCGCAGCGCCGTGAGGTCGGGTTCGAAGCCGGGCTCGGCGTCCATCGGTTCGTTCCCCCCGTCGCCCTCCCCGTCGGTGCCGGCTGGGTCCCCGTCGGCTGCGCCGCCGTCGGCGGCGCCGCCCCGGTTCTCGCCCGCCTCGGCGGCCGTCCGGGCGAGCTCGGCCGCCACCGCCGGGATGCCCGGGGCGTGCCCGATGACGAGCACCGTCTCCACTGCCGACGGCACCCGGCCCAGGAGTTCCACGATGTCGTCGATCCCGCCTCCGTAGAGGGCGTCCTGGTAGCTGACCGGGGCCCGGATCGCGGTGGCCAGCAGGGTCTGCCTGGTCCGGGTGGCGCTGGAGCACAGCACCGCGTCGACGGCGGGCAGCGACGCCCGGATCCACCGGCCGGCCTCGGCCGCCTCACGGTTGCCCTGCGCGGTGAGCGGCCGGTCGTGATCCCTGGTCGCCCCCTGATGGCCGGCGGTCGCGTGCCGCATCAGGATCAGCGTCCGAACCTGTGCCATCCGTACTCCCTCTGCGGTGGTTGGCCGGTTCTGTGGAGCTTGCGTGCAACTGAACAAGAAGAAACTTGAGCGTTCGATTGAATCCCGGTGCCAGGTGTGATCTTATGGTGTTCTGGTCCAGAAGAGGTGCCAGGAAAGTTCCTGAAGTTTCCGGGAGATTCCTGTGCCACCTGATGATCTAGATTCGGCCAGCTTCCCGACCGGTACCGCGCTGTTGCCACCGCGCCGCCCCGCCGGAAGCCCTACCATCGCCTCGGCACCCACCGGTGACCGTGCGCAACGAGTCCGTGAGCTGCTGGAACGTTCGGCAGAGTGCACCGACCCGACCCAGCAACAGCGTTATCGTCGGTCCGTCGTGACCGAGTACCTGCCGGTTGCCCGCTCGCTCGCCGCCCGCTATTCCGGCCGCGGCGTCGAACGTGCCGACCTCGAACAGCTCGCATTCCTGGGGCTCGTCAAGGCGGTCCGCCGTTGGCAGCCCGGCAGGAGCGAAGATTTTCTGCAGTTCGCGGTTCCGACGATTGTCGGCGAGATCAAGCGGTACTTCCGCGATCACTCCTGGCTGGTGCGGCCCCCGCGGCGCATCCAGGAACTGCGGGCGGCGATCAGCGAGGCGGAGCAGAGCTACCGCCACTCGGACGGCACCGGCCCGTCGGAGTCGGAGTTGGCCGCGGTCACCGGTGTGTCCTCACGGGACATCGGTGAGGCCAGGGCGGCCGCGGCGTGCTGCCGGCCCCGTTCGCTGGACGAAGGCCAGGGCGTCGGGCTCGCTCTCGCGCTCGGCTGGGGCGACGAGGATCCCGAACTCCGCAGGGTCGAGGATCGGGTGACGGTCGAGCGACTGCTCGCCACCCTCACCGAGCGTGAGCGCGAAGTCGTTCGCATGCGGTTCGAGAACGGTTGGTCACAGTCCCGGATCGGCTCCGAGATCGGCGTCAGCCAGATGCAGGTGTCCCGGTGGCTCCGGATTATCGCCGACAAGCTGCGCAATTCGATCGAGATGTGAGACTGCCGTTGGCCGGTTGATCCTGGGGATCAGCCGGCCAACTGCGGGTCGGCAGGGTCGTCCGGATCCGGGGACAGCTCCGGCAGGCTCTCCGACGGAAGTCGACCGGTCCTGATCAACTCTCCGGCAACCTCGACTCAGCTTGATGTTGTGCTGCTGCGAATAGCGGCGCAAGACCGAGAACGACTTTTCCGAGCTGAGCTTGAAGCGTTCCATCAGCATCCCCTGCGCCTGCCCGATGAGGTGCCTGGAATCGATCGCCCGCCACAGGTCGCGCTCGGAGCGCAGCTTCGCCAGTGCGACCGACGCATGCGCGGCGACGACCCGCGCCACCTCGACCTCGTCGTCGGAGAAGTCGTCCTTGGATTCGTAGTACAGGTTGAGCGCACCCAGCACCCGGCGATCGGTGAACAGGTGGATGCTCAGCGCGCTGCGCAGGCCCAGGTCGGCCACCGCCGGACCCCACCGTGGCCAGCGTGGGTCGGTCGCCGCGTCGAGGATCAGGTACGCGCCACCCTGCTCAGCGGCCCGCAGGCAGGGTCCTTCGTCCAGCCTGTACTGCAACTCGTCCGCCTGCTCCACGAGCCCGCCGGAGCTGGCGGTGGTCTCCACACCGCCGTCGGCCCGCACCAGCGTCACGCTCGCACCGAGGCAACCGCAGTTCGTCACCGCCAGATCGACCACGGACTCCAGCGCGTCGCGGACCTCGCGGTTGCCGGCGACGGCGCGGGCCGCCTCGGCAAGCGCGGAATTGGACGACGCCGCAACATCAGCTGCGTCTTCCCTGTCGGGCACCGTCACCAATGTCTCCTCAAACCTCGCGTGGACACCACAGTGCATTGTCACCGAATCGGCGCAGTCCGTGCACCACCGACTGAATTGACCCAGGCGGTGCCGACATGTCAACATATGTCCACATGTTGGGCCTGATGGGCGTGTCGGTGCGAGACCCGGGGGTGCAGCGATGATCGAGTCGGCACTGGCGGTGGCGTACGGCTCGCCGGCGGCACCGCGCGAGCCGGGACGGGTGAGCGGTCGGGCCGAGGTCGTCGCGGAGATGTTCAAGCTGCTCGGCGATGCGACCCGGTGCCGCATCCTGTACGCGCTGCTCGACTCGCCCGACCTGTCGGTGTCGGAAATCGCGTCCGGCACCGGAACCTCGCGGACCACCGTCTCCGCTGCGCTGCGGTTGCTGCGGACGGCGGGTGTCGTGGTGGCCCGTCGGGACGGTCGGACGGTTCACTACCGGGTCGCCGACGAGCACGTCGCCGAGCTGCTGACGATCGCCTGGCAGCACAGCGGTCATGCCGGACGGTCACGGGTCGACGACCGACGGAACCACATCGTGATCGGGCACGACCACGGGCACGGCGCCTCGGCGGGGGACGCCGCGTCGGGTGCGCCGAACAACGCCGCGCAGTTCCGCGGCAGGCTTGCGGTGACCTTCACCCTGACGGCCGCCTTCTTCGTGCTGGAACTGGTCGTCGGCCTGGCCGCCGGGTCGCTGGCGGTGATCGCCGACGCCGGTCACATGGCGACCGACGTGCTGGCGCTCGGTGCGTCGCTGGTGGCGACCCGGATGGCCGGCCGCCCCGACCAGAGCGGACGCCGCACCTACGGGCGCTATCGCGCGGAGGTCTTCGCGGCCGGGTTCGCGGTGCTGCTGATGGTCGGCGTCGGGGTGTTCATCGTGGTGGAGTCGATGACCCGGATCGGCGGCGAGCCCGAGGTCTCGTCCACGCCGATGGTGGTGATCGGGCTGATCGGCCTGGCGGTGAACGGGGTCGGCCTGGTGCTGCTGCGGACCGGTGCGAAGCATTCGATCAACCTCAGGGGCGCCTATCTGGAGGTCCTGGGTGACGCCGCCGGCTCCGTCGGGGTGCTGCTGGCCGGGCTGCTGATCCGCTGGACGGGCTCGTCGGTATGGGACCTGGTGGTTGCCGTCATCATCGGGGTGTTCGTGCTGGTGCGAGCGGTGGGATTGGGCCGATCCGTGCTGCGGGTGCTCGGCCAGCACGCCCCGGAGGGCATCGACCCGGACGCCGTGGAGGCGGATCTGGCCGCGGTCGCCGGCGTGATCGAGGTGCACGACCTGCATCTGTGGGCGTTGACGTCGGGAATGAACGTCGCCACCGCCCACCTGGTCTCGGCGGCGGACGCCGACCATCACGCCGTGCTGGACGCGGCGACCAAGGTGCTGTCCAGTGCGCACCACATCGATCACGCGACGCTGCAGGTGGAGCCCGCCGATCACACGACCTGCCGGGAGATCTCCTGGTAGTGCGCCCGAGTGGGCACCTGGGACGCCGGTGTGCGTGGGCGGTGTCAGCCGCGCGGCGGCAGCAGCGAACGGTCGGTGCCGCCGTTGTTGCGAGGCTGCGGCCGGCGATGCCGAGAGCGCATGCTCCCCGGGTCGGGATTGTCGGCGTTCGCCTTGATCACCACGATCCGGTCCCCGGGCTGGAAGACCTTGACACCGCCGGAATCGAAGCGGTGTGACACCCCGTTCCGAATGACGGTCAGCACGATTTCGCCCTGCGCGGTCAGCCGGGCCGGCGACAGGCCGACGTCCTCCGGTTTCACCTGCCGTTCGGCGATCTGCAGACCCGCAACCGGCTCCAGCAGGTCCTCGATGACCTCGCCGGCATTCGGCGCGATGATCGCCAGACCCAGCAGCCGGCCGGCGGATTCCGCCGTCGGGATGACGACATCGGCGCCGCCCTGGCGGAGCACCTCGATGTTCTGCTCCTCGCGGGCGGCCGCGGCGATCGTCGCGTTCGGTGCCAACCGGCGCGCGGTCAGCGTCACCAGCACGTTCGTGTCGTCCCGGTCGGCGGCGACGATGATCCGGTCGGCGTTGGGAACGGCGGCCTGCCGCAGCACGTCCTGCCGGCGGGCGTCACCGAGCACGGCGACGCAGCCGTCACCGGTCGCGACCTTGATGTTGGCGCCGTTGCTGTCCACCACGACGATGTGATCGGCCGGATACCCCTGGTCGATCAGCGCGGTCACCGCGGATCGGCCCTTGCTGCCGTACCCGATGACGACCGTGTGCTTCTTCACGCGCTTCCTCCAGCGGTTGGTCCGGAACTGCTGGCGGCTGCGTTCGGTGAGCACCTCGATGGTGGTGCCGATCAGCACGATCAGGAACAGGAAGCGCAGCGGCGTGATCACCAGGATGTTCGTCAACCTGGCGGCTTCGGAGGTCGGGGTGATGTCGCCGTAGCCGGTGGTGGAGAGCGTGACCGTCGAGTAGTACAGGGCGTCCAGCCAGGTGTCGACGGTGCCGTCGAGGTCCTTGTAGTCCGCCCGTTCGACGTAGACCAGAACGGTGGTGATCACGACGCAGAGCAGCGCGATGAAGATCCGGGTGCCGATGGCTCGAACGGGTCCGCGTTCCTTGACCGGCAATGCCAGCCGCGGGTTCTCGTTCGCCACAGATCGGCACCCTACGCCGGGCGCCCGCTCATCGGCCCGAACCGGGCGGCGCCGCCCGGGTCAGTTGCCGGGGCCCTCCCGATCGGCGAGGAACGCCTCGAACTGGGCGCCGAGTTCGTCGGCGGTGGGCAACGGCGCCGACTGCGCGAGCATGCTGCGTCCGGTCGCCGAGACGTAGGCGTCGTACTGCTGCTCCAGGGCGGTCACGATGTCCGCCACCTCGGTGTTCTCGGCCACCTGCTTGGCGAGCTCGGCCCGCACGGTGGCGGCGGCATCGTCGAGCCCGCTGGTCGGCAGCAGCAGGCCGGTCGCGTCCGCGGTGGCCTGGATCAGCGTTCGGGCGGTCTCCGGGTATTCGGAGCGGGCGATGTAGTGCGGCACGTGTGCGGCGAAGCCGATGGTGTCCCGGCCGGCCTCGCCGAACCGGTACTCCAGCAACCCGACGGCGTGCCCGGGAACGGCAATGATGCCCAGCCAGTCCTCCTGCTCGGGCAGCAGCCCCGGCCTGGTGGCGTGCGAGGACATCCCGGTCGGCCGGGTGTGCGGGACACCCATCGGGATCGCCATCAGGCCGACGGTCAGCCGAACGGCGAACCTGTCCACGACCTGCCCGACGGCGGCCACGAACCGCTCCCACTGGGTGTCGGGCTCCGGGCCGGTCAGCAGCAGGAAGGGCGTGCCGTCGGTGTCGGCGAGTTGGTGGATGACCAGCTTCGGCTCGGCGTAGTCGGTGAACTTGTTCGACTGGTAGGTCAGGGTGGGGCGGCGGGCACGGTAATCGATCAGCTGGTCGACATCGAAGGTGCCGACGACGGTGTGCTCGAGGGTGGCGAGCAGGTGGTCCACCGCGAGCGTCACCCCGGAGCCGGCGTCGATGTACCCGTCCAGCGCGACGATCAGCACCGGCTCGGCCAACTGCTCGATCTCGGCGCGCTCCAGGTGCAGCTCGTACAGCTCTCCCGGTTCGCCGGTCATGAATGTCCATCCTGTAGGTCAGTGCGCGTGAACTGCCTGGTCACACCCGGTCGGAACCCGTCCATCCGCACCGACGGCGACGGATGGCCGGAGCTTTCATGGTCACCCGGCGTGCCCCTCGATGGCAACGCCGTTCGCTGACCGGGTAATCCCGGGTCGCCCGGACCTGCGCCCGGCCGGCGGCCCATCACCGGAAGACGATCGTCCGGAGCCCGTCGCGCAGCACCCGGTTCTCCAGGTGGTAGGTCAGACCCTTCGCCAGCACGGCCTTCTCGATGTCCCGGCCGAGCCGGACCATGTCGGCGGGCGAATCGGCGTGGTCGACCCTGATCACGTCCTGCTCGATGATCGGCCCGGCATCCAGTTCCGGGCTCACGTAATGGCAGGTCGCGCCGATCATCTTGACGCCGCGCACATAGGCCTGGTGATACGGGCGGGCGCCCCGGAACGAGGGCAGGAAACCGTGATGGATGTTGATCAGCCGCCCGTCCCAGGCCCGGCACAGCTCGGGCGGGACGACCTGCATGTAGCGGGCGAGCACGATGGCGTCGGGTTCGTGTGCGTCGACCTCGCGCCGGATGTCCTCGAATGCGGCCGCTTTGCCGGTCTCGTCAGGTGGGATGGGGATGAGCCGGAACGGCAGCCCGAAGAGCCGGGCCACCGGTTCCAGGTCCGGGTGATTCCCGATCACCACGCCGATGTTCGCGGCCAGCTCGCCGGAATGCCAGCGGGCCAGCAACTCGTACAGACAGTGGCCCTCCTTCGACACCAGCAGGACGACCGTCTTGCGGTCGGTGGAGTCGTTGACCTGCCAGCTGTCCGCCTGCAGCGCAGCGGCGACCTCGCCGAACTGCCGACGCAGTTCCGCCGCGCCGAAGCCGATGGAGCCCGCCCGGATCTCCTGCCGGGTGAAGAACCGGCCCGACTCGTCATCGGAGTGGTAGGCCGCCTCGGTGATCCAGCCACCGATGTCGGCCAGGAACGTCGTGATCCGGGCGACGATGCCGGTGCGGTCGGGGCAGCTCAGGGTCAGCACGAGGCGCTGATCGTCCGGCACGGGTTCGTTGACGGGCACGATGCGCCATGCTGCCACGCCGGCCGCGCCGAAACGGCCCCCGCGGGGCGTCGATGGCGGGTCAGGCCGGCAGCTGGGACCGGGTGTAGGCCTCCTCGTGCCCCAGCAGGGTGCCGATCTGCTCCGCGATGACGGACTCGATCTTGCCGCCGAACATCGGGATCGGAACGGTCGCCTGGCCGTTGATGACGAGCGTGGAGCCGGAGCCGGCCGGGGACAGCGTCATGGTGCCCTTGATGGCCGCCGGGGCGCCCTTGACGACCAGGGAGAAGTCGGCGAGGTACCCGGCTCCGTCGGCGCGCCAGTCCTCGGTCCGTTCGGTGACCGGGTCGCCCTGCATCATCGACGCCACCATCGAGGGCAGCACGGACGCCGGGATCGACTGCCGGGTGACGATGCGCACCCCGTCCGGTGAGGGCTCCAGGCTGACCACGGTCGCGTCCGGGGCGCCGGAGTCGGCGAGCCGTCCGGCGACGAAATCGGCGTCCTTGAACAGCTCGAAGACGGTGGCGGGCGGGGCGTCGTACTGCTGGGTCACATTCACCGGAGTAGGCACACGCCGATCATCACCGGCAGCCCGGCGCCATGCAAGCAGCCCCGCGGCGGCTGGCCCCACGCGCCGCGGTGGCAGCCCGCCCGAACCGGCGATCAGCGCGCGGCGGGCCACGGCCGATGATCAACGTTGCTGAACATCCGCTGTCGTCCAGCGACTTCAGATGTTCGCGGTCGTTGATCACCCGGTCTCCGGCTGAGCGACCCCGGCCCAATGTCTGTTTCGGCTGCCGGATCAGGCCCGAGACGTTACGGTCGGGACGGCCGTCAGGTCGCCCGCCAAGGACGACCGGTCGGTCCGCCCGTCACCGATCCGTCCGTCAGCGAGCAAGGCCAGCAGTCCCCGTCAGCAAGCCCTGCCAGCAGTCCCCGTCAGCAAGCCCCCGTCAGCACCGTTAGGGAGTTCGTGTCGTGTCCCGTCATCCGCTCGACTCGCTCAGCACCGAGGAGTTCCGTCGCACCACCGATGCCCTGCGGGCATCAGGTGACCTGACGCCGACCCGCCGGTTCGCCTCCATCGCGCTCGACGAGCCGGCCAAGGCCGACGTTCTCGCGTGGCGGGAGGGCGACCCGATCGTCCGCCGGTCGTTGTCGGTGCTGTGGGACCGGGCCGACAACAAGACCTACGAGGCGATCATCGCGCTGTCCTCGGACGGTGCGGCCGGGGACTCCGTCGTGTCGTTCGACCACGTCCCGGGCGTGACACCCAACTTCACCGTCGACGAGTGGCACGACTGCGAGGTCGCGATGAAGGCGGAGCCGCGGGTGGTGCAGGCCCTGGCCGAGCGTGGCATCACCGATCTCGACCTCGTGCTGATCGACGTCTGGACCTACGGCAGGGCGCTGATGCCGGAGCAGTACCGGGACCGGCGGCTCGGCTGGGCGGACATCTGGGTGCGCTCCACCCCGACCGGGAACCCTTACGCGAACCCGGTCTCCGGGATGAAGCTGATTGTCGACATGAACACCATGGAACTGCTGGAGATCGACCGGAACTCCGACATCGCCGCCCCCGCACCGGTGATGGGGGAGTACGAGCCCGACCTGGTGCCGGGACAGACCCTGCGCACGGACATCAAGCCGCTGGAGATCACCCAGCCCGACGGGCCGTCATTCGAGGTGGATGGCAATGTGATCCGTTGGCAGAACTGGTCTTTCCGGCTCGCATTCAACTATCGCGAGGGCCCGGTGATCCACCAGGTGAAGTACGACGACCACGGCACCGAGCGGGACATCGCCTACCGCATGTCCTTTGCCGAGATGATCGTGCCCTACCGGGATCCGAGCTTCGATCACTACCGCCGGACGGCGTACGACATCGGCGAGTGGGGGCTGGGCTACATGACCACCTCGCTGGCGCTGGGCTGCGACTGCCTCGGCGAGATCCGTTATCTGGATGCCGTTCTGCCGGACAGCCTGGGTGAGCCGTCGACGGTCGCGAACGCCATCTGCCTGCACGAGGAGGACAACGCGATCCTCTGGAAGCACATCGACTCGATCAACGGTCGGGCCGAGGTGCGCCGTGCCCGGCGGATGGTGGTGTCCATCCACGCCACCGTCGCGAATTATGAGTACATCGTGTACTGGCGCTTCTACCAGGACGGCAACATCGAGTGCGAGGTCCGGGCGACCGGGATCATGGTGACCACGCCGGTCCCGGAGGGCACGACTCCGCCGCCGACCGGAACCGTGGTCGACCAGCGCACCTACGCGCCCTATCACCAGCACTTCCTGGTGGCCCGGCTGGACATGGATGTGGATGGGCAGAGCAACACCGTGCTCGAGGTCGATTCGGAGGCTGCACCGCTCGGTCCCGACAACCCGTACGGGCTGGCCATCGTCACCAGGTCCACGCCGATCGAGTCCGAGTCGCAATCGGCCCGCGACTTCAACTGGGACACCCAGCGGGGATGGAAGGTCGTCAATCCCGGCAAGCTCAACGGCCTGGGCACACCCGTCGGCTACAAGCTCGTCCCCGGGGCTGCGTTCCCGGTGATGATGGATCCGTCGACGCCGCAGTACAAACGGGCGCCGGTGATGGGGCACACCCTGTGGGTGACCCGGCAGCACGACGACGAGAAGTGGCCCGCCGGAACGTATCCCACGCAGAGCGACGCCGATGACGGCCTGACGAGGTGGATTTCGGACGACGAGTCGCTGGTCGACACCGACGTGGTGCTCTGGTACGTCTTCGGCATCCACCACATCACCAGGCCGGAGGAGTGGCCGGTGATGCCGGTGGACACGGTCTCGTTCTGGCTCAAGCCCTTCGGATTCTTCGACCGGAACCCGTCGCTGGACGTGCCGCCGCAGCCCGGTCACGGTGGCTCCGGCCATGCGGTGGCCGCCCGCGGTCACGGTGATGCAGTGGGGGAGGGCACGTCGCTGGGGACGGCCGGTCCGGGCCCGAGCTGCCACTGAGAGCCGGTGGTGTGGATTCACGGCGGTGCGGTACTTCCGCACCGTTGAACCTGTGCCTCGCGGAACGGGCGTGCGTCGGGGTGATGTGCAAGGCAGCTGTTCAGTCGCGGGTGCGGAGTTGCTCGCCGGCGTACCCCTTGCGTCAAGGCAAACTTGACAAGCCGTTCTATGTCAAGGCAATCTTGACAGCGTGAACAGAGACTTCGCGTGTCCCCAGATGTCGACGGTGCCGGCCGCAATCCCACCCCAACCGACGATTCCGGTTTCAGCCCCGACCCCGGCGGGCGAGCACCCCCGGCGCATCCCCGTCACCGTGTACGGCATCAACGAACCGACCCCCGGATGGCGCTGGAAGGCCCTGTTCGATGCGACGTGGCCGGCGTACCGCGCCTGGTACCTCAGCGAGGGCGACGCCGCCCGGCCCACCAGGGACACCGCCGAATCGATGCTGGCCCGGCATCTGCCGGAGCTGGTACCCACCCATCGAAGACTGGTCGACCTCGCGGGCGATGACGACGTCGCCGCTCGCATGCTCACGATGTGGAACGCGCCTGCGTTCCTGCCCGCCTGCTCGCAGGCGGTCGTCACCGAGCCCACGCCGGCGCTGTGCCGGAACTACGACTACAGCCCGGATCTGTGGGAGCGCACGATCTTCACCAGCGCCTTCACCGGTCGCCGGGTGATCGGCTCGGGCGACTGCCTGTGGGGACTGCTCGACGGCATGAACGACGCGGGCCTGGCCATATCGTTGACCTTCGGTGGCCGTCCGGGCTCCGGCGAGGGTTTCGCCATCCCCATCGTGCTGCGCTATTTGCTCGAGGTGGCCGACACCGTCCCCGCGGCACAGGAACTGTTGCGCGGGATCCCCGTCGCAATGTCGTACAACCTGACGATGGTCGACCGCGACGGAAACGCCTGCACCGCCTTCGTCGCTCCCGGACAGCAGCCGGAATTCAGTGCAGCGCCGATCGCGACCAACCATCACGGGGTCGTGCCGGAGTACCCGGAACGGGCCCGGTCGCTGCGCAGCGTCCCCCGCCTGGATCGGCTGGCCGACCTGGTCGCGCAGGACGCGACGCCGGACGGCCTGGCCCGCGCCTTCACCTCCGACCCCCTGTACAACAGGGAGTACTCCAGAGCGTTCGGCACCCTGTACACCGCGCTGTACCGACCGACCGAGGGGATCGTCGAGCACATCTGGCCGGACGTCACCTGGCGTCGGAGCTTCGATACGCCGGACGACACCCGGGCGGTGGTGCTGTCGGGCAGCTGAGTGACAGGGTGTCCGGGTGACCGAAGAACTTTCCGATCAATTGGCCGCTGCGTCCGGTTCAGAGGTTGCGGAGCTCGAGCGGTCGGCCGCGCTGATGATGCGCGCGCTGGCGGACCACGCCGACCCCGAGGCGTTCCAGGCGCTGCTCCGGCTCAGCGCGCTGGCCGGCGAGTGCCTCGGCGTCAACGCGCGAGCGCTGGCGGTGTCCGGATCGTGGGCGAAGGTCGCAGAGGTGGCCGGCACCTCACGTCAGGCGGCGTGGTCCCGCTGGAGTTCGTGACAAGACGAGGAACGGACGCCCGCCGTGCCCGGTCAGCGCGCCGGGACCGGGGAACCGGTCAGCATGCGCAGTTCGGTGAACAGTTCGGACCGGTCCGTGACGCCGATCCGCTGTTTGATCCGGGCGACATGATGTTCGACCGTCTTGGGCGAGATGAACAGCTTCTCGCCGATCTGCCGGTACGTCAGGTTCACCAGCAACAGCCGGGCAATCTCCAGTTCCCGCCCGGTCAACGGGCCGGCGAGGTCGGCGACCGCACCCGGGTCGTAGAAGGCCGGTACCCGCATCGACTCGGTGATCTCACGCCGGGCCGACCCGGCGCCGCGGTCGTCGTGCCAGGCCTCCGGGTCCCCGTGCATCGTGCGGGCAGCCTGCAGCAGCACGGCGGCCGCCCGGCGATCCCGGCACCGGTTGGCCGCGGCGGACACCAACTGCGCCGCATCCCAGGACAGGCCGGCGCCGTGCAGCCGGGCCGCCGAGCGTTGGATGACGGCCGCGGACTCGTCGACGTCGTCGAGGGCGGACCAGCTGCGGACGGCGCAGCCCAGCACCGCGGGGTACGCCGGTGCCTCACCCGCCGCAGCCAGGGCGGTCGCATGCCTGCAGGCCTGCTCCGGGTGCCCGTCGGCGACGGCCATCAACGCCGACGCCCAGTGCAGCGGCGTGGCCCAGAGCAGCGGCGAGCCGAGCCCTTCGAGCAGCGCCCAGGCCTGGCTCAGGTGCTCGGCGACCCATTGCCGCTCACCACACCGATGCGCGGCGAGCGCGACCTCGCTCAGCGCGAAGATCATGAACAGGTCCACGTCCTGCCGGACGACGACCTCCTTGGCGGCGTGCCAGGTGGCCGACAGACCGGCACCGTTCCCCGATCGCCGGGCGATGCCCACCCGCAGGGCGTTCAGCAGGAATTCATCGCGTGGATCGATTCCGGCGCCGGCCGACGCGGCTTCGTCCGCCAGGGTTCGGGCGGGGTTCAGCTGACCGCGCATCATGGCGACCCAGGCCAGCAGGAGCCGGTGCCGGACCCGTGCCCGATCGCCGCCTGCGGTGCCTGCGAGTGCTCGGCGCAGGACGGAGTCGGCGAAGCCGAACTCGCCGGCGTGGATCGAGATGACGGCCGCAATCGCCGCCGGGGTGTCCGGCAGCAGTGTCCATTGACCCAGCGGCTCCAGCATGGATGCCGCCCGGGACAACGCCGAGAGCGATTCGGTCGTCGAACCGGACACCGACAGTCGGACGCCGTCGGTCAGCAGCGACTTCACGCCCGGCAGCATGTTCGGACGCCGCTGCGCGACAGGGGAGCCGAGCATGTCCGCGGCAAGGTCCGGTTTCCCGACTGCGAACAGGGTGAACGCGGCAAGTGGCGCGACGCCGTCGGCCCGTTCGACGCCGAGCCAGCTGTACAGCTGGGCCGCGCGAGCGAACTGACCCTGACGGGCCAGGACGGTGGCCGCCACCTCGGTGGCACGGGCGGCGCCGACGGAACTCGAATCCACCAGCACCGGATCGGCCGTCGTCAGGGCGAGATCCAACTGCCCGCTGAGCGCAGCAGCTTCTGCCCGATCGGCCGCCAGCTCCGTTGCATCCGCGCCGGCGAGGACCGCATCGGCACACAAGGTCAGCGCTTCCAGCGGATCAGTCGGCAGCTCCCGGTGGGCGGCCGCGGCCAGCAAGGCGGCGGCGTCGGGGTGCCGGCTGCCGGCCCGTGCCAGCCGCCGCGCGACCGGGACGGCGTCGTGACCGAGAGCGGGATGGATCGCCAGCAGTTCCAGTTGCAGTTCCCTCGTGTGGTCGTGCGGCTCGGTCTCCAACAGCACCCGGGCGAACAGCGGGATCAGCCGGCCGTCACCCAGCAGATAGCCCGTCGCCCGTGCCTGGTCGATCCGCTGCCGGATCTGCGGGTGTTCCTCGTCGAGCAGCGTCGCCAGTACCGCGGTGGAGACGGCCGCGCCGGCCGCCACGGCGTGCAACAGCTCCCGGGTGGCCGGCTCCAGATCGTCGACGACGTACCGCATCCGATCGACGATGCCGTCCGGGATCCGCGGTGCCCCCAGGGACGGATCGACGCCCGCATCGACCAGGGTGGACAGCGTCTCGTCCAGGAGCAGCGGTAGCCCCGCAGTCTGGTCCATCAGCAGGTCCGCAGCAGCCGGGGACAGCGGGGCGCCGTGCAGTTCCTGCGCCCGGCACAGCACCTCGGAACGGTTCAGGTGCTGCAGCACGGTGAGCGGTCCGCGATCCCGCAGCCGGGCCGCGACCGTGGTCAGCGCTGGTGGCCGCGGCCACGGGCGGAAGGCCACCACTATGGTGTTCGTCCGGGCCGCGATGAGGTCGGCCAACCGCTGCAACGCGCGGGGTTCCAGGCGGTGGGCGTCGTCAACGAGAAGGGCCGTGCCGGGTGGGGGGTCTCCGCCGTCGAGCGCATCCGCTGCCAGCACCGTCGATCCGGCGGCGGTGAGCACGTCGGCCAGGCATTGCAGCAGCTCGGTCTTCCGGCAGCCACCGGGACCCAGCACACCGGTGGTGACGACGGCGCCCGAGCTTCCCGCGACCCGGAGGACGAGATCTTCGGCACGGGAGATTCCCGCCACCGCTGTTCGTCTCGCACCCCCCCAGGTGGCCATCAGCGGTGCTGCCCGGCCGCGCCGTCGGCACGTCCGACCGAGCCACCCGAGGCAGCGCTCGATCCACCGTCGACCGGTGTAGCCCGGCCGGAAGCGGCACCGCCGTCCCGGACGCCGCCTGACTCCAGGATGTGCGGCGCCGCGGCCGACGGCGTCGCGAAGATGGCGGCGGCCAGCATCACCGTGGCCGCGGCCTGCCGCACCCTCGAGCGGCGCAACGGCAACCGCGGAAGCGCCTTAGCCGACCGGCTCACCCTGACCCGGCGGCGCTCGTTCGCTTCGATCTCGTCGGCCGGCGACTCGGCGTCGGCGGCGGCCGCCGCCTCGGCGGGCTCGCCGGGGCCGCGCAGCGATGCTTCGTCGCCGGGGATGTCTTCGTCATGGCGGTGTTCGTCATGGCGGTGTTCGTCATGGCGGTGTTCGTCTTGTCGGTGTTCGTCTGGTCGGAGTTCGTCCTGTCGAAGTTGGTGCTGACGGGCGTCGAGTTGGTGACGAAGCACGGACCGGGCGCGCGTCGCCGCCAGCCTCGCCGCGCCCACCGCCACGGTCGACTCGGGGCAGTGATCAACCACGATCGGTCGACGCAGTTCCGCCGAGACCGTCTGGACGACCAGCGGAATGCGGCTGGATCCACCGACCAACAGCACCGCATCGATGTCGGCCGGCTCGTACCCGGACCTCTCGATCGCCTCGAGAAGCGGTTCCAGGCTGTCCTGCACCGTGTGCCTGATCAGGTCCTCGAATTCCGAGCGCACCACCCTGATCCGGGTGGAGAACCGGGGAAGGGCGACGGAGACCATGGCGTCGGTGTCCACCGACAGAGCTTCCTTGGCCGCGGTGCAGCGCTGGCGCAGGCTGCCGACGGCAGCGCCCAGCCCCGGGATCGACCGGTCGAGGCCCCGCAGGTCGACACCGCGGCAGACATGCTCGAACAACGCGTGGTCGAAGTCGGCCCCGCCGGTCTGCGCCGCCTGCGGGGCATTCCCCGTGACGCGGAAGCAGCCCTCCTCGGACCTGACAACGGCGGCGCTCGCGCTGTCGCCGCCGAGGTCGAAAACCGCGACCGTGTCCGCATCCCGCAGTTCACCGAGTGCATGCCCGGACGCGGCAGCCGCGGCATCGGCCACCAGCAGTGCGTCGTCGATGCCGACCTGCCTGAGTGCCGCATCGAGCAGGGCGATCTTGTAGGCACCCCAGTAGGCCGGATGCGTGACGCACACCTGAAGGGGTGAGCATCCGAAGCGCTCCGCGGCGCGCTCGACGAGCGCCGCGACGGCGGCGGCCATCACGCCTTCGGCACGGATGGAACGGTCGCCGGCGACGATGTCAACCGCATCCCCGACGCGGTTGACGTACCCCCGGACGACGTACTCCGGGCGCTCGGCACCCAGCCGGTACGCCTCGTCTCCCACGGCGATCCGGCCATCATCCGTCAAACATGTTGCGGCGGAAACTATATCGGCGGCCTTCTGCAGGCCAGCCCGAACGGCCGGTGCCTGTTCCTCGACGGCGCGCTCGTCGACGAACAGGGCACTGGCGGTCATCCGGGTCGTTCCGACATCCACCCCCACCACGTACACGCAGCCACCCCCATGCCCACCGTGGTCACCACCCAAAAGCCGCACGTAGAGTAACACTGCCGTTACAAGCCCGCGACACGAATGGGGCGGTAGAAGGGTGATGGTCCCTATCCAGTATTCGCTCTGTTGGGTGGCGGTCGGTGACTGCCTGCCATGATTCCCCGACACCCCGTGGGGTGACCCCCCTACCGGCCTCCGGTCGACGCGGGAAAAGTCCCGATGGACACATCGGGCAAACCTCTTACATTTTCTCTCCAGCAAGGACAGCCGTCCTGGCGATTCGATTTAAGGGGGCACGATGGTGCTGCTGGACAACTCCAACGCACTGCTGAACTTCATCCTGAGCTTGCTCGGGGGGGACGAGGAAGCGACGCAGGCATTTCTCGACGATCCGTCGAAGGCGTTGACCGACGCCGGCCTGTCCGACGCTTGCATGGACGACCTCAATGCCGTCCTTCCTCTCGTGCTGGATTACGCGCCGGTCACGGCTGCCGCGGCCTACCAGCGGGTGTCCACCGACGGGGGCGTCAACGTCCAGCAGAGCGCCGGCGGCTCCGGCGGCTCCGGCGGCTTTCTCTTGGGCGGCGGCGGGGACGGCGGCGGCGGCGGTGACGCCGACTGGTCCGGCGGGGGCGGCGGCCACGGTGGCCACCACCATGGCGGCGGCGGCGGCGGCGGCGGTAATGGACCGTCCCCGTACTACCCGGATCACCACAGCCACAATCCGGATGTCGTCGATGCGATCACCCACCTGGCGGTCAATTACAGCTACGTGCACAGCACGGACGACCATTCCCTCACCATGATCGGCGGAGGGGCGGTCGTCGCCGGCGGCGACGTCACCGGCGTGGTGACCGGGGACGAGAACGTGCTCGGCGATCGCAACGCGGTCGGTGACGGCAACCTGGTCGGCAACGGCAACGCGGTCGGTGATGGCAACAGCACCATCAACGGCAACGAGAACGTGGTCGGCAACGAGCTGTCCGACAACTCTGACAACTCTGACAACTCCACGAACATCGACGTCGATATCGCCGATTCCCTCAACGACAGCTCTGATAATTCTGACAACTCGGTCAACGACAGCATCGTCGACTCGCTGAACGACAACACCCTCGACCTGTCTGACAACTCCGTGAACGACTCGTTCGACGACAACACCCTCGACCTGTCGGACAATTCCGTGAACGACTCGATGAACAACGAGGGTTCGACCATCGACTCGTTCGATGACAACAACGTTGCCGTCGATTCGTTCAACGACAACGATCTGTCCGACAACTCCACCGAAGTGGACGTGGAGGACTCCTTCAACGACAACGACCTGTCGTCGGACACCACCACCATCGATGACTCGTTCAAGGGCGTCGATGTCACCGACAGCGGGAACAACGATTCCTTCAACGACAACGACATTCCGCTCCTCCCGTAGTTGGCCGCCGGTCGCCGGCACACCAGTTCCCAGCCCCGCGGGCCTTTCGGTCCGCGGGGCTGGTTCGTACCTGGTGCCGGTTCCGGGCGGTTTTCTGGCGGCCGCGCGGTACGCTGGCGCCCGCCGTGGGGGTGCGGCAGGATTCGGCTGGCCGGACGAGGAAGAACTCCATTACTGGGGGAGTAGATGTCGTGCAGTCATTGAATGACCTGGTGGAGCGCTGCCTCGCCGCCACCACAGCCGCTGATCGTCGGGATCTGACCGACCGGCTGTCCGCCACCCAGCGCCGGTTGGCCGATTCCGATGTCCGGGTGCTCGTGGTCGGGGAATTCAAACAGGGCAAGAGCATGCTGATCAATGCGCTGCTCGACGCCCCCCTCTGCCCCATCGACGACGATGTGGCCACTGCGGTGCCGACGGTGATCCGGCACGGTCCGGAAACGACCGCCAGCCTCGTCTTCGGCGATTCCCGAACCGTCAACGGCGGCGAAGAGCGCACCCGCCCGAGCACGCCCGAGCGCCGGCGGTCGGTGCCGGTCGGCGAAATTCCCGCCTACATCACCGAGGCCGGTAACCCCGAGAATGAGCGCGCCCTGTCGCACGCCGAACTCACCGTGCCTCGAAAGCTGCTGGAAGGCGGCCTGGTCCTCGTCGACACCCCCGGCGTGGGCGGCATCAATTCGGCCCACGCGACCGCGACGCTGACCGCGCTGGTGGCGGCGGATGCCGTGATCATGGTGTCGGACGCGGCCCAGGAGTATTCCGAACCGGAGATCGACTTCCTGCGACAGGCCACGAGGCTGTGCCCGAACGTGGCCTGCGTTCTGACCAAAATCGACCTGTACCCCGAGTGGCGGCACATCGCCGAATTGGACAGGGCGCACCTCGAAGCTGCCGGCATCGTGGCTCCGCTGCTGTGCGTGTCGTCCAGCATGCGGACGCACGCCCTGGCCGCCAAGGACCGGGAGTTGAACGGCGAATCCGGATTCCCGGCCCTGGTCCGGTATCTGCAGCAGGACATCCTCGCGAAGTCTGCCCAACTGGCCAAGAATTCCGTCCTCAACGATGTTCGCTACATCACCGACCATCTGGCCATCGCCGTACGAGGCGAAATAGCCGGATTGAAGGACCCGGACGGCAACCTCGAACTCGTGACGGCCCTGGAAAAAGCCAAGGAGACCATGAGCGCCCTGCGCAAACGATCTTCCCGCTGGCACAACCTGCTCAACGACGGTGTGACGGACCTGATGTCCGACATCGAGTACGACTTCCGGGACCGCGTCCGGCTGCTGATGCGGGACGCCGAGGAGATTCTCGACGGCGTTGATCCCGGTGAGACCTGGGACCAGTTCGCCGAATGGCTCGAGCAGCGAACGTCCGGCGCCGTCGCGGACAATTTCGTCTGGGCGCACGAGCGGGCCGAATGGCTTGCCGACCGGGTGTCCGAGTGTTTCGCCGCAACGGGCGGCGCCGACGTGCCCCGGGTGCTGATCTCCGACACGTCCGGCGTGCTCGATCCGGTCGGGGATCTGGCCGGCGTCGCCCCCGACGGCGTCCGGCTCGGCGGCAAGATCCTGATCGGCATGCGTGGGTCCTACGGCGGCGTGTTGATGTTCGGTCTGCTCACCGGGGCGATGGGGTTGGCTCTGTTGAATCCGTTCTCGCTGGGAGCCGGCGTGCTGCTGGGGGTGAAATCCGTCCGCGACGACAAGAAGAATCGCCTCCAACGCAGGCAGGCTGAGGCCAAGGTGATCGTGCGTCGACAAATGGACGACGTCTCGATGCACGTCATCAAGCAAGCCAAGGACAGGCTCCGCACCGTGCAGCGCACCCTTCGCGATCACTTCACCGAGATAGCGGACGAGATGCATCGCTCCCTGTCCGAATCGGTCGAAGCCGCGCAGCGTGCCGCCCGGACCAATGCGGCGGACCGGGAGCGTCAGATTGCCGTCCTTCAGCTCAGGCTGCGGCAGATCGAGCCACTGTGGAAGGAGGCGCTGGCACTGTCACCGCGCGCGCCGAAGAGCCTCACCGCCGCATGAGCTCGGTGACGGCCGCGGATCCGGGGGCGGCCGGCGGAGGACCGGCTCTTGACGGCGGGGTGGAACGCGCCGCCAGGACCGTGTTGCAGCAGGCGATCGAGGCGTACGCGGACTATCCGGAGTCGGCGGATCGATTGCGCGGGTACCTCGAGCGGCTTGACGAACCGCTCCGCGTCGCCATTGCCGGCAAGATGAAGGCCGGGAAGTCGACGCTGCTCAATGCACTGGTCGGCGAGGAGATCGCGGCCACCGACGCCGGCGAATGCACCAAGATCCTGACCTGGTACGAGTACGGCGCGGCGCCGAGGGTGACGCTGCACGACGTTGCCGGGGGCGCACACCCGGTCCCGATTCAGCGGTCCGGCGGCCGGCTGCAGCTCGACCTCGACGGACGAACCCCCGACCAGGTCGACCGGCTCGTCGTCGACTGGCCGTCGAGCAGCCTGCGGGGCACCACGCTGATCGACACGCCGGGCATCGATTCGCTGTCCACGGCGACCTCCGCCCGGAGCGCGGCCTTTCTCACGCCGGTCGACGAGCCCTCCGAGGCCGACGCCATCGTGTATCTGCTGCGCCACCTGCATTCGTCGGACATCCGTTTTCTCGAGTCCTTCCACGACACGGCCATCGGCCGCGCCGCCATGATCAACACGGTCGGTGTGCTGTCCAGGGCGGACGAGATCGGCGCCGGCCGGCTGGACGCGATGATCTCGGCGACCCGGGTGGCCGGGCGGTACAGCGCCGACCCGGCGCTACGGCAGCTGTGTCAGGCGGTGATCCCGCTGGCCGGGTTGCTGGCGCAGAGCGGTCGGACGCTGCGCCAGCGGGAGTACCTGGCGCTGGAGGTGCTGGCCGATTGTCCACGCGAGGTCACCCGTTCGATGTTGCTGTCGGTCGACCGCTTCGTCGGCAGCCATCCGGAGGTGCCGGTGGACGCCGATACCCGACGGCACCTGTTGGACCGGCTCGGCGTCTACGGCGTTCGGTTGTCCATCACGATGATTCGCGGTGGCGTGCGGGATGCGACGGCGCTGGCCGACGACCTGGTTCGGCGCAGCGGACTGGACGCGCTGCGGAAGTTGCTGTCGGTCCAGTTCGCCGAGCGGCGCGCGGTGCTCAAGGCCAGATCGGCGCTGCTCGGGGTAGAGCGCGTGCTGCTGGAGAGTCCACTACCCGATTCGCTCCGCATCCGGACGGGCATCGAACGGATCCTCGCCGGGGCGCACGAATTCCGGGAGTTGGGATTGTTGAGTCGCCTGCGCGGGCCGGGCATCGATCTGGCCGCGGACCTGGTCACCGAGGCGGAACGCCTGCTGGGCGGCCAGGGGACCTCCGCGGAGAGCCGACTCGGTCTGAACCGCATTGCCTCCACCGCCGAAATTCGAACGCAGGCTTACGCGGCGGTACGGAGATGGCGGATCTTGGCGGAGGATCCGCTGACCGACCGGCCGAGTGTGGTGATCTGCCAGACGGTGGCCCGCAGTTGCGAAGGGATCCTGGCGGCGGTCCCGGCCTGAATGCGTCTTCAGTGCTTGGTGCGAAACCAGGAATTCGCCGTGGGCAAAAACATCAGCACGATCGCCAGCAGAACCAGCACGGTCTGGACCGCGACGCCGATTTCGGCGTTGTTCTGGGTTTGTGTGCTCTCGTCCGACAGTGCGCCGAAGGCCACCGCAGCCGCCGGCACCCCGACCAGTCCCACGATGATCAGGAAATACCTCGGCCACCCATGCCGATTGATCATCAGCAGCGCAAGCATTATCTGCAGGATCACCGGAACCGCGAGGGCAAGCAACCCGGTCAGCGCAGTGACGCTGGAGATGCGGCTGATCGTCTCCACCGACGCCGTCGGGTCGGCGGCTCTGGCGGCCGCCTTGAGGTGCTCGCTGATATCGGAGAATCGGGTCAACGCATAGACCAGTCCCAACACCGGAATGAGCCCGGACGCCAGCCACAGCCACATCGAGGTCGAAACACTGGCCGGCGCCGGGGGCGGCGGCTCGTCGAAGGGCGATCGGATATCGGACATCCGGGGCGGCCGGGGCGGCTGTTCGGTCAACGGCCGCGCCGGCTCCTCGCCGAGAGAAGGCGTCACGGTGAGATGGTAGCGAGAGTGCGTCACCGCATGTCGGCTGCGATATCACCCTGAGTGATGCAGTGCCGGTGAACACCCGGAAGGATCAGCCGTCAGGTTCCGCAAAAGGTCTGATAGGCGCCGAAATCCTGGGGCGCCGGCTCTGCGTAGCGGTCGAGCCCCGGCCGCACGTCGTACGGCGAGGTGACCGCCGCGAGTAGCTGCTCGAACAGTCCCAGGTCACCAGCCGTCGCCGCGTCGAGGGCCTCCTCGACCAGATGGTTGCGCGGGATGTACACCGGATTCGCCCGGTCCATCCCGACCGGGTCGGGATGGACGGCACGCCAGCGTTCGATCCAGGCATCAACAGCGGCCAGGTCCAGGAACAGTTCGCGGACGGGCTCCGCGCTGCCGCGGGCGGCGCCGGAGAGCCGCCGGTAGAACGAGGTGTGATCGACCCGGCTCCGGGTGAGTTGAGCAAGCAGTTCGTCGATCAGCGATCCGGCGACCGCATCATCGAGTCCCTCCGGCAGGCCCAACTTGGCGCGCATCCCCGCCGACCAGGCGGCGCTGTACTGCGTCCGGAACGCGGCCAGCGATTGCGTTGCCAGGGCGATCGCGGTGTCCTCGTCGTGGTGCAGCAGCGGCAGCAGCGCCTCGGCGAGCCGGGCGAGATTCCATTCCGCCACGATCGGCTGGTTGCGGTAGGCGTACCGGCCGCCGGTGTCGATGGAGCTGTAGGCGGTGGCCGGATCGAACGCGTCGAGAAACGCGCAGGGCCCGTAGTCAATGGTCTCGCCGGAGATCGTCATGTTGTCGGTGTTCATCACCCCGTGCACGAAGCCGACCAGCATCCACCGGGCGACCAGTGCCGCCTGGGCACCGACGACACCGTCGAACAGTGCGACGGCGGGGTTGTCGGCCCCCGCTGCGGCGGGGTGATGACGGCTGATTGCGTGATCGGCCAACCGTCTCAGCAGATCGCCGTCACCGGTGGCTCGTGCGTACTGGAAGCTGCCGACCCGCAGGTGACTGCTGGCCACCCGGGCGAGAACAGCGCCGGGCAAGGGGGTTTCGCGCTGGACCTCGGTCCCGGTCGCCACCACGGCCAGCGAGCGGGTGGTCGGGATCCCGAGGGCATGCATCGCCTCGCTGATGACGTACTCGCGCAGCATCGGCCCGACAGCGGCGAGCCCGTCGCCGCCCCGGGCGAACGGCGTTCGTCCGGATCCCTTCAGGTGCAGGTCGCGTAGCTCGCCGCCCTGCTGGGTGAACTCGCCGAGCAGCAGGGCCCGGCCGTCGCCCAGTCGCGGGGAGTAGAAGCCGAACTGATGCCCCGCATAGGCCTGCGCCACCGGAGTGGCACCGTCCGGCACCAGGTTTCCGACGAGCAGCCGGGCGCCGTCGCGGCCGCGCAGCCAGCCCGGGTCGAGTCCCAGGTCCACAGCGAGGGGCTCGTTGAGCGCGAGCACCTGCGGATCGAGAACGTCGGCGGCACCCCAGGAAACTGACATTTCGGGTAACTCGGCGGCGAAGCGATTGCTCAGGACGGCCGTCGAGGTGTGCGCACTGGTCACCTCGTCGAGAATACGGCTCGCCGCGACGCCGTCGGGCCGGCGGCGGGGGCTGCTGCAGATCGACAGCGTTCCGGCTGACGCTGCTGCCGGCGCCGGGCTGCGGCAGCTTTACCGGACGGCAGGTTAGGACGGCAGCGTTACCGGACGGCAGCGTTACCGGACGGCAGAGACTACGAGACCGCGCGAGACCGCTCGGCGAACCACGGCGACTGGAAAGGCACGACGTCGAACAACAGACCGGACGGGTCGCGCATCACGACCCAGGTCCGCCCGTCTGCGACCTCGGTCGCGCCGAGCCGGGTCAACCGCTCGACTTCGGCTTTCACATCGTCGGTTTCGATGTCCAGATGAAAACGCGCCGTTCCGCTACCGATGTTCTGCAGCCCCACCCAGGACAGCGAAGCAGGGTCCGGCAGAGCGGTGAACTCGGGGAATTCTTCGACTTCGCGCGGGTGAGTCCCCAGCGCGGCCGCCCAGAAGTCGCGCGTGGCCGCGAACGTGTTCTCCGGGGCGTCGATGACGACTTCTCGCAACAGGATCCGATGCATGGCATCCAGGTATAGCGACGGCCGGGGCGGGTCACCAGTCCGGGTCCCGACCGACGCCGGGTCTCGGAGATCGGTCGATGGACAAGATCGAGGTACGACACGCCGAATTGCGGTTGCGGTAGAGGATCGGGTGTTCGACGTCCTGTCCGCGGCGGGTTTCGACGACCTCACGACGGCCCAGGCCGGCTCTTTCAGTGCATCCACCCCGACGGGATCCGGTTGACCGAGCTGGCGCAGGCCGCGCAGGTCACCAAGCAGACGGGGGCGGTTTTCTCGTCGACCAACTAGGGTGCGCGGGCTATGTGAAGCGCGTTCCCGACCACACCGACGCGCGCGCACGACTCATTTGCGTTGCCGACCGGGGCGCCGAGGCAGTGTCCGTCGGCGCCGGCGTCATCGCGCAGGTCGAGGCGGAATGGGCCGCGCACGTCGGCAGCAGGCGCCTGACGCAGCTGCGGGAAACACTCAACCGCCTGCGGGAGATCATCGACCCGTACCGGTGATCACCGATCGACGGGACTCCACCGCTGCTGCCGGGCGTCGGTCGGCCAGCCGGAACCCGGGTTTCCCAACAGCAGACGGTGACGCCGACTATTCCCCGGTCAGTTCCGCGAGTTGCTCGGCCGCGGTCCTGCTGCCCTGTTCGGCCAGCCTGCGCAATTCCTGCAGGTCCGCCGATTCGGTGGCGAGTTGGATCAATTCGTCGGTGGCCGTGCCGTTGCCGCGGTCGGAGAGCCGCCGGAGTTCGCCGGCGTCGCCGCACTGGCCGGCGAGTTGGACGAGTTCGTCCGCCGCATCCGAACTCCCCCGGTCGGCGAGGCGGCGCAACTCCGCCATGTCGCCCAGCTCGCCGGCCAGTTCGACGAGCTGATCCAGCGCGTCCCGGTCGCCGCGGTCGGCGCGCGCCCGCAAGGCGAGAATCTCCGGATCGGTCATGGGGCATCGCCTTTCGTCCGTTCGCCGCGGACACCGGGTCGGCGCCCGCCGTCGGATTGCGAGCCGCCTGCAGCGGGAAGCGCGCCGTTCTCCCGCAGCTGCTCCCGATGCACCAGCCATTCATCACGCAGCGCAGGGAGCCGCTCGCTGAGGAACTCGGCCAGCGCGACCATTTCCGCCAGTGGCGCGCGCCGTTCCGGTGGCGCATCGGCAAGCAACGCCAGGCCCTCCCGGAAGACCGCCGCGTGTTCGAGATGGATTGCGGCGTCGAAGTTCTGCGGCTGCTGACTGGCGGCATTCACGCTGACCCGGTCGACCCGCTCGCCCGCGATCCGGGTCCGCCGGGCCACGCCGTAGCCCTCCAGGAGCTTGACGGCACCGGTGATGGCGCTGCGGCTGGCGAGCAGGGCGTCGCCGAGTTCGTCGATGGTCTGTTGCGGTGGGTCGCAAACCAGCAGGTAACCGAGCAGCCGACCCGCCATCGGCGGGAAGGAGTATTGACGCGCATAGAACCGGCCGACGTGGTCGGCGAAGGTCAACTCGGCGTCGGTGGACATCCACTGACCGTAACAGAACCAACTGAGATAACACACATGTGTGTCATCTCAGCTGTTCCATGGCACCGGTCTACGGTGCCCGAGGTCAGAGCTTGATGCCCACGTATTTCGTCTCCAGGTACTCCTCGATGCCCTCCGTGCCGCCTTCGCGGCCCAGACCGGACGCCTTGACGCCGCCGAACGGCGCCGCCGGGTTCGACACGATGCCCTGGTTGATCCCGACCATGCCGGTCTCCAGGCGTTCGGCGACAGTCAGTGCGCGGGTGAGGTTCTCGGTGAAGGCGTAGGCGACGAGGCCGAACTCGGTGTCGTTGGCCTTGGCGATGCCCTCGTCGTCGGTGCTGAAGGTGATCACCGGTGCGACCGGCCCGAAGATCTCCTCTCGGAAGACCTTGGCGCTGGTCGGCACGCCGGTCAGCACGGTGGGCGGGTAGAAGTAGCCCGGACCGTCGATGGCGGTGCCGCCGGTGACGACGGTGGCGCCCTTGTCGACGGCGTCGGCGACCAACTCGGTCACTTTGTCGACCGCGTTGGAATCGACCAGCGGGCCGACTGTGACGCCGTCGTCGATGCCCCGGCCGATGGTCATCGCGCCCATCCGCTCGGCCAGTCGCGCGGAGAACTCCTCGGCGACCGACTCGTGGACGATGAACCGGTTGGCCGCGGTGCAGGCCTCGCCGATGTTGCGCATCTTGGCGAGCATCGCCCCGTCGACCGCCTTGTCGAGATCGGCGTCGCCGAAGACCAGGAACGGCGCGTTGCCGCCGAGTTCCATCGAGACCTTCAGCACCTGTTGCGCGGATTGCTCGATGAGCTTCTGGCCGACCGCAGTCGAACCGGTGAAGGTCAGCTTGCGCAGCCGCGGGTCGGCGATGATCGGTCCCGATACGGCGCCGGAGTGGCTGGTGGTGATGACGTTGAGCACCCCGTCCGGAAGGCCGGCCTCGATCAGCACAGCGGCGAGAGCCAATGTGGTGAGCGGGGTCTGGGCGGCCGGCTTGATGACCACCGTGCACCCCGCGGCCAGCGCGGGACCGATCTTGCGGGTGCCCATGGCGAGCGGGAAGTTCCACGGGGTGATCGCGTACACCGGGCCGACCGGCTGCTTCATGGTGAGCAGCCGGGTGCCGCCGCTGGGCGCGACCGAGTACCGGCCGGCGATCCGCACGGCTTCCTCGGAGAACCAGCGGAAGAACTCCGACCCGTAGACGACCTCGCCGCGGGCCTCGGCCAGCGGCTTGCCCATCTCCAGGGTCATCAGCAGGGCGATGTCCTCGGAGCGTTCGGTGAGCAGTTGCCATGCGCGGCGCAGGATCTCGCCGCGCTCACGGGGATCGGTGGCAGCCCAGTCGGCGCCGGCGGCGACGGCGGCGTCGAGCGCCTCGATGCCCTGCTCGGGCGAGGCGTCCGCGACGCTCGCCAGGACCTTTCCGGTCGACGGATCCTCGACCGGGACCGTCTTGTCGGTGGAGATCCACTTGCCGCCGATCAGCAGCCCCTTCGGGACCGCATTGAGGACCCGGGAAATCTGTTCTTCGGAAACACTCATCGGGATTGTCCTTTCGAAACATCGCAGTACGTCAGGTCTACGGGGCGCCGGTGCGGTGCGACCGACTCGATCTTCGTCAGGCGGCGACCTGGGCGTCCAGAACCTGCTCCAAGACGTCCAGCCCTTCCCGCAGCAGCTCTTGCGGAATCACCAGTGGCGGCAGGAACCGCAGCACGTTGCCATAGGTACCCGCGGTCAGCACCACGACACCCTGTGCGTGGCAGGCCTTCGCAATGGCGCCGGCCAGCGTCGGGTTCGGCTCGTCGGTGCCGGGCTTGACCAATTCCATGGCGATCATCGCGCCGCGCCCACGGATGTCGCCGATGACGTCATGCCGGGACTGCATCGAGCGCAGCCGCTCGGTCATGGTTGTCTCGATATCCCGCGCAGCGCCGGCCAGGTCGAGCTCGCGCATGGTACGGATGGCCCCGAGTGCGGCGGCGCAGGCGATCGGGTTGCCGCCGTAGGTGCCGCCGAGACCGCCGGTGTGCACGGCGTCCATCAGTTCGGCGCGACCGGTCACCGCGGCCAACGGCAGGCCACCCGCGATTCCCTTGGCGGTGGTGATCAGGTCGGGAACGACGCCCTCGTGGTCGGAGGCGAACCAGGCGCCGGTGCGGCAGAACCCGGTCTGGATCTCGTCGGCGATCAGCAGCGCCCCGTTGTCGGTGCACCACGACGCGATCGCCGGCAGGAAGCCCTCGGCGGGAACGATGAAGCCGCCCTCGCCCTGGATCGGCTCGATCAGCACGGCGGCGACCCTGGCGGCGCCGACCTGGGCGGTGATGATGTCGATCGCCCGCTGGGCCGCCTGCGCTCCGGTGACGTCGCCGTCCCGGTACGGGTAGGACATCGGCACCCGGTACACCTCGGGGGCGAACGGCCCGAAGCCGTCCTTGTAGGGCATGTTCTTCGCGGTCAGCGCCATCGTCAGGTTGGTCCGGCCGTGGTAGGCGTGGTCGAACACCACGATCGCCGTCCGTCCGGTGGCGTGCCGGGCGATCTTGACGGCGTTCTCCACGGCTTCCGAGCCGGAGTTGAACAGCGCCGACTTCTTCGCGTGGTTCCCGGGGGTGACGGCGGCGAGCTGCTCGCAGACCTCGACGTAGCCCTCGTACGGGGTGACCATGAAGCAGGTGTGGGTGAAGGCCCGGACCTGGTCGGTGACGGCCTCGACCACGTGCGGCGCCGAGTTGCCGACGCTGACCACGGCAATGCCGGAGCCGAGGTCGATCAGCGAGTTGCCGTCCACGTCGACCAGCACGCCGCCGCCGGCCCGCTCGATGAAGACCGGGAACGTGGTGCCGACGCCGTTGGACACCGCGGCCTGCCGCCGGGCGAACAATTCCTTGCTGCGCGGACCCGGCAGCTCGGTGACAAGTCGACGTTCCTGGACCAGATCGTGTGTCGCAACGGTCATCAGTGCGGCTCCTCTCGGCGGTGAACCACCAGCCTCGCCGATCCCGACCGCGGACGAAATGGCAGAACTGGCACATTAGGATCGTCAAGATGGACAGATTGGCACCGAGTCACGACCGCGGGGTGTCCCCGTGCCGTTGACGATCCGGAACCTGCTTTCTACCCCCGAACTGGGCCTGACGCAGCTCGCCGACGGCGCCGGTGCGGCCCGGCGGATCACCTGGGTGCACGTCAGCGAACTCGCCGACCCGACGCCCTTCCTCAGCGGCGGCGAGCTGCTGCTGACCACCGGACTGGCCGCGACCTCCGACGGCGGCGCGGACGTTTCCGCGGAAACGTACGTGCGAAGGTTGATCGGCGCGCGGGTCGTCGGGCTCGGGTTCGGCACCGGGCTCAGCCATGACGCGGTACCCAAGGACCTGGTCGCCGCGGCCCGGCGTCACGGGCTCACCCTGATCGAGGTTCCGCACGGCACGCCGTTCATCGCCATCAGCCGCGCGGTGTCGGGGGCGTTGGCCGCGGATGAATACGCGGCAGTGACCAGGACGTTCACCGCGCAGCAGGCGCTGACCAGGGCGGCGCTGTCCCCGGCTGGTCCCGATCAGCTGGTCCGCCAGTTGGCTCGGCAGATCTCCGGCTGGGTGGTGCTGCTCGACCGCGAGGGCGCCGTCATCGCCGCCTCACCCGACGCGCCCACCGGGCTGCCCGCGATCCTCTCGCCGGAGGTCGCCGTCCTGGCCGCCCACCGAGGGCCGGTCAGCTCCGCCTTTCCGGTCGCCGCCGACACCGTGAGCCTGCAGTCGATCGGCGCCGGCTCACGCGGCCGTGCATTCCTGGCGGTGGGCCGGCCCGGCGAGCCCACCGCCGGGCAGCGGCACCTGGTCAACGCCGCCGTCATGCTGCTGACGATCATGCTCGAGCAATCCCGCGGCTCGGAGACCTCCGTCGGCGCGGTGGCGTCCGCGGCGCTTCGGCTCGCGCTGTCCGGGCAGCTGAGGATGGCAAGCGAGGTGGCAGGCGAGATCGGGCTTGATGTGCCGGCCGGGCCGGTGACGGTGCTGGTCGCAGTGCAGCCGGCCGAGGCAGCCGGCGGTCCGGACACGGTTGCCGACCCCGGAGTGCAATTCGCCGGATCGATGATCGGCGCGGTACTGGACGGCACTCTTGTCGCCGTGCTCGGCGGCCCGGCCAACGCTGCGGCGGACTACGCCCGCCGGCTGGCAGCGGTGTCCGGCTTCCTGGTGGGGTTGTCGGCACCGACGGAGTACGACGCGCTCGCCACCGCCCATCGACAAGCCGTCCACGCCGCGGAATTCGGCCGCCGGCACGGCACCCCGGTGACCGCGTTCGCCGACATCTCGATGCCGGGGATCTCCGGGCTGCTCGGCTCGGAAAGGGCTCTCGCGTTTGCGGAGTCGCTGCTGCAGCCGCTGATCGAGCACGATCGGGTCGGCAGGGGTGATCTCGTCACATCACTGCGTACCTGGCTGGCGCATCACGGCCAGTGGGATCCCTCGGCCGCCGCCCTGGGCATCCACCGGCACACCCTCCGGCACCGGATTCGAACCGCCGAACAGTTGCTGGGCCGGAGCCTGGATGCACCGGGCACCCGAAGCGAATTGTGGCTGGCGCTCGAGGTTGTGAACTCGCCTTAGCCGTTGACTCCCACGAGCCGACCCAGTGCCGCCAACAATTGGCTGCGCACGCCGTCGAGCGCCGTCGCCAATGCTGCGCCGAGCCCGGACTGTGCCGCGGTGTCCGGCTGCGGCGCACTCCCCAGCTGCTGCCTCCCCGGCTGCTGCCTCCCCAGCTCCTGCACCGCCTGCGCGGTGGCGGTCGCGGCGGCACGCATCGCGTCGTACCCGGCTGTCCTCGACGTCTGCAGGATCGCCACGAAATACCGGTCCGTCCAGCCGACCGAGTGCACCTGGACCTGGTCCGACGACCCGACGTCCGTCCAGCCCTGTTTCGATCCGTGGTCTCCGGTCAGGGCGTTGAGGCCAAAGCTCTGATCGAAGCCGTCGGCGCCCGTCGCGGCAACGTCGGCCATCGCGGGCATCAGCAGCGGGGCCACCTCCGGATCCGTCGACATCGCGTACAGGAAGTGCGCCTCGTCGTCGGCGGTGATCAACTCCCAGCCCCAGTCGTGCGGCCCGGTCTTCGGCCCGTTGCGGGTGTCCGGCAGCCCGTAGTTCGCAGCGGCCGACGGAACGATGTCTGTGTTCCACAGCCCGGACTCGATCGCGTCGTCGCTGTTGATGATCATGGTTCGGAGTTCGGCGGCCGTGGCTTCGTCGAGCCTTCCATCCGCCTGATGCTCGTAGTAGGCGACGGTGAACAGCTTGACGATCGATTCGGAGATGTACTGCTCGGCGCCGCCGCTTTCGGCGACCAGCTCACCCGTGGACCGATCCACCACCGACACGCTCTGCTCGATGCCGGCGTCGGAGGCGGCGGCAACCGAACGGTCCACGGCCCGTTGCACGAAGGTGTCGGCGGACGCGGGGGATGCCGGCAGCAGGACGGCGCTGAAGGCCACCGCGGCGGACACGACGGCCGCCCACACCCTCATCGCTTCGCCCGTCCGGTGCTCCCCACGCTCCCGACCCTGCCATCCCGCTTGCCCCGGACGGAAATCGCGGACTCAGCTCAGCAGGAGGACAACCATCTTCGCCGCCGCAATCCCAGGACCAGGATGACGAGCCCGACGAGAGCGAACCGCGCCGACCGCCAGGCCGACGTCATAGCTGCGGCTCGTCCGGGTCTGACCCGACGAACTCTTGCTGGTCTGGGTGTCCACAGACCCCACGGTCGCCTGCGCGCGTCCGGTGTAGGCGGAGTAGTCACGGGAGCCGAGCAGGACGAACACGGTTCCGAGGACGATGCCGACGGCGAGGAACAGCGAACCGACGATGAGCATGGTGCGAGAACGGCGGGGCCGGCATCGGCCGGCCGACCCCCTTCTGTGCTGAATGCCCCGGTTGCGCGGAAAGGTGCGACGGTCAGCGGGCGGTGGCTCGGCGGAACTTCTTGATGTCGGCCTTGAGGTCGGTGAGGTCCTGCCACGCCACCTGCGGCCGGTCCAATCCGCGACGCTCGAGGTAGCGCCGCGCCGTGCGCCGCATGTCCGCGATCGCCTTGACCACGCCGACCGGACCGAGCGGAGCGGCGCCGGCGATGTCGCGTTCCGGTGTCAGGATGCAGTCGTCGCCGGACCGGGTGATCGTGCCGGTGGCGACGAAACTCCTGAGCTTGCCCAGCTTGTCGTTGTGCGAGTGGCCCAGCAAGCCACCCTGCCCGGCCTCGATCGAGAATCCCGGCGGGAGCGTCATCCGGAGCGTGCGGTTGCTCGCATCGGCCACTGGCCGCACCCGGACCATGGTCGGAGCGCCGTCGTGGTCGAACCCGCACAGCACCGCACTGCTGTATGCCGGCAACCGGCCCGCGATCGCACGGAACGTGTCGTCGACGTCCTCGAAAACGGCCGGGACCTGCAGCGGCTGCGCCGCTGCCTGGACCTGCAGCGGCTGCGCCGCCTCGACGGCCCGGAGCGGCACGATCTCCGTCGGCGTGATGGTGATCAGCAATCGCAGGTAGTAGAAGTCCATGAGCGGGCGCATCAAGCGCGTGCTGTACATCGCGGAGTCGGGCTGCCGGGTGAGGATGCGCCGCCAGCCTTCGCGGAATCGCAGCACGCTGGTGACGATCTCGTCGGGGCAGACGGCGGTGCCCTTGACCAGGACCTGTGGCGTGTCGGTCAACCCGCTCGCGGTCGGGTCGGAGAACAGCAACGCCACCTGGGGGTTGCGCCGAACGTTGAAGGCCTTCTGCGGCAGCCCTATGCAGGTGGAGATGGTGAACGTGCCGTCGGGGTTGTTGCTGCTGACCGTCGGCCAGGCGATCGGTGCGCCCGACTTCGAGACGGTGAGGAACTCGCAGGTGCGGTAATTCTCCACGACCGGGTTCAGGTCGGTGGGGACGGTGACAGCGGGACCGGTGATGCCGGCGGCGTCGGCACGGTAGGCGGGCATGAACACCTCTCCTGAGACGTCGGGGACTGGCTGACATCCAGGAGCATGCGGGGCACGACTGACGGACCACTGAACATTCACTGAAACCAGCCCGGTGACGGTCCCGTCAGGTCGCCGACGTCACCCTGAACACCGGGTACCGATCGGCGATCCGCTGGAAATCCGCGACGGGTGACCGATGGTCGATCGGGAAGTGCGGCCGGCCCCCCGGAGCAACCGCGAGGTAATCCCGCAGGATCGGCCCGCGCAGTGCGACGTCCACGTCCTCCAGCACGACGTCCCGGCGGGTTCCGCGTTCCAGCACCGCGTGTCCGCCGTCGGCGCGGACATTGCGAATCCAGTTGGCGTCATTCCCGAGCATCGAGACCAGGTACTCCTGGCCGCCGCGTTCGACGAGGACGAGCGGAAAAGAGATGTCCCGGCCGGAGCTGCGGCCCTTGACGTGCAGGGTGACGGCGTAGTGCGGCGACAGGAAGCCCCTGGCGTGCTGCAGGGCGCCCAGCTTGTTCAGGTACCGGGCCAGCGCATTGGGGTGGCCGCCGCGGTACATCCAGCGGTTCACCGGGTACAGCAGTTGCAGGCTTCTGTCCAAGACAGCGTTCATGGTGCCGGCTCCCCGATCTCACCGCTGGCGGATGCACATCCCGCCGTCAACGGTGTCCCCTCCGACCCCCCGGCGGCAGAGCCGGAGGTCCCGACATCGCGGTGACGCGTCGACACGGCCGGATCGGCCCGGGCGAGGAATGAACAGGGCCGTCAGCGCTCCGCTGTCGGGTGATCCGGGCGCGAGCCGCCCGCCGGGATCAGGGCAACCGCCAGAGTTGGTTGCTCGTGCCGCGACAGTCCCAGAGGTGCAGCCGGGTCTCGTTGGCGGTGCCGTACCCGATGGCATCCAGGCACCTGCCGGATTGCGGGTTCCGCAGTGTCCCGTCGCCCTGGGCGCGCCACTGCTGATTGCCGTTGCCGGCGCCGCACGACCAGAGTTGGATCAGGGTGCCGTTGACCCGGCCCCCGCCTTTGACGTCCAGGCACTTGCCGAGCGCCCGCACCGTCCCGTCGGTCGCCACGGTCCAACGCTGCGCTGCGCTGCCGTTGCAGTCATACAGCTGAATGGGGGTGCCATTGTCGGTGCGACCCCAGTAGACGTCCAGGCAACGGCCGCTGCCGACGCCGACGATCGTGCCGGTTCGCCCGGCGACCGTCGTCGTCGCCGCGGTCGCGGCGATGGCGCTGACCAGCGAGGTCGCGCCCGAGGTGTCCTGGGACAGCTCCCAGTTCATCATTCCGCCGGCATTGGCCATGGCCCACTGCGTCTTTCGTCGAATCGTCGGCAGGCCGTTGTAACACTCCTGCACGTTGTTGACGGTCGTGCAGTCGCGATTGGCGTTGGCCGGGTCCCTGGCCACCAGTTGGGCGTAGGAGTAGTAGTTGGGCCGGCTGTAGAACGGCACTCCGACCACCGCCTTGGCCGCCGGCAGCCCGCGGGATTTCCACTCGTTGACGTCATTGATGGTCCAGGTGTAATTCGCGTGCGGGCTTCCGCCGTCGTACAACATGATGTTGAGGAAGTCGACGTAACCGAACACCGCGGGCTGCACCCCGGTGGCGGTGTAGCCGCCGGACACCACGGCGGCGGTCAGCAGCTTGCCGCGGTTGTGCAGGGCGGTGCTCAATTGGGCCATCAGCACCCGGAAGCGGTCACCGGACGTTCCGGGATCCGGGTACTCCCAGTCGATGTCGGCTCCGTCGAGGTTGTACTGCGCCACCATCGACAGGATGCTGTTGACGAAGGTGGTGCGGCCGGTGGAGGTCGCCGCCAGCCTCTCGAAGGCCGAGTCGTCGCCGCCGTTCCAGCCACCGATCGAGATCAGCACCTTCACCTTGTTGGTGTGCGCGAGCGACACCAGACTCTGCAGCTTTCCGGGATTCTCGACGGCCCCGAGTGTGCCGTCGGCGCGCGGCAGGACGAAGGCGTAGTTGATGTGGGTGAGTTTGGTGTACTGAATGGCGTTGACCGAGCCCGCCCAGGACGGCATGTATCCCACGCTCTTGAATCCGGGGGGAAAACCGGCGGCGTGGACGACGGGTGCGGTCAGCGTTGGCACCACAATGAGCCCGGCCAGGGTCAGCAGCGCCACCGCGGCTGTCCGCAACCGGAATCCTGCACTGCGTCGGGCACCGGTGAGAATGGACATCTGACAGACAGTAGGGCGAGCATCGGGAAGTCCCGATCGGCAAAGGACTGGTTGCGCCGCAAGCGATCGGCGTTCCGTCAGGTCCGAAACCGCAGTCCTCGCCCGTCGGTGTCGGCGATACGCCGCCATTTCGCCCGGAACAGCGCACAGTAACGGTGGTGGCCCCCGAAAGGGGTTGTTTCCGGCCCGAGCGGGAGGATTGCCGGTTGTCGGCTCACCCCGGCCGCAGCACCACGTCGAAGGTCGCGTCCGGATCATCGAACCGCCGCACCCAGTGGCGGTCCGGCCAATGCAATTCCACGGCACCCGACGCCGGTCGGTACAGCGCGGTGTACACCGTGCCGAAAGCGCGCCAATAGTGCGTCGAGTACAGCGGCGGCCGCAGGAACGCCTGAACGGTCTCGGCCGGGGTCGGCTCGCCGGAGACCAGGGCACTCAGCCGGTCCCGACGGGGGACGCTGGCAAAGCGCTCGGCATGCTCGACGCTGTCGGGAACCTCGCCGCGATGATTGGTGGCGACCGCCGACGTGCTGAATTCGGCCGGCCGATTCGGCGCGACATAGGCGGTGAGGACGGAGCTCTCGGCATCGACGACGGTGATGTTGTAGGCCATCGCAACCGGCACCCGGGCGAGGATCCGCCGCACGTCCCGGGTGCTGGCGGCCGTCTCGAGCAGGTACCGGACCACCAGCGACACAGCGAACCCCGGACCGGAGCCGCGCCGGCCACCGAAGCTGAGAGAGACCACCAGCCCATCGGAGTTCATCCCGTCGAGCAGCCCCCACAGGCAGTCGCTGTTGCCCAGCACCCGCCGGCCGGTGAACGCACTGGAATACAGCACCCGTTCCCACAATTCGGGGGAGTAGTCGTAGTTGCGGCACAGGGCGATCTCCGGCGAGGTGAGAACGGCCTGCGAACAGCCCGGCAGGAACCGCGGCGGGTCCCAGAGGGTCAGCATCCGGGCGGCCACCTCGTCCGCCCCGGATTGTTCTGCACGCTCCACCATGGCCCGGTAGGTCGGCACCAACTCCGGCATGTGCCGCTCGAGCTGGTCGACGGCGGCACTCAGCGCGGGTCGCGGCCGTACGTCCCGCTGCAGATACCACCTGCGATACCCGGGCCAGGTCACGGCGAACAATGCCTGCCACCGCGGGCCGGGCACCTCCTCGTTGATGCCGTACACCCTCAGCGGGATCGGTGCGTCCGCATCGAACGGCGGGCGCCTGGGGAACGGATCGAGCGCGCGCCGGCGACCACCCTGAGTCATCCCGGCGTCATCCCCTCCATCGCGCCCGGGTGGCCCGGACCCCGATGGCCCGAGCCACGATCCCGAGCCTCGACCTCGACCTCGACCTCGACCTCGACCTCGGCGTCGACCTCGGCGCCGGGCGCCGATCCGGACCGATCGCACTGCACCGGTCATCTTGCCGCACACCGGACGGTGCGGGATGCTCTGCCAATCGGCGGACACCGCGTCCGCCGACCGACGCGGAGGACTCATGGGAGAGCAGCAGACGTCCGGATCGACCGCCCGCCCGGCGGCACGCCCGCTGTCCGGGATCGCGGAAATCCGGCACTTCTTCCGCACCAACACCACGCCGATCTTCTTCGTCGGCGCCACGTCGTTCAACCTGCTCGGACTCGACCGCTGGGTGCGGAGCTTCGACTACATCACCTACTACGACGCCTGGGAGGGCGCCCACCCCCGGGTGTTCACGCCCCGGGACAAGCCCTACATCGAGTTCTCCAGCGGAGAGGAGATCAACAACTATCTGCTGCTGCACCCGGAGGTGCAGGCGCACATGCAACGCTCCGGCATGCGACCCAAGGTCGCGATGGTCTTCTTCGACGAGGAAACCGAGAAGATCTGCGCGGACCTGGGATACGACCTGATTTTGCCGTCCGCGGCGCTGCGCGAGCACCTGGATTCGAAGATCGTCACCACCAGGCTCGGCGACGAGGCGGGCGCGCCGAGCGTGCCGAACATCCTCACCTCCGTCGACTCCTGGGAGGAGTTGGTGCGGCAGACCACGGCGGCGGGCCTGGGCACCGACGTCGTCCTGCAGACCCCGTACGGGGACAGCGGCAAGACCACCTTCTTCCTGACCGGGCCGGACGACTGGGACAAGTATTCCGACGACATCGTCGGCCAGCAGCAGAAGATCATGAAACGGATCAACCACCGGGCGATCGCCGTCGAGGCCGTGCTGACCCGGCACGGCACCGTGGTCGGCCCGTTCATGACGGAGCTGACCGGGCACCCCGAGCTGACCCCGTACAAGGGCGGCTGGTGCGGCAACGAGATGTTCCCGGACGCGCTGTCCGGCTTGCGCCGGGTCAAGGCGAACCAGCTGGTCCGCCGGCTCGGTGACCGGCTGGCCGGCGAAGGATACCGCGGCTTCTTCGAGGTCGACGTCCTGGTGGACACCGACGCCGACGAGGTCTACCTCGGCGAGCTGAACCCGCGGATCAGCGGCGCGTCGTCGATCACCAACGTCACGGCGGGGGCGTACTCCGACATGCCGCTGTTCCTGTTCCACCTGCTCGAATACATGGGCGTGGAGTACGCGCTCGATGTCGACGAGATCAACCGGCGCTGGGAGGATCTGGCGTCGGTTGACCTGTGGAGCCAGATGATCATCAAGGAAACCGGCTCGGCGGTCGAGCAGATCACCGCCGCCGCCCGGACCGGCCAGTGGTACTTCGACGCGGCGGGCGAGCTCCGATTCCGTAGGGCGGCGCTGGACTGGCACCAGCTGCAGAACGAGGACGAATGCTTCTTCCTCCGGATCTACGGCCCGGGTGACTACCGCTGGAAGGGCGCCGATCTCGGTGTGCTGGTGACGAAGGGGCGACTGCAGACCGAGGAAGGGGAGGACACCGGTCTGGCCAGCGCTCTCGCCGGGGCCGCCGACACCACTCCCGTTCCGGTGTCCGCGGTCGCCGAGGCGGTCGAGCAGTCGGTCGAGCCGCCGCCCGGCCTCGACCTGGTGTCCGAACACGAGTCCGACGCCGCCCCGCAGAACGTCCCGCCGGACGCGGGCACCGGGGCCGCGGGTGGCAGATCCCGGCTGACGCCGCGGGCGCTGCGGCTGATCGCCGCAATCCGGGCGCAGTACGCCGGTGTGCCGGTCGGTGCCGAGTTCACGCCGCCCGCATCGCCGGTGGGGATCAAGTCCGGCGGATGACCACTCGGCCGGATGTGGTCAGCCGAGCGGCAACCGGATGGTGATGGCCAGCCCGCCTTCCCGGGCCGGGGAGGCGAGGATGGTGCCACCGAGGCGGTCGATCAGGCTGCGCGCCAACGGGAGCCCTAGGCCGGCGCCGGTCGGCCGTCGGCCGCGGTATCGCTGGTGCAGCACGCCCTGGTCGAATGCGACCGGGTAATCCTCGGGTTGCAGGCCGGGTCCGCCGTCCCGCACCTGCAGCACCGCCCATCGACCCTCCACACCGACGTGCAGCACGAGGGGTGCGCCGGGCCCGAGGAGCCGCAGGGCGTTCTCCGCCAGGCCGTCCAGCACCTGGCGAACCCGGCGGGAATCGGTCATCACCCGGACCGGGCCCGGCGGGAGCTGCAGCACCAGCACCGCTCCGCGCGCGTCGCAGCGCACCCGCCAAACAGGTGCCATCTCGGTGATCAGGGCAGTGAGATCGGTGGGCGCCAGGTCGAGCCGGAAGCTGTCCGCGCCCAGTCGAGCCAGGTCCAGCAGGTCGGAGACCAACCGCTCCAGCCGGGCCGCCTCCCCGACGATGCTGCGTCCGACCGCGACTTGTTCGGCCGCGGGGACCAGCTCGTCGGCCAGCGCCTGAGCCTGCCCGGTGATCCCGGCCAGCGGGGTGCGCAGTTCGTGGGACACCGACGTCAGGAACTCGCGCTGGCGGGACTCGCTGTGCTGCAGAGCATCGGCCAGCTCGTTGACCGCCACGGACACCTCCGCCACCTCCCGTGGGCCGACAGCCGGCGCGCGCAGGTCGCGGGCGCCCCGGCCCATCGCCCGCGCCAGGTCGGCGGTGCGGCGCAGCGGGGCCGACACCACTCTGGCGACCAGCAGGCCGACCAACAGCGCCGCGACCAACCCGCCGGAGATGGCCCACAGCAGCCGACGTTCCAGGGCCTGCCTGGTCGCCGCCGCCACGTCCGCCGGCGCGACGAGCGCAAATCCACCGACCGAGGACGAGCGTGCCTCCACGAGTTGCAGTCGGCCGCCGGCCATCGCGGAGCCGGAGACCGACCTGCCGCCGACGGCGTCGTGCGCGCCGGCTCGCGCGGCCGCCAGCTCGGCGGTCCGGTTGGTCTGGCTGAACTCGCCGCCGGGACCGATACCGATCACCGTGATGCCCTGTGCGGCGAGGGCTGCGGACGTCGTCGACAGTGCCGTGCCGGACGCCGGCTCGGCGGTCAGTTGTGCCGCGATGACGTCCGCCCGGTCGGCCAGGGCCTGCGTCGTGACATCGATCAGCGTCCGGCGGACCACCAACCAGCCCACCGCGCTGGCGATGACCGCGACGAGGACGGCCACCGCGACCACCAGCAGGGTGACCCGGACGGCCAGGCTGGTGCGCGCCTCCGGTGGAGGCGTGGTCACCGGGTGTCCACCGAGTAGCCGACACCGCGGACGGTCCGGATCGGGCTGGCCTCACCGAGCTTGGCCCGCAGCGCGGCCACATGGACATCGACAGTCCGGGCACCCGCCGCCGCCGAGTAGCCCCAGACCGAACTGAGCAAACTCGACCGCTCGAAGACCCGGCCGGGGTGCCGGGTCAGGAACAGCAACAGGTCGAATTCGGTGGCGGTGAGGGCGACCTGCTGCGCGGGAGATCCCACCGGGGGGGCACCGGGAGCGCCGTCCGGGTGGGCCGGCCACCCGGGCCGGTGGCCGACACCGGGGTGATCGGCGGAGGGTGGATCGACCCAGACCCGCCGCTCTGCGGGGTCGATCCGTACCCGACCGGCCCGGAATGCCGGGACCACCGTCGCACCCGGCCCGGCCGTCCGGCGCAGCACCGCCCGCACCCGTGCGACGAGCTCGCGGGGGTTGAACGGCTTCACCAGGTAGTCGTCACCGCCCATCTCCAGGCCGAGGATGCGGTCGATGTCCTCGTCCCGGGCGGTCACGAAGAGCACCGGCGTCCAGTCCCCGGTTGCCCGCAGCCGCCGGCACACGTCGAGCCCGTCCATGTCCGGCAGGCCGATGTCCAACACGACGGCCGCCGGCCGGTCCTGCCGGATCGCGGTCAGTCCCGCCGCGCCCGTACCGCAAAGTCGGACACCGAAGCCGGCGGCGGTGAGATAGCGGCGCAGCACGTCGGCGATCACCGTCTCGTCCTCGATGACGACGACCAGACCCCGCGCCGGGCCGACCGGTGCCGCGGGCGCGGTGGGCCGGCAGGGTTCGGTCGGCAGGGTTCGGTTCGGCAGGGTTCGGTTCGGCAGGGTTCGGTTCGGCCGGGTTGCGCCCGGGATCACCCGGCCGGGTTGCCCCGCTCATCGCTGGCACCCGCTCAGCCTCGACCACACCCGGTGCCTGCCGCGACACGAGGCACCGGACCGAGTTGCGGTCAGCCGCAATTGGCCTTGATCACCGCTGCCAGGTCGGTCTCCACCTTTTTCAGCGGATCCACCAGCGCCGAGCGCAGCGCCGCCTTGTCGGTGTACAGCTGCGCCCGTGCGGTGTCGCCCGCCGTTGTCGCGGCGGCCGCCTTGGCGGTCAGCCAGGCGATGGACCCCTTGGTGTTCGCGTCACCCTGCAGCCGGGTGAGCACGGCCTGCCGCCGTTGATCGTGCTTCTTGAGCCGATCGCAGGCCGCCGTCGCATCGGACGGATCGGCGGCGAGCGCCACCGACTGTCCGGCGGCGATCGCCCGACCGCCCGTCTCGGCGGCGGCCGGGACCGCCACCGCGATGGCCCCGGCCACCGCAACCGCAGCCACACCGCCGGTCACCGCACGCCACAACGCTTTTCGTGCCATCGCCAAAGCTCCCTCGTCTCGCCGTGATCGACCTGGCATGTCGCTGCCCGGTGCAGGGCGACGCGTCCGGCCCGGTCGCTTGGCTGCCAGTCTGGTGGCCGCGGTTTCGGGCCGTGTCCGCGGCGTGTTCGGATTCGGTGAAGACCGGCGGTTGGCCTGACCGTCAGGTCATCCCGAGTTGGAACCCGATCATGTCGATGGCTGCCACCGTGTCCAACAGCCGGGCCACGTCCTGTGGCAGCGGCCAGGACGACAGCTTGACCACGACCAGCCGGCGGGCCGGCTCCACCCAGATCAGCTGTCCGTGAATGCCCAGGCACAGCAGCACATCTCGGCCGGTGTAGGGCAACCAGAACTGGTTGCGGTAGCCACCCCCGGGCAGCCAGCTGTCGTTGCCCGAGGCGGCGAACTTCTCCCTGGTGTCGCTGCCCCCCGCGTAGCTGTCGGCGATCCAGCCGGCGGGCACGACCGGGCGGCCGTCGACCGTGCCGCCGTCCAGCAGCATCTGGCCGAACCGGCCGAGGTCGCGCAGCGTCGCGGCCAGGCCGCCGTCGTGGAACACCGCGCCGGCCTGGTCGACGGCGGCGTCCATGTCCTGCTCGGTCCCGATCCGGGACCAGATCAGGCCGGACAGCAGGTCCGGCATCCGGACCCCGGAGGCTCGTTCGCACACCCAGCCGAGGACGTCCGTCTCGCAGGAGCGGTATTCGAAGGCGCTGCCGTGCGGCCGGTCGGCCTGCAGGGTGCTGAGGTACTCGTACATCGAGGTCGGCAGCCCAGGTTGGGCCCGCGGGGCCCAGCCGATGACCTGCTCCAGCAGCCGAACCTCGGCCGTGGGGTCGAGGTATTCCTCGGAGAAGGCGATGCCCGAGCGCATGTCCAGCAGATCGCGGACGGTGGCGCCGCGGTAGCCGGAGGCGGCCAGTTCGGGAACGAAATAGTCCACCGCCCCGGCGACGTCGATCGCCCCGGCGTCGGCCAGGATTCCGACCACGCAGCCGATCAGCGACTTGCTGACCGACATCAGCACGTGCGTCCGGTCGGCAGGCATCCCGGTCGGGTACCGCTCGGTCACGATCCGGCCGTCCTGCAGGACCAGGAAGCCGTCCGTAAAGGTGTCGTCCAGGATCTGCGCGACGGTCGAGGACGTGCCGTCCAGCCGCCACACCACCTGCCGATCGTCCAGCCCGGTGGCCACCGGTAACGGCCGCGGACCCGCCGGATCCCGGCCCACCCTGGCCGTCGGCACCACCTCGCGCAGGTGCTGGAACGACCACCGGTTGTACGGCGCGTTCTGCCAGTTGGTCAGCGACCAGCGGTCGGCGACGGCCGGCGGGAAGCCGATCATGGTCATGGTGGGGGTGCTCCAGCTGCTGCGGTGACCGGCGGCACTGTCGTCCGGCGCGGCACGGACGTTACCCGGAGCGCCGCAGCGCCCCGGGCACGCGCGGCTGCACCAACCGCGCTCCATGCACTGGAGATCAATGGCCGGGTGGGTCGCCCACCGTCGTACAGTCTCGTTCCATGACCACCGCACCCGGGCAGGACGCGGGGACGCAGCCCACTCGCCGCGAGCACCGCAAACCGCACAGCCACATCGTCACCGACGGCATCGAACGGGCCGCCGCCCGCGGGATGCTGCGGGCGGTCGGCATGGGCGATGACGACTGGCGCAAGCCGCAGATCGGCGTTGCCAGCTCCTGGAACGAGATCACTCCGTGCAACCTGTCGCTCGACCGGCTCGCCAAGGCCGCGAAGCAGGGCGTGCACGAGGCCGATGGCTACCCGTTGGAGTTCGGCACCATCTCTGTTTCCGACGGCATCTCGATGGGCCACGGCGGGATGCACTACTCGCTGGTCAGCCGGGAGATCATCGCCGACTCCGTGGAGACGGTGTTCCGCGCCGAGCAGCTCGACGGCGGCGTGCTGCTCGCCGGCTGCGACAAGTCACTGCCCGGAATGCTGATGGCGGCGGCCCGGCTCGACGTGGCGGCGGTGTTCCTTTACGCCGGATCCACGCTGCCCGGTCAGCTGGACGGTGAGACCGTCACCATCATCGACGCGTTCGAGGGCACCGGCGCCTGCCTGGCCGGCAAGATCAGCCGGGACCGGCTCACCGAGATCGAGAAGGCGATCTGCCCCGGTGAGGGTGCCTGCGGCGGCATGTACACGGCCAACACGATGGCGTCGGCGGCCGAGGCGCTGGGCATGTCGCTGCCGGGCAGCGCCGCGCCGCCAGCCCCGGACAGCCGGCGGGACAGCTACGCCGTCCGCAGCGGGGAGGCCGCCGTCGCGTTGGTCGACTCGGGCATCACCGCGCGGGACATCCTGACGAAGAAGGCGTTCGAGAACGCGATCACGGTCGTGATGGCCTTGGGCGGGTCCACCAACGCGGTGCTGCACCTGCTGGCCATCGCGCACGAGGCAAAAGTGGAACTCCTGCTCGAAGATTTCAATCGGATCGGCGACCGCACCCCGCACCTCGCGGACGTCAAACCGTTCGGCAGATACGTGATGACCGACGTCGACCGGATCGGCGGCATCCCGGTGGTGATGAAGGCACTGCTCGACGCCGGGTTGCTGCACGGCGACGCGCTCACCGTCACCGGTAAGACGGTTGCGGAGAACCTCGCGGAGCTGAATCCGCCGGCGCTGGACGGCGAGGTGCTGCACACGCTGGCCAACCCCATCCACCGCACCGGCGGGATCGCCGTGCTCACCGGTTCGCTGGCGCCGGAGGGCGCCGTGGTGAAGAGCGCGGGCTTCGACGCGGCCGTCTGGGAGGGACCGGCCCGGGTGTTCGACGGCGAGCAGGGCGCCATGGACGCCGTCGCCGACGGGACGCTGAAGCCAGGTGACGTGATCGTCATTCGCTGGGAGGGCCCCAAGGGCGGTCCGGGGATGCGGGAGATGCTGGCCGTCACCGGGGCGATCAAGGGCGCCGGGCTCGGCAAGGACGTGCTGCTGCTCACCGACGGCCGGTTCTCGGGCGGCACCACCGGGCTGTGCATCGGGCACGTCGCACCGGAGGCCCCGAACGGCGGACCGATCGGGCTGGTCCAGGACGGCGACACCATCCGGCTGGACATGGCGTCCAAGCAGCTCGACCTGTTGGTCGAACCGGCGGAGTTGGACACCCGCCGGCAGAATTGGACCCCGCACCCGCAGAACCTGAACTTCGGGGTGCTGGGTAAGTACGCGAAGCTGGTCGGCTCGGCGGCGAAGGGCGCTGTCTGCTTCTGATGCCCGTCCGGCGAGCGGTCAGCCGAAGGCCGCCGCCGGGATGTCGCGCTCGTCACCCGCGATGGCCTCGACAATGCGGCGGGCCACCGCGGCCGGGTCGTATCCGGTGGGCAGCCGCGGCGATGAACCGGCTATGGGCCGGCCGGCGAGGCCGGTCTCGGTGTGCCCGGGGCGAATGTCGAGAACCCGGATGCGCCGCCGGCGCAGTTCCGTCGCCGCCGCCTGGTCGAAGGCCGTGAGGCCCGCCTTCGTCGCGCTGTAGGCGGCCATCCCCTTCATCGGCTGCTCGGCGACCACCGCACTGAGGTTCGCCACGAACCCACCCTCCGGCAGCACCGCCGCCGCCGCCCGGGCGATCCGGATCGGCGCCATCAGGTTGACCAGCATCAACTGGTCCAGCACGTCGTCGTCCAGGTCGACGATGTCGCCGAACGCGACCACCCCCGCGGCGAAGACCACCCCGGCCAGCGGCTGACGTTCGGTCGCCGAGTTCACGAGTTCGGCTGGGAAGCCCGGGTCGATGAGGTCCCCCGCGGCGGACCCGATCACCGCGGCGCCGAGCGCGGTGCCGAGCTCGCTCAGGCGGGCGGCCGACCTGCCCGAGACGGTCAGCACTGCGCCACGGGCGGCGAGTTCACGGGAGACGGCCGACCCGAGTCCGCCCGTCGCCCCGACCACGAGGACATGGGCACCGTCGAGGTTCGTCATGGGCTCCACGATGCCATCGTCGGCGCCCGGCCCGTTCGGGCCATCAGAGGTGCGCGGTCCAGGTTGCGTGAGCCGGTCGGGACGGGTGTCGGCCCGGGCTGACAGAGTGCAGCCATGGCACTGCGGATCCCGGCCGACCAGCGCCGGGCCCGGCTCGGCATCCGTCATCTGCTCTCGGCCCGGACCACCGGGCGAACCCCCGCCGGCATCGCCGCGGACCTCGTGGTGCTGCACGCCACCGACCCGGCGTCGGTGTACCTTGCCGTCGCCGCCCGATCTGCGGATCTCGGGAGCGACCGGATCAGCGCCGCGTTGTACGAGGAGCGGTCACTGATCCGCATGCTGGGCATGCGCCGCACCATGTTCGTCCTCCCGACGGATCTCGCGCCGATCGTCCAGCACTCCTCGACCGCCGCGGTGGCCGCCCGGTTGCGACGGGCGCTGGTCAAGGACCTCGCCGCCGTTGAGCCGAACGCCGATGGATGGCTCGCTGACGTCGAGGACTCCGTCGTGCGGGAGTTGCGGGACAGGGGGAGTGCGACCAGCACGGCGCTGGCGGTCGCCGAGCCCCGGCTCCGGACCACGCTGATCTATGCGGAGGGGAAGGCCTACGGTGGTCCCGCCGCGATCAACAGCCGACTGTTGAACATCCTGTCCGCGCAGGGCCGGATCGTCCGGGGGCATTCGGCCGGCGGCTGGACCGGCAGCCGCTACCAATGGGCGCCGTTGGAGAACTGGCTGCCCGACGGGCTGCCCGGTATCCCGGTCGAGGAGGCCAGGGTCCAGCTCGTCTCCCGCTGGCTCGCCCGGTTCGGTCCGGCCACTGTCGCGGACATCAAGTGGTGGACCGGTTGGAACCTGGGCGACACCCGCCGGGCCCTTGCCGGGGTGGACACCGAACCGGTCGACCTGGACGGCGCCGAGGGGCTGGTGCTGGCCGGCGACACCGACCCGGTCGCCGAACCGGACCCCTGGGTCGCCCTGCTGCCCGCGCTGGACCCGACGGCGATGGGATGGTTCGAGCGCGACTTCTACCTGGATCCGGGCCACCGGGCGGCGCTGTTCGACCGCACCGGGAACATCGGCCCGACGGTATGGCACAACGGTCGGATCGTGGGCGGCTGGGGGCAACGGGCCGACGGGGGACTCGGGTGGCGGCTTCTGACGGACATCGGTGCGCAGGCCTCCGCCGCGGTGGCCGCCGAGGCCTCGCGGCTGGAGGCCTGGATGGACGGGGTGCGGGTGATCCCCAAATTCCGTACACCGCTGGAGCGTGAACTCGCCGACTGCTGATCGGGCACCATGAGCCCATGGAACGTCTGGCGGTCGGGTCGCGGGTCGACGCCTTGCTGGCCGAGCTGGCCTCCAGGGCGGGCCGGGAGGATCCGTACCCGGTCTACGCGGCACTCCGGCAGGAAGCGCCGGTGGCGAGGTCCACGGATGGGTCGCTGCTGCTGACCCGGTACGGGGACTGCTCCGCGGCGCTGCGCGATCCCGCCATCGGGCACGGCGACACCGATCACGTCGATCGCCTCGGTGGTGTGCGGGACTGGCGAACGCACCAGTCGCTGTGGCAGTTCCAGACCAGCATGCTGGCGTCGGACCCGCCCGAGCACACCCGGTTGCGCCGGCTGGTCAGCGGCGCGTTCACCCCTCGGCGGGTGGCGAACCTGCGCGGCGTCGTCGAGTCGATCACCGAGCGGCTGCTGGAGGAGCTGCCCGAGCACCCCGACTTCATCACCGGCTTCGCCTTTCCGCTGCCGATCGCCGTCATCGGTGCGCTGCTCGGCGTGCCGGCGGCGGACCAGTCACTGTTCCAGCACCTGGCCCGGGACTGGACCCAGGTGCTGGACGTCACCACCCCCCGGGTGCTGGCCAGGGCCGACGCCGCAGCGGCCGAGATCCGCTCCTATCTCGCGGATCTCGCGGCGGAGCGGCGAGCGGCGCCGCGGGCGGACCTGCTCAGCGCGCTCGTGATCGGTGCCGGCGGCGAGCAGCTGACCGAGGACGAGCTGCTCACCATGGCCGCGTTGCTGTTCGCGGCCGGCTTCGAGACCGCGACGCACCTGCTGGGCAACAGCGTGGTCACCCTGCTCCGTTCGCCGGCCGCCGCCGGTCGGGTGCGGGCGGCACCCACCCTGCCCGTCGGCGCCGTTGACGAGCTGCTCCGGTACGACAGCCCCGTGCAGCTCGCCCGACGGGTTGCCCTGCGGGACACCACGATCGGTGGCGTGCCGGTGGCTGCCGGGGAACCCGTCATCGCCTGCCTGGGTGCGGCCAACCGTGACCCGGACCGGTTCCCGTTGCCGGACGTCCTCGATCTGGACCGCCGGAGCGGCCCGCCGCTGTCGTTCGGCGCGGGAATCCATTACTGCCTGGGCGCGGCGCTCGCCCGGATCGAGGGCGAGGTGGCTTTTCCGGCCCTCCTCCGCCGATTCCCGACAATCGCGATCGACGGACCGCTGCACCACAGGATGAGCATGACCGTGCGCGGCTACGCCCGGATCCCGGTGCGCCTGTCGTGACCGCAACCGGCCCTGCCGGGGCGGCGGCCCCGTTCGATCCGATCGCGCCGCCGCCGACCGGACCGCGGATCATGAGCCAGTTCTGGGCGGACCTGGCGTTCCTGCACTGGTTCGTCCCGCCGGGCGCGGTCGCGGCGATGATGCCCGCGCGGGTGCGCCCGGACGTGGTGCCCGACGGTCGCTTCGCCGGTCTGACGCCGGTCGCGCTCGTCCCGTTCCGGATGCAACGCGCGGGCTTCGCCAGCAGACCCGCCATCCCGTATTTCGGCACCTTCTGGGAGACGAACGTCCGGTTGTACTCCGTCGATGACGGGGGTCGGCACGGCGTGGTGTTCCGCAGCCTGGACGCCTCCCGGCTGGCCGTCGTCGCCGGCGCCCGGGCGGCATTGTCATTGCCGTACCGGTTCTCCCGGATGCGCGGCTGTTCCCGGGAATGTGACGACCACCGGGAATTCGGCTGGACCACCCGCACCCGCTGGCCCGGACCCGCCGGCGTCACCAGCAGGGTGGCGGTCCGGGTCGGCAAGCCGCTGCCGGCCGACGATCTCGCGACCTTTCTCACCGCCCGCTGGGGCCTGCACACCGCCGTGCTGGGCCGGACGCTCTTCGTGCCGAACCACCACCAGGTGTGGGACCTGTGCGCCGCGGAAGTGCTGCTGCTGGACGACAACCTGCTGGCGGCGGCGGGTTTTCCGGACCTGGCGGCTCGGCCACCGGATCATGTTTGCTTCTCCGAGGGCGTCCGGACGACGTTCGGACTGCCGCGCCGGTCGGCCTGACAGGCAGACAGAACGACGCCGCCACACCCCTCGGGATTGTGGCGGCGTCTGGTCCCTGCCCCGTCTGCGCGGCGATGGTCAGCCGCTGAACCCGTGGTACTGCATGACGTGCTTGATCCGGGTGTAGTCCTCGAACCCGTACATCGACAAGTCCTTGCCGTAGCCCGACTTCTTGAACCCGCCGTGCGGCATTTCCGCGATGAGCGGGATGTGCGTGTTCACCCACACGCAGCCGAAGTCCATCTGCGCGGTCATCCGGGCGGCCGTCCCGACGTCGGATGTCCAGATCGATGACGCCAGACCGTATTCCGTGCCGTTCGCGTAGCCGAGTGCCTCGTCCTCGGTGATGAACTCCTGCACGGTGATCACCGGGCCGAACACCTCGGTCTGCACGATCTCGTCGGTCTGCTGAACACCGGCGACCACTGTGGGCTCGTAGTAGTAGCCGGGCCGGTCAAGGGTGTGCCCGCCGGCGGTGACGTCGGCGTGCTGCGCGGCCCGATCCACCAGTCCGGAGATGTGCGCGAGCTGGTTGGCGTTGTTGATCGAGCCGTACAGCACGTCGTCGCCGGGCGAGCCGGTCTTCGTCTCCTTGGCCGTCGCCGTCAGCGCCGCCACGAAGTCCTTGTAGATGCCCTGCTGCGCGATGACTCTCGTCGCCGCCGTGCAGTCCTGGCCGCCGTTGAAGTACCCGGCCGTCGCGATGCCCTCGACGGCCGCGTCGATGTCGGCGTCGTTGAAGACCACGACCGGCGCCTTGCCGCCCAGCTCCAGGTGAGCCCGGGTGACATTCTTGGCAGCCGCCGTCGCGACGGCGATCCCGGCGCCGGTCGAGCCGGTGATGGACACCAGGGCTGGGGCGCTGTGCCCGGTCAACGCCGCGCCGGTGTCCCGGTCGCCGCACAGGACGTTGACCACACCCGGCGGGTAGAACTCCTGCAGGGCCTTGCCCATCCACACCGAACTCGCCGGTGTGGTGTCGGACGGCTTGAGCACGACCGAACACCCGGCGGCCAGTGCCGGAGCCAGCTTCCAGATGGCCATCATCATCGGGTAGTTCCACGGCGCCACCTGGCCGACGACGCCGACCGGCTCGCGCCGGATCGACGACGTGTGCCCGCGCATGTACTCGCCGGACGAGCGGCCCTCGAGGACCCGCGCCGCGCCGGCGAAGAACCGCACCTGGTCCACCATCGGCCCGATCTCCTCGGACAGCGTCAGCGCGGTCGGCTTCCCGGTGTCCTGCACCTCGACGGCAACCAACTCGTCGGCGTTCGCCTCGATATGGTCGGCGAACTTCAGCAGCGCGAGCTGCCGCTCACCCGGGGTGGCCCAGCGCCACTTCTGGTAGGCCTCGGTGGCCGCGGCGTAGGCGCGGTCGACGTCCGCCGGCCCGGACAGCGGCGAGGTGGCGTACACGGCGCCCGTGCTCGGATCGATCACGTCCATCGTGGCGCCGTCGGCGGCCGGCACCGACTCGCCGTTGATGATGTTCTCCAGCACGGTCTTCTCGCTCATCGCCTGTCGGCACCTTTCGTCGCGGTTCTCGTCCGGGTTGCACTATCGGCGTCGGTCCGTGGCGCCCGCCGCAGCCCGGGAAGCCTCCGGCCGCCGGAGCGCGGGGGTCGTGCCCGCCGTCACAGGGACCATAACGCGGCCCGGATCACCCTGCTTCGGCCGCCGTGGAGTGCAGCACGCCGACCGGGCACTGGGCGTGCGCGAGCAGTTGCTGACTGACCGAACCCATCACCAGACCGCGGAAACCGCCCTTCCCGCGGGCGCCGATGGCGAGCAGCACGCTGCCCCTGGACTGTTCGAGCAGCACCGCGCCGGGCCGGCCGTCGGCCTCCCAGAAGGTGACCGGCACCCCCGGGAACGACTGCGCCAACAGGACGATCGGTGCCCAGAAGGCCACCTCCGGCGAGCCGGGGGTGCTGTGCGCGGGATCCACCTGCGCGATCGTTGACGGGCCGCGCTTGTTGCGCACGGTGATCGCGGCGACGCCGCAGCCCACCGCCGCTGCGTGTCGGAAGGCCAGCGCAGCCGCTGCATTCGACGGAACGGAGCCGTCGAAGGCGACGACGACCTCGCCGCCGTGCGGCTCCGCGGGACCAGGTGGTTCGTCAGTGGGACGCGGTCCGTGCAGCACCACGACGGGGCACTTCGCGTAGGGAACGACGTGCAGCGTGGTCGACCCGACGAGCAGCCCGGTGAAGCCGTCCCAGCCCCGGGAGCCGATCACCAGCAGGTCCGCGGTCTGCGACGCCAGCAGCAACGACTGCACGGGCGGCTCCGGGAAAGTGGCGCCCCTGACCTCTACATCCGGATGCAACGCGCGGATCTCGGCCACCGTCGGCTGGACTGATCCCCTGAGCCGGCCCTCGTCCTCGCTGACCACGACGTCACCCTCGGCGTCCGGATGAGCGAACAGGACGGTGAGCGGTACGCCGTACAACGCGGCGGTGTCCGCCGCCCAGGTCGAGTGCCAGGTGGCTCGACGGTGATCCGTCGACGCCGGCGACGATGCCGTGAACGTCTGGCATCACGTCGGAGCGCACCGCTGCTGCGTCAACCACGCCGGTCCTCATCTCTGTCCGCCGGCGCAAACATGGACGTGTCCGCCGCGCTGCCAACCGTCGGCGGCTAGTTTACTGTGAGCGACGGTGATTTTGACCACTTCTTCGAGCCTTTGCGAGGTTTGAAATGGCGATCGAGGGCTCTTCCACCGGCGGAACTCCCAGGAAGGGAGATCCGCCGAGTGCGCATCACCACCCCCAGGTGGAGAAGGGCCTCGCCGGCAACTCCGTCGGCCTGCTGGGCGGGACGGTCCTGGGCATCTCCTGTGTGGCGCCCGCCTACACGCTGACCGCGACCATCGGGCTGGTGGCGGCCGTCGCCGGGGTCAAGATGCCGATCATCTTCATCGCAGGCTTCATCCCCATGCTGTTCGCCGCGTACGCCTACCGCGAGTTCAACAAGGTGGACCCGGATTGCGGCACGTCATTCACCTGGACGACGCGCGCCTTCGGGCCGTACGTAGGCTTCCTCGGCGGCTGGGCCGCCATTCTCGCGACCATCATCGTGCTGGCGAATCTCGCCGGCATCGGCGTCCAATTCTTCTACCAACTGCTGGGGAGCATCTTCAGCAACGACGACCTCGGGGCGCTGTGGGAGAACCGGCTGATCAACGTCCTGACCTGTCTGGCGTTCCTGCTGATGGCCACCGCGATCGCCTACCGGGGCATCACCACGACCGAGAAGGTGCAGTTCTTCCTCGTCTTCTTCCAGCTCGGCGTGCTGATCCTGTTCTCGGTGATGGCGTTGGCGAAGTCCGGCGGGCCGGACAGTCTGGCGTTCTCCTGGGACTGGTTCAACCCGTTCACCGGACTGTCGATGACCGCGCTGGTCGCCGGGCTGTCGGCGTCGATCTTCTCCTTCTGGGGCTGGGACAGCGCCCTGACGGTCAACGAGGAGTCCAAGGACTCGGACAAGACCCCCGGCCGGGCCGCGCTGCTCGCGGTGGTGTCGATCCTGCTGACCTACCTGCTGGTCTCGGTGTCCACCCTGATCTACGCCGGTGACGGCACCGACGGGCTCGGGTTGGGGAACGAGGACATCTCCGACAACGTGTTCGGGGCGCTCGCCGAACCGGTGATGGGCACGCCGTGGAACAACCTGCTGTTCCTGGCGGTGCTGGCATCGTCGGCAGCGAGCCTGATGACGACCTTCCTGCCGACCACCCGCACCATGCTGGGAATGGCGTCCTACGGCGCGCTGCCGAAGCGGTTCGCCAGCATCCACCCGAGGTATCTCACCCCCGGTTACGGCACGGTCGTCGCCGGGATCATCGCCGGAACGTTCTACGCGGTGCTGACCTTCGTCTCCGAGGCGGTGCTCTTCGACACCATCCTGTCGCTGGGACTGATGATCTGCTTCTACTACGGGCTCACGGCGATCGGCTGCGTCTGGTACTTCCGCAAGGAGCTGTTCACCAGCTTCTACAACTTCATCTTCAAGTTCCTGTTCCCGTTCGTCGGCGGGCTCGGACTGTGGTTCGTGTTCTTCGTGACGATCCGGGACAGCGCCGACCCGGATTATTCGGGCTCCAGCATCTTCGGCGTCGGGACCGTGCTGGTGCTGGGACTCGGGCTGATCCTGTCGGGGGTGGTGGTGATGTTGATCATGCGGGCCCGGCAGCCCGCGTTCTTCCGCGGCGAAACCCTGAACCGGGCCACACCGTCGTTGATCGTCCCGGAGTAACTGCCGCCGGACGGTTCCGCGTCGATTGAACCGTTGCCCCACAAGTCTGTGCAGCATGGCCCGGTTGTGTAAGGGAGCGGTTCACCCGATGGAGCGCAGGCGCGCGATCGCTGACCGCACGGACCCGATGAACCCCGCGGGGTCGTCGGCGACCCGGGTTGCGGTGAAGCGCAGCACCGTCCAACCCGCTTCGACCAGCTGATTTTGCCGGCGCCGATCGGCCTCGAACCGTTCCCGGCCGCCGTGGTGGGCGTGCCCGTCGATCTCCACGATCAGCGGAACCGTGTCGAAGACGATGTCGGGGAAGCGCACGCCGTCGTCGACCGTCACCGGCACATTGCCGGACCGTCCCGTTATGGGAGCTTGCCGCCGGGCCGGCGATCAGGTAGTACTCCGCGGTGCGGTGTGGATCGGTCTGCCGCCGCGGGTGCCGGCAGCACCATGCGGCCCGGAGCGGGCTGCCCCTCAGAGCGCCATAGCGCCAGTCCGTCAGTCCGACAGTCCGACAGCAGAGCAAGCTCGGCCTCACGTCGTCGCAGCACCATGCGCGGCGAGCTGAGCCCCAGCCGTCAGTCAGGCAGGGCCACGCCGACCAGCACCGGCTCCGGGTGCAGCGTCACGCCGAACGCGCCGCGCACACCGTCCCGGATCTCGGTCGCCAACGCCAACAGGTCCGCGGTGCTGCCGCCCCGATTGGTCAGCGCCAGGGTGTGCTTGCCGGACAGCTGCACCCGGCCGCCGGGGCCAAGGTGGCCCTTGCCGAACCCGGCCCGTTCGATGAGCCACGCGGCGGACAGCTTGACCGCGTCGGTGCCGGCGACCGGGTACGACGGATAGCGGGCATCGGCGCCCAGCCTGCGGCGAATCTGCCTGTCCACGATGTTCGCCGCGGCCGGCTCCAGGATCGGGTTGGTGAAGAAGGAACCCGCGCTGTAGGTGTCGGGGTCGTCCGGGTCGAGCACCATCCCCTTGGACCGGCGCAGGCCCAGCACGGCCCGCCGGACATCGGCCGGCGCGGCCGTACCGCCGGGGGCGACGTCCAGTGTCCGGGCCAGCTCGCCGTACCGGACCCGCACCGGGTGGGCGGTCAACCGGAAGGTGACGTCGACGATCACGGCGCTGTCGGTGCCGCGCAACGTCGAACTGCGGTAGCTCATCTTCAGATCGGCGGCCTGCAGCTCACGGATCTCGCGACTGGCCCGGTCGTACACCGTCACCGACGTCAGAATCTCCGCGATCTCCGTGCCGTAGGCGCCGACGTTCTGCACGGGGGTGGCGCCGGTGGACCCGGGAATCCCGGACAGCGGTGACAGCTCGGCGAAGCCGCGGTCCGTCAGGTCGGCCACCACGGTGTCCCAGTCCTCGCCGGCGCCGACCGTGACCAGCGCCGACCCGTCGCCGTTGTCGTGCACCCGGATGCCCTTGACCGCAACCTTCACGACCGGCACGTCGACACCGGCGTCGGCCACCACCAGGTTCGAACCTCCGCCGAGAACCAGCACTCCGGTGCCGGCCCGGTCGGCGGTACCCACCGCCTCGGCGATCTCGGCAGCGGTCGTCGCCGTCACCAGATCGGGCGCCGGACCGCCCAGCCGGAGCGTGGTCAGGTCGGACAGCAGGACGGGGTTCGGCACCAGCCCAGGGTAGTGATCTCCCTTGCTCATCGTTCCGACGCGTTGCTCCTGCTGGAGCCCGAGCAACGCAGAGGTTGGAGGAGTCAGGGGCGATCGGCGGGGCTGCGCCGGAGCGGGGCTCGCCGGCCGGTGGCGGGTCTCACTGCGCCGCCAGCGTCGTGCCCATGATCACAACCTCGTCACGGGAATCACACGGTCGGCACCTACGGTGGTTCCATCGCAGGCGGAGGCCGTTCGACGAACCGCCGAAGAACGCCGAAGAACAACCGAGCCAGGCCGGCTCATGAAGGGACCACAACGGTGCGACGCCCGGGGATCCGGAGAACACGCGGCAGGACGGCCGCGGCTCTCACGCTGTTCGTGTCACTGCTGATGGTGGCCGCCGGCTGCGCGGGATCGCAGGAAGAGGTCGTTGTCACCGTCACCTCCACCGCGGCCCCGGCCGTCACGGTGTCCGGGCTCGACCAGTCGGCCGCACCGACCGTCACCTCCAATGCGCTGTCCAGCACGGTGCGGGTGGCGTCGAAGCCGAAGTTCGGCACCAAGGACGTCGCACCGAACGATCCGGTGACGGTCACCGTCTTCTCCGCGAAGATCAAGGAGCTCACGGTCGCCGCCGACGACGGCATCGAGGTCGAGGGCAAGATCTCCGACGACAAGGCGACCTGGACGCTTGCCCAGCGGCTCGACTACAACACGAAGTACACCTTCAACGGCATCGCGGTCGACGCGGCCGGCGAGGAGTCCCCGTTCACCGGCACGCTGACCACGGTCAAGCCGAAGAAGACGATCAGGGCGTCCTTCCAGATCCCGAGCGGTACCACGGTCGGCGTTGCAGCGCCGGTGATCATCACCTTCGCCGAGCCGGTCGCGGACAAGGCCGCCGCGCAGTCCACCTTCAAACTGACCACCGACAAGGGCGAGATCAAGGGGTCGTGGGGCTGGCTGCAGGACGAGGACATCCAGGGCAACGGCACGACCCAGTCGATCGTGCACTTCCGTCCGGCGGAGTACTGGCCCGGGAACACCAAAGTCCACGTCGAGGCCAACCTCGCGGGCGTCAACCTGGGTGACGGGGCCTGGGGCCGGGAGGACATCGTCACCGACTTCAAGATCGGCCGTTCGCAGATCGTGCAGGCCGACGTGCAGAGCTTCCACATGGTCGTGCTCGTCGACGGCAAGGTGGTCAAGAACTATCCGGTGTCCTACGGCAAGGAGTCCGAGCCGGGCAAGGCAACGGTCAGCGGGGTGCACGTGGTGACGGAGAAGTTCCCGGAGTACGAAATGTGCAATCCGACCTTCGACTACTGCAACGTCAAGGAGAAGTGGGCCGTCCGGATCAACAACAACGGCGAGTTCATCCACGAGAACCCCAAGACAGCCCCCTACCTGGGCAAGGCCAACGTGTCCCACGGCTGCATCAACATGGGCGTCGGCGATGGCGAGGAGTATTACAAGTCCGCGTTGTACGGCGACCCGGTCGAGGTGACCAACACCGGCGTTCCGATGACGGAGAAGGACTACATCTACGATTGGTCGTACTCGTTCGACGAATGGCAGGCGCTGTCCGCCCTGTAGAGCAATCGCGCCGACGACGTCGTCGCGCGCGACCCGACGCGGGTACCTTTGCGCTTGATCATGAATTCTCATCGAGCGGACGCGCGCGCATCGAACGGGAAGCGGCCGGAGGGTATCCGGCGGCTCGCCGCCATCTCGTTGCACACCTCACCGCTGGCTCAGCCGGGCACCGGGGACGCCGGCGGGATGAACGTCTACATCGACCAGACCTCCCGGCGGCTGGCCGCGCGCGGCGTCGAGGTGGAGATCTTCACCAGGGCGACGTCCTCCGAGCAGCCACCGGTCGCCGAGCTCGCGCCGGGAGTGCTGGTCCGGCACATCGTGGCCGGGCCGTTCGAGGGTCTGGACAAGGACGAGCTGCCGGGACAGCTGTGCTCGTTCGCCGCGGGCGTCATGCGTGCCGAGGCCCGCAGCGCACCGGGTCACTACGACGTCGTCCATTCGCACTACTGGCTGTCCGGGCAGGTCGGCTACCTCGCGCGTGACCGGTGGGGGGTTCCGCTGGTGCACACCGCGCACACCCTGGCCAAGGTGAAGAACGCCGCCATGGCACAGGATGACGAGCCGGAGCCGCGTGGCCGGTTGATCGGTGAGGAGCAGGTCGTCGCCGAGGCGGACCGGCTGATCGCCAACACCGCGGCGGAGAAAACCGAGCTGGTCCAGCTGTATGACGCGGATCCCGAACCGGATCGACGTGGTACCGCCCGGGGTGGACACCGACGTGTTCAGCCCCGGCGACCGGACCGCCGCGCGGCGCCGGCTGGGCATCGGGGTGGATGACGCGGTCGTCGTGTTCGCCGGCCGCATCCAGCCGCTGAAGGGTCCCGACGTTGTGGTCAGGGCGCTGCAGCGGCTGGCAGCCCGGCATCCGGAGCGCCGTTGGCGGGCGGTGATCGTCGGCGGCAACTCCGGCACCGGCCGGCGACCGGGACACCGGTTGGATGAACTCGCCGCCCGGCTGGGGGTGTCGCACCTGGTGGATTTCCGCCCACCGGTGCCCGCCGCCGAGTTGGTACAGCTGTACCGGGCCGCCGACGTGGTCGCCGTGCCCAGCTACAACGAATCCTTCGGCCTGGTCGCACTGGAAGCGCAGGCCGCCGGCACGCCGGTGGTGGCGGCGGCCGTCGGCGGTCTGACCGTCGCCGTCGCGGACGGGATCAGCGGTGTGCTGGTCGCCGACCACGACCCGGCGAGCTGGGCGGATGCGCTCGCGGCAGTGGTGTTGGACGCGGTCACCCGGCAGCGACTCGCCCGGCGCGCACCGGCACAGGCCGCACGCTTCTCCTGGGAGGTGACGGTGGACGGCCTGCTGGAGAGCTACGGCCGTGCGCTGCATGACGCGGTTCCCAGCCTGGACGGAGCGCCTGCCCGGGGCGCCGCGGAAGGCCGGCTGGTTCCGGCGGCGCGGCGGTGACCGGCGCCTCCGGTATCCGGTCCGGATCGGCTGACGAGCCCGGCGCGGAATCGATGACCGCGGACGGCTTGGCCGCGGCGCTGGCCGAGCTGGGTGTCGACGCGGTGCGGGAATCCGATGACGCCTTTCTCGTGACGCTGGCGGGGGAGCGCCGTCATCGCACCCTGGTCTGGTTGCTGATCGGTGCACACCACGTGCTGGTCGAGTCGTTCGTCTGCCGCGCGCCGGACGAGAACGCCGAGGCGGTGTACCGGTACCTGCTGCAACGCAACGCCAAACTGCGCTCGGTGGCCTATGCGCTGGACGGTGCCGGAGACATCCACCTGGTCGGCCGGCTGGATCGACGGACGTTGTCCGTCGAGGAACTGGACACCGTGCTGGGCGTGGTGTTGCAGACGGCGGACGCCGACTTCAACCCGATCCTCGAGCGGGGGTTCGCCGGTGCGATCCGGCGGGAATGGGCCTGGCGCACCTCCCGGGGGGAGTCGGTGCGGAACCTGACGGCGTTTCGTCATCTGATCGACTCCGCCGGGCCGTGACCGTTCGAGACCCCGCCGGCAACGCTGGGCGATGGCGATCTCACGGTGGGTAGGAGAGAGCGCGGATTTCGCCGGTGATGCCCCCCTTTAGGGGCATAACCCCCCCGAATTGGGCACTGCCTGCGGCACCCACCGTCACTAGGATGGGAATCACAGTTGTCGGGGCTGTCTAGTATCGTCAAACCGGCAGCGCTGGTTGTCGGCGCCCGGCTTCATCTTTGGGGGATTGTCCGTGGTCGGGCTGCAAACACGAGCACGCGCCGTGCTCGGGTACGTTGCCAAGACCTTCGCCGCCGCACTGGTTTTCGCCGTCGTCTGCACGCTTGCGCTGTCCGCGGGGTGTCGCCGCCGCCGCGCCCACCACGCCCGTTCCCCCGCCTGCCGGCACCGCCGCGACGACGGGGACCGCGTCCACACTGCCGGTTTGCCTGCCCGGGCAGGAGCCCAGCACGGTCTCGGGGTCGGGCACGCCCGCGCCGCTGGGCAATCTGCAGGGCATTCCGGCCGACGTGAAGAGCGGCGGGACGTTCGGTGGCGTCCCGCTGAATGGCAACCAGATCGACATGGCCGCAACGATTGTCGCCGTCGGAAAGCAGATGGGCATCACCCGCCGGGGCATCGAGATCGGGCTGTCCGTCGCCACCGAACAATCCAGCCTGCGGCCTGAGGCGCTCAACAAGGACTGGCTCGGGCTCTTCCAGCAGAACCCCGACGAGTACACGCAGTACCGGCGAACGGAGCCCGGCGGCGCCTCCTGGATGTTCTACGACCGCCTGCTCAAGCTGGTCCCGAACTACGACACCGACCCGCGGGAGAACTACGAGATCGGCGACGTCGTCCAGAAGACGACGACCGGCGAGCGGTTCGCCGACTACCAGCAGATGGCGACCGATCTGGCCGGGAAGCTGATCGACGCGGTCAGCCTGCAGCAGGACGACGTCACCTGCACGCCGGCGCCGGCGGCCGCCGAGACGACGGGCTCGGTCTTCGACCCCGGCAACATCGTCTCGGATCAGGTCTTCTACAACAGCAAGGCCATGACGGTCGACCAGATCCGGATCTTCATCCGTGCCGAGGGTGAGGGCTGCACCGGTCCGTACTGCCTCAAGAACCTCGCCGTGACGACCACCGACCAGCCGGCGGACCGCTATTGCGCCGCCTATGACGGTGCCGCCGACGAGGACGCAGCAGCCGTCATCTCGAAGGTCTCCACCGCCTGTGGCGTCAATCCACAGGTGATGCTGGTGACCCTGCAGAAGGAATCCGCGCTGCTGAACCGCACCGATCCGTCGGCGTCGACCTACGACGCCGCCTGGGGCTGGCACTGCCCGGACACCGGCCCCGGGGGATCGGCGAACTGCGACCCCGAGCACGCCGGCTTCTTCAACCAGGGCTACGGCATGGCCAAGCAGTGGTCGCGGTATCGGCTCGATCCCGACAAGTACAACTACCGAGCCGGCCAGACAGCCGACATCATGTGGAACGTCGCCGAGTCCAAGTGCGGTTCCGCCCCGGTCACCATCAAGAACCAGGCAACTGCGGCGCTCTACAACTACACGCCGTACCAGCCGAACGCCGCCGCGCTGGCGGCCTACCCCGGTGTCGGCGATCGATGCTCCACCTACGGCAACCGCAACTTCTTCTACCTGTTCCGCAAGTACTTCGGGTCCACCGGCGGCGGGACGTCCACCACCGCGGGAGCAGCGGCGGCCAACGGCACGACCGTCACCATCCCGAAGAGCCCGTACGTCTCCGCGGCCCTGGCCGGCCAGCAGATCACCGCTCCGAACGCCGCGGTGGCGTCCGGGCTGGCCGCCGGTTTCAGCGCCCTGGGTATGCCGTACGTCTGGGGCGGCGGTGGCTCGGGTGCTGGTCCCAACAACGGTTGCGCCCGCGGCGGCGGCGACTACAACTCCTGCGGCACCGAGGTCGGCTTCGACTGCTCCGGCCTCACCGCCTACGTGCTGGGGATGGCGGGTTACCGCACCCCCGGCGACTCGGGCGCGCAGCGGGCCGCGGGCGAGTCGATCAGCTGGGCGCAGGCGCTGCCCGGCGACATCGTCGGCTTCCCCGGCCACGTCGCGGTCTACCTCGGCACCTTCGGTGGCCGGCCGTACATCCTCGAGGCCAGCTGGGTCGGCACGCCGATCCACGTGGTGCCGTTGACCCGCACCGATTTCGACGACCGGGTGCACCGCTACTGGACCGGGCCGGCGGTCAGCGCCCCGAAGGCGGCCGACTTCTCCGCGATCGTCAGGAGCTACTCCGGCGTTCCGATGGTGACCTACGAGGCGCCGGACACCGGCTCGTCGGGTGACGTGCTGATCGGCACCCGCACCTATTCCGCGACCATCCAGCGGATCAGGCCCAGGCCGTGGCCGGCACCGGTGTTCGCCGAGCCTCAGGTGGCGCCGCCCCCGCAGGCGACGTCTCCGGAGACCCGCCAGGCCGCCGTCGACGAACCTAAACCGGCGCGGCAGGTCGCCGACCCGGTCGACCGCGCGCCGACCAGGGCGTCCACACCGTCCCGGCCGGCAGCACCAGCCGCGGCAACCACGGCGGCACCCACGACGTCGCGGCCGGCGCCGACGTCGACTGCACCTCGGCCCGGCAAACCGGGTTCATCCACCGGCCGACCGACGACCCCGGCGGCCGCCGGCTCCACCTCCGCCGTACCGACCACGAAGGCCACCCCGTCGTCGTCGAGCCCCGCCGCGGGAACAACCAGCGCTGCCGGGACAACGACCCAGCAGACCAGCACCGAGCCGACGACCTCGGCAGCGCCGGCGACGACCCCCGTCACCACGTCGCCCCGATCCACGACGCCGCCATCGACGACCGCGGCTCCCACGACGGCACCGACGACGACGTTCGCATCGACCTTCACGACACCGTCGACGACGACCGCTCCGCCGACCACGCCGCCGTTGATCACCCCGCCTGCCACGCCGCCGTCTTCAACAACGCCGTCTTCAACAACGCCGCCTGCCACAACGCCCCCATCGGCGGGCGACACCACCGCTTCCTCGACCGCGCCGTCTCCCTCGAACACCACAGCCTCGCCCACCGATCCGGTGGACCCGACGCACACCACCGATCCGGCAGTTCCGATGTGCACGCTGCCCGAGGGCACCGACCCGGTCGACGTCGACGGGGAGCCGCTGCTGAACTACGTCGAGATCGATCCGGACGCGGTCCCCGCCCAGCACCCGGAACTCCCGTCGTGCCTGCCGGAGACCGATTCCTCGGCGCCGGCGACTACCGCGGGACCCTGACCGGCGGTCCCTGACCCGGCCGGTGAACCACCGCCGCCGCAGTTCGTCCCGCGCGGCACAGAGACCGAATCGTGACCGCCGCGGTGCATCCCACGGCTCAACCCCTTCCGTCCTCCCGATCAGCGAATCGCGCACCGGCGCGGAACGACGATCGAGCGGGGAAGATCATGTTCGTCCTGAACAACTGGCCATCGCGGGCGCGCGCCGCCGGCCTGATGGTTGCCGCCGCAGTTGCCTTCGGGGTCGCGGGGTGCACGTCCACCGGCTCGGATTCGGCCGCGGTGGGTGACGCGGGGTCGCAGTCCGAGGCGGCGATGGCGACTGCCGAGGCGGCGCCGTCTGCCGGCGGGAGTGCCGACTCCGCGGGCGGCGGGGGATCACCCGCAGCCGCGGCTGCGGGTGAAACGTCGCTCAGCAGGGCGCCGCTGGACACCGCCAAGATCATCCGCACCGCGGACCTGAGCGTCCGGCTCGACGTCGCACCGGTCACCCCGACGGCAGAAAACGCCAACCGGGATGCCGATGCCGCCGCCCGCGCCGACGCGGCGGGGCAGGCCGCAGCCACCGTGCGGAGCATCGCCACCGCAGCCGGGGGATATCAGGCCAGTGCCGACGGCGGCGGTGCGCAGGTCACCATCGGCCTGCGGGTGCCCGCCGAAAGGTACGGCGGGGTCGTCGAGAAGATCGCCGCCGCCGGCACCGTCACGGAGCGGACGGAAAGCAGCCGGGACGTCACCGCGCAGTCCGCCGACGTCGACAGCCGGGTCGAGAGCATGACGGCCAGCGTGGCCCGGGTGCGCGCGCTGCTCGCCCGGGCCGGCAGCGTCGCCGACGTCATCTCGATCGAGTCCGAACTCGCCGTGCGAGAGGCGGATCTGGAGTCGCTACAGCAGCAGAAGGCCGCACTGGACGGTCAGGTGGCGCTCTCCTCGATCACCGTCACCCTCCGGGCGGTGACCACGACCACGGCTGGGACGACGGCCACAGAACCGGATTCGGGTTTCGTCGCGGGGTTGGCCGCGGGCTGGGCGGCGCTGCGGGACCTCCTGGGTTGGGCCGGTGGCGCCGCCGGGGTGCTGCTGCCGTTCCTGCCGTTGCTGATCGCGGGCGCCGTGCTGGTCTGGTTCCTGCTCCGCCGGCTGCGGCGGAGTCGTTCCGTCCGCAAGACGGTCCAGCCGGCCATCGACAGCCGGCTGCAGGCCGCCGCCACGCACGCCGAGGAGCCCGAACCGGTCGGTGCCGCAGCGGGCGGTCCGGGACGGGTCGGTGCGGGACAAGTGGGTGCGGGACATGTGGGTGCGGGACCTGTGGGTGCGGGACAGGGTGTGCCGACCCGCGGTGAACGTCCGGGAGCGTGACGCCGCCCACCCCGATCGGGTGCCGGCGGCTCGGCTGCGGAACAATACCGGCCATGACCACCACCCTGATCCTGTTGCGTCACGGCGAGAGCACTTGGAACGCGTTGAACCAGTTCACCGGCTGGGTCGACGTGCCGCTGTCGGAGAAGGGCACGGCCGAGGCCATCCGCGGCGGCTCGCTGCTGACCGACGCAGGTGTGCTGCCCGACGTTCTGCACACCTCGCTGCTGCGCCGGGCGATCACGACGGCGAACCTGGCCCTCGACGCAGCCGACCGGCACTGGATTCCGGTGCGTCGCAGCTGGCGGCTGAACGAGCGTCACTACGGCGACCTGCAGGGCAAGAACAAGAAGCAGACCCTCGAGCAGTACGGCGAGGAGCAGTTCATGCTGTGGCGCCGTTCCTACGACACCCCGCCGCCGCCGATCAGCGACAGCAACGAGTATTCGCAGGCCGACGACCCGCGGTACGCCGACCTCGGCGACCAGAACCCCAAGACCGAGTGCCTCGCCGACGTCGTCGTCCGGATGGAGCCGTACCTGTACGGGCCGATCTTCGACGACCTCAAGGCCGGCAAGGTGGTCCTGGTGACCGCGCACGGCAACTCGCTGCGCGCCGTGGTCAAGATGCTGGACGGGATCAGCGACGAGGCCATCGCCAAGGTCAACCTGCCGACCGGGATCCCGCTGCGCTACGACCTCGACGACGACTTCCAGCCGGTCACCGCCGGCGGCACCTATCTGGATCCGGAGGCGGCCGCCGCGGCCATCACGGCGGTGGCGAACCAGGGCAGGTAGGAAACCGGGGCATGGCGACGGGCAGCCGTCCGGTGGCCGCTCGGTGAACGTTGGGTGAACACGCTGCCGATATGCCGGGATACCGCCCCGGGGTGAGAGCCGTTGTCGTCCGGACACCGATCGGCAGACCTACGATCACGGTGTGTCGAGTCTTGGCTATGTCGCCGCCTTCCTGGGTGGGGGCGTCCTCGGCTGGCTCATCTATTACCTCGTCGACCTGCGTGGTGTGCCGCAGTCGCTGCCGCCCGCCCCGTCCTCGGCGCCGCAGCTGCTGGAGACCGAGGTGCTGCGGTGGTCGACCACCGGCTACCTGGTGATGGACGCCTCCGCTCGCCCGCTGCTGCACAACGACCGGGCCACCGAGCTCGGGGTCGTACACGCCGGCATCGTGCATCGTGAACTCGCCTCGGCGGCTGCCCGGTGCGCCGTCTCGGGAGAAACCGTCGAGGTGGAACTGCGGCCGGTCAGCAGCACGGCATCGCTGACCGCGCGGAGCAACCCGCCGGCCGTGCACGCGGTCGTACGGTCGATCGGCGGCGACCGGATGCTGGTCTCCGCAACCGACGAGACGGCGGCTCAGCGGATGGAGGCAGCCCGACGCGACTTCGTGGCCAACGTCTCCCACGAGCTGAAAACCCCGGTCGCTGCCATGGGTCTGCTCGCGGAGGCCACCGTCGACGCCGCCGACGACCCGCGGGAAGCGCGCCGGTTCGCCGGCAAACTGCAGGCGGAGGCCGTGCGGATGGGCGCCCTGGTCAGCGAACTGATCGCGCTGTCCAGGTTGCAGGGCGCGGACCCGCTGCCCGACCTTGCCGTGGTGGAGATCGATGCCGTGGTGCAGGAAACGATCGCCAGGATCAGCGGGGCCGCGGAGCGGGCCGGGATCACGGTGATCTGCGATCAGCCGTCCGGGTTGCTGGTCCGTGGCGACCGTGCCCTGCTGATCACCGCCCTGACGAACCTGGTGGACAACGCCATCAACTACTCGACGGCCGGTACCCAGGTCTCGATCAGTCGCGGTCTGGTCGACGGATCGGTGCAGATCGCCGTCACCGACCGCGGGGTGGGCATCGCAGCCGAATACACCGAGCGGGTCTTCGAACGGTTTTTCCGCATCGATCCCGCCCGGTCCCGGTCCACCGGCGGCACCGGGCTGGGGCTGGCCATCGTCAAACACGTTGCGGCCAACCACGGCGGCACCGCGACCGTGTGGAGCAGGCCGGGCACCGGCTCCACCTTCACGCTGCGGCTGCCGGCTCTCGACCGGCCGGCGGCGGCGGCGGCGATCACCAGCGACGCCGCTGCCCCAGGCACCGCTGCCCCGGGCACCACTGCACCCGAACCCTTATACCGAGGAGCTCCGTGACCAAGGTCTTGATCGTCGAGGACGAAGAATCGATGGCCGACCCGCTCGCCTTCCTGCTGCGGCGGGAGGGGTTCAGCACAGAGGTCGCCGCGAACGGCCCCGATGCGCTCATCGCCTACGACCGCAATGGCGCCGACATCGTGCTGCTGGACCTGATGCTGCCGGGGATGAGCGGGACCGAGGTCTGCAAGCAGCTCCGCACCCGTGGCGCAGTGCCGGTGATCATGGTGACCGCGCGCGACAGCGAGATCGACAAGGTCGTGGGACTCGAGCTCGGAGCCGACGACTACATCACCAAGCCGTACTCGACGCGGGAGTTGATCGCCCGGATCCGGGCCGTGCTCCGCCGGGGGACCGACACCGAGGAGGTGGGGTCGGCAATCTTGCAGGCCGGCCCGATCAGGATGGACACCGACCGGCATGTCGTCAGCGTGCACGGGGTGCAGGCGACACTGCCGCTGAAGGAATTCGATCTGCTGGAGTATTTGATCCGCAATGCCGGCCGGGTGTTGACCAGAGGTCAGCTGATCGACCGGGTCTGGGGTTCGGATTACGTCGGCGACACCAAAACACTCGACGTTCACGTCAAGCGACTGCGGGCCAAGATCGAGCCCGATCCGGCGGCGCCGCGTTACCTCATCACGGTGCGCGGGCTCGGATACAAGCTGGAATCGTGAGCCGGCGCAGGTAGCGTTGCTTGGCGACCCCACCTGACCGTTCGTCCGGTGCTGAAACCGAGAGGCGAATACCGTGAGCCCAGACGCCGATCCCGGCGAATCAGCTGGCGGTCGCCGCACGACGACGGGGACTGCATCCGCCGGATCCCGGGTCATTCGAATTCCGCCGATCAAAGTCGGCATGTCGACGGCGGCCGTCTATCCGGAAGGAACCGAGGTCGCGTTCGCGCTGGCTGCCGAACTCGGCTACGACGGCGTCGAGGTTCTCGTCACCGCCGAACAGCTCAGTCAGGACGCCGACCGGCTCGCCGATCTCGCCGACGAGTTCGGTGTTCCGGTGCTGTCCGTGCATTCGCCCTGCCTTTTGGTGACCGCACGGGTGTGGTCCACCGACCCCCTGGTGAAACTCGCGCGTTCGGTGGACATGGCGGAACGGCTGGGAGCCGACACCGTCGTGGTACATCCGCCATTTGTGTGGCAGCGAGCGGCGGCCGCGATCTTCGCTCCGTCCATCGCCGAACTCCAGGAACGCACCCCGGTTCGCATAGCGGTGGAGAATATGTTTCCGGTCAAGGTTCGCGGCGCAATTGTCAATAGCTACCGTCCGCACTGGAATCCGGTTGCCGCCGGGCACGACTGGTTCACCCTCGACCTCTCGCACACCGCAACGTCGCAGACCGACGCGGTCGAGTTGGCCGCGGCGATGGGTGATCGGCTCGGGCACCTGCATCTCGCCGACGGCTCCGGGTCCGCTCGGGACGAGCACCTTGTCCCCGGCCGTGGTGGCCAGCCCTGCGCGGAAATACTGGAATTGTTGGCCGGCAACGGGTTTGACGGATCCGTTGTCGTCGAAATAACGACCAGGACTGTCGACCGGAGTCAACGGGAGAACGACTTGGCGCAGGCGCTGTCGTTCGCCCGGCTTCATCTCGCCGCCGCAATCTGAGCGGCGCCGGCAATTCGTCGCGCTCAATCAGCTATTGTCGACCCGAATCACGGTTTGCACCCGGTTCGGAGGGGTACCCTGGTATCGCGCAGGAGTTTCTTCGTGAGCCGCTGGACCACGAGACCAACTTTGACGACGACCGCAGCCAGGATCGGTGCCCCGCAGGGTATGCAGAGCCCGGCCGTCGTGAACGGTGGTCCTGCTCGATGCGGCAGTATGGAAACCGCAGGATGAAACAGCAGGAGGGAATCTCCGCGCCGAACAGGATGGACTCCAAGCTCACCGACACCAGGCGCACCGATGCGCCGCCGCCGCGACACGGCTCACCGACTCACGGCTCACCGACCCCCGGCATTGCGCACAAGGCATTGCTCACCAGAAAGGCACGGCACCATGGCACAGCAGACCACGGTCACACTCACCGACGATCTGGACGGAGGGAAAGCGGCGGAAACCGTGTCCTTCGGTCTCGACGGCCGGATCTATGAGATCGACCTGAGCAAGAAGAACGCCGCCGCGTTGCGCAAGGCGTTGGGTGAATTCACTGCGTCGGCGCGTCGTGTGCGATCGGGTCGGCCGGCGGCCACCACCGTCACCCCGAAGGCGCCGAAGTCGCCGGAGCGAGTTGACGCCAAGGCCATTCGAGAATGGGCTCAGGAGAACGGGTACAAGGTTTCGGCCCGGGGCCGCGTCCCGTCGGACGTCGTCGAGCGCTTCCAGGAAGCGAACGGCTGAGTATTCCCGCCAGGACCAGGAGCCGATCAGCGTTATGCCCGAATTGCGAAGGATTTCGGCAGCGTGACTGCTACGTCCACACCGCCGGTTGTTCCCGGCGACGCCCCGTGGTGGAAACAGTCCGTGGTCTACCAGATCTATCCCAGGAGCTTCGCCGATTCCGACGGTGACGGCATCGGCGATCTCCGCGGGATCATCGGCAAGCTCGACTACCTGGCGACACTGGGCGTCGACGTGGTGTGGTTGTCGCCGGTGTACCCGTCGCCGCAGGACGACAACGGCTACGACATCAGCGACTACACCGACATCGACCGGACTTTCGGCACGCTGGCCGATTTCGACGAATTGCTCGCCGGCCTGCATCAGCGCGGGATGAAGCTGGTCATGGACCTGGTGGTCAATCACACGTCCGACGAGCACCCCTGGTTCGTCGAGTCCCGGTCGAACACCACCAATCCGAAAAGGGACTGGTACTGGTGGCGCCCGGCCCGGCCGGGGATGACACCCGGTGATCCTGGCGCCGAACCGACGAACTGGGAATCGTTTTTCAGCGGGTCGGCGTGGCAATTCGATCAACATACCGGCGAATATTATCTCCACCTGTTCTCCCGCAAGCAGCCTGATCTCAATTGGGAAAACCGGGACGTTCGTTCTGCGGTGTATGAAACGATGCGCTGGTGGCTCGATCGCGGAGTCGACGGCTTCCGCATGGACGTCATCAACATGATCTCCAAGAACACGGACCTGCCCGACGGGTCCACGATCCGCGGCGGCCTTTTCGGAGACGGCTCGCCGCATTTCTCGTGCGGCCCGCGTATTCACGAATTCCTGCAGGAAATGAATACGGAGGTGTTCGCCGGCCGGGACAAGGTCCTGCTGACGGTGGGGGAGATGCCCGGCGTCACGGTGGACGACGCCGTGCTGTTCACCGACCCCGCGCGGCGCGAGGTCGACATGGTGTTCCAGTTCGAGCACGTGACGCTCGATTCCGGGCCTGCCGGGAAGTGGGACGCCCGGCCGTTGCAACTGGTCGATCTGAAGGCCAGCCTCGGTCGCTGGCAGGCCGGCCTGGCTGCAACGGGCTGGAACAGCCTGTACTGGGACAATCATGATCAGCCCCGGGCCGTTTCCCGTTTCGGCGACGACGGGGAATTCCGGGTGCAATCGGCGAAGACGCTTGCGACGGTGCTGCATCTGCACCGCGGCACCCCGTACGTCTACCAAGGCGAAGAACTGGGAATGACGAACGTGCCGTTCCGTGGCCCGGATGAATTCCGCGACATCGAATCGCTGAATTTCCATGCCGCGGCCATCGCCGCCGGCGAGGATCCCGGACACGTGCTGGCCGCGCTGCGGGTGCGCAGCAGGGACAATGCCCGCACTCCGATGCATTGGAATGGGTCGGACGGTGCCGGCTTCAGTGACGGGCAACCCTGGATCGCCGTCAACCCCAATTACCGCGACATCAACGCCGAAGATCAGGTTTCCGACCCGGACTCGGTGTTCGCGCATTACCAGGCGGTGATCGCCCTGCGGCGCAGTGAGCCGGTGGTCGCGCACGGCGATTTCAGCATGCTGCTGGCCGAGGATCCACAGGTCTATGCCTTTACCCGGGAACTGGCCGGGACCGCGTTGCTCGTGCTGGGTAATTTTTCCGCCGAGCCGGTGACGGCGCGGGTGCCGGAAGAGGATGAGTGGGCCCGTGCTGAATGGGTGCTCGGCAACTATCCCGAACCGGTGTCGTCCGGCTCGATCGAATTGCGTCCCTGGGAGTCGAGGATCTATCGCCGTCGGTCCGCCTCGCAGGTGTGAGTCCGATCGCGCCGCGCCGCGCGGCGTACACCCGCGAGCATGCCCGGGGCGCCCGCTCGTCAGAGCGGGTGGTCACCCGGCCCGTACCATCGTCGGGTGAGCCTGCAGCTGTATGACACCGCCACCCGGTCAGTGCGGCCGTTCGAGCCGCTGCGTCCCGGTGCGGTGTCGCTGTACAACTGCGGCGCGACGGTGCAGTGGCATCCCCATATCGGCCACCTGCGCGGGGCCGGCGTGGTGTACGACGTGTTGCGGCGCTGGCTGGAGTTCAGCGGGTACGACGTGCTGCACGTTCGCAACGTCACCGATATCGACGACAAGATCCTCACCAAGGCTGCTGAGGCCGGGCGGCCGTGGTGGGAATGGGCGGCGACGCACGAGCGGAGCTTCGACGACGCCTACGACATTCTCGGCTGCCTGCGTCCGGCGATCGAACCGCGCGCTACCGGTCACATCCCGCAGATCCTGGAGATGATCACCGAGCTGATCGCTTCAGGTCATGCCTACGCCGCCGGCGGTGATGTGTATTTCGCCGTGCGCACGCAGCCGGATTACGGCTTCCTGTCCGGGCAGCGGATCGACGAGATGGTGCAGGGCGAGACGGAGGCCGGCGGGAAGCGCGATCCCGCGGATTTCACCTTGTGGAAGGCGGCCAAACCCGGCGAACCGTCCTGGGCGTCGCCGTGGGGTGCGGGTCGTCCCGGCTGGCACATCGAATGCTCCGCGATGGCCCGGGCCTATCTCGGTGCGGAGTTCGACATCCACGGGGGCGGATTGGATCTCGTCTTTCCGCATCATGAGAACGAGGCCGCGCAATCGCACGGGGTCGGCGACGGCTTCGCGCGGTACTGGGTGCACTCGCACTGGGTCACGATGGCCGGCGAGAAGATGTCCAAGTCGCTCGGCAACATTCTTTCCGTACCGGCCATCACCGAGCACACCCGCCCTATTGCGCTGCGCTACTACCTGATCAGCGTCCATTACCGGTCGTCGATCGAGTACTCGCGCGAGGCCCTGGACAACGCCTCGAAGGCCTTCGAACGGATCGAGGCGTTCTTGTTCAGGGTCGCCGAGAAGCGGCAGCGGGCGTTCAGCGGGCCGGAGTCGGCATCTACGGCAGTCGTCCCGATGATTGGCAACGTCCTGCCTGCCTTCCGTGAGGCGATGGACGACGACCTGGGCGTCCCGCGTGCGCTCGCCGTGGTGCACGACCAGGTCCGGGCTGGTAATGCCGCGCTCGCCAAGGGCGACACCGACGACGCCATGGCGATCGCCTCAAACGTACGGGCGATGCTCGCCGTGCTGGGCCTGGACCCGTGGTCGGCGCCTTGGGTGAATGCCGTGGTCGCCGGAAGCGGGCAGGACGGGCGATTGGCGGAGGCGACCGACAGGTTGATCCAGGAGCTGCTGACGGAACGGTCGCAAGCCCGGGCAGCCAAGGACTTCGCCAGGGCCGACGCGATCCGGATCCGGCTGGCGCAGGCCGGGTTCGCGATCGAGGACACCAGGGACGGCCCCGTCTGGTCGGTGGCACCCGCGGCCGGTGCATGAGGTCCGGGTCGAGTCGGACTGGGTTGGGCGCGCCACACCTGCGCTCTGACATGAGATTCAGCATTTCCAGTGGAGGCATGATGGCCGGCAATTCCCAGCGGCGGGGCGCGATGCGCAAGCCGGGCACCAAGAAGGGCGCCGTCGTCGGGTCCGGCGGGCAGTCCAGACGCGCGGTCAAGGGCCGCGGGCCGACACCGCCGGCGGAGGTCCGCAAGGGTCACCCGGCCGCGCGACGGGCCGCCGCGGCGGCGAAACGGGACGGCCGGGACGGACCCGCGGGCAAACCGCCTGCCCGCGGGCGCGCCGAACTTCCCGAGACGGTCGTCGGCCGCAACCCCGTCGTCGAGGCGCTGCGGGCCGGCGTACCGGCGACGGCACTGTACGTCGCGACCGGTCTGGGCAGCGACGAACGGGTGAACGAGGCCATCGCCGCGGCGGGTGACCGCGGGATCGCCCTGCTCGAGGTGGCGCGACCTGAGCTGGATCGGCTCACCGGCAACGCGATCCACCAGGGCCTGGCGCTCGTCGTGCCGCCGTACCAGTACGCCCATCCCGCCGACCTGCTCAGCAGGGCCAAGGACTCGGGCCGGGCTGCGCTGATCGTCGCGGTCGACGGCGTCACGGATCCGCGGAATCTCGGGGCGATCGTCCGGTCTGCCGCCGCCTTCGGCGCGCACGGCGTGGTGGTGCCCGAGCGCCGGTCGGCGGGGATGACGGCGTCGGCCTGGCGCACGTCGGCCGGCACCGCGGCCCGGATCCGGGTGGCCCGATGCACGAACCTGGTGCGGACGCTGAAGGAGTACGCGGAGCAGGGCCTGATGATCGCCGGGCTCGACGCGGACGGCACCACCGACACCGACTCCTTCGAACTGGCCACCTCGCCGCTGGTGATCGTCGTCGGTTCGGAGGGCCGCGGGCTGGCCCGGCTGACCCGGACGGTCTGTGATGTCACGGTGTCGATCCCGATGGCCCGGGCGGTGGAGTCGCTGAACGCATCGGTCGCAGCCGGGGTGGTGCTCGCCGAGGTGGCCCGCCGCCGGCGGCTGGAACCCAGCAGCTGACCAGGCGTTCCGACCGTTCTTCTCGCTCGTCGTTCAATTCGAGGGCGCCCCTCTGCCGCGCTAGCATGTTGAGAGCGATTCTCATTCGACAATCGTCGTCGGGCACGAAGCGGAGGCGAACCAGGTGAGTGGTGCCATCGTCCCGGCCGGGGCTGCGGCGTTCTCCGGCATCGCGCCCGCCGGACCCGCCGCCGCCGTGCGCACCCGCGACGCCTCGCTCGCCTACGGCGATCGGGTGCTGTGGGAGGGGCTGGATCTCGATGTCGCCCCCGGGCAGTTCGTCGCGATCCTGGGATCCAATGGATCGGGGAAGACCAGCCTGCTCAAGGTGTTGCTCGGGGAGCAGCACCTGACCAGGGGTCAAGCGTGGATCGGGGGCGAGCCGGTCCGGCGGGGAAGTACGGCCGTCGGATATGTGCCGCAGCGGGTGTCCATCGACGAGGGCACCACTATCAGGGCATCTGACGTGGTGCGGATGGGCATCGACGGGCACCGCTGGGGGCTGCCGATCGGTCGCCTGCGGTCCCGCCGGGCGATCCGTTCGCGGATCACCGCGCTGCTTGACTCGGTCGACGCCGCCGATCTCGCCGATGCGCCGGTGTCGATGCTGTCCGGCGGCGAGCTGCAGCGGGTGCGGGTGGCTGCGGCCGTTGCGTCCGACCCGTCACTGCTGCTCTGCGACGAGCCGTTGGCCGCGCTGGACCTGCGGCACCAGCAGGAGGTGGCCGCGCTGCTGGACCGCCGGCGCCGGGAGCACGGGACGGCGATCCTGTTCGTCACGCACGACATCAACGCGGTCCTGGACTATGTCGACCAGGTGCTCTACCTCGCCGGAGGTCAGTTCCGGCTCGGTCCACCGGACGAGGTGCTCACCTCAGCCGGTCTCACCGAGTTGTACGGCGCGCCGGTCGAGGTCGTGCGCTCCCAGGGCAGGGTGATCGTCGTCGCATCCACTGATCCCAGCGCCGGATTCCACCTGGCGGAGACCGACCACGGCGCCGGCGACCACAGCCCGCGGGTCGACTGACGGCCCAGCAGGGTCGAAGGTGCGCTGGAACCTGCTGCTGTGACACTCGGCTGACAAGCAGGCGACGGCCCGCACGGACAACCCACGCTGGAGCGACCGGCGGCGGTCATGACAGGCCGGCCCACCCCGGGCGAGTGACCACGGATTCTTCCACCACAGCCGCAGGGGCGGCCCGGCAACCCGGACCGCCCCTGCGGCGACTGCGTGGTCTGCGCGTTCAGTCCTTGACGTACGCCGAGCTGCCGGACGCCGGGATGTCGTGCGAGATGTTCGGCGACGAGTCGGCCGACACGGCCGACGACGACCGGAAACGCTGCCCGGTGTTCGGATCGAAGACGTGCATGTGATTGCTGTCGGTCACGGTGGCGCGCACCGTCGATCCGCTGTGCGGGTGCACCCGGGCGTCGGTTCGGATGACCATTCGGCCACCGTCGGGGGTGTGCCCGTGCACGAACGAGTCGGCACCCAACTCCTCGACGAGGTCGATGACGACCGGAAGTCCCTCACCGCTGAGCGTCAGGTTCTCCGGGCGGACACCGAAGACGACCTCCTTGAGGTTCTTCTCCGACGCCTCGGCCATCAGCTCACGCGGCAGCGGCACGACGGTCTCGCCGAGCTTCGCCCCTTCGGCGACCAGCGGCAACGTCAGCAGGTTCATCGACGGCGAGCCCATGAACCCGGCGACGAAGACGTTGTTCGGCTTGTCGTACAGGGTCCGCGGGGTGTCGCACTGCTGCAGGATGCCGTCCTTGAGGACGGCGACCCGGTGCCCCATCGTCATGGCCTCGACCTGGTCGTGGGTGACGTAGACGGTCGTGGTGCCGAGCCGGGCCTGCAGCTCGGCGATGTTCGCGCGGGTCTCGACGCGCAGCTTGGCGTCCAGGTTGGAGAGCGGCTCGTCCATCAGGAAGACCGAAGGCTCGCGGACGATCGCCCGGCCCATCGCGACGCGCTGCCGCTGACCACCGGAGAGCGCCTTCGGCTTGCGGTCCAGGTACTTCTCCAGGTCCAGCAGGCCGGCGGCCTCGCGAACCTTGGTGGCGATCTCGGACTTGTTGACGCCGCGGAGCTTGAGCGCGAAGCCCATGTTCTCGGCGACCGTCATGTGCGGGTACAGCGCGTAGGACTGGAACACCATCGCGATGTCCCGGTTCTTCGGCGGCACGTTCGTGACGTCGCGGCCGCCGATGATGATGCGGCCCTCGTTGATGTCCTCGAGACCCGCGAGCATGCGCAGCGCGGTGGACTTGCCCGATCCGGACGGCCCGACAAGGACAAGGAACTCGCCGTCGGGGATATCCAGGTTGAGGCTGTCGACGGCGCGAACCGGCGGGTCACCTGCATAGATGCGGGAGGCGTCCTCGTACTTGACGTCAGCCATTGTCACGTCCTTCCGTCGGCCCTCGGTGAAGGACCAGGTGGTATGGCCTGCCTCGGTGCAGGCTGTGCGACCGACGATAGAGCAGATACACGGCCATGTGAAGGGCTCGGGAAAACGTTTACCGATCATGTCCGGACTGTCCGGAATCGGTGTGACGCCGCCAACCGCGACGTGGCGCGCCCCTTGGAGAGCAAACGAACTTCAAGCCGATACCGTGTGACCGTGGAACGCCCAGCACGAACGCGCCCGCCCGCCACATTGGCGTCGCTGGCCGCGGAGCTGGGCATTTCCCGAACCACGGTGTCCAACGCCTACAACCGGCCCGACCAGCTGTCCCCGCAGCTACGGGCCCGGGTGATGGAGGCGGCCCGCCGGTTGGGGTACCCGGGGCCCGACCCCGTCGCCCGATCACTCCGGACCCGCAAGGCGGGGGCGGTCGGTCTGTTGCTCACCGAGCAGGTCTCGTACGCCTTCCGTGATCCGGGCGCGGTGGCGTTCCTCGAGGGTCTGACCCTGGAATGCGACGAGGCGCGAGTCGGCCTGCTGCTGGTTCCCGCCCGTCCGGATGCCGAGGACGTCCTCGGGGTGGCGGGGGCTGCCGTGGACGGGTTCGTCGTCTATTCGATGCCCGATGACGATCCGCACCTCGCCGCGGCGCTGGCCCGACCCGTTCCTTCGGTGATCTGCGACCAGCCGGGCATCCCGGGCGCCGATCTCGTCGGCATCGACGATGCCGCGGCGATCCGCGGCGTCGCCGACCATCTCATCGCACTCGGGCACCGCCGGATCGGCGTCATCTGCATGCGGCTCGGCCGTGCCAGGTTGGACGGTCCGGTCTCGATCGAACGACAGCATGCGGCGCACTACCACGTGCAACGCAACCGCCTGCTGGGGTTGCACGACGCGTTCACCTCCGCCGGCGTCGCCTGGGATCGGATCCCGGTGGTGGAGCGGTTCGAGCACTCCGTGGCGGCGGGTGCCTCGGCAGCCGCGGAGGTGCTGGCGCTCGACCCGGGCATCACCGCGCTGATCGCCACCTCCGACGTGCTGGCCCTCGGAGCGATCGAGGAGCTCACCCGGCGACGCCAGCGGGTGCCGGAGGACGTCTCGGTCACCGGTTTCGACGGTATTCGCGGCGCGATCGACGCGCAGTTGACCACCGTCGTGCAGCCGGTGGTCGACAAGGGCCGGCAGGCGGGCCGCATGCTGCTCAACCCGGAACGCAAGACGCAGGGCCGGCGGGTCATGTTGGAAACCACGTTCCTGCCGGGTCGGACGACGGCGCCGCCCCGGGTATAGGGCGAGTCTGGCAAACGCGGCCAGACTCGCCCTCTGTATCAAAGTGCGCCTGGTGACTCCGTCGCAGGCGAGGCCGGAGAGGACCGAGAATGGATCCGCTCGAGATCAATGCCGCCGTTGTGGAAGCGTTCCGGGCCGGCCGGGACCCGGACGGGATGCACCGCGATCGACTGTTGCTGCTCACCACCACCGGGCGCAGAACGGGCCGGAAACGGACGACGCCGATGATGTTCCACCGCGACGGCGATCGGTTGATGGTGATCGCGTCGAACGCCGGCGCCGCGCGGGACCCGCAGTGGTTGCTGAATCTGACGGCCGATCCGGAGGTCGTCGTCGAGGTGGGGGACGAACGCTTCCCGGCGGTCGCCCGCCCCCTCGATGGCGCGGACTACGACGAGGCCTGGATGGCCATCACCGCGCTGTACCCGTTCTTCGGCGACCACCAGGCGGCGGTGCAGCGACGGATCCCGGTGATCGAACTCGTCCGGCTTTGACCGGAGCATGCATGTGCCGATTCCGTGGGTGTCGATTTCGGGGTCGCCGTTCGTATGAAGGGCGAGGGCCGGCACCGGGCCGGCCGCGGCATCAGGAGGCGTAGGCATGGGACGTCTGGTGGTGATCCACAACGTGACGTTGGACGGTGTCGATCAAGCGCCCGGTCGGCCGGACGAGGACGATCGGGGCGGCTTTCCGTACGGGGGCTGGGCGGTTCCCTACAGCGACGACGCGATGGGGCGCGTGATGGCCGACGGCATGGGCGGCGGCGGAGCGCTGCTGTTCGGGCGGCGGACTTACCAGGATTTTGCGGCGTATTGGCCGCGGCAGTCCGGGAACCCGTTCACCGAGGTGCTCGACCGCATGCCGAAGTACGTTGCCTCTGGCACCCTCCGAGATCCCCTGCCCTGGCGGAACTCGACGCTCCTGCAGGGCCCGGTGCCCGAGGCGGTGATCCGGATCAAGGAAGAGGTGATCGGTTCTCTGGTGGTGCTCGGCAGCGGGAATCTGGTCAGGACGCTGGCCGCCGCGGACCTGGTCGACGAGTACGTGCTGCTGACCCATCCACTGACCCTGGGTACCGGCCGACGGCTGTTTCCCGATGGGGGGCCGCCGACGTCATTCGCGTTGCGGCAGTGCACACCCACCACGACCGGCGTCGTGATCGCGACGTATGGACCGGTCGGCAACCGGAGTGAGGCAGCGGAGGTGATCGACGATGAAGCAGTACCTGCTGAGCATTGAGCAACCCGACGGTCCGCCGCCCGCCGGCGTCGACCTCGAGCAGATCACGGCCGACCTGGATCGGCTCAATGCCGACCTGAAAGCCGATGGCGCCTGGGTTTTCACCGGCGGCCTGCACCCACCGAGCACCGCGACGGTGGTCCGCTCCGCCGACGGTTCGGTGTTGCTCACCGATGGCCCGTACGCCGAGGGCAAGGAACACGTCGGCGGAATCATGGTGATCGCCGCCCCGGACCTTGACCGGGCGCTGCACTGGGCGGGCCGGCTCGCCGGGGCCACCACGCTGCCCGTCGAGGTGCGGCCGTTCCGGGACGGTCCGGACTGAATCGCGGCGACCCGTGACGGCGGTGCGCATCGAGCAGCGGATCGAACAGCTCTTCCGGGCCGAGTACGGCCGTGCGGTGTCCGTCCTGATCCGGCTCCTCGGCGACATCGACCTCGCCGAGGAGGCCGTTCAGGATGCCTTCGCCGCGGCCGTGCAACGGTGGCCGGACGGTGGCCTGCCGCCGAGCCCCGCCGGATGGATCATCACCACCGCGCGGAACCGGGCGATCGACCGGCTGCGCCGCGAATCGACGCGTGGTGATCGACAGGCGCGGGCCGCGCAATTGCTCGCGTCGGGTCCGGAGTCCGGTGACGCGCCCCGCGGGGAGCCCGAGGAGGACGCGGTGCAGGACGATCGTCTGCGGCTGATCTTCACCTGCTGCCACCCGGCGCTGGCGGCGCCGGCACAGGTGGCGCTGACCCTCCGGCTGCTGGGTGGACTCTCGACCCCGGAGATCGCCCGGGCGTTTCTCGTTCCGGAGTCCACGATGGCCGGCCGACTGGTGCGCGCCAAGGGCAAGATCCGCGATGCCGGAATCCCGTACCGCGTGCCCACGGAGGCGGAACTGCCCGGCCGGCTCCCGGCGGTGCTGGCGGTCGTGTATCTGATCTTCAACGAGGGATACACCGCCAGCGCGGGGACCGACCTGGTCCGCGGGGACCTGTGCGCCGAGGCGATCCGGCTGGGCCGGGTGCTGGCCGAGCTGATGCCGGACGAGCCAGAGGTGATGGGCCTGCTGGCGTTGATGCTGCTCATCGACGCCCGGCGTCCCGCCCGCACCGGGTTGGCCGGTGCATTGATCCCGCTGGGGGAGCAGGACCGCGGTCGGTGGGACGCCGCCGCCATCAGCGAAGGGCGTGCGCTGGTCCGACAGTGCCTGCGCCGCAACACGCCTGGCCCCTACCAGATACAGGCGGCGATCAACGCCGTGCACAGCGATTCGGCCACCACCGGTTCGACCGACTGGCGGCAGATCGTGGCGCTGTACGACCAGTTGCTGCGGCTTCAGCCGAATCCCCTGGTCGCGCTGCACCGTGCGGTTGCGGTGGCGGAGGTGGCTGGCCCGCGGGCCGCGTTGGATCTGGTGACCGGCCTGGCCCTCGGCAACCACCACATCTTCCACGCCGTCCGCGCGGACCTGCTGCGCCGGTTGGGGCGGCCCACCGAGGCCGCTGCCGCCTACCGCGAGGCCATCGCAAGAACCGACAACGTGGCCGAATCGACGTTTCTGGAAGCCCGGTTGGCTGACTTGCCCGGGTGACCCGGCGCTCGGGATGCCGCCGATCCGGCAGTCGCCGCGGGTGTCTGATGGCTCCTTGCGGCAGCATGATCGACAATCCCCGCATGACGGACAACGCCACCACCGCCCCAGCACAGCCGGTCACCGGCGATCAACGGGAAAGGTACGGTCTCCCGCGCGGACTGATCATGACGCTGGGGCTCGCCGCCGGTGTCGTCGTCGCCGCAGGGATGCGCGCCATCCCCGGCATCATCGGGCCCATCTTCACCGCGGTGGTGTTGATGATCACCGTGGATCCGGTCCGGACAGTTCTGCTGCGGAAAGGAGCGCCGCGCTGGTCGGCGTCGCTGGTGGCCTTCCTGACGGTGCTCGTCATCGTCGTCGGCCTGTTCGCGGCGGCGATCGTCGGCGTCGTCCAGTTGGCAACGCTGCTGCCGCAGTACTCGGCTGAGTTCCAGCAGGAACTCAGCGGCATCCAGAGCTGGCTCGCGGGGATGGGTGTGAGCCAGGCCGACATCCAATCCGCGCTCAGCGGCGTCGACCCGAGCGCCATTGCGTCGTTCGCAGAAGGCCTGCTCGGCGGGATCACCGGGTTGCTGTCCTGGGTCGCGCTGCTGCTCGTGGTGTGCATCTTCCTGACCGTCGACGGCATGGTGTTCTCCGAGCGGATGGCCAGGGTGCGTGCCGGTCGGGAACCGGTCCTCGATGCCCTCGGGGTGTTCGCAAAGGGCACCCGCAAGTACTTCGGTGTGGCCACCGTGTTCGGCGGAATCGTCGCCATTCTCGACCTGGCCGCGCTGCTCATCCTGGGGATTCCGGCGGCGGGTCTGTGGGCGCTGCTGGCGTTCGTCACGAACTACATCCCGAACATCGGCTTCATCATCGGTCTGATCCCGCCCGCGCTGCTCGGCCTGCTGATCGGTGGACCCGGACTGGCGATCGCCGTCATCGTCACCTACTGCGTGCTGAACTTCGTCATCCAATCGGTGCTGCAACCCAAGTTCGTCGGTGACGCCGTCGGGCTGACCACCACGGTCAGTTTCCTGTCGCTGATCGTCTGGGCCTACATCCTGGGCCCGATCGGCGCCATCCTCGCCATTCCGGCGAGCCTGCTGTTCAAGGCACTGCTGGTCGACATGGATCCGCGGGCGCAGTGGCTCGGACTCTTCTTCGGCGATCGGCCCGTGTTCAAGCCGCGAAAGGCGAAAGCAGTTCCTGCGCAGCAGGGCTCGTTGCCGTCGGCGACGCCCGACGCACCGGACACGGGTGCGGACGGTCCCGCCGAGCGTCCGGCGCTCCCGGGCGGGACGGTGCCCGGATGAAGTGACGCCTTCAGGAAACGCATCCACACCTGGTCCCCCGGGCGAGCCGGCGTGCAACCAAAGATCTCGTCTCTCCCGTCCTTCCTGCAACAGCCACCTTGCAGGAGGACAGATGAAAAGACTCTCGCTTGTCGCCGCCATCAGCACTGCCGGCGTCCTGACCCTCGCGGGATGTTCGGCGGCCGGCGACTCCGGCGCGGCCTCCTCGACATCCGGCGGCCAGGCGCCGGTCTCGGTCGCCGCCGGGGCCGGTCAGCCGCAGGTCGGACTCGCGGCAGCGGCGCCGGCGTCGGAAACGGGCGCCGCGTCGGAGCGGAACTCGATCACCGCGCAGGGGGTTGGAAAGATCACCGGCACACCGGATGTGCTGACGATCTCGCTCGGCGTCGAGACCCGGGCGGCATCGGCCAAGGATGCCCTGGAGCAGAACAACACCGCCGCCGCCGGCGTGATCGCCGTCCTCAAGGACAGCGGTGTCGCCCCGGCGGACCTGCAGACCAGCCAGCTGTCGGTGTACCCGACCTACAGCGACAAGAACGACATCACCGGGTACCAGGTGACCAACAGCGTCACGGCCGTGCTGCGGGATATCGCAAGCTCGGGTGCGGTGATCGACGCCGTCGCACAGAAGGCCGGCAACGCGGTGCGCGTGCAGCAGCTGAGTTTCTCCATCGATGACGACAGCGCCCTCCGGGCTGCGGCCCGGGCCGATGCCGTGAAGCAGGCTCAGGCGCAGGCCAAGCAACTGGCCGACGCCGCAGGGGTGCAGCTCGGAGCGGTGCACTCGATCGTCGAGTCGTCGGGGTCCGAGCCGATGCCGGTGTACGCAGCGGCCGACTCCGCGGGTGCTCCCTCTCCCGCGCCGATCGAACCGGGCAGCCAGGAGCTCAGTGTCGTGGTGCAGGTGGTCTACGACATCGCGCCGTGACGATGTTGCCGCCCGGCCGGGATCACTTGCCTTCCGTCTCCATTCGCCGCCATTCCGCCGCCAGGGCGGCGGCCCGCCGGTCGACGTCCGCGGCGACATCCTGCTCGGTGCGGTGCCGCGGGCACCCGTGGCGCGGTAGGCGGGGGTAGTGCGGGGCGCGGTGCCGTCGCAACGTGCTTTCCGCCGAGGGCGGCCACGGCGGCGGACTGGGCGGCCGAGACACCGTCGAGGGTCACTGTCTTCTCGTTCCGCAGCCTGATCCGTGCGAACGGAGCGCCGGGCTCGCGGGCGAGGACGGACTGCACGTCATCCCGGCCGATCACCGACCGAAGGCACCAGGGACGCCGGATGCCGCCCGCGGAAACGACGACGCGCGGACGAAACCTGAGGGCGAGGCCGCTGATCAGCACCGGGACGTACACCAGCGTGAAAGAAAGCTGGTGCACGAGACCCCGGACAACGGCCCACACGGCGAAGGCCGGGAAATCGCAAGCTGCAACCGGCTGAACCGGTCCCGATCGCCGGTGATAATTTCGGGCTCGATCTCGTCCACGCGCTGCTGATCCCCACCCGCGCGCGTGTTCAGTCTGCCTTTCCGGTGTCGGTAAATCGGCGCCCGGGTGCAGCGAAGAACGCCTCCGACATTTGCTGGGATATCGCCGCTGGGATATCGCCGCTGGGATATCGCCGCTGGGATATCGCCGCGTCCGCATCGGCGCGGACCCGGATATCCAGAACGCCCCGCCCTCGGCGGAGGGCGGGGCTTCTTCCGGGACGACGGCGATTCTGCGGCGTGCAGATCGTTGCGTCTCCGATCCCTCGGTACCCGGGCCGTCGGGGGCAAAACGCGTCAGGCAGCAGCCACGGCAATTTCACCCTTAAGGGTGGGGCCTCGTTCCTGACGGTGGAAATCCCCGTTATGCCCGTTGGCTGGCTCTCTCGCCGAACCGTTCTCCGAGTGCGCCGAACGGACCGGCTGGTCCTTGAGGAAGAGGTACCAGTACGACGTGGCGACGTAGACGACGGCGCCGACGAGATTGCCGGCGCCGGCCAGCAGCCAATTCACGCCGGCGTCGCCCCAGCCGATGTTCGGGTCGCCGGCGAAGATTGCCGCTGGCAGGAAGAACATGTTCGCCACGACATGGTCGAATCCCATCGCGACGAATGCCATGATCGGGAAGAAGATCGACGAGGATCTTCCCGGAGACGGACGTGGCGGCGAGCGAGATCCAGACCGCCAGGCACACCAGCGAGTTGCAGCCGACCCCGCGCAGCAAGGTCTGCCAGCCGTTGTGCGCCAGGGCTTCGTCCTCGGCGATGCCGGCCAGTCGTTCGTAGGTCAGCGCCGCATTGCCGGTTGCTGACCCGGCGTGCCCGATGACGCCCGTCTGAACGGCCAGGAAGTAGGCGACGACCAGCGCACCGATCAGATTGCCGATCAGCACGAGGGTGAGATTCCATGCCACATCGCTCATGCCGATCCTGCCGCGCATGGCGCTGAGCGGTACGAGCATCATGTTTCCGGTCGCCAGGTCCGATCCGGCGATCAGCACCAGAACCAGGCCGAGGGTGAATGCGACGCCGGTGAAGAGCGTGGGCAGGGTCCCCAGGTTGTGGGTTTCAGCCCGGAGGACACGGTGATCGCGACCAATCCCCCGAACGCGATGTAGGCGCCGGCCAGGAAGGAACTGAGCAGCACCCGGTCCCACCTGCGGCGCACCTTTTTCGCGCCGACATCGGTGGCAACCTGAGCCATTTGCTGGGGTTCCCGCGCGGTCATCGGCGCCTCCCGGTCGGTCCTGTGGGGACGCGGTCGCGATCCGCGAGGGCGGGGCGATCCGCTGGAAGCGGTTCCTACCGCCGGGGCAGAATGTCGAACGGTGCACGACAAACGCTTTCAATGTCTCGGCGGCGTGCCGATGCCGACAGCAGCCGGACCGGCCGTCAGTCCGGGGATTGCTGCGGCGGATGTTCGGCACCGACGTCGTGCAGCAGTGAATGAATCCGCTCGCTGGCAATGCTCCATCGGCGCTCCCGCCCGACGCGCTCGGATCGCACTATGCCCCGCACCCGTAGCGCAGCCAGTGCATGAGAGGTGGCGTTCGCCCCCATACCGACGGCGGCGGCGAGGTCACCGACGTTGATGCGCGGTGAATAGTGCACGGCCAGCAGGATCTTCAGGCGATTCGTGTCGGACAGCGCCTGGAAGAGCTCGGCCCACCCCTCGATGACGGCGGCGGGGGTGGACGTTCCGACGACGGCTCCCGCGTCGTCATCCCCGTTGGGTTCGACCGTCGTCTTGGCGACACCGTCGGAGGCGGTCACCGACGAAGTCTGACACCGAAGGCCGGTGGCGTCTCGGCCGCGGCCGAGAAATATCGGCTTGGCTGAGCCGATGACCATCTGAGGTTTACGATCCTTCGGTCGGGTGGCTCGGTCTCGGCCGCGCGCGCCAAGCGTCTGGGAGGAGGGTCCGTGTCCAGACCTCAGGCTGGTACGGCAGGTTCCGTTTCGACGGCGGCTGCCGAATACGGGCGATGGGGGCCCCCCGGTGGGCCGAAACGCATCGCGGGCGCGCTGGGAATCGTCGTCCTGCTCACCGTTGTCTCCTTCGGCCTGCTGTTCGCGGCCGTCATCCCGGGCCGGCACGAGGTCAATGGGCAGATCTTCGGAATCGGGCTCGCGCTCACCGCCTATCTGCTGGGCGTGCGGCACGCCTTCGATGCCGATCACATTGCGGCGATCGACAACACCACCCGCAAGTTTGTCGCCGACGGCAAACGACCGGTGACGGTCGGTCTGTTCTTCTCACTGGGTCATTCGACGGTCGTCTTTGTCATGGCCCTTTTCGTCGCCGTCGGAGCGAGATTCGTCAGTTCGTTGGTGTCCGACGATTCCGACGCCCATCAGACGCTGGGTCTGATCGGGACGTCGGTATCGGGCTTCTTCCTCATCGTCATCGGGCTCATCAACCTGGTGGCGTTGCTGAGCATCTACCGCGTCTGGCGGGAGGCCCAGACCGGCGCGTACGACGAGTGGGCGATGGAGGAAGCGCTCAACTCACGAGGTGTCTTCGCCAGGCTGCTGGGGCCGGCGATGAAGGCGATCAAACGGCCCGGGCAGATGTACCCGCTGGGATTGTTGTTCGGGCTGGGGTTCGACACGGCCACCGAGATCTCGCTGCTGGTGCTGGCCGGTGCCGGCGCAGCGACCGGACTCCCGTGGTACGCGGTGATGGTGCTGCCGTTGTTGTTCGCGTCCGGAATGAGCCTGTTCGACACGCTCGACGGCGCCTTCATGCAAGCGGCTTACCGGTGGGCCTTCATCAAGCCGGTGCGGAAGGTCTACTACAACCTGACGACCACCGGCCTTTCCGTTGCTGTGGCACTGATCATCGGCGGTATCGAGGTGATCAGCGTGCTGCACGAGAAAGCCGGGCTGACCGATCCGGTGACGACGTGGATCGCCGGCATCACCCTGGACGACATCGGGTACGTCATCGTCGCGCTGTTCCTGCTGGTGTGGGCGGGGTCGTTCCTGTACTGGCGGTTGACCGACGTGGAGCAGCGCTGGACCGCGAGGCTCGGGGACGGAAACTCGCCGACTTCCTGAGCGACGAGTGTCTGGTCGCTGGACGGCTGAGTGTGATGCCGGCGCGGGTTGCGACCGCGCGATGTTCTTGCCACTTCATGGTCGCGTCGACGGTCGGCGGTCGGCGGTCGGCGTCAGCGGTGGCGCGGTGTGCGGTGCTACGTCGAGTCGAAGCGTGGCGCTGTGCGTGATCCGCGGAGCGATCCCGGCTCTGGTTTCCGGCACGTGATGCGGTGCCGGCGCGATCGGCTTCGAGTCTTGGGGCACTCAGGCGCGGGGAGTTGAGGGTTGGATGGCTCCGATCACGGACCCTGTCCGCCGTGCGATCTCGGCGGAACCACCCCAAGAGGGCCGCGGCCAATGGGTTGCTCAGCACGCTGAGCGGTCTGTGGTTCCGCAGGTGGCTGGGCCGCTGCTGTCCCTCGGGAACGGGAAGGTCGATGGCTGTGCACACATCTTCCTTCGTTCTCCTTCAGATGCTAGAATCGAACATACGTTCGAAAACTTGGGAAGGTGGCGGAGAGGGATGACGGAGCCGGTGTTCCCTGAGCCGCCTTTGGCGTCCTCGAGCTCGGATACGCCACCCTTGGCCTCGCCGCCAGCGACCGCGCCGGCTGATTGGTCATCGCTGGCGGCGGGTGCGGCGACGGCTGCATCGGTGACGGCGTTGCTGGGAGCGGACCCGGCCGCGTTGTCCGGGTCGGCGCTGGTCGATGCGGTGGTGGCGGCGGAGAAGGCGCTGTCGTTGCTGGCGGCGGTGCAGATGCGGTTGCAGGCGGCGTTGGCGGTGCCGTTCACCGCGGGCGACCCGATGCGGCTCGCCGCCCGGCTCGCGCGGAAGACGTGCGCGACCGGTGACCAGGACCCCGCCCAGGTGGTGTTGTTCGTCGAGGAAGCTGCCACCTCACTGGCCGCCGCGGAAATCGCCGCGGCGCTGCGGATCTCCCCGATCACCGCCGGGATCAGGGTCCGGGACTCGGCCACGATGACCACCGTGCTCGCCCCGACGCTGACCGCGCTGGAGGCCGGGGTGCTGGACCGCGGCAAGGCCAGGATCATCGCCGAGCAGTGCGCACCGCTGACCCCGGGGGACTGCGCCGCGGTGCAGGACCTGGTGCTGCCCCGCGCCGGGGAGCTGACCAACAGTGAGCTGCGGGACGTCACCGGGCGGGCGGTGATCACCGTCGACCCGGACGGTGCCAGGGACCGGCACGAGCACGCCGCCGCCCGCCGCGCCCTGGCGTTGACCGCGCTACCGGATGCGATGGCGTGCCTGCGGGCGACGCTGCCCGCCGATGGTGCGGTGAAGATCTTCCAGCTCAGCGACCTGCTGGCCACCGGAACCGCCGGCGTGTTCGGTGACCCGCGGGGCATCGGTGCCCGCCGGGTCGACGCCTGGGTCGACATCGCCGACCAACTCCTCACCCACGGCCACCTCGACCTCACCGGTTACCTCGGCCGGCCGCTACCCGATCATGGCCAACCCCCGGCGGCGGGGCCGAACAAGCCGGACCACGGCGGCCACGGGGACAGCAGCGGTGCCGGGGACGGTTCGGGCAGAGCCGCCAACGATGGCGGCAGCGGCCACGGGGACAGCAGCGGTGCCGGGGACGGTTCGGGCAGAGCCGGCAACGATGGCGGCAACAGCACGGGTAGCCGTGACAACAACGGCGGCGGGAGCGGCGCGCCAGCACGAGCCGACTCGACCGTCGACGCCGACGCCGACCCCGACCCCCGACAGCAGCACAACCCCCGTGAGCAGCAACGGCCCCGACCGCGACAGCGACGACGAAAGCAAAAGCAACGGCAACGAAACCGCCGGCCAGCCCGTCACCGGCGAGGCCGCCATCGACGGGGCCCCCGCCGATGGCGACCCATTCACGCCAGGCGATACCGGCTGGGCCGCCAGCGACGACGACCCCGGAACCCGAAACGACACCGACACCGACACCGACACCTACGCCGACGCCGACGACCCGACACCGACACCGACACCGACACCGACACCTACGCCGACACCGACACCTACGCCGACACCGACACCAATCGCGACACCAACCGGCCGTCCGCCCTGCCCGACCCGCTCGGGCGACCCGACACCGGCACCGCCGACCGGGTCGCCCGGGATCGCCGGTCACTGACCCGGCAGGGCCGCCGACCCCACCTGTCCGTCGTCATCGACCTGGACACCCTCGCCGGACTGGACGACCTGCCCGGACACCTCGCCGGGTACGGAGCCATCCCCGCCGGCATCGCCCGCAGCATCGCCGCCTCCGCCGCCACCATCACCGCGCTCACCGCGAACCCCACCACCGGCACCACCACCCGCGCCGGCGCCCTCACCTACCGGCCCCGACAAGAACTCCGCGACCAGATCACCACCCTGCTCGCCACCTGCCAGTTCCCGTCCTGCCGGCAACCCTCCTGGCGCTGCGACATCGATCACCGAGAACCGTTCAACCACGCGCACCCCGACCAAGGCGGACCCACCACAACCGACAACACCACACCCCTGTGCCGGCGCCACCATTTGTTCAAGCATCACTCCGAATGGCAGGTACGCATCAAACCAGCCGACTTCACCGTCAGCTGGGACAGCCCCACCGGGCACCGGTACACGCCACACGGGCAACTGGTCAGCACCCCGAAGATCTGGGTCACCACTCCCGCCAGCACCACCGCCGAACGCCTCGACAACACCATGGCCACCGCCGCCTACAACACCGCTCCCACCGGCGACGGCGACACCACCACCGCAGCCGCCAACAGCACCCAACCCCTACCCGGCACGCTCGAAGCCGCCGTCGGCGACCTGCTCCTCCGCCACCAACTCAACCGACCAGCAATCGAATACCAACCCGACCCGGAGACGCGGAACACCACCGCCGACAACGCCACCGACAACCCGTCCCTGCGTTACCGGGACCCGGGCGACACCACCGACCGGAACGACGACGACGAAGCGCCCCCGTTTTGACCGACATGACCGATCGAAGGCCCGGACTCACAGCGAATTCGGCAATGACTCCGTAGAGAATTACCGGTTCTTCGGAGTTGCCAAGGACGCCCTACGAGTCTGAGAACCGAATTCTAATCTGGAGCTGGAACAGAGTCGGTGAGGGTCAGGGGCGAGCAATAGGGTGCGATCACCGGCGCATCGAAAAGCCGGCGCGGCCGACCTGATGGAATTCAGGACCCGGCCGCGCCGGCCTTCGAACGATGGCTCGTGACGAGCACTGATGATGGCTCAGTTGCGACAGCTCAATGACGATGGCTCAGTGAACGGCGGTTCGGTGACGATGGCTCAGTGAGGACGGCTTCAATGACGATGGTTCAGCGAACGACGGTTCAGTGACGATGGCTCAGTGACGACGGCTGAGTGACGACGGCTCAGTGACGACGGCTCAGTGACGACGGCTGAGTGACGACGGCTGAGTGACGACGGCTGAGTGACGACGGCTGAGTGACGACGGCTGAGTGACGACGGCTGAGTGACGACGGCTGAGTGACGACGGTTCAGTGACGACGGACGACGGCTGGGTGACGACGCCTCAGAATCGCCTGCTCAGTGGCGCGGGCCGCTGCGCACTGTACTCACCCGCACGTAATCGAAGTCCGCAGTGAAAGTGCCTTCCGTGGTGTCCTGTTGGCCCATGGCAATCAATCCGATTCGCGCGTCGGATCCCAGCGTGTGGGTCCAGGCGCCGCCGCGGACCCAGTGCCGACCGTCCTGGCTGGTGTAAGCGGTGTACCGCTCGGTGTCACCCAGCGCGTCGGCGCGCTCCTTGCCCTTGAGCTGCTCGACCACGATGCGGAGGTAGGTCCACCCCTCCGACGGCGGGCCGACGACGCTGTTGCCGTAACGCGCCCAGCCTTCCGGCACGGGGTTGAGCTCCTTGGCGAACTCGGTTTGCCGAGTGTTGAAGTTCGAAAACTCCACTAGCTTGATGAAGTTGTCGTCATCGCCATAAAGGACAATCCCGGCTTGTGCGTAATTGAAGCAGCAGCCGTCGCTCGGAACGTTCACCCGCACCTTCGTCTCCACGACGTAATTCCCGCGGGGTTGATTTCTGAGCAACACCGAAGCCGTATTGTTGTCGACGTAGAGGTCTGTTTTCTGAATCGGCAGAGTCAACGCACCGTTGGCGACCGAATACGAGCCGGCCGCCGGCGGACGCACCCACGACCAGTCGACGTCGAGGCTGTTGCCGCGGAATTCGTCCGAATAGTCGGTCAGCAGTTTCCCGGGAATCTGCGGACGGACGGGGGAGGTCCGGTACTTCGTGTGTTGGCCGGGTTGGGCGGCCGGCGCGGGCTGCCGGGAGTCCGAGGCCCACTGTCCGCCGCGGACCGTCGGCCAGCCGTTGACCCAGTCGATGGGATCGAGCAGCGTCGGTCGCTTGGTGAAGCCGGGTGACGTCTCGAAGAACGGGTCCTCCCGGTCGACGGCGTGGTACATCGTCCACCACTGGCCGTCGAAGTCCTTGAAGACGCTGTTGTGTCCGGTACCGACCCAGCGGTTGCCGTTCATGCTGATCACCGGCGTGCCGCCGGCCTGCGCGTCGACAAGCGAATTGCCCTCGCGGTCGAGGTAGGGACCTTCGATCGACCTGGACCTTCCGACGAAGACGCTGTATCCGGTGAGCGCTCCGTTGCAGCAGTTGGCTGCCGAGACGAACAGGTAGTAGTACCCGCCGCGCTGAACGACGTTGGCGCCCTCGTACTTGTTGTCGATGGCCACCATGGTCGGGTCGCCGGCGAGCGTGGCGCCGGTCGCGGTGAGGGTCAGGTCGTCGACGTAGATCCCGCCGTAGTAGCTGCCGTAGAACAGGTGGCCCGTCGTAGCGATGGTGTCGCCCGGCACCTCGGGATCGTAGGTCCACTTGAAGTTGCACCCCGGTCCCCCTCTGCGCGGCGCAACCACGGGCTCGTCGGAGAACGTCCACGGGCCGGTCGGCGTCGGGCCGGTCGCGACGCCGATGGCGTTGTCGCTGTCGCATCCGGGTTCGCCGCTGACAGCGTCGGCGGTGTCGGTGACGACGAAGGTCATGTAGTACTGCCGGAAGGTGCTGGAGTAGACGAGATCCGGCGCCCACAGCGCCGCGGATGGTGCCGCCCAGGTGGGAAGCGAGTCGAAGGCGTCACCAACGTACGTCCAGTTGACCAGATCGAGCGACCGCGACGTCGGGATGCGGTGGAAGCGGAGATCGCCCGCGGCGTCGAGGTCCTCGTCGTTCAGCGGATCGGTCGTGCAGTACATGTACCAGTACTTGTCGCCCTTCTGCTGCCCGTGGATCACGGTCGGGTCGGCGCAACTCTCGACGGCGCCGTCGCCGGGAATTTTCGGCAGGATCGGGTTCTCGTACGTGCCCGGGTTGCGTCCATGGCCGGACGCCCCCGCGGTGTTTCCCCCGGCGGTGCCCGCAGCTGCGCTGCCGGCCGCTGCCGGCAGACCGGCGGCCAGCATGCCCAACAGCATGGCGATGATCACCGCGAGCCGGGCCGGGGTGGTTCGATGTCCCGCAAACACATTCATGGCTGCCTCCGACCCGTTCGTGCTCTGGTCTGCTGAACCGCGGCACCGACGAGACGGGCGCGAGTGAGAGCCTGTATATCCCGTGGATACAACGTTGTAAACGACTGGCAGCCAGATATTTTCTAACGTTGTACTGGTGACCGATTTGCGCCGGTGAATAGGTCCGTATCAGCCCCGAAGACCCTTTTCGGTGATTAATCCTTCATTGACGAATTGGGCTGTTCTCCTCGCGTAGGCGTCATTCACTTCCCGGACTCGGCGTCGGCCGCCGCCTCGACCTCGGCCAGCAGAGCCGATCCGGTGATGACGGTGTCGGCGAAGTGCCGGTGCATCCACTGCAGGTGGTCGTGCCGGCTGCGCATGATCCGCAGGGTGTCCCAGTTCGGGAAGGTCTGCTGCAGCACGTGTTCCTGCATCAGCCGGGCGTCGACCTCGTAGACGTGCTCGAAGGTGGTGATCGCGACGTCGCTGACCGGGGTAGCGGCGGGTGGTGTGTACTGCTCCAGATAACGGAACTCAGCGGCGGCCGAGGGTCCGGCCGGTTGCCCGTTCGTCATCAGCGGCTCCCGTCGTACGCGCGGTCGAGCAGGTACTTGCCCGGATTCATGATGTTGTTCGGGTCGAGCGCCCGTTTGACGTCGAGCATGACCTCGAAGCCGCGGCCGAGCTCGTCCGGAAGCAGGTCGACCTCGCCCTCCCGGCAGGAGCCGTGGCACGCGCTCATCGACCCGTTGTGGGCGATGGCGACCGCCGCGATCTTCCGCTTGGCCTCCACCCAGGCCGCCCAGGCACGATCGTCCAGTCGCTGTTCCCAGATGCCGACATCGATTTCGGTGAGGTAGTCGACCCCGGTGTCGGCCGAGGTGTAGGCGAACATGCCCCAGTCGTCGAAGACGTCGGTCTTCCGGCGCAGGTCCGCCAGAATGGCATGCCATTCCCGGCTGACCGCCGGGACCTGCGAGAAGTTGATCGCGGCGTCCTCGCAGTGCCAGGACATCGGGATGACCTGGCCGTCCTTGGTGCGGCCGTGCAGGGGGGTGGCGTAGCGGTCGTGCCGGGCCGCCCAGTCCCCCTCTGAGATCTCGTCACCGAGGTAGCGCGCCCCGTGCTCCTTGGCGATCCGGAACAGCCTCTTGCCACCGACTCGCACCTCGTCCTCGTAGCCGTACAGCACCGAGCAGACAAGCGCCCGGACGTCGGCCGGCTGCGGAATGTACGCCTCGTCGTCGCGCCGCAGGTAGGCGACCTTGTACTCGTCGAACAGCACCGCCCCGGCGAAGGTGGCGATGCCGGCGCGGGCGAGCGCACCGGTGCAGGCGTGCGCATCCTGGTAGTTGTCGAAGGCCCAGAACGGGGAGAGCTCCGCCTCGGGCTTGGGATACAGCTTGAGCGTGGCCTTGGTCGCGATGCCCAGGGTGCCCTGGTGACCCATGAACAGGTGCTTGAGCTGGTACCCGCTGGACGACTTGCTGATCTTGCCGCCGATGCCGTCGCCGACGTGCAGGATCTCCCCGGTCGGCAGGACGTGGTCGAAACTCAGTACCAGGTCCCGGGTATGGCCGTATCTGGCACCGATCAGCGACCAGCCGCTGGTGCCGATCCGGCCGCCGACCAGTGAGCACGGGTAGGACGCCGGATCGTCCGGGTAGAACAGCCCGTGCTGCGCGAGTCGCTCGTTGAGCTTGAGCATGTTGATACCGGTGCCGACGGTGACAGTCCGGTTCACCAGATCGATCTCGTGAATTTGGTTCATCTTCTTGACGTCGATGACGATGCCGCGGCGCATCGGCACCGCGCCGTCGGTCAGCCCGGTGCCGCCGTCCCTGGGCACCACCGGCACCTCGAGCTCGTTGGCGATCCGGACCACCCCGGCGACCTGTTCGGTGGAGGTGGGCAGCACCACGATGTCCGGCAGCCGCTCCGACCAGCGGTGAACGGGGAACGGCGCGGGAACTCGTGCCCGGTTGTAGCGATCGGTTTTCGCCGTGAGGATCTGCTCCGGCGGCAGCACCGTCAGCAGCGCCTGAACCATGCCGTCCAGCCGTTCGGCGTCCATCGGCGGTGGCCGCAACGGGTCGCTGCCGATGCTCTCCAGGCCGATGCTCTGCGGGCCGGTGGTGGGTTCCGAGGTCGACGTCATCGCTCAGGACCCGCCGCAGCCACAGCCACCGACGTGCCCGCCTGCTGCGGCGCCGTCGGACGAACCGCAGCCGGCACCGCATCCGCCGCCACCATCCCGGCAGCCGCCCCGGGTCCGCCGGGCGCGGCCGGGAACGCCGCTGCGCTCCTGCGCGAGTCGTCGGTCCCCGACGTCGCCCCGCGATCCGCCGACGGTGATGCCGAGGGACTGGGCGAACAGCTCGTGCAGGTCGATGACGTCGATGTCCTGGGCGTCGCCCGCCTCACTCAGCGGACGCTCCGACCAGGGGCAGGCACTGACCAGCGTGTCGACATCCAGTTCCACCGCACGCTCCAGCCGCAGTGCGCTGATCCTCGCGGTGAGGTCGGGCTTCTCGACGGGCAGGCCGCCTCCGCCGCCCGAGCAGTACGACCACTGTGTCACCCGGTCGACGTCCTCGAAACGGAGACCGGGAATGGCGCGCAGCAATTCCCGCGGCTCCTGCCAGATCCCCTTTCGCTTGTTCAGTCGGCAGGGGTCGTGGTAGGTGATCGCCCGGTCCAACGGCACGCTGGGGGTCAGCCGGCCCTCGCGGAGCAGCGACGCGAGAAGATCCAGCACCAGGACGATCTCGATGTCGAACTCGTCGCCGAAATACTTCGGATAGTCCTCGGTGAACGAGATGTAGTCGTGCGGGTCGAGCACCAGCACCCGCCTGGTGCCGGTCGCCCGCCAATTGTCGAGGTTGTGCCGGGCGAACCGCTGGGCCTGGTCGACGTAGCCCATTTCGGCGGCCGGGCCGCCGCAGCACCACTGGTCCTGCATGAGGCCGAACTCGTACCCGGCCCGCTGCAGCATCTGGGCGACGGCCCGCGGGACGGACGTGCGGTAGAAGGCGGCCTCACAATCGACGAACAGCACGGTCTCGCCGCCGATCGGGATGTTCAACCCCTCCGCCCAGTCGCGCACCCGTTCCTGCGCAACCGGCACCTCGCCGAGCACCGGCTCATGGGTCTTGAGATCGGTGCGTTCGTTCCACACCTTCCACTGAGGCTGGTGAACCCCGCTCTCAACGGCCAGCGCCCGCACGGCCTTGACCACGTCGACGGTCCGGGTGCGGAAGCGGTAGAAGTCGCCGGTGAACAAGGTGTTGGGGCAGCGCAGCTCGCAGGCTCCGCACTGCGTGCAGTTGACGTAATCGGCTGCCACGTCGGCGATGTCGAGTTCGCCGCGTTCCATCGCGATGACGTTGGCGTGGAAGGCGGTCGGCGTCCAGGACTCGTTGCGTTCGACCTGGGTGACCGGGCAGACCTCGCGGCAGAACTTGTGCCCCGACGAGAAGCAGTTGTAGGACGCATTGCGCCACTGCTCCACGAACGCCCGGGTGCGGGGCTCGGCCAGCGGCACCGGCACCGGTCCGGCGAGGGTTTCGGGAAAGTCGGCCAGTTCCGGTGGATTGGCGGGGGAGCCGGGCGTGAAGGGCACGGACAGCGCGTCAGGCGAAGGCGATCGATCGGGTTGAACCTGGGTCATCGATGCTCCTGGGTGACGGGAGGGTGACGCAAGGGTGACGTGACCAAAACCCTAGCCCGAGAAACCTATGGGTTCAATGGTTAAAGTGGCCGACGGGACCCGGTGGGAGAATTGCTCGGGGTGATCCCGGACGATCCCGCGCGGCGTGTACCGAGGCGGCGTGTACCGAGGCGGCGTGTACCGGGGCGGCGGGTACCGAGGCGGCGTGTACCGAGGAGGACTCGTGCAGGTGCTCAGCGGCGACGCGTGGCGCGCGGTCTTCGCGCCGCTCGACGACGGGGCGCTGCGCAGCGAGGCCGTCGTCCGTCGGGTGGGCAGTGCGATCGCTCTCGGCCTGCTCGGCGACGGCGAGCAACTCCCAGCCGAGGCGGAACTCGCGACGATGCTGAACGTCTCGACGGTCACCCTGCGCGAAGCACTTGCCGAGCTGCGCAATCTCGGGTTGGTGCAGACCCGCCGCGGGCGGGGCGGGGGCAGTTTCGTCCGGTCCCGCGAGGACGCCCTCGCCGCCCTCGCCGACGCCCGGCTGGCCGCGGTGGGAACCACAGACCTGCGTGAACTCGGCGATGTGCACGCGGCGGTCGCGGCGGGGGCGGCGCGACTGGCGGCCACCAGGGCATCGCTGCGCGAGATCGCGAGGCTGCGCGACATCGTCGACCGGCTGGCCGCAGCGGAGTCGGTGACCGCGCAGCGCCGGATCGACGGGCGGTTCTACATCGAGGTCGCCGCCTGCGCGCAGTCCGTCCGGCTGACGATGCTGGAGATGGACCTGCACGTCGAACTGGGGCAGCTGCCGTGGCCACCCAGCCGCACACCGAAGCTGCGCGGCAGCATCGTGGCGAGCCATCGCGCCGTGATCCATGCCATCGAGGCCCGGGACGCCGATCTCGCCCGGGCGCTCACCGAAGAGCACATCGAGAACCGGACGCTCTGGTCGATCGACCTGCACCTGCAGGCGATGCGCCGCCGGGGGAGTTCCGGTGCTCGAGCAGGCCAGCGACCGGCAGCCACGCCGCGACCGGCAGCAGGGCAGCGACGGGCGGCCGGTGTGTCGCCATGACGCGCGCCTCGCGCGGTCGTTCCCGGCGATCAGCGGTCGACCCCGCCGACATCTGCGGCGCTGTCGCCGCGGTCGTGGAACGGGTCTTCGAGACGGTGCAGCTGGTACGCGCCGCCACGGTCGGCGCGCTGGAAGGTGATCCGGAAGCCATGGTCGAACCGGCCACCATGGCCGACCGGATCGATGCCGTCGTCCGGGAGTTGCTGCTCGAGCCGGCGCAGCCGGCCATCGGTCTCGGCGTGGTGTTCGACCCTGACCAGCTCGAAGCAACTTCCGGCCACCAGGCCGTCAACCGGTCGGAATACGCAGCGTCCCAACAGCTCCGCTGGTGGCAGCTGGATCCGACCGCGGGCTCGCTGCAGTTGCTGACCCCGGACCTCCGGCCGTCCAGCCTGGGCTACTACGACTACCTGGCCGCCGACTGGTTCGACGTGCCCCGGCGGACCGGGCGCCGGCACGTCGTCGGCCCGTACATCGACCTGAACGGCACCGGCCAGTACCTGTTGACCTTGACCGGGCCGGTGACGATCGGCGATCGATTCGTCGGCGTGGTCGGTGCGGACGTCCCGGTCCGCAGGTTGGAGACCCACCTGATGACGGCGGGCGGGGCGCTGTCCCACCCCTACGTGCTGGTGAACGAGGAGGGCAGAGTCGTCCTGTCGACCTCGCCGCGATGGCTCGTCGGCGCGCTGGCCGATGTCCGGCACGGCGAATCGGAGCCGCTGCGGATGGGTCGCGCGGTGGCCGGGGTGCCGTGGACGCTGTACCCGATCGGCTCGGAGTCGTTCGGCTGACATCGGGTCTTGCCCTATGACATCTACCTCTATAGGTTTTCTTCCAATTGCGAGACCGGGCCGGCGTCGTCCGATGCCGACCGCTGCTGCACCGCCCGCTGAGGAGACCCGGTGAGTCCTTCACCATCACCGAACGGCAGCCCCGCCGACGAGGCGCAGCTCGCCGCCCTGGGGTACACCGAGGAATTCCACCGCAGCATGGGGCTGTGGTCGAACATGGCGCTCGGATTCACCTACCTCTCGCCGCTCGTCGGCGTGTACTCGCTGTTCGCCTACAGCCTTTCGGTCGGCGGGCCGCCGTCGATCTGGTGGCTGGTCATCGTCGGCGCCGGGCAGTTGCTGGTGGCGCTGGTGTTCGGCGAGGTCGTGTCGCAGTACCCGCTGGCCGGCGGGATCTATCCGTGGACCCGCCGGTTGTGGAACCGCAAGTTCGCCTGGATCGTCTCGTGGGTCTACATCTGGGCGATCATCGTGACGATCACCGCGGTCGCCGAATTCGGCAGTGGCTTCGTCGCCGCCCTGCTCGGCATCGAGGCGACGCCGGCGATCACCCTGCTGATCGTCGTCGGCTTGCTGCTGGTGGCGCTGATCATCAACTACAGCGGGACCCGGATGCTCGCCAGGATCGCCCGGATCGGGCTGGCGGCGGAATTGATCGGTGTCGTCGCCCTGGGGCTCTATCTGGTCATCTTCCAGCGCCAGCAACCGTTCTCGGTGTTCTTCGACAGCCTCGGGGCCGGCGGTGACCAGGCGTATCTGGTGACCTTCCTGGCGGCCGCGCTCAGTGGCCTGTTCCTGTTCTACGGCTTCGAGGCCTGCGGCGACGTCGCCGAAGAGGTCAACGACCCCACCCGGCGCATCCCGGTCGCGATGATCCTGACCATCTTGGTCGGCGGTGTCTCGGGCTTCCTGTCCTATGCCGGCTACGTACTCGCCGCGCCGAACCTGCAGGCGATCGTCGACGGCGAGGAGGCCGACCCGATCCCGTCGATCCTGCAGGCGACGCTCGGCACCGCCGGGTCCAAGATCTTCCTGGTGGTCACCGTGGTGGCCTTCATCTCCTGCGTGCTGTCCCTGCAGGCAGCCGGGAGCCGGTTGCTGTATGCGTTCGCCCGGGACCGGATGCTGCCGGCAAGCCCCTGGCTGGCAAGGGTTTCAGCGAAGCATGCGGTGCCGACCAACGCGCTCACCGTCGTCTGCGTGGTCCCGGTGCTGATCGCGCTGTTCGTGTTCTGGCGACCGGACACCCTGGCCAGGGTGACAGCGTTCGCGGTGCTCGGCATCTACATCGCCTTCCAGGCCGTCGTGCTGGCGGCGCTGCGCCAGCGGCTCCGCGGCTGGCGGCCGGCCGGCCTGTGGAACCTCGGCAGCTGGGGACTGCTGGTGAACATCCTGGCGTTGGCCTACGGCATTTTCGCCATCTTCCTGTTGATCCGACCGGCGGAGGCCGACACGTTCCTCGACAGGTGGATCGTGGCGATCGGCGTCTGCATCGTCGGCGTGACCGGATTGCTGTACCTGTTCCTCGCCCGTCCCGACCGTCACTCCGAGAACGTCCCGCAGGGCGACGCCGTCGAGGTGGCGGACCAACTGCGCCGGCTCAGGGCCGACGCCGCCCGCAACCCGTCCTGAGGAGATCCGAATGAAGTTCAGTTACGTGATGCTCCCCGATTACCCGCTGGAGGAATCGCTGCAGGCGATCCGGTTGGCGGACGAACTGGGCTTCTACGCCTGTTACGCGGCAGACGAGACGTGGCACAAGGATCTGTGGCTGCTGTTCGCCGCCGCGGCCCAGCAGACCAGCCAGATCCGCTTCGGGCCCAGCGTTTCCGCCGTCGTGCTGCGCGAGCCGACGCTCATCGCCCAGGCGGCCGCGACGCTGGACGAGCTGACCGGCGGCCGCGCCGAGGTGGTGCTCTCCAGCGGCAACTTCGGCCTGCTGAGCCAGTACGGCATCGACTGGGCGACGACCAAGCCGCTGTCCCGGGTGATCGAGGGTGTGCACGTCATCCGCACCCTGCTGGACGATGGGGCGATCACCTTCGACGGCGAGTTCTTCCAGTACAACGGCCTTTTCACCTTCGCCCGGCCGGTGCAGGATCGGGTGCCGGTCAAGATGGGTGCGATGCGCGGGCCGCGGTCGTTCCAGGCCGCCGCCGAATTCTCCGACGGCTGCCACCATGCGCTCAGCTACACCCGCGAGGCCTATGACTACGCCGCCGAGCACCTCCGGGTCGGTGCCCAGAAGGCTGGAAAAGATTGGCGCACCCTGGATTTCGGCGCCTGGGTGGTGCTGTCCGTCGGCCGCGACTCGGCGGCGGCGAAGGACGCCGCGCGCAGCATGGTCGGAATCTACGCCTCGTCGATGCCGGCCGAGCAGCTGGAGCGCAACGGAGTCGACCCGGAGAGTCTGAAGCCGATCATCGACGCCATCGGCGGCGGTGATCTCGCGAAGGGGATCGAGCTGACCACCCCGGAGATCGCCGAGAAGCTTTCGTTCGCCGGCACACCGGAGGAGGTGACGGCCAAGATCAAGGACATCGAGCCGGCCGGCGTCAACCACCTCATCGCGGCCATCACGGACGCATCACTGGTGAAAGCCTTCACCGGGAGGTCGATCCCGGGCGTCGCGACCGTCGACGAGCAACTCCGGCTGCTGCACGACGAGGTGATGCCCGCGTTTGCCTGACCGCGAGCGCCTGCCGAGGTCTCCGGCTCGCCCCCGACGACGAGCCGAAGCCATCCGCAGGAGCCGAAGCCATCTCGGCTCCCGACGTCAGGTGTATTCCCGAAGAACCTGCTGGCGAAACCGCCGCCCACGCGTGGGTTCAGTTGCCGGACGTCTGCGCCTTCGCGACCGGGCCGGAGGTGCCGGCGGCGTGCTGCGACCGGCGCTTCTGCGCCCGCCGGCGATTGTCCGCCAACACGCTCAGCACGTCCGCCACCCTGCTCGGGTCGGTGATCCGGACGTCGGCCGCGGTCCTGCCGGAGCCCACCTTGATGCCGACGTCGCCGGGTTCCAGGACGCCGAAGGCGTTCTCGTCCGTGACGTCGTCACCGATGTAGACGGTCGCGGTGCTGTGATTGGCCTTCATCAGGGCCTTCAGCGCGCGGCCCTTGTTGGTCGTCACGACGGTCAGCTCGAGCACCATCTTGCCGCGCAACAGGTGCACACCGGGCCAGCTCGCCGGGTTCTCCTCGATCTGCTGGGTGACGGCGGCGGCCTCCGCGGGATCCATCCCGCGCAGGTGAACGGCGATGCCGGTCGGCTTCGGCTCCAGCCGGACGCCGCGGTACTCCGCGGTGATCTGCTGCAACTCCAACCGAAGCCGCCCAAGGCGTTTGGCGTCCTCGGGGGTGAGGTTCGTGGCCTGGTCGTCCCGGTCCTCGGCGGAGGTCTCCGCGCCGTGCGAACCGACCAGGTGCATCCGGTCGGCCGATCCCAGCAGGTGCTCCAGGTCGTCCAGGGCCCGCCCGGAGACGACCGCGACGATCGTTCCCGGCGTCACGGTCAGCGCCCGCAGCGCCTCCATCGACTCGGGCAACGGCCGCGCCGACGACGGGTCGTCCACGATCGGCGCCAGGCAGCCGTCGAAATCCGTTGCCACCAGTAGCCGTTCGGTCTCGCTGACCTCGGCGATGGCCGCCGTCACCTCGCCGGGCAGCCGGGTCATCGCGTCGGCGACGTGGTCCCTGGTCTGTTCCAGGGCGGAGAGGAAGGCCGCCGCCCAGCGATCCACGTCGTGGGTGAGCACCTGGCGGCGCAGTGAACGCATCCGCCGCCGGGCCTCGACCGTCGGCATGGTCAGCGCCGAGCGCAGCCCGTTCTTGACGCCGTCGGTGTCGTACGGGTTGACCAGCAGGCCGGCCCGCAGTTCCCTGGCGGCGCCGGTGAACTCGGACAGCAGCAGCACCCCGCCGCCGTTGACCCGGCAGGCCACGTACTCCTTGGCGACCAGGTTCATCCCGTCCCGCAGCGGCGTCACCGTCATGACGTCCGCGGCGACGTAGAACGCCGCCAGTTCCTCCCGGGGCAGCGACTGGTGCAGGTAATGCACCGCCGGATGGCCGATCTTGCCGTAGTCGCCGTTCAGCGAGCCGACCTGTTGCTCGATCGCCTCCCGCATCCGACGGTAGGACCCCAGCCGTTCCCGGCTCGGGGTGGCGATCTGCACCATGACGGCGTTCGCGACGGCCGGATCCTCTTCGGCCAGCAGTTCACCGAACGCACGCAGCCGGACGTCGATCCCCTTCGTGTAGTCCAGCCGGTCGACGCCCAGGATGATCTTGGCCGGGTTCCCGAGATCGCTGCGCAGTTGCTTCGCCGCGGCGTGGATCTTGGGGGTCGCCGCGAGCGCGGACTGCTCCGCGGAGTCGATCGAGATCGGGTAGGCGGCGGCCTTGATGGTGCGTCCGTCGTGCTCGATGGTGCCGCCGGTGGTGACCGCGCCGGTCAGCGACTTGGCCAGCCGGGCGAAGTTCCGCGCCCCGCCCGGCAGCTGGAACCCGATGAGGTCCGCACCGAGCAGCCCGTTGACGATCTGCGTGCGCCACGGCAGCCGCATGAACAGCTCGACCGGCGGGAACGGGATGTGCAGGAAGAAGCCGATCCGCACGTCCGGCCGCAGCCGGCGCAGCAGTTGCGGCACCAGCTGCAACTGGTAGTCGTGCACCCAGACGGTGGCGCCCGGGGCGGCCAGCTCGGCGGCCGCCTCCGCGAAACGCGCGTTGACCCTCTGGTAGGCCTCCCACCATTCGCGGTGGTACTGCGACTCCACCACCGCGTCGTGGTAGAGCGGCCAGAGCGTCTCGTTCGAGAAGCCTTCGTAGTAGTCGTCGACATCCTCGGCGCTGAGCGTCACCGGGTGCAGGCTCAGGCCGTCGGTGGTCGTGGGTTCCAGGGTGACATCCGCGGTCCCCGGCCAGCCGATCCACGCGCCGTGCCGGCGGGACAGGATCGGGGCCAGCGCGGTGACCAGGCCGCCGGGAGCCTGCCGGGCCTTGGTGGTGCCGTCGGGCATCTTCTCCATGTCGAACGGCAGCCGGTTGGCCACCACCACCATCTGCACCTGCTTGCTGGTCCCGCCGTTCGCCTCCGCTCCGGAGGCGCCGGTGCCGATGTCGGGGGAGGCCGTCGCGGTGCTCACCGGGCCGACCGATCGGTGGACGGGACGGCTGCGGTCGGGGCGTCACGGACTGCGGTCGGGGACGAGGAGTGGGCGGTCAACACGCGCTCACCCTATCGGCCGGACAACAACGGCCGACCACCCCAGCGTGACAACCTTGTCACCGGATGTGAGCCAATCGGGCAAATCAGAGAAGCTGACTCAGTGGCCGAACGGATCGGGATCCTTGCCGGGTTGCCAGGTCAGCCCGGGAATGCCCCACCCGTGCGCCTTGACGGCCTTGCGGGCAGCGCGCGCGTTCTTGCCGATCAACCGGTCCAGGTACAGGTAGCCGTCCAGGTGATCGACCTCGTGCTGCAGGCACCGGGCGAAGAATCCGGTGCCCTCCACCTCGATGGGTTCGCCCGCCATGTCGACGCCGGTGACCTTGGCCCAGTCCGCGCGGCCGGTCGGAAAGCTCTCGCCGGGCACGGACAGGCAACCCTCGGAGTCGTCATCGGGATCCGGCATGTTCGTCGGGATCGCCGATGTCTCGATGATCGGATTGATGACGTACCCGCGGCGCCGGGTGCCGTGGTCCGGGCAGTCATAGACAAACATCCGGCGGTCGTCGCCGATCTGATTCGCCGCGAGACCGGCACCGTAGGCCGCGTCGTTCGTCTGGAACAGATCCTCGATGAACATCTCGAGTTCGGGGGTGGAGAACTCGGTGACGGGACGGGTCGGGCGGTGCAGGACCGGGTCGCCGCAGATGACGATGGGTCGGATGGTCATCGGAACAGGGTACGGACACCCGCCGCGGGACCGGCGCACACGGGGGTGAGCCAGTTCACGCCGCGGCGAGAGGCAACTGCCCCGATCTGCAGTGTCGCGCCGGGCCGGTTGTCCTGTAGCGTCCGCGGATAAGGGGAGGCTAACCTCACCGTCGGTTGCGGCGGGTGGTGGCCGCCGGTCAGGGTGATCAGGAGGCGGGATGCTCGCGACGTTCGTCATCGGGCTACGGGAGGGGCTCGAGGCGGCCCTGATCATCGGGATCGTCGCGGCCTTCCTGCGGCAGAGCAACCGGCCCGACGCGCTGCGCAAGGTCTGGGCCGGCGTGGGCGTGGCCGTCGCGCTGTGCCTGGCGGTCGGAATCCTGTTGCAGATGCTCAACGCGTCACTGCCGCAACGCGAGCAGGAGATGCTCGAGTGCGTGGTCGCCGCCATCGCCGTGGTGATGGTCAGTTACATGGTGCTGTGGATGCGGGCGCATTCCCGCGACCTGAAGTCGAACCTCCGGACGGCGGCCGGCAGCGCGCTGGCCAGCGGATCCGCCGGAGCGCTCGTCGCGATGGCGTTCCTGGCCGTCATCCGGGAGGGCTTCGAGACCGCCGTCTTCCTGCTCGCCGCGTTCCAGTCGGCACTGTCACCGGTGGAGGCCGTCCTCGGGGTGGTGCTCGGCGTCGGTGTCGCGTCCGGCCTCGGCTATCTGATCTACCGGGGCGGCGTGACCCTGAACCTGTCGCGTTTCTTCCGGATCACCGGCGCGGTGCTCGTCCTGGTCGCCGGCGGCCTGCTGATGAGCACCCTGCGGGCCGCCTACGAGGCCGGCTGGCTGACCGTCGGCCAGACGCCGGCGCTCGACCTGTCCGCGATCGCCCGGCCCGGATCGGTGCCGGAGTCCTTGCTCACCGGGATGCTCGGGATCCGGTCCAGCCTGCCGATCGTCGAGATGGTCGCCTACCTGCTCTACGTGGTGCCGATGCTGTTGGTGGTGCTCTGGCCGCCGCGGCGCACCCCGTCCCGGCCGGTCCTCGGCCGCATCCTGGTCGGCACCGCTGCCGGTTCGCTGGCGCTGGCCGCGCTGCTGATGGCGCTGGCTCCGGGCGTCCCGGCTGTGACCGCCGCGACCCAAGGACCGCTCGCGTTGGCTGCACCCTCACCCGGTGAGGGCACCACCGGCGGTGACGGGGGCGGCACCGCGACAGTGACGCTGCGGGACGGGTCGTCGGCGACCGTCACCGTCGATCTGCTCCGCGCGCTGCCGGGATCCACGCTGGGCGGGGACGCGGCGCTGACCGCGCCCGGTGCATCGAGCAACTCCACCACCCTCGTCGGACCCGCGCTGACCGCTCCCGTCGACACTGCCGCCGCCGGGTTGCCCACCTCGCTGACCGCCGCCCAGGTGGCCGAGCGGAACGGTGGTCGGCTGCCGGTCGGGGTCCGCTCCACCCGCGCCGACCAGCAGTTGGAGATCGGGTACACCGACAGCGCGACGCCCACTGTCACCGTTGACACCGGCACCGGTGTGGTCACCGTCGTTGATCTCCGGCTGATCCGGTCGATGCAGGTCACGGTGCCCGGCCGAGCGGCCGTCTCCGGTGGTGTCGTCGCCGAGGAGGAGTTCCGCGCCACCGAGGCCGCCCTCGCGGCGGGCCGCGGGCAGATTCTGGCCGCCGCACAGGATCGGACGCGGCACGAGGTTGTCGGCGGGGTGATCCCGGTCCTGCTCGCGGTGTTCGCGCTGGTGCTGCTCGCGTTCGGCATTCCGAAGCTTGTCACCCGCAGGTCGGACGGCCCGACCGCACCGGCGAAACCGACGGACCGGTCCGTGGCGGCGAACGCTGTCCCCGTCGATCCGGCTCCCACAGATCCCGCACTGGCCGATCGGGCCCGTCAACCGGTCCCGGCCGGGTCCCCGGTCTCGACCGGGTCGACGTCGGCACTGTCGGCAGCCCGGCCACCCACCGCCGCGGGAGCGCTGCCCGCCCGCTGACCGCTGCCCAGCTCCCGTCCTGTTCGCGCCGCCATCGGGCGGTCCGCCCGCTCGACCTCGATTGCCCTGGAGAACCATGACCACCCCTTCCCGTCGCCGCGCCGTTTTCGCGCCGGCCGCCCTGTTGACCGCAGCGACCCTGGTGCTGGTCGGCTGCGGGTCTTCGGACACCGCGGCGCCGGCCGCCGGGGACCATGCATCGTCCGCGGGCTCGCCGCCCGCGTCGGGATCGGCGAGCCCGTCCGGTTCCGCGTCCGGCGCGGCCGAGGCCGGGTCGGTGTCGGTCACCCTCACCGAGGACGGCGGTTGCGTCGCGAGCCCGGATTCCGTGCCCGCCGGTCAGGTCACGTTCGTGGTCACCAACGTGGACGCCGTCGGCGTGACGGAGGTGGAACTCGTGGCCGACCAGCGGATCGTCGGGGAGCGGGAAAACCTGGCGCCCGGGTTCGACTCGACCTTCTCGGCGCGGCTCGACGGCGGCAGCTACCAGATCTACTGCCCCGGGGCGAGCACCGAGCGGACACCGTTCACCGTCACCGGCCAGGCGGCCGAGCAATCCGCGGATCTCACCGCGCTCCTCGATCAGGCGACCATCGACTACGCCACCTATGTCGACGACCAGATCTCCTTCCTTCTGGTGCCGGTTCGGGAACTCGCGGCCGCCATCAAGGCCGGCGATGTGGCCGCCGCGCGGGCCGCGTACATCAAGGCCCGGCCGTTCTACGAGCGGATCGAACCGGTCGCCGAATCCTTCCCGGAGCTCGATCCGGCCATCGACCTGCGGGCCGGTGACGTGGAGGCGGGTGCCACCTGGACCGGTTTCCACCCGATCGAGCAGGGGCTGTGGGTGAAGAAGTCGACGGACGGGCTCGCCCCGCTCGCCGACCAGCTGGTCGCGGACATCACCGACCTGCAGGGGGAGGCCAAGAAGCTGTCCACCGCGACCGCAGCCGGGACCGCAGGCGGCTACCAGGCCTTCGAGATCGCCAACGGCGCCGCGACCCTGCTCGACGAGGTGCTCGCCTCGAAGATCACCGGCGAGGAGGAGGCCTACTCCCGGATCGACCTGCTCGATTTCGAGGCCAACGTCGAGGGCTCGCTGCAGGCCTTCGCCACCCTGAAGCCCGCCCTCGACCAGATCGACCCCACGCTGGTCCCGCGGATCTCGAAGTCCTTCGACGCCCTGACCGCCGCACTGGAGGAGTACCGGGACCCGGCAGCGCCCAGCGGCTGGACGCCGTACGACGAGCTGACGGCCCGGGACAAGAAGAGGCTGACCGACGCGCTGCTGGTCGTCCAGGAACCGCTGTCCGCCATCTCCGCGAAGATCACGAGCTGACGCTGTGCCTCTCGACGAACCGGGGCGAATCACGCCCCAGCAGCAACCCGCCCCGCCGCGCTCCACCTCGCGTCGCCGGTTCTTGGGCGGGGCCGCTGCTGCCGGTGTCGGCCTGGCGGCCGGTGCCGGGGTGGCCGCCGGGTACGGGATCCGGTCGGCGAACGCGGCGTCACCGGCACCGGTCGACTCCGGTGTCGCCAGGGCGAACGCGGTGGTCCCGTTCTACGGCGCCCGGCAGGCCGGCGTCACCACCCCGCAGCAGGACCGGCTGATGTTCGCGGCGCTGGACGTCACCACCACCGACACCGATGAGATGCAGCGGATGCTCGGTCGGTGGGCGGCGATGGCGGCCAGGCTGACGGCCGGCAAACAGGTCAGCGACTCACCGGTCAGGGAGCAGCAACCGCCGTTCGACACCGGTGAGTCGATGGACCTGGGACCGCACTCGCTGACCATCACGGTCGGCTTCGGGCCGTCGCTGTTCGACGAGCGCCTCGGCCTGGCCGATCGCCGCCCCGCCGAGCTCGCGCCGCTCGGCACCATTCCCGGTGATGCCGTGATGAAGCCGGCGCTGTCGGACGGCGACCTGTGCATCCAGGCCTGTGCCGACGATCCGCAGGTGGTCTTCCACGCGATCCGCAACATGGTCCGCGCGGCCCGCGGCACCGCTGTCCTCAAGTGGTCGCAGCTCGGCTTCGGCCGGGCCTCCGCGACCGGGGCCGGGCAGTCGACCCCGCGGAACCTGATGGGTTTCAAGGACGGCACCCGCAACATCCACGCCGACGACACGGCCGCCCTGGACGCCCAGGTGTGGGTGCCCCCGGCCGTCGCAGGTGCGACCGGCCAGCCGGCCGCAGCGACCGGTTGGATGGCCGGCGGCTCGTTTCTCGTCGCCCGGAAGATCCGGATGGAGATCGAGTCCTGGGACACCGACCCGCTCGCCGACCAGGAGCGGATCTTCGGCCGGAGCAAGGCCACCGGCGCCCCGCTGACCGGCGGTGACGAGTTCGCACCGGTCGATTACGCCGCCACCGGACCGACCGGACCGGCGATCGACGTCAACGCCCACATCAGGCTGGCGTCACCGGAACAGAACGGCGGCATCCGGCTGCTGCGCCGCGGATACAACTACACCGACGGCCAGGACCCGGACACCGGCAAACTCGCGGCTGGGCTGTTCTTCATCGCGTTCCAACGGGACCCGCACGCCCAGTTCAAGGCTCTGCAGACCAGGCTGGGCCGCTCGGACCTGCTCAACGAGTACATCGCGCACATCGGCGGCGGCCTGTGGGCCTGCCCACCGGGGGTGAGTGGTCCCGGCGATTGGTTCGGAAAGGCCCTGTTCACCTGACTGGCTTGTTCACCTGACGGGCTTGTTCACTGACAGCCCCAGGGACACCTGCGCGGGTTGCCGAAGCCGTTCCGCACTGCGCCTGACACAATCGGGGCATTGGCTCACCCCCAATGGGCCGAACGAGTGTAATTCTGATTACCCTGTGGTAGAAAGACCCGAAGGGTGCGCATTCCCAACTCGGGAATAGCCCGTCCGGCTCACAGACTCGTGGCGAAGGCTGCGATTCGTGAACGGACGGTGACCGACGGTTGGTCCCTTGGCGGTCAGAGAGCCTCTCCGCCGTACCTCCGACGACAGGGGATAGGACGTGTCGCAGGCTTACGACGCACGATCGCAGCAGGCATTCGCCGCTGCCGTGTGCCGGGTGATGCGTGAGTCGCGACGCCGCCAGAAGCTCACCCAGGCAGAGGTCGCGCAGCGCACCGGCGGCCTGGTCAGCAAGGCGGCGCTCGCGAACTACGAGACCGGTCACCGCTCACTGCGGGTCGACGTTCTGTGGGTGATAGCCGGCGCGCTCGGCGAGGACCTGGGAACCCTGCTCGGCGCGGCGGAACAGGGCGTCGCGCTGCGGCCCAGCGCCGGCGCGAGCGGCTCCATCACGGTGGACGTGAACGAGGTGATGGCCACCGCCGACCCGCGGCTCGGGCCGGTGAAGCGCTGGTTCGAACTGCGCAGCAACGGTGCCTCGTCGGCGATGACATTGGATGACGGCGCCATCGCCGCGCTGGCATCCCTGATGAACGTCAGCGCCCTGGAATGCCGGCGGATTCTGATCTCGACGATCCGCGGGGTGCGGCACTCGCCGTTGCCGGTCCAGGCTCGCTGAGCGGACCCGTCGCAACCCACCGGGTGGACCAGCCCCCTGGTCCACGGAACGGCCGGCGGGCATCCGGCAGCCTGATCCCGCCCCGACCGGGTTGCGGGTGGCTGCGACACCGCGCCGTTTTCTGCGCCCCGCCGGTGACCTTGATCATGGTCGTGTTCCCTCCTCCGCTGTCGTGCGTCCATGAGACCGTGACCACCGGTCAGGACACTGGATCCTGAGTGGACGAGTCGGAACGGCGACCGCAAGGGACAGGTGTGTGAAGGATTTGACGGGCAATTCGGTGTCGGAACCGACGGGCGAGGGTGCGACCGGCGACGGGCTCGATCCGGCCACGGAGCGGATTCGCAGCTCAGAGCTGGAGCCGACCGATCCACCGGCGCCGCCGCGCAGGCGTTCGGCGGGCCTGATCGCCGCCGTCGCGGCGGGCGCGGTCGCCGTCTTCCTCGCTGTCGCCTACCTCGTCGACGTGCTCAGCACGAGCGGTGAGATCGAGCGCAACACCAGCGTCGCGGGCATCGAGGTCGGTGGCCTCACGCCGGAACAGGCCTCGGCCGCACTCACCGCTGCGGCGCTGCCCGCGTTCAGCGACGCCGTCACCGTGGACGTGCACGGAGAGGACGTCAGCATCGATCCGCCGCAGGCGGGACTGGGCGCGGACGTGTCCGGGACCGTCGCCCGACTCGGGCTCCGGTCGGCGGATCCGATCAGCAGGATCGGCTCGTTCTTCGGTTCGACCGAGGTTCCGCTGCGGGTGAGCACCGATGACTCGGCGTTGCGGTCGTACCTGTCGGCGATCGCCGATGACACCGACCTCGCGCCGGTCGAGGGCGAGGTCAGCATCGAGGGCGCCACGGTCAGCACCGTCGAACCGGTCGTCGGCCGCGCCCTGCAACTGGACGCCGCGGTGAACCAGGTCGCGGACGCGTGGACGGCCGGCGGGCCCGCTGCCCTGGGCGGTCTGGTGCTGCCGGTGACGGCTTCGCCGGTGCGGGCCACAGCCGAGAAGGTAGAGGCGGCCTCGGCGGAGGCGAACGCGATCCTGTCCGGGCCGGTGCGCCTCGTGCCCGAGGGCGCCGCCGTACAGATCCCGGTTGCGACGATCGCCGCCGCCACCACGGTCACCCCCGACGACGCCGACGGGTTCACCGTGGCGGTCGACGCGTCGAAGTTGCGGGCGGACTCCACCGCCGCGGTGCAGGCCACCGAATCAACGCCGGCGGACGCGAAGATCAGCATCCAGAACGGCGCCCCGGTGATCGCCCCGAGCAAGGCCGGCCGGGTGGTCGACTGGCCGGCGACGGAAACCGCCATCGGCGCCGCGGTGCGCTCCGACAAGCGGGACGCGAAGGTTGTCTACACGACGGCGGATCCGGCCTTCACCACCGAGAAGGCGAAGGCGCTGGGCATCAAGGAGGTGATCGGGGAGTTCACCACGGGTGGCTTCGCCGAGGCGTCCGGGGAGAACATCCGGGTGGTCGCCGAGAAGGTCAACGGAGCGATCGTGCAGCCCGGGGCGACCTTCGGGCTCAACGAGTTCACCGGAACCCGGGGCGCCGAGCAGGGCTACGTCGAAGCGGCCGTCATCCAGGAGGGCGCGCTGTCGACGGCGGTCGGCGGCGGGATCAGCCAATTCGCGACGACGCTGTACAACGCGGCGTACTTCGCGGGCATGGGCGACGTCACGCACACACCGCACTCGTTCTACATCAGCCGGTACCCACCGGGCCGCGAGGCCACGGTCTACGACGGCGAGATCGAGCTGGCGTTCTCCAACGACTACCCGACCGGCGTGCTGATCGAGACGGTCTGGACCGGGTCGGACATCACGGTGCGGCTCTGGGGAACCAAGCACGTCGCGGTCGAGTCGGTGACGGGCGAGCGTTTCGACTCCACCCCGCCGCAGCGGATCGTCAAGCCGGCCGGCCCGGAGTGCATCCCGTCCGAGGGCAGCGAGGGTTTCTCGATCGTCGACACAAGGATCATCAGGGACTTGGCCGGCAAGGAGATCCGCCGCGAGGACTTCACCACCGTCTACAACGGCCAGCAGAACGTCGTCTGTTCGGCTTCGGCGGCGCCGACCCAGGCGGACGGCGGCACGGAGACCGGAGGTGCGGACACCGGGTGACGGGCCGGGGTCGACTCCGGTCCGGCTACGATTGCACCGCCGGGAACATGCCCGGCGGTCGGGACGTCCCGGCCCGCCGCCGTGGCGCAATTGGTAGCGCACCCGACTTGTAATCGGGCGGTTAGGGGTTCAAGTCCCCTCGGCGGCTCAGCGATGTAGTAGTTCACACCAACCGCGTCAGGCAGCCGTCGCCGCACGTATTCCATCCAGCCGCCGCGCCCTTTCAGCCCGAGCGGCGAGGGCCTGCTCCATCGTCACTGCGACGAACCGTACCTTCGCGTTCGGCGGCATCTGCCCGATCAGGTCCATGTCGGCGCTGATCACGGTGCCGATCATCATGTATCCGCCGCCGGAGACCGCGTCTCGGTGCAGGATGATCGGCTGCTCCCCGGAGGGCACCTGGATCGAGCCGATCGGATAGCAGGCGTCGACGATGTTCGACGGATCGTCGCCGGCGCCGAACGGGGGTTCGCGGGGAACGAAGTCCAGGGGTGTGCCGCCTTTGAGGCGGTACCCGACCCGGTCCGCCTCGGAGGCGACCAGCCACGTCTCGGACAGGAACGTGCTCATCGAATCGGGTTGCACCCGGTAGTCGTACAGGCCCGGCACCATCCGCAGCTCGTACTCCTTGGCCAGCGGCACGCGCAGGTCCTCCGGCAGTTCCGAACCCACCCGGCCGGCACCCGGCGGGTCGCCGACGGACAGGGTGTCGCCCGCCTTCAGGGTGCGCCCTTGGTGTCCGCCCAGGCCGCCGAGCGCGTAGGTGGACCGGCTACCCAGCTTCTCGGGGACGTCGAACCCACCGGCCACCGCGAGATATCCGCGGGCACCCTTGGCGGCAAACCCGAAGGACAGCGACTGTCCTGCCTCCACGGCCAGCACGGTGTTGGTCGGCCGGTCCTGTCCGTCGATCTTCGGAGCCATCTCCGCGCCAGTCACGCAGATCAGCGCCGGGTCGGCGAACAGGAGTTCCGGACCCATCAGCGCGCACTCCAGCGACGCCGCGGTCTCGGGGTTGCCGAGAAGCAGATTTCCGGCACGGTAGGAGAGTTGGTCCATCGCCCCGGACGGCGGGATGCCCAGGTGGTAGTAACCACTGCGTCCGCCGTCCTGCACGGACGTGGACAGGCCGGGCTTGATCACCTCGAGCAGCGTGCTAGTGGACACGAAGGGCCTCCAACATCGTCGCGGGGTAGCCCGCGGGATCGACTTCGAACTCATGCAACGAGAACTCGACCGGAGCGGACCGCAGTTCGTAGTCGCCCCGTTCGACTGCGGCAGCGATGTCGTCGTACTCGGCCCGGTCCACCGGCCGGAACTTCACGATGTCGCCGGGCCGGAACAGAATCATGAAATCCGCCAAGTGGGCGAGTTTCTGATCCGGGTCGTAAATGGGCACCGGGGTGACGCCGAACATCTGGTATCCGCCGGCGCCGCGCACGGAATAGATACAACTGAAGCAGCCCCCGTAGCCGACGGTGAGCTTCGGCGTGTCGGTTCGGGGCTTGAGGTACTTGGGCACCTGAATCTGCTTGTCGCGCTCGACCATCTGGTACATGAACGGCAGCCCGGCGACGAAGCCGACCATGGACACGAACCACGGGGTGTCGGAGTGTGCCCGGATGAATGCGTCGATGTCGGGGTAGCCGTTGACGCGGGCGGCGAATTCGAGGTCGGTGGATTCGGGGTCTTGGTGCCTGTCCCGAAACCGCTGCTGCGTCTCGTTCGTCCACGGATCGTTGTAGAGCACAGGGATTTCCAGGATGCGGGTGGACAGCGTACGGTGGCCGCCGTCCAAACCGCCCTCGATATCCTCGAGCACGTGCCGCAGGTCGTCGACCGCCAGCACGTCTGGGTCGAAACGCACCTGATAGGAGGCATTCGCCGGGCATATCTCGGTGACCCCGGCCAGCTTCCGCTCGGCCAGCGCGCGGGTGATCATCATTCCCTTGAAGAACGCGTGCAGGGACATGCTTTCGGACAGTTCGACGAACAGGTGTTCGTCGCCGCCTTCGGTGTAGCGGGTCATGGCTTCCTCGTTTCCAGCCACTTCTCGATCCAGGTCGTGTGAAAGTCGTTGCCGACCACGTCGTCCTGTTTCGACAGGGTCGTGAAGAAGGGCAGTGTCGTCGTCGGCCCGCCCAATTCGGTTTCACCGAGCGCGCGGCGCAGTCGGGCCAGCGCGGCGTCCCGGTCGGGCGCCCAGACGATCAGCTTTCCGATCATCGAGTCGTAGTACGGCGGGATCCGGTAGCCGTCGTACGCCATCGAGTCGACCCGGACGCCGGGGCCGGACGGCCAGCGCAAATGGTCGATGGTGCCTGGCGACGGCTGGAAGTCCAGGTCCGGATCCTCGGCGTTGATCCGGACCTCGATCGCATGCCCGCGCCGGGTGATGTCCTCCTGTCGCATCGGAAGCGAGTCGCCCTGGGCGACCGTGATCATGGCCTGGATCAGGTCGACGCCGCAGATCTCCTCGGTGATCGGGTGTTCCACCTGGATCCGGGTGTTCATTTCGATGAAGAAGTACTCGCGGGTCGACGGGTCGTACAGGAACTCGATGGTGCCGGCGCCCCGGTAACCGACCGACCTGGTCAGGTCTACCGCGGAGGTGCACAGGTGCTCGCGGGTGTCCTCGTCCAGGATCGCGGCCGGTGCCTCCTCCCAGATCTTCTGCCGCCGGCGCTGCAGGGAGCAGTCGCGCTCGTAGAAGTGCACGGCGTCGGTGCCGTCGCCGAGCACCTGCACCTCGATGTGCCTGGCCCGTGGGATGAACCGTTCCAGGTAGACCCCCCCGTCGCCGAATGCGGCCTCGGCCTCCTGCGTCGCCGCCGAAAGGCCGGCGACGAGCTCGTCGTCGTTCGCGGCGACCCGGATCCCGCGGCCACCCCCGCCGGCCGCTGCCTTGATCAGCACGGGATAGCCGATCGACTCGACCGCCGCCAGCGCATCGTCGGCCGAGGCGACCAGACCCTCGCTGCCCGGCACCACCGGGACGCCGGCCGCCTTGGCGGTGGCGATGGCCTGCGTCTTATGGCCCATCCGCGCAATGGTGTCCGCGTCCGGACCGACCCAGATCAGGCCCGCATCGACCACCGCACGAGCGAATTCGGCGTTCTCGGAGAGAAATCCGTACCCGGGGTGGATCGCGTCGGCGCCGGTGTCCCTGGCGGCGCTCAGCAGTGCGTCGGCGTTCAGGTAGCTCTTGCGGGCGTGGGCGCCGCCGATGTGGACCGCCTCGTCGGCCAGTTTCACGGCGAGCGAGGTCTCGTCGGCGTCGCTGTACACCGCGATCGCGGTGATGCCCATCTCCTTCGCGGCGCGGATGATGCGGACGGCGATCTCGCCACGGTTGACGACCAGCAGTCGCTTGATGGCGGGCATCACGCCTCCTCGATCTTGAGCAGGACGTCGCCGACGTCCACGGGATCTTCAGTCTCGACACAGATCTCGGTGACGGTCCCGGCCACCTCGACGGTCACCTTGTTGAACGTCTTCATCACCTCGACGAGACCAACGGTGTCGCCGACCGCAACGGTGCTGCCGACTTCGACGAACGGATCGCTGGTCGGTGACTCGCGGCGGTAGAAGGTGCCGGGCAGGGGTGAGGTGACTTCGTGAATGCTCATGTTCAACTCCTCGTGAAGAGTGGATGTGATACAGATCACATCATAAATGACCGGCCGGGTACAGCGTCAGGGGGTGGCCGGGGTGGCCTCCGGAGCGATGGCGTACCAGCTCGGCCGGGCGATGCGCTGCATTCCCGCGTAGATCGCCACGGACAGGAGCACCGTGACCACCGGGGCGTAGGCGGCGCCTATTCCGGTGAGCGTCATCGCCAATCCGGTGCCGGCCGCGACGAACCACGCGGTCAGGCCGGCCGGGTTGAATCTGGGCACGTCGTGGAAGTGGTAGTAGACGCGGTCGCCGAACATCCGCCGGTAGCTTCCGGACAGCACGTGGGTGACCGCGATTCCGACCCAGGCGGTGACGAAGATTCCCTGGTAGTTCAACGCGGCCAGGATGTAGCTGAAAACATCGGTGGCCTGCATCATGACGAGCACGACGACGCCGACGACAATCGCCCAGATCCATTTCCGCAGACGGACTCCGAGCTTGTCGAAGAATGCCTGCATGTTCACGGTCGCCAGGTAGAAGTTGGCCGTGTTGATCCGGGTCTGGGTCACCCAGATGAACAGCAGTGCCATCACTCCGCCGAGCACGGCGATGAGCTGGTCGACCACCCCGGTCTCGGACACGGTGGCCACCTCGCCCGAGGTGATCAGGAAGATTCCGACGAGTCCGTTGATCAGGAACGTCAGCACGTAGAACGGCACCCCGAAGTTGATCCGGGCGTGGTACCGGACGTCCTGCTTCCGGCCGAACCGGGCGTAGTCGACGGTGAACATCATCAGGATCCACACGCCCATGTAGGCGATGTACGCGCTGAACCAGCCGTCGGCCGGGGCGCCGCCCTCAGGGGTGTAGGTCAGCCAGGCATTGCTGTAGCCGTAGGTGGCGACGGTCGCCACCACCGCTGCGATCAGCCCGATCACGTAGAACGGCAGCAACACCCCGTTGAGCTTGTCCAGGAACTTTTGGACACTTCCGAAGACCATCGGCACGGCGAGCACCACGACGATGACGCAGGCCCAGCCGTAGCTCAGCCCACCGACGACCTCGCTGGCCGCGACCGCCATCACCGAGCCCTCGAACACCGCGTAGTAGATCGCGGTGAGGAAGAAGATCGCGGTGGCCAGCAATGCGCCGGCCCGGCCGAACAGGATTCGGGAGAACAGCGAAACGCTCAGCCCGGACCCGATGGCCGAGCGGGCCAGGACACCGTTGATCAGCCCGTAGCTGACCACGGTCAGCACCATCGCGATGATCGTGTTGACGGTGCCGTAGGCGACCGCGAGAGTAGCGGCCAAGAAGATGTAGAACAGTGCGCTGCACACGCCCCACCAGGCCATGGTGAGTGACCCACGGGTGGCCCGCGCGGCATCGGGAATGGCATGGGTGGCGCTGTCGACGCCGTCCTCAGCGCTGGTGGTTCGGTCCGTGGTGAAAGTACCCGGCATGGTCGCTCCTCGCAGACGTCATCGACCCCGACGGTGTTCCGTCGCGGCAGCGGGGTGTGGGGTGTGGGCGTGGATGGATCAGGCGGTGTGGATCAGGCGGTGTGGATCAGGCGGCGTGGATCAGGCGGCGTGGATCAGGCGGCGTGGATCAGGCGGTGTGGATCAGGCGGCGTGGATCAGGCGGTGTGGATCAGGCGGTGTGGATCAGGCGGTGTGGATCAGGCGGTGTGGATCAGGCGGCGAAGGACCGGACCGCGATGCCCGCGGCGTCCAGTCCCTGCCGGGTGCTGCGCATCAGTTCGTAGGCGCCGCGGGTGTCGCTGTGAATGCAGACGGATTCGAACTCGACCGGCACGGTGCCCCCGGTGACGGTCTCGACCGTGCCCTCGCGGCATGCCTGCAACACCTTGGCTGCCACGGTCGCCGCGTCCAGGGCACCGACGTTCCGGGTGAACACGATCTGCCCGTTGTCGCCGTAATGCCGGTCGGCGTAAAACTCCCGGACCACCGGCTGTCCGCCAGCTCGAGCCACCTCGTCAAGCACCGACCCGCCCATCACGAGCACCGGAAGCTCGGGGTCCACGATCTGCAGGGCGTCGATCAGGGCGGTGGCGAACTCCTCGTCCTTGGCCGCGTGCATGTACAGCGCCCCGTGCAGCTTGAAGTGCTGCACAGTCAACCGGTGATAGCGAACGAATTCGCGAAGCGCGCCAAGCTGGTAGAGGGCGTCGTTGACCAATTCGTCCGCGCCGGCATTGATGTGCCGCCGACCGAAACCGACCAGGTCCCGGAAGCCGGGATGAACACCGACGCCGGCGCCGTGTTCCTTGGCCAGCGCGACCGTCCGGGCCATGGTGTTCGGATCACCGGCGTGGAACCCGGCCGCGACATTGATCGAGCTCACCATCGGCATCATCTGGGCGTCGATGTCGTCACCGAACATCCAGGTGCCGAAGCCCTCGCTCATGTCGCAGTTGATGTCGACCCGCTCGGACGTTCTGTGCGTCGTCATGACCTGACCTCCTTGGGCTTTGAACCTAGGGCCGCCGGTGGCGATCGACAACTGTCATATTCCTATGAATTACTATCAATTGGATTGATATCCGCTCGAGAGAGGTTCGGAGTGCTGTCCATCCGTCAGCTGCAGTTCTTCGTCGCCGTGGCCGAGGCCGGCAAGATCAGCGCCGCCGCACGCGACTTGTACGTGTCCCAGTCCGCGGTCACCATGGCCATCCAAGAGGTCGAACGAACGTTGCGCCAGCCGCTGTTCACCCGCACCTCGAGGGGAGTCTCGCTGACCACGACCGGCACCGAGTTCCTCCCCAGGGCCCGCCGGATCCTGCAGTTGGTCGAGGAGGCCACGCTGGTCTCCGCCAGCGATGCACAGCTGCACGGTCAGGTCCGGATCGGGGTCAGTTACACGGTCATGGCCTATTTTCTGCCCCACCACATCCAGCGAATGGCGATCCTGTTCCCGAACCTCGAGTTCGCCTGGCTGGAAATGGGCCGCCCCAGAGCCGAGCGCGCCCTGATCGAAGGTGAGCTGGACTTCGGCCTGCTGCTGACGTCCAACATCCGCCATCCGGATGTCCAACACGAGACCCTTGTGCACTCCCAACGTCGTTTGTGGCTGGCGCCTGGCCATCCACTGGCCGATCTGTCCGATGTCGGCCTGACCGACGTCGCCGAGCATGCATACGCGCAGCTGACCGTGGACGAGTCGGAGCGGACCACCCGGCGGTACTGGAGCGGGATCGAGCCGCAGATCTTCGTCCGTACTTCATCGATCGAGGCCGTCCGCAGCATCGTCGCCAACGGCAACGGGGTCACGGTCCTCTCGGACATGGTCTACCGACCCTGGTCGTTGGAAGGCAAACGGGTCGACACGGTAGTTCTGCGAGACCCGATCCCGGACATGCGGATCGGCCTGGCCTGGCGCCGAGGCGCATCCTTCTTCCCCGCGATGAAGGCCCTACACCAGTACTTCCACCTTCAGTTCAGCCAGCCCGCCGCGCCGAACATCAGATGAATTCGGAGCGCCCAGGGCAGTGAGCGGTCGTTCCCGAGTCCACCCCAACCCGGCACCTCGGCCGGCCGTCTCGGTCCGGAGAATGCACGGCGCGGAATTGAGAGGCGGTGCGCCGTTCGGCCGCTGCCAGCCGCTCCGGCCGCCGGTTACCGTGGGACCCTGAGGAGGGCACACCCATGGTCAGCGACGTCGACGGCTGCACGGGGCTGGACGCCGCGACGGTTGTGCACCGTGACGGCACGGTGGTCCTCGAGGACATCACCGTCCTGGCCCGTCCCGGCGAGCTGCTCGCCGTGCTGGGGCCGTCCGGCAGCGGGAAATCGACCCTGTTGCGGGCGATCGCGGGACTGGCCAAGGTCCGTTCCGGGAGGGTGTTGATCGGCGGGCAACCGACCCGCCTCGACCCGGCCTACCGGAACCTCGCCATGGTGTTCGAGCGCACCCAGCTGATGCCGACCCTTGACGTCGCTCGCAACATGGCCTTCGGGCTGAGGTCGCGGCGTCTCCCGTCCGCCGAGGTCGACCGCCGCGTTGCCGATCAGTCACGGCGACTGCGGGTGAGCCGGCTGCTGCGCCGGATGCCGCACCAGCTGTCCAGCGGCGAACAGGGGCAGGTGGGGATCGGCCGGGCCCTGGTGCGGACCCCCGCGGCGTTCCTGCTCGACGAGCCACTGGCGCACGTGGACGCGCAGGAAAGGGCCCGGATGCGCCGGGTGATCGCGGAAACCGTCCGGGCCACCAAGGTCAGTACCGTGTACGTCACCCACGACCAGTCCGACGCGTTGGCAATCGGCGACCGCATCGCCGTCCTGAAGGCAGGCAGGCTGGTGCAGATCGGGAGCCCCCGCGAGCTCTACGACCGGCCGGTCGACCTGTTCGTCGCTGACTTCGTCGGATTCTCACCGATCGGCGCGCTGCCGGGCCGGCTGGTCACGTCGTCGGGCATGGCCGGCTATCGGGTCGGGGAACGGACCCTGCCGACCTGGCGGCCGGTGCCCGACGAGCTGCGCGGACACGTCGATCGCGATGTCGTGCTGGGCCTGCGCGCCGAGAACGTCAGGGAGGCCGATGCCGCCGCCAACCCCGACGGCATCCGGCTCTCCGGCCGGGTTCGGGCGATCGCCCGGAACGGCAGGGACGCCTTCGTGACCGTCGAGGTCGCCGGCGCCCGGTTGGTTGCCCGGTTCCCGGGGCGGACGCCGGCGTCCATCGGCGACCTGGTCACCGTGACCGCCGACGCGACCAAGGCACACGTCTTCGATCGCTCCGGGAGGGCGCTCTTCCACCCGCCGATCTGACTGAGGCCACCGACGCGGCCCGCGGCTCCGGTCGCAACGTGCATCCGCGGAGCGCGTGGCCGATAGTTCCCATCTGTCCGGCCAGGACACCTGGGCGCAGCAGGAAGTTAACGAACGCGCGCTTGCCCACCGGTCCGTGGGCTGGCTAACCTCGTGGACAGGTCCACCTGATCAGCGCCGATTCCCCCCACCGATTGACTCAACAGCTCGGCGGGAACTTGCATGGCGCAATCGATCAGCGACTTTCGGTATCACCGTCCGCGTGCTGACTCCTTCTGAGTAGCCGGACTCTCTGCCGGGTTCATCCGGTTCGGCCACCGCACGGTGGCCGCCGCTTCATCGACATTCAAGGACGGAACCATGAGCTCCCCTGTCCCCGCCACCAGGTCGGGTCGTTGCGACTGCTGCTCCACTCCGTACTCCGCCGGTACCCGGATCGTCTGGGACCCGTCCGCAAGCGGCTGGGTGCTCGCCGCCCACCGCAGCGCGGCCAGCCGCACCTCGGTCAGCCGCTGACCGCGCTGCTTCCCGTTTTCCGGGGCCGCACCAGGGCCCGTTCGACGGCCGGATCGAGGGTGCTGGAAGCGGGCAATCTCGCTCTGGTAAACCACTTCCATGACGTCCCAGCACCTCGAGGTCGAGCGGAAGTACGAGGTCGACCCCGGCCTCGGTTGGGTTGATCTGACCGGCCTGCCTGGCGTCACCGCCGTCGCTCCGCCCGAGAAGTTCTCGCTGGCGGCGACCTACTACGACACCGACCGGCTCGACCTCGCCCGGGCGAAGATCACCCTGCGCCGACGGACCGGCGGCACCGACGCGGGATGGCATCTGAAGATGCCGGCGAGCACCGGCAGGGGCCCGGGTGGCGACCGGCTCGAGCACACCGAACCGCTCGGCGACGGCGATGAGGACGTGCCGAAGCCACTACGGGCCATCGTCCGGGCCTACGTCCGCGGCCGGGAGCTACGACCGGTCGCGACCCTGGACACCGAACGAACCGTGTATCGCCTGATCGGTGCCGGCGGGACGGAGCTTGCCGAGGCGGCGGATGATGTCGTCACGGCCCGGTCCGCCGGCACGCAGGACGGCAGCAACACCGGTGTCACCGTCCGCTCGTGGCGGGAATGGGAGATCGAGCTCGTCGAGGGCTCGATCGAACTTCTCGACGCCGCCGGTCCGGCGATGCTGGACGCCGGAGCCAGCCAATCCCCGTCGCCATCGAAACTGGCGCGGGCGCTCGGCGAGCGACTGGCTGCGCTGCCCAAGCGGCCGACCTTCGACAACCTCACCGCACACAGCCCGGCGCGGGACGTGGTGCAGGCGTACCTGATCGACCAGTTCGACGCCCTGCTGTCCCGGGGCGAGGACGCCAGGGCCGACGTCGCGGACGGGGTCCACAAGGCACGGGTGGCCACCCGCCGGCTGCGCAGCGCGCTGGCCACCTTCCGGCCGCTGCTCGACAGGGAGATCACCGACCCGCTGCGGGACGAGCTGAAGTGGATCGCCGGTGAGCTCGGCGGAGCCCGGGACGCCGAGGTGCTGCGGGCCAGGCTGCTCGACGAACTCGCCGACGAACCCGACGACCTCGTCCTCGGGCCCATCGCGTCGCGCATCGAAGTCGAACTTCGCGGCGACCACCGCAAGGCCCACGACGAGCTGATCGAGGCCCTGGACGGCGAGCGGTACCTGCGCCTGCTCGACCGGCTCGACGACCTGGCGACGGCGCCGCCGTTCACCGCGCTGGCCGACGGCCGCGCGGACCAGGTACTGACCAAGCGGGTCCGTAAGGCCTACGACCGGATCGATCGACTGGTCTCGCACGGGCATCCACAGGATCCGGCACATGTCGACGAGTGGTATCACGAGATCCGCAAGGCGGCGAAGCGGCTGCGGTACGCGGCCGAGTCCGTCGAACCGGCCTTCGGTGCGGCAGCGACGGCGATGGCGGCGGCGGCGGAGGATCTGCAGGAGGTGCTCGGCGAGCACCAGGACAGCGTGGTCGCCCGTCAGGCGCTGCGCGACCTCGGCGCGCGGATGCACCTGGACGGCGACAACGCCTTCACCATCGGCCGGCTGCACGCACTGGAGCAGGTGCGGGGGGACCGGGCGATCGCCGAGTTCACCGGCGCCTGGCGGGCGCTGAGCAGGAAACGGTTGCGGCGCTGGCTGCGCGGGTGACCAGGGGACAGTCGAGGCAGGAACGGTGACCAGGCGCAGGAAGGGTGGAACGCCGTGCGAGTCGCCGGGCTGCGCTGAGTCAGCCCCGCCGGTGGCCCACGAACACCAGCCGCGGCGTCCGGTCCTCGGTGGTGATCTCGTCGACCGCGGTGGCCGCGAACCCGCTGTCGGTGAGCACCCGCAGCCAGACGGCGGTGCTGAACAGCCCGGTCCGGTGCGTCTCGTGCAGGACGCGGACGGCGTCGTCGTCCCCGCGGAGCAGGAACGCGTACTCGGTCAGCACCCATTCGTCGTCCGGGTCCGGGTCCCAGGTCCAGGACAGGTAGCGCGCCCCCCGCAGCGGACCCGCTCGACCAGCGGTGGAACGGCTGCCGGACCCCGTGCGGGTGTCGTCGCCGACGGACTGGTCGCTTCCGCCGCAATCGGTGGAGCCCACGAAGCGTTCACTGACATCATCCGGAACGAACACCGCGACCCCGCCCGGCCGGCAGTGCTCGTAGGCCGTCCGGACTGCGAGCCGCAGGTCGGACTCGGTGGTCATGTAGTCGATGGCGTCGTGGATCAGCACCGCGTCGAAGAGCCGGCCCGCCCGGTAGCTGCGCATGTCTCCCTGCGCGTGCTCGCACCCCGGATTGAGCGCGCGGGACACCTCCAGCATCCCGGGGGACAGGTCCACCAGCGTCATCGCGAATCGGTCTGTGAGGTGAACGGCGTTGTGCCCGCCGCCGCTGCCGAGCTCCAGCACGGTGCTGACCGGGATCGCCGCGGACGCCAGCAGGGTGCCAAGGAACCCGGCCTCTTCGACGTACTCCTGCGGCGGAGACAGCAGAGGCCACCAGCGGGCGAGTTCGCCGTAGAACCGGTGGTCAGCGGGCTGTTCGGTCAACTCTGGCACCTCCGCGTCGTCAAGTGTGGCGCCGATCACTTCACCGAATCGGAGAACTGGCGCATCCGGTCCGCAAGCACCGCGTCCTTCCGGCATGACTGATGTTCTCGCCGCACCTGTTCTCGCCGCACCTGTTCTCGCCGCACCTGTTCAAGACATCCCCGTTCCGGCCGTACCACGCGGTGCGGGACCCCGTCCGGGCGGCTCGCGCGCCGGTGTTCGGGGAACCGGCGGGGCGGGCGCGGATGGGGTCACCGCCGCACCCGGGGTTGAGCGGCTCCGGATGACCGACCGGTCGTCCTTCGCCGGCGGACCGGCTTCGTGCGACGACGACTGCCCGTACTGCTGGGGCCCCGAGTCGGACTGACCGCGCGTCGAGTCCCCTCGCAGCCGCGCCCTCGATCACGCCGGGTTGCCATCAGCTGCGCCCCGATCACACCCGCTTCCCATCGCGCCCCCGGGTTCCGATCACCTTGGGGATCCCGAGCACACCCCGGGTTCCCCCGCGCAGCTGCGACCCGCCCGCTTCTGCGTCCCCACCACACCCTGACGGGCCGATCACATCTTCGCGGGCAGGCCGAACCGCTCGAACAGGTCCGTGTCCAGGAAGTAGGTGATCCTGGAAACCCGGCCCCCCGCCATGTCCAGCACCTGGATGCCGAACGGCACGTGCCCGTCGGGGCTCGGCCGGTAGTGCGCGAAGGCCGCCGAACCGCTGGCCCGGACGGGTACCAGGATGGAACCGGCGCACCCGGCGCCCGGCCCCAGATGCCAGCGGGCGATGTCGTCGCGGCCGTCGAGCCAGAGCTGGTACGGAGGCATGGAGGCGGTGGCGTCCTCGTGCAGCAGCTCCACCAGCGCGGTGATGTCGTACGCGGTGAAGGCGGCAACGTACTTCGCCAACAGCTCCTTGCTCGCCTCGTCCATCGGGTCGAAGCGGTCGTCGGAGGCAGGTTCGGCGGTGGCAAGTGTCGCTCTGGCCCGTTGCAGCGCGCTGTTCACCGAGGCGACCGTGGTGTTGAGCAGCTCGGCCACCTCGATCGCGCTCCAGCGCAGCACTTCCCGCAGGATCAGCACCGCCCGCTGGCGCGGCGGCAGATGTTGCAGCGCGGCGACGAACGCCAATCTGATGCTGTCCCGTTCCATCGCCACGTCGGCCGGATCGCCGCTGGGCAACACCGCGCCGTCCGGCACCGGCTGGATCCACAGCGACTCGGCGCGCGGCTGACCCAGTGACGACTCGATCGGTGGGGATGCGGGGCCGAAATCCATCGGCAACGCGCGCCGGTTGCGCCCGTTGAGCGCGTCGAGGCAGACGTTGGTGGCAATGCGGTACAGCCACGTCCGCAGCGAGGAGCGGCCGTCGAACCTGGGCAGCGCCCGCCACGCGCGCACCATCGTTTCCTGTACGGCGTCGTCGGTCTCGAACGTCGACCCGAGCATCCGGTAGCAATACCCGGCGAGTTCGCGGCGGTGATCCTCGAGCCGGCGGACCAGCTCCGGATCCCGGTCCGGGCCGGTCGGGCCGGCACTTCCTTCGGCTGCCGGTCGTTCGGTGGCGAGATCGGTCATGGGGACTCCTGCACGGTTCGCGGGCTCGGATTCGCGGGTCGGTTTCGCGGTGTCCCCACTGTAGGGGCGTGGTCCGACAGTGTGTTCGAACATCACCCGGGTGGCGCTGCAGGGCGACTGCGCCGGTGTCGCAGCTCCATCGGGATTCCCGCGGGGCCGCACCACGGGTGGCTTTGCAGGGCGACTGCGCCGGGGTCGCAGCTCCATCGGGATTCCTGCCGGGCCGCACCACGGGTGGCTTTGCAGGGCGACGGCGGCGGGGTCGCAGCTCCATCGGGATTCCTGCCGGGCCGCACCACGGGTGGCTTTGCAGGGCGACGGCGGCGGGGTCGCAGCTCCATCGGGATTCCCGCCGGGCCGCACCACGGGTGGCTTTGCAGGGCGACGGCGCCGGGGTCGCAGCTCCATCGGGATTCCCGCCGGGCCGCACCATGGGCGGCGCTGACCGGGGACGGCTCAGTAGCCGCGCGAACCGTCGGCAGGTGCGCGCTCGCCCGTCATGGCACCGACGAACTCGGTGCTGCTGATCGGCCGGGAGAACATCGGGTAGTCCTTGCTGATCGCGTTGTCGTGTTCCTCCTGCGAGGTGGCGGCGACGCAGTCGGTCAGTGTGTAGACCTGATAGCCCTTCTCGTAACCGGTGCGCATCGTGGACTCGACGCAGCAGTTCGTCAGGAAGCCACCGAGCGCGATCGTCGTGATGCCCTTGGACCGCAGGATGAAGTCCAGGTTGGTGGAGGCGAACGCATCGAGCCCGCGCTTGCCCTCCACGAGGATGTCGCCGGGCTCCGGCGTCATCTCGTCGACGATCTCGGCGCCCCAGGTGCCCTTGATGAAGGAGTTCGAGTCCACGACGCCCGCCAGAATTCCGTAGGGCCGGCCAGAAATCTCGCCGTAGCCGGGCGCGAACGAGATCGGGACGTGCACGATCGCGGCGCCGGCGGCGCGCGCGTCCTTGACCAGGTCAACGGTGTTCGCCAGCATCCCCGTCGACTGCATCACCGGCGACACCGCGGCGTGCAGGGTGCCGCCCTCGGAGGTGAAGTCGTTCTGGTACTCGATGAGGACCAGAGCGGTGGCGGAAGGGTCCACGGCGGGCGACGCAGCTGTCATGGCGAACTCCGGTTCGGTCGGATTGTCTGTTCGCCCGTGACGGTAAGCCCGCCGGGTCGTCACCGCATCAGTACGCCGGATCGTTGACGATCGCGTTACCGACCTTACGGACGAAGAAGCTCGCGACGATGAACACGATGCCGCTCAGGATGGCCCAGACCGCGATCAGCCAGAGGACACTGAGGATTCCGGCGGTCGGATTGAACAGCAGGATGATCCCGAAGACCCCGGCCAGGATTCCCCAGGCCATGAACCAGCCCCACCCGGAGCCGGGGACCTTGCGCAGGCTGAAACCCGCTGCGATTCCGGCGATGGCCGCCAGCAGCGCCCAGAACGCGATGATCCAGACGATGACGGTGGCGGTCGCCTCCGGCCAGACCAGCACGACGACGCCGGCGAGGATCGCCAGCACACCCTGGATGAAGGACCAACCGGCGGGCTGCCCGGTCTTGCGCTCCTGGAACCCCTGGGCGATGGCCATCACGCCGTCGACGAACAGGTAGATCGCGAAGAGGATCTTGAAGACGGACAGTGCCAATGACGGCCAGGCCAGCATCACGATGCCCAGCGCCACAAGGAGAATGCCGCGCACGAGCAGCAGCCACCAGTACTTCGCGGCCAATGTGCCCATTCCCCGAACCGATGTGGTCATCGCCCTGTCTCCCTGCTACCGGGGCAGTGCCCCGGTGTGATGAGGAATGTCCGTGTTCTACCGCCGCTGAACGGTATCAGCGCGAGTGGCGCCCCCTCCTGACCATCAGATGCCGTGTCGGGCACGGGGAGCACTGGTAGCGAAGTGAACAACGACGGCCGGACGATCACCACGGGACGCCGGATCATGCCGATCCAGCGCCGGCCGGCCGTCGAGACGCTCGCCCCGGAGGACCTCTCCGACCACGGCGAGACCGGGAACGGGCATGCCGCGCGTCTCCCGGTCCGATGGACCAACCGGGTGCTGGACCGGGCAACGGCGCCAGGGGCTGGCTCGTGCCGGGTGGCCGGCGTTCCGGCCGCCCTCACTCTCGCCGTCGACGCCTTGCTCACTCTGCGGCACGAGCAACCCGGACGCGACAAGAGCAACGCAACGGAACGAGAGCAACCGCGGGCTTCCCTCGCCGGATTCCGCAGCAACCGACCCGGTGCCGCTCCGTCCTGTTCTCGACGCCCGGATCAGGATCTGCAGGTGCTCCGCACACTGACCGGGAACCGAGCAGGCGCGGTCAGCGCCGGCGATCCGCTCCGTCCGCCAGGCCCGAGGTCCCGGTGTCGGTGAGCCCGGTGTCGGTGGTCCCGGTGTCGGGGGGCGCGGTGTCGGTGGGCGCGGTGTCGGTGGGCCCGGTGTCGGTGGGCGCGGTGTCGGTGGGCCGCGGTGTCGGTGGGCGCGGTGTCGGTGGGCCCGGTGTCGGTGGGCCCGGTGTCGGTGGGCACGGTGCGGGCGGTGTCGGCGCTCGCCGTGTCGGTGGTCCCGGTGTCGGGGGGCGCGGTGTCGGTGGGCGCGGTGTCGGTGGGCGCGGTGTCGGTGCGCGCGGTGTCGGCGAGCGTCCGGTCGGTGGGGGTGGGGCCTGCCGGATCGTCCTCGGGAAGCTCGCCGTCGGAGAGACCGTCATCCATCAGGTCGTCGCCGTCCAGCGCGCCGACCCCCATCAGGGACGAATCCAGGAACGCCTTTTCATCCGGCCGGTGACGCAACACGTTGTCCAGGTACGACTGCGTGGCGGCATCCATCGAGACCTCGCGGCCGGCTGCCTGGGACAGGAACCAGCGGTGCTCGAGGATCTCGTGGAACACCTCCGCCGGTTCCAGTTTCTCCGCCAGATCCCGCGGGATGGCCTCGATGACCGGGTCGTAGACGTCGGTGACGTAATGGTGGGCGACCGTGTCCTCGTCCACCTCGGTCTGCGGCATCACGGCCTGCGACCGGTAGGTGTCCAGGTCGTTGAGGATGCGCCTGGCCTGGTTCTCCTGGACGTCGATGCCGGTCAGCGAGAACAGCCGCCGGCGGTGGTGTCCGGCGTCGACGACCTGCGTCTGCACCATGACGTGCGGGTCGCCCCCGGACTCGTTGATCTGGATCTGCGCGACGTCGAACCCGAGGGCGTTCAGCTTCCGCAGCCGCTCCTCGATCCGCCACCACTCGTCATCGCCCATGGTCTGCGGAGCGGTCAGCAGCTCCCACAACTTCTCGTACCGCTCGACGACCGACATCGCGGTCTCCAGAGGGTCGACGGACTCCGACAGCAGCCCGGACATCTGCAGGTCCAGCAGCTCGCCCGCCAGGTTGGTCTCGACGATGTCCAGGTCCTGCGCGCGCTGGCCGTCGGACAGGCTCGGCCGGAGCTCGCCGGTTTCCGCGTCCACCAGGTAGGCGGCGAGCGCGCCGGCGTCGCGGCGGAACAGTGTGTTGGACAGCGAGCAGTCCTTCCAGGCGAAGCCGACCAGGTGCAGCCGCACCAGCAGTTCGGCGAGCGCATCGAGCAGCTTCGTCTCCAGGTCCGGGTCCATCCGGCGGGAGAACAGCGCCCGGTAGGGCAGCGAGAACCGCAGGTGCTTGGTGACCAGGGCGGCGTCCAGCGGTTCCCCCTCGGGCGTCATCCGGTTGCCGACCACGCCGATCGCCTGCACGACGGGTATGCCGACCCTGGCCAGTTCGCGCAGCAGTTCGTATTCGTGCTCGGCGAGCCCCTGGCTGATCTCCTTGATCGCGTACACGATGCCGCCGATCCGCACGAAGCGGACCACATGCCGGGAGATGCCGCGGGGCAGCGACACCAGCTTTTCCTTCGGCCACTGCGCCAGCGGTGTCGACCAGGGCAGCATCAGCAGGTCGGTGGGATCCGGGCCGGTGGCGAATTGCATGCGCACGGGGTCAGCCTGACACAGCTCCCCGGATCAGCGAGCCCGGCGCCACGTCGCCGCGGCCTCGGACAGCGCCTCGAACAGCCGGCGGTCGGTCTGCGTCTCCGGATGCCACTGCACGCCGAGCCGGAACCGGTTCCCAGGTGTCTCCATCGCCTCCAGCAGCCCGTCATCCGCCGTGGCCGCCCCGACGAAACCGGGGTGGTCGGCGACCGCCTGGTGGTGGTGGCAGGCAACGGTCACCGCGTCCCCGAGGATGCCGGCGAGCCGCGATCCGGGTACCGGGCGCACCTGCACAGCGCCGTAGGCCGCCGGCCCGGGGGAGTGCCGGTCGTGTCCGACGGCGTCCGGGACGTGTTGCAGCAGTGACCCTCCGGCGGTGACGGCCATCAGCTGCATGCCGCGGCAGATGCCCAGCACCGGCAGCTCGATGTCGTCGGCGGCGTCCAGCAGGGCCATCTCCGAGACGTCCCGGTCGTCCCGCCAGCCGACGGTGTACGGGCCCGGCTCGGCGCTGTAGCGGGACGGGTTGACGTCGGAACCGCCGGAGATCACCAGCCCGTCCAGCCTGCTGACCAGCAGCGAGGCCTGGTCGGCGATCCCCAGCGGCGGGATCAGCACCGGGGTGCCGCCGCCCGCCCGGACGGCGTCGGTGTAGGCGGCCGGCAGCAGGGTGGCGTCGACACCGTCCCACCGGCGCCAGGTCGCCGGCTCCCGGTAGGTGGTGATGCCGATCAGCGGGCGGGTCATGGACGACGATCTTCGTCGGGCCGCGTCACGGCCGGCGAGCGGGTCCGGTGATCGGCTTGCCGGACGGCCGGCCGACGGCCCGCAGCTTGGCGGTGTCGACCGCCGTCGGGCGGTGGACGGGCCCACGTGAACCGCCGATCGGCAACCGGTGCGGTCCGGTCCGCTCGGCCGCCGGCTCCCGCCGGTCGGTACCGGGCCGTTCGGGATGCGGCCGGTCGGGATGGGGCCGGTGGCCCCGCTCGGGATGACGGACCGACGGCCGCTTGTCCTGGCCGCCCGGCCGGTGCCCCGGGTGGAACAACTGCTGCGCCGACTTCACCATCTCGAACGGGTCGACGCGCACGGCCAGGGTCGCCGCCTGCCGGCGTCGACCGCGTTCGTTGATGTCCAGGTCTCGCAGCACCCGTTCGACGGCCTCCAGCACCGGCTCACTGAGCTCCCATCCGTTCAGCTCGGAACCGATGTCGATCAGCTGCAGGTCGTCGATCCGGTCGCGGGCCTCGCTCAGCGCGGCAAGGGCCGCGGCGACTTCCTGCTGGGTCTCGTCGACGGTGTCCGTGCCCTCGGCCTTGGCCAGGTCGCCGAACGCTTCGATGGTGGCTGCCAGGTCCAGCAGCAGGGCGGCGTACAGCTCACGCAGCGCCTCGCCCCTGGTCTCGTCGACCGTCGGGTTGTACCGCACCCCGTCCCGGATCGACCGGAACATGCTCCGGACGGCGACGGTGGTGTGCTCCAGCGCATCGAGGTCGGCGCGCAAGGTGTTGCTGATGTCCGGTACCACCAGGGCCCGCGGGTTCAGCCGCCGGCTGTTCGCCGCATTGTCCAGCTGGGTGTCGATCTTCGGCACGTTGCGGCTCAGCACCCGGGCGTCGTCCATCCACCGTTCGGCCTGCTCCTGGGTGATCGGATCGCGCAGTTCTTCGGCCGACGTCCGGAGCAGCCCGGCCAGCGAGGACGCGAACCGGTGCACCGCCTCGGCGGCGGAGTCGGACTGCACCGCGGGCGGGAACAACAGGTTGACCGCAACACCGACCGCGGCACCGATCAGCGTCTCGCTGATCCGGTCGACGGCGGCCGCTTCGGCCCCGGCGGCGGCGAGTACCAGCATCGCGCTGATCGGGACCTCGAGCATGTGCGGCCCGAGCCGCAGCAGCTGCCCGAGGAGGATGGAGACGGCGATCAGTGCGCCCAGGCTCCACCAGCTCAACCCCACGATGGCGGAGAACCCGATGGCGACCAGGACGCCCGCGGTGACGCTGGCCACCCGTTGGACGCCGCTGGTGACGATGTCCTTGAGCGTGACCTCGACGACCAGCAACGCGGTCAGTGGAGCCAGGATCGGGACGGTGCCGGGGAAGAGCACCTGGGCGACGACAAAGGCGGCGATGGCAGCGCCCGTGAGGCGCAACGCACGGGACATGGACGTCCGGCCGCGCTGCCGCAACCGGACGCGGAGCGTGTTCAGCAAACTGTGGAAAATGGGCACGCAGGTAAGACGCCCCGCGGTCGCGCAGGGTGCGTTCGGCAGGCTGTGAGCTGGCTATCCCTCGTCTCCGGCGTGTCGTTGCACTCCGGTGCGCGACGGACGATAGGTCCCGGCGCACCGTGGGATCAGCCGGTCGCCGACGACGACGGCACGGCGCTGTCGCCCTGCTGAGCCGGGGTCATCAGCCGGATGATCTCCGCGCGGTCGGCGGCCGACGGCAGGCCCCAGTCGGGCGCGTAGCCGTACACCTCGCGCAGCGGTGTGGCCGCCGTCCGCCCGTTGAGGATCTCGACCGCATCCGTGCTGATCAGGCCCGGGTGCTCGACACCGCAGACCTCGGCGACCTTCGTCAGGTCGCGGCGGAGGGTCTTGATGTAGTTGGCGGCCCGTTCCGATTTCTGCGCCGGGTCGAGGCCGTGCGCGAGCCAGGGATTCTGGGTGGCCACCCCGCTCGGACAAAGGCCCGTGTGACACTTCTGCGCCTGGATGCAGCCGATCGAGAGCATCGCCTCCCGGGCGACGTTCACCATGTCGCAACCCAGTGCGAACGCCACCACCGCGTTGTCCGGCAGGCCGAGTTTGCCGGCCCCGATGAAGGTGACGTCTTCGTGCAGGCGCTGCTCGGCGAACACCCGGTACACCCGCGCGAAGCCCAGCTGGAAGGGCAGGGAGACCGAGTCGGTGAAGATCAGCGGTGCCGCCCCGGTGCCGCCCTCTCCGCCGTCGATGGTGACGAAGTCGACGCCGCGCCCGGTCGAGCGCATCATCGACGCCAGCTGCTCCCAGAAACCCAGGTCGCCGACCGCGGACTTGATGCCGACCGGCAGGCCGGTGGCGTCGGCGAGCAGCTCGACCCAGTCCAGCAGGCCGTCGGTGTCGGAGAACTCGGCGTGCCGGGACGGGCTGACGCAGTCCACGCCGGCCGGCACCCCGCGGGTCGCCGCGATCGATGCCGAAACCTTGGCGCCGGGCAGCACGCCGCCCAGTCCGGGCTTGGCGCCCTGGCTCAATTTGATCTCGATGGCCTTGACCGGTGCCCCCGCGACCAGCTCCGTGAGCCGGTCCAGGCTGAATCGGCCGTGCTCGTCGCGGCAGCCGAAGTACGCGGTGCCGATCTGGAAGATCAGGTCGCCGCCGTGGCGGTGGAACGGCGACAGGCCTCCTTCGCCGGTGTTCTGCAGGCAGCCGGCCAGCGCTGCTCCCCGGTTGAGCGCCTCGACGGCGCGGCCGGACAGCGCCCCGTAGCTCATCCCGGAGATGTTGACCGCGGACTCCGGCCGGAACGCCCCGGCCCGGCCGCGCGCCCGGCCGAGGATCTTCGCGCTCGGCAACCGCACCTCATGGCCGGCCGCCGGGCTCGACGGCGGGATCGTCCGGCCGAAGGTGCGGTGCTTGATCACCGGGTACCCGGCGGTGTACTCGACGTCGTTGTCGGTGCCGAAGCCGAAGTAGTTGTTCTGCTTCTTGGCCGAGGCGTAGACCCAGCGCCGCTGGTCCCGGGTGAACGGGCGCTCCTCGTTGTTGCCCGCCACCAGGTATTGCCGCAGCTCCGGCCCGGCGGCCTCCAACAGGTACCGGACGTGCCCGATCAGCGGGAAGTTCCGCAGCACGGTGTGTTCGCGCTGGAGCGCATCCCGCGCCGCGATACCGGCGGCCGCGGACAGCGCGGCGGCCGCGGCGATGGAACCGGCCCGTGCAGGACGCTTCATGCGCGCAACTATCCACCGCCGTTCCGCCTCCCCGCGCGGCCTGCGATCGCGTTGATCGCGGATCACCAAGGACCGGTACGGTTTTCCTCGCCGCGCCGAAACGACGCGCCGGTGCCGCCGGGACACCCCGACGCGGCAGCGAGCCAGCCCGACCGCCCGATCGCGCTCCACCAGCAGCGCTGCCCCGGAACGAGGACGACGTCGTCATGGACCTGCATCCCGCCCTGCGCCGGCTCGCCGAGGCCTACGGCATCGCGACCGATTTCTGGGACTGGCAGGGCCGGCACGTCGACGTCCCCGCCGAGACCATCGTCGCGGTGCTCGCTGCCCTGGACGTCGACGCCTCGACCCCGGAGGCGGCCAAGCACGCGGCGTGGGAACGCGACACTGCGCCGTGGCGGCGGATGTTGCCGGCCGCGCAGGTCGTCCGGGAGGGTGCCGACCGCACGGTCGACGTCCATGTCCGGCACGGCGACCCGGTGGCGGTGTGGGTCGAACTCGAGCGGGGCGGCACCCGCTCCGACCTCGCGCAGCAGCAGAACGACTCCGCCCCACGGGAGCTGGACGGCCGGTTGATCGGCGAGGCCACGTTCGCGCTGCCGGCCGACCTGCCGCTGGGCTATCACACGCTCCGCGCCTCCGCCGGCGGCGAGGAGGCCGCGACGCCGCTGATCGTCACGCCGTCCTGGGTGGGGTTCCCGTCCCGAATGGGCGAGCGGCGGGTCTGGGGCATCGCCACCCAGCTCTACAGCGTGCGGTCGTCGCGGTCGTGGGGGGTCGGCGACGCGGCCGACCTGGAGGATCTCGCGGTCTGGGGCGGCGCCGACCTCGGCGCCGGCTTCGTGCTGGTCAACCCGGTGCACGCAGCGGAGCCGGTGCCCCGGATGGAACCGTCGCCGTACCTGCCGACCACCCGACGCTTCCAGAACCCGCTGTACCTGCGGGTGGAACGGATCCCGGAGTACGCCGAGCTGCCCGCAGCCGGCCTGGCCACGGTCGACCTTCTCCGCACCGACGTGCACGGCCGGCTCGACGATCTCGACCGCATCGACCGGGACATCGCCTGGACGGCCAAAAGGGCGGCGCTGCAACTGGTGCACGCGGTGCCGCGGTCGCCGGGGCGGGAGATCTCCTACCGCGCCTACCGCGACCGGGAGGGCCAGGGCCTCGAGGACTTCGCCACCTGGTCTGCCCTGTTCGAAGAGCACGGCGAGGACTGGCACCGCTGGCCGGAGGAACTGCGGTCGCCGGCGTCACCGGCCGTGCAGGAGTTCCGGGTCGCCAACGCCGAGGCCATCGACTTCTACCGCTGGTTGCAGTGGGTGCTCGACGAACAGCTGCTCGCCGCGCAGAGCGCCGCGGTCCGGGCCGGGATGGCGATCGGGGTCATGCACGACCTCGCCGTCGGTGTGCACCGCTGGGGATCGGACTCGTGGGCGCTGCAGGACGTCTTCGCCGCCGGCATCACCGTCGGGGCGCCGCCGGACGCGTTCAACCAGAACGGTCAGGACTGGCAGCAGCCGCCGTGGCGGCCGGACCGGTTGGCCGAGCAGGCCTACGCCCCGTTCCGCGCCCTGGTCTCCACAGTGCTCCGCTCGGCCGGCGGGGTCCGGATCGACCACATCATCGGACTGTTCCGGCTGTGGTGGATTCCCGAGGGCAACGGCCCGACGCAGGGCACCTACCTGCGGTACGACCACGAGGCGCTGATCGGCATCCTGGCGCTGGAGGCGAAGCGGGCCGACGCGCTGGTCGTCGGCGAGGACCTGGGCACGGTCGAACCCTGGGTCCGCGACTACCTGCGGGACCGCGGCATCCTCGGTACCTCGATCCTGTGGTTCGAGCGCGAATTCGACGGCAGCGGTGGGCCGCTGCGGCCCGAGTGGTGGCGGGAGTACTGCCTTGCCTCGGTGACCACCCACGACCTTCCGCCGACCGCGGGCTATCTGGCCGGCGACCACGTCCGGTTGCGGGACGAACTGGGTCTGCTGACCCGGACGCTGGACGAGGAACTGGCCGCCGATGACGCCGAACGGAGCGCCTGGCTGGAGGAACTGCGCCGCCGCGGCGCGCTGAGCACCTCGGTCGCCGACTCGGCGCAGGCGGCGACCCCGCCCGATGCGCCGGATGCCTCGGACGACGAGGTACAGGCGACGATCCATGCGCTGCACCGGTACCTGACCTGGACGCCGGCCAAGTTGATCAGCGTCGCGCTCTCCGATCTGGTCGGTGAGCGGCGCACCCAGAACCAGCCGGGCACCACCGACGAGTACCCGAACTGGCGGGTGCCGTTGACCGGACCGGACGGCAAGCGGTTGCTGTTGGAGGACGTGATCGCCGCCCCCCGGGCGGCGGCGCTGGCCCGGGTGGTCAACGGGACAGAGAGCTGAACGGGTCGAGGGGTTCTCGCGGAGATGCAGTGACGTCGGCGGCGGGCCGGACCTGACGATCACGGTCGACCGTCCCGAGGCCGATCCTGGACGGCATGGGCGTCGCGCATCTGCTGGACCTGCCGGGCTGCGTCGGGGAGATCTCCGGCATCGGCTCGCGGCGCCCGACGCTCGACGCCGGCCGGGTCGCGTTCGTCGGGTACGCCGACGAAGAGGAGGACGTGCACGGGCTGGTGCCCAGTTCGCGCTTCCCGGCCTCCGATGTCGCCGGCGATTCGGCCGCTGCAGCCCGCGGCGGTCACAGCCGTCACCGCCGCGGCGGAGAACTTCATCGCCCACGTCGATGTCGACGTGCTCGACTTCTTCGACACTCCGGCCGCCGATGTGCCGATCTTCGGCCGCGGATTGACGCTGCCGCAGTTGGTCTCGCTGCTCCGGGTACTGTTCGCGGACCGGCGATGCCGCGCCGTGACCTTCGTCGAGCACCACCCTGATCACGACGAGCCCGCCGGTGCGACCACCCTCGCCCTGGTCCGGGCGCCGGCGGACGAGCCGGCGCCCCGATAGCCCACCCGGCTCGGGATGGCGCTCGGACCGGAACTGCCTATCGCGTCCAGCCCTGCGTGTAGCGCCAGGCGTGTCTCGACTCGCTGATCGGGCCGCGTTGGTACGGCATGGTGTAGTCGCCGCCGGCATGGTCGGATCGGGACACCGTGGCGCAGAACTGACGTGGCGGTAACCCGTCCCGGCCCGCCCGAAGGTGATCCGTTCGGCCCGCCAACGGCCCATCGACGAACCATATTGTTTCCAGCTTCAGCGGAAACCACCTGCGCCGATAAATCTGCATCCGGCCCAGCGAATTCGGCCACGTCGACCGCGGCGCGGCGACCAGCATGGAAAGTACTGCCCCGACCCCGATCCAGAACACCCGGTTCCCCCAGCGTGGAATCTCACATCACCGCACGGCCCTGCGACTGCCGGTCGCGAACTCCCCCGCGCGGACAGTACCAAGACGGCTGAAAAGCCGATCATCATTCGCCGGCTGCGCTTGGCCGGATTCACCACACGGAGTTCTCGCGTCCGCACGTTCGATGCGGAAACGATGACATCGGGTCAGTTCTTCCGCCGGATCGGTCGGCTCCCGCCCCCCCCGATGGATTGGTATCGACCGACGGTGGCTGCTTTTCTGTGCGCACAGTGACCTGTGCGGTCCGAGGCAAGAAATAGCGGCACAACACGGATGTACGCTTGCCCCGAACCTGTCGACCGGTGACGAATTCAACCCCCCGGGCACTATTTCCCGGGCATTTCTATCAGTGTCTGCGCAGGCTTCTGCAACAACGGCCGTGGTGGCGGCCGCATCCACCGCGGTATATCCGGCCGCGAACGGCCGCGTGATTTCCGTAATCACCGGCGACGTCGGCAAGCGGGCCGCTCTGGCGGGGGAGTGAACATGCACCAGATCAACCGCCCGCTGCTCGACGCACTCGCGCGCCACGGCATTACTCCTGCCGACATCCAGGAAGCCGTCAGGGAGAGCGAGGGCACGGGGCGTTCGCTGCGCGACGTCCTGCTGAAGCGGTCGTTCATCACCGAATTCGGCCTGGCGCAGGCATTGGCCGACGCGCACGGGATTCCCTGCGTCGACCTGGTCGGCTACCCCATCGACGCCGCGGCCGTGGCCAAGATCCCTTTCCCGGTGGTGTTGCGACATCGGTTGCTGGGCGTCGCCATCGACGGCAACGACCTGGTCGTGGCGATCAGCGATCCGGACGACGTGGTGGCCCTGGACGACGTGCGGTCGGCCACCGGCATGCTCATCCGCCCCGTTGTCGCCGCCCGCAGCGAACTGCGCAAACTGATCGATCGGCTCAAGCGTCAGGAGAACGACCTCGATGGGGTCGGCGCATCGGTGCGCACCGAGGACCTGGCCGATGTGGCCGACCTGATGCCGGGCGGCGGCGACGACGGACCGTTGGTGCGGTACGTGAACTCCCTCATCGAGCAGGCGATCCAATCGCGCGCGTCCGATCTGCACCTCGAACCCACCGAGGGCGACATGCGGGTCCGGTTCCGCATCGACGGGGTGCTGCACGAGATCGACAAGGTGCCGGACAACGTGCAGTCCGCCCTGGTCTCGCGACTGAAGATCATGTCGAACATCGACATCACCGAACGGCGTCTGCCGCAGAACGGCCGGATCACCGTGCGGCTCAACGCCCGCAACGTCGACCTGCGCTCGGCGACGTTGCCGACGGTGTGGGGCGAAAAGGTCGTTCTCCGGGTGCTCGACACCAAAGGTATCGACCTGGAACTGAAGAAGCTGGGTTTCACCGACGACAATTACGCGACGTTCTCCGGGTCGTTCCACAAGCCACACGGGATGGTGCTCGTCACCGGTCCCACCGGGTCCGGCAAGTCGACGACGCTGTACGCCACCCTGACCGAGATCAACCTGCCGTCGGTCAACATCATCACCGTGGAGGATCCCGTCGAGTACCGACTCGGCGGCATCAACCAGGTCCAGGTCAACCACAAGGCGGGTTTGAGCTTTGCGGCGGTGTTGCCGGCAATTCTCCGCTCGGACCCCGACGTCGTCATGATCGGCGAGATCCGCGACCGGGAAACCGCGCACATCGCGGTGCAGGCCGCGCTGACCGGTCACCTGGTCCTGTCGACGCTGCACACCAACGACGCCCCCAGTGCCGTCACCCGCCTGGTCGAGATGGGGATCGAGCCGTTCCTGGTCGGCTCCGCGCTGGATTGCGTGCTCGCCCAACGTCTGGCCCGGCGACTGTGTGAGTTCTGCCGGGCCCGACATCCGCTGACCGCACAGGAGGCGTTGGTGGACTGGCCGAGCCGGACGGTCGAGCCACCGGAGGTGCTCTGGCGGCCGGTGGGGTGTCGCAACTGCAGCCACACCGGGTTCCGCGGCCGGATGGCGATCACCGAGGTCATGCCGGTCACCGAGGAGATCGAGCACCTTGCCACCACCGGCGCCTCGGCCGCGCAGATCAGGAAGGTGGCGATCGCGGCCGGAATGGTCACCCTGCGGGAGGACGGCCTGCGCAAGGCCGCTCGCGGCGAAACCACCCTGGACGAAGTCGTCCGGGTGACCGTGTGACCCCGCCGCCCGACGTCCGGGCGTGGACCGGGTTGCCGCCCGTTGAAAGGGATGCGAGCCAACCGATTCCGGGCCTGCAGCCGGGCCCGCCGGCCTCGGACGGCCCCCTGTCGTTGGACCAACTCCTCGCCCGAACGGTGTCCATGGGCGGTTCCGACCTCCACCTGGCGGTCGGGAGTGCCCCGTGCGTGCGGGTGGACGGATCGCTGATGCCGCTGACGGGCTGGCCCGAGCTGCGGCCGGTCGACACCGAGCAGTTGGTCCGCACCGCCCTGAGTGATGAGCAATGGCAACGCTTTTCCCGTGAGCACGAGCTGGACACCTCCTACGCCGTGGCCGGGGTGAGCCGGTTCCGGGTGAACGTCTACCGTCAACGCGGCTCGGTGGGCGCGGCGCTGCGGGTTGTCCCGTACTCCATTCCACGGTTGGAAGATCTGGGGTTGCCGCCCACGCTGGCGCGATTCACCTGTCTCCCTCGCGGTCTGGTCCTGATCACCGGCGCGACCGGGTGCGGCAAGTCGACGACGATGGCGTCGCTGCTCGACATCGTCAATCGGACCCGGACCGGTCACATCATGACGATCGAAGACCCGATCGAGTACCTGCACGGCCATCACCGGTGCCTCGTCAACCAACGCGAGATCGGCAGCGACACCGCCGACTTCGCCGTCGCGCTCAAACATGTCCTGCGGCAGGATCCCGATGTCGTCCTGGTCGGCGAGCTGCGCGACCTGGAGACCGCCTCCGTCGCCGTCACCGCGGCCGAGACCGGCCACCTGGTGTACGCCACCCTGCACACCCAATCGGCGGCGCAGACCGTCGATCGGTTGATCGACATGTATCCGGCCCACCAGCAGAATCAAATCCGGGCCCAGCTGGCCGGCTGCCTGCAGGGTGTGGTGACGCAGGAACTGGCCCCGCGTGCGGACGGCGCCGGCAGGGTGCCGATCACCGAGGTGATGGTGGCCAGCCCGGCGATCCGCAACCTGATCCGCGAAGGCAAGACACACCAGATCCCGTCGGTGCTGCAGTCGTCCGGCGCACTGGGCATGGTCACCTTCGATCAGTGCCTGGCCACCCGCTGCAACGAACTGGTGATCAGCAGGCAGACCGGGCTCGACCTGGCGCACGACCCTGTCGAATTCGATCGACTCGTGAGGATCTGACGTGCTCGCCGTCACGAGCTTCAGTTACGAGGCCGTCGACACCTCGGGCGCGGTCCGCAAGGGGCGGATCGACTCCGAATCGGCCGATGCGGCTGCGGCGGCGCTCAGCAAACAGCAGCTCATCCCGCTGAAGGTGGCTGCCGGCACCGGTCTGCGCGCCGAGGTGAGAATGCCCGGCATCGGCCGGCGCGCGAGCCTTCGGGATCTGGCCATCCTGTGCCGGCAATTCGCCTCCATGAGCTCCGCCGGCCTGACCTTGACCAGGTCGCTGGCCATCCTCCAGGAGCAGACCGAGCGACCGAGCCTGAAGGCGGCGCTGGGTGAGGTGCAGTCGGACGTCCAGGACGGCACCGGCCTGTCGACGGCAATGTCGCGCCACCCGGACCAGTTTCCGCTGCTGATGGTGAACATGATCCGCGCCGGCGAAACCGGCGGCTTTCTCGACGACGCGCTGGACCGCATCGCCAAGATGTACGAATCCGACGCGGCGCTGCGGGCGAAGATCAAGTCCGCCCTGACCTATCCGGTCATCGTGCTGATCTTCTCGTTCCTCATGGGCATCGGCGTCATCATCTTCATCGTCCCGATCTTCGAGTCGATGTTCAGCCAGCTCGGCGGTGAGCTCCCGGCACCGACGGCGGCGTTGGTGACGTTGTCGCACAACGCCTTCTGGATTCTCCCGACGCTGGTGGTGCTGACCCTGGTGGGCCTGAGCGCCTACCGGCGTTCCATGCGGACCAATGCCGCGTTCCGGGTGCGATCGGACCGGCTGAAGCTGCGGATTCCGGTCTTCGGCAAGCTGTACACCAAGCTGGCCATCGCCCGCTGGGCGCGCAACTTGGGCACCCTGCTCGCCGTCGGGGTACCGGTGATCCAGGCGTTGGACATTGTCGGTGGAACCTCGGGGAACGCCGTGATCAGTGCGGCCATGGGAAGCGTCCGGGATGCTGTGCGGTCGGGCAGCACCATTGCAAGTCCGCTGGCCGAGCACGCCGTTTTTCCCTCGATGGTGGTGCAGATGCTCCAAGTAGGGGAAGAAACCGGAAAAACCAGCGAGATGCTCGACAAAGTAGCCGACTATTACGACCAGGAAGTGCAAACCGCCACCGACGGGTTGACCTCCGCTTTGGAACCGTTACTGGTCGTGTTGATGGGCGTGGTGATCGGCACCATGGTGATCTGCCTGTACCTGCCGATGTTCACCATCTTCCAGAACATCCAGGCCAATTGATTCCCGAAACTCCTCATGTGGCCCGGTTTCCTGCCGATCAATCGGTTGAGGATTGCATTCCGGCCGCCTCGGCCGGATCCGCCCCTACTCGAGCCTTGGAGGCTCCCATGAACAAACTGCTTTCCAAGCTCCAGAAGAAGCGCGCAGCCGGCGATGACGGCTTCACGCTGATCGAGCTGCTCGTGGTGGTCGTGATCATCGGTGTGCTGATCGCCATTGCCATTCCGCTCTACCTGAATTACCGCAAGGGGGCCAACGACGCGGCCGCCCAGTCCGATCTGAGAAATTCGATCAGCGTTCTGGAGTTGTGCGCCGTCGACGACGGGAAATACCCGCTGGACGACAAGATGAGCCTGCAGGACGGTGGCGGAACGGCCGGTACCTGCAAGCGCCCGATCGCCCTCAGCGACGGCACCACGCTTGTCTATCGCACCAACGACAAGGGCGTGACCTACACCATCACCAGCACCAACGAGAGCGGATCGGGTTCGGTCTACTGCTACAGCAGCGCGACCGGCGGACAGGTCGCAGAGGGCAGCGAGTTGGGCGCCCAGGAGTGCAAGAACGTTCAGTGATCCGCTGACCGATCGACCGGACGGTGGGGCACGCCGCGATGCGTGCCCCACCGATTCGTTTTCCCGCCGCGCCGGACAGTGAAGGGGTGATGCACGGTGAGCATCGCCGATGTGCCATCGCCGAATCGCCGTGACCTCTTTGGACGGGCGGGCGTCGCGCTGCGTGGAGGAGGCCGGAATCATGGCGCCACTGATTGTCGTGACCGCCGTACTGGGATTGGCGATCGGGTCGTTTCTCAATGTGGTCATCTGCCGGGTGCCGGCGAACCAATCACTGGTGCGGCCGCCGTCTCATTGCCCGGCCTGCGGCGCTCGGGTTCGAAACCGGCACAACATTCCGCTGCTGGGGTGGCTGCTGCTCCGCGGACGGTGCGCGGACTGCGACGCCCGGATCGGTCTGCGCTCTCCGCTCGTCGAGCTGCTGACTGCGGTGCTGTTCGTCGCGCTGGCCATCAGGTACGCCGATGTGGACCAGGTGGCCGCGCTGCCGGCCGTGCTGTACTTCGCGGCGATGGGGATCAGCCTGTCCATGATCGATCTGGACGTCGGCCGGTTGCCGAACGCGATCGTGTACCCGTCCTACCTGATACTGGGATCCTTGCTCGGGATCGCGGCACTGGCACAGCAGGACCCGGCGGCCCTGCTGCGGGCCATGGTCGGTGCGGCCGGCCTGTTCGTCGTCTACTTCGCGGTGGCCTGGACGTATCCGACCGGAATGGGCTTCGGCGACGTCAAGCTGGCCGGAATCATCGGCGGGGTATTGGGTTTCGTGTCCTACCCGGTGTTGGCGGTGGGTGCGTTCGCTGCGTTCGCGCTGGGCTCGGCCGTCGGAGTCGGGAGAATCGTCACGCGAGGCGGAACGGCCGGCAGATCAATGGCTTTCGGGCCGTTCATGATCGCCGGTGCACTGCTGTCGATCTTCGTCGGCTCGGCTGTCGCCGAGTTCTATTCCGGGCTGTTCATCGTGGGCGGTTGACGCCCCGAACGAGCCCCGGAGCAGGGCGGTGAGCAGGTGAAGTTGCGGCTGCGGATTCCCTCGACCACCAGGCATCGCCAACCCCGGAACCGCAACGGTGACGTGATCGGGCTCGACCTCGGTGCCACCTCGGTCCGTGCGGCGATCCTGCGGCTGCGCAGCGAGGGCGGACGGGCGTCGGTCGACCTGCGCGCGCTCGGCTCGGTGGCACTGCCGCCGGGGGCCGTCGTCAACGGCGCAGTGACCGACCGTGCCGAAGTCACCGAAGCCGTGCGAGAGCTGTGGGCGCTCAACGGTTTCACCAGTCGGCGGGTGATCCTCGGGATGGCGAATCCCCAGGTGGTGGTGCGCCCTCTGCAGATTCCCGACCTGACCGCGCAGCAGCGGGTCAAGGCCCTGCCGTTCCAGGCCCGGGAGATCATCGCGCTGCCGCTGGACGAGGTGGTTCTGGACTACGCGCAGGTCGGTGTGCCCGACCCGGAAACCGGAATGGTGCCCGGCCTGCTGATCGCGACCCCGCGCCTTCCGGTGCTGGCCGCTGTGGAGTCCGTCGAGCGAGCCGGGCTGACGGTGGCCAGGGTCGACCTGTCCTCCTTCGGCGCGCTGCGTTCGATCGCCGACGAACACCTCGTCGTGCAGGCGGTGATCGACATCGGTGCCCAGCTGACCTCCATCGTGATCCACGACCACGGCGTACCGAAACTGGTCCGGACCCTGGCTCGCGGCGGGCAGGAACTGACCGATCTGTTGGTCGCGGACCTGCAGCTGAGTCCGGCCGAGGCCGAGCAGGTCAAATGCCAGGTCGGCCTGACCGATCACCGCCTGACCGATCACCCCCTGACCGATCACCACCTCGCGCGGCCGGGATTGGCGGCCGCGGCCGAGGCCCTGCGATCGGGGATCCGGCCGCTGCTGGCCGAGATCAGGAGCTCGATCAACTACTTCCGTGCCGGCAGCGACGGTGGTCGGCTCGAGGGAATTGCCCTGACCGGGGGCGGCTCGGCACTGCCGGGGCTGGCCGCGGAACTGTCGAGCCAGAACGGCGTACCGACGCGGCTGATCAGCCCGCTGCACCACCTCGACCGCCGGCCCGACCAAGCGGGCGACCCGCGCGGCGCAACGGTGCTCGACCCGACCGCCGGTGCGGTGTCGATCGGTCTGGCCATGGGGGCCGCCGCGTGACCCTCACCGAGGAGCGACCCGCGGTCCGGGACTCCCCGCCGGGCTGGGACATCGCAGCGAATCTGATGCCGCCCGAGCTCGCCACCGCTCGTCAGCTGAAGGCCATTCAGCGGCTGATCGCCGCCGGGCTGCTCGTGCTGCTTGTCATCGGTGCCGGCGGCTACTACCTGGCTGCGAGCGAGAACTCCAGCGCATCGGCAGATCTCGCCGCGGTGGCCGACCGGACCACGCAATTGCAGGCGGAGAATCGAAGCTACGCCGACGTTGTCGCCATCCAGGCCGCCGTCCGCCAGATCCGGGACCGGATCGGCCAACTGCTGGGCGGCGACGTGGATGTGGCCGCGTTGATGGGGGAACTGCAGGCCGCCTTGCCGGAGACGATGACCATCGACCAGGAGACGATCACGATCAGCCCGGCCGGGGTGGCCGGCGCCGACAGCGGGACGGCGACAGGTGGTCTGGATACGTCCGGGTTGCCGAGGATCGGCACCGTCACGATCACCGGCACCGGTCAGACGTTGGACGACCTGCCCGACTACGTCGACCGCCTGCAGCGGGTCCCAGGGCTGGTGGAGGTGCTGCCCCTGGCGAACACCGCATCCGGCGGCGACCCCCCCGGTACCCAGTACAGCATCAGCATCGGTGTGACGGACGAGCTGCTGACCCACCGTTTCGATGTCGGCGGGTGACCGCGATGACTGCGCCCGGCGAGGAGACACCCGGCCAGAAGAAAGCCGGCCGATCCAAGTCCGGCAGGAGGAGCGGCCCCAGCCAGGACAAGCGGCTGTGGTTCGCCGGCGGGGCCACGCTCGCCGTCGTCCTGGTGCTCATCGGGTGGTTTGGGCTCATCCAGCCGGAGCTGTCCGCCGCGTCGGCGACCCGGGAACTCACCCACGCCGCCCGGCTGCAGAACGCCGTGCTGGAGGCCAAGAACGCCGAACTGAAGGCGCAGAACGATGCCCCCGCGTTGCGGGCGGGCCTGGTGAGCGCCCTGGCCGAGTTGCCCTCGGACGGCGGGCTGCCGGCCTTCACCCGGCAGCTCTCCGCCCAGGCGACCGCCACGTCGGTGGTGCTCAGCAGCGTGGTCGTCGGCATGGCCACACCGGTCGCCGGAACCAGCGACGACCCGACTGGCGATGACGGCTCGACGTCCGATGCCGAACCGGACGCACTGGTGCAGCTGACGATCTCCGTCACGGCAACGGGCCTGGGCCCCGACCTGCAGGCCTTCGTGCGGGAGGTCCAGGTGACCGGGCCCCGTCGGGCGCTGGTGACGGAAAGCCAACTCACGCCGTTGGGCGACAGCAGGGGCGGCGGAGTCGAGGGACCGTCCACGCTGAACCTGACGCTGGACATCTTCGCCGCACCGTTGTCACCCGACGATCAGGCTGCCCTCGAAAAGCTGCTCAGCAACGGGTAACCGGTGCGATCAACGAGGAATGACGCCCGGCAGGGGTCGCCGGCGCGGTGCCGGGCGGGAGACGACGGGTTCGTCCTGCTCGAGACCCTGGTGTCGATCAGCCTGATCGCCGTCGTGATGGCCGCTGTGGGCACCTTTTTCGTCAACTCCGCGGCGTTCTCCAGTAACCAGCGGGCCACCCAGATCGCGGTGCAGATCGCGAACTCCAGCTTCGAGGCGCTTCGTGCGCTACCCGCATCCGATCTGACCGACGGCCGCGATGCGATCAGCGTCAAGAAGCAGTTCACCACCGCCGGACCCGCCGCCCGCCCCTGGCTGACCGGCATGTCGGCGGCCATCGACGGCACCGCACAGGATGGCAGCGGCGCCACCGCTCCCGTGCCGACGACAGCGGTGACACAGCGGCTGAACAACGTCGACTACAGCGCGACCACCTACCTCGGTACCTGCGTGATCCCGTCCGGGATGTCGCAGAACGCGGCCTGCGTGCCGGGTCCCACGTCGTCCGGGACCGGGTATCTGCGCGCCGTCGTCGCAGTGACCTGGATCGGCAGCGGGTGCCCGGCAGCAGGATGCGCCTTCGTCAGTTCGACGCTGCTCAGTCCAGCCGACGACCCCGCGTTCAACCCGAATCAGTCGCCGCCCCCGGCGCCGGTGCTGAACGATCCGGGAGCGCAGACTTCGGCGGTCGGAGATCCCGTCAACTTGCTGCTGTCGGTCACCGCGGTGCCGTCGTTCCGGCTCGCCGTCACCGAGGGCATGTTGCCTGCCGGTCTGGTGCTCGACACCGCCACCGGTCGGATCACCGGCACCCCGTCGAAGGAGCAGGCGGCGGCATCGCTCACCGTGACGCTGACCGACGGATTCGGTCGCGCCGCCAGCACGAGCTTCGCCTGGACCGTGCTGCCGCAACTGCGCGCCACCCCGCCGCCCGCCCAGGCCAGTTTCATCGGCACCGCGCTGACGCTCATCCTGCCGGCCGCCACCGGCGGAAGCCCCGGATACACCTGGAGCGATCCGGGGGCGACCCTGCCGCCGGGCCTGGCCGTCTCGACCGTCGACAACCGCGGCACCGTCACCGGCACACCGACGACCCGCGGGGTCTTTCCGGTGACGCTGACGGTCACCGACTCGACCAAGACCCGCACCAGCACCATGAGTTTCACCTGGACGACCGACTACCCACCGATGGTCGCGGCCAACCCCGGACCGCAGAAAAGCACAGTCGACGCCGCGGACTCGGTGACCCTGAGCGTGACCGGCGGATCCGGTTCGTTCTCCTGGGCCACCGGAGCGGCGCTGCCCGCCGGGCTCACCTTGGACCGCGGCGGAGTGGTGTCCGGGACGCCGACCACTGCGGGTGACACGTCGGTCCAACTCGTGGTCACCGACACCGTGACCGGCCGGACGCAGAACGTGCCGTTCCGCTGGACCGTCTACCCCCGGCCGACGATCACCGCACCGGGCAACCAGAGTGTGACGGTCGGCGCTGCGCTGTCCCTGCAGCTGGCGACCGGCTGCCCGAACGCGCCCTGCACGTACCGCATCGACAACGGGCCGGCGACCTTCGGGATCGATGCCAGCGGCCTGCTGTCCGGCACCGTGACCAGCCCGGCGCAGACGTTCCCGGCCGTGACGATCACCGTGACCGACAGTTCCGCCGCGACGGAGTCCACGGCGAGCTTCGCGATGACGGTCAAACCGGCACCGGGCATCGCGAGCCCGGGCGACCAGTTCCTCGCCCCGGGGGCGACGGCCACGGTGAACGCGGCCGCGTTGGCCACCGGCGGAACACCGCCGCTGACGTACTCCGCCGACAACCTGCCGTCCTGGTTGACGCTCGACCCCGCCACCGGGCTTCTCACCGGAACCGCACCGGCCGCCGACGGCACGATCAGCGGGACGACCCTGACAGTCGTTGACGCATGGGGCATCCGGGCTACCAGCCCGCCGTTCAGCTGGACGATCCGCGGAGTCCCGCCAACCACGGCGACCGTGCCGACGCCGCCGACGATCGTGCCGCCGACCACGGTGCCGTCGACGACCGTGCCGCCGACCACGCTGCCGCCGACCACGGTGCCGACTGTGCCGACGACCACTGTGCCGACGACCACGGTGCCGACGACCACTGTGCCGACGACCACTGTGCCGACGACCACTGTGCCGACGACCACGGTGCCGACGACCACTGTGCCGACGACCACGGTGACCAGCAGTGGCTCGGGCGACGTCCGCCCGAGTGCCCCGTTGCTGGTCACCGTGACCAACGGTGATGGCCGGGTGACGGTGTCTTGGGCGGCCCCGACCACCGGCCCGGTGACGTCCTACACCGCGACGCTGAGCCCCGGCGGTGCCTCGTGCACCACCACCTCGCTCAACTGCTCGGTCGGTGGCCTCACCAACGGCATCGCCTACGCCGTCACGGTGCAGGCGACCAACGATGTCGGGACCGGACCCGCATCGACTGCGGTGACGGCGATTCCCTATCCGGCCACCACCATGTCCGCAGCGAACGGAATGACGCTGTGGCTCGATGGCGCCGACCGCACCGTTCTGCTCGACGATGCCGCCTGCACCGGAACGCCGACGACGACAGCAATCGGGTGCTGGCTGGACAAGAGCGGGCAGGTACCGGCGAACAACTTCGTCCAGGCCACCGCCGCGAACCGGCCGGGCACAGGGAAATGGAATGGCCTGACCGCGGCCAACTTCGCCGACACCAGCGACGTACTCAGGTCCGTGAACGAAACAGCCAACTACCGAACCGTTTTCGTGGCGGCCAACGTGACCAACACGGCGACCTACATCAACCTGTTCAGCCAATCGGGGGTGGACTACAACGTCCGGATCGGCAGCGGGGCCGTCCGCAGCGCGCCGAATGGCAACGATTGGTCCTTTGATCCCGCGGGCACCTTCAATTGGGCCAATGGCGCCAAACTGGCCAACGCCAACGGACCGATCGCGATCATCACCTCCGATCAGGCGAGATCGGTCAAGTCGTTCACGGCCAGTGTGTCCAACGCGCTGTACGGCCGGGGAGTGGTCGGCCAGGTCGGCGATGTCATCACGTTCGACGGCATTCTCACCGCGACCGAGCGCCGTTCGGTGGAGGACTACCTGGCCCGCAAATGGGGCGTGCCGATCACGCCAGGTGCCCCGACCATGGTCGGTGCGGTCGTCTCGGGTCCGAACGCCGCGGACGTGTCCTGGACGGCGCCCGCTTTCGACGGCGGTGCAGCGGTCACCCAGTACACCGCGACCTCCACGCCCGGCGGCAAGAGCTGCACAACGGCCGCTCTGTCGTGCACGGTGAACGGCCTGTCGAAGGGCCCCTACACATTCACAGTCACCGCGTCGAATGCGGTCGGCAGTGGGCCGCCATCTGCGCCCTCCAATGCGGTGAACCCGTGAGGCGATCCCGCGCAGGCCAGCCCGGTCGTCCCTGGTGGCGCATGCGCCCGTCGTCGAGCACCCAAGCGGGCCGGCTACGGCAGCGGATGCGCCGCGACGAAGGCACCTCGCTCGTCGAGTTGATGGTCGGAATGGTGCTCATGACGATCTTCCTGGCCATGTTCACCGGCGCGATCGTGCTGATGACCAGCGCGATGAAGACCTCCCAGGCGGTGAACTCGACGGCGTCGACGCTGACCGGCGCCTATCTCAACCTGGACAACACCGTGCGCTACGCCGACCACATCGGCGGCCCACGTAAGGACGAACGGTCGGGCGACTGGTCCGTCGTCCTGCGCACCACCACCACCGGCTCGGAGGTCTGCACCCAGCTCCGCGTGCAGATCGCCTCGCAACAATTGCAGCGCCGCTCCTGGACCGTGGTCGGCCCGGTCGCGGATCGACCCAGCGCCTGGGTGCCGATCGCATCCGACATCAGCAATGGCGCCGCGGCCGCCGGTTCACCGACTCAACCGTTCTCCCTCCCGCCGACGCGGGACAACGCGGCCTTCCAGCAACTCACCATCACCCTGGTGTCGCCGTCCGGATCGGGATCGTCGCGCACGACGTCATCGTCGACGTTCACCTTCACCGCGGTGAACAGTGTCCTTCCGCCGTCCACCGATCCGATCTGCCGGCAACCGGGGTCGCGATGACCTGCGTTGGCACGCCGTCCCGGTCCGGCGCGGACGGATGCCGCAAGCCAGCCCGGATCAACCCCCGGGACGAGCGCGGCTCGATGGCGATCCTGCTGATGGTCGTCCTCGTCGGCCTGCTGCTCGGCGCCCTGCTGGTACCGATGATCATCACGCAGCAACGCACCACCCGGTTCGACATCAGCCGCCTGGACGCACTGAACGCTGCCCAGGGCGGTATCGACGTCACCCTGGGGGCCATCAGGGCCAGCGTGACCGACGGAATCGGCGTCAGCGGCCGACTTCCGTGCGGACCCGACACCGGCACCGTGAACGGCGCCGGTGTCGCGACCTATGCGGTGACGGTGGAGTACTTCACCTTCGACCCGGCGGCGGAGCCCCTCCCGTCCACCAGGGCGATGACGTGTATCGCCGGGTACGGCACCTTCGACGCTGCGACGGGCGCCAGCACGCCACGTTTCGCCCGAATCAGCTCGACCGGCACCCCGACGGCCGCGCCCGGGGGCAGTTCCGGCAGAACGCTCGTCTCCACGTATGTCTTTCGCACTCCGAACGCCAACCTGCTCGGCGGGCTCCTGCAGCTCGCCGCCCCGGCCGGTTCGGCGGCGCTGTGTCTGGACGCCGGATCGGTCACCCCGTCGGCGGGCGCGCCGGTGCTCCTCGGGTACTGCAGTCCGCTGACCCCGCCGGCCGCGCAACAGGTCTTCGGCTACCGGACGGACCTCACCCTGCAACTGCTGTCCTCGATCACCGCGGCCAGTCCGAACGGACTCTGCCTGGACTCCGAGAGCACCCCGGCCGTTTCCGGCGACCCGCTACGACTCGCCCCCTGTGGGCCACTCGGCACGCCGGCGACCTACACCCAGCAGTGGAGTTACAACGACAACGGCCAGTACCAGGCGGCGCAGTCGAATTCGGCGGCCACCGGTGCGCTGCCCGACCTGTGCATGAACGCGCCTGCCCTGATGGCCGGGCAGACCGTCACCCTGGGTCGGTGCGGTTCGGAATGGATCCCCTCGCCGTCGGTCGGACCCGGTGCCGCCGCCTTACCGCAGTGGATCAACCTCGGCGAGTTCGGTCGCTGCATGGACGTCACCGCACAGGACCCCGACCACCCATTCCTGATCAATTACCCCTGCAAACAGAACCCTTTCCCGGCGGCCAAGACCTGGAACCAACTGTTCGAAGCGCCGGCCATTCCGCCCGGTCAACCGAGCGTGTCGGGGCAGATCACGACCTTCAAGGCCCAGAAGTGCCTGACCAGCCCGGGCTTCGACGGAGGCGCTGTCACCCTCAGGACCTGCGCCGGCGACGACGCCCGGCAAGTCTGGCGCATCAACAACGGGGACGCCACAGTGGACGCCTCGACCAAGTACACCGTCGTGAACGGCACGATGTGCCTCGGCCTGGGTCCGCCCAAGGCGGAATTCCCGGCGTGGTCGACGATCGTCGTGCACACGTGCACAGGGGCGCCGGAGCAGAAGTGGAACGCCGCCCCGGATGCGCTGGACTCGGCGGTGGTGAACACCTATGAACGGTGACTCGCCCTGACCGAAATGGTGTGCGGCATAGGCTTTCGAATGGCGAGGCAGCATTGTCCCGCGGGCGCGCTGAGCGATACCTCAGGCGATCCGGCACTCTCGGGGTGTCGCGACGTACTCGGTGCCGACGCCGTCGCGCACGTCGCCGTGCAGGGTGGACCTGTCGAGTCGTCCGGCCATGGTGCTGCGGCCGGCGAGGGACGCGACGTAGGTGCTCCGGGCCGCAGCGGCGCGCACGGTCTCCGATCTCGGCCGCACGGACTCAGGATCCAGTTGGGAATTCAGGCCGTCGCGAATGAGCGCGGTGGCCTGCGTGCACAGCTGCGATACCCGCGATGAACTGACGCACATCTCCGCGGCGATGTCGCTCATCGACCGCTGCGCGAAGTAGTAGGCGGAAATGACATATCGCAGGCGCTCCGGGAGTGCAGCAACCGCGTCATGCAGGTACCCCAGTTGTTCGCGATGCAGAATCAGCGATTCCGGGCCATCGATGCCGTTGGGCGAGTTGGCCACGAGCATCTCGGCGGCGGCCTCGGGCAGGCTCAGTACGGTGCCTCGGGCGAGGTCGGCGTGCACGGAGTCGAGTTCGACGGTGCTGATCCCCAGGGCCGCAGCGATGTCGTGACTGTTCGGTGAACCGCCCAGCGTCTCCGCCAGTCGCGCACTGATCCGGTCGATGTCGCGGGCCACGATGCGGGTGGACCGCGCAGTCCGGTCCGTGCCGCGGAGTTCGTCGATCAGTGCGCCTCTGATACGGAAGGCGGCAAAGCTCCGGAAGGGCACTCCGCGGTGCGGTTGGTAGGCGCGAGCGCTCACCACCAGGGCAACCATTCCGGCTGACATCAGCTCGTCACGCCGGACGTGCGGCGGGAGGTTCCGCAGTCGTGCGGACACCATGATGCCGACCAGGGGCAGATGCTCCTCGACCAGGGCTGCGACGTCAGATGTGGCGGGTGGCGGACCGTCCGTGATCGTCGGGAGTATCGATGGGCCAGGATGTGCATTATGACTCAGCGTCACACCCTTGTTCAACGCAGAGTAATCGTCCTGATCACCGAACCGGCGAATTGACGATGTGTGGCAGCCACTCGTTTGGCGCATCCCCATTCCCCCATTTGAGCCCGTCCGCGGATCTGCGATCACCCGTAGCGAAACGTTACCCCAGGCGGGCACGGCAATAGGGGGTTCTGCCGCACGTCATTGTCACCGGATTCCATGTCGACGGTGAGTGGCATCGGCTGTGGCGGACAGCCGCCGGTCGCGGGACGCGACCTCGACCTCGGCGGCGGCCGACGGGAGTGCTGCGCTTGTGGTGCCGCCGCGGGCAACAGTCCTGTAGGCAGATACCTTTCAACAGGTCGCGATTCGTCGGCCGGGGACCTGCGGGTGGATACCGGCCGACGGCGCGGTACGTCGTTTCGCTGATCATCGCCGCGAGAAAGCGCAGGTGTCGACGTGGAGTACCGCAAGCTGGGGTCCACCGGGCTCGACGTGTCACGGATCTGCCTGGGCTGCATGAGCTTCGGCGACCCGGGAAGCGGCAACCACCCGTGGACGATGCCCGAGGACGACGCCCGGCCGATGATCGCCCGCGCCGTCGAGCAGGGCATCACCTTCTTCGACACGGCGAACTCCTACTCCGACGGCAGCAGCGAGGAGATCGTCGGCCGGGCACTGAAGGACTTCGCGAACCGGGACGAGATCGTCGTCGCCACCAAGGTCTTCTTCCCGTCGATCTCCACGTCGCCTTCGGCGGGGGGCCGATCCGGACCCAATACCGGGGGGTTGTCCCGGAAGAACATCCTGCGGGAAATCGACGGCAGCCTGCGGCGGCTCGGGATGGACCACGTCGACCTGTACCAGGTCCACCGCTGGGACCCGGCGACGCCGATCGAGGAAACCCTCGAGGCGCTGCACGACGTGGTGAAGGCCGGCAAGGCGCGCTACATCGGGGCGTCGTCGATGTACGCGTGGCAGTTCGCCAAGGCCCTGTTCACCGCGGACCTGCACGGCTGGACCCGGTTCGTCTCGATGCAGGACCACTACAACCTGCTGCACCGGGAGGAGGAGCGGGAAATGCACGGGCTCTGCGCGGACCAGAGGATCGCCGTCATCCCGTGGAGCCCGCTGGCCCGCGGCCGGCTCACCCGGGACTGGGACGCCGAGAGTTCGCGCACGGCAACGGACCCGCTGATCGGCAGCCTGTACGCCGCCGACGACGAGCAGATCGTCCGTCGGGTCGCCGCGATCGCGGAGGCGCGCGGGGTTCCTCGGGCGCAGGTGGCGCTCGCCTGGATGCTGAGCAAGCCCGTCATCACCGCGCCGCTCATCGGGGTGACCAGGATCGGGCACATCGACGACGCGGTCGCCGCCGTCGATCTGGAGCTCACCGCGGAGGAGATCGCCTCGCTGGAGGAGCCCTACAGCCCGCGGCCGATCGCGGGTTTCCAGTGAGCGACCGACCCGCGCCGGCGCGGATCGCGGTGCTGGACGACTACCAGGGCGTCGCGTTGGCGGTCGCCGACTGGTCCGTGCTCGGCGAGGCGGTCGACGTGGTCGCGTTCCGCGATCATCTGTCCCACAACGACGCCGTGGTCGATCGATTGGCCGGCTTCGACGTGGTGGTCGCGATGCGGGAGCGCACCCCGTTCCCGCGGGAGATCTTGGAGCGGCTCCCGCGGCTGCGCTTGCTGGTCACCACCGGGATGCGGAACAAGGCCATCGATCTGGACGCCGCCGGCGAGCTCGGGATCATCGTCTGCGGCACCGGTCTGGTCGCCGATTCGACTGTCGAGCTGGCCTGGGCGCTGATCATGGCGGTGGTCCGGGACCTGCCGGGGGAGGACCGCCGGACCAGGGAGGGTTCCTGGCAGCAGCGGACCCTGCCGATGCAACTGGCCGGCAGCACCCTCGGACTTCTCGGCCTGGGCCGGCTCGGTCAGCGCATCGCGGCGCTCGGGCAGGCGTTCGGCATGTCCGTCGTCGCGTGGAGCGAGAACCTGACGTCGAAGGCCGCCGCCGAACACGACGTGCAGCGGGTCGGCAAGGAGGAGCTGTTCCGGCGCAGCGACGTCGTCAGCATCCACACCGTGCTCTCGCACCGCACCCGCGGCCTGGTCGGCGTCGCCGAGCTCGAGACGCTCGGGCCCGCCAGCTATCTCGTCAACACCTCGCGGGGTCCCATCGTGCAGGAGGAGGCGCTGGTCGCTGCCCTGCGCGACGGCACGATCGCCGGTGCGGCGCTGGACGTCTACGACGTCGAACCACTGCCCGCGGGCCATCCGCTGCTGTCCACTCCGCGGACAATTCTGAGCCCGCACATCGGGTTCGTCTCCCGGCCGGCGTACGAACGCTGCTACGGCGAGGCCGTCGAGGACATCTCGGCGTGGCTGGCCGGTCGACCCGTGCGGGTGCTGGCCGGACCGGACGGGGTCTCGGCCCCTGGGACGCCCGGGTACTGAGCGGCGCCCGTTCCGGTCGGACTGCGCCGGCTCCGGTGCCGCCCGGCTGGTCCCTGGCCCGGACGCTCCGGGCCCTTCCCGGGGTTACGATGTTGAGAGTTGTTATCAACATCAACAGGCCGGTGCCAGGGGCGCCGGTGGCAGGGAGCGGGATGAGAGCGACCCTTCGATGGGTGGCGGTGCTGGCTTCGGTGGCCGTCGCCGCTGTCGTGCTGGTCGCGTGCGGCTCCGGTGACGGCACGTCGTCGGGTGGTACGGGCTCCGGCTCGTCCGGCAGCGGCGCGCTGTCGGTGGTCGCCTCCACCAACGTCTGGGGCGACGTCGTCAAGCAGGTGGGCGGCGATCGGGTCGACGTGTTGTCGGTGATCTCGGACCCCGGCGCCGACCCGCACTCCTTCGAGGCCAACGCGCGGACCCAGCTGGCCGTGTCGAAGGCCGCCCTGCTGATCGAGAACGGCGGTGGCTACGACGATTTCATGCAGACCATGGTGGCGGCCGCCGGCACATCGGCGCCGGTGGTCAACGCGGTCGAGGTGTCGGGAAAGCAGGCCGCAGCCGGCCAGGAACTGAACGAGCATGTCTGGTTCGACCTGCCGACGGTGCAGAAGGTCGCCGACGTGCTCGCCGTGCAACTGGGCGCGTTGGACCCCGCCGGCAAGGCGGAGTTCACCGCCAACGCCAAGGCGTTCGGGGACAAGCTGCAGGCCCTCAGCAAAGAGGTCGTGGCGGTGAAGGCCGCTCATTCGGGAACCGGCGTCGCGGTGACCGAACCTGTTCCGCTGTACCTGTTGGAGGACGCAGGTCTGGACAACCTGACGCCCGAGCGGTTCAGCGACGCCGTCGAGCAGGACACCGACGTGCCGCCCACCGTCCTGCAGGACATGCTTGCGTTGTTCAGCGACCGGAAGGTGAAGGCGTTGTTCTACAACGAGCAGGCCGGTGGCCCGCAGGCCGACGCCGTTCTCGACGCCGCCAAGAACAACGACATCGCCGTCGTCCCGGTGAGCGAGACCCTTCCCGAGGGGCAGGATTACCCGGCCTGGATGCAGGCGAACATCAGCGCGATGGCGCGAGCGGTCGGAGGATGAACGTGTGGGACAAGGTGTTCAACTTCGACGACTACGGCGAACTGCTTGCCTTGCTGCACAACTCCGTCCTCGCCGGGGCGATCCTGGGCCTCGTCGGCGGGCTGATCGGCGTCTTCGTGATGATGCGGGACCTTACCTTCGCCGTCCACGGCATCAGTGAGCTGTCCTTCGCCGGCGCCTCGTTCGCCCTGTTGATCGGGGTCAACGTCGTCATCGGCTCCATCGGTGGGTCCCTTGTCGCGGCGCTGCTGATCGGCGTGCTCGGGGTCCGCGCCCGCGACCGGTCGTCGGTGATCGGCGTGCTGACGCCGTTCGGACTCGGGCTCGGCGTCCTGTTCCTGGCCTTGTATCCGGGTCGGTCGTCGAACAAGTTCGGGTTGCTGACCGGGCAGATCGTCGCGGTGGACGACCCGCAGGTGCTGTGGCTGGGCGCGATCTCGGTGCTGGTGCTGCTGGCACTCGCGGTGATCTGGCGGCCGTTGATGTTCGCCAGCGTCGACCCCGACATCGCCGCCGCCCGCGGTGTCCCGGTGCGCGCGCTGTCCCCGGTGTTCATGCTGATCCTCGGCTTGACGGTGGCGATGGCAGTGCAGATCGTCGGTGCGCTGCTGGTGCTCTCACTGCTCGTCACCCCGGCGGCCGCCGCGATGCGGGTGACCGCGTCCGCGCTGTGGGTGCCGGTGCTGTCGGTCGCCTTCGCCCTGGTGTCCAGTGTCGGCGGCATCCTGCTGGCGCTCGGCGGCAGCGTGCCGATCAGCCCGTACATCACCACGATCTCGTTCACCATCTGGGTGATCTGCCGGCTGCTGGGCGGCGCCCGGACCCGCCGCGGCTGGTCCACCCGCGGCTCCGGTGCCGCCACCGCCTCCACCAGGTCGGGCCGGGAACCGTCGGTGGTCTGAGGTCGCGTTGCACAGCGGCTTGACGAACGACGCCCCCGCGCTAACATCACCGAACAGCTATAGAACCAGAAGGTGATGGATGATCACGGCTCAGCTGGACAGAACGTTCCAGGCACTCGCCGACCCGACGCGCCGGGCCATCCTGTCGCGGCTCGCGGGTGGGGAGGTGTCCGTCACGGCCCTCGTCGCGGGGTCTGAGCTCACCCAGCCGGCCATCTCCAAGCACCTCAAGGTCCTGGAGCGGGCCGGCCTGGTCTCCCGCCGCCGGGATGCGCAGCGCAGGCTGTGCCGCCTGGAGGCCGAACCCCTGCTCACCGCGACGCGGTGGCTGTCGGATTACCGGCGGTTCTGGGCCACCAGCTTCGATCACCTCGATGCCCTGTTGGACGACCTGCAGAACGGAGCCGGTACCAATGCCCACTGATGGCGGACCGCGAGCGGCCGGAACGCTGGTCATCGCCGCCGCCGGCGATTGCCAGATCGTCATGACCAGAGGCTTCGCTGCACCGCCGTCGCTGGTGTTCGACGCGCTGGTCACCCCCTCGTTGCTGATGCGGTGGATGCACGGCCCGGCAGGGTGGCTGATGGTGGAATGCGAGTTCGACGCCACCGAGGGCGGCCGCTACCGGTATGCCTGGCGCGGCCCGGACGGACAGCAGATGACGGCCAAAGGCGTTGTCCGGCAGATCATCCGCCCGGCCCGATTGGTGACGGTCGAGCTCTTCGACGACAACTGGACCGGGGGCGAGGTGACCGCCGTGTCCGAGTTGGCCGCCTCCGGGTCGGGCACCCTGTTCACCAACACCGCCACCTATCCGTCCCGCGCCGACCGGGATGCCGCCCTCGCCTCCGGCATGGAGCGAGGCGTGGCAGCCGGCTACGCCCACCTCGACCGACTGCTCGACGGTCAGCTGCACGCCGATCAGCACCACCCGGGTCACCGGCGGGGAGCACAGCGATGAAGCCCGACAGCTTCGACGTCGTCAGCACCCGGGTGTTCCCCGCGTCCGCCGCCCAGGTGTGGCGGGCCTGGTGCGACCCCTCCTACGTGACCCGATGGTGGGGGCCGGCCGGGTTCACCTCGCCGTCGGCGGACCTGGACTTCCGGATCGGTGGCAGCTCGCTGGTCTGCATGCGCGCCCCCGCCGAGTACGGCGGCCAGGACATGTACACCACTTGGACCTATCGCAGGATCGAGCCCACCCACCTGATCGAGTTCGACGTCCGGTTCACCGACTCCACCGGCGCGAGCGTTCCGCCGCCGCCCGGCGTCCCCTCCCGGGTGCGGCACCTGGTGAGCATCACGTCCGTTGCTTCCGATCGGACGTCGATGACGATCACCGAATTCGGCTATCCCGACGAGCAGGTTCGGGACCAGTCGAAAGCAGGACTGGAGCAATGCCTGGACAAGATGACGGTATTGCTGGAAGAAGTCGCCGCCAACAACTGATCTCAGTCCCGTTTGCGGAGTGCAGCGGAGCCTTCGGCTGGGCAGCGCCACGACCAGCAACGACAGGATGTTCCGGGGGAACCACCGCCGCCGGTCGCCGGTCAACGTCAGGCGGGCAACGTCATCGATGGAGAACACCAGCCACGACCCCAGCACGATCAGCTGACTGACGACCAGGGCGGCGCCCTGCGGTTGGGCGAGCACCTGCCAGGCGTAGGCGGCGGCGAAGACCACTGCCACCGCTATGAGTGGCCATTCCATCGCCCGATCCCAGCGTTGGAAGGCCGCCGTCTCGGCGTCCGTCTCGAGTGTCCTCACGGCCGCAGAATCGCATGACGCCGCGTCTTCCCCGACGAGGCACACGGCTGCGGCAGGACTACTGCGGGTGGTGGCACACGGCTTCGAGGTTGATCCCGTGGGGGTCGTTGACGAAACCGCCGTAGTAGTCGTCGTGGTACTGGATGTGGACCGCCGGGGCCTCCCGCGGCGCCGCGCCGGCCGCCAGGGCAGCGGCGTAGAACGTGCCGACGGCGGCCCGGGTGTGGACGGTGAAGGCCAGATGCATGTTCGTGCCCACCGTGCCGGAATCGATGAGCCAGCAGTACGGCTTGACCTCGGCCAGCCCGAAGCCCGTCATCGCGGGAAAGTCGTCCGCGGGGTTCCCGGGGATCTCCAGGCTGCGACTTTTCGGCGCGGCCGAGAAATGACGTGTGGATGAACGCTTGGTGATCGGCCGCGGTGAAGCGCGGGAATCCGTGCACAGTCCGTATTGTCTGGCTCGTGGCGTTGGATGAGACGACCAAACGGGTCTACCGGCGGACGGATTCGGCCACCTTGCTGGGCTTGCTGCCGGAATTGCGCCGGCTGGGGAAGGCCGCGCAGAAGGAACGCGAAAGGGTCCTCGCCGAGCCGGCCGAATCAGAACGCGGTGATCACGACGGGAAGTACGCCGCGGACCTGGCGGCCTACGCCGCGGCGACCCTCGAGCGGGACGGCTGGATTCGCAGCGAACTCAAGCGCCGTGACCTGCTGCCGCTGTGGCCGGGGGAGCGCGAGCATCTGCTCGACGACGCCTGAGGCGGCCGGCTCGATCCGGCCGTGGCGGTTGGACGCCTGCGGGCGCCGCGGTGGTGGATGGTGCCGAGTCCCGGCGAGGCGCTTGGAAGTCCCTCGGTCGGGTTCGTCCTTCTTCCAGCGGGGAACAGGTGCTCCGGAAACGGGGAGGCGCCGACGTGGCTGCTGGTACTCGGACGACGGACGGCCACGGCGCGACCGGGCGAGCCGCCGGTCCGATCACCGTCGGAATGTGCGCAGTTCTGCTCGGCGCCGCGGTCGGCATCATCGGTGTGATGTGCGTTGTCGGGTCGCTGCTGCTCGTGCACGGTGCGGTGCCGTCGTGGGTGGCGCGCGGCGACGTCTCGGTCAGTACGTGGGCGGTCGCACATCGCACGCCGGAGCTGGACGCGGCGACGAATGTGGGCTCGTCGATGGCGGACACCCTCATTGCCCTGGCCGTGACCGCGGCGGCCATCGGGATCCTTCGGGTGTGGCTGGGCCGGTGGCGCGAATCGCTGGTGCTGGTGGTTGCCGTGGTCGGCGAATTGTTGATCTTCCTGGTCATCACCGCCGCGGTTCACCGCACCCGGCCGGACGTTCCGAAGCTCGACGATGCGCCACCCAGGTCCAGCTTCCCGTCCGGTCACACCGGCCTCGCCGTGGCGTTGTACGGGTGTCTTGCGCTGATACTGCTCCGCAACGTCACCCCTCGAGCGATCGCTGTCGGCCTGGCCGTGCTCGGCGGCTGCATCCCGGTCATCGTTGCGGCCTCGCGGGTGTACCGCGGGATGCACTATCCGACGGACGTCGTGTTCGGCGCGATCGCGGCGGGCAGCTGGCTGACCGTCGTGCTGCTGGTCCTGCTGCCGAGGGCACGATCGCGCCCAACCAGATCAGACCCGTTGATGCAGTGATCGCCGGGACTCGCTCGTCCGCCCGGCCCCGATGGTCGCGGCTCAGCTGCTCTTCAGCTTGACGTAGCTGCCCGGCGCGTCCTCGATCGGCGGGAACTCGGCATTGCCGAGCCTCGTGCGCGCCGCGACCTGACGGCCGGAATGCGTTGCCAGCCACTGCATCCACGCGGGCCACCAGCTGCCGTCGATCCGCTCCGCGCCCTCCAGCCAATTGTCGGGGGCGGCGGGCAACCGTGATCCCTCCGCGGGCGGCGGGGTGAACCAGTAGTTCCGCTTGTGCTTTTCCGGCGGGTTGATCACGCCCGCGATGTGGCCGCTGGCGCCGAGCAGGAATGTGGTGTTCCCGCCGAACATCTGGGTGCAGGCGTAGGCGGATTTCCACGGCACGATGTGGTCCTCTTTCGAGGCGTACAAAAAGGTCGGCGCCGAGATGTCCTGCAGATCAATGCGTTCACCGAGCTGAACGGTGCCGCCCGGTCGGCAGAGTGTGTTCTCCAGGTACGAGGCACGGATGTACCAGCAGAACATCGGGCCGGGGAGATTGGTGCTGTCGCTGTTCCAGTACAGCAGGTCGAAAGGTGGGGGGCGCTGGCCCTTGAGGTAGCCGTTGACGACGTACGGCCAGATGAGGTCGTTGGCCCGCAGCGACGCGAACAGCTGCGCCATCTCGCTGCCCTTGATCAGGCCGCCCCTGCCGATGGCCGCTTCCCGCGCCGCCACGCCCTGCTCGGTGACCAGCAGCCCCATCTCGCCGCCCTCGGTGAAGTCGAGCATCGCGGTGAACAGCGTCATGCTGGACGCGGGCCGCTCGCCCTTGGCCTCCAGCGCCGCGAGCGCGCCGGTCAGCAGGCTGGCGCCGATGCAGAAGCCGAGCGTGTTCACCTGCTCGACCTTGCAGATCTTCTGCGCTGCGTCGATGGCCGGCAGCACTCCCAGCTCGAGGTAGTCGTCCCAGACGAGCTTCTGCTGCGCCGGGCCGGCATTGCGCCAGGACACCAGAAAGACGGTATGCCCCTGCGCCACCATGTATCTCACGAACGAGTTCTCCGGCCGCAGATCCAGGATGTAGTACTTGTTGACGCACGGCGGGATGATCACCAGCGGGCGCTGGTGGACCTTCGCCGTGGTCGGCGCGTACTGGATCAGCTGGACGAGTTCGTTCTGGTGGACCACCTTGCCGGGGGTCACCGCGAGGTTGCCGCCGACCTCGAAGGCGGCGTCGTCGGTCATCGACACCCGGCCCTTGGCGAGGTCCTCGGTGAACAGCCGCATCCCGGCCAGCAGGCTCTCGCCCCCGGTTTCAAGGGCCAGTTGCAGCGCCTCGGGGTTGGTCGCGAGGGCATTCGCCGGGCTCAGCGCATCGGTGACCTGGCGCAGCGCGAAGGTCCACTGTCCCTTGGTCTTCTCGTCCAGCGGAGCCGCCTCCACGGCCTTCGTCATCAGCTCGGTCTGCGTCAGGTAGGTCTTGGCCAGGGCCGCGTACCGGGGGTCGCGGCGCCATTGGTCCGCGGCGAAACGCCGGTCGACGACCGACGGCGTTGCCGCATCGCTCACCGGCCAGACCGGTGTCAAGCTGCCGGCCATGGCGGACAGCGACCGCAGCTGCCATGCCGTCAGCTCCGCCGCGGCGGACACCCACGGTGTGACGGCCGCGGCGATCGCGTCGGGGCCCGCGGCGAGCGAGCCGATCGGCAGCAACGGCCGGTGTTCCGTGAGCAGGTCGGTCAGCCAGCGGGTCGGGTCGGTGGTGGGGGGCGCCATCCGTCGATGGTCCTGCGGCGCGCCCGACTTGTCTCGATCAGGGCTCGGGCGGCGCCGTGCTGCTCGTCACCCCGCGCCGGAAAGATTCGCCAGTCCGTTGAACGCCGCCGACGCGATCAACGGCAACACCACGAACGCCACCACCGCGGACACCGGGCGGGGCAGCAGTCCCTTTCCGTACAGCGCGCAGCCGCCGAGGAGGGCGACGCATGCGGCGAAGATCAGAGTCGAGATCAGCATGTCCGGCGTGCTCCATCGGTCGGGCGGTTCTGGGATGCGAGGCTATGCCGCATCGATAACGACTGCCGCATCGATAACGACTTTCAAGGGCCGGGACGCCGCGGGGCGACGTCATTCCGCGAGCCGGTGCTGGTCGACGAAGGTCAGGATGCTCGCCTCAAGGTCGCTGCGTGCGGATGCCCGCAGCAGCAAGGGAAATCCGACCGGGGCACTCGTGCAGGGCCGTCCGCAGCCACCGGCCGGCGAGCGGCCGCCGCCGCGCGGCGGGAGGATCGGTGACGGCACCATCCGCCGACCTTTACTCGATGGGAAGCGCGGCCCGGGCGAGGGCGAGGACGGCGGCATGGACCTCGCGCTCGATTTTCGGGTATTTGGTGTTCCGGTCGGGGTGGAAGCCCCCTTCGTCGTCGGTGAGGTCGTCCTCGGCCTGGTCGATCCCGCATTCCAGGCAGAAGGCGTGAATCGGCGGCTTGCCCGTGTCGAGCATGGCGAGGCCGGCGCAGTAGTCGTCGGAGGTGCCAGTCGTCGGATACAGGCCGAGCGACTGTTTGACGGTGTATATCGATCGGTGCCTGGCCTTGGCCGCGGGTCCGGCCTGATCGATCATCGCGTCGCGCATCCGTCCGGCGACGGCGACATGCCGGGCGCCGACCTCGGCCGGCAGGTATTCGCCGTACACGCCGCCGAGGCCGTCCCGGCCACCGTGGGCGCCGGGCCGGTCCCAATCGGGGTTCGCGAAGTTCTTGGCGGGGTCGCTGCTCTGGTCGTCGTCCATTCCCCAGGGGTAGAGAATGTCGCGGGCGTAGGAGTGGACGTCCATGAAATAGGCCGGCAGGTGTTCGGCGACCAGGCCCTGCACGTTCTGCGTTTCCGGTTCGGACGCGGCGGCGGGGCCGATGTAGACCTGCGGGTCGCACGGTTGCTTGCTGGATTGGACCGCGCGGGCGGCGGTCGGTGTGTAGTAGCGGTCGAAATCCCAGGCGATGTCGAAGTTCCGGTTGAGGTCGACGCCGGAACACCAGGGATTCGCCGCACCGGCGGAGGGTGGGCGGCGGTTCTTCCGCCACATGTGATGCAGGTCGTCGGCGCCGGCGAGACTGAAATCACGGCCGTCCGGATTGACCAGCGGAACCATGATCAGGGTGATGCCCTCGAGGAGGTCTTTCACCTCCGTGGCCGGCACATCCCACGCGCCGTAGGGGATCGGCGGTTGCGCGGTCTGATCGACCCTGGCGGGGTGCGCGAACGGGTCACCGGTCGCGTACGCGCGGACGAGTCCTTCGGCCAGGGACAGCAGCGCATCGGGCGGTGCCCACTCCCGGGCGTGGACGCCGCCGATGACGAGGACCGTGCGACCGGTCGGGGTGCCGGCTGTGATCCGCAGGGACAACACCTCCCGGCCCTCGTGGGTGCGCTGCGGCAGCACCTGCACCTGGCAGATGTCGGGGTGGGCGGCGGCAAGGGCCCGGAGCCGCCCGGCGATGGTGGTCGAATCGGGGTATCCGGTGTCGGCGGCGAGCGCCCGTTCGACGCGGCCGCGGCCCGCGGATTTCACCGCCTGCACGGCGAATCCGCGGCGTCGGGCCTCCTCGCTGGCGCCTTCCGGGGCGTAGGCGGACACCGTCCAGGTGCCGTCGCCGCGGTCGACCGCCGAGGACGCCACCACCTGAACGCCGGGCACGTCACGGAGGTCGATCAGCTCGGAGCGGGTGCCGGTCACTCGAATCAGTTCCATTGGTCAGCCTCCTCGGGCTATGGGCCGCACCGTCGACACCCCTCGAACGAGCGCCGAGCGTCAGGTCATGGTCGCTGCAACCTGCCCTCGTGCCGAGCCGGCCGATCACCGACTATTGCAGCGGCGAATCCGGGCTCGGCAGCGCAACGTCGACGGCGTGATCCACGGATTTGACCCCGTCGATATCGCGCAGCAAGGCTTCGCCGCCATCGGGAACGAACCCGGTGATGATGCCAATGCCTTCCAGAACCTGGGAGATCTGCATTCCGCTGGCCTGCAGTGTGGCCGCGATCTGGTCCACTGCATCGCCGGCAGCATCTTGGACCGTGACCGTGATGTTCGGCATCGGTCAATGCTAGGGCGTGTCTGGCAGATGCGACCAGATTCGCCCTCTGTATCGAATCGCGCCTTGCGACTCCGTCGCAGGCGGCAGGCCCGCCGGCTGTCCTATTGCGGGGCCAGGACGAGTCCGCCGCCGACGTCGACTGACGGTGCGAAGAGCCGGTCGCTCTCCTGGGCCAGGACCGACCACAATTCCCGTCCCCGCAGGCCGGTGCTCTCTGCCCACAGCGCCGCCACGCCGGCCACATGGGGCGTGGCCATGCTCGTTCCGCTGATGGTGTTGTACTTCTGCGGCAGCAGCCAGGAGGAGTACACGCGGCGACCGGGCGCGGCGTTGTCCACCTGTCCGCCCCTGCCCGGCAGGCTGCGAGCGGAGAAGAACGCAACGGAGCTGTCCTCCTCCACCGCCGCCACCGCCAGGACGTAGGGGCTGTTGGCGGGCGCGCCGACGAATCCCCAGTTGCCGGCGCCGCGATCGGCGTTGTTCCCTGCGGCAGCAACGATGAGGGAACCCTTCTCCAGGGCGCGCGTGCCGACCTCGGTGTAGGGCGGATGGGGCTCCGCCACGTCGGCACCCAACGACATGGAGATGACATCACAGCCCTGGGTGATCGCCCAGTTGATCCCGGCCAGGACATTTTCATCGGAGCCGGACCCGGAATTGCTCAGCACCTTCCCGACGTAGATGTCGGATTCGTACGCGATGCCGTAGCGCGGGGAGCCGGCCGGTTTCTTGGAGCCGCACGCCGTGCCGATGCAATGGGTGCCGTGGCCGTGGCCGTCCTGCGGGCTTTCACCGGTGATGAAGGACGCGGACGTGATGTTCCGGCCGACGAAGTCGGGGTGCGACAGTTCGAAACCCGTGTCGAGCACGGCAACCTTGATGCCTTTGCCGGAGTGCGGTGACGACACGGCCTGGGTCGCCTGGAGCCCCCAGGTGAAGTCCGCTGTGTCGCTGTACTGCGACGCGCCGAGCTGGCCACTGAGCGGACCGGCCGGCCCGGAGCGGCTGCCGGCGACGCGCGCACTGAGATCGGTGACCGCGTCCCGATAACCAGCGAGGTAGGACGAATCAACCAGCGGGTGGTAGATCAATTCCGGGGAGATCGACAGGATTGCCCGCTGGGCCTCGCTCGACGACCGCAGCGAGGCCAGTTGGCTGGGGTCGGCGGACACCACGGCGACCCCGAGTTCGGCGAAAACTGTTGCATCCGAGCCGCTACCGTCCACCTGTTGTCCGTCGAACTCGCGGGAATTCGCCACACTCGACAGGCCGGCGACCGACGCCAGCATCGGCGCGGGGTCAGCCTCCGAGTCGGCGAACACGACCACGTAGCGGCCGGTCGTCTGTGCCGTTCCTGTGCTGCTGAGGCCGGGTTGACCGGTGCCGGGTTCGTTGATCATCAGGAGCTCCAGTTCTGTGAGAGGTGCCGATTGAGGGTTTCGTGCGCGAGATGGGTCAATCGCCTCAGGCGGCGGTGACCCGCCGGGAGGCAGCCAGGGCCGCCCCGGAGTACCCGTCGATCCGGATCTGGTCTCCCTGGGTCATGGCCACCGTGACCTCGACCGGGCCGTCCGAGACGTCCAGGCTGGTTCGCGGACGGCCGTTGACCGAGACATCGATCCGGTTCAGGTTGCCGACGAGGAGTTTCAGCGTGTCGGTCGATGCTGCTGCGGCATCGACGACCAGCCTGCGAACCGGGCGAGCCGCGAGGAGCGCTCCCGCCTGGTCGAGCAGGTCCTTGTTGCCCTCGAGCACGTCCGCGCGGGTGATGTCGTGGGTGACGTCCGGCTGGACTCCCAAGTCCTCGACCGGAGTGCCGGCCAGGGCGCCCACCCGGAGGGTGCGGCGGATCGCAACGCGCATGTCCGCACCACCGGGCAGCGCCCGGAAGGGCGATTCGGGATCCGGGGTGGGCTGCTCGAGCAACCGCTTGAGCAGCCCGTGCGGCCACACGTTCGCCCCGCCCGCGCCGGTGTTGGCCGCCGCGCCCAGGATCGGGCCGATCTGGTGATCCTGGAATCCGGCGGCGAAGATGTCGGTGGCCGAGTAACAGCGGGCATCGGTGATCAGCACGACAGGGCTGTGGTACTGCTGGCCGATCCGGTTCGCCCCGTCGACCGGGGTGATCGGAACGGCGGCCGAGAAGCCGGCCCCGGTTTCCAGCGCCTGGTCCATCGAAGCCACCCACGGGCCGAGATCGATTCCCAGCGGATTGCTCGCGTGCTGTTTGCAGATCCGCAGATTCAGCGGGGTGGCAGCGAATTGGACCGGTTCGGGGGTGATCGGGCCGGGGGTCAGCGTCTGCAGGGTGAACTCGCTGGCATGGATGTGACCACCGCCGTTTCCCCGGACATCCAGGATCAACCCTTCTTGCGGGAGCAGTCCGATCAGCCGGACGAACTCGGCGACGAACGCGTCCGGGTCGTCCACGGAGAACGTGAAGATCCGCAGATGCCCGAAGTTCCCCGACGCTGTGGAAACCTCCCGGGCACGAAACACCGCCGGCATTCCGGTCGCAACATCCCCGGCGGCGGCGAACCGGCCCGCGGTACCGTTCAGCTCACGCCCGGCAACGTCGGGAGCGTAGAGAAGGGTCTTGGCCCGCCCGACCTCATCCGCCTCCACGTCGATTCCCATGACGGCGGCCGCAGCGGTCAGGGCATTCAAATCCGCCAGCGGCGGCAAATTGCCGGCGACCATCCAGTCCTGGCGGAGTTCGCGGTCCACGCCGTCAGCTCCCCGATAACCGACCGTCACCCACTGCTCCATGGGCGGCAGGTGACTGCGCAAGGACCGGGTGGTCAGTGATTCGACGCCTCGAGCGTGCCGGGCGGCCTGGTTGCTGCCGGCGAAGCGATCGGCGTTGACCTCCACCGCGCGGTCCACCGTCATCCCGTTCCACGAGGTGAGTTCGGTGCCGCGTTCGAACCCGGGCGCGGTGAATCCCTGCACCAGCCGGGACACGATGTAGTGCGGCCCGTCGATGTCCCGGTATTCCTCCACCAGAAATGGCAGATACGCGATCCGGCCCTTGAACGGTTCCGGCAGCACGTAGTTGGTGTGCAGGTCCCGCACCGAATGGAAGATCGACGCCATCTCCTGGTGGAACCGCCACTCCGGCACGTCGCCGACGCCGCTCTGGTGTTCCAGCCGGCGCCGGAGCAGTCGCAGCCGCTGCACCGGATTGACCGCGTGCATCGCCGACTTGAGCGTCAGGTGCACATAATTCTGTTCCATCAGCAGCAGGGCCTGCTCCACCAGGCGGCGTCGGTCGTCGAGCGTGAGAGTGCCTGCGCCGAGCAGGAACTCGGACAGCGGCACGGAGGCATTCAGCTGGGTGCGCACCGCTGCCGGGGCGTCGGCCGGCGTGCCGACGTCACTCGGGTCGGGCGCCAACTGTTCATGGCCCGAGGTCGTGCTTGTCAGGGTGTCGGTCATCTCGTCTCTCCTTCGCGGCGGACGAACGGTGCGGCACCCCGGCAACCCCGTCCTCGGGTTGCGGATCTGGCCGGCTCAACGGAACAGACCGCGACCCACGGGGGAAAATACATGGCACCGGCGGGTTCCGCCGTCGACACAGCACCCAGGATGGCGTCATGATGACGTCATCGGAATGGCACTTGACGCCGGTTGGTCAGCAGGTAGATAGTCATGCAATGACTAAGCCGGGGAACGGGACACCACGCCGGGGGAGTGTCCGGCCGAGCCCCCTGATGCTGATGGTCCTGGTGCTGCTGGCCGAGGCACCGATGCACCCGTACGAAATGCAGCGCCTGATGCAGTGGCGGGGGAAGGACCAGGTCGTCCGGGTGCAGCGCGGGTCCCTCTACCCGGCCGTCGAACGGCTCGCCAACGCCGGACTGATCGAGCCGCTGGAAACCGCACGCGAAGGCCGCCGTCCGGAACGGACCGTGTACCAGCTCACCGAGGAGGGCCGGGAGACCGCCGAGACCTGGCTGGTCACCATGCTGCGCACGGTCCGCAACGAGTACACCGAGTTCCCGGCGGCGCTGTCGTTCCTGCCGATGCTGTCCGCGGACGAGGCCCGCTCCCAGTTGACGGCGCGGCTGTTGCTTCTCGGCCGGGAGATCGCCGCGGTTCGCTCGGTGGCCGCCGATCTTCGCGAGAAGTACGACCTGCCGCGACTGTTCACCGTCGAGGACGAATACCGGCTGGCCATGCTGGAGGCCGAGCACCGCTGGGTCGGCCGACTCGTCGACGACCTGACCAGTGGCGAGATGTATTGGGACAGTGCGACGATCCGAGACTGGGCGCAGGGTCTGTCCGGCCGGATGGAGGCGTTCCCTGGTATTCCCCGGACCGAACCCGGCCCCACGCGATCGCGGCAGGAGCTGCCGCCGTAGCAGCACGGCTGTTGGGGCCGGCGGTGTGCTGCGAACACACCACCGACCCGGCGCGGGCGAATGCCCGCGCCGCACCGCGTCAGCGGAGATGACCGGTCCGGCCCGAAGGCCGGAACCGGCGCGCCATCACCCACCTCACCATGCAAGGAGATGTTCCCATGCCCGCAACTCCACCCGCCGACACCGGCCGAAAGGTCGGGTCGGTGCCCGAACACCGACCAGAGACGCTGACCGTCACCGGGGTACCGGTCCGCGGACACCGACCGGTGCGCCCCGCCCTGGTCATCGCGGTGTTCTGCCTCGGCCTGTTCATGACCCTGCTCGACATCACCATCGTCAACATCGCGATTCCGGACCTCGTCACCGACCTCGACGCCACCCTGGAGACCGTCCTGTGGGTCGGCTCGGCCTACTCCCTTACCTACACTGTGCTGCTGATCACCGCCGGCCGGTTGGGCGACATCTACGGGCCACGAAGGCTTTTCCTGATCGGGCTGACGCTGTTCACCGCCGCCAGCCTGGCGTCCGGACTGTCCCAGACGCCCGGCCAGCTGATCGCCTTCCGCGCGGTTCAGGGCATCGGCGCGGCCCTGCTCGCGCCGCAGGGCCTGGCGCTGATCACCTCCACGCTGCCCGCCCAGAAGCGCGGCCCGGCGTTCGCCGCCATCGGCATCATGTCCGGCCTCGGCGTGCTGCTCGGCCCGACCCTGGGCGGCCTTCTCGTCACGAACGCCGGCTGGCGGTGGATCTTCTTCCTCAACATCCCGATCGGCGTCCTGGCGATCGCGCTGGCGTTCGTCTTCATGCCCGACGTCCGCCCGGGCGTCCGGCACCGGCTGGACATCCCCGGCGTGCTGCTGTTGACCGCGGGCCTGTTCGGCGTGGTCTTCGGGCTCATCGAGGGCGACCGGTACGACTGGGGGACGGTTGGCGGATTCCTGACCATCCCGCTGATCATGGCGCTCGGTGGGCTACTCCTCGGGCTGTTCCTGTGGCGGCAGATCCGCACCCAGGACGCGGAACCGTTGCTGCCGTTCGACGTTTTCGGCGACCGCAGTTTCACCGTGATGACGCTGGTGCTGCTGGCGTTGGGTTTCGCGATGGTCGGGCTGTTCCTGCCGTTGACGATCTACTACCAGTCGGTGCTCGGCCTGACCGCGGTGGCCGCCGGGCTCGTCATCGGCACCCAGTCGCTGGCCATGATGATCACCTCGGGGGTGGTCGGCGGGCTCTCCGGGTCGGGGAAGATCAGCATGAAATGGGTGCTGGTCGGCGGGCTGCTGCTGTTCGCGGCCGGGATGGCCTACGTCGTCGCGGTCGCCGCCCCTGATTCCGGGCACTGGGCGTTCGTGCCCGGACTGGTGGCCGCCGGGATCGGGCTCGGCTGCGTCTGGACCCCCGTGTTCGGGCTCGCCACCCGCGACATGCCGCCCGCCCGCGCGGGTCTCGGCGCCGGAGTGCTGGACACGGTGCAGGAATTCGGTGCCGTGCTGGCCACCGCTGTGCTCGGTGCGCTGCTGGCGAATCGGCTCACCACTTCCTTGACCGAGCAGGTCCGGACGGCCGCCGCGGGCCTTCCGCAGCAGGCGCAGGACGCGTTCGTCCAGGGGATGACGACGGCCGGATCCGGCGGGCTCGAGGTCGGCGCCGGGCAGCTGGCCGCGACGACGGGGTCCACCGGCGTCCCGGCAGCGATGGCGGAACAGGTGCAGGCAGCGGCCCAGCATGCGTTCGCCGCCGGGTTCACCGACGCGATGCGGCCGACGATGGTCGTGCCGATCGTCGCCGTGCTGCTGGCCGCGGTCGCGGTGCTGTTCGTCCGGTCCAAGGACACCGCGGCGCCCGCCGATGTCGAGGACGCAGGCGTAGGGACTGCTTGACCGGCCGCTGCCATGGGCCGGTGATCGGATGCCTCCGCTGCGCCCCGGGTGACCTCCCGGGTCCCGACGCCACCCACGGGGCGGGCGGGAGGTGTGCCCCCTTGCGCCGGCGCAGCGGCACGATCGAGCACCGCGGCCAGGGTGCCGTCGATTCACCTCATGCGAGACCGCTGCATGAACATCCAGCGGTGTCCTTCGAGATCCTCGGCGCGATAGAGCCGACTGTCATCGGGCCCCTCCTCCAGACCCGACAGCAGCTGAGCTCCTGCCGCTCTCGCCTGCTCGAAGTGAGATTCGATGTCATCGACGTACACGAGAACACCATCGATCACCCAGGGACCCGCCGACCACGCTGCAGCCCTGTCGCAGTGTTCGCGGTGGCTGAGCGGCCCTTCGTAGTCAGGCGTGGGCGTGGCCAGCATGATGATTCCTCGGTCAGTAGCCATTTCGCCGTGTGACAGGACGCCGTCATCGTCGAGCCAGCGAGCTTTCTCCCGGAATCCAAAGGCAGCCGCCAGCCAGTTCATGGCCGCTGGGCCGTCCCGGTAGGCCAACATCGGAACAACTCCCGGATCGTCATTCACCACTGATCACTTCTCCCTTCGCGTCTGAAGCAGTGCTGCAGACCTGTGGTCTACGGATGAGCGCGTTTCCTCGGTCGGCGGCGGCGCGGAGGACCGCCAGCATGAACACGGTGGCACGGGCGTGCCCGCGACGCGAGGGACTTTGCTGTCGCGTCGTGCGATATGGCAGGCGGACCTTGTCATGCAAGCAGTTACTTGCCTATGCTGACCCGGTGGGCGACGTGTTCAAGGCCCTCGCCGACCCGACCAGGCGCGCCATCCTCGACGAGTTGCTGGATCGGGACGGCCAGACGTTGTTCGAGCTGTGCACCCGGCTGATCGGTTCCGGGTTCGGCTCGACGCGCCAGGCCGTCTCCCAGCATCTCGGCGTCCTCGAGGATGCCGGCCTGATCACCACCCGGCGGCAGGGCCGCTACAAGTTCCACCACCTGGACACGGCGCCGTTGAACGTCATCGTCCAACGGTGGCTGACAGACAACAGGAAGGACCAGGGATGAAGATCACCGTGATGAGCCTGCTGGTCGACGACCAGGACAAGGCGCTGCGCTTCTACACGGAGGTTCTCGGTTTTCGGAAGAAGACCGAGATCCCGTTGGGCGAGTACCGATGGCTGACCGTTGTCTCGCCCGAGGATCCCGAGGGTGTCGAACTCTCGCTGGAGCCGGACGAGCACCCCGCCGCCCGGCCGTTCAAGCAGGCACTGGTGGCCGACGGCATCCCGTTCACGTCCTTCGCTGTCGACGATGTGCGGGCGGAGGCCGAACGGCTCAAGGCGCTCGGCGTGACGTTCACCCAGGACCCACTGCAGATGGGCCCGGTGACGACGGCGGTGCTCGACGACACCTGCGGCAACCTGATCCAGATCGCCCAGATCACCGACACCTGACCACCCGGCGTCACGGGGCCGCCGGGCATCTGCCGCGGATGCACGCCGACCGGCTACCGTCGTGCGGACCCGGGATCAGGGAAGGCGGCGCGGTGGGCGACGAACTGCACGAGCGTTCGGCCACCGAGCTGGCTGCCCTGCTCCGCGGCAGACAGGTCAGCGCCCGCGAGGTGGTCACCGCCCATCTCGAGCGGATCGAGACCTACAACCCGCGGGTGAACGCCATCGTGACGCTGACCGCGGACCGTGCGCTCGAGCTTGCCGACCAGCAGGACGAGATGGCCGCGGCCGGCCGGTTTGCCGGCCCGCTGCACGGACTTCCGGTGGCACACAAGGACAATCACCTGACGGCCGGGATCAGGACGACGTTCGGCTCGCCGTCGCGCGCGGACTTCGTGCCGGACACCGACGATCTGGTGATCGAACGGATGAAGGCCGCCGGCGTCATCACCATCGGCAAGACCAACATCCCGGAGTTCGCCGCGGGCGGGCACACCTTCAACGAGGTGTTCGGCGTCACCCGCAATCCCTACGACCTGTCCATGACGGCCGGCGGTTCGTCCGGGGGTGCCGCCGCCGCGCTGTCCGCCGGGATGCATGTGCTGGCCGACGGGAACGACATGGGCGGCTCGCTCCGGCTGCCGGCGGGGTACTGCAACGTCATCGGGTTGCGTCCGTCGGCGGGCCGGGTGCCGGTGTATCCGGCGACCGACGGCTACGCGGGGCTGTCGGTGCAGGGGCCGATGGCCCGCACCGTCGACGATCTCGCGCTGCTGCTGTCGGTGATGGCCGGTCCCGACCGGCGTTCGCCGATCTCGTTGGAGGAGCCGGGAGCCTCCTTCGCCGACGTGGGGGAGGGGTCGCTGGCCGGCCTGCGGATCGCATTCTCGCCCGACCTCGGCGGTGCGGTCGGAGTCGAGGACGAGGTGGCGTCCTCGGTGTGGTCGGCCGCCGCGACCTGCGAGACCCATGGTGCGATCGTCGAGCAGGCCAGCCCCGACTTCGCCGGCGCCGACGAATGCTTCCGGACGCTGCGGGCCTGGCAGTTCGAGGCGACCCTGGGGAACTTCCTGGAGGACAACGTCTCCACCGTCCGGCCGAGCCTGTACGCCAACATGGCCGCCGGACGCGAGTTGGCCGGTCCGGACATCGGCCGGGCAACGGTGCTGCGCACGGTGCTGTTCCACCGCATGCGCGAATTCCTCGAGATCTATGACGCGCTGATCCTGCCGGTGGCGCCGCTGCCGGCGTTCGACGCGCGGTACCAGTTCCCGCCGATCGTCGCCGGTCGGGCGGCGCTGGATTACCTGGACTGGATGCGGACGGTGTGCCACGTCACGGCGACCGGGCATCCGGCGATCGCCATGCCGGCCGGGTTCACCGATGCCGGGACGCCGCTGGGCGTGCAGTTCGTCGGGCGGCATCGCGGCGAGCGGGAGCTGTTGGCGCTGGCGAAGGGTTTCGAGTCCGCGACGCACTACGCCGACCGACGGCCGCACCTGCACTGACGGGTGGCATGGTGCGATGGCACACAACGACATCGCGGTCCGAGCCGGCCAGGCCGGACCGGGTGAACCGGGTGTGTGACACATCGCACCGAGCTCGAACATCGCGGGCTCGCGGACGTCCATGCAGCTGGAGCGCGACTGCGCCAGCCAAGACACCACATCGTTGGGCCACCGCCCGGTGACACCGCAGATCGGTGAGCTCCGCCGCACAGCGGGGCCACCCGGCCCTGCATCGACCAGAAACGACCCATGACCCCGTTGCAGCACACCGACTCCGTCCGTGGTCGGCATCCCGAGGATGTCGACCGATCCACCTCCGCGGGCATCACCCGCGTCGGCGCGACCCGCACCGCGATCGCACCGGTGGTGGATTCCGGCGATGACCAACCGCGGCTGAACCTCTCGCTGACGCAGATCCTGGCCGGCACCACCGCTGCGGTGATCGCTGCTCTGCTGGGCTCGCGACTCGGCGTCGCCGGAACCCTGACCGGTGCCGCACTCGCCTCGGTGGTGTCTGCCGTCGGCAGCGCCATCTTCGGCCACTCCCTGCTGGTGACGCGGCGCCGGCTGAAGGCCGCGACCGCCCACGTCCGCTCCACCGGTGTCGGACCGGCGACCTCCGGGGCCGCGCAGCATCCGGCGAGCGCGGATGCGGTCACGGTCGTGCTGCCCGCTGTCACCCGCGCTGACCTGGCGGCCGCGGCCGCTTCCGGGTCCGGTCAGGGGGGATGGGTGGCCGACCACCGAGCGACGGCCGGTCACCCGGGCTCCGTCCCGGTCGACCCGGCCCGCGCCACGCTCCTGGCGCGCCTGACCCGACAGTGGCGCAAGGCGTTGCTGGTCACCGTGGCCGCCGGGATCGTTGTCTTCGGTGGCGCGATCCTGACGGTGACGGTCGCCGAGGCGATCAAGGGTTCGGCACTGTCCGGCGGTGCCGAGGGAGGGCTGTCGGTCCTCGGCGGCGGTGGCGAGCCCGCCGGATCCCCGGAATCGGGTCCGGGCCCGTCGACCCAACCCTCGACGTCCGGCTCGGACTCCACAGACGCCCCCGCGACGGCGGCGGACCGGACGGCCGGTAGCGGCGACGTCAGCACACCGCCGGCCGACCCCACCACCGAGGCCCCTTCGGAGGCGCAGCCCACGCAGCCGACCGAACCGTCGCCAACCCCCACCGCACCGGCCGGACCCGCCGAGCAGACCGAGGCGCCCTCCACCGGCGGCGGCCCGACGGCCGCGCCGGATTCGCCGCCGGCGGAGTGATCTCCGCCGGCGAGGTCGCAGCTACCGGGAAGACAGCGCCGACACCGGCCGGCAGCGCTGGACCCCGGGCGGGCCACGTGCTGAGATGGGACGGCGAATCACACCTGTGTCATTCGCCGGGCTGGGAGGGCCGATGGAGAACGCAGCTGCATCCGGTGGGGACGGCGTCGAGTCGTCGGACAGGCAATCCATCGGGACGGGCCTGTCCCGCCGCGATCGCGACATCCTGGCCTTCGAGCGCCAGTGGTGGCAGTACGCCGGCGCCAAGGAGCAGGCCATCAAGGAGATGTTCAGCCTCTCGCCGACCCGGTACTACCAGGTGCTGAACGAGGTCATCGACAATCCGGCGGCGTTGGCCGAGGACCCGCTGCTGGTGCGCCGGTTGCGCCGGCTGCGGACCAGCCGTCAGCGGGCCCGTTCGGCGCGGCGGCTGGGCTTCGAGGTCTGATTCCTTTCCTCAGACCTGGGTGGCGGTCGCTGCACTTGTCACACTCGAAAAGTCCTACAACTGGCCGCGGTCAGTCCGCCACGCGCCGCAGCGCATCGGAAGTCTCCCGCTCCAGCATCGACATCAACTGCGCGGTGGGCAGCCACCGGGCCATCGGACCGCCCTGCCCGGCCAGCATCGGCGACTCCGTCATGAAGAACCGCGGCAGCGGGTAATCCGGCGGCCGGGCACCCGACGCCTCGAGTCGCTGCACCAGCGGCGTCCGGACGGCGCGCGCGTACCGGCCGGTGAGCACCCGCGTCAGGCTCGTCGGCTGGTCCAGTGCCGCCCGGTACTCGGCCCCCGTGGCGGCTTCGTCGGTGCGCAGGAACGCCGTGCCCAGCTGTACCGCCGCCGCGCCGAGGGTTCGTGCAGCGGCAATGCCTCTGCCGTCCATCAGCCCGCCGGACGCGATGACCGGTATCCGGACCGCGTCGACGATCTGCGGCACCAACGCCATCGTCCCAAGCGACTCCGGCGGATCCTCACCCGACGCGGTGCCCACGAACGTCCCGCGGTGACCACCGGCCTCGAAGCCCTGCGCGATCACCGCGTCGACGCCCGCGTCTGCCAGCGCACGGGCTTCGGCGACCGTCGTCGCAGTGCCGGCTGTGAAGCAGTCCACCCCGGTCAGATCGAGGATGCCGAAGGTGAAAGTGAGCACCGGAACGCGTTCGTCGATTACGACCGTGAGCTGCTCTGCCAGGTCGACGCTCCGCGGGAGGGGATCCGGCGCAGTCCGTCCGGTCAGCGACGCCCACTGTTCCAGGCCGGCGCCGGTGGGCGCCGGTTGCGGCGCGAAGAGGTTCACCGCGAACGGCTTTCCGGTCACTGCCCGAACCGCACGGATCTGCTCGCGGAGCACCCCCGGTGCCAGCATCGCGCCGGCCATCGAGCCGAGCCCGCCGGCCTCGGACACCGCGGCCACCAGCGCGGGGGTGGTCCAGCCGCCGGCCATCGGTGCCTGGACGATCGGCAGTCGCACTCCCCACCGGGAGGTCAGCTCAGTGTCTTGCCAGCCCATCGCCGCAGGTCAAGACCGTGCGGTGTCGAGGTGCCAGCCGTGCCACGACTGGACGGTGATCCAGCCGTTCACCCTCGCCCGGTCCCGGGTCGGGTACACGTGCCCGGTGTAGTGCCGGGACACCCGATCAATGCCGGACAGGTCAGGGTCGGGGGAGAGCTCCAGCACCCCCTGCACGCTGACGTGCGTGTACCAGTTGCTCTCCGCCAGCGCCGTGAGGCTGACCCGAGGGTCGGTCCTCAGGTACTCCAGCCGCTTGCGGCCGGCGTCCATGTTGACCAGGATCCGGCCGTCGTCCTCCAGCAGGTACCAGGTGGCCACCGACACCGGCTGGCCGTCCGGCCGGGACGAGGCGATGACTGCGGGGTTGGGTGCCCGCAGGAAGTCCAGAACATGCTGCGGCAGCGGGGTTGTCGGCATCTGGCGTCCTCACGGCTCGGCGGTGGAACGCAACCCTATGCGGCCCGCCTATCAGGACGGGCGCCGGCGTCCCGTCGGGCGGCCGCGGCCGGCCTCGCCCGCCCGGCCACCCTGCCGGTCGATGCCCAGCCGGCGCTGCCGCGGCATCGGCGAGCCGTCCGGCATCAACCCGGCGACCCGCTGCCGGCGGGGAATCCGCAGGCGCACGCGGCGACTGGACCGGCGACGGCGTCCGCGGCCCTTCGTCTGCCACAGCTCCGGGTGCCGCTTGAGGTGCTGGTACTTCCAGCCTGCGTAGGGGATGTGCAGCAGGTACACCACCATCCCGATGACGGTGACCAGTTCGGGCTCGTAGAACAGAGCCGCGACACCGAGCACGAGCAGGATGAGCATCGGCACGATGAGTTGCGGCGGCAGCCGGACGCTCTTCAGCGCGATGGTCGGGATCCGGGACACCATCAGCAGCCCGATGAACACGATCCAGACGGCCACCACTGCGGGGCGGGCCCACCAGCCGTCGCTCCCGAGGCGGTTCGTCAGCAGCAGCGGCGCGGTGACCATCAGCCCGGCGGCGGGGGTCGGGACCCCGGTGAAGAAGCCCTTCGCCCACGGCTTCGGGTCGGTGTCGTCGAGCAGCGAGTTGAACCTGGCAAGCCGGAGCGCCGCGCACACCGCGAACAGCAGGCACACCACCCAGCCGTAGCCCCTGCCCTCGTCCCTGAGCACCCACACGTACATCACCAGGGCCGGCGCGACGCCGAAAGAGATGGAGTCCGACAGCGAGTCCAGTTCGGCACCGATCCGGCTGGTGGATCGGAGCATCCGGGCGGCCGGTCCGTCCAGCGAGTCCAGGATCGCTGCTGCGGCGATGGCGCCGATGGCGAGGAGCCACTGCTGGTTGAGGGCGAACGCCACGGAGGTCAACCCCGCGCACAACGCCAGCACGGTGATGGCATTGGGCAGGAAGCGGACGCCCGGAACGCCGCCCATCAGGGGCTGTCGTTACGCGACGGGTCGTCGAGCACGGTATCGGGCCGGGAAACGGAAGTGCCGGCGTTGCTCGTCCCGGCGAGCGTCGCCAGGACGGTCTCCCCGCCTATCGTGCGCTGACCCTGCCGGATCACCAGCTCGGCGCCGGCCGGAAGGTAGGTGTCGACGCGGGAGCCGAACCGGATCAGCCCGTAGGTGTCGCCTGCCTGAACGCTGGAGCCCAGCACGGCATCGCAGACGATCCGCCGCGCGATCAGGCCGGCGATCTGGGTGACGACCAGCTGGCCGCCCGCCGCCTCGAGAACCAGGGAATTCCGTTCGTTGACCTCGGAGGCCTTGTCCAGGTCCGCGGACAGGAACGCGCCGGGGTGGTAGGCGATCGCGCTGATCACCCCGTCGATCGGGATGCGCTGCACATGCACGTCGAACACCGACAGGAAGATTGACACCCTGGTCCGCGGAACGCCGCCGAGCCCCAATTCCGGCGGCGGGACCGCCTGACCGATCAGCGAGACGAGGCCGTCGGCGGGAGCGACAACAAGGCCTTGGCCGAGCGGTCGGACCCGGATCGGTGCCCGGAAGAACGCCGCCGATGCCGCGGTGGCCGCGAACCCGGTGCTGCCCACCACCCGGCCGAGCCGGCGAAGCCCGAGCCGGCGGAGCGCGAACCGGGCGCCGACCGTGCCCGCCGCCAGGCCCAGCACGATCGGACGGCCGCCGGGGTGCAGGGCCGGGACAGTCGAGCGGATCAGCCCGATCAGGTGGGATCGGCGTTGGTCGTCCACCATCGCTGAGAGTTCGCCCGCTTCCTCGCCGGTTCCCGGGGCGCTGCACTGCCGCCCCCTGTGATGCGGACAACCGTAGCGGAGCTGCCCCGGCGCGTCGGAGGGCGCGCGGACGCCGGGTGCAGCGGCTTGCCCGCCGCTGGTCTTCGGGAGTCGGGCGGGAACATCGCCTGTATGACGAGGTGCGCGCCGCCGGCAGCGACGACTCCTCCGCGGGCCGCGGATTCAGCCCGGTTGCGGGCAATGGTGACCGTGGCAGAGGTCGGCAGCACGCCGATCAGCAGCGTGGCGACGCCGAACGGCAGCGTGGCGACGCCGAACGGCAGCGTGGCGACGCCGATCAGCAGCAGGGGGTGCTGACCGGGACGTGCTTGCGGCCGAGGGTCGGCGCACCGTTCGCGCTTCACCGGATCGGCCTCGAAGGATGAGACCCAGAACGGCGAATCACCGTTCTGAGAACCGATCGCCCGGGCGTTCCGTACCCCGTTTCAACGGGCGCCACGAGCCCCCGCATCAGCAGTGCTTCCGCGCAGTTGCGCAATTCCGTCGACACATTTCGAAGGGACCCGTCATGCCCCGCTCCATTTGCAGGTCAGTCGTTCACCTTCGTCAACCCGGACGGCACCGAGCTGCACCTGCTGGGTTGGGGAAACCAGTTCCACGCCGATTTCGAAACCCCGGATGGATACACCGTGATCCGCGATCCACACGGGTCGACAAGCATCTCCGGCTGGCCGCAGACCTGACCGGGGACGGCGCGGCCGACCTGATCGGATTCGGCAATGACGCGGTCTGGGTATGTCTCAACGACGGCCGCGGTAGCTTCGGCGCTGTCCGGCAGGCGGTCGCCGACTTCGGCTACAACGGCGGCTGGCGGGTGGAGCGTCATCCCCGGTTCGTGGCCGACCTGAACGGTGACGGCAAGGCCGATGTTGTGGGATTCGGCAACGCCGGGGTGTGCCAGTCGCTCAACCTGGGTGACGGCACCGGCCGGTTCTAGCGCTGTCCGCCGCCTGGTTTGCATCAATGCGGCTCGACTGGGTAACTCGTCGATGGGGTACGACAACGACAGCGCTGGACGCCGCGAGCCGACCTGCACCGGGTCGAGCCACGAGTCGAACCGACGAAGGGATGACGACGATGACGACGGAGAACCTGCCCGCTGGTCAGGCCAGCGAGGCTGGTGTCCGGGACCAGGCCGAGGGCGAGGAGCAGCCCGGCTCGGTCTCCCCGCGGGACGAGGGCAGTGGGCCGCGCGCGACGCAGGACCCCGTCGAGGGCGGTCCGGAGAGCGGCGCTGAGTGAGCCCTGCCGACCAGCAGTTCGATTTCGATTTCGAGCCCAGCTACTCCAGGGTCGCCCGGCTGTTCGGCGTCACGCGGGCGAACACCTGGGTCGTCGTGACCGGTACCGAGTTCCGCGCCCGGTACGGCCCATGGAAGGTAGCCACTGCGCTGAGCAACATCACCACCGCGCAGCTCACCGGCCCGTACAGCTATCTCAAGACGGTCGGCCCGGCACACTATTCATTTGCCGACCACGGTTTGACGTTCGCGACGAATGGCCGTCAGGGGGTCTGCCTGGAGTTCCGGCTGCCGATCGCCGGAGCGCCGTTCGGGCTCGTGCGGCACCCGAACCTGACCGTCACGGTGGCCGACGGGCCGGGCTTGATCGCCGCCGTCACCGGCCGGCAGTAGCGGGCGGGCACTCGCCGTCGAGGCCGCTCGACTTCCCCGGGCCGCCACGATGGCCTCGACGGAGTCCCACCGCCTCGGCTGGTCCGGCACTCTCGGCAGTGTTCCGCCTGACGCGCGAGTGCAACACCGACTCGCTCAGGGCGCCGGCCGCAGCAGGGCGACGGCCGCCGCCGTGAAGCTCACGGTGCTCAACGCGGCGCGCACAGCATTCCAGGCGACCCACCGGTTCTCGAATGCTTCGCGCAGGTCAGCGGCGGACGCGGAACCCGACTTCAGGCCGTCGTTGAGGGGGACGTTGAATCCGACGGTCACCGCCAGCGTCAGCGCGTAGAGCACGAGCGCCGCGACAATCCAGGGGCGAACGACGACGTCTGCGCGAAGCGCGACAACCGATGCGCCGAGCAGCAGGAGTGCCCCCGCGAAGATGACGCCGAAAATCGGGTTCAGGATCGCTTCGTTGATCCCGTTCATCGAAGCGACGAAGGTGGTGTCGTCGGTGCGGCGGAGCCCCGGCATCACCGCGTAGCTGAACGCGGCGAAAAGCCCGGCCATCAAGCCGGTGGTGACGACGGACAGGGCCAGAAGTGTTCGAGTCATGCAGAAATCTCAACCCAGAAAGCACATCATCACCATGGCCATGGCGCTCGGGTCCATGTGTCTGCGTCTCGAGGGTGTCTCGCAGGAACCCCCTTTGGGGTTCGTGCTGCACTGCGTTTCGAGGGCCGGTCCTGCCGCGCTTCGCAGCGCGGCTCCCCGGCCCGGGCGCCCAGTGCCGTGTGAGCAGGGAAATCCGCCCCCTGGTCCGCGATTTGCCCTGTTGACGTGACGGTGGGCGGGCGTCACCGGTCGAGCGGTCCGTGCAGCGCGGGCTGCGGGCGGTGGGCCGGCGGTGCTCTCCGCCCGGGCCGCGCGCCCAGCTGTTTGCTGAAACACCGTCTCCCCGTTGACCGAACCGGTCAACGGGGAGATCGCGGCGAGATTCAGAACGTCCGGATGGCGATCTCCGCCGGCGCGGCCAACAACCGCTCGATCTCGTCGTCGAGCTTCACCAGGGTGATCGACGCGCCGGCCATGTCCAGCGAGGTGCAGTACTCCCCGACATAGCTGCGGCCGACGGTGATCCCGCGCTCGTCGAGCTGCTTGTGCGCCCGGCCGTACAGCAGGTACAGCTCGCTGATCGGCGTGCCGCCCAACCCGTTGATCATCAGCGCCACCCGGTCGCCGGACTCGTACGGCAGATCGGTGACGACGGCCTCGAGCATCTCGTCGATGATGTCGTTCGCAGGCTTCAGCTTCGCCCGCCGCCGCCCCGGCTCGCCGTGGATGCCGACGCCCATCTCGATCTCGTCGTCGCCCAGCTCGAACAGCGGGGAACCCTTGGCCGGCGGGGTGCAGGCCGTCAGCGCCATGCCCATCGTCCGGGTCACGCTGTTCACCTTCTCGCCGATCCGGATCAGCTCGTCGAGATCGGCACCCTCCTCGGCGGCGGCGCCGACCGCCTTCATCACGAAGAAATTGCCGGCAACCCCGCGGCGCCCGACGGTGTAGGTCGAATTCTGTACCGAGACGTCATCGTCGATGAACAGCGTCTTCACCAGGATGTCCTCGGCCTCGGCCATTTCCTGCGCCATTTCGAAGGCCATCCGGTCGCCGGTGTAGTTGTTCACCAGCAGCAGCACGCCCTTGGGCGAGGCGACCAGCTTCGTCGTCTCCAGCACGTAGTCCATCGGCGGTGCGGCGAAAACGTCACCGGGACAGGCGGCGTCGAGCATGCCCTTGCCGACCGTCATCACGTGCGCGGGCTCGTGCCCGGACCCGGAGCCCTGCACGATCGACACCTTGTTCTCGTTCGGCGCGTCGGCTCGCATGATCAGGTTGTATTCAGGCACGTACTTCAGGGTGTCCGGGTTGGCCAGGGCGATTCCCTCCAGCATTTCCGGGACGAATTTCTGCGGGTCGTTGACGAACTTCTTCATGTGGTGCCTCCACGACGGTGTGTTTGGGCGGTACGGGGCGAGGAATGAGTGCGCGAGTGGCGGTCAGTCGGCCGGCCACCCCGCGGCGATCTTCTCGGCGATGACGGCCAGCGCCATGGCGCCGGCGTCGACGGACCCGATGCTGCGCTCGCCGGTGTAGCTGGCCCGGCCGCGCTTGGCCTCCATCGGCTTGGTCGCCTCCGCCGCCTGAGCCGTGGTATCCGCGGCCTCCCGGGCGATCTCCCTGGCGCCGAGCCCCCGACCCACGGCGTCGGCGATGGTGTCGGTGGCCGGGATGAGCGCGTCCAGCAGGGTCTTCTCGCCGAGCACCGCCTTGCCGCGGGCGGTGATGCCCTCGGCGGCGGCGCGCAGCATGGCGACCACGTCGTCCCCGGTGATCTCCGTCTTCCCGGCCACGGTGCTGCCGGCCCGCAGGAACGCAGTGCCCCAGATCGGTCCGGAGGTGCCGCCGATCCGGGAGGTGATGACGACCGCCACCTTCTTCAGGAACGTGCCGATGTCCTTGCGGTCGTAGGTGTCCCAGTCGTTCAGCACGATCTCGAAGCCGCGGGCCAGGGAATAGCCGAAGTCGCCGTCGCCGACGACGGCGTCCAGGTCGCCGAAGTACTTCTCGTTGTCCACGGCGGTCTGCGCGATGGTCCGGACGACGTACTCGACCTGATCGAAGCTGGTGCTGGTCATCGGTTCTCCTGTCCGGGTGCGGTCCGGCGGTGTCCGTGGGCGGTGCCGACCTGTTCCGCTCGAGCACGGCCGCGAGGTCGGCCAGCGTCACGACTGGGCCGGGTCCGATGTCCAGCGGGTCCGTCGAGCACGGTGGCGGGTTCGCCCGGGTCGCCGAGGCTGGAGACCACCAGCGAGGCGCCGGTGAAGTCCTCGTCGGCGGTGTAGGTCGAGACGGTCACCACGCACGCCAGTCCCGCGCCGAGCGCAGCGCGCAGGCCGTTGCGCGCTGTCTTCCACGACGACGGCCTGATCCGGTGGTACGGCAAGCTCGTTGATCGCCAGCCGGTAGATGCCGGGTCCGGCTTCTTCGCCGGCACGACGTCCCCGGCGAACACGGCGAAGTCCTCCGCCCGCTCGGGCCCGACGGCGTGTTCGAGCACCGCCCGGACCGATGGCTCGGCCGAAGTCGACGCCACCGCGAGCTGCCAGCCCGCCGCGGCGGCCTCCTCGACGATCCGGGCGATCCCGGGTCGGGCGGGCATCGCCCCATCGGCGACCAGCGCGGTGTAGATGGCGGTCTTGTGCTTGTGCCAGCTGCGCGAGCATTTCGGCACGTGCCGCGTCGTCGGTCGGGAGGTTGTTGGCCGCGACGAATTCCGGCGTGAGCAGCGAGGCCATCCGTTCCTTGCCGCCGCCGATCAGCACCCGCTCGCGCGTAGTCCTCGTCGCTCCACTGCACGGGAAGGCCGAAGGCGGCGAAGGTCTCGTTGAACGCGGGCAGGTGGCCGTAGCGTTCGGTGTCGGCGAGCACGCCGTCGCAGTCGAAGATCAGGGCCGGCACCGGCGGATCACCCCGCCTTTCCGGCGCTGCCGAAGGTGCGCATGAGCTCGGCCGTCATGGCCACCGTGTCGGCCTGCACGGCCGCGAACAGCGAAGGCGGATCCCACTTGTCGCGCTGCTCGGCGTCCCGCAGAAACGTCAGGCTCGACTTCATGAACTGCCGCTTCAGCGCCGTGGAGATGTTCACCTTCGCGCAGCCCCGGGCGATCAGGTCGCGGAATTGCTCGTCGGTCAGTCCGCTCCCGCCGTGCAGCGCGCACGGCACACCGGTCGCATCGACCACGTCGGTGACCCGCTGGGCGTCCAGCGTCGGCGTGGAGCTGTAGACGCCGTGCGCGTTGCCGATCGCCGGCGCGAAGACGTCCACTCCGGTTTCGGTCGATGAACCGCACCGACACGTCGAGGGTCTGCCGGGCGGATTCGGCGTCGGAGCCGACGCCGTCCTCGACCCCGGTGATCGACTCGATCTCGCCCTCGACGTGGGCGCCGTACCGGCGGGCCTCGGCCACCACCTCGACGGTCTGCCGCTGGTTCTCCTCGACCGGCAGCTGCGAGGCGTCGAACAGCACCGAATTCCAGCCGACCTCGAGGCACTCGGTGATCACCGAGCGGTCCGGGCAGTGGTCCAGGTGCAGCGAAACCGGGACCTCGATGCCGGCCGTCATGGACGTCCACATCGCATACAGCACCCCGCTGCCGATCGACCTGACGGTCTTCACCGACGTCTGGACGATCAGCGGGGAGCGTTCCGCGACGGCCGCTTCCAGGACCCCGGCCAGGCTGATGTCGTTGAAGATGTTGATCGCCGGAACCCCGTACCGCTGCTCCAGCGCCGGGTCGACGATCTGCTTGAGCGAGACGACGGGCACGCGCACCTCCCTGTGCACCGGCGAGTGTCGCTCGGGTCGAGCGCCGCGTCGGCCTGCCGACCGTAGAGCGGGAAGCAGCGGGGGGAAATCGGGAGAATCCCCCCTTTGCCGGCTCGACCGCGCGGTAAGGGTAGGGATTCCCCCACCACCTGCGGCGCGGTGCGGTGACGGCGGTGCGAGGCAGGGCCGGCGGTGCGGTGCGGACAGGGTCAGGCCAGTCGGGCCGGGAACCCGCCGGTGGCAATCGGTGACCAGCGCCGCGGGGTGATCCGGATCAGGCATTTGCCTTGGTCGACCATGGCACGGCGGTACTCCGGCCAGTCCGAGTGCTCCCCGGCGATGCTGCGGAAGTAGTCGACCAGCGGTTCCACCGCCTCCGGCACATCCAGTACCTGCGCTGTGCCGTCCACCTGTACCCAGGCGCCGCCGAAGTCGTCCGACAGCACCAGCACCGACGCCGTACCGGTGCGCCGGGCGTTGCGGGACTTGGCGCGCTCGGGATAACTGGCGATGACGATCCGGCCTTCGGGATCAACCCCGGCCGAGACCGGGGAGGACTGCAGGCCGCCGTCGGACCGGGTCGTGATCAGCACCATGTTGTGCCGCGGCCGGACGAAGTCCAGCAGATTCTCGAGGTCGACTGTGGTTGCGGTGGCGATGGTGCGGGCCATGGGCGGATTCCTTTCTGCCGTGGGTGCTGACAGCGCTCGCAACGCGGCGGGCGATGTTCACTGAAGTGGCCGGGCGGGCCGACCCGGGCCATGCTGTCGCATCCCCCGGCGGGGGCGGTCAGCGGGCGCGGTCGTCCGATCTGCCCAGCGCCGCCAGCTGCGTGCGATTGCGGGCACCGGTCTTGCGCAACGCGGCGCCGACGTGCTTCTCGACGGTCTTCACGGAGATGTTGAGTGCGGCGGCGATCCGCTTGTCGGGCAGTCCCTGACTCACCAGGGCGCGCACCTCCTGCTCGCGGGGCGTCAACGGCAGCGACGTCCGGTTTGGCGTGGCCCGGGATCCGGGCGGGCCGGTTCCCGGGCCGGCCGCGGCCGTCACCGCCTGGGTGAACGCCCCGCCGTCCGCGTCGAGCAGGACAACCCCGCGGGCACCCGCCTGCAGCATGTCGCGCACCGCAGACTCGGCGGCGTCGCGTTCGCCGAGTGCGAGCACGGCCACCTGGTCGCGCTCCCGCAGTTGCTCGGTGAGCGCCGCGGCGCCGGCGGGCAGCGCGGCGTCGATCAGCACGACGTCCGGCCTCAGCAGGTCGACGGCGGCGACCGTATCCGCGGCGCCGATGGTGGAACCGACGACATGGACGAGCTCGCCGCCGGTCTGCAGCACCGCCAGCACGCCGGCGGCGACCAGCGGCCGGTGCTCGACCACCAGCGTTCTGACCCGGCGAGCGGCCGGCGCGCAGTCGGGTTCGGTCGCCCCGGCAGACGCCCCGTACGGGATGGCGGCCCTGATGGTGGTGCCCCAGCCGGGCGTGGCGTCGATCTGCACCCGGCCGCCGAGGAGCTCTGCCCCATGCACTGTCTCTGTCAGTTCGGGCAATCCTGGCCCACGCAGGACGGCCCTGGTGCCGTCCGGTCGGGGCCGTTCGTCGAGATCGAAACCGACACCGTCGTCCTGGACGAAGAGCATCACCTCCGCGACGCCGAAGACCAGTCCCACCCGGGCGGTCCGGGCGTCGGCATGGGCGACGATGTTGCCCACCGCCTGGTGGCCCAGCGCCAGCAGCGCCCCGGTGATCGCCTCGGGCAACGGTCGACGCTGCCCGGCGAGGACCAACCGGATGTCGAGTCCCGTCCCCCTGGCGGCGTCGACCTCCGACCGTAGGGCGCCCTCCAAGTCACTTGCTCGGCCCGGCCTCGACCGGCCGGACCAATCGGCGTCGGGGGAGAGCCGCGAGGTGCGGCCCGGTGGCAGCGGAAGCGCGGTTTCCCGCAGGGCATCCCACGCCGCCTGCCGAGCGAGGTGCAACGGGTCCGCGGCGACGCCACCGCCGTTGAGGCGTGGCTGTCCGCCGGCAGCCCGCGGGGGGCCGGCGACGACATCGGTGCCGAGGTCGACACGGGCAACGATGCCGGCATGGGCACCGTTGTGGGCTTGGGCACCGTTGTCGGCATGGGCACCGTTGTCGGCATGGTCACCGCTGTCGGCATCGGCACCGTTGTGGGCTTGGGCACCGCTGTCGGCATCGGCACCGTTGTGGGCTTGGGCACCGCTGTCGCCCGCTGCGGACGCGGGCAGTCCGGCGCTGTCCAGGTGCAGCACGACGGACGCCAGTGCCCGGGCGACGGAGTCGTGGACGTCCCGCACGACGCGCTCGCGCTCCAGGCCCGCGGCCTCGGCCCTGGTCAGCTCGGCGGCCTGTGCGTGCAGCCGGGCGTTCACCATGGCCAGGCCCGCATGCCCGGCGAACAGCTCGAGCAGCGTCACGTCGTCGGCGCCGAAGCGCCGGCCACGGTCCCGGCTGAACACGATGCAGGTGCCGATGACGGATCCCGACCAGCGGATCGGCACCCCGATGGTGGCGTGCAAATCCGCCCGCTCGGCCGGGGCGATGTGCCCGCCCCGGACATCGGTGTACTCGGCGAAGGTGACCGGGCCGCCCGCCCGCAGGATCTCTCCGGTCACCCCTTCGGTGAGCGGGAACCGGGCGCCGGACCGGCAGGCCACCCTGAGGTCGACCTCTTTGCGGTAAGTGCCGCCCAGCTGATCCACCGTGCAGATCGACCCGCTGTCGCAGCCCAGCAACTCCGCGGCGTGCCGCAGGATCCGCTCGAGCAACGGACGCAGCTCGAACTGGCCGGCCAGATCCTCGACGACGCCGGCCAACGCCGTCACATGATTGCGCGTACCCCCGCCCCGGGAAGGTGTGCCCGGGGAAGCTGAACCGGGCGAGGCGCTGGTCGACCCGTCCGCGCGACCGTCGCCGACCTGGCGTCGGTCGTCAGCAGCGGTGCCGAGCGTCATTCCACTAGTCCTTCGCCGTCGCCTCTGCCGAAGCGGTCGCGCCCTGCTCCCGCGAGCGCGCGGTACATCGGCCGGCCGTCGGGGCGTGCTGTCGAGGGTAATCGCGGGCATCCCCGGCCACATCCGGACAACCGCCACATCCACCGACAACCACGTCCGGACAAAGCCGCCGGGCCGATCCGTTCCGTATCATCGATGCATCCCCTGCCGCATCCCTCGGATACCTTGGCCCTCATGACGACGGCGGCCGACGGAGCACCATCGACGCCGGGCGGGCTGCACGTTCTCGGTGACCGTGCGAGGCCCGGCGAGCGCGCGGAGATCTCCGGTGCCAAGCTGCCGTCCAACGGCGCGGCACCGACTCCCGGTGTGGTGATGCCCATCGGTGGCGCCGAGGACAAGATCGGCCGGATGACGGTGCTGCGCGAGGTCGTCCGGCTCGCCGGTGGCCCGTCCGCCCGCATCGTGGTGCTGTCCACCGCCTCCTCGCTGGGCGACGAGATCACCCACGCGTACCTGCAGCTGTTCTCCTCGCTCGGTGTCACCGACGTCGTCGGCATCCGGCCGGAGAGCCGCAGCCAGTCCGCGGCCGCCGAGCTGGTCGCGGCGGTGGACCGGTCGACAGCGGTGTTCATGACCGGCGGGAACCAGGTGAAGCTGGCCACCCTGATCGTCGGCACCCCGCTCGGGGCGGCGATCGTCGGGGCGCACCGGCGCGGCGCCCTGGTCGCCGGGACGTCGGCCGGCGCCAGCATCCTGTCCGCCCACATGGTGTCGTTCGGCAGCGGCGGCGCCACCCCGAAGTTCCGGATCGCCCAGGTGTCGCAGGGTCTGGGACTGCTGCAGGACGTCATCGTCGACCAGCACTTCACCCAGCGGAACCGGTTCGGCCGGTTGCTGGCGCTCGTCGCCTCCAACCCGGCGCAGTTGGGCATCGGAGTCGACGAGGACACCGCCGCGGTGATCCGGCCCACCGGGCTGATGGAGGTCAAGGGCCGCGGCGTGGTGACCGTCGTGGACGGCGCCGACGTCGTCACCACCTCCTACACAGCCACCGGGACGCAGCCGCTGATGATGTCCGGGGTCAAGCTGCACACCCTGCCCCGGGGCGTGGTGTTCGACCTGGCGGCACGGCGGCTGGTGTCGGCGCCCGGTCTGCCAGACACGGAGGAGCCACCGGCCGTGGCGGTACCCGCCGACGTCCCGGTGGGGTCCAGGCCGCGGAGTCGGCGGATCGCGGCGGAAGGAGCGCACGAGACAACCTCCGAGCTGCGCCGGCGCCCCGCGTCATCCTGACGGAGAGCGACCGACGGCCACCCGGCCGGCACATCCTGCGGTTCACAACCGGGCCGCCGGCCGTTCGGCCGACCGGCCCGCCGGACCTGCGGGGCGGGCGGGGCGACCTGGCGGGCGGCATCCGCCCAAAGAACGGGCTTGGCACCTCCGGAGGTACGAACCTTCCCGGATCGGCTGGACATTCGGGACCTTCGGCCTTCTCCTTTGTGACCTACGCCGCCAACGACGAAGCCGCGGATCCGGGAGTCTGACGACATGGAAAGCCCGCCCACCCCGATGCGCCTTCCACAGTCCTCCGATCGGAGGGATCCGGAACGGACACCCGATGCGGTTCGGCTGCCTTCACCCGCCAAATACCACGGCGACCCGAGAATCGCCTTCTCGGTTCTGCCCGAGCAGCGCGCGCCGATCCATCGCCAGGAAATGTCGCGGAAATCTGCTGAGGACATATCCGAGAGAATCCGCCAAGATGGCGTCCGTCACCTACTGACGGGACGAGCGACCGGCCACTCGGAGTACAGCTACGGCGGGAATGCCTTTGCCCGGTCGTTCATCGTCGGCGCCGGCAGTGCCCGGACGAAAGACGTCCCCTGATCCCTGGTTCACCCCGCACGTCAACGCCCCAACGAAGGAGCATTGAAGATGACAACGTCTCAGCAATCGCCGGGATCCCACGCGGCCCCTGGCAATCCGCCGGACTTCAGCGACCCGACCCAGGGCAGCCTGGCCCGGGCGCGGGAGATGGCGTCGGAGTCGGTCAAGTCCATCGCTGATCCGGCGCCGCTGGGTCTTGCCTGCTTCGCCCTGACGACCTTCCTGCTCAGCATGGTCAACTCCGGGCTGCTTCCGAAGTCCGTCGGGCCGGTGGTGTTCGGTGTCGCACTGTTCTACGGCGGCATCGCGCAGATCCTCGCCGGAATGTGGGAGTTCAGGAAGGGCAACGTCTTCGGGGCGACCGCCTTCACCTCGTACGGCGCCTTCTGGTTGACGTACTGGGCGTACGCGACGATGTACGTCCCGAACATCCCGGAAGCCGACCGCGGCACCGCAACCGGATGGTTCCTGATCGCGTGGGGAGTGTTCACCGTCATCATGGTGGTCGCGTCGCTGCGCACAACCGTGCTGCTCTGTGGCCTGTTCACCATCCTTGCGGTCACGTTCTTCCTGCTCGCGTTCGGTGACCTGTCGGGAACTGCTTCCCTCGTCAAGGCCGGCGGCTACTTCGGTATCGCCACCGCCTTGTGGGCCTGGTTGCTGTGCCTGGCCGGCGTGGCGGCGTCGACGTTCGGCCACCCGATCATCCCGAACCGTTCACTGGCCAAGTAATTCGCCTCAAGCTTCACCTACAACACCACCGGGGGCCTTGGCTCGCCGGTGGTGTTGTGCTGTTCGGAGTTTGTGCTGCCGAGCTGTCGCAATCCCTGCTCGGCGGGTGAAGAAATTGCGACCGTCACGCAATTGTGACGTGCCGCGAAAATGAGGTTCCGATCGTTATACGAGTCCCCGGCGCGCGGCGACGACCACCGCTTGCAACCTGGATTCGACGCCCAGCTTGTCCAGCAGCGCCGCGACATATCCCTTGACGGTGGTCTCCGCGATGAACAACCGGCCCGCGATCTGCCGGTTGGAACACCCCTGCGCGAGCAGGTCCAGCACCTCCCGCTCGCGCGGCGACAGCACCACCTGCGCCCGCTGGCCGCGCAGCGCATTGATGAGATCGACGGCGAGGGCCTGCGCCACCTTGCCGTCGATGACCCGATTGCCGGCCACCGCCTCCCGGAACTTCACCACCAGATCGGCGGGTTCGGAGTCCTTGAGCAGCACGCCATCCGCTCCCGCGGCGAGGCACTGCCGCAACAGGTCGATCTCCGCGTACGCCGTGAGGATCAGGATGTGCCCGTGCCGGTTGTGCTCCTTGAGCTTCGCGCAGGCGGCGACCGGCCCGGGCGGCTCCGGGGTCCGGAGGTCGAGGATCACCAGCTGAGGCTGGAAGGACGTCGCGATCCGGATTGCCTCGGCCGTCGTTCCGGCCTCCCGGAGGTCGCAGCTGCCGAACGCCTCCTGGACCAGCGTCGCGATCCCCCTGCGGGCCAGCGGATGGTCGTCGACCAGCAGGACCTTGGCCGGGGGAGTCATCGGAGATAGCCGGTGGCCGGCAGGGTCAGGCGTTGCACGATGAGGCCGTCCTGATCGGGATCGATGGTCAGCTCCAGGCAACCGCCCACGGCCCGCGCGCGGCAGTTGAGCATGCCCAGTCCCGAGCCGGGCGCGCCGGGGCTGGTCGTGCTGGTGACGCCCGCCTGCTCCGCGGTCGCGCGATCGGCGCTCTCGCCCCACGGCACCTGGAGGACGAGCGCCAGCTCGGCGGATCCCCACCTGATTGTCGCCATCACCCGGTCGGTGCCTGCGTGTTTCACGGCATTGCGCAGGCCCTCGCGCAGGCCGTCCACGACGATCTCCGATGTCTCGGCGGAGACCGGCCGCGAGGTGCCCCTGGTGCTCCACCAGACCGGCACCCCGGTCGTGGCGGTGAACTGTCGTGCCTCCGCGATCAGTGCGAGGTCCAAGGCGCGGGCGGGCGGGACGGTGCACAAGTCCGCGAGGGTGGCGCGCAGCTCCGACCGGGCGGTGCCGACGACATCTTCGATCTCCGCCAGACCGTCGCGCAACGCGTCCGGGTTTCGCTGCTGCAGGGATCGATGGGCGAGCACCCCGACGCCGAACAGCGTCTGCGCCAGCGAGTCGTGCAGCCGGCCGGCGATGCTCTGCCGCTGCTGGACGGCGAAGAATTCGAGCTGGCTGTCCCGGGCCGCGATGTGGTGCAGCGCGGTGCCCGCCTCGGCGGCGAGCCCCTCGAGCCGCACAACGGCAACATCGCCGGGGGTTCCGGTCGTGCGGAGCGCGGCGTAGAGCAGTGCGGAGATCCCGTCCGGCCCGACGACCGGAACGCAAACCATTCCGTGCAGACCCTCGACGTCGACGGCGGCCAGGTAGTCCGGGGTGATCATCTGCGAGACGTGGTAGTCCGCCAGCCGCGCGGGCGCCCCGGTTTGCAGGACCAGACCGCCGAGGCCAGCGCCGGGCCAGATCCGCAGCGCGCGGAACTCGGCGGAGCGCACCCCGCGGAACACCCGCATCGGGAACTGGCCGTCCTCGTCCCGCACCGCGGCAGAGGCGATGTCCATGCCGGTGACGATCCGCGCACGGGAAACCAGGGCGCCGACGATGGACTCGACGTCCTCGTGCAGCCCGACGGTCGGAGCGGTGGTGGCGATGGCACAACTGTCACGCCTTCGGGGTGTGAGTTCCACTCGAGAGGTCCACGTCACACGGCGGTGGCCTGCGGAAGGTGGCGGCGAGGGCGCGGCCGGTGTCGTGCCCGGTGGCGCGGGCCCCGCTGCCGGGGGGCAGAATGCGCAGCACTGGCGGGGTTCTGGGAAAGGCGCGGAGATGACGGAGTCGGCAACAAGCGGGTCGGCTGCCGGCTCGACCGGCACGGCGGACACGGCGCCCGCCAACCAGGCCGTGCCGGACGCGACAGTCCCGGCTGCCGGGACGGCGAACGGCGCGGTGGGGACGTCCGCCGACGCGGTCACCGGGAGCGATCGGCAGGATGCCGCTCAGGGCGCCGGCAAGCCCGACATCACCATCCGGGAGACCCGGGTGTACCGGGGGCCGAACTACTACTCCTACGAGCCGGCCGTGCACATGGTCGTGGACATCGGCAGGCTCGAGCAGTTCCCCACCGACACGCTTCCCGGCTTCACCGAGTCGCTGCTCGTCCTGCTGCCGGGGCTGCACGATCACCAGTGCTCCCGCGGCCGGGACGGCGGCTTCGTCGAGCGGCTGATCGAGGGCACCTGGGCGGGCCATGTGGTCGAACACGTCTCGCTGGAGCTGGAACGCACCGCGGGCCATGAGATCACCCGCGGCAAGACCAGGTCCACCGGCGAGGAGGGCGTCTACAACGTCATCTTCGGCTACCTCGACGAAACGGTGGCCACCCTTGCCGGACGGCTTGCGGTCCGGTTGGTCAACTTCCTGGTGCCGGGCAACGACCTGTCGACAGACGACCTGGCCGGCTTCGATTTCGAGACCGAGCACGACGAATTCCTGCGCACCTGCCAGCGGGTCGCCTTCGGGCCGTCCACCCAGGCCATCCTGGACGAGGCCATCGCGCGGGACATCCCCTGGCAGCGGCTCAATTCCGGTTCCCTGGTGCAGCTCGGGCACGGCGTCAACCAGCAGCGGATCCGGGCCACCATGACGTCGCTGACGTCGTCACTTGCGGTGGACATCGCCTCGGACAAGGAGCTGACCAACCGGTTGCTCGCCGCCGCGGGGCTGCCGGTGCCGACCTCCGAGGTGGTCCGACGGGCCGACGACGCGGTGCGGATCGCCCGGCGGATCGGCTACCCCGTGGTGCTCAAGCCGCTGGACGGCAACCACGGCCGCGGCGTTGCCATCAACCTGCAGAACGAGGAGGAGGTCAGGGCCGCCTTCGAGGAGGCCTACGACCAGTCCCGCCGCGGGTACGTCCTGGTCGAGTCGTTCATCGCCGGCAAGGACTACCGGGTGCTGGTGGTCGGCGGGCACATGATCGCGATCGCCGAGCGGGTGCCGGCGCACGTCATCGGCGACGGGTCGAAGTCGGTCGCCGAACTGGTCGAGCAGACCAACGCCGACCCGCGGCGGGGGGTCGGCCACGAGAAGGTGCTGACCCGGATCGAGGTCACCGACGGCGCCGTCGAGCTGGTCCGCGAGCAGGGCTACGAGATGACCGACGTGCCGCCCCGCGGGGAGATGGTGAAGCTCGCGCTGACCGGCAACATGTCCACCGGCGGCATCTCGATCGACCGCACCTTCGAGGCGCACCCGGACAACGTCGACATCGCCGAGGAGGCGGCCCGGGTGGTCGGCCTCGACATCGCCGGCATCGACTTCCTCTGCCCGGACATCACCCAGCCCGTCCGGGAGACCGGCGGCGCCATCTGCGAGGTCAACGCCGCGCCCGGCTTCCGGATGCACTCGCACCCCACCATCGGCGACCCGCAGTACGTGGCGAAACCGGTGGTGGACCTGATGTTCCCGCCCGGGACCAGCGCCCGGATCCCGATCGTGGCGGTCACCGGGACGAACGGCAAGACGACCTGCAGCCGGATGATCGGGCACATCTTCAAGAACATGGGCCGCAAGGTCGGGATGACCTCGACCGACGGCATCGTCATCGACGACCGGTTGGTGATCAAGTCCGACGCGTCGGGGCCACGGTCCGCGCGGATGGTGCTGCAGAACCCGCGGGTCGACTTCGCGGTGTTCGAGGTGGCCCGCGGCGGGATCCTCCGGGAGGGGCTCGGATACTCGCGCAACGACGTCGCCGTCGTGCTGAACGTGGCGCCGGACCACCTGGGCCTGCGCGGCATCAACACCATCGAGCAACTCGCCCAGGTCAAGCAGGTGATCGTCGAGGCGGTGCCGAAGAACGGCGCCGCCGTGCTCAACGCCGACGACCCGCTGGTCGCCGGGATGCGCCGCGCGTCGTCCGGCGAGGTGGTGTGGTTCTCCATCGTCCCGGACAACCGGATGATCTCCGATCACTGCCGGCGCGGCGGCAAGGCGGTCATCCTGGAACCCGGGGAACTGGGTGATCTCATCGTCCTGGTGCACGGTCGGCGCCGGATGCCGCTGGCCTACACCCATCTGCTGCCCGCGACGTTCGGCGGCAAGGCGATGTTCAACGTGCAGAACGCGATGGCCGCTGCCGGCGCCGCCTACTGCGCCGGTGCGCACCTCCACGACATCCGCGCCGGGCTGCGCTCTTTCACCCCGTCCTATTACTCGGCGCCCGGCCGGATGAACATGACCGAGGTCAGGGGCGTCAAGGTCATCGTCGACTATTGCCACAACGCGCCGGCGATGGTCGCGCTCGGGGATTTCGTCGACCGGTTCTTCGAGGACACCGCGTCGTGGGAGCGGCCGCAGCGGATCGGCGTCATCGCCACCGCAGGCGACCGCCGCGACCAGGACATCGTCGATCTCGGCCGGGAGGCGGCCAAGCACTTCGACCGGATCATCGTCCGGGAAGACGTCCGGCTCCGGGGCCGCAAGCCCGGCGAGACGGCGGGCCTGGTGGTCGAGGGGGCGAAACAGATGCAGTCGGAGGGCTGCCGGCTCAAGCAGATCGAGGTCGTCCTCGACGAGATCGAGGCCACCAAGGCTGGCGTGGAGTGGGCCAACCCGGGCGATCTGGTGGTGGTCTGTGTGGACCGCGCCCGGGCGGTATGGGACGAGCTGCAATCCCTGGCGCAGCGCGCCCAGGCCGGGTCCGCTGACGACTTCGAGGACCGGCCCTGACGGTGGGACGGTGACCGGGTCCGACGGCACAGAGCCCGCCCACACAGAGCCCGATGACGCCCGGACCGACGACGCCCGGACCGGCGAGGGTAGGTCCGACACGCCGCCCGCCGACCCCGCTGTCGCGGTGGACCCGTCCGACGCGCCGAGTCCAGCTGTCCCGCCCGCCGCAGCCGAGAACGATCTGGGTGGCGACCCGGTGTGTTGGGCCCCGCGGGTGTGCCCGGAGTGCGGTTTGTTCGTGCCGGTCGAACCGCCGACGGTATGCCCGCGGTGCGGCGCCGCGGTTGGGGTCGACTGAACCGGGCAGTCCCGGCAACTGTGCTCGGGCGGCTGCGCAGTGCACGCAACTGTGCCGCCAATGGTGTATCGGGCATGCGCGATGGCCCGGATGTCTGCCCCAATGGGCATTCCGGGGCCTGTCGGTACCGCAGACAATGGATCGATGGGGCATGACCCGCTACGGGCAGCGCCTCAGGCGGCGCAGGACCGCGGGCCCGCGGGCCGGCCCGGCCTGCGGACGAAGTCCCCGCCGGTGCCGGTGCTCGCCCTGCAGCAGACAGCGGGCAACCGGGCCGTCACCGCATTGATCACCGGCACCACCTCACCACCCGGGACGCTCGCCGTCCCCGTTCAACGGCAACCACCCGGCACGAGCGGTGCCGGGCCCGCCCCCGGCACCGCCGATCCGAAGAACCTCGCACCTCCCGCGTCGTCGCTGGCGCCGACCGGGCTGATGTATTCCGATCCGGAACCGGCACCGCCCGGGCACCGCGGCGGCGACACCTGGAATCTGGAATTCCAGATGTCGGGCAAGCCGCAGAAGTTCACCGGCTTGGACGACGAGGGTGTTATCAAGAAGCTGCAGAGCTACTACTTCTCGCTGCTCGACGACATGAAGAACGGCCAGCAGACGCAGGAGTACTGGCGCAAGGAGATGGGATCCAGCTTCGGCACCCGCTGGGCGGCGGGAGCTTCGATGGCCGTGGCCGACCTGACCGACCCGATCGACTTCGAGGCGATTGCCACCGGGAAGAAGGCCAAACCCAGCGGCGACTGGCCCGATCCCGGCCAGTGGCTGGAGGTCGATCGACAGGTCCTGGGCGCGTTCCTGATCCTCCGGGACAGCCTCTGGGCGGTGATGGCGGCGCGCAACGAGAAGTTGGACGCGGGCGCCGCGGCGCAGGCCAAACCGTTGACCGAGGAGCGGGTGCAGGAGGTCGTCGCGATCCTCCAGCAGGGGGAGATCGCCGCCGCGAGGGCCTGGGACAACTGGCATGCATTCCTCGACAAGTCGCAACGCGGTGCCGAACGCGCAGTCACCGGGCTCAAGGTCGCCAAGGTCGCCGGCGCCGTCGCGGTCACCTACCTCACCGCCGGCGCCGCCGCCGAAGCGCAGCTCGGGTACTGGGGGACGTCGGCCGCCCTGGCCACGACCGGAGGGACCTATGCGGCGGGCCAGAATCTGGCCGAACAGGGCGGCGAGATGCTGTTCGGCGACCGGGACAACATCGACTGGGGTTCGGTGGCGAAGGCCGGGGTGATGAACGCGGCGGCGAGCTTCGTCGGCGGGGTGGTCGGCGGGAAGTTCGCGGGAGTCCTGAGCAACGCCTTGGGCAGGATGGTCGGCGGACTGTCACCGGAGCTGATGCAGGCCTTCGGCATCGAGGGAGCCCAACTGCTGACCAACGGTGAGCGGATCTTCGTGCAGTGGCTCGGCAACGTCGCGTCGTCCCCGTTCCAGACGTCGATCAACGTGCTGATGCAGAGCGCACTGAGCAAGAAATGGTCCGTCACCTCCACCGGCGACTTCCTGGACATGGTGCTGCACGACTTGGTGCTCAACGGCTCGATCGGCGGCTTCTTCAGCCTCGTGCACGCGAACGCTCCTGCGGCCGAGCCACCTCCGCGCAGTCAGGGAACCGGTGGCGGTGGTCCCGGAAACGGTGGTCCCGGAACAGGCGGCGGCGGGCGCGGTCCGGCGGGAGGTGGTGTCCCGCCCGGACGTCCGACGCTGCGCGGGATGGGTGCGGCGGGTCCGGCGGGTGAGAACGCGCCGCCGAGGGTCCCGCCCGGACGTCCGACGCTGCGCGGGATGGGTGCGGCGGGTCCGGCGGGTGAGAACGCGCCGCCGAGGGTGCGGAGCGGCGACACGCTGACCGGGATGGGTGCGGCGGGACCGGCGGGTGAGAACGCGCTGCCTGCGCCTCGGCCGGGCGACACGCTGACCGACCTGAATCCCGCGGGCGCGCAGGCCGCGGGCCGGCAGGCGGCGGCCAGGGTCGCCGGTCGGGCACCCACACCGGAATCGGAGCCAGGGGCGGCCGAGATCCAGATGCCCCCGGAGTACGTCGGTCGTCGGCCCCTGGTCACCGAACAAGCCGAGTTGACGTCGCCCATCGACCGCAGCCCGGACAACCGGATGTCGGTCTCCGGGTATCCCGGATCACTGCCGCCCGGGTACGGCGTCTTCCGCAAGCCCGTCCGGTTGCCATCCGGTGAGGTGGTCGACGCCGTCGTCAAGATCTATCCCGGCGAACGGGCGCCGCAATACGAGAAGGAGGTCGGGGGCGCGATGGCGGCGGCACGTACCGGACTCGGGCCACGCTTCTACGGCCGGATCCCGGTCGCCACCGATGCCCGCTACGCGCAGAAGGGGCGCTCGGACCTCGCCTTCGCCATGGAACCCGTCGAGGGCGCGTTCGCCCAGCCCGGCGTGGATCCCGGTGATCCCGGCTATGCCGCGGCGGCTGCTGAGTCCGCGCAGGCGGCCGGCCGGATCAACGGGCAGACGTTCCGCGATGTCCGCGACTTCGGGGACGCGGTCCTGGACCAGGGGTATGCCTACGGTGGCGCGGGCGGGGGTGAGGTGCAGGGCCTGATCGGGCCTGCCGGTCGGTGGAAGCCGATCGACTTCCAGGGGCTCGCCCCGTTGCCGGCTGATCCGACGCTGCGCGCGGAGGCGCTCAGCGAGCATGACGGGTGGGTGCAGCGCGAGCTCGACGACCTGCAGAAGGCCCTCGACGAGCACAACGGGGTCGTGGACCCGGATCCGACCGACCCCGGGCGCTGACGGCAGGGTAGATCCCGGCAGGCGGCTGAGGGGAGATTCCGGCGGGCCCCGGACCACCCGCGCACGAGCCGAACGGGCTGGTGGGGGTCTGCCCAGTTCCTCAGGCGTCTGCGGACGCGGCGAGATCGATGCTGGTCCTGATGTCGCCCAACCCCCGGGCGATCAGCAGTTCCCCGCCGGGCGCGAGTCGGCGCCAGTCGCCGGACGCCTCGTCCCAGTGCCGCCACATCCGCGGGTCGGTGCTGACCTGCACCGTCGCGTCGGCGCCCGCCGCGACGTCCACCACCGTCCAGCCGACCAACCTCACCGGCTGGTCGTGCTCGGCGGGTCGGTGGTAGACCTGCACGACCTCCCGGCTGTTCCGGCGCCCGATGTTGCGGATCCGCACCGCCAGCTGGTAGCCGTCGGTCGCGCTGCCACCGGTGATCTCGGCGGAGGAGTAGTCCCAGCCGGAGTAGCCAAGACCGTGCCCGAGCCAGAACGCCGGCCTGGGCGCCGCGCCGGCGAAGTGACCGCGATACCCGATGGACGTGCCCTCGCTGTAGACGACGTCACCGTCCTCGGGGGTGACGGACCACGCCGGGGCCAGCCCGTCCCCGGCCGGGAAGGTGGTGACCAGGCGGCCGGCCGGTTCGATGGTGCCGAGCAGCGCGGCGGCGACGGCGTGACCGCCCTCCTGGCCGGGCAACCCGGCCCACAGCACGCCGTCGACGTCGTCGATCCACGGCATGATCACCGGCGTGGCGGAGTTGACCACCACGACGGTGCGGGCCGCCGCGGCGGCGACCGCCCGGACCAGGTCGTCCTGCCGACCGGTCAGCTGCAGCGTCGACTTGTCCACCGCCTCGGTTTCCTGTTCCTCGGTCAGACCAACCACCACGACGGCGATGTCGGCGTCGGCCGCGGCAACGGCCGCCTCCGCGATGATGTCGTCCTGGTTGCGTGGCGCCACCCGGGCGATCAGCCCCGCAGTCACCACGTTGGCCATCGGGCCGGTCTGATCGCCAGGCACGGTGAGCTCCACCTCGACGATTCCGGTGTCGTTGACCGGGACAATTCTGGACTCCGACGGGGGCGCCAGCATGTCGTCACCGAAACCACTCGACTGCGAACGAACCTCGGTCTGCCAGCCGTGAGCCCCGTTGTGGATCGACCAGTTCCCCTTGCCGACGACGCCGAGCTCGATGTCACCCAGTTCGACGTCGCCGGAGGCCCCGAGCCGGGCGCGGAGCACGACCCGCCCGGCGGGCTGCGGGTAGTCGTCGTCGAAACCCACCAGCGCCAGTGCGCCGGGAAGGTGCTTGTCGTCCAGCAGAGTTCCGTCCGCGGCGTAGATCCGGACGTGGGTGCCGTCGGCACCGGTCTCCGGGTCGGTGACGAACCCGGGCCGCGCCGGAACGGATCGGGTTCGCACCTCCACCCCGTCCAGCACCGTCACCGCGTCGCCGAGCAGCTCCGTCAAACCCTCCGCGACGCTGACCTGGTAGGGCGGGTTGACCTGCGCCGAACCGCCGCCCATGTCGATGGTCTCGATGGCGTGCCGGCCGATCAGCGCGATGTCGGTTCCCGTTGCCAGCGGCAGGGTCTCGTTCCGGTTGGTCAGCACGGTGATCCCGGCGGCCGCGAGCCGGGTGAGTTGCTCGCGGCGTTCCGGCGACGCAGGCACCGGCAGCTGCTCCGGCCGGTCCCGCTCCGGGCCGAGAGCGCCGACCCGCTGTGCGAGTCGCAGGATCCGCACCAGGTGGTCGTCGATGACGTCCTCGGCGACCTCGCCGGCCCGCGCCGCCTGCACCAGAGCATCTCCCCACGGGCCGCCGGGGCCGGGCATCACCAGGTCGAGGCCGCCGTTCGCCGCCGCGGCCGCCGTCTTGGTGGCGAACCAGTCTGACATGATCACGCCGTCGAAACCCCATTCGCCCTTGACGATCTCGTTCTGCACATGGTGGTGCTCGGTGGCCGCCACGCCGTTCACGTCGTTGTAGGCCGCCATGATCGACCACGGCTGCGCGTCGGAAACGGCGATCTCGAACGGCAGCAGGTACAGCTCCCGCAGGGTGACCTCGTCGACGACGCTGTTCATCGTGTTCCGCGCGGTTTCCGATTCGTTCGCCACCAGGTGCTTGAGGCAGGCGCCGATGCCCCGGCTCTGCAGGCCCCGGACGTAGGCCGCGGCCAGCCGGCCGGTGAGCAGCGGATCCTCCGAATAGGCCTCGAACAGCCGGCCGCCGAGCAGGCTGCGGTGCAGGTTGATCGTCGGCCCGAGCACCAGGTGGATGTGCTGGGCCATCGCCTCCTCGGCGAGGAGTTCACCGACCTTCTGCGCGGCGTCTTCGCTCCACGACGACGCCAGCAGGGTGGCGTTCGGGAATAGGGCCACCGTCCGGCCACCACTGAACTTGAGCCCGCGAACTCCTGTCGGCCCGTCCGACACGGCCACCGTGGCCAAGCCGATGGCGGGTTCGGGAGCGAGGGTGAACGTGTCGCCACCGGTCAGCAGCCGAACCTTGGCTGGAAGATCCAGGCGTGCGACGAGGTCGGCGAGGTCTCGCTCGGCATGGCCGGCTGAAGTGGAGGCTGCGTTGGTGGACACGCATGGATGGTTCCCGGCGGCTGGTGGGTTCAGCAACCCGGCGCGCTGAACGCGGTCACCGACGGGGTTGCGACAGGAGTTGCAGTTCGGAGGCCCGGGTGACGGCCGCCCGCCGGCTCTTCACTCCCAGCTTGGTGTAGATGTGCTGGGTGTGGCTCCGCACCGTGTTCAGCGAGATGACGAGCCGGCGAGCGATGTCGGGGCCGTCGAGGTCGGTGCCCAGCAATCGGAGAACGTCCAGCTCCCGGTCGCTCAGCGGATCGATAAGCTGGTTGATCGGCTCGTCGAAAGCCTGGTCGATCGGCGGCTGGGTCGGCGGGGCTGCGGTCGCCATGTCGCTGACGGCACCGGCGTCCGGCGCGAGGACGGACGCGCTGACGAGGCTTTCCTCGTCGATCGCGGCCAGCAGCCGCCGCGCATAGGTCACCGAAACGCGTTGCTGCACGAGCTCCCGCAGCAGAACCGCCAACTGCGGACCTTCGTCGGCAAACGTCCGGACATAGTCCTGCGGCTGGGCCAGCTCGAGCGCCCGGCGCAGGGCCGACAGCGCGGCCGGCCGGGCGCCGGCCATCGAGAGCCCTAGCGCCTGCACGACGAGCACGTTCAGGACGCTGCCGGGCCGCCGGCCACTTTCGGCCGCCCGCAGCAGGCGCTCGAGCAGCCGCAGCGCATCGGGCAGCACCTCCGCGGACCGCTCGGCCCCTCCGTCGGCTGTCTGCTGCTCGGCTGCGTACCGATTCGCCGCGTCTTGTGCGAGCAACACCCTGGCCAGGGTCAGGTGCTCGAACTCGTGCAGGTAGCTCAGCTCGTCGCCGACGGTGAGGCCGCGCTCGCGGACCCACCGCAGGGCGTTGCGCACGTCCCCGTTGGCGGCCCGGATCGCCGCCCGCACCGCGGCCACGGGTCGCACGTCGGGTGAGAAGTCGCCGGTGTAGACGAGTTCCGCCTCGTCGAGCAGCTCGATGGCTCGGTGGAAATCCCCCTCCGCCTGCAGGATCCGGGCCATCGTCACCCGCGATCGGTACCGGTTCTGCGGCAGCCCGGCATGCTCGCCCAGCGCCGTCACGGTGGCCAGCCGCTCGCGGGCGGCGGCCAGCTCGTCACGTTCGCGGAGCAGTTCGGCGATGCCCACCTGCATGTCCGCCACGCCGCGAATGGCCGTTGCCGACGACTCGGTCGCCAGACGCAGGGCCCGCTGATAGGTCGTCATGGCATCGCACAGGCCACCCTGCGCGAGCCGGATGTCGGCAGCGGCGATCGTGCACCCGAGAACGTCGGTCAGATGCCCGGCCTGGCCGAGGCTTTCGATCGCCTCGGCGTACCAATGGTGAGCGGTGTCGAGATCACCGCGGGTCCAGTAGGCGAGCCCGAGCAGGGCAGCCGGCGCGCCGCGGGCGATGTGGTCGTCGGCCCCGGCACGCTCGAGCGATCGCCGGGCGTGCGTCATCGTGCCCTCGACGTCGCCGAGGATGAGCGCCCGTCCGGCCCGGTAGAGCTCGATCGCGCCCGGGACGGCGCGAAACGCCTCTGCGTCCACCACCACCATCTCCGGTGGCCGGCTGCCGGCCAGGTCCCCGTCCCAGACGCCGCCGAGCGGGTCGAGCCACCGCTCGGCGTCCCGAAGGCGCGACTCCACGCCCTGCGTTTCGCCGCGCACCATCAGGGCTCCGGCCCAGGCGATGCTGAGCACCGGCCGTACGGCGAACACCTCCTCGGGCAGCGCCTCCAGGAATCGACGCAGCGTGGCGTCCTGCCGGGCGCGGCGCAACGGCGGGATGGCCCGCTCGACCAGGTCGGCAGCGTGCCCGGCGTCCCCGGCGGCCAGTGCGTGCCTGATCGCCTCGGCCGGCTCGCCGCTGTGCTCATACCAGTTCCCGGCGCGGCGGTGCAGCGCGGCGACGTCCGCAGGCCGCTCGTCGAGCAGGTGCGCCTGCAGCACGTCCGCGAACAGTTGGTGGTACCGGTACCACTGGCGACGGCCGTCCAGGGCGAGAAGGAACAGGTTGTCGCGCTCCAGCGCCGCCAGCATTGCCTTGCCGTCCGTGCCGCCGGTGACCGCGTCGCACAACGGGCCGCTGAGCCGACTCAGGATCGAGGTCCGCAGCAGGAAGTCGCGGACCGGACCGGGCTGACGTTGCAGCACCTCCTCGGCCAGGTAGTCGACGATGTACCGGTCGTCGCCGGCGAAACCCTCGATGAACGCCGAGACGTCGTCCCGGCCGTGCATCGACAGGCCGGCGAGCTGCAGGGCCGCGATCCATCCCTCGGTCCGCGACTCCAGTGCCGCGACGTCGGTCGGTGTCAGGGCGAGACCGATGACGTCGTTCAGGTAGGTGGCTGCCTCCTCGGAGGTGAAACGCAGGTCTGCGGAGCGGATCTCGGTGAGTTCACCCCGCGCGCGCAGCCGGGCCAGCGGCAGCGCCGGGTCGGCCCGGCCGGCGAGAACCAGACGGACCTCGGGGGGTAGGTGCTCGAGGAAAAACGTGACGCCGTCATGGATGTCGCGGGTCTCGATGTGGTGGTAGTCGTCCAGAACGAGCACCACCGGGTCGGGTCCCGTGCCGGCCTGGACTGCGGCCAGCTCGTTGACCAGGGTGGTCAGCACCGCATTCATCTCCGGTCGCGGCTCCCGGAGCAGCGACAGCGTGGCCGCCCCCGCAGTGCCGGTTGCCGCCGTCAGCGCCGTTGCGACGTAGCTCCAGAACAGCACCGGATCGTTGTCCCGCGGGTCGAGCGAGACCCAGGCGACACGATCCGATCGGCCCGCACGGTCGTCCAGCCATTCGACGAGCAGGGTGGTCTTGCCGAAGCCCGCCGGGGCCGACACCAACGTCAGGGTCGATTCGGCGGCACGGCCCAGTAGATCGACCAGTCGGGTCCGTTGCACGCGGCCGTGCCGGAGCTTCGGGATGTGCAGTTTGGTCTCGAGCAGTGGGCCGGACATACCGACTCCCCTCGGGCCCGGCTTCACGTCGAATGTCGGAATCCGCCGCGCCCCGGACGACTTTACCCGCCCGCGCGCGGCTACTGCCCGGTCGGCTGGCCGACCAGGTCGGGAGCGAACTGGGCCGCCGACACCTGCTTCGCAGCGGCGATCTCGTCCTCCTCGGCGGTGCCGGATTCCCGCACGACGGCAACCCATGCATCGATGGAGCCCAGGGAGAACTCCTGCGCCTCGACGGAGTTCGCGGCGGCGACCGGATCCTGTGCGACATCGCCCTGCAGATACAGGCCGAGACCCAGCAGCGCCCCGTCCCAGCCGGGCCCGGCATACAGGGCGCCGGCGCCGTTGCCGGCCATCTCGATCGGCACCATGTGGTCCAGTTCGAGCACGGTCTGCTCCGACACACCGGTCAGCCGCAGCTCGACCACACTGGTCGGCCCGCCGAAGGTCACCCGGAGCAGGATCGGCGCCTCGCACGCCAGGATGTCGCCACCGGCGTTGCCCTCCAGCTGGAACGAGCCACCCGCCCGCAGGTCGCCGGTCAGCGGGAGAAACCAGCGGCGGACGCGTTCCGGCTCGGTGACCGCGCTCCAGACGTCTTCCACTGAGGCGTTGTAGGTCCTGCGCATCCGGACGTGGACCAGTTCCGAGCCGGTTTCGGCTCGTCGTTCGACGGTGCGGTGGACGGCGGCCAGGTGCCTTGCGAGATCGATCATGCTGGCTCCTTCGGAAGGTGTTGGGTGGGGTGTTGTCTGGACCGGCCGGAGGGGGCCGAGGGGCCTTCTTCGCCGTCCGGATGGTTTTCCAGGTCGCCCGCGAGGGCGGACTCCCGTCGCTCCCGCCGGCCCCGGGCGAGCTCGGTGGCCAGCGCGTCCAGATGCTGGTTCCAGAACCCGCGGAACCGGTCGAGCCACGCGTCGACCTCCTGCAGTGGGGTGGTCTGCACCGCGTACAGCCGCCGCGCACCGTCGGGCCTGACGGTCGCAAAGCCGTTGGTCCGCAGCACTTTCAGATGCTGCGACACCGCAGGCTGCGAGATGCCGAACTCCCTTGAGATGACGTCGGTGACGGCTCCGGAGGAAAGTTCCCCGGTCGCCAGCACCTCGAGGATGCGTCGCCGTACCGGATCAGCCAGGATGTCGAACGCGTGCACGAGCGGGATCATATAGTACTGGACTTATATAAGGCAACGCTGCTAGCCGTTCAACAATCGAAGACGGACCAGCAGATCTCGTTGCGTAACCGCTGGTCGTCCAGCACGAGTTCGCGAACGGCCTCGGGCAACTGGCTGCGCTGCCACCGGCACTCCAGTCGCCCGGCCTCCTTCTCCCGCCCGTCGGGCGCGGCTGCGCGGGCTGCCTTGATCGCGTAGGCGGCGGCGCCGAGGTCGTGTGCGGCCACGTGCGCGACGACCCCGGCCTGGCCGGCGGCGTACGCGGCATGGCGGGCCGCTCCGCGCAGGTCGCGGGCCGCACCCATGGCATGGCCACCGGCGGCGCGTGCCTGCATCATCCGGAGCTCACCGCGCGCCCACGCCCGGGCCGCCTCGATCGCGGAACGCGGCCGCGGGTCTGCCGGTCGTTCGGACTCGAACAGGCCGAGTACGTGCTCGGCGCAGGTGGCAGCCCAGAGGGCGAGCAGGTGGTGATCGGCGTCGGTCAAGGTGCCACCGCGCCGGATGGTCACCAGGCGAGGGTCCGGAACATTCGGCAGGATCACGGCCGGAATCTAGTCGCCTGCGACGGAGTCGTCGGGCCCAATGTGATACCGAGGGCGAGTCCGGCGGCAGGTGCCAGACACGCCCTCTAGGCAGACCAAGCGAGCGATCACTGCTATCGCGCCCATGCCGCCCAGCGGCACCGTCTGTGGCTGCACAACGTTCCGATACTCGCTACTTGTCACCAGTTTTGTATCGAACAGGCGTACGGCATGTCTGGTTGGTGCTTCAGGTTGATGCCCAGCCAGCTCGCACTCACCATCCTTCTGGTCAGTAAGCCGCGGTTCCGGTCAGCCGAGGGTTAGGCGCGCGGTCAGGTCCCGGCGGCTGGTGACTCCGACCTTGGCGAAGATCTTCTTCAGGTGGTCCTGCACGGTGTGTGGGGACAGGTTCAGTGCGGTTGCGATGGAGTGGGTGCTGGCGCCTTGCAGAACCAGCAGGGTGACGTCCTCTTCGCGGGCGGTCAGGCCGTGGGCGGCCAAGGCAAGGCGGCTCAGGGCGGTTCGTGGGGTGGCGTCGATGGTGACGACGGTGTCGCTGTGGCCGTCGGGGCCGGACAGGGGTGCTGCGCGCAGGCTCAGCCATCGGCCGGCCGGGGCGTGCACCAGGGTTGCGGCCGGCTCACGGCTGGTGCGTGTCGACGCGACCAGAGTCAGGACGCTGGCCGGGAGTGATTCGTGCTCCCAGCCGCCGAGTTCTTGTACTGCGGCTTCCGCGGACGCGGTGAGGTGGGTGACGTGGTTGGTCCGGTCGACGATCAGCACGGCCTGCCCGACCCGGGCGCCGGGATCGGGGTGCGTTGCCGGCTCGAAGAGGCTTCGAGCGAGTGCGGCGCCGACCAGTCCTGCGATCCCGGCGAGCTGATCAACGTCGCGAGCGTTGAACGGTGGGTCATTGTGTGCCCGGTACAGGGCCATCCCGCCCCAGGTCACGCCACGGCTTGGGAACAGAACGCGCAGTTCGTCGGTGAACCCGAACCGGGGCAGCATTAGCTCGCGATGGCGCCGACACCTCTCCGGGTGCCCGTCGGTGTCGATGCACAGCGCGCCTACCGGAGGGTCGCGGTCAGCGAGCTCGATAAAGGAGTTCAGGTCTGGTGGCCCGTACTCGACGGCGGCGAACTCTTCATCTCCAACACCCAACGACCGGGTCTTCGACGCCCAGGTGACCAGACCGATGGTCGGGTCGGTGACGGCGAAACACGCGAAATCGCAGCGGATGTAGCGGGCAACAGAGGTGTACACAACGTGTGCCAGCGTGGGCATATCCAAATCGGTCGCGGTCGCGTCGGCGAGGAGGTCTGGCAAGGACCGCCACGGTGTGTTCACCTCCTCATCATCGACGAATTAGCGTCGCGAACAAGACCCCAACTTCCTGGGATATCCACCCCACCAGGTCCGACCGAGCCTTACCTTCATGACTCGGACCCGACACCCGTCCAGGCAGTTTCAGCGACATCAGCTGCAGGCGCGCCAAGCATTTGGACCGTCCCACCCACCCGCGGCAGCCGTCGACCGCCCGCTGGTCGACGTCAGGGACATGATTGTCGTCCACACCGCGATGCTGCGGGAGTTCCGGCTGGCCCCACAATCCGTAGCCCGGGTACCAGCCGGGGCGCACCGCGCTGCCCAACGGGTAAACGCCCATCTCGAGCTGTTGTGCCACATGCTGCATCATCACCATGCCGGCGAGGACGAACTGCTGTGGCCACCGCTGCGTGCCCTTCTCGGCGCGGACGGGCAGGCCAGACTGGACGAAGCGGAAGCACAACACGCCGACATCGACGCCGCCCTCACGCTGGTAAACGCCGCTCGTCACCGGTGGGCCGACCGCGGCGACCACAACAGCCGCGGTGAACTGATCCGGGCCCTGCACGATCTGCACCGGCTCCTACTGACGCACCTGGACACAGAGGAACGGGAACTGCTCCCCCTCGCCGCGGCGCACCTGAACCCGGGCCAGTGGGCTGCCGTCGGTGAGGCCGGGGCAGCCTCCGTCCAAAAGTCGAAAATGCTGTTGGTGTTCGGAATGTTCGCCTACGAAGGCGACCCCGAGGTCCTCACCACAATGCTGCACGCCGCACCGCCGCCAGCGAGAGCCATCGTGCCGCTGTTGGCACCCCGGGTCTACGCCCGCTACGCCAAACGTATCCACGGCACCCCTCAACCCTGACCAATCCAACACCGTTCCCGCCCTTGGAACAACCAGTTTCGAAGGCCACGAGCCCTCAATTCACCCGACACGCCGCCACGCTCGGACACCCCCGTGCCCCATCAAGTCCGACGAACCGTCATTCGAGCGAACCCGTCAGCATTCCTGATCCTTGGCTCAGACTTGACCCAGCTTTCGGCCAACCAAACTAGCGCCGCCACGCAGAGTGTTCCCTTCCGCGGAGCGGCTGGACCTTCCCGAAATGGCGTATGCGAAAAGGGCGAGTTCTGCTACTATCACAACAGCAATCACCGCGGATCGATTTCTGACTTCACGAGTCCCTGAAGAACTACGGGACGAACCGCGCGACCTGTGCACACTTCATCAGCCGGGGCACTGGCCAGAAGCACTGCATCAGGAACGACGCGGCGTCCGTGTGGAATCGCACCAACCACACCGTCGTTGTCTACTGCAACAGCAACTACAAAGATCGCCATCAGTCCATTCGACCTGGCGCGAAGATCAACCTGACCACCTTGAAAAACCAGGACGCGTCGCACGAATTCCAAGCGACACCGCGACCCCCACTACCGCCGCCGCCGCCCACTGACCTCCAGTGTGCGTCGGTCGACGACCGTATTACGACCATGGCTTCTGGCAGCGCGACGTCCACAACAACTGTGGTCGTGAGATCACCGTGCAAGCGGATATTGCCAATCAACGAGATTCAAGCTGCATGCACAACCCGGCGTACGGAACTCGATCTTTCGATGACAGCGTGTTGCCCATCCGCGATTCTCCGAGGCATGAAGGACTGCTGATGCGGCACCGAATTGCGACCACATCGGTTATATCGCGTTGTGGTCGTGATTGGGTGGGTGCGCGCTGAGGATTTCGGCCAAAGCGAGGCCAGCGGGCCGCGCCGCTCGGATTGATTGAGAGCACTGACTTCTAGGAGATGTTCCGGGCGCGTTTGTCGGCCAGGAAGTCGATGACGTCGTTAAAACGGTCTCGCAGGGATTCCTCGACCTGCCCCGGGGGGTTGCCCAGCGGGCAGTCGCCTCCGCGCACAGGTCGATGGCGTCTTGCGCCATGGCCAGCAGCACGTCATTGGGGATCGGTCGCGGGCACGGTCCACAGATACTAGCTCGGTTCGGAAGGTTGGCAGCGTCTGGTTTTCTCGACCTGGTGAATACTGCAGCCGACATACGAGGGCACCGCTCGGCAGGCGCGTCCCGCAGGGTGACCGAGACCGTCACCGCCTCCGGCGGCTTCACCCGACGGGGCAGACGAGGTTCCTCCCACGGCCACAGATCGCCCTTCGACCTCAAACCCAACGACGGCTGCCGATCGGATCAATGATCCGTGGAATGCTGAATCGATGGTGGGCGGTGATGAGGATTGGCAGCTGGCGTGGTACGACGTTCCTGGTTCGGATGTCGAATCGGTTGGAGTGCCACTCGAGGAGCTCCTTGGGGTTGTCCCGGACGGGCTGGACGAGCTGTCGCGGTGGCCGCGTCCAAGGGTTGGTTGGCGCCTGATCCATGGTGAGATACCGATTCCCGCACCGGGCGAGCTTTCGGTGTTGGCCGCACCTTGGTCCTTGGCGGGTGGGTCGATGTGGGCACTGCTCGACATAGCCAACCCGGACGGCCAAGTGCAGATGGCGACCAGTCAACCGGAAAGATTGCGGCCGGGCCGGGTAACACGGCGGCGCGGATTACGCCTGGAGTGGACGGTCCCGCACATCGCACAACACTTCGGTGATCGGTTCCAGGCAGAGCTCGCCGTCAGGAACACCTCCAACAAGAGCTGGATCGGCGACGGTCAAGACCACACCCTGGTCAGCGGCACGGTTGTTGGTCGCGACGGCTCGACGCCACCGCCACCCGTCCCTGTCTGGGCACGCTCGTTTGAAGCGTTGCCCATCAAAGGGCTCGGCCCGATAGCTCCTGGCGGCACCGTAGAACTGCCCCTGACCAGATTGGACAACACCGATCAGACCGCACTGCCTCCTGGAGAATGGCTCCTCGAGGCCCAGCTACAGAGCCTGAATCTTGCAGCGCCGCCCATCGCAATAATCGTTACTTCTTAACCAGACGGCGGTCCTCGATTCAACCCGGGCGATCGACGCGCTTGGCGACGCTGTCGTACTGCAGACTGGCAAGAGACTCAAACGACAGCAACGCCTTTGGATCCCCGGCAGCTCCGCTCATCCGCCCTTCTGAGCGGGTTCAGAAAGTGTGGGAATGTCAGCTGGATGCACCTCGAGTCGGAAGGTTGGTGCAGCCCGGTGTTCGAGGCGTGTTGAGTTGTTTCATCTCAGGGACCTCCGCCGCCGCTTCGCCAGGTACTTCGGCGATTCACGCAGCTTATGTGAACGGCCAGTATCACCCCTTCCCTACGGCCGACAATTATCTATTGCGCGGGGGCCGGAGGAATACGCGTTCTGCCCTGAGTTCGGCCTCAAGCGGGACCAAATGCAGCGTCGCTCCGGTATATAGCTTCAGAAAGGCGGAGTAGGTCCCATCAGCAAGGTAAGTCCCATGCTCTTTGCAGGCGCGACCGACCGGAAGGTACTGAACTTTGGTTGACTCACCCGGAGCAATATCGGTCTTCAACGCTCCGATAGCGAGCATTCCGCTGTATCCGACGACACTACGATTAGACGGGTCGGCGAATACTACCTCGGTCGGGGAGGTGACGGCGTTCAGAGTTGTCGTCGAATTGTTTGTCAGTACCGCCATGTACTCGTCATCGCGTTTCGCATCGTTGGTGAAAGAAGCTGAAACCACACTGGGTGGCCAAACGTCTCCGTCGACAACCGAACCACACGCAAAGAGCTCTTGACTCGAGGCGGGATGCGCATCTATAGAAGATTCTTGGTGACTGGACGTCTGTCCCGTGTCGGACACGGCTGCAGCCGAGGAGGGCGACCTCGTCGAGGTGAGCGGCGCGGAGCCTGCTTCACCGCTACTTCCGCATCCGGCCACGGCTAAAGCACCTGCAGCCAGCACTAACGCGTATGCGATGATCCAACCACGAGACTGTCGGGGCTGAAGCGCTAAACGCTGGCTGATGTTTCCGAAGCTTCCCACGATGGGCTCCTGTGCTTGTGGCGCCTCGCTCGAGGACGAGCGCGGTGTGGCACGTTCAAGTATGCCTCCCGAACTGGACGGTTCGCATAGGTGGGAGCAACGGGTAATAGATTGCACCGAATGAGCGCACCTCCACCAGCAATGTGAGCCGAGGTCGCGGGGCAGGACTGCTGATTCTTGCATTGCTTTCTGCGGCATCGGAACACGCGGGGCACCCGCGAACGCTGCTGAGCTGAATACTAAGCAGTATGAGCCGCTGAGCGACGTCGCATTGGAAGCCGCCTCGCTTCAGCTGGCCGTGGACACTGATATGCCGGCGGCATTTGGCGCGGCGTCAATGCTGCCTCAAGAAAGGCAGCCCGCTATTTGTGGCCAGTGCAGTGAGCGCCCTGCCCAAACTTCGGCAACCACCATGGGACATCCTGATCAGCGAAAGCCTGGGCGGGCTCACCACGCGCTGCCGCATGTGGTGGACGTGGCCGATGAGGCGAGTTGGTCCTCGAGGCCCTCCTCCACCTCAGCCGCCAACGAGGCGATCCGCCTGTCTCGGGACGACCTTCAAGGCTGGTGCGCGGTTGCCGAACGCTCCTGGTGGGTGGCGGCGAGGTAGGCGTTCCAGTCCCGGCCCGCACGACGGGCCCAGTGCATCGCGGTGGAGATGCTGATGTCGAACAGGTCGCTCAGCACGGAGATCGGCAGGTCACCGGCGAGGGAGATCAAGGCGGCATTGCGTGCCGGTCGGAGTGAGATGCCCTGAGATTTGAGGTGCTTGGACAGGACCGAGGAGTTGAGGTGGCCGGTCGCACTGGACCCGGGAAACAGCCATCGCGGTGTCTCACCGACGATGAGCGGTCCCGGCCGTGGGTGTTGGCCGTGCATCGGTAGGCGGCTCAGAATCGCGGCCAACGCGGGTGGCAAAGCGATCTCGGGGCCGGTCAGGGTCACCGAGAGCCCGATTGAACTCTCCAGGCCGGTTCCGGGTGGATGTCGATGCAGGTGCGCTGTCGTGAGTTCGACGATGCGGCTCAGCTGGATGCCGTAGAGCAGCACCAGAGTGCCGGCCGCGCGGACGTCATCGGGGACGTTGCTGTCGTGTAAGCACTGATTCAACAGGCGCCAGCGGGCCTCCTCGCCCAGGGTTAGGTTGAGTTCCGGGGCCGGCCGGCGGTGCACCTTCAATTTGCCGACCAATTGTCGTCGCGAGGCCCAGCGCAGGAAGTCGGCCAGATCCGCTCGGCGGTAGTCGTCGACGTCCAGCCAACGGTCGACGTCGGCCTGTGTCAGGTCGGACATGACGATCTGCTGGGCGTCGAGCCAGCCGACGAAGTTCACGGCAGCGGAAAGCCGGCGTTCCGCCGACCGTTTGGATGCGAGGGTGAACCGGCCGGTGCGTTCGAGCTGCCGACGTGCACGACGCAGGACCCACCAGGTGCCGTAGGTCGAGACGAGCTGCCGTTGATCGCCCGGCAGTTCCGCGACGACCTCCCGAAGGAACGGTGTCAGCCGTTCCAGCGCCTCATGTCGCGCCGGCAACAGCGTGATTTGGACCAGCGTGCGGCGCAACGACCACACCTGGCGCTCGTCCAGCCGATCGAGGCTGTCATGCGTGATCTCGACGCCGTCCGCCAGCAGGCCGTGAAGGATGCTGGCCCCGCCCCGCGGGTTGGAAAGCCATTGCAGAACTGACCTGGCCCGTCGGCTGGCCATGAAGGCGTCCACGATCGCCCCAGCGGCGGCGCTGAGCTCGCCGTTGGCATCGGCGAAGGTGCTCCTGAGCTGGTCATGGGCTTCGCATCGCACGCAATGCCCGCGGCCGTAGGGCTCTTCACCGCCCCCACAACGGTTGCAAAGGTAGGTATGTGGACTGCCCGCGCACACACCACAGACGGCCGCCCGGGTTCCGGGAGCTGCAGCGGCGACCAGCACTCGGACCTGTCCGCAGCTGCTGCATGCCGCCGGGTTCGCTCGGGCCCGGATGTAGCAGGACCGACAAACCGGTCCGACCGGCCACCGCGCGATCATCTGGCGGTCCCGATGACACGAATAGCAGCGTTGCAGCGGCGGATTCCACGCCGCGGTCCATCCCACAGCTCACGACCGGGGGGTGGGTTCGGGATTCCCGGGCCGGCGGATCCTGGTGCGGTTGACTGGCACCGAGTTCGACCCATATGACGTGCCCTGCCCGGCAGCTGATTTGGCGACTTTCTCACCGACGATCGACACGGTAATCAGGTCGTTCGGGGTGCAATCGAGGATGTCGCACAACGCCGCCAACACGTCCATGCTCAGCCGCTGCGGCTGCGCGGTCACCAAGCGGTAGACCTGTTCGCGGGACAAGTGGATGCCGCGTTCGGCCAACAGCGGCACCAGGTCGGAGGTGGCGAACATTCCGCGCTCGGCCATCCGCAGCCGTAGGTGCCATTCCGAGCCCATCTTCTTGATCATGTCTGCTCCCACAGGTCCGGGTTCCGTGCAGTCAAAGCCCTGCGCAGCAACGTGTTGCGGTAGGCATCGGACACGCTGGTGTAGATCGCGGTCGTCGAGGCGTAGGCGTGGCCGACCTGTTCCTGGACGAACCGCTCGGGGTAGTCAAACTCGATCAGGTGCGTGACGTAGGAGTGCCGCAGGCTGTGCAAATCCAGGGAAGGGTCCAGCCCGGCCGCGTCGCGGGCCTGGGTGAAGGCAACGTTGATGCCGCGCCAGTCCAGTCGGCCGCGACGCTCGGTGATCCACACTGCCGGGTGCGCCGCCGGCGCCAGCCGGGGTCGCAGCTCGGTCAGCCACTGCTGGATGACCGGGACCCACCAATCCATCTCTGGAACGAGCAGCACGGTGCGTCGCTTTGGTGCGCCGCCGCGGGACGACTTACCCCACCGAACCATCACCGCCCCGGTCGATCCGTAGGCCGGGATCTTCGGGTTGCGCCGCAGATCGGTAAGGTCCAGACCCCACGCCTCCTGCCGGCGCAATCCGAACGCGTAGACCGTCTTCAGGATCGCCGCATCCCGGTACGCGGCCAAAACCCCTTTGCGGCGCCTGGTCTTTGCCTGCTCGACCAGATCATCGGCGCCGTCGAACAGTCGCTGGACCTCGTCGTAACTGAGCGGCCGACGGCCCGGTGCGCCCTCGTAATTGCTGACATGAACGACTGTGTTCCACTCGTCCAGGACCTGCGTCGGGGCCGCGCCGAACCGCTCCGTGCACGCCTGCACCCAGCCGTAGCGGGGGTCGGTCAAATACTCCAGGAACAGGCGCAGTTCGACGGCGTAGTTGCGGGCAGTGGACACCGCCATCAGAGTCGGCGCGGACCGCAGCGAGTCGATGAATGCCTCGACCTCCGCGGCGGTCCACTGCCACGGGTAGAGGTTCGAGAACTCCATCAATCGCGTCACCAGCCGGCGCCGCTTGTGGATGGTCGTCGGCTTCAGAAAGCGCACCCGCTGCTGCCGCTCCCATCCTTCCAGCATCGCCTCCCACGTCGCCTGGTGCGGATCCAGCGGGCTCACTCCATCCGCCAGGACGTCGTGCGCTGCCGCCCCAAGCGGCCGAAAATCGGCACTCATCACTGTTGCATTAGACACAACAATGATGCAGACTGGCAAGAGACCCTGTCGACGGCAACGCCTTTGGATCTCCGCCAGCTCCGCCTACCCGCCCTTCTGAGCGTGTTCAGAAAGTGTGGGAATGTCAGCTGGATGCAACTCGAGTCGGAACCTCAAGTACCGGACACCGTGTCGTCACACGCCAGCCTGTCTGGCGGTGTCCGCGGAGAACTCGGCGACGATCGTGGGCTCCACCTTGGTGAGGCGGATTCTGTCCCGGCCGGCGCCGAATCGGCCGGATATGACGGTATCCGGCCAGGGATGCCCCGCCCCCCTGCGGGGATGACAACCGCCCCCAGGGAAGCAGGCTGAGCCGATGAAAGGGGCGCACAGCGCCCGACGATGACCAGCTGCCCGCTGTGGGTGTAGCGGCCGGCGGCAATGCTTTCCGGTCGGGTGACCGGCCCGATCACGGCCCCGATCACCGCATCCTCGGTCGTTCGCTGCTTGTATTTCTGCCAGCCGCGGACCCCTCCGCGATACGTGGTGGCCGCGCCCTTGGCGACCACACCCTCGATGCCCGGCCGCCGCGTAATTTATCTCGGGTTGCGGCTCATTTGCGCCTGCTAACGGCGATTAAGAACCCGAGGGGCGTGAGCGACGTGGCCGGGAAGGTTCGCGTATGGCGGTCGAGCCTTCCCGGCGGACCTGCTTGGTCAGGTGATGTAGCGGACGTTGACGTTGTTGATGGTTCCGTTGAAGGGGAATGGAGCCCGGTCGTAGTAGTCGAGTGAGACGGGTCCGCCGAGGCAGGTGCCGATGTCGAGGCAGTCGTTGGCGCTGAACAGCAGCGGTGCGCTGATCGGGACGGTGCCGGTGGCGACTGTGTCCCCGTTGCGGGCGATGGTGATAGTCAGCGGCCCACCGGGTTTGGGTTCGGCGTAGACGGTTTCGATGGTGATGGTCGCCGGCCCGGCGGGCAGGCGGTGGGCGGATCGGATCTTGTCTCGCATGACGATGAACAGGTTGTACTCGTAGCAGAGGTACCCGTCGTCGAGGTAGCAGGTCAAACCCCCGCCGGCCCCGCCGAGCGCGTAGAGCACACCGCTGGCGTTGTCGGGCAGCGCGGCGTCGATGGTGACGAGGTTGGCGCGGTTGCCAAGGGCCGGTGCGCAGAACTCCGGCATGCGGGTGATGTCGCCGGTGAAGTTCCATTCCCGATATGGAGTGGAGATCCGCAGTTCCGGGTGCAGGGATATGATCCACAACCCGCCGCCGACCGGGTAGACGCTGTTCCGGGCGGCCTCGATCGCGAACGTTTCCTTGAGCTGGGCTAGTTTCTCTGGCATCTCGGCGGCGAGGTCGTTCGCCTGGGACCAGTCCTCGTCGAGGTGGTAGAGCTCCCAGATGTCCTGGTCGGGTGTCCAGTCGTGGATGCCGGGCGGGAGTCCTTGGATCCAGGGCGTCCTGGGGCCGAACGCGGAGGCCATCCACCCGTCGTGGTAGATCGCCCGGGATCCCATGATCTCGAAGTACTGGGTCTTCAACCGGCCGGCCGCGTCGGGCTGGTCGAAGGTGTAGGCGAAGCTGGTGCCGTCGATCGGGTCCTGCTGGATGCCGTTCACCACCCGGGGCGGGGTGATCCCGATGACCTCGTAAATGGTCGGGACGACGTCGTTGCAGTGGTGGAATTGACTGCGCGACTTGGCGTCCGGGGTGATCCTCGCCGGCCACCGGATAGCCATCGGGTTCCGGGTCCCGCCGAGGTGGGATGCGAGTAGCTTGAGCCCCTTGTAGGGGGTGCTGCCCGCCCAGGCCCATGCCGCGTGGTACTGGTTCTCGACCTTCGGGGAACCCAGCACATCCAGGCCGCCGAGCTCGTCCAGTGCCTTGATGTGCATGTCGACGGTCGTGGGGATGCCGTTCTGGGCGAGGAGTTCGCTGATGGTGCCGTCGAGACCTTCACCGGAGGAGCCGTTGTCGCCCCAAATATAGAACACCATGGTGTTGTCGGCGTAACCGAGCCGGTCGATCTCGTCGACCAGCCGGCCGACCTGCACGTCGACATGTTCGGCGTACCCGGCGGCGACCTCCATCAGCCGGGTCTGGAACGGGCGTTGGTGTTCGGGGATGTCCTCCCACGCGGTCATCGCCGGGTCGCGTGGGGTGAGTTGGGCTTCTTGGGGGATCCAGCCCATTTCCTTGGCGCGGTGGAACACCCGCTCCCGGTAGGCGTCCCACCCGTCGTCGAATTTCCCGGCGTACCGGTCGGCCCATTCCTTCATCACGTGGTGCGGGCCGTGCAGGCACCCGCTGGCCCAGTACATGTAGAACGGCTTGTCCGGCTGCAGCGCCTTGTGCCGGTGCAACCAGGAGATCGCGTCGTCGGCCAGGTCCTCACTGAGGTGGTAACCCTGCTCCGGGGTCTTCGGCGGCAGCACGCTGGTGGTGTTCCGGACCAGGTTAGGTTCGTACTGAGAAGCTTCACCGGCCAGGAACCCGTAAAAGTATTCGAAACCGTTGCCGGTGGGCCAGTTGTGGTAGGGCCCGGCCGCTGTAGTTTCCACCGCAGGGGTGTTGTGCCATTTGCCGAACGCGGCGGTGGCGTACCCGTAGTCCTTCAACACCTCGGCAGCCAGGGCACTGCTTTTGGGGATCTCGCCGGCGTAGCCGTCCCAGTCGTTGGCGAGCTCGGCGATCTGCCCGTTTCCGATCCGGTGATGGTTCCGGCCGGTCAGCAGTGACGCCCGAGTGGGTGAGCACATCGCGGTGGTGTGGAACCGGTTGAACCCGATGCCTTCGTCATGGATCTTGGTCAGCGTGTCGGTCCGCACCTCACCACCGAAAGTGGTGGGCAGTCCGGGGCCTGCGTCGTCGATCAACACGATGAGGATGTTCGGCGCGTCGTCCGGTAGCCGCCGTGGCTGCACCCGCTGCTGATAGGTCGATTCCTGCATGGTCCGGCCGGCGATGCTGGCGGACGGGGTCGGCGGGAACGGCAGAACGTCTTGCGAGCTCAACGACATCTCCTCAACGATGACGGGCATCCGGATGACGACCCGCACTGGTGCTGGACATCAACCCGATATCCGGGCGTAGAACACTCGGACAAGGGAGTGAACCAAAGCCCGGTGTCAGCGTCGTCGGCCGGGGGCCGACGCGGCATCGTTCGGCCCGGGTGATTGTCTTCGTTGATCTAACATTCGTTGGAGGTGTCCGGCCGCACCGCTCCCGCTGCCCCAGGTGGGGCACCTCACGGGGCGGCGGTGAGGTTAGTGAGTTGCTGCCCGAGGGCGCCGTATAGGTGTGTGCGGAGTTCATCTCGTTCACCGCGTGGTCGGCGGATTTCCTGCCGGGCGAGTTCGAGGTCGGTCCGCATCGCCGCGCTGGATTCTGGTGCCGGTGGGCCCTGGCCGTCGCGCGCTTGTTGGGTGATCGCGGTGTCGATCTGTTCGCGGACGCCGGGGGCGTAGGCGAGCCAAGTGGAGACGCCGGCGTGGCGGGCGACGGCGGCGAAGCTGATGTGGTCGCCGGCGGTCAGCATTGCGGTGAGCGCTGCGGTGACCTGGTCACGTTGCTTGCGGCTGTCCCGCCGGCGGGATTCACGCAGCGCCTGTGCGCGTTTCGCGGCCGGCGGTTGGATGGTCGCTGCGGCAGGCTCTGGCCCGCTCATGCGGAGGGCCGGGCTGCGACGGGGGTGATTGGCAGTCGGACGCGGCCGGTGCCGGCTCGGACCTTGCGCAGCATGGCGGCGGCTTGTTGGACCTCGTTGCTTTGTTCCTCGTCGAGGGTGGCGGGCTTGGTGCGCATGCCGTCGAGAACGGTCTGGTAGGAGGTGATCTGGTCGGTGAGGTTTCGGAGCACGAAGTCGTCAACCTGCATCGCGGTCGCCAGTTCGCGGTCGGCCCGGAGGGCTTGGATGTGATCCTCGATGGCTGGGATGTAGGACGGGTCGGCGCGGTAATACCCGCAGCTGGAGCATTGGAACCGGATCGGGCAGGCACCGCCGCCGGCCTTGACGTTCGATGGCTCGATGCAGTTGCCGAACGGCGCGGCGACCGACCGCGGCTCGTACGCCCGTGGCGATGGTGCCGGGGCGGCAGTGCCGGTGCGGTCGATGACCTGTCGGTGCAGGGTGCGGACGGCGTCGCGTTCACGTTTCTGAGTGACCCGGCAAAAGCCCTGAGTCGTTGAGGTCTGTTGGTGGTCCATCAGGTCCCGCAGCACGTCGATCGGCAACCCGGCGTCGGCGTGCCTTTGTGCGTAAGAATGCCGAAACGCGTACGGGTAAATAGGTTTCCGGTCGAACGGTCGGTATCTGTCAAGTCAAGTGGGACACGAGTGTTCAGTTCATTTGGGTTTGGGCTTCGGGCTGGTAGATCCAGGCCTGGCTCGGCATGGACGGCGGTCGAGGCCGGTGCCCGAAGCGGGCCGGGTTGGTGTGGTAGGCCGCAGTGAGGGTCTGCTGTCGGGCGTCGTCAATCGCGGCGGCGGTCCCGAAATGCACAGAGGAGGGAGTATGCCACCCGATCCCTGAATGGCGATGAATGTAATTGTATTGGTAGAAGAATTCTGTCAGGAATTGCTTCGCATTTGAGCCAATGAGGTAAAGTGATCGGGGAAGTCGGGCAGATACTTCAACGTCCGGTACTGCGATTCGGAGTACGGATTGTCATTCGACACCCGCGGCCGGGAATGCGTCCTGGTGACGCCCAGATCGGTCAGCAACGCCGACACCGGGAAGTCCCACCTGCTGATCGGGTTGGGCACGGCCGCCGCGGAGGCCGGGTTCCGGGTGAAGTACACCCTGGCCACCAAACTTGTGAACGAGCTCGTGGAAGCCGCCGACGACAAGATCCTGGCCAAGACCATCGCCCGCTACGGGCGTGTTGATCTTCTTTGCATCGACGAATTAGGCTACATGGAACTCGACAAACGTGGTGCGGAAATACTTTTCCAGGTTTTGACCGAAAGGGAGGAAAAGCATTCCGTGGCCATTGCCTCGAACGATTCCTTCTCGGGCTGGACAAAGACGTTCACCGACGCCCGGCTCTGCGCCGCAATCGTCGATCGACTCACCTTCGGCGGGAACATCATCGAAACCGGCACCGACTCCTACCGGCTGGCCCATACCAAGGCCCACCAAGCCGCCAGCTGACCACGCGATCGCTATCGCCTTGACGACCGCGGGAGGCTCGCCAGATGAACCCTGCGCCCACCTCGGACGACAGCATCATCCGTCCCGTCCAACCGTCCGACAGGGCGGCAGTGTTGACGATCGCCCACACCTCAGGACTCTTCCAGGCCGACGAGCTCAATGAAATCGCAATGACCCTGGATCTGTATCTGTCCGAAACCTCAACCGACGATCGATGGATCATCGCCACCGACAACGCCTCACCGGTCGGAATTGCCTACTACGCCCCCGAACGAATGACCAACGGCACTTGGAACCTTTACATGCTGGCGATCGACGCCAACCATCAACGGCACGGCCACGGAGCGGCCATGGTCAACCACGTCGAACACGACCTCCGCACCAGCAGCCACGCACGGCTGCTGCTCATCGAGACATCCGGAGTGCCGGGATTCGCTGGGCAGCGGGCCTTCTACGCTCAACTCGGCTACCACCTCGAAGCCCGAATCCGCGACTTCTACGACACCGGCGACGACAAAATCATCTACAAGAAGGCGCTGACCCCCGCCACCGATTGACCCCGCCACCGACAAACGTTCTATCTGCCCGCGAGCCCCACCGTCGGCCTGAACGGCCCAGGGTGGAGCCACTCAAACTTATCAGGGTGGGGCCAACCAACGTTGACAAACTCACTCGCTGAGGCGCCGCCGGACATACACATTTGGACCAGCCAGTCGGCACCCCTGCCAGAGTGGGGTTCTGCGGGTCATCGCCGGTCATGGCGCGCAGCTCGTCCTCTCCCGGCGCGTAGACCACGGTGCCGATCCCGACCAATAGATGGCCCCGAGCACATCGCGCACGGTTCGGTGCTCGTGAACAGGGTCAGTGCACGCCGGTCGGCGACCGTGTAGGTGACCGAAGCGAGTCGGACCAGGTTCGTCTCAGCGTGCCCGGTCCCAGGTGGTCACGACGGTTTTCTCCGCGGTCATCAGGACGTGCCCGCCGGCGTCGGCAAGCAGCGCACCGAACGGGGTGGTTGCCGTGATCCCTCGCCCAGGCGGCAATGGCGATGGCCTGCAACAGCAATGCTCCGGTATCGGCCATCGTCAGTCCTGGAAATCCCAGTGCACGGTGACATCGACGCCACCTGTGCATCACCCGTCGCGACGGACATCGAGTCCGCCGCGCCGGCCCGCATGGCCATCGTCGGTCGCGGGCCGCCTCCGGACGGCCGCTCGTCCATCCAACCGACCCGGCCCAGCGAGCGCCCGGCCAGCGACGCGAACTGCTCGGCCTTCGCGCGGGCATCGGCAAAAGCCAACTCCCAGGCCCGTGACAAGGCCTGCTGCGGGTGGGCGGGGCTCAGGGCCACGCCATCGATGTGGAAGCCATCGCCGCCGAGTGAAGCGACATCGGTCAGCAACCGTTCGATGCCGTGCAGACCTTCGCGGCGGACAGTGAGCCGTTGCCCGGCTTGATTTCCCAGCACCGCCAGTCCTTGAGCCATCAGAGCCAGTACCACGTGCTCGCGCTCCGTCAGTCGCGAGACAGCGCTGCGCCCGTCCGCCCGGTGCAGCAGGGCGGCCGCCACCTGGGGATCCAGGGCGGAACCTCCGCCGGCGACGCGCGCGACCGAGGCAAGGAAGTCCGATACGTCCAGCACGCGGTCCTTGAGCAGATAGCCGAAGCCTCCAAGCCCGATCAGGCCGACGCTGTGGGCGGTTTCGATGTGCTGGGACAGCAGGAGCACAGAGCACACCGATGTGGGGATGAAGTGATTTGAGTGCGGCTGCCGCCCGAGCATCTTCATCGGTGAAGGTCGGCGGCAGTCGGACATCGAGGATGACAACATCGGGAAACAGCCCGAGAACCGCCTCCTCGAGGTTGATCAGGGCCCTAGCCGGACTCGATCGCCGGATCTCCCTTAGCGCCTGCAGGTTGCGGCGGCAGCGCGGACGCGGGATTACGGGCGGCAACACCGGCGGCGATGGTGGTGATCGCGATGGTCACCAGGGCACCCAGGATCAGCGCGGGCGCCTCACCGGGCGCCAGCAGGTTCGCCGCGGTTGCCAGGGTCACGGCCGCCACCGGCACGCCGAGTTGTGCGCAGGCCATCGCACCGATGTGCAGCGGCTGCCCGGTCACCCGCATGGTGAGGTGGGCCAGCGCCGCTCCCACGCCGAGTGCGATGCCCAGCAGGATCAGCGAGGGATTCTCGGCGAGGTCACGCACGTTCAGCGACGCGCCGAGCCAGACGAAGAACAGCGGCCCGAGAAATCCCTCGGTCAGCGCGAACAGCTGCTTGGTCAGCCTGCGTGGTTGACCGATGGCCGCCACCACCAGTCCGAAGACGAACCCGGCCAGCATGATCGAGACGTGCGTCGCCGTTGCGATCGCGCAGAGGCTGAACAGGATTGCCAGGCTGACCCGCAGTTCGATGGTGAACTTGCGCCGCTCCGAGAGCTTGTGCACCCGCTTCCGCGACGCCGTCGCCTTCCACCGACTGAGCGCGACGTACAGGACGCCCGCTGCGGCAATCACGGCACAGGCGCCGATGGAGGCCTGCAGCGCACGGGCCGGATTGCTGACCAGCGGCAACGCGACGATGCACGCCGCATCCGCGATCGCGACCTGGGGCAGGAGCTCCAGGATGGGCGCTCCGCCCAGCCGCAGGGAGCCGACGATGGGCAGGATCAGGGCGGCCGACGAGGAGGCCATCAGGACGGCGTAGAGCGGGGCGTTACCGGTTCCGAAGAGGGCGGCGATCGCGATCCCCAAGGCGGCCGCGAAGACGCCGACCAGCACCGCACGCAGGGTGCCGACCTTGATGCCGCGGCGCAGGATCGGGTCCCGGACGGGCACGTGCGAGCCGGCAACGAACATCACCAGCGCAAAGCCGATCTGCGCCATGAAGGAGAAGGTGGTGTCGGTGGCATCCAGCCACCCGAAGCCGGTGACGCCCAGCACCATTCCGGCGATGAGCTCGCCGAGCACGATCGGCAGGTTCCACCCGGAACGGATGGACAGCAAAGGACCGATCAGACCTGCGGCGGCGATGACCGCCAACGTCCCGAAGCCCATCTGATCCGCCTCCAGCCTGGACGGCACGCGGCGCCGATCCTGCGCACACTATGCCGATGAAACCGGACATCGCGCTCATCTTCAGACCGGAGACCCTCCGTTCGTAGGGCATTTCCGGGCACCTGATGCGAGAACGGGTAACGCCCACGGTCATTCGGCGCTGCACGGCGGCGGTATTCCGGGCCGTCATGGACGGCAGCGTCCAGTTACCGCGAGGTCGGTGCCCGGCCGGATCGGGTGACGAGGTTGATCACCAGCAGCAGGCCGAGAGCGCCGAGGCAGGCAACACCGAAGCTCGCCCAGTCCCACCCGAAGTTCCAGGCCACCCCGGTGGCCCATCGGTAGATGAAGCCGGCGAGAACGGCGCCGAGGATGCCGGTCACCATGTTCGTCAGGCAACCGCGCCGTTTGTCGCGCAGCACGAGCGAGGCGACCCAGCCCGCCAGCGCGCCGAAGATCACCCACGAGAGCCAGCTCATGCCGGGGCTCCGTCCGCCCGCGCCGGCGCACCCTTCCGGTGATCACCGGAAGGGTCAGCAGCAGGCGCCGAATCATCAGCCGCCGAATCATCAGCCGCTGAGCCGTCAGCCGCCCAATTGCGGTCGTCGGAAAGCAGGGCCTGCACCGCAGCCAGCGCGGCCGATGGTGACTCACCCCGGCCCACCGCCACCCCGACCAGATAGCAGGTCAGCGGGCCGGCGATCCGGGCGACGCCGTGTGCGACATCGCGGGTCAGGTCCAGCAACTCGTTGCGCAGGTCGGCGGGGATGGCGTCGGCCTTCAGGTCCAGCGCATGCGAGGCCCGAACAAGCCAGTCGTCGAGGGTGCTCATGGCTGGGGACGGTAGCCGTTGGCTGTCCGGTACCGAATCAGGGTTCACCCCGACGGGCCGGTCGGAACCCGACGGAATCCGACACACACACACACCCGCTTCACCGCGTCACGGGCACGCCCGGGCCGGCACGCACGGATCCCCGCCCTGCGTCGGCAGGACGGGGATCGCGGGCCGGAGCCAGCCGCCGGACGGTGGCACCGGACGGTTGCCCAGATCGCCTCCAGCGGGACGGGCCGGGGCTACTCGACGTTCAGCGCACGGGCGATGGTGTGGTGCAGGTCCGTCTGATCGGTGATGCCGACGACGTTGGCCGCCTGCGGGCCCTGGGCGGCGACCCGGATCTGGGTGCCGGTGTGGCTCATCGACCGGCCGGGCAGGTTGGTCGCGTAGTTGACCACCATCGGTTGGCCGTCGGCGGTGATCAGGGTGGCGATGGATCCGGGGCTGTGGTCGGTCGCGCTCTGCGGCTCGATGATCTGGCTGGTGTGCCCGTGGTCGCCGGTCACGATGATCAGCGTGTCGGGGTGGCGTTCCGCCCATTTCAGGGCGACCCTGATCGACTTGTCGAACTCCACGGTTTCGCCGATCTGACCGCAGGGGTTCGCGGCGTGGTCCTGCTTGTCGATGGACGCGCCCTCCACCTGCAGGTAGAAGCCGTTCCGCTTGTCGCCGCGGGTCTTGGTCGACAGCAGGTCGATCGCCTTGGCGGTCATCTCCGACAGGTGGGGTTCGGTACCGGGCCGGTCCGGGTTCGACCTGGTGCAGCTGGTGGCCGCCGGGCCGGGGTAGGGAGCCGCCAGTGGTCCGGTCCATTCCAGGTCCATGTTGCCGGCGGTGAACAACCCCAGCAGTTTCCGGCCGGGCTGCGCGGCCTTCAGTCCGGTCTTGTCGGTGACGACGCTGTAGCCGCGGGCAACCGCCTGCGTGGTGACGGACTTGCCGGCGTACCGGCCGCCGGTGACGATCTGGTCGAAGCGGGCCTTGCCGCCGCCGAGCAGGACATCGACGTTGTGGTCGACGGTCTGTTCGGCGATCGAGCCCAGGCCGCCGGCCTGCTTGGTCTCCGCCGGGCACGCCGACATGTCGGCCGGCCCCTGGCAACTCCGGGCGGACACGTGGGAGTCGAGCACCGCGGGTGTGGCATCGGTCAGCTCGGCGGTGGTGACGTTGCCGGTCTTGTACCCCGCGGCCTGCGCCTTCTCCAGCAGGGTCCGCAGCGGACGCAGGGTGACCGGGTCCACCGAAACGGCGTTGTTGTAGGTCTTGCGTCCGGTTGCCCAGCCGGTGCCCGAAGCGGCGGAGTCGGTCACGTAGTCCGGCGTGCTGCGGGTGCCCTTCTGTACCGCGTACGTCGTGTACTCACCGGTCAGCGGCAGGGAATCCATCGACAGCCGGCCCGCCGCGCCGACGGCGTAATTCCTGGCGATGGTGATCTCCGAATCGCCCATCCCGTCGCCGAGGAACATGATGACGTTCTTCGCCGTGCCGCCATCGATGGACTGCCGCACCTGCTGGGTGCGGTCCTCGGAGTTGCGGGACGCGACGGCGACCGCCGTGGATCCCATCAGCATCGCCGCCGCCGCACATCCGATGATCAACGTTCTCGACCTTCTCACGCTGCACTCCTTCATTCGACTGGCTGTCCCGACTGGATCGACCGTCCGGTAGCCGACCACCCGGAGGTGATCAGCGGGCCAACGGAAGGCCACGAACAGGTGAGCGGCAGTCGTCCGGGAGCAGTCGGCGACCCGAACGAGATCGCCCGAGCCGCAACGAATATCGGGTACAAACAGCAGAAAGCGGCGATCCGGGACCCGCGGGTGATGCGTCGTCCGGCAGCGAAGGGGAGGGTCACCGCCACGGGTCAGCGCGCGGGCGGTCGTCTCGGGTGCCACCGCCCCGGCCGTCCGGAGCTGACGAGTTCAGGCAGGCGGCCGCTGGCCCTGCTCGGAGTGCCCGCGGAGCGACCCGGCGTGCGCCTTTGCGGCCGGATCCCTGCGGCTCCTGATCAGGCTGGCCACGGTGGTGACCACCAGCACGACAACGATGACGGCGAGCGAGAGGTTGGTGCTCACTTCCGGCGCCGCGGGCCAGATCCCGTGCGCCCAATGCAGGATGAGCTTGACTCCGATGAACGCCAGGATGATCGCAAGGCCGGTGGACAGGTAGACGAGCCGATCCAGCAGTCCCTTCACCAGGAAGAACAACGCCCGCAGCCCCAGCAGTGCAAAGGCGTTCGCGACGAAGACGATGTACGGCTCGGCGGTGACACCGAAAACCGCCGGAATGGAATCCAGTGCGAACAGGATGTCGGTGCTGCCGATCGCGATCAGCACGATGAACAGTGGCGTCGCGACCCGGCGTGCGTCGATCCGGGTGAAGAGCCTTCCACCGTCGTACTTGTCGGTCACCGGGATGACCTTGCGGGTCAGCTTCACCAGGGCGTTGTCCGTGATGTCCGGGTCCTCGTTGCGGTGCCGGAACAGCTGGACGGCGGTGAAGATCAGCAGCAGGCCGAAGATCAGGAACATGAAGGCGAACAGGTCGAGCAGTGCGGCGCCGAGCACGATGAAGATCGCCCGCAGCACCAACGCGATGATGATGCCGAACGTCAGCACCTTGTGCTGGTGTTCCTCGGGCACCGCGAACGTCGACATGATGATCACGAAGACGAACAGGTTGTCGACCGACAGGCTCTTCTCGACGATGTAGCCGGCGAAGTACTGGGTGCCGAAGTCGCCGCCGGCCACCGAGGTGAACACCACGCCGAAGACGATGGCGACCGCGATGTAGAACACCGACCAGCCGACCGCCTCCTTGAAACCGACGACGTGCGGCCGCAGGGCGGCCAGCACGAGGTCCAGGGCGAGCAGGCCGACGATCACCGCGATGGTGATCACCCAGCCGAGGGTGCTGATCTCGAGCATGGTCGTTCTCCGTCGTCCGAGGGTTTCTGCAGGGCGGTGGAGGCCGCCGGGCTGCCGCGTTCCCGACGGGGACCCGACCAGCGAGTGACCGACCCGTTTCCGGGACGGTCGGTGCCCACTGGAACACCGGCGATGACGTAGGCGATGACGTAACGGACGGCTGGGTCCAGGTCGTCAACTGCCCAGGGCGCCGAGCAGTTCCTGCTCGAAGGAATCGGTCAGCCCGGCCGGGCGCGGCCGGTCCAGCCCCTGGTCCCGCTCCCAGCGGAGCAGATCGTCCATCAGCTCCGCCCGGCTCCGGTGGTGGAGGCCGGCCGCCAGCGCCGCGGCCCCGGAACGGGCGGGCGTTGGTTCGGGCCCCGGCCACAGCGGCAACGATTCCGGGCCCATCCATGGGCTGACCCCGCGATCGAGCAGCCAGCGCGGGTCCGCCCGCACCACCGCACCGACATGACCGCCCGCGACGCGGGCCAGCTCGACCCATTCCTCGAGCGGCACGGCGGGACCGACGGTGTCCAAGGTGCCCAGCACGCCGGCCTCGCTGCTGCGGACCAGGAAGCCCGCGAGGTCCCGGACGTCGACGACCTGGGTCGGCAGGTCGGGCGCGTCCGGGACCAGCATCGGCCGGTCGGGCGCCCGGGCGGCGCGTGCGACCCAGTACCCGGAGCGTCCGGTGTGGTCGCCCGGCCCGCCGATCAGCCCGGCGCGGGCGATCAGCAGAAGGTCATCGGCGAACTCCGAGCTCGCCCGCTCGCAGGCGACCTTGGCCGCGCCGTACTCGTCCCGACCGGCGGTCTCCCGACCGGTCGGCTCCAGCAAGCGGGCCGACTCGTCCGCGCGGCCGTCGGCCTCCGCGTATGCGCTGATCGACGACACATAGGTCCAGTGCGCGGTTCGCTCGTGCAGTGCGATCAGCGCATCCCGGACCATTCCGGGCTGCCAGGACACCTCGACAACGGCGTCCCAGTCCCGGCGGACGGCGTCGTACCCGCCCGGCCGGCTCCGGTCCCCCTGGACCAAGGTGGCGCCGTGCACCACCGGGCCGCTGTCCCCGCGGGCCAGGCAGGTGACGGCGTGCCCGCGGTGCATCGCCTGTCGGGCGATCTCCCGGCCGAGCCACGCGGTGCCGCCGAGGATCAGGATCTGCACGGCAGTCAGGCGTGGTCGTCGTGGTGGCCGTGCAGGTGCTGGTCGGCATCGGAGTAGGTGTTGAACGGCGGATCGGTCCGGGACCAGGCCGGCGGCACGGCCGGCCGGCGCAACGTCGCCGGGTCCGGCCGGGTGCCGGGCCGGGTGACGTCACCGCCCGCGAGTTCGCGTTTCTTGTGGGCGAGCGCCGCCAGCGTTTCCAGCACCACGCGGTGCGCGTTGTTGACGGTGCTCTCCGCCTGGTCGTAGGGCGGCGACACCTCGACGACGTCCAAGGCCACCAGCGGGGTTTCGAGCGCGATCGAGCGCACCGCCCGCAGCAGGTCTGCCGGGTTCATCCCGCCCGGCTCGGGCGTGCCGGTGCCGGGCGCGAAACCCGGATCCAGGACGTCGATGTCGACCGAGAGGTAGAGCCAGTCGCAGCCGTCAACGGCCCTGGCGATGGCGTCGGCGATGACTGGCCGCATCCCGCGGTCCCAGACGTCGTGCATCAGGTGCCAGGTCATCTCCTGCTCGCGCATCCAGTCGAAGACCTCCGGCGGCGGCCAATACCCACGCAGGCCGACCTGCACGAAGTTCCGGCCGCGGATCGCACCCGATTCGATCAACCGGCGCATCGGCGTGCCGTGGCTGTGCAGGTTGCCCTCGATGCTGTCAGCGGTGTCGGCGTGCGCGTCGAAATGCAGCAGCCCCACCTTTCCCCAGCCGTACCTGGCCGCAACCGCCGTCGCCGCGGGGTAGGTGATGGAGTGATCGCCGCCGATGATCACCGGAAACGCATCGGCCCGGAGGACCTCGGTGACCTTGGCCTCGATGTTCGCGTGTGACCGCGCCGACTGACCGTGCGGGCAGTGCGCATCCCCGGCGTCGACGACGTCGAGCCAGTCGAAGATGTCCAGGCCGAGATCCAGGTGGTAGGCCCCGGGGTCGTACGCCTGGGAGCGGAGCGCGCGAGGACCGAATCGCGCGCCCGCCCGATAGGTGGTGTTGATGTCGAACGGCGCACCGACGATGGCCGCGTCGGGTCTGCGCTGCCCCAGACCCACTGCGGTGGCCACCCAGTCCCGGGAGCTGAACGTCGGCAGCCCGACATTGTCGTTGTCCGGTGACCCCACCGCCGCGTCACCCGGGCCTTCGCTGCCGACCATTCACGCCTCCGCATCGGGGGTTGCGCGCAACACCGTTTCCCGGCGGACGGTACTGGCCCCCGGCGCGATCGGCACGCCGGTGTCACGACTGGACGCGGTCGGCGTGGACAGGCCGGCACGACGGGCGAGCGACGATTTCGATTGCCGTGGGTCGCGGGGCAATTCGGTGAGCAGCCGCCGATCGACATCGTCCAGGACACCGTTTGCCGATCCGGAGGTCGCGGCCGTCGTGGCTTGCCGACTGGACGACATTGGTCGCCTCGGGTGGAGAAGACCTCAGCCGTGATCGCCGGCGTTGCGGAATCCTAGAATCCATGACGGCGTCGGGAGAAGAGACAGCGGTGCGCGTCGGTAGCCCGATCATGGGATCCGTACCCTCTCGGCGACCGGGTCCACCGGCGTTGCCGGGGATGCCGAGGTCGGACTTGGGGCGCAGCGAGCAGCGTTCGCCGTCCCCCGAGGACGTCGCGTATTTCAACACCGCCAATTTGTCCCCGCAGTTACACGGTGTCCGCGCCGCGGGCCATGCCGCGTTGGACCGTCGAGGCTCGCCGTGGACGATCACCGCCGACGACTGGTTCTCCGGCGTGGAGCCGCTGCGGTATCTGTTCGGAGCCTTGGTGGCCACCGACGCGGAGGGGATCGCGCTGGTGCCGGCGACCAGTTACGGCTTCGCGGTCGCGGCCCGGAAGCTTCCGTTGGCCGCCGGTGATCGGGTCCTCGTGCTGCCGGAGGAGTACCCCTCCGGGATTTACACCTGGCGGGCCGCCACCCGGGCGGCCGGCGCCGAGATGGTCAAGGTGCGGCGGGTGCACGGGCAGTCGTGGACCGACGCGATCCTGCTGGCGATGGAGGAGCGGGTCAGCATCGTCAGGGTCCCGAACGTGCGTTGGACCGATGGGGTGCGCTGATCGACCTGGCAGCGGTGAGCGCGCGGAGCCACCAGCTGGGAGCCGCCCTGGTCATCGACGGCAGTCAGTCGATCGGTGCGATGCCGCTGGATGTCGGTGTGCTGCAGCCCGATTTCGTGGTGACCGTCGGCTACCAGTGGTTGCTCGTCCCGTTCGGGGCGGGTTACCTCTACGTGGCGCCGGAGCATCGGCACGGGGAACCGTTGGAACAGAACTGGATCTCGAGGGAGGGAGGGTCGGAGGACTTCGCCCGGCTGGTCGACTACCGCGACAGCTACCAACCCGGCGCCCGCCGGTTCGACGTCGGCGAACGGACGAAATTCGAACTGATCCCGATGGCCATCGCCGCGTTGGAACAGCTCCGGTACTGGCGGGGGTCGCGGATCGCCGCAACGCTGTCCGAGCTGACCGGCCACATCGGCCGCGCGGGCGACGCAGCTGGGTCGGAAACCTGGCCGGTGACCAGCGGGGACCGCACATGATCGGCGTTCGCCTGCCGGAACAGGTTCGCTCGGACATCATGCCGATCCTGGCAGCGGTCGACTGCCATGCCGCGGTGCGCGGCACGTCCGGGTGAAGCAGGACGTCCGGGTGGACCGGGACGCCGGCGTGGACGAAGCGACCGGGCAACCCGGGGGCGGCCTGGCGCGTCCCCGCCTGGTGAGCTCCTCCACGATGCCCCTGCCACGGATCCCGGTCGCCCCGCAGGATCTGCATGACGACCTGCCCCGCGACACCGCTCGATACCGGGGCCCAGGACGCTCCTGGAAGGGCGTCGGTTTCGCGCTGGTCGCGCTGACGGTGACGGTCGGCATCGTCTTCGCCGACCACATCCCGTCCTGGGACGGGGTGGGGGCGGCCTGGACCAGCTTCCTGCCGTGGACCTCCGTGCTGCTCGCCGTGCTGGGCGTTCTCGCCCTGGTCCGCCGGGCCTGGTGGGGGCTGTCGGCGGTGATCGTGGCCGCGATGGTGTGGTCGGGTGTCTTCGTTCCGCAGTTGCTCGCCGCGCCGGTCGCCGCCGGGCCCGCCGATCTGCTCGTCGCCACCCAGAACATCGGCGCCGCCAACGCCGACCCGCGGGCTTCCGCGCAGGCGCTGGTCGCCACCGGCGCCGGTCTCGTCGCGGTGCAGGAGATCGACGGGTCGGCGGCGGATGCCACCGCGCTGCTGGACTCCCGGTACGGATACCACGCAGCTGCGACCACGGTTGGGTTGTGGTCGCAGTGGCCGATGGATGAGCCGGAGCCGCTGGAGCTGGGGCTGGGCTGGGCGCGGGCGTTGCGGGTCGTCGTGCACCATCCGTCCGGCGACATCGCCGTCTACGCCGTGCATCTGCCGTCCGTCCGGCCGGGCTACACCGCCCCGCGGGACGCGGCGATCGCCGAGTTGGCGGCCATCGTGCAATCCGACACCGCCTCCCGGGTGCTGGTGATGGGCGATCTCAACACGGCCACCACCGACCCGGCGCTCGACGCGCTGACCGGCGAACTCGCCGACTCGCGGGAATCCGTGAAGGGCGGCTTCGGCTTCACCTGGCCGGCGCAGTTCCCGTTGACCCGCCCCGACCACGTTCTCGGGCGCGGCGTGACCCCGTTGTCCGATCAGGTGCTCGCCGCCGACGGCAGCGACCATCGCGCCGTGGTGGTCGGGCTGCGCGTCGGCTGAGCGCCGCTCCGCGCAACAGTTGATGGCCGTTCGGGGCGACGCGATACTGCTGTCATGGATGATCCGGCCGGCGCAGACCTCGATCGCCGGGTCGTCGACCTCGCGGGCAAGTTCGCGTCGTTCACCGAGCACTGGTCGCCGAAGGTGGTCGCCCGGCTCAACGACTACGAGATCAAGGTGGTCAGGATCTCCGGCGAGTTCGTCTGGCACAGCCACGACGACACCGACGAGTTGTTCCTGGTGGTGGACGGCCGGCTGACCATCCAGTTGCGCGACGGTGACGTGACCCTGCGGCCGGGACAGCTGTTCGTCGTCCCGCGTGGGGTCGAACACTGTCCGATCGCCGACGGCGAGGTGCAGGCGGTGCTGATCGAGCCCGTCGGTGTGGTCAACACTGGTCGGGCCGGCGGCCCGCTCACCGCATCCCACGACTTCTCACTTTTCGACGACACGCCGGCCTGAGTCCGGCCCCTGTGCTCTGCGTTCACCGCTTCGCCGCGAGGCGGCGACGAGCGGGGGTTCACCTGATCGTGCCGCTGTCCGTGTCTATACCGTCAGTAATCAAAGTTGTAGCGTTCGGGTGATGGGGGTGGCCTGGATGCTTGCTCCAAAAGAGGTACGGCACCTCCGGCGGGTGGTCGAGGCGCCGCGCCGGCGTCCGGCTCGATGCGGCATCGAACACGAGTACACCGTGCTGGAACCGGATGGGAGCGTCGCCGACTTCCGCGACCTGATCCACACCCTTGCCATCCCCGGCCGACGGTTGGATCCGATGGACCGGAACGCGTACCGGTGCAGGTGGGGCGGGGTTGTCACCGCGGACGGCCGGGAGGCCGAGATCGCCACTCCACCCATCGGAATGGCGGTCGGCTTCGCCGGCGCGGTGGTCGATGCGGCTGTCGGCGGACGTGCCTTTCTGGAAGGCATGCTGCCGACCGGTCTGACACTTCAGGGGTACTCCACGCACATCAACGTGTCGGTCCCCGACGGCAGGGTGGTGCGTGCGGCGCGACTGTTCGCGGCCCATTTCGCAGCGGCCGCGATGCTGATGATCGATCGGCCGACCTCTCCCGGCCTGTTGGTCCGGCCGCGGCGGGGTCGGCTGGAGGTCGGCGGCGAATTTCTGGACGGCGACGGTCTGCGAGCGGCGGTGCTGATGGTGGCGGGCGGGGCGCTCGCCTGCGCCCGGAAGGTGTCCCGGTACCGGCTGCCCGAGCCGCTGTCCGCGGTCACAGTCCCCACGATCGAGCGGTTCGGCGTGTACGTCGATCGCCGCGCCTACGGGCCCGATCTGTACGAACACGGCCGCGGCACCCTGCTGACCACCGCATCGGGCCAGGTGCGCAGCGCGCAGCGCCATCTCGAGGAGTGCTGGACCATCGCGCGCGGCGCGATCCGCCCGTTCGCCGATCCGGCCGACATCGCGCTGGTCGAGGACATCGTCGACGGCCGCCGGCCGCTTCCCGGCGAGGACCAGACCAGGAATGGGTGATGACGGGTGAGTGACGACGCTGATGTCGAAGATCCGCTGCGGCCGCGACGACGCCCCGGCGTGACGGTGCACGCGGAAGCGGCCACCTGGGACTCCACCGTGTTCGCCGTGACCGTCGGCAGCGCCGTCCGCTATCTCGAGGTTCCCGCCGAGCGGGTGCCCGCCTTCCTGGACTCCGTCGACCGCGGAGAGCTGGACGCCGACCTCGTTGCCCTCGCGACCACCCCGACCGGTGCGGCACTGGATCTCCCCGGCCGCGTCCGCCGACTGGCCGCGTTCGACCGCCTCGTCCGCGGCGCGGTCGCGCAGGCCGAGCGCGATCCGATGACCGGGGAGCTGACCGGCAGCGGGTGGCGCCCCCGCAAGCGGCGCCGGGACGAACAGCACGGCGACCAACAGAACGGTCTCGAGCGGCACGGTGGCGAGCGGTCGAAAGCCGACTCCTCGCCGGGTTCGTCGCGTTCCGAAGGCCTGGATTCCGCGGGCGCCGGCGCCGGCGGCACCTCCGTTCCCGCGGCCGTGGTCGCACACCCGGCCTGGTGGTCCGGCGGGGCAGCGGCCGTCGCCGCCGTGTCGGCCGTTGTGGTGCTTGCCGCGGTGGTGATCTTCGTGGTGGCCCGATCCGGGTCGGACGCGGGCGACGGGTCAGGAACGGTTGCCGCCCCGCCGCCGGTCGCCGTCACGTCATCGGTGGCCGCATCTGGTGCGGCCACGACGGCCGGTACCAATGCCGGTCCGGCTGTCAGCGGCACAGCCGCGGTGACGACTGCCGCGGTGCCAGCGGCGCCGACCACCGGTGATCGGACCGCCTCCGGTGGGCCGGCGGCTGCGGCGCCACCGGCGTCGGCAGCCGGTGCTTCGACCAGTCCCGCACAGGGCTCGCCGACCGCGACGGCTCGATCGTCACCGCAGTCGGCGAGCTCCAGTCAGAGCGCACGGTCCTCGGCCCCGGCTGGTGCAGCCGGTGCCGGCAACCCGCTCGCCGGGAAGTACGCCTTCACCCGGACCGTCACCGCGAACAACGGCAATACCAGCTTCCCGGTGGGCAAGACGGACAGCGGCACGCTGGAGCTGAGCGCGGACTGCGATGCACCGACGTGCGCCGTCACCCTCGTCGGAGGAGATGTCGGGAAACGCAGCGGAAACCAGTTGGCATTCGCCGGGACCGAACCGGAACCGTGCCCGGCCGACCCGAGCATCACGTCGACGGACAGCTGGACGCTCACCCTGAAACCGGCCGGCGAGACCGAGGTGGACGGCGTCCGGCGCGTCGCCAAGTTCACCGGCACCGGCACGCTGACGGTGTCGGACTCCAACGGCTGCCGGTCCGAGGTCGCACCGGTCGCATTCAAGTACACCGGCACCCGGGCCGATTGACCGGCCGCCGTGGCGAGCCGCAACCCGCGAGCCGACGAAAGTGAACTCGCAACGCAAGCAGTTGAACGAAGCGGATTCATCAACGAGGAATGGAGTCCACAATGGGCGAGAAGGGCAACATGATCGACACCGCCGGCCTGGAAGGCATCGGATCGGGTGTGGTCGGCAGCGGTGACGTCTCAGGAGTCGGTTCCGGCGGCGGATCCGGTCACCGCACCGCCGGGATGGTCGGCAGCGTCGCCAAGGCCGCAGCCGGGCACGTCAAGGGCGTCGGCGAGGACAGCGTCGACAAGCCCACCGGCCTGGCGGGTCTGCTGCCGACCGCCGAGGACGAGAAGCCCCCGGCCGAACGGTGAACCCGGGATGACGGACCCGAGGTGGCCCGGCCGCCGTCGAGCCGGCATCGCGTCCTGGCCGGTCGATTCGGTCCAGCTGCCGTGATCGCCGGTCCCCGGGGCATCGGATGGCCGGGCCATCAGCGTGCCGACGGTCAGGTTGCCTGGCAGACCGGGCACCAGAACAGGTTCCGGGCGACCATCACCGCGGTCAGGATCCCCGTTCCGCAGATTCGGCACGGTTCACCGGTCCGCCGGTACACGTAGAACGCGTCCTCCCGCCGCGGCCGGCCGGTCCGCCGGGACCGGTCCTCGGGCAGCGTGGTGACGATCCGGCCGGCCCGGACCCCGCTGCGCAGCAGCACACACAGATCGAGCCAGATCGCCTGCCACGCCTCGCGGGTGACGAGCCGGCCCTCCCGGTAGGGGTTGATCCGGTGCCGGAACAGCACCTCGGCGCGGTACACGTTGCCGATCCCGGACAGCACGTCCTGACTCATCAGTAGTGCGCCGATCGCGACCTTCGACCGGCTGATCCGGGCCCACGCCCTGTCCGGGTCGGCGTCGGGTCGCAGCGGATCCGGGCCGAGCCTGGCCAGCAACGCGTCGCGTTCCGGCGGGGTGATCAGCTCGCATGCCGTCGGACCGCGCAGATCGGCCCACGCGCTGTCGTTCTCCAGCCGCAGCCGCAGCGCCCCCCGCGGTGGCTGCGTCGGCGCGCTCGCGATCGGCATCTTCCCGTACAGCCCGAGATGGATGTGCAGCAGCCGGTCGGCGGGCCGGTGCCGGCGGAAGAACAGGAACAGGTGCTTGCCGTGCGCGTCGGTGCGGGTCAGCGTCGCCCCGTCGAGCGCGGCGGCGCCGTCGGCGAAACGCTCCTGCAGGGTCGACGCGGTGACGGGCTGGCGACCGAACGCCCGCTGCAGGTCACGGGCGAGGCGGTGAATGGTGTGGCCTTCCGGCACGCGGGTCCTTTCGGGATCACTCGGATCGGGCGGGTGGCGATGGTGCCAACCGGTGGGCGGGACGGTGCCGATCAGCAGTGAGCCGATCAGCAGTGAGCCGATCAGCAGTGAGCCGATCAGCAATGAGCCGATCAGCGAGCCGATCCGCCACGGGCCGACGGGCCGATGAACTGCGAGCCAGGGCCGTGATCAGCCGAGCAGCCAGACCTCGACCTCGTCGCCGGTGTCCAGGTGCGTGACGTCCTCGCCCACAACGATCATGCAGTCCGCTCCCGCGAGCCAGGAGAGCAGATGCGAACCGGGGCCGCCCCAAGGCGTCACGCTGCCGGCGACGGCATCCAGCTGGCCCCGACGGAACTGCCGTTTCCCGGCCGGCGAGTCGATCGGCGCGGCCAGCGGGGCGCGGAACACCGGGCGGGTGATGTCCGGGTGCCCCATGGCCGCTCGGATCGCCGGGCGCAGGAACACCTCGAACGACACGTACGAGCTGACCGGGTTGCCGGGCAGCGTGATGATCGGCACGGTCCGGTCCGGCGTCACCGCGAACCGGCCGGCCCCCTGCGGCATCCCGGGTTGCATGGCGACCTTGACGAACTCGATGCCCCGGCCGGTCAGCGCATCCTTCACGACCTCGTACGCACCTGCGGACACCCCGCCGGAGGTGACGATCAGGTCGACGTCGGTTGCCACGCGGGTCAACGCCGCGTGCAGGCTGGGAACGTCATCGGCGACGAAATGTTCGATCCTGGCCTGCGCACCGATCGCGTCGATCCCGGCGGCCAGCATCGGCGCGTTCGACTCGTAGATCTGCCCCGGCGCCAGCGGGCGGCCGGGTTCGACCAGCTCGCTGCCGGTGGACAGCACCAGGACCCGCAGCCCGCGGCGCACGTGCAGGTCGGCGAACCCGAGCGCGGCGGCGACCCCTATCTGCGGGGCGCCGATCAAGGTGCCGGCCGGCAGCACAACGGTGCCGGCACGGACGTCCTCGCCGGTACCTCGGATGTGCACCCCGGGGGCGGGTGCACTGTCGATCCGGACCGATGCGGAACCGGCGTCGGTGCGCTCCACCTGAACGATCACGTCGGCCCCGGCGGGCAACGGAGCCCCGGTCATGATCCGGGCCGCCGTGCCGGGCGCCAACGGCACCGTGTCGGAGCGACCGGCCGGGATGTCCTGCGACACCGGAAGGGTGACGGGCAGGTGATCGATGTCGGCGGCCCGCACCGCGTATCCGTCCATCGCCGAGTTGTCGAACGGTGGCAGGTCGATCGGCGCCAGCAGGTCGACCGCCAGCACCAGGCCGGCCGCTCGCAGCAGCGGCACCGGCGTGACGGGCGTGGGGGACAGCAGCCCCGCGATGACCTCGGCATGCTGTTCGACCGTGCGCATGCCCGCAATGATGCCCCGTGTGACCGTTCGCGCGGATCCGGTACCGGATCAGTGTCGTTGTGACGCAGCGCAACCGGAGCCGTTGCACGACCGGGTAGTTCCCAACGAACGTCGACACTGCAAGGGTTGCCTGCGGTACGGTTCGGAGCGGGCGCAGCCGGGGGTGACGTCCGTCATTCGGGAGGGATTCGACGATGAGTTCTCTGCAGTATTCACTTTGCAGCACAGCAGGTCTGCAGGCGACGACCGACACGCCGGACGCCGCCGCGGCCATCCTGGTGCGGCACCTTTCGGAAGCGGCGCGCGGGAAGGCCGTTGACTGGATGATCGCCGGGCCGGCGGGACAGGTTCACTACGGACGGTTCCAGGCACCCAACGATCGGTGGGGCGCTGCGGTGGTCGAGCATGTCGACGAGGTGCATGGTCGGCTGTTGCGGGACGCTGCGCGGTTGATGGTCGCGGCCCAGCACGTCTGACGGCGCGTCCGATCCCGCCGGTCCGTAGCCGCCGCTGACGAGGCGTAAGCCGTCGCCGTGTTGCGCGATCGGTGCGTCGGGCCGCCCGGGTCGCCCGGCACCCTCGGGCCCGCGCGTCTGCCCGGGTGGCGGGGCCGCCGTCACGGCTGTGGGGTCCGTCCCCAGGGGTCGAGGGCGCCGTCGGCACCATAGGGGCCGTTGCCGCTGCGGGGCCGCCGTCACGGCTGTCGGGGGTCGGCCACGCGCGCCGAGGGTCGTGCAGGCAGGTCAGCCGTCGTGACGGGCCCGCCGGTCGGTCGTCGCCGCGACCCGCTCGCTGACCTCGTCCGGCGACATCTCGCTGCCGCCTCGTCCGACGATTTCCTCCGCGAGCTGCTCGCGTTGCTCCAGGGCGCACACCGCCACCGCCGAGCCCTCGGGCAGCGGCGGAGAGGCGTCGTCCAGGAGGTGCCGCAGGCCGCTGAGCTCGTCCGAGGTTTCGTCGACCTCGACGACCCCGGCCTCCGCTGCGCCGGACCGCCAGATCTGCTCCATCTCGCCGGGCTCCCGCCCGCGCTGGTACTTGATCCGGTGCGCCACCACCAACCGGTCGGCCCGCTCCGCCGCCATCGCGCCCATGGCATGGATCGCCTCATCGGTTCGGTCCCCTGCGGTGCCGAGCACGACGGCCAGTTCCCCGCCCGGCAACCGCAGCGCGCCGGCCACCTCCAGCAGCGACGCGAGTGAGGCCTCGTTGTGCGCCAGGTCCAGCAGCACCGCGATGCTGCCGATCCGGTACACGTTGAGCCGGCCGGTGTTCTGCTCGGCGCCGCCGGCGAAGCTGGCAAGTCCCGCCCGCACCGCGTCCAGCGGCACTCCGACGGCGAGGGCGGCCGCGGTGGCGGCCAGCGCGTTGGACACGTTGACCCGCGACGCGCCGGCGAGGGTCAGCGGGACGTCGGCCACCTTCATCACCACGGTCGGGTCGAGTCCCCGGCCGAGGATGACGATGCCGCCGTCGACGACCGTGATGGCCCGGCCACCGGCCTCCAGCGCCTCATCGAGATGGGGATTGTCGGGATCCGGCGAGTAGAACCACGGGCGCGCCCTGGACACCGACCGCATGGCCCGGACCAGCGGGTCGTCCGCGTTCAGCACGGTCCAGCCGCCCGGCTTGGTGATCCGGGTGATGACCGATTTGACCTCGGCCAGTTGCTCGACGGTGTGCACGCCGAGCAGGCCCAGATGGTCGGGGCTGATGTTGGTCACCACCGACACGTCGTTGACCGCGGTGCCGACCCCGCGGAGCAGGATTCCGCCGCGGGCGGTTTCGGTGACGGCGACCTGAACCCGTGGATCCTCGAGCACCCTGGCGGCGCCGCCCGGGCCCGACCAGTCACCTCGTCGACCGTCTCGCCGTCGATGACGATGCCGTCGGTGGACGACCAGCCCGGCACCCGGCCACCGGCCTTCACCAGGTGCGCGATGAGCCGGGTGGTGGTCGTCTTGCCGTTGGTCCCGGTCACCGCGATCACCGGGACGGTAGGTCGCATCGGCCGCACGGTCTCGCCCACGTCGTGGCCGGCGAGCTCGGTCGGGATCGCCGCGACCGCGGCCGCGGCGTCGACGGCGCCGCTGGTGATCGCCGCCCAGGCCCGGGCGACCGCCAGCCCGAACGCCTCTGCCGTGCCGCGGCGGCGGAACGGGTAGGCGACGACAACTGTGTCTTCGTCACCGGGACGGGCGACGGCTGCGACCCTGGTGCCGAGGGCTCCCGCGGCCCGCCGGACCACCGCGGCGGCCAGATCCGCGGCGGCGACAGCCCGGGACTCCGAGTGCGGCAGGCCGACCGTTGGGTTCCGCACCCGCAGCGCGCGTTGCCAGCCGACGACTGCTGACGGCTGCGCCTGCAGGACGCCCGCCGCGTCCAGCGTCAGTTTCACCGCGGGCCGGGTGAAGTACAGGTTCGGGCCGGTCAGGAGGCGGAGCTCGATCGGCTCGCCGGAGTGGGGCGCGGGCTGATGCATGGGCAAACCCTAGATACGGGCCGGTCGGGCGGGCCGGTCAGGTGGGCCGGTCGGATCGGCCGGTCCAGGTACGGGGCCGGATGCTGGGGGGAGGTGGCCGGTCAGGAATGGTTCTCTGAGGGCCGGCCGGGTGCCTGGGGCAGGTGGTGGGCGGTCAGCGAGGGTGACCGGATGGCCGGGTGGGGTGCCGGCTCGCGGAGGGTCCGGAACAGGGCCCCGTAGTCGCCGACCGGCCCCAGGTGCGCGAGCTTGTCGGGGTTGACGATGGCACTGACACCGGTGATCTCGGCCCCGTCGCTGTCCAGCGCCCACACGCTCAGCAGGTGCTCGTCGACATCGAGAAACAGCGCACCGGGGCCGCCGTTGATCTGGACCGGTCGCAGCGAGATGCCGGGGATGCGGGCGCTGAACGCCATCCAGCTGAGCAGCGTCCGGGCGACCCGGCTGCGGCCGCGAAGTGAGCGGGCCAGCGCGGGGACCTTTCCGCCGCCGTCACCGGTCAGCTGCACGTCGGCGGCGAGCAGCATCTCGAGCCCGGCGAGGTCGCCGTCCCCCGCGGCGGCGAAGAAGCGACGGGCCAGTTCCTGCTGCTGCTGCCGCGTGGTCCGGAACCGCGGCCGGCGCCGCTGCACGTGCCGCCGCGCCCTGGTGGCGAGCTGACGCACGTTGTCCTCGCTCTTGCCGACGATCCCGGCGATCTGCGGGTAGCCGTAATCGAAGACGTCGTGCAGGAGCAGCACCGCGCGCTGCTCGGGCGACAGGCTCTCCAGCAGGACCAGCATCGCCAGCGACAGCGAATCGGCCGTCTCGACCATCCGAGCCGGGTCATCCCCGGTTCGATCGGTTGCGCCGCCGGTGACGATCGGCTCGGGCAGCCAGTCACCGACGTACCGCTCGCGGCGGGCGCGCGCCGAGCGCAGCTCGTTGATCGCCAGCCGGGTGGTGATGGTGGCGACGAACGCGCGCGGCGAGACGATCCGCTCGCCTTTGTCGAGCGCCTGATGGACCCGCAGCAGCGCCTCCTGGACGACATCCTCGGCCTCGGAGACGCTGCCCAGCATCCGGTAGGCGATCGCGAAGGACGCCGGCCGCAGCTCGGCGAGGAGCTGCCCCCGCGCGGCCAGGTGGTCAGCGGCAGGATTCACGTCGCGAGGCCGTCGCGCCAGCTCGGGTGGGCCGGGACCCAGCCCAGCTCCCGCCTGGCCTTGGCGTTGGCGGCGCCGCGAAGTTCGGTCATCATCACCACGCCAGCGTCCCCGGCGAACAGCCGGCCGACGAAACGCGGTACCCGGATGGGCCCCTTCACGCCGAGCGTCTTCGCCAATTCCGGCAGCCACACCGAGACCGGAGCGGGGTCGTCATCGACGATGTTGTACACGCCGCGGCTGCCGTGCTCGACGGCCGCGACGGTGGCGTCCGCGGCGTCCGCGATGTGGATGAACGACCACACCCCCGCACCGCTGCCCACCAGGGGGAACTTCCGTTGCCGGACCATCTCGAGCTGCTCCCCGCCGGCGGTCATCGACGTGCCTGGACCGTAGAAGCCGCCGTAGCGCAGCACGATGCCCTCCGTCCACGTTGCGTCGAGAACCGCGTCCTCCAGGTGCTGGATCGCCGCGACAGTCCCGCGCATTTCCTTTGCCGGGGACGCATCGAACGGGTCGTCCTCGCTTTTGACGGTCGCGCCGGTGCGGGCATAGCAGGCGAAATAGCTCTGCGCGACGAACCGGCGGACACCCGCCGCCTGCCCCGCAGACAGCAGGTGGTCGGTGCCCTCGGTCCGCAGCCGGTTCGTCTCGGCGAAGTCGCGATCGAAGTGGCGCATGTTCAACCCGCCGATCGCGGTCAGCTGATGCACGATGACCTCGGGCCGTGCCGTGCCCACCGCCTCGGCGACCTGCTCAGGGTTCAGTGCGTCGGCCAGCACCGGGACGGCGCCGAGTTTCCTCAGCAGTCCTTGCGCCTCCGGCCGGTGGGTCATGCCGTGAACGTCACATCCGGCCTCGACCAGCCGCGGCACCAGCTGCCTGCCCATCGCCCCGGTCGCTCCTGCCACCAACACCCTCATGGTCCGCTCCTTGTCTGGGTCCGTCGCACATCTGACAGGGCGGCTAGTGCGGCTGTGACAGCTGCGGTGATCACCGTCCCTGAACATTCCGGGTCGCGGGGCGACATCAAATGTTCCGAAACGGTGATCACTCGGCCGGCCAGCTCAGCGGGCTGGGTAGCCGGGCGGCCTGCCCCGCCGAGCGGCATCTCACTGAGCGGCGCGGAACGACCCAGGCGGGTGCAGTCAGGCTGCAGCCGGACCGGCACGTTGCACTCTCCGGACGAGAGTGCTAAACCTGAACTGGCACTCGGGATACCTGAGTGCCAGGTCGGTGCGGTGAGAATCCGTCAGGTCCGGGCCACCGATGGTCGCGGGCCTACAGATTCGTCCGTCGCGGGCACCTTCGCCGGCCAGCACCATCCCCAAAGCTGATGACCGAACCACGGTGTCACAACACCCGTGGGTCCGGCGAATCTGGAGGATCAACACCTCATGTCCAAGCTGATCGCTTTCGACGAGGAAGCGCGTCGCGGGCTCGAGCGCGGGATGAACATCCTCGCCGACGCCGTCCGGGTGACCTTGGGGCCGCGCGGCCGCAACGTTGTCCTGGAGAAGAAGTGGGGCGCGCCCACCATCACCAACGACGGCGTGTCCATCGCCAAGGAAATCGAGCTCGAGGACCCGTACGAGAAGATCGGGGCCGAGCTCGTCAAGGAAGTTGCCAAGAAGACCGACGACGTCGCCGGTGACGGCACCACCACAGCCACCGTGCTTGCCCAGGCGCTGGTCCGCGAGGGCCTGCGCAACGTTGCCGCCGGAGCCAACCCGATGGCACTCAAGCGGGGCATCGAGAAGGCCGTCGAGGCCATCTCGGACCAGCTGCTGTCCGACGCCAAGGAGGTCGAGACCAAGGAGCAGATCGCTGCCACCGCCTCGATTTCCGCAGCTGACCCCGCCATCGGCGAGCTCATCGCCGAGGCCATGGACAAGGTCGGCAAGGAAGGCGTCATCACCGTCGAGGAGAGCAACACCTTCGGCCTGGAGCTGGAGCTCACCGAGGGCATGCGCTTCGACAAGGGCTACGTCTCGCTGTACTTCGCCACCGACGCGGAGCGCCAGGAAGCCGTCCTGGAGGATCCCTACATCCTGCTGTTCGGCTCGAAGATCTCCGCCGTCAAGGATCTGCTGCCGCTGCTGGAGAAGATCATCCAGTCGGGCAAGCCGCTGCTGATCATCGCCGAGGACGTCGAGGGCGAGGCCCTTGCCACCCTGGTGGTCAACAAGATCCGTGGCACGTTCAAGTCCGTCGCCGTCAAGGCTCCGGGCTTCGGTGACCGCCGCAAGGCCATGCTGCAGGACATCGCGATCCTGACCGGCGGCCAGGTCATCACCGAGGACGTCGGCCTCAAGCTGGAGAACACCGACATCTCACTGCTGGGCTCTGCCCGCAAGGTTGTCGTCACCAAGGACGAGACCACCATCGTCGACGGTGCCGGCGATGCCGAGCAGATCGCCGGCCGGGTCGCGCAGATCCGCTCCGAGATCGAGAAGTCGGATTCGGACTACGACCGGGAGAAGCTGCAGGAGCGGCTGGCCAAGCTGGCCGGCGGCGTTGCAGTGATCAAGGCCGGGGCTGCCACCGAGGTGGAGCTCAAGGAGCGCAAGCACCGCATCGAAGATGCGGTGCGCAACGCCAAGGCGGCTGTCGAAGAAGGCATCGTCGCGGGCGGCGGTGTCGGACTGCTGCAGGCCGGCATCCGGGCCCTGGGCTCGCTCGAGCTCGTCGGCGACGAGGCAACCGGGGCGAACATCGTCCGGGTCGCCATCGAGGCCCCGCTCAAGCAGATCGCGATCAACGCCGGCCTCGAGGGTGGCGTTGTGGCGGAGAAGGTCAAGGGTCTGCCTTCGGGCGAGGGCCTGGACGCCTCCACCGGCGAGTACAAGGACCTGATCAAGGCCGGGATCATCGATCCCGCCAAGGTCACCCGGTCCGCGCTGCAGAACGCGGCCTCCATTGCCGCGCTGTTCCTGACCACCGAGGCGGTTGTCGCCGACAAGCCGGAGAAGGCCCCGGCCGGTGGCGGCGGAATGCCCGGCGGCGGGGACATGGACTTCTGAGTCCAGGTTCTGTTCGCTAGCACCAACCCTTCATCACGAGGGCGGTCCCGCTTCGGTGGGGCCGCCCTTGTGTCGTCTTCCAGGTTTGGCATCAATGGCCGAGGCGAGCAGCAGGACTTGCACGGTCGGTGCGTCGGGGGCCTTGGTGGTCCGGGCTGACCGCGCAGGGGTTGCGTAGCGGCGATGAACGGGTTGGCGGCGCGTCAGGTTCGCATTCAGATTCGTTGCCGTGGCGTCATCTGGGGCGGCGCGGCCCTCGCACCACCGAGATGCCCGGGGGGCTTTGCGGGTCTGGAGACGTCGGGCCGGTCAGCGCCGCCGTTGCTGCGCAGCGGTTCGTGACCGGCAGGGCCGGGCGCCGACCGCGGTGGAACCCTGCGTCTGGCGCAGCGGGCCACCCTGCAAACCCGGCGGGCTAAACACGAACCACGGTCACCGAACGATCAACGCCGCGTCTGGCGGGCCGAAGCCATCGGGGTCCTCGGCGGTGAAACCCAACTGGAAACGATGCTTCGGGACGTGCAAGCCACGGTGGCGGCCACGCCGATCACCCCCGGCCTGGTCGACGAACTGGCCGCCAAAACCGTCACCGTGGTCAGCGGCACCCGGGCCCGCTGGTACGAGACGAACCTGCTCGCAGGGGCCATCCGCCAGATCCGCGCCGCCGGCGTCGACCCCGCCGCCGTAAACGAGCTGGCCCGGTTGGTGACCCGGCGGGCGATCACCGAGATCGGCCCGAATTCGCTGGTCATCGTCGACGAGGCCGGGCTGGCCGCGACCCCGAAGCTGGACACCGCGGTGAGTCTCGTGCTCGGCAGGGGCGGCAGGGTGCTGCTGGTCGGGGACGACCGGCAACGCGCCGCCGCCGGCGCCGGCGGGGCGCTCCGCGACATCGACGCCGCCCACGGGTCCTCCACCCTGGTCGAGGTGCTGCGGTTCACCCACCGCACCGAGGCGCACGCCACCCTCGCCGTCCGGGAAGGGGGCACCGGCGCGGTCGGTTTCTACACCGACCGGGGCCCGTTGCACGCGGTGAACGCCGACACCGGCATCGACGCCGTGTACCGGGCGTGGGCCGCCGAGGTCGCGGCCGGGGCGGACTCGGTGATGATGGCCCCCACCTTGGAGCAGGTCGCGCAGCTCAACGCCCGCGCCCGCGCCCGCGCGGACCGCCTCGCCGTTGAGGCCGCCGCGGGGATCCCGGTGGGGGAGGAGTTGACACCGACCAACGGGAGGTGGTGTCCGCCGGCGACACCGCGGTCACGAAGCGCAACGGCGCGAGCGGATTTCAGAGTTTGGTGAACACCTTGCGCAGATGCCATTCCACGGTGCGCGGTCTCACGAAAAGTCGCGCGCCGATGGCCGGTTGGACAATCCATCGCGAGCGGGGGCGCGGGATCTGCAATTCCTGCGGAGTGAGCGCATCGCGCGTGCCGGCGGACCGCTTGCGTACCCGTTCGCCGGTGGCCAAGAGCTCACCCTGTGCGCGCTCGGCGAAGGCTTCCATGCCGATCGCAACAAAAAGATCGTGTGCCGCGCGGAGTTCGGAGCGTGCATCGACGCGACGGTTTCCGCGGCGCAGTCACTACCCCCTCTTCTCTGGGGGGCGTGGAACGGGCAGGAACCGGTGCCCGCTTGACCGTGTTCAGTGCAGCCGGCGGGTGGTGTCCGGCCGGGCGATAGCCGGACCGATGCGGCACGTGGCGCTGGTCACGGCCAGGCCGGCCGGCCCGGCCAGCACTGGACGCAGTTCGAGTTCAGAGACTTCCGGTAGCTGGTCGGCGAGGGTGGAGAGCCTTAAGGCCAGGTCGATGAGGGGTTCGTGGGCGACCAGCCGGGTGCCCCGGTAGCCGTCGAGCAACGGTGCGGCCCGCGGCGCCGAGATGAGCGCGGCGGCGGTGGCGGTGGTCAGTGGCACAGCGCGGAAGGCCCGGTCGTCGAGCAACTCGGTGGCCACGCCGCCGATCCCGAAGGACACCAGCACGCCGAACGAGGGGTCGGCGCTGATCGCGAAGACCGTTGACACGTCGGACCGGTCGCGCGGTGCCATCGCCTGTACGTCCAGCCAGGGGCCGGCGACCCCTGACAGCTCCTCGTAGGCAGCCGTCAGCTGCTCGGCGGTACTCAGGCCGAGCCGCACACCGGAGCGGTCCATCCGGTGCCGCAACGAATGGTCGAACGACTTGAGCATCACTGGGTAGCCGATTTCGGCGGCCCCGGCCACCGCTTCCGCCGCGCTGCCGATCGCCCGGTACGGCAGCAGCGGGATCCCGTAACTGTCCAGCAGTTCGGTGACCTCGTCGTCGGTCAGCGCCCGCGGCGGATCATCCGGGCCCCGCAGCCGGGTCATCAGCACCCGGGCAGCGTCGGCGTCCATCCCGGGCAGGTCCGGGACGGTGCCGGCCGGTCTGGTCAGCCACGAGCCGTACCGCACGGCGTGGGCCAGCGCGACCACCGCCCGCTCGGGGGTGCGGAAGGACGGCAGCGACCCGCGAGCAGGGTTGCCGTCGGCGGGCATCGGGAAGGTGGTCAGCACCGGAATGGTGGTCTGGCTGACCGCCGACCGCAGCGCGGCCGCGTGCGCCAGCCCGGTCGTCGCGACGACCGGCACGTACACCACCACCAGCGCGTCGACATCGGCCCGGGCCAGCGCGGCACGCACGGCCTCGGCCAGGTCCTCCGGGTTCACGCCCACTTCCAGGTCCAGGGGCCGGCCGTCGGTGACTCGCAGGTCGGCGTCCCGGCAGGCATCGACCGCCAGCATGCTCAGCGCGGTCGAGTTCCCGATGACGGCGACCCGGTCACCGACCGGCACCGGCTGAGTGGACAGCAGCTGGGCGACATCGAAGGCAGCGGCCAGCGTCTCGGTCCTGATCACCCCGGACTGGGCGAACAGGCTTGCCACCGCGGCCCCGGACATCGGGGCCGCGTTCGACCCGGTGGGGGTCGGTGTGGCGTGCCGGCCGGACTTCACTGCGATGACCGGTTTGGTCCGGGCCAGCACCCGGGCCAACCGGGCGAACTTGCGGGGATTACCGAACGACTCCAGGTACAGCAGCACCACCTCGGTGCGGTCGTCGCCGTACCAGAACTGCAGCAGGTCGTTGCCTGACACATCGGCCCGGTTGCCGGCCGAGACGAACGTGGACAGGCCGAGCCCGCGGGCGGCGGCGTCGGCCAGGATGGCGATACCCAGGGCACCGGACTGGCAGAAGAACCCGACCCGACCCGACGGCGGGACCAGCGGGGCCAGGGTCGCGTTCATCCGCACCGCCGGGTCGGTGTTGATCAGGCCCAGGCAGTTCGGGCCGAGGACCCGCATGCCCGCACCGCGGGCCAGCGCGACCAACCGCCGCTGCGCATCGGCGCCGACCGGTCCGGCGTCGGCGAAGCCCGCAGTGATCACCACCAGGCCGTGCACTCCCTTGGCTCGACACTGTTCGACCACCTCGGCGACGTTCCGGGCCGGCACCGTCACGACGGCCAGGTCGACCGGATCGGGGATGTCGGCGACACAGGCGTATGCCCGGACACCCTGCACCGACCCGGCCGCCGGGTTGACGGGGAACACCGGCCCGGTGAAGCCACCGCGTAACAGGTTCTGCAGCACGACGTGACCCAGTTTGGTGGGCTCCCGAGAGGCTCCGACGACCGCGATCGAGCGTGGTGAGAGCAGCCGGGCGATCGACCGGGCCTCCGCCCGGTGTTCCCGGGCGGTCATCACCGCCCGGGACTTCTCGGTCGGCTCGATGTCGAACACCAGGTCGACCACGCCGGAGTTGTTCTGCTCGTGGATCGTGTACCCGGCGTCCACGAGCACCCCCAGCATCGTGGTGTTCTGGCCGAGCACCTCGGCGGTGAAACGGTGGATCCCGCGTTCCTGGGCGGCCGCGGCCAGGTGCTCCAGCAGAATCGACCCCAGCCCCCGGCCGTGCTGCGAGTCCTCTACCAGGAACGCGATCTCGGCTGAGTCGGTGTCCCCGACCGGGGAGCGATGGTAGGTCCCCGCAGCGATCATCTGCCCGCCCAACACGGCGACCAACCCGACTCTGGAGTCGTAGTCAACGTCGATGAAGATCGCGACCTTCTGCTCGGAGACCGTACTGACCGGCGAGAAGTACCGCAGATACAACGTTTTCGCGCTGGACCGGGCGTGCATGGCGCGGATCGCGTCTTCGTCGCCCGGACCGCTGGGCCGCAGGTGCGCGACACCGCCGTCGGCGAGCAGTACGTCAGCCTCCCAATGCTGCGGGTACCCGGCGATCGGTGCCTCAACCACGAACGCTCCTCCTGACTTACGACCCGGTCGACGGCCCTGGACCGCCGCGTGCCGGGCATAAGCGTGCATCTCCCGGCAAAGTGCCAATCGCCGGGATCGTAGGCGTCCAGACAATGCAGCGAGCAGATGACGCTGGGTGGCCTGGACAGTTCGGTCGACGCTCACGTCCAAGCTGATCAGCAACATGGCCTTCGTGCGTCGGCACCGCGTTGCCGGACACCGTCCCCGTCCCCAGATCAGGACCTGACAGACATCCCATGCTGATCGGTGTCAAGCGGTGAGAGCTGCGCGGTGTTGCGAGGCGGTGTTTTCGTCGTACTTGGTGCCGAGTCTCGGGCCGGTCAGTCCAAGGCCAGGGTGGCGATGATGGCGGCGTGGTCGGATGCGGCGAGCGCGGGTGTGGTGATGGTCGGGTACATCTCCCACGGGTTGCGGACGTACGGGCCGTGGTAGACGCCTTTGCGGAAGACCTGCCCGCCGGTGGCGGTCGCGTACAGGTCCGGTGACAGCAACACGAAGTCAATCTTGTCCTTCACGTTCCCGCTGCCGTAGGTGCCCTTGCGCGGGCCGCAAGTCGAACTCGGGGTGGGTGCTGATGTCCGCCTGGTCGGTGTCCTGCAGCAGCGGGGCGAGCGCGGGGCTGGAGAAGACCGTTCCTTGGTCGTCCCGGTCGAAGACGTGGGACCTGATGCCCAGCGGGTACCGCTCGGTGGCCATGACACCGACGTCGATGCCGCGGGTGTCGTTTCCGTCGATCACCATCAACTGCTCGTACGGTGTCGCGCCGACGTCGCGGGGGGGCGGAGAACATGTCCAGTGCGGGCCGGTTCTCGGCCGCTACGACGCCCAGGATGTCGGCGCCGATGTCGCGCATCACCATCGCGGTGTGCGCCATGGCCTGGGCGTCGGTGGCGGCCTTGACCAAATCCACCCACCCGATCCAGTCGTCGCGGCCGCCGGCGACGACCTCGACCGGGCCGGTCTTCGGCCGGCGCAGCAGCTGCCCGCGGATCTTGCGGAGCACCGCGAACCCGGTCGAGTCCAACCACTCCAATCCCAGAACGGGTAGGAGCTCCAGGATCCGAGCCTTCACTGGATTGAACCACCCCGGAGTGTCCGGAGACTGTGTCAAACGGTCAGCCCGGCCGGCGGCTGGGCTGTGTGGTGAGCGTAGAAGGCTTCCTCGAGCTGTGCCGGTGGAATGTCGCCGCAGTACTCGTAGAGCCGGCTGTGGTTGAACCAGTCGACCCACTCGGCGGTGGCGAACTCGACCTGTTCCTGGGTCCGCCAGGGTCCGCTGGGGTTCGATGAGCTCGGTCTTGAACAGACCGTTGATCGTCTCGGCGAGCGCGTGGTCGAACGAGTCCCCGACGGACCCGACCGACCCGGCGATCCCGGCTTGTTCCAAGCGTTCGGAGTACCGAATCGCTGTGTATTGCGACCCGCGATCGCTATGCGCCACAACGCTCGTCAGATCCGCACATGCTCGCTGCCGGGTCCAGATGGCCTGCTCCAGAGCATCGAGCACCAACTGCGTCGACATCGTCGAACCGGCCCGGCAGCCCAGGATCCGGCGGGCGTAGGCGTCGACCACGAACGCCACGTACACCCATCCGGACCACGTCGAGACGTAGGTGATGTCGGCAACCCACAGCCGGTCCGGGGCCAGGGGCCGGAAGTTCCGCAACACCAGATCACTGGCCCGTTCCGCACCGGGATCGGCGATCGTGGTCCGTTTCACGACACCGCGGCGGGCGCCGACCAGACCCACCCCGGCCATCAGCCGCTCCACCGTGCAGCGGCCACCGAGACCCCTTCACGGTTCAGCTGCAACCACACCTTCCGTGCCCCCGTACACGGCGAAGTTCTGCTCGTGGACCCGGCGGATCTGCGGTTTCAGGTCCTCGTCGCGGAGCTCACGACCGCCGGGCCGGCGCGCCACAGTCTCGTAGTAGGTCGATGGGGCGATCTTCACGCCGTGCTCGGTGAGCACCGCGCAGATCGACTCGACACCCCATCGCAAACCGTCGCCAACCCGACAGTCCTTGTTCTCGTTGATGAATCGGACGATCACCGCTGTGGCCGGTCGAGTTCGGCCGCGAAGAAAACCGATGCGGCTTTGAGGATCGCGTTGGCCCGTTTCAGCTCGGCGACCTCACGCTTGAGCCGGCGGACCTCCACCGATTCCTCCGACGACATCCCCTGCCGGGCACCCGCGTCCACCTCCGCCTGCCGCACCCATTTACGGACCGTCTCCGCCGTTCCGACGCCGAGGAGCTCAGCGACCCGGCCCATCGCCGCCCACTCCGACTCTTGCTCCGGCATGATCTCAGCGACCATCCGAACCGCCCGCTCCTTCAGCTCAGGCGGGTACCTCCTGGTGGTGTTCCCCGGCATGACTCCAACCTTCCCAAGGTTCGAAGTCTCCGGACACCCCGGGGTGGTTCAGATTGTTGACGCAATCCTCGTCTGGTGTGCGCCAAAAATAGCTTCAGGTCGAGGTCGCTCAGCTGCTACGGAACTGAGCCGCTGGGGTCAAGGTTGTTACGAGAACGGTCGTGCCATGCGCGCAAAGGCACCGTCCCAGTTCCTTGGAACTGGGATACAGCCGTTGCGCTGCGCGCGACGGGACTCCATGCCTTGTCAGCGCCGGTCGAAGAGTTCCGTTTCCCATGGCCGCGGACAAACTTTGGGACGGCATGGGGGCCGAAAGAAGGCCAACACCCACGGGGTTCGGAGCATCTCGCGGCTCACGACCGGTTCTCCAAGGGCAGATCCTCTGGTCAGGCCGACTCGTCGGCCAGCAGGCCGTGGTGCATTGCGTACAGGCTCGCGGACACTCGGCTGGACGCACCAGTCTTGGTGTAGATGTGCTCGATGTGGTTGCGGGTCGTTTTTGCCGTGATCACCAGTTGTGCCGAGATCTCCTTAGTCGACAGCCCCCTGGCCAATAACCGGAGGACCTCGATTTCGCGGATTGTGAGACCGGCCGGCCCGGCCGGGCGCCGTGCGACGGTGTGCCCGGCCGCGCGGAGTACCGCGTCGACCGCGTCCAGATCCAGCCGACCAGAGCTCACCTCGGCGCGCATCTCGCCCGCGGCGATCTCGGCCGTCAGAGCCGGCCGGTGCGGCCGTGGTTCGCGCATTGACCGGTAAGCGTCGGCCGCGCCGAGGATGCGCGCGGGCTGAGGGATCGCGGCGCCGGACAGTCCTCGCGGGTAGCCGGAGCCGTCGAGCCGCTCTCGGTGCAGCACCGCGATCGCCCCGAGCGGCGCAAGTGCCGGTGACTGGTGCACCATCCGGTCGGTCAGATAGGGGTGCATCCGGACCCGCTCCCACTCACCCGCCCCAAGTGGTCCAGGTTTGTCCCAAATGGCGTTCGACACACCGAGCCGGCCAAATCCGTGCACCAGACCCGCCCGCCGCAAGATCTGGACCTCATTGGCGGGAAGCCCGAGCAGTGATCCCGCGTCCGCCGCAAGTTCCGCGACGGCCCGGCCGTGCCCCAGCATGTAGGGCGACTTCAGGTCGACGAAATCGGCGATGGCCAGCAATGCCCGGTCGAACTCGTCCTCCGAGAGCCGGACACACAGCGACGGCTCCGACGCGATCACATCGTCCCAGGTGCGGGCAGAGTCCAATCCATGGAGGATCTCGTCGGCGCAGGCGCACAACGTCGCCGACAACCGCGGGTCGAACTGTCCACCGGCCCGCTTGCGGGCCAACGCGGTCGCCGCGGGGACTCCGCCGATGCGGTGTGCCACTTCGGTGAACTCGGCGAGCTGCGCCAACCTGGAAGCTATCGGCACGTCCTCGCCGCGAAGTGTCCCGGGCCAGCCCCGACCGTCCCATTGCTCGTAGGACGACCCGACGGCCTCCTGTACGGCACCGGGCAGGCCGAGACGTCGAGCAAACCCGCGCGCAAGCGCAGCGTGCTGCTCGATCATGCCGCCGACCTCGCGGTACCCGCGAATGGCGAAGCCCAGGCCGATCCGCGCGCGCCGCAGACCCTGGGAACCGTTGCCCACCAACCGCAACGACATCGCCGCGCCGCGTAGCCCGTGGATGTCATGGACGTACTTGTCCGACTTCAACGCGATGTCGTCGCCGAACCATTTGGCCTGTTCGTGCGCGTCGGCGTGACAGCCGACGTTGACAAGCAAGGCGGTGTAATAGACCACGGAGCGTTCCTGCTCGTCTAGATCCAGGTGCTCGGCCAACCGCAACGCGATCACGCATTGGCGCAGGACGTGTTCCATCGGCTGCCCGAAGCCCAGATCCACGCCCAGCGACAGCGCCGCGACGAGCTCCGCCAGGCGCACCCGGCCAGCTACCTCCTCGCGCGCGACCATCATTCGTCGACGGTATTCGCCAAACGGACATTCGCCCAGGCCGGACGGTCAGTCGCCGATCTATCAGCTCGCGAGGAAGTCGAGAACAATCGCTGCGGTCAGGGCCGGCTTCTCCATCGGCAGAGAATGGGAGGCGCCGGGTACCACCGCGAGCCGGGCGTTCGGCAGCGCACGGCGGACGGCCTCGGCGTGCTCGACGGTGCACAGATCGTCGTCGCCAATCATCACCAACGTTGGCGCGTTGATATCGGCAAGCTCGTCGAGCTCCATGTTCGGCTCGACTTTGTACAGTGCGAACAGCTTCTCCGCCACGACGTCGAAGTGCGCCGGCCCGTCAGGCGACGTCGCCGCGTATAGCTCTTCCAGCATTGGCGGCAGCATCTGCTTGGTCAGCCCGTGGCTGAGGGCCGCCCGCATCTCGTCGGGAAGCCCGTCGAAGTTGACCGGCTGACCGATCATCACCAGCCTGCGAGCCAGATCTGGGCGCATCCGTGCTACCAACAACGCGACAACCGCACCGTCGCTCCAGCCGACGAGCTGCGCCCCCGTCACGCCGACCGCGTCGAGGAAGGCGATCGTGTCGGCGGCCATCGCGGCGTAGGTGATGGGACCTTCCACATCGGCAGTGCGGCCATGCCCGCGGCGCTCAGGCGTGTAGACCGTTCGGTGCTCAGCGAGTCCCGGCGTCAGCCCATCGAAGGTTTCCACGGTGCAAAAGCCGCCATGCAAAAGCACCAGCGGATCACCCGAGCCGTGCACCTCGTAATAGGTTCGGGTCTCGCCAGCATCAACGAACGCACCGCCGTTGCGCTCTGTAGACATGACGGGCGTAAGTCGGTCATCGATGGTCATGGCCGACAGCCTCGTCCGCGGCGGCCCGTTCCTCGTGAGGCAAATGCCCCATCTTCGAGGCCCCAGGGCGGCCGACGTCGCCGGCCAAGCTGCCCACGAGGCCTCCTCCCGTTCAGCCGGACTCCGTTCGAGGTGCAGCCGGACCATGGGAATCTCCAATTGGTCGTCACCGGTAAGTCTCGTGATCGACCGGCTGAGGTGCTTCCAGAGCTTTGGATGCTCGGTCGCATACCGTGCTAGAAGCGATGAGCTCGCTGACGCGTCGAGAAGCTCGGCCGTAGCAGGGACGCGGTTTCGGAATCCGATCGACACCAGACAGGAAGGATCGGCCTTCAGGTTCTGGTACCACTGGGAAGTGGTCCCGAACCCGGACGCGATCAGCACAGTGTCGGGGTCCTCGCGGTCTACGGCCTCCACCACGACGAATCGTTCTGCACCGCTGACGCGGCCCCGGTGCAACAGCAGAAGCATACGGCCTGCGAAGAGGAAGCCTAGGTGCGCTTTGAACAGGGCTATAGGGGCTCGGGCCGCCCAACGCGTGCCGAGGAACTTCGCGCCAACATCCGCGCCTCGAACCCACTTTCGACGATCCTGCCCAGGTGCCGGCTGATGCACCGGCGCCGACAGGCGGCGAGCCAGCACCGGCTGCCCTGGACCGGCCAGCTCCCCGATGGCACTCGCCCGACCGGTGATCGCCATCAGCATGGCTTCTGCCGGTCCGGTGATCTCTGGTCCCGAGCCATGACTCCAGGCCAGATCGGTCGGCGCCAGACGCACGCCGCGGGCGAGGCGCCATCCCGGCAACTCAGGGCTGCGAAGACAGGCGCCAAGCACCCACTGCAGCCGTTCGGTCGGGATCTGGCGTGGCATACCAAGCGGTCGGCGGATGTCTTGATGATGGATGGTCACGTCAAGCAGGGCGAGCCGGCCCCCAAAGGTCGTAGCCAGCCCCTGTGGCCGTAGATGGGCCCGCAGCCTGTGAAGAAGCTGTTCAGTACTCAATGATGCGAGTTCGTCAACGCCAACCTGGTTGATGTGGACGAACCGAGCACGGATGGCGCGGCGAAACATGACAAGCGAACTGACGCCATCGAAGCTCATCACATGAGCGACTACGTCTCGTACGCGCCAACCATCGCAAAGCGACGGCACCTCCCACTGCTGGGCCGTCAGCGTCGCCAGGAAATCGGCAAGGTCGGTCCGCTCGGCAGTGGCCATGTCGAGACCATTCACGGCATCACTCCTAAAGCCGGTCGCTCGCCGAAAAGCAACACACCGCTAACTAAACCTACGCTCCAGAAATGACACCGCTCAGGGCAGACCGGTCCACGATGTCCGCAGAGAATCCCGATCCTGGTGCCCCGTGCAACGGTGTTTTGAGCGTGCCACGTCAGACTCCAACCAGTGCCCCCGGAAGAGGGTCCCGTTGTGGGACCCGCTCGTGACAGCTTCGCGAGCGAACTCCGTGACAACTTCGCGGAGCTTCACAGCGATCCGGCCGAAGTTGTATCGCGAACGATCCTTTGCTTGCCTGGGTCCGAATGCCGTGTACGGATGCTCTCCGCAGGCAGTTATCTGCACGGGTTATGAGACATAACGGGGCGGGTGGAGTACGACCGGTCTGGCCGCTCGATGCGGCATGCTGAACACCGTCGGGACCTCGAATCGCCGTTGACCGACCGGGAACTCGCCGGGCAACTCGGCGAGTAGGCCGTTTACCGCTCTTCAGCTGGACTGAGCCAGACATCGAGCTCGAGCAGCCCCGGTGGCGTCGCCTCGTACACCTCCAACAGGTCAGGTTCGAGCCAGGCAACGGAGTACGTCAAGACGACGGGACCGCCGGCAACACCCCGGCCCGTGCCGATCGAATACGAGTGCCACTCATCGCCGTGGTCGATGAGCGCAGCTCTGGTGGCCTCGACGGTGGCAGCCGTCCAGGGCGAGAGTTCGATCAACACCTGCTGGTCGGACCGCAGGTCGAGCGCATCCCGAACCGCGGACGGGTCGGTGGTGGAAATCGTATAGACGACGTCGCCGCCCGGGTTCTTGCTCGGATAACTGGTCACGACCAGCCCCTCGGCGCGCTTCTGCTCAAGAGCAGCCTGCTGGGTGCTGTCCAGCGGCGAGGACCACTTGACCTGCCGCCCGGCCGATGGGCTCGGACTCCGGTGGTAGAGCTTGGCGCGCGGGTGCTCGGTCAGGGTTCTGCTGCCGACCTCGACGGTCCCCGACTCGCCAGGTTCCTTCAATCTGCCAGACCTGGCCAGGAACGGTGTCGCCATCTGCAACAACGTCGTCCACAACGACCGGCTCAGCCGGCCACCGCGTGACTTGGACCGCAAACGGTCCAGGCTCGTCCACGCGATGCGCAGGGAGCTCCGCCGGCCTCCATGGCTCGATAAAGACATCTCCTTCGTCATTTTGGAGCGAGCGGGCCAACGCCACGACCCGATCCCCGTCCTGCAGTAGTCGCATGGCACCGATCATGCCTGCTCAGCCGAGCGGCCTGAGATGTAGTCCTCGGTGGCCTTCTCGTCAGGGTGGAAAAAAATCGTGCTGGTGTCGTTTTACTCCACCAGCTTGCCGGGCCGGCCGACGCCGCCGATACAATGAACGCCAGTTGGGGTCGGATCATGTGACAGTTGTTGCAAGAGTGAAACTGTCAAGCAACTCGTGTACGCGCTACAACGTCTCATAACTGTCGCGAGCATTCGGACACGAGTTACGGACACCTGCAACGCGAACCATCCTTCGCTTGCCTGTGTCCGAATGCCCGTGTGGACTGGTACACCGAAACGGCACGTCGTTTGTCCCTATTCGGACGGCAAACGCAACAGATTCTGTTCGAGACCGAATTGATCATTGAGCCGGCGGACCTCGATCAGCTCCAGGCCGACTGTCTGCAGGCGGTTGATGATGCTGTGCAACGCGGACTGGTCCACCAACGGACCACGAAGAATCGTCTGAACTGGTTGCACCACCGCTTGGACACCTTCGATCTCCACCAGCACCGACGGCGGGACGAGGCCGGCCACGTGGATCTCGTGCTCGAACCGCGCTCACTTACCTTCCGCGCCTTTGCGGCATTGCCTTCAGCGTCACTGTGCCGTGCCCGGTTTATCCCGGCGTCACCTGAATCGGGTGACGCCGGTCAGTGATCCTGGCCGGGCGTGCGCGTTTCAGGTGCCGCTGCTGGCGATCGGTTTCGATCTCTGCTGGCCGCTACGTCTGGTCGAGCAGGGTTCCAGTGGCCGTTGAGGCGCAGGATGCACGGCCAGCCCTTGCCGGACATCGTCCGACCGAGCCCGCGAATCATCCGTACTGATACATCAGGCCGGGTTCGCGTGGGTCGACGCGTTACCGGGCGTTGCCTTCCAGTACATGGAGGCAAGCACCTCGCTGTGCCGCCCGTGCGTGAAGCAGCCGACAGCCGGGTAAACCTGTCACCGTCGGTTGGTTTGCGTTTGATCCCGGGATGGTGCTGCGATGAGGATCCTCGAGCGGTTCGCGGCCGCGTACGCCCATGCCGGTTCCCCTGATTTCACTGCCCCGGAGTTGCTACCGGTCCGGTTGGCCGTGGCATGCGCACACGTTCTTCCGGTCGCCGGCGTCGGCATCAGCATGTTCGGCGGGTCCGGCCTGCGGATCCCGGTCGGTGCCAGCGACGACGATGCGGCGGTCGCGGAACGGTTGCAGTTCACCGCTGGGGAAGGCCCATGTCTGGACGCGCACCAATTGGCCCGCTCGGTGATGGCGACCGAGTCGTTGATCGCGCAACGGTGGCCGCAGTTTCACGCCGGGTTGGTCACGAGGACCCCGTTCCGTGCGGTCACCGCGATCCCGTTACCGCTGCGCCTTCAGGACGCTGGGACCATCGATTTGATGTTCCACAGCTCCGCCGACATGGCGGAGCTGGACGTCACGGACGCGGACACCGCTGTGAGCGAGGTGGAACGGATCCTGGGGACGGACAGTGTCGTCGAGTTCTCCCTGCTGGGTCCGGGGCCCGCGTGGTTGGACGGCCCGTCGGCGCAATCCCGCAACGCGGTGATTATTGCGTTGGGGTTTTTGAACGTCGCGCTGGAGATCACGGCGCCTGATGCGTTGGCGTTGCTCCGCGGGCGCGCATTCGCCGCCGGTCGCACCGTCGACGACATCGCCCGCGACGTCATCGACCGCCGGCTGCCGGCCGATGCGTTGCGGGTGGACAGCAACAACTGACCGGTGCTCGCCCGGTGGGGTCAGCCCGCTTGAGAGTGCGGCATGACGGGCGATGAGTGATCGACGACGTGGATCGGCGACGTGGATACATCCGGCGCCAACCTATGTGACCAAGCCCTCGGGCTTACCTTGTAAGTTCCAGTGTTCCGTGGTTTCCTTACGCCGTAAGGAACGGTTGGGACCGAGCCGGGCGCCGTGTGTGTGAAGTCGCCGCCGAAGGCGTGTCCACAAGGAGCAGATCGAAGTTCATGACGACATCACCACTGACGGGGCGGACCAGCCCCGGCCGGGAGCTGACCATCTGGCGGAGTACCCGGGTGGTCCCGGTCAACAGACCAGGAGCACCCCGCAGGGCGGCAGCCGACGCTACCGGCAACCACTTCGGCGGTTGCAGAGCCGAGCAAGCAAGCGGCTGGCCGGTTCGGAGGTCGGCCCGGGTCCCGCGCCGCGGCCGCCTGGACACCTGCTGGTTCGGAGGTGCGGATGCTCGATGATCGGGTGCAGGCGCAGCACGCTCGGGCGTTGATCTCGCCGGCGATGTGCTGCAACGACACGGCACCGGCAACCACCCGGATCACCAGGACAACGATGCCCGTTTTGCCGGGTGCGGGCTACCGTGGATCGATGGTGTGCGCCCTGGGCGTTGAGCGGGCACAACGGCATCCGCGATGGTTTCCGCGCTGCCCGCAGCGGCTCAGGGGGTGGCAGTGGTAACCGGCGACGTGGACCCGGACACCCCGGAGGGGCTCGGGTCGGCGGCGGCGCCGTCGCCGGTGGTGGATGCCCGCACCCGTGGTTCGTTGGACCGGCGGACGATCATCCAGGCGGCGGTGACCCTGATCGATCAGAACGATCTGCGGCACCTGACGATGCGGAACCTCGGGGCGCACCTCGGGGTGGAAGCGATGTCGTTGTACAACTACGTGCACAGCCGGGAGGACCTGCTGGACGGCATCGTCGAGTTGGTCATCGACGACTTGTACGGCGACCCGGACGTGCACATGACGTCCCGGGATTGGCAGGAGTACCTGCAGCGGCTGGCGCACGGGGTGCGGCGGATTGCTTTGGCGCACCCGCAGATTTTTCCGTTGATCGCTACTCGGCCCCCGGCGGCGCCGTGGGTGCGGCCACCGTTGCGGAGCCTGCGCTGGATGGAGTCCTTTCTGGAGACCCTGCACCGGTGCGGGTTCTCCGACACGGCCGCGGTCGCCGCCTACCGCGGGTTTTCCAGTTTCCTGCTCGGGCATCTGCTGCTGGAGGTGTCCGCGCAGGGCGGCGGACATCGGGCCGATCGAACAGGCCGACCCGCAGGACGCACCTAGAACCGACCTCAGTGAGTACCCGCGGTTGAAGGCCATGAAGGCGGAGCTGTCGCAGGACCATTCCGCCGATGAATTCGAGGAAGCCCTGGAATCACTGCTGGACCGGCTGGAACCACAAGTACCGCGGTGACCATCCGCAGCCGCCACCGTGGAAAGAGCCCGACCGGAACTGAGCTCCGCACCGAACCTCACCGGTCCACCGGGCGCCTTCGGTTCGTCCTTTTTGCGGTGCTTTCAACTGGTTTTTGATCACCATGGTGATGACCGGCACCGGGAGCGACACCGACCGTCTGCGGGCTCCAACCGCGCCTGGTTCGGCCTGCATTTTGAGACGAGAAAAGGTGAGAGATGAGCCGCGATCAGGCGGATGGAACGGACCCCGATGACGCGGTGTTCGACGGTGCGTCGCCGGAACTGGCCGGGTTGCTGCGGTCGGTGGACTGGGCGGCGACACCGCTGGGACCGGTTGGGTCCTGGTCACATGTGCTGCGGCTCATGGTGCCGACCGTTCTGCGGGCCGGGTTGCCGGCGGTGATCAACTGGGGGCCGGAGTTCGTCGCGATCTACAACGACGCCTACGCCCCGGTGCTGGGCCGTAAGCACCCCGCGGTGGGGCAGACCACCCGGCAGACCTGGCCCGAGGCGTGGCAGTGGGTGCGGCCCCGCCTCGAGCGGGTGTACCGGGACGGGGGCACTGTCGCCTTCGACGATGAGCAACTGATCCTGCACCGCAACGGTTACCCCGAGGAGTGCTACTTCACGTTCTCCCAAAGCCCGATCGTCGACGTCGACGGCGGAATCGGCGGCGTCCTCACATTGGCCACCGAAACCACCCCCCGGGTGCTGTCCGAGAGGCGGATGCGGGTCGTCCGGGAACTCGGTGCGCTGACCGCCGCAGACACCGGCGGCATCGTCGGCACCTGCCGGGCCGCGGCGCGGGTCCTGGCAACCGCCCGGGAAAGCCTGCCGTTCGCGGTGATGTTCCTCATCGACACCCCCGCGAACACCACCGCCGACGGAACCCTAGCCGATAACGAGGCCGCGCCAGACGGTGCCGGGGCCGTGCAGATGGTCGCCGGATACGGGGTGGCATCCGGGAATCCTGGGAGCGGCGAGACCGGTGACGCCGCCGACGTGACCAGCGGCCGGGCACCTGGTTGGGCGGCGGCAGCGGCGGCCAGGGCCACCGCCACCGGGGAGGTGCAGGTGCTGCACGGCGTGCGGCAGCTGGCCGGAACGGGTCTGCTGCCCGGGCCGTTGGGTCCGTTGCTGCCGGACACCGCGGTGGTGCTGCCGTTGACGGTGAGCGGCCGACCGCAACCGGTCGGCGCGGTCGTTCTCGGGATCAACCCCTACCGGCCACTGGGTAAGGACTACCAGTCCTTCATCCAGCTCATCGTGCGTCAACTGCGGGTCAATCTCACCGACGCCGACGTCCACGAACGGGAACAGCGACGGCTGCGGCTGCTGGCCGACCTCGACCACGCGAAAACGGTGTTCCTGCAGAACACCAGCCACGAGCTGCGGACCCCGCTGACCCTGCTGCTCGCGCCGTTGCAGGACCTGCTCGCCCGCACCGCCGATGACACCGACAGGGTCGATCTGCAGGCGGCTGTGCGGGCCGCGGAACGACTCCGCGGAATCATCGATTCCCAGTTCGACTTCACCGGCGCCCCGCCCGGTGCGCTGGTTCCGGATCTCCGCCCGATTGATATCGCCGCGGTCACCGTCGAAGCGGCCGATCTGTTCAACTCCGCCGCCGAACACGCCGGCCTCGCGTTCACCGTCGACGTGCCCACCGATCCCGTCACCGCCGTCGCCGACCGGTCCATGTGGGCCACCATCGTGACCAACCTGGTGTCCAACGCCGTGAAATACACCGCCAGCGGTGCGGTGACCGTCCGAGTGCGGCCCGCCGCGGCAGACGCGGTGCTCACTGTCACCGACACCGGCCCCGGGATCAGCCGACACCATCAGGCCGGCGTGTTCGAACGGTTCTACCGGGCGGCACCCGACCAGGCTGTGCCAGGAAGCGGGATCGGGCTCGCTCTGGTCGCCGATCTGGTCCGCGCCCACCACGGCCGGGTCGACCTGCACAGCGCATCCGGGAAAGGCACCACCGTCACCGTCACCATTCCTCTCGGCGCGGCAACAGCACCCGGCGACACCGACACTCATCCCGCCACAGCGCGCACCGGCCCGATCACCGCCTCGGCGCGCGCATCGGGCCCTGAGGACGCGCCGCCCACGGTGCTGATCGTCGAAGACGACCCGGACCTGCGGGGCTATCTGACCCGACTGTTGACCGCAGACGGGTGGGCAGTAACTGCCGTCCCGGACGCCGAAACCGCGCACACCGCAGTGATGTCGTCACCGACACCACCCGGCGTGGTGCTCACCGACGTCATGCTTCCCGGCCGCAGCGGCCTGCACCTGGTCGGGCAACTACGCCAGCATCCAGCAACATCCCGCATGCCCATCCTGGTCCTCACCGCCCGCGGCGGCCCGGACGCCGCCGCCGACGGCCTCGCCGCCGGCGCCGACGACTACATCAGCAAACCGTTCTCCTCCCGGGAACTGCTCGCCAGGATCCGCACCAACCACGAACTGCACCAGCTACGGGAAACCGCCGTCGACGCCGCCGAAACGAAAGCCCAGCAAATAAGGAGCGCCCTGGACAGCAACCGCGTCATCGGAACCGCCACCGGCATCGTCATGGCCACCTACCAGCTCACCGCCCAGCAGGCGTTCAAAGTACTCACCGCCGCCAGCCAGAACACCAACAGCAAACTCCGCGACATCGCCGACACGGTCACCGCAACCGGCGCACTGCCTTACCGGCGCACCACCATCGACGACCTGCTCATCCGCGCCGCCACCTCACCCTCACCGACACCGACATGAATCACTCGGTTACGAACCCATCGACGAGCACCCCGATCAACATGCGAAGGAGAGTGATGGCCCGGCACGACGGCGAACCACTCGATCACTGGCACGCCAGAGCCGCGACCACCTCCTGGTGGCTGGTCACCCAAGCCGCCGCCGACCACGATGACCAGCAGCCCAAGACGTCGGAGGTTGACCTGCACGAAACGTTCGCCGACTGGTACGCCGCCGGCAAAGCTGTGCTCAACGAAAACTTCAAACCCCTAAGAATAGCGCCCCTGATTTGCAATGAACCAAGCAGATCATGCCGAACGATCGGGCTGGTTCGAACCGCGTGAAGCAAGTGACTGCTGCTGCAATAGTGGAACTGTCACGCGAGTCGTGTACGCGTTACTTTGTAACATAACCTCCCTGCCCATTCGTACACGAGTTGCGTTACATCGGCAGGGAAAAGCAACGCGAACGACCGTTTATGTTCCAGAGCTGGTGCCCGCAAAGGTCGGACTACGACGAGCTGCTTTGTAATTGAACGGTCAGGAGTCCATCGCCAACAATCGCCAAAACAGGAACATGTCTGTGCCTGCCGTCGGGAGCACCGCGGTGGCCACCGCCATCACTGCAGTGTGGGGTGAATTCGGGGACGCCGCCGAGTGCGAAAGCGGTGGTCCAGTGGCCTCGGTGGATCGCTGTGGTGGTGCCGGAACGACTCACGAGGGTTGTATTTGCTAGTCCGATTCTGAATGACGCCGTTGCCAAGTAGTGTTGAGTTGAAATCTATCATTGCGCATGCAGGGCGACTTGTCCGCAGCTACTTTCAGGACCGCACAAAATCTTCCGGTGCCTCCCACTCTGCACCTCTGACGTTTATGTGCAACGCCCGAGCGGCTCCTCCCTTGAAAGTGTTCCCATGGATGGCTGGCTCATTCTGAAGGCTGATGCGATCTAAGGCAATGCAACCGGTTCCTTGTCAGGCCAATTGAGTGCCCAGAGCGAGACATCAGCTGGAGAACGTTCGCGATCAGTACCGTCGAAGGCATTGTCCGCGAAGCCCAATGATTTAGCGGTGATGTTCTCTATCGACAATCCGCCACGTGTAACGGTTGAAGACTCCAGAACCAAGTGGATGTCGACTTCGCAATCTTCGATGCTTATGCCGGTAGTAGCATTCAACCCGGTAGCGTGCAGATTCCAAGCGAACTTGCGGTTTCATATAGCGAGACCATTTTCTAAGGTAGTCCTCATGAGCATGAATTCTAGTTCGAATTCGGATTGCCGGAACCCAAGGTGATGGGTAGATGTCGTATCAGAGACGGATAAACCACGGTTAAATCTCGCCGCGTCAAACGTGGCAGTGCCACGAACCGTGCAATTGGTGAGGCGCGGGTCCACCACAAACACACAGAACTCGAAACCTGCATCTCCTTGAAAGTCAAGGTCACTATAGGCGATGGGAGCTGATATCGAAGCCCCCTGGAGAGTAATGTCCACTGGGCCCTAATGCTGATCGCTGTCTCGCTTGAGATGCTTAATGATGATTCCTTCAACCGCTGTCCTGACCACAAACTGAAAGGCACTGGTTCTGTCTGCCGCTGTCGGAGGCATACGCAAGTATGAGCACAGGACATCCACACACATCTGGCGTTGACCTAGGTCTGTCCATTCCATGGATAGCTCTTCGAGTGCATATACACCGCCGAGTCGTATGGTCGTCGAGTCGGCACCAAGTAGCTCGACGGCCTTCACATATCGGGTACGGCGGTCAAGCTCTACTGCTAGCTTCCCTGCGTCGCGGTCCAAGTCAAGCTTGCGTTCTGTGGCAAATTGTCGGCGCAGCGCTACTACAGTGGCGACAGAGCCCGCAACCACTGCGGTAGCCGCCACAGTGCTTCGCATGATGTCGTAGAGGTCCCTGCTGGTCAGCGCGGAACCCCAGAACAATTGGTCGGCTCCAAGGGCATGCGCGAACAGCATGAAGAACACCAAGCCGATGACTGTGGCGCCTAAAGCGCCCAACGCGACCAGAAACGACAAAGACCGTCGCTGTATCCATCGGGCGTCGTCGCGCTGGTTCGCACGAACGCCCGGAAGTTTCTTTCTCCGCTTGGCCACGACCGAGAGACTAGGGCCCAGCTCCCCGGCTGGGCCTGTGCCTTGGTCACATCTGGCGACCTCCTGGCGATCTCGCCACAACTCGTCTACCTGACCGCCGACAACTTTCTTATGTCAGAGCATCGTTGCAGCGATCCACGATCTTCCGTCTCCTGTGCACTGGTATCGCTCGACTCGCCCAACGCCGGTTGACATCCGGTGGATGAACTCGCGCACGGTATCGCTCCGGACCTGCTCGGTGGACCCGATCGGCGGGTCTGATGATCGGCGCGATCCACTGCGGCGGTGCATTGCGATCTGTTTGCCCGCACGGCAATTCAGGGCGAGCCCATGGCAGCGGCGCAATGGCCAGGTGTTCTCACGAATTGTCGATCAGCAGGCCGCGGAGCACACAGCGGGTGGTCCGCTCGAAAAGATCCTGCCGCGCACTCGCCGGTGCGGGCTCGGCGAGTGCGGCGGTGAGATACGGGTGCACGTCCGGGGAGGCCAGGGCGAACGGGTTCGATTCCCGGCCCGCCCCAGCAGTTCCCGCCGCTCTGGCGAAAAGAGAAACGACGCCGGTCATCATCGCAATCGCTTCGAGTTTGCGAGCGGTTCCACAATGCAACGGGGCCAGCATGCGCAGGCAAGCCTCGAAGTAGCCCATGCCATTCGGACCGATGACTCCGCCACTCCCGATCGCCTCCAGCAACCATGAGTGGCGTCGGTAGACAGCAAGTTGATCATCGGCCAACGCCATCATGTCGTCGAGCCACTCACCCGTCGAGTCCCGATCGAGCCGCAGCTCGGCGAGAACCGCATCAGTCATCAGCTCCAGCAGCTCGTCGCGGGAGGAAAGATAGCGATACAGCGATCCGGCCGTTGTGTTGAGCGCACCGGACACCGCCCGCATCGACACCGCGGACAAACCGCCGGCGTCCGCCAACAGCACCGCTTCTCGGGCGATCTGCGCACGGCTGTGCTCGGGCTGTGGGCCGCGAGACCCGCGGTCCGGCCGGTTCCAGATCGCGCCCGGGGAGTTGACGCGTTTCGGCTGACGTCGGGTGGCGTTGTTCATAGGTTCAGACTAAACTGCGAACGACGTTCTCAGTTTAGGAGGATTGGATGCAGGTTGACAAAATCGCCTCCACCGACGGGGCTGCCATCGTGGTGCGGTCGATCGGCGCCGGGCCGGGCATCGTAATCCTGCACGGCGGCGGCGTCGCGGAGCGGGACTACCACCGACTGGCGGAAGCTCTCGCCGACCGCTTCTCGGTGCACCTGTACAACCGTCGCGGCCGGCCCGATGCGCGCCCACTGGACGGAGAAGAAACCGTCCAGACTGATATCGACGACTTGGCGGCGGTCGTGGAGCGAACCGGTGCGCGCAGCATCTTCGGCCACAGCGGGGGCGCATTCGTTGCGCTTCGTGCGGGTCTGCAGCTGCCGTTGGATCGGATCGCCGTCTACGACCCCGGTCTGTCCATCCTCGGTCGGCCGTCCTTCGAGTTCTTCGACGAGTTCGAGCGGGACGTTGCCGCCGGTGAGTATTCGCATGCGATGACCGTGATGGCCCGGGCCGTCTACCCGGACGACGCAGGAGCAAAGCTGCCGTTCCGTGTTGCCGAGCTTCTCAGCAAGGCATTGCTGCACACTCCCGCCGGTCGCCGACTCGCCGAACTGCTCCCCACCGCGCCGGCCGAGATCAAACGCATCCACGATCACGACGGGCCGCCGAGCGACTACGCCCCGATCACCGCGGAAGTCCTCCTGGCTGCCGGTGCCCGCAGCCCGCGGTACTTCGCGGAGAACTCCCAGGCGTTGGCCGATGTGATTCCGCGCGGCCGGGCAATCGTCATTCCTCGGGCATCGCACAACTCGGCGAACATCGCCCGCAAGAAATTTGTCGAGCCGTTTCGGACCTTCTTCGCCGGATCCTTCGCGGCCGCATAGCGACGAACGCGCGAGCGTGCCGCTGCGCTCTCGACCCTCGGCCTTCCGCGGGCCCCTGACGTGGGCAAATGCGGCACGAGCTGAGCTCTGTCGGTATTGTCCTGTTGACGCAGCCAGGCCGGCGACGGTGCCGGCCCCAGGGGACCGGAGGTGTGTGCGGTGTCCGCCGAAGTCGCTTCCGATACCGCCTCGACGGTGATGCGGCACGTCGACCCGCATCACCGAACGGCTTCGGAGCGGCCCCCGGTGCTGGTTCCGGATCGCCCGCACGGCCACGTCATCGTCTGCGGCCTGGACGGCATCGGCATGCGGATCGCCGAACAGCTCCGCCGCGCCGGTGAGCCGGTGACCGTGCTGGAGGAGTACGCCGACCGCACCCAACTCGACGTGGTCACCGGCTGGGGAGCCAGCACCTCGGCGTCCTTCGGTACCTCGTCCGCGACCCTGATCGCGGCCGGCATTCACAGCGCCCGCGCCGTCGTCTGCGTCGTGGAGGACGAGCTCAAGAATCTCGAGATCGCGCTGGTGGCGCGGGAACTGCGCCCCGACGTCCGGGTCGTCACCCAGCTGGGCAATCACGCGATCGGCCGGGCGATGGCGCGTGGCAACGGTCCGGGGGCCGTGCTGGACGTCGCGAGCCTGGCCGCGCCCGCCATCGTCGAGGCGTGCCTTCGGCGGCGAATCCACGAGGTGCCGATCGGCGCCGAGAGCTTCCTGGTGGCGACCCTGCCGGTGCCGCGGACGTCGTCGCTGCGTGCCCTGTACGGCGACCTCGCGCCCATCGCCGTCGTCCGCAACTCGGCGGACGAGGACGACCCCATCCTGATCTGCCCCGACCGCGATCTGGTCGTCAGCGAGGGAGACGTCGCCGCCGTACTCGGAACGGCCGAGGACTTCCGGACCTTCGACGTCGATCTCGCCGATCACGCGGACCTTCCGGAGACGCCGCACCGCGTTTCCGGCCCGGCCCGGCTGATGGCCATTCTGTCCGGGTTGATCAAGGACTTCGACCCGGTCTTCTACAAGGCGCTCACTGCGGTGCTCGGTCTGCTGTCGGTGTCCACGGTGCTGCTGTGGCTCACCTACGACCGGCCGGGGATGAGCCTGCTGGATGCGATGTACTTCAGCACAGAGACGGTGGCAACGGTCGGCTACGGCGACTTCAACTTCATCGACCAGTCGCCGTGGCTGCGGATGTGGGCGATCTTCCTGATGATCGCCGGGGTGACCACCATCGCGATGATGATGGCGTTCCTGTCCGACATGCTGATCAGCCGCCGGCTGAACGACTCCACCGGCCGTCGACGGGTTCGCGGGATGGCGCGTCATGTGGTCGTCGTCGGGCTCGGGGCGTTCGGGATCCGGGTCGCCAGCGCGCTGGTTGCCGCCGGCAAGCGGGTGGTGATCGTGGAACAGGACCGCGGGAACCGCTATCTGGCCGAGGCCCAGGACCGCAAGCTCCCGGTCATCTTCGGCGACGCGACACAGCGATCCACCCTGAAGGCTGCCCGACTGGAACAGTCCTCGGCGGTCGCCATCCTCACCAGCAACGACATGGTCAACATCGAGACCGCGATCGTCGTGCACGACCTGATCGGCTCGCCGATGGCGACGTTTGCCGCGGTCCCGGTCATCACCAGGGTGTTCGACCGGGCGCTCGGCCGGACGACGGCACGGCGCTTCGGGTTCGACAACGTCCGGTCCACCGAGGAGCTCACCGCCCCGTGGTTCGTCGGCGCCGCCCTCGGCCTCGATGTCCTCGGGTCGTTCTCGATCGCTCACCAGACGTTCATGGTGAGCCGGCTGACGATCGAACCGGGCAGCAGGCTGGCCGGCCTGACGATGGACCAGCTCTCCGCCAACACCAGGGTGGTCGCGCTGACCCGAAGCTCCACCGGCGTCATGGAGCACCCGCTGCACCGCACCACCCGCTTCGAGCCCGGTGACCTGGCGTACCTGATCGGCCCCTACGCGGAGCTTCTGGGCGTGCTGCGGCAGGCGCGCCTGCGCTGAGCCGGTGCTTGCTGTTCCGGCGGCATCAGGCGGGAGCTGTGGCCGTCGGGTTTCAGGGAATCACTCTCGGACCGCGCTCTCTCCGGGAGAGGTGCGGGTTCAGGCGCCCGTACGCTGCACGCGTGCCCGCGGACCTCGTCTTCAAAGTCATGAACGCCGTTCACCGTGCCGGGCTGAAGCTCACCAGTGGTCGATGGGGCTGGACAAACGGCAGGATGCCGGTACTCGAACTGACCACCACCGGCCGCAGAACCGGGCAGCACCATGCGGTGATGCTGACCTCGCCCGTGCGTGACGGCGAGGCACTGGTCGTGGTGGCGTCCCGCGGTGGGGATGACCGTTCACCTGCGTGGTTCCTCAATCTGGTGGCGAATCCGGATGTCACGGTGCGGCTGCAGGACAGTCCGCCGGTTGCGATGCGTGCGGTGGTGGCCGATGCCGAGCAGCGGGCCCGGCTCTGGCCCGAGGTGATCAAGGACCATCGGAACTATGCGGGCTATCAACGTCGGACGGACCGGGAGATCCCGCTGGTGTTGTTGCGGCCCGTTCCTGACGGCTGACCGGACAAGTTGCGTCAAGTTTCGGGCTGTTCTCCGGGGTTGTGGCGTCATGAACTCGACGGAACTCCAACGACCGGACCCGACTCAGACCCTCGGCATGATGATCCACGCAGCAAGGTAAGCGAGGATCCCGCCGCCGCCGAAGAAGGCGAGCACAACGGCGATCACCCGGACCAGCGTCGGGTCGATGTTGAAGTACTCGGCGATGCCGCCGCAGACACCGGCGATCTTCTTGTCGGTCGAGGACAGCGTCAGGCGTCGAATGGGACGTTCGGGGATGTTTGACATGGCAACACTCTGGCGCTGTTCGGGGTCCGCGCGCACCAGGGATTTCCCCGAGAGTGCCCTGGGGGCGGTTTCACCGGGCAACCAGCCGTCTCAGGGTCAGCACCTGCATGACCCCTGAGGCGAGGCACACCACACAACGCCACAGCACGGGTTCTGTCGACGTCGGGGCGATGGAGCGCTGGGCGGGGGGCGGGCTCTGCCCGCAGGCACCGGGCCCGTGCTGCGTCGCGGCGGCGCCAGCGCGGCGTGGCGGTGGCGACCGGACCGGCTACCCGGATGGCCACCGAGCCTCACGCTGAGCCAACTACCGCCACCAGCCGGCCGCATTCGGTCGATCGAGGCTGCCCGATCGGCCTACTTGGTTCTGCGGAATAGTGATCCATGCAAAGATATCGCGTCCCCAGGTTTGAGGAGGTTGGGAACGGATACAAGGTGCGCTGGGCAGGCTGCTCGCGGGAACAAAACCCCGCGGGGGTCAGTGATGTTTCCAGGATATGACGGCGTGTTTCCGCGGTATTGGTACCCCCCTCGACCGCACTGAAAGCAGGTCCGACGTGATCGCGACTCGCATCCGTGTCCACCCCACCGAACGACGCACAGCGAGGGCCGAGCATCGGCTTCTCGGGTTCTCGCGCGCGGAACAGAACGACTGAGAGGCACAACCATGACAACGACCGAAGAGCCGGCGCCGTCGTCCCAGGCGCCACAGTCCCTCGACGCCGAACAGGTTGGTTACAAACAAAATCTGAACCGCAGGCATGTGCAGATGATCGCCCTTGGCGGGGCCATCGGAACCGGCTTGTTCCTGGGTTCGGCATCGCGACTGCACAGCACCGGCCCTGCCCTGCTGTTCAGTTATGCGTTTGTCGGCGTCATCGCGTATTTCCTCATGCGCGCGCTCGGCGAGCTGGTACTGCACCGCCCGACGTCCGGCGCGTTCGTCTCTTACATGCGTGAGTTCTTCGGCGAGAAGGCAGCGTTCGTCACCGGCTGGCTCTACTGGCTGAATTGGGGACTGACCGGCATCGCAGAACTGTCGGCGGTTGGTCTCTATATCCAATTCTGGATACCGACGATGCCGACGTGGATAACCGTGCTGATTGCCCTCGCGGTGGTGTTGTTCATCAACCTGCTTTCCGCCCGCGCGTTCGGCGAATTCGAGTTCTGGGCGTCCGTCCTGAAGGTCGGCGCGATCGTTGCGTTCCTCGTCGTCGGCACCGTGTTGGTCGTCGGCAAGATGGATGTCGGCGGCCACGAGGCCGGATTCCAGAACCTGTACACCAACCCTGGCGGATTCTGGCCCACCGAGAGCCCCTATGCCTGGTACGGGCCGATCCTGGTGATGTCGGGTGTGGTGTTCGCCTACGCCGCGATCGAGATGGTCGGCGTCGCGGCCGGCGAAATGGAGGACTCGGAAAAGGAGGTCCCGAAGGCCGTCAATGCCGTCATCTACCGAATCGGCATCTTCTACTGCGGGTCGATTCTGCTCCTGGTCTGCATCCTCCCGACCACCGAATACACCGCAGGAACAAGCCCGTTCGTGACGGTGTTCGAACGGCTCGGGATGACCTGGATGAGCGCGCTCATCCAGGCGATCCTGATCGTGGCCGCGATGTCCAGCCTCAACTCCGGCCTGTACTCGACCGGACGGGTGCTGCGGAGCCTCGGGATGAGCAAGCAGGCACCGAAATTCACTCTGAAGATGAGCAGCTCGGGAGTGCCGTGGGCCGGCATCGTGATGACGTCGATCGTCTTCATCTTCGGCGCTGTGCTCAATTTCCTCGTCCCGGACGCCTTCGAACTCGCCCTGGAGGCAGCGGCCATCGGTGTGCTGTTCACCTGGGGGACGATCTTCCTTTGCCAGCTTCGGCTGCGGAAATTGGTGAACCTGGGGGTGATACCGAAGAGCAAGTTCCAGGCTCCTGGGTATCCCTGGACCAGCTATATCGGGCTGGCCTTTCTCGGGCTCGTGGTCGTCGGGATAGCGGTGTCCGGTTGGCAGGCTTCCCCGTACTTCTGGCACAAGACCGGGTTCATCGTGATCGTGTTCGGCATCCCGCTCCTGGCCATCTGCCTCACCATCGGCTGGCTGGTGGTCCGCAAACAGGTCATCGAGAACACCGGCGGCAAGATCAAGGCCGTCTGGTCCGAAACCGGACCGACCTACGGGCCTGACGTCACTCCGGATGATCTCGATCCCGGTCACGGAGAACAGGTCCTGCCGACCTGATCTCTTCGACTGGTGTTGGTCCAAACGATGCGGAGAAAGAGTGAGTATGAAGAACGTCGGGCTCAAGAAGATCACAGCGGCGGGTGCGACATTCGTCTTCCTGGCAGTTCTGACTGGGTGCGGATCGAGCGACGAGCGTCCCAATCCCAGTCCTTCCACGGTGTCCGGGGCCACCAGCGATGGCAAACTCACGATCGGGATTGCCTACGATCAGCCAGGGCTCTCTTTCAAGGACGGCGACAGCTATCGCGGCTTTGACGTCGACACCGCCACGTATGTCGCGGCGGCGCTTGGCGTGCCGGCGGAGAACATCACCTGGAAAGAGGCCAACGGCGCCGATCGGCAGAACCTATTGGCCTCAGGCGATGTAGATCTGGTCGTCTCGACGTTCTCCATCACGGACGACCGGAAAAAGGTGGTGGATTTTGCCGGCCCGTATTTCGAGGCCCACCAGGACCTGCTGGTCCGCCGCAACGAAGAAGACATCACGAGCCCGGAGACTTTGAACGGACGAAAGCTGTGTTCCGTGCCCGGCACGACCTCTGCGGCCAACGTGAAGGAGAAGTACCTCGGTGAGATCAACCTGGTCGAGCTGCCGACATTCTCCGAGTGCGTGCAGGCTCTGGCTGACAGCAAGGTGGATGCGGTGACCACCGACGACGTGATCCTCGCCGGGTACGCCGCCGAGGAGCAGTATCGCGGCAAACTGAAGGTCATCGGAAAGGGCTTCTCCGACGAGCTGTACGGCATCGGTGTCAAGAAGGGCGACACCGCGATGGTGGACAAGGTGAATGCCGCCCTCAAGCAGTACATCCAGGACGGCTCGTGGGCGAATTCGCTGAACTCCACCGTCCGGCCGTCCGGATACTCCATTCCGGAGCCGCCGACGCCGGGCACCGCGTGAGCTGACCTGCACCCGCGACGCGCAACGGCGCGTCGCGGGTGTGTACTGGCGGACAACCGATGGAACCGGGGTGATGGTGGACCGTCCGCCCGAGCCCGACACCGAAGCCGATGTAGATGCCGACCTGGCGGGGCTGCGCGACATCCTTCGGCGGAGCGCACCCTTCGCCGGCTTGTCCGGCCCGGCCCGGGCGAACGTACTGCAGGCGGCGAAGGTGGTGCGCTTCGCAGCAGGCGAGGTGATCCTTGACGCGTTCACCGTCCCCAGCGCCGATGTCTTCGTGGTGATCGCAGGATCGGTGGATATCTGGAACACGTTGCAGCGCAGCGACGATGCCGCGGATGAGCGGCTCGGGCCGGGTGGGATCTTCGGATTCTCCGCGATGCTGATCGGGCGGTCGGTCGGCCCGTTGGCGGTCGCGGCCGAGGCGGTCACGGCGGCGGCCATTCCCGCCGCGGTCGTCGCACCCGCCTTCGCATCGGCCTCCGGCGCCCGGTTCCTGGCCGAGCAGGTGGCGATCGCCCGGCAGCGGGTCGTCGTTTCGCCGTACAGCCAGGTCGAGGACCTGATCGTGACCGAGCCGCTGATTGTCGACCGCGACGACCGTGTCTCCGATGTCGCACGGCGGATGACCGAACGGGGCGTGCCGTGCGCCGCTGTGCGCCTGGGAGATCGGAACTACGGCCTGGTGACCGACGCTGTGCTCCGCCGCCGGGTGCTGGTCGAGCAGCTGACCGCCACCGCGCCGGCGACCGCCGCGGTGGACGAGTCGATTCCCACCGCCGTCGTCGGTGATTCCGCCGCCGAGGCACTGATCCTGATGCTCGACCGCAACGCGGATTACCTGATGGTCACCGACAGCACCGGGGACCTGCGCGGCATCGTCACACCGCGCGACTTCACCGTCTCGCCGACCACCGGTGGGGTGTCGATCCACGAGCAGGTGCGGCGGGCGTCGACGGTGGCCGAACTGCAGGAGCGGATCCGTCGGGTCCCGTCGGTGCTCGACGATCTACTGTCCAGGCAACTGGCGTCGAGCAAGGTGATCACCGTCTACTCCGCGATCGTCGACACCATCGTGCGACGAGCGATCGCCCTGACCTTCCAGCAGCACCCCGAGTTGTCGATCGATGCGTTCACCTGGCTCTCGTTGGGCAGCAACGGGCGACGGGAGGCGACGCCGAGTTCCGACATCGACTCGGCCGTCGCCTTCGACGATGCGATCGAGGCGACCGAGATAGACCGCTACCGGATGGTCTTCGGAGAGATCGACCGGCTGCTCGCCGGCGCCGGTCTCACCGCCGACGGCCACGGCGCCACCGCGGAACACGCCGCTTTCGCCCGGACCAACGCGTCGTGGCGCACCGCCGCCGAGGAATGGCTGGTCGCCCCGGAGAAGAACCAGGGCGCCATCATGACCTCTCTGCTGGTCGACGGGCGGCCCATCCACGGTGATCCCGGGCTGCCCGCGGTCACCGAGGTCTTTCAGGAGGTGCGCCGCCACCCCGGCACCATGCGCCTGCTCATGCAGCAGTCCGTGGCCCAGCGCGCCCGGTACCGCTCGATCCGTGACGTCTTCACGCGTCGCGAGACGGTCGACATCAAGACGCACGCGTTGCTGCCCATCGTGAACCTCGCCCGATGGGTCGCGTTGAGCGTCGGCTCCGCGGCGCTGCCGACGACAGACCGGCTTCGGGCCGCTGCCGGATCGGCCGTGCTGCCGGAGGAGCAGGCGCACAATCTGATCGAGGCCTTCGAGGTCGTCCAACGGCTGCGGTTGCGCTGTCAGATCGAGCAATTCGAACGAGGCGAGAAACCGTCGGACATGCTGATTCGCGATCGGTTGTCGCCGATCGATCGCAGCGTCCTCGCCCAGGCCGTGCACGAGATCGCGGCGGTGCAACGCCGGATGGACAACGTTGCTGCCTATGTGCCCGCCGACGCCTGGTCCCAGCGCACGGACCGGTGACGACCGGCCGGCGTTCTCGGTCGACCGGTCACCGATACGCCCGGCAGGGACCGCAGTCGGATTCGGCGTCTCACGGCCGGTAGTCCTCGATCCCGGAGGCGGCTTCGGGCCAGGTCACCGGCGCCAACCCACCCACCACCGAGGGTGCGGCCCGGGACACCGCAGATACCAAGGTCGCCGGCAACCCGGACTGGACGACGAGACCGGGATCGGTCGGGCCGAACAGCGAGTCGACCGACGCGGGTCCGACCGTGGTCATCGCCTGCTCGATCGAGGGCCGGGTCAGGCTCCGGTCCGTGCACGCCTGGGTCAGCAGGCGATCCCAACTGACGCCCGTCGCGTAACCCTCGAAGAACCGCGGGCCCTGCGCGGGCAGACCCGCGGCGGCCGCCCGCGCCGCGACGCTCACCGCCGCCGGGTAGTCGGACCCGTACGCCGGAGTCGAGGTGCTCACCACCACCCGGCCGGAGGCGGCGGCAGCCAGGGCGGGCGCGGGCCAGGCGCCGGGGTCGTACCCGTCGATGGTCGTCAGAATTGTGAGCTCCGCCGGGGTTCCGGCGACCAGGCGCCCGGTGGTGGCCGCGTCGGTCAGGGAGAGGACGGCTGTCGCCGGGCCCCAGGACGTCAGCCCCGGAGCGCTGCCGGCGGGGGTGTTGCCAGCGGAGCCGGGGACCGGGGTGGTGGTGCCAACCGTGCGCACGTCGAGGGTGACGCCCCGATCCGCGGCCCACCACCGCGCGCCGTTCAACGCGTTCTCGGCTGTGGGTGACCCGTCGCTGAGGACGCCGACGGTGCCACCTGACCGGGTGCGTTCGGTGCTCTCGAGGTAATCCAGACCATTGATGGCCAGTACGTCCGCGGTGGCACCGACCACGATGGGCAGCGTCGGACCGAGCGCGGTCGACCGGCCGGTCGGCGTCAGCGTCGGGATCTGGTCTGCGGAGATCCGGACGCTGAGGTCGTCCTGGTCGGGGGAACGCAGGATCACCAGCCCTAGGACCGATCTGCCGACCGCCTCGTAGGCCCGCCCGGTGTTCGCCGGGACGCCGGCCGTACCGGCGGTCGCCAGCTGGATCCGCCGGCCGCACAGCCCTCCGGAGGTGTTGACCGCCTCCTGCCACAGCTGCACCCCGGCGACGAAACCCCGGTCGTCGGCGGCATCGACCAGCACCCCCAGGGTGATGGAGTCGTCGGTGACACCGGGACCGGTGATCAGGCCGTCCGGGGTGACGGGGGTGATCGAAGGGGTGGTGACGGCCGTTGCGCTGCCCGACGGATCAACGCCCTCCGGCACGGGGATCCGGTCGGCCGCCGTGTCGCAGGCGGCCAGCAGCAGCAGCGCCAATACCCCCGCGATGAGCCGGCGCCCGACGGCCCGCCGCCGGGCGGCGGCGCCACCGGAACCGGGGCCGCGTGGCCGGCGCCATGCGGGGTCGGCGGCGGCGCACACCGGCACAGCTTCGCACGTCGACGGCGCAGCGCTGCCCGGCGGCCGTGTTTGCGACTGGTCACAGCCGCGCCCGGCGGGCGGCCAATCGGTAGGAACCGACTCTCCAGGCGGTCGTTGAAACGGCGGATCGCGGACTGCCGCGGGCTCGCTTCGCCCGCCAGGCACAACGATTGTCCTCCAGGACCAGATGATGCCGATCGTGACGAGGGCGGGCCCGAGGGTGTCAGCAGCGCGGAGTGACGCGACACAGCACTTCCGCGGCCTGCTGCGCGACGGTGAAGTAGTGGGAGGCGTTCTCGGTAAGCTTGACGCCGCGGACGACGCACCCTGTTGGAGTGTCGGGCACAATGGCGCGACCTCGTAGGGTCCGGAGACGCTGGGGCAGCACAGCCGCCGGCAGTCGGGGTTCCGCGCAGGAGCGTCAGCCCATTAGTTCGTCACCCAGCATCTCCATCAGCAAACCATCGTGCCAGCCGGCGATTTCCTCGCCGGTCGCCCGGTCGATGTCCCGCTCGTACGCGCGCAGCACGCCGACCGGACGGAACCCGACGCTGGCGTAGCACCGGATGGCCGGTTCGTTGTCGACCGCCGGATCGATGACGAGGCGATGGTGGCCGCGTTCGCCGATCAGATGAGTCGCGACGGTGCCGACGGCGTCCCGGCCGACCCCCTGACCGTGCACGTCTGGGTCAACGAAGATGTCGATCGACGCGTGCCGGTAGCGGGAGTCGTCCTCCTCGCCGAACTGCACCATCCCCCTTACGACGCCATCCAGCACGATGGCGAAGCGAACGGCGGACGGGTCATCGAACGGCCAGGTCTCCGCCGCCGCCTCGTTGCCCCAGCGGACCCGGACCGCGGGGGTCGCGAGGATGCGCCGGAGGTCCGGGACGTGCGACCGGTCCACCGGTTCGAGGACGACCCGACGGCCGTGCAGAGTCTCGGGAAGAAGTGGCTGCGCAGGGTGGCCGGTCATCGGCTCATCCTCGGTGCTGAGGCTTCGCATCGCGCGGTGATTTCCCAGCGCCGCTTGGTCGGCCGGGTCCGACGCGGTCAACCGGCGGAACAGCGGACGGCGCCGTCGGAGCACGCGAAGTGCAACGACGGCGCCGTTGACTCGCCGGGTCAGGCGGCTGTGCGCTTTCCGGTCATGTCGTGCGGGTCGAGGATGTACTTGCGGGCGACGCCGGAGTCGAACTCGGCGTAGCCCTTGGGCGCGTCCTCCAGGCTGATGACGGTCGCGTTGACCGCGTCCCCGATGTGCACCTTGTCGGCCAGGATCGCCTTCATCAACCCGTTGTGGTACTTCATCACCGGGCACTGGCCGGTCGTGAAGCTGTGTGACTTCGCCCAGCCCAGGCCGAGCCGGATGGACAGCGAGCCGACCTGTGCGGCCTCGTCTGCAGCACCCGGATCACCGGTCACGTACAGCCCGGGGATACCGAGACTGCCGCCCGCCGCGGTGATGTCCATCAGCGAGTTGAGCACGGTGGCGGGCGCCTCGGCGGCGTCCCGGCTACCGTGCCCGCGGGCCTCGAAGCCGACGGCGTCGACGCCGCAGTCGACCTCCGGCACGCCGAGGATCTGCTCGATCTGGTCCTTGGGGTCGCCCTTGGACACATCGACCGTCTCGCAGCCGATCTTGCGGGCCTGGGCGAGCCGTTCCTCGTTGAGATCGCCGACGATGACAGCGGACGCACCCAGCAGCTGCGCCGAGACGGCAGCCGCAAGACCCACCGGACCGGCGCCGGCGACGTAGACCGTCGACCCGGTCTTGGTGCCGGCGGTGTAGGCGCCATGGAAACCGGTGGGGAAGATGTCGGACAGCATCGTCAGGTCGGTGATCTTCTCCATTGCCTGCGCCTTGTCCGGGAACACCAACAGGTTCCAGTCGGCGTACGGCACGAGCACGTACTCCGCCTGACCACCGACCCAGCCGCCCATGTCGACGTACCCGTAGGCCGAACCGGGTCGATCGGGATTGACGTTCAGGCAGATACCGGTCTTGCCCTCCTTGCAGTTCCGGCACCGCCCGCAGGCGATGTTGAACGGCACCGAACACAGGTCGCCGACCTTGACGAATTCGACCCCGGGCCCGACTTCGACGACCTCGCCCGTGATCTCGTGCCCCAGGACCAGCCCTTCGGGTGCCGTTGTGCGGCCGCGGACCATGTGCTGATCGGAACCGCAGATGTTGGTGGTGACCACTTTGAGAATGGCGCCGTGCGGCACCTTGCGGCCCACATTGGCCGGGTTGACGCCGGGACCGTCCCGCAGCTCGAACGTCGGGTAGTCGATTTCCTCGACCGTGACCTTCATCGGGCCCTGGTAAGTGACTGCGCGATTTCCGGACATGAAGCCTCCTCGTCATTGAGGATCCGCACCTGGATGTAACGGATCAGGGTCGGCACCGGTGGGCGCCAACCCACTGCCCGCCCGACGCTACCCGGCCTGTGCCCGGGCCGCAGTGAAAACCCGAAGCACCGCAGTCATTCTCGGTCATGGCGCGTCGATTGTCCCAGTCGTGCCGAATGTCCCACAGCTCGGCGACTCGGAGGTCTTGGCAGGAACGTCAGTGCTCCGTAATATTGGAATAACAACATAGGATCGTCGAGGAGGACGGATGACGCCATCGATCGGGGCCGGTCGAGACCCCCAACGCGGAGCACGAAGGACTTACCGGATGACGACGCTGTTCGTGACGGCGGTGCTGCTGGCCACGGCGCCGGCCGTCGTGGGAACTGCCGGGGCGAGTGCTGCACCGGCGGGCTCCGTCCCGACGTCCGGAACGCAGCGTGCGCCGGGAAGGGCATCCGTCCTCTCCGGAGCGTCTCCCGCCGGAGCTCTGGCCGGCGATGCGGGCCGACTCCGCGCCGAAGCAATTGCCGGACCTGGTGCGTCGGCCACCGCTTCCTCGCCGGTCGCCGCGCGCGGCTGCGTGCCGCCGGATCCGTCGACCGCTGACACCTCGACGGCGGCCGGATGGCTCGGATACCTTGCGGCGCACCGTTCCGACGTCGGCCTGCTGGTCGACGACGGGCGCAGCGGGGTGCTTCGCCACCGATCGTGGGTGCCATCGCCGACCGCATCGGCCGTCAAGGTGCTCCACCTCGCGGCGTACGCCGATGCGGTTGATCGCGGACGGCTCGACCCGACCCAACGGGTGCCGGTGGCCGCGTGGGAGGCCTGGTACCTGCCGGGCCTGGACGGCGGAGCGCACGTCCAGGCCCTCGGCGCGTTGGGCGTCCCGGTGCGCGGGGGTGCCGCGGCCGACCCGTCGACGACCGTAACCCTGGACGATCTGGTCACCGCGATGATCAGGTTCAGCGACAACGCCGCCGCGGACTACCTGCGAGATCTGTTGGGAGACTGGGCCTTGCGCTGGGCAGCGCGCACGGTTGGGTGGTTCCGTCCGGCGCTGCCGTCCTTCTTGGGTTCGGCAATTCTGCTGCTCCGGCCGGACGCCGCTCATCGAGACCATCGCGCCGACGCGGAACTCCAGCTGGCCAAGCGGTTCTCGAGGGACGCGGCGTTCCGCGCCGGCATCCGTGCCCTGCCCGTCCCGGACCTGCAGACCCAGCAGCGGTGGGCGGACCGCACCAGCGCGGCGTCACCGGCGGCACTGACGGCGTTGCACCGCCGGCTGTCCGGCCGGGGCGGCGATCCTGACCGGCCCGGCAGCGCCCTCGCCCGGCAGCACCTCGAGTGGCCGCCGGCACCGCCGGGCGCGATCGGGCTCGGCGCCAAGGGCGGGTCCTATCCGGGAATCATCACCGAGGGTCTGACGCTTCGCCGGACAGACGGCACGACCGCGTCCGCCATGCTGATGGTCCGGCGGATGCCCTCCGCTGAATGGTCGAGCGCGCTGCAGAGTTTCGCGCACCAGGAATTATTGCTGGCCGCGATGCAGGACAAGGCGGTGCTGGACCGCGTCGGTTGCGCGCTCGGGGCCCGGGTGTCGGCGCGCTGATGCCACTCGGCGTCTTCGGCGCTCGGGCAAGATGTCCGAATGACCGACTGGGCCGACGGCCGTGGCTGACCAGGGGCGTCGTCAGCGCCGGCTCCGCGACCTGGAGGCGCGGATCGCCGCCCTGGAGGCGGTCGTCCTGAATCGTTCCGCCGCCGCAGGCGAGGCGGCAGAACGAATGGGCCCGTTGTCGGACCCCCCGTCGTCCCGAACCGGCGCGACCGATCGGCCGCCGCCGGAACCGGCCGGCGCCGGTGCATCGGGTCGGCCCTCGGCCGCCGGAGGCCCGCCGCTGGGCCTCGACGCCGGCGTCGTGAGCTACAGCGGTGACGTGACCCTGCACGGGCGTGTTGTGTGGAACATCGGCCTCGCTGCGGGCGCGGTGCTGGACCTGCCGAACCCCCCGGGCTCCACCGTCCTCGCCGGCCTGGGGCACCCGACTAGGGCGGCCCTGACCCGGCGGTTGCTCGCCGGTCCGGCCAGTACGGCCGAGTTGCAGCAGGTGGTCGAGGGAGCATCGACCGGGCAGCTGTACCACCACCTGCGGACGCTGACCGGTTGCGGTCTGGCCGAGCAGGACGGCCGGGGTCGCTACCGAGTCCCGCCGTCCGCCGTCATCCCGGCCCTGGTGCTCCTCCTCGCCGCGGCGGATGTGGCGGGCGACCTGCGCTGACGCCGTCCGGCGTCGCCGTGATCCCGGTTCAAGTGTTGTCACTGGCGCCGGCCGAGGTGGCGGGCGACCTGCGTTGAGGCCGCCTGGTGGCGGTCCGCCACTCCAGCCAGCCGTTGGCGGCCGACTAACCGGATGCCGAAAGCACGGTTCGGCGGAAATGGGTCTGTCGAAGGTCAGTCCGCCGTACCCGGCACCGCCGGGCCGAGCAGGTCGTCGGCGTCGACGATCCGGTAGGCGTAGCCCTGCTCGGCCAGGAACCGCTGCCGGTGCGCGGCGTAGTCGGTGTCCAGGGTGTCCCGGGAGACGATCGAGTAGAAGTGCGCCTGCCGCCCGTCGTCCTTGGGTCGGAGCAATCGGCCCAGGCGCTGCGCCTCCTCCTGGCGGGAGCCGAACGTTCCGGACACCTGGATGGCGACCGTCGCGTCCGGCAGGTCGATCGAGAAGTTCGCCACCTTCGACACCACCAGGGTGTTGATCTCGCCGTGCCGGAACGCGTCGTAGAGCCGCTCCCGCTCGGCGTTGCGGGTGGAGCCCTGGATGATCGGCGCCTGCAACTCCTCGCCGAGTTCCTCGAGTTGCTCCAGGTACGCGCCGATCACCAGCGTCGGCTCGTTCGGGTGACGGTCCAGGATCGACCGGACGACGGGGATCTTCGTCCGGGCCGTCGAGGCGATCTTGTACCGCTCCTCGGGCTCGGCGGTGGCATAGCTGAGTCGTTCGGCATCGGTCAGTGTCACCCGGACCTCGGTGCACTCGGCCGGCGCGATCCAGCCCTGGCTCTCGATGTCCTTCCACGGCGCGTCGTACCGCTTGGGGCCGATCAGCGAGAAGACGTCACCCTCCCGGCCGTCCTCCCGGACCAGGGTCGCCGTCAGCCCGAGCCGCCTCCGGGACTGCAGGTCGGCGGTCATCCGGAACACCGGTGCGGGCAGCAGGTGCACCTCGTCGTAGATGACCAGGCCCCAGTCGTGCGAGTCGAAGACGTCGAGGTGCTTGTAGACGCCGCCGGTCTTGCGGGTCATCACCTGGTAGGTCGCGATCGTGACCGGCCGGATCTCCTTGCGCTCACCGGAGTACTCGCCGATCTCCTCCTCGGTGAGCGACGTGCGGGCCAGCAACTCGCGCCGCCACTGCCGGCCGGACACCGTGTTGGTCACCAGAATCAGCGTTGTCGCGCCTGCCTTCGCCATCGCCGCCGCGCCGACCAGCGTCTTGCCCGCGCCGCAGGGCAGCACGACGACACCCGACCCGCCGGCCCAGAAACCCTCGACGGCCTGCTCCTGGTAGGGCCGGAGGTGCCAGTTCGAGTTGTCCAGCTCGATGTGGTGCGCCTCGCCGTCGACGTAGCCGGCTTCGTCGTCCGCGGGCCAGCCGACCTTGAGCAGCGCCTGCTTGAGGTGGCCGCGCTGCGACGGGTGCACGACGACGGTGTCCGGGTCGATGCGGGTACCCAGCATCGGGGCGATCTTCTTGTGCCGCATGATCTCTTCGAGCACGGCGCGGTCGCGGGAGACCATGATCAGCCCGTGCGCAGGGTGCGTCTGCAGCACGAGGCGTCCGTACCGCCCCATGGTGTCGACGACGTCGACCAGCAGCGCCTGCGGGACCGGGAACCGGGACCAGCGGACCAGCGCGTCGACGACCTGCTCGGCGTCATGGCCGGCGGCGCGGGCGTTCCACAGCGCGAGCGGGGTGATCCGGTAGGTGTGCACGTGCTCGGGGGAGCGCTCGAGCTCGGCGAACGGTGCGATGTTCGCCCGGGCGGCCGGGGCGTCGGGGTGGCCGATCTCCAGCAGCAGCGTCTTGTCGGATTGCACGATCAGCGGGCCGTCGGTCACGGGCTGGTCCTTCACGATTGCAGCTTGCCCGCGCTCTGCGCGCGGATGCCCCGCCGGTGCGCGGGGCAACCTCTCCAGTGTCCTCCTCCCTGGGGTGGCCGGGAGCCGACCGCGTTCCGGGGCCGCGGCGGTGGCCCGCACGGCGCGGCGGGATCAGTCGAACGCCGCCTCGTGCCGGCCGAGCGGTCCGGCGTCGACGGACCAGGACGGGGCGACGCCGTCGATGCCGCCGGGCACCCGGAGCCCGGGCCCCAGGTGGTGTCGACGTCCTCGAAGAATGCGTCCGGCCCGCCCGGATCAGCCGGCACCGCTCCGGCGACGGTCGGCAGATTCAGCAGGTCGTTGGCGGTGGTCATCAGGGAGGTGCCGATGTCGGATGGAACTCCGGTGCGCAGCTGGCGGGTCATCGCACGGCAGACGGCGGCGGCGAGCAGGTAACCGGTGGCGTGATCCAAGGCCTGCGCGGGGAGCGGGGACGGCGCCGCGCCCGGATCGGCTGAGCCTGGATCGGTTGAGACCGGGTCGGCTGAGGCTGGATCGGCGTGCGCGATGCCGCAACTCATCTGCACCAGGCTGTCGAAGCCCCGGCGACCACGCCACGGCCCGGACCAGCCGTAGGCGGTCAACCGCGCGGTGATCAGTGCCGGGTTGACCGCGCACAGTTCCGGCACCCCGAGGCCGAGGCGCGCCAGGGCGCCGTCCCGCAGACCGCCGACCAGTACGTGCGCCTGCCGCACCAGCTCCAGGAACCGATCCCGACCGTGTGCTGTGCGCAGATCCAGTGCGGCGCAACGCTTTCCGGGCGTCACCTCGGGCAGCAGGGCCGGCACCTCCGCGAATCCCGGTGGATCGATGCGCAGCACCTGCGCGCCGTAGGCGGCCAGGAACCGGGTGCAGACCGGACCGGCGATGACGCGGGTCAGGTCCAGCACCCGGACGCCGGACAGCGGCGAATCCGCGGCCGGCAGTGTCACCCCCGCCGGCGCGGTGGGTCTGACCGTCAACCGTTCACGCCGTGCGGCCCGGCCGGGAGCGGAGCCGACCAGACGGTGGTGGTGCGCAGAACGGCCGCCGCGCCGCCCTCGGCGACGACGGCGGCCTCGAGCTGCTCGCCGTCCCGGCGCCGGGCCGCGGCCGCGACACTTTCCCGGTCGGCCCGTCGTCGGGCAGCAGCAGCGCCCGGAGCGCCGCCGCCCGGTGGTGGGAGTAGTTGGTGTGCAGCCGGATCCAGCCGTCGGAGGTGCGGTAGTCACCGGCAATCGGGTCCCAGACCGGGGGCAACGGCCAGCCGTCGGCCGGAAAAGTCGCTCACCGAGGAAGGCCGCACATGCCGCGACCCGGTCGACCTGACAGGTCTCGTTCGCTCTCCGGTCCGCTCGGCCAGCAGCTCGGCCGCTGCCAGCGTGGCTGCGCGACCGCATCGGTTGCGAGCGTGGTGACGTCGTACCGCGACGCGAGAACGACCGCCGGCCCGGTGATCTCGACAGTCGAAAGGCCCGACCCGTCAACCGACCCCTGAGCCGGTGCGGCGGGCCGAGAGGGCGCAGCCGACCGACTGCCCACACCAGAGAACCCACCAGCAGGAACACCCCCACCATGATCGCCACCCAGCGTCCAGAAGTCGCCGGCCGCCGGATTGAGGAACGGGTACAGCGGCTTCCCGGTGCGGTCGCGGACGTGGTAGTACACGGCCAGGTAGCCGATGGGTGGGATCAGCCAGGTCAACGGCGTCCACCAGGCCTGCCGGACCCGTTGCGGCCCGAAGACCACCCAATCCAGCACCGCAAGGATCGGCACGACCGCGTGCTCCAGCAGGCTGGAGGTGGCAGTGAGATCCCCGCTGAGCAACCGCTGGTAGATCACCGCGGTGACGATGGCGTATGTCGTCGCCGCTCCCCGGCACCAGGCGAGCACCCGCAGCCACCAGGGTGCCGTCACGCTCCAGGTGAGCACGGACGCCGTCGCGACCAGTGCCACCGCGAGCGTCGTGACCTGGGAGAAGTAGCGCAGTTGACCGGGATCGCCGTCGAGGGCCGCCAGCACTCCCCACCACGCGAGGCCGGCGAGCAGCGAACGCCAGAGCGCGACTGCCCCCGGCGTTCTCGCCGGGACGGTCGAATTGCTCTGTACCGCGGGAACGCTCATCGGCACCGTCCTTGCAGAGAGACCGAGCCGAGCGCCCCACGGCGTCACGGCTGCGCCCATCGTGCGACCGGTTCCGCGAATGCGCACGTCATCTCGGCCGCTCGGGTAGCTTTCCCGGATGCGACGAGGCCATGCCCCCCGGACTGGCCGCGGGCTGCCGCTCGCCGGGGACCGGGCGGCGGCGCCCGCATGAGGATCGTTGTCGTCGGCGCCGGCATCGTCGGCCTCGCCACCGCGCGGCAACTCGCCATCGCGCGGCCCGACGCGGAGATCACCGTCCTCGACAAGGAAGCCACCGTCGCCGGCCATCAAACCGGACACAACAGCGGCGTCATCCACGCCGGGATCTACTACCCGCCGGGGTCGCTGAAGGCCCGGCTATGCCGGCGCGGGTCGGGTCTGTTGAAGGAATTCTGTGCCGGGAACGGCATTCCCTACGACGACGTCGGCAAGCTGGTCGTGGCGCTGGACGCCGACCAGGCGGAGCGGCTGGATGAGATCCAGCGACGTGCGCTGGCCAACGGCGTACACGACGTCCGGATGATCGGCGCGAGCGAGATCACCGAGATCGAACCGTATGTCGAAGGTGTCCGGGCCCTGTATTCGCCGTCTTCGGCGATCGTGGACTTCGTCGTCGTGACCCGGGCCATTGCCGATGATCTCGGCGCCCGCGGCGGTGCCGTCCGGACCGCGACCCCGGTCACCGGGCTCTGGCCCGAACGCGACCGGGTCGTCGTGCTCACCGAGTCCGGTGAATTCGTCGCCGACGAGGTGGTGATCTGCGGTGGCCTGCAGTCCGCCCGGCTCGCCGTGCTGGCCGGCGACGACCCCGAACCGGCGATCATTCCGTTCCGCGGCGAGTACTTCCGGATCGCGCAGCCACGCGAGCACCTGGTCAGGGGGCTCGTCTACCCGGTGCCCGACCCGCGCTACCCGTTCCTCGGCATCCACCTCACCCGCCGCATCGACGGCGGGGTCGACGTCGGGCCGAACGCGGTGCTGGCGCTCGCGCTGGAGGGCTACCACCGGACCGACATCTCCGCCGGAGACCTGGCCGCCGTGCTGCGTACGCCGGGCTTCGGCACGCTCGCCCGCAACCATTGGCGGACGGGGGTGAAGGAGATGGTCGGGTCGATCAGCAAGCGTTACTTCCTCGCGCAGGCGCGGCGATACCTGCCGGCGCTGACGCTGTCTGACCTGGAGCCGGCACCGGCGGGAGTGCGGGCGCAGGCGGTGCGCAACGACGGTTCCCTGGTCGACGACTTCTGGATCACCCGCCGGCCCCGGATCACCCTGGTCCGGAACGCTCCCTCCCCGGCGGCGACCTCGTCGCTGGCGATCGCCGAACACATCACCCGGCAGGTGCTCGAGGAGGTTCCGGGCTGACGGTGGGCCGGTGCCAGGGGTGCCCCCGGTGAATCGTTGGCCGAGCTGGGAGTGGACGCGACCGGCGACTGGCACCAGTCGGCCCAACCGTGACAAGCAGACCCGAACCCCGTACCGCCTGCCTCGCCCCGCCGAACTGGGTCCAGGGGCAGTGTTGCGTGGAGAAATGGTCAGTGGTCGGCCCGGATTCCCGCCGTAGGTCCACGCAACTCTTGGCGGCGCGACCGGCGCGCCGGCGATCGCCGGACCCGTACCACGGCCGTGTTCGCGGGGGCTTACCGATGAGCCCCGCGCTGCTGACGATGTCCGCGGTGCTCCCGCCGCCGACATCCGCGCCGCCCGCCCTGCCGACCGTGACAAGCTGGACCGGTGACCCTCGCCGACCTGCTGCCCACCCGGGACGGCGACAGCGTCTGGGACGCGGCCCTCGGCGGCGCCGCCGAGCACGCCGTCGATGCCGGTGAACTCTTCGACGCCTTCTCGGCCTGGGCGGCGGAGCGCGGGCTTCCGCTGTACCCGCACCAGGAGGAGTCGCTGCTGGAGATCGTCGGCGACGCCAACGTCATCGTCGGAACGCCGACCGGCTCCGGGAAGAGCCTGATCGCCACCGCGGCCCTGTTCACCGGCCTGGCGACAGGCCGGCGGTCGTACTACACGGCCCCGATCAAGGCGCTGGTCTCGGAGAAGTTCTTCGACCTCGTCGACATCTTCGGCGCGTCCGCCGTCGGGATGATCACCGGGGACTCGGCCGTCAACGCGGCCGCGCCGATCATCTGCTGCACGGCCGAGATCCTCGCCGGCATAGCCCTTCGTGGTGGGGCCGATTCCGACGCCGGTGTCGTCGTGATGGACGAATTCCACTACTACGGCGACCCGCAGCGCGGCTGGGCCTGGCAGGTTCCGCTGCTGGAGCTCACCCGCGCGCAGTTCGTCCTGATGTCCGCCACGCTCGGCGACATGCGGTTCTTCGCCGACGACCTGACCAGGCGCACCGACCGGCCGACCGCCGTCATCGCTAACGTGCAACGCCCTGTCCCGCTGCACTTCTCGTACACCCTGGTCCCGTTGACCGAGACCCTGCAGGATCTGCTAGCCACCGACCGAGCGCCGGTGTACATCGTCCACTTCACCCAGGCCGCGGCGTTGGAGCGGGCTCAGGCGCTGTCCAGCCTGACCGTGGCCACCCGGGCCGAGCGGGACCAGATCGCCGAGGTGATCGCCGACTTCCGGTTCTCCCCGGGATTCGGTCGCACGCTGAACCGGCTGGTGCGGCACGGGATCGGCGTGCACCACGCCGGCATGCTGCCGAAGTATCGCAGGCTCGTCGAGAAGCTCGCCCAGTCGGGACTTCTCAAGGTGATCTGCGGCACCGACACACTCGGTGTCGGGATCAACGTGCCGATCCGCACCGTGTTGCTGACCGCGCTGAGCAAGTACGACGGGCGCCGCACCCGGTTGCTGTCGGCCCGCGAGTTCCACCAGATCGCCGGCCGGGCGGGACGGGCCGGATTCGACGTCGCCGGTGACGTCGTCGTGCTGGCCCCGGAGCACGTCATCGAGAACGAACGCGCCGTCGCCAAGGCCGGGGACGACCCGGCCAAGAAGCGAAAAGTGGTGCGCCGCAAACCTCCCGAGGGCTTCGTCAGCTGGTCGGAGACCACGTTCAACAAGCTCGTCGAAGCCGAACCCGAACCGCTGACCTCACATTTCCGGGTCTCCCACGCGATGGTGCTCGGTGTCGTTTCCCGGCCCGGGGACGCGTTCACCTCCATGCGGAACCTGATCGAGGGCAGTCACGAGCCGCGCAACCGGCAACTGCGACATGCCCTGCGGGCAATCGCGATCGGCAAGGCGTTGATCGCCGCGGGGATCGTCGAGCGGCTCGACGAACCGGACGAGACCGGCCGCCGTTACCGGGTGACGATGGACCTGCAGCTGGACTTCGCCCTGGACCAGCCGCTGTCCCCGCTGGCCCTCGCCGCCCTGGACATCCTGGATCGGGATGCGGAAACGTATGCACTGGAGGCGGTCTCGTTGATCGAGGCGACCCTGGAGGGGCCCCGGCCGGTGCTCAGCGCCCAGCGGTTCAAGGCCCGCGGCGAGGCGGTGGCCGCGATGAAGGCGGACGGCATCGAGTACGACGACCGGATGGCCCTGCTCGACGAGGTGGACTACCCCAAGCCACTCGCGGACCTGATCGAGGTGGCGTACGAGGCGTACCGCAAGGGCGCGCCGTGGATCGCGGAGTACCAGCCGGAGCCGAAGTCGGTCGTCCGGGACATGTACGAGCGGGCGATGACGTACTCGGAGTACGTCGCGTTCTACGGTCTGACCCGTTCCGAGGGCGTCGTGCTGCGGTATTTCGCCGATGCCTACCGGGCGCTGCGACGCACCGTGCCGACCAACGCCCGCACCGACGAGCTGACCGACATCACCTCCTGGCTGGGCGAACTCGTTCGTGGGGTGGATTCCAGCCTGCTCGACGAATGGGAGGCGCTGGCCCACCCGGACCTCGACGAGCTCGGCGTCGTCGGTGCCGGCGGCGAGGTGCGGCCGCCGATCGCGGCGCGCGGCGTGACCGCGAATCAGCGCGGGTTCACCGTCATGGTGCGGAACGCCATGTTCCGCAGGGTGGAGTTGCTCTCGCTGCGGCGCTACCCCGATCTGGGTGAGCTGCACGGTGCGGACGGCTGGCGTGCCGACCGCTGGGCGGATGCGATGGACGAGTACTGGGACGAGTACGACGATCTCGGGACCGGCGCGACGGCACGGTCGGCTGCGCTGTTGGTGATCAACCGCTCGGACGACACCTGGTCGGTCCGGCAGATCTTCGACGATCCGGCGGGCGACCGGGACTGGGGGATCAGCGCGGATGTCGATCTCGCGGCCTCCGATGACGCCGGCGAACCGGTGCTCAGCATCGTCGACGTGGGCCCGCTGACCGGGTAGGCCTCTACGCGGCCGCGGCTGCCGCGGCTGCCTCCGCCGCGCCTGCCCCGAGGCGAAGCCGGCGTTCGCCGCCGACGGTGCGAGGTCCGAGCGCGGCCGATCGATGAGCGGGCACGGGGGAAACTTCAGCAGCAAAGCGAGCGGCTGTGAGCTCAGGCGCAGGTCGTCGCGTCGTGCGCGGCGAGCCAGCCGGCCGCGGCTTTCACCATGGCATCGGTTGGCACGCCGGTGATCTCGTGTCCGGCACCGTCGATCGTCACGAGTTCTGTCTGCCCGCCTGCGGCGTGCAGCCGGCTCGCCCCGGCCACCGATGAGCTGTACGGCACCAGGACGTCGGCGTTGCCGTGGATGAACAGCACCGGCGGCGGTGCCTCGCCGATCCATTCCGGCAGCAGGTTGCCGGAGACGGCGACGATCGTGCACGGCGGACGGCGGGGCGGTCGGCCTTCACCGCGGTGGATGCGGTCGTTGCGGCCGCCGGCCCAGCGCCGCTGCCGCGATGGTTGCGACCGGGCACGGCTGACCCCCGGGTGGCCCTGCCGACCGTTGGCATCAGTCCCCAGCCAACCATGTTCGGCGGGCCGCTCGCACGCCGCAGGCGTCGGTCAATACATGTGGTCCGACGACGGCGGCCACCGACCCGGTGCGAAGGGCCACCCATCCGGAGCCCACGCCGATCAACGCAGCTCCCAGCAGTACGGCGGCCGCGCGAGATGCCGGACCCCGCGACGCGGTGAGCGGTGCAAGATGCCACGCGGCGCGAAACCTGCTGCAGGCCAGAGCCAAACCTGTATCCGCGAGTCGAGGAACGGTGCAGTGCGCCGCCCACCGCCCACAGAATTCCCCATTGTCGCCTCCCGAGCCGCTCAGGCAGCCCGGACCCAGCCTAGAAAATCTATCTTGAACGCGCCCAAATCGGCATGGGACGGAGACGGGGCACCATCATGGGGTAGCGCGTCAAACGGGCGGCGGGAAAATGCTGTCTATCTCGGCAAGGTCATCGGCGTCCGGACTGAACGCGGCAGCGGCAACAGCGTTCGCCCTGACCTGCTCCGGACTGGTCGCTCCGGCGATGACCGATGACACCTGCGGTCTGCTCAGCAGCCACCCAAAGGCGACGTCGAGCATTCCGACCGCGCGGTCATCGGCGAACTTCTGCAGCCGCTCGAGCTGGTCCCAGGGCGCGGACTCGAGCAGCTGCGGCTTGATGTCGGTCAGCCTGCTGCCGCTCGGCCGTCCGTCCCGGGTGTACTTCCCGGTGAGCAAACCGTTGGCCAGCGGGAAGAACGGGAGGATGCCGATTTCGAAGTGGTCGGCGGCGGGCACGAGATCGCGTTCGATGTCCCGTCTCAGCAGCGAGTATTCGTTTTGCGCCGACACGAACGGGGTGCGGTGTGTCGTTCTCGCAGTCCAGTCCGCATCCGCAAGTTGCCAGCCGCTGAAGTTGGAATGGCCGATATAGCGGACCTTACCGGCCACGACGAGTTCATCGAGCGCCGCGAGTGTTTCCTCGATCGGCGTGAGCGGATCCGGTTGGTGCAGCTGGTACAGATCGATCCAGTCGGTGTCCAGCCGGCGCAGCGAAGCCTCCACTGCGTTGCGCACGTACCGACGGGACCCGCGCGCGCCGAAGTCAGGCCCGTTGGCGCCCTGCGCGTCCATGCCGAACTTGGTCGCCACGACGACGTCGGCGCGTCTGCGACCCAGGCACGCGCCCAGCAACTCCTCGCTGCGGCCTGCGGGGTTGCCGTAGATGTCGGCGACGTCGAACAACGTGATCCCCGCGTCCAGCGCGCCGTCGATGACGGCCTGAGATCCCTCCAGCGTCTCGGTCGCGGTCTTTGCCCGGCCGAGGTTGTTACAACCCAGGCCGGTGGCCGAGACAGCCAACCCGGATCGGCCCAGTCGACGCACTGCTGGTCCCGTCATGGAGAGCAGGTTACGTCCGCGATGGTGGCCGGAGTGAGCGGCCCCCGGTGCCTGTGCTGCCGGCTCGGGAGCGGGTTCTCGACGGTCCGCAGACTCGACTGAGCGGGTCGCAAGAATGCGGACAATCGGCCCACTTCGCGACAGGCAACAAACAACTGGCACCTTCGCCACCGGCAACGAACGGCAGTCCTCGCGACCGGCAACGAACAGCACCCCGTCGCGACCGGCAACGAACGGCATCCGTCGCAACCGGCAACGAACGGCAGCCGTCGCGAACGCCCACCCGTCGCGACCGGCAACGAACCGGCCTTCCTCGCCGCCGGCGCCCCCTGGCGCATGGTGGCGTGGCCAGTCACCTTGCGGGAGTGCTACGGCTTCTGCCGGTGGGCGGTGGCCGTGGTGGCGGCAGAAAGGTTGCGTCTCGGTCAGCGGAACCTGAGTGCATGGCACTCTTGATCGATGACGGGACCCGAGTCGCCGACGCCTTCCTGGCGGGCAACGGAGGTCGGTCCGGGCGGCGTGCCGGTTGACGAGGTCCGCCCGACTCGACCCGATCTCGACGACGGCCGGACTCGACTCGACGCCGTCGATCCGCGCCAGTTGATGAACGGCGGGATCCCGTCCACCGAGCCAGGAGGCGGCGGAGCACGTCGCCCAGTGGCCGATGGCGGACCGTCTGCGGTGTTTGCCGACTTCGACTTCGATTCGCCGGCAGCGGGTTTCGACATGGACCGGCAGGTTGGTGCGCGAGCGCAGTCCCGCGGTGCGGTGCTGGCCTGGTTGGCGGTGGCCGTCGGCGCTGCGGTCCTGGTTGCGGCCCTGCTGTGGTCCGACCCCGCGCAGTCACCGGGGCAGACCTCGGGCGCGCTGGCGCCGGGCAGCTGCCTGACCTCGTCATCGGGGCGTTCCGTCGTGGTGATCGACTGCTCGGATCCTGCCGTCGAGTTCACCGTCGCGGCAATGTATCCCGGGAGCACCGACGGCGACCGCTGCACCGCCGTGTCGTCCGACCTCATGCTTGTCACCAGGGACGACGTGGTGCTGTGCCTCAACTATCGCGCCGCCGTTGGCGACTGCCTCTATGCCGGCCGGGCCGACGATGTCGGGAAGGCGCCGTGCCGGACACCCGGTTCGGCCAGCACGCCGACGGGACTGTTCAGGGTCGTCGCGGTCCTTCCTCAGACAGTCGATGTCCGGGGCTGCCCGACCGGCACGATCTCCTCGCTCGTCCACGTCACGACACCCGAGGTGTTGTGCCTCGGCCTGCCGTGACGACCGTTGCGCCAGGCGCCCCTGACCGAGGCTGCGCCCCGGCCTGCCGTGATGACCGTTGCGGCTGGCGCCCTCCGACCAAGGCTGCGCTTCCGCCTGCCTCGACCCAGCGGCGCCCATCCTGCGTTGACCACGGCCGTTGCCGCGACCCTGACCAGCGATGCACCTCAGCCGTCGCCGGTCGGCCTCGGTCGCTTGGATTTCGGCAGCCTTCCGACGACATCCGCGTAGGAGGTGTCGATCGCCTCTTGAAGCTCGTCATCGGAGATCTGTGACCCGATGACGAACGTGTTCCACCCGTAGCGTCCGATGTACGCGGAGACCGTGACGTCCTCGGGGTACTGATCACGCCATTCCCGGGCCTCATCCGCCGATCTCCCGCATTTGAGTCCGATGGTGCTGCCGTCCGGCGATCCGAGGAAGGCGAAGATCTTGTCCGCCACCTTCACCACCTGGTCGCCGCCCCACGGCTCGTCCACCCACGCTCCCGGCAGAGACAGGGCGTAGGTCAACAACAGTGTTCTGCTCACGTCGGCTCCGAACCGTCGGGCTCGACCGGCTTCGAGCCGGTACCGGCCGGCCGGCGCTGATCGTTCGGACCCGCACTGGCCCGATCACCACCGGCGTCACCGTCGTCCTGCGCGAGGTCTTCCCGGTTCGAGTCGTCCCGGTCCGATACGACAGCACCACCACTCCGCTCGTTGACGTCCTCATCGTCGGCGACCGCCCGCACACCGGTGATTCGGTGCAGCACGAACGTGCGGACGGAACCGCGCAACCGGTCGTAGGCGACCAGCGCCCCGCTGGACAACGCGACGGGTTCGATCATTCGGTGGGTGGTGCCGCCGTCCGCGTCGACATAACCGATCCACAGCGGCCTGCGGTGATCGACCGCGGCCCGCAGCACGCCCAGCGTGTCGCCGGAGGGCTGCACATCGCCGTGCGAGTAGAGCGCGCCGGTGCGGTCCGCGCTGCGCATCCGGGTGATCAACGAATCCAGCTGCTCCTGGGTCAGCTGCGGGGGCTCGCGCCAGTGCTGGTACTGCGGCGCGGCCTGTTTCGTCCGATGCGGCGCCGATCGCAGGTCCAGCACCGCTCCGGACTCGTCCTCGGCAGCGGGCACCAGTCCGCCGGTGCGCAGCTGCGTCACCAGCTCCTGCGTGCCGACCGTCGAAATCGCAACGGTGGGCGCGAGTTTGCGCAGCGGTATGCCGAGCGCCGTTGCCTCGGCGACGGCCTGGTCGATGAGTGCGGGGTCGTCACTGCGCAGGTAGGTGCTGGCCCGGCCGAGCCGCAGCACCCCGTACCGTCGCCCGACGTCGTCGATCAGGTAGCCCAGCGACTGCGGCACACCGGTCACCGAATGGGCATCGAACAGCTCGTGCAACTCGGCGGTCGTCGCCCCGGCGTCCAGCGCGCGACGGATGGACTGCGGGGTGACCCGGTAGACGGTCGCACTGCCGGCCGACTCCACATCGGCGACCTGGTTCAGCCGCGCGGCAAGTGCCGGGACCAATCTGCCGGGAGCCACCACGGTCAGGTCGGCCTGCACCATGACGGTGTCGACCGGGGTCCGGCAACGCCGCGACGAGGGCCGCCTCGGCGCGGGCGATGGAACCGGCGAGCAGTTCCCGCCCGGCCGTGGTCAGCGTGGTGAAGGCGACCACCCCGAGCGCCGTCGCCTCGGCGATCGTCGAGCGCAGCACCGCTTCTCGTTGTTCGGCAGGACGCAGCGGCGAACGCCAGCCCAGCCGCGCGGACAACGCCTGCTCGTCCAACCCGGATCCGCCGGGCAATTCGGCGAGGGCGCCCAGGACGAACCGCCGCTCCGCCGGCCCGCGGATCCAGGACAGTTCCGGGGACAGAGCGTTGAGGACCTTGTCGGAGGCGTCCCGGCTGCCGACCCGGGACGGATTGCGGCGAAGGTCCAGCCACACCGCGGCCACCTGAGCCCAGGCGGCCTCGTCCGGTCCCTCCAGGAATTCGTCGGCGTCGGCGGTCGGCGTCCAGGATTCCGCCATCCGCCCGCGGGAATCCGCGGCGGCGATCAGCCCTGCGGCGGCGAGGATCTCGACGTCCATCGCGGTGATGGCGTCCTCGGTGCCCATCGCCTTGGAAAGCCGGCGCAGCTCGCGAATGCCCAGGCCGCCGGATTTGAGCGCCGGCGGCGGGTTCTGGCCGATCGCGTCGAGCAGCCTGCCGAGCCGGTCCACGGTGGCCAGCGACTGCCCGCCACCGGTTCCGTCGACGGTGGCGACGCCGTGATCGCGGACGGTGTCCGGCGGCGGCTGGACCCGGATGGTGCCGAGCGGCTCGTCCCCCCGCAGGGCCAGGCCGACCTCGCGGGGCAGTTCCACGGTGTCCGTGTCGACCCGGCGCAGGAGCTTCCTTGCGATCAGCTCCTTGACCGCCCCGGCGGTCGCCGACCGGGGGTCCGTGGTGCCGCGCGGCACCCCGCTCGCCAGCCGCTCCAGCAAGCCGCGGGCCGCGGGATCCACCGCGGCGAGCGCGGCCTCGGCCTCGGCGACGGTCATCGAGCCGGGGGATCCGAGGCCGGCGGGATAGGGGCCGAGGACGGCGAGCACGGCCGACGGCATTTGGATCTGCGTCGTGCCGCGCACGAGGGCCAGACCCTCCAGCGTTCGCAGCGCGGCGTCGAGGGCTTCGCTCCGCACCGTGTCGCCCAGCAGCGTCCGCAGATCGAGCGCTGGAATCGAGTGCCGGTCTGCGCCCAGCACCGCCAGCGCCTGCAGCACCTGGATGTGGAACTGATTCAGCGACTCCATCGCCCGCCACACCGATGGACCGGTGTTCAGCCGACCGGCGAGCACGGTCAGATCACCGGGCGCGGGGACGGTCAGGTCCGGCCGCGCGCGCAGCAGCGCCGCGAGGTCGCGATCGTCGCGCGCTCGCAACCAGTCGAGGGTCGAAGGCATCGGCTTCAACCGTAGTGATCTGCGGGCGGTGGTCGGAACGCGATGCGGTTCCGGTACTCCGTCCCTGCCGTGGTCGCGGGTGCTGCCCGCCCCTGGTGGACGGCCGGCGTCGGCAGGTCTGTCGTTGCTGTGGGGGCGGGTGCCGCCCCGCGTCTGGAGAGCGAACGGGTTGTGCTGCTGCGCCGCGCCGTGGCCGCGGGTGCTGCCCGGCGTCTGGACACGATGCCGTTCTGCTGCCCTTTCGTTGCCCTGGTCGCGGGTGCTCCCGAACCGGGTCCGTTTCCACCGCGCTGGGCGTCACCTGCGGTTGAGCGAAAACACGCCGATGGGCGAGAATGACGCCGTGTGGCGCAGCGCCGCACTCGCCGGGCACCAGCCGGGCGCCGACCAGCACGGGACGGCCTCTGTCGGTCCGTGATCTCGAGGAGGAACCACCGTGGCCGCCGAGCGCAGCAAAGGGGTCGACCCGACCTGGCCCGAACTGCCCGACGGGCAGCACCCGGTCACCGAGTTGAGCACGGACGTGCAGGGCGCGCTCTCGCCGTTCGGCGAGCTGGAGTTCCCGCTCAAGTCCGTCCCGTACGTGCATCCGACCACCGAGATCAATCGCTGAGTCGTCTCTCATCACCCGGCGACCGGCCGGAGGCTCCGGGTTCGGCACGGAAGGACGTGGCTACCCCGGTGCGGGTGGCTGGTCTGCTGCTCGCTGCCGGTTCGGGTCGACGGTATGGGCGGCCGAAGGCGCTCGTCGACACCGGGGCCGGACCGTGGGTCCGCACGTCGCTGGACGCGTTGCGGGTCTGTGACGTCCGGGTGGTCGTGGTGGGTGCCGGCGGCGATGAAGTCGCCGATCTGCTCCCGAACGGCGTGCACGTCGTTGCCAACCCCGATCACGACCGCGGAATGGGTTCCAGCCTTCGCCGGGGATTGGCTGCCCTGGCCGAAGCCGCGGACGTGCCGCTTCCCGGTGCGACCACTGCCCGTCCGCCGCTCGAGGGCGTCGCGCTCGGGTGCTGCGACGCAGTGGTCGTGCACCTCGTCGACCTGCCTGGCGTGGGGCCGGACGTCGTCAGCAGGCTGATCGACGCCGCCGGATCCGGCCCGGCGATCCGCGGTGCGCTGCTGCGGGCCGGGTACGGCGGTGTACCGGGCCACCCGGTTCTGCTCGGGCGGGATCACTGGGCCGGCGTTGACGCGGCCGCCACCGGCGATTCGGGCGCGCGGACGTACTTCGAGCATCGGCCCCCGCTGCTGGTGGAGTGCGGCGACATCGCATCCGGTGACGACATCGACGAACCTCCCGCCGGCTGACGCCGATCGACCTTCGCGCTGGTTGAGATCTCTGCGCGGTAGAAAAAGTTCCGGCCGACGTCCGTGCCGGCAGACGTCCGCCACGCCGATGTGCGTGCGTCCACTGGCGGGGTTCGGCGGCGCGCCTCGTTCGTGAGGTCCCGCATCGCCGGTGCGGTCAGCGGAGGTCCCGCGTCGCTGGTGCCCTCAGCCGGGGCCCCGCATCGCCGGTGCCGTCAGCCGGGACCGACTGCTCCGCAGGGCCGCCGACTCCTCCGAAGCGGTCTACGATTCCGGCACACCGGGCGTACCGCTCCCGCGCAACCATTGGTGGTCAGCACGGCGGTCGGCGGTGGACAGTGGCGTCCGCAGTTCACCGATTGGAGTTCTCCCCCATGCCCGTGCCCGGCCCCGGTTACTCGATCACCATGCGGATCGCGGCGCCGCCGTCAGCGTCCGCGGCCGGCGACCTGACGACCGCCGTCGGGCGGGCCGGTGGCGTCATCACCGGCTTTGACGTGGTGGAGTCGACGGCCAATCTGATGGTGGTCGACCTGTCGGCCAACGCGCAGTCCCAGCAGCACGCAGAAGAACTGACCGACTGCGTGAACCAGTTGCCCGGAGTGGAGGTCCGGAAGATCTCCGACCGCACCTTCCTGGTGCACATCGGCGGAAAGATCGAGGTCACCTCCAAGGTCCCGCTCCGCAACCGCGACGACCTGTCCCGCGCCTACACGCCCGGCGTCGCCCGGGTCTGCGAGGCGATCGCGAAGAACCCCGGTGACGCCCGCCGGTTGACGATCAAACGCAACACGGTCGCCGTGGTCACCGACGGCACCGCCGTGCTGGGGCTGGGCAACATCGGCCCGGCCGCCGCGCTGCCGGTGATGGAGGGGAAAGCGGCGCTGTTCAAGAAGTTCGCCGGCGTCGACGCCTGGCCGGTGTGTCTGGACACCACCGACACCGAGGAGATCATCCGGACCGTTCAGATCATTGCCCCGGTGTACGGCGGGATCAATCTGGAGGACATCGCGGCGCCGCGGTGTTTCGAGATCGAAGCGCGACTGCGGGAATTGCTCGACATTCCCGTGTTCCATGACGACCAACACGGCACCGCCATCGTCGTGGTCGCCGCACTGCGCAACGCCCTGCGGGTGGTGCGCAAGGACATTGCCGAATGTCGCATCGTGGTCTCGGGGGTCGGCGCCGCCGGCAACGCGATCATCCGATTGTTGTTGCTGCAGAAGCCGTTGGACATCATCGCATGCGACATTGCCGGAATTGTTTATCAAGACAGGCCCGGAATGGACCCGAACCTGGCCGCCGTCGCCGAACAAACAAACGTGACCGGCATGACGGGCACCATTCATGACGCGATCGACGGTGCCGATGTCTTCATCGGGGTGTCGGCACCCAACGTCATCAACGGCAGCGACGTCGCCAAGATGAATTCTGGCGCCGTGGTCTTCGCGCTGGCCAATCCCGATCCGGAAATCGATCCGTTGGAGGCGCAGGCACACGCCGCCGTCGTCGCCACCGGACGGTCCGACTTTCCGAACCAGATCAACAACGTGCTCGCCTTTCCCGGTGTTTTCCGTGGGCTGCTCGATGCGCAGGCGACGGAGATCACCGATCGGATGCTGAATGCGGCGGCCGCGGCCATCGCCGATGTGGTCTCCCACGACCAGCTGAACGCCTCCTATATCGTCCCCAGCGTGTTCGACGAGAACGTCAGCAAGGCGGTGGCACGTGCCGTCGTCGAGGCGGCCGGACCCCGTCAGTCCGTCGGCGGCGGGGCCAAGGAGTCGGCCCAATCGTGACCGGCGGCGTGCCGGGGTTCGGGGCGACCGCCGGTGGTCCGCCGGCCGGCGAGGACGCCCGTCGTCGCCGCGGGGACGGGGGAGAGCCCCGGAAAACCGGAGCCGAGCGGGCGTCATCCGGCGAAACGCCTGTGCCGGATCCCGGGTCGCCGGACGCGCCCGCGTCCGGGCTGACCCATGTGGATGCGGCCGGCGCCGCGCGGATGGTGGACGTCTCGGCGAAGCACCCATCATCGCGGACGGCGCTTGCCACCGGAGTGGTCCGGACAACGCGGGAGGTGGTCGGCCTGCTCGTTGACGGCGGCCTCCCGAAGGGTGACGCCCTGGCCACCGCCCGGATCGCCGGGATCATGGCAGCCAAGCGCACGCCGGATCTGGTGCCGCTGTGCCATCCGATCGCCATCTCCGGGGTCATTCTCGATCTCGAGGTCGGACCGGCGGAGGTGCGGATCTCCGCCACCGTCCGGACAACCGACCGGACGGGCGTGGAGATGGAAGCGTTGACGGCGGTCGCGGTGGCCGGCCTGACGCTGCACGACATGATCAAGGCGATCGACCCGGCTGCTGTGCTGGACGCGGTCCGGGTGGAACGCAAGGACGGCGGTAAGACAGGCACGTGGACAAGGCCGGAGGATCGATGAGTTCAGGTACCGACAATGCCCGTTCCGCGGTGGTCATCATCGCGTCGTCTCGCGCCGCTACGGGTGTGTACGAGGACACGACCGGGCCGATCATCGTCGATTGGCTGCGCGAAAGACGTTTCACCGCAGACGATCCGGTGGTCGTACCGGACGGACCCGACGTCGAGCTCGCGCTTCAGGTCGCCGTCGGAGCCGATGTGGTGATCACCTCCGGCGGGACGGGCATCTCACCCACCGACCGAACCCCGGAGGCGACATCGGAGGTCCTCGACTTCGAGATTCCCGGGCTGGCGGCTGCAATCCGGGCGGCGGGCAGCGACAAGGTCCCCACCGCTGTTCTGTCCCGCGGGCTCGCCGGTGTCGCGGGAAGGTCCTTGATTGTCAACCTGCCCGGCTCCGCGGGCGGCGTGCGGGACGGGTTGGCGGTGCTGGAGACGGTCCTGGATCACGCGCTCAGCCAACTCCGCGGAGGCGACCACTCCCACGAAGGCGACCCATCCCACGGAAACGGCTGATGGCCGGTCGGGTGACGCTGAGCCGGGTGACCGATGAGCCACTCGATCTGATGGGTCATGTCGCCGCCGTCGACGACCCGGCGGCCGGCGCCACGGTGTCGTTCGCCGGTGTGGTTCGCGACCACGACGGCGGCCGGTCCGTGACGGACCTGGAGTACCACGAGCACCCGACCGCGGCCGCGCTGGTCGCCGAGGTGGCCGCCGACATTGCCGGCCGGGACGGCGTCATCGCGGTCGCGGTTTCCCATCGGGTGGGAATGCTCGCCGTCGGTGACGTCGCGCTGGCGGCTGCAGTCTCTGCTGCACATCGGCGCGAGGCCTTCGACGCCTGCAGCGATCTCGTCGACGAGGTCAAACGGCGGCTGCCGGTCTGGAAGCGACAGGTGTTCAGCGACGGGTCCGACGAGTGGGTCGGATCGGCCTGACCGGGGCGGCTTTCCACCGTTCCACGTGGCGGCGCCTTGTCGGGTGGGTCCCATCGGTCGACGACGTCCCGACAGGTCGAAGGGGGCGCGGCGCGGACCTTGGCAATCTGCCGCCTCGGTCGATCGGGTCAGCTGCCCGCGAGAATGCGGCCGGATGGCAAGATCGTCGCGGAGCTCCCTTCCGTGCTCGATGGCGACCGACGAGAGGTGTCTCGCGATGACCGGATCAACAGGCGACGCGGAGATCACCGTCCGCGAAGTGCCTGAGCGCAACAGGTTCGAGATTCGGGTCGGTGACGAGCTCGCGGGCTTCACGGTGTACCGCCGTGGCGACGGCCGATACGCATTCACCCATACGGAGATCGATCCGGCCTTCGAGGGCCGTGGGCTGGGCTCGGTGCTGATCAAAAACACGTTGGACGACATGAAACGCCGCGGCATCGCCGTTCTCCCGCATTGTCCCTTTGTTCGGCGGTACATCTCCCGCCATCACGATTACCTCGATTTGGTGCCCGCCGACGATCGCGACCGGTTCGATTTGCCGACCGCGTAATCGGTGCCCGGCGACGGTGCCGTCCCGTGCAGCGGATTACCCGGGTCTTGACCGAGTGCGTGGTAGCGACACGGAACGTTAGCCTGCGGAGCGTGGAAATGCGCAGCCAGTGAGCGACAGGCCCAGCGTCGATCTGCAACGCCAACGACTGCGCATCCTCGAGCACCTGTCGATGGGACTCGACCGTTACCCGGAAATAGTTGGCCTCATCATGAACGCCGGCACGCGGGCCGACGGCAGGCTGAGCATCCAGAAGTTGCTGGATTGCGACGAAATTTGCGCACAGGTCATTCTCGACACTCAACTGGAGCAGTTGACGAAGGAGCGCCGCAACCGGTTGGCAGCGGAGATCGAGCACCTCAAGGGATCACCATGACCGGACTGGGCGCCGTAGCCGTGCTGCTGTTCGCGATCGGCCTGTTCGCCCGGGCAAAGCTGACCGCCCGGCACGAGGTTGTTCGGGTGTACGTCATCTTGGCCGCCGGCATCGGCCTGTTCGCGTCATCGCTGAGCTACCTGGCATTTGGCGTTCCCGCGACGGAATCTGCAAAGTTGGGCGCCTATTGGGCCCTTCTGACCGTGGCCATGCCGCTGGGGAACCTGGTTCGGGACCGCGTCGCTCACGACTGAGCGCACAACTCGCCTTTTGCGGATGGGCTCCGGCGACTGTCAGGTTTTCTGAACCACCCCGGGTATGATGCCCACCTTCCCAACAAAGAAGGTGTCCACGAAACCGGGCACGGTCCATTCAGCAGGTGGTTGGCCCGACACATCGCTCGCAGCCCACTCAACAGTAGCGCCAGGCCATCATCACAAATTCTCCGACGAGCAAGGCGGAGCCGAAGACAACCATCCGATATGCAGACCGTTGGCGTTGAACACCTTGATGGGCCCGAACAACAGCAGAATTACGGCACCCACCCACAACAACACGGTCTGGGGATGCGGCAATGCTGTTCAGACCCGAGGCCCCAGGCCTCTGGCCTCACTGGTGCCCGGTCGCGCTCGACCCAGCCGCACATGATCGCTGATTGCCTGCGGCGCCTCTCACGGCCGCAGCAGGGTGGGGATGTGGTGGAACGTGTTGCGTCGCGGTGTTCGAGTCGGGTCCACCCATGGTGGTGCGGTGTATTCGGGGACGCCGTCGGCGGCGAAGTGGATGGTCCAGTGACCTCGGTGGATCTCCGAGTGGTGGGCTCGGCACAGCAAAGTTCCGTTGTCGTAGGCGGTTTTGCCGTCGTCGATCCAAAAGCTGACGTGGTGCGCGTCCGTCCAACCCGGGGGTCTGTCGCAGCCCGGGAAACTACATCCTTTGTCGCGTAGGGCGATCGCCCGGCGGATCGCGGGTGGGAAGAGCCGGTTCGCGGTGCCGACGTCCAGGACCTGGGAGGCGGTGCCGAGGACGGCGGGGATGATCCGGGCGTCGCAGGCCAGCATCCGGGCCTGGGCGGCGGTGATCGGGCCGCCGTATTCCAGCACCGCCGACCGGGTCCCTGCCCGGCCGGGCCCGCCGGTCCCGGCCGCGCCGGACTGGTTCCCGCCGATGCCGATGCCGATGCCGGTGCCGGTGCCGGGCCCGCTGGCGCCGGTGCTGCTCTCCTCCCCGCCGGTCCGAGGGCAGGAGCAGATCCCGCTGACCCCGCCGCCGACGCTTGCCCCGTTGATGCCGCCGCCGAGGAGGTCTTGCAGGGTCATGGTGACGGTGACGTGGGGGCGTTCCCCGCCCTGGATGGGGGCGTCGCCGAGGTCGAGGTAGCGGCGGAGAGCTTCGATCAGCGCCTGCGCGCGGCGGGTCGGGGCCGGCCGCGGATCGGTGATCCACTTCCCACCCCGCCCGCCACCGCCGCTACCGCCGTTGCCGCCACCGCCGTTACCGCGACCGCCGTTGCCGCCACCGCCACCGCCGCTGGGGTTGTTGCTGCCGGTGGTGTCGTGGCCGGGGACGGGTTTGGACAGGGCGTCGATGACCTGGTTGATGACCTCCACGCTCAGGTCGTCCAGTTGCCCGGTGAACCGGGTCAGCCCGGTGTTCGGGTTCCTGGTGCCGAGGGTGAACTCCATGTGATCGGCGGGTGGGTCCTCGTCGAAGTCCCGCCCGTCCTGATCCAGGGTCAGCAGGATGGTCCGGGCGAAGTTCGCGAACGGGGCCGGTTCACTGAGCCGGCCCTGACCGACGAGGTGTTCCTCGACCACCGCCCGGGTCGCCTCGTCGACCCCGGCGGGCAGTTTGCTCATCGTGCCGACCACCGTGCGGGTCTGGGCGATGCCGATGCCACCCTCGTCGACGGCGTCGGCGAGCAGTGGCAGCACCGGGGGCAGTTCCCCACCGGAGGGCACGTCCCTGGGCAGCACCACCGCCGCGGCCGCGACCAACGCCCTGGCATCACCTGGGGACACCCCCAGGGTGGTGCGCAGCAGGGCGGCGGTGGACGACGCACCATGCGCGGCGGCGATGCCACGGGTGTCGATCTCACCCGCCAAATGCACCTGCGCGGTGAACGCCAACCGCGCCACCATTTCCAGGTCCCGCGCCAACGCCAACAATTGCAGGTCCGGGACCTTCCAGAACTCGGTGTCCCGCACACTCATCAACCCGTCCCGAACAGCGTCCACCACCGCGACCGCGGCGGTGAAAACATCGGGCTCTGACATACAAAAACCGTAACAGGCACCACCGACAGCGGCGTTTGCGTCATTGCGTTGTCCACACAATGCGCACCTCGGCGCCATTTGTCCACAACCGCGACGATGCCCTTGACTTGCGCGGGCAACCGTGATCTCGCACTCCGGAGTGGCACAATGGCCAAGGTCGATGACAACGAAAACAGCTGACTCGACAGCGCTCTCGGCGCGCTCCGAGGACCCGGGGAATTCCGCCGGGCATGCACTTCGGGGTGGACAGGATCCGGGTGCCGAAACCGGTCAGTCGTACGGCGGTGCAACGAACGGCGGAACCATGCGCTGCCCGTGCCGATCGTCGTATCGCGTCGGACAAAAAGGTCGGTAACTCACGGGTGGGCACGCCTAATGACTGGTTTGTTGTCACCGGAAATTCAGCGTTCGCCACGCGCGACGGCAACTGAGCTGCTGAACAAAGCACATGAGCCGGGAATCCATCTGCCGAGCGCCATCTGGCTGCGAAAAGAAATGGCCGATCGCACGGTGCGTCGTCGACCCGGGCGTCGGCGACTATTGTCTGCCCATGCCGAGCACCAAGATCTTTACCGCCGCGCGCGGGCGCGGCGCATGACGTTCTTCGACGGTTTCACCCTCACCCGCGTGACCGTCGCCGACGGCGTCGAACTGCGGGTGCGCATCGGGGGTTCCGGCACGCCGGTGGTGCTCCTGCACGGGCACCCGAGAACGCATACGACCTGGCACGCCGTCGCACCGAGACTGGTGGATGCCGGCTACCGCGTCATATGTCCGGATCTGCGTGGCTACGGAGAATCCTCGACACCCGCCACCACCAGCGATCACCGGCCTTATTCGAAGCGCGCGATGGCGCAGGACATCATCACGCTGTTGCACGATCTGGGGCACCAGCAGTTCGGGGTGGTGGGCCACGACCGGGGTAGCTATGTCGCACAGCGGCTCGCGCTGGACCACCCGTCGGCGGTGACGGCGCTTGCGCTGCTGGATTGCGTGCCGATCGGAGAGGCGTTGGCGCGCGTCGACGCTCGATTCGCGACCGCCTGGTGGCATTGGTTCTTCTACGCGCAGCCGGAGAAACCGGAACGGGCAATTCTCGACGATCCGCTTGCCTGGTATGGCGGCAGCGCGGAGGTGATGGGCGTGGAGAACCACGCCGACTTCCGCCGCGCCGTCACCGATCCCGCGACGGTGCGGGCCATGCTCGAGGACTACCGGGCGGGCCTGGGCGTCGATCGTCGGGCCGACGACGAGGATCGCACCGCCGAACGCACCATCCGCTGTCCGACGATGGTGCTGTGGTCGACACGCGACGACCTCGAGTACCTCTACGGCGACGTGCTCACCGTGTGGAGGCCGTGGACCACAACGCTGACCGGTGGGCCCATCGACTCCGGGCACCACATGGCCGAGGAAGCACCGGAGGAGCTGAGCGCCGAGCTGATCGATTTCTTCGGACATATGGGTGGGACAAAGACGCCGAGGACAAAGACGCCGAGGACAGGGACGTCGGCAACAGCGAAGCCGACGGTCCGTTGACGCGCGCGAGTGTTCACCGGTGGCGGAATTCGCCCGCGCGACGCCCGCTGCGGGAAGTGGGATGGCAACCTCCTGGTTGAGCAGTCTGAGTTGACCAGGAGGTTGCCCATGACGTCACCAGGCGGTGGTGCCAGACGGATGATGCATCAGGACCGCTCGGTGCTGGAGAAGAAACTCGCCCCGGGAACCCTGCGCCGGGTGGCCTCGTTTGCCCGCCCGTACCGCAAGGAACTAGCCGTCTTCCTGCTGCTGACGATCGTCTCGTCGGTGATCGGCGTTGCGACGCCGCTGCTCGCCGGGCAGGTCGTCAACGAGATCAGCCTCGGTGGCACGGTGCGGATGGTGCTCATCCTTGCCGGCGTCATCGCCGGGCTCGCAGTGCTCGACGCACTGCTGTCGCTGGGTACCCGCTGGTACTCCTCGCGGATCGGCGAGGGACTGATCTTCGACATGCGCACGAAGGTGTTCCAGCACGTGCAGCGGATGTCGTTGGCGTTCTTCACCCGCACCCAGACCGGCGCCTTGGTCAGCCGGCTCAACAACGACGTCATTGGCGCCCAGCAGGCGTTCACCTCCACGCTGTCCGGCATCGTCGCCAACGTGATCGGGCTGATCCTGACCTCGGTGGTGATGTTCACCCTGTCCTGGCAGGTCACGGTGCTCTCGCTGATCCTGCTGCCGCTGTTCGTGCTGCCGGCCCGCTGGTTCGGCCGCAAACTGCAGGCGCTGACCAGGGAGAGCTACGGGCTCAACGCGTCGATGAACACCACCACTACCGAGCGTTTCAACGTCTCCGGTGCCCTCCTGGTCACCCTGTTCGGCCGCCCCGAGGTGGAGGCCGCTTCGTTCAGCGACCGGGCCGGGCGGGTCCGCGACATCGGCGTCACCACGGCGATGTACGGGCGGGTGTTCATCGTCGCGCTGGGACTGGTCGCCGCCCTCGCGCAGGCTCTGACCTATGGCCTGGGTGGCACGCTGGCGATCAACGGATCGTTGGAGCCGGGTGCGGTGGTCTCCTTGGCCCTGCTGCTGAGCAGGTTGTACGGACCGCTGACGGCGCTGTCCAACGTCCGGGTCGACGTGATGAGCGCGCTGGTGTCGTTCGAGCGGGTCTTCGAGGTGCTCGACCTCGAGCCGTTGATCACCGAGAAGCCGGGGGCGCGCGCGCTGCCGGCCGGGAAGCAGTCGGTCGAGTTCGTCGATGTGCACTTCGCCTACCCGGGCGCCGACGAGGTCTCGCTGGCGTCACTGGAGGACCTGGCGGTCCCCGATCACAGCCCGCGGCACCCAGTGCTTCACGGCGTCAGCTTCCGCGCGGAACCGGGTCAGCTGGTAGCGCTCGTCGGGCCGTCCGGGGCGGGCAAGACGACCATCTCCCAGCTGGTGCCCAGGGTGTACGACGCCGGTACCGGGTCCGTGCTGATCGGCGGCAACGACGTCCGAGACTTGACCCTGCAGTCGCTGCGGGACGCCATCGGGGTCGTCGCGCAGGACGCGCACCTGTTCCACGACACCATCCGCGGCAACCTGCTGTACGCCCGGCCCGATGCGGAGGAGCACGAGCTGATCGAGGCGCTCCGGGCGGCGCAGATCCTGGATCTGGTGCAGTCGATGCCGCAGGGCCTGGACACCGTGGTGGGCGACCGCGGGCACCGGCTGTCCGGTGGCGAGAAGCAGCGGCTCGCCATCGCGAGGGTGCTGCTCAAGGCGCCGGCGATCGTCATCCTCGACGAGGCGACCGCACACCTGGACAGCGAATCCGAGGTCGCCGTGCAGCGGGCGCTGGCCGCCGCACTGCAGGGCCGGACATCGCTGGTCATCGCACACCGGCTGTCCACCATCCGCAGCGCGGACCAGATCCTGGTCGTGGAGAACGGCCGGGTGGTGCAGTCCGGCAGCCATGACGCGCTGATCGCCGAGGGCGGGCTGTACTCCGAGCTGTACCGCACCCAGTTCGAGCGGCAGGACACCGAGCCGGCCGCCGTGGGCGTGTCCGTGGACTGACGGCCGGGTCGGGTGACGGCGGGGTCGGGTGACGCGGGTCGGGTGACGGCCGGGTCGAGTGACGGCGGGGTCGGGTGACGGCGGGGTCGGGCGGGGTGGCCACTTTCGGCGCCGAGTGATCGCTACAACGGAAAAAGTCGGTCAAGGGGGACACCGACCCAGCCTGGACACAGACGACAGTGGCCGCGATCCACATCGGATCGCGGCCACCGGTGGGCGGGCGTCGTTGCCGGTCAGGCGGGGCCGGGCACCTTGAAGGGCAGCTTGGCGCCGGCGCCCTGGGCGGCCAGGGCGGTGAAATAGGTCAGCGCGGCGGTCGTGATCAGCGCGAAGAACACCCCGAAGGACGGGCCCTTGGAGAAGCCTTCGTAGACGCCCCCGGGTCCATTCCAGAAAAAGGTCTGGATCAGCACGAAAATCATCAGCACGAACGACGCGGCCGCCCCGTAGGCGAGCCACTCCGGCTTGACCTGGCCGGGTTTCATGACGCCGAACAGCTGCAGGGCGTAGACCACACCGACCGCGACAGCAAGCACGATGGGAATCCACCACCAGGACGTCCATCCGCCGTAGGACAAGGTGATTCCGAGGAAACTGATGTCCCTGACCGTCCAGAAGCTGAAGAAGCTGGCGATCAGGGTCAGCAGCGACGCGCCGAGCACGCCCCACCCGGCGATGGACACCTTCGACGGGTCGAAGGACGCCTTGGCAACGCCCCCGGGGCCTTGCTGACCAGGTGCGCCATAGCTACCGGGCGGACCGTAGGCACCCGGTGCGCCGGCCGGTGGGCCGTATCCGGGAGGTCCGCCCTGCGGCGGGCCGTAGCCGGGTGGCGGCGGGTAGGCAGCCTGCCCGGGTGGCGGCGGTTGGTAACCGGCGGGCGGTCCCTGCTGGTATCCGGGCGGAGGCGGTGCCTGCTGGTAGCCGGGCTGCTGTGGTTGATAGCCGGGCGGCGGCGGTTGATAACCCGGTGGCGGTCCCTGTTGGTACCCGGGGGGAGGGGGTGCCTGCTGATACCCCGGCGGAGGCGGTGTCTGCTGGTACCCGGGCGGCGGGTACCCGGGCTGTTGATACCCGGGCGGTGGCGGCGGATACCCGCCGGGGGGCGACGGCGCGTCGCCGGGTTCGTTCGCAGGGCCGGAGGAGCCGGATGGGCCCCCGGCATCTGACGACTCGTCCGGAGGCGAGCCTCCGGGAGGGGGCTGGGTCACTGCGGACCTCCTGGTCGATGACATGGCACCTGCGTACCGCGGGTGCGGGCAGCGCACGGCAAACGGTATCCCCGTCACAACCGCATCGGTAGCGGACACGCACACCGACAAGGCATCACGGCCGGTGACACGGCCTTATCGGTCAGCCGCCGGCGAAGGGCGGCAGAATGTCGACCGCCTGGCCGGCCGCGATGGTGGTCTCGCGGCCGTGCACGGCGACCTCGTCCAGCAGGTAACTGCACCGTTGCAGCACCCGGGCCAAATCCGGCCCGTGACGCAGGACCACCGCGTCGAGAACGTCACCAACGGTGCACGCGGAACCGTCGTCGGCGCACCGGGCGGTGACCTGTTCCTCGGTCGTACCGGCGGCGGCGCGGGCCGCGGCGAAATAGCGGATGGTGACCGTCACGCCGGTGGAACCCGGCGCCGGGTCGGCCGGGGGCGGCAGGGGCGCTGCACCCTCTGTCCGGTCGGCCGGGCGTGGGCCGGCAGCTCCCGTTGCCGGTTGACCGATGACCGCCACCTCAGCCGCCGATGGCGCTCATCGGCCGGTCCGGCTGCAGGAACGACGGGTCGTCGATGCCGTGACCGGGAAGCTTGCCCCAGGTCGCCATCCGCCACGCGTCCGCGATGGCAGCGTCGATCTTGGCGTCGATCTTGCGTCGCCGTGAACGCCGCGGCACCGCGGATCAATGCTCGCAGGTCGGTCTCGCTCCGGGAGAACAGGCAGGTGCGGATCTGCCCGTCGGCGGTCAGCCGGGTGCGGTCGCAATCGCCGCAGAACGGCCTGGTCACCGACGCGATGATGCCGACGGTGGCCGGCCCGCCGTTCACTTCGAACAGCTCGGCCGGGGCGCCGAGCCGGGCGCCCGGGTGCGGGGTCAGGGCGAAGTGCTCGGACAGCGAGGCCTGGATCTCGTCGGCGGTGACCATCCGCTCCCGGGTCCACGAGTGACCGGCGTCCAGCGGCATTTGCTCGATGAACCGCAGTTGGTAACCGTGCTCGAGGCTGAACCGCAGCAGGTCCGGCGCCTCGTGGTCGTTCACCCCGCGCATCAGCACCGTGTTGATCTTGACCGGGGACAGCCCCGCGTCGACGGCTGCGGCGAGTGCGTCCAGTACGTCCTGCAACCGATCCCGCCGGGTGAGGCGGGTGAAGGTGTCCCGGTCCAGCGAATCCAGCGAGATGTTGACCCGGTCGAGGCCGGCCGCGACGAAATCGGCGGCCCGACGGGCAAAGCCGATGCCGTTGGTGGTCAGCGACATCTCCGGACGCGGCGAGAGCCGCCCGACCCGGTCGATCAGCTCGACGATCCCCTTGCGCAGCAACGGTTCGCCACCGGTGAACCGGATTTCCTCGATGCCGAGCGTGCGGACCGCGACATCGATGATGCGGACGAGTTCGTCATCGGAGAGCAGTTCGCTCGCCCGGCAGCCAATCCAGGCCCTCGGCCGGCATGCAGTACGTGCAGCGCAGATTGCAGCGGTCGGTCAGCGAGACCCGCAGATCACGCGCCCGGCGACCGTAGGAGTCGATGAGCAGGGGCGAATCGCCGCGCCGACCGGGCGACGACTGTGCGGTGCCGGCCTGCGAGGGGGCCGGCGACCCGAACCGTGGCGTCCCGCAGCCCACTGCCGAGGTGCCGGCTCCTGGAATGCCGGTCCCCGGTTTGATGACTCCTGGACCGCCCACTGCAGGAAAGCCCAGGCCGACAGGAGTCATCAGCTCAGCGTAGCCGCGGCCTCCGGCATCGGCGAATGGGTCATAGTGGAAGGAGAGACGGTCCCGCTGCGTGATCCTCTGGTCCGGTTTCGGGTACCGGACAGTGGAGGTGGGCGGCGCGACGCGGAAGAGGTTGGCACGGCCGAGCGGACACGGACCGAGCGGGGGGACCGGGCGGACACGGACCGAGCGGGCACGGACCGCAGGCACGAACCGAGCCGACACGGACCGAGCGGCACGGACAACACTGAAAGGGAACAGGCGGGCCCGGAGCTGGTACGGACCCGGCACACACACACCACAGTTGCCGACCACGGATTTCCCCGAACGCGGGACGAACAGCACGGAGGTGCGCGCATGCGCGAGGTGCTGTCCGAGCTGTTGCGGTGGTGGGACGCCGGCGAGACCGCGGCGCTGGGGACCGTCATCGGCACCTTTCGTTCCGCGCCGCGGCCGCCGGGCGCCGCCATGGCGGTCGGGCCGGACGGCACCGCGGTCGGCTCGGTGTCCGGTGGCTGCGTCGAGGGCGCGGTGTACGAACTGGCCACCTCGATGCTCTCCGGCGAGCACCCTGGACCGGTGCTGCAGCGATACGGTGTGTCCGATGACGACGCCTTCACCGTGGGTCTGACCTGCGGCGGGATTCTCGACATCTACCTCGAGACGCTGTCGAAGCAGACCTTCCCGGAGTTCGGTGCGCTCGGCGCGTCGATCACCGCCGCAGAGCCGGTGGCGCTGGCCACCATCACCGCGGGGCGCCCGGACCAGGTCGGCCGGCACCTGGTGATCTGGACCGCGGACACGGTAGGTGGGCTGGGGACGGCGCGGCTCGATGACGCCGTCCGCGACGATGCGCGAGGGCTGCTGGCGACCGGCCGGACCGCCACGGTCACCTACGGGCCGGACGGCCAGCGCCGCGGCGAGGGCCTGTCGGTGTTCGTCTCCTGCTTCGCGCCCGCGCCCCGGATGCTGGTCTTCGGGGCGATCGACTTCGCTGCCGCCGTCGCGCGGGTCGGCAGTTTCCTGGGCTACCGGGTGACCGTGTGCGATGCGCGGCCGGTGTTCGCCACCGGCAAGCGATTCCCGGAGGCCGACGAGGTCATCGTCGACTGGCCGCACCGCTACCTGCGCACCCAGGTCGAAGCGGGCGCCGTCGACGGCCGGACAGTGATCTGCGTCCTGACGCACGACCCGAAGTTCGACGTCCCCGTCCTGGTGGAGGCGCTGCGCCTGCCGGTCGCCTACGTCGGGGCGATGGGCTCTCGGAACACCCACCTGGAACGGCTCGGCCGGCTCCGCGACGCGGGCCTGACCGGTGCCGACCTGGATCGGCTGTCCTCCCCGATCGGGCTCGACCTGGGCGCGAGAACGCCCGAGGAGACAGCGATCTCGATCGCGGCGGAGATCGTCGCGCGGCGCTGGGACGGCGCCGGCGGGCCGCTGTCGCAGACCTCCGGCGCGATCCACCGGCCGGCCGCCGAGTCCGCCTGGGCGCCGCACCCGCTCGGCTGATCCGCGGGCACGGGCGCCGTACCCGCTCGGCTGATCCGCGAGCAGCAGCGTGGCGGATCAGATGCCCTCCCGGGCAAAGATCCGACCCTGGTCCACCGCCGCCCGCAGCTCACCGTGATCGCGCTCGTTCTGCGCGGCATAGGCCATCGCGTACTCGCCGATCGCCGCGTCGAAGGTGCCGGACCGGCCGAGATACGCGGCGATCGCCATCCGGTCGCCGGAGCGGGCGTGTGCCCGGGCGAGCGTCTGTCCGCAGAGCCGGCCGTAGAACGCCATCGTCGGGGGATCGAGCCGCTCGACCACGACCGAGCCCTTGCCGTCGCGCAGTTGCCGGATGTAGAAGTCGCGGTCCCGGCCGTCGATGCCGTGCACCCGCTGCCAGCCGAGGAAGATGTCGCTCGTCATCTGGATGAGCCGCTGCCCGTGGACCACCCGTTCCCCCTGGTTCTGGTACTCGCCCTGATTCCGGTCGCCGGGGACGGGGGAGACGTGGTCGGCCAGCACCGAGCGGGAAGCCTCCTTCGCCTGCAGGATCAGCGGATCACCAGGCCCCGCACCGTCCATCAGCACGACATAGGCCCGGGTTCCGACGCTGCCGACGCCGACCAGCTTGAACCCGAGTTGAACGAAGGTGTACCCGTCCAGCAGGTGTCGACGGTCGGACTGCAGCTTCTCCCGGTACCCCGAGATCAACTCGGTGATGAGCCCGTACCAGCTGTCGATGTCCTCGCCCCAGGCCTGCAGGAGTTCCTCGCCGGGGATGATCAGCGGCGGGTCGTTGCGGAACTGCACCTGACCGTCGATCGTGACGCACAGCTTTCGCAGGGCGTCGTTGCTGTCCCGGTAGCGGGCCTTCGTCAGGCCCGCGGCGAAAGTCTTCCGCGCTCCGGACCCAACGCGCCGCCTGATCTCCTTGAGCAGGGCGCCGATGTCCTGATGCGAGTACCAGACGTCGAGGTTGCCCAGCGGTGCGAGCCGGCGGATCTCCTCCCGGTATCCGGTGGCCGCGGCACCGGCCGCGGCGCTGGCCTTCTTGGCGGAGAAACCGTTCACCAGTGACGCGACCGCGACACTCGCGGCGAGCCGTTTGACGTCCCATTCGAACGGACCGGGGTAGGTCTCGTCGAAATCGTTGATGTCGAAGGCCTGGTTGCGTTCGGGTGTCGAGTAGAAGCCGAAGTTGCTCAAGTGCGCATCGCCGCACAGTTGCACCGTCAGCGCCGAGTGCGGCGTCGAGCCGAGATCGGCGGCCATCACCGCCGCCGCGCCCCGGTAGAAGGTGAAGGGCGTCGCCAGCATCCGCCCGTAACGGATCGGCACCAGCTGGGGCACCCGGTCCGCGCGCCTGCGCCTCCAGCAGCTCGACCGGATCAGGCCGCTCGCCGCGGTAGATCTCTTGGTGCCGGTCCAACGGCAGTGTTGACCGCGCCGCCTTTCCGGCGGCCGCCCGCTCGGCGTGCGTGGTGCGTTCCGCGCGGATTCGTTTGGCGTAGGCGGCGGCCTGCGGAGCGCCGTGCGGCAGCGCCGCGGCAGGTGCTCGATCAGGCGACCCGGCCGGTTGTCCGGCCGCGGAGGTGGCGGCCGAACCGCCCGGCTGGGTCTGCGTGCTCGTCGCGATCGGCCTGACGGCCATGGCGAATTCCTTCCCAGGTGGGTGAATCACAAGCCTGTGGACCCCCCTCCGCAGATGCCCACGAACCGTCGGAGCACCGAGCGTGACAGTCGGCCCGAACGCCCGCGCGTATGCGCGACCCGATCACCCGACCGTGACAGTGCTCCTTCGCCGTGAGGGTTATTGCACGTTTCTACCGTTTTAGACTCCCCGCGTGACGGAGTCCATCGAGTCCGGGATTTCGCCGCCGGCGGTTTCCGGGTCGGCACGCCCGCGGACCGATGGTGCCGTCTCTCCGGCCGTTCCGGCACGGCCGGCCGGAACCACATCGGTGGTGCGGCATCGCGTCGTGCAGCGGCTGCGCACCAGTCCGCAACCGGTCATCTGCGTCCGGGCACCGGCCGGGTACGGCAAGACGACGGCGCTGCGGCAATGGGCTGCCGTCGACGGACGACCGTGCGCCTGGCTGTCGCTGAGCACGGCAGACGACGATCCACTCGTCATGGGCGGCCGGCTGACCGCGGCCATCGCCGCGGCTCAGCCGGCAACAGCTGCGCTGTATCTGGTGCCGGGGACGGACGCGGCCTTCAGCCGGGTCGTCCTGCCCGCGCTGTCCCGGCGGCTGACCGAGGTCGTGGTTCCCTTCATCCTGGTCCTCGACGACGTGCAGCAGATCGCCGGGGCGGCCGCCATCAGGTTGTTGTCCTTCCTCACCGGGTCGATGCCCGAGGGGTGCCAGGTCGTGCTCGTCTCCCGATCGAAGCCACCGGTGCCCGTTGCGCGGTTGCGCTCCGCCGGGCGGGTCTGCGAACTGGGGCCGGCGGACCTGGCGTTCGACCGGTCGGAGGCCGAACTCCTGCTGGCCGGCACCGGACTGCCCCGGGACAGCGTCGACGCCACGGTGATGCTCGCGCAGGGCTGGCCTGCCGGACTCGCCCTCCTTGCCGACCTGCTGGTCCCTGCCGGCCGGCCCGATGCCCGCATCGACGCCCGGTTGGGGCGCGACCGAGCGGTGGTGGAGTACCTGCGCGCGGAGATGTGGACGCAGCTGACGGACGGGGAGCTCGAGTTCCTCACCCGGACCTCGGCCCTCCCCGAGGTCAGTGGGCCGCTGTGCGACACGATGCTCGACCGGTCCGGCAGCGGGGCTGTGCTGGCGGACCTGGTGCAGCGCAACGTTCTGCTGCAGCCGGCGGACAGCCGGGAGCAGCGGTTCCACTATCACCCGTTGCTGCGCGAGGCGCTGCTGTCCGAGCTCGAACGCCGCGAAACGACGTCGTCGGTCGCTGTGTGGCACGGCCGGGCAGCCGCCGCCTTGGCCGCCGTTGGCGATCTGCCCGCGGCCATCACGGCGGCGAGCCGTGCGGGGGACGTTCCGCTGACCGGCGGCCTGATTTGGCAGGGGGCGGGCCGGGCGGTCGGCGCGGGCTCGCCCGCATCGGTGCGGACCTGGCTGGACGCGTTGCCGGACCGACAGATCGCATCGTCGCCGGAGCTGTCCGCGGCGTCGGCGTGGACGGCGTTGCTGGTCGGCGATGCCCGCGCCTGCAAGCGCTGGACGGCATCGGCGCGGATGGGTCTCGACCCGCGCGCCGGGAGCCGCGGCGCGCGGTCGCCCGGAATCTCCCACCCGGTGCCCGTGGAGCCACCGGCGCGCGCGGAGGTCGCGGCGAGTTTGGATCTGCTGGATGCCCTGACCACCGACACCGACCGATCCGACGCCGGTTTCCCGGAACCTGCCGACGTCCTGTCCCGGCTCGACCCGGCCAGTGATTGGGTCGCACTCGGGTGCTGGATCGCGGCGGTCCATGCCCTGCTCGCCGGCGACCGGCCGGCGGCCGATCACCTGCTGCGGCAGGGCGACCTTCTCGGGGAGACCCTCGACAGCCGGCTCCCGCGGGCGCTGTGCCTTGGCCTGCTGGCCGGGCTCGCGCTGCAGGACGGACGGGCTGCGGACAGCAGCCGGGAGGCCGGCGCCGCGCTCGCCGCGTTGTCCTCCGGCGTCGACCGGCTGCCGGTGACCGCGCTGCCGTTGACCGCGCTGCCGTTGACCGCGCTGCCGTTGACCGCGCTGCCGTTGACCGCGCTGCCGCACAGCGTCATCGCCGCGGTGCAGGCGCGCAACGGTGAACTCGCCGCCGCGCGCCGATCGCTGACCGCCGCTCGGCGGCTGTCCGCCGCCGGAACGGCCGCCGCAGCGTGGTATTCCGTGCTGTGCAGCGCATTTCAGGCGATGGCCGGCCTGCGGCTGGGCGAGCTGACCGAGGCGCGGGCGCTGCACCGGCAGGCCAGGGCGGCCTACGACCGCTGTCCGGCGTCGGATTTCCTCGATTGTCTCCTCGAGGCGGTGCAGTGCGAGCTCGCGGACCGCTGCGCCGATGGGCTTCCCGGGCGTCCGGCGTTGACCAACGCCGAACTGCGGGTGCTGCGCTACCTCCCGACGCAGCTGTCCTTCCCGGAGATTGCCGGCGGGCTGTTCGTCTCCCGGCACACCGTGAAGACGCAGGCGCTGTCGATTTACCACAAACTCGGTGTGCGCTCCCGAACGGCCGCGGTCGACCGTGCCCGCTCGTTCGGCCTGCTGCCAAGTCCGGCGCCCTGACACCACGGGCGCACACAGCGCGAAAAGCCGGCCGCGGAGACGATCCGGGCCGGCCTTCCGGTTGCTGCCTGGTGCTGGTGCTGGCTCAGGAGGCGGGGGTGACGACCGGACCCTCGCCCAGTTCGTGAGCCAACTCCTTCTCGTCCTCATCCGACAGCGAGGTCTTCAACAGCGTGCCGCCGTACTGCTTCATCCGGTCGGCGAACTTGTCCTCGGTGATCTTGGAGGCCATGATCACGACCGCCGCCTTGCCCGGTTCCAGTAGGGCCTGCACCTGGCCGCGGAACTCGTCGTTGATGCCGGACTTCCCGAGCTTGCCGAACAGGGCCCCCATCAGGCCGCCGATGGCCAGCCCGACGAACGGCACGAAGAACAACAGGCCGAGCAGCATGCCCCACAGCGCTCCGGACGCCGCACTGATGCCCACGATCTTCTGCGGCGTCTCGACGTGGCTCTTGCCCTCGGCGTCCACCGTGACGATGGCCAGACCACGGAGCTCGACGACGAAGTCACCCTGCAGCCCCATCACCTCGTTGTAGGCGGCGGTGGCCTTGTCGTGGTCGTCGTACCCGATGACGATCAGCTCTGACATGCAATTCCTCCTGTGACGGACGAGGTCCGGGCCGGGCGATCGCACTGTGTCGCAACGGATCCCGGCAGCGGGGCACAGCACCGAGTGTGTCGTGCCTCACGATTGAACCACAAACGACTGGTTTGTCCGACTGGGCCCCCGGGCCACGTGAACGCCCGCCATTCATCGCCCGGAGCCGCGCCGCCGTCTCGTGCCCGCACCCGCCCGCGCCGTGGCGCCGGCGGTCGGACGGGAGCGCGTCCGCGGCGCCGGCGGTCAACCGAGAATCCGCTGAATGCTGGTGCCGACAGGTGGAAACAAGGCCGCTGATCAGGACGTCTCGCGTAGAGTAGTCGTATCAACACAATTAGTAACTAGAGCAGCTGGACGGGGTGCCTTGTGGAGTACGCGATCTGATGGCGACAGATGAAAGCATGCGCGCGGGGCCCGACGCCGACCAACCGGAGGGGGCCGGCCCGCGTCCGGGCGTGATCACCGTGGTGATCGTCGATGATCACCTGCTGGTCGCCGAAAGCATCGAGGCCGCGCTCGGCGCGGCCGCCGATATCAAGGTGCTGGAGATCGCCGGGACCTGCGCCGCCGGCGTCGCCGCCGTCGCGCGCCACCAACCCGCGGTGCTGCTGCTGGACCAACGCCTTCCCGATGGGCTCGGCACCTCGGTGCTGCCCAAGATGCTCACCGTCAGCCCACACACCAAGGTGTTGATGCTGACCGCCGTCGACAGCGACGAGGTACTGACCAACGCCTTCGAAGCGGGAGCGGTCGGTGTCATCACCAAGGCCAAGCGGGCAGCCGCGCTGGTGAACGCGGTCAAGGCCGCCGCCAATGACGAACCGGTCGTCACCCCCGACGTTCTCCGCCGGCTGATGCCCCGATCCGGGCAACGCCCCCGTCGGGTCGGCGACGGACTGACCAGCCGCGAGCGGGAGGTGCTTCGCCTGCTGGGTGCCGGCAAGAGCACCGAGGAAATGGCCCGAGCGCTGTTCGTCGCCCCTGCCACGGTCCGCAACCACATCCAATCGATCATGAACAAGCTCGGCGCGCACTCCCGCCTCGAGGCCGTCGCGATCGCCAACGAGCGGACGGACGGCGGCGACGACCGACTCTGACATTTCGGTGCGGCGATTTCGTCGCTTTGAGTAGTGACTCATGTACCGTAAGTAATCAGGGGAACTGTCGAGGCCTGATCTCGACCGATCATGCTGTGCGACCGAACGTCGTTCTCGACAGGGGGACCTAGTGCCGAACCTCACCAGCGCGCCGCTGAAATGGGTCGGCGTCCAGCGGGTCGCCATCTGCGACGAGCGGCCGACCGCACGGGCGGCGCTGACCCGGGTGGTCACCGGAGCCATCCCCACCGCCACGGACGTCGACACCTCCGGCGATGCCGCCGAACTCCTGGCGCACTACGCCGCGCACCGTGCCGACCTGGTGCTCATCGGGATCAGCCACGGCAAGGTCAAGGGCGTCGAGGCCGTCAACAAGCTGCTCGACCGGTATCCGTCGGCGCCGATCATCGTCTACGGGTCCATCGACGACACCCTCGCCCTCGCCGCCGCGGTCGGCCACGGGGCGAGGGGCTTCCTGCTGTGGGATGCCAACAATCCCGTGTCCTCGCCGGCCCGGCAGCGCACCTCCGCATTCGGCCGGATGACGCCGATGAACGACACCGCAAAGGTCACCGCCCGGTTGACCGAACGCGAACTGCAGATCCTGCGGGGCATGACGCACGGCTACTCCAACGGCGAGATCGGCCGCAAGTTGTTCCTGTCCGAGGACACCGTGAAGACGCACGCCCGGCGACTGTTCCAGAAATTGGGTGCGCACGACCGCGCCCACGCCGTCGCCCTGGGGCTGCGGAACGACCTGGTCGCGTGAGCCGCAGCGGCCCCGCCGCTGCGGCTCACGGCAGTACCCCAGCACGCCGGCGGATCTACGCTGACCGGGTGAGCGACGCATCGGCGGAATCGGTCCCGGACCGCCCGTCCGAGGTGGCTCCGGATGCCCCGGGCGGGCCGGACCACCGCCGCCCGCGGAGCGTCTACGGCGTCGGCACAGAGCCCGACCCCCGCTTCTCGATGGCCAACGAGCGGACCGCGCTGGCCTGGATCCGCACCGGGCTGGCCTTCGTCGCCGGCGGCATCGCGCTGACCTCGGTCTCGGCGCTGGCGGGTCTGCCCGCGTGGCTGGATGTCGTCGCCATCCTGTCCTGCATCATCGGCGGTGGCACCGCCGTCAATGCCTTGATCTCCTGGCGCCGGTCGGAGCGTGCACTGCGCAGACGTGAGCCGCTACCGGCGCCGACCGTGCTGCCCTGGCTGGTCGGCGCCGTGCTGGTCGCGGCGCTGGTGATCGTCTTCTTCACCGTGACCCAGGCCTGACGGCGGTGGCGCCCGGGCCGGCGGCCCAGCCGGGAGACCCGCCGACGGTCGGTGCGGCGCCGGAACGGACGGCGCTTGCCTGGCAGCGAACCGGTCTGGGCATCATCGTCGGGTCGTTCCTGGTGTTCCAGACATCGCTGCGGATGGGTGTTCCGGCGATCGGCGTGGTCGCGCTGGCCCTCGGGGTGCTGTTCGCGGTGCTCGCGTTGGCCTTTCCCCGGCAGCGGTACGTCCGCGGGAAGCCGGCCGACTCGTGGGTGCTGCTGTCCGGCGTCACCGCCGCAGTCGTGGCGCTGTCCGTGCTCGGCGGCACCGTGGCCATCCTGACGCTGATCCGCTGATCCGCTGATCCGCTGATCCGCTGATCCGGTGACCGCCGCCGACGACCGTGCCGCCGCGGGAGCATCTCCCGTCGCGCGGCAGATGGCCAGGTCGCCGGCCACTGCGCGCCGGTCCCCACCTCAGCCGAGCGCCGGGATGACCTCCTTCTCGAACAACTCGAAACCCGAGGTGTCGTAGGCCAGCTCGGGAAAGTTCGTGATGGCGTACGTCATCCCCGCGTCCCGCACGGCAGAGAGCTTCTCCACCACCTGCTCCGGAGTTCCCACGCCGGGCAGCCCGATGAACCCGCGGAGTTCCCGTTCGGCCCGGTCCGCGCCGACGATCCTGGTCAGCTTGTCCCGGAGCCAGTCGAGGCGGTCCTGGACCTCCTTCTCGTCGCGGCCGATGGCCATGTTGTAGTTGGCCGACCGGGTGATGGCGTCGAAGTCGCGACCCAGCCGCTCGCAATGGCCGGCCAGCACCTCGGACTTGTGCTTGAAGGTGTCCAGGGTGCCGTCGAAGTTGGTGTAACTGGCGAATTGGGCGGCGATCCGCAGGGTGACCTTCTCGCCGCCGCCGGCGATCCAGAACGGGATTCCGCCCGGCTGCAACGGCAACGGCCGGACGATGGCGCCGTCCACCTGGTAGAACTTCCCGTTCAGCGTGGCGGTGCCGGTCGTCCACGCCTGGTGCATGATCTGCACCCCCTCGTCCAGCGCCTTGAGCCGGTCCGGCGCCGACGGGAATCCGTAGCCGTAGGCACGCCACTCGTGCTCGTACCAGCCGGCTCCGATGCCCATCTCCACCCGGCCGCCGGAGATGATGTCGGTCGTCGCCGCGACCTTCGCCAGGTAGGCGGGATTCCGGTACGCCATGCAGGTACACATCTGCCCGAGCCGGATCCGGCTCGTCGACGCCGCGAACGCGGCCATCAGGGTCCAGGCCTCGTGGGTGGCCTCCTGTGACGGCACCGGCACGGTATGGAAGTGGTCGTAGACCCACAGCGACTCCCACGGACCCGCCTCTGCGCGGTTCGCCAGCCGGGACATCGTCGCCCATTGCTCCGCCGGTTCGATCCCGACCAGGTCCATCCGCCAGCCCTGCGGGATGAAGACACCGAATTTCATCGTCATGGCACAGGACGGTAATCGCCGCATTGGTGCGGCACGTCCCGCGGGGTCGGGACCTTCGCCTCATCCACGGGCTGGTTGTTACCGAAACGATGAACGTGTCGCATTAGTTCTGTCACAGTCAGGAGATAGGCCATGTCCAGTAACACCCTCGCGCCCACAACGGCGGTTCAAGAAGGCACCACCATCACCGTCAGCCGCGCAGGCGGCGTCGCCATTGCCGTCGCTCGGGTCTCGCTCGGCTTCGTCTTCCTTTGGGCGTTCCTGGACAAGACCTTCGGCCTGAACTACAGCTCGTCCTCCGAGCGCGCCTGGATTCACGGCGGATCCCCCACCAAGGGGTTCCTGGCCTCCGTCGACTTCGGCCCGTTCCAGTCGTTCTTCAACAGCATCGCGGGCACCTGGTGGGCCAACCTGCTGTTCATGGCCGGCCTGCTGGCCATCGGTGTCGCGCTGATCCTCGGCATCGGGCTGCGCATCGCCGCAATCGCCACCACCCTGATGATGGCGTTCATGTGGGCAGCGGAATGGCCGCTGGCACGGTTCACCTCCACCGGCGACCCGACCGGTTCGACCAACCCGCTGACCGACTACCACTGGATCTACGCGGTGGCCGCCATCGTCCTCGCGGCGATCGGTGCCGGCCGGTTCTTCGGACTCGGCGACTGGTGGGCGAAGGTCACCGGCGACAACGCCTGGCTGCGTTGATCCGACGGCTGATCGGCGGACGGCGAATCCGTCCGGACAGCTTCCCGCACAGGCAGATCACCGGCCTTCCACGGTTGATCTAGCCGCGATATGACCTCACTGTTGGGGTCGACGAAACTCCCGCCCTAGGCTGGCCACACGTCAGCCGGGCGGGAGTTTCGCCGTTACGCGCGGCGGCGCTCCGGTACGTCGCCACCTGCCGCGCAGCAGTTCTCCCGGGCGGCTGTTCACCCGGGCAAGCCCCGGCCGTTTCGCAGGTAGGGACGAAGGTCCCGGGCCGTCGGGCCCGGGGCCACTGGGTAGGGTCCGATCGCCCGCACACCATGAAAGGGTGAGCACACCGATGGCAGAGCGCAGCGACAAGATCACCGTGTATCTGCTCGACGACCACGAGATCGTCCGGTTGGGGCTCAAGGACCTGCTGGAGAGCGACGGTGACATCGAGGTCATCGGCGAATCCGGCTCGGTCGCCCACGCGCAGGCGCAGATCCTCGCGCTGCGTCCGCAGGTCGCGGTGCTCGACGGGCGGCTGCCGGACGGCTCCGGGATCGACGTCTGCCGGGAGATCCGTTCCAGGGACCCCAGTATCGCCGCGTTGATCCTCACCTCCTTCGACGACGACGAGGCGCTGTTCGCCGCGATCATGGCCGGCGCCGCCGGGTACGTGCTCAAGCAGATCCGCGGCTCCGACCTCATCGACTCGGTGCGCCGGGTCGCCGCGGGCCAGTCGCTGCTCGACCCGGCCGTGACCGCGCGCGTGCTGGACCGGGTCCGCCGGGGACCGGAATTGGACCCGGCGCTGGCCCCGCTGACCGACCAGGAGCGCCGCGTGCTGTCGCTGATCGGGGAGGGCATGACGAACCGGCAGATCGCCGAGACGATGTTCCTCGCGGAGAAGACCGTCAAGAACTACGTCTCCAGCCTGCTCGCCAAACTCGGCCTGCAACGCCGGACCCAGGCTGCGCTGTTCGCCGCCCGTCATCTGCCCGAAGGCCAGTAGCCAGACCGGGTCGGATGGCCAAGTCGGGACGGTCGGTTCGGCAGGTCAGGTCGCGGGGACCCGCCAGACCAGGGTGACGCCGACCTCCCGTCCGGGCGAGACCTCGCAGGTTCCGCCCAGCTCGGTAGCCCGCGCGCGCATGTTGGGCAGCCCGGAGCCCTGCCGGCCGGTGGACAGCCCGCGCCCGTCGTCGACCACGGTCAGCACCACCTCGTCGGTCACCTCGAGGGTCACCGTGGCCGACGACGCGTGTGCGTGCCGGCCGACGTTGGACAGTGATTCCCGGAGCACCGCGAGCAGGTGCGGCCGGATCCGGTCGGACACGCCGCTGTGCACTGCGCCGCTGGTCCTGACCTTCGGGTGGAAGCCCAGGGAGGGCAGCATCTCGGTGACGGTGAGGTCGATCTCGTCCCGCAGGTCGGCGGAGCGCTGCGGGTTGCCGAGTTCGTAGATCGTCCGCCGGACGTCCTTGATGGTCTCGTCGAGCTGGTCGACCGCCGTGCTGATCCGGTCCTTGATCCGGTGGTCGGTCGCCAGCCGGGTGGTGTTCTCCAACGTCAACCCCACGGCGAAGAGCCGCTGGATGACCAGGTCGTGCAGGTCGCGGCCGATTCTGTCGCGGTCCTCGAATACCGCGAGCCGGGCACGGTCGTCCTCGGCGAGGGCCACCTCCAGCGCCAGCGCAACCTGCTCGGCAAACCGCTCGGCCGACTCCACGACCGTCTCCGGCACCCGGTCCAGCCGATCGGCGGACCACCGCAACCACAACACCCCGGCGACCCGTTCGGTCGCGCCCAGCCGGACCTGCAGGTTGCCTGCCGGGATCGGCGACACCGCAACACCGGTCCGCAGCACGGTCTCGGCCTGCTCCAGACCGGTCCGGGCCGCACCCGTTGCGGCATCGCCGAGCGCCGCGGTCGGGTCGATCATCGCGCCCGCGGCGGCGGCCACCCGGAGCGAACGGACGGATGCCGATGCGAGCAGCAGGGAAGCGCCGTCGGCGTTGCCAGCGGCCAGGGCGTGTTCGACGATCACGTCCGGTGGGTGGTCGGTCCCCGTCCTGCCCAGCAATCGGGTGCCGACCGCGGCCGCCGCCTCCAGCCAGCGCCGACGATGGAACTGTTGCTCGTACAGGCGGGCATTCTCGATGACCACGCCCGCGGCCGTCGCGAAGGCGACCACCAGCTCGCGGTCGTGGTCGGTGAACGGGCCGCCACCGCGGCGCTCGGTCAGGTACAGGTTGCCGAAGACCCGGGTCCCGATCCGGATCGGCGTGCCGAAGAAGGTCGTCATCGGCGGGTGATCCGGCGGGAAACCGGCTGCCAGTTCGTGGCCGGCCAGAGTGTCGATCCGCAGCGGCTCCGGGTGGTCGATCAGCACCCCGAGGATGCCGTGACCCGCCGGAACGGGCCCGATCCGGCTCCGTTGCTCGGGAGTGATGCCGTACGTGACGAACTCACGGAGCCGACGGTCGGCGCCCTGACGGTCGTCGAGCACGCCCAGCGCGCCGTAGGTGGCATGGGACAGCAGGCTCGCCGCGTCGACGATCCGCTGCAGGGTCTCGTGCAGGTCCAGGTCGGAGGCGATCGACCCGACGGCATCGAGGATGGCCCGCAGCGAGGGCGAGGCCGGGTCCAGTCCGCGTTCGCCCACGTCACCCTCTCCCGCCAGCGGTCCCCGCCGGATGGTAACGGCCGCGGCCCCGCCCGGCACGGACAACGGGCGATCGGGACGAATCCCGCAACGGCGGCGACCCAACCGGGTGTTCGCGGAAGTCCCCGAGTTGGGCCGCTCGGCGGCGGCACGGGATCATGGGCCGGTGACCGACACCGACACGTCCGTTTCCCGCACCGTCGAAAGGGCCGTCCGCAGCTCCGGCGACCAGCCGCCCCCGTGGTCGTTCCTGATGGACATGGACGGCGTGCTGGTCCACGAGGAACACATCATCCCGGGCGCCGACGAGTTCATCGCGGAGCTGACCAGGCGCCGGGCGAACTTCGTGGTGGTGACCAACAATCCGATCTACACCCGCCGCGATCTGCGCGCCCGGCTGCTGGCGACCGGGCTGGACATCCCGGAGGACCGGATCTGGACGTCCGCACTGGCGACCGCGAAGTTCCTGCATTCGCAGCGTCCCGGCGGGAGCGCGTTCGTCATCGGCGAGGTCGGCCTCACCACCGCCATGCACGAGGCCGGGTACGTGCTGACCGACCGCAACCCCGACTACGTCGTGCTGGGCGACACCCGGACGTACTCGTTCGAAGCCATCACCACCGCCATCAGGCTGATCGACGCCGGCGCCCGGTTCGTCGCCACCAACCCGGACGCGACGGGGCCGAGCAGGGCCGGTCTGCTGCCCGCTGCCGGTGCGGTCGCGGCGCTCATCCAGAAGGCGACCGGGAAAAAGCCGTACTTCGTCGGCAAGCCGAACCCGCTGATGATGCGGTCGGCGCTGCGGGCGATCGGCGCGCACTCGGAGACGACGCTGATGATCGGCGACCGGATGGACACCGACGTGATCGCCGGCCTGGAAGCCGGGCTGGCGACAATCCTGGTGCTCACCGGGATCTCCACGCTGGCCTCGGTCGAGCAGTTCCCGTTCCGGCCCAGCCTGGTCATCGACTCCATCGCGGACCTGATCGGAAAGGCCGACAACCCGCTCGGCACCGGCTGACGGCGGGCACCGCCTGACAACTGGCGGTACCGCGCGCCGGCGGCTGCCCCGCCGCGGCCCGGGCTATCCCGCCTGCCGGATCGCCGGTGCCACCACGTCGTGGCGCCGGTCCCGGCGCATCAGCATCGACAGCACGGCCGCTGCCAGCAAGAACCCGACCAGCGCGCCGATCCCGTTCGCGACGACGTCGCGGACGGTTCCGAACCGATCCGGCAGCCGGGCGGCCTGCAACCACTCGATGCAGACCGAACCGACGACCGCGGCGGGCACGATCAACCAGCGCAGCCGGGGCAGCGCGAGAGCCCCGAAGAACCCGATCGGCACGAACATCACGATGTTGGCCCCGAATTCGATCTTGCCGAAGGTGACCCACAACGGCAGGCGTCCGCTGCGGTGCGCCCGGGTGAGGAACGCCTGGAGTGCACGCTGCCCGTCGGGGTCGGGCGGGCCCGGCCAGAAGGTGATGACGCCGACGGCCAGGCAGAACCCCACCAGCAGCACGATTGCCGTGAGCCGAAGCCACCGCGGTGTCGACCACCGTGGCGCGCGGGTCGGGGGCGCCGTGTCGACCATCCGACCATCGTAGGAGCGTCGAACAGGTCGAATCGGACGTTGTGACGAGAGCGGGCGGTGCCCGATGACCAGGTCGGGTGACGGATGTCACCTGATGCGTAACATCTCGGTCACCGTCAGGCCTCAGGCCGACTTCCGGCGGTGGGCATCCGGCGGCCGAGCCTTACTCTCTGCGAGTGAGTTTCACCGTCGGCTTCGATCTCGACATGACCTTGATCGACCCGCGCGCCGGGATGATCGAGGTCTTCGAGGTCCTCGCCGCCGAAACCGGGATCCCGCTGGACGGCCGCGCGTTCGTCACCCGTCTGGGTCCGCCACTGGCGCAGGAGCTGAGCCGGTACGGACTGGACCAGGCGATGGTGGACCATCTGGTGAACCGCTACCGCGAACTCACCCCGAGCCTGGTGATCCCAGGGACCGTCGCCCTCCCGGGCGCCGCCGACGCCGTTGCGGCGGTGACCCGGCGCGGCGGCCGGGCGGTGGTCGTGACGGCCAAGTACGCCGCCAACGCCCGCGCGCACCTGGACGCACTCGGCATCGAGGTGTCGGCCGTCGTGGGCGATCTGTGGAGCATCGCCAAGGCCGCTGCGCTGCAGTCGCTCGGCGCGGAGGTCTTCGTCGGCGACCATCTCGGTGACATCGCCGGCGCGCGCGCCGCGGACGCGCTCGCCGTCGCCGTGGCAACCGGGCCGATCAGTGCCGAGGATCTGCGCGCGGCCGGCGCCGACGTGGTGCTGCCGGACCTGACCAGGTTCCCGCAGTGGTTGGAGTCCTATCTCGTCGCGACCGTGCACTGACCGCCAACCGGACCCACAGCCGTCGCCGAATTGCCCAGTCGGATCAGCTCCGGTGGGTGACGAGGCCGACCAGATTGCCCTCCGAATCGCGGATGAAGGCTTGCGACTCGACCTTCCAGTCGCCGCCGAAGACGCCGTCGGTGTCGGTGAAGATGTCGTGCGGCTCGCTGACCACATCGACGCCGGCGGCCCGCAGGACGTCCAGTCGCTGAGCGAGGTCGTCGACCTGCAGGTAGATCATCGACGGGGGAGCGGCCTCCTCCAGCAGCAGCCTGGTGCCGCCGAGGTCCAGGAACACCAGCGGGCCGAACCGGGCGATCAGCGGCAGCCCGAGGACGTCGGTGTAGAAGGCGGTCGCCCGGTCCAGGTCATCGGCATGCTGGGCGACCTGGACGACCGCCGGCCGGCCGGCGGCCCGGTGAAACAGACTCATCGGACCACTCCGGTCGTCCCGCCGGACCGCTCGCGTGCCGCAACCCGGGCGGCCCGCGCCGCCCGGCCGGACCGTGCCTCCAGCAGGACGCCGACCAGTCCGATGCCGAAGCCCACCGGCGCCAGCATGGCGGTCAGGTTGAGCCACAGCGGGAGGTCGTGCGATCCGGTGGCGAACAGCACCATGATCACCGCGACGGCCACCAGCCCGATCACGAACAGGATCGCTCCGACGGCGATCGGGCCGGTGGGGCGACCATTGCCGGTCGTCGGACGGCGCGTCGGTCGGGCGGCCGGTCGGGGCGTCGGCGCACCGCCCGTCGGGGCCACCCCGACGGCGGGTGTGGGATCGGCTGTGTCAGGCACCTCTCGAGGATAGTTCGGTGCCGTGCCCGCGGCCCTGTGACGTCGGTGGCCCCCCGGCCTGGATGGTCGGTGGTTGGCACCGGCACCCGCCGCGCGCGGCTAAACTGGAGGACCGGTGCGCCGGCCCGCGGATGTGGGCCAAAAAGTGTGTGGCACAGGCGCTTTTCGGCGGGAGTCTCCCGTCATGATCAGGACAGGTGAGTCGGGTGCCCAGCGGCAAGATCAAGTGGTACGACGCCGAGAAGGGTTTTGGGTTCATCGCCCAGGACGGCGGCGGGGACGACGTGCACGTCCGTTCCTCTGCGCTGCCCTCGGGTGTGGCCACCCTCAAGCCCGGGCAGAAGGTCGAGTACGGCGTCGCCGACGGCCGCCGCGGACCCCAGGCGCTGCAGGTCAAGGTGCTCGAGGCGCCGCCGTCGATGGCCGCCGCACATCGCCGGCCGGCCGAGGAACTGCACGGCCTGGTCGACGACATGATCAAGCTGCTGGAGTCCAAGGCCCTGCCCGACCTGCGCCGGGGGCGGTATCCCGACCGGGCGATGGGTGGTCGGATCGCGGCGGTGCTGCGCGCGGTGGCGAACGAGCTCGACGCCTGAGCGATCGTTCGGGAGGGGTCAACCGTTCTGCGGCTGCTGGTTTTCGGTTGACCCCGGCTGCGGTGCCTTCGGGTCGATGAGCAGCAGCCAGCTCCTGGTGACGGCGAAGTCCACGCCGCTCTGCGCGCCGGCCATCAGGACGTAGCCGGTCTGCACCTCCACGTACACCAGCTGGTCCTGCTCGGTGAACGGCCGCAGGGTGTAGGCCAACTGGCCGTCGGTGAACACCTCGGTGCGGCCGTCGTTCAGCTCGCCGGCCGCATTGCGGTACCGGAAGTAGACCCCCCACGGGTTCTCCCCGACCGCGCCGGGCACGTTGATCTGCACCGGTTGCCCGACTGCGAGTTCCAGCCGTGGGACCTGGTCCTCCGGGGTGTCCGTGCAGCTGATCGACCGGGCCGTCGCGTCGACGTCGCACCACCGGGTCGGACCGGTTTCGATCGCGGTCCGGTTGCCGTAGAAGGTGACGTCGGGTCGCGGCGCGTCGCAACCGGCCAGGGCCAGGCAGCAGGCCGCGACGACCAGCGTGAAACGCCGGGTGCGGCCCCGCGGGTGCTGGGTGACGGTCACGGCGTCGTTCCCTTCCGCGGTTTGCCGGCTTCCCGCGGCGCGCGGTGCGGCGGCGGCGGTGGGCGGGGTGGTCGGCGAGCCGCCCGGCGGTCCGGCCGGCGGTGTCGCCGACGGAGGTGACTGTCCGCCGGACGGTGCGGTGTTCGGTCCGTACCCGGTCGGCGGTCCGTACGAGCCGGGCGGTCCGGACGGGGTACTCGGCCCGTACCGGGTGGGCCGGTCGTAGGGGGGCGGCTGGCCGGGGGATCGCTGGGCGTACTGATCCGGCGAGCCGTACTGGGCGGGTTGAGCCCACTGTCCGGACGGTGGCCCGCCCTGCCATGAGCCGGGAGCCGGCCCCGTTCCGGCCGGCCAGGCCGTCGTCGGGGGTTGGCCGGCGTCCCGTGCCGCCCGCGACTTCCGGCCGCGGCGACCGGTGCCGGTGGTCCCGTCGACCGGGTCCCGTCCCCGGCGCCGGAAGTGCCGGGAAAGCGTCGAGTAGTCCAGCCACGGGAACAGCGAGCGGCCCGAGCGGATCAGCCAACTCTGCACCAGCCCGACCAGCAGCAGCACGGTGATGACCGCGAAGCCGATCGAGTAGACGCTGTCGTGGCCGAACGACCACACGCCGCCGATCAACAGGCCGATGACGCCGCCGAACACCCAGGACAGCTGCAGGACGGTCTCGCTCAGGCCGAACGCCGACGCCCGGCTCGCCTCGGGAAGCTCGTGCTGGATCACCGAATCCAGGCACACCTTCGCCAGCGAGGATGCGGTCGATCCGACCAGCCCGACGAGCGCCGCGGTTCCGAGGCCAGGGACCAGGACGGCGATCAGCGTCGCGACCGCCGTCGCGGCCAGCGAGAGCAGCGACACCGTCTCCGGTTTGCTCAGCGGCAGCCGCGCACCCAGGCCGTTCCCGACGAAGCCGCCGACGCCGGCCGCCGCGCCCACCACGCCCAGCAGCAGCAACTGGGTGAAGCCGCTGGACTCGGTGTACTCGCTCTTGATCACGAAGGCGATGAACAGCGCCAGGAATCCGGTTTCCAGCCGAATGGTGCCGTTCGCCCACAGCGTCGTCGTCACCGAGAGTGGGAAGGCCCGTTTCGCCTTCGGCCCGACCCCGTCCACCGGGATTTCGCCGGCCGTCGACTCGACCCAGGACGGGATCCGCAGGCACAGCCAACCGCCGACCACGCTCAGCAGCGCGGTGAAGAACAACGCCCCGGTCGACCCGAACGCCCAGGACAGCGCCGCGGCCAGCGCTCCCGCGACGCCGCCGGCGATCAGCCCGAAGACGGTGAGCCGGGAATTCGTCTTCACCAGCGTGATGTCCGGTGGCAGCACCCGCGGGGTGATCGCCGCCTTCAGCACGCTGAAGGACTTGGACAGCACCAGCATCCCGAGCGCACAGGGGTACAGGATCCAGGAGTCGAAGTTCAGCGCCATCACGACCGCGAGCAGCGCCCGCGCGAAACTCGACGCCCCCAGCGCGATCCGCCGGCCGTGCTGCAACTTGTCCAGCGCCGGGCCGATCAGCGGGGCGATGACGGCGAACGGCGCCACCGTGATCAGCAGGTACAGCAGCACCTTGCTGGTCGATTCGGCCGTCGCGGCCGCGAAGAACAAAGTGTTGGCAAGCGCGACGGCGAGGGCGGCGTCGACGGCGTAGTTGCCCATCACCGCGTAGGTGAGGTTGGTCAGACCCGAGCGGTCCGCGCCGTCGGCGGCGGCGGCGCGCTGGAAGATCTCGACACCGCGGGTCGTCAGCTCCCTGCTGCGGAACGCCGCGACCCTGGTGACGGTCAGCTTCCGCGGCCCGGTGCGGCGTGCGCCGGGTTTGTCGGCCGCGGGTTCGCCGAACCCGGGCTGGCCGGCGCCGGTCTTGTCGTTCGGGTTCGGGTCGCCGGGAACTGCCCGGCCGACATCGGAAGCTGCTGCCGCCGCGCCGGCTGCGGCAGCCGCGGAGCCACCCCCTGCGCCGGTGGACGGACCGGAACCCCGGTCGTCGGCACCGGTCGGGCCGCCGAACGGTTCCGCGTAGGGCGGGAGGTGGCTCCCGCGCGGCAGGGGTCGGTAGCGGGGGTCCGCAGCGGCCGGGGTCGACCCCGACCGGATGCTGCGGACGTCGAACCCCGGGTCGGTCGGTCGGGTGTCCTGCTCGTCCGGACCGGGCTCGTACTCGCCGTGCTCGGGCCCGCCGTGCTCGTGCTGGCCGTGCGCGTGCTGGCCCTGCTGGTATTGGCCCCGCTCGTACTGGCCCGGCTGCTGCGGCGGCCGGCTGTACCGGCTCCGCTGCTCGTACCCCGCGTCCTGCGGTGCCCTGTCTCGCGGTGCCGCGTCCTGCGGTACCCCGTATCGCGGCGCCACCTGCGGTGTCCCGTATCGCGGTGCCGCGTCCTGCGCTGCGCCGTGTCGCGGCGCCACCTGCGGTGCTGCCCCGTATCGCGGTTGCTCGGCGGGTGCCGGCGGCTGCTGGAGGGCCTGCGGCTCGCCCGCGTCGTCGGGCGCCGGATACGGGAACCGGACCGTGTCGGGCCGCCGTGGCAGCTGCGAGGTCGGTTGCTCGGGGCCCCATGGTTCCGCCGGCGCCGAAGGTTGCCCCGGCGGCACCACCCCCGACTGATCTGCGGGGCCGCGGTCCCGGCCCGGGCCGGGATCGGGCGGTGGCCAGGTCGGCTCACCGCCGTCACCTGGACGCGGCACGGACGGGTTCACGCACTCATCCTGCCCCACCCGATCGCGCCCTCGACCCCCGATAACGGGCCCGGCGCGCCGTTCGTGCGGCGCCGGTGCGGCATCATGACCCGTGTGAGTTCTCCCGCCGGTGCTGCCGACCCCCTCCAGACCGGTCTCGACGACCCGCCATCACCGGAAACCGGCACGGTGGGGCCGGATCCGGCCACCGTGGACGGGATCTCGGCCGGGGTCCCGACCGCGTCGGGGTCGGATTCTCCGACCTCACCACCGGCCGTCGCCGAGCTGCCGGCGGACGCCATCACCATCGCCAGGAACGCCGCGATCGAGGAGGCCGGGACGGCGGCAGTGGGCGACTATCTGGGCGCGGTCGCCGAGGACGACGTCGCGGTCAGCGCCGCCTTCGCTTCCGCCGACCGCGGTTACCGAGGTTGGTACTGGTCGGTGACGCTCGCGCTGGTCGACCCGGCGGTCCCGACCGTCAGCGAGGTGGTCCTGCTGCCCGGGCAGGATGCGCTGCTGGCGCCGCCGTGGGTGCCGTGGGAGAAACGCGTCCGGGCCGGCGATATCGGCCCCGGTGACCTGCTGCCGACCCCGGCCGACGACATCCGGGTGGTCCCGGGTTACGTGGACTCCGACGACCCCGCCGTCAAGGAGGTGGCGTACGAGTTCGGCCTCGGTCGGGAGCGGGTGCTCAGCCGCGAGGGCCGGGACGATGCCGCCGAACGCTGGCACGAGGGGTCGTTCGGGCCGGACGATCCGGTCGCCCTGGCGGCCCCGGCCAACTGCATCAGCTGCGCGTTCTACGTGCCGCTGGCCGGTCTGCTCGGCAGCGTTTTCGGCGCCTGCGCGAACGAGTACTCGCCGGCGGACGGCCGGGTGGTGGACGCCGGGTTCGGCTGTGGCGCGCACTCGCAGACGGTCATCGAAGCGCCGTTGATGTCCGCCAGCACGGACACCGTCGTCGACGAATTGATTCTCGAGGTGCATGCCCGGCCGCAGGCGCCGCGCCCCGTCGTGACCGGGACCCAGGCGCCGACCGAGGAACCGGAGCAGGTGGCGGTCCTCGATCCGGCACCGGACGCGGACCCCGATCTGCTGGCCGACGTCGTCTCCGACCCGGTCGTCGACGAGGTCGTCGCGGCGCAGCAGGACGTGGAGTCGGGGATCGCCTCCGGGGAAAGCGAAGACGAGCAGACATCCGAACGGGACGTCGCCTGGGATCTGCACAGCGCCTGGCCCCCGCACGGCAGTGCTGGAGCCGACGACGGCGAAAGAGAAGGTCAGGTCGACGGCGGGAACGGTGAGGACACGGGCGGCACATCGCCGGCGGACCAGACCGACCCGACGTCCTGACCGGCCCCGGTACCGCCGTGCACGCCGCCGGCGATCCGTTCGGCACCGCCGCCCTCCGCAGGGTCGTGCTGGACGCCTGGTCGGCCTCGCCCGCCAGGTTCCGCGAGGACGCCAACGCGGAGGAGGCGCTGGCCGTCGGCGGGTACGCCGGACGGGTCCTGGTCGAGATCGCCTCCAACGCCGTGGATGCCGCTGCCGAGCTGGGCGTGCCGGCCCGGATCAGGGTCCGCCGGCAGGACGGCGAACTGCGGGTCGCCAACACCGGAGCGCCGTTGACCGCGGACGGCGTGGCCGGCCTGTCCTCGCTCCGAGCCTCCGCGAAACGCGAGACCCTGGATTCGGTGGGCCATTTCGGCGTGGGGTTCACCGCGGCGCTGTCCTGGTCGGCGGCGCCGCGGGTGGTCTCGACCACCGGGGGTGTGGAGTTCGATCCGGCGCGCTCGGCCGCGGCGGTCGCCGATCTGAATGCGCCCGCATTGAACCGGGAGGTCGCCCTGCGCGACGGGTCCGTCCCGACGCTGCGACTTCCGTGGCCGACCTCGTCGGTGGAGCCGCCGCCACCGGACGGCTACGCCACCGAGATCCGCCTGCCGCTGCGCGACGATGCAGTCGCCGACCTCGAGAGTTTCCTGGGTGACCCCTCCGCCGCGGAAGATCTGTTCTGGGCGCTGCCGGACCTCGCCGAGATCGACCTGCCGGACCGCGTCGTGCGGTGCGGCGTCGATGACGCCGGCCGGACCGTGCTCGAGGACGGCGAACGCCGCACCGTGTACCGCACCGCATCCCGGTCCGGGGGAACGCCGCCGGAGTTGCTGGCCGGGCGGCCGGTCGAGGAGCGCCGACGAGGCAGCTGGCGGGTGACCTGGGCATGGCAGATCGACCCTGCCGACCCGGATTCGGACGCCTTCGACGCGCCGGCCGACCGACCGGCGGGAGCGTCCCGGTCCGCCGCCGGCCGGACGGTGGGCGCGCCCACCCCGACGGACGAACCGTTGACGCTGCCGGCCCGGCTGGTCGGGACCTTCCCGGTGGACGACACCCGCCGGCGGTTGGCCCCCGGCCCGCTGCGGGACTTCCTGCTGGAGCGCGCCGCCGACACCTACCTCGACCTGATCGCCGGAATCGAACCGGCCAACCGGTGGAAGTTGTTGCCGGGCGGCGGGTTCCCGGCCGGACCGGTCGACGGCACGCTGCGCGAGGGCATCCTCCGCCGGGCGGAGGTCACCCCGCTGCTGATGACGGCGGCGGGTGATCTCGTCGCCCTGCGCGAGGCCTGCGTGTTGCCCGGCCTCGGCGCCGAGGGTGCCGTGCTGTTCGGGCAGGCCATCCCCGGCCTGTTGCCGCCGCAGTCCGCGGCCGCCGTCGACGTGCTGCGTGGTCTCGGCGTGAGCCGGCTGACCTGGTCGGAGGCCAGCGCGGCGATGGCCGGCCTCGACCGGCAACCAGGCTTCTGGTGGCAGGTGTACGAGGCGGTCGCCACCGCGGAACGATCGCCCGGAGCCGACGACCTGGCCGACCTTCCGGTGCCGTTGACGGGCGGGCGGCGGGTACTCGGAGCCCGCGGCTGCCTGCTGCCCGCGGCCGCACCCGAGTCGTCCGAGCGAGGGGACGCGAGAGCACGGCGGGCCGGCACGGCGGGGCAGTTCGACCGGATCTCCGGACCCGGCATCGATCCCTACCTCGCCCGGCGGGCCGGCGACGTGGTGCCGGGTCTGCGGATCATCGACCCGGCGGCCGCGCATCCCTACCTGGAACGCATCGGGGCCCGGCCGGCGGACCCCGACGCGCTGCTCGCCGACCCGGCGCTGGCCGCAGCGCTCGACGGGATGCGTGCCGACCTGGAGGATTTCGATCCGGAGCCCGACGAGGTGCGTGATCTGGCCACCCTGGTGCTGGACCTGATCGCGGCCGGCGGTCGCATCGGCCGAGCCGGCGTCTCCTCCCAGCCCGTGACCGTCGACGGATCGGCCGCAACCACTGCCGTCAACACGGAACTCGTGCTCACCGCCGATGACGGATCGCCGTGGCCCGCGTCGGAACTGCTGATCCCTGGAGCCGGCCTCGCGTCGGTGCTGGCCGACGACGCGGACCGGCCCGCCGTCGGGCAGGAGTGGCTGGACAACTATTCCGCCGAGGTGCTCATTGCCGCCGGCGTGCGCGCCGGGTTCGCTGTCGTCGTGCTGGATCCGGCCGATCCGTCTGCACAACCGGCTTTGCCGGATGTCGAGGAGTGGCTCGACCAGGCCGATCCCGCGGTGCTGACGGGTCCGGGAACGGCCCTCGCCGATCTGGACGTGGTCGACGAGAACCGTTGGCCGCAGGCGCTGGCGTTGATCGGCGCCGACCGGGAGGCGCGTGCCTGCCTGCTGCAGGGTCCGGGATCGTATTCCGGGTGGTGGCTGTCCCGGAAGGCCCGCATCGGCGGTCTCCTGCCGGGTTCCTGGCGGCTTCCCGCAGCCGGCGATCTGGCCGGCCTGTACGACCCGCTGCCCGTCGAGCTGGACCCGCGCCTGGCCCGGGCGATCGGGGTGCGCGGCGGGCTCGCCGAGACGGCCGCCGCGGATCCGGAGGGTCTGCTCGACCGGCTGGCCGACCCGGAGCGGGTGGTGCCGGCGTGCCGGGTGACGGTGATCACCGCGGCGGTCGTGGCCGCCCTCGGCGATGTCGAGGACCCCGACCTGCCGTCGGGGGTCCGCACCCTCGCCGGCACCGTCTGCGACGCGGACGACGCCTGGGTGCTGGACCGGCCGTGGCTCGCGCAGGTCGTGTCGCCGGCGCGGTTGGTGCCCGGCGGAGCCGATCCCGCCGTGGTCGCCCGGGTTCTCGACCTGCCGGTTGCTTCGGCGCGGTTCGATGCGCCCCTGGTGCACTCGCCCTCAGCGGAGCCGGCGGCCCACCCGGACGGCGGAGCGGATCCGGACGGCGGCGCCGACCCGGTCGATCCGGCGGTGGAGCGCTTGCGCCGGGCGGCCGAGGCGGTCGGGTTGGAGGGGAGGACGGTGCCGATCGTGCTGGTCGAGCACCTCGCGGTGTCGGTGAACGGTGTGCCGGCCGCGGTCCGGTGGTGGGCGGACGGGAATCGGCTGCTCGCAGACGGCTCGGCGGAGGGCGTGGGCCGGGCGGTGGCCTGGGCTGCGAGTCGTTGGCGGGATCGGCATCTCGCGGTCGGCGCGGCAGCGCAGGATGCGGTGGCATTGGCCGAGGATGGTGTCGACTCGCCGACGGATCAGATGCTCTCGTCCAGTGCCATCTGATTGGCGCTGCGCCTGCCGAGCCGGGCCGCGCGCCGTTGCAGCGCGTAGATCGACAACCCGACCAGGCCCAGCAGGAAGCCGGCCAGGCAGGTCCAGAACCAGATCAGCTGATCGTTCGCCCGCAGCGTGGGGATGAAGAAGGCCAGCACGACGGTCGCCACCAGCCACACGACGGTGCCGGGAACCGCGACGTGCCAGAGCCCCGCCGTCACCGGCGGCAGGGCGGGCGGAAGGTACCCGCCCGCGGACGTCGACCCTGTCTCAGCCACCTGGTGAGCTTAGTTGGACCCGACGGAGGAGGGGCCGCCATCCGATACAGCAGAGTCTGTCCGCCGCAGTTGGCGGACAGACTTTAGTTGGACCCGACGGAGGAGGGGCCGCCATCCGATACAGCAGAGTCTGTCCGCCGCAGTTGGCGGACAGACTCTGGTCGGACCCGACGGAGGAGCCGGGCGCCAATCGATACTGGAGGACCGCACTGAATCGACCCGGCGACGAGGACCCGAGATGTTGCGGTGTGGTCGGGAGCGTGACACACCGATGCCTGCCCGGTCGGCTTTCCGCACCGGCGTGAACAATCCCGCTGTAACCGAGACATTACTGTCCGTTTGATCCGGTTCGGTCCTTTAGTGCAGTAATGAGATAACCTTCGAGGGTGTCCGACGTCGCGCCTTTGGCAAGTGAGCTCCGTATCGCTGTGCACCGTCTCACTCGCCGCCTGCGGCAGCAAACCGCCTCGGACGGCCTGACGCTGACCCAGTTGTCGGCTCTCACCGTGATCTGGCGGGAAGGGCCGCTCACCGCGGGCGACCTGGCCGCCAAGGAGCAGGTGCGCCCGCCGTCCATCACCAGGGTGCTCACCGGGCTGGAGGCGCTGGATCTGGTTCAGCGGCTGGAGAATCCCCGGGACGGCCGTCAGGTGCTCGTCCAGATCACCCCGCTCGGATCACATCGCATGCAGGAGTACATCCGCGCCAGGGAGCTGTGGCTCTCCCAGCAGCTGGCCGACCTGCCGCAGGAGGACCGGGACCTGCTCAAGAAGGCGACCGTGTTGATCGACCAGCTCGCCGCGCACTCCGAACCGGTCGACCGCAGCGCCTGAGCCCGTCCGCCACGGCACTCGCCCCGGCCGGGACCTGCCGCCGCACCCGGGCACGCCCGGACGGATCGAGTCCTACATGTCCATTCCGCCGTTGACGCCCCACACCTGCCCGGTGATGTAGCCGGAGGCGTCGGCGGCCAGGAAGTGCACGACCCTGGCGATCTCCTCCGGCCGGGCGAACCGCCGGACGGGTATCTGATTGGTGATCCGTTCGATGACCCGGTCCGGAATGGTGCCGACCATGTCGGTTGCCACGAATCCGGGGGTCACCGTGTTGATCGTGATGCCGATGCTGTTGTGCTCGAGTTTGCCGGTCTTCTGCAGCATGAACGCCGCCTCCTTGGCCAGCGTCTTGGTCAGCCCGAACAATCCGGACTTGGACGCGGCGTAGTTGGCCTGTCCGATGTTGCCGGTTTCACCGATGATCGAGGAGACGTTGACGATCCGGCCGGTGCCGCGTTCGACCATGTGCCGCAGCGCCGCCTGGGACAGGTAGAACGCGCCGGACAGGTTGACCGCCAGCACCTTCTCCCAATCGGCGTCGTCCATGTTCAGCACGGTCTTGTCCGCGGTGATGCCCGCGTTGTTCACCAGGATGTCCAGTCGGCCGTGCTCGGCGATCACCTCGGCGACGACCCGCCGGCAGTCGTCGGCCTTGCCGATGTTGCCCTGGTGGATGGACCCCTTGACGCCTTCCGCCTGGATCTCGGCGAGGAACTTCTTCGCATGTTCGGCGTCCCGGCCGTAGCCGGCGGCCACCGTTGCGCCCTGGTTGGCCAGGCTGCGGCTGATCGCGGCGCCGATGCCCCGGCTGCCGCCGGTGACCAGAGCCACCCGGCCATTGAGTTTGCTGCCGAAGCCCGCGGTGCCAGCGCGGTCGGCGTCGGCTGCAGTCATGGGCCCTCCAGAATCTGCCGGGGAACGGTCGCGGACGATTGTGCCCCAGGCGGGGTGGGCCGACGTGGCGGGGGTCACACCGCGGGGGTGGGTGACGTCCGGCCACTGCGCCGGGGCGGGGCTGCGGCCGGATCAGCCGTGCGGCAGGATGGGGCACTCGAAGGACGTCACCGGCAGCTGCGCGGCGGCCGGGAAGTCACCGTCGCACCACCGTTGGTGGTGCCGGTCCGACGAAGGAGTCCGTATGCAGCCATTTGTTCTCAACCGGCACGGCAGGTTGGTCTTTCCCTCGAACTTCACCCCGGACCTGGACTTCTCCGTCATCGAGACCGAGGAGCAGCTCGACCAGGTGATCCGTCGGGACTTCGAGACCAAGGCCCCGTCGGGAACCGAGATCGGGGTGCGGATCGAGCAGGGCCGTTATCCCGACCGGGTCCATCTCATGCGCGATGTCGCGCTGAACCTGTTCTGGGTCAACCGGTTCGCGATGACCATGTACGAGAAGGTGCCGACCCGTTGGCGGGACGTGCCCCGCACCCGCAAGGACCTCTACCTGCCGTTCGTCACGCCCTGGCTGGACAAGGAGACCAAGGTCGGCGCCGTGCAGCGCGCCTACGCCGAGTTGCCCGCTGGTAGTGACCCGGAGACCGAGGACCGCATCTGGGCGATGCTGTTCGACGTCTTCGGCAACCGCAAACATCACGCGAGCGCCCTCGAGGCCATCCGGCCGACGGTCGCGGACGCGCTCGCCGACCCCAGCCAACTGACCTTTCACCTGAAGACCTACGACCCGGACTACCCGACCTTCTCGTTCTCCGACATCGTCGACGTCCAGGAGGATGTCGCCGAACTCGAGGCGCTGCACCGCTGGGCGATGGTGCTGCACAACCAGTACCCGTGGGATCGCGCCGACGTGCAGTTGACGGCGATACAGGACCTGAAGGACGACGACGTCGTCGTGCTGATGAAGCCGAAGTCGACCGAGGTCAGCCGGTTCCTGCAGAAGGTGACCCACGGCGATCCGCGCCCGTCCACCGGCACCAGGGTCGCGTCCTTCGCCCCCGAGGTGGTCACCAGGAAGCCGATCCGGCCGTATCCGGCGATCGACGTCCGCAAGCAGTTCAAGGTGCTGCCCAAGATCGAGGCGCTGGCCGTCGTCCGGGGCGAGATCCTCTGCTCCAACGACGATCTCATCCGGAACTCGGCGTACTGCTGGTCGCCGATGACCGCCGACGAGATCAGCAGCAAGACCGGCATCGAGACCCGGATGTACACCGAGCGCGGTCTGGACGAACTGGCGCTCGATGCGGCGATCGCCGCGCTGGAGCGCTCCGGACGGCAGCCGGAGGAGATCGGCGCGGTGATCTTCTGTTCCTGCACCAATCACCGGTCGATGCCGTCGATGGCCACCTGGTTGTCCGGTCAGCTCGGGATGTTCCAGACGCACATGTCGGCCGACATCGTCGCCGCCTGCGCCGGGCTGCCGTACGGGCTGTCCGAGGCGATCCGGCTGCTGCAGGAGGTGGAGCGGCCGGTGATGGTGGTGTGTGGCGAGAAGTTCTCCGACAAGATCGGCACCGTGCGACCGTCCCGGATGATCTTCGGCGACGGCGCCGCGGCGTTCGTCCTCGCGCCCGCGGAGGAGGGCGAGGACACCGATATCGACCTGATGCAGACCTATGCCAGCGGCCCGGTGAGCCAGGTCAACTCGATCATCTGGCCGAACGCCGCCTTCGACAACAACATCACGGTGTTCGGTCCCGAGGTGAAGGCGCTCGCCGGCCGGTACCTGGAGCAGATGATCACCGAACTCGGCGCACAACCGGATCCGTTGGGCGAGAAGGCATCGGCGTGGGACAGCGTGGAGCTGGTGGTACCGCACCAGGCGAACAAGACGATGGTCATCGGGCTCGCCGAGAAAGCCGGACTGTCCCCGGATCTCATCTACTTCGACATCGAGAAGGCGGGCAACACCTCATCGGCGAGCATCCCGATCGCGATCGCCGACGCGGTCGAGGACGGGAAGATCGACCGCCCGATGAAGATCTTCGCGCCCGGTTTCGGTGCCGGCTCGGTCGGCGGGTACACCGTGATGACGATCGATCCGTCCATCGTCGTCACCGAGACCAAACGCCACGACAAGGTGCCGGACGACGATCATCAGGACAGCCGGGAGACCGGTTCCGAGGGCATCTCCACGGCCTTCACCTGACCGGCGCGCGGGACGGCCGCGGACATCACGACGGGCCGCAAACGTAACAATGCCCGCCCGGTTCTGGTGAACCGGGCGGGCACTGTCGTTGTGGTGGGCGGCCGGGTGGGCCGCCCACCGTATCCATCGAAGGCGCGATGTATCGAAAGCGCGCCTGTCGCAGATGTGTCAGGCGAAGATCTCGCCGCCGTTGACGTCGATCACGGCGCCGGTGATGAACGACGCGTCATCGGAGACCAGGAAGGCAACGGCGCCGGCGATGTCCTCCGGCTGCCCCGCGCGGCCCAGCGGGTTGCGGGTCAGCGCCTTCTTGGCCTCGTCGGTCATCGCGGCGGTCATCGGGGTCTCGATGAATCCGGGGCGGATGCCGTTGACCGTGGTGCCGAAGCGCGCGAGTTCCGTTGCGCCGGAGCGCACCAGTCCGATGACGCCGGCCTTGGAGGCGATGTAGTTCATCTGGCCGAGGTTGCCCATGTTCGCCACCAGGGACGAGATGAGCACGATGCGGCCCGGACCCGGTACCCGCATGAACGGCGCGGAGGCCTTGATGCCCTCGTAGGTGCCGGTCAGGTTGATTGCGATGACCTTGTCCCAGTCGTCGTCGGTCAGCTTGTGGAACATCTTGTCCCGGGTGATGCCGGCGTTGCCGACGTAGGTGTCGAGGCCGCCCATCTTCTCCACGGCCTCGGCCCAGGCGCCGTGCAGGCTCGGCCGGCTGGAGACGTCACAGGCGATGCCGTACACCGGGTTTCCGGTCTCGGCTTGGATCTTCTCCGCAGTCTCCTTGGCGCCGGCGGCGTTGAGGTCAAGGACGCTGACGGTCAGCCCCTCGCTGGACAGTCTCTTGGCGATGGCGGCGCCGATGCCCTGGGCGGCTCCGGTGACGATGGCCTTGCTGACGGTGTACTCCGACACGGTGGGACCTCGACTCCTCTTGGTTGCGCGACGGGGAGTGGTGCTGTTCGTGTGGTGCTGTTCGTGCGGTGCTGCTCGGGGCAGGTGCGCTGTCGTGCAGCGGTTCTGCCGCCCTGCGGGTGGAGCTGATGGGGGTGAGCTGATGCGGCCCGCCGGTGGTATCGGCGGGCCGCCCGATCACTTACCGAACACGTACGTTCCGGGTGCCTCGCCCAGGACCGGGTTCGTCTCGCTGCCGACGGGCGGCGGTGCGACGAGCTCTCCCGAACGCGGCTCCATCCAGCGCGCCCAGTCCTCCCACCACGTCTCCGGGTGGGAGGTCGCCGTCTCCAACCACTTGTCCGGGTTCTCCGGCAGGTCGTCGGAGGCGCCGACGAAATGCTTGGACTTCGGATGCGGCGGATTGACGATCCCGGCGATGTGGCCGGAATTGGACAAAACGAACCGCACGTTGCCCTCGGGCACTCTGGCACCGATGTAGGAACTGCGCCACGGAGCGATGTGATCCTGTTCGGCGGCGAGGAAATACAGGTCCTGATCGACCTGATGCATGTTCAGCAGCTGGCCGGCGATCTCGAGCTCGCCCTTGGCAAGGCGGTTCTCGAGGTAACAGGACCGCAGATAGAACGAGTGCATCTCGGCCGGCATGCGGGTGGAGTCGGCGTTCCAGGACAGCAGGTCGAAGGCCGGCGGGTCCTCGCCCTTCATCCAGTTGTTGACGACGTAGTTCCAGATCAGGTCGTTCCCGCGGAGCAGGTTGAACGTCTTCGCCATGTTCTCGGCCGGCAGGAAGCCGGTCTTCTTCATGGACACCTCCAACTTCGCGACCGTTCCCTCGTCGGTGAAGACCCCGAGCGCTCCTGGCTCGCTGAAGTCGGTCAGCGTGTTGAGGAAGGCGGCCGAGTTGATCCGCTCGTCGCCGATGGCGTCCAGGTAGGCCAGCGTGATCATGGTGAGCGTCCCGCCAAGGCACAGGCCCAGCAGGTTCGCCTTCTCCTGCCCGGTGATGTCCCGGATGACGTTCAGCGCGGTGATCGGGCCCGAGAGCAGGTAGTCGTCCATGTGCACCGAGCGCATGGTCTCGTCGGGGTTGCGGTAGCTGATCAGGAAGACGGTGTGACCGTGGTCCACGGCCCACTGGACGAGGCTCCGGCCGGGCGAGAGGTCCATGATGTAGTACTTGTTGATCCACGGGGGGCTGAACAGCAGCGGGATCTGGTGCACCTTCTCCGTGGTGGGCTCGTACTGGATGAGCTCCATCAGGTCATTGCGGAACACCACCTTGCCCGGCGAGGCGGCCATGTTCTTGCCGACCTCGTACACACCCTCGGCGAACTGCTGCGGCTGACCGCCGTTGGTGGCCAGGTCGTGCAGCAGGTTCTGGGCGCCCTTGGCGACGGATTGGCCGCCGGTCTCGATCGCCTTCCGCATGGCGTCGGGATTGGTCAGGAAGGCGTTCGTCGGCGCCAGCGCATCGACCATGGCCTGGGTGAGGAAACCGACCTTCAGTCGGGTCTGGTCGTCGACCTTGGCCTTGGCGACCAGTTCCTGCAGGGCCTTCTCCCACAGCAGGTACTCCTGACGGAGCAACCAGAACCCGGAGTTGTCCGACCAGGTCTTGTCCGCGAACCGCTTGTCCTTGGTCTCGGCGGCCGGTCCTTCGACCTTCGCGCCGGCCGTCCGGGCACCGGCGGCGAGCATCGCCCGCATCATGCCGGTGGCGTAGTTGGTGCCGACCTGCAGCGCCAGGGTGGGTTCGGAGGCCATCGCGAGAGCGGTGCGGGTGAAGGCGGGGATCGCGTCCATCGAGTCGAGCTTGCCGAGCGGGGAGGACGAGTAGTGCTCTTCGGCCTGGCTCAGCACCTCGGCTATCCGGCCGCGCACCCGGCGATCGACCTCGTCCCATGCCGAGGTGTCGGCGGGCTTGATTTGGGGGGGCAACCCGGCCGTGGCGGCGCTGTCCTTGGCGGTGCCGTCTTTGGCGCTGTCCTTGGCGGTGCCGTCTTTGGCGCCGCCCTTGGCGGTGCCGTTCTTCGTGGTCAAGACGTTCTCCTCAGTCCTCGTTGGCGGGGGAGACGTCGGCGGGGGCGCCGCCGTTACGGCGGCCCTTCACTCGGCGTCGTTCGATGGTGACCTCGCGGAAAGCCAGGTACGACTCCTCGAGGGCCCTGCGTTGTTGCGCGGTCAGATTGGGATCGGACCGGATTGCGCCGACCACGGCCGAGGGGGCGGCGGTCGGATCCTGGGCCGGCTGCGGGGGTCGCAGCGACTCCGCCGACAGTTGCAACGCATCGGCGATCGCGTTCAGCACCTGATCGGAGGGATCCCGCAGACCACGCTCGATCTGCGACAGGTACGGGTTGGAGATTCCTGACATCGCTGCCAGTTGCCGCATCGGGAGCGCTGCCATCTCCCGTTGCCGGCGGATCACTTCGCCGAGTGACAGCGACTCGGACCAGGCTCTGCTCATGAAATCCAGCCTAGGTGCTGCCCGCTGCTGCGCGGCTTTCGGCGGAAGTCTGTTGCCGGCAGGGATCGGATGCGCGGCTCTGCCGCGGGTTCGGGGGTGAGAAACGTTGCGAGCACGGGGATGTCAGCGGCCGGCAGGGAGGGCGTGGCGCGCGGCGTCGGAAAGCGGGGCCGGTGCGATCGAGACGTCGTCCGACGCGCTGTTGGCGGCGTCGATCACGGCCTCGGACGGCACGGTGGGTGTGCTCATGCCGGTCCTCATTTCCGAGGTCATCGGGGGTTCCGCAGTGAACTCCCGGATTCGAAATTAGCAGCAGACCAGCTAACCGGCTAAGTTAGCCTCTATCCTGTGACAAGCGTCATAGTCGAGGGATCGAACCGCCGCTCGGGGAAGTCGTGGGCCGGTTCTCGGCGCGCCGAGATGCCATGGCGGACACGCGATTCGGCGCCGCAGTCCGGGCAATTCTTCGATGGTGTGGCCGGGGGGCGCCTTGGGCTGTCCCGACGCCGAACCGCCGCGCCGGTGTGATCGTCGCCCCATCCCGGAACTGCACCGGTGTCGCCTGGCGGGGGTACGGCCGGCGGGGGCGGGCCGGGCGGCGGCGGGCGGGCCCGGCATCGCGGGCGTGGAATGGCGGGCATCACGAGCGCGGCGGCGTGGCTTGGCGGGCGGCGGGGCGCCCGCCGGGGCCACGGGCGGCCGGGCCGATACTGTCGTGTGCTGTTCGACGCCCCAGTGGGAACTGGACGCTGCGACGGCGGAATTCCAGCAGGGCCGACGATGCCGGGCCGACGAGAGCGATGGGGCGATCGTGACGACGCAGTGGTTGAACGAGCAGGAGCAAGCGGCCTGGCGGGGCTGGCTCGACATGTACCGTCTGCTGATTCCAGCGCTGGATCGGCAACTCCAGGCAGACTCCTCTGCGTCGCTGACCGACTACGAGGTGCTCGTACACCTGTCGGAGGCGCCCGATCGCCGGTTGCGGATGAGCGAACTCGCCGATCGCACGCTCGCCACCCGCAGCGCGATCACCAGGACCGTCGACCGGTTGGCCGCCCGTGGGTGGGTGCAGCGGGTTCGCTGCGACGACGATCAGCGCGGCTTCTTCGCCGATCTCACCGACCGGGGCAGCGACGAACTCCGGACGATGGCACCGGGCCATGTGATGGCGGTGCGCTCGTTCCTGGTCGACCTGCTCGACGAGCGGGAGCTCGCGGCGCTGCACACCATCGGTGAGAAGGTGCGCGAGCGGATGGGCGCCGGTAAGGCCGCCCAGGCATGACCGTGACTGCGCGACGGGCGACCGGGTGCTCCTGACGGTGCGCTTCCCACGGCACGAGTTCTCCAGCACCCAATTCTCGAGGGCCCGATTCTCGAGGGCCGAGTTCGTCTGGGCCGAACCGCGTCCGGCCGCGCTTCCGGGTCGATGACGGCTCCGCACGGGTCGATCGAGATCACCGACCCGGATGACGCCCGGCTCGACGATTTCCGGGATCTGACCCGGGCCGATCGCCGGCCGGACCGCCCCGGTGGCCGTGGGCTGGTGATCGGCGAGGGTGTTGTCGTGGTCCGCCGTCTGCTGGCCTCGGCGTATCCGGTTCGGGCGCTGCTCGGAGTGGCCCGCAGGTACGCCGAACTGTCCGGGGCCCTCGCCGGCCGCGCGCCGTTCTACGTGGCCTCGGCCGAGGTGATGGCCGCGGTGGTCGGCTTCCACCTCAACCGCGGCGTGCTCGCGACGGCCGATCGGGTCAGCTTCCCGGCCGCGTCCGACCTGGCAGCGGCCGCGCGCACGGTGGCCGTGCTGGAGGGCGTCTCCGATCACGAGAACCTCGGCGCCTTGTTCCGCAACGCCGCGGGGCTGGGGATCGGGGCGGTGCTGCTGGCGGAAGGGTGCTCGGACCCGCTGTACCGGCGCAGCGTCAGGGTGTCGATGGGAACCGTGCTGGCCGTGCCGTTCTCGCCGCTGGAATCCTTGACCGCTGGGGTCGGGATGCTGCGGCGCAACGGGTTTCAGATCGTCGCGCTGACCCCCTCGGGCGAAACGCTGCTGCGCCAGGCGCGCTGGTCCGACCGGGTCGCCATCCTGGTCGGTGCGGAGGGGCCAGGCCTGACGCCCGCGGCACTGGAGGCTGCGGACATCCGGGTGCGGATCCCGATGTCCGGCAGAGTCGACTCGCTCAACGTCGCCACCGCGGCGGCGATCGCGTTCGCCGCTGTCACCGGCTGATTCCCATCCATGGGCCAGGTCCCCTCCGGGTCGCGGCGGTTCGGGCGCGGCGGGTTCAGGGACGACCGCCGGCCAACAGGGACGCCGCGGCCCCGCGCAGCGCATCGTCACAGCCGTAGCCGACCCACGTCGCGCCCTGCAGGAGGGCCATGCAATCCGCGGTGCTCTCGTTGGCGGCGATCGACGACGGGTCTTCGCCGACGATGGCGCTCAGCGCAACGGCCGACGCGGCCAGACTGCCGTACGCCCGCGCCTGCAGGACGTGGCTGTACTCGTGCACCATGACCGAGAACCGGTTCTCCGCAGGCATCTCCGGGTCGAGATAGATCGTGTGCCCGTCACTGGCTCCCCACGCGCCGTTGCGCTCGAGCACCCACTGCGCGGCGCCGCCCGGGTCGACCTGGGGAATGAGGTCGGTCATCCAGTTTCCCGACGATTGCGCCACCGGCGGTTCGGCAGCCTGTTGGTCCGGGCCGCGGCCACTCCGGTCGTCGGTCGGTGCGGCCGCTGGTTCCGCCGGCGCGGCGCCGTCGACGACGAACTTCGCCGACACCCAACCGAAGTACTGCCCGGCGCGGACCGGCACCCAGCCGTCGACGGTCCGGCCCGCCGTGACGTCCCGGCCGCCCGGCAGCACGGTGATCACCGACGTGCCATCGGTGCCGGGGGCATCTCGCAGGTTCACCTCCTCGACCGTGTGCATCGGGCGGTCGGCGATGAGCTGTTCGGCGTCGGCGGGTCGGGACGGAGCCGCGGCCGGCTGCGCCGCGGGCGACGCGGCGGGTTTTTCCGCTGCAGGAGTTGACGCTGCAGGAGTTGACGCTGCGGGAGTTGACGCTGCGGGAGTTGACGCTGCGGGAGTTGACGCTGCGGACGTCGACCGTGCGGGAGTCGACGGTGCTGGTGTCGACCGTGCCGCGGTCGGCGGGGCGGCGGTCGTCGGCCTCGTCGCAGTCGTGATCGCGGCGGCCCCCGCGGTGACGCTCATCGCAGTCTGACCGCTGCCGCTCGACCGGGTCGGGTTGACGGCCGAGGCTTCCGCGCCGCCGGCGGCATCAGCGGACTGACCCGCTCCGACGGAGCCTTGGACGGCGACCGTGATGGCGAGCGCGATGGCCGCGACCACACCGGCCGCGATCAGTGGACCTCCGATATGACGTCGGTCGCGTCCTGCAGGATCCATGGGGTTGCCTCCGGGGTGCCACGGCCGGCCGATCCGCCCCGGCTGACGGCGCGCGTCATCCGGGTCGATCGGCGGAGCGGGGAAGTACGCGGAACACGTCCGCAGCGGGCTGTCTGCCTTGTTGTCGGAACGCCTTGCCCAACAACACTCTCACGCTATGTGACAGCAATCGAGGCATTAGAGTGAAAATGACCGTATCGAGCGGATCTCCGGCACGAATTAGTCACGCTCAGTAGAATAGAATCTTCATAGCGAAGAAATAAGGTGCACTTTCGTGGGGAGGTCACCAATGGGTGAACCGGGCACTACGCCGCTGGACGACCGACCCATTCGCCCCGGGGGAGCACAGCGATCACGACGGCACGCTGGTGCACTGCATGAGGAACCATGCACACTGGTCCGGTGAGGACACTGTTCCGCTTCCCCAACCCGGTCAACGAGGTGGCGGCGCGCACCGTGGCGGCCGGCGTCGTGCTGCTGTGTCTGCTCACCCTGGTGTTGCGGACGGAATGGCCGTTGTGGATGCTGGCGGCGGGATTTCTCGCCCGGTTGTTGACCGGACCGACGTTGTCGCCGCTGGGTCAGCTGGCGGTCCGGGTCGTCGCGCCCCGGATCGCAGCGCCCAAGCTGGTCGCCGGTCCGCCCAAGCGCTTCGCCCAGGGCATCGGAGCGACGCTCTCGATCGCCGCGCTGGTCGCCTACCTGGCCGGAGTCCCGGTGCTGGCCTGGGTGCTGGTCGGGATGATCACCGTTGCGGCGGGCCTCGAATCGGCGTTCGCGCTGTGTCTGGGTTGCCTCGTCTTCGGACGGCTGCAGGCAGTCGGGTTGATCCCGATCTCCGTCTGCGAGGCCTGTAACGACGTCCGGGGCCGGTACGCCACCGCAACACCCTGACCGGTGCCGATCGCTGTGCCGCGGCGCCGAACTGCAATACAGTCCGATCCGATGAACGACCACACCGAGGACACCGGAGGCGAACCGGCCGCGCAGGCCGACCCACCCGTCGGTGCCGACCGTCCCGGGGCTGGGCCGCTCCCGCCCGGCGATACCGGCAACCCGTCGCCTGCCGACTGCGATCAATCGGCGCGGCGGCGGTCGAGTGTGGTCTACCTGGTTCGGGACCACGCCGGCGACCCGGCGCAAGCGGAGATCGCGACCGGGCAGGACACGGCCGGTGACCCCTCGACCGACCCGTCCGCGGGCGGAATCGCGCCCGGCGCAGGCAGCGCCGCCTCCACCGACCGGGACACCCGACCGGGCGCGCCGATCCCCCGATCCGGCGACGACTGGCCGTGGGTGGCGGAGTGGCGCGCCGCCGGGGAGCCGACGCCGTGGGCGACGGGTCTGGTCCTGGCGGCGTTCTCGGCGCTGCTGGTGGCCGTCGCCGTGTGGGTGCTGGCCGCCGGATTGTCGGATCGTCCTGTCGTCGCGGTGTTGGTCAATCTGCTGGTCGCGGCCGGTCTGACACCGGCGATGTGGCTGTCCAGGGACCTTCCCGTGTTGCGGTGGATCGCGGGCGGTGCATTGGTCGGCATTCTGTGCGGCTGGGTCGCCGCTGTGCTGATGTTGCCGGTGGCCCGGTGATCGCCGACGGCGGGCGGCTCAGCCGGTGGGTAACGGCCCGTCGCCGATGCCCACCAGGGTGTCGGTCAGCACGAGCCCGGCACGGGCGACCACGATGCAGGTGATGTAGGTGTCGCGGAGGACTTCCTCCGTGGGTGGCACCGGGCTGATCGTCTGGTCGAAGTCCAGGATCGTGTACCGGAGCGCCCCACCCCGGGTGGGATCAGCCGTGCGGATCATCCGGCCGGCGATGACGCTGCACGAGTGGAGCACCTCGGTCGCGGTCTGCGGAGTACTGCCCAATCCAGTGGTCGCCAGAAGTTCGACGGCGTGCGGGCGATCGCACGACACCTGATCGACATCGCGCATCGCCTCCGATCGCCAGCAGTTCGCGAAGTTCCACGGCACGGCGCCGGTGGTGAGCACATCACGCAAACTGCCCTCGTACGGATGGGCAGCAGGTGCACCGATGACGCACGCCAACCACCGCTGACCCACGGATCGCTGCAATGGGCTCGGGCCGATCGACGTCGTCTGGAAGTTCAGCGCCGGCGACCAGACGTTGCCGGGCCGGCCGGGGGATCCGTCGACGATCGGCGGTATGGAACCGGTGTAGTCGATGCTGTCCAGCCCGCACTGGGAGAGATCCTTCTGGTAGTCGGTGGCCGGCACGTCCCGGGTGAGCGTGACGCCGTCGAGCACCGACACCACCTCACCGCGGATCGCGCCGGTACACGACCCGAACTCGGCCACCGGAAGCTCGATCTCGTCGCCGATCCCGAAGTTGCCCTCTCTCAGCAGGCGGTTCACGTCGGGCAGCGATGTCACGCAGTCTCCGGCGACGGGTGCGGCTGGAACGGAGATCTGCACGGCCCGGCCGGCGATCCGAAGCTGGGAGAAGTTGGGCGCGACAACAGCCGCCACCAGTACGACCAGCAGGACGACGCCGCCCGCCAGTCGCCTGTCCACTTCGGCAACGGTAATCCGGTGTCGCGGTGCCCGCTGCCGTCCGGCCCGGACGCCCGCTGCCGGATCCGGGGTCACCGGCCGGTCACCGGTCCGCCCGATCATCTGGGGCGCTCAGACCAGCGAGTCCCGCCAGGCCTCGTGCAGGGAGGCGTAGGCGCCGGTGCCACCGATGAGTTCGTCCGGCGAGCCGTCCTCGACGACGTTTCCGTGCTCCATCACCAGGACCCGGTCCGCGATGGCCACCGTCGACAGCCGGTGCGCGATGATCACCGCGGTACGGCCGCGGAGCACCGTGCGCAGGGCGCGCTGCACCGCACGTTCGGCCGGTATGTCCAGCGACGCGGTCGCCTCGTCCAGGATCAGCACGGCGGGGTCGGCCAGGAAGGCGCGGGCGAAGCCCACCAGTTGTCGCTGACCGGCGGAGAGCCGCCCGCCGCGTTTGCGGACGTCGGTGTCGAATCCCTCGGGCAGCGCGCGGATGAAGTCGCCCGCACCGATCGAGTCGGCGGCGGCTTCGATCTCCGACCTGCCGGCTGTCGGCCGGCCGAGTGCGATGTTGTCGGCCACCGTGCCGGAGAACAGGAACGACTCCTGGGTGACCATGACGACGCCCCGCCGCAGGTCCGCGGTGGCGATCGTCGACACATCGATGCCGTCGAGCAGCACCCGTCCGCCGGTGGGGTCGTAGAACCGGGCCAGCAGCTTGGCCATGGTCGACTTGCCGGCCCCGGTGGCGCCGACCACCGCCACCGTCTGGCCCGGCGGGATCACCAGGTCGAGCCGCGGCAACACCGGAATCGATGGTGTGTAGGCGAAAGAGACGGTCTCGAACCGGATCTCACCGGCGATCTCCCGGTCCGCCGGCAGCGATACCGGCTTCGCCGGTTCCGGCACGGCCGGTATTTCCTCCAGCAGACCCGAGATCTTCTCCAGGGCCGCCGCGGCCGACTGATAGGTGTTGTAGAACATCGCCAGCTCGTCCAGCGGGTCGTACATCCGCCGCACGTACAACAGGAACGCGGCCAGCACGCCCACCTCCAGGGTGCCGTCGATGACCTGAACGGCGCCGATCACCATGGTGGCGACCAGGCTGAGATTTCCGAACAGCCGCACGGCGGGGGTGTACTGCGCCAGCGCGATCAGCCCATCGCCGTTGGCCCTGGCGTTCTCGTCGTTGACGACGCCGAAGATGGCCCGGTTGCGCTCTTCCCGCCGGAACGACAGCACCGCGCGGAGCCCGTTCATGGTCTCGGTGAACTGCACGATCACCGAGGCGATCGCCGAGCGGGTGCGCCGGTAGATCCGCCGGGACCGGTGCTGGAACCACCTGGTGGCCAGCAGGATCGGGATGAAGGCCGCCAGCGCGATCAGGCCGAGGTCCAGGTCCAGCACGAGAAGGGTCACCGAGATCGCCACCACCGACAGCAATCCGGAGACCAGGCCTTCGAGTCCCTCGGCGGCCAGGTCGCCGAGCGCGTCGAGATCGCTGGTCATCCGTGAGATGACCTTCCCCGAGGTGTACTTCTCGTGGAACGACAGGCTCAGCGCCTGGGAATGATCGAAGACCCGGCCGCGCAGATCCAGCAGCACCGCCTGGGACACCTTCGCCGACAACCGGACGAACACGGCCTTGCCACCGGCGTTGGCGGCGCCCGCGGCGAGGTACGTCAGGGTGGCGAACACCAGCGGGCCCGAGTCGCCGGCCGTCAGCGCCGGCACCGCGGTGTCGATGCCGTACGCAACGACCAATGGCCCGACGAGGTAGGCGATCTCGCTGATCACCACGAACAGGCCGGCCAGCAGCGCCCACCACCGGTGCGGTCGCACCAGCGAGGCGAGCAACCGGCGGGAGCGGGCCTGCAGCTTCAACCCGACCGCGACCGAGGTCTCCGCGTTGTCCTCGGCGGCGACTCCGCGCCAGGCGTCGTCGGCCTCCGGATCGAGCACGACCGGCGTCGTGGTGGCCCCCGATGTGGCAGCCGGGGTCGTCATGTCCGTGCCTCCGAGTGGTGCTGCGCCGCGGACGCGTCCTCCCGGCTGGCCAGCAGATCCCGGTAGCCCTGGACCGTCGACATCAGCTCGGAATGCGTCCCCACCGCGGTGATCCGGCCGTTCTGCAGCAACGCGACGCGGTCCGCCAACTGGACGGTGGACGCCCGGTGGGCGATCACCAGGGCGGTGGTCCCGAGCAGCACCGACCGCAGTGCCTTCTCGACCTGCGCCTCGGTGTGGATGTCCAGCGCCGACAGTGGATCGTCCAGCACCAGGACCGCCGGTCGGGCGACGACGGCCCGGGCCAGCGCAAGTCGCTGCCGCTGACCGCCGGACAGTGACAGCCCCTGCTCGCCGATCCGGGTGTCCAGCCCCCAGGGCAGGTCGTACACGAAATCCGCCTGTGCCACCCGCAGCGCCTGCCGGACGTCCTCCTCCGACCCGTCGGGCCGACCCAGCAGCACGTTCTCCCGCACGGACGCCGAGAACAACGTGGGCTCCTCGAACGCGATGGCCACCAGGGAACGGAGCTCATCGAGGGCAAGGTCCCTGACGTCCACTCCGTCGAGGGTGATTGCGCCACCGGTGACGTCGTAGAGCCGATTGACCAGGGAGGTCAGGGTGGTCTTGCCGGATCCGGTCGATCCGACCACGGCAAGGGTTTCGCCCGGTGCCAGGTCGAGATCCACCCCGCGCAACAGGTCCGATGCCCCGGCCGCCGCGTCGGGGAATCGGAAATGCACGTCGCGGAAGCGCAACCGGCCGCGCACCGCCCCGCCCAGCGTCTGCGGCTCGTCGGGGGACGACACCGTGACCGGCGCGTCCATCACCTCGAAGAACCGCGCTGCCGCGCTGGCGGCGTCGTTCGACATGGCGAGCAGCCAGCCGATCGAGTCGATCGGCCAGCGCAGGCCGAGGGCGACACCGAAGAAGGCGACCAGGGTGCCGGCCGACAGCGCGCCGTCGGCGACCTGGCCAATGCCCAGGAACAGCGTCAACCCGAAGGCGATCTCGGGCACCAGGACGATCACCGCCCACAGCTTGGAGATCACCCGGCCCTTGCCGATCTCGGTGCGCCGCAGCCCCTCTGCGGCGGACAGGAAGCGGCGGCTCTGATACCCGCTGCGGCCGAACGCCTTCACGATCCGGATGCCCAGGACCGATTCCTCGACCAGGGTGGCCAGGTCACCCACCTGATCCTGGGAGCGGCGGGCCAGCACCTGGTACCGGGACTCGTAGTAGAAGCACAGCGCGACAAGCGGTATCGCCAGCGCGGCGACGATCAACCCCAACTGCCAGGACAGCGTGAGCAGGAGAACGACGCCGACGACGAACGTGGTCAGGTTCACCACCAGGAACACCAGCCCGAAGGCCAGGAACCGCCGGATCGTGGTCAGGTCCGACACCGCGCGGGACATCAGCTGACCCGCCGGCCACCGGTCGTGAAAGGCCACCGGCAGCCGCTGCAGATGGTCGTACATGGCGGCGCGCATCGTCGCCTCGACCCGCATGGTGGGTCGGGATGCCAGCATCCGGCGAACCCAGAACAGGGCGGCCTCGAAGAAGCCGAGGCCCAGCAGGGCACCCGCCAACGGCCACAGACCGGCCAGGTCGCCGTCGGCGATCGGGCCGTCGATGATGCGCTGGATCACCAGCGGGAAGAGCAGCCCGCAGAGCATCGCGGCCATCGCACTGACGGTGCTGGCCACCAGCGCGGGCAGCGCGGGCCTGGCATACGGCAGCAGCCGGCGCAGCGATCGGGTCGCCGCCGCACGCAGGGGGCGGCCCGGGGTCCGATCCGTGATCGGTCCGTCGGGGTGGTCTGGTTTGTCGAGATCCGCTCGGGCGGCAGTGGAACTGGTCGTCATCGCGTGGCCAGGCTACGTCCGTCGTCCGACAGTCTCGACACGGTTTATTTCCCGGCTTGCCGCCCCTCGACGTGTCGGCCGAAACCCCCGGCGGGAACGGATCGCTGTCCCGGGCCTCGGGCGACCGCGTCCGGGCACCGGGGGTTGAGCGGCGCGACCCTGTCCACGAAGAGCAACGCGCGAATCCTGTGTCGCATGAACCGCGCCCATTTGGTTCGTGACTGAAAGAACTCGGCGCGCACGGATCGATTCGTCCGGGGCAGAGGCCACAGATCACGATCCGATCGCGCCTCTTGACGGCGCTGCACCGCCGTGATTGGGTTCGGTTAATACCAATCTGCAACTATGAGCCGGCTCACCGAGGAGTACGGGCGTTGACCACTGATGTCCTGCGCGGCACACTCACCCACCTTCGTTCCGGTGGCGTCAGCGTGCTGCTGGACTCCCGCGGCGGCGGCCTGCCTGCGGTTCTGCACTGGGGCGCTGACCTCGGCGATCTCACCCCGGCCGAGCTGGTCGACCTGGATGCGGCGGTGGCGGCGCCGGTGGGCGACAGCCGGATCGACGTCCCCACCCGGATCAGTGTGCTGCCGACGCCCGCCGAGGGCTGGGTGGGCACTCCGGGCATCACCGGAAACCGTGGCGGGCGGGACTTCTCGCCGACATTCACCGTGCTTCAGGAGGACTCCCTGGGCGGCTGCGGCAGGCGCTACACGGCCGTCGACGGCGCCGCCGGCCTCGAGGTGGTCGTCGAGGTCGAGTTGGCAGCCTCCGGCCTGCTCCGGGCGCGCGCCGCCCTGACCAACACCGACGCCCGGCTGGCCTATTCGCTCGGCGGGTTGGTGCTCGCGCTGCCGGTTCCGACCGAGGCCGGCGAACTCTTCGACATGACCGGTCGGCATGCGCGGGAACGGGTGCCGCAGCGCGGTCCGTTCCGGGTGGGGACGCTGCTGCGCGAGTCACGCAAGGGCAAGCCGGGTCTGGACGCCTCTTACCTGCTCGCCGCCGGCACTCCCGGATTCGGCTTCACCTCCGGTGAGGTGTGGGCGGTGCATGTCGGGTGGTCCGGCAACCAGATCGCCTACGCCGAGCGCAGCTACAACGGCATCCGTCAGCTCGGCGGCGGCGAGCTGTTGCTCTCCGGCGAGGTCGAGCTGCAGCCGCGGGAGACCTACGCGATGCCCTGGCTGTACGCGTCGTACGGCCGCGGGCTGAACGAGGTCGCGCACCGGTTCCATGCCTACCTCCGGGCCCGCCCGTCGCACCCGGTGACCCCCCGGCCGGTGGTGCTGAACACCTGGGAGGCGGTCTATTTCGACCAGGATCTCGATCGGCTGATCGCGCTGGCCGAGGCCGGCGCCGCGGTGGGAGCCGAGCGCTTCGTGCTGGACGACGGATGGTTCCGGCACCGCCGCAACGACACCGCGGGACTGGGCGACTGGTACGTGGACGAGCAGATCTGGCCCGCCGGGCTCGGCCCGTTGATCTCCAAGGTCCGCGGGCTGGGGATGGAATTCGGCCTCTGGGTCGAGCCGGAGATGATCAACCTGGATTCCGATCTGGCCAGGGCGCATCCGGAGTGGATCTTCCGGGCCGGCGGCCGGGAAGGTATCGCCTCACGGAATCAGTTCGTGCTCGATCTTGCCCACCCCGACGCGTATGCCTACATCTCCGAGCGGCTGCACAGCCTGCTCGACGAGTACGAGATCGGCTATCTCAAGTGGGACCACAACCGGATGGTGGTGGAGGCCGGGCACGGGCCGGCGGGACATCCGGGCGTGCACGCGCACACCGCTGCTCTCTACCGGCTGCTCGACGATATCCGCGACCGGCACCCGGGTGTCGAGATCGAGAGCTGCGCCGGCGGGGGCGGCCGGATCGACCTGGGAATCCTCGAACGCACGGACCGGGTGTGGGCCAGCGACTGCAACGATGCCCTCGAACGTCAGCAGATCCAGCGGTACACCGAATTGCTGCTCCCGCCGGAACTCGTCGGCAGCCACGTCGGCCCGACGCAGGCGCACACCACCCGGCGCACCCAGCACCTGGATTTCCGTGCCGGGACTGCCTTCTGGGGTTCGCTGGGCATCGAGTGGGACCTGACGCGAGCCTCCCGGCAGGAACTGGATCGGCTCGCCGAATGGGTGGCGCTCTACAAGCGCTACCGAAAGCTTCTGCACACCGGTGATCTCGTCGTCGCCGATCACCCCGATCCGGCGGTCTGGGTGAACGGTGTGGTGTCCGGCGACCGCACCGAGGCGCTGTTCTGCATCGCCGCGGTGGACCGCTCGCTGACCTGGCCCCCGGGCCGGGTGCGGCTGCCGGGTCTGGACCCCGATCGGCGGTACCGGCTGCGGCCGGTACCGCCCGCGGATCGCTACCCCGAGGCCGGGCAGCTTCCGGCGTGGTGGGACGTCGGGGTGATCGCCACCGGTCGGACGCTCGACCGGGTGGGGGTCCAGATCCCTGCGATGTACCCCGAATATCTGCACCTGTTGCGAGCCACCGCGGAGGAGGGGGCGATGACGAGTCCACCCCGGGAATAGCGCCCCGAGAAACAAGCGACAGCAGCACCATCGGGTTGGTGGACCCCGATGGCGCCGGACCGGACGACGGCTCCGTCACGGCTGTTCTGACATCTCTTGTGCGGGACCCCGTTCGGCCCGACGAGAGAAGTTGTATTTCCGAAGCCGGGAACACTCGGCAGCAACAAACACGAAGCGACCGGGGGCCGCGGCAACCGCGGAACGTCCGGCCCGAGACAAGGAGTGAGTGCATGACGGCGACAAAGACGTCGAGACGCTGGCTGGCCGCCATGGCCGGCGGCATGCTGTTGTTTGCCGCGGCCTGCGGCAGCAGCGACAGTTCCAGTTCCTCCAGCGCCGCGGCCGGCGGGGGCGGTTCCGGCTCGGCCGCCGCGGGCGGCGGTGATTCGGGTGGCGGTGACGCACCGGCCTGCGATCCGGCGGCCTCGGGCGAGAAGGTGAACCTGAACTTCTATTCCTGGATCCCGGGCATCGAGAAGGTGGTCGACACCTGGAACAAGGCCAATCCCGACATCCAGGTGACGGTGGCGACCGGTCCGAGCGGCAATGCCGGTGCCTACCAGAACTTCTCGAACGGTATCAAGGCCGGAAATGCTCCCGACCTGATGCAGATCGAGTTCGACCGGCTGCCCAACTTCCGCATCCAGGACGGTCTGGCGAACATCGCGGGCTGTCCCGGCGTGGCCGATTCGAAGAGCCAGTTCGTGGACTGGACCTGGACGCAGGCGACGTTCGGCGAGGAGAATGCGGTGTACGCCATTCCGCAGGACACCGGCCCGATGGCGCTGTTCTACCGCAAGGACCTGTTCGAGAAGAACAACATCGCGGTGCCGACGACGTGGGACGAGTTCAAGACCGCCGCCGAGACCGTCAAGTCCAAGGGCGCGTTCATCACCAACTTCTCCAGCGGTGACCCGAACCAGTTCGCCGGATTCGTGTGGCAGAACAAGGGTAAGTGGTTCGAGAACGCCGAAGAGGGCTGGAAGGTCGAGTTGACATCACAGCCGTCCACCGATGTGGCGAACTACTGGCAGGGTCTGATCGACGCCAAGCTGGTCTCCCCGGCGAAGAACTTCACCGACGAATGGAACAAGGCGGCCGACTCCGGTCAGCTGTGGGCCTGGGTGTCGGCGGTCTGGGGCAACACGACCATCTCGCAGAACGCGCCCAGCACGGCCGGGAAGTGGGCCGTGGCGCCGATGCCGCAGTGGACCGCCGGTGACACGGCCGCGGGCAACTGGGGTGGCTCGACGACCGCGGTGTTCAAGGGCAGCAAGCACCCGGCCGAGGCGGCCAAGTTCGCGCTGTGGTTGAACACCAACACCGAATCGCTGACCGCACTGAACAAGGACGGCGGTCTGTATCCGGCCGCCATCGCGGGTCAGGATCTGCCGGCGCTGCAGCAGCCGAGCAAGTTCTACGGCGGGCAGGACATCTTCAGCGTCTTCAAGACGGCCTCGTCGCAGGTGGATCCGAACTTCACCTGGGGTCCGGTGATGAACGAGACCTACAACTCGCTGACCGACGGGTTCGGCGCGGCAGTGAGCGGTCAGGGCACGCTCTCGGACGCCCTGTCGACCTCGCAGACCAAGACGATCGATGCCATGAAGGCGCAGTCGATCCCGGTCGTCGAGTAGTAGTCGAATGTCGAGAATGCCTGACGCACAACATCAGTAGCGCCGCGCGGCAGCTCGTCGAACAGTGACGCCGCGGGCGGGCGGGACCTGCAGGTTCCGCCCGCCCCGGCGGTCGTTCGGCGCCGTACGGCCCGCCGTCGAGGAGGACCCGGCCGTCGCTGCAGAGACGAGCCGGACGAGACGGCCCAGAAAAGAATCTGCCCCAGCACAACGAGGTGAGAGGCACAGGCCCATGACAACCGCGACAGCCGCACCGGTCGCCGAGACGCCGCCGGTGAAGTCCCGAAAACGCGAACCCACCAAGCACAAGGGAGCCATCGTCGGCTTCCTGGCGCCGTTCGTGGTGCTGTTCACGCTGTTCTACGCACTTCCGGTGCTGTACGCGCTGTACCAGTCGTTCTTCAAGACCGAACGCAAGGGCACCTTCGGTCCGGCGACCACCGTCTTCGGCGGCTTCGAGCAATACCAGCGGGTCTTCGCCTCGAGCGAATTCTGGTCGTCCATCGGCCGGGTGCTGCTGTTGTTCATCGTCCAGGTGCCGATCATGCTCGGGCTGGCACTGGTCTTCGCGCTGTTGCTCGATTCGACTGTCACCAAGGGCAAGAAGTTCTTCCGGCTGGCCATCTTTGCGCCGTACGCGGTGCCCGGCGTCATCGCCGCCATCATGTGGGGCTTTCTGTACGTGCCCTCGCTGTCGCCGTTCGGCATCACCGAGAACGTCGACTTCCTCGGCTCCGGACTGGTGCTGTGGTCGATCGCCAACGTCATCACCTGGGTGTTCTGCGGCTACAACATGCTGATCATCTTCTCGGCGTTGCAGGCCATCCCGCAGGAGATCTTCGAGGCGGCCCGGACCGACGGCGCCGGACAGTTCCGGATCGCCTGGTCGATCAAGATTCCGATCGTGCTGCCGGCGATCATCCTGACGTTCGTCTTCTCGATCATCGGGACGCTGCAGTTGTTCAACGAGCCGCAGGTCTTCCGGACGATCACCAGCTCGGTCTCCAGCAACTACACGCCCAACATGGTGGTGTATTCGACGTCGATCGTGCCGAACTACAACCTGTCCGCGGCCTACTCCGTGGTGCTGGCACTGTCGACGTTCGTGCTGTCGTTCGTGTTCCTCAAGGTCACCCAGAAGCGAGCGTTCGCATGAGCACCGACGTGACGACCGGGCCGGGCGCCCGGGAATCGGCAGCACCCAAGGGCAGCGGCCCGCGGGAACGGCCGCTCTCGGTGGTGCTGGCCACCGGCGGCCTGGTGGTCGCGGCGCTCTACTTCCTGGTCCCCATCTGGTGGCTGGTGGTCGCGTCCAGCAAGTCGCAGGCCACCCTGGTGACGACCAACGGGCTGTGGTTCGCGCAGCCCTTCCAGTTGTTCTCCAACGTGTCCAACCTCTTCGCCTTCCGGGACGGCCTGTACATCCGCTGGCTGCTGAACAGCATCGGATACGCCGTGCTGGGCGCCGCCTTCGGCACCCTGTTCGCGACGATGGCCGGCTATGCGCTGGCCAAGTACGTGTTCCGGGGACGTGAGGTGGTCTTCAACCTGATCCTCGGTGGAGTGCTGGTGCCGGCCACGGCGCTCGCGTTGCCGCTGTTCCTGATGTTCAGTCAGGTCGGCCTGACGAACACCTACTGGGCGGTTTTCCTGCCGAGCCTGGTCAGCCCGTTCGGCGTGTACCTGGCCCGCATCTATGCTGCGGCTTCGGTTCCCGAACCGCTGTTGGAAGCTGCCCGGCTGGACGGTGCCAGCGAGTTCCGGGCATTCTTCGTCGTCGCGCTGCGGTTGATGAAACCCGCTCTGGTGACGATCTTCCTGTTCCAGTTCGTCGTCATCTGGAACAACTTCTTCCTGCCGCTGGTGATGCTGTCCAACGAGCGGCTGTTCCCGATCACGCTGGGCCTGTACACCTGGAACAGCTCGATCAACCAGGCTCCGGAACTGAGGTTGTTCGTGATCGTCGGCAGCCTGGTGTCGATCCTGCCGCTGCTCATCGCCTTCCTCGGCCTGCAACGCTTCTGGCAGAGCGGGCTGTCGGCGGGCGGGGTCAAATAGCCGGTCCGGTGCGTGCAGGCGGTACGCCGCCTCGGGTCCGGCGCCGGTACGCATCCGGCGCGAGACCGCACTGGGCGCTGAAGGTGGCGTAGCAGCTGCTGGTCGAGCCGAAACCGGCCCGGGCGGCGATGTCCGTGGTGGTGGCGTCGGTGGAGAGCAGCAGCCGCTGGGCCTCGGCAACCCTGCTCTGGGCCAGGTACTGGCCGATCGACACGCCGGTGTGCTGCCGGAAGAGCGCGCCGGCCCGGCTCGGGTGCAGGTGCACGGCGGCGGCGATGTCGGCAAGGGTGAGCGGCTCGCGGAAGTGGGTGGAGATGTGGGCGGCGATCGCGGCGGCGTGCCGCCCGCTGCCGGCCGGCAACGCGGTCGCCGGGTCGGATGCGGCTCCGATCGATCGCCCGACGGTGGACACCCGCAACAACAGGGCTTGCGCCTCGTACCGGGCGGCCTCGGTGGTCACCCGGTCCGCGCCGATCTCGTCCGCCCAGCCGGCCATCTGGCGGACGAGCAACGCGGGGGCGGGGAACGTCCGCACGGCTCCGTGCAGCAGATCCCCGCAGAACGCGCCCGGCAGCGACCAGGCCAGCACGTCGACCAGCGGGACCGTCAGCCAGCGCACCTGCACCCCGGCGTCGGTGTCGGTCAGCCGATGCGGCAGGCCGGCCCAGAACGCCGCGCAGCCGGCGTCGGTCAGCCGGAACCGCCGGCCGCCGTGCTCCAGCACGGCAGCGCCGCCATCGGTGACCAGCACCTCCACATCGTCGTGCCGGTGGGCGACCGCCATCGCCGGTACCGCGCTGAGCCCGCAGGCGAAACCGAACCGCTCGTGCACCGTGCGAGGGGTCGGCGTTGCGTGGATGTGTCGCGATGCCATCGGCTCACACCAATCGGATCCTGGAAATGCCTGCGCTCATACCGGAAGTATGCCTGCATCGGATTGCCTAGCGTGATGGAAGGACAGCCGGGCAGACGGCCCGTTGCCACTGATGGGAGACAGACGATGACCACCAACACCGTTGTGCGCGGGGAATCGATCAGGGCGGGCCACCTGCTGACCCCGGAACAGGTCGAGCAGTTCGACCGGGACGGCTACCTGGTGCTGCGCGGTCGCGTCGAGCCGGACCTGATCGGCCGCCTGCAGGCGGCGGCGGAGGACTGGGTCGCCGAAGGACACCGGCGTTCACCCGACAGCAGGGGGGATTGGCTGTTCGCCAACCGGCCGTCGGGTCAGGTGATGTACCGGGTCGACTACATCCATGCCAAGAACCGGCCCGAATCCCTGGAACTGCTCGGTTCGCCGGCCGTCCTGGGGATCGCGCAGAGCCTGGCCGGCCCCAACTTCGTGCCCACCTACGAGTCCATGGTGTTCAAGTCCGCCGGTGACGGCGCCCCCATCCCGTGGCACCAGGACGCGGTCCACTCCCGCCGCCATCGTCTGTTCAACGTGGACGTGTACCTGGACGCGTCGGTCCGAGGACAGGGCGCGCTGCACGTCGTTCCCGGATCCCAGCGGCAACGCACCGATGCCTGCGGAATCGCCGAACGACACGGCTGGGATGTCCCCGGGGCGATCGAGGTGGAGATGGCGCCCGGCGACGTCCTGGTGCACGACGACATGATCGTGCACGGGTCACCGCCCGCGGCCGGCAATGCGTTGCGCCGCACGATCTATTTCGAGTTCCGTGCCGCCGAGCACATCCTGCAAGAAGGGCCGTGGACGCCGGAGTGGACGGACGCCCGGCTGCGGCTGATCCCCGCCGCGCTCGCCGAGCACGCCCGGCACGCCGCACCGCGGGATCGCTACGACTGGCGGATCGACCCGGCGCTCCGCCCCGTTCCCGCCGCCGACGCAGAGGCAGAACTGCGGATCGCCCATGAAGTCCACACCCCGGGAGAGTGGTGCAGTGCCGGAACATCCTGACCCGCAATCGGAATTGCTGCCGGCGCGGTGGCCCGTCGCCGGCATCGGCTACGGCGGGGACTACAACCCCGAGCAGTGGCCGGAGGAGATCTGGCCGCGGGACGTCGCGCTGATGCGCGAGGCGGGCGTCACCGTGGTGACGGTCGGGGTGTTCTCCTGGGCACGGCTGCAACCCGCACCCGACGGGTGGGATGACGGCTGGCTGCGCCGCATCCTGGACCTGTTGCACGAGGGCGGCATCGCGGTCGACCTGGCGACGGCCACCGCCTCGCCGCCGCCGTGGCTGGCCCGTGCGCACCCGGAGATCCGACCGGTCGACGCGGCCGGTACCCGGCTGGAGATCGGCAGCCGGCAGACCTGGTGCCCGAGTTCGCCGGTGTTCCGGGAACACTCGCTGCGCCTGGTGCGCGAGCTCGCGAGCCGGTTCGGCGACCATCCGGCGGTGCGGATGTGGCACGTCTCCAACGAGCTGGGCAACCACAACGCCTACTGCTACTGCGATGTGAGCGCGGAGCAGTTCCGGCGGTGGCTGGTCGAGCGGTACGGCGACGTCGAGACGCTGAACCTCTCGTGGGGCACGGCGTTCTGGAGCCAGCACTACAGCTCGTTCGACGAGGTCGGCGTTCCCTCGGCGACCACCGCCTTCGGCAACCCGGGCCAGCTGCTGGACTGGAAACGGTTCTCCTCCGACGCGCTGCTCGAGCAGTACCTCGCGGAAAAGGCCGTGCTGCAGGAGATCTCGCCGGCGATCCCGGTGACGACCAACTTCACCGTCGGAATGGGCCCGGGCGAGGTCGGACCCGGGCCGTGCGACTACGCCCGCTGGGCGCCGCACCAGGACATCGTCTCAACCGACCACTATCTGATCGGGCTGGGCACCGGGGAGCAGGCACCGCGGCTGCATCTGGAGTTCAGTGCCGACCTCACCCGCGGGCTCGCGGCCGGCCGGCCGTGGTTCCTGATGGAGCACTCGACCAGCGCCGTCAATTGGCAGCCGATCAACCGCGCGAAACTGCCGGGCGAGATGGAACGCAACTCGCTGGCGCACCTGGCCAGGGGAGCGGACGCCATCTGCTTCTTCCAGTTCCGGCAATCGGTGATCGGCGCGGAGAAGTACCACTCGGCGATGCTGCCGCACGCCGGGACCGACTCGCGGCGCTGGCGGGACGTCTGCGCGCTGGGCGCCCTGCTGGGCCGCCTCGGCGAGGTCGCCGGTTCCGTCGTGGAGGCCCCGACAGCCGTTGTGGTGGACTGGGACTCGGCCTGGGCCGGCCAGCAGCAGGCCAACCCGAGCGAGCTGGTGCAGCACTTCGACGTCGCGATGGCCGCCCACCGGGCGATCTCCCGCACCGGCACCGGATGTGACGTCCTGCCGCTGCACGCGGACCTGACCGGCTATCGGGTCGTCGTGGTTCCCGCGGTGGTCCTGCTGTCGGCCGATCAGGCGCGGCGGCTGGCCGAGGCCGCGGCGGCCGGCGCACACGTGCTGGTCACCTACTTCTCCGGGATCGCCGATCGGAACAACCGGGTCGTGACCGGTGGCTACCCCGGCGTGCTGGGGGATCTGCTCGGCGTGCGGTCGGAGGAGTTCTTCCCGCTGGCACCGGGGCAGGAAGTGCGGTGGGACTCGGATCCCGGCGGTGTCGTCAGCAGCCGGATCTGGGCCGAGGACACCGTCGCGCTCCCCGGCACCGAGGTGTTGGCCGGCTACGCCGACGGCCCGACCGCGGGGTTCGCCGCGCTCACTCGACGTCCGGTCGGCTCCGGGGCGGTGTGGTACCTGTCCACCCACCCGGACCCCGCCGGGTTCGCCGGAGTGCTGTCGCACGTCCTCGCCGACGCCGGGGTGGAACCGGCGGTCGCGCTGCCGGCCGATACCCGAGCGGCGCAGGCGGGTGTGATCGACGTCGTCCGCCGGCGCGCTCCGGGCGGTTCGTGGCTGTTCGCCATCAACCACGGGGCCGACGACGTCGACCTTCCCGCACGGGGATTCGACCTCGCAGCGAACCGGGTCGTCGACGGCACCGTGACAGTGCCCGCCGGCGGATGGGCGGTGATCCGGGAGGAGTCGTGACCGATCAGTCCGGCGTTGCCCCGGAGTCACCACTTCTGACGGCAGCCGTACCGCTGCCGTCGGAGACGAGGGAAAACGATGACACTGCCGAAAATTGCGACGCGAGACGAGTGGCTGGCCGCCCGCACGGAGCTGCTGGCCAAGGAGAAGGAACTGACCAGGCTGCGTGACCAGCTCAACGCCGAACGCCGCAGCCTTCCGATGGTCGAGATCGACAAGCCCTACCGGCTCGAGGGTCCCGAAGGCTCGGTGGGCCTCGCCGACCTGTTCCAGGGGCGGCGGCAGTTGATCATCTACCACTTCATGTTCCACCCCGAGTGGGAGGACGGGTGCCCGAGCTGCACGGCCGGCACCGACGAGATCTCTGCGGGATTCCTTGCGCACCTGCACATCCGGGACACCTCGTACGCCATGGTCTCCCGGGCGCCGCTGGCCAAACTCGAGGCGTGGAAGGCGAAGAAGGGCTGGGACATCCCCTGGTACTCGTCCTACGGGACGGATTTCAATACCGACTTCGGCGTCACCATGGACGAGTCGGTCGGGGCAGACCGGTTCAACTACCGGACGAAGACCGAATTCGAGGCCAGGGGCGAGGACCTGTTCTCCTCTGCGCAACCGTTCGACATGCCCGGCCGCAGTTGCTTCCTGCGCGTCGACGACCGGATCTTCCACACCTACTCGCAATACGCCCGTGGGCTCGAATCGACCGGCGGTTCGTACTACTTCCTCGATCTGACGGCACTCGGCCGTCAGGAGGAGTGGGAAGAACCCAAGGGCCGCAGCGACTCGGCGCGGTCGGCGTCACCGGATTTCGCCTCCTGAGTCCGGCGCCGGGTGCTCAGCAGCCCGATGGCCGCGAGCACGATCACCACGATCGCGGTTCCGCCGAACAGGAACGGTGCCCCGCCCCACTCGTAGCCGAAGCCGGACAGCGCGGCCGCACCGGTGGCGGCGAGCAGCCCGGCGGCGCGCATCAGTCCCTGTGATGCGCCCGCCCGGGCGGGGCTCACCGCGTGCGCCATGGCGGCGGCGGCGCCGATGAAGGCGAACGCCTGACCGCTTCGGGATCATCACCGCCGAGTAGAGCAGCACGATCCCGAGCACCTGTGGGGAACGCAGCAGGTCGAGGCTGAGCCGCTTCGCTGCCGTCGTCGGGCGGCACGGGTCGACCTGCACCGAGGGTGCAGTGTGCCCGCCGAAGGTGGGCTCCCGGAAGGTGCTCAGCACCGGGACGAGCGCGGCCAGCAGCACGGCGCCCGCGGCGGCGAGGACCTGCGGGGAGGCCCACCCCGATTGCGGGGTGGCGATCGCGACGCCGGAGGCGAGCGGTCCGATCGACACGCCGGCCAGTTCGGCGGCACTGAGCCGGCCGAGCGACTCTCCCGCACGGGCGGGTGCGACCCGCACGAGCAGCGCGCTGGCCCCCGCCAGGAAGATCCCGAAGCCGAAGCCGCCGACGGCCCGCGCCGCCACCAGCTGCCAGGCTTCGACGGCCAGCGCTGACGCACCGAGCGCGGCGGCCATCAGCAGCACAGCCGAGACGCCCATCCACCGGGCCACGCCGCGATCGCAGATCCTCGAGGCGACGCTCCGGTTGGTCGCCCGGGACGGGTTCGCGTCCGTCACACTGCGCGATGTCGCCGCCGAGGTCGGCGTCGTGCACGGCCTGATCCGGCACTACTTCCCGACTCGCGAGCAGCTCGTGGCGGAGGCGTTCGATGCGGCCGTCAGCGCCGAACTGGCGATGGACGAGGAGATCGCGGAACAGTCGGAACCGATGGCGGCCCTGGCGGATTGGCTGACCTCGACGCCGCCCGAGCATTACTTCGGCTGGATCGACGCCTGGAGCGAGGCGTCCCGCAATCCGCAGCTGAAGGCGGCGCTGGTTGGCCACCACCGCGATTGCGAGCGACGGCTGGCCCGCATCATCGAGCGGCTCGTCGAGCAGGGCCGGGCGACCAGCGCCGACCCCGCCGTGGACGCTCGCCTGCTGACGGCATTGATCGACGGCATCGCCGTCCAACTGCACGTTCTCGACCTGATCGATCGTGACGCCGCCGACGCCACGGTGTTCTCGGCCGCCGAGACCCCGCTGGGGTTGGCGACGGGCGTGCTGGCGGAGTCCGCCTCTGCCTCCCTGCGCGGGCAATGGGCGTCGCCCGCCCCGTCCTGACTGCGCCTGCCGTCCCGGCCGCGGGGGGACTGACCGCCGCTCGGCAACGCGCCGGTGTGCAGCCGGGTCAGACGTCCGGTCGAACGGCGAGGTCGAGCTGCTGGCGCAGCGCGATGACCGCCGCGCCCCTGGCCCACTCGGTGAAGGTGAACGGGGCGATCTCGATCGGGACGTCGGGCAGCGTCCAGTGCTGGACGAGCCGCGCCTGCTCGCGGGTGATGTCCAGCGCCATCGCGGCCAGTGCGACACCCTCCCCGGACACGATCACCTTGGCGGGGGCGGTGACGGTGGCGATCGTGCCGATGAGCGTGCCCAGGGCCCGGCCGGCCTCCTCGACGACGGTGCGGGCGACGGGGGACCCCTCGGCCGCCATGGTCAACACCTCGTCGTAGCCCACCTGCCGCCCGACGGCCGCGGACACGGCGGCGATGATGGCGGTCGAGGACAGGTAACTGCGTACACAGCCACGGTGGCCGCGCTCGCACAGCGGCCCCCATGGCGTCACCGGCAGATGGCCGACCTGACCGCTGCCGCCGCTCGCACCGTCCACCAGCCGATCGTCGACGACGACCCCGCAGCCCACCCCCGCACCGATGGTGACCAGGACGAAATCGCTGCACCCGGCGGCGGCCCCGAACCAGTGCTCCGCTGCGGTCAACGCCCGCACGTCGTTCTCCACCACTGCGGCCAGGCCGGTGCGCTCCCGGATCATCGCCACCAGCGGGACGTTTGTCCAGCCGAGAAACGGTGAGGTCTGGACGATCTCCGATCTCGGGGAGACCGGACCGGCCAGGCTGACGCCGATCGCGCACACCGTGCCGTCCTCCTCGCGCGCCTGCGCGACGACCTCGGCGATGGCAGACACCACCGACTCCGGGTCGGAAGCCGGCAGCCTCACCGTGCGGTCCGTCAGCACCCTCGCCCGCAGGTCGGTGGTCACCAGATTCAGCTGACCGGCGGACAGTTTGATCCCGATCAGGTGCGCCCGGTCGACACTGACGTCCATCGGCTGTGACGGCCGGCCGGTCCGCTGCGGTGAGGCGGCGTCCGACTCGCTGACCAGGCCCGCCTCGACGAACGACCTGGTGATCCGGGTCAGGCTGGCCGGTGACAGACCGGACCGCCGGGCCAGGTCGGCGCGTGAGGCCGGGCCGTGCACCAGCAGGTCGACCAGCACCGACCGGGAGGCCTGCGACAGCGCCGGGAACGGCGTGCCGCCTTTGTGCATGGGCGAAAGTATATGGCTTGTCGCCCGTGCAGCACCGGGTCAGCCGTCCCGACGCGCACCCTGCGCCGGGCGGACCAGCCGAGCAACCGGCGCGACAAAATCACGCTCGGCGAAAGCCGTTGTCGCTGATGCGATCACGCCATCGACGAGGTCGGCGGGGACGAGCGCGATCGCCGATCCGCCGAACCCTCCGCCGGTCATCCGGGCGCCGAGGGCGCCTACCTGCAGCGCCGAGTCGACGGCCACGTCGAGTTCCGCGCAGGAAACTTCGTAGTCGTCCCGCAGCGATCGGTGCGAGGCCGTCAGCAGCTCGCCGATGTCGGCGACCCGATCGGCTCGGAGCAGCGCCACGGTCCGCTCCACCCGGTCGTTCTCGGTGACGACGTGCCGGACCCGGCGTTGCAGTTCCTCGTCGCCCAATGTGTCCAGCGCCGCCGGCAGTTCATCCATCCCGATGTCACGCAGCCAGCGGACCCCCAGGATGTCGGCCGCCTGCTCGCAGGATGCGCGCCGCCGCCCGTACTGACCGTCGGACAGCGCGTGGGTCACCCGGGTGTCCAGAACCAGGACGTCCAGGCCGTGCGCCGTCGGGTCGAACGGGATGTGCTCCACTGTTTGATTTTTCGTGTCGAACAGCAGCACAGAGCCACGCCGGCCGGCCGACGACGCGGTCTGGTCCATCGGTCCGGTCGGTACCCCGACGAAGTCGTTCTCCGCTTCCCGGGCGAGCCGGGCGATAGTCATCACGTCGAGCTGGACGCCCGACAGCACCGACGTGGCGAGCGCGGTGACGCACTCCATCGCCGCCGACGAGGACAGGCCGGCACCGGACGGCACCTGCGAGTCCACCGCCAGATCGAACCCACCGATGGGATATCCGGCCCGGCGCAGCGTCCAGATCGAGCCCAGCAGGTAGCCGGCCCACGATGCGGCGGTCTCGGTGCCCGGCGCCAGTTCGTCGACCGTCGTCGTGACGATCTCTCCCGGCTTCTGGGCGGAGGCCGCCCGAATGGTGCCGTCGGGGTTTGCCGCAGCGGCGAGGTGCGCCCGGGCGTCGATGGCGAACGGCAGGACCAGACCGCCGTTGTAGTCGGTGTGTTCGCCGATGAGGTTGACCCGGCCGGGAGCCGAGAAGACGCCGTCCGGCTCGCGGGAGAACGTGTCCCGGAACAGTTCTGCCGCGTTCACGAACTCGCTCCGTGCAGCGCCCAGGCGTCGGCGACCATGTCCGCGAGCGTCAGTTCGGGCGTCCAGCCGAGCCGCTGGGCCGCCCGCTCGCCCGATGCCACCAGCCGGGTGGGATCGCCGGCCCGCCGCGGACCGACCTGCACCGGCACCGGGCGTCCGGTGACCCGCTCGACGGTGGCCAGCACCTCGCGGACACTGGACCCGCTGCCGTTGCCGAGGTTGCAGATCAGGTGCTCGCCCGGCTCGGCCGCGGTCAGCGCCAGGACGTGCGCCCGGGCCAGGTCCTTGACGTGCACGTAGTCACGGATCGGCGTGCCGTCCGGGGTGGGCCAGTCGTCGCCGTAGATCGTCAGCTCCGGCCGCCGGCCGACCACCGCGTCCAGCGCGATCGGGATCAGGTGGGTTTCGGTGGCGTGCCGCTCGCCGGCGCCGAATGCGGCACCGGCGACGTTGAAGTACCGCAACGACACCGCGGCCAGGTCGGTCGCCGCGCACTCCCCGGTGATCATCATGTCGACGGCGAGTTTCGTGGCGCCGTAGGTGCTGGTCGGCCGGGCCGGCGCGTCCTCGGTGATCGGAATCGAATCCGGCTCCCCGTAGGTCGCCGCGGACGACGAGAAGACCAGCGTCGGAACGTTGTTCGCGGTGATGGCGTCGAGCAGCGCGCGGGTGCCGCACACGTTGGTGCGCCAGTACAGCGAGGGGTTCGCGACCGACTCGCCGACGAGCGACTTGGCCGCGAAGTGCAGCACCGCATCGAACCCGCCACGGCCGAGAACGTCGGCCGCTGCGGTGATGTCGGTCTGGATCAGCTCGACACCGGCGGGCACGGAGTCGGCGTGTCCGGTCGAGCAGTCGTCGAGGACGACGACCTCGTGATCGTCCTGCTGCAGTTGCCGGGTGACCACCGATCCGATGTAACCGGCGCCGCCGACGACCAGGGTTTTCATGCGGACACCGCCCCCGCCTCGTGGAGCACGACCTCGCGCAGCCGGCCGGCGGCAGTCTCGGGACTGATGTCGTTCACGAACGCTCCCATGGCCGATTCCGACCCGGCCAGATACTTCAGCTTCCCGACCGCCCGCCGGATGGTGAAAACCTCGAGGTGCAAGCGGAAGTCGTCCGGTTCCGCGTGCACCGGCGCCTGATGGACACCGGTGATCGCGGGCAGCGTGTCGTCGAAGACGCCCTCCATCCGGCGGATGACGTCCAGGTACAGCTCGGCCAGATCCTGGCGTTCCTGGTCGTCCAGCGCCGGCAGGTCGCGCACCTGACGGCGTGGGTAGAGGTGCACCTCGATCGGCCAGCGGGCCGCAAAGGGTACGAACGCCACCCAGGAGTCGTTCTGGCTGACGATGCGCCTGCCGTCGGCGATCTCGCCGGCCAACAGGTCACCGAACAGATCCCCGCCGGTGGCCTCCCGGTACGCCCGGGCCGCCCGGATGGCTGCTGCCGTCTTCGGGGTGATGAAGGGGTAGCCGTAGATCTGGCCGTGCGGGTGAGCCAGCGTGACACCGATCTCGACGCCACGGTTCTCGAAGCAGAAGACCTGCTCGACACCCTCCTGCGCGGACAGTGCGGCGGTGCGGTCGGCCCACGCCTCGATCACGGTGCGCATCCGGGAGACCGGCAGGCTGGACAGTGTCGCATTGTGATCGGAGGTGAAGCACACGACCTCGCACCGGCCGTTGCCGGGCCGCGCGTCGAACAGGCCGCCGTCGGCGGCGATCGGGCCGGTGCCGGCGAAGGACGGGAAGCGGTTCTCGAACACCACGACGTCGTAGTCGGGGGAGGGGATCTCGCTGACGTTGTTCGGCGTCGACGGGCACAACGGGCAGGCGTTCGCCGGCGGGTGGTAGATCCTGGTCTGCCGGTGGCCGGCGATGCCGACCCATTCACCGGTCAGTGCGTCGAACCGCACCTCGGATCCCGGAATCACCGGCGGCAGATCCCGGGAGTCGACGAGAACCCGCTCTGCGTCGGGGGTTTCATCGAAGTAGATCAACTCGCGGCCGTCGGCCATGGAGGTGGCGGTGCGGGTGATCCGGCCGCCGGTGGTGCGGGTAGGGGTGGATGTCACGGGACTCCTGATGATCGGCGGGCCGGCCGGCGACTCGGAACGGCTGCCCTGAGCGTGCACCGGCGCGGGGTACCCCGAGTATGGCAGGCGTGACTGGGGGAGTCAACAGATCCGAACACCGTCACTGGTGATTGTTGTTCGGAGATGTTGAAATGACGGAACGGGTAGCGAGTCCTTTCCCGGCCAGCACTCGGGCCGGCGAGGGTTGGCCCCGCCGGCCCGAGTGTGCGATCGAAAGTTGTCGACAGGTGGGTCAGGCCTTTGCCTGCATGCTCGCTCGCGCCGGATTGGCCTGCTCGCTCTTCTTGGGGTCGAGATCGCCCTGCTTGTCCCGGACGCCGCGTTCGATCTGGTCGCCGAGGTTCTTGTCCACGTTGCGCCAGTAGTCGAAGGCACGGAGCAGGACTGGCTCGCTGACCCCGTTCAGCAGGTGGCCGACGACATTGGTCACCAGGCGTTCCCGCGCCGCATCATCCAGCACCTCGCGGACCAGGGTGCCAGCTTGTCCCCAGTCGTCGTCCTGCGGGTGCAGGGTGTACGCGCTGCGCACCATGTCCCCATCGGCCGCCCAGGTCCCGCCGTCGTCGGTGCGGACGGGATCCGCGACCGGTCCGCCGTAGGAGTTGGGCGCGTAGACCGGGTCGATCGCCGGAATGATGCGCATGGCTCCGTCCTTGGAGTAGCTGTGCACCGGGGCGTGCGGTGTGTTGACCGGAATCTGCCGGTAGTTCACGCCGAGTCGCGCGCGATGCGCATCGGAATAGGAGAAGCCACGAGCCAGCAGCATCTTGTCCGGTGACAGACCGGTTCCGGGGACCAGGTTGTTGGGTTCGAAGGCCGCCTGCTCGATCTGCGAGTGGTAGTCGACGACGTTGCGATTGAGCGTCATCTTCCCCACCTCATGCAACGGGTAGTCGCTGTGCGGCCACACCTTTGTCAGATCGAACGGATTGAACCGGTAGCTCTTGGCCTCCTCGAACGGCATGATCTGCACCTTCAGCGTCCAGCTGGGAAACTCACCGGCATCGATGTGCTCGTACAGATCCCGCTGGTGGTAGTCGGTGTCGACCGCCGCCATCTGGTCGCCCTCGTCCTGGGTGAAGAACTCGATGCCCTGGTCGGTCTTGAAGTGGTATTTGACCCAGAACTTCTCGCCCTCACCGTTGATCCACATGTAGGTGTGGCTCGAGTAGCCGTTCATGTGCCGCCACGTGCGCGGGATCCCGCGGTCGCCCATCAGCCAGGTCACCTGGTGCGCGGATTCCGGGGAGAGTGTCCAGAAGTCCCATTGCATGTCGTGGTCGCGCAGGTTGTTGGCCGCGCGGCGCTTCTGCGAACGGATGAAGTGCTGAAACTTCAGCGGGTCCCGGATGAAGAACACCGGGGTGTTGTTGCAGACCAGGTCGAGGTTTCCCTCGGACGTGTAGAACTTCAGCGCGAAGCCCCGGGGGTCCCGCCAGGTGTCGGGGCTGCCCCGCTCCCCGGCAACGGTGGAGAAGCGCGCCACCATCTCGGTACTGGTGCCAGGCTGGAACACCCCCGCACGGGTGAACCGGCTGACGTCGTGGGTCACATCGAAGACACCGAAGGCCCCGCCGCCCTTGGCGTGCGGTTGACGCTCGGGGATTCGCTCGCGATTGAAGTTGGCCATCTGCTCGAGCAGGTAGTGATCCTGCAGCAGCAGTGGCCCGTCCGGCCCGACCGTCAGCGAATGCTCGTCGCTGGCGACGGCGATTCCCGCATCCGTGGTGGTCGCGGGACGTGCCTGGGGTTCTGTCATGATCGCTCCCCTTCTGGCCGCTCCGCACAGAAACGGCCGATGCAAGTGCGGTGGAGCCAGGTCCAGGACAACAGGAACCCGACCGCACGGGCATTACCCGTGTCGGCGAGTGACCAAACGAGCGCCGGCTGTGTATATCTGGGCCGGGAGGTGGGTTACCCGATCGGGGTCTGGCCGCCACCGAGCAGGACGTCTTCCCAGCCCGGCATGACGGGGCGCGAACCCTTGCGTCCCCGCCCGGTGTGCTCCGTCCCGGTGCGCGCGGCTTCCTTGTGCTCGGCCGGCGGCGGCACCGCGGCACGTTCGTCGACCACTGTCCGCTCGACGAGTTCCTGCTCCTGCTCCATCCGGTCGGCCGCCGACCGTCGGGTGCCCGCCGGATGGTGTGACACGCCGAGGGTGTCCATCCGGTGGAAGACGTCCGCGGCGGGCGGTTCGTCGATGGTGCGCAACGGCCGCGGCGACGGATCGATGAGGTCACGTGCGGCGTCGTCCCGTGCGCGCACGGTCGGATTCCGTGGTCCGGCGTGGATGTCCCACACCGCGGCGTTCTCGCTGCGACCCGCCTGCCAGCGCAGCGCAACCACCCAGCCGTCGGTCTCGCGGTAGGCATCCCACTGCACCTGGCCGGCCTGGCCGCGGTCGGTCAGGGTGCCCATCACCAACTCTTCGAGAGGGCGGCGGGCGGGGTTGCCGTCGATCATCGGGAAAGACCGCCGGGCCTTCTCGGCCATCGTCGAGCGCTCCAGCAGCACCGGGTAGGCGTATCGCTCGATCCGGCTGACGCTGGTGTTCGCCGCCGCAGCGACCTCCGCGATGGAACTGCCGGAGCGGATGCGCGACTGGATCTCCCTGGGCCGCAGCTGCGGTTCGAGTTCGATCTCCAACTGCCCCAACCGGCTCAGGTCACCGCGGGTGGCGGCCCGCAGCCGCTCGTCGGCGGGCAGCGTGAACAGCTCGCCCGATGCGCTGTCCTCGCACACCAGGTTCTCGCCGTCCTCGGCCAGCCCTAGGACCCGCAACGCGCGCATGGGTTCTCCTCCCGGATGTCAGAACTCCGAACCCGACGCTATCGCGGCCCCGGGCGGGGTCTGTCCAGGCGCGCCGCCCTGCCGCGACGTGTTGCCGATTTCGCGGAACTACAGCCGTTCCACCACGTAGTCGATGCACTCGATCAGCGCGCTGATGTCGTCCGGTTCGACAGCCGGGAACATCCCGATCCGCAGCTGGTTGCGGCCGAGCTTCCGGTAGGGCTCGGTGTCGACGATCCCGTTGGCCCGCAATGTCTTCGCCACGGCCGCTGCGTCCACCGTGTCGGCGAAGTCGATCGTGCCGACAACCTGCGAGCGCAGTTCCGGGCGGCTGACGAACGGGGTCGCGTACTCGCTGGCGCTCGCCCAGTCGTAGAGCCGGCCGGAGGAGTCGGCGGTGCGCTTGGTCGCCCAGTCGAGCCCGCCGTTGCCAAGGATCCAGTCGATCTGATCGGCCAGCAGGAACAGCGTCGCCACCGCCGGGGTGTTGAGCGTCTGGTCCTTTGTGCTGTTGTCCAGGGCGGTGGCGATCGACAGGAACTCCGGGATCCACCGGTCGGTGGCGGCGATCTCGGCGATCCGGCCGAGCGCCGCGGGCGAGGCCAGCGCGATCCACAATCCGCCGTCAGAGCCGAACACCTTCTGCGGCGCGAAGTAGTAGACGTCGGCCTGCGCCGGATCCAGCGGCAGCCCGCCGGCGCCCGAGGTGGCATCGATCAGCACCAGCTGATCGTCGGTCGCGCCGGCCGGCCGGAGCACCGGAAGCGCGACGCCGGTCGAGGTCTCGTTGTGCGCCCAGGCGTAGACGTCCACGTCGGCCGCCGCGATGGCGTCCGGGGCATCCCCGGGGTCGGCGGCGAGGACCTGCGGATCGGCCAGGAACGGGGCCTTGCGGGTGACGGTGGCGAACTTGGTGGAGAACTCGCCGAACGTCAGGTGCTGCGCCCGGTCGCGCACCAGCCCCAACGCGGCGGCGTCCCAGAACGCGGTGGTGCCGCCGTTACCCAGGATGACCTGGTAGCCGTCCGGCAGGGAGAACAGGGTGCTGAGCCCCTCACGGACCCGGTGGACCAACGACTTCACCGGCGCCTGGCGGTGCGAGGTTCCCATCACGGCCACCCCGGAACCGGCCAGCGCGGCCAACGCCTCCGGGCGGACCTTCGACGGCCCGCACCCGAACCGCCCGTCGCTGGGCAGCATCGCGGGCGGCAGGGTCAGGGTTGCTGCATCGGCCATGACGGCGCGTTCTCCTCACAGTGCACGGACATCCGGACATCGGCCGCCAATCTTGCCACCGGACGCGGCACCCGCCGACCACGCCGGCGACCGATCCGACCGCCTCAGACGGCGAGCGCCAGATGGTCGAAGCCGGCAACCAGCTCCGGTCTGCGCGGCGCCGGGCCGTTGTAGACCGCGGACGGGCGCACCAGCTTGCCGAGCTTCTTCTGCTCGAGGATGTGCGCGCTCCAGCCGGCGGTCCGGGCGCAGGTGAACATCGCCGGCATCGTCGCCGCCGGAACCCCGGCGAAGTCCAGGATGACGGCCGCCCAGAACTCGACGTTGGTCTCGATCGCCCGGTCGTGGCGCCGTTCCCGGAGGATCCGCAGCGCCGCCTGTTCCAGTGCCGCGGCAGCCTCGTAACGCGGGGCGTCCAGCTCGCGGCAGGTCCGGCGCAGCACCCTCGCGCGGGGGTCCTCGGCCCGGTAGACCCGGTGACCGAAACCCATCAGCCGTTCCTTGCGGTCCAGGATCCCGTTCACCAGGCCGTCCGGGTCGCCGGTGGCCTCGACCTCCTGCACCATCGGCAGCACCCGCGCCGGGGCGCCGCCGTGCAGCGGCCCGGACATCGAACCGACGGCACCGCTGAAGCAGGCCGGCACGTCGGCACCGGTGGAGGCGACCACCCGGCCGGTGAAGGTGGAGGCGTTCATCCCGTGCTCGGCGGCGGACACCCAGTAGGCGTCGATCGCCCTCACCTGTTCGGGGGTGGGGTCGCCGAGCCAGGTGTCAGGAAGCGCTCGACGACGGTGGAGCATTCGGCGATCCGGGACGCGGACACCGGAATCTTGTCGCCCCGGGCGGAATGCGCCGCGTAGGACAGCACCGCGGCGGTGGTCTGCGCGAGGTGGTCGCGGGCCTGCTCGTCGGTGATGTCCAGCAGCGGACCGAACCCGCGGGCCGGGGCCAGCAGCGGCAGCGAGGCCTGAACGTCGACCCGGACGTCACCGGAGCGGAACGCGGGCGGCGCGGTCTCCACCGGCAGGCTGGCCCCGAACGCGTTGTCGACCAGCAGCGCCCAGACGTCGTCGAAGCCGACAGTGCCCACCAGGTCGTCGATGTCGACGCCCCGGTAGCGCAGCGATCCGCCGTCCTTGTCCGGCTCGGCGATCGCGGTGTGGAAGGCCACAACGCCTTCGAGCCCCGAGACGAAGGAAGATCCATTGGTGGTCATTGTCGTACCTCCACAGTGAGGACTGCCGACTTCGAGGGCGTCCCCGGCGAGCGCCGGCGACGACAGGTGCGACATCGATCGGACCCCCGGGAATGGTCGCGCGAGCAAGCACTCGCACGGCGATGTGCCCGGATCCGACCGTTTCTTCACAATGCCTTTACTTGCGGAACGGGGCCATCGGAAGCGGGGTGTGTTCGGTCACGTGAGGGCGTCGACCGGCAGCGCGACGCACACACCCACCCGCAGGCGCGGCGCCGCGAACTGCACCTCCGCCCCCAGCCCGAGATCGGCGACGACCGACTCCACTCCGGAGCGCAGGCCACCGTGCACCAGGATCGTGCGGAGGACCCCGCGGACGACGTCCAGGCCCTGCTCCGCAGGTGTACCGGGAGACGGACTTCATCCAGCCGCCGGACGGGATCGCCGAGGTGCTCGGTGGCCATGTGACCCTGGCGAGCCTGTCCATGCGGACCGACATCTGGGACAGCCATGGCGCGGCGTAGCGTGCGTGGCCGGTGGTCGCACCCGACCGCCCCGCCCAGGAGGACCCCAATGGGAATCGACGCAGTGGGAAGCAGCGACACAGCCGATGCCACGCCCGATCTCGCGGCGATGCGGGAGAGCTATTCGCTCGCCGGGCTCGACGAGTCGGATGTCGCGCCGACCTGGCTCGCGCAGTTCCGCCGGTGGCTGGACGACGCGGTGGCCAGCGGGATCCGGGAGCCGAACGCGATGGTGGTGGCGACCGCGTCACCGGACGGCGACGTGGCCAGCCGGACCGTGCTCTGCAAGGGCCTGGACGAGTCCGGGATCGTCTTCTACACCAACCTCACCTCCGACAAGAGCCGAGACCTGCAGGCCAATCCGCGCGCGTCGGTGACGTTCCCGTGGATCGCGCTGCAGCGTCAGGTGCACATCAAAGGCTTGGTGAGCAGGGTGTCGGACGGGACCGCAGAGCAGTACTGGTCGACGCGGCCGCGGGGATCCAAGATCGGGGCGTGGGCGAGCCCGCAGTCCACGGTGCTGCGGGACCGCGGCGAGTTGGAGGTGTTGCGGGCGAAGGCCTACGAGCGCTTCGGCGACGAGGACGAGTCCGGTGCCACGCCGGTCGACGACATCCCGCTGCCGCCGTTCTGGGGCGGCTGGTTGATCCGGCCGCGGACCGTGGAGTTCTGGCAGGGCCGGGTCGGGCGGCTGCACGACCGGCTGCGCTACCGCCTGCTGGGAAACGGCGACGGCGACGGCGGGTGGGTTCTCGAGCGGCTCGCGCCGTGATCGGTCGGTGACGGCCGGCGAGGGCGCGGGGGGTTCGGCGTTACGCCGGATCGGGCCGGACGTCCGGCCGCTGCGGATCCCGGCCTACCGTCGGCTGTTCCTGGGGCAGGTCACCACTGTCATCGGCGCCATGCTGACCACGGTCGCCGTGCAGCAGCAGATCTTCGACATCACCGGCAGTTCGGCGTGGGTCGGCTTCTCCTCGCTCGTGGCGCTGGTGCCGCTGGTCGCGTTCGGGCTGCTCGGCGGTGCCATCGCGGACACCTACGACCGGCGCAAGCTGTTGATGATCACCTCGGTCGGGATCGCCGCCACCAGCATCGGGCTGTGGCTGGCGGCACTGTCGAAGGCCGAGTCGGTGTGGGTGGTGCTGGTCCTGCTGGCCGTCCAGCAGGGCTTCTTCGCGGTGAACCAGCCGACCCGCAGCGCGATCATCCCGCGGATCGTCCCGACCGATCTGGTGCCGGCCGCGAATGCGCTCGGCATGACGGTCTTCTCCCTGGGCGTGATCGTCGGCCCACTGCTGGTCGGCCTGCTCATCCCGGTCGTCGGCCTGCCGTGGCTGTACTTCCTCGACGCGTTGACCCTGGTCGCCATCCTGTACGCCGTGGTCAAGCTCCCGCCGATCCCGCCGCTGGGGGAGCAGCGGGGACGGGCCAGGGTGCTGGACGGGATCGCGTACCTGCGGGTGAAACCGCTGCTGTTGATGACGTTCGTCGTGGACGTCATCGCGATGGTCTTCGGCATGCCGCGGGCACTGTTCCCGCAGATGGCGCAGGAGACGTTCGGCGGTCCGCCCGGCGGCGGGCTGGCGCTGGGCCTGCTCAACGCGGGCCTGGCGATCGGCTCGCTGCTCGGCGGTCTGACCGGCGGCTGGATCCACCGGGTCTACCGGCAGGGCATCGCGATCGTCGCGGCGATCGTCGTCTGGGGCGCTTCGATGGCGCTGTTCGGCACCACGTCGGTGCTCTGGCTGGCCGTCCTTTACCTGGCGATCGGGGGATGGGCCGACCTGGTCAGTGCGGTCTACCGGTCGACCATCCTGCAGGTCAATGCCACCGATCAGATGCGCGGTCGGATACAGGGGGTGTTCACCGTGGTCGTCGCCGGCGGGCCCCGGGTGGCGGACCTGGTGCACGGAGTGGTGGCCAGCGCGACGTCGACCTCCTTCGCCGTCATCGCCGGCGGGCTGGCGACGATCGTCCTGACGCTGGTCGCCGCCCTGCTCGGCCGTTCGCTGTGGCGCTACGACACCCGGCAGTCGGCACCCTGAACCGGCCGCGGTCCGGCACACTGCAACCCATGTCTACTCAGCACCAGCATCAGCCCCAGGATTGGGCACCGTATCCACTGCTCGAGGACGCCGTGCGGGCCTACATCCGGGATTCCGACGCGGCCCTCGAGGCGCTCGCCGGCGTGATCGACCCGACCGCGGTGCTCGCCTTCACCTGCGAGCGGGTGCCGTCACAGCAGAGCTGGGGGGAGTCGCTGTGGCAGGAGGTCGCGGTCACCGACGGGCGCCGGCTGGTGCTGTGGCACGGCGATGACGAGGCCGACGACGGCCGTCCGGAGCACCCGATGTTCTCCTCCTCGATCCGGACGGTCCCGTTGACGGCCATCGTGGACCAGGGGCTGCGGAACAGGTTCCGGACCGAGCCGGACGGTTCCCGGACGATGAACGCGGTGATGCTCTACCTGTCCACGCAAACCCCGGAACGGTCGATGACCGAGCTGACGGAAGCCAACGAGACCCGGGCGGTGCACCATGTCGAGACCTACCGCTTCTCCAAGTCGGTGACCGACGGGGGGCTGGCCCAGATGGAGCGACTGCTGCAGTTCGGGCGGGCGCTGTCCCGGGCCATCGCGCGACCCGAAGGCCCCCGGTGACGGCGCCGCGGCCGGCCAGCGGCCGGCAGTACCACCTGCGCAGCGGCGGCGTCACGGCGCAGGTCGGCGAGGTCGCCGCAGTGCTCCGGGCCTTCGCCGTCGACGGTGTCCCGTTCACCGAGACCTGGGACGATGCAGCGGTTCCGCCGATGGGCGCCGGCATCGTGCTGGTGCCGTGGCCGAACCGGATCTCCGGCGGTCGCTGGACCCTGCGCGGGTCCGAGCAGCAGTTGGACATCACCGACGTCGGGCACAATGCCGCGATCCACGGCCTGCTGCGGAACACCGCATACCGGCTTGTCGAACAACACGAGTCCGCGGTCACCCAGGCCGCGTCCATCTATCCGCAGCACGGTTATCCGTTCACCCTGGACACCGAGGTGACCCACGCCGTCTCCGCGGACGGCCTGACGGTCACCCACCGGTTGACCAACGCGGGCGCGGACGCCGCCCCGTTCGGCGTCGGCGTGCACCCGTACCTGCGGGTCGGCCGGCGGCCGGTGAGCGAGCTGACCATCACCGTGTCGGCGGAGAAGTACCTGCGCACCGACGAGCACCTGCTGCCGGTCGGGCTCGAGCCGGTCGACGGCACCGCCAACGACCTGCGCGGCGGGAAGTCGCTGGCAGAGCTGGATGTCGACGTCGCGCTCACCGGATTCCCGGTCACCGATGGTCGGGTGGAGCACCTGCTGACCGCCCAGGACGGAACCGGTGTGACGCTGTGGGCCGACGAGGTGTTCGGGTGGGCGCAGGTCTACTCGCCGCCGAACTTCCCGGGCCCGGGAAAACCCGACCCGCGCCGCGCCGTCGCCGTGGAGCCGATGACCTGCGGGGTCAACGCCTTCAACACCGGCGACGGGCTGCTCTGGCTGGAGCCGGGCCAGAGCTGGTCGGCGTCCTGGGGTCTGCATCCGGTCGGCTTCTGAGCGGTTCAGTTCCGTGCGCGGGATCCCCAGCGGCGCAACGTCTCCGCGCGTTCGGCGGCGTGGTCGACGATCGGTGCCGGATAGTCGGGCGCCGCGTCCTGGCAGCTCCCACGGCCGGTGAACGGCCTTGCCCGGGACGTCGCGCAGTTCGGGGACGTAGCGCCGCACGTAATCGCCGTTCGGGTCGAACTTTTCGCCCTGTCCGATCGGGTTGAAAATCCGGTAGAACGCCGCCGCCTGTGGACCGGAGCCGGCCACCCACTGCCAGCCGTGATTGTTCGAGGCGTAATCGCCGTCCACCAGGTGGTCCAGGAAGTGCGCGGCACCGAGTTGCCAGGGCAGGTGCAGGTCCTTCACCAGGAATGACGCCACCCCCATCCGCACCCGGTTGTGCACCCAGCCCTCGGCCAGCAGTTGCCGCATGCCGGCATCGATGTAGGGGAAACCCGTCCGGCCCGCCTTCCAGGCGGCCAGCCGCTCGTCGGCGACCGGACCGGTGTCACCGCACAGGATGTCGACAACGGGATCGATGGAGGTCCACAGCGATTCCGGCCGGTGGTGGACCACATCCGCGTAGAACTCCCGCCAGGCCAATTCGCGGCGGTAGGACGCGGTGCCGGCCGAGGACCGCTCGGCCAGGTCGGCCAGCATCGTCCTCGGATGGACGCACCCCCACTTGAGGTAGGGCGACATCCGGCTGGTACCAGGATGATCCGGCCGATCGCGCTCGTCCTTGTACTTCGCGACGTGCTGCAGGAAGTCGCGCCAGGTCTGCTGCGCCGCCGCTTCACCCGGCTCGGGGAGTGTCGTCGTCGCGGGTACCGGCTCGCCGAGATCGGCCGGCCTCAGTCGCGGCACACCCTTCACCGCGGCCGGGTCGAGCCAGTCGACCTTGCCGGCGGGCTGCGCCGGGCGGCGCCAGCCGTGCGCCGTCCAGCCGCGGAAGTACGGGGTGAACACCGCATAGGCACTGCCGTCCGGCTTCCGCACCCGGCCGGGTGCCACCGCATACGGCGAGCCGGTCGCAACCAGCTGGACATCCCTTTCGGCCAAGGCCTTCTCGACCCGGTCGTCGCGCCGCCGGCCGTAGGGTCCGTAGTCGGCCGAAATGTGCACCGCGGCGGCTCCGACGGCCGCCGCGACCTGCGGGATCACCGAGGACGGGCGGCCGGAGGTGATCAGCAGCCGACCGTCCATCGAGGCGGACAACCGCTCCAGGCAGCCCGCCAGGAACGCCCGGCGCGGCGCACCCGACGGGGTCAACACCGTGTCATCGGCGACGAAAACGCCCAGCACGTCCTGGTTGTCGGCAATCGCCCGGAGCAGGGCGGGATGGTCGCCCAGCCGCAGGTCGCGGCGGAACCACAGCACGGTGGGGCCTGTCATGCCCCCAGTCATACACGGCTCATGCCTGCGCGCCTGCCCGGCAACGGCTCAGCGCTTGTCGACCTCGACGTAATCCCGCTCGGTGTAACCGGTGTAGACCTGCCGCGGCCGGCCGATCTTGGTCGCCGGGTCGTTGATCATCTCGCGCCACTGGGCGATCCAGCCGGGCAGCCGGCCGAGTGCGAACAGCACGGTGAACATCCTGGTCGGGAAGCCCATCGCCTTGTAGATCAGGCCGGTGTAGAAGTCGACGTTCGGATACAGCTTGCGGGAGACGAAGTAGTCGTCCGACAGCGCGACCTCCTCCAGTTGCTTGGCCAGGTCCAGCAGCTCGTCCGTCGCGCCGAGCTCGGCCAGCACCTCGTCCGCGGTGGCCTTGACCAGGGCCGCGCGCGGGTCGTAGTTCTTGTACACCCGGTGGCCGAAGCCCATCAGCTTGACGCCGGGCTCCTTGTTCTTGACCCGCTTGACGAAGGCGTCGACGCCGTCCCCGTCCTGCCGCATCTTCTCCAGCATCACCAGCACCGCCTGGTTCGCGCCGCCGTGCAGCGGCCCGAACAGCGCGTTGATCCCGGCCGACACCGAGGCGAACAGGTTCGCGTTCGAGGATCCGACCAGCCGCACGGTGGAGGTGGAGCAGTTCTGCTCGTGGTCGGCGTGCAGGATCAGCAGCTGATCGAGGGCCTTGACCAGCTTGGGATTGACCTCGTACGGCTCGGCGGGGAAACCGAACGACATCCGCAGGAAGTTCTCCACCAGGCCCAGCGAGTTGTCCGGGTACAGCAGCGGCTGACCGACGGACTTCTTGTAGGCGTAGGCCGCGATCGTCGGCAGCTTGGCCAGCAGCCGGATGGTGGACAGCTCAACCTGAGCGGGGGTGAACGGGTCGAGCGCGTCCTGGTAGAACGTCGAAAGCGCGCTGACCGCGCTGGACAGCACCGGCATCGGGTGCGCGTCCCGTGGGAAACCGTCGAAGAAGCGCTTCAGATCCTCGTGCAGCATCGTGTGCCGGCTGATCCGCTGGACGAAGGCCTCGAGCTCGGAGGTGCTGGGCAGCTCGCCATGGATCAGCAGGTAGCTGGTCTCCAGGAAGGTGGAGTTCTGCGCCAGCTGCTCGATCGGGTAGCCGCGGTACCGCAGGATGCCGACGTCCCCGTCGATGTAGGTGATCGACGATGTCGTCGACCCGGTGTTGGTGAAACCGGGGTCGAGAGTGACGACGCCGAACGTGGTCAGCAGCTTGGAGATCTCCAGCCCGGGCGCGCCCTCGGCGGCCTGGATCAACGGCAGCTCGAGCTCCTCGCCGTCGAACAGCAGCGTGGCCGACCCGGGTCCGTCGGGGGTGGCGGACCCGTTGCCGGTGGGCTGCGCCGCCTGCTCGGCCGCCTGCTCGGCCGCCTGTTCCGCCTGCCCCTGGCCATCCGCCTGGTCCGCAGGACCTGGGTTGTTGTCGACGGCTGGCGTCGCGGCGGCGTCGGTGACCTCGGGCATAAAGGACTCGCCTTCCATCTTCTTCTGGCGGATGGCGCCAGTGACTTCCCCCGAGGTTACTGGGCCCGGCGGACGCCGAGAGCCACGGGACCTCACTCAGGCCCGCGGTCCGACGCCCTGCGGAGCCGGGTAACCGGGCAGTAATCTGCCGGAGGTACGGCACGAGGGTCCGGCCGAGCGGACCTCGGAGGGCAATCCGCCCGCGCCACCCGACGGAAGGCATCAACGATGAGCCTGACCCTGGCAGCAGTGCTTGCCGAGTCCGCCGCACGGCACCCGGACCGGGACGCGGTCGTGATGGGTGAACAGCGGATCAGCTACTCCGATCTCTGGGAGCAGACGCGCCGCTACGCGAGCGTGCTGACAGAAGCCGGCGTCGGCCCCGGCGATCGGGTGGCGCTGCTGATGCCGAACATCCCGGACTTCCCCCGGGCGTACTACGCGATCCTGTCGCTCGGCGCGACCGTCGTGCCGGTGCACGCGCTGCTGGTCGCCCGCGAGATCGGGTTCGTGCTGACCGACTCGCAGGCGAAGCTGCTGATCGCCGCCGGCCCGCTGCTCGCCCAGGGGGTGCCGGCGGCGCAACAGGCCGGGGTGCCGCTGCTGGCCGTGCTGGGCGATCCGGCGGACGGGTCCGACGTGGTTCGACTCGATCTGCGGGCGGCGGAGCTCGACCCGATCGGCAGCTACGCCGAACGCGGACCCGAGGACGAGGCGGTCATCCTCTACACCTCCGGCACCACCGGAACGCCGAAGGGAGCGATCCTCACCCAGCTCAACATGGCCATGAACGCCATCGTCGCGGCCGACTCCGTGCTGCAGCTGACGCCCGAGGACGTCATCCTCGGCTGCCTGCCGCTGTTCCATTCCTTCGGGCAGACCTGCGCGATGAACGCCGGATTCTTCGCCGGTGCCTCGCTGGTGCTGCTGCCCCGCTTCGACGGCGCCGCGGCCCTGGAGACCATCATCACCGAACGGGTCAACGTCTTCATGGGCGTGCCGACCATGTACATCGGCCTGCTCGCCGCAGCCCGTGCGGACGACCGCCGGCCGACGCTGCGGATGGCGGTGTCCGGTGGGGCGAGCCTGCCGGTGGCGGTGATCGATGCGGTGGCCGAGGTCTTCAGCGCGGACATCTACGAGGGCTACGGGCTCAGCGAGACCTCACCGGTGGCCACCTTCAACCAGCCGGTCTTCGGCCGAAAGGCCGGCACCGTCGGACGCGCCATCTGGGGCACCGAGGCGGCCATCGCCGCGGCGGAGGTCGAGGACCGGATCGAACTGCTGCCGCAGGGCGAGGTCGGCGAGGTGGTGCTGCGCGGCCACAACGTGTTCGCCGGTTACCTGAACAACCCGAAGGCGACGGCGGCGGTGCTGGTCGACGGCTGGTTCCGGTCCGGCGACCTCGGCGTCGTCGACGAGGACGGCTTCCTCTCGATCGTCGACCGGAAGAAGGACCTGATCATCCGTGGCGGCTTCAATGTCTATCCGCGGGAGGTCGAGGAGGTGCTGGCGGCGCATCCCGGTGTCGCCCAGGTGGCGGTCGTCGCCGTGCCGGACCCGCAGCACGGCGAGGAGATCTGCGCCGTCGTCATCCGCTCCCCCGAGGGGGGCGATCTGGAGCCCGAGGCGCTGATCGAGTGGTCGAAGGAGCGACTGGGCCGGCACAAGTACCCGCGGCGGGTGGAGTTCTTCGAAGCCTTGCCGCTCGGGCCGAGCGGCAAGGTGCTCAAGCGCCAGCTCGTCAAGGATCTCTGACCCGCAGGCCCCGGCGCCCTCGGGCGAACGGTGTATCAAATTGCGCCAACCGTGTCCCTTCTGTGCTTGACGCCCGTGGCGAGGTCACGGACAGTTAGGCCATTTGGGGAGGATCGCCATGAGAAGAACCGTCGGCGCATTGGCCGCCACCGCAGCTCTGCTGATCGGGCTGACCGCGTGCGCCTCCGGCGTCACGGGCACTCCCGCAGTGGGCACCGGTGCCGTGGCGGTGTCGCCCACCACCTCGAGCAGCACCTCCTTGGTCGCCACCACCACCACTGCAACTTCGAGCACCGCCACGACGAGTACCTCCGCGACCACCTCGACGAGCGCCGAGGCCTCCGATGAGTCCGTCCCCGCCTCCGGCACGTCGACGGCCAACGTGTCCGAAAGCACCGGCGGAACGCTGGCCAGCGGGGTCACGATCGAGGAACTCGCCGACGACCTGCAGTCCGCGCAGACCATCGTCGACGGCTTCTGGGCCAAGCACTGGACGGATTACTACACCGGCACCTACGAACCGCCGACCGTGATGGGCCTGTACGACGGCACCGACCCGGCCGACACCCCCACCTGCGACGGTGACCCGCTGGAGACCTACAACGCGTACTACTGCGTTCCGGAGGATTACGTCGCCTGGGATGCCAGTCTGCTGGTCGACGGCGCCGACCTGATCGGGGACTCCTGGGTGTACCTGGTCGTCGCGCACGAGTGGGGGCACGCCGTCCAGGCGCGGCTCGAGGACAATTTGGTGTCCACCGCCTACGAACTGCAGGCGGACTGCCTGGGTGCGGCGGCGTTGTACGGGGCCGTCGCCGACGGCACGCTCGAATTCGAGCCGGGAGACGACCAGGAACTGATCGGTTCGCTGAGCACGCTGGCCGACCAGATGCCCTGGACGATGTCCGCCGACCACGGTGACCCGTTCGAGCGGGTCCAGTGGTTCACCCTCGGCCGCAACGGCGGCGTGACCGCCTGCTTCGACGACACGGCACCCACGACCGGCTGATTCCTGCCGCTGATTCCCCGCCGCGATTGGTCGCGGGACACAGGCCCGATCTGCCCGGCGCCGCAGGGCCGCTCTGGCACCCTGGCACCCGGGTGGTTCGGCGTTCGCCTGACGGAACCACCGATCGGCCGGCACGTCCTGTCACCGGTGCTGTCGCCGGAGGGAAACGAGGAATTGCATGCGAGCCCGATATCTCGTCATCGGACTGGTGGTGGCGCTGGCTGCGGTCACCGGCGTCCTGATCTATCAGGGCAACCAGACCCAGGCGGCAAGTTCAACGCCACTGACGGTGACGCAGACGTCGACCGCGGCCGGGTCGCCCGCAGATCCGTACGCCCGGGACACGGCGGCCGCGACGGACAGCCCGGCGGCGGCTTCCGGGGACCGCCCCGCCAGCAACGTCCCGATGCAGAAACTCGCCCCGGGAGACAAGGCGCCGCAGTTCATCATTTTTTCCTTCGACGGAGCCGGCTCGCACCAGCGATGGAACGAGTTCATGGCCGCCGCCGAGCCGACGAACTCCCGCTTCACCGGATTCCTGTCCGGGATCTATCTGCTCGGCGATCCCGCCAAGGACGCCGGCGCCTACACCGGCCCCGGGCACGCGCCCGGCAAGGCGTCGATCGGGTACGGCGGCCCGGAGGAGGAGATCGTCACCGAGGTCAACGACCTCAACCTGGCGTACTCCAAGGGCCACGAGATCGGCACCCATTACAACGGCCACTTCTGCGACGACAACCCGCCCGGCGGCAACCAGTGGAGCACCGCCGACTGGAACGACGAACTCGATCAGTTCTTCACCTTCATGAAGGATTGGAAAAAGCTCAACGGCTACACCGACGCGCCCGACCTCAAGGTGCCCACCGATTCCATCAAGGGCGGGCGGACGCCCTGCCTGACGGGCACTCTCGACTCGCTGATTCCGGCGTGGAAAAAGCACAACATGACGTACGACTCGTCCATGCCGGCGCCGAAGAACGGCATCTACTGGCCCGAGAAGGTCGACGGCATCTGGGAGTTCTACATGCCGCAGGTCTACTCGCCAGGATTCGACAGCATGACGACGGCAATGGATTTCAACTTCTGGGTCAAGTTCAACGAAGGCAAGGACGAGCCGGAAACGGCGCCGGAACTGCGGGACATCGTCAAAAAGACCTACGACTACATGTACGACCAGGCCTACAACGGCAACCGTGCGCCCGTGCTGATCGCGAACCACTTCAACAAGTGGAATGGTGATTCCTTCAACCCGCCGGCGATGGATTTCATGAAGGAGAAGTGCGGCCAGCCCGACACCTACTGCGCGACGTACCAGGACGTCGTCGCATGGATGGAGATGCAGGATCCAGAGGTGCTGGCGCAGTTGCAGTCCCAGCCGCCGGTGGCGGCCACCGCACCCTGACGCAGGTCAGGACGCGGCGGCCATCAACCTTCGCGCTGTCGCCGATCAGGACGGCTGATTCAGGATGCAGGAGGGCAGAAGATCTCCAGCGGCAGTCCGTCGGGGTCCTTGAAGGACAGCCCCGAGCCGTAACCGGCGTCCTGGACGCCGCCATGCTGCACGCCCAGCCGGTCCAGGTTCGCCGCCCACCGCACGAGTTCCGCGCGGTCAGCGCAGGCGAAGGACACGTGGTCCAGCCCGACCCGGCGCGGAGTGAACGCAACGTCGGTGATCTGCCCCTCGGGGAAGGTGTGCAGCCCGAACAGGGTGCCGCCCAGGGCGAACACAACGTGCCGAAACGGCCCGGTGTCCTCGTCCAGCACCGCCGCCTGTCCGAAGACCTTCTCGTACCACGGGACGCTGATCGACAGGTCCGAGACGGTCAGCGCGACGTGCGACAGTCCGGAGAGCGTCGGTACTGCGGTGGGTGACTGCGTTGCTGCGGGGGTGGTCAACAGGTCCTCCTGAGCGTGTCCGCCGCCGGGATCGCTGCGGCGAAGGGTCCGGGTCGCGGTTGCGGCCTTGCCCAGCAGTACGGCTGTGCCGGCCGAATGGTTCTCGGCCGGCCGCCGGTCAGGACTGTGCTGCCTCGGCCCGGTCGGCGTTGGCATGGATGGCGTCCCGCAGCCATTGCGCCAATCCGGGCGCCACATCGTTGTAGGTCTTGGCAAACCGCTCGTCCTGGACGTACATGTCGCCGAGCCCGCGGTGCATCGGGTAGCCGCAGTCGTAGAACGTCTCGATCGACCGGCGGTGCTCCTCGGCGAGAGCCATCGCCTCGTCGCTGTCGGGGGCTGCACCGCCGCCCATCGCCTGGGCGAGTCGGCGGTTGAGCTCGTCGCCCGCCTTCTTGATCTCGACCCACTGCTCCTTGCTGAACGCTCGCGGTCCGCGCCTGCGACTGCCGCCACGCGTCGGTGTCGCCCCAGCGCTGCTCCGCCTCGGCCTCGTAGTCCTCGCTGTAGCTGGGCCCGAAGATCTCGAATTTCTCCTCGGGCGTGAGCTGGATTCCCATGGTCAGTGCCTCCAATTCCTTTTCGACGGCCGCGACCATCGATTGCAGTCGAGAGATCCGGTTGTGCAGCAACTCGCGTTGCCGCGCCAGGTGCGCCGACGTGTCGGCACCCGGGTCGCTCAGGATGGTCGCGATGTCCTCCAGCGGAAAACCGAGCTCCCGGTAGAACAGGATGTGCTGCAGCCGTTGCAGGTCGTCCTCGGAGTACCGGCGGTACCCCGCGGCACTGCGATCCTGCGGTTCCAGCAACCCGATCTGGCCGTAATGGTGCAACGTCCGGACCGTCACACCGGCCAGTTCGGCGACCTGACCGACCGAGTAGCCCACTGTGTCTCCCTGGTGGACGTCCGAACCGGATGGCCGGACACCAACGACGATGCAGCCTGACGTTACGTCAGGGTCAAGGGGTTTGGGTCAAGTCGAACACGGTGGCTCCGCCGACGGAGGTCGAGGTGAAGTTGGCCTCCACCCACGCCTGGATCTCCGAGCCGGATCCACTTCCCCCGAAACCACCGCCGCCAGGGCCGCCCGCTCCGAACCCGACCGCTCCGCCGACGATGAAGTAGCCGATCTCGCCGTCGGCGACGTCCTGCTGGAACTGCGCGAGCGTCGGCGACGGGTCACTCCCGGTGAACCCGCCGATCGCCATCACCGCCGTGTCGGTGCCCAGGATGTAGCCGGCCGCCGACTGCGCGCCGATGACAGCGGCCGACCAACGGGTGCTCGTGGACCCCAGCAGGTCGACGAGGTCGCTGTCGACGGCCGCCATCCTTCCAGCTGGACCCTGACCGGATCCGCCGGGCAGTGTCATCCCGTCGGGTGAGTCCAATCCGTTGGGTAGCTCCTGCCTATTCGGCAATTCCAGGCCCTGGGGCAGTTGACCGCGGAATGCACCCGCCGCAGCGTCGGGGCCGCCCATCGCCGAGCCGCGCGGCCCGGAGGCCGGGATGGACCCGGAGTGCGGTGTCGCCGCGGTGGCCAGGGTGTAGCCCGCGGTGCCGCCGACCGCGGTCAACGAGCCGACAAGCAGTCCGACAACGGCCAGCCGGCGCAGGTGCGCGACGGACAGCACCAGCAGGGCCGCGCCGGCCAGCGCACCGATCAGCACGACCCAGCGCAGCCAGGGCTGCCAACCGGTGTCCCGGCCCAGCAGGACGAACGACCAGATGCCGGTGGCGGCGATCATCGAGCCGAGAATCCCGCGGGCGACCAGAGATCCCCTGCCGTGCCACAGTTCCCGTCCGGTGATCGCGACGACGGCAGCGATCGATGGTGCCAGCGCGACCGCGTAATACGGGTGAATGGTGCCTTCCATGAACGAGAACACCGCGGCCGTCACCAGCAACGTGCCTCCCCAGAGCAGCAGGGACGCGCGGATCCGGTCCGTGCGCGGGAAGCGCCGGGTGAACCACAACCCCGCGACCAGGCCGATCAGTGCCGCCGGGATGAGCCAGGAGATCTCGGTGCCGAAGGCGGAGTTGAACATCCGGCCGATGCCGGCGGACTCGCCGAACCCGCCAGCGCCCAAACCGCCACCCGCCCCGCCGGTCGGCAGGGCAATGTCTGTCGGCACCCCGGCCGGTACAGCAGCTCCCGAGGGCGGCGTGCCGCCGGGGGCGGACTGACCGAAGATCCGGCCGAGCCCGTTGTAGCCGATCGCCAACTCCCACAGGGAGTTGGTCTCACTACCACCGATGTACGGACGGGAATCGGCAGGCCACAGGGCGACCAGCGCCACATACCAGCCGGCCGACACGACGACGGCCCCGGCGGCCGCCAACAGGTGCCAGATCCGCGCCCGCAGCGTCGATCTGCCGGCCGACAGATAGGCAGCGCCGAACGCCGGAAGCACCAGCAGCCCCTGCATCATCTTGGTGAGAAAGGCGAAGCCGACCGCGACCCCGGCAAAGATCAGCCAGCGCAGCGCCTTTCGGCCGGACGGCGTCTCGATCGCACGGACGACAAAATAGCCGGCGGTCGGTCAGCAGCAGCACCAGCAGGGCGTCGGGATTGTTGAAGCGGAACATCAACGCGGCGACCGGCGTCAGCGCCAGCAGTGCACCGGCGACAAGACCGGCGGCGTGGCCGGACCAGCGTCGTACCGAGGCATACAGCAGCGCAACGGTTCCCACTCCCATCAGCGCCTGCGGCAGCAGCATCGCGAACGAGGAGAAGCCGAGGATCCGACTGGACAGCACCATCACCCACAACGACGCGGGCGGCTTGTCCACCGTGATGGCGTTGCCGGAGTCCAGCGAGCCGAAGAGCCATGCCTTCCAGGATTCGCTGCCGGCCTTGACCGCAGCTGCGTAGTAGTCGTTGGCGTAACCGGACGCCGACAGGTCCCACAGGTAGAGGATCGCGGTGCCGGCCAGCAGTGCCCAGAGCGCCGGACGGGCCCAGCGCGGGTCGTCGGTGGGCCCGACGACGAGTCGACCCCAGCGGTTGCGCGGAGTCCTGACTGCTGCGTCCGCCGTCGGTCCGCGGCCATCGGCGGGGGCGGGGTGGTCGGTCAGGGATTCGGTCATGATGACGTTTCCTTCGACAGTGGTCGGGTGGTGGGAGGATTCGGCGTGATCGGCGTGATCGGCGTGATCGGCGTGATCGGCATGATCGGTGTGGACTGGCGACGGAACACCCAGCCGCGCAGCAGGACGAACCTGACGACGGTGGCCAGCAGATTTGCCCCGACCAGGACGGTGATCTCGAGTGCGCTGCTCGGTGCGGGAACCGAGAGATGCAGCACGGCAAGCGATCCGCTGGTGATCGCCAGGCCGAGCACGAAGATGCCGAAGCCCTGCAGCTGGTGTCGCAGCGCTCCGTCCCGGCCGCGGACCCCGAAGGTCAGCCGGCGGTTCGCGGCGGTGTTCCCGATTGCGGTCAGCGACAGCGCGAACAGGTTGGCCAGTTGCGCGCCGGCGAGCGGTCGCAACAGCACGAACAGCACCAGGTAGGCGGCCGTGCTGGCCACGCCGACCGCCGTAAATCGGACCACCTGTTTCGTCATACCGGCCGGCACGCCCGGCGTCCGCGGGTCCAGCGGTGCCCGGCCGAGCTGTGCCCGGACCTGCGCCAGCGGCAACGACCCGGTCGCCAGCGCGCAACCCACCCGGGCCACCCCCAGCAGGTCCTGTTTCGCGGCGCTGATGATGTCCACGGTGGAATGCGGGTCGTCCACCCAGTCCACCGGCACCTCGTGGATCCGCAGCCCGCTCCGCTCGGCGAGGACGAGCAACTCGGTGTCGAAGAACCACCCGGTGTCCTGCACCAGCGGCAGTAGTTGCTGCGCGACGACGCCACGGATCGCCTTGAATCCGCACTGGGCGTCGGAGAACCGCGCCGCCAGCGCCCCGCGCAGCAGAAGATTGTAGGAGCGGGAGATGAACTCCCGCTTGGAACCTCGGACGATTCGGGAGCCGCGGTGCAGCCGGGTGCCGATCGCCAGATCGGAATGGCCGGAGATCAGCGGGGCGACCAGTGGCAGCAGCGCCGCCAGGTCCGTCGAGAGGTCGACGTCCATGTAGGCGAGCACGGTCGCGTCGGAGGCCGTCCACACCTGCTTCAGTGCCCGCCCGCGCCCCTTCGCCGCCAGGTGCACGGCCACCACACCGGGGACCTCGACGGCGAGCTCGTCAGCAATCGCGGCGGTGCCGTCGGACGATGCGTTGTCGGCGATGGTGATCCGGAAGCTGAACGGCAGTTCGGCCGACAGGTACTCGTGCAGGCGCAGCACGGCCGGCCGGAGACCGCGTTCCTCGTTGAACACCGGGATGACGACGTCCAGCGCCACCGCGGCGCCGTCTCCACCGGCCGGGGGGCTGCCTGACGGGGTGTTCGTGCTCATGACGAGCACGCTGCTGGGCCGGACTGTGCCGACCGCAGGCTGTCGCTGTGCGCCGCCTGTGCGGCGGGTGCCGGTCGCGCGGGTTATCGAAGATCACTCGGGGCCCGGTGCGCGCGGCCGTCAGCCCTTGCGCCAGCACGCGCCCTTGCCGGCCGGTCGGAAACCGAGCGCTTCGTTGACGTCCAGCATGTGCCGGTTCTCCTCGGCATTGCCGGTCACCACCAGTGGTGGCTGCGGTGTCAGCGCCGCCAGCGCGAGGAGGTTTGTGGCCTTCATCAGCATGCCCAGGCCGTGTCCGCGGTGCCCCTTGAGCACCAGGGTGTCGTCCTGCTGGGCTGGCCGGCTCCGGTCGTCGGGGACGACCAACTGCGAGAAGCCGACCAACCGTCCGGTGGCCGTGTGCTCGACGGCTGCGGTCAGCTTCTGACCGGACGTTTTCTCGAACGCCGTCTCCTGTTCGTCCAGCCTGGCTGCCGTCCAGGGTTCCTCGTCGACGTCCAGGCCGGCGAACGGTGCGTCGACGCTCATCCTGGTCCGCAGCGTCAACAGGTCCTCGACCCTCTCGGGCGGGGTCCTTCCGGTCCAGCTCACCGTTCGGTAGTCGCCCTGTACACGCGCCAGGCCGGCGCTGAGAATCCGTTCCAACGCAGCAACATCCACCGGCAGCGACAGAAAGCTGATCCGCTCCACCTGCTCGAGGCGGTAGCCACGCTGCAGCAGGAAGCGGACGCCCGGGTCGCTCATGGCAAGGTCACCGGAACCGGTGGGGGACGGCAGCCGTTCCCCACCCCCGGCGGCGCTGTGCAGGGCCTCCGTCTGGACGACGGGCCGTCCGCTCTGCAGCGCAAGGGACTCCACCCGATCGAAGAGGGCGGCGCCGATACCGCGCCCGCGGAACTCGGGCACCACCTCGGTCAGAATCCAGGTCGAGCGCGATCCCGGCACGATCGGCTCGTACAGCACCGCCCGGCCGACCATGACGTCGTCCACTCTGGCGACAAAGACCTGACTCGGTTCGAAGGCCGACGTGTAGGAGGGAAGCAATTCGGCGGGCGTCACAAAGAAGGCGTCGTTGCCGAGCGCGAATTCCTGAACCGCGTTACGAACGTTGACCATGTCGATGAAGTCGCCGGCCCCGGGATCGTCCAGGTCCGAGGGGATCACGAGTTCCTCGATGCTCGGCGTCGTCGCCAGCATGGCATCTCCAGTTTGATCATTCAGGGAAATTCGATCACACCGCAGGCGGCGCGGATGTGCAATGGATTTACCGCGAATGGTGGGTCCGGTCAGTGCCGGCGGTGGTCGACCCTGGCGGCGCGATGTCCGAACCGTGGCTTGGCGAATCCGCTGCTCTCGATCAGTCGGATGATGCGATAGCGGTGTCCCCGCCACGGTTCGAGCAACTCGAGCATCCCGTCGTCATCGACCGGCTTGCCGACCAGTGCCCAGCCGACCAGTCGGGACAGGTGGAAGTCGCCGACACTGACCGTGTCGGGGTCGCCGTGGGCGCGCTGCACGATCTCGGCTGCCGTCCACAGACCGATCCCGCGCACGGTGCGCAGCGCCGAGATCACCCGCGGTCCGCCCCTGCCCCACTGCAGTGTCCGTTCGAGCCCCTCGGCGACCCTCGCCGCGGCAACCACCGTCGCGGCCCGCCCGGGGTCCACTCCCGCGAGATGCCAGTCCCACGAGGGGATCCGGCCCCACTCGGCAGCGGGCGGGCAGACCCGCATGCCGGCGGGCGCCGGACCCGGCGCCGGAGTGCCGAACCGTTGCAGCAATTGTCGCCACGATTGGCGAGCGTCCGCGCCGACCACCCGTTGTTCGAGGATCGCCGGGACCAAGGACTCGAACACCAGACCGGTTCGTGCGATGCGCAGACCCGGCACCATCCGGTGGGTCCGATCCAGCAGAGCGTGCGATCGGCAGTCCAACTGCGACCAGTCATCGCCGCGGCCCAGCAAATCCGGCAGTCCGGCGATCGCCCAGTCGGCGCCGGGTCCCCATGCGGTCGCGCTGATCCCGTCCGCCCGCCGAAGGTGCAGGGTGGCAGGTCCGGCCGGTGTGCGGCAGGTCCGCCAGATGCCGGTGTCGTCGATCCGCATGGTGGGGTCGCCGGCGCCGCGGCGCAGTGGCGACAGTGTTCGGCGCAGGTCCACCGGGTCGCCCGGGGTCCATACCGTGGTCACCGGTCCGGAGGTCGGCCGGACCTCAGCATCGGTCACCGGTCCACTGTGCCATCGCCGCTCTCGCTCGCGCGCCACGGCCGATGGTCCGGGGTTGAGGTGCCGGCGGGCGTTTCCGCGGAGACGTTTCTGGTCCGTGGAGCCGCTGGCCCGGGGTGGTCGTCCGCTGCGGTGAGGCGTTTCCGCGGAGACGCTGATGTCATTGATGCCGGTCGATGTGCGGGTCGGTGCTGGGTGGGTCCCCGGTTCGGGCGATCGACGGCTGTCGGTGCCATGCCCTAGTGTCGAACACATGTTCGAGTGATGGGTGGTGGGTGATGGAGTTCCACGGGACGGGCGAGGACGACGACCTGACGCTGATGTGGCAGAGCGCGCCGCGGCGGGGCGGCGGTGCTGCCGGGCAGCGGGAAACCTGGGTCCCGCCAACCGACCCGGCCGGTGTGGTGCCGTCCCCGTTCGGTTCGGTGCCGGCCGAGGGTCCGGTGCGGCCTGCCGATCCGGTGGTGGGTGATCCGCCGGGGGCGGTGTCGGTGCCGGTGTCGTTGCCGGTGTTGGAGTCGGAGATCTGCGCTTTGGCGGGGCGGTTGGCGGCGTCGACGGGGCGGTGGTTGCGGTTGGTGGCGGAGTTCGACCGGCGTAAGGGGTGGGCGCAGGTGGGGGTGCGTTCTTGTGCGCATTGGTTGGCGTGGGCGTGTTCGGTGGCGCCGGGGGCGGCCCGGGAGTACGTGCGGGTGGCGTCGGCGTTGACCGGGTTGCCGTTGCTGGATGAGGCGTTCGCGGCGGGTCGGTTGTCGTATTCGAAGGTGCGGGCGGTGACCAGGGTCGCCGACCGGGTGCCGGAGCCGGTGTTGTTGGAGCAGGCGTTGGTGCATACGGCGGCGCAGTTGGAGCGGTTGGTGCGGGGGTACCGCAGGGCCGAGGGGGCGGCGCGGGATCAGCAGCGGCGGCGGCGGGCGCGGTGGTTCTTCGACGAGGACGGGATGCTGGTGCTGACCGCCCGGTTACCCGCCGATGAGGGGGCGGTGCTGGTGGCCGCCCTGACCCAGGCCGCCGCGACCCAGGGTCCAGCAGCAACTCAGAGCTCCACACCGACCCAGGGCGTGTCGCAGGTGTGTTCGGCGGCGGATGCGGTGATGGGGGTGGCGTATGCGGCGTTGGCGGCGGGCGCGGTGGATTCTTCCGGTGATGACCGGCACCTGGTGGTGGTGCACGCCGATGCCGGGGTGTTGACCGGGGCGTCGGACGACCCGGAGGCGGTGTGCCGGATCGAGCACGGCCCGGGGGTGGAGGCGGCGACGGCGCGGCGGATCGCCTGTGATGCGGCGTTGGTGGCGTTGATGAATTCGGCGGTGCCCGGTGAGCAGCTGCGGTTGGGGCGGAAGACCCGGAAGATCTCGCCGGCGTTGCGGCGGGCGTTGCGGATCCGCGATGGTGGGTGCCGGTTCCCGGGGTGTCACCGGCGGTTGCACCTGGAGGCCCATCACGTCGTGCACTGGTTGCACGGTGGGCTCACCGATCTGGACAACCTGATCCTGTTGTGCCGGGCGCATCACATGGCCGTGCACGAGGACGGGTTCACCGTTGAACACGCCGGCGCCGGCGACCCCGAACCCGGCGGTGCTGGCCGGGGTGGGGCTGCCGGTGGGTGGTTGTTCCGCAGACCCGACCGGACCCCGATACCGGCCAGCCCCGCCCTGCCCACCGACCCGCCGGCCGGGCCGTCACCACTGGACCAGGGACCGTTCGACCCCGACAGCATCCGCCCGGGATGGCGCGGCGAACCGTTCAACCTCGCCGACTCCGTCAGCGTGTTCTGCCAGGCCGCCGAGCTGTCATGAGGGGCGGACAGCGGCTCACCCGTCGCACAACCCGTCGATCAACATTGCCGCAACCCTGCTGTCGAAGACAGACCGACCGCCGGCCACCGTGCGGACGGCGGCCACCACATCGGCGAGATCGCTGTCCCTGGTGAGATAACCGGAGACGCCCGCCCGGAGGGCGGCGGCGACGTCGGACCCGTCGGTGCGAGAAGCGAGGACCAGGCATTGCAAGCGCGGGGAGATACGTCGGGCCCGGGACAACAGGTCCATCCCGGTGCCGTCCCGCAGCAGCAGGTCCGTCACCAACACGTCCGGTCGGTAGAGGTGAATTTGTTCGAGTGCATCGGTGATGGACGACGCCTGACCGACGACGGCCAGGTCCTCCTTCTCATTGATCAGGCCAGCGAGGTCGTGCCGACCGGCTGGGTGATCGTCGGCCAGGAAGATACGCAAACCAAGCGCCTGAATCAAAGCCGGGTCGGCCGCCGGCACAATCAACACGACGGTCATGCCTGCGCCGGTGGAACTGCTGATCCGCAGCCGCCCCGAGACGGCGCGCGCGCGACTGTGCATCGCCGGCAATCCGAGGTGCCCACCACCGGATCGCGGGTTGTCGCAGCCGATTCCGTCATCGGCGACAGTAATGACGACAGTGCTGTCGGTGGCGACGACCGTCACGGACACGTGCCGCGCGAAGGCGTGCTGGCGGACGTTGACCAAGGCCTCGCGGACGATCCGGTAGGCGGCCATCCGCGCCTCCACGGTCGGCTGAACGTGGGACGGTCCGGTCAGCCGGACGGTGGTCGATGTACCGATGAAGATGCCGGTTGCCAGTCGGCGCAATGCAGCCACCAGTCCGCCGTCGAAGTTCGGTGCAATGGTGGCGACGATGAGGGCGCGTAATTTGTCGACGGCCGATTCCAGCATCGAAATGACCGAGTCGCCGTCCTGTTGTGCGGCAGGGTGTCTCACGCCGAGTAGGTCGACATGCATGATGGCGGCGACGATCAGCTGCAGCGGGTCGTCATGGATCGCCTCGGCGATCAGCGTCCGTTCGCGCGCCTCGGCGTCACCCAGCCGGTCGAGCAGCGCACGCGGGTCCAGAATCGGTGCATCGGACGACAGGCCCAGAGAGCGGATCGCTTCGGGCTGCACAGGGGGGTCGCCGGCGATCTCGCCCCGACGATGGGTTGAACCGGCGCCGGCGTCGTTGACGGCGGACATTTGCGTCACCGTACGCAGCGAATGAGTTAGCTGAAGCAAGAGATGGCTTGATTGGACCAATCGGCCATGATGCAAATTCACTATCTGTAGCCGAAGGCCTGGCGGCACTTTCCGGCACGATCCCCGGAGATGTCGGCTCGTCCGGGGCTGTCACCGTCCGGCGTCATCGGACTGCCCAGAAGGATGCCCGTGCGTATGGAGGTGTCGGGTTCTGTCGCAGACGCCGTTCAGCGCTCAATTTCCGAATGTCCTGCCGTGCTTGGCTGGCTCAGCGTCTCCGCGACCGGCATGGCCCCACCCGGAGCCAGCTTCGACGAGCCGGCGCTCCCCGCCCGGCAGCCGCACGGTGAACGTGGTCTTCCCTGGTCGACTGGCCACCGAAACCGTCCCGCCGTGCGCCGCCACGACAGCGGCGACGATGGCCAATCCCAAACCGGTCGACCCGGCCGCCCGGGACCGCGAGGAGTCACCGCGGACGAACCGGTTGAAGATCTCCGGCTGGAGGGACGCCGGGATTCCGGGCCCGTCGTCGGTCACCGTCACCACCGAGGCTCCGGCCTCCGCTCGCAGGCCGCACCAGACGGTGGTGCCGGCGGGAGTGTGCGTGCGCGCGTTCGCCAGCAGGTTGGCCAGCACCTGATGGAGTCGGGCGGGGTCGCCCACGGTCGTCAACGGTTCCTGCGGCAGGTCGAGCTGCCAGCGGTGATCGGGGCCGGCGACCCGGGCATCGGCCACGGCGTCGACCGTCACCACGGTGAGGTCGACCTCCTCCTGCGACAGCGGTCGACCGGAGTCGAGCCGGGCGAGCAGCAGCAGGTCGTCGACCAGCGTCGTCATCCGCGCCGATTCCGATTCGACCCGGCGAAGCGCATGGGCGACACCGTCGGCGTCGTCCTCCTCCCTGCGGGCGAGTTCGGCGTAGCCGCGGATGGCCGCCAGCGGGGTGCGCAGCTCGTGGGAGGCGTCGGCGACGAACTGCCGGACCCGAGTCTCCGATGCCTGGCGCGCCACCAGCGCGTGCGAGACGTGGCCGAGCATCTGGTTGAGAGCGGCACCCACCTGACCCACCTCGGTACGGGTGTCGGTGTCCCGGTCGGGAACCCGCACCCCGAGGTCCACCTCGCCGCGGTCCAGGGTCAGTTCGCTCACCTGACGCGCGGTTGCCACCACCTCGTCGAGCGGCCGCAGCGACCGACGCACGATCCAGAACACCACGAGAACGCCGAGCAGCAACGCGACTCCGGTGACCACGCCCATGATGATCCCGAGTTGCACCAGTGAGGCGCGCACCGCGGCGAGCGACTGTCCGCTGACCACCACGGTGCCGTCGGGCATCATCCCGGCCACGGCGCGGTAGTCGCCGAATCCGTCGATGGTCACCGTCCGGACGGAGCCGTCCGTGGGCAGCTCGGTCAGCGTGGCGTCCGAGGATTCCGGAAGCGCCGTGCACCTCACGGAATTGCCGTTGGACGGCGTCAGGACGCCGGAGGAGAGCACCTGGCCATCGACGATCAGGGCGGACAGCCCACCCAATCCCTGCCCGGGCCCGAACCGCCCGTCGCCGTCACCACAGGTGAGAATGTTGTTGGGCAGCAAGATGCCGCCGCCCGGCGGGCGGTCGGGTCCTGCTGCGTACCCGTTGAGCTGGCGGATCTGGTCATCGACCTGCATGACCAGGTACCTGCTCAGGAAGAATTCCGTGGAAACCGCGACCACCCCGCACACCGCGGTGATCAGGGCCAGGATGCCGACGATGAGTTTCGTGCGAAGTGTCAAGGGCCGCCTCGGTTTTCGCCCGACGCCCGGCACGGAGCCCGCGACCTCAGGGCGCGGGTTTGAGGACATAACCGAAGCCCCTCATCGTGTGGATCATCGGCTCCCGCCCGGCGTCGATCTTCTTGCGCAAATAGGAGATGTACAGCTCGACGATGTTCGCCTGGCCGCCGAAATCGTAGTTCCACACCCGGTCGAGTATCTGCGCCTTCGACATCACCCGCTTCGGATTGCGCATGAGGAACCGCAACAGCTCGAATTCGGTCGCGGTCAGCGCGATCAGCTCGTTGCCGCGGCGCACCTCGCGCGAGTCCTCGTCCAGCACGAGATCCCCCACGACGATGGTCGCCGAACTCGTCGTCACCGCCAACGACGAACGGCGCAGCAGGCCACGCAGCCGCAGGACGAGTTCCTCGATCGAGAACGGTTTGGTGACGTAGTCGTCGCCGCCGGCGGTGAGGCCGGCGATCCGGTCACTGACGTCATCGCGGGCGGTGAGGAACAGCACCGGCATCCGCTCGATGTCGGCGCGCAGCCGGCGGAGCACCTCCAGACCGTCGACGTCCGGCAGCATGACGTCCAGCACCACCAGGTCGGGCTTGAAATCCCGAGCCGCCGCGATCGCGGACATCCCGTCGGCCGCGGTCCGCACCTGCCAGCCCTCGTACCGCAGGGCCAGACCGACGAGTTCGGACAACGTGGGTTCGTCGTCGACCACCAGCACGCGGATGGGTCGGCCGTCGGGGCCGCGCAGCGCGGCGCGATCGACCGGTGCTCCGGCGCCGGACAGGGGGCTGCCGATGCTCATGCTCATGACCAGGATCCTGGGCGCCCGGGGTATGCGGAGTCTGGGTCCAGCCTGTGTGCCCGCTGTGCGGGATCAGGCCGGATATACCTGCCCACCCCTGACGGTCACCGCGATCTCCGCGAGTGGCTGCAGCGCCGGAGGCCTCTCCACGGCACCGGTCTGCACATTGAACTTGGACTGGTGGCACGGACAGTCGCCGCTGGCAGCGACCGTGCAGCCCTGGTGGGTGCAGATCGCGGTGTGCGCGACCACCGTGCCGTTCGCCGCCGCCAGCAGGACCGGTGCGTCCCCCGGACCCACGATCAGCGCGCCGGCCGCCTCGACGTCGGCCACCGACGCCAGTGGGGTGCCGGCCGACGAAGCAGGCGCCGACGAGCTCGCAGTCGATGTCGGATCGGTCGCTGTACCGGACGAGCCACATGCTGCTGCGGTCGCCAGCAGCGCGGTCCCCGACGCCGCGAGGACTGTCCGTCGGGGCAGTGAACGGGGCGATGGGGTCACGGGTGGTCCTCCAGGCGATCGGTTCAGCGGTCAGCGTTCGGCGCCCGAGATGGCGGGCCCGTCATTGCGATACTCGCTGACGATGCTGTGAATGGTTCGACGCCGACCGAGTGTTTTACCCATTCGTCATACCAACGAACGGTGGGCCGTGCGGCACAGTGGGGGTCATGAAGCTGCTGACCCTCGCCGGGTGCCTCGCCGGCGTCACCGCCACCGCAGTCGCCGGCGGCCTGGCCACCGACCCCGATGCGAAGTACTACCGCACGCTCGACAAACCCTCCTGGCAGCCACCGCCGCCGGTCTACGGCATCGTCTGGACGCCGCTGTACGCCGATGTGGCGCTGTCTGCCGGCCATGCCATCGCCAAGCTCGGCGAACAGGGCCGCACAGCCGAACGGGGCCGGTTGATCGGTGCGCTGGGGGTCAATCTCGTCCTCAACGCCGGGTGGTCGTGGTTGTTCTTCCGCTTCCACCGGCCGTGGGTGGCGGCCGCGGAATGCGCCGTGCTGACCGCCAGTTCGGCAGACCTGGTGCGCCGGGTGGGCGCCGCGGACCGCAGAGCGGGCATTGCGCTGGCGCCCTACCCGGCGTGGTGCGCGTTCGCCACGGCGCTGACGGTGGCCATCGCCCGGCGCAACCCGGTCGCCGCGATCCGGGCTCGACTGGCCTGACTCCTCAGCCGGCGGCCGGCGCCTCCGCCGGCGGAACGCACAACACCGGGCGTGACGACCAGTGCAGCAGTTTGTGTGGCGTCGAGCCGAGCATGGCCCCCCGGAACGGGCTTTCACCGTAGGTGCCGACCACGATCAGCCGGGCGTCGTGCTTGTCGGCCGCGTTGAGCAGCGCCTGCGCAGGCTTGTCGTCGACGAGTTCCACCGTCGACCGGACCCCGGCGGCGTCGGCCGCAGCGACGGCGCTGTGCAGGGCCGCGCGGCCCTCCTCGGCCAGCGCCTTGAAATGTTCGGCGAACTCCTCGCCCATCCTGCCGGGTGGTTCCGCGCCGTACACGACGACGAGTTCGTCGTCGAGCAGCTTGGCCAGGTCGATGGCGTACCGCAGGGCGCGGCGGGCGCCCGGCGATTCGTCATACCCGAGCACGATGCTCATCGGGGGTCCTCCGTCGTGTCGGTGGCCCGCGGAGTGCGGCCTGCGGCGGCGAGCACCGGATCGGCGACGCTGCGCTTCTCCTGCCAGTAGCGACCGTCCTTGATCCGCCAGAAGATCATGAACAGCACCCCGACGAGGAACACGCCGACGCCGATCACCAGCGGCGGGCCGACGCCGAGCCAGGCCTCACCGGTGTAGGAGTTCTCCGGGTCGGACATGTCGATGACCGATTCGACCAGCAGCCAGAACAACAGAATTGCGCCGATGACGGGACCCGCTCCGATCAGCAGGAAGTTCTTCAGGCTCTTGGTGAGCTCGCGGCGGTAGTAGATGGCGCAGGCGATTCCGGTGAGCCCGTAGTAGAACGCGATCAACAGCGACAGGGCGGTCAGCGAGTCGAACAGCGCGTTCTCGCTGACGTAGTCGACCGCCAGATACCAGGCGCTGGCGATCACCGCGACCGTCCAGGTCGAGACGTCGGGGGTACGGAACCGGGGGTGGATGTGCCCCATTGCCTTGGGCAGCGCGTGCCGGCGGGCCATCGAGAGTCCGGTGCGCGATGCCGGGATGATCGTCGTCTGGCTCGATGCGATCGCCGAGGTGGAAACCGCCAGCAACAGCACCCAGGACCAGTTGCCCATCGCGCTGTCGGCGAGGGAGGCGAAGATCGCCTCCTCCTCGCTGGCGTTCTCGGTGAGGTAGTCGACGCCGGCATAGGCGACCACCGCGACCGCGACGGACACGTAGGTCACGAGCAGCACGACTGTCGACGCAATGGCCGCACGACCCGGTGTGGAGCTGGCGCCCTCGGTCTCCTCGTTGAGATTCACCGCCGATTCCCAGCCCCAGTAGGCGAACACGCCGAGCAGCAGGGCGCCGGTGAGTGCCGCCCCACCCGCCCCGAACGGGTTGAGCCAACCCCATTCCGGGGTGATCGAGCCGAGTTCGCTGGTGCCGGCGAACGCCGAATAGAGCGCGGTGCCCGCGAAGGCGATCAGCGCGAGCACCTGGGCGATGATCAAGATGTCCTGGAAGCGCGCCGACAGTTCGGTGCCGATGACGCAGATCGCCGTCATCACCAGAATCAATGCCACGGTGAGAGCCCTGATCAGCCATTCGTTCTCGACCAGATCGTCGGCACCGATGGCGAGCAGGAAGTAGGTGACCCCGACGTTCGCGAGCGATCCGACCACCAGCACGCCGGTCATTCCGATCGCCCAACCACCCAACCAGCCGAACCACGGTCCCATTGCCCTGGTCACCCAGGAAAATGTCGTTCCGCAATCGGAATCAACCCGATTGAGGTAATAAAAAGCCGACGCGATCAGCAGCATGGGTACGAATGACGCCAGCAGCGCGCCGGGCGCATAGACCCCGACCAGCGCGACCATCGGCCCGATGATGGCGGCCAGCGAATAGGCCGGCGAGGTGGACGCCAAACCGATCACCATCGAGCTGACAAAGCCGATGGCGCCTGGTTTCAGCGTTGCTTCGGGTTCCGGATCGACGCCTCCGGCGGGCGGTGTCGTCGCTGCAGGATCGGTCGCCATCGTTGTCCTCCACGCCCGACCCCGACGGGTCACGCCTCGACCGGTGACACGGCGGCCGATATCCGGGAGCCGTGATTTTCTGGTGCGATCCCCGGGCATCGGCCGGTGAACGGTCATAATGTCCCTGCTGGTCCGCCGTTGCGCAAGTACCGGCCTTTGACAGTGGAATTTCCCGGCTGAAGGGTTCACTCATGCGTGTCTTGCTGGTGGGAGCCGGCGGCGTCGGCGGCTCCATCGCGTTGATCGCCGCCCGTCGCGACTTCTTCGAGACGATGGTGGTGGCCGACTACGACGGCGAGCGGGCGGCACAGGTCGTCGCGTCCACGGCCGACCCACGCTTCGTCGCCGCCAGGGTCGATGCCTCGGACACCGCCGCCGTCGCGGCGTTGCTGGCCGAGCACCGGTGCGACGTGTTGATGAACGCGACCGATCCGCGGTTCGTCATGCCGCTGTTCACCGCCGCGTTGGACGGTGGCGCGCAGTACCTGGACATGGCCATGTCGCTGTCCCGGCCGCACCCGACGGAGCCCTACGCCAAGACCGGGGTCAAGCTCGGTGACGAGCAGTTCGCGATGGCGGACAAGTGGGAGGCGGCCGGCCGGCTGGCGCTCGTCGGCATGGGTATCGAGCCCGGGCTCGCCGACGTCTTCGCCAGATACGCTGCGGACGAACTGTTCTCGGAGATCGAGGAACTGGGCGTACGGGACGGGGCCAATCTCACCGTCGCCGGCTACGACTTCGCCCCCAGCTTCTCGATCTGGACGACCATCGAGGAGTGCCTGAACCCCCCGGTCATCTGGGAGAAGGACCGGGGCTGGTTCACCACGCCGCCGTTCAGCGAGCCTGAGGTGTTCGAGTTCCCGGACGGGATCGGGCCGGTGGAGTGCGTCAACGTGGAGCACGAAGAGGTCCTGCTGATGCCCCGCTGGATCGACACCGGCCGGGTCACCTTCAAGTACGGGCTCGGCGAGGAGTTCATCACCGTCCTGCAGGTGCTGCACAAGCTCGGCCTGGACAGCACGACACCGGTCCGGGTCGGGAACGTGGAGGTCTCGCCCAGGGATGTGGTGGCCGCCGTGCTGCCGAACCCCGCGCACCTCGGCGACCGGATGTCGGGCAAGACCTGCGCCGGTTTGTGGGTGAAAGGCCTTGGCAAGGACGGCAACCCGCGGCAGGTCTACCTGTACCACGTGGTGGACAACGAATGGTCCATGCGTGAGTACGGAGCGCAGGCGGTGGTCTGGCAGACCGCGATCAACCCCGTGGTGGCGATGGAACTGATGGCCGCGGGGGTATGGGCCGGCAGCGGCGTCCTCGGCCCCGAGGCCCTGCCGGCCCAGCCCTTCCTGGATCTGCTCAGCGCCTACGGTTCGCCGTGGGGGATGCGGGAGGACTGAACATTCATCCGGCTGCCGGCCTCAGCTCCCGGCTCTGCAAGCTGAGACCCGGTGCACCGTAGGGATAGTCGCCGGGTGCGGGATCGCTGGCCGTGTCCAGGGCGGCGATCTCCGAGTCGTCCAGCACCAGGTCCGCGGCGCGCAGGTTGTCGGCGAGTTGGTCGAGCGATCGGCAGCCCAGGTTCACCGAGGTGACCGCCGGGCGCCCGCCCAGCCAGGCCAGCGCAACCTGCGCCATCGTTGCGCCACGGGCCTCGGCGAGCGTGCGTACCGCGTCCACCACCGCTCAGGTGCGCTCCTGGCGTGATCGTGCGTCGTAGGCTTCGACTCCGCGCGTCGGTTCCTCGCCGGCCCGGGCCACCGCCACCGCCTTCTGCACCTGCCAGCCGGTGAAGTTGGACAGGCCGACGTAGCGGACCTTGCCCGACGACGGCGTTACTGCCCGTTCCCATCCGGAAGCGGGCCTTGGTGGCGAGCACGATCCGGTCCCGCGTCTCGTCCGGCCGGTCCGCCAGCCACCGGCCGATGATCTTCTCCGACTCGCCGGCCGAGTAGACATCGGCGGTGTCGGTCATGGTTCCGCCCGCGTCCAGGAACGCGTCGAGCTGTTCGTGCGAGCCGGCCGCGTCGGTTCCGCGCCGAACGTCATCGTGCCCAGCGCGAGGCTGGAGACGACACATCCGGAACGGCCGAGAGTTCGATAGTCCACGCCGCCGCTTCACCCGGCGGGACCGGACGACAAACAGCGCCCTCGTTGTGTGTGGTCAGCTGGTCATCGAGTCACTCCTGGATGCCGATGCATGATCCGTGCGGTACCAGTCGAGCGTGGCAGCGATGGCGTCGTCCATGGGTGTCGGCATCGCGTGGAACGTGGTCTCGAAGGCGGAAGAGTCGACGATGTAAGGCTTGTCGAATTCGTACATCATCTCGGGCAGCTCCCGCGCCATGGGCGAGAACACTCCCAGCACGGTGGCCAGTCGGCGGCCGAGCAGCTGGATGCGGGGGTTTCCGGCCTGGCCGCCGGCGGCCCAGATTCGTCGCGCGAACTCACGCTGGGTCAGTGCGGGTTGCACCGGGGGGATCCAGACCCGTCCCCATCCCGCGCCGCCCACCCCGAGTTCGGCCATCGCGGCGCCGGCATCGGGAATGTAGGAGAAGCTGTGGGCCTGGTCGGCGCGACCCAGGAACCGCATGGTCCTTCCGTTCAGCGCCGGCCGGAAGACCAGGTCGCCCGCCTGGTCGTAGCCCGGGCCGAAGTAGTGCGCGGGGCGGGTGATCGCCACCCGCAGCCGGCCCGCCGCGTGCGCGGACAGCGCCTGCCTTGCCATCCGCCGGCGCACCGATCCCTTGCGCGTCGTGGTCTCCTCCGGCGAGTCCTCGGTCAGCACCCGACCCTGCGGATCGCCGTAGGAGTAGAGGTTGTCGCCGATCACCAGGCCGGCCGACGCATCGACGGCAGCGTCGAGAACATGCTGCTGCAGCGTCGGGAACTCCTCGGTCCAGCGGGAGTAGGCAGGCTGGGCGCACTGGTACACCACAGCGGCGGCCCGAAAGGCGCGGCGCAGGGTGGCGGGGTCGGCGGCATCCACCGCAAAGGGTTCCGCGCCGTCCACCTGCGCCGTGCCGGACCGGTTGCCGATCCGGACCCGCTGCCCGCGGCGGACCAGGTCGCGGGCGACGGACGTGCCCAGCGGGCCCGCTCCGAGGACGACGTGCTGTTCGGTCATGATCCGCTCGCTTTCGCCTCGGCCAGTGTTGCCACCGGCAAGATTGTCACCACTGGCAACATATGACAGGCTTGCGGCGATGTCAACGGCAGGATCTTCGTCGGAAGCGCGCACGACGTACCACCACGGCGATCTGCGGAACGCCTTGCTGGACGCCGGGATCCGGGTTGCCCGCGACGTGGGCTCGGCGGCATTGTCGTTGCGGGAGGTCGCCCGTCGGGCAGGCGTGAGCCATACGGCCGCCTACAACCATTTCGCCGACAAGAACGACCTGCTGCGCGGGTTGGCGATCCGTGCGTTCACCGAGTTGACCGCGGACCTGCAGCGGGTGGTCGACACCGGAACGCTGCAGCTGGCGGATCTGTGCGTCGCGTACCTGAATTTCGCCTTCGCTCACAAGGCCGAGTTCGACTTCATGTTCCAGCGCAGCCTGTGCATGCCCGAAGGTGTCCGGGACCCGCTGGGCGAGGCGTCGCTCGGGGCACAGGGGGTGCTGCGGGAGTACCTCGTGACGCTGCAAGGCGCAGGCGTTCTCACCGCGGGGGATCCGGATCAGCTCACGCTCGTGGTGTGGAGTCAGATCCATGGGCTGACGACGATCCTGCTCGAAACGCCGGCCTTCAAGGCCGTGACCACCTCGGGGGCGGAAGGTCTTGTCCGTCAGGGGATCTCGAGCTTGATCGCGGGCATCGGCGCGAGCTGATCGCGGAGCCCGGGGGTCGCTCGGACATCGCCTGTGTCGGTCACCAGCAGGACCTCGTTGCCCGGCGGCCACTGCCCGCGGTCCAGCCCGCGAAGGCCGTTCGCGACCACGGCGGTGGCCAGGACGTCCGCCCACAGCAGGGACGGCCCGACGACAGTCGCCTGAGCGACACCCACCGCGGCTCGCCCGGTCCGCGGATCCGTGATGTGGCCGCCGCGGTGCGACCGGCCCGAGGTGGCCACGGCGCCCGTCGCGGCCTGCACGACGGCGAGCAGGCCGGCCGGGTCGTCCGGATGTTCGATGCCGATCCGCCAGGGCCGCTCGCTGGAGCGGGAGCGGAGCAGGACGTCACCGCCGGCATTGAGGTAGTGGTCGACGCCGAGACCCTGCAGTGCCTCGTCTGCGCGACAAGCGGCCCAGGCCTTGACGATTCCCGACGGGTCGAGAGTGCCGGTGGCCCGGACGTCGAACGCCCCGTCGGTGAGTCGATGCGCGAGGGCGGCGAGTTCGAGGACCTCGGCGACCTGCGGGTCGGCATCCGCGACCGTGAGCTCGCCACGATTGATCCGGCTGATGTCGCTGTCCGGGCGGTAGGTGCTGAAGATCGCGTCCGATTCGCGCAGCGACGCCCAGGCGGCCTCGACCGCATCATCGATGGCGTCCGTGGCGGGGCCCTGTTCGGCGTCCCGGCGGAGATGGATCGAGAACGGCAGGCCCATGATCATCGCCGTACGCACGATGTGCCCGGCGGTTCGGACCGCGCTCCCGTCCCGGATCGCGGTCACTTCCCGAACCCGGCGGCATCGAGGGCGGACTGCAGCGAGGCGATGTACCCCTCGCTGGTGAAGGTGGCCCCGGAGACGCCGTCGATCCGGGCACTCTGCGCGCTGAGCACCTGGCTCCGCAGCAGCGGGATGGCCTGCCTGTTGATCTCCTGGTCCGTGCGGTCCTGCTGCGGGTACTGCGCCGCGACGACGTCCGTGATCGCGCCATCGGTGATCACCACCTGCACCTGCACGACGCCGTATTGCGTCATCTCCGCGGCCCCGTCGACGGTGACCGGGGCAGCCGCCGCGGCGCTGGCCGATGGAGCGGCCTGCGCCGATGACGAGGAGGACCCGGACGAGGACGACGGGGACGAGGACGAGGACGACGGGGACGAGGACGAGGGGGAGCCCCCGGAGGAGGAGGTGGACCCGGCAGGGGTGGATGGCGCCGGGTCGGGCCCCTGACCCGTCGTGGTGGCGGAACCGGTGCCCGGCTGCGTCACCACCTTGGCCGCGGAGACGGCCTCTGCTGCGGTGTTGGCGGACCGGCCCGTGCTGGTGGGGTAGCTGAACAAGGCGACCAGCGCGGCGAGCGTGCTGATGACGGCGAGCGCAATGCGTTTCATCTTCGATCCGTTCCCTTCCGGCCGATCACCAGGTGAATTGCTCGGCATGGACCTGACGATCCGGCACCCGCAGCTCCCGGAGGGTCCGCTGAACCTGGTCCATCCACGGTCCCGGCCCACACACGTACACCTCGCGGTCGCGTACGTCGGGCGCGAGGCGCGCAAGTGCTGCCCGCGGGTCCACCGGCTGCTGGCCGCCCCACCAGCCGCTGACCGCGGACCGGTGTCCGACCAGCGGAACACCGCGCAGGTCGCCGGCAGCGGCCAGCTGCGAGAACTCGCGGGCGAACAGTGCGTCCGACGGACCGCCGATGCGGTGCAGCAGCACGACAGAGGGCCGGCGGACACCGCCGGCACCCGCGGCGGGCGGCTCGGCGACGACGGCCTCGGCCAACCCGCGCATCGTGGTGATCCCGACGCCCGCGCCGATCAGCAACACATCGCGGTGGCTGCGGCGGGCGGCATCCATGATCCCGTACGGGCCCTCGACCAGCACCTTGGCCCCGGGCAGCACAGCAGTCAGCGCGCGGGTGCCGTCACCGGTGGCGCGGACGGTGATCCGGAGCCGGTTCCGGGTCGGCACGGCGGACACGGTGAACGGGTGCGCCCGGGTCCATCCCGGCCGCCCGAGGAAGCGCCACTGGCAGAATTGACCGGCCCGCAGGCCGAGCCTGTCGAGGTTGCGACCGGACATCACGATGGAGACGACGTCGGCCGATTCCGGGACGACCGCGAGCACCCGGATGCCGTGCCGCAGACTACGCACCACCGGTGCGCCCAGCCGCCAGAACAGCACCGCGCCGGCGGCGGCGGCCCAGAGGGTCCACCAGAAGACGGTGGCCATCGGGGAGGCCACGAAGTCGCTACCGGTCCACAGCTGGTGCGGCAGGGCCAGTCCTACGCCGAGGTAGGCGTACAGGTGGATCAGGTGCCAGGACTCGTAGCGCATCGAGCGGCGGGCGGCCTTGATCGACGTCACCACGACGAGTACGAGCGCCAGCGTGCCCGCGGCGGCCAGCAGCATGCCCGGATAGACGGTCAGCAGCTGCCAGATCTCCTTCAGCACGCCGGTATCGGCGGCCGCGGCGTAACCCAGCACGATGGTGACGATGTGCACGAGCATCAGATCGAAGGACAGAAAGCCCACCAGTCGGTGTTGCCGGGCCAGCACATCCTGCCCCCAGATGCCCTCCAACCATGGGATTCTCGCCATCAGCAGCACCTGGATCAGCAGCAGGTAGGAGGCCAGCAGGCCGCTCAGCCGGCCGATCTCGGTGAACGGTCCGCCGACCGAGCCGAAACCCTCGATCGCGCCGCCGTCGAACCACAGGACGACCACGAACAGCAGCCCGGCCGCGGCGAGCCCGATCACGAGCCGGGCGGTCAGCTGCCGACGCCGGTGCCCGGCGGGGTCCGGGATGAACGGTGCGGCGGCAGCTCGGGTGCGTGCGGGCAGTTCGGTGATCGCCATGATGCCGATGGTGCAGACGGGTCATCAGAGTGATCTCAGAACGGTGCGTGACACCATCGGGAGGTGAGCGATCCCCCTGCTGAGACCGCGACCGACGGTGGCGGATCCGATGTCGGCGCGCCGCGGCTGCTGCTGGTCGAGGACGACCGGAACCTGGGGCCGCTGCTGGTCGAGGTGCTCGGCGACCAGCACGAGGTCGATCACGCCCGGGACGGGCAGACCGGCCTGCACCTGGCGCTGACCCGGCCCTACGACGTGATGGTGATCGACCGTGGGCTGCCGGCGATCGACGGCATCGACCTGATCGGCCGGCTGCGGAACCGGGGCATCGGAACGCCGATCCTGATCCTGACCGCCCGCGGCACCGTGGCCGACCGGGTCGAGGGGCTGGATGCCGGCGCGGAGGACTACGTCGTCAAACCGTTCGAGATCGATGAGTTGCTCGCCCGGTTGCGGGCGCTGCTGCGTCGTCATGCCGAGGTGGCGGGCGTCGTGTCCCTGGGTCGACGGCGGTTCGATGTGGTCGGTCGGCGCGTGCTGGGCGGGGGAGAGGACGCGGTGGAGCTTTCCGGGAAGGAGGCGGGGCTGCTCGAGGTGCTCGCCCGGCGGCCCAGCAAGGTGTTCACCCGGCCGGAACTGCTGGCCGCGGTCTTCGACCCGGGCGATGTGCAGGGCACCGTCGACACCTACGTCTATTACCTGCGGCGCAAGCTCGGCCGCGACGTCATCCGGACGGTGCACGGCCTCGGCTACCGGCTCGGCGTCGCATGAGCCGCATAGTCGCCCAACGCAGAGCCGTCGGACGCCCCGAAGGCCCGGACGCCGAACTGCTGAGATCCGCCGCCCGCCGGATCGCCTGGCAGATCTCCGCCGCCTGCGCGATTGTCGTGATCGTGGTTGCGCTGATTGCGTTGTCGATCACGGAAGTGCGGCACGGCCGTCCTCCCGGACCGCGGCAGGAGATCGGTGACGACGGTGGCATCGACGACCTGCTCAGGGAGACGCTGATCATCGCGGGCATCGCGGGCATTGCCATCGCCGGGCTGGTGGGCTTCCTGGTGGCCCGCCGCGCCGTCGCCCCGCTCGGCGAAGCGCTTGCCCTGCAACGGCGTTTCGTCGCCGACGCCGGGCATGAGCTGCGCACCCCGCTGACGGTGCTGCACACCAGGGCGCAGCTGGTGGCCCGGAAGATGGCCCCCGACGACCCCTCCCGGCCCGCGGTGGACCAGTTGCTCAAGGACTCCAGGGTTCTCGGCGAGATCGTCGAGGAGATGCTCGAGAGCGCCGCGCTGGCCGCGGATCCGGAGCGCGGAGAGCCGCTGGACATCGCCGACGTTGCCACCGAGGTGGTCGCGAGCATGCAGGTGCTGGCCACCGAGGCGGATGTCTCCCTCACCTTCGGCGCGATCGGCGCCCGGCAGGTCCGTGGCTCCCGCACGGCGCTGCGCCGGGCGATCACCGCATTGGTCGACAACGCGCTGTCGCACACCCCTGCCGGCAGTCGGGTGGTCGTGGGTGTCGAACCGGCCGGCGGCCGGGTCGCGGTGACCGTCACCGACTCCGGGACCGGCCTCGGTGGGGATGACCCGGCGCGGCTGACCGAGCGGTTCGCCCGGGGCGATGCGGCGCCGGCCGGAGTGGGCGGTGGGCGACGGTTCGGGCTCGGCCTGTCGCTGGTGCGAGAGGTCGCCGCCGCGCACGGCGGCACGCTGGCGTTGACCGAGCCCCCGGAGGGCGGGGTTCGCGCCGTCATCGACCTTCCCGCCCTGCCGCCCTCCTAGGACGGTGGTGCGTCGTCGGACTGGGCGGGCAGCACCGCGGCCACGAACTCGGCGACGAGTTGTTGCTGCTGTGGGGTGGCCGCGCCGGGCAGGGTCAGGCTGAAGTCGCCAACGGAGATCTTGACGGTGCAGTCCTTCGACGTCCGTGACACCCATCCCCGGATGGCGGTGATCGCCTGGGTGGCCGCCAGGGCCGAGCTGCTGGTTGCCACCAGCAGAGATCCGATGGTGACGGCGTCCAGTCCCCTGGTCCCCGCTGGCGCCGGCCCGTCGGACACCGGATCAACCCGTTCGACGTCCGCCGCCAGCAGTTCACGCCGCAGGGATCTCGTCAGATCATCGACCCGCCCTGGATCCGCGTCGGCTTCCTCGACCTGCACGTGCAGCCGCAGACTGTCCATGGCTCATCCATTCGGTCGTTCTGCCAGGATGCCGGCCGCGGTGCCGGCCTCGGGTCGCAGCGGCTGGCCGAGGAAGCATCCGGCCATCACGAGAACCAGCGGCAGGCACAGGGTCCACCAGTCCTGCGTGCCGACCCCGGGGAATGCGCCGTCGGCGACGAGCCACGGAAGACCGTCGACCCACGGGACGACGACGGTCGTGATCAGCGTCAGCGCCGCGATCTGCTGGGAGCGGCCGAAGGACAGGCGTGGAATCGGAACGGCCACGATCGCCACGGCGACCGGGAACACCCACATCCACCGCTCCGACCCCGGCAGGACCAGCAGCTGCGCGAACACCACGGTCAACCCCACGAGGACGACCAGGACGCCGGCGAAGGACCGCCAGTCGCTGCGGAACCGCACGGCGGTTCTCAGGTCCGGGACCGATCGAACTGCGAGCACGCCGGCGGTCAGCGTCAGCGCGACTCCGCCGACCTGCACCAGGACCCCGCCGTACCAGGTACCGCCGGAGTCCGTGGGCCGGATCATCGCCACCAGGAGAAGCAGCGCGAGACTGCTCCATCCGGTGCCGAGCAGCCCGCCGACCGCAATTCCCAGCCCTCGGCGAGCCATCAGCAGGGCCGCCGCGACCACCGCGATCAGGCACGGCTGGAACTCGAGAATTCCCGGCACCGGGGTGGAGTCCCACAAGCTGGTGCCGCCGAACGCGTCGCTGGCCCACGGCAGAAACAGCGCGATGCCGATCAGGATCCCGCCCGCCGCAGCCAGCGCCGGTGCGAGGGTGAATGTGTCGCGTGCGATCCGTGCAGGTGCGGTCGCCGGGTCCGGCCGATCCGCCGGCTGGCCGGTCTGGACGACGGCCGGCGGCGCGGCAACGACGGGTGTCACGTCCGGGCGAACCGCAGCGATGACGGGTATGGCCACCTCGCCCACGGGTGAGTGGACGCTCACCGTTCCGGCGAAGTCTCCGGGCGCCGACACGTCCAGCCGCACCCGGACGATCCGACCATCGACGATTGCGGCGAAAGGCGCCGCCACCGTTGCTCGGGCGGTTTCCACCAGCGGCGGACCGGTCAGCTCGCAGTCGAGTTCCGCCGGCCCGGCGCCGACTGCTCGTTCACCGAAGTCCAGGGCGGGGGGCGCCGCGGTGACGCCCATCGCGTCCACGGCGGCAATGGCGGCCGATGCGACGCTGCGGCTGTCGTCCTCGCACAACCCCCGCAGGGTGCCCAGCGACGCCAGTGCCATCGGCAGGTCGCTGCCGTTGGCGAGTCTGGCCAGTTCCTCCACGGCGCCCCGCCGGACGACCGGATAGGGGTGCGCGATCACTTCGACGAGCGGCGCGGGAAGGTCTGCCGGGCGCACCGTCCGTCGGGGCGATTTGGCGATGACCAGGTCGCCTTCCAGGCCGTACTCCCATTTCGACGGAGTCTGGTGCGGCGTCTGTTCCGAAACCTTCTGGTACACGTAGTCGTAGAGCTCGCCCAACGAAATCAACCCGTCGGCGTCCCGATCTGCCTCACCGGTCTGGATACCGGCCACGACGGCCGACGTGAACAGCGAGGGAATCACCGACTTCTGTGGGTCGGCGAGCGCAGTGCCCTCGAAGGCGTACTGCACGGCGCTGGATGCGGTGATCACCACCCGTCCACGACCGCCACCGAGCGATTCCTGCGAGAACTGTTCCCGGACCGCCACATCACCGCCGGCCCGCGCCGTCATACCGCGTTCGAAGGCGCCGCCGTAGCAGCAGTCCAGCAGCAACACGATGCTGCGGGCGCGACTGCGGCGCATCAGCATGTTGATCAGCGAGGTATCGACGGCGGTGGATGCCAAGCGGGTCGGAACGGTGTTGCTGGCGGCAAGGTAGAGACCACCTGACTCGTCTTTGAGGCCATGACCCGAAAAATGCAGCAGCGCCAGGTCCCCGCGCTGCCGCTCGATGAGGAAATCTTCCATTCGCTCTGCTGTCGCAGCAGACGTCGCGTTGTGGCAGATCTCGACAGCGAAGCCCCCCAGTTCGGCCCGGCCCAGCGTCTCGGCCAGCGCAGTGGCGTCCGCGATCGGGGCCGATAAACGCTGTAGATCAGGATGGTCGTAGTCGTCCACGGCAAAGATGAGTGCCACGCGTCGCTCCACGGCACGCCACCCCCATGACAGCGCATGTTCGGGGCTCAACTGACCCTGGCTGAAATACTCCGCTTGTTCTCGGGTGCTGTCCATCCGGTTTCCGCCCGCAAGTCCGGGCCGGTCGGCGGGTCACCCCGCAGCGGACAGGGTCGTCCACTCCGACCACGGGATGGCCCAGTCGTAGATGTCGCCGTCCGCGGGCGAGAGTTGAACGCTCGTCCCCGTCACCTCGACAGGGTCCCCGTAGATCGCCGTGCGGAAGTAGGCCTCCGCATCCGCTGCGGAGAGATTGACGCAGCCGTGGCTGACGTTGTCCACCCCCTGCGCGGCGACGGTGCCCTGGTTCTGGTGGATGAATTCTCCGTTGTCGCTGATCCGTACCGCCCAGTGCTCGGTGACATCGGTGTAGCCGTAGGCCGGGTTGCTCATCGTGGTGGTTTCCTTCTTGTCCATCACGATGTGCACCCCGGAACGGGTGACCCGGTTGGGGTCGCCGATGATGTCGCCGCTGCCGTAGGAGGCGTTGTAGGTGGCGACCGGAAGCCCGTCCTGCTGGACCACCATCGTGTGTGACTTCGCGTCGGCGACCACGACCTGGTTGCGGCCGATGGTGAAGTCCGAGGTGACGGTGTCGCCGCCGAACTGGCCGCCGCCGAAGTCCACGCCGTACAGGTCGGATTCGACGTGCACGGTGGTGCCCTCGGGCCAGTAGCTCTTGGGTCGCCAGTCCAGCGACGGCCAGGCGTCGCCGTCGTGGGTGATCCAGGCCCACGCACCCTCGACCCTGGGCGTCGTGGTGATGCTGACGTGCTTCTCGGCGAGCGCCTTGTCTGCGGGTTTCGAACCGAACCGGATGATCACCGGTGCCGCGACGCCGACCACCGCGTCATCGCCGGGAGAGATCTCGCTGGTGATCTTGTCGGTGGGCGTCACCGTCGTGTAGCTGCCGGCGATCGGTACCTTCTTGCCGTCGGTGCCGGTTGCGGTGCCCGCGACGGTGTAGGTCTTTCCGTAGCCCAGCGGCTCCGCCACCTTCCACGACGTCTGGTCCGCCGACATCGAGCCCTTGATCTCGGCGCCCGCCGCGTTCTTCACCGACAGCGCGGTGATGGTGCCTCGGGCCACGGAGATGGTGATCGGCTGCACCGGCGAGAGCGTGGCAGTCCCCAGCGCGGGCGACGCGGTCACGGTGGCGAGCGGAGCCGCGTCAGCTGCCTGGACAGGCTGACCCTCGACCGGGGCGGCGGTGCAGGCCGCGCCGGCCATCAGCGCGGATGCCGCCACAACGGCGACAAGGGCGCGGAATGGTCGGGTCTTGTGTCGGGAATTGTTCAGCATCGAGTGCCCCTCCTGGTGCCGACGAACGAGAGCAGCCTCGACGGAACGAACGCGACGGAAACGAAGACGTGGCCGATGCTCAGACGCTTCGCGGGCCCCTTCGTTGGCCTCGCACCACGTGAGCCAGGCCACGCTTGACGGGCCAGGCCTACCGCACCGCCTGCAGGGCCTCGGTTCCCTGCCGCGCGAGCAGGGCATCGACGGCCTCCGGCGCGAGCACCGACTGGATGACCATCGCACTCGCGCCGCGGACACCGGCGCGCGGACCGGTGTGACTTCGCGAGATCCGCAGGTGCTGGGTCGCCAGCGGCGGCGAGCGGTGATAGACCACCTCGCGGACCCCGGCGAGCAGGTGCTCGCCGGCTTCGGCGATCGGACCCCCGATGACGATGACGGACGGGTTGAGCAGGTTCACGCAGGTCGCCAGAACCGCCCCGATGTCCCGTCCGGCCTGCCGGACCGCCTTGAGCGCCAACGGGTTCCCGCAGCGCACCAACTCGACGACGTCCGCCGTCGAATCCGCCGACACCTTTTGATCGCGCAGCTTCGCGGCGATCGCCGGACCGGCCGCCACCGCCTCCAGGCAGCCGGTGTTCCCGCAGGTGCACAGGGCCGCTGACCTGGAATCGCCCGAGGCGGACAGCGACTGCACATGGCCGAGGTCACCGGCCGATCCCTGCGCCCCGCGGTTCAGCCTGCCGTCGGAGACGATGCCGGCCCCGATTCCGGTGGCGATCTTGACGAACAACAGGTGGCCCTCGTCCGGCCAGCCCTCGTCGTACTCGCCCAGGGCCATCAGGTTGACGTCGTTGTCCACGAACACCGGCGCGTCGACGTTGCTCCGGACGTAGGACGGAATGTCGAATCCGTCCCAACCCGGCATGATCGGCGGGTTGGTCGGTCGGCCCGTGGCGAATTCCACCGGACCGGGCACGCCGATCCCGATGCCCGCGACGTCCGCCGGGTCCCGGCCGGCCGACTTCAGGATCGCCGACCAGACGTCCCACAGGTGGTCCAGGACCTTTTCCGGACCGTCGGCAATCCGCAGTGCCTCGGTCGCGCCGCCGATCGATTCGGCGCCGAGGTCGGTGACCGCGAGGGTCGCGTGGGTGGCGCCCAGGTCCGCGGCCAGGACCACCCGGCAGTGCGGGTCGAAGGCGAACCGGCTCGGTGGCCGGCCGCCGGAGGACCTTGCCTCCCCGGCCGGGGCGACCAGACCCGAGGCCAGCAGTGCGTCGACCCGGGCGGCGATCGTCGAGCGCGCCAGTCCGGTGATCTCCGCGAGCTCTGCCCTCGTCCGGCCACCACCGTCGCGGAGCAGCTGAAACAGGTCGCCGGACGCCAGGGAGCCTGGCCGGGACGCCGTCATTGCGACAGCTAAGCACAGACTTGTTCCAGCGTGACAGGCAACTTCTTGAGAACGCTCGACGGGTTTTGCTTGACCGACAAACGAAACTATGCCACGGTCACCGCATGCCACCGGTCGAGGAAGACCACAGCGCAGATCGAGCCGGTCCGCTGCTGGAGATGCGGGGAATCGTCAAGGTTTTCCCTGGCGTGCGCGCGTTGGACGGCGTCGACCTGGACGTCCGTGCCGGGGAGGTGCACTGCCTGCTCGGCCAGAACGGCGCGGGTAAATCCACCCTGATCAAGGTGCTGGCCGGCGCCCACCCGGTAGATGCGGGCGAGGTTCTCTGGCAGGGCCGGCCGGCGTCGCTCGCGTCACCGGTCGCGGCGCTCAAGCAGGGCATCGCCACCATCTATCAGGAGCTGGATCTGGTGGACTGGCTCTCGGTGGGGGAGAACATTTTTCTCGGCCACGAACTGTCGGCTGCGGGCTTCTCCCAGCGGGCGGCCACCCGGCGCAGGGCGCGGGAACTGATGGAGCGGCTCGGACACCCGGAGATCTCGCCGACCAGGGAGGTCGGCTCGCTGTCGGCGGCCGGCAAGCAGATCGTCTCGGTGGCCCGGGCGCTGTCCCGGGACGCCAAGCTGATCGTGATGGACGAGCCGTCCGCGGTGCTGGACGGCGAAGAGGTCGACAACCTGTTCCACCTCATCGGCGACCTGTCCTCGGCAGGTGTTGCGGTGGTGTACATCTCGCACCGGCTGGAGGAGATCAGGCGGATCGGTGACCGGATCACGGTGCTCAAGGACGGCCGCACCGTCGCCACCGGCCTGGACGCCAGGACGACCCCCACCGCCGAATTGATCAGGCTGATGACGGGCCGCTCGATCGAATACGTCTTCCCGCCGCGGTCCGGGCTGCCACCGGACCCCGACGTCGCGCCGCTGCTCTCGGTCCGCGGCCTGTCCAGGGCGGCGGAATTCGAACAGGTCAGCTTCGACGTCCATCCGGGCGAGATCGTCGGGATGGCAGGGCTTGTCGGCGCCGGGCGCAGCGAGATCATCGAAACGATCTTCGGTGCGCGGCGCTCGGACAGCGGATCCGTTGCCGTGAACGGTGTGCCGTTGCGCAACGGATCCGTGCGATCGGCCGTGCGGGCGGGGGTCGGGCTGGCACCCGAGGAACGCAAATCACAGGGCCTGATCCTGGATCAGGCGGTCTACCAGAACATCTCGATGGCCACCATCGGGCGGTTCGCGGCCGCGGGATTCACCCGGGACGCGGCGGAACGGACCGCCGCGATGAAGGTGGCGGCCACCGTCGACCTGCGTCCGGCGGACCCGGACCGGGTCACCAGGACGCTCTCCGGTGGCAACCAGCAGAAGATCGTTCTCGCCCGGTGGCTGCTGCGGCAGTGCAAGGTGCTGCTGCTGGACGAGCCGACGCGCGGTGTCGACGTCGGGGCACGCAGTGAGATCTATGTGCTGATCAGGGAACTGGCCGATTCGGGGGTTGCGGTGGTGGTCGTTTCCAGCGAGGTGGAGGAAGTGCTGGGATTGTCGGACCGGGTGCTGGTGGTCGCCGCCGGACGGGTGCTGCACGACGGGCCCGCGACCGGGATCGACGAGAACCAGGTGCTCGACCTGGTCATGGGAGGGACCGCGGCATGACCGACAAGGGGATGGAGGCGGCCAGGTTGACCGACCCCGCCACCGACGTGGACCAGCCCGCCCGATCGATGCCCCCGGACATCGCGCCGACCGTCACCGGCGAACGCCCGCGCCGCGCCCTGCCGTCGGGGGTCACCCGCAACCTGGGGTTGGTGATCGCGCTGGTGCTGCTCTGCGCGGTCGGGGTGATCACCGCGGGAGACCGGTTCGCCAGCACCGACAATCTGCTGACCATCCTGCGGCTGGCGTCGGTGATCGGGGTGGTGTCGATCGGCATGACCTTCGTCATCACCGCCGGGGGCATCGACCTCTCGGTCGGTGCGGTCGTGGGGTTGGCGTCGGTGTGGGCGACCACGTCGGGAACGCAGATGCTGGCCAACGACTTCCACTGGTCGATCGTGGTCAGCACGGCCCTGCTGGTCGGTACCGCGGCCGGCCTGCTGAACGGGTTGATGGTCGCCTACGGCCGGATCGTGCCGTTCATCGCGACCCTGGCGATGATGGCCGCGGCCCGCGGCCTGGCCGAGATCATCGCGAACCGGCAGACCCAGATCATCCGGGTCAACGGGTTTCTCGACGTGTTCACCAGCAATCTGCTGGGCATCCCGGTCATCGTCTGGGTGTTCGCCGCTGTCGCGGTCGCCGGTTGGGTGCTGTTGAACCGCACGACATTCGGCCGCCGGACCTTCGCGGTCGGCGGCAATCCGGAGGCGGCCCGGCTGGCCGGGATCAGGGTCAAGCGGCAGACCATGCTGCTGTACGGGCTGGTCGGGCTGTCCGCCGGGATCGCCGGGGTGATGATCATGGCCCGGACCACGGCCGGCTCGTCCACCCACGGGACGCTGTACGAGCTGGACGCGATCGCGGCCGTGGTCATCGGCGGAACGCTGCTGTCGGGCGGTCGCGGCACCATCGTCGGCACCGTCTTCGGGGTGCTGATCTTCACCACGCTGACGAACGTCTTCACGCTGAACAACCTGTCGATCTCCGCGCAGGCCATCGCGAAGGGATTGATCATCGTCGCCGCCGTCCTGCTGCAGCAGCGGGTGGCCGCGCGATCGCGTGGCGGGTGACGATCACGGCGTCCTCCGGAGCCGCCGGTCACCGGCTACCGAACCACCTGCCATCGGTCCCAAGTTTGCGTCCAGTCTGTCTCCACCTCTGCCATCACGACGAAGTGAAGGAGCACACCATGTCCCGTTCCTCCCGTACCGCATTGCGCACCGTGGCGATCATCGCCGCGGGTGCGCTGGCCCTGACCGCTTGCACCAATTCCTCGAACAGCGCCACCAGCAGCAGCTCGCCCGCTGCCGCGACCGAGGCCGCCAGCAGCGCGCCGGCCGGTAGCGAGGCGGCCGGCAGCCAGGCCGCGGGGAGCGGTGCGTCCGGTGCTACCGGCAGCGCCGCGCCGGCCTCCGGCGAGAAGATCAAGATCGGCTTCTCCGCCCCGGCGGCCGACCACGGCTGGATGGGATCCATCACCAAGTCCGCCGTCGCGGAGGCGGAGGCACTCGGCGATGTCGACCTCGGTCGTCGCCGAGGGCACCAACGACGTCAACCTGCAGATCAGCCAGGTGGAGACGTTCATCAACGACAAGGTCGACGCCATCGTGCTGCTGCCGTTCGACGGTGCGGCCATGACGGACGTCGCGACGAAGGCGATGAACGCCGGCATTCCGGTGATCAACGTGGACCGTGAGTTCTCCAGCCCGTTCGCCGCGCGGAGCACCGTGCTGGGCGACAACTACGGCATGGGGGTGTCGGCCGGTACCTACATGTGCGAGCAGTTCGGCGACAAGCCCGATGCGGTCATCGCCGAGATCGCCGGCATCGACTCGCTGCCGCTGACCCAGGACCGTTCGAAGGGCTTCGCCGATGCGCTGGCCGATTGCGGGCTGAAGGTGTCCAACCGGGTGGCCGCGGAATTCACCGTGGAATCGGGTGAGGCCGCTGCGTCCAACCTGCTGCAGGCGGCGCCGAAGATCGACGGACTGTGGAACCACGACGACGACCAGGGTGTCGGCGTCATGGCCGCCATCAAGAACGCCGGTCGCGACGAGTTCGTCATGGTCGGCGGCGCGGGCTCGGCGAACGTGATGCGCGACATCAAGGCCGACAACACCGTTCTCAAGGCGACCGTCATCTACCCGTCGACCCAGGCCGCGGACGGCATCCGGCTGGCCCGGCTGCTCGTGCAGGGCGAGTCCCTGGGTGACCTGGTCGAGGTCGAGGTTCCGCGGGAGGTCAAGCTGTACGCGCCCGTCGTCACCAAGGACAACGTCGACCAGTACCTGCCGACCGCCTTCGAATCCTGATCGAACCGGCGATTCTGGGTACGGGCAGGTCGTCGGGGACGCCGGCGGCGGCCCGCCGGCCGGACGATGGAAGGAGACGCGGAATGACGAGCGCCGGAACTCCCGCTCGTGCGGGTGGCGATGATCGGGCACGCCTTCATGGGGGCCGCCCACTCCCAGGCCTGGCGCACGGCCGGCACGTCGCGGCGTTGCCGTTGCGCCCCGAGATGGCACTGCTGGTCGGGCGGCGCGCCGCGGCGGCCGCGGAGGCGGCCGACCGGCTCGGTTGGCAGGAGAGCACCGACGACTGGCGCGCGGCGATCGCCCGGGACGACATCGACGTGGTGGACATCTGCACCCCGGGTGACACGCACGCCGAGATGGCGATCGCCGCGCTGGCCGCCGGCAAGCACGTGCTGTGCGAGAAGCCGCTGGCCAACACGGTGGCCGAGGCCGAGGCCATGGTCGCCGCCGCGCGGACCGCTCCGGGGCGGCAGGCCATGGTGGGCTTCACCTACCGGCGCACCCCGGCGGTCGTCGCTGGCCAGGGACATGGTGGCCGCAGGGCGTTCTCGGGTCGGTCCGGCAGGTCCGCGCCCAGTACCTGCAGGACTGGCTCGCCGACGAGGAGGCGCCGCTGACCTGGCGGCTGGACAAGGATCGGGCCGGCTCCGGCGCGCTCGGCGACATCGGCGCGCACATCATCGATGCCGTCGAGTTCGTCACCGGGCAACGGCTCACCGGGGTCGCGGGCTTGACCGAGACCTTCGTCAAGCAGCGCCCGCTGCCCGCCGAGCACGGCGCCACCGGTGCCACGATCGGCGGTGTCGCCGGGTCGGGGTACGGCCCGGTCACCGTCGACGACGCCGCCGTGTTCTTCGGCCGGCTGGAGTCCGGTGCCGTCGCAGCGTTCGAGGCGACCCGGTTCGCGCTCGGCCGGAAGAACGCCATGCGCTTCGAGATCAACGGCAGCCAGGGAAGTCTCGCGTTCGACTTCGAGGACATGAACGTGCTGGAGCACTACGACGGACGCCGACCGGCGGGCGAGGCCGGGTTCACCAGGATCCTGGTGACCGAGCCGACCCACCCGTATCTGTCGTCGTGGTGGCCGCCCGGGCATGGGCTCGGCTACGAGCACGGCTTCACCCACCAGGTGATCGATCTCGTGCGCGGCGATAGCCGTCCGGCGAACCCGCGCGGCCGACGTTCGCCGACGGTCTGCACGTGCAACGCGTGCTGGCCGCGATCGAGGCGAGCTCGGACGCCGACAGCAGCTGGCAATCCATCCCCGACGAGCAGGAGCACTGACATGGCCCGCCCGATCACCTTGTTCACCGGCCAGTGGGCCGACCTGCCGTTCGAGGAGGTCGCCCGGCTGGCCTCCGAGTGGGGCTATGAGGGTCTGGAGATCGCCTGCTGGGGCGACCATCTCGATGTCTGGCAGGGCGCGGAGGACGATGACTACATCGCCGGTCGCCGGGAGATCCTGGACCGGTACGGGTTGCAGGTGTTCGCGATCTCGAACCACCTGACGGGGCAGGCCGTCTGCGACGACCCGATCGACTCCCGGCACCGGGACATCCTGCCGGATCGGGTCTGGGGCGACGGCGATCCCGAGGGCGTTCGGCAGCGCGCGGCGGAGGGATGAAGCAGACGGCGCGGACCGCGGCCCGCCTCGGCGTGGACACCGTCGTCGGGTTCACCGGGTCGTCGGTGTGGAAGTACGTGGCGATGTTCCCGCCCGCATCCCAGGAGCTGATCGACGCCGGATACCGGGATTTCGCGGACCGCTGGGATCCGATCCTGGACGTGTTCGACGAGGTCGGCGTGCGGTTCGCGCACGAGGTCCATCCCAGCGAGATCGCCTACGACTACTACACCACCGAGCGAATGCTGGAGGCGATCGGCCACCGGCCGGCGTTCGGGCTGAACTGGGATCCGAGCCACTTCGTCTGGCAGGGCCTGGATCCGGTGATGTTCCTGTGGGACTTCCGGGACCGGATCTACCACGTCGACTGCAAGGACGCGAAGCTCCGCACCGGCAACGGCCGGCGCGGCGTCCTCGGGTCCCATCTGGCGTGGGCCGATCCGCGGCGCGGCTGGGATTTCGTCTCCACCGGGCACGGCGACGTGCCGTGGGAGGACTGCTTCCGCATGCTGAACACGATCGGCTATTCCGGGCCGCTGTCGATCGAATGGGAGGACGCCGGGATGGACCGGCTGGTCGGTGCGCCGGAGGCGCTGGCGTTCGTGCAGCGACTGGCCTTCGATCCGCCGTCCGCAGCGTTCGACGCGGCCTTCTCCAGCCAGGGCTGAGTCAGCGGGCGAGCGCTGCCCGGACGATCTCCAGTGCCTCGTCCGGCCCGATACCCAACCGCTTGACGGCGCTCACGTACGCGGCCGCCGCATCGACCGCCGCCGAGCGGTTGCGGTCCCCGTTCGCCGAGACGACAGTTCCTGCTCGGCCGCGGGTCTCGACCAGCCCGGCCTCCTCCAGCTCCCGGTAGGCGCGGGCCACCGTGTTGACCGCGAGGCCCAGCTCGGACGCGAGGCCCCGCACCGTGGGCAGCTTGGCGCCCACCGGCAGGGTGCCGTCGTTGATCTGCCCGGCCAGTTGGCCGCGCACCTGCTCGTACGGCGGCACCGCGGAGCCCGGGTCGATCGGAACGATCATGAACCGGGAGTCTCGCCCCGGACGAGCCGGTGGTCCAGCGGGGTGTTCGACAAGGGACCCAGTGCGGCGCCCTGAATGAGCACCCCGGCGGGCAGGACGGCCAGCTGCTCAGCTCGGTCGATTCCGGCGAAGATACACGCCAGCCCCAGGTCCGCGGCCAGTCCGGCAACCGCTCGGGCGATCTTCAGGCTCGTCGTATCGTCCGGGAGTCCCGCCGCGAGCGAACGGTCGATCTTGATCGCATCCACCGGGAGGACCGCGAGCTGGTTCAGCGTCGCGTAGCCGCTGCCGAAGTGGTTGATGGCGATGCCGGTGCCGGCATCGCGGAGTTCGGCGAGCTGTCGCAAGGTCGAGGAGCCGGCCTCGATCAGAACCGATTCGGTGAGCTCCAGCGCGAGGTCGGACGGCCGCAGACCGTGCCGGTCGAGGCAGCGCCGAACGAAGGCGGGCAGGTCGGCCTGTTGCGCCTGCCGGGCGCTGAAGGTGACGCCGATTGTCGTGGTGGTGTCCTCGGGGTGCCCGGCCCGCCACTCCAGCAGTCCGCTGAGCGCGATGTCCAGGACCGTCTCCCCGAGCGGACCGATCAGCGCGGTGTGTTCGGCGACGTAGGCAAAGACCTCGGGCCGGATGGGGTTCCCGGTCGCATCGGTGAGCCCGGGCACGGCCTCGAAGCCGACGAGCCGGTCGCTGTCCAGGTCGATCACCGGCTGGTACGCGACGGTCAGGCCGGACCTGTCCCGCCGGCCGCCGTCGAGGGCGGCGTGCAGGGCCCTTTCGGCAGCCGCTCGTTCGAAGATGCCGGCCCGCAGCGAGTCGTCGAAGGTGGCGACGCGGTTCTTACCGCTGCGCTTCGCCCGGTACATGGCCATGTCCGCATCGCGCAGCGCATCCTCGGCCAGGCTGCCGGCAGCCGCAAAGGTGATGCCCACGCTGACCGAGATGACGTGCTCGCTGTCCTGGTGCCGGATCGGCCGGGACAGTTCGCTCTTCACGCGTTCGGCGATCATCATCGCGGGCTCGTGTGGTTGCACCGGCCCCCCCTCGTCGGCCGGCTCCAGCACGATGACGAACTCGTCGCCGCCGACCCGGGCGACCGAGTCACCCGCGCGCAGCACGGACGTGAGCCTTGCGGCCACTTCGACGAGGATCGCGTCCCCGGCTGCGTGTCCAGCCGTGTCGTTGACCCGTTTGAAATCGTCCAGGTCGCAGAACAGGATTGCGACGTCCCCACCGCGTCGATCGGCACGGTCGAGTGCGGAAGCGATGCGTTCGACGAGGAGGCGCCGGTTCGGCAATCCGGTCAGGGCGTCGTGCAGTGCCATGTGCGCCATCTGCGCTTCGGCCAACCGCAGCAGCACCTGGTCGATGTCCCGAGCCAGCTCGGCAGCCTCCGCGAGGTGCATTTCCTCCCAGGGGGCGCTGCGGTTGGTCACCGTCTGCCGCCATGTGTCGAACGATGTGCGGGGCGACAGCGCGGTGGGCCGGTTCCCGGCGGACTGGTCGCCGAGCCAGTCGACCGTTTGGCGGATCTCCCGGCGGAACCAGATCAGGCAGTCGCCGGCGTTGCCGAACGGCAGCACGAACACCCCGGCGACCTCCGGCAGGAGCTCGGCCAGATCGGGCCGGTCGAGGGCGAGTGCGTCGGTCAGTAGCGGCTGGAGAGTGTCGTTCGCCGGCGTCAGGGCGGCCAGCAGCGACATCGTTTCGGGGTAGCTCGGGGTGTTGCCCAACGAGGTGAGCCGGTGGTGCAGGCACACCGCCGCGCCGTCCGCAGCGATCAGGTCGAGCAGCGTCAGGCTCTGTTCGGTCAATCCGGCGGCCACGTCCAGATCGTCGCTCATCTGCTCGCCGAGCAGGTCGCGGATGCCCTGGGCCTCGAGCCGCCGGGTGAGCTCCTGCGTGCGGTCATTGGCGTCCAGCTGGAGGGCCACCTGCTGCGCGAGGATCTCGCAGGCCCGCCGCAGCCGGAAGGGGATCCGCCGTGGACCGCGGTGTGCGCAGGTGATCAAGCCCAGGAGTCGCCCGTTCAGCGCCAGGGACAATGTGAAGCTCGATCCCTGCCTCATGTTGCGCATGAACTGCAGGTGAAAGGGCGAGACGCTGCGCAGCTCCGCCCGGCTCAGGTCCAGCGGTGCGCCGGTCCGGGGGTTGTCGACCGGAAGCAGAGCGGAGGGCTGATAGTCCGTCCGCGCGATGAGCCCGGACGCCCTGAGCAGGTACAGCCGCCGGGCCTGGGCCGGGATGTCCGACGCGGGGAAGTGCAGTCCCAGATAGGACGTCATGCCCTCGGCGTGCTCGTCGGCGACCACTTCGCCGTGTTCGTCGGGATGGAAATGGTAGATCATCACCTGGTCGAACCCGGTGAGTCCGCGGATCTCCCGGGCGGCCACCCGGCGCAGCCGGGCCGAGTCGTGGGCGGAGGCCAGCCGTCCGATCGCGGTATGCACCAGGGGCAGATAGTCCCGCCCGCTCGACTCCGCGATTGCGGGTTCGAATTCGACGATGCCGACCTCGTCGCCCAGGTGCACCATCACATCGAGGTCGCGGCCGTTGACCCGCGCGGTCAGCGCGTCGGACCAGGTGCCGGATGCGGTCGCGAGGGCTGCTCGCAGCAGTTCCTGCAGGTCGGCGCCGACCAGACTGCCGATGTCGGTCCCCAGCAGCTCCGTCGCGGTCACCCCCAGCGCGTCCCTGGTGTTGTCACTTGCCTGGATGATCTGCAGGGTGTCGGGGTCCACCACGAGCAACGCGCCGTGCGGTTGGATTGCGCCGGGAAGGTGAATGGGCTCGCGGGAGCATTCCGCGAGCCTGCTGTCCTCGTCCACCGCGACAACCAGCGGCCGCACCGACGTCATCGCTTCACCGGTCCGGCCAGCCGCTGGCCGAACAGGTCAAAGGTCGACAGGGCGCCGGCGATCACTGCATCGCAGTCCCCGCCCTGGGCCTCGAAACAGCGCAGGGCGCTGCGCACCGCCGACCACTGCTGACGTCGGCCCCCGCCGGTCAGAAATGTGGTGGGCACCGGGCCGATCGCCGCGCACACCATGCCGGCGACGATGCGACCGCCGCGCGCGGAACCCTCGAGCACATACAGGCAACCCAACGCCTGACCGAAGTTCGGGAAGGCAGGGTGCACCGGCAATTCCCCGGGCGTCACCCCGAGACCGTCGAGATCAGCGACCAACGAAGCCAAGCGGCAGTGAGCGGCGATGTTCACGCCGACGCCGACCCAGGCGCGATCCCACGCTTCCTCGGACAGTTGAGTTTCCAGGCCGGAGTGCAGCCCCGCCAGGCCCTGCAACAGATCGACGTAATCGGCACGGGTGCGGACCCGACCCGGAATGTCGGCCACCGCCTCGACAGTCTCGTGCGACCGCGCGGTCCGGGCGCGCAACCGTTCCGGCAATCCGTCGGCCTCACGCCGAGCCACGACCGTTGCCACCCCGAATGCGCGCACGAGCCCCCCTCGCCCATCAACGCATGCCCGACCCCCAGGGCCGGTCATCCAGCAAGCTACGGACTCGCGTGCGCCTGACCGACAGATGATAGCAAAGAGTTTTCATGTGATTACAAAAAGTAACCATAAGCGCGAGTCAGAGGTGCCGCGAACGAAATGTCAGGCCGCCCGGGCAACCCCGAGGGAGGTCGCGCCGGTGGATTTCGGCGCACCCTCGTAGAACTCGTCGAGTTCGACGATCTCGAAGCCCGCATCGGTGATCAGATCACGCACCCGCCGGGTCAGACGACACCCACCGAACAGGCGCTTGTTGATCGGCTCGAGTCGGTGCTGCCACCGCCGGACGTCCGCGTCCGGGGCGAGCCCGTGCTCGACGAAATGCAGCTCGCCGCCTGACCGGAGCACTCGACGGATCTCCCGCAGGGCGGCCGCCGGGTCGGGGATGGTGCACAACGTCCAGCTGGACAATGCCGCATCACGGCTGTTGTCGGGAAGCGGAATCGATTGGCCGTCGAGGCCGGACCGGGTGATCGGCACGCCGCTCGCCGCGACCCTCGGCGCCGCCAGCTCCCAGCCCCGGTCGGCGGGTTCCACCGCGGCCACCGACCGGACCGCGGCCGGGTAGAACGGCACGTTGAGGCCGGAGCCGAACCCGATCTCGACGACGTCCCCGGCCAGGCCGTCGCACACCCTGCGCCGCAGTGGCGCGATCTGCTGCGAGCCGCAGGCGACGTCGATGACGCGGGGCAGGACGCGTTCCCGGTAGAACCCCATGCTTGAGCCCTTTCCTCGGACAAACCGGCTGGTGCACCCATCGAGACCTCTGAATACTCCAGGAATGAGCGAACCGCTGAAACGATGGTCCAGGGCCGCGTCGGAACCGGACATGTGGATGGACCCGGATGACGATCCGCGGGAGGAACAGTCGTCCGGGACGGAAGAACGGAGCGTCCTGATCGACTACCTGCGGCGCTACCGGCTGACCATGGAGCTGAAGTGCGTGGACCTGGACGCCGAGCAGATGGCGCGCAGATCCGTTCCGCCGTCCACGATGTCGCTGCTCGGACTGGTCCGGCACATGGCCGATGTGGAACGCAACTGGTTCCGCCGGGTGATGGCGGGCGAGGATGCCCGGCCGTTGTTCTATTCAGCGGAGTCACCGGACGGCGACTGGGACGGTGCCACCGCCGATGACGCGATCGTCGCCGAGGCCTGGCAGGCGTGGCGGAACGAGGTGGCGTTCGCCGAAGGGTTCGTCGACCGGACCGCGGATCTCGGCGCGATGGGCACCCGGCACGGCGCCCTTGTGCCGTTGCGGGACATCCTGGTGCACATGATCGAGGAGTACGCCCGGCACTGTGGGCACGCGGACCTGCTGCGGGAATGCATCGACGGCCGAGTCGGCCAGTAGACGGCCGGCGTCCTACAGTGGCGGCCATGAGCAAAATTCTCTTCGTCGTCACCGGTGCCGATCACTGGACCCTCGCCGATGGCAGCAAGCACCCGACCGGCTTCTGGGCGGAGGAGCTGGTCGCCCCGTACCGGGAGTTCACCGCAGCCGGCCATGACGTCGTCGTCGCGACGCCGGGTGGGGTGACGCCGGTCGTTGACAGGGCGAGCCTTGCCCCGGAGGTCAACGGCGGCAAGGAGAACGCTGACGCGATCGAAGCGGAACTGGCGTCGATCGAGCAACTGAAGGCCCCGCGCCGGCTGGAGGACGTCAACGTCGCCGACTACGCCGCGGTGTTCTACCCGGGCGGCCACGGGCCGATGGAGGACCTCGCGGTCGACGCGAATTCCGGCCGGTTGCTGCTGGAAGCGCTCAGTTCGGGCAAGCCGCTCGGCGTCGTCTGCCACGCTCCAGCCGCACTGCTCGCCACCGAGGACGCGGAGGGCGTCTCGCCGTTCGCCGGCTACCGGCTGACGGGGTTCAGCAATGCGGAGGAACGGCAGGGCGGGCTGGCGGACAAGGCGGCGTGGCTGCTGCAGGACCGGCTCGTCGCCCTGCGGGTCGACTACCAGGAGGGTGAGCCGTGGGCGCCCAACGTGGTCGTCGACCGCAACCTTTACACCGGGCAGAACCCGGCGTCGTCAGCTCCGTTGGCCGCCGAGATGGTCAAGGCGCTGACCGCCTGACGGCCCGCGGACCTACTCGCGCCGACCCGGCCGCTCCCGAAGACGCTGCTTTTCGTAGACGTCGTCGAGCGTCATGCTGCCGTACCGGAAGTTCTTCATGCTCCAGCCGAGCAGCCCCAGGGCCAGCAGGCCGGAGGCAATGAGGAAGACGCCGGTGCCCCAACCGCCGAACAGCCACCACTTCTCGGCCAGCGGCCACCAACCGGGCGCGGCCGGACGGATGCCCCAGACCACGCCGACACCGATCAGCGCCAGCGCCAGCACGGTGGACAGGAGGATCCGCGGCCAGGACGTCACGCTCTCGGCGGCGCCGCGGTACGCCGCCCGTTTCACCGGGTCGAGCAGCCGGTCCGCCCAGCGGTAGTACCTGGCGAGCACCCACAGCCCCAAGGCCAGCAACAGCAGACCGGGGCCGGGCAGGATGATGGCCGCGACGCCGGCGGCGATCAACAGCCAGCCCAGAATCTCCAGACCGAGGCGCGCCGGTTTCGACGTGCCGCCCTTGTCACTCATCCCGCCAGCATGTCAAAACGGAACCGCGATCCGAGCGGCGGTGTAGCAGGGTTACCAGAAATCGATCCCGGACATCGTTCGAGGTGACGGATCAGCCAAGACGTGAGCGAGGCCGCAATCCTTGCCTCAGCACGGTCCGGCGAGCGCGCGGCGTTCGCCGATCTGGTGCGCCTGTACACCCCGGTGGCGCACGCGACGGCGGTCCTGCTGGGCGCCGGGGCGGACGCCGACGACGTCGTTCAGGAGTCGTTCGTCAAGGCCTACCGAGGCCTGGGCGGCTTCCGGACCGGCTCCCCGTTCCGGCCCTGGCTGCTGAGGATCGTGGCGAACGAGACCCGGAACCTGCATCGCTCCGCCGGCCGGCGCCGTCGGCGGGAACGGACAGCGGTGGAGATCGACGCTGTGCTGCCCGGGATCGGCGACGCCGCCGATCCCGCCGATCGGGCGATCGACCGGAATCGAGAAGAGGCGCTGCGTCGCGCAGTGCTGACGTTGCCGGAGCCGCTACGCCTCGTCGTCGTCTGTCGCTATCTCCTGGACCTGGATGAGGCGGAGACCGCCACGGTGCTCGGTATCGCCCGCGGCACGGTGAAATCGAGAACCCACCGGGCTCTGGCCCGCCTGCGCCGCGCACTTCCCGGCGCCGCGCAGGAGTGGGAAGGCGGTGACTCGTGACGGGACATCACTGCAGCCCGACCGGTGGCGGCCTCGACCTCGAGGACGAGCTGCGGCACCTCGGCCGTCGTCTGGCGATGCCGGAACCGGCCAACGGCACGGTGTCCGCGGTGCTCGCCCGCATCGATCGGGAGCCGCCGCCCGCAGATGCGGACCTTCGGCAGCGCGTCGGTGCGTGGGTCGAAAGGCTGCGCAACCGGTGGCGCGCGGTGGGTGTGGTCGTGGTGTGCGGGGTGCTGGCGGTGCTGGCGGTCAGCCCGGCGGGGGCGGCGATCCGGGACTGGCTGGGATTCGGCGCTGTCGTGATCGAACAGCAGCAGCCGCCGGCGAGCACGTCACCCGCTCTGCCGCCGGACGGCAGCCAGGTCGAGGGCACCGAAGTCGAGGGGACCGCGATGTCCCTGGAGCAGGCACGGGCGTCGGTGCGGTACCCGGTGGTGGTTCCCGCCGCGCTGGGGGAACCGGACCGGGTGACCGTCGCACCGGACGGACGAATGGTGACGCTGGTGTGGCTCAGGCCAGCCGCCGGGCCGATCCGGCTCGACCAGATCGACGGGTCGTTGTCCCCGTACTACGTCAAGAAGTACTACGACGACGTCAGTTTCACGGTCGTCGACCGGGGGGAGGCCCTGTGGTTCGCCCGGAGCCATCCCATCGTGGTGCTCGATCCCGATGGCACCGAGCGGACCGAGTCCGCCCGCGCATCCGGCCCGACCCTGCTGTGGCAGCGGCCGGGGGTGACGCTGCGACTGGAGGGCGCGGCAGATCAGCGGTCGGCCGTCTCGATCGCGGAATCGCTGCCCTGATCGATCGCTGCCTTGATCGATCGCTGCCCTGATCGGTCGACCGGCACGGGAACCGGCCGGGCAACGCGTTGTGGGAACCGTCCCGGTGGCGGCGGTGTAATCCCGACGACGGACTACACCGCTCGCGAAGGAGTCACCGCAATGTCGATCAAGGTCGCCCGCTGTGCCCGGGTGGTCGGTGTCGCGCTGCTGCTGGCAATGACAGGGCTGCTGTGCACCGGGTCCGCGAACGCCGGCGGACCGACGAGCGTCCTGCTGGTCTCGCCCACCCTGGAGCATGCGACCGCGCTGTACACCAGCGATCCCCAGTACGGCGAGTTGCAGGAACTCGTCGGCGAGGCGCCCGCCGGCGGTGTGGCCGCGGCGCCCGAGCCGGTGCAGACGGCGTCGGCGTACGTCACCATCACCTGGCTCATTCACGACGTGAGCATCTGGCGCATCGACCGGGTCTTTCTGCCGGTGGGCGGGGAGCCGTTGATCGTCACGCAGGAGATGTGGGACAGCAACGGCAACGCCGCCGGCAGGTACCCCGGCGAAACAGGGAGTGAGGCAGCGAGTTCGCACCGCTCGCCCGACCCCGCCGCGCTGATCGCGCTGCTGGGCCAGCTCGGGGTGATCACTGCCGACCGGCCGCCGGCCGGTTCGGAGGCACCCGTCGTGCCCGTGGCCGTTCTCGGTTCGGCCGTCGCTGAGGAGGCGGGCTACGTACCGGGTTGGTGGTTGCTCGGGGGGCTCGCCGTCGGAGTTGCGCTGTGCGCGCTGACCATTCGCTTCGTGCCGGCGGCGCGCCGCCAGCTGATCGGCCACAGCGATGGCCCGGGCGGCGACACCAGGGACGAGCCGGTGCAGATGACCAAGCTGCCGGTGTAGGCGGACGCGTTGCGGGCTACGGTCAAATGGGATCAGGTGGAACGCAGCGCGTCGGCCAGTTCGCGCCGACCGCCAGACCCGCGGCGCTCGCATTCCTCGCAGATCGTCTGCGCCATCCGGCTTTTGTAGACACCGGAGGCGCCCTGGAGCAGGACCACCCCGGACCGGGACAGCTCGAGCTCCCCGACCACGTCGGAGGCGAGCTGCTCTCACGATGGTCGGGCACGGTGGCTGGTCTAGATGTGGCTGCGCCCGTCAATGTGACCGTGCAGCTGAATGTGACTGTGCCGCTGATAGTGATTGTGCCCCCAGCAGGATTCGAACCTGCGACACACGGTTTAGGAAACCGATGCTCTATCCCCTGAGCTATGAGGGCTGACCTGGGTAAACATCGTATAGCAAGATCCTTTACGCCGGCTCGCATGCCATAGGCAGGTAAGTGCCGTAGCAAGCGAACGGCTTGAGGATACGTTGCTCGAGCCGGCGAGCGGATCCGGGACTGGTGTTCGGCTGTGCAGGTGTGCAGTGCTGCACGCTGGCCCAGTCCGTCGTGGCGCACCAGCGAATTTCAAGGTTGCCAGCGTGACCGTCGCGGTGTTGCTGATGACGGGGCTTGATGTCTGCTGCGTGTTCCTGGGTCAACATGTCGGTGCCTCGGGGATTTGCACGAACTATCAGCAGCAAGCGCATCGGTGAATAGGCGAGTGGGCAACGGCCTCGGAGATGTGTTGATGGTGTCGACGGTCGAGGTGTACGCCGCGCTCTGATAGTCCCCGAGCGGTCCGATTTCCGGACCGTTCCACCCCGGGCGCTGACGACCTCGCGGGCCCTACGTATCTGGACGACCGGCGCACTGGTCACCATGTGGCATGAGCGTGCGACCAACCATTCGTCGGCGCCACTGATGCTTCAAGAAGGCGTTGGATTGGGCTGATCTTCATCGAAAGACTGTCGGATGACCTCCTACGCTGGGAAGGCGTGCCCTATCAGGGGCCTCGAACCGCGAACCTGCGGAATACATGTCGAGTGCCCGCGTCCAGCAGAATGGTTCCGGAAGACGCAAATCTGCGAATTCTCGGATCTGCGCCCCTGCACCGGCGGGGCCGCGAAAAACCCTTCAGTCGGCGACCTTACGACCATTCACGCGCGCTATGTCCTATGCTACGGGAATGCTGAGTGACGTCACGTCATTGCACGTTATCGAGCATAATGTTCAATTGTCGGCGGGTATATAACAGCCGGTGTAAGTGACCCCCGCAGCTCCGGCGATTCTGCGCAACATTGTCGTTGGTCGCGCTAGATGGCCCGCTTTGATCGAATTCTTTGGCGCTGTTTTTCACGTACCTATCCGGCTCGACAAGCCCGACCTGCAGTGATCCCACCGCCGCTCGCCCCGCCTCCGCACATACGTTCGGAAAGCGAGCCATTTAGCGCGACCAAGGTGCGCCAAACAATTTGGTCATTCAGACCGATGAGCGGCACCCGGACGGGGTCGACTTGGATCCGGGCCAGCTGCCGGCTTGGTCGAGTGCGTCGATGTCGCCCTCGCATTGCGTGAGCGACTCGGCTCCTCCGTGGTTTTGGGCCAGGAGAGGTGGTTCCGTTTCAGGAATGACCCGACAACACCGCTCCGCCCCGCCTGCCAGGGTCGGGGGAGTCCGGCGGCCGGGTGGAGTCCCGTATGACGAGTTCGGGGCGGAGCAGGATCGACAGGCCCGCGGTCGCCAGTTCGGACGTCTCGGCCAGCGCCTCTCGGATCGCGAGCTGGGCGAGTTCGGTCAGGGGTTGCCGGATCGTCGTGAGCGGCGGGTCGCTGACCCGCGCGAGCACGATGTCATCGAAGCCCACCACTGAAACGTCGGCGTGTCAGGCAAAGCCAACGCAGTGAACATGCACCCCGCCATGGCCTTCGGTTGCGTTGCTGTCCTCCACGCCGTCGCCGCGATCAACCGCACCACCGGCGGGAACTTCCGGCTCATCGAACGACCCATGGCCCAGTTCGCCAGGATCCTCGAGATCAACCAGCTCGACACCATCACCGACGTCGTGGACGCCGCCCGCCAAATGCTGGTCGTCGGCACCACCTAACGGCCAGACAGCGTGGTCAGAACACGCCAAATAATTTGGAAGTTCACACGCCAAGGCGATCCGGGAGATCGACCGCCTCATCCGAATTGCTCCGACCGCGACCATCCGCGAGGACCTGATGGCCATCGCTGCCCGTACCGAGCTCACTGGCTGACTTTGGGAGGGTTCGCCCCCAACAGTGTTGGTGGCTGTCTTCACACCGAACCACCGTGTGGCCGGGTACAGCGGCAAGGCGGACAATACGGACGTGCCCCCGATGCAGATCGAGATGCTGAACTCCGCCATCAACCTTCGTCTCGAGCAACTCGGCCTGCCGGTTCCGGATGGGTTCGAGGAGTCCGAATCAGCCCGGCTGGTGCGCCCGATCCTGGCTCGGCAACGTGAGTTCAGCCGTCGCCTGGCCGACCGGCTCTGCGCGGCGGACGGGAGGATCCAGGCCTTCCTCGACAGCTTCCTGGCACAGACGGGGGAGCGTCCGATGCTCCCTCGACGAACGCTCGTGCTCGACGAGCCGGGGCTGGCTCGCAGCCTGTCGCTGCCCTTCGACGGTGACCGTTTCTCCTCCCCGCTGATGAACAGTTATCGGCTCATCAACGGAGTACTGCACAACCCAGCCACCGACCGCCGGACCACGGCCGGGGTGTTCCACATCGCCGAGGGCCCGGTTGCCGTCCCCGATGACAAGATCGCGGTGCCCAGGGTGGCGTACGCGCGGTTGCTGGTCCGGGCGTTCCAGCCTCCGGAAGCGGACTTGGTGCTGCCCTACTCGGCGAACCAACCGGAACCGGCCGCCTGCTTGGTCTCGCTCTACCTACGGCCACTCGTGGCACCGGGGGTGCATGGCTCGGTGCGCGAGAAGCGAATGGAGACCAGGTTCGTCGCACCCGGTGGACTCGTCGCGAACCTCGACTTCGTCGAGGGAATCTTCGGCAACGGAGGCGACCCCTACCTGCCCGAGAACGACGCATCCCTGGAGCCGCAGACCTGGACCGGTCATACGGGCTGTGTCGTTCTCGCGCCGCACCTCACGCGGGTGACCAAGCGCGAGCTCGGGTTGCCGCACATGAGCGAGGCCACGGACCGGCAGCGGCGGGATGGGGTGTGCTGGGAGCAGGAGGATGAGCTCTACAACGGAGGTCGCGCGTTCAAGATCTGTGCCCGCGACACCAGCGGCGTGATCGTCACGATCATCGCCGATACCTACTTCGGCTACTGCAAGAAGGAAGTCAAGACCCAGATCTCCTACTCGGCGAACCTTTTCGGCAACGCCGAGGAAGAGCACTCCGGCGGTGCGCTGGTCTTCGCCAGTTACAACCTCGGTCAGGAGTTCACCGAGACCTCCGCCGGCGAGTCTTACACGGTGGCCGAGGTTCTCGACCGCGACCCGGACCGGTTCGCGGTGCAGCCTGCAGGGCATGCGATTGATCTGCGGGAGCCACACATCGTGCTGGTACCGGCCCACGCGCGGTACTCGCTGCGAACCATGACCGTGTCCTGGACCGATGCCGACGGCTCCCGGCAGTCGATTCCGCTGCGTGCCGACAAGGAGTACCTGGGCCCCAACGGCTACCGCGTGCGGATCGCCCAGCAAACCAGCGAGAGGACGGCGTGGAGCCTGATCGGCACCGTGCCCACAGCAACGTCGTGCCACAAGCCGGCGACGGTCTCCGGTGGCGGCAAGTCGGAGATCTCCAAGGCCATCAACGACGCGTTCGTCGTCGGGTCCGAATTCGTCGCGGACTTCGAGCGTGCAATGGACTCGGTTGCCGCGATCCTCGCGCGGGACTTCTCCCAGCGTTTCCTCGACCCGGCGAGGAACAACAGGGACCACCGGCCCATCCTGTCGGAGGAACGCTCGATCGGGTCGGTCGTCAAACTGCTTACCCCGTCCCGCTCGACGTACCACCCCGACTACGACGCGTGGCTCGATAAGGTCCCGCCGGACATCAAGGAGCTGGTCTACGCCGTCAAGCACGCCTACCGGCCGGAGTGGGGGAAGGACTGGCGCAGCCACTTCAGCGTCGTCTCCGTCGACAACCGGCAGGGAAACCGGCTACGCCTGGACGACAGACTGATCACCATCAACATGCTGCGGGTCGGCTACAACGACGACGGGTCCTGGCGGCTGTTCAGCCTTCGGCACGACTTCGCACCCGCGGTGAAGGTGCAGACCGAGGACGACATCACCGCCTCGACGGTTGTTCCGGGTGACCAGATCGGGCTGGAAGCCGCACGGTCGTACAAGCTCGTGGAGAATTGCGAGAATCTGCTGTTCCAGCGCCCGGATGACGCCATCCACCGTGGCTACGACAAACAGGCCGAGGGAGACCTGGCCACGCCAGGGACGTTCGTGTCCAACTTCGAGCCGTTGACCAGGGCCGATGCCATCGCCATGCGCGATGACGCGGTGGCCTTCAGCGCCTTCAGTGAACCGATGTCGACCATGATCAGCCGGTTCGCCGACACGGCCGAGGGTGAGGGGCCGACCTACTTCGTCAGCTCGGCGAACCCCCGGTTGGTGGACGGCAGCCCGTCGAAGAACCCCCGCTACCTGCAGCGGCGACCGGACCGCACCGACACGAAAGCGACGGCCGTGGCTGACTTGTCGGGTCGACTGGTTCGGCGGCTACCGTCCACCGCACCCCTGCTGCTGCCGGTGGATGTCGTTGCCGCGGGTCGGCGGAACAATCCGCCGGACGGGCCGATGCCGCCGCTCTGCTCGTACAACCCCCTGCATTACATGGAGTTGCCCGAGTTGTTCATGGAGTTCATCTCGTCGATGACCGGTAAATCTCCCTCGACGACGGGTGCCGGCTCCGAGGGCGCGCTCACCAAGGGACCCTTCAACGCCATGCCGGCCATCATCGACCTGAACGCCGCGCTGTTGTCCTACGCGCTCACCGGCTACGACGGCTGGGTGTCCGCCGCCGGTTACATCGGACCCCTGGTCCGGGTGGACCACGACTTCTCCCTCCTCGTGCCCGAGTTGTTCGCACGGATGACTCCGCAGGAGCGGGACGCACGCAACCTCCTCGCCGAAGGTGCCCTGGAGAAGCTGACGGACTTCGAGCACGAAGGCCGTCGCGTGGTCGCCAGCAGGCTGGGTTACCGGATGACCGACCGGATGGCCACCGAGTACTTCGGCCGCATCTTCCTGCATCCGGACGTCATCTTCACCCCGCAGATGCTGCGCCCGGAACTTCAGGACGTCGGCGTGTTCGCCGAATCGATGGCCACGATCGTCGCTACCCACGAGCGTGTGGCGCGCGCCTACTTCAAGGACGGCACCGTCGATCTGGCGATCCCGCCGCTGCGCGCACTGCTGGAGATCATGGCCGACGGGATGAGCGCGGAGGGGTGGGAGCTCGAGTCGCCGGAGTTCCGCACGTCCTTCACCCGTGAGGCCGTCCTCGCGTCTGACTGGTATGCCGCCCGACTGGACGCCAAACAGGCTGCCGCCAGTGCCCGGGCCAACGCGGGTCTGGCCGCGATCGAGAAATTCATGTCTACTCCCGGCAACGAGGAGCCCGCGGCCCGGTTGGGCATGCCGGAAAGGATCGAGGCCGCTCGCGCGGAAGCGCAGCGATTGGCAAGCCGGGAGTTCCGCAGGCAGCTGGTCGGTACGACGGGAAACACGCCGCTGTAGACAGTATGTCGCTTCAGCAACGTCCGGCGGATTCGTCGACCGCCGGGATGGGACAGGTCGACGGGATGGTCCGGCGGGACGACGCCGGGTCAGACCGCCGCGGCGAACTGGCGCAGTCCCGCCGGCCAGCCACCGTCGCTGCCAACGCCGTTCCGGACCGATTCACAGCCGGGCCCGTGGGCGTCCAGCCGGTCGTGGATCAGGTTCACCGACGTCCCGGTGGCGGTGGGGGGAACGTCACGGTGACCCGGCTCCCGGGAGCGTCCGGGGCCGGCACCCCCCAATCGGGACCGATCAGCCAGGAGAAAGCAAATTCCCGGGGCCGCTGGACTGGTCGAACCAGCTGTCGCTTCTCTCTGTTCATGATCATCGCCTCCCAGGGCGCGGCCGGTGTCACGGGCGCCGGCTTGGCCGTCCTCGGTGGCGGTCTGCAGGCGCACGCACCGAACCTGGTTCCGGTGTTGGCTTGATCGTCGCGGTCGACCGGTTCATGCCCGAAGCGCGGGCGCTGACCAACTTCTCCGGCAACGCGGTTGCGACCCTGGTGATCGCCCATTGGGTCAAGGAGATCGACCACGACAAGACGAATTGGGTCTTCTCGGGAGAGGATCCCTTCGATGACGCCGACATGCTGGACGAACATGGCGCCGCCCAAGGCGCTCACGAACAGTCTCAGGGAGGGTCGAATTAGATTACGACCGGACATTCTCGGGACCGTTGGAGTCTCCTTCGGCGGCGGGGAATTTGCCTATGCGATGTACTTCACTTCTGAGCATGAGGCACGTACAGCCGAACAACGCGCCAGGCCGGTGGAGGCGCAGGCACCGATGGACGAGATGATGTCACTGGCGGTTGGGGTGCCGAAGTACCTGAACCTCGCGACGGTCTGGCTCGACTCACCCAAGTCAACTTGAGACCGCTCGCGCGTTAGTCACGCAAAGTCAAGAGATGCAGCCTTTTAGCTCATGGCCCCCGGCGATACCCTCTCGTTGTGGGGATCTCGACGGACGAGAAGGGGAAGGCATGGCCAGCAGGATTGACGCTGCTAAAGAGGGCTACCAGCGCTTCCGCCGGGGTGATCTCGAAAGGGCCACCGATGCGTGGTCCGATGACTTCGTCTTGGAATACCACGCATCGGGCATTCCGGGCTCCGGGCGGCATGAGGGAAAGAAGGCTGCCATTAGTTAGCGCCATGCAGCAGACGGTCGGCAAATGGGGACAAGTTCGAGCTGAGCCCCGACGAGTTCTTCGAGCAGGGCGACACGGTCATCGCATTCGCACATATCGACGCAGCAAAAGGCGACCAATCAGTTCGCCTGCCGTTTGTCCATATTTGGCGCTATCGCGGCGAGAAGATGTGCCGTCTAGAGATTGTCACCGACACACTCACGATCGCGATGTTGTTGGGCTTCTCCTGACCGCGACCGGGTCGCACAAAGCGGGGTGGTGTCGGCGAACATCGCGATCGTCAGGTACGACCCATCAGTTGGGGGCAGACGCCGCGTCTGCGCGAACGCGCCGTCCAGATGCAGATCCCAAGAGACACCGACCACTGTCGTCCGCCACGGTAAGTGGCAACCTTCTGACCACGGTAAATGGCATCCTGCGCCAGGAGCACAGTGCGCCGACCAGGGCAAATAGCCGACGACGGAGACGGCGCGGCGAACACTCGTTCGAGATTGGTGCCATTTAGCGTGGTCGAATGGTGCCATCTAATTTGGTAAATCACAGGACAGCAGCGTCCGGAACACCTGAGCTGGCCCGGGGCACAAAACCGTCGACGGCGGATTGCCCCGCGGCACGGTTTGGCGCAATCGGACCGCGTAGTGACCTGGGTTGCCGTCCCCGGCTCGACCTCCCGCAGCTGCGCAGCCGGGTAACCCAGTCGACAAGTGGTTGCCTGGCTGGTGTTACGCGCCGATGAGGTGGGCGCCGAGTTGGCAATGCAGGAGCTCGAGCAGGGTCTCGCCCTCGTCGGGCGGCGGTTTGGGCGGCGGCCCCATGTACGCGTCGGGTGTCTCCCCGGTGAAGTGGTGGTGGTCGACGACCCGGAGCGCCCGCCGGTACGCGGCACGTTCGGCGCGGTGCCGGGTGACCAGCGCCATCACCCGGACCGCGTCGAGGCAGCCGAACTGCTCGGCCAGCCGTGCAGGACGCCGGCGGCGCCGGCGGTCAGCAACCCAACGGCCGTTGCGGGTGCTGACCAGGTTCCACGCCGCCAGGGTTTTGCTGCACGGCTCTGCGGGACAGCCCAGTGCCGGGTGGTGAGGTCGAAGCTGCGTTCCGGCCGGTCGGTGCGCTCGAGGGCTTCGTTTACGAACGCCGCGGGGTGACCGAGTTCGCGGAACACCGGCCGCAGCGCGTGCAGCTTCCCCGCCCGCCATCCGAGAGGCGTTGCTCGAGCGAGTATGTCGTCGGGGATGCGGAGTTGGTACAGGTCACCGGCCGGGCCGCGGTCGTTCTCGATCAGGTCGACCAGGGGTCGTCCTCGTCCCGCAGCGCCCGCAGGTGGGCGGCGACGACTATAAATGGATCTTGATGACCTGACCGGCTCCCGGCGCCACGGCACCGATCGTCACGTAGGCGTTGTGGTTCTTGATTGCAATTCCGTACGGCGCGAACAGGTTGCCGGCGAGTGCCTTGTGATCGGCCGGCACTGTGCCGCCGGGCTTGACCTTGACGACCGAGCCGGTCGGGCCGGTCGGGCTGCTCAGTCCTTCGGTCGAGATTTGCACCGCGTATAGGACTCGCCCGTCGAACGCGAGGTCAGTGACGTTGGTGAGGCCGGCCGCGTAGGTCGTGACTTTGCCGTGCCTATCGATCTTGAAGATGTTTGCGGCCCCCTTGGGGAACGGGAAGCCGGTGAGCTGGCTGATGTAGTAGGAGCCCTCGTGGTCTTTGGCGGCGACGGAGGTGGGCACCGCCTGCATTGGGATCTGGGTTCCGGGCGGGAGTCCGAGGAACGGCGGCGCATCGACCATGCGATCCTTGAACTTCGCGAGGAGCCGGATATTGCAGCGCTGGCTGACCTTCAGCACAGTGTTGCCGCCGGCGTCGGCAACGACATATTCGCCGTGGTCGTAGAGCATCCCCACTGGGTCGCTGTCCGGGTCGTCGATCGGGTTCTTTTTGGCCTCGAATGCCGCGAGGTCGGCGATTGTGCGGAAGGTGCCGTAGTTCTTGGTGGTCTGGATCAACGTGCCCAACTGTTGTCCGGGCGCGGGTAGGTCGTCCCGATTCGCCGGGTTGCTACCCAGGCCGATGAGTATCGAGATGTGTTGACCGACGGCGAGCACGTCACTCGGTCCGATCGCCGAGGTGCCGGTGCCTTCGCCGCCGAACGAGGGCAATCCGGTGATGATCCTCACTTGGTGGCCACGCGAGTCGATCTTGGTGACCGCTCCGCTGGCGCCGAAGCATTCGTTGCCGCCGTCAGGGCTCGGCCGGCAAGGACCGTCGCCACCCTTGCCTGCTTCGGCGACAAGCAGGTCCCCCCGTGGGGTGAAAGACAACTGCCGGGGGTTGTCCAGACCGGTGGCGATCGTCGTTTGCGTGCCGGAGGGAGAACCGGAGCCGCCGCCATTGTGGCCGCCGCCCGCACCGGCGGGCAGAGTGCCTACCAAGGACAGGCCGATCACCGCCGCAGATGTCAGCGCGGCCAAGGGACCTCGACGGCTTCGTTGCCTCATGGCGGTCCTTCCCAATGTCGGTCACAAACGAATGACTCATTCTTCCCACCGATTACATATGGGCACCAGGCGCCGAACGGCGTATACCGATGTTTGTTGGACGACCCCGTTTCATCGCATTGACAGTCGGCCGTACCCGTTCGAGGTAAGCAACGGCAATCGGAACGCTCCGGCTTCTGACAGTTGCCGTCTCACGGGGGATCGCCGAGATGTGGACGTCCGATGCCCAGGACCCAATGGGTGCACGCCGTCGCCCGAATCGCGCCGACGAGATGCAGGTAAATCCGGGTTGTCTCGATCGAGACGTGCCCGGCCTGGGCCTGAATGGCCTCCAACGCCATCCCGGACTCGGGTGGCAGGAAGGATCGAGACGAGGATACGTGGCTCGGTCCGGCCGGGGGATACCAGCCAGGTGGTGGGACGGCGTTCGCCGCGCGGTACTGGAGGATGACCCGCCTCGGCGTGCCAGCCCGAGCGAGTTCGTCCTGGGCGAGCCGGCGTCGGACCAGACGGCAGCCTCGCCCAACCGCCTCGGCCTCAGCTCGGTGGCGTGATCGCCAGCGTGCTGGTTTCGCCGCGCCGCAAAGCAGCCACGTGCTCGACGAGGTTGGTCATCTCGATCAGCGAGGCGCCGCCCTCGATCTCGGCGAGCACCGCGGCCTCGGTGCGCTCGATCTGCGCTGCGCGCTCCAGGCAAGCCTCGAGCTGTGAGCGCGGCGCAATCACGATTCCGTCGTCGTCGGCCACGACGGTGTCGCCGGGCCGCACGCGCAGACCTCCGAACAGAATCGGCCCGCCGACCCGCGGTGGGACATCGCTGCGGCCCGCCATCGGGACCGTTCCGCGCGCCCAGAGCGGCAGCTGGGGTGGAAGGCCCGTGCGGTCTCGCACATAGCCATCAACGAGGATTCCGCCCAATCCGCGACGATTAGCCTCCGTGGCCAGTAGCTCGCCGAGTGCTGCCTGCGGCGGACCGCCGGCCTGCACGACGAGCACATCGCCCGGTGCAGCCTCGCCGATCGCCTGCAGTACGGACAGGAACTCGCCGGCAGCCGTGACCGTATACGCCGGGCCGCACATCCGTGCCGTCGCGGTCAGCGGCCGGATGGCCGGGTCGACGACCGGCAAGGACTTGTCGACGTCGCACAGGGCGCTGACCGGTACCGATGAAAGGGGGTCCACGTGGAGGAAGCCTACGACGGACCCACTTTTCCCTGCCACAATGCGAGAACTGTCGTGGTGGGCAATATCCGTGACGGCAGTTGCCGAGTTCAGGGACGATGCGTTGCGCCGGCCCGGGCTCGGGCTCGTCGACGCCAGAGTGACCCGCTGTCGGAGTCGCTGCCGCATGTGGTTCTCTCGCCGGAGACATCTACTGTCGGTCGATGGACGGGGATCGCAACGGCAGGGTGGCGGTCATCACCGGCGTGGGCCGGCGGCGCTCGATCGGAACGGGGATTGCCGAGCGCCTGGCCCGTGACGGCTGGCACCTCGCGTTGAACTACTGGCGGCCCTACGACGACCGGCTCGGCTACGAGGGGAACGCCGAGGATCCGGAATCGATCGCCGATTCGTGCCGGGCCGTGGGCGTACGGGTGGAACTTGTCCCCGCGGACCTTGCTGACCCGGTCGTCCCCGCCGAACTGTTCCGCACGGCGACAGAGGCTCTGGGCCCGGTCAGCGCCCTGGTCATGTCGCACTGCGAGTCCGTCGACAGCTCGATTCTCACAACGGACCTCGCCAGCTGGGACCGTCACTTCGCCGTGAACAGCCGAGCCACCTGGCTGCTCATCAAGGCGTTCGCCGAGCTGCTCCCGCACGTCCCGGCAGGCGAGGTCGGTGGCAGGATCGTCGCGCTGACCAGCGATCACACCGTCCACAACCTGCCGTACGGGGCGAGCAAAGGGGCGCTCGACCGGATCGTCATCGCTGCCGCGGTCGAGCTGGCCGACCGCGGCGTGCGGGCCAATGTGATCAACCCGGGTGGAGTCGACACCGGCTGGATGGACGAAACAATTCGCGCGTCGTGTATCCGCGCCACCCCCGCCGGGCGTCTGGGCACCGCCGACGACACGGCGAACCTCGTCGCCTTCCTGCTGTCCGAGAGTGGTGCCTGGATCAACGGGCAGATCCTCTACAGCAACGGCGGTTTCAACGTCGGCTGAGCGATCAGCTCGGGCGCCACGCGCCTGGACCGATCGCCACCTTCACCGGACGGGCAGCACCCGCAGCAGACCGGCAGTGACGGCGGCCTGGGTGAGGTGCCGGTATCCCGCGGTGTCGAAGACGACGACCAGCTCGTGCGGGTCGGCGGACAGCACCAGACCCTCTCCCCAGGTCTTGTGCGCGACCCGGCGACCGGCGCTCACCCCAGAGTCGCCGGGCGGCGGCTGCACCGAGCTGATCATGCCGGGCGGCTCCCAGGGCGGCGGGCGGTGGTCGTTGTCGCAGGCGTCGCAGGGCGGGTCGTAGTGCTCACCGAAGTACGCCAGCAGCTCGGCGCGGCGGCAGTGCTGGGTTTCCGCATACCAGCGGACGGCGTCGATGCGGCTCTCGGCGACGGCCTGCTTGGCTTCCTCCGCGCTGTGCGTCCGGACGCTCGCTCGACCGGCCTGCGCGGAATCGCTGACGGAAGGCGTGACGACCCCGTCGTGCAGCGTGGCGGCTCCCGCATCGACGAGACGCTCGACGACGGTCTCGGTCCGGCGGGCGCTCAGTCCCACGCTGCCGGTGAGATCGGCCAGCGGCACCGGCCCGGTCGCGCGGCACAGCTCGGCGATCACCGCATCGACATCCGCGTCCTTCACCCGGGCGGCGGAGGCGAAGAGCCGGGGCAGCCGCAGGTCAGCGGGGTTGAACACCAGCACCGCCCGGGCCGGCTGCCCGTCCCGGCCGGCGCGGCCGACCTCCTGGTAGTACTCGTCCAGACTTCCCGGCGGGCTCGCGTGCACGACGCTGCGCACGTCCGGTTTGTCGATGCCGAGCCCGAAGGCACTGGTCGCCACGACCACATCCAGCGTGCCCCTCAGGAAGGCATCCTGGGTGGCCGAGCGCTCCGCGACGGGCAGGCCCGCGTGGTACGGCGCGGCCGACAGCACGTCGTGCCGGAACCGTTCGGCCAGCTGCTCGCAGTGCCGCCGGCTCGCCGCATAGACCAGGGCAGGAGTCGGCCCGGCGAGGACCGCCCGCACGACGGCGTCGTCGGCGCGCCGGCGGTCGGCCGTGGAACTGCCGTGCGCCGGATGGACTGTGAGGCTGATGTTCGGCCGGTCGAAGCCCGCGACGACGACGGCAGGGTCGGTCATGCCGAGCCGGCGGGTGATCTCCGTCTGTACCGGCGGGGACGCCGTCGCGGTCAGCGCCAGCACCTGCGGCCGGCCGAGCAACTGGCGCGCGTCGGCCAGTTGCAGGTAGTCGGGCCGGAAATCCAGCCCCCACTCGCTGACCAGGTGAGCCTCGTCGACCACCAGCAACCGGCACGGCCGTCCGCCGGCGGAGAGCAGCTCGCGGGTCGCGGGCCGGGTCAGCTGCTCCGGTCCGAGCAGCAGGAAGTCCAGGTCCCCGGCGGCGACCCCGGCCCGCGTTTCGCGTGCCTCGGCCGCGTGCACGGTTGCGTTCAACTGGGCGGCTCGGACCGGTCGGCCATCGGGAAGCCGGCGGCCGGTCAGGCCGAGTAGCTGGTCGCGCTGCAGGGCTACCAGCGGGGACACCACAACCGTGAGCCCGCCGGAGAGCAGACCGGCCAGTTGGTAGACCGCGCTCTTGCCACTGCCGGTGGCCAGCACGGCGAGGGTGTCCCGGCCGGCCAACACCGGGTCGAGCGCCCGGCGCTGCGCCGGCCGGAGGTCGGCGTAGCCGAACACGCTGTTCGCCAGCGCCGAGACGGCGTCTGGCTGGGAGGGAAACGGGGTTGACATGGTGGCGAGAGAGGCTACGCGGGCGAACCTTCTGTTCGGACGACAGCCCAGCCGTGCCCGCCGACGGTCAACCGCGCCTCGCCTACCGCATTGCCGGCGTCGCCACCCTGGTCGGCGGCCAACAGTTCGATGGCGCCCTCGACCTCGAAGTCGAACGGCTCGTCGGCGACGTTGAGCATCACCAGCGCCGCGCCGCCGTCCCCGGCGATCCGATAGGACAACTGCTCGTTGGTCAGCGTGACGACTTCCAGCCGACCTGTGCCGAGCCAGGGCTCACGGCGGCGCAGGCCGATCAGTTCCTGGTGCAGCCGGAAGATCGGTTCACCGATCTCGGACAGCTCCTCGGGGGTGTCCGGGAACGACGGCCGGACCTCGTCGTCACCGCCCTCCCGGTCCTCCTTGACGCCCCGGAAGCCCTGCTCGTCGCCGTAGTAGATGCTCGGGATGCCGGGCAGCGTGAACAGCAGCACCAGCGCATGCGGCAGGGTGTCGGGGTCGGTCAGCTGGCTGGCGATCCGGGTGACGTCGTGGTTCCCGAGGAAGGTCAGCGGGCTGAACACCTCGCAGAAGTCGCGGTGCCGCTCCAGGGTCCAGGACAGCTCGAAGAAGTTGCCGTCGTTCAGCGAGCTCCAGATCGACTTCCACAGCTCGTACTGCGTCACCGAGTCCAGCCCGCCGTCCCGCACCCAGGTCGGGAAGTCGCCGTGGATCACCTCACCGACGAACCACGCGTCGGGGAACTGCTCGCGGACCCGGGTGGTGACGGCGCGCCAGAAGGGCAACGGCACCGCGTACGCGGCGTCCAGGCGCCACCCGTCGATGCCCCGGGCCAGCCAGTGCGCCATGACGTCGACCACGTAGTCGGCGACGGCGGGTTCATCGTGGTTCAGCGCCACCAGGCCGCCGTGGCCCTCGAAGGTGCGGTAGCCGAAGCCGTCGTGACCGTCTGCCGCCCAGTCGATGTGGAACCAGCCGGCGTGATCGGAGTCCTGCCGGCGCTCGAGCACATCGGCGAAACCGGCGTGCGCCCGCCCGACGTGGTTGAACACGCCGTCGAACAGCACCCGGATGCCGCGGGCGTGACAGGCCTCGATCAGCTCGTCGATGTCGGCGTCATCGCCCAGCCTGCGGTCGATCGCGAAGTGATCGACGACGTCATAGCCGTGCGTCTCGGACGCGAACACCGGATTCAGGGCGAGCCCGTTGCAGCCCAGTTCGACCAGGTAGTCCAGCCACTGCACAAGCTTCGGCAGCCGGTGCTGCACGGGGGAATCGATCGGCAGCGCCTGCTTCTCCGCGCCGACGAACCCGAACGGATACACCTGCCACCAGATGACCGAACCCGTCCAGGAACTCATCGATCCGCCCATCATCGTCGTCGGGTCATGGCCCCGGGCACGTCCGTGGCCGGGACAGAAAGCGTAGCCGCCCCGGACGGATCGGCGGCGGGATTGCCACGGTCGAATGAACCGCCGGCCGCACGCATCCGTTCTGCCCGGTTCCGCGGTAGATCAATCGGGTCGAGGTGCCCGAGGTGGGAAAACTCATCTTCCGGCGGGTGCTGCACAGCCTGCCGGGCCGACGCCCGGCTGCCCGACCGATCTGAAACGAGACCCCATGGCTTTGTACGCTGCGCTCGCAAAGGTGCGCGACGCCCCGTTCATCCTGGACGCGATGCGGGCCGCGGACGGGCTGACCGCGGCGGCGGGGCACGACGGCGGACCGCACGCGGTGAAGCTTCTGATGTCGGCGATCGCCGACGAAGCGGACCAGGTCACCGCGATCGCCGCCGTGCACGCGCTCGGCGCGGTCTTCGACGACGGTGCCGCCGATGTGCTGTCGGACCTGCTGTCCGACGACCGGCCGTTCCTGCGGGAGCACGCCGCGTGGGCGCTTGGTTCCCGGTCGCCGCGGCTGGACACCGTCGGGCGGCTGGTCTCCGGGGTGGCGGCCGGCGGCTTCGCCACCGTCATCAACCAGCGGGCGCTGCGGCGCTGGGCGCAGCTGTCCCCCGACCACATCGCGCTCGCTCTCGAGGGTGCCCTGGTGTCCCGCGACGACGCCGCCGGCCGGGCTCGGCTGGTCGAGACGATGGGCCTGGTCCCCGGCGCCGTTGCCACCAGGGCCCTGGTGCGGATCGCCGCCGACGAGACCGAGCCGCTGCACTCGCGGATGGCCGCCGTCGCGGCGCTGGGTGATCGGGGGCCAGGGAACGCCGACGAGCTGATTCGGCGGTTGGCCTGGACGGACGGCGAGCTGGGCGCGGTCGCCCGGCTCGCGCAGTTCGACCTGCGCCCGGCACCGCCCCTGCTCGGGGAGCAGCCCGACGGTCTGGCGGTCGCGCAGCTGTTCCTGCATGCCGATCTCGATCGGGAACTGAGCCGGGCCGGGGCCGGTGACAACGGCGGCATCGCGACGATGCTGATCCGGCTGGGCGACGCCCTTGCCGCCGAGCCCGGGATCGCGCGGGTGCTGACGATGTCCAGGGGATCGGCGGATGCGGCGGTCGACGCACTGTCCGACCGCTCGGGCGGTCACTTGCTGGCACCGATCCCGTTGCTGTCGGATCCGACCGACGCCGCCAACGCCTGGCCGGTGTCGGTGGCGGCGGAGCGGGGCATCCGGCGCGCACTGACCGCGCACGGGCGGGTCGATGTCGTGCACCTGCGGATGGCCGACGTCGGCAGCATGGCCGCGGCGGCCGTCGCCACCGGCCTCGGCATTCCGACCGTCTTCACCCTCGCGCCGGACCCGCACGCCGTGATCCACGCCCTGGACATGACCGGGGCGCTCACCAGGGGTGGCTTCGGCGGGGTCGACGAGCGGGAGCACTACTGGTTCCGGACCAGCCTGGTGCGCCGGCTGGCCACCGGCGCTCACCACTGCGCGCTGTTCCCCCGGCCCGAACTGCGTGACCGGCTCAGCGACCTGCTGGGCATCGACATCGATCGGGAGCCGGGCCGGTACACGGTGGTGCCGGAAGGCATCGACGTCACCGTGAGTGCCGCGGCGCGCGCCCAGGTGATGGCGGCCCAGGGAAATGCGGCACGGCCGTCGACGAGCGTTGCGTCGCAACCACTGTCGCCTGCGCTGGCCGAGCTCGATCGGTTGATCTCCGGGTTGCCGGAGCATCGGCGCGGGTTGCCGCTCGCGCTGAGCGTCGGCCGGCTGCACCGGGTGAAGGGCATGGCCACGGTCGTCGAGGCATGGGCGTCGGATCAGGAATTGCGGGACCGCTGCAACCTGCTGATCGCGGGCGGAGATCTGGAGCAGCCGTCCGCCGACGAGGCGGGTCAGCTCGCGGCCATCGCCGGCGTGATCGACGAACACCCCGGCGCCGCCGATGGGCTGATCATGGCCGGTCACCGCCCCAACGACGTGGTCGCGGGGTGGATGGCGGCGGCGCACCTGGGGTTGCGAGGCGCGATCGCGCCCGGCGGGGTGTACGTCTGCGGCAGCCTCAAGGAGGAGTTCGGGCTCGCGCTGATCGAGGCGCTGGCCGCAGGTCTGGTCGTCGTCGGTCCGGAGGGCGGCGGCCCGGCCACCTACATCGACGAGGGCGTCACCGGGTTCCTGGTCGACACCCGGTCCCCGCATGACGTCGGCGCCGGCGTCGCGGCTGCCCTGGATCTGGCCGCGAAGCCCGACGACGCGCAACGGGTTGCGGCCGCCCGTCAGCTGGTCGCCGAGCGGTTCACCATCCAGGCGATGGCCCGCACCCTGGTCGGCGTGTACGACGGCGTGACCGCGCCGATGCTGGGGTGACCCGGCGATGACGCTGCTGATCATCAGCCCGGACTACGCCTCGCATCTGCTGCCGCTGGCCACCCTGGGCACCGCGTGGCGGGATGCGGGGGAGCGGGTGGTGGTCGCCAGCGGCCCGGCGACGGCGTCCATCACCGCCGACTTCGGTTTCCGGCGCATGGATCTGCGGCTCGGGCGCGGGTCGAACCCCGGGGTCATCCGCGCGGAGCAGCAGGTTTCGGGCGAGGACGATGCGCTGCGCGGGTTCTTCGCCGCGACCGAACGGGGAATGGTGCCGACGCTGCTGTACCAGGCGGAGGCCAGACGGGCGGACCTGCTGTGGGATCCGGTGAACACCGCCCGCCGGGTGCTGGACGTGGTGGCTGCGGTGCGGCCGGATCAGGTGATCGTCGACCATCTTGCGTTCAGTGCGCGGCTGGCGCTGCTGGCCGGCGGCGTGCCGCACGCCGACGTCGTCCTCGGTCACCCGACCGCACTGCCGGTCGGCGACGAGGTGTACGGGTACCCGCCCGCATGGCCGGCTGCGTTTTACCCCGATCCCACGGAGCTGCAGGACCTGCTCGGCCGATGCCGGCAGGTCCGGGACGAATTCACCGCCGAATGGAACGCGGCGCTGAAAGTCCTTGCGCCGCAGGCGGAACCGTCCCGAGATGCATTCACGGAGCATGCCGCACCGGTGCTGCTGAATTATCCGTCGCAATTGCACGATCCGGCCCGCACGGCGCAGCTGCCGGCGCACGCCTTTCTGGGATCGGCCGTGCGGCAGCAGGAACCACCGGCGGACATCGCCCGCTGGCTCGAGCGGGACCCCGATACGCCTTGGTGTACGTGAGTTTCGGTAGCTTCCTGTCGGTGCGCGCCGACGTGCTGCGGCGGGTCGCCGCTGCCCTGCGCCGGTTGCCGGTGCGGGTCGCGCTGGCAGTGGGATCCGCGGACCGCTCGGTGCTGGGCGAGCTGCCGGCGCGGTGGCTGGTCCGCGAGTTCCTCCCGCAGGTCGCGCTGCTCGACGCCGCCGCGGTCGCGATCACCCATGGCGGCAACAACAGCGTCACCGAGTCGCTGACGGCGGGCGTCCCGATGCTGGTGCTGCCGTTCTCCACCGACCAGTTCGCCGGCGCCGCCGCGATCGAGAACGCCGGGGTCGGTATTGCTCTCGACCCCAACGCCGCATCCGCGCGGGAGCTGGCTGGTGCGGTGCGGCGACTGCTCGACGGCGACGCCGCCGCGGCGGCCCGCCGGCTGGGCGCAACGCTGCGCGCCGGCCCCGGGCGGGCGGTCGCCCGCGGGGCACTCACGGTCGGTGCCGTTGCCCGGTGAGCCTGTGTCAGGGTGAGCGGATGACGACGTGGCTGGTGGACGCGATCCTGTTCGACCTCGACGGCACCCTGGTCGACTCCGCGGGCAGCGTGGAGCGCAGCTGGCGACGCCTCGCCGACCGGATCGGCCGGCCCTGGCCGGAGGTGCAGCCGCACATCCACGGCGTGCCGGTGCCACAGGTGATGGGGATGCTGGTGCCCGACATGCCCGCGGATCGGGTCGAGGAGCTCCGGCAGTTCATGGTGGAATCCGAATCCGCCGACACCGAAGGGGTTGTCGCGCAGCCGAGTGCCACCGAGGTGCTGGCTGCGTTGCCCGGGAACCGGGTGGCCATCGTGACCAGCGGCGGGGTGCGGCTGGCCAGTTCCCGGATCGCCGCGGCCGGGCTGCCGACACCGGCGATCGTCGTCACCGCCGACGACGTCGCCGTCGGAAAGCCCGATCCGGCACCGTATCTGAAGGGGGCTGAGCTGCTCGGCTTCCCTCCGCAGCGGTGTCTGGTGGTCGAGGACGCACCGGCCGGCGTGGCCTCCGCCCGCGCCGCCGGCTGCCCGGTGGTCGGTGTCCTCACCACGCACACGGCGCTGGACGCACCGAGCGTCACATCACTGGCGGACATCCACTTCTCGCTGGTCGACGGCGGGATCAGGGTCAGCATCGACGAGAGCTGAACTCCGGCCGGTGGCTGCTGATCCGCGCTCGGGCCGGCGACGGCGGTGCAGCCTCGTGCGGAGTCGCCTGGTCGCCCCCGGACCGGAGCGGTTGCTCAGCTCGACGACGAGCATCGCGGCCACCAGGGCAGTCCCGCCGAGGATCGTCCGGCCGCCCAATTCGCCGCCCAGCAACCCGGCCGTCACCGCCGCAGCTGCCGGTTCCATGGTCAGCACAATGGCTGCCCGCACAGCACTGACCCGCGACTGCGCCCAGCTCAGCAGGACCATCGCCCCCGCCGTCGCGAGGACAGCCAGAAAGCCGACGGCGAGCCAGGTCGCGCCGTTCGCCGGCAAGGCGGGAACGATCGACCCGCCGTTGAACGCGCCGCCGATGGCCACCGCGAGCAGCGCCATTCCGGCCACGGTGCCGGTCTGCACCCGCGCGAGGCCAGGGCGTGCTCGGCTCTCGCCCAGCGCGACAGCAGCACCAGGTGCAGCGCCCACGCCATCGCGGCCAGCAAGGTGACGGCCTCGCCCGTTCCGAACCCGGTTCCGCGCAGGCTGAGCAGGGCGAGCCCGGCCGCCGCGACCGCGACGGCGACCCAGGTCGCCCGGGCTCGGCCGATCGCGGAACAGCGCCCAGTTGATCAGCGGCGCGAAGATCACCAGCGTGCCGGTCAGAAATCCGGACATCATCGCGTCGGTGTCGGCATGGCCCAGGTCTGCAGCAGGAACCCGACCCCCAGCAGGGCACCCAGGAGAAGCGATCGCAGCCGGAGGGCCGTCGGCAGGCGGGGAGCCGTCCGCCCGATCAGCGCGAGCAGCGCGGTCGCTCCGGCAAACCGCCATGCGACCAGATCGGCGGAGGGCAAGGCGTCGACGGCACCGTCGACGACAGAGAAGGAGACGCCCCAGGTGATCGCGACCAGCGCCAGCGCGAGGGTCGGCAGCAGGGCAGCGGCGTCCTGGCGGCGTCCGGTCCGGCGGGAGCCGTCGTCGGCTGCGGACCGGCCATTCGGGGACGCCTGTGCTGCAGGGGAACCGCGACTGCGGAGCGGGCGGGTCATCACAGGCCTTCGGGCAACGAGGGCCGGACCTCCGTCCGGCACTGTTCCTGACGGCCCCGGACGGCCAGTGATACGTCAGGTGCCGCTCAACCCGCCGATTGCGGCGTGTCAGCGCTTCATTGCGGTGTGTCGCCGCCGGTTCAGCTGAAGGAACCGCGGACCAGGCTGATGCCGGAATGCGCGGGATTGCCGTTCGGCGGCTCGTCGGAGACGTCCACGGTCCGGTACTCCTGCGTGTTGATTCCATTCGGCACCGTGAAGGTGCCACTGCCGTTGCTCAACGTGCCCAGCGACACCATCCGGTCGCCCTCGCCGAACAGCCACACCTCATAGGCACTGTTGGACGACGGCGGTAGGTCGGGCGCCTCGACCTTGACTTCGATGCCGCTGGGCGCCGCGATCAGTTCCGCACGGCCGAGCTGCCGTTGCTGGTCCGCGGTCAGCGGACCGCCGGGAACCCCCTTCAGCGGTGCGACCGCCTCGACGGTGACGTCCGAGCTGCGGTTCTGACTGATCACGACCGCGCCCGCACCCACGGCGATGCCGACGACAGCGGCGGCGATCGGCGCAACCCACCGCGACCACCGGCGAGGCGCCGCCACCACCGGGTCCTGCACCGCGGCGGCCGGTGCCGCGCTCTGCCGAACCGGACCGGTCGGCGGGAAGGTCCGCGCCGGTGCCCGGGACCGAGGTCAGCCCGGCCGCGCTCGATCCGTTCTTGTGCGTCGCGCCCTCGGCGGCCGGCGCAGCCGGGTCCTCGGGACGGAATGGCACCGTCGGCCCGGTCGGCGCCAGCGTGTCGGCCCGCGCGGGCTCCTGGACAGCGGTCGCGACCGTACCTGCCGAGGTCGAGGGCTCCAGCCCCAGTTCGTCGGTGATGGCCCGCCAGACCGATTCCCCGGGGCGCGGCGCGTTCTCGCCGTAGTTGCTCAGCGCGGCCAGGCCGATGGTGGTCCGGAAGGCCTCCACCTCTGCCGAGCACTGCGGGCAGCCGGCGACGTGTGCGTCGATCTCGGTGCCCACCGACTCGTCGAGAGCGAGGAGGGCGAGATCATCACATTCAGGATGTTGCACCGTCCACCTCCCAACGTTTCCGTAGCTGTATGAGCGCCCGTCTGATATGGCTTTTCACGGTCCCGACGGGAAGACCTGTGGTGGCTGCGATCTCCGAATGGCTCAGGTCGCCGTAGAAGGCCAGCCGGAGCACCATTCGTTGCTCCGCGGGCAGCTTGTTCAGTTCGTTGCCGACCACCACCCGGTCGACCACCCTGTCCACCGATTTGGTCTCCGTCGCCGGCGGCGCGATGCTCTCCGCCGCCGAGACGACCTTGCGGTCCCGGTCCAGTGAGGCGTACCGGTCGGCGATCAGCCGGCGGGTGATCCCCAGTAGCCAGGCGCCCAGCGACCCGCGGGCCGGGTCGAAACCGTCCCGCCCCTTCCAGGCCCGGACGAACACCTGCTGCACCAGTTCTTCTGCGTCGTGGTGGTTTCCGAGCCGCAACATCCCGACCCGTTGCACCATCCCGCCGTAGCGGTCGAAAGCCTGGCGCAGAGCCGCGGCGTCACCGGCGCGGAACCTCTGCATCCATTCGCCATCCGCTGTCAGGTCGGGCGAGGTCCCCGGACTGACGCTGCCATGGGGCGGCGTTGAGGGACTGGACACCCGAGCAGCGTAGGTCATCCGTTCACGGGCACTGCAGTGACGGCAATGTTGTCGTCATATCCGAGAGTTGATTCATTGAAAGAACCGCCGCAGGTGATCAGCACCAGCCTCGACTTCCCGCCCCGATCGAAGAGCCGGTCGAGTGGGACCTGGTCCTTGGACCACTCCTCACGTGCGACGACCGTGAATTCGCGGGTGACACCTGATTCGTCGGTGACCTTGATCGCGTCGCCAGGGCCCAGTTCGCCGATCCGGCCGAACACTCCGACGCCCTGCCGGTAGTCGTCGACGTGGCCGGTCAGCACCGCCGAACCCGTCGATGCGCCGGGAGCGGGGCCGAATCGGTACCAGCCGACGTCGCCGACGTCCTCGGGAATCTCCATGACGCCCTCGCTGTCGACGCCCATCGGGATGACGGGCGCATCGACTCCCAAAGTCGGAAGTTCGACGCGCACCGGCGCCTTGACCGGCGCGGGTGCCGGCTTGGCCGGGGGTTTGGTGCAGAAGTTCGTGGTGCAGAAGTTCGTGGTGCAGAAGTTCGTGGTGCAGAAGTTCGTGGTGCAGAAGTTTGTGGTGCAGATGTTCTTGGTGCCGAAGTCTTCGGTGCGGATGACTTGGGTGGCGAAGTGGGTGCGGTGGCGGTCCCGGTCGCGGCCGGCGAGGTTGCCGCCGGTGTCCGGGCCGCCGATCCGATGGATGGTGAGGCCAGCTCCGCGGCAGCGGCGGCGTTGACGGAGGACACCGTCTGCCCGGCGGGATCGGGCTGGACCAGCCAGTAGACGAAGGGCGCCGAGAGCATCAGGGTGAGCCCCGCCGCCAGGCCGGTGGCAGCCTGGCGGCGGGACATCTTGGTGCGCACGGCGCGTCCGGACGGCTCGGTCAGACCGAGCGATCCAGGTACAGGCGCCGTCCGCCGACGACCGCAGCAGCCATACCCAGGGTCAGCAGGACGACCAGGGCGATGGTGGCGGCGGGGCTGTCGGCCGGGCCGGTGCCGGCGGGGACGCCGCCCGGTGCGGAGTGCAGGCCGGTGATGGTGAAGCTGACCAGGGTCAGCGTGCCGTCCTCGGCGCTACCGACGGCGTGCACGAACGTCGCGCTGCCCTCGGCCAGATCCAGCGAGGCCGGGCCGATGGCCACGGTGTCGGTGCCGGCGAGAACCACATCGGCGTCGACTGTGCCGGCCGGGATGTTCAGCACGCCTTCCTGCGGGTTGACGACACCAGCGAGCACGACAGCACCGCCGGCCCGGACATCGACCGCGGGAGCGGCGGCGTCATGACGCACCACGAGGCGGGTGTTGCCGGCCGAGATCACCGAGGTGTCGTTCACGTACGGGGTGACGGTGGGGGTGCCGTCCTCCTTGAGGTGGGCGACGATGGTGTAGCTCGTGCCGGCCTCGACGTCGGCGGAGGCCTCCAGGATCGGCGACGACGCGTCAGCCGCATCCGGCGCGGTGATGGCGATGTCGTAGGTGCCGGCCGGAAGATCGAGCGGTCCGGCGACGGTCTCGGGCTGGAAGTCGTCCAGCGTCAGCGCGCCGTTGACGTAGACGTCGACGGGAGTGTCGGGGATGCCGTGCACCACGTACACCGTGCCGGTGTCTGCGGCCGAAGCCGGCAGTGCGCCGAACAGCGTTGCTGCCACGGCCAGCGAACCTGCCGCCGCGGCGGCAATGAGACGCCTCATGTAAATCCTCCTCGTGTGGGGGGGTGGGAGTGCTTCCGAGAAGAGTTACCGGGGCGGCATGGGCATTGGATGCACCGGTGTCGGATTTGCAGAATTCGCGGTCCAGGATCTCGCCGGTTCGCCGTCGGCGGGAATTCCCGACCAAAGTCGGCTACGGTCAGTCGTCGACGCCCCGGGCGACGAGCGCCTCACCGAGCGCGTCCGCCGACCGCAATGCCCGGACGACGGCGGGTGCGGCCATCGCGCGCAGCGAGAACCCAACGCCGCGAGCCTTTCTCGCGTCGGATACGTCGCGGACGATGTCCACCATGAGCGGAATGCACCTGATCGTCAATGCCAGCAGCAGCCCCGTTCGGTCCGGGTCCACCCACCGCCGGAACGGGTGCATCAGCCGACGAAACACGTCGAGCATGGCGGTGACCCTCGTCGTCACCGTCACCAGGGCGGCGATTGCGACCGTCAACAAGAGGGTCCCGCAGACCATCACGGCAGGTTGCCAGCCGGCGAAGACCACTTGAAACACGGCCACCAGCAACAGAAACCAGCGCATCGGCCACAATTGCGCCGCCGCGACCCGGGGTGGGATCCGTGCCAGCGCATAGAGTCCGATCAGCACCGCCGCGGCGACCGCCAGCTGCCAGGGTTGCCGGAGGAACACCACCGCTGTCACCGCGAGCAGCATGCCCAGCAATTTCCATCCCGCCGAGACACGGTGCAGCACAGAGTGTCCCGGATGATAAAGCCCGATGACTGTCACGTCAGCAGCCCGGTGTAGGTGTCCAGTGCGCGGGCGGGCGGCCCGTCGGCGACCACCCGTCCGGCCTCCAGCACGACCACCCGGTCGAAGCCGCCCAGGAGGTAAAGGTGATGGGTGACCAGGACGACCTGCTGCGTCAGCGATGCCAGCAACTCGTTCACCATCCGGGCGTTGCGCAGATCCAGCAGGGTGGTCGGCTCGTCGGCGACCACCACGTCGGGCTCGGTGATCAACACCGCGGCCAGGGCGAGCAATTGCTTCTGACCGCCGGACAGCAGATGCGTCGGGTGGTCGGCGTGGTCGGCCAACCCGAACCGCTCGAGTGATGCCGCTACCCGGCCGGCGATGTCGGACTTGCCCAGCCGCGACTTGCGCAGCGAGAAGGCCACATCCTCGGCGACCGTGGGCATCACGATCTGGTTGTCCGGATCGGTGAAGACGAAGCCGACCCGGCGCCGGACCTCCCGTCCCTTGGCGGTGGTGTCCAATCCGTCGAGAGTCACCGATCCGCTGGTGGGGGAGATGAGGCCGTTGATCATCCGGGCCAGCGTCGACTTCCCGGAGCCATTGCCGCCGACGATGCCGATCCGTGGCTCGGTCAGCGTCAGCTCGATGTCGCGCAGCACGGTGCGATCGCCGAACCGGTGCCCGACGCCGGCGAACCTGATGACCGGCATCGATCAGCGCCTCGGATTCTCGACCAGCACCGCAAGCCCCTGACCGCCGCCGATCGCGCAGCTGGCCAGGCCGTACCGCGGGCCGGAACCGCACGCCGGAGCGAGCATCCTGGACATCAGCCGCAGCAGCAGGATCGTCCCGGACGCGCCCCACGGATGGCCGAGGCCGATCGCGCCACCCTCCGCGCAGACCACGTCGGGGTCGAGTTCGAGCTCGTCGATGGCGGCCAGCACGACCGAGGCGAACGCCTCGGTGATCTCCACCGCGCCGACCTCGCCAAAGGTCAGGCCGAGCTCGGCCACCGCCGGCCGGTGCAGCAGCGCCTGCACCGCAGCAGCCGTGCCCAACCCGGGCAGATCGGGATCGCCGGCCGCGACGGCGCTCGCCAGGACCCGCAGGTACGGCAGCCCCGCGTCCCGGGCGGCGCCCTCGGTGCAGACCGCCAGCGCCGCCGACCCGTCGGACACCCCGCAGGAGTTCCCCGCCGTCGCGGTCCCGTCCACGCCGAAGGACGGTCGCAGCCGGGAGAGCCGGGCCGCATTCATCCCGGCCCGCGGTCGCTCGTCCCGCACCACGTCGTCGACGGCCACGATCTCCGCGTCGAAGCGGCCCGTTCGCGACGCGGTGCACGACAGCTCATGGGACCGGGCGGCGTACTCGTCCTGCCGCTGCCGGGAGATGCCCCTTCGACGGGCCAGCGCGTCGGCCGCTTCGCCCATCCCCGGATCCGCAAAACCCCTGGGCGCGAACGGGGCTCGCTCGTACCGGAGTGGTTCGGCGTCCCCGTCCGGCGGCCAGAACCGCCACGGCGCCGTGCTGGCCGACTCCGCTCCGCCGGCCAGGATGAGCTCGGCGTCACCGGCCCGCACCCTGGTGGCCGCCTGCATCACCGCCTCCAGGCCGGAGCCGCACTGCCGGTCCACCGTGACGCCGGGAACCGTGTCGCCCAACCCGGCCGCCAGCGCCGACACCCGAGCGATGTTGCCGCCGGGTCCCATGCAGTTTCCCAGGACAACGTCGTCGATGGGCCGGTCGAGCGGGGCGACGGTGCGCGCCACCGCCTGCAGAACGGGAGCGGTCAGCGAAATGACGTCGGTGACAGCGAAGGCGTGACTGGCCGTGCCGATGGCGCTCCGCCGACCGGCGACCAGCACCGGGCCGTGCGGGTCGGATCGAGAACGGGTCACGGGCCCCTACGGTAGTGGCCGCAGCCGGGGGAGTTCCTCACTCGATCCCACCGCGATCCCACCGAACTCGATCCCGCCGGACCTGATCCCGCCGGACCTGATCCCCCGAGCCGGGCCGCCGCGGCGACAGCTCCGCGCCGCACCTTGCCGCTGGGCGTGCGCGGCAGGGCGTCCGTGAGCAGCCAGCGGCGGGGCAGCGACGGTCCGCGCAGCTGTCGGCGAGCGGCGCCGCGCACTCCGGACAGGTCAGCCCCCGGGACCGGCTCGAAGATTACGGTGACGATCTCGCCGAATTCCGCGTGCGGCAGGCCGACGACCGCGACCCCGGCCACCCCGGGGATCGCGCCGATCACCCGCTCGACGTCCTCGGCGAGCACGGTGTGCCCGCCGGTGGTGATCGCCGCGTCACCGCGGCCGAGGACGCGAAACGCCCCATCCGGCAGTGTTTCTCCCAGATCGCCGACGGTGGCGAACCCGTCGGCGTCCCGGTGCAGCGGCCCGGTGACGCCGGGCGGGTAGCCGGTTGCCAGGTAGGGCGAGCGCACCCAGATGCGACCCGGTCGGGCATCGTCGCCGCGGATCCGCACCTCCGCCCTGGGAAACGGGCGCAGCCGTTCCGGCCACCGCCGGGCGCCGACGAAGGACAGTTCCGCGGCGCCGTAGTACTCGACGACCGCGATGCCGCGGCCCGCGGCAGCGGCGGCGAGATCGTCGGGAAGGCCGGATCCGGCGACGACAGCGAGCCGGAGCGGGGCGCCGGCCGGCAGGCTGCGCAGCAGTGCGGCCAGCACCGCCGGCACCGCGTGCACCGCCGTGGCGGTCGCCGGCCGGTCGGTCAGCTCCGCACCGAGGGCCAGCGTGTGGACTGCCGCAAAAAGGTGCAGCGTCGCGTGCAACGGCCCGCTGAGCAGCACCCGATCGTCCCCGGTCAGGCGGGTCAGCTCGGACAGCGGGTCGAAGGAGGTGATCCAGGAGGCCGCCGTCCGCAGCACTGGCCGCGGCGCGCCGGACGTTCCCGACGTCACCGCGACGAGAAAGGTGCCCGCCGGGACCGCACCCAGCGAAGGCGCGGGCAGCGCAGGATCGGCCAGCAGCACGGGCCGTCCGGCAGCCGCGGCGGCGAACACCGTCACGAGTGTCTCCAGTACGGACGGGCCGCTGGCCGGCACCGGTTCGGCGTCGCCGGGCAGGGTGGCTCGGCGGGCCTCGATCAGCGCGGCGAGCTGCCGGTAGGAAACGGTGCGGCCGGCCGCGGTGACGGCGGGTCGGTCACCGGTTCCGCCGAGCCGCAGCTGCGGAGCTCCGGTCAGCTGGCGACCTTGTGGTTGGGCGGTGCGGGCGGGGTGGCGGCCGACGTCGGGACGATCAGCCCCGGGATCGACCGGTGCACCTGTTTCGCGACGAGGGCGGCGACCACGGCCTTGAGCACGTCACCGGGCAGGTAGGCGAACACCCCGGTGATCGCCGGACCCCAGCTCGTCCGGATTGCCAACCAGGTGACGCCGAACAGATAGATCACCAGCGCACCGCCGAGCAGATTGACCGCGATGCCCTGCCACAGCCGGTACTTCGGCAGGATCCGCGCGGTCAGCAATCCCACCGCAACCGCTCCGGCGAGGAAGCCGACGAGGTAGCCCGCCGACGGTCCGGTCCAGATCCCGACGCCGCCGCGACCTCCCGCCAGCAACGGCAGCCCGGCCGTGGTGAGCACGAGGAAGACCAGCACCGCCAGGAATCCCTTCCGGGCGCCGAGGATTCCGCCGGCCAGCATGACGCCGAGGGTCTGCAGGGTGATCGGCACACCGGTCGAGCCGATGGTGATGCTGCCGGGCAGCCCGAGCGCAGCGATCAGCGCGGCAAAGATGGCGATCTGCGCCAGATCCCGCGCGGTGGTGCGTCGTTGCGCCATGCAGGTGCTCCTCGGTGTGCCGACGTCTCGGGGCCGTCATTTTCGTTCGACGCCTGCCAGCACGTCGCGCGCGGGAAAAGCATAGGGGAACGGCCGCACGCCTCTCCGACGGAAGCGACGCCGGTCACTGCGCCGCCGGATCGACCCTCCTGTTGCGAGGCGTGCAGCCGGAAGTCGATAGGGTGTGCCGACCGCACAGCGCCTGAACGGCGTCTGCCCTGCGGGTCGAAACCACCACCAGGAGGCCTCTCGCGTGTCGACAAGCATGCACGCCGGTCGGGCGCTGATCGTGTCCATCACGGACCACACACTCCACGGCGAGGACGACGGCGGCGCCGGCGCCCTGGTCACCGAACTGCTGGCCGAGGCGGGCTTCGTGGTGGACGGGTCGGTGGCCGTTCCTTCGGACGAGGTGGCAATCCGGACCGCGTTGAACACCGCCGTCATCGGCGGGGTCGACCTGGTGGTGACGGTCGGCGGAACCGGTGTGTCACCGCGCGACGTCACGCCCGATGTCACGGCCGAGGTCATTGATCGGGAGCTGCCCGGCATCGCCCAGGCGCTGCGCTGGTCGGGGATGGCGGCCGGGGTGATGGATGCCATCGTCTCCCGCGGCATGGTCGGCGTCTCCGGGTCGACGGTGGTCGCGAACCTGGCCGGATCGCGGGCGGCGATCCGCGACGGCATGGCGACCCTGAACCCGCTCGCGCTGCACGTGATCGAGCAACTGTCCGACCCCGGCGTCTGACGGCCGGGTCGAGCGCCGTCGGCGATGCCCGAACCCGAACCCGACCGGTCGACCCCGGACGCCGGGAATGAGGCGTCCGCCGACGCCGGCCCCGGACCGGGCCGCCGCGTCGACCGGCGCAGGCTCGACGAGATCTTCGGCGACGTCCTGCCCTCGGTCACTCAGGACGAGCTGACCGACGAGACGGACAGGTCCGCCGAAGCGGACCGGGAGCGTTGGTATCGGGACAACACGCCGCCACATCACGGCTGAGCGACTGCCGCCTCGATCGCTCCGGCGTCACGTCCCCTTCCGGTCCGGGCCTCGGCCGGCCAGGCCTGCGGCGGGTGCGGCCTAGTCGACCCGGGAGTCGGTGCCGGGAGAAGTGTTGGGCTGAGTCGAACCGGAGGCCGCGCCGTCCCGCAGCAGGTCCCGGATCTGCGTCAGCAGGTCGACCTCGGTGGGGTCGGCCTGGATCGGCTGCTTGCGGCGCGCAGCGATGTCCAGCATCTTCTTCATCGGGGCGACGAAGATGAAATAGACCACCAGCGCGGTGATCAGGAAGGTGATCAGCGCGCCGATCATGGCGCTGATGTTGACGTACGAGTCGGGCTTCGACGGATCGATGTAGAAGCCGATCGAGCCGGTGTCCACCCCGCCGAACGCATTGATCACCGGCTGGATCAGATTGCTCGTCACGGCGCCGACCAGGGCCGTGAAGGCCGCACCGACCACGACAGCGACCGCCAGGTCGATCACGTTCCCGCGCAGGATGAAGTCCCGAAAACCCTTGATCATGGTGGTCCCCTTCTGCCGCTGTCGGAACGCGGCGACGGTAGCCGCCCCATGTAGCCATCAGGTGAACCGGATGGCGATGGTGCCGGCGACGGTTGCGGCGACCACCGTATCCGCGGAGTCGGTGGGCACCGCAACCACCACGGGACGGTCTGTCGGCCCCTTCCGGTCGGCCTGGCTCATCGCCAGCACCACCGCGTCCGGGGCGAGCACCACCGCCGCACCGCTGTCGTCGACGGCGAGGACGGCGACGTGCATGCCGGGACCCAGCAGGTCGACGATGGCCGGGTCGGCGGGCCGGATCGGCACGGCAACCCGCCCGGCACCGGGGTCGGGTCCGATGACGTCCGCCAGTCGCGCGTCGGTGAGGATCTCGCCCCGCCGCGCCGCGGCCGCCAACGGCGAGCCGAGAACGTCGGCCACCTCGGTCACGGCACCGTCCGGCAGCTGGGCGATCTGGGTCTGCTGCACGTCGCGCGCATCGATCCGGGCACCGATCGGCAGATCTCGGGTCAGCACCACGGCCAACTGCCCCTCCGTGGTGTGCTGGGGGAGCAGGGCGAGGACACCGGCGACGACGACCAGAGCTGCGGCGAGAGCCCGCCTGGCCGCCCGCGGGAGTCGGCCGCCGCGGCGGCGGTCGGCCAGCCATTGCCGCGGGCGTTCGTGCCATCTCGCGTCGACCGACCCCGCCCGCCGGGTGGATACCGCACCACCGAACCTCGTCCCTGCAGCAGCCCCTGCGGTTCGGTCGGCGTTGCGTGTGCGGTGGCTCATCGACCGGACGGTAGGCGGACCGATGAGCCGGGAAGGGTGCCTGACGCCGATTGTGGACAGCTCGGTGGATGGGGACAGCCGAGCCGGGTCCAGGGATCGGGAGCCGGGGTGGCTCAGCCTGCGATCTGCAGCCGCATGATGCGGTCGTCCCCGTCCCGCACGCCGCCCCGGCCGTCGGTGTTGGACGTCGTCAGCCACAGGCTTCCGTCCGGTGCGACGGCGACCGTCCGGAGCCGGCCGTAGGACCCCGTCAGGTGCGCAACCGGTTCGCCGGTCGTCGGCCCGTCGGCCGACTGCTCGATCGGGATCTCCCACAGCTGCTGTCCACGCAGCCCGGCCATCCAGATCGAGCCCTGCCAGAAGGCGATTCCGCTGGGTGACGCCTGGTCGGTCGGCCACACCCGCTGCGGGTCGACGAAGCCGTCCCGATTGCCGACACCCTCCACGGTCGGCCACCCGTAGTTGCTGCCGGCGGTGATGAGATTGATTTCGTCCCAGGTGTTCTGGCCGAATTCGGCGGCCCACAAATGGTCGGCGTCGTCGAAGGTCAGCCCCTGGACGTTGCGGTGACCGAGGTCCATCGGAGCGCCGCCGCCGGGGTTGCCCGGGGCAGGGCGAAGGTCCGCGGTCAACCGCAGGATCTTGCCGCCGAGCGAACCGGCGTCCTGGGCGTTGTCCCGATTCCCCGCATCACCGGTGCCGACGTACAGCAGCCCATCCGGGCCGAACGTCATCCGGCCACCGTTGTGGATGCCGCCCCGGGGGATCCCGGTCAGGCCGGTCCGCTGGTCGCTCAGCCGGCCGTCGCGGAGCGAGACGGTGTCGATCCGGTTGCCGTCATCGGCGGAGTAGTAGACGTAGAGCCGGTTGTCCCGATCGAACGACGGCGAGACGGCAACACCGAGCAACCCGCCCTCGCCGCCGTGCACCACTCCCTCGATCGTGCCGAGGGTTTGCACGGTGCCATCCGCGGACACCGACCTGACCGACCCGTCATCCCGTCCGGTCACGACGGCGGTGCCATCCGGTAGAAAACCCAGACCCCACGGAACCTGCAGACCGGTGGTGATGGTGCTGACAGTCAACGTTCGCTGCCCGTCCGGTGCGGACCCGGTGCTGGCCGGTGCCGGGCTCGGCACCGGATCCGAGGAACAGGCGCCAAGGAGCAGGGCGGTCAGCACCAGGACGATGGCGCGGGCTCGGGTCAGCGAAGGAACGGCCACCCGATCCAGTATTCCCTGCGCCGGCGCCCTGCCCGCCGAGTGCGGTGGGCAAGCGGGCTCAGCCGGCGGCGGCCTTGCTGCCGCTCGACGAGCTCCCGCCGGAGCTGCCCCCGGACGACGACGCGGCAGGTGCCGCCTTCGCCGCAGCCGGCTTCTTCTCACCGGTGGACTTCTCGCCGCCGGCCTTGTCGCCGCCGGACTTCTCGCCGGACTTCTCCGCCTTGCCGGCAGTCTTCTCGGCCGACTTGTCCCCGGACCCGTTGGCGCCTGCGGACGCCTTCTCCCGGGAGTCCGTGCGGTAGAAGCCGCTGCCCTTGAACACGACGCCCACCGAGCCATAGACCTTGCGCAGCTGACCGCTGCACACCGGGCAGGTGGTCAGCGAATCGTCGGTGAAGGACTGCACCGCCTCGAAACGGTGACCGCATTCGGTGCAGGCGTACTGATAGGTGGGCACGGGGTCCTCCGGCTGGGCGTCCGGCGGCGGGGTGATCGAGTATCGGTTCACTGCCGGCCGGGTGGTGGGTACTGCAGACGGCGTTCTGGCACTCGAACGCGCTGACTGCCAACTTCGATGATGCGCCCGAAGCGGTCCCGACCGCAAATACACCGGTCTTGACGACCGTCAGGGCAGCGACAGCAGACCGGTTGACGGCGTGACGACCGCCGACACGGAGCGGTCGAGCTCGTCGACCGGCACGCTGTCCAGGATTTCTCCGTCATAGAGCACCGCGATGCGGTCCGGCGCGGTGCCGACGCGGGCCTCGTCGAGCAGCGCGAGCGTGCGGTCGTAGTGGCCACCGCCGCGGCCGAGCCGGTGCCCTCGCCGATCGACCGCCAGTGCGGGCACCAGGATGGCGTCGGCGGTGCCGATCGCGTCGGGTCCCAGCCGGGTCGAGGTCGGCTCGTCGATGCCGAACACGCCCCGCCGGGTCGGACCGGGATAGCGGCACCAGTCCAGCGGCGCGGCACCGACGACGGCCGGTACCAACACCGTCGAAGCCGCGGCCAGCGCGTCCAGCAGTGCCGCGTCCAACGGCTCGGACGGCAGCGGCAGGTAGGCGGCCACGCAACGCCGCCCGGCCAGCGCCGCCCGCAGGTGAGCCGCGTTGGCCGTTCGCGCCGCCCGCCGTTCGTTCTCCGGCCGGCTCCGGCGCACTGCGATCAGGGTCGTTCGCAGCTCTTCCTTCCGCTGCTGGGCGTCCGCGCCGGCGTTGTGCACGCCCACACCGTAGGGCAGCACCAAGTTTCTCGATCCGCCGTTTCCGACTGCCTCCAGCGCCCCCCGGTGCCCGTCCGCCGCAGACCCACCGTGCACCGAACCGGCCGGGACGGATGCAGCGCGCCGAAGGACGGTGTCGAGCAGGCTCGTCGGACCTCAGGCACTACGGTTGGTGACCATGGACGCCCCTGTCAGCCCTCTGCCGGCGACGCCCGGCCTGGATGGCGGCACGTCCGGCGAGACCGCACGCGCTGTCGTCCCGCCAGGCTCCGATCGCCGCCCGGTCGCGTCGACCGGATCGCCGGCAGGAGGCCGGGCGCGATGAGATCCGTTGCCGAGCAATTGGAGCGGGTGCTGTCCACGGCCGTGACGCCGCCGCCCGTGCGGGTGGCGATCTCCGAGGCACAGGGCCTGCTCTGCGCGGAGGAGATCGTGGCGTCGGCGGCCCTGCCCGCGTTCGACCAGGCGGCGATCGACGGCTATGCCGTTCGTTCCGTCGACGTCGCGCACGCCGGCGAGGGCCATCCGGTGGTGCTGCCGGTGGTCGGCGAGATCGAGGCGGGGGCCCGATCCCCGCACCGGCTGCAGCCGGGTCAGACCGTCTATGTCGCCACCGGCGCCGCACTGCCGACGGTCGCCGATGCCGTGCTGCCGCGCTCGCATGTCACCGGCGGTGGCGCGCGGGTCTCGGTGACCACCCCGGTGGAGTCCGGTGACTTCGTCCGGCGGACCGGGGAGGACGTGCAACCCGGCGACGTGGCCGTCCGCCTCGGGGCCTTCATCGGATCGGCTCAGGTCGGTCTGCTGGCCGCGGTCGGCAGGGACAAGGTGCTGGTGCACCCGCGGCCCCGGCTGTCCATCGTCTCGGTGGGTGACGAACTGGTCGACGTGTCGCGCACGCCCGGACCCGGCCAGGTCTATGACGTCAACTCCTTCTCGCTCGCCGCGGCGGCCCGGGACGCCGGCGCCGAGGCCAACCGGGTCGGCATCGGCCCGGCCGATCCGCGGCGGTTCCGCGAGCTGGTGGAGGCCCGGTTGCTGGTCTCCGAGGTGGTGCTGATCGCCGGCGCCGCCGGCGGCCACACCGCCGAACTTGTCGTCGAGGCGCTGTCGGACCTGGGCGAGATGGACCTTTCCCGGGTTGCCATGCAGCCCGGTTCGGCGCAAGGTTTCGGCCTGCTCGGCCCGGACAAGGTCCCGACGTTCCTGCTGCCGGCGAACCCGGTGTCCGCACTGGTGGTGTTCGAGGTCGTCGTCCGGCCACTGCTGCGGATCATGCTGGGCCGGCGCAACCCGTACCGGCGCACGGTGATGGCACGCACGCTCGAACCGATCACCTCACCGGCCGGGCGGCGCCAGTTCCTCCGCGGGCAATTGATGCGGGACGACGAAGACGACTATCTGGTGCACATCCTGGGCGGCAGCGGAACCCACCTGCTGGCCTCCCTCGCCGAGGCGAACTGCCTGGTGCTGATCGACGAGGACACGATCACGGTTCCGATCGGCAGCGAGGTCCCGGTGTCCTTCCTGGCGCAGCGGGCGTAATCGGCCATGGGCCCGTCTGGTGCGTCGGCGGGCATCACCGGCACGCATCCCGGCTGGCCGGCCACCCTCGGGCCGGTGCGGATCGGCATCGGCATGGTGACCGTGCGTCCGCTGCACCGGGGCGATCGTGACGACTGGCGCACCTCGCGGCTGCATGACGAACACCTGATCGCGCCCTGGGACGCCACCAGCCCGCTCAGCTGGGCGCAGCGACATTCCCTCCAGGCGTGGCGGTCTCACCGTTCACTGCTGCGGATCGGCGCCCGCCGCGGCGAGGTGGTGCCGTTCGTGATCACCGTGGACGACGCGTTCGCCGGGCAGGTGACGCTCGGCGGCATCCAACGCGGCGCACTCCGCTCCGGCTGGGTCGGATACTGGGTCGACTCCCGGTTCCACGGGAACGGTGTCGCCACCGCGGCCGTCGCGCTGACGGTGGCGCACGGCTTCGGCCCGGTCGGGCTGCACCGGATCGAGGCCACCATCGCACCGGAGAACGTGGCGTCCCGCGCGGTGGTGCAGCACCTCGGGTTTCGCGAGGAGGGCCTGCTGGTGCGGTATCTCGACATCGCCGGCGCCTGGCGCGACCACCTGCTGTATGCGCTGACGGTCGAGGAGATCCCCCGCGGGCTGCCTCAGCTGCTCGAGCGCTGGCGGGCCGCCGGTCCGGCATAGATCCGCCGCCCTCCCGCGGTGGCCGTCAGCGACGTCGTAGCAGCGGGATCGGGTGCGGGAAAAGGTGTGTTCCTACCCGGTCGGCCGCGGCTCAGTCGTTAGCGTGACCTTGACCGACTGGTCTGCTGTCGCGCCCTGTGCGGCCCGAAAGAGGGGAGCACCCGATGAACATCCCCACCTCTCTCATCGTCGTGCTGTTGGTGGTCGCCTGGCTGGTCGTCCTGGTGCCGATGGTGGCGCGGCGCCGTGAGCGAGTTCCGCAGGTCGAGCCTGCCGGGTCCGGGTTCCGGGTGCTGCGCCGCGCGTCGGCGTCGTTGCGCCGCAGGCCATCTCGAGGCTCGAAAGGACGAATGATGAGCACCTCCGATCACAGCGGTGACGGGGCGCCCGACAACGTTGATCGCGACATCGATCAGGACGTTGATCAGCAGGACGAGCTGGTTGCTGTCGGCGCCGAGCAACCCGCCGACGCCGCCGAAGAGTGGGCCGCCGCCCAGCGGGTGCAGCGGCCGCGGCCGGTGCTGGCAGGGTCCACGCCGATGCGGGCACCGAGCGCACGCGAGGTCGACACCGAGGACCTGATCGACGAGGAGGACGTCGGCGACGACGCACCGGCGGACGAGGACCCGGAGACGGTTCGGCTCGAGGCGCGCGGCCATGGTGACGGTCACGTTGAACCCGAACGGACGATGATCCCCGACGAGATCGACCGGGAGGAGTGGGACGATCACGCCGCGGCCGCACCCGCCGGTGCGCCCTACGAGGTGGACGACGTCCAGCTGCGCCCGGTGCCCCGCCGCCCGGGTCGCGGCGGATTCGATCCGGAGGCCGCCGAGGTCACCCGGGCCTACCGGTACCAGCAGCGACGGCGGGTCGCGCTCGTCCTGCTGATCGCCACCGCGGCGTTCACGGTGGCGGCGCTGCTGCTGATCAGCTGGCTCTGGGTCGGGAGCCGCGGTCAGCGCGGCGTTGCTGGTCGGCTACCTCGGCTACCTGCGGCGTCAGGTCAAGATCGAGGCGTCCATCCGGCAGCGCCGGATGGAACGACTGCAGCGGGCACGGCAGATCCGGCCGGAGTACCAGCGGCCGCCGCGGCGGACCCGCGGCGGGCTGTCCGCGGTCGTTCCGGGACGAACCGTGGTCGACCTCGACGACGACGATCCCGGCTTCGACGAGCTGGAGCCCTACAACGAGCCGATGACGTACCGGCGGGCCGCGGGTCAGTGACCCAGCGCCGGATCACCCGGAATGACGTCATCCGACCCTGAGCGGGGTGGACGCGACGGCTCCGACCCGCTGCTATTGTTTAGGACGGCTCGCGGCAACCGCGACCAGGGGCTGTAGCGCAGTTGGTAGCGCGCTTCGTTCGCATCGAAGAGGTCCGGGGTTCGATTCCCCGCAGCTCCACCCATGTCAGAGTCCCGGATTCGAACCATCGAATCCGGGCCATGCTGCTACCAGGCATCAGAAACGCATCAGTCGTCATCGTCGAGGGTCCGCAGGGTGCGTCCGGCACCGTCCGTTCGCCGAGGTTCAGGGTGGTCCAGGCCCGTTCGTGGCCCATGATCCCCACCCGTCAGCGTCGCCCGGCTCACCCCGACCACACGGGCGGCGCCAGAAATACTCCCGGCCTCCTGATCCAGAACCGTGAAGACCTCTGCCTTCAACCCCTCAGAATCCACGATCCCCGCAACGCCCGACCCCCGACGGTCCTGACCACTACGATCGCTGGACCACCCGCGACCATGAGTTTCGATCTCGCGATCGGTCATGAGCAGAGTTCCGCCGAATTCGCAGCGGTCGCGTCTGATTATCCGCCAGGAATGAGCCAGCACATGATCGAGTTCCGCTCAGTGAGCAAAAGGTTTCCTGACGGGACCGTCGCGGTGGAAGATTTCAGTTTCGTCTTTCCATCCCACAAAACGACGGTGCTGGTCGGTTCCTCCGGGTGCGGCAAGACGACGTTGTTGCGGATGATCAACCGAATGGTCGAACCCACGTCCGGCCAGGTCACGATCGACGACGTCGACATCGCGAGCCAGGACAAGGTGAAGCTTCGGCGGAGTATCGGTTACGTCCTCCAAGCCGCGGGACTGCTCCCGCACCGGAAAGTGCTCGACAACGTCGCGACCGTTCCCTTCTTGAAAGGAGTGGGCAAGGCGCAGGCCCGGGCCGCCGCGCTCGAGCTGCTGGACAAGGTGGGTCTGGATCGGACCCTCGCGGACCGCTACCCCCGTCAGCTATCCGGCGGGCAGCAGCAGCGTGTGGGGGTGGCCAGGGCCTTGGCCGGCGACCCGGACATCTTGCTGATGGACGAGCCCTTCGGGGCCGTCGACCCGATCGTGCGCGCCGACCTGCAACTGGAGTTGAACCGGCTTCAGCGGGAACTGGGTAAGACGATCGTGTTCGTCACCCATGACATCGACGAGGCATTCACCCTCGCCGATCAGGTCGTCATTTTTCGCAAGGGCGGCGTGATCGCGCAGTCGGGTACGCCCGCGGAGATCCTGGCCGCACCCGCCGACGAATTCGTGGCGACTTTCATCGGCGCCGACAAGGGCAGCCGAGGCTTGTTCCTTCAGCAGCGGGAGAACGACCGTGGGCTCACCCTGGTGGTCGATGGCAACGGCCGCCCACTGGGGGTTCTCGGCGACGCCGCCCACACAGCCGCCCCGGAGGGCACCAGGAGCAGCACCACGTGAATTGGACGTTGAACAACCTGGACCTGATCGGCTCGTTGACGCTCAACCACATCCGGTTGGCCTTGATCCCGATCGTCGCCAGCTTTGTGCTGTCGATTCCGTTGGGTTGGTTGGCGAACCGGAACCGGGCCCTGCGGGCGGTGGTGATCACCGGCGGCAGCCTGCTCTACACGATCCCGTCGTTGCCGCTGTTCGTCATCCTCCCGTTGATCATCGCGACCCGGGTCCTGGACGAGACGAACCTCATCGTCGCCCTGACGATCTACGGGGTCGCGATCATGGCCCGGTCCGCCGCCGATGCGCTGGCGTCCGTCGATCCGATCACTCGGGACGCGTCCACCGCCGTTGGCTTCTCGCCGTTGGGCCGGTTCTTCAAGGTCGAGCTGCCCTTGGCCGGTCCAGTGCTTCTCGCCGGGATCCGGATCGTTGCGGTGAGCACGATCGCCCTTGTCTCCGTCGGGGTGATCATCGGCTCGGCCAACCTCGGTTACCTTTTCCAGAACGGCAAACAACGAGGCATCCTCGAGGAGGTCGTGGTCGGGATCGGGATGAGTCTTTTGCTGGCGCTGATCGTCGACCTGTTGCTGGTGGCGATCGGGAGACTGCTGATGCCCTGGAATCGGGTTTCCGGTGACAGCGGACGCTTGCCGTGGCGCCCTCTTTCCTGGCGACGCGTTCCCCGGCGAAAAAGTGCATCCCTTGGCGTTGCGACTCCGACCGGACCCGAGCAATGAACCTGCTGATCAATGCGTTGAACTGGCTTTTCGACCCGGCGAACTACGTGCCGGGTAGCCAGAGTCCGCTACCGATCCAGGACCGGCTGTTCGAGCATCTGGCGTACACCGCCATCGCAATCGTCATCGCCGCCCTGATAGCGCTGCCCCTGGGCTTCTACATCGGCCACACGGGGAAGGGTCGGCAGTTCGTCATCATTTTCACCGGGTCGATGCGCGCCCTGCCGACGCTGGGTCTGCTCTTCTTTCTGCTGATGGTGTTCGGCTACTTCTTGTCCTACGACAAGGCGCCGATCGTCGGGGCAACGATTGCTTTCGTCGTGCTGGCGATCCCCTCGATGCTCGCCGGGGCGTACTCAGGTCTTGAATCGGTGGATCGGCAGACCATTGACGCAGCGCGGGCCAACGGGATGACCGAGTGGCAGATCCTCACCCGGGTCGAGATCCCGTTGTCGCTGCCGTTGATCGTGGGGGGCGTCCGGGCGTCAGTCCTGCAGGTCGTCGCCACCGTCACGATCGCGTCCTACGCCGGTCTGGGCGGCCTTGGCCGTATCGTCACCAGCGGGATCGGGCTCAACAACTACGACCTGATCCTGGGGGGTGCCATCCTGGTCACTGCTCTTGCCCTCCTCCTGGACGGGTTGTTCGCCATCGTGCAGCGGGCCACGGCAACGAAGGGTCTGACCGACAGCAAGGCCGTCAAGCGGCCGCGACTCCTGCGTGCCTCAGGTAACACCACTACGCGGATCGACGCGTGAAACGAAGGGACCCATCCTCATGTCCACCGTGAACAGCAGAATCGGCCGCCATCTCCCGCGTCTCGTTGCCGCGGGGTCCGCGCTGGCCCTGGTTGCCGGACTCGCGGCCTGCTCGTCCAGTGATCCGACTGCGGCTGCGCCGTCATCCAGCGGCTCGGATGCTGCCGGCAAAGTCGTGGTGGGGTCGTTCGCCTTCCCGGAAAGTGAAATTCTGGGCGAGATCTACGCGCAAGCCCTGACAGCCAAGGGCGTGGATGTCGACACCAAGTTCAACATTGGCCCACGCCAGCAGACGATCCCGGCGCTGCAGGACGGATCCATCACCCTGATCCCCGAGTACAACGGCAACCTGCTGGCCTATTACGACCCCAAGTACACCCAGCGATCGACCACTGACGTCGACGCCGCACTCACTTCGGCTGTTGCAAAGGACAAGCTGCGTGTTCTGACGTCGGCCGCGGCGGAAGACAAGGACGCCTACGTCGTCACCAAGGCGACTGCCGACGCCAACCAGCTGACCTCCATCGGTGATCTGAGCAAGCTCGTCCCGTTCTCACTCGGCTCGAACCCGCAATTCGGCGAGCTCGGTTATGGCATTCCCGGCCTGAAGGACGTGTACGGGGTCGGCACCAAGACCGGCGACGTCACCTTCTTGCCCATCGAGGATTTTGGCGGTCCGGACACCGTCAAGGCGCTGGTCGATGACACCGTGCAGGTCGCCGATATCTACACCACGTCGCCGGCGCTGGTGGAGAACAACCTGGTCGTGCTCGAGGACCCGAAGACCATGATCTCCTCGCAGAACGTGATCCCGTTGATCGCCGACTCGGCCTACACCGACCAGATCGGCGAGATCCTGAACAACATCTCGGCCAAGCTGACCACCGACGATCTGATCGCCCTGCGCGGGCGGGTCGAAGGCTCGGAAAAGGCATCAGCCAACACCGCGGCCAAGGATTGGCTGACTCAGAATGATTTGCTGTAGACCGATCTCGGGCCGACAACGGCGACCCGCCAGTAGCAGCGCGACGACCCTCTAAGTCGATGGCGCTGATGATCCGGATCTCTCGATCGGCGCCGTCCCCGAGCGCACGAAGGGCCTCCTGGTAAGCATCGCTGTGGTAGGCGTCGAAAGGCGGCTTGAACGCTGGGGGAACTCGATCAGAGTGGTCCGGAGCAGCGAAGCGCCCTCCAGCGCGTACTCGGGGTTGCCCCTGGCCAGGAAACGGCCACCGGCCGCACTCAGCGCCGGTCCGGCCAGCTTCGCGTAGTCGTCCAGCCTTTTCGTGTCCCTGATCGCCATGAAGGTGTTGATCCAGTAGGCCCTGGTCGCCCAGGGATCTCCATCGCTGTGGTTGAACGCGCCCGCGCGCTCGGCGTCCGAGCCCTCCCGGGCATCGCCACCGCCTGGGATCTCATGACGGCCGTCGGACTCGGACTGACCGAGGTCAAGATCTTTCCCGCTGGTCTGCTCGGCGGGCCTGCCGCGATCCGCGCCCTGTCCGGGCCCTTCATCTGGATCACCTTCATGCCCTCCGGTGGGGTCAACGCCGACATCATCGGCGAGTATCTGTCCATCGACGCCGTCCCCGCGGTCAGCGGCAGCTGGATGGTCGGACCGGCGCTCATACAGCAGGGGCGTTGGGACGAGGTGACCGCCCGGTCTGCCCGTGCGATCCGGGCCGCCGCCAAGGCCTGACAGCACTTGTGCATCGGTGCCGGTCACATTGCCCGGTCCACCCGCGTAACGGTTGTGCGGGGTGCCGACACCAACCAGGGTCAGCGAGTCATCGAACCGATGTCGTTCGCGCGAGACAACACCCACCCTGGAGGCCGGCATGACCGACTACCCGGCGATGATTGCCGCCGTCAACCACATGGAACCGGTCCCGAGGCGGATCCGCGCCACGGTCGGTGCCCGCACCGTTCTGGACACCACCCGGGCGGTGTACGTCTGGGAATGGCCGAACTATCCGCAGTACTACATCCCGCTCGCCGACGTGGATCCCACGGCACTGGTCGACGAGCAGCACCCACAGCGGCTCAGCCGTGGAACGGCCCTTCGGCACAGCATTCGCGTCGGCGACGAGCTCCGGCCGGCCGCTGCCAGGGTCTACACCGGCGACGCCCTACCGGGTCTGTCGGGGATGGTGCGCTTCGAATGGGACAGCCTGGATGCCTGGTACGAAGAGGACGAGCGGGTCTTCGTCCACCCGCGTAATCCCTACACCCGGGTGGATGCGATCCGTTCCACCCGCACCGTTCGCGTCGAATCCGATGGGGTCGTGCTGGCCGAATCGTCCTCACCGGTGATGGTTTTCGAGACCGGCCTGCCGACCCGGTACTACTTCAATCCCCGAGAGGTGAACTTCGATCACCTGCTCCCCAGCCAGACCCAGACCTCGTGCCCCTACAAGGGCAATACCAGCGGGTACTGGTCGATCAACACTGGGCAGACCCTGCAGGTCGACCGAGCCTGGACGTACGACTTCCCGACCCGACAGCTGCTGCCGATCGCCGGAATGATCGCGTTCTACAACGAGAAGGTTGACACCTACCTCGACGGAGCCCTGCTGGAACGGCCGACGACGCACTTCTTTCCGTAGCTCGATCGAGGGACCACCCCAGGATCGCCGGGCCAGATCGTCTGCCGGTCAACCGCTCTGCATTCCCGGCCGGGTCTTCGCCGCGGTCCGCAGCAGACCGAGTGCGATCACCGGGAAGATGAGCACGGACAGCAGGCCGGCACAGACCAACGCCGCTCGGTGACCGGAGTCATCAGCCCGGTGGCCACTCCGATCTGACTGGCGGTCACGATGAACGGCAGCGAGATGGCCTGCAGCAGACCGGACGCCGCCAGGAACGCCCCGAGGATGATTTCCAGACCCAGCCGAGAGGTCACCGCGGGGAGTGCAACGCCTCCGCGTCGTAGGAAAACGTTTCGCCCGGCGGTGGACAGCGTCGGAATGTGCCCGTTCCGCCGTAACGATGAGGCCGGCCGGGAGCACTCATCATCGGTTGCTTCTGACGATGAAGGAGAACGACACGATGAACCTTTCACCGCAGCTGGCCGGCACCCGCCGGGCCCTGCACGCGGTCGCGGAGCTGCTGATCGCGGGCCCACAGTACGAGGCGGTCGGTGACATCCGGCTGGCGGCGAGGCCCGGCGGCTTCGGCGGCTGGGTCGCATCGGCCGGCGCGGTGTCCGGCACGGATCTGATCACCGCTGCGGGGCGATTCCCGTTGGGCGGCAGCGTGAATGATCTGGCCCGACGGGCGGGGGTCACCCCACGAGCGCTGCGCGACATCTATACCGGCGGCCCCGACTTCACCCTCGACGAAGCGACGGATGTCTCGCCCTCGGCTGCCGAGGTGTTGCTCCGGGCATTCTCCGACGGCGATGCCGCCATGAGGTTGCTGGATCCGGGACAGGTGCCGACGCTGTGGCCCGAGCACTTCGACATCGGCATCTCCGTGGCGGAGATCAACTACGGGGTGTCACCGGGAGACGCGGTGATCGGTGTTCCGTACGCCTACGTGGGCCCCTGGAAGGTGCCGACGGGCGCCTTCTGGAACCAGACATTCGGCGCCGCCAGGCCGCTGTCGGAGCTCTCGTCCCCGCAGGCGATCCTCGAGTTCTTCCTCGAGGGCAGAAACGTCGCGGCAGGTGACAGCGACAAGGGATGACCGGACGCGGCCGTTCCGGATGCTAGGGCGGACCGATAGGGGCGGGCGAGCGCGGGGTATCCCCGGTGCGGCAGGCTGTGAGAGCTGCCGACACCGGGGGAGGGGGGAAGATGGACGCCCCGAGGGCTACTGCGGCTGCCCAGTCCGGGATCGAACAGGACCTCATCGGTCGACTCCGCGCCGGGGACGAGGCGACCTTCGCCGAGCTCGTCCGGGCCTGGTCACCGGCGATGCTGCGATTGGCACGGAATTTTGTCTCGACCGCCCAATCGGCCGAGGATGCCGTGCAGGACGCCTGGCTCGGCATGCTCAACGGGTTGGACCGCTTCGAGGGTCGCGCCTCCCTACGCACCTGGACGTTCTCCATCCTGATCAACCGGGCCAAGTCCCGCGGTGTCCGGGAGGGTAGAACGGTGGTCGACCTGCGGTCGGCCGAGGACGACGGTGGCGCTCGCCCGACGGTGGATGCAGAACGTTTTCAGGGCCCGACAGGTCGGTACCCGGGTGGATGGACCTCGGAGGGCGTGCCACAGCCGTGGCACCGTCCAGACCAACGGGCCATCGCGCGCGAAACCCTGGGACTCATCGAGCGGGCCCTCGAGGACCTTCCCGCCCGGCAGCGACTCGTCGTCACGATGCGCGACGTGCAGGGTTTCAGTGCCGACGAGGTGTGCGAGTTGCTCGATGTTTCACCGGGCAATCAGCGCATCCTGCTGCACCGGGGTCGCGGCGCCCTGCGCGGTGCCCTGGAGGCGTACTACCGTGCCTGACGGGAAGGGATCCGCGACCGGAAAAGGTGATCTTGTAACGTCGCTGCCGTTCGCCGGACTCACCGAAAGCCCGCCCGGGCGCACCATCACGAAACGACATCAAGTCGCATCGCCCGGGGGAGGAAATGGCCGGTGACCACCATGCACGTGTTCAGCTGCCGCGAGATCGTCGAACTGGTCAGCGAGTACCTCGAAGGCGATCTTGACGCCGAGGCCGCAAGCGCGCTCGAGGCACACCTTGACGGGTGCCCCGGCTGCGATCTCTACGTCCACCAGATCCGTGAAACGATCAGCACTCTCGGCGACGTCAGCTCCGCTGACCTGTCCGCCGACACCCGGGCGGGTCTGCTGGAGGCGTTCCGGACCTTTCGCCGTCCGGTCATCGACCGGTCGGACGTCGACTGAAATCTCCTGGCGGTCAGCGGCGTTGCGCGGTCAACACCAGCAGTTGCTGGCCGCCGCCGGGCTCCACCGAAGCGGACACCGCGAGCGTCGGCGCAAGCCGGGACAGCCTGTCCTGCAACCAGTCCGCTGCAACCCGAGCATCTCCGGCGCTGGGGCTGCGGCCCACGACCTCACGACCGCCCTTGCGTCCGAGGCGATCCACCGTCGTCAGCAGGACCGCGGGATCGGAGACGAGGAGCCGTTCGGGCCATCGGATCACGGGCGTGGTGGCGCCCTTCTTGGTGTTGCAGGCGCGGTGCGCCAGGCGCTCGACGCCGGACTTTCCCTTCGCCGACTTGCCCGCGGTGAAGTAGCTGTCGACGCTGGGTCCGCGGGCGTCGTTGACCGACGCCCGCGGGTCGACCGGTTCGTCGCAGATCCAGCATCGCCATTTGTCCCGTTCGCCGACGTCGTCGAGTGCGCTCACCGCTCGACGCTAACAGCGCCGACGGGCGCTGGAGGGGGAGGGCGGCTCAGTTGAGCTGCTTACCCTTTTCGGCGACCTGGTCGACGATCTTGTCGATGTTGTCCGGAGTCTTGTCCTTGATGGCGCCCGCGACCTGATCGATGCGCTCGTCGGTGGCCATCTCCTTGACCTTGTCGATCATGCCGGACGCCGAGCTGCCGGCGCCGCCTGCGGCGGAAGCGGTCTTGTCGCCGCCCTGACCGAGCACGTCCTTGGCCTTGTTGACCAGATCGTCGAGTCCCATGCGGAGTCCTCTCACTGAAGAAATCGGGCAAACCAGCGCATTTGTGCCGGCTCGGAGCCTAAGCGCAGTCGATCCGACGAGGCAAGGGCATCAGTTCAGGTGACTGCGCCAGTCGCGCGGCACCCGGTCGGCGGGTCCGGGAACAGACTGGTTCGCCGGGTGCGATTCCGGCGGGGCCAGCGCCGGGCCGTCGTAGAACTCGTTGGCCTCGAAGCTCCAGAACCACGATTCGCCGGGCTCGTAGCTGGCGATGAACGGGTGCCCGCTCTCTCTGGCGTGTTTGCTGCCGTGCTGCGACGGAGAGGTGTCGCAGCAGCCGATGTGGCCGCATTCGGCGCACCGGCGCAGGTGCAGCCACCAGCCGCCGTCGGCCTCGCACTCGACGCAGCCCGGCCCGCTGGGTGGTACTGACGGATTGATCCCGGCGTCGGTCATTGCTGCTCCCGTTCGTCGTCGTTGTGATGTCCCCGGCGCCCAAGAGGGGGCCGGCGGTGTCGTGCAGGGTGCGATCAGTCCTCGTCGTCGGCGAGCGGACCGTCATCGATGGGGTCCGGTGTGGTCAGCGGCAGCAGCACCCGGAATCGGGTGTCGCCGGGCTCCGAGACCACCGACAGATCGCCGTGGTGCTTGTTCACCACGATCCGCCAGGAGATGTCCAGCCCGAGCCCGGTGCCCTCGCCCACCGGTTTGGTGGTGAAGAACGGCTCGAAGATCCTGGACTGGATCTCGGCGGGAATGCCCGATCCGGTGTCCGCGATCTCCACACAGAGCTGATCGTCCAGCCGTAAGGTCCGCACCGTCAACGTGCCGCTGGTACCCATTGCGGCAACGGCATTGTCGATCAGGTTCGTCCACACCTGGTTGAGCTCGGCGGCATACGCGGGGACCTTCGGCACCGTTCGGTCGTACTCCTTGACGACCTGGATGGGGCCGATCTTGGTGCCCAGCATGGTGAGGCTGCTGTCGAGCAGCTCGTGCACGTCGACCATCCGGAACGGCGCCCGGTCCAGCTGCGAGTACTGCTTGGCGGCGCCGACGAGGGTGGAGATCCGCGTTGTGGCGTCATGGATCTCGTTCATCAGCAGTTCGGTCTCGACGGTGTAGTTCAGCCAACGGATCGCGCCGTCCAGCGTTTCCTCGGGCACGCTGGCCGCGACCACATCGAGCCATTCGGTGTCCAACCCGGCCTGCACGAACGTCGGTGCAAGATCCCACCCGCCGCTGATGTCGTGCTCGTCGAACCAGTCGCCCAACAGATCCTCGCGGTCGCTGGCCTCCATGGGGGACAACGTCGGGGCCTTCGCGACCCGTTCGACCGCGACCTCCTGCAGGCCGATCAGCGGTTCCAGTGCGGCGGCCGCCATCTTGCCGGCGGCGATCATCCCGAGCTTGTGGCGCATGCCGGCGACCCGGTTGCGCAGCGCCGTCGTGGCGCTGACTGCGGCGGACGCGGGGTTGTTCAGCTCGTGCGTCAGGCCCGCGGACAGCGACCCGAGGGCAAGCAACCGCTCGCGCTGCCCGACCACCTCCTGGGTGTTCTGGATCCCGAAGAACAGCCCCTCCAACAGGTGCAGGGCCATCGGGAACCAGTCGCGCATCATGGCGGCGAAGTCGCTGGCGTCCAGCACGAAGAACCGGGTCGGGGTCAGCACCCGCATGGTGCCGTTGTAGGTCTGCGGCACCTTCTCGGCCAGGTACGCCCGCCACGCACCGGCGTAGGCGCCACGCTGGTCGGTCCTGGTGGTCTCCACGTCGTCCATGCCGACCCTGCGGAACAGTGCGATGCTGCCCTCCAGCAGCACGTAGAAACACCTCGCCGGCTCGCCCTCGGAGAACACCGGGCCGGGATCGAAGTACTCGACATGGCCTGCGCCGCAGAGCCATCCGAGTTGTTCGTCGGTCAGCTTCTCGAACAGGAACAGTGAGCGCAGCTCGTCGGTGCTGCAGCTCATCGGCCCGTCCGTCCGGGGGGTCAGCCCGGTGGTGGCGCTCTCCGGTTCGTTGGCGTTCGCTGTTTCGGTCATCGCTTCTCCAAGTACCGGTGCACGAGCGTGACGGCCATCGCGCCCTCGCCGACGGCGCTCGCCACCCGCTTCACCGATTCGGCCCGCACATCGCCGGCGACAAAGACGCCCGGGACACTGGTCTCGAGGTGATACGGGTCGCGATCCAGGGGCCAGTCGGGCGGTGGTTGGCCGTCGATCAGCAGATCGGGGCCGGCCACGACGAAGCCGCGCCCGTCCCGGATCGTCGTCCCGTCCAGCCAGTCGGTGCGCGGCGCGGCCCCGATGAAGACGAACACCGATCCCGTTTCGACCTTGTCCTCCACGCCGGTGACGTTGTGCCGCAAGGTGAGTCCCTCGAGGTGATCGGTGCCATGACCCTGCACGATCTCCGTGCAGGTCTGCACCCGGATGTTCTCGATGGCCTCGATCTGCTGGATCAGATAGTGCGACATCGACGCGGTCAGCGACGGCCCGCGGATCAGCATGGTCACCGACCTCGCGTACCTGGAGAAGTAGACGGCGGCCTGGCCGGCGGAATTCGCGCCGCCGACGACGTAGATGTTCTGCCCGGCGCACCCGGGGGCCTCCGACAGCGCCGAGCCGTAGTACACGCCGCGGCCGGCGAACTCGTCGACCCCGGGTGCGGACAGCCGGCGGTAGGACACCCCGGTGGCCAGGATGACGGCGTGCGCATCGATCTGCTGCCCGTCGGCGAACCGGACGGTGCGCGCCGAACCGTTCGCCTCGACGGCGACCACGTCGACGGTGGACAGCATCTCGGCACCGAACTTCAGGGCCTGGCGACGGGCGCGCTCGGTGAGTTGGGCGCCGGACACGCCGTCCGGGAACCCGAGATAGTTCTCGATGCGCGAACTCTGACCGGCCTGCCCGCCGGTGGCCACCCGTTCAACCAGTACGGTGCGCAGCCCTTCGGACGCGCCGTAGACCGCGGCACCGAGGCCGGCGGGGCCGGCGCCGATCACCACCAGGTCGTAGAAGTCGCTGGCCGGTGCGGTGCTCATCCCGACCTTGGCAGCCAGCTCGGAGTCGGTGGGTTCGACGAGCACCTCGCCGTCGGCGGTGATCACCACCGGCAACCGCGAATCGTCGAGACCCGCTGCAGCGAGCAGTCTTCCGCCCTCGTCGTCGTCGCTGAGACAGGACAGGAACGGCACCTGGTTGCGGGCCAGGAAGTCCTTGACCGCACTGGACCGGGCGGACCAGCGGTGACCGATGAGCTTGGTCTGCGCGACGGTGCGGTGATCGAGCCGCTTCCAGCTGTCCAGCTGGTTGTCGATCACCGGGTACAGCTTCTCCTCGGCGGGATCCCACGGCTTGAGCAGGTAGTAGTCAAGGTCGACGACGTTGATCGCGGTGATCGCCGCGTCGGTGTCGGCGTATGCGGTGAGCAGCACCCGGCGGGCGGTGGGGTAGATGTCCATCGCCTTCTCGAGGAACTGGATGCCGTCCATCTGCGGCATCCGATGATCGGCGAGCAGCACCGCCACCTGGTCGCCGCGGAGCTTCATCTCGCGCAGCGCCTCCAGGGCCTGCATTCCTGATTCCGCCCGGACGATCCGGTGGTTCTTGCCGTAGCGGCGCCGCAGGTCTCGGGCCACCGCCCTGGACACCCCGGGGTCGTCGTCCACCGTCAGGATCGCCGCTCGGGCGTCGGGTCCCGCTGCGCGGGAATCGGTCTGCTGCAGGTCTGCCGTCATCGCACCTCTTTCCGCTGGAAAGCCTAACCGCGGTGATCGAACGGCGAAACGTCGCGATCGGATCACTTCACTGTCGGCTGAACCACGGTCGGGTTAACGTCAGCGGCCATGACGTCACCGGCCGACGACTCAACCGATCACCCGGGTGCGCTGGAGCGGGTGCGGGCGCTGTGCCTTGCGCTGCCGGCGGCGACCGAGCGGCTCAGCCACGGCGAGCCGTCGTTCTTCGTGCGCAAGCAGTTCCTGATGTTCGCCGTGCGGCATCATGACGACCGGGTGGGATTCTGGGCCGCGGCGCCGGACGGGGCGCAAGAGCACTGGCTGTCCCGCGACCCGCGCCGATTCTTCCGGCCGCCCTATGTCGGCGGCCGCGGCTGGATCGGGGTGTATCTGGACGTCGAGCAGGACTGGGACGACGTGGCGGAGATCGTCGAGCAGGCGCATGCCGTGGTTGCACCGCCTGGCGGGCGGGCGCGGCGGTGATGGTTGCCGCTGAGGCCGCGGCCGCTCACCCGTCGTCGTGGTCACTGCGCACCCTGAGCGGCAGGAACACCCACAGCCCGGCAAGCAGCGCGGCGGTGAGTACCGCGGCCAGCACGGCGGCGCCGCGGCCGACGACCACGTCGAAGATCAGCAGCACCACGCCGATCATCGCCAGGGCGAGGAACGCGACGCCGGTCTGCGCCAGCCGGTGCGCGATGTCGACGGTCACGGCGCGGGCGTGCCGGCGGAAGAGGAACCGGTGCAGGCTCACCGGGGCGATCAGGAATCCGGTGGCGATGACGGCGAGCGACACCGTGATCAGATAGACGGTCCGGCCACTGGAGCTGAGCATTTCGAACCGTGCCTGGAACGGCAGGGTCAGCAGGAAGCCGGTGAGCAGTTGCACGCCGGTCTGCACCACTCTGAGCTCCTGCAGGAGGTCGGCCCAGTTCCGGTCGAGCCGCTGCAACGGCGATTCCCCGCGCTCTTCGTCGGGCCCCGGGTGCATCGTCATGCAGTGATCGTTGTCTGTCCCGCGGGTGTCGTCCAGCCTCCGCCCGACTCGCAGTTTCAGGAATTTGGTGACACGGCGGGCCCTGGTGTGGCTACTGCGCCCACTGGGTCGTCGGACCCGAATGCACTGCGGCGGTTCTGCACTGGCAAGGAGCCGGTTGAGCCCGTGAGACCTATGCCAGGATTGAAGTGAACGGTGAATTCGTCCGGCCAGGAGGCTGTCTTCCTCACGATCTCCTGCTGCTCGACGAGGATTGTGCCGGTGATCGACGACCTTCCGGCCTCGACCCGAATGAGTCGGCCCGCCCGAATGACGGCCCGAGCATTCGTCAACGACACCGCGATGTCCACTTTGGCCTTGACGTCGAAGAGCGTTTCGCCGTTGACGACCACTGCGAATGACGGCTCCTGCGCGTAGCAGATCTGTTGGTCCTTCAGCCTGTGAAGGTGTTCTGTCGGTGCTTCCCCAGCCGATTGCGCAGCCACTTCGCGTAATTCCCGATAGTCACCCCACGCGCCCCGGAACACCGTGACCAGGTCGCTGGGGACGATTCCCTCGAGGGCTGTGACAATCTGTCGGCCGAGCGATGCCTTGCTGATTTTGCCGAGAGTGCGCAGAACCCCCGCGGGGGCGGCCTGCCGGCGTTCGGAGATGGCGCTCTCCATCAACTCGGTGGTGCGGTCGGCATCTGCCAGGAGCCATCCCGATGGGTTCCGGGGCGACGGATCCGCGTTGGTGGGCATCATGGTTGTACCTCCAGGATCGTCGTCGTTTCATGGAGCGAGATGAGAACCAAGTCGACGTCGACGTCGACGTCGGTGTCGGTGTCGGTGTCGGTGCTGCCCGGATCAATCGGCTGCGTACGGTAATGCGGGACGCCAGGATTCACGACAAACATTGGCGTATCGGTCAATGACGGCTTGGTCCTGCCCCAGGTGCGGTGCCGAATACCCCACGCCGCGCCTGCGATGATCAGCACGGAAACCGCAACCGTGATCAGTAGGACCCAGTTGATGCCAGGCGGCGCAAGCGCAGTGGAGAATGTCGCCAGAACGATCGTTCCCGGCGGAACCTTCTCTCCGGCGGTCGGAATCTGCTTCGACACCCAGCCGTTCACATCGCCGGCGGTCTTCAGGCCGAGGCCGGCTCCCTTCAGCGTGTCCTCGGTATCCTGCAGGTCCAAAGAACCGAGATCAGGTGTCACTACTCGGTCGTCCGGCGCGGCGGTCGTTGCCGCTGACGTGCCGGCCGAGTCCGTAGGGCTGGTCGGGTCGGTCGGGTCGGCGGCCGGCGCGACGTCCAGGGAGGCGGACGCGGTCCATTTCGGACCTGCATCGCAGTCTGGTTGGCACACCTTCACTGTCGCACCGCGCGGTTGGAAATCGGCGGGCACGGAGAACGATCCCGTGATGCCGCCGGCGCTGTCGACCGAACAGCTCGCGTCCACTGTTGCGTCGTCGAGCGCGACCTGGCAACTGCCTGGGTCGGCCGTTTCCGGACCGCTCCCGGTGATCGTGACCGTCTCACCCGGCTTGGCTGGGTTGGGGTGGACCGAAATGCGCCCCAGAACGATGGGGAGGGAAACGATCTCGAGCGCGGCAGTCGCCGGTGCGGCCGGATTGTCGGCCACCAGGCACGACGCGACGCAGGCGCTGACCTTGACATTTCCCGGCCCGAGGTCGGCGGGCACCGTCCACGATCCACTGATCACGCCGTCAGCGTCGATCGAACAAGTTCCCGTGTCATCAGTCAATGGCGCGTCCGCACCGTCGGCCATCACCGTGAGGACGCAGCCCCCCTCGTCCGCAGACGGGGGACCGGTTCCGTTGACGAACACTTCGCTTCCTGGTGTGGCCCGGTCGGGTTTCACCGAAATGCTGGTGTCGGCGCCGACGGACTCGAGCTGGAACGAACCAGAAGCGGACCAGCCAACCCCAGCATCGTCCCCGCAGGCCTGAGTGCAAAAGACGTCGACTTGCATCTCACCCGGGTCCAGTCCGGTGGGTGCCGTGAACGAAGCAGTGATCGAGCCGGACGCCGAAATCAGACATGTGCCGCCGATATCGCCACTGTCCAGGACCGTCTGCGAGCCGTCGCGATGAACTCGCACACCACAATCGAGGTCAGTTTCCGAGGCCGGTCCGGTACCGGTGATCGCCAGTTGCCCGCCCGGTTGGACGCTCGCCGGAGTGATTGTGATGGCCGATTCGACGGCATCCACGGAGTCCGCTGCCGCCGGGGTGATGGAAAGGGATCCCGACGCGGGCGGCTCCGGTGGCTCCGACGTCAGGCAGCTGCTCACGCACACATTCACCTGCAAGCCGGTGGACGTCAGGTCGACCGGGACGATGAATGAGCCGGAGATCCGACCGACCTCGCTGTTGGAGCAGGAGCCGGCGATCAGGTCGTTGTCCAGCACCTTCCCGTCATTTGTGACGACGGTCAGCACACAGCCCGCAAAGACCGGCTTCGAGTCCTGTCCTTGAATGCCAACTTTGTCTCCTGGCTCCGCCGAAGCCGTGCTGAGCGAGATCGTGGTAGATGCGACCTGGATCGCCTGCGACATCGTCGGTGACACCATGAACAGACAGCCGATGAAGCACATCACCATCGCCGGTCGGCGCGACATTGTCATGCCACCTCCAGGGCTGAGAGGCTTTCCCTGGTCTGAGCACGTGGATCATCGGTTAATACACCGATGATGATGCTCGGCTGAAGTCGGCCAACATTCGGCCCACGCGAACGTGACCGCCGTTCGTCAGATGTCGAATTCAGGAAATGGGACCTGTATTGGCGGGCAGCAATTCCGCATGCTGTTGGCTGGGATCACCACGCTAACGGCGGTCGCCTTCCGGCGCCGGTTCTGCCGCTCCGAGCGCGACGACGGAGTCGAGGGTGTCGACCTCGTCCGGGGTCTTGTCGGTCCGGTACCGCAGCACCCTGGCGAACCGCAGCGCCACGCCGCCGGGGTACCGGGTGGAGGCCTGGATCCCGTCGAAAGCGATCTCGGCCACCAGCGGGGGATCGACAAAGACGGTGCCCTTGGTGCGTCGGGACTCCCGGGCCAGGAACTGCTCCGTCTGCCAGGTGAGCATCTTGTCGGTCAGGCCCTTGAAGGTCTTGCCCAGCATCACCAGGCCGCCGGTCGACGGGTCTCTGGCAGCGAGGTGCAGGTTGGACAGCCAGCCTTCCCTACGGCCGTAACCCCATTCGGCGGCGATGACGGCGAGGTCGAAGGTGTGCCTGGGCTTGAGCTTGATCCAGCCCGAGTCTCGGCGCCCGGCGGCGTAGGGCGCGGACAGTTTCTTGACCACCACCCCCTCGAAGCCGTCCCGGACCGCGGCGGTGAACACCGCGCTGACGTCGTCGACCGTCTCGGCCTGCTTCCGCCGGACGATCAACTCCGCCGGCAGTACCTGCGTCATCACGTCGAACCGGGTGGACAGCGGTTCGTCCAGTAGATCCCGGCCGTCGACGTGCAGCAGGTCGAAGCAGAACAGCGACAGGTGTGACGCGGGATGCGGTGTGGGCGAAGCGTTCTCGGTCCTGGTCATCGTCCGAGAGGCGATGATCTGGAACGGCAGCGGGCGACCGTCGTCGTCGACCGCCAGCACCTCGCCGTCCAGCACCAGCCGGTCCAACGGCAGGCCGCGCACCATCGACACGACCTCCGGCAGCCGGTCGGTGATGTCGTCCAGCGTCCGGGTGTAGATGCCGACCGCGTCCCCGGAGCGGTGGACCTGCACCCGGATGCCGTCGAGCTTGTTGTCCACCACGGCCGGCAAGCCCGATTTGGCAACAGCGGCGTCCGGGTCGGGGGCGCTGGCGGCCAGCATCGGACGCACCGGCACCCCGACGGCCAACGACACCGCCTGCAGGCCGGGCAGCCCGGAGGTGGCCAGCACATCGGCGGCGGACGCGGTGGAACCGAGCAGCATCGCGGCCCGTTGCACGGCCTTGGCGGGCACGCCGAACGCCTCGGCCAGGCCGTCCTGCACCAGTGCGTCGAGGGCGCCCTGCCGGATCTCGTCGAACACCAGGCCGCGCAGCAGTCGCTGCTCGGCTTCGGTCGCGCGGCCGAACAGCGCACCGACGGCGTCCGCCCGCAGCACCGCCGAGCCCTGACCGCCGATGGCGGCAATCTGCTGGAAGGCGGCGTCCACGTCGTGCACCGTGAGCGACGCGGTCCCGGCCGGCGGCGGCGGCGCGCTGAGCGAAGCCCAGCCCACCCCGGTCCGCCGCTGCCGCAGGGTGCCGGACAGGTAGGTGACGACCAGCGAGAGCTCCGACGGCAGGGTGGGTCCGGTGGGATCGGGCACTGCGGCGTTCAGCCTCGTATTCTTGCTGTCCGCCGGCTCGGACTCGACGGGCCCTGGCCCAGCCGGGGCCGGTGCGGCAGACCGCAGCGCGCCGGCGATCAACGCCCGCTTCGCCAGCCGGGAGCGGGTGGCTGCGACATCGGCCGACGTGGCGGCGAGGACTGCGAACAACACCAGACCATGATGGACCGGCGGCCGGATCAAGTTGCGTGGAGGTCGGGCCCGTTTCCGGCTCGGACGCTGACCGGACGTCCACGCAACTCGGGTGCGCCCACCCACGCGGGGCCTCCCACCGTTCGCGCCGTCCGTCACGGCCGCCCTTCAACGGGCGCGGCTGCAGTTCCAGGGTCCAACCGCAGCTCCACGGCCAGCAGGGCGTTCCGCGCGTGTTCGACGGGCACCCCGGCGGCCACGGACAGCAGTGCGGCCCGCCAACCGGCCGCGATCACCTCTCCGATCGGTGGCGGGGTGGGACGGCAGCTGGCGGCCAGGAAGTCGACCAGCGGGTCATCCAACGTTCCCTCGGGTGGCTCACCGAGCAGCCGTGGAACGTCCTGTCGCACAGCGAAGTCGAAGCCGACCAGCAGCGCAGCGGCGACCGCGGCCGAGCGGCCGGGCATCGCGCCTGCCGCCCCCTCCATCCGGTCGAGGAGCCGACGTTCGACGTCCCGCCGGACGAACACGTACAGGCCCAGCTTGCTTCCGAAGTGGTGGTACAGCGCGCCTGTCGTCACGCCTGCCTTGGCGGCCAACTCCCCGACCGTCACCTCGTCGAAGGGCTGAGTTCCGAAGGCCTGCACGGCGGTGAGGGCGAGTCGTCCCTTCGGTGACGTCGACACCGGTACCCACTCGCGCATGGGTACATAATGACGTTACGCTGTGGGAATATCCAGCTACGGCGCGGTCCGGCGAACGGCCGGCGCACGACGACAACGGAAGGTGTTCCGGATGAAACTCGAGTTCCTCTTCGCGCCTACCGCCGACCTGGGCGCATCGCTGGCGCTCTACCGGGACGCGTTCGGGTGCGAGGAGATGTGGCGCGAGGGCGAGGCCACCGTCGCGCTGTCCATGCCCGGTACCGATGTCCAGCTCATGCTCGACGCGCACGATCCGACGGCTCCGTTCGGGCCGTTATTCGTCGTCGACAGCGTGCGGGCTTTTCACGACGGGCGGCCCGGAGCGCTCCAGGTGATCGAGGAGCCGGCCGAGATCCCCGGCGGTTTCCTGGCCACCTATCGGGACGCCGGCGGGATGACGATCTATGTGATGGACCAGACGACCGACGCCGGGTAGCCCGTCAGCCGGCGTCGCCTTTGGGCTCCGCGGAAATCTGGCGGATCCGATCGACAAACAGTTCCGCGATGAGCCAGCGCGGCCGACGACGGGCCGCCAGACCGACGACGGGCCGCGACGTCACCGGCGTCAGGCCGTCGGGCCCAGGGCGAGACTCGTGACCTTGCCGCCGTTGAACCGCACTGTGGCGGTGCCGACCACTCGCCCGCCGTTGTCCCCGGGTTTGCGGACCCGCCAGCGGACCTCGTCGCCGGACTGCTGCTTGCGGGTCAGGTCGACGCCGACCTTGGCTGCCAGCAGGGCCTCGACGAACTCCCGGGCAGCCTCCAGTCCGCGCCCGGGTGCGCGCACCGCGAACGGCGCGGCCGAGCCGACCTCGGTGTCCTCGGTGAAGAACTTGCCGATCGCGTCCGCGTCACCCGCGGTCCAGGCACGTTCGAAGCCGAGGGCGGCGATGAAGTCATCGGTCCGCCGTTCGCCCTGCTCGATCAGTTCGGTCAAGAAGCGCGGTTCCCGGTTGATCTTGGACGCCGCGCCCATGGCGAGCGATCGGGCCGAGCGGTTCATCGTGATGATCCGCAGGGTGATCGGCGTGTACCTGCCGGGGGTGAGGGACCCCTCCTCGAGCAGGGTGTCGATCGTCTCGATGAAATGCAGTTCCTGATACAGCGACAGGTTGCCGGACAACTCGTTGCGCCGGTCGGCGATCTCCACCACGGTCCGCGGCTCGGCGTCGGTCTGCTTCGCGTTGATCTGGATGACCCAGATCTCGTCCGGCTCGGTGTCCAGCAGCTCACGCACCGGCGGGTTCTGCGAGAACAGTCCGTCCCAGTACACGCCGCCGGCCTCATGCACCGACCGGAACAGGTTCGGGATCGCCGCCGAGGCCATCACCGCCTCCGGGGTGATCTCCCCGAGGTGGCTGTCGAACGCCTTGAAGTCGCCGGACACGACATCCACCGCCCCCAGGAACAGCCGCGGCGCCTCCGGGTCTCCGGCGACGGCCTTGAGGGACGGGAAGTCCACCGATTTGCCGAGCAACGCCTTCAGCTGGTCCAAGGCCATGTCCGACACCGGACTGTCGTACGGGCTGACCGTCGGCATCGCAACGAAGTTCGCCAGCTCGCTCACCCACAGCGTCCAGGCGTTGACCACCCGTTCGGTCGGTGATGACGCCGCGTTGTCGTCCCAGAACTGGCGCAGCAACCGGCCGGCCGCCGTCGGCTCCCCGCGGATCAGCGCGGTCCAGGCGAGCAGGGCGCACACCGCGCCGCCGGAGGTGCCGCTGAGGCCGACGATCCGGTACCGGGACAGCACCTCGTCGGTGAACAATCGGCTGAGCACGCCCGCGCTGAAGGCGGTGTGGCTGCCACCGCCCTGGCAGGCGATGGCCACTCTGGGTCGGGAATCCTGTTCGGTCATGTCCTACTCCTGAGGCGAGGCTGCTCGGCACCGCTGCCGGGCCGCACCGGCAGTGACGATACGGTCAATCAGGAACGATTCGTCGGTCGGCCGCGGGCCGCTCCGACGGTGATGCAGGCGGCCGCGACCAGGCAGAGCGCCGGAACGACGAGAAACGCAGTCCGGACGCCGAGTTGGTCCGCCAGCGCCCCCAGCAGGAACGGGCCCAGACCGGACGCCAATCCGACACCGATGCTCATCACCGCGATCGCCCGGTCGGGTTGCCCGCCGGACAACGCCATCACCATCGCCGCGCCGAGCGGGTACTGGCCGGCGACGCCGATGCCGACGACGAGCAGGGCCGCGATGGCGGCGAGCGGGGCGGTGGACAGCCAGACCAGCAGCCAACCGGCGGCGGTCACCCCGACGCTGACCAGGAACAGCATCAGCACCGAACGGCGGGTGGCCAACGCGCCGACCAGCAACCGGCCCAGCGCCATCCCGCCGACCACCGCGGAGACGGCACCGCTGGCCGTCCCCGGGCTCAGGCCCGTCCGGTCGGTCAGCAGGTCCGGCGTCCAGGTGACCATGCAGAACTCGATGGCGACCGAGCACACGACCGCCAGCGCCGCCGGCCAGTACGCGCTGGGCAAACCTCGGAAGGTGAAAGTCGCCGCGCCGACCGGAACGGCCGCATACGCGGGGACCGTGCGGTGCCGGGTGACCAGGATGAACGCCGTCACCGCCAAGGGGATGATCAGCACCATGGCGGCGCGCCACGTCCACCCGGCCGCCGTCGCAGCGCCGACCGCCAGCGGGGTGATCAGCCCGATCCCGGCGGCGGCCGCGTTGCCGGTGGTCAGCACCGACGGGCCGAACACGCCGTTGTGCGCCTGCAGGACGGTCGTGGACGTGTTCACCGCGACGCCGCCGCCGATGCCGACCAGGATCATCGCCGGCAACGTCACGACCAACTCCGCGCCGGCCAACAGCGACCCCGCGGTGAACAGCAGCACCCCCACGGCGAGCCCGGCGATGCCCCGCTGCGCGACCCCGTACCGGTGCCAGCGCCGGGCGAAATTCACCCCGCTGAACCCGGCGATGACGACGCCGACGGACAGCATCAGGCTGTGCAGGCCGGCTACGGCGCTGCTGGTTCCCAGTTCGTCCCGGAACAGCGGCAGTGCCGGACCCAGCCCGTACAGGAACCAGGTGTAGGTACACAGCGTCGCGATGGCGGCCACCGAGGTGGCGTCCGGCCTGGCGCTGGAATTGCCGACCTGTTCGACGTCTTCCCCGACGGCGCCCACCGGGTCCTCGATCGGCATCAGCGATCTCCGTGTTTGCGGTCGCGGGCAGGCGACGGATCACAACAATGAGCAAGGCGCACCACCACAGGCTGTCAGACCCGCCGGGCCTCCGGTGCCACCCCCGGGCGCGCCCGGTTGGCGGGAAGAACCTCTCGGTGCCGGTGGTTACCCTCAACGGCGGACCCGTGCGGTCGGCAGGCGATCACGCCGGCCGGATCCGTCTTCCGTCGACGTTTCCGACAGAGCCGAGGCCCGCATGACGACACGGGACGTGCCGCCCGGAAACCTCACCGACGCATCCGCCCCCGACGACACCGACCGTCCCGAAATCTCCGGCGGACCGGACAGAGCCGGGTCGGGCCCGACCGCACAGGACGTTCGCGGACGCGGTTCGCACCGGATCCACCCCGCCTGGATCGTCGCCGGCGTATCCTTCATCGCGCTGATCGGCGCCGCCGGATTCCGTTCCGCACCAGGGGTTCTCATCGTTCCGCTACAGGACGAGTTCGGCTGGTCCCGCGGCCTGCTGTCCATCGCGGTAGGGATCAACCTGGTGCTGTACGGCCTGACGGCACCGTTTGCGGCCGCCCTGATGGACCGGTTCGGCATCCGCACCGTGACGACCTGCGCGTTGCTGATGGTCGCCCTCGGCAGCGGCCTGTCGGTGTTCGTCACCGCGGGCTGGCAGTTGGTGCTGCTCTGGGGCGTGCTGATCGGGCTGGGCACCGGCTCGATGGCGCTGGTTTTCGCCGCGACCGTGGCGAACCGCTGGTTCGTCCGCCGCCGCGGGCTGGTGATGGGTGTGCTCACCGCCGCCGGCGCCACCGGTCAGCTGGTGTTCCTGCCGCTGATGGCGTGGCTCGCCGAGTCGTTCGGCTGGCGGTCCGCGACGCTGATGGTGTCCGCGGCGGCGCTGTCCGTCGTGCCGCTGGTGCTGCTCTTCCTGCGGAACTACCCGGCAGACCGGGGGGTCCGGGCATACGGCGCACCGCCGGAGGAGAACCCGGCGGTGGCGCCGACGGGGTTCGATGCCGCGGTGGTGTCCGGTAGCGCCGTCAAGCGGACCCTGCGAACACTGGTGGAGGCGGCACACACCCGGACCTTCTGGGCGCTGGTGGGTGGTTTTGCGATCTGCGGTGCCTCGACCAACGGCCTGATCGGCACCCATTTCGTGCCCGCCGCACACGACCACGGCATGCCCACCACCACCGCGGCCGGGCTGCTGGCGCTGGTCGGGATCTTCGACGTGATCGGGACGATCGCCTCGGGTGCGCTGACCGACCGGATCAATCCGCGGATCCTGCTCGCCGTGTACTACGCCCTGCGGGGCGTCGGACTGCTGATGCTGCCGTCTCTGCTGTCGGACTCGGTGCACCCCAGCATCCTGGCGTTCGTCATCGTCTACGGACTGGACTGGGTCGCCACCGTTCCCCCGACGGCCGCGCTGTGCCGGGAGATCTTCGGCGGGTCCGGGACGATCGTCTTCGGATGGGTGTTCGCCGCCCATCAGTTCGGCGCCGCGATCGCATCGGTGGGTGCCGGCTTCGTCCGCGATCTGACGAGCGACTACACCGTGGCGTGGCTGGCCGCGGCCGGACTGTGCGGCGTCGCCGCGCTGCTCTCGCTCGGCATCAGAAGGGTCCCGCGCCCCACCTCGACGGTGGGGGCATCCTGAGGTATGGACCGTCGCGCACTGGGCGCCTCGGTGCTGATCGTGGCGGTGCTCGTCGCCCTGGTGCTACCGACTCTCGGCGGACGGCGGATCGCCGGTACCGCGAGCCGACTCCCGGTCCCCGCCCAACCGGCGGTCGGCGAGTGTTTGCTGGCGCCGGCCGACGACGGCCACTCCGCACTCAACTATTTGGGCGTGGACGTGCAGGCCGCCCCGGTCGGGCCGTGTGGCCAGCCGAGCTTCGGCGAGATCGTGTCGGTCACGGACGACGTCCGGTCCTTCCCGTCGACGATGGCCTACAACGACAACACCCGGCCGCAACCGGACGTCTGTGACGCCGACGCCCGGGTGTACCTGGGCTGGGACCGCGCAGCGTCACTCGGTGCGGACAGCCCGATGCCGGCGGATACCGAGGGCGCGCTCGCCAGATGGCACCCCGTGCTGACCGGGTCGTTGGTGCTCGTCGGCCCTGACCTGTCCCAGTTCCTGGCGGGACAGCGCTGGATCGCGTGCGCGGTGCAGCCGCGGCAGGCACCGTATTGGGGTTCGATCCGCCGCGGCACGGTCAGCGCCGCTGCCGCCAACGCCTTTGGCTCGTGCCGGGCGCACACCGGGACCGCGGACGAACGACCGCTGTCCTGCGCCCTGCCGCACGATTCGGAGATCTTCGGCCGGACGCCCGCCGGCGGCTCGGCGACGGCGCTGCTCAGTTCCTGCCGGGTGTTGATCATTGCGGCGACCGGACTGACCGACCCGAGCGCGGGTGGGAAGCTGGCCGCGACGGTGGAATTGGACAAGCCCATCGGGTCGCAATCCGGGTCGGGCGAGGCGGGCAGTGCGCTGGCCACCTGCGTCCTCAGAACAAAGGGCAACCAGCTGCTGGGCGGCGGGCTGACCGGGATCGGGAACGGCCCGCTGCCCTGGCGGTAGGCGCGGTCGCGACGTCGGCGCGTCCTAGCGACCGGCTCAGCCGGCGTACTCCTTCAGCACCGCTGCGGAGAGCCGCGGCCACCGGTCGGCCGCCCACGGCCCGAACGGGGTGTCCGACACCGAGACGCAGGCCAGTCGGACCTCCGGGTCGACCCACAGGAAGGTGCCGGCCTGACCGAAATGGCCGAACGTCCGCGGCGAGTTGTCCGGCGCCGTCCAGTGCGGTGACTTGGCGGCCCGGATCTCGCAGCCCAGCCCCCAGGCGTTGTCCGCCTGCCGGCCGAACCCCGGCAGCACGCCGGGCAGGCCGGGAAACGCCACCGTCGACGCCAACGACACCACCTGCGGCAACAGCAGCGTCGGGTTCAGCAACGCCCCGGCCAGCGCCGCCAGGTCGGTGATCGGACCGCGGGCTCCGTGGGCCGGATCCCCCTGCAATTCGGTGCGGTCCATGCTCAGCAGGTCCAGCACGCGGTCCGACAGCTCCCGGGCGAACGGAACGCCGGTGCGGCTCGACAGGTGCTCGGCGGCCAGGTCGATCCCGCGGTTCGAGTACGCGCGACGGCGCCCCGGCCGGCCGATCACCTGGTCTTCGTCGAGCGCGAGCCCGGACGTGTGGGACAGCAGGTGACGAAGGGTCGAGCCCGGCGGGCCGACCTCGTCGTCCAGGTCGACGACGCCCTCGACGGTGCCGTCGAGCACCGTCAGCGCGGTCAGGATCTTGGTCACCGACGCCCAGGGGTGCGACTTGCCGTCGTCGGCGATGTCGAGCACACCGGACGGCCCGACGACCGCGACATCGGCGTAGCCAACCGGCCAGTCAGCGATCTCGGCGCGCAGATTCATGGTGGGCAGTGTGCCAGCATCGGTACGGTGCCCGACAATTCTCCGTCAGCTCCGTCAGCTCCGTCAGCTCCGTCAGCTCTGCCCGACCCCGCGCCGTCCGACCCTGCACCGTCCGACCGCGGGTCCGGACCCGCGGCCCGCCGGGCGATCCGGTTGCTCGATCACACCGCGGGCGGTGCGGCCGCGGTCGCCGGAGACGGCCCGCTGATGGACGCCGCGCTGGGTGCGGCGCTGCTGCAGCAGGTCGGCGCCGGCGAGCCGGAGGTGCTGCGGGCGTACCGGCCCGAGCCGACGCTGGCCTTCAGCGGTCGGGACTGCGCGTCGCCGGGCATCGGCGCGGCCGCGGCCGGCGCCCGGGCCGCGGGCTTCGCGCCGGTTCGCCGCGGACCCGGTGGCCGGGCGGCCGGATATCACCGGGGAACGCTCTGCCTGGACCACATCGGACCGGTGGCCGCGTCGGGCACCAGCACCGGCACGGGCACCGGGCCGGATGTGCAGCAGATCAAGCCGCGATTCGCCTCGTTCGCGGAGCTGATCGCCGGGGCGCTCCGAGCGGTCGGCGTGGACGCCGGCATCGGGCCGGTCCCGGGCGAGTACTGCCCGGGGGAGTTCAGCATCCACGACGGTGCGGGCCACAAGCTGGTCGGCACCGCGCAGCGACTGGTCCGGGGCGGGTGGCTGTTCGGCACCGTCATCGTGGTGCAGCATCCCGAACCGCTGCGCTCGGTGCTCGACACCGTCTACGCCGCCCTGGGTCTGGACTGGAACCCGGCGTCGGTCGGCGCGGTCAGCGACGCGGCACCCGGCGTCGGGGTCGACGACGTCCTCGGGGCCGTCCTCAGCGCGTACCGGACGTTCGCCGATCTCGTTCCGACGGAGTTGCCGGACAGCGCCACCGTGCTCGCGCGGTCCCGGCTCGACCTGCATCGGGTGCCGCAGGCCGCCGGCTGACGGGCTGACCGGGCAAACAACCCGATCTCGGGCACCTATCGTTCTCCTGGTGATGCAGACGCTCGAACAGGAATCCGGGATCGATCCGGCTGCGGCCCCGGCCCAATCGTCCCCGGCCCAATCGTCCCCGGCCCAATCGGCCCCGGTCCAATCGGCCCCCGAACCCGGGCCCGCACCGCGCGGCGCGGGCCCGCCTCCGGCCGGGATCGACCCACCCCTGATCGACGCCGCGGACCTCGCGACCTGCCTTCGGGTGATCGCCGCCGCCCAGGGCCTGCCGGCCGACCACCCCGATGCGGTCACGGTCCGCCGGGCCACTGCGGGGATCTTCAAAAGCGTCAAACTGGCCCGTCGGAATGAGCGCCGGGAGGCCATCGCGGCCGCCGACCGGGCGGTGGTCGCGGCGACTGCCACCGGATCCCCCCGCCGGATCGACGACGAGACCGACGGTCTGCCGTTGGTCTCGCAGGCGGCCTGCGCGCTCGCCGGAGTCTTCAGCAGACCCCGGCCCTGCTACATCTGCAAGCGCGATTACGTCGAGGTCGACGCCTTCTATCACCAGCTCTGCCCGGACTGCGCCGCCGAGAACCACGCCCACCGGACCGCCCGCACCGACCTCACCGGGCGGCGTGCGCTGCTCACCGGCGGCCGGGCGAAGATCGGGATGTACATCGCGCTGCGGCTGCTGCGCGACGGCGCCCACACCACGATCACCACCCGCTTCCCGACCGACGCGGTCCGCCGGTTCACCGCGCTGCCGGACAGTGCCGACTGGCTGCATCGGCTCCGGGTCGTTGGGGTGGACCTCCGGGATCCCGCCCAGGTGGTCGCGCTGGCCGACGCCGTCGCCGACGCCGGCCCGCTCGACATCCTGATCAACAACGCCGCCCAGACGGTCCGTCGCTCGCCTGGTGCGTACGCGCCGCTGGTGGCCGCCGAGTCCGAGCCGCTGCCGCACGGGCCGCTGCCGGAGCTGCTGACCTTCGACCACATCTCCGATGCGCACCCGCTGGCACTGGCCGGGTCGCTGTCCGAGCACCCGCTGCCGCACCCGCCCGCCGGCCGGTCCGGTGCGGACATCTCCCGGCTGGCCGTGCTCGCCGGATCGGCGGCGGCGGACCTGGTCGAGGCGGGCACGGCCATCGACGCCGGCGGGCTGGTGCCCGACCAGGCCGGGGTCAACAGCTGGACGCAGCGGGTCGACGAGGTGGACGCGCTGGAGCTGCTCGAGGTGCAGCTGTGCAACACCACCGCGCCTTTCGTGCTGATCAGCCGGCTGCGGTCCGCGATGGCCGTCAGCCCGGCGCGCCGCACGTACGTCGTCAACGTCTCCGCGATGGAGGGCGTCTTCAGCCGCGGCTACAAGGGCCCCGGCCATCCGCACACGAACATGGCCAAGGCGGCGCTGAACATGCTGACCAGGACCAGCGCCGCGGAGATGCTGACCGACGGCATCCTGATGACCGCCGTGGACACCGGGTGGATCACCGACGAGCGCCCGCACGGAACGAAGATGCGACTCGCCCAGGAAGGGTTCCACGCTCCGTTGGACCTGGTCGACGGCGCGGCACGGGTGTACGACCCCATCGTTCAGGGGGAGAACGGGGTGGATCTGACGGGCGTGTTCCTCAAGGACTATCGACCGGGGAAATGGTGACCGGCGCCTCACCCGACGTGGGCGAGGGTTCGATTCATGCGTGATACGGGTGAAGCGCGGACTTGGCCGGCCTGCCGTTGCATTATCGTGATCTCTGGGTACAGCACCGTCCTAACGGGAGACGGCTGACGGGTACACCCGCGTGAACCTGCCACCGGCGGGCTCACCACCGTCTGAAATGCCGAAAGGGACCGCATGGGCGGCAATGCCATTCACCGCTTTTCCAATACCGCGGTACTCGCCGTGTGCGCTATTGACGCACCGCATGTCGTGACGTCCGCGGAGATGGACGACCGGCTCTCCGACGTGTACAGCAGGGTCGGCTTGCGTCCCGGGATGATGCAGCGGCTGGCCGGGATCCACGAGCGGCGCTGGTGGAACCGCGGCACCAGCTTCGCCGACGGTGCGGCGATGGCCGGTGCCAAGGCGATGGCCGAGGCCGGCGTGCAGCCCGGCGACATCGGGCTGATGGTCAACACCTCCGTCAGCCGTGCGCACCTGGAGCCGTCCACCGCGGTCGCGGTGCATCACGCGCTCGGTCTGCCCAGCTCCTGCCAGAACTTCGACGTCACCAACGCCTGCCTCGGCTTCGTCAACGGCATGCAGCTGGCGGCGGCAATGCTCGAGTCGGGCCAGATCGACTACGCACTGGTCGTCAACGGTGAGGACGCCAGTGGCATCCACAACGCCACGATCGCCCGGCTGCAGAACGGCAGCGGCGACGCCAAGGACGTCTTCGCCCAGTTCGCGTCCCTGACGCTCGGTTCGGGGGCGGCGGCGATGGTGCTGGGCCGGTCGGACGCCCATCCCGAGGGGCACCGCTTCCTCGGCGGCGCGACCCGGGCCGGCAGCGAGCACCACCTGCTCTGCGTCGGCGACATGGACTACATGCACACCGACAGCACCGGCCTGATGAACGCCGGGCTCGAGTTGTCCCGGGAGCTGTGGGCCGAATCGGCCGACGACTTCGGCTGGCGCGAGGGCATCGACCGGTACGTCATGCACCAGGTCAGCACCGTGCACACCAAGGCGATCTCCGCCGCCCTGGACATCGACCTGGACCGGGTTCCGCTGAGCTTCCCGCATCGCGGCAACCTCGGTCCGGCCGCCATTCCGTTCACTCTCGCCGGCATCGCGGGTGAACTGTCGCAGGGCGACCGGGTGTTGCTGATGGGCATCGGATCGGGACTGAACGCCTCGATCTCCGAACTCGTCTGGTGAATCGGGCTCTGCCGAAGGCGGTCGCCGGTGCGGAGCCGGGTTCGATCGTGCGCCCGGCGATCCTGCCCCCGGCCGGATTCCCGGGCCTGGACCCCGCCTGGTCACGGCTGGTCGAGGTGGTGGGCGGCGACGGGCTGACCCGCACCTTTCACGTGCTGGATTCCCGGCAGCGACGCTCGCCCGCCGACGAGAACGAGGAACCGGTCGGCACGCTGCTGTGCGTGCACGGCAATCCGACGTGGAGCTACCTGTGGCGGCGGCTGGTGGCCGCGCCACCTCCGGGATGGCGGGTGATCGCGCCTGATCAACTGGGCATGGGCTACTCCGAGCGGATCGGGACGCCCAGGGTGCTCGGCCAGCGGGTGGACGACCTCGGCCGGCTCACCGCCGCGCTCGGGGTGAGCGGCCCGGTGGTGACGGTGGCGCACGATTGGGGCGGCATCATCGCGATGGGCTGGGCCGCCGACCATCGCGATCAGCTGGCCGGTGTGGTGCTCACCAATACCGCCGTGCACCAGCCGGAGTCGTCCGCGGGACCGGTGTTGATCCGGCTCGCGCACGTGCCGGCGATCAATCGGTTCGCCTGCCGGTGGACGCCGCTGTTCGTCCGAACCACGACGTCGCTGACCTGGCCACGGTTGCCGCGCGCGGTCCGGGACGCGTTCGCCGCGCCCTACACCTCGGTGGGGCTGCGCGCCGCGGTCGGCGATTTCGTGGCCGACATTCCCTTCGCCGCCGACCATCCCAGCCGACCGGTGCTGGACCGGATCGCCGACGGGATGACCACCCTCGACGTGCCGAGCCTGCTGCTGTGGGGGCCACGGGACCCGGTCTTCCTCGAGGAGCACCTGCGCGACCTGCAGCAGCGGCTGCCCACGGGCAAGCTGCACCGCTACGAGAACGCCAGCCACCTGCTGCCGGAGGACGCCCCGGGCTATGTCGACGCGGTGCGTGCCTTCGTCGACGGGCTCGAATCCGCGCCCGTCACGGGCCGCCACCGGGCAGCAGACCCCGCCGACCGCATCCCGGCGGACGGAGCGGCGCCGCCGTCGGTGTTCGCCCAACTGGTCGCCCGGGCCGGCGACGACACACCCGCCGTGGTCGAGGTCGGCGGCGGGAGCATCAGCTGGGCGCGGCTGCACCGCAGGATCCGGGACACCGGCACCGGGCTGCGGGCCGCCGGACTGCGGCCCGGACACCGGGTGGCGTTGCTGATTCCGCCGTCGATCGACCTGACCGTGGCGTTGTATGCCGTGTGGCAGGCCGGCGGGGTGATCGTCGTGGTCGACCGTGGTCTGGGACTGCGCGGGATGGCCCGGGCGCTGCGCAGCGCGCGGATCGACCACGTTCTGGCAGACGTGCCCGGTTTGCTGGCCGCCGGCCCGATGCGGGTCCCCGGGACCAGGATCGCCAGTCGGCGGCTGCCCGCCGGACTGCGCCGGCTCACCGGAGCTACGCATTCGCTGCCCGACCTGGAAGCAGCCGGGCGCGGGCTCGGCGGCCCGGCATTGGGCGCGGACAGCGTGCACGCCGACGACACCGCAGAGGCGGCAGTGGTTTTCACCTCCGGCGCAACCGGCCCGGCCAAGGGTGTGCTGTATCGGCACCGCCAACTGCGGGCGCAGCTCGCCGCCATTTCCGCCACCTACCGGCTCGGTCCGCAGGACCGGATGGTCGCCGCGTTCGCGCCGTTCGCGCTGTACGGCCCCGCGCTGGGGGTACCGTCCGCGGTGCCGGCGACGGACGTCACGAAGCCGGGGACGCTGACGGCGGCCGCGCTCGGCGATGCGGCGGCGGCCCTGGCCGCGACCGTGGTGTTCGCGTCCCCCGCGGCCCTGGCGAACGTGCTGGCCACCGCGGACGGCGTGTCCGACCAGCAGGCCGCGGCGCTGGGACGGGTGCGGTTGTTGATGAGCGCGGGCGCGCCGGTCCCCGCGGGTTTGCTCCGCAACCTGCAGGCGGTGTTGCCGCACGCTGCCATGCACACCCCGTACGGGATGACCGAAGGTCTTCCGCTGACGGACATCTCGCTGCCGGAGATCGAGGCGGCCGGCGACGGTGACGGCGTCTGTGTCGGTCGCCCGCTGCCCGGCGTGCGACTGCTGATCGGGCCGTTCGACGGCAATGGTGGAACCGGAACCGATCTCACCGACCGGCCCTGCGTCAGCGGGGAGATCTGGGTGGGCGCAGCCCATCTCAAGGACCGGTACGACACCCTGTGGATGACCGACCAGCGGGCGGCGGCGCATCCTGGCTGGCACCGCACCGGCGACGTCGGAATGGTCGACGAGCAGGGCAGGCTGTGGGTGCAGGGCCGCACCGTGCACGTGATCAGCACCCCCGACGGCCCGGTGACGCCGGTCGGCGTCGAGCAACGCGTCCAGCGCGCGCTGCGCGGTGTGCAGCCGGTGGCCGCGGGCGGCGGGTCGGCCGACTGTCGCCGCCGTAGGTTTCGGACCCGTTGGGACGCAACAACTCCTGCTGGTGCTCGCCGGGCCCGGTGGCCCGCTGGCGTCGCCGGAACTGGCGTCCGCTGCCCGGGTGGCGGCCGGCCGGCCCATCGCGGCGGTCCTGGTCCGGAAGGTGCTCCCGGTCGACATCCGGCACAACTCGAAGATCGACCGGGTGGCTGTTGCCGAATGGGCCGCCGGTGTGTTGTCCGGCCGGGCACGGCGTCTCGGACGGGCACGCGGTCGGTGAGGGTCCTGGTGACCGGCGCCAGCGGGATGACCGGCCGGGCGGTGGCGACGGCGTTGCTCGCCCGGGGGGACGAAGTCACGGTGCTGCAACGCCGGCCGGCCGGGATCGACACCGCAGAGGTGCTCGGCGATGTAGCGGACGCCGAACTGGTGCGCGCAGCGGTGCGCGGGCACGACGCCGTGCTGCACCTGGCGGCAAAGGTGGACGTCGTCGGCCCCTGGGAGCAGTACCAGCGGGTCAACGTCGACGGCACGCGGTCCGTGGTGCGGGCCTGCCTTTCGGCCGCTGTACCGCGGCTCGTGTTCGTGTCCTCACCGTCCGTCGCGCACGCCGGCGAACCGCTGATCGGCGCGGCGGCGACGCCGGCCGACCCGGACGCGGCGCGGTCGAACTACTCGCGGTCGAAGGCGACGGCGGAGCTGTTGGCGCTGGCCGCGGACGGACCGGACCTCGCCGTTTTGGCGGTGCGCCCGCACCTGATCTGGGGACCGGGGGACACCCAGCTGGTCGGTCCGATCGTGGAACGCGGGTGCGCCGGTCGGCTGCCGCTCATCGGCGGTGGCACCGCGCTGATCGACACCACCTACGTCGACAACGCCGTCGACGCGCTCGTTGCAGCGGTCGATGCCTGCGGACGGGTGCACGGCGAGGCGCTCGTCGTCTCGAACGGCGAACCGCGGCCCGTGGCGGAGATTCTCGCCCGGGTCTGTGCCGCGGCCGGCGTCCCGGGGCCGGGACGGAAGGTGCCGCTGTCGGTTGCGGTGGCAGCCGGCGCGGTCGTCGAGGGCGCCTGGCGGCTGGCGCGGCGTCCGGGCGTGCCGCCCGTCACCCGGTTCCTGGCCGAGCAGCTGGGCACGGCGCACTGGTTCGATCAGCGGCGCACCAGGTCGGCGCTGGGCTGGGCGCCGGCGGTATCCCTGGACGCCGGATTCGAACTGCTCCGGCAGTCGTTCGCCGACATCCGACCGGAACCATCGCCGACACGGCGCTGAGCATTCCCTTTCGCGCGCCGTCTCAAACGCTCATTGCCATTGCGGTTTCCGCGCATTGTCCCGTTTGCTCCAAAGCGGCTGCCCCAGGGGCCCGCGTACATTGGTGGAATGCAAGAATCTGATATTCGCTGGAACGAACCCGCCCGCGCCAAGATCCTCGAGGACTCCGACCGCGTGCTGCGAGAAGCCGTGCTGGACCTGAGCAAATCCATGAACGGCGAGTCCTCGGACGCCGTGTACGCGGAGTTGTACAAGCGACTGGAGGGACGGTTCATCGATTTAGAGCCCGGCCCGGATCTTCGCAAATTTGCGGATGCGGTAGCGAATGGTGAATTCGCCGACGGATCGGCCGAATAGCCGGGGGCAATCATCGTCCACTGGTGGCCCGCAGCCGCGATCGATTTCCGATGGCCTGTGCCGCTCAGCCTTGCCCGCGACAACACGAAAGAGCTGCTCAGCCGGCGGACACCGCGCGGTCGCCGTTACAGTCTTCGCAGCACCGCCATCAGATATGTCCTGCGCCGCAACGGATCCGGTCCGGTTCTGGCCCTGACCGGTGGCCGTCCGCTCACCGGACGGTAGGAATCGAACTCCGTCTCCAGTAAGGCCTCACCCCTGGTCAGGTCGGGCAACGCCTGGAACAGCGCGTGCACCGAGGCGGCGGGAACAACACCGGCGATGCGGTACGCCGAGCGCGCCGTCGTCGGTTGGGGGATGCCTCCCAGCTTGGCCAGCACCGGCAGCACCGCGCCGTAGCTGTCCGCCGGGATCTCCAACCGGAACCGGTGCAGCGGTTCGTGGACCGTGGTGTCGGCCGCTCGCAGCGCCGCCATCAGCACCATCGGCGTCAGGCCCCGGAAATCCGCGCCCGTGCTCGACATGCTCTTGTCGAAGCTTGCGTGCATTGCGCTCTGCCGCGGCGCGTACCGCCCGTGCGTCATGGTCACGACGCAATCGGGGACGTCCCATCCCGACAGCCCCTGCCGTAGCGTTTCCCGCACGGTGGCCTCCACCGCGGTGAGGAACGCCAACGGCATGGACCCCAGCTCGATCTGGAGCCGGAAGTCGATTCCGGCGCCCGGTGGCGCAGGGTCCACCCGGAGCCCGACGGTGGCCAGGAACGGGTTGCCGTCGGTGTGAATGTGCTCGACGGCGGTGCCCGTCCCGGCGAGTCTCTCGATGCACAGGGTGGTGCTGCCGCGGAAGGTGACCGCCAGCCCGCGTTCCTCGGACAGGGTCGACTCGAGCACCTCCTTCTGCACCTCGCCGTACAGCGACACCACCATCCGCCCATCGCTGTCCGACCGCAGGCCGATCAGCGGGTCGGCCTCGGCCAATTCGGTCAGCGCGGTGTGCAGCGCGCCGCCATCGGTGCCGGTTCCGGGGACCACCACCGATTCCAGGGTCGGCGGAGAGAAGTGCCACGTGGGTGGCCGTTCGGGTGAGGGACCGATGACGTCACCGATCCGCGCGTGCAGCAATCCGGTGACCTGACCGATCTGGCCGGACTGCAGGGCATCCCGGATCCGGAAACCGCCGGGTTCGGACACCCGGATGGCGGTGACGCGTCCATCGCGTCCTCCCGAGAGATGCACCCGGTCCCGGGTGTGCAGCGTCCCCGCCCGCATTCGCAGGAAGCAGATCTTTTCACCGGCGTCGCCCCGGTGGATCTTGAAAACCGTTGCGGAGCACTGAGTGCGGTCTTCACCGGCGCCGGGCACGACCTGCGGAGTGGAGGGCAGGAACTCCAGAATGCCGGTCATCAACTCCGCGGCCCCGGCGCCGGTCACGGCGGATCCGAAGAACACCGGTCGCACCAGCGCCTTCGCGGTCTGCTCGCGAATCTCGGCCCGCAGCCGCTGAGCGGAAGGCGTTCCCGCGGAAACGTATTCCTCCAGCAACCGGTCATCGTTCCCGGCCAGGACATCCAGGGCCGAGGCGCCGACGCCGGTATCGTCCAGCGCGTTCGCCACGTCGGCGGCCCGAGTTCCGATGTCGGACACCCGCTGCGCGGCGATCATCCCGCCGCCGAGCCGGTCGTCGAGTTCGGTGAGCAATTCGCCCTCACGCGCACCAGCCCGGTCGATCTTGTTGACGTAGACGATCGTCGGCAGCCGCATCCGCTGCAGTGCGCGCATCAGGACCCGCGTCTGCGCCTGCACGCCCTCAACCGCGGACACGACCAGCACCACGCCGTCCAGCACGTCGAGCACCCGCTCCACCTCGGCGATGAAGTCGGGATGGCCCGGGGTGTCGACCAGATTGACCGTCACGCCGTCGACGACGAACGTGGCCACCGCCGTCTTGATGGTGATACCGCGCCGCCGCTCCAGCAGCAGCGTGTCGGTCTGCGTGTTGCCGGCGTCGACGCTGCCGATCTCGTCGAGAACGCCGGCCTCGAACAGCAGCCGTTCGGTCAGGCTTGTCTTACCGGCATCGACATGGGCCAGAATTCCCAGGTTGAGCGTGCGCATGCAGCATCGAGTCCTCGCGACAGGTGGTGGGAGAGGCAGACATCGATGCAGCTCGCACGGTGGATCTCCGGTCGGTTCGAGGGACGTGGCACCACCACGGCACCAGACGAAGCCTGTGCGGGGCAACTGATTTAACCCGGATCCACCGTTGCTGGTCCTCGGATCACCTTGTTGATCTTTCTTTTGGCGTACCTGTCCCCGGGCAGGATCCAGCTCCCCGGCCGGTCTGGAGGTCTCGGTATCCGAAACTGGTTCCGGGCCCGCGCCGCGGGTGGCGGATGGACACGGTGTGGGTGGGCCGATCGCAGGCTGAATGCAATTGTGGCCGGCGTCGCCAGGCGGAATTCGCAGCGACTGACCCAGACGGCAGCCCTACGATTGGCCGATCGGGTCATCGGGAGGCGTTGTGCTGAAGTCCGCTGCTCTTGTGAGTTTCGTCGGTGTTGCCGACCTGGCCCGCGCCCGGCATTTCTATGGTGACCTGCTCGGATTGTCGCTACGTGATGAAACACCGTTCGCCCTGGTGGCGGAGGTCGGGGGCGGGATGCTCCGGATTACCGCAGTCGAAGACGTTGCACCCGTGCCCTATACCGTGCTCGGTTGGAGCGTGCCGGATATCGACACGGCGATCCATCACCTTGCCTCACGCGGAGTGAGGTTCACCAGATACGAAGCCATGAATCAGGATCAACGTGGCGTATGGACGGCACCGAGCGGCAGTCGCATTGCCTGGTTCCTGGATCCGGACGGGAACAACCTTTCCTTGACACAGTTCGCCACCCGCTGAACGAGCATCGCGTCGAGCGTGAATCGGTGAACACGGCGCGGTGCCTGCATCCCCGGAAACTCGGTACCAGATCGTCGGTCGGGAGGGCATTCCGAGCTGCGAACCGCCGCGCACCCATCACGACGGTGCATCAGAGCTCGGTCCGGGAACTGCTTCAGTTCGACGTCGAGGACTCTTCCCTTACGACCTCGCCAGTGCCGACCTCTTCGGTGTCGATCTCTTCGGTGTCGATCTCTTCGGTGTCGATCTCTTCGGTGTCGATCTCTTCGGTGTCGATCTCTTGGGTGTCGATCTCTTGGGTGTCGACCAGGACCTCGTTGTGACGCAGGAACCAGGGCTTGAACGGCGGGTCGTACCGGGCGAAGCGCGGTGCGCCGATTGGTCGCAGACCTTCCGTCGCGACGGCGTCGAGAAGCTCCGAGCACTGACGCTGGTACGACGACCGCGACCACCGGCCGCTGTAGGCCTTCGCGGCCGTGAGACTGCCCGGAACGGTGCGGAGCTCCACGTCCGGGTTCGTCGGAATCGGCGCGGTGTCAACCGTCAGGGCGGCGGGCAGGACGAAGGCGACGACGTGGTCACCGTCGTCGTTCGGCTGCTGCAGAACCGGGGCCGTCATCGCGACCTTCTCCGACGCCACCTTGTGCGATGGGGCCGCCGACTGCACGACGGGGGCGGTCATTGCGACCGAGGACCGGGATCGATTCTGGCCGGTGATGTAGCCGAAAAGCGACCTGAAGGCGATGCTGCCGGCGCGATCGAAGGACGACGTGACGGTCACCTGCGCAACGGCGTGCGAGGGGTAACGCCGCAGGTCGAAGCCTGTGTAGCGGCGAACCACCTGGAAGGGCTGCTGTTCGGTCATGACGCCGCACAACGTACACCGCGCGCTGTTCACAGCACTCGCCCGGCAGGCCCGATCCATGCGCGGGAATGGAAAAGCGTCGCTCGAGGTTGACAGCGACAGAACCGGTTGAACGTTCAACAACCGGCGATCGCAGACAACACCGAGGAGCGCGCCATGCAGTTCGGAATCTTCACCGTCGGCGACGTGACCACCGATCCCACCACGGGCCGGACCCCGTCCGAGGCCGAGCGCATCAAGGCGATGGTCACCATCGCGCAGAAGGCCGAAGAGGTCGGGCTGGACGTCTTCGCGACCGGCGAGCATCACAACGAGCCGTTCGTGCCGTCATCACCCACCACCATGCTCGGCTACATCGCCGCCAAGACCGACAAGCTGCTGCTGTCGACGTCCACGACGCTGATCACCACCAACGACCCGGTGAAGATCGCCGAGGACTACGCGATGCTGCAGCACCTGGCCGACGGCCGGGTCGACCTGATGATGGGCCGCGGCAACACCGGCCCGGTGTACCCGTGGTTCGGCAAGGACATCACCAAGGGCATCGAGCTCGCGGTGGAGAACTACGACCTGCTGCGCAGGCTCTGGCGCGAGGACGTCGTCGACTGGAAGGGCCAGTACCGCACCCCGCTGCGCGGGTTCACGTCGACCCCGCGGCCGTTGGACGGTGTCCCGCCGTTCGTCTGGCACGGATCCATCCGCAGCCCGGAAATCGCCGAGCAGGCCGCGTACTACGGTGACGGCTTCTTCGCCAACCACATCTTCTGGCCGAAGTCGCACTTCCAGCGGCTGATCGAGCTGTATCGCACGCGCTTCGAGCATTACGGGCACGGCAGCGCCGACCAGGCGATCGTCGGCCTGGGCGGGCAGGTGTTCATGCGGAAGAACTCTCAGGACGCGGTCAAGGAGTTCCGGCCGTACTTCGACCACGCCCCGGTCTACGGCTACGGCCCGTCGCTGGAGGAGTTCACCGAGATGACGCCGCTGACCGTCGGCAGCCCCGCGGAGGTGATCGAGAAGACGCTGAAGTTCCGCGACTACTTCGGCGACTACCAGCGCCAGCTGTTCCTGATGGACCACGCCGGCCTGCCGTTGAAGACCGTGCTCGAGCAGCTCGACCTGCTGGGCGAGGAGGTCGTCCCGACGCTGCGCAAGGAGTTCGACGCGCTGCGCCCGGCGCACGTGCCGGAGGCGCCGACGCATGCGAGCCTCAAGGCCGCCGCCGATCTCGCCGACCTGACGTCAGCGCAGAACGAGCTGTCCGCTGCGGGTGATCGCGCATGACGACCTTCACCGTCGTCGTGCTGTCGGCCGGCCTGGGTCAGCCGTCATCGACCAGGATGCTGGCCGACCAGCTCGCCGCGTCGGCCCGACGTGCCGCGCAGGAGCGGGGGGACCGGATCGAGGTCATTCCGGTGGAGCTCCGTGAGTTGGCGCACGACATCACCGACCACCTGCTGACCGGGTTCCCCAGTTTGCCGCTGCGCACCGCGCTGGACGCGGTCGGCTCCGCGGATGCGCTGATCGCCGTGACGCCGGTGTTCAGCGCCTCCTTCAGCGGGCTGTTCAAGTCGTTCTTCGACGTGCTGGATCCCGCGGCGCTGGTCGGTACGCCTGTGCTGATGGCGGCGACCGGAGGATCCGCCCGGCACTCGCTGGTGCTGGACTACGCCCTGCGCCCGCTGTTCGGGTACCTCAAGGCCGTGCCGTTGTCGACCGCGGTGTTCGCCGCCACATCCGACTTCGGTTCCGACGAGGCGGGTCGCTCGCTGACCGAGCGCGTCGACCGCGCGGGCAGCGAACTGGTCGGCATGCTGACACCCGCACCACTCGAGGGCGGGACGGGCTCCGGCTCGACGCCCACCTCGGTCGCTGCACCGGGGTCCCGCAGAAGTCGGGACGCCGACCCGTTCGAGCAGCTGGTGCCGTTCGAGCAACTGCTCGCCCACCGGTAACCCGGCACGGACACAACGCCCTGGCGGTCCGCGGCTGTCGGTAGGGTTCCCGTCGGGAGTCCGCAGGCGGTGCGGATGCAACCGCCAGGGGGCGAACAGCATGCACGGCATCAGGAAGTCCGACGTCGTCGTCGGGATCGACGGCTCGGAGACCTCGACCGCGGCCGCCGTCTGGGCCGCGGCCGAGGCGCACCGCCGCGGTGCACGGCTGGTCCTGCTGTACTCGTTCGTGCTCTATGCCTACGGGTCGAAGGACAGCGCCGTGCCCGGGTCCGTCCCGTACGAGGAGGCCGAGATCGATGCAGATCGGCTGCTGGCGGCGGCCGCGGAGGCCGTCCGCCGCGAGTACCCGGCGCTGACGGTCAGCACCGTCGTCGATCACGTGCCCGCCGCGACCGCTCTGCTGGAGATCACCGGTGTCGCGGCGCTGACCGTGATCGCCAGCCAGGCCAGGCACCAGGCGCTTGAATCCCTGCTGGGTTCGGTTGCCACCTACACGGCCGAGCAGAGCACGGGCCCGGTGGTGATCCTGCGCGGTGACGCCTCGTCGGCGCCCGAGACGGGCCCCGTCGTGCTCGGTGTCGACGGCTCGCCGGCGTCCGGATCCGCCATTGACTTCGCGTTCGAGGCGGCACAGACCCGGCAGGTACCGGTGCTGGCGGTGCACTCCTGGGACGACAGCCCGGTGCAGGGATTCCGCCGCACCTTCCACCTGCACATCGACGAGCAGGCAGACAGCGAACAGCTGGCGGAACTGACGTCGGCACTTGCCGATCACACCGAGCGCCACCCGAATGTCACCGTGACGCCGACCGTGCGCCGCGGGCACCCCGCGCGCGTTCTGCAACAGGTTGCCGCCGAGGAAAGCGCGTCGCTGCTGGTGGTCGGCGCAACGGGCATGGGCGCGTCGGGTTCCGCGGAATTGGAACCGGGATCGGACGCCGACGCCGGCACCGGTCTCGGCGGCACCAGCCGTGCTCTGCTGGCTCATGCGGACGTCCCGGTCGCTGTCGTCCGGCACCGGGCAGGCTGAACCGACGGGACCCGGCTCCCGGGGCCGAACGAGCTCGTGCGTCAGCCGAGCACCGCCAGGATGCCGGCCGCGATCTCGCCCACCTGATCGTCGGTCATCACGAACGCCGGGGAGATCTGGATGCCGCCCGCACCGACCGCCCGGGTGGCAATGCCCTGCGCCCGAACGGCTTTGGCCAGCCCGAGAGCCGCACCGGGATCGACCAGCTGGACGGCGGCGACCGCGCCGGCACCGCTGCGCACCTCCTCGACGGCGGGGTGGTCGGCCAAGTGCGCGAGCTTTTCGTGCAGCACCGTTTCCAGCCGCCCGGCGGCGGCCAGCAGGTTCTCCCGCTCGATGATGTCCAAGTTCGCCATCGCGGCGGCCGCCGCCGCGGCGTGCCCGCCGTAGGTGTAGCCGTGCCGCCACCAGACTCCGGCGGAGGGGTCGAAGAATGGCTCCGCGATTCTCGGCGCAACGAAGACGGCACCCATCGGCACGTAGCCGGACGTCAGGCCCTTGGCCGTCGTCATGATGTCCGGCTCCAGCCCGAACCTGGTGGAGGCGAACCAGTCTCCACCGATGCGGCCGAAGCCGGTGATGACTTCGTCGGCGATGAACAGGATGTCGTGATCTCGGCAGATCTGCCGGACCTCGGTGAGGTACCCGTCCGGAGGCGGGTAGACCCCGCCGGCGCCGATCACCGGTTCGCAGAAGAAGGCGGCGATGCGGTCCGCGCCGACCGTTTCGATGGTCTCCAGCAGGCTCTTGCCGGAATTCCACTCGACGGTGCGCACGTCGGCCATCAGCTCGCCGTACCCGTCGTGGTTTCCAGGGATCCCGGCGAGCGCGGTGCCAGCGACATGCATGCCGTGGTAGGCCTTTTGCCGGCCGATGACGATGGTCTTCGACGCCCGGCCGGTCTCCCGCCAGTACCGCCGCGCGAGCTTGACGGCGGTGTCGACGGAGTCCGAGCCACCGGAGGTGAAGAAGATCTTGCTGCCGGGTACCGGCGCGATGCCGGCCAGCCGGTCCGCCAGGGCGACGGTGGTGTCCACCGCGTAGTCGCCGAATGTCGAGTAGGCCGCGATCCGGCCGATCTGCGCCGCGACCGCGTCGGCGATCTCGGTGCGGCCGTGCCCGACGTTGGTGAACCACAACCCTGCCGTGCAGTCCAGGTACCGCCGGCCGGCGTCGTCCCAGATGTGCACGCCCTCGCCCCTGGTCACCACGAACTCGCCGCCCTGGCTGACCGCGCCCATGTCGGCGAACCCGTGCCAGAGGGCATGCTGGGCGACGGCACCGTTCGAATGGCTCGTCACCGCGGCTTGGGCGGCTTCGCGGTGCTCGGTGTTCGTCGTCGGCGCAGCCACGGCGTCCCTCCCTGTGTCGTCGTCGAGCCCGCGGCGTCCCGGGGCCTGTCCGGAATCGACCGTACGCGGCGAAGGACGCCCCGACCGACATCGGTTGAACCGCTCCCGGGCGGTGGCGGGTGATTTCCTGGTTCCCCGGCATGGAGCGGTTCAACCGATCGCTCGGCCGGCGGCCGGCGTTCACGGCGCCGCACCGGCCGGAACCGCGGATGGCGTACAGGCTGGCGGCGACTGAGCCGCCGGTCAGCGCCACGATGACCGCGAGCGAGATGGTTGTCGGGATGTAGACGATGTCGACCTTGAGCAGCACCTTGATGCCGACCAAGACCAGCACCAGCGCGAGGCCGACCTTCAGGGAGATGAAGCGGGTGGATCAGGTCGGCCAGCAGGAAGTACATCGCCCGCAGGCCCAGGATCGCGAACGCGTTGGCGGTGAACACCAGGAACGGTTCACCGGTGACAGCGAAGACCACCCGGATCGAGGCGACGGCGAAGACGGTGTCGGTGATCTCGAGCAGCACCGGCACGGCCAGCAGGGGAGTGGCGACGATGACGCCGAGGACACCGAACCACCACCACAACGGAACATCCATCACGCGAGCACTTTTCGGTCAAAGAATCAACCAAAGGTCTCTCCCGGTCCCGGGCGAGGGTGTGGGGTACTCCCTCAACTACGGCATCAGATCACCGAAAAAAAGGATTCAGGTGTCCAGCGATTTCCGGACATCCGGGACAAGAAGCGCGAGAAGCTCATCGAGATCGTGACCCGCATTGAGCGGATGTCGCATCGGCTGGTGAGGCGGGATGGTGTAACTGTTGCGCCGACCCCGGCGGGTTCGGGTCAGGTAGCCGGCGTCGACCAGGTCGGCGACGATGTTCTGCGCGGACCGCTCCGTGATGCCCACCCGCGCGGCGACCTCCCGCAGCGTGATGTCCCGATCACGCGCGATGGCGAGCAGGACGTGCGCATGGTTGGTGAGGAACGTCCACCCCGTCGGCACCGGCCTCGGAGCGGTGCTGGCCGGACGATCAGGACCGGTCGGCCGCGACTCGGCCGGCCCCCCGACGGCAACGTCCGCTGTCCCCATCCAACGGACCTTAGTCCGACCCGGGCATCCTGCAGGATGACCGTCACCCTTCGGTGATGGCCGGCGGCGGGATCACGCCGAACGCAGCCGAGCCAGCGATCGCGCCACCCATTCGGCCATCACGGTGCGTTCGGCGTCGGTCAGCGCCGGCAGCTCCCCCAGCACGGTCAGGAACGTCACCGCCACCGCGGTCACCGTGCCGTCGTCGGTGACCGGCTTCCCCGCGATGGTGGCGGCGGCGACGGCATCGAACATCGCTGCGGGCAAAGCCATGTCCCGGTCGCCGGCCGGTACCTCGAGCAGGGCCAGAACGGTGCCGCTACCCGCGGCATGGATCATGTCCACCGCCCGCTGCTCGTCCACCCGCAGTAGGCCGGCCGCGGCGATCCTGCGGATCCTGGTCCGGAGCACGTCGATGCCGGCAGCGGTCGCTGGTGAGCTGGAGCGTCCCGGGCTGTTCAGCAGCAGGTAGAGCTCGCCGTTGGCGAGTCCGAACTGCACGTGGCTGTCCCAGGCCTCCCGCAGCTCGGCAACCGGATCACTGTCGGCGCGCGCCGCCGCCGCCTTCTCGTCGACGTAGGCCGCCATCACCTGTTCGGCCACGGCGTCGATCAGACCGTCCTTGTCCCCGAAGAGTCGATAGATGGCGGGTGCCTGCACGCCGGCGGTCTGTGCAACCGCACGCGTGGTCATGGCCTGCGCCCCTTCCTGTCGAAGCAGCCGCGCTGCCGCTTCGACGATGGTCGATCGAAGGTCGTCGCGGTTGGTCGGCAGACTTCCCGGGGTCACAGAATCAACGTTAACACCGCCGCAGTACCGTTGCTAGTATCGGTGATACCGTGACATCAGTATCAGCGGAAACTCAAGGAGGGCCATGATCGTCATCACCGGAGCCACCGGACAGCTCGGATCCCGGATCGTCGAACGTCTGCTGACGCGGGTGCCGGCGGAGTCGGTCGGCGTCAGCGTCCGGGATCCGGCGCAGGCGTCCTCGCTCGCCGGGCGCGGAGTCCGGGTCCGGGCCGGGGACTTCACCGACCCGACCGGGCTGGCGCAGGCCTTCGAGGGTGCCGATCAGGTACTGGTCATCTCGGCGAGCATCCGCGGCGCGGGCGCCCTACCGGCCAACATCGCGGCCATCGACGCGGCCCGGGCCGCGGGGGCCGGCCGCATTCTCTACACCAGTCACCAGGCCGCGTCACCCCGCTCGTTGTTCGCGCCGCAGCTCACCCACGCCGCCACCGAGGAGTACCTACAGGGACTGGATGTCCCGTTCACCGCGCTGCGCAACGGGTTCTACGCCAGCACCCTGGGCTATTACCTGGGTCCGGCGCTCACGACAGGTCGACTCGAACTGCCGGCGGACGGACCGGTGTCCTGGACCACGCATGACGACCTGGCCGAGGCCGCCGCGGTGGCGCTCACCTCGGACGGTGCGCTCGATGGCGTCACCGCGCCGCTGACGGCCGCCGAAGCGATCACCTTCGACGACGTCGCCGGCATACTCGGCGATCTCACCGGCCGCAGCGTCGAGCGCATCGTCCTGGCCGACGACGACTGGCGGGCGAGCGCGATCCGGAACGGAATGCCGGACGCCGCGGCCGATTTCACCCTTGGCCTGTTTCGCGCCGCACGGGCGGGGGAATTCGCGGTCACCGATCCCCGGCTGGGATCGGTTCTGGGCAGTCAACCCCGGTCGGTCCGGTCAGCACTGAAAGAGATGATCAGCCCTCGCTGACCCGGCCAGCACCACAACGGGGCTCGGACGCTCGTCCGACCCGCCCGCCCGCACGCTGCGGCTCTGCCGCCGCGCAACGCCGGGATGCTGATCGGCGGACGACCGCTCGGCCGGTCACTACTTTCCCAGCAGCTCGAGGTGGGCCTTGAGGGTCGTTCCGACCGGCTCACGGGGGGTTCCGTTGTCGTTGGACAGCAACGCAAAGGCGTCCGGTCCGGCGTCATCTTCGAGCATCCACCAGGCCCAGGCAAGATAGCCGGCGCCGGCGTGGTCGGCCCAGGTCATCAGGGTGTTGAGGTATTCGGCGTTGCCCGCGGCGCTACCCGTTGTGGCGCCGAACTCGCCGAAGACCACAGGGACCTGTTCGGCTATCGGCGAGATCTCCCGGTCCCAGCACGACGGATCGGCGCAGCGCTGGCTGCTGTAGGCGTGGACGGCGGCGACGAGCTGATCGTCGTCCGGACGGTGCGCCAGCCAGTCGGTCAAGTCGTTGGCGTAGTCGATCCCGGCCACCAGGATCGGCTGGGGCGCCCCACCGGACCGGATCGCCCGCACCAGATCTTGCATGCCGATTGCGGTGTACGTCTGGCCGGCCGGTTCCTGATCATCGGACTCCACTGGCGGCGTGCAGCCACCGTTGGCCCAGCAGTCCCAGGTCAGCTCGAACACCTGATGGCCCGAGCTGTCCCGGGCGCTGTAGGGCTCGTTGAAAGCGTCGAACATCACCGACGGGTTGTCGCGGAAATCCGTGGCAACCGACTGGAAGAAGGTCGCAGACTCAGCATCCGGCATGGCGCGCTGGCCGGATTCGTCAGGTCCGGTCTTTCGTGAGTGCAGGTCAAGGATGACCACCAGCCCGGCACCGTTGAGTGCTTCGACGAAGGCACGGACGGCGGCACGGTAGTTTTCACCGGCCAGATCCGGCTTGACCCCGTTGGTGGCGTTCCAGCAGTCCTGGTTCAAGGGAAGGCGGACCGCGTTTGCATCCCACGAGGACATGGCCGACGCGGTCGCAGGGGCCGCGTCCGGTTCGGCCGACGGGGAGGACAACCCCCAACCCTGCGCGCAGGCGTAGCCGAAGCTCGGGTAGTTGAAGCCCCTTGGAATCCATGCGTCATCGGTAGCGGCATCGATCAGCTGATTGCCCGAGACTTCCGGTCGGGCCGCTGTCGTCCGGCCGGCCGGTGACCGATTGCCTCCGATCGACCGACTCGTCGGAGTCATTGTGCCGATGCCCGCGTCGGATTGGGCTGGACTGCTCTCGCCGTTCGGCGGACCGAGTGGATCAGTCGGCGGAACCTGTGCTGACGCCGACGAGGTGCTGGTCGGCGGAATGGACGCCGGGGACGAGGCTGGCGTCGACCCACACGAACACACGGCGAGCGCCGCCGTCCCCACCAGCACCAACCACGCCAGACCGGGAACTCGCATCGCTTTCAGCCTTCGAGGAGTCGTGACACGCGCGAACGAATGGCTGGGCACTCCGCCTACCGGCCCGGCCGGCCGCACCTCGTCGGGACGATGCTTCGTCGGACCATTCTCGTCGCCGTCTGTCGGCTGCGCCAGGTTCAATGGTGTCCCGCCGCATCTCGCCGTCAACGACCGTGGACAGGTCAGCGTCCGCGGCGGCGAGTGATCGGACTGCGACACGGCCGACCTGTTCGCCGCTGACCATGGCGGCTCTCAGCCGCCGAGCAGCGCGCGGAAGCTGATCGCCGGGTGCCCGGTGACTCCCTCGACATCGTCGGTGACGGCGGCCATCTCGCCGGCGGCGATGGCGGTGTACGTGCTGACCCACGCATCGACCTGCCAATCGGGCGCGCCGTAGGCGGCGCGTGAGACGTAGGCCTGCTCGACGGTCTCGTTCTCGTAGGTGACGGTGCGGCCGGTGGCGCGGGTGATGATCGCCGCCATTTCGCTCAGCGTCAGCGCCTCCGGTCCGGTGAGGTGGTAGCTGATCCCGTCGTGCACCGACGGTTCCTCGCGCACGGCCGCGGCGGCGGTAAGGACTTCTGTCGCAACGTCGATGACGTCGGCGCGGGCAACGGCCGACAGCCGGCCGTCGCCTGCGGGGCCGCGGATCACTCCCTCCGGGCCGGCCAGCTCGGGCACCAGGTCCGCGTACAGGTTGTCGCGCAGAAAGGTGAAGGCGAGACCGGAATTGCGGATGTGCTCCTCGGTGTGCCAATGGTCGCGGCCGAGCAGGAAGGTCGCATCGGGAGCGGCGCCGAGGAACGAGGTGTAGACGATGCGCCGCACCCCCGCGGCAACGGCGGCGTCGACGAAGGAGATGTGCTCGGCTAGCCGATCTTGATTCTCGGCGGCGGACACCATGAAGACCGTGTCGACGCCCTCCAGCGCCTCCCGGGCAGCACCGGAGTCGGCATAGGCGGCGCCGGCCACCTCGGCGCCGGGAATGGCCGGTGCCCGGTGCGGCGACCGGACCACCAGGCGTTGGGCGATGCGGCGGGCGGCGAGTTGCTGCGCGACGCCGCCGCCGACCACTCCGGTGGCGCCGGTGACGGCCAGCGGCGTGCTCTGTGGCGCGGTCATCGGGTCGTGGTCATCGGCGCGGGGGGCTTCGACACGGCTGCTGCGGGATTCACCGGCGCAGTGTGCCATCCCAGCGGCGCGCCGTCACCGGCAGCACACCACCGGGTGCGGCCGACCTCCTACCATCGGCTGATGACGGTGCAGGTGTCCCCGCGATGACCGGCAGGACCGTCGGGAGCGCGCTCCGCCTGCTGATGGCTGCGGCCGTGGTGGCCGCGATCCTCACCCAGCTCGCGAACACCGTCAGCCTCGGTTTCAGCGTGGCCAACTTCTTCAGCTTCTTCACCATTCAGTCGAACATCATCGGCGTCGTCGCGGTCAGCACGGCGGCGCTGGCGACCGGTGCCGCCCGGGGCAGCGTCTGGCTCAGCCAGCTCCGCGGAGCGGCGACCCTGTACATGGGCATCACCGGAATGATTTTCAGTCTGCTGCTCAGCGGCGCCGATGTGCAGACCCCGATTCCGTGGGTGAACTCCGTGCTGCACTACGTGTTTCCGTTGTTCATCGTGATCGACTGGCTGGTCGACCGGTCGGTGCGGCCGCTGACGTTCCGGCAGGGACTGGTGTTCCTGTCCTACCCCGTCGCGTACCTCGGCTACACGATGATCCGCGGGCCGATCGTCGACTGGTACCCGTACCCGTTCCTCGACCCGCGCGACCACGGCTACCTGTTCGTCGCGGTGATGAGCGTGTTCGTCGCCGTCGTCGGTCTCGCGCTGGCGTGGGTGCTGTGCTGGGCGTCCCGCTGGGATTTCGGCCGCGCGCCGGACCACACCGCAGTGACCGCCGGCCGCTGAGTCCCGGCGGCCGGCGGCGTCGATCGGCGCGGGACCTCAGTGCGGCGCGACGTACGGCACCGGGCCGGAGAGGTGGGCCTCCTCGCGCACCCTGGTGGCGAATCGTTCGATGGACGCCAGCGCGCTGACCACATCGGCGCTGCTGACCTCGAACGGCATGGAGTGAATGGTCTCGCCGGGGACCGTCGCCGCCTCCGCGATGACGGACAGCGACGTGGTGTCGTCGGCCCGCAAACCGACCTCGGTCAGCGTGTTCGGCAGCCCGATCCTGGTGGTGAACTCGATGAAGTCGCGGATCTCCGAGGTCGGAGCGCCCTCCAGCACCAGCTGCGTCACCGATCCGATATTCACCTTCTGGCCGTGTGCGAGCCCGTGGGTCTGCGGCACCGCGGTGAGCCCGTTGTGGATGGCGTGCGCCGCGGCGAGCCCGCCGGATTCGAAGCCCAACCCGGAGAGCAGGGTGTTCGCCTCGATCACCTTGTCCACCGCCGGTGTGACCTGGTGGTCCCGCACTGCATCGATCGCCGGAAGCGCGTTCTCCCACAACACGTCCCAGCTCAGCTGGGCCAATGCCGTGCCGGTGAGGGTCGGCAGCCCGCCGGCCATGGTCTTCGAATTCGAACGGGCGGTGGCCCGCGCCTCCAGCCACGTCGCGAGGGCGTCGCCGACGCCGGCCACCAGGAGCGCCACCGGGGCGTTCGCGACCACCTGGGAGTCGACCAGTACGAGATCGGGATTGCGGGGGAAGAAGCGGTACTCCTCGAACTCGCCCGTCTCGGTGTAGATGACCGAGAGCGCGCTGCACGGCGCATCCGTCGAGGCGACGGTCGGGCAGTTCGCCCAGCGGATCCCGGCGAGGAATCCCGCGGCCTTGACGGCGTCGATCGTGCTGCCGCCGCCGACCGCGATGGCGATGTCGGCGCCAGTTTCCTTGATCACCGCGACGAGTCGGTCCACCTCCTTTGCGGAGGGGATCCCGTTGAACTTCTCCCGGTGCACCGGCAGACCCGCTGCGCTCAGCGAGCTCTCCACGTCGTGACCGACGAAGCCCCACACCAGATCGTCCGCGACCACCAGTGGCGTCGACCCCAGGTTGGAGACGTACTCGCCGAGCTGGGCGATGGCGCCCTTGCCTTGGACGTATCGGCCGGGGCTGATCACGGTGCGGACGGTCGATGCCACTGTTCCTCCTGAGGACGATGACGGTGCCCCACCCGGTCGGGGTGGAGCCGGATCCGGACAAGCCGAAGCGGCGAGGGCGAGCCATCCCGGCGGCCGGGGTGCCAGACCTTCGCGGGAGATGGGTCCGTATCGACCACCCTAGGGCGCCCCGCCAGGTCCCGCCCCGTCGACTCTCACAATGAGAATCCGTGCGAGCACAAGGAGAATCCCGACGAATCGACTTCGTCGGCGAGGGCGGGGCCACCGCGGAAGGTGTTCGCATGCGCGCCGGGCCGGCAACTACTACGTCGTCGGGTACGGCCAGAACATCAACGTCCCGACCATCGACATCATCTCCACGGAGATCAACTTCGTCGGGAATCTGGTCGGCTCGTACAACGACCTCGCCGAGTTGATGGTCCTCGCCGCGCAGGGGAAGGTCACCCTGCACACCACGAAGTACCCGCTCGACGACTTCCAGCAGGCCATCGACGATCTCGACAACGGAAGGGGCCCGGGGCCGGGCAATTCTCATCCCGTGAACCGGGCGATCCTCATCCCGTGAAGCGGGCGACGACAGACTCCTCGACGGCCCGTCGCCGGACCCGCCCCGTCCTGGCGCGAGCGGCGGCTCCGCCGAGGTGCGGCGAGCCCGCCGCGGCCGGGTAGCCTCCCAGCGATGAGCACCGGGTTCGAGCGGGCGCCTGCGACGCTGGCGGAACGGCTGGACGCAGGACCCGTGGTGTTGGACGGCGGTCTTGCGACCCTGCTCGAGGCGCACGGGCACGACCTGTCCTCCGCGCTCTGGTCGGCGCGGCTGCTCGCCGACAACCCGGACGCCATCGCGGCCGCGCATCGGGAGTACTTCGCCGCCGGCGCGCAGGTGGCGATCACCTCCTCCTACCAGGCCTCCTTCCAGGGCTTCGCCGAGCTGGGCCTGGACGGCGCCGCCGCGGAGCGGCTGCTGCGACGTTCCGTGGCGCTTGCCCGGGAAGCCGCCGAGACCGCACCCGGGCCCCCCGGGCGGGAGCCGCCGCAGCGGTGGGTGGCCGCGTCCGTCGGGCCGTACGGCGCCGCACTCGCCGACGGATCGGAGTACCGCGGGGACTACGACCTGTCCGTGGCGCAGCTGCGGGCATGGCACCGGCCCAGGCTGCAGATCCTCGCCGACGCCGGGGCCGATGTGCTCGCCTTCGAGACCATTCCCTGCCTGGCCGAGGCGGAGGCGTTGCTGACCGAACTCACCGCGCTGGACATGCCGGCCTGGCTCTCGATGACCTGCGCCGGGGGGCGGACCCGCGCGGGAGAGCCCGCCGAGGAGGTCTTCGCCATGGCAGGCTCCGTGGACCAGGTGATCGCGGTCGGCACCAACTGCGTCGACGCCATCGACGCCGCCGACCTCGTCACGTCCGCCGTCGAGGCGGCGAACCGGCCGGCCGTGGTCTACCCGAACAGCGGCGAGCGCTGGGATGCGGTGCGGCGCTCCTGGGCGGGGCAGTCCACCTTCGGACCCGAACACGCCGCCGTCTGGGTGGCCGCGGGAGCCCGGCTGGTCGGCGGGTGCTGCCGGGTCGGGCCGGCCGCGATCAGCGAGCTGGCGCGATCCGCGCCGGGCTGGCCCGTCGGCGACTCCGGGTCCGTGTCGACGCGCTGAGCGCCCAGACCCCGAGTGCGATCACCGCGAGCACCTCGGTGATCACCAGCCCGCGCTCGACCAACCCCAACGGGATCGCCTGCCACCACGGGGTTCCGGTCACCGGGGACAGCAGTAGCGCGCCGACGATCGGCGCGAACCACAGCAGCGAGATCACCGCAAGCCAAAAGGCCGCCCGAGCCGCCACCGGCCGGTCGAGCGGGCCGGGTACCGCCCGGCGGGTCAGCAGGATCACCGCGAGCGGCAGGCACAGGAACGCGACGACGCTGGCCACCCGGTGAATGGAACCGCCGGTGCTCGGGCCGACGGCCCAGTTGTGTTTGGGGAACAGCACGATCACCAGCAGCGCCGCGGCCCACAGGCTGGCGAGCAACGCTCCGCCGGAGCGGCCGGCCGCTGCGCGGGTGACGACCAAGGCGCCCACCACCGCCAGTGATCCGACGGCCAGCGCGAGTGCGCCGAGGTTGAATGCCCAGCCCGCGTCGGTCAACGCGTACTCGCTGATCGTCCGCCGGACCGGGGAGATGGTCGCGGTCTGCGGCGCGAAGTGCAGGGCACCGACCAGCAGAACCGCACCGACCACCGCGGCGATGCCGGCGATCGCCAGCGCCCGCGCGGCACGCAACGAGCCGGCGGGCAGCATCCGAGCCGATGTCGTGGCGGGTGCGGTGTCGCGCGCGGTCGTCATGCCATCCCCGGTCGGTTGTCGGTGCAGGCCGTCGTCGGTGTCGATCAACGGCGCAGATCCTGATGTCCACGACCACGGTACGGACGCGTGGGAGCCGGACGGGCGCTTCCTCGCGGCGACCGATCCATCACGGACAGGTGAGGCAAGGGTCACAGAAGTATGACGTTGGCCGCGGCGCGCCGAAATCAACTCGGCGGCCGCCAGCTGGCTCTGCACACTGGCGGGGAGAGCGAGGGGGTTCACCATGACGCGACCCGTCGGCAAGGTCGGGCGCCGGGTGCTGCACCGCGAATGGCTCGGGCTGCTCGCCGTCACCGTGCTGTTGGCCGGCTGTACCTCGTCGTCTGCGGGCTCCTCGCTGACCTCACCGGCATCCTCGGCGGGCGGTTCGGCAGCGCCGGCGGTAGGCGACACCCCGCCGCCGCGGACAGCCGCCGCCCCGGACACGGCAATCCCGCCGGCCACCTCCTCGTCGGAGACCCCGTCGGCCGCGCCCAAACCGCCGCCACCGAAGCCGGCGCGCGTCACGGTGACCCCGGCCGACGGCACCCCGCAGGTCGACCCGCTGGCCCCGGTCACCGTCGCGGTCGCCGGCGGCACCCTCACCTCCGTCACGCTGAAGAATGCCGACGGCAAGGAGATTCCCGGCAAGCTCGGCGCGGACAGACGCTCCTGGAATGTCACCCCGGAACTCGGCTACGGCAAGACCTACACGGTCACCGCCGCCGCCCGGAACGCCGCGGGCGCGAGCACGACGAAGACCACCAGCTTCACCACACTGGAGCCCGGCAACCGGACGGCGGCACGGCCCTTCCCGGCGGACGGGATGACGGTCGGCGTGGCGCAACCGATCGCGGTCTACTTCGACGAGCCGATCACCGACCGGGCCGCCGCGCAGAAGGCCATCACGGTCACCACGAAGCCGGCGCAGGCGGGCGGCTTTCGCTGGATCACCGACCAGGAGCTGCGCTGGCGACCGAAGAGCTTCTGGAAGGCCGGCACCAAGGTCGTCGTCGACATCGACATCTACGGCCGCGATCTCGGCGGCGGCGTGTACGGGCACGAGGACGAAGCGTCGAGATTCACCGTGGGCCGGTGGATGTCGGCGGAGGTCGACAACAACACCAAGATGATGACGGTCCGCAAGGACGGCAAGGTGATCCGGACCATCCCGGTTTCCCTGGGGCAGGACCGGTACCCGACCTACAACGGCGTGCACGTGGTCGCCGAGAAGTACGACAAGAAGATCATGGACAGCTCCACCTGGGGACTGACCGGGGCCGGCGCTTACCGCACCGAAGTCGAGTGGGCCACCCGGATCTCGTCGTCCGGCGAGTTCGTCCACGCGGCGCCGTGGTCGGTGGACCAGCAGGGGGTGGAGAACGTGTCGCACGGTTGCGTCAACGTCTCCACCGAGGCCGCGAAATGGTTCTACGACACCTTCATCCCGGGTGATCCGGTGACCATCACCAACACGGTCGGGCCGGCGTTGGAGGTCTGGGACGGCTTCGGCGACTTCCAGTTGCCGTTCGACCAGTACGTCTCCGAGCAGAGCTGACCGACCCGGGTGCCACGCCGGCCACCGGCCCGCAGGCGCGGGGTCCCCGCCGAGCCGTCGACCGGCGTCAGTCCTGGTACAGCGCGTCGAGGTCCTCGATGTACTTGCGCTCCACGACCTTGCGCCGCACCTTCATCGACGGGGTGAGCTCGCCGTCCTCGACGGTGAGGTCATGCGGCAGGAGAACGAACTTCTTGATCGTCTCCCAGCGCTCGAGATGGCCGTTGAGGTCATCGACGTGGGACTGGATCAGGTCGTAGACGGCGGGCTCCTTGGCGAGCTGCTCCGGCGTCCGGCCGGCCAGTCCGTGCTCGCCGGCCCACTCGGTGATCATGTCCGGGTCGAGGGTGATCAACGCGGAGACGAACTTGCGGCCCTCGCCGTGCACGACGATGTGTCCCGCCCACGGGCAGTCCGCGCTGAAGATGACCTCGACCTTCTGCGGCGCAACGTATTTCCCACCGGAGGTCTTGATCAGGTCCTTCTTCCGGTCGGTCACCTTCAGGTAGCCGTCGACGAGTTCGCCGATGTCGCCGGTGTGCAGCCAGCCGTCCTCGGTCAGCACTTCGGCGGTGGCGCCCGGGTTGTTGTGGTACCCGCGCATCACGCCGCCGCCACGGAGCAGGATCTCGCCGTCATCGGCGATCCGGAACTCCGATCCCGGTAGGGCCGGGCCGACGGTGCCGATCCGGGTGTCGGCGGGCACGTTGACCGCCGCAGCCGCACTGGACTCGGTCAGCCCGTAGCCCTCCAGGATCGGCATGCCGACGGCGTCGAACCATTCCGCGACCTCCCGGGACAGTGCGGCGGAACCGGAGACGAAGAACCGGATCCGGCCGCCGAGGCGTTCCCGGACGGTCTTGAAGACCAGCCTGTCGGCGATCGCCAGCTGCAGTGCCAGGACCTTCGACGGCTGCTCACGCCGTTGGCGGACCCGGGAGCCCTGCAGGCCGACGCCGATCGCCCAGTCGAAGATCTTCGCCTTCAGCCCGCCGTGGCCCTGCGCGGTGAGCGTCACCTTGGCCCGAACCTTCTCGAAGATCCTCGGCGCCCCGCCCATGAACGTCGGCTTGATGACGGCCAGGTTCTCCACGATCCGGGTCAGATCGCCGTCCACCGCGGTCGAGAAGCCGAATTCCAACTGCACGGCCGAGAGCACCTTGCCCAGCACGTGCGACAGCGGCAGCCACAGGTACTGCACGTCGTCCGGTCCGAGGATGTCCAGGGCGGCGACGGCCTTGCCCTCGTAGGTCCAGTTGTCGTGGACGAGCCGCACCCCCTTGGGCCTACCGGTGGTGCCGGAGGTGTAGATCAGGGTGGCCAGATCCTCCGGCCCGCAGCCGGCGATGCGGTCGTCGACGACATCCGGCTCGGCGCCCAGCCGCGCCTTTCCGCGTTCCGCCAGCTCGTCCAGGGTCAGGATCGCGACCTCGTCATTGTCGGGACCGGAACCGGGCAGGTCGGCACCGTCGCCGTCGAACAGCACGATCGTCCGCAGGCACGGCAGCGAGGCCTCGATCGCCTTGCGGGCCTGCTGGTGGTCCTCGGCGAACATCAGCACGGAATCGGAGTCGCCGACGATGTAGCCGACGTCCGGGGCGGCGGTCGACGGGTAGACCGATGTGGTGGCGCCCGCCGCGCAGAGGATCGCCAGGTCGGCCAGGATCCACTCGATGCGGGTGGTGGACGCGATCGCCACTCGCTGCTGCGGCTGGACGCCCAGCTCGACCAGCCCGGCGGCCAGGTGGAACACCCGCTCCTTGGTCTGCGCCCAGGTCATCGACACCCAGTCGTCGCCGACGCGGTACCGGAAGGCCTCGCCGTTCGGGGTCTTACCCACCCGGTCGACGAACAGGTGCCCGAATGATTGCGCCCGCTCGGTCAGTGTGGCGGTCATGACTCGTCCTCCTCGACGGGCCGGGCCACCAGACCCCCGGTACGAGGCGGTCTCGGGCGCGCCGGCTGGCGACAACTTTACGTGACAGACGTCACGAGTGTCCGGTGCGCGCCGGCTTCCGGAGAGCCCGCGGTCCCGTCCGCCGGTGACGCAGAGGTCAGCGTAGGCGAGTCATCCGCACTGTCACATCGTTGCCGGTCGCGTCGGGTCCGGCGTAGACGCCTTTCATCGGCGGGACGTCCCGGTAGTCGCGACCCCGGCCGACCACCACATGGGCCTGTCCCGGCGCGGTCAGGTTGGTCGGGTCGAACCGGTTCCAGGCCCCGTCGAACCACTCGATCCAGGCATGCGATTCGCCGGTGATCGCCTTGCCGACCTCTACGGTTCCGCCGGGATGCAGGTACCCCGACACGTAGCGGGTGGGCACTCCCATGGACCGCAGCATCCCGATCGCGAGGTGCGAGAGGTCCTGGCACACACCGCGTCTGGCCAGGTAGGCCTCGACGGCGGAGGTGCTGACGCCGGTGGCGCCGGTCTCGTAGGTCAGCGTCGAGTGCACCCAGGAGCAGACCGCGGCGGCCGCGTCGGACGGCCCCGCGGAGGCCGCCTTGATGTCGGCGGCGATACCGGTCAGCTCGTCGTCCAGCGCGGTCAGCGGGGTCGGCGTCAGGAACTCCTCGAACCGGTCGTCGACGCCGGCGGCGGCGAGGTCGGCCCAGCTCATCGGCGCCGACTGGCCGGCCGCGGTGCCGGCGGCCCGGCCGGGCACTCCCGGTGGGACGGCGCCCGGCCAGCTGTCCGCCGGCGGGAACGTCTCGACGGTGGTGGTCGCGGTGACGGCGAGGTGCCGGTGCGGGCGGTGCACGTCGAAGGCGGAGACCCGGGTACCGAAGTAGTCGATGTAGGACAGCACGCCCTCGTACGGATCGATCTCCAACCGGGCGGACAGCACCGCCTGACCTGGTTCGTCCGACGGTTGCATCCGGACCTCGTTGTACGACGTGGTCACCGTGTCGGGGTAGGTCAGCACGGTTCGGTGCACGATCAGCAACCGCCAGATCTCCGGCTCCGGTTGCCCGGCGCCGGTGCCCTGCAGCTGGCCCTGAAGTTGGCCCTGAGCCGCGTCGGTCGTCATGCCGCCCCTCCGTCCGCGCCGATGTTCGCCCAGTTCACCGCGTCCTCGCGGCGGAAGAAGGAGGTGGTCACGGCGTTGTGCGCGCCGGCCACCGTCCGCTGCAGGGTGCCCAGCAGGTGCGCCCGGTCGGCCGCCAGGTCGGTGCCGGTGCGGTAGTCCAGGCTGGTCCGGGTGCGGCCGACGATCCGCCGGGCCGACGACGGGTCGCGGCGCGGGTCCAGGTACCGGGTGGCGCCCACCGCCTCGAGCTCGGCCAGGCAGCTCTCCGCAGCCGTCAGCGACCGCAGCACCGAACGGGGGAAGTGCCGGTCCAGCAGGACGAACTCGGTGGCGGTGCGCTGCCCGATGGACCCGCCGTAGGACCTGACGTAGGGCTCCCAGCCGCCGCAGGCGCTGACCAGCGCCCGCCACGGCGGCACCGACCCGGTCTCGGAGTCGGCGGCGGCCAGCAACCGGACCGTCATGTCGGCGCGCTCCAGCGACCGGCCGACGACCAGGAAGTGCCAGCCCTCGTCGTGACTCATCACCTCCGAGACCAGCCCGTTGGCGATGGCGCACCGCTCGCCGACCCAGCGCAGGAACATGTGCGGCCCGGCGCCGTTGGCCTCCCTGGTCCGCAGCCCGTGCCAGGTGACGTTCAGGCACTCCCAGACGTCCAGCGGGATCGCGTCCCGGACCCCGCGGGCGTTCTCCCGGGCGGCGGTCAGCGCCCCGGCCACCGACGACGCGCGTTCGCTGTCGAACACCAGCGCGCGGACGAGCTGACCGGAGTCGGCCTGACTGCCCTTGCCGACGGTCTCGTCGTCGGACAGCCCCATCGAGTCCAGCAGCGAGCGGATCACCAGGTGATCGGCCTGCCACGACCCGGCCGGCAGCAGGTGCAGGTAGGTGTCCAGGATCCGGGCCGTGCAGTCCGCGCGTTCCACGTGCCGGCCGAGCCAGTACAGCGATTCCGCGATCCGGCTCAGCACGGTGCCGCTCCGGCTGTATCTGGTCCGGGTGTTTCGGGTCCGACCGTTGCGGGTCCGGGTGCACCGACCGCTGCCTGTTGCTGCTGCCCCTGCTGGCTGCGGTACTCACCGGCGGCATCGTCGGGGTGCGGCGGGCTGTCGAACATCAGGTCGTTGATGTCGAGGCGGCGCATCACCTGGGTGGCGTCCGCGGCGGGTTCGGGTTCGGCCTCGGCGATCCCCCCGAGCACCCAGGTGTCCTTGGAGCCGCCGCCCTGCGACGAGTTCACCACCAGCTCACCCTCGGGCAGTGCGACCCGGGTCAGCCCGCCGGGCAGCACCCAGACGGCGTTGCCGTTGTTCACCGCGAACGGCCGCAGGTCCACGTGCCGGGGGCGCATCTTGTCCCCGATCAGCGTCGGAACGGTGGACAGCGCGATCTCCCGCTGGCAGATCCAGCCGCGCGGGTTGTCCAGGATCGCCGAGCGTGCCCGCGACAGGGTGACCGAGTCGGCCCGCGACCCGATGACGATGCCCTTTCCGCCGGACCCGTCGACCGGCTTGAGCACCAGGTCGCTGAGGTACTCCATCGCGTACTCCCGCTGCTCCTCGTCCTCCATCCGGTAGGTGTCGACGTTGAGCAGGATCGGTTCCTCGTTGAGGTAGTACCGGATGATGTCGGGCACGTAGGTGTAGACGAGCTTGTCGTCGGCGATCCCGTTGCCCACCGCGTTGGCGATGGTGAGGTTGCCCGCCCGCGCCGCGTTCAGCAGGCCCGGGGAGCCGAGCAGGCTGTCCGGCCGGAACTGCATGGGGTCCAGGAACTCGTCGTCCACCCGGCGGTAGATGACATGGACCGGCATCTCGCTGGACGTGGTGCGCAGGTAGACCCGGTTGTTGCGGCAGATCAGGTCGCGGCCCTCGACGAGCTCCACGCCCATCTCCCGGGCCAGCAGGGTGTGCTCGAAGTAGGCGGAGTTGTAGACGCCGGGGGTCAGCACGACCACGTTGGGATCGGTGACGTTCCACGGCGCCACGGCGCGCAGCGCCGCCAGCAGCCGGCCCGGGTACTCGGAGACGGGCCGCACCAGTTGGTCGGCACCGGCCTCGGAGAGCACCTGGGTGACCGCGTGCCGGTTCTCCAGCACGTACGACACCCCGGACGGGATGCGGACGTTGTCCTCCAGCACCCGGAACCGGCCGTGTTCGTCGCGGATCAGGTCGACGCCGGAGATGACGATCCGCGCGCCGTCCTGCGCGTCCATCCCCATCACCTGGCGGTGGAAGTGCGGCGAGGTGGTGACCAGCCGGCGCGGAACGACCCCGTCGGCGAAGATCCTGCCCGGTCCGTAGACGTCGGCAAGGAACGCCTCGAGGGCGCGTACCCGTTGCGGGACGCCCTTTTCCACCGCCGTCCACTCGGCGGCCGTGACGATGCGGGGGATCAGATCCAGCGGGAACGGCCGCTCGACGCCACCGAGCGCGAAGGTGATCCCCTGGTCGAGGAAGGTGCGGCCCATGATCTCGGCCCGCGCCTTGAGATCAGTGGCGTCGAGGGTCTGCAGCGTCGCGAAGACCGACTCGTAGGCGGGTCTGATCTGCCCGGGAGCCGAGAACATCTCATCCCAGGCCCTCCCGAACGGGTACTCCTCGAACAAGTCCGCCATGGGACGCACCGTAGGGCCGCCATGTTGCGAGGGCATGAACAGGATTGTGTCCGACCGGGCACGGGCGGTCGTCGGTGGGTGACCCGACCGCCGTCGTGAGCACCCCACGGGCGCAGGGCCGCGGATTTCCGCCCCCGCGGCACCGTCTTGGCACGGCGCGCCGGGGTACAGATGCCGGGTGTGATTCGCTTCGCTGAATCAGTTCCGACACGAGGAGCAACAGGGCATGAGTACATCCGGAGGCACCAAGGCGATCCTCGCCGCGCTGCTGGCCAACCTCGGCATCGCGTTGACGAAGTTCATCGCGTTCCTGCTGTCCGGATCGACCTCGATGCTCGCGGAGTCGGTGCACTCGCTGGCCGACTCCGGCAACCAGGTGCTGCTGCTGATCGGCGGCAAGCGTGCCTCCAGGGCGGCGACACCCGATCATCCCTTCGGCTATGGCCGGGAGCGCTACCTCTTCGCCTTCCTGGTGTCGATCATCCTGTTCAGCGTCGGCGGCGTCTTCTCGATCTACGAGGGCGTGCACAAGATCCAGCACCCCGAACCGATCGAGCGGGCGTGGATCCCGCTCACCGTGCTGCTGATCGCGATGGCGCTGGAGTCGTTCTCGCTGCGGACCGCGTTGCGGGAGTCCGCGCCGGACCGGCGGGGTCTCTCGATCCTGGAGTTCGTCCGGCGGGCCAAGGCCCCGGAACTGCCGGTGGTGGTGCTGGAGGACATCGCCGCGCTGGTCGGCCTGATGCTCGCCATGGTCGGCGTCACCGCCGCCGTGCTCACCGACAACGGGATCTACGACGGCATCGGAACGGTCTTCATCGGCCTGCTGCTGATCGTCGTGGCGGTCATCCTCGGTGTCGAGACCAAGAGCCTGCTGATCGGCGAGGGAGCCTCGCCCGCCGATGTCGACGCCATCCGCAAGGCCGTCGAGTCCGGACACGACGTCGACCGGATCATCCACATGAAGACGCTCTACCTCGGGCCGGACGAGCTGCTGGTGGCGATGAAGGTTGCGGTCAGTTCGAGCCAGTCCGGGCAGGACATCGCGAACGCCATCAACGCCATCGAAGAGCGGGTCCGCACTGCGGTGCCGGTCGCCCGCGTGTTGTACATCGAGCCGGACATCTACCACCCGGAGCAGGCCGCAGCCGTCGCCGCCGGCGAGCAGTCCGGTCCGCCGGGTGCGCCGTGACGATCGCCGCTCCGAGCCCGGCGTCGCGACGATCGACGGCCACCGGCGCCGGCTTCCCGGCGAGTTCCCCCTTCTCGGGGCGTCTGCGCGCAGAAGGCCCCATTTTGTGGTGAGGTCGAACGCATTGCGGTGATCTCTTGCCGCCCCCTCGTTCGATTCAGCAGCCCGATCCAGCAGGAGGTGGCCCATGGCGGGTTCGAAGAAGAAGTCCGACCGGTCCAAGGACGACAAGAAGAAGGACAAGAAGGCCGCTGCGCGCAAGGCCGACAAGAAGGCCGCTGCGCGCAAGGCTGACAAGAAGGACGCGAAGAAGTCGGCCAAGAAGGCCGACAAGAAGGTGGCAGCCAAGAAGGACGCCGCGAAGAAGGACGCCAAGAAGTCGGCGAAGAAGGCCGCCGACAAGAAGGACGCTGACAAGAAGGACGCCGACAAGAAGGACGCCGGCAAGAAGGCTCCGGGTGGTCAGTCCGCCCAGAGGCACCCGGACACCACGGCTGCCGGCGAGAAGGTCGACACCAAGGTCAGCGCCGAGAAGGTCACAGCCTCGCAAGCCGACACCTCGACCCGCACGACGGGGCCGTCCGCCAGCAACAACGCCGCCGCCGGGACCGGCGGCCCGTCGGCGCTCTCGACCGTCCCGGATGTCTCGGTCGAGGCACCTACCCCGAACGGTTCCGCCACCACCGCCCCGCCCTCGACGGCCACCACCGCGCGCGTAGTCGATCGGACCCCGTCGGCTCCCAAGGCCGGCGCGACGCCCCGGGCCGCGAAGGCCGCTGCAACCGATGGCTCAGCGCCGTCCATCGGAGGGCGGAAGCCGAAACCCCGTCCGGCACCGCGCCGGGCCAGCACGCCGAGCACCCGCGGGCGGGCCGGGTCCGCATCGCCGTCGCCTGCACCGGCGGCTCAGCGCTCGCGCGCGGATCTGTACCGGACGGCGCAGGAACTCGATATTGCCGGTCGTTCCCGGATGACCCGGGACGAACTCGCAGCGGCCGTGGCCAAGGCCGAACGACGCTGACGCCCGGACACCCCGGAGGGGAGCGGATGAGCGCCGCCGCGGCGTCGACCGGGCAGGGGAAAATTTGACCGGAAAGTGACCCGGGTTCGACCCATCCGCAGCCGCCGGGGGTCCGAACCACAGTCGGTAGCGACGACGGTTCCCGGCCGTACCGGGCGGGCATTGTCACCGCTGCACCATCCTCCCCGGCGGACCGGTCCGGGGCCCGATGGTCAGGCCGTCCCTGTCCTCCATGAGGAGGCGCATGCGATGCCGATCCTTCGCGGTCGTTGGGCCGCTCGTCGAGCGATGGCCGCCGCGGTCAACGACACCCTGGCCAGGGCCGATCGGCCCTCACGGCTCGACCTCGCGGACTGGAACACGCGGTTCCCGCGACCGTATCGCAATGCCCAATTCCCTCGGCAACGAGCCGCCCGCGCCGATACTCCGAGCGCCTCCGATACGGTTGCCGCCATGCTGATCGCGTTCTCGGTCGCGCCGTCCGGCATCGGCGAACGCAGTGCCGCCGACCCCTCCGGGTCGGTGTCCGAAGCCGTCGCCGAAGCGGTGCGGGTGGTGCGGGAGTCCGGGCTGCCGAACAGCACCGATGCCATGTTCACCACGGTCGAGGGCGAGTGGGACGAGTGCATGGCGGTGGTCAAGAAGGCCTGTGACGCGGTGGGCCGGTACGGCAGCCGGGTGTCACTCGTGCTCAAGGCCGACATCAGGCCCGGCTGGAACGGGCAGCTGACGGCCAAGGTCGACCGGGTCGAGGACCGCCTGCGCGGCACCAGAACCGACACCGGCACCGGCACGACACCGCCGCCGTCGTCGACCCGGAAGTGGGATGACGGCACGGATCCGGATCGGTGTTTCCGGCTGGACCTACCCGCACTGGCGCGGGAGGTTCTACCCCCAGGGCCTGCCGCAGCGCCGCGAACTGGAATTCGCCTCCCGGGCCTTCGACGCGCTGGAGATCAACGGCTCGTTCTATTCGCTGCAACGACCGAGTAGCTACCGCAAGTGGCGGGCGGCCACCCCGGACGGTTTCGTGTTCGCGGTCAAGGGCAGCCGGTACATCACGCACCTGAAGAAGCTCGGCGGCGGCGACCAGGCGCTGTGTAACTTCCTGGCGTCGGGGGTGCTGGCACTCGGGCCCGAAGCTGGGGCCGTTCCTGTGGCAACTACCGCCGATGCTGCCGTACCGCGAGGACCGGATGATCGAGTTCTTCTCCTCCCTGCCGGCCACCGCCGAGCAGGCGGCGCTGCTCGCACAGCGCTGCGACGAGCGGATCAAGACGCGGTTCGGCGAGGAGCCCGTGCTGACCGCCGAACGGCCTGAGGCCCCGATCAGGCACGTCGTCGAGGTGCGGCACGACTCGTTCGCGACCGGCGACTTCGCCGCGGCTGTGCCGGGAGTTCGGCGTCGCGCCTGGTCGTCGCCGACACCGCGGGCCGGTTTCACCTGGGTGGACGAGGTGACCGCCGACATCGTCTACGTGCGGTTGCACGGTGATCAGGAGCTGTACGTCAGCGGCTACACGGACCAGGGGATCGACTGGTGGGCCGGCCGGGTCGCCGACTGGGCACAGACCCCGGGCGTGCGAGCAGGTGCACGTGTACTTCGACAACGACTACCAGGCCCGTGCGCCCTACGACGCGCGCCGGCTGGCGCACCGACTGGGCGTCGCGGTCCCGCTGGCGGAGCCGTTGCCGTACGAGGCGGGCTGACCCGGTCCGTCCGCGGCGATGCTCGGGAAGTCGACGGGTTCCTCGTGCAGCAGCGTGGGTGAGGCGTGGTTTTCCGGAGTGAGGCTTGGTCGAGTGCAAGTCGCCACAGGCCCCGGCCGCCGGAAGGCGACGCGGGGCCTGCGGGAGCGCGAACCGGCAACTACAGGATGATCAGCCCGCCGGTGTTCGTCGCGGGCCGCGTTGAACCGCGCGGTGGCGTCGGCCCAGTTCACCACGCTCCACCAGGCCTTGACGTAGTCGGCCTTGACGTTCTTGTACTGCAGGTAGAACGCGTGCTCCCACATGTCCAGCAGCACGATCGGGATCTGCGCGGCCGGCAGGTTGCCCTGCTGGTCGAACAGCTGCAGGACGTTCAGCCGCTGACCGAGGGTGTCCCAGGCCAGGATCGACCAGCCGGAACCCTGGATGGCGTTGGCGTTCGCGGTGAACTGGCGGCGGAAGCCGTCGAACGAGCCGAAGAACTCGTCGATCGCCGCGCCCAGCTCGCCGTCCGGCTTGTCCCCGCCGTCGGGGGACAGGTTCGGCCAGAACACCGAATGGTTGATGTGCCCGCCGAGGTGGAACGCGAGGCTCTTCTCCAGGCCGTTGATCGACCCGAAGGAGTCCTTGTCCCGGGCCTCCGCGAGCTGGTCGAGCGTGGTGTTCGCGCCCGCCACGTACGCGGCGTGGTGCTTGCTGTGGTGCAGTTCCATGATCTGGCCCGAGATGTGCGGCTCCAGTGCCCCGTAGTCGTATGGCAGGTCCGGCAAGGTGTACTGAGCCATGTGGTCTCCTTCGCTGCTGTGGTGTTCCCCTGCGGGTGGACCCGGGGAGCGCGACGCACCGGGGCGGCGCACCGCGCATCGACCCTATACCTCGCTGGTCCGCTGCCCCGGCAGGTCGCCCGGAGCATCGGAAACACAGGGTCGAACTCAGCCCCAGGACGGCAGCCAGGTCTCCATCAGCAGCCGGTCGTGGGTGATCGGGTCGCCGTTCAGGATCGGCCAGAGCCAGATGAAGTTGGCGACCACCAGACCGACGTAGATGGCGACGACGGCCACCGACGTCAGCCGTTGTTCCACCCGACCCGGACGCCCGGCTCGCGGCCGAGGACGTCGCCGAGCACCAGGGTGATGCCGATGACCAGGAACGGGGCCAGCGGGGTGGCGTAGAAGAAGTACATCTGCCGGTCCAGGTTGGTGAACCAGGGCAGGTAGCCGGCGCCGTAGGCGACCAGCACCGCCGCGTAGCGCCAGTCCAGCCGGCCGATCGCCTTCCACAGCGCCCAGACCAGCACGAACAGCGAGATCCACCACAGCGCCGGGGTGCCGATCAGGAAGATCCGTCGGACGCAGTCGACCGGCCCGTCACCGCAACCGGTGCCGTCGCGGGGGAGTAGTACAGCACCGGCCGGGTGCCGAGCGGCCAGGTCCACGGCTTGGATTCCCAGGGGTGCCGCTTGCGCCGGGTCCGTCGGCGTCAGCAGGTGGGAGTGGAAGTCCAGCATCTTCCAGGTCCACTGCCACAGCGTGTTGGACCACAGCCGACGGCGAGGTCGTACAGCGATCCGCTCTTCCAGTCGCCGCGGTTGCTCGCGACGGCCACCAGGGTGTGCCGCGGCCAGCCGGTCTCGGAGGCGAACCAGGCCCACCAGCTGGCGATGTAGGTGATCGTCGGGACGACGCCGAGCGACCACAGGTTCGGCCCCAGGTCCCGCCGGATCACCGCCCGCACCGGCCGCCGGACGCCGGCCTCCCGCCGCGCGGTGATGTCCCAGATCACGGTCAGCACACCGAAGGCGACGATCCAGTACGCGCCGGACCACTTGACTGCGGTCGTCAGGCCCAGCAGCACACCGGCGCCGAAGCGCCACCACCGGGCGCCCAGCGCGATGCCCGCCCAGTGGTCGGCCATCGAGCCGTCGCGGACCGCCGCGCGCCAGCCGCTCGCGCACCTGGTCGCGGTCGGCGATCATGCAGGCGAACGCACCCAGCACGAAGACCGCCTGGAAGATGTCCAGCAACGCCGACCGGGACTGCACGTGGCTGACCCCGTCGCAGATCAGCAGCACCCCGGCGATGCCGCCGAGCAGGGTGGACCTGGTCATCCGGCGCACCACCCGGATGATCAACAGCACGCTGACGATGCCGGCCACCGCGGACGCCAGCCGCCAACCGGTCGGGGTGTAGCCGAGCAGCCATTCGCCGATCGCGATCAGCTGCTTGCCGAACGGCGGGTGGACGACCACGCCGAAGCCCTGGTTGTCCTCGACGCCGCCGTTGCGGAGCATCTCCTGGGCCTGGATCGCGTAGTACTTCTCGTCGAACAGCGGTGTCCCGTAGTCGGTGGTGCTGCCCAGGCCGGCCAGCCGGACGACGGCGGCCACGCGCGGTGATGATCGCCGGTGACGGCCCAGCCCCTGGCCCGGTCGGTCGGCATCGGCGGCAGCACCCGGCGGCGCGGCCCGGACCGGCCGGCGCAGCGCCGGCACCTCCCCGATCGGCACGACCGAGGCGGCCGGGTCGTCGCGCTCGTCGACGGCCGGGTCGCTGGCGCATCCGCGGCGGGTCGGCGCGTCGAGCGTCCGCCGACGTCGGACTCGTCGGCGGTCGCGGCGACTGACGGTGGTGGTCGGGGCGGGCATGGCGTCGATCGTAGGGTGACGTGGTGACAGCGGACGTGAAGGCCGGGCCGGCTGGTGCTCGCCGGAACGCCGCTCGGCCGGGTGTCCGACGCCTCCGAGGGCCTGCGGACGGCGCTGGCCACCGCCGACGTCATCGCCGCCGAGGACACCAGGCGGCTGCATCGGTTGGCCGCCGATCTGGGCGTCGAGCTGTCGGCGCCGGTGGTCTCCTACTACGAGTCCGTCGAGCAGTCCCGGATCCCGGCGCTGCTGGAGCGGATGCGGGCCGGGCAGACGGTGGTGCTGGTCACGGACGCCGGGATGCCGTCGGTGTCCGATCCCGGGTACCGGCTGGTGGCCGCGGCGGCGGAGGCCGGCCTGCTGGTCACGTCGGTACCGGGACCGTCGGCGGTGATCACCGCGCTGGCGCTGTCCGGCCTGCCCTCTGACCGGTTCTGCTTCGAGGGCTTCCTGCCGCGCAAGTCCGGGGAGCGCGCCCGGGCGCTGGCCGGCCTGGCCGGCGAGACCCGGACGATGGTCTTCTTCGAATCGGTGCACCGGCTGCCCGAGGCGATGCACCGCGATGGCGGAGGCGTTCGGCGACGACCGGCCGGCGGCGCTGTGCCGGGAACTGACCAAGACCTACGAGGAGGTCCGGCGGGGCACGCTGGCCGAGCTGGTCGGAGATGGCCGAGGCCGGGGTGCGCGGCGAGGTCACGCTGGTGGTGGCCGGCGCCACCGAGGCGTCGGCGCAGGCGAGCGATGAGGTGCTGGCCGCCGCCGTGCCGAGCTGGTCGGGGCCGGGGGCGTCACGGCGGGACGCCGTGGACGCCGTCGCCGCCCGTTACGGCCTGGCCCGCAGGGTGGTCTACGCGGCGGCGACCCGCCGGTGAGCCCATCCGACGGCGGGTCAGACGCTGCACCGACACGGCGAAGCCGCTCCGACCAACCGCGCGGTAGCTCTCGTCCAGGTCCTGCGGCATCGCGAAACCGCCGGCCGCCTCCAGCGAGACGAAGCCGTGCATCAGCGCGCGCAGGCCGCGGATGGCGTGGATCGCGTCGTCACCGGTCAGTCCGTACCCGGCGCAGCACCGCCGCGACGGTGCCGATGCATCCCGGCGGCGACCTGCTGGTACTCGACGTCGCCGGGCGCCGGGGCGATGACGCTCGCGGCGTAACGACCGGGGTGCTTCTTGGCGAACGTGCGGTAGGCCTCGGCCATCGCCTGCAGCGCGTCCGGCCCGGACTTGCCGACCGCGGCCGCGCGTGAGCTCCTGGTGCAACTCCCGGCCGGCCAGCACCGACGATGTCGCGGCGGAGCTCGCCCAGTCCGGCCACGTGCTTGTACAGGCTGGGCTGACGGACCCCGAACCGGGCCGCGACCGCGGCGAGAGTGAGTTGCTCCCAACCGATCTCGTCGGCGAGCTCGGCGGCGTCAGCGGCGATGACGGCGCGTGACAGCCCGGCCCTAGGCATCCGGCTGCGCCGGCCGCGACACGCCGGGCGAAGTCCAGGACGACCGGCGTGGTCAGTTCCGGGAACTCGGACTGCGGGTAGTGGCCGGCGTCGGGGATCATCGCGTACGCGCCCGCCAGCCGGTCGGCGATCACTCGGCCTCGGCCTGCTGGTCGGGGAAGTCGGGGTCCTTGCTGCCCATCACCACCAGCACCTCGGTCGTGCACGTCGGCGAGCACGGCCTCGGCCGGTGCGTGCGAGGTCCTGCGTGGTGGCCCGGAATGCCCGGCCGTAGCCCGGGCGGGCCAGTGCCGCTGCCGATCGCGGCCCGGTGCTCGGCGAAATCCGCGTCGCGCCGGGTCGGGAAGAAGCGTCGGGAGGTAGGCCAGCCAGGCCGGCCGCGCCCACGGGCCGCCCATCAGCGCCCGCAACATCCAGCGCTGCCAGGCCGGGACGGCACGGGTTCCGGACGAACGGCCCGATCAGCACCAGCCCGCAGATCGAGCTCGGGCCGCTCGGCGGCCGCGATGACAGCGGCGGCCGCGCCCATCGAGTTGCCGATCACCATCGCCGGCCCGCCCAGATGATCGGCGAGCGCGACGATGTCGGTCGCGGCGCGCCGGGTCGTCGTAGGCGGCGAAGGTGGTGTCGCTGTCGCCGTGTCCTCGCAGGTCCATGGTCGCGACCCGGAATCCGGCGGCGACCAGTGCGGGCACCAGGTGGCGGTAGGTGCTGCGCAGATCGCCCATGCCGGGAACCGCGATGACCAGCGGTCCGGTGCCGGTGACGTCGTAGGCGATCCGACCCTCTCCGCGGTCGAGGTACTGGGTGTCGGTGTGGTGCGGTCATGGGCTAGGCGAGCTCCGTCTGCGGTTGGCTATTATGTCATAGCTCAAAAGCTAAGGCGCATTAGCTTTGACTGTCAAGCCCCATGCTGAGAACTGTCGTCCTGCGGAGCGGCCGCGGCGTCGCGACGGGGCGGCGGCTGCAGCCGAGCCGCGCTACCTGCACTCGATCGGAGAGCGACGAAATGACCGAAAGCAGCGGCGCACCGACCCTGAAGGGCGGCTGCGGGCGGACCTGACCACCGCGATGAAGGCGCGCGATACCCTGACCACCGGGACCATGCGGATGGCGCTGGCGGCGGTCACCACCGCCGAGGTGTCCGGCAGCCACCGCGAAGGAGCTGACCGACGCCGAGGTCACCGCGGTGCTGGCCAAGGAGGTGCGCAAGCGCGCGCGAGGCGGCCGAGGCGTTCGCCGGCGCCGGCCGGGCCGAGCAGGCCGCCAAGGAGGAGGCCGAGGCCGCGGTGCTGTCGTCCTACCTGCCGATTCCGCTGACCGACGCCGAGATCGCCGCGCTGGTCGCCGCCGCGGTGGACGAGGTTGCCGCGAGCACCGGCGCGCCGGTCACGATGCGCCAGATGGGCCTGGTCATCAAGCAGGTGCAGGCCGCGCGCGGCCGGCCGTGCGGACGGCGCGCGGATCTCGGCCGCGGTCAAGGCCGCGCTGGCCGGCTGACGCCCGACCGGTGCACGTCTGACCAGGGACCCTGACCGGGCGACGCCGGACCAGCCGCCGCCCGAACACTTGCCGCCCGACCACTTCACGCTGCCGTTCGGCACTCCGGCGACCTCGACGGGGTGGCGTGTTGCAGGTCACCCCCGAGGGTGCGGCCACGAGGAACGTGCGGAAGGCTGAGGCGTCCACACCGTCTTCCGCTGTCCGGAGGCCAGAAAAATGAGCGATCCCGCGAGCACCACCAGATTCCTTCGCAGAGACCCCGAAGGCCGACATCGGCGTCACCGGACTTGCGGTCATGGGGTCCAACCTGGCCCGCAACTTCGCCCGCAACGGCTTCGTCACGGCGGTGCACAACCGGTCTTATGCCAAGACGAAGGCGCTGATCGACGAGCACGGCGGCGACGGCACTTTCGTGCCGTCCGAGTCGACGGCGGATTTCGTCGCGTCGCTGGCGGTGCCGCGCAAGATCCTGATCATGGTGAAGGCCGGCGGCCCGACCGACGCGGTGATCGACGAGCTGGCCGAGCTGGTGGAGCCGGGCGACATCATCATCGACGGCGGCAACGCCAAGTTCTCCGACACCCGCCGCCGGCAGGCTGCGTTGCAGGAGAAGGGGATCCATTTCGTCGGCTGCGGGGTGTCCGGCGGCGAGGAGGGCGCGCTGAACGGCCCGTCGATCATGCCGGGCGGGTCGGCGAAGTCCTACGAGTCGCTCGGGCCGATCCTGGAGAAGATCTCCGCCCACGTCGACGGCGCGCCGTGCTGCACGCACATCGGCACCGACGGTGCCGGGCCATTTCGTCAAGATGGTGCACAACGGCATCGAGTACGCCGACATGCAGCTGATCGCCGAGGCCTACGACCTGCTGCGCCGCGGCGCCGGGCTGTCGCCGGCGGAGATCGGCGAGATCTTCGCGCGAGTGGAACAAGGGTGATCTGGACTCGTTCCTGATCGAGATCACCGCCGAGGTGCTGGCGCCAGGTCGACGCCGAGACCGGGCAGCCGTTCATCGACGTCGTGCTGGACGCGGCCGGGATGAAGGGCACCGGCACCTGGACCGTGCAGACCGCGCTCGACCTGGGTATCCCGGTGTCCGGGATCGCGGAGGCGGTGTTCGCCCGCGGGCTGTCGTCCTCGGCGACCCAGCGCGCAGCGGCGGCCGGCAAGCTGCCCGGACCGAACAGCGCGCTGGGCGGTCAAGGACAAGGACCAGTTCATCGAGGACGTCCGGATCGCGTTCTACGCGTCGAAGATCGTCGCCTACGCGCAGGGCCTGGACGAGATCTTCGCCGGCGCGGCCGAATACGGCTGGGACATCAATGTCGGTGCGGTGGCCCGGATCTGGCGCGGCGGCTGCATCATCAGGGCGAAGTTCCTCAACCGGATCACCGAGGCGTACGACGTCGGCACCGGGGTGGAGATCCCGGCGTCGCTGCTGCTGGCGCCGTACTTCACCGACGCGATCACGCACGGCCCAGGATTCCTGGCGGCGGGTGGTGGCCGGCGCGGCGCAATCCGGCATCCCGACCCCGGGCTTCGCGCGCGGCGCTGTCGTACTACGACGGGCTGCGCTCCGAGCGGCTGCCGGCCGCGTTGATCCAGGGCCAGCGGGACTTCTTCGGCGCGCACACCTACAAGCGGGTCGACAAGGACGGGCGTCTTCCACACGCTGTGGTCCGGGGACCGCACGGAGATCCGTGCAGGACCGGCTGAGGCCGGCCGTGAACCGGCGCCGCCGGCGGCAGCTGAGCCGCCCGGAGGTTTGTACTGTCGGGCGGATGAGCGAACCAGACCTCGATATGGTGGTGTTCGGCGCGACCGGGTTCGTCGGCCGGCTGGTCGCGCAGCGGCTGGCGGCCGCCGATCTCGGTGGGCTCCGGGTGGGCCTGGCGGGTCGGTCGAAGGATCGGCTGACGGGCGTGCAGCGCGATGCTGGGGGTGACTGGCCGGTGCTGGTCGCCGATTCGCAGGACAGGCGTCGCATGGGCCGGCTGGCCGGCTCTGCCCGGGTGGTGGTCAGCACCGTCGGGCCCGTACGCCCGGCACGGCCTGCCGCTGGTCCGGGCCTGCGCCGCGGCCGGAACCTGCTACGCGGACCTGACCGGTGAGCCGAAGTTCGTTCGGGACAGCATCGACGGGTGCAGCGACTGCCGTCGGTCACCGGTGCGAAGATCGTGCACGCCTGTGGTTTCGACTCCGTGCCGTCCGATCTCGGGGTGCAGGTGCTGGCCGACCGGGTGCCCGCGGACGGCGCCGGTGAACTGGTCGAGGCCACGCTGGTGGTGGTCTCGCTCAAGCGGCGGGATCAGCGGCGGCACCATCGACTCGATGCGGGCGGGCATCGACGACGCGGGGCGATCCGGCGCTGGCCGGCGGCTCGCCGATCCGTACCTGTTCAGCCCGGACCGCGAAGCCGAGCCGGACCTCGGTCGGCAGTCGACGCGTTCCTCGTGCAGCGGCTGGACGACGGCAGCTGGGTGGCGCCCGTTCGTCATGTCCTCTTACAACTCGCGGGTGGTGCGGCGCAGCAACGCCTTGCAGGGCCACCGGTACGGCCGTGAACCTGCGGTACCGGGAGGTGGTCCGGACCGGCGGATCGCCGCTCGGGGCTGTCGCCGCGGCCGGCGTCGCGGCGGGCAGCGGTGCCCTCGCGGCGGGCCTGTGCAACCGGTGACCCGGCCGCTGCTGGACCGGGTGCTGCCGGCACCCGGCGAGGGCCCGAGCGAGAAGGCCCGCCGGAACGGCGCATTTCAGGCTGGAGATCCGTGGCGTGACGCACGACCGGCGCCCGATACACCGCCGTCGTCGCGGCGCAGGGCGACCCGGGCTATCAGGCGACGGCGGTGATGCTCAGCGAATCCGCGCGGTGCCTGGCAGAGGACGAACTGCCCTCCGGTGGCGGGGTACTGACGCCGGCCACCGCGATGAACGGGGCGCTGGTCCGCCGGCTCCGGCAGAGTGGCTTCACCTTCGAGGTGCGGCGGGTCGACGGATTGACGCCCGGCGCCTCGTGCCCGCCCGGCGGCGATCTCGAGCCGTGGCGAGAGTTCGTGTCCGCGTCGTCCGAAGCCGACCACTAACCTGATCGGAATGAGCACGCCCGTCCTGACAGCGGTGGCCTGGCCCTACGCCAACGGCCCCCGGCACATCGGCCACGTCTCCGGTTTCGGCGTCCCCGCGGACGTCTTCTCCCGTTACCAGCGGATGGCCGGCAACGACGTGCTGATGGTGTCCGGCACCGACGAGCACGGCACCCCGATCCTGGTGCAGGCCGACGCGGAAGGCGTTCCGGCCAAGGAGCTCGCCGACCGCTACAACCGGGTGATCGTCGGCGACCTGCAGGGCCTGGGGCTGTCGTACGACCTGTTCACCCGCACCACCACCCGCAATCATTACGCGGTGGTGCAGGAACTGTTCCGCACCGTGCACCGCAACGGCTACTTCGTCCCGAAGACGACGATGTCGGCGATCTCCCCGTCCACCGGCCGGACGCTGCCCGACCGTTACATCGAGGGCACCTGCCCGATCTGCGGGTACGACGGCGCCCGCGGTGACCAGTGCGACAACTGCGGCAACCAGCTCGATCCCATCGACCTGATCAACCCGCGGTCCCGGATCAACGGCGAGACACCGATTTTCACGGAGTCGGAGCACTACTTCCTGGACCTGCCCGCGTTGGCCGGCGCGCTCGGTGCCTGGCTGCAGACCCGCACCGACTGGCGTCCCAACGTGCTCAGGTTCTCGCTGAACCTGCTCGACGACCTGCGGCCGCGGGCGATGACCAGGGACATCGACTGGGGCATCCCGGTACCGCTGGACGGCTGGCGGGACCGTCCGGACAAGAAGCTGTATGTGTGGTTCGACGCCGTCATCGGGTACCTCTCGGCGTCCATCGAATGGGCCCGCCGGTACGGCAATGCCGGCGCACCGGACCCGGACGCCTGGCAGCGCTGGTGGCAGGGTGGTGACGCGGCGGCCCGTGCCTACTACTTCATGGGCAAGGACAACATCACCTTCCACTCGCAGATCTGGCCGGCGGAGTTGTTGGCGTACAACGGTTCCGGTGAGCGCGGCGGTTCCGCGGGCACGCTCGGTGCGCTCAACTTGCCGACCGAGGTGGTGTCCAGCGAATTCCTGACGATGAGCGGGTCGAAATTCTCCACCTCCCGCAAGACGGTGATCTATGTCGGCGACTTCCTGCGCGAGTACGGCCCCGACGCGCTGCGGTACTTCATCGCCGCGGCCGGCCCGGAGAACCAGGACGCCGACTTCACCTGGGAGGAGTTCGTCCGCCGCACCAACTTCGAACTCGCGAACGAGTGGGGCAACCTGGTCAACCGGTCGATCTCCATGGCGCACAAGAACTTCGGCGCCATTCCGCAGCCCGGCCCGCGCACCGACCTGGACACCGCGCTGCTGCGGGCCGCCGAGCAGTCCTTCGACACCGTCGGAGACCTGTTGTCCCGCAGCCGGTTCAAGGCCGCCTCCGGTGAGGCGATGCGGCTGGCGGGGCTGGCCAACAAGTACATCTCCGAGTCCGAACCGTGGAAACTGGGCGACGACAAGGAGCGGCAGGCCACGGTGCTGCACACGGCGTTGCAGGTCGTCGACGACACCAAGACCCTGCTGACGCCGTTCCTTCCGCATTCCTCGCAGCAGGTGTTCCAGGCACTGGGTGGCGACGGCGTCTGGGCGGCGCAGCCGGAGATCCGCGAGGTCACCGATTTCGACGACGACGTGGAGGGCGTCGGGGTGCCCGAGGTGCGGGACTACCCGGTGATCACCGGGGACTACGCCGCCGAGCAGGCCACCTGGCGGCGCCGGGACATCGCCGTCGGCCGCCCGCTGGCCAAGCCGACCCCGCTGTTCACCAAGCTGGACCCGGGGCTCGGCGAGACCGGGCCGCCGTGGGCGCCGATCGGCTGACGGCATCAGGAGAGGCAGATGAGCGGATCTCCGCATCCCGCCGTGGTGGAGCGACCGCTCGCCCCGCCGCCCGACCCGCTGCCCGGCCCGGTGGTCGACGCCCACACCCATCTGGACGCCTGCGGATGTTCCGACGCCGACGACGTCGCGGCTGCGATGGCCCGGGCCGCGGCGGTCGGGGTCCGTCAGGTGGTGACCGTTGCCGACGACCTGGCATCGGCACGGTGGGTGGTTGAGGCCGCGAACTGGCACCCCGATCTGTACGCGGCCGTCGCGCTGCACCCGACCAGGGCGGACCTGCTGGACGAGGAGGCAAGGGCCGAGCTCGAGCGGCTGGCGGCGGACCCGCGGGTGGTCGCCGTGGGGGAGACGGGGCTGGATCACTACTGGGACGCCGCGCCGCACGCCGCCCAGGCCGAGGCCTTCGCCTGGCACATCGACCTGGCCAAACGGCTGGGCAAGCCGGTGATGATCCACGATCGGGACGCCCACGACGACGTGCTGGCGATCCTGCGCAGCGAGGGGGCCCCGGAGCAGGTGATCTTCCACTGCTTCTCGGGGGACGCGGCGATGGCCCGGCTGTGCTCGGACGCCGGGTATCACCTGTCCTTCGCCGGTCCGGTCAGCTTCCGCAACGCGAGGGATCTCGCCGAGGCGGCGGCGCTGGTGCCGGCCGACCTGCTGATGGTCGAGACGGACGCGCCGTTCCTCACGCCGCATCCGCATCGGGGGAAACGCAACGAGCCGTACGCCCTGCCGTACACGGTGCGGGCAATGGCCGCGATTCGCGGAGCGGACCTGGCCGAGCTGTGCGCCGACGTGACCTCGACCACACGCAGGGTGTACGGGATCGGCGCTCCCACCGGGTAGGCGGAGGTCAGCGAACGTCGCGGCGAACACCCGACGACGCACCGGAACACCTGTGGTTGCCGGTTCGTGCTCTCCTCGTTACCCTCCCGTGATGACAGCCGGGATGGGGAAGTCCCGGGTGCGACTGGGGCAGGACCTGTCGGCAGCGTCGACCGCAAACGGATGGTCATCCGGATGGTGCGCTGGGGACGGGCCCTGTTTTTTTGTGCCCTGACGACATCGTTGTCTCTGACGACGCGTGTCCGGGCCGTCCGGTGCATCCGCTGACCCTGCCCGGGGGTGACGACGTTCGGAGTTCCGTGACCACGACGCATGGCCGATTCGGCCCGCACGGTTCCGCGGCCGACGAATCGGCCGACGGCCCCTCCGATGTCGTCGACACCGACCCGCAGGCGGTCCTCGACAGCCTGGGCTCCGGGTTCGACGCCCTGTTCACCCACGAATCCGCCGCCGAAGCCGGACCCGTCACCTCGACCCGTCGGCCCCGCGGGGCGCACCGCCTTGGGTCCTCCGCCGACGAGCCGGCCCCCCGAGGCGGTGACGATGCCGCCGCAACGACCCAGGTCGGGCACCAGGCGGAGGTGGTCGATCCCGCCAGCGATCCCGGTTCCGCTCCCGACAGCGACGACCGCACCGACCACGACGACCCACCCGCCCCGCCGACGAACGGCGGGGGACGCTGGCGCAAGCCGGTCCTGGTCGGCACGGCCGCGCTGGTGTGCGTGCTGACCATCGGCGGCGGCACCTTCGCCGCGATGAGCAAGACCGTCACCATCTCCATCGACGGCGTCCCGCAGAACGTCAGCACGCTGGCCGGGTCGGTGGACGGCGCGCTCGACGACGCCGGCGTGCGGATCGCCGAACACGACACCCTTGCTCCGTCACCCGACGCCGAGATCACCGATGGTTCACAGATCGTCGTTCAGCGTGGCAGGCTGCTGACCCTGACGGTGGACGGCGCAAGCCGTCAGGTGTGGACCACGGCCACCACCGTCGAGCAGGCGCTCGCCGAGATCGGGCAGGATCCCGCTTCCTACCAGCTGTCCGCCGATCGGTCCCGGGCGATCCCGCTGGGCGGTCTGCAGGTCGCTGCCAGCACGCTGCGCACGGTGTCCGTCACCGGAGCCGCCGGGAGCAGGAAGTACCGCACCACCGCGACGACCATCGGGACCTTCCTGGCCGAGAACAAGCTGACCCCGGCGAAGAACCAGCGGGTGTCGGCGGCCCTGACCGCGCCGGTCACCGACGGCGCGGCGATCACCATCCGCACCCTGCCGACGGTCAAGATCACCACCGGCAAGGATGCCGCGAAGTCGGTGATCGTCGACGGCGCCACCGTCGCCGACGCGTTGGCCGCGGCGAAGGTCACCCTCGGTCGGGACGACAGCGTCGCTCCCGCGGCGAAGACGCCGCTCCAGGACGGCCAGAAGATCACCGTCACCCGCATCTCGTTCGTCACCGCGGTCGAACGGCAGCCGATCGAACAGCCGGCGGACCAGACCCGCGATGACGACTCGCAGCTGGTCGGGACCAGCACCGTCGTCAGGGAAGGCGAACCCGGCGTCGCGGAGGTCACCTACAAGACCAAGGTGACCAACGGCGTCAAGGGGCAACGGCAGCAGATCGCCCGGCGGACCGTGACCGAGGCGGTGGCGCAGATCACCGCCGTCGGCACCAAACAACCGCCGCCGCCCGCCGCACCCACCCCACCGCCCGCCGCGCCCGAGCCGCGGCCTGCCGCGCCCGCACCGGCACCCGCACCCGCGCCGGCCGCCGCGCCTGCGCCGCAGCCGGCGCCAGCACCCGAGCCGGCCCCGAAACCGGCGCCCGCCCCGGAAGCGGCGCCCGCCACGGAACCAGCGCCCGCGCCGGCGCCGTCGGGTGCCTCCGGGGTGGACTGGGACGCGATCGCCAGGTGCGAGTCCACCAACAACTGGTCCATCAATACCGGCAACGGTTATTACGGCGGGCTGCAGTTCGACATCGGCACCTGGCTCAGCAACGGCGGCGGCGAGTACGCCCCCCGCGCCGACCTGGCCACCAGGGAGCAGCAGATTGCGATCGCCGAACGGGTGTACGCCTCCCGCGGGCTCTCCCCGTGGGTCTGCGGCTACGCCGGCTGACCACTGCGCCCGCCTGGTTCCCAGGGCGCACCGAAACACCCCGGTCCACCGAACCGCGCCCCGGCGCCCTTCCCTGGTCGCGCGCGCGAATTGGCGTCGGCCCGACCTCGACGACGCGCTGACCCCGCCGTTATTGGGCCGTGATAGAGCCCGAATGTGCTGATGAAGGCATCCACGGCGGTTCGGAGAGCGGGCGCGAGCCGGCGGACCCTACCCGTTCTTTCGTACGTCAGAAGGCTCCATACACCCCTTAAGCGATCAAGAAGCAGTGTCGGCTACGCCACAGTTTCGTTCGCAGGGTGTCGCAACGCGAACAACTCGTTTATCGTTTCGTGATAGCAGCTGGGATGGGAAATCATCGAGCTCGTCGCATCAGGTTGTAGGGCATAAAACAAATTCGGTAAACGCCAAGTAAATGGCGGAGCCGGTACGCCCACAGATCGACCTGTGTGTATCCGGGAAAACCGCGTGATGCATATCGACGATCCGAGCCCTGCCCGGACACCACCACCACCATGATGGATGACACCTTGGCTTCCCACGACGACCAGTTCGCCTCCGACGGCACCACCGATGGAGCGCACTCCGCCGCCACCGACACCCTCGAGCCCACCAACGATCTCGACACCAGCAGCACCTCATCGACCCCGACCGGACGCAACCTGCGCAAGCCCGTGCTCGTCGGCGTGGCCGCCCTCGTGGTGGCCCTCGTCGCCGGCGGTGGCGTTGCCGCCGCGTCGCACAAGACGGTGTCCCTCACCGTCGACGGCCAGCAGCAGGAGGTGGGCACGTTCGCCGGATCCGTCGACGGCGCCCTCGATTCCGCCGGACTCGCCGTTTCCGAGCACGACACCATTGCCCCGGCCGTCGACACCTCCATCTCCGACGGTTCGCAGATCGTGATCGAGCGCGGGCGGCTGCTCACGCTGACGATCGACGGCAAGACCCGTGAGGTCTGGACCACCGCCACCACCGTGGAAGAGGCGCTCGCCGAGCTCGGCCAGAATCCGGCCGCGTTCCAGCTGTCGGCCGACCGATCACGTTCCATCCCGGCCGGCGGCCTCACCGTCACCGCCAAGACCCTGCGCACGGCAAGCGTTTCCGATGGCGGCAAGCCGGCGGTGGCGGTCAAGAGCAGTGCGAAGACCGTCGGTGATCTGCTCAAGGAGCGCAAGATCGCGCTCGGCCCGCTGGACAAGGTCGAGCCCGCGGCGAAGACCGCCGTTTCCGATGGCGTGAAGATCTCCGTCACCCGCATCGCGAAGAAGACCGTCGACGAAGAGGTCGCCGTCGCGCAGCCCGCGGATCAGCAGGTGGAGGACGCCTCGCTGACCGTCGGAACGACCACCGTCACCCAGCAGGGCGCCGCAGGCAAGGACAAGGTCAGCTACGAGGTGACCACCACCAACGGCAAGCAGACCGCCAAGAAAGAGGTGAAGCGCACCGCGATCACCCCGGCCAAGGCCACCATCGTCGCCGTCGGCACCCAGCAGAGCGTTGCCGAGCCGGTCGCCGCCGCGGAGAACACCGACAGCTCCTCGAGCGCGGGCGACTCCACCGGGACCGACGCGGTTGCGCAGGATGCCTCCTCGGCCGACACCCAGCCGGCCGCCGACGCCCAGCCCGCGGCAGAGCCGGCGGCCGCCGAGCCCGCCGCTGCCGCCCCGGCACCGGCCTCCTCCGGCTCGTCCGGGGTGAACTGGGACGGCATCGCCAACTGCGAGTCGACCAACAACTGGTCCATCAACACCGGCAACGGCTACTACGGTGGCCTGCAGTTCGACATCCCGACCTGGGAAAGCGCAGGCGGCGGCGCCTACGCCGCCCGCCCGGACCAGGCCTCTCGCGAGCAGCAGATCGCGGTCGCCGAGAACCTGTACGCCGACCGCGGAACCTCCCCGTGGGCGTGCGGCGGCGCCGGCTGATCCTGGCCCAGAGCATTACCACGCATGAGCGCATGACGTGAGAAACAGCACAAACCAGAGCCCCGATTCGTCCGCGAATCGGGGCTCTGGGCTATTTCGGGTTTATTCACCGGGCCACTGTGAGCTAGTCGAAGTATCAAAGACACCGTCGGCGGTTGCGATCATGTAGACCCGTCGTTACTGTTTTGTGATAGAAGCCGGGATGGGAGATCCCCCCGGGGTCATCGCAGGGCAGCCAGGAGAGCGAGCACGCGGCGGGAAAAGCCGCAAGGGCTCGAGAGCGGCAGCCCGATCTGTCAAGCAATACCGGACATTCGCGCGCCGACTCCTGCCCTGCCCGGAATCCAACGACCGAGAAGATGTGACGTGAACACACGCGCCGACAACGTTAGCGCCGCTGCGCCGACGAACGCCGACAGCGATACGGCAGACCAGACGACTCCTGCCGAATCCCCGACCAACCCCATTCCCGCCCAGCGCAGGCGGATCAGCCGCAAGGGCGTCCTTGTCGCCGCGGCACTGTCGATCGGCTTGCTGGGCCTGGGCGGCGGCACCGCAGCCGCGATGAGCAAGGAAGTGACGATCACCGTCGACGGCCAGCAGCGCGAGGTACGCACCCTGGCCGGATCGGTGGCAGGTGCACTGTCCTCGGCCGGCCTGCAGGCCGGAACCCATGACGTGCTCGCCCCGGCCGCGGACGCGCCCATCGCGGACGGCGCGACCATCGCCCTGCAGCGGGCCAAGCCACTGACGCTGACCATCAACGGCAAGGAACGCGACCTCTGGACCACCGCCGACACCGTCGACGAGGCACTCACCCAGCTCGGCCAGGATCCCCGCGGCCTGGCATTGTCCGCCGACCGGTCCCGGGAGATCCCGCTGGACGGTCTCGCGGTGACGGCCACCGCGCTGCGCACGGTGAAGCTCTCCGTTGCCGGTGCGCCGGCGAAGCCGGTGAAGACCGGAGCCACGACGGTGGCCGACCTGCTCACCGAACGGGGCATCACCCTGGCCAAGGACGACACCACCGATCCGAAGCCGGCCACCGCCGTCAAGGACGGGCTCACCGTCACCGTGTCCCGGGTGAAGAACTCCGACGTCACCACCACCGTCGAGATCGCACCCAAGGACGTCAAGACCGACGACCCCGCACTGGACAAGGGCAAGACCGTCGTCGCCAAGGCCGGCACGCCCGGCAAGCAGGCGGTCGTCACCCGGGTCACCACCGTCAACGGCAAGGAGACCGGCCGCAAGGTGATCTCCAAGACCACCGTGACCGAGCCCACGCCCAACCAGGTCCGCGTCGGGACGAAGTCCGCCGTCGACATCAAGGGAGGGCGGGTCTTCTTCCATGACACCGAGTTCGGCGTGAACTGGGACGGCCTCGCCTACTGCGAGTCCACCAACAACCCGCACGCGGTGAACAACCCGGCCGGCTTCCTGTCGACCTACGGTCTGTTCCAGTTCGACCTGCCGACCTGGCAGTCCGTCGGTGGCAGCGGGAACCCGGGCGATGCCAGCCCGGAGGAGCAGCTGAGCCGGGCGAAGCAGCTGTACCAGCAGCGCGGCCTGGAGCCGTGGCTGTGCGCCCCCGCGGCGAGCGGGCCGCCGGCCGGCTGACCAGGCGACACCAGCGCCGGCGCGGCGCCGGTCAGCGCCAGGACGAACACGGATCGCACTGTGCCGACCTGAAGCGGACCGGAAGCCGACCCGCGACATCCAGAACGGGCCTCGACCACCTGGTCGGGGCCCGTTCTGCTGTCCGCGGGCAGGGACCACAGGCGCCTGCGCCGCCCGAGGCGGGCACCTGCTGGCCGCCTCGTCGTCCTGTCCCGAGCCTGGCGCCCGGTCAACCGGAGCGCGCGCGGCGGCGTCGACGGTCTCCGGGGCCGTGCCACACATGTGAGGATGATCGGGTGTCCGATCGTTCTCCGGTGAGCCTGCTCGGTGCCGTCGAGATCCGTCGGCTCGCCGACGAGCTCGGGCTGCGGCCCACCAAGTCGCTCGGGCAGAATTTTGTGCTCGACGGCAACACGGTCCGGCGGATCGTCGCCGCCGCTGATCTCCGGTCCACCGACCACGTGGTCGAGGTGGGTCCCGGCCTCGGCTCGTTGACCCTGGGCCTGCTCGATGTAGCGGCTGCGGTGACCGCCGTGGAGATCGACCCGCGGCTGGCCGAGCTGCTGCCCACCACCGTGGCCGAGCACGCGCCGCGCCGACTGCACGCGCTGCAGGTCGTTCCGGCGGACGCGCTGCAGGTCACCGCCGACCGGTTGGCGCTGCACGACACGGAGATCGCGGCGCCGCAGTATCCGACCGCGCTGGTGGCGAACCTGCCGTACAACGTCGCGGTGCCGGTGCTGCTGCACCTGCTGGCCGAGGTACCGACGCTGCGCCGGGTGCTGGTGATGGTGCAGGCCGAGGTGGCCGACCGGCTGGTGGCCGGTCCCGGTTCCAAGACCTACGGCTCGCCCAGCGTCAAGACCGCCTGGTACGGCACCGCCCGGCGGGCCGGGTCGATCAGCAGGTCCGTGTTCTGGCCGGTGCCGGGGGTGGATTCCGCACTGGTCGCCTTCGAGCGCCGGGCCGAGCCGCGCGACGGCGACCGGGCCGCGGTGTTCGCCGTCATCGACGCAGCGTTCGCGCAGCGCCGCAAGACCCTGCGCTCCGCCCTCGCCGACTGGGCGGGCTCCGCCGCCTACGCCGAGGCGGTGCTCACCAGGGCCGGGGTGGACCCGTCGGCCCGGGGCGAGGTCCTGGCGGTCGACGACTTCGCCAGGATCGCCCGCGCGGCCGACGTCATCGACGCCGTGGAGCCGGAGTGACGGCGTCGCGATGATCACCACCGCCTCCCATCGGTCGCCGGACGTCGTCCGGGTCCGCGCTCCGGCCAAGATCAACCTGCACCTGTCCGTCGGTGACGTGCGGGCCGACGGCTACCACGACCTGGTCACCGTCTTCCACGCCGTCGACCTGGCCGACGAGCTGACAGTGCAGGCCGCCGAGCGGCACTCGGTGCGCACGGTCCCCACCGACGGGGTTCCGGTCGGCGCCAAGAATCTCGCCGGGGTGGCGGCCCGGCTGCTGGCCCGGCGCAGCGGGGTTGGCGGACCGGTGGCCATCGAGATCGCCAAACAGATCCCGGTCGCCGGCGGGATGGCCGGCGGCAGCGCGGACGCCGCGGCGGCGCTGGTCGGGTGTGCCGCGCTGTGGGGCCTGGAGATCGGCCGCGGCGAACTCGCGCAGATCGGCGCCGACATCGGCGCCGACGTCCCGTTCGCGTTGACCGGTGGCACGGCCGTCGGCACCGGCCGCGGCGACCTGCTGTCCCCGGTGCTCGCCCGAACGCCGCTGCACTGGGTGCTGGCACTGGCCCAGGACGGCCTGTCGACACCGGCGGTGTTCGCCGAACTGGACCGGCTGCGGGCGGAGTCGGCCCCACCTCGGGTCGGCGCGGTGACCAGGGTGCTGGCCGCGCTGGCCAGCGGCGATCCCGGGAAACTGGCTGCGGTGCTGGGTAACGACCTGCAGGCGGCGGCGATCTCGTTGCAGCCAGGGCTGCGCCGCACGCTGCGCGCGGGGGTGTCCGCCGGTGCGCTCGGCGGTGTCGTGTCCGGGTCCGGTCCGACGGTCGCCCTGCTCTGTGCCGACGCCGAATCCGCCGGCGGGGTAGCCGCCGAACTCGCCGGCTCCGGAACCTGCCGCACCGTCCGGATGGCGTCCGGGCCGGCGCCGGGTGCCCGGCTGGTCGGGTCGGCGCCGGCGGTGCGGCACTGATGGCGAACCTGGTCAATCTGGAGGCGGCGAGCGTCACGCACGGCATCCGGACCGTGCTGGATCGGGTGTCGCTGGGCGTGCAGACCGGTGACCGGATCGGCGTGCTCGGCCTCAACGGGTCCGGCAAGACGACCCTGCTGCGGCTGCTGGCTGGCCTCGACAACCCCGACACCGGCAGGGTTTCCCGTGCCCGGGGCACGACTGTGGCGTTCGTGTCGCAGAACTCGGACCTGCCGGTGGAGATCACCGTGCGGGAGGCGGTGTTGCACTCCTTCGGCGAGGCCGAGCACGTATGGGCGTCCGACGCCGCGGTCCGCGAGGTGCTCACCGGCCTCGGCCTGCGGGACATCGGCCTGGAGTCGGTGGTGGGCAGCCTGTCCGGCGGCGAGCAGCGCCGGGTCGCCCTGGGCGCCGCGCTGGTCACCGACGCCGACCTGCTGCTGCTCGACGAGCCGACCAACCACCTCGACATCGAGGCGGTCGCCTGGCTCGCCGCCCACCTGACCGCCCGGGCGGGCGCGGTCGTCGCTGTCACGCACGACCGCTGGTTCCTCGACGCCACCGCGACGTCCACCTGGGAGGTCGTCGACGGCGCGGTTCTCGGCCGCGAGGGGGGTTACTCCGACTGGGTTTTCGCCCGCGCGGAGCGGTTGCGGCTGGATCAGGCCGCGGAGGATCGGCGAAAAAACCTGGCGCGCAAGGAACTCGCCTGGCTGCGCCGTGGACCGCCGGCCCGAACCTCGAAGCCCCGGTACCGGATCGAGGCGGCCGAGGCCATCATCGCCGGTGAACCGGAGCCGCGAAACTCGGTGGAGCTGCACGCCTTTGCCCGCCGCAGGCTCGGCAAGGATGTGTTGGAGCTGAAGGACGTCACGGCGTCGGTGACGGCCGTCGACGGCACCCGCCGCACCCTGCTCGACGAGGTCAGCTGGCTCGTCGGCCCGGGTGATCGGATCGGCGTCGTCGGCATCAACGGATCGGGAAAGTCCACCCTGCTGCGGATCCTGGTCGGCCAGATCCCGCCGGAGAGCGGTGTCGTCAAGCTCGGGTCGACGGTGCGGCTGGGTTACCTCTCGCAGGAGGTCGCCGAACTGCCGGCCGACCTGCGGTTGATCGAGGCCGTCACGCAGGTCGCCGGCATCGTGGAACTGGCCGGGAAGACGCTGACCGCCGGTCAACTGGCGGAGCGCTTCGGCTTCACCAACGCCAATCAGTGGACCAGGGTTGCCGAGTTGTCCGGCGGTGAACGCCGCCGTCTGCAACTGCTGCGCATCCTGATGGACGAGCCGAATGTGCTGGTGCTGGACGAGCCGACCAACGACCTGGACACCGACACCCTCGCGGCGCTCGAGGACCTGCTGGATTCCTGGCCGGGCACGCTGCTGGTCGTCAGTCACGACCGGTACCTGATCGAACGCGTCGCCGACACCACCGTCGCGCTGCTCGGGGACGGCCGGATCACCCACCTCCCCGGCGGGGTGGAGGAATACCTGCGCCGGCGGGCGGCCGCGCAGCAGCCCGCGGACGGCAACCAGGCGGGCGTCGACAACGACCGGGGGGCACCGGCGCGCAACGGTGCAACGGCCGATCCCGCTCCGGATCCGGCTCCCGACCCAGCGCGGGCCCGAGCGCTTCGCAAGGAATTGCAGCGCCTGGAACGCAGGCTGGAATCGTTGCACCGCAAGGAATCGAGCCTGCACGAGCAACTGGCCGCGACGGCCGCGGACTACGGGCGGGCCGCCGGGCTGTCGACCGAGTTGCGGGCGCTGCAGGCGGAGATCGCCGACGTGGAAACCGAGTGGCTGGGTGCGGCCGAGGTGCTCGAGGGCTGACCGCTCGGCCGTCCGAGGACAGCTCGGCAGGTCCGATCCGCTACAGCCAGCTGTGCAACCGGACGGAGGTGCCGGCCGCGCAGGACCGCACCTGCACCAGGTCGCACAGTTCGTTCGCGAGCCGGATGCCGCGCTCCGGTCCGTCCACCGGCAGCGTGCTGGATCGGCCGACCAGCGGATCGACAAGCGTTGTGGTGTCGTCGATCTGGCAGATCAAGGTGGCCCTTTCCTTCCAGACCCGCACGCTGACCTCTCCGGTCGCGGTGCGCGTCACGGCGTCGACGGCCGTTGCGAGCCGGGCTGAGGTCAGGGCCGGCAAGCCGGCGGCGCCGGCCTCCCGCATCAGTTGGCTGGCGACGTCACCGGTGCCCGAGCCGGTCCCGACCAGCGCGGTGACCCGCCCCCGGGGGTCGGGCAGTGCGCCGGCGAAGAAATCGAGGGCGTGCGCCTCGCCCGCGTAGTCGGCGCCGCCCCGCGGCTCGGTGGTGAACGGGTGCGAGCGCCGGGCCTCCTCGAGAACGGCGGGATCGAGCGCGTCCACGTCGTACGGGCAGACCAGCCACAGCGGGGTGCCCTCGTCGGGGCACATGTTCAGCAGCGCCTCGTGGAACTGGCCCTCGGCGATCTCCGCGGGCCGGCGTCCGGCCCAGATCGGTTCGCCGATCCCTCGGGTCGGCCGCCCGCCGGCGGCGTCGGTGAACGCCTGCCAGGCCGGGATGATGCGGGCCGGGTTCGCACCCAGCACCGCCATGTCGACGAAGATCACCGACTCGGCGTCACCGCCCAAGGCGGCGCGCAGCGCGGACGCGCGGGACTCGATCACCGCCACCATCACCGGTTGGTCCAGTGCGAGGCCGTCACGGATGAAAGGAACCAGGGCGGCCACGAAGTCGTCGGTGCCGCGGTAGAAGAAGCACTCGTGGCGGTAACTGTCGTGGTACGCGGGCTCGGCGTGCCGCTGCGGGACCGGTGCGGCGGCGGAGGACTCGGCCGGCCGCCGCTGGGTCGGGAACGTCAGCACGTCGGCCGTGCGTTGCCCGTGCGGGGCGTTCCCGGCGGACGCCGGATGCTCCATCAGCGGAACCCGCGGTTCGGGCGGCGCATCGTGGGACGGCCCGCCGATCAGCCGCAGATGGTGGCGGGAACGGACGGCCGGGACGGTGTAGGTGGTGGCCATCACCAGCTCGACCAGCGCCAACGGTGGTTTGAGCAGTCCGTGGTCGGCGGCGGCGTGCGCGATGACCTGGTCCAACACGCTCTGGTCGTCGGCGCCGGTGAACACGCGGTCGCAGCCGGGGATGACGTCGCGACACGCGAAGCGTTTCACGGTCCTCCCGCCCCCTGCGCATGGTGCGCCGTACCCCGCCAGTCCCGCGAGGCCCTCCCAGTCTGCCTGAAATTGGGCGCTCGCAGCGCACCCGGGGCGCTACCTGACGTGATGACCGAATTCCGCGTCGGTCCTGGTCAGGTCCGTCCGGTTCCGGTCGGTGACGCTCAGCGGCGCCCCGCCACCGGTCCCGGCCGGGCTCCGGTCAGCCGACCAGAAAGGGCAGCACCGCCGCGGCGAACGCGTCCGGGTTGCTGCCGTGCCCGCGTCGCACCTTCGCCAGGTCGGTGCGGACCGCCCCTGGGATGGCCGCGGCCAGCAGGTCGAGCAGGGCCCGGTCGCCGGCCTCCGCGGTCCCGGTCCCGAGCACCAGGGTCGGCGCGGTGACCTGGGACAGCGAGCCCCACCAGTTCGGGTCCGCGTTCGACAGCTGCTCCAGCACGGCGCGCGCCCGGGAGAAGCCCAGGACGTTCTGCTTGAGCCGGCCGCGGCGGAGCGTCGTGACGGCGCCGCCGACCGCCATGCCGGCGGGCATCCGGCTGCTCACCGGCGGCCCGGAACGCGGCGGCAACAGCGGGTTCTCCAGGACCAGGCGCCGCACCAGGTGCGGGTCCTTCGCCGCCAGGCTGGCGGCGAGATAGGCACCGAACCCGCAGCCGACCAGGTCGATCGGATCGGTGCCCAGGTGCTCGACGACCCGTCGCACGTGGTCCACGAACGCGCCCAGGTCGGACCCGCGCACGGGATCGCAATGGCCGGTTCCGGGAAGGTCCACCGCGACCAGCTGCCGGTTGCGTTCCACCACTGGGCTGGTCAGACACTCCCAGGTGGCGGCCGACGAGCCGAGGTCGGGCAGCATCAGCACCGGGTCGCCGGTGCCGTTGGAATAGATCCGGACGTCCCGGTCGTCGATGACCAGGTCGTAGATCGCACTGAACGCCATCCCGGCATCGTGCCATCCGGTCGACGTGCGTGTCAGATCACCTCCCTGGCTTTTCCGGTGGGCTCCCGGCGGCCCCGGCCACGGCGTCGATCTCGTCTCGCCGGGGAGCGGATGCCCCGGCGCCGGGGGCGGTGGTTGCCAACGCTCCGGCCGCGCACGCCCAGCGCAGCATGGCGGCATCGACGACCGGCTCGACCCAGCCGTCCGTGCCCGCCGGGCCGCGATGGCGAGCGGCCCGCACCCACGCCACCGCCAGGGCGCCGGCGAAGGCGTCACCGGCGCCCGTGGTGTCGACCGCAGCGACCCGGGGCGCCGGCACCTCGACGGTCGCCCCGTCGGGACCGCGGACCCGTGCGCCGCGAGCACCCAGGGTTGTGACGACCTGCGGCACGACCGACAGGGCGTTCTCGCCCAGGACGGCGCCCTCTCCTTCGTTCACGACCAGCACGGTCACCAGACCCACCAGCTCGGCCGGCAGTGCGCGGGCCGGCGAGGGGTTGAGCAGGACCGGAACCCCCGCAGCGGCGGCCGCCCGGGCACCGGCCAGAACGACGTCCAGCGGCACCTCCAGTTGCAGGACGAGCAGGTCCGCGCGGCGGATCTCCGCCTCGTCGTTCCCGGTCAGGTTCGTGAGCGTGCCGTTGGCGCCGGGCGCGACGACGATGGTGTTCTCCGCCTCGTCGTCGACGGTGATCACCGCGATGCCGCTGGGCCCGTCGATCCGCCGCAGCCGAAGGGTCGAGATGTTTTCCGCCCGAACTGCGTCGACCAGCTCCTGCCCGAACGCATCGGATCCGACCGCGCCGATCATGGTGACGTCGCCGCCGGCCCTGGCCGCGGCGATCGCCTGATTCGCTCCCTTGCCGCCCTGCGCGGTGCGGAACCGGCTGCCCAGCACTGTCTCGCCGGCGGCGGGCAGCCGTGGGGTCCGCACCACCAGATCCATGTTGACGCTGCCCAGCACCGCGATCCGCGGCCGCCGTTGATCTTCCACCGGTGGTGGCGCATCTGGTGGCTGCTGCACGCGGCGAGGATAACCGCCGGACGACCCGGGCTATCGCGCCGCGCGGTCGCCAACGGGTCCGGGCCACCCGACCGCGTGCTTTACCGTGTCGGGCATGAGCGCGTTCACCGATGCACTGCGCCGCGCCGCCGAGGGCGATGCCGGAATGACGACCGGCGAACCCCACGAACCCGTGCGCACCCGCTGGTCCCAGGTTCATGCAGCGGCCTGCGCCGGCGCGAGAGTGCTGGCACAGAACGGGTTACGGCCCGGTGACGCCGTTGCAGTGTTGGCCGCGAAGCCGTTCGAGGTGGCGCCGGTCGCGCAGGCCGCATGGCTGGCCGGGGCGTCGGTCACGATGCTGCACCAGCCCACCGCCCGGACGAATCTGGCCACCTACGCCGCCGACACTGCTGCGGTGCTGGCGTTGATCGGAGCGAAGGCGATCGTGCTCGGTGACCCGTTCACCGAGTTCGCGCCGATGGTGGAGGCGTCCGGTGTGCTGGCGCTGACCGTCGAGCAGCTGGTCAGCGAACCAGGTGGGCCCGCGCCGGACGTGACGGTCGGGGAGGACGACCCGGCGCTGCTGCAGTTGACGTCGGGCTCGACCTCCACCCCGAAGGCCGTCGTCATCCGGCACCGCAACCTGTGGGCCAACATCGAGGCGATGTGCGCCAGCGCCAACATCTATCCCGGTGAGGTGATGGTGTCGTGGTTGCCGCTGTTCCACGACATGGGCATGGTCGGCTTCCTGACGTTGCCGATGTGCCGGGGGGTGGAGCTGGTGACGGTGACGCCGGCGGATTTCCTGGGGTCGCCGGTGTTGTGGCCGACCCTGATCAGCAAATACTCCGGAACCATCACCGCCGCACCGAATTTCGCGTACGCGCTGACCGCCAAGGTGCTCGCCCGGGCGGGCAATGCCGGGCTGGACCTCGACCTGTCGACGATGCGGTTCGCGCTCAACGGTGCAGAGCCGATCGACGTCTCGGCGGTGTACGCCTTTCTGGAGGCCGGTGCCCGGTTCGGTCTGCCGTCGACGGCGATGGTGGGTGCGTACGGGATGGCCGAGGCGACCCTGGGGGTGTCGTTCCATCCGTGGGGGACGCCGCTGAAGGTGGACACGGTTCTCGCCGATGATCTGGAGCATCGTCGGGTCGCCGTCCCGGCGCCGGCGTCCGGCGCGGGCAACGGTTCCCCGGAGGCGGCGACCCGGTCGTTCCCGGTGTTGGGACCGCCGCTGCAGGGCATCGAGGTGGTGGCGATGGGAGTCGATGGCGTGCCGCTCGGCGACCGGGAGGTCGGCACCTTGCACCTGCGGGGGGACTCGGTCACCGACAATTACCTGACGGTCGACGGGCCGGTGCCCACCAGGGGTCCCGACGGTTGGCTGGACACCGGCGACCTCGGTTACCTGGTGGATGGTGAGGTGGTGATCTGTGGGCGGGTGAAGGACCTGATCATCATGGGCGGACGGAACATCTATCCGACCGACGTCGAGCGGGTCGCGGAGACGGTGGAGGGTGTCCGCGCCGGCAATGCCGTCGCCGTGCGGTGGACGACGTCCGGTGGTCGGGAATCGTTCGCTTTGGCCGTCGAGTCCCGGCAGGCCGACGACACCGAGGCGGCCGAACGGATCGCCGCCGACGTCCGGTCAGCGGTCACCGCGGCGATCGGGGTGCGGCCGGCCCAGGTGACGGTGCTGCCGGTCGGGACGCTGCCGAAGACGCCGTCGGGGAAGCTGAAGCGTTCCGCCGCAGCGGTTCTCATCGGCTGACTGCCGACGGCTCGACGCTCCCGGTGGGTGAAGTCGCATTCTCACGGTGCAACCAGATCACCCTGCGTGCAGCGTGTTCTGCGCCGCCTCGAGCCCGACCTCGATCAGCAGCTCGACCGCATCGGCTGCGTGCTCGAGGTCAACACCGAGCTCTTTGCGCTCGGCGGCGGAGAAGTCCCGCAGCACGAAGTCGGCGGGGTCCATCCGCCCGGGTGGCCGGCCCACGCCGAACCGCACCCGCAGGTAGTCCTTGGTGCCCAGCGCGGCCGAGATGGAGCGCAGGCCGTTGTGCCCGCCCTCCCCGCCGCCGGACTTCACCCTGATGGTGGCCGGCGGCAGGTCGAGGTCGTCATGCACGGCGATGACGGACGACGGGTCGACGCTGAAGAAGCGGGCCAGCCCGGCGGTCGCCCCGCCCGAGAGGTTCATGTAGGAGCGGGGCTTCGCCAGGACCGCACGCTGCCCGGCCAACCTGGTCTCGATGATGTCGGCGCCGGCCTTGTGGCTCTTGAAGGAGCCACCGGCCCGGCGCGCCAGCACATCGACGACCATTGCGCCGACGTTGTGCCGGTTGCCGGCGTACTGCTTTCCCGGGTTGCCCAGGCCGACCACGAGGAACGTGCCGGCCGTCACGATCACTCCTCGGTTTCGGTCTTCTCGTCGCGGATCACACCGGCGTCCGCCTCGGCCTGCTCGGTCTCGGCCTCCACCTCTTCGGCTGTGGGCGCGGTCTGCACGGACACGACCAGCGCCTCGGGGTCGGTGATCAGCACCGCACCCGCCGGCAGGGTCACGTCGCGGGCGAGGATCTGGGTGCCCGGTTGGGCGCCCTCGAGATCGACGACGAGGTTCTCCGGGATGCTCATCGCCTCGACCTCGACGGACAGGGAGTTGGTCTCGGTCAGCACCAGGGTGCCCGGCGACGCCTCGCCGGTGAAGTGCAGCGAGATGTCGACGGTGACCTTCTCACCGCGACGGATGAGCAGCAGGTCGACGTGCTCGACGTAGTCGCGCAGCGGGTGGCGCACCACGGACTTCGGCAGGGCGAGCTCGTCGCCGTCCGGGAACTGCAGGGTCAGCACGGTGTTGGCGCCACCCTTGAGGGCGTGCGCGAAGTCGCGGGCCGGCAGCGACAGGTGGCGCGGCTCGGTGCCGTGCCCGTAGAGCACCGCGGGGATCTTGCCCGCGCGGCGGGTGCGCCGGGCACCGCCCTTGCCGAACTCGGTGCGGATCTCGGCGGGCAAGCGAACTTCAGACACTGCTGACTCCTCGGGACAAACGACATCATCGGGTTGAATTGCATGCGGTGGGTACAGGCTCGACCCGGCTCACGGCACGGGGGCAGTACACCCACCGCGCCGATCACGGCAGACCCTGGGGCTGTTCGCGTCAGGGTCGCCCTCGCCGAGGCAACCCGTCCATCTTACGGGTAGTCGCTCGGCCATCCCAAACCGTCGATGTTCCGGCGGCCGGCGGCCGTCAGCCCGTGGATGCGTCCGGTTGCTCGCCGAGCCAGTCCAGCACCTCATCGGTGTGCTCACCCAGCAGCGGGGGAGCGGTGTGCTGGCGATGCCACTCGTCGCCGGACGGGTCGAAGAACCGCAGCGGTGGGCCGGGCAGCTCGATGGTGCCGAGCACGGGGTGCTCGACGTCGATCAGCAGGCCCTGGGACCGGGTCTGGTCCCACTCGTAGACCTGCTGCAGGTTCTTCACCTGACCGCTGGGCACGCCGACCTCCGCCAGCTTGGCCAGCAACTCGGCCGTCGTGTACGCGGCGAAGGCCTCTTCGATGGCGGCCCGGACGACCGGCGCGTTGCGGACCCGGTCCTCGTTGCTGGCGAAGCCGGGCGCGTGCACCGGACAGCCCGAAGGCGGGGGCGAACCGTGCCCACAGCCCCTCGGACCCCACGGAGATCTGCACGACGCCGTCGGAGCAGTGGAACAGGCCGTACGGGCAGATCGACGGATGGTGCGGCCCCTCCGCCTTCGGGATCTCGCCCGCGACGGTCCAGCGGGTCCCCTGATAGGCGTGCACCCCGACGACGCCGGCCAGCAGCGACGTGCGAACCAGGCCGCCCAGACCGGTCCTGGCCCGCTCGTGCAGCTTGGCGAGCACTCCGTACGCCCCGTACATGCCCGCCAGCAGGTCGGAGATCGGAACGCCGACCTTGGTCGGGGTCAGCGGATCCGGCCCGGTCATCGACATCAAACCGGCCTCGCCCTGGGCGATCTGGTCGTAACCGGCCCGGCCGCCCTCCGGCCCGTCGTGGCCGAAACCGGAGATCGACAGCACCACCAAACCCGGGTTCAGCTCGGTCAGCCGCTCCATGGGGAAACCGAGCCGGTCGAGCACCCCGGGCCGGAAGTTCTCCAGCAGGACGTCGCTGCGCCGGACCAGCTCGGTGAGCGCAGCCTTGCCGTCCGGGCTCTTCAGGTCGAGCACCACGGATTGCTTGTTCCGGTTGCAGGACAGGAAATACGTCGAGATCGCGCCGGTCGCCGACAACTCGCCGGGCCCGTCGCCGGCGCCCGGGCCGACGAAAGGTGGTCCCCAGCCTCGGGTGTCGTCACCGGCGCCCGGGGTCTCGACCTTGATCACCCGCGCGCCGAGATCTCCCAGCATCATCGCGGCGTGCGGACCGGCGAGGGCCCGGGTGAGGTCCACCACGGTGATGTCGGCCAGTGGTCCACCGGTCACTGATTGCTCCCTTGCGATCGTCGAAGTGCAGAACGCCGCCCGGCCGGCGCGAACCGTCAGCCGATCTTGACGTTGATCTGCTTGATCTGGGTGAAGGATTCCAGAGCACCCTCGATGGAGAATTCGCGCCCGATGCCGCTGGCCTTGTAGCCGCCGTAGGACTGGCCGATCACCTGGCCGCCGCCCTGGTTGACCTGGATCCAGCCGGACTCGATCCGGTGCGCGGTGTCCAGCGCGTCGGTGAGGTTGTGCGACCAGATGTAGGCGCCGAGTCCGTAGTGCGAGTCGTTGGCCATCGCGATCACCTCGTCGCGGTCCCGCCACGGAATCGCGACCAGGACGGGCCCGAAGATCTCCTCCTGGGCGATGCGCCAGCTGTTGTCGACACCGGCGAAAATGGTCGGCCCGGTGTAGTACCCGTCCAGCCCGCTGCCGTCGAACGCTGTGCCGTCGAGCGGGACGCTCACGCCGGGCTGCGATTTGCCGTCCTGGATGTATCCGAGCACGGACTCGTACTGCTTCTCGTTGATGATCGAGCCCATGTCGGTTTCCTCGTCCAGCGGGTCGCCGACCTTCAGCGCGCGGACCTTCTCCACCAGCACGGACAGGAACTCGTCGTAGACGTCGGCGTGCACGAACAGCCTGGAACCGGCGGTGCAGGACTGGCCCTGGCGGGTGAAGCGCATCGCGGTCAGCACACCCTCGGCGGTGGCATTGATGGTTTCCGTGGTGGCCGCGTCGGCGAAGACGATGTTCGGGCTCTTCCCACCCAGCTCGAGAGAGGAATGGGCCAAACGCTTTCCGGTCACCTCGGCGACGTGCCGACCAATTCCGGTGGACCCGGTGAAGGAGACCTTGTCGACGTCGGGATGCACCAGCAGGGCCTCACCGATCACCGCCCCTTCACCGGTCACCACGTTCAGCACGCCGGGCGGCAGGAACTCCGCGGCGATCTCCGCCATCTTCAGGATGGTCAGCGGCGCGTCTTCAGCGGTTTTCAAGATGAGCGTATTTCCGGCCGCCAGGGCGGCCGGGGTCTTCATCCCGGCGATCATCAACGGCGAATTCCACGGCAGGATCCCGGCGACCACCCCGAGCGGCTCGCGGCGGGTGTACTGCAGCTGGTCGTTGCCCGCGGGCAGCACGGTGCCCTTGAATTCGCCGGCGACGCCGCCGAAATAGCGGAAGAGGTTGACCAGGGTCTGCGATTCGGGGCGGGCCTGGGTCCGCAGCGCGTTCCCGGTGTCGGCGGCGGTCAGTCGGGCCAGTTCCTCCGCCCGCTCCTCGAGCGCGTCGGCCGCCCTCAGCAGCGCCTGCTGCCGTTCCTTGAAGTGCAGGTCGCGCCACGCCGGGAAGGCGGCGCGGGCGGCGCGAACCGCCCGGTCGGCGTCGGCGGCGGTGCCGATCGGCACCCGGGCCAGTACCGTGCCGCGGTGACCGGGGGAGCGGACCTCGCTCCACTGGCCGTCCAGTGCGGGTACCCACTGCCCGCCGATCAGCATCGGCTGGTCGGGGACCCCGGTCGTCTCCTGCTGGGTCGCCTCCTGCTGGGTCGCCGTCTGCGGCGGGGCGGTGTTCGTCATTGCCGCGATGTCCTCCATCGTCGCGCCCGGCGGGCGCCATCTGGGCCCGTCGCCGGGCGCATTGTTGGTCTCGGGACAGCAAGAAGAGATGAGCAGCAGACAGCAATGTCGCGGCGGGAAGCATGAATCCGCCGACCCGGTCAGTGGTCGACGAGGGTCACCTCGAACGAGTACTGGCTGGCCCGGTAGCAGTGCTTGCCCCATTCCACGGGCCGCCCCGAATCGTCATGCGCAGCCCTTTCCATCGTCAGTACGGGGGTCCCGCGCTTTTCGTTGAGCAGACCGCATTCCTCCGGTGTGCCGGTGCGGGCCCCGATGCGCTGTTTGGCGACCCGGATGTTGACGCCCTTGCCGCGCATCAGCTGGTACAGCCCGCGGGCCGCGAGATCCCCCTCGCCGACACCGATCAGATCCGCGGGCAGGAAGTTCTCCATGATGGCGAGCGGTTCGCCGTGCGCGTACCGCAGGCGGCGAAGGTGCAGGACCTCACTGCCGGCCGGCACCGCGAGCATGACGCTCACCTCGTCGGTCGCCCGCATCGTCTCGTTGTTCAGCACCTTGGTGGTGGGAGCCTGGTGGTGGGTTGCCAGATCGTCGAACAGGCTGGTCAGCTCGACCGGCCTGGTGACCTGCCCGTGCACCACCTGGGTGCCGACGCCGCGCTTGCGGACGAGCAGGCCCTTGTCCACCAGCTCCTGGATCGCCCGGCGCATGGTGGGGCGGGACAGCCCGAATTGTTCGGCCAGGCTGATCTCGTTGTCCAGCCGATCCCCGGGTGCGAGACCGCCTTCGTTGATGGCATGTTCGATTTGCTGCGCGACCTGGAAGTACAGCGGCACCGGGCTCGAGCGGTCGAGATCGACGAACAGTTCCGTCATCGCATCCTCCCGCCGCTGGTGTGCTGATGGTAGTGCAAATTCGCTCGACATCAACATGACTATATGTCCTATCAAAGTCTTGACACCAGCAGTCCGATCGGCCAGGATTTGGTCTCGTCACGGCACCGCCGCCGCCCGAAGCACTTCAGCCGGCTCCCGCGGTCCGAACGGCAGGCGCAACGTCCGGGACGAGCTGGAAGGACCCCAGTGGCCGAGCATTTCGAGGTGTTGACCATGGGTCGGGTCGGCGTCGACCTGTATCCCCTGCAGGACAATGTCGGGCTGGAGGACGTCGACACCTTCAGCAAGTCGGTGGGCGGCAGCGCCGGCAACGTCGCGATCGCCGCGGCCAAGCACGGCCGGCGGGCCGCGTTGATCTCGCGGACCGGCCCCGACGCTTTCGGCCGATTCGTGCACCAGGCGCTGCGCCGGCTGAACGTGGACGACCGCTTCATCAGCAGCGTGCCCGATCTGCTGACCCCGGTGACATTTTGCGAGATGTTCCCGCCGGACCACTTTCCCCTGCTGTTCTACCGGTTGCCGATCGCACCCGATCTGGTGATCCATCCGGCGGAACTCGATCTCGAGGCCATCGCGCAAGCGGACATCTTCTGGTCCACGGTGACCGGGTTGTCGGCGGAACCCAGCCGATCTGCCCACCACGCGGCCTGGGAGGCGCGCGGCAGACGGCCGCTGACGGTGATGGATCTGGATTACCGGCCGATGTTCTGGAGCGACCCGCAGACTGCCTCGGAGCAGGTGCGGGCGGCCCTCTCGCAGGTCACCGTTGCGATCGGCAACAGGGAGGAGTGCGAGATCGCGGTCGGTGAGACCGACCCGCTGCGGGCCGGAAAGGCACTGCTGGACGCAGGTGTCGAGTTGGCGATCGTCAAACAGGGACCCAAGGGTGTCCTCGGGATGACGCAGGATGCCGTCGTGCAGGTGCCGCCCACGCCCGTGTCGGTGATCAACGGACTCGGCGCCGGTGACAGTTTCGGCGGCGCGGTCTGCCACGGCCTGCTGTCGGGTTGGGACCTGGAGACGGTGCTGCGGTTCGGGAACGCCGCCGGCGCCATCGTCGCGACCCGCCGCGAATGCTCCACGGCGATGCCGACGACCGACGAGGTGCAGGCGCTGCTGAAGCAGGTGCAGCATGTCTGATCTGGCGACGGTCACGCCGGCGGCGGTTCCTACGACAGCCGTTGTGCCGTCGGAGGTCTCCGGCGCCACCAATCGCGAGCGATATGCCGCGCTCACCGAGATCCGGGTGCAGGACCCGGGGGCCATCAGACGCGCCGCCGATGCCCGCACCAAACGCAGCCTGACCGGTAACGACGGCCGGCTGATGATCATCGCCGCGGATCACCCCGCGCGCGGCGCCAACGGCGTCGGCGACCGCCCGCTGGCGATGGGTAACCGGATCAGCCTGCTGGAGCGGCTCGAGGTGGCGCTGGGCCGGCCGGGTGTCGACGGACTGCTGGCCAGCCCCGACATCATCGAGGACCTGCTGCTGCTGGGAGCGCTCGAGGGCAAGGTCGCGATCGGGTCGATGAACCGGGGCGGGCTGCAGGGCTCGGCCTTCGAGTTCGATGACCGGTTCACCGGCTACGACGCGCAGGGCTGCCTGGAGATGGGCCTGAACGGCGGAAAAACGTTGACCCGCATCGCGCTCGACGACCCGGGCACCGCCAGCACCATGGTGGCGACCGCGCGGGCGGTCAACGAGCTCGCCGAACGCAAGTTGATGGCGATGGTCGAACCGTTCTGGTCGTCCAGGGTTGACGGCAAGGCCCGCAACGATCTGAGCGCCGACGCGGTGATCCGATCGGTGGGCATCTGCAGTGCGTTGGGCAGGACATCCGCCTACACCTGGATGAAGCTGCCGGTCGTCGACGAGATGGAACGCGTGATGGACTCCACCACGCTGCCCACCCTGCTGCTGGGCGGGGACCCGGACACCAGCCCGGAGGAGACCTTCGCGGCCTGGCGGGCCGCGCTGGCGCTGCCGTCCGTGCGCGGTCTGGTGGTCGGCCGGACCCTGCTCTACCCGGGTGATGACGACGTGGCGGCGGCGGTCGACACCGCCGCCTCCATGGTCCGGTGACTGGCATGACGCAAGAGTCTGTCCAGCAACAGAATTCGTCGCTGTTCGTGCCGGCTGGTTCGTCCGCCGCGGACGGGTTCGAGCTGCTCGTCACTCCCGAGTCGGCGGGCTGGGGGTACTCCAGCCTGCGCATCGTCTCCCTGGGCGCGGGCGAGAGCTTCGAGCTGGACACCGGTTCCGACGAGATGATCGTGCTGCCGCTGTCCGGCGGGGTGGACGTGTCGATCGGTTCCGCGACGCACCATCTGGCCGGGCGGAAAAGCGTGTTCACGGCGGTGACGGACACCGCCTACCTGCCGATCGACTCGCACGTTCGACTGGTCAGTCCCGACGGCGCCACCATTGCGCTGCCCGGTGCGCGCGCCGGACGGAGCCTGCCGTTCCGCTGTCAACCCGCGTCCGCGGTGGACGTCTCGCTGCGCGGCAGCGGCTCGAGCACCCGGCAGGTGAACAACTTCGGCATGGGCAGCGGGATGGAGTGCGTCGCCCTGCTGGCCTGCGAGGTGATCACGCCGGCGTCCAACTGGTCCTCCTACCCGCCGCACAAGCACGACGAGGCCAACGGCAGCGAGACCGAACTGGAAGAGATCTATCACTACCGGTTCGCCTCCGCCGCCCCCGCCTCGGAGTCCGCAGCCCGAAGAGCGAAAGCGGTTGGCTATCAACGGGTGTACGGCACTCCAGAGCGGCCGATCGAGCTGCTCGAGGAGGTCAGCGACGGGGACACCGTGCTGATCCCGCACGGCTGGCACGGGCCGTCCATCGCGTCCCCGTCGCACCACATGTACTACCTGAACGTGATGGCCGGGCCGGGTGACGAGCGAGCGTGGGGAATCAGCGACGACCCCAACCACGGGTGGGTGCGCGAGGCCTGGGCCGACCAGCCGACGGATCCGCGGCTGCCGTTCTACCGGGCGCCGGACGCGAGCACATGACCACCGCGCGATTCCCACCCGCACCATCAATTCCGAAAAGAGGAGAGCGCCGGTGACAAGCGCGAGCAACGATTCAATCGCCCCGACGGGCCAATTCGTCCGACTGACCGTCGCACAGGCGGTCGTGAAGTTCCTGGGACAGCAGTACTCCGCGCGGGACGGGGTGCAGCGCAAGTTCTTCGCCGGCTGCTTCGGGATCTTCGGCCACGGCAACATCGCCGGCCTCGGCCAGGCACTGCTGCAGTCGGAGCTGCTGGAACCGGGTGAGCTGCACTATCACCAGGGCCGCAACGAGCAGGCGATGGTGCACATCGCCGCCGGCTACGCCCGCCAGTGCGACCGGCTGCAGGCCTTCGCCGTCACCGCGTCCGTCGGTCCCGGGGCCAGCAACATGCTCACCGGCGCCGCCCTGGCGACCATCAACCGGCTGCCGGTGCTGTTGCTGCCCAGCGACGTCTTCGCCACCCGGGTCGCCTCGCCGGTGCTGCAGGAGTTGGAACAGCCGTACGGGTACGACATCTCGGTGAACGACGCCTTCCGGCCGGTGTCCCGGTTCTTCGACCGGGTCTGGCGGCCCGAGCAGCTGCCGGCCGCCCTGCTCGGCGCGATGCGGGTGCTGACCGATCCCGCCGAGACCGGCGCCGCCACCATCGCGCTGCCCGAGGACGTCCAGGCGGAGGCGTACGACTGGCCGGTCGAGCTCTTCCGCGAACGGGTGTGGCGCATCGGCCGCCCCGTTCCCGAGCCCGAGGTGCTCGATGCCGCCGCGCAGCTGATCCGCGGCGCGAGCCGGCCCGTCATCGTCTCCGGCGGCGGCGTCACCTACGCGGAGGCCAACGACGTGCTGCGCAGGTTCGTCGAGGCCACCGGGATCCCGATCACCGAGACCCAGGCCGGGAAGGGCTCGCTGCCGTTCGATCACCCGCTGAACCTCGGGGCGATCGGCGCCACCGGCAACCCGGCGGCGAACCTGTTCGCCAGGCGGGCCGACGTGGTGATCGGGATCGGCACCCGGTACTCGGATTTCACCACCGCGTCACGGACGATCTTCCAGAATCCGGGCGTCCGGTTCGTCAACATCAACGTGGCCGCGATCGACGCCGTCAAGCATGCCGGGCTGCCGGTGCAGGCCGACGCGAAGCGGACGCTCGAGGCGCTCACCCCGATGCTGGCCGGGTATTCGACACCGCAGGACTACCAGCAGGAGGCAACGCAGCGGGCGAAGGCCTGGGACGACGAGGTGGTCGCCTCGTTCCACTCCGGTTACGGGGCAGCGCACGGCGTGCTCGCGCAGGCGGAGGTGCTCGGCGCCGTCGACGAGGCGATGGACGCGCGGGACGTGGTGGTCTGCGCGGCGGGCTCGCTGCCCGGGGACCTGCACGGCATGTGGCGAACGCGGGACCGCAAGGGGTATCACGTCGAGTACGGCTATTCCTGCATGGGGTACGAGATCCCCGGCGGCATCGGCGTCCGGATGGCCGCACCGGACCGGGACGTGTTCGTCACCGTCGGCGACGGGTCCTACCTGATGATGCCGACCGAGTTGGTGACCGCCGTCCAGGAGGGCATCAAGATCATCGTGGTGTTGCTGCAGAACCACGGGTATGCCTCCATCGGTTCCCTGTCGGAGTCGCTGGGCGTACAGCGGTTCGGCACGAAGTACCGGTACCGCAACACCGCCTCCGGCCGGTTGGACGGCGACATCCTGCCGGTCGACCTGGCCGCCAACGCCGCGAGCCTCGGCGTCAAGGTGCTCAAGGCCTCGACGCTGGTGGAGCTCAAGGACGCCCTGGCCAAGGCAAAGGCATCGGAGACCGCGGTGCTCGTGCACGTCGACACCGACCTGGAGTACCAGTCGCCGGCCGGGGACGGGTGGTGGGACGTTCCGGTCGCCGGCGTCTCCGAGCTCGAGGTCACCCGCGAGGCGAAGCGGACCTACGACGGGTTCAAGGCCGACCAGCGGCCGCTGCTGTGACCCCGGTTCGCCCCGTTCCCGCCCGCCACACCCGGAAGGACCCGACATGACGACCATCACCGACCCCGACGCGCTGCCCACCGGGCAGGCCCATCACCCGGCCGGCGCCCCGCCGACCGTGTCGCACTGGAAGGCGGGCTCGCCGTTCGCGGGGGACAGCGACCGGTTCTCCGACGTCTTCGATCCGGCCACCGGCCAGGTGACGAAACGGCTGCGACTGGCCTCGCCCGCGGACGCCGATGCCGTCATCGGTGCGGCGGCCGCCGCCTCGCCGGGCTGGCGGGACATGTCGCTGGCGCGCCGGACGCAGATCCTGTTCCGCTTCCGCGAGTTGCTGAACGAGCGCAAGCACGAGGCCGCCGAGATCATCACCAGCGAGCACGGGAAGGTGCTCTCCGACGCGCTCGGCGAGGTCACCCGGGGCCAGGAGGTCGTCGAGTTCGCCTGCGGCCTGGCGCACCTGCTCAAGGGCAGCCTGACCGAGAACGCCTCCACCAACGTCGACGTGTCCTCGCTGCGGCAGCCGTTGGGCGTCGTCGGGGTGATCTCGCCGTTCAATTTCCCGGCCATGGTGCCGATGTGGTTCTTCCCGATCGCCATCGCGGCCGGCAACTGCGTGGTGCTGAAGCCGAGCGAGAAGGACCCGTCGACGGCGAATTGGCTGGGCGCGCTGTGGAGGGAGGCGGGCCTGCCGGACGGCGTGTTCAACGTGCTGCACGGCGACAAGGTGGCCGTGGACGCGCTGCTGGAAGACCCGCGGGTGAAGGCGATCTCGTTCGTCGGTTCGACCCCGATCGCCCGGTATGTCTACGAAACCGGAACCCGCAACGGCAAGCGGGTGCAGGCTCTCGGTGGCGCCAAGAACCACATGGTGGTGCTGCCGGATGCCGACCTGGATCTGGCGGCCGATGCCGCGGTCAACGCGGGCTTCGGCTCCGCCGGCGAGCGCTGCATGGCGATCTCGGCGCTGGTCGCGGTCGACGTGATCGCCGACGAGTTGATCGCGAAGATCTCCGAGCGGGTCGCCACCCTGCGGACGGGCGACGGTCGCCGCGGCTGCGACATGGGGCCGCTGGTCACCGGCGCGCACCGGGACAAGGTGTCCTCCTACGTCGATGCGGGCGTCGCCGCCGGCGCGGAACTGGTGGTCGACGGCCGGAACCCCGTCGTCGACGGTGACGCCGACGGGTTCTGGCTCGGTCCCACCCTCTTCGACAGGGTCACCACGGACATGTCGATCTACACCGACGAGATCTTCGGCCCGGTGCTGTCCGTGGTGCGGGTCGAGTCGTACGACCAGGCGCTGGAGCTGGTGAACAGCAACCCGTACGGCAACGGCACCGCCATCTTCACCAATGACGGCGGCGCGGCCCGGCGCTACCAGAACGAGGTGGAGGTCGGGATGGTCGGCATCAACGTGCCGGTGCCCGTTCCCGTCGGGTATTACTCGTTCGGCGGCTGGAAGTCGTCGCTTTTCGGTGACACGCATGCGCACGGTAGCGAGGGCTTCAGCTTCTATACCCGCAACAAGGTGATCACCACCCGCTGGCTCGATCCGAGTCACGGTGGGCTCAATCTGGGCTTTCCACAGAACGACTGAACGGCTGCGCTGCTGCCCGGCCGACCCGGCGTGCCCGAGGCCGAAGACGTTGCAGGCGAGGGCATGTGGATCTTGTCGAGCGACCAGGGCGACCACTCGATCGATGCACCAGAACCCCGGGGAAGCGACCCGGTGCTGCGCTCCCGCCGGTGAGACATCACGGCTGGGCTAAGACGTCAGAATGTCTGTACAAAGTATTGACAACCCAAGTGGCGCAGGCCACTCTTATGCCAGTCGACGTGAGTCGGCCGGCGAAACGGAGGAGTGAATGGGCGCCAATGGCGACGCCGGAAATGTGATCATCGGCTCGGCTCCCGATTCCTGGGGGGTCTGGCATTCGGACGATCCGCTGCAGGTGCGCTGGGACGTCTTCCTGGACGAGGTGGCAGCTGCCGGTTACACCTGGATCGAGCTGGGACCGTTCGGCTACCTGCCGACGGATCCGGCAAGGCTGACCGACGAGCTGGCGGCGCGGAATCTGCGGCTCTCCGCGGGCACCGTTTTCGAGCACCTGCACCGGCCGGATTCCTGGGACAGCGTGTGGAAACAGGTGTCCGATGTCGCCGGCCTGGCGAAGACGCAGGGCGCCGACTACGTCGTCGTCATTCCCGAGATGTGGCGTGACGACACCACTGCCGAGGTGCTCGAGCCACGCGAACTGACCGACGAGCAGTGGGATCGCAAGACGAAGGGCATGGACCGGCTGGCCAGGGCCATCCTGGACGAGTACGGGATGAGGGTGGTCTACCACCCGCACGCCGACTCCCACGTCGACACCAACGAGCATGTCGGTCGCTTCCTGGACAGCACCGACCCGGACCTGGTGACGCTGTGCCTGGACACCGGGCACATCAGTTACTGCGGCGGCGACAATCTCGCCCTGATCCGCGACTACCCCTCGCGCATCGGATATGTCCACCTCAAGCAGGTGGACCCGGCCGTCCTGGCCAAGGTCAACGCGGAGGACCTGCCGTTCGGCCCCGCCGTCAAGCTGGGCGCGATGTGCGAGCCACCGCAAGGGATTCCGGACATGCCGCCGGTGCTCGACGCGCTGGACGCGCTCGGCCGACCGCTCTTCGCGATCGTCGAGCAGGATCTCTACCCCTGCGCACCCGACGTACCCGCACCGATCGCCACCCGCACGCTGCAGTACCTCAACAGTTGCCGCCTACCCGTTTCCTGATGCCATTGCCTGGTGCCCGTTTCCCAGGGCCCGTTTCCTCGTGCCCGTCTTCTCGGACGTACCCGGCCCCTGACCTCCCCTACAAACGGGACACGGTGTCCCGCAACGAAAGGACCCGAATCGATGACGATTCGCACAAAGGCGACAGGCCTGACTGCCATCGCCGTTGCCGCTGCGCTCGCGTTGACCGCCTGCAGTGCCACCGGCGGGAAGCGGGCAGCGGAGTCGCAGGCGGCCGCGGCCGGAGGTGGTGGCGCCGTTGCCGACACACCGAAACTGACCATCGCCATGGTGACCCACGAGGCGCCGGGAGATTCGTTCTGGGACAAGGTACGGGCGGGGGCGGAAGTCGCCGCGGCCAAGGACAACGTCGAGCTGAAGTATTCCAACGATCCGACGGCGCCGGGTGAGGCCAACCTCGTTCAGAATGCCGTGGACAGCAAGGTGGACGGGATCGCAGCGACGTTCCTGTCGCCCGATGCGATGAAGGGTGCCGTGCAGGCGGCCACCGACGCCGACATCCCGGTGGTGGGTTTCAACACCGGTATCGGCCAGTACAAGGAACTCGGCGCGCTGATGTACTTCGGGTCCGACGAGGACATCGCGGGTAAGGCCGTGGGGGAGAAGATCACCGCGGCCGGTGCCAAGCACCCGTTGTGCGTGATCCAGGAGCAGGGCTCGGTCGCACTGGAGGCACGCTGTGCCGGAGTGAAGGCCAACGCGCCGGGTACGGAGAACGTGCAGGTGACCGGCACGGACATTCCCTCGGTCACCTCCACGATCGGCGCCAAGTTGCAACAGGACCCGAGCATCGATTACGTGGTCACCCTGGGCGCCCCGATCGCGCTTGCGGCGCAGCAATCGATCGAGCAGTCCGGCAGCAAGGCCAAGCTGGTCACGTTCGATCTGAACGCCGACGTCGCCAAGCAGATCAAGGACGGCAAGATCGAATTCAGCGTCGACCAGCAGCCCTACCTGCAGGGGTATCTCGCAGTGGATTCGCTCTGGCTGTACCTGACCAACAAGAACGACATCGGTGGCGGGCAACCTGTCCTGACCGGTCCGTCCTTCGTCGACAGCAGCAATATCGATGCAATCGCCGAGTACGCGGCGAACAACACCCGTTGATGTCCGCACCTCGAGGGTGGACCGAACCGGCCGGCGTTGGCCGGGTGCTCCCTCGCGACCCCCACCTAGGGAGAACCCGATGAGTCAGTCAGTCAAGTCGCCACCGCCGGCCGCATCGGGCGCGAGCTCGGCCGAGGCGCCGACCAAGGCGCCGGTGTCGTTGATGACCAGGGCGTTGGCACGACCGGAGTTGGGCGCGTTCTTGGCCGCGGTGGTCATCTACATTTTCTTCTTCATCGTCGCCCCGGCCTTCCGGTCACCGGAGGCCTTCTCCACCATCCTGTACACCAGCTCGTTGATCGGCATCGTCGCCGTGGGTGTCGGGTTGCTGATGATCGGTGGGGAGTTCGACCTGTCCGCCGGCGTCGCCGTGGTCACCGCCGCACTGACGGCGGCGATGCTGAGCTACCAGTTCAACCTGAACGTCATCGTGGGCGCCCTGTGCGCGATGGTCCTGGCGTTGTTCATCGGGTTCATCAACGGCTATCTGGTGGTGAAGACCGGTATTCCCAGCTTCCTGATCACCCTGGGCACCTTCTTCGTGCTCCAGGGGGTGAACCTGGGCGTGACCAAGCTGGTGACCGGAGCGGTGTCCACCCAGAACATCTCGGACATGGAGGGCTTCCCCTTCATGAACGCCATCTTCGCGTCGTCCTTCGACATCTTCGGGATCACGGTTCGGATCACCGTGATCTGGTGGATCCTGTTCGTGCTGCTGGCCACCTGGATCCTGAACCGAACCAGGACCGGCAACTGGATCTTCGCGGTGGGTGGCAATGCGGCCAGCGCCCGGGCGGTCGGCGTGCCGGTGAACAGGGTCAAGATCGCCCTGTTCATGGGTGTCGGTTTCCTGGCGTGGTTCTCGGGGATGCACCAGCTGTTCCAGTTCAACACGATCCAGGCCGGCGGCGGCGTCGGCCAGGAGTTCCTGTTCATCATCGCGGCCGTCGTCGGCGGAACGCTGCTGACCGGCGGTTACGGCTCCGCGATCGGCACCGCGCTCGGTGCCTTCATCTTCGGGATGACCCAGCAGGGCATCGTCTTCGCCGGGTGGGACCCGAACTGGTTCCGGGCCTTCCTCGGAGTCATGCTGCTGCTGGCGGTCGCCGTCAACCTGTACGTGAAGAAGCTCGCGACGACGAGGAAGGCTTGAGGCGATGACCGACACGTTGAGTGAGCACGCGGACCGCAGCCTGCACAAGGGCGATCCGCTGATCCAGATGACCGATGTTGGCAAGACCTACGGCGCGATCAGGGCGCTCACCGGCATCAACCTGCAGGTCAACGCCGGCGAGGTGACCTGCGTGCTGGGTGACAACGGTGCCGGCAAGTCGACCCTGATCAAGATCATGTCCGGCTTGCACGGGCACTCGGAGGGGTCGCTGAAGGTCGATGGCAAGGAGGTCACCTTCAGCTCGCCCCGCGAGGCACTGGATCACGGGATCGCCACCGTGTACCAGGATCTCGCCGTGGTCTCGCTGATGGAGGTGTGGCGGAACTTCTTCCTCGGATCGGAATTGCGCGCGGGTGGCTACCCGTTGGCGCCGATGAAGATCAAGGAAATGCGGGAGATCGCCGACACCGAGCTGAAGAAGATGGGCATCACCGTCAAGGACATCAATCAGCCGATCGGCACGCTGTCCGGCGGGCAGCGCCAGTGCGTGGCCATCGCCCGGGCGGTGTACTTCGGGGCCCGGGTGCTGATCCTCGACGAGCCCACCGCTGCGCTCGGCGTCAAGCAGTCCGGGGTGGTGCTGAAGTACACCGCCGCCGCCCGTGACGCCGGCCTCGGGGTCGTCTTCATCACTCACAACCCGCACCACGCCTACCTTGTCGGCAATCACTTCATCATTCTCAAGCTGGGCCAGCGGGTGCTGGACAAGAAGCGCTCCGAGGTCACCCTCGAGGAACTCACGGCCGAGATGGCCGGCGGCCGGGAGCTCGCCGAGTTGTCGCACGAACTCCAGGGCCGCTGAGTTCTCAGGGATTGGGCCATCAGAAAGGGAAGGGAAGCACGTGACAGTTCGAGTCGGCGTCATCGGCGTCGGAATGATCGGGAAGGACCACATCCGCCGGCTGACCACCGTTCTCGCCGGCGCCTCCGTGGTCGCCGTCACCGACGTCAACCTCGACGAGGCGAAGAAGGTCGCCGACCGGATTCCCGGTGCGAGCGTCCACTCCACCGGGCAGGACCTGATCGAGAACGACGCCGTGGACGCCGTTCTGGTGTGCTCCTGGGGACCGACGCACGAGGAGTACGTGCTCGCCGCGATCGCCGCGGGCAAGCCGGTGTTCTGCGAGAAACCGCTGGCCACCACGCAGGAGGCCTGCCGGCGGATCCTCGACGCCGAGGTGGCGCGCGGCACCCGACTGGTGCAGGTCGGCTACATGCGCCGGTACGACCCGGCCTACCGGGCCATGAAGGCCGTCGTGGACAGCGGCGACATCGGCGCGCCGCTGCTGATGCACGGCACCCACCGCAACCCGTCGGTGCCCGGTCACTACACCCGGGAGATGGCGATCACCGACACCGCGGTGCACGACATCGACCTGACGCGGTGGCTGCTCGGCGAGGAGATCGTCGCGGTGCAGGTGCTCAAGCCGCGGAAGAACAGCCTGGGCGGGGAGCTCGAGGATCCGTTGCTGTTGGTGTTCGAGACCGACGGCGGGGTGCTGATCGACGTCGAGACCAGCGTGAACATCCGCTACGGCTACGACATCCGCGGTGAGGTGGTCGGTGAACGGGGCACCGTTGCGCTGGCGGACACCGCTCCCGTGACGGTGCGTCGGGACGGCGCCGTGGCCGGGCGGGTGCCGCAGGATTGGCGTGAGCGGTTCCTGCGCGCGTATGACGTCGAGATCCAGGAGTGGATCGACGCGGTGGGCGGTGCTGGAGCGTTCGGGCCCAGTTCGTGGGACGGCTACGCGGCCGCGGTCGTCTCCGATGCCGCCGTCGAGGCGTTACATGACGGATCCCGGGTCCAGGTCAAGCTGGTGGAGAAGCCCGCGCTGTACGGCTGAACCCGGCATCCGCATTCGTGGTGGGGAGGGGCCGCTCCGGTCCCTCCCCACTGCTCTTTCTCCGGTTCCTGCCGACCCTGGCGGTCGCGCCGAGAACGCCTGCCGCATCACCGAAAGGACATCCCGTGAAGATTGCCCTCGACCCGCACATGATCCGCCATGTCCCGCTGCTCGACCTTCCCGGCGTCGTCGCCGATCACGGCTACGAATGGATCGAACTGTCGCCCCGGGAGGATTTCCTGCCGTTCTTCCGGCACCCCCGGGTGGATCTTGCGACGGTGCGGCGGTTCCGGAAGGAACTGGACGCTGCCGGGGTCGGGGTGTCCACCGTGCTGCCGCTGTACCGCTGGGCGGGTCCGGACGAGGACGAGCGCCAGGCCGCGGTCCGGAACTGGAAGCGGGCCATCCAGATCACCGCCGAGCTGGGTACCACCAGGATGGTGTCGGAGTTCAACGGCCGCCCGGAAGCGGTGTCGGCCAGCGAGAACAAGTTCTTCGCCTCGCTGGAGTGAGTTGCTGCCGATCTTCGACCGGGAGGGCATCGATCTGGCGCTCGAGCCGCACCCCGACGATTTCATCGAGGACGGCATCGAGGCGATCAACGTGATTCGCGGCCTGGACCACCCCCGGCTGTCCTATTTATACTGCGCGCCGCACACCTTCCACATCGGCAACGACCCCGCCGGGATCATCGCGCACGCCGGCGATCTGCTGACCGAGGTCCACCTGGCCGACTCGCTGAACTTCCGGGCCTCCTCGGGGCTGCGGTACATCATCAACCCGCCGGGCTCCGCCGCGAGGATTCACCAGCACCTGGACATGGGGCAGGGCGAAGTGGACTTCCCGCAGCTGTTCTCGCTCCTGAAGCAGCACAATTTCGACGGGCAACTCACGGTCTGCGTCTTCGCCTGGGAGGACAGGGCCGAGGAGTCGAACCGCTTCAACCTGGCCAGGGCGACCGAGCTCTGGGCCAACGCCTGACCGGCGGCGCACACTGACCGGAGCCGGGCCGATCAGCGGTCGGGCTTCGAGCGCCGGGCTGCGGGAACGGGAGGCTGGGATGCGCCGTCGCTCAGTGCGCGGCCGTCCCTGGTGCTCCGGTCTCGCCGCAGCCGCCTGTCTCATGGGTCTGGCCCTAGGAGCCACTGCCTGTTCAAAGGGGTCGGCCGAGCCGGCGGAGTACCGGCTGCCCTGGGCGGCCGGCACCAGCCGAGCGGGTTCTGCAGGGGCCGCTGATTTTGGACGCTGTCAGCGGCACCTGCACGAGCGGGTGCACCACGCACCGCGACGAGGGAATGCACGACGCCTGGGATTTCGACCTTCCCGAGGGAACCCCGGTGCTCGCCGCGCGCGGTGGCACAGTCGGCCTCGCGCAAGGCAGCTGGTCGCCGTCCCATTGCGGCGGGCTGACGGCGATCGACAACCCGCCGCCGGGCTATCTGGTCAACGCGCTGATGGGCAATCAGGCCAACCTTGTTCGCATCGACCACGGTGACGAAACGTCCGCGCTGTACCTGCACCTGCGGGACGTCTCGCCCGCCATCCTCGCCAAGGCCAAGGGTGGCGGCGCGGTCGGGCAGGGTGAGGTGCTGGGCCACAGCGGAAAGACCGGTCTGACGCAGTGCCGGCCACACCTGCACTTCCAGGTCGAGAGCACCGTTCCCTCGGACTGGTTCACCGCGTCGATGCCGATCGCGTTCGCCGACCGGGACGTCGTGGGCCGGACGCCGAACGGGATGCCCGCCGAGGGCCAGGTGTACGGGTCCGACAACGTTCCGGCCACCCCGACGGGCTGACCCCTCGGCTGCGGGCCGCCGGCGGTGAGCGGCGCACTGCAGCGTGGGCGGACGGAGCGGCGTGAGGCGGCTGCAGCCATCAGTCGTCCTCCGGACACCGACCGCGGTGCCGCGAGCACCCGATCGCCCTCGGTGGTAGGAGTCCACGCCACGGCATCACCGGCCGCGCAATTGCGGCGTCAACACCGCCAAAGGTCATTTCGTACCGAACGGCTCAGACGCATCACATGCGCTAGCCCGTATTACTCACCTCACGCAAACGCATCCCGGATCTGTAGGTCAATGAGCCATCCGATTGTTCGTTAGCGCGCATCATCCACTCAGCGTCACTAATCGTTACCGTTGGTGAATGCAAGGAGATGCTTGTTCGGGGATTCAGTGATGCGCGATTGTGCTGGGTGATTTCGCAGTCCATCCGCGATCATGACCGGGATTGATTCGGAAGTCGTTGCTGCCAAGGAACTATCGGTCACCTGTGTGTGCGACCTGTCAGCAGTCGCCTCGCATGCGCGCGTCGTCGCAAACCCGGCGAATGTTCACGCGCCGACCGGAGGCGCATGAGGGCTGTCGCCTGGGATCAGTTCTCTGGCATTGACGAGCCGACGCTTCGTCACGACGGCGTGCGTTCTTGCCCGAATTCAGCAAATAGCCGCAACGGGTGATCGCGGATCAATTGTTTGGCGCCCGGATTCGGGTGCAAATGACGGCTGCGTTGTCGTCGAGATCATGAGGGGGACGCCATGAAGTACCGTTCACGAACGATTGCGCTGCTCGCCGTCTGCGGGCTCGTCACCGGTGTGCTGGGTGCGGGAGAGGTCGCCGCTCAAGTGCCGTCAGCCCCGGCGCTGACCGCTGTCGTCCCCGCCCCATCGTTCACCCTGGACTGGACTCGAGCCACCAGTTCCCATACCAGCGACTCCTCGCCGGTTGTCGTGGACAACCTGGGCAATCCGTTCATCGCGGTTGGCAGCAAAACCGGCGACCTGCGGGCGTTCGACCTGGACAGCGGCACCCCGATGCCGGGGTGGGGCGCCTTGAACGCCGGCGGCGGTGCCGCGAATCGCCCGTCGGTTCGGGCGCCGCTGTCGACGGACGGCAAGTTCGTGTACGTGCCGGTGGCCGTGAACGGCAAGGACGCCTATCCGCTCTGGCGGAAGTATTCGGCTTCGGGTGCCCTGCAGTGGAGCTCCAACCCGAGCATGGTGATCCCGCCCACCGGTGGGTTTCTGCTCTCCGGCCTCTCGATCGCTCGCATCGACAACCAGATCCGCGGCTTCGGTGGCTCATCCGGTCATTGGATCTTCGGCGTTGACGCCAACAACCGCGGCGGCCAAATGTGGGGCTTCCGCAACGCGGACTCCACCATGGCCACCCCCGCTCTGGCCGACCTCTACGGTACCGGCCGACCCCAGGTCATCACCAGCAGCGACACCACCGCCGAGTTCGCGGGCGACCGCAACGGCGGGATCTTCCGCATCCTCACCGACAAGGGCGCGCAGATTTGTTCGGCCACCCAATTGGTGTCCGGCAACACCTACGCCAACTCCGGGTACAACAACTCCTCGCCGGCGGTGGCCGAGGTGGCCGGTCAGCCGCTGATCGTCTTCGGTTCCACCGGGCCGACCCAGTACGGGGTCGGCGGCAACCAGTTGGTCGGCTACGACGCCGAGTGCCGGCTGAAATGGGCGACCACCGATCTGGGCGGACAGGCGTCCGCGTCACCGACGTTCGCCGACGTGCTCGGCACCGGTCGGCCGCAGATCATCGAACTCATCTCCATTGCCAGCGGGACCGCGAAATACCCGCGCATCATCGTGATCGATCCGGTCACCGGCGGCATCCTCGCCAACACCGGGACCGCGTTGGCCCCGTACGCGGCGAACATCGCCTACACCCAGGGCACGTCGGTCGCCACCGCTGATTTCAACGCCGACGGTGCCCAGGACATGGTGGTCCCCGCAAAGCAGGGACAATTCCTGGTCCTGAACGGCCGCACCCGAGCCGTGCTGGCGACGATCCCGACGAACCTGGTGGTGCAGAACACTCCCGTCATCACGCAGGAACCCAATGGGTTGCGCGTCACGGTCGCCGGCTACAACGGCTACGGCGGTGCGGTGAGCTCCTATACGAGCCCGGGCGGGACACTCGGCGCGATCGGTTGGCCGAAGTTCGGGCAGAATCCTGGTCTGACCGGTTTGCAGGGTCGGCTCGCCGGCCCGTACAACCAGATACTCGAGGGAAACACGCTCGCTTCGGGCCGCACGATCCGCAGCGTCAATGGGGCCTATTTCGCGGCCATGCAGAAGGACGGCAACTTCGTCCTCTACACGGCGGCCGGAAAGGCGAAGTGGTGGACCAGAACAAATGTGCCGGGTTCCAAGCTCGTCGTCCGGCCGGACGGGAACGTGCAGGTCGTGGCGCCCGACGGGACCGTGAAGTGGCAGTCCCGGGTGACCGGTGTCGGCGTCGAGCGTTTGACGCTCGGCGACGACGGCAAGCTCAAGGTCAACAGCGGCACCTGGACGGCCACCAGACGCCTGACCGCTGTCAAGGCGATCTGGTCTGTTGGCTGAGGGCCCGCGAACGCAACTCGGCCACCAGTGCAGCCGCGAAGGCGTCGATGTCCGCTTCGGTGGTGTCGAAGGCGCACATCCACCGCACCTCGCCGGTCGATGGGTTCCAGTCGTAGAAGCGGAACTTGCGGCGCAAGCGGTCGGCGACGCCGCGGTCGATGATCGCGAAGACGGCGTTGGCCTGGACGGGTTGGGTGACCGTCGACTCCGGGCAGGTCACGCACGGCGGCGTGCAGCCGGGCGGCCATCGCGTTGGCGTGCCGAGCGGACCGGAGCCACAGATCGTTCTCCAGCAGGGCGATGAGTTGTGCGGAGACGAACCGCATCTTCGAAGCCAGTTGCATGTTCATCTTGCGCAGGAACAAAAGGCCGGAGGAGACCTCGGGATTGAGGACGACGACTGCCTCGCCGAACAGCAGGCCGTTCTTCGTGCCGCCGAAGGAGAGGATGTCGACGCCGGCGTCGGTGGTGAATTCCCGCAACGGAACGTCGAGAGTGGCCGCCGCGTTTGCGATCCGGGCCCCGTCCAGGTGCAGCCGCATTCCCAGCGGGTGGATGTGGTCGGCGATCGCCCGGATCTCGTCGGGTGTGTACGCGGTTCCCAGTTCGGTGGTCTGGGTGATCGATACCGCGAGCGGTTGAGCCCGGTGCTCGTCGCCCCAGCCGTATGCCTGCCGGTCGATGAGCTCCGGTGTGAGCTTGCCGTCCGGGGTGGGAACGGTCAGCAGCTTCAGCCCGCCGACCCGTTCCGGTGCGCCGTTCTCGTCGGTGTTGATGTGCGCGGTCTCGGTGCAGATCACCGCTCCCCAGCGCGGCAACATCGATTGCAGCGACAGCACGTTCGCGCCCGTGCCGTTGAAGACCGGGAAAGACCTCGACCTGCGGGCCGAGATGCTGGGCCATCACCTCGTGCAGCCGTTCGGTGTAGACGTCCTCGCCATAGGAGATCTGGTGGCCGCCGTTCGCGTCGGCCAGTGCCTGCAGGATTTCCGGGTGGGCACCGGCGTAGTTGTCGGAGGCGAAACCGCGGCTGTTGCGGTCGTGCAAGGTCGTCACGTCGTCGAGATCTTTCGTCTTCAAGGGTCCATGGGCGGACAACGACACGGGTCCGTTCGGACGCGGTTGGGCGGTTCGGGAAACCGTCAGCCGCCGAGCGGGACCCGGACGCCGTTGAGCGCCGCAGCGTCCTCCGACCATAACCCGACGACGCGGGCGGCCAGAACGCCGACGTCGGTGAAGCCGGGGAACCGCCGTTCCGGCTCGGCGGCCCGCATCCGGTCGTTCACCAGTCCCTTGACGACCAGGATCGTCGCCGCGGAGGTCTGCGGCAGAGGATCGGTCTTCCGGCCGGATTGCAGACGCCGGAATGAATCGGCCAGCGCCAGCATCCAGGCCTCGGCCGCAGCCTTCGCCGCAGCGTAATTCGCCGAGCCGGCGGTCGGCAGCTGTGCGCTCTGTGCCGAGACGATCACGGCCCGGCCGGCGGGGGAGCGGGCGAGGTCGTCGTGGAACGCCAGCGTGACGTGCCGCAGCGTGTCGATGAGCAGGGCGGACAGCGATGCGCCAGTCGTCTTCGGTGTTGCTGGCAAATCCTGATCCGCCGCGGTAGCCCCCGACCAGGTGCACGAGGCCGTCGACGCTCCCGTGCCGCTCGTGGACCCGGGCCGCCAGAGCCGCGACAGCGGCCGGATCGGTCAGATCGGCGACGTCCGTGCTCAGGCCTGGAAGGGTGGCGGTCAACGGTTCCAGCAGTTGCTGGTTGTACTCCACCGCAACGACTCTCGCTCCGGCCGCCTGTAAGCGCCGAGCACACCGCGGGGCCGGCGGCGCCGGCCGCGCCGGTGACGAGAACGACCCGCTCGGTGGGTCCGGTCATCCGGTGATGCCGGCCGTCGAGGTGATCACGGGCGCGAGCTTACGGCTGAGCGCCTCGTAGAACATCGACAGCGGGAACTCGTCCGGCAGCACCGCGTCGGTCAGCCCCTTCGGCGGGCCGGACACCGGCAACGCCTCGGCGCCCTTCGCCCACGTCGACGCCGGGTGCGGCTCGACGGTGCTGGAGACGAGGTCGTAGGCGGCGAGCCAGTGGCTGATCTTCGGCCGGTCGATGGATCGCCAGTACAGGGTCTCGATCTGTTCGCCGAGCTCGAGAACCGGCGCGGTGACGTCATCCCAGTCGATGGTGAGCCGGTTGTCCGTCCAGTGCAGGACGTGGTGCTGGTGCAACCACGCGAACAGCAGCTGCCCGCCGAGCCCGTCGTAGTTGCGGACCCGGCTGCCGGTGATGGCGAACCGGAAGATGCGGTCGAAGATCACCGCGTACTGCACCAGCCGGGCGTGCGGTACGCCCTGCTTCTCCAGCTTCACGGCTTCGCGGAACGCCGTGAGGTCGCAGCGCAGCTCCTCCAGCGAGTAGAGGAAGTACGGCATCCGCTGCTTGATCATGAACGGGTCGAACGGCAGGTCACCGTGCATGTGGGTCCGGTCGTGGATGAGGTCCCACATGACGAACGTCTCTTCGGTCAGCTGTTGATCGTCGAGCAGCCGGGCTGCGTCCGGCGGGAGCGCCAGCTTGGTCGTCTCGGCGGCCGCCGCGACGACCTTGCGGAAGCGGGCCGCCTCCCGGTCGGCGAAGATGGCGCCCCAGGTGAACTTGGGCACCTCGCGCATGGCGATGGTCTCGGGGAACAGCACGGCCGAGTTCGTGTCGTAGCCGGCGGTGAAGTCCAGGAACCGGATCGGCACGAACAGCTTGTTCGAGTAGTCGCCCGCCTCCAGGTCGGCGACGAAGTCCGGCCAGATCACCTGGATCAGGACCGCTTCGACGTGCCGGTCAGGGCTGCCGTTCTGGGTGTACATCGGGAAGACGACGAGGTGCTCGCGGCCGTCGACCCGTTGGGTCTCGGGGTGGAAGGCGTTGAGCGAGTCGAGGAAGTCGGGCTCGGCGAACCCGCCATCCGACCACCGGGTGAAGTCCTTCGACCAGGGCCGCCAGGTAGTCACGGTCGTGCGGGAAGCGCGGCGCCAGGTCGGTGATCGCGGTGGTGATGGCCGCGACGAGTTCGTTGGCCCGAGGGTGACCGACCGACTCGGGGATCGATCCGTCCTTGACCTGCAAGGACTGGATCTCCGTGACGGCGGCCTTGAGTCGCAGCCAGGCGTCGTCCGTGGTCAGCGAGGAGCGGATGGGTTCCCGGCGATGACGCAGGTGGCCGGCGGCGTAGGTGATGGCGTTGAACATCAGCTCGTTCGACGAGTGATCGTCGGTGATGTCGATCGCCAGGACGACGACGCGACCCAGTCCGAGCTCCGACACCGCGGCGACGGGTGCGCCGCCGCTGCGGGAGATCGCGGCCTGGCGCAGCAGCGGCGCGGCGGGAGAGCTGACGGTCAACGTGCCTGTTGAGGCCAGGACTGCCGGAGAAACGCGCGCCAGCAGGTCGAGGTCGGTGACAGCGGCGGTCTCGTGCGGTACGGCAACAGTGGTGGTGCCTTCATTCGTCGCAGTCACCGCGACACCGGCGCCGCTCAGCAGATCCCGTGACCGACTCGTCCAGGTGGTCCGGGTCATCGAGAAGGATGACCGCTCCGACACCACCGTGCACGCGGCGCAGGGCTGCCGGCGTGAGGGCGGTCCGGCCACCGAGCACGACGATGTCCGCGTCGGCGTCCGTAGAGGTGGTCAGGTAGCCGCGAGATGCGACCAGTTCGTGGAGTCGGTCAGCGTGCGGTACGCCGGCCAAGACGGCCACTCGTGGAAACACTGTCATCATCAACCCCTCGACATAGAGAATCTTCTGCGGACCAGGGTATCGGCCGTAAGTTCTCCGGTCAACGCACTCACCCGACGCTCCAGCAATTGCCTCGTGCATCCCCAGGTCGACCTAGGCAACTTGTTCGCGTGGGCAGTCGGAAGGGTGGGACCGTCGACCGCAGGAACGGAGTCTGCGGGCGCGCGCCATCGAGGTCCGACAATCAGATCCGCACAGCCGTCTGGGCACCCTCTGCGAGTGGACCCTCAGGGAGTTACCGCGCGCGGCAATCTCGTGTGCGGCGCGGAGCAAGGAGCGAATGCACGGTGCTCACGCTGGATCGCGCGGACTCTCGGGTCGCAGGATCGGGGTACGAAAGGACCGCCTCATAAGGCAGGATTCCTGTAATGCACGTTGTCCTGATCGCTACCGCTCCCGAACCACCGGGCGGGCGAACGCGGGCGTCACATTCGCAGACGCCGATGGTGCTGAACGAGTGAGGCCGCAACCTCCTCACGATGTGCCCATCGTTGGCGTGTACTGCTACGTCGACACCCGACGGTGGCGCACCGAAGGTGACGATGGGACGACGCGTCCGGGACGTTTGCCCTATGGCCTCGAGCATTTGTCAGGCGACGGGGCTACCGCCATGACCATCATGGCCGACGGTCACGCTCCGGGAAGGCTTTACCGCAAGATGGGTGGCGGCTTGGCATCACGTTCGCTGCTGTTCCCAGTCGGAAAGACACTCACGAGCCGTTCCGAACTTACTGGTGTCGATGTGGCCTTGGCGATCCTCGAGCAGGAGGGCTATGCACACGCCTTACTAAAGAGAGTCGGCGCTCGGCCGTGGCGGGCCGTCCCACTTGTCCTGCTCGCCTGTTGGCTCGCAGATGATGTCCTGAGGATGCGGCGTGCACGACTGGCAGTTGTGCGCAAGCTTCTGGAAAGCGTCGACTTGATCGTCTTTTGGTCGTCGAATCAGGCCCAGATCTACCGCGAAGTACTGCACATCCCAGAGGAGCGACTGTTCTGCGTGCCCTTCGGCATCGAGACCGACTTCTATACACCGATCTCAGATGACCACAGAGGCGAATATGTCTTTTCTGCTGGACGTGATCGAGGTCGTGACTACGAAACTCTACTGCGGGCCGCAGAGTTGCTACCGGACGTGCCGTTCCGCATTGCGGCACCGACATCACGGATGCCGACCACCAGAGTTCCGTCGAATGTCGAACTGCTGGGTGAAATCTCCCATCTCGCGTTCCGCGACGCACTGCGTCGCGCCGGACAGGTGGTTGTTTGCAGCCATCCGTCGGTTGCCTATCCGACTGGCCAGAGCGTCCTACTTAACGCTTGGGCAGTTGGCACGCCGACCGCCGCTACAGCCACCGAACCGTTGCGCGACTACATACGAGACGGTTCGAATGCCATCACATTCCGTCCGAGAGATCCTGAAGCGTGCGCTGTCGCAATCGACCGGCTGACGCGGGACCGCCGCCTCGCGACGGATCTGGCCGAGACTGCGAAGCGCGAGGTTGCGGAGACCTACAACAGCTCAGCGATGTGGGCGGCTATCGCGGCGAAGCTAGCTGAACTGCGAACTCCGCGCTGAGGTCAACGCTCAAGCACTGCCTCGGCGAGCTCAACAACCTTCGTTCGACGGCACATTCTCGTGCTGGATCTAGCTGTCGGTAGACCCCTGCTGGGAGCTCGAGGGAATCGCTCCACCGTCCATCGAATCCACGTGAGCGTCCGGAGCCCCCGTTAGGTCTTGATCGCTCAGCCCAACGTGGGACCGCCTGTTTTGTACGGTGTAGGTCGATGGTGCCTTCAGACCTTTCGGGATCCGTCGCGATGGAAGAGTTGCGGAGTAGCAGCGCCAGTCACATTCGAACATCGACCACTCGCCGCCGGTGGCCGGTCTCTTTCCAAGAGCAGCTGGCCGCCGACTGGCGTCGGCCGACCAAGCCCAGGTCGACCTGACCACGGCACAACCCGACCGACATCACCGCTCCGCATCTCCCGTGCTCTAGGTCAGGAAGTTGGCGTATGGGCAAGACGACCTACGTCGACAAGATGATCCAATCGGCGCGGTGTGAGATTTGACCTAGTCGAATTCGGTCCTAATGAACTTTGCGAAACGGCACAAACGCCCGATGACGCCGAGTAATCAATCGCCTACTTTGAGTGATAGCCATACGGGCTTGGGCTCTTCGTTCAAAGGACGCGACATGGACATCAAAATCAATCGCCGGCGTATTCTTAAGCTCGGGCTGGCTGCGGTACCAATTGCAGCGGCAAGTCAGGTATGGCTTCCCGGTGCCGGCCTTGGGTCCGCGTCCGCCTCCGAGGCCGTAGCGGTTCGCCTCGCAAGTTCGTCGGCACCAGTGCGAACTCAGGCGCTGATGACGCGACCGACCGGCGCCGGGATATACGCGATCGAAAATCTAGGAATTACGGGCTGGGACACTCTTCCCGGCGCCGCCGGGCTGACCAAGGCACTTGCGAAGGTCGCCACACTTGCTGCCGCTCCTGACGGAACCCGTACCCTGACACTTCCCGAGCATGTGTTCTCATTCAATGGGTTCAGTCAGTCGGCAAATTATCTCGGCCTTCTGGTACCGGCTTCTGTGGGAATCGTTGGTTCGGGCGCGGGGACAATCATCGAGGTCGCTCAGGATTCGATGACGCAGGCACAATCGGACTCGTGGGAACGGTATGGACTGTCGTATGGAAACGTCAATCTTGATGCACATCATGCTGACTCAGAAGGCGCCGGCCGGGACCGTATATGCGCAGTTCCACGTTCGGGGCCAACGACAGAAGGTCGGCGGGGTCGGGCGGGACCATTATTACAACGGTTGGAAGCTCTACAACGCGACGAATCCCGTCACGGTAAGCGACGTCCTCGTGACAGGTATTCCGGGGTACCTCAATACGCCTCCTGGAGAAACGTTCTGCATCAACCTTCATGGCTGCGCTGGGACGAAGCTCAATCGCGTCGAGACTCGATGGCCGCCATTATTTGACGGGGGTCAAGCAGGCCGCATGTGGTATCGGTACGCAACAATTCTTCGAATATGGAGATGCGGGACTGCCACACGCATCACATGGGCTACTCCCACGGACTTGGCACTCTGGCAGTCCCAGGCCCTGACCACGTGGAATTTCCGATCAGAGTACAACGGGACCTCGGGCAACGGCGGCACGGTAGGTGGCGGTCTCAACCACGAGAAGACCTTCGACACGGTGCATTACTCGCCGAAGGTCGGGTTCAACTCGATGACCGATGTTCGATACTATCGGACAAGATGCATCGCTCCCAACGCCGGCAATACTGATGGCCATCAATTGCACAACGCAGTGGTCAGCGACGGCGGTCAACTCAACATTTGGGTTGAAGACGCGCAACGCAATGCCGAACGGTGAGCTTTCGTACTTCAATTGCCCTCCGCCAGTTTACAGATACTACAATAGCCCGGCGCCGACCACTCCCGGCGCTCCCTACTGCCATCTCGGTCACCGCGAATGATTCTGCGAAGGCCGGCTGCAGGTCGACGTGGTCCGCCCCGGCCAGCGACGGCTACGCGCCGATCACCGCGTACTCCGTCTCTCGCGACGGCACGGACGCGAGTGGAAAAGGACCGAGTCACCTTCTCGGCTGCCGGGACGGCCCGAGCGTTCAGTATCGCGAACCTGAAGCGAGGCACTACCTACACTTTTACCGTTGCGGGCCGACCAACGCGAAGGGCAACTGGGCCGAGCCGCGACCGCAACGCGCACCATTGACTGCCGTTCTGCCGGGTTTGGCGACGGCAGTGACCGCAACGAAAAGCGGTGCCAGGCGGACGGTCACACTCAGCTGGCAGCCCCCTCAGACGATGGGGGTTCTGCCGTCACCGGCTACCGAGTTGCCCGCGACGGGACGGATGTGAACGGCTACGGCGCGTGGGGCACCAACCTCCCGGGTTCGAGCAGATCCCAAACATTCACCCGTCTCCGGGTCGGAAGCACCTACCCCGTCTTTCTGTTCGTGCAATTACCGCCGTCGGGATGGGCCCAGAAGCTTCTATTGCGGTCGTGATCAGCTGATGCCGATTAGCTGGGGCTGCTGGCAGGCGAGAGGTTGACCCTTTCTCGGTGACTGCATCGAGCACCGGCTGACAGTTTGGCTCCGCGCCTAGCGATCCCCTGCGCGCTATCGCAGGCGGTCATTTGGTCCGATGGGCCTTCCCGTATGGCCGGATTGGTCAGGGCGGCATCGGGTGAGTGACACGAATTCCGCCACCGTTCATTGAACGGACAATTCGCCGATCAGGCGCTCAGCCGGTGTTCCGCATACCGGCCGCAACGCCGTTGATCGTCAGCAACATCGCGCGTTGCAGTGCTGGGTCGACGGCGTCTGCTGAATCGACGGACCGAATTCGTTTGAGCAGATCGACCTGAAGGTAGGAAATGGGCGCCAGGTACGGCTCCCTGACTTCCAGGGTTCGCTTCAATTGATTTTGCTGGTCAAGCAGATGGGATTCACCGGTCACCCGTAGTATCTCGGTCAGGGTCAGGGCATGCTCCTCTCGGATCACCTCGAACAAGTGCTGCAGGTTCTCGGGGACCAACGACTGCACATAGAGTGCGGCAATTTCCATGTCTGTTTTTGCTAGGGTCATTTCGACGTTCGAGATGAAGGTTCGGAAGAAGTTCCAATGCTGGTGCATCTCGGCGAGGACGGACTCTCCACCGTTTTCGCGTGCTGCCTTGAGTCCAGAGCCCACACCGAACCACCCGGGAACGATTTGGCGGGATTGAGTCCACCCGAACACCCATGGAATCGCGCGCAGGCCCGCTATCCCACCGCCGGAGTCGGGCCGTCGGGCGGGCCTGGAACCGATATTGAGTGAGCCGAGTTGCTCCACAGGGGTGGACGACAAGAAGTACGCCGGGAGGTCCGGATCCTGAATTAGCTGGGTATAGGCGGCAAATGCAGCGTCGCTCACGATCTCCATCCAGCCATCCCATTTGGCCAGGTCTTCGACCGATTGCCGGGACTCCTGGTGCAACGCCGACCCTCTTAGCGTCGCTGCAACCGTGAGTTCGAGATTTTCCTTCGCAAGGTCGGGTAGCAGGTATTTGTCGCTGATCACCTCTCCCTGCTCGGTGAACTTGATCGCTCCCGCGATCACACCGTGCGGCTGAGCGAGAATGGAGTCGTAGGTAGGGCCGCCGCCGCGGCCGACGGTCCCGCCGCGCCCGTGGAACAGCGTTAACGACACGCCATGGCGTGCCGCCAGGTCACGCAGTTGCCGTGCTGTCTTCTGAATCTCCCACTGACTGGTAGTGATACCCGCCTGCTTGTTCGAGTCGGAATATCCGAGCATCACTTCCTGAACATTGCCTCGGAGTCGGACGATCTCGCGGTAGGTGGGATCGGTGAGCAACTCCTCGACGATTTGCGCCGACTTCCGGAGTTCGTCGACCGTCTCCAGTAAGGGGGCAAAGCCGATGTTGGCGTACGGGCCGCGTTCGGAGTCACCCGGTGTGCCGTGGACGTCGAGAAGCCCGGCCTCTCGTGCCAGTACCGCCGCCCCGAGAATGTCGTCTGAACCCATCGTCATCGAGCTGATGTAGGTGACGATCACCTCGGGGCCGTAGGTCGTCTGTGCGCTTTTGATCTCACAGAAGACGGAAAACGTCTTCGTCCCGGCAGCATCCAGCGGTGCCGGAAGCGACGTCAGCGGGCGCCGTGACTTCAGCTCGGCAGAGAGCAGGTCGCGGCGCTCGTCCCGAGACAAGCTGTAGTAGGTCTTGTCCTGCTCACCGATGCGGTCGATCAACTGCGCAAGAACCTGATGATGAGCCTCGGAATGCTCGCGGATGTCCAGGTACGCCGTGGTGAGGCCGCTCACGGCCAGTGTCCGCTGGACGGTGGCCAGCATTCCGTTGGCGACGAGTTCGCCGCCATTGGCCAACAGAGAACGCCGAATCACTGCCAGGTCGGCGAGGAGTTCTGCCCGTCGGGAGTAGTCGCGTCCCGGTTCGTGCGGGCGGTCACCGGTCACCCGTGACCGGGTATTGATCAATTTGGCCTTGATGCAGGTCAATTTCAACCGCAGCGGCTCTTGGCTGTTCAGTTCCTTGACCCGCGGATCGAGAAGCGGAAGGTGTTCGAGGTCCACCTCGATCGATGCGAGCAGTTCGGGTGAGACCGGCACGATTGCGGTCGAACTGGACAGTGCGAGAAGCAGATCGTCGACCTTCCCGATGGCGATCTTGATGGCAGTGAGGTGTTGCAATTCGAGGATTTCGTGGGTGATGGGCGCTGTCACATTCGGATTTCCGTCGCGGTCGCCGCCGATCCAACTTCCGAGCAGCAGGGGGGTCGCTTCGGACGACAGATCGAGGCCGTAGGTGGCAAGCGCGTCTGCCAGGTCGTCAGTCAATGCGGGGATGACGTCGGCGACGATCGGTTCCAGATAGAACAGCGCGTTCCGCGCTTCGTCGACCGGCGTCGGCCTGGACTGACGGAGCTCGTCCGTCTGCCACATCAGGTCGATGATTTCTGCGAGCCGACGATCCTGGCGCGCGCGGGCAGCTGATCCCGCTGGCGTCAAGTCGGTCAAAATGTCCGAGAGCGCCCGAAGCTTCAGCAGGACCGAGCGTCTGCTGGCGTCGGTCGGGTGGGCCGTGAAGACGGGTTGAACCGCAAGAGATCTGATCGCTGCCGCGAGTGACTCGGGCCCCAGGGTCGTGGCGATCTCGGCGACTACTTCGGCCAGCACTCCCGCCGATGGGACCCGTGCGCGCATGGCTCGGACGCGGTGCACCTGTTCGGCGCGGTTAGCCAGCTGAAAATAGGCTGCGAACGCGCGGACCAGATCTGTGGCGGTGTCGATCGGCAGGGCTTCGAGGATCTGCCGCACCTGATCTGTGGCTCTGTGACGAGCGGCAGCCTCGGGCGCCTCGCTCGCCAGTTTTGTCAGCTTTCGTACCTGTTCGACGAGGTCGAGGAGTTCTTGCCCGTTCTGCCGAACCAGCGCGTCACCAAGCAGCGAACTGACCCGTCGGACGTCGGCCCGCAGTTCGGCCGCCTGATCAGGATCGGTGAGTGAGCCGGCTCCGTTGAGGTCCGCCGACGAGCCGTTGAGGCGGGCATCCGGAGTTGGCATTGTCACCGTGGTGTCAGACATGAGCACGATCGTCGCGCACCTGTGTGACGTGCAAATGTCGTGACCGCGCTCGGCGTCTGGCCGACCAATAGTGATTCACGAGCATCAACCGGCCTCAGTTGTCGAACAGCGAGGTCACGGATCCGTCCTCGAACACTTCGTGGATCGCCTTGGCGATCAGTGGAGCGATCGAGAGCGTCGTCAGCTGCTCGAACTGGTGCGCCGGCGGAATGGCGAGGGTGTTCGTCAGGACCACCTCGCACGCCCCGCTGGCGGCGAGTCGCTCGGCGGCGGGATCGGACAGCACGCCGTGGGTGGCGGCGACGACGACCTTGGTCGCGCCGGCCTCGAGCACCTGTTTGACCGCTTTTGCGATGGTGCCGCCGGTGTCGATCATGTCGTCGACCACGATGCAGGTTCGCCCGCGGACCTCACCAACGACCCTGTTCGCGACGACCTGGTTCGGCCTGGTGGGATCGCGGGTCTTGTGGATGAAGGCGATCGGTGCGCCGCCGAGCCGGTCCGCCCAGCGTTCCGCGGTCCGGACCCGACCGGAATCGGGGGAGACCACGGCCAGGTCGTCGCCGCTGTACTTCTTACCGACATACCCGGTCAGCAGCGGCTGGGCGAAGAGGTGATCGACCGGCCCGTCGAAAAAGCCCTGGATCTGGTCGGTGTGCAGATCGACCGTCATCAGGCGTTGGGCGCCGGCGGTCTTCAGCAGATCGGCGATCAATCGGGCCGAGATGGGTTCGCGGCCACGGTGTTTCTTGTCCTGACGGGCGTACGGATAAAACGGCAGCACCACGGTGATCCGCTTCGCCGAGGCCCTCTTCAGGGCGTCGATCATGATCAGCGTCTCCATCACCCAGGTGTTGATCGGGACGCCACAGGACTGGATCAGGAAGGCGTCCGACCCCCGGACCGACTCCTCGAACCTGACGAAGATCTCACCGTTCGCGAAGTCGTAGGCGGACTGCGGCGTCACCGTCACGTCCAGGTACTTGCCCACCTCCTCCGCAAGTTCGGGGTAGGCGCGACCCGAGAACAGCATCAGGCTCTTACGGGTCGTGATCGAAAGCGAGCTCACGCCGGACGATCTCCTTGTGACGAAGTGGTGGTGTTCTCCGAGCCGGCGGGAAGCTGAACGGGTTCATCGGCAATGGCGGCTTCGGCGGCTGTCGCAGCCTTCGATCCGATGCGCTTGCGAAGCACCCACCCGTCGACGGAATGCTGCCGCCCGCGGGCAATGCCGAGGTCACCCGGCCCGAGGTCGGTGGTGATGGTCGAGCCCGCCGCAACATACGCGCCGTCCTGCAGTGTCACCGGTGCGACCAGTGTGGAGTCGCTGCCCACGAACACATGGTCTCCGATCGTCGTCGGGTACTTGTGGTCGCCGTCGTAATTCGCGGTGATGGTGCCCGCCCCGATGTTCGCTCCGGAGCCGATCGTCGTGTCGCCGATATAGGAAAGGTGCGGCACCTTCGAGCCCGTGCCGATCGTCGACTTCTTCACCTCGACGTAGGCGCCGACCTTGCTGCCGGCCATCAGGACCGTCTCCGGCCGGAGGTAGCTGAATGGCCCGACCGTGGCGCCCGGTCCGATCGTGGCGCCCTGGCAGTGCGAGCGGACCACGCTCGCCCCGTCCGCGACAGAGCAGGCGATCAGCGTCGTATCCGGGCCGATAGAGCATCCCGACCCGACGGTTGTTCCTGCATGCAGCTGCGTTCCCGGCAGGATCTCGGTGTCGGTCCCGATGGTGACGTCCGCGTGGATCCAAGTGGTCGCCGGGTCGTGGAAGGTGACCCCGGCGAGCTGTGCCTTGCGGACCAGCCGTGCGTTCAGCACCCGGGCCAGATCGGCCAGCTGCACCCGATCGTTGATCCCCTCTGTTTCCACGGCGTCGGTTGAGGTGACCGACCCGACAGGACGGCCATCGGACTTGGCGATGCCGATCACATCGGTGAGATAGCGCTCGCCGGCCGCGTTCGCGTCCGACAACCGGCCCAACGCCTCCGTCAGGACTGCGCCGTCGAAGGCGTAGACACCCGAGTTGATCTCCTGGATCCCCCGCTGAGGCGAATCGGCGTCCTTCTGCTCGACGATTCCGACCAGCTCCCCGCCGTCGCCGCGCAGGATCCGGCCGTAGCCGGTGGGGTCCGGCAACACCGCGGTGAGCACGGTGACCGCATTCCTGCTCGTCGCATGCTCTCCGGCCAGGGCCTGCAGTGTCTCCGGCCGGAGCAACGGCACATCTCCGTACGTCACCAGGACAGTGCCGGTCAGATCGCCGGTCACCTCCAGCGCGCACGCGCAGGCATGGCCCGTGCCCTTCTGCTGATCCTGAACTGCCAGGACCACCGGCGGGAGATCGTCGGAACCGGCCAGGAAATCCGTGACAACGTCCCGGCCGTGACCGAGGACGGCCACCAATCGCTCCGGTTCGAGCGCGGCCGCAGCCTTCAACGCGTGCCACAGCATCGGCTTCCCGGCCAATTCATGCAGCACCTTCGGGCGGCTCGACTTCATCCGTGTGCCGGCGCCCGCCGCGAGCACGATCACCGCGGAAATACCGCCCGCCGTTCCCGTTACGACCGACTGCGCGTCCGAGGCTGGGGACACGGGGGGCACGGCTCGTCCCTCCTGCGAAGTGGCTTCGCGGGGTTGGCGCTCGTTCCGGGCGAGGAGAGGGGCGACGTGAGCCGACCCGCGATTGATCGTAGACCGCGGGCTACGACCCTCGGTCGCTCACGGACGGCGATGAGTCGGATGTCTCCGTGCTGCTGGGCTCGGGCGCCGATCAGGCGTTGCAGCGCTCACGGCCAACCCGCTCCGCCGCCAGGATTCGAACCTGAACCATTGGAACCAAAATCCAAGGTGCTGCCGTTACACCACGGCGGATCGCCGGACGATTGTCTCACGGCCGCAGTGTCCGGTTGCTCGATCGACCGGCGCAGGAGAGCGAGCACGCCGGCTCGACCGGGCGTCGATGCAGTTACCAACTGCCGATGCCCCAACCGGGCGCCGCTTCCGCCGCACCAGGGCGCTACGGGTTCTTGGCCACCACGTCGTCAACGCTGATCACGACCGGAGCATTGGTGGTACCGCTGGACAGATAGGTGAGCACGGCAACCGAACCTGCGGTCTGGAGTGCAGGAGTGGAGTCGGAGAACGACGCTTGCCAAGCTCCGGGCTCTGCTGTTCCGTGCTTCCACACTCTCATGCGGACCGTCGTGGGGTTGGTCCCGGATGCCTGCGCGCGAACGTTCAAGCGGTCGCCCGTCACGTATTGGAGCCCGCTGACAGCGGCTTCGCCCACCAGCGACGTCTCCGTGCCCGCAGCATTGGCTCGAGTGAGGGAGATCCCCACTGAACCCGTTGACGTCAGCCGCACCTTTGCTCGGTAGTCACCTTGACTCGGCACCCGCCTGGGAACGGCCCAGACATAGGTGCCGCTACCGGTGGCGGGCTTGTCAAAGGTGACGCCGAACGACAGATCTGTGCTGGCCGCGGTCGCCTGGCTGAGAGCGGCCCCTGGAGCTCCGCCGCCCGCCGCAATGCGGATGCGGCCCTGGCCATCGGAAACCGAGAAGTTCGACGCACCGCCAGCAAGGGACCAGGCTCCGCCGACATCTGCGGAGCCCCAGCCGCCTGTCAGGGATCTGCTGAATGCGTCCGCCACAAATGACGTCGGAGGCGCCACCGGCTTGGCGGCCACTGCCGTGGAATTGGTTGCACCGTCGTCGTCCGTCACCGTCAAGGTCGCCTGGAAGGTCCCGGCAGCCGCGTACGAATGTGTCGGCGTGGCACCGGTGCCCGACGAGCCGTCCCCGTAGCTCCACGCGTAGGAGGCGATCGTGCCGTCCGGATCGGACGAGCCTGTACCGCTGAATGAACAGCTGAGATTCGTGCACGCTACGGTGGCCGCCGCTGTGGGCGGCACGTTGGCAGGGACGCCCACGGTGAAGGATCTTGTCGATGTGTTGGTTGCGCCGGCGTCGTCGGTGACGGTCAGTGATACTGAGTACGTGCCGCTCGCTCCATAGGTTTTGTTCGTGTTCACTCCGGTGCCCGAGGATCCGTCGCCGAACGACCAATTGTAGGAAGCTATCGATCCGTCGGAGTCGGTCGACGTGGCGCCGTCAAAGGAGCATTGCAGAGCAGTGCACTGCCCGGTAAATCGAGCGACTGGTGCTGCGTTGGGAGCGGGACCGGCCGGTCGAATGGTAAAGGAGTCGGTATAGGTGCCGCCACTGGCACCGACGAACGCGCCGATCATGCTGTCCCGCGTCAGTTTCACGTCCAGAGTGCCGTGGGTGGGGTTGGCATTCAGTCCGGAGTAGGTTGCGAAGTACGGAGCGTCGGCGTCCGCCGCGTTGACGTCACGAAGTGGTATGCCGCCGGTTCCTGCTGTGGTGAACACCGTGCCCGCTCCCCTCGAAAAGTCGGAGTCGGCGTCCGCCACGCAAGCTGGATTGATGACACCAGGAACGATCGACAGGCAGGACGATGTCGTGGCGAGTTGGTGGGTGCGCTGGTAGAGGTGGTCGTGTCCGCTCAGAACAAGATCTACTTTCTTCGTGGTCAGTAGGTCGATAAGTCCTCGGCCGGGGTCGCAACCGTACGCGCCCACGGACAGACACGGTTTGTGCATCCCCACGATCACCCAAGGGATGTTATTGGACCTCGCTCCGTCGATGGCAGCAGCCGTCCAGTTGTAGTGGCTCGTTCCGGCGGCATATGTCCACAAAGTAGTGCCCGGGAATTGCAGGTTGGGTGAAATCATGACAAAACGTGCCAGCGGGTTGACTTCAGGGACGTCGACGTACCATTCCCTGCCGTAGACGCCGACAAGACCTGGCAGCTGATTGGGCAGACACGCGGAGAAGTCATTGATGTTGCCGTTCATTGTGCCGTCGCTCTCATGGTTGCCCGAGATCAACTCAAAGGGGAATCCGGGGCCCACCTTCGCCAGCACGAAATCGCACCACGACTGCTCCTGTCCTGTAGTGCCGTAGGACAGGTCTCCCAGGGCAAGGTGCAGGTCCGAGCCCAAGTCGTGCACTTTGGTAAGCACCGCAGCGGAATCGGAGTTCGCCGCAATATCCCCTGACGCCGTGAAATGAACCTCGGCCGATGTCGGCGCAGCGGTTGGCCCGCCGACCTGAGCAATAAGAACGGACGCCGTCAGGAGGACGCCGACCGCGACGACGACGGCCAGCGCCGGCCGCTGAGTTCTCTTCATTGTGAACCCGCCCTAGGAAGTCGACCCGTGTGCGCCTCGGGACCAGCGTCACAGAGTGTGACATATCGGGCGGCTGTCCGGCGGGGAAACCTCGTCCGGGTTTGGTGATGTACCCGTCTGGGCCTCGAGTATCCTTCACTACGACCCCTCGTCGTCCTGGCGAGGGGTTTCTGTCGTGCGCTGTACGGGTTGCAACGCGTCGTGGACGCGCAAGTCGGTCGAAGGAAATTGGGGAAGTGATGGCTTCGCAGCCGCTACGAGGATTGTTGGCCGCGGCGTTGGCCGACCCGTTCTTCGACTCATTGCGGGCGTCGACCGGGGCGATCACGCACAGCGTGACTGGTCCGCCCGCGATCCGTCCGTTCGTCGCGTCCGCCCTGGCGGCCGGGCTTCCCGGAGTCCGACGGCGGCGTCCCGGTGCTGCTGGTCGCCGCGACCGGGCGAGAAGCGGAGGCCGCCGTGACCGCCATCGGCGACCTGATCGGCGACGCCAACGTCGAATTGTTCCCGTCCTGGGAGACACTGCCGCACGAGCGGCTGTCCCCGCGGGCGGACACCGTCGCCCGCCGGTTGTCGACCCTTCGGCGGATCGCGCATCCGGAGGATCACCCGGCCGGCTACCCGGCCGTCGTCGTGGCCACCATCCGGTCGATGATCCAGCCGATGGCGCCGCATCTGGGCGAGATGGCGCCCGTGACGCTGAAGGTCGGACAGGAAGTCGACCTCTCCTCCCTGGTGGAGCAGCTGGTTGCCCTTGCATACACCCGGGTCGACATGGTGGAGAAGCGCGGGGAGATCGCCGTCCGCGGCGGGTTGCTCGACGTCTTTCCGCCCACCGACGACCACCCGGTCCGGGTGGAGTTCTTTGGTGACGAAATCACCGATCTGCGGACGTTCGGCGTCATCGATCAGCGCTCGCTCGCCGCGGTGGACCAGGTGACGGCTCCGCCGTGCCGGGAAATCCTGCTGACCCCCGAGGTACGGGCCCGCGCGGCGGCACTGTCGGCGGAGAACACCGGCGACCCGACGCTGGCCCAGATGCTGGACAACCTGTCGAACGGCATCAGTGTCGAGGGCATGGAGTCGCTGATCCCGGTACTCGTCGGCGACGATCTCGAACTGCTGCCCAACCTGGTCCGCAAGGGCACCCACGTCCTGCTGGCCGATCCGGAACGCATCCGTACGCGGGCCGCCGACCTGGTCAGGACGGGCAACGAGTTCCTGGCCGCGTCATGGATGGCCGCAGCGACCGGCGGCCGGGCGCCCATCGATTTGGGGTCGTCGGCGTACCGGAGTCTCGAGGACACCCTGGACGTGGTCCGGGACGCCGAGCTGCCGATCTGGCGGATCGCGCCGTTCGACACCGGTGACGCGGCCGCTGATGGTGCGGCCGCGGGTGAAGGGGACCAGCCGGCGGTGATCGCGGCCCCCGCGTACCGCGGTGAACTGGCGGTTGCCCTGCAGGACGCCCGTGAGCGGCAGGCGGCCGGCGGCTCGACCGTGTTGGTCGTGGCCGGCGCGGGCACCGCGGCGCGGGCCGGTGAGCGCCTGGCGGAGGCCGACATCGGCGTGGTGGTCGCGGGGAAGGGACTCGTCGAGGCGCCGCGCAAGGACGTCGTCACGGTCGCCTGCGGCCGTCTCGAGAACGGCTTCGTGCTGCGCGATTCCGGGCTCGCCATCCTGACCGAGGCGGACCTTACCGGCACCCGCGGCGTCAACCCCGAGGCCTCCGGCGTTCGGATGCCCAGTCGCCGGCGCAACGCGGTCGATCCGGTCTCGCTCAAGCCCGGCGACTACGTGGTGCACGCGCAGCACGGCATCGGCAAGTACATCGACATGGTGCAACGCACCTCGGGCGGCGCCACCCGCGAGTACCTGGTGGTGGAGTACGCGCCCAGCAAGCGCGGCCATCCCGGTGACCGGCTGTTCGTCCCCACCGACGCGCTGGATCTGCTGTCCCGCTACGTCGGCGGCGAGGTGCCGTCGCTGAACAAGCTGGGCGGCTCGGACTGGGCGAAGACCAAGGGCCGTGCCCGCAAGGCGGTTCGGCAGATCGCCGCGAAACTCGTGCAGCTGTACGCCGCCCGCGCCTCCGCGCCCGGGTCACGCGTTCAGCCCGGACACCCCGTGGCAGCGGGAACTCGAGGACGCCTTCCCCTACACCGAGACCCGCGATCAGATGGCGGCGATCGACGAGGTCAAGGCGGACATGGAAAAGCCGGTCCCGATGGACCGGGTGATCTCCGGTGACGTCGGCTACGGCAAGACCGAGATCGCCGTCCGCGCCGCATTCAAGGCGGTCCAGGACGGCAAGCAGGTCGTCATTCTGGTGCCGACGACATTACTTGCGCAGCAGCATCTGTCGACCTTCTCCGACCGGATGGACCAGTTCCCCATCACCATTCGGGGGCTGTCCCGATTCACCTCGAACACCGAGGCCGCGCAGACGATCAAGGGTCTCGCCGACGGCAGCGTCGACATCGTCATCGGAACCCACCGGCTGCTGCAGCCGAACATCCGCTGGAAGGACCTCGGGTTGGTGGTCGTCGACGAAGAGCAGCGTTTCGGGGTCGAGCACAAGGAGCACATCACCGCGCTCCGGGCGCACGTCGACATGCTCACCATGAGCGCAACGCCAATCCCGCGGACCCTCGAGATGAGCCTCGCCGGGATTCGGGAGATGTCGACGATCACCACACCGCCGGAGGAACGCCACCCGATCCTGACCTATGTCGGTGCATTCGACGACAAGCTTGTCGCCGCCGCGATCCGCCGCGAGTTGCTTCGGGAGGGGCAGGTCTTCTACGTGCACAATCGGGTCGCCGACATCGAATCGGTGGCCCGGCGGATCCGCGAGGCCGTTCCAGAGGCTCGAATTGCGGTCGCCCACGGTCAGATGGCCGAGGATCGGCTCGAGAAGATCATTGACGGGTTCTGGGCGCGCGAATGGGACGTGCTGCTGTGCACCACGATCGTGGAAACCGGTCTCGACATTTCCAATGCCAACACACTGATCGTCGACCACGCCGAGGTGCTCGGGCTGTCACAGATGCACCAGTTGAGGGGCCGCGTCGGCCGTGGCCGTGAGCGTGGTTATGCCTACTTCCTGTACCCGGGGGAGAAGCCGCTCACCGAGACCGCCCATGATCGGCTGGCGACCATCGCGCAGAACTCCGACCTCGGCGCGGGCATGGCCGTCGCGATGAAGGATCTCGAGATCCGAGGGGCGGGCTCGATTCTCGGTGCGGAACAGAGCGGTCACATCGCGGGCGTGGGATTCGACCTCTACATCCGCTTGGTGGGTGAGGCGGTCAATGCCTTCAAGAAGGCCGCCTCGTCCGCGGACGGTGCGGACGTGGAGGAGGAACCGGCCGAGGTCCGGGTGGAACTGCCGATCGATGCCAATATCCCGCACGACTACATCCCCGTCGAACGACTGCGACTGGACGCCTACCGTCGGGTCGCCGCGGCAACTACCCCGGGCGACGTGGATGCGGTTCGCGAGGAAATGATCGACCGCTACGGGCCGCTCGGCGAGCATGTCGAAAACCTGCTGGCCGTGGCGTCCTTCCGTCAGCTGTGCCGAACGGTCGGGGTCACCGAGGTGGCGATGGGGCCGCAGGGTCTGCGGATCACGCCCATCCACCTTCCGGAGTCCGGTCAGATGCGGCTGGCCCGGCTGTACCCAGGGTCGAAATACCGGGAGCTGACCTCCACCTTGACGCTCAAGCCGCCGACGGAGGGCGGTCGGGTCGGGACCGGTGCTCTGCGGGATCGAGAGTTGCTCGCCTATCTGGCTCGGGTGCTGGAGGACCTGGTGCCGACGCCGGTCGGAGCGCACTCGGGCGCCTGAAGGCCCGCGGAAAGACAAATCTGCCGGAAGACAGAGATGCCCACCACCGGTGACCCGGCGGTGGGCATCTCTTGGAACGAGACTCAGGTCAGCGGCTGCTGGTCTTCCGGAGCCGATTGCCGGCAATGAGGAGGAACAGGCCGACCAGCAGAACCGCGGCGCCAATCGCGACTGCGGTCCCGACGCTGAAGCCGGCGCCGGTGACGGCGAGGCTTGAGGCAGGATCGGCAACGCTGGCCGGGTCCGCGACTGGCAGCCACGGCCACAGCCCCGGCGGGGTCGACCGGCGGCGCCGGGTACGGCGGCGCGGCCGCAGGCAGGCCAACGCGGGGACTGACAGCAGCCCGATGACGACCATCGTGAGCGTGGCGACGATTCTGCGGATCATGTGAACGGCCCATCTCGAAGAGTGACATGACCGTGCTCCCCCGGAACGCCGATCACTCTGATGAGGGGACTCTAGCGCACCCGCTGCTACATGAGAGAGCATCATCGGTCAGCGGCCGCACAAATCACTCGTTCGGGAGGGCGAACGTCCTTGCGGAGGTGAGTGCGTCGACCGGTGACGCCATCGCCTCTCAGGGACGTCCCAGCGCTCGGTAGGTCCAGCCTGCGGCGCGCCAGGCGGATGGCTCCAGGGCGTTGCGGCCGTCCAGCATGCGCTTGTGCCCGACGACCCGGCCGAAGCCACCGGGTCCAGCGTCTTGTACTCGTCCCATTCGGTGAGCAGCAGAACGAGGTCGGCCTCTTTGGCCGCTTCCTCGGCCGAGCCGGCGTAGGCGAGATCGGGCCACTTCCGGCGAGCGTTCTCCACTGCCTCGGGGTCGGTGACGACGACGGACGCGCCCTGGAGCTGCATTTGCGCTGCCACATTGAGCGCGGGTGAGTCTCTGATGTCGTCGCTGTTCGGCTTGAACGCCAGCCCGAGGACCGCGATTCGCCGGCCGGCGATCGATCCGCCGCAGACCTCCCTGGCGAGGTCGACCATCCGGACCCGGCGGCGCATGTTGATCGAGTCGATCTCCCGCAGGAACGCCAGCGCCTGGTCGGCGCCGAGTTCGCCGGCCCGCGCCATGAAGGCCCGGATGTCTTTGGGTAGGCAGCCGCCACCGAAGCCGAGGCCAGCGTTGAGGAAGCGTCGACCGATGCGGGTGTCGTGGCCGATGGCGTCGGCGAGCTGGACGACGTCCGCGCCGCTCGCCTCGCAGACCTCCGCCATCGCGTTGATGAACGAGATCTTGGTGGCGAGAAAGGAGTTCGCCGCGGCCTTGACCAACTCTGCGGTGGCGTAATCCGTGACGACCAGGGGAACCCCGTCGGCCAGCGGAGTCGCGTACACCTCGTCGAGGAGCGACTTTGGCATGCTCGCCGTCCGTGCCTGCCGGGCAGGCCGTACACGAGGCGATCCGGATGCAGGGTGTCCTGCACCGCGAAACCCTCGCGGAGGAACTCAGGGTTCCAGGCCAGCAGCGCGGCCGGCTCGGTGGCCTTCACCAGGTCCGCGAGCCGCCGAGCGGTCCCGACCGGCACGGTCGACTTCCCGACGACGAGGTCCCCGGGCGAAAGGTACGGGATCAGAGAGGTGACCGCCGCGTCGACGTAGGCGAGGTCCGCGGCGTACTCGTTGCGCTTCTGCGGCGTGCCGACACACACGAAATGCACCGACCGCCCCTGGGCGGCCGACATGTCCGCGGTGAAGGTCAGCCGGCCACTGGTCAGTGCGGCCTGCAGCACATCCGCGAAACCGGGCTCGAAGAAGGGCGTCTCGCCGGCGGCCAGCAGCTCGATCTTGGCTGCGTCGACGTCGATACCGACGACATCATGACCGAGTTGGGCCATACAGGCGGCGTGGACGGCTCCGAGGTATCCGCAGCCGATCACCGTCATCTTCGTCATGGAATGAAAGCCCCTTGCAGGATCCGGCCTCTCGACCGTCGACGTGTCAGCAACTGATCCTGCCACGACCGGTGGGCCGCATCAGCCGGTGTTGCGCATACCGGCCGCCACGCCGTTGATCGTGAGCAGCATGGCCCGCCGTAGCTCGCTGTCGACCTCACCTGCGCTCTCGGCGGCACGGATGCGATGCAGCAGATCGACCTGCAGGTAGGAGATCGGGGCGAGGTAGGGCTCACGGACCGCGAGCGTCCGCTTCAGTTCCGGCTGGTCGTCGAGCAGTTCGGAGTTGCCGGTGACCTTCAGCACCTCGGCCACGGTCAGATCGTGTTCGGCGCGGATCCGGTCGAACAGATGGTGCAGTTCGACGGGCACCAGCGCCTGCACGTACAGCGACGGCGATCTCCATGTCCGTCTTTGCCAGCGTCATCTCGACGTTGGAGATGAAGGTGCGGAAGAAGTGCCATTCTCGGTACATCTCGTCGAGGCCGTCCGCGGCGCCCGAGTCGCGTGCAGCCCGCAACCCCGATCCCACCCCGAACCAGCCCGGCACGATCTGCCTCGACTGCGTCCAGCCGAACACCCACGGAATCGCTCGTAGCCCGGCGATGCCACCACCGGAGTCGGGCCGCCGCGCCGGTCGGGAACCGATGTTCAGGTTTCCGAGCTGCTCCACGGGCGTGGACGACAGGAAATAGGCGGGCAGGTCGGGATGGTCGATCAGCCCGCAGTACGACTGGTAGGCGGCGTCGCTGACGGTGTTCATGATCGCGTCCCACTCCCGCAGCTGGGTGGGCGTCTGGCGGGCCTGCTGGTGCAGTGCCGATGCCCGCAGAGTTGCTGCCAAGGTGAGCTCGAGGTTCTCCTTGGCCAGATCGGGCAGCCCGTATTTGTCGCTGATCACCTCGCCCTGCTCGGTGAACTTGATCGCGCCGGCCAGCACGCCATGGGGTTGCGCCAGGATCGAGTCATAGGTCGGCCCGCCGCCGCGGCCAACGGTCCCGCCGCGCCCGTGGAACAAAGTGAGTGCGACTCCATGCCGTGCGGCGACATCCCGCAGCACGCGCTGCGTCTTGTGGATCTCCCATTGGCTGGTGGTGATTCCGGACTGCTTGTTCGAGTCGGAATAGCCGAGCATGACCTCCTGCACGTCTCCGCGGAGCCGCACGATCTGCCGGTAGGTCGGATCGCTGAGGAGTTCGTCGATGACCTCTGCCGACCGGCGCAGTTCGTCGACGGTTTCCAGCAGGGGGGCGAATCCGATGCGGGCATGAGGTCCGCGGTCCGGGTCTCCAGGCGTGCCGTAGATGTCGATCAGACCGGCCTCGCGGGCCAGGACCGCAGCGGCCAGGATGTCGTCCGATCCCATGGTCATCGAGGTGATGTAGGTGACGATGACCTCGGGGCCGTAGGTCTCCTGCGCGTTCTTGATCTCGGTGAACACCGAGAAGGTCTCGGGCGCCCGCTGCGTCGAGGGGCGCGGGCAGGGTGGTCAGCGGTCGGTGGGAGGTCAGTTCTGCGGACAGCAGCTTCCGTCGCTCGTCGCGGTCCAACGTCGCGGTAGGGCCGTTCCTGCTCGCCTAGCCGGTCGATGAGCTGGCCGATGACTTGGTGGTGGGCCTCGGCGTGTTCGCGGATGTCCATGTACGCGGTGGTAAGCCCACTGACCGCCAACGTGCGCTGGACGGTGGCGAGGATGCCGCCTGCGGCGAGGCCGCCGCCGTTCTGCTGCAGTGACCGGCTGATGACAGCGAGGTCCGCCAGCAGTTCGGCTCGGCTCGAGTAATCCCTGCCGGGCTCGTGCTGTCTGCCGGCGTCCACCCGCGCGCGGGTGTTGATCAGTTTGGCCTTGATGCAGGTCAGCTTCAGTCGCATCGGCTCCGCGCTGTTGAGTTCCTTGACTCGCGGATCCAGCCCGGGCAGCTTGCGCAGGTCTTCCTCAACTGAGGCCGAGAGCTCGTCGGATACCGGCGCAACGACGGTGGAGCTGGACAGCGCCATGATGAGGTCGTCGATCTTGCCGATGGCGATCTTGTGGGCCGTGAGGTGCTGCAGTCGCAGCACTTCGCGGGTGATCTCGGCCGTGACGTTGGGGTTGCCGTCCCGGTCGCCGCCGATCCAGCTGCCCAGCATCAACGGTGTGGCCTCGGCCGAGAGCTCGATGCCATGGGTCGGACAGAGCGGCCGCAAGGTCGTCGGTCACCTCGGGGATGGTGTCGGCGACGATGGCCTCGAGATAGAACAGCGCGTTGCGGGCTTCGTCGATCGGGGTGGGTCTGGACTGGCGCAACTCGTCGGTCTGCCAC
>CAVWTC010000018.1:0-45913 GCA_963757645.1 uncultured Actinomycetota bacterium
AAACGTTGGGCGCTAGGTGTGGGGGTCCTTCCACGACCTCCGTGCCGCAGCTAACGCATTAAGCGCCCCGCCTGGGGAGTACGGCCGCAAGGCTAAAACTCAAAGGAATTGACGGGGGCCCGCACAAGCGGCGGAGCATGCGGATTAATTCGATGCAACGCGAAGAACCTTACCAAGGCTTGACATGCACGGGAAAGTTCCAGAGATGGTTCCCCCGCAAGGTCCGTGCACAGGTGGTGCATGGTTGTCGTCAGCTCGTGTCGTGAGATGTTGGGTTAAGTCCCGCAACGAGCGCAACCCTTGTCTTATGTTGCCAGCGCGTTATGGCGGGGACTCATAAGAGACTGCCGGGGTCAACTCGGAGGAAGGTGGGGATGACGTCAAATCATCATGCCCCTTATGTCTTGGGCTTCACGCATGCTACAATGGCCGGTACAAAGGGCTGCGAAACCGCGAGGTGGAGCGAATCCCAAAAAGCCGGTCTCAGTTCGGATTGGGGTCTGCAACTCGACCCCATGAAGTCGGAGTCGCTAGTAATCGCAGATCAGCAACGCTGCGGTGAATACGTTCCCGGGCCTTGTACACACCGCCCGTCACGTCACGAAAGTCGGTAACACCCGAAGCCGGTGGCCTAACCCCCTTGTGGGGAGGGAGCCGTCGAAGGTGGGATCGGCGATTGGGACGAAGTCGTAACAAGGTAGCCGTACCGGAAGGTGCGGCTGGATCACCTCCTTTCTAAGGAGCAACTGGCCCGCGCCCGCTGTTTACACGGGTGCATTGAGGGTTCAGGCCCACGCGTAGACGTCCGTTCTGCGGTGGTGCTCATGGGTGGAACGCTGACTAGTTCGGTTCGCGATGGTTTTCTCGTGTCTAGTACGACGTGATTGTTCCTTCTTCTTCGGGAGGGGGATGGTCCACCTCTTTGTTGGGGTGAGTTGGAAAGGGCGGGGAGGGTGTTGGTGGGCCGTAGGTACACTGTTGGGTCCTGAGAGGACGGGCGATCGGATGCCGTGAGGTGTCTGTGAGCGTTTTTTCTTTCTCGGGCCTTCACTTGTTTCCGCATCAGCCGGCTTGTTCGGTGTTGGCGGGGCGTGTGGGTGGGGGTTCCGGTTGTTGTTTGAGAACTGCACAGTGGACGCGAGCATCTTTGTGGCTAAGTTTTTAAGAGCACACGGTGGATGCCTAGGCACCAGGAGCCGATGAAGGACGTAGGAGGCTGCGATAAGCCTCGGGGAGCTGTCAACCGAGCTGTGATCCGAGGATTTCCGAATGGGGAAACCCAGCACGAGTCATGTCGTGTTACCCGCGCCTGAATATATAGGGTGTGTGGAGGGAACGTGGGGAAGTGAAACATCTCAGTACCCACAGGAGTAGAAAACAACCGTGATTCCGTGAGTAGTGGCGAGCGAAAGCGGATCAGGCTAAACCGTTCACGCGTGATACCCGGCAGGGGTTGCGTGGTCGGGGTCGTGGGAATGTTGTTGTCGGGGCTGCCGCCCTGGCGGGGAGTAAGAAAAACAGTGGTTAGTCGAATGGCATTGGAAAAACCAGCCGTAGCGGGTGATAGCCCCGTAGACGAAAACTTCTGTTCTCCCTTCGATGTATCCCAAGTAGCAGCGAGCCCGTGAAATTCGCTGTGAATCTGGCGGGACCACCCGCTAAGCCTAAATACTACCTGGTGACCGATAGCGGACTAGTACCGTGAGGGAAAGGTGAAAAGTACCCCGGGAGGGGAGTGAAATAGTACCTGAAACCGTGTGCTTACAATCCGTCGGAGCTGAGCCCTTGTGGTGAGGTGACGGCGTGCCTTTTGAAGAATGAGCCTGCGAGTTAGTGGTATGTGGCGAGGTTAACCCGTGTGGGGAAGCCGTAGCGAAAGCGAGTCCGAATAGGGCGGTACAGTCGCATGCTCTAGACCCGAAGCGAAGTGATCTACCCATGGCCAGGATGAAGCGACGGTAAGACGTCGTGGAGGTCCGAACCCACCAGGGTTGAAAACCTGGGGGATGAGCTGTGGGTAGGGGTGAAAGGCCAATCAAACTTCGTGATAGCTGGTTCTCCCCGAAATGCATTTAGGTGCAGCGTCACGTGTTTCTGGCCGGAGGTAGAGCACTGGATGGTCTAGGGGGCCCACAAGCTTACCGAAATCAACCAAACTCCGAATGCCGGTCAGTGAGAGCGTGGCAGTGAGACTGTGGGGGCTAAGCTTCATAGTCGAAAGGGAAACAGCCCAGATCGCCGGTTAAGGCCCCTAAGCGTGTGCTAAGTGGGAAAGGATGTGGAGTCGCCCAGACAACCAGGAGGTTGGCTTAGAAGCAGCCACCCTTTAAAGAGTGCGTAATAGCTCACTGGTCAAGTGGTTCCGCGCCGACAATGTAGCGGGGCTCAAGCACACCGCCGAAACCGCGGCATTCATGCGTATAGCCAGGCCTTTGTGGTCCAGGTGCATGGATGGGTAGGGGAGCGTCGTGTGGGGAGTGAAGCGGCGGAGTGATCCAGCCGTGGACCCTACACGAGTGAGAATGCAGGCATGAGTAGCGAATGGGGAGTGAGAAACTCCCCCACCGAATGACCAAGGGTTCCTGGGCCAGGTTAATCCGCCCAGGGTGAGTCGGGACCTAAGGCGAGGCCGACAGGCGTAGTCGATGGACAACGGGTTGATATTCCCGTACCCGCGAAGAAGCGCCCATGTCGAACCCGGTGATGCTAAACGCCCGGACCAATGGATCCCTTCGGGGGGCCGGCGGCGAGCGCGTGACCCGATCCGGTAGTAGTCAAGCGATGGGGTGACACAGGAAGGTAGCTCCGCCAGTCAGTGGTAATACTGGTGTAAGGGTGTAGGTAGTTCCGGTAGGCAAATCCGCCGGGATGTTGATCTGAGACCTGACGCATAGCCGATTGAGGCGAAGCAGAGTGATCCTATGCTGTCGAGAAAAGCCTCTAGCGAGCTTCGAGCGGCCCGTACCCCAAACCGACACAGGTGGTCAGGTAGAGAATACCAAGGTGATCGAGCGAACTATGGTTAAGGAACTCGGCAAAATACCCCCGTAACTTCGGGAGAAGGGGGACCGAGGTGCGTGAAGCCCCTTGCGGGCTAGCGCGTTTTGGTCGCAGAGACCAGGGAGAAGCGACTGTTTACTAAAAACACAGGTCCATGCGAAGTCGCAAGACGATGTATATGGACTGACGCCTGCCCGGTGCTGGAAGGTTAAGAGGACCGGTTAATCACTTCGGTGGTGAAGCTGAGAATTTAAGCCCCAGTAAACGGCGGTGGTAACTATAACCATCCTAAGGTAGCGAAATTCCTTGTCGGGTAAGTTCCGACCTGCACGAATGGCGTAACGACTTCTCTACTGTCTCAACCATAGGCTCGGCGAAATTGCAGTACGAGTAAAGATGCTCGTTACGCGCGGCAGGACGGAAAGACCCCGGGACCTTTACTATAGCTTGGTATTGGTGTTCGGTTCGACTTGTGTAGGATAGGTGGGAGACTGTGAAGCGATTACGCCAGTAATTGTGGAGTCAACGTTGAAATACCACTCTGGTCGTACTGGATATCTAACTTAGGTCCATGATCTGGATCAGGGACAGTGCCTGGTGGGTAGTTTAACTGGGGCGGTTGCCTCCTAAAGAGTAACGGAGGCGCCCAAAGGTTCCCTCAGCCTGGTTGGCAATCAGGTTTCGAGTGTAAGTGCACAAGGGAGCTTGACTGTGAGAGGGACATCTCGAGCAGGGACGAAAGTCGGGACTAGTGATCCGGCGCCACATTGTGGAATGGGCGTCGCTCAACGGATAAAAGGTACCCCGGGGATAACAGGCTGATCTTGCCCAAGAGTCCATATCGACGGCATGGTTTGGCACCTCGATGTCGGCTCGTCGCATCCTGGGGCTGGAGTAGGTCCCAAGGGTTGGGCTGTTCGCCCATTAAAGCGGCACGCGAGCTGGGTTTAGAACGTCGTGAGACAGTTCGGTCCCTATCCGCCGCGCGCGCAGGAGTCTTGAGGAAGGCTGTCCCTAGTACGAGAGGACCGGGACGGACGAACCTCTGGTGTGCCAGTTGTTCCACCAGGAGCACGGCTGGTTGGCTACGTTCGGAAGGGATAACCGCTGAAAGCATCTAAGCGGGAAGCCTGTTCCAAGATGAGGACTCCCACCCTTGAGTGGGGTAAGGCCCCCGGCTAGACCACCGGGTTGATAGGCCGGAAGTGGAAGCACCGCAAGGTGTTAGAGCTGACCGGTACTAATAGGCCGAGGACTTACCACAAAAATGCTACGCGTCCACTGTGCGGCTCTGGAACAACAACCAGCCCACCCCGAACAGCCACCGGGGTAAGGGAAAAGAGTTGAACAATTCCATAGAGTTACGGCGGCCATAGCGAAGGGGAAACGCCCGGACCCATACCGAACCCGGAAGCTAAGCCCTTCAGCGCCGATGGTACTGCACCGGCCACGGTGTGGGAGAGTAGGACACCGCCGGACACCATTCCCAAGGGAGGTCACACGCGAATTCAACGCGGGTGACCTCCCTTGGTTTTTTTGCGTACCCAAAAGATGCGGATTTCGATGATGTTGTGTTTGCACGGTTCGCGATGACCGGCCCCGATGACGCCGGCGGGCCCGGTGAAAGGCGCGACCGCGATCGTCCCGCGCGGGAGGGCCGCGCTCCGGGACCCAAGGACCGCACCACCGGCGGCCGCGCCGGCGGAGCCGGGAACCGAGGATCGTCGCCGGACGACCGGTCCCGACGGGAACGCCCGCGTGGTGATCCGAACGCCCCGTACAGCACTCGGCCCCGCCGCGAGGGTGACTCTCCCTACGGGGTAAGACCTCAGCGCGAGGGGATGCAGCGCTACGGGGACCGTTCGGTCGATGGTCGCGCGGCGGGCTCGCGGTCGGGCGACCGCCCGGTCGGTGACCGTTCTCCCTCGGACCGGCCGCGTCGTGATTCGAACCGGCCGCACCGTGATGATGCTGCGCCTCATGGCGGCCGCGCGGGTGCGGACCGGTATTCGGATCGGCCGCGCCGTGACGAAGCGCCACCGTACGGCGGGCGTTCGGGTGCGGACCGGTATTCGGATCGTCCGCGCCGTGACGAAGCGCCACCGTACGGCGGGCGTTCCGGTGGGGACCGTGGGTACTCGGATCGTCCGCGCCGTGACGAAGCGCCGCGCTACGGCGGCAGTTCCGGTGGGGAACGGGGCGGCTACTCCGCCCGGTCGCGTGGGGACGAGGGTAGCTACAGCGCCCGTCCCCGTCGGGATGAAGATCGGGCCTCCACCGACCGTCCTGGCAGGGACACCCCCTCGTACCGTCCACGGTCGAACGACAGCGGAGGCTTCGCCGGGCGATCGTCGGGCGACCGCTCACAGTTCGATCGTCCTCGGCGTGAGGATCGCCCGTATGCGTCCCGGGGCAACAGCAACGATCGCGCGCGTCGTGACGGCGACTCGCGCAGCGATGACCGTTCGGACCGCAGTCGGCCCTACGGTGATGACTCGAACACGTCGTACGGCGACCCGGCCGCAAAGTCCCGAGATGGCATGCGGCCCAGAGGGAACCGGCCTTACCGGGAACGTCCGAGGGACGGCGAGCGCGCGCCTCGCTCGGGGGCGGCCCGGGACCGGTCGACCGGGGACCGCGAAGCCTGGTCCGGGCCGCAGCGACCCGACCGAAAGCGCGACGACCGCGGGTCGAACCGCTCGTTCGGCGAGCGGGATGACCGCCCGCAGGACCGGCAGCGTCCGGCGGCGAGCAGCCCACGACATTTCGACCGCGATCTGCCGCGCCGTGAGCAGCGGCCGACCGGCGGCCGTCATGACGATGACCGGCGCACCGGCTCGGGAGCCGCCAACTGGACTGACCGGAACGACCGGCGGCCGCGCAACGACCGATCCACCGGAGCAACCGGCTTCGGTGGCGACCTGAGTCAAGGCTTCCGCGACCCGGCCTCGCGGTCGCCGGAGCGTTCCTCGTCGGCTCGCCCGGAAGCCGGTCGGTACGACCGACGACCCTCGGCGGACGACCGTCGGCCCCCGACAGGCGACCGTCGGCCCCCGACAGGCGACCGTCGGCCCCCCCGACAGGCGACCGTCGGCCCCCGACAGGCGACCGTCGGCCCCAGGCGGACGACCGGCGATCCGGTGGCGGCCACCGGCAGAATGCCCGATCGACCGACCGACATGAGGCCCCCGCGGTCAGGCGCGAACCAGAACGCGGATCCCGCCGCCGCGAGGAGGACATCGGCGAACGGTGGCCCGACCTGCCGGAATGGGCAACGGCCGATGCGCTCGACCTCGAGGTGCGCCGGGACCTGCGCGGTCTGAGCAAGGAAGGCGCGGACTGGGTCGCCGCGCACCTGGTTGCAGCGGGAGCGTTGGCCGACGAGGAACCCGAACTCGCCTGGCGGCACGCCCGGGCAGCGCGCGCCCGCGGCGGACGGATCGGCGTCGTACGGGAGACCGTCGGTCTGGTCGCCTACCGCGCCGGCGAATGGGCCGAAGCCATCGGCGAACTCCGGGCTGCCCGCAGGATGGGTGGCGGCCCGGGCCACTTGGCCGTCATGGCGGACTCCGAGCGTGCGCTGGGCCACCCGGAGCGGGCGATCGAGCTGTCCAGGTCCACCGAGGCCGACGACCTGGACCCGGAGGCGGCCACCGAGCTGCAGATCGTGGTTGCCGGCGCCCGCGCCGATCTCGGGCAGGTCGACGCGGCCCTCGCCCAGGTCGAACGGCTGGGCCTGGACAAGGCGGAGGCGCATCCGCGACTTGCGTACGCCTACGCCGACCTGTTGCTCAAGGCCGGCCGTCGGGAGGAAGCCCTCGGTTGGTTCATCCGGTCCGCGAACGCGGACCTGGAGGAGGAGACCGACGCCATGGAGCGGGTCGCCGAACTGAGCGACGACGAGTCGACCGACGATGCTGGAGACGGCCAGTTGCCGGTCGCGCAGTTGCCGGTCGCGGTCGCCGACCGCGGCACGAGCACCCCGGACGCCGCGGATGTCGACGCGGCCGAATCCGGCGATGTCCGCCACGGCGATGTCGACCGCGGGGATCTCGGCCACGGGGATCTCGACCACGGGGGCGTCGAACCTGCGTCGGCGTCCTCGACCTCCGGCGACCTGCCGACGGACGCCGCCGTGCTTGTCGAGGCTGCGGCGGATCCCGGGTCGGAAGCGGTCCCTGCCGGCGCGACGGTCCAGGACGGGAACGCCGAGCCGCCGGCTGCGGACTCCACTGACGACACCCCGGATGGGTACACGATCGAACAGCGCAACCCGGGACTCGACGGCGCTGCGACGGCGGCGATCGACGCTCCGGACGGTGTGCGATCGGAACGGTACAACGCCGCATCGGTTGCCGACGAGGTGCCGAATTGGGCGGGATCGGACGTGGACGCCGCCGCACCGGCCGTCGAACGCACTGCGGATGCCGACGCTCGACAAACCGACGACCAGCTGGGCGCGCTCGTCGCAGCGCCCGACGACACAGCCGGCCCGGGGGACGCCACTGACCCGGACGCCGCCGGCTCGGGCGCGACCGACCCGGGCGCCGCTGGCCCGGGCGCCACTGACCCGGACGCCAGCGCGCCGCTCGGGCGCCGGCGGACGCGACGACCGGGCGCCGCTGGACCCGGGCGCCACTGACCCGGACGCCACTGACCCGGGCGCCGCTGTCTCGGACGCCGGCCCGGACGCCACAGACCCGGACGCTGCCGTGCCCGTCATCCCGACGGTACTGTTCTCCGACGACCCCCGGACTGGAGATCGATGACCACCCTGGCCGAGTCCTACGACGCCCTGCTGCTGGACCTCGACGGCACCGTCTACCTGGGCGGCCAGCCCATCGACCACGTCGCACCAGCCCTTGGGCGGGCCCGTCAGCAGGGCGCCCGGTCGGTCTTCGTCACGAACAACGCGTCCAGGCCGCCGGCCGAGGTGGCCGAGTCGTTGGCCGGCATGGGGATCCGCGCACAGCCGGAGGACGTGCTGACGTCGCCGCAGGCCGCGGCCGTCATGCTGACCGATCGGCATCCGGCGGGAACCAAGGTGCTCGTCATCGGGGCCCCGTGGCTCGCCGAGTCGGTCCGCGAGGCGGGTCTGGTTCCGGTGCGGCTGGCCACCGACGAACCCGACGCGGTGGTCCAGGGACACTCGCCGGAGACCGGCTGGCGTGAGCTCGCCGAGGCGTGCATCGCCCTGCGGGCAGGCGCGGACTGGGTCGCCTGCAACGTCGATTCGACGTTGCCCACCGATCGAGGACTGTTGCCCGGCAACGGTTCCATGGTCGCCGCCCTGGTGGCTGCCACCGGCCTGCACCCACGGGTCGCCGGGAAACCGGAAAGCCCGCTGCTCGACGCGGCCGTTCGGCTGGTCGGCTCCAAGAAGCCGCTGGTCGTCGGTGATCGACTGGACACCGACATCGCCTGCGCGGTCGCCGCCGACACACCGAGCCTGCTGGTCTTCTCCGGCGTTTCCACGGCGGCGGATCTGCTCGCCGCACCACCCGCGCAGCGACCCACCTACCTGGCGTTCGATCTGCGCGGCCTGGTCGACGAGGACCGCGCGGTGCGGATTCCCTCCGCGTCGTCGTCCGGGAGCGGCCTGGAATGGTCTGTCACCACCGACGCCGACACCGTGGTGCTCAGCGCGTCGCAGTCATCGGACGGCAGCACCCAGGTGTCCGACGCCAGCGCGCTGCGTGCACTTGCCATGCTGACGGCGCGGTGCTGGGCGAACGGCGTCACCGCCTACCGCGCGCACGGCGCGTTGGCCGGGGCGGCCCTGGAGCGATGTGGGTTGATGGTGACGGCCACGGCGTGACCGCGCCCACGACCATGACCAGGAGGCGCTGATGACCGAGCCAGACCGCAGCGACGGCACCGTCGGCGGAGTCGGCGGTCCTGCGGGATCCGCGGGCGACGCGGCAGCGGTCGTGCCGGCCCAGGCCGACAGCGAGCGGCTACTGCACGGCGTGCAGCAGGACCTGGCGCTGCTGGACCAGGTCAACACCCGGGAGCAGGTTCCGGTGTTCGACCGGCTGCACACCGCGCTCGCCGACGCCCTCGCCAGGACCGCCGACACCGCAGGTCCCGCCGGGCCGCTCCAGGGCCGACCTGGTGCGTAGGGCACGGCTGGACGCAGAGCTCGTCCGGCGCGGCCTCGCCAGGTCCCGGGAGCAGGCGGCGGATCTCATCGCTCAGGGCAGGGTGTCGGTCTCCGGCAGGGTGGCCACCAAGTCGGCCACCGCCGTCGACCCCGGTGCCCCACTGCTGGTCCGCGACGATGTTCCGGACGAGAACTGGGCGTCACGGGGCGCGCACAAGCTGATCGGCGCCCTGGACGGCCTCCCCGACGTCATCGTGCAGGGTCGGCGCTGCCTGGACGCCGGTGCGTCCACCGGCGGCTTCACCGACGTCCTGCTGCGTCGCGGCGCCAGGGAGGTCGTCGCCGTCGACGTCGGCTACGGGCAGCTGGTCTGGCGGTTGCAGACCGACGAGCGGGTCCGGCTGTTCGATCGGACGAACGTCCGGACGCTGACCCCCGAGGTGATCGGCGGGCCGGCGGAATTGGTCGTCGCCGACCTCTCCTTCATCTCGCTGACCCTGGTCCTCCCGGCGCTGACGGCCTGTGCGACACCAGACGCGGACCTGGTGCCGATGGTGAAACCCCAGTTCGAGGTCGGCCGGGAGCGTCTCGGAGCAGGCGGCGTGGTGCGCGATCTCGGGCATCGGGCGGATGCGGTGGCGGGCGTCGTTCGGGCGGCTGGTTCACTGGGTTGGGGCCTGGCGGGCATCGTCCCCTCACCGTTGCCGGGTCCCAGCGGAAATGTCGAATTCTTCGTCCATCTGCGTCGGGACGCGCCGACCGACGCCGACGCGGTTGCACGTTCCGAGCAGGCGATCGGCGAGGCCGTGGAGAGGGGACCATGACGGACCGCAGAATGCTCCTGGTCGCCCACACCGGTCGGGACGACATCGCCGTCACCACCGCAGCGGTGATCCACCGACTCGCCGAGGGCGGCGTCGAGTTGCTGTCGCTGCCGGGGGAGAGCGGCCAGTTCGACCTGGCGTTGTTCGACCCGCAGGACACGTCGTCCCGGCCGATCGAGATGGTGCTGGCGATCGGCGGCGACGGAACCCTGCTGCGGGCCGCCGAACAGGCCCGGCCGCTGGCGGCGCCCGTGCTGGGCATCAACCTGGGCAGGGTCGGATTCCTCACCGAGGTCGACCTGGACCACCTCGACGAGGCCCTCGATGCGATCGTCGACCGGCGGTACCGGGTGACGTCCCGGATGACCGTCGAGGTGTCGATCGAACTCGACGGCCGAGTCCTGGAGGAGTGCTGGGCGCTCAACGAGGTCAGCGTCGAGAAGGGCACCCGGGAACGCATCCTCGACGTGGTGGTCGAGGTCGACGGACACGGGGTGTCGGCCTACGGCTGCGACGGCGTGCTGTGCGCGACCCCGACCGGGTCGACGGCCTACACCTTCTCCGCCGGCGGCCCGATCCTGTGGCCCGGGGTCGACGCCTTGCTGGTGGTGCCGTCCAATGCGCACGCGCTGTTCGCGCGCTCGCTGGTGGTGTCGCCCGAGTCGACGGTGACCGTGCACATCGACCCCGCCGGGTCCAGTGCCGTGCTGGCGTGTGACGGCCGGCGGATCCACGAGGTGCCCCCCGGGGCGCGGGTGCTGGCCCGCAAGGGCAAACAGCCGGTGGCGATGGTCCGGCTCACCGATCAGGCGTTCACCGACCGGCTGGTGCGCAAGTTCAAACTCCCGGTGCACGGCTGGCGGGACCAGCGGCACTGACCGGGTTCCCGATGCCGTCGCGCCGGTGGACGGCAAGGTCCCCGCGGATCCTCGAGGCGCCCACGGGTGCCCTCACTCCGCAAACCCATCCGCTGCTGGTGTTGCGGCACCGGTAACGCGTCAACTTGCGGAGCATCGGCCGCGATCCGCGGTCGTCGGCACCGATCGGCCCTGATGGCTTCGGACGTTCGGCCATGCGTTCGAAAAGCCGGTCGAACTCTCCGCGAGGCAACCCTGCGTCGTCGGAGCCTGCGGTTACCGTGACGGCGTGCTGCAGGAACTCCGGATCAGCGATCTCGGCGTGATCGACGACGCCGTGCTCGAACCGCATCCCGGTTTCACCGTCGTCACCGGCGAGACCGGGGCCGGCAAGACGATGATCGTGACCGCCCTGGGGTTGGTCACCGGCGGCCGCGGGGACGCCGCCAGGGTGCGCGCCGGCAGCGACCGGGCGGTGGTGGAGGTCCGGCTGGCGATGCAGCCCGACGCCCCCGGGGCAGCGACGGTGGCCGCCGCGGGCGGCCGGTTCGACGACGACGGAACGGTGATCGCCGTCCGCTCCGTCGGCTCCGACGGGCGATCCCGGGCACACCTGGGCGGCCGTTCGGTGCCGCTGGCAACCCTCGCCGAGCTCACCGACCCGCTCATCGCGGTGCACGGCCAGTCCGAGGCCATTTCTCTGCTGCGTCCCGCCCAGCAGCGGGCCGTGCTCGACCAGTACGCCGGCCTCGAGGACGACCTCAAGGCCTACCGCGAGCTGCGAGCACAGTGGCAGCGGCTCGCGGCGGACCTGGCGGATCGGCACGCCAGGGCCCGCGAACGCGCCCAGCGGGAACAGCTGCTGCGCCTGGGGCTTGCCGAGATCGAAGCGGTCGCACCGCTTGCCGGCGAGGACGCCGACCTGGTCGCCGAAGCGAGGCGGTTGGAGAACGTGGACGGTCTGCGGCTCGCCGCGCACGGCGCGCTGGCAGCGGTCTCCGGATCTGAGGACTTCGCGAGCGCTGCCGTCGCCGCTTCCAACGCCGTCGGCCTGACCCAGGACGCCCGGCACCTGCTCGAGGCCACCTCGGACCCGCGGCTCACCGAACTCGCCGGGCAGGTGCAGCAGGCCTCGCTCGTGCTGGCCGATGTCGGTGCCGAACTGTCCGGCTACCTGTCCGACCTGGACGCCGACCCGGCCCGGCTGCAGGAGGTGCTGGCCCGGCAGGCGGCGCTGCGCACCCTCACCCGGCGCTACGGCGAGGATGCGAACGCCGTGCTCGCCTGGGCGCAGGACGCGGCCGCAGAGCTGGAACAGCTGGACTCCTCCGAGCACCGGCTCGCGGCGTTGCAGGCGGATCTCGACTGCGCCCGGGCCGAGGTCGCGTCCGCGGCCGAGTCGATCTCCCGCCGGCGCGCCGAGGCGGCCGTCACCCTGGGCACCTCGGTGACCACCGAACTCGACCAGCTGGCGATGGCCCGGGCGGTCGTCGTGGTCCGGGTGGAGCCCCGGGGAGCCGCGCCCAGCGACCCCGACGCCGTGCAGATCGGCGGCCGGTGGCTGGCCGCCGGCGCGGACGGCGTCGATCAGGTGGAGATCGTGCTGGTGGCGCACCCCGGCGCCCCGGAGCTGCCGATCGCCAAGGGCGCGTCCGGGGGCGAGCTGTCCCGGGTGATGCTGGCGCTGGAGGTGGTTCTCGCCGATGCGGACCCGGTGTCCACCATGGTGTTCGACGAGGTCGACGCCGGTGTCGGCGGCCGGGCCGCGACCGAGATCGGTTCCCGGCTCTCCGCCCTCGCCCGCAGTCACCAGGTCATCGTCGTCACCCACCTCGCCCAGGTCGCGGCGTATGCCGACCGGCACTTCGTCGTCGACGCCACCAGCTCGGGCCGGGTCGGCACCTCGAACCTGCGCCGCGTCGAGCGTGCGGACCGTGAGGCGGAACTGGCCAGGATGCTCGGCGGCACCGAGGGCGCCACCGCCAGGGCGCACGCCCGCGATCTGCTGCTGAGCACCGGCAAGGCGACCCGCGCGCCACGGTCGCGTCAGCGCGCGGCCAGCGCATGACGGCGGCGCCAGCCGGTCGACCGCGACCCATCCAGGGAGCGTCCCGGCCCCGCGCCGACCTGCGGCGATTGTGCGACACGGGGCGGCGCCTACCGCGGTAAGCGGGCGCGGACTGTCACGATCGCACCATGAAGCTTCTGTCACGCCAGTCCCGCCAGTTGCCAGGAGTCACAGGGGTGGCTCGGGTGTCTCGGCGCAGTGACACGCTGCTCGGCCGGGTCGGGCATCGGGACATCGTGGTGATCGACCACGTCGACATCGACCGGGCCACCGCGGACGCGCTGGTCAAGGCGGGGGTGACGGCGGTGGTCAACGCGTCGCCGTCGATCTCCGGCCGGTACCCGAACCTCGGTCCGGAGATCCTGATCGGCTCCGACGTCGTCCTGATCGACGGCGTCGGCGAGAAGATCTTCGGCCGGCTCAAGGACGGCGCCAAGATCAGGCTGGACGGCGGCACGGTCTACCTCGGCGAGGAAGCGATCGCCGAGGGCACCGAGCAGACGGCGGAATCGATCGCCGACCAGATGATCGAGGCCAAGACCGGCATGTCCGCCCAGTTGGAGGCGTTCGCCGCCAACGCGATCGAGTACATGAAACGGGAGCGGACGCTGCTGCTCGACGGCGTCGGCATCCCGGAGATCTCCACCGAGCTGACCGGTCGCCAGGTGCTGCTGGTGGCGTCGTCGGCGGACACGAAGTCCCAGCTGAAGTCGCTGAAGAAGTACATCTCCGACTTCCGGCCCGTACTCGTCGGCGTCGACGGGGGCGCCGACGCGTTACGGGCCGCTGGGTACGCCCCGGACCTGATCATCGGGAACCCCGAGGCGATCGACTCCGAGACCCTGCGCTGCGGCGCGGAAGTGGTGATCCCGGCGCACACCGACGGCCACGCTCCCGGCCTGGAGCGGCTGCAGGACCTGGGGGTCGGGGCCGTGACCTTTCCGGGCAGCGGCAGCACCGAGGATCTCGCGCTGTTGCTGGCCGACGGCCGGGAGGCGTCGATGATCGTCACCGTCGGCATGCGGGCCACCCTGATCGACCTGCTCGACCGGGGCCGCGGCTCCACGGCCGCCACCTTCCTGGTCCGGATGCGGGTCGGGCACAAGGTCGTCGAGGCGCCGGCGGTGGCGGCGCTGTACCGCTCCCGGATCTCCTGGTGGGTGGTGGCGATGTTGGTCATCGCCGCCGCGGCCGCGATCGTCGTTGCACTGATGGTGTCCGACGTCGGCGGTGTCTACTCCGACCTGCTGCGGCAGTGGTGGAACCAGCTCGTCGACTGGGTCAAGGGGCTCTTCGGATGATTTCCATGCGCTACCACATCGTCTCGCTGGCGGCGGTGTTCCTGGCCTTGGCCCTGGGCATCGTGCTCGGCGCCACCAAGATCTCCTCCCCACTGTTGACCGGATTGCAGAGCGACAACGCTGCCCTGACCAGTCAGCAGGACGACCTGTCCACGGAGAACCGCGACCTTGCCAACCGGGTCACCGCCGACGAGAAGTTCGCCGGCTCGGTGGCGCCGCTGGCCGTCCGGGGCACCCTGCCGGACGCCAAGGTCGTCGTCATCACCACCGCGGGGGCCGACCCGGCCGACCGCGATGCCGTCCTGTCGCTGCTGAAGCGGTCCGGGGCGACCGTCACCGCGCAGATCCAGCTGACCGAGGACTTCAGTGACCCGGCACGCGCCGACGAGCTCCGTTCGCTGGCCGCCAAGACGCTCCCCACCGGTGCGAAGCTGCCGGAGGTGCCGCAGGCAGGCGCGATCGCCGGTGGCCTGCTGAACTCGGTGCTCATCGTGCCGACGGGCGGAAAGGCCGCGACGCCCGCGCAGAGCGCCTCGGTGCTGGCCGCGCTGACCAGCGCCGGCTTCATCACCGTGACCGGCTCGCCGGCACCCGGCCAGGCGGTCGTGTTGATCACCGGAGGCGAACTGACCGGTGGATCTGAGGCCGACAAGGCTGCGGCGCCGGCGTACCTGGCCAATCAGCTGGCGCAGTCCGCCACCGGCGTGATAGTCGCGGGCCGCACCGGCTCGCAGACCCCGACCGGCACCGTGGGCGTCATCCGCGGTGACACGTCGTTGAGCGGCAACGTCAGCACCGTCGACAACGTCGACACGCCGACAGGCCGGCTCTCCACCGTCCTGGGGCTGGTGGAGCAGAACGGCGGCGGCGTCGGGCAGTACGGGCTCGGCGAGAACGCCCAGGCACAGGCGCCGACGCTCGCCGTCGGGTAAGCATCGGGCGTCACTCCTCCTGCAGAACACGGATGACGAGGTCGGCAACGGCCGCCATTCCCGCGGCAGTCGGGTGATACGGCGCGCCGCCTCGCAGGGAGTAGTGGAACCGTTTCGTCCACGGTTCTGATGACCAGGCATCGTGGCCGTGGGAGATCGCGGATGCCGCCGCATACCGGCAGCTCTCGGCAGCCGCGACTGTCTTGACCATCCCGGCGAGCCGGGCAGCGACATCGCGGCCCCACGCCGCATGAGCCGATGAAAGCGGCAAGGTCGATACCGATTCATCGGCCGGAAGAATTGTGAGGTAGTCGACCAACACGATGGTGCAGTCGGGTGCCCGCTGCCGGACCGCTCGAACAAGCAGAGTGAGCGAGTGTTGGAGACGCGAAAACGTTTCGTCGAGGCCGCCGCGGGTCCGCATCCTCGCCACCCGCCGTCTGACGGTTGGCACGAGCCCAGCGATTGCAGGAAGGCTGGCCGCGACCAGACCGGGTAGGTAACCGACGTCATTGCCTCCCGCGGTGATGGTGACCAGGCGGGTACTGGAGTCGACAGCATCGAGCTGGCCCGGGGAGCCCGGCTCGAGCAGTTGGGCGATCGTTGCGCCCGAGAACGTCACGTCCTCGAGCACCAGCCGCAATCGCGAGGCCACCAAATGGGCGTAGTTGATCGACGATCGACCGGCCCTTCGCGGACTGCCTTTCGCGCGTTGGCCCACGCCCGGCCCGGCCGCGAATGAGCTTCCGAGGGCGACGTAACGGTCACCCGGTCGCAGGGTTCGGTCGGCGGGGCTTTGCTCGGTCGTTCCGCTGTTCATGGCGCGCTCATTTCCCGCCGATCACGACAATTCCGTAGGTGAGACAAGCGCTGACAAGAAGCAGTGCGAACCAACCCGTTCGCCAGAGAACCCGCGACAATTGACTGCGGCCGGCCCGCTCACCTGCTGCTGCCGACGGGTCATTCACCGGCGTGGTCTTCCAGAAAATGCAGTGTCGCCGTATACGTCTCGACCGCCTGCGGCAGGGTGAAATTGAACTGGTATTCGTGCCCGAGGCCGGCGCCGGTGCCGCTCCAGAAGGCAGTGGTGACCGGCACTCCAAGCTCTTTCAGTCGCCCGGCGAGTTCCTCGGCCTGACCTGCGAACGGATCGGAGTCGCCCACCGTCAAGAAAGTCGGCGGGTATTGAGGAGTCGCCTGGCGGGTGGTGGAGAGTTCGTCGATGTGCGGGTCATCTACCCATTCCCGGGTGCCCGTGTAGGCCCAGAGGTAGGTGCGTAGTGCCGGAAATCCTGACCCGCCGACGGTTCGCATGTCGTACAGCCCGCAGAACAGGATCACCCCGCGGAGGTTCTTCCCGGTTACTGCCGGGCTGATGTCCAAAGCCGCGGCGAGTTGCGGGTTCGTCTGCGCCGCAGCAAGTTCGCCGGCGATCTGACCTCCGGCCGAATCACCGCCCACGAAGATGCGGGCCGGATCGCCCCCGTATTCACGGGCGTGCTGCTGAAGGTGGACGAGGGCGGCGTTGGCCTGGATCACTGGCGTGGGATACCGGGCACCTGGAGCCAGGCTGTAGTCGAGGCTGGCGACGACATACCCATCGCTGGCCAGCAAGACCGTGTAGTCGCGGACCGTGTCCGGCGAGCTGGAGATGAATCCACCGCCGTGCAGCCAGAGAATCATCGGGTGGTGCGGCGGGCCAACCGCGGTCGGCGTGAAGATATCCATCGTGGCCGGCGCACCGCCGTCGCCGGCAATCGGAATGTTGCCATTCTCCACAACCATTCTTTCGCGGACGGCGAAATCTGCCGGCGGGCTCACCTCGGTGCCGGATTCGAAGACGGCCTTGACGATCGCCGCTCCGGGCTGGACGTCGATCTGGTAGGTCACCAGACCGATCCCGCTTCCGATCACGACCGCGATGGCCGCGAAGGCAACCCGGCGGAGGGCACGCCGCGCCCGCGGCGACGAGATCCGCTGGACCGAAGACCCCAGGCCAGCGGTCATCGCAGATCTCTCACGCCGCGGATGCGTGCACGGCACGAGCCGCCTGCAGGATCGTGTCGACAACGACGTCCGGCTGGGAGGCGGCCAGCGAATGTGAGGCTCCGGGAACTTCGACGGTGACCCGCGACCCGGCCCGTTCGGCCATGAAGCGGTGGGCTTCGACCGGAATGTTGAGATCGGCATCGCCAAAGACGAACCAGGAGGGCCGGACGCTCCACGCAGGTGTGGTGGTCTGGAGTGCGTCCCCCAGGGCCTTGTCGGTCGCCGGGCGCTGGGTCGCGGCGTAGAGCCGGGCCTCGGCAGGCGGGACGTCAGCCATGAACTGGTGGTGGTATTTGTCCTGCCGAATGGACAGATCATTGATTCCGTCGCCCAACGGAACGCTGTTCAGCGTTTCGCCGAGCGTGCTGCCCGGAAACTTCCCGGAAAGGCTGAGTCCGGAGTCGCCGGTGTTCGGTGCGAACGCCGCCACGTAGACCAGCGCCCTGACGGCCGTGCCGGTGGCGCCGACCTCGGTCGTCAGCATTCCTCCGTAGGAATGAGCGACGAGCACAACGGGTCCGGAAATGGATGCGATGACGCTGGCCAGGTAGGCCGAATCCGACTGCAGGTCGCGGAGCGGATTCGCTATGGCAACGGTCTCCAGGTTCTGCGCCTGCAGGCCGGCGATCACCGCGTTCCAACTGTTCGATTCGGCAAAGGCGCCGTGGACCAGTAGAACCGTTGGGTTGACTTCAGTTGACATTCTTGACCTCCAGGGAGTCCGGATATCGGCCCTTGAAGCGTGCCGGGTGAACTCACCGCATGGTGTTGCTTGCCTGGTACCGCCATTACCAGGCAAGTAGGCAGCATCCGTGAACTCAGCTGGCTCCGCGGAGATGACGAAGCGCCGCCTCGCCGGCCGAACCCTGCGCCGCGCTGAGCAGAATCACCCGGTAGTCGAGGTTCCGGGTATCCATCACGACGCAGTCGAGTTGAAACGAGCCAACTTCCGGGTGGAACAACGTCTTGATCTCCCGGTCGTACGGAACGGCGGCCGGAGCCGACCACAGCGCCCGAAAGCGCTCGCTGTTGGCCAGCAGATCATCGATGACGGCGTTGAGGCGTCGATCATCCGGATTTCGGCCGATTGCCCGTCGCAGGTCGGCCACGATGCCGGACTCGAAGAACTCGGACTCCTGGTGGGTCCGCCGGAATCGTCCAGGCATCGCGTAGAAGTGGCGTAGCACCAGATTCTGCTCGCGGCGCGGCAATCCGGCGACGTCGCCGACCAAGGTGGCCCATCCGGCGTTCCAGGTGATCAGGTCCCAGGCGGCGTTGCACAGCGCCGCCGGGTTCTCCAGCTGGGGGATCATCTGCAGCATCGAGGGCGGAAGCCCACTGGGTGGTCGCGGGGGCTTCCGGCCGGCCAGCTCGTACAGGTGGACCTGTTCCTGATACGACAAGGCAAGCGCGGCGGCCAGAGCTTTGAGCACCTGAACAGACGGTGTGGTCGCGCGGCCCTGCTCGAGCTGCGTGATGTATTCGGCTGAAACCCCGGCGCGCACCGCCAGCTCTTCCCGGCGCCAGCCCGGGGTGTGGCGGAGCATGGTTGGGTCGGCATCCGACGGTGGCTCGCGTCGTTCGCGCCACGCCCGCAACGTCGTTCCGAGCTCCGGGCGGGCCAGCAACCCGCCGGCAGGATCAACCCGGCGGGTCACGGAATCCGTCATGAAAAACGGTAACACCCCCGCTTCGGCGGGTTGGGGGGTTCAGCCTTGGACGGCGGCGGTGATGTTAGGGTGAAATCCCGTGGGGTGGTCGCCGGGTGACCGGCAGCAATCCACAAGTCGGCAACGTCGACGTGTTCGCTCCGAACAGCCGACATCCCAGAGCCGACGACGAACACGGGAGTCGCATTGGCGCAATCGCCGCGCATCACCAAGCACATCTTCGTCACCGGCGGCGTCGCCTCCTCCCTGGGTAAGGGACTCACCGCCTCCAGCCTCGGCCGCCTGCTGACCTCCCGCGGGCTGCGGGTCACCATGCAGAAGCTGGACCCGTACATCAACGTCGACCCCGGAACGATGAACCCGTTCCAGCACGGCGAGGTCTTCGTCACCGAGGACGGCGCCGAGACCGACCTGGACATCGGCCACTACGAGCGGTTCCTGGACCGCAACCTGTCCGCCGAGGCCAACGTGACCACCGGCAAGGTCTACTCCAGGGTGATCGCCCGGGAACGCCGCGGGGAGTACCTGGGTGACACGGTGCAGGTCATCCCGCACATCACCAACGAGATCAAGGACCGGATCCTGGCGATGTCCGCGCCCGACCCGGACGATGCGACGGGGCGCTCGGTGCCCGACGTCGTGATCACCGAGATCGGCGGCACCGTCGGCGATATCGAGTCGCTGCCGTTCCTGGAGGCGGCCCGTCAGGTACGTCACGACGTCGGCCGGGACCACGTCTTCTTCCTGCACGTCTCGCTGGTGCCCTACCTGGCGCCGTCCGGCGAACTGAAGACCAAACCGACGCAGCACTCGGTGGCGGCGCTGCGGAACATCGGTATCCAGCCGGACGCCCTGGTCTGCCGCTCGGACCGGGAGATCCCCGAACCGCTCAAGCGCAAGATCTCGCTGATGTGCGACGTCGACGCCGAGGCCGTGATCTCCACGCCCGACGCGCCGTCCATCTACGACATCCCCAGGGTGCTGCACCGGGAGGGGCTGGACGCCTACGTGGTGCGCCGGCTGAACCTGAGCTTCCACGACGTCGACTGGACGATGTGGGGCGAGCTGCTCGAGCGGGTGCACCACCCGGCCGAAACGGTGCGGATCGCGGTCGTCGGCAAGTACATCGACCTACCGGATGCGTACCTGTCCGTCACCGAGGCGCTGCGGGCCGGCGGGTTCGGCAACAACGCCAAGGTGGAGATCGTCTGGGTCGCCTCCGACGACTGCATCACCTACGCGGGGGCACGGGCCGAACTGTCCGATGTCCAGGGTGTGCTGATCCCCGGCGGGTTCGGGGTGCGCGGGATCGAGGGGAAGATCGGCGCGATCACCTTCGCCCGGATCAACAAGATCCCCGTGCTGGGGTTGTGTCTCGGGCTTCAGTGCATCGTCATCGAATCCGCCCGCAACCTGGCCGGCCTGGGCGGCGCGAACTCCGCGGAGTTCGACGCGAACGCCGCCGACCCGGTGATCGCCACCATGGCCGATCAGCACGAGGTGGTGTCCGGCGCCAAGGACATGGGCGGCACCATGCGCCTCGGCGCGTACCCGGCGCGCCTGGCCCCGGGCTCGTTGGTGTCCGAGATCTACGGCACCAGCACGGTTTCCGAGCGGCACCGGCACCGCTACGAGGTCAACAACGCCTACCGGGACGCCCTGGAAAACGCCGGACTGCGGTTGTCCGGCACCTCTCCGGATTCCTCGTTGGTCGAGTTCGTCGAACTCGACCGAGAACTGCACCCGTTCCTGGTCGCGACCCAGGCGCACCCCGAGTTCAAGTCCCGTCCGACCCGCCCGCACCCGCTGTTCGCGGCGTTCGTCCGGGCCGCCCTTGACTACCTGGAATCCGAACGGCTGCCCATCGCCGACGACGCCCCGGAACCGGCCAGGACCACCGAGGACCTGGTCTCAGGCACGGTCTCCCGGTGACCTCGCCGTCCGAGGAGCCGTCCGAGGAGCCGTCCGAGGAGCCTTCCGAGCAGCCGTCCGACGGAGCGCCGGGCAGCCCGCCGAACGGGCAGGACGCCGAGGTGTTCTCGGTGGTGTCCAGCGAGAGGGTGTTCGACGGCGTCGTCGCGTCCGTCCGGATCGACGAGGTGGTGATGCCCGGCGGAGGCACCGCGAAGCGTGAGGTTGTCGAGCACGGCGGCGCCGTGGCCATCGTCGCCCTGGACGTGCCCTCGCTGACCGGGCCGCTCCCGGCCGGGGAGTCGTCGCCTTTCGTCATCCTGATCGAGCAGTACCGGCACGCGCTCGGCCGGCGGCTCTGGGAACTGCCCGCCGGCCTGCTCGACGTGGCCGATGAGCCCGCCCAGGCCGCGGCAGAACGGGAACTCACCGAGGAGACCGGGTACCGGGCAGCCGACTGGGCGGTGCTGCTGGACGTCGCCACCTCGCCCGGTTTCACCGAGGAGTGGGTGCGGATCTTCCTCGCCACGGGTTTGACCCAGGTCGGCCGGCCGGACAGCGAACACGAGGAAGCCGACCTGCGGGTGGTGCGGGTTCCGCTGGCGGTCGCCGTCGAGGCGGCGCTGGCCGGGAAGATCGTCAACGTGATGGCGGTCTCCGGCATCCTCGCGGCCGACGCCGTGCTGCGGGGGGCGTCGCTGCGGGCGCAGGACCAGCCCGAAGGCGAGGACGCGCCCTGGCGGGTGCACCGCGGGCCGGGCGCTCCCGCGGCGCCGCCGTTGGACGGCATCCCGCTCCGGTGACGCCGGGCGCCGACCCGCTGCCCACAGACCCGCTGCCCACAGACCCGCTGCCCGCCGGCCCGGCAGCCGGCCCGGCGCGAAGACCGCCCGGCGCATCGGACCTGCAGAGTGCACCGGCCGTCGCAGAGCCGTCGGCAGAACTCGCCGCCGCGCTGCGCGGCTATCTCGACCACCTGGCGGTGGAGCGGGGGGTGGCCCGCAACACCCTGCTGTCCTACCGCCGAGACCTGCAGCGCTACCTCGGCTTTCTGGCCGGGGCCGGTCGCACCCGGCTCGACGAGGTGACCTCGACCGACGTCTCGGACTTCCTGGTGGCGCTGCGGACCGGTTCGCCGGAGCATCCCCCGCTGGCCGCGTCGTCGGCGGCCCGGGCGGTCGTCGCCGCCCGCGGCTGGCACCGCTTCCTGCTGGCCGAAGGGACCGTCGCGACCGACGCCTCCCGTGACGTGCACCCGCCGGTGCCGGCCCGCCGGCTGCCGAAGGCGCTGCCGGTCGCGACGATCACCGCGCTGCTGGAGGCCGCAGACGGCCAGGACCCGCGGGGCCTGCGCGACCGGGCGCTGCTCGAGCTGCTGTACGCGACCGGCGCCCGGATCAGCGAGGCCGTGGGGCTGGACGTCGATGACGTCGATGCGCTCGCCTCGGCGGAATCGACCGGCGCACCGCCTGGCGTGTCCGTCGTCCGGCTGCGCGGCAAGGGTGCCAAGGAGCGGCTCGTTCCCGTCGGGTCGTTCGCGGTGCAGGCGCTGCACGCCTACCTGGTGCGCGGAAGGCCCGCGCTGGCCGCCGCCCGGACCGGCCGGTCCACCCGGTCACCGGCCGGTGCGCTGTTCCTGAACGTCCGTGGCAGCGCGGCTGTCCCGGCAGAGCGCCTGGCAGGTCCTGCGGGACACCGCCGAGCGGGCCGGCATCAGCGGCTCCGACGGTGCCACCGGCGTCTCCCCGCACACCCTGCGGCACTCGTTCGCGACCCACCTGCTCGAGGGCGGTGCGGACGTGCGGTCCGTGCAGGAACTGCTGGGGCATGCATCGGTGACGACGACGCAGATCTACACCCTGGTGACGGTCGATTCGCTGCGCGAGGTTTACGCCACCTCGCACCCGAGGGCGCGCTGACAACTTCCCGATGCTCCGCACGTTGACGCGTTGCTGGTGCTGCAGCACCAGCAACGGATGGGTTCGCGGAGTGAGGGCGACCCGTCGGCGCCGCGGGATCCGGGGGTCCCGTTGGCATCCAATTTGCCCTTGGTCGTATCAACCGCGTGACCGACCCCTCCTGCAGGTACAGCGCGGACCCGAGCGGCGCGTCGTCCGCCGCCCGCGGGTCGCGCGAACTCATGCCCGTGCCCTGCCCCTTGCATCGCCATCCGACCGGAGGTCCGCCGTGTCCGCACCCACCCGCCCGGCCTCCCGCCGCGCCGACGCGGCCCGGGACCGAGCGGCAGCCGACCGCCCGACGGGGGCCGGATCGCGCTGCCTCACGTCCGACATGGTGCTGGTGCACAAGGTGTTTCGCCGCGAGCTGCGGATGCTGGGTGGGCTGATCGGTGGGGTCGCGGCGGGCAACGCCGAACGGGCCGGGCTGCTCGGCACGCACTGCCGCGAGCTCGCGAACGCGCTGACCCACCACCACGCGGCGGAACGGGACCTGCTGTGGCGGCGGCTTCGTGAGCGCGCCCGGCTCGCGGCGTCCCTGGAGGAGCGGATGCTCGACTGGCACCGGGAGCACGCGGCGCTGATGTCCGAGCTGGACGACCTGCTGCCGCTCTGGGAGCAGGCCGCCGACGCCGAGATCGGGGCCGCACTGGTCGACATCGTCGACGAACTTGCCACGTCGGTGGCTGCGCACCTCGACGCCGTCGAGGCGGACGTGCTGCCCGCGGTCGATCGCTTCGTGACACCGGGTGAGTGGCTCGGGATGGGGTTGCGGGCGGCCAGCTGGATCCCGCTGAACCGGATGGCGTGGCTGCTCGGCGCGATGCTCGAGGATGCCACCCCGGCCGAACGCGCGAACCTGATGGGGAAGGTGCCGGCCCCGGCCCGGCTGCTGTACCGGATGGTCGGCCGGGACCAGTACGTCCGGGAGGTGCAGGCGTTGCGCGGGGCGGCCGCGGCCGTGGGCTGACCGCCCGTCGTGCTGTGCCCGCACCGGTACCAGGGACTGCGGCCGGCCGACCGAAGGCGAGCTCCGCGAGCCTCAGGCGGGGCTCTCCACCGGGGCCGGCGGAACTGCGGGCGGTGTGGACGGCGGCGTTTCCGTGGGCGCTGCCTGGGCATCGGGTCCTGCGGCCGGGTCCGGCGTCTTCTTGCGGCTGAATCGTTTCGTCCGGTTCGGGTCCTTGACCTTGAAGACCGGCTCGTCACCGAAGAACAACTGCAGCCACTTGGCGTCCGGGTCCACGTCGATCAGCAGCGCCTTGAACAGCAGGCTGGCCGGGATCGCCAGGATCGCGCCGAGCGGACCGAGCAGGTAGGCCCAGACGATCAGCGACAGGAAGCTGACGGTCGTGGTCAGGCCGACCGCGTCCCCGACGAACTTCGGCTGCAGCACGGATTGGATGATGAAGTTCAGCACGCAGTAGACGATGATCACGGTCACCATCAGGCTGGGTCCGCCGGTGAGCAGCGCCAGCAATGCCGGCGGGATCAGGCCGATGATGAAGCCGATGTTCGGCACGTAGTTGGTGACGAAGGCCAGCAACGCCCAGAGCCCGGCCGCGGGGATCCCGAGGATCAGCAGGGCGGCCCCATCGAGGATCGCGACGATGCCGCCGAACACGGTGGCCACCCCGAAGTACTTGCGGGTTCCCGCGGCGAAGGTGCCGAGCGCGGTGAGCACCGGTTCGCGGCCGGGGCGGCGGCTGACCATCCGGTCCCGGAACACCGAACCGTCCACCGCCAGGAAGATCAGCAGCGTGATGATGAAGAACAGCGAGGTGAACACCCCGGCGAGGCTGGACAGCAGGGCCTTGGCGTAGCCGACGATCGAACTCTTGTCGACGCTGCCCAGGGCGTTCTGGATGTCGGCCTGGGTGACACCCATGCCGGCGAGCCAGGACTTCACCCCGGCAAGCTGCTCCTGGAACTGGTCGGCGTACTGCGGCATCAGTGACGCAAGCTGGACGATGCCGGCGATGGCGGCCACGAACAGCCCGATGACGATGGCATACACCCCGATCACCACGGCCAGGGTCGCTGCCCAGCGCGGGGCGCCCTTGCGGATCATCCAGCCCCGGATGGGATCGACGGTGATCACCAGCACGAGTGCGAGGAACACCGGGCCGATGATGTCGGGGACCGCATGGATCCCGGCCGCGACGACGACCCCGGCGGCCAGGCCCAGCACGATGATCAGCCCGCGCGGCAGGCCGTACCCGTACTGCTGAGGCGGCGGCAGCTGCTGCACGCCGGTGATGTACTCCGGGTCCTGCCCGCTCCGTGCGGCGGGTTGATCGCTCATGGCCCTCGTCCGTTCTCCGTGTGGGCGGTTCCAGGCGTTGCCACCCGCCCGCGACGACGCAGGAGCGCCACCGATCCCGATGGTGGGGGCCGCCGGGATCAGCGGCGTTGCGCCGACCCTCGCAGCGGTCGTGTGCTGCCACATCATCCTGGACGGGTGAAGCGCCCAGGGGGGACGCGCCGCCACTATTGGTACGAATACCGGTGGTGTCACCGAACGGAAGGTTCCGGACATGGGGGACGAGCCTGGCGCCGAGGCGGGTGCGCCGACGGCTCCGCTGCTGCTGACCGACCCGCCCACCGACCCACCCGGCGACCACAGTGCAGCCGAGGGCGCCGGGACGCGGGCGTTCGATCCCGACGGCGACCGGGTGCCGGCCGGGGACGCGAGTGCTGTCCCGCCCGTCCCGCGACGCGGCTGGCACAGGATCGACGACGGCCCGAAGGCAAAGCCGTGGCGGGTGCTGTCGATCGTCCTGCTGGTGCTGGGATGCGTGCTGGCGCCGATCGGCGTCACCACGGCGTGGGCGAAGAACCTGGCGACGAGCCAGGACGCCTACCTGGAGGCCGTGGGGCCGCTGATCACCGACCCGGTGATCGTCGACGCCGCCGAGAACAGGATCGTCACCGGCATCGACACCGCGATCACCAACCTGAAGTTGGCCGACCGGATCGGCGATGAACTGCAGTCGCTGGGCCTGCCGCCGCGGCTGGCGTCCCTGGCGACGTCCTACCTCGCGACCTTCCGCACCGACATCACCGATGCCGTGACAAAACTGGTCGACCAGGTGCTGCAGAGCCCCAAGTTGGCGACCCTCTGGAATGACGCGAACGCCAAGGCGCACAGCACCTTCGTCGAGCTGATGAAGGGGAACAATCCGACCCGGCTCAGCTCGATCAACATCGATCTCAGCGCTGCGGTCGGCCAGGTGAAGGAGAGGCTGTCGGCGGCCGGGGTCGACTGGGCCGGCCAGATACCGGACGTCCCAGTCGTCTTCAACCTGACCGGCAATGCCAACGTGCAGCGACTGGCCGGTTACTACGACACTCTCGTGACGGCGGGTACCTGGCTGCCGATCGTGGCGGTGGCGCTACTGCTGCTGTCGGCGCTGTTGGCGCGCAGCAGGCTCCGCGGGCTGTCCAGGGCCGGCGGGTGGCTGGCCTTCTCGATGGTGGTTCTCGCCGTCGGGCTGATCGCGGGCCGGGAGTGGCTGATCGGCAAGGCCCCGACCCAGCCGCAGGTGACACAGGCCTTCACCCGTCAGCTGACGACGAACCTGCAGGACACGATGCGGCTGGTGGCGGTGATCGGGGCGGTGATCGCCGTGCTGGCCTGGCTGTTCGGCCGGTCCCGGAGCGCGACCACGGTCCGGCGGGCCGTGCTGGGGGTCTCCGGGGGCGTGCGGGACGCACGCTGGCAGTGGGCGGTGCGGATCGGCGCAGGGGTCCTCGCCGTCGTCCTCGCCGTCGTGCTGCTGGCCCTGGACAACCCGAGACTGGTGTGGGCAGTGCTGTTGGCCGTCGGGGCGGGGCTCGCCGCGCTGATCGCATTCGGCCCGCGCCGAGCGACCCCGGAAGCGGTCGCACCCTCTTCGGCACCGGCAGCGCTACCCACCGTCGACGCCCACAGCTGACCACCTGGCGGCGGCTGCGGTCACCCGTCCACGACGGAGAAGTTGGCCATCATCGCCATGTCCTCGTGTTCGAGGTTGTGACAGTGGAAGACGTACCGGCCCGGGTAGCCGTCGAACCGCAGGATGATCTCGGCCGTCTCACCCGGGGTCAGGTCGATGGTGTCCTTCCAGCCGGCGTCGTCGGGTCCCGGTGAGCGGCCGCCGCGGCGCAGCACCTGGAACGGTGCGAGGTGCACGTGCACCGGGTGATGCAGGTCCGTCATCAGCCGCCAGATCTCCACGTCGCCGAGCCGGGGCTGCGCCAGGTCCGTCGCAACGTCGAACATCTCGCCGTTGATCGTCCACATCAGCGGTTGTCCTGCCGCATCCGATTCCGCGGCGGCGTGCCCGGTGGTGCCGTGGGCAGTGCCGACCGGGCTGCCGGAGCTGTGTGCCGGCATGGCGGTGCGGCGCAACTGGAACGCGAACGTCCGGGTGGTGACGGCGTCGGCCGGGTTCAGCGTTTCGATGGTGGACAGGGTCGCCGGGACGGCGGAATCGTCATGGGCGGCGGCGCGCACCACCCGGAAGCGGAGCACATCCGCGGTGGCCCCGGTGCCGAGCAGGTTCCGCATCGTCACGACGCTGCCGACCGGGTAGGCACCGAAATCCACCAGGACGTCGGCGCGCTCGGCGGACGCCAGGGTCACCGCATCGCGGGGCACCGGCGCCGGGAGCAGTCCACCGTCACTGCCGATCTGCAGGAATGCGGAGCCCGTGGGCGGCGGCGGATCCAGCGCCAACCGGTACCGCCGGGCGTTGGACGCGTTGAGCAGCCGCAACCGGTATCTCGCCGCGTCGACCTCGGCGACGGGCCATGGTGTTCCGTTGACCAGGACGACATCGCCGACGACGCCGGCCATGAAGGGTGTTTCGACGCCGGCGACCTGCTGATCGGGGGACAGCGCCGGGTAGCGGAAGGAGCCGTCGGCGGCGAACGAGCGGTCGCAGATCATCAGCGGGAGATCGCGGTCGTCCCGCGGCAGCGGGAGGTTGTCCTCCTCGTCATCGCTGATCAGGAAGAACCCGGCCAGCCCGCGGTACACATTGGGACCGGTGAAGTCCATCGTGTGGTCGTGGTACCACAGCGTCGCGGCGCGTTGCTCCAGCGGATACAGGTAGTCGCGCTCGCCGACCGCCGGGCGACCGACCATCCTGCTGCCGGCCCACTGCTCTGCCGATGGTGCGGGCAGGACCAGATCGGTGGGATAGCCGTCGGACTCGGGCGGGGTGCGTCCGCCGTGCAGGTGGACCACGGACGGCACCGGCAACTCGTTGCTGACCGTGACCTGCACCGGGCGGCCCGACCGGGCCCTGACGGTGGGGCCGGGGAAGGTCCCGTCATAGCCCCAGATCGGTGTCGGCAGGCCGGGGATGATGTCCGCGGTGGCCGATCGCAGGACGAGGCGGTAGGCGTCCGCGCCGTCGACGGGGACGGCGGCCACCGGAATTGCGGTCGCCGGGACGCCGAGCGGTCGGCGGAACGCCATGGGCAGCGGCACCTCGCTGCTCAGCAATGCCCCGGTGGAGCTGGTCGGGCCGAGCCGGATCGCACCGAGCGACCCGGTCGCCGCCACCAGGCCGGCGCCGCCGGCCAGCCCGAGGAACCGCCGCCTGCTCACCGTCATCGGTGCCGGCCCGCGGCTTGATCGGCTGGGGTCTGATCGGCCGGGGTCGGTTCCACCGGAGCCCGGCCAGCCGGGCTCCGGTCGGCCGGTGTCGGTCGCGCGGGGGGTTCGCCTGCGCGGCCGGCCGGCGCCGGGGTCCCGGCCGCCCCAGTGGCTGCCGGCCCCGACGCTGCCGCCGCCGAGCCTGCCGGCAACCAGGCCGCGATCGTGACCGCCGCACCCGCCGCGGCGAGGGTGACCCCCAGCGGCACATGGAGCCCGAGGTTGCGCTGGTACCCGGCGGCGATCTGCACCACCGCGCCGGCGACCATCGCGGCCGCGACCGCGACCGCCCAGCCGGGCATCCCGCCCGGCCGCCACGCCGGTACGGACAGCGCGAACTGCAGGAACACCGCCAACACCAGCACCCCGCCGACGGTGGCGTGCACCGCCAGCCGGTCGAAGTCTCCGGCCAGGAACAGCCCGATCAGCAGTGGCTGCGTCCACAGCAACGCCGTCACCAGCGGCGCCGCGACCCGCAGCGGCGAGCGCCAACCCGGCGATCGTGCTGCGGTCGGCCGGGGTTCGGGCGGCGCCGGAGGTGTCTTGGACCGGGTCACGATGGCCTTCCTTCGATGGGGGTTGCGGGCAGGCGGGTCGTCCGCGAGTTGTGCCGTTCGCGCGGTCAGCGCACCCTCACGCTAGGAATCTGAAGGCTCGTCGTCGTCCAGCAGCCGACGGCGGCGCGGTACGTCATCGGACGTAGCCGTCACCCGGAGAGCTACGTGCGGGAACGGATGCCCGGTACGGCGCCGGCTTCGTATGCTGCAGCGATGGCGGAATCCGAGCGCGCGGCCGTGCTCGTCGACGCCGCGCTGGCGGTGGCGGTGACCACCGCGATCTCGGTGGCGATCGCCGCCAAGGTCGAGCCCGATGCCCGTGATCCCGACCTGGTGGCCTACGGATTCGCCGTCGCCGTCGGCGCACTGATGCTGATCCGACGGCGTTGGCCGGCCGGGGTTCTCGCGGCCACCGTTCTGCTGTGGTTCGTCTACTACGCGCTGGGCTACCCCGCCGTCGGCGTCGGCGTGCCGGTTGCCGGAGCGCTGTACGCGGCCGCGGAACGGGGCCGGTTGCGCTTCGCCGTCGCTGCTGCGGCTGGGGTGCTGGTGCTCTCCACCGCGTACCGGGCGACCGATGGTGAGTCGCTCACCCGCCTGCTCGGCTTCGACGCGGCCGAGAACCTGGTGCTGCTGGTCGCCGTCATCGCCCTCGGCGACGGTGTCCGATCCCGCCGCGAGCTGCGGCGGCGGGCGGCCGAGGAGGCGGCGGCCGCGGCCCGCGACCATGAACGTCAGGCCCGCCGGCAGCTCGAGCAGGAGCGGGTGCGGATCGCCCGCGACGTGCATGACGTTCTCGCCCATGCCATCTCGGCGATCTCGATCCAGAGCCAGGTCGCTCTGGAGGCGCTGCCGGCCGAGCCGGCCGCCGCGACAGCCGCGCTCGGCAACATCCGCCGGGTCAGTGGCACGGCGCTGACAGACCTTCGCAGCACGCTGGGAGTGCTGCGCGATTCGGCTTCCGGGAACGGCGCGGAGCCGAGCGTGGAGGCAGGGTTGCGCGTCCCGGTCGGCGGACTCGCCGATGTCGATCGGCTGGCTGGGGTCGCGACGGACAGCGGACTGCGGGTGACGATCAACCGAACCGGGGACCTCGCGGGCCTTCCGCTGATGGTCGACACGGCGGCGCACCGGATCGTCCAGGAATCGCTGACCAACGTCGTCCGGCATGCCCCGTCGTCGTCGGTGACCGTCGACATCCATGTCGGGCCGGGGCGGTTGGAGCTGCTGATCCGCGATTCCGGCCGCGCAGCAGGCGTCCCGGGTCGCTCCGGCGGCAACGCGGACACCGACTCCGGGGACAGGGAGCGGGTCGGTTTCGGACTGGCCGGGATGCGGGAGCGGGCCGAGTTGCTCGGCGGCGCGGTGCAGTCCAGCCCGACCGGCGACGGCGGCTACCAGGTGCACGCCGTGCTGCCCTTCGGTGTCGCACGCCCCGACGGCAACGGTGCAGCGCCGGCCGGTGGCGCGGCTCCCGACGGCGACGCACGCCCCGACGGCGATGACGGGTCGGGTGCAGCGATCCCGGTGCGGCGTCCGGTGGCCGGTTCGGTATGACACCCCCGACCCGGGTCCTCGTCGTCGACGACCAGAGCCTGGTCCGGGAGGGCATCACCGCGCTGCTGGCCAGGGCCGACGACATCGAGGTCGTCGGGGAGGCGGCGGACGGCGAGGCCGGCGTCCGGGCTGCCCTGCGGGATCGGCCGGACGTGGTGCTGATGGACCTGCGGATGCCCGGAATGGACGGGGTCACCGCCACCGAGCGGATCACCGGCGATCCGCGGCTCTCGGCCGTCGCGGTGCTGATCCTGACCACCTTCGACGCCGACGAGGACGTGTTCGACGCCATCCGGGCCGGCGCCCGTGGGTTCCTGCTCAAGGACACCGACGCCGACGACCTGCGCCGCGCGGTCCGTGCGGTCGCCGCCGGCGGCTCGTTGCTGTCGCCGTCCGTCACCGCGCGGGTGATGCGGGCGGCCGCGGTCGGCGCTCCGCACTCCGGTCCGCCGGGTCTGCTGGACCTGCTCACGCAGCGGGAGCGCGAGGTGCTGATCGAGGTCGGCGGCGGGTCCACCAACGACGAGATCGCCCGCAGGCTGCGGATGAGCCCGGCGACCGCACGGACCCACGTCAGCCGGATCATGACCAAGCTCGGCGCCCGGGATCGCGCCCAACTGGTGGTGCTGGCGTACCGATCGGGGCTGCTCGTCCCGGGTTCGGGGTAGCTCCGTGATCCCGGTCTCGGCGGGCGGGTCGCGTTGTCCGCGCGGGGAAAGTCCGCATAGGGTGGGCCGGGTCGTCGGGATGACGACGTTTTCCAGTAGGCGGGAGTTCCTGGGTCGATGAGCGAACCGGATGACGCAGCGTGGATCGCCGCGGCCGGTGCACCCCGATCCGATTCCGGGCAGCAGGGCTTCCTCGATCAGACCGACGATCAGGCTGACGATCACGCCGCGGGGGACACCGAACCCGCCGTGCCGACCTCCGGGCAGGACCCGCGGCCGCCGGATTCCGCGCCCGCGGTCGATGACCGGCAACCGGGCGACCCCGCCGACGTCGACCGTTCGCCGGTGACCGAACAGCCCGCACCCCCGGTCGCCGTGACGAACGACGCCGGAGTTGCCGGCTCGTCATCCCCGGCCCTGCGCGCCATGCGCGGCCGCGATCCGCAGCCCGCCCAGCTGACCAGTCACGGTCCGGCGACCGTGCTGGCCATGTGCAATCAGAAGGGCGGCGTCGGCAAGACGACGTCCACCATCAACCTCGGGGCGGCGCTGGCCGAGTACGGCCGTCGGGTGCTGTTGGTGGACCTCGACCCGCAGGGCGCGCTGTCCGCGGGTCTCGGCATCGCCGCCCACGAGCTCGACCACACGATCTACAACCTGATGCTGTCCTCGGGCACCGCGATCACCGACGTCATGATGCCCACCGGGATCGAAGGCGTCGACCTGATCCCGGCGAACATCGACCTGTCCGCCGGTGAGGTGCAACTGATCAACGAGGTCGGCCGGGAGCACACCCTGGCCCGGGCGCTGCGGCCGGTGCTGCACGCCTACGACTACGTGCTGATCGACTGTCAGCCCTCGCTCGGCCTGCTGACTGTGAACGCCCTGGCGTGCGCGCACGGGGTGATCATCCCGCTGGCCGCCGAGTGGTTCTCGCTGCGCGGGGTCGCGCTGCTGGTGGACACCATCTCCAAGGTGCAGGAGCGGATCAACCCCGACCTGTCCGTCGAGGGCGTGCTGATCACCATGTACGACGGCCGCACCGTGCACGCCCGTGAGGTGGTCGGGATGCTGCACCAGCGGTTCGGCGACACCGTCTTCGACACCGTCATCGGTCGCACCGTGAAGTTCCCGGAAACCACCGTCGCCGGCGAGCCGATCACCTCCTACGCGCCGACATCGCCTGCCGCACAGGCGTACCGGGCGCTCGCGCGGGAAGTGATCGCGCGATGACGGTGGCCCCGCCGCAGCCCGGTGCGGGGCCCGCTCCGCTTCCTGCCGCCGCAAACCGGGAGGACGGCCGGCGGCCGTTCCACGTCCGGCTGGCGAACTTCGACGGCCCGTTCGACCTGTTGCTGCAGTTGATCAGCCAGCGCCGGATGGACGTGACAGAGGTTGCGCTGCATCAGGTGACCGACGATTTCATCGGCCACATCCGGGCGATGGGCAGCAACTGGGACCTGGACCAGGTCACCGAATTCCTGGTCATCGCGGCGACCCTGCTCGACCTGAAGGCGGCGCGCCTGCTGCCGGACGCCACCGCGGACACCGGGCTCGACGACGACGTCTTCACCGCCCGGGACCTGCTGTTCGCCCGGCTGCTGGCCTACCGCGCCTACCAGCAGGTCTCGGCGCTGTTCGCGGAGTTGGAGGCGGGCGCGCTGCGGCGCTACCCGCGGGCCGTCCCGCTGGAGGACCGGTACCTGGGGCTGCTGCCGGAGATCCGGATCGGGATGACGCCCGAGGAGTTCGCGGCCCTCGCGGCGTCGGTGTTCCGGCCGAAGCCGCCGCCGACCGTCAACCTCGACCACATCCACGCACCGCGGGTGTCGGTCGCCGAGCACACCGCTGCGCTCAGGCTCATCCTGCTCGACCGCGGCACGGCGACATTCGGCGAACTGGTCGCCGGCTGCGAGGCCACCCTGGAGATCGTGGCCCGGTTCCTGGGGCTGCTGAACCTCTACCGGGAGTCCGCGGTCGCCTTCGACCAGCCGGAGCCGCTCGGCACGCTCACCGTCCGCTGGACGCTGGCGCCATCGGAGTCGGTGTCGTTGGCCGTCGACCCCGAGCTGGACGAGGAGTACGAGTGACCGGCGATCCGCACACACTCACCGACGCCCTGCCCGATGGTGTTGTGACGCCGGAAGACGATGCAGCGCAGGAGCTCCCGGGCGACGGCGCGCCGCCGCCGGTGGAAACCGTTCCGGAACACGACCTCTCCGGCGCGCTGGAGGCCGTGCTGCTGGTGGTCGATGCGCCGGTGACGGAGGCAGCGCTGGGCACCGCGGTCGGCCATCCGCCGGCGCGGGTCCGGGATCTGTTGCTGCAGTTGGCATCCGGGTACACCGCCGCGGGTTCGGGGATCGAGCTGCGGGAATTCGGCGGAGGGTGGCGGTTCTACACCCGCGACCGGTTCGCGCCGGTCGTCGAGCGTTTCGTGCTCGACGGGGCGCAGAGCCGGCTGTCCCGCGCAGCCCTGGAGACGCTGGCCGTCATCGCCTACCGGCAACCCGTCACGCGCGCCCGGGTGGCCGCGGTGCGCGGCGTCAACGTGGACGGCGTCGTCCGCACCCTGATGTCGCGGGGGCTGATCGAGGACGTCGGCACCGATCCCGACACCGGCGGCCTGCTGTACCGCACCACCGATCTCTTCCTGGAAAGGCTTGGCTTGTCGGATCTGTCGGAACTGCCATCACTGGGGCCGCTGCTGCCCGACATCGACGGGATCGACGATGTCTGAACCGAGGAAGTCTTCTGCGAAGGGTTCTCGCGCTGCGAAGCCGACCGGCGGGCGATCGGAGACGGTCCGTCCACGCCCCCCGACATCCACCGGCGGGGAGGATACGGCGGCCCCGGACGAGCAGGACGGGCCGGACGGTGTCCGGCTGCAGAAGGTCCTGGCGTCCGCCGGTGTCGCCTCCCGGCGCAAGGCCGAGGAGCTGATCAAGGCGGGCCGGGTCAAGGTCGACGGCATCGTCGTCAAGGAGATGGGCACCCGCATCGACCCCGCCGCGGCCGTCGTGCACGTCGACGGCAACCGGGTCGTGCTGCGCGCCGACCAGGTGTACCTGGCGCTGAACAAGATGCCCGGGATGCTGTCCACGATGTCGGACGAGCTGGGCCGGCCGAACATCGGCCAGCTGCTGGAGGACCGGCCCGAGCGGCTGTTCCACGTCGGACGGCTCGACATGGACTCCGAGGGCCTGTTGCTGCTCACCAACGACGGCGACCTCGCGCACCGGCTGACCCACCCGTCCTACGGCGTCGCGAAGACCTACATGGCGGAGATCCCCGGGCCGGTCCCGCGGGACCTCGGCCGCCGGCTCCGGGCGGGCGTCGAGCTGGACGACGGCCCGGCCAATGTCGACTACTTCGATGTGGTGGACGTGCACAACGGCCGCGCGGTGGTGGAGATCGTGCTGCACGAGGGCCGCAAGCACATCGTCCGCCGACTGCTGGATGCGGTGGACCACCCGGTGTCCCGGCTGGTCCGGACCAAGATCGGCGACGTCCAGCTGGGTCACCAGCGGCCCGGCACGCTGCGCAAGCTGAACCCGGTGGAGATCGCGCAGCTGTACAAGGCGGTCGGGTTGTGAGCAGGCCCGGGACGCCGTCCGGCGGCAGCCCCTCCACCCGCAGGTTCGTTGTCGCCATCGACGGTCCCGCCGGGACGGGGAAGTCCACGGTCGCCCAGCGGGTGGCCCGGGCGCTGGCCGCCGGCTACCTGGACACCGGGGCGATGTACCGGATCGTGACGCTCGCGGTGCTCGACGCCGGCATCGACCCGGCCGATGACGCGGCGGTGGCAGAGCTGTTGCCCCGCTTGGCCTTTGATTCACCCGTCAACGCGGGACGCCAGCAGCACCGGCTCGCCGGCCGCGACGTGACCGCCGAGATCCGCGGACAGCAGGTGACCGTCGCGGTCACGCCGGTGTCGGCGAACCCGGCCGTCCGCGCCTTCCTTCTCGGCCGGCAACGTGAACTCGCCGGCAGCGGGCGGATGGTGGTCGAGGGCAGGGACATCGGGACGGTCGTCGCACCGACCGCTCAGCTGAAGATCTACCTGACGGCGGACGCGGAGGAGCGGGCCCGCCGCCGCTACCGGCAGAATGTCGGCGCCGCCAGTTCGGCCGGGCCGGCCGAGAAGCCGGCCGAGAGCGCCGGCCCGGCAGCGGATCTCGCGGCTGTGGCGCTGGATCTGGACCGTCGGGACAGCAAGGACAGCACCCGGGCGCACGCACCGCTGCAGGCGGCGCCGGACGCCGTCGTCATCGACTCCTCGGCGATGGCGGTCGACGAGACGGTCGCCCGGGTCCTTGCACTGGCGGCCGACCGGGGCATCAGGTGAGGTGGTGGCACCTCGGCGGCACCGGCGACCCGACGCCGGAGGCGAGCGGCCCCAAGGGCATGGACCGCGGCCGGCGGATCGGGATCGCGCTGAGCCTGCTGATGTACCGGATGCGGGTGTCCGGCACGGAGCACCTGCCGGCGTCCGGACCGGTGGTCGTGGTGGCCAATCACCAGAACTTCATGGACGGCGCGGTGCTGTTCGGTGCGCTGACCCGGCGGGTGTCGTTCCTGGTGAAGGCGGAGGCGGTCAAGGGTCCGCTGGGCTGGCTGCTGGTGAACGTCGGGCAGCACGCCGTCGTCAGGGGCGTCCCGGACCGGGAGCCGTTGCTGCGGGCGCTGGCCCAGTTGCAGGCCGGCGGGGCGATCGGCATCTTCCCGGAGGGCACCCGCGGGGCGGGTAACGTCGAGACGGTGTTCCCGGGGGCCGGCTGGCTGGCCGCGCGCTCCGGGGCGGCAGTCGTCCCGGTCGCCATCCGGGGGACAGACAGGCCCAAGGATCGCCAACGCAGGCGGTTCCGACCGGCGGTGACCGTGCTGGTCGGCGAGCCCTTCGCGGTCGACAAGGGCGGTGGCCGCACGGCCGTCGCCGCCGCCACCGAGGCGATCCGCACGAACCTGGCCGCATTGGTGGCCACACTCGACGCCGAGATCCTGCGGGATCGGGCGCCGGAATCGAGGACGACGACGTGAGTGACACCTATGACGGTCCCAATGATGTTCCAGGCGCTGGGGCGGACAACGACACCGCCGACCCGGCGGTCGTCGGCACCTGGAGCGACGAGAGCGAATTCACCGGCTGGGAGGACGGCGGCCCGGACGGCGAGGACGCCGGACCTGCGGTCCCGACGCCGACACTGGCCGTCGTCGGCCGGCCGAACGTGGGCAAGTCGACGCTGGTGAACCGGATCATCGGCCGTCGCGAGGCCGTCGTGCAGGACATTCCCGGCGTCACCAGGGACCGGGTGTCCTACGAGGCGCTGTGGCGGGGCCGCAAGTTCACCGTCGTCGACACCGGCGGCTGGGAGCCGGACGCCGCCGGGCTGCAGGGCGCCGTCGCCGCGCAGGCCGAGCGGGCGATGCTGACCACCGACGCCGTGATGGTGGTCGTCGACGGCTCGGTCGGCGCGACCGCCACCGAAGAGGCAATGGCCAGGGTGCTGCGCCGGTCGAAGCGGCCGGTGATCCTGGCGGTGAACAAGGTCGACGACGAGCGAACCGAGGCCGACGCGGCGTCCTTGTGGTCGCTGGGCCTGGGGGAGCCGCATGCGGTGTCGGGGCTGCACGGCCGGGGATCGGGCGACCTGCTGGACGCGGTGCTCGATGCGCTGCCCGCGACGCCGTCCGAGTTCTCCGGCGGGACCACCGGCCCGCGCCGGGTCGCGCTGCTCGGCAAGCCGAACGTCGGCAAGTCATCGCTGCTGAACAAGCTCAGCGGCGAATCCCGATCGGTGGTGGATTCCGTCGCCGGCACCACCATCGACCCGGTCGACTCGCTGGTCGACCTCGACGGGCAGGTGTGGCGGTTCGTCGACACGGCGGGTCTGCGGCGGCGGGTGCACCAGGCCAAGGGCATGGAGTTCTACGCCTCGCTGCGCACTCAAACCGCTCTGGAGGCGGCGGAAGTCGCCATCGTGCTGATCGACTCGTCGGTGCCGCTGACCGAGCAGGATCAGCGGGTGATCACCATGGTGATCGACTCCGGGCGGGCCCTGGTGATCGCGCTGAACAAGGCCGACCTGGTCGACGCGGACCGCCGCGAGGAGGTGGAACGCGAACTGTCGCACGACCTGGTGCGGGTGACCTGGGCGGAGCGGATCAACATCTCCGCGCAGACGGGCCGGGGCGTGCACCGGCTGGCGCCGGCGATGCAGCGAGCGCTGGAGTCGTGGGACCGGCGGATCCCCACCGGTCGGTTGAACTCGTGGCTGGGTGAGCTGATCCAGGCGACGCCGCCGCCGGTCCGCAGTGGCAAGCAGCCCAAGGTGCTGTTCGCCACCCAGGCCGCGAACCGGCCGCCGACGTTCGTGTTGTTCACCAGCGGATTCCTGGAGGCGGGCTACCGCCGGTTCATCGAGCGCCGGCTGCGGGAGGACTTCGAGTTCACCGGCTCGCCGGTCCGGGTGAACGTCCGGGTGCGGGAGAAGCGCGGCCGGAAGAACTGACCGCGCCTCGCCGTGCGGTCCGGCGGATCCGGCAGGTGGGGTGGGCGCGGAGCTGGGTGGAGTTGTAGAGCTTCAGGGCCGACTGGTGGCCCTCGGTGCGGCCCTGGACGGCGATGTCGGGTGGAGTTGCGGCGCGTTTCCGAGCCTGCAGCGCACCCGAACTTCACCCAACTCGGCGCCGTCGCCGATCAGCCGGCGCGCTGGGCCGGCTCGCGGCCGTCGGGCTCAGGCGGCGCCGAAGTCCGGGATCGTCAGTGAACCGTCGTCGGCCAGCGAGAACCCGGGGTTGTACCCGATCTCCCACAGGTGGCCGTCGGGATCGGCGAACACGCCCGCGTAGCCGCCGTAAAAGGTCTCCGCCGCGGCCTTGGTGATGGCGGCGCCGGCGCCCGCGGCCGCGTCCATCACGTCGTCCACCTCGGCGGCGGAGCGCACGTTGTGGGCCAGCACGATGCCGCCGAATCCGCCGGCCGGCCCGTCCGGAACACCGCTGTCCGCGGCCAGTTCCGCCCGCCCCCACAGCACCAGCGCCAGGCCGCCGGCCTGCAGGAACACCGTCTGCTGCACCTCCTGGCCGTGCCAACCCAGCCGCTCGTAGAAGTTCCGCGACCGTTCCAGGTCCGCGACGCCGAGGGTGACCAGGCTGATCCGCTGCTCCATTCGGCGACCGTAGTGCCAACTGCCGGGACCGGTGCACTCACCACCCGATGGCAGCGCCGGTCAGCGCGCGCGGGTCGGAAGCGCCTGCCAGCACACCACTGTCGGTCCGAACGATCACGTGCGCGTGACCGGCGTTCGCCCCCGGTTCGGCCCGTACGACATGGTGACCGCGGTCGGCCAGGCCCGTTTCCCAGGACGCCGGCGCCGTCGCCTCCAGCGTGGTCACCTGCGGGCCGGCCCCCGTCCACGTGCTGAAGCCGCCCTCGCCCAGCGTCCACCGCGGGGCGGAGATGGCCCGCCCGGGGGACTCGCCGTTGCGCAGCAACCGGGCCAGTAGCTGCAGCACCACCTGCGGCTGGATGTCCCCGCCCATCGTCCCCAGCACGGCGGTCAACCGTCCCCCGCGGGTGACCAGCGCGGGGGACAGCGTGTGCAGCGGGCGGCGTCCGGGCGCCAGCTCGTTCGGATGATCGGCCTCCAGCGTGAAGCCGATTCCCCTGTCCTGCAGGAAGATCCCGGTGCCCGGGACGACCAGGTGCGCGCCCCAGCCGGCGGCGTTGGACTGGATCAGCGAGACGCCCATCCCGTCCGCGTCAGCCGTGCAGAGGTGAATCGTTCCGCCCCCACGGGCGGGCGTCGACGGTGAGGTCCGCCGATCCGGATCGATGCCGGCCCCGGCGGGCATCGAGCTCCGCGTCGGACAGCAGTGCGGTGCCGTCGGCGCCGTCGAACAGGACGTCGTCGCGGTCGTGCGCCGCCCACCGCGCGGCCTCGGCGAGCAGGTGCGCCCACGCGGCGTCGTCGGGATCGTCGGGCAACGGCGAGCCGTTCGGCGATGCGCGCGCCGGCCAGCGCCAGGTAACCCTGCGACGGCGGCGGCACCGTCCAGACGTCATGCCCCCACGCGGTCACCGACAGCGGCGTCTCCCAGTGCGCCAGCGAGCTTCCCAGGTCGCCGGCGGCGAACAGGCCACCGCCCAGAGCCAGCAGGCCGTCGCCGAAGGCGCCGCCGTAGAACCCGTCCCGGCCGTCCCGGACGATCGCGCTCAGGCTCTGCGCGACCAACGGCCGGCGCACCAGGTCACCGACCCGCAACGAGCCGGACCGGCGGTAGTCGTCGGCGCCGGGCACATTCGCGATCGCCCGGGCGGCTCGGGCCAGCAGCGGTGAGGCGGGAAAGCCGTTCTCGGCGTAGTCGTGAGCGGGTCGGAGCACCCGCTCGAGCGGGAGCCGGCCGAACCGCTCGTGCAGGCTCAGCCACCCGTCCACGCAGCCAGGGACCGTCGCCGCCCGCACGTCGCCGCGCATCGGGATCTCGGTCAGCCCCTCCGCCCGCATGGCCGCAGCGTCCGCACCGGCGCCGGCCGGTCCCACGGCCGACAGTGCGGCCGGTGCCGGTTCGCCGTGGCTGGACCAGCGCGAAGAGGTCGCCGCCCATGCCGCACATGTGCTGGGTGGTGACGGCCAGCACCGCGCTGGTGGCCACCGCGGCATCGGCCGCGGAGCCGCCGGCCCGCAGCATCGCCACCCCGGCGGAGGAGGCGAGATGGTCGACGGAGCAGACCATCCCGTTCGGCGCGACGACGGTGCCGGCATCATCGGGGGCGTTCACCGTCGAACGGTAACCACCCTTCCCGAGTGTGAAACGAACCCGACCGCCGGTTCAGCTGGCCGGCACCCGGCGACGCTGCTGGTAGCGGCCACTCGCGCCGTAGCCGGCGATGTCGATGGCGACGGCGAGGCCGAGCAGGAACCAGTCGAACCCGTTCACCCCACCGGGCGCCACGAAGACGTAGACCAGCGTGGTCCACGGCAGCAGCAGGAACCCCAGGAACGGCAGCCAGAAGGAATCGAAGGTCAGGTTGAAGCGTGGCATGTCGAACAGCCACCAGAGCACCAACGCCGACCGGGGGCCGAAGAACAGCAGAATGACGAACAGGCACATGACAAGTCCCTTCCGGGGGTGTGGCCGCGCATCGCCCGTCCTGGCCGGACGCTGGACAACGGCCCCGCAACTGCAGTCTGTGGCACCTGCGGGGCGTCCGCATTGTCCCGCTCGGGTGAATTGTGCCCGCGCAGGTTGGCGGTGGAAGCAGAGCGCAACGAGCTCGGCCGTCCGAGGCATCACGATTGGTTACGCTCTGTCTGACTTGGCATCTGGCAGTGACGGCCTCGAATAGCATTGGTGGTTGTCGTCGGATCCAGTCGAGGTTGGGGTGTCGGGTGAGCACGGAGTCGACCGGCAGCGCGAGGGAGACGATCTCGATCGAGGACGGGATCGTGATGCTCCGGTGGCCGCAGGGTGCCGTCATCACGGGCACCGCAGCGAAGCGGGCGTTCGACGAGGTGAACCGGGTCTCAGCGGACTCGCAACGGCCGATGCTGGTCGACATGGCGACCACGAAGTCGGTTGCCAGAGAGGCAAGGTCGGTGTTCGGCCGGCCATCAGCGGCCTCCCGCATCGCGCTGCTGGGTCGTTCGCCGGTCGATCGGGTGATTGCCAACTTCACGCTGGGCGTGAGCAAGGTGCCATGCCCGACGAAATTCTTCACCAACCGGGATCAGGCGATGGCGTTCCTGCGGGAAGGCCGCGATGAGCCAACCGATTGACGACGGCCGGCTCGACGAACTGGTCGATCTGATCGTGCGGCTGGCCTCCGGCGATCTCAAGGCCCGACTCGAACCGTCACCGGCCCGGGACTCCATCGACGCCCTGATCACCGGCATCAATCTGCTCGCCGATGAGCTGGACACCATCTATCAGACGCTCGAGCAGCGGGTGACCGAACGCACCGCCGAGCTCGATCAGGCCCGCATCGAACTGGAGCGGTTGGCGTTGGGCGATGCCCTGACCGGTCTGGCCAACCGCACTCTGCTGGGCGATCGCATCCGGCAGGCGATTGCCAGGGCGGACCGGGGTGCGCTGCCGCCGAGCGTGCTGATGCTCGATCTGGACGAGTTCAAGACGATCAACGACAGCCTGGGCCACAGTGTGGGGGATCAGGTCCTGGTCGAGGTCGCCCGGCGGCTGCGGGGTGTGGTGCGCGAGACGGACACCGTCGCCCGGCTGGGTGGTGACGAGTTCGCCATCGTCATGCCCGATGCGACCGAGGACCAGGCGCTCCGGGTCGCCGAGCGGGCGCTCAAGGAATTGCAGAGCCCGGTGTGGGTGGGGGACCGGCCGGTCTGGGCCGGCGCCAGCCTGGGCCTGTGCTTCGGCCGGGGCGGGCAGGACGGCGAGGAGTTGCTGCGCGACGCCGACACCGCGATGTACGCCGCAAAGAGCCTCGGCCGCGGGAACATCCAGGTCTTCCGGCCGGAGATGCATCTCGCGGCGAGGTGGCGGTTGCAGGTCGCCTCCGAACTGGTCACCGCGATGGCCGAGAACCAACTGGAGCTGCATTATCAACCGATCTTCGACCTGCGCGCCGGCGTGATCATCGGTGCCGAGGCGCTCGTCCGTTGGGTGCATCCGGAGCGTGGGCTGCTGATGCCCGCCGAGTTCATCCCGGTCGCCGAGGACAGCGGGCACATGATCGAACTGGGGCACTGGGTCCTGGAGGAGGCCGTCCGAGGTATGCAGTCCTGGTCTGCGCACCTGCCGGAAGACTTCCGCCTGCACGTCAACTTCTCGCCGGTCGAGATCCGGTGGGCGGGGGCGGCCGACCACGTCCGCGAAACATTGGAGAAGTATCAGGTGGAACCGGACAGGCTTGCGGTGGAAATCTCGGAAACTGCCATGATGACCGGTGACGCGGCGATTCTGGAGAATCTGCTGACGCTGAGCAAGATGTCGGTCGGGGTGGGGATCGACGACTTCGGAACGGGCTATTCGTCCGTCAGCTATCTCCGCAAACTCCCCATCGATACGGTCAAGCTGGACCCGACGATGATCGCCGACATCGCCTTCGACCCGCAGCAGAGCATGTTCGTCACCGCCCTGCTGCACCTGATCGAATCCGTTCAGATGCGGGCCATTGCCGAAGGAATCGAAACCGTGGAGCAGCGCGACCGGCTGCAGACGCTGGGCTGCGAGTACGGGCAGGGGCACTACTACAGTCTTCCGTTGCGCGCCGACGAAATGAGGCAGATGTTGTCCACGTCGCTCCCCGAAGGTTCGATCTGACGTGACCGCCGAGGACGATCGCGCCGTCTCCAGGCGTCCCGATCGATGGTGGCGATCGCTGCCCAGGCTCTTGTTGATTCCCCGGGTCGCCTGGCTTTCCATGCGGGCGCCGAAGAATCTGCCGGAGGCCTGGAACCGTTATTGGTCCGGCGTCACATCAACCGGTGTCGGTGGCGACGTCCTGTGGGATTCCGCCGAGCTGACCGAAACGTCGAACTACCGGCCGCTGATCGACGAGTATTTCGACCCCGCGATACCGGTCATCGACGTCGGATGTGGCAACGGCAGCTTCACCCGGTACCTGGCGGACCTGTTTCCGGTAACGGTGGGCGTCGATCTGTCCATCAGCGCCGTCCAACTGGCCAGGCGGCAGTCGCAGGATCGGCCAGGAATGAGCTTCCACCAGCTCGACGCAACCGTCCCCGGTGCGACGGCGCAACTCGCGGCCCGGTACGGACCGGCCAACGTGTTCGTCCGCGGGGTGTTCCACATCCTCAACCCGCAGGCGCGTGCCGAGCTGGCCCGGAACCTGCTGCCGCTGATCGGGGACAAGGGGCGCGTGCTGTTGGTCGAGACCGACTACCGGGGCAGCTCATTGGCCTACCTCGCAGCGCTGGGCGCAACCGCCAGAGATATCCCCGCGCCGCTCGAGCGGGCGATCCGGGACATCCCGCGGCCCGGGCATTTCGGCGCCGACGAGCGGCACGCGGCGTTTCCCATCGCCGACTGGCAGACCCTCACGGACGGTCCGACGGTCATCCAGACCATTCCGCTCCGCGCTGGGACCCGGCACGAGGAGATCCCCGGGTACCACGCGGTGCTGACCGCCCGGGTGCGGTGACCTCTCGCGGGGATGTCTGCTGTCCCTCCGCTCTGCGGTAGTCTTGCCCTCGCCCGGGGATCCGGGTGGCCGGGATGTGGCGCAGCTTGGTAGCGCACTTGACTGGGGGTCAAGGGGTCGCAGGTTCAAATCCTGTCATCCCGACAGGTCGGCCCCTCACCAGTTTCCGCAGGTGAGGGGCTTCCTTCAAGATCAACAGGGTGATTGGTCACCAATTGGTCACACGGCCTTGGCAACCTTCAAGTACCGACCCCGCGGGACGAGTGCGGCAGATGCCTCCGCAGCCTGTCGGCCGACTCCTTGGAGCAGGTGCCCGTAAATGTCGGCCGTGACGCTGATCGACGAGTGACCGAGTCGCTTGCTGATCACCTCGATCGGGACACCGGCAGCGATACCGAGCGATGCTGCTCCGTGCCGCAGTTCATGGAGTTTCACGCGCCGCAGGGGTGATCATTCCCATCGTCGTCCTTGACGTGACCGTCTCGATCAGCTGCGAGCGGTCAGTGATCGTCGCCGGGTGGTAGGGGCGACCATCCTCGCGGGCGAACACGAGCCGGTGATCAAGACTGGCCTGCCCATTCGGCCCGCTCGCTGTCTTGCCGGAGGCGGTGCGTCATGAGCGCGCCGATCGTCTGCCGGTCGATCTCCACCATGCGCGCCCCGGCGTCGGTCTTTGGCTCCCGCCAGGTCATCCCGTGAGCATTCCCGCACCAACGACACTGCGCCGTCTGTCCGGGCACGATCTGACGGCGCACCGTCAGCCGGGCGTTGATCAGATCAACGTCATCCCAAGTCAGGCCCAACGCTTCGCCGCGCCGCAGCCCGGAGAAGGCCAGCACCTCGAACAGCACGCCCAGCCGGTCGGACTGAACGGCCGCGAGGAATGCGCCAAGTTCCCTAGGCTCCCAGGGATTCGCCTCCGCGACGTCACGCGTCGGCAGGTCAAGGTCCTTGGCTGGGTTGACTGGGATCAAGCCCGCGCGCACCGCAGCCGTGAGGCCCGATCGGAGTGCGGCAATGCAGCGATGCACCGTCGTTGCGCCGTCACCTGCGTCGACCATCTTCCGAACGAGCGCCGCCGCTGCGGGTCGCTTGAAGTCGCGCAGCTTGGTTCTGGCGCCGACGTGCAGGGTGATCCGCCCGCGGAGGTAGTACCTGTACACGTCCGCGGTCGACGCGCGGAGCTTACCGGAGCGCTCCTGTCGGTTGATCCACTCGGCCATCCAGCCGACGACCGTCTGGCCCTTGTCATCGTTCCAGCCGTGGTCACGAACTTGGCTGAGTTGATCGGCGAGCGCACGCTCGGCATCTTCGCGGGTAGGAAAGCCCCCGCGCTTGACCTGCTTCCGACGACCGGTCACCGGATCCTCGCCGACGTCCGCGATGAACGACCACGAGCCATGCCGTTTCGGGCACGTCTTGCGCTTGCCCTTCTCGTCGAATATCGCTGGGCAGGTGCAGCGTTTCGTTACCGAGCCCTTCATTCCGCGCCCTCTCCCGTTGGTGGCAGTAGTCCGGCACTGCGAGCGCGACCCACCCATGCGCCCGCTGTGCTTTGTGAAATCCCGAAGGTGTCGCGCACAGCCTTTGTCGGTGCTTCGCCAATGAGGTCGGCGAATCTGTAAACAGTGGCCACCTTTTTGAGAGTGGGAGGTGTCGGACCCGCTGCCTTGGCGGAGGCGACGTCGTCGGGTGTGAGAACTCCGTAGCCCGTTCGGGTCTCGGCACGGTGCCAATCGTCACGGAAATCGACTGTGAGTCCGCCATGCGTCTCATCCCGAGTCACTTTCTGGAGCATCGATTGCAGCGCCTCCGTGGTCAATTGGCCAAGTGCCATATCCCTCAAAGACTCCGTAGTCACCGGTCGGCCACCGTCAAGGCGTTTCACGGTCAGTTCGCTTACCTCGTATCTGCCGTCTACCAGCTCCAGCTGGGCGACCACATGGAAGCCACGATGGTTCGAGACTGTGATCCGCCCACCTTTAGGAACGGCAAAGCCGGGCATCAGCTCCACCAGCTTTTCTTGGACCAGTCCTTCAACGGTCACGGTTGGGTCGTCGTAGTCGCTTTGCACTACTCCAGTCTCCGCTGGACGGCGACACGCGTCAACATCCGTCGGCACCTTGTTACGCAGCTTGCCGGTCGAGCGGTACAGTCGGTGGACAGTTACACGACCTACCGATGGGTTGTGACGCCACTCCTGGAAGGCATCGCAGATGACCACCACTCACAGAACCACGACCGCAGCTCTACTGGAGGCTGGGCCTACCGTCTCCCTTGATGTGGCCGCCGCAGCCCTAGGCATTGGACGCTCACTCGCCTACCAGCTGGTCAAGCGCGGGCAGTTTCCGGTGCGAATCCTGAAGCTAGGCAACCGGAATCGCGTAGCGACCGCTGAGCTGCTGTGCTTGCTCGGCATGTCCGACGACCGTCCGGCCGCCTGAGCGCCGGGCACAAGGCACCGCACCATGACCGAAACTATGGCTGCACCGCCAGCCCGGCCCGACGGCCCGACCAGAGACGTCGCAACGATCGTATCCCCCGCCAACGACACCGTCGGGCCGCAGCTACGGCGCCGTCGTGCGGGCGCTAACCGGCTGCCGCCGCTGCCATGTGGGCGGCGAGACCCTGGTCACCGCAGCAGCTTCGAGCGCCGTCCGTCCACCTACGCG